>NZ_JBNDKE010000001.1:0-2545000 GCF_050435365.1 Pseudomonas sp. BT76 TE3572
TGAAGTATTTTTCAGCAATTCGATCAGCAGGTTGGTACCCGGCGCAATAGCGGCCAGCAATGCCTGCGGAAGAATGATGCGGCGAAAGCGCTTGTAGCCGCTGAAGTTGAGTGCTGTGGACGCCTCGTATTGACCCTTGGCGACGGAGCTGATCGCACCGCGCATCACCTCGGCGCCGTAAGCGCCAATGTGCAAGCCGAGACCGACGATGGCCACGCTGTAGGGACTCAGTTCAAGGTTGAACGGCGGCAGCGGCAGCACGAAAAACAGCCAGAACAATTGCACCAGCAACGACGTGCCGCGAAACACTTCAATATAAGCAATGGAAAACCAGCGCAATGGCCGCCAAGGCGACATGCGCCCCAGAGCCGCGACAATTGCCGCGACAATCGCCAGCAGCGAACCGAAAATCGTCACCTGGAGCGTCACCCAGGCGCCTTGTATCAATAGCGGAAGTAATTCACCCATGGGTTAAACCTGTCCATCCGGATTAAGCAGGGAAATAGGCATCGCGCCGTGGCGCCATGCCTGTTTCGACTATTGAGCGCAGAGCTCGGCAGCCGTTTTGCTTGTCACGTTGGATTTGTCAAACCCGAAAGGGGCAACAGCCTTGAGGTGCTCTTCGGAGCCCAACCACTTTTTCAACTCGGCGTTGACCGCATCGCGCAGGTCTTTGTCTTCCGGACGGAAGGCGAGAGCACCGTATCCAATGTGTGACGGGTCGTCCTTGAACTCGGTGACCGCTTCAACTTTGTCGCCACCTTTGGCGGCCAAACCTTTCATGGTCAGTTGAGTACCCACTGCCGCATCGGCACGACCGGCGCGCACGGCTTGCAACTGGGCGGTGGTGTCCGGTACTTGGAGGATTTGCTCATCCTTAACACCCGAGTCGCGGGCATAGCCCAGGTTCACCGTGCCGGCCATGATTGCCAGCTTCACCTCGGGATTCTTGGCGATGTCTTCGTAACTGTGCAGCCCCTTCGGGTTGCCTTTGGCCGTAAGCAGCGCGTCCGGCAGTTGATACTGCGGATCGGTAAACAGCACCTGCTTGCAGCGAGCCGGCGTGATGTACATGCCGGCGGCAATCACGTCGAAGCGCCCGGCGCGCAGACCCGGGATCAACGAGCCCCATTCGGTCAACACGCCGTCAACCTGTTTGATGCCCATTTTGGCAAAGATGGCTTTGGCGATTTCCGGTGATTCACCGGTGACCCTGCCGTCGGTTTCGGTAAAGGCGAACGGGGTTTCGTTGGCATAACCGATACGGATGCTGCTGTTCTGTTTGACGGTTTCCAGTGTCGTAGCGGCTTGGGCGCCGGAGACTAGGCCGAACATCGCGCAAGCTACGAACAGGTGACGCAATGCATGGGTGCTGCGGGAAGGGAAATTGCTCATCGATAAAATCTCCTGTTTCTTGTTGACCCGTCGGTGACGGCTCTGTGGTAGGAGGCAGTGTTACAAGAGCAAAGCGTACAAGGACTGATCTCATGGATCTGGACGCAGTCCGGTACAGGTCGATTGATTTTGTTGTGGGCTTGAAGGTGCCCGGCTGTCGACCTTGAGCCGAGCATACAAAAGCGCTGAGCATCATTGTATTGCACTAGGACAATTGCATTGCATGGATACTGGCGCGATGCTGTCCCGACGAGCACAGACCCGGGTTTTAGCGCTGATGGACAAATGGAAAGCGGCACTGGATATCGCCCGCAGTGGCGAGTCAAAGTACAAGATTCTGGTGCAGGCGATTGCCGATGATATCGAGCAGGGTGTCTTGGCCAATGATCAGCGCCTGCCGCCGCAGCGGCATGTTGCCGATACCATGGGCATCAGCGTGCAGACGGTCACCAACGCCTATAAAGAGCTGGAGCGTCAGGGGCTGGTGCGTTGCGAAGTCGGGCGCGGCAGCTTTGTGTCGCGGCGCATGAGCGATCGAGTGGCTACCTATATTCTCGATAGCCCTGAACGGGCCCTGGTGGATTTTTCCATCGCGCGGATCCTGCACACCCGCGAGCACGACCAGTTCTGGCGTGACACCTGCCGCGAGCTCAGCACGGAAGAGGATCAGCCGTGGATACACGCATTTCGTCCGATTGCGGGTTTCGAGTCGCACCGCGAAGAGGCCATGCACTGGATCGGACGGCAAGGACTGCGGGTCGAGCGTGATGACATCCTGATTACCAACGGCGCCGCTCACGGCATCTTCCTTGCGCTGGCGTCTCTGGCCGGCCCCGATGATGTCGTGCTCTGCGAAGGGCTCACCGATCACGGGGTAATCGGCAACTCTCAGGTATTGGGATTCACCCTCAAAGGCCTGGAAATGGACCGTTATGGCATCGACCCGGAACACTTCGAAGACATGTGCAGCAATGAGCGCATCACCGCGCTGGTGTGCACGCCCAACCTGAACAACCCGACCACCAGCCTGATGCCGGACAGTCGTCGGCGGGAGATTGCCGACATCGCCCGGCGTTTCGGTGTGCACATCATTGAAGACGACGTATACGGGCCGTTGCTGGATGAGCATCGCGCGCCGCCGATCAGCCATTACCTGCCGGAGCTGTCGTTCTATTGCACCAGCATGACCAAGTCAGTGCTGACCGGTTTGCGCATCGGCTATTTGGTAGTGCCCAAGCGCCTGGCGTTGCGCACCGAAAGTATCTTGCGGGTCAACAGCTGGATGGCCACGCCCATGGTCTCCGAAATCGCTGCGCGCTGGATTCGTGACGGTCGCGCCGACACGCTCGTGCGATTGCAGCGCAAACTGTTGGCCGGCCGGCAGGCGATGGTCAGCGAATACCTGGGCGAGCACCTGCTCGGCCAGCATCCTCATGCACTGAACGCGTGGGTTGGCATTCCAATACACTGGGAGGTCGACAGCCTGGTGCGAGCCTTGCGTCACCGGCACATCGCTGTCGCATCGCCTGATCCGTTCACCGTGCGTGGAACGCCGCGAGCTCGAGCGGTGAGGGTGTGTGTCGGCGCCGAATGCAGCGACGAAGAAATGCGGGACGCACTGATGAGCATGCGCGAGATATTCGGGCAGTACCCGCAAATCCACGATGTCTGACCGGGAAAAAGTTCGCAAAAAAGTTTGTCGACTAAATTGCCCTAGTACATTCATTACGACAATCCAGTCCTCTTAGACTGCGCCCAACACCACAGTCGGGACGCGGTCATGTCAACGTTACAGCTACAGGATATTTACCTCGCTCGCCAGCGCATCGAATCGCTTGTCCGGCGTACCCCCTTGGAATATTCGCCCAGCCTTTCGCAACGATTGGGCGTGGCGGTGTACCTCAAACTCGAATCCCAGCAAATCACCGGCAGTTTCAAATTGCGCGGCGCGAGCAATGCCGTGGCGCAGCTCAGCGCCGAGGAGAAAGCGCGTGGCGTGGTGGCGGCGTCGACCGGTAATCACGGTCGTGCTCTGGCGTATGCCGCTTCCCGGCAAGGCGTGAAGGCGACGATTTGCCTGTCGCATCTGGTGCCGGCGAACAAGGTTCAAGCCATTCGTGATCTGGGCGCCGAGGTATGCATCGTCGGCCAGTCTCAGGACGACGCCCAGCGTGAAGCCGAACGGATCGCCAACGAGCAAGGCGCGACATTGCTGCCGCCGTTCGATCACCCGGCCATCATCGCCGGGCAGGGCACGCTGGGGCTGGAAATCCTCGAACAGCAACCGGACGTGGCGCAAATCCTCGTGCCGTTGTCCGGCGGCGGTTTGTTTGCCGGTGTGGCGCTGGCGATCAAAAGCGTCAGCGCGAACATCATCACCCACGGCATCAGCATGCAACGCGGTGCGGCCATGCACGCCAGCCTCGCAGCCGGGCATCCGGTGGAAGTCGAAGAGCTGCCGACTCTGGCCGACTCGCTCGGCGGTGGCATCGGCCTGAACAACCGTTACACCTTCAACATGACCCGCGATCTGTGTGACCACGTGCATTTGCTCAGCGAGACTTCCATCGCCAATGCCCTACGCCATGCCTATCGCGAAGAGCGTCTGGTGCTGGAGGGCGCGGCCGTGGTCGGGATTGCCGCGTTGCTTGATGGATTGATTGAGCCGCGCGGGCCGATCGTGGTGGTGGTCAGCGGCCGTAACGTCGACATCGATCAGCACCTGCGAGTCCTCGCGGGCGCAGATGCGTGAACCCCAACAATAACGACTGAATGGAGTGCCGCATTGATGAGTGACATCACCTTATTGAGCGAAGCGGATCTGCGTGCCTGTGTGGCACTAGACTTGCCGAGCATCGAAGCTATCGAACAAGCCTTTGTGCTGCTGGCCACGGCAGCGGTGGCCATGCCGCCGATCCTGCGTCTGGACATCCCCGAGCACAATGGCGAAGTGGACGTGAAGACTGCATACCTGCCGGGCCTGGAGCGTTTTGCGATCAAGGTCAGTCCGGGTTTTTTCGACAATCCGAAACTGGGCCTACCGAGTCTCAACGGCATGATGATGTTGCTTTCGGCGCGCACCGGTTTGCTCGACGCCTTGCTGCTGGACAACGGTTATCTGACCGCCGTACGCACAGCCGCGGCGGGCGCCGTGGCGGCTCGAGCCCTGTCCCGGGTCGACAGTTGCAGCGTAGCGCTGATCGGTGCCGGCGAGCAGGCCGCGTTGCAGCTTCAGGCGTTGCGTTTGGTTCGGCCGATTGAATCCGTTCAAGTCTGGGCACGCGACAGCGCCAAGGCCAAAGACTTCAGCACCGAGCTGGCGCGCGACAGCGGTCTGACGGTCACGCCTTGCGCTAGCATCGACGAGGCCATGACCGGCGTGGACATTGCGATCACCTGCACCCCGAGCCGTGAACCGCTGATCGAAGCGCGCCACTTGCACCCCGGCTTGCACATCACCGCCATGGGTTCGGATGCCGAACACAAAAATGAAATTTCTCCCCAAGCGTTGGCCAAGGTCGACCGCTACGTGGCGGATCGCTTGAGCCAAACGCGAATCCTCGGCGAGTTGCATCACGCTCTGGCGGCCGGTGTTATTACCGACGAATCGGGCTTGGCCGAATTGGGGCAAGTGCTCGCGGGCCAGCACCCGGGTCGGACCAGCGATGCGCAAGTCACCTTGTGCGACCTCACCGGAACCGGCGCCCAGGACACCGCCATGGCCAATCTGGCCTTCGAGCGCGCGCGCTCGGCCGGCAAGGGTTTTCAGTTCGGTAGCTAATCCACTTTTTTCATCCGTGCGTCATTTATCAGAGGGCATGTGCATGTCTCAGATAGTCGTCAATCTCCCGTTCGAACGGGAGGAATACGCCCAGCGTCTGGCCAAGGTTCGAGCGGCCATGCAGGTTCAGGGCATCGAGCTGTTGCTGGTCACCGATCCGTCGAACATGGCCTGGTTGACCGGCTATGACGGTTGGTCGTTTTACGTTCACCAATGCGTGTTGTTGGCGCTCGACGGCGAGCCGGTCTGGTTCGGTCGCGGGCAAGACGCCAACGGCGCCAAGCGCACGGTGTTCATGCAGCACGAGAACATCATCGGTTACCCGGACATCTACGTGCAGTCCCGGGAACGCCATCCGATGGATTACCTTTCGCGGGAAGTCATCAGTGCCCGGGGTTGGGACGCGCTGACCATCGGCGTGGAAATGGATAACTATTATTTCAGCGCCGCCGCGTATTTGTCGCTGCAGAAAAACCTGCCGCAGGCCAAGCTGATCGACGCGGTCGGGTTGGTGAACTGGCAGAGGGCGATCAAGTCGCCCCAGGAAATCGCTTACATGCGCATCGCTGCGCGCATCGTCGAAAACATGCACGGGCGGATCCTCGAACGGATCGAGCCGGGCATGCGCAAAAATGAACTGGTGGCTGAAATCTACAGCAGCGGGATCCTCGGCGCTGACGGTCATGGCGGCGATTACCCGGCCATCGTGCCGCTATTGCCCACGGGTGCCGACGCCAGCGCGCCGCACCTGACCTGGGACGATTCGCCGTTCGAAAAAGGCGCCGGGACCTTCTTTGAAATCGCCGGTTGCTACAAGCGTTATCACTGTCCGCTGTCGCGCACGATCTATTTGGGCAAACCTCCACAGCACTTCCTCGACGGCGAAAAAGCCGTGGTCGAAGGCATCGCCGCAGGACTGGAAGCAGCCAAACCGGGCAATACCACCGGCGACATCGCTGTGGCGTTTTTCAAAGTGTTGGAGAAATTCGGCATCCACAAGGACAGCCGTTGTGGCTACCCGATCGGGATCAGCTATCCGCCAGACTGGGGCGAACGCACCATGAGCCTGCGTCCCGGCGACACCAGCGTGTTGCAGCCGGGCATGACTTTCCACTTCATGCCGGGCCTGTGGATGGACGATTGGGGGCTAGAAATCACCGAAAGCATTCTGATCACCGAAACCGGCGTCGAGACGCTGTGCAACGTGCCACGCCAACTGTTCGTGAAGGATTGAGCCATGAGCGACCTGCCTGACAACCCGATCAGCGCCACGGTGGATTTTGCCCGCGAAGGCGTGCAGCACGGGTTCCTCAAATTGCCGTACTCCCGGGACGACTCGGCCTGGGGCTCGGTGATGATTCCGGTCACGGTGATTCAGCGCGGTCAGGGTCCGACCGCGCTGCTTACCGGCGGTAACCACGGTGACGAATACGAAGGCCCGGTGGCGCTGAGCAAACTGGCCCAGGGCCTGACGGCCGCCGATGTCACGGGGCGGGTGATTATCGTCCCGTTCATGAACACCCCGGCGTTCCATGCCGGTCGGCGCACGTCGCCGATCGACAAGGGCAATCTGAATCGCAGTTTCCCCGGTAAGCCGGACGGCACCGTGACCGAGAAAATCGCCGATTACTTCAACCGGACCTTGTTGCCCTTGGCCGACATCGTGCTGGATATCCATTCCGGTGGCCGCACCCTGGACTTCCTGCCTTTCGCGGCTTGTCATGTGCTGCCCGACAAGAACCAGCAAGAGCAATGTGAAGCCGCTATGCGCGCCTTCAATGCGCCTTACAGCATGCGCATGCTGGAGCTCGATGCCGGGTCGATGTACGACACCGCCGCCGAGCGTCAGGGCAAAGTTTTTGTCACGACCGAACTGGGTGGCGGTGGTTCGTCCACGGCGCGCAGTGTGGCGATTGCCGAGCGCGGGGTGCGCAATCTGCTGGTGCATGCGGGGATTCTCGAAGGTGAGATCCAGACCACGGAGTCAATCATGCTCGACATGCCCGATGCCAATTGCTTCATCGACAGCGAACACGATGGCTTGCTGGAAATGTGCCGCGATCTGGGCGATAACGTGAGAGAAGGAGACGTGATTGCCCGCGTTTACGACGCTACCCGGAGCGGCGTCGCCCCGGTGGAATATCGCGCGGCCCGCAGCGGGCTGCTGGCGGCGCGCCACTTTCCCGGCGTGGTGCAGTGCGGCGATATCATTGCCGTCATCGCCGATGTATTGACCTGATCTAAAAACCTGTGGGAGCGAGCCTGCTCGCGATTGCGGCGTTACATCTCTCATTGATGTGACTGAAATATCGCTATCGCGAGCAGGTTTGTCCTACTCATTCAGGAGATCCTCGACCCATGCACAAGCTCGATCGCTATGACCTGAAAATCCTGCGAATCCTCGCCGAAGACGGTCGGATCACCAAGTCGAGCTTGGCCGAGGCGATCAATCTCTCGGTGACCCCGGCGTGGGAGCGGGTTCGCAAGTTGGAGTCGCTTGGGCTGATAAAGGGCTACCGGGCACTGATCGACTGGAACGCGGTGTTCAAAAGCCAGCAGGTGCTGGTGGAAATCACCCTGGCCCGACACACCGCCCAGGACATGCGGCGGTTCGAACAACGCATGAACGAGGCCGCCGAAGTGGCATTCTGTTACGCCACCGGTGGCGGTGTTGATTACATGGCGATGATCCAGGCGCCGGACATTGACCATTACCAGCGTTTTATCGACCAGTTGTTGCTCGATGACCTGGGCATCGAGCGCTACTTCACCTATATCGTCACTAAAACCATCAAGACCGCGGGTGCCTTGCCGGCCGAGCTGGCGCAAGAGCCATAAACCGGGGCAAAACCTTCACCGCAAAAAGCCTCTGTTTGCCGACGTTCAATCAGAAAAAACCAATCGTTACACCCCGCCAAACGCCAACTCATCTTGGCTGCGCTGCCCTAGCATGGATTCACGCACACGGTTTGGAGTGAACGCCATGACATACAAACATCCGCTGTTGTTCAAAGCACTTTGCTACGTAGACGGCCATTGGGTCCACAGTGACAGCGGCCATAGCGTCGCCGTGCACAATCCGGCCGATCAGACGTTGATCGGTCATGTGCCGATGCTCGATCAGCCTCAGATCATCGCCGCCGTAGATGCCGCACACCGGGCGTTTTCAGCCTGGAGTGAACAAAGCCTCGATGACCGCGGAACGATTCTGCGGCGCTGGGCGGCGTTGATCCTTGAGCATCAGGAAGACCTGGCGCGGATTCTCAGCCAGGAACAAGGCAAGCCCCTGGCCGAATCACGCGGCGAAATCGCCTACGCCGCCAGTTTCATTCCATGGTTTGCCGAAGAAGCGCGGCGCCTTTACGGGCAGAACATCCCCAGCCATATCCCCGGCGCGCATCTGGGCACGATCAAGGAACCGGTTGGCGTCTGTGCACTGCTGACGCCGTGGAATTTTCCTTCGGCGATGATCACCCGCAAAGCCGCCGCCGCATTGGCCGCCGGTTGCACTGTGGTCATCAAACCGGCCCACGAAACGCCGTATTCGGCATTGGCCCTGGCGCAACTGGCAGAAGAGGCGGGCTTCCCGGCCGGCGTGTTCAACGTGGTGCTGGGCGAACCGCAAATGACCATGCAAACCCTGGTGCAGGACACTCGCGTGCGTTCGGTCAGCTTCACCGGCTCGACCCGGGTCGGCAAGTTGGTGCTGCAAGCGGCGGCCCAGGACGTGAAGAAAGTGTCGCTGGAACTGGGCGGAAACGCGCCGTTTATTGTCTGCGCCGATGCCGATCTGGATCTGGCGGTGAAAGTCGCGGTAGAGGCCAAGTTCCAGACCTCGGGCCAGGATTGCTGCGCGGCCAATCGGATTATGGTCGAACGCTCGATTTATCCGGCGTTCCTCAGCCGCTTTGCCTCTGCGGTGCGCGAACTGCGGGTCGGCCCGGCACTGGTGGGTGATCAAGAGCAAAGCGTCGACATCGGCCCGCTGATGCATCAGGCCGCCTTCGATGTGACCGCCGAGCGTGTGGCTGATGCGCTGAAGCTGGGCGCGCAACGTCTGGTGGGCGGCGAAGCGCATGCCCTCGGCGGATTGTTCTATCAGCCGACGGTGCTGGCCGACGTTACGCCGCAGATGCGTATCTACCGCGAAGAGAATTTCGCGCCGATTGCTGGCGTCATGCCTTTCGACACCCTCGAGCAAGCCATCGAAATGGCCAACGACACCGAATACGGTCTGGCTGCCTACATTTGTTCCAACCGCCTGGACCTAATCTACCCCCTGATTCGCCGCCTCGACCACGCCATGGTCGCAGTCAATGGCGTCAAGTTCACCGGCCATCCGATCCCGTTCGGTGGCATGAAAGCCTCGGGGCTGGGCCGCGAGGGCGGTACCGAGGGCTTCGAAGCCTTTGTCGAAACCAAATACTTTTGCCTGCACCATCAAGGCCAGTTCTAAGGAGATCCGCCATGAGCCAAAAACTCGATTCGTTGTTCGAACAAGACCGTGCGCACTTCATGCACCCGTCGACCCATGCCCATGACCACGCCAGCGGCACGCTCAAGGGACGCATCATCAAGAGCGCGTCAGGCATTCGTATCCGCGACCACGAAGGCCGCGAATTCATCGACGCCTTTGCCGGGTTGTACTGCGTGAATATCGGCTACGGGCGCACCGAAGTCGCCGATGCGATCTACAAGCAGGCCAAGGAACTGGCCTATTACCACACCTATGTCGGGCACTCGACCGAAGCGATCATCGAGCTGTCGAGCCGCATCATCGACTGGGCGCCGGAGGGCATGAAAAAAGTCTACTACGGCCTGTCCGGTTCCGACGCCAACGAAACCCAGATCAAACTGGTGCGTTACTACAACAACGTATTGGGTCGCCCGCAGAAGAAGAAAATCATCTCCCGAGATCGCGGTTATCACGGCTCGGGCATCATGACCGGCAGCCTGACCGGTCTGCCGACGTTCCACCAGCATTTCGACCTGCCGGCGGAGGGCGTCAAACATACCGTTTGTCCGCACTGGTACCGCAAGGCACCGGCGGGTATGGATGAAGTTGCTTTCGTGCGTTATTGCGCCGACGAGCTAGAGAAAATGATCCTGGCCGAAGGGCCGGACACCGTCGCCGCGTTCATCGGCGAACCGCTGATGGGCACCGGCGGCATCATCGTTCCGCCGCCCGGCTACTGGGCCGCCATACAAGCGGTGTTGAACAAGTACGACGTGTTGTTGATCGCCGACGAAGTGGTCTGCGCCTTCGGTCGCCTGGGTTCGAAGATGGGCAGTCAACGCTACGGCATGCGCCCTGACCTGATCACTACGGCTAAAGGCCTGACCAGTGCCTACGCACCTTTGTCAGCGGTGATTGTCGGTGAAAAAGTTTGGGACGTGATCGAAAAGGCCTCTGAGTCTCAGGGTGCCATGGGGCATGGCTGGACGTACTCCGGACATCCGATCTGCGCGGCGGCGGCCTTGGCCAACCTCGACATCCTGGCGCGGGAAAACCTGACAACCAACGCAGAGAAGGTTGGCGGTTATCTGAATCGTCGGTTGCGCGAGGTAATGGAAGGTCATCCGCTGGTGGGCGAAGTGCGCGGCGACGGCATGCTTGCCGCGATCGAATTCATGGCCGATCGTGAGCAACGCACACCATTCGATGCTGCATTGAAGATCGGTCCGAAAGTATCGGCAGCCTGTCTTGAACGCGGAATGATTGCCCGAGCGATGCCCCATGGCGACATTCTCGGCTTTGCACCACCGTTGATCTTGACCGAGGAGGAGGCCGACCTGATCGTCGACATCACCAAAAGTGCGGTCGATCACGTGGCCAGCGAGATACTGGGCTAAGCCTTGCCGCTCATCCCTCACTCCCCAAAAAACCGTTCGATCCTTCACCGTTCGGGTGGTTTTTTGTATCGCCAGTTTTGGCCTTGTTGTGAACAAACTGCGAATAGAAGATTGTGACTTCATAAACTCATTTTGGGAGTAGGGGGGCCGGAGATGAGCTGCTGAAGGCCCATCGAATGACTGCTTTTTGCGACTTCTGCCGGTCATGAAGCCGAAATCAAGCTGAAGAGCGTGCTCGATGATGTTTGCGCAATTATGAGGACTTAACACTAAAGACGCCGACTTAAAACGGCGGTAAAGAGCCTGTCATGGTATACGCAGGAAAAGACAGCATCGACTCGGCCGGAGGATGCTCATAGGTCGAGGACAGCACGGCACTGAGTCGGTCGCCCAACAGATTCCAGGCGCGCTTCTTCTCTTCGGCATAATCGTGATGCAGGTAGTGGCGCCTCACCCGCGAGCCGGCCAGCACATGGTTTTGGCAGCGATCGATGACGTCCAGGCTGACACCCAAGGCCTGCACCATGGTCGCGCCGGTGCGGCGCAGGTCATGCGGTGTCCAATCACCGTTCTGGCCGTCGGCTTGTTCGGAAAGCACCACTGAGAGTCGCCCGTGAGGGCCTTGAGTTCTTGAAAGAAATGCAGGGCGAAGGGCGAGAGGAAGACATGGTGGTCCTGTTTTTTGCCGCGGGTGCCTTTGACGTTTTCACTGGGGAGGAACCAGGTCTGCCGGTCCAGATCGACATTTTTCCATTCCGCCTGCAGCAACTCGCCAATCCGGCACAGGGTGCCCAGGCTGATCCAGAGCGCGAGTTGGGTTTCCTTTTTTAACGGCCGAATGCCGTCGTATTTTAGCCCGGCGGGGAGGGCGTTGTAATCGGCGGTCATTTGTTGGAAGCGGTTGTGCAGTTCCAACAGCTCCGCCGGCGAAAGGATCCGGCTTCTTTCCGCTTCGTAGTCGGCCGGGATCAACGGGGAGATATCGACCAGTTCCGTCGGATCGCCCTCGATCAATAAGGCTCGCCAGGGCTGACGCTTTCTGGCCCAGCTGAACATCTGGGTGAGGTCGGCGAAGAAGCTGATCGCTTGCCGGTGAGCGCCGCGGTTGACCACGAAACGGATAAGCGCCCGAACATCGTGTTCGGACACATTGTTCACCGGTGTCTTGCCGAGTGCCGGGAATAGGTCCTTTTTAAAACGACGCTGTAACTCGGCATTTCCGTCTTTCCGCGCGACGCCATCCAACAGCCAGGCCTTGGCCAGATCCTGGACGGTCAGTGTTTGCACCTTCGTCGACTTTTCTTGTGCGGCTTTTGCGTTCGTCGCGGCATGAGCCTGTGCCTTGGCGGTTTTCTTTTGCTCGTTGGGATTGATCTGCTCATCAATGAGCGCCCTGGCCTGATTACGCGCCTTGCGGATGTCTGTCAGGGATTTGCGCGGCCAGGTTCCGCAGGCGTACTCTTTGTTCTGGTCGCCCCAGCGATAACGATAGAAAAAGCTGACCGACACACCGTCCTTGCGGACTGAGATTCGACCGGCCAGATTGCCATCCTCCCTGAGGATCCGGCCGGCATCATTGGCGGTCAGCGACTCGAGTTCTTTGATGGTGATTTTGGCCATGAAATGGACTCCCCCTACTTTTCCCCCCACAAAAACGTCGGCTCTTGATGGACGTTACTGGACCCTCGTAGAGCAGAACACCGCTGGAGTTCAAGTAAATACTCGCTTGTAAAAATCCAGAGTAAAATTTTGGAAGCTTTCAAGAAGTATGAAAAAGGAGATGGGGTGCTAGGGGTCGAGTGTTCGAATCACTCCGTCCCGACCATATAATTCAAAGGGTTGCGAGATTTTATCTCGCGACCCTTTTTTATTTTAAGTCGTTTTTACCCCTACAAAACCACTGGCTCTGGCTGGAACCTCAGCGGATATCAAGGAGCTGGTTGATGTTCTGTCGCACTATCAGCACACCAATAGAGGGCAGCACCTGCTTTATTTGAGTCGGCGACATTGTCTATGGCGGTTTCGGCGTTCATTGAGCCGGTGATGAATAACCTCAGACTCAAGGCATTTCCGCGTTTAACATTCGTCGAATGGTTATTGATGAACTACGTTCGCTGGGCATTGATAAAGTCTATAAATGCCCTCAGAGGCGAGGGCAGATAGCGTCTACCAGGGTAATAGAGAAACGGCCCGGTAAAGCTTTGCCACCATGGTTCCAGCACCGGTTCAAGTGCCCCACTGTCCAGATAGGGCTGAAGCCAGTCCTCAAACAGGTAGACGATACCCAGCCCATCAATCGCAGCCTGAACAGTCAGGTCCACGGCGCCTCCCACCCTGACAATCAACGGTCCTGTCGGGTCCACGCTCACGGTTTCGCCCTGACGTTCGTACTCCCAGAGCGGCATCGCGCCACTCGGGAATCTGCCCCGCAGGCATGCGTGTTTCAACAGATCTCGTGGGTGCTCTGGTCGACCTCTGGCATCGAGATAAGCCGGTGATGCGGCCGTCGCGAAGCGTTGAAATCGTGGGCCGATGGGGACTGCAATCATGTCCTGCTCAAGGCGTTCATCGTAACGAATACCTGCGTCACAACCTGCCGCAAGCATGTCGACGAAGCTCTCCTCGATCGTCACTTCCAGGCTGATGTCGGGATAGGTTCGCAGGAAAGGGGTAATGATCGACGGCAGCACAAGTCTTGCGGCGCTGGCAGGAACATTGAGCTTGAGGGTGCCTGAGGGGCGGTCACGGAAATCGTTCACCACATCAAGAGCCGACTCGACTTCGCCCAATGCGGGCACGATGCGTTCCACCAGCCTTGCGCCAGCTTCAGTCGGCGCCACGCTTCGGGTGGTGCGATTGAGCAGTCTCACACCTAGCCTGGCTTCCAGGCGTCGCACGGCGTCACTGAGGCTTGAAGCGGATTTACCGCAGGACTTGGCTCCTTCGCGGAAACCTCCTGCGTTGACCACCGCTACAAAGGCCAGCAAGTCTTGAATGTTGGTTTGCATTGTTCTCTCAGCCGTACAACCTGTGCCGATTGCACCCTATTACCAATGAAGTGGTCAATGCCTATAGTGCGCCACACATACTCTGATTGAGGTAGACAAAATGAGCAAAGTGGCCAAAGCAGGTTCGTTCTTATTGGGCGACCGGGTGGTAAATCGTATGGGCTACGGTGCGATGCAATTGGCGGGACCTAATGTTTTTGGCCCTCCCAAGGATCCGAAAGCGGCCATTGCCGTGCTGCGAGAAGCGCTGGCGTCGGGTGTAAACCACATTGATACCGCAGATTTTTACGGCCCTCACGTGACCAACCAACTGATCCGTGAAGCTTTACACCCTTACGCTGAAAACCTGGTGATCGTGACAAAGGTCGGCGCACTCCGCGGTTCTGATGGCTCCTGGAATCCAGCGCAGAGCCCCGCCGAATTGACCCAGGCCGTGCATGACAACCTGCGCAATCTTGGTGTGGACGTACTTGATGTGGTGAACCTTAGGGCAATGGGCAACCAGCAATCGCCCGCCGAGGGGTCCATCGAGGAATCATTTACCGCACTTGTAGAATTACAGCGCCAGGGGCTCATTCGCCACTTGGGCGTAAGCAATGTCACGCCATCGCAGGTCAAGCAAGCACAGGGGATCGCTGACATCGTCTGCGTGCAGAATCACTACAATCTGTCTCATCGTGAAGACGAGACACTTATTTCTGAGTTGGGTCAGCAGGGCATTGCTTATGTGCCGTTCTTTCCTCTAGGTGGTTTCACGCCGTTGCAGTCGCAAGTACTCTCGAACGTAGCGACGCGCATGGGAGCTTCACCTCTGTGCGTGGCGCTGGCGTGGCTGCTGCAACGTGCTCCTAATATCTTGTTGATTCCTGGTACTTCCTCGGTGGCACACTTTCGAGAGAATCTCACTGCGAGTGAATTGGTCATCGCGCCTGACATGCTGGCCGAGTTGGAAGCGCTGGGATAGCCGACGGAGCGTCCAGGGCTGATTAGTTGGAGCTTTTACTAAACAGCCCTGTAAGCGCCAGCGAATGGCTCGCGATCGCTGTGAGACATAACGCTGACTGATGTCTAATCCAATATTTCGCTCATAGTGTCGATCGGGATTGCGCCATGGTCGGATAGTCCGTGTAACCGCGTTCCTCACCTTGGTAGAACGTCGTTGGGTCTGCTTCGTTCAAGGACTCGCCGTGTTTGAATCGCTCCACCAAATCCGGGTTGGCCAGGAACCCGGTGCCAAACGACACCAGATCAGCATCGCCTAAGCTGAGCGCCGTTGCGGCTCGCTCTGCGTCATAGCCACCATTGGCGATGTAGGTACCACCGAAACGATGCTTTAATTCCCTGAAATCGAATGACGCTGCACCGAGTTCCACCACGTGAATGTAGGCCAACCCATAGCGACTGAGCATCTTCGCCGCGTAGTTGAAAGTTGCTTGGGGATCGCAGTCGCTCATGGAAAAATAATTGAAGATTGGCGACAGGCGAACGCCTACGCGGCTGGCCCCGAAGACCTCGATGACGGACTCGACTACCTCCTTGAGAAATCGAGCGCGATTCTCTACAGATCCGCCGTAGGTATCGGTTCGGGTATTGGTGCCATCGCGTAGGAACTGGTCGATCAAATAACCGTTTGCACCATGGATTTCAACGCCGTCGAATCCAGCACGTTTTGCGTTTTCAGCACCTTGGCGAAAATCAGCGATCACGTCAGGAATCTCATCGAGATCCAGAGCCCTTGGGATTTCGTAAGACTTGAGTCCCTCAGAAGTGTAAATCTCACCATCAGCCTTGATCGCTGAAGGTGCTACTGGCAGGGCGCTGTTGATCTGCACCAATGGATGTGAGAGCCGTCCGACATGCCAGAGTTGCAGGAATATCCGTCCACCTTCTGCATGAACAGCGTCGGTGACTTGTCTCCAGCCAGCGATTTGTTCGGAGGTGAAGATGCCCGGCGTTCTCATATAGCCTTTACCTTGTGCCGAGACCTGAGAACCCTCGGTGATGATGAGGCCGGCACCGGCACGTTGCCGGTAATACTCAACCATGGTGGGCGTCGGAGCATCACCTTCACCGGCGCGGCTTCGCGTCAAAGGCGCCATGACCATGTGGTTTTTCAGAGGGAGGGAGCCGATTTGTGCAGGGGACAAAAGCCGGTCGAGATTGCTCGTGGTCATGATGTATCTCAGTAGGTTGAGGATTAATAATTCGGGATGGGTGGGATATTTAACGGGGAGTCGTATCGACTGAAGGCGCGCCTCAGGGGCTAGCTCAGTCGTCCCTCCTGCCGCAGGCGTTCGCCGATGCGCTGTATCTCCGTTTCGCCCTGTGCCAGAGCTGCCCTGCTCGTGTGTACCGAGTAGTAGCCAGTCACCAGTTCGTGCGGATGCTTCACTGCTGAGCCCAGTACGAATGAGCATTCGCCTTGAGCCACGAAATCGATGTATTGCTCGGACTCCTCGAATACGGCGAGTTCGCCGGCATCAATCAGGTCCCCCGTGTCCAGCCGTCCTGCATCGACCGCGAGCCAGGCCACGGTGTGTCCGGACGGCGGGGTATACCGCCAGCGCTCGCCGTCTTTCAAATTCACGGCGAGATAGTTCATGTCATTCGGCGCTTCAATCAGGCTCCGCGCATTACCATAGCGGCCCAGGAGCACGCGCGCCGGGCCTGATTGCGGAACTTGGGAGGGCGCAAGATAGACACTCAGCGCGGGGGCGTTTTCCACCGACGGCGGCAGTGCCACCCAGAGCTGGAATCCCTGCATTGAGGACTCGTTGGCTAACGTAGCGTCGTGCCAAACCCCGTTGCCGGCGAGCATCCACTCAACACCACCGGCAAGCAATACACCTGCCGCGCCAGTGGTGTCTTCATAGGCGACGTCACCTTTGGTCATGAAGGTAACCGTCGCGATCCCTGAGTGCGGGTGCATGCCGAAATTGGACTTACCGCGACTGGCGTTCAAACTGAAAATATCAAGGAAAATAAAAGGCTTCAAAAGCTCGCCCAGATCGCCCGGGCTCATAAGCCGCGTTATAGGGCCATGGGTGCTGCCTTTAGTGCGATGGACAATGGCGCGTTGCAGAACAGCGACGGTGGCGGTCATATGTTTTCTCTCGGGGTTTTGAGCGCCTGGGCCCACCAGACAATGTCATCGAGCAGCGCTTTGGCTACCTGGGCCAGATGCGGGTAATCGTTGAAGTTCTTTCCCTGTTGCCAGATGCCGATGAATTCAGCGATGCCGATGTGCACGGCATTGCGTACCGGTGCCATCTGCAACTCAATGGCCACCAGCTGCAGTTGTTCGATGGCGCGACCAGTACCGCCATAACCAACGAAGCCGATCGGTTTACGACCGAGCTCCTGGCCGGCAATGTCGAAGGCTACTTTCAGCTCGGCGCTTGTACCCTGGTCGTACTCCGGTGTGACCACGATCAGGCCGTCGATCGGTGCGAGCCTGTCGGCCCAGCGTTGTCTCGCACGGCTTTGGTCTGCTGAGGATGCGGATTGCGGATCGTCGAAGAAGGGCAGCGAGTGATCGCACAGATCGATCAATTCGATGGCGAGATCTTTGCGCTGTTTTGCTATCTCGTGGATCCAGAGCTCGTGTTTTTCATCGAAGCGAGCTTCACGGGCCGAACTGACGACGATGCCGATGAGAGGGGGTGAGGTCATGGGTTGTTCCGGCAGAATGAAGGTCAAATGCAGCAATGTCTGAAGGATATGCGTCTTCGGATTACTTTATTAGATGGCATAATTGGATTGAACTAATCCATTAAACGAAGTGGTGGCGATAAGATGATTGACCTGAATGACATCGCCTTGTTTGTACAAGTGGTACGCAACGGCAGCTTTGCCGAAGCGGCGCGGCAGCTTGGAATGCCGCCCAACACCTTAAGCAGGCGCGTTCAACAGCTCGAGGCGCAGCTCGGCACACGGTTGCTGCAGCGCTCCACGCGCAAACTCACACTTACCCATTCAGGTCAGGCTTTTCATGACCGGTGCTCTGGCGCGGTAGAAGGGCTGATCGATGCCGGACAGCAATTGATGACGGGAAACCAGGAGCCGAGTGGCATTGTGCGCATTGCGGCGATGGCTGATTTCTTCGACTTCTTCCCTATGGAATGGGTGGCCGATTTTCTAGCCTTGCATCCACGTGTTCAGCTTGACTTCGTGCTAAGTGATACACGCGCCGATTTGATCGCTGATCGGATCGACATCGCGTTTCGAGGGGGCACTTTGCAGGATTCGGGATACGTCGGTCGTCAACTCATTGGAGCAGGCAATGAAGGTTTGGTCGCCAGCCCCAAGTACCTCAATAACCGAGGTGTGCCCGCTACGCTAGAGGATCTGGTCAATCACGACTGTGTGAGTTTCGGTCATCCTAGCGGCGTCACCACGTGGCGTCTTAATGGGCCAAACGGCGTTGAGGAAGACGTGCAGATCACCAGCCGTTTCAATGGCAACACGGCTCAGACATTGCGTAAGGCCACGGTGGCTGGCTTGGGCATTGCGTTGCTGCCGCCCACGATAGTTAATGCCGATCTTCAGGCTGGCCGCCTTGTACCTGTGCTACCGCATTACCATCGCACTGGATACGGCCTGCATGTGCTTTATCCCAGCCGGCAACATTTGCCGTTGGCGGTATCAGCCTTTATAGGACTGGTGATGGAGAAGCTAAAAGTGGAAGCATTCCCAGCAAGGGTTTTATCTGAGCAGGTTTGACACGGTATTTGGGCTTATGACTTTCATACAGCGGGACGGGTAGTAATTTCCTCCACTATTAGTCACGTCATCTGTATTAAGCGCGTGGGCCTGGTTACGTGCCTTGCGGATGTTCGTCAGGGATTTTGCGCGGCCAAGACCCGCAGGAGTACTCTTTGTTCTGGTCGCCCCACCGATAGAAAAAGCTGACCGAAACACCGTCCTTACGGACCGAGATTCGACCGGCCAAATTGCCATCCTCCCTGAGGATCCGGCCGGCATCGTTGGCGGTCAGCGACTCGAGTTCTGTGATGGTGATTTTGGCCATGAAATGGGTTTTCCCTACTTTTCCCCCACAGAAACCTCGGCTCTTGATGAACGCGCCTGGACTTTCGTAGAGCAGAACACCGCTGGAGCTCAAGCAAATACTGGCTTAGAAAAATCCAGAGTAAAATGTTGGAAGCTTTCAAGAAGTATGAAAAAGGAGATGGGGGGTTAGGGGTCGAGTATTCGAAACACTCCGTCCCGACCCTACTTTGTAGGGGGACCAAGCACTTAGCGGCTTGATCCCCTTTCTCGTTTCAGTCCTGCGCAAAACTGGCGTGAAGGGCGCGCCTAGTCCTGGGCTCGGACGACAACAATAGCTTCACCGACCCTCAGAGCAGCCCTTGTTTCGGTGGGCACTGTATTCGCACTAACAATTGAAAGACAGAGCAATGTCCTGCAGAAGGGTTACTGAATGCCGAAGAAAAAGACGGAAAGTAAAGTAGCAGCGACGGCTACTGCTCATGAAATTGAGCACGCCATCCAGGCCCTGAACAGAATGGCTGAACGCCTTTGGGGAGATGGTCGAGAGATCGAGGCGAAAGCCCTCCTTGACGCCTTGGATTCTCTGAACAGGGCACTGGACCGGATCAGGATTGGCGAAAGCCGCAGGGTTGTGACGCTTCATTGAAGACAGCCATGGACTCATTGAAAGACCTGAAGCGGCCAGAACGATGACTGGATTCGCCTGAGGCGGCGCACTCACTTCAATACCAGATCGCTATGGACAGGGATGCGCTCGGTGCTTGTACGAGTTCCGGTTTTTATCCGTAACGCTGGCTTAATCAAGCGATGGTGAGATCGCGCTTCTTCAGCGTCTTTCAGTAGATCGCCAAGACATTTTTCGAATGGTAACCGCTGTTTTCGACGACTACACTCCAGCCCATGAAACGCTATCTGCGGTTTTGCATCATTTTCATGATCAGCTTGGCGCTTCCCCTCAGCGGGATGGCGGGCGTTCAGGCACCGACAGAACCTTGCCCAATGAAGACGATGGGCATGGCGATGATGGACGACATGGCGATGGACTGCTGCAACGATATGAAAAGCCCTTCCGAGCACGGCAAACCATGTAAGCCGGGCCAGGAATGCAAGACGGGCGGCATGCTGCAAGTCTCGATCTTCAAGCCTCCTGTAACCGTATTCAGCCCCGTCGTGATTTCCTTCTTCAGCGATTCCCTACCCGTACAAACCCCGTCCGGGGTATGGCGCCCGCCTCGCGTTTGACTCCTGTCCCACATTGAGCCTCTTTCCGCATTAGCGGGATGGACTAGCTGCGCGCGTGTCTTTTACCGCGTGCAGTGGATGATCACAGGAATCGTAAACATGAACTCCAAGTGGTATTGCACAGGCTGGTCCCTCGTGGCCGGTCTGGCGGCAAGCATACTGGCATTGCCGAGCTTCGCTGCCGCATTGACACTCGATGAAGCATTGCGGCTGGCCGAAAACAATGCACCGTCGCTGACCGCACAAGACGCCAAAATTCAGGCTGCCAGCAGCGCGGCTATTCCAGCCGGTGAGCTACCTGACCCCAAGCTGCTGCTGGGTGTGCAGAACTACCCCATTGGCGGTCCAGATCGTTGGAGCATCGACCAGGATTTCATGACCATGCAAATGGTCGGAGTCAGGCAGGAGATGCCCAACAGCGACAAGCGCAAAGCGCGCGTCGAGATCGCCGATGCGGCCGTTGATCGCGCCGCTGCGGAGCGTCGAGTCGAACGTCTGAAGGTACGCCAGTCCACGGCGTTGGCTTGGATCAGTAGCTACTCGGTTGAGCGCAAAGATGCGCTGTTCCAGAACTTCTACAAAGAAAACCGCCTGTTGACCGATACCGTCCGTGCCCAGATTGCCGGAGGCCGTGCTCAACCCGCGGATGCGGTGACGCCCAAGCAAGAGGCGGCTCAACTGGCGGAGCAACAGGACGATCTGATTCTCCAGAGAGCGCAGGCTCGAGCAGCCCTCAAACGCTGGATTGGCTCCGCCGCCAACGACAAGCCTGTGGGCAGCTTGCCTGAATGGCCCGTCGATCCCTCCGGCTACGCCCATAAACTGCAACATCATCCCGAGCTGGCAGCGTTTGCGCCGATGACCCGTGAAGCGCAAGCCAAGGTTCGTGAAGCTGTGTCGGAGAAGCAGTCGGACTGGAGCTGGGAACTGGATTACCAGCACCGTGGCCGTGAGTTCGGCGATATGGTCAGCGTGCAATTTTCCTGGGACCTGCCGCTGTTTCCTGACTCTCGCCAAAATCCCAAAATCGCAGCCAAACAGGCTGAACTCAGCCAGCTTGAGGCCGAGCGCGAAGCCCTGTCTCGCGAGCACACCCAGCAACTGGAAAACGAACTGGCTGACTATGAGCGCCTGAATCGTGCTGTGCGCCGCAACCAGGAAAGCCTGTTGCCGCTGGCCAAGGAAAAGGTCGAACTCAGCATTGCCAGTTATCGGGCCGGCAAAGGCGATTTGAACGCCGTTGTTGCCGCCCGACGTGAACTCATCGAAGCCCGCCTCAAACAGATCGACGTGGAAGAGCAGCGAGCGCTGACCAGCGCGCGTCTGTATTTTGCTTATGGGGAGTCCAGCCAATGATCCTTGGAAAATGGAACGGGGCATGGCTGGTAGGTATCTCGCTGGTATTGGGTGTTGCCGGTGGCTACTGGTTCGCTCACCAGCGCATGAGTGGAGTACCAGGTACCGCTCCGGAACAGAGCCTCAATTCACCGGATGAACGCAAGGCTCTGTATTGGTACGACCCCATGTACCCGCAACAAAAGTTCGATAAGCCGGGTAAGTCCCCCTTCATGGACATGCAACTGGTCCCCCAATACGCCAGCGGCGCAGGGGACCGTGCGACCGTCAGTATCGATCCAGGTCTGACCCAGAATCTCGGTCTGCGTTTTGCGACTGTCACTCGAGGGATCCTTGATTCGAGCCTCGACGTGACAGGTGCCTTGACGTTCAACGAACGTGATGTCGCTGTGATCCAGGCACGCACCGCGGGCTTCGTGGAGCGGGTCTACGCCCATGCTCCCGGCGATGTACTCAAAGCCAATGCGGCGTTGGCGGATATCCTGGTGCCGGAATGGGCGGCTGCCCAGACAGAGTTTCTTGCGCTGA
Organism: Pseudomonas sp. BT76 TE3572; assembly: GCF_050435365.1. Taxonomy (NCBI): domain Bacteria; kingdom Pseudomonadati; phylum Pseudomonadota; class Gammaproteobacteria; order Pseudomonadales; family Pseudomonadaceae; genus Pseudomonas; species Pseudomonas sp. BT76 TE3572. The sequence continues at coordinate 22,174 of NZ_JBNDKE010000001.1, forward strand.
GGCGCAATGGAGATGCTGACTTGTTGGCTGCCGCCCGACAACGACTACGACTCACAGGGATGCCGGCAACACTGATTACTCAGGTAGAGCGGGGCGGTAAGGTTCAGCCCTACCTGACGCTGACCAGCCCCATTGCCGGTGTGCTGCAAGAATTGAACGTGCGTGCGGGAATGACCGTGGCGGCTGGCGATACTCTGGCACGCGTCAATGGCTTGAGCAGTGTCTGGCTAGCCGTGGCCGTTCCAGAATCGGATACCGGATCAATCACCGTGGGGCAGGCGGTCGAAGCACGCCTGCCAGCCTTCCCAGGGACAACGCTAAGTGGCAAGGTCAGCGCGATTTTGCCCGAGACCAATCCGGACAGCCGCACCCTTCGTGTGCGGGTGGAACTGCCCAATCCAGACGGACGCCTCAGGCCGGGTTTGACGGCGCAGGTACGCCTGAATCGCTCGACCGGGCAAAGTGTGTTGTGGGTTCCGAGCGAGGCCGTCATTCGCACTGGCCGACGTGCCTTGGTGATGCTCGCCGAAGACGCGGGCCGCTACCGCCCTGTTGAAGTGCAACTCGGTCAGGAAAGCGATGGCAAGACGGCGATATTGAAAGGTCTGGAAGAAGGCCAGAAGGTGGTGACCTCTGGCCAGTTCCTGCTCGACTCGGAGGCCAGTCTAAAGGGCATTGTTGCAAGCTCGGAGGAAGCGTCACCACCCCGCGCAGCAGCCTCCAGCTTCCATGAAGCGGATGGGCAGATCGTTGAGATCAACGATAAAGAAGTCACGCTTGCCCATGGTCCTTTCAAGACGCTGGGCATGCCTGGTATGACGATGACGTTCCCACTCGCCAACCCGGCGTTAATGCAAGGCCTCAAAACGGGCGATAAGGTTCGGATTGCGGTGAGCCAGACCGATGACGGTCTGCGTGTTGAGCGTCTGGATAAATCGGGGAGCCAGCCATGATCGCTGCCCTGATTCGTTGGTCTGTGGCCAACCGGTTGCTGGTGCTACTGGCGACGCTGTTTGTCACGGCTTGGGGCATTTGGTCGGTGCAGAGCACGCCCATCGATGCGCTGCCGGATCTCTCCGATGTTCAGGTGATCATCCGCACCCCTTATCCGGGACAAGCGCCGCAGATCGTCGAGAACCAGGTGACCTATCCGTTGGCCACCACCATGCTCTCAGTGCCGGGCGCCAAGACGGTGCGTGGTTACTCCTTCTTCGGTGACAGCTTCGTTTACGTACTGTTCGAAGACGGCACTGACGTGTACTGGGCCCGCTCGCGGGTGTTGGAATACTTGAGCCAGATACAAAGTCGCTTGCCGGCCAGCGCCAAACCGGCATTGGGGCCGGACGCGACGGGTGTGGGCTGGATCTTCCAGTACGCGCTGGTGGATCGCAGTGGCGGACATGATTTAGCGCAGCTTCGCGCACTTCAGGACTGGTTCCTCAAGTTCGAACTCAAGACTCTGCCCAATGTTGCAGAAGTTGCCACCGTGGGCGGCATGGTCAAGCAGTACCAGGTGCAGCTTGATCCGCTCAAACTGGCTAGCCTCGGCATCACTCAGGCTGAGGTGACCGAAGCGATCGGCAAGGCCAACCAGGAAACCGGTGGTGCGGTGCTGGAGATGGCAGAGACCGAGTTCATCGTGCGGGCCTCCGGCTACTTGAAGACGCTCAATGACTTTCGGGCGATCCCGCTCAAGTTGGGTTCGGGTGGTGTGCCGGTGACCCTTGGTGATGTCGCCACCATTCAGTTGGGACCGGAAATGCGACGTGGCATTACTGAGCTTGACGGCGAAGGCGAGACCGTCGGTGGCGTGGTGATTTTGCGAAGTGGCAAGAACGCTCGCGAGACCATTGCGGCGGTCAAGACTAAACTCGACGAATTGAAAAGCAGTCTGCCGGCCGGTGTGGAAATTGTCACCACCTACGACCGTAGCAAGCTGATCGACCGTGCTGTGGAAAATCTCAGCCACAAGCTGATCGAAGAGTTCATCGTCGTCGCGTTGGTGTGTGGGATCTTCCTCTGGCACTTGCGCTCATCGCTGGTGGCGATCACTTCGCTGCCGGTGGGGGTGCTGATTGCCTTCATCGTCATGCGCTACCAGGGCATCAACGCCAACATCATGTCCTTGGGCGGGATAGCCATCGCCATCGGCGCCATGGTCGATGCCGCCGTAGTGATGATCGAGAACGCCCACAAGAAGATCGAGGCATGGCACGCGGCCAATCCGGGGGAAGAACTGAAGGGTGAACGTCATTGGCATGTAATGACCGAAGCGGCGACAGAGGTAGGCCCCGCGCTGTTCTTCTGTTTGTTGATCATCACCCTGTCGTTCATTCCGGTGTTCACCCTGGAAGCTCAGGAAGGACGGCTGTTCGGCCCTTTGGCGTTCACCAAGACCTACGCCATGGCCGCAGCGGCGGGATTGTCAGTGACTTTGGTGCCGGTGCTGATGGGCTACTGGATTCGAGGACGAATTCCCAGTGAACATCAGAACCCGTTGAACCGGTGGTTGATTCGGATCTATCAGCCAGCCCTGGATGCAGTCTTGCGTCGACCAAAGATCACGCTGCTGGTGGCGCTATTGGTTTTTGTCAGTGCGCTATGGCCCATGTCTCGCTTGGGTGGCGAGTTTCTCCCCCCGATGGACGAGGGCGACCTGCTTTATATGCCTTCAGCTCTGCCGGGATTGTCGGCGCAGAAAGCGGCGCAACTGCTGCAACAAACTGACCGTCTGATCAAGACCGTGCCTGAAGTCGAACACGTCTTCGGTAAAGCGGGGCGCGCTGAAACCGCCACCGATCCGGCACCGCTGGAGATGTTCGAAACCACCATCCAATTCAAGCCGCACGAGCAATGGCGTGCAGGCATGACCCAGGAAAAACTGGTGGAAGAACTGGATCGAGTGGTACGAGTCCCTGGGCTTACGAATATCTGGATACCGCCGATTCGTAACCGTATCGACATGCTGGCTACGGGGATCAAGAGTCCCATCGGAGTGAAAGTTGCCGGCACCAACCTGACGGAGATCGATGCCGCGACTCAGGCCGTCGAGCGAGTGGCCAAGGGTGTACCCGGAGTCAGTTCGGCTCTGGCCGAGCGACTGACGGGTGGTCGCTATATCGATGTGGATATCGACCGCAAAGCCGCCGCTCGCTACGGACTGAACATCGCCGATGTGCAGTCCATCGTGGCCGGCGCTATTGGTGGTGAAAACGTCGGCGAAACCATTGAAGGGCTTGCACGCTTCCCGATCAACGTGCGTTACCCACGGGAATGGCGTGACTCGCTCGGTGCCTTGGAGCAATTGCCGATCTATACCCCGCTCGGGAGCCAGATCACCCTCGGCACAGTGGCAAAGGTCAACGTCACGGACGGTCCGCCGATGCTCAAAAGCGAGAACGCACGACCTTCAGGTTGGGTGTACATCGATGTGCGTGGTAGGGACATTGCGTCGGTGGTCGCTGATCTACGACGGATCGTCAATGAGCAGGTCAAGTTGCAGTCTGGTATGAGCCTGAGTTACTCGGGGCAGTTCGAGTTTCTCGAAAGGGCCAACGCACGACTCAAACTGGTGGTGCCTGCCACGCTGTTGATCATCTTCGTGTTGCTCTACCTGACCTTCGCCCGCTTCGATGAGGCCTTGCTGATCATGGCCACTCTGCCATTCGCCCTGACTGGCGGGGCATGGTTCCTCTATCTGTTGGGGTTCAACCTGTCAGTCGCCACCGGGGTCGGCTTTATCGCCTTGGCCGGTGTTTCTGCCGAGTTTGGAGTGATCATGCTGCTCTACCTAAAGAACGCCTGGGCCGAACGTGAAGACCTCGGCGACAGCACTGAGCTCGGTCTGGTTGCGGCGATTCGTGAAGGCGCCGTGCAGCGTGTTCGACCCAAGGCCATGACCGTGACCGTCATCATTGCTGGCTTGTTACCCATCTTGCTGGGCAGCGGGACCGGCAGCGAGGTGATGAGCCGAATTGCTGCACCCATGGTCGGCGGCATGATCACGGCGCCCTTGCTTTCCCTGTTTGTCATTCCGGCAGCCTATCGCCTGATGCGTCGCCGGCAACTCTCAGCTGAACCTGTCCCTCCTCGAGGAAAAGTCGTATGAAACTGACCCTGATTGCAGTTGCAAGCACCGTATTCACGCTGTCTCTTTCGGCCCACGCAGAGGATATGCCGGGGATGAAAATGGACGGAATGGAGGGCATGCAGATGAAGCAGGAAGCAACGCAGGCTCCAGTCGCTACCGCCGACGGTACGATCAAGGCTATCAATACTACTAAGCATACGGTGACCATCTCTCACGGCGCTGTTCCAGCTGTGCAATGGCCGCCGATGACCATGGCCTTTTCCATTAAGGAAGATCAGCTGACAGGGCTGACGGCTGGAGACCGAGTGTTGTTTTCATTTCGAGTCGAGGGTGGCAGAGCGACGATTGTTTCAATAAAAAAGTGAGTTAGCGGTGGTGGAAGTGACCGGCGCGCTATGTCGCGCCGGTCGTTATCAAGCCATATTCAGATGCATTCTTTCTCAGTTTTTTGGCTCGCCTTGTTTCACCATGGCGTGCCATTCCTGGACGCTTGATCGCTCGTTCATTCTGGCATGCCATGCATGCAATGCTTCACATTCATCAGGTATCGGCAGATTCACCAGCGAGGCGAAAATCATGCCGCCCAGTACCGCAATGTCGGCCATCGAAAATGTATTGCCCGCCACAAAAGGCTGATTTTTCAGGACGCTGTTGAAATAGTGCATCCCTCTTACGGCCTTGTCCCGCATCCGCTCACCCCATTCAGGGTTCTGAGAAAGCTCGACGTCCGGCCCAAGCCCCGGCGTTGCGTGATGGAAGTACGCGCTGACAGCATCCAGAAACTCAATTTCCGCACGCTTGGTCATCATATGAATGATGCCTTTCTCAGTGGGCGTTTTACCGGTGAGCACAGGGCTGTCATCCAGAACATCCAGGTACTGAGTGATAGCAGTGCACTCCGCGATGAGCGTGCCATCGGCCAGCTCCAGGACGGGAAGTGTTCCGGAGTAGTTGATGGCTAGAAACGCAGGTTTCTTGTGCTCGCCTGTCCATAGATTGACCGATACAAACTCGATCCGGGACAACAGGCCTTTCTCTGCTAGCGCGATACGGACTCGCGCCGGGTAGGGCCCGTTGTACCAGTCGTAAATTTTCATCATTGGGAATTTCGACGTGTCGGCGTGTTGCTGCTGAAAAGTCATGATCTATTTACCTACCTATCAAGTGGTAGGTGAAGATTGGGCGCTTGTTTCTGTGCTGTCAACAACTACCTACCAATTGGCAGGTGATGAAGTATGCGAGTAACATCGCGCCAGATGACCACACCAATCAAAAATTCGAGGAATGAAAACGTGAGCGAAAATGCCCGGGAAGCGATATTGGAAGCCGCCAAATGGGCCGCTCAAACCCACGGCTACAGTGGGATCAATTTCCGAAGCATTGCTGATGCGGTGGGGATCAAGAACGCAAGCATCTACTATCATTTCTCGAGCAAGGCCGACCTTGGCGCCGCAGTAGCAAGACGATACCGGGAGGACACTGTCAGTGTTCTTGAAGCCCTGCGCGGTGAAAACCCCGATCCGATTCGCTGCCTGCAGGCGTACCCGAGCATCTTTCGAACATCCCTGGAAAACGGGAACAGGTTGTGTTTGTTCAGCTTCATGGCTGCGGAATATCAGGACCTGCCCGAGGAGGTGAAGAGTGAAGTGCTGGCGTTTGCAGACATCAATGTGGCGTGGCTGACGAAATTACTCTCTGATGGCGGCCTGGGAAGCATTGAAGTGTGCGAGCGACGTGCCCGCGCCATTTATACCGCCGTTGCTGGCGCTCAAATGATTGCCCGAACGCGCTTCGATATCGGTTTATTCGACGAACTTGTTCAGAGCTATCAAGAGGCGGGACTCCTTTCGACATAGCTGGCTTGACGCGTCATGGTGGGCCGTTTCCAGTCTGACCGAAGCAGTGAAAGCAGTACGTCACGAAAGCCTGCTTACGATCGACAGTCAGAATCGGCGATCACCACGTCTCGCGGATGCAGCATTAGCTCGCAGAACACCGCGCCACGCCCTTCCGACGGTTGGACTTTTCCTCGAGTTGGATGGCGAAATCCATGGCCTCACGGTAGTTGAAACGGTAGGCCCAGGTCTTGCCAGTGTATCGCTCGATGACCTGGAAGATGCCGAGCTGCAGGGTCACCACCTGGAAGCGAACACCGCGGCGCGACTTCTGTCGATTAGTGCGTCGGAAGAATTCGATGCGTGTTGCATTGGAGTGGACGAGCAAGGCGCCGAGCTCATCAATGCGCTGCAAAAAGGATGGATGCATGTCTGATCCTCGAAGTGGGGGCATGTATTCGTAAGCATCCGTGCCGCTTGTTGCTCGCCTATGGGTGCAGAGGTAGTGCTGACGGATAACGGTAGTCGTAAAAAAGCAATATCGACACCTGACTCTTCTTTGTGCGACGCACGGACTTCTTAGCGAACCCGAGGTTTTTATCTCACAACACTTGCCGGGCCTGGGGCACAAGCTATCGAGAAATGCGGCAATCTGCCGGGTACCGCGCAAGTGCACTGTAGAAATTTGCGGGCCTATGGCCAGGCGCACCGCCTCGATACCTGGGCGATAGCCACGATCGAAATTCCACACGAAGTTCAGAAAGGTCAGGAACGCCCGGTCGAGCTTCTCTGTACAGCCTGCTACAAGGTCCGGGCGAGGGTGGATTTGCCGTTATCGGCATTGCCCAGAATTACAATCCTTTGCATAAAGACTCCCTGTTGCGAAAAAAGCTGGCAATCGTGCAGGTTCTGGAGGGTCAGTTAAAGGCTGATGGATGGCTCGACCGCGCCACGGAAATGAATTTTGTGTTGCTACTGATAAGAAGTCAGAAGGTGTAAACCTTGTTCAGGACGAGACATGTTGCTTGATCCTGTTTCTCGTTTTGGGGCTACGCGAAACTATCCAGGGGCTTCGGGATTTCCAATCCCTCTATATAGAAGGATTCGTTTTGCTTTTCTATATAGAGGGCGAATGGGCTGTTCGTCGGCGTTCTGCAAGTGTTTGATAGAAAAGTACAATTAACGGTTGACGGCAGATTCTGGAAGTCTATAATTCGCCCCACTTCCGGCGCAGTCGAAACGGAAAACTCCTTGGTAAACAACGAGTTACGCAGTTTTCGACAGCGAGTGGCTTCAGCTCATCGAAGCCCAGAAGGAGTTGAAAGAGCAAGGTGGTTTGGCTCTTTTAACGATTCGATCTTCTCGGTCGAAAGCGGAACAAAAGAGGTGTTGACAGCAGCGAGTAACGCTGTAGAATTCGCCTCCCGCTAACGAGAGATCGAAAGCGCAAGTGGTTGAAGTTGCAAAGGAAACTTTGAAAACTTCGGAAAATAACCGCTTGACAGCAACAGAGGCTGCTGTAGAATGCGCGCCTCGGTTGAGACGAAAGCTCTTAACCAACCGCTCTTTAACAACTGAATCAAGCAATTCGTGTGGGTGCTTGTGGAGTCAGACTGATAGTCAACAAGATTATCAGCATCACAAGTTACTCCGCGAGAAATCAAAGATGTAACCAACGATTGCTGAGCCAAGTTTAGGGTTTCTTAAAAACCCAAAGATGTTTGAACTGAAGAGTTTGATCATGGCTCAGATTGAACGCTGGCGGCAGGCCTAACACATGCAAGTCGAGCGGCAGCACGGGTACTTGTACCTGGTGGCGAGCGGCGGACGGGTGAGTAATGCCTAGGAATCTGCCTGGTAGTGGGGGATAACGCTCGGAAACGGACGCTAATACCGCATACGTCCTACGGGAGAAAGCAGGGGACCTTCGGGCCTTGCGCTATCAGATGAGCCTAGGTCGGATTAGCTAGTTGGTGAGGTAATGGCTCACCAAGGCGACGATCCGTAACTGGTCTGAGAGGATGATCAGTCACACTGGAACTGAGACACGGTCCAGACTCCTACGGGAGGCAGCAGTGGGGAATATTGGACAATGGGCGAAAGCCTGATCCAGCCATGCCGCGTGTGTGAAGAAGGTCTTCGGATTGTAAAGCACTTTAAGTTGGGAGGAAGGGCATTAACCTAATACGTTAGTGTTTTGACGTTACCGACAGAATAAGCACCGGCTAACTCTGTGCCAGCAGCCGCGGTAATACAGAGGGTGCAAGCGTTAATCGGAATTACTGGGCGTAAAGCGCGCGTAGGTGGTTTGTTAAGTTGGATGTGAAATCCCCGGGCTCAACCTGGGAACTGCATTCAAAACTGACAAGCTAGAGTATGGTAGAGGGTGGTGGAATTTCCTGTGTAGCGGTGAAATGCGTAGATATAGGAAGGAACACCAGTGGCGAAGGCGACCACCTGGACTGATACTGACACTGAGGTGCGAAAGCGTGGGGAGCAAACAGGATTAGATACCCTGGTAGTCCACGCCGTAAACGATGTCAACTAGCCGTTGGGAGCCTTGAGCTCTTAGTGGCGCAGCTAACGCATTAAGTTGACCGCCTGGGGAGTACGGCCGCAAGGTTAAAACTCAAATGAATTGACGGGGGCCCGCACAAGCGGTGGAGCATGTGGTTTAATTCGAAGCAACGCGAAGAACCTTACCAGGCCTTGACATCCAATGAACTTTCCAGAGATGGATTGGTGCCTTCGGGAACATTGAGACAGGTGCTGCATGGCTGTCGTCAGCTCGTGTCGTGAGATGTTGGGTTAAGTCCCGTAACGAGCGCAACCCTTGTCCTTAGTTACCAGCACGTTAAGGTGGGCACTCTAAGGAGACTGCCGGTGACAAACCGGAGGAAGGTGGGGATGACGTCAAGTCATCATGGCCCTTACGGCCTGGGCTACACACGTGCTACAATGGTCGGTACAGAGGGTTGCCAAGCCGCGAGGTGGAGCTAATCCCAGAAAACCGATCGTAGTCCGGATCGCAGTCTGCAACTCGACTGCGTGAAGTCGGAATCGCTAGTAATCGCGAATCAGAATGTCGCGGTGAATACGTTCCCGGGCCTTGTACACACCGCCCGTCACACCATGGGAGTGGGTTGCACCAGAAGTAGCTAGTCTAACCTTCGGGAGGACGGTTACCACGGTGTGATTCATGACTGGGGTGAAGTCGTAACAAGGTAGCCGTAGGGGAACCTGCGGCTGGATCACCTCCTTAATCGACGACATCAGCTGCTCCATAAGTTCCCACACGAATTGCTTGATTCATTGAAGAAGACGATAAAGAAGCAGCCCTGACGGGTTGTAGCTTAGTTGGTTAGAGCGCACCCCATGCTTTGTGGTCAAGAGCAGGGTGAGGTCGGCCTTAAAGCTCGAAATTGGGTCTGTAGCTCAGTTGGTTAGAGCGCACCCCTGATAAGGGTGAGGTCGGCAGTTCGAATCTGCCCAGACCCACCAATTTTGTGTGGGAACCTGTAGAAATACGGGGCCATAGCTCAGCTGGGAGAGCGCCTGCCTTGCACGCAGGAGGTCAACGGTTCGATCCCGTTTGGCTCCACCACTACTGCTTCTGTTGTTGAAAGCTTAGAAATGAGCATTCCATCGTGACGATGGTGAATGTTGATTTCTAGTCTTTGATTAGATCGTTCTTTAAAAATTTGGGTATGTGATAGAAAGATAGACTGAACGTTACTTTCACTGGTAACGGATCAGGCTAAGGTAAAATTTGTGAGTTGCTCTTAATTGAGTATTATCGAATTTTCGGCGAATGTCGTCTTCACAGTATAACCAGATTGCTTGGGGTTATATGGTCAAGTGAAGAAGCGCATACGGTGGATGCCTTGGCAGTCAGAGGCGATGAAAGACGTGGTAGCCTGCGAAAAGCTTCGGGGAGTCGGCAAACAGACTTTGATCCGGAGATGTCTGAATGGGGGAACCCAGCCATCATAAGATGGTTATCTTAAGCTGAATACATAGGCTTAAGAGGCGAACCAGGGGAACTGAAACATCTAAGTACCCTGAGGAAAAGAAATCAACCGAGATTCCCTTAGTAGTGGCGAGCGAACGGGGACTAGCCCTTAAGTGGCTTTGAGATTAGCGGAACGTTCTGGAAAGTACGGCCATAGTGGGTGATAGCCCTGTACGCGAAAATCTCTTAGTCATGAAATCGAGTAGGACGGAGCACGAGAAACTTTGTCTGAATATGGGGGGACCATCCTCCAAGGCTAAATACTACTGACTGACCGATAGTGAACTAGTACCGTGAGGGAAAGGCGAAAAGAACCCCGGAGAGGGGAGTGAAATAGATCCTGAAACCGTATGCGTACAAGCAGTGGGAGCCCACTTTGTTGGGTGACTGCGTACCTTTTGTATAATGGGTCAGCGACTTATTTTCAGTGGCGAGCTTAACCGAATAGGGGAGGCGTAGCGAAAGCGAGTCTTAATAGGGCGTCTAGTCGCTGGGAATAGACCCGAAACCGGGCGATCTATCCATGGGCAGGTTGAAGGTTGGGTAACACTAACTGGAGGACCGAACCGACTACCGTTGAAAAGTTAGCGGATGACCTGTGGATCGGAGTGAAAGGCTAATCAAGCTCGGAGATAGCTGGTTCTCCTCGAAAGCTATTTAGGTAGCGCCTCATGTATCACTGTAGGGGGTAGAGCACTGTTTCGGCTAGGGGGTCATCCCGACTTACCAAACCGATGCAAACTCCGAATACCTACAAGTGCCGAGCATGGGAGACACACGGCGGGTGCTAACGTCCGTCGTGAAAAGGGAAACAACCCAGACCGTCAGCTAAGGTCCCAAAGTTATGGTTAAGTGGGAAACGATGTGGGAAGGCTTAGACAGCTAGGAGGTTGGCTTAGAAGCAGCCACCCTTTAAAGAAAGCGTAATAGCTCACTAGTCGAGTCGGCCTGCGCGGAAGATGTAACGGGGCTCAAACCATACACCGAAGCTACGGGTATCACTTAGGTGATGCGGTAGAGGAGCGTTCTGTAAGCCTGTGAAGGTGAGTTGAGAAGCTCGCTGGAGGTATCAGAAGTGCGAATGCTGACATGAGTAACGACAATGGGTGTGAAAAACACCCACGCCGAAAGACCAAGGTTTCCTGCGCAACGTTAATCGACGCAGGGTTAGTCGGTCCCTAAGGCGAGGCTGAAAAGCGTAGTCGATGGAAAACAGGTTAATATTCCTGTACTTCTGGTTATTGCGATGGAGGGACGGAGAAGGCTAGGCCAGCTTGGCGTTGGTTGTCCAAGTTTAAGGTGGTAGGCTGGAATCTTAGGTAAATCCGGGATTCTAAGGCCGAGAGCTGATGACGAGTTACCCTCTGGGTGACGAAGTGGTTGATGCCATGCTTCCAAGAAAAGCTTCTAAGCTTCAGGTAACCAGGAACCGTACCCCAAACCGACACAGGTGGTTGGGTAGAGAATACCAAGGCGCTTGAGAGAACTCGGGTGAAGGAACTAGGCAAAATGGCACCGTAACTTCGGGAGAAGGTGCGCCGGTGAGGGTGAAGCATTTACTGCGTAAGCCCATGCCGGTCGAAGATACCAGGCCGCTGCGACTGTTTATTAAAAACACAGCACTCTGCAAACACGAAAGTGGACGTATAGGGTGTGACGCCTGCCCGGTGCCGGAAGGTTAATTGATGGGGTTAGCTAACGCGAAGCTCTTGATCGAAGCCCCGGTAAACGGCGGCCGTAACTATAACGGTCCTAAGGTAGCGAAATTCCTTGTCGGGTAAGTTCCGACCTGCACGAATGGCGTAACGATGGCGGCGCTGTCTCCACCCGAGACTCAGTGAAATTGAAATCGCTGTGAAGATGCAGTGTATCCGCGGCTAGACGGAAAGACCCCGTGAACCTTTACTATAGCTTTGCACTGGACTTTGAATTTGCTTGTGTAGGATAGGTGGGAGGCTTTGAAGCGTGGACGCCAGTTCGCGTGGAGCCAACCTTGAAATACCACCCTGGCAACTTTGAGGTTCTAACTCAGGTCCGTTATCCGGATCGAGGACAGTGTATGGTGGGTAGTTTGACTGGGGCGGTCTCCTCCTAAAGAGTAACGGAGGAGTACGAAGGTGCGCTCAGACCGGTCGGAAATCGGTCGTAGAGTATAAAGGCAAAAGCGCGCTTGACTGCGAGACAGACACGTCGAGCAGGTACGAAAGTAGGTCTTAGTGATCCGGTGGTTCTGTATGGAAGGGCCATCGCTCAACGGATAAAAGGTACTCCGGGGATAACAGGCTGATACCGCCCAAGAGTTCATATCGACGGCGGTGTTTGGCACCTCGATGTCGGCTCATCACATCCTGGGGCTGAAGCCGGTCCCAAGGGTATGGCTGTTCGCCATTTAAAGTGGTACGCGAGCTGGGTTTAGAACGTCGTGAGACAGTTCGGTCCCTATCTGCCGTGGACGTTTGAGATTTGAGAGGGGCTGCTCCTAGTACGAGAGGACCGGAGTGGACGAACCTCTGGTGTTCCGGTTGTCACGCCAGTGGCATTGCCGGGTAGCTATGTTCGGAATAGATAACCGCTGAAAGCATCTAAGCGGGAAACTAGCCTCAAGATGAGATCTCACTGGGACCTTGAGTCCCCTGAAGGGCCGTCGAAGACTACGACGTTGATAGGTTGGGTGTGTAAGCGCTGTGAGGCGTTGAGCTAACCAATACTAATTGCCCGTGAGGCTTGACCATATAACACCCAAGCAATTTGCTGACCTGAAGAGGCACCAGATTGCGGTGTGTGAAGACGAAACGAACCGAAAGTTCGAGATACTCACAAAACACCAAATCTATCACTTACCCATTCGCTGGAGCGTGCGCCGCAAGGCAAACGACCTGGCTACCGAATTTCTTGACGACCATAGAGCATTGGAACCACCTGATCCCATCCCGAACTCAGCAGTGAAACGATGCATCGCCGATGGTAGTGTGGGGTTTCCCCATGTGAGAGTAGGTCATCGTCAAGATTAAATTCCGAACCCCCTATCTGCGTATGCAGGTAGGGGTTTTGTTTTGCCCGCAGGAAAGTGCGAACGGACATTACCGGTACTTGATCACAATCCCTTTGAGTTTCCGACCTTCGATGGTTTTTACATCGCGAGCCCACAGTGGACCGTTGACATAGGCGCCCACCGGTTGGATATGGTCGTAGACCACCACCACAGCATCGCCGCCGAGCTTGGCGGTCTCTTCGCGTAGTTTTTGTTCTACCTGAGTGATGGGAGGAGCAGGCTCGACGCTCGCGTCGATGACCACCTCACCCAATCGGACGTGAGGGCGAAGAGGTTCGGTGCGCAGCACCACGACCTCGCTAGCGAGCGTCGGCGCGGGATGCTCCACGCCCACATAGGCAGTGGTCTGGGCGTCGACGGTGGCGCACCCACTCAGCGCGAGCAGAGTGGCGGTGAGTCCTCCGGCCAGCAGTGACAGTTTGAAACGAGTGGACCAAGGCACGTCCTGGACAGGCATAGTGGGGTTCCTCCGAACAATCCGCTGCTGTACGAGGTAGTGTGTTGACGGTAGCAGACGGTCCGGCAGTTGCCAGAAGCCCAACCTTTTCAGGTTGGGCTTTTTTCATGCCTTGAGAAAGTGAGTTTCACTGATCCTTTTCGCAATTCACCATCCACGACACACCAAACCGATCAACCAACATGCCGAAGCGAGCCGCCCAGAACGTCGTCTCCAGTGGCATTGCAACCTTGCCGCCGTCCGCCAACGCAGAAAACACCCGTTCAGCCTCCGCAATGCTGTCGACATTCAGTGAAACCGAACAGCCGCTCATTTCGTCAGTAGGGCGATCAGGGGTTGTGTCCGAGCCCATGATCGCCTGATCGCCCACCAGCAGGCGGGTGTGGATGATCAGGTTGTGGTAGTCCGCCGGAAAGTGTTCGCGCGCGGGGCTTTCACCGAAGGTCATCATGACTTCGATCTGGCCTGGCAGGCTTTGGGCATAGAAGGAGAAGGCGGCTTTGCAATCGCCGTTGAAGATCAGGTAGGGATTGATTTTCATGCTTTGCTCCCGGTTACGAAGAGGCGAAGAGAGGCCGAATTCACCTCAGGCTCCGCAGTGATTGGGCTCCCTTTAGCAAAGCGTTAGATGTCGTGACTGGCGGGAATTGTTTAGATGTTTTTTCTATTGAAGCGACGTGGCTTATGGCGCTTGGGCGTCGATCCACTGTCCTCAAGCGACTGCGCGTGGAACCGAGGGGCGCAGCAAACGTTCGATGGCACCGCTCACCAGGTTTTCCAGCAGCTCATCTCGCTCCGCTTCACTCAGCGTGTGCTGCGCCAACCAGCCGGGCGCGCTGTTGAGTAAGTTTGCGATTGCATGTCCGGCGGCCAGCAGACCCTGTTCACTGAAGCGGGATCGGGCCCCGAGCATCAGCAACAATTTGCGCTCGTATTGCTCGCGCAGCTGCCGAACCCGTTCCTGTTGGTCTTCATTCAGGCAGCCGCTGTCTCGCTCTGCCAGACGAAAATGCCAAGGCATCTCCTGATGCAGGTTCAAATGTGCTCGGATGAGGGCATGGAGTTTGTCACGTTTTGCCGGGGCCTTTTGCTCGACCCGCCCCAAGGTGGCCAGCAGCTCTTCGTAAAACTCCTCGATCAGGTCGAGCAACAAGTGCTGCTTGCTGGGGTAATGGTGATACAACGAGCCGGGGGCGAGCCCCAGGCAGGTCGCGAGCTCACGCATGCCGACCTGCCCGAAACCCTTGCAGGCGAACAGCTCCAGCACCTTGTCCCGGTACTCGGCAAAGCGCGAGCAACGCTCAGGCATAGGCATGGAAGCCACGCCCCGTTTTGCGACCCAGGTAACCCGCCGCGACCATTTCCTTGAGCAGTGGAGCAGGGCGGTACTTGCTGTCGTTGAAGCCATCGTAGAAAGCTTCGAGGATCGCCAGCACGGTGTCCAGGCCGATCAGGTCCGCCAACGCCAACGGCCCGATCGGCTGATTGCAGCCCAGGCGCATGCCGGCGTCGATATCTTCGGCGCTGGCCAGGCCTTCCTGAAACACCAGGATCGCTTCGTTGATCATCGGCACCAGAATCCGGTTGACCACGAAACCCGGACGGTTGCCCGCAGTGATCGCGGTTTTACCGAGAGTGGTCGCCATGTCCAGCGCCAGGGCATGGGTGGCGTCGCTCGTTTGCAATCCGCGAATCACCTCGATCAGGCCCATCACCGGCACCGGGTTGAAGAAGTGCAGACCGATGAAGCGCTCCGGCTGGCTCACGCTGGCAGCGAGTTGGGTGATGGACAGCGAAGACGTGTTGGAGGCAATCACGCAATCGTTGCTGACCTGCGCGGCGATCTGTTGCAGCACGCGCAGTTTCAGCTCGAGGTTTTCGGTCGCGGCTTCGATCACCAGTTGCACGTTCTGCAGACTGCTGTAATCGGTGCTGGTGCGGATCTTGTCGAGGGCGGCGAGCTTTTGCTCTTGCGTCAGCGTTTCCTTGGCGATTTGTCGATCGAGGTTTTTACTGACGGTTGCGACGGCCTTTTGCAGGGCGCTCTCGGAGATGTCGAGCAAGGTCACGTTAAAACCGGCCAAGGCGCAGACTTGCGCAATGCCATTGCCCATGGTGCCTGCGCCGATCACGCCGATGTTTTGCAGATTCATGTTCTGTCCTTCCGATCAAATCCCGCGATACCTTGGCCGCCATAGTGGCCGAAGGCGTACTATTGGCCGCGAGTCTAGAGCCGGCAGGGCGGTTGTCCTATGCCGAAACTGTTCAACGGCACTGGTGTTTTTTGCCATTCGGGTGATGGGGAGAGAAGCGTTCACATGCGGGAAAAGGACTCGGTTTCCGCCTACTTCGTGCAGGCAATGATCCATGGGCTGGGAAACAATCCGCAACGTCAGAGGGCTGCGCTTGAACAGGCTGGCATCGACCCGGCGTTGATGGAGCAGCCTACTGCGCGTGTGCCGGCGAGTGCGTTTGCCGCGTTGTGGTTGATTCAGATCCGCGAGCTCAATGATGAGTTCTTCGGGCTCGACTCCCATGGCATGCCGCCGGGCGCTTTCGCCCTGATCTGCCGGGCATTGATTCAGGAACCTGACCTGCACAAAGCCATGCGCCAGTGCCTGGCCAATTTCGCGCTGTTCCTCCAAGACTTTCGCGGCACGCTGACGGTGCGCGGCAAACGTGCGGTGATCAGCCTGCAGAACCACTCGCCAAACAGCGACGTCAGTCGTTTGGGCGAGGAGACGTTTCTGGTGTTGATGATCAGTCTGCTCTGCTGGCTGGGTGGCCGGCGCATCCCCATCGATCGCGCAGACTTTCGCCATCAGCGTGTGTCGCTCAGCGATGACCGTTTGCTCTGGGGACCGAACCTGACCTTTGGTGCCGAGCGCACCGAAATCGAATTCGCCAGCCACTATCTGCGTCTGCCGGTGGTTCAGGATCTGGCATCCCTGAAAGTGTTTTTGCGCACTGCGCCGCAATGGCTGGTGATTCGTTTTCGCAATCAACACGGTCTGGCGTCGCAGGTCCACCAGCGTCTGCGTAACAGCCATTACAGCCAATGGCCGACCTTGCAGGCCTTCGCCCTGGAACAGCACCTGAGCCCCAGTACCTTCCGCCGTAAGCTCGAACGGGAAGGGTGTTCATATCAGGAGATCAAGGACGAGGTGCGGCGCGGCGTTGCCTTCGAACAGCTGCGCCAGAGCCGAGCGAGCATCAGTGACATTGCCGAGCAGCTTGGCTTTCAGGAACCGAGTGCGTTCCATCGTGCGTTCAAGAAGTGGACGGGGGAAAGTCCGGGACGGTATCGGGCGAGGTATCAGGGGGAGCTCACGGAGTGAACCCTGTTCTTGATCGCTTCACTGCCTTACTCGACCAGGCTAGACGCGCCTTGCTGCTGGTCTGGGCGACGTCTCGCGGGCTGTTTCTGGGATTGGTGCTGGCTACCCTGATCGCCGGCGTACTTCCAGCACTGGCGGCGTGGTTAGGTCAACGCATCGTCGATGCGGTCGTCACCGCCATGCAGTTGCACGCGCAACAGGGCAGTGCGCCGTTGTGGCCGGTCGTGCGTTATGTGCTGTTTGAAGCGGGCGTGCTCGCGTTGCTGTCCGGGACTCAGCGGGCGCTGTCGGTCCAGCAATCGCTGTTGCGGGTGCAGTTGGGGCAGAAGGTCAACACGATGATTCTGGAGAAGGCCCAGACGTTATCGCTGGTGCAGTTCGAGAATTCCGAGTTCTACGACAAGCTGGTTCGGGTGCGCCGCGAGGCTTCAACCCGGCCGTTGGCGCTGGTGATGAAGTCGTTGGGGCTGATCCAGAACCTGATCGTGTTGATCAGCTTCGGCGTGTTGCTGGTGCATTTTTCGCCCTGGGCGCTGGTGCTGCTGGTGGTCGGTGCACTACCGGTATTCTTCGCCGAAGCACATTTTTCCGGTGATGCTTTCAGACTGTTCACTCGCCGCGCGCCGGAGAGTCGACAACAGAATTACATCGAGACGCTGCTCTCTCACGAGGGCTACATCAAAGAGGTCAAACTGTTCGGCTTCGCGCCGCTGCTATTGAAGCGTTATCGCGATACGTTCGCGCGGCTCTATGCCGAAGACCGGCGCCTGACATTACGTCGGGATGGCTGGGGATTTGTCCTCGGTCTACTGGGCACCGGCGCGTTTTACCTGGCGTATGCCTGGGTGGTGGTCGATACCGTCCATGGCAACATCAGCCTCGGTCAGATGACCATGTACCTGGTGTTGTTCAAACAGGGGCAGACGGCGGTGAGCAGCAGCTTGAGCGCCATCAGCGGTCTCTACGAGGATGGCCTTTACCTCTCCAGTCTTTATGAATACCTGGCCGAGCCTGTTGTGGCGGATAACGGCAACCTCACCGTGGGCGCGGTCCCCGGCGATGGCCTGCGTTTCGAGAACGTCGGCTTCCGTTATCCGGGAGCCAGTCGCGCCGCGCTGGAAGGCATCGACCTTCACCTTGTGCCCGGCCACAGTGTGGCACTGGTGGGGGAGAACGGTTCGGGCAAGACCACGCTGATCAAATTGTTGACGCGGCTGTACCGTCCTGATCAGGGCCGTATCCTGCTGGACGGCAGCGATCTGCAAGCGTGGGAAGAAGACACGCTACGACGGCGCATCGGGGTGATTTTTCAGGATTACATCCGCTACCAATTCTCCGTCGGCGAGAACATTGGTGTGGGTGACACGCTGGCGTTCAACGATGAACAGCGCTGGCAGGAGGCCGCCGCCGAGGGCATGGCCGCACCCTTTATCGAAGGGTTGGATCGAGGGTATGCCACGCAATTGGGGCGGTGGTTTGCCGGCGGCCAGGAGCTGTCTGGCGGCCAATGGCAGAAGATCGCGTTGTCGCGCGCCTACATGCGGCGCAACGCCGATATCCTGATTCTGGATGAGCCGACCTCGGCACTCGATCCGGCGGCGGAAGCAGCGGTATTCGAGCACTTCAGTGAGCACACCGAAGGCCGGATGACGTTGCTGATCTCCCACCGGTTTTCCAGCGTGCGCAATGCAGACCACATCATTGTGCTGGACCAGGGAGCGATTCTTGAGCGGGGCGATCACGACAGCTTGGTGGCCGCCGGCGGGCGCTATGCGCAGTTGTTTGATTTGCAGGCCCGTGGTTACCGATAGATCTCAAGACTCCCGAGAAACCCGCGTCACCGCCGGCCCGGCCATTTGTGTTGGTTTTGTTTTCATCAAACCGTCGAGCGCCTGCCGATACTGGCTACCACTCAGGCTCATGCTGTTGTTGTGCGTACCACCGGGCACCAATAGCAGGTGCTTGGGTTCGTTGGCGGCATTGAACAATTGCTGGCTGAACCGCGAGGGCATGAACGGGTCGGCCAGGCCGTGGACCACCAGCAACGGCATGTTGATGTCGACGATCTTGTCGATGGAATCGAATTTCTGCGACAGCAGCCAGCGCACCGGCAACCATTTCACGGGCAGGTTGCTGTCGGCCACTTGCGCCACGGCATCACCCAGCGAGGTGAACGTGGATTCGATCACCAGACCGCGCACCGGCACCACGCCATGGTCCTTTTTCGCCTGTGCGGCCAGGTCTGCCGCCAGGTCGATCGCCACCGCGCCACCGAGTGAGTGGCCATAGATCAGGCGCTTGCTGGCGTCCGGTTGCATCTCGATGAAGCGCTCCCAGGCGGCTCGGGCGTCTTCGTAAACACTGGCTTCCGACGGCAGATCACCCTTGCTCTGGCCAAACCCGCGGTAGTCGATGGCCAGCACCGAATAGCCCATGGCGCGCAATTGCTCGATGCGGAACGCCTGGCCCGTCAGGTTCCAGCGCACGCCATGCAGGTAGAGGATCGACGGCGCATCGCGACGCGCGGCCGGCCACCACCAGGCATGCAGGCTTTGCCCGGCCTTGAAGCTGGCGGGCTTGATGTCGAATTCCTGAACGTCCTGCGGCAGACCGCGATACCAGCCAGCGGTCCCGGGCTCGATGCGAAACAGCAGCTCGCGTTCCTTGTACTTGAGCACGCCGCAACTCACGGGCAAGCCGACGACCAGCGCGGCCATGCACATCAGCGGCAGCCAGCGTCGGCCCAAGCGGCTCATCACATTCGAAAACATGCAGGGTCCGGAGGATGGAAAGGAAAGCTCGGGTTTTAACAGAAGCGTGGCAAAAGGTGGGGAAAAATTCGACAGTCGTATGAAGGGCCCGGCTTGGGCGATGACTTTTCGGACCCCTTCGCGAGCAGGCTCACTCCTACATTGGAATGCGTCCCCCCTGTAGGAGTGAGCCTGCTCGCGATGGCGCCATTTCTGCCCACACATCTTTAAAACCGCGCGCAAAGCCATTCGTCTTTGCTTCAGGCACCCGCCTAAAAAAAGATTGAATAATCACACAAAATGTTATTTAAATAACAAAACAACAATGCCAGCGTCAGTCAGGCAAGCCGTATCAAGGTGGGATAGCAATGAGCAAGATCGCAGTCATCGGCAGCAACATGGTGGATTTGATCACCTACATCGATCGCATGCCGGCCCAGGGTGAGACGCTCGAAGCGCCGGGGTTTGCTCTCGGGTGTGGTGGTAAGGGCGCCAATCAGGCGGTTGCTGCCGCCAAGCTTGGGGCGGATGTGTTGATGCTCACCAAGGTCGGCGATGACCTGTTTGCCGACAACACCCTGGCCAACTTCCAGCGCTTTGGCATCGACAACCGTTACGTGCAGCGCGTGCCCGGCGTGTCCAGCGGGGTGGCGCCGATCTTCGTTCAGGCTGACTCGCACAACAGCATCCTCATCGTCAAAGGCGCCAACGCACATCTGCTCCCGGCAGATATCGACGCGGCCGCGCAGGCGTTGCGCGAGTGTTCGCTGATCGTTCTGCAGCTCGAAATCGACGTCGACACCGTTTACTACGCCATCGAATTCGGCTGCGCACACAACATTCCGGTGCTGCTCAACCCGGCACCGGCCTTGTCGGGCCTGAGCCGTGAACACCTGGCGCAACTGGATTTCCTGGTGCCCAACGAGTCCGAGCTGGCACTGATTACCGGCCAGGTTGTGGACTCGCCGGAGTCAGCCCATAACGCCGCCCAGACATTGGTTGCCAGCGGCATCCGCCACGTCATCGTGACCCTCGGCCAGCAAGGCGCGCTGTACGTCGGCGAGGAGGGCGAGTTTCAGATTCCCGGTCTGAGTGTTGCCGCGCGCGACACCACCGGGGCAGGAGACGCCTTCATCGGTTGCTTCATTCATCACTGGAGTCGCGACCGCGATATCCGCGCCGCCATGACCCAGGCCGTGGCGTATTCCGCCTGCTCGGTCACGGGCCTTGGCACCCAGACGTCCTACCCGGACGCCCACGCATTCGCTGAATTTCAGCGCAGCCTCGACGCCTGACGTTGAGGTGATTCAACCGCTCCAACATCCCGAAGCTCATCACGGAGAACAACAATGACAAAACCTCCGCTCCAACAGACGTCCGATGGTTTCTACCTGAACCGCACGCCCTGGTTCGCCTTCATTTTGCTGTGCAGTATCTTCGCGTTATGGGCAGCCGCCGCGAGCATGAACGACGTGCTCATCGCGCATTTCAAGAAGGCTTTTCTGCTCAGCGACTTCCAGACGGCGTTCGTGCAGTCGGCGTTTTATCTGGGCTATTTCTTCGTGGCGATTCCGGCCGCACTGGTGGTCCGGCGTTTCAGCTATAAGACCACCATCCTGATCGGCCTGATGCTGTACATGTTCGGTTGCCTGCTGTTCTTCCCGGCGGCATCGACGGCCAAGTACGGTATGTTCCTGCTGGCACTGTTTGTGATTGCGGCGGGGCTGTCGTTCCTCGAGACCGCCTGCAACACCTACTCGACATTGATGGGCCCGCGTGAAACCGGCACCCGTCGCCTGAATATTTCCCAGACTTTCCACCCCTTCGGTGCGATGGCCGGGGTGTATGTCGGCAGCTTTGTGATGTTCAAGGACACCGACGCGACCCGCGAGCAACTCACACAAATGAGCGCCTCGGACGCGGCGGTCCAGCAACTGCAAATGATCCAGTCCACGTTGCTGCCGTACAAATGGATGATCGCCGTGCTGGTGCTGATGTTCATCCTGATCGCCATCACCCGGTTTCCCGCGTGCAAAGGCAATCAACCGAGCAGCAAGAAAACCGCCAGTCTCGGCCAGAGCCTGTCGCGGCTGTGGCGCAACAAGCGCTTCACCTTTGGTGTGTTGGCACAGTTTCTTTATGTCGGTGCCCAGGTCGGTGTCTGGAGTTTCACCATCCGTTTGGCCATGCAATTGGGTGGCATGAACGAGCGCAGTGCCTCGTGGTTTCTGCTGACGACGTTTGCCGCGTACTTTGTCGGCAAGCTGATCGCCAACGTGCTGATGCGCAAACTGCACCCGGCCAAGGTGTTGGCGGTGTATGGCGTGCTGTGCATCGCGTTGCTGGCTTATACGATTCTGGTGCCGAACATCACGGCGGTGTACGCAGCCGTTGGCGTGAGCGTGTTCCTCGGTCCGTGCTGGCCGACCATCTACGGCCTGACGATTGACGGCCTGGGCGAAGACACCGGTGTCGGCGGTTCGCTGCTGGTGATGAGCATTGTCGGTGGCGGGGTGATTCCGATCTTCCAGGGGCTGCTGTCCGATTACAGCGGCGGCAACATGCAACTGGCCTATAGCGTGCCGCTGCTGTGCTTCATCGTGATCGTGATGTACGCGGTGCGTTGCCTGCGTCATTCCGACAGCGAACGGGCACCGGTGGGTGCGGTGGTTGCGTCATGACTACGCGGATCAATCTTCATCCGTCGCAGTTTGGTGAGGCGCGCCGAACCTTGCTGGAATCCGAGGCCTTCACCGTCAGCGCCTGGGTCTATCCCAGTGGCGTGCTGGCGGTGGAATTGGCCAATCATCGCGGCAGTCTCGTGGTGCTGCCGTATCAGGGGCAGATGATCTGGTCCGCCGTGTTCGACGGTTGCGACCTGACCATGCGCAACCTGTTCAGCCAGCCCAGACCCAGCCCGACGGTGATCGGCACCTACGGCTGCTTCATGTTCCACAGCGGCCTGCTGCGCAACGGTTGCCCGAGCCCCGAGGACGATCATCCGCTACACGGTGAGATGCCTTGCGCGGCGATGGATCGCGCCTGGCTGGAGGTCGGTGAGGACAGCATCGGTCAATACCTGCGGTTGGGTGGCGAGTACGAATACGTGCAGGGTTTTGGTGACCATTATCGGGCGAGCCCGAGCGTGACTTTACGGGCTGACTCAGGGCTGTTCGACATCGCCATGCAGGTGACCAATCTCGCGGGCAAACCGATGGACCTGATGTACATGGCGCACATGAATTACGCCTATGTCGAAGGCGCTCGTTTCATCGAGCCCTTGGGTATCGAACGTGTGCGCCTGCGCACGAGCGTGCCGGCCCATGTGAAACCGACACCGGCCTGGAGCCGTTACATGGAAGAGTTGGCAGTTGCGCCGGAACAGCTCCAGTGCCTGGATCGACCCGAGCTCTACGATCCCGAGATCGTGTTTTTCTTCGACGACGTGCGGGCGGATGACAGCGGCCATGCGCACTTTCTGCTGAGCCATCCGGACGGTGCGGCGTTTTACACCCGCTACCGCCCCGACCAATTCGAGCATGCAGCACGCTGGATTCTGCATAACGCCGATCAACACGTGGCGGCGTTCGTGCTGCCGGCCACGTGCGAGCCGGAAGGCTATCGCGCCGAGTCTGCCAAGGGCCATGTGCGTTCGCTGGCAGCAGGGGCGACGGCTGATTTCAATGTCACCACCGGCTACCTGAATGCAGTGGAACAACAGGCCCTGATCAGATGATCAACTGCGCGCCACTGGCAGTAATGGCGTCGCGATAGGCCTTGGGGATTTTCTTGTCGCTGACCACGAACTGAAAGTCTTCAAGATTGGCGAAGTGCGCGGTGCGCACTGTATCGAACTTGCTGTGGTCGGCCAGTAGCAGCCGCTGTTGCGCCTGACGCATGACCTTCTGCTTGACCTCCACTTCATTGAAGTTGAAGCAGGTTACGCCGAAGTCCTGGCTGATGCCGGCAGCGGAGACGAAGGCCCAGGTCAGGCGCACGCTGTCGAGGATGCCGGTTTCGCTCTGATTCTCGAACACCTGGTTCTTGCGGTGGAACGTGCCGCCGCACAGCACAATGTGGCAGTTGGGCTTTTGCGAGAGTTTGAGCAGCACGTTCAGGGAGTTGCACACAGCCGTGAACTCGAGTTCGTCGGGGATGAAGTCGACCACGAAAGGCGTGGTGGTGCCGCAGTCGAAGAACACCGTGTCGCCGGGCTGGATAAACCCGGCGGCGAGTTTGCCGATACGGCGTTTTTCTTCGACGTGGCGGGTGTCCTGTTCGGCCACGCGGTAATCGCCGGGCTCGCTGCCGTCGTGAATTTTCGTGATGTAGCCACCGAGCAGCCGCAGGTGGTCGGTGTATTTGCTCAGGTCGCGGCGCAGGGTCATCTCGGACACGTCCAGCAACGCCGCCATCTCGCGCAGATGAATGGCGCTCTGGTCTTGCAGGGCTTGTTGAATCAGCTTGAGACGCTCGGCTTTTTTACTGTCCACAGGTATTCCGGGGTTGATTGTTGGTGTTATTTAAGTAACATTATTTGTTAGTTTTGTAACGTTTTTGCGCAAGTCACCCTCGATTGTGGCGCAGGGGCATTTGAATATACAAACAGGAGTTTTTGCGATGGCACACCTCGAACCCCAAGCGTTGGCGCAATACATCGATCATACCTTGCTGGCGCCCGATGCTTCCCGCGAGCAAATCGCAACGTTGTGCCGCGAAGCCGTAGAACACGGCTTCTATTCGGTGTGCGTGAATTCGGGACAGGTCCCTCATGCCGCTCAGTGCCTTGCCGGACAACGCGTCAACATCTGCGCGGTGGTCGGCTTCCCGCTGGGGGCCGGCCTGAGCGAGACCAAAGCCTTCGAAGCCGAGCGGGCGATTGCCGCCGGTGCCGGGGAGGTCGACATGGTGTTGAACATTGGCGGGTTGAAAGACGGTTTGTTCGATCTGGTGCGCGACGACATCGCCCAGGTCAAACAGGCCTGCGGCAGTGTGCCGCTGAAAGTCATTCTGGAAAACTGCCTGCTCACCGACGCCGAAAAAGTGAAGGCCTGCCAGATTTGCCGTGATTTGAATGTCGCTTTCGTCAAAACATCGACCGGCTTCAGCCGCAGCGGTGCCACCGTGGAAGATGTCGCCCTGATGCGCCGCACCGTTGGCGCGGTCATCGGGGTCAAGGCTTCCGGTGGCGTACGCGATTACCCGACCGCACTGGCGATGATCGAGGCCGGCGCCACGCGACTGGGCACCAGTTCGGGCATCGCGATCATCAGCGGCGCCCAAGCGGCGGGTGAGGGGTACTGATCAGTCCACACGCAAGACGATCTTGCCGATGTGATCACCCGCTTCCATCCGGGCATGAGCCTGCGACGCGTCGGTAAGCGAATAGACCTTGTCGATCATCGGCAGGCAACGCCCGGCGGCCAGTACGGGCCAGACATACTCGCGCAACTGTTCGGCGATCGAGGCTTTTTCTTCACGGGTGCGCGCACGCATCAGTGAGCCAGTGATCGTCGCACGTTTGCCAAGGATCGCCATCAGGTCAACGTCTTTGGCATGAGCACCACCGAGAAAGCCCAGCATCACCAGCCGACCGTCCATGCCCAGCGCCGCGATATTCTGATTCAGGTACGAACCGCCCATGATGTCGAGGATGACATTGACGCCCTTGCCGGCGGTTCTTTCCTGGATGACCTGGACGAAGTCCTGATCGCGATAGTTGATCGCCTCGGCGCCCAGCTGACGGATCGCCGCGCATTTTTCCTCACTGCCCGCCGTGGCGAACGCCTTGACGCCGAATTCGCGGCAGAGCATCAGCGCGGTGGTGCCGATGCCGCTGGTGCCGCCATGAATCAACGCGCGCTGGCCTTTGCTGGCGCCGCCCATGTCGAACAGATTGGCCCACACCGTGAAGAACGTTTCCGGGACCGCTGCGGCGTGCACCCAATCCACCCCTTCAGGCATCGGCAACGTCTGGCTGGCCGGTGCAACGCAATACTGTGCGTAACCGCCGCCGTTGGTCAGCGCACAGACGTTATCGCCGACGATGAATTCGTTGACGCCTGCGCCGATGGCGACCACTTCACCGGCCACTTCCAGACCGGGAATCGGGCTCATGCCGGGTTTCATCGGGTACTTGCCGGCGCGTTGAATCACGTCGGGGCGGTTGACCCCGGCAGCGTGCACGCGAATCAGCACTTCGCCTGCACCGGCGGTTGGAACCGGTTCCTGGCGTGGCTTTAAAACCTCCGGGCCACCCGGTTCGGTGATTTCAATCAGGGTCATGGTTTGGGGCAGATTCATGTCGGCGTCCTGTTGTGAAGGTGTTCAGAAAGTGGGACCGCGTCTTGGCGGGGAAAATCAAAAGATCGCAGGCTTCATGGGCAACTCAACGGAGTCGGCTGATCGCGACGATTCAACAAAGCCATCCCCGGTTCCAGTAACAGTGCGACCACAATGGCGCCGGCTGCAATGACAAACAACAACGCGTGATCGCCGCCGCTGGCGTTGAACAACGCCGAATACGCAAACCCGGCGATGGCCTGAAACGTGGCGAACGAAACCGTCGCGCGGCTCCAGGCAGTCTGTTGCTGATGATGCTGTGGGATCAGTTCGTGAACCCGTGCCAGTGCCAGTGGGACGATGCCCGGCGGGAATGAGCCGAGGATCACCGCCAGCAAGGCCAGCACTGCAAAAGAACTCGATAGCGAAAGCAGGCCGACGGCAATCGCTTGCACCACCAGCACCAGCCGAATGCTTTGCTTCGCGCCCAGTTGATCGGCCAGAAAGCCATAACTCACCGGCCCGATAATCGCGCCAACGCCATACATCACCCAGATCAGTGCACCGATGTGCGAGCCGGCACCGAGCCCGCGGGCCACGTAATCCACCAGGAACACCATCGCTGGCACAAGTCCGGCGGCCATGAACGCGTATTGGGCGAACAACAGGTACACCCGCGAGTCGGTTGGTGTCGACGAAGTGTTATCCAGCGCCGTGGCGGTCGCGTGGTGCGAGTCTGATGGCCAGCCGAACCAGCTCGCAACGGTCAGTAGCAGTGAAAGAAGACCGAGGCCAAACCAGGTTTGTTGCAAGCCAAGGCTCAGCAGCGGTGGAACAATCGTTCCCGATCCGGCAATGCCCAGGCCGATGCCGAGAAAAATCGCACCGCTGGCCAAGCCTCTGCGGGACGCCGGCACATGGGGCAGCACCGTGGCAGCCACCAGCACCATGATTGCGCCACCGGCAACACCCGACAGCAGGCGCCAGCCGAAGAACCAGCTCACCGACAACGGAAAACCACAGGCGAAAAACGACAAGGTCACGGCGAGCATCATCAGACGCAGGGCCGTTGTATTGGAGGTGCGTTGGGCCAAAGGGCGGCCGATCAGTGCGCCGATCAGATAGCCGACCAGGTTGGCGGCGCCGAGGTAGACCACGTCACTGGCCGAAAACCAGTGCGCCTGGATCAATGATGGAATCAACGGTGTGTAAGCAAAGCGCGCCAGGCCAATGCTGACCAGGCTGGCGCAGAGGCCGGCGAAGATCGGCAGCCAGATCGCGTTGCGCGGGGTGGGCGAGGTGCTGTGCATGATGACGGTCCTGTGGGTTTAGCTGGCCTCCAGCCTATCGTGGTTTGTTGTTGCAATAATGCAGCGATTTCGCGCTAGAGTGATGCATCTATGCATCAGTTGGGAGCCGTATGAATTGGGATGACGCGCGGGTGTTTCTGGCGGTGTGCCGAGAGTCGACGCTTAGAGGCGCGGCGCGAGTGTTGGGGGTCGATCAGGCCACGGTCGGCCGGCGGATCACGGCGCTGGAAAAGTCCTTGAGTGCCACGCTATTCCTGCGCACCTCCGAGGGTTATGCGTTGACGGCTGTCGGCGAAGCCGCGTTGCGTGCGGTGGAAAAAATGGAGCATTCGGCACTCGAACTGGAGCGCCGGATTCAAGGCCTCGACGATCGACTGACCGGGCTCGTAAGGGTCAGCACCACGGACTCCCTGGCCATCGACTTCCTGATCCCGGCGATTGCTCGCCTGCATCAACAGCACCCCGACGTGCGCGTGCAACTGGACGCGTCCACGCAAATGATCAGCCTGGCCAAGCGCGAAGCCGATATCGCGGTGCGTAATGCCCGGCCGGACAACCCTGACCTGATCGCACGGCGCATCGCCCGCTGGCCAGTGGGGCTTTTCGCGTCTCAAGCGTATGTCGATGCCCATGGTACGCCGCAGCCGGGCTCTGCGTTTGAGGGGCATGATCTGGTGGTGTATCAGCCGTATCTGCAAGGCAACAAAGACATGACGCTGGTCTCGGAACCGCTGGGTCGCGGGCGCATTGTTTCAAGCCTGAGTTCCAGCCTGCTGGTGCGCCGATCCATTGCTGCAGGGATCGGGCTCGGGGAAATTCCGGTGTACATGGGGGAGAGGGACGGACTGGTCAGGTTGTGGCCGGAGCGCACGCGACCGGTGCCGTATGATGTGTGGCTGGTGACGCATGCGGACTTGCGGCATACCGCCAGAGTCCGTGTAGTGATTGATGAAATTGTCGCGGTGTTTTCCGGTACTGGCGAGTAATGCGTAAAACCTGTAGCAGCTGGCGAAGCCTGCGTTCGGCTGCGAAGCAGTCGTGAAATCAGACGCTGCGGTCTTTATGACACACCGCGTGCGCTGGGTTTACGACTGCTTCGCAGCCGAACGCAGGCTTCGCCAGCTGCTACAGATCGCGGGTGACCGTTATGGCATTTCCGGCAGTTCTTGAGGGCGCAGATCGAACACCAGCACTTCAGCATCGACGCCATTGCTCAACGTCAGCTCCTGTTCATCGCGAACCCGCACGCCATCGCCTTCCTGCAACGGCACGCCGTTGAGCTCGACGCTGCCACGGGCCACATGCACATAGGCATAGCGGTTGGCGGCCAATTCCAGAGTGGCGCTTTCCTTACCGTCGATGAGCGCGGCATACACCCGTGCATCCTGACGCACCTTCAGCGAACCCTTCGCCCCGTCGGGGGAGATGATCAGTTGCAGACGGCCGCGTTTCTTCTGCGTGCTGAAGTGCTCTTGTTGATAACGCGGTTTGGCGCCGCTGACTTCGGGCACGATCCAGATTTGCAGGAAGTGCACCGGCCGGGTGCTCGAGTGGTTGTATTCGCTGTGCGCCACGCCGCTGCCGGCGCTCATCAACTGCACGTCACCGGGGCGGATCACCGAGCCGGTGCCCAGGGTGTCCTTGTGTTCCAAAGCACCTTCGAGCACATAAGAGAAAATCTCCATGTCGCGGTGCGGGTGCTGGCCGAAACCTTTGCCGGCGGCAACCCGGTCATCGTTGATCACCAGCAGGTCGGAAAAACCCTGCTCTTTGGGGTTGCGATAGTTGGCGAAGGAAAAGGTATGGAACGACTTCAACCAACCGTGATTGGCCGCACCGCGATCGGAAGCCTTGCGAAGGGTCAGCATGATGAAATCTCCTGTGAGGACGTTGATTCGTCCGAGTGAGGAGAAGGTTAATGGTTACTGACTGGTGCAATAAGTAGATGAAAATTGAAATACTGTCGCGTTCAGGTTGACAGTTATGTGCGCACGCCACACTTGGCCATAATGCACGGCATCTCTTATCTGCCGAACACCAAACCCCTGTGGGATTGGTGTTCGGCAGATGGGCTTTCTTTTGACTTCAGTGATTTGAACCCATGAAAACCGTGGCTATGGTGTTGTTCCCGGACTTTCTCCTGCTGGACATGGCAGGCCCGATGGAAGTGTTTTCCATCGCCAATCGATATCTGGCAGCGGATGATCGTTACGAACTGTCGACCATCGGCACCGAACATGGCGCACTGCGCGCCTCCAACGGCGTCAACGTCCAGGCCGATTTGCACATCGACCAGGCAGATCGGGCGTTTGACCTGTTGCTGGTGCCGGGCGGTCCGGGTGCCTACAACGAAAAACATCCACCGTTGTTGTGTTGGCTCAAAGCCGCGGTCGGTCGCGCCGAACGATACGGCTCGATCTGCACCGGCGCATTTGTGCTGGGGCATGCCGGTTTGCTGGACGGGTATCGCGTGACCACCCACTGGCATTACACCGAACGACTGATCAAAGGCTTCCCCAAGGCCACCGTCGAGACCGATCAGATTTACGTGCAGGACCGCAACCTCATCACCTCCGGCGGCGTCACTGCCGGCATCGACCTGGCACTGTCGGTGGTCGCCGAAGACCATGGCAAGAAAGTCGCCCAGGACGTGGCCAAGGTATTGCTGGTGGTCATGAAGCGCCAGGGTGGGCAGGCGCAGTTCAGCCCGTTGATGGCCTCTGTCGCACCGCAGGAAACGCCGATCACTCGCGTGCAGAACTATGTGCTCGAACACCTCGATGAAGCATTCAGCATCGACCGCATGGCCAGCCTGGCGAACATGAGTGCGCGGCACTTCGCCCGGATGTTTGCTCGGGAAGTGAACATAACGCCCATGGAATTTCTGCAAAGTGCACGTATCGACAGCGCCAGGAGTCTGCTGGAAACCAGCGACTTGCCGCTCAAGACAGTGGCGTTCAAAAGTGGCTTCGGCAGCGTGCGGCACATGCGTTTTCTGTTCAGTGAAAAGCTTGGTTTGACGCCGACCCAATACCGCGAACAGTTCAGCTAGAGCGCTCTTGTCCGTTGTGCGCACCGTGATGGCTGTGACGCTCCCATCATGGCCGTTGAACGGTCACTGATGCCTGCCAAGATATCTTGAACGCTTTGCAATGGAGGTGCGGGAGCCTGGAAGGCGGGTGCAAGGGATGTTGCTGCACTGTGAGCCGGGCCAGGTTTCAGCACGTGAATGTGCATGAACAGCCACAGAGATTTAAACAGCGATGCGGTGCTGCGATTCGGCCCCTATGCATTCCACCTGCGGCAACGGTTGATCCTTGACGGTGATCGACCGCTGCGCATGGGCGGTCGGGCACTGGATATCCTCCAGGTGCTGGTCGAGCGCGCCGGCAACGTGGTCAGCAAAGACGAACTGATTGCTCACGTCTGGCCGACTTCGGTGGTCGAGGAAATCAACCTGCGCGTGCACATTGCGGCCCTGCGTCGTGCGCTTGGCGACGGGCAGAATGGTCAGCGCTACATCGTCAACATTCCCCAATGCGGTTATAGCTTTATCGCCCCGGTGCAGCCAGCGTCCGCGGGCACTCAGGTCTTGATCGAGACCATTCAAAAACATCAGCACAACCTGCCTGCACGACTCACGCCGGTGACCGGCCGGGATTCGATGGTCGGCAGTCTCGTCCGGCAGTTGCCGGTTCGGCGTCTCATGACGCTGGTTGGCCCCGGCGGCGTCGGCAAGACCACCGTGGCGTTGCGTGTCGCCGAACTGCTGTTGCAGCACTATGAAGATGGCGCGTGGCTGGTTGATTTCGCGACGATCGAAGACCCCGCGCGAGTGGTCGATCATCTGATCCAGGGTCTCGAGCTGGAGATCGGCACCACGCTGGACGTGCTGGCAAACCGGCACGCGTTGCTGGTGCTCGACAACTGCGAACACCTGCGCGAACGCTGCCGAATCCTGGTGGAAGATTTACTGAGGTCGGCGCCTCGGCTGTCCATTCTGGTGACCAGCCGTGAACCGTTGCAGGCGCAGGGGGAAACGGTCCAGCGTCTGCCATCCCTGGCAGTGCCGCCGGTGTCGGCGTTGAATAGCGTCGCCGAAGCCATGGGCTATTCGGCGGTGCAGTTGTTCGTCAGCCGTGCCCGGGCCCGCCAGCAAGGGTTTGTCCTGCGCGAGCAAGACCTCAAGGTAGTCCGTAAAATCTGCCGGCGTCTCGACGGTCTGCCACTGGCGATCGAACTGGCGGCGGCGCAGATCGATGCACTGGCGTTGGTGGGCTTGCAAGCGCAACTGGACAACTGTTTTCAGTTGCTGACCCTGGGCCGGCGCACCGCTGTGCCTCGGCATCAAACCCTCAAGGCGGCGCTGGACTGGAGCTATGAGCGGTTGAGCCTGCTGGAACAGACTGTGTTGCAGCGTCTGTCGGTGTTCAAGATGTCCTTTACCTTCGAGGCAGCTATGGGCGTGAGCAGTTGCGCGATGCTCAAACCCGAGCAACTGGCGCCGCTGGTGGAACGCCTTGTGGCCAAATCGTTGCTCTCGAAGGGGCAGGTTAACGGCATACACCGTTATCGCTTTCTCAACACGACGCGTGCGTATGCGCAGGAGAAGCTCGAACACAGCGGCCACCTGCGTGTGTTCGAAAGGCGCTACTCGCAATACATCAGCCGGGGGCAATGGGTCTCAGGTGGGCAATTGCCCATGGAGCTCGTCGAGTAACCGCCGGACTTTGCTCAGGTCCGGCGTGGCGAATCCCTCGGTGAACCGGTTGTAGATCGGCGCCAGCAGCTCATGGGCTTGCTGATACAAGCCCTGACGCTGCCAAAGTTGCGCCAGCGAGGTGGCGCTTCGCAGTTCCCAAGCCAGGGCGCCCTGAAGTTTCGCCACGTTCAATGCTCTGATCAGCACGGCCTCGGCCGCTTCGGTTTTCAGTGGGCAATCCTCGGCCAGCAGCGCATTAGCCCGGGCCCGCAGAACTTCCGCCGTGCTCCAGCCGGCCGTACCGGTGTCGGCCCGTTGCAACAGGGCGTCATCGACGAAACCGCAATCCAGCGTGACCATGATGTCCTTGATCAGCCCCACGCCTGGCTGAAGCGGCAAGTGCGCCTCGGCGCCGTCGATCACCTGCGCATAGTGCCGGGCCCAGGTGTAGAACAGCAGCACCGAGTGTTTCTGTGCTTGTTCCAGCAACAGGCGCAAGAGTTCACGAGCGGTACGGGTATCGCCGTTGTAGTGAGCGATCGGGCAGCCGGCCAGCGCCAGGGTGTAGCAGATGGACGTGCCGTGGTTGATCTGGATCGCAATGTCCAGCGCTTGCCGGGCGGTGCGCCAGGCTTGTTCCGGGTGCCCCTGCAACCAGAGGATGCGCGCCAGAATCGTCAGGGCGGCGACACTCTGATCGTAGTGCACGCCAAAACCGTAGGTGAAGCGGTTGAGGTGGCCGCTCTGGGCCATGCGCTGAAGGACCTGTTCTGCATTCATCCGCGCCTGCTGCTGGTCCCCGGCAAAGTGCAACGCCAGCACCCGCAAGCGATGCGCGCTGAGGGACAACACCGCATCGCCATGCAGCCCCAACCGATCGAATTGCCGGCTCTGTTCCAGGGCCATTTGATAATCGGCGCAACAGAGATTGACCGCCATGTGCCCGGACACCGCACGCAACTGACCGGCCAAATCGTTGCAATGTTTGGCCAGGATTCTGGCGCTGACGAACGCCTCGACGGTTTCTGCCGTGCCGACCTGAGTGTGATAGCAAGAACTGCCGAGGGCGAGATGCAGGGCTATTTTCAGCTGCGGGCAAGGATCAGACGTTGCATCGAGCAGTGCCAGCGCCCTACGCACGTACATACCGTGCTCCTTGAGCAGTGACAGTTCCTGCCACAGCGGCGTGGAAGCTGCCGTCAGGCGGATCGCCAACGCCTGCGGCCCTTGTCCGTTCAAGCCCCAGTCGAGGGCCGAACGAATGTCCTCCAGACTGCGGGCGTAACGCTCGATCCACGTGCTTGTCGGAATCAGCTCCCACTCGTGCTGGGCTTGATTCATCAATGCCAGGCAGCGCTCGGCGTGACGTTTGCGGGTACCGGGCAGGTCGGCGGCCTGGTCGAGTTTTTCCAGGGCATAGCTGCGGGTGGTGTCGAGCAATCGGTAGAACACCTCTTCGTCACCCACTTCCACGTTCAGCAGCGATTTGGCCACCAGTTGCGTGATCGAGCCAAACACTGCCTGCGGTTCGATGTGTTCGCCGACGATCACCGCCGCCGCCGATTCCAGGGTGAAGCCGCCTCTGAACACACCCAGTCGGCGCAGACAGGTTTGTTCGCAGGCACTCAGCAGTTCGAAGCTCCAGTCCAGCGTGGCACGCAGGGTTTGGTGTCGGCCCAACGTGGTCTGACAACCCTGGGTGAGCAGGCGAAAACTGCCTTGGAGTTGGGTCAGCAATCCGCTTAATCCGAGGCCGCTGACTTGCGCGGCCGCTAATTCGATCGCCAGTGGAATACCGTCCAGGCGCCGGCAGATTTCAATCGCCAGCGGCAGTTCGTCATCGGTCAGTTCGAAGCTGTCATTGCTGGCCATCGCGCGTTCGACGAACAACTGCAGGGCGGAAAATGTAAGGGCCTGAGCGCGGTCCGGTACGGCAATGGGGGGAGGGCAGTCCAGCGACTCCAGGCGCTGAACACATTCACCTTCGGCTCGCAGGCTCTCACGGCTGGTGGCCAGAATGTGCACCTCTGGCGCGGCGCGCAGGATGCTCTCGCTCAGCAATGCGATGGCGTCGACCAGGTGTTCGCAGTTGTCGATCACCAGCAGCATCTGCCGGTCGCGCAGGAACGCGGCGAGGCCGCTCATCGGCTCGGCGTCGTGCAAGGACAGCCCGAGCAATGTCGCCAGGTGAGCGGTGATCACCGACGGATCGTTGATCGGCGCCAGGTCCAGCAGACGAATGCCATCCCGGTAGCGCCCGATCAGTTGTTCGGCGACACGCAGGGCCACGGTGGTCTTGCCGATCCCGCCGGGGCCGACCAGGGTAATAAAACGCTGGCGTGACAGCTGGACCATCAGGTTATCGACGAGGGACTGGCGGCCGATCATGCGGGTTCGACGAACGGGAAGGTTGTGACCGCTCGGCGCGGGCGCTTCGCTTCCTGGAAGGTGCTCGATGTGCTCCAGCGAATAAGGCGCCACAAAGCTGTACCCGCGCTGCGCCACGGTGACGATGTAACGCTGGCCGGCCTGGCCGTCACCGAGGGCCTTGCGCAATGCGGCCATGTGCACTCGCAGGTTGATGTCTTCCACCACGCTTTTGGGCCAGACCCCGGCGATCAGCGTTTGTTTGCTGACGACCTTCCCGGCGTGTTCCAAAAGGATCAACAGAATGTCCATGGCACGCCGACCCAGGCGCAGGGGCTGGTCGGCCTCCATGACCAGACGTTGTCCGGGATAGATCCGGTAGGGGCCGAAATGGATGGCTTGTTCGGGGGGAAGGGTCAACGTGTCACTCCTGCTTGCCGCCGTCTGGTACGCGGTTTCCGAGCATATTCGTCAGGTTTTTACGGCAGCGCAATACGCTGGCCGGATGACGCTGCAATGTCCGCCTGGCCCGCAGGTTTTCGGCTCTTGTTCATGAGTTCCGTATTTATTGGGCGCGATGGTCTTGAAGGTATCGCTGAGGCTTTTGGCGCGCCAAAGAAAATTAACAACGTTTAACTCGTGCTGCGTCTGGTCTACGCCCAAAACTCTCATCCTTCAAGTTTACCGAAGGCACCTGCCTTCCCGATGTAAAGGGATTGATACGTCAAGAGGACGCCGGAATGAGCAACGTGGTGGTGGTCTATCACAGTGGCTATGGGCACACCCGCGTCATGGCTGAAGCCGTGGCCCAAGGTGTGGAAAGGCACTTGGGAAGTACCTGCCAGCTGATTTCGGTCGAGGACGTGGACCGGCACTGGGACCATTTGCACAACGCCGACGCGATCATCTTCGGCGCGCCGACCTACATGGGCAGTGCCTCGGCACCCTTCAAGGGGTTCATGGAAGCCACGGCGGCGTTCTATCTGGCCCAACCCTGGCGCGACAAACTGGCGGCCGGCTTCACCAATTCCGGCTGCCTGTGCGGCGACAAACTCAATACCTTGCTGCAAATGGCAGTGTTCGCCGCGCAGCATTCAATGATCTGGGTCGGCCTCGACCTGCTGCCTGCGCGTTCGAGCACGGGCGTGTTCGATGGGCAAATGAATCGCCTGGGCAGCTCGCTCGGCGCCATGGCGCAGTCGAATGTCGAACAGCCCCCCGAATGCGCACCACCTCCCGAAGACCGCTGCACCGCCGCGCATCTGGGCGAGCGAGTGGCGCGGCTGGCTGAACGCATGAGCCACTCACCGGTTTGATTCACCCCATCCCTCGCTAAGGAGACATCGCATGAGTACATTCACGACCCGAGACGGCACCGAGATTTATTACAAGGACTGGGGCACCGGTCAGCCTATTGTCTTCAGCCACGGCTGGCCGTTGAACGCCGACAGCTGGGAATCGCAAATGATCTTCCTGGCCTCCAAAGGCTACCGGGTGATCGCCCATGATCGCCGCGGTCATGGCCGCTCCAGCCAACCATGGACCGGCAACGACATGGACACCTACGCCGATGACCTGGCGCAGTTGATCGAGTTACTGGATCTGCAAAACGTCGTGCTGTTCGGCTTCTCCACCGGCGGCGGCGAAGTGGCGCGTTACATTGGTCGTCATGGCACCGGGCGCGTGGCCAAGGCCGGGCTGATTTCTTCGGTGCCGCCACTGATGCTCAAGACGGAAGCCAACCCCGGGGGCCTGCCGATCGAAGTGTTTGACGGCATTCGCGAGGCGTCCCTGGCCGACCGTTCGCAGCTTTACATCAACCTCGCAAGCGGTCCGTTCTTCGGCTTCAATAAACCGGACGCCCAGTCATCTCAGGGCATGATCGACTGGTTCTGGATGCAAGGCATGACCTCCGGCCACAAGAACGCTTATGACTGCATCAAGGCGTTCTCCGAAACCGACTTCACCGAAGACCTGAAGAAGTTCGATATACCGACGCTGGTGGTGCATGGCGATGCTGACCAGGTGGTGCCGATCGAAGCGGCGGGCATTGCCTCTGCAAAACTGGTGAAAGGATCTACGTTGAAGATCTACCCCGGCGCTCCCCATGGCTTGACGGATACCCACAAGGATCAGCTCAACGCTGATCTGTTGGCATTTTTGAAGAACTAGACCCCCCTCGATCCTTTGCCATGGAAACTCTGTAGCAGCTGTCGAGCCCCAGCGAGGCTGCGTTCGGCTGCGTAGCCGTCGTGAAACCTGATGACGCGGTTTACCTGAAACACTGCGTTGGCCGATTTTACGACTGCTGCGCAGCCGAACGCAGCCTCGCAGGTTCGACAGCTGCTACAGAGCCGAACGCAGAGCTGCTACGAAGCTTGCGGTGTCGCCTTTATTGCGGGTGAAGTTGAGCGGTGTAGGCGGGGCGTTGGGGCAGGGCGCGCACAATCTTGCAACGCCACGCAAACGGAGTGATGCCTTCATTGCGAGTGAAGATGTGGCAGAAATGCGCCTGATCGCAGAAACCGCATTCGAGGCTGATTTGCGTCAGCGTCAGGTCAGTGCTCTGGATCAATTGCTTGGCGCGGGCGATGCGCTGGTGGCGAATCCAGTCTTGCGGCGAGAGCCCTGTGCTGCACTTGAACGCGCGGGAGAAATGACTGCGCGAAAGGGCGCAGGCGCGGGCCAGTTCCGTCACTTCAACGGTTTCGCCGAGGCGTTCGAGGATCAGTTGCTTGGCCAGGCTTTCGCGCCAAGGCGTCAGGCCGCCGGTGGTTTTTTTGAGGGGGTCAGTGGTCGTCGCGCGAGCGACATTTTGCTGGGAATGGGCCATGACCAATATCCAAGTCGATGAGCTTCATTCTTGGACGCAGGGCTCTGGCCGGCGAGTTAAACGTTGTTAATTTCGTTGGTGCGCGGTGATGAACAACCACCGTGACTCAGCACATGGCTGCAATTTCCATGGGCGTGTCCCGTGCAGAATCGACGTCATACGGCGGTGTTGTGCGTGGCCGCTTTTCTGACTCGAACAAGGATGAAGGCATGAAACATTCTCTGGTTTGCGCGCTGGGGCTCGCGGTAGCGCTGGCGTCCGGCATTTCCTCGGCCGAGGCGCCGGTGCAAGTCGGCACACAAGCGCCGGGCTATTTCCGCCTGGCGGTGGGCGATTACGAGGTGACGGCGCTGTTCGATGGCTACAACGACTTGTCGCCGAAACTGCTCAAGGGCCTGACCCAAAATCAGATCCGAGCGCTGCTGGCCCGTCGCTCGATTGAAACACCGGGCGTGCAGACCGCGTTCAACGCCTTTTTGATCAACACTGGCAAGCAGTTGATCCTCGTCGATACCGGCGCCGGCCAGTGCATTGGTGCTACAGCCGGGATGCTGTCAGACAATATGAAAGCCGCCGGTTATGAGCCTGCGCAGGTCGATACGATTTTGTTGACCCACCTGCATTTGGACCATGTCTGCGGACTGGTCGATGGCCAACAGAAACCGATTTTCGCCAACGCCACGGTTTTTGCTGCGAAGGCAGAAGCCGACTACTGGCTTGATCCCCAGGCCCTCGCCAAGGCGCCCGAGGGTGCCAGGCCGTACTTCAAAATTGCCCAGGACTCAACCGCGCCCTACGTCGCAGCGGGTCGCTTCAAGACGTTCGATGCCGGTCAGTCGCCCATGCCAGGTGTGGTCAATGCGGAACTGGAAACCGGGCACACGCCGGGCAGCACCACTTACCGCTTCACCTCGCAGGGGCAGAGCATTCTGTTCATGGGCGACCTGGTGCATAACCTCGCGGTGCAGTTCGAACATCCTGAGGTGTCGATCGGTTTTGACGTCAACAGTCAGCAGGCGATCAAGAGTCGTGCCAAGGTGTTCAGCGATGCCGCGGCGAGCAAGACCTGGGTGACGGCGGCGCACTTGCCGTTCCCCGGCATCGGCCACATCGCCGCCGAGGGCAAGCATTTCCAGTGGGTGCCGGTTGAGTACGGTCCTTACAAACGTGCGGCCAACGTGCCGCTGATCGAGTAAAGTCCCCGGCTGAACACACAAGGAAACCGTGCCTATGAACCGTAACGATCTGCGCCGCGTCGACATGAACCTGTTAGTGATTTTCGAAGCGTTGATGTTCGAAAAGAACCTTACCCGTGTTGCTGAAAAACTGTTCATGGGGCAGCCGGCGGTGAGTGCGGCGCTGGGGCGGTTGCGGGATCTGTTCGACGATCCGCTGCTGTTGCGCAATGGCCGCGGGATGGAGCCGACGGCGCGGGCACTGGCGATCCTCAAGGAGCTGCAACCGGCGATGGATGTGATTTCCGGGGCGGTGAGCCGAGCTAAAGAATTCGATCCCGCTTCAAGCTGCGACGTGTTCCGCATTGGCCTGTCGGACGACGCCGAGTTCGGCTTGTTTCCGCCGTTGTTGAGCCAGCTTCGGGAAGAGGCACCGGGGATCATCGTGGTCGTGCGGCGGGCGAATTATTTGCTGATGCCTGCGTTGCTGGCGTCCGGGGAGATTTCGGTGGGGGTGAGTTACACCACGGATTTGCCGGCCAACGCCAAGCGCAAGACGTTGCGGGATATTCCATGCAAGGTGCTGCGCGGTGACAAACGGCCGGGGACGCTTTCGCTGGATGAATACTGTGAACGACCCCATGCGATGGTGTCGTTTTCGGGGGATTTGAGCGGCAACATTGATCTTGATCTGGCGAAGATCGGACGAAGTCGGCGGGTGGTGTTGGGCGTTCCGCAGTTCAGTGGGTTGCGGGCGTTGCTGGCCGGGACCGAGATGATCGCTACCGTGCCTGATTACGCCGCGTGCGCGTTGGTCGAGGGGTGTGCGTTGCGGGCCGAAGACCCGCCGTTTCCGATTGAAGCGGCGCAGCTTTCGATGGCCTGGAGCGGGGTGCATGACAACGATCCGGCGGAGCGATGGTTGCGGTTGCGGATCAGTGAGTTCATGTCGAGGCCTTTGCCGATTTCTGCTTGAACGTGGTGGCCTTCGGGCCGACCAGGTTCTTGTTGGCCGAGTACATATCCATTCCTGCGGTAACGGCGGCTGGCGGTTTCGCCCTTACGGCGACTCCCTTTGGCAAACGCCCCAAAGGAAGCAAAGGTCTCGCCCCGAGCGTCCGGCCCCTCGCTTAGGCTCGGCGTTCCTTCGCTCCGGTATCCATCCGGGGACACTGCCCTCCGGTCTGCTTCGCGACGACCTACATGCAGCGTGTTCGACTGCGTCGAACGGCGCTGCGCGCCACTCCCCGGATGAACACCTCCACTCAGCCTGCCGAAGGGGCGGGTGGATCAAGATCAGGAGCTGCAGGCGAGCTAACGCTCGGCCTGATGAGTGGTGAGAAGCGGGTGTACACCCATCCCCTGTAGGAGCTGTCGAGTGTAACGAGGCTGCGATCTTTTGATCTTGATCCAGGCTCATACGCAAAAAGAGCACACACATCCAATTTTTCCCGCCCCTGCACCGGCACTATCGAAGAACGTCCCGGCACATTGCTGCCGGTAGTTTTTCTTTTGTGCAGGTAGCCCATGAATGCTTCGCGGTGGGATCAACGCGCCCAGGATTTCGGGCTGTTTTTTTTGCGGGTCAGCGGTGGCTTGTTTCTGCTGTGGGTGCACGGTTTGCCGAAACTGCTTAACTACAGCACTCAACTGCAAACCATCGAAGACCCGTTTCACCTGGGTGCGAACGTCACGCTGATGCTGGCGATTTTCGCCGAGGTGCTGTGTCCGTTACTGATCGTCGCCGGGGTGTTTGTGCGTTTGGCGTGCCTGCCGATTTTGTGTGTGCTGCTGATCGCGCTGTTGATTGTGCATCCGCAATGGAGCCTCGATGAAGGGCAGTTCGGCTGGCTGCTGATGATGTTGTTCACCAGCCTACTTATCGCCGGGCCGGGACGGCTGGCGCTCAATGTCCGTTTCCCTGGAGTTTTGCGTTATGCCTGAATCCAATCGTTTCGAAGAAGTCGTGACACTGGTTATCAAGCACAGGGTCAAGGCGGGGTTTGAAGTGCCCTACGAAGCCTGGTTGCGCAACATTGTCAGCATTGCCGGGCAGCAGGAAGGGCACTTGGGCGTCGATGTGATTCGCGGCAAGAGTGCCGGTCTTGACCTGTACACCTGCGTGCTGCGCTTCTGCTCGACCGAATCGATGCAGCGCTGGCTCGATTCGCCGCAACGACTGGCGCTGGTCAACGAAGCCACGCCGATGCTCGCTGACGGCGACCAGACCGAGGTCAATCCGGTCAAC
The DNA here is from genome assembly GCF_050435365.1 of Pseudomonas sp. BT76 TE3572. NCBI lineage: Bacteria > Pseudomonadati > Pseudomonadota > Gammaproteobacteria > Pseudomonadales > Pseudomonadaceae > Pseudomonas > Pseudomonas sp. BT76 TE3572. The sequence goes on from NZ_JBNDKE010000001.1 coordinate 62,625, forward strand.
GAATTCTGGTTCGCGCCACAAGCCGACGCCGCTTCGCCGCCACCGCCGCGCTGGAAGCAGGCCGTGGTGACGTTGCTGGTGATTTTGCCGCACACCTTGCTGGTGCCGCTGATCTGGGGGCCGCTGCTGCAGCTCAATACCTTCCTGTCCAATTACGTGGTCGCGACGTTCCTGATCACGCTGACCATCGTCCTTTCGGTGGTGTACCTGTTCATGCCGATGGCGACGCGGTTGTTCGCGCCCTGGCTGTCCTCTTCCACTCAGCCCAAGGAAACGCGATGAACGCCGATCTGATTTTATTCAATGGTCAATTTCATACCGTTGACCGTGAAAACCCACGCGCCAGCGCTGTAGCGATCAGCGATGGTCGCTTTGTCGCAGTCGGCACTGACGCTGATGCCATGGCCCTGCGCGGTTCGGGCACACAGGTCATCGATCTCAAGGGGCGCTGCGTCATTCCCGGCCTCAACGACTCGCACTTGCACCTGATCCGTGGTGGCCTCAACTACAACCTCGAACTGCGCTGGGAAGGCGTGCCGTCGTTGGCGGATGCGTTGCGCATGCTCAAGGATCAGGCTGACCGCACGCCGACGCCGCAATGGGTGCGTGTGGTCGGTGGCTGGAACGAATTCCAGTTCGCTGAAAAACGCATGCCGACCCTCGAAGAACTCAATCAGGCTGCGCCGGATACACCGGTATTTGTCCTGCATTTGTACGACCGCGCCTTGCTCAACCGTGCCGCGTTGCGTGTGGCCGGTTACACCCGCAACACGCCGAACCCGCCGGGTGGCGAGATTGTGCGCGATGCCAACGGAGAACCGACCGGCATGCTGGTTGCCCGGCCCAACGCGATGATCCTCTACTCGACCCTGGCGAAGGGGCCGAAGTTGCCGCTGGAGTATCAGGTCAACTCCACCCGCCAATTCATGCGCGAGCTCAACCGTCTCGGCCTGACCAGCGCCATCGATGCCGGCGGCGGTTTCCAGAATTATCCGGACGATTATCAGGTGATCGAGCAGTTGGCCAAGGACCAGCAACTGACCGTTCGCATCGCCTACAACCTGTTCACCCAGAAGCCCAAGGAAGAGCTGACCGATTTCAAAAACTGGACCAGCAGCGTGACCCTGCATCAGGGCGACGATTACCTGCGGCACAACGGCGCCGGGGAAATGCTGGTGTTTTCAGCGGCGGATTTCGAGGATTTCCTTGAGCCGCGTCCGGACTTGCCGCAAACCATGGAAGACGAGCTGGAGCCGGTGGTGCGCCACTTGGTCGAGCAGCGCTGGCCGTTCCGTTTGCACGCCACGTACAACGAATCCATCAGCCGCATGCTCGACGTGTTCGAGAAGGTCAATCGCGACATTCCGTTCAACGGATTGCCGTGGTTTTTCGACCATGCCGAAACCATTACACCGCAGAACATTGAGCGGGTGAGGGCGCTGGGTGGCGGTATCGCGATTCAGGATCGCATGGCATTCCAGGGCGAATATTTCGTTGAGCGTTACGGCGCCAAAGCCGCGGAAGCGACCCCGCCGATCAAACGCATGCTGGCCGAAGGGGTGCCGGTCGGCGCCGGCACCGATGCCACGCGAGTGTCCAGCTACAACCCCTGGACTTCGCTGTACTGGATGGTCAGCGGTCGCACGGTCGGTGGCCTGGAACTGCATGCCGAGGGCTTGTCTCGTCAAACCGCGCTGGAGTTGTTTACCCACGGCAGTGCCTGGTTCTCTTCCGAGCAGGGCAAGAAAGGCATGATCAAGGTCGGCCAACTGGCTGACGTCGCCGCCTTGAGCGCGGATTTTTTCAGCGTCGACGAAGAAGCGATCAAGTGGATCGAGTCGGTGTTGACCGTGGTCGGCGGCAAGGTGGTGTACGCCGCCGGTGATTTCGAAAAACTCGGGCCGGCCAGCGTACCGGTGCTGCCGGACTGGTCGCCGGTGGTGAAAGTGCCGGGGCACTGGCGTCCGACCTCACCGATGCAGGCGCAGGTTCACCATTGCAGCGGGCCGTGCGGCGTGCATTCCCATAGCCATGAAAAGGCGCGGTTGTCGAATGCGCCGGTCAGCGATTTCGCGGGTTTCTGGGGCGCATTTGGCTGCTCGTGCTTCGCGTTCTGACGATCAAAAAAGCGCCGACCCGTCACGTCGGCGCCGTATGTAACACCTACCCACCGAGGAGTTTCACATGAGCAACGTTCCGTACAAACGCCTGAACAAAGATGACGCCGTTGTCCTGTTGGTCGACCACCAGACAGGCCTGATCTCGCTGGTTCAGGATTTCTCGCCGAACGAATTCAAGAACAACGTGCTGGCCCTGGGCGATGTGGCCAAGTTCTTCAAGCTGCCGACCATCCTCACGACCAGCTTCGAAAACGGCCCGAACGGCCCGATGGTTCCTGAGTTGAAAGAGCAATTCCCAGACGCGCCGTATATCCCGCGTCCAGGCCAGATCAACGCCTGGGATAACGAAGATTTCGTCAAAGCCGTTAAAGCCACTGGCCGTAAGCAACTGATCATCGCCGGTGTCGTCACCGACGTTTGCGTGACGTTCCCGACGCTGTCGGCGCTGGCTGAAGGGTTTGAAGTGTTCGTGGTGACCGATGCCTCGGGTACTTTCAACGAAACCGTGCAACAAGCAGCCTGGGCGCGCATGGCGGCGGCCGGTGCTCAACTGGTGAATTGGTTCTCGGTGGCCTGCGAGCTGCAGGGCGACTGGCGCAACGACATGGAAGGCCTGGCGAACCTGCTGTCGCCGCGCATTCCGAACTACCGCAATTTGATGAACAGCTACTCGGTGCTGACGTCGAAGTAAGCCCGGCGATCCGTAAAAATGCCCGCGACTGCGCGGGCATTTTTGTGTCTGGCGAATAAGCTTTTTTTGTAGCAGCTGTCGAGCCCCAGCGAGGCTGCGCAGCCGAACGCAGCCTCGCTGGGGCTCGACAGCTGCTACAAGGGCAAGCGGCTTCGCCACGGTGTCTAAAAAAGCAAAAAGCGGCTATAAAATGCTTGGCTGTCAACCAAGGCGTGACAATGAACCCGTTCGAAGATATGCGTATTTTTTGCCAGGTCATGGATTCCGGCAGCTTCACCGCGGCGGCCGATCAATTGGGCCTGTCCAAGCAGTTCGTCAGCCGGCGGTTGATGCAACTCGAAGAGCGTCTGGGGGTGCGGCTGCTCAATCGCTCCACGCGGCGACTGGACGTCACGCCACTGGGGCAGAGTTATTACGAGTCAGCCTTGCGCCTGCTGGGCGAAGTCGAGCAAGTGGAGCAGGGCATCGCCGGCCAGACCACCGAGCCCCGCGGCACTATTCGTATCAGCGCGCCATTGTCGTTTGCGGTGGCGCATTTGGGCTGTTTGCTGCCGGTGTTTTTGCAACGTTATCGCGACGTCACGGTGGAGGTCGACCTCAGTGACCGGCCGGTGGATTTACTCAGTGAGGGGTATGACCTGGCGCTGCGCATCGGCATTCTGGAGGACTCGACGCTGATCGCTCGACGCATCGCTTCCATCCAGCGGGTGTACTGCGCCAGCCCGGCTTACCTGGCCGCGCGCGGCACGCCGCTCAAACCCGAAGACTTGCACACGCATGACTGCCTGCCTTACGGCCATGGTCGTCAGGTGCAATGGCGATTCGAAGGGCAGGGCAAGCCGATGGTGGTCAATGTCACCGGGCGGATGCGGGTCAACAATGGTGAACTGCTCAGGGATGCGGCGATTGCCGGTATGGGGATTACTTACTTGCCGACCTTCATAGTCGGTTCGGCGTTGAAGGACGGCAGGCTGGTGCCGGTGTTGGACGGGTTTCGTCCGCAGCCGCTGACGTTGTCGGCGGTCTATCCGCAGCACCGTCAAGCATCGCGACCGGTGCAGGCGTTGATCGAGTTTTTGCGTGAGCGGCTGGATCAGGCTGAGGACGTGTTGTAGAGCATGAGCACGTGCGAGCCTGCTCGCGATGGCGGAGTGTCAGTCGACATCATGTTGAATGACAGATTGCTATCGCGAGCAGGCTCGCTCCCACAGGGGGGGTGTGTTGTTTGGGCATCAGTGGATGTCAGGACCTTTTGTCATCGCCTGGCTCGCCACCCACATGCACACCATGGTCGTCACCCGGTTCACCGCCGACATGTACGCCGTGGTCGTCACCGATTTCACCCGCGCGATGCACGCCGTGATCGTCGCCGATTTCACCAGCGCGATGCACGCCGCGATTGTGGCCAACTTCACCGGCGCGATGCACGCCGTGATCGTCGCCGATTTCACCAGCGCGATGAACCCCGCGATTGTGGCCGACTTCGCCCGCTTGATGAACGCCATGATCGTCACCCGGTTCGGCATGAGTGCCGCTACGCCCGGAGGAGGCTGTATTCCCGGAGTGTCCCGAGCCATGGTCGCTGCCGGCGTGACCGCTGCCACTGTTGCCACCACTGCCGCTTCCACCGTGACTGCCGCCATTGCCACCGCCACCGCTTCCACCACTGCCGCCGCCACCGCCAGAGCCGCCCCCGCCACCACCAGAGCCTCCACCGCCAGAGCCACCACCGCCCCCGCCACCAGAGCCGCCACCACCTCCGCCACTCCCGCCGTCCTTGGCCTGTGCGCTCGATACACCGGACAGGCTGTCCGGAATCAATACGGTAGACGCCGACAGAACTGCGCCAATCGCTACTGCCAGTAAAAGCTTGTTGATGTGCATGTCGTTCTCCGTCTTCTTGATTCGGGTTGGAACGTTGATGAACAGTGCAACGTGCTGCTCGATTCAATGGGTGAACACCGCAGCGAGCGGATTAATTCGGTTGCAACGTGGATGAACGATGAACGGTACAACTCGACCCCGCTCCAGAGGGTCAGTGAATACTCGAAGCCAGCTCGAAAATCGGGATGTACATCAGGATCACGATCACCCCGATCAGCAGGCCGATGAAGGTCATGAGCAAGGGCTCGAACAGCCGCACGAACCATTCGATCCAGCGGCTGATTTCTTCGTCGTAGAAGTCGGCGCTGCGCTCCATCATTTGCCCCAGGTTGCCGGACTGCTCACCGGCGCGCAGCAAGCGCAGGGACACGGGGGTCACCAGATGATTGAGTTCCAGGGCGGTCGACAGTGACTGGCCCTCGCGCACCCGTTCACTGGCCTGGTCCAGGCGCGCGCGGGAGGCGACGGTGAGCAGGCCGCGAACCATGCCCATGGCGGTGACGAGGGGAATGCCGCCTTGCAGCAGAATCCCCAGCGAGCGATAGAAGCGCGCCAGTTCGTACATGAAAATGCGTTGATGGACCGCCGGGAGTTTTTCAATCACACGGTCCAGGCCTCGACGAAAGGCCGGTTGGCGCTGGAGCAAGGTGAGGGCGACGATGATCGCCAGCAATGCGCCGAAGAATTCGCCCTGATGGGCGTGCAGAAACATCCCGCTGCTCATCAGGATCTGCGACAGCCACGGCAGGTTCGAGCCCAGCCCTTCGAACACCAGGCTGAAGCGTGGCACCACGTAGCCCATCAGAAACAACACCACGCCACCGCCCACCACCAGCAACAGCAGGGGGTAGATCGAAGCACTGACGACTTTTTGCCGAACCTCGTCCATGCGCTGGCGATAGCTGACATAGCGACCCAGGGCATCGCCCACGGCGCCGGTCTTCTCGCTGGATTGAACCAGCGCTACGTAGAGCGGAGGGAAAACCGCCGACAACTGGGCCAGTGCCTGGGAGAACGATTTGCCTTCATAAAGCAGGCGCACCAGTTCGCTCAAGGTCTTGCGGGCCTGGGGCGCGTTCTCTTTTTCCGTCAGGCTTTCCAGCGCATCGATCAGCGGCAGGCCCGCATTGAGCAACGTCGTCAGTTCCTGGCTGAACAGCACCAGGTTGAAGGACTCGCGCTGTCGAACCCGCAGCGCACGCCAGTGACGTTCGGCGTACAGGCTGATCACCCGATAGCCCTGGTCTTCGACGATGCGCCGGGCTTCGCTGTGGCCCAGCGCCTCGACAGTCATCGAGACGACGCCGGCCTTGCCAACGGCTTTGAGATGAAAACGCATGATCGCCTCCCGTCATTGCCAGCTGGTGACTTCGGCGTTTTCGCCTTCGCCGCCGGGTTGGCCGTCCTTGCCCATGGACAACAAGTCGTATTCGCCGTTTTCGCCGGGGCAGCGATAGGTGTAGTTACGGCCCCACGGGTCCTGCGGGAGTTTTTTCTGCAAGTAAGGACCGGTCCATTTGGTTTCATCGCTGGGCGCGGTGACCAGCGCCTGCAAACCCTGTTCGGTCGACGGGTAATGACCGACCTCCAGACGGTACAAGTCCAGTGCTTTGCCCAGGCCTTCTATTTGCGCCTTGGCCACCTTCACTTCGGAGCGGCCCAGTTGGGCGAAATACTTCGGCGCGACGATGCCAGCCAACAGCCCCAGCACCACCAACACCACCAACAGTTCGAGCAGGGTGAACCCGCGTTGAACACGCGGGGCGGATCGCAAACGCTGATTCATGATGACCTCACACAGTCGGCAGAAGGGTCGCCGTGAAGGCTTATGCAATTGCCATGCACATGCCCGGACATTCTTCTGCAACCCCTGTATTACCGGCCTTTGCGCATCCGGCGCAGGGCTTGCATATGGCTGGTTTACTACCGGCCATTGGGGCATTAGCCCCGTTTTTCGGGGCCGGGCAGGGGAGGTAGAAAAATGAAAACACTCACCACAGGACTGCTCGGTCTGCTGGTGCTGACCGGCGTCGTACAGGCCGATGTGTTCGTTTCCGTGGACGCCAAGGGCAGCTACGTTCTGTCCAATGTCCACCGTCCCGGCCGCACCTATGAACGGGTGATTCACGAGCCAGAACCCACCCGGGTCAGCATGGATCAACAACCCCAGATGATTGCCCGGCAGCCCTATGCCGAGCTGGTTTCGGCGGCTGCCACGGCCAATGAATTGCCGGCAGCGCTGTTGCATGCGGTGATCCAGGCCGAGTCCGCGTATGACTCCCGTGCGCGGTCACCCAAAGGCGCGGGCGGGTTGATGCAATTGATGCCTGGCACCGCCCGGGATTTGGGGGTGAAGAATGTCTACGACCCGAAAGCCAACATTCAGGGTGGCGCCAAGTACCTGAAGCACCTGATGACCCTGTTCGATAACGACATCAGCCTCGCCGTGGCGGCCTACAACGCCGGGCCGCAAGCGGTGCTCAGCCGTGGCGGGGTGATCCCGCCGTTCGCCGAAACCCAGCGTTACGTGCCCAGTGTCTTGCGCCAATACCGACGCTTGCAGGGCCTGGCCGCGGATGCGCCGTTGTGATTGGCGACAGTGGGGCACGTTCCCCAATAGTGGGGAATGATGGCCCCGACCGGAAAGTGGGGGGAAATGGGTGGGGAATATCCCCCTAGTTGTTAAGTCGTTTATCTAATAGATTGAAAAATAACAAAAATATTTGTGGCATGCGGATTGCTCAAGGGGATTTGTCGAGACTTATTCCTAATGAGTACCCCAGCGAGGCCCGTGATCATGACCGGCATACCCTACGCTCCGTCCTTGTTAAATCTGCTGTTGTTGGTGGCATCGATGCTGGGCATCGAGTTGGCTGAGGCAGCCGTGCGCTGCGAGCGCAATCTGGTGGCCAACGTCGTGGCGCTGGATCAGCCGCTGATGTTCAACCGCCTCGGTGCGCAGAACGCCAACGGCATGATGTTCGCCCTGCGCCGCGATGTGGTCGATGACCACCAGATGTCCCTGGCCCAGGGCGGTGCGGCGGTGCCGGGCAAAGTCTCGCTGCGGCCCGACAAGCGTCCGCGTCCACTGGTACTGCGCGTCGCTGCCGGTGACTGCCTGACCATCAACCTGCAGAACCTGCTCGCCTACCAGGCCAACCCCGGCAGTCATGAAAACGGGGAGGAGGGTGAGATTGAGGGCGAAGTCGCCATCGGCAACGAAGAAAACTTCAAAGTCGATGAGCAAGTCACCGACCGTCACGTCGGCTTCCAGGTCAATGGCATGCAAGCGGTCAACAGCATCGACGACATTGCGTCCTATACCGGGCGCAACGCCAATACCCTGATTGCCCCCGGCGCCACCCGTTCCTACACCTTGTACGCCGAGCGCGAAGGGGCGTTTGCCGCCAGCAGCCGTGGCGCGACCTTCGGCGGAGAAGGGGATGCGGGCAACGTGGCCAACGGACTGTTCGGCCAAGTGGTAGTGGTGCCCAAGGGCGGCCGCACCTATCGCAACACCGTGACCGAAGAAGAGATGCGCCTGGCCAGCGTCGGCCGCACCCCGGCCGGTCAACCGATTGTCGATTACCAGGCGCGCTACCCGCAGCGCGAGCCGTGGATACGTGAAGGCAAGGCCGGCACACCGATCATCAACATGGTCGACGGCAATGAAATCATTTCCAGCGAGAGCGACGCGATCGTGATGGGCAGCAACGCCGACGGCAGCTTCCCTCCGTTGACCTATCCGCTGGAAGCCATCGGCAAACGCAACCCGGCGATCCCGAATCGTCTGGAACCGTTCCGCGATTTCGCCTCGCAGTTCCAGGATGAAACCGCCGCGACCCAGGCGTTCCCCGCTTTCTGGGCGGACCCGGTGATGGCCCATGTGCTGGAGCCGACCCGCGATTCGTTCATGATCAACTATGGCTCCGGCGGCATGGGCGCCGAAGTGGTTGCCAACCGTTTGGGCGTCGGGCCGATGCACGATTGCCTGTCCTGCGCCTATGAAGAATTCTTCCTCAGCTCGCACACCGTCGGCGACGTGGCGATGCTGGTGGACGTGCCGGCCAACGCCGGCCTGGAAAGCATTCGTCCCGGTGAAACGCCGAGCGCCGATCAGATCGGGGTCAAGGCGACCATGGCGCTGTACCCGTCCGAACCGTCCAACGTCAATCACAGCTACATCGGCGACTTCATCAAATTCCGCAACACCCACAACGGTCACGAGCAACACATTTTCCATCTGCACGGGCACCAGTGGTTGTTCAACCCCAACGACGACAACTCAGATTATATGGACGCCCAAGGCATCGGTCCGGGCGCCGGTTACACCTATGAAATCGCCAACGGTGGTTCGGGCAACCGCAACCGGGTCGCGGGCGATGCGATCTATCACTGCCATTTCTATCCGCACTTTGCCCAAGGCATGTGGAGCATGTGGCGGGTGCATGACGTATTCGAAGAGGGCACCAAACTCGAGGTGTCCCAACAGGGCGCCGACGGTTATCACAGCGAACCTTATGCACTGCGCAGCGGTAAACCGGCCGCTGGCGCCCGGGCCTTGCCCGATGGCGAGATCGTTGCCGGTACACCGATTCCAGCCGTTGTGCCGCTGCCAGGCAAAGCCATGCCGCCGATGCCGGGCAAAGTCGCGGTCGTGCCGAAAATCGGCGAAACCCTGGTGGCCGGTGGCGATGACGACGATGACGAGGAGGATGGCGACGACGAAGAACAACTCAGCGGCAACGGCGGCGCTCAGGCCATCGGTTCCCTGGCCTTGGTGGATCGCAGTGCAGCCAACCGCAATGCCGACGGCAGCCTGAAAAACCCAGGCTATCCGTTCTGGATCGGCGGCATGGAAAGCTCGGTTGGCCAACGCCCACCGACCCCACCGCTGGACATGCTCGACGCTGCCAAGGCACAGGCCTTGAAAACCAGCGGCAACGCTTTGTGGGCCAATCTCGACCCGGCTCAGTCCGGTGGCTGGGACGGCGGCCTGGGGCGCCATTCTCTGGACGGTTTCTCCTCCGGTGGCCAGGCGCACACCATTACCACGTCCCTGGATTTCTCCAAGGAAGTGACGCGCGCCAAACCGATTTACATGCCGGAAGAGGGCACCGAAGTCGAACAGGCGGCCATGGCGTTCCACGCCAAAAAAGACCACCCAAGCTTCGCCGTGCTGCCCGGTAATCAAATCGTGGCGCGCAACTTCCGCACCAACGGCGCCTTGCCGATCGCGGGCGCACCGTATTACGAACCGTGCATGGATGACCGGCAAAAACGCCTGACCAGCAGCGCCGGCACCGGTGAGTTCAACAGCGGTGAACGGATTGACGGCCTGTCCTTCAGCGGTTCCTCGACGTTCACCGCCGACCGTCCACGGGTCTATAAAGCTGCGAATATTCAGTTCGATGCGGTCTACAACAAGGTCGGTTATCACTTCCCGCAAGCGCGCATTCTCGCGCTGTGGGAAGACGCCTGGCCGGTGATTACCAAGCAGCGTCCGCCAGAGCCTTTGGTGATGCGCATGAACACTTTCGATTGCGTGCAGTACCAGCAAACCAACCTGGTGCCGGCCACTTATGAAATGGACGACTATCAGGTGCGCACGCCGACCGACGTCATCGGCCAGCACATTCACCTGCCGAAATGGGACCTGACGGCCGCCGACGGCTCGGCCAATGGCTGGAACTACGAAGACGGCGTGCTTTCCCCCGGTGCCGTGCAAGAACGCATCCACGCCATTCGCGAGTTCAACCAGTGCCAAGGCACCGATCCGCGTGACGGCACGCCGGCCTGCCCGAAAGCCAAGGCTCACCCGTTCTTCGGCCAATACGGCCGGGCCGACTGGGTCGGCGCGCGCACCGCGATGCAGCGCTGGTTTGCCGATCCGGTGGTGAACGCCAAAGGCGTCGACCGTGGCCTGGGAACCATTTTCACCCACGACCACCTCGGCCCATCGACTCACCAACAGATCGGTCTGTACGCCACCGTGTTGGCAGAACCGGCCGGTTCGACCTGGTTCCACGCCGAAACCGGCGAGCCGTTGTACAGCGGCGCGCGGCAGGACGGCGGGCCAACCTCGTGGCAAGCGGTGGTGTCCACCGGTGACCTGGACGGCGACGGCAAGAACGACAGCTTCCGTGAGTTCTTCCTCGAATACAGCGACTTCCAGCACGCCTATGAAGCCGGTGTGTACGTCGGCGCTGGCCCTAACGGCGTGCCGAATGCTCAAGCCTTCCCGGCCACCGCTGACAGCTTCCGCTACGCAATCAACCCGCCGGTGCGCAAAGAAGCCGAGACCTTGCTTGAACAGGTGGTCGAAGCCCGCGGTGGACTGATGCCCGGTTGCCCAAGCCGGCCATGCCCACAAGCCATCTCGGTCGATGACCCTGGCATGTTCGTGGTCAATTACCGCAACGAACCGCTGGCCCTGCGGGTGTACGACCCGAACAAGGTCGGCCCGGACGGCAAGCGCGGCATGCAGGCCGACGGCCTCGGTGGCGACCTGGCGTACGCCATGCAAAGCCGTACCGACCGCGCCATCCCGGCGATGAACCTGGCGCCGAACCTGGTGACTGCAGCCACCGGACCAACCGGCGGCACCACGCTGTTTCCGCCACACATCAACCGTGGCGGCGCCGAACCGGGTGACCCGTTTACGCCGATGCTGCGTACCTACACCGGTGACAACGTGCGGCTGCGGGTGCATGCCGGTGGTCATGAAGAAGAGCACAACGTAACCCTGCACGGCGTGAAGTGGCTGCAAAGCGGTTCCGGTTTCGGCAACAGCTCCAACTCCGGCTGGCGCTCGTCGCAGATGATCGGGATCTCCGAGCAGATGGGCTTCAATGCGCCGGTGTCGATGATCTCCAGCGCCGCCGCGACCACCGGGGATTACCTGTACTCGATGGACGCCTCCCTGGAAGGTTACTGGAGCGGGATCTGGGGCGTGATGCGCAACTACACGGCCCAACGCAGCGACCTGTTCGCGCTGCCGAACAACGCGAAACCGGCCGGTATGCGCAACACCGTGGCGTTCGATGGCATCTGCCCACGGATCGGCGCCAACCCCAATGGCATCGGCACCCGGCCGACACCGCAACGTAATTATGAAGTGGTCGCGGCACTGGCCAACGACATCCTTCGCAATCCGTTGAATCTGTCGATGGCTGATCCAGCCGGCATCGGGCAACACGTCGGCGGGGCGTTGAATCCGGCGGGCGGAACCCTGGTGTACAACTCGCGGGCAGTGAACATTCCTCAGGTGACGGTGAACGATCCTGAGGACGGGACGACCTTCACCATCGGCGGGCAAAGTGGCCCGTTGCATGACCCGACGGCGATCCTTTATGTGCGCAAGGGCGATCTCGATCCGATCACCGGCAAGCTTAAACCCGGTGTGCCAGTCGAACCGCTGGTGCTGCGTGCGGCCGCCGGCGATTGCATCAACATCACGCTGGAAAACCGTCTGCCCATGGTGATGCCGGATCTGACTCAGACGGCTACGGTGATGGGTATGGTCAAGCGTGACCGCAATGATGGCGAGGGCTCGACCACCTTCAGTAACAACCTGATGCGGCCATCCAGCACAGTGGGCCTGCACGCACAACTGCTGGCGTACGACATCACCAAATCCGACGGGACTAACGTCGGCACCAACCCGATCCAGACCGTGCCGCCGCGTGTCGGCACTGTCGGCGCGTACCCGACGCGTACCTATCAGTACTACGCCGGGCACCTGGAGCGTGAAGGCAAACCGGTCACGCAATTGGGCCGCAGTGTCGACAACATCAACGCCACGGCAGTGGAGTTTGGCGGGTTGAATTTCACCCCGGCGGACGTCATCAAACAGCCGCAGAAAGGCCTGGGCGGGGCGATGAGCATCCTGCCGGTCGGCGCGACCTGGGTTGACGATGCACGCAAAGTCTCGGCGACGGTCACCGCACCGGGGCAGACCACCTACCGCGATTTTGCGATGGTCTGGCAGAAAGCGTTGAACATGCGCTGGGCCAATGGTCGTCCGGTGGAAGGTATTGCCTCGGAGGCCGGTGTACCGACCGATCCGCAGGACAACTCGAGCATGGCCATCAACTACAAGACCGAACCCATGTGGTTCCGCTTCGGCCTGCCACCGGATGCGCCGTTCGGGCACGCCGACGGTCATGGTTACGGCGACGTGCCTAACGCACACATGGCCTTCAGCAATGCGCTGGTGGGGGGCGATCCGCAGACGCCGGTGCTCTATGTGAAACCGGGGCAACCGTTCCGCACCCACATCATGATGCCCACCGGTGGCAGCCGTGGCACGACCTTCCAACTGGATGGTCACGTCTGGTCGCTCAACCCGTTCCAGTCGGAGAAGAGCGATACCGGTGGCTATCCATTGGCTACCCCAGGGGTGGGTTCGGTGCGGTTCGGTTTCAACCCGATGTCGATGTACATCGGCGCCCACGAAAGCATCTTGCCGGCGGCGCACTTCAGCTTCATGCACCCGAGCGCCGGGGGCAGCAACGCGATACCGGGCGACTACCTGTTCCGTGACTACGGCGCCTACGGCAACACTGCCGGGCTTTGGGGATTGCTGCGGGTGACCAACGAACCTGAACCGGCTCCGGCACCGTAGGTGTAGGAGCGAAGCTTGCTCGCGAAGGGTTCACCTCGGTTTTGGTGGGGTAGCGGATGACGCCTTCGCGGGCAAGCCTCGCTCCTACAAGGGAAAGGCAGACACAGATCTGAAGGGGAGAAGCAGTATGAACAGGACCATCAAAATCGCCGGATGTGCGCTCGTTTTAGGGATGGTGCTGATCTGGCTGGGCGTGTGGCGCACGGCGCACCCGGTCATGCTGAGCGAGGTCGCGCTGCCGGACACCTGGAGCGGCAAGACGCTTGAGCGCGACGGGGTGTCGGTGGCGCTCGAGGTGCGGCCGCTGGCGCAGGACGGCGTGCTGCGCGAAGGTGGATTCGCCGACGTGCGCTTTCGGGTCGCTGACAGCGCTTCGGGCCAGCCACTGTCGGGTGTTGCACCCGGTGCCTGGCTCGATCCGGAAACCGTCGCCGCCGACCAGGCCCAGGGCCGCGAACACAGCTGCAAATCCCGGGTCGGGGTGTTTCTGAAATCGAGCATCGGCGCACGGCCGATGCTCGATCTGAACAGCTACTTCCTGCTGGTGATGAACCGCGATGCCAGTGTCTCGGTGGTCGATCCGTCGGTGTCGGTGGGCGGGATCACCAGCACGATGGCGCGGATCGACATCAAGCAACCGCCGATGGATTGGGTCACGCCCAGAGACAACAAGCGGGCGTTCGTCTCGATGCCAACCGCCGATGAGATTGCGGTGATCGACAGCGAGCAATTCAAGTTGATCGACTCGGTGGCTGCCGGCAGCCACCCGGTACGGTTGGCATTACAACCGGATGAGCGTCTGCTGTGGGTCGGCAACAATGCGAAGTCGGCGGAAGAGTCCGGGGTGACGGTGATCGACACGCGCAGCCTCAAGACGCTCAAACACCTGGCCACCGGTGCCGGGCATCACGAAATCGCCTTCAGCAAGGACAGTCGTTTTGCCTTCGTCACCAACCGCGATGACGGGACGGTGAGCCTCATCGACATCGCCAGCCTGACCATCAGCAAGCAGCTCAAGACCGGCTCGCACCCGTTGTCCGTGGCGTACTCGCCGCTGTCCCAGGCGGTGTATGTCGCCGATGGCAAGGACGGCACGGTGACCGTGGTCGACACCGCCAGCCTCACGGTACGGCGGGTGATCAAGATGAAACAGGGCCTGGGCCCGATGGGTTTCAGCGCGGACGGTCGTTTCGGCATCGTGCTCAACACCCTGGAGAACCAGGCCTCGGTAATCGACGCGGCCACCGACTCGTTGATCCATGAACTGGACGTGTCCGCCGAACCTTATCAAGTGGTGTTCACCAAGGCCTACGCCTACATTCGCGGACTGGCCTCGGCCAAGGTCACGATGATCAATCTGTCGTCCTTGGGTGAAGGCCGCACGCCCATCAGCCAGGGCTTCGAAGCCGGGCCTCAGGCGCCACGGCTGGCCGGTGACCTGCCGCTGGCATCGAGCCTGGCGGTGTCGCGGGATGACAACGCGGTGTTTGTGGTCAACCCGGTGGACAACACCACCTATTTCTACGCCGAAGGCATGAACGCGCCGATGTCCGGCTACCCCAATCGCGGGCAAGTGGCGCGGGCGGCGATGGTCATCGACCGCAGCCTGCGCGAAGTGGAGCCGGGGCTGTACAGCGCCCGGATCAAACTGCCCGCCGCCGGCCGCTACGACGTGGCCTTCCTGCTGAACCAGCCGAACATCATCCATTGCTTCACGGCTTTGGTTGAGCCGGATAAAAACCTCGCCCGGCACCCGGGGGTGCCGAAGGTGGAATTCATGCTCGGCACGTCCACGGCCGCCCTCGGCAGTCCTTACGTGGTGCGTTTTCGCATCGTTCAGGGCCAGCAGAAGGCACAGCGCAGCGGGGTCAAGGACGTTCAGGTGCGCTACTTCCGGGCCCCGACGTCCCGGGTCCAGCAAGTCGCCGCGCAGGAAGTGGGCGACGGTGTTTATGAAGCCCCGGTGACCCTCGATCAGAACGGCGCCTGGTACCTGCACGTACGCGCGGCGTCGCTGGGCGCGAGTTTCGATGACAAGACGTTTGCCAGCGTTCGGGTCCTGCCCGGCGATGCCCACTAGAAAGGAGTTTCGACATGAACCGATTCGCACACCGTGGACTGCTGACGTTCTGTCTGCTGGCCGCCGGTATCGGCCAGGCCCTGGCCCACTCGGCGGATGAACACGCCGGTCACGAAATGCCAGCCCAAAGCACCCGTTCGGAAAGCGCCCAGGTCAAGTTCGCCGACGTGATGCTGGTGGACCAGAACGGCAAACCGGTGCGCCTGGAAAAGGACCTGGTGACCAACAAGATTGTGGTCATGAGCTTCATCTACACCAGCTGCACCACGGTGTGCCCGGTGGTGTCGTCGATCATGGGCAAGGTGCAAAAACAGCTGGGTGCCCGGGTCGGCGGCGAAGTGCAACTGGTGTCGATCAGCATCGACCCGCAGCGCGATGACGCCAAACGCCTGAACGACTACGCCCGCAGCTTTCAGAAAGGCCCGGGCTGGAGCTGGCTGACCGGCAGCTCGCAGTCGATCGACGAAACCCTCAAGGGACTGGGCACCTTCAGCGGCGACTTCAAAAGTCATCAGCCATTGATTCTGGTGGGGGATGGCAACAGCCGCCACTGGACCCGCTACTACGGCTTCACCGACCCGACGGTGCTGGCCCGTGAAGTGGAGAAACTCAGCGGCCAGCGCAACATCCACGCCAAGCACACGGTCATCGCGATGGAGCAGCAGCCATGAGAGCCGTCGACTGGATCTCCCTGACGGTTTGCTTTTGCCTGTTCAGTTCGCTGGCGTCCGCGCATGAAGGGCACGAAGAGCCGGCATCGGCGGTGGCCGCTGTTGCCGCACCGCCAGCTAGTGGCACCCGCGATGCAAAAACCTGGTTCACCGACACGCCGTTGCAGGACCAGAACGGCGAGACCCTGCGGTTCTACAGTGACGCGCTGCAGAACCGCGTGGTGCTGCTCAATGTGATTTTCACGCGTTGCAACGATGCCTGCCCGCTGATCACCCGCAAGCTCAAGGAAGTGCGTGAGTTGCTGGGCGACAAGGCGGACGGCATCACGTTTATCTCCCTTACCAGTGATCCGCTGCGCGACACGCCAGCGGTACTCAAGGCTTACACCTTGAAGCAGGGCGTCGATGGCCCCCACTGGCTTTTTCTTACTGGCGACAAGGCACAGATGGACCTTGTATTGGGGCGCATCGGCCAGATCGTACCGACCCCCGAACAGCATTCGACACAGCTGATCGTGGGTGACGTGGCCAACAAACGCTGGAGCAAAATCCGTCCCGATGCCCCGGCCGCCGCCATTGCCCAGCGCTTGCAGTTGCTGACAATGCCCGTGGCCGGTCGTTGAGCCCGCGCGATGAGAACTTCACTCGCTCTCGGCCTGCTACTGCTCGGCGGCCTGCATTTTGCCGCTGATGCGTTGCCGCTGAGCCCTGACGAAAGCGCCGGCAAACGGCTGTATCGCGAGGGTGTGTCGGCGAGTGGCGAGCCGATCATGGCGCGGGTCGGGGCGGCGGACATAGTGTTGCCCGCCACCAGCCTGCCGTGTGCCAACTGCCACGGCGCCGATGGCCTCGGGCGGCCCGAAGGCGGGGTGCGACCGCCGGATCTGCGCTGGTCGCGGCTCACCAGCACCTACGGCCAGCAGCACATCAATGGCCGTGCGTACCCGGCGTATACCGAAGGCACGTTGGCGAGGGCCATCCAGGAAGGACGTGATCCGGGCAACAATCGGCTCGACCCGGCGATGCCGCGCTTCGTCCTGTCGATGAATGATCAGCGCAACCTCACGGCCTACCTCAAGCGCGTGACCGATGACCGCGACCCCGGCCTGACCCCCGACAGTCTGCACCTGGGCACCTTGTTGCCTAGCCAGGGACCGTTGAGCGAGGAGGGCGCCACGGTGGCGGCGGTGCTCCAGGGCAGCGTGGCGCGAATCAACGAAGCGGGCGGGATTCATGGCCGGAAGTTGCGCCTGACCATCCTCGATCCGGGCCCGGACCGCGCCAGTGCCGAGCAGGCGCTGGATCAATTGATCGATCAGGAACAAGTGTTCGCCCTGATCGCGCCGCTGGCACCGGCACTGGACTCGGACCTGGCCGCGCGCCTGGAACGGGCCGGCGTTCCACTGATCGGACCGTTGTCATTGCTGGGCACGGCGCAGGCCAGTCGGCAGATTTTCGAACCGCTGCCGGGGTTGCGCGAGCAACTGATCGCCCTGGCCGATTACGCCATCGCTAATTTACGGGTGCTCCAGGGACCGACGCTGATCACTTACCCGGACGAGCCCAGTCAACGGCTGGCGGCGCAGAGCCTCGGCCAGTACTTGCAGGACCACGACTGGCAAAAGGTCAGTCTGAAAGTCTACGACTCGGCGCAAGACGAATTGCCACTGGGCTCGCGGTCGGTGTTTTACCTGGGCAGCGGCGGCGGTTTCAGTCGCCTCGCCGAGCGTTTGCAGGCGGCGGGACAAGTGCCTTATCTGTTCGCTGCGTCGAACCAGGTGGCGGGTGATCTGTTGCAGGTGCCCAGTGAATTTTCCCGGCGGGTGTTTCTGGCTTATCCGTTCGTGCCCAGTGACTGGACGCTGGCCGGACGCCTGGCGCTGACCCAACTGCGCCAACGCCAAGGGCTCGGCGGTCAGCATGCGATGCTGCAAGTCGGCGCGTTCAGTTCGATGTTGCTGCTCAGCGAAGGCATGAAACAGGCCGGGCGCGACGCCAGCCGCGAGAAACTCATCAGTGCGCTGGAAGGCCTGCATGACTTCGATACCGGGCTGACCCCGCTGATCAGCTTCGGTCCGGGCCGCCGCCTCGGCTTGCGGGGCGCGCATATCGTCACCGTGGACCTGCCCGACCAGCGCTTTTATCTGGTCGCGCCCTATAAACCCGTTGCCGCTACTCCCTGACTGGAGGTCTCGATCATGGCGCTCAAGACTCTGTTGCTCCTGCTCACGCTGTGGGTTCCCGTGGCGTTCTGCAGCAATGGCCCGGCCGCCGCGCGGGTCAATGGCGAGGTAATTTCCGCGTTTCGCCTGGAGCGTTATTTCGCCGAATACCTGGAGGATCAGGGCCGGGCGGTGGGCAACATCCGCAACCCCAAGGCCTACAAACAATTACGTCAGGCGGCACTGACAGCCTTGATTGACAAAGAACTGCTGTGGCAGGAAGCCGTCAAGCGCGGGGTGGTGGTCAGTGACGCGGTGGTGCAGCGCCAGGTCGATCAGACCCGGCAGGCTATGGGCGGTGCCGACGTGTTCGCCCGGCGCCTGGAAGACGCCGGTTTCGACGAAGTCGGCTACACCGAATACACCCGCCGTGAGCTCGCGGCCCAGCAAGTGTTTGCCAACCTCACGCAGGTCGCCGGGCCTGACGAAAAACAGGTCCGTGCGTTCTATGAAGAGCATCGCGCCGAGATGAGCCGGCCGGAACACATCCAGGCACGGCATATCCTGATCAAAGTGCCTCAAGGCGCGGATGCCGCCGCAGTTGAAACTGCCCGGCTACGCTTAGAGGAGATGCGTGTGAAAATCAGTGCGGGTGAGGATTTTGCCAGCGTGGCCCGGGCCGGTTCCGAAGACGCTTCCGCCAGCGAGGGCGGTGATCTGGGCTATTTTCCTCGTGGGCGGATGATGCCTGAATTCGAAGCAGCGGCTTTTGCCCTGGCACCGGGGGCTGTCAGTACACCGGTGCGAACACCGCTGGGCTGGCATTTGATCTACGTGCAGAACCACTTGGAGGCGACCGATGTCTCAGAGGTTCAAGGGCTTGAAATGGTCCGGGCTTACCTCGCCCGACAGCAACAGGCTCAGGCTCGCCTACAGGTGCTCGCGCAACTGCGATCAAACAATCGAATCGAACGGGTTGATGATGATTGAAGGTTCCCCCCCAATAGTGGGGAAATGCTTCAAGGTACATCCGAGTGCTTCCCCGCCTTTGGGGGATGGAGTTTCTGGACGAAATGGTTTTTTCATGAAAATCAAAGACGTGCAACGGTAAAAAACCGACGCTCAGCCTGGCATGAAGTGTGCGTTAGCCTCAGTGAAGGCGCGTACTCCCAGGGCTGGAACATCGGACCTGCGGCTTCAAGGAGTCGACCTTGTTAAACAAAATACTGGTTGTCGAAGACGAACAGCTACTTGCCGAAAACCTCAAGGATTACCTTCAGGCGCAAGCGCTGGACGTCCGGATAGCTCACGACGGTGCGATGGCAATCGGCGAGGCCGAGCGTTTTTCACCCGATGTGATGGTGTTCGATTACCGCTTGCCTGACATGGAAGGCTTTGAGGTGCTCGATGCTGTCCGCCAGAACAGGAAGTGTCATTTTGTGCTGATTACCGGGCACCCAACCGCTGAAGTCTGTGAGCGGGCCCGGCAACTGGGAGTCAGCCATATCCTGTTCAAACCGTTTCCAATGGCGGAATTGGCCCGAGCAGTCTGCGACCTTCTGGGGATGGAGCGCGAACCCAAAGCAGGCATGAGCCATTCGCAAGGTTTTGTCGAACGACGCCAGAGCAGGTCCGAGAGTTTCCCGCTGCAGTTGTACGACGGCAGTTGGGTGCTGGCAGATCGTCGACGGAACACATCGACCTCCAAGGCACCAGACGACGAACAATTGCTCACCGGGGAGTAGTGGCGCGACAAGACGTTCCGGCATCTGCCGCAATGGCCTGCCGCGTCGACAGGGCTCAAAGCCCCCGGCGTTGGAGAGCATGCCATGGACCGTCTATTCCTTGCCGTCGAACCGGCGCTGTTGGACTGTGTACCGTCTCGCTTTTCCAGTGAACAACTGGCCCAGGCACGCTCCCTGGCCGCCAGTTCCGGCGAACGGGTACTGGAAGCCCTCGGGGGGTTGTGTGAACTGGCCCCCATGCCCTTCATCCAGTGCCTCGGCGCGACCCTGCATTATCCGGTGCTCGACACCGACAGCCTGTTCAAAGCCACCCCGGTGTTCGACCGGGTCACCCTGGCCCAATGCCTCAAACGCGAATTCATCCTGCTGCGTCACGACGATGCGGTCATTGGCGTGTTTGCCGACCCCTTCGATACCTCACGCCTGGCCTGGATCGACGACTGCCTGCACGGCGCGCCGCTGTACCTGGTGCATACCGACGACCTGAAAGCCTACCTGGCGCGTCATGAAGAGAGCTTCCACGCGGTGGAATCGCTCAACGCCCAGGCCGACGCCAATGTCGAAACCGATACCCTGCAAAGCCTGTCCCTGACCAGCATCAGCGAGGACGCCAGCGTCGTCGTCAAACTGGTCAACTCGACCCTCTACGACGCGCTGAAAATGCACGCCAGCGATATCCATCTGGGCACTACCGGCAGCGGCCTGGTGATCAAGTACCGGATCGATGGCGTGCTGAACAACATCAGCAAAATCCAGGGCAGCGAATTCGCCGAGCAAGTGATTTCCCGGGTCAAGGTCATGGCCGAACTGGACATCGGCGAAAAACGCGTGCCCCAGGACGGTCGCTTCAAGATCGGCATCAGCGGCCGGCAGATCGACTTTCGGGTGTCGATCATGCCGAGCATTTTCGGCGAAGACGCGGTGTTGCGGGTCCTCGACAAACAGGACCTGGCCGACAAGGTCTGCGGCGTGCAGTTGCAAGCCCTGGGCTTCGAAGAAGAAACCCTGCGTCATCTGCGTCGGCTGGCGGCCGAACCTTACGGCATGGTGCTGGTGACCGGCCCCACCGGTAGCGGCAAAACCACCACGCTGTACGCGATGATCACCGAGATCAACCACGGCGTGGAAAAGATCATCACCATTGAAGACCCGGTGGAATACCAACTGCCGGGCGTGCTGCAAATCCCGGTCAACGAAAAGAAAGGCCTGACCTTCGCCCGTGGTTTGCGCTCGATCCTGCGCCATGACCCGGACAAGATCATGGTCGGTGAAATCCGCGACCCCGACACCGCGCAGATCGCTGTGCAATCGGCGCTCACCGGGCACCTGGTGTTCACCACCATTCACGCCAACAACGTGTTCGACGTGATCGGCCGGTTCACCCAGATGGAAATCGACCCTTACAGCCTCGTGTCGGCACTCAATGCGGTGCTCGCCCAGCGTTTGATTCGCCTGGTCTGCTCCAGTTGCAGCGCGCCGGCTTACCCGACCGATGAAGAATTGCGCCTCTCCGGTCTCGATCCGCAGCAGGTCGATCACTACCACTTCGTCCACGGCAAGGGCTGCGGTCATTGCCGGGGCACCGGTTACCGCGGGCGTACGGCGATTGCCGAATTGCTGCACCTCGACGACGAGCTGCGGCAAATGATCGTCGAGCGCCAACCCATTTCGAAAATCAAGGCCCTGGCGTGCAGCCGTGGCTTGCGCCTGTTGCGCGAGTCGGCACTGGAACTGGTTGCAGAAGGGCGGACCACGCTTGAGGAGATCAATCGTGTCACTTTTATCTCGTGATCGTTTTGTCGCCGTGCTCGGCGCCAGTGGTGTCGGTCTGGGCCAGCGCCGTGGCAGTGAAACCCTGTGGCTGGGCAGCGTCGGTTTTATCGACGAAGGCTTTCATGCCTGGTCCGTGGCGCTGGAAACCCTCGACCGTCTGCTGGGCGAACACACCCGTCCCGGTGCCGAATTGAGTGTGGTGATCTCCGGCCACTTCAGCCGCTTCTGCCTGGTGCCCTGGAGTGAACAAATCAACAGCCCTGCCGAATTGCTCGGGTTTGCCCAACTGTGTTTCGAAGACCTTTACGGCGTACCGACGCAACCCTGGAGCATGGTGCTGTCCGCTGAGCCGGCGGGTTATGACCGGGTCGCCACCGCGCTGCCGCAAAACTTGCTGACGCATCTGCGCACGCTGGTCACGGGGCGTGGCCTGCGCCTGCGCTCGGTGCAGCCGTACCTGATGGCGGCGTTCAATCACTTTGATAAAAGCTTCGACGCCGGCGACTTCCTGTTCGTCGTCGCCGAACCGGTACGCAGTGTGTTGTTGCTGGCGCGGGAAGGGCGCTGGGCATCGGTGCGTTCGGTCGGCAGCGGCGACAGCGACGTCGCGCTGACCGCGTTGATCGGGCGTGAAAGCCAATTGCAGGCGTCCACCAGCGAGCGGCCTCTGAACGTTTACCTGCACGCGCCGGCACGCATTGACTCGCACCCTGACGTGCCCGGCGTGCACCTGCGCACCCTCGAAGAAGGCCGGGCATCCGTACGCGATTGTTTGTACGTCATGTCCCGGGCGGTGGCCTGACATGCGCGCCCTGATGCTCGACTTCCAGCCGCGCCGTCGCTCGGGCCCTTTGGGCTGGAGCCTGCTGGTCGGTGGCGTGGTGCTGACGCTGACTTGCGTGCTGGTTCAGCAGCACCTCAGCGACCAGGCCGCGCAACAGCAAGGCCACTTGCAAACCACTCAGCGCGTACTCACCGGCGACACGGGCGGCAAGGTCAGCCTGACCCCGGCCGAAACCCGCGAACAGGCGCACAACCTGGCCGAGATGCGCAAGGTGTCCCAGCAATTGCGCCGGCCTTGGGAGCGTCTGTTCGCCATGCTCGAAGCCATGCCCCGGGACGACATTGCGTTATTGACCCTGACCCCGGATGCCCGCAAAGGCCAGGTGCGGATCAGCGCCGAAGCACGGGATCTGGAAGCCATGCTCGACTTCCACCGCAGCCTCGAAGCCAGCGACGAGCTGTCCGATGTGTCGCTGCTCAGCCACGAAATCGTCGCGAACGTGCCGGAGCACCCGGTGCAATTCAACCTGTCGGCTAGCTGGGAGATTGGCGATGCAAATCCCTAGATTGATCGTCCACGAATACCTGCAAGGCTTGGGCATTCCCGGTCTGGTGGGGCTGGCGATGTTGCTGCTGGCGCTGGTGTATGGCCTGGCGGGCCTGATGCCGGACTGGCAGTCGTTGCAAACGCTCAGCCAGCAGACGCGCGAAGCCGGTGAATACCTGGCCAAAGTCGAAGACGGCAGTATCGCCGCGCCGGTGGTGCCGCAACGTCAGCTCGACGATTTCCGCAGCAAGTTGCCGTCCCAGCCGCAGGCCACCGTGGCCATCGACAAGATTTACGCGCTGGCGGCTCAGGAGCACATCACCCTGGCCCGTGGCGAATACTCCCTGGGCATCGACCCCAAGACGCACCTGGCCCGTTATCAGATTCTGCTGCCGGTGCGCGGCAGCTACCCGCAACTGCGGCGCTTCCTGCATGCCTTGCTCGGCCAGTTGCCGGCTGTGGTGGTGGAGGACGTGGAGTTCCAGCGTAAAAAAATCGCCGACACCGACCTGACCGGGCGGATCCGCATGACCCTTTACCTGTCGAGGTCATGATGAATACCAAACGCGTAGGGGGTTGGGTGGCGTTCTTCGGCGTGGCGGCGGCGCTGACCTGGTTGCCTGAATACTTCACGTCGTCGTCCGAGGAGGGCGATGTTTCGGTGGCCGCGGTGGCCACCCCGACCAACAGCAAAACCCGTGGTGTGCTGCCGGCCGCATCCGCCGGTAAAACACCGGCAGTGATCAAGGACCTGAGCCCGGTGGGCGACCTGTTCGCCGCCCGTAGCTGGAAGGTTGAGCCGCAGCTTGCCAGCGTCACCGAACAACCCCTCAACCTGACCCCGGTGGTGCAAGTCCCCACGGCACCACCGATGCCTTTCCAGTTCATTGGCAAGCTGAATGACCGTTCCGACCTGCAAGTGTTTTTGCAGAACGGCGAAAAAATATACGTCGTACGCAAGGGGGATGTGATCGACGACACCTGGCGGATCGAGGGGATTTCCGACGTGGAACTCAGCTTTGTCTACCTGCCTCTGCATTTGTCTCAGACTTTGTCTGTGGGGAGCACGCAATGAACAGAACCCGTTTGCTGATGAACCTTTGCCTTTGTGCAGGACTGGCCGCGTGCAGTTCGGCGCAGGTTGCCAAGCAAGAGGCGACCGACCTGATGGAGTCGGGGCAATACGAAGCCGGCCTGGCTCGCATCGAGGAAGGGCTGAAGGAAAACCCTCGCGACACCGAGCTGCACCTGGCCTTGAATAGCGGTCGTGCCCGTGCAGTGACGGCGCTGTTGACCCAGGGCGACATGGATCGCGCCCAGCGTGATTTTGCGTCTGCCCGCCAGGCTTTCAGCCGGGTATTGACCATCGAACCGAACAACCGCCGTGCCCAGGACTCGCTGCGCCAGCTCGATCACATGCGCAGCCTGGATGAAAAACTCGAACTGGCCCGTGGCGACCTGCGTCGCGGTGACATCTACGGTGCCGACCGCCAGGTGAAACAGATCCTCGAACTGGACCCGACGAATGAAGGGGCGCTGGAGCTGCAAAGCGACATCCGCTTGGTGCAAAGCCGCAACGTGATTCCGTATCCACAACTGCGGACCCGTCTTGATCGGCCGGTGACCCTGGAGTTTCGTGAAGCCAACCTGAAGACCATCTTCGAAGTGCTGTCGCAGGTCGCCGGTTTGAATTTCATCTTCGACAAGGACCTGCGCCCGGACATGAAAGCCACCATCTTCGTGCGTGACGTGCGCATCGAAGACGCGGTGGAATTGCTGCTGCAACAGAACCAGCTGCACCAGAAAGTGGTGAACGAAAACACCTTGCTGATCTACCCGGACTCACCACAGAAACTCAAGGATTACCAAGAGCTGGTGATGCGCACCTTCTACCTGACCAGCATCGATGCCAACACCGCGCTGAACATGATCAAGACCATGCTCAAGACCCGCGATGTGTTCGTCGACGAACGCCTCAATACCCTGACCATGCGCGACTCTGAAGACGCTGTGCGCATGGCTGAAAAACTCCTGCAATCGCAGGACCAGTCCAACCCTGAAGTGGTGCTGGAAGTGGAGGTGATGGAAGTCGCCACCCAGCGGATTCTCGACCTTGGCCTGCAATGGCCGAATACCTTCGGCGTGGTCAACAGCGACGGCTCGGCCGTGACCCTGCTCGATCAACTCAAAGGCATCAACTCCAGCCGTATCTCCATCTCGCCGTCGCCGCAGGCCAAGATCAACGCCCAGGATAACGACATCAACACCCTGGCCAGTCCGGTGATTCGCGTCAGCAACCGCGAACAGGCGCGCATCCACATTGGTCAGCGCGTACCGATCATCAGCGCCACCTCGGTGCCTTCGACTCAAGGCCCGGTGATCACCGAAAGCGTCACCTACCTCGATGTCGGTCTTAAACTTGAAGTACAGCCGACCGTGCACCTGAACAACGAAGTGGCGATCAAAATCGCCCTGGAAGTGAGTAACGCCACGCCGCTGGAACCGACCCGCCAGGGCACGATTCCGGTTCAGGTCGACACCCGCAACGCCCAGACCACCCTGCGTCTGCATGACGGCGAAACCCAGATCCTCGCCGGCCTGATGCGCAACGACCATGGCGCCACCGGCAACAAAATCCCCGGCCTTGGCGACATTCCAGGTCTTGGCCGCTTGTTCGGCAGCAACAAGGACACCGTCGGCAAGTCGGAGCTGGTGCTGTCGATCACGCCGCGGATCGTGCGCAACCTGCCGTACCAGAGCCCGTCGGACATGGAGTTCACCACCGGTACCGAAACCAGCATGCACATTCAGGCGCCGGACCGCCGCATGGAAACGCCGATCCAGAACGAACACATCGATCGGCCGGTTGCTTCCACTTCCACCACTGTTGTCGTCAAGAAGCCTTGATCATGAACGCCTCGCAGCGTGGTTTTACCTTGATCGAAGTCGTGGTGACGCTGGCCCTGATCGGCCTGCTGGCCGGCATGGCCGCGCCGCTGACCGAGACCGTGGTACGCCGGGGCAAAGAGCAGGAACTGCGCACGGCGCTGTATCAGATTCGCGATGCCATCGACGCCTACAAACGTGCGTTCGACGCCGGCTATATCGAGAAATCCCTGAACAGCAGCGGCTACCCGCCGAACCTGCAAGTGCTGGTGGACGGTGTGCGCGATGTGCGCAGCGCCAAGGGCGCCAAGTTCTTCTTTTTACGGCGCGTACCCCATGACCCGCTGGCGCCGGTCAAGCGTGACGACGAAGGTGGTTGGGGCATGCGCTCCTACGACAGTACGGCTCAAAACCCGCGCGAAGGCGAAGACGTTTTTGACGTCTACTCCAAGGCGCGCGGCAAGGGGCTCAATGGCATCGCTTACCGGGAGTGGTGAGATTATGCGTCGGGAAAAGGGTTTCACCCTGCTGGAACTGATGGTGGTCATGGCAATCATCGCCACCCTGATGACCATCGCCTTGCCACGCTATTTCACCAGCCTCGAGGTCTCGAAAGAGACCACGCTGCGCCAGAGCCTGTCGGCCATGCGCGAAGCACTGGATCACTACTACGGCGACACCGGGCGTTATCCCGACTCCATCGAACAACTGGTCGAGCAGCGTTACCTGCGCAACCCGCCGATGGACCCGATTGCCGAACGCAAAGACCTCTGGGTGCTGGTGGCGCCGCCTGACGGTGTCCCGGGCGGCGTCGCCGATATCAAAAGCGGGGCCACAGGGAGGGCGCGTGATGGCAGCCTTTATTCCGAGTGGTAAGCCCTCGAACGAGGCCGGGTTCACTTACCTGGGCGTGTTGTTTCTGATCATGCTGATGGGCCTGGGTCTGGCCAGCGCCGGCGAGTTGTGGTCCACCGCGTCGCGCCGTGATCGTGAACGCCAGTTGCTCTGGGTCGGTACTCAATACGCTCAGGCACTGCGCAGCTATTACCGCAGTTCACCTGGCCTGGCCCAGTACCCGAAAGAGCTGGCGGACCTGTTGCAGGACGAGCGTTTTCCATCGCCCAAACACCACTTGCGCAACCTCTACCCGGACCCGATTGGGGGCGGCGAATGGACATTGATGCGCGGGTTCGACGGGCGCATCACCGGCCTCAACAGCCCCTCCACGGACACGCCGCTCAAGCAGGCGGATTTCCCCAGTCAATGGTCGGACTTCACCGGCATGGCGAGCTACAAGGACTGGCAGTTCGTGGCCGAGAAAGCCTTCCTCGATGGCGCGTCCGCGCCCAAAGGCCAATCCAATACGCCTCAGGCACTGGGCCAGTGATGCCATGAACCGACACTGGCTGCCGGCCCTGGTCCTGATGCTGATGACGTCCTTCGTCTCGGCCGCCGAAGAAGACGAAATGCTGGGTTTTATCGTCGACGACACGATCTCGCACATCGGCCACGACTTTTACTACTCGTTCAGTGAGCGCCTGCGCGCCACCAGTCCGATGGACTTCAACCTGGTGGTGCGTGAACGACCTTCGGCACGCTGGGGCAGCCTGGTGACCGTGGAATATCAGCAACGCCTGGTTTATCGGCGCTTCCTGCCGCCGAACACCGTGGAGTTGAAGGACGAGGCTTATGAGGCTGCCGATCTGGTCCGCGTGCAGATCGTCCAGCGCAGGCTGGAAGCCTTGTTGCAGGACACCACCGACCTTGAGAGGGACGAACTATGAGTACTGGAACTTTCTCGAAACGCACGGGCATGTGGTTATTGGGGCTCTGGTTTACAGGGGCAGGCAGCTGTGGGCTGGTCCAGGCCACGGAGCTGGTCTACACGCCGATCAACCCGTCGTTTGGCGGCAACCCGTTGAACGGGACCTGGTTGCTCAACAACGCCCAGGCGCAGAACGATTTCGACGACCCTGACTTGAAGAACCGTACCAGCGCGGCCGGCACGTCGGCCCTGGAGCGCTTCACCAGTCAGCTGCAATCACGGCTGCTAGGGCAGTTGATGGACAACATCTCCGCGGGCAATGCCGGGAGCCTGACCACTGACGCTTTTGTTGTGAACGTCATCGACGACTCCGGTGCACTGACTATTGAAGTGACCGACCGAGCGACCGGTGAAGTTTCCGAAATCCAGGTGAATGGCCTGGCCCCTTGACGGGGACATGGATCGATTGGGGAGTTAAGGACATGAAAAAAATAATAGCGCTGGGGCTGATGTTGGCGGCATTGCAAGGGTGCAGTTTGCGCGAGCCGGTGGGGGCTGAGCAGGACACCGAATCACCGACCCTGACACCTCGCGCGTCGACCTATTACGACTTGCTGAACATGCCACGACCCAAGGGGCGGTTGATGGCGGTGGTGTATGGCTTCCGGGATCAGACCGGACAGTACAAACCGACCCCGGCCAGTTCGTTTTCCACCAGCGTGACTCAGGGCGCGGCGAGCATGTTGATGGATGCGTTGCAGGCCAGTGGCTGGTTTGTGGTGCTGGAACGTGAGGGGCTGCAGAACCTGTTGACCGAGCGCAAGATCATTCGCGCCTCGCAGAAAAAGCCGAATACGCCGGTGAATATCCAAGGTGAGTTGCCACCGTTGCAGGCGGCCAATTTGATGCTTGAGGGCGGGATTATTGCTTATGACACCAACGTGCGCAGCGGCGGGGAAGGGGCGCGGTATCTGGGGATCGATATTTCCCGGGAGTATCGGGTGGATCAGGTGTCGGTGAATCTTCGTGCGGTGGATGTGCGCAGTGGGCAGGTGTTGGCCAATGTGATGACCAGCAAGACGATTTACTCTGTCGGGCGCAGTGCGGGGGTGTTCAAGTTTATCGAGTTCAAGAAGTTGCTGGAGGCTGAGGTCGGGTACACCACGAATGAGCCGGCGCAGTTGTGTGTGTTGTCGGCGATCGAGGCGGCCGTTGGGCATTTGCTGGCGCAGGGGATTGAGCGGCGGTTGTGGCAGGTGGCCGGGGACAGTGCTTCGCCTGATAACAATGCGACGCTTGACCGCTATTTGACTCAGAACAAGGTTGTGCCTGAGGGTGAGGAGGAGTGAGCCGAGGCGGCCTTCGGGCCGACCTGGCTGTTTCAGATGTCCCCGGATCAACTGTAGGAGCCGAGCTTGCTCGCGATGGCGGCCTGACAGCCGACCAGCCTCCCCAGATGTACCCAGTCCAACTGTAGGAGCGAGCCTGCTCGCGAAGGCGACCTGATAGCCGACCTGTTTCTTTCAGGTGTACATATCCATTCCTGCGGTAACGGCCACTTACGGTTTCGCTCTTACAGCGAGTCACTTTTTCAAACGACAAAAAGTAACCAAAAGTCTTCGCCCCAAGCGTCCGGCCCCTCGCTGAGGCTCGGCGTTCCTTCGTTCCGGTATCCATCCGGGGACACTGCCCTCCGGTCTGCTGCGCGACGACCTACATGCAGCGTGTTCGACTGCGTCGAACGGCGCTGCGCGCCACTCCCCGGATGAACACCTCCACTCAGCCTCCCGACGGGGCGGGCAGATCAAAATCAAAAGCCAGATCAAGAGCTGCAGGCGAGCTAACGCTCGGCCTGTTGAGTGGTGAAGGGCGGAGTGTGCGCCGATTCGTTGTGGGAGCTGGCTTGTCGGGTCTCCGCATCGCTGCGAAGGCGGCGTGACAGCCGACCTATTTCTTTGAGGTGTACATATCCATTCCTGCGGCAACAGCCACTTAGGTTTTCGCCCTTGCGGCTAGTCCTTTCAAGGACTTCGCGTTTTAGCGGTCTTTAGTATCTGGATGAAAAAATCTAGATATGCGTCTAAGCGTTGCGTGTTAGCCCAGTAGTCCAGTGACCTTCCCCAGACCCCAAAGTGCTACCAAACCGAAGAATGAACAGGCAGTAAATTTCTGCGAGATTTCGATCCAACGTCGAAGATGGCCAGGAAACGTCTTAACGGCTTTTATCACCTGCGCATCACTGCCAAAAACAAAATCGCTATCTGGTGCCAGCATCAAAGAAATGTGAGTCAAGCGGCGGAGGCGACCGAGTACCCCATCACCCAACACTCGGCGGTTGCGGCCGATGAAGTATGAACTCTCAAGATAGGATTCGAATTCCTCAAGCTTGAAAAAAGAGAGTCCGGCGCGCAATGACATAGCCATTAAAAAGACGATCGCGGAAGCAGCCCAAGCTGCAGTGAAGGCTAACGCCATTTCACCCATAGGATTGGAGATGGTCCAAATTAAGTTCAAATATCCGTCGCATACCCACCAAAACAAGATGATTCCAAATGCGATAAATATTAAGGTTCTCGGGATGACGACCCATCGCTTCAGCTGCGTTGGCAAAAGCTCCGCCTCTCGAAAGGACTCATGATCAAACATGCAAAAACGATTGGGTGTGCCCATTAATTCACCAATTTCCCTAAGTCGCCTCATTCGATCAATCGGGCCATTTCGAACATTTGATCGGGCGCGCCTCCAACCATAAGAACTGAAGTGTTTTTCAATGTGATCGAGCTTGAAATAGGCGGCGTACAAAAGAATCCCTTGGCTGATAAAAATTAATAAAAACATACCCATACCTAAGATAAGAGAAATGTCTTTGGCTTCATTCATGACTGTAGGGACTCGTATTGGGGCGTAGAATTAGCTGCTGGTTCTTCATTTGAGTAGGCCGGTGTATTTCCCATATAACCAAAGAACCACCACCGCACCTGTAACGAAATAGGCAATATGAAATGGATACGCTGCCCAGCGCTTAAGCCTTTTAGGTAACCGTTTCACTTCTTCAACTGATAAGGGTTCCTGGCGCTGAATTTTTTTAGACGAGATTAAAGCGCTGATTGCGGCCAGACGAAAAATTCTTCCATGATGCCCCTTGCCCCACGTGATGCGGTTGACGCATATGGAATCCAGTTGTTTGAAATGCTTTTCCAGCGCTTCGAGTTTTGTGTGAGCAGCATAAAAAATGATAGCTACGTCGAAGAGGCTCAGCAGGATAAGTGCTCCCCAGACCCAGGCGAGAGTTGTTCTAGTGAGTTCCATTATTCAGAGTGCTCATAGAGTTCTTGCCCAATCAGTTCGCTGCCGTCGGTCATCAGCGTTCCGGTTCCGGTGGCGCCTACCGCGCCGGCAACGAGTACACAAACGAGTTTTCCGAGTCCTTTTACTTTTGCACACACAGCGGTGCCTATTTTCGAGCCTGCTGCACCCCCGGCAACAGCTCCGGCTGTACCGCCCACCATTTTTGCGCCCTCAACAAATTTCATTTGCTTGCATTCATCCTCGCGACCAGTAGTGCATACCTCGTGAATTTTTAAACTGGATGCGCCTAACTGCAGACCAATCCCGACATAACCACCAGCTTTGATATATTTTGCCGCTCGTGAGACACCCTCAATGTTCGTTGCGTACCCAGGCAACTGTGTTGGTGCCCCAGCCTTGTCCCAACGATGAATGGTTCTGCGAGTTGATAACCCCAAGGCTCGCTTGAGTTTCGGGTGATCCGCAATGCCGGTGCCTTTGCGTACGAGTGACCCAAGGCTGGCATCAAGCTTCGCCATAAGTCGTTTACGTTTGGAAAAAAACTCTGGCGAATGCAGATTGCGGTACTGGCGATATTGTTGCTGATGCAGCTCCTCCAGTTCTCTGAGGGCATTTTTCAAGCCCTCCAGATGCTGCCCAATCATGAACGACGCCACACCCAACGATCCCGCCGACACCTCCAGAAACGGCTCAATCACTTCATGGTGTTCAACCATAAACGAAGCCTCTTCATCACTCAGATCCTTGAGCGCCTCGTTGACCTTCTCGGCAGCGATCATCATCTGTGCCTCTTCACGCCGGCACATGTAATGCCGTGAATCGCTGAATATCACCATTTGCCCCGGTTTCACCCGCTCGCCGAGATGGCGATTGAGCGAACGAAATTCGCGACGCAGTGCATCACTTGGCGAGCTCTCGTACAGCGAGCGTTCCAGCGCCTCAAGACTCATGGGCTTTTCAATTATGTGAAATCCGGACTCCGCCGGTTTGGGCTGCGTGAAGGCGTGATCTTCGACCAGATGTTGCGCTGGTGGTGGTTCGGGTTTGGACTTGAAACCATTCCATGAACCGCCACTGTTATCCAGATTGACGCGAGGCGTGACCATTACCCAATCGCCGTTGCTCACGGCCTGAATCAGTTTTTGCTGGTGGGCGGCTTGCATGTAGTTGGAGCTGTTGGCGCCCACTGCATTCAGTAGGTCGTCGAAGCCTTGCAAGTCGTATGGGTAGTTCAGGGCCTGACGAAGAGCATCGGCAGCTTGATGGCTGTCGAGTACTTGGCCGCTCTGGCCGGCGAGTTGGAGTTGGGGGATAAGTTTGGTCACGCTTTGTGCCCGGTCCTTGGAAACGGGGCACTTTGGCGATAGGGCTCAGGAGTGGATGCCGGGGGATTCTGTTTGGCTTGTAGGGGAAGTCCGAATTTTTCTCGGTGTTTGGGGGAGGGTGGTTTGTCAGTAGGTTATTGGCTGAATGACAGGGCCAATCGCGGGCAAGCCACGCTCCCACAGGGAATGTGTGCTGTTTCGAGGGGTGTGTTTAATGGCGTTTAGCGTTACTTCCTGAAAGCTACGGATCCTTGCGCCGTTGCCTACGACTACGCCAGAATCCGCCGGCTTGTGCGCTTTGTACCTGGTCTTTATCGTTTTCGGGCCGCTGAATTCAACGGCCGGGTTTAGCGACCCGGACTATCCAAAGTGCATCAGTGCTCCAGACTTTCTTGCAGACTTTTGATGTCTGCAATTACGTTA
The DNA here is from genome assembly GCF_050435365.1 of Pseudomonas sp. BT76 TE3572. Lineage (NCBI taxonomy): Bacteria > Pseudomonadati > Pseudomonadota > Gammaproteobacteria > Pseudomonadales > Pseudomonadaceae > Pseudomonas > Pseudomonas sp. BT76 TE3572. Next base: position 95,415 of record NZ_JBNDKE010000001.1, read on the forward strand.
TGGTGGCTGTATGCGGGAGATCTTCGGGTCTACCGGGTGCCTTTGGCCGGTTCGCTAACCTGCATACAGTCGCCACCCTTACTTGTTTAGCGACAGGTTCTGGTGGCGCTATTTTCCAAAGGAGCTTCACCATGTTCAAACCCACACCCAATCCCCCCGAATCAGAAACCGAAAGCACTACCGCCGCCCCCCACCTCAACCCCGCCATTATCAAAAACTCCGCCCCCCACAACCCAAGCAGAATGTTCGCTATCGCCCCGGACATCGACACCGAAAGCCTGTTGGCCCACGCCTGTGAATCGTTGGCTTCGGCGAGTGTCATGGCCAGTGATTTTGCGGTGTTTGTGGAGGGGCCACAGCGCAGCATGTTATTGGGCATCCAGCAGGTCATCATGTTGGCCGACCTGGCGGTGAATCGGGCGATGGATAATATCGATCCGCAAAACTCACCCATGTAGCTGATCGGCACAGACAAAAAAACCGCGACCCTCCAAAGGCCGCGGTTTTTTATGCAGCGCGATTATTGCTGCAGCACAGTCGCCTTGTTGTCAGTACCCATCTGCTGCACGGTGGCAGTCTGGGTCATGCCACTCTGAGTGACAGTGGCAATGTTGCCGGTGCCGCCCTGAGTGACGTAGGCCACGTTCATGCTGCCGGACTGGTCGAAGTTGGTGGTGTTGCCGATACCGTTGCTGCTGCCCTGGGCCAGGTTGGCGGTGCCGCGCTGGTCGGCGATGAGGATGTTGTCGCTGCCGTTCTGGTCGAAGTACAGCTCGTTGTAGTTTTCGGCCTGGGTGACGGTGGTTTTGTTGCCGTAGCCGGTCTGGTGGGTCGTCATCACGTGGCCGATGCCGTCCTGTTTGAAGCTGGCGGTGTTGTTGGTGCCGTTCTGGTAGACGTTTGCACGTTGGTTGCTGCCGAACTGGCCGCCCTTTTGCGGGCCTTTCCAGTCGCTGGCGTAGACCTTGTTTTCAGTACCCACGGAGGTAGCGTTCAGCACATGGCTGTCGCCCTTTTGATAGGTGAAGTGCACGTTGCCGGTGCCTTGCTGGTACAGCGCCAGGACCGAGCCGACGGATTCGAACTGGTCTGCGTAGATCGCGTTGAGGTCGCCGACTTGCAGCACCTGGGCGACGTTGTTTTCGCCGAAGCTCTGGTCGACCACGGTTTCGTTGGTTTGCCCGTACTGGTTGACGGTGGCCTCGCTGGCGGTTTGCCCGCCTTGCCAGACTTCGGCGCCGTTGAAGTCGCCGAACTGGTTGATGTTCACGGTGCCGCCGTTGCCGTCGCGCTGGTCGCCATAGGCGTAGTTGCCTTCGCCCGACTGGTTGAGGTTGATCTGGCCACCCATGTGGGCGATTTGTTCGGCGGTGGCGTAGTTGGCGGTGCCGTACTGGATGATCACGGCGTTGTTGGCAGTGCCCAGTTGGATCTGTTCGATATTGGCCTCGTTGCTGTCACCAAACTGGAAGGTTTGAGCTTGGGTGCCTTCCTGAGTGTCCTGATAAATGAACGAGAAGTTGCCGGTGCCGTGCTGTTGTTGCAGCGCTTCGTTGCCGCCCACGCCTATCGACTGGCTGGCGTGGCTGGTGTTGGTGCTGCCGACTTGTTGCTGGGTGATGGTGTCGCCGTTTTCGAACAGTTGCTCGGCGTAACCGGCGTTGTAGTCGCCGTGTTGATCCTGGGTGATGGTGCCGGTGGCGTTGTCTTGCACCGCGGCGGCATCGTTGCCCTCGCCGAGTTGTTGTTGGGTGGCGGTACTGTACGGGGCTGCGGTCTGTTTCACGTCGGCGATGTTGGCGGTACCGACCTGGTCCTGGGTGGAAACGCTGTCGTCGGCCATCGCCTGGGCACTGATCAGGACCAGGATGGTGGCGGTGAGGGGCGTCAGTTTGAACATGATGAAACCTCCATGTGGTGCAGTGCTTTAGCGGGATTGTTTGACCGAAACGCTCATGCCGTTTCCGGACTGGGTCACGGCGCTTGAAAGCCCCGTGCCGGCCTGATCGATGCTGGCGTCGTTGTTGTTGCCGTTCTGGGAAATCTGCGCGCGGTTGTGGCTGCCGGTCTGGGTGATCGAGGCGGCGTTGCCGGAACCTTGTTGAGTGATCATTGCCATCAGGTCGCTGCCTTGTTGCAGGATGTAGGCTTCCTGATTACTGCCCGACTGGACGATGCGACCGAGCAGCGACTGGCCGTTCTGTTGCAGCAACGCAACGTTGGCCTGGCCGTTCTGATCGATCAGCGCTTGCTGGCCAATCGGTGGTGGTAGCTCGCCGAGGTCGCCACCGGGACCCATGTCATCGTTTTCCATCAAGTCATCGGCGCGCGTGCCCGCACTGCTGCAAAGCAGAAGCAGGCAGAGCAGGGCGGCGGTCGAGGTTTTCATGGCTGCGTCCTTTGCAAGAGGCCGGCCCCACCCACCGAATCGGCGGGTGGGGCAGGGGCTCAGTTCGAGATCACCGAGACTGTGCGCACGGTGCCTTGGGACGAGGTGATGGTGGCTGTCGGGTTCGCCGATGGAATCACCGTAGTGGTGTTGTTCACCGTCAGCCTCCAGCGACCGGTCGCCGGTACCGTGGTGGTGCCCAGGGTTGCCAGCCCGGTCGGGGTGGAGACCTTGATGGTGATGGTGTTGCCGGTGACCACCGATGAAGTCCCTGCAAAGTCCCAGGTGAAGCGATTGTTGGAGCGAGCCGAGACCGTAGCCGTGGTCACCGTGAAGGTTTCCGCAGCAGGCCTTGGCGAGACTTGCACGGTGACCGTAGCCGGTGTCGACAGGGCGCCGAAGCTGTCCCGGGCGATGTAGGTGAAGGTCGTGGTGAAGGCCGTCGTGACCGTGGCCGGTGGGGTGTAGGTGATCACCGTGCCGTTGCTGCTGACGGTGCCACGACCGGCCGCAGGTTGGGTCAGGCTGGCGACCGCCAAAGGCACGTTGCCTTCTGGATCGGTGTCGTTGGCCAACACGTTGATCGGTATCGCCACACCCAGTGTCGCGACGGCGTCGGCGACTGCCACCGGTGGCCGGTTAGGCGCCACGGTGATGGTCACGGTCGCTGGGGTAGTCGAAGCCAGGCCTTTGATGTCTTGAGCCTTGTAGGTGAAGGTCGTGGTTAACGGCACAGTGACCACGGCGGGCGGGGTGTAGACCACCGCAGTGGTGCCACTCATCGCCACGGTGCCTTGGCCTGCGGCCGGTTGGGTCAGCGCGGTGATGCTCAGCGGCGTGTTGCCGTCCGGGTCGCTGTCGTTGGACAGCAGGTTGAGGGTGAGGGGCACGCCGAAGCTGGTATTGCCGGTGTCGGCAACGTTTACCGGCGCCTGATTCTCGCCGCTATCCGGTGCGGTACCGACGACCACGACAGGCTCGGTATCGCTGCCACCGGCGGCGGATTTGACCGTCACAGTGGCGGGTGGTTGAGACAGATCGGCGACGGTGATTTTTTGCAGGGTGCCGGTTTTCGACAGCCGTCCGTAACCCTGCGCGACCATGTCTGGCACCGCCACTTCGTCAGTGGACGTGGCCTCGATCAGCAAGCTGTGATTGCTCCAGTTGTAACGAGCGGTCTGGATTTTCACCAGGTCAACGAGTTTGCTCGAGACCGCCGTAGGGCGGGTGGTGCCGGCCGGGTTGGTGGCGGTGAGCACCACGACCGGAGGCACGGGGCCGTTGAGCAGGCGTTGGCCGAAGTACAACCCGGTGCCGTCACCCACCATGTTGGTCAGGCAGGGTGAAGGCGGTGGGCCTGACACAAGGGCGAGGGTTTCGCGGAAGCACAATGTAGAGCTGTTGTCCGCTTTGCCGAAGACTTCGACCCGGGTGCTGGTACCGGTGCCCGAGGCGGTGCGACGGTAGGTTGCACGGCTAAGGTCGACATGGGTTTGCGCACGATTGTCGAGGACTTTACCGGACAGCGTGAACAGGTTGCTCTGGATCGTCCCGGCCGGGCCCTGGATGCGCACAAAGTTGGTGTTGTTGGGGCTGCCGGTGACTTGTTCGGTGAGGTTCGGGTCGCCGACGAAGGTTTCGATTGCGCCGGTGTCCGGGTTCACTTCGGTGTAGGGGCCGTTGACGCTGCGCAGGAATGGCCCGATAGCACCGTTAAGTGCCCCGCTGAAATTCCCCGGCGCACCTACGCCGATGTCTCTGGTGATGTTGATTGCACGACGACCGGGTGTGGTGACATTGACCGTTTCCACACCATAAGGGTGAGTAATGGTGTAGGTCCCGGCGACGGGCACGTTGATCCGCATACGAATCCGCGCAAAGCTGATTTGATCGCCATCGAGCGGATTTCCGCCGGCAAAAGCGGCTTCTATCCCGGCCACGTAGGCGTCCATTCCATAGCCAGCGGCGTTGTTGGGAATGTTGGTCTCGGCGAGGAACCAGAAGGCTTCGTCTGGCCAGTTATCCGGGAACACCATCGGCAGGGTGTCGTCGAAAATGCCCGGTGCTGGCAGCAGGGTACACATGTAGGCCGGTGGCGTGGCAGCCGGCACCCGCGAGCTGGTGGCCCGGGACTGGCACAGTTCCATCGACAGCAGATTTTTGTCCTGATACCAGATCGGGAATTTCCCCGAGGCAAAGGTATAAGGACCGGGGTCGACAGCAGCGAGTTGCGCGAATGCACTGCCGGACAGCGACAGAGTCAGTCCCAGTGCGTTGAGCGCCAGGCGTGGCCAATTGTTCATGATGCCTCCTGATGAGGATCTGGGCATGTGAGCGTTCATTGCACGATGACCACTTCTTCGGTGTCGCTGCCGCCGTTGGATGACGTCACTCGAACCTTGGCGGGTGGTATCGGCGAGATGCCGGTGGCCAGGGATTTCACTGCGCCATCGCCACTGAGGGCGCCAATGGCGACACCTGTGCCAGAGGTGGCAGTGAGCACCGGTGGCGAAGTTTCGTCGCTGGTCGAGGCCTCGACCGTTATTTGCCCGGTGCTGAGGCTGTATTCGGCACGTGAAATCACCACCAGGTCTGTCAGGGGCATGGGTAAGGTGGTCGGTGTGCTGCTAGCGATGGCCAGGTGGTTGTCGGCGGTCACTTGCAATGTGCTCGGCAAACTCGGGTTGGTCGAAGACTGCGCATACCAGCTGCCGGTGGTGTTGGCCTCGGTAAGGTTCAATACCGGGTTGTTGCTGTCCAGAGTCACTTTGGCCGGTGGCGGCGGGGCCAGGACGAACACGTCTTGCTGGGCCACCGGAGCGCTGGCGCCGGGTTTACGCGAGTAGGTGCTGCGCTGGGTGATCATTGGCGTCGGCCGTGCCATTGTCGCCAACTTGCCGGAGATGGCCATCACCGTAGTGCGCAAATCCAGCCCGTTGGGGCCTTCAATGCGGATGTAGTTGGTATTGAAAGGGCTGCCGGTGAAGGCTTCCACCAGGTTCGGGTCGCCGACGAATTGCTCGGCTGAACCGGTGAGCGGATTGGTCTCGGTGTAGGGGCCATTGACGCTGCGCAGGAACGGCCCGACATCGCCCTTGAGGGCGCCGTCGTAGGTTTTCGGCACGCCGATGCCGATGTCCCGGGTCATGTTGATCGCCCGGCGCCCGGGAGTGTCGACGTTGAAGACATCGATGCCGTAGGGGTGGGTAATGACGTAGGTGCCCGCGGTCGGTACATCGACACGTATGCGGATGCGGGCGAAGCTGATCTGGTCACCTTCGATGGGGTCGCCACCGCTGAAGGCGGCTTCAACGGCGCTGACATAGGTCAGGTCGATACCTCGGGCTGCGTCGACGATGGTGCCGTCGCCGGTGAACCAGAACGCCTCGTCGGGAAAGTTGGTCGGGAAGACGAGCGGTTGCGTGTCGTCGAAGATCCCGGGAGCCGGCAGCAAATTGCACATGTACGTCGGTGCGCCCGGTGCGCTGGGCACTCGCGAGCTGACAGCCTTGGACAGGCAAAGCTCAAGGGTTCGTCCATGAGTGTCCTGATACCAGGCGGCGAACGAGCCGTTGGCTGGCACGTAGGGGCCAGGGTCGACGGCAAACAGCGCCGCCTGGGCGACGCCTTGGGCCAGTGCGCTAACGACCAGGGCGGCCGCGGTTTTGGACAGTAAAGGGTGCATGAGTTAAGCCCTCTATATCGGAATGCCTGCCCCATGGGGACGGGTCAGTTGCGAGGGTTCGGCAACTTCCATACCAACCGGCGAAAATGGCCGGCAGAGGCCCGAGTCATGGGCGTGTCACTCACAAGCGGCATCGGAGCGCAGTTTTTGGGCGCGGGCCACTGTCCCCAGGATTGGGGGTAGATGGGGATGAGGAAGAAGGGGGGGGACGAGACCCAAGGTCGGGCAAACGACCCTGAGTGGGCTATAACCCTATAGGGGATTCGTCGGGGACACGTCCATGGACATGCCTACTCAAACACTCCAGGCCGAGGGGGGTGATATTCGCCTGAGCTCGCGCAAGCAGCCGTTCAATTTACTGCGCTGGTTTTCGCTCATCAGCATGGCGGTGATTGGCACGGTTGCGTTGGCGTTGGGGGCGGTGTCCACCCGGTTCGTGATTACCGAAAGCGTGCAACGCGATGCGTTGTTGACGTCCCAGTTCATTCAGGCGATTGCCTTGGTCGAGGTGCGCCACGTATCGATTCCCAACGTGCGGACCATGGGCGAGCTGCTCGATCCGCGTAACGACAAAAACGTTTCCGACGTCGACCCGCTGGCTCGCGCCATTGCCCGGGGTGAATTTCTCGACCATATCGAGCATTTGCCGGATGTGATTCTGGCCAACATCTATGCCCCCGACCGCAGGGTGATCTGGTCGACCAACCCGGCGTTAATGGGCACCACGATCCACGCCGACGAAGACCTGGAGAAAGCCTTTGCTTCCAGGGTTCCTGTGTCGGCCAGTTATCACGATGTGGACAAGACCCGCCTGGAACAGAAGTTCGTGACGCCTCCGGAATACATCTTCATCGAGAACTACATTCCGTTGTTCGATGCCGACGGCGACAAAGTCACGGCGATGGTCGAGATCTACAAGGAGCCCAAGGACCTGATCACCCGCATGGAGCGCGGCCTGGTGCTGATCTGGCTGGCCACTGCATTGGGCGGCGGGCTCATTTACCTGGGGCTGTACTGGATCGTGCGCCGGGCGGCCATTTTGCTGGCGACGCAGCAAAAGCAGCTGATCACCAACGAAACCTTTGTCGTCCTGGGCGAGATGTCGTCGGCGGTCGCCCACAGTTTGCGTAATCCGCTGGCGACCATCCGTTCCAGCGCCGAACTGGCGCTGGAGTTCGACAGCGGCCCGGCCCACAAGAACATCAACGACATCATCGGCCAAGTGGATCGCATGTCGAAGTGGGTGAGGGAGCTGCTGCAATCCTTGCGTCCGCTCAACGATGACGCCGAGCCTGTCAATCTGGTGGCGGCGCTGCATGACAGCCTGATGGCCTTCGAGCATCAAATCGCCAAAGCCTCGGTCCACGTGGTGTTCGACCCGAAACTGACGCCCATGGTCCTGAGCCAGCAAGTGCAGTTGACGCAGATCCTCAACAGTTTGCTGGCCAATGCACTGGAAGCCATGGACAAAAGCGGCACGTTAACCATCACATTGGAGCCAACCGATTGCCGTGGCCTCAGCGTGGTGGTGAGCGACACCGGCAAAGGCATGAACGAAGAACAGCGCAGCATGGCCTTCCGGCCGTTTTTCACCACCAAACAAGGTGGGCTGGGTGTCGGGCTGGTGCTGGTCAAACGGATCATGGAGCGGTTTGGCGGTGCGGTGAGCCTGGAAAGCCGTGAAGGCGAGGGCACGAGTGTCCGTCTGTCATTCAAATTGGTCCCCTGAAAACGGGTGTGAACTTTCCCCGTTAGCGGGTGTCATTCCCCAGTCGCTCCCCCAGTAATGGCATATTGATGTTGATAAGCCATTGTTTTGACAAGTATTAATACTTTCGTAAAAACCGGTTACAACTCTGGCGAGGTCCTTGCACCACCCCCATCACCCCCTTCATGACTCATGACTACGAGGCGGCTGGTGATGGACAGAAAAGCGCGGTACCCCTTCAAATGGTTCGGCCTCCTGACGCCTCTGAGCGTTCTTCTGACAATGACGCTGGGCACAACGACTCTGCGCGCCAGCCCCATCGACGACGAGCGACAGCCAGAACCTTCTGACCCTTCGGCTTACCAAGATGAACCGGCTGACAAAGCGGCGGCGTTGAACGCCATCTTGACCATGCCCGAGGCCAACAGAGATTCCTTCGATTTACCCGGTGGCGTCAAAGGCAGCAAAGACACCACGCGGGTGGAAAACATCCTGCCGCCGACGGTGCAGACCAGTTTCAACTACCCCACCAACGGCAAGCCGAGCCCGCTGTATGGCGCTCAGCCGTTTACTCAGCAGTTGGTGCTGTTCGAAGAATTCGGCCCGGAAAAACTCGACCCCACCACGCCGGCGGCGCCATTGCCGTTTCCACCGGCCGCCATTGGCCCGCTGCCGCAACAAGATCCCACCAGCGCCGCTCGTAGCGCCCCGCCGAGTGCGGCGCTCGACGCTTTCATGCGTCAACCGGGACTGACACCGTTCCCGAGTCTGTACTCCAACGTGGTCGACCGTAACCCGTGGCAGAAGCAGATCGAATTTTTCCTCAACCGCCGTATTGGCTCCTCGGCTGAAGGCCGTCCGCCAGGAAAAGGCTGGTCGCACCAGCGCTGGAACGAGTTTTACCCACAAATGGCCTACAAGACCGTGCAAACCGGCGCACGGTTGAATTCCGGTTGGCGTGACAGTCATCAGATGCACCGCTATGCCGTGGGCGAGTTTGGCCCAGGCGGCCTCTATCACAACGTGGCTGGCATACCGGCGACCGATGGCACCGCCAAGGGCGTCGATGCGCGTTTCCACCCGAAAATGCCGGTGCAGAACCACAACTCGGTCTGGACCTTTGACGGCACTTTGCCGCCAAAATTGCTGATGGTGCGTTACGGGCAACCCACGTTGATGCGTCATTACAACGGCTTGCCGATCGACCCGTCGGCGAACATGGGGTTCGGTTTGCACACCATCAGCACCCACGAACATAACGGCCACACACCGGCGGAAAGCGACGGTTATGCCAATGCGTTTTTCTTTCCGGGGCAATTTTACGACTATCGCTGGCCGATCCAGTTGGCCGGCTACGACAGCATCAACACCAAGGCTGAAGACCCGCGTGCAGCGTTTCCGTGCGCACCGGGCGAAACCCTGTGGACCAATGACCTCATCCCCAGCCGCAAGACCTGCAACAACGGCACGATCAAGATCCGCGGCGACTGGCGCGAAACCATGAGCACCCACTGGTTCCACGACCACATGCTCGATTTCACCGCGCAGAACGTCTACAAGGGCAACGCGGCAATGATGAACTACTACAGCGCCCTGGACCGCGGCAATGAATCGGTGAATGACGGCGTCAACCTGCGTTTTCCCAGTGGCAGCGCCTTGCCTTGGGGTAACCGCGACTACGATGTCAACCTGCTGTTTGCCGACAAGGCGTGGGATAAAAACGGCCAACTGTGGTTCAACCCGTTCAATACCAACGGCTTCCTCGGTGATCAGGTGCTGGTCAACTGGCAGTGGAAACCGTCCCTGGATGTGCGCGCCCGTAGCTATCGGTTCCGCATGCTCAATGGCTCTGTGTCGCGCTTCTTCAAAATGGCGCTCGTTCGCGAGATCAACGGCACCAGCGGGGAGTTCCAAGGGCCGGCCGGGTCGGGAGTGTCATATGCCCGCGTGCCGTTCCACATGATTGCCAACGACGGCAACATCATGGAACACAGCGTGCCGTTCGACGGCAGCATGGACCTGGATGCCGACGGCGATAAACAGAACCACAACGCGATCCTGCCAACCCTGGGCATCGCCGAACGATTCGACATCATCGTCAACTTCTCGAAATACGGGATCAAACCGGGCGACAAGCTGTTCTTCGTCAACCTGCTGGTGCACGAAGATGGCAAGGGCCCGAAAGAACCCGTCTCCCTGGCTGACGTGCTGTCCGAGAAATACAAAGCCGTGATCAAGCAAACCAGCAAGGGGCCAAAGTGGGAGGACGGTGATCCGGCGGTCGGCAAGGTGTTGCAACTCAACGTCAAGGCGTACACCGGCCAGGACCTGGCCATGGACCCGGCCGCTTATGAACCGGCCAAACCGGGCAAGGCTGAAGGCCTGGTGATGATCCCGTTGAAGATCCATCGCGACAACGCCGCCGACAAGGAGCTGCTGGCCAAAGCCCGTCACCGCACCTTCATCTTCGGCCGTTCCGACGGCACCGATGAAGCACCGTGGACGGTCAAGACGGATGGCGGTTTCGGCTTCCACATGGACCCACGGCGTTTGAACGCTTCGACCCAACTGGCCAGTGGCCCCACCGATGCCGGTGCCACCGGTTTCGGCACCCTGGAAGTGTGGAACATCAAGCTCGGCGGCCAGGGCTGGAGCCACCCGGTGCATGTGCACTTCGAGGAGGGGATCATCCTCAGTCGCGGCGGCAAGGCGCCACCGGAATGGGAAAAATGGGCACGCAAGGACGTGTACCGCATCGGCTCGGAAAAGGATGGCCTGGACAGTGTCGAGATGGCGATCAGCTTCCGCGAATTCGCCGGGACGTACATGGAGCACTGTCACAACACTCAGCATGAGGACAACTCCATGCTGCTGCGCTGGGACATTGAAAAACCCGGGCAATTCCAGCTGATGCCGACACCGCTGCCGAGCTGGGATGGTGTGCGCTACGTGAACTCCGCCGCGCTGCCAACCTTCCGTACTGGCGACGGCTTCGGCCCTAAAGTGGTGGTCAAACCATGAACCGCGAGGGAGCCGACATGAAACTGAATACGCCGCGCTCCCGCGCCCTGGGCATGCACCTGGTTTTGATGCTGGTCACCTGCCTGCTGGCCAGTCGGGTGCTGGTGGCTCATGAAGCTGCTCCGTCGGTGTCGTCACCGACGGAGTCGGCGACACCCTGGGGTGGCGATTACTTTCCCAACACTTTGCTGACCGATCAGAACGGTCGGCAGGTGCGTTTCTTTGATGACTTGATCAAGGACAAAGTGGTGGTGATCAATTTCATCTTCACGTCATGCAGCGACTCTTGCCCGCTGGAGACCGCGCGCCTGCGTCAGGTGCAGAAGTTGCTGGGGGACCGGGTCGGCCAGGACATTTTTTTCTACTCAATCAGCATTGACCCCTTGAGTGATACACCCGACGTGCTCAAGGCCTACGCACAACGCTTCAAGGTCGGGCCGGGCTGGAGGTTTCTCACCGGGGAATTTGCCGACGTCACCGAACTGCGGAAAAAACTCGGGCTGTTCATCGAAGGCGTCGACAACGGTCGCAGCAAGGACCACAACCTGAGCCTGATTGTCGGCAACCAGACCACGGGCCGCTGGATGAAAGCTTCACCTTTCGAAAATCCGTGGATTCTGGCCGATCAGTTGGCCAACACGCTGCACAACTGGAAACAGCCCAGTATTGAAGAAAACTACGCGAATGCGCCCGATATTCGTCCGCCGAGCAACGGCGAAGAACTGTTTCGCACCCGTTGCGCATCGTGTCACAGCCTGGGCCCGATGGACGGGCAGGGCCTCGGCATGCGCAGCATCGGCCCGGACCTGATCGGCGTCACTCGCCTGCGTGATCCGGCCTGGCTGAGTCGCTGGATTCGCGAGCCGGACCGCATGCTGGCGGAAAAAGACCCGATCGCGCTGGAGCTGTTTGAGCGTTTCGACAAAATCCCCATGCCCAACCTGCGCCTGGATGAGAACGCGGCGCAGTCCATCGTGGGTTTTTTGCAGGAAGAAACCGATCGTCAGCAACCGCTACAGGCGGCGCAAACGCAATAGCGGCTTAATCCTGTCATTGGGGCCGTCAGTTTCGATCAATGCCACCTACACTGATCCGAACCGCGGCTGAAAAGGCTTGAGGTAAGGCATCCGGGAAGGTCCTATGCAGATACCAGGACAACAAAAAATACCTGCGTCGGCTATGTCCGCAGCAGAAAGCAAGGGCTGGCGGGGACAGTTCAATTTGCTGCGCTGGTTTTCCCTGGGCAGCTTTTTCATCATCGCCGTCGTGGCGCTGGGGTTGGGCTACGTGTCCACGCGTTTCGTCGTCGATGAGAGCATCGAGCGTGATTCCTTGCTGACTGCGCAGTTCATTCAGGCCATTGGTGATGCAGAAATTCGCCATGCCGGCATCTCCCTGCAAAGAACCATGGGTGAAATGCTCGATCCGCGCGATGACATTGCCTATCCCGACGTCGATCCGGCGGCCCGTGCCGCTGCCCGCATAGAGTTTCTCGATCATGTCGAACACCTGCCGGACACGCTGTTGGCGGTGGTGTACGCCCTGGATCGCACCGTGGTCTGGTCGACCAATGCGCAAATGATTGGCATGCGCGTCGAAGGTGATGAGGAACTGGACGAGTCTTTCGAAATGAAGGAACCCGTGTCCACCAGCTACCACCAAATTGATGAGGAACGTCCCGAGCAGCAACTGCTGCGTGAGCCTGAGTTTCTGTTTATCGAGAACTACATCCCGATGTTCAATGCCGACAAAAGCAAAGTGATCGCCATGGTGGAGATCTACAAGGAACCCGCGGACCTGGTGGAACGCATCCAGCGTGGCTTCAAGTCAATCTGGCTGGCAACCCTGCTCGGCGGCCTGGCCATCTACCTCGGACTGTTCTGGATTGTGCGGCATGCGGCCACGCTGCTGCAGAGCCAGCAGAAACAACTGATCAGCAACGAGACCTTCGTCGCGCTGGGGGAAATGTCCTCGGCGGTGGCCCACAGCTTGCGCAATCCGTTGGCCAACATTCGTTCCAGCGCCGAACTGGCTCAGGAAATCGCCAGCCAGAATGCGCAGAAGAACATCGGCGACATCATCAATCAGGTCGACCGCATGTCGCGCTGGGTCCGGGAGTTGCTGGTGTCATTGCGACCCGTGAACGACGACTACGAAACGGTAGACCTGGTGCTGGTCATCGACGACACGTTGAGCGCGTTTGACGCGCTGATCAAACGCTCCGGCATCGACGTGCGTTTCACCCCGCAGAGCTGTCCGCCGGTCATCAGCCAACAGGTGTTGCTCACGCAAATTCTTAATAGCCTGTTTGCCAATGCCCTGGAAGCCATGCCCAAGGGCGGCGTGCTGAGTATCGATATCGAAACGCCGCAGCCGGGACTTGTGCGCATGACCCTGAGCGATACCGGCAAGGGCATGACCACACAGCAGCAACAAATGGCCTTCAAGCCGTTTTTCACCACCAAACAAGGAGGGTTGGGCGTGGGCCTGGCCCTGGTCAAAAGAATAATGGAGCGTTTCGAAGGCTCGGTCGAACTGACCAGCCAAGAGCAGGAAGGAACCCGCGTTTGTCTCAATTTTAAAGTGGCAACGGGAGGGGTATATGGAGCACAGCATTCTGCTGGTCGAGGATGATGAACTGCTCGCCGAGAATATTCAGACCTACCTGGAGCGTAAGGACTTCGAGGTGACGGTCTGCCACTCGGCTGAGGACGCGCTGGACCAGTTGGGCACTTTCGTCCCAGACGTGGTGCTGACCGATAACTCGCTGCCGGGCATGAGCGGTCACGACCTGATCCAGAAGCTGCGCATCAGCGCGCCGGATCTGAAAGTGATCATGATGACCGGCTACGGCAACGTCGAAGACGCCGTGGTGGCGATGAAAGAGGGCGCTTTCCATTACGTCACCAAACCGGTGGCGCTGCCGGAGCTCAAGCTGCTGCTGGACAAGGCCATGGCCACCGACCGGATGGAACGCACACTGTCGTTCTATCAGGAACGCGAAGCGCAGAAGTCAGGGGTGCAGGCATTGATCGGCGAATCGGCACCGATGCAGTACCTGAAAAGCACCATTGGCCAGTTGATCGACGCCGAGCGGCGCATGGCCAATACCGATCTGCCTCCGGTGTTGGTGGAAGGCGAGACTGGCACCGGCAAGGAACTGGTGGCCCGTGCGTTGCACTTCGACGGTCCACGCAGCAAAGGTCCGTTCATTGAATTCAACTGTGCCTCGATTCCTTCCAACCTGGTGGAGTCGGAGCTGTTCGGTCACGAGAAGGGCGCCTTCACCGACGCCAAGGACCGCCGCGTCGGGCTGGTGGAAGCGGCCGATGGCGGGACGCTGTTTCTCGATGAGGTCGGCGAGATGGACCTGTTGCTGCAAGCCAAACTGCTGAAGCTGCTGGAGGACCGGACGATCCGCCGGGTCGGCTCGGTAAAGGAGCGCAAGGTCGATTTGCGGGTGATCAGTGCGACCAACTGCAACCTCGAACAAATGGTCCAGCAGGGCAAGTTCCGCCGCGATCTGTTCTTCCGTTTGCGGATCATCTCGATCAAGGTGCCGCGCCTGTATGCCCGCGGCGCAGACATCCTGCTGCTGGCCCGGCACTTCCTGGCGGTCCACGGCAAACGCTATGGCAAACCGAACCTGCATTTCTGCGATCAGGCCGAGGAATTGATGCTCAGCTACAGCTGGCCGGGCAACGTGCGCGAGTTGCGCAACATGCTTGAGCAAACCGTGCTGCTGGCCCAGAGCGACACCATCGCCGCGCATCAATTGAACGTGTGCCTGAGCCTGGTGGATGAGCCGCTGTTGTTCCAGCAAGAGCCGCAACACTACGAGCCGCGTCCGGCCTACAACGGCACTGAGTCCATGAACCTGCCGGAAGTGGAACGCGACATGGTGCGCAAGATGCTCGACAAGACCGACTGGAACGTCACCAAGTCCGCACGGCTACTTGGCCTGAGCCGCGACATGCTGCGCTACCGAATCGAAAAGCTCGGCCTCGCACGCCCGGAAAAACGCCAGTGGTAGGCCTTATTGCATCACTGGCCCCTGACGGCTGAGGCACGCGAGCAGGCATGTGGGGTCGAAGACTTCTTCGTTCACGTAGACACCGCGTTGCTGATCGTAGGAGCGGATGAACACTCGAACCGTGGCATCCGCTACCGTCGGCAATCTTGAGTCGTAGAACTGATGCTGACTCGAAATGGGGATGAAGTCCTGAGGCGCTGTCGGAATGTACGAGCCGGGCGGCACGGTGCTCAGTGACGGTGGCACGGGGTGAGCGAAGGGTTGGTCGGCCCCGTAATAGTTGAACCCACTGCTGTAATCGGTAGTGGGTGTCAGGCTGTCGTCCGCGTGAGCACCGGTTGTGGTGATCAGGCAGAGGGCGAGCAGTAGCCTCGGATCGGTGGTTTTCATGGCTGCACCTGCGAAATCGGTTTTCCCCGCAATTCCCCAAGGTCATTAACTATAGCTGCCGTACGTTGGCGTTGCCGGCTTACAACATTCCGACAAACGCCACATGGGTTCTTCAAAATCGTTGATCTAGACTCGGGCCGGTCAATCAAGACCCGAATTCTGGAGCGAGCAATGGAAATGCCATCAACCGAAACAGTCATCGCCAGCAACCGCGATGCCTGGAATGACTCTGCTAGACACCATAAAGACAATCCCGAATGGCCGTCACTCTTGCAGGACGTGGCACAGCGTGATTTCTGCTGCATCGACGACACCTTGCGCGGCTTGCTGGCGCAGGTCAGTGTCGACGGCAAGGACGTGGTGCAACTGGGCTGCAACAACGGCCGCGAAAGCCTTTCGTTGTTTGCGCTGGGTGCCCGCAGCGTCGTAGGCGTCGACCAGTCCGAGGCGTTCCTTGATCAGGCGCGGGAGCTGGCGTCACGCTCGCCCCATGCGCCGGAGTTCATCGAGGCAGACATCCATCACTTGCCGCCAGAGCTTCATGGCCGCTTCGACGTGGCCCTGATCACCATCGGTGTGTTGAACTGGATGCCGGACATCGGCGAATTCTTCCGCCACGTCGCGCAAACCCTCAAGCCCGGTGGCAGCCTGGTGGTGTACGAAACCCATCCCTTCCTCGAAATGTTCGACCCCGAGTCCGCCGATCCGTATCGGCCGGACAGCTCGTACTTTCGCAGCGAACCTTTCGTGCAGAACCAACCGATCGTCTACGAAGGCAAAGTCGACCAGCAGGCGGCGCCGTCCTACTGGTTCGTCCACACCTTGGGCGCCATCTTCACCGGCGCCATCGACGCCGGATTGCAGATCAGCCACTTCAAGGAATACCCGCATTCCAACCGCGAGGAGCTCTATGATCGGTATGAGCAGCAAATGGCGCAGTTGCCGTTGTGTTTTACGTGGGTGGCGCGCAAGCGAGCAGTCTAATCAGAAGAGTCTCTTAGAGCGTCGAGTGATTGACTGAATGACCTGGCTGCGCGCAGAGATCAATGCCAAGGGCGTGAATGACCTTTAAAACCGTATCGAAACGTGGTTTTGCACCAGGAGCGAAGGCCTTGTACAGGCTTTCGCGGCCCATACCCGAATCCTTGGCTATCTGTGTCATTCCACGCGCTTTCACCACATAGCCGATGGCACGAAGAAATTCTTCGTTGTCGCCGTCTGCGAGCACTTGCGAAAGGTACTCGCTGATGGCTTCGTCACTGTCCAGCAGAGCCGCCATATCGAAAGCAGTCAAAGTCTGGCTCATGTTTAAACCTCCTTCCAAAATTCATTACTCAAATGTATCCATATGGATACGAGTGAGCTGTCAGGCAATTCCTTGGTTGTGTATGTTTTTTCCCTGAAGTGTGTGGGCTATGGGCTGTCTGAGCGGACCTATTCGCGGTGCAGCTGTCGTCCGCTATCCTTGCTCCACGCACATCGAACGGTTTTCCCCATGCTTTCCGTCCAAGGCGTCTTCAAAAGCTACGCCACTCCCCAGGGCCCACTGCCGGTTCTGCAAGGTGTCGACCTCACCTTGAAACCCGGCAGCAGCCTGGCGTTGATGGGGGAGTCGGGCAGTGGCAAGAGCACCTTGCTGCACCTGATTGCCGGACTGGACAAGCTCGATCGCGGCAGCATCCGCAGCGGCGAATATCGGCTGGAGCAGATGAACGAAGGGCAACTGGCGAACTGGCGGCGGACCGAAATCGGCCTGGTGTTTCAGCAGTTCAACCTGATCGGCAGTCTGCGCGTGGAGGACAATCTGGCGTTCCAGGCGCGACTGGCCGGGCGCCATGATCCGCGCTGGCAGGCGCATCTGGTGCAACGTCTGGGCTTGGCTGAGTTGCTGCAGCGTTATCCGGAACAGCTGTCCGGCGGCCAGCAGCAACGGGTCGCGCTGGGTCGGGCCCTGGCGTCACAGCCAAAACTGCTGCTGGCGGACGAACCCACCGGCAGCCTCGATGAAGCCACCAGCGATGAGGTCTTGAAGTTATTGCTGGAGTTGCTCGACGACAGTCCCACCACCTTGTTGATGGTCACCCACAGCTCGCGGGTTGCCGCGCGGTTGGCAGAGAAGGTGGTGCTCCAAGGTGGCCGTCTGGCTGGCGCGGACGAGCGCTGAAGTGCGGATCTTTCGCGAGACGCTGCGGGCGCTGCTCAGTCATTGGCGACAGCATCCGGTGCAGTTTTTCAGTGTGCTGACCGGGCTTTGGCTCGCCACCAGTCTGCTGACCGGCGTGCAGGCGCTGAACAGCCAGGCGCGCGAAAGCTATGCCCGGGCCAGTCAGTTGATCGGCGGCGAACCCCAGGCCAGCCTCAGTTCACCCAGTGGCGCAACCTTTTCCCAGCAGGTGTTTGTCGACCTGCGCCGTTTGGGTTGGCCGGTGTCGCCGGTCCTGCAAGGCCGGGTGACGCTCAAGGGGCATGACGACCAGCGTTTGCAGCTGATGGGGATCGAGCCGGTGTCGCTGCCCGCCGGTTCCTCTGTGGCCGGGCAGGCGTTGGCGATTGAGCAGGTTGTCGAGTTTTTCAGCCCGCCGGGCAGTACCTGGATTTCGCCGCAGACGTTGCAGACACTGGGTCTGCACGAGGACGAACGTCCGCTGACTTTGAGTGGTCAGGCCTTGCCGCCGCTGCATGCCCAACCCGATATGGCCCCCGGTGTGTTGTTGGTGGACATCGGCTTCGCCCAGCAGATCCTCGGCCTGCCGGATCAGCTGTCGCGCCTGCTGTTGCCGAAGGATTTCACCGCGCCGCTGCCTGAGCAATTCAAGGGACAACTGCAGCTCAAAACCAGCGGCGAAGAGAACAATTTGTCGCGCCTGACCGAGAGCTTTCACCTGAACCTCGATGCGCTGGGGTTTCTGTCATTCGTGGTCGGCCTGTTCATCGTCCACGCCGCGATCGGCCTGGCGCTGGAACAACGCCGTGGCTTGCTCAGAACCCTGCGCGCCTGCGGTGTCAGTGCACGGATGCTGATTGCCTGTCTGGCGGTTGAACTGGGTGGTCTGGCGTTGATCGGCGGACTGGTCGGCGTCGCCAGCGGCTACCTGCTGGCCAGCGTGCTGCTGCCGGATGTCGCCGCGAGTCTGCGCGGGTTGTACGGCGCCGAAGTGGCGGGGCAGTTGAGCCTCAGTCCGTGGTGGTGGCTCAGCGGCGTCGGCCTGAGTCTGTTGGGGGCGTCGTTGGCGGGGGCCAACAGTTTGTTGCGGGCCGCGCGCCTGCCTTTGCTGGCCCTGGCCGACCCGCAAGCCTGGCATCAGGCTCACGCGCACTGGTTGCGGCGCCAGGGTTGGGTTGCCGCGATTGCCGCGGTGATCGCAACGCTGGCGTTGATCTTTGGCGACAGCCTGGGCAGTGGCTTCGTGCTGATGGCGGCACTGTTGATCGGCGCTGCGCTGGCGTTGCCGGTGGTGCTCAACTGGGTGCTGAACCGAGTGCTGCATCGCAGTCGCTCGGTGCTCGGCCAATGGTTTCTCGCCGACTGCCGTCAGCAACTGCCGGCCCTGAGCCTGGCGCTGATGGCGCTGTTGTTGGCACTGGCGGCGAACATTGGCGCGGGCAGCATGACGGCCGGTTTTCGTCAGACCTTCAGCGATTGGCTGGAACAACGCCTGACCGCCGAACTCTACGTTAATCCGCAAAATCCGGCCCAGGCCAGAGAGCTGCAAACCTGGCTCAAGCAGCAACCCGGACTCACGGCGGTGCTGCCCAACTGGCAAGTGTCGATCCAGTTGCAAGGCTGGCCGGCGGATGTCTTCGGCGTGATCGATCACCCGACGTATCGCCAGCATTGGCCGCTGCTGGAAGCCTTGGGCGACAACCCGTGGGACCGACTGGCCAAGGACGATGCGCTGATGCTCAGCGAACAACTGGCCCGTCGGCTGAAGGTGCGCCTTGGCGATCACCTGACGATCCCCACACCCAATGGCACCTGGTCGCCACGGATCGTCGGCATCTACGCCGACTACGGCAATCCCAAAGGCCACATGCTGGTCAACGTCAACCATCTGCTGCGCGGCTGGCCGCAGCTGACACCCAGCCGTTTCAACCTGCGCATCGACCCGACGTTGATCCCTGATTTCCTGACCGCGCTGCAAACACGCTTCACGCTGGAGGACAGCCGCATCGTCGACCAGGCCCGGCTCAAGGGTTGGTCCACGCAAGTGTTCGAACGCACCTTTGCCGCGACCGCCGCGCTCAATAGCCTGACCCTCTGCGTGGCGGGCGTGGCGCTGTTCATCAGCCTGTTGACGCAAAGTCAGAGCCGGCTCGGGCAACTCGCTCCCCTGTGGGCGCTGGGTGTGACTCGCCGGCAACTGATGCTGCTCAATCTCGGACAGACCTGGTTGCTGGCGGTGCTGACCCTGGTGCTGGCGTTGCCGTTGGGGATCGCGTTAGCGTGGTGCCTGGACACGGTGATCAACGTCCAGGCCTTCGGCTGGCGCTTGCCGCTGCGGGTGTTTCCGATGCAGCTGTTGCAGTTGATGGGGCTGGCGCTGCTGGCGACTTTACTGGCGTCGGCGTGGCCGCTGTATTCGCTGTACCGCACGCAACCGGCGGATCTGCTGAGGATGTTTGCTCATGAAGATTAAGGTCGGCGTGTTGCTATTGGCGTTATTGAGCGGGTGCGATAACTCGGCGCCGGTTGAGAAAGGCTTCGCCGGGCTGGGTCATCAGGCCACCGCGTTCACGCCGGTGGTGCCCGGTCGAGTGTTCAGCTTTCCGGCGGATCACGCTCCTCATGACGGTTTTCGCATTGAATGGTGGTACGTCACCGCCAATCTCAAGGACGATCAGGGACGCGAGTTCGGCGCCCAATGGACATTGTTTCGCAGCGCCTTGAAAGCGACGCCCGAAGTGGCCGGCTGGGGTAATCAAATTATCTGGCTTGGCCACGCGGCCGTGACATCGGCGACCGTGCATCACGCCGCCGAGCGTTACGCCCGTGGTGGCGTTGGTCAGGCTGGCGTGAGTCTCGAACCGTTCAACGCGTGGATCGATGATTGGCGTTTCAGCAGTCAGGGCTCCGAGCCTATGGTGCAGCTTCAACTCAACGCCCGGGACAAGGATTTTGGCTATCAACTGCGGCTGACCTCCACACATCCTTTGGTGCTTCAGGGCGACAAAGGCTTCAGCCAGAAATCCGAACAGGGGCAGGCGTCGTACTACTACAGTCAGCCGTTTTTTCAGGCCAGCGGCACGCTGGAAATCGACGGCAAAACATATCAAGTCAGCGGCCCGGCCTGGCTCGACCGCGAGTGGAGCAGCCAACCCCTGACCGCCAACCAGACCGGCTGGGACTGGTTTTCCCTGCACCTGGACAGCGGCGAACAGGTGATGCTCTACCGCATGCGGCAAAAGGACGGCGCGCTTTACCTCACCGGCACCTGGATCGACGCTCAAGGCCAGACGCAGTTGCTGCACGCCGCCGACATCAGCCTCACACCGCAAGACACCGCCAAAGTCGCCGGACGTTTGATGCCGGTGCGCTGGTCGATCAAAATCCCCGACAAACACCTCGACATCACGATCAGCGCGCTCAACCCCAACGCGTGGATGGCTTTGCGCATTCCCTATTGGGAAGGGCCGGTGCAATTGAGCGGCAGCCATGGTGGGCAGGGTTATCTGGAAATGACCGGGTATTGAGTCGGAACTCTCGGCAGAGCGATGGCCTCCCAAGAGGTCGACGAAACTGAGGCTTGAGGAGCGCTCCAAGAAACCGCGAACACTCCCTGATCAGCGTCTATGCTCATTTGCGCAGAGGGCGCTGAACGGTGGTTCAGCGCTCGTTGCTGCCTCCAATTCACAGGGAATGTACCGCTTATGAAACTTCACACACTGACTAAAGCCATCACCCTCGCAACGCTGCTGTCTGCCGCCAGCCTTAGCGCTATGGCTGCGGACATCCCGCTGTCTGCCGTTGTGGAGGCGGATCAGGTCACCACCAAAGTGGTCTCGGTCGATGCTGCCAAACATCAGGTCGTCCTGGAGGGGCCGGAGGGGCGTCAGGTCCATGTGCAATTGACCGACAAGGCCAAAAACCTCGGCAACTTGAAAGTCGGCGACAAAGTCGATGTCAAGGTGACTAGCGCTGTCGCCGCCTACCTCGACACCGATATCGACAAAGGCCTGCCAGGCACCGTCGAACGTGCTGGCGAAGTCCGCGCAGCCCCCGGCAGCGACAACCCGGGCGGCGAAGCCTACCGTCAGGTGCAGGTCCAACTGAAAATCACCAAAATCGACCTGAAGAAAAACCAGGTAACCTTCGAAAACCCCGCCGGGCAGTCCAAGACCGTTGACGTCGTAAGACCCGAAGTTCAAGCGAAATTGAAAGACCTGAAAGTTGGACAGAGTGTCGTTGTGACCTATACCGACATATTGACAGTGACCAGCAAGCACTGAAGTTGAGTATTAGCTCTATATGTTGATTGTTCTTGTACAACTTTTCTGTATAAGAATAATCAGTTTTAATGGTCTAACTGGTGAGTTTGCGGGTTTGTAAAATAGTATTTGGGCCGACATTTAATCAAATGTTGTTTCGATAAATTTCATGTTCATATACGCGGACATATTCGAAGACTTCAATTAAAATACTTCCCGTTCGCCCAGTGTCAGGGCTCTTTACCGGTGCATGGATTGCCAGGCCATTACACTGGGCGAACACCTTCTCGGCGTGCGATACACACCTGCAGCAATACGATAAGATGCGCGGCATTTTGCAAATCAAGGAAGAAAACGGCAGCCGCCGTTCTGACACGGATGAAACCACTCTCCCTTTACCACCCGGCGCTCTACTGGCTCCGCGTGTGGCAAAAAAGACTGTTCCGGCACTTGGCGTGGCGCTTCTCCCGCAAGCAATACGCTGTTTCGCTGAACACCGTCTCCCGCTTGCCATATCGCTACCTCAAGCACACCTCCAAACTGATCCGCAAACTCGGCAACTCCGATCTTGCCCTGCAACACAACAAAGTCATCAACCTGAAACTGGCCGTCGCTTCGATCGACGGCGTCGTCATTGGCCCTGGCGAGTATTTTTCATTCTGCCGCCTCGTGGGTCGACCTACCCGCAAACGCGGTTACGTCGAAGGCATGGAGCTGTCATTTGGTGAAGCGCGCAGCGGCATCGGTGGCGGGATCTGCCAACTGAGCAACCTGATTCACTGGATGGCGATTCACTCGCCACTGGTCGTGGTTGAGCGGTCAAACCACAGCTTCGATCCCTTTCCTGATGAAGGGCGAGTCCTGCCATTCGGCTCCGGTGCAGCGATCTTTTACAACTACATTGACCTGGTATTGCATAACCCGACCGATCGCCATTTTCAGTTGAAGCTCAATGTCGCCGAGCAACAGTTGGAAGGGGAGTTGTTGTGCGATCAGGCGAGAGAGTTTCGATATCACGTTTATCAACTTGGGCATCGGTTTGTGCGAGACGGTGGGCGGGTTTTTCGCGAGAACGAGATATGGCGGGAGATCAGGAGCAAGGGGCAGGCGAGTCAGGTGTTGAAGAGTGAGCGGCTTTATAAGAATCGGGTGGTGGTTAAGTATGAGGTTGAGGAAGGGTTGCTGAGTTGAAGGGTTTAAAAACGGGTGATCGTTAGATCGCCCGTACCTGTAATCGTCGGTCGACTACGTATAACTGGTGTGAACCTTCGAGTTCACCGGCCTGGTCGGTGGTGAGCACGTATGATTTCGCGCCACCTCTGTGAGGTGGGGAGACCGGCCAGATGATTCCTAGATTTATTTTCAGCGGGATTTGCAGTCGAAAGAAGAGAGAATTATTTTCGAGTGTGCAGAAAAAATCTGTCCACTTTGTATAAAGTCTAAATTTAACCGAAATTCATGTGGCTTTCTGTGTCCAGAAAATAACCATGTCAATTTTTTTGTCAATTTTATAGGTCTATAAAACTGTCGCGCTCGTTATAATATTTTATGGTTTTTAGTATTTGCTCATTTGTAGCAGATATTTTTTGCTGTAGTGCGTTGGATGTAACATCTTCCAAAAGCTCATCGGTAATCCAAAAATCGAGACTGTTTTGAGTAATGCTCTCCGGAAAAATCTCTTCGTCGTCATCGCTGATCTCAGAGTACTCGCCAATCACACAGTCGGTTTCCAGAGTTACTTGGTCTGATGGTCCTTTGCCATAAACACAATAGGTAAGGGTTTTTTTCTGTGTTTTTAAAGCATCGATTAGGTCAGTAAGCTTGATGGTTTTATTGTATTTCATCGTTAATGCTCCCAACCAAAAGGGACACTCTTTTTTCTAATGCACTGCCCAAAACGACGGGTAAGAGCCATCACACAATCGACCGTTCTAGCTTGCATTCAATTTAATAAAGCTGTCATTCTCAAAGTAGAAAATAAAGGCTTTGTAAGCGTTATCCAAATCATACGAGGCGCTCTGTTCTTGTAGGTTTTTTATGATGGACAATAGGTCGTCGCAAAGTAACACATACCTGTAATTGATTTTCGACATGGCTACTGGATTGTCATCCATATCACAATCTTCGGAATTATCCGGGTTTTCGATAATCGCTTCGCAGTTCAGACCCCATTCTTCTTTATTTTTTGGTAAATAAAGTGCGTCTTCCCAGTCTAGGCTCGCAACATCAGAAAGAACATCAGCAATTTTTATCTTTTTCATTTGGTTCGTCATTTGTTTTCGGTCGCCTAGCCAAAGCTCCCTTTGTTTTCTGACTAGATGTTTTTTTCACTGACAGTCCTTACTTAATATCGATATACGCTGAGCGAACCAACTTTCGCGTTCAGCGTCAGGACAAATTCCTCTTCGGATGTGAACCGCGACGTTTCCAGAAAGTCCAGAAACCACTCCACGTCCAGCGCCGCGAATATCGCCAGCCACTCAGGTCTTTTCGCTTTGCAAGCCGGTATTGCTGTCCCAGCCAGTCCATGACCCTTGCCTTCAAAAAACAAGAAGTAAGCTTCGTCGTAGCAGTAGCCGATCAACTTGGGCCAATCAGAACTATGGGGCTGCTGCGGTACAAGATCCTTTTCCGCAATCACGTAGTAACTGCGGACTTTGTGGGGCTGTGGGGCAGGGCGGCTGTCAGAAAGCCAGATCAGGCATTGGGTTGCTTTGTCGGCGTCATCCATCCAGGCCGATTCTTTCTTGTCCAACTCAGTCATTGTCCCTGCCGCGTCTGCGCGATAAAACATCAGCCAACCGTCTCGACCTTCGTTGACGATCAAGTAGGTGTGCCCATGACCTTCGACGGTTAGCGACCAACAGCCGAAGTAGGCTCGTTGATCCGAATAATCAGTGATGGTGAACCCTGCACGTTGAACAGCGTTTTGCAGATCGGGGTAAGGCATGTGGTGGACTCCTGTCTGGGGTGAAAGCGCAGCTTGAAGGACCAACAGGTGGCGCGACTCATAAAAGGGGACGCCCATCAGCCGTTCCCTTTGATACCTCTCCTTGGTAGCGCTGCTAGACTGCTTTGGGAACGCGTCATGAAATTATGAGGAGGTTCAAGTGATTTGTCAGGATTTTTTAGAGGTGTGCTTTGATGAGTAAGGATACAAACGAATTAAGTAAATTTTTAAGCTATGTCTTGCGTCATGAGCCTGAGTGTATTGATCTTGAGTTAGATGAGGATGGTTGGGCTGTGATAGAAGATCTGATATATGGTGCAGCTGAAAAGGAGAGTTGCTTAACTTATTCAATGATTAGAGAAGTTGTTTTGAGTAGTGATAAAAAGCGTTTTGAGATATCAGATGATGGGACTCGAATTCGCGCAGTACAGGGGCATTCGACAAAATTGGTGAATCGAAAATATCTTGAATTTGAGCCTCCTGAAATTTTATATCATGGCACTGCGGTACGCTTTCTTGATACCATCAGGCAGCAAGGGTTAATTTCAGGAGCTAGGCATCATGTACATTTAACGCAAGATAAAATTGCAGCGTGTAAAGTAGGGCGGCGCTACGGAGTAGTGGTGCTCCTGCAGGTGGATAGTCGAAAAATGTTCGCTCAAGGCTTTAAGTTTTTTAAAGCTGAAAATGGTGTGTGGTTAACCGCCTGCGTACCAGCTGATTTTTTACATGAAATTGAGGTGCCGAATAAAACGTCTACTCTTCTTCCTCCCACTCCTGATGAGTTTTAATTGCTTTTGTCAGCCATTCGCTAAAGTTATTGTAGCTTCCGTGGTGCTCCCAACCTTCTGATGCGTAAGCGTGGATGATCAATACTTTGGGGTTTCCGGAGTTGTCATCGCCATCAAAGCATGCGATATCATCATTTGCATTAAATTTCGCAAATGGAATTAGCTCTCTTTTTGGATAGAGTTTTTTTAGTGTGTCGTACCAGCTATTAACATCACCCTCCTCAAAAACGATGAACCACCAAGGTTCAATGTCGATAGGGGGGGTGGTGCTTATTGTGTTTATAAACTCTTTTGGATATGTGAAATTCTGTCTGTTTTCGATTTTTATAAAAAAGTTCATTCTTTTCCACTCAGCTTTGGCGGTTCATGGGATCCGTACGGTGTTTCTTTTCCGAAACGTTTTGGGGATTGTTTTCCAACTCTCAGTTCGATGGCTTCCCCCCAGCTGTCTGGTTTTTTTCCCTTTACTGCAAATCGCTGTTGCTCTGAATCCGTTACTAGGTCGTTATAACCACGCTCCCTAGCCTCTACTTTGATCCCGGCTTCACGGGCTGCCCTTACACGAGTGTTGTCCATACTAGTTAACTGACCGTCAGGCATTCGAACAACATCAATGGGATCCCCTTGCCAGCCTTTTGCTCTCATGCTACTGACGAGGTCGTCATAGTTATAACTGTTTCCGTTGTTGTCTATCTTATTATATGAAACCGTCGTTTGAGAGAATCGTACTTCATTTGGATCAATCGATTTTACTTTAGGGCAATTTGCCAGTTTGCTGCTCAACCCCAACGGATCCACCCACCCCGTAGGGTTAGGCACGTACTGGTAGCTGTTCAACCCACCCGCAAGCTTAATCGGATCCGGCGTCAAAAACCGTCCAGTCCCCGGATTGTAGTAGCGATGCCGGTTGTAATGTAAGCCCGTTTCCGCATCGAAGTACTGACCCTGAAAGCGCAGTGGGTTGTCGATTTCTGCAACGTCGAGGGTGGCGAGGTTGCCGTAGGCGCGATATTTCGCTGACCACATGATCTCGCCGCTGTAATCGGTGAGTTCCTGTGGGGTGCCGAGGTGGTCGAGTTGGTAGTAGAACGGCGTGGCTTTCAGTGGGCCTTCGCCATCGAGCATGGCCAGCGGGCGGAAGCTGCCGGGTTCGTAGATGTAACTGCGATAGCGATTGTCGCCGCTTTCTGCGATGAGGCGTTCGCCTTGCCACAGAAATTCCGTGGTTTGACCATCAACGGTTTTGGCGATTCGGCGGCCGAAGGCGTCGTACTGGTAGCTTGCGATGCTGCCGCCGGGGAGGCTGACGCGGATCAGGCGATGCTGGCAGTCGTAGCGATACTCGGTAACGAGCTTCTGGCCGGCGCCGCGACGTTCGCGGATCAGGTTGCCGTGGGCGTCGTAATCATAGTGGCGGTCGCCTTGCATCAGCAGGCGGTTGCCTTTGACGTTGGCCAGGTTCGCGGTCGGCTGGTCGCCTTGGCCGAGGAGGTTGCCCGCCGGGTCGTGGGCGAAGCTTTCCGGGGTGGTGCCACGGACGTTGATCAGGCGGTCGAGCGGATCATAGTGATAACTGCGGTTGCCTTTGCGGCTGTCGTCGATGCCAGCGAGGTTGCCGTTGGCGTCGTAGGCGTAGCGGCGCTGGAACAGGTTGCGTTTCTGCTGGCTGACAGTGTGGGCTTGCAGTCGGCCTTGTTCGTCGTACTGGTATTGGCTGAGCAGCAGACCTTGTTGACGCTGCTGTTCGCGACCGCAGTTGAACTGGTGCGTGGTCAGGCGCGAGCCATTGAGGTCGATACTGCTCAGGCGTCCGCCGGGTTGGTGACGGTAGTCGAGTTTGCTGCCGTCGGGGAGGCGGCAGTGGCTCAGTTGGCCGAGGTTGTCATATTCGTAACGCAAGGTGCCCCAGCCTTGGTTTTCGGTGGTGAGGCGGTCTTGCAGATCGTATTCGTAAGCGAGGGGCCAATGGCCGTCGTCGACGTTCACGAGGCGACCGAGGGCGTCGTAGCTGTAGTGAATTTTCTCGCCATCGGCCAGGGTTTTCACCAGCAAGCGGCCAGCGGTGTCGCGCTGGTATTCGGTAACCAGTTCACTGCCGTCGTCGCCGAACTCGGTTTTCTTCAGCAATTGGCCGTTGAGGTCGTACTCGTATGCGGTACGGCGACCGTCGAAACCGGTTTCCTGCTGGATCAGGCCATTGGGGTAGTAATCGAGGTGGTAGTGCTCGCCACGTTCGTTTTCGATCTCACTGAGCAGCAGTCGCGAGTTGTCGTAGCGATAACGCAGTTGGCTGCCGTCAGGGTTGATGCGGCGGCTGACCAGGTGCAGGCCATCGGCGTATTCGTAGCGAGTGACGCGACCCAGCTCGTCGCGCTCTGCTGTGACGCGGCCATAGGGGTTGTAGGTGAACGCACGGGTTGCGCCACCGGGTAGGGTGATTTGCGCGAGGCGGTTGGCGGCGTCCCATTGGTAGTGGGTGATGGCGCCGGTTTCTTCCTGGCGGGTGATCTGCCGGCCCAAGGCGTCGTAACGGTACTTGCGCTGGCCGCCGTCGGGCAGGCGCTCTTCCAGCAGTTGGCCGAGGTTGTTCCAGCCCAGTTGATGGCGGCTGCCATCGGGATGGCGGATTTCCAGCAGACGGCCCTGGCGGTCGTAGTTGTAGAGGGTGGCATTACCATCCGGGTCAATCTGTTGGGTGATGTCGCCCTGATTGTTTCGTTGATACTTCCAGGTGGCTTTGCCGCGGTGCACGTCACTGACGAACCCATTGCTGTATTCGTACGAAACGGGTTCATCTTCCGGGGGAATGACGGCGGTCATCAAGCCGTCTTCGTCGTACCGATATTCGGTCACTGCGCCTAATGGATCTTTTTCTGCGATCAACTGACCTTTTTCGTCATAGGCCTTCAGGTGTTCAGCGCCATCTGGATCGATTTTGCTGATAAGCCGTGCTTTATCGTCGTGGGTGTAAATCTCTTCGCTGCCATCGGCGTTGGTAACGGTGACACTACCTTTATCGTCCCAGACGTAATGCGCTTCCATCTGCGAGAAACTCGCCCAGTGATGAATACAGCGCGACAATTTGCCTTCGTTTTCCCACTCCCAAAAAAAACTCGCGCCACCCGCTAGTTGCCGCTCAAGAATCACGTGCTGATCGTTGTAGCGATAGTGTTCGGCTTCACCGGCAGCGTTCTTCGCTTCAATCAGCCGATGCTGCGCGTCATAGCTGTACGTGACCAGTGTCTGGATGGAGGTCCAAGCGTCTTCCAGATTGTCTGCGGGAATAAATTGTTGATAGTCGACAGCGATGATGTGCTTGCGGTCGTATCGCAAGAGCAGGGCGCGACCGGCGCTATTGTCCAGGCGTTTGATCCTGCCGTGGATGTCACGGGTGATGTGCAGCCGGTTGCCATAGCTGTCGCTGATGGCGATCAGGGTTGCGCCTTTGCTGTTGTAACGGAAGTGGTAGAAGGACGGTCGGCTGCTAGCCTGGGCCAGGACTAGTTCCGACGGGTCGTCACCGATGAAAATCGCTGCCCGTGACAGGCTGTTGGTGATCGCCGGCCGTTGTTGGCTTGGAAGCGGAAATGGCGTCGCCCGGTTTTCGTGGTCGGTCCAGATGACTTCGTCGCCATTGATTTCGACTCGATGAGCCAGTGCATGGCTCCAGCCATAACCCAGACCGCAATCGATTTCCACTGCACTGCTTCGGTAAAGACGTGTCCACTCAAACGGCAGCAGGCCGTCGAGCTGGCCATCATTGAGCGTCAATAACTCTTCACCGGTAACCATCGATACAGGGCACTTGTCGGTGCAGGTTTTGGCGGCGGGCTCAGCGCTGTGGTCGGCAGGTGTCTTGGCTTGCCTGGACGCGTCGTCGCCGGTTTTTCCCTTGCCCAGTTTTGTATTTTTCTTCCCGTCAAAACGAACCTGCGCCACCCCTTTCTTCACCTGAGCGGTTACACCACGAGCGGCCACCGCGGTGTATTTCGCGACGTATTCCATGAAGCCTTTGATGATCTTGAACACCGACTCCACAAAACCGGTCACGGCCTTGATGATGATTTCGCCGTAATTTTTCAACCGCGCGGCAAGGTAGATAACCCCGGTACCCTCTGCAGCAATGGTCAGCACGATCGAAATCACGATATCGATCGCGATGCCGACGACCGCCGCAGTGGTCATTTTTGCGACATCACCGGCCATCTTCATCGGTGGCAAGCCGGCCAGCCAGATCACGGCACTGCGTACCATCAGGAACAGGGCGGCCTCGTCGCTGGCCAGCAGCATGGCCTTTTTCATGATGTCTGGCGTTTCTTTTGCCAGCGCTACCAGTTTTTGGGTGCCGGCACCGAGGTCTTTCGCAAACTTGCTCGGGTCTTGCAGGATGTCGAGCACCAGGCTGATGCCATCCCAGACGCCTTTGATCGCTGCCCAACCGCCTTCAAGGATACCGTTGCCAATTGCCATGGCGGTCCCCGAAGCGGACAGGTTCGACCATTGTGGCTTGAAGCCGGCCCATTCCTTACGCAGGAAACCTTCCAGTTGACCCGTCAGGCCGTCATAGGACTTGAACAGAGTGTCGATCTGAGCTGGAGTCACTTCGTTGTGAACACGGATCTTGTAGAACTTGCCCGGAATACCGCCCGTCCAGCTTGCTTTACCCTGGGCGTCGAGTTTGACTTTGCTGACTGCGCCGCCTTCTACCGCAACGATTTCGACTTCGATGTCACCCAGAGGGATGTCATATACCGATTCGAATTTACTCTCGATCAGCAGTGGCCCCTTGAGAGGGCACTGGGCAACGTTCGAGGAGAAGTCGCCATCGGTCATGCTCACCGATTTGCTGGTGTTACCGATCTTTATGACCCGCTCCATGCCTAGCAGAGAGGGCAGGTCTGCGGCTCGACTGCCTTTGTCGGCGCCGCTCGCGTACCAGGTTTTGGTCTGTTCTTGATACAGCTTCAAGCTGTCCTTGAACGTGCTCAGTTGGTTGTCAACAAAGGCAACGCGATCCATCAGCCTTGCTCCAGAATCAGGTGGTTTAACAGTGCTTCATTAAGGTTTTTCGGAGCATCGGGTCGACGCACGAAACGTGCGATTTTCAGCTTCAGGTTGCTCTCTGGGTAAGCGGCGTAGATGTCTGGACGCTCCTCTTCCAGCCATTGCATCAGGTTGCCGATCAGGGTTGACGGGTTCTGCTGGGCGAGGCCATCCAACAACCCCTTCGGCACCTCCCACCACGGCCAATCCTTCGCCGGCGGCACTACCCTCGGCCCAACTTCCAGGCTTTGCCCATTAATCAAATACCGATCAAACACCGGCAGCACTTCGCCTGCCGCATCACCCAACCCCTCAAGAATCGGATAAATATGCCGCCCATCCCAAAACCGGAAGAACACCTCGGTCCCATCCGGCATCCGCACTTGAGTCAGGCTGCGCAGATGCTCAAACACCACATCCGGCGCACTGGTGGACACCGCCAACCATCCCCAGTCTTGTGCATCCGTTTCTGCGATCCACGGCAGGAAGTTTGAGTTGGGTTTTATCTCGGTGAGGTAGGGCATCACCGGTTGCCAGGCTGCATAGGGTGTACCGCCCCAAATAGGGGTGACTTGGGTGGTGGGCTCTACCTGATAAAGCGTCTTCAGCGCTTCGGCATCGCTCGACGCACTGACAATCAAATAGAGACGTTCATTAGCCTGCAACGGCCGTTCAGTCAGCCAATCCTGCGGGGTCAAAAGATCAGATCGCACAAGCACCTGCCTTGCATTTTTCGCACTCTTCACAGAACGGCGCGTTGCGTTTGAGGGTGTTGATCTGCGCCGGGGTCAGGACCGCGCCGGCCTTGTCGGCGTCGGCCTGTTTCAGCACGCCGGGCATCAGGGGTGCGGCGCCGGTGCCGTTGCCGGGGCTGCCACCCGAGTTCATGTTGATCACCGGCCCGCTCAGGGTCACGCCGCTGCCATCAATCTTGATGAAGCTGCCGCCGCCCTTGAGGGTCAGTTCACTGCCGGCTTCGAGCACGACTTTCATGCCGCTGCTCAGGTGGATTTCCTGGCCGGCTTCGATGAATTGGCCGGTGCCGACTTTGATGTGCTGGTTGACGCCCACGGTGAGGTGGTCGTTGGCGCGGGTTTCGACTTTGCGGTCGGCGTAGACGGTGTGGTGTTCTTCGGCCTTGAATTCGCTGTAGCTGTTTTGCTCGACGGTGTCGTGGCGTTCGTTGCCGACGCGAATCTTCTGGTCGTGTTCGACGTTTTCGTCCCAGTCGCGTTGGGCGTGCAGGAAGATTTGTTCCTGGCCCTTTTTGTCTTCGATGCGCAGTTCGTTGTAACCGCCGCCACCGGGGGAACTCAGGGTTTTGAAGGTGCTGCGGGTTTTGTTCGCCGGCAGGTCGTACGGGACGACGTTTTCCTTGTGGTACAGGCAGCCGCTGATCAGTGGTTGGTCGGGGTCGCCTTCGAGGAAGGTGACGAGCACTTCCATGCCGATGCGCGGGATGGCGATGCCGCCGTAGTGGGCGCCGGCCCAGGCGGAGGAGACGCGCAGCCAGCAACTGGTCTTGTCGTCGGCCTGGCCTTCGCGGTCCCAGTGGAATTGCACTTTGACGCGACCGTATTGGTCGCAGTGGATTTCTTCACCTTTTGGCCCAGTGACCACGGCGCTTTGGCTGCCGAGGATGCGCGGTTTCTTTTGAGTCAGAGGCGGGCGGTTCGGCACGTCCCACGGGGTGGCCTGGAAGCGGTTGCGGTAGCCCTGGTGGAAATCGCCTTTCAGGTTGGTGGTGTCGCTGGTGACCGACTCTTCCAGCACTTGCGGCTGTTTGCCTTCGTGGAGGATTTCGGTCAGCAGCCACAGGTCGTTCCATTTGGCTTTCGGGTGTTGGGTCAGGGCCAGGAAGTGGCCGCTGACCAGCAACGGCTGATCGCTTTTGCCTTCGGCGAGCTGGAAGTCGCTGCGGTGACGTTCGAGGGCGCGTTTGGCCAGGTGCTTGCCGCGTTCGCGGTCGATGAAGCGGCCGGGGTAGTCGTAGTCTTCGAGGTCGGGCAGGGCGTCGCCACGGTTTTCGCTTTCCAGGGTCAGGCGCGGTTTTTCGAAGTCGTAATCGCGGCGGGTGGTGCGGCTGGTGCGGGTTTCCAGGCGCAGGTCAAAGCGCTTGATCACCGGGTCGTTGGCGACCATGCCGGAGTCTTGCTGGTAGGCCACGGGCGCGAGTTTCGGGAACACCGTCTGGTCATCGCCGAACACCAGCTTGTGGGCCGTGGCGCTGTGCTGGAAGTGGTAGTGGATACCTTCCTCCTCGCACAGGCGCTGGATGAATTGCAGGTCCGATTCATCGTACTGAACGCAGTAAATGCGCTCGGGATAAATCGCCCCGACTTTGAATTCGTAGGCATTGCTTTGGATGCCGTGCTCTTCGAGGACGCTGCCAATGATTTTCGGCACGGTGAGGTTCTGGAAGATGCGTTGGTTGATGCGATGCGCGAGGTAAGACAGTTGCGGGCGCAGGGTCACCGCGTAGCGGGTCAGGCGTTTGCCGGAATCACCCTGGGCGGCGCGGTAGATCTGGCCATGAATGCCGCTGCCGTCAGGCGAGAGCTGCAAAAAGGCCGGTTTGTGCAGCAGGGTCTCGAGGTCCAGGGACGGCTGTTCACTGACCAGCTCCACCTCAAACACAAAAGGCTGGCTGATGGCTTCCCGACCTTGCAGGGAGAAAACCTGGAAGTCGCTGGAAAGACCTTCGATGGTCAGGGCAAAGTGAGTTTGATTGGCCGGCGCGAACATCCCTTGTTCCTCGTGCAGTGCAGCGGCGCTCGCCGGCACCCGTGCAGGGAGCTTGCGGACGCGAAAATTCTGGAAGGGCGAAAACAACATCGACCAGCAGAGCTGGCCGATGCTTGAGACGGTCGGCCTGAGTTAGGCGACCGGCAGACGCCAGTCATCGGAACCCGAAGTACCGGATACTTCGTGGGTCCAGGTGATTTTGCGGTAGGTGAACTGCACTTCTTCCAGGTGAGTGAAGTGCGAGTTCGACGGGTCCTGGCAGTTGTGCATTTTGTTGTTGATGGCGACGATGATCGCGTCTTCCAGTTTGGTGGTGTAGTAGTGCTCTTGGGTACCTTGAGCCGAGGTGCGGTACCACTGGATAACGATTTCGCTCATGCGCTCGCCGGAGGTCAGAGCCGCCTGCAGCAGTGGCGAAGCCTTGTCGTACACCTTGGTGATCACGACTGGCTTGTGGACGCGCTGACCGGTCGGTTGGCCGGACTGCGGGTCACGCGGGATGATCACGTCGTGGCTGAAAGCCTGAACCATGACCTGGTCTTCGTGACCTTCCTGGTAGGTGTTGCCAACCGAGTCGGCGGTGAATGCGCCGGCAGTGATCAGACCTTGTTTTTCGCCAGTGACGGACATGTACGCTGGTGTAGCCATGGATGTGCTCCTTGCTAAAAGTTAGGGTGCCCGGGAGGCGGTATCGCCCGGTGGGTGCCTGACTGTTATCAAGGTCCGTGCCAGAAACGGTTAAGGCTATATAAATCAGGTAGTTGAGAGAATTTCAGGAGCTCGCGGAGGATGTTCGGCAGCGATCGCTGGTGAATGTGCGCAAGAAGTTGCGCAGTACTGCGCAACTTCTTGCGCACTTGGCTGGGGCGCCTGACAGGCTGGGCGATCAGCGACCGGGGAAGGGCGTTTGCAGCGCTGAGTGCGCAACTTCTTGCGCATCAAGGCGCTTAGCCATCATTCGGTGACCAATCGTCTCATTCGCCGAAAAGTGGCAGCAGAAGCGCTAGGGTGACAGGTGCAACGAATGCTGCAGCCTGGAGGTCAAACTCAGCGCCGAGATGAATGAACATCTGCGAACTCAAGGAGAACGACATGAAAATCCTGATGGTTCTAACGTCACACGATCAATTGGGTAACACGGGTAGGAAAACCGGCTTCTGGCTGGAAGAATTCGCCGCACCTTACTTTGCCTTCAAAGACGCCGGCGCTCAGTTGACCCTGGCCTCGCCCAAGGGTGGTCAACCACCGCTGGACCCAAAAAGCGACGAGCCGGACGCGCAAACTGCGGCCACCGAGCGCTTTCGCAAAGATTCCGCTGCCCAGTCCGCATTGGCCTCTACTGCTCTGCTGAGCAGTGCGAGAGCTGAAGATTACGACGCGGTTTTTTATCCGGGCGGCCATGGCCCGCTGTGGGATTTGGCCGAAGACAACATTTCGATTGCTCTGATCGAGGCGTTTTACAAGGCAGGCAAACCGGTCGCGACCGTCTGCCACGCACCGGGTGTGTTGCGTCACGTCAAGGGCGCGGACGGCCAGCCGCTGGTCAAAGGCAAGCGCGTGACGGGCTTCACCAATTCCGAGGAAGAGGCTGTGCAACTGACGAAGGTTGTGCCGTTTTTGGTGGAGGACATGCTTAAGGAGAAGGGGGGTGTCTATTCCAAAGGTGCTGACTGGGCGAGTTATGTGCTCACTGATGGTTTACTGATTACCGGTCAGAATCCGGCATCGTCCGAGGCTGCGGCACAAGAACTGCTGGCGAAGCTCCGCTAAATCTAACGTGTAGCAGCCTGTGTCCGGCTGCGCAGCAGTCGTAAAACCGGCAAACACGGTTTGTCTGAAGACCGCGGCGGCTGAAACAACGACTGCTTCGCAGCCGGACGCAGGCTGCGCCAGCTGCTATGTATGGACTCGCCCCCACTGTCTACCCGCTTCTGAAAAACCGTCGCCCCGTTGCATCTATGTATCAGGCCTATTCGTGGAAGCCGTCTTCGGCCTCTGGCCAAAATTGGAAAAGCTCGTGGTATGCCGATTACAGTCAGGCCTCGAAGGCCAGTAGCAGCTTAGGCATCAATCCACGCCGGTCTTACCTGGGGTCAATTTTTTTTCAGCAAAGGGTCGGACAGTTAGTACCTCGGTGGCAGAACTCTGTCGCTCAGTGGCTCATCGTCGCTTGCTGGCCATCACCCGCGTGGCGACGATAAGTCTGGTCATTCTGTAAAAGCACCCAGACGATTCGCAGGTTGCGGTTGGCTAGCCTGATCGCCGCCTCCTTACGGCCCAGCCGGCTCATCCAGCGCAACAAGCGACGGTCATCGGGTTGCTGGGAATCAGGTCGTAGTTGTTGCAGCACCGCATGGGCTCCCTGGATCATCAGGCTGCGTAAATAAACATCACCTCGCTTGGTCATGTCCCCCAGCCGGACCGTGTTCCCGCTGCTGTGCTGGTCAGGCACCATGCCAAAGTACGCGGCAAACTTGCGGGCATTGGGAAATCGTTCAGGCTTGGTTTCCTTGGCCACCAGTGCAGTGGCAGTGACTGGGCCGATGCCGCGCACCGTCATCAGTCGCTTCGCCGTCATGTCGGCGTTGGCGGCCACTTCCAGGCGTCCCGTCAGCACGCTGATGCGCTCGCCCAAATGGCGCCACTCGGCCAACAGTTCGTCGATCAGTTCACGCAGCAGCCCCGGCACCGGCTGGGTAGCATCTTCCAGTACCCGCGGAATTTTCTGGCTGATTGCAACATCGCCCTGCGCCAGGGCCACGCCGTGTTCGAGCAGCAGGCCGCGCATCTGATTACTGACTGCCGTGCGTCGACGCACATAGCCCTGACGGGTGCGATGCAACGCCTGCATTGCCA
This sequence comes from Pseudomonas sp. BT76 TE3572, assembly GCF_050435365.1. Lineage (NCBI taxonomy): Bacteria > Pseudomonadati > Pseudomonadota > Gammaproteobacteria > Pseudomonadales > Pseudomonadaceae > Pseudomonas > Pseudomonas sp. BT76 TE3572. The sequence continues at coordinate 131,452 of NZ_JBNDKE010000001.1, forward strand.
GCGCTGCAACGCTTTTGACCGGTACTGCGCAGATTTTTTCATCGCGATCAGCCCGCAGAATCGCCAGCGCATCGTTACGATCATTTTTAGGTCCGCTGCGATGTGTAGCCACCAAACCGGCTGGAAGAATCCGCACCGGATTGCCTTGGTCTTGCAGCTGCCGGGCCCAGGCTTGAGCACCCGGACCGGTCTCCATCAAAACCACGACATGAGGTGGCAACTGTTGGAGAAACTCATAAAACGCCTCACGCGACTTGATCCGCTGCTCGTAGCGCACTTGGCCGAGGACATCTTCACCGGCGACCTGAAAGACCTGCTTGGCCAGATCGACCGCCAAGGTTGTGCAGACCGACAAATCGGAAGAAGACAGGGATTGATCAATCGAACTATGATTTTTCATGGACTCGCCCTCGCTGTCGTTGGCTGCTTAGACTGCCACCGTGGCGCATTGACGCCTCGGCTTGGGCGAGTCCATCCAATTACACGTTCGTGCCACGCCTCAGATCGCGAGGCTCGACGCAGCGAAACATTCCTCGATCGAGCGCCGCTGCGTCTCGGCATACAACGCCAACTCATCAATCGTCGATCGCCCCAGCGCCTTCTCGAACACCTGCCGGTTTGACTGCACGCCATAGTGGGTTTGCGCCGCATCCCCCAGGTTCGACTGAAAAATCCCCGCAGCGCTCACGGGCAGGAAATCTTCGTACACCAACGGTTCGACCCGCAAATACCCGCCGCTGAGCAGATCCTCCAGCGACCACGATTTCAGCTCATCGGCCCCCAAACCTTTTTCCGTGACGAAGTAGCGAAAGTACGCCAGTTCCTGTTGGCGCATGCCCTCAACGGTGTCAGGGAATTCTGCAAAGTGCTGCGCCATCAGCGCGTTGTAACGTGCGGCATTGGCCTCATTGGGGAAGTCTTTCAATTCATCCCGGGCAGCGTTGAGCAAACGGTCGTAAAGCGCCCGGCCTTTGGGGGTGAGCGCCGCGCCGCGTTGTTCGATTTCGCCGAAACGGGCGCTGTGGCTGCCACGATTCTCGGCTTGATCGGTGAAGGCGACAGGCTCGTCCAGGGCTTTGAAACTGGTCTGGCGCAACAGGATCGGGCACTGACGGCGGGGCGGGCCTTCGATCACCGCTTTGGGGGTGATGCCGTGGGCAGGCATTTGCGCCTGGACGATGTCGATGTCCAGGGTGCGCGGCGTCAGGTGGTTGATATGCGGGCCAGTGAACGCCACCACGTCGGCGATCAGGCGATGCTGGGCGCTGAGTTTGCGGTACTGCTCGGCGGTCACGGTGGCGGTGTGATGCCAGCGGAACGTTTCCAGTGCCTGCTCGACGAAGTCCTGGGCCTCCTGTTCGGTGAGACCGCCCTGTGTTTCGGCGCGCTCGATGAGCATCAGCGCAGTGGGCGTGAAGATCGAACGCTTATCCAGCACCGATTGGGCGAATGCTCGCAGTTCCAGGTCTTCGATCAGTTCCAGGCGCAGCAGGGAAGTGAATACCCGGAACGGGCTGACCTGCAGCGCCGCTTCATGCACCGCGCGAAAGGCCGTGGAGTGCACCGGCACACCGGCCGGGGTCAGGTCGTAATAACCCACCGGCTGCATGCCCATCACCGCAAACAGCCGGGCGAGGGTGGCCAGTTCATCGGCGGTGCCGACACGGATCGCGCCATGCCGCTCCAGGTCCAGGCGCTGGATTTCACCGGTGCTGCTCAACTGTCGGGCGATCTGTGGATCGTTGTCCAGCACGTGGCGGTTGGTCTGTTCCACCAGTTCCATCAGCGCGCCGTACAGCGGCACTTCTTCGCGGTACATGTCGGACATCGCTTTGGAAAAGCGTTGGCGGATCAGGTCAGGGCTGATGAAGTTCGGGTGGCTCATGAAAACAATTCCTGGTGCGGAGACGTAAAGGATGCGGGAAAAGATCGCAGCCTTGCGCGGCGCCGACAAACGAAGAATCTTACGAACTTCATTCTTCAAAGGACTGCTGTGTAGCAGCTGTCGAGCCCCAGCGAGGCTGCGTTCGGCTGCGAAGCAGTCGTGAAATCAGCCACTGCGGTGTGTCAGAAGGAACGTGCATACAGGGTTTGCGACTGCTTCGCAGCCGAACGCAGCCTCGCTGGGGCTCGACAGCTGCTACAGGGATTCGGTGTTTGGCTGCTGCTACACCGGAAGTTCAGAACGCAGCGATGCCAAAAATTCCCGATACAGTCGCGCCGCAATCGTCGGATGTTCCACCATCGGCATATGGCCGGTGTGGTCCCAGACTTCCACTCGCAGATCAGCGATGCCTTTGCTCCAGATCGCCACGCTGCTGACATCGATCAAGCGGTCCTTGCGCCCCCACAGCAACAGCGCCTGGCACTTGATGTCGGGCAGTTTCGGCTCCATCGGCGGGCTGGCGCGAAAGTCCCTGAAGATTTCTTCCAGCTCCTCGCATTGCTGTTCATAGCGTTGCGCGATGGCGTCCAGCACCACTTTGGGTACCCATGGCGGTTCGGCCATGGTCATGGCGTAGAAACGCTGGAATTCTTCCCGTGAATGAATCAGGAACGGGTTGTGGCCCTTGGCCAAATGCCGCTCCAGGTCGCTGGCTTCGGGGGCGGTGACACCCGCCGGGTCGATCAGGGCCACCGAAACAATGCGGTCCGGGTACGTGGCCGCGAGCCAGGCAGCCATGTAGCCGCCCATCGAGTTGCCGATCACGTGGACTTTCTCGACGCCGCAGACATCGAGCAACTGGATCATCCGCTTGGCCTGCAACGGAATGTCATAGCCGCCGCCCGCCTTGAAGCCGGTTTCGCCATGGCCGGCGATGTCGGGGATGATCACCCGATAGTTGCCGACAAAGTGCCGGGCAAAGCGCAGCCAGATATTTTTGTCGGCGCTGTAGCCGTGGAGCATCAGCACGCTGCTGGACGCTTCGTACGGCCCGCCTTGCCAGGTCGAGACGGTCATTTCGGCGATCGGCACGACAATTTTGTGCAGTCCATACAGCTTGGCCTCTATCGACATGTTCAAGTCATAGAGCCAATGACCGATGGCCGGGTAACTCAACCAGCTCCAGGCCACGAAAACTGCGAATGCGACAACCAACAAAAGCATCAGGCATCTTCCTTTTACGTGATCAGGACAGAATGTGATCGGCGGGTTTCAGCGCCCTGGTCAACCGGTGATAGCTGAAACTGAACCCCGGAAACATCGCAATCACATGACCGCTCTTGCTTTGATACCAACTGTGGCAGCCCCCGGACTTCCAGACGGTGCGTTCCATCTCCCGGTGGATCATTTCAGTGTAGGTACGTTCTGCTTCGGGGCGTACTTCGATACTGCGCAAACCGTGTTCTTTTAACGTGCGAATACAATCGAGAATGTAGTTCATCTGAGACTCGATGATGAACAGCGCCGAGGTATGGCCGATGCCCGTGTTGGGGCCGGTGACGATAAACAGGTTGGGGAAGTCTGGCAGGCTGGTGCCGAGGTAGGCCCGCGGATACTGGGCCCAGAAATCTTTGAGTTGTGTGCCGTTTTTGCCGGTGACCGGGTAGGAAATCACCCCGTCGGTGGCGTCGTAACCGGTTGACCAGACGATCAGGTCCAGGTCGATGTGTTGGCCGTCCTGGGTGACGATGCCGGTTTCATCGATGGCGGCGATGCCTTGCTCGCGGCTGTGCAGGCTCACGTTACTGCGACCCAGCGCCGGGTACAGGGTGCTGGAGATGATCACCCGTTTGCAGCCGATGACGTAGTCGGGTGTCAGTTTCTGCCGCAATTGGGGGTCGGGCACTTGCCGTTTGAGGAACCGCAGGGCGTGTTGCTGGACCAGGCGGATCGCTGGTTTCGAATACTTGAAGGCAATCACCCGGGTTTCGAACAGCCAGTAGATCATCCAGCGCAACAGTTTGTAGGCCGGTTTGAGCCCCAGTAACCAACGCTGGAATGGCCCAAAGGCGCGGTCGGCCCGAGGCAATACCCAGTGAGGCGTGCGCTGGAACACATGCAGATGCTCGACGTCCGGGGCAATCGTCGGAATCACCTGGGCCGCGCTGGCGCCGCTGCCAACGATGGCCACGCGTTTTTGCCGGTAATCGTAGGTGTGATCCCAGTTGTTGGTGTGAAAAGTCTTGCCCTGAAACCGCTCTTGGCCCTCGAAGTGTGGAATCACGGGTTGGCTCAGCGGCCCGGTGGCGTTGATCAGGAACTGCGCATGGAACGTGCCTTTGCTGGCGGTGTGCACCGCCCAGCATTTGCTATCGTCGTCCCATTCGATGCGCTCGACATTGGCCTGCAGTTCCACCTTGTCTCGTAGGCCGAAGTGCTCCACCAAGTACTGGGTGTAATGATGCAGTTCGGCCTGCCCGGCGAACATTTGCGTCCAGCGGTAGGGCGCGAAGGACAGCGAATAGAGCGGCGAGGGCACGTCGACCGCGGCACCGGGGTAGGTGTTTTGGCACCAGGTGCCGCCGAAAAAGTCCCGTCGTTCCAGCAAGCGAAAATCGCTGATGCCTGCCTTGAGCAAATTGATCGCCGCGCACTGACCGCCAAAACCGCTGCCGATGATCAACACTTGAAAGGTTTGCATGGGCCTCCTTTTTTATCGTTATTGATCGAACCCTCCTTTCATGTATAGCCAAACATTGGGCACTCGCCTCATGGCGATGCCTTGGTATTCAGACCGCCAGCCGGTGATGGCTATTTGCCGTTGCCCTGATAGACTCTCACCACACTTGAAACCCTAGTGTTTTCAGGTTCCGTTCAGTGGCGCAGAGGCCTCTATGGAAAAAACGGGAGGAAAAGGACTTTCACTGGCCAGGAGGCTCTATACATCGCGAACCCTGGGTCTGGCTTTGGGGCTGTTGCTCGTGAGCGCGGCGATGTATCCACTCAACCCTGCACCGTGGGTCTGGGTGGCGATGCTGCTCAACGCCGTACTCTGGCCGCACCTGGCTTATCAATGGGCGCGCCGCGCGCAAGTGCCTTATCACGCCGAACACCGCAACCTGCTGGTGGACGCCTTTCTCGGCGGCTTTTGGGTCGCCGCCATGCACTTCAATCCGCTGCCCGGCGCGACGACCCTGGCCATGATGGCGATGAACAATGTGGCCATTGGCGGTTTACGTTTCCTGTTGGCGGGCACCGTGGCACAGATTCTCGGGATGGGCGTCGGACTGCTGATTTTCTCCCCCGCCTTCGTCCCGCAAACCAGCCAACTGCAGATGTATGCCTGTTTGCCCTTGATGTGTTTGTATCCGCTGGCACTGGGCTGGATCTGCTTCCGCCAGGCCCACACCCTCGGCCGGCAAAAGCGTGAATTGCTGGCCCTGAGCCGCACCGACAGCCTCACCGGCCTGCTGAATCACGGCGCCTGGAAGGATCAACTGGAAGTCGAATTCCAGCGTTGCAAACGTCAGCAGCGGGGCGGGGCGATCGCGCTGATCGACATCGACCATTTCAAATCCATCAACGACACCTACGGCCACGTTGCCGGGGACGTCGTGCTGCGCCAGTTGAGCAAAATGCTCAAGCAGAACCTGCGTGCGGCGGATGTTGCCGGGCGTTACGGTGGCGACGAGTTTTGCGTGATCCTTCCGGACCTTCCGCTCACGAGCGCTGCGGTCGCCATGGATGCCTTGCGTGATCGTTTCGCTACCTTGGGCTACGAGCAGAACCCGGCACTGACAGTCAGCCTGAGCATCGGACTGGCCGCCTTCAACCCGGCACACACCGACGCAACCCGGTGGCTCAACGACGCCGATCAGGCGCTCTACGAAGCCAAAGCCACCGGTCGCAACCGCGTCATCTGTTGCGGCGATGGCGAACCGTATTACGAATTACTCGATTCGGTGTGAAACGTGATCGTTCCCACGCTCGCATTCGGTCTAGAGCCTTGCGTCGTAGTCAGGTAGGGTGTTTTTCACCCCCGACACGAAACAAGGATCGATTCATGACGTTCAAACTCCCTCGCTCCCTGCTGGCCACCAGCCTTGGCCTGACCCTCGCCCTCGGCGCTTTCGCTCCCGCAGTTTCCGCCGAACCGCACAAACAAGTCCTCGCCGATTCCGAACAGTACAAGGGTGAGGCCCTGAAGTTACTGGAACGTTTGGTGAACATTGACTCCGGTTCCGGCTATGAACCGGGCCTGACGAAAGTCAGCGACATCGCCATCGACGAACTGAAAAAACTCGGCGCGACCATCGAGCTTGTGCCCAATACCCCGGACAAAAGCAGCCACGTGATCGCGACCCTGAAAGGCACCGGCAAGGCAAAAATCCTGCTGATGGCGCACATGGATACCGTCTTCAAGGAGGGTTCAGCCGCCGAGCGTCCGTTCCACATCAAGGACGGTCGCGCCTACGGGCCGGGCGTGATGGACGACAAGGGCGGCATCGTTGCCGGGATCTACGCGCTGAAAGTCCTGAAAAACCTCGACTTCAAGGACTACGCGCAAATCACCTTCCTGCTCGACGCCAGCGAAGAAACCGGCTCGGACATCGCCACCGACCTGATCAAGAAAACCGCCAAGGCCCACGACGTCACCCTCAACCTCGAACCCGGTCGCCCGGCGGATGGCCTGGTGGTGTGGCGCAAAGGCAGTGCCACCGCCGTGGTCGAGGTCAAGGGCAAGGCGGCTCATGCCGGTGTCGCCCCGGAACTGGGACGTAACGCCGCCATGGAAGCGGCGCACCAGATTTTGCAGCTCGGCAAACTGGGTGACACAGAGAAGAAAACCACCATCAACTTCACCGTGCTCAAGGCCGGCGATCGCACCAACGTGATTCCGGATCAAGCCACCGCCAAGGCAGACGTACGGGTGGCGGTGCCGGAAGAGTTTGACCGGATTGAGAAGGACCTGGCGCGGGTTTCGAAAGACAAGCTGATTGCTGACACCGACGTCACCACCACACTGCAGCGCGGATTGCCGCCGATGCCGCAAACACCGGAATCGGATCGGTTGATGGCCATGGCTCAGGGGATTTATGGCGAGATTGGCCGCAAGTTGACGGAAGAGGGAAGTGGTGGGGCGGCGGATGCCAGCCTGTCAGCGGGTGTGGGTACGCCGACGCTGGATGGGTTCGGGATTGTGGGCGGCAATATTCATACGCCTGAGGAATACGCGGAGGTTGAAAGCGTGGCGCCGCGGATTTATTTGTTGTCGCGGATGATTATGGAGTTGGCTAAGGCTCACTGAATTGCGTGCGGTTTTGAGGGGGGGTGGTCTGTTCGATCGCCCCCTCACCCTAACCCTCTCCCCAAAGGGGCGAGGGGACTGACCGTGGGTTTCTTGAGGAATCCGGCGACGTGAACGACCGAGTTGAATGCGATTTTTGCTTTGCTGTTGGCCGAATCCAAGTTCGACTCAACCTCTCAGGTCGCAGCAAATAGCCAAAACAACTCGGTCAGTCCCCTCTACCCTCTGGGGCGGTCCGACGTTTCGGGAGGGTTAGGGTGAGGGGTGTTTCTCAAGCCAGACACAGCCGTCAAAACCGCCCCACAACTTTCCAAGACGTTTCCTACGACGTGCCCTGTTGCCGCGTTTCGGCATCGACCCCTATAGTTGCGTCTCGCGGCAACCCTCCGCGACGATCTCCGTCGCCACCGGTAAACACTCTCGCTGTAGTTACTCCTTGACGCTCATAAACTCTTCCGCCCAACGGATGTATTCCTCAGGCTGCGTATAGGTATGAGTCAGCTCGGTAGCGCTCAAGTCCGAAGCCTGGGTAAAGATCTGCCGTTGTTCCCGCAGGCTGTCGTAAGTCGCCTTGATCGCCGCGAAATAGGCGCCATGACCATCGATGGTGACCCGCACACCCAGCTCGGCCAGGCGTTTGTCGTCGCGCAGCAACGGGTTGCCGTAGGTGACCAGCATCAACGGCACGCTCAGGTGCTCGGCGATTTGTTCGAGGTGGTCGAAGTCCCGCACGCCCACCATGCAAATCCCGTCCGCACCGGCCTGCTGGTAATGACAGGTACGGCTGATGACTTCCTGCACTGGCAGAATCCCTGCGTTGGTGCGGGCGATGATCGCCATCTCCGAGTCGACCCGGGCTTCCAGTGCTGCACGAATCTTGCCGACACCTTCGGCGACGCCGATCAGGTCGGTGGACTTGCGGCCGAACTGGGCGGGCAGCAGCGTATCTTCGATGGTCAGGGCGGCCACACCGGCCCGTTCGAGTTCGACGATGGTGCGCATGACGTTGAGCGCGTTGCCGTAGCCGTGGTCTGCGTCGGCGATGACCGGCAGTTGGGCAACACGGCCAATACGAGTGGCCTGCTCGGCAAACTCGCTGAGGGTGATCAGGGCGAAGTCAGGCGCACCCAGTACCTGCAACGATGCGACCGAACCGCCCAGGATCCCCACTTCAAAGCCCAGGTCAGCGGCAATACGGGCCGACATCGGGTCGAAGACCGACGCCGTGTGATAGCAGGTGTTGGAGGCGAACAGCTCGCGAAAGTTACGGCGTAAATCTTGATGAGAGAGCCTGGACATATGAGTTCCACCACTGCAATGGGAATGGAAGGGCTTGAGCAAAAGTGTCAACGCCGAAGGAACAAAAGGCTATCACGCGAGCGGGGGAAGGATGATGACGAATTTGCAGAGGCGGACGGACCACCGTCGGTTACGCCGCCACCAACTGCTGTTGTTGATTGAGCAGCGGCACGGCGCGTACCGAGTTGCCGGGCTGCAGTTGCAGGCGTTTGGCGGTGAGGCGGTCGACGATCAGGCTGTTGCCCACTTGCCTGGCCTGGGCGGCGGTGATGCGGCAGTTTTCCAGGCGACGGTTGTGGATCAGCCACACCGGGGCCTGCTCGTCGGGCGTGCCGATGGCCAGCAGCAGCGGTTGGCTGTCGCGCACCGCGCGGATATTCGAGACAGGGGCTTCGATCACCGGGCCGGCGTCGAAGATGTCGATGTAACCCTTATGGGCAAAGCCTTCGGCGGTGAGGATTTTCAACGCCGGTTCCGTGTTCGGGTGCGCCTTGCCGATCACGGCCTGGGCCTGTTCGGTGAGCAGGCAGGTGTAGAGCGGTTGGCGTGGCATCAGTTCAGCGATGAACGACTTGCTGCCCAGCCCCGACAAGTGATCGGCGTGGCTGAAATCCATCTTGAAGAAGTGCCGGCCCAGGCTGTCCCAGAACGGTGAACAGCCATGTTCGTCGGCACTGCCACGCAGTTCGGCGATAAGTTTGTCGCCGAACAGGTGCGGAAACTCGGCCACAAACAACAACCGCCCCAACGACAGCAATCGACCGTTACTGCCGTGGCGTTGATCGGGTCGCAGAAACAGCGAGCAAATCTCCGATTGGCCGGTCATTTCATTGTTCAGGAACAACGTCGGAATCTGTCGCCGGATACCCAGGTCCGGTGACGAACTGACCGTGAGCCCGACCCGGTAGTTGTACCAGGGCTCGCGCAGGCCCACGGCGCCCACCAGGGCACTGACGCCCACCAGTTGCTGATCGTCGTCTTCGAGCACGAAGAGGTAATCGGCATCGGCGCGTTCGACCTGTTCGGCGAAGGTTCGTTGGGCCCAGCGCACCCGGTGGGTCAGGCGTTCCTCGTTGGCCGGCAGGGTGGTGAAGCCGGGGCCGGCCTGGCGCACCAGGTTCAGCAGGGCGGGCAGGTCGGTGACCTGAACCGGGCGGACAATCATGATGCAACTCCTTCTGCACGCCCGCTCGGGCGCTGTCGTTGGGCGCGGGGCGGGGTAATGCTCACAGTGCGATCAGCCGGATCGGGCTGCCTTCGGTCACGTTCAGGGCGGCGCACATCTCGGCGCTCAACCCCACAGGTTGCCCGGTCTGGTAATCCAGATCGGCGACGATGGCGCGATAGTCCTTCAGCGAATCGTTGCTCACCAGATAGCTGCCACGGGCGTCGATCGGCGAGCCCGGTTTCGCCGTGCCGGTCTGGCTCTGGGCTATGGAGCGGATGCCGGGAGTGCGCGCATACAACGTCGGACCGCCGTCGAACAGGTCGATGTAGCTGTTGGTCTCGAAACCTTCGCGCTCGAGGATATCGAAGGCCTCCTGGCCATCGGGGTGGATGCGGCCGATGCAGTCTTGCGCCTCCTTGGGCAGCATCGGCACGTAGATCGGGTATTGCGGCATCAGTTCGGCGAGGAAGGTTCGGCTTTCCAGGCCGCAAAGTCGCTCGGCCTCGACGTAGGGCAGGTCAAAGAAATGCTTGCCCACCGCATCCCAGAACGGCGAGTGCCCTTCATCGCTGCTGAAGCCGACGATCTCGGTGATGACGGCTTCGGAAAAGCGCTGCGAGTGGGCGGCGATGAACAATAGCCGCGCCCGGGACAACAGTTCAGAGAACCGTGTTCGCACCAGCGCCGCGTCAATATGAAAACCCCGCAGCAAGGTATGGCCGCTGAGGTCGTGGCACAACGACAGCGCGGGCACGCCGTGCTCGATGTTCAGCTCCCGCGAGGCGCTGGTGAAATGCCGGTTGCGCAGGCTGTAGAACGGCTCGCTGAAACCAGCGGTGGCAAGGATCTCCGAGCAGCCCACCAAACGCTCTCGGGTCAGATCTTCCAGCACGAAGAAGTAGTTCTCCGGGCCATGACCCTCAACGTTTTTTTCAAATGAGGCGCAGGAGTCGAGAATCTTTTCGCGCAGGCATTCGGTGTCGTCCGGCAAAGACGTGACGCCTACCAGACTGTCGCGCGCCAGTTGCTGCAACTGGGGCAGGTCGGTTAACTCGACTGGGCGTAAGACCAGCATGGATGCACTCCTGTATCAAAGGGTTCGGCGGTTGGTACCGAACCTGACTATCACTGTCGGTTTCCACGCATTACATCGGCGGTCGCCCGAATGGTTGTCAGACGCCGCTCTTTTCTTGTCAGCCGTTGCTTGGGTCGGGCAATACCGCACGGGTGCCCAGTTTGTTGAGTACAAACAGGTAGACCAGGCCCAGGGCAATCCAGATCAGGCCGAGTTTCTGTGCATCGACGCCCATGTTGTACATGATGGCCGCGACGATGATGAAGCCGATCACCGGGCAGATCAGGTGGCGGATTACCTGGCCGGATTTCTGCCGACGCCAGTAGTAGTTGATGACCGTCAGGTGCAGCAACATGAAGCCGCTCAGTGCGCCGAAGTTCACCAGTGAGGTGAGGGTGTCCACCGAGTTGATGAACAGGTAGCAGATCACCAGCGACAGCACGGCCACCAGGTAGATGCTCACGTACGGCGTGTTGTGTTTGGGATGAACCTTGGCCAGTACCTTTGGCAGCTTGCCGTCTCGGGCCATGCCGAACAGCAGACGAGACACCGCTGCTTGAGAGGTGATTGCCACCGCCACACCCCAGGCCAGCGCCGTCGCCACGGCGGTCAGGGTTGCGAGCCAGCTGCCGGCCGCGAGTTCAGCGATTTCATAAAAAGCCGTGTCAGCCGATTTGAAACCCATGCCGGCCGCCAGATCCGTCGCAATCCAGGTCTGCACGACGAAAATCACGCCCATGACCACCAGCGTGATCAACGCGGCCTTGCCGACGCTGCGGCCCGGGTCACCCTTGATCTCTTCGGCGAGGGTGGAAATCGCATCGAAACCGAGGAACGACAGCACCGCAATCGACACCGCTTGCATCAGCAGGGCGAAATTAAAGGTCTCGGGGTTATACAACGGCGCCAGGGTCAGCTGACCGTTACCGCCGCCACTGTGCAGCGCGTTCCAGGCGTAAAACAGGAAGATCCCCAGCACCACCAGTTGCGCCAGCAGAAAGACGATGTTCATTCGCGCGGTGAAGGTGATGCCGCGCAAGTTGACGAAGGTCGCGCTGACCAGGAACGCCAGGATGAAGCCGACCTTCGGAATGTCCGGGTACAAATGATTCAGGGCCATGGCCGCGTACACATACAGCAGCGGCGGAATCAGCAGGTAATCGAGGAGCATCAGCCAACCGGCGATAAACCCTACGTGCTGGTTCAGGCCGCGTTGGGCGTAGGAATAAACCGAGCCGGCAATCGGAAAGGCCCGAGCCATGCTGCCGTAACTCAGGGCTGTGAAGAGCATCGCCACCATGCCGATGATGTAGGCCAGTGGTACCAGCCCTGGGGCCTCGGCGTTGACGTAGCCATACACACCAAACGGTGCGATGGGGATCATGAAGATCATCCCGTACACCACCAGGTCGGTCAGCGACAGGCTGCGTTTCAACTCTTGCTTGTAGCCGAGTTCTTCTATTTCCATGAAGCCTTTCTCCTTGGGATGACAGCAGCTGCAAGCCGCGAGTTTGAAGCGATTCCTTTACAACAGCGGCGCCAGGTATTTGGTAAAGCGATTGACGTCTTCAGGCGTACGCAGCAGGTCGTTGCGCACCTCGATCAACACCGATTCCAGGCCGCGAGCATCGCCGTGGACCGGCACGGTCATGTCGCCCAGCGGGTTGATTTTGTACGGCTCATTACCGGCAACCTTCAATGGGTGCTGACTCAAGCCATCGATCAAGCGCTGGGCATACTCCCTGGCCTCGCCAAACAACACGCCGACTTCCAGCGTGCGTGGCTGGCCGTGATAGACCGGCGTGAAGCTGTGAATCCCCACCACCCGCACCGGGCGCCCTTGGGCGACGCGTTCGTCGATCAAGTCTTTCAGACGCGAGTGAAACGGCTCGAACAGGGATTTCCGACGGTACTCGCGGGTGGCTTCGTCCAGGTCCCGGTTGCCCGGCACCTGATAAATCTCGCTCTGCGCCGGAATGCTGTCCGGGGCTTGGCGCGGTCGGTTGAGGTCGACCAACAGTCGCGAATAATTGGCCGCCAACAGGGTGGCGCCCAATGCTCGGGACAAGCCCTCGGCCAGCGCCAGGGCGCCGATGTCCCAGGCGATGTGCTCGCGGGCCGCCGCGTGACTCAGGCCCAGGTCATTTAACCCGGCTGGAATAAAACGGCTGGCGTGCTCGCACACCAGAATCAACGGGTGGCCGGAGTCTTCCCGGCTCAGGGTGTACGCGGGTTCGGTATAAAGACCGAGCTCAGCCGATTCAGTACAGGCGCGCATAGTGCTCACAGCGTTCGGCGGACGACAGCTGTTCCGTCAGCGTCAGTTCCTCGGTTTTAAGGGCGAAGTAGGTGTCCAGCAACGCGCTCGGCAGGGCTTCGGTCAGTGCCTCGCTGTTGCGCAGGCAGTCCAGGGCCTGGGCAAGGGACGCGGGCAAGGCGACGATGCCGCGCGCCTGGCGTTGCTCTTCGTTCAGGGAGTCGGGGACTTCATCGGTGATTGCGTTCAAGGCCAGGCGTTGCTCGATGCCCAGCCGACCGGCAATCAGCAGCGCGGCCATGGCCAGGTGCGGTGAGGACGTGGCGTCCATGGCGCGAAATTCCAGGTTGTATTGCGATGCCACCGATTTGCCGCCCAGGCTTGTCGTCGGACAGATTCGCAGCGCCGCTTCGCGGTTGCGTTGCCCGAGGCACGCGTAGGACGCGCTCCAGTGATGGGGCTGCAAACGTTCGTAGGAAACCGGCGTCGGCGCGGTAAACGCACAGAGTGCGGGCAGGTGATGCAGGATGCCGGCGGCCCAGTGCTGACCGAGGGTCGACAAGCCATTGGTGGTGCCGGCGTCGTACATCACCGGTTGGCCAGCCAGGTCCAGCAGGCTGACGTGCAGGTGCACGCCGTTGCACACCGCATGCTCCGAGGTCTTGGGCGCGAAGCTCAACGCCAGGCCCATTTGCCGGGCGATCTCGCGGGTGATTTCACGCACGTTCACCGCGCGGTCGGCAGCGGCCACCCCCAAGGTCGGGCGACAGGTGATTTCGTATTGATGCTTGCCGTACTCGGGCAGGAACATTTCCGGCTCGACACCACCGGCACGCAGGGCGCTGAGCAGCCAACCGCCAAACTCGGCACCCTGACGCTGGGCTTGCAGCGAAAACGCCAGGTGTTCAACGTCGCCGGTGTTCAAGTTGAATTCATGCTCGAACGCCGCATTGACCTGCAAGCCCAACTCGGCGCGATAACGCTCTACCTCGTTGCGCAGCACCGTACGCGGGCAGGCTCCCCACGGGCGGCCATCGGTTTCGCGAATGTCACTGTGCATAAAATCCAGCGCCGGAGCGTTGGCATCCGGGCCGTTATTGACCGTCACTCGGCTGGCCGGATCGGGTATCAGCCGCAAATCGCCATAAGCACCCCACGGGTTGGCATAGGCAATGATGTCTTGCGGGGTCAGCGCGCTGTTGGCCGGCACCCAGCCACAACCCGTCCTTTGATAGTGCTCGAGTTCGTCCGTGGGAAAGGAGCGCCCGCGTGTCACGCCGATCAGGTCGGTGGTGACGAGGGTGGTCATGGGCAGTGGCAACAGGCGTTCGCTCATGGCTGCATCTCCTGCAACCGGCCGAGCACAGTCTGGGTATTGGTGATCCAGCAGTAACCCTTGATTGCATTCAGGCAGGCCTGATGCCGCGCGGGCGTGTAAGTCGCGCAGGCATCTTCCACCAGCGTCACCAGATAACCGCGGTCCGCGGCGTCACGCACGGCCATGTCCACGCACTGGTCAGTGACGATGCCGGCGATGATCAGGTGCCGCGTCCCGAGGTTGCGCAGCACGTAGTCGATATTGGTGGAGTTGAAGACGCCGGACGAGGTTTTGGGCAGTACTATTTCGTTTTCTGCCGGGGTCAGGTCGTCGATGATCCGCGCTTGCGGGCTGCCCTTGGGCAAGTGCATGTCCGAGAGTTTGTGGTCCAGCGAGCGGTCGCGGCCATCGGCGGTGAGGCTTTCGATGATCGTGTGCAGCACGTTTTGCCGGGCGCTGCGAAAGGCGCTGAGCAACCGGCGTTGATTGGGCACCACCTGCATGTGGGTGCGGGTCAGGAAGTACTCGGCGTCCGGTCCGTTGAGGTGCGGGTCGAACTGCGGTTCAAGCCAGGCGCGCTGCATGTCCACCAGCAACAGCGCGGTGTGGTCGGTGACGAATGGCAAATCCCGAGGCGAGTGGTGGGGGAGCGTGAACATCCTTATTTATCCTCCAGCAGGTGGGTATCGAAGTCGGTCCGCAGGGCGTCGATGCCTTCCAGTCGATCGGCCAGATCCGGACTGCGCAGGGACAGGCAGGCAATCAGCGCCTCGACCTGGGCCAGCGCCGGAACCAGGGAGTCGAAGGCCGACACCGAATCCACCGGCGCACTGATAATCAGGTCGGCCATTTCCCGCAACGGTGAAGCATAGATGTCGGTGAACAACACCACGCGTGCATATCGACTTTTCGCCGCATTGGCCACGCGCAGGGCCTGTGACTGGTAGCGGCGATAGTCGAACACCAGCACCACGTCCTGACGTTGCACGTCGAACAAACGGTCGGGCAGTTGCGCGTTGTCTTCCAGGGCTAAACAGCCTGGACGCAGCAGACGCAGGTGGTTGAGCAAATAACTGGCGAGGAAACTGCTGAAGCGCCCGCCGAAGCAATGCACCTGATGGCGGGTGTCGAGCAGCCATTCCACCAGAATCCGTACATCTTCGGGTTGGGTCAGCGCATGGGTGTCCACCAGCGCTCGATGGCTGTGCGCCAGATATTGGCTCCAGGCGTCGCCTTTCTGAAGATGAGCACGAGGTTGCAACAGGGCGCTGGGAGAACGGAGGCGGTGGTCCATGTCGCTGAGCAGGGCATCCTGGAAATCGGCATAACCGCTGAAACCCAGTTTTTTGACCAGTCGCACGATGGTGGGATCGCTGACACCGGCATGTTCGGCCAAACGTGACATCGGGCCCAGCCCGTTACGCGGGTACTGGTCCAGCAAGGCACGGATGACTTTGCGTTCCGACGGCGTAAGGTCCAGGCCGGGATCGGTGATCAGGTCTCTGAGAGAAGGCATCCGGGCTCCTGCTGGATGGATATGTCGGTTTCATTTCATAAATTGCTAAAACAGTATTTATGTAGCGGACTCAACATGTCTAGTGAATTTTTTCATGGTTTTTTAAAGCCCCAAAACAGGGCGAAAACCCCGTGGGCATTGGGCTACATGGAAGTCGACTGGGCTTGTAGTCCATTGCCCATAGTGGTGTCGGACATCGACGATTTTTTCAGGCGTATCAAGTTTTCGAACCTGAATGGCCGGATCAAACGAAACGCCCTGGATCGCGCTTCTTGCGGCACAATTGGGCCATTATTTTCGGCGTGACGCCGTTTCAATTTCCATCGACAGAGTGATCCTTCGTGCAGGCGACCCGTTTAACCTTGATGTGCCACGCTCGAACCGTCGCACAAAAATTGGCGTGTTTTCCTACGAATGAGCCCATAGAGATGGATTGGCAATCTGCAAGGGGATCGCGTCGTGCTCAGTTCAAAGGGACGCCACGACTGATGTGTGGACCTGAACTGCGAACCCGGCAAACCGCCGAACTGTTCGGCAGTGACGTGGAGATTGTCGAGGCATTGAGGGATTGCGATTTCGGGCACTGGAAAGGCGTACGGATCGACGATCTGCAAAAAACCGCAGCCGAAACGCTGCAGATCTGGCTCGATGACCCGAATTCGGCGCCCCACGGTGGCGAATCGGTGGTGCAACTCGGTGAGCGGGTGGCCGCTTGGCTGAAAACGCTGGAGGCCACACCGGGGCATATCGTTGCCATCACCCATCCGTTTGTCATTCGCGCCGCGCTGACGCAAGTGCTGCAAGGCGCAGCGTTCAACCTGATCGACGTTGAACCGCTGTCGGCCATCGAACTGCGGTTCAACGGCCGCTGGCGCTTACGCTTGCTGGGCACTGACCCTGAAGGAGCACATTGATGAAAAAACTTCTGGTCATCGGCATCGGCGCCGGCAACCCCGACTACATCACGATGCAAGCCGTGAAAGCACTGAACCTCGTCGATGTGTTTTTCCTCATGGACAAGGGCCAGAGCAAAGACAAACTGATCGACCTGCGCCGCGAGATCTGCGAACGCTACATCACCGATCGCGACTACCGCTTCGTCGAAGCCCACAGCCCGGAGCGCGAACGCGGTGATGTGGACTACAAGGCCAGCGTGGAAGACCTGAACCTGGCCAAGCAGCAGACTTTCGAACGGTTGATCAGCGAGGAAATGACGGATGACCAGTGCGCCGGTTTTCTGGTGTGGGGCGATCCGGCGTTGTACGACAGCACCATTCGGATCTTGCAGGCGATTCTGGCTTCGGGCCGGTGCGTCTTCGAATTTGAAGTGATCCCCGGCATCACCAGTGTCCAGGCGCTGGCGGCGCAGCATAAGGTGCCGCTGAATCGCATTGGCCGCTCGATTGAAATCACCACGGGTCGACGGCTGGCGGCGGGGCAGGTGAGCGATGCCGACAGCCTGGTGGTGATGCTCGATGCGGAAGATTCCTACCATCAGGTGGCGGATCAGGAGACAGATATTTACTGGGGGGCCTACCTGGGGACGCCGGATGAAATCCTGATCAGCGGCAAGCTCAAGGATGTGGCGGATGAGATCGAGCGAGTGCGCAAGGCTGCTCGATTGGAGAATGGGTGGATTATGGATACGTATCTGTTGCGTAAACCTTGAGATAAGCAGTGTCGAGGCTGACGCCTTCGCGGGCAAGCCTCGCTCCTACAGGGATGGCGGTGTACTTGTAGGAGCGAGGCTTGCCCGCGAAGGGGCCTTCAAATACACCTCAAGAAATTGCTTTAACCTCCCGCCCAAACCGCTCTCGATATACCGACGGCGGCACGCCGACCACGCTGCGAAACGCCACCCGAAAACTCTCCACCGAGCGATAACCGCAGTGTTGGGCAATCTGGTCGGTGTTTTGGCTCGTGCTCTCAAGCAGCTCGCGAGCCCGGCCCAGACGCTCATGCTGCAACCACGCCTTGGGCGGCATGCCGGTAGCTTCAGTGAAGCGGCGCAGGAAAGTCCGTTCACTCATCGCCGCCTCGCTCGCCAACTCGCGCACCTCCAGCGGTTCATGCAAACGCTCGCGTGCCCACTGCATGACGCGCGACAAATCGCTACGCGGCGTAGGACTGACCGGTGTCGGAATGAACTGCGCCTGACCGCCGGTGCGTTGCGGCGACATCACCAGCCGCCGCGCCACCGAGTTGGCCACTTGCGTGCCGAAGTCCCGCGCCACCAAGTGCAGGCAGGCATCGATGCCGGCAGCACTGCCGGCCGAGGTGATCAGCTGACCTGAATCGACATAGAGCACGTCCGGGTCCACCAGAATGTTCGGAAAACGCTCGGCCAACTCAGCGGTGTAACGCCAGTGCGTGGTGGCGCCGCGACCGTCGAGCAAACCGGTGGCCGCGAGTACGAACACGCCCGAGCAGATCGACAGCAGCCGCGCACCCCGCGCATGGGCCTGGCGCAGGGCCGCGATCAATGCCTCAGGCACCGGGGCGCTGCGATCACGCCAGCCGGGAATGATGATGGTGCGGGCGTCCTCAAGCAGCTCCATGCCGCCATCGGCCAGCACCTGAATGCCACCCATGGCGCGCATCGGGCCTTGATCCACGGCGGCGATCCGGTGCTCGTACCAAGGGAAGTCGAACTCCGGACGGGCCAGGCCGAAGATCTCCACGGCGATGCCGAACTCGAATGTACAGAGGCCGTCGTAGGCCAGAATCGCGACCAATCCAGGGGTGGGCTGCATTTGGCGGAAAGTTCCCGGTGAGTGTCTTGTGCGCCACTGTAGCCGCACGCGTCGGGCGGATAAAGTCTTCTCACACCCACCGAGACTTTGGAGTACAGCCCATGACCAGCCTGGTCCGCGAGATTCCCGCCGCCCCATCGGCCATCGCCCTGATGCATTTCAGCAACCGTCTGACCTTCGAAACCGACTGTTCCGACGTTCACGGCAGCCAACAGGCCGGCGAAGTGGATTTTGTCCTGGTGGACGTGCGCGGCCCGCTCGCGTTCGAGCGTGGCCATGTGCCGGGAGCGATCAATATTCCGGGGCGATTGCTGAGCGCTGAAGGTCTGGCGGCTTACCCGAAAACCAGCGTGTTCGTGGTGTATTGCGCCGGGCCCCACTGCAACGGCGCCAACAAGGCTGCCGTGAAACTGGCGACGCTGGGTTACCCGGTCAAGGAAATGATCGGCGGAGTGACCGGGTGGCTGGATGAAGGGTTTGAGTTGAGTGTTGCGGTGCAACGTCCCAACACCGCCGCCATTGGTTGCGAATGCTGATCTAGCCGAAAAGATCGCAGCCTCGTTTCACTCGACAGCTGCTACGGGGGGATTGCGTAGACCTGTAGCAGCTGTCGAGTGAAACGAGGCTGCGATCTGTTGATCTTGCTTCTAAGCGGAAGCCCACCACCCGTCCAGCGTCGCCTGCAACCACTCGAACACCGCTGCATAGGCGGCGCTGTCCTGTTGACCCCGGGGCAGCGGTGACTCGTCGGCAAAGTGTTCATTGAGCGTTGCCACCGATTCAGCCGTCCACTCTGGATGAAACTGCAAACCCACCCGTGTTGGCCCGACGCGGTACATCTGCTGCTCGCACTGATCACTGCTGGCCAGCAACTGCGCGTCTGGCGGCAGGTCGATGGCGTCTTCGTGCCATTCCAGCACCTTCAGTGGCTGACCATCGGCGAACGTCACGCGGGTCCAACCGGTTTCGGTTCGATCCATCCGCCGCACATTCCCGCCCAGACTCAGCGCCAGCAACTGCGCCCCCAGGCAAATCGCAAACACCGCCGCACCTTGATCCAGACTGCCCGCCAACCACTGGCGTTCGGCTTCCAGCCAGGCCGGCCCGCCGTTGGACTCATAAGGCCCGCCCAACAGGATCACGGGTACTGCACTCACTGGCGGCAACTGGCCGAGGTCGGCGCGAAACACGTTCAGAGTCAAACCTCGGGACGCCGCCCACGTGGCAATGGCACCGGGACCTTCGGCGGGGTGGTGCTGGATCAGGTTCAACGTGGGCATAAGAGCTCTCTTGTAGTTTTTGCTTGTAGGTTTTGTCTGAAAAAAGGGCTTGTCCTACAGTCTTTGCACTGGCTTGGCGCACGCTTCAAGGGACTTGAATCCGTCGGCCACTTTTCTATAAGTATTTGTCGCTTAAACACAATTTGCCCTCCTTGAGCCGCTCTAGACTGCCGGCCACTTCGGTCTTCACCTACCGAAAGCTGCCAATAAAAGCCTCCGCACACAGGAGTTATAAATGAAGAAGCTAGTGATGTTCGGTGCCCTGGCACTGTCGATGTTGTCCCTGACGGCTGTGGCCGAAGACGCCAAGCCGATCCGCCTCGGTATCGAAGCCGGTTACCCGCCATTCTCGATGAAAACCCCTGACGGCAAACTCACCGGCTTCGACGTGGACATCGGCGACGCGCTGTGCGAGCAGATGAAAGTGAAGTGCACTTGGGTCGAGCAAGAGTTCGACGGCCTGATCCCGGCGCTGAAGGTCAAGAAAATCGACGCGATCCTGTCGTCCATGACCATCACCGACGATCGCAAAAAGAACGTCGACTTCACCATCAAGTACTACCACACCCCGGCGCGCTTCGTGATGAAGGAAGGCACCGACATCAAAGACCCGCTGACCGAACTCAAAGGCAAGAAAGTCGGTGTGCTGCGCGCCAGTACCCACGACCGCTTCGCCACTGAAGTGCTGGTGCCGGCCGGTATCAATCTGGTTCGCTACGGCTCGCAGCAGGAAGCCAACCTGGACATGGTCGCCGGTCGTCTCGACGCGATGCTGGCCGACTCGGTCAACCTGGACGACGGTTTCCTGAAAACCGACGCCGGTAAAGGCTTCGCTTTCGTCGGCCCGACCTACGAAGACGCCAAGTACTTCGGCGGCGGCGCCGGTATTGCTGTGCGCAAGGGCGATACCGAGCTGGCAGAGAAATTCAACACCGCCATCACCGAAATCCGCGCCAATGGCAAGTACAAGCAAGTGCAAGACAAGTACTTCGACTTTGACGTTTACGGCCAGTAATCACGCCGTTTAAAAAAGTGGCAACCGTTGACGCGGTTGCCATTTTTTTTATGCGCACTTTGCTGAGACGGATACCCTGTGGGAGCGAGCTTGCTCGCGATGACGGACTGACATTCAACATTGATGTCGACTGACACGCCGCCATCGCGAGCAAGCTCGCTCCCACAGGGTGATCTCAGTGCCCCTTATATCGGAGTTCTCATGCAACGCATCGATCATTCACTGCCCTGGAGCCACCTGGGCACCGAGCGCACCCTCAGCGTGTTTCGTTTTGGCGCGGGCACTCGCAAGGTCTACATCCAGGCCAGCCTGCACGCTGATGAACTGCCGGGCATGCGCACGGCGTGGGAACTGAAAAAGCGTCTGGCCGAACTCGAAACCCAGGGTCAGTTGCAGGGCGTGATCGAACTGGTCCCGGTGGCCAATCCCATCGGCCTCGATCAACACCTGCAAGGCAGCCACATGGGCCGCTTCGAACTGGGCAGCGGCAAGAATTTCAACCGTTCCTTCGTCGAACTCAGCGCACCGGTGGCCGAGTTGATCGACGATCGGCTGGGCAGTGATGCGGCTGCCAACATTGCGCTGATTCGCCAGACCATGGGCCAGGTACTCGACGATTTGCCGGCACCGGCCTCGCAGCTTGAAGCCATGCACCGCTTGCTGCTGCGCCACGCCTGTGAGGCCGACATCACCCTCGATCTGCATTGTGATTTCGACGCGGCGATTCATCTGTATGCCTTGCCGCAACACTGGCCGCAGTGGCAATCCCTGGCGGCGCGTTTGAAGGCCGGGGTGGCGTTGCTCTGTGAAGATTCCGGCGGCAGCTCATTCGATGAGTCGTGTTCAACGCCGTGGTTGCGTCTGGCAAGGGCTTTCCCTGAGGCCGCGATCCCGCCGGCCAACCTGGCGACGACGCTGGAGCTGGGCAGCATGGGTGATACGCGAGTCGATCAGGCTCAAGCCAATTGCGAGGCGATTCTCGGGTTCCTCGCCGAGCAGGGTTTCATCACAGGTACTTGGCCTGCGGCCCCGAGCGAGTGCTGTGAAGGCATGCCGTTCGAAGGCACCCAATACCTGTTCGCGCCGCATCATGGGGTCGTCAGTTTCCTGCGCGATTCCGGTGAGTGGGTGGAGAAGGGCGATGCGCTGTTTGAAGTGGTCGACCCGCTGAATGATCGGGTCACGACTGTTTGCGCCGGGACCAGTGGGGTGTTGTTTGCGATTGATCGCGGGCGTTATACGCAGCCGGGTACCTGGCAGGCGAAGGTCGCGGGGCGTGAGCCGATTCGGGTCGGAAAACTCATTAACGATTAACCGCGCAATCTTCACCGCTTTTGAGGCCGCTATCGCGAGCAACACCCATAATCCCCCGGCAAGCTTCACAGTGTTAGGCTCTGCCCCGAATCCTGCGCTCTGTGAAGGAAGTTTTATGTTGAAGTTTCTCGCTCTGCTGACACTCCTGGCGTCCGCCGCCGTCCACGCTCAAACCCCGCTGCAAACCGATCTGCCGCTCAAGTACCTGGAGCAGGCCAACCCCGAATCGCGCAATCAGCCCCTGGTGATTTTCCTCCACGGTTTTGGCAGTAACGAGGAGGACCTGTTCGACATCAAGGATGAATTGCCCGCGTCATACAACTACCTGTCGGTACGCGCACCGATGGTGATGGAGGAGGACAGTTACAAGTGGTTTCGCGAGAAGGGCAACGCTGCCTACAACGGTGAGACCGATGATCTGAAGGCCAGCGGCCAGGTGCTGCAGGATTTCGTCGCACAAGCGGCGAAGAAATATCACACCGAACCGAACAAGGTGTTCCTGGTGGGTTTCAGCCAGGGCGCGATCATGTCCTACGAGGTGGCCCTGCGTCATCCCGAGGCGGTTGGCGGGATAGCGGCGTTGAGCGGACGGATTTTGCCGGTGCTACAGTCCGAACTGAAACCGGATGAAAAGCGCCAGAAACTGGCGATTTTCATCGGTCATGGCACTGCGGATAAACGCCTTCCGTACATTGACGGCACGGACGCTGACAGCCTGTTGCAAAGCCTGTCACTCAAGCCTGAATTTCATGCCTACCCTGGCGTCGGTCACAGCATCAGTGCTGTCGAATTACAGGACTTGAGCGCCTGGTTGCAGCGCCTCAATCCTTGATACTTACTTGCCGGTGACGATCTGCTTGACCAGCGTCTCGTGGCCAGCATTGTCACTGAGGCGGGAAATCACCTGAACGATCGCCATGCGCGTATTGGATGCAGCCATCAGCGTGGTGTCGAGGGTTTTGCCGCCGCCCTGGGTGGCGGTGCTGTCAATCTGCCGCAGCCCCAGGCCAGTGCCTTTCTGGGTCAGGCTTTTTTCACTGAGCTTGGTGAAATCCGGCAGCGCCGTGGCTTGTTCGGTGGCGAAGGCGGACGCCGTGGAGTCGAGGAACTGACCGTCGTTGTCTTTGACGTTGAGGCCACCGGGGATGGTGTTTTCAGCGGCGATCACAACGGTTTTAGTCGCCTGATTGGTGTACATGGTGCCCGTTGCCCCGGCGGTGCCGGTGGCCGCGTCGCCGGCAGGCAACGGGTTGGCGACGAAGCCTTTAGGCAGGGTGAACGTGAACTTGCCGCCGAGCATCGAGACTTTCTGTGCGGGCACGGCATCACTGGCAGTGGCCTTGGCGGCCTGCGCATTCAGCGCTCCCAGACTGGCAACCGCCGTCAACAACAGGACAACGGCTTTTTTACTCAACAATGACATTCAGAAACTCCAGGGGATGGTCGGTCTCGCGGTGGGGGGCGATCATCCCATGGAGGTTGCGGCGCATTCCAGCGCGGTCTAACGGACGGTCACGTTCCTTTGGTCAGCGCAATTACTTATGGCTACTTATGGACCAGCGCCAACCAACCACTGCTGGGTGTCATCGGCCTGGAACGACCACTCTCTGCACGCATCGACGACCAATCTGGCATCCGCCTACCAAAACCTCTTCAAAAACACTACATCGCCACGCGAGTCCGGCAGGATTTAAAGCGGCCAACGGGTAACGTCGCGCCCCTGGGAAAATGTCGGACGCTTCCTCGATTTTTGGAAAGCTTTCACGCGTTTAACGTACGCGTTTAAAGACACCCGCTGTTACGTCCTAACGGCTACAACACCTTGCGTCGTTACCTACGCGTACGCCAGAATCCGCCGGCTTGTGCGGCTGTGGGGCGGGCTATATCGTTTGCTGGTCACTGCAAAACAGTGATCGGGTTTGGTAGCCCGCTACGAAGTCGCATGGCAACACCTTATGCAGTCTCTTTTCGGGACTCTGCTTTTATGGTGGTCATGCGTGGGGCTCCATTGTGAGCGCCGGGTTTTCCCAACTTCGACCGGTCTACCAACCCACGTATGGCCGCCACCCTTCGTTTGGTAGCGAGGGTGATGGCTCCTCAATATTGCAAGTTGGAGCTTCATCTATGTTCAAAGTTACGCCCAACCCCCCAAATACCACTCCGTTACCCTACGACGCCTTTCTTGATCTTGACCCCAAGAAAATGAACGAGGCGGCCGACCGCGCACTCAGCTTTTACCTCAATCCCGGGGCGTCGAAAACGCAGATACCGCCCCGCAAGCCCAGCACCATTTTCACCATCGACGCAGCGGTGGATGACGAAACGTTGCTCGTCGAGGCCTGCGAATCGTTGGCAGCAGCCAGCGCCATAGTCAACGATCTCACCGACTTGACCGACGGCCCACGACGGCAAACGATGCTGGTGCTGCAACGGGTCATCATGTTGGGGGAGTTAGCGGTCAATCGGGTATTGGATAACCACAAGCCTGGGTAGTAGCCAGGCGGGTAGCGAGGGCGCTTGCGCCCTCGTTGTTTAGCAGCAGTCAAGGTTGATCACTCATTTCATCTCCTTCGAATGCTGTGAATGGGTTACTGCGCCTGGTTCTGCGGGAACAGGTTGCGACGGGTTTCTTCGTCGAATTCAGCCTTCAGCACCAGTTTCTCTTTAAGACCGTGGGCACGTTGGGCGGCCGGGCGGGCGCTGATTTCATCGAACAGGCGCTTGACGTTCGGGTACGCCGCCAGGCCGTTCTCGCCGAGGATGTACGGCGCGTAATTGGCCCAACCCCAGAGCGCCATGTCGGCGATGCTGTAGGTGTCGCCGGCCAGGTACTGATGGTCGGCCAGACGCTGATCGAGCACGCGGTAATGGCGTTCGACTTCCTTGAGGTAGCGGTTTTTCGCATACGCCAGGTCTTCCGGTGCGTGGTGCAGGAAATGCACCGCCTGGCCGGAAAATGGCGACAGGCCAGTGGCGATGAACATCAGCCACGACAGTAGCTCGGCCTGACCTGCGACGGAGGTTGGCAGGAAGCGCTGATGTTTTTGCGCCAGGTGCAGCAGGATCGCCTGGGAGTCGAAGACGGTCGCGTCGCCATCGACCAGGGCTGGCACCTTGGCGTTCGGGTTGATCGCCAAAAAGGCCGGCAGGTGTTGCTCGCCTTTGAAGGTGTCGACACCGATCAATTCGTAGGGCGTTTGCAGTTCTTCGAGCAGCAGCGCGACTTTCATCGGGTTGGGCGAAGGGTGGAAAAAGAACTTCATGGTGTAGGCCTCAGTCAGTGATTGGTTTTCAACTGAGGCTGATGTTGAAGTAAACCTGTTCGAATGACGTGCGAGCTTTTTGCTTTACTCGTTCGGAACTATCGAACGTGTTATCGGTAATTTGACGGTTGATCGCGACGTGGCGATGACTGCCCCGGTGATAATCAGCAACGCGGGGACGATCAGAATCGGGCTGGCATGGCTGCGCCCCACGGTGATCAGCAACAACGTGGACATCAGCGGCGCCAGGTAGGACAGCGCCCCCAGCGTCGCCAGACTGCCGTGTTTGGTGGCGTGGTCCCAGGCAAAAAACGCCAGGCCTACCGGTCCTAGCCCAAGGACGACAATCGCGGTCCATTGGCTGAAGTCGGGTTGTATCGTGATTTCGAACATAAGGTGACAAACCAGTCCGGCCACGGCGACCAGGCCACAGATGCCACCAATGATGCTGCTCGGTACTTCGCTGAACCGGCGGTTGATCACCGAGTAAACCGACCAGATCAGCGCACAACCGAACGCTGCGAGATAACCGGCGATGGGCATCGCGGCGCCAGCATTCGGGGCACGCTGCTGCATGATGAAGGCCGTGCCGGCCAGGCCCAGCAGTGCGCCGAGCAATTGCCGCTTGTGCAGCTTTTCTCCAGCCGAGAACGCCGACAGCAACACCAGCAACAGCGGCCAAAGGTAGTTGATCAGACTGGCTTCAGCCGCCGGGGCGGCTTTGAGTGCGAAAAAGTACAGCGCGTGATAAACGAAAATTCCGACGAATCCGGTCGCCCAAACGGTCCAGGGCTGGCGCCAACTGGTGAAGCCGGCGAGCCCGTGTCGGCCCAGAATCACCAGGCTCGCCGCGAACGCCGCGCCGAAACTCAGGGCCATCAGTTCAAACGGCGGAATGCCTTCGGTGAGGGTGGTCAGCAACGCCAGGGAGGACCAGAGCACAATCGCAATCACGCCGACGGCCGTCGCGCTGTGGCTGTTTCGAAGCGGGGTCATGTCTGTTCCTTCAGCGCGATGAGCGGGCGACCATCCTGGCCCGATGACATCAAGCAGCTTAGCGTTTGATCGCCGTACGTCCAGCGTCCGGTACCGGGCTCGCCGGCTTGGCCAACAAACGCTTGGTCACCCCGAGCATACCCACTGACACCGCGACGCCCAGAGCGAACGCGCTCAAACCCATGCCTGGCAAGGCCAGCGCCAACACCAGGCAAAACGCGGCGAACGAATACATCCCGGTAGCAGTGGCCCGCAGCAACGCGGCGGTAAACGCCGGGCCGCGGGTTTGCTGGGAGAACACCGCCATCACGCTGCCCAGCACCGGGAACACGGCGAGCAGGCCGCTCCAGCGTTCACCAACGGTGCTGGCCAACAACGTGACGGCGAGGGTGAGCAGGGCGCCGGCAATCATGCGCAACAGCAATTTGTCGGACTTCGGCGCCGGGCCCGACACGATCGGCTGTACCGAGGGAAACAGATACGGCGCCGCCAGCAGTGCGGTCGCGGCGGCGATTACCGAGAACACCAGGGACGGCGCAATCAACGACAGCACAACGGCCGCCGTCGCCCAGACCAACAGCGAAATCACTAGCGCCCACGGCCAATCCGCGCGTTGTGCAACCTGAGCGTAGGTCACGCAAAAGGCAATCATCGCGAACATCGCCGACAGCGCTGCCGTCGCCGATTGAGCGGCGAACACCTGGCCTTGTTCGATGGCGAGGAAGAACAGAATCGGCCCGACCACCACCGGCAACCCCGACAGCCAACCGGCGACACTCGGTCCCCAGCGTTTACCGGCCAGGGAAATCAGCAAGAGAAATCCTGGGATGACCAGCAGTTTGAGTAACAGCACGCACGTACCTCCGACCTGAGTGAGGCGGCAACGTTAGCATTGCGCGGGAGTGATTGCTCTATAGATGTCGTGATTTTGTATACAAAAATTAGGGTGTTGAACGCTTTGCGTGGAAACGATCAGTTGTGCTTAAACGCCTCGACCACAAAGTCGATGAACACCCGGGTCTTGGCCGGCATCAACGTGCGGCTCGGGTAGTACAGCGAAATCGGACCCGCGTCGGCGTGCCAGTCGGGCAGCAGGCGCACCAGTTCGCCACGCTGGATATTCGCCAGTACATCCGGCAACACCAGCAGTGTGACGCCCAGGCCGAGTATCGCCGCTTCGCGCATGGCGGCCGGGTCATTGAGCACAATGTTTTCATTCAGATTGGCCGGTGCTTCGTTGCCCGCGCCATCGTGCATCAGCCATTGGCGAATCTGCCCGGTGCGGGTGCCGCGCATCACAATGCCGGTGTGTCCGGACAGGTCTGCCGGACTGTCGGGCAGGCTGCGTCCTGCGAGGTAGGCGGGAGAGGCGACCGCCACCACATGCGCCGCCGCCAACGTCCGCGACACCACACCGGGCGTTAACTTGAAGCCGCCGCCAATGGCCGCGTCATACCCTTCGGCAATCAAATCCACGGGGCGGTTTTCGAAGTGCCATTCCGGGCGAATCAGCGGGTAGCGCGCCAGGAACGCCGGCAGCAGCGGCAAGACATGATCGATGCCAAATGTCGGCGCCAGGCTGACTTTGAGCACGCCCGTCGGCTCGCCTTGGTCACTGCTCACCGTGCTGATTGCTGTCTGTAGTGCTTGCAGATTACCGCCGATACTCGTCAGAAAGCGTTCCCCGGCTTCGGTCAGGGACAGCTTGCGGGTCGAACGCTGGAACAGCCGCACGCCGATGTTGCGTTCCAGCATCGCCACGTTGCGGCTGACAGCGGCCGGGGTCAGCGCGAGCACTCGTGCGGCGGCGGAGAAACTGCCGGTTTCGGCACTGCGAACGAAAGATTCGAGGTTGGCGAGGGTTTCCATGGCAGGCACCTGCTAGTCATGCTTGAAAATCATTCAAGGCATTACCCGCTAATCAATCGCTAATGGCAAGCGCAGTATTCACTCCAACGACAACCCACGGAGTGAACAACCATGAGCACCATCGGAATCATCGGCGCCGGCGCAATCGGCGCAGCCTTTGCCAGAGCACTGTCACGTCAAGGTATTGAAGTGGTTATCGCCAACAGCCGAGGGCCGCAAAGCCTGGCCTCGCTGGTGGAAGAACTCGGACCAACGGCGCGTGCCGGAACTCGCGAGGAAGCCGCCGCACAAGCCATCGTGTTGGTCGCGGTCAACTGGTCGAAGTTGCCGACCGCGCTTGCCGGCCTGCCGGATTTTGGCGGTCGGATTGTCATCGACGCCAACAACTCAATCGAGGCGCCATCGTTCAAGGCGGTGGATTTGCAGGGGCGGACGTCCAGCGAAGTGTTTGCCGAATGGGTACCCGGTGCGCGGGTGGTGAAGGCGTTCAATCACCTTCAGGCGCGTTTTCTGGAAAGCGATCCAGCGGCGGAGGGCGGGCGGCGGGTGCTGTTTCTCTCGGGTGATGATGCCGATGCAAAAGCTCAAGTGGCGGCGCTGATCGAACGGCTGGGTTTCTTCGGGATTGATCTGGGGGAATTGAGCGTCGGGGCGCGGCTGGTGCAGTTTCCAGGCGGTCCGCTGCCGGTGCTGAATCTGGTGAAATTTGCCTGACGGCCAGACAAAAAGAACCCGGTGCATTTGATTTCAATCAGCTCATGCAGACGCTGACTAACTGTGGCGAGGGAGCTTGCTCCCGCTCGAGTGCGAAGCGCTCGCAAAATCTTCGGGAATAGTCGAGATTTTGGGGCCGCTACGCAGCCCAGCGGGAGCAAGCTCCCTCGCCACAAAAGTCACTCTGAATCACTTCAGAGGCACCGGGGTGTTGCCAGACTGCGGCGGATCTTCGTGGGTCCCCGTGCAGTCTGTTGAGCTCTGTCGGCTTACGCCCGTTCGATCGCCAGTGCCACGCCCTGACCACCACCGATACACAGGGTAGCGAGGCCTTTCTTGGCGTCACGCTTGATCATTTCATGCAGCAAAGTCACCAGCACCCGGCAACCCGACGCACCGATCGGGTGGCCCAGGGCGATAGCGCCGCCGTTGACGTTGACCTTGTTCAGGTCCCATTCCAGGTCCTTGGCCACCGCCAGAGATTGCGCAGCGAAGGCTTCGTTGGCTTCGATCAGGTCCAGTTGGTCGATGGACCAGCCGGCCTTGTCCAGGCAACGACGAGTCGCACTGACCGGGCCGATGCCCATGATCGCCGGGTCGACGCCAGCATTGGCGTAAGCCGCGATTTTCGCCAGCACGGGCAGGCCGAGGGCCTTGGCTTTTTCCGCGCTCATCAGGATCACGGCGGCGGCACCGTCGTTCAGGGACGAGGCGTTACCGGCGGTCACCGAACCGTCCTTCTTAAAGGCCGGTTTCAGTTTGCCCAGGGAGTCGGCGGTGGTGCCGGCCCGTGGCTGTTCGTCTACCTGGAAGGCGACCGGATCGCCTTTGCGCTGAGGAATCAGGATCGGCGTGATCTCATCGGCAAAACGCCCGGCTTCGATGGCGGCCGTGGCTTTCTGCTGCGAGGCCGCGGCGAAGGCGTCTTGCTGTTCACGGGTCAGGTTGTACTTCTCAGCCAGGTTTTCGGCGGTGATGCCCATGTGGTAATCGTTGAACGCATCCCACAGGCCGTCGCTGATCATGGTGTCGACGATTTGCGCGTGACCCATGCGCAGACCGGTGCGAGCGCCCGGCATGACGTAATTGGACAGGCTCATGTTTTCCTGGCCGCCGGCAATGATCACGTCGGCATCGCCGCAGCGAATCGCCTGAGTGGCCAGATGCAGCGCTTTGAGGCCCGAGCCGCAGACCTTGTTCAGGGTCATCGCAGGTACGGTGAAGGGCAGGCCGGCCTTGATCGCGGACTGGCGCGCAGGGTTTTGCCCGGCGCCGGCGGTCAACACCTGGCCCATGATCACTTCATCGACTTCAGCAACGTCCAGGCCGGTTTGCGCCAGCAACTGGCGGATCACCGCAGCACCGAGGTCAACCGCGGACACGTTGGCCAGGGCACCCTGGAAACTGCCGATGGCGGTGCGGGTGGCGGCGACAATGACGACTTCTTGCATGGAATGATTCCTCACTGGGCAGCGAACTGCATTTCCGGAACGTGATCCGGCACGATCAGTTTACCGGCGGTCTTGGCGACAATCTCCTCGACGCTGACGCTCGGTGCACGTTCCTTGAGAATGAACGCGCCGTTTTCGATTTCCAGGTAAGCCAGGTCGGTCAGCACGCGCTTGATGCACCCGGCACCGGTCAGCGGCAGGCTGCATTTGGACAGGAGCTTGGACTCACCGTCCTTGGACGCGTGGGTCATGATGACGATGATGTTGTCTGCGCCGGCCACCAGGTCCATCGCGCCGCCCATGCCCTTGACCAGTTTGCCGGGAATCATCCACGAGGCAATGTTGCCTTGCACGTCTACTTCAAAGGCGCCCAGCACGGTCAGGTCGACATGACCACCGCGGATCATCGCAAAGGACTCGGCCGAGGAAAAGATCGACGCGCCGATACGCGCGGTCACGGTTTGTTTGCCGGCGTTGATCATGTCGGCATCGATGGTTTCTTCAGTCGGAAAGGGTCCCATGCCGAGCAGGCCGTTTTCCGACTGCAGCATGACTTCCATGCCTTCAGGAATGTAGTTGGCGACCAGGGTCGGAATGCCGATGCCCAGGTTCACGTAGAAGCCGTCCTGCATTTCGCGGGCGACGCGTTGAGCCATTTGTTCGCGGGAAAGTGCCATTGTTGTTATTCCTTCATTCGGTCCGGGGGCAGGGGATCACTTACGCACGGTGCGCTGTTCGATGCGCTTCTCGAACGTGCCGCAAATGACCCGGTCGACGTAGATGCCAGGGGTGTGGATCTGCGCCGGGTCCAGCTCGCCGGGTTCGACGATTTCTTCGACTTCGACCACGGTGATCTTGCCGGCAGTGGCGGCCAGCGGGTTGAAGTTCTGGGCGGTGTGGCGGTAGATGACGTTGCCGAAGTGGTCGGCTTTCCAGCCTTTGACGATGGCGAAGTCACCGGTGATGGATTCTTCCATCAGGTATTTGCGGCCATGGAATTCGCGCACTTCCTTGCCGTCGGCCACAGGGGTGCCGACGCCGGTGGCGGTGAAGAACGCAGGGATGCCGGCACCGCCTGCGCGCATTTTTTCGGCGAGGGTGCCTTGGGGAGTCAGGACCACTTCGATTTCGCCTTTGAGCAGTTGGTCTTCGAACAATTTGTTCTCGCCAACATAGGAGGCCACCACCTTGCGGATCTGCCGGTCTTCCAGCAGCACGCCGAGGCCGAAACCGTCGACGCCGCAGTTGTTGGAAACCACGGTGAGGTCGCGTGTGCCTTTGCGCTTGATCTCGGCGATGAGGTTTTCCGGGATCCCGCACAGGCCGAAGCCGCCGGCGATCACGGTCATGCCGTCTTCAAGACCTGCAAGGGCTTCCTCGTAGGAACTCACGCGCTTGTCGAAACCTGCCATATGCACCTCTTTTATTCTTTGTGGGCGGCTGGCTAGCCGTATGGGATAGGAGTGTCTCGCTGAAGAATTCATTTGTTAAGTTGATTTTTAAGGTTGATTGATAGATAAAACTCACCAATCAACCATCCGTACTACGTTGGAGCCAGTGGTCATGACAGTCAAGCAGATCAGGGCATTTTTGGCCGTGGCCCAGAGTTTGAGTTTTGCCGTGGCCTGCGAGCGGTTGCACCTGTCGCAATCGGCCTTGAGCCTGACCATCAAGGCGCTGGAGGAAGGGCTGGGCGGGCGCCTGTTCACCCGCAACACGCGCAATGTCGCGCTGACGGCGGAGGGAGAATCGCTGGTGCCTCTGGCACGTCGGCTGATAGCGGACTGGGACAATGCCGAGGATGAGCTGCGGCAACGCTTCACCCTCCAGCGCGGTCGCGTGACGTTGGCGGCGATGCCCTCATTTGCCGGCAACCTGCTGCCGCCGATCCTGAAAACCTTCCGCGCGCGCTATCCCAAGGTCAACGTCACGGTGAATGACGTGATCAACGAGCAGGTGCTGGAGATGGTGCGTGACCGGCAGGTTGAGCTGGGGGTGGCGTTTGAACCGAATCAGAGTTCGTCGCTGGCATTCACTCCGTTGTACATGGATCGTTTCGTTGCCGTGGTGCCGAAGGATTCTCCTTTTGCCGAACGGGAAGACATCGACTGGCAGACCTTGCTTAAGGAACCGTTCATCACCTTGCAGCGTCCGTCGACGGTTCGGGTGATGCTCGAAGAGCACTTGCAGGCGCGTGGGATGAAGTTGCCGGTAGAGTTTGAAAGTCATCAATTGGCGACCGTGGGAAGGATGGTTGCCAGTGGATTGGGGGTGAGCGCGGTGCCGGCGTTGTGTGTCGGGCAGATGCTGGAACTCGGGGCGCGGTGCATTACCTTGCGCGATCCGGTGGTGGAGCGGGCGATCGGGGTGTTGACCAAGCCTGGGGTTGAGTTGTCGGCGGCGGCGCAGGCTTTATTCGACATTCTGAGAGAACCACCCCTCACCCTAACCCTCTCCCCAGAGGGGCGAGGGGACTGACCGAGGTGTTCTCGGGAGTTACATCGACCTGAGATAACGAGTCGAACTCAGGACTTGAAAGCACTGGAGATCTGCCCCCTTTCCCCCTCTCCCCGCTGGGGAGAGGGCTGGGGTGAGGGGTGGATCTAAAGTCGAACCCCGAGCTCAAGACATCATCGATCCAGCCTTTGCACCAATTCCGGCAAAAGCCGCTCACAAGACCCCTCTATCTTCAAATTCAGCAAATCATCCGCCCGTGTCTTCCCCAGATTGATTGCAATCAACGGTTTCCCATGATCCGCCACGGCCCGACACAACCGAAACGCCGAATACGCCATCAACGAAGACCCGACCACCAACAACCCTGCAGCCTTTTCGACCGCCGTCATCGCTTTGGCCGCCGTCACCTGCGCCACATTCTCGCCAAAAAACACCACGTCCGGCTTCATCCGCTCACCCGCGCAGTGCGGGCAATGCGGCACCTGAAACCGCGCCTCAAACGCCGCATCCAGCAGCGTGTCGCCATCCGGGGCTTGCACCGCGTCCACCCCGGCCAGGTACGGATTCTGCGCTTCCATCAGTTGCTGGATCGAATCCCGTTCGCTGCGTTTTCCGCAGTCCAGGCACAACACCCGGTGCAGGCTGCCGTGAAGTTCGATGACGTCATGGCTGCCAGCCTGGTCGTGCAGGGTGTCGACGTTTTGAGTGATCAGCCCGCTGATCTGCTGCGAACTTTGCAAACGGGCCAAGGCCTCATGGGCCACGTTTGGCTGGGCCTGGCGTACTCGCGGCCAACCGAGCATCGCCCGCGCCCAATAGCGACGCCGGGATTCGGGGGCGGAGAGAAACTCCTGATACATCATCGGTTGCCGGCCACGCCGCACGCCCTGGTTGTCGCGGTAGTCCGGAATGCCCGACGGAGTGCTGATGCCGGCGCCGGTCAGGACCACAAACGGCTGGTCAGCCATTAACTGCTGAAGGTGGTCGAGTTGTTCGCGGATGAGGCTGTCGAGCATGTTCAACACTCCGGAGGGCCATGAGTGTTTGCAGGGTAGCATTTGCCGGTCACCCGGACAGGTTGCCCGTCCGGGTGATGATCCGGCACCTATTTACGCGCCTCCAGAATCAGGTTGAACGGCGTTTCCGTAGCCCGGCGGAACGTCTTGAACCCCGCCTCGGTGAAGACCTTGCGCAAACGCGCCTCGCCAGCCTGGGCGCCGAGCCCGAGGCCGACCTCCTGGGACAGCGAGTTCGGGGTGCAGATGAAGGTCGAGGCGGCGTAGAACAAGCGGCCAACCGGGTTGACGTTGTCGTCGAGCTTGTCGTTGGCGAACGGTTCCACCAGCAGCACCGTGCCATCCGGTTTCAGTGCGTCATACGCATGTTTCGCCGCGCCCACCGGGTCGCCCATGTCGTGCAGGCAGTCGAAATAGCACACCAGGTCATAGTCATCGCCGGGGAAGCTTTTTGCCGTGCCCTGGAAGAACCGCGCACGCCCGGCCACGCCACCTTCTTCGGCGCGCTGGGTGGCGACGGTGACGGAGGGCGCGTGGTAGTCGAAACCGACGAACCGCGAATCCGGAAACGACTGGGCCATGATCACGGTGGATGCGCCGTGGCCGCAGCCGATATCCGCCACCTTGGCGCCAGCCTCCAGTTTGGCGACCACGCCTTCGAGCGCCGGCAGCCATTCGGCGACCAAGTGCGCTTTATAACCTGGCCGGAAGAACCGCTCCGTGCCGCTGAACATGCACGGATGGTGATCGCCCCAGGCGAGGGCACCGTCGCCGCGCATGGCGCTGACCAGTTTGTCCTTGTCATGGAAAAACGATGCAACCACCCCGATACCACCCGCGATATAGACCGGTGAGTCTTCGATCGCCAACGCCAGGGCCTGCTCTTCAGGCAGCCGGAACTGGCCGTCGCGGTGTTCCATGTAACCGGAAGCGGCGTGGGCGCTGAGCCATTCGCGCAGCAAGCGGGTGTTGCAGCCGGTTTTGTCGGCGAGGGCTTCAGGGGTGATTGGCTGACTGTCGGCCATGGCCCGGTACAGTCCGAGCTCTTCGCCAAGGATGACGTTGGCGAGCATCGCCGCGCCGCCCATGTCGTTCACCAGTTTGCCCATGAAATCATTGAGTCTGGCCTCGTCCATCACGTGTGCTCCTTCAGCAGGATCAGGGTCCAGAGGCCTTGTTTTTCGAGGCGTTCACCTCTGGGCGGTGGTCGTGGGAATGAACAGGACGATAAGCACGCCCTGCGTGCAGTAAGTTTAGTCCGGGGTCTGTGTGGCGCAGCCTTGAGCGACGAAAGCCCCATTCCCCTGACCACCACAAATCCCCTGTAGGAGTGAGCCTGCTCGCGATAGCGGAGTGTCAGTTGGCATCAGTGTTATCTGACACACCGCTATCGCGAGCAGGCTCACTCCTACAAGGGGATTGGTGGTGTGTATCCCACTGTATCTAATCCGCCTCCCGATACAGTGCCCGCTAACTCAGGGGCACTGCCGAACACAGGCGAGATACAAACCTGCGATGAACTGCGTAGGCCATTTGGCACCCTATACACCGTGAAGGGGATAACAATGACCACGCTCCTGCCTGAAACCGACCTGAAATCCATACCCGTCAATCGCCTGCGCGTCGACCAATACACCAGCGGCATCATCGGCCCCAGCCAGCCGATGCTCGGACCACTGGCCGACGGCGGCACCCTGATCACCGGCACACCACCGGGCTGCTGGGGACCGATGATCACGCCGGCCTTCGAGGGTGGCCACGAAGTGACGCAACCGGTGGCCATCGCCGGTGCGGAAATCGGCGACGCGGTGGCGATCAAGATCAAAAGCATGCGCGTCACCTCACTCGCCACTTCGTCCGGGGTGATGAAATTCGTTGAAGGTCGCTACCACGGCGATCCGTTCGTTTCCAAATTCTGCGCCAAGTGCGGCACTGAACACCCGGCCAGCCATGTCGAAGGCATTGGCGAGGACGCGATTCGCTGCAACACCTGTGGCGCCGAGGTCAGCGCGTTTCGCTTCAGCCACGGCTACGTGATCGTGTTCGATGCGCAGAATCAGGTCAGCCTGACCGTCAATCAGGACATCGCCAATCAACTGGCCGGCAACGCATCCGAGATGTCAGCGTTGCCGGAATTCGCCGCGCAACATTCGATCCTGTCCCTGGCGCGCGCCGACATCCCCGGTGTGGCGGCGCACATGCGGCCATTCCTCGGCAACATCGGCACCACGCCGTCCCGTGATTTGCCCGACTCCCACAACTGCGCCGATTTCGGCCAATACCTGATCGGCGCACCGCACCGTTTCGGCATGACTCGCGAAGAACTGCACGCGGCCAAGACTGACGGTCACATGGACACCAACTCGATCCGCGAGGGCTGCGTGTTGATCTGCCCGGTCAAGGTGCCAGGCGCCGGCGTGTACATGGGCGACATGCACGCCCAGCAGGGCAACGGCGAGATCGCCGGGCATGCCACCGATTGCTCCGGGGAAACCGAGGTGGTGGTGGAAGTAGTGAAGAACCTGACGCTGGAAGGCCCGATCCTGCTGCAAAACCTCGACGACTTGCCGCCCATGGCCCGGCCGATGAACGCCGAGCAGCGACAGAAAGTCCGCGAACTGGGCGAGCGCTGGGGTCAGCACGACATTGAGCAGAGCGGGCCGATCACCTTTATCGGCAGCGGCGAGAACCTCAACGTCGCGGTAGAGAACGGCTTGAAACGCGCCGCCTCGGTCACCGGTCTGCCGTACGACGAAGTGCTCAACCGCGCGACCATCACCGGCTCGATCGACATCAGCCGCTTGCCGGGCACCGTCCGCGTGACGTTCCTGTGCCCGATGACCGTGCTGGATCGCATCGGCATTGGCCATCTGGTGCGTGAGAAGTACGACCTGGCGTAACGCGCAACGGCGGGTCTGTACCACAGTGTGTACGGACCCGCTGGCGATACAACCACTGCGATTTTCTGCCGGAGCGCAACACAGACCCGATACACCCTTTCGGTTAACTGTGATTCCGTTCTGACAATCATTGAGATCGACATCATGCAGACCCCCATCACATCAGCGAAGGCGACCGTCGGGCTCGGTTTGCGTCGCGGTTTAATGAAGGACCTTCAGGCAGCCCGTGTGGGCGATTTCGATTTTCTGGAAGTCGCGCCGGAGAACTGGATCGGTATCGGCGGCGCTCATGGTCACGCGTTACGCGCCCTGGCCGAGCGTTATCCGTTGTCCTGTCATGGCTTGTCCTTGTCACTGGGCGGCCCGGCGCCGCTGGATGTCGGGTTTCTGCAGGAAGTCCGGGTTTTCCTCGATCAATACAACGTGCCGCTGTACAGCGAACACTTGAGCTACTGCAGCGATGACGGCCACCTTTACGACCTGCTGCCGTTGCCCTTTACCGAAGAAGCGGTGCTCCACGTCGCCGCGCGAATTCGCCAGGCCCAGGACATTCTGGGGCGGCGCCTGGCGGTGGAAAACGTTTCCTACTACGCCGCGCCACAACAGGGTATGGACGAGGTGACCTTCACCAACGCGGTGCTGCGCGAAGCCGATTGCGACCTGCTGCTCGACGTCAACAACGTCTACGTCAACTCGATCAATCACGGTTTCGATCCGCAGGCCTTTTTGGCCGGCATCGATTCGGGCCGGGTGGTGGCCATGCACGTGGCCGGGCATTTCGATGAGTCCGATACTTTGAAAATCGACACCCATGGCGCTTCAGTAAAACCGGTGGTCTGGTCGTTGCTGGCAGAGGCTTACGCTCGATTCGGCGCGCAGCCGACGCTGCTGGAACGGGATTTCAACTTCCCGGCATTTTCCGAACTGCTGGCTGAATTGCAGACCATTCGCCGCCTGCAAACCGAAGGGGTGAACCGTGGATAAGCCGAGCCTGTTTCAGCAGCAAAACACCCTGGGCCTTTACCTGCGCGATCCCGATCATTGCGCGCCACCGGCCGGGATGGACGTGACACGGGCGCAGGTTTACCGCGACCTGATTTTCGCGAACCTGTCGTCGTTGCTCAGTGGGACTTTTCCGGTGCTGATCAAGATTCTCGGCGATGAAGACTGGCGTTCACTGGTACGGATTTTCCTGCGCGACTACCGCGCGCGCACGCCGAAATTCGGCGAGATCGCCCAGGAGTTTGTCGAGTTCCTGGCCTCGGAACCGCAAGCGTTGGCCGAAGGGGCGTGGCCGCCGTTCATGGTGGAGCTGGCGCATTACGAGTGGATCGAGATGGCGTTGCAGCAGTCCGAGGCCGAACCGTTGCTGCTGAGCGATGCCGGGTTGTCGCTGGATCAACCGTTGCAGGTTTCGCCGCTGGCCTGGCCGCTGGCTTATGCCTGGCCGGTGCAGTTGGTGGGGCCGGATTATCAACCGCAGACAACGCCGGATCAGCCGACCTTGTTGCTGGTACGTCGGGCTGAGGACTGGAGCGTGAAGTTTTCTGCACTGAGCCCGTTGGCCTGGAGGTTGTTGCAGCGGATTGAGGAATTTCCTCAACTGGACGGGCGTGAGCAGCTGGAAGGATTGGCGGTGGAGGCGGGGATGGCTGGGTCGCCGGAGTTTATGGAAAGTGGGGTGGTGTTGTTGCGGCAGATGCATGAAGAAGGAGTTTTGGGCTTGGCATGATCGTTCTTGCGTAGAGCGTGGGAACGATCAAGTGGGAGGAATCAAACTCTGCCGGCAGTCGAGCACCAACCGCGCACCGCCGAATTCACTAGTACCGACTTCAAGCGTAAACCCATGCAAGCTCACAATTGCCGCTACGATCGACAGCCCCAGCCCGAACCCGCTTTTCTGGTTGCCGCCATCGGCACGATAAAAACGCTGGAACACTGCCTCCCGCTCTGCCTCCGGAATCCCGGGCCCCGAATCGAGCACTTCGATCCGCGTATGCCCCCCGTCATTGACCCCACGCAAAATCACCTCGCCACCCGGCGGCGTGAACTTGATCGAGTTGCTCAGCAAATTCGCCACCGCCTCAAACAGCAACGCTCGATCACCGTTCAGCGAAGGCAATGACCCCGGCAGTTGCAGCTTGAAAACCAGTTCGCCTTCTTCCGCCAACGGCAGATAAAAGTCGTGCAGCTCTTGCAACAACGGCACTGGATCCAGCTGCACAAAACCCGAGCGGCGCTGACGATCTTCCAGTTCTGAAATCCGCAACAACCCTCGAAAGCGCGCCATCAAGGTGTCCGCTTCACCGAGCACTGAGTCCAGCTGCACCGCCAGCGTCGAACCTTCATCAGCCTGTTGCTGAATCCGGTACAACTGCGCCCGCAGGCGCGTCAGCGGCGTGCGAAGGTCGTGGGCGATGTTGTCGCAGACGCCCTTGACCTCGTTCATCAAACGTTCGATACGTTCGAGCATGGCGTTGACGATGGCGGCGAGCATGTCCAGCTCATCGCGGCGATTGGACAGTGGCAGACGGCGGGTCAGGTCGCCGGCGACGATGGCCTCGGCGCTGGCCTGGATCGCACGAATCCGCCGCAACGGACGCCGCCGCAACAGGTGCCAACCCGCGATGCCGGGCAAGATGGTCAGCGTCACCCCCCAGAACAATGCGTGAAGAATGATCCGGGTCACGGCAAACAACGAACCGTTATCCCGCACCAGCACGAGCCAGCGACCGTCCTTCGTCTGGGTCGCTACCGCGTCGCAGCTGTCGGCGGGCAGGCTCGGGTCGTCAGAATCGGCGCAGTCGTCGAGCATGTGAATCTTGCCATCCAGCGGCAGGCCTTCGGGCATGTGGCGCAGCGCACCGCTGAGGTAGCGGTGCTGAGTATCGAACAGGCCATAAGCATCGATGCCGCGAATGTCGAAGGTCATGCTGACGGCGAGGGCGTCCGCCAATTGTTCGCCCTGAAAGTGCGAAAACAAATGCTGACGTTGCATCAGCGAGTGTTTGGCCAGGTTGTCCAGGTAAGCGGAAACCTCGTAGTACATGACCCCCATGAGAATCCCGCTCCAGAGCACGAACAGCGAACTGTAGAGCGCCAGCAAACGGCTGCTGGATGAACGCCAGCCGTTAGAGGGGTTCAGCAATGACATAACCCGAGCCTCGCACGGTCCGTATCAGTGGGACATTGCCTGGCGGGTCGATCTTCTTGCGCAGCCGGCCGATGTGCACGTCGATCAGGTTGGTGCCGGGGTCGAAGTGGTAACCCCAGACCTCTTCGAAAATCATCATCCGCGACAGAATCTGCCCGGTGTTGCGCATCAGGAATTCCAGCAACTTGTACTCGGTGGGCAACAGCGTCAGCAACTGACCGTCGCGGCTGGCTTCATGGCTGATCAGGTTCAACTCCAGATCCGCCACCCGCAACGTGGTGGCTTGGGCGGTCACGGTGTTCTGCCGGCGCAGCAGGACTTCGACCCGGGCGGCCATTTCATCGGTGGCAAACGGTTTGGTCAGGTAATCGTCACCGCCCGCGCGCAAGCCGCGCACACGCTCATCGACGTCGGAGAGGGCGCTGATCATCAGGATCGGCGTGGCCACGCCCATGGTCCGCAACGTGGTGACAATCGCCAGACCATCGAGCTCGGGCAGCATGCGGTCGAGGGTGATCAAGTCGTAATTGCCGCTGACTGCGCGCGCCAGACCTTCGCGGCCGTTATCGACCCAATCCACGTCGAGCCCGTGGCTGCTCAGTTCGGCGACGATTTCCCGGGCGGTCACGGCGTCGTCTTCGATGGTCAAGATGCGGGTCATAGGGCGGGCCTGATTAGGAGTACTCAACGTTGAGCGGCATTTTGCCAAGAAATGATGGCAGGCTTTCTAAATAAAACTTCATGCGATCTTTTGATTTTTCCATTAAAAACGCCGCTCCCGGCCAATGCATAAAACCCGCTGCTACTGACAGTTCCTTGCAAATTGCATGGACATTGGAAGTTCAAACTTTCTAAATAACTGAAATCCCGAGATTTATTTAAAGTTGGCGACTGGCACGGTGACTGCACTTCTTCCGTTGAAGAGTTGTAACACCATCTTTCCTGCCTGGAGCGATATAACAATGAATAGATCCTCTGATGGTTTCTATCCTGCCTTAGAAGAATCAAGCACGCTTTCGGGTGTGTCTTGGGGCGCGATCTTCGCCGGGGCCGCTGCGGCGGCGGCGTTGTCGTTGATTTTGGTGCTGCTCGGTTTCGGCTTGGGGTTTTCCGCGGTATCGCCGTGGGCCCATGAAGGTGTGAGTGCCAAGGGCCTGGGGATTTCAACAATTGTCTGGTTGGCCGTGACACAAATCGTGGCTTCCGGGCTCGGCGGTTACATCGCGGGTCGTCTGCGGGTGAAGTGGGCCAACATGCACGGGGATGAAGTGTATTTCCGTGATACCGCCCATGGCTTCCTGGCCTGGTGCGTGGCGACGCTGGTGACCGCGACATTGGTCGTCGGCTCGGTCAGCAGCATTGTCAGCGGTGGCGTGCAAGCCGGCGCGAGTGTGGTCGGTGGTGCCGCGAGTGCCGCGACTCAAGCTGCCGGCACGGCAGTTGGTAACACTGACAGCGGTCAGTACGGTTACTTCGTCGACAGCCTGTTCCGCGATGATCGTCCGGCGGCGATCAGTGATGACGCCGTTCATGGCACTGTGACGCGCATCTTTGTGCGCAGCCTGAGCAACGACGGTCAACTGGCTGCCGAAGACCGCACCTACCTGGCGCAACTGGTCGCCCAACGGACCAACCTCACTCAAGCGGACGCCGAACGTCGCGTTGATGAAGTGTATGCCCGCACGCAAAAAGCCGTGGCCGACGCCAAACTTGCCGCCCAACAAGCCGCCGATACCGCCGCCAAAGTCGCTGCCTGGACTTCGCTGTGGATGTTCATTGCGCTGCTGATCGGTGCGTTTTTCGCCAGCCTCGCTGCCACCTTTGGCGGCCGTCGTCGGGATGCCGTGGTGTATCTGGAATCCGACGCTTACGTCACCACCACTTCACTGCCTGTTCGCTAACCCAGGAGAACTACCATGCGCTCATTACTGCTGTTCTTTCTCGGCGTACCGATCCCGATCATCATCCTGATCGCGCTGTTCATGCACTGACTTACGCTGAGGCACATGCCTCTGCCGCTTCTACCTCAGGTAGAAGCGGCGTTTTGCGTTTTGGGGGACGAAGAAAAGTCAAAAGATCACTCAATCGGTGTACTGACAAACTCCTCAAGCCCCTCGGCATACGCCGTAAACGCACTGATCTGTGGAAACCGATTCACATCTACCTGATCCGGCACCACCAGATTGGTGAAACTCCAC
Organism: Pseudomonas sp. BT76 TE3572; assembly: GCF_050435365.1. Lineage (NCBI taxonomy): Bacteria > Pseudomonadati > Pseudomonadota > Gammaproteobacteria > Pseudomonadales > Pseudomonadaceae > Pseudomonas > Pseudomonas sp. BT76 TE3572. The sequence continues at coordinate 173,658 of NZ_JBNDKE010000001.1, forward strand.
GCCACCGCCAGCGTAATCCCGTCTTGAGCAATCGTCCCGTCAGTGTTCAGCGGCTGCATTTCCAGCTCCCGCTCCAGCGCTGAATAGGCGGCCGCCAATTGCCCTTCGACCCGCTCCACCCAAGGTTCAAACTGAATGTTCGCTGGCCGCAGGTTGCGTTCGTAGTAGAGCTGCACGGACTTTTCGCACGCCGCCAGTGCCAGGCCGATCAGGCGCAATGAGCGCAGGCGTTGATCGAGATCGGCGGGCATCAGGCTGTTGCCAGGACCGGCCAAGGCCTCCAGATAATCGATGATCAGCGTCGAGTCGATCAACACCTCGCCGTCGTCGAGCACCAGGGTGGGCGCCTTGACCACCGGGTTGATCTGCTGGAATTGCTCGAAATGCCGAAACACCGAAACCGACTGGTGTTTCAGGGGGATGCCAAGGCGTTTGGCGGAGATGGCGACGCGCCGCACGTAAGGCGAATCCAGCATACCGATCAGCTTCATTGAACCGCTCCTTCAGATGTCCATTTCGGGATGGACAACCTTAGTTTAGCTTCAGCGAGCTGCAAACGGCGTGGGCGCTAATCCTCGAAGCCGACCTGTTCGTGAATCTCATCGACCTTCAATTCCAGCCGATACGCCACGGCGATAAACAGCGCCTGGCACAGGCACAGCGTCGCACTCAACGAACGAAACGCAAACGAACTGCCTTCGTTGACCAGCAGCACAGTGTTGGCGCGTTTTGCCAGGGGCGAGAGGTTGCTGTCGGTGATGATCAGGGTTTTGGCCTGATGGTGCTGGGCAATGCGCAGGCAGTGCTGGGTTTCCTTGCCGTACGGGGTGAAGCTGATGGCGATCACCAGGTCATTGGCGCGCACGCTGCGCATCTGCTCGCGGTAGCTGCCGCCGAGCCCCGAGACCAGATGGATGCGCTTGTTGGTGTGTTGCAGGTTGTAGACCAGGTAGTCGGCTACGGCGAACGAACGACGCACCCCGACCACGTAGATGTTGTCGGCATTCACCACCAGGTCGACGGCTTTGTCGAAGGCCTGGTCATCGAGTTCCAGCCCCAGCCGTTCGATACCGGAGAGGGTCGCATTGATGCACTCGCGCGCCAGGTCACCGCCGCTGGCCTTCTGCGACTTGTTGGCGATCATGCTGCGAATGCGCTGTTGGTAGTTCTGTACCGGCGTGGTCTTGTGGGTATAGGCCTCGCGGAACAGCGCCTGCATTTCGCTGAAGCCGCTGAAGCCGAAACGCTGGGAAAACCGCACGATCGCCGACGGGTGCACTTCGCACTCGCGGGCGATGTCGCTGATGCGGTCGACCATGATCCGGTCGCTCTGCTGGCTCATGTAACTGGCGATGCGCTTGAGCTGGCGCGGCAGGCTTTCGTATTCGTTGGTGATCAGCTGCAGCAGACGCTCGGCATTGATCGGGGGGCTGGCGAGATCGCTGTCGGGCGTGCTCTCGGTCGTCGCCGGCTGATCGGTGCGGGTCATAAGGAATCCTTCTGGCTTGTTCTTATAGGGAGGACAGAGAGGTCATCCCCTGACAATAGGTTGGCTGTGCGCAGTCTACAGGGTAGGCCGGAATAAAATCTTGAGCTTGCGGTCAGTACGAGGTGTGCTGAAACGATGCACTGCCTCTGAAACGCCTGTACCAAAGTTTATTGGAAAAAATATTCCACGTAAAAAATATTTGGAATAATTATTGATTGTTCGGTCCCGGACGTTTTAGTCTGCATCCACCAAGAGTGTTCGGCGCGGCCATCGCCCCGAACGCAGGCTGATAAAAATAACAGGAGCCAGCATGGGCCAGACTCGTTTTGCCAGTGGGCGTCAATTGGATCTGATTTGCCTGGGGCGCCTGGGCGTCGACCTCTATGCGCAGCAAGTCGGAGCGCGGTTGGAAGATGTTTCAAGCTTCGCCAAATACCTCGGTGGATCGTCCGCCAACATCGCTTTCGGCACGGCTCGGCTGGGCCTGAAATCGGCGATGCTGAGCCGGGTAGGGGACGACCACATGGGCCGCTTCCTTGTTGAATCCCTGGCCCGCGAAGGTTGCGATGTCAGCGGCATCAAGGTCGATCCGGAACGCCTGACCGCCATGGTCCTGCTGGGCCTCAAGGATCGCGAAACCTTTCCTTTGGTCTTCTACCGCGAAAACTGCGCCGACATGGCGCTGCGGGCCGAAGACATCAGCGAAGCCTTCATCGCTTCCAGCAAAGCCTTGCTGATCACCGGCACCCATTTCTCCACCGACGGCGTCTACAGGGCGAGCATCCAGGCGCTGGATTACGCCGAGAAGCACAACGTCAAACGGGTGCTGGACATCGACTATCGCCCGGTGCTCTGGGGCCTGGCCGGCAAGGCTGACGGCGAAACCCGTTTCGTCGCCGACCAGAACGTCAGCCAGCATGTGCAGAAAATCCTCCCGCGTTTCGACCTGATCGTCGGCACTGAAGAAGAGTTTTTGATTGCCGGCGGTTCCGAGGATTTGCTAACCGCGCTGCGTAATGTGCGGCTCGTGAGCGCGGCGACCCTGGTGGTCAAGCTCGGTCCGCAGGGCTGCACGGTGATTCACGGGATGATCCCGGCACGTCTCGAAGACGGCGCGATTTATCCCGGTGTTCGGGTGGAAGTGTTGAACGTGCTGGGCGCTGGCGATGCGTTCATGTCGGGCTTCCTCGCCGGTTGGCTGGAGGACGCGAGCGACGAGCGCTGCTGCCAGTTGGCCAATGCCTGTGGCGGTCTGGTGGTGTCGCGCCATGCCTGCGCGCCGGCCATGCCGACCCGCGCCGAACTCGACTATCTGTTCAACAGTCCGGTGCCGATTACCCGGCCGGATCAGGACGCGGTGTTGCAGCGTCTGCATCAGGTCAGCGTGCCGCGCAAACAGTGGAAGCAACTGTTCATTTTTGCCTTCGACCATCGCGGGCAACTGGTGGAGCTTGCGCACAAGGGCGGTCGCGACCTGAGCGCCATCGGCGAACTCAAGCAACTGTTTATCAAAGCCGTGGAGCGGGTCGAAGCCGATTTGCGCGAGCAGGGCATCGAGGCCGATGTCGGGCTGCTGGCCGATCAACGCTTCGGCCAGGACTCGCTGAACGCCGCCACCGGTCGCGGCTGGTGGGTGGCGCGTCCGGTGGAAGTGCAGGGTTCGCGGCCATTGGCTTTCGAGCATGGGCGCTCCATCGGCAGCAACCTGATCGCCTGGCCGCAGGAACAAATCATCAAGTGCCTGGTGCAATTTCACCCTGACGATGAGCCGATGCTGCGACTGGAACAGGAAGCGCAGATCAAGGGTTTGTACCAGGCCTCGCAGGTCAGTGGTCATGAACTGCTGCTGGAAATCATCCCGCCCAAGGATCATCCCTCGACCCATCCGGACGTGCTCTATCGCGCGCTGAAACGCCTCTACAACCTGGGCATTTACCCGGCGTGGTGGAAGATCGAAGCGCAGAGCGCCGAGGAGTGGAAACAACTCGACGAGCTGATTCAGGAGCGTGATCCGTACTGCCGTGGCGTGGTGTTGCTGGGGCTGAATGCACCGGCAGCGGCATTGGCCGAAGGGTTTCAACAGGCCAGCCAGAGCCAGACTTGCCGTGGTTTCGCCGTGGGCCGGACGATATTCCAGGAGCCGAGCCGCGCGTGGATGGCCGGTGAAATCGACGACGAGGCGCTGATCCGTCAGGTGCAGGGCACGTTCGTCGAACTGATCGATGCCTGGCGAACAGCCCGCGCATGACGCCACACCGCAAATCCCCTGTAGGAGCGAGCCTGCTCGCGAAAGCGGACTGACAGTCAACATTAATGTCGCTTGATACACCGCTATCGCGAGCAGGCTCACTCCTACAAGGGGTTCGCGTCGTATTCAATGGTTAGGTAAAACAATAAAAGGTGCAGCCATGCCCGCTATTCGAATTGGCATCAACCCGATCTCCTGGAGCAACGACGACTTGCCGTCCCTCGGTGGCGAGACGCCGCTTAGCACCGCCCTGAGCGAAGGCAAGGACATCGGCTACGAAGGTTTCGAGCTCAACGGCAAATTCCCCAAGGACGCCAAAGGCGTTGGTGACGTGCTACGTCCCTATGACCTGGCGCTGGTGTCCGGCTGGTATTCCAGCCGTCTGGCCCGCCGCTCGGTGGCCGAAGAAATCGACGCCATCGGCAGTCATGTCGAGCTGTTGGCGAAGAACGGCGCCAAAGTGTTGGTGTACGGTGAAGTCGCCGACTCCATTCAAGGCCAGCGCATTCCGCTGGTCGAGCGTCCACGTTTCCACACCGAACACGCCTGGCAAGCATACGCCGACAAGCTCACTGAGTTGGCGCGCTTCACCTTGTCCCAAGGCGTGCGCCTCGCGTATCACCACCACATGGGCGCCTACGTCGAATCCCCGGCAGACATCGACAAGTTGATGGCGTTGACCGGCAGTGAAGTCGGCCTGCTGTTCGATTCGGGCCATTGCTACATGGGCGGCGGCGAACCGTTGCAGGTGCTGCGCAAACACATCGAACGCATCTGTCACGTGCATTTCAAGGACGTGCGCAAACCGGTGGTGCAACTGGCACGCAACAATCTGTGGAGCTTCCCGGACTGCATCATCAACGGCACGTTCACCGTGCCCGGTGATGGCGACATCGATTTCGGCGCCTTGCTCGACGTGCTGCTGGCGGCCGATTACCACGGCTGGCTGGTGGTCGAAGCCGAGCAGGACCCCGCGGTGGCACCGAGCTACGTCTACGCCAAAAAAGGCTACGACACCTTGCGTGTGCTGCTCGATGAGAGGATTAAGCGATGAGCCTGCTGGTCAAAAGCAATGCCCGTGGCCGGACCATGGTCGAGCTGGGCAAAGGTGAGCTGGAATACGTCGGCTTCGCCGCTTACCGCTTGAGCCTGGGCGAAACGCTACCGGTGTCGGCCGGTGATAAAGAACTGTGCCTGGTGCTGCTCAGCGGTCGAGTCAGCATCAAGGGCGAAGCGCCGGGGCAGGGCGCGTTCGACTGGGACAACATCGGCGATCGCCAGTCGGTGTTCGAAGACAAATCCCCCTTCGCCGCGTACTTGCCACCCGGCAGTCAGGCGCAAGTGGTCGCGCTCAGCGATGTGCAGATTGCCGTGTGCGCCGCGCCCGGCTCAACGAGCAACGGCCTCGGCCCACGACTGATCAAACCCGACAGCATGAAGCGCAGTGTGCGCGGCAAAGGCGCCAACACGCGTTACGTCTGCGACATCCTGCCGGACACCGAGCCGGCCCATTCGCTGCTGGTGGTGGAAGTACGCACGCCGTCGGGTCACTCGTCGAGCTACCCGCCGCACAAGCACGACACCGACGATTTGCCGCACCAGAGCTTTCTCGAAGAAACCTATTACCACCAGATCAACCCGCCCCAGGGCTTCGTGTTCCAGCGGGTGTACACCGATGACCGCAGCATCGATCAGGCCATGGCCGTGGAAAACAGCGACCTCGTGGTTGTGCCCAAGGGCTATCACCCGGTCAGCGTGCCGTACGGCTACGAGTCCTACTACCTGAACGTGATGGCCGGCCCGAAACGTGTCTGGCAGTTCCATAACGATCCGCAGCACAGCTGGCTGCTCGATCTCTGAACTGAAAAGCCTGAATTTCAACCTCTGCATGGAGAACACGATCAATGAGCAGCGCCCCGATCATCGGCCATTACATCCACGGTCAAGTGCAAGACAGCAACAGCGAACGGTTCAGCAACGTCTTCAACCCGGCCACCGGCAGCGTCCAGGCGCGCGTCGGACTGGCCAGCCAGAAGACCGTCGACGAAGCTGTCGCCTCGGCCTTGAAAGCCTTTCCGGCCTGGTCCGAGCAATCGTCCCTGCGCCGTTCGCGGGTGATGTTCAAGTTCAAGGAATTGCTCGACCAGCATCACGATGAGCTGGCAGAAATCATCAGCCGCGAACACGGCAAGGTGTTTTCGGACGCCAAGGGCGAAGTCACCCGGGGCATCGAAATCGTCGAGTACGCCTGCGGTGCGCCGAACCTGCTGAAAACCGAGTTCAGCGACAACATCGGCGGCGGCATTGATAACTGGAACCTGCGCCAGCCGTTGGGCGTGTGTGCCGGCGTGACGCCGTTCAACTTCCCGGTGATGGTGCCGCTGTGGATGATCCCGCTGGCGCTGATCACCGGTAACTGCTTCATCCTCAAGCCGTCCGAGCGCGACCCGTCCGCCAGTTTGCTGATGGCCCGCCTGTTGAGCGAAGCCGGTTTGCCGGACGGTGTGTTCAACGTGGTTCAGGGCGACAAGACCGCGGTCGACGCGTTGCTGCAACACCCGGACATCGAGGCGATTTCCTTTGTCGGCTCGACGCCGATTGCCGAGTACATCCACCAGCAAGCCACCTCCCGCGGCAAGCGTGTGCAGGCACTGGGCGGGGCGAAAAATCACATGATCGTCATGCCCGACGCGGATCTGGATCAAGCGGCGGATGCCTTGATCGGCGCGGCTTACGGCTCGGCCGGCGAGCGCTGCATGGCGATTTCGATTGCCGTGGCGGTGGGTGATGTCGGCGACCAACTGATTGCCAAACTGCTGCCGCGTATTGATCAACTGAAAGTCGGCAACGGCCTGAAGGGCGACAGCGACATGGGGCCGCTGGTGACAGCCGAGCACAAGGCCAAGGTCGAAGGTTTCATCGACGAAGGCGTGGCTCAGGGCGCGCAGCTGATCGTTGATGGCCGCCACTTCAAGGTGCCGGGTGCCGAGAACGGCTTCTTCGTCGGCGCGACGCTGTTCGACAACGTCACGACCGAGATGAGCATCTACCAACAGGAAATTTTCGGCCCGGTGCTGGGCATCGTGCGGGTACCGGATTTCGCCAGCGCCGTCGCGTTGATCAACGCCCACGAGTTCGGCAACGGCGTGTCCTGTTTCACTCGCGACGGCGGCATCGCCCGCGCCTTCGCCCGCACTATCAAAGTGGGCATGGTCGGCATCAACGTGCCGATTCCGGTGCCGATGGCCTGGCACTCTTTCGGCGGCTGGAAGCGCTCGCTGTTCGGCGATCACCACGCTTACGGCGAAGAAGGCATTCGCTTCTACAGCCGCTACAAAAGCGTGATGCAGCGCTGGCCCGACAGCATCGCCAAGGGCCCTGAATTCAGCATGCCGACGGCCAACTAATTCACCTGTGCGGAGAACAACAATAATGAGCAAGCCCCTGCGTTTCGCCTTGAACCGTATGGTCGCCCCACGTTTGTCCCTGCCCGCGTTCATCGAGCTGGCGGTGACCCTCAAGGCCGACGCCATCGAAATTCGCAACGACCTTAAAGGCGTCGAGATCGAAGACGGCACCGCACCCGAGCGCGTCCGTGAGTTGTGTGCCGCCCATGGCATTACCGTGCTGTCGATCAACGCGCTGTATCCGTTTGATGTGTGGAATGACGAGCGTCGTGCACAGGCCTTGAAGCTGGCCGCTTATGCCCGTGACTGCGGCGCTCAAGGGCTGGTCATGTGCCCGCTCAATGACCGTGCCGACCCGCGTACCGAGGCCGCACGTGCTTCAGGTCTGCGCACGGCGTTGACTGAACTGGCGCCGATCCTGCGCGATCACGGCATTCTCGGTTTCATCGAGCCGCTGGGTTTCGAAGAATGCTCGCTGCGCCGCAAGCGCACGGCGGTGGACGCGATCAAGGCCATCGGCGGGCTGGATGTGTTCCGGCTGGTTCACGACACCTTTCACCATCACCTGGCCAGCGAGCATGAGTTCTTCCCCGAGCTGACCGGGTTGGTGCACATCTCCGGTGTCGAGGACGCCGAGGCACCGTTGACGAGCATTCGCGACGGGCATCGGGTGCTGGTGGGCGAGGGCGACATCCTCGGCAACGCGGCGCAAATCGACACCTTGCTCAGCAGCGGATACAGCGGCTATCTGTCGTTCGAACCGTTTGCCGACAGCGTCCATGGCCTGGCGGATATCCAGCAGGCGATCGGCGCGAGCATGGATCACCTGAAGAACTCTTTGGCCTGAAAGGTGCGGTTATGACCACAACAAGACTGACCATGGCTCAGGCCCTGGTGAAATTCCTCGATAACCAGTACATCGAGGTCGATGGGGTTCAAAGCAAATTCGTCGCCGGGATCTTTACCATTTTCGGCCACGGCAATGTGCTGGGTCTTGGGCAAGCCCTGGAACAGGACAGCGGCGACCTGATCGTCCATCAGGGTCGCAACGAGCAAGGCATGGCGCACGCGGCCATCGGTTTCGCCAAGCAACACCTGCGGCGCAAGATCTACGCCTGCTCCTCATCGGTAGGCCCAGGCGCGGCGAACATGCTGACCGCCGCCGCGACGGCGACCGCCAACCGCATTCCCTTGCTGCTGTTGCCCGGCGATGTTTACGCCTGCCGCCAGCCGGACCCGGTGCTGCAACAGATCGAGCAGTTCCACGACCTGAGCATCAGCACCAACGACGCGTTCAAGGCCGTGAGCAAATACTGGGACCGCATCAACCGTCCCGAGCAACTCATGACGGCGGCGATCCACGCCATGCGCGTGCTCACTGACCCCGCCGAAACCGGCGCGGTAACCCTGGCCTTGCCGCAAGACGTGCAAGCCGAAGCCTACGACTACCCTGATTACTTCCTGCAAAAACGCGTGCACCGTATTGAGCGTCGTCCGGCGACTGAAGCGATGCTCGGTGATGCGCTGGCGCTGTTCAAAGGCAAGCGCAAGCCGCTGATCATTTGCGGTGGCGGGGTCAGATACTCCGGCGCCAATGCCGCATTGCAGGCGTTTGCCGAGCGCTTCGATATTCCTTTCACCGAAACCCAGGCCGGCAAGAGTGCGGTGGTGTCCAGTCACCGGCTGAACGTTGGCGGGATTGGCGAAACTGGCTGCCTGGCGGCGAATCTGTTGGCCAGGGATGCGGATCTGATCATCGGAGTCGGCACGCGCTACAGCGATTTCACCACTGCGTCGAAATCCCTGTTCCAGCATCCGGACGTGCAATTCCTCAACCTCAATATCAGCCCGTGCGATGCCCTGAAGCTCGACGGTGTGCAACTGTTGGCGGACGCCAAAGTCGGGCTGCAAGCCTTGGCTGAAGCTTTGGGCGATTACCGTTCTGCGTGGGGTGATCAACCGCGTCAGGCCAAGGCGCAACTGGACGAGGAAGTCGACCGCATCTATCAGGTCGAATACCAGAGCAAAGATTTCATCCCGGAAATCAACGACCACATGGACCCGGCGGTGCTGCGCGAATTCATCGAGCTGACCGGTTCCTGCCTGACCCAGAGCCGCGTGCTCGGTGTGCTCAATGAAACCCTCGCCGATGACGCTGTGATCGTCGCCGCCGCCGGCAGTCTGCCCGGTGACTTGCAGCGCAGCTGGCGCAGCAAGGGGGTGAACACCTATCACGTCGAGTACGGCTATTCCTGCATGGGGTACGAGGTCAACGCCGCGTTGGGTGTGAAACTTGCCGAGCCGGATCGCGAGGTCTATGCGCTGGTCGGCGACGGCTCTTACATGATGCTGCACTCGGAACTGGCGACCTCGATTCAGGAGCGACGCAAGATCAACGTGGTGTTGCTCGACAACATGACCTTCGGTTGCATCAACAACCTGCAGATGGGCAACGGCATGGACAGCTTCGGCACCGAGTTCCGGTTCCGTAACCCGGAAACCGGCAAGCTCGACGGCGGGTTCGTGCCGGTGGATTTCGCCATGAGCGCGGCGGCTTATGGCTGCAAGACCTACAAGGTGAACACGGTCGAAGAACTCAAAGCGGCATTGGCCGATGCGCGCTTGCAGACGGTGTCGACGCTGATCGACATCAAGGTGCTGCCCAAAACCATGATTCACGGCTATCTGTCGTGGTGGCGGGTCGGCGTGGCGCAAGTCTCCACCAGCGCCCGCACCGATGCGGTGGCCAAGACCCTGAATGAACGACTGGCCAAGGCCCGTCAGTACTGATTGCCCTGAACGAACAACAACAAATCTAGGAGTCATTAAATGTCTTTGAAGCTTGGCGTCATCGGTACCGGGGCCATCGGCCAGGATCACATTCGTCGTTGCAGCCAGACCTTGCTTAACAGCCAGGTAGTCGCGGTCACCGATATCAATTTGCAACAAGCCGCGAACGTGGTTTCCGACCTGAAGCTGACCGCCGAGGTCTATCCCGACGGCCACGCGTTGATCAAGGCGCCGGAGGTCGAAGCGATCCTCGTCACCTCCTGGGGCCCGAGCCACGAAGAGTTCGTACTGGCCGCGATTGCCGCGGGTAAGCCGGTGTTCTGCGAGAAACCGCTGGCGGTCACCGCTGAAGGCTGCCGCAAAATCGTCGAGGCCGAAGTGGCCCACGGTAAACGCTTGGTTCAGGTCGGTTTCATGCGCCCGTATGACGAAGGTTATCGGGCACTGAAAGCCGTGATCGACAGCGGTCAGATTGGCGAGCCATTGATGTTGCACTGCGCGCACCGCAACCCGACCGTGGGTGAAAACTACAAGACCGACATGGCGATCACCGACACGCTGATCCATGAACTGGACGTGTTGCGCTGGTTGCTCGACGACGATTACGTATCGGTGCAAGTGGTGTTCCCACGCAAGAGCAGCAAGGCGCTCGCGCATTTGAAAGACCCGCAGATCGTGCTGCTGGAAACCGCCAAGGGCACGCGCATCGACGTGGAAGTGTTTGTTAACTGCCAATACGGCTACGACATCCAGTGCGAAGTGGTGGGGGAGACTGGCATCGCCAAACTGCCGGAGCCATCGCAGGTTCAGTTGCGCAGCGGCGCGAAGCTGTCCAACGCGATTCTGATGGATTGGAAGGATCGTTTCATCGCAGCGTACGACGTCGAGTTGCAGGCGTTTATTGATGGTGTGCGCGCTGGCCAGGTTGGCGGCCCATCGGCATGGGACGGTTTCGCCGCTGCCGTCGCAGCAGATGCCTGCATCGAAGCCCAAAACAGCGGCCAGATCGTAAAAGTAGCTCTCCCTGACCGCCCACACTTCTACGGCTAACCCGGATCCCCTGTAGGAGCGAGGCTTGCCCGCGAAGGCGCTGTGTCAGAGGACATCAATGTTGACTGTGCCGCCGCCTTCGCGGGCAAGCCTCGCTCCTACAGGGCTAAGCCCGCGGTTACATAACAATAAGAAGGAATGCACACATGCGTATCGGACTTGTCGGTTACGGCCATGGCGGCCGGTTTTTCCATGCTCCGCTGATCAGCAGTTTGCCGGCGGCGACGTTTGTGGGTGTGGTCACCCGTTCACCGGAACGCCGACAGTTACTGGCAGCCGAGCACCCAGGGGTGCCAGCGTTCGACAGCATCGGCCAACTGGTGGAGGCCGGGATCGATGTGCTGGTGGTGTCCACACCGCTCAAGGGCCGTCCGGCGCTGGTGCTCGATGGCATTGAACACGGGGTGGCGGTGGTCAGCGACAAACCGTTCGCCGCTGATGCGCAGCAAGCCCAAACCCTGATCACCATGGCCGAGCGCCAGGGCGTGCAGCTCAGCGTCTACCAGAACCGTCGCTGGGATTCGGACTTCCTGACCGTGCGCAAACTCATCGAGTCCGGTGCGCTGGGCAAGGTCACCCGTTTCGAATCGCGGATCGAGCGTTACTCGCCACAGGCGGTGAACAACGGCAGTGGCGGTGGTTTCCTGCGCGATCTCGGTAGCCATCTGGTGGATCAGGCGTTGCTGTTGTTCGGCCCGGTGACACGGGTCTACGCCGAGCTGGATTACCTGGAAAAAGGCCAGGTCTTCGATAACGGCTTCTTTATAGCCCTGACTCATGCCAGTGGCGTCACCTCCCACCTGGGTGGCAGTTGCCTGCAAAACACCCCCGGCCCGCGCTTTCGGGTGACCGGCACCCAAGGTTGTTACAGCGTCGATGGCCTCGACGGGCAAGAAGCATCGGCACTCGCCGGGCTCTCGCCGAAATCCGAAGGTGAGCGCTGGGGTGTTGAAGAGCATCGCCGCTGGGGCTGGTTCGAACAGGGTGAGGTGCGCGAGCGGGTTTCCTCCGAGCGCGGTTGCTGGAATCAGTTCTATTTACAGCTACAAGCCGCGTTACAGAGCGGTGGCCCACTGCCCGTGGATGCCCGTGATGCACTGGCGACCACCCGCGTGCTAGACGCTGCGCGACTGAGCGCCGAGCGGCATCAAGTGGTGGAATTGGGCCCGTTCAAGAGCCATGGAATAAATTTAGAATAAAATTCTAAAATGAGTTGATATGGAAATTAAATTCCAATAAAGTCATTTTCAGCGACCTGCCTCGCTACCTGTTTCAACCCTTTTCCCGCTTGCCTGCTTACTGAAATCGTCACGCCTCATCCATAAAACCAACAAGAATGTGGAGAAAGACTTTTCATGAAGACCAAGATCCGCTTCGCCTCACTTGCCTTGTCCCTGATGTTCGCCAGTGGCGCGGCGCTCGCCGATATGAAGATCGGCGTCAGCATGTCCCAATTCGATGACACCTGGCTCACCTACCTGCGCGAATCCATGGACAAGAAAGCCAAGTCCTACCCCGAGGGCGTGCAGCTGCAATTCGAAGACGCCCGCAGCGACGTGGTCAAACAGTTGAGCCAGGTAGAAAGCTTCATCAGCCAGAAGGTCGATGCCATCGTGGTCAACCCGGTGGATACCGCCGCCACCAAAAAAATCACTGAAGCCGCCGTCAAGGCCGGCATCCCGCTGGTCTACGTCAACCGCCGCCCCGATGACCTGAAGCTGCCCAAAGGCGTGGTGACTGTCGCCTCCAACGATCTGGAAGCCGGTGAAATGCAGATGCAGTACCTGGCCGACAAAATGGGCGGCAAGGGCGACATCGTGATTCTGCTGGGCGACCTCGCGAACAACTCCACCACCAACCGCACCAAGGGCGTCAAAGACGTTCTGGCCAAATACCCGAACATCAAGATCGAGCAAGAGCAGACCGGCATCTGGTCGCGGGACAAGGGCATGACCCTGGTCAACGACTGGCTGACCCAGGGCCGCAAGTTCGATGCAGTCGTGGCCAACAACGACGAAATGGCCATCGGTGCCGCCATGGCCCTGAGTCAGGCCGGTGTCGACAAAGGCAGCGTTTTGATCGCCGGTGTCGACGGTACGCCCGACGGGTTGAACGCGATCAAGAAAGGCAGCATGGCGGTCTCGGTATTTCAGGACGCCAAAGGTCAGGCAGACGGTTCGATCGACACCGCCGTGAAAATGGCCAGGAACGAGCCGGTTGAACAGGCCGTTTGGGTGCCATACCGCTTGATCACCCCGCAAAACGTCGACACGTTCAAATAGCCCGTCCGCTCAATAACAACAATAAACACGCAAGGTTGCGACCGCGACCTTGCTGATGGAGTACCTGATCATGTTCGCTTCAGCGACTGCTTCGAGCACCCCGTTGGTGGGTATCCAGCCAGCTGCAACACCTGTCGATGAGCCGTACCTGCTGGAGATCATCAACGTCAGCAAGGGATTTCCCGGTGTGGTGGCCTTGTCTGATGTGCAGCTTCGGGTACGCCCCGGTTCCGTGCTGGCCCTGATGGGCGAAAACGGCGCCGGCAAATCCACCCTGATGAAAATCATTGCCGGCATCTATCAGCCGGACGCCGGTGAACTTCGCCTGAAAGGCAAACCGGTGGTTTTCGAAACGCCCTTGGCTGCGCTCCAGGCCGGGATCGCGATGATTCACCAGGAACTCAACCTGATGCCGCACATGAGCATCGCCGAGAACATCTGGATCGGCCGTGAGCAGCTCAACGGTTTCCACATGATCGACCACCGCGAAATGCATCGCTGCACAGCGAAACTGCTGGAACGCCTGCGGATCAACCTCGATCCGGAAGAACAGGTCGGCAACCTGAGCATCGCCGAACGGCAGATGGTCGAGATCGCCAAGGCTGTGTCCTACGATTCTGACATCCTGATCATGGATGAACCGACCTCGGCCATCACCGACAAGGAAGTTGCGCACCTGTTCTCGATCATTGCCGACCTCAAGAGTCAGGGCAAAGGCATCATCTACATCACCCACAAAATGAACGAAGTGTTCAGCATCGCCGATGAAGTGGCGGTGTTCCGTGACGGCGCCTACATCGGCTTGCAGCGGGCTGACAGCATGGACGGCGACAGCCTGATTTCGATGATGGTCGGCCGCGAGCTGAGCCAGTTGTTCCCGGTGCGTGAAAAGCCGATCGGCGATCTGTTGCTGTCGGTGCGCGACCTGAAACTGGACGGCATTTTCAAGGATGTTTCCTTCGACCTGCACGCCGGTGAAATCCTCGGCATTGCCGGGTTGATGGGCTCGGGGCGGACCAACGTTGCCGAAGCGATTTTTGGCATCACCCCGAGCGACGGTGGCGAGATTCGTCTCGACGGCGAAGTGGTGCGCATCAGCGATCCGCACATGGCGATCGAGAAGGGCTTCGCGCTACTGACCGAGGATCGCAAGCTCAGCGGCCTGTTCCCGTGCCTGTCGGTGCTGGAGAACATGGAAATGGCAGTGCTGCCGCATTACGCCGGCCACGGTTTCATCCAGCAAAAAGCCCTGCGCGTCTTGTGCGAAGACATGTGCAAGAAGCTACGCGTGAAAACCCCGTCGCTGGAGCAGTGCATCGACACCTTGTCCGGCGGTAACCAGCAGAAGGCCTTGCTGGCTCGCTGGCTGATGACCAATCCACGGATCCTGATCCTCGACGAGCCGACCCGCGGTATCGACGTCGGCGCCAAGGCCGAGATCTACCGGCTCATTTCCTGCCTCGCCAGCGAAGGCATGGCGGTGATCATGATTTCCTCGGAGCTGCCGGAAGTGCTCGGCATGAGCGACCGGGTGATGGTCATGCACGAGGGCGACCTGATGGGCACCCTCGACCGCAGCGAGGCGACCCAGGAACGAGTGATGCAATTGGCCTCGGGTATGTCCCAGTGTCATTAATTCGAGTGTGAACACAGTCCTGTGGCGGGGGAGCTTGTTTGTGGCGAGGGAGCTTGCTCCCGCTGGGTCGCGAAGCGGCCCCAAAAGAATGGGACTGCTGCGCAGTCCAGCGGGAGCAAGCTCCCTCGCCACAGGCAATCACTGGCCACAGGGTATGTATTCGATGCCGGAATTCATTAGAAGGGTGAGTGTTTATGAACGCGATACTGGAAAACAAGCCAGCAACGGCACCGGTCAAGAGTCGCCGGCGCTTTCCGACCGAATTGAGTATTTTCCTGGTGCTGATTGGCATCGGCCTGGTCTTTGAAGTGTTTGGCTGGATCGTGCGTGACCAGAGCTTCCTGATGAACTCCCAACGTCTGGTGCTGATGATCCTGCAGGTGTCGATCATCGGTCTGCTGGCGATCGGCGTGACCCAGGTCATCATCACCACGGGTATCGACCTGTCCTCGGGCTCGGTGCTGGCGCTGTCGGCGATGATCGCTGCCAGCCTGGCGCAGACATCGGACTTCGCCCGGGCGGTGTTCCCGTCGCTGACTGACTTGCCGGTGTGGATTCCGGTGATTGCCGGGCTCGGGGTAGGGCTGCTGGCGGGTGCGATCAACGGCAGCATCATTGCCATCACTGGTATCCCGCCGTTCATTGCCACCCTCGGCATGATGGTCTCGGCCCGTGGCCTCGCGCGTTACTACACCGAAGGCCAGCCGGTGAGCATGCTCTCGGATTCCTACACGGCGATCGGACACGGCGCGATGCCGGTGATCATTTTCCTGGTGGTCGCGGTGATCTTTCACATCGCCCTGCGTTACACCAAGTACGGCAAGTACACCTACGCCATCGGCGGCAACATGCAGGCGGCGCGTACCTCGGGGATCAACGTCAAGCGGCATCTGGTGATCGTCTACAGCATCGCCGGGTTGCTGGCAGGCCTGGCGGGTGTGGTGGCGTCGGCACGGGCCGCGACCGGGCAGGCCGGGATGGGCATGTCTTACGAGCTGGACGCGATTGCCGCGGCCGTGATCGGCGGCACCAGCCTGGCCGGCGGAGTAGGGCGCATCACCGGCACGGTAATCGGCGCACTGATCCTCGGGGTCATGGCCAGCGGTTTCACCTTTGTCGGCGTCGATGCTTACATTCAGGACATCATCAAAGGCTTGATCATCGTGGTCGCAGTGGTCATCGATCAGTACCGCAACAAGCGCAAACTCAAGCGTTGAGCCTCGGATATAGCAGCCAATGCGCCACGCCTGACCCGCGTGGCGCAGCCGTTTGTCTTCTATATACAGCCGCTCGATTGAATTTCTTGCTATAAACGCACTCCGATAACCACCGCAAAGACTGCCATAGAGCACTTTCAGGGCTTTGTCGGACAAATTCGCTGTCTTTTCAGTTGCTGAGGCCTCAAGTCGGCCTTAGACTGCCGCCCCTCGTAAATTGAGTGCCGGGTGGCGCTTGGAATTACACGGCGCCGTTCCGATGGCCAGACCAGGTCCGCCGGAACGCTCCCTAATTCGCCTTAATGCACGTTTTTTTATAGAGATATCAATGACAAAGGACAAGTTGCTGGCCATGCCGGCGGATGACTACATGAATGCCGAGCAACATGCTTTTTTCTCTGAGCTGTTGCAGAACATGAAAGTCGAAACCCATGAGCGCATCGAACAGAACCGCATCGCCATCGAAAGCCTGGACACTCCGGCCGATCCGGCCGACGCTGCTTCTGTTGAAGAAGAGCGCACCTGGCTGGTGAACGCGATCGATCGCGACCAGCGCATGCTGCCTCAGTTGGAACAGGCTCTGGAACGCATCAAGGAAGACAGCTTTGGCTGGTGCGACGACAGCGGCGAGGCCATTGGCCTGAAGCGCTTGCTGATCAGCCCGACCACCAAGTACTGCATCGAAGCTCAAGAGCGTCACGAACAGATCGACAAGCACCAGCGTCAGGCCTGATTTCGTAACGCCCCGCATCGCGGGCAAACCTCACTCCTGTCAGGAGCAAGGCTTGCCCGCGATGCTTTTTTTCGTCTGCGAAAAACCCGCGCATTTCTATTGATCTGCTGCAAGGCCCACTACTAATGGACCATAGATAATGGCCTTGTAGTGGCGTTTAATGCCGATACAACAATTAGAATGACTCGGGGGATGACGAAGATGACGCGTGACGGATCTGTGGTGGCAGCAGTGTCTGCCCCCGTGCTTTTGCCGAAAAACCTTTGGCTGACGCCGACTCTGCAAAGCATCGCCCTGATGCTCTTGTTGTGCGGCATGGCGCTGGGCGGCTGGTCGCTTTACCTTGGCCTGCCATTGGCGGTGCTGGTGATCTGGCTACCTCGCTTGCGCTCGCGCGCTACCCCTGAAGCAACCCCCGTCGACAGCGCCAGCGCGATTGCCGAGTTGACTCGCGATCTTTCCTACACCACCAGTCATAACGCGTTGTCTGCCGCCGGTGTGGCCTTTTCCGTCAAGCAACTGGCCGACAAACTGCAATCGCAGCTCGGTGCCGCGGCGCAGATTGTCAGCAACGCCGAAGTGATGATCGCGACCGAACAAGCCACCTCGACACTCAGCCGGGAAGCCCTCAGTGCGGCCAGCGAGGCCCATCGGAGCAGCGCGGCAGGACGTACGGAGCTGATCGAGTCCATCGCCCGTATGCATCAACTCAGTCAGCGCGCCAGTAACAGCCGTGAACTGATCGAAGCCCTGAGCCTGCGCAGTGATGATATCCAGCGGGTCACCCTGGTGATTCAGTCCATCGCCAGCCAGACCAATCTGCTGGCATTGAACGCGGCTATCGAGGCGGCGCGGGCCGGGGAGCATGGTCGCGGATTTGCGGTGGTGGCCGATGAGGTTCGCGGTCTGGCCGCGCGTACTGCGACGGCCACTGGCGAAGTCGGGGAAATGGTCGCTGATATTCAGCAACGCACCTCGCAAGTGGTGGAGCAGATCCGCCAACTGTCCAGCGACCTCGACACCGGTGTCGAGCAGGTCGAGCACACCGGTCAGCATCTGGAGAACATTGCGCGTCTGGCTGCCGGCGTCGAAAGCCAGGTAGGGGAAATCGCCAGGGGTGCCGACACCAACCGCGAACAACTCGATAGCCTGTTTCACGCCATCGAACAGATGCGTAGCGACCTGGCGATCAGTGACCAACAGACCCAGCGCCTGGCCCAGGCCGCGGTGCAAATGGAAGGTCAGGCCGAAACCATCAGCGAACGCCTCGCCGAAGTCGGGCTGGATGACTATCACCAACGGATTTATGACTTGGCCCGCGAAGGGGCGAGTCAGATTGCGGCGCGCTTTGAAGCGGATATCGACGAGGGTCGCGTGAGCCTCGATGATCTGTTCGACCGCAATTACCAGACGATTCCCAACACCAGCCCGGCCAAGTACCAGACTCGCTTCGATCGCTACGCCGATCAGGTCTTGCCGGCGATCCAGGAACCCTTGTTGCCGCGCCATGAAGGCCTGGTGTTCGCCATCGCCTGTACGCAGCAGGGTTATGTGCCGACCCACAACAAGGTCTTCAGCCAACCACTGACCGGTGATGCGCAGGTCGATACCTTGCAGAACCGCACCAAACGCAAATTCGCCGACCGCACCGGGATCCGCTGTGGCAGTCACCAGCAGGCCGTATTGCTGCAAACCTACACCCGCGACACCGGTGAGCTGATGCACGACCTCTCGGTGCCGATCATGCTTAAGGGCCGGCATTGGGGTGGTTTGCGGTTGGGTTACAAGCCGGAAAGCCCTCGTTGAGTTGATTGGTGTTGTTGTTGTTGTTAACGGGGGTTGGGGTTGGGGCTGGATTGGGGGCATATCCGTTTCTGCGGTGATGGCTGATTACGGTTTCGCTTTTACAGCGAGTCACTTGGAAAAGCCCCAAGTAACCAAGGGCTCTTGCCCCGCCATTCGGTGCCTCGCCTAGGCTCGGCATGCCCTCACTCCGGCATTGCTCCGGGGGCCCGCCGCCATCGGCCATCCATGGCCGGGGGCGGCTACCGCGGCATCCTTGCCGCGGTGCCCCCTGCGCAACGCCTGCGTTCGGCCTCTGGAAAAGGGGCGGCAGATCTGAAGCCAAAGCAAAGCAACAGCAACGGCAAGATCAAAAGATCGCAGCCTCGTTTCACTCGACAGCTCCTACAGGGGGGGAGGCGGTGTACGCGCGCCCCTCACCACTCAACAGGCCGAGCGTTAGCTCGCCTGCAGCTTTTGATCTTGATGCACCGCCGCCTCGAGAGGCCGAGTGGAGGTTCTGCGCAGTGGGCAACCCGGCATGGATGCCGGGTTAGCCGCCCCCGGCCATGGATGGCCGATGGCGGCGGGCCCACGGAGCAGGACCGGAGCGAGGGCATGCCGAGCCTGGGCGAGGCACCGAACGACAGGGGCAAGAGCCCTTGGTTACTTGGGGCTTTTCCAAGTGACCCGCTGTAAGAGCGGAACCATAAGTCGCCGTGACCGCAGAAACGGATATGTACCCAGCCGTCACGGCATTGTTGCGATTCTGACAATTAATCTGTGCAGCGCCATTGCTGTTTCCTCGCCGATGAACTCATTACCATGCCTACATAGTTAGGTTGCTAATGAAACTCGAGAGGTCAACATGCAAAGCAAAGTCGATGTCGCAGTCATGATAGGCAGCGGTGTGCCTGCCAGTTTGCGTACGATGGGGAAGAGCGTGTGTTGGGTGGTGCTACTCAATGGCGAACGCCGCGGAACGGCGTTCTCAAGTCGCGAAGAGGCGCAGGAGTGCAGGGCTGCCTGGTTGGCGCAACTGAACGCCGAAACACCCGACAGCCTGCATGGAATCAGCGGCTAGTGAATCTGATGCATACGCAGGTTCAGGTCGTCGACCACCCGCGCCCAATCCGCGTCTTCACGCAATTGTTCTTTCAGGAAGCCGGCCTGCTGCGGGGTCCAGAACTCGGCATCGATGAGTTTCTTGTTGTCGGCCAGGGGTGAATGGCTGGCAATGAAATCGTCGATGGCCTTCTCGCTGGAGTCCAGACCGAGTTGGTCGAACAAACCTTTCAAGTCATGTGTCGGTGAATCCATGTTCATCTCCTTGCGGGTCGCGTCGAGTGCGAGATCTGAGGGGCGGCTTCAATACATCTGAGAGAGCCGCGCTTCAGGAGTTCGATGGCGATGTTCAAAAGCAGAAGAGAGCATAGACTGCAAACCGGCTATCAGGCTTTCAATGCGCCTTCATCGACGGCAAGTTTCAGCGCCTTGGCGGCTTCCTGGGCGGCAATGGCGGCGACGTCCGAGGTCTTGAACCAGCGATCTTTCTCGACCTGGTGATAGGTCACGGTGGTCAGCGGTGGTTTGGCGCGCATGATAATGACTGCCTGGAATTCGCCTTCAACTTCTCTGGCTTCGCCCCGGATAAAAAACTCACCGATATCAAATTCCGTCACGTAGCAGCCTTCCTTTGAAATATTCTGTTGTTTTGAACGCCGCCCACCCTGGGGACGGGTTTCATTGGTCGGGCAGTATGGCAGTAGTTGCATGCCGGCGGCTGAGTTAAGTCGCCGGCATGACGAAGCGTCTATGGAACTGAATGTGACGGGACCGTCAACCGCGTAACTCGAGCGAGCGGGCAAGGGCGCAGGCTTCGTTATGATTGCCGCGGAAACCTCTGACGCGGCCGGTGGAAATTTCCTTGATATGAAAAAAGGCATTGCCGGCCAGAATGACCTGAAAGCGTGGCGGGGCAAGCTCTTCAGGGTAGTATTCATACGATTGAAACATCCCTGGGGGCAGTGTTCTCGAACTGTTCGTGTTAGGCGCCTGGGGGGGAGCAAAATGTGTCAGCGTGCACATATGAAGTCCTTTTCGTTGTTTTACCGACGTGCGTACGTGGTTTTGGGTAGTCTCGATGAGCATCGCTGCTCTAGAATCACCGTCAGTGTTTGGCGATCGATGTTCATCTAAAGCAATTTTTTGCTGGCGATATGTCGGAAAAGTGCTTTTTTTAAAGAGTTTTTTCCCTAAAGTTGGTAGTCCCGTTTTTCTGGCCGTCGAAAGGGCTTTTTCCTTCAACCTCTGACGAACACCAGGCAAGACGACGTGAGTGTTGTTCCAGTAGTCTTCTAAAACCTCGCGATGAATGAGCGCTCCGCTCGTTTCAGGATGTCAACCCGGGTCATTTGGCTACACCTTCGGCATTGCCGCTTTTTTCTGCTGTGCGCTATTTTCCTGCGTGCAGCATCATTTTCAGATGTGGGGATGTTTCCTTGGCAGTAAGTAATCTCGATATGCATGCTTTGTTCGTGTTGGGTGATTTGCGCGCAAAGCTGGTTAAACAGTTCCAGTCACGTTTTGTTTACATCACCGAACAGAACGCTGAAGGCATTTATATTGCCGAGATCGACACCGAAGAGGCGCTGGTGGTTGATGACAAACCAGGGCTTAAACTCAAGGTCGGCGATCATTTCAGCGCCTCTGTATTGCCCAGTCGCGAAGGCGGCAAGCTGGACATCAAGTTCCGCGAAATCAAACTGACGGTGTACGGCCTGGGTGATTACGCTTTCGTCACCACCGCTGATGGCCACGGGATCGTGTTCAAGGAAGGGCATAGCGTGGTGATGGTGTTCGCCGCTCACCAACAGTTGCAGGAAGGCCTGACCAAAACCCTGAAAGCCGTGACCGGCAAGGCTGCCAAGTGGCGCAAGGGGGAACTGGTCACCTTCAAGGCCAGCGAATAATGACCCTGACCCGCGCCGACTTCCACGAACAGAACCAGGCCAACGCGCAAGCCGAAGCCCAGCGGCTGTTCGACCAGAAGGCTGTTTTGCAAGGTGCATGGCTGAGTTGGGTGGCGTCACAGATCTATGCGTTGCGTCCGGCGGAGTACGCCAGCATGGTACGAAGAGCGTTGGCGCGTTTGCAGGAACCTCCCGAAAACTGATTGACCTCCCTCGAAAGCAGGAACCTCTACTACAGTCAGTTGACTGAGTATTCAGAGGCTTCGCGGTCTTCTGCCAGGCCATCCTGCTATTGCTGTGAACAGCACGAGGTGCAAAAGCATGAACGGATTTCGACGGTTGCTGGCCGCTACCCTGGCCACTTTCGGATTGTTGGCTTCACCCGTTCCGGTGTTCGCTGCCCAGGCGCCGATCCACTTCGCCGATCTGAACTGGGAAAGCGGCAGCCTGATCACCGATATCCTGCGGATCATCGTCGAGAAGGGCTACGGGCTGCCGACCGATACCTTGCCGGGGACGACCATCACCCTGGAGACCGCACTGGCCAACAATGACATTCAGGTCATTGGCGAAGAATGGGCCGGTCGCAGTCCGGTCTGGGTCAAGGCTGAGGCCGAAGGCAAAGTCGCGAGTCTCGGCGATACGGTCAAGGGCGCCACCGAAGGCTGGTGGGTGCCCGAATACGTGATCAAAGGCGACCCGGCGAAAGGCATCAAGCCGCTGGCGCCGGGCCTGCGCAGTGTCAGCGACCTGCCGAAATACAAGGGCGTGTTCAGCGATCCGGAAACCCCGGGCAAGGGGCGCTTCCTCAACAGCCCGATCGGCTGGACGTCGGAAGTGGTCAACAAACAGAAACTCAAGGCGTATGGGCTTGACGACAGCTATGTGAATTTCCGCAGCGGCTCCGGTGCAGCGCTGGATGCGGAGATCAGTTCTTCGATTCGACGCGGCAAACCGGTGCTGTTCTATTACTGGTCACCCACTCCGTTGCTCGGCCGCTTCAAACTGATTCAGCTCGAAGAGCCGCCGTTCGACGCCGATGCCTGGAAAACCCTGACCGACGCCGACCACCCGAATCCGAAACCGACTCGCTCACTGCCCTCGAAGCTGTCCATTGGCGTGTCCACGCCATTCCAGAAACAGTATCCGCAGATTGCCGAGTTCTTCACCAAGGTCGATTTGCCAATCGATCCATTGAACAGGGCGCTGGCCGAGATGAGCGAAAAACACACTCCGCCACGGCAGGCGGCGCAGGCGTTCATGAAGGCGCACCCGGACGTTTGGCAGGCCTGGGTGCCCAAGGATGTGGCGGATAAAGTGTCTGCCGAGTTGAAATGATGTGGTGAGGCTGATAGCGCCTTTCGCGAGCAAGCCCGCTCCCACAGTTGATCGCGTCCCCCTGTAGGAGCGAGCCTGCTCGCGAAGCTCTTAGAATCGGGTCTGAACTCGGCATACACCTCATTGGTCAGGTTTCGCACCCGGCCGGTGACGGGCGATGACGAATACCCTTACAAAATCGTTCAAGGAAGTTCATTCTGCTGCGACATTTCACGCTGGAAGTCCGAATATGAGCCTATTGATCGCGCAATGGATGGCTGCCATCTTCCTGTTGATCAGCCTGATCCACCTGTACTGGGCGGCAGGTGGCAAGTTGGGGAGCGAGGCGGCGGTCCCGCGAATATCCACGAAGGACGGCGGGGAATCCAGGCCGGCCTTCAAGCCTTCAGGCTTTGCCACGTTGCTGGTGGCGGTCGGGTTGCTGCTGATTGCGATGCTGGTGTGCTTGCGAGTCGGCCTGTATCTGCCGACGGTGCATCACTGGTCGCTGCAATGGGTGATCAGCGCGATTGCGATGCTGATGTTCGCCCGGGCGATCGGCGATTCGCATCTGATGGGGTTCTTCAAACAGGTGAAGGATTCGAAATTTGCCCGGCTCGACACCTGGGCCTATTCGCCGTTGTGCGTGGTGTTGGGGGCGGGGTTGTTGGCCGTTGCCTGGATCTGAGTCGCGGCTGAAAAGCTTCGCGGGCAAGCCTCGCTCCTACAGGATTGTGTGAAATCACATAATTTGTGAGCGACACAAACCACGTAGGAGCGAGGCTTGCCCGCGAAGAGGCCCTGCCAATCAACACAAAACCTAACCTTAACGCCCGCTTTCCGTGCGCCGGCTACTCACCTCAGCCGGCACATCATCCCCCGCCATGCGCTTGCGAAACAGCGCCGCCCGCGCCAGCAACAGCGTGGTCACCGGCACCGTGATCGACAACAGAATCGGAATCAGCCAGGCATGCAACACCGGCCCGGACTTGAGTGCCGAAAAGTAAATGATCGAGGCCAGCGCCACACACCAGGCGCCCAATGTCGACGCCAGCGCCGGTGGGTGCATGCGCTGGAAGTAGTCCTTCATCCGCACCAGTCCAATCGCGCCGATCAGCGCAAACAGACTGCTGAGCACCAGCAGGATCGCCACCGGAATTTCAACCCACAGAGACAGTTCAGCGCTCATTCGATCACCTCGCCACGCAGCAGGAATTTCGCCAGGGCAAACGAGCCGACGAAACCGAACAGCGCAATCAGCAGCGCCGCCTCGAAGTAAGTGTCACTGGCATAACGAATGCCCAGCGCCAGCATCATCAGCATCGCGATGATGTACAGGTAATCCAGCGCCAGAACCCGGTCCTGGGCCGACGGCCCCTTGAAC
Source organism: Pseudomonas sp. BT76 TE3572 (assembly GCF_050435365.1). Classification (NCBI taxonomy): domain Bacteria; kingdom Pseudomonadati; phylum Pseudomonadota; class Gammaproteobacteria; order Pseudomonadales; family Pseudomonadaceae; genus Pseudomonas; species Pseudomonas sp. BT76 TE3572. The sequence goes on from NZ_JBNDKE010000001.1 coordinate 197,965, forward strand.
AGCCGGATCAGGGTCAGAATCATCGCCAGCGAAAAGATGAACAGGCTCAACAGGATCGCGTTCGACAGCAAGGCGCTCATTCGAAGATCTCCATCAAGGGGCGCTCGTAGGTCGCCTTGAAGTGCTGGATGAACAGCGCTTCGTCATCCAGATCAAAGACGTGCAGCAACAGAATGCTGCGGTCCAGCGCCAGTTCCGACCATACGGTGCCGGGAATCACCGTGCAGATCATCGACAACGCGGCCAGGCCATTGGCGTCACGCAAGTCCAGCGGCACTTTGATGAAGCGCGAACGCGGTGGACGGCGACCGGCGTTGAGCACGCCCCAGGCCACGGCGAGGTTGGACACCACCACGTCGCGACCGACAAGAAAGAACAAACGCACAATGACGCCCGGCCGACGAGTGCGGATCGGCAGCGGTCGCAGCTTGCGCATCATCAACGGCGCGCAGAACCCCAGCACCGCGCCCAGCAGCAGATTGCCGGGGCTCATCGACAGGTTCAGCACCAGCCACAGCAGCCACAGGGACAGCGACAACCAGGGAGCCGGAAACAGACGCTTCATGGTGTGACCTCCGCTACCGCGGCTTTGGCTGCCGGGCTTGGAATCGCACGGGTACCGAGCACCGCCATCACGTATTGCTGCGGGTTATTCAAGGCTTGGGCGGCCGCCTGGGTGTAACGCAGCAGCGGTTCAGCCTGGAAGGTCAGCGCAATGCTCAAACCCAGCAGCGCGATGATCGGCACGCATTCGAAACGTCGCAGCAACGGCGACGGCCGCTCCTCGGGCGTCCAGAACCGCTGGATGCCCAAGCGCGAGAACGCGATCAACGACGCCAGCCCGGAGAAGACCAGCAACGCCAGCAAGCCCCACGCGGCATTGGCAATCGGCTCATCGCTGCCATTGCCCAGGCCCAACGGATTGAGCAAGGCGCTGAGCAGGCCGAGTTTGCCAATGAACCCCGAGAGCGGCGGCATGCCGATGATCAGCAGCGAGCAGGCAATGAAGCTCAACCCGAGGAACGCCATGGTCCAGGGAATCACCTGGCCGACCACGGCTTTCTGCTCGTCATCGAGGTTGATGCCTTTGGGCGGCTGCAAGGATTCCAACGGGCGCGGCAGATCGCCGTCATCGAACAACGGCATTTCATTGGCCGAACGCGAGCGCTCGATCAACTCGGCCAACAGGAACAACGCGCTCAGCGCCAGGGTCGAGCTGACCAGATAGAACAGTGCCGCGCCGATCAGGTTGGGCTGGGCGAAACCGATGGCCGACAGCAAAATCCCGGCCGACACCAGAATGCTCAGGCTGGCCAGGCGCTCCAGTCGTTGTGCGGCGAGGATCGCCACGGCGGCGCAGACGATGGTCGCCATGCCGCCGTAGATCAGCCAGTCACCGCCAAAGTATGCCGAAGCGCCGGCCTGGCCAGAGAACAGCAGGGTCCACAAGCGCAGCAAGGTGTAGACGCCGACCTTGGTCATGATCGCGAACATCGCCGCCACCGGCGCGCTCGCCGCGGAATAGGCCGGCACCAGCCAGAAGTTCAGCGGCCACATCCCGGCCTTGGCCAGGAACGCCACGGCCAGAATCCCCGCGCCGGCATGCAGCAGGCCGCGATCGGCCTCTGGCACCAGCGGGATTTTCAGCGCCAGGTCGGCCATGTTCAGGGTGCCGGTGACGCCATAGATCAGCGCCGCGCCGATCAAAAACAGCGACGAGGCCAACAGGTTGATCGAGATGTAATGCAAACCCGACGACACCCGCGACCGGCCCGAACCGTGGAGCATCAGGCCGTAAGAGGCCGCCAGCAACACTTCAAAAAACACAAACAGGTTGAACAGGTCCGCCGTCAGGAACGCGCCATACAGGCCCATCATCTGAATCTGGAACAGCGCGTGGAAACTCGAACCGGCGCCGTCCCAACGGGCCATGGCGAACAGCAGGGCGCTGACACCGATAATCCCGGTCAGCACCAGCATCAGCGCCGACAGTCGATCGACCACCAGCACGATACCGAACGGCACCTGCCAGTTGCCCGGCAGGTACACGCCGATGGAGCCGGGGACGCCCGTTTCCTGAGTCCATTGCAGCAACAGCACGGCAATGCCCAACCCCACCAGGCTGGAAAGCAGGTTGATCTTGGCCTTCAGCGGACGGTGTTTCTCCCCCAGCATCAGCATCACGGCGGCGGTCAGCAGCGGCAGCAGAATCGGTACAGCGATCAGGTGCGGCATCAGATTCATTCTTTAGGCTCCCGGCCATCCACATGGTCGGTACCGGTCAGGCCCCGGGAAGCCAGCAGCACCACCAGAAACAACGCGGTCATGGCGAAGCTGATCACGATGGCGGTCAACACCAGCGCTTGCGGCAGCGGGTCGGTGTAGTGCAACAGGTCCTGCGGCACGCCGTCCTTGATGATTGGCTCCTTGCCGATAAACAGGCTGCCCATGCTGAAGATGAACAGGTTGACGCCGTAGGACAGCAAGCACAGGCCCATTACCACCTGAAACGTCCGTGGCCGCAGGATCAGCCAGACGCCGGACGCGGCCAGCACGCCGATGGCGATTGCGATGACTTCTTCCATCAGACGGTTCCTTGTGTGGCGACGGATCGAGGCAGGGCAGCGGTTTTGTGACCCCGTACCGATTGGTGGGCGAGGGCGGTGAGGATCAACAGGGTCGAACCGACCACCACGGCGTACACGCCAATGTCGAAGAACAGCGCACTGGCGATGTGAATGTCACCGAACACCGGCAGCTCGAAATGCCAGGTGTGGGTGGTCAGGAACGGATAACCGACGGCCATCGCCCCCAGCCCGGTAACGGTGGCAAACAGCAAGCCAGTGCCCATCCAGCGCAGCGGTCGCAGGCTCATTTGTGCCTCGACCCACTGCGTGCCGGCGACCATGTATTGCAGGATGAACGCTACGGACATCACCAGACCCGCGACAAACCCGCCGCCCGGTTGATTGTGGCCGCGCATGAACAGGTAGACCGACACGATAAAGGCGATCGGTAGCAGCAGACGCACCAGCACCGCCGGCACCATCATGAAGCCGAGCGCGGTGTCACTGGCGTGACGCGGGTTGACCAGATCGGTGACCACGTCCGGTGCCAGCAAACGTTGCTGGGCGGGCAATTGCAGGCTTTCTTTCGGAGGTCGGAAGCGTCGCAGCAGGGCGAATACGGTCAGGGCCACAGCCACCAGCACGGTGATTTCACCGAGGGTGTCGAAGCCGCGGAAGTCCACCAGCATCACGTTGACCACGTTGCTGCCGCCGCCTTCGGGCAGGGCGCGGCTGAGGTAGAACGAGGAAATGTCGTTCGGGGTCTGGCGCGTCAACATCGCGTAGGCCAGCAACGCCATGCCGCCACCGACCACGGTCGACAGCAGCAAGTCACGGATACGGCGGATGCGCGCCTTGCGCAGGGTGCTCGGCAGCGGCGACACCTCTTCGATCCGTCGAGGTAGCCAGCGCAGACCGAGGAGGATCAACACTGTCGTCACCACTTCCACGGCCAATTGCGTCAGCGCCAGGTCCGGTGCCGAGAACCAGACGAAGGTGATGCAGGTCATCAGGCCGCAGACGCTGACCATGGTCAGGGCCGCGAGCCGGTGATACTTGGCCTGCCATGCCGCGCCGAGGGCACAGGCAATCGCCAGCAGCCAGAGGGTCACGAACACAATCGAACCCGGAATCTTCGGTCGGTCGCCCCAGCTCAGGCTGCTGTGGAGCATCGGGATCAACCCGGCCAGCACGGCCGCGAGCACCACCAAGAACAATTGGGTTTGCAGGCGCTTGGTGCTGATCCGCCGCTCGAGACGACGGGCCAGGCGCATCATGATCACCAGGGCGCGTTCGAACAGGCGCTTGCCGTTGAACCGGCCAATGATCGGCGGGTACTTGAAACGCCCGTGTTTGAGCTGATTGCGCAACAGCAGATAAAGCACGATGCCGCAGGACATGGCGATCAGGCTCATGATCATCGGCGCGTTCCAGCCGTGCCAGATCGCCAGGCTGTATTCAGGCAAAGTGCCGCCCACCACCGGCAGGGCAGCCGCGGCCAGCAACGGGCCGACTACCTGCGCCGGGAAAATCCCCACGACCAGACAGGCGAATACCAACAACTCCACCGGCGCGCGCATCCAGCGGGGCGGCTCGTGCGGCGTGTGTGGCAGGTCGGTGGCGGTCGGGCCGAAGAACACGTCGACGGTAAAGCGCAGGGAGTAGGCGACGCTGAAGGTCCCGGCGATAGTCGCGACGATGGGCAGCGTCATCTCGATCCAGGCCGTGGCATTGATGAACACGGTTTCGGCGAAGAACATCTCTTTGGAGAGGAAGCCGTTGAGCAGCGGCACGCCGGCCATGGAGGCGCTGGCGACCATGGCCAGGGTGGCGGTGAACGGGATCAGCTTGATCAAACCGCTGAGCTTGCGAATGTCGCGGGTGCCGCTTTCGTGGTCGATGATCCCGGCGGCCATGAACAGCGAAGCCTTGAACGTGGCATGGTTGAGAATGTGGAACACCGCGGCCACGGCGGCCAGCGGACTGTTCAAACCCAGCAGCAGGGTGATCAGGCCGAGGTGGCTGATGGTCGAGTAGGCCAGCAATCCTTTGAGGTCATTCTGGAACATCGCGCAATACGCACCGAGCAACAGGGTGCAAGCACCGGCGCCGCTGACGATGTAGAACCATTCTTCACTGCCGGACAGCGACGGCCACAGTCGTGCGAGGAGAAACACCCCGGCCTTGACCATGGTCGCCGAGTGCAGATAGGCCGAAACCGGTGTCGGCGCCGCCATCGCGTGGGGCAGCCAGAAGTGGAAGGGGAATTGCGCGCTTTTGCTCAGGGCGCCGATCAGGATCAGGGGTAGCAGAATAGGGTAGAGGGCGTGTGCGCGAATCAGATCGCCGGCGGCCAGGACCTTGTCCAGGTCATAGCTGCCGACCACATGGCCGAGCAGCATGACCCCCGCCAGCAGACACAAACCGCCTGCGCCGGTGACCATCAGTGCCATATAAGCACCGCGTCGCGCATCGGCGCGGTGGTGCCAGTAGCCGATCAACAGGAACGAAAAGAGGCTGGTCAGCTCCCAGAAAAACACGATCTGGATCAGGTTGCCGGAGATCACCAGCCCGAGCATGGCGCCCATGAACGCCAGGAAAAACGCGAAGAACCGTGGCACCGGATCGTCCGGCGACATGTAGTAGCGGGCGTACAACGAAACCAGCGTGCCGATGCCCAGCACCAGCATCGAGAACAGCCAGGCGAAGCCGTCCATGCGCAGGACGAAGTTCAGGCCAAGGCTGGGTAACCAGAAAAATTCTTCGCGGATCACGCCGCCATCGGCGATTTGCGGGTACAAGAGGGCGACCTGAACGGTGCCTATCAAGGCAACCAGACCAGCCAACAAAGATTCGGTGTTACGTGCGTTGTGCGGCAGCAAGGCTGCCAGACAGCTGCCGATAAAAGGCAGAAGCAGTAGAACTATCAGGGACATAGGCTTCTAATCTGCGGAAGTTTGTGAAGCATCATACGTGCCAGCTCCCGGATAACCAAACGCCAAGCTGTCGCAGAATCCTACAAGGTAGACGGAAAAAACCTGATTCACATTGTTTCAGGAAGTGCGATTTCGCCTGTGCTGGCCCCATCGCGGGCAAGCCCGCTCCCACAGGAATTGTGGTTGTACACAAAACTCATGTACACCTTCAGACCCTGTGGGAGCGGGCTTGCCCGCGATGGCTTCCTATCAAACACCGCAGAATGGCGGCTTATCGCTGTGTTTCCCGCTCCAACTCTTCTTCAGCCGCAGCAGCCTTACCCTTGGTCTTCAACTCACTGACAATCACCGCCGCCACAATCAACCCCGCACCCACCAGCGCAATTGCCGGCAACCGCTCCCCGGCGATCCGCCCGACAATCCCGGCCCACACTGGCTCACCGGCATAAATCAAGGTCGCCCGGGTCGGCGAAACACTCTTCTGCGCCCAGTTCATCGCCACTTGAATCGCCGCACTGGCCGCGCCAAGGCCCAACGCGCTGCATAACAGCAGCCAGGAGAAGTCCGGAATCCTTTCCTGAGTCGGCACCACCATCAAAAACGCCAGCGCGGAGGTGACCGCCAATTGCACCACCGTCACCCGCCGCACATCGACCTGGCCGGCATAGGTGCTGATCAAAATAATTTCTGCCGCAATCGCCACGGCGCTGATCAACGTGGCGATTTCACCCGGGCTGAAATTGAACGAAGCACCGGCCGGTCCCGACAGCAGCATCAACCCGGTAAACGCCAGCATGATCCCGATGCTCGGCATCAACCCCGGACGCCGTCCCAGCACCAGCCATTGCAGCAAGGGCACGAAGGGCACGTACAACGCGGTAATAAACGCCGACTGACTGCTGGGAATGCTCTGCAATCCGACGGTCTGCAAACCATAACCGAGCATGATCGCCACGCCGATAAAGGCCCCGGCCTTGAGTTCGAACAGCGTCAGCTCCCGCAGGTGTCGCCAGGAAAACAGCGCAACAATGATCGCTGCGGCGGCAAAGCGCAGGCCGACGAAGAACATCGGTCCGCTGACCGTCATCGCGTGCTGCACCAGCAAGAAGGTGCCGCCCCAGACCATGGTGATCAGCACCAGCACGCACTCGGCCTTGCTGAACCGCGAGAAACGGGGGGAAGTGTGAGGGGTATTCACCGACGTCATGACCTTGCGCGCTACCTGAGGGGGACGCACAATGCGCCGAATGTTGCGCAGTATACTGCCCAACCCCATCAAGTGAGCAATATAGTGCACAAAGATTCTACCCAGCGGGCTTCGGTCCTCCAGCACGTCAGCCTAAACGTTCGACGCTTGCGCCACGCCGCCGACATGAGCCAGGCGACGCTGGCGGAAAAATCCGGGGTCAGCCGCCGGATGCTGGTGGCCATCGAGGCCGGCGAGAAGAACGTCAGCCTGATCACCCTCGACCGCGTGGCCGAAGCGTTGGACGTCGCGTTCAGCGACCTGATCCAGGCCCCGGATGCCCGCGACCCGAGTCGCATCAACGAAGTGGCCTGGGCCGGGACGATTCCTGGCAGCAAAGCCGTTTTACTGTCCAAAGCCACCGCCACCCGTGAGGTGGAACAGTGGGAATGGTGCCTGCAACCGGGGGAAATCTACCCGTCGCAACCGGATGCTGAAGGTTGGAGTGAACAGATCTATGTGTTCGAAGGCTGCCTGACGCTGATGCTGGGCGATACACCGCATGAGGTCGCTGCCGGCGAGTTCTACATGTTCGCCAGCAACCAGCCCCACGCCTATCGCAACGATGGGGCGGTGGCGGCGCGGTTTGTGCGAAATGTGGTGATCTAACTGTTTGCGGATCAACACTGGATAGACACTTTGCTGATTTAAAGCGGCGAGCCTTTCTCGGATAATTCTTTAACCTATTGAAAATAAAGTGATTTAGTTTCAGGCACGACTCCTGCAAAAGCTCTGGTGCATTCACCAGATCCCGGAGTCGGCCCATGACAGCCTCTGCCCAACCCCTTCGCACCGCCCATGTGATCCGCTCGGACGCCGAAGCCATCGCCGTCGCCCACAAGCTCGCCGCACGCTTCGCCATCGAGGCCAGCGTGCGGGATCGCGAGCGACGCTTGCCGGTCGCCGAGCTCGACGAGTTCTCCGCCAGCGGCCTCTGGGGCATCACCGTTCCCAAGGCATACGGTGGCGCCGGCGTTTCCTACGTGACCGTCGCTGAGGTGATCAAGATCATTTCCGCCGCCGATTCGTCCCTCGGCCAGATCCCGCAAAACCACCTCGGCGTGCTCGACATCCTGCTGCAAACCGCCACCGAAGAGCAGAAGCGTTACTACTTCGGCAAAGTCCTGCAGGGTTACCGTTTCGGCAACGCCTTCTCCGAATCCAAAAGCAAAAATGCCGGGGCCTTCGAAACCCGTATCCGCTTCGATAAAGACACCGCGCAGATTGATGGCGAAAAGTTCTACTGCACCGGCGCCTTGTTCGCGCACATCGTGCCAGCGGTGGCGGTCAATGAAGAGAACAAGGCTTTCATCGCCTTCATCGAGCGTGACACTCCCGGCTTGACCGTTATCGACAGCTGGGACGGTTTCGGCCAGCGCACCACGGCCAGCGGCGGTGTCACCCTGAACGCGGTGAAGGTTCCGCTCAGCGCTGTGATCCCGGCTCACAAGGCCTTTGACGAACCCACCGCCGACGGCCCGATTTCACAAATCATTCAGGCGGCCGTGGACACCGGCATTGCCGTCGGCGCCCTGGAAGAAACCAAACGCTACGCGCGCGAAGCCCGGCCCTGGATCGACAGCGGGCAGGATCACGGCTGGCAGGACCCGTTCAGCATCGCTGCGATCGGCGACCTCGAATGGCGGGTCCACGGCACCGAAGCGATCCTCAAAAAGTCCGGTCGCGCAATCGACCATGCCTTGCTCAACCCCAACGAAGACACAGTTGCCCGCGCCTCGGTGGTGGTTGCCCAGGCCAAAGTGCTGTCCGCCGAGATCGCCTTGCTTGCCAGCAGCAAACTCTTCGAACTGGCCGGTACTCGCTCGGTGCTCGGCAAATACAACCTCGACCGTCACTGGCGCAACGCCCGGACGCACACCCTGCACGATCCGGCACGCTGGAAATACCACCTGATCGGCAACTACCTGCTCAACGGCGTGAAGCCTGCGCGCCACGCCTGGAACTGAGGAGCCCACCATGAACGCTTTGACTCAACCGATTGTTGCCGGGCAGCCCCTGGCCAAAAGTCAGCATGATTTGCACAACGCTCGCAGCGTGCTTGATGCGACGTTGCGTTTCGTCCGGCAGCAGGCCCAAGCCACGGATGACCCTTACGTCATCAGCCGCTTCGGCGATTTGCACATCCGCATCGAAGTCGCCGCCGCGCTGCTCGAACGCGCCGAAGACTTTCTGAACCGCGTTGATGACGACACGGAAATCAGCGTCGCCATCGCCGAGTCGCACCTGGCCAGCGTCGACGCTTTAAATGCTGTCAGCAACGCCGAATTCGAACTCACCGGCCAACGCACTGTGTTGCCCGGATCGCTGCATGATCCGTTGCACCGCAAACTCCACCTCATCGGCAACTTCCGCCTCAACGGCATCCACCCCCCAAGCTTCAGGAGTGCTGTTTGATGGGCCGAGAAATTCGTCTCAACGCGTTTGACATGAACTGCGTCGGTCACCAGTCGCCGGGTTTATGGGCGCATCCACGAGATCGCTCCTGGCAGTACAAGGATCTGGAGTACTGGACCGATCTGGCGAAAATCCTCGAGCGCGGCAAGTTCGACGGTTTGTTCATTGCCGACGTGTTGGGCATCTACGACGTCTACAACGGCAATGGTGACGCGGCGATCCGTCAGGCGGCGCAGGTGCCGGTCAACGACCCACTGCAATTGATTCCGCCGATGGCGCTGGTCACCGAGCATCTGGGGTTCGGCCTGACCGCCTCGCTGTCGTTCGAACACCCGTATCCGTTCGCCCGACGCCTGTCGACGCTCGATCACCTGACCAAGGGCCGTGCCGGCTGGAACATCGTCACTTCTTACCTGGAAAGCGGTGCGAAGAACCTCGGCCAGAAAAACCAGACCGAACACGACGCCCGTTACGACTTCGCCGAAGAGTACCTGGAGGTTTGCTACAAACTGTGGGAAGGCAGTTGGGAAGAGGGCGCGATTCTGCGGGATCGCGAGCGGCGGATCTTCAGCGACCCAAGCAAAATCCACGAAATCCGGCACGTCGGTAAGCACTTCCAGGTACCGGGCATTCACCTCTGCGAACCTTCGCCACAACGCACACCGGTGCTCTATCAGGCTGGCGCATCGAGTCGCGGCAAGCAGTTTGCCGCCGAGCATGCCGAGTGTGTGTTCGTTGCTGCTCCGTCGAAAGTGCTGCTGAAGAAAACCGTTGCCGACATCCGTCGTCGTGCTGCCGAAGCCGGACGCGATCCGTCGAAAGTTCTGATCTTCAACCTGCAAACCGTGATCCTCGGCGAGACCGACGCCAAGGCCAAAGCCAAGTTCGAGGAATACAAAACCTGGGTCAGTTATGAGGGCGCGATGGCGTTGATCTCTGGCTGGACCGGGATCGATTTCAGCCAGTTCAAACCGGATGAACCGCTCAAGCATGTGCACACCAACGCCATTCAATCGGCGGTGGAAGCGTTCTCCACGGCGGACCCGAACAAGGTCTGGACCCCTAACGAACTGGCTGACTGGGTGGGCATCGGCGGTTTTGGCCCGTTGTTTGTCGGCAGCCCGGAGACCGTCGCCGACTTGCTGCAGGATTGGGTCGAGGAAACCGATGTGGATGGCTTTAACCTGGCCTATGCACTGACCCACGAAACCTTCATCGACGCCGTGGAGTTGCTGGTGCCGGAGTTGCAGAAACGTGGGGTCTACAAAACCGAATACGCGCGGGGGACCTTGCGCGAGAAGTTGTTCGGTGAAGGGCCGCGATTGCCGGGCATTCATCCGGGCGCGAGTTACCGAGACCTGGCGGCGTTGCGGCAGCAGGAGAAGAAAGTGGTCGCCTATTGATGATCGTTTCCACGTTCTGCGTGCGAACGAGCAGGATCAGAGGCAAGCGTTGCAAGTCAGCGGTATTGCTCTGTCCTACTTTGGTATTGCTTGATGAACCTTCATGGGTTTGGCGCCTATTATCGTCCAGGAGATTTTCGAGATGAAACATTGATCAGTGAGAACGCCATGACTGAAACCCAAAGCGGACAGGCCACCGACGCCATTCGCCACGCGGACATCCTGATCGTCGGCGGCGGCCTCAGCGGTGCAATGTTGGCGGCGCAGTTGCTGCGCCTGCCGGGCAAACGCCAAGTGCTGGTGATCGAACCCCGCGCCGAACTGGGACGGGGTGAGGCGTACAGCGCGGTCGAGTTGGGCCATACGCTCAACGGCAATGCGGCGCGGATGAGCGTCGACCCGGACAACGCCGACGACCTGACCCAATGGCTGACCGAGTACATCGCGGCCGGCGGTTGGCCGGAGTCTGATGAGCAACATGTGCCGGTGAGCGAATTGTTCCCGCCACGGGGGATTTTCGGTTTGTACGTGCAGCAGCGCCTGGCGGAAGCGCAAGCGGTGGGGGTGGTGAACGGGTCAACGGTCGAGCATGTGCGGGCCGAGGTGGTTGACCTGCAAACCCGGGACGATTCTGTGTTGCTGACGTTGAGCGACGGGCAACACTTGCAGGGCGCTTATGCAGTGTTGGCCACGGGGATGTTCCCCGCCGCGCGTACCCCACAGACCGAATCCAGCGGCTTGAACGCCGCCGCGCTTGACCCGTGGGACGTCGCGGCGATGCAGCAACTCGATCCGCAGTCGACCGTGCTGATCATCGGTTCGGGCCTGACCATGGTCGATGCCGTGGTGTCGCTGGAACAGGCCGGGCATCGCGGGCCGATCGAAGTGTTCTCCCGACATGGCTTGCTGCCTCATGTGCGTCGTCAGCCACCGGCCTGGGCAGATTTTCTCGCCGAGGATCAGAGCCTTCGCACACCGCGACAGCTGGTGCGCGAACTGCGTCGGCATTGCCGGGACGCGATCGCTCAAGGCATCGACTGGCAGGCGCCGCTCGACACCGTGCGGGCGCACATTGGCCGCTTGTGGAATCAGGCGACGGACGTGCAGCGTCGGCAGTTCGTGCGGCATGTGCGGCCGTGGTGGGAAAGTCATCACCACCGCTCGCCGCCGTTGAGTGCCGAACTGGTAGAGCGATTGCACAAGGAAGGGCGGTTGCGGATTCAGGCGGCGTCGTTCAAAGGGCTGGAGCCTTCAGCGGACGGCGCAGTGAGCATCCGCATCCGGCGTCGCGGTGAAGCAGAAACCACCGTTGTCAGCGGCGCGGCGTTGATCAATTCCAGCGGCATCGAATACGACTGGCGCCGGGTCGCCCGACCGCTGCCACAGCAACTGCTGGCACGCGGACTAGTCCGGCCGGGGCCGTTGGCGTTGGGGATTGCGGCAGCAGTCGATGGCGCGGTGTTGGGCGCCGATGAACACGTCGCCAGCCGTCTGTTCGCCATGGGCCCACCGTTGCGCGGCATGTGGTGGGAAAGCACGGCAGTGACTGACGTCGCGAGCCAGGCCAAGGCGCTTGCCGCTCGCCTGACAATAACGCCCCTGTAGCAACTGCCGAGCCTGCGAGGCTGCGTTCGATCGCGCAGCGGTCGTAAAACCTGAGTGCACGATCTGGCTGAAAAAACGTATCACCTGATTCTGCGACCGCTGCGCGCTCGAACGCAGCCTCGCAGGCTCGGCAGCTGCTACAGATATCTCGAGCCTGTATTTCAACATTAAAGACAAGAAACCCCGGGGAGATCGGATCTCCCCGGGGTTTCTTGTTTCAAGCAGAGCAAATCCGTTGATCAATAACGCTGATACTTCGAACCGAACTCAGGGCGGTTTTCAGCGACGTAGAGTTTGCTCGCCTGACTGTCTTTGTGATCAACGCCGACGGTGTTCACGTTCAGTGTGGCCGGTTGGCTGACTTTGGCCGTGGCAACGATCTGCGAGGTGGCGTGAGGGGCAGCGATGGCGGAGGTGGCGCCAAGAACCGAAAGGGCAAATCCAAGACCTATGATGCTTTTCATGAGGGTGCTCCAGAGCGTGGGGAGAAGATGTGGCCACTGTAGTGCTGGAGCATCGCGATGAAAAAACACCCTGACGCATAGTTGTAATCGAGAGCGTTGATCCATTGTCAGCGGGGTGTGTTGTCGCTGAGCCAGCGCTGCTTGAGTTGTTCCAGACGCCCATCGCGGTTCATCTCGTCCAGCACCTGTTGCCGGCGTGCGGGAAAATGCAGGGCTGATAACTTCGCTTGAACGGTGTACTTACCCATGAAACACCCCATCAGTTGTGTCCAACTTTTGGGTGCAGACCCGAGCGTGGGAACGATCAATCTCTGCCGCTGTGTAGATCTCTTTCAATACCGCTGATATTTCGAGCCGAACTCGGCGCGGTTTTCCGCCACGACCACACCGCCGCGTACCGCATTGCTCGGGCTGACCGATGCCACACGTTCGCGCAGTTCTTGCAGACGGTCGGCACCGCCTTCGGCCACGCGATTCTCGATCAGACGATCGGAGCCGCCTTCCACCAGCAGTTGTTGAACCTGGCCAGGGGACGCCGCATTGCCGGTGTGGGCCGACGCCAGGCTCGACAGGCCGAGACCACCAACCAGTGCCAGACCGAGTGCCAGGGACGAGACTTTCGAGAAGTTGAACATGGGTAATTCTCCGTGCGTTTAGTTTGAGTGGGTCGGTAGCTGCTGCTATCCGGTGATCACAGTTAAACGCTCGGGTGTATCGGTGATGTGTGCTCGAACAAGCCGAAGTCGGTGTCTGCGTATCTGTCGCCGGTTCTTATACAGACGGATACAAAGCCCTATGAAAAAGTCCCCTCAGGTTCGGCTGGGAGAGCGCTTCATGATTCTGCACCGAGCAATTCCACCGGGTAGGAGAACACATAGCCTTCGCTGCGTACGGTTTTGATGTAGGTCGAGTCCCGTGAGTCATCCATCAATCGCTGGCGCAGACGGCTTACCAGCAAATCAATCGAGCGGTCGAACAGGTCGGCGTCGCGACCCTGGGTCAGGTTGAGCAGCTGGTCACGGCTGAGCACCCGTTGCGGGTGATCGAGGAACACCCGCAACAGACGGTATTCGGCGCCACTGAGGGCTACCATCGTGCCGTCTTCGTCGAGCAAGTGCCGGGCGGTGGTGTCCAGGCGCCAGCGACCAAAACCCAGCAATCGGCCCGTTTCGGTGATCAGCAGGTTGGGCGGCAGCATCCGGGTGCGGCGCAACACGGCGTTGATCCGCGCCAGCAGTTCGCGGGCGGCGAAGGGTTTGGTCAGGTAGTCGTCGGCGCCCATTTCCAGGCCGAGGATGCGATCGGTTTCGTCGTTGCGTGCGGTGAGCATCAGGATCGGCGTGGCTTTGTGTTTGCCCGAGCGCAATTCGCGGCACAGCAGCAGGCCGTCATCGCCGGGCATCATGATGTCCAGCACGATCAGGTCCACCTGATTGGTTTCCAGAAAACTGCGCATCTGCCGGCCATCGGCAACCACCGTGGTGCGAAGGCCGTTTTTCTTCAGGTAATTGCCGACCAGTTCGCGAATCTCCCGGTCGTCGTCGACGATCAGGATGTGGTTCACATGTTCCATCGCTCAAGCCTCTTGTTATTCGCTTTGTATCGCACTGTATCTGGCGCCCTTTTGGACACCTTACGCCTTAATACGCCTGGTTTTACGACACATGGCAGATACCTCGGGCCGATTAAATGGGTTCCATCGAGACAAGACGACTTGCCTCGCAACCACCGCCCATTGCAACCCTGAGGAAATCACCATGAACTGGAACAAACTGATTGCCGCCAGCTTCTTCGCGGTCCTGAACGTTGCAGCGTTTTCGGCCCATGCCGATGTTCAAGCGCCGTCGCAGACAACTTCTCACGGCACCCACCTGGATATCAAGAAAGTGGTTTCCGTCGTCGACAACGGCAGCGGCAATTGCGGCATTGTCGATGCCCGCCTGACCTACCTCGATTCCAGCGGCACGCAGAAAGTCCTCGATTACAGCAAATTCGCAGAGTGCGGCAATCAGGGCGGCTGATCTTTCCACTACGCTTATCGTCCAGAACACCCGGTCAATGACTTCCAGGGAATCACCATGAAGATGAATGTGTTGAGCAAAAAAAATGACTCACGTCGTCGTTTCTTTGGCCCATCGGTCCTCGCTTTCGCGCTGATGCAGTTAGGTGCCCTTGGTGCAGCCAATGCGCAAGCCGCGACGCCAGAGCCCGTGGTGGCCAGCGCCGGCACCCTCAAGTCGGACTCGTTTGGTCCGCTGAAGCATGTCAACGCCGGGTTGCTGAGTGTGGCTTACGCCGAAGTCGGCCCCGCCGATGGTCCGGTGGTGATCCTTCTGCACGGCTGGCCCTACGACATTCACAGCTATAGCGAAGTGGCGCCCTTGTTGGCAGCCAAGGGTTACCGGGTGCTGATCCCGTATGCACGGGGCTACGGCGACACGCATTTCCTGTCAGACAAGACTGTTCGCAACGGCCAGCCCGCCGCGTTGGCCAGTGATGTCATCGACTTTATGGATGCGCTCAAGATCAAGAAGGCAGTGCTCGGTGGCTACGACTGGGGCGCGCGCTCGGCGGACATCGTCTCGGCGCTCTGGCCGGAGCGGGTGGAGGCGCTGGTTTCGGTGAGCGGCTACCTCATCGGCAATCAGGCCGCCGGCAAGAATCCGCTATCGCCCAAGGCAGAGTTGCAATGGTGGTACCAGTTCTACTTCGCTACCGAACGTGGCCAGGCCGGTTACGAAAAAAATCGCCATGACTTCGCCAAGTTGATCTGGGAGCTGGCATCGCCGAAATGGACTTTCGACGACGCGACTTTCGATCGCAGTGCCGCCGCCCTGGAAAACCCTGACCACGTCGCTATCACTATCTTCAACTATCGCTGGCGGTTGGGCATGATTCAGGGCGAACCTCAATATGAAGCGCTGGAGCAGCGGCTGGCCAAGGCTCCGGTCATTACGGTGCCGACCATCACCATGGAAGGGGATGCCAACGGGGCGCCGCATCCGGCTCCCGAGGATTATGCCAAGCGCTTCACCGGCAAATATGAGTTCCGACTCATCAACGGCGGCATCGGCCACAACTTGCCGCAGGAAGATCCGCAGGCCTTTGCCAAGGCAGTGATCGACGCGGATCACCTCTGAGCATGAGTACCGCGAGATCGTTCCCACGCGGGAGCGCGGGAATGATCTTTATTAGTTTTGTTACGCAACCACTTGATAACACGGCACATACGCCGCGCCGCCCGGCAGTTTCATCCGGTGCTGGGCGACGAAGGCTTTGAGCAGTTGATCCAACGGTTGCATCACCGCCGCATCGCCACGGATCTGGTATGGCCCGTGCTCTTCGATCAGGCGGATGCCCTTGTCCTTGACGTTGCCGGCGACGATGCCGGAGAACGCGCGGCGCAGGTTGGCGGCCAGTTCGTGGGCCGGCAGGTTGCGGCTCAGTTTCAGGTTGGCCATGTTTTCGTGGGTTGGATCGAACGGGCGCTGGAAGCCTTCGTCGATCTTCAGCAGCCAGTTGAAATGGAACGCGTCATTGCGCTCGCGGCGGAACTGTTTGACTGCCTTGAGACCTTGGGTCATATGACGCGCGACTTCAGCCGGGTCGTCGATGATGATCTCGTAGTGTTGTTTCGCAGCTTCACCCAAGGTGGCGCCGACAAACGCGTCCAGTTGCTCCAGATACGGCGCGGCGTGTTTCGGCCCGGTGAGGACTACGGGGAAGGGCAGGCCGGCGTTGTCCGGGTGCATCAGGATGCCGAGCAGGTACAGGAACTCTTCGGCCGTGCCGGCACCGCCCGGGAAAATGATGATGCCGTGGCCGACGCGGACGAAGGCTTCCAGACGTTTTTCGATGTCCGGCAGGATCACCAGTTCGTTGACGATCGGGTTCGGCGCTTCGGCGGCGATGATGCCCGGCTCAGTCAGGCCGAGGTAGCGGCCGCCGTGGATACGCTGTTTGGCGTGGGCGATGGTCGCGCCTTTCATCGGGCCTTTCATTACGCCAGGACCGCAACCGGTGCAGATGTCGAGGCTGCGCAGGCCCAGTTCGTGGCCGACTTTCTTGGTGTATTTGTATTCTTCGGTGTTGATCGAGTGGCCGCCCCAGCACACCACGATCTTCGGCTCGACGCCGGGGCGCAGGGTGCGGGCGTTGCGCAGCAGGTGGAACACGTAGTCGCTGATGCCCTGTGAGGTGCTCAGGTCGATGCGTTGGGCGTCGAGTTCGTTTTCGGTGTAGACGATGTCGCGCAGGGCGCTGAAGAGCATTTCGCGGGTGCTGGCGATCATTTCGCCATCAACGAAGGCATCGGCCGGGGCGTTCAGCAGTTCGAGGCGTACGCCGCGGTCCTGCTGGTGAATGCGGATTTCGAAGTCCTTGTAGGCTTCGAGGATGGTCTTTGCGTTATCGACATGGGCGCCGGTATTGAGGATGGCCAGGGCGCACTGGCGGAATAAGGTGTAGGTGCTGCCGGATCCGGCTTCGCTCAGTTGCTGTACTTCACGTTGAGAAAGGGTTTCCAGGCTGCCTTTTGGGCTGACCGAGGCGTTGATTACTTGTCGTTGGGTCATTCAATGATCCTTAAAACGATGCCACTCATACAGGCAAATGGCATCCGAATAGTATGTATCCATGAAAGAAGATGGCACGAACTGCGCTGTATCGCCATTTCCCCGTTTGACGATGAAAAGATGAAAAGGAGCCCCAGCATAGCTAAATCCCCTGCAGAGGCGATAATGCCCCGCAGCCTTTTTACCCATGCCCTCAAGGAACCCCGTCGCGATGTTCGAAATCCAGCCGCAGAACCCCGAACGCTATCGAAGCCAGACGCGACGCAGCACGATAATCATAGCCTTGATTTTCCTGGCCCTGGCGATGGTGTTGTCGACCACGGCGGTGGCGCTGTTCGGTGAACCCGGTGGCGACAATCTGCGATTCAACGTCGGCGGCGTGTTTGTGTCGGTGCTGCTGATGGTCGCGCTGATGCGCGGCACGTTCTGGACCCAGCCATGGATGGCCCCGGCGGTTTACGGCTGGCGGCTCAAGCGCAGCCTGATGAGCATCACCAACGTCATGCATCAGGTGACGGCGGCGGTGGAAAAGGGTGATCCGACGGCCATGAAGCTGCTGCGTTTCTACCATCTGGGGTTGAGCCAGATGCACGAACTGGACGGCAACTCCAGTGATCACAGCCAATTGACCCGCGAGATGGATCAGCACAAGGCTCGGATGGAAGCGCTGGGCATCGAGACGGATCAGACGCAATTGAATCCGGCCTGGATCGAGGCCGTGAAGCAGA
Source organism: Pseudomonas sp. BT76 TE3572 (assembly GCF_050435365.1). NCBI lineage: Bacteria > Pseudomonadati > Pseudomonadota > Gammaproteobacteria > Pseudomonadales > Pseudomonadaceae > Pseudomonas > Pseudomonas sp. BT76 TE3572. The sequence goes on from NZ_JBNDKE010000001.1 coordinate 215,903, forward strand.
CGTCGAAGTAACACAATGGTGTGGGCGAAATCCGCAGCATTGGCTGTAGGGTTTCGGGGACGTGGCAATTAGGCTGAACCTTCATGTCCCGTACGGGAGCCTGACGCTGGCAAGGAAACGCTTATGTCCCTGAAACACACGCTTCACCCGATCCTGATCTTCGCCGCCATCCTCGGCGTGGCCATGGCCGCCAACGGCGTGTTCATGCTGATCAATCCCTCGCTGTGGTACACCGCGGTACCCGGCGTGGAACGCACTGGTCTGTTCAATCAGCATTTCATCCGGGATATCGGTTTGCTCTACGTGGCGATTGGCGCCGCGTTCATCGGCGGCAGCGTGAGCCCGATCTACCGGGTTCTGCTCTGGGCCTCGGCGACAACCTGGCTGACGGCACACGCGCTGTTTCACTTCTGGGAAGTGGCGGCCGGGATCTGCGGGCCCGAGGTCCTGTGGGTGGATTTTCCGGCGGTCACGCTGCCGTCGATTATCGGGATTGGCCTGACGTTTTGGGCGTGGAAGAGGGCGAGTAGCCCTTCTTAAACCCGTAGACGCAGGTTTTCTTGAACCACGTTAAGGTGGCCGACCTGTCTTTTTTTTTGTGTACATATCCGTTTCTGCGGTCACGGCGGCTGGCGGTTTCGCTTTTACAGCGAGTCACTTTGGAAAAGCCCCAAAGTAACCAAAGGGCTCCTGCCCCTTTCGATCGGTGCCTCGCTGTGGCTCGGCATGCCCTCGCTCCGGTCCTGCTCCGTGGGCCCGCCGCCATCGGCCATCCATGGCCGGGGGCGGCTAACCCGGCATCCTTGCCGGGTTGCCCACTGCGCAGAACCTCCACTCGGCCTCTCGAGGGGGCGGTGGATCAAGATCAAAAGCGGCAGGCGAGCTAACGCTCGGCCTGTTGAGTGGTGAGGGGCGCGCGTACACCGCCTTCCCCCCTGTAGGAGCTGTCGAGTGAAACGAGGCTGCGATCTTTTGATCTTGCTGTGGCTGTGGCTGTGGTTGTTGCCGCTGCTTTGGCTTCAGATCTGCCGCCCCTTTCCCAGAGGCCGAACGACAGGGGCAAGAACCCTTTGGTTACTTTGGGGCTTTTCCAAAGTGACCCGCCGTAAGGGCGGAACCAATAGCCGCCGTTACCGAAGAAACGGATATGCCCCCCAACCTTAAGTGAACAGCATTACGCCGTTTGTCGAGACAGCCGAGCGAATACTTCTCGCGTAGATCAACCTATCGGGTGTTTGATGAGGCATAGTCGCCTGGCACCAGGCGGCTCATACCCGTCAGGGGTCAGAAAAAGGGCGAACGGGAAGATTCGCCCTGTGATCAGGATTCAGGGAGCGTCATGGGTCATCCATCCGTTAACAATCGAATTGAACAATCCCGCCATGACGTGCCTTGGGTCGCCGAGGAGGGCGGGGCAGCGATCAAGGTTCGCTCTGTGGTGCTTCTGCTGGTCGCGGTGTGCCTGTCCATGACGGCTATCGTGATTTGGGAAGCCTGGAACTCGCGCCAGTACCATCTGCATGACAAGGAAGTGGCGATGTCCAACCTTGCGCAGACCTTGGCTTCGCAGGCGCAGGCTTCGATCAAACAGGCCGATACGCTGCTGTTTACGGTGGTGGATCGCCTCGAAAACGACGGTATGGACCAGGCCCGGCTGCCCGAACTGGAGCGATTGCTCAGGGTCCTGCGCAGTGAGTTGAGCCAACTCCATGGCTTGTTCGTGTATGACGAAAAAGGTCGGTGGATCGCCAATTCCAATGGCGCCGTCGTGCCCAATGCGAACAATGCCGACCGTAAATACTTCATCTTCCACCGTGATCATCCTGATCGTGGGCCTCACATTGGTCCGCCGATCAAGAGCCGTTCGAGTGGTGAATGGATCATAACGGTTTCCCGCCGTATCAATCATCCGGATGGCAGCTTTGCCGGCGTAGCGCTGGCAACCATCTATCTCAGCCATTTCCTTGCGCTCTACAACAGCATCGACATGGGGGGTAACGGCGTGATCAACCTGATTGCCGCTGACGCCACGATCGTCGTTCGCCGGCCGTTCAAAGAAGCTGAAATCGGCCTCAGCGTTGCCAAGGGACCGCTGTTTACGCAACTGTTGCCCAAGGGCAATTCGGGCACGGCAACGGTCCCCTCCTATGTGGATGGCGTCGAGCGGGTGGTCGGATTTCGCAGGGTCGACGGTTATCCGCTGATCATCTTCGCTGCGCTGAATAAAGATGAGGTCCTGGCCACCTGGCGTAAGGAGGTACTGCTGAGTGCCGGGATCTTCTCGTTATTCCTGGGGTTTCTGGGCGTACTCGGTTATCGCCTCATTCGCCTCATGACGCAGCAGAATCACGTGCAGAGCGTATTGCTGGATGCGCAGGAAAAACTGATCGAGGTCAATCACAGTCTAGAGTTGCTGGCGCTGGAGGATGCGCTGACCGGGCTGTCCAATCGGCGTCAGTTCGATCTGTTCATCCTTGCCGAAATGGGTCGCGCCAGGCGCAACCAGACCCACCTCGCGCTGCTGATGATCGATGTCGATCACTTCAAGAGCTTCAATGATCTTTACGGCCATGTGGCCGGCGATGAGTGTTTGCGCAACATCAGCACGATCATCAGGGACAACATCAAGCGCCCCGGCGACCTGGCTGCCCGCTATGGCGGCGAAGAGTTTGCGGTGGTCCTGCCCGGGACCGACTATGTGGGGGCGTTTCTGGTGGCGGAAAAAATGCGTCGCGCGGTTCAACAGGCCGGCATCGAGCACAGTGAAGGTGCTGAGGGCACGGTGACGGTCAGCCTGGGCGTCGCCGCTTATGATCCGGCGTCCCAGACTCAGCCCGATGACTTGGTGGGGGCGGCCGACAAGGCGCTGTACGTGGCCAAGGCCAGCGGTCGGAACATGAGCGTCATTGCCAACTGAATTCAAACAAACCGGTCACTGCCCTGAACCAGCTTGGTGGACAGGTACGATTGCTTGAGTTTTTCCAGCCACCAGCCCAGGGCGCGGCCGTCGTGATCGCCACGCCAGCCGGCATACAAAATGTTCGGCTCACGGGGATCGGCCATCTGTTTTTCAACCAGCGTGCCGTTTTTCAGTAGCGAGCCGACCCGATGTTTCGGTAACCAACCCACGCCCAACCCGTCACACTGGGCGAGAATCTTGGCGCGCATGGTCGGAACGGCAAGCACTGGTTGGCCGCCGGAGACACCGTAAGTGCTGCCCTCGGTCGCTCTGGATGAATCGGCCACGACAATCGCCCGATGCTGCGCAACCATGGCGCGTGAAATCGGCTCCTCGGCCTTGGCCAGCGGATGTTTGGGCGACACCGCGAACACCCATTCCATTTCCCCCAGTTGCATCCAGCGCAAGGAGGGGATGGCCGGTGGTTCGTTGGTGGCGCCGATGATCAAGTCCGCGCGGCCTTCACGCAGGGCTTCCCAAACACCTTTGAGGACTTCCTGAGTGATGCGCAACGGCACGCCGGATTCCAGCGCATCGAACTCGTGAATCACCGGGATCAACGCTTCGAATTCGAGCAACTCATCGGTGACGATCCATAGCCGGCTCTCCCAGCCATTGGCCACTTGCTGCACCCGCTGGGTCAGCCGCGAGACGTCCTGCAACAGTCGCGCCGCCTCGTTTACCAGCAACTCACCTGCCGGGGTCAGCTGCAAGCGGTAGCGACGACGGTCGAACAGCAAGGCATCAAAACGTTCCTCCAGTTGCCGCGCCGCGTAGGACACCGTCGAGGGCGCCTTGCCCAAGTGGGCCGCGGCCCGCGACAGGCTGCCGGTTTCGCGGATGGCTTCCAGCAAGGTCAGATCTTCAATCGATAACATGGGCGCAATCCTTAATCGGGTTCAAGTGGCCCGACGTAACTTCCACAGCCTGATCAACCGAAGGTAGACCAGTACGTTGATCGCCAGCACCACGCTGCCCAGTCCCAGTTGAATTGCCGGTGTCAGGCCCGCCGGGTAAATGACCGGCCACACGTAATGGTCGATGAAGCCGCCGCTATAACCGGTTTGCCCGGCCGCATCGCGCATGAGGTTTTCCCACTGCGTCAGCGGGCAGGTCAGGTGGAAGACTTCCACCGACACGCCCCATACAGCCGCAGGCAGGTGCCACCAGATCAGGGCGCGCCATTTGAGCACCAGCAGCCCGCCGAACAGCACGAACAGAATGAACAACAGGTGGAACAGGACCAGCCCGTCGGCGGCGATTCGGTAAAGCATGTCGACTCCCTGACGCGTTATGCGAATGGCTCCATGGTACTCGGGCTGGTTGCTGGCGCTCTATCGATTGTTGCTGTTCAACGCCGCCAGCACTTCCTTCAGACGCATCGCCATGGCTTCGCTGCTGCGTAGCATCGGCGCGCGCAGTTCGTCGTCGATCAAGCCTTCAAGGGCCAGGGCGGTTTTCACCGGGGCGGGATTGGGCTCGATGAACAGGCTGTGAATCAGCGGCAGCAGTTGGAAGAATGTCGCTCGACCCGCCGCTAACCGGTTGTCGCGGATCTGTTGATACAACGCCACGAACAGCTCCGGGTGAACATGCGCCGAAGCGGCAATCGCGCCTTTGGCACCCAGGCACAAGGCGCTGAAGATCTGGTTGTCTTCGCCGCACAGCACGTCGACCTTGCCACTGCCTAGCAGTGCCAGGGTGTTGGCCTGATTGCCGCCGCAATCCTTGATCGCGACGATTCGCTCATGGGCGACGATGTTGAGCAGGGTTGCCTGCTCGAACGCCACACCGGTGCGGTAAGGGATGTCGTAAAGAATCAGCGGAACGCTGGAGGCATCGGCAACGGTTTGGTAAAACGCTTCGAGGCCTGCCTGGGAAGGGCGGATGTAATACGGCGGCGGGACCAGTAAACCGGCCAGCGGACGTTTCAGGATCTCGCTCTGAAATTGCAGCAGCTCGGTCATATTGTTGCCGGCCAGGCCCATGACCACCCGTTCCGCCGGCACCTGCGCCAGCACCGCATCGAGCACCGCCAGTTGCTCGTGTTTGCTCAGTGCCGCCGCTTCCGCGGTGGTGCCGCAGACCACAACGCCATCGATGCCTTTTTCCAGCAGATGACTGACCAGCCGGTGCAAGCCGACGAAATCGATCGCACCGTTGCGAAACGGTGTAACGAGAGGGACCCAGATACCTTGAAACGATGACATGCACTTACTCCTGAAGGTTGACCGATTTCGTCACCGTCAGAAGCGTAGAAGGCAGAAAGCAAGGGAGGGTGTCCGTCGCGCTCAATGTCCTGTCAGCTCATCTGACGGGACAGCGCGCCCCGGTCACATGAGCGACTGTTTCTTCGATTTGAGGGCGTGCGCAACGCAACCTTGCGCCTTGGCATTCAAGCCAATGACGACAGTGTTGAGGTTGAAGATTGCGGACATACTTGCTTACACCCTGAATGAGGCGCTCAGTTTTAAAAGCCGACGCGATTTTTGTCAATCGCGAAAATCAGCGAACTCCGCACGCATCCTGCCGTTGTGCTTGGCCTTGTAGAGCAATTTGTCGACCTGTTCGACGAATTCCAGTGCGTTCGCGTGCAGCGTTGCAGTCGTGGTACCGACCCCCAGGCTCAAGCTCAGCAACTGAGAAACCGCGGAAAATGCGTGGGGGATTTGCTGTTGGCGAATCAGGTGCAGGCATTTGTTTGCCACCAGCCTTGCGGATTCGGCATCGGTTTCCGGCAGCAGCCAGACGAACTCTTCACCGCCGATCCGCGCGATGAAATCCCGTGGCCGGTTGGCGGCCAGGGACAAGGTCTGAGCGACGCGCCGCAAGCATTCGTCACCCTTGATGTGTCCGTAGTGGTCGTTGAATTGTTTGAAGTAGTCAATATCCAGGATCAGCAGCGACAGCGCCGATCCCGTGCGTTGAGCGCTGCTCCATTCCCGCTCCAGCACGGTGTCGAACATGCGTCGGTTGGCGATGCCGGTCAGCCCGTCCTGGAATGAATATTCTTCGAGTTGCTTTTGCAGGCGACTCAGGTGTTCCTCGGTTTTCTTGCGCTCGCTGATGTCGAACATGAAGCCCACCAGCGCTTCCACTTCACCGTCCTTGCGCACCACGTGCACCACATCGCGAATCCACACGTAGTCGCCGTTGTGGGTGAGTGCCCGATAGTCCGCCTCGTGATCCACGCCAGCCCGCGATTGCGACACGCAGAACTCCACCACGTAGTCGCGATCATCCGGGTGCATGCGCTCGACCCAGTCATTGACCCCCACCCAACTGTCCTGTTTCCAGCCCAGCAAACGCTCGATCTGTGGACCGATATAGCTGAAGGTCATGGTTTTCCAGTCGATCCGCCATGGGATTGCTTTGGTCGACTCGAGCAGGGTTTTGTAGACGTCGCTGTCGGTTTCGAGTGAACTCATGAAGGGCCAGGCCTCAAGGAAAAATGCAGCGCCATCATGTTGCTACTATTGTAGTGAATCAAGCGTGCAGCCGATGAGTGGAACAAGTTTCGCGGCACAAGTTCGCGGCACAAGTGCGCAAGATTGTTCAAGCCTTCGGCCATGACTGCTGGCACAGTCTGAGGTCTTTCCCTGGTTGTCGAGCGTTATGTCCAATTCACTCATGCCGCGCAGTGCCTTTCTTCGCGGTGCTGCGGCGATCATGCCGTTGTCCCTGGCCACCGCGCCCTGGGGGCTGCTGGCCGGCTCCATGGCCATCGAGGCCAATCTCACGCCCCTGCAAGGCCAGGGGTTGTCGAGCATCGTGTTTGCCGGGGCGGCGCAACTGGTGGCGATCGGCATGCTCAAGGGCGGTGCCGGGATTTTTTCGATTCTGCTGACGACGCTGCTGCTGACTTCCCAGCATTTGCTCTACGGCATGAGCATGCGTTCGGTGATTTCGCCGTTGCCGGGTCGCTGGCGTGTGGGGTTGGGCTTTTTACTCACCGATGAGCTGTTCGCCCTGACCAGTGCGCATGACAAACAACAGTTCAACCGCTGGTACGCGTTGGGTGTCGGCCTGACGTTTTACATCGCCTGGAACCTCTTCACCCTGGCCGGCATCGTGCTGGGCAGCAGCATTCCGGGGCTCGAACATCTGGGACTGGACTTCTCCATCGCGGCGACCTTTATTGCCCTGATCACCCCGGTGGTGCGGAACGTGCCGACCGTGGTGTGCGTGGCGGTGTCGCTGTTCTGCTCGGTGCTGTTCAGCTACTGGCAATGGGGCTCGGCGCTGGTGCTGTCGGGGTTGGCGGGCATGACCGCAGGCTTTATCTGCAACAAATTCTACGGTGGACGCACATGATGGTCTGGGCAGTTATTTTCGGCATGGGGCTATTGGTGTTCCTCAACCGCTATGTATTCCTTGAGCCGCGGCTGCCCGTGCGTTTGAGCAGCAATGCGCGGCAGTTCCTGGGTTTTGCGGTGCCGGGCATGCTGACGGCGATCTGTGGGCCAATCGTGTTCATGCCGGACAAACAGCTGAATCTGCAGTGGGACAACCCGTACCTGATCAGTTCGCTGGTGGCGGTGGGGCTGGTGCTTTACACCCGCAATACCTTGCTCAGTATGTTGTTGAGCATGGGGTTCTTCTTTTTGCTGCGTTGGTGGCTCTAAGTCGTTCCCGTCGAAACTGTTCTACGCTTAAAGGGGACCCCTACAGGAAGAGAGGTGAGCATGGCTAATGATCCAAAGCGTCCGGACCCGGATGAAGAGCTGGATGAACCCACGGAAGAGGAAATCGAGCGGCAGAGGCGTTCGACGCCGGACTGGAAGCACCCCGACGACGGTAAAGAGCTGTCAGATCGCGACCAGGAGCGTCCGCTGAAACCTTGACCGCACTGCCTATACAAAAAAGCCCCGCTATCAAAGCGGGGCTTTTCATTGGGCGAGTATTAAATCAGATCGCTTCATTCCATCGAATGTGCGTAATGCCTAATTGCTGCGCTTCGATGCGCGCGGTTTCGAGGTTGGCGTGTGCGGCGATTTGACGATCGGAGTCGGGATAAGCATGGGCGGAAGCCGAATGTATTGCCTCCACATCCGAGAACTGTTCAGCCAGTTTGAAAAAGTGCTGTCGAACGCCGTCGAACATATAGTGCACAGCATAGGGGACGAGTTTGCTCATAAATTCCTCCTTGGGCCGAGCCTCAGTTATTGAGAGTGATTGGATGTCGGGTTCGTTCAGTTCGTTGACTGAATGAACCCGGCCCATCAACTCAAACGTCTTCCAGCAGCAGAAAATCGGGGTGGGAGGCCCGATAACCCAAAGTCTTGTCGATCCAGGCGTTCAGCTCGTTGACCATGACCGGAGGTTTGCCTGGATAGCGTTCGAGGGTTGTACGCAGGAGGTTGCCGATAGTGGCAATTGAATGCAGGTTGCGGGTCGTTATGTATTGCCCGATAAAACAGTCGAGTGGGTAATGTTCTGTCTTCGAAAGATAAACACACGCCAGACTATCGACTTGATTAATTGTGAAATCGTCGCGCAATTTGATTCTCTGCAAGGCTTGTTGTTGTAAGGATTTCCTTGGTTTATTGACTCTTTGGTCAATTGCGGGGTGCCGAAGGGAACGCGGCGCGCATGCTATCCATAGTTATTCTGAATGTATCGAAGTGTCGGACCGGCGGTTGCTCGATTAAATCACAAATAAAAGCAACGTGTTTCCTGGGTGAAACAACCTGTGTAACGTTCAAGTGATCAATAGGTATATATAACTGCTGTTTATTATCTTTGTATTGATACGTTTATGGCATTTCATCAATCAGTGCAGCGCCTTGATTTCTTGAATTGCCCACTGCTTTGTCCACCTTGTACCACTCGAAAACCTCGCTGACTTCACCCTGCAACAGCGCCATCTGCTCAGCGCGTTCTCTGGGGGTGGCCGGGTCAAGCCATTCCCGCGCCAGCGGCGCAGACAACACCACGGGACGCCGGTCATGAATGTCGAGCATGCCGCCCGCACTGTCGGCGGTGATGATCACAAAACCGTCGTCGGCCCGCGGCTCACCACCCGGGCCGGGAAACTGTCCGATCGCCGCGCATAAAATCGGCGCCCGGTCCCGTCGGCGGATGAGCCACGGTTGCCTCGTCGAATCCCCGGCATCGACCCATTCGAACCAGTTGTCGATCGGCACGATCGCACGGTGCGGCCAGATCGCCCGGAAGAACGGGCCGTGGGCGACTTTTTCGACCCGTGCGTTGATCGGTGCCGCCCGATCCTTGGCCCAGTGCGGCCGCCATCCCCAGCGCTGAAAGTCGGCGTGCAGGCCGTTACTCTCCAGATGCAGGAGGGCGAGTTGCGTGGTGGGCGCCGCGTTGTAGCGGGCCAACGGTTCATCACCGACGTGGTTGATCAACGCGTCGGGGATGCTCAGCACCGCGACAAAGTCGTGAATGCCACGGTATTGCGACAGGCGTCCGCACATAGGCCGATTCTCTGATTGAAGAGCTCCGATTTAAGCGCTCCGATTGAAGAGCACTGGCTGGAGATTTCAGCTTAGTTGCTCAGATCACCTGGGCGCGCTGCAACTCGGTCAACGCTTTGGGCAGGGCTTGAGCAAAACCGCGGAGGCCGACTGCGTCGACACCGGAATCGGGGCAGGGAAATGTTCAGGGAAAAACAGTCTGTTTAGTCGCTGTTGCTGGGCAAACACTGTTCGCTGCGGGTCATGAGCTTATGCATAAATCGAATTTAAGAAGCTCGTTGTAAGAGCGTTATGGTCTATCCAATAACCCTCAAGGAGCTCCCGATGAACCTGTCTCGATTCGTGCGCAGTTTGCTGACCAGCGCACTGTTCGCCGCACCGCTGGCTTACGCCGCCGAGCCCGTCGTCCTGCACGTCGGTGATCAGAACTACTACAACGTTCGCGCTTCAGTGGAGGCGTCGGGCGTACTGAAAGACGCGCCGTATACCGTCGACTGGAAGCACTTCCAGGCCGCCGCCCCATTGGCCGAAGCGCTGAATACGGGTGCGCTGGATCTGGGTTTTCTCGGCGATTCGGGGTTTCTGTTCCTCGCCGCCAAGCAGGCGCCGGTGAAACTGATCGGCGTGTCGCGGCAGAACCCCGACACCATCGCCTTGCTGGTGCCCAAGGATTCGCCGGTTAAAACCATCGCCGACCTGAAGGGTAAGAAAGTCGCTTATTGGCCCGGTGCCTGGAGCCAGCAACTGACCCTGCGCGCCCTGGAAAAAGCCGATCTGCCGGAAGACTATGTCGACTTCATCAAACTGATGCCGATCGATGCCGCCGCCGCGTTGCCTCAGGGCAGCATCGACGCGTTCCCGGTCTGGGAACCCTACATCTCCCAGCAGATTCTGTTCTCCGGCGCCCGGCCGATCCTCACCGCCAAGAACCTGATGCCCGGCCTGAGCGCCATCGCCGCCTCGACACCGTCGATCGACAGTAAACGCGAAGCCATTGCCGACTTTCTGGTGCGCTTGAAAAAGGCCCGGGCCTGGGTCGACAACCACACCGACGAGTACGCCGATCTCTGGGCGAAGAAAGCCAACCTTGACCAGAATGTCTCACGCCATTGGTTGCGTCAGGCCCACATGACCGTCGGCCCGGTGGATGCGCAGGCTGCCAAGGATCTGCAAAGCACCGCGGACTTCCTGTTCAAGGTAAAAGCGCTGCCGGCTGCGTTGGCGACTGCGCCGATTATCGACAGCTCGTTTCAACAGGCGTTTGCCCAGTAACCCACGATGCCGGGGAGCACTGGAACCAAACACTGTGTACCCTTATCCAACCTCGGCCCGCAGCGACCTGCGGGCCGACGAAGGATAAATGGGCGAAGGATTTTTGCCCTTTGACGTGGTGACCGTAACGGTCTGGCCCAAGGCAAAACATGAAACGGCTGTTCAAGGTTCTCTCTGCACTCATCATCGCCACAGGGCTGGTTGGGTGCATCGCTTCTCCCATCGAAATGACGCCGCAGACCGAGCAGCGTCTGAGCGCGCAACCACCGATCCGTTTTCTGCTGACCTTCGACGACGGTCCCAGCGCATCGAGTTTCTGGAATCCGACGATGACGGTGCTCGACAGTCTGGCGAGGAACCCGGTGCAGCCGAACCTCAAGGCGGTGTTCTTTGTGCAGACGGGCGCGCCACGTGCCGGCGACAGCGATATCGGTCGCGAGGTCATGCGCCGCGAACACGCAGAAGGGCAGATTCTGGGTTTCCACACGGCCACCCATTCGCATACCAACCACCGCTCCCTGAGCCCGGAAGAACTGGACCAGGCGCTGAACAAAGGCAGCGCCGACATCGCCGCGATCACCGGCGCGCCACCGACGCTGGTGCGCCCGCCATTCTGGAGCTACGACAAACGCACTTTCGCGGCCTATCAGCAACACGGCATGCACATGCTGTTGACCGACCTGAGCGCCAATGACGGCAAGATCTGGGGCTTCAACGCCAGCCCCCGGCGGCGAGCCCACTTCTTGCGCACAATGTCCGAAGTACGCGAGCGCATCGCCCTTGGCGAGTTACCGGTGGTGGACGGGGTGATTCCGGTGGTGGTGACCTTCCACGACCTCAATCGCTACACCGCCCGGCATACTCGCGAATACCTGCAAATCCTTCTCGACAGCGCACAGGCGACCGGTGTGAAAATCGCCGAAAAGCCGTTTTACGACGACACGGCAGCGCTGCAACGGGCCGCCATGGCGCGTACCGTTCGCGACAGTTCACAGCCGGTTAAATTACCGGGGCTCTGGAACTGGATCTGGGGCACGGATTCTCACTGAAAGGGCTCCAAAGTGAGAAACAGCTAACATTTTTTTCAGCATTGGCGGGCGCAGGATGGGGAAAGCGCATCTATGCTGAGAAAGTTGGATCCGATTAATGGCCACGGAGGCGCCCGTCATGGTTTCAGTTCCTGAGCTTTGCCGCATTGTTGAATCCGGTTTTCAACCGCTTTCCTGTGCCTGCACGGTGAATCCCGACGGAACGTTACGGATCAAGGTCTACGACCCCGCCACCGGGCGAATGGATCTGTTGATTACCGGTGTATCACCCGAACGGCTGACCAGCGTTCGCGATATCTCCAATCTGATTGGCGAGTTGCGCATCGAGATGCGCGCCGGTCGTCGGGCGTTTGCCGGCTGAAGCGGATCTATGTAGCAGCTGGCATGCGGGTCAGGCCCGCGGTTGCAGTTCATCAATCATCTGCAAGCAATGATTCAATCCCGGCGATACGTCGCCCACGCGCCTGCTGAGAATGATCGGCGAGGTCGCGTTGTCTTCCAGCAATGGCGTGAAACCAATGTCGTCACGGTGCAGCAATTGCACCGAGGCCGGCACCAGGGTGACGCCGATTCCCGCTCCCACCAGACCAATGGCTGTTTGCAGCTCATTGGTCCATTGCGCCACATGAATGCTCACGCCATAGGATTCGAATAACGCGATCACATGGTCGGCGTAGCTCGGGCGCGGGTTGCCGGGGTACAGCACGAAGGGTTCTTTCGCCAATTCGCGAAGGCTGATCGGCCCGGCCAGTAAGGGGTGACCGGCGGGCAGGGCGGCGACCAACCGGTCTTCGGTCAACACCGTCTGGATGATCGCCGGGTCGTCGATGCGGATTCGGCCGAAACCGATATCGATACGCCCGGCCTTGAGCGCCTGTACTTGCTGCAATGTGGTCATTTCCGAGAGCCCCAGTTCAAGCTCCAGGGGCTCGCCGCTGCGCAAACGGCGAATCAGTTCCGGTAGCACGCCATAGAGCGTCGATGGGGCGAAACCGATGCCCAGCCAGGTCTTTTCGCCCAGACCGATCCGTCGGGTGTTGTCGCACACCTTGCCCAGTTGCTCGAGCAGGGCGGTGGAGTGTTCATGGAAAAACCGCCCGGCGTCGGTCAGCTTCAGCGGCCGCCCGCGTTCCAGCAGCAACACCCCGAGCTCATCCTCCAGTTGCTGCATCTGCCGGCTCAGGGGCGGTTGGGCGATGTGCAGCAGTTCGGCGGCCCGGGTGAAATTGAGGGTTTGAGCCAATACCTGAAAATACCGCAGGTGACGCAGTTCCATGAGGCCTCCAGACGTAAGTCGGTTGCATACCTTAAAGGTATCAAGTCAGACCAATTCTATATTGGCTTCCCGAAAAAAGCCGTACCAGAATCGGTTCCAGAACTTTAAGAACCTGACGGGTATCGACATGCTTGCAACAGCCATTGAATCGATCGAGACGATCATCGTCGATCTGCCGACCATCCGCCCGCACAAGCTGGCGATGCACACCATGCAGAACCAGACCCTGGTGATCATTCGCGTGCGCTGCGCCGACGGCATTGAAGGTATTGGCGAATCCACCACCATCGGTGGCCTGGCCTACGGCAACGAAAGCCCTGACAGCATCAAGACCAACATCGACAAACACTTCGCGCCGCTGCTGCTGGGCCAGGACAGCGCCAACGTGAACGCCGCGATGTTGCGCCTGGAGCGCAGCATCCGTGGCAACACCTTCGCTAAATCAGGTATCGAAACCGCCTTGCTCGACGCTCAGGGCAAACGCCTTGGGCTGCCGGTCAGCGAGTTGTTGGGCGGCCGCGTTCGCGATGCCCTGCCAGTGGCGTGGACCCTGGCCAGTGGCGACACCGGCCAGGACATCGGCGAAGCGGAAAAAATGCTCGACCTGCGCCGCCACCGGATTTTCAAACTGAAAATCGGTGCCGGTGAGGTCAACCGCGACCTGGCCCACGTCATTGCGATCAAGAAAGCCCTGGGCGACCGCGCCAGCGTGCGGGTCGATGTCAATCAGGCCTGGGATGAAGCGGTCGCACTGCGCGCCTGCCGGATTCTGGGAACCAACGGTATCGACCTGATCGAACAGCCGATCTCGCGCAATAACCGCGCCGGCATGGCGCGCCTGAACACCATGAGCCCGGCGCCGATCATGGCCGACGAATCCATCGAGTGCGTGGAAGATGCGTTCAACCTGGCCCGTGAAGGCGCGGCCTCGGTGTTCGCCCTGAAAATCGCCAAGAACGGCGGTCCGCGCGCCGTGCTGCGAACCGCTGCGATTGCCGAAGCGGCCGGTATCGGCCTGTATGGCGGCACCATGCTCGAAGGTGGCATCGGCACCCTGGCTTCGGCTCATGCTTTTGTCACGCTGAACAAACTGGCATGGGATACCGAGCTGTTTGGCCCGTTGCTGCTGACCGAAGACATTCTCAGCGAACCGCTGGTTTATCGCGATTTCGAGTTGCACGTGCCGAAAACACCGGGCCTGGGCCTGAGCCTCGATGAAGAACGTCTGGCGTTCTTCCGTCGTGACAAAACGTCTACTGCCATTCATCACGCCTGAGGAGAGCATTATGCTGTTCCACGTAAAAATGACCGTGAACCTGCCGGTCGACATGAATCCACAAGCCGCCGCCACATTGAAGGCTGACGAAAAAGCCCTGGCCCAGCGCCTGCAAGAGCAGGGCAAGTGGCGTCACCTGTGGCGCATCGCCGGTCACTATGCCAATTACAGCGTTTTTGACGTCGACAGCGTTCAGGAACTGCACGACCTGCTCATGCAATTGCCGTTGTTTCCGTACATGGCGATCGAGGTCGACGCGATGTGCCGGCATCCTTCTTCCATTCGCGAGGATGACCGCTGAACCCAGCCTGTTCAGTTCGCTACGCTAATAATTACAAGATGAGGAACCCACCAAAATGAACGTCAAGATTTCCCACACTGCCAGTGTCCAGAAGTTTCTCGAAGAGGCCAGCGGCCTGCACAACGACGCCGGCGACCCGCGGGTCAAGGCCCTGGTCTACCGCATCCTGCGTGATTCGGTGAACATCATCGAAGACCTGGCCGTGACCCCGGAAGAGTTCTGGAAAGCCGTCAACTACCTCAACGTGCTGGGTGCGCGTCAAGAGGCCGGGTTGGTGGTGGCCGGGCTCGGTCTGGAGCATTACCTCGACCTGCTGATGGACGCCGAAGACGAACAGGCCGGCAAGTCCGGCGGCACACCGCGGACCATCGAAGGCCCACTGTATGTGGCGGGTGCGCCGCTGTCGGAAGGCGAAGCGCGACTGGATGACGGCGTCGATCTGGGTGTGGTGCTGTTCATGCAGGGCCAGGTCAAGAACACCGCCGGCGAACCGTTGGCCGGTGCGGTGGTGGATGTCTGGCACGCCAACACCGGCGGCACTTACTCCTACTTCGATACCACTCAATCGGAGTTCAACCTGCGCCGTCGTATCGTCACCGATGCCGAGGGTCGTTATCGCTTCCGCAGCATCGTGCCGTCGGGCTATGGCTGCCCGCCGGACGGTCCGACCCAGCAACTGCTCGATCAACTGGGCCGTCATGGTCAACGGCCGGCGCACATTCACTTCTTCATCTCCGCGCCGGATCATCGTCACCTGACCACCCAGATCAACCTCGATGGCGATCAGTATTTGCACGACGATTTCGCCTATGCCACCCGTGACGAGCTGATTGCCAAAATCACTTTCAGCGACGATCCACAACGCGCAGCGGCCCATGGTGTGAGCGGTCGTTTTGCCGAAATCGACTTCGATTTCACCTTGCAAACCTCCGCGCAACCCGACGAGCAGCAACGCCACGAACGGGTCCGCGCACTCGAGGACTGATCGCACAACCCTGTAGGAGCGAGCAGGCTCGCTCCTACAGGTTTCATTGAGAAAGGCCCACAGGTCAGTCCACTGACACACCGCTGCAAGCACTGCCTTAGAATGGCCCGACGTTACCTATAACAACAACGAGAGTGACCCGATGATGCAAGCGCAACTGTTGAGTCAGCGCAGCACCGTATTCGACCACGCCGACCCTTACGCGGTGTCGGGGTACGTCAATCAGCATGTCGGTAACCATTGCATCCTGATGCCCCGGGCCGGGCGACCGCTGGCCAGTCTCAATCATCGCAAGTTTGCCAGCCTCGACCTGTGCCGCATCAGCTATGGCGGCAGCGTACGGGTTACCTCCGGCGCGCTGGAAAGCATCTATCACCTGCAAGTGTTGCTGCGCGGCAACTGCCTGTGGCGTGGCCACGGCCAGGAACACTACTTCGCGCCCGGCGAGTTGCTGCTGATCAATCCCGACGATCCGGTGGACCTGACGTATTCCGACGATTGCGAAAAATTCATCCTCAAAGTCCCCACCCCGTTGCTGGAATCCGTGTGCGATGAGCAGCGCTGGCGGTATCCGGGGCAGGGCGTGCGGTTTCTGGAGAACCGTTATCAGCTCAACGAACTGGAAGGCTTTGTCGGTCTGCTGGCGATGATTTGCCAGGAAGCCGAGGCCACCGAGCAGATTCCCAAGGTGCAGGAGCACTATGCACAGATCATCGTCAGCAAGATGCTCAGCCTGATGAAGACCAATGTCAGCCGGGTCAGTCTCGGTTCACAGACGGCCACGTTCGAGGTGATTGCCGACTACATCGCGGGCCACCTCAAACAAGACATCGACAGTGAAGAACTGGCACGCCAGGCGCGGATGAGTCTGCGCTCGTTGTACGGATTGTTTGAACGCAACGCCGGCACCACGCCGAAAAACTACATCCGGCAAAAACGCCTTGAGCGCATCAACGCCTGCCTGAGCGACCCGACCTGCAACGTGCGCAACGTCACGGAAGTGGCCATGGATTACGGCTTCCTGCACCTGGGACGATTCTCCGACAGCTACCGCAAACAGTTTGGCGAACTGCCGTCGGACACCCTCAAGCGCCGGCACTGACCACACAGTTAGACCGAACGATGAGCAACCTGTGGCGAGGGAGCTTGCTCCCGCTGGGCTGCGAAGCGGCCCCCTGCATTTTGCCTGGCGCACCGCATTGGCAGGATTTGCGACTGCTGCGCAGCCGAGCGGGAGCAAGCTCCCTCGCCACAGGTTCAGCGTCGTTCAAGCACCCATCGCGTTCTGCACAAAACGGATACAGGTCTGCACCCAGCGGATAGTCCGCCCCATCCCCCCCGTCCTAGCATGGCCCTGCCTGATAAAAACAATGGAGGCGGCGGCCATGTCCCTGCGACCCGAATACCTTCACTCCCTGCTCGAAGATGACAAAGAACAGGGCATCTATCGCTGCAAGCGCGAGATGTTCACCGACCCGCGGCTGTTCGATCTCGAGATGCAGCACATCTTCGAAGGGAACTGGCTGTACCTGGCCCACGAAAGCCAGATCCCCAACAAAAACGACTTCTACACCACCACCATGGGGCGCCAGTCGATCTTCATCGCACGCAACAAGGACGGTGAGCTCAATGCGTTCCTCAACGCCTGCAGTCATCGCGGCGCAACGCTGTGCCGACACAAGTCCGGCAACAAGAGTTCGTACACCTGCCCATTCCATGGCTGGACTTTCAACAACTCCGGCAAGTTGCTCAAGGTCAAGGATCCGGCCGAAGCGGGTTACCCGGCGAGCTTCAACTGCGAAGGCTCCCACGACCTGACCAAAGTCGCGCGTTTCGAGTCCTATCGCGGCTTCCTGTTTGGCAGCCTCAAGGCTGATGTCGTGCCGCTGGTTGAACACCTGGGCGAGTCAGCAAAGATCATCGACATGATCGTCGACCAGTCCGCCGATGGCCTGGAAGTGCTGCGCGGTTCCTCCAGCTACATCTACGAAGGCAACTGGAAACTCACCGCCGAAAACGGTGCCGACGGTTATCACGTCAGCTCCGTGCACTGGAACTACGCCGCCACCCAGAACCAGCGCAAACAGCGCGAAGCCGGTGACGAAAACCCGACCATGAGTGCCGGTAGCTGGGCCAAGCAGGGCGGTGGTTTCTATTCCTTCGACAAGGGCCACATGCTGCTCTGGACCCGTTGGGCCAACCCCGAAGACCGTCCGCTGTACGAGCGCCGCGATGAGCTGGCCCAGGACTTCGGCCAGGCCCGCGCCGACTGGATGATCGAGAACTCGCGCAACCTGTGCCTGTACCCGAACGTGTACCTGATGGACCAGTTCAGTTCGCAGATCCGCATCGCCCGGCCGATCTCGGTCGACCGCACGGAAATCACCATTTATTGCATCGCCCCCAAAGGTGAAAGCGACCACGCCCGTTCGAGCCGGATTCGTCAGTACGAGGATTTCTTCAACGTCAGCGGCATGGCCACCCCGGATGATCTGGAGGAGTTTCGTTCCTGCCAGACCAGTTATCAGGGCAGCGTGACCGCCTGGAACGACATGTCCCGTGGCGCCGAACACTGGGTCGAAGGCGCCGATGAGGCGGCCAAGGAAATCGACCTGCATCCGCTGCTCAGCGGTGTGCGCACCGAAGACGAAGGTCTGTTCGTGCTGCAACACAAGTATTGGCAGCAGACCATGCTCAAGGCCTTGGCCGCCGAGCAGTCCGACCTGATTCCTGTGGAGGCCGTGCAATGACCATCACCTATGACGCCGTACGCGATTTTCTCTTCCGCGAAGCGCGCTACCTCGATGACCGGCAATGGGACGAATGGCTGGAGTTGTACGCCCCGGACGCGACGTTCTGGATGCCGGCCTGGGACGACAACGACGAGCTGACCGAAGACCCGCAACGGGAAATCTCGCTGATCTGGTACGGCAACCGCACGGGCCTGGAAGACCGCGTTTTCCGCATCAAGACCGAACGCTCCAGCGCCACCATGCCGGACACCCGCACCTCGCACAACATCAGCAACATCGAGCTGCTCGAACAGGCCGACGGGTTCTGCAAAGTGCGCTTCAACTGGCACACCCTGAGCTTTCGCTACAAGACCGTCGACAGCTATTTCGGCAGCAGTTTCTACACCCTCGATGTGCGCGGTGAAAACCCGCTGATCAAGGCCAAGAAAGTGATCCTGAAGAACGATTACGTTCGCCAGGTCATCGATGTTTACCACCTGTGAGGCAGCCGTCATGACTCATTCCATCGCATTCAATTTTGAAGACGGCGTCACCCGGTTCATCGACGCCAATGTCGGCGAAACCGTGGCCGATGCCGCGTATCGCCAGGGCATCAATATTCCACTGGACTGCCGCGACGGTGCCTGCGGTACCTGCAAATGCTTCGCCGAGGCCGGCCGTTATGATTTGGGCGAGGAGTACATCGAAGATGCCCTCAGCGCGGAAGAGGCCGAGCAAGGTTTTGTGCTGACCTGCCAGATGCGCGCCCAGAGCGATTGCGTGGTGCGCGTGCCGACCTCATCCGAGGTGTGCCGCACCCGTCAGGCCAGTTATGACGCGACCATCAGCGCCGTGCGCCAGTTGTCCGACAGCACCATCGCGCTGTCGATCAAGGGCGAGGCGCTGAGCAAACTGGCGTTCCTGCCGGGGCAATACGTGAACCTGGGGATTCCCGGCAGCGAGCAGACCCGGGCCTATTCGTTCAGCTCGTTGCAGCGCGACGGCGAGGTCAGTTTCCTGATCCGCAACGTGCCCGGCGGCTTGATGAGCAGCTTCCTCACCGGCATGGCCAAGGCCGGCGACAGCATGAGCCTGGCCGGGCCTTTGGGCAGTTTCTACCTGCGCGACATTCGCCGTCCGTTGTTGCTGCTGGCCGGCGGTACGGGGCTGGCGCCGTTCACGGCGATGCTGGAAAAAATCGCCGAGCAGGGCAGTGAGCATCCGCTGCATTTGATCTACGGCGTGACCAACGATTTCGATCTGGTGGAAATGGATCGACTCGAAGCGTTTGCCGCGCGAATCCCCAACTTCAGCTTCAGTGCTTGCGTGGCCAACCCGGACAGCCAGCACCCGCTCAAGGGCTACGTGACCCAGCACATCGAGCCGCAGCATTTGAACGAAGGCGACGTCGATGTCTACCTGTGTGGCCCGCCGCCGATGGTCGAGGCCGTCAGCCAGTTCATCCGTGAAAAAGGCATCGCGCCGACAAACTTTTACTACGAGAAATTTGCCGCCAGCGCGGCGTAAGCAATTTCTTCGACGACGCACTTTTGTAGCCGCTGGCGAAGCCTGCGTTCGGCTGCGCAGCAGTCGTAGAACCTGACGGCACGGTGTTCCTGAAGCACCGCATTGTTTGATCTCACGACTGCTGCGCAGCCGAACGCAGCCTCGCAGGCTCGGCAGCTGCTACAGATAGCGGTTCTCCGCGAAATTGATTTTCGCATCGAGGTATTTATGAACAGATTCACAGATAAAGTCGCGCTGATCACCGGCGCTGCCCAAGGCATCGGTCGGCGCGTTGCCGAGCGCATGGCGGCGGAAGGGGCGCGGTTGATTCTGGTCGATCGCTCCGAGCGGGTGTTCGAGGTCCAGCAGCAATTGGGGCAGGGCAGCCAGGTGCTGGCGCTGACCGCCGATCTTGAGCAATACAGCGAATGCAGCCGCGTCATGCAAACCGCCGTCGAGCGTTTCGGGCGTCTGGATGTGCTGGTCAATAATGTGGGCGGGACGATCTGGACCAAGCCTTTTGAGCATTACGAAGCGTCGCAGATCGAGGCCGAAGTGCGCCGTTCGCTGTTCCCGACGCTGTGGTGCTGTCATGCCGCGCTGCCGTTCATGCTTGAGCAGGGGAGTGGCGCCATCGTCAACGTTTCGTCCATCGCCACGCGCAGTGTCAATCGCGTGCCGTACGGTGCGGCGAAGGGTGGGGTCAACGCGCTGACCGCTTGCCTGGCCTTCGAAACTGCCGGTCGCGGGATTCGGGTCAATGCCACCGCGCCCGGTGGCACCGAAGCGCCGCCGCGGGTGATTCCGCGCAACAGCGCCGATCAGAGCGAGCAAGAGAAGGTCTGGTATCAGCAGATTGTCGACCAGACACTCGACAGCAGTTTGATGAAGCGCTATGGCACGCTGGATGAACAGGCAAGCGCTATTCTGTTTCTGGCCAGCGACGAAGCGTCCTATATC
Organism: Pseudomonas sp. BT76 TE3572; assembly: GCF_050435365.1. Lineage (NCBI taxonomy): Bacteria > Pseudomonadati > Pseudomonadota > Gammaproteobacteria > Pseudomonadales > Pseudomonadaceae > Pseudomonas > Pseudomonas sp. BT76 TE3572. The sequence continues at coordinate 236,656 of NZ_JBNDKE010000001.1, forward strand.
ACCGGCATGATCATGCCGGTCGGTGGCGGCGACCAGGGCTGACGCGACTCGCCAACAACCCATCCTCAATCGGAGTCATCGTGATGAGCGACAAACCCACGATCGTGTTGGTCCATGGTTTTTGGGGCGGTGCTGCCCACTGGAACAAGGTCATCGCCGAGTTGATTCACAAGGGCATTACCAACATCCGCGCGGTGGAGATGCCGCTGACTTCATTGGCCGACGATGCAGAGCGTACGCGCAAGATGGTCGCCCAAGTGTTGGGGCCTGTGTTGTTGGTGGGGCATTCCTATGGCGGTGCGGTGATTACCGAGGCCGGTGATCAACCGAACGTGGTGGGGCTGGTGTACATCGCTGCCTTCGCGCCAGACGCCGGTGAAAGTCCCGGCGGCATCACGCAACGGCATCCACCTGCCGCGGCGGCCAACCTGGCTCCCGACAGCGACGGGTATCTGTGGGTCAAACCTGAGCTCTATCACAAAAGCTTCTGCCAAGACCTGCCCGCGACCGAAGGGTTGGTGATGGGCATCACCCAGAAAGCGCCACTGGCCAGCACCTTCGGCGACACCATTACCACGGTGGCGTGGAAGAAGAAGCCGTCGTGGTATCAGGTTTCTACGGACGACAGGATGATCGCACCGCAAAATCAGCAATGGATGGCGGGGCGGCTGAATGCCAGGGAGATCCTGACCCTGAACGCCAGTCATGCGTCCCTGGCGTCGATGCCGGTCGAGATTGCTGCGTTCATCGATAGGGCCGCGACGGCGTTGGCCGCAGGATAGAGACTCTTACAGGCGACGCTGAAACGCTTTGATGATTCTGAGCGTGGCGTCGCTGGTGTTCAGGTTCTGGACTGCGTCCAGCGGATACCAGATGCAATCGAAAATTTCGTTTTGCGGGCGTGCCTCATCCGCGTTCGCCACTGAGGCCTCGTACACATGGTGTCGGGTGCTGCCCGTTTGCAACTCCATCAGGTACAGCATCCCGTCGACCCCAAGCCCGGTCTCTTCCTGAAGTTCTCGCGTGGCGGCGTCGGCAATGGCTTCACCACGCTCAACCTTTCCGCCGGGCAGCATCCAGCGACTCCTTGGCTTGCGCACCAGGAGAATGTGCCGGTCCTGCTCGCAAATGACGGTCGCGCGTACTTTCATGTGTTACCTGATTGCCGTTTGTCATAAATCATTCATAAAAATGCAATATTCGAGCCGGGGCGTCTGTCTCAATGGTTGGAGTGATGGACGAGGTTGAAAGTGCAACCGGATGTCGGAATCCTGGCGCGACGTCTGGTTGGCACTTCAGGGAAGGTCAGGTGTAAGGTATTCAAGTGAGTCCAGGATCATCACTGCCGAGATGGAGGTGACTATGAGCGTTCCGATGCTGACCAAAATGCACATGAACGGTTATGACGTACTTAGCGTGAACAACGGCCCATGGCGGGTGTGCACCAAAGGTGACCGGCTTGGAGCCTTTGGCAGCAGAGAGGAAGCACTGGCCTTTGCGGCCGCTCTTCCCGGCTACAAGGCCAAAGCAAGTCGGCCTGCACGAAGCCAGAAATCAGATAAATAGAGCGCTTGCAGCCCCGGTTCGCCGGGGCTTTTCTTTGCTGGGCGCTGATCCCGGGCTAATAACCGCCACCACCACCACTGCTGCGGGAGGGCTCGCGGGCTTTTTGCTGCGCGTTGCTCCATTCTGCGCAAGTCATGAAGCTTTTATGGTCGACCTTGCCTCTGCCATCGAAACTGACGTTGTACGTTTGCTGATGGCCGGCCTGCTTCAGCTTGTAGTCAAAGCAAGTGCCAGGCTCAACGGTGCGATCCGTGATGGATAAAGGCTGGCCGCCAATCTGCTGGACTTGATCCTTGCTCATGCCGGTCTCGACCTTTGCGACCAGCGGCTGATCCCGATAGACACGCGATTCGGAGCTGCAGCCACCCAACGCGGCCAATACAACGACCAGCGCGCATAGAGGCTTGTGCATGGCAGTACTCCTGCTATTGAGCTTTCGTTCGAGTGATGATCTTGGCTTTCACTTCCTCGGCATAACCCTTCAGTCGTTCTTCATCTCCCTGAAACAATTCGCACAGCTTCAGGGTTGCTTGCGCATCCACATCATTGCCGGCCAGGCGTAGCTGCTCTGCGATGCGCAAAAGCTCTACCGCTGACCACCTCAAGTCCGACGCAAGGCCTTGCAGGTCACGCCGAAGTTCGTTTTCAGATTCGTTAAGCCACATGATGACCTCCTGCCAATCCCCGCTACGAAATTTTAGTCCCATTTCCCGGGTCAGGTCGTTTTGTTCGTCTGGGCCGTGGGTGCAGCCTTTTGTCGGGAAAATGAACGCGAACCCGCAGATCTGATGTCGTAGTGAGGAACTGAATTTTTGCTAGGGCGAGGCAACTTCAAATGACGGCGACTGATGACTTTAGATTTCATGCCCATGAGCTGATGGTTGATCTGGACGCGGCCACCACGGAAATGATGAAACTGATTTCTGCACATGAGCTGAGCGGCCCGGAATGGGAGCGGGTCACTCAATGGCAGCATGAAGCGTATGAACGATGGATGAGTTATCTGAACGAGAGGTCGTATCCGGATCACAGCGCCCCTTGCTGAGTTCAGTGCCACGGATGGCTGTCTGGACTGTAAGGTTTAGTCGGTGATATCGGTCACCTGGATGATCGGCTCGTCGCTTGCCTGAGTGCTCGCACTGATTTTCTTTTCCCGACGATCGTTCATCCAGTTGTCCACCTGGGCATTGAATTGCTCCGGCGCTTTTCGCCCGACCTTCCTGGCGAGATCGAGAATGGTCTGCTGGGCGAGGGCGTCTTCCATGCGTTTCTGCGCGGTCATCATGGCGGCATGCACCGAGCACTGACCCGCCAGCGCCCACGCCGGCGCGGAACCTTCGAACAAGGCGCAACGCCCCCGAATCTCCCGGCAATCGAAGATGAGCTTTTGGCCGTCGATGGCATTGACGATATCCAGAATGCTGATTTCGTCAGAAGGCCGGGCCAGCTTGAACCCTCCGCGCACGCCTTCAGTGGCGACCACCAGTTTTGCCTTGGCCAGTTTGGTGAAAATTTTTGCCAGATAGTCCTGAGGTACGCCTTGCAGCTCGGCAAGGTCGCGCACGCTCGCCTCACGGGTGTCGCCGTAATTGCCCACCAGAAAAATCAGGCAATGAATGCCGTACTCAACACCTGCGCTGTAAAGCGACATATCAATCTCCGACCAAAGTTGTCGTAAATGTTAACAGTGGAAAGCGAGCCGAGCAACGCATCCGGTCGCGTAATCACTGCTCGTTATGCGTCAAGGTTGGCTGTTCATAGCCTTTTCTGGACAAATCAAAGTTTTCGATGCTAACCATCAGTAATTTCGTTTTGTGCCAAGTAACTTGGATCAATATAGTCGCCGTTGTCAGGTCAGCAGTGGTCAGCAGTCGCTACCGAAGAGCGTGACCTTTAACGAACTCATCACTTGGTCTTCTCCCCCGGAGTTAAAAAATGAAACAGCACATCCTGGTTATCGGCGCAGGTTTCGGTGGCATGTGGACGGCTTTGAGCGCCACGCGTCTGTTCGACATTCATGGTCACAACGACGTTGAAGTGACCGTTCTGGCCCCTCAGGCCGAGCTGCGAGTCCGTCCGCGATTCTACGAACCGAACGCTCACCAACTGGCCGCACCGATCGGCGAGCTGTTCGATGCGGTCGGCGTCAACTTCATCAAGGGCTCTGCCGAAACCATCGACGTTGAGCAAAAACGTGTCGGCTACCTCGATGCATCCGGCAACCAGCAGGTGTGCAGCTACGACAAACTCGTTCTGGCGACCGGCAGCCGTCTGGCACTGCCGAACACGCCAGGTGTGGCGGAACACGCCTTCGACGTGGACCAGATCGAACAGGCCGTACGCCTGGAAAATCATCTCAAGTCCCTGGTGAGCCTGCCAGAAAGCAAAGCCCGCAACACCGTAGTGGTGGCCGGCGGTGGCTTCACCGGGATTGAAACCGCGACTGAAATGCCTGCGCGGCTGCGTGCCATCCTGGGTGATCGTGCTGACATCGAAGTGATTATCGTTGATCGTGGCGAGAAAGTTGGCGGGTCCATGGGGGCCGAGATCGCCAAGTCGATCGCTGAAGCCAGTATTGAAACGGGGGTGGAATGGCGCTTGAAATCGTCGGTCGTCGCCGTCGATGAAAATGGCGTGACCCTGGCCGATGGTCAGCGCATCGATGCCAAAACCGTGGTCTGGACCACCGGTGTGCGCGCCAGCTCGTTGACCGAGCAGATCCCGGCCGAGCGCGATCACCTGGGCCGTCTGCACGTCGACGCGCACTTGAAAGTCATTGGCCAGGAAGACATCTTCGCCACCGGCGACGTCGCATACGCTGCCAGCGATGACATCGGCAACTTCGCACTGATGACCTGCCAGCACGCGATCTCGCTGGGTCGTCATGCCGGTAACAACGTGGCCGCGCAGATCCTGGGCGTGGACCCGACTCCGTACCGCCAACCTAAATACGTGACCTGCCTGGATCTGGGCGCCTGGGGCGCGGTCTACACCGAGGGTTGGGACCGCCAGGTGAAGTTGATCAAGGAGAAAGGCAAGGCGTTGAAGACCCAGATCAACACGATGTGGATCTACCCGCCTGCGGCTGATCGTGTCACTGCGCTGGCTTCAGCGGATCCGATGATTCCTGTCGCCTGAAACGTCGGCAGCGTTGCGTCGATAACGCTGTCTGTTTAGAAAAAATCCCGCCCGGGTTCTCTTGGGCGGGATTTTTTTTGCGCCTTGAACGGTTGCGGTCGTGAAATTTAACGTGTACTTTTTCATGAAAATATAAGTATAAAAATTCACGAGGCCTGCATGTTTCAGCAATCTACCCAGCACGTCGCCAGCTATTACGCCCACACCTGTGCCGATCGTCTGTTCGATCGAGCCGCGTTGGAGGGCGAGCAGGACACCGAAGTGTTGATCATCGGGGCTGGCTTCAGTGGATTGCATACGGCGTTGCGCCTGGCCCTGGCCGGCAAGCGCGTGACGTTGCTGGAAGCCAGTCGGGTGGCCTGGGCCGCCTCGGGGCGCAATGGCGGTCAGGCCATTCTGGGTTGGTCGTGTGACATGCCGCCGCTGGAGGCGGCGCTGGGTTATGAGCGCGCGCGCCGGTTATGGGACAGCATGCGTTGGGCTACCCGGGAGTTGCGAGACTTGCCCGCGTGCCATGGTTTTGATTGTGACTATCGGCCCGGCCACCTCTGGACGTCGGTGATGCCGCGTCGGGTGAGTCTGCTGACAGAATGGCAACACGAGGCCAGTCACAAGTGGGGCCACGATGGTTTGCAGTTCATTTCGCGCGAAGCGTTGCCTGATTGGGTCGCCAGTGAGCGTTACCAGGCAGGGCTATTCGATCCCGAAGGCGGGCATTTGAATCCGCTGAAACTGGCGCTCGGCCTGGCCGCTGCGATTGAACAGGCCGGTGGACGCATTCATGAACAGAGCAAGGCGTTGAGTTATCGCGAAGAGGGCGGTCAGTACGTAGTCACCACTGAGCGCGGTCGCATTCGCGCCGACGTGCTGGTGCTGGCGTGCAATGCCTACCTTGATCGGCTTGATCCGCAATTGGCGAGTTGCGTGTTACCGGTTGGCACTTATCAGGTAGCCACCGCGCCACTTTCAGTGCAACAGGCGACCGCGTTGCTACCCAGCAATGTGTGCGTCACGGACAACCAGTTTGTCCTCGATTATTTCCGCCGTACGCCGGACAACCGCCTGCTGTTCGGCGGTGGTTGCACTTACCTGGGTGGCATGCCAAAGGACATCGCTGCTGCGACACGGCCCTATCTGGAACGCGTGTTTCCTCAGCTCAAGGGTGTCGAACTGGACTTTGCCTGGGGAGGACACATCGATCTGACCCTCAAGCGCACGCCTGACATCGGTCGACGTGGCGATCTCTACTGGCTACAGGGTTACTCCGGGCATGGCGTGCTACCGACTTTGGCCGGGGCGCGTGCCGTGTCCGACGCGATACTTGGCCAGCCGGATGAGCTGGCGTTGTACCAGGGTTTGTTCAACGGCAGCTTTCCCGGTGGAAAGTATTTGGCAGCACCGCTGGAAGCCATCGGCAAGGCCTGGTATCGGCTGCGCGACAGCCTTTGAAGCATCAATTTCGGGAAGCCTTTAGATGGACATGCAAGAAGAAATCTCGGCGCTGGCGATCCTGATCCAGGACCTGCGCAAACACAAAAAATACACGCTGAAAGACCTGGCGGACAAAATCGGTCGTTCGGTCGGCTTTCTCTCGCAAGTCGAGCGGGGGTTGTCACGTCCCACGGTGGCGGACTTGACCGCCATCAGCGAAACCCTCGGCGTGCCGACTACCTATTTCTATAGCTTGCCCAAGCCCATGGCATTGCCTTGGGTGACCCGTCCGGATGAGCGACGCACGCTGTATTACGCCGACGGAATTACCGACATCCTCGTCTCTCCGAAGATGAGGGCGTCCTTTTCAATGCTTGAAAGCCAACTGGAGCCCGGCGCCAGCAGTGGTGATCGGCACATGAACGACAGCTCAGAGCAAGGTGGCTATGTCCTCGAAGGTGAGCTGACGCTGTGGCTGGATGACGATCAACCGGTGACATTACGTGCCGGCGACAGTTTTCAGCTGGCCAGTCACACGCACTGTCGCTACGGCAACCTTACGGATCAGCTCACCCGAGTGCTTTGGGTTTACACCTGATAAAAACAACAAGGAACACTAACGATGGATGCTGTCTGCTCTGATCTGGTTGCTGAGGTTCGCGCGTTTCGTCAGCGCTTCCCGCAGGTGCGTTACGTTGATCTGATTTCCCTGGACATTCCCGGGCATTTTTACGGTAAACGCTACCCGATAGAAATGCTCGAGAAGGTCGCTGCCGGCAGCGCGCTCAAGCTGCCGCAAAACTGTGTGTTGCTGGGTACGCAGGGCGGTCTGTTCAAAATCGGCGACTACTGTTTCAACGACGGCGACCCGGATGCGCCACGCCGCCTGGTACCCGGCACGCTCAAGCCCGTGAGCTGGGAAAAACAACTGCTGGGGCAAATGCTGATTACCTCAAGCGGTACTGAAAAGCCAATTGTCTTCGAGCCGCGCGAAGTGTTGGCGCAGGTGCTCGAGCGCCTTGGCCGAAAAGGGATTTTCCCTGTGGTCGCGTTCGAACTGGAGTTCTATCTGTTCGATCGCCAACTACGTGACGGCTTGCCACAGTTCCCTCGCGATCAGTTGACGGACGATGCCGATGATCAGCCGAATATGCACATCGAACGGCTGTCGAGATTTTCCCCGGTACTCGATGACATGGTCGAGACGGCGCGAGCGCAAGGCATCGATGCCACGGTGATCACCGCAGAGCTGGGCCCGGGCCAGTTCGAGATCAATTTCGGTCACCTTGACGACGGCTTGCGTGCGGCCGACTGGGCGGCGCTGTTCTGCCGCAGCACACGCGGGGTGGCCCTCAAGCACAACCACCGCGCCAGCTTCATGGCCAAACCTTACTTGCAGCACCCCGGTAGCGGCATGCATGTGCATGTGAGCCTTTACGACGAGGCGGGAACCAACCTGTTGGCGGCTGATGGTCAGCAGGCGCTGCGCCATGCAGTGGCCGGTTGCCTTGAAGTGTTGCCGCATTGCATGCCGATCTTTGCACCGAATCACAACGCAATGCGTCGCTTGAGCGGCACGGTGAATGTCGCGACGCGCGCCAGTTGGGGTTTTGAAGATCGTGACGCCTGCCTGCGGGTGCCTGAGTCGGACGCCAGGAATCTGCGCATCGAACATCGCCTGGCGGGCGCGGATGCCAATCCTTATCTGGTGTTGGCGGCGATTCTGGTCGGGCTGGAGCAAGGGCTGGAAGCGGGCCGCGAACCGATTGCACCCCTTAACGAAGATCGTGGCAGCGGAATCGACTTCCCGCTGGAGATGCTGGAGGCCGTGCGTTCGATGCAAAACAACGCGCAGCTACGCGAGGGTTTGGGGGCAGAGTTTGTAGATGTCTACTGTGAAAACAAGCGCCAGGACCATTTGGCATTCTTGCAGGACATCAGTGCGCGGGAGTATCGCTGGTACCTCTAAATCAGTCCTTGCCGCTGCTCGCCCATAAAAAATGTGTGGATATTTAATGAGTTAGACGATTTAGTAACTGGATGGTGAATCAAAATATATTGTTACAGGCAGAAATATTAAGTAATATTCGCCCCGCGTTCACCACCACGGTTTATGCATTTTGAGTCCCAGGCGTCCATCAGCTGCCTGGGATTTTTTTTGCCTGAAATTCGGCACTTGCTCAATTTCAGTGGGCCGCCGAGGATCTCGGAACAGGCATGCGCTCATACCCGGAAACCTCTTTGATCCAGAAACGCCGATACGTTGTTTTATCCGGAGCCAACGGCTTTTGGCTGGACCATACATGCTCGGCTTTCAAGCTGGCGCGATACGCCTCCCACTCCTTCTCCTCGGCGACTTCCTTAGCCCTGCGCTCATCATCGAAATAGCCCAGTACATACACTTCGCCCTGATCGATGCCGTGCGCGATCAGTAGATAGATATCTTTCATCAGCTTTAGCCCGCTGCTACACATACCTGGATCCCCAGACGATGGGGCATTGTCCTGACTATCGGCAAGCATTTTCGATAGTTGAGTTTTACCGATGAACGGCAAGGCACAGCACCGGCCTTGACCGGCGCTATGCCGTTGAATGCTCTACGGCAGCGCTTCGCCGGCCATCGGCGCACGCTTGGCGAGTTTCATCAGCCAGTAATAACTCAGGGCGGGCACCAGCAACCCGACAATCCAGGCCAGGTCTACGCCGTCCAGGGCGTTGGCCACCGGACCGACATACAACGTGGTGTTCATGAAGGGGATTTCCAGGGCGATTGCCAGCAGGAAGCTGCCGCAGGCAATCCAGTTGATACGCCCGTAGATCCCGTCCTTGTCGAAGATGTCATCGATCCGGTACTGCCCTTTGCGCAGGCAGTAGTAATCCACCAGATTGATCGCCGTCCAAGGGATCAGGAAATAGCTCATGAAGAAGATGAAGTTGAGGAAAAAGTTGATGAAGTCGTCCTGACTGATGGTGCACAAGGCGGTGGCCACCAGGCTGATCACCAGCATGAACAGGCCACGTACACGAGGTGTCACCTTGAGCCGGGCAAAGGGTTCGATCACGGTAATGGTCGACATGAAGGCGCCGTACAGGTTGAACACATTGATCGACACCTGGCCATAGACGATGAAGGCAAACAGCAGCAACGCGCCGCTTCCAAACAGCCCGGCGACATGGCTGCCGACGTTGCTGGAAAAGTCGCTGATGCCGACGCTGAGGATCGCCCCGAGAATCATCATCCAGGCACCGCCGCTGACTGTGCCGGCGTAGCTGTACCAGAACACTTTTGCGGTCGGCGTGCTGCTCGGCAGGTAACGCGAGTAGTCGGCCACATACGGCGCATAGGACAGTTGCCAGGTCACGGCAATGCTCACCGCCACCAGAAACTTCGACAGTGAGAAGCCCGTCGGCAACCATTGCTCCACCGGAATCGGCAACTGCAAGGCGAGCACCGTAGCGGCGATGAACACCAACAGCGAAAGCAGCGACAGCACTTTCTGCAGGCGATGGATCAGGCGATAACCATAGAGCGCGACGACAAAACACAGCGTCCCGATCAGGTAGATATTGCCGGTGGCCGGCAACGGGCTGACGGACTCCAATGCCTGGGCGGCGAGCAAGGTATTGCTGACGAAGAATCCCAGGTAGATCAGCATCACGAACAGCAGCGGCAACACCGCTCCCAGCACGCCGAACTGGGCCCGGCTCTGGATCATTTGCGGGATGCCGAGTTTCGGCCCCTGGGCAGAATGGGAGGCCATGAAAATCGCCCCCAGCAGCGAACCGATGATGATCGCCAATGCGCTCCAGAACAGATTCAGCCCCATCACCACCGGTAACACGCCGGACGCGATGGTCGTGATGTTCATGTTGGCGCCGAACCAAATGAAGAACAGCGAGCCGGGTTGGCCATGACGTTCGGTTTCAGGGATGAAATCGATGCTTCTTTTTTCGACTTGCATGGCGGTCACTCCTGAGTCCGGGCGAGGTGGGTTTGCAAACGGGCGATGGTGCTTTCCAGCTCATGCGGCTGGTGGGCGAACAGGTCCGGGTGCTCGGGAATCAGGCTTAGATACTCGCGGTTCTCCAGGGCTCGCAGGCATTCGGCGCAGGTCAGGATCTCCAGGGCGTAGACCCAGTTGGCCATGATCAGCAGCGCCGAGTAGTGTCCCGCCAGCGTGGTCGTGGTGCAGGCATCGCTGACCAGCCGAATGCGATAACCCAGGGCGAACGCATCAAACACCGTGCTGAGCACGCAGACATCGGTCAGCACGCCGCAGATGCTCAGGGTATCGACCCCGAGCGCCTTGAGTCGGGCATCCAGGTTGGTGCGGTGGAAGGCGCTGTAACGGCCCTTGTCGATAATGAGTTCATCAGGCTGCGGCGCCAGACGTTCGATGATTTCCACTTGCCGGGTGCCGGCACGGTAACTGCTGGGACCGCCGTCGGCCGCTCGCGGTTCGCCGCGTGGCAAATCACTGCCGTCGGCCTGATTGATGTGGCGGGTATAGATGACAGGCACCCGTTGATGGCGGGCGGTCTCGAGCAAAGCAGCGGTGTGGGTCACCACCGTGTCGAGGTTTTCCAGGACGAAACCGTCCTCCTGCTGCATGTCGATGATCAACAGCGCGTTTTTATTGTTCATTGAGCAAACCTGATCATGGGCCGAAGCACAAAGCACCGGGCACGCCTCAGCGATGACGAGACGTGGGTGCGTGAATTCCAGTTCGGGTGGGCTCAGTGAACGAGTTGCCAGAAGCCGTTCTGCTTGGCAGTAACGCTGGCGCGCAGGCGCTTGAAATGCAGATGCGAAGCGGTCCATTCGCCGCGCAGGTAAACCTGCTCGGCGCCGGAGGGAGGGGCGAGTGATGGGCGGCGATCATTGATCATTGGAATCGACCCTACACGTCATTCAGCCCCCCGGCTTCGCGTCCGAGGGGCAGGGCAGTGGACTCAGCGAAACGCTGGCACCACGTGTTTGATAAACAGCTCCAGGGATTTTTTCTTCTCCGCGTGGGGCAGGCTGTTATCGCACCAGAAGCTGAACTCGTCGACCCCCAGTTCCTGGTAATACTTGATGCGCGGGATGATTTCTTCCGGGGTGCCGATCATGGCGGTCTTGTGCAGGCTCTCCAGTTTGAACTCCGGACGCTCGGCGAACTTCTCTTCCGGGCTCGGCGCCAGGAAGCCGTTGACCGGCACTTCCTTATTGCCGAACCAGGCATCGAAGGTGCGATAGAACTTCGAGATCGCCTTGGCCCCGACTTTCCAGCCTTCGGGATCATCCGTCGCGTGGACGTGGGTGTGACGCAGCACCATCAGTTGCGGACGGGGTACGTCCGGGTTGTTGTCCAGGGCCGCCTGGAATTTGTTCTTCAGGTCGAGGACTTCTTCGTCGCCTTTCATCAGCGGCGTGACCATGACGTTGCAGCCGTTGGCCACGGCGAAGTTGTGCGAGTCCGGGTCGCGGGCGGCGATCCACATCGGCGGATTGGGCTTCTGGATCGGCTTCGGCACGCTGGTGGATGTCGGGAATTTCCAGATATCGCCATCGTGGGCGTAATCGCCTTGCCACAGGGCGCGCACCACCGGAACCATCTCGCGCAGCGCTTGACCGCCGGAGGAGGCGGGCATGCCGCCGGCCATACGGTCGAATTCAACTTGATACGCGCCACGGGCCAGACCGACTTCCATCCGACCATTGCTGATCACGTCCAGCAGCGCACATTCACCGGCGACCCGCAACGGGTGCCAGAACGGCGCAATGATGGTGCCGGCGCCGAGGTGAATCGTGGTGGTTTTGGCGGCCAGGTAGGCCAGCAGCGGCATCGGGCTCGGCGAGATGGTGTATTCCATGGCGTGGTGTTCGCCGATCCAGACGGTGCTGAAACCGCCGGCTTCGGCCATCAGGGTCAGTTCGGTCAAATCTTCGAACAGCTGACGGTGGCTGACGCTTTCGTCCCAACGTTCCATGTGCACGAACAGGGAAAACTTCATGACGCTTACCTCTAATCTTTGTTATTGGCTGTCGGTTCAGGCGAGGACGGGCAGGGCGCCCATCTTGCCGTGGCAGTACACCAGCGGACCGGCGGTGTGCTGCGGCACTATCAGGTTCTTCACGGCGCCGACCATGATCGCGTGGTCGCCGCCTTCATATTCGCGCCACAACTCGCATTCGATGACGGCCGTGGCGTTGGCCAGGATCGGGTTGCCCAGTTCGCTCAATGTCCATTCGATCCCTTGCGCCTTGTCCTTGCCTTTACGGGCGAAAGCATAGGCTTCGCTTTGCTGGCCGCCGGACAGGACGTGGATGGCAAAGCGTTTGTTCTTGATCAATACAGGATAGGAGTCGGAACTGTAGTTGGGGCAGAACAGCACCAGGGCCGGGTCCATGGACAGCGAGCTGAACGCGCTGGCGGTCAGGCCGACGATTTGGCCATCGTCATCCAGCGTAGTGATCACAGTCACCCCGGAAGGAAACGAACCCATCACTTGTTTGTAGATGGCGGCATCGATCATGGGACGGTCCTCTGGCGGTGTGGTGCGGGTTTTTATGTGTTTGTAGGTCTGATGGTATACCGTAATACATAGTTTGCAAGGGCTTTTTTTTTGACCCGATAAACGTACGTCTTCGGCCTTTTAGTCAACGTTTACGGGGCTTTAAGCCCGTCTTTGCCAGCGCTGAGACGCCAGGATTACGGGTCAGATGGGCGCTAAAAGACCGGATCAGTCTTGTTAAAAAGTTGGAATACCATAATATGGCCGGCATCTGAGGGGCAGCCAAAGAGCTCCCCCGGTTTGGCTTCGTACAACTATAAGATCAGACAAACTAGAGTTCATGCACATGTCCCAGATGTCCCGGCAAGACCCCCTGATCGAGAATCACACGGTCGATTACGTCCCCCTCGCGGAACGCCACGGGAAGGCCCGCGACCTTTTCACCTTGTGGTTCAGCACCAACATTGCGCCGCTGCCGATCGTGACCGGCGCCATGGTGGTTCAAGTGTTCCACCTTGACCTGTTCTGGGGGCTGTTGGCGATTGCGCTCGGGCATATGGTCGGCGGTCTGGTGATTGCCCTCGCGTCGGCTCAAGGCCCGCGCATGGGGATTCCGCAGATGGTGCAGAGCCGCGGCCAGTTCGGTCGTTATGGTGCGCTGCTGATCGTGTTCTTTGCCGCGCTGATCTACATCGGTTTCTTCATTTCCAACATCGTGCTGGCCGGCAAGTCGATCGTCGGTATCGCGCCCTCGGTTCCGGTGCCGGCGAGCATCCTGATCGGTGCCCTCAGCGCCACCGCGATCGGGGTGATTGGTTACCGCTTCATTCACACCCTCAATCGCATCGGCACCTGGGTCATGGGCAGCGCCTTGCTCGCCGGTTTCCTTTACATCTTCGCCCATGACCTGCCGGTGGACTTCTTCACACGCGGCGGTTTCAACCTGTCGGGCTGGCTGGCCACGGTGTCGTTGGGGATTATCTGGCAGATCAGTTTCTCGCCTTATGTGTCGGACTACTCGCGTTACCTGCCAGCAGATATCGGCATCGCCAAACCGTTCTGGGCTACTTATCTGGGCGCGACCCTGGGCACCATTCTGTCGTTCACTTTCGGCGCGGTGGCGGTGCTGGCGACCCCGGAAGGTACTGAAGCGATGGCCGCGGTGAAGCAATCCACCGGCTGGCTGGGACCGATTTTGATGGTGCTGTTTTTGCTCAATATCATCAGCCACAACGCCTTGAATCTGTATGGCGCGGTGCTGTCGATCATCACCTCGATCCAGACCTTCGCCAGCCAGTGGACGCCGAGCATCAAGGTGCGCGTGGTGTTGTCGAGTGTCGTACTGGCGGGCTGCTGTGTCGTCGCGTTGGGCGCTTCGGCGGACTTCATCTCGCAGTTCATCGGGTTGATCCTGGCGCTGTTGCTGGTACTGGTGCCGTGGGCGTCGATCAACCTGATCGACTTCTATGTGATCAAGCGTGGTCACTACGACATCGCGTCGATCTTCCGGGCTGACGGCGGGATTTATGGACGCTTCAATCTGCATGCGATCGTTGCGTACTTCATCGGGATTATCGTGCAGCTGCCGTTTGCCAATACGTCGTTGTATGTCGGGCCGTACGCCAATCTGGTCGAGGGCGCGGATCTTTCGTGGCTGGTGGGGTTGGTGGTGACGTGTCCGTTGTATTACTGCCTGGCTACACGCGGGCAAACCCGGCAGATCAGGGCCGCGCGGTTTGGCTATACCGACTGACCATGCCGTGCCTGTAGGAGCAGCCTGCGGCGGCTCCTACAGGGATCGCATTCGATCCTCCTTGCGGGTCATGATCAGGCTCAACAGCACCGACGTCAGAATGATCCCGCCGACAACGGCCAGCGACCATTCAACCGGCAGGTGAAGCCATGGCATCAGCGTCATCTTGGCGCCGATGAACACCAACACCGTCGCCAAACCGTATTTGAGCAGGTGAAAGCGCTCAGCCATGTCGGCCAGCAGGAAATACAACGCCCGCAAACCCATGATCGCGAAGATGTTCGACGTGAATACAATGAACGGATCGGTGGTGATGGCGAAGATCGCCGGGATGCTGTCGATCGCAAACACCAGGTCGCTGGCCTCGATCAGCACCAGCACCAGAAACATCGGCGTCGCCCAGCGCCGACCGTCTCGCAGCACAAAAAAATGCTCGCCATGAAGCCCGTTGGTGATGCGCAGATGGCCGCGTATCCAGTGCAATAAGGGGTTTTTATCGAGGTCAGGCCGCTGACCGGCGAACACCAGCATCTTGATCCCGGTGATGATCAGGAACACACCGAACACATACAGCAACCACGCGAACTGCGACACCAGCCAGACGCCGGCGAAAATCATCGCCGCACGCATCACTATGGCCCCGAGCACACCGTACAGCAGCACTCGGCGCTGCAACTCCGGCGGCACGGCGAAATAGCCGAAAATCATGACGAAGACGAACATGTTGTCGATCGACAGCGACTGCTCGATCAGATAGCCCGTGAGGAATTCCAGCATTTTGCGCTGGGCGATCTCGGGCCCGAATTCGCCATTCAAGTACCACCGGAGCAATCCCGCGAAGGCCAGCGCCAGCGCGCACCAGGCAACTACCCAGCACGTCGCCTCGCGCACCGATACCCGATGTGCCTTGCGTCCGCCGAAGACAAACAGATCCAACGCCAGCATGGCGACGACGAAGACGATGAAGGCGACCCACATCCAGGGTTCGCCGATGTTCATGGGCTGCATGTCGTTCTCCCTGTCTGGACGTGTTCCGCAACCGACAGGGTCATGCTAGCGGGGGGATGGGCGTGAAGAAAAATCGAATATTCTTTACCCATCATTCGTTATTGACGAAGTGTCGCTGGGGTTCTCGGTGAACTTCGTTTGACCACAAAGGCTTGGCAAAAAAAATGGCCACCACAGCCCGACGCTGTGGTGACCCGAGGGTGACACGCGAAAATCAGGCCCACCGCGGTGGGCCTTTGCATCAGTGAGCGCCAGCAGCCTTGTTCAGATCGCTTTCCGCCCACTCGGTATACACGCAAGCATCCGCAGTGGCCCAGCGCACGCGTACCGGGTCGCCGGTTTTGAGCGGCATGCCAGCGGCGGAGAGCGCCTTGACGGTCATCGAAGTGCCGCCCAAGGTTTTCACCGTGCACGTCTGGCTTTCACCGAGGAACAGCACTTCACCCACTGTCGCCGAGACTTCATTCCAGCCTGCCGCCAAGGGTTCTTGAGCGGATTGCTCGACACTCAAGGCAAGCGCTTTTTCCGGACGCACCATCAGCAGCACATCCTGATTGGTTTGCAAGCCTGCGGTCAGTCGAATCGACAACGATTGCCCTTCAAACGTAGCGACCGCATTGCCCTGAGCCTTGAGCTTGAGGAAGTTCGAGTTACCAAGGAACGAGGCGACAAACGCATTCGGCGGATTCTGGTACAGGTCGAAGCCGCTGCCCAACCCGACAATCTTGCCGTGGCTGAAAATCGCGATGCGTTGGGACAGACGCATGGCTTCTTCCTGGTCGTGGGTCACGTAAACAATGGTGATGCCCAGACGCCGATGCAGCTGACGCAGTTCGTCCTGCAAGTCTTCGCGCAGCTTTTTGTCCAGCGCACCGAGCGGTTCATCCATCAGCAGGATGCGTGGTTCATAAACCAGCGCCCGAGCAATCGCCACACGTTGTTGCTGGCCGCCGGACAGTTGCGAAGGGCGGCGATGGGCGAATTGCTCCAGTTGCACCAGTTTGAGCATGGCATCGACCCGGCGCTCGCGTTCGGCGCTGGCCAGTTTGCGGATGGCCAGCGGGAACGCGATGTTGTCGCGTACCGACAGGTGCGGGAACAGCGAATAACGCTGGAACACCATGCCGATGTCGCGCTTGTGCGGCGGCACGTTGACCAGCGATTGGCCATTGACCAGGATCTCGCCGCTGCTTGGGGTTTCGAAGCCGGCGAGCATCGACAGCGTTGTACTTTTACCAGAGCCGCTGGAGCCGAGGAACGTAAGGAATTCACCGTCCTTGATGTCCAGCGAGATGTCGTCCACGGCGGCAAAATCGCCGTAGTATTTGTTCAGGTTGCGCAGGCTTACCAGGGGTTGGTCACTGTGTTGCGCGGAATCTTTGATCACTGCACTCATGTCGTACTCCTGGGCGCTCAGGCGCTGATTTCATTGCGCCGGCGAACGGCGGCGGCGATCACCATGACCAGTACCGAGAGGCCGATCAGCAGCGTCGAGGCGACGGCGATCACGGGCGTCAGGTCCTGGCGCAGGGTGGTCCACATTTTCACGGGAAGGGTTTGCAGGGTCGGGCTGGCCATCATCACGCTCAGCACCACTTCATCCCAGGACACCAGGAACGCAAACAGGGCGCCGGCCACCATGCCCGGACGAATCGCCGGAAAGGTCACCTTGAACACCGCTTGCAGGCGTGAGGCGCCGCAGATCACCGCGGCATCCTCAATCGACTGATCGAACAGCTTCAGCGAGTTGATGATCGAGATGATGGTGAACGGCAACGCAACAATCACGTGGCTGACCACGAAAGCGAACATCGTCCCGGTGTAACCCAGTTTCAGGAACAGTGCGTACACCGCCACCGCAATGATCACCAACGGCACGATCATCGGCAGGGTGAACAGGCCGTAGAGCATTTCACGGCCCGGAAAGCGCCCGCGCACCAGTGCAAAAGCGGTCGGCAGGCCCAGCGCCACGGCGAAGAACGTGGTCAGTACCGCGACTTTGAGGCTGGCGACGGCCGCGTTCATCCAGTCGGCGTTGGAGAAGAACTGGCTGTACCATTTCAGCGTCCAGCCCGGTGGCGGGAACACCAGCCACTGGGAGGAACCGAAGGACAGCAGCACGATGAACACGATCGGCAACAGCAGGAACAGTGCGATCAATCCGGTCGTGAAGTACAGGCCGAAGCGCATGCGCCGGCTCATGGCATTGGGGGTCAGGAGCATGACGGCTTACCTCGCGTTGCTGGCGCCAACCGGAGATTCCGGCTGAAGCTTCAGGTAGAAGTAGAACAACACCAGCGTAATGACGATCAGCAACGCGGCGCCGGCGCTGGCCAGGCCCCAGTTGAGGAACGACTGCACCTGCTGAATGATGAACTCGGGCAGCATCATGTTCTGCGCACCGCCCAGCAGTGCCGGGGTGACGTAGTAACCGAGCGACATCACGAACACCATCAGGCCACCGGAGAACAACCCCGGCCGGCAGAGCGGCAGGAACACCCGGAAGAAGTTGGTCCAGGGGCCCGCGCCGCAGATCGAGCCGGCCTGCAGGATCATTGGGTCGATGGCCTGCATGGTCGCCTGCAACGGCAGCACGATGAACGGGATCATGATGTAGCTCATGCCGATCACCACGCCGGTGAGGTTATGCACCATCTCCAGCGGCTGATCGATGATGCCCATCGCCATCAGCGCCTTGTTGATCACCCCGGAGGCTTGCAGCAACACCAGCCAGGAATAGGTGCGGGCGAGGAGGCTGGTCCACATCGACAGCAACACGATGTTGAGGATCCAGCGACCCCAGCCTTTTGGCACCAGGGTGATGGCCCAGGCCAGTGGAAAGCCGAGCAGCAGGCTGAACAATGTCACCAGTCCGGCCACCGAGAAGGTGTTGAGCAAGACCCGTGCATACGCCGAGTTGGCGAACAGTTGCTCGTAGTTGCCCAGCCCCGGTACCGGCTCCAGCACGCCACGCAGCAGCAGCCCGATCAGCGGCGCCAGAAAGAACAGGCCGAGGAACAGCAGGGCGGGGATCAGGTTGCTTGAACCGCGCCAGCGCTGTGCCAGGGAAGGGGATTGGTTCATCGCAGCCGCCTTGCCGAGTGCCGAGCCGGCAGCGCCAGTGGCGCTCCCGACTTGGGTGGGTTGGCGGGACGCGGTTGCCGTCATTTTCATTTGACCAGCCATTCGTTCCACCGTGTCGCGATGGCCGGACCGTTTTTGGCCCAGTACGCGAAATCAAGAGTGATCTGATCCTTAGCGTAGGCAGTCGGCAGGTTAGGGGCCAGCACCGAATCCAGACGCGCCACGCTGTCGACGTTGACCGGCGCATAGGCGGTCAGGTTGGAGAAGTCAGCTTGTCCTTTGGCGCTGCTGGCGTTGGCCAGGAATTTCATGGCCGCGGCCTTGTTTTTTGTCCCTTTGGGCACGACCAGAATGTCGGCCATGACCAGGTTCTGTTTCCAGCTCACGCCCACCGGTGCGCCGTCTTCTTGCAGGGCGTGGATCCGGCCGTTCCAGAACTGGCCCATGCTGGCTTCGCCAGAGGCCAGCAACTGTTGCGACTGGGCGCCGCCGCCCCACCAGACGATGTCTTTCTTGATGGTGTCGAGTTTCTTGAAGGCGCGATCCAGGTCCAGCGGGTAGAGCTTGTCGGCGGTTACGCCATCGGCCAGCAGCGCCAGTTCAAGCACGCCCGGGCTTGGCCATTTGTAGAGGGCGCGTTTACCGGGGTAGGTCTTGGTGTCGAACAGCGCGGACCAGTCTTGAGGTTTGCTGGCGCCGAGCTTGCCTTCGTTGTAGCCGAGGACGAAGGAGAAGAAGAACGAGCCGACGCCGTGATCGGAGACAAATCGAGGGTCGATTTTGTCGCGCTGAATGACGGTGAAATCGAGGGGTTCGAGCAAGCCTTCGGCGGCGGCGCGCAGGGCGAAGTCGGCTTCGACGTCGACCACGTCCCACTGCACGTTGCCGCTTTCGACCATGGCTTTGAGTTTGCCGTAGTCGGTAGGGCCATCCTGGACCACGGTGATGCCGCTGGCTTTGCTGAACGGATCGGCCCAGGCCTGCTTCTGCGCATCCTGGGTGCTACCGCCCCAGCTGACGAAGTTGACGCTTTCGGCCGCCAGCAATGCCTGGCTGGTCACGCTCAGCAGTCCCGCAAAAAGTATTGCGGTTGCACGTTTGTTCAACACCATTTTCACGCCCTCATTGTTGTGTTTATGAGCGGGGCTTTTAGTGCCCGCCTATCGGGAGCAGTAGGTCCGTCGGGCCAGTGATGGTCGTCCGGTCTATGGAATATCATATTATGGTATTCCAAACTTTGTGCAAGCACTTTGCCTTACCGGCTATCAGCCAAAAGTGCTTTTTTACTGTCTGGCTGAACGCCTGTCTGTGGCGAGGGAGCTTGCTCCCGCTGGACTGCGCAGCTGTCCCCTTCTTTTCAGGTCGGGAGAGGGGCCGCTTCGCAACCCGGCGGGAGCAAGCTCCCTCGCCACAGGGAATGCCTCGGGATCACTGAGTGAAAGGGATGCTTTCCACCACTTCCAGGTCGTAACCGGTCAAACCCGCGTACTTCAGCGGAGGACCAAGATGACGCAGCTTGCCCACGCCAAGGTCCTGCAGAATCTGCGCCCCGGTACCGACTTCAGAATAGATGCGCGACTGCGAACGGCTGAACTGCCGTGGCGGCTGGGTCAGCTGCGGCACACGCTCTAGCAGCGCCTGTGATGACTCATGATTGGCCAGCACCACCACCACGCCACGACCTTCCTCGGCGACTCGCTGCAACGCCGCCCACAACGTCCAGTTGGACGGACCGCTGTATTCGGCGCCCACCAGGTCGCGCAGCGGATCGATCACATGCACGCGCACCAGCGTCGGTTCGTCCCGGTGCAACTTGCCCATGACCATTGCCATGTGGACGCCGCCTTCGATGCGGTCCTCAAAAGTGATCAGCCGGAACGTGCCATGCACGGTGGGCAGTTCACGTTCACCGATACGCACGACTGTGCTCTCGGTGCTGAGGCGATAGTGAATCAGGTCGGCGATGGTGCCGATCTTGATCCCGTGCTTGCGCGCGAACACTTCCAGGTCCGGGCGGCGGGCCATGGTGCCGTCATCGTTCATCACTTCGACGATCACCGAGGCCGGGGTGAAGCCGGCCAGGCGTGCCAGGTCGCAACCGGCCTCGGTATGACCGGCGCGAGTCAGTACGCCGCCTTCCTTGGCGCGCAGTGGGAAAATATGACCGGGTTGCACGAGGTCGGCGGCCCCGGCATTAACGGCGACGGCGGCTGCCACGGTACGCGCCCGGTCGGCGGCGGAGATGCCGGTGGTCACGCCGACTGCGGCCTCGATCGAGACGGTGAATGCGGTGCTGAACACGCTGCCATTGCTCGGCACCATCTGTTCCAGCCCGAGGCGTTGGCAGTGGTCGTCGGTCAAGGTCAGGCAGATCAGGCCGCGAGCTTCCCGAGCCATGAAGCTGATGGCCTCGGCCGTGCAGCAGTCGGCGGCCAGCAGCAGGTCACCTTCGTTTTCCCGATCCTCGTCATCGACCAGGAGCACCATTTTGCCTTGTCGATAGTCTTCGATAATTTCTTCGATGCTGTTGAAGGCCATGCTGGGATTCTCAGTGTTTGATGGAAATACTTTGTGGTATACCATAATACAAAATAAACCGAGAGGTCACTATGAAGGCGTACTGGATTGCTCATGTCGATGTCACCGACCCCGATCAATACAGCCAATACACCCAGCGGGCGCCGGCGGCCTTCGCGTTGTATGGCGGACGGATGTTGGCCCGTGGCGGGCGCAGCGAAGCGCTGGAAGGCGGGCCCACGCCGCAGCGCAACGTGGTGATTGAATTCGACTCGTACGAACAGGCGCTGGCCTGCTACCAGTCGGAGGAATATCAGGAAGCGAAACGGCACCGCGAGGGCGTGGCCCGGGCTCAGATCATTATTGTCGAGGGCGTGGCGCCCTGAGCCCCGCTTGTAGAAACAGGCTCAGCGAATGAAATGGATCTTGCCGCTATCGTCGTTGCCGATGTAGATGCCATAGACCCCGGCCTGGCGTTCCTCGATATAGCGTTCGAGGATCTGCCGGATCGCCGGGTAGTAGATGCTGTCCCAGGGAATGTCCTCGGGTGCGAAGAATTTGTAGTCGAGGGTTTCCGGCCCGTACTGGCCGGTGATCTCCAGCGCAATGGCGCGGAAGATGATGTACACCTCGCTGATCTTCGGCACGCTGAAGATCGAGTACGGCGAGAGAATTTCCGCGCGCACGCCGCTCTCTTCCCAGACTTCGCGCAGCGCTGCTTGTTCGGTGGTCTCGCCGCCTTCCATGAAGCCGGCCGGTAGCGTCCAGGTGCCAGGACGCGGCGGGATGGCGCGCTGACACAGCAAATACTTGCCGTCCTGCTCGATGATGCAGCCGGCAATGATTTTCGGATTGACGTAATGGATGTAGCCACAGCCGCGGCACATCAGGCGCTCGTGCGTATCGCCCGGTGGCAGCTGAGACCTGAGGTCATTGCCGCCGCACTTTGGACAAAAGCTCGGGCTGAACATCTTTAGCGACCTATGCGCGGTTCTTTAAGCGCGATCGGCAGGGTGATCTCAGGCATTTTCCCGGTCTCTTCCTGTTTGCGCTTGAGGTAATCGAGGGCGACGGTTGCGGCGGCGCGCACGTGGTCAACGCAAGCCTGGTGGGCGGCGAGGGGATCGCCACTCTTGATCGCCTCGACCATGCGTTCCATTTCCTGATTGCTCGCCCCGCGACGGTTTTCCTGGGACACCGACGTCGCCCGCAGGTAGCTGATCCGTGCCTGCAACTGACGCAGCTGAGTGGCCGCGACATGGTTGCCGGAACCTTCGAGCAGCACATCGTAGAAGCCCTGAACCGAATCGATCACCTGTTGCAGCTCGCCGTCCTTGAGGGCCTTGCGGTTTTCCTCGAGGGCTTTTTCCAGGGCCTTGATGTCCTTGGCCTTGGCGCGCAGGGTGAACAGCTGAACGATCAGGCCTTCGAGCACGCAACGCAGCTCGTAGATATCACCGGCATCGGAGAGGGTAATGATGGCGACCCGTGGGCCCTTGGCGTCGGCGAATTCCACCAGGCCTTCGGATTCCAGGTGACGCAAGGCTTCGCGCACGGACGTGCGGCTGACGCCCAGGCGATCGCACAGATCGCGCTCGACCAGACGGTCTCCCGGCAGGAGCTGGAAGTTCATGATGGCGCTTCGCAGTTTATCCAGCACGATTTCGCGCAGGGTAACGGGGTTGCGATTGACCTTGAAGCTGTCGTCGAGTGGCAGGCGTTTCATGGGGTCCGCTCTGAGTGTGGCTGTCCATGCAAAAAGAGCACTTCGATCGCAAGAATCTCCGTGCTCGGTCAGATCAAACAGCCAAGGGTTAACTGGAGGCCTCGGCATCGGCTTCGGCGAACGCTTCACGGGCGAGCCGGAAACTGTCTACGGCAGCGGGGACGCCGCAATAAATACCGACCTGAAGCAGAATTTCGCGTATTTGTTCACGAGTCAGTCCGTTACGCAAGGCGCCGCGTACATGCAGCTTGAGTTCGTGAGGCCGATTGAGGGCCGAAATCATGGCCAAGTTTATCATGCTGCGCTCTTTAAGCGACAAACCCTCACGGCCCCAGACGTGGCCCCAGCAGTACTCGGTGACCATTTCCTGCAGTGGCCGGGTGAAGTCGTCGGCGTTCTCGATGGAGCGTTTCACGTAGGCTTCGCCCAGCACCTGGGTGCGGATTTTCAGCCCCTGTTTATATTTCTCGTTGCTCATCATTGTTCTCCAGCGCAATCCCTGTGGGAGCGAGTAAACCCGTCAGGCCAGGGCGGGCAAAGGGCCCAGCTTGCCTTTGTGGTAGATCATCGGCGTCACCGGTTGCTCGGGCAGAATCAGGTTCTTCACCGCGCCGACGATGATCGCGTGGTCACCGCCGTCGTATTCGCGCCACAGTTCGCACTCGATGATCGCCGTGGCGTTGCCCAGCAGCGGATTGCCCAGCGCGCTCAAGTGCCAGTCGATGCCATTGGCCTTGTCTTTGCCTTTACCGGCAAATGCATAGGCTTCGGCGGTCTGGTCGGCGGACAGCAAATGGATCGCGAACTGCTTGCTGTCGCGCAGGATCGGGTACGTGTCGGAGGCATAGTTGGGGCAGAACAGCACCAGTGCCGGATCGATCGACAGCGCACTGAAAGCGCTGGCGGTAATGCCGACGATGCCGCCGTCCGGGTCCAGGGTGGTGACCACCGTGACCCCGGAGGGGAACGAGCTCATGACGTCTTTGTAAATGCCGGGTTCGATCATTTCGTCAATCTCCTAGCGCATCACGAAGGGGTCAGGCATTGGCGCCTGGGAGAGGTTGATCCACACCGTTTTCAGCTCGGTGTAGGCCAGTACCGAATCGATACCGCTCTCGCGTCCATAGCCGCTGTTCTTGAAACCGCCGATCGGCGCCATGGCCGACACGGCGCGGTAGGTGTTGACCCAGATGATCCCGGATCGCACATCCCGGGCCAGGCGATGAGCCCTGCCCAGATCGCGAGTCCAGATGCCGGCGGCGAGGCCGAACTGCGAGTCGTTGGCAATCGCCAACGCTTCGGCTTCATCCTTGAAACGGATGACCGAGGCCACCGGACCAAAGACTTCTTCCTGCATGATCTTCATCGAGTTGCGGTCGCATTCGAACAAGGTCGGCTCGTAGAACCAGCCATCGCCCAGATTCTGCGGACGCTTGCCGCCCAGGCGCAGGCGCGCACCTTCGGCGATGGCATCGGCGACCAGGCCTTCGACCACGGCCAGTTGCTGCGCGGTGGCCATGGGGCCCATTTCGCTGCTGTCTTCCTGCGGGTTGCCGATGCGGATGCGTTTGGCGCGTTCGACCAAACGATCGACGAACTCATCGTAGATTTCGTCCTGCACCAGCAACCGCGAACCGGAGACGCAACTCTGACCGGAGGCCGCGTAGATCCCGGCAATCGCGCCGTTGATCGCGCTGTCGAGGTCGGCGTCGGCGAAGATAATGTTCGGCGATTTGCCGCCCAGTTCCAGCGACAACTTGGCGAAGTTCTCGGCGCTGCTGCGCACCACATGCCGTGCCGTCGCGGCGCCGCCGGTGAAGGCGATTTTGCGGATCAGCGGATGGCGGGTCAGGGCTGCGCCAGTGCTTGGGCCATAACCGGTGACGACGTTGACCACACCCGGCGGGATGCCGGCCTCCAGCGCCAGACGCGCCAGTTCAAGAATGGTTGCGGAGGCGTGTTCCGACGGTTTGATCACGATGGTGTTGCCCGCCGCCAGGGCCGGGGCGAGTTTTATCGCAGTCAGGTACAGCGGACTGTTCCAGGGAATGATCGCGGCGACCACGCCCATGGCTTCGTGCACGGTGTAGGCAAACAGGTCGGGCTTGTCGAGGGGCAGGGTGCCGCCTTCAAGTTTGTCGGCCAGGCCTGCTGTGTAGTGGAAGAACTCCGGCAAGTAGCTGACCTGACCACGGGTTTCGCGGATCAGCTTGCCGTTGTCACGGCTTTCCAGCTGCGCCAGGTGTTCCTTGTTTTCAGCGATCAGATCGCCCAGGCGCCGCAGCAGTTTGCCGCGGGCGGTGGCGGTCAGGCCGCGCCAGGCCGGGCTGTCGAAAGCCGTCTGCGCAGCCTGAACGGCGCGCTCGACATCGGCTTCGTCGGCATCGGGCAGTTCGGCCCAGGCTTGGGCCAGGGCCGGGTTCAGGCTTTCAAAGGTCTTGCCGGACAGGGCATCGACCCATTCACCGCCGATGCACATCTGGAAGCGTGCGAGTGTCATGCAACGATCCCCTTTATTTGGTTTTGTCGGGAGTGCGCTGTGTCGAGAAATTCCAGCAGCAGCTGGTTGACCAGGCGCGGTGATTCTACGGGCATCATATGCCGCTGCTCGGCGAGCACGGCAACTGTCGCGCCGGGAATGCGTGCGGCCAATTGCTCGGCCATTTCCGGCGTGGAACCCGGATCCAGTTCACCGGTGGCGATCAGTGTCGGCACCTGAATGCTGCCCAAATCGTCGGCGCGGTACATGTCCTGGGTCGCGAACAGCTCATAGGTGGTCAGGTAACCCTGCGGGTCATTGTCCGCCAAGGTTTGGCGCAAGGCCGCAATCTGCGCCGGGTTGGCCGCCTGATACTCGCGGCTGAACCAGCGCGACAGGGCGGCTTCGGCGTTGGCATCCGGTCCGTGTTCGGCCGCTTGAGCGGTGCGGGCGATAACGCCGGCACGCTGTTCGGAGCTGCGATTGAACACGCTGTTGAGCACCACCAGGCCTTGCAGGCGTTGCGGGTAATGCAAGGCAAATGCCCGCGCGACCAGCCCGCCCATGGAAAAGCCGATCACCGTCGCCTGAGGCAATTGCAGGTGATCGAGCAGCTCCAGCAACTGGTCGGCATAGCCGAGCAGGGGGGTGCCGCTTTCCGGGCGCGGGCTGGCGCCGTGGCCGAGCATGTCGTAGGCAATCACGCGGTACTTCGTGGCCAGGCCAACGACCTGGCCGCCCCACATTTCTTTGTTCAGGCCCACGCCGTGGATCAAAACCACGGGCTGGCCTTGGCCGGTCGCCAGGTAACTGGTGCCAGCCGGGGTGAGTTCAGCGGTGAGCCGAATCATGGAGCGCTCCTGCATGCCTTTTTGTTGTTCTTACCGACCTTGATTACTGGGCGTTTTCAGCGGCCAGTTCTTCCAGGTCGATGTAACGGTTGCCGATGCGTGGGTGCAGGCGGCCGCCATCGGCGCAACCCAGTACCACCACGATTTCGTCGGCGCGCGGTGCATCTTCGATTTGCATTTCCAGGGTGATGTAGTGCGAACGCAGGCCTTCGTCGTCCTTGTGCATCATCGGAATCTGGATCGATGTGCCCGGGCCGCCACGCTTGTTGGTAAAGCTCAGGTAGCTCTTGGCTTTCACCGCTTCGCGGTAATGGTTGCCAAAGCGCAGGGTGTGGATCACGGCGGAGGCGTGTTCGATTTCACCGTCGGCGCCCACGACAGCAGCCTTGCCGTAAGCCTCGATCTTCTCGGCACCGCCGATGATGCCCACCAGGCGTTCAACCATCAGCGCGCCGAGGTCGGAGCAATTGGCACGGATTTCCGGTTTCAGGTCTTCGACAAAGCCGCGACCCAGCCAAGGGTTTTTCATCACGACGGCCAACCCGACCATGGTCACTGGCTTATCGGTGGCCTTGCCGCCTTCGATAAAGGTTTCTTCGACATAGCTGACGATCTTGCGGATTTCGAAACTCATGAGCTGCTCCGTGTAAGGTGAGAGTGTCTGTGCGTCTGATGGTATACCATAATACCGGTAGCGCAAGTCCCTGAAACGGGTTTCTGGTCGGACGGTGGCGAAAAGGGAGGAGGGGATGGCTGTTGCCAATAAAAAAGCGAAAAAAAACCCGGCTGGTGAGGCCGGGTTTTCCATTGAGCATTAATGCCTGCTACCGCGAGATGATCCCGTGATCGATCGCGTATTTGACCAGTGCCGCCGGTTTGTCGATGTTGAGTTTGCGACGGATGCTCAGGCGATGGGTTTCTACCGTGCGAACGCTGATGTCCAGTTCGCGGGCCATCTCCTTGTTGTTCAGCCCTTGAGCCATCTTGTACAACACCTGGCTCTCGCGCGGTGTCAGCTCGTTGTCGGTATTTTTATCGGCGATGAGCCGCTGGGCGATCTCGGCGCTGTAGAACGTGCCGCCACTGGCGATGGCTTCGATCGCCGCGATGATTTCCCGTGACGGTGAGTTCTTCAGTACATAGCCGCTGGCCCCCGCGCGCACGGATTCACTGACGTATTCATTGTTGTCGTACATGCTGAGCACCAGCACCTTGAGCGACGGGTACTGGCTGCGCAACACCCGGGTCAGCTCGAGCCCGTTCATGTCCCGCAGGCTGATGTCGACCAGCAACAGGTCCGGCTGGCAGCGTCCGACCATTTCAATGGCATCCGCGCCACTCTCGGCTTCGCCCACCACTTCCAGGGGGGCCATGACCGCCAGCAGTGCTTTGATCCCGTCGCGGACCAGAGCGTGATCGTCGACCAAAGCGACGCGGATCGGGTAGGGCAGGTTCATCGCGTGTATTCACTCTTGTTGTCAGGGGGCGAGTCAGCGTGTTGTACCGGGCATTTTCATTGGCAGCCAAACGTCCAGCTCACTTCGTCCCGGCATCGAGACCAGGTCGAATCGCCCACCAAAATGCTCGACACGTTCACGGATATTACGCAGGCCAATGCCCGCATGACGACGTTCGACCTGGGCGACATTGAAACCGATACCGTCATCGACCACCGTCAACCGCACGGAATCTTCGGACCCGTGCAGGGTAATGGCGACGTTTTTAGCCTGGGCGTGTCGTTCAATATTAGTCAGGCCTTCTTGCACGATGCGAAACAGCGAGACCGCTGCCCCATCGACTAGGTGACAGTCGAATTCATTGTCGTTGTAGGTCACCATCAGGCCGCTACGCTGCTCGAATTCTGCAGCGAGTTGACCGATCGCCGCCGGCAGGCCCAGGGTGTCGAGCAGCGAGGAACGAAGGTCGTGGGAGAGGCTGCGGACTTCGCCAATGGCTTCACCCAGGCGTTCCGTGGCGTCCCTGAGCGTACTCAAACCCTTGTCGTGTGCTTGTCCATTCTCGAGCAGATGGCTGGCCAGTTCGAACTGAAACTTGATCGAGACCAGCACCTGGCTGATGCCGTCGTGCAGTTCGCGGGAAACCCGTGAGCGCTCTTCCTCTTGCAAGCTGACGATTCGCTGAGTCAGGCGTTGAAGTTTTTTGTCGGCCAGACGATGCTCGCTGACGTTCAGTGTCATGCCGCTGGCGAAGACAAACAGCACCGCCACGAGGGCCACCGCGGCAATCGCCAGCATGGTTTTACGAATGCCCTGGGCCACTTCGTCACGCGCCTGCTGGGTCGCGCGCTCAACGTCTTCTAGGTAGATGCCGGTGCCGAGCATCCAGCCCCAACGATCCAGCATCACCACGTAGGCGAGCTTGTCGGTCACCTGGCCGGAAGAGGGTTTGTTCCAGGCATAGCGTTGAAAACCTTCGCCCGATTGCGCACTTTTGAGCAACGCCTGGATCACCGGCAAACCGTGAGGGTCCTTCATGTCCCACAGGTATTTGCCCACCAGTTCGGACTGGCGCGCGTGCATCAGGCTGCGACCTTCGTGGTCGTAGACGAAGAAGTAGCCATTGATGCCAAAGCTGAGTTTGCGCAGTTCTTCCAGCACTTTTTGCTGTGCGTGTTCGTCACCGTGGCCGTCGTCGTACAGCGGCTCGATCAGGCTTTGCGCCATTTCGACGTAGTTCTTAAGTTCGGCGCGTTTGCTGGCCAGAATGCTGTCTTCGATCAGTTGCGCCTGTTGTTCGCCCAGTTGCCGGTTCATGGAAATCACCAGCGCGCAGATGACGGCGATGGCCAACACCAGCGGCAGAATCCCGAGCGCGACGATTTTGTGTTTGAGCTGCATCTCTGCTCCTGTCCGGACCGAGGGAAGGCGAAGGCCCGGCATCATATGCCAAAGATACGCGCGTCCAGTAGCGGTGCTGGACGGAATGACCTGTGGCTGGGGCGCCGCGGATCAACGTTGGTAGAGGCGCCGATGGAGGTAGTCACAGGTTGACGGACAGGCTCAGGGCGTGAAGGGGGCGGGTGGATCAAGATCAAGAGCTGCAGGCGAGCTAACGCTCGGCCTGATGAGTGGTGAGAAGCGAAAGGCGAACACCGATCCCCTGTAGGAGCGAGCCTGCTCGCGAAGGCGGTCTATCAGACGACATCGATGCTGAATGACAGATTGCCTTCGCGAGCAGGCTCGCTCCCACATCGGGAGCAGCATCATCTACGTAGAACTACGTAGACGCCGCGTACGTAGTAACGCGGATTTATTTGTAGACGGCATGCGGGGATATTGGGCCAGCTCCGCACAGCGGACACAATTATAAAAATTACCGCCGCAGTCCACTGGCTGTCGGCAGGAGACACGCTATGCCCCGTCTGGCTAAACACCTCGCCTGGTTTGCCGTGGCTGTCCTGGGAGCGTTTGCGCTTAGTGTCGTGGCCCTGCGCCGCGGCGAAGCGATCAATGCCCTCTGGATCGTAGTCGCAGCAGTCGCTATTTATCTCGTTGCATACCGCTACTACAGCCTGTTCATCGCCACCAAGGTGATGCAACTCGACCCCAATCGTGCCACGCCCGCTGTCGTTAATAACGATGGTCTGGACTACGTGCCGACCAACAAACACGTGCTCTTCGGTCACCACTTCGCCGCCATTGCTGGCGCGGGGCCGTTGGTCGGTCCGGTCCTGGCGGCGCAGATGGGTTACCTGCCCGGGACGCTGTGGCTGATCGCCGGCGTGGTGCTGGCCGGTGCCGTTCAGGATTTCATGGTCCTGTTCATGTCCACCCGCCGCAACGGTCGTTCCCTGGGGGACATGGTCCGTGAAGAAATGGGCCGCATCCCCGGCACCATCGCGCTGTTTGGCTGCTTCCTGATCATGATCATCATCCTCGCGGTGCTGGCGCTGATCGTTGTGAAAGCCCTGGCCGAAAGCCCATGGGGTATTTTCACGGTGATGGCGACCATCCCGATCGCGATGTTCATGGGCATTTACATGCGCTACATCCGCCCGGGCCGTATCGGTGAAATCTCCGTGGTCGGCGTGCTGTTGCTGCTCGGTTCGATTTGGCTGGGCGGGCAGGTTGCCGCTGACCCGGTCTGGGCCAAGGCCTTTACCTTCACCGGGATCCAGATCACCTGGATGCTGATCGGCTACGGTTTCGTTGCCGCGGTATTGCCGGTGTGGCTGATTCTGGCGCCGCGTGACTACCTGTCGACCTTCCTGAAAATCGGCACCATCGTGGCCTTGGCGATCGGCATTCTGATCACCATGCCCGACCTGAAAATGCCGGCGCTGACCCAGTTCGTCGACGGTACCGGGCCGGTGTGGAAGGGCGGTCTGTTCCCGTTCCTGTTCATCACTATTGCCTGTGGCGCCGTTTCCGGTTTCCACGCGCTGATTGCTTCCGGCACTACGCCGAAGTTGTTGGCCAGCGAAGGGCATGCCCGTTACATCGGTTACGGCGGCATGCTGATGGAATCCTTCGTCGCCATCATGGCCATGGTTGCTGCGTCGGTGATTGAACCAGGCGTGTATTTCGCCATGAACAGCCCGGCGGCGCTTGTCGGCTCTGACGCTGTTACGGTGGCTCAGACCGTCAGCAGCTGGGGCTTTGCAATCACCCCGGAAGCGCTGCAAGCGGTGGCCAAGGACATCGGTGAAACCACCATCCTGGCCCGTGCCGGCGGTGCGCCGACCCTGGCGGTCGGTATCGCGCAGATCCTGCACCACCTTCTGCCGGGTGAAAACACCATGGCATTCTGGTACCACTTCGCGATCCTGTTCGAAGCGCTGTTCATCCTGACCGCAGTCGATGCCGGTACCCGAGCCGGACGCTTCATGCTGCAGGACTTGCTCGGTTCCTTCGTGCCAGCGCTGAAACGCACTGAATCCTGGACCGCCAACCTGATCGCCACCGCCGGTTGTGTGGCGATGTGGGGTTATCTGTTGTACCAGGGCGTGATCGATCCGTTGGGTGGCATCAACACCTTGTGGCCGTTGTTCGGTATCTCCAACCAGATGCTGGCCGGTATCGCATTGATGTTGGCGACCGTTGTGCTGATCAAAATGAAACGCCAGTGCTACGTCTGGGTCACCATGCTGCCTGCCGTGTGGCTGCTGATCTGCACCACCACCGCCGGTTTCATCAAGCTGTTCGATGCCAACCCGGCGATCGGTTTCCTGGCCTTGGCCAAGAAGTACAGCGATGCGCTGGCCAACGGGCAGATCCTCGCCCCGGCGAAGAGCATCGACCAGATGCAGCACGTGATCTACAACGCCTACACCAACGCAACGCTGACCGCGCTGTTCTTGCTGGTGGTCTTCAGCATCCTGTTCTTTGCACTCAAGGTCGGTATCGCCGCCTGGGGCACTAAAGAACGTACGGATAAAGAAGCGCCATTCCAGGCTCTGCCGGACGCTTGATCGAGGATTGCAGCATGTTCAATGACCTGAGTCGCCTCGGTAAATACCTCGGTCAGGCCGCGCGCCTGATGGTCGGCATGCCCGACTACGACACCTACGTCGAGCACATGCAGACCAAGCACCCGGACAAACCGGTGATGAGTTATGAGGTGTTCTTTCGGGAGCGCCAGGAAGCTCGCTACGGAAGCAAGGCTGGGCCGAAGTGCTGTTGATGGTGGGTGGCAGTGATGCCACCTGAATAGCTAAAAAAGAACCCGGCTGATGAGGCCGGGTTTTTTTTGAGTGAATGGCGTTGGCCGGTCCGTGTTGAGTCAGCTTGCGGGGATGGTTTGGAGCGTTTCGAGGTCCAGCAGGGTGAAATAACCACGGTCCGGCCTCCAGCCACCCGTATCGATGTGAATCACATTGCCCAGGCTGACGGGCATATAAAGCGGCGTATGCCCTACGACCAGTGCGCGCAGGCCTTCAATGCCATGTGTCTCCTGCTGATCGAGCCGCCGTCGTGACCACATGCAGTAGTGCTGCACCTCCTGCAGACGCCTGTTGTTTTCCGGCGACTCCAGTTCCATTCGCAGTTGCTGCCATGATGGATATGGACAATCGGCGTGCACGATGCCGATCAGGCCGTGTGCCGTTTCGACTTCGATTGCGATAGGGAGCTTGGCGAACTGCGCCGCGAATGCTTGCTTCTCGACCAACGACAGGTCTGTGAACCATGAGCCCCCGTTGAGTATCCAGCTGTCGATGTCGCAGGTATCGAAATACACCACGTAGTCGTCATGGTTGCCTCGCACCGGGTGGAACCATGGTTTGTCCAGCCAATCGAGCGCGTCACGGCACTCGGGCCCGCGGTCAATCAGATCACCAACACTGAACAGCCGATCTACCAAGCGGTTGAACCCGGCGGCATCCAGAGCAGCCTGCACCCCAGTGAAATGGCCATGAATATCACCGATCGCGAAATCTCGGCCGACAACATTGGCGGCGAAGTGCTTCACGCGCGACATCTCTACAGTTTCAAGCATGGGAATGCCACTCCGGCAGCTCCCCAACGGGCTAGTCAGTTGAGTTTAGGCCAGAAAGTGGTACTCGACCGTTAGCGCGCCGACAGGCTGTCCGGATCAGGCATCGTTAGAGCGAGTAGGCCGTCGCTTGTCCGAAATGGTTGTCCTGCACGCCGGCGATAAGGTGCAGAGGCATGTGTGGCGTATCCATGGATGGGACTTCGAAACTATCCACTATCTGGGTGGGGCGCTCACTCAGCACGGTCGACTCTTCGACAAGAGCCTTGGCCATTCTCGCGTGGTTCGCTGCGATTTCGTTGAGAGTTGACACGTTACGTCTCCCGGTGACTGACCAAGCGCATCGCTGGCGTCCTAAGCGTTAATTAAAATGCTGCCGCGTCAGAATTACGTCGTTCTGGGGCAGCTATGAGCGTCTTTTGCAAACCTTAAGCCAGATATAGTCAAAAAAATTGCGCAGCGCTTTTGATGCGACGAATGGTGGTGCGGTGATATTTCCTGAGCCTATAAGGCCGGGGAAAAAGGTGATTAGACGTGCCGAAGTTGTTTTGTTAAAAAAATAGGGCATGGCTGCTTTGACGCGCCAATGCATCTCCATTCGGTTAGATGGAAATCGCCCAACATTGAGCTGGGCTACGATCAATGAGTCTGATGCCGATACAGGGATAAGTACCTGCGACTTTGGCCAACTGCTCGCGCACAGAGGCACCGGGCTCATTGATCCCCTTTCTCTTTCCCTTCCGCAGGTTGATCCTTTCGAACGAACAACGTCGCACAGCGTTCTGCTGGTTGCGCGGGTGACGCCGCGCTACAGTCGGCCCTTTCAGGACAAGGAAGTATCATGTGGATTTTGAAAGCAGCGGTGACTCGGTCCATTTTCCGCCAATGGCTGGTCGCGGCTTCTATCGGCCTTTTTGCGGTGACGGGTGGTGCGCAGGCTCAAACCACGGCACAGGCAAATCAGGAGATAAAGGGTTTGCTGGATTTTGTGGAGCGCAGTGAGTGTCAGTTTGTGCGCAACGGCAGTGAATACCCTGGACCCCAGGCTCGGGCACATCTGGAAAAGAAGCTGAATTATCTCGAAGGCAAGAATCTGGTGAGCAGCGCAGAAGACTTCATCGATCTCGCGGCCACTAAAAGCAGCATGAGTGGCAAAGCCTATGAAGTGCGTTGCCCAACAGGCGTCCAGCCGGCGAGTACCTGGCTGAAGACAGAGCTACAAAGACAACGCCAGCACCATTGAGCCTACCTCCGAAACGAGAAGGCGCGGCCCACTTGCGGGATGCTGTTCGCTTAAGGTTGGGGTACATATCCGTTTCTGCGGTAACGGCCACTTATGGTTTCGCTCTTACAGCGACTCACTTTTCCAAACGCCGAAAAGTAAGCAAAAGGCTTTGCCCCTCCATTCGGTGCCTCGCCTAGGCTCGGCATGCCCTCACTCCGGCATTGCTCCGGGGGCCCGCCGCCATTGGCCATCCATGGCCGGGGGCGGCTACCGCGGCATCCTTGCCGCGGTGCCCCCTGCGCAACGCCTGCGTTCGGCCTCTGGGAAAGGGGCAGACAGATCAAGATCAAAAGCCAAAGCCAAGCGAGGCGGCCTGATAGCCGACCTGATGTCTGTCAAGTTCATCGGCGGTGGACACCTATGTCATGCCCGCCAAAAATCCAACTGTGTGCGAGCCTGCTCGCGAAGGCGGACTTACATTCAACATTGATGTCGACTGACAGGGCCTCATCGCGAGCAGGCTCGCTCCCACAGGGGAAATGCGTACGCTTTGAAGAGACAGGCCGGCCGGTAGGCCGCCTCGCTTTTGATTTTGATACACCGCCCCCTCGAGAGGCCCACGGAGCAGGACCGGAGCGAGGGCATGCCGAGCCTAGGCGAGGCACCGAACGTCAGGGGCAAGAGCCCTTGGTTACTTGGGGCTTTTCCAAGTGACTCGCTGTAAAAGCGAAACCGCCAGCAGCCATAACCGCAAAAACGGATATGTCCCCAACCTCAAGTGCACAGCATTACGGCAAGCAGGCCGGGCTTTTTCGTTTCCGGAATTCGTACACGCAGGTAGTTGTCATGAAATGAAAAGCCATTGTCGTCTGATGAGAAGCGACTCGTCAGACGGCGTCCTACAGTCCAATCAGCGCAATTCGACGCAGCACGCTCATCTTGCAGATTGGAGAATAAGAAAAAATGGCCAAAGCCGTACGCTTCTACGAAACCGGTGGTCCCGAAGTCCTTCGTTATGAGGAGGTCGAAGTTGGCGATCCCGGTCCCGGCCAGGTTCGTCTTCGTCATGTGGCGGTTGGCCTGAACTATGCCGACACTTACTTTCGCAATGGCACTTACCCGATCCCGATGCCCAATGGCATGGGGGTTGAAGCCTCCGGTGTGGTCCAGGCCATTGGTGAAGGGGTTACCAATGTCCGCGTGGGTGATCGCGTCACCTACACCGGTTTTCTCAATACCTTGGGGGCCTACAGCACCGAGCGCCTGATCCCGGCCGCACCGTTGATCAAGCTGCCGGAAACCATCAGTTTCGAGACCGCCGCTGCCATGACCATGCGCGGCTTGACGTCCTCGTACCTGATGCGGCGCATTTACGATTTCAAAGCCGGCGACAGCATTCTGTTGCACGCCGCTGCCGGTGGTGTGGGCCTGATCGTTTCGCAGTGGGCCAAGCTGCTTGGCCTGACCGTCATCGGCACCGTGTCCACCGAGGTCAAGGGCGAAATTGCCCGCGCCCATGGCTGCGACCATGTCATCAATTACAGCCACGAAGACGTTGCCCAGCGCGTGCGCGAGTTGACTGACGGCGTAGGGGTTAACGTGGTGTTCGACAGCGTCGGCAAGAACACCTTCATGGGTTCGCTGGATTCGCTCAAGCGCCGTGGCCTGCTGGTGTGCGTCGGCACGGCATCCGGTCCGATCCCGGCCTTCGACCCGGTGATGCTGGCGATGAAAGGCTCGCTGTTCATGACCCGTCCGGCCCTGGCCGACTACATCGCCGACCCGGCGGAAAAAGCAGCGTTGGCAGGTGAGTTGTTCGACCATGTCGGCAGTGGCCGGATCAAGATTGAGATCAACCAGCACTACGCCTTGCAGGATGCTGTCCAGGCCCATCGCGATCTGGAATCACGCAAGACCACGGGCTCGTCGATTTTCGTCATTTAAGGGAGTCGTCTGCCATGAAAGTCGAACAATTGACCTGCAGCATTGGCGCCGAACTGATTGGCGTCAACCTTGCCGACGCGGTGCATGACGATGGCCTGTTTGCCGAGATTCGTGCGCAATTGCTCAAGCATCGCGTGGTGTTCCTGCGTGACCAGGACATCACCCGCGCCGAGCACGTGGCCTTCGCCCGTCGCTTCGGCGAGCTGGAAGATCACCCGGTGGCGGGCAGCGACCCGGATCATCCGGGGCTGGTGCGCATCTACAAGAACCCGGACCAGCCGGCGGACCGCTATGAAAACTCCTGGCACAGCGATGCCACCTGGCGTGAGGCCCCGCCGATGGGCTGCGTGCTGCGCTGTGTAGAGTGCCCGCCGGTGGGCGGCGACACCATGTGGGCCAACATGGTCGAGGCGTATGCGCGCTTGCCGGAGGACGTGAAGGTGAAGATTGCCGACCTGCGTGCCCGCCACAGCATCGAAGCAAGCTTTGGCGCCGCCATGCCGATCGAAAAACGTCTGGCGCTCAAGGCAATGTACCCGGATGCCGAGCACCCGGTGGTGCGTACCCACCCGGAAACCGGGGAAAAGGTGCTGTTCGTCAACGCCTTCACGACGCACTTGAGCAACTACCACACCCCCGAGCGGGTGCGCTTCGGCCAGGACGCCAACCCTGGCGCGAGCGAGTTGCTGCGCTACCTGATCAGCCAGGCCTACATCCCCGAGTATCAGGTGCGCTGGCGCTGGAAACCCAACAGCATCGCCATCTGGGACAACCGCAGCACCCAGCACTACGCCGTCATGGATTACCCGCCGTGCCATCGCAAGATGGAGCGCGCCGGGATCATCGGCGACAAGACTTACTGATCGACCCCTTCTGCATTCGCACTCGTAAACACGTCTGCCCGGCACGATCCCGGGTGGGCGCGACAATCATAAGAACAGGAGTAACTCATGCAATTCTTCGACGATTCCCTGCACCCGGAAAACATGGAAAAGGTGGTCATCACCGTGGCCCCGTACGGCCCGGAATGGATGCCGGAAGACTTCCCCGAAGACATCCCGCTGACCATGGACGAACAGGTGCAAAAAGCGGTCGATTGTTATGAGGCCGGTGCCACCGTCTTGCACTTGCATGTGCGCGAGCTGGACGGCAAGGGTTCCAAGCGTCTGTCCAAATTCAACGAGTTGATCGCCGGCGTGCGTGAAGCCGTGCCGGACATGATCATCCAGGTCGGTGGTTCGATTTCCTTCGCGCCGGAAAGCGATGGCGAAGCGGCCAAGTGGCTGTCTGACGATACGCGACACATGCTGGCCGAGCTGACGCCAAAACCGGATCAGGTCACGGTGGCGATCAACACCACCCAGATGAACATCATGGAGTTGCTGTATCCGGAGTACCTGAAGGGCACTTCTCTGGATAACCCGTTGATCCACGCGGCCTACAGCGAAATGACCGTACCGGCAGGCCCGGCCTGGGTCGCCGAACACCTCAAGCGTCTGACGGACAACGGCATCCAGCCGCACTTCCAGCTGACTGGCATGCATGCCATGGAGACCCTTGAGCGTCTGGTGCGCAAGGGCGTCTACAAGGGGCCGTTGAACCTGACCTGGATCGGTATCGGTGGCGGTTTCGATGGCCCCAATCCGTTCAACTTCTTCAACTTCATCCACCGTGCGCCAGACGGTTGCACCCTGACTTCCGAGTCGCTGCTCAAGAACGTCATGCCGTTCAACACCATGTCGATGGCCATGGGTTTGCACCCGCGTGTGGGCAATGAAGACACTATCATTGATCACAAGGGCGACCGTTTCGGCTCAGTTGCGCAGATCAAGCAGACCGTGCGCATCGCTCATGAACTGGGTCGCGAAATCGCCACCGGCAAAGAAGCCCGTGAGATCTACCGCATCGGCGTGCAGTACCAAAGCATCGAAGAAACGCTGCTGGCCAACGGTATGGCCCCCAACCGCAAGGCTGGGCAGAAAGGTGTGCCGCAACGCGGCTGATCGGCAGACGAAGCGGGAGGTCAACGGCCTTCCGCTCGCTGCCCTGCAACACGCTTGATAACAACAATAAAACAAAGCTTTGAGGAGGCTGCATGGCCTTTCACCCAATCGCCGCAGACGATGACGACTGTGCTGTCGGTGTTGCGCGCCCGTATGCCTGGATCGTTTTTGCACTGACGTTCGGGCTGTTGATTTCCGATTACATGTCGCGCCAGGTGCTGAACGCGGTGTTCCCGATGCTCAAGGGCGAATGGGCCCTGAGCGACGGCCAGCTCGGTCTGCTCAGTGGCATTGTCGCGCTGATGGTGGGGCTGCTGACATTTCCCCTGTCATTGCTGGCGGATCGCTTTGGCCGGGTCAAGAGCCTGGCGCTCATGGCCTTGCTGTGGAGTCTGGCGACGCTGGGCTGCGCAGTGGCGCAGGACTACCCGCAGATGTTCATTGCTCGATTCATGGTCGGCGTCGGCGAAGCGGCGTACGGCAGCGTCGGCATCGCGGTGGTGATTTCGGTGTTTCCCAAACACCTGCGTGCAACGCTGGCCAGTGCTTTCATGGCGGGCGGTATGTTCGGTTCGGTATTAGGGATGGCGCTGGGCGGTGCAATCGCCGCCAAGCTGGGCTGGCGCTGGTCGTTTGCCGGCATGGCGCTGTTCGGCCTGCTGCTGGCTGTGCTTTACCCGGTCATCGTCAAGGAAGCGCGCATTGCGCCGCAACGTGCCTCCCTGGCGGCAAACAAGGCGGCTGCAGCGGTCAAGCGTCCGTTGCGTACGCTGTTTTCCAGCCGCTCGGTCATCGCGGCCTACATCGGCAGTGGCTTGCAACTGTTCGTCGGCGGCACCGTGATTGTGTGGATGCCCAGTTACCTCAATCGCTATTACGACATGGCCACGGACAAGGCGGGCGGTGTCGCGGCGATCATCGTGCTGTGCAGCGGTGCGGGGATGATCCTGTGCGGCATGCTCAGCGATCGACTGTCGCGCCATGCGCCGGAGCGCAAAGTCGCTTTGGCCATCGCCTATTGCCTGGGCAGTTGCCTGCTGTTGTCGGCGGCGTTCGCCCTGCCGGCAGGGCCAGTGCAATTAGCGCTGATCTGCCTCGGCATGTTGATTGCCGCCGGCACGACCGGCCCTTGCGGCGCGATGGTTGCCAACCTGACCCATTACTCGGTCCACGGCACGGCCTTCGCCACGCTGACCCTGGCCAACAACATGCTGGGGCTGGCGCCTGGGCCATTCATCACCGGCAAGGTGTCTGACCTCATTGGTTTGCAGGCTGCTTTTCAATTAGTGCCACTGGTCAGCCTCGCGGCAGCGGCCGTGTTCTTTTATGCCAAGTGTCATTACCACAAGGACATTGCCCGGCTTAAGGGTGAGCGGGTCATCGATCCGGTGGACGAATCCGTGTTAGAGGTGAAGTTGTGAGTGGTCGTTTACGTATTGATGTGTTCTTCGATTTCATCTGCCCCTGGTGCCTGATCGGCAAACGTCAACTGGAGCATGCGCAGGTGCAGTTTCGCAGTCGCCACCCGGATGTGCAGATCACCACGGTGTGGCATGGCGTGCAGTTGCTGCCTCAGTTGCCGGTACAAGGTGAACCCTTCGCCGACTTCTATCGCAAACGTCTGGGCAATGCCGCCGCTATGACCATGCGTCAAGCCCAGGTACAGCAGGCTGCCGCGGCGGTTGGACTGACCATCGACCTCAGCCACATCGAGACGATGCCCAACACCGCAGACGCCCACCGTCTGTTCGAACGAGTCAGCGTACTGGGCAATGCTACTCAGCGTGAAATGTTGCTCGAACGGCTGTTCGCCGCTTATTTCCGCAAACGTGAAAACCTGGGGTGCCGCGAGACCTTGCTCGCCATTGCCCGCTCCTGCGGCGTCGATACGGAAGTGGTGCTCGATTGCCTGAAGGGTGACGCCACGCCATTTGAAGGCTTGCCCGGCGCGACCAGTGGCGTGCCGAGCTTTCAGTTCGACCGCCGCATGACGGTGATCGGTGCACAACCTGCTCAGGCGCTGCTCGAGGCCATGAACGAATCGCTCAAGAAACGTGATCACGAG
This sequence comes from Pseudomonas sp. BT76 TE3572, assembly GCF_050435365.1. Lineage (NCBI taxonomy): Bacteria > Pseudomonadati > Pseudomonadota > Gammaproteobacteria > Pseudomonadales > Pseudomonadaceae > Pseudomonas > Pseudomonas sp. BT76 TE3572. The sequence continues at coordinate 276,397 of NZ_JBNDKE010000001.1, forward strand.
CGGCAACCGGCATGAACCTTCGTATCCCCGTGCCTGCCGGAAAACTCCCGCAGGCGGGCGGTCGTGCACTGTTCGAATTCGATGACAAAAGCCTGGCGCTGTTCAACGTCGACGGTGACGTGTTTGCCATCGACGACAGTTGCCCGCACCAGGGCGCCTCGCTGTGTGGCGGGCGCCTTGAGGGGCGGGTGATTCAGTGCTGCGCCCATGGCCTGCGCTTCGATTTGCGCAGCGGCTACTTGCTCAATTCCACCGCAGTCAAAGTCGCCAACTACCCGGTCGAGATCATCGACGGCCAGGCATTCATCGTCATCGTTCCCGAGGAGGCCGCGCCATGAGCGCCATCGCTCTCACCCGTATCCACAGCCGAACGCGCGAACTGGCGCCAGGTTTTGTCGTCAGCTTGATCGTTGCTGCCGCCGCGTCTTTTTTGTCCGAGCACTACGGCGCGCCGGTGATGCTGTTCGCTTTGTTGCTGGGCATGGCGCTGAACTTCCTGGCCAGTGACGGCGCCTGCAAGGCCGGCATCGAGTTCACCTCGCGCACCGTGTTGCGCATTGGTGTGGCGCTGCTGGGTATGCGCATCACCCTCGAACAGATGGCTGCGTTGGGCTGGAAGCCTGTGGCGCTGGTGGTGATTCTGGTGGTGGTGACCATCAGCGTCTCGGTGATCGCGGCCAAAGCGCTGGGCTTTCAGCGTTTGTTCGGCATGCTCACCGGTGGCGCCACCGCGATTTGTGGTGCGTCGGCTGCGTTGGCGCTGGCGGCGGCGTTGCCGAACCATCCGCAGAAAGAACGCGCGACGTTATTCACGGTGATCGGGGTGTCGGCGCTGTCGACCCTGGCGATGATCGTGTACCCGATGATTGCCAACTGGCTGTCGTTGTCGCCACAAGTGGCGGGCGTGTTCCTGGGCGCCACCATCCACGATGTCGCCCAGGTCGTCGGTGCCGGTTACAGCATGTCGACCGAGACCGGCGATACGGCCACGGTGGTCAAGTTGATGCGGGTTGCCATGCTGCTGCCGGTGATCGTGTGTGCGGCCATGATCACCCGCATGCAGGGCGCTGACACGACCGGCAAACGACCGCCGCTGCTGCCATGGTTCGCCGTCGGGTTTCTGATTCTGGCCTGTATCAACAGCACCGGCTGGGTGGCCCCGGTGGTGCAGGGCTCGGTCAATGAATTGTCGCGCTGGTGCCTGGTGGTTTCCATCAGCGCCCTGGGCATGAAAACCCAACTCAAGGAACTGGCGGCGGTGGGCATCAAGCCGATCCTGTTGATGGTGGGGGAGACGGTGTTCCTCGTCGTGCTGGTGCTGTTGTTGCTGCGTTGGGGAATGTAGGCACACAACACTGTGGCGAGGGAGCTTGCTCCCGCTGGGGTGCGAAGCGCCCCTCTTCCAGGACCACTGTGTTTTTTCAGAAAGTACGCGGCGACTGTTTTGGGGCCGCTTCGCACCCCAGCGGGAGCAAGCTCCCTCGCCACAGGACTCCTAGGCCGGTGTCATAGACACCGGTTTTTTTGCGGCGACTGTTCCAACAGTCGCCGTTTTTTTTGCGTCCCTTTCAGTCGTCCCAGGGTTCCATGGAGCCGGGCAGGGCGCTCGGTTCGCTGGGTGGCTTGGGTTGTTTTTGCGCGCTGCGCCAAGCGGCCGGCGGCATGCCGAACTGGGTGATGAACCAGCGAGTGAAGGAACTCGCCATGGAGTAGCCGAGCATGTCAGCGATCCGGCCCAACGAGTAATTCGGGTTTTCCAGGTAGCGCAACACCAGGTCACGGCGCACGTCGTTGATCAGGTCGTTGAAGGCGCAGCCGTCGTCTTTGAGGCGTCGTTGCAGGGTCCGAACGTTCATGCCCTGGGTCTGGGCGATCTGCTCGATAGTGGCACGTCCCATCGGCAACAACAGGTAGATGGCTTTGCGCACCTCGAACAGCATCGACTGGCCTTCGTGGTTCAGCAGCGAGTCGAGGTAACTCTGGGCGTAGCGCGCCATGGCCGGGTCGGCATGGGGGTTGGTCATGTCGAGGCTGGCATTGGGACAGACAATGCCATTGAACTCGCTGCCGAACTCCAGCTTGCAGCCGAACAGACGACGATGCAGTTGCAGGTTGTCGGGCGGCTGGTGCGTGAAGTTGACACTGTAGGGATGCCAATGTGCGCCGAGCAGGGCGGCGCACAGGCGGAACATCACCCCGATCGCCAGTTCATTGGCTTGTCGGCAGGGCATCGGCGATTCGGTGACCACCTCTTCGCGAATGATCACCATCTTGCCAGCCTCCTCGATGAAGAGGGCCAGCGAATCGTTCATCAGATGACGGTAGTGCACCAACACTTGCAACGTATCACGCAGCGTACGCTGGTGGCTGAGCAGCAGGCTGACCACGCCGAAGTCCGAGAGCTGGCGCGACTCGGCCATGCTCAGGCCGAAACTCTGGCAGCCACTGGCGGCAGCCGAATCCTCCAACAGACGCACGGCGGCGTCGATGGGAATGCGATGTTCAGGGGCTTGCAGCTGGGTTTTGCTCAAGCCGACGCCGGCCAGTACATCGCGCGGATTGAACCCCAGGTACTGAGTGACCTCCAGGTAGTTGGTCAAGACGGCGGCGCGAACAAGCTTGGGCATGCGAAGGTCTTTCCTGGGCCGGTTGCGATTCAAATTTGCGTGGCGACTATATCCAGCACATCAACACTTGAACAGTTGTTACGTTGTCGAGGGCGCTCGCCCAAAGCTGTCCAAAATCACACCGTTGTTGTGAGGCAATCGACGCTCACCCATTGATTACAGTGAGCTGTAGAGAACCTGCGGGGATATTCGACCAATGGTCGCCGTGCGCCAACACCTGGAAATTTGTCATGAAAAGAAAAGTGCCTGACGTCCAATGAAAAGCGCCTCGGGCGGGCGCTCTTTAATGTCAGTCCTACAAAAAGCCCCTGGCGAACAGAGCCAGTCGAGTTATCGAGAAAGCGAAGGTGTTGACGTGGACAAACTGCAAACTGCCGCAACCGTTCTGATCGTACCGGGTCTGCGCGAGCACGTTGCCGAGCATTGGCAAACGCTGCTTGAAGCCAGGCTGTGCAAGGTACGCAGTGTGCCGCCGCTGGAAACCGACAAGCTCGATTGCAGCAAGCGGGTCGAAGCGATTCAGCATGAATTGGAACAGATCGACGGGCCGGTGATTCTGGTTGCTCACAGCGCCGGCGTGTTGATGGTTGCGCACTGGGCTGCCCGACACAGTCGGCCGATCAAAGGCGCGCTGCTGGCCGCTCCGCCGGACCTTGATGCTCAATGGCCGCAAGGCTACCCCTCCGCTGAAACCCTGCGCACCCAGGGTTGGGACCCTCTACCCAAAGGCCGGTTGCCGTTCCGCAGTCTGGTGGCCGCCAGTACCAACGACCACCTCGCCAGCCTGGACGCCGCCACGCGCATGGCCGAAGGCTGGGGCAGCGAACTGCTCAATCTCGGCGACGTCGGTCATCTCAATCCTGCTGCCGGGTATGGGCGCTGGCCACACGCCGAAGCACTCATCCTCGAGCTGGATCGCTAGTTCAGGCGCCGGTTGGCCCGCGCCATCCGGCATTTGCCCTCACTCCTGAAAACGTAAACCCCTGGAACAAGGGGTTGCGCGAGGGCGGCTGCGCTTAAAACAAATACAAAAAGGCGGAGACAACGCAATGCACAACAATAAGAGTCACGGGTTCGCACCCTCGCGTTACACCTTGTTGGCCTCGGCCATTCTGGCCGCCGCCGTGCCGGTCACGCACGCGGTCGAGCTCGACACAGGTAACCCGGACTGGACCGTACGTCTTGATAACACCGTGAAGTACAACTACGGCGTACGAACCGAAAGCGCTGACAAACGCATGCTGGGAACGCCGAACAACAACGACGGCGACTACAACTTCCGCAAGGCCGGAACCAACATCACCAACCGTATCGACCTGTTGACCGAGATGGATGTGGTCTACCAGAACCACATGGGTTTCCGTGTCAGCGCCGCCAGTTGGTACGACAAGGCCTACGAGAACACCGGTTCCAATTCCAACCCGTTCGTCAACGGCAATGACGCAAGGTCGGGGCTGGTCGCCAACGACCCACGTCTGGCCGCGGTCACCGGTGACAACGTCGGCAATGGCAGCCCGCACCTGAGCAACTATGCCCAGCGTTACTACACCGGTCCGTCCGGCGAAATCCTCGATGCCTTCGTGTTCTACAGCACCGAAATGGGCGAGGAGTCGCTGCTGAGCGTCAAGGCCGGACAGCACAACGTGTTCTGGGGCGAGACCATTCTCAACCCGGTGCACTCGATCAGCTACGGCCAATCCGGCCTGGACCTGGCCAAACTGGCCGCCTCGCCGGGCACTGAGGCGAAGGAGCTGTTCGTTCCGCGTAATCAGCTGTCGATGTCGTTCACCGTCAACCCAGAGTTGACCCTGGCGGCCCAGTACTTTCTCGACTGGGACGCCGCTCGCCTGCCGGAAGCCGGCACTTACTACGGTGGTTCCGACCTGGTCGGTTTCGGCGCGCAGTCGTTCCTGCTGGGTAACACTAATGCTGTCGTGCCTGGCAGCCCTCTGGGTTGCGGCCTGGCGCCGTGCAATGCATTGACCAACGTCCGTCGCGGGCACGACCTGACGCCGGACAACCGCGGTGACTGGGGCGTTATGGCCAAGTGGTCGCCGGCCTGGCTGGATGGCACCCTCGGCGTTTACTACCGCGAAACCTCGGAAATCCTGCCGCAAGCCTGGCTGGATGCCAGAGGCCTGAGTTCGGCCAACCCCAACGGCACCCGGCCGGCAGGGCAAGTACCTGCGGTGGTCAACACGCTCAACTCGCTAAGCACGGCCACCTATCAAATGGCCTATGCCGACAACATCAAGATCGTTGGCTTGAGCCTGTCCAAGGATGTCGGCGGTGTGAGCGTGGGTTCGGACCTGAACATTCGTCACAACATGCCGCTGGCCAGTATTCCCGCGATTGTCAGCACTAACAGTCCACTGGGTTTGGGCCAGGGGCTTGGCCTGCTGCCGGCGCGCACGCCCGGCACCGGTGTGGTCTATGACACCCCGCAAAGGGGCGACAGCATGGCCGCCACCGGCGACACCTTGCACTGGACGGTCAACGGCCTGATGACCCTGCCGAAAACCCCCGTGTTCGATTCGGCGACCCTGCTCGCCGAGTTGTACTACAGCAACTTGCTCAAGCTCGATAGCAAGAACGAGGCGCTCTACAAAGGCAAGGACACCTACCACGGCATCGACCAGCCGACCCGTGACAACTGGGGCATCGCGGTCAACTTCACGCCGACCTGGTACCAGGTGTTTCCCGGCGTCGACCTCAACGCACCGATGTCCATCAACGTCGGTCTCGATGGCGTGTCACCGGTCTCCGGTGGCGGTGCCAAAGATACCGGTAACTACGCCGTCGGCCTCGGAGCCGTTGTGTACAACAAATACTTTGTCGACCTGAAGTACGTGGACTCTTTCGGCAAGGCCGACAAGTGCAATGTCAGCGGTGTGAGTACCGGTCCGAACGGAGGCGACGGCTCCACACCCAATGCCTTCAGCGGCAACGAAAACTACGCCTGTTACGCCGGTGGCTACTCAGCCTTTTCCGGTGGTGGTGCAACGACTGAGGACCGTGGCGCCGTTTACCTGACGATGAAAACCACTTTTTGATTCACCACTGATTTGCTCAATGCAAGCAGGAGAATAACAAGATGAAATTCGCCAAAACCGTGTTGGCCGCTTCGCTGGCCATGGTCCTTGCCGCCCAGGCACAGGCCGCTGTTTCAACCCAGGACGCAGCCAAATTGGGCAGCAGCCTGACCCTGGTGGGCGCCGAAAAGGCCGGGAACGCTGATGGTTCTATCCCCGCTTATGACGGTGGCCTGACCACGCCGCCGGCCAGTTTCAAATCCGGCGACAGCATGCGTCCGGATCCCTTCGCCAACGAAAAACCGTTGCTGGTGATCGACGGCAAAAACGTTGATCAGTACAAGGGCTTGCTCAGTGCAACCACGGCGGAACTGGCCAAACGTTTCCCGAGCTTCCACGTCAATGTCTACCCGACCCACCGCACCGTTTCGCTGCCCAAAGCCATCCTCGATAACGGCGTGAAGAATGCCAGCGGCGCCAAGTCCCTCGAAGGCGGTTTGGCCATCGATAACGTGCTGCCGGGCGTGCCGTTCCCGATCCCGCAGTCGGGCAACGAAGCGATGTGGAATTTCCTGCTGCGCTATCAAGGCGTGAGCATCAATTCCAAGTACGACTCCTGGAACGTCGACTCCGCCGGCGTGCCGAGCCTGGCGACCACCGGGCAGGCGTTCATTTCCTATCCGATCTACGAAAACCTGACGCAGCCGATCAGTAGCGCCGACGTGTACTACCAGATGAAGCTGTCCTACACCGGCCCCGCACGTCGGGCCGGTGAAGCGGTGATGCTCAAGGACGCCGCCAACCCTCTGCAGCAACCGCGCCGCGCCTGGCAATACTTGCCTGGCCAGCGTCGGGTCAAGCTGGCACCGAACCTGGCCTACGACACGCCTAACCCCGGCACCGCTGGCGCGGGCACCTACGACGATGTTTTCGTGTTCAACGGTGCACTGGACCGCTACGACTGGAAGCTGGTGGGCAAGCAGGAAATGATCGTGCCCTACAACACCTACAAGCTGACTTACGCCCAGGATCCCAAGTCGCTGACCACCGCCAATCACCTGGCACCTGACTACGTGCGCTGGGAAAAGCACCGCATCTGGGTGGTGGAGGGCAACCTCAAGGCCGGTGCTCGACACATCTATCAGAAGCGTCGCTTCTACCTCGATGAAGACAGCTGGACCGCTCTGGCCTCTGACCAATATGACGCCCGTGGTCAGCTGTACCGTGGCTCCTTCGCGTTCCTCAGCCAAAGCTACGACAAGCAGATCCCGGATTCCACGCCCTTCATGATCTACGACCTGGTGGGGGGCTCCTACAACATCAACGGCGTGGTTGGGCCTTACGGCGGCATCAAGTACATCGATCCGCTTTCCAAGGCGCAATGGTCGTCGGAATCCCTGGCCGGCAGCGGCATTCGCTAAGCCAACCGCAATAAAGCGCACGCAGGGTCCACTGCTCACAAGGCGTGGACCGTGCGGCGCCCGGTGTGAACGTCAGACACACGGATGTGTGTCCCGGCGCGGTTTTCCGAAGAGGACGCGGTATGTGTTCGTATAAGAATTATTTGCAGGTGGCGTTTGGCGTGGTGCTCGGCCTGTTGCAGGGCGTCACCCACGCGGCCGATTACGTCGATGTGCTGGACCTGCCCGCCAGGGTCAGTGCGTTGGCCATCAACAGTCCGTTGTCCGGCATGGCCCGCGCCGGTGAGCGCGTGATCGCCGTCGGCCAGCGTGGCCATATTCTGTTTTCCGATGATTCCGGCAAGCACTGGCAGCAGGCAGCGGTGCCGGTCAGTGCCGACCTCAATGCCGTGAGTTTTCCTTCCGCCACCCAGGGCTGGGCGGTGGGCGGCGACGGCGTGGTGTTGCACAGCAACGACGCCGGTGCGACCTGGCGCAAGCAACTGGACGGACGCGAGATCGGCGCCTTGCTGGTCAAGCATTACAGCGAGTTGGCCCGTGCAGAACCTGGCAACGAACAATGGCCACTGCTGGTCGCCGAAGGTGAGCGCCTGGTGGCGCAGGGCGCCGACAAACCCTTGCTCGATGTCTGGTTCGCCAACGACCGTCTCGGCTATGTGGTCGGGGTGTTTAACCTGATCCTGCGCACCGAGGATGGCGGCCAGAGCTGGACCCCGTTCCAGGACCGCACCGACAACCCGCAGGGCTTTCACCTCAACGCCATCGCCTCCACCGGCGATGCGCTGTACATCGCCGGCGAGCAGGGCTTGTTGCTGAAATGGAATGACGCCCAACAGCGCTTCGCCGCCGTGCAGACACCTTATCAGGGCAGCTTTTTCGGCGTGCTCGGCAAGCCAGGGGAAGCGCTCGTCTACGGCTTGCGCGGCAATGTGCTGCGCAGCACCGATGGCGGTCTCAGCTGGACCCCGCAGGACAGTGGCCTGCACGTCAGCATCACCGCCGGCATCGTCGATGCGCAGGGTGATTACCGCTTGTTCACTCAGGGCGGGCAGATGCTGGTGAGCCAGGGCGCTGGTGCGCAAATGCACTGGGTGCAGCACGCCGAGCCGGTCCCGGTGACGGGCGTCACGCGCGCCGCCGACGGTGCGCTGGTGGTGGTTGGCAGCCGTGGTGCACGGACGCTGTCCGTTGATAAGCCCTCGAACCTTTAGAGCGAGAACCCAGACATGGGCAATATCAAACAAGAAACCATGCCGGTGATCCGCGATCTGCGGGACTTCGACCGCCAATCCGGCAATCGTCTGGAGCGGCTGGTGTTCAACTCCCGTCCGCTGTTCATGCTGCTGATGGCGCTCGCCACCGTGGTGTTGGGCTACATGGCCGCGACTCGCCTGGAGCTGCGCCCCAGCTTCGAGAAAATGATTCCGCAGAGTCAGCCGTACATCCAGAACTTCCTGGAAAACCGCCAGTCGTTGCGCGGTCTGGGCAACTCGGTGCGGGTGGTGGTGGAGAACACACAGGGTGATATTTTCGACCCCGGTTACCTGGACGTGCTCAAGCAGGTCAATGACAAATTGTTCCTCACCGAAGGCGTCGACCGCGCCTGGATGAAGTCGCTGTGGAGCCCGGCAGTGCGCTGGACCGAAGTCACCGAGGAAGGTTTCCAGGGTGGTCCGGTGATGCCCGACACCTATGAGGGCAAGCCTGAGCAAATAGAACAGCTGCGCCAGAACATTTCCCGCGCCGGTATCGTCGGCAGTCTGGTGGCCAGCGACTACAAATCGAGCATGCTGATCGTGCCGCTGCTGGACAAGGCCACGGCCAGCGGTCAGCGCATCGACTACCACGCCTTTTCGCAGATGCTCGAAGAGCAGTTGCGCGACAACATCGAGTTCGCCGGCGACAGCGCTGCACGCAAGGCCGGGGAGGAGGGCAAGGGTCAGTACAAAGTCCGGGTGATCGGTTTCGCCAAATTGATGGGCGACCTGATCGACGGGCTGATTCAGGTGATGATGTTCTTCGGCCTGGCCGTCGTCACTTCGCTGATCATCATTTACGCCTACACCCGCTGCGTGCGCAGCACCTTGCTGGTGGTCGGCTGCTCGCTGATTGCGGTGGTCTGGCAGCTTGGCATCGTCGCCTGGCTCGGCTATGCCATCGACCCGTACTCAGTGCTGGTGCCTTTTCTGATCTTCGCCATCGGTGTGTCCCACGCGGCGCAGAAGATGAACGGCATCATGCAAGACATCGCCCGTGGCACCCACAAACTGATCGCCGCACGCTACACCTTCCGCCGTCTGTTCATTGCCGGCGTCACCGCGCTGCTGGCCGACGCCGTTGGATTCGCGGTGCTGATGCTGATCGATATTCCGGTGATCCGCGACCTGGCGATCACCGCCAGTATTGGTGTGGCGGTGCTGATTTTCACCTCGCTGTTGCTGATGCCGGTGGCGCTGTCTTATGTCGGCGTTGGCGCCAAGGCTGCCGAGCGTGCGCTGAAAATCGACACGCGCGCAGAAGGGCACAAAGGCTTCGGCAAACTGTGGGACTTGCTCGACCGCTTCACCACGCGCAAGTGGGCCACTGGCGCGGTATTGGTCGCGGTGCTGATGGGCATCGGCGGCTTCATGGTCAGCCTGCAGCTGAAGATCGGCGATCTGGAAAGTGGCGCGCCGGAGTTGCGTGCCGACTCTCGCTATAACCGTGACAACGCCTACATCACCAGCCACTACGCGCTGTCCAGCGACCTGTTCGCGGTGATGATCAAGACCGCACCGGAAGGCTGCTTGAACTACAAGACGCTGATCCTCGCCGACCGTCTGGCCTGGGAGCTGCAGCAATATCCGGGCGTACAGGCGACGGCTTCGCTGGTCAACGCGGTGCGCCAGATCACCGCCGGCACCTATGAAGGCAACCCCAAGCTCAACAGCATCCAGCGCAATCAGGACGTGCTGAACTACGCCGCGCAGCAAGCCTCGGTCAACTCTCCTGAGTTGTTCAACACCGATTGTTCGCTGATGCCGGTGATCACCTTCCTCAAGGATCACAAGGCCGAGACGCTGGATGCCGTGGTGGGCATCGCCGAAAAATTCGCCCGGGACAACAACAGCGAAGATCGCCAGTTTCTGCTGGCGGCCGGGTCGGCCGGGATTGAGGCGGCGACCAACATTGTGGTGCGCGAGGCCAATCGCACAATGCTGCTTTATGTCTATGCAGCGGTGACGGTGTTCTGCCTGATCACCTTCCGCAGTTGGCGCGCGACCCTGGTCGCCCTGTTGCCACTGGTGCTGACGTCGATCCTCTGCGAAGCGTTGATGGTGGCCATGGGCATTGGGGTAAAGGTCGCGACCCTGCCGGTGATCGCATTGGGCGTGGGCATCGGCGTGGATTACGCGTTGTACCTGCTCAGCGTGCAGTTGCATTACCAGCGCCAGGGCCTGCCGCTGTCTCAGGCTTACCGCAACGCCGTGTCGTTTACCGGTCGGGTCGTGGGCCTGGTGGGCATCACCCTGGCGGCCGGCGTGGTGTGCTGGGTCTGGTCGCCGATCAAGTTCCAGGCCGACATGGGCGTCCTGCTGACCTTCATGTTCCTGTGGAACATGCTCGGCGCGCTGGTGCTGATTCCTGCCCTGTCTTATTTCCTGCTGCGCGAACGGGCGCTTCAGCCGGGTCCTGATGCGCAGACCGCTAACACTGAAATCTCTCAACGCCAGGGTGTGCCGCATGCCCTGACCACTTCCGAGTAAGCCAACCATGTCTGATTACAATGCTCCTTTGCGCGATATGCGCTTCGTACTCAACGAAGTCTTCCAGGTGTCCCGGCTATGGGCCCGGTTACCCGGCCTGGCCGAGGTGATCGATGAAGAAACGGCCGCCGCGATCCTTGAAGAGGCCGGCAAGATCAGTGGCGAAGTTATCGCACCGTTGAACCGCAGCAGTGACGAACAGGGTTGCACTTGGAGCAACGGCTCCGTCCAGGCGCCGGACGGTTTTGTCGCGGCCTATCAGGCATTCGCCGAAGGTGGATGGGTGGGTGTTGGCGGTGATCCGCAGTTCGGTGGCATGGGCATGCCAAAGGCGATTTCGGCTCAGGTCGAGGAGATGGTCAACTCGGCCAGCCTGTCGTTCGGCCTGTACCCGATGCTGACCGCCGGTGCGTGCCTGTCGATCAATGCCCACGCCAGTCAGGAACTCAAGGAACGCTATTTGCCGAACATGTACGCCGGCACCTGGACTGGTTCCATGTGCCTGACCGAGGCGCATGCCGGCACGGACCTGGGCCTGATTCGCACCCGAGCCGAACCTCAGGCCGACGGCAGTTTCAAGATCAGCGGCAGCAAGATTTTCATCACTGGCGGCGAGCACGACCTGACCGAAAACATCATTCATCTGGTACTGGCGCGGTTACCCGATGCACCCGCCGGTCCTAAAGGTATTTCGCTGTTTCTGGTGCCCAAGGTGCTGGTCAATGACGATGGCTCGCTGGGTGAGCGCAACGCGCTGTCCTGCGGTTCCATCGAGCACAAGATGGGCATCAAGGCTTCTGCCACGTGCGTGATGAACTTTGACGGCGCGACTGGCTGGATCATCGATGCGCCGAACAAGGGCCTGGCGGCGATGTTCACCATGATGAACTACGAGCGTCTGGGCGTGGGTATCCAGGGCCTGGCGTTGGGTGAGCGTTCGTACCAGAGCGCCGTCGAATACGCCCGTGACCGGCTGCAAAGCCGTTCGCCGACGGGCGCGCAGAACAAGGACAAAGCCGCCGATCCAATCATCGTTCACCCGGATGTGCGGCGCATGCTGTTGACCATGAAAGCCTTGAACGAAGGCGGGCGGGCGTTTTCAAGCTATGTGGCCCTGCAACTGGACATCGCCAAGTACAGCGATGACGCGGCAAGCCGCAGCCGCGCCCAGGAACTGGTGTCGCTGCTGACCCCGGTGGCCAAGGCATTCCTCACCGACATGGGGCTGGAAACCACGGTGCATGGCCAGCAGATTTTCGGCGGCCACGGTTACATCCGCGAATGGGGCCAGGAGCAATTGGTTCGCGACGTGCGCATCACCCAGATCTACGAAGGCACCAACGGTATCCAGTCACTGGACCTGGCCGGGCGAAAAATCGTCGGCAGCGGCGGGGCGCTGTACCGGCTGTTCGCGTCGGAAATCCGCAACTTTACCGCCAATGCCTGCGCTGACCTCGGTGAGTTCACCAAACCGTTGAACGCCGCCGTCGACACCCTCGACGAACTGACCGCATGGCTGCTGGACCGAGCCCATAACAACCCGAATGAAATCGGCGCGGCTTCGGTCGAGTACCTGCACGTATTCGGCTACACCGCGTACGCCTACATGTGGGCGCGAATGGCCAAAACCGCCATGAGCACGCATTCCAAGGACGCTTTCTACGCCGGCAAACTGGCCACCGCGCGCTTCTACTTCGCCCGTCTGCTACCACGTATTCATTCGTTGAGTGCATCGGCCAAGGCTGGCAGCGAATGCCTCTATCAACTGGATGCAGAGCAGTTCTGAGCCCACGTAAAAAGGACCGGGAACCACAACCATGATGGCGACAAAAATAATTCCGCCCGCCGACGGCGCCTACGCCTATCCCTTGCTGATCAAGCAATTGCTGCTGTCTGGCGTGCGCTACGAGCCGGGCCGGGAAATCGTGTATGCCGACAAACTGCGCTACAGCTACCAGACGCTCAACCAGCGGATCCACCGGCTGGCCAACGCCTTGACCGCTGCCGGCGTCAAGGCCGGGGACACCGTGGCCCTGCTCGACTGGGACAGCCATCGCTACCTGGAATGTTTCTTTGCCGTGCCGATGATCGGCGCGGTGCTGCACACCGTGAACATCCGTCTTTCGCCGGATCAGGTGCTCTACACCATGAACCATGCCGAGGACGACCTGGTGCTGGTGCATGACGATTTTCTGCCTCTGGTTGAACAGATTCAGGGGCAGCTAAAAACCGTCAAAGGTTACCTGCAGCTAACGGACGACACAGCCACTCACACGTCGCTACCGGTGCTGGGGGAATATGAAAACCTGTTGGCCGGGTCGGCCGACCAGTACGACTTTCCCGACTTCGATGAAAACTCCGTCGCGACCCTGTTCTACACCACGGGCACCACTGGCGCCCCCAAAGGCGTGTATTTCACCCACCGCCAATTGGTCTTGCACACCTTGAATGCTGTGGGCACTTTGGGCGTCTATCAGGGGTTGCCGCTGCTGCGCTCCGATGATGTCTACATGCCGATCACGCCGATGTTTCACGTGCATGCCTGGGGTGTGCCGTATGTCGCCACCCTGATGGGGATCAAACAGGTGTACCCCGGCCGCTACGAGCCCAACAGCCTGGTCAGGCTGTATCGAGAGGAAAAGGTCACGTTCTCCCACTGTGTGCCGACCATTTTGCAAATGATCCTGAACTGCGAGGAAGCGCAACGGACTCGTTTCGATGGCTGGAAAATGCTCCTGGGTGGCAGCGCGCTGACATTAGGTATTGCCAGCGAAGCGAGCGCCAAAGGTATTCAGGTGCACAGCGGTTATGGCATGTCGGAAACCTGTCCATTGCTGTGCCTGACTTACCTGCGTGACGAAGACCTCGATCAATCCACGCAAGCCCAACTGGCCACCCGTATCAAGACGGGGACACCTGTGCCGATGGTCGACCTGAAAATCATCGATGCCAGTGGCAATGACGTTCCTCATGACGGCGAGTCCCTGGGCGAGATCGTGGTGCGCGCACCCTGGCTGACCCAAGGCTATTTGAAGGAGCCCGAAAAGGGCGCCGAATTGTGGCTCAACGGCTGGCTGCACACCGGCGACATGGCCTCTATCGACGCCTTGGGTGGCGTGGAAATCAAGGATCGCATCAAGGATGTGATCAAGACGGGCGGGGAGTGGATCAGCTCCCTGGAACTGGAGAGCCTGATCAGCGAACACTCGGCCGTCATGTCGGTCGCCGTCGTGGGCATCGCCGATGAGCAATGGGGTGAACGGCCGATGGCGCTGGTGGTGTGCGAGCCAGGGCAGTACCTCGACCGCAAGATTCTGGAGACGCACCTTCAAGGGTTTGTCGAGCGTGGCCGTATTAATAAATGGGCGATTCCCAAGCAGTTCAAGTTCGTTGCTGAGATTCCTAAGACCAGTGTCGGGAAGATTAACAAGAAGCTTATCCGGGAGAGCGAATTGGGCTGAGAAAGGTACGGGGGGGGGGCTGCGCAGCTGACCACGTCGCGGATCAATGCGCGAATATCGTGTTCGGAAGCACGGCTCACCGAGGCCAAGGTATGGGCTGGCAGGTTTTTTCCAAACCCCAGAAACGACAAAGCCCTGAATAATCAGGGCTTTGTCGGTACAAATATGGCGGAGGCGATGGGATTCGAACTCATGGACCTGTTACAGTCGACGGTTTTCAAGACCGTTGCCTTAAACCACTCGGCCACACCTCCGTTTGCGTTGCGGGCGCCATAATACCTGAATGAAACACACTGTCAAACTCTCTGCATAGCTTGTTACAGAGCGTCTGTTATGATCTTTGCGACTGAACGTTTCAAACCAACAGGAGTGTCGCCATGCGCGAACAGGATTACGCAGTTAATAACAGCGTGCAGGCTGAGCAGCTAGAGGTTAGCCGCGTCCTGCGCAACACTTACGGCTTACTCGCTCTCACCCTCGCATTCAGCGGCGTGATGGCGTTTGTCGCTCAGCAGATGCGTGTCGGCTACCCGAACGTTTTCGTGGTGCTGATCGGTTTCTACGGCCTTTTCTTCCTCACCAACAAACTCCGTGATTCGGCCTGGGGCCTGGTGTCGGCATTTGCCCTGACCGGTTTCATGGGGTTCCTGCTCGGCCCTATCCTCAACCGTTACCTGGGTATGCAGGGCGGCGCCGAGGTGGTCAGTTCCGCGTTTGCGATGACTGCGCTGGTGTTCGGCGGTCTGTCGGCTTACGTGCTGATTACCCGCAAGGACATGAGCTTCCTGGGTGGTTTCATCACTGCAGGCTTCTTCGTGCTGCTGGGTGCAACGCTGGCGAGCCTGTTCTTCCAGATCAGCGGTCTGCAACTGGCGATCAGCGCAGGTTTCGTGCTGTTCTCCTCGGTCTGCATTCTGTTCCAGACCAGCGCCATCATTCATGGCGGCGAGCGCAACTACATCATGGCGACCATCAGCCTGTATGTATCGATCTACAACCTGTTCATCAGCTTGTTGCAGCTGTTCGGCATCATGAGCCGCGATGACTAATCGTCAGCCTTGAGGAAAAACCCGCTTCGGCGGGTTTTTTCTTGCCTGCGATTTGAGTAAAGGGTCACGCCATCGGTGGCAAGCGGCGCTTGACCGGGGTTTTCTTGACGATCGCCGTGTTGGTTTCGGCGTGGGTGTTGAGGCGGTCGAGCAGGGTGTCCAGTTGTTCCATCGAGCGCACATGCAGGCGGGCGATGAAACAGTCGTCGCCGGTGACTTTATCGCACTCGGTAAACTCGGGAATAGCCTGTATCTGCCGTTCCACTTCCTGCAACTGGCCTGGCAGCGGACGAATACGGACGATGGCCTGGAGTTGATAACCAAAGCATTTTGGGTCGATCTCGACGGTGTAACCCTTGAGCACGCCACGCTCTTCGAGGCGGCGCAAACGCTCGGCGACGCTGGGCGAAGACAAGCCGCTGATCTGCGCCAGAGCCTTGAGCGAGCGGCGTGAGTCTTCCATCAATGCCGTGATCAGCACTTGGTCGATGTCGTCGGTCATGGCGAAACCCCTATTAGGCAATAAATTCAAATCGCCTTGATAAAAAAGGCAGATTTCGAGTTTAGCCTGCTTTTTGCTCTGGAGAAGCCTCTCGGCGGATTGGCATACTTTGGGCTCAAACACAGGAGTCTGATGATGGACAAAACAATACGTCACGGGTCATTCGAAATGACCGCCGCCATGCTGATTTCCGGGACTATCGGTTGGTTTGTGCTGGTGTCCGGGCAACCGGTGCTGGACGTAGTGTTCTGGCGTTGCGTGTTCGGCGCCGGCACGTTGTTGCTGATCTGCGCGGCATTCGGCTTCCTGCGCCCCGGCATTCTGACCCGCACCACGTTCTTGCTGGCCGTGCTCAGCGGCGTGGCGATTGTCGGCAACTGGGTGCTGTTGTTTGCTTCTTACTCCCGCGCCTCGATTGCCATCGGTACGGCGGTCTATAACGTTCAGCCGTTCATGCTGGTGGGGTTGGCCGCGTTATTCCTCAACGAGAAAATCACCCTGCAAAAACTGTTCTGGCTGGGTCTTTCGTTTCTCGGGATGCTGGCGATTGTCAGCGCACATGGCGGGCAGGGCGAGAGTGGCAACGATTACCTGATGGGCATCGCGCTGGCGCTGGGGGCGGCGTTTCTTTACGCGATTGCCGCGTTGATCATCAAACGCCTGACCGGCACACCGCCGCATCTGATCGCGCTGATTCAGGTCACCACCGGCGTGCTGTTACTCGCGCCATTTGCGCACTTTTCGGCGCTGCCGCAAGCGCCGAGCGCGTGGGCCAGTCTGGTCACCTTGGGCATTGTCCACACCGGCGTGATGTACGTGCTGCTCTACGGCGCGATCCAAAAACTGCCGACGGCACTGACCGGTGCGCTGTCCTTCATTTATCCGATTGCGGCGATTTTCGTGGACTGGTTCGCTTTCGGCCATCGTCTGGAGCCGCTGCAATGGATCGGTGTCGCCGCGATACTGTTGGCCGCTGCCGGCATGCAACAGGGTTGGAGCCCTAAGTTTCGTCGGACGGTGACGACGCAGTAAGCCATCAAAAAAACGTCAGATGTTCCAGCGCGGTGCCGTCTTGGCCAAGCGCTGGCGCATCTCGCCAATGTTGGCGGCTAATTGCCGGACCAATAACCGGTAGCCGTCCAGCGGGTTGTAAACCGGTGCGGCCAGGCTTGAATCCGACGGCAATTCGACGGGCCGACTCAGCCGCTGGGACGCACCGGATTTCAGCGCTCGGGCCATACCGATCAGTTGCACCCGAACCAGCCGATGCTCAGCTTTCAAGGCCGATTGCAGATGGG
The DNA here is from genome assembly GCF_050435365.1 of Pseudomonas sp. BT76 TE3572. Lineage (NCBI taxonomy): Bacteria > Pseudomonadati > Pseudomonadota > Gammaproteobacteria > Pseudomonadales > Pseudomonadaceae > Pseudomonas > Pseudomonas sp. BT76 TE3572. Next base: position 293,533 of record NZ_JBNDKE010000001.1, read on the forward strand.
CCATGGCATCGGGATCACTGGCGTCAGGTCGGGTGTTGCCGAGGATTTCCAGGGTGCTGACGCACATCCGCAAGTGCCGCTGAATGGCATCGAGTTCGGTCATTGAGATCCGCACTTCCTTGGACACCGAAGGCATCAACGAGCGCAGTTGCACCATCACGGTGTTCAGGCGGCCCACGAGTTTATGGTGTTCGTCATCGGTGACCGATTGGCCATTGATGATGCGCCCGTAGATCGTCGCGCAGTCGCGCAAGGCATCGGCCAGGTTGTAGCGCCAGGAATAAACCGCGTAGAGCGGCAGGGCGAAAGAAAACGCCAGGGCCAGGGCGATGCCGATCAGGATGTCCACCCCACGCCATAACCCGTCGGTGATCGGATTGTCGCCATGCCCCGCGACGATAAACACGGTAATCGCCGAGAGCAGCGCGGTGTATCCGCCCTTGCCGATAGCGTGGTACGAGAAGAACCCGCAAACCACGGCCATCGCGAAATAGGTCAGCCACGGCATCCCGAGCCAGGCCTGTTGCGCCACCAGCAGCAAGCCGACGCCGGCGCCGATCAAGGTGCCGATGGCGCGCTCGGCGGCTTTTTTGCCGATGTTGCCGTGGTGCTGCAAACCGCCGATCACCACCAGCATCGTCACCGACGCCCACTCACCGTGGGGCAGATGGATGCCGGTGGTCAGCAGGATCGTTGCCAGCAACCCCAACGACACACGCACCGCGTGGATCACCCTGGCGTGGCGATAGCGCCGGTACGGGTCCAGCAACGGACGCAGCAGTCGGCGCATTAGCGGTGGCAGTCGATTGGCTCTGAATGTGCTCAGGCTCGGTCTCCTCAGAAGATGTAATCGGTGGTCAGGAAACTCGAACTGCGTCCGCTGATGATCTCGCTGATGAGTTCTTTGTTGGTTTCCTGGAACTTGGTCGCCACCAGTGTCCGGATCGAAAACACCCGCAGCGCATCATGTACCGACAGCGTGCCTTCGGCGGAGTTCTTGCGGCCGTTGAACGGGAAGGTGTCCGGGCCGCGCTGGCACTGGGCGTTGAGGTTGATCCGGCCAACTTGATTGGCAAAGGTGTCCACCAGCCGACCGACGGCTACCGGGTTGGTGCCGAAGATACTCAGCTGCTGGCCGAAGTCCGATTCCAGGACGTAATCGATCACCGTGTCCAGATGCCGGTAAGGCACAATCGGCACGACCGGGCCGAACTGTTCTTCCTGGTAGACGCGCATCTGCGGCGTCACCGGGTACAGCACGGCGGGGTAGAAGAATGAGGCGCGGGCTTCGCCGCCGTTGGGGTTGACCACGGTGGCGCCTTTGCTCACGGCGTCTGCCACCAGCGAGTGCAGGTAATCGACTTTGCTCGCTTCCGGCAACGGCGTCAGCGCCACGCCGCTGTCCCACGGCATGCCGGGTTTGAGGCTGGCGAGTTTGGCGTTGAATTTCTCGATGAAAGCCTCGACCACGTCTTCATGGACGAAGAGGATTTTCAGCGCGGTGCAGCGCTGGCCATTGAACGACAGAGAACCGGTGAGCGCTTCGCTGACCGCGTTGTCCAGATCCACCTCGGGCAGCACGATGCCGGGGTTTTTCGCATCCAGGCCCAACGCCGCACGCAAGCGGTGTGGTTTTGGATGGAGTTTTTTCAGGTCGCTGGCAGCCTTGTTGGTGCCGATAAACGCGAAGATGTCGATCTTGCCGCTGGCCATCAGCGCGCTGACGGTCTCGCGGCCGCTGCCGTAGATCACGTTGATCACCCCGGCCGGGAAGCTGTCGCGGAACGCTTCCAGCAACGGACGAATCAGCAGCACACCCAGCTTGGCCGGTTTGAACACCACGGTGTTGCCCATGATCAGCGCCGGAATCAGCGTGGTGAAGGTTTCGTTCAGCGGGTAGTTGTAAGGTCCCATGCACAACGCCACGCCCAGCGGTACGCGGCGGATCTGGCCGAGGGTGTCCTGTTCCAGTTCGAAGCGGCTGGAGCGGCGATCGAGTTCCTTGAGCGCGTTGATGGTGTCGACGATGTAGTCACAAGTACGGTCGAACTCTTTCTCCGAGTCCTTGAAGTTCTTGCCGATTTCCCACATCAGCAACTTGACCACGGCTTCGCGCTGTTCACGCATGTGTCCGAGGAAGGTCTCGACGTGCTGGATGCGTTCGGCTACGCGCATTGTCGGCCACAGACCCTGGCCCCGGTCATAGGCGCGGACGGCGGCGTCTAGGGCGGTCAGTGCGGTGTCGGCATCGAGCAGAGGCGTGCTGCCGAGGATCACTTGTTCATCGCCATTTTCGCCGGTCAGGTACACCGGGCTGCGGACTTGGGCGAGGGGGCCGGACCAGGTTTTCAGCTCGCCGTCGACCAGATACTCACGCTGCTCGGTCGGGCCGTCGAGGCGGTATTTTTCCGGGATGTCGCTGGCGTCGGGAAACAGGTTGCCTAGGATGTGTGCTGTGGTCATGTCGCTACCCCGTCTGGATTGGGTGATGCGGATAAGGTCTGTTATCGCTACGCACTGCTGTCAGGTCAAGGCCTGATCACAACGCGGCTGTCGAAAGTGGTGGCTGGATCAGCATAGCTGAATCGTTTTACCAGATGGCAACACGGATTGTCATGACCCACAGCACACTGGCGGTTTTTGACCTGAAAACACACAACGGCCGATGCTGCGGTTAAACTTCGCGCTCTTTCTAAAGGAGTTCATATGAGTTACTACCAGCCGGGCATTCTCGCCACCCCAGTTCCGCCTCAAGCTCGTCATATGTTCTTCGCACTCGAATCCGCCGCTGCCTTGCCGGCCGCGCTGGAGAATCTGAAGGGGCTGGTCGACGGGAAGTCGGCAGTGGTCGGGTTCGGTGAATCTCTGGTCAAGGCCCTCCAGGGGCAAATCGAAGGCATGCGCACCTTTCCAGCGTTGACCGGTGTCGGCGTCGACAACCCGTCGACCCAGCACGCGCTCTGGTGCTGGTTGCACGGTGTCGACCGTGGCGAATTGCTCAACCGCAGCAACGCCATCGAAGCCGCGCTGGCCCCGGCCCTGCGCCTGGTGCAGATGAACGAAACCTTCCGCCACCTCACCGGCCACGACCTGACCGGTTATGAAGACGGCACCGAAAACCCTCACGACGAAGCCGCCGTCGCCGCTGCGCTGGTGAGTGACGGCGCTGACGGAATGGTTGGCGGCAGCTTCGCCGCGATCCAGCAGTGGCAGCATGATCTGAAAGGCTTCCACGGAATGCCGCCCCATGAGAAGGACGACATCATGGGCCGTCGTTTGAGCGACAACGAAGAGATCGACGACGCGCCGATTTCCGCTCACGTCAAACGCACCGCCCAGGAAAGCTTCGCCCCCGAGGCCTTCGTGGTGCGCCGTTCCATGCCATGGATCGAAGGTGATCGCGCCGGCCTGATGTTCCTGGCCTTTGGTTTCTCCCTTGATGCCTTCGAAGCCCAACTGCGTCGCATGAGCGGTCTGGAAGACGGCATCACCGACGGTTTGTACCGCATCAGCCGGCCGATCACGGGCGGCTACTACTGGTGCCCGCCGCTCAAGGACGGTCATCTGGACCTGCGCGCACTGCGCATCGGTTAACCATCAGGGAGTGAGTATGAACGTGGTGCGCTGGGGCATGATCGGCTGTGGCAGTGTCGCTGAACGCAAGAGCGGGCCGGCCTTCTACAAGGCGCCCGGCTCGGCGCTGGTGGCTGTGATGGGGCGGCGTCTGGACGCGGTGACGGACTATGCCGCGCGCCACGGCATCGCTCGGGTCTACACCGACGTCGACGCGTTGATCAATGATCCCGAGGTCGACGCGGTGTACATCGCCACGCCGCCTGACAGTCATCACGCTTACGCCTTGAGGGTGGCCGCCGCCGGCAAACATTGCTGCGTCGAAAAACCGATGTCGTTGAATGCCGGGCAAAGCCGTGAGATGCAAAAGGTCTTTGCCGATGCCGGGCTGCACCTGTTTGTTTCCTACTACCGGCGTTCGCTGCCGCGTTTCCAGCAGGTGCGGCAATGGCTGGAGGAAGGGCGGATCGGCGAGGTCCGGCACCTGACCTGGACCCTGACCAAAGCGCCATCGCCGACCGATCTTGGCGGTACGAATAACTGGCGCACCGATCCGGCCATTGCTGGTGGTGGTTATTTCGCTGACCTGGCCAGTCATGGCTTCGATCTGTTCCAGTACCTGCTCGGTGACATCGTCGAAGTCGCCGGGTTTACCGCGCACCAGGCCGGTTTGTATGCCGCCGAGGATGCCGTCAGCGCCAGTTGGCGGTTTGCCTCGGGCGCCCTGGGCATGGGTTGCTGGAATTTCGTCGCGGACCGCCGCGAAGATCGGGTCGAGCTGATCGGTAGCAAAGGCCGGATCAGTTTTTCCGTATTCGATGAACATCCGGTTCAGCTTGAAGCCGATGAAAACCTCAGCCTGCGCATCGACAATCACGAGCACATCCAGTGGCATCACGTGTTGGGTATGAACGCCCATATCCGTGGAGAAGCGCAGCATCCCGCCGTGGCCGAGCAGGCATTGAAAACCGATTGGGTGATGGACCAGATCCTCAAGCGCTGACGTAGTCTGTAGCAGCTGTCGAGCCTGCGAGGCTGCGTTCGGCTGCGCAGCAGTCGTAAACCCTGCATGCAAGATTTCCCTGACACTCCGCGCTACCTGATTTTACGACCGCTTCGCAGTCGAACGCAGCCTCGCGCTGCTCGGCAGCTGCTACCAAGTCCGCGGTCGTTCGGCGAATCTAACCTTATGCTCAAACAGTATTTCTCAAGCCCGCCATTAGAACTTTAAGATCACGTCATAACTCGTTATAACAAGTGATCTTCCATGACCGATAACGTTCTCTCCCTCAGTAGCGTTCCGCTGCACACCCAACTACGGGACGTGCTTCGCGCTCGCATCCTCGACGGCGAATACCCGCAAGACAGCCAGATGCCTTCCGAAAGCGAACTCGGCGCGCTGTTCAAAGTCAGCCGCATCACCGTGCGCCAGGCCTTGGGGGATCTGCAGAAAGAAGGGCTGATCTTCAAGATCCACGGCAAGGGCACCTTCGTCGCCAAGCCGAAAACCTTCCAGAACGTCAGCACCCTGCAAGGCCTCGCCGAGTCCATGACCGGTCGCGGCTACGAGGTGATCAACCGCCTGCGCAGTTTCAAATTCATTCCCGCCGACAAGCTCGTCGCCGAGCGTTTGCAGGTTGCAGAAGGCGAGACCGTGGCGCAGATCAAGCGGGTTCGCCTGATCAACCGCGAGCCGATTTCCCTCGAAATCACCTACCTGCCCAAAGCCATCGGCGAGCGTCTGGAGAAGGCCGACCTGGTCACCCGCGACATTTTCCTGATCCTGGAAAACGACTGCGGCCTGGCCCTCGGTCACGCGGATCTGGCCATCGACGCGGTGCTGGCCGACAGCGACTTGACCCAGGCGCTGAACGTCGAGCCCGGCTCACCGATCATGCGCATCGAGCGCCTGACCCACGATGCCACCGGCCAGCCCGTGGACTTCGAACACCTTTACTACCGTGGCGATGCCTTCCAATACCGCCTGCGGATCGACCGGCAAAAAGGGGCGCAGGCATGACTCACGGCTCAATGACTAGAAAGACGCTCGAACAGGAATACGACATCGTTGTGATCGGCGGCGGCACCGCAGGGCCGATGGCGGCGATCAAGGCCAAGGAACGCAATCGCGATTTGCGCGTGTTGCTGATCGACAAGGCCAACGTCAAACGCAGTGGCGCGATCAGCATGGGCATGGACGGCCTGAACAACGCGATCATTCCCGGCCATTCGACGGCGGAGCAATACACCAAGGAAATCACCATCGCCAATGACGGCATCGTCAATCAGGCGGCGGTGTATGCCTACGCGACCCACAGCTTCGAAACCATCGAGCAACTGGACCGCTGGGGCGTGAAGTTCGAGAAGGACGAGACCGGCGACTACGCGGTGAAAAAGGTCCACCACATGGGCGCCTACGTGCTGCCAATGCCGGAAGGGCATGACATCAAAAAAGTCCTGTATCGCCAGTTGAAGCGGGCGCGGGTGAGCATCACCAATCGGCTGGTCTGCACGCGATTGCTGACGGACGAAGAGGGCGCGGTCAACGGTGTGATGGGCTTCGACTGCCGCACCGCCGACTTCCACGTGATCAAGGCCAAAGCCGTGATCCTCTGCTGCGGTGCCGCCGGGCGTCTCGGTTTACCGTCCTCGGGTTACCTGATGGGCACTTACGAAAACCCGACCAACGCTGGCGACGGTTACGCCATGGCCTATCACGCCGGGGCCGAACTGGCGAACCTGGAATGCTTCCAGATCAACCCGCTGATCAAGGATTACAACGGCCCGGCCTGCGCCTACGTCACTGGTCCGTTGGGCGGCTACACCGCGAACAACAAGGGTGAACGCTTCATCGAGTGCGATTACTGGAGCGGCCAGATGATGTGGGAGTTCCACCAGGAACTCGAAAGCGGCAACGGTCCGGTGTTCCTCAAACTCGATCACCTGGCCGAGGAAACCATCCAGAACATTGAAGAGATCCTGCACAGCAACGAACGCCCGAGTCGCGGCCAGTTCCACGCCAATCGCGGCACCGATTACCGCACGCAGATGGTCGAGATGCACATCTCGGAAATCGGTTTTTGCAGCGGGCATTCGGCGTCCGGCGTGTGGGTCAACGAGAAGGCTGAAACCTCGGTCAAGGGTTTGTACTCGGCGGGTGACATGGCCGCGGTGCCGCACAACTACATGCTCGGCGCGTTTACTTATGGCTGGTTTGCCGGCACCAACGCGGCGGACTTTGTCGCCGGACGCGAGTTTTCGACGGTCGATGCCCAGCAGATCGAAACGGAAAAGGCCCGGGTCTACGCACCGTTGGACCGCGAGCACGGCCTGCCGCCGGCTCAGGTCGAGTACAAGCTGCGACGCTTCGTCAACGACTACCTGCAACCGCCGAAAGTGACCAAGAAGATGCAAATCGGCCTGCAACGCTTCAGCGATATCCAGCGCGATCTCGATCAGATCAAGGCCCACAACGCCCACGAACTGATGCGCGCCATGGAAGTCAGCATGATTCGCGACTGCGCCGAAATGGCCGCCCGCGCTTCGCTGTTCCGTGCCGAAAGTCGCTGGGGGCTTTACCACTATCGGGTCGACCACCCGCAACGCAACGACAGCGACTGGTTCTGCCATTGCCATCTGAAGAAGGATGAAAACGGCGTGATGAGCAGTTTCAAGAAAGCCGTCGAGCCTTACATCATCCCGCTGGACGCCGATGAAATGCAGGCCTACGACCGGTTGCGTGTCGGTGCCTTTGCTGCCTGAGCCTCACAAAAAGAGAGACCGCGAAATGGCCTATCAACCCCAGGAAATCTTCTTCCGCTCCAACGCGCCCGTCACGGTCGATGAGGACCTTTGCATTGCCCACAAAGGCTGCACCGTGTGCGTCGATGTGTGCCCGATGGACCTGCTGGCGATCAACCCGGCCACGCAAAAGGCCTACATGGCCTTCGACGAATGCTGGTACTGCATGCCGTGTGAAAAGGACTGCCCGACCGGGGCCGTGAAAGTCGAAATTCCGTATCTGCTGCGTTGAAACACAATCCCTGTAGGAGTGAGCCTGCTCGCGATAGCGGTGGCACATCCAACATCTCATTACCTGACCCACTGCTATCGCGAGCAGGCTCACTCCTACATTGGTTTCGTGACAACCCCAAAAGGCTACCCGGCAACACCGGACGCTTGCTTCAAAACACCCCTCGTTTCCCACCACGCCCTGATCGTGGCGGAGACGACTATCCAATAAATGATTCGAGGGGATTCACCATGTCTTTGCCAACATCGCTGCGTGCAGCATTTGCCGGTCTGGTACTGGCCTCATTCACCTTGTCGGCCTCGGCCGAAACCATCCGCATTGCCATCGGCACCCAGGACACCACGATCAACTGCGCCGCCGGCGGTCTGTTGATTCGCGAACTGGGCCTGCTGGACAAATACCTGCCCCACGACGGCCCCTACAAAGACGCCAAGTACGAGGTGGAGTGGAAGAACTTCACCAGCGGCGCGCCCCTGACCAACGAGATGGTTGCCGGCAAACTCGACTTCGGCGCCATGGCCGATTTCCCCGGTTCGTTCAACGGTGTGGCGTTCGAAACCGCGGGCAAGCACAGCCTGTTTATCAGCGTGCTGTCGGGCAGCATCAAGGGCAGCGGCAACGGCATCGTGGTGCCGAGCGCCTCGAGCGTGCAGTCGCTGGCGGAGCTCAAGGGCAAGACCATTTCCGTGCCGTTCGCTTCGACAGCCCACGGCATGTTGCTGCGGGCCGTGGCTGCCCAAGGCTGGGATCCGCTTAAAGACGTGAACATCATCGCCCAGCCGCCGGAAGTCGCCGGCTCGGCCTTGCAGGCCGGGAAGATCGATGCCCATGCCGACTTCGTGCCGTTCGCCGAACTGTTCCCCAGCCGTGGTTTCGCTCGCAAGATTTATGACGGCGCCCAGGCCAATGCGCCGACCTTCCACGGTGCGCTGGTGGATCAGGCCTATGCGAAGAAGTACCCGGAAATTGTCGTGGCTTACCTGCGTGCAAGCCTTGAAGCCAACCAGTTGCTCGCGGCTGAGCCGGAGAAGTACAGCGAGTTGATCGCCAAGGTCACCGGCGTCGATGCCGAGGTCAATTACCTGTTCCACGGTCCGCTGGGTGTGCAAACCCGCGACCTGAGCTGGAAGCCGGAATACCGTCAGGCCGTCGGCACCGCTATCGATACTCTCAAGCTGTTGAAGAAGTCTGATCGCGGGTTGGACCTCAATACCTTCATCGACGACCAATACATCCGCGCTGCGTTCAAGGCCTCGAACCTGGACTACACCGCGCAACTGGCCAACTACGCGCAGACGCCGCTTAAAGCGGTGGATGCGTCGAGCGGCAAAGCGATTACCGATTTCAGTCATGTGGCGGAGATCTGGGTGCGGGGTGAGCCGAAGGTTCGGCAGTACGCCTCGGCAGAGTCGGCGTTCACTGCGTTGGTCAGCCTGAAACAGGAAGGCAAAAACATCCGCGCGGTGTATGCCCAGGCGAGTGACAGCGGGATCAAGTTGCTGGCGGATCAGGCGTGGTTTGCCAGTGATGCGAAAGGGCGGCTGAGTGCGTTTCTGCTCAAAGGCCAGGCCCAACAATTTGCCACGGCCCAGGGTGGGAAAGTCTTCGACTTCACCGACGCCACCACCCAGGCCGTCGCCAGCCGCTGAGTTGTGGGGGGAGTCAAAATCCACCCCTCACCCCAACCCTCTCCCCATAGGGGAGAGGGGGAAAGGGGGCCGATCTCCATGATTTTCAAAATCTGAGTTCGACTCGATATTTCAGGTCGATGTAACTCGAAAGAACAACTCGGTCAGTCCCCTCGCCCCTCTGGGGAGAGGGTTAGGGTGAGGGGTGGTTCTCCCGTCCTGCACCATCTACAACTGGAACCCGACATGCCCAAATCACTAACCCGCTGGATCCCCCGAGCCGCGTCACTGCTGCTCTGCCTCCTATTCTGGCAACTCGCCGCCAGTCACCACTGGAACCTCGGCCTGGTCACCTTCGCCAACGTCCCGACGCCACTGGCGGTCATCCAGGCCGCCCTCGGCCTCGGCGATTCCGGCAAGCTCGCGCAACACCTCGGCAGCAGCCTCAGTCGGGTCTTCGCCGGTTACCTCGCGGCACTGATCATCGGCATCGCGTTGGGCCTGGCCATCGGCCGCTCGAAATGGGCTGAAGACCTGCTGCTACCGCCGCTGGAAGTCCTGCGCCCGATCCCCGCCGTGGCCTGGATTCCGCTGGCGATCCTGATGTTCCCCTCGTCAGAGCTGTCGATGGTTTTCATCACCTTTACCGGCGCGCTGTTCCCGATTCTGCTCAACACCGTGCACGGCGTCGAAGGCGTCGACCCTCGGCTGATCGCCTCGGCGAAAAGCCTCGGGGCAGGGCGCCGGGCGATTCTGCTGGAGGTGATCCTGCCCGGCGCTGCGCCAAGCATCATCACCGGCCTCGCCATCGGCATGGGCACCTCATGGTTCTGCCTGGTGACCGCTGAAATGATCTCCGGCCAATACGGCATCGGTTATTACACCTGGGAGTCCTACACCATCCAGAACTACGCCGACATCGTGGTCGGCATGTTGCTGATCGGCGTACTGGGGATGGGCAGCAGCCTGCTGATCAAACGTCTGGGTGGACTGTTCACGCCCTGGCACCGACCACGAGGAAAAGCCTGATGAGCGTGATGCAAACCCCTGAAGGGCGGATCGACATCCGCCAACTGTCCATCGTTCTTGGCGAAGACAAACAAGCCTTCGAAGCCGTGCAAGGTCTGGATTGCCAGATCGAGCCGGGGCAATTCGTGTGCATTCTCGGGCCGTCCGGTTGCGGCAAATCGACCTTGCTCGGTGCGCTGGCCGGCCATTTGCAACCGCGAACCGGCACCCTGAAAGTCGACGGTGCGCCGGTCTCGGGCCCGTCCCCGCAGCGCGGCATGGTGTTCCAGCACCACACGCTGTTCCCTTGGCGCACCGTGCGCGACAACGTTGCTTTCGGCCTGAAAATGCGTGGTATCGGCAAAGCCGAACGCCACCAGGCAGCCGACGAAATCCTGGCCCTGGTGGGCCTCGAAGGATTTGCCGAGCGCTGGCCTGACCAACTCTCCGGCGGCATGCAGCAACGGGTCGAGATTGCTCGGGTGCTGATCAACCGCCCGCGCCTGTTGCTGATGGACGAACCTTTCGGCGCCCTCGACGCGCTGACCCGGTTGAACATGCAGGAGCTGCTGCTGGACATCTGGACGCGAATTCGCACCACCGTGGTGTTCGTCACCCATGACATCGATGAAGCGCTGTTCCTCGCCGATCGGCTGCTGGTCATGAGTTCGCGCCCGGGCCGGATCATCGAAGACCTGCGCCTCGATTTCCCACGGCCACGCACCACCGAACTGGTCACTAGCAACGAGTTCTCCCGCTTGAAGCGTCATTGCCTCGAGTTGCTGCGTCACGAAGACGGTCGGCAGTTACCGCGCCTGAACCCTCTCGGACTTCCCCTTGAAAACAAACTGCCGCGATTTGCCCTATGACCTCTCTATTCGATGTAACCGATAACGACGACATTCTCGCCCTGCAACCACGCCTGACGGATGAAGATCCCGGCGTGCGCAGAATTGCCCTGATCGAACTGGCCGACCTTGAAGAACCGGACGGTTTGCTTTGGCTGGTCAATCGCCTGGCGCAAGACCCGACCGAAGAAGTCCGCGCCGAAGCCGCACGATTGCTCGAAGCCTGGGAGGACGAACCGGTGGTTGAAGCGCTGTGCCAGGCCCTGACCGATCCTTCTCAAGCGGTGCAAGCGGCCGCCGCGCAAAGCCTCAGCCTGCTCAAGACCGAGGCGGCGGGGAGGGTGATTTTGCCGTGGACCGGGCATGCCGACATCAACGTGCGCATCGCCGCATTCCGGGCCTTGCGTGAGTTGCGCTTTCCCGATGCCGCCGCTGCCGCTTTAGAGGCATTGACCGACGAAGACGCCAGTGTTCGCCGCGAAGCCGTCGGCGTACTCGGCTGGCTCAAGCAGCTCGATGCCTTGCCGGCGCTTGCCCGATTGGCCAGTGACGACCCGGACACCGAAGTCCGCCGCGCCGCCACCGGTGCGCTGGGCCTGGCCTCCGACGCCCACGTGCTGCCGGCGCTGCGCCATGCCTTGCAGGACGAGGCCTGGCAAGTGCGTGAAGAAGCCGCCACCACGCTGGGCAAGGTTGGCCACGTCGACGCCGGCCCGGCCTTGGTCGAAGCCTTGAGCGACGCGTATTGGCAAGTGCGCCTGCGCGCCACCCGCAGCCTCGGTCGTTTGCGGTACGTCCCGGCCCTTGAAGCGTTGATCGAAACCCTCGGCCACCGCATCAGCAACTTGCGCAAGGAAGCTGCCCTGGCGCTCGGAGAGTTGAATGACCGAGGCGCCATCGCACCCTTGCAAGCAGCGCAGGACGACGGCGACCCGGAAGTGCGCAAAGCCGTGCGCATCGCCTTGAGTCAGCTGCAATGAACCCGGTGGCGATTGGCAATTCCCAGAGCAAACAGCAGCTGCGGTTGAACTGGCCGGATGGGCGCGAGCAGTTACTCGATCATGCCGAGTTGCGTCGACAGTGTCCGTGTTCGCAATGCCGGGCGTTTCGGTTGCAGGGGTTGAGGGTGAAAGTCGATGAGCGCATCCGTGTGGTCGAACTCAATGCCCAGGGCTACGGCCTGCAACTGATTTTCAGCGACGGCCATGAGCGCGGGATCTTCCCTTGGCCCTACCTCTCCGGTCTGACCTGAACCTGTAGGAGCGAGGCTTGCCCGCGAAGGCGGCGTACCTGACACACCGCCTTCGCGGGCAAGCCTCGCTCCTACAGGGGATTTGCTGACTGGCGGTCCTTGCCAGAAAAAAGCCAAAAGAGTACAAATGTACTCCATGACGACTTTAACTCCCCGCCGTACCGCCATCCTGACCTTTATCCGCGATCGAATCGCCGAGCATGGCCAGTCCCCGAGCCTCGCTGAAATCAGCGAGGCGTTCGGTTTCGCCTCCCGTAGCGTGGCGCGCAAGCATGTGCTGGCGCTGACCGAGGCCGGTTTCATCGAGGTCAATGCGCATCAGGCCCGAGGCATTCGTTTGCTCGGGCAGCCGGCGCGGCCCGAGTTGCTGGACATTCCGGTACTCGGCCGGGTGGCGGCGGGTGCGCCGATCGGTGCCGATGCCGAGGTTCACAGCCGTTTGCTGCTCGACCCGTCGATCTTCTCGCGGGTGCCGGATTACATGCTGCGGGTCCAGGGTGACTCGATGATCGAGGACGGCATTCTCGACGGCGATCTGGTGGGCGTGCACCGCAATCCCGAGGCGGTCAACGGCCAGATCGTCGTCGCGCGACTCGACGGCGAAGTCACCATCAAACGTTTTGAACGGGTCGGTGAGGTTGTCCGATTGCTGCCACGCAATCCGGCCTATAAGCCGATCATCGTCGAAGCCGATCAGGACCTGGCCATCGAAGGGGTGTTCTGCGGTCTGGTGAGGCAAGGGTGATGGGCGCCGTCGTTGCGCTGGATACGCTGTTCAATGGCGGCCAGGTCTGGAAGGGCCGGCCTGCGCCACCGGCCGTCAGCCCGCAACCCACCGGGCATGCCGCGCTGGATGCGGCGTTGCCTACGGGTGGCTGGCCGGAAGCGGCGCTGACCGAAATCCTTTTGGCCGGGCAGGGTGTCGGCGAGTTGCAACTGGTGTGGCCAGCGCTGGCGCGGTTGTCCGCCGCGGGCGAGCGCATCGTGCTGGTGGCGCCGCCTTACGTGCCGTATCCCCAGGCCTGGCAGAACGCCGGGGTCGATCTGCGCCAGTTGTCGATCATCCAGGCCAGCGAGCGCGATGCGCTGTGGGCAGCGGAACAATGCCTGCGTTCGGGCAGTTGCGGTGCGGTGTTGTGCTGGCCGCACAAGGCCGATGACCGGGCGTTGCGGCGCTTGCAGGTGGCGGCGGAAACCGGCTCGACCCTGGCGTTCGCCTATCGCTCGATCAATGAAGCGATCAACCCTTCGCCCGCGGCGCTGCGCATCGCCATCGATACCAGGCCTGCGCAATTGCGTGTGCTCAAGTGCCGGGGCGGGTTGGCGCGTTCGGCGCCGATTGCCTTCCCCGTGGGGCATTGAGGTTGCCATGCGCTGGGTGTGTATTCTCTTCCCGCAATTGGCGCTGGACGCGGTACTGCGTCAGCGCGCCGATCCCGATGAACCGCTGGCGCTGCTGATCGGCCCGGCCCAGCGTCGGGTATTGCAAGCGGTCAACGCTTCGGCGCGGGCGCTGGGCTTGCGTCCGGGTCAGTCGATGACCGCCGCCCAGGCCTTGAGCAAAGGGTTTGTCACGGCTGAATACGACGCTGCCGAGATCGAGCACTGGCAGCAGTTTCTGGCCGCCTGGGCTTATCGATTCAGTTCACAAGTCAGCGTGCATTACCCGCGTGCGGTGGTGTTTGAAATCGAGTCCAGCCTGGGATTGTTCGGCGCCTGGCCGCAATTCGAGGCGCGGTTGCGGACCGAGCTCGGCGAACTGGGGTTTCGCCATCGGATTGTTGCCGCGCCCAACCCGGTGGCCGCACGGGTGCTGGCCAACGCGTATGACGGTCTGGTGGTGCCCGACGATCAAGCCTTGCAACATCATCTAGGGCAGTTGCCCATCGACCGGATCGGGCTGGAAACCAGCGTTGCCACCGCGTTGTCGCGCATGGGGCTGCGCACTTTGGGTCAGGTTCAGGCGTTGCCTCGCCATAGCCTGGCCCGGCGTTTCGAGGCCCAGGTGCTCAAGCATCTGGACGCCTTGCTCGGGTTACGGCGGCTGGCGCTGGCGTTCTACCTGCCGCCGGACCGCTTCGATGTGCGCATCGAGCTCAACTTCGACGTGCAGTCCCATCAGGCGCTGCTGTTTCCGTTACGCCGATTGACCGGTGACCTGTCGGCGTTTCTTTGCGGTCGGGACAGCGGCGTGCAGCGTTTCGACCTGCACCTGGAACACGCCGGGTTGCCGGACACCGTCATCAAGGTCGGCCTGCTCAGTGCCGAACGTGATCCGGCGATGCTCTTTGAACTGGCCCGGGGCCGGTTGGAGCACGTACAGGTCGAGGCCCCGGTGCGTGGTTTTCGCCTGCGCGCCGAAGACTTGCCGGCCTTCGTTCCCCAGCGCCAGGAACTGTTCGACGACCGCCCGCAGCAGTCCTTGCCCTGGGAGCAACTGCGCGAACGCTTGCGCGCGCGGTTGGGGGATGACGCGGTGCAGGGCTTGCGGTTCCAGGCCGATCACCGGCCGGAATGCGCGTGGCAGGCCAGTGTCGACAGTCAGCGCTGTGCAGGGCTGCCTGGCGTGCAACGTCCGGGCTGGCTGCTGACTGAGCCGCTGGCGGTGCACGAAGGTTCGGCACGTATCCTGATGGGGCCGGAACGCATCGAGTCCGGTTGGTGGGACGGCGCCGATGTGCGTCGCGATTACTTCCTGATCGAAACCCGTTCCGGCCAGCAGGGCTGGGCCTATCGTGCGGTCGGTGAGGACGGCCCGTTGTGGCTGCAAGGCTGGTTCGCATGAGCATCGACTATGCCGAGCTGCACTGCCTGTCGAACTTCAGTTTCCAGCGCGGTGCTTCCAGTGCCCTCGAACTGTTTCAGCGGGCGAAAAAACAGGGTTATCAGGCCTTGGCGATCACCGATGAATGCACCCTGGCCGGTATCGTCCGCGCCTGGCAAGCGGCCAAATCCGTGGAGCTGCCACTGATCATCGGCAGCGAAGTACGCATCGAGAACGGTCCGAAACTGGTGTTGCTGGTGGAAAACCTCGAGGGTTACCAGACCCTGTGCCGACTGATTACCCGAGCCCGACGTCGCACGCAGAAAGGCCAGTATCAAGTGCTGCGGGAAGATTTCAGCGAACCTTTGCCGGGGCTGTTGGCGTTGTGGGTGCCGGACGCAGTCGATGATTTTGAACAGGGCCACTGGCTGAAACGGACCTTCGCCGAACGCCTGTGGCTGGCCGTCCAGCTGCATCGCGGCCAGGACGATAGCCGACGACTGACTGCGCTGCTGACCCTGGCAGGCGAACTGCGAATCCCTGCAGTGGCCAGCGGCGATGTGCACATGCACGCTCGTGGGCGGCGCGCCTTGCAGGACACCATGACTGCGATCCGTCATCACGTGCCGGTGGCGGAGGCCGGGCTGCGTCTTCATCCCAATGGCGAGCGGCATTTACGCAGTCTCGATGCGCTGCAATCGATCTACCCGCAAACACTGCTCGACGAAACGCTGAACATCGCCCGGCGCTGCACCTTCGACCTCGGTCAGTTGCGTTATCAATATCCCCGGGAGTTGGTGCCAGAAGGCCAGACCGCCACGTCCTGGCTGCGGCATTTGACCGAGGAGGGCATCGCGTGGCGCTGGCCAAAAGGCCCGCAGGCCCAGGTGCTGACGCAGATCGACAAGGAGTTGGAGCTGATCGCCGAGCTGGGCTACGAAAGCTATTTCCTGACGGTTCACGACATTGTGCGATTCGCCCGTGAGCAAAAAATCCTGTGTCAGGGCCGTGGTTCGGCGGCCAACTCGGCGGTGTGCTTTGCCTTGGGCATCACGGAAATCGATCCAGATCGCACCACGCTGTTGTTCGAACGCTTTCTCTCCAAGGAACGCAACGAGCCGCCGGACATCGACGTCGATTTCGAACACGAACGTCGCGAAGAAGTCTTGCAGTACGTGTTCCAGCGTTATGGCCGGACCCGCGCGGCGCTGACGGCGGTGGTCAGCACGTATCACGCGGCCGGCGCGGTGCGTGATGTGGCCAAGGCCTTGGGGTTGCCGCCGGATCAGATCAACGCCCTGGCTGATTGCTGTGGCCACTGGAGTGATGAAACACCGCCCGTGGAACGCCTGCTTGAAGGCGGGTTCGATCCCGAGAGCCCGGTGCTGCGCCGGGTGTTGAGCCTGACGGGGCAGTTGATCGGTTTCCCCCGACACCTGTCCCAGCACCCCGGTGGTTTCGTGATTTCCGAGCAGCCTCTGGACAGCCTGGTTCCGGTGGAAAACGCCGCCATGGCCGAGCGCACCATCATCCAGTGGGACAAGGACGACCTCGATGCCGTCGGGCTGCTCAAGGTGGATATCCTGGCGTTGGGCATGCTCAGTGCGATTCGCCGCTGCTTCGATCTGTTGCGCCGTCATCGCCATCGGGACTTGAGCCTGGCAACGATCCCGGCCGAAGACTCGCCAACCTACGACATGATCGGCCGTGCCGACACCATTGGCGTGTTTCAGATCGAGTCCCGGGCGCAGATGTCGATGTTGCCGAGGCTCAAGCCCCGGACCTTCTATGACCTGGTGATCGAGGTGGCGATCGTCCGTCCGGGGCCGATCCAGGGCGGGATGGTGCATCCGTACCTGCGACGCCGAAACAAGGAAGAACCGGAGATCTATCCGTCGCCGGCACTGGAAACCGTGCTCAAGCGCACCCTGGGCGTGCCGCTATTCCAGGAACAAGTGATGCAGATTGCGATTGTCGCTGCCGACTACAGCCCCGGCGAGGCCGATCAGTTGCGCCGTTCCATGGCCGCCTGGAAACGCCACGGCGGGCTGGAACCGCACAAGGATCGCCTGGCCGCCGGGATGAAGAAAAACGGTTACACGGCCGAGTTTGCCGCGCAGATCTTCGAGCAGATCAAAGGCTTTGGCAGTTATGGTTTTCCCGAATCCCACGCCGCCAGTTTCGCCTTGCTGACCTACGCCAGTTGCTGGTTGAAATGCCACGAGCCGGCAGCCTTCGCCTGTGCGCTGATCAACAGCTGGCCCATGGGCTTCTACAGCCCGGACCAGATTCTGCAGGACGCGCGCCGGCATCATTTGCAGATTCGCCCGGTGGACGTGCGCGCCAGTGACTGGGATTGCAGCCTTGAACCGATCACCGGAGCTCAACCGGCGATTCGCATGGGGTTGCGGATGATCAAGGGCTTTCGCGAGGACGATGCCCGGCGCATCGAAGCCGCACGGTCGAAGGGGGCGTTTATCGACATTGCCGACCTCGGCGAACGAGCGCGACTCGACGCCCGTGCCCAGGAGCAACTGGCCGATGCCGGTGCGCTGCGTGGCCTGGCGGGTGATCGTCATCGGGCTCGATGGGAAGTGGCGGGTGTGCAGAAACAGCTCGGTTTGTTTGCCGGTCTGCCGAGTCAGGAGGAGGGCGCGGTGTGTTTGCCCAAACCCACCGTCGGCGAGGACCTGCTAGCCGATTACAACAGTGTCGGCACCACGCTTGGCCCGCATCCGCTGGCTCTTTTGCGCGGTGAATTGAAAGCCCGGCGCTGCCGCAGTTCGAAGGAACTGCTGGAGGTCGAGCATGGGCGACCGGTCAGTGTCGCCGGGCTGGTGACCGGTCGACAACGTCCGGGCACCGCCAGTGGTGTGACCTTTGTCACCCTTGAAGATGAGTTCGGCAACGTCAACGTCATTGTCTGGCGCGATCTGGCCGACCGGCAGCGCCAGGTGTTGGTCGGCTCGCAATTGCTCAAGGTCGACGGGCGCTGGGAAAAGGAAGGCGAAGTGCGGCATTTGATTGCCGGACGGTTGAGCGACCTCAGTCCTTTGCTCGACGGAATCAGTGTGCGTAGCCGTGATTTCCGTTGAACCCGACCTGATCGTTACCACGCCTAACATTTAATACTGTCTTCAATGATGGCACTTTGGCATAATGCCGGCCGCCGACGTCCCGCACGTCGATTGTCGATTTGATTCCCCCTCGCTTTTTTTGCCGCTGCAACCCGCAGTGGCAGGCTATTGCCGTGCCGGGATAAACCGTTTTTCAAAAGGAATGCGCAGTGAGAATGATCTCTCGGATGTTGGTATCGGCGGCAGCGGTTGCCGTCTTGGGTGCGATGGCTGGGTGTGCGACCGAAAGCTCGCGCGCCTTGCCGGTAGAAAAGGTCGAAAGCGCCAGCCTCGCTTATGCCGGCGTTCGCGTACCCATGGCGGTCGGCAAGTTCGACAACCGCTCGAGCTACATGCGCGGGATCTTTTCCGACGGTGTGGATCGCCTTGGCGGTCAGGCCAAGACCATCCTGATCACTCACTTGCAGCAAACCAACCGCTTCAGCGTGCTGGATCGCGACAACATGGGCGAGATCCAGCAAGAGGCCGCGATCAAGGGCCAGTCCCAGCGCCTCAAGGGGGCTGACTTTGTGGTCACCGGTGATGTCACCGAGTTCGGCCGCAAAGAGACTGGCGATCACCAGTTGTTCGGCATTCTTGGCCGCGCCAAGACCCAGGTGGCCTACGCCAAGGTCAACCTGAACATCGTCAATATCAGCACCTCGGAAGTGGTTTATTCGACTCAGGGCGCGGGCGAATACGCCTTGTCCAACCGTGAAGTCATCGGCTTTGGCGGTACCGCTTCCTACGATTCGACCCTCAACGGCAAAGTGCTCGACCTGGCCATGCGCGAGGCGATCAATCGTCTGGTGGACGGCATGAATGCCGGTGCATGGAAACCGGGCAACTGATCAAGGTCGATGACAAGGAGCGGTACAAGCATGTTCAAGGTTTATGCGAAATGGGCGCTGATGGCGTCGACCGTGTTGGTCAGTGGTCTGTTGGCCGGCTGCAACAGCGGCCCGAAAACCCTTTACCAGTGGGAAAGCTACCAGCCGGAAGTCTACGAGTACTTCAAGGGTGAAGAGCCCAAGGAAGCTCAGGCCGAAGCCCTCGAGCGCGACCTGCAGAAGATCAGGTCCACCGGCAAGACGCCGCCACCCGGCTACCACGCTCATTTGGGCCTGTTGTACCTGAGCATGGGCAAGGACGATCAGATGGTGCAGCAATTCAGAACCGAGAAGACGTTGTTCCCCGAGTCGACGCCGTACATGGACTTTCTGCTTAAAAACGCCAAGACCGGAGACGTCCAATGATCGCGCGCTCATTGAAACTGATGGCCGGGCTACTGGCACTGGCGGTGCTCGGTGGCTGCGTCAGCCCCAAGACCGTGGACTATTCGGCCTACAAGCAAAGTCGTCCGAAAACCATTCTGGTGCTGCCGCCGCTGAACAACTCGCCGGACGTCAAGGCGTCCTACAGCCTGTTGTCGCAGGTCACGTACCCGTTGGCTGAAGCCGGTTACTACGTGCTGCCGATCGCCCTGGTCGATGAGACGTTCCGCCAGAATGGCCTGACCACGCCGGCGGATATCCATCAGGCACCGGCCAATAAACTGCAAGAAATCTTCGGTGCCGATGCTGCGCTGTACATCACCGTGACGGACTACGGCACTCGCTACATGATCATCAGCAGCGAAACCGTGGTGACGGCCAGCGCGAAACTGGTGGACCTCAAGAGCGGCACCACCCTGTGGACCGGTTCGGCCCGGGCTTCGAGCGAGGAGGGCGGTAACAACGGTGGCGGCGGTTTGATTGGCATGCTGATTACGGCGGCGGTCAAGCAAGTGATCAACAGTTCCAACGATGCCGGCCACCCGATTGCCGGTGTGACCAGCGCTCGGCTGCTGTCGGCAGGACAACCGGCGGGCTTGCTGTACGGGCCGCGTTCGCCGAAATACGGCACTGACTGAGATCGTTCGCACGCTCGCGGGCCACCCCTCACCCTAACCCTCTCCCCAGGGGGTAGAGGGGACTGACCGAGGTGTGTGGCGAAATTCATCGACCTGTTAATTCGAGTCGATTATGGATTCAGAACAAATATTTCAGGTCGCCGTATACCGTGAGATACCCACGACCAGTCCCCTCTCCCTCCGGGCGGTCCGACGTTTCGGGAGGGTTAGGGTGAGGGGTGGATCTACCTGACACAGCACAAGTCTCACTTACTCAGCGGCCAAAACCGCTCGCCACCCCCCGGCGCCTCCGTCCACGCCTGCAACGAGCGTGTCGGCAAATCGAAATAATCGCGCGTACGCGCATACCTATGCCCACCCATCCGGCCAATCGCATCGAGCCCGAGCTGATCGATATACAAGGTTTTCGGGTCGATCAATTCATCCCGCACATGCGCCATCAACACCTCCCCAAAGATAATCTCCCGTGACTGCCCGATGGACAGCGCCATCATCCGCCGACACTCCAACGCGACCGGTGCTTCGCCAATCCGTGGGCATTTGACCGTGGTGCCGGGAATGGCGGTGAGGCCGGCGGCTGTCAGCTCGTCGAAGCCAGGGGCGAACGGCACGGCGCAGACGTTCATGGCTTCCACCAGGGCATCGCTGACGATGTTCACGGTGAATTCCTGGTTGAGCTGGATATTGCGCGTGGTGTCCTTGGGGCTTTGGTCGCCGTAGTTTTCCACGCCCAACGCGAGGATTGGCGGGTCGGCCGAGAGGGCGTTGAAGAAGCTGAAGGGCGCCGCGTTGATCCGACCTTCGCCGTCGATGGTGGTGACCAGGGCAATCGGCCGTGGCACCACGCTGCCGATCAGAATCTTGTACTTGTCTCGCGGGCTCAATTGGCTGAAGTCAAAGCTTTGCATGGGCAGAGTTCTCTAAAGAAGTGGATCAATCGCGCTCAGCGGCGCGTCTGCGCTGTAGTCGTCAGCGAACGGGATGGCCGGTTTGAACAGGCCTTTCCAGTCCGGTTGACCGAAGGCCCGGTCGCTGTGGCTGCGCATCAGTTTTTCGAATTGTTGTTGGGCCTGGCGTTGCAGGGCGGGGTAGTCGACGCCTTGAACCTGACCGTCTTGCATCACGCAGCGGCCGTCGATGTAGCTGGCGATGCAGTCGTCACCGCGCCCGGCCAATACCAGGTTTTTCAGTGGGTCGAACAGCGGGCCCAGGTGCAGACCACGAAGATTGAACACTGTGATGTCGGCCTTGGCGCCCGGTGCCAAGCGGCCCAGATCATCACGGCCCAAAGCCTTGGCGCCGCCGAGGGTGGCGGCGTTGTACAAATCCAGGGTGCTGGTGAGCGAGTTGCCGCCCTCCATCAATCGCGCGATGTTCAGACCCTGACGCATGTTCTCCAACAAATCCGCTGGCCAGGTATCGGTGCCCAAGGCGAAGTTAATGCCCTTGGCCCGATAGCGACCGAAAGAGTTCAGCGCCTCGCCATCACGGGCAAACACCACCGGGCAATGCACCAGACTTGCGCCGCCATCCACCACGCGTTGCAGATCGTCATCGCCTGAGGTGTAGAGGCCGTGGGGCAGCAGACTGCGTGGGGTCAACAGATCCAGTTGCTGCAACCAGCCCAGCGGCGAAGTACCGCGCAGTTGTTCGACCATCGCCACCTCACCGAGCCCTTGGCAGCAATGCAAACGCATCGGCGCGTTCAGTTCCAGGCTGAGCGCGGCGGTGCGTTGCAGCAGGGCCGGGGTGCAGGTCTGGATGCGGTCCGGCAGCAGCGCGCCGCGAATCAAACCCTCGTGCGCACCGTCGAAATCATGGAAAAACCGAACAGCCGCATCGAGCCCGGCCATGCCTCGCGCTTCATCCCTGTGATGCCCGAGGCTTCCATCGGCGCGCCAGTAACTCATGCCGCTCATGTAGCAGGGGCCGAGGTAAGTCCGCAGCCCCAACTCGGCCGCCACACCGGCCACCGCAGAAAACTCGTCGTAGGTTTCGGCCCACTCGCGGTAATACATCGAGGTGATCGGCATGGCGGTGGTGATGCCGTTGCGGATCAGCTGAGTGAAGGCGTAACGGTATTTGAAGACTTCTTCATCAGGGCTGTAACTCTCTCTCGGGCCCGCCGCCAGGTAGTCCTCGGACCACATTCGGCCCATGTCGCGTTCATCGCCGTTGTCCAGCGTCAGCACCGTCGAATCAAGATCCCCGAGGGCATCCAGATCGATGAAGCCCGGACCGATCAACGCGTTGCCGTAATCAATCCACTGATCCACCGGCCCCGGATAATCACGTCCGACAAACACGATGCGCGAACCTTCGAACACCACTTCGCCGTCGCGCCACAGCACGTGCTGCGTGCCGTCGAACCCAACGACGCAACTGGCTTTCAATCCAATCCTTTTCACAAGCGACTTTCCAGCAGTCGGCCACCGGAGGCGATCAACTCACCGCCGCGATAAACCTGGCGCACCGGACGCGAAACCACCGCTTCACCCAGCGTCTGCACCGGCATCAGCAGAAAGTCCGCCGGCGCACCGATCTCCACTCCATAACCTTCACAGCCCAACGCCCGAGCGCCATTCAACGTCGCGGCTTCGAACGCCGCCGTCAGTTCATCGTCCTTGTTCAAGTCGAAACGAAAGGCCAGCAGCATCGCCCGTTCCAGCATGTCGCCGTTGCCCATGGGCGACCAGGCATCGCGAATGCCGTCCGAACCCAGGCACACGTTCACCCCGGTCTCGCGCAACGCAAGGAACGGCGGCACCGCGCAATCGGCCGGCGCCGAACTCATCAGGGAAATGCCCAGTGCCGCCAGGCGTTCAACCACCGGCTTGACCTGGCTCCACGGCAGCATCCCCAGGCAGTAGGCGTGGCTGATCATCACCCGACCCTGAAGCCCGAAACGTTCGGTGTAGTCGGCGATCAGTGCGATCTGCCACAGGCCCAGTTCGCCTTTGTCGTGCAGGTGAATGTCGACGCCACGCTCGAATTCACTGGCCAGTTTGAACACGAAGTCGAGCTGGGCGATGGGGTCGTTGTCGATGCCGCACGGGTCGAGGCCGCCGACGTTTTCCACGCCCAGCGCCATGGCTTCGCGCATCAGTTCGGCGGTGCCGGGGCGGCTGATCAGGCCGGTTTGCGGGAACACCACCAGTTGCAGGTCGATCAGGTCGCGGTAGCCTTCGCGCAGCTGTTGCATGGCTTCGACGTGGCGCAGGCCGAATTCCGGGTCGATGTCGACGTGACAACGCATCGTCAGCGAGCCACGGGCGATGCAGTTTTCCAGCAGCGCACCAGCGCGTTGGGCAATCGGTGCCTGGACTTCACGCAGCACGCGGCGCTCGTTGGCGATGTAGTCCTTGAGCGTCGGGCCGGCGCTGTTCGGGCGCCAGGGTTGGCCCCAGAGGGTTTTGTCGAGGTGGACGTGGCTTTCAACCAGGGCAGGGGTGAGGAGCTGGTTTTGGCCATCGATGTCGGTGGTGGTCAGGGCCGCAGTCGATGCCGGGCGGCGTTGCTTGAACAGGCCGTTTTCGATCAGCAGGTCTTCGGCGGTTGAACCGTAGGGCCGCACATTGCGCAGCCAGCGGGGTTGGGTCATATCGAACCTCAAATTTTATGGTGTATTCGCTGGCCTCTTCGCGGGCAAGCCTCGCTCCTACAGTTCGTTGTCGATCACAACGTTGCGATTCAACCCGAATCCTGTAGGAGCGAGGCTTGCTCGCGATGGCCGCGACGCGGTCTCAAGTCAGGCAATCAACCCTTGAGCTTCGACCAGATCCGGTCCTGCAGCTCTCGCGCCTTGTTGCTGCATTCTTTCTCCGGGCGCAGGCGCGAGGCGAACTCGTCGGGCATGTTGATCGCGTCCATCACCCGCCATTTGGCGTCGATCAGCTTGTCGCTCTGGATGCCATTGGCGTAGGCGATGGCGTTGGACACGGCGGCGGCGTTTTCCGGCTTCATCATCCAGTCGATGAAGATCTTCGCGTTGCCAGGGTGCGGGGCGCTTTTCGGTACGGCGAAGTTGTCCTGGAACATCGCCAGGCCTTCGCGCGGGTACACGTACTTGATGGTGCTTTTTTGCAACGTGGCCCGGGCGGTGGAGCCGTTCCAGTTCTGCATCATGATCACTTCACCGGAGGCCATGCGGTCGACAGTGTTGTCCGAGCTGTACATCTTCAAGTGCGGTTTCTGTTTTTGCAGCAGCTCCAGAATGCGCTTGGCGTCCTGCGGGTTTTCGCTGCATTCGTCGACGTTCAGGTAATGGCTGGCGGCGTTGATCACACTGCTGGAGGTGTCGAGGGCGGCGAGTTGGCCTTCGAGTTCCTTGCGCGGTTCGAAGAACTCTTTCCACGAGTCGTCCAGTTTGCCGCCGGGCACCCGCGCACTGTCATAGGAAAACCCGGTGGTGCCCCAAAGGTACGGGGCGGAGAACTTGCGGCCCGGGTCGAAACCCGGGTCGCGGAACGCCGGTTTGACGTACTGGAAGTTGGGCAGGGTCGACGCGTCGATTTGCAGCAGCAGGTTCTGGTTGATCAACGTGCGCATGATCGACTGCGACGGCACGATCACGTCATACGCCGCGCCGCCAGCCTGCAGCTTGGCCAGCAGGGTTTCGTTGCTGTCGTAGCCGTCCATGGTGACCTTGATTCCGGTCTCCTTTTCGAACTTGGCCAGCAGATCCACCGGGTAGTAGTCGGTCCAGTTGTAGAAGAACAATTCCTTGGGTTCGGCGGCCTGCGCGGTGAACACGCTGAAGCAACTGAGGGCCAGACCGGCGACGCCGTAACGCATGCTTTTGAAGATCGTGTTTTTCAACATCATGGTTTTACGCTCCGAAAGTACCGCGAAGGAAAAGGCTCATTGGTTTTTGCCGCGCTGTCCCAGCCAGAAGGCCAGCACCACCAGCACGATGGAAATCACCAGCATCAGGGTCGAAATCGCGTTGATCTCCGGCGTGACGCCGGACTTGATCGCCGAGAAGATGTACACCGGCAACGTCGTCGAACCGGGTCCGGCGACGAAGAAGGTCATGATGAAATCGTCGAGGCTGACCACGAACGCCAACACCGAACCGGACAGCACCGCCGGCCATAACAACGGCAAGGTCACCCGACGAAATACTTGCCACGGGTTGGCGTACAAATCGTTCGCCGCCTCCAGCAAGCTCTTGTCGAGGTCATTGAGCCGCGCCCGGATCGGCAGGTAGGCGAACGGAATGCAGAAGCCGATGTGCGCGACGATCACCGTCAGCAAACCGAGCTTGATCCCCAGCGCCATGAACAGCAGCAGCGTGGCCACGGCGGTGACGATCTCCGGCAGGATCAGCGGCAGGTTGATCCCGCCCTCGACCATCTTCTGTCCATAGAACGGCCGGTACGTCGCCAGTGCTGCGAGCAAGGCAATGGCCGTGGCACACACCGTGGCGATGCCGGCGACGATGATCGAGTTCAGCGCGGCGGTCTGGATCGACGGGTTGGCCAGAATCCTTGCGTACCAGGCAAAGGAGAACTCGGTCCACACCGTGGCCGAACGGTTGGCGTTGAAGCTGTAGGCGATCAGCACGAAGATCGGCACGTACAGATAGGCCAGGATCAACAGGCTGACTTCGCGGGTCAGGGGCAGTTTTTTCAGGTGCAGGGCGATCATGCGGTGGCTCCCCGACGCAGGGTCTTGGCGGTGCTGCGGCTATAAAGGGCGTAAAGCACCAGGGACAGCAGCAGAATCCCCAGCAGCAGGAACGACAGCGAACTGCCCAGCGGCCAGTTGCGCGCGGTGCCGAACTGTTGCTGGATCAGGTTGCCGATCATCAGCGTCTTGCCGCCGCCGAGAATCGCCGGGGTGATGAAGGCACCGAGACTCGGCACAAACACCAGCAGCGCGCCGGCAATCACGCCGGGCATCGACAGCGGCAGGATGATCCGCCGCAACGCGTGCCAGCGATTGGCGCCGAGGTCGTAAGCCGCTTCCACCAGACGCCAGTCGAGTTTTTCCAGGGTCGAGTAGATCGGCAAAATCATGAACGGCAGGAAGCTGTAGACCAGCCCGACGCTGACCGCGAAGTCGTTGTAGAGCAGGGTGATGCCACCGGCCTGGGGGAACAGCGCATTGATGCTTTGGGCGACCCAGCCATGTTCGCGCAGGATGATCAGCCACGCGTAGTTGCGGATCAGCAGGTTGGTCCAGAACGGGATGGTGATCAGCAAGACCATGAGGTTGCGCCGACGCGGTGTCAGGCTCGACATCCACAACGCCACCGGGAAGCCGAACAGGAAACACAGCAACGTGGTGCCTCCGGCCTGGAACACCGAGCGCAACAGGGCCTGGGCGTAGACCCAGTTCAGCTCCAGTTCACCGTCGAAACCTTCCTGGAAAAACAGCTGCACGTAGCTTTGCAATTGCCAGTCGGCCTGCCAGTCGACGCCGCCATACACATTGCGCGGCAACAGGCTGATGTAGCCCATGATGCCGAGCGGGATGGCAATCAACGCCAGCAAAGTCAGAACCACCGGGCTGAGCAACAGCGCACGGTTGAGGGCGGGAGAAGTGCTGCTGACGCTCATCTCAGGCCTCCATCAACAGGCAGGCGTGGGGTGGCAGGTTGACCGCAACGCGATCGCCTACAACCCGGCCGCGGTTCAGGCCTTCGTTGTTCTCGCGCAACATGACCTTGATGTCGTTGTTCAACCGGCACTGATAAAGGGTCGCGGTGCCGACATACAACACCGCTTCAATCACGCCGCGCAGGTGATGCGGTTGGGCCAGGTCGACCAGTTGCGAGCGTTCCGGGCGGAACGCCAGTTGCACTTTGGTGCCGTCGAAGCCTTGAGCCGGGCAAGGGATTTCCACCGGCATGCCGTTCGGCACGAACAGTTTTTCGTTCTGCTGGCCGCGCTTGAGGTGGCCGGGGAGGAAGTTGATGTCGCCGATAAACTGCGCAACGAATTGGTGCTGCGGCCGTTCGTAGATATCGTTCGGAGTGCCGATTTGCAGGATCTTGCCGGCGGACATCACGGCGATACGGTCGGACAGGGTCAGCGCTTCTTCCTGATCGTGGGTGACGAAAATGAAGGTGATCCCGGCTTCCTTCTGTACGCGCTTGAGTTCGACCTGCATTTCCTTGCGTAGCTTCAAGTCCAGCGCCGACAGCGGTTCGTCGAGCAACAGCACTTTGGGTTTCGGTGCCAGCGCCCGGGCCAGGGCCACGCGCTGTTGCTGACCACCGGACAATTCGGCCGGTTTGCGCTGGGCCAGGTGTTGCATTTGCACCAGCGCCAGCATCTCATCGACCCGTTGCGGGATGAGCTTGCGATCAAGACCCTGCATCTCGAGGCCGAAGGCGATATTCTGCGCGACGCTCATGTGTGGAAACAGCGCGTAGCTCTGGAATACTGTGTTGACCCGGCGCTTGAACGGTGGCAAATCATTGACCGGCTCGCCCGCCAGACGAATCTCGCCCTCGCTGACCTGTTCGAAGCCGGCGATGGTGCGCAGCAGGGTGGTCTTGCCGCAGCCGGAAGGGCCGAGCAGGGTGAAGAATTCATTGTCGGCAATGTCGACTGAAACGTTGTCGAGGGCTGGAGCCAGCCCCGGATCGTCGGAATACCGCTTGGAGACGTTACGCACTTCGATTGCTGTTGGATGACCCATAATGGTGCATTCCTCTAATTATTGTATGCAATATCTGGATGCAATCTAGAAATAACCGGATTAATCTGCTCGTGCAACCCCCTTTTTCAAAGGCTGCTCATCGCCTGGGGCCGGTTGTTTAGCGCTAAAGGAGTGTTCAGATGACCGAGAAAAAACTCGAGACCACGGTCGACCGCGTCTACCAAGGGGTTTACGAGGCGATCAGCAAACGTTCATTGCGTCCCGGGATGAAGCTCGGCGAAGCGTCATTGGCCGAACTTTTTAATGTCAGCCGGACGTCGGTTCGTGCCGCGCTCAAACAGTTGGAGGCCGATGGCCTGGTCACAACCGAGCCCAACAAAGGGGCGTCGGTGTCGTTGCCCAGTGATGAGGAGATCCGCTCGCTGTTTGAAACGAGGCGCCTGATCGAGATCGGCATCGTCACCGAGCTCTGTCGTCGTCGTGATACCGCCGTCACCCAGGACCTGCGTGATCACCTGTTACTGGAGGATGAAGCGCACCGCAGCGGCGACCATGAACGGCTGATTCATTTGCTCGGCGAATTCCATATCAAGCTCGCGCAAAGCCTGAACAACCCAGTGTTGCTGGACTGGTTCCGCAAGCTGATTTCCCGCGCCTCGCTGTACGCCGCCGCGCTGGATGACGACAGCCACGAGGCTTGCCGCGACGACGAACACCTGCGGCTGATCGAGTACATCGAAGCCGGCAACCAGAGCGCCGCCATCGAACTGACTTGCATGCATTTGAATGGCATCGAGAAGGCAATCCTCGACGTCGCCGCCACGCTGAAAACCGGCTACCACCCGCTCAAGCACCTGATTGAGGTCTAGCCACGCTGAAACCGTGTAGCAGCTGCCGAGCCTGCGAGGCTGCGTTCGGCTGCGAAGCAGTCGTAAAACCTGCATGCGAGTTTGTCCTGACACACCGAGGTGTTTGAATTCACGACGGCTTCGCCGCCGAACGCAGCCTCGCAGGCTCGGCAGCTGCTACAAAACCCTCAGGGCAACCCACAAAAATCTGCAGATCAAGAATCAGCTAACCTCTATGAAACCATTGGCGACGGCGATGCTCGAAAACAAACGGGCACGCACCGTCCTCATGCCGTTGCGATCCCTTAAGCCAGTCATCTACAGGGATACAGAGTCAGTCGATGCAGTTTCTAGACGATAGCCATGGGTGTGCAGGCTGGAACGGTGAAATGGCCGGGCGCATCCGCGCGTTCGACTGGAGCCTGACCGAGCTTGGGAACATGGACACCTGGCCCAGAAGCCTGTGCAGCGCGGTGCAGTTGATGCTCGCGTCGCCACTGCCGATGGTGATGCTGTGGGGCCGGCCGGGTTACATGATCTATAACGACGCGTATTCGAAATTTGCCGGTGGTCGCCATCCTTACCTGTTGGGTTCCCCGGTGGAACTGGGATGGCCGGAAGTCGCCGAATTCAATCGGCATGTGGTCGACACCTGCCTGGCCGGCGGCACCTTGTCCTATCGCAACAAAGTCCTGGAGTTGCTGCGCGACGGGGTTCCCGAAGACGTCTGGCTGGACCTCTATTACAGCCCGGTCGCTGATGACGACGGGAAACCGGCCGGGGTGATGGCGATGGTGGTCGAGACCACCGAGCATGTGATCTCCGAACGCCGCCGACAGGCCGCCGAGGACGCCTATCACGCCGACAACGAACGGGTGCGCCTGGCACTCAATGCCGGGGCTTTGCTCGGCTCGTTCGTCTGGGACATCAAAGACAATGTGCTGTCCGGCGATGAGCGTTTCGCCCGCACCTTTTCCTACCCGCCGGAGCAAAACCTCGCCGACCTGCCAATGGACATCGCCGCAGCACGGATCCATCCCGATGACCGCAGCTGGGTGGAGGAGCAGATCAACCAATCAGTGGAAACCGGCGAACCGTTTAACGCCGAGTATCGGGTCCTGCGCCCGGATGGCAGTTATCTGTGGGTGCTGGCGAGTGGGGGCTGCGAGTTCAATGAGCAGGGCGAACCGTTGCGTTTTCCCGGGGTGTTGATCGATATCCACGAACGCAAGATCGCCGAAGAATCACTGCTCAAGTTCACCCGCAATCTGGAGCAACGCGTTGCCGACGAAGTCGAAGCGCGGCTGGCCGCTGAAGAACAATTGCGTCAATCGCAGAAACTCGAAGCCATCGGCGGCCTCACCGGCGGCGTGGCCCATGACTTCAACAACCTGTTGCAGGTGATCGCCGGCAACCTGCACTTACTAGCGCGGCATGAGCCGGACAACGCCAACGTGCAGCGCCGGGTCAGCGCTTCGATTGCCGCGGTTGAACGTGGCGCCAAACTGTCTTCGCAATTGCTCGCGTTCGCCCGTCGTCAGCCCTTGTCGCCAGCGGTCTGCGACCTGCGGCAGGTCTTCGATGGGCTCGGGGAATTGTTGCAGCGGGCGCTGGGGGAAACCATCCAGATCAATGTCAGCACGGTCGAAGCCCTTTGGCACATCTACGTGGACCACAATCAACTGGAAAACGCCATCCTCAATCTGGCGATCAATGCCCGTGACGCCATGAAGGGCGAGGGGATCATTGACCTGAGCGCCGAGAACGTTGTCCTTGATCGCAAGTTTTGTGCAGGCAAGGGCATCGCCGCTGGCGACTATGTCTGCGTAGCGGTGGCTGACAAGGGGGTTGGCATGTCGCCGCAGGTGCTCGCCCAGGCTTTCGAACCGTTTTTCACCACCAAGGCCGACGGCCAGGGCACGGGGCTGGGGCTGAGCATGGTGTTCGGTTTCGTCAAGCAGAGTGACGGGCATATCGAGATTTCCAGCGTGGTCGGGCAGGGCACTCGGGTGCAGCTGTATTTCCCGCGCAGCCGGCGCCCGATGCTCAACGAAACGACACGTCATGACCCGCAACAGCGAGGCGGACACGAAACCATTCTGGTGGTCGAGGACAACGAGGCGGTGCGCAGTTCAGCAGTGGAGTTACTGAGCGAAGAAGGTTATCAAGTGCTGACGGCGGCCAACGGTGACGCCGCGATGCAGATGTTGCTGGATGGCGCCGTGGTCGACCTGATTTTCACCGACGTGGTTATGCCCGGCCTGATCAAAAGCTCGGACCTGGCCGCCTGGGCCAAGGTGCAGACGCCGCCGGTGGCCGTGCTGTTCACCTCGGGCCACACCCGTGACATTATTTCGCGCAATCACCAACTCAGCCCCGACACTTACTTGCTGAGCAAACCTTATGGCCCCGAGGCGCTCACCCAAATGGTACGCACCGTGCTCAACGGCTAACCCTCTACGCGCTGATCGTTCGTCAGAATTCTTTCCGCTATCTAACCAAGGCTGGTCCATGACTTCCAACCCTCCCTCCGGCATGGTCAGGGTGCGCGGCGCCCGGGAACACAATCTCAAAAACGTCGATGTCGACATCCCCCGGGATGCCCTGGTGGTGTTCACCGGCGTGTCCGGCTCGGGCAAGTCGTCGCTGGCGTTCTCGACCCTCTACGCCGAAGCGCAACGCCGCTATTTCGAATCCGTGGCGCCTTATGCGCGGCGTCTGATCGATCAGGTCGGGGTGCCGGACGTCGACTCTATTGAAGGCTTGCCACCGGCGGTGGCGCTCCAGCAACAACGGGGAACGCCGAGTACGCGCTCTTCGGTGGGCAGCGTGACGACGTTGTCGAGTCTGATCCGCATGCTGTACTCCCGGGCCGGCAGTTATCCGCCGGGGCAGCCGATGCTCTATGCCGAAGACTTTTCGCCCAACACGCCCCAGGGCGCGTGCGCTGAATGTCATGGATTGGGACGGGTGTATGAAGTCACCGAAGCCCTGATGGTCCCGGACCCGAGCCTGACCATTCGCCAGCGCGCGGTCGCCTCCTGGCCCACCGCCTGGCAGGGACAGAACCTGCGCGACATCCTGGTGACGATGGGCTACGACGTCGATAAACCCTGGCGCGATCTGCCGAAAAAACTGCGCGACTGGATTCTCTTCACCGAAGAAACACCCACGGTGCCGGTGTATGCCGGGCTCACCCCCGAAGAAACCAAAATCGCGCTCAAACGCAACATGGAACCGAGTTACCAGGGCACGTTCACCGGTGCCCGACGCTACATCCTGCACACCTTCAGCCATTCCCAAAGCGCGCTGATGAAGAAGCGCGTCTCGCAATTCATGCTTGGCAGCCCGTGCCCGTTGTGCGACGGCAAACGGCTCAAGCGCGAGGCGTTGTCGGTGACCTTTGCCGGTTACGACATCGGCGAACTGTCGCAGATGCCGTTGCTGCAAGTGGCCGAAGTCTTGAGACCAGTGGCCGCTCACAGCTACCTCGAACAGACCGAGGCGGCGGGCGAAGTATTGACGCACGAGCAGACCCGCGAGGCCCGCGAGCAACGAGTGGCCCACGGCGCCAGTGGTCACGCCAACGCGCCGGATGTCCGCCACACACCGAACCTGTCAGTGGAGAAACGCCTGGCCGCGCAGCGGATCGCTCAGGACTTGCTGGAACGGGTCAGCACGTTGACCGACCTGGGGCTCGGTTACCTGGCGCTGGAACGCAGCACGCCGACGCTGTCGTCCGGCGAGTTGCAGCGTCTGCGCCTGGCGACGCAATTGGGTTCGCAGTTGTTCGGCGTGATTTACGTGCTGGATGAACCGTCGGCCGGATTGCACCCGGCGGATGGCGAAGCATTGTTCGAAGCGCTGCAACGCCTGAAGGCTGCCGGCAACACCTTGTTCGTGGTCGAACATGACCTGGAAACCATGCGCCGCGCCGACTGGTTGATCGACGTTGGCCCGGCGGCCGGCGAGCATGGCGGCCAGATCCTGTATAGCGGACCACCGCCGGGGTTGGCGCAGGTGACGAACTCGCAGACGCGCGCTTATCTGTTCGCCGAGCAAGTCACTCAGCCCCAAGCCAGCCGCAAGGCGAACGATTGGCTGCGGCTCGAAGGCATCACCCGCAATAACCTGAACAACCTCAGCGTCGAGTTTCCGCTGGGCTGTTTTACCGCGGTGACCGGCGTCTCCGGTTCCGGTAAATCAAGTCTGGTCAGTCAGGCGCTGCTGGAACTGGTGGGCGCGCATCTCGGGCGCGCGGCAAGTGACAGCGAGCCAGAAGCGTTGAGCCTTGAAGACGACGCACCGCAAATGAGCGGCGGTCAAGTCACGGCGGGGCTGGAATCGATCAAGCGCCTGGTGCAAGTCGATCAGAAACCCATCGGCCGCACGCCACGCTCAAACCTGGCGACCTACACCGGGCTGTTCGACAACGTGCGCAAACTGTACGCCGCCACTCCTGAAGCGCAGGCCGAGGGTTACGACGCGGGCCAGTTTTCCTTCAACGTCGCCAAGGGCCGTTGCCCGACGTGCGAAGGTGAAGGCTTTGTCAGCGTCGAGTTGCTGTTCATGCCCAGCGTCTATGCACCGTGCTCAACCTGCCACGGCGCGCGCTACAACCCCGAGACGCTGGCGATCATCTGGCAAGGGTTGAACATCGCCCAGGTGTTGCAACTGACGGTGGACGAGGCGGTCACGGTGTTTGCCGAGCAACCGGGTATTCGCCGCTCGCTGGAAGTGCTGCGCGATATCGGCCTGGGTTACCTGCGCCTCGGCCAACCGGCGACCGAGCTGTCGGGCGGTGAAGCCCAACGGATCAAACTGGCCACCGAGCTGCAACGCAACCAGCGCGGGGCCACGCTGTATGTGCTCGACGAGCCCACCACGGGTTTGCACCCAAGGGATGTCGATCGCTTGCTCGAACAGTTGAATACGCTGGTGACGGCGGGGCATACGGTGATCGTCGTCGAACATGAAATGCGCGTGGTGGCGCAGAGTGACTGGGTGATCGACATCGGCCCGGGGGCGGGGGATCAGGGCGGGAAGATTGTCGTGGCGGGCACGCCGCAGAAAGTTGCCAACAGCAAAAAGAGCCGGACGGCACCGTTTTTGGCCAGAACCTTGGGCTAAATCAAAAGATCGTCCGAACGCGGCCCGAACCTTCGGACGATCTTTTGATCTTTAAGCGCTGTCGAGCGTGCGCCGCACCTTGGCCAGCAGTTCATTGATCTGGAACGGCTTGATCAGCATCTCCATGCGATCGCCGAGGAACACCTGACGGTTGATCGCGGTTTCGGCATAACCGGTCATGAACAGGATCGGCAGCTTTTCGCGCCAGCCCCGTGCCACATCGGCCAGCTCGCGGCCGCTCATGCGCGGCAGTCCGACGTCTGTCAGCAGCAGGTCGATGGACTCATCGTTTTGCAGGCGCTCAAGGGCACCTTCGATGTCGCCCACCTGAGTGCAACGGTAACCGGCATCCACCAACACTTCGGCCACGAACATGAGCACCGACGGCGTGTCCTCGACGATCAACACATGTTCGCCGGCACCCTGAGGATCGACGGTGGCTGGTACGAGTTCGCCGGCCGTAGGGCTGGAACTGGCCGGCAGCATAATCGTCACTTCGGTGCCGCGCCGGGCGACGCTGCGGATGTGCGCATCGCCACCTGATTGCCGGGCGAACCCGTAGATGGTCGACAACCCCAGCCCGGTGCCCTGGCCCAGCGGCTTGGTGGTGAAAAACGGTTCGAACACCTTGTCGATCACGCTGTGTTCGATACCGGTACCGTCATCGCGCACCGACAACGCGACATACGCACCATCGGCCAGATTGGGGTCGCCATGGGAATAGGCGGCATAGGTGCTGACCCAAATGTTGCCGCCCTGGGGCAAGGCATCGCGAGCGTTGATCACCAGATTGAGCATCGCACTTTCGAGCTGAATGGGGTCGACCAGGGCGATGGCGGGTTTAGTGGTCAATTCGAGTTTCAGCGCGATGCGCTCGCCGATCGTGCGCACCAGCAATTCTTCAAGGGAGCGCACATGTTCGTTGATGTCCACGGGCCGGGTATCGAGAGGCTGTTGGCGCGCGAAAGCGAGCAGGCGATGGGTCAGGGACGCGGCACTCATGGCCGAGTTCAAGGCGGCTTCGGCGTAGAACTGAACCTTGTCGGTGCGTGAGGCGGCGATCCGTTTCTGGATCAGTTCCAGGCTGGTGATGATGCCGGTCAGCAAGTTGTTGAAGTCGTGGGCGATGCCCCCGGTCAGCTTGCCCAGTGCATCCATTTTCTGCACTTGCAGCAGCTGAGCTTCGGTTCGCGCTCGCTCGGCGACTTCTTTGGCCAACTGGGTGGTGGCGTCGTCCAGCCGGGCCAGGTGCGAGCGTTCGCGGTGACGGTGTTCAGTGACATCCTCGACAAACACCAGGCTCAGTTCCGGCGTGCGGTACGGCGAAATCTGCCACTCGGTTTCGCGAACCTCACCGTGGACCCGCATGTTCAGCGTGCCTTTCCAACGCTCGCCATAGGCCAGGCGCAGACGCAGTTCCTCGATGACGATGTCCTGATCCTCGGCAAAGCACTCGCGCAAGGTGTCCGGGTTGAGATTGTTCTGAATCAGCTGCGCGAAGGCATGGTTGCATTCATGCACCTTCAACTCGGCATCCAGCACCGCAATGGGCGCCGAGACATTGACAAAGATTTCCCGAAACCGCGCCTCGCTTTCGCGCAGGGCATTTTCGGTATCACGCACCCGCAGCAAGGTGCGCAAGGTCGCGAGCAGTACATCCGGATCTATCGGGTGGATCAGGTAGGCATCGGCACCCGCGTCCAGGCCGGTAATGATGTCGCCGGTCTGGATCGAGGCCGCCGAGACGTGAATCACCGGTAGCAGGGCAGTGGCGGGTTCGGCGCGCAATTTACGCACGATGTCGAAGCCGCTCATGTCTGGCAGATTGACGTCGAGGATCAGCGCGTCGATCGTCACGCTGTCGATCAGCTCCAGGCCGTCGGTGCCGGTGCCGGCTTCGAGCACTTCATAGCCGTGGCGCTCCAGGCGTCGGCGCAGGGCGTAGCGCGTGGCGACGTTGTCGTCGACGATCAGCAAACGGATGTCACGCTTCATCGACGGGCTCCAAGGCGATGGCCAGAGGGATGATCACGAAAAAGGTCGAGCCTGTGCCCGGCGTGCTCTGAACCCCGACGTCGCCACCCAGCAGCTGCGCGAAGCGTTTGCACAAGGACAGTCCGAGCCCGGTGCCGCGAAGGCGCTTTTGCAACGGTGAGTCGACCTGAGAGAAGTCCTCGAACAATCCGTCATGTAGCTGCGGGGCGATGCCTATTCCGGTATCGCTGACGGCGAAGCGCACGTGGTCGCAGCCCTCCAGCCGGGCCGAGACCCGGACTTCCCCGCGGGTGGTGAACTTCAACGAGTTGGAAATGAAGTTGCGCAGGATCTGCGCGAGTTTCTTGTCATCGGTGTACAGCTTGGGCAGGCCCACCGGTTCTTCGAAAATCAGGTCCACGGCGCTGGCGTCGACAATCGGTCGAAACATGCCGCGCAGGGCGGCGAACAGGTCGAGCATGTCGAACCAGGCGGGTGAAATGGTGATGCGCCCGGCTTCGATTTTCGCCAGGTCCAGCAGGTCGTCGACCATGTCGCTCAACTCGCGCGCGGCAACGCTGACGAAGGCCACCTGTTTATGCTGTTCGGGGCTCAGGGGACCGTCGAGCTCATCGGTCAGCAGGCTGGTGATGCTCAGAATCGAGCCCAGTGGCGTGCGGAATTCATGGCTCATGTACGACAGAAAACGGCTTTTGAGGTCCGAGGCCTGACGCAACTGTTCGGCCTGGGTGTCGAGCTCGGCGTACAGCGCCAGAACGCCCTGGTTGGTCTCATCCAGTTCTTCGCGCAAGGCACAGGCTTCGGCCTGCAACTGCGCAACCAGCGCCGCTTGTTCGTCAATCTGACTCATGGGTGACTCAGCCATGGACGGCCTCCAGAGCAATGACCAACACCGTGACATCGTCTCGTCCACGGCAGAAATCGCGGTGCAGAATGGCGGCAATCACCGCGGGATGGCGGTGCACCAGGCCGGGGTAATCTTGCAGGTTCCAACGGGACTGCAGGCCATCGCTGTACATGATCAACAAATGTCCGTTCACTTGAGCATAGTCAAAGGGTTGCGCCTTTCGGTATTGGCCGCCGACGATGCCGGGGTGGGAGGCCAGGCCGCGGGTTTTGTCGGGTGCGATCAGGCAGGCGCCAATGTTGCCGATCCCGACGAATTTCAGATGGTCACCGTCGAACTGCGCGATCGCCAGGGCACCTCCGCGGGTGCCGGTCATGGCTTGATGAATGTCCTCAAGCAACAGCATGGGTGAGGCGAAGGGCGACAGGGCGAAAGTCTTTTCGCCGGCGCGGGCGGCACGTTCGGCTTCTTCGCCATGCCCCAGGCCATCGATCACCAAGGCGCTGATGCGTGTCCCATCGAATGCCAGGTGCCAGACATCACCGCAGGCAGGATCGTTGCGCAGCGAATGCTGGCTGACGCCGACTCGCCGGTCCGGGGCCTTGTCGCTGCGCGGATACAGCCGCGTCAGCAGCACGGCACCCCGTGAGTCGGCATAGACGTCGAACACTTCCGTCTGGCGCGACACGGCTCCAAGTCCGATGCCCTGGGTGCCGCGGGTGGAAAATCCGTCGGTCAGGCATGCGTGCAAATCAAAGCCTTGGGCGCGGTCCACGGCGAGCATTTCGATCCCCGCGCCTGACGCTCGAGGCAAGATCCGAAGGTGCAGTTCACCGCGAGCGGCGTGCTTGAGAATGTTGCTGGCCAGCTCGGTAGCCACCAGCGCCACACGTCCGGCATCGGTGGCGTCGAAGCCATGTTCTTCTGCAAGTTTCTGCGCCGTGCGCCGCGCATGGCCGACTTGGCTGCTGTCTTCGATGGGCAGCACTTGCGTCATTGAACCTGCCATATTCATGTCCATCGGGTGATCGTGATGCGAGTGCCTTTGCCGGGCGTGGTCTCGAGTTCGAACTCTTCCACCAGCCGCTTGGCGCCGGTCAGGCCCAGCCCCAAGCCGTTGCCGGAGGTCCAGCCGTCGGTCATCGCCAGTTTGACGTCGGCAATGCCCGGCCCTTCGTCGCGGAAGGTCAGGCGCAGGCCGGTACGTGTGTTTTCGTCAAGGATTTGCCAGTCCATCTCGCCACCACCGCCATAGACCATGGTGTTGCGTGCCAGCTCACTGACTGCCGTCACCAGTTTGGTCAGGTCGATCAGGCGCATGCCGCACTCGGTGGCCAACTTGCGCGCCGTCTGCCGAGCCAGCACCACGTCCTGTTCGATGTGAATCGGCTGAGTGCCGCTGCTGCGCACGGTCATTGCTCACGTACTCGTTCCTGTAGCAGTTTCATGCCGCGCTCGACATTCAGCGCAGTACTGACGCCGGGCAGGGTCAGGCCAAGCTCAACCAGGGTGATGGCAACGGCAGGTTGCATGCCGACCAGTACGGTCTGGGCATCCATGATTTTCGACAGGCCGGAGATGGTGCCGATCATCCGGCCAATGAAAGAGTCGACCATGTCCAGCGCAGAGATATCGATCAGCACGCCGTGGGCCGACGTCTTGCTGATGCGCTCCGACAGGTCGTCCTGAAGGGTCAGGGCCAACTGGTCATGCATGTCGACCTGGATGGTCACCAGCAGGAAGTCGCCCATTTGCAAAATCGGAATGCGCTCCATCGGCTCAGTCCGCCTTGCTGACAGTCAACCCCAGCCGGGTCAGGGCCAGTTTCAGGGCATCGGCCAGGTTGGCCTTGGTGACCACGCCTTGCAGGTCCAGCCCCAGGTGCACGATGGTCTGGGCGATCTGCGGACGCACGCCGCTGATGATGCAATCGGCGCCCATCAGGCGAATGGCGGTCACCGTTTTGAGCAGGTGCTGAGCCACCAACGTATCGACAGTCGGCACGCCGGTGATGTCGATAATGGCGATTTCCGAACCGGTGTCGACGATTCGCTGCAACAGCGATTCCATCACCACCTGAGTCCGTTGTGAGTCGAGGGTGCCAATCATCGGCAGCGCCAGCACGCCATCCCAGAGCTTGACCACCGGGGTCGACAGTTCCAGCAGCTCTTCCTGCTGGCGCTTGATCACCGCTTCACGGGACTTCTGGAAGGTGCGGATGGTGTGCATGCCCAGGGCATCGAGCAGTTCGGAGACTTCCCAGAGTTGCTCGGCCAACAGCGCCGGATTGTCCTGGTAGTGATTCTGCAGGAGCGCAAACAACGGGCCTTTCAGCGCAAAGATGAAGCTGGCGGTCTGGTACGAGTCCTGGCCAAGCAGGGCGCGACTGTGGGAGAGTTTTTCGAGGAACTGGCGGATCTCGTCCCAGCCCGGTGCCGCAACATTCTGGCTGTTGCCTCGTTCAAGTCCCGAGACGATCAGTTGCAGGAACTCCGATGTCTGTTGCCGCAGATCCTGCTCTTTGAGGTTGCGCGCGGCACCGCTGGCTTCAAGGCCGTTGGTCCATTCGGCCAACAGTTGCGTCTGGTTTTTTGTCATCGCATCGAGTGTGCTGGTTTGCAATGCCGCCATGTGCCTTGTCTCCCTGGAAGTGTTTGCCGGTTCCCGAATATTGACCGGCGTAAAGTCAGTGACATTTGCCGTGTCAGATAGTTGTTCGCTCCGGCAGGTATATTTGATCTGGTGCACATGGACTCTAGTAGATCGGCGATCCGTTCGAGGGAACGTTGCTTGCCGAGGGGCTTCAAATCTTCAAGGCCCGACTGTTTCAGCCGCGCACGTGCAGTGATGAACGAGGTACTTATGAAAGATGAAAGTGGTCTTGAGGAAAACGCGAAAACAGCGGAACCGGAAAGCGCAGACAAAGCGGTCGACCAGAAGCAACTTCACACCGATAACGACAATGAGTTCAGCCCGGGTTTCAAGCCCAATCCCGACCGGCCCAAACCCGGGGATGACACCGATGCCGACATCGACACCGATGGCGGCTAGTCAGGTCTCGTTAACGTGTGGCGGCCGACGAGCGGACAGAGGTTTTATTGCGATTGCGGCATGGCGACGAACGGGCGCCGCTGGTCTGATAGGCGGTCGACAGAACCGGCTAACCGAGGCCATTCTGATAGTTGGTGAACGCAATTGATCGCGTTTGCCTCCGATCAACAAACGGAGGTGTTCCATGCCGGTGCCACACGACCTTTATCAGGATCTCAAGCTCTCAAAGGAAGATATCCAGCAAAAACGCACCAAGGATCCGTTACTGGATTCACTGATCAACAAGTATTCGCAGGCGGACGCCGAGGTGGTCAAGGCTGAAACTGCCCAATCGGATGCGCCCAGTGATGACGCATTGAAGAAGCTCAAGGCGAAGCGCGTGGAGGTTAAGCAAAAGATCGTTGATCGACTCCAGACGCCGTCCTGACGCGCCCTGTCCGGTCACCGAAGATCGGTGACTGAAAATCTGGGACGGCGATAAATACCGGCACCTCGAATGTTCAGAGTCCGAATTTACGGCTCCATGCGAGGTGCCCCATCACCGAACTCCCCATCCCCCCCGGTAAATAAAAGTTCCCCAGCGAAGAACAGGGTGGCGATGGATCCACGGTGTCTATTGCAGCGCGGTACTCAACGGCAATCGCGCCAT
The DNA here is from genome assembly GCF_050435365.1 of Pseudomonas sp. BT76 TE3572. NCBI lineage: Bacteria > Pseudomonadati > Pseudomonadota > Gammaproteobacteria > Pseudomonadales > Pseudomonadaceae > Pseudomonas > Pseudomonas sp. BT76 TE3572. Next base: position 333,798 of record NZ_JBNDKE010000001.1, read on the forward strand.
GTTTTTCGCCTTCAACGACCCGAAATACAACCAATCCCCATATTCGCGAACGGTAGTGATCGGCGAGTAGTTGTCGCGGCTGCCGTCCTGCAAGTTGGCGATCACTTTACCGTCCAGGTCCAGCCCCAGCGCAAAGGCGCGCTTCTCCACCGGTTTCGGCAGGAAAGTCATGGCTCGCACGATCATCTTGCGCACGAAGGGATGCGGTGCGGTGGCATCGAGCAGTGCGTTGCGCGGCGCATAGAGCGCCACCCAAAAGCGGTCGCGACCATTGAACGCGAGGTTGTCCGGCAACCCTGGCAAGTTGTCGATGAATAGATCGTGGGTGCCGGCTTTTGGCCCGCTCAGCCAGTAACGACTGATGCGATAGGCACCCGTTTCGTTGACCAACACAAAGGCATCGTCCGGTCCCAGGGTCACGCCGTTGGCGAATTCCAGCTTATCCAGCAGGACCGCGGTCTTTCCGGTCTGGAAGTCATAACGCAGCAAGCGGCCATCGCCGCCGTGCTCGATGATCGCGTCGCCGTCACTGCCGTAGCCAAAACGGCTGGAGGCATCGCTGAAATAGGCGTAGTGCCCGGACTTGTCGATCGCCACGTCGTCGGTGAAACCGAAGGGCACGCCGTTGGCTTCCGTGGTCAATGGAATCAGGCGGCCCTGGGCATCCAGTGACAGCAAGCCTTTGACCCCGTCGGCAATCACCAGCAGACCGCTGGGATGACGTGCCAGGCCCAAGGGTCTGCCGCCCGTATCGGCCAGGACCTTGGTGACCTTGCCGTCGAGGCTGGTACGGATCAATCGGCCGTCATGCAAACCGGTGATGAGAGCGTCTTCCTCCAGCAGCAACGCTTCCGGGCCGTCGATATCAGCGACGCCGACGCGCTTCACGCCTTTGAGGCGCTGATTGTCGGCGTAGATGCCGCTGGTGAGGGAGGGCGCCGGTGGCGGTGTCCAGGCCACCGGTTGAACCTTGGTTGGCATCAGCAGCAGGAAGGCGCCGATGGCGACAATTACCAGCAACACCACATGGCGAAACTTGATGGTTCGACTCACGCGCTGACTCCTGCCGGGGCCAACTGTTTTTGCGCCATCTCACGCAATGCCAAGATCGACGCTGCCGACTCTCGATCGATGCGGCGCTTGAGCAGCAGTCGATTGGCAATGCGCATCGCCAGGCCGCTGAACCGATACTCCAGGGTACGGACAAAGTGTGTGCCCGCGCCCTGAGCCTCGCACTCGTAAGTCACTACTAAAGACAACCCGTGATCGTCATGGGCCCAGGCACTCCAGCGGCGTCCAGGCAGGTATTCGTTAACCTCCCAGTGCAAATGTCCCTCACGCCCGCCCGCCTTGATGTCTTCCTCGAACCGCCCCCCGGCATGCAGCGGACCGCTCTGACCATCGACCTTGAGGGACGAAGGATGCCACTCCGGCCAACGGGTCACGGTGCTGGCGTAGGCGAGCACGTCAATCGGGTCTCCAGCAATATCGATCTGATGCTGCATGCGGGTCATGGTTGTTCTCGTCGGGTGCAGGTCAGTCGGTTCCGGTTCCCAATAGAGGGTGCCGAACAGGTAGTCCATCAGCGGAAAAACGATATTGAAATTGCGTTCCTGCATCAGCTCACGACGGTGATGCAGTTCATGCAGGCGGCGCATCTGGCGGATCCACGGCAACCGTGTGACGGGGTTCTCCGGCGGCAGGTGCTCGCAGGCATGGAACACTTCATAGGTCAGGTAGCCGAGGACCAGACAGCCGCCGAACATCCCGGCGACGTTGGCATCGAACTGCTCAAGCAGCCACCAGACGGGCAGGGTGATGACGACCGTGTGCAACACGATCAGCCAGGCTGGAAACAGAATCACCCGCCAGTCCCGGGCACTGTCGTAGGTCATGTGGCCGGGGGCGAAAAAGCTGTGATGGTCGCCGGCATGGCGTGCATAGAACATTCGCGCGAAGTTTTTTTTATGGTGCCCCAAGTGCCGATGGAGCATGTACACGCCGAAGTTGAAGAACAACAACGTCAATGGAATCGCCAGCCATTCCAGTGGCTGAACCTGGTGCACGGTGCTCCAGAATGCGCCGATGGCCAGCAACCCGAACAGCAGCACAAAAGCGCCGTGCAGCCATGGGTTGTAGAGGGGATGGATAGCAGCGCGGTAGCGGGCGCGGAATGCTTCGGTGGTCTGCCTCACTGCAATCACCTGTAGTTATTGTTATCTCCAGCAGATTAGACGATCCCGGCGTTTTGGCTGGACCAACCTTGAGGGCGCAACCGCCATGCTCCGGTGCAAACCGGATTCAGGTCAGCGGGTTCCAGCGTTGCGACCAGTCATCGTCGGATTTGATCACTTCGCGCAGCAGGTCGAAGGCGCGTTGCAAGGTCGCGGAGTCGCGGTCGCGGGAGTAAACCAGATAGGTCGGGTAGCTGAATTCGGGGGCTTTGGGCACTTGTTCCAGCACACCGCTTTCCAGATAGCTCTGGACCACCCGGGTGCGGAAGTAGCCGCTGCCGCCGTTTTCCAGAATGTACTGCAAACCCAGTGGGCCGAGGTTGAAGCTCAGCGCGGCTTTGGCTTTTTCCGGCAGGGCCGCATCGTGCTGACGCCGGAAGTCCGGGCCCCAGTCGATGTACACGTAGGGATCGGGTCTTGCGGCCAGGCGGATAAGGACCAGTTTTTCTTCCAGCACCTGTTCGACTTGCAGACGCGGCCAATACTCGGGCTGGTAAACCAGCGCGGCATCCAGAACCCCGAGTTCCAGTTGGCGCAGCAGGTTTTCACCGTCACGGATTTCCATGCGCAGGGCGTGGCTGGGGATCTTCTCGCGCAGCGCGCCGGCCCAACTGAGCATCAGCGGGTTGCACAAACTGACCTCGCCACCGATGTGCAATACGTCGCGGTAACCCTCGGGCAACGGCAAGTCCCGTCGCGCCGCTTCCCAGGTTTCGACCAGTTGATTGGCGTAGACCACGAAGGCTTCACCGTTAGGTGTCAGGCGCGCACCGGCGCGGTTGCGCACGAACAGGGTGCTGCCCAGCTGACTCTCGAGTTTCTGCACGCGCGCGGTGATTGCGGTCTGGGTAACGTGGAGTTTTTCGGCGGCTGCGGCAAGGCTGCCGTGGCGGACGATTTCCAGAAAGGTGCGGGCGAGATCGATGTCCATGGGGCGGCCGGTGTCGGAGGTGCAGGCATTGTAAGAGCAGGGGCTGGTAACGGATACCTCGCAGGCCGGTCTTCGAGTTTGAACGACGTCATTAGTTTATAAGAAGCAGGGTGTTACTGGAAGTGATTCTGTCACGTTGAGCATAGGGGTATTCGTTGATAGGTCGATGAAGTTTCGCTGAGTTCGATACTTAATGATGTGTGTTAGGTAGTCCATTGCTGCGTGTTCTGTAGGGGGTTTTCCGGAGTTACGGTTGATGTTTTTCTGAAATATTTTGCAAGATCTTCTCGGTTGTTCGGTGTAACAAAATTGCTTTAGCTTGAGTTGTCTTTTGAATGGCTTCGGCGATTGTCAATAACTTTTGCTATGTCGAAGTTCGGATTATTTAAAGGACTTATTTCAACTGAAAAGGAATTTCAGCACGTGTCGAATAAATATGCTTATACGAAGCAGGATGTAGAAAAAGTTTTCCATGAAATGGAAGAAGGGTTGTTCGCGTCCAGAACGCCAGGTGCGGACGACGAATCTGTGCCAAAGATGCTGGTGGTCGTTGGCGTGGAGGGGGCGGGTAAAACGCATTTGCTCAATGAGCTGCTCAATACTTCCCGCTATTCAAATTACGTCCCGCTGTACGAGCCTGAATATCGCACCCGTCATCCGCACTACGACGAGATCGAGAAGCAGGGCGTGGTCTATGCCTACAAGCAGACCGAAGCGTTTGTCAGGGATCTGGGGGCGATGATCTTTGAGAAGTCCCTTGAAGACAAGTACAGCATTATCATGGAGGCTGGCCTTGAAACCCATGAGTTTGCTGGTTTTCAAACGGGTGAGCATGCTTGTCTCTATGAATATGAGGTTCATGTCATCGCGAGCAAAAAAGATTTTGCGCACGTGTCGACCATCGTTCGGGCACTGGACAGTGTGAAGGAGAATAAGCTGGAACGCTTCGTTTCGCTTCGGGACATAGACGCGGGCATGGCGAATGCCAACGCGGTGTTGACTGCTTTCGAAGAAGCCTGTTCCAAGGTGCCTGGTTCGGAAATTACGTTGTATGAGCGTAACTTTGGTACCGATAAAAAAAGCAGGATGATTTGCCGCAGTCAGTGCACAAAAGTCGGGGAGTTGACGCCGCAGCCGATAAGCAACGGGAGTGTTTCGGTGCCGGTGGCCATGAATCAGGTGCGTATTGAATACGAGTCTGGTGTTGTCCTGTTCGGGGTATACAAGGCATTTTCCGATATTGCCGATGGAGCGATCTTTCACCGTTATGGTCGTGAAAAGATGGTGCTTGAATGTCACGCTGCTCTGGCGGGTACTCTTCATCTGGATCGGAAGGATGCGGAGTTGGCAGTGAACAATCTTTATTCTTATATTCTTAAATACGCCATTCGTTAATAAACAGGAAAATCATCGTATAAAAATAAACGGTTCGTTTTGAGCGCCGTACTCGTTGATGATTGAACTGTCGAAGGTGATTGCCGGAACTGCAAATCAGTTCCGGCTTTTTTATGCGTTTTTTCTAAAAGGCGAAACATGAACAGCCAAACGCCCCCCAAAAACCTTGAAAGTCACTGACCGGCGTGGATGACAGTCTCGCTCTCTCGTGGCTGTGCGCATGCACCGCACAAGCCCCGACGCATTGATGAACCTGCGCCGTTAGCGGCGCCAGGGGTTTCCAATGGCCCGGTACTTTGGCGACGGGCGACCATTCAGGCACCACGGGGACGGGAGGCGGCCCGAGTTTTTCAAACTCGACGCTGCCATAGACGATCTTGCCGTCGACGATGGTCAGTACCGATTCGATCCATTTGACCGCTTCATCCTCGATGTGGAAATAGTCCGCCGACAACGCAATCAAGTCGGCCAGTTGCCCGACCTTGATCTGGCCTTTTTTGCCTTGCTCGGAGGAAAACCAGGCACTGCCGTGGGTGAAGAGTTCCAGCGCGGTGTCGCGGCTCAAGCCTTGCGGGTACAGCGCCAGACCACCGACGGTGCGGCCGCTGATCAGCCAATACAGCGAAGTCCAGGGGTTGTAGCTGGACACGCGCGTGGCATCGGTGCCGGCGCCGACCGGAATGCCTTCGGCCAGCATACGAGCAATGGGCGGCGTGGCTTCGGCAGCCTTGGCGCCGTAACGGTCGACGAAATATTCGCCCTGGAATGCCATGCGGTCCTGGATCGCAATGCCACCGCCGAGGGCTTTGACCCGTTCGATGTTCTGCGGGGTGATCGTTTCCGCGTGGTCGAAGAACCACGGTAAACCGTCGAACGGAATGTCGCGATTAACCTTCTCGAACACGTCGAGCATGCGGCTGATGGATTCGTTGTACGTGGCGTGCAAACGGAACGGCCAGCGCTGTTCCACCAGATGGCGGACCACCGGTTCCAGTTCCTGCTCCATGGTTTGCGGCAGGTCGGGGCGGGGCTCGAGGAAGTCTTCGAAGTCGGCCGCCGAGAACACCAGCATTTCCCCGGCACCGTTGTGCCGGAGAAAATCATCGCCCTGACCGTAGTGGGAGGTGCTGGTCCAGTTTTTGAAGTCGGTCAGCTCTTCCTTGGGTTTTTGCGTGAACAGGTTGTAGGCAATGCGCACCGTGAGCTGCTGGTCTTTGGCCAGTTGCTGGATGACTTGATAGTCGTCCGGATAATTCTGGTAACCGCCGCCGGCGTCGATGGCGCTGGTGACACCCAGGCGATTGAGTTCGCGCATGAATTGGCGGGTGGAGTTGACCTGATATTCCAGCGGCAGTTTCGGCCCCTTGGCCAGGGTCGAGTAGAGAATCATCGCATTGGGCCGGGCGATCAGCATGCCCGTCGGGTCGCCATTGGCATCGCGCTGGATTTCGCCACCCGGCGGGTTCGGCGTGTCACGGGTATAACCGACCACTTTCAATGCCGCGCGGTTGAGCAGGGCACGGTCGTAGAGGTGCAGGACGAACACCGGTGTATCCGGCGCGGCCTTGTTCAATTCATCAATCGTCGGCAGGCGTTTTTCGGCGAACTGGAACTCGTTCCAGCCACCGACCACTCGCACCCATTGCGGCGTGGGCGTGCGGTCCGCCTGATCCTTGAGCATGCGCAACGCATCGGCCAGTGAGGGGACGCCTTCCCAGCGCAGTTCAAGGTTGTAGTTGAGGCCACCACGGATCAGGTGCAGGTGCGAGTCGTTGAGACCGGGAATCACCGTGCGGCCGTGCAGGTCGATAATGTGTGTGCCGGGGCCTTGCAGGGCCATGGCCTGGGCATCGCTGCCGACCACCACGAAGTGTCCGTCCTTGATCGCGACGGCGCTGGCTTGAGGTTTTTTGCGATCGACGGTGTGCAGGCGTCCGTTGTACAGGATGAGGTCGGCGGGGGCGTCGGGCATGGTTTTACTCCCTGCGAGTAGCGGGCTGATCCAGGCACCGACGGCGCCTGCCGAAAGGCCTTGCAGTACACGTCGGCGGTTAAATCCGTCGTGGTCGTCAGGTGGGCTCATGGGCAGTGCTCCGCGCAAGGTTCTTCATAAAAAAGCGAGGGCAAACAGCCGATGTCTGACGCATGCGGCCAGAAGGAATATAGACGGCAAATCCACAGGTAGCCGTTTTCCGATGGCGAAAAACGACGAATCCCGCCACGAGGGGCGGGATTCGTTTGCAGCCAGGCGTGCTCCCGAAGGTCGGGAGCGGCGCGCTTAGGCCGGGAACAGCTCGGACAGTTTCATGGCCAGCATCATGTCGCCTTCGGCGCGCAGTTTGCCGCCCATGAAGGCTTGCATGCCGTCAGTTTCGCCGCTGACGATGCCTTCCAGGGTTTCGCCGTCCATGACCAGAGTCACCTGGGCGTCCGGGTTTTCGCCTTCCTGGAGCTCGCAGGTGCTGTCTTTGACGATCAGCGAGAAGTTCTTGGTGTCGTCGATGCGGAAACCGAATACCAGGTCCAGACCGGCAGCAGCGGCTGGGTTGAACTTGGCTTTCATTGCTTGTACGGCATCAGCTACGGAGGTCATGGTTCGATCCTTTCTTGGGTAATAAGAGCTGGGTGAATACAGCCAGGGTCACACTAGTCCGGACTCAGCGAAACGTGATGAGTTCCGGGGTCTTCAACAGCTGCAGGTGCGCATGACTGTTGAAAGAAGACAGAGCCACCTCGCGACCGCGAAACTTCAGCAGGTTGAGCGAGGTGTTGACGATTTGCCAGTTCAGTTCAAACGCCTGCTTTGCCGGCATTTGCGTAATGAGGTGGAGCAGGGCCGTGATGGTACCGCCGGAGGTGAACACGGCGATTTTCTGGGTGTTGTCGGCGCTTTCGAGGATTCGCTGCAGACCGGCCTGCACCCGTTCGACAAACCCCAGCCAGCTTTCCAGCCCCGGTGTGTCATAGGTGCCGGCGAGCCAGCGTTCGATAATCAGGGCGAAGATGCGCTGGAACTCACCGCGGTTTTGCGCGGCGTTACGCAGGATGTGCAGCGCTTCGGGTTCGTCAGGTAGCATGGCCGGCAGCAGCGCGCGGATCACCGCGTCGGCGTCGAACTCATTGAAAGCAGAATCGATTTCCAGCGCGGGAACCGGCAGGCCTGCCGCAGCGAACTGTTCCAGAGCGCTGTTGGCCGTGTGTTGCTGGCGGCGCAGATCGCCCGAGAGGCAGCGATCGAAGCTGATACCCAGCTCAGCGAGGTGCTGGCCGAGGACTTCTGCCTGGCGAATACCGGTCGGCGACAGGACGTCATAGTCGTCTGCACCAAAGGAGGCCTGGCCATGTCGAATCAAATAGATACTGCCCACGTCCGCGTCATCCCGGTACGTTGAAGGTTCGGCGAGGTTATGAGGATGAAGGTGAGCTGTCAATGAAAAAACATACGCTTGTTTGAAATGCCCGTTACAGGGCTGTTGCCAGAGGTTACACGGCTGGCCGCCGGGGCGGCGCATGGGTATGCTGGAGGTATCCCGCGCGCGTTTTTGCAGCGCATCGTATTAAAGGAGTCCCTGTGGAGTTTTTTGCCGAGTACGCCGTTTTTCTGGCTAAGACCGTGACACTGGTGATCGCCATTCTGGTGGTCCTGGCCAGTTTCGCGGCGTTGCGCAGCAAAGGTCGACGCAAGTCGGTCGGCCAGTTGCAAGTCAGCAAACTCAACGATTTCTACAAAGGGCTGCGCGAACGCCTGGAGCAAACCCTGCTCGACAAGGACCAGCTCAAGGCCTTGCGCAAGGTCGAAGCTAAAACCGAGAAAAAGCAAAAGAAAAAACCCGAGATAGCCAAATCTCGGGTGTTCGTGCTGGATTTCGACGGCGACATCAAGGCGTCGGCCACCGAAAGCCTGCGCCATGAAATCACCGCGCTGCTGACCCTCGCCACGCCCAAGGATGAAGTGGTGCTGCGTCTGGAAAGCGGCGGCGGCATGGTTCACAGCTACGGCCTGGCGTCCTCGCAACTGGCGCGTATCCGTGATGCCGGTGTGCCGTTGACCGTGTGCATCGACAAGGTCGCGGCCAGCGGCGGCTACATGATGGCGTGCATCGGCGAGAAGATCATCAGTGCGCCGTTCGCGATTCTCGGCTCGATCGGCGTCGTGGCCCAGTTGCCTAACGTCAACCGCCTGCTGAAAAAGCACGACATCGACTTCGAAGTGCTGACCGCGGGCGAGTACAAGCGCACCCTGACGGTGTTTGGCGAAAACACCGAGAAGGGCCGCGAGAAGTTCCAGGAAGACCTGGACGTCACTCACCAGTTGTTCAAGAACTTCGTTTCCCGCTATCGCCCGCAACTGGCCATCGATGAAGTGGCCACCGGTGAAATCTGGCTCGGCGTCGCGGCGCTGGACAAGCAACTGGTGGACGAGCTGAAAACCAGCGATGAATACCTCGCCGAACGTGCGAAGAAGTCCGAGTTGTACCACTTGCACTACGCCGAACGTAAAAGTCTGCAGGAACGCATCGGCATGGCGGCCAGCGGCTCAGTCGATCGTGTGCTGCTGAGCTGGTGGAGCCGGTTGACCCAGCAACGCTTCTGGTAATACTCAAAAAGCATCGTCGTTCAAAAATGAAACCGTGGATACTTCCCCGGTTTCATTTTTTTTTGCGGGTTTTAAGCCCAAACGTTTTCCTTCCGGCGATTGCGAATTTTCCTGAGGTCATTGTCGATCGTTCCCGCTTCCGGTTGATCCGTGGTCAGTTAGGGTGGTGTTCCTGAAATGCTTGCAATGGAATGCACCATGCCTGACCACCCTCATAAAGACGACAATGCACCGACCTTGCCCGGCATGCGCGAGGCGCTGAAGTCCGTCGTGGATGCTGCGCTGCCGCAGACTCCCGGCCAATTTGGCGAACACCTGATCAAAGAAAAGTGGGGGCATGAAATAGCCCCGACAACCGCACAGCTGGTGACACTCGATTACGACTACGCCGGGCGTTCTGCGCAGAACGGCATCCATCAGGGGCGGGTGGCGAGTGCCATGTCCCTGGTACAGGTGCTGATTTCCAACTATCAAACTGTGGGTGACGGGCGCTTCGGCGAAACCGCGTTTGGCTTGTACACGCCACCCGATGTCGGGCCGTCCATCGTTGTTACGGGACGCGCCGATGAGTTGGCCGACCCCGGTAACGACTTTCACTACACCTACGAAGGAATTTATCGCCGAACCGTTCCGCAGCGCTACGGACCGCTGACCCAGATCGCCGTGAGGCCCGCTGACTTCAAGAAGTGGGTCTGGGAACTGGACCTCCAGGACCGATATCAGGCTTACCTCGATCAAACCTGGCCATCGGACGAAGTGATCGTCGCACCCAGCCCCCACGCACTGAAAACCTCGGTCAAATCCGCCTTCGTCATGGCTGCTTTTCTGCAGCGGTACGAGAACAGTCTGACCCCAAAGGGGTTCGAACTGGCCATGCAGGCGGCAGGGTTGCCGGCGGATCAGGCATGGTCAACGCTGACGATCGAACAATTGCAGGTGCCCACCAGGGGGCCCGCGATGCTCAAGATGGGGCGTTTGAAGCTCTATCGCTACACCGCGCAAGATATCTGGGGCTACCGTGATCCTGGCGGCAGGATTGTGGTGTACATCCCTGGTAATTCTTCGCCTCTGCACGCATTTGACGATTCCGGGCAATTGCACCAATGGGTTGTGAATCAGGGTAGGGATGACGATACGAAACGGGCCTTGGCCGCCCATTTTTCCGAGGATGATCGCAAGGACGGTACTTTCCATGCCGGTGTATTGACGGCGCTGGAAGGCATGGCGGTCTATCCGAAGGAACACCGGCTGACCAAAGAGGCGGGGTTCTTCAACGATGACGGCTTATGGGAACCAGCCCGATACATCGGTTTCGATGAATCGCCATCAGGCACCGATCTGTTTGCCCAGCTGGTACTGAGCATGAAAGAAGCCTCCCGGGCCAGTGTCAAAACCATTCGTGACGATGCGCAGGTCAACCGGGATAACTTGAGTGCGGTCGTTGAACCGGTCGTGCAGTGGATCAATCGATTTGGGCCTTTGGCGTTGTTTGTGCCCGGTGGTGAAGGGTTACTGGTGCTGGCAGGCATCATCGACGCCGGGTATGGCCTTGATCAGGCCGTCAACGGTGAAAGCTCAAGTGATCGATCGGCGGGTGTGACGCGCACGGTGTTTGGCTTGCTCAATGCGCTGCCGCTGGCAGGCGCAGGGGCGGCCCTCAGGAGTGAAACTGCCGAGGCCCGCGTCATTGCCGAAAGAGTGCGTGAACCTGGCGCAGCACCGGGGGAGGAGGTTGCCAGTCCGGCACCGGATCAGATTGTTGCCCCGACTTCCGGACCACCGAACCTGGCGCTGCCGAGTCGCGTGGAGCTTATCCGCGGAATCGGCCCGTCGGTGGCGTCTTTCAGCGATGAAGTGCTGGCGCAAATCGGCAAGGTCAGTGCAGTCGATGACGACATGCTGCGACTGATGCAGGCCAGGCGCCCGCCGACACCTTTGCTGGCCGATACCATCAGCCGCTTCAGGATTGATCAGGAGCTCGGGCAAGCCACCGTGTCGCAGGGCGAGCGAGTCGTACTGTTCAACAGCCGTTACGAAGCGCTTCAGCACTCGGAACATGAATGGGGCCGGCTGTTTCAGCGCCAATACCCAGGCCTCCCCAAAAGCGCCATTGAGCAGATGCTCGACCGCTATGGCGTGGACATCCAGAGTCCACCCGACCCGGTTCAGGTCCGGCAAGTGTTCAACCGTCTCGACAGCAAGGCCCGCCAGTATCAACAACATGTGCGGCTCAATCGTGCCTATGAAGGCTTGTACCTTCGGTCGGTGGTTAGCCCGGAGTCGGACATACTGGCCCTGCATTCCCTCAAAAATCTCCCCGGATGGCCAAAAAGCCTTCGAATTGAGGTGCACGACAGTTCCCTCGCAGGCCGGGTTCTGGACCGTAGCGGTGCGTTTGACGCCGCCAGTGTTCGACGGCTGATAAAGGTGGGAAACCGTTACCAGAGTCGCGATGTGCCAACGGACTTTTATGAAGCGGTCCTTGAAATCCTGTCCGGGGACGAACGTGAGGCGCTGCAACTTTCATCGCTTGATCCGGCCCGCGAGTTGCAGCTGAAAGTCGGCGACCGGGCAATGCCTCGCTCCGAACTCGTGCTCGGTCTGGACAGGATGGATTCCGGTCTGCCCTTCGAGGCGCAAGGGCTACGCGGCGGCTTCCCCGGTGCGCCACAGGGCGAAGGGTTGACGCACGAGATAATGAGGTTGCAGCTCAAGGAGCTTTATCCGGACTTCTCGAATGCTGAGGCCGATGAACTGCTACAGCGTGCGGGCGGCGGCGCTCAGGCACACATCGATCAGTTGAGACAACAATTTCAACAACTCCACATCGACTTGAGTAGCTGGATCGATCAGGTGACGGAAGACATTCAGGACATGGACATTCCCTTCCTGAACGAAGCTGACAACGAGGCACAGGGGCTGACTGATGAGCAGATTGAAGAACATAACGCTGACATGGTTCAGAACGCCATGCACTACGAGCGTGAAACCAGGATCGAGCTGGCTGAGGAGCTGATCGCTCTCTGGCAAAAGCGGGCATCGCAAGATCAACGCGTCTATTCAGGCGAACAGCTTGTGGGGTTCAAAGTCGACCTGGCGGGCGAGGACTATCATCGATTGCCGGCCATGAACATCCGGTTCAACGAGATCATCGAGTTGTCGATGCCACACTTCCATGTGACCGAGCGTGAAACCTTGAATGGGTTCCTCGAGTGTTTTCCGAATCTGCAGACCTTGAATCTTGAGAGTGCCGAGCTGACTCAATTCGACGCCCAGGGCAGGGCGCAGACCGTTCTGCCGACGGCCATGTTCAGCCTGACTCATCTCACGTCGCTGAATCTTAGGGCCACGGGCCTGGTGTTCACCGAAGAGACGGCGTCGCAGTTGGCCGGGTTGGTCAGGCTTCACACGCTGGACCTGAGTGAAAACCCATTGAGCGTACCCCCCGTGCTGCTCGGGATGAATGACTTGCGTCAGCTGAACCTGAGCGACACTCAGATTACCCGATGCCCGATCGGCATCAGGGATGAGCCCTACATGATCTCACTGGATTTGCGTGATAACCGCATTACCCGGGTTCCACCCGCGGTGATGAATCAGGCCGTCTCGGTGGATCGTGTGCTGCTGTGGGGTAATCCACTGACGGACGAGGACACGCTACACCGACTGATCAGTCATCGTGAGCAAACGGGAATCAATTTATGGCTGAGCGCGCCAGGCGCTGACTATGGACAGCCGACTGTGTGGCTACGAGATTGCGACGAACCGCTGCAACAGTCCCGACAAACCCTTTGGCAGCGGCTGGCAGGCAACCCCTCGGGTACGCGGTTTCTAAGCGCAATAGACAGGCTGAGTCTGACCGCCGACTTTCAGGTCAGTTATCAGTCGCTTCAGGCACGGGTCTGGCGACTCTTGGAAGAGGCAGATGTTTCAGACGAAGTATGGAGTCGATTGAGCGCGGTGCGTGGGCGGTTTGAAAACCCATTGGTGGCTTTCAGGGCGCTGGAGCAGCGCGCAGGTCTTTAAACGGATTTATCCGTGGGTTGTACAAGGAGGAAGCCTTGAACCCCGCGAAGGGGTTCAAGGTTTGACGATCAGCGGCGACGGAACAGCGGCAGCGGTTCGTCAGTAGCAGCCTGATAGGTCACCGAGAAGTCCTTGAGACCTTCCAGGGCTTCGTACGGGTCTTTATCGGCACGAATCGCAAAGGCGTCGAAACCGCAGCGGTGCAGGTAGAACAGCTGGTCGCGCAGAATATCGCCAATCGCCCGCAATTCGCCTTTGAAACCATAACGGTCACGCAGCAGGCGGGCGTTGGAGTAGTTGCGGCCGTCGGTGAAGGCAGGGAAGTTCAAGGCGATGACCTGGAAATTTTCCACGTCGTCACCGATTTCTTCCGCTTCTTCATCGGCATCCAGCCATACGCCCAGGCCGCCATCGCGGGCCTTGAGCATGCGGCTGTGTTCGCGCCACAGATGCAACGGGACGATCAGGTCGTCGCAGTTGCTGATCTCGTCGATGTTGAAATCTTTCGGCAGCAAGTGCCAGGTTTCGTCGACGACTTCGTTGTTCTTAATTATTCGCTGCATAGACGCGCTCCTTGAAGAGGTCGATGCCAATACGCTGATAGGTGTCGATGAAACGCTCGTCTTCGGTACGTTGTTCGATGTACACGTCGATCAGCTTTTCGATCACGTCAGGCATGGCTTCCTGGGCGAAAGACGGGCCGAGGATCTTGCCCAGGCTGGCGTCACGGCTGGCGCTGCCCCCCAGGGACACCTGGTAGAACTCTTCGCCTTTCTTGTCCACCCCGAGGATGCCGATGTGGCCGACGTGGTGGTGACCACAGGCGTTCATGCAACCGGAGATGTTCAGGTCCAGTTCGCCGATATCGAACAGGTAATCCAGGTCTTCGAAACGACGCTGGATCGACTCGGCGATCGGGATCGACTTGGCGTTGGCCAGGGAGCAGAAGTCGCCGCCCGGGCAGCAGATGATGTCGGTCAGCAAGCCGATGTTCGGCGTGGCGAAACCTTGCTCGCGCAACTCGCCCCACATCGCGAACAACTGACTTTGTTCAACGTCGGCCAGAATGATGTTCTGCTCGTGGGAGGTGCGCAGCTGACCGAAGCTGTAGCGATCGGCCAGGTCGGCAACGGCATCGAGCTGCTTGTCGGTGATGTCGCCCGGTGCAACACCGGTCGGCTTCAGGGACAGGGTCACGGCCACATAACCCGGCTTCTTGTGAGCCAGGGTATTGCGGGTGCGCCAGCGCGCGAAGCCCGGGTGTTCCTTATCGAGTTCAGCCAACGCCAAGGTCTGGTTGTCCAGCGCCTTGTACTCCGGGTCAACGAAGTGTTTGGCCACGCGATGTACTTCGGCATCGGTCAGCGTGGTCTGGCCACCGCGAAGGTGTTCCATTTCCGCATCGACTTTTTGTGCGAAGACTTCAGGGGTCAAGGCCTTGACCAGAATCTTGATCCGCGCCTTGTACTTGTTGTCACGACGGCCGTAGCGGTTGTAGACCCGCAGGATGGCGTCGAGGTAGCTCAACAGGTCTTGCCACGGCAGGAATTCATTGATGAACGCGCCGACCACCGGGGTACGGCCGAGACCGCCCCCCACCAGCACACGGAAGCCCAGCTCGCCTGCGGCGTTGTGCACCGGCTCAAGGCCGATGTCATGGACTTCGATGGCCGCACGGTCGGAAGTCGAACCGTTGATGGCGATCTTGAACTTGCGCGGCAAGTAAGCGAATTCAGGGTGGAACGTAGTCCATTGGCGGACGATCTCGCACCACGGGCGCGGATCGATCAGCTCGTCGGCAGCGACACCGGCGAACTGGTCGGTGGTGACGTTGCGCAAGCAGTTGCCGCTGGTCTGGATCGCGTGCATCTGCACGGTCGCCAGTTCGGCAAGGATGTCCGGGATGTCTTCCAGCGCCGGCCAGTTGAACTGTACGTTCTGCCGGGTGCTGATGTGGGCATAGCCCTTGTCATAGTCGCGGGCAATCTTCGCCATCATTCGCGTCTGGCGCGAAGTCAGTTGGCCGTAAGGCACCGCCACCCGCAACATCGGCGCGAAGCGCTGGATGTAAAGGCCATTTTGCAGGCGCAGGGGGCGGAATTCTTCTTCGCTCAGCTCGCCTGCCAGATAGCGTCGGGTCTGATCACGGAACTGCTTGACGCGGTCCTCGATGATCCGCTGATCGTACTCGTCGTATACGTACATATAAGTCCTGTTCTCAGGCTTGGGCCGGTCGGATCCAGTTGCGTTTTTCGCTTGGAAGTCTCCGATACTGCCTCGGCAATTCTGCGCGCACGGCCGCGCACTCCCAACGGAGCCGGGGCAAGATACCAGTTTGCAGTTATGCGCAAAAGTGATGTTTGAGTATATGTAAAGAACCAAAACGACTAATGAGATCCAATGAGGCAAAACCCACATTTGTGGTGCGGGCAATCATCGTCTTAACTGTGCTCGAGTCTTTATGCAATCACCGATAAAACCGACAAGAGGCGATGCAATGAGCAACCCTACCAAAACGTCAAAACCCGATAGCACGGTCGATGCTTGGGCCATTCTGTTCCTGATCATCCTGGTCGTGGGCACCGCGGTATTTTGGGTCAGCCATCAATAACCGACCCCGTCCGGGTCCCATTCCGACGATTGTCGGACAATAACCGGAATAAACGCCGTTTTCCGGGACTTCGCTGGCTATAATGCGCGGCGAATTGCCGGGGGGCTCGGACGATCAATGTTGAAGTTTTTCTACTCATTCCTGCTCATGTGCGGCGCGGTTTACGGACCCGGTGCGCGCGCGGAATCAGTGCTGTTTCTGAGTCCCGGGAAAACTGACGAAGCCTTCTGGATCAGCTATTCGCAATTCATGCAGGCGGCAGCCACGGATCTGGGCATTGATCTGCGAATTCTCTATTCCCGACGCATGCCGGAGCTCACGCTGGCGCAGGCCCGTCAGGCGCTGCAAGGCCCTGATCGTCCGGACTATCTGATGTTCGCCAACGAACAGTACGTCGCCCCGCAGATCATTCGCCTGGCCCAGGACAGTGGGGTAAAGCTGTTTATGGTCAATGCGTCCCTGACGGCCAATCAAATGAGCCTGCTGGGTGAGCGCCCCGAGCGCTTGGGCAGCCTGGTGCCCAACGACGAGGAGGGTGGCTACCTGATGATCAAGGAACTGATTCGCCAGCATCCGCCCGTGGCGCCCGGTCAGGTCATCGAGTTGCTGGCGTTTTCCGGTCTGAAGATCACCCCTTCGGCGCAACTGCGCGAGCAAGGCATGATGCGGGCCTTGGCCGAACACCCTGAAGTACGTTTGCGCCAACTGGTTTATAGCGGCTGGACCCGGGAGCGGGCGTATGAACAGGCCAAACTGCTGTTCAAGCGTTACCCGAAGGTCTCGCTGGTGTGGTCAGCCAATGACGAAATGGCGTTTGGCGCCATGCAGGCGTTTTCGGAGACGGGTGGGATACCCGGCAAGGATGCGTTGTTCAGCGCGGTCAACACCTCGCCGGCGGCGTTACAGGCGACGGTCGACGGACGCATCAGCGTGCTGTTGGGCGGGCACTTCACGTTGGGCGGCTGGGCGTTGGTAGAGTTGCATGATCTTGAGCTGGGCGTGGATCTCACCCATTACGGCGGCCGAGACCGGCGAATCCCGTTGCTGCAACTGATCGACAAGGCACAGGCCAGGCGATTGCTGGCCATGGGGGAATCACCGGATTACGGTGTGAACTTCCGTCGTCTTTCAGCCAAGGGCCGGCCCACGTCGTATCGCTATCCGTTCAGCCTGCAAACCTTGATGCGCTAAACCCCGGCCAGATGCACCACCAGTTGCACGATGCCATACAGCGTCAATGCGAACACCGCGGTGAACAAAATCCCCAAAATCACGAAATGACTGGGCTTGCCGTGAGTGAAGTCCCGCGCCCGGTTCTTCCCGCTCTGCACCCCGAACGCCGCCGCCACGACGCTGTGCAGCATCTGCCAGAAAGTGGGCGGCTTGTTGTCGCCTGGATCGTCCATAAACCCCTCGTCTCCCGTTTGAGTAAGACAAGCATAGACAACCCACGCAAAGAAGATCGCCCCCGGCGCTGCCCGGTATAAATATGTACCGCCCTGGACGACAAGCCTGCTGATTGACTGGTGCTTCATTTAACCGCATCAGGTATTGCCACATGAGTGGAATCCCACCGGCCCGGGAAAAGGGCCTTCACAACCATTTCATCAAAAAAAAGCTGCACGATCGGATACGCCACCTGACCCCGGCAAACATCCGGGCTCTGGATCGGGCGAGAACCCCGGGAAACCTGGCCGAAAATGTCATGCCGGACTGGTTTCAGAACGCCTCCAGCGACCTACGACAAACTGTACGGGACGACCAGAAGCGCAGTCGAACCTCCAATGAAACCCTGGCAAAAACACTTGCCGGGCTCAAAGGGGTCACCGAATTCGCGCAACCGTTGCTCGAAGCGGCGCTGCAAAAAAAGTTCGGATTGAAAGTTGATGTTGCGCAGACCTGGCTCTATGAGCCCTTTGCAGGCTCGCTGATCACTCACCAGACACTGCTGCAACTGGCACTGCGCAATTTTGAACAGGACCAGGCGTTTGATGAGCGTGACGTCATTGCTGAACGAGGTATACGGGCTGCCAATCTGGAAACCCAAGGAGGACCTTACGGTTGGGACTATCCGCAAAAGGGCCCTTCAACGCGCTACAGGATCAAGAAGCTGCCGATAAAACCCGCCGATTTCGCCTTGCTATGCCGTGAACTGGATATCGGCAAGCAGTATCAGGAACACCTGACGGCGATGTTTGACGCCGCGGACAGGGCGGCCACCGTGCGCACCCAAACGGTCGACGCGTGGAAGGACAGCCTGCGGGTGCATGCCCATATTGCCCATCTCAAATCGCTGATCACGCCATCGGCCTATCGCACATTGCTCGCGGTACTCAACGGCGACAAATCGCCAACACTGGACGGTGAGAGCGTCACTTGCAGTCAGTTGCATGTGCTCGGGTCGCCTGTCAGTGAGCTGTTTGTCATTGGCGCAAGACGGCGCAAAAGTAAAAAGGTCGACTTCAGCTGGACCCATCCCGGCGTAAACCTGTTTGACGTACTGGGTTACCGGGACTCGCGGATCATCGTCTGTATTCCGGGTGATCCGGTGGCGCCGGTCATGGAATATGCCTCGCTCAAGTCCTTTGAAAATGACCTGAGCTACAGGCTGCGCGATGTGAATTACCAGCGCTCTTTCCTCAGGCTCATCCCCCACGGTGATGCGGGCAAGTTTCTCGGCAAGACCAGGAATGCTCTGCAAACACTCAAATGGAACCCGGATTTCCCTTACCGTAAACAGACCCTCTTGGGGCACATAGACGGTATTTACGAAAATGTTTACCGGGACGCGCCGACTCTCGATATCAGCGAAGAATTTTTTGATACGCCGCTGTTCGGCGAGCTGTACATTCGGCACCAGACGCGCCTCAAGGAGACTGCCGAGCAACTGGCGGTGCCGACGGCCAAGGTCGATCATGACGCCTGGTATGAACGACTCGCCCACTATGCCGAGTGGGGACTGAGCATACTCAACGTGGCCGCATTTTTTGTGCCCGGCCTGGGCGAGGTAATGATGGCCGTGATGGCTGTGCAACTGACCACAGACATTTATCACGGGGTTGAAGCCTGGAGCATCGGGGACACGGATCAGGCCTGGAGTTATTTGAAGTCAGTGGCCGTGAACGTCGCATTCATGGCGGCTGTAGGCGCGGTTGCCAGTAAAGCGCCGAAGATGCTGTCCACACCCATTATCGATGGCCTGGTCAAGGTCAAATTGCCGTTTGGCAGCGAACAGTTGTGGCGGCCTGGCCTGAGGCCCTACCTGAGCGACAGGGTCTTGCCGGCGGGGCTCAAGCCCAACACGCTTGGGCAGTATGAAGTGGGCGGCAAGACCTGTCTCAGGCTCGACGGTAACGTCTACGAACAAACCTTCGACCCCACGCTGAACAAATGGCGTCTCAAACACCCGACGGACTCGAACGCTTACTCCCCCGTTCTTGAGCACAATGGAGAAGGCGCGTGGCGTCATCGTTTCGAGCGCCCGCTGGAGTGGGATCGTGCCACCTTGTTACGACGTCTTGGCCCGGTCACCGACGGTATTGACGCGGCGACGCTGGAGAAAATCGCCGATATCAGCGGTGTTGACGATGGCGTGCTGCGCAAGATCCATACGGATAACCTGCGCATGCCATCAGCGTTAGCCGACACGTTGCGGCAGTTTCAAATCGACCGTCAGCTCAATGAAATGATTGAACAGATTCGTCTCGGTCAGCCGGTGCCGGACAGCCGCTATAACGACGTCTTGCCGCAAGTCATCAATATGCCGCGTTGGCCGCAGGGGCGGGTGATCGACGTGTTCGACAACGCAAGCCTGAGCGGTGCTTCATCCCGCTACGGTAAGGCGTCGACGCCCGTGAAGCCGAGCATCAGGATTTCCCGTGAGGAGGTGTCTGCCGGGAAATTGCCCGAACGCGTGCTTGCGACACTGGATGAGGAAGAAATCGTTCGCTTGCTGGGGGGCGAAGGTGCGCGGGTCGATGCGGAGCGTGAATCGGTTTTTCGACAACAGCTTGGCGATCAGCTTTCGGCCAACAAAACTTCGTTGTTCGACAAACTCAGTCAGGACTCCACGGCAACAACGCGTGAAATTCAGGCGCTGCAACGTATTTTCCCCAGTCTATCGACGGACGCGGCGCAAGAAGTCCTGGCCAATGCCACCGCCAAGGAACGGCTGCACATCAAACACGCCGGGCGACTTCCCACCAGTCTGTTGCTCAAGGGGCGTGCGCGCGCCCGGGTGACTCGGCTGAACAAGGCCCTGGCCGGGTTGCAGCTGGAGAGCATGGCGTCATCCGACAGCCAGCGCCTGGCGCTGCACAGCCTGGAAAAACTCCCCGGCTGGTCGAAAAACCTGCGCCTGGAAGTTCGTCAGGGCGATTGCGATGGAAAACTGCTCGACAGCATCGGTAGCGAGACGGCGGAGCACCTCAAATACCTGGTCAAGGAAGGCAATCAACATCATCAAGCCAACCAGTTCCAGGCCTTCGACCAGCAAAAAAACGCGTTGAACAGCGTGCCGAAAGCAGGCGACAACTTCTTCTCTTCGGTCATGCATGCGTTGCCGGACGACGTCCGCACTAGGTTGGGCATGCCCAATGTGGCGCAGGGTGCCAAGTTACAAAAGACATTGGCCACCTATGCCATGGGCCACCGTGACCAGATGATGGCAACCCTCGTGCCCAATGCCGCCACGCCACGATTCCGTCCGCCGGTGCGACTGGTCGACGGCAGGGTCGGCTACCCCTTGAGCGGGCGAGGTGCCGGCGCAACGGTGAATCCCTCGTTGGTCTCCAGGTTGCGGGATGTTTATCCGAACTTCTCCGATGAGTTGGCGGAATCGATGGTCATCCAGCTTGCGCTGGATGGCATGACCGAAACGCAGATCGCCCATTTTCTGAGCATGCGGGGCCGGGAATACGAGGCACTGACGGCGCAGCTCGAACAATGGGTGCACAGCGGTGGCCAGAATACTGTCCGCCATCAAGTCGCACAGAACATTAAGAGCGTCTGGCAGCAGCGGGGTATTTACGATGGCGATGCCAGTGTTTCTCTGGACGTGGGTGCTGCAGACAGCCTGCCGGAACTGGCTGGCAATTTTCCTCACGTCAGTCGTCTGAATATGAGCGTTGGTGGCGTATTGAGTCAGACACCGGAAGCCTTTGTGCGCCAGTTCCCCAACGCCCGGTCGCTAACGTTGGGGATCCCGGATGGCGCCGATAGGGTTCAACTGGCCGAGAGGCTAAAGGCACTGCCGAGTATTCGTGAACTGCGGATGGCAGGGCCGCTGGGTCCGCAATTCACCGAAGCTGCCCAATCGGTGATAGACGCCATGCCACACCTGCAACGATTGGACGTGATCGGCATGGCGGACGAGCTGGATGTCAGTCGCCTGACTCAACTGCATTCGTTGAGTGTGAACGGGACGACAGAGGCCTGGCCGAAGGGCGCTCTGCAATTGCCACAGCTCAGGTCGCTGGATCTCACTCGCTCAAGCGTCAAGACACTTCCCCCGGAATGGCTCTCCGGGCATGAATCACTGTGGCCTGGCATGAAACTCAACTGGGCCGGGCTGGGCCCTGAGGACTTCGTGAGGGCTTACGAGTATGTGCACGACAATCCTGCGCATTTTCTGGATACCGGGCAAATGCTGGATCGTTATTGCCAAGGCACGCTACAGAAGGCTTTGGACACAAGTGACGAACTTTCGAAGATTGCCCTTGGGCGAATGAAGGCTGAGGGCTTGGCAGGGCGGGCGTTGCTGGCACGGGTCAATGCACTGCGCCAGGATGGACAGGCTTTGCGACAGCAACTGGAGGCGTGGCAGCAGCGAACAACAATAGCCAATGGTCGGCAAGTCAATATTCGGGAACGAGAATCCGTTGCCCGGCGAATCCGTGAGTGCTGGCGTGATGGTCTGCGTAAACGCTATGGCGGTACGCAGGAGGCACAGTCTTCGCAACCGCAGGCCGGGTCTTCAACGGTGCGGCCACGGCCTGTCATGCCGCGACAAATCATTTCATCGACGCTTGATTTGTCCGGCTGGGCGCTAGGCGATCTGCCTGAACTGCCGGCGTTGTCAGCAACGAATTTTGCTCATGTGCACACCCTGAAAATGTCGGGTGTGGTGGTCTCATCCGAGGATTTCAGTCGATTTTTGAGCGGTTTCACCGACATTCGCGAGTTGGATCTGAGTAGCAATCAACTGCAGGATCTTCCGTCGGCATTGGGCAACTTCGCGAAACTCACTGATCTGGAGCTGAGCCGAAATCACCTGACCATTACCCTGAGTGTGCAGCGACGCTTGAACCGGTTGTCTGCCCTTGAAAGCCTGGACTTGCGCTATAACCGGCTCGATTCGCTGGATGTCAGCGCCATGACCCGCTTGAAGACCTTGCGTGTGGGTCATACCGCTATTAAAGACTGGCCCGAAGGTGCGCTGGACTTGTCCGGCCTCGGCAAGCTCGAGTTGAACAACAGCGCGATCACGACGATTCCCGAGGCTGCCCTGACCGGCCATGACGCTTTATGGATTGATATGACTGGCTGTCGGTTGACGGTCAAGGCCCGCACCGATTTGCTGGCGAGTACACCTTCCGAAACACCCATGGGTATTCCCAGAACCGCCTTGCAGGTGGGCATTACCGTGGGTGAACCCGAGTATTTTCCGGTTCTGGTCGCGCAAAATCCGGACTTGTTATTGTCGCTGCCCGTTGTACCGGGCAATGACCTGACACGCTTGACCCCGCAAGCCCGCTTGCAAAGGCTTGACCCGGATCTGCCAGGCGCCGAGGCGATACAGGTGATTGATGAGTTGACGTTACGTCATGGCGGCGCTGGCCCCCTGTATGAGCAATTGGCGAAATGGGACAGCCAGCATCAGGCATTGACGAAGGTCCTGAACACATGGATCGAAACCCCACCCCAGCGGATGGGCGAATCCTCGCCTCCTGTGTGGATCGCAGCCACCGCGCGTCGTCAGGCAGCTGACCGGATAATGGCGTGCTGGAGGCAGAACCTTCGCGGGGCGCAGGCCGTGGAGAACGCATCGGGAGGTTATCCCCTTGATCTGTCCGAAAGCCCCTTGGGCAATCTCCCGGCTCTACCCGCCGACTTCGCTCATGTCGGTGCGTTGAACCTGAACAACGTGTATCTGAGAGAGGAGGGGCTAAGCGATTTCCTCGGTGCGTTTACCCATGTTCATACCCTGGCGCTGAATGCCATCGCGCTGTATGCCTTGCCGGAGTCAGTGACCTCGTTGAACAGCCTCAAGCGACTTTCGGCAGTCAATAACCGTTTTTCCAATGCGCTTCAGCTCCAGCGTCAGCTTGCAGGATTGAGCCACCTGGAGTCATTGAATCTGGCGGAAAACTGGCTTGAGTCGCTGGATGTCAGCCCTCTTGCCCGTTTGCAGGCCCTCGATTTGAGTGGCAATCGCCTGATCCTTTGGCCGCAGGGAGCGCTTCAGCTCCCTTCGCTCAGGGCACTGGATTTGCGCGACAACATGATCGAGTCCATTCCGCCGGTCCTGATGGCTGACGAGCACAGGGTATTGCGTGCAGGCACGAATCTGGCGAGCAACGAAACTCTGGATGATGCGAGCCTGCTAATGCTGCGTAATGAGGTGCAGGCGGGCGAGCAGATAGTGGGATGGACGCCAGAAGAGATTGACGAGGCGTTGGAGCAGTTTAACCGCAGCAGCGACGGTGGCAGCTCTAGCGACAGCGTTAGCGATGACTCGATCGCAAGTGACGTAGACGTGGATATGGATGAGGTGACAGGTACTGACGCCCGTGAGCGTTGGATCGCTCCGTCAGCAGCCGACTCAGAGGAATTGACACAGATATGGAACAACTTCGAGCAAGCGCACAACAGTAAGTTCTTCTTCAATCTGCTGACCAAAATGGAAGGTACGAATGACTTCCTCACGGGACGTGCTGATCTTGTGCGGCGGGTCCATACCGTATTGAGGGTGGCCCATAGCGACGCAGGTCTGAGGGATACGATATTCGAGATGGCGAGGTCTGGCGCCACCTGCGTTGATGGTCAAATCCTGTTGTTCAGCGATATAGAAGTGAAGGCTTTCGAATTTGAGACCGCGA
Organism: Pseudomonas sp. BT76 TE3572; assembly: GCF_050435365.1. Taxonomy (NCBI): domain Bacteria; kingdom Pseudomonadati; phylum Pseudomonadota; class Gammaproteobacteria; order Pseudomonadales; family Pseudomonadaceae; genus Pseudomonas; species Pseudomonas sp. BT76 TE3572. Next base: position 357,691 of record NZ_JBNDKE010000001.1, read on the forward strand.
AGTCAGTTTCCCCGGGCCAACAAGGCAGCGTTTTGTTCAGGCTTGGCAGGAGCCTGTTTCGCCTTGGCGAAGTCGAGAAAATCGCTAACCGCGACATTGTCCAGCGCCAGGCACAGCGCCGTTCAACTGATCCGGCGGAAGTGCGGCTGGCCTATCGTATCGGCCTTGCCGAGCGACTTGAGTTGCCGGGGCAACCAAGAGGCATGCGCTACAGCGGCAACGTTTCGTCTGCCATGCTGGATGCGGCCCATGCTGAAGTGATCGCCGCAGAAGAATCGTCGGCATTTATTGATGATTTGGTCGGCCACAAGTACTGGAGCGACTATTTGAAGGGCAAATACCCTGAACGGTTTGTCCAGGTGCGAGAGGGTTTCGCAGGCAGAGAGGATGAGGTAGACGAGGCGTATCCAAACTACGGCGAAGGCGCGCCGGAGCAGTACAAAACCGCCATGCGGGCGATAGAAGCAGACCTTCTTTTCGAGCAAGGAAAGTTGGTGCGCGAATTGTCTGAAAAAGAACGGACGCTGGTGGGGCTTTAACGTTTACTTGCAGCTTTGATAAGAACCCCGGGAGTCGCACCAGTCGACTCCCGGGACCACCATCAGTTGTCGTAACCCAGGTTCGGCGCCAACCAGCGCTCGGTCACGCTCAATTCCTGACCCTTGCGCGACGTGTAGCTCTGGACCTGATCCTTGTCGATCTTGCCCACGGCAAAATACTGCGCCTGCGGGTGAGCGAAGTACCAACCGCTGACCGCTGCCGCCGGGAACATGGCGTAGTGCTCGGTGAGGAACACGCCGCTGCGGCCGGCTTTCATTTCCGAGGCCTCAGGGTCCAGCAGTTTGAACAGCGTGGATTTCTCGGTGTGATCCGGGCAGGCCGGGTAGCCCGGGGCAGGGCGGATACCGGTGTATAGCTCTTTGATCAGCGCCTCGTTGTCGAGCGTCTCGTCCTTGGCATAACCCCAGTAGTCTTTACGGACCTGCTGGTGCAGCCACTCGGCGCACGCCTCGGCCAAACGGTCGGCCAGTGCCTTGACCATGATCGAGTTGTAGTCGTCGCCGGCATCCTGATAGGCCTTGGCCACTTCTTCGGCACCGATCCCGGCAGTGGTGATGAAACCACCCACGTAGTCGGTCACTTCGCTGTCCTTCGGTGCAACGAAGTCGGCCAGGGAGAAGTTCGGTTTGCCGTCGGTTTTGATGATCTGCTGGCGCAGGTGATGCAGCTTGGCAATCGGCTTGCCGTCATCGCCGTAGACTTCAATGTCATCCTCACGCACCTGGTTGGCCGGCCAGAAGCCGAACACCGCACGGGCGCTGATGAGTTTCTCGTCGATCAGCTTGGCGAGCATTTCCTGAGCATCGGCGAACAGCGCGGTGGCGGCTTCACCGACCACTTCATCCGTGAGGATGCGCGGGTACTTGCCGGCCAGGTCCCAGGAGATAAAGAACGGCGTCCAGTCGATGTATTCGGCCAGGACTTTCAGGTCGATGTTGTCCAGCACCTTGGCACCGGTGAACGTCGGTTTGACCGGCTCATAAGTGCTCCAGTCGAACTGCGGCTTCTTGGCGATGGCCGCCGGATAGCTCAGGCGTTCGGTACGGGCGCTGCGGTTGGCGGTGCGCTCGCGGACTTCGATGTATTCCAGGCGAGTCTTCTCGATGAACGCCGGCTTCAATTCCTTGGACAGCAACTGCGTCGCCACGCCCACGGCGCGGGAAGCGTCGGTGACGTAGATCACTGCGTCGTTGCTGTATTTCGGCTCGATCTTCACCGCCGTGTGCGCTTTCGAGGTGGTCGCGCCACCGATCATCAGCGGCAGGTGGAAGTCCTGACGCTGCATCTCGCGGGCGACGTGGACCATTTCATCCAGCGAAGGCGTGATCAGGCCGGAGAGGCCGATGATGTCGCACTTCTGCTCCTTGGCCACCTGCAGGATTTTCTCCGCCGGCACCATCACGCCGAGGTCGACGATGTCATAGCCGTTACAGCCCAGCACCACGCCAACGATGTTCTTGCCGATGTCGTGCACGTCGCCTTTTACCGTGGCCATGAGGATCTTGCCCTTGGCTTCCGGTTTGTCGCCTTTTTCCAGTTCGATGAACGGGATCAAGTGAGCCACGGCCTGCTTCATTACGCGGGCGGATTTCACCACTTGTGGCAGGAACATTTTGCCGGCGCCGAACAGGTCGCCGACGATGTTCATGCCGGACATCAGCGGGCCTTCGATCACTTCGATCGGGCGAGCGAACGACTGACGGGATTCTTCGGTGTCTTCAACGATGTGCGTGGTGATGCCTTTGACCAGCGCATGTTCCAGACGCTTGTTGACGTCCCAGCCGCGCCATTCTTCGGTCTCGGCTTCCTTGACGCTGCCGTCACCCTTGTACTTGTCGGCAATGGCGAGGAGGGCGTCGGTGCCTTCCGGGGTGCGGTTGAGCACTACGTCTTCCACGGCATCACGCAGCTCGGCCGGGATCTGGTCGTAGATCTCCAGCTGGCCAGCGTTGACGATACCCATGGTCAGGCCGTTGCGGATCGCATACAGCAGGAACACCGAGTGAATCGCCTCGCGCACCGGGTTGTTGCCGCGGAACGAGAACGACACGTTGGACACGCCACCGGAGGTCAGCGCGTACGGCAGTTCGTCACGGATGTAGGCACAGGCGTTGATGAAGTCGACAGCGTAGTTGTTGTGTTCTTCGATGCCGGTGGCGATGGCGAAGATGTTCGGGTCGAAGATGATGTCTTCCGGCGGGAAGCCGACTTCGTTGACCAGAATGTCGTAGGAGCGTTTGCAGATTTCTTTCTTGCGCGCTTCGGTGTCGGCCTGGCCGGCTTCGTCGAAGGCCATCACGACGACTGCGGCGCCGTAGCGTTTGCACAGTTTGGCGTGATGAATGAACTGCTCGACGCCTTCCTTCATGCTGATGGAGTTGACGATGCCCTTGCCCTGGATGCACTTGAGGCCGGCTTCGATCACTTCCCACTTGGAGGAGTCGATCATGATCGGTACGCGGGAAATGTCCGGCTCACCGGCAATCAGGTTGAGGAAGGTCACCATGGCCTTCTTCGAATCGAGCATCCCTTCGTCCATGTTGATGTCGATCACCTGGGCGCCGGCTTCGACCTGTTGCAGGGCGACTTCCAGGGCTTCGGTGTAGTTGTCTTCACGGATCAGGCGGGCGAACTTGGCGGAACCGGTGATGTTGGTCCGCTCGCCGACGTTGATGAACAACGAGTTGCGATCGATGGTGAACGGTTCCAGGCCCGACAGGCGGCAGGCCTTTGGAATGTCCGGGATTGCACGCGGCGCATAACCGGCCACCGCTTTGGCGATGGCTTCGATGTGACCCGGCGTGGTACCGCAGCAGCCGCCGACGATGTTGAGGAAGCCGCTTTGGGCAAACTCTTCGATGACCTTGGCCGTTTCCGCCGGCAGTTCGTCGTACTCGCCGAATTCGTTCGGCAGGCCGGCGTTCGGGTGCGCGGAAACGTGGGTGCTGGCCTTGTTCGACAGCTCTTCCAGGTACGGACGCAATTCGCTGGCGCCGAGGGCGCAGTTCAGGCCGACCGAAATCGGTTTGGCGTGGGCCACGGAGTTCCAGAACGCTTCGGTGGTCTGGCCCGAAAGCGTGCGGCCGGAGGCATCGGTGATGGTGCCGGAAATCATGATCGGCAGTTCGACGCCGAGTTCTTCGTACACACCTTGCACGGCGAAGATCGCCGCTTTGGCGTTCAGGGTGTCGAAAATGGTTTCGATCAGGATCAGGTCGGCGCCGCCTTCGATCAGGCCTTTGGTGGCCTCGGTGTAGTTTTCCACCAGTTCATCGAAGGTCACGTTGCGGTAGCCGGGGTTGTTCACGTCAGGCGACAGCGAGCAGGTGCGACTTGTAGGACCGAGCACGCCAGCGACGAAGCGCGGCTTGTCCGGGGTTTCCAGGGTCTTGGCGTCTGCAACCTTGCGCGCCAGACGTGCGCCTTCTACGTTTAGCTCATACGCCAGGCCCTGCATGCCGTAGTCAGCCTGGGACACCTGGGTGGCATTGAAGGTGTTGGTTTCCAGAATGTCGGCGCCGGCATCCAAGTAGGCTTTCTCGATGGCACCAATCACGTCCGGGCGCGTCAGGATCAACAGGTCGTTGTTACCCTTGACGTCACTTGGCCAGTCGGCGAAGCGTTTGCCGCGGTAATCCTGCTCCTCGAGCTTGTAGCTCTGGATCATCGTGCCCATGCCGCCATCGAGAATCAGGATGCGCTCTTTGAGGGCGTGCTTGAGAGCTTGAAGGCGAACACTGCGATCGGACATTTGGACTACTCGGAAAGACCATGACGAAGGGGCGGGATAATAGCAAACCTGTGCGGTTTTAGAGCATGTCCCGGTTTTGCATGAATATCGCTCATGTTGGAGTGGGGTGCAGATCGGTAGAATCGCGGCGTTTTTTCATGATCGGGACCAGGGATATGTCTTATCGCGTCATCAGCATGGTGTTGCTGTTTTTAAGCTGGGGCGCTGCCGCGCAGGATCCGGCGATTTCCTCTGCCATTTCCTACAGCCGCGATATACAACCGATCTTCACCGAAAAGTGTGTGGCCTGCCATGCCTGCTACGACGCCGCCTGTCAGCTCAATCTGGGCAGTGGCGAAGGGGCTGCTCGTGGCGCCACCAAGATCCCGGTCTACGACGGCGATCGCCGCCAGGCTGCCGCGCCGACCCGGCTGTTTTATGACGCCTTCGGTAAACGCGCCTGGCAGCAAAAGGACTTCTATTCGGTGCTCGACACTCAGGGCAGTCAGGCCGCGTTGATGGCGCGGATGCTTGAGTTGGGCCACAAAACTCCCTTGCAACCCAACGCCAGGTTGCCGGAGGACATCGTCCTTGGTCTGAACCGGGAAAACATGTGCGCCTTGCCGGCCGAATTCGACGGTTACGCCAAATCACATCCCCAAGAGGGCATGCCGCTGGCGGTCACCGGCCTGACCGACCAGCAGTACCAGACGCTGCAACGCTGGCTGGCGTCTGGTGCGCTAATTGACGAGCAAGGCCTGGTGCCGAGCGCCAAGGAAGCGTTGCAGGTGGTGCAGTGGGAGAACCTGCTCAATGCACCGGGCGCACGGCAAAGCCTGGTGGGGCGCTGGTTATTCGAGCATTGGTTTCTCGCTCATCTCTATTTCAAGGACGGCGAGCCGGGGCATTTCTTTCAGTGGGTGCGTTCGCGCACGCCGACCGGTCAGCCTATCGATCTGATCAACACACGCCGCCCGAATGACGACCCGGGCACTCAGGTGTATTACCGCTTGTGGCCGGTGCAAGGCGTGATTGTGCAGAAGACCCACATCACCTACCCGCTGAGCGCGGCGAAGATGGCACGGATCAAAAGCCTCTTCTATAACGGCAACTGGCAGGTCCACGCCTTGCCGGGCTACGGGCCGGAGCGTCGGGCCAATCCGTTCACTACGTTCGAGGCGATCCCGGCCCAGGCGCGTTATCAATTCATGCTCGATAACGCCGAATACTTCGTTCGTACGTTTATTCGCGGCCCGGTGTGCCGCGGCCAGATCGCCACCGACGTGATCCGCGATAACTTCTGGGCAATGTTCCAGGCGCCTGAGCACGACCTCTACATCATCGATCCGAAGTATCGCGGCCAGGCCACGCCGTTGCTGGCGATGCCGGGGCAGAACGACGATGTCGGCAGCATCCTGAGCCTGTGGCATGACTACCGCGACAAGCGTAACGAGTACGAGGTGTTGCGCCGTGACAGTTACGCCGATGCGCCGGCGCCGAGCTGGTCGACCTTATGGGCTGGCAACGATAACGCCTTGCTGACGATCTTCCGGCATTTCGACAGCGCCTCGGTGAGCAAAGGCCTGATCGGTGACGTGCCGCAAACGATGTGGTTGTTCGACTTCCCGCTGCTGGAGCGAACTTATTATCAGTTGGCAGTCAATTTTGACGTGTTCGGCAACGTCTCCCATCAGGCGCAAACCCGGCTGTATTTCGACCTGATCCGCAATGGCGCCGAGCAGAACTTCCTGCGCTTGATGCCCGCCGACTCGCGGGACGACTACCTCGACGACTGGTACCAGAGCGGCGGCAAATTCAAGATGTGGCTGAACTACGAGGCCATCGATAACGACAAAGAGACGGCGCTGGTACTGGACGAAAAAGACCCGAAACGCGATTTCGCCCTGCAGCTGCTCACCCGTTACGGCGACCTCAACGCCAAGCCTGATCCGATCAACCGTTGTGACGGCGCTTATTGCTCGCGGCCGAACATTGACCCGGCCTTGCAGAGCGCCGAGCAGGCCTTGAGTCGCCTGACTTCGCGTCCGGCGGCCGGGCTGAAGGTTATCGATCAGTTGCCGGAAGCGACCCTGCTGCGCATCGAAACCGCGAGCGGCAAGCGCGAGGTTTACAGCCTGCTGCGCAACCGCGCGCACAGTAACGTCGCGTTCCTGCTCGGTGAATCCCTGCGTTATCAACCGGGGCTCGACACGATTACCATTTTTCCGGGCGTGCTCAGCAGCTATCCGAACTTCATGTTCAATATTCCGGCCGAGCAAGTGCCTGAGTTCGTGGACGAGATGGAAAACGCCAAGGACGCCAATCGCTTCGAAAAAATCATCGAGCGCTGGGGCATTCGCCGCAGCCATCCGCAGTTCTGGTTCTACTTCCATGACCTGAGCCGGTACGTCCACGAGACCGATCCGGTGGAAGAGGGCGTGCTGGACATGAACCGGTACGAGAATCTTTGATCGACCTTTGACTGTTGGCCGGTGTCGGATTTATCAGGCACCGCAGATTCCAAGGGATCTGCGGTGGTTTAACTCCGGGATCGGGAGGGCCGTCGATGTTGATTTCAGTACAGGCACTGCGCGCGCTCGCGGCCTGGACGGTGGTCTGCCACCATTTCATGCAGATATTTTTCGACTTCCAGGCCCGTGGGCCGATAGGACAAATGTTCATCGACAAGGGGGCGGTGGGGGTCGACATCTTCTTCGTCATCAGTGGGCTGGTGATTTTCCTGTCCACCGAGGGCAAATCACTGCCGCCGGGGCGCTTTCTGCTGTATCGGCTGTTCCGCATCGTTCCGGCGTACTGGCTGTATACGGTGTTGATGGCGCTGTTGGTGGTATTCGCTCAACCGATTCTGCCGGATCAGACCGTCGACTGGTCGCATTTCCTGCTGTCGCTGTTGTTCATTCCCACGGAAAACCCTGGCGGCTACGGGATTTATCCGACGCTCAACGTCGGCTGGACCCTCAACTACGAAATGCTCTTCTACGTGCTGTTTGCCTGGGCGCTGCTGTTCCGCATGCAGGTTCGGCTGCTGATCGTCGCGGCGCTGCTGTTTGCGGTGTGTCAGGCCTGGACCGGCTACGGCTGGATCAGCGAGTTCTACCGCTCGGACATTGTTTATGAATTCTTGCTGGGGATGGCCATCGGCATGATTTACCGTCGCGGCTGGATCAAGCCCGGGTTCTGGCTCCCGTTGCTGGGCATTGGCGGCGCGTTGCTGGCGATTTATCACCTGGCGCCGCAGCCACGGTTGCTGGCCTGGGGCCTGCCGAGCGCGGTGCTGGTGATGGCGTGCATGGCGCTGGAGCGCTATTTCGAGCACAGCCGGGTGCTCAAACTGCTGGGCGACTGCTCCTACTCGGTGTACCTGATGCACGTGTTGGTGCTGTCCGCGGGTGGTTTTGTCGCACAGCGTTATGGCATCAATCCCTACGTGATGTTCGCCGTTTGCGTCGCGACAATCGGTCTGGGCTCGTGGGCAAGTTACGAATGGGTGGAAAAATGCAGCTATCGGTGGCTTAAAGGCCGAATCGACGGCGAATTGGCTATCGAGGCAGTCCCCGCTCTTTCCCGACAAAAATACTAGGACTTTGTACGGCGCGATGATTGGCGTAAACTGCGCCCAAGCCTGCGAGGAGTTTCCATGACCGCTATTACCATTACCGACGCCGCCCACGATTATCTGGCTGATCTGCTCTCCAAGCAGAACACCCCAGGCATCGGCATCCGCGTCTTTATCACCCAGCCTGGCACCCAGTACGCCGAAACCTGCATTGCTTATTGCAAGCCGGGCGAAGAAAAACCCGAAGACACGGCGCTGGGGCTCAAAAGCTTCACCGCTTACATCGACTCGTTCAGCGAAGCCTTCCTGGACGATGCGGTAGTCGATTACGCCACCGATCGTATGGGCGGCCAGCTCACCATCAAGGCGCCAAACGCCAAAGTGCCGATGGTCAACGCCGACAGCCCGATCAACGAGCGTATCAACTATTACCTGCAAACCGAGATCAACCCGGGGCTGGCCAGCCACGGCGGTCAGGTCAGCCTGATCGATGTGGTCGATGACGGCATCGCCGTGCTGAAGTTCGGCGGCGGTTGCCAGGGCTGCGGCCAGGCAGACGTCACCTTGCGCGAAGGCATCGAGCGCACCTTGCTCGAGCGCATTCCCGAGCTCAAGGGCGTTCGTGACGTCACCGACCACACGCAGAAAGAAAACGCCTACTACTAAGTAAGGTGTTCGCTGCAGACATAAAAAAACGGCGCCCCGTGAGCGCCGTTTTTTTATGGGTGAAGTCTTTAAAGATCGCAGCCTTCGGCAGCTCCTACAGGTATACGCATCCCATGTAGGAGCTGCCGAAGGCTGCGATCTTTTGATCTTATGGGCGATACAAATGCGCATGCCCGGCACGGTACAGCGATGACTCACTGAAGTGATCACTGCCCAACACCCGTCCCACCAAAATCAATGCCGTGCGCCGAAACCCCTTGGCTTCAACCTTCGCGGCAATGTCTTCCAGCGTCCCCACCACCCAATCCTGATCCGGCCAGGTCGCCCGGTGAATCACCGCGATCGGGCAGTCCGCGCCGTAATGCGGCAGCAACTCGGCCAGGATTTTCTCCAGATGATTGACCCCCAGATGGATCGCCATGGTCGCCCCGTGCTGCGCCAGGCTGCCGAGCGCTTCGCCGGCGGGCATCGCAGTCTTGTCGGCGTAGCGGGTCAGGATCACGCTTTGCGACACGTCCGGTAACGTCAGTTCCGCACCCAGAAGCGCCGCGCAGGCCGCCGTGGCCGTGACGCCGGGAATGATTTCAAACGGGATGTCGAGTTCGCGCAGGTAGCGGATCTGCTCGCCAATCGCACCGTAAAGACTCGGGTCGCCGGAGTGCACCCGGGCCACGTCCTGGCCCTTGGCATGGGCGGATTTGATCAGCTCGATGATCTGTTCCAGGTGCAGTTCGGCGCTGTTGACCACCTGCTCGGCGCGATGGCCATCCAGCACGGCGGTGGGCACCAGGGAGCCGGCATAGATGATCACCGGGCAGCTGCGAATCAGCCGTTGGCCTTTGACCGTGATGAGTTCCGGGTCGCCGGGACCTGCGCCAATGAAGTAGACGGTCATCGTCGGTTCCTGTGAGAAAAAGGGGCTGGGCAAGGCTTCAGATGAAGATTGCTCATGATCGAAGGCGGGGATTATCGAGGATTTCAGGCGGCGCCGGCCAATGCCAAGGTGGCCTGGGCATATTTTTGTCGTGGAATCAGCAACTTTGCTGGTGCCTGGGCCAGCTGTTCAGCCAGGGCCAGGGCGGCACTTTCCGCGACGCCGTAGCAGCCGGTGCGTTCGAACGCGATGTCCGAGCGGTGGCTGAGTTGCGGTTGATAGCCGGCCAGTTGTTCGCTGCTGAAGTACATCAGTGGGAGTGCGAGTTGTTCGGCCAGTTCGATCAAGCCAGGTTCTTCGCGCTTCAGGTCGATGCTGGCCAGGGCCTTGATCTGGTGAAGTCCGATTTTATGAGCCTGTAACGCCTGATCGAGCAGCGCCCGCAGCGTGCTGACGGGGCAGCCGCGCTGGCAGCCCAGGCCGACCACTAAAGTCGGCGCTGTGCTGATCTCAGTCATGCGTGGTATTGACCATCGCTTTTGCGGCGGAACAACCAGGCACTGATCAGGCCCAGGGCCAGCCAGAATGCCACGTTGGTCAGCTGCGAAGCGATTTTGAACTGAGCTTCCAGGGCTTCCGGTGCCATCATCGAGTGGACTTCCGGTTGTGGTGCGCCGATCACATGAGGAACAGCCAGAATGGCCACGCCGAGCACTTTCATCAGCCAGTGACGGCTGAACACGATCAATGCGATGCCGACCGCGGTGGAGGCAGCCGTGCCGATCCACCAGATCTGCCGCTGCGCCAAATCAGCCGCGGCAGTGCCCGGCAGCTCGGGCGGCAGACCAAGGGTCGGTGCCAGCACGAACGTGGCGTAACCGGCCAGGCCCCAAAGCAGGCCTTGGGAGGTTTTGGTCGGTGCGCGCAAGGTGTAAAGACCGGCCAGCATCAGGGCGAAACCGACCGCTACCACCAGGTTGCCGCCGGTGGTGGACAGCACGCGCTGCCAACCGTCTTCCGGTTCCCAGGCTTCGGCATCGTGAGTGTGAGCGGCGACAGCACCTGCGGCGTGTTCGTGAACTTCAACAGCAGCCGGCTCGGATTTTTCGTAGGTCTCGGCCTGCAGAATCAGCGGAGCCACCCAGAAGCTTTGCAGCAGGGTCAGCAACAGGGCGGCCAGAAGCCCGGTGAACCCTGCGGTTTGCGCAATACGCTTGATCATGTCATCAGGTCTCAATGGCACGGGAATGCAGAGCTGTGGCGGGTATCGTGAGCGGCGTTGTGCACTGCTTCGATGTGCGAGAAACCGGCGAAATACACAAGGCACGCACCCAGGATCGACGCGCATGCGGCGGCGGTCAGGCGTTGAGTCAGGGTAATGGTGGTGCTGGCGGTGCTCTTATCGGTGTTGCTGCCGGTACTGCTGATGATCGACATGGCGCTTCCCTCTGGTCTGTCAGCGGGTGATATAGAGCGCATGGAAGACCCCTGCGAATCGGGTACGCAGAGGTTCAAACAGCGCCCGCCCACCGCGGGTTTGTTATTCAGTGATCGTAATGGTCACTTTGTGTTGCGGGCCGGTCTCCGGGCTCACGAGGGGCACTGGCTTTCGCCTTGACCTGCAAGCATCACCTTCCCATGCCGAACTGCTGGCACAGTGGATCTGACGCTTCGCTCGCTTACCGTTGCGGGGGCAGCACCGGACTGACATGACTTTAGAGTAAAGCACATGATTCACCGGTTTCCCGTTTCACCCTGTGAAGGGCACCCGTAACAAGGCGTGTAGGAGAGCATGGGCGGGGGTTGGGCGTCAATTGGCAAGGGTTCTCAACTCGGTACCCAGGTGGATACCTGTGGTGAGGGGGGCGCAATCAACTTGCGGACATTGACCCGCCCCGACACGATGCGTAGCCTTGCGCTTTCGAGGTTCTTCGGCGTCTGCCGAAGCTAAGAAGGGAACGCGGTCGATGCCGCGGCTGCCCCCGCAACTGTGAACGGTGATGTTCGCTGCCACGCCACTGCAAGCCCTGTGCAACGGGTTCGCGGGAAGGCGCAGCGAATGCCAGGCCCACAAGCCCGGCAAACCGTCAGCCAGGAGACCTGCCTCGACACAGATTCTCACTACAACCGGGCGGGGTGATCCGGTGGCGAACTCTTCCGCGCGCGCATCCGTCGCAGCGATTGTCGTCCCGTATGCCCGCCACCTTGCCAAAGGGCATCCGATGAAAACACTGGCCAAACTCCCCGTCACCATCGTTACCGGCTTCCTCGGCTCGGGCAAAACCACCTTGCTGCGGCACATGCTCGACAACGCTCAGGGCCGTCGTATTGCGGTGATCGTCAACGAGTTCGGCGAGCTGGGCATCGACGGCGAGATCCTCAAGCAGTGCTCCATCGGCTGCACTGAAGAAGAAGCCAACGGCCGCGTCTACGAATTGGCCAACGGCTGCCTGTGCTGCACCGTTCAGGAAGAATTCTTCCCGGTGATGCGCGAATTGGTCGCCCGTCGCGGTGACCTCGACCACATCCTCATCGAAACCTCGGGCCTGGCCCTGCCAAAACCGCTGGTACAAGCCTTCCAGTGGCCGGAAATCCGCAGCGCCTGCACCGTTGACGCGGTCATCACCGTGGTCGACAGCCCGGCGGTCGCCGCTGGCACCTTCGCGGCGTTCCCGGACCAGGTCGATGCCCAGCGCAAACTCGACCCGAACCTGGACCACGAATCGCCGCTGCACGAACTGTTCGCCGACCAACTGGCCAGCGCCGACCTGGTGATCCTCAACAAGGCCGACCTGATCAGCCCTGAAGACCTGGCCCGTGTACGCCTGGAAGTCGCTGAAGAACTGCCGCCTGCGGTAAAAGTCATCGAAGCCAGCAGCGGTCGCGTGCCACTGGACGTGCTGATCGGCCTCGGCGCCGGCTCCGAAGAACACATCGACAGCCGTCACAGCCATCATGATCATCACCATGAGGGTGAAGACGATCACGATCACGATGCGTTCGACTCCATCTCCATCGAACTGCCGCAAGCCGACGAAAGCCTGCTGCTGGACGCGCTGACCCAATTGGTGGTTCAGCACGGCATTCTGCGCGTCAAAGGCTTTGCGGCGATCCCGAACAAGCCGATGCGCCTGCTGATCCAGGGCGTGGGCACCCGTTTCGATAAGCACTTCGACCGTCAGTGGGGCGCCGATGAAGCGCGCACCACGCGTCTGGTGTTGATCGGCCAGGAACTGGACGCCGCGCTGCTCGAATCGCAATTGCGCGCTGCGCTCAGCGTTTAAGCCATGCACCTGCTCAGGACCCAGCCCGGCGGTTTCGTGTCGGATGACAACATTGCCGACCTTGGACAAACCCCCGCCGAGCTGGTGATCCTGTGCAGCGGCGACTCCAGCCTCGCGCTGCTCGCCGAAGCTGCACAGCAGTTGCCCGACGATTACCCGAGCGTGCGCCTGGCCAACCCGATGCAGGTGCAGAATCACGCGTCGGTCGACCTGTATGTCGACGAAGTGCTGCGCCACGCCAAGGTGATTCTGATTTCGCTGCACGGCGGCATCGCCTATTGGCGTTACGGCGTCGAGCAACTGGTGCAACTGTCGGAGCGCGGCGTGCAGCTAATTCTGGTGCCCGGCGATGACCGCCCGGACCCGGAACTCAGCGACCTAAGCACGGTGGGCGCGGAAGACCGCGACCGCCTCTGGCAGTTTCTGCGTCAGGGCGGCATGAGCAATGCCCTGGATTTTTTCCGCTGCCTCGCCAATCGTTGGCTGGACCGCGACTACGCCTGGGCCGAGCCGCAAACCCTGCCGCGCACGGCGATTTACCACCCGCACAAAAGCCCCGCTGAACTGAAGGATTGGCAAGCCGATTGGCAGGCCGATCAACCGGTCGCGGCGGTGCTGTTCTACCGCTCGCATTTGCAAGCGGCCAACACTGGCTTCATCGATGTTTTCTGCCAGCGTTTGCAGGCGGCAGGGTTGAACCCGTTGCCAATTGCCCTGGCCAGTTTGAAAGAGCCCGGCTGCCTGACGGTGGTCGAGGACCTGTTGGACGAAGTCGAGGCCGGCGTGATTCTCAACACCACCGGTTTCGCGCAATCCAGCCCTGAAGCGCCGCACTTGCGACCGTTTCGCCGCAACATCCCGGTGATCCAGGCGATCTGCGCCCAGGATAACGAGCCCGGTTGGCGCGCCAGCGAACAGGGCCTCGGTCCACGTGATCTGGCAATGCACATTGCGCTGCCGGAACTGGACGGGCGGATCATCAGCCGACCGATCAGCTTCAAAGACCTGGCCTGGCGCAGCGAACGCAGCCAATCCGATGTGGTCTGCTATCGACCACAACCGGAACGCATGGATTTTGTCGCCGAACTGGCGCGGCGCTGGATTGATCTGGCGCGAGTGCCCAATGCTGAAAAACGCATCGCCTTGATCCTCGCCAATTATCCGACCCGCGACGGTCGCATCGGCAATGGTGTCGGCCTCGACACGCCGGCCGCGGCGCTGAACATCCTGCGTGCGCTGCATAAAGAAGGTTATCCGCTGCCCGCCGAATTGCCCGACACGGGCACCGCGTTGATCCAGCAATTGCTCGGCGGCGTCAGCAATCACCTCGACACCCTCGACCAGCGTCCGTGTCAGCAAAGTCTGTCGATGGACGACTACCTGCTGATGTTCAACGCCTTGCCCGAGTCCAATCGCCAAGCCGTGCTGGAACGTTGGGGCGCGCCGCAAATCGATCCGATGTGCCGTGGCGGGCGAATGATGATCGCCGGGCTGCGCTTTGGCCTGACCTTCGTCGGCATCCAACCGGCGCGGGGTTATCAGGTGGACCCGAGTGCGGTGTATCACGACCCGGACCTGGTGCCGCCTCACGGTTATCTGGCGTTCTATTTCTGGTTGCGCAACACCTACGGCGCCCACGGCGTGATCCACGTCGGCAAGCACGGCAACCTCGAATGGCTGCCGGGCAAAGGCGTCGGGCTGTCGGAGCATTGCTGGCCGGATGCGCTACTCGGTCCGCTGCCGAACATCTATCCCTTTATCGTCAACGATCCGGGCGAGGGCGCCCAGGCCAAGCGCCGTACGCAGGCGGTGATCATCGATCACCTGATGCCGCCGCTGACCCGCGGCGAAACGTACGGCCCGTTACGCAACCTCGAATTACTCGCCGACGAGTATTACGAAGCGCAATTGCTCGATCCGCGCCGTGCCCGGGAATTGCAGCGCGACATTCTGCAACTGGTGCGCGAGACGCACATCGACCGCGAACTGCAGCTGGACGAAAAACTCGACAGCGATGCCGATGCGGCGATCTGGCTGCCGCGTCTGGACACCTATTTGTGCGACTTGAAAGAGTCGCAGATTCGCGACGGCCTGCATGTGTTTGGCGAGTCGCCGACCGGGCGCTTGCGCATCGATACCTTGCTGGCGTTGTTGCGCATTCCGCGTGGCGATGGGCGTGGTGCGCAATCGAGTCTGCTGCGAGCCTTGGCCAAGGCGTTCACGTTGGGCTTCGATCCGCTAAATTGTGCGCTGGCCGAACCTTGGACCGGACCGCAGCCGATTGAACTGCAATCCCTCAGTGATGAAGTCTGGCGCACGGCGGGCGATACCCGCGAGCGTCTGGAGCTGTTCGCCGCGCAACTCATCACGCAAACCCTGAATACCAACGCCGAACCCTTTGGAAACGAGCCTTTGTGGCGAGGGAGCTTGCTCCCGTTGGTTCGCGAAGCGGACCCAAAAGATGGGACTGCTGCGCAGTCCAGCGGGAGCAAGCTCCCTCGCCACAAAGGCCTGCTCCCACAGGAGGCGAGTTGGGATGAGGTCAGCGCCATCATCGACAGCCTGCGCGAAGTCGTCGCGCCTAGGCTGGACGCCTGCGGCCCGGCGGAAATGCGCGGTCTGCTCGACGCCCTGAACGGCCGCTTCGTGCCGGCCGGCCCCAGCGGTGCGCCGAGTCGCGGTCGGCTCGATGTGCTGCCGACCGGGCGCAACTTCTATTCGGTGGACGTGCGTAACCTCCCGACCACCACCGCGTGGCGCATCGGTTTCCAGTCGGCCAACCTGATTCTTGAACGACACCTGCAAGACCACGGCGATCACCTGCGTCAGCTCGGCCTGTCGGTGTGGGGCACCGCGACCATGCGCACCGGTGGCGACGACATCGC
Source organism: Pseudomonas sp. BT76 TE3572 (assembly GCF_050435365.1). Taxonomy (NCBI): domain Bacteria; kingdom Pseudomonadati; phylum Pseudomonadota; class Gammaproteobacteria; order Pseudomonadales; family Pseudomonadaceae; genus Pseudomonas; species Pseudomonas sp. BT76 TE3572. Next base: position 373,268 of record NZ_JBNDKE010000001.1, read on the forward strand.
CCAGGCCATGGCGCTGATGGGCGTGCGCCCGGTCTGGGCGACGGGCAGTCAGCGGGTCGACGACTTCGAAATTCTGCCGCTGAGTCTGCTGGACCGTCCGCGGGTGGATGTGACGTTGCGCGTCTCCGGATTCTTCCGCGATGCCTTTGCCAATCTGATCCGCCTGTTCGACGCCGCCGTGCAAGCGGTCGCCGCCCTCGACGAACCGGACGACCTCAACCCCTTGGCCGCCAAGGTGCGTGCCGAGCGCGAAGCGTTGATGCAATCGGGGCTGGATGAAGACGCGGCGAAGCGTCAGGCCGGTTGGCGCATCTTTGGCGCCAAGCCCGGTGCTTACGGCGCGGGCGTGCAGGGCGCCATCGATGGTCGTCTGTGGCAAAGCCGCGACGACCTGGCCGAGGTTTATCTGAACTGGGGCGGCTACGCTTACGGCGGCTCTGACGAAGGCACCGCGGCGCGAGAACAGTTCGCTCAGCGCCTGAGCCAGGTGCAAGCCGTGCTGCAAAACCAGGACAACCGTGAACACGACTTGCTCGATTCCAACGACTACTACCAATTCCAGGGCGGCATGCTCGCGGCGGTGGAAAGCCTCAGTGGTGAAGCGGCGGCCAGTTACCATGGCGACCACAGCCAGCCGGACTTGCCGAAGATCCGCACGTTGAAGGAAGAGCTGAACCGGGTGATTCGCTCCCGGGCAGCCAATCCGAAGTGGATCGACGGCGTGAAGCGCCACGGCTATAAGGGCGCGTTTGAACTGGCGGCGACGGTCGATAACCTGTTTGCTTTCGACGCTACAACGCAGCTGATCGACGATCACCAGTATGCGTTGCTGGCAGATGCGTACTTGCTGGATCCGGCGACCCGGGACTTTGTCCGCGAACATAATCCGCATGCGTTGCGCGACATGACTGAGCGAATGCTGGAGGCGCAGCAGCGGGGGATGTGGAAGGAGCCGGGCGAGTATCGCGAGGCGCTGGAGAATTTGTTGCTGGATATTGAGGAGGAGGGGTAGTGGTTGTTTCGGTATTTTTTACGGCCTGAAATCCACCCCTCTCCCCAGAGGGGAGAGGGGGCTGATCTACATCGTTTCCAAAACTTGAGTTCAACCTGAAGGCCCAGGTCGCAGAATTTCGTTTAAACAACCCGATCAGTCCCCTCTACCCTCTGGGGAGAGGGTTAGGGTGAGGGGGCGATCCCCCTGACACCCCACCACCAAATCAACGACCACGGACCCAGACAAACCATGACCGACACCCCCCATTTCCCGCTTTCCGCCGTGGTCGGCGCCGACGATCTCAAACTCGCCCTCTACCTGACCGCCATCGACCCGAAAATTGGCGGCGTGCTGATCGAAGGCCCGCGCGGCATGGCCAAATCGACCCTGGCCCGAGGCCTGGCGGATCTACTGGCCAGCGGCCAATTCGTCACCTTGCCGCTCGGCGCCACCGAAGAACGGCTGGTCGGCACCCTCGACCTGGACGCCGCCCTCAGCGAGGGTCGCGCACAGTTTTCCCCCGGTGTACTGGCCAAGGCTGACGGCGGCGTGCTCTACGTGGATGAGGTCAATTTATTGCCCGATCACCTGGTGGACCTGCTGCTGGATGTGGCCGCCAGCGGCACCAACCTGATCGAACGCGACGGCATTTCCCATCGGCATTCGGCGAAGTTCGTGCTGATCGGCACCATGAACCCGGAAGAGGGTGAGCTGCGTCCGCAACTGCTCGACCGCTTTGGCCTGAACGTCGCCCTCAGTGGCCATACAGCACCGACTGAGCGCGGCCAGATCATCCGCCGACGGCTGGATTTTGACAGCGATCCCCACAGCTTCTGCGCCGAATGGGAAAGCCAACAGCAGTCTCTGCGCGAACGTTGCCAGAAGGCGCGCAGCGCGCTGGCAAGCATCCCGCTCGACGATCATGCACTGGCGCAGATTACCGAGCGCTGCTTTGCCGCCGGTGTCGATGGCTTGCGGGCCGACCTGGTCTGGTTGCGCGCGGCGCGTGCCCACGCGGCGTGGCGTGGGGCGAGCAGCATCGCCGAGGAAGATATCGACGCCGTCGCCGAATTTGCCTTGCGCCATCGTCGCCGCGAGCAGTCGCCTCCGACACGGCAACAAAGCCAGCCGCCTTCCACCCAGCATTCCACCCCAAGCGAAGGCCAGGGCCAATGGGGGGAAATGCCCGCTCAGGCGCTCCCGGTCGGCGCACGACGTGACGTGCCGAGCTGGCCAAAAAAGCCCTAGGCATTCGCCCTCGATCTGACGCGGGGGCGAATGCCAGACCCCGCGCCGGACGGCTGGACAATGGCAAGCAGGGTAAACGTCACGCGGCGCGCAGCGGCTCGATCAACTGGCCGGGCACCTTGCTGAACGGCCGCCCGCGTCAGCGTGATGATGTCTTGTTTCACCTGCGCACCCGTTCGCCCCACGAACTGTGGCTGGTGATCGTCGACGCTTCGGCTTCGACTCGTCGCCATCAGGCGTTGAGCGATGCCAAGGGCTTGCTCGCGCAACTGTTCGACGATGCCTATCGCCAACGTGCGCGTCTGGCGTTGCTGACTGCCAGTGGTCATGTGCCGAAGTGGCAGGTGCAAGGGTTGAAAGCCTCCGCGGGTTTGCGCAACTGGCTTGATGGGCTGGGAGCTGGCGGTGGTACGCCGTTACTGGCGGCGCTGGGTGAGGCAGGGCGCTGGCTGGCGGCACGACAAAAACGTTTTCCGGCGGAACATCAGCGCTTGTTGCTGGTGACCGATGGCCGATTGAAGGACTGGTCGATGTTGCCGGCGCTTGATTGTCCGGGTCTGCTGATCGACATCGAACGCGGGCCGATTCGGCTTGGACGGTCTAAAATCCTGGCTGCCGACTTGCAGGCCGAGTACCGGCATATCGATGACATGTAGAGGTCGCAGCAGTCTTTCACAGGAGTGAACCATGCGCGTTCTAGCCGCCAACCATCAGGATGATTTTCGCGTCAAGGCCTACGCCGGTACCAATGGCGTGCTGTTGGCCATGGACCTGGCCGAACCCCGCCGCAAAGGCCTCTTGGGTTTCGCCATCGAAAAACAGCAAGGCCCCAAGCCCTGGCTGTTCCTGTTCAACAGCCTGACTTTCCCCGGCAAGGTGCATACGTTTCCCCAGTTTCATGCGACCCCCAGCGATATCGCACCGTTGCAGAAATTTCGCTGGGCCGATTACGCGGTCAATCCGGGGATGACGATCCATTACCGAATCCACCTGGCCTACGGCAGCGTTGATGCGCCGCAACTGGGTGAATTCCTGGAAGTGACGGTCACCTCCGACAATGGTCAGCCGAATCACCAAAGCGTGATCTTCAATCGCGCAGTGGCTGCCAGCCAGGCGTTCCAGCGCAAGTTTCCCGAACTCGACGCGCTGATCAGCGCCAACAAGAACCTGCCCATCGAAGCCTGGCCGGATGCCCCGCGGCAATGGCTGGAAAACGGTTTGCTCGGGCGTTTGCTAGGGTTTATCGAGCGTGCGGTGGATGGCCAATGGGCGCTGGACATTGCTATCTACGAGTATGAATTGCAGGCCATTGTCGATGCGGTCAATGCCGCGTTCGAGCGTGGGGTCAACGTTCGAGTCCTGTATCACGCTCAACCGGGTGATGAAGACACCACCATGAACGAAACCAGCCTGGAAAAAATCCCGGCAGAGAACAAGCGCGGGCGGGTCACCCACAATATCTTCCACAACAAATTCATGGTGCTGAGCCGGCTCGACGCGGCGGGGCAGCATCAACCCGAAGCGGTGCTGTGCGGCAGCACCAATTTCACGCCCAACGGCGTTTACCGCCAGGCCAACGTGGTGCATGTGCTGGACGACACACGCGTCAGCGCCAGCTATCTGCACACCTTCGAGCAGGTCTGGGCAAACCCGGCGGATGTCGGCGCCAGCCGAAACTGGATCACCCAAAACAACCCGATGGATCCGCTGCAACCGACGTTCGCCGGGTTCTCTCCACGCTCGGGCGGAGGGGATCTGGATGAGTTTGTCGAAATCATCAACGCCGCGAAAAAGGACGTGCTGTTCGTCACCGCGTTCGCCTTGCCCGACGACATCCTGAACGGTTTACTCGGCCAGCCCCACGACGATATTTTGCGTTACGGCCTGCAAAACACCGCCAGCCGTATCACCGGTTTTCACGCCGACCGCACCGCCGAATTCGCCGCCACCGCGCTGCTCAACACCGGGCTGGAAGGGTGGCTGCGAGAGAACATGAAGGGTCAGAAGGGCAACCTGCTGGTGCACACCAAAGCCGTCGTGACGGATTTCACCAGCGATGCGCCGACGATCATCAGCGGTAGCCACAACCTCAGTGCCGCGGCCAGCAATGGCAATGACGAGAACTACCTGATCATTCGCGGTGATACCGATCTGGCAGACCGTTATGGTCTGGAGCTGCTGCGGTTCTACGAGCATTACCGCTTTCGCTATTTCGCCAAGAAGCTTGCGCTCAAGCAGGTCCAGCCATTGGCGACGGATGACAGCTGGACTGATGATTACTATCGCGCGGGGGATTTGCGGATGCTGTCGAGAATGCGCTTCTCGGGGCGATAAGCGCTATGACCTGTTCATCGCCTGCCGGTACTGGCGAGTCCGCCGGGCGATGTACACGCGGTCGAGGATCAATGCCCATAACGCCGAAACGTCAGGATGGGTCTTGCGCCCGCGGCTCAGGCGATTGAGCTGGAATTTCACCACGGCCATGCTCGCCAGTGCTGCCAGGGGTTTGCGCTTCCAGAGAATCGGCGGCAGTTGCGGGTGACTGTTCTGGCCTTCGCGCCAGCGTTTGACCAGTTGAGGTTCAATCGCCAGCGCCGTGCCGATGCCGGCCATGGCGATGCCACTGTCGAGCACCTGTTCGACGATCGCCAGGCGTCGAATCCCGCCTGCGGCCATCACCGGCACGAAGGCATGGGCTGCGAAGCGAATGCCCAGCGGGTATTGGCGAGGTTCAAGCCTTAGCGCCGAGTGCTGCAGTCGAGGGGGCAGGGATCGGATTGCGCATCAGCGTGCCCACCACCAGCGCACCCAGTAATGCCAGCAAACCTGCAACCCAAAGCAGCAGGCTGAAACCACCGACGAAGGCTTGCCGGGCCAACGGCTCGACCACGGTGCGCGCGGTTTCTGGCAGCAGGCCCATCGCCGCCGTCATGTCGCCGGCCACCACCCGTGAAGCAATGCTCTGTGTTTGATCGAGCCATTGCGTGCCATGTTCCGACAGACTGGTGCGCAACAACAGCTCGGTATGACTGGACAGCAACGCGCCGAACACGCCGATGGCCAGCACGATGGCGCTGAAGCGCATGGTGGTGCTCATGCCTGAGGCCATGCCAGTGCGCTCCCGTGGCACGCAGGCCATGATGTTCTTTTGCGTATCGCCGTTTAGCAGCCCGGCACCGGCGCCCGTCACGGCAATCGCCAGGGCGAAGGGCAGGTAACCGCCGCTGCTGACCGCCCAGGCGCTGAGCAGGTTGCCGCTGCCGACCAGGGTCAAACTGGCGGCCATCAATGTGGCGGGGGCAAATCGATTCGCCAGACGTACGCCGATGCGCGGGCAAATCAGCATGGTCAGGGCAAACGGCAACATCCCCAGCCCTGAAGCGATGGCCGAGAAACCCAGGCCGTTTTGCAGGTAGAACGGCAGCAGGGTCATCATCACTTGGGCGCAACCGGCGTAGGCAAACATGCCCAATAGCGCGCCGATGAAACGCGGGATGCTTGAACAGTTGCAGGTCAACCATTGGCCGCCGCTGCAGCCGTTCAATCACTACGAACAGCCCCAGCAACAAGGCGCCTCCGATCAGCCGAGCGTAGGTCAGCGGGTTGCTCCAGCCGATCCGGTTCGCCTCGATCAGGCCCCAGATCAGGCACAACAAACTCGCACTGAACGCCAGGCTGCCCCAGGGATCGAGGCGTGCGGACTGAGTGTCGCGGGACTCCGGCACGGCGCGCCAGACCATCACCATCAGGAACACTCCGACGGGCAGGTTAAGGTAGAAAATCCAGCGCCAGCCCATGTATTCGGTGATCAGCCCGCCGACCGTCGGCGCGGCGGTCATCGCCACCCCCATGCACGCGCCCCAGAACGCCCAGGCCTTGGCCCGTTCCACTTCATCGTGAAAGGTGTGGCCGATGGAGGCGAGGGCCGAGGTCAGCAGCAAGGCCGCGCCGACACCCTTGATCGCCCGGGCGATGTCGAGGAACAGCGCATTGGGCGCGGCACCGCAACCGATGGACGCAAGGATGAAAATGCCCAGCCCACAGAGCAAGGTTTTTTGCCGGCCGAAGCGGTCGGCAATGCTGCCAGCCGGCAACAAAAGAGCGGCGAAGGCCAGCATGTAAGCGCTGACGACCCATTCGATGTCGGCAAAGTTAGCACCCAGGTCGCGGGCGATCGTGGGCAGGGTGACGGCGACAATGTTGGTGTCGAGAACGATCAGCGAGCAAACGCCTGAGGCTGTGAGTAACGTCAGTCGCGGACTTACCTTGGGTTTGACGGGCATGGCAGCGTTTCTCTACTGTAAAAGTCTGTGCAGCTTATCGCCGGCTGCTACTTTCCTTGTTAGGTACGCCTTGTCACTTCATTACCTTTGAGCTAACGCAACGATGGATATTCGGCATTTCCGCTATTTTCTGGCCGTTGCCCGGCAAGGCAACTTCACCCGCGCCGCCGAACAACTCGGTATCGCCCCGCCGACCTTGACTCGACAGATCCAGGACATGGAGAACGAACTCGGCACGCGATTGTTCGTGCGCCAGACACGTGAAGTCAGCCTGACCGAGGCCGGCGCCGCGCTGCTGATCGAAGCGGAGGCGACAGTGCGGCAATTCGAATACGCTCAGTACAACGCCCAGCGTGCCGGGCGCGGGGATATTGGCCATATCGAACTGGGTTACGTGGCTTCGGCGGTGTATTCGGGCTTGCTGCAGAAACAAGTGCAAGCCTTCAGCCGCGAGTGTCCTGACGTCAGCCTCAACGTACGGGAAAGTCCCATGGCGTCATTGCCGATGATGGTGGTCGAGGGGCGTTTCGATATTGGCTATGTCCGCTCACCCATGACCTTGCCGGAAGGCCTGGATGCCATTCGCCTGGATGCAGAAGGTTTTGTGCTGGCGGTGTCGGCCGAGTCCTGGCTGTGCCGATTGCCAGAGATTGGTCCGGAACATTTGCAGAACGAGACGTTCATCCTGCCGGAGCAAATCAGCGGCACCCTGCAAGTCGCCGCCGAGGGTGGATTTGCGCCGAAACTGGGGGCGCAACCGGGTGGGCTGGTGGCGGTCATTGCATTGGTGTCGTTGGGGCAGGGCGTTGCAGTCGTGCCTGAATCAGTGGTCGGGCATGTGGGTTTGCCCGGTGTGTTGTACCGGGCAATCAAAGGGTGCGAGGCGAGTTCGTGGTTGTCGTTGATTTATCGTCGGTTCGAGAAGTCTGCGGCGGTCGCCAGGTATATCGAGCAGGTCAAAAATCGCTAAGCGCGAAAGCAATCTAACAGCACACCCGCCGATTCAACTGCCGAGTTGCGCGAGGCACAGTGCGCAACATTCGCAGGGTCTGACGCAACCACGCCAGATCGTGAGCCGGTTTACGCTTCGTCGTTGTCGGTTTCACCTTGCCAATGTGCCTGGCGAAGTCTTCCTGCAGGGTTTGCTCAGTGCCGATTCCCTTGAGCTTCTTCAGCAGCTTCCCATCCTTGTAAAACAACACGGTCGGAGTGCCGGTGACGTTCGGGTGGCGGGGTGATTCGCTGGTATTGAGCATGTAGATGTTCGCGTGATGGCGATATCGCTCGCCGATCTGACGAAAAATCGGCCCGGCTGTTTCGCAGGCGGGGCAGTGCTGACTGCCGAAGTAGAGGATGACCGGACGCCAGGTTTTCAGGGCTTTGCGGTAGACCGGGGCCAGTGCTTTGCGCGCGTTTGTTGAGCTCATTGAAATCTCCTTTTTCACAGGGCACCAAGTGTCTGCTGACGGTAAAGGAGAGGGGAGGATAGGTCTACTGTCAAAAATTACAGGTCTATTTGGTCAGCGTAGGAGCGTCTGAAACAGATCGTGCCGTTGGTCGGTTAGTTGACAGACCTGTCAAGTTTGACAGTTGTGATTATTTTTGGCCCCGCGCTGAATAGCCGGACTGTTTTCATACGGTGCCATGCACTTTATGGAGCACAGGGAGGGACTTTTTCACACTGACAGGAGTTACACCATGACCGGTAAAAATTTAGTTGGAAGTAAAGATAATCTGATAGTCGATAGTGAGTTCACACAAGGCGAGAAATACTGGCAGATCCACCTGCCTCCCTCTACCCCCGCCTGGGCCGAATTTCGTGATGGTTACTGTCACGTGAAGGGTGGCGCTAACGTCGGACAAAATTTGGAGCTGAAACTTGGCAAGTACCATTTTTCATTCGAAGGTCTTTTTACAGATGTGACCACAAGCTACGCCAACCTAGCGCTAGAACTTTCAGGTCTGCGCAAGCAAATCGATGTAAAGAGTGGGTCCGACTTCACACCGTATGAGTTCAATTTTTCCGTAGACAAAACAGTAGCTGAGGGTGACTACGATTTTTTTAGTTTAATGCTGGTAGGGAATGAGAACGGTGGAAAATTTCGCAACTTGAAATTGGTTTTGGTGGGCTGAGGTTGAGACGAACCTCCCCGCTGAATCTTTGATTGGCATTCGAATTTTCTTGATTACTCAGGCACAAAACGATTTCGCCATAGCGGTCAACGTTGTGGCGTTATCGCCACACCGTTGACAATTTTCGCGGGGAAATTCTCCTTGTACTTTGAGTACCAGGATGTTGTTACACGCGTCATTTTGTTTCATGTCGACTCATCTCTGTAGCCAACGGTAGCGCTTTTCAGCCGCCGTGTGCGGTGACGTGGTTTGACCGGTCGCTGACATCTCCTTGATTCAAAACATTTTCCATTTCCTCTAAGACACTCTTCGTCGTCTGTGGCACACTTTCTGCTGTCTATTCCGTTGTTACATACCAATATCCGGTATAGCGGAATAAACATCACCCTGGAGTGCTTGCCATGCATCGCCGACCTTCCTTGTTTAAAGCGTGTGTTTTTGTTCTCGCGGCTTCGGCTGCTGTCATGGGTGTGGCCCAGGCGGCGGACAGCAAGCTCGATAGCGTGCTGGCCCGCGGGAAACTGATTGTGGGCACGGGCAGTACCAATGCGCCGTGGCACTTCCAGGGAGCGGACGGCAAGTTGCAGGGGTTTGATATCGATATCGCGCGGATGGTGGCCAAGGGGTTGTTCAACGATCCGAGCAAGGTCGAGTTCGTGGTGCAGTCGTCCGATGCGCGGATTCCCAACCTGCTGACCGACAAGGTCGACATGAGCTGCCAGTTCATCACCGTGACTGCCAGCCGAGCGCAGCAAGTGGCGTTCACGCTGCCGTACTACCGCGAAGGTGTCGGCCTGCTGTTGCCGGCCAACAGCAAGTACAAGGAAATCGAAGACCTTAAAGCTGCCGGTGACGGCGTGACCGTGGCGGTGTTGCAGAACGTGTACGCCGAAGAACTGGTGCATCAGGCGTTGCCCAAAGCCAAGGTCGATCAGTACGACAGCGTGGACCTGATGTATCAGGCGGTGAACTCCGGTCGTGCCGACGCCGCGGCCACCGATCAGTCGTCGGTGAAATACCTGATGGTGCAGAACCCAGGCCGCTATCGCAGCCCGACCTACGCCTGGAGCCCGCAAACCTACGCCTGCGCCGTCAAACGCGGCGATCAGGATTGGCTGAACTTCGTCAACACCGTTTTGCATGAAGGCATGACTGGCGTGGAGTTCCCGACCTACGCGGCGTCGTTCAAGCAGTGGTTCGGGGTCGATCTGCCGTCGCCAGCCATCGGTTTCCCCGTCGAATTCAAATGATCCCGTGAGAGCGGGGCGGTTCCGATCGCCCCGTTCAAGGTACTGCTGACCATGAACTATCAGTTGAATTTTGCCGCTGTGTGGCGCGATTTCGACACCTTGCTGGCGGGGCTCGGTCTGGGCCTTGAGCTGGCGTTGGTGTCGATCGCCATCGGTTGCGTGATCGGCCTGATGATGGCGTTTGCTTTGCTGTCAAAGCACCGCGCGTTGCGGGTGCTGGCGTCGGTGTATGTGACGGTGATCCGTAATACGCCGATTCTGGTGTTGATTCTGTTGATCTACTTCGCGTTGCCGAGCCTGGGGATTCGTCTGGACAAGATCCCGTCGTTCATCATCACGCTGTCGCTGTATGCCGGGGCCTATCTGACTGAAGTATTTCGCGGCGGGCTGTTGAGCATTCCCAAGGGGCAACGTGAGGCCGGGTTGGCGATCGGTCTGGGCGAGTGGCAGGTCAAGGCGTACGTTACGGTGCCGGTGATGCTGCGCAATGTGCTGCCGGCCTTGTCGAACAACTTCATTTCGCTGTTCAAGGACACCTCGCTGGCCGCGGCGATTGCCGTGCCGGAGCTGACCTATTACGCGCGCAAGATCAATGTCGAGAGCTACCGGGTGATTGAAACCTGGCTGGTGACCACAGCGCTCTATGTGGCGGCCTGTTACCTCATTGCCATGATGCTGCGTTACCTCGAGCAGCGTCTGGCGATTCGCCGATAGGAGGCCACATGTACGAATCCCCTAGTTGGTTGCATGAGTTGTGGGTTGCCCGGGAAGTGTTGTGGCAAGGCTTTTTGACCAGTGTGCAGGTCTCGGCCCTGGCGATTCTGTTGGGCACGATGGTCGGCATCGTCGCCGGCCTGGTGCTGACGTACGGCAAGTTCTGGATGCGCGCGCCGTTTCGGTTTTACGTCGACATCATTCGCGGCACGCCGGTGTTTGTCTTGGTGCTCGCCTGCTTCTATATGGCGCCCGCTCTGGGCTGGCAGATCAGTGCCTTTCAGGCCGGTGCGTTGGGGCTGACGCTGTTTTGTGGCTCTCACGTCGCCGAGATTGTGCGCGGCGCGTTGCAAGCACTGCCCAGCGGCCAGATGGAAGCGAGCAAGGCCATCGGCCTGACGTTTTATCAAGCGCTCGGTTACGTGTTGTTGCCTCAGGCGTTGCGGCAGATCTTGCCGACCTGGGTCAATTCCTCCACCGAGATCGTCAAGGCCTCGACGCTGTTGTCGGTGATCGGTGTGGCCGAGTTGCTGCTCAGTACGCAGCAGATTATCGCCCGGACGTTCATGACCCTGGAGTTTTACCTGTTCGCCGGATTTCTGTTTTTCGTCATCAACTACGCCATCGAATTACTCGGCCGGCACATTGAAAAGCGGGTGGCCTTGCCATGACTCAATCTTCGCTCTCTAACGCAAAAGATGCTCAAAACGGTCAGCCCCTGCTGGACATTCGCGGGTTGCACAAAAAGTACGGCCAGCTCGAAGTGCTCAAGGGCGTCGACCTGACTATGCAGCGCGGCAACGTCGTGACGCTGATCGGTTCCAGCGGTTCGGGCAAGACCACGCTGCTGCGTTGCGTGAACATGCTCGAAGAGTTCCAGGGCGGGCAGATCATGCTCGATGGCGAGTCCATCGGTTATGACGAGGTCAACGGCAAGCGCGTGCGGCACCCGGAAAAAGTCATCGCCCGGCATCGGGCCATGACCGGCATGGCGTTCCAGCAGTTCAACCTGTTTCCGCACCTCACGGCGTTGCAGAACGTCACCCTCGGTTTGCTCAAGGTCAAAAAGCTGCACAAGGATGAGGCGGTGGCCTTGGCAGAAAAATGGCTGGAGCGGGTCGGCTTGCTGGAAAGGCGCGATCACTTTCCCGGTCAGTTATCCGGTGGTCAGCAGCAGCGCGTGGCGATTGCCCGGGCGATTGCGATGAACCCGAGCCTGATGCTGTTCGACGAAGTCACTTCGGCCCTTGATCCGGAACTGGTGGGCGAAGTGCTGAGCGTGATCAAAGGCCTGGCCGAGGACGGCATGACCATGCTGTTGGTGACCCACGAAATGCGCTTCGCTTTCGAGGTCTCGGACAAAATCGTTTTCATGAATCAGGGGCGGATCGAAGAGCAGGGGCCACCCAAGGAACTGTTCGAACGCCCGCAATCACCGCGTCTGGCTGAATTTCTCAAGAACACGCGGTTCTGATTTTTTCAAAAGAAGTCTTTAACGTTTCAATCAGGAGAAACACTCATGAGCATTACTCGTTACGGCACTGGCAGTACTGCCGCTGGCGGTCAGCCTCGCCCTTTCGCCCGCGCCGTTGAAGCTGATGGCTGGCTGCACGTTTCCGGGCAGGTGCCGGCGATGGATGGCGAAATCATTGTCGGTGGTATCGTCGAGCAGACTCACCAGACCATGAAGAACCTGATCGCGATTCTCGAAGAGGCCGGTTATGGCCTGGAAGATGTGGTGCGTGCGGGTGTGTGGCTGGAGGACCCAAGGGATTTCACCAGTTTCAACAAGGTATTCTCCGAATACTTCAAACCCGAGCACGCCCCGGCCCGGGCCTGTGTGCAGGCGAACATGATGGTCGATTGCAAGGTCGAGATCGACTGCATCGCGTACAAGAAAAAGGCCTGAGATTTGCGGTGAGCTGAGGAGCGCCTTCACCCTAACCCTCTCCCGGAGGGCGAGGGGACTGATTTGTATCGATGCGGGTTGTGATGTCAGTCAGATATTCAAGCATCGATACGGTCAGGCTCCCTCTACCCCTTGGGGCGGTCCGACGTTTCGGGAGGGCGGGGGGTGAGGGGTGGTCCTGACTGACACCACCATCCCGGCCAGTTACTATCCCGGCGACTTTGTATGAGAACCACTGACATGACCGAAGACACCATCAAGCGCCGGGCTCGCGGTCTGGACCGGGCGTTCGATATCCTCGATTTCCTCAAGGAAGTCGGCAAGCCCCTGCGCCCGAACGAAATCGCCAGCGGCATCGGCAGCCCGAAATCCACGGTCTACGAGTTGGTTGCCTCCCTGCTGGAACGACGGATTCTGGAGGCCGTGGGCAAGGACGGTCACGTCTACCTCGGCCGTCAGCTGTATTTCCTCGGGCAGGCGCATTTACGCCATTTCGACCTGACCCGCGAGGCCGATCATGCCTTGCAGGAGATCGTCAGCCAGACCCGCGAAACCGCGCAGATGTGCCTGCTCAACGGGCGAAAATACACCGTGGCCTTGATGAAAGAGGGTGAGCGGCATTTCCGCATTTCCTCGGACATCGGCGAGAACGCGCCGATTCCCTGGACCGCTTCCGGGCGCCTGCTGCTGGCGCACTTGAGCGACCAGGAAATCGTCGACCTGATTGATCACGACGACTTCATCCTGCCCAACGGTGAACGCCTGCCGCTTGAACAGTTTCTCGGTGAAATCCGTCAGGCCGCTATCGACGGCTTCTTCTCTTTCGATAGCGTTGCCGACACCTTTACCCATTGCTTCGCCGCCCCGGTGAAAGACCCGAACGGCGTGGCCATTGCGACCCTGTGCATCGTCGCCCCACGGGCCGATGCCAAGAACAATTACAACGACTACCGCCGGGTGCTGATCGACAGTGCCAACAGCCTGGCCCGTCGCATCAACGAATAACCGCGGCTGCCCGCGGCCGCGAATGTGAGGAGTTCGACCATGTTTTCTGCCAAAAATACTGCCACCGTGGAAAAGGGCTTTGCCCACACAGGCGCCAATCTGGTGCGCGACGTCAGCCTGCCTGCGCTGGTGCTGCACCGCGAAGCGCTGGAACACAATATTCGCTGGATGCAGACCTTTGTCAGCAACAGCGGTGCCGAGCTCGCCCCCCACGGCAAAACCAGCATGACCCCGGCACTGTTTCGCCGCCAACTGGACGCCGGTGCCTGGGGCATCACCCTGGCCAGCGCCACGCAAACCCGCGCGGCTTACGCCCATGGCGTGCATCGGGTACTGATGGCCAACCAATTGGTCGGTACGCCAAACATGGCGCTGATCGCCGATCTGCTGGCCGATCCGGCCTTCGAATTCCATTGCATGGTCGATCACCCGGACAACGTCGCAGACCTTGGGGCGTATTTCGCCTCGCGTGGAGTGCGCTTGAACGTGATGATCGAGTACGGCGTGGTCGGCGGTCGTTGCGGTTGCCGCACGGAAGACGAAGTGGTCGCGCTGGCCAAAGCCATTGCTGCACAACCAGCCCTGGCGCTGACCGGGATCGAAGGTTACGAAGGGGTGATTCACGGCGATCACGCGGTGAGCGGCATCCGTGCGTTCGCTGATTCGTTGGTACGCCTGGCCGTGCAATTGCAGGACAGCGGCGCGTTCGCCATTCCCAAGCCGATCATCACGGCGTCGGGTTCGGCCTGGTATGACCTGATCGCTGAATCCTTCGAAGCGCAGAACGCCGGCGGGCGTTTCCTCAGCGTGCTGCGTCCCGGCAGCTACGTGGCCCACGATCACGGCATCTACAAAGAAGCACAATGTTGCGTGCTCGACCGCCGCAGCGACCTGCACGAAGGCCTGCGCCCGGCGCTGGAAGTCTGGGCTCACGTGCAGTCGTTGCCGGAACCGGGCTTTGCGGTGATCGCCCTGGGTAAACGCGACGTGGCCTACGATGCCGGGTTGCCGGTGCCGCTGTTGCGTTACAAGGCGGGCGTGGTGCCGGCGACGGGCGACGACGTCAGCGCCTGCAAGGTGACGGCAGTGATGGACCAGCATGCGTTCATGACCGTGGCGCCGGGGGTTGAGTTACGGGTGGGGGACATTATTTCCTTCGGCACTTCGCACCCGTGCCTGACGTTCGACAAGTGGCGTATCGGGTGCTTGGTGGATGAGCAGCTGAATGTCATCGAGACCATGGAAACCTGTTTCTAAGGCTTGATTCGCGTCCGGCCGTTTTGCGACCGCTTCGCGCTCGAACGCAGGCTTCGCCAGCGGCTACATAAAGCGGGTTCGCCACGCACGTGTAGCAGTTGCCGCAGGCTACGTCCGGCTGCGCAGCCGTCGTGAGCGGGTCAACATGAGAATTCAACAATGAACACCATCAGCACCCTCGGCCCCAACACCCCGCGCATCGCCCTGATCGGCGAATGCATGATCGAGTTGCAGCAACGCGCCGACGGCAGCCTGCAACAGAGTTTCGGTGGCGATACCTTGAACACGGCGGTCTACCTGTCCCGGGAGTTGGGCGAGGGCGGCACGGTGGATTACGTCACTGCGCTGGGCGACGACAGTTTCAGCGATGCCATGTGCCGGAGCTGGGCCGACGAAAACATCGGGCTCGGAATGGTCCAGCGCTTGCCCGGCCGATTGCCCGGCTTGTATTGCATTCAGACTGATGCTGCCGGCGAGCGGCGTTTTCTTTACTGGCGCAACGAGGCGGCAGTCCGTGATTGTTTCACCACCCCGGCCGCCGCGCCGATCCTGGCGGCACTGCCGGATTACGATGTGCTGTATTTCAGTGGCATCACCTTGGCGGTACTGGGTGTGCAAGGTCGGGAGAAGTTACTGGAAACCCTGATCGAAGCCCGGCAGCGGGATGCGCGGATCGTGTTCGACAACAATTACCGGCCACGTTTGTGGGCGTCGATCGAAGACGCACGGGCGGCCTATCGCAGCGTTCTGCCCTATGTCGACCTCGCGTTGCTGACCGTCGATGACGAGCAGGCGCTGTTTGATTTTTCCGATTGCGAGGCGGTATTTGCGGCTTACGAACAGATTGGCACGCCTGAAGTGGTACTCAAGCGCGGCGCCGAGGCGTGTCTGATTCGTTGTGATGGCGAGTCGTTTGAAGTGCCGGCGCAGGTGGTCGAGCGGGTCGTGGACACCACGGCGGCGGGGGATTCATTCAGCGCGGCGTATTTGGCCAGTCGCCTGAAAGGAGGCAGCCCGGTCGAGGCTGCTGAAGCGGGGCATCGGCTGGCGAGCCGGGTGATTCAGGTGCCCGGGGCACTGATCCCAAAAAATTGAAATGCAGATTTTGTGGCGAGGGAGCTTGCTCCCGCTTGAGTGCGCAGCGCTCACAAAAACTTGGGGCCGCTCCGCAGCCCAGCGGGAGCAAGCTCCCTCGCCACAGAGGCCCAAAGGCCAATCGATCAATCCCGGTAAAACACCTGCACCAGGTGATAGCCGAACTTGCTCTTGATCGGTCCGTGCACAACCCGCAACGGTTTTTTGAAGATCACGGCATCGATCACCCCGACCATCTGCCCGGGCCGCACTTCACCCAGATCGCCGCCGCGCTTGCCGGACGGGCAGGTGGAATACTTCTTGGCCAGCACATCGAAGGCTTCGCCCTTGGCGATGCGTTGTTTGAGCTGCTCGGCTTCTTCCGAGGTTTTCACCAGAATATGGCGGGCTTGAGCTTTCATTGGGGCAGGTACCTTACAACGGTGGTGACAGCATGGCGCGCGATTATGCCTCAACTCACTCCGGTTGGCCGATCATCGCGCGAATCTTGTTGGCCAACAGGTCCATGGAAAAGGGCTTGGCCACCATGTCCATGCCTTCCTCCAGGAAACCCTGGCGCTCAGCGGCTTTTTCCGCGTAACCGGTCATGAACAGCACTTTGAGCTCGGGGCGATGCTGGCGCGCAATCTCCGCCAGTTGCCGACCGTTCATTCCCGGCAGCCCGACATCGGTGACCAGCAAATCGACCCGCAGGTCGGATTCCAGCAGGGGCAGGGCGGTCTTCGCGTCTTCGGCTTCATGGGCGTGATAACCCAGCTCGTTGAGCAGGTCGAGCACCAGCATGCGCACCGCCGGATCGTCCTCCACCAACACCACGGTTTCACCGGCAATCGCGGCCGGCGCCTCGCTGGTGACCGGCATCAGGACGTTTTCGGGCTCTGCGGCGTGCAGCCGCGGCAGGTACAGGCGAACGCTGGTGCCCTGGCCCGGCAAGCTGAACAGGCTGACATGCCCGCCCGACTGTTGAGCAAAACCATAGATCATCGACAGCCCAAGACCGGTGCCCTGGCCGATGGGTTTGGTGGTGAAGAACGGGTCGAAGGCCTTGGCCAGCACCGACGGTGTCATGCCGGTGCCGTTGTCGCTGACGGCAATCATCAGGTAATCCCCGGCCTTGACCGGTTCCAGGGTGTTGATGTCACTGCTGTCGAGGTAAACGTTGGCCGTTTCGATCCGCAACTCGCCGCCATCGGGCATGGCGTCCCGGGCATTGATCACCAGATTGAGCAGGGCATTTTCCAGCTGGCTGACGTCGGTGCTGACCGGCCATACGTCATCGGCCAGTTGCAGTTTGAGCTCGATGTGGTCGCCCTTGGTCCGGCTGAGCAGATCTTCCAGGGAATGGATCAGATCATTGGCGTTCAGCGGTTTGCGGTCCAGTGACTGCCGCCGGGAAAACGCCAGCAGGCGATGGGTCAGGGCGGCGGCGCGGTTGGCCGAGGACACGGCCGCCTCGCTGAAACGGCCCACCTCGGCGGCGCGCCCGTCGGCGATGTAGCGCTGCATCAAGTCGAGGCTGCCGATGATCCCGGTGAGCATATTGTTGAAGTCATGGGCGATGCCACCGGTGAGCTGGCCGAGCGCTTCCATCTTCTGCGCATGCCGCAACGCCTCTTCGGCGCGCTCGCGTTCGAACATCTCGTTCTGCAGTCGCTGGTTGGCTTCGGCCAATTGTTGGGTGCGGGCGGCGACTCGTTCCTCGAGCGTTTCGTTGAGATTGCGCAGGGCTTCTTCGGTCTGTTTGCGCTCGGTTTCGTCGATCACAAAGATATAGAAACCATTCACCGCACCATCCGAACCGTGGCGTGGCAAGTAATTCATCAGGGCATGACGGATGCTGCCGTCACGGTGCGGGGTGCTGATGCTGAAACAACAAGGCTTGCCGGACAGTGCCTGGGCGATGTGCTCGGCGCGCAAGGCATAGGCTTCTTCACCCAGTACTTCACGGATGGTTTTGCCAAAGAGCTCCTGAGGTGTCAGCCCGTACCAGTCGAGGTAGGCCGCATTGTTCAGGCGAAAGCGTTCCTCGCTGTCCACGTAGCTGATCAGGATGGGCATGGCGTTGATGATCAGTTGCAGCTCGGTCTGGCTTTGCCGCAAGGCTTGTTCTGTGTGTTTACGTTCGGTCAGGTCCAGGGCGGCGCCGAGGAAGCGGATCGGCCGGCCATGGTGGTCCTTGTAGCAACGACCCCGGGCAAACACCCAGCGCAGCTGACCGTCGGCCTGCAACAGGCGATATTCCTCGGCATACTCGGTGCCATGGGTGATGGAGTACTTGATGCTGCGGGCGACCATGGCGCGGTCTTCCGGGTGCACGCCCTGAAGGTAGGCGCTGATGGGCAACTGGCTGGCGAGCAGCGGATCGATGCCGTGTAATTGGGCGAAGTGGGTGTCGGCAATGAAGCGGTCTTCGTTTATGTCCCAGTCCCAGGTACCGACGGCGTCGGTGGCCGCGAGGGCCAGTTGCAGACGCTCCTCGGTTTCGTGCTGGGCCTTGAGGCTGGCAGCCGAACGCTGTTCGAGTTCGAGGGCGATGCGTCGGCGTTCGTTGGTTTCGATGGCAGTGACCAGAATCCCGGCGACCTGGGCGCTTTCATCGCGGATGGGGCTGTAGGTCAGGTCCAGCCAGAAGTCGGAATCATGGCCATCACGCTGCAAGGTGAAGCGCTGTTCGCTGTAGGTCCGCACCTGTCCTTGTAGGACGGCGCTGTAAATGGGGTCGGTAAAGTCTTTTAACTCTGGCCAGATCAGGTGTGTCGGCTGTCCGAATGCGTGTGGATGCTTGCTGCCGGCCAGCAGGGCAAAGCCGTCGTTGTAGATCTGCGTGAGCTGCGGCCCCCACAGCAACAGCATGGGCATCGGCGAATGAATCACAATATCCACGGCGGTTCGCAGGCTTTGCGGCCAGGTACTGGCAGCGCCCAGCGGGCTGCGTCTCCAGTCCAGTCGGGCAATCAAGGCCTGGGCATCGCTGCCGGTCGGTGATGCGTTCATCAAAATGTCCTGCATTTAAGTCGGTGTAGCGGCGTCAACTATCCTTGTACCGCAGTAGACGCTGTATGACCCTTTTTGGGTCATTTTTATTCATTGAATGCTTCGCGGGTGCTTTTTGCCATGGAAATCGATGCACTGTTAAGGCTCCTGGCCAGCCAGAATGGCTCCGATCTTTATCTGTCTACCGGTGCGCCACCCAGCGCACGGTTCGAGGGTGTGCTCAAACCCTTGGCCGATCAGCCGTTCAAACCGGGAGAAGTCGCGGCCATTGCCGCGTCCATCATGGACGCCGAACAGCGTCTGGAGTTCGACCGGGAGCTGGAAATGAACCTGGCGATCTCTTTGACCGGTGTCGGGCGCTTTCGGGTCAACATCTTCAAACAACGCAACGATGTGTCAATCGTGGCACGCAATATCAAACTCGACATTCCGCGTTTCGAAGACCTCAAGCTGCCATCGGTGCTGCTCGAAACGGTGATGCTCAAACAAGGACTGATGCTGTTCGTCGGCGCCACCGACTCGGGCAAATCAACCTCGCTGGCGGCATTGATCGACTATCGCAATCGCCACAGCAGTGGCCACATCATCACCATCGAAGACCCGGTCGAGTACATCCATCGGCACAAGAAATCGATCATCAACCAGCGCGAGGTCGGCGTCGATACCCGCAGTTTTCATGCTGCACTGAAGAACACCCTGCGCCAGGCGCCGGATGTGGTGCTGATCGGCGAAATCCGTGACCGCGAAACCATGGAGCATGCACTGGCATTTGCCGATACCGGTCATCTGGTGATTTCCACCCTGCATGCCCACAACGCCCATCAGGCGCTGGACCGGATCATCAATTTCTTTCCCGAGGAGCGCCGCACGCAGCTGCTTCACGACCTGGGCAACAACCTCAAGGCGTTCGTGTCCCAGCGGTTGGTACACACCCGGGACGGTCAGCGACGGGCGGCGGTGGAAGTGATGATCGGCACGCCGACCATCGGCGACCTGATCCGGCGCAATGAGTTTTCAGAATTGAAAGGGATCATGGAGAAGTCTTCAGAGGCGGGGATGCAGACCTTCGATGGGGCGCTGTTCGAGCTGTTTGTCGAGGGTGCGATCGATGAAGCAGAGGCGTTGAAACATGCGGATTCATTGAACAACCTGCGCCTGCGGCTGAAAATGCACGCCGAAGCCACGCCCGGCCCCCATACACCACCGGGTGAATGGGGGCTGATGGACTGACCCCATAGGAGCTGTCTTCGGCAGCACCTATAACAAGTTAGTTGTCGCAGGTGTTGTCGGTGAAAAGAATTAAAGCATGCTGATTGTTGACTAATAATCTGAAGTTACATCTGGAACTTTAGGGGTGCCACTTTTGTAAGTTGCTTGACATTCGGAGCGCGTGATTTGATGGGCCGGTTTTTGGCTGGCTAGTTGTACTGTGGTTGGTCTGTTGGAAATGTTACTTAATAGATTTGCTCTGGATTGTTCGGTTTGAGTAAGTAAGATCGGCCAGGACTGAATAAGTCAGTCAGCTAATTTATTAAGGTTGGGCTATGTATTTTGAATTAAGTGATAAGTTCTATAAACCTCTGGGTGGTTTCGGCAGAGAAGAGGCATTGCGTCAAGACGCGGATGCCGCTGAGCGGAAATTGATTTTGGGTGAACTGAAAGCTTGTCTGGCAGATTATGAACAAAAATTGATTTTGGACAAACTGAACGGTTGTCTGACAGATTGCAGTAGCGACAAAACAATAGATTGGTTTGATTACGAGATGGAGTTAAAGCAGGGCTCGTCGTTGTATGAGATCTATGTGCCGGGAAGCGTTCTGTTCAACGAATTGCTCAATACGGTTGCAATAAGAAGCGCACTCACCCAGGAAAACATGGGTGACGCCGAACTTATTCGTGTTACCCATTCTGGCAAGCTGGAAGTGTATGACGGCCATGGTTGGAGAGACCTCGTCGCGCTGGGATATTTTGACCACCGTAAGGCTGTTCGAGCTTCAATGGAGATCTTGGCGGACATCGCCAAAGAGGCCGGAGGTTGCCTGTGGGCGGACAACATTGTGATTGTCGATCAGTGGCTTCAATTTTATGGCTTCCATGTGCCAAAGACCGTTGCGCAGCTCACAAACCTGATCGGTTACTTCGAGTTTGATTGTCCTGAAGTCGATCATTTTGGCAATTATTGGGGGCAGATCATCACCGATGATCAATCGTTGATCGTATTGTCTGCCGAGCAACTTAACGATATTCGTCAGGCCACTGCAAAACTTATAACTGCGGACAAAAAGCTGCTGGACACACTGTACCGCGAAACGGGTGGCACTGTTGCAACGCACGATAACGCCGCCGAATGTATCGTTCGGTTGGCCAAGTATCCGGCGGCCCAAGCCTGCGCCATGAAACTCCTGAAGGAACTGGACTGGTTCGGTGCAACATCCGGGCAAGACGTCTCTGCACAGGCTCTTGGGCAACTATTGATAACCGCTATTTTGCTGGAGGTGTATCCGCACATTGGTAACGCTCAAGCCAGAAAGAGTATCGGCGGGTTCGATTTGTATGCACCGACCCATGTCGAACGATCTTCGTCGGTCGTGCGCAAGGATCTGGAAACCTTTCTACACAGCAAAGGCTGGGTGAATCCTGTCGTGGCGCCATTGGCATCGCACCTGCTGCTGGCGGAAATCGCGCCAGAATTTCTGGTCAAGGGTGTCCCGTCGTCGCTGATGATGGGTTCGGTTGGCTGGGTATCCTTCTGCGTTGGAGTTGCCCTGGTGGAAGCGGTCACCAAGGGCGCTTCGCGGGTTTTGACGTATACGCAGATTATGGCGTATGCCGAACTGGAGCCCGTCAGTGATCCGCTGGCACGTCTGCGGGATTTGGCAATGCTCGATCCAATCGTTGACTGGGCCTTGATGAATGACGTGGTGACGACAACGGAACTTAAGCAAGCGGAAAAGGAAACGACTGAGCGGGCAATGACAAAGTTCGAGGAGTACGTGGATCGCACGCACCTTGCCCGCGCCTATACCAGCGCCATTCCAAGCAGAAAAGACATCGCACGGGCGGCGATCAGGGGTGTCGAGCCAACGTGTGCCCTGGAAGATAAAACGCTCTATCAGCAACCCGGCCTACCTGGCTCACATACCGCCATGTCTATGGTCGACCTGCATATGTCCGGTGACCTGGTGGGTGGCGAGTGGGATCTGCTTGGGGTGTTCCCCGACGAACACGCTTACGGTGCGCCCGATTTGCTTTCAAGTATTACTAATCAAAAACATGAAGGTTACTATGATCCATCCATCGTCAGCATTCACAAAAGCTATCCGAGGCTGCAGCGGCTGGAGCCTAATGATCATAAGTATCACCGCCAACTGCGGGGTTACCTCGGCAGTTTGAACAATGCGGTGGTCAGAAATGTGAAGATGGCCCTTTCACACATGCCTCCCTTCGATCTGGAAACTTTTCTGAAAGGCAAGATCACCTTCTTTACCCTTCGCGGCCCGGCGATAGAGACCTCTTCCAGCCGTTTTGGGGGGCCGTTTACAATTAAAAAAAACTACGAAACCCAACAAGGCAAAGATGCTGTCACGGGGCGTTTTGGTATTGTCATGTGCGCGGCTCATGGAAACACTGTTACGTGCTATGAACTGTTTACCTTGCGTGGTGAACTACGTAGAAACAACACGCTTGGTGCGCTGATCGCCAACACCGGAAAACTGCAGGGCGTCGCCAGAGTGGATTTTAAAGGTGATCTGACAGCGCAACAGATACCGATGGATCCAGAACGATTGCCGATTATCCTCAGTGAATACACTGATGGTCTTGTAGAGGACAGTTCAGCCAGCAGCAGCGTGGCGATAATTGACAAGTTGGGTGAACTTGCCGCGCCGGCTACGCCATCGGAGCGCAAGCAGAGCGTTTATCAGAATTTTGAAAATCCGCAGCTTGTTAGAATTGCCAAGTTCATCGTCAATCATCGTCCGATGATGACGTTTGACGAACTTGAAGCAGTAGCCACTGTGCCAACAGTGCTTGAAACCCAGCGCAAAAAAGGCGAAGAAACTGCGACGTATATTGTCGATCTGGTCGTTCCCTTTAAAAAGTGCATCGAGGATCTATCTTCCGGGGAGCACAATCGGATGGTCGATGGGATGTATGGCTGCGTTATGGATGTCATCGCAGTGGGTGGGGGGCTTGTGGGGGCTGGCGCCAAAGCACTCAGCATCTCGGCGAAGGCTATCTCCATGGCTTCCAAAGCCGTCCGCCTGACCAAGCTCGCTTTCGTCACATCTGTTTCCCTCTTCAACCCCGTGGATGGCGTGCCTACGGCATTGTTCGGAGTCGGGAAACTCGTCCATAAGGGGGCGCTACGCTTTAACAGGCAGGCTCAAGAGATGCTCGGACTGGCGCAGTCCCAGTTGCACAAACTCAATGGCCGTCATAAAACCTACGACCTGGTTCGCGCAGCCAATAGCGCCGATATCACCGGACAGGGTACCTGGCGACCCCATGGTGTAACCGGTAACGCGCTAACGGTGGTGGCCGGGCGGAAGGCCCACCAATGGTATGCCCTTGATCGACTGGGCAAACCCTGGGGGCCAAAACTGAAAAACTTCACCTTTCAGGCCCCTATCCGGTTGCCGCGATTCAATAAGACATTGCCCGTCAGCTATACCCGACGGTTCATTGAGCAAAGCTTGCCGCTGGCGCGTACAAAAATCGACAACGCGATCAACGTCTTGACCCGTCTTGACTTGACGAAGCAACGCAACGCAATCATCAAGGTAATGCTGGGAAGCAACTCGAGCGATGCATTCGAACGGTTGGTGAACTATCTGAGATTGGTCAGGGCAGACTTTGCAGGTCTTTCCATCAGTAATATTTTTCTCGATCCGCTCAAGAACACTAACAATATTGCTGCTTTCAACATGGACGATTACAAGCAATGGAAAGCTGCAAAAGACCAGGCCGACACGAAATTCATCGAAATCTATACGCCCAATATCAACAAGCACTTCATCGGTCTGGGCTTCAACCATGACGTCGTGGCAGACGACTTGATTCATGAGGTGTTCCACGGTGCTGCACAAACTGATGATGTCAGCTATGCCCGCGATGCAGGACGCAACGGCGAAAGAGGGCAATTGCTGGATGTGGCTGCACTGCTGAACCTGGCGTCGGGACATCTGCCGGTTTCAGATGAGGGCCGTGCCTGTCACGCCAGTTCCAAGGCCTTTGAAAATGCTGACTCACTGGCGGTGACCACCTCGCTGCTGAGCCAGCTGTTTACGGACAAGGGTAGTTATGAACTCAATATGTCCATCCTGCGCGGCGCGCTTGAAGCAAACCCCGGTAGCGCGATTGACGAGCCGGTTCTGATCACTCTAAACAACGCTATTGCGCCGAATCCTGACAGTGGAAGGCGCCCACCTGGTTCGCGCATGGATTAACACACACCCGCATGATTGTTTAAGTTCCGAGTTCCGGCCGATCCCGAAACTGCTCAAGCGCTTCGGGATTGGCCAAGGCATCGGTGTTTTTTACCTTCTCACCATGCACCACGTTGCGCACCGCCAGTTCCACGATTTTGCCGCTGATGGTGCGCGGTATATCGGTCACCGCGACAATCTTCGCCGGCACATGCCGCGGTGTGGTGTTGGCGCGGATCACCTGGCGAATCTGCTGCTGCAGTGCTTCGTCGAGTTCGACGCCCTCGCGCAATCGCACGAACAGCACCACCCGCACGTCATCCTGCCATTGCTGACCAATAGCCACGCTGTCCAACACTTGCGGGACTTTCTCCACCTGACGGTAGATTTCGGCGGTGCCGATGCGCACGCCGCCGGGGTTGAGCACGGCGTCGGAGCGTCCGTGGATCATCATCGCGCCATGGGGCAATTGTTCCGCGTAATCGCCTTGGGCCCAGACACCTGGGAACTGACTGAAATACGAGGCTCGGAGCTTTTCCTGCTGGGGGTCATTCCAGAATCCGATGGGGATTGCCGGGAAGTGCCGGGTGCACACCAGCTCACCTTTTTCGCCGATCACCGGCTGGCCGTTGTCGTTCCAGACTTCCACCGCCATGCCCAGGCTTTTGCCTTGTATCTCGCCACGGCGCACAGGTTGCAGCGGATTGCTGTTCACAAAACACGAAACGATGTCGGTGCCGCCAGACATCGAGGCCAGGCACAGGTCAGCTTTGACGTCGCGGTAAACGTAGTCGTAACTCTGCGGCGACAACGCGGAACCGGTGCAGAGCACGGTTTTGAGGCTACTCAGGTCATGGCTTTCGCGAGGTTTGATGCCGCTGCTTTCCAGGGTCGCGAGGTACTTGGGGCTGGTGCCGAAGACACTGATGCGTTCGTCGTCGATCAGGTCGATCAGGCGCTCGGGGGCGGGATAAAACGGCGAGCCGTCGTACAGCACCACCGCGCTGTCCACCGCCAACGCCGAGACCAGCCAGTTCCACATCATCCAGCCGCAGGTGGTGTAGTAGAACAACCGGTCGCCGGGGCCGAGGTCGCAATGCAGGCCATGTTCCTTGACGTGTTGCAGCAACACGCCGCCGGTACTGTGAATGATGCACTTCGGCACGCCAGTGGTGCCGCTGGAATAGAGGATGTACAGCGGATGCGCAAAGGGCACGGGGACGAAATCCGGCTCGCCGCCAGCGTCGTAGAAGTCATCCCAGAGCGTCACGTTGGCCCGGGTGTGGAAGTGTTCGATGTGCGCCTGCGGTCGGGCGTAAGGCACGACAATCAACTGCTGCAAGGACGGCAAGCGTTCGAGGATTTCATTGACCTTGGCGGTCTGGTCGATGTCCTTGCCGGCATAGCGGTAACCGGCGCAGGTGATCAGCACTTTGGGCTCGATCTGGCCGAAGCGATCGATGACGCCCTGGGTGCCGAAGTCCGGTGAGGAGCAGGACCAGATCGCTCCCAGACTGGTGGTGCCGAGCATCGCCACGAGGGTTTGCCAGGTATTGGGCATGCACGCCGCGACGCGGTCACCGAGGCCGACACCGGCGGCTTTCAGGCTGTTTTGGAAACCGGCGACATGCTCGGCCAGTTCGGCCCAGGTCAGGTGTTCACGCTGGCCGTTCTCGCCGATGGCAATGACCGCCACGGCATCGTCGCGACGGCGCATCAGGTGTTCGGCGAAGTTCAGGGTGGCGCCGGGAAACCATTGGGCGCTGGGCATTTGCGCGCCCTCGACCAGCACAGCGTCCGGTTGATCGTGGAAACGGATGTCGAAGAAATCGACGATGGCCTGCCAGAACGCTTCACGCTGATCGATGGACCATTGATGCAGGGCAGGGTAGTCGTCGACATGGAGGTTGTGTCGCTGATTGATGAAGCGCCGAAAGGCCTCCATGCGGGTTTTGCCGATGCGTTTGGCGCTGGGTTGCCAGAGGATGTCGGACATGGCTTGCCTCTTCTTTCTTATGTATACGCACACTGGCTTTTGTGGCGAGGGAGCTTGCTCCCTCGCCACAGGGATTGGTGGCGGGTTATTGCGCCAACCACCCACCATCGATATTCCACGCCGCGCCACGCACCTGGCTACCGGCCTCACTGCACAAAAACAGCACCAGTTCGCCCAATTGTGGCGGCGTCACAAACTCCAGGGAAGGCTGTTTCTCGGCCAGCAAATCATGCTGCGCCTGTTGCGGGTCGATCCCTTTGGCGATGCGATCATCAATCTGCTTCTGCACCAGTGGCGTCAACACCCAACCCGGGCAGATGGCGTTGCAGGTGACGTTGGTGGTCGCCGTTTCCAGGCCCACCACCTTGGTCAAACCGATGACCCCATGCTTGGCCGCGACGTAAGCCGCTTTGCCCACCGAGCCGACCTGGCCATGCACCGAAGCGATGTTGATGATCCGTCCCCAGCCCTTGGCGCGCATGCCTGGCAAACTCATACGGGTGCTGTGGAATACCGACGACAGGTTGATCGCAATGATCGAGTCCCAGCGCTCTGCCGGGAAGTCTTCCACCGGCGCCACATGCTGAATACCGGCGTTGTTGACCAGGATGTCCACGCCGCCGAATTCACGCTCGGCGTAGGCGATCATGTCGGCGATCTGCTCAGGGTTGCTCACGTCAGCCGGGTGATGGCCGACCTTGCCCCCGAATTGCTCGACCTCGGAAATCACTTTGGACGCATCACCGAAACCGTTGAGGATCAGGTTGGCGCCAGCCTTGGCCAGGCTGAGGGCGATGCCCAGGCCGATGCCGCTGGTGGAACCGGTGACCAGTGCAGTCTTGCCCGAAAGAGTCGTCATGAATACCTCACACAATGCCAGTGGCGTAGAAAGTACCGATCACCACAAAAACCGCCAGGGTCTTGATCAGCGTAATACAGAAAATGTCTTTGTAGGCTTCGCGGTGGGTCAGGCCGGTCACCGCCAGCAAGGTAATCACCGCGCCGTTGTGCGGCAGGGTGTCCATACCGCCACTGGCCATCGCGGCCACCCGGTGCAGCACTTCCAGCGGAATATTTGCCGCATGGGCCGCTGCGATGAAGTCATTGGCCATGGCTGCCAGCGCAATGCTCATGCCGCCCGACGCAGAACCGGTGATACCGGCCAGCAAGGTCACGGTAATCGCTTCGTTGACCAGCGGATTGGGGATGCTCTTGAGCCAGTCGGCCAATACCAGGAAGCCCGGCAAGGAGGCGATCACCGCACCAAAGCCGTACTCCGACGCGGTGTTCATCGCCGCCAGCAACGATCCGCTGACCGCACTTCTGCTGCCCTCGGCGAGTTTGCCTCGGATCGCCTGGAAGCCGAACACCAACACCATGATGATGCCGACCAGCAAGGCTGCCTGAACGGCCCAGATCGCGGTGAGCTTGGCGATGTCGGTGGTCACCGGCGCGGCCATGCCCGGCAGCGCGAGGCTGTGGGTCTTGCCGTACCACTGCGGAATCCACTGGGTGAACAACAGGTTCATGATGCCGACGGCCAACAGCGGCGACACGGCGATCCACGGGTTGGGCAGTTTGATGTCGGCAGCGGTTTCCGGCTCGTTGCGCAGTTCGGTGCCATAACCCTCACCGGCGCGCTGAGCCTTGTTGCGTTGGCGCTGCAGAAACAGCATGCCGGCGCAGACCACGAAGATCGCACCGATCAAGCCCAGCCAAGGCGCGGCCCAGGCGGTGGTGTTGAAGAAGGTGCTGGGGATGATGTTCTGGATTTGCGGGGTGCCGGGCAGGGCGTCCATGGTGAACGAGAATGCACCGAGGGCGATGGTCGCCGGGATGAGTCGCTTGGGAATATTGCTCTGGCGGAACATTTCAGCCGCAAACGGGTAGACCGCGAACACCACCACGAACAGCGACACGCCGCCGTAAGTCAGCAGGGCGCAGACCAGTACGATCACCAGCATTGCCTGGCGGGTGCCGAGCAGGCGAATCGCCGCTGCGACGATGGAACGCGAAAAGCCCGACAGCTCGATCAGCTTGCCGAACACTGCACCGAGCAGGAACACCGGGAAATACAGTTTGATGAAGCCGACCATTTTCTCCATGAACACCCCAGTGAAAGCGGGGGCGACGGCGGAAGGGTCGGTGAGCAGAACGGCGCCGAGGGCGGCAATCGGGGCAAAGAGGATAACGCTGTAGCCACGGTAGGCCGCGAGCATTAGCAGCGTGAGAGCTGCCAAGGCAATGATCACACTCATGGTGTGTCTCCTGGATTGTTATTTTTTTAGGGTGGATCTTGGTGGGAGAGGGCTATAGCGAGTTTCGTGCCAGACAGGCAAGCCGTTGAAATATAAGGAAATATGTAGATTGTTTGAGTGAGGTTTTGGTTGTTTGTCTCTATTTGGAGACTTGTGTCGGCAATGCCGGACTCATCGCGAGCAGGCTCGCTCCTACAGGTTGACCGAGTTGCGTGCACGAATGCGGTTAAATGTGGGGGCGAGCCTGCTTGCGAAGGTCTGTCTATCGATGGAGATTTGTGTCTCTTTATGGAGACTCCGCAATCCCCAACGCCACCATCTTCTTGTACAACGTCGACCGCCCCAGCCCCAATCGCGCTGCCGCTTCAATCACCTTCCCTCCGCATTGCGCGAGGGTGCTTTCAATCAACTGCCGATCAAACCGCTCACGAGCCTCACTAAACGTCTCATGCGCAACCGGCTCAATCGTTACCGACACCGCACGCTCTACCGGTGTGAACGTACCAATCGCCGCGCGGATATCCGTGGCATTCAGCATCAGGTCATCGCTGAGCAATGCCGCGCGCTCCAGCACATTGCGCAGCTCGCGAATATTCCCCGGCCAGGCATGTTGACCCAGCAGGTCCAGGGCTTCGCGGTTCAATTCGTGCTGACTGCGCAACTCCTCCAGAATCGCTTCACTGAGGGCTGGCAGGTCATCGAGTCGATCACGCAGCGGCGGGACCTGGATCGGCAGCACGTTGAGGCGGTAATACAGGTCGGCGCGAAATTCACCGCGTTTGATTGCGGCTTCCAGATCCGTGGAGGTCGCGGCAATCACCCGCACATCGCTCTGAATCACTTCGTTGGAACCCACCGGTTCGAATTCTTTCTCCTGCAGTACCCGCAGCAATTTGCTCTGCAGTGGCAACGGCATGTCGCCGATTTCATCGAGAAACAGGGTGCCGCCCTGGGCAATCTGTAACTTGCCGGCGCGGCCCTTGCGATCAGCACCGGTAAACGCGCCAGGCGCGGTGCCGAAGAATTCCGCTTCCAGCAACGATTCGGGAATCGCCGCGCTGTTGATGCTGACAAAGGCTTTGTGCGCGCGCGGCGAAGCGCCATGGATCGCCTGGGCCAGCAGTTCTTTGCCGGTGCCGGTTTCACCAAGCAGCAATACCGGAGACTCGGCGCTCGCGCTGCGCCGGGCGCGGCGTTTGACTTCGAGGCTGGCGGCGCTGGTGCCGATGAAGTGCGCGAAGTTGTACTTGGTCTGCCGCGCTCGCAACAGCGAGCGGGTGGACGCCAGTTCTTCCTGCATGCTCATGTAGCGCTTGAGCATCGGCGAGAGGCTGCGCAATTCGTCGAACAGCGCAAACCCGATGGCGCCGATCACCACGCCGGCGTCGTCATGAATCGGCAGGCGCATCACCACCAGCGGTTCTTTGGGGGTGTCCTGCATGTCGAGCAAAATCGGCCGACCGGTGCGCACCACCTCACGCAACAGACTGCCGGGGATCACGCTTTCGCAGGCCTTGCCGATCGCCACTTCCGCCGACTCCAGGCCAAAGCGTCGGGCATAGCGCTCGTTCATCCAGACGATGTTCGCATCGCGGTCGACAATCACCGTGCCTTCGCTGGACTGCTCGATGATCTCGAACAACGAACGGATCGCCAGCAAGCGAACGCGCTGATAGTCCTTGAGGCTTTCCGTGGTGTTCATTTGACGGCCCCAGGATGCGCCGCCGCCAACAGCTCTTTGGTATACGGATGCTGCGGTGAGTCGAACACTTCGTGGCTGGCACCGCTTTCCACCACTTTGCCGTCCTTGATCACGATCATGTCGTGAGCCAGCGCGCGGACCACCGCCAGGTCGTGGCTGATGAACAGGTAGGTCAGGCCATGTTTTTCCTGAAGTTGGCGGAGCAGGGCGACCACTTGTTTTTGCACCGTGCGATCCAGCGCGGAGGTCGGTTCGTCCAGCAGGATCAGCGC
The DNA here is from genome assembly GCF_050435365.1 of Pseudomonas sp. BT76 TE3572. Classification (NCBI taxonomy): domain Bacteria; kingdom Pseudomonadati; phylum Pseudomonadota; class Gammaproteobacteria; order Pseudomonadales; family Pseudomonadaceae; genus Pseudomonas; species Pseudomonas sp. BT76 TE3572. The sequence continues at coordinate 403,804 of NZ_JBNDKE010000001.1, forward strand.
CGGTTTCAGCACCAGCGCCCGGGCGATGGCGATGCGTTGGCGTTGGCCGCCGGAAAACTCGTGCGGGTAGCGATGACGGCTTTGCGGGTCGAGGCCGACTTCTTCCAGCGCCCGAATCACTTCGGCCTTGCATTCGTCAGCCGTCAACTGGCTATGCACTTCAAGGCCTTCACTGATGATCTGCGCCACGGACATCCGCGGGCTGAGGCTGCCAAACGGGTCCTGGAATACCACCTGCATTTTCTTACGCCACGGCCGCAGCTGTTTTTGCGACAGGCCGTCCAGCACTGCACCCTGAAAGCGAATGCCGCCTTCGGAATCGAGCAAGCGCAGGATTGCTTGACCCAGCGTCGACTTGCCGGAGCCGGACTCGCCCACAATACCCAGCGTCTTGCCGCGCTGAATGTTCAGACTGATGCCGTCCACGGCCTTCAGGTAGGTCTTGCGCTGAAACAGCCCGCCACCGAGGGCGAACTGAACGCGCAGATTGTCCACTTCCAGCACGTTCTCGCGCTCGTCACGGGGCAGTGCTTCACCATCCGGTTCGGCGTTCAGCAAGACGCAGCTGTAAGGATGTTTCGGTTCGGTAAACAGTGTTTCGCAAGGTGCCTGCTCGACGATTTCCCCGGCCTTCATCACGCAGACTCGCTGGGCAATGCTGCGCACCAGATTGAGGTCGTGGCTGATCAGCAGCAGCGACATGCCGAGACGCTGTTGCAGGGATTTGAGCAGCAGCAGGATCTTGCGCTGCACCGTCACGTCCAGCGCTGTGGTCGGCTCGTCGGCGATCAGCAGCTCCGGTTCGCAGGCCAGGGCCATGGCGATCATCACCCGTTGCCGCTGGCCGCCGGACAATTGATGGGGATAGGCCTTGAGCCGCTCTTTGGGTTTCTGAATGCCGACCAGATGCAGCAACTCGAGAATCCGCTCTTGCGCGGCTTTACCGGCCAGGCCCTTGTGCAGCAACAGGGTTTCGCCGATCTGCTTTTCGATGCTGTGCAGCGGGTTGAGCGAGGTCATGGGCTCCTGGAAGATCATCGCGATGCGGTTACCCCGCAGTTCTCGCAACACCTTGGCCGGAGCGCCGACCAGCTCCCGGCCACGGTAGCGAATACTGCCCGTGGTTTCGGTGCCAGTCTCGGGCAGCAGTTGCAGGATCGAGTGAGCGGTCACCGACTTGCCGCAGCCCGACTCGCCCACCAATGCCAGGCATTCGCCAGGGCGGATGTCCAGGCACAGATTGCGCACCACGGTCTGGCCACTGAAGGCGACGCGCAGGTCACGGATTTCGATCAGGTTGTTACTCATATCAGCAGTCCGCTTCATGACCTTGGATCAAAGGCGTCACGTAACGCCTCGCCAATAAACACCAGTAAAGAAAGAATCAGCGCCAAGGTGAAAAACGCCGTCAGCCCCAGCCACGGCGCTTGCAGGTTCTGCTTGCCTTGACCGATCAACTCGCCCAGCGATGCACTGCCGGCGGGCATGCCGAAACCGAGGAAGTCCAGCGCTGTGAGGGTGGAAATCGCTCCGGTCAAAATGAACGGCAGATAACTCAGCGTCGCATTCATTGCGTTGGGCAGGATGTGCCGGACGATAACCTTGCGGTCGGTCAGGCCCAGCGCCCGCGCGGCTTTGACGTATTCCAGGTTGCGTCCGCGCAGGAACTCGGCGCGCACCACGTCCACCAGGGCCAGCCAGGAAAACAGCGCCATGATCCCCAGCAGCCACCAGAAATTGGGCTCGACGAAACCCGACAGGATAATCAGCAGGTACAGCACCGGCAGCCCCGACCAAACCTCCAGCAACCGTTGACCGATCAGGTCGACCCAGCCGCCGTAATAGCCTTGCAGGGCGCCGGCAGCGATGCCGATCAGTGCGCTGACAAACGTCAGCATCAAGGCAAACAGGATCGACACCCGCGCACCGAAAATCACTCGGGCCAACACGTCCCGTGCCTGGTCGTCGGTGCCCAACCAGTTGACCTTCGTCGGAGGGCTGGGCGCGGGTTGGTTGAGGTCGTAGTTCGGCGTGTCGTCGCTGAAGGGGATTGGCGGGAACAGCATCCAGCCACCGTCCTTGTGAATCAGCTTCTGCACATAATCGCTGCGGTAGTCCGCCTGGAACGGCAGCTGCCCGCCAAATTCCTGCTCGGTATGACGTTTCAAGGCCGGGAAGTAGAGGGAGCCCTGATAGCTGACGATCAGCGGTTTGTCGTTGGCGATCAGCTCGCCACCGAGGGTCAGCAGGAACAGGCCGACAAACAGCCACAGCGACCACCAGCCACGACGGTTTTTCTTGAAACGCTCAAAACGACGACGACCTAACGGCGAGAGTTTGAACATCAGGCGTTCCTCGCGGCGAAGTCGATACGCGGGTCCACGAGGGTGTAGCAGAGGTCGCCGACGATTTTTATCAAGAGACCGAACAGCGTGAAGATGAACAGCGAACCGAATACCACCGGATAGTCCCGTGAAACCGCGGCTTCGTAGCTCATGCGACCCAGGCCGTCGAGGGAGAAGATCACTTCGATCAGCAAGGAACCGGCGAAAAATACGCTGATGAACGCCTGGGGAATCCCTGAGACCACCAGCAGCATGGCGTTGCGAAACACGTGACCGTAGAGCACTCGGCGTTCGCTCAGGCCCTTGGCGCGGGCGGTAACCACGTATTGGCGCGTGATTTCATTGAGAAAGGAGTTCTTGGTCAGAATGGTCAGCGTGGCGAACCCGCCAATCACCAGCGCCGTCACCGGCAATACCAGGTGCCAGAAGTAATCGGCGATTTTGCCCACGGTCGACAGCGATTCGAAGTTGTCCGAGACCAGCCCGCGCACCGGGAACCAGTTCAACGAGGTGCCGCCGGCGAAGACCACGATCAGGAACATCGCGAACAGAAACGCCGGCATGGCGTAGCCGATGACGATCGCGGTGCTGCTCCAGATATCGAAGTGGCTGCCGTGGTGCACGGCCTTGCGGATGCCCAAGGGAATCGACACCAGGTAGGTGATCAGCGTCGCCCAGAGCCCAAGGGAGATGGTCACCGGCATTTTTTCCAGGATCAGGTCGGTGACGGTCGCGCCACGGAAAAAGCTCTTGCCGAAGTCCAGGCGCGCGTAACTGGTGAGCATCAGCCACAGGCGTTCGTGCGCCGGCTTATCGAAGCCGTACTGCTTTTCGATGTCCTTGATCAGTTGCGGGTCGAGGCCGCGACTGGATCGGGAGGTGCCGGACATGCGTTCGCTGGAACCGCCGCCGACACTCGCGCCGCCAATGCCTTGCAAGTGCGCGATAGCCTGTTCCACCGGGCCGCCCGGCGCGGCCTGGACGATGATGAAGTTGACCAGAAGAATGATCACCAACGTCGGAATGATCAGCAGCAAACGCCGCAGTATGTAAGCCCACATCAGTGCGGCCCTCCAGGTCTGCCACGGCTGATTTGCTCAGCGGTCATCTGTTGGTTGGTCAGCGGCGTGGTGCTGATTTCCCACCAGCTCTCGATGGCTTCGTCATTGCTCGCTTGCTCGTTGGGCCTGCCGAAACGATTCCACCACACGGTGGAGCTGCCCGGCGGGTAATAGTTGGGAATCCAGTAGTAGTTCCATTGCAGCACCCGGTCCAGGGCGTGGGCGTAGTGCAGCATTTCGGGTTGGGTGGTGGCGCGAATCAGCCCGGCGATCAGTGTGTCGACCGCCGGATTTTTCAACACCATGTAGTTATTGGCGCCAGGGTCGTTGGCCGAGACCGAGCCGAAGTAATTGAGCAGTTCACCCCCGGGCGACGTCGTGACCGGGTAGCCGGTGACGATCATGTCGTAGTCGCGGCTCATCAGGCGATTCACGTATTGGGACGAGTCGATGCGACGGATGTTCATGTCGATGCCGATCTGTTTCAGGGTGCGCTTATAAGGCAGCAGCAATCGGTCCATGCCGTTCTGGCTGACCAGGAAAGTGAAACTCAATGACTTGCCTTCGGCATTGACCAGTTGATCGCCATCGGGTTTCCAGCCGGCCTGTTTGAGCAAATCGAGTGCCTGCAACTGTTTGTCGCGTATCACGCCACTGCCATCGGTTTTCGGTGCCTGGAAAACCTGGGTGAAAACCTCGTCGGGGATCTGCCCGCGCAACGGTTCGAGAATCGCCAGTTCGCCGGCGTCCGGCAGTTGTCGAGCGGCGAGGTCGGTGTTGGAAAAGTAGCTCTGCTGGCGGATGTACATGTCGCGCATCATCTGCCGGTTGCTCCACTCGAAATCCCAGAGCATGGCCAGCGCCTGACGCACTCGACGGTCCTGGAACAGCGGGTTTTGCAGGTTGAACACAAAGCCTTGAGCCGTTTGGGGCGCTTGTGTTGCCAGGTGCGCCTTTTGTAGGCGGCCGTCGCTCAGGGCCGGGCTGTCGTAGCCGATGGAGTAAGCGGTGGCGGAAAATTCTCGGTTGTAGTCGTAGGCACCGCCGCGCAGCACCTGGCGGGCGACGTCGGTATCGCCGAAGTATTCGATGCTGAAAAGATCGAAGTTGTAGAGGCCACGGCTGACCGGTAGATCCTTGCCCCACCAATCGGCATTGCGCGTGAAGGTGATGCTGCGGCCGGAGTCGACTTTGCTCACCCTGTAGGGGCCACTGCCCAAAGGTGGTTCGTAACCGCCGCCATTGGCGAAGTCGCGAGTCTTCCACCAATGTTCGGGAAACACCGGCAGGGTCGCGATATCGAGGGGCAGGGTACGGTTTTCATTGCTTTTCAAGTCGAACCGAACCGTCAGGGGTGATTCCACTTCGACGCCTTTGACGTCGGCAAATTGGGTGCGATAACGCAGGCTGCCCTGGGTCATCAACAGGTCGAAGGTGTAGCGTACGTCTTGGGCCGTGATCGGTTTGCCGTCGGCGAAGCGGGCTTTGGGGTTCAGGTAGAAGCGCAGGAACAACCCGTCCTCCGAGCGCTCCATCTTCTCAGCCACCAGACCGTACACGGTGTAAGGCTCATCCAGTGAACGCTGGGCGAGGGGCGAGTAAAGCAGGCCGTCGACCTGTGTGACGCCAATGCCTTTATCGATATAGGGCAACATATGGTCGAAATGACCGATTTCGACGGCCGAACGGCGCATCGTGCCACCCTTGGGGGCTTGCGGGTTTGTGTAGGCAAAATGACTAAAGCCGGCAGGATACTTCGCCGGTTCACCGTACACGGTCAACGCATGTTGCGGTGCTGCAGTCACACCAGTGACGCTCAACAACAGGGCCACGGCCGTGAACAATAAAGTAGGGAACGCCAGTCGCATTGTCAGCCTTAGAGCCGGGTGGTCAGTAACCGCAATTTGTACGCTAGCGGCGCTTCCCTCGCCACTCGTATCACGTAACCGAAACACAACGGCCCACCAAAAGGCGGGCCGTTGTGTAGAAAACTTGAGGCTTGATCAGTCCTGACGGCTGGTCACTTCCAGCAGGTGGTAACCGAACTGGGTCTTGACCGGGCCTTGCACCACGTTGATCGGTGCGCTGAAGACCACGGTGTCGAATTCCTTGACCATCTGGCCTGGACCGAACGAACCCAGATCACCGCCCTGGCGGCTGGACGGGCAAGTGGAGTTGGCTTTGGCGACTTCGGCGAAATCGGCGCCGCCTTCGATCTGGGCTTTCAGTTCGTTGCACTTGGCTTCCGAGGCAACCAGGATGTGACGGGCAGTGGCTTTAGGCATGGGAAAATGCTCCTTTCAATGTTCAGTAAAGTGCTGAGCCTACCGGATTCAGTGGCCTATTTCTCCTCAAAGTTCCGTCCAGACCCTGGAGGCCGGTATGGCATTCCTTTATAGACCGGCATTTCTCAGACGCTCCGCATGCTGCACATACAGGGCAATCGGGTCGATGCCCTTGCGCAACGGACCGGCGGTCTGGCTGAGGCTGTCCAGATGATCCAGCGGATAGTCGGACCGGATGACTTTGCCCAAATGGGAGCTGTAGCGGCCAACCAGGCCGTCGTTCTGCTCGGGTTCGGTGGTGAAGTATCGGGAAAAGGCGCGGAGAAACCCGTGCAGTGGACTCAGTGCATCAAGCCCTTTGTCGAGAGTGTCGCCCTGCAAGGTGCCGCTCCAGGAGTAATAACGTACGCCGTCGACCCGTTCGCGACCCTTGCCACCCCAGGTTTTCGGTAAGCCCTGGGGGTATTTGTCGTTGAACGCGCCTACGCCTTCGGTGGTCAGGGCATTCAGAGCAGCGATGGCGTTCTGCGGCAGGTGACGGTGGCCGCTGAGCAACGATAGAAAGTCTGCAAACAACGTTGCGACCGTCGCGGCGACATGTTCCGGCAGGCGGCCGGGCGTCAGCGCCTTGCGCAGGAAGTCGGCCAGTTCCGAGCCGTGATTCGGACCGCTGACGGACGTCACCGAAGCGATGGCCTCCGGCGCTGTCGCTGCCGCATAACGTGCGGCGAGTGCGCCTTGGCTGTGGCCGATCAAGTTGACTTTGTTTGCACCGGTTCCTTCCAGTACCCGTTCGACCTGCGCCAGAAGTTGGTCGCCGCGGGCTTCATTGCTATGGGTAGCCGACAGGTGCGGGATAAACACTCTTGCGCCTGCACTCCTGAGGGCCTGCTTGACGTCATGAAAGAGTTCGACCTTGCCGATGCGATCGAAGCCGAAGAGCCCGTGGACCAACAGGATCGGATACTGAGTGGTTGCATTCCGTAGCATGTTCTTTCCTTTTTCGCAGTCGTTCAGAGGTGTGTTGATGGGCTCACTCTAAAGCACACCCACTGTTCGGCGTTGTATGAAAAAGCCGCTGTAACCTGCTGAAAACGGAATAGAAAATGTACGAAAGTTCGAAAGTACATGAGGTCTTGGTCGGAATATTTGGACATCTTTTTATCTGTAACAGCACGTTTTACCGCGATGGCCTACTTCGGGAACACCGTTTGCCTGTTCATCGTGTCTCGATTCCGACGTCCAGTCCTCGATGGGAGGACTGGAAGAGGGTATGGCTCACGCCGATTGTTGATCGCTGCTCTGCGCTCTGAGCCGATCGGCTGCCTGGCGCAACAACAATTCCGTCCCGTTCCAGCCAAGGCAGCCGTCCGTGACTGACACGCCGTAACGCATTGACGGGCCCAGCGGTTGGCAGCCTTCGAACAGGTGACTTTCGATCATCATGCCGATCAGTGAACGATCACCTTGCAGGCGCTGTTCAAGCACATCGTTGAACACCGCTGGCTGACGCAATGGGTCTTTGCCGCTGTTGGCATGGCTGCAGTCGACCATGATCCGGGTCGGGATCTTCAGTTTGGTCAAATCGCTGTTCACCTGAGCGACACTGTCGCGGTCGTAGTTCGGTCCACGGTGTCCGCCACGCAGCACCAGGTGGGTGTCGGGATTGCCCGGCGTCTGAATGATTGCCGGATGCCCCTGGCTGTCGACACCGAAATGGCGATGCGGATGGGCGGCCGAGCGCATGGCGTCGCTGGCCACACCGACACCGCCATCGGTGCCGTTCTTGAAGCCGACCGGCATGCCCAGGCCGCTGGCCATTTCACGGTGGATCTGCGACTCGGTGGTGCGAGCGCCAATAGCGACCCAGCTCAACAGGTCATCGAAGTAGCCGGCGGCCATCGGTTGCAGCAATTCGGTGGCAATCGGCAGTCCCAGGCGGAGCATTTCGCGCATCAGCTCGCGGGACAGCGTTAAACCGCCGGCCATGTCGTCGCTGCCATCAAGCTGCGGGTCGTAGGCCAGGCCTTTCCAGCCGATGGTGGTGCGGGGTTTTTCGACGTAGGCGCGCATCACCAGCAGCATTTCATTGCTGACATCGGCGGCGAGGCGGGCGAGGTTGCCGGCGTATTCGAGGGCGGACTTAGGATCGTGAATCGAGCAAGGGCCGACAATGACCAGCAGACGGGAGTCTTCACCGTTGAGGATCGCGCGAACCGCTTGGCGGTGGGCGGCGACTTGCTGGGTCAGGGCGTTGCTGAGGGGCAGTTGCTGTTTGAGTTGCAATGAGCTGGGCAGACGCAGAGTCAGCGCTTCATTGGCAGGGCTCAAGATGGACAGCGGCAGAGCAGAGACGGACGAGTTCATATTCGGGCTTCCTGGGCTGGCGGCGGGTTCGTTCCCGCGCACTCGGCCCTACTGGGGTGTTCGACAATTGGCCGGATTGGCTGCGTGTGTGTGCTTGCCACCTGTGGGTGACCGATCGGAGGCGGCAGGCTGTCCCGAGCGGAGGCTGCTAAATCGCCAGGCGGTAAAACTGTCGTAACGGTAATAAGTGGCGTAGTTCATTGTTGAATCCTCTGGTTGTCTGGTGTGTCGCTAAAAATGTGCGGGGCTGAAAAAACAAAACCCCCGGTCGGGAAGCCGACCGGGGGTTGAGAAATCTCTGGTGGCGACCCGTTTAAAGTGGGCGCCGTGTGGGTATCAGGCGCGCCAGTGGCTAAACCAATACCCAAAATAAAAGCTGACCGGAGCACAAACGTCATTCACCCGGGCAGCCGCCACCGAGCGCAGGGCGCTGACGGTACGAAGCTGTGAGAGGGTGCTGGACATGGTCTTTCTCCGATGAATGCGCCGAGCTTACTCGAGGCCGGTACACGGATTCAATCAGAAAATGCTATCGATCACCGACGGCATTTTCTATCGCTTGAGTGCGTCGCCGGTTGTGACACACTTTGTGCTCCGCTTATATACAACGTCACAAGGACGAACCATGACGCCCCTGATCATCGCCGCTGCTCAATCGATCTCCATCGCCGGGGACCTTGCCGCCAACATTGTGTGGCATCAGCGCTTCATGCAACTTGCCGCGGAGCAGGGCGTGCAATTGCTGGTGTTCCCGGAGTTATCGCTGACCGGGTACGAGCGTGGACTGGCGGCTGAATTGGCCATTGCGCCAGACGCCGGGGTTCTGCAGCCGCTGCGGGATTTGGCGCGGGAAGTCGGGGTGACGACTGTCGTCGGGATGCCGATACGGCTCTCGGAAGATTCTCCCGTATTGATTGGGGCGCTGGTGTTGGGCGCTGATGGATCGCTAGGGATCTATAGCAAACAGCATCTGCATCCAGGCGAGGAGGTGGCATTTGCACCGGGAACCGGCGGCTCGACCCTGACCCTAGGTGCCGATACGGTCGCGTTGGCGGTGTGCGCGGATTTCTCTCACGCCAGTCATGCCGCCGCAGCGGCGCAGCAAGGCGCCGATCTCTATGCGGCGGGCGTGCTGATCACGGAAAACGGCTACGCCCCGGATACCGCGTTGTTGCAAGGCTACGCCCGCACTCATGCGATGGCGGTCCTGATGGCCAACCATGGCGGTGCAACGGGTGGCTGGGAATCGGCAGGTCGCAGCGCGATCTGGTCCTCGGACGGCTCGCTGATTGCGTCTGCATCCGGAACCGGTAACCTGATGGTCGTTGCTCGACGCAACGCTGACGGCTGGAAAGGGCAATTAGTGGAGGTTGCATTGGGGTGATGGTATTTGAATTACGTCCGGCGACATCCCGGGACCTCGACTTCGCTCGTGAACTGACCCGCAACAACATGCTCCGCTATTACATTCAGCACGATCTGCTGTGGCAGGACGAAGGGTTCGATGTTGGCTGGGCAGGGCGCGAGAATTGGCTGATTGTAAGTGGCAGTACCGTGTTGGGCTTTTTCAGTCTGAGTCGTGACGCCCAAGCCCTGTACATCCGCGAACTGCACGTCCTCGAAGCGTTTCGAGGGCAGGGCGCCGGTTCCTGGGCGATTGATCAGGTATTCGCCATGGCGTGCAAGGAACGGCGTCCGGCATTGCGTTTGACGGTTTTTGAAAATAATCCCGCGCAAGCGTTGTATGCGAGAAAGGGCCTGAAGGTGGTCGGCACGGACGCGTGTTTCCTGAGAATGCAGCGTGATGTCAATGCCTCGCCCGGCTGAAACACGTATACGACAAGCCTTTCAAGATGAATTGAAACTTTTTATATGACGCTTGCCGCTAGGTCTGCCAGTTGCTTTTTGCTAAGGTGTCGGCAACCCAATAAGACCATTTCGCGAGGTGTCTGCTTGATTAGGGTGCTAGTAGTCGATGATCATGATCTCGTTCGTACAGGCATTACACGAATGCTGGCTGACATCGATGGCCTGCAAGTAGTCGGCCAGGCTGAGTCAGGCGAAGAATCCCTGCTCAAGGCGCGTGAGTTGAAACCCGATGTGGTACTGATGGACGTCAAGATGCCCGGCATCGGCGGTCTTGAAGCCACGCGCAAATTATTGCGCAGTCATCCGGATATCAAAGTCGTCGCGGTCACCGTGTGCGAAGAAGACCCGTTTCCGACCCGGTTGTTGCAGGCCGGGGCCGCGGGCTATCTGACCAAGGGCGCCGGGCTGCCGGAAATGGTCCAGGCTATCCGCCTGGTGTTTGCCGGGCAGCGCTACATTAGCCCGCAGATTGCACAGCAACTGGCGATCAAATCCTTCCAGCCGACCAACGATTCGCCTTTCGACGCCTTGTCGGAGCGTGAAATCCAGATCGCGCTGATGATTGTCGGCTGTCAGAAGGTCCAGATCATTTCCGACAAACTGTGTCTGTCGCCAAAAACCGTGAACACTTACCGTTACCGCATTTTCGAAAAGCTTTCGATCAGCAGCGACGTCGAGTTGACGCTGTTGGCGGTTCGTCACGGCATGGTCGATGCCAGCCTCTGAAAATGACTGAAGTCTTCGATCCAAGCGCCTTTCTGTCGACGGTCAGTGGGCGCCCCGGTGTGTATCGCATGTTCGACAGCGAGGCACGCCTGCTCTATGTCGGCAAGGCCAAGAACCTCAAGAATCGCCTGTCGAGTTACTTCCGCAAATCCGGTCTTGCGCCCAAGACCGCGGCGCTGGTCGCGCGTATCGCTCAGGTCGAAACGACGATTACGGCCAATGAAACCGAAGCCTTGTTGCTTGAGCAGACGCTGATCAAGGAATGGCGTCCGCCCTACAACATCCTGCTGCGCGACGATAAATCCTACCCCTACGTCTTTCTCTCGGATGGCCAGTTCCCTCGCTTGAGCATCCATCGCGGTGCAAAAAAGGCCAAGGGCAAGTATTTCGGCCCTTATCCCAGCGCCGGTGCGATTCGTGAAAGCCTGAGCCTGCTGCAAAAGACGTTTTTCGTTCGTCAGTGCGAAGACAGCTATTACAAGAACCGTACGCGTCCTTGCCTGCAATACCAGATCAAACGCTGCAAGGCGCCCTGTGTCGGGCTGGTGGAGCCTGAGGTATACGCTGAAGACGTACGGCACTCGGTGATGTTCCTTGAGGGGCGCAGCAATGCGCTGACGGATGAGTTGTCCGCAGGAATGGAAGAGGCGGCGATCAATCTCGAGTTCGAACGTGCGGCCGAGTTGCGGGATCAGATTTCATTACTGCGCCGGGTCCAGGACCAGCAAAGCATGGAAGGCGGGACCGGCGATGTCGATGTGATCGCCGCGTTTGTCAATCCGGGTGGTGCCTGTGTTCATTTGATCAGTGTGCGTGGCGGGCGGGTGCTGGGGAGCAAGAACTTCTTCCCGCAGGTGGGTATTGAAGAAGACGTTTCCGAAGTCATGGCGGCGTTTCTCGGCCAGTACTTTGTCAGCAGTCCCGAGCGCGACTTGCCGAGCGAACTGATCGTCAACGTGGTTCACGAAGATTTCCCGACCCTGATCGCGGCCATCGATGAGCTGCGCGGTCGCGAATTGACCATCAGTCATAGGGTTCGTGGTACGCGAGCACGCTGGCAACAGTTGGCGGTCACCAATGCCGAGCAGGCCCTGGGAGCGCGACTGGCCAACCGTCAACACGTTGCTGCACGTTTCGATGCCTTGGCGGAAGTGTTGAACCTGGATGAGCCACCGCAGCGCCTGGAGTGTTACGACATCAGTCACTCCAGTGGCGAAGCGACGGTGGCATCCTGCGTGGTGTTTGGCCCCGAAGGTCCGATCAAGTCCGACTACCGTCGCTACAACATTGAAGGCGTCACCCCGGGTGATGACTACGCTGCGATGCACCAGGCCCTGACCCGACGCTTCAGCAAGCTGAAGGACGGGGAGGGCAAGCTACCGGACATTTTGCTGGTGGACGGTGGCAAGGGGCAGCTGTCCATGGCCCGCGACGTGCTCAATGAACTGGCCGTGCCTGATCTGATTCTGCTGGGCGTGGCCAAGGGCGCCACGCGCAAGGCCGGTTTCGAAACCCTGTACCTGAACGATGCTGCCCACGAATTCACCTTGCGCGGCGATTCCCCCGCGTTGCATTTGATCCAGCAGATACGCGACGAAGCTCACCGTTTCGCGATTACCGGGCACCGCGCCCGTCGTGGAAAAACTCGCCGCACGTCTACACTGGAGGGCGTTGCCGGCGTCGGACCGACCCGTCGCCGCGATTTGTTGAAACATTTTGGTGGATTGCAGGAGCTGTCTCGTGCCAGCATCGAAGAGATCGCCAAAGCACCCGGGATCAGTAAAAAGCTCGCAGAGTTGATTTATGCCAATCTGCACAGCGAGTAGAATGCCCCCTCACCTCGTAGCCAGTTGTGCCGATGAATATCCCTAATCTGATTACCGTACTACGCGTCCTGCTCATACCGATCTTCATTTTACTGTTCTACCTGCCGTATCAATGGAGCTACCTGGCGTCCGCCTCGGTGTTCGCATTTGCCGCCGCCACAGACTGGCTGGATGGGTATCTGGCCCGCCGACTGGAACAAAGCACGCCGTTCGGGGCTTTCCTCGATCCCGTGGCTGACAAGCTGATGGTCGCCGTTGCGCTGGTATTGCTGGTGCAAGAACATGGCAACCTGTGGCTCACGCTGCCGGCCGCCGTGATCATCGGTCGCGAGATTGTCGTCTCGGCACTTCGCGAATGGATGGCCGAACTCGGCGCCCGCGCTCACGTCGCGGTGTCGAATCTGGGCAAATGGAAGACCGCCGCGCAAATGCTGGCGCTGGTGATCCTGCTGGCCAATCCGTCGGATTTCACGTTCTGGGTGCTGCTCGGTTACGCCTTGCTGCTGATATCCGCGGGCCTGACGTTGTGGTCCATGGTCCAGTATTTGCGGGCTGCCTGGCCGCATCTGAAGACCGACGTGGAAAAGAAATAAACTTTTTTGAATCAAGGGGTTGACGGGGCATCTGGATTCTATAGAATGCGCCTCACCAAGACGCGGGAATAGCTCAGTTGGTAGAGCACGACCTTGCCAAGGTCGGGGTCGCGAGTTCGAGTCTCGTTTCCCGCTCCAAATATTACGCTGCAGATTTCCACTGAATTCTGCAAGCGATTGAAATCAGGACCTTCGGGTCCTTTTTTCGTTCCGGCGAGAAAAACTGAAATCCAGCACTGTCCGGTGCGTTTAAGTTCAGGATTAAGTCCAGGATCCTGAGGTAAAGATCGGCGATGACTGGCAGCGGCTCTCTATGTGTCGAGCAACTTGCTGATTGTCGGTGCATCAATCCACTGCATAAGAAAGTCCCCAAAGTCCCCAAAGTGCCAGCAAGGGCTTGTCGGTTGACCTCATTGAATGGACCGCCGATGGTGGGTTGAACACCACACCGCCCGGCCCGGGATTCCACCAGCCGACATCGTCTCGGTACCAGTTACCTTCCGATAAAACGACATAAAACTCTGCTGGGGGGTGTTTGTGGTACGGATAGCAAAGTTCAGGCTCCATGACCGCTAACCCCACTGTCATAGTCGAACATTCAAGCAGTGCGCCCTTGCCGAGAATCAGCGCATGTCGGTGCTTTTCTTCGAAAGCAGCATCGTCCCCTTCTGAAGCGGATCGCTTTATCCAGCGACTACTGGGCAGCAGGGCCTCAAGAGCCGATAGGAGAATCTTGAAGTCCCGTTCTGTTCGGGGTGCATCAGCCAATGCCCGCGTTACCGTGGGTTCCAGGCAAGCGGGCAGGGAGGCGCCCGAGAAGGGAGGCAAGCCGATGTCCAGGCGCGCATTGCTCAGGGAGCGAACACAGATTTCTGTATCCACGCCATCAACGCCACTCACTTGAGAATGCCGGGCCAGGATTCGCACAAGTGCCTCCCGCATCACCACTCCCTGTATCAGGCGTTCTTGTTCCGACATCTGTGGTAACGACTGCATCACCTTTTACCTCTTGAACATAATGGTGAAATCGCGCCTGAACCGATTCGGTTAATTGCGAAGTAATCGAGCTGTCGCACTGACAAAAACCAGCAGAACACTTACGCAGCCAAGAGCGAATGACAAGGTACACAGATGGGCGACCGCTCCGATAAATACGGGACCTATCAGAATCCCCGCGTAGCCCATCGAGATGACAGCGGGGATGGCTACCGCCTGTGGCATACGTTGCTGGCGGCCTACAGCCGTAAAGAGCACCGGGACAATATTTGAGCATCCAGCACCGACCAGAGCGTAGCCAATCAGGGACGCGGCCCAGCCGTCGATTCCAAGCGACACGATCATGCCCGCGGCTGCGCAGAGTCCGCCAAGCGCAACGACGCGTACGCCGCCTAGTTTGCTGACGATGGCATCTCCTGTCAGGCGGCCCACCGTCATCGCAGCGGCGAAGGATGCGTAGCCCAAGCCGGCGATGCTCGGCTCTAACCCTCGGCTCGAGACTAGGAAAACCGCGCTCCAGTCGAGGATTGCGCCTTCAGTGAGGAAGACGATGAAACAGAGCGCCCCTAAAAACAGCACGATACCCCTGGGCACCGCGAACAGGGGTCCACCCCGTTCAGTGCCGTAAGTCAGCAAAGCAGGCGCAGCCTTGTAAAGCGATCCCAAAACGGCGGCAACGATACAAAGCGCCGCAATCAGCGGATCGAGCCCGAAGGTCAATAAAGCGGTCATCGCCCCGGCGCCCAATATGCCCCCGACGCTGTAAAGGCCATGGAAGCCGGATTGAAGTGCCTGGCCGCTGTTTTTCTCGACAATGACAGACTGAATGTTCATGGCGCAATCAAGCATCCCCATGCTGGCACCAAAGATAATGACAGCGATGACCAGGCCCGGTAGCCACACTACGGTGCTCAACAGCGGAAGAACGGCACACAAGACAATCGTCGCCCAGATGACGACCGGGCGGCATCCATAGTGTGCAGTGAGATAACCAGCGAAAGGCATGGCCACAATAGATCCACCGCCCAGGCCAAGCAGCAGCAACCCAAGGCCACCATCGTCCAGGCCAGTGCGGGCTTTAACCAATGGGACCAGAGGCGCCCATGCGGACATGAGTAAACCCGCGATAAGGAAGGCGATGCGAGTAGACATCCGCTCGCTGTAGTTAGCCGTGGGTACCAACACCGGCGATGGAGCATTCATAATTCTCGGTAATCCTTATCGATGATGCTAGCCATCGTTTGTTCGGCTTAGACAGTACGGGTTTCTTGTGTGTTTTTGGCGGGCCTGGGTTTCGGAAAACCTAGCGCCTGCGCTCATACGTTGCTCTATAACTACTCGGCGCTACGCCAAAGAAGTCACGAAAGCGCATATGAAAATTGGCGAAACTACAGAAGCCGGTCGCAATCGCGATATCGGTGATCGGCCGATTGCTCTGCAGAATAAGCTGGCGTGCTCGAGTCAAGCGCAGCTCAAGGTAGTAACGGGTGGGCGTGGCGCCCACGAAACGACAGAAGCGACGCTCCAATTGTCGTCGGGAAATGTTCACACATTCAGCCAGTTCATCGATCGATAGCGGCTCTTCGATGTTCTTTTGCATCAGTTCTAAAGCGAGTTTCAGGGTTTGGGGCAAGGTGGGGTCAGAGTCAACAATGACAGTCGATATCCCAGAGACTTCAGAGGTTTGATCGCAACTGAGTATTTCCTCGACAGCATGGGTCAGCGACACGCCTTGTTTGGCGGTGATGAGCTCCAGCATCATGCGTAACGAGCTGCTGGCGCCGGCGCACGTGATACGGTTTTTGTCTATTACGTGAGTTCGACAAGAGACCAGCACTTTGGGAAAAACATCCTCCATCATCGCTCGTCCGTCTGGATGGAAGGCACACTCGACACCGTCCATTAGCTGAGCTTCTGCCAGGAAAAATGCCCCGTTCCACAAGCCTCCCATGGTCGCGCCAAGAGAGGCGACGTTACGCAGCTTGCGCCGTAATAGCGGGTCGCTGATCAGCCTCACTCGCAATCCACCGGCGACGATGAGTACGTCGATACGATCCGGAAGTTGTGATAACTCCAGGTCTGCCGAAATCGCAATTCCCAGATCGCTCATGACCAGACGGCTCTTGATGCCGACAGTCAACACCTCAAACGCCGGTGTTTCGCTAATCAGGTTGGCGGTCACCAGCGCATCGATAGCGCCGGTAAATGACATCATCGAGAAATTGTTCAAAAGCACGAAAGCTACACGAGTCACCGCCTGCGGCTTTATTGGTTTCTCTGCCGTATAGGAGTACCCCATGTTCTTGTCTTTGAGCACGCTCTCGAATACGAATGACATAAATCCTCTTTGACACCTGAGCGAATAGCTAAGAAACCGTAGCGGATCTACGCAGCGGTTTTTGGAGCAGACAGCAACAAATCAAAGAATGATTGGCAGTCATCACTACCGGGCAATGCTTCAACGCTGTTTTTTATGGCATTGCTGAGCGTGGCTCCCAAACTGTCATCAGCCAGTAAATGGTATTTAGCGGTGAGTTCGTCACTCGACATAGGGTTGCCGGGGTCGCCCTTGGCCGTCGCTGTCGGGCTTGTAAGACGCGTGCCGTCTTTCAGGGTAACGGTGACGCGGGACAGAATTTCCTCCGGGAACCTGGCGGACAGGTCAGGCGCCTCGTGAAGGGTAATTTTCTCGCTGATGCTCAAGATGTCTGGCGCATGAATGGCATCCCCGGTGACCTCTTTAGGGCCCAGCTTCCCGCGAACGATCAAGGCAGCCAGCGGGAACGCCAGCGCATACTGGGCCTCGTCCGCATTCTTCGGAAAATGCCCCTGCAAGCACACAGACTCGTGGAACGTTTCCACATCAATGGTCTCGATCAACTCAGCAGTGATGGCCGGATGTGCTCGCATCAAATCGGTCATGGCGGTGAGTGCCGGTTGCGCCCAGCGACATACCGGCCAAGGCTTGAAATATTGCTCGTCGATCTCCCAACGGGTTCCGATGTCCTGCCAGAAAGTGGAAATCTCCAAAGGTTCAACGGTGGCAGCTGGAGCGCCAGTGACACCGAGCTGTGCCATCAGTAGTGCGTTGAGTCCGGCATACGCCCCGGCGCCGTGGGCATCACGCAACATCGTCGGAAAGCTCACCAGGCGCATCATCGGGCACCTCGGGCCGAAGTATTCTGCGATACCCAGCGCATGACGGAATGTCGTTTCATCAAGCTTCAGCAGGCGGGCACCGGCGCAAACGACTCCGATCCCGGAAAAGGCACCTGAGGCATGATATTCAGGGGCGGTGGCCATCAATGCCTGTCCCGCCCGTAAGGCGGTCTCGTAACCGATGCACAGTGCGCTGAGGAACTCTTCGCCGCTGATGTCTTTACCCTGACTGCGATACGCGTCTACCAAAGCAACAATGGCCGGGACAACGGTTGCACCCGCATGCCCCTTGGAGGTGAAGTGACCTTCGTGTGCATCCAGGCTATCAACGCAGAAACCGCCTGCGTACGCGGCACCCAAAGGATGCACGGCCCTGCCATCGAACCAAAGGCGGCTGGACAGCTTGTTGGCAGAGTAGTGAGTGTCAGCGTAGGTTTTGAGCATCACGCTGGTTTGATTGTCGCGAGCACCGGCGGCCACACCAATGATGTCGAGCAGGCAGGTTTTAACCAACTCGCGTATATGCAGGGGCGCGTCCTGGTAACTGAAATTCTGGACGAATGAATACAACTGCATTTCATGATTCCTGAATGATGAACGCCGAAACGGATAAAAAGTTGCCCGGGGAAGGGCAACCTTTTATGCAGATTTAAATGAAGGGATTAATTTTTTGCGGTGGCGGTATTAGCGGCGGCTCGTGCGTCTACCAGCCAGCTGTCGTATTTCGCGTGATGGGCCGCGATCCATTCTTTGGCGTGACGAGTAATGTCAGCTGCACTTTTTTCACCATTGTGCATTTTGAGATTTTGCGCGCTTTCATCGTCAGTAGAGATCTGCATTTCAGACAGGAACTTCACGGCAGCCGGATTTTTCTCGGCGAATTCTTTGTTGATGACCGCTCTGACAGTGTCTACCGCGAAACCAAGGTTTTTGCCATTGAAGGTAGTGTTGACATCGTTCTTACCGCCTGGAAGATCCGTACGTGGCACGGTTAACCAAACAACATCTTTACCTTCGACCAGAACACCGGAGATCCACTGAGGTACCCAGGTGTAATAGAGAATTGGCTTGCCTTCTTTATAACGAGCAATGGTGTCGGCCATCAGGGCAAAATAGGAGCCCTGGTTATTTGTGACAGTCTTATCCAGGCCATAGGCTTTCATATGGTGGGCAATGATCAGCTCACAGCCCCAGCCGGGGTTGCAACCAGTCATGTCCGCTTTACCGTCGCCGTTACTATCGAACAGCTTGGCAATCTCTGGCTTTTTCAAATCATCGAGAGAGGTGATGTGATACTGGTCAGCGGTTTTCTTATCGATCATGTAGCCCTGCAGTACGCCCGGCATAATATTGCCGGTTTTCACCATCGCTTCATCACCGCCGGCCTTCGCGTAGAACGATTTGTGCAGTTCCTCCCACAGATGAACCGAGAAATCAGCGTCACCATTGGCAAGTGCAATCATCATGGTGGAGTACTCGGTTTCCTTAGGCGTCTGAACGTCGTAGCCCAATTCCTTGAGCCCCGCCATTGCGATCTCTCCGCGAAATCGCTCTTCGGCAATTGACGGGAAAATTGGGGTGATTGATACACCTTTTCCGGGCTCCTGCGCCGTGGCGGCTGATGCGAAAACAGGGGATACCGCTAGTACTAAAAGCGCCACAGAGTGAATGAATTTCTGTTTTATTCCGAAGGTTGTGAAGTTCATTATCGTTTGCCTTGGCTGGATTAAAGAAGTTGGCATTTCTTTTGGTTCACGACACGCCGCTTAGCGGAGTTAGCTTTCTTTAGGACTGACTTCTATTTTCATGACAGTGTTTTTTCTTTTCAGGCGATAAATGACGCCCGCCGGTCCTGTCTGGTACCAGTGTTCACCTTTGGTTGCCCTGTTACTGCGTTCGCCCATTGCCTGGGTCAGTCGGTCGAGGAAAATCGCCAGCAATACCAGACCCAGTCCACCGACGGTTGCCAAGCCCATATCGAGGCGGCCAATCCCTCGAAGTACCATCATCCCCAGTCCACCAACCGATATCATTGAAGCGATCACCACCATGGACAGTGACAACATCAATGACTGATTCAGACCCGCCATGATCGTCGGAGCAGCTAAAGGAAGTTGAACCCGCCTCAGCATCTGGCGTGGGGTGCATCCGAAAGCACGGGCCGCCTCAACCTTGTCTTCCGGTACCTGGCGAATCCCCAGGTTGGTGAGCCTGACCAGTGGTGCGACCGAAAAGATGATCGTGACCAGGACTCCCGGTACGTTACCGATGCCAAACAGCATCACCACGGGCACCAGATAAACAAATGCAGGCAGTGTTTGCATTGCATCGAGTACCGGGCGAAGAAGCATCTCCAGCCGGTCACTTCGGGCACACAGGACGCCCAGCGGAATGCCAATAACTGCACAGAAAAACAGTGAAGTGAGCACTAGGGCGAGGGTGATCATGGCGTCATTCCATACCCCGATCACTCCTAAGAGGGTGAGGGTGACGAAACAAAGTATGCCTATCTTTTTCCCTCCTATCTGCCAGCCGAAGAGCGTTGCAATAATAATGAATATTGACGGAGGAATAGCCAACAAGCCGAACTGAATACCATTAAGTACTTGGTCGATTGGCCATCTTATCGATCGGAAAACCTCGCGGAAATTATGAACCAGAAAGTTCAGGGCAACTTCTACCCATTGGCCCAAAGGGACGTTGATGGATTGAAATGGGTCTAGGAAATTGAATTCGTTCATGTAATCACCTGAATGTCCGAGCCTGGCAAGCCAGCAAATAAAGCCTGTTAGTGACGGCTCATTGTCTGAAGCAGTAGGCTCTTGGAGATCGTGCCTTTGAACACACCCTGGCGATCCAGCACGGCAACTGGATTAACGGCATCAGCAACGATGTGAAAGACGTCCTGTAGGAGTACATCGTCGCGCAGCGTAGGAGTGGATTGATCCATGGCGTACGGATGCTCTGCGCAAATTTTGGCGACATCACCCGCCTTGAGGATCTTCGAGGCATCAAAGCCTTTAAAGAAAGCTCTGACGTAATCATTCGCGGGGTTGCAAAGCAGCTCTTGCGGGGTCCCGATCTGTACTACCCGGCCACCCTCCATGATCGCGATGCGATGGCCGATGCGAATCGCCTCATCAATGTCATGGGAGATGAAGATGATGGTGCGATGCTGTTCTGCCTGCAGGCGGATCAGTTCGCCCTGCATTTCGTGGCGAATCAACGGGTCGAGTGCCGAGAATGCTTCGTCCATCAGCAGGATGGCGGGGTCGTTGGCCAGCGCTCGGGCCAGGCCTACCCGCTGTTGCATACCGCCGGACAGTTGGTGCGGATAGCTGTAGGCGTGGCCATCGAGCCCCACCTGTTTAAGTGCCTCAAGTGCACGTTTATGCCGTTCACTTTCCTCGACACCAGAGATTTCCAGGCCGAAAGCAACGTTGTCGATCACACTCATGTGGGGCATCAGAGCAAACGACTGAAACACCATGCTCATGTCTTTGCGACGAACGCTGAGGAGATCAGCATCCGACAGACCGGTGATTTCATTACCGTTGAGATGGATCGTTCCGGAAGTTGGCTCGATCAGTCGATTGAACAACCGCACCATCGTCGACTTCCCGGAACCGGAAAGTCCCATGATGACGAAAATCTCTCCACGTTTTACGGAGAAACTGGCATCAAAAACGCCAACGACTTGACCGGTTTTGCTGAAAATTTCACTTTTATCAGCACCGCGAGCCAGCATCTCCATCGCGAGCTTTGGCTGAGTACCAAAGACTTTGTAAATGTTTTTTACCGAGAGTATCTCGTCACCAAGACTCATAACCCCTCCTGCTGCAATTACGACGTAAGATCAAGAACTTATGTGTACGTATCTTGATCAGTTAAGACGGTGCTTGTGAGGGCAGTCAAACTGTGAGAAAGGTTGGGAATTAGTCATTGTGACCATCCTCTTTATTATGTGATGTTTATTATTTTTGTTTTATCGGCTCTGAATTAAGCAGTTCCTTGAGAACCAAGTTATTACCTAATAGAGTCAGCGTCTAACAACATTTATTCCAGCCAATCAATAACGTGATGTTATCAATCATTTAATTATGTCAGTTTGCGACTGCGGCGGTGCTAGTTGCGAACACGAATGCCGCTGGCACTGTCTTAGACCCTGTGTTTCAGCTACGCTCCAGCGTAGGCTCTGGGCGGAACCCTCTCGCCGATTTCGTCCCTAACGGCCCTCCAAAGGGCCCCGAACCGGATATTCAATACTCTAGGTTATGGTTAAGCACATCGATCCAGACATGACGCTGCTGAAAATGCCGTCTCTGAAAGCAGTGAAGTCATTCGTAGCCGCCGCCAAATATCAGAGCTTTACGCGTGCGGCTGAAGCGCTGTGCGTTACTCAAGCGGCAATCAGCCGTCAGATTCGGGAGCTTGAGGCGTACCTTGGGGTGGATCTTTTCAAGAGGGTGGGTCGAGCGGTCGAGTTGACGGAAGCCGGATCCATTTTTTTTGATGCTGCACAGTTATCTTTCGTTAACATTTCCCAAGCGGCGGAGCGCATTCGAACCAACAACGCTGGCAAGCGCACGTTGACGCTTTGCTGTTCTCCCGCGTTCTCAGCCCTTTGGCTCGCAGCGAAGCTGCCGGGTTTTTTTACCAAGAATGCAGACATCGACCTCAATCTGGTAACCACTCAAAACTTTTTGTCGATGGAACCCGGTGTCACTCCAGACATCTTCATCACCAAAATGGCCAGGATTCAGGATGGATATCGTAGCTATCCCTTGTTCCATGACGTCATCTACCCGGTGTGCACACCTCGTTACAAAGAGGAGCACCCTGAGCTGTCCAGCCTTGAAGGAATACGTGACGGAGTTTTGCTAAACCTCAGTCCCTATGGCAGATCCCAGGTAGCGGAGCATGTTGACTGGGGCGTTTGGCTGGCTTATCACGATGTTGATATCGAGAAACGCCCCCACGACAGCCCTCACGTTTTCAACGCAAATGACTACAACCTGGTAATCAGCATGGTGTTGACCCATCAGGGCGTAGCGCTGGGATGGAATCACCTGGTTGCAAACCTGATCGAAAACGGCACGCTGATTCGTCCAATCGAAGAAGAAGTGGTTCTCCACGAAAGTCAGCACTATCTGACATTCCGTGAAGACCGGATCAATGATGACGCGTGTTGTCGGCTACGCGACTGGATTCTGGCCCAGTTTTCCAGAGATGTTTAGAAGAGTATTGGCAGCACAATGACTCGGATTACGGGAAAGGGAGAGCGGGGGATGCCGGTGGTGATCATTCGTGGCTCTCACCACCGGCAGTGTTGCACTTAGCCGACAGATCTTAACGGGATCGTGTCATTGAGCTGTTCAAGCATCGTTTTGCAGTACCAATCATCAAACTGACATACACCAATTTCGCTGGCCACCGACAATGGGCCTGGCTCGTAAGCCGGAGAACTGACGCCGACCTGTGCCCCTTCAACCAAGGTGCGATCCTGGTCATTGGTTGCAAGCCAAACCTTGGTCAGGCGATCGATGTCGTAGTCGACACCTTCCTGCGCGTCCTTCTTGACGATCCATTTTGTAGTGACCAACGTCTCGCCAGGACCGATCGGCAGAACGCGGAAGCTCAGCGCGTGATCGCCCAGAAAGTGGTTCCAGGTTGATGGGTAATTGAAATAAAGCAGCGCACCGATGTTGGCTTCACCGGTTGTGTCCAACCGGCCGGCGACCGCAGGCTTGCCATCCATTGTGTAGCTGACTGCCCCGGAAAACAGGGGGATGCGCGTCATTCGGAAACGACCCTCCTCATCCATGACCAATCGACTAGGCAGACCTGCCGCCTCGCAGCGATCCCAGTGCTCTTTGAGTTCGAGATCTTCATCGCCGCCGGCGCCGCCCACTGATGGGTTGTCCACGAATGAGTGCATCAATTCCGGGTGAGTACAATCGCAGTGGTAGCACTCACGGTTGTTCTCGAAAACCAGTTTCCAGTTGCCTTTCTCGATGATGTTCGACTCAAACGCGACTTTGCAGTCGTCCAGGTTATGAGGCGCAACGAAAGGAGTGACGGATTTTCTGAACGACGAAAAGTCTGGGGCGACATCTGCAACGCACACATAGATGTACGTTTCGACCACCTCACAATGCACGGACTTCAACCCATGCTGAGACTTGTCGAAATCGTCCCCCATGTTCCCGGCGAACAGCAGTCTGCCGTCCAGCTCGAATGTCCATTTGTGGTAAGGGCACACCAGTTTGGCAACTTTGCCGCTTGCTTCCGGGCACACCTTGGAACCGCGATGGCGGCAGGCGTTGTGGAAGGCACGAATCTGCTTGTCTGCGCCGCGCACGATAGCGACAGGGTAATCGCCGATTTGCAGCGATAGATACTGCCCCGACTTCTCCAGCTCAAATGTGTGCCCTGCGAAGATCCAGCTTTTGTGCCAGATCTGTTCCAGATCCTGCCTGTAAACGTCTGGATCGCTATAGAGGGCACCTGGCAGCGCGTGGTCAGGCTTGCGCTGCGCGATAAGATTTGAAACTGCCGATTTAGTGCTCACGGTCAACACACTCCAAAATACCAAGGGGACGACACGTTCAGCCTGCTCAGCGAGGTGAGGCCAAACGGTCTTGAGTTCGCAGTACCGTCTGTGGATGCAAGCCCATCAAACCGTGCTGCTTCTATCCGCGAACCGGTACGTTTTGCGACGTCCAGAAAGCGCCTTACGAAAAATGTGCCTTCTTGGATGGGGGTGCCATCCGTGCACTCATTTCGTCCGAGTCCTTACTAATGCAGACATTCCTGTAATGCCGATGTTTGCATCAATAGCAATTTTCTACAGTTTCTATTCGAGCCCGGGCAAATAAATTCAAACTAATGAAACGAAGGTGCGAGGAATTCTATTATCCAATTCGTCGGTAGAATATCGCTGTTGTAAGGCTACGTCGGTAATCATGCACCAACAAGAAACTTTTACTCTTATCAATGCATAAACAAATGTTATCGATTGACGTCGCGGCCTTGGCAGGGAAATTTCAAGCCTTTGATAGTTAAGGTAATTTTATTTTTCATGACGAGCAAAGATACACCCTGGAAATGCATGCGCTGGAAATACACTCTATTGACCGTCTTCTTGGCCCATGCCAGTCTGGATTCAACGGTTAACCGTACTAGTCGTGTGTTAAGCATTGGGAACTGTCCCGTGAAACATGGAAATTTTATCGCGCCTCATGGCATCCAAACTGACGCGCTCGTTTATCTTCCACCTAATTCGTATTCGGAGCATTTATCTTGAAATTTGAAGGTATTTATACGCCAGCAGTAACTCCTTATAACTCGGACGGGGAGATTGACTGGAATGTGTACTCGCAAGTTTTGGAGTCGCTGATTGAGGCGAAGGTGCACGGCATTATTATCGGCGGGTCGACCGGCGAGTATTATGCGCAGACGAGCGAAGAACGCACCGAGTTGGCGGCCTACGCCAAAGATGTGATCGGCACTCGGGTGCAACTGATCGTCAGTACTGGGGCGATTCGTACCGAAGATGCGGTTCAGTACGCCAAGGATGCGAAATCGATCAAAGCGGACGCCATTCTTGTCACGTCCCCGCCTTACGCGTTGCCAACCTCACAGGAAAACGCGATTCACGCGCTCACTATCGATCGCGCAGCGGACTTGCCGATCATGCTTTATAACTATCCGGGGCGCATGTGCGTTTCGATGGATGAAGAGTATTTCACGCGTGTCAGCCAATCGAAAAACGTCGTTGCCATCAAGGAAAGTTCTGGCGACATGGGTCAGGTGCATATGCTGGCTCGGCAGTTCCCCAACATCGCCTTGTCCTGCGGATGGGACGACCAGGCCCTCGAGTTTTTTGCCTGGGGCGCTCGCAGTTGGGTGTGCGCAGGTTCCAACTTCCTGCCCAAGGAACACGTTGCGCTTTATGAAGCCTGCGTGATCGAAAAGAACTTCGACAAAGGCCGTCAAATCATGTCGGCGATGATGCCGCTGATGAATGCTTTGGACGGCGGCAAGTTCGTGCAGTCGATCAAGTACGGTTGCGAAGTTGCCGGATTGAAAGTCGGTAACGTGCGCCTGCCATTGCAGCCACTTGAAGCGGACGAAAAGCAGAGTTTCGCGTCGGTCATTACTGAACTCAAACGTAACGTAGCCAACATTTCTTCGGGAGCCAGCCATGGGTGATCTTCTGAGCAAGGCCGACTATGCCGCTCTGGCCAAAGACATTTCATTGCCATCCAAAGCGTTCATCAATGGCGCGTATACACCTGCGATCTCTGGCAAAACCTTCGCCACGAATAATCCGGCGACGGGGGAGTTTCTGACTGACGTCGCTGCCTGTTCGTCCGAAGATGTCGACTTTGCGGTGAGCAATGCCAAGGAAGCCTTTGAGGATGGACGCTGGAGATCTATTTCTCCTCGGGAGCGCAAAGCAGTTCTGTTGAAGTTTGCAAACCTGCTTGAAAGCCATCAATACGAACTGGCCGTCCTCGAAAGTCTCGATAGCGGCAAACCAGTCAGTGAATGTCAGTTGGTCGACATCCCGGACACCATCCACACGATCCGTTGGCACGCAGAACTGATTGACAAGATTTATGACAACACCGCTCCGGTGGGCAGTGACGCGCTGACCATGGTGGTCCGGGAGCCGATCGGCGTGGTGGGCTGCGTATTGCCGTGGAACTTCCCACTGCTGATGCTGGCCTGGAAAATCGGTCCTGCGCTCGCTGCGGGCTGCTCGGTCATCGTCAAACCTGCTGAACAAACCTCGCTGACCACGTTGCGTGTCGCTCAGCTGGCGTTTGAAGCCGGTATACCTGCTGGTGTCCTCAACATTGTAACCGGCACGGGCAAAGACGTCGGTGAGCCCATTGGTTTGCACAACGATGTCGACATGGTGAGCTTCACCGGGTCCACCGCGACCGGCCGCCGCTTCCTGCATTACGCCGCCGATTCGAACCTGAAGCGCATCGTCCTTGAATGCGGCGGAAAGAATCCGGCCGTGGTGATGGACGATGCCCAGGACCTGGATCTCGTCGCTCAGCATGTCGTCAATGGCGCGTTCTGGAACATGGGCGAAAACTGCTCCGCAACTTCTCGTCTGATCGTCCATGCGTCCGTTAAAGACGAGCTGCTGGAGCGCATGGGCGCCTACATCCGCGAATGGAAGATGGGTGATCCACTCGATCCTCAGAACCGCGTAGGGTCGTTGGTCAGCCCAGAGCATTTCGCAAAAGTGAAGTCGTACCTTGAGCACGCCGCTGCCGGAAAGCTTCAAGTTGTTTACGGTGGCGCGACCAAAGACGGGGCCTTTGTAGAGCCAACCGTAATTGACGGTGTTGGCCGAGACAACCGGTTGTTCCAGGAAGAGATCTTCGGCCCAATTCTGTCGGTCACTACCTTCAACACGATTTCCGAAGCCATTGCGCTGGCCAATGACACGGTCTACGGCCTGGCCGCCTCGGTTTATACCGGCAGCCTGCGCCGGGCGATCAAGTTGTCGCGGGAAATTCGTGCCGGCATCGTCACCGTCAACTGCTTTGGCGAGGGCGACGCATCGACGCCATTCGGCGGCTACAAAGAGTCGGGCTTCGGGGGGCGGGACAAATCGATTTTTGCTCATGACCAGTACACCGAAATCAAAACGATCTGGATCGATGTGTCTGATCGGTCGGATGAAGAGACCGGAAAATGAGCAGCCATACCATCAAGCGCCTGCCGGTAGACACCGGGGTTTCAGGTTGGGAGGCGATTTCCGCACGCACTGCGCCTGTCCGCATGCTTGATGGAAACGTGACGGCGGATTGGCTGATTATCGGTGCCGGTTTTGCCGGCTTGTCCGCCGCTCGCAGACTTTCACAGTTACACCCGGGTGACAGCATTGTTGTGGTCGATGCTCATGAAGTCGCCAAGGGGCCGGCGGGCAGAAACTCTGGTTTCATGATCGATGTGCCGCACAGTCTGTCGTCCGGGGAATACTCCGTGGCGAGTGAGTCTGCAACGGCGATGGAGATCACGCAAAATCGCTTTGCGATCGATTTCGCTGCGCAGGCGGCACGCGAGTACGGCATGTCTGCCGACACCTTCGACCCTTCAGGAAAGATCAACGCGGCCGCCACTGAGCGGGGATTGAAGCTGAACGTTAATTACGCCAAATCCCTTGAGCGCATTGGCGAGAAGTTCGAGATGTTTGATGCCGCGCAAATGCGCGAAATCACCGGGTCCACCTACTACCACGGTGGGATCTACACGCCCGGCGCAGTGATGATTCAACCCGCGCAATACATCAGAGACCTGGCAGCAGGGCTCGACGGGAAAATCACGCTGTTCGAACGCTCTCCGATTATTGAGTTGACCAAGCAGGGAAGCGGTTGGAGCGCTCGATCTCATAACGGTACGGTGCACGCACCCAAGGTCATCCTGGGGGTTAACGGGCACATTGAAGACTTTGGCCATTATCAAGGACGCCTGCTGCACGTCTTCACTTACGCTTCCATGACGGCGGCGTACAGTGATGATGAATTCAGGAAAGAGGTGCCGGGCAAAGCCAAGTGGGCGTTGCTGCCGGCGGATCCAATGGGAGCGACCGTTCGCAAGATCTCTTCAGACGGTCTCTCGCGAATTGTCATTCGGACAAAGTTCACCTATGACCCGAGTATCCAGGTCACTCCAGAGCGGGTAGCCGCGGTGGCTAAGGAGCAGCGACATTCCCTGGATGCGCGCTTTCCCGAGTTGAAATCCACGGCGTTGGAATTCAGTTGGGCCGGCCGCCTGTGCCTAAGTCGTAACAGCGCTGCAGCATTTGGCGAGATTGAAGAAAACCTGTACTCGGCTTGCTGCGAAAATGGACTGGGTACTGTGAAAAGCACCCTGGCAGGTGTGATGGTTGCGGAGTTGGCATCGGGTACGCGTTCGGAGTTTCTCGATAGCTTCAGTCACGCGCCAGGCCCCAGCAAGCTACCCCCCAAGATAATAACGAAACTGGGCGTCAGTTCGGTTATTCGCTGGCATGAGTTTTGGGCCGGGCGAGAAGGTTAACCAATTTTAGTTGTCGGCTTTTCCAATAAAGGCCGTTTAACAAGTCACTAATAAGAACGGAATAATCCATGAGAAATATCTGGAAGGCATCCTGCAAAGGGGAAGGGCATGACCGAAGTGCAATTGAAGAGCGACCGAACAAAAAATACTGCGCCCACTGTTGCCGCTAATCCTGGGGTCGCGAAGCCCCAACTCGGGATCTTTCTATGCTTGTTTTCAATGCTTATCTTTGCGAGCCAGGACGGAATAACCAAGGTGCTTGTCAAAGACTTCCCGGTTGCCCAACTGGTCATGATGCGCTATTGGGTGTTTGTCGTTTTTGCCCTCGGATATGCCGCCTGCCAAGGCAGGGCAAAAGCGTCGTTTCGCAGTAAGCACCCCTGGCTGCAAATCATTCGAGCGTTGCTGGCCGTGGGTGAAACCCTACTGTTTGCAGTGGGGTTACGATATTTGGGCCTGGCCGAAATGCATGCGCTCTATGCCGTATTTCCGCTGATGACACTGGCATTGGCGGGGTCGGTGCTTGGGGAGTTCATAGGTCTGCGGCGCTGGGTTGCTGCGGCGATAGGGTTCACCGGCACACTGATCATTCTCCGGCCAGGCGCGGGCGTCTTTGAACTCGCGGCGCTGATCCCCCTGCTGGCTGCTTTGGCGTTCGCGGTGTTCAACGTACTGACGCGCCGGATTAGCCAACACGACTCCTTTGCTACGAACATGCTCTACATGGCAAGTGTGGGTGCCCTGACGGTCACATTTGCGGGGCTGCCCGCATGGGTTACTCCGACTCCAGTCCAGGGCCTCTTGATGGGGATCCTGGCATTGACGGGAGTAGTCGCACAGATTCTCTTCATTCAAGCACTGAAATACGCGACCGCTTCTTCCCTGCAGCCGTTCAACTATGCGCTTCTGGTGTTCGCCACGTTGATTGGTGTGATCGTTTTTGCCGAGCGCCCGGACACCTGGGTGGTTGTCGGTGCAGCGCTGGTGATTATTGGGGGGCTGTATGCGATTAAGGCAAAGGCGTGAACGTACCTGAGTGTATGAAGTAATCAATGTGTGGTTGGTTTTCAGGGCGAGACACGACGATAAAAAAGGGCAGCTCAAAGCTGCCCTTTTCCCAACCTACTCCTTATGCCGCGCTAAATAGCTTGTGCGGATCCATGACGAATTTCTTCGGCACCCCGGCGTCGAACTCGTGGTAACCGCGCGGCGCGTCGTCCAGGCTGATCACCTGCACGCCGACGACCTCGGCAATGTTGATCCGGTCCCACATGATCGCCTGCATCAGCTGACGGTTGTACTTCATCGTCGGGGTCTGGCCTGTGTGGAAGCTGTGGGACTTGGCCCAGCCGAGGCCGAAACGGATGTTCAGGCTGCCATGCTTAGCGGCTTTGTTGACTGCGCCGGGGTCTTCGGTGACATACAGACCGGGGATACCGATATTGCCGGCGACCCGCACCACGCCCATCAGCGCGTTGAGCACATCGGCCGGGGCCTCGTGCTGCGCGCCGTCATGGCCGTGGCCTCGGGCTTCGAAGCCGACCGCATCGACCGCACAGTCGACTTCCGGCTCACCGAGCAGGTCGGCGATTTGCTCGTGCAGTGGAGTGTCCTTGGTCAGGTCGGCGATCTCGAAGCCCTGGGCCTTGGCATGCGCCAGACGCAGCGGATTGACGTCGCCGACGATCACTACCGCCGCACCAAGCAGACGGGCGGAGGCGGCGGCAGCCAGTCCGACCGGGCCGGCGCCGGCGATATACACGGTGCTGCCAGGGCCGACACCGGCGGTCACCGCGCCGTGGTAGCCGGTTGGCAGGATATCGGAGAGGCAGGTCAGGTCGCGGATTTTCTCCATCGCCTTGTCGCGGTCGGGCAGCTTCAGCAGGTTGAAGTCGGCATACGGCACCAACACGTATTCGGCCTGGCCGCCAACCCAGTCGCCCATGTCCACATAGCCATAGGCACCGCCGGGGCGCGCCGGGTTGACCGTCAGGCAGACGCCGGTGTGCTGCTCCTTGCAACTGCGACAACGGCCGCAGGCGACGTTGAACGGCACCGAGACCAGGTCACCGATCTGCACGTTCTCCACGTCACGACCCTTCTCGATCACCTCGCCGGTGATCTCATGGCCAAGCACCAGCCCGACCTGGGCCGTGGTCCGGCCACGCACCATATGCTGGTCGGAGCCGCAGATATTGGTCGAGACCACGCGCAGAATCACGCCATGGTCAATGCGCTTGCCGCGCGGGTCTTGCATTTTCGGATAGGGGATGGTCTGCACCTCGACCTTGCCTGCGCCGAGATACACGACACCACGATTACCAGACATGATTGCACCTCGCTTTTGTTGTTGTGAGAACACGGCCCTTGTACTGCGAAGGGTCGCGTGGCCTTACAGTGCGGCGGTATATGTCTTGCGTTTGCGCGTGAATGCAGATGGGTTGGAAGTCACCTTCCAACGACGCGTGATTAGCCGTCATCGTATCGATCCTACGCCTGGTATCAGCACCCGGCGAGAGCATTTAGCACCCAATCACCACCAGTTTCAGGACTCTCAACTGTGCATACGCGAACTCTCGCGGCATCGTCAGTTCCGACCGAGCTGGGCGAATTCGATCAAAACGGCAGTGGCAGTTTCGCCGTGCGCCCCCCATCCACCACAAGCACTTGCCCGGTGATAAAGGCCGATGATTCGGAGGCCAGGAAAACGACTGTCCCGCCAACATCCGCCGGCAATCCGGTACGCCCGACCGGGTGAAGGCGCAGGAGTGCCTGGCGCGCGGCACGCGGATCAGCTTGAGCGGCGAGGTACGCATCACTCAACTCGGAATTGATCCACCCTGGAGCAATGGCATTGCAGCGGATCCCGTCCCGGCCGAGATCGATTGCCAAGGCTCGGGTCAGCCCATGGATGCCCGCCTTGGAGGCACAGTACGCGGCATGTTCAGGGTTGGCGCCTAGCCCTTCGATCGACCCGATATTGATAATGCTGCCACCGCCTCGCAGACGCATCTGTGGCACCAACGCCTTGCACAAGAACGCTGGCGCCCGCAGATTGACTGCCAACATGCGATCCCAGTCCTGCTCGGTCATATCATCAATGGATTTCTCGAACATGAACCCGGCGTTGTTAACCAAGACATCGATTCCGCCAAGCTGCTCCTGGGCGAACTGAGCAATCAAATTGGGTGACTCCATCGAGGCGAGATCAGCCTCGACGAAATAGACTTGAGGGTGATTTTGCAAGTCGGCGTCCAGAGCCTGACGCTGAGCGATCAACACAGAAGCTCCCGCCTCAAGCAATTGTTCGGTGATGCCTCGGCCAATCCCTCGGCCGCCCCCGGTCACCACTACATTTTTACCATTGAGCATCGCTACCTCTCCTTAGCCGGATACCGGCTTGGCGCCTGTGACTTCTACCGTTTCACCGGCGATGTACCTGGCCTCGTCGGACGCCAGAAATGCGATGACATCCGCAATGTCTTCAGGCTCGGCGATACGGCCTAATGGCACGCTCTTGTTCAGTTCTTGCACGGCTTTGTCTGGATCCAGGCCGCGACGCTCAAAGCCGCTGCGTATCATCGGGGTATTGATTTCGTGCGGGCACACGGCGTTGACGCGGATACCCAAAGGGGCACAATCGCGGCCCAGATTTTTGGTTAACGCCGCGACAGCCCCTTTGCTTGTGCAATACGCCACATGAGCGGGGCCTGGATAAATGCCCCAGACAGATGATGTGTTGACGATTGCGGCACCCGGGCGATTTTTCATGTGCGGTATCGCGGCACGGCAGATGAAGAACACCGCATTCAGGTTTACGCCCATGGCGTCGAACCACATATCGTCAGTGGTTTCCTCAATCGTGCCGCGGGGAATGATGCCCGCATTGTTCAATACGATGTCGATCCCCGAAAAAATATCGACGGCCGTTTGGACAATCGCTTCGCAATATTCTTTTCGGCGTAAATCGCCTGCCACGTAGTGCACTTCGGCGCCCAGGTCACGGACTTTGGCGGAAATTGATTTGCAACCGGCTTCATCAAGATCAGACAAGACAAGCTTTGCGCCTTCTCGGGCGAACAATAGTGCTAACGCCTGTCCGACACCGCCGGCAGCGCCGGTAATGACCACCACTTTATTATTGAATTTCATAGGGCAACCTACCTGAAGTTTTTGGCGCAGCCATTATTTGGTTTCAATGGATCGCAGCGTCCAACAACTTTTTTACTGGGCCAAAGATGACGTGGCGTTATCCAAAAAATCGCGCGCGCAACAAACATGCTCTTGGTATAGCGAACATATGTCTAAAAAATGTACGCCCATGTACATGCCGTGTACGCCACAGATCCTGCGGTGTACAGTGACGAGGAATTTTCAAAGAAAGGTCAACCCGAATGTCACAGACAGGAAGGGCGAAAACCAAAGCGCAGGACGCAGGCTGGCGAGGCTCCGTCGATGGTTGGCTGGATGCCGCCTACGACGCTCTTAAAGAGTCGGGTGTGGATGCTGTGCGGGTGATGCCGCTGGCCAAGCGCCTGAATTTGTCTCGTACCAGCTTCTACTGGTTCTATGAAGATCGGGAGCAGCTGTTAGCAGCGCTCCTCGCTCGATGGCGGGACAAGAACACCGGCGGTATGGTCAGCCAATGTGAGAGTTATGCAGAAAGTATTTCTGAAGCGATTCTCAACGTCTTCGAGTGCTGGCTGAACCCTGAGCTGTTTGACTCGCAGTTCGAATTTGCCGTGCGCAGTTGGGCGCTGCAATCGGACGAAGTCAAAGCTGAAATCGCTTTAGCCGATGAAGCGCGGATGAATGCCCTGGCCGCGATGTTCCGACGGTTTGGTTACGACGTCGAGGGGGCTGACGTTCGGGCCAGGACGATCTACCTCACACAGATCGGCTACATCTCGATGAAAACCGATGAAGATATTGTCGTGCGATTTCGACGGATTCCTCAGTACGTGAGCGTGTTTACCGGCAAAGTACCGAAGAGGCGCGAGCTGGACCGCTTTTATGGAAAGTTCGGCTACGCAGAAAAAGAGCCGGGCGTTTTCGTCCCCTTGGTAGAAACATTCGAGGAGTCTCCTGCCGATGGAGAATAGAACCCTGGGCATCATTGGGGGCACCGGCTGGCTCGGGCGCGCAATTGCCGAGGCGCTCCTTGAAAGCGGCTTCATCAAGCCTGACCATTTGTTGATCTCGAACCGCTCAGGCGTCAGTAACTTCGAGCCAGGCGTGAAGCTGCTGGCCGACAACCAGCAGTTGGTGGACCTCAGCGATATTGTCGTGCTGTCCATCCGGCCGGAGCAGTTTCGCGAACTGCTGATCAATGCCCGCGGCAAGCTAGTGATTTCTCTGATGGCCGGAGTTCCGGCGGCAGCCATCAGCGCCGCAACCGGTGCGGATGTAATAGTGCGGGCCATGCCGAATGCGGCCGTGGAAATCAGGCAGTCGTTCACGCCTTGGTACTGTGCCGGAAACCTTGTTGAACGCGACCGCCAGTGGGTGCAGCGACTCTTCGAGTGCGTAGGTTCGGCGGACGAAGTGCCTGATGAAGACTGTATTGATTACCTCAGCGCGTTGTCCGGGACTGGGCCGGCCTTCCCGGCGATGTTGCAAATGGCACTGACTAATCAGGCGGTGGCTGCGGGAATTCCCCTTGCCATCGCGCAGCGCGCTGCACAAGGCGTAGTGGTGGGGGGCGGCCAGATGCTTGCCAGCCGCGATCCGCGGCAAATGATTGAGTCGTTGATGGCTTACCGTGGCGTGACGGCGGCAGCGCTGCAGTCGATGGCCGATCAGAACATCGAGTCCATTGTGGGGCAGGCAGTAAAGGCAGGCGCTGAGGTTGCGCGGCGGGGAATGTAGCCAGGGCAGGGGATATACAGTGAAGGCCCGCTAAAGGGCCTTCACCGTAAAAGGCGTCATCGGTTGCGATTATTCGGCCTTGAAGCAGTAGACAGCCAGTTTGTTGCCATCAAGGTCCCGAGCGTAAGCGGCATAGGCATTTTCAGCCCAGCTACGCGAACCCGGTTGGCCTTCACAGATCCCACCGGCCGCGAGTGCGGTTTCGTGGAATGCATGTACCGCAGCGCGATTTGGCGCTTCGAAGCTCACAGTCACGCCATTGCCAACGTTGGCAGGATTGCCGTTGGCGGGTTTGAGCACGAAGAACGACGGTTTATCCACGCCCCAGATGGAGCCGGATTCATCAAGGTCGGCAACACGGTTGAGGCCAATTTCTTTGAGAACGCCATCATAGAAGGTCCGTGCTTTGGCAAGGTCATTGGTACCGACAGTGACATGGGTAAAAACAGACATTTTGATTTCCTTTGGGTTGTGATGCGGGTGTGAGCGCTGGCCGATATCACGGCAGTGCCTTGGTCAGAAATGAATGACGGTGCGAATGCTTTGCCCGGCATGCATCAATTCGAAAGCCTTGTTGATGTCCGAAAGGCCAAGGTTATGGGTGATGAAGGTTTCCAGCGGAATTTCGCCGATGCTCGCTTTCTCGACGTAGCTGGGAAGCTCCGTGCGGCCCTTGACTCCACCAAACGCGCTGCCCCGCCAGACGCGCCCGGTTACCAGTTGGAAAGGGCGGGTACTGATTTCCTGGCCCGCACCGGCGACACCGATGATGATCGATTCACCCCAGCCCTTGTGGCAGCACTCCAGAGCAGCTCGCATCAATTTGACGTTGCCGACACATTCAAACGAATAGTCCACGCCACCGTCGGTGAGCTCGACAATCACGTCCTGGATGGGCTTGTCATAATCCATGGGATTTATGAAGTCGGTCGCGCCGAGCGATAGGGCGACGTCCCGCTTGGCCGGGTTGATATCAATGGCGATGACTCGCCCGGCGTTGGCCATTTTCGCGCCGATGATGGCCGCCAGCCCGATTCCGCCGAGCCCGAATATCGCAACGCTTGCCCCAGCCTCGACCTTGGCAGTATTGAGTACGGCACCAATGCCTGTGGTCACGCCACAGCCCAGCAGGCAAACCTGCTCTAGAGGCGCATCCTTGGGGATTTTGGCCAGGGAGATCTCCGGCAATACCGTGTACTCGGAGAAGGTCGAGCAGCCCATGTAATGGAACACCGGCTGGCCCTGAAAGGAGAAGCGCGATGTTCCGTCAGGCATCAGGCCCTTGCCCTGTGTCGCTCTGACTGCCTGGCACAGGTTGGTCTTGCCCGATAGACAGAATTTGCATTGCCGGCACTCGGCCGTGTACAGCGGAATCACATGGTCGCCGACCGACAATGACGTCACGCCTTCGCCGATCGACTCGACGATCCCTCCGCCCTCATGACCCAGCACGGCAGGAAAGATCCCCTCGGGATCGTCGCCCGACAGGGTAAAAGCATCCGTGTGGCAGACACCGGTTGCCACGATTCGTACCCGTACTTCGCCAGCCTTGGGCGGTGCGACATCGATGTCCACCAGCTGTAACGGCTGTCCTGGGCCGAAAGCGACTGCCGCCTTCGATTTGATGGTCACTGCTGACATGGTTTCCCTCTTGTTCATGGCGAGCCTCCGTTCCAACCGGAATGGAGGTTCGGATTCAGATTTCTTTCACCAGGCGCAAAGCGTCGTAGATGGCCGCGTGGGTGTTGCGAGCAGACACGGCGTCGCCGATCCGGAACAGCTGGAAGCGTCCTTCGGGATTGGTGACGATGTTCTGTGCCGTGCCGGCGATCAGGTCATGCTGCTCTACCGCGCCGCCATTGGTGGAGAGAGGACGCAGGTCGAAGTACAAGTCATCCAGGGGAAGGGTGCCGTGGTTGACGACCACCTGATCGACCACGCGCTGTTTGTGGACCTGCCCGTAATCGCTGCCGAAGGTTGCAACGAGCCCGTCATCACTTTTTTCCACTGTATCGACCCGATAGGTGACGGTGAAGGTGACGTCCAGGTCCTGCAGGCTGCGCATGTAGGGCACCAGGTTCATGGCCATGACTTCAGGTGCAAACGAGCGGTCAGGGGTCACGATTTCTACTTTCGCGCCGCTATTGGCGATGACTTCGGCTGCCTGTAGAGCAGCATGATCCCCCGCATCGTCAAAGATCAGCACGTTGCGACCGGGCTTGATGTCGCCCGAGATGATGTCCCAGGTTGAAACCACTAATTCGTTGCCCTTGCTGAGCACCTCGGTATCCGGCAGGCCGCCGGTCGCAACGATGACCACGTCAGGCTCGAAGGCTTGCACGGTGTCGGCTTCGGCCCAGGTGTTGAAGTGAAACTTCACCCCCAGCCGTTCACATTGCGCCATGCGCCAATCAATGATGCTGATCATCTCGCGACGACGCTCGCTCAACGCAGTCAGACGAATCTGCCCGCCAGGTTGGTCAGCCGCCTCAAGCACCGTGACATCATGGCCGCGCTCACCGGCGACCCGCGCCGCTTCCAGCCCCGCAGGGCCGGTGCCGACCACCAGCACCTTGCGCTTGACGGCGGCTTTGGGAATGTCATGAGGCATGGTGGTTTCCCGCCCCGTCGCTGCGTTGTGGATGCAGTAGGCCGCGCCACCCTGGTAGATGCGATCCAGACAATAGTTGGCGCCCACGCACGGGCGAATGTCTTCTTCGCGCTTCTCGATGATTTTGCGCACGATGTGCGGATCGGTCATGTGCGCGCGGGTCATGCCCACCATGTCCACTTTGCCCGAGGCGATCGCGTAGCGCGCCGTGGCCACGTCGGGAATCTTCGCCGCGTGGAAGGTCGGGAAGCCTGTTGCCGAACGGATCTCGCCAGCGAAGTCGAGGTGGGGTGAATTGCGCATACCCTGAATCGGGATGACATCGGTCAGGCCGGCGTCCGTATCGATGTGGCCGCGTACCACGTTCAGGAAATCGACCAGTCCGCTGTCCTTGAGCATGTGGGATATCTGCATACCCTCACTGGCATTGAAGCCACCGGGCAGTTCTTCATCACCGGTGTAGCGAACCCCGAGCAGAAAATCTTCGCCGACCCGTTGGCGGATGCCACGCAGGATGTCGAAGGTAAAGCGCATGCGGTTTTCCAGCGAGCCGCCGTAAGGGCCGTCGAGGTCATTGGTCAACGGCGACCAGAACTGGTCCATCAAATGCCCATAAGCCTGAAGCTCCAGACCATCGAGACCTGCCGCCTTCATGCGTTCCGCAGCGTCTACATAGTCCTTGATGATCCGCTCAATGTCCCATTCCTCCATTTTCTTCGGGAAGGAGCGGTGTGAAGCCTCGCGACGGTGTGACGGCGACACCACCGGCAACCAGTCGGCCTTGTCCCAGCGGGTGCGACGGCCCAGGTGAGTCAACTGGATCATCACTGCCGCGCCATGTTCGTGGCATTCATCGGTCAGGTCCTTCAACCATCCGACCACTTCATCCTTGTAGGCGAGCACATTGTTGAACACCGGCGGGCTGTCTCGGGAGACGGCAGCGGAACCGGCGGTCATGGTCAGGGCGACACCGGCCTTTGCGCGCTCCACGTGGTAGGCGCGGTAGAGATCCTTGGGCATGCCGTCCACAGGGTAGGCCGGTTCATGGGAGGTGGTCATGATCCGGTTTCTGAGAGTCAGATTCTTGATTTTATAGGGTTGCAGCAAGGGATCGCTGGACATCGTGGTGCGCTCCAAAGTGGGCTTCATCAGGCTTGGTGACTTGAAATTAGGATAAATGTACACCTGTGTCAATGGTTGGTGACACAGGTGTACATTTTGCTTGCGCAACAAAAAATCCAGGATTAACATCCGTCAAAACAAGGACTGAACCGGCTCATCCACGCCTGTCATCCATTGCATCGATTGATGAGTGCCCGAGGAAATTATGAAAGTGCTCGTAGCGGTAAAACGCGCCATCGACCCGAACGTGAAAGCTCGTGTTAAAGGTGATGGTTCAGGCGTCGACCTGAATGGCGTTCGCTTTGTAAGCGAACAGCTGACGGTGAGCGAAAGGCCTGACCTGTCGAGCGCTCGTGTCGTCGTTTCCGGTGGCCGCGGGATGCAGAGCAAAGCGAATTTTGCATTGATCGAACGTGTGGCAGACAAACTCGGTGGCGCCGTAGGCGCATCACGCGCTGCAGTGGACGCAGGTTTTGCCCCAACTACTTGCAAGTCGGGCAGACGGGGAAAATAGTGGCACGGGATCTCTACATCGCCGCAGGTATCAGTGGCGCCATTCAACACCTGGCGGGTATGAGTGGATCAAAGGTAATCGTCGCGATCAACCAGGACGCTGAGGCGCCGATTGCTAATTGAAAGTTTAATATGAGTTTCGCCAAAGGGCGGAGGAGGGCCGAACGACAGAAATAATGATAAATGATGTCGCATAACTATAATTTATCCAGACATATTAAATTTCCTTGTGAATACGATGGTGTTTCACTTTTATGAGGAAGGTTCATGCTTCTGCTGTCCTGCCAATAACTATTAATACAGTACGCGGAGATGCACATGATTACATTGTTCAGTAAAAGGTGTACCGGCTGGCTTGCAGGTTTGGTTATGGCCTCCAGCAGCCTGATTGCTCAAGCCGAGGAGCCCGCGCCTATCCGTATTGGTTGGGTGAATTGGTCGGATACGGAGATTGCTGTAAAGCTGGCAGACACGGCGCTGCGAGATCACCTGAAGCAACCGGTTAAATTGGTTCTGGCCGATATTGGTATTCAGTTCCAGGCGCTGGCTAACGGTAATATCGACCTGATTCCTATGGTGTGGCTGCCAAGCACTCACAAGTCCTTTTATGACAAATACCGCGACAAGCTTGAAGACTTAGGGGTGCTTTATGAGGGGCGGATTGGCATGGCGGTGCCTACTTCTATTCCTGTCAGTGAAATCGCCAGTGTCGAAGACCTCAACAAGCCAGAGGTAAGGGAAAAACTCGGTGGCAAGATTTTGACTTCCGAAGTAGGTAATGGTCAGTACAAACTTACGGAAAAGGCCATTAAAGAATATCGTCTTGATGGTTATAAGATGGTCGCTTCGTCAGAATCTGGAATGTTGAGCGAGTTGGATCGTAATCTGAAACGTGACAAGTGGTCTTTGATTAACGCATGGAGCCCGCACTGGATGTTCTCCAAGTGGTCACTGCGATATTTGGATGATCCGAAGCAGATTTTCGGAGGCTCTGAGCAAATCCACGCGGTTGCCCGCAAAGGTTTTAGTGCAGAACATCCCGATGTTGCTCGATTCTTTGCCAATTTCAAAATTCCTAAAGCTGACCTTGAGAAAATGATGGCTACTGCGCGTGATAGCTCGGCAGATAAGGTAGTTGCAGAATACTACGCAGCCAACAAGCCTCTCTTCGCCGCAATGTTTGACGGCACGACTGCTGCAACAACAGCGGGCCAGTGACGACTGCCACTGTCTTGTCACTATTTTGCAGTTCGATGCCCTTTGCAGTGAGTGAAGGGTATTGAGTGTTCATCTTGGGATCGGGTTTTTATAGGCGCCGGACACAGCCCATTGTATTGCCTTGTGGCGTTTTATGATGAGTGGTTCTTGAACTTTAGATCGAAAGAAATAAACGAGCAGTAGCATGCGGGTACGCTGTTGAATCATGTGACTCAGTGAGATTAAAGAGGGCGCTATCGTGCTTTCTAAGTTTTCTACCTAATTGATATTTTGGAAAGGAGAGCATACGTGACAGAGTTATTTGATATTCGGCTGGCTAGCAAACAAACAGCTTTCACTGAAATTCCAGTCATAGATATATCGTCGCTCATAAACGGCGAAAATCCACTGAAGGTGGCAAGCCAAATAGGTGATGCCTGCGAAAAGGTGGGTTTTTTCTATATAAAAAACCATGGCATTGACCAGCAGTTAATAGATGAAATGTATGCGCTTACCAAAAGCTTTTTCAAGCTTCCTTTTGATGAGAAGAACAAGCTCAATGTCGTAAATTCCGGGCCCACGCTACGTGGTTATATACCGATGTACGCGGAAAACGTCGATCCTGCTAATACCCGTGATTTCAAAGAATGTTTTGATTGCGGAGCTCATTACGATGAGGTCTCTCCATTTTTTGGTCCTAATCAAATGCCGTCTGCACTGCCGCAATTTGAGAAGGTTGCCGAAGATTACCATTCCTCTGTATTGGCACTCGCGCGAATGCTTATTGGCGGGATCGCGCTGAGCTTGGGTTTACCACAAGATTACTTTGAACATCTTCAACGTAAGCCCATCACTATCCAACGAATTTTGCATTACCCGCCCCAGATCGGAAGGGTCTCCCAAGAGGAGATCGGCATTGGCGCACACACGGACTACGGTTTCTTGACGGTCCTGTCCCAAGATGCAGTTGGCGGTTTGCAAGTCAGGAACCGCGCAGGGGAGTGGGTTACTGCCCCACCCGTTGAAGGCACTTTTATTGTCAACATTGGTGATCTGGTTCAAACCCTCACCAACGATCGCTACACCTCGACAATGCATCGCGTCATCAACACTAGCGGTCTAGAGCGCTATTCAATACCTTTTTTTATTGATTTGGATTTCGATGCGGTGGTTGAACCTGTGCCAACCTGCGTGAGTGAGGCTTTACCCGCGAAGTATGAAGCGTACACGTGTGGTCAACATAAATTTAAGCGTTTCGTTGATAGCTATGCGCATCTGAAAGTCGAATAGGGAGTTTTCTATGTGCATCCTCTACATGGCCGACCCCGCCGATGCGCAGAAATGGCGAGATGGCCTGTCAACGCTCGCCCCTCAACTAGAGTTCCGCCAATGGCCTGATATCGGTAACCCGGCAGAGGTGCACTACATCCTGGCTTGGGAGCCTCTTGGCAGCCTTGTGGAGCAGTTTGGCAATCTTCGGCTCCTCTACGCTGCCGGGGCTGGAGTTGATCAGTTCGATTTGGCCCGTTTGCCTGCTAACGTGTCGCTCATACGGCTGGTAGATAGCTCGATGGCGGACATCATGGCTGAGTATGTTCTGTTTGGTGTTCTTGCCTTGCATCGAGACATCCTCGCTTACGAAGAGGATCAGCGCAGGGGTCGTTGGCAACCTCGACCAATCGTGCACGCTTCACAGCGACGTGTTGGTGTCATGGGGGTTGGTAATCTCGGACGCGCTACGCTTGATCGCCTTCAGCCATTGGGATTTCAGCTCAGTGGCTGGAGTCGTTCTTCGAAGGAGGTGCCAGGTGGTCACTGTTACGTCGGCCTGGACGAATTAGAGGAGTTTTTAGGGCAGTGCGACATCGTTGTGAATATGTTGCCGCTGACTCCCGAAACAGACGGAATACTCAATGCAGCAAGGCTTGATTGTCTCCGTCATGGCGCTGGACTGATTAACGTGGGACGTGGCGCCCACGTTGTAGACGCGGATCTGCTCTCTGCGTTGGATGAAGGCCGTCTGGGAGGTGCCGTGCTGGATGTTTTGGTACAAGAGCCTCCCGCTCAAGACAACCCACTCTGGAAACACCCTCGAGTGCTCCTGACTCCTCATGTTGCAAGCGATGTGCAGATTGAAGGTGGTGTGGCGGTGATTGTTGAGAATCTCCAAAGAGAGTGCGAGGGACTGCCTCTCTTGAATGTGGTTGATCGGTCTAAAGGCTATTAGATATTCCGCCTGCGACAGCGGCAACGGTGACGGTCTCACGCTCAATGTGGCGGCCAGCGGGGGAAAGATCTGGCTTTTCCGTTGGCTCAGACCTCGATGTTGTCGCACTCCCCGGCCCCCCCTGGTAATCAGTCTGGCGCGAATAGATCTCCGGTCAGAGGGTTCTTATCGATGAGCGTATCAAATGTGGAGCTGCTGGACCGGGCAGCTGTCACCCAACGTAATGGTACCGAGAATTATCTGGGTGACTGGGTTGATCCGCGGGCCAGCAGCCTGCTCGGATTCACGGCGCTTGCTGCTCTATTTCAAGCAAGATGCACAGGGCCGTTTGCTGCTTGGCGGGCGGGGGCCATTTTCGGAACCTTCCCGGCAGAGCGATTGGGGACACCTGGAGCGTTCGCTGAGCGCGCTGTTCCCTCAACTGGCGGATGTTCCTGTCGGGTACCGTTGGAGTGGTCGGATTGCGCTGACTCAGAGCTTTCTGCCGCATGTTCACGAGCCGGCCCCCGGTTTGTCGATGTTGCTCGGCTACAACGGTCGTGGCATTGCTCTGTCCACTGCGTTAGGGAGGCATCTGGCAGCAAAGCTGTCGGGAGCTACGGAGGACTTCCCGTTCCCGGTCACGCCGCTACGCAAAATTCCGTTCCATGCGTTGCAGCGTCTCTATCTTGCCGCCGGGATTACCTATTACCGGGTACTGGATACTTTGTTTTGAAAACTTGCTAAAGCGTCAGTACTGCGTTGCTCATTGATCGTGCGTCCACAAAAGCGAATTCGCTACACTGCGATGCTTAATTATTGGGGCGCGGTTATGAACCTCTCTGACGCAACACTAGTGCTGCTTCTGGCAGCTCGAATCCATGGGACGGACGAAGCTGTCAGGGCTTCGGCGAAGAGCGTTGTGAAGAAGCTGCCACGTAGCAAACGTGATCTCATCTACAAGGTGATTGAATCAAAAAGTCCACTTCAGCTAGTGGGCTTTATTGCTGAGAATCTGGACGACTGACGAATCCCCACCGGTAGGCTGCCACGAGCGTATCTAGATTTTAGCGTTGGCGGCTACGTCGAATTTCCTCACTCAATGATTCCGAACCTCCTGTTCTGGGTCGCGATATTTCTGCTTCCCTGTTGAGGAGGCTTGAGGAGGCTGCCCGAAATAAGTGACCTCAATTCTCGCCACATCCTCCATCGCGCGCCGAGTATTCCTACATTTTTCCTTCAGCGCATTTGCTAGCGTAAACGGCTTGATATGCACGTTCACTCAGTGAAGGCGGTGAACCGTCTTTGGCAGGAAAGAAGGATTGGAAGGTGATGGATCACTCGCTCCCATTGAAGGTTGTTGATCAGGGAAAAATTGAATCGTTGCGCGAACGGATGGATGACGCAGGATGCATTTTCGAGTTTGTGATTGTCGCTCCTGACAGTGATGCTGTGGTCGATGAGTCAACGCATCGACGAGCTTTGTATGAGCTTTACGAGCAGATAATGGTTGGCCAACTTGATTGGCATTTTAGGCTCGTACAGGAATTACCTGATGCCGAGTACCCAGTACCGACCATAACGTGGGATTTGGACAAGGCCATAGCCACTCCATTGACTCCGGCGCAGGTTCGTAATCTGACACTGACCGATCGTTATGAACCAGGGTCGCTGACGCTCTGCGGCCATTTTCGTGGGGCCGTGAATTCGAGCGAATTTGAGGGGGGCGAGGAGGACAAAGCGCTCTTTCTCGAGTGGATCGAGGTGCTCGGGCTTCAGGATCAGAGCGATGTTGTCGTGCTTAACTGGATCAACGGTCTTGGGAGCGAGAGGTTTCATGATGACGACCTCGTCTCTGTAAGTGAGCCATGGAGCGAATACTTCAGTTCCGGGGCGGAATGGCGGAGCGGTTGGTGTTTGACGATCTGGAATCCTCGACTGCGCTCGCTCAGTGCGATTGCTGCCAGCGGCTAACCGAAGGCAGGGCGTATGTCAGACCTCTCGAGTGCTGCTTAATTGTGATCTTTGGGAAGTCGGCTCCTGCCCTCCAGGAACATTGCTTCGATCTCGGTAGGTTCGGGCTTCAGAGCAGTAATTCAGGCATCGTCGGCGGCTCAATCCCACTGTTGCAACTGAAACACTGACGTAATATTCGGACCGTACATTTTTCGACACTGGAATAAAGGTGCAAGAGGTGAATCGGCCATCAAGATTCTTGCGAAAACTGCTCGACTCGGTCGCCTCCAACAATGAAGTCGCAGCATCAGATGTTATGCGCGCAACTGAGCAGTTGGAAGACGATGTGCTGCGCCAGCGGTTGTTAAACCTGATTCACCAGCTCAATCAGGATGAAAATGACTTGCGATTGGCGCGCGACGACGTCCAGGGCGTCTCTATCAAACTGGCGTGACCGATCTCCCGCGACCGGACGAAATCCCAGTTGTAGCAGCCTCATGCTTCGTGCATGCAGAGTGGAGGCTCCGACACCGTTGAGTCCTGGCTGACCAAGTGAGTTTGGTTTGAGTACGAAAAGGCCCGAGAGGGCCTTTTTTTCTGTGTGGATTTACTCAGAACCGGTCTTAACTTGCTCACCAATAAGTTGGGCCAGTATCCGCACCGGTTCAGTAAAGCTTTGGCGAGACCTGTGTACGAGCCCGATATCACGGTGGAAGGTGTGCTGTCCGAGATCGAGCGCTCGTACACCTACGGGCCATTCCTGATGGGTTGCTGTCTGCGGCACCAGCGCTACACCAACGCCATTTTCCACTAGCTTGATGATCGCCTCTAGTTCATCCAGCTCGCAAACCTCCCGCAAGGTGAAATGCATCTGCCGAAGAAAGCGATCCACCTGCCTGCCACCAAAGGATGATCGGTCGTACCGAATGAATGGTTGGGTGGAAAGTAGTTCTGACCAATCTTCTCCCGGCACGTCGCGCGGGACGATCAGCCGGTAGGGCTCAAGCGCCAAGGTCGTCCAGCGTAGAT
Organism: Pseudomonas sp. BT76 TE3572; assembly: GCF_050435365.1. Taxonomy (NCBI): domain Bacteria; kingdom Pseudomonadati; phylum Pseudomonadota; class Gammaproteobacteria; order Pseudomonadales; family Pseudomonadaceae; genus Pseudomonas; species Pseudomonas sp. BT76 TE3572. Next base: position 448,600 of record NZ_JBNDKE010000001.1, read on the forward strand.
CGCTTTGAAGCGAGAAGGGTGGGCGAATGATTGCGGCCATGTCGATTTCGCCGGCATCCACGAGGTTGACCAACTCCATCGATAGTCCCGGGATCACGCGGGTTCGGCATTGCGGGCATTGCTGGTGAAACTTGGCTAGTGCATCTGGAAGATAGGAACGCTGTACGGAAGCGATAGCACCAATGTTCACCAGAACGCTGGGAAGTCCGACTGTGGTGGAGCCCAGATTGTCGTAAAGCCGAAGCAGCTCTTGCGCTTGCAGGAGTATTTGATGGCCCATCCTGTTTAGGTGGGCTGAGCGTCCCTTCCTGTCGAATATCTCAAAGCCGAGCTCGGCCTCCAGACGCTGAATTTGGGCGCTCACTGCTGCTTGGGTGAGGCCGATTTTATTCCCGGCAGCGGCAAACGTACCTTCCCGTGCAACGGCGATGAGTGTTTTGAGTTCTTTGATCATTCACAAATATTAATTATGTTTCTAAGAAAATTATATTGATTTTTTTGTTTTGTTGGCCGCCCTACGATGTGCCTGTCCCCCGGCAACTGCCCGAACCTATAAGCCGATGTCGGTGGGACGGCGGAACTTGAAATGTCGCGAAAAACCAACGGCCAGCATTCATACGCTCCGTCCTTCACCAACAAAAAAACTGTATTGGAGTTCTGATGAGCCTCTCGCCTTTCCATCTCGCAATCCCCGTTTACAACCTCGCCGGCGCCCGCACATTTTACGGCGAAGTGTTCGGCCTGGAAGAAGGTCGTTCCAGCAACCAGTGGGTCGACTTCAACTTTTATGGACACCAACTGGTTATTCACGAACACCCAAAAACCGCTTCCCAGGAAAGTGTCCATAGCAATCCGGTAGACGGCCACGACGTACCTGTTCCGCACTTCGGCATCATCCTGGGTTGGGAAGAGTGGGAAGCGCTGGCCGAGCGCTTGAAGTCTTTCGGCACGGAGTTTGTGATCGAACCCTACATTCGTTTCAAAGGGCAGGTCGGCGAGCAAGCCACCATGTTCCTGTTCGACCCGTGCGGTAACGCTCTTGAATTCAAGGCGTTCAAGGATATGAGCCAGCTCTTCGCAAAATAAGAAAAGTGTTGGCACAACAGCGTTGTGCCATTTGAACTCAAGTGAGCTGGAAGCTCATGACTCTAGCAACTGCCAGTTAACGCAGTCCTTTCATTCCAACAAGAAGGCTAGACATGAAACGTATTCCCTTGGTGTGGCAAATCATTGCCGGGCTGTTGCTTGGCGTGCTCGTCGGTTGGTATTTCAATACACATCCGCAATATCAATTGTGGGTCAGTGCAGAGATTCTGAAACCGCTTGGCGACATCTTCATCAAGATGATGAAGATGGTGGTTGTTCCTATTGTGTTCTGTTGCATGATCCTGGGCATCGCCGGAGGCGGCGATAACAAGTCATTTGGTCGTATGGGAATAAAGTCGCTGGGGTATTTTTTTGCGATCACCGGCCTGGCGATTGTGATGGGTCTTTGTTTCGCGAATATCTTCGAGCCTGGAACAGGCACTGATATTTCCGGCATTACCCATAGCGCTGCGTCCATCACGATGGAGCCTTCGAAAGGCGCTCTCGTGATTGTGCAGAACATCGTCCCGGACAACGTCTTTGTGGCGATGTCGGAAGCGAAGCTGCTGTCGGTGCTGTTCTTCGCTGTCCTGTTCGGCATGGCATTGAACTCGCTACCTAGAGAGAAAAGCGCGCCAGTGGTCGCGGTGGTTCAGGGTATTTCCGATGCGATGTTCAAAGTTGTCTCAATCGTCATGGCGTATGCACCGATAGGCGTATTTGGCATGATCGGCGCTACCGTCGCGACCTTCGGCTTTGCCTCACTATTACCCTTGCTCAAGCTGATTGGCGTGGTCTACCTGGCACTGATTGTCTTTGCGTTGGTGGTACTTGGCGGTATTTGCTATCTGATCGGCGAGAATATTTTCAAGCTGATCAAGTATTTCCGAAATGAGCTGATTCTTGCGTTTTCGAGTGCCGCATCGGCAGCGGTCATGCCGCAGCTGATGAGCAAGCTCGAGAGCTATGGTGTTCCGCGCCGCATCGTCAGTTTTGTTGTGCCGGTGGGTTATGCATTCAATCTGGATGGTGCGTCGATTTTCCTTGGCGTGGCGACGATTTTTGTTGCCCAACTCTATGGTATCGACCTGTCGCTTTCTCAGCAGATTCTGCTGGTGGTCACGATGGTGCTGACCTCCAAAGGTGCTGCAGGGGTACCAGGATTTGCCATCATTATCCTGTCTGCAACATTGGCGTCTGCCGGTCTTCCATTGGAAGGGGTGGCGCTTATCGCGGGGATCTTCAGGATTATCGATAGCGGAACCACTACGCTGAACGTGCTGGGTAATGCCATCGCACCGTTGGTAATCGCCAAATGGGAGAGGGCGGCCATTGAGCCTTCTCGAGTCAATCCGATAACGCAAAAAGCATAGCGATCCACGAGTAGACGTCTGACAGGAAACGCTAACGGCTCAGTCAGTTCATCTGGTGGGGTGAGAGTTTCTAGACGACCGGTCTAGTTTTGTATAGGCTGCCTTCCCTATGAAGAAACCTATCCAAGACATGCGACAGCACATCATCGATGTGGCCAAGTCGCTTATGACCAACAAGGGCTACACCGCCGTCGGTCTGTCGGAAGTGCTGACAACCGCTGGCGTGCCCAAAGGGTCGTTCTATCACTACTTCCGCTCGAAAGAGGAATTCGGTCAGGCGTTGCTCGAAGAGTACTTTCAGGAGTACATCGGGCGCGTCGATATCGTGATGGCTGCGCAAGGAACCGGAGCCGAGCGGCTTTTGGGTTATCTGCGCTACTGGGCGCGGACGCAAGCCTACGATCACCCGGAGGAGAAATGCCTGGTGGTGAAATTGGGCGCTGAAGTCTGCGACTTGTCCGAAGACATGCGCACAGTGCTGGAGGAAGGCACCGCGCTGATCATCCACCGCATCACACGCTGTGTTGAGCAGGGCATGGCCGATGGTTCTATCACTATGACCCAGGACGCGGCGACATTGGCCGAATCTCTGTATCAGCTATGGCTTGGCGCCTCGCTGTTGGTCAAAGTCAAGAAGACCACGGCTCCCTTTGAAACCGCACTGATCACAAGTAAACGCCTGCTGGCCTAGGGGCGTTTTTTTTAACTGGTTTACTAGACGACCGGTCTAATAGTATGGGTATTCAACATGATTGATAGCAGTCGTAACACCGACCTTTTTTCGCCTGTGCAGATGGGCGCCTTGCAACTGAGTAATCGTATCGTCATGGCTCCAGTGACACGTAGCCGGATGGCGGAAGATGGCGTGCCGAATGAGCTGCACGCCACTTACTACGCCCAGCGTGCCGGCGCAGGCCTGATCATCGCCGAGGCCACGAACATTTCTGCTCAGGGCCGCGGCTATGCCATGACGCCTGGTATCTGGTCGGAAGAACAGGTGGCAGGCTGGAAAAAAGTCACTGACGCGGTACACGCGTCAGGCGGCAAGATCGTCAGCCAGCTATGGCACGTAGGCCGCTTCTCCAGCGTCGAGTTACAGCCAAACGGCGAGGCGCCGGTTGCTCCCTCAGCAATCAAGGCCGAAGGTACCACCTACACCAACAATGGCATGGTCGAAGTGTCCATGCCTCGGGCGCTTCAGATTTCAGAGATCCCGGGGATCATCGAGCAGTACAGGCATGCGGCAGAAAATGCAAAACGCGCCGGTTTCGACGGCGTGGAAGTTCATTCCGCCAACAGCTATCTGCTCGACCAGTTTCTGCGCGATTCCACCAACCAGCGCACTGACCAGTACGGAGGCTCCATCGAGAACCGGACGCGGCTGACGCTTGAAGTCACCGAAGCCGTAGTTTCGATCTGGGGCAGTGACCGGGTCGGTATCCGTCTTTCGCCGGTGACACCAGATGCGGGTAACACGCCTCCTGACAGCAACGTCATGGCGACTTACGGTTATCTGATTCAACAGCTCAACAGATTCAACCTGGCCTATCTGCACTTCGTCGAAGGCGCCACCGCCACTTCTCGCACCGTTCCGGAAGGGGTGGATCTGGACGCGTTGAGTGCGCAGTTCGAAGGGCCGTTCATTGGTAACAACAACTATGACTTGGAGATGGCGCTGGAACGCCGGGCGCAAGGCCGGATTGACGCGGTAGCGTTTGGTCGTTTGTTCATTGCCAATCCAGACCTTGTAGAGCGCCTGCGTCGTGGTGCCGAACTGACCATCGCTCCACGTGAGAGTTACTACGGCGGAGGCGCCAAGGGCTACACCGATTGGCCAACGGCCAGCTCCAACTAATGAGAGGTTCCCCTTGCGTCAATTCGGTGCGGGGAGGCTCCGTCGCGAAAGCATTTCGCCGCACAAGAGGTACTCAAGTATGAATTATCTGCAAAACAAGGTTGCCATTGTCACTGGCGCATCTTCCGGCATTGGTGCTGCCACCACTCGTGCACTCGCCGCACAAGGTGTCCGCGTGGTAGCGGCAGCACTCGATCAGAAAGGGTTGGAAGCGCTTGTTGGAGAACTGCGTGAGTCAGGGAGCGACGTGGTTGCTTTCACCACAGACGTTACCTATCTGGATCAAACCAAAGCATTGGCGAAGTTTGCACACGACACCTACGGCACCGTGGACATCTTGGTCAACAACGCCGGTCTGATGCTCTTTTCCAACTGGGTCGATCTGGCCGTGCAGGATTGGGAAAAGATGATCGATGTGAACATCAAGGGTTACCTCAACGCTACTGCTGCGGTTCTGCCGTTCATGCTGGAGCAAAAGTCCGGGCAGATTCTCAACATGGACTCTGTTGCAGGTCATCAGGTCGGGCCGGCGGCGGGTGTTTACAGCGCTACCAAGTTTTTCGTCCAGGCCATGACCGAGTCCATGCGAAAGGAGTTGGGTGTGCAGCATGGCATCCGCGTCAACACCGTCAGCCCCGGCGTCATCAATACCGGCTGGGCGGACAAGGTCAGCGATCCTGAAGGGCGCAAGGCTGCTCAGGAGCTGAACCGGATTGCCATTGCGCCTGACGATATCGCCCGTGCCGTGATTTACGCGCTCAATCAGCCGGAAAACATCACCGTCAACGATCTGATTATCTCGCCGACTCGCCAGGATTGGTGATCGTTGGTTGGCCATGCTGCGCCCATCCAGACCTGATGGGTAATCGGAAAATCTTTCAATCAGGAGTCCATCATGAGCAATCCAACTTACGTCCAGGAATACAACGCGATCGTCGACGTGCTTAGCCAATACAACGAAGGTGGTGCCAAGGCTGACAGCGCTTTGATGAAACCCGCGTTCAACGAGCAGGCCACCATGTTTGGGGTCGACGGCGACAAGCTCGTCGGCGGCGCGATCCAGAATTTGTACGACGTCATCGACAATTCTTTCCGCCCATCTCCCGAAGCCAAAGTCGCGATCGTTCGCATCGACATCGTGGGCACTGCCGCCAGTGCTCGGGTCGATACCGACAACGTTTCGGGATTTCGCTTCACCGACTTCTTCAACCTGCTGAAGGTAGAAGGCAAGTGGACGATCGTCAGCAAGATTTACCACACCCACCCGAGCGTTTGATCCCTCGATCACCTCTGGCGAGGTGCGTTGCACCTCGTCCCCAATAAAAGGAGAGAACCATGTCAAAGAACATCAAGGCAGTACCAACCTCCGAGTACAACGCTGTCATCGCTACCGCCAATCAGTACGTTGAAGGGCTGCGGGTGGGTAGCGCAGAAGGCGTTGCGCAAGCATTCCATAAAGACGCGGTGATGTACGGTTTTACAAATGGTGAACTGCTCGGTGGCCCGATCAAAAATCTATTTGATTTCGTTCAGAACAACGGCAGCGCCCCAGAAATCACGACTCGGCTCGACATACTGGCGATCACGCCCACGACCGCCGTGGTGCGTGTCGATATGGAAAAGGATGCGATCGGTGCCGACTACAACGACTACCTGACCCTGATCAAAATCGACGGCACCTGGAAGGTGATCGCCAAGGTTTATCACCAGTTCGAAGGTGGAGCGTCCACCGATCCCGGTTGATCAATGCCGGGGTCGGAGCTCGTTCATCGTCAAATGGAGGCGCGATCATGAGTAAAGTTTTCATCATCGGTGCCGCTGGCAAAGTAGGGCAGCGATTGGTTAAGCAACTCGCCGGGCGAGGTCACGAAGCAATCGCATTGCATCGGAAACCGGAGCAGGGAAGTGAGCTTGCGGCACTGGGCGTGATGCCTGTTGAAGCTGATTTGCTTAAGCTCGACTCCGGGAAAATGGCGCAGCTTATGTCGGACAGTGATGTCGTGGTCTTCACGGCAGGGGCGGGCGGCGCAGGTATGGATCTGACCAATGCGATTGATGGACGAGGATTGGAGTTGGCAGTGGACGCAGCCATTCAAGCGGGTATCAGGCGTTTCATTCTGGTCTCGGCCTTCCCCGATGCGTTGCGTGGTAGCCAGATATCCGAAGGTTTCGAAAATTACATTGCCGTGAAAAAACGAGCAGATGCTCGCCTGATGGGGGCGGATTTGGATTGGGTGATTGTGCGCACAGGAACGCTTCTGGAAGACACCGGCACTGGAAAAATCCGTGCTGATGTCACTATTCCCCACGGTGAAGTTTCAAGAGATGACGTGGCAGCGACACTTGCCGAGTTGATCGACCAGCCCAAGGTGAGCCGGGTCATTATCGAACTCACTCAGGGTGACACGCTAGTCTCCGACGCGGTTCGCAGGCTTGATCGTGGGCGTTGCTCGCAATGAAGTTGGTATTGGTTGGCGCTACCGGTCTTGTTGGGTGCGAGCTACTGAAACAGGCGCTCGATGATCCACGAATCAGTCTGGTGGTTGCACCGACTCGCCGTCCGCTTGCTGCGCATCCCAAGTTACACGCGCCTCTAACCGACTTCGACAATCTACCGGAAACAGTCGACTGGTGGTGGGCGGATGCCGTGATCTGCACATTGGGTACGACGATGCGGCGCGCTGGATCGAGAGACAGTTTTCGACTTGTTGATTACGAGTACCCGTTGCGTGTGGCGCGCTTGGCCAGGATGAATGGCACCACAGCATACGTTCTCAATTCGGCCACTGGGGCGAACCCAAAATCGAGCTTTTTCTACAACCGGGTAAAGGGTGAGTTGGAGACATCTCTTGCAAGGCTTGGATTTGATTCGCTCTCCTATGTGAGGCCGGGTGTCATCGGTGGGACGCGCGACGAACTGCGGTTGGCTGAGCGAGCACTGGTAGGTGTGCTGGGCCTGGTGGGGAGATTGCTACCCGTTCGCTGGCAACTTAATCCCGCGTCGCGGATCGCCCAGGTGTTGCTCGAGTCAGCCCTTGAGCATAGACCGGGTATTCACATCATCACCTCCGAGCGCTGCATTTGAGCCGAGGTTAGCTGTTTTCAAAAATAGAAAATCAGAAGGGAGATACACGATGCCAATGGTTGAGTTTTCCGCTGTCTTGGACAGCGATGCAGGACACGTCTGGGGCGTGTTGAAGAAATTTGGTGAGATTCATAAATGGCATCCCTCGATTGTCGAATGCAGCATTGAGGACAACCAACCTGATGGATTGGTTGGCTGCATTCGCAAGCTCACTTTGGCCGATGGCGCAGTTGTCAGGGAGCGCCTGTTATCGGTCGATGATCGAAATACAACGCTTTCCTACCGCTTCGAGGAGGCCCCATTACCGTTGGACAACTATGTGGCAACCGTGAAATTGACCTCTCTTACTGGACAGTCCAAGACGTTCATCAATTGGTCTGCCAGCTTCGACCTGCAAGATCTGAATACCGCAGAACAGTACAAGGAGCTCATTCGAGGACTGATCGTGGATGGCCACAATAGTCTCCAGCTATTTCTTACCCAGCACTGAGCACTCAAGCAGGGCTCCGATAGGGTATGACTCACCCACATAGGTTACAAAACAGTTCAAGCACATAGGCAACAGTTTTTAACTGGCACTGGTCGATGCACTGGCTGATGAGGTTGTGTTCAGGCGGACACGTCCGTCAGTGCTCGCCTTGCTTAAATCAAAAAATGAATTTTGTAATGATATAAATCGATCTGTGATTTTTGATGTGACCATGAAACCCACGACTATCTCGAGACTGTCATTCGGCAAAAACCGGGCAGGGGTAAGCGAGCGCGATCCGTAAGGTCGCGCTTGGCGAGAAGCGAGAAGCGAGAAGGGGTGGAGGTTATTCGAACAGCGCAGGATCTACTTTTTTACGCCGGGCCTGCTCCAGGTGTTTGCGCATCAGGTCTGCTGCTGCCAACCGATCGCCACGTTCCAGGCAATCGAGGATAGCGAGATGCTCTTCCGCTTGGCCTTTGCGCGGGGCTCGTGTGCTGGCTTGACGGTATTCCACAAGTCGACGCAATTGGTCGAGACGGCGGACGGTTTGCTGCAGGAATCGATTGCCGGAGCACGCCGCCAGTGTCTCGTGAAACAGTGAGTTCGCCTCGAACAGTTCCTGAGGAGTCATGGTCAGGTAACCACCGTTGGCAATGAACTCCTGTTGTTTGCGACAGGTTGCAAGCGTCTCACGATCTATTTGAAATGTGGGTGAGAGCAGGCCAGAGGGCTCGATGGTTACGCGGAATGAATAGCTTTCTTCATACGCCTCTACTGAGTCGATCATGGGTAGAAGCCGCCATCCTTGACCAGCACGTTGTTCAACCCATCCTTCCTGCTGGATGCGTGAGAGAACCGCCCTCAGCGCGGCCCTGGACACATCAAACTGTCGCATGAACTCAATCTCGGTAAATAGCTCGGGAAGCTGTCTGCTGAGACGTAGTTCGGCAAATTTCAGGTAGAGCGGATCGTCACTGCTTTCCATGACTTCCGAGGCGAGATCTACGAGATCGTCGCTGGAGCGGGCTAGAAAAAAGCCTCGATTTCGGTCGTAGGTGAGCATGCCCTTTTCGACCAAATGGCCCATGGCAAACTTGACTGGAGTACGTGAAACGTTAAGCGTTGCCGCCAGCTGTGACTCGACCAGGTGATGTCCTATATCAAAGCGCTCACGACGCACGTGAGAAACAATGTCACGCGCAATGCGTGCTTGCAGAGGGCTTAGAGGCATTGGATCGAGAACCAAATTGAGCTGACCATAGAATCACCATTCTAGCGTGTCGGTAAGCTTAACGGCAGAGACCATTTTTTGCCTCTGCCGGTGTTTGTGTTGCTCTGAGCGCCTATTTTATCGAAGTTGGTAGAAGGGAAACGCTCCGAACAACAGGCCACCAGCGAGCAGGCCGAAGCTGGCAAAAACTGCCCACTTGAGAGCGAAGCGCTGGTGGTCACCTAGATCGACTTTTGCCAGTGCAACCAATAGGTACAGGGACGGTACCAACGGGCTCAGCAGATGGACAGGTTGGCCGACCACTGAGGCGCGGGCAATTTCAAGGGGTGTGATTCCATACTGAACGGCTGTCTGTGCGATCACGGGCAGAATGCCGAAGTAAAACGCATCATTGGACATGAAGAATGTGAACGGCATGCTGACCAATGCTGTGAATACGGCCAGGAACGGGCCGAAACTGTGTGGAATGACAGTGAGCAAGCTTTTGGCCATCGCATCCACCATGCCGGTTCCAGACAGGATGCCTGTGAATATCCCGGCGGCAAAGATCAGCGCGGTGACGGCCAGCACATTCGACGCATGGGAGGCGATCCGTTCCTTTTGGTGTTCAATACTTGGATAGTTGATCATGATTGCCAGTGCGAAGCCGACCATGAAAAGCACTTGGATTGGCATGGCGCCCACGACAAGGCAAGCGATCAAGGCGAGTGTGAGAATCAGGTTTGGCCAGAACATTTTTGGACGGCGATGCACGTCACACTCTTCTGCCGATCCATTCCCCAAAGCCATCGATCCATGGTGAAAGTCTTCGAGATGAAGCACTCCGAGTACGGCACGCTCTTTGCGACCCAGCATAATGGCCGTAAATATGAGGCAGGCCGCCCCCATCAGCATGGCAGGAATCATCGGTAGGAATATCTCAAGCGCATCGACATGCAGGGCGGCAGCGGCGCGTGCTGTTGGCCCACCCCAGGGTGAAATGTTCATGATGCCGCTGGCGATATTTACTACACAGACCATACCCAGCACGTTCATACCCAACCGCTGGTAAAGCGGCAGAAACGCTGCACAAGCGATCATGTAAGTGGTCGAACTGTCGCCGTCCAGGGATACCAGCATCGTCAGCACGGCAGTGCCCACCAGAACCTTCAGCGGGTCTCCTTTCACCAACTTCAAGATGAAGCGCACGAGCCCGTCAAAGAGCCCCGCGTCGATCATGATGCCGAAGTAGAGAATCGAAAACGTCAACATCACGCCCGTTGGTGCGAGGGTTTTGACACCGTCGAGCATCATGCCGCCGAGGCCCGCGTAATGGCCCCCGATCAAAGCGAAAACGATAGGTATCAGGATCAGCGCAATCAGCGCCGATAGGCGCTTTGTCATGATCAGGTACATGAAACAAATGACCATTGAAAAACCAAGGATTGTTAACACGGTCGTACTCCCACTTTTGTTAGACGTATGTGGTTCTCGTCAGCCGCGTGGCTGTTCTAGATCCATAGTTATCAAGTCGAGGCTGGCTCGAACAAAAGGGGAGTGAGGATGGCGCTGGGGCATGTGAGCTTGATCATGGTGAGCCTCGACTTTCTTATGTTTATTTTTTCTACCGAACCTGATTGGGCGCTGCGTCAGAGGAGCGACTGTGCACAGTAGAAATCGTTGGTTGGGATACGTCCGATCTCAGGGTTGAGATGAATCGGATGAATCAACATTGATCTATATCGCTACAAAGTGCAATATGGCCCTCAACAAAAACATTGCCCGTACAGCCTGTGAGGATTAGCCAATGCCAAAGTCAAAGGGTCGAACCGTTTCTGCCAACGGCATCGAGTACCGTGTCAGTGATATTCGCGGGGTTGTGACTGACCTGGGTGGTGACTACACCAGGCTGCCCTATAGCCTGCGAGTTCTTGCCGAGAACGTTTTGCGTGGTGAGGGCGATCCTGAAGCTGCACTGAAAGTGATATGTGCCCGTTCCAAAGAATTCGACATCCCGTTCCGCCCGGCCCGGGTTGTGCTGCAGGATCTGCTGGGTACGCCAGCACTCGTAGACCTCGCTGGTTTGAGAGATGCCGTCGCGGAGAAAGGCGGTAATCCGCGCTTGGTGAACCCGGTGACCCCAACCCACCTCGTTGTGGATCACTCGCTCAACGTCGAGCGTTGGGGCGATGCCAGTGCTCTTGCTGATAACGAGGCAATCGAGCGCGAACGCAATGCGGAGCGTTTCCAGTTCCTGGATTGGTGTAACAAGGCTTTCAGCAATCTCTCCATCATTCCCTCGGGCAAAGGCATCCTTCACCAGATCAACCTTGAGCGCCTGACCACAGTTGTGGGTACTCAGCGTCGTGGCAACGAGCTGTGGGCTTTCCCGGATACGCTGGTAGGTACTGATAGCCACACCACCATGATCAACGCCATTGGTGTCCTAGGCTGGGGCGTTGGCGGTATTGAGGCCGAAGCCGCGATGCTGGGCAAATCACTGATGCTGCGCCTGCCGGAAATCGTTGGTGTTCGGCTGGAAGGCACATTGCCTCAAGGCTATCTCGCTACCGACATCGCGTTGGCTTTGACTGAGCAGCTTCGTAAAGCAGGGGTGATCGGCTCCTTCCTTGAGTTCTTTGGCCCGGGCGTACCCCAGCTGTCACTGGCAGACCGTGGAACCTTGTCGAACATGGCCCCGGAATTCGGTGCCACAGCAGCAATGTTCGCCATTGATGATCGGACGCTGCACTACCTCCGTATGACGGGGCGTGGTGGTCAGATCTCAGGCCTGACGGAGGCTTACGCACGCGCACAAGGTCTCTGGCATGACAGTCTGGCCGATGCTGAATACAACCGTGTCGTGACACTTAATCTCAGTTCTGTTGCACGTTCGATAGCCGGGCCTAAGCAGCCACACCAACGTATCGTATTGGGACAAAAGGCACCTGCCACCAATCTTCCTACCGGTCTGGACAATGGTTCGGTGGTGCTCGCGGCCATAACCAGTTGCACCAACACTTCCAACCCGCGCGGGGTTATTGCTGCGGGGCTGGTTGCGCGTAACGCACGCAAGCGTGGACTGAAGAGAGCCCCCTGGGTGAAAACCTCGTTTGCTCCTGGTTCCATGGTGGTATCGGACTATCTTGAGCGGTCTGGCCTGAATGAAGATCTGGACGCTTTAGGTTTCAACCTGGTTGGCTACGGCTGCACCACCTGCAACGGTATGTCCGGCCCGTTGCTCAGTGCCGAAATCGAAGACGAAATTCGTGCTCGCAAGTTGGAGACTGTGGCTGCGACTTCAGGCAACCGTAACTTTGAAGGCCGAGTCCACCCACTGGCCCGCGAAGTTTTCATCATGTCGCCACCGTTGATCGTCGCTTATGCGATTGCCGGCACCTACTTGATTGACCCAGAAAAGGACGCATTGGGTCTCGACGACAAAGGCGTACCGGTCTACCTGCACGAGTTGTGGCCGAGCGATGAGGAACTGACGCAAATCGAAGCAGATAATTTGACTGCCGATTTGTTCGACAAGGCCTACGAGGATGTTCCGCGTGAAGCAGGCTTGATCGCCAGCGATCTGCGCGCCGGTGTCAGCGACCAATATGCCTGGCAAGAAAGCAGCACCTACATCCGCAAACCTCCGTATTGGAGCGATGCGGTGACTGCGACAGACACCGCCAAAGACCTCAGCAACATGCGTGTGTTGGCCATGCTCTCGGACAACATCACCACCGACCACATCTCACCATCTGGCGCGATTCTTCCAGAAAGCGATGCGGGCCAATACCTGCAATCGCACGGCATCGCAGCACCAGACTTCAACTCCTATGGTACGCGTCGTGGCAACCATGAAGCGGCGCAGCGTGCGACCTTCGCAAGCCCTCGTTTGAAAAACGAACTCCTTGAAGATGGCCGTGAGGGCCCGTGGACGTTGCTTCTGCCCGAGGAAGAGGTCACCACGATTTTCCAGGCCGCCGAGATCTACGCACAACGTAAGCAGTCACTGATCGTTGTCGCCGGTAAGGAGTACGGAAGTGGTTCCTCGCGCGACTGGGCTGCAAAAGGCCCCCGTCTGTTGGGCGTTCGTGTGGTCGTGGCCGAAAGCTTCGAGCGTATTCACCGCACCAACCTGGCTGGTCTCGGCATTCTTCCGCTGCAGTTTGAGGACGGTGTTTCTCGTCAGAGTCTGGGCCTCAACGGACGCGAAACATTCAGCGTTGAAGGCATCAGCGCAGACTTCCAACCGGGCGCAAAAATCACGCTGGTGATCGAGCGTGAGAATGGTGAGAAAGAGAACATCACGGTCGTCAGTCGTCTGGATACCTTCGAAGACGTCCGCTACTTCCGCAGCGGCGGTCTGCTGCCACAGCTTCTGATCGAAAGCATGAAGAACGCATCCGTTAACTGATGCAACGCTGATCCGTTGGAGTAAATACAAGATGACCCAAAGACGTATTCCTGCCGTTTACATGCGTGGCGGTTCGAGCAAAGGTGTGTTCTTCCTTGACGAGAGCCTGCCACCGGCAGGCGCGGAGCGTGATGCGATCCTGCTTCGTGTGATTGGCAGTCCCGATGTCTACGGCAAGCAGATTGATGGGATGGGCGGCGCTACCTCCAGTACGAGCAAGGTTGTGATTATCGGTAAATCCAGCCGTGATGACTGTGATGTGGATTACCTGTTTGGTGCGCCGGCGATTGAGACCCCTGTAATCGACTGGTCTGGTAACTGCGGAAATCTGAGCTCGGCGGTTGGCCCTTACGCGATTTCCGAAGGCTTGGTGGATGCACCTCGCGATGGCATGGCAGTTGTCCGCATCTGGCAAGCCAACATCCAGAAGCGAATCATCACCCACGTGCCAATGCGTAATGGTGAGGTTCAGGAAGAGGGGGATTTCGTACTCGATGGCGTAGCTTTTCCTGCTGCCGAAGTTGTCTTGGAGTTCCTCAATCCCGGTGGTTCAGATGGCAGCATTCTGCCAACCGGAAATGCCATCGACGAATTTGACATTCCGGGTGTCGGTAATCTTGCAGTGACACTGTTGAATGCTGGCAACCCGACCATATTCGTAGACGCGGATAAGGTGGGCCTGAAAGGCACCGAAACTCAAGACCAGGTTAACGGTGATGCACAGTTGCTTGTACGGCTTGAAATCATTCGCGCCCATTGCACGGTGGCCATGGGCTTGGCCGAGAGTGCGGAAGAAGCAACGCGATTGCGTCCGCACACTCCGAAACTTTGCATAGTTGCTAGACCTCAAACCTACAAGGCAGCGGGTGGCAAACAGGTTGATCCAGGTGACATCGACGTGATTGCTCGGATTCTTTCGATGGGCAAGCTTCACCATGCGATCACTGGCACAGGCGCTGTAGCTGTCGCAGTTGCAGCGGCTCTTGACGGCACGTTGGTTAATCGCATCGTCGGCGATATCGGAGATCGTCAGGTTCGCATTGGCCACACCGCAGGCAGCGTCGCTGTCGGTGCGAAAACGACCCTCGTAGACGGTGCCTGGACAGTCGAAAAAGCAATCATGAGCCGTAGTGCTCGCCGACTAATGGAAGGCTGGGTGCGCATCCCCGAAGTGGTTTGAATTGCCAGTGTCATGCCGGGCAACCCTCGGCATGAGCACACCTGATTCAATGTCGCATTCGACGTTGACAGCAATTCAGGTGGCCTCACTGAAAATGCCCAAGTGATTAAAACCGGCATCCCTGTTTGCATGATTTTCAAAACGACCTGACCGCCTGATTCGCAGAGACCTGGAGTGCTTACTTTGATCGAACTACTCAACTCGCCAACGTTCTGGCTGGCAGTGGTGCAAATCATCGCCATCGACATCTTGCTCGGAGGCGACAACGCGGTTGTCATTGCATTGGCGTGTCGCAAGCTCCCGGAAGCTCAGCGCAATCGCGCCATTCTTGGTGGCGCGCTGGGTGCCATAGTGCTCCGCATCGTGATGATTTTCTTTGCACTGCAATTGTTGGAATTGCCGTACCTCAAGCTCATCGGGGCAGCACTGCTTCTCTGGATTGGTATCAAAATGCTCGTTCCAGAGAAGGAGGATGCGCATGACAACCTTGCAGCCAGTCCTCGGCTGTGGGGGGCGATCAAGACAATCATTGTCGCTGATGCTGTCATGAGCCTGGATAACGTTGTCGCGGTCGCGGGAGCTTCTAAAGGAAGCCTGGAGCTGGTGATCTTTGGCATCGTCATCAGCATTCCAATCATCATCTGGGGCAGCAAGCTGGTGCTCCATTTTATGGATCGGTTTCCATTGGTCATCACACTTGGGGCGGCATTGCTGGGTTGGATCGCCGGAAGCATGGCTGTCGGTGACATCAGCTTGCCAAGCCTCCCGTCATGGTCGCACTACGCAGCTGGGGTGGTCGGTGCGATGTTGGTCTTGATTGTGGGCATGCTCGTGAAGCGTCGTCAGCAAACTCATGGCGAGCCGTCTCCAGAGTCTGAAAGAGGTGAGCAGTTATGAGTTTCGATATTGCAGCTGTGTGCGGCGATTTGGCCCCTGATGGCGAACTGCGGGTAGCCATCAATTTAGGTAATCCAGTCCTGGCCCAGCGCGATGAAACCACCGGCACTTTAGGAGGCGTCTCTGTTGCGTTGGCAAATGCATTGGCACAGGAGTTGGGTGTCGCGGTCAAGCTGACTGCATACGATGCCGCCGGGAAGGTGTTTGCTGCCTTGGATGACGGGCAGTGGGACTTGGCGTTTCTAGCTATTGAGCCAGTACGCGCGGAGAAGATCGCCTTTTCAGAACCTTATGTGAGCATCGACGGCACCTACCTCGTTCGTGAGGAAAGCCCTTTCCAAAGTGCATCTGACCTGGATGCGCAAGGTCACAGGATTTCTGTAGGCCGTGGTGCCGCGTATGACTTGTATCTCACACGCACTCTTCAGCGAGCTGAACTCGTCAGAGGGGAGACGTCAGTGAGCGCAATTGATCTCTTTCTTGAGCAGGGATTGGAGGCGGCAGCGGGAGTGCGACAGCCATTGGAGCGGTTTGCAAAGTCAGCTCAAGGAGTAAGGGTGCTGGCAGACAACTTCACTGAAATTCACCAGGCGATGGCTGTTCCGAAGGCTCGGAGCATCGCAGCTGCGTACATCCAGGATTTTATAAGTCGTCGCGTGAAAGATGGCTTCGTGGCAAATGCGCTAGCCGAAAGTGGGCAACATGATGCGCGAGTTGCACTGCCAAAAGGGTACTAATCCAGACAGCATTTTTCCTCCGCTCTTCGGACATGCGAGGCGCGGTATCGCCTTCATCACTTTAGGTAAATAGAAAATGGCTAAAGCCTCGGACATCGTTGTTCAGTGGTTGGAAAGTGAAGGCGTCGAGTACGTCTTTGGTATCCCCGGTGAAGAAAATCGGATCTTCTCGAATCGCTCCTTCGCTCCTAGATCAAGCTCGTGCCGACTCGCCATGAGCAATCAGCAGGCTTCATGGCTGCCAGCGTAAACACCGGGTTGATTTGCAGTGGCGCCATTCGGCGGCATCAAACGCTCTGGCGTGGGTTGTGAAGGCTCCAAGTACGGCATCGAAGATTACCTTGAAATCAGATATTTCTGTTTTAGCATGTAGTGATGAGGGTAAGAGTGGAAAGTAAAAGCTGGTTGAATTATCTCGGAGCGCCATTGGTGGGAGTCATCGGTGGTCTGCTGGCGAGTTGGGTTAACTGGCCCTTGCCTTGGATGATCGGTTCGCTCGTTGCCGTGATACTGATCAGGTGTTTCACTCCCTGGCAGACCTTCCCTCTACCTGGTGGCCGTAAGACAGGTCAGTGGGTTGTTGGTATAGGGATTGGGTTACATTTCAATGCCTACGTAATCGATCAGATTGCGCATAACTTCCTCCCCATTTTGATCGGGGCATTCATCACTTTGGCTGCAAGCGGTGCCGGAGTCTGGATGATGCGGTCAAGTGGAGAGGATAAGGCGACGGCATTTTTTTCCTCCATGCCTGGTGGTTCTGCGGAGATGGTCAATCTTGCACTGCGCAATGGTGCGCAGCTAAATCGAGTTGCAGCAGCCCAAAGCCTGCGCGTGGTTATCGTAGTTCTGACGGTGCCAGCGGCCTTCAAATTCTTTCTAGGAAATGGCTCTACGACACACGACATTGCGGACGTCAATTGGTATTGGCTGTTGGGGTTGTTTCCAGCCGGCGGGCTCGCGGCTTGGGTGCTGGAATACTTTCGGCAACCCAACCCGTGGATGTTTGGCCCATTGTTTGTAACTGCCTCGGCTAGCGTTTTTTTTGACCTGCACTTAGGTTTGCCGAACGGAGCGAGTCAGTTTGGACAGCTTATGATTGGGAGCAGTCTTGGATGTTACTTTGATAGGTCATTTTTCAGGTACGCGCCGTCTTTCCTAGCACGTAGTTTCATGCCGACATGTTTGATGCTTCTTGTAGCCTCGATTGCTGCTGCCGGGCTCGGCTGGATGACGTCTATGGATTTTCGTGCGCTGACGTTGGGGATGATCCCTGGTGGAATTGCTGAAATGAGTTTGACGGCTGAAACGCTTGCGTTGTCGGTACCCTTGGTTACCGCCATGCAAACGCTAAGGCTCGTGCTGGTGCTTTTTCTTGCGGAGCCTCTATACCGTTATTGGCGGAGAAGAGGGGAGCAAGCTGTGATGATCCTTCGTCAGGTGCGTTTTAATGGACATCGTTCACTCGATGCAGGTTTTCGTCAGCGTCATGGAAACCGGCAGTTTCACCAAGGCAGCACAGGCCTTACACCTTCACCGGCCTGCTGTTTCCAAAACGATTCAGCTTTTGGAGCTGCAACTGGGAGGGCGATTGCTTAATCGAACAACTCGCCAGGTGAGCTTCACCCCTGAGGGTGAAGTGTTCTACAACCGGTGCAAAGCCATCTTGGCCGAGGTCGATGAGACCATGGCGTCATTCGGTAATCGTCCAGCACGACTCACTGGAAAGCTGCGTGTAGATATGCCTGTCGCCTTGGGGAAACTGCTTATCATCCCGTCCCTGATGGAGTTTAAAAGCCAATATCCAGATATCGAACTGACCCTTGGCGCGAGTGACAAGCCGATCGACATGATCGCAGAGGGAGTGGATTGTGTGGTGCGGTTGGGGCCCCTTGAAGACTCGAGCATGGTCGCTACCGGCATAGGTTTTCTACCGATGGTGACATGTGCTGCGCCGGCTTACCTTGAGCGCTTTGGAGAGCCCCGCACATTAGCCGACCTGGACACCCATCAAGCAGTCAATTATTTCTCCGGAACCCATCCACGGCCAATCGAATGGATCTTCGTCGTGGACGGGCAGGTGAAGACCATGCGCCTTAATTCGGGAATCAACGTGAATGATAGCGAAGCGTTCGTTGCGTCGGCACTAGCCGGGTTTGGACTGCTTCAAGCGCTTGAGTTAACGGTGCGAGAGCATCTAAAAGACGGTTCGCTTGTTCGAGTGCTGGGCGGTTACCCGGTACCTTCCAAGCGGGTCTCTATTCTCTACCCCCACCGAGACCTATTGCCGCCAAAGGTCGAGGTCTTTGTGCAATGGCTGAAGGCTTTGATGGCCACACATAACCTGGCCTAGACCGGATTGTTATTTTTGGGATAACAGTCTGTGTCTCTGGCCGGTCTTCTGGGCGGTGCAGTGACGGATTACCTTTGACGCTTTCCAGATACCGGGAGTTTACCCATGTCAAAAGTCGTCCGTTTCCACCGCGTAGGTGGCCCAGAAGTGCTGCAGATCGATGAAGTCGATGTACGTGAACCCGACGCCGGAGAGGTTCGAATCAAGGTGAAAGCTTTGGGGCTGAACCGCGCCGAGGCGATGTACCGTTCCGGCCAATACGGGTTCGTTCCTGAAATGCCTGCTGTCTTGGGTTATGAAGCAGCTGGCACCGTTGAAAGCATCGGAGAAGGAGTGACTGAGTACGCTGTAGGCGATGAAGTCAACGTAATCCCCGCGTTTTCCTTTGCTGATTACGGCATGTATGGCGAACTGGTCATCGCTCCGCTACACGCTCTTGTAAAGCAGCCTACTGGTATGACGGCAGTCGAGGGAGCAGCAACCTGGATGCAGTTTGTTACGGCATACGGCGCCCTTATCGACATTGGAAAACTCCAAAAAGGCCAAACTGCACTGATCCGCGCAGCTTCCAGTAGCGTCGGTTTAGCTGCTATTCAGATCGCAAATCTGGTGGGCGCGGTGCCTGTTGCGCTCACCCGTACAAGTAAGAAACGACAGGCTCTTCTGGATGCCGGGGCTGCCTACGTGATCGCAACTCAAGAGCAGGATCTGGTCACTGAGGTTAACCGCATTACTGACGGAAAGGGCGCTCGTATGGCGTTCGACCCGGTCGGAGGAGCTGAGGTTGCAAACATTCTTCGCTCGCTGTCTACCCGGGGTATTTTCTTCCAGTACGGCGCTCTCGAAACCGTTGATATGAGCATTCCGGTATGGGAAGTACTCGGCAAGAACCTGACTATTCGCGGATATCAGCTATTTGAGGTCACTCAAGAACCTGAGCGCATGAGTCGAGCCAAAGCCTTCATCACCAAGGGCCTTGAGGCTGGTGCGCTGCATCCGCTGATCGCCAAAACGTTCCCGTTAGCCCAGATTGTTGAGGCTCATCAGTACATGGAATCCAACACCCAAATCGGCAAAATCGTTATAGAAGTTTGACGCAACAATCGGTAAAAAACGAGGATACTCAGTTCTCGTTGTCCTGAAGCGTTGGCGATTACCTACCTTCTGAATCACACATATTGGTCGCAGACAGGCCGCATAGGAGGAGGGGGCTAGTCGCTCCTTCGGGCCAACGAGGCCCGGCTAGCCTACCAAGCTCAAGAACTCACTCGGGCGTCATGAGCACCGCAAGCGTCATATTGATGAACTCCTCGTTCTTGCTGATTGCGTCCAAAGCACCACGAACATTACCAGCCACCTCTGCTGATCCGCGTTGCTCGACCCAGAGTGTCAGCTCCAAGATCGCGGCTTCGAGGGCGAGTAGGTATTGATTGATCTTGAAGAGTGGGGGAGGGAGCAGGTCTGAATTTGGCATCGCAATTCCTCCGTGGAAGGGGTCAGCGTAGCAGCAGGAGACTTTCTAGAAATAGGTGGCCTTTTCCAGTAAATAGAAGTGCGGGGTAGCGCATCACTTAAGCCTTTTTGCGATGCTGCCAACCGCTATAGGCCCGCTCGTGCTTCTCATCGGAAACTGTCGACGTTCATTTGCTGTGATGGCTTATAGCCGCTAATAGTAAAGGGGTGCTTGAAGAGGGCGTGAAGATGATTTCGAGATTTGTTGTTGTCCCTGCAATCCCAACGGAAACGGGATCAATGCGTAACGGATCGCGCTTCTACTGCCAGACCGCGCCTATAGGCTTCAACCTCTATGACAATGAGGAGAAGCTTCGGCTGAAGACTACCTATCAGACTCGAAAAAAAGCCGAGAGTGAGTGCCAGCGACTCAACCAGGAGCGCCTTTGCACCTACAGTTGCGGGGGCAGTTCCGATTGATGCATTAGTAGCATCACGGATTCTCTATCAATCCCATTTGGAAACCGGCGGCGGCATGGTAGTCGATCATGCCGCCTGAGGTGAATCTATGTCCTGATCAGAAGTATTTGAGCCAACTGATATCGCGACGACGAGCCTTCAGCGCGGCAAACCAACGCACTGGTAAGTACAGCGTTACGGCCAGGAGTACTGCCGTCAGCCACACAGCCCAAATGCCGTCAAAACCGAAATAGCTGCCTTGATTCAAGCCGAACAACGTCACGCTGACCAGGTAGAGCACTTTTAGTACGTAAAGGTGGAGCAAGTAGAAGAACATCGGCGCCGCGCCAAATACCGCTAATATGCTGATCCACCTGCGTTGCTGAGCCCGCTCAAAACAAAGAAGCAGCAACATACCCACCCCTAGCGTCAGAGAGAGGAACAGTAGGGAAGGTGGGTATTTTGTGATGTTGAAGAAACTCATAAGGGTTTGTGTTGTGCTTTCATAGGCAACCCATTGTGCCTCGCCATAACCGTTTACCAGGCGCAATGCGATGAAGCTGATCAATGCGCCGGCTCCAGCCAGCAACAGATAGCGCTGACGCACGGTTGCTGAGGCAGAACCTGCGAACCAGGGGCCGATGCAGTAACCCAAGGCGATGACACCGATCCATGGCAGTACGGGATAGGAACTGCGCAGGCGCAAACTTTCAGAGAATTCCATCCAGCCGCGATCATGCAAAATAGCCCAAGGCACGTGCATCGCTGTTCCGACCGGGAAGTGCAGCGAATCGAGCAGGTTGTGCCCGGCCACTATGGCCAAGCCCAAAACACACAGGATTGGCCGAGGCAGCCAGACCAGTGCGGCGAGAGAAATCATGCTGACGCCAATAGCCCAGATCACCTGCATGTAAATCACACTGGGTGGGAATTGGAATGTCCAAGCGAAATTCACCAGGGTGAATTCAAGCACTACCAAGAACAGGCCGCGCTTGAACAGGAAGGTCGCCACATCGCTCTTGCCGTGGTGCTTTTTGCCGTATAGGAAAGCTGACAATCCAGTGAGAAGTACGAACACTGGCGCACATAAATGAGCGAGAGTTCGGCTGAAAAATAATGCCGGCTCGGTGGTGTCGATGACCATCGGGTCGGCTACTTGTCTGTGCAGAAAGAACGTTTCGCGCACGTGATCCAGCAGCATAAAGATGATCACCAATCCCCTAAGGGCATCGATGGACATCAGGCGTTGACTTACGCTCGTGGTGGGCAGGATTTGAGTAAAATTTGTCATCAAAAGTCGCACGCAAGGAATGGTTAGCGCTGCCAGGAAATACCGACAGATCAGATATGGTTATCTTATAACATATCATTATGTTGTGGCTGTAGTGCTTACTAGACGGTAGGATCATTTCGGTGTCATGAGTACCGCGAGTGTCATTTTTATGAACTCCTCGTTTTTATTGATGGTGTCTAGAGCGCCCCGAACGTTACTAGCGACATCTGCTGATCCGCGCTGTTCGACCCAGAGGGCCAGCTCCATGATGGCGGACTCAAGAGCGAG
This sequence comes from Pseudomonas sp. BT76 TE3572, assembly GCF_050435365.1. Classification (NCBI taxonomy): domain Bacteria; kingdom Pseudomonadati; phylum Pseudomonadota; class Gammaproteobacteria; order Pseudomonadales; family Pseudomonadaceae; genus Pseudomonas; species Pseudomonas sp. BT76 TE3572. Next base: position 470,734 of record NZ_JBNDKE010000001.1, read on the forward strand.
TTGGTTCTGGTTGATCTTGAATAGCAGGGAAGGGAGCAGGTCTGAATTTGGCATCGTGATTCCTTCGTTGAAGAGGTCAGCGTAGCAGCAGGAGACTCTTTAGGAAGATATGGCCTTTCCAGCAAATAGAGGTGCTGTGGCTAGGGGAGAGCAGCAGTAGGGCGTGATACAGATTTAATATTTGCCTACCAGGACTCTTCATGTGCCCTTGGCATCGTCAAGTCGTCCGCTATCCCAGGCTTCAGTGAGTTCATCGATTCGATCCGCGATTTGAGGTGTCTTTGATAGGACAAGGCACCGTGTGTTGCCGACAAATTCTTCAATCAGATACACGGCGTCGCCGACATCCAGCTCCAGTTCCTGCAGAGCCTCATCGGGAATCCGAATTGCGCCGTCGCCATCCCATTCTTCGATGATGATTTTCATAGGTGGCTTTTTCACGTGTGCTCTCCATTGCTTTTGAATCGGCAATGGTAACGTGCTTTTGCTTCCAGGCTCATTGGGCAGCGAGCAAGCGTTCGAGCTGTTCACGCTCCCAGGCACTCAACAGTTCAACAGGATCGGCTCCGTCACTGTGGCTAACCCAAGTGTCCCGACTCAGCCATCAGGCGATCTGCAGTACTCGTAGGCTAGGGTGTCCCAGTCATTGAAGAGTGTGAGCTGCCAGCCATCAATCTCTACGAGTAGGCTGCATTCGGGGCATTGTGGATAGGCGCCCAACCACGGTTGGGCGCCATTTGACTCAGCCAGTGTGGTGACTCTCGGCAAGGCCATAGACGGATGTGTCGATGCCTTCGAAGCGCGCTTTTATCTGCAGCGCCAGATACAGCGAATAATGCCGTGACTGATGCAGGTTGCCACCGTGGAACCAGAGGTTTTCCTGCTGTGTTGGCTTCCACATGTTCCGCAGTTCGCCCTCGTACGGGCCAGGATCATTCGTGGTTCCAGAACCCAAGCCCCAGCAGCGGCCGACCTTGTCAGCTACTTCCTGGGAAATCAGCTTCGCCGCCCAACCATTCATTGAGCCATAGCCCGTGGCGTAGACGATCAGATCTGCCGGTAGTCGGCTGCCATCGTTGAGTACGACGGCATCTGCTTCGATGCGTTCGACACCCAGGCCAGGCGCGCTCTTGAGCCTGATCGTGCCGTTAGCGATCAGTTCGCAGGCGCCGACGTCGATGTAGTAACCAGAACCACGGCGTACATACTTCATGAAAAGGCCAGATTCATCGTCACCGAAATCTAGCATGAAGCCGGCCTTGGCCAAGCGCTCGTAGAAGTCCTTGTCGCGCTCCTTGATCGCGTCAAAGATGGGTTGATGAAAGCTTGGCATGACCTTGTAGGGGATTGAGGCGAACAGCATGTCAGCCTTGTCCGTGGTCAAACCCGTCTCCAGGGCGTCTTCAGAGTAGAGCCCGCCGAAGACGAGATCCATTAAACTGTCGGAGCGCACGATGTGGGTGCTGGAGCGTTGCACCATGGTCACCTCGGCGCCGTTCTCCACCAAGTCGGCGCAGATGTCGTGAGCCGAATTGTTCGCGCCGATGACCACCGCGCGCTTGCCGCTCCAGGCGTCTCCGCCGGGATGGCGGCTGGAATGATGCTGCTGGCCATTGAAAACCTCGGCACCCGGATAACTGGGAACATTGGGTACACCAGACATGCCGGTGGCGAGGATCAACTGGGTAGGCTGTAAAGTCACACGCTCGCCATCGCGCTGCACTTCAACCTTCCAGGTGCCACTTTGCTCGTCAAAGCTGGCGCTCACGCATTCCGTACGCGGCCAATAATTGAGCTCCATGACTTTGGTGTACATTTCCAGCCAGTCGCCAATCTGGTCTTTTGGGGTGAAGACTGGCCAGTGATCGGGGAAGGGCAGGTAAGGCATATGGTCGTACCAGACAGGGTCGTGCAGGCACAGCGACTTGTAGCGACCGCGCCACTGATCACCAGGACGCTCGGCCTTGTCGACGATCAGAGTTGGCACACCCATTCGCTTGAGCCGCGCAGCGAGCCCCAGCCCACCCTGGCCGCCACCCACGATCAGGCAGTATGGTTGGGTGGTGATGCCTAGCGAAGCTTCTTCATCGCGACGGCGCTCTAGCCAGTTGCGTTTGTCGGTGTTGGCGTGACCATGATTGGCACCCATTGGACGACGGCGGCCGCTGGGTTCTTCAAAGCCTTTGAGCTCGCGCATGGTCGTCAACAGCGTCCAGCACAGGCCCTCCTTTAGACGCACGTAGCCTTTACCTCGCGCCGCATCGGTTTCCACGCTGATCCAACCTTCGAGCACACCGTCATTCAGCGTCGCCTCACCTTCCAGTTTCCATCGCTCAGGACGAGTCTGGTCGAGGCGTGTTTCGAGCATGTCTCGGATGGCAGGCTTGCCTTCCAAGGTCACTAAGTTCCAGCTGAAAAGTAGTAGGTCACGCCAGTGACACTCTTCGGCAAACAGTTCCAGTACGCCGTCCACATCACGTTGGGCGAGACGCTCGCCGAGGTTTTCGATCCAAGCAGCGAGCTGAGCAGTTGGCGTGTGCAGAGGCGTTTCGACAGCGATGTTCATGGGGCTTCTCCAGATCTTGTTGTTTTTGTACAACTTGCTCCAGAGCAAGGCTCGGGCCACCTTCGCGAAAGCCCCATTGCAGAGCTGCTGCGGCAGTATTGCTCAGGCTTGGGTTCACCTCTCTGTCACGATTCTGGAAAGGGTGGATGACAGAGTGTCACTCGGTGCAAAAAGCGCTCGTTGCGATCTTTTCATATAAGCTGCGAACAGACCCGTGTCCTAACCGTAACGGAGAACAAGAACAATGAAGCCGGCCTTGATCAACGCCCATGCACAACAAGTGCTGCAAGCCGTGCAGGACACTCACGCCAGCCATGGCCCTATTGTTGACCGTGCCATCACACGATCTTGGCGTCGGTGCCTGGATCAGTATCAGCTCGATCCTGCCAGTCGCCGCGCACCGAACGTGGTTGAGCATCCACGCTTGCAGGATCACCGCGCGCCACTGGAACACATCATCGCTGTGGCGCACTGGCAGATGAGCAACCTGCACCAACAACTCGGACGTGATGGTCACGTGGTGCTACTCACCGATGCTCGCGGTGTGGCGATCGACAGTGTGTTTAACGAATCCGAACGAGCCGAATTTCAGCGTTCCGGGCTGTGGCTCGGCTCTGTATGGAGTGAAGATTGCGAAGGCACCAACGGTGTCGGCACCTGCTTGGTCGAGCGAGCGGACGTAACCATCCGTCGTGATGAGCATTTCCGTGGCAAGCACGTCGGTCTTACCTGTTCGGCGAGCCCGATATTTGATGCGAGTGGAGAGTTGCTAGCCGTGCTCAACCTCTCTTCTGTAAGGGACGACCACAGCCTTCAGCAACACTTCCAGGCCATGGCATTGACCAACCTATCGGCCAAGTTAATAGAGAGCTGTTTTTTCTTGGGGCATGATCCACAGCGTTATTTGCTGCGCTTCCACCCTGAGGCAGGCTTCGTTGGACTGTTGGGTGAAGGTCTGCTCAGTTTCGACGAGAGTGCCCGTATTTGCTCAGTCAATCATGCTGCACTGGATCTGTTGGGGCTCAGCCGTGATCAAGTGATCGGCCAGTCTCTAACAGCGCTGTTGGAAACACCTATTGAGCAGGTGATGAGCCAGGCCAGCGCTCAGCCGAGTGTCTGTTGGCCAGTGCGGCTGGTGGACGGACGCCAGTTCTATGGGCAGCTGCGAGAACCCGCGCACCAGGCGCCTTTAGTCATTCCCGCGACCCCCAAAATCAACGATGTGCACGTGTGCTTGGAAGACCCACGCCTGCAACGCGGCTTTGCTCGCGCATTACGTGTTTTGGAGCGTGACGTTCCGGTGTTTTTACAGGGCGAAACCGGTACTGGCAAAGAAGCTTTTGCTGCGGCGCTGCACCGCGCCAGCTCCCGAGCGACCCAGCCGTTTGTGGCGATCAATTGCGCAGCCATTCCAGAAGCGCTTATCGAAAGCGAGCTGTTCGGCTATCGCGGCGGCAGCTTCACCGGTGCACGTAAAGACGGGATGATCGGTAAGCTGGAACAGGCCCACGGCGGCATACTATTTCTTGATGAGATCGCCGATATGCCTCTGGCTTTACAGACTCGCCTGCTACGCGTGTTGGAGGAGCGTCAGGTGGTGCCCTTAGGCGGCGCGACGGCACGTCCGCTCGATGTTCGCCTCATCAGTGCCAGCCACCAGGATCTGCACGCCTGTGTGGCCGAAGGGCGCTTGCGCGAGGATCTGTTCTACCGCGTTGCCGGATTCGCCGTGCAGCTCCCACCGCTGCGTGAACGATCAGACAAGGGGCGTTTGCTGGACCTATTGCTGCGCGAGGAGGCAGCAGGGGTCAGGATTCGGCTAGAGGCGGGCGTCAGAGAGCGCCTGCTGACGCAGCCTTGGCCGGGCAATGTCCGGCAGTTGCGTACGTGCCTGCGCACACTGGTAGCGTTGGCATTGGAGGGGCGTGTCACCCTTGACGATTTGGCGGAGTTGCTGCCGGCAGTGCCAGCGACAGTTGCGCTGGCTGAAAATCCGCTAGGCGTATCCGAGCGGCAGACACTGCTCACATTGATTGAGGCGGAACACTGGCATATAGCCCATGTTGCCGCTCGCCTAGGGATCAGCCGCAATACGCTCTATCGCAAACTGCGTCATCACGGTATTTCACGACCCGGTTGAATGACATCGTCGCGTTTCCTGCCTCTATGAACTTGGACTGAGGGTAGATACGACATGTGTTCTCGACCTTATCGGTTGACCGGAGAGGGAAGGGCTCGTTTAAGCTTCGTTACGTGCCTCAGTCAGCGGTAGCACCTGATGTTGATTGTTGCTGTCGCGCCTTTGGGCAAGGCCCGGCTCGACGAAAGCCTTTCCGAAGTTCGGAGCACTATCTTGAGTCCGCGCGACTCAACTAATAACGAGACTGTGACAACAACCAGGCGTCTACCTTTTCCTGTTTATTGAGAACGCAAAGCTTCGGTCTTCCAATGCTAAGGAGGTCAAGCAACCGTTGGCTGTCCATATCCGTAGGGAACCACTCGTTGATTTCGACACTGCAGTACTGGGAGTCGCAAATGCCCATCTTGCGATCATGTCCGCAGCAGCCTTTGTGCAGGAAGAGAATCGGGGGCAGGGATGACCTCACCACAAGAGCGTATTCGGCTACCCGTAGATGATCCTTGAATGATAGGCGCCAGATGCCACCTGCAGTTTGCTCAGGCATGCAGCGGTTTCCGGTGCGAGTACGTTAATGCTAGCGAGACCGTCGGCACGCGGGTCAACTTGGCATCGGCGTCAACAGCTCCGGGTGAGTAGTAGGTAGATCACATTGCGATAGGGGTCGAAATACAAGCAGGAATGTGGTGATGAGTCCGCAGGTATGAACGCCCTCATCTGTTCGCGCGTCCTGAGCACGAGCTTCCAGTCCATGAAAGTTTCCATGTAGCCCCGCCCCCAGTTGTCCGGTGTAAAGTTTGCGATCAGGAGTTTACCTCCTGGATTCAGTTTACCCATCAGCCAAGCTGTAAGCGCCATTGCCTGGGCGCGATTTAGGTAGTCATAGATGCCAATACTGTAGATGAAGTCGAATCCATCGTAATCATCACTTGCAGGCAGCTTCTTGACATTGCACTGCCACTTGATGATTTCCGACCAAGTTAGAGTGGCAAGCTTCAGCGTCTCTAAGTCATTATCAAATGCGACGAAGCGCTGGATCCGCAGTCGGGTCTCGGGTTTGAGAAGCTCCAGCTCTCGGCAGTGGCCACAAGCGACGCTCATGATAGAAAGCGTTTCCCGACGGGATGCCAGCCGCTCAATCAAGCCTGCAATGTGCTCACGGCGCCAGCGTACGCTCAGTGCATTTGGGCTTGAGGTGACAACCTCGAATATCAATTTTCCGATCGCGCTGGAGTCGGGAGGCGGATTCTGAAAGTAGGCGTAATCCAGCATTACGGCATCCCCTGGGTAGCCTCTGGGCTTTTCGAAAGCTCGTGAGGTGTAGGGGTCTTCCTGGAGTAGTTGAAAAATCGGATGTTCACGGCATTGATCGACTATGTCGTCCTGCCAGAGCGTGTCGGGCAAACTTTGGCGGTATTCCGTTAGCAGCTCGGTCATGCAAGTGATGGCGTGCATATGGTCGCCACCGAGAATTTCTTGCTGGAAAATATCAAGTTCGCTAATCAGGCCTCTCATCATCAACCTCCGCTGCGCCGCAAAGTAGGTGAGCCACTGTCATAGATTAGTAGAACCGGTGCGGTGCAGTACCTCTCACGGAGAGAGGCGCAAGTCAAAAGCTTTCAAAGCTGCTTCTAATTGTTCAATTTTTGATGTGTGTAAAAAGTCCACTAGGCGATCACTCTGTGCCTGGTGCACGCCGAGCAACCGGCACAAGTCAGCCTTGCGCATATCTCGCTCCATCATGGCGTTCCATAGCGCGATCTTCGCCACGGTTACCGCTGGCAAACGGACTACATGCTCACCAGCCTCCGGCGCAGATGCTACTGGTATGACTCGTCGCTGATCGACGTAAATGGATAGAGTTGTCTCGATCGCGTCCAGGGCCTCGCTGATTGCGCTCTCCCGATCGTCGCCATAGCTGTTCAGCTCTGGAAGGTCGCGGCAGAACATGGCAAGTCCTGAAGCACTGCTTTCCTCAAAGCGGATTGCATAGTCGTACATGGTCACTCCTCGGAGGTCATCGCGGTAATTTCACTCGCGCGCTGCGTCGGTAGGCGAGTGAGAGCGTCCTTCAGGTAGGCATACGGATCATGGGGTAGATCACTCCGGTGTCATTTGCACCGCTAGAGTCATGGTGATTAACTCCTGATTCTTGCTGATCGTTTCCAGCGCACCACGTACGTTGCCTCCAACTTCGCCCGATCCACGCTGCTCAACCCAGAGTGTCAGTTCCATGATGGCGGCCTCAAGGGCGAGCTGGTTTTGATTGATCTTGAAGAGTAGGGAAGGGAGCAGGTCTGAATTTGGCATCGCGATTCCTCCGTGGAAGGGGGCAGCGCAGCAGCAGGAGACTCTTTAGGAATAGATGGCCTTCCCAGTAAATAGAAGTGCGGGGTAGCGCATCACTTAAGCCTTTTTGCGATGCTACCAACCACTATAGGCCCGCTCGTGCTTCTCATCGGAAACTGTCGACGTTCATTTGCTGTGGTGGCTTATAGCCGCTAATAGTAAAGGGGTGTTTGGAGAGGGCGTGAAGATGATTTCGAGATTTGTTGTTGTCCCTGCAATCCCAACGGAAACGGGATCAATGCGTAAGGGATCGCGCTTCTACTGCCAGACGGCACCTATAGGCTTCAACCTCTATGACAATGAGGAGAAGCTTCGGCTGAAGACTACCTATCAGACCCGAGAAGTAGCCGAGGGAGAGTGTCAGCGGCTTAATCTTGAGCGACTTCAAAGCGTCCTTTCGGAACGGGAATCCGTGACTGAGCTATAGGCATTCACTCCCGCATAGTCATCAGGCGCCCGGTTTCCTAAACGAGTGGGTCAGGAACTCGCGGAAGCACGGCCTACACCACTCTGATGTGGAGGCTCGGCATTCAGGCGCGAACAAACAACATCTGCCTCTGCCCTGATCTCGAACACGCCATGCTTGCTAGCTGAGCCTCCCTTGACAAGATCAACGACCCTGTATCGCTTACTGCCATCTTCCATTCCTGTGGTTTCGATGACTCTGAATCTTGGGTGCATGGTGCGTTCCCTGCTGAAGATGGAGCCCTACAAGTACCGGTAAGACTGCATGATTTCAACAAGCATGCAGGACTGAGCTGAGACAATTTATGACAGCCAGTCGGCTTATCATAAGGTGAGGGTGTCGTTGGTCTCGGCATTTCTGAGAAGCCTTAGGCACTTCATGCAGACAGTGCCCTAGGCTAGGGTTTCTTTAGCTCAGGCTGGCGTAGCTTTCAGACAGTGCGCTGCTCGGCCCTCCCATTTAGCAATCACCAACGGAGCCAAGGCATTTCCAAGCACGTTCAGAGCGGTCGTCGGCATTTCCATTAGGCGGTAAACCCCGGCAATGAACGCGATGCCTTCCAGTGGCAGCCCAGCACTGGCCAGTGTGGCTGAGAGAATCACGAACATGAATCCCGGCACACCAGCAGCCCCCTTGGACGTCAGAACCATGGTGACCACCAGCAAAGCCTGATCGCCAAAGCTCAGATCGATGCCATAGAGCTGTGCCACAAACAAGGTGCCGATGCCGAGGAACAGCGAAGCACCGTCAAGGTTGAAGGAGTAGCCTACCGGCACCACGAAACTGACCAGTGAAGGTGGAACACCGTAGATTTCCAATTTCTTCATCAACTGCGGCATCACCGCCGCCGAGCTAGCGCTGGAGAACGCCAAGATCAGCTCATCTTTGATGTGGCGCATCAGAGCGAACAGGTTAATTCCGCAGAATCGTGCCACCAAGTTCAGTACCACCAGGACGAAGAATGCAATCGCCACGTAGCTGACCATGATTAACTTGGCCAGTGGGAGGAGAGAGCTGAAACCGAAGTTGGCCACGGTCACGGAAATCATTCCGAACACGCCAATGGGCGAGTAGGCCATGATCATTGATGTGACCTTGAACATCGCTTCAGATACGCCACGCAGTAGCGTGATCACCGGTTCCTTTCGTTCGTTGCTCAGCTTGGAAACGCCGAGGCCAAACATCACGGCGAAGAACAGCACTGAAAGCAGGCTGCCTTGAGCCATGGCATTGACCACGTTGTCGGGGATGATTCCGACAATAATCTGCCCGAGGCTATGACCGGCTCCGCTGCTGGTTGGCAGAGTGATAGCGGCGGCTTTAAGGCTCGCCAAATCTGTGCCGGCTCCGGGTTTGAGTAGGTGGCCGATCACCAATCCGACGATGATCGCCAAGGTAGTAATGCTGAAGAAATAGGTCAGCGACTTGACCCCGATGCGCCCAAGGGATTTGCCGTCACCGTGACCGGCAATGCCAACCACCATGCAGGAAAACACTATGGGGACGACGATCATCTTCATCAGTTTGATGAAGATGTCGCCGGCTGGTCGCAGGAGGCTGTCAACCAGCCACGTGCGAGATTCAGGAAAACGGTGCAGCAGGGCGCCGATGGCAATGCCGGCGAGCAGGCCAATCATGATTTGCCATACCAGCGCGATACGGGGCTTGTGCATGGGGATGCCTCATTTGATGACAATGATTATGAGTGTTGTTCTAGGCAGTCAATGAGCAGCCGTCCGGTGGCTGTCGGGTGGTGCGATTTACCGTCAGCGCAATCGTTGACACGCTTCTTTGAGGCGACGGCAGCCTTCTTCGATTACGTCCAGTGAGCTGGCAAATGACAGTCGGATATAGGGCGACATGCCGTAAGCGGCGCCGCTAACCGTGGCCAATCCGTGCTCTTTGAGCAGGTAGGCAACAAGCTGCGAATCGCTGTTTAAGCGCTCACCACTTTCTGTGGTTTTACCCATCAGCCCGCTGACGTTGGCAAACACATAAAAGGCGCCGTCCGGTGGGATGAAGCTCAGACCGTTGATCGATTGCAGCAATGCCAGCATTTGATCGCGTCGTTGTCGGTACACCTCGCGCATGTCGGCAATCGGCCCCTGGTCGCCGGCAAACGCTGCCACCGCTGCGGCCTGACTTATAGAGCTGGGGCAGGTAGTGGTTTGCGAAAGCAATTTGCCAATGGCTCCAATCAACCACGCAGGCCCTGCGCCAAAGCCCAGTCGCCAACCAGTCATGGCGTAACCCTTGGATGCTCCGTTGACGATCAACGTGCGTGACTTGAGGTCTGGAGCGAGTCGGGTTAGTGACACATGTACGGCGTCGCCGTATACGAACTGTTCGTAAATTTCATCGGCCATGATCAATACGTGAGGATGCTGACGCAGCACGGCAGCGAGCGCTAGAAGTTCAGTTTCGTCGTAGACCGCACCGCTTGGGTTGTTTGGGGTGTTGAGAATCACCCATTTACTGCGCGGGGTAATGGCCTGCTCCAAAGCCTGGGGTGAAAGCTTGAAACCGTTGGATTCGTCCCCCGGGATGATCACCGGCGTGGCGTCGTTCAGTCGGGCGATGTCCGGGTAAGAAACCCAGTAAGGTGTGTGCACGATGACTTCATCACCTAGGTTCAAGGTCGCGGCCAAGGCGTGATAGATGATGTGTTTGCCGCCACAACCGGCGACGACTTCGTCGAGCCCGTAAGCCAGTCCATTGTCGCGCTCAAGCTTGTGGCAGATAGCCTGGCGCAGGGTGAGCGTGCCGGTGGTGGCGGTGTAATGGGTGTCACCGCTATGCATCGCGGCACTGGCGGCTCGGAGAATATGCTCCGGGGTGTCGAAGTCTGGTTCGCCTACGGTGAAGTTAACTATGTCCCGGCCTTGGGCGCGTAACTCAGTCACCAGTGCATTGGCAGCAATACTCGGCGAAGGCTCAATGCCCAGCACTCGATTAGACAAAAATGCATTGCTCATGATGTTCCCCTCAATCGGCCAGGCCGGCCTGTTTCAAGACCTTGTCCATCCAGCTTTGGCGGACAGCTCCGGTAGCGATTTCGGCTTTTACTTCTTCTTCGTGAGCTGCGTGCTGCGCGGCGCGGCGTAGAACCTCAGCGGCATCTGCCTGGGAGAAGGCCACAAGGCCATCTTCATCGCCCACCAGCAGATCACCTGGCTGGATCAACATGCCACCGATTGACACCGGCACGTTGATCTCTCCAGGGCCGCTTTTGTAGGGGCCACAGTGCACGACACTTCGGGCGTAGCAAGGGGTATCGTCGAAGCTGGCGACATCACGGATCGCGCCGTCGATGACGAAACCGACGCAACCTCGTTGCTGGGCGTAAAGCTTGACCAGCTCGCCGATCACCGCGTTGTTGGTGTCGCCCTGAGCATCAACCACCAGCACGTGACCGGGTTGCAACATGCTCATGGCCTTGTAGATCAGCAGGTTGTCGCCGGGGCGGGTTTTGACGGTCAGTGCGGTACCAACCAGTTTTCCGCTGCGGTTATAGCGGGTCAGTCCGCGAGCGCCGATGTGCCGACCGAGGTTGTCGCTTATGTGCGGGGTGACCACGTGGGCAAACGCTTCGAGCAATTCGGCAGCGGCTAGCGGCGGATTGGGAAGGATGCGTGAACCGGGCAAGGACATGGCTGATCTCCGAAAGAATGAGGTAGCAGCCGGTGAGGGCTGTGGCTCGATCTTAGGAGTGATAAATAAACAGTTTTAGCGATATTTTATTATGAAGTAGTATCGCTTTTTTTCATGTTGGTTTCTTGATGATCACCTTCAAACAAATTGACGCGCTGTACTGGATTGCCGAGTTGGGCAGCTTTGAAGCGGCAGCGAACAAGCTGAACATGTCTCAGTCGGCTATTTCCAAGCGCATCCAGGAGCTGGAAGAAACCTTCGACGTGGAGATTTTTGACCGCAGCAAGCGCAACGCTCGGTTGACCGAAAAGGGCGGGGAACTGCTCGATTACGCCAAGGACTTGCTTGAGCGTCGCGACTATTTGCTGGAGCGCGTAAGTGCCCGTGAAGTCTTGGTGCGAAGGTTTCGACTCGGTGTCACCGAACTGACTGCGCTGACCTGGTTGCCAGCGCTGGTAGAGGCGCTGCGACAAGCTTATCCAAAGGTGCAAATCGAGCCTTCGGTGGAACTGAGCAGTGAACTGTTTCGAAAGCTGGAAAACGATCAGCTTGATCTGGTCATCGTTCCGGACGTTTACAACGATGCTCGATTCGTAAGTACGCCACTGAAAAGCGTTGAGAATGCCTGGATGTGTGCTCCAAGCCTGATCGCCGATCCGGACCCTGTGAGCCTCGATGTCTTGGCCGGGTGCACGGTGCTGACCCAAGGTTCACAGTCCGGCACTGGCTTGATCTACGAACGATGGTTGGCCTCTCATAACGTGCAGATGCCCAAAACCATCACCAGTCACAACTTACTGGTGCAGGTAGGGCTAACTTTGTCCGGGGTGGGGGTCAGTTACCTGCCTAAGGCCTGTCTATCGCACTTGATCGACCGAGGTGCGTTGCGAGCATTGGTCACGACTCCAGGATTACCACGGATCCGTTATGCCGCGCTTCATCGTACAGACCGCCAGTTTGGACTGAATCAGAACGTGGCGCAGTTGGCACTGCAGTGCTGTGATTTTTCTCGACTGCTGTTGTAGGGAATCCCATTGCTACACAACATTGGCTGATCTATACCACTGTGTTTCGCAGAGACTTAAGTAGAAAACGAGCCTGAGATTACCGTATGGCAGGGCATGCGAAATCACCATTGAATTGATGCACAGCTTGCCTTACTTAAGCCCGGGTAATCATCAAGGGCAAGATTAGGCTTGTCGTCTTCAACCGCGTCGGATTCCGGTTTACGAATCACTCCGGCTTCAGCATCCGCACGCATCTGCTCGAGCTCCTTGTGAAATGCCTTGTCTTGAACCGTGGGCTTGTTGGTGTATGGCTTTCGTTCGGGTTCAGGCTGTGCTGCATAAGTCGTAACCGCGCCAGGGTCATGCTGTAGCTTTTCTTGAACTTGCGATTCGAGCATCGCACGTAGCGCGTCTTTGTCGGGCCGAGTTAGCAATTTGTCACTCCTATTAGGAAACCAGGCACCCAGTAATCGACTGGGCCAGTGGTCGGTTGGATAACATCCAATCGATCGTGTTGAAAATGTGGGCTGCAGATACAACCACAGGATTTCAGGTCGAAGAGAAGAGGCGGATCACCAATTTCTTCCAACACGGCGAACGTGTCAAATTGGGTACATGCCTGGGATGATTTCGTAGTCGACAGAAACATAGGTAGTGAGGGAGTACAAAGCTACAACCTCGTTACGATTTTTCCAGCGTGCTGATAATTGGTGTCGGCCTCGACGTGGGTATCGCTGGCTGCATCGTTGGATGGTCTGACTAAGGTGTGGAACCGAGCTACCTTCACTCGCTTGCTGGAGCATGCCTTGATCAACGCTCCTCAGGGGGTGGCATTGATCATGCTGGATGTCGATCATTTCAAGCAGTTCAATGACCGGTATGGCCATCCTTTGGGTGATCGCGTACTTGAGCATGTTGGTCAGATGTTACGGAGCTCAATCCCGCCTCAGGCCCTGGCGGCACGCTATGGTGGTGAAGAGTTCTGTGTAGTCCTGCAAGAGTGTTTTGATCTCACCAGTGCTCATACTTTTGCTGAGCAGCTGCGTCTGAAAATTCAGGCACTGCGGATCAAAGTTCGTGGCACGGATGAGGTGCTGGACACTGTTACTGCATCTTTTGGTTTCGCAATCGCCAAAGCGGGTGACGATGTGGAAAGCCTTCTGACCCGTGCCGATGATGCGCTCTATCTAGCCAAGCGCAGAGGGCGCAGCCGAGTGAACTGAAACTGGTGTACAGACTCTAGCGGCAATCACAATGATCTCCGCCGCGGGCTACTTCGGGCTCACGTTGCGCAGTTCGTATCAACTGGACGAAAGCGTTCGGAACGATCTTCTGGTACTCGAATATGGCGGCGTCAAAGAATCCGAGATTGAGCCGGCGGAGCTACAGCTCAGGCGCCTGTACGATGCCGTTGCTGTTCATTCAACGGTGGAGTGACAGGCGCGTTATTCTGTTCCGCAGAAACCATGTATCAGGCAACGTGTGCTTGGTGGAGAGGCTATGACTGAGCAGGTGAGAAAGGATTTATCAGACTGGCACCCTGATTGCGGACATTGCCCACCGCTCGGTCAACCTTAAACCACTCGAAGGCTTCGGTCGGCTCACCCTCGAGCAGCACGATCTGCTCGGCATGTTCTTTAGGTATGCCCGGGTCTAGCCATTCCCGGGCCAGTTCCGGCGATAACGTCACTGGCCGCCGGTCATGAATGTCCACCATGCCGCCGGCGCTGTCGGCGGTGATGATGACGAAACCGTCATGCTCGCCGGGCTCGTGTTCGCCGATGGGGTACTGACCGATCGCAGCACAGAGGATCGGCGTCTGGTCACAGTGGCGAATCAGGTAGGGCTGTTTCTTCGGACCGCCTTCGTAAACCCACTCAAACCAATTGTCGATCGCGATGATTGCCCGGTGCGGCCAGATGGCTTTGAAGAATGGCCCGTGGGCGACTTTCTCAACCCGAGCGTTAATTGGCGTGGTGCGGTCTTTGGCCCAATGCGGGCGCCATCCCCAGCGAACCATATCGGCGCGTAGAAACTGGCCTTCTTGGTGGAAGAGGGCGAGTTGAGTGGTCGGCGCGGCGTTATAGCGCTCAAAAGGCTGGTCGCCGGCATAGTTGATTAGGGCGTTGGGGATGCTGAGTGCCGCGACGAAGTCGTGAATGCCCCGATACTGGGAAAGGCGTCCGCACATGATTGCACCCTCCGGCTGTGTATTCAGAGTAGACCCGTGGCCGCTGGTTTCGTTACAAACCCTTGGCCAGCGCAGGTCGGGCAATCTTCATACCGGTCAAAGCGATCAAGGCAGGCCGGACAGGTGCCGAACCTTGCCAGATCGATAAGCGGTCGCACTCTTTCGAAGATGCGCAGATCGCGGCACTCCTGGGCGACTTGGGCGGCGTCCACCAATGCGCGGTAGAGGTCCGGATCCTCGATCGGCTCGTGGGTGACGCCCTCGACTGTTCTTCCAGTTTCTATGAGGTCGTACTGCTGCCCATCCGGTAGGGTCAAGGTAAGCCCGATGATTCTCGCCACGGTCCCGGACGGGGTGAACACAAGGTTCGCTCCAGTGGCATCGTGGTAGATCTTCCCGTCGTAGGAGAATCGCGTACGGTCGGCAAGCGTGCTCGCGGCATAGAAAATCGAACGCCCAATCTTGCCCATCAGCTCGGTGCTTCCGTGCCGCATGACGTCGTAGGTAGAGGCGCCGCAGTAGCGTCCCGGCGCGGTCTGCAATTCCTCCACGGCGTGCCAGTAGGCGGCGTTCGCCAATTCGTTCATGTCGAACTGCTGGAGTTCATCGATCAACCCCTCGATGACAAGGGTGGCGCTCATTGAATGAAGGGTCTGTCGGTGGGCCTCGGGGTTCTGCATTCGAAAGTCGTGGTCGTCGAGGGTCGAGCGCCACTGCTGAAGTCTCAGCGCTTTAGCCTGGTCGAAATTCATGTGATGGGATCGCTGTACAGATACTGGTTGTATGTACAGTAATGTAGCCGTGACGATCCGGCGAGGGGGAGGCGACGAGCAGTCGCTTTACGTCAATCCGGTGTTGTCAGGACGCCCGCCTCCCGAAAGACACAGGAAGGCGGCGACCATCTCCGCTGTGAGGATTTCTTGTTTCCGACCCGGTTGCACGGCTCAGATCATCTCTCCACCAGGCAGTACGCTCGAATAGTAAAAACATGGGTAACAGCCGTTGGCCTTGACCCAAACATGTACGGTACTCACTCGCTGCGGCGAACCAAGGTAGCGTTGATCTATCGCAGGACAAAGAACTTAAGAGCAATCCAACTCCTGCTTGGGCATACGAAGCTTGAAAGCACCGTTAGGTACCTGGGTATCGAGGTCGGTGATGCCCTGGAAATGGCTGAACAGACGGAGGTGTAATTCCCCAGCTACGGTCACAACTAAACTGTCGCCAATAGCTGCCAGTAAGGTGAACCGGACTGACTAACCGAATTCTCCTCGACATAACTGTTGACTGGCTCTTGGTGTGCAGTCGGTTAGCCGATGTCCAGTTTCTTCAATCGAGCCAGGCCTTGTTTGATATGACCGGCGTTTTCACCCATGGTCCACAGTGCGCCACGGACATTTCCGCCCACTTCCTGTGCCCCTTGCTCCTCAATCAGTAGGGTCAACTCCATAATGGCCGCCTCTAGGGCCTGCTGGTTTTCGAACAGCCTTTCCAGTACATCCGACAGTGAATAATCGCTTGGCATGGTGTCGATTCCTTTCGAGAGAGCCCAAGCATAGCAGCGACAGTGCCCCCAATTGGAACCTGCAATAGGTTGATTGGTGTATGGTCAGCTGACGAAGCTATTTACCGGTTACTTTTGACCCAAAACGGACTTTCGATCTTAATGAAAGATGCGGTATAGAGTTTATTCGTGGTGCGGCTCGCCAAGGAAAGTCAGCGAGCTGAACAAACTCTGCTTGTCTACCGGCGCGCCTTCGGGCATCGGGAGTGTGAATTGCGCGGCGATAATGTTCAGGCCTTCGTTGCGCACCTTGATACGTGCGCGTCCTTCCTTGTCAGTCTTGCCACTGACTTCGTGGGGTGCACTGCGGTAGTCGCCGACTAGTTCGATATCGGCAGTGGGCTTGCCGTCAACCAACACCTGCACTTCTAGTTCCTTGCCAACGCCGATCTTCGCAGGATCGCTTTGAGGAATAATCGCCAAGCGGAGCATTTCTAGCTTCGGTAGGTGCGCGCCTTCTTGATAGATCGCCAGACTGTATTTGAAACTATGGGTCGAGGCGATGGCGTCTTTCACCTGAGTACGGTCTTGATTGACCCATCGCTTGTCCAGAGTCTGCGACCAGGGACCATTGTCCAGTTCCACAGCCATGACCGCTGGTGAACTAAGCGGATGCAGGCGGGCGTGGTCTGCCAGGCGCTGGACGGTCACGGGGATCATTTTGCCAGTCACATCAAAGGCCCATCCACCTTTGATCTTCTCGGCTTTGAACGCATCGTCTTCGGCTCCATGGCCGTACACCACCTCGATATTGCCACGACGTTCCTCGGTCCACAGGCCGTGGGCGTTAGCCTGTGTGGAAGCAACGAGAGCCAGCACGGCGGCGATTTTAAATGAAGATTGCATGGTGATTCCTTTCGATCAGAGGTTGAGAGTCAGGCTGACGCTGAGGTTGCGTGGTTCGCCCGGCATGACCCAGACGCTGTTATAGGAACGTTCGTAATACTTGCGGTTGAACAGGTTGTTGAGGTTGAGACCGACAGTGATTTCTTCACTGGCTTTGTAATGGGCGAGAAGGTCGAGGGTGCTGTACGAGGGGAGGGTGAAAGTGCTGCCAGCCTGGCCCGAGCGCTCTCCGACGTAACTAATGGCTGCACCGACATCCGAGCCCTGCAGTACATCGCTCTGGAACTCGTGGACGGCCATCAGGCTGCCGCTGTTTCGGGCGATGCCGAGCAGGTCGCTGCCTTTGGGGATGGTAGCGTCGCCCTTGGTCACCTCGGCATCGATATAGGCATAGGCGCCGATGACGCGCAGGGCATCGGTGACCTGACCGCTGAACTGCAGGTCCAGACCCTGGCTGCGGGCTTTGCCTGCCGCAACGCTGTCGCCCAGGGCGTCGGTGGTGATGACGTTTTCTTTGTCGATTTGGAACAGGGCGATAGTCGCACCGATGCGGCTTTCAAAGAGATCAAGCTTCAGTCCGCTCTCATACCCCAGGCCTTTTTCGGGCTTGTACACCTGTCCCTGTGTGCCAAGGGTATTGGGCTTGAACGAGGTGGATACATTGGCAAACACGCCGACCTGCGGTGTTAGTTGATAGAGCAGGCCGATGCGCGGGGTGGCGACGTCCTTTTCCTGGCTGCTACTGACGCTTGTGGTCCGGTTCAGCGAGGTCTGTTCGATACGTTCCAGGCGCACGCCGATCAAACCTCGCAGGCGGTCTGTAAAGGCGATCTGGTCCTGGAGGTTGAGGGCGTAGCTCTCAGTGTGCTCGTAGAAATTGTTGGCACGGGTTAGAGCCGGTTTGGACTGGCCGTAAGCCGGATTATAGATATCCAAACCATAGCTGCGCAGCGTGGCGCTCTGAGGATACTTCTGACTGTTGCGGTAATTCTCGTACTCCAGTCCAATCAGTGTCTGGTGCCGCCAACCGGCGAGCTCAAAGTCTCCGTGGAGCTCGGCCTGGGTGATGTTGTCGTTCCACTCGAAATTCCGTTCTCGGTAGAAGCGGGTCAGGGTTGTACCGACCAACGCTTGGGGTTCCGAGCTCGCGCCTTTTAGCGTGCCTTGGGTGTAGTGATTGGCCAGGCGCAGTTTCCAATCGTCGCTCAGGTAGTGCTCTAGGGCGAGGTCGATAGTCTGGTTATCGTTGCGAATTTCGCCATCGTTGGGTTCGCCCATAAAGGTCGAGCGCTTGACCGATCCCAACTCGCCCTTGACGGCAGGAATGCCTCGGTCGAACACCGTTTCGGTACGGGAGAACTCGGTGTCCAGCACCAGCCGGGTATCTGGCGAAATCTGCCAGCTCAGCGAAGGGCTCACGATGCTTCGTTCGTTGCCGACGTAGTCGCGGAAGCTTCCGTTGTCCTCGATTGCGAGGTTGACCCGGGCCAACAAGTTGCCTTCGCTGTCGAGTGGAGTATTGACGTCCAGATTGCTCCGATAGCGATCCCAGGTACCAGCGCTGAAACCCAGAGTGCTGAAGGCTTCTCGCTGAGGACGTTTGGTGACGATGTTGACCAGGCCGCCAGGGTCGCCGCGACCGTAGAGGCTGGCAGCCGGCCCTTTGAGTACTTCGATGCGCTCGATGTTCGAGGTATCCGGCGAGCTGTAGCTGCCACGGTTGATAGCGAAGCCGTTCTTGTAGAGCTCTCCCGTGGTGAAGCCACGCACGCTGTAGTTGAGAAAAGTCAGGCCGCCGAAGTTGTTCTGTCGCGATACGCCCCCGGCGAAATCCAGTGCGCGGTCGATGCGGGAGGTATTAAGGTCCTGGATCACTTGGGCGGGGACGACTTCGATGCTTTGCGGCGTGTCACGGATGTCTGTGTCGGTGCGGGTGGCTGTACTCGAGCGGGTGGCGCGATAGCCGCGCACGGGGCCATCGGCACGCTCCTCGACGAAGACGTCGGTGATCGAGAGTTCGTCCAGTACCAAGCTTTCTGCCGCTGATAGCGGTTGTTCAAACAGTCCGAGCGTGAGTCCCGCCAGCAGTGGCGCAAAGTGTTTCAAAATGATCCCTCCATAAGCAATGTAATAACATACCATTTAATTAGGCGAGAGGCACTGCTTCTGCTTTAGCTTGGATGACCTAACGAATTGATCCTGGGAAGGGGGGCTCGACATCGACCTTGTAGAGAGAACGGTTAATCGCTGTCGACCTACATCCTATGGTCGCAACGCCTTCAAACAGCACCATTAAGTCCTCTGCCAACGCTTTGAGTATCTGGAGATAGTCAGAGTTGGACGCGATGGGACAGCGCAGCACTCAAAGATCCTCCTGCTCTGTTTGGTCTGTTCGACGGAACGACCAATTGTGGCAGACGCGAATTCGCTACACTGAAAACCTAAATTTTTGGGGCGTTGTTATGAACCTCTCTGACGCAACACTGGTGTTCTACTGGCGCTCGGATACATGGAGCAGACGAAGTCGTCAGGGCTTCTGCTAAGAGCGTCGTGAAGAAGCTGCAGCGAAGCAAACGTGATCTCATCTACAAAGTGATTGAGACAAAAAGCCCACTTCATCTTGTGGGCTTTATTGCTGAAAATCTGGATGAGTTATGAATACTCGTGGCCATATCGTCAGGAGCGTCGAATCTAGTCATGGAGTTACCGACTGAGTCGAATTTTCTCTCTCGATGATTTGTGTTTTTGGTCTTGGGTCGGGACATACTCGCTTCTCTGTTGAGAAGCTACCGACGTCAGCGGCCGCAATTTTCGCCGTATATGTGGGGCGTTTGCAGCCCATTGTCACAGACAGAAAACGGTTGTGGATTCAACCGGTCGACGTGACAGCCCTTAGCGATCCACTAGCACTGGTGTGAGGTAGCTGTTGGCTATGGCCGGCCCTTGCCATGGCGGGTTGCGATGTCAGAGCTGTTGATGCCGCATTTTTCGACGACATCCGGCTTATTGGAAGAGCCACAATTACACCTTCAGACGTCCTCGCCGAGCGTCACCCCGTTTTTTAAGAGCGATAGCGTGCTGCGGGTTGGGAGTTGCTGAAGCCCAGCACCAATACTCCGCGTTCGCGTTCGAAAGCTTCCCATGCAGCAAGGTCAGGCACGGGTGGAATGGTGACCAATTCCTTACGATCAAAGCCTACCAGGGCCGCATCCACAAGATCATCAACTTCCATGACGTCGGGCACCTTGCTGATGTCGCCGCCCGCACGTTCGTAAATTTCTGTACGCGTAGCTGCAGGCAGTACGGCTTGGACGTACACACCCTTCGACGCTACCTCACACTAAGTGCCGCCAATAACAATCTATTGTCGCCAGTACGGTTGCGGTCGGAACTGATCCTGGAGAAATCGCAAAAAGTTGCGCGCTCGCGCAGGCAGTCCCTCGCGTTGATGCGTCAGCGCAACAATATTGGCATCGGGCAGCTTCCAACCAGGCAGTAGTCGTATCAACGTCCCCTCCGCCAGCGCATCAGCAACATCCCATTCAGAACGCATGATGATGCCGCGCCCTTCGCACGCCCATTGCCGGATAACGCTTCCGTCGTTGCAGCTCAACGCTGGACGGATGCGCACGTTGAGCGTTTTACGTGCGCGTGTGAAATGCCAGAGCGTGACGTCTTCGTTGTTTTCGCGTAGAGCAATGCAGGGCAGGGTAGCCAGCTGGTCGGGGTGTTCCGGTAGACCATGTTGCTCAAGAAAGGCGGGTGAAGCGCATACGTAGCGACGGTTGGGGGCAATGGAATGACCCACCAGGTTGGAGGCGCGCAGTTCTCCAATATGGATAACGACATCAAACCGATCAGATGCTTCGACCATCGGCTGTTCGGACAAACTCAATGCAATCTCGATTTCTGGGTGCAAACTTTGAAACGCTGCCACCGCGGGCGCCACGTGCAGGCGCCCGAATCCGAACGGTGCGTTGACTTTCAGCTTGCCAACGAAGCCACTGCGCCGCTCATGCAGGTCCGCCAACAGGACATCGAACTGCTCAACCAGTTCAGCCCCACGCAAGCACAAAAACTCGCCCTCATCGGTAAAGCGCAGCTGACGGGCTGACCGATCCAGCAATCGAATAGACAGCTTTTTCTCCATTTGTTGAAGTCGCTGGGTCACCGCCGAGGGCGTCAGACCCAGCTTGCGTGACGCGGCCAACAAACTCTCGCTTTCCCGGATGACCAGAAGAAAGCGGATATCTAATGTCTCGTTCATTAAGAATCACTGAATATTAGAGTTAGTATTATTAAATATTAATCTGAAACTGGAGGCTTAGAATAGCGCTATTCCAGGAGACCAAACATGTCAGCACTCACTCATATCGAAACCCCCGCCCTATTGCTGGATCGCGATCGACTTGACGTCAACATCCAACGGATGCGCAATAAGCTGGCAGCATTCAATGTTGTATTGCGTCCACACGTGAAGACCAACAAATCGCTGGAAGTCACCGAGCGCCTGTTTGAAGGTGGGCGCGGGCCCATCACTGTTTCAACCCTGCGTGAGGCAGATTTCTTTTTCGAGGCCGGGTTTACCGACATCTTGTATGGCGTTGGCATTGCGCCGAACAAATTCGCTCATGCCGCCGCGTTGATCAGCAAAGGCGCGCAACTCAAGCTGGTACTCGACAATCTGGACACCGCTAGATTGTTGGCCGAATTCGCCCAAACATCGGGGCATATTTTCGAGGTCTTGCTGGAAATCGATTGCGACGGCCACCGTTCCGGTCTCGGCCCGCGATCACCCCTTTTGGTGGAAATCGCGGAGTTGTTGCGAGCCAACGGCGTCAGGCTCAGCGGCGTAATGACTCACGCCGGCAAGTCCTACGACAGCCAGTCGATCGCCGAAATAAGAGCCTGCGCCCGACAGGAGCGCGCGGCGATTGTCGATGCCAGCCAAATGCTGACGCGTGCAGGTTTCAACCTGTCGATTATCAGTATCGGTTCAACGCCCACAGCGCTTTTCACTGAGGAATTATCTGGGGTGACCGAAGTTCGTGCGGGGGTGTTCGCCTTCTTCGATCTGGTAATGGCGGGCTTGGGAGTCTGCAAGGTGCAGGATATTGCGGTCTCGGTTCTGACGACCGTCATTGGTCATCAGGCTGAGAAAGGCTGGATCATTACCGATGCAGGGTGGATGGCACTTTCCCGTGATCGTGGTACCGCCAGGCAAACGGTCGATCAGGGATATGGCGTCGTGTGTGACGCCGCCGGCCAACCGATTGGTGACCTGATTGTCAGCTCCACGAATCAAGAACACGGAATCATTTCATCGCGGGCCGGGACGCTTGAACCCGAGAGCTTGCTGCCGTTGGGCACGCTTTTGCGGATCTTGCCGAATCACGCCTGCGCCACGTCGGCGCAGCACGGTGGTTATCACGTTTTCAGTGAGGGAAGCAGTCTCGGTTACTGGCCACGCATTACGGGCTGGTAATTCATTCATTCACCAGAATTCAAAACTTGATCGGTCAAGGTGGGCACATGAAGTTGATTACAGCAGAGAAGCTGCCTGTACCGGGTGGGCATTACTCGCACGGTGCAATGGCAGGAAAACTTCTTTTCATTTCCGGCCAGTTGCCGTTTCCACCGGATGCTCATGAATTTCCTGATGGAATAGAAGCCCAGACTCTTCAGGCAATGGCCAATATGGAAGCTGTGCTTCAGGCCGCGGGTGCGTCGTTGAGTCATTTGGTCAGCGTACAAATCTACATCGTTGATGTTGCCTATTGGCCGATCGTCAACCTGGCTTATTCAACGCTAATGGGCGCGCACCGTCCCGCAAGAGTAATTATCCCGTGTGGTCCGCTCCATCATGGGGCTTTGGTGGAAATTTCAGCAGTCGCTGAACTTGCATGACTCTAAAGAAGGGCAGTCGTTATGAATTCAATTGAAAACAATGAACAGCAGGCTCCAGTCAAACTTGTCCTGTTCGATTTGCTCACAGCATTGCTGGACTCGTGGACGCTTTGGAATTCCGTTGCAGGTTCCGCTGAAATGGGGCGCACCTGGCGCATGGCTTATTTGAAGGCGACTTACGGCTGTGGCGCTTACCGGCCTTATGAGACGCTGGTTGAAGAGGCAGCGATCAGTGTCGGACTGGGTAAAGAGGCCGCGCAAAATCTGGAGGCACGCTGGACCGAATTACAACCCTGGCCTGAGGCTAAACGCGTGCTCACCGAGTTGGCGCCCCATTACAAACTGGGCGTGGTCACCAACTGTTCGGAGCGGTTGGGACGCATCGCGGCGGATCTTCTCGGAGTGCCGTTCGACGTGATTGTCACTTCTGAGCAGGCCGGTTTTTATAAACCCGATCCGCAACCTTACAGGCTCGCCCTGCAAGTAGCCGGTGTAGAGCCTGCTAACGCCTTATTCGTAGCGGGTTCGGCCTACGATTTATTTGGTACGGAGAAAGTTGGCTTGCCTACCTTTTGGCACAACAGAATAGGGCTCGATGCGCCCGCAGGTGCGCCTGATCCATTAATCATGCGCCCTACACTCGATAGTCTGTTTGTGGATATCAAATCCCTGAGCGGGAAATAACCGTGGTGTTGCTCATCGCCGTCCTCCGGTGCGTCACTCTTTAAATCAATACCGGCAGGGTGCTGCTGACAAAGGCGTCTTTGCCGGACCGCTCTTGAAACAGGCCGCGAGCGCACGCGGTTGTTCCTGGTTTGAGGCGCAGCTAATGCTCTTCGCCCAACTCAGCGGACTTTAACTTCAAAAACAAATTCTTCCATCAAAGGAAGGTGTCTGTAACGGGTGCTGTGGTCCGAGGACTACGCACGCGTCCCAAGCGAGGTTCCGCCATGTCTGCTGAAACCCATATCCGCAAACCGTTCTACAAGATTCTGTATCTTCAGGTCTTGTTCGCGATCGCAATCGGCATCCTGATTGGCCATTTCTATCCGGAAACCGGCACCACGTTAAAACCGCTTGGTGATGGTTTTATCAAGCTGATCAAAATGGTCATCGCCCCCATCATTTTCTGTACGGTGGTCACGGGTATCGCCGGTATGCAAAGCATGAAAGCGGTCGGAAAGACCGGTGGTTATGCGCTTCTTTACTTCGAGATCGTTTCCACAATTGCCCTGTTGATCGGGCTGGCCGTAGTCAACGTCGTGCAGCCGGGCGCGGGTATGCATATCGATCCATCCACGCTCGATGCGTCGGGGATCGCTGCGTACGCCGCCGCGGGAGAAAAACAGAGCACGATCCAGTTCCTGCTGCACATCATTCCCAATACGATTGTTGGCGCGTTTGCTGAGGGTGAGATCCTGCAGGTGTTGTTCTTCTCAGTACTGTTTGGTTACGCGCTGCATCGCATCGGTGACTATGGCCGTCGGGTGTTCGAGTTCATCGAGAGCATCTCCCAGGTGTTATTCAGCATCATGGGCGTGGTGATGAAAGTCGCGCCAATCGGTGCGCTGGGTGCTATGGCGTTCACAATCGGTAAGTACGGTGTAGGTTCTTTAGTCCAGTTGGGCTACCTGATGCTGTGCTTTTACTTCACCTGCGTGGTCTTCGTACTGGGAATATTGGGCACGATCGCACGCGTCCACGGGTTCAGCATCTTCAAGTTCATCAAGTACATCCGCGAAGAACTACTGATCGTCCTAGGTACTTCGTCGTCCGAGACGGCGTTGCCACTGATGATCGTCAAAATGCAAAAACTCGGTGCACATAAGTCCGTCGTTGGTCTAGTCATCCCGACCGGTTATTCCTTCAACCTCGATGGCACTTCCATTTACCTGACCATGGCAGCGGTTTTCCTTGCCCAAGCCACCGATACACCCATGGACATCACGCACCAAATCACTTTGTTGCTGGTCTTGCTCATTACATCAAAAGGCGCGGCGGGTGTTACGGGCAGTGGCTTCATCGTATTGGCGGCTACGCTGTCGTCGGTAGGGCATGTGCCGGTTGCGGCGCTGGCCTTGATTTTGGGTATCGACCGCTTCATGTCCGAAGCGCGGGCGTTGACCAATCTGATCGGCAATGGGATAGCGACAATCGTGGTCGCCAAGTGGTGTGGTCAGCTGGACGAAAAGGTGCTTCAACAAGGACTGGAAGAGGGCCCCGGAGCAGCGTCTACCGCGCCGCCGGATTCGCTAACTGACGGAGCAACTGTGCGTACCTGATTTAGTGCGGTAAAGAAAGCCCCGTCCTTGCGACGGGCTTTTGCGTTCTGTCCGCAACGCGGACCCGGTGTATTCGAAGTCTTCTCATCACCACAAGGGCGATCCCTGCGATGAAATCCTCAGAAATCATAGCAAGGGTTCGCGAAGGCGTTTTTACACACTCTGGGCCGATTGCTGCCTGTCGCGAAGGGCTACGATCGATTTTAGAACGCTGTCGTCACGTCATCGTTTCGATGAAGGACGATCACAAGCCTTGCATCGCCATGGTGCGTTTGTGGGCAGTGGCGATCGGGGCGGCCCTGCGCGTCTTTCAGGATAGGGCTGTCGACAGATCACTCGGGGCGACCTGAGTTGTTGGAGCGATATTGAACGTACTTCGTTCGTGTACGCCGTTTCCGCTATTGGTCACTGTTTGTTCCAATACCGAACTAAAGAGTTATGAGCTAATAACCGGTAGCTTATAGCTGTTCGTTAATTTCTATAGTGGTTTAGTTATATGGTCGATCTTATATCTTTATAATAAATGGTGATTAGTCACGGCCGCTTTTATGTCTTTATGATTGGTCCTACAACAACTCGTGAGACAGGAGGTAGCTCGATGACAATTCAAATCAAACCCGCTTCTGGTAGAATTGGTGCGCAACTGGAAGGTGTGAAGTTGGGTGGAAACATCAGTGCTGAGCAATTCGAATTTATTAACCAGGCGCTACTGAAATATAAAGTTCTGTTTTTTCGCGACCAACATCTGGATGACGCCGAGCACGAAGCTTTTTCCCGGCGTTTCGGTGATCAGGTACCGCATCCGACCGTACGTTCCGCCGAGAAAAGTGCCGCCATCCTACATCTGGATGCCAAGGAAACCCGAGCCAATTCCTGGCACACCGATGTGACCTTTGTTGCTAATTATCCGAAGATTTCCATCTTGCGCGGTGTGGTTATTCCACCTTACGGCGGTGACACGGTGTGGGCCAATACCGCCGCAGCTTACTCCGACTTGCCCGAGCCCTTAAAACAACTGGCAGATAGTTTGCGCGCGTTGCATACCAACTTATATGACTACGCGGCGCCACGTAATACTGACGAGTCGGGTATCAGACGTTATCGCGAACAGTTTACCGCCGAAGTCTATGAGACCGAACACCCTTTGGTGCGAGTGCATCCAGAGTCGGGCGAAAGGAGTTTGTTGTTGGGGCACTTTGTCAAACAGATTCAGGGCGTCAGCAATAGCGATTCGAAACAACTTATTCGCTTGTTCCACGATCGTATTACCCATGTCGACAACACCGTGCGCTGGCGCTGGCAGGAGGGTGACGTGGTGATCTGGGACAACCGCGCCACGCAGCACATCGCGATTAACGACTATGGCGATGCCCAACGAATCGTGCGCCGAACCACCATCAGCGGTGATGTGCCGGTTGGCGTTGACGGTCGCTTGAGCCAAGCGCTCAAGCCAAGCCCGGATACCCGCTCGCCGAAAACCGAAGCCGATAAAAAACACCTCGCTGCGTAACAAACGAGTCTCATCGACACAAGGAAGGTTTCTACATGGAACTTAAAGGTATCCCCCTGTTTCACAAAGGCCGCATCGCTGCAGTACTGGCTGCGCTTCTTGCAATACCCTTGGCGCAAGCCGATGTATTGCGCATTGGTGTAGCGACGGCCGGCGGCGGTGACCCGGTAACGTTCAGTGGCTCTACCTTGGGCATTGTGCGCAATCAGCAACTGTTGGAAAAGGCCTTCGCTGGAACCGGTACCGAGGTGCAATGGTTCTTTTTCAAAGGGGCTGGCCCCGCGGTAAACGAAGCCTTGTCGAACCAGCAACTTGATTTCGCCTACCAGGGCGATCTGCCTGCAGTAGTTGGGCGTTCCAATGGGCTGGACACCAAACTGCTGGCCGCACTGGGTGTACGTGCCAACCTTTACCTGGCAGTTCCCAAGGGCTCTCAGCTCAAAAGCATCGAAGATCTGAAAGGTAAAAAGGTGGCGGTCTTTCGTGGAACCAACGGCCATCTGGTGACGATCAATCTTTTGGCGGAGCATGGTTTGACCGAGCGCGATATCAAGGTAATCAACCTCGATACCGGAAGCACTCAGGCAGCATTGGTATCCAATGGAGTAGATGCCGCATTCGGCGGCCGCGAATTGTTCAAGCTTCGCGATCAAGGCCTGATCGACATCGTTTATGACAACCCCACCCAGGATGTGCGCTACACCCGGCAGACTGCACTGGTGGTTCGGGGTACCTATGAGAAAAAACATCCGGACAACGTGCAAAAGGTTGTCGATACGTTGGTGGATGCGGCGAAATGGACATCGGATGACAGCCATCGTGATGCTGTCTTCACTGAATGGGCCAAGAGTAATGAACCCGCAGAATCACTACGCGCCGACTTTACCGGTGTAAGTCTCAGGGACAGAGCCTCGCCTCTGGTCGACAACTTTCTGCTTGGCCGCTATCAGGCCGTGGCGGACCAAGCCAAGGAAGAAAAACTCATCCGTCGCCCCGTCAGCATCGATGGCTGGTTCGAGACCAGCTACTTGCAAAAATCCCTGAAAGCCAAGGGGCTTGAAACCTACTGGACGCCCTACGGCCCGGATGGCAAACAGCCCGCTGGCAATGCAGTAGCTGCCGCGACCAGCAGGCAAGGGAGCTAGGCAAATGGCCAGGGCACAGACCGTCAGACAAGAGCAGTACGCGACGCCGGCATTAACCATCGGCAACGTCAAACGCTTGCCACCGTCACCGGCCCGTTCAGTACGCAAGGTAGAGGTACTGCGCACGTCGGCCTGGTCCTTCAAACTGGGTGATAAAGCCTTGCCCTGGCTATTGCCGCTGGTGTTGCTCGGCTTATGGTACTTGGGAGTGGAACGCGGTTGGCTTTCAGAGCAGGTGCTACCACCGCCAGGCTACGTCTATCAAACCTTGTCGGACCTGGTCACCTCCGGTGACCTGTGGCTGAACGCGTTCGCCAGCTTGCAACGGGTGGTCGTCGGATTTGCGTTGGGTGCATTCGTCGGCATAGCTCTGGGCTTGGCCATGGGTCTTTCCAAAACTGTAGAGGATTATCTTTTACCCACCTTCAACGCGCTGGTGCAAATACCGGTACTGGGTTGGTTGCCGTTTGCCTTGTTGCTGTTCGGCATCGGCGAGACGCTCAAGTATGTGCTGATTGCCAAGGCGGCCATGGTGCCGATCACTCTGTGTACTTTGCAGGCTTTCCACCAGGCGCCCAAAGGGCTGTTGGAGGTCGGCCGGGCCTACGGCTTCAGTCGTCGGCAAAGCGTCACCTCCATCGTCTTTCCGGCGGCCATCCCGACGCTGTTCACCGGTTTGCGTCTGGGCTTCACCAAAGCCTGGTTGTCGCTCGTAGTGGTTGAGTTGGTGGCATCGAGTGAGGGGCTGGGTTACCTGATTGTCTATGGACGCCAGCTGTTTCAATTGGACTTGGTGATGGCGGCCGTTGTGGTGGTCGGTGCTCTCGGCCTGTTGATAGACCGCGGTTTCGACTACTTGGAACAACGCTTGAGTCGTGGTCGGCCAACTGCCGGGGGGCGACTGTCATGAGTGCGATCATGTCAGTAGGTAGCCGTAACCGCCGATATCGCGGATGGGTCTTGCCAGTTGCCGCCATTGCCGTGTGGTGGCTGGCTTCGAGCCAGGGCTGGAGCCAATCGGGCTTGCTCGTTTCGCCGGAAAAAGTCGCCACCACGGCTTGGGATCAAATTGCCTCGGGCAAATTCTGGCGGGCAATTTCTGCCAGCCTGGCGCGTAACCTCAGTGGCTTTTTTATCGGTACCACGCTTGGCCTGATATTGGGTTGCCTGCTGGGCCTGTCGCGCTATTTCCAACGTCTTGTAGGTCCGAGTTTCAATACCTTCAAACAAATTTCTCTGTTCGCCTGGATCCCGTTGATCTCGGTGTGGTTCGGCCTTGGCGATGTGGCCAAGGTAGTGTTCCTGTCACTGGCAGCGCTGGTGCCGGTGGTGGTGAATACCTGCGACGGTTTACGCAATGTCCCACCTAACTTGTTGGAAGTGGCGCGGGTATACGGCTTCACCCGTTGGCAAACCATCGTCGGGGTAATGCTTCCCGCCGCCTTGCCGTCGATTTTCACGGGGATTTACCTGGCACTGGTCTATTCCTGGCTGGCGACCATCGGTGCCGAATATCTGCTGGTATCGGGGGAGGGGATAGGCAACACGCTTATTGATGGCAGCGAACATTTCATGATGGACCTGGTGTTATTTGGAATGGTGGTTATCGGCCTGGTGGGCTGGGGCCTCAACGCATTGGCCCGGACACTTGAGCGGCGAATGCAGCGCCTGTACGGCATCGCTCCTCGTTGATTGGCACTTTCAAAAGGATTGCAACATGCTCAACAACAGCCTGACCCTCGAAAACATCAGCAAGCGTTTCGCTTCCCGACCGGGCAGTTCGACTCAATTGCAAGTACTCGACAACATCCGCCTAGACATCGCTCCTGGCGAGTTCATCAGCATCGTCGGTGCCAGCGGCTGCGGCAAATCTACGCTGCTGCGACTGATTCTTGGACTGGACGAAGAATATGACGGGCGCATCCTGCTGGATGGCAAACCCATCGAAGGCACTGGTCTGGAACGTGGCATCGTATTTCAGGATCACCGCTTATTCCCCTGGCTCAATGTGGAACAGAACGTCGCTGTTGGCCTCAAGAACTCACCCCTGAACGCCAAGCAGAAACGCGACACCGTGCGTGAGCACATTGAACTGGTCGGCCTGCAAGACTTTATCGATGCCTACCCTCATCAGATATCCGGCGGCATGGCGCAACGCGTGGCCATAGCCCGAGGGTTGGTCAATCGCCCGAGCGTGCTGCTACTGGATGAACCGCTGGGTGCTCTCGATGCCTTGACCCGTGCGCGCCTGCAGGGCGAGCTGCAAAACATCTGGGTCAAGGAAAAAATCACCATGATCCTGGTCACGCACGATGTTGATGAGGCGGTATTTCTGGGTGACCGCGTGGTGGTGATGCAGCCCAACCCCGGCCGCATCCGGCGCATCCTCGACATCGATCTGCCGCGTTCACGCAACCGCAGTGACAGCCGCTTCATTGCCCTGCGCGACGATGTGCTGAGCGATTTTGCCGAGCTGCACTGAGACTCTGCGCCTGACGCCGTGCGCAGGTTTGTTTTTCAAACTCAATTTTTTCAGGGAACGGGAAATGTCCGAACGCCAGCTCAGTCTCAACCTATTTATCTACCCGAACGGCCATCACGAAGCGGCCTGGCGTCACCCGCAGTCGGTGCCGGAATTGTCCATGGATATCGGCTATTACCAGCAACTGGCACTGCGCGCTGAACGCGAGAAACTTGATGCGATTTTCTTCGCGGATTCGCCGTCACTGGCTGAAAGCGGGCATGAGGGTTTGCGCATTCGTTTCGAACCCATCACCTGGCTGGCAGCGATTGCCGCAGTGACCCAACGCATAGGCCTGATCGCCACGGCCAGCACGACCTACAGCGAACCCTACAATTTGGCCCGCTCATTCAGTGCGCTGGACCACCTCAGCAAGGGGCGCGCCGGCTGGAACATCGTTACCACTTCCATGGCCGCTGCAGCCGCCAATTTTGGTCTGGATAAACATCCCTCGGCGTTTGACCGCTATGCTCAGGCCGAAGAATTCGTACAGGTGGTCGGTGACCTGTGGGACAGCTGGGAGGACGATGCGCTGGTGCTGGACAAGACTTCCGGGGTATTTGCCGATGGTGACAAGGTGCATGCGATCAACCACGTGGGTACCCACTACAAAGTAAAGGGCCCATTCAACTCTCCGCGCTCGCCACAGGGGCGGCCGGTGCAGGTGCAGGCTGGGTCTTCTGAAGATGGCCGTGATTTCGCCTCCAGGCATGCCGAAGCGATTTTCACCGCGCACCAGACCCTGCAAAGCGCGACCGAATTCGCCAACGATATCCGTGCTCGGGCGAAGGCGGCGGGGCGCGATCCTCGCCAGTTGAAAATTCTCCCGGGCATCAGCCCCTACATCGGTAGCAGCGAAGCCGAAGCCCAGCGCAAGTTCGACGAGCTCAACGAACTGGTGCTGCCGCACATCTCGTTAGGTCAGCTACGCCGCATGTTGGGGGTCGACCTGACCGGGCACGATCTGGATGCACCGTTCCCGCGCCACCTGATCAACTTCGACAGCAGCGAAAGCCAGTCAAGCCGTTTCAAATTGATCATCGACATTGTCGACCGCGAGAAACCGACGTTGCGCCAACTGATCAATCGCTTGGCTGGTGCTCGTGGGCATTGGGTGCCGGTAGGTACGCCGGTGCAGATTGCCGACTTGATCGAGCAGTGGTTCCGCAGTGGTGCCGCCGATGGCTTCAATGTGATGCCGCCGGCGTTCCCCGAAGGCTTTGAAGTGTTCCTCGATGAAGTGCTGCCGATACTGCGAAAGCGTGGCCTGTTCCGCAGTGAATATTCGGGTAGTACTCTGCGCGAGCATTACGGCTTGAATCGCCCGGATTCGCGTTTTTCCCTGAAGTCCGCCTGAGCGAAGGGCAGATAGTCTTAAACGACGCCCGAGGCTGCTCACGGGCGTTAGGTTCCTACAGGTGTGCGCATCTGGTCAGCTAATGACGAAGCCAGTCAGTAGCTCGACATGGGGCGCAACATCAGCAGTGAGAACCCCTGTTCTGCGACTAATCCACGGTCCAACTATGCCTAGATGCAGTCGGCCCTACAGATTTTTGATTCTAGGCTCTCAGTGGCTCCGCTTGTCGCAAACAATCCACTGAAAATTGACCGGATAACACCTTCTACAGATACTGTACATAAAACCAGTATTTGTAGAAGGCGTCGCCATGAGCTTTACCGTCCTAGGCCCTCTCATAGAAGGCGGCATTAAACTGCCTCGCTGCTCCTTTCGCGTACCCGCAGGCTTTCCTTCGCCAGCGGCTGACCACATCGAACAGCACATTTCCCTGGACGAGATCCTGAACATCCGTGCGCCGAATGTGTACCTGATCTCAATCGCGGGTGACAGCATGCAAGGTGCTGGAATCTTTGACGGTGACTTGGCGATCGTTGATCGCGCATTGGAAGCGGGCCACAACGACATCGTGGTGGCCTTGCTGAACAACGAACCTATGTGCAAGCGACTGTGCAAGCGCGGCACTCAGATGATCCTGCTTTCGGAAAATCCTAAGTACCCACCGAGGTACGTGCTTGAGGGCGATGAGCTTTCGATCTGGGGTGTGATCACCAGCAGCGTGCGCAGCCATGTCTAAAAAGCTAGAGCCGGTATTTGCGCTGATTGATTGCAACAGCTTCTACGCCAGCTGCGAGCGTGTGTTTCGGCCTGATTTGGCGCGTGTTCCCATCGTAGTGCTGAGCAACAACGATGGGTGTGTGATTGCCCGCAGCTATGACGCCAAACCCTTCGTGAAAATGGGGGAGCCGTACTTCCAGATCAAGCACAAACTCAGGCAACACGGCATCGTTCCTTTCTCCTCAAACTACGCGCTGTATGGCGACATGAGTGAGCGAGTGATGACGTTGATCGAATCGATGGTGCCGGCGGTGGAGGTCTACAGCATTGACGAAGCCTTTGCTGATTTAACGGGCATCTCGAACCTGGATGCGCTCGGGCGTCGTATTCGTAGTCAGGTACTGCGTTGCACTGGCATTCCCGTCGGCGTAGGGATCGCTCACACGAAGACGCTGGCCAAGCTCGCGAACCACACCGCAAAACGCCTTCAGGCTGAAACGGGCGGTGTGGTCGATATCTGTGACCCCTTCAAGCGCGACTGGGTGTTGCGCAACACGGATGTGTCTGAGGTGTGGGGTGTCGGTCGACGCATGAAAATGCACTTGGACGCGCTGGGCGTTAAAACCGCCATGGACCTGGCCAAGGCTGATCCGCGGATGCTGCGTAAGAAATTCAGTGTGGTGATCGAAAAGACAGCCAGGGAGTTGGCTGGAACGCCTTGCCTTGAATTGGATGAGCCGGATCCACCGAAGCAAGAGATCTGCTGTAGCCGAATGTTCGGAAAGCGTCTCACAGAGTTGGCGCCGATCAAGGAGGCAGTGGCAACCTACATGATGCGCGCCTCGGAAAAGCTTCGTGCTCAGGGCTCGGTATGCAAGAAGATCCGCGTCAGTATCCGCACGGGCATGTTCAATCCCGAGGAGGCCAAGTTCGCCAATGGGGTAGTGGTGGACCTACCTTATCCCACTGACGATGTGAGGCTGCTGACCAAAGCTGCGGTGGATGCGCTTGAACGTGTTTACCGGCCAGGTTTCAAGTACAGCAAGGCCGAGGTTCTGCTCCTCAACCTTTGCCAGCCAGGCGAGTACACGGATGATTTGTTCGCGGTCTCACAGCCATCAGAGGCGACCAAGGTGATGGCTGTGTTGGACAAGATTAATGGGCGGTGGGGAAGGGGAACGCTACGTGCGGCGAGTGT
This sequence comes from Pseudomonas sp. BT76 TE3572, assembly GCF_050435365.1. NCBI lineage: Bacteria > Pseudomonadati > Pseudomonadota > Gammaproteobacteria > Pseudomonadales > Pseudomonadaceae > Pseudomonas > Pseudomonas sp. BT76 TE3572. Next base: position 504,148 of record NZ_JBNDKE010000001.1, read on the forward strand.
GCCGAGTAATCCTGATTGGGGGATGCGACGGGAGATGATGAGCCAGAGCTTCACCACGAGGATTGATCAGCTTTGGACGGTTCAGTGCTGATAAGTTTCAGTGGGACGTACACGACAAAGCTATCCACAAAATGGGTGGGTATATCTGTGGATAATGACCCGAGAAGCACAGAGCGCAGGGCCTGTCATGTGTTGGTCATTAATTGAGCATGGTGTGGGGAATACCGCCGAAAAGTATCAGCATCTTTGTAGTGGTGAAGGCACGATCCAGCAGCATTGCATTTTCAGATCCTTCAGCATCAGGCAGGAGTGCCGATAGGTGAGAGACGGAGCGCTGCTGCTCTGACACTCTTAATCCCGGATCAAGGATCGACTGCATATGCAGGATATTTCCCGCCTGAACCAAGCTATTAGCCAGTCCGAATCAGAAAGTAATTCACCGAATCAGACAGCGACAGTTAGGGCGCTCTGCGCGCTGGCAGTCGTTGCCTTTCTCCTAGTCGCCATTACTGGCTTCGCGGTTCGGTCAAGCACGCCTTACCCAACACTATTCATCCTCACACTCACTATATCGATGCTCATCAGCTTCTACATTCTGATGAGCCTTATCGAAATCAAACTTGCCCAGAAGCTCATGCACCTGAAATCGAGCTTGCTGATTTGGGCTGTTTTTTTAGGTGGGCTGAGCGTTTTCGCCAAGATCGATGCCCAGGCGGAAATCAACCAGATTTTTCATGTCGACTCATCTCTTCTACCGATGACATTGGCTGCAGCGACATTCATGCATGCCTTGGCAAAACTTGAGCCGATTCTCTATCTGATTTTTATAGCGTCTTTCATTCTCTTCGTTCTGTACGCAGAGGCAAGTCGCAAAGGTAAACGCGCCGCCGGCTATGCTGTCTGCCATTTATCAAACTGCTTGGTATTTCTGATTACTGCCATTTTTGTTACCCAAGTCATGGCATCAGATGAGCGGCGCGTTGGGGTTCTCTATCGTTTTGCGCATGTAGCTGACTTCAACAGTTTTTCACCGTGCACCAACGTCCGGTCTGACGAATTTGACGTGCTTTATCTCGACAGCAGTAGAAACAAAATACTCATCGCTCCCAAAATCACTGCCAGTGAAGATATCGAGCCTACGAAGTACCCTTTGTTGAAATACGTGCCGGTACCGCAGACATTCAGAACGTTGGTGTGTGAGTACGATACCCACGGTGAGACCTGATTTCGAACAGGCGAGGTGCTGATTGCCTCGCCGATTGGACTCTTAATCCCCATTGCGAGCTTCAGCCTGCAAGGACACCGGGATCTCCAATGGTGGCTGGACGATGGTCGATGCGGGCATGCTAAGACACGACGATTTTTTCCCTTCGACAATTGCGCTGCCTATCCCACCGCATCTTCTTTGACGTATTCAAGAAACTGCGAAGTCTTATTGGTGCCAGTGGGTCGGGAAAAAGCACCTTGCTGCGCTGCATCAACTTTCTGGAACAACCTGATGCTGGCGTGATAACGCTTGATGGTAAAAGCATTGAAATGTGCAATGCCAAAGGTGGTTACCAAGCACCTGATGCCAGGCAACTGCGAAGCTTGCGAACACGGCTGGCAATGGTGTTTCAGCAGTTCAATCTGTGGGGGCACATGACGGTTCTGGAAAACATCTGCATGGCGCCACAGCAGGTTCTGGGTTTGACGCGTCAGCAAACGCTGGAGCGCGCTTACAAGTATCTGGACAAGGTAGGTCTGGCTCGTCGTGTTGCCGAGCAGTATCCCGCTTTTCTTTCCGGAGGCCAGCAACAGCGTGTCGCCATCGCGAGAGCTTTGGCGATGGAGCCTGAGATTATTTTGTTTGACGAGCCCACCTCGGCTCTTGATCCGGAGTTGGTAGGTGAAGTGCTCAAGGTGATACAGGCATTAGCGGAGGAAGGGCGCACCATGATCATGGTCACCCATGAAATGGCCTTCGCTCGCCAAGTCTCCAGCCAGGTTTTGTTTCTTCACCAGGGACGTATAGAAGAGCAAGGCAATGCGAGCATATTGGATAATCCGCAAAGCGAACGACTGAAGCAGTTTCTGTCAAACCGATTGAAGTGACTCTTTTAGTAATATCCTACAGCGATCAATATCGATATGAGCCCCAACACCAATTCCAAGGAAAACCAGAATGATGCAATCAAAGATGCAGTCAAATAAAAAAGAAATTACTTACAAAGATCAGCATGAAGGTTCGCCGATAAACACAGGTATTAGAAAACTAGAGCTCTTCGCAGCCTAGGCTGAAACCTAGAAAACGGACGCACCGCTAACCACTGACCGGCAACAAATATCACGGGAATGTTTTTGCGTAGATTGACAAGAAATTATTATCAGCAACCGCAAAACATTCTTTACGGGCATTATGCCATCATCATATGCTAGCCGCATGATCAACCCATCAATGCTGTGGTAGTGACATGAAAGCTAAAAAAATATTTTCTGGATGCATCATTGGAATGACTCTGGCGGCAAATTCATTTGCTGACATCGCCAATAAGTCTTCCCAGCTCGATGCATCCCCTAGCCGACTCTACCTCGCCCAAGCACAGCCAGATACATCAGATGCTGAAGCGAGGCTATTGGCCGAACATAACGCCAAGGCTAAGGCAGCAGAAGATGCCAAGGCACAGGCGGAAAAAGATGCCAAGTCCAAGGCGGCTGCAAGCGCTGCTGCGGCTAAGGCACAGTCCAAGGCAATAGAAATCGCCAACGATGCGAAGTATTCGGGTGGACTATCGGAAGCGCTACAAAATAACAAAGATAAAGGGTTGGACTGGTTCAAAAACAAAATTTTCAAGCTGGACAAGGCCTCTGCTATCACCGCATGTGATCCAGGCATATGCTACATCTTTGCATTTAATGGGCTCTCACCCCTTGGGATAACCCAAGAAAACCAAGACTTCAACGGTCGACAACTGCAAGGGCAATTTGTTCGTGTTATTGGCACGGACCGATTCGGAAATATTGTGGTCACCAGATTAACCGCAAATGATAAATCCTCGCAGAAGTCACGCTCAAACACGCAAGAGAAACCAGCACAACAGCCAAGTCTAGCTAGTCCTGTGACTTCAAATTACGCTGAGATAGTGAATAGCATTGATGATTTGATCATAGGGCGAGTAGTTGAAAACTGGGCTCGCCCGCCGTCGGCGCGAAATGGCATGGTGGTCGTGCTACAGGTTGAGATGGTGCAGGATGGCACGATGAGGTCAGTCAATGTCGCCAAGTCCAGTGGCGATGTTCCTTACGATAACTCGGTGGTAGCGGCAGTCAAAAGTATCGGTCGCTTGTCGGAAATGCAGGAACTCAAGCCGAGTGATTTCCAGCCATACCGTTCATTCAAGATGACATTCACACCCGAAGATTTAGCCTTGTGATCAATGGCACCCGGCACCCGGCACCTGGCATGCGCGTAAGTTACGTCGACGATAGGCCGCAAATGAGTCATCGGCCAGTCGCTTCTCCTGCATGTCATGCTGCCTCAAGCCTACCTTGTGCCGGCTTTTGCTTTTGGATGATTTGATCGGCGTTCATGACCAGATTTGCCGATCCAACGCCTTGTGCTTTACTTCGGTTAGATATGGAAGTTTGTCGTCATATCGTTGCAGTTTTCAACGTTGGTAACTGTTCCAAGTGCTTGACAAAAACCTGCAAAAGCGAGGCGACAAAAGTGAAAATCCATTCGCTCGTATGCGTGCATGCTCTGTGTATTTCGGCCCTGTTCAGCTCCATTGCAATGGGGGCCGGCGCGCCTGTTGGAACAGATGCGCAATCCCTTGGTCTGACCAACCTTTCTGACGATCTGTCTCGGCAAGAGCTATTTAAAGAACTGCTCCCGCAGAATGCTGCTGAGAAGAGGATGTATGAGTCTTTTGCTGTCAAAAATGCCTTCAAGTTTCCGGCTGATGTCGGGTACGACGAGGCCTTGAATCAGCAGCGCAAGGATTCACTCTTTGGGGTCGACATCAGCCATCACAACGGGAAGAACTTCCCCATCGAGCATTTGAGGCCCAACAAGTCGCTGTTCTTGTACATGAAGGCCAGCCAGGGCACTCGCTTCCTCGATCCTCAGTTTGCCAATAACTGGAAGCGAGCTGGTGCCGCCAAGATCCACCGGGGCGCTTACCACTTCCTGTCCAGCGGGGAGCCAGGTCAAGACGCTACGGCATGGGGGCGCCAGCAGGCCCAAACCTTCATCAAGATCATCAAAGCCAATGGCGGGCTCCTTGGAACAGACATGCCGCCTGCGGTCGATGTTGAATGGGACAAGGGTTCTGCATCTGGTCCTGACAGGTGGTCTGCCAGAAAACCGGATGAGATCGTCGCCATGATCAAGGCGTTCTCGCAGCAGGTTGAGCTAGACCTAGGGCGTAAGCCGGTTATCTACACCGCGCATTCCTGGTGGGGGCCGCGGATGGGAGGGGAGGCCAGCTTCAGCAAGGTTGCTGACCACCAGCTTTGGCTCGCTGACTACTCCGCCAAATCCCAGGCGAGTGAAAAGCCTCGCACCATTAACAAAACGGTTTGGGCTCTCTGGCAGTTCACTGACAAGGCACGGCTAAATTCGAACGAGGCGTTACAGTTCGACGCGAGCATTTTCAAGGGAGTACCTGCAGACTTCTACTCGACGCTCGGGGTCAAGGAGTTCTAGGACATGAGCAAGCCATTCTGTGCCTGGATGGTAATGTTTGCCGCCCTGATGATCGCGGCGCCATCCTTCGCGAGCGAGGATGAAGACTTCTCAGCTGTCTGTGAAAATGGGGCACTCGCACCCAGTGAGTACTGCAAGTTCTTCGTTTTCTACCGGAAGGATGGCGGTGGGAGTCTTGATGTACGGGTCGGAGATGCGCTGAAGGTCACCAAGCCGGAGGAGACGCGAGCGATTGGCCTGGTTATCTCAATCTCTAAGTATCCGAACATCAAAGCTGATATTCAAGCTGCTGACGTAGATGGGGAGCGGATGGTTCATTTCCTGACGGGATCGCAGAAGTTTGATGAAGTTATTCACCTGAGGAACGAGGAGGCTACCAAGGACAATATCAACTGGTTTCTCGATACTTATTTGGTTAATAGAGCCGCAGCCTTCGATGGGAAAGCGCGTCTACTCATTATCTATTCCGGTCACGGACTGTATGGAGACAATAATGGGATTTCAGGGAAACAAGCGGCTTTTGTACTGAGTTCTGCGAAGAGTGATGCTGACCCGTCAGCCCTGTACAAGATGAGTGAATTGTCTGGAAGTCTCCAGAATCTGTCGCAAAAGTATTTCCATGTACTGACTCTGATTAATGCATGTTTTGGTGGTGGGCTATTTGGGGTGGGCAAGATGGGTGGTAATCCTGACGCGTTCACCAAGCCTGGTTCGTATGGAATAGCAGCTGGAGATGATAAGACCGAGGTCTACTCGCTGAACCCAACCCAGGGGAGCGTCTTCGTCGACACCCTGATTGATGGCATCACGTCCGGGAAGGCAGATACGCGATACAGGGCGTCCTACGTCATAAACGGTGGAGACGGCCGCCAGATTACGGCAGGGATCACGAGGACAAATCGGCTCTTCAACTACATCACCGACGTGTACGCGGACGTTAACCAAAAGCTGGCGCAGAGCAATGAGCATGTCCAACTGGTTGAGCCATGGCTTGGCTCCACGCAGAATGAGATTGCGCGTGGAGGCTTCTTCTTCCTAACTGATTTGCCTGTGGATGAATCGGGCAAAACTATCTCTCAGACATATGACATGATGCGTGACAAGATCAATATCGGCAGATACTCAATCGAAAGATTCGACGTATCGTTTGAACCAGCCAATCCAAATCCGAAGCCGAAATATAACGACAAGTTCGACATACCGTTCGGGCCTGTTAGTGGCATTCCAGGGCGGCCGGAGATTAAGATATTCAAGGCTCCTGATATTTACCCTATAGTTGGGTACGATATTTCTGCGATGGATGGAGTAATTAACTGGGATAAGTTAATTAAAGAGAGCGCTCCTCGATTTGTTTATGTCAGAGCGGTAGCAAATAAGGGTGAGGATGCTCGTTATAAAATTAACGCCGACAGTTTATCAAAGAACCATATCGACTATGGGGCCTACTTCAAGTTCAACTACTGTATGTCCCCAAAAGACCAATACAATCTTGCCATCTCTGCTGTTCCGTATGATAAGGACCTGCTTCCCCCGGTCATCAGGATCGTTAACCCGGCTGATGAGAAGGGGGAGCAGGAGGCGTGCTACAAGAAAAACCCGTTGAGGGTAGCCCAGGACGTCGCTGCGTTAGCTCAATTGCTGCTCGGGCACTACCACAAGACCCCTGTGATTTCTGGCACTCATTACAGCCTCTCGAAGTACCCTGGCGAGGAGTTAAAGCCCTACATGATCTGGGTAGCGTATTGGGGGACGGCTCAACTGAAGATGGGCGGGAGCAGCCCCTGGACTCTCTGGCAGTACTCGGGTCACGAGGTCGTGCCTGGCATCGGCGCCAACACCGAAGCCAATGTGTTTTTCGGCACCGAGACCCAATACTCCGAGTTCAAGGCAGGGAAGGGCAACGTCGCCCTGAGGGCTGTCCAGATGTAGCCCTCGGGGCGGTCTTCTGCTCTCAGTCATCCCCGAGTTCGGTCACGACTTTCCTACTTGGTCGAGGCCCAGTGATATTCCATCGGGAAAACCTTGTCTCACTGCTCAATCAAAGCTGCGAAGCGCGTGGCGAAGAACTCGCATTCTGCTCGGTCTGCTGCTCCGAAATCCTCAGTCAGAAGGCCCCGATATCGCTGTCGAAGCGATGGCTCATTTCAGCATCGGAAGTTGCTCTGGCCGCAATGTAATATGCAGCCAAGCTTGAAGCAATCTTCAATTTAGCCAAAGTGAGCATCTACGACCGGCCGCTAAACGATTTAACCAATCTGTTGCATCGACCGGTTGAATCCACAACCCATAGCTGCCACTCATACAGTCCTGTCCCAATAGAAATGGAGATACTCGTCTTCATACTCCGCGAACAGTGAAACGATGAACTCCGTTTTCATTTAGTACATCAATAGCGTTCCTACGAAACCGGTGGGCTTATGCAACGATTGTTTGAGCGGAGCAATCGAATCGATCGTCTGACAAGCATAAACACCATGAAGCACAGGGCCGTCAGCATTGTCGTTCTCTGACCGTTCATCCTGCCTCCGGTTTCAGGTTGGACGTAAGAACACATTGGCCAGTAGCTGCAGGCGGCCTAACGCCATTCGAAGTGATCCTCGTGAGGAGGATTTACTTTGCGCAAGTTTGTATTTCTGTCACTAGGTTTAAAACCATGACGCCGGCTGCGTCGTACACTTGCTGATTATCATCCTCAGCTGCGACTGCGAGCGCGGCAGGTCGGTACTTGGTTAACAATGCAAATAGCTCATCACGGCTAAGAACATTCGGAGTCATCCCCAGCAATGCATTGGTGTACTCCACGCGAACTGCATCTACTGCAGTTACGACCTTGGCGGTGAAGTTGACCGCCGCGTCTTGGGCAGCGGGATCCCTAGAATAGGTCGCCTGTGCTACGGTGACGTCGTTCGTTGAGTTCACTTTTCCGGTGATGCAGGCGAGTTTTTTTAGTGCCACCACATAGATCTGAGTCTGCTCACTGAATCGGTAGCGACTTGAGTTTGTAAGGCCTAGGGCTGCTAAACCCGCACCGGTGTTCATAAGGCCAACCTGATCCGCTAACGCTCCTGCTACCGCTGCGAGTCCTCCATAGGTGGTAACTCCAGTGGACTCATACTCGAGTTTGCTACGCTGAAGGGCGCGCTTAAATAGCTCGTCACGGTATTTGACGAGCTCTCGTTGCATTTGGGTTATCTGGTTTTTTGGGGTTTTGGGTACCGATTCCCATCTACTGTCGAAGGACTCCAGTTCCTCAACGTTAGGGAATGGCCCCCATCTCTCCGTCACAGTAGCGCAGCTGGTCAAAGCTATGATCAGTCCTGATGAAACAAGCATCCGTTTGCCTTGCATACATCGCTCCTATACTTACTGTGTTGAATCGTCTGATATTCCATGAAATTAGAGTAGACGCGAAATGAGAACGTGTTTCTCGGTTCGATTTTTTTTAAATACCTTGCATCTAGGTGGTTATTTCGACGCCCTCTGCTTAAATATTTATGGCGAAACAAAAAAAGGTAGGAAGACATGAAAGGTGCCAGCGTGATAGGACGAGTGCTTGTTGGGGGGCTGTTGTTAGCACCTCTTCACATTGGGAGTATCTCGGTGGCTGCTCCTACGTCATCAGGCGCGGAGGGAGAAACCACCATTACATTTGAACTTGCAAACGCAGTACTCAACGAATCCAGCATACAGGTAGCCAATGGAGTAGAAGTGTTTGCGAGCGACTGGCCGGCACTAATCATTGCTAGTTTTGAGGAGCAAACTATCTTTGGTAAGCGGCAAGGGAGCTGTACAGCGTCTTTGGTTGGGCCAAATGTTGCTCTTATGGCAGCACACTGTGTAGATCCCAAAGGGGGTGATCTCAACGACGTTACCCCGCTCACACCATCGCTTCGTGTTGGTGATCGTGTTATTCCTTTTCGATGTGAAATGCATCCTGATTACAGCAATCGTCCTCGGATGGCGTACTCGCCGAGGGGGAGTGAGGACTTTGCACTTTGCGTTCTCGAGGATAACGGCAACCGTCCACAAATTCTCAAAACAATGCAATTTGAGGTTGTCGATGACCAATCTAAACTGGCACCTGGCACACGGGTTCTCTTGACAGGGTACGGTTGTGAGAGTTTGCGGATTGTGGATGGCAGACCGCAAGGCACTAAAGCAGATGGGAAGCTTCGATTAGGGAATGTGGAGATTGATAAAGGGCCGGCTTCCATTCCTGGGGCCCCGGCGTATGTAACCATTCGTTCGAAATCGAATGTAGAGCCAGCATTGTGCCCTGGTGACTCCGGAGGGCCTTTGCTTTCCGGCATCACAGCTGAACATGCCAACAAACCTCGGCGTATCCGCGGGGTGAACTCAAGTATTTCGGTAACTGGAGATGTGTTCATCTCCAGTATTGCAGCGACAGGTACGACTATTTTTCGAAACTGGGCCGACCGTTGGTTGGTAAAAAACGCAAAATTCAAACCCGAAATATGTGGATTGAATGTTAGGGCTGGAGAACGTCAATGCAGGTACTAACCTGCACGGTATTTGCCTGTGCCATCTTCGCTGTATTACCTGCAGCAGCTCAAAGCGAGCAGGAAGATCGTTTCTTGACGTTACGGGCGGTCGGACCACACGTGACCGACGAGATCATACAACGTGTTGCAGAGCTTGGAGAGCCTGTCGTGCTGAACACTTCGCAGCACTTCGATGATCAGACAAGCACTCCTCGACACATCATTACCCAGCTGTGTGGGAGCATTCGTGACGTCTACGTGTCCGAAGCTGCGCGAGCCAACGACTTGCTAAATTTACCTCTGGACGAACCGCTCGGGCAGAAAGCCAGTTCGTTTAAGTGGCCTGCTTGCTTATATGTGCGTTCTACTCCGGAGCAGATCGAGGTGAAGCCAGGTGACACGGCTTACGACTTGTATCAAGCATACACAGGGGGAGGTGGCTCGCCTAAGGCAATTGCCCGGTTCTTTGATACGCCAATTCGAAAACTTAAATGGATACAACCTGGTACTACTCTTCAAGTACCGGCGTTTACTCGAACAGTACCGATCACTGCCCGCGATGGTCAGACAAACGAACTTTTGATGGAAATAATCAGGCTTGACCCAACGGGCAAGATGGTTAGAGATAACCCTCCAAGTGTTGAGGGTGAGATTGTGTTAGGGATGTCGGACGGCGCAACAGCGGCCGGTGGCGATTGTGAGGGCGCTCCCGAACTGCCTGACGCTGAGGCGATCGTAAATGCCTACCGTTTCGCGAAGTCTATAGCAAGTAGTGATGACATCAACATAGCGGGTGGGCGCGCCGAACTTGCGGTTGTGGATAATGGCTTCTTTGGTGCCCACCCTGTCACTAATTCAAGCAACAATCCGTTCGATGGGAGCCCCTTCAAACGCGCATACTTCAAATATGATCCTGACTCCACCATTGCCTCGTCCATGAAGCTCGGAGAGACAATATACCCACTCAACTATGCTAATGGGGTTGAGCCGGACCTGGAAAGCGGTCACGGTACGCATGTGACAGGTCTGATGCTTGGCGGACCAGCCTTTCGTCAGCATATAGATAAACTAGGGCCTGAGCCTTGGGCCTCAATTACTGTGCTTAATGTGGGGCGCGGAAAACGCAATTTAATTAAAGGCGCTTATGAGTTTTTGTTCCGACTTCTGGCCGATGGCGCTTGGCGAATCGTGAATCTTTCTATAACTCATGACGGACGTGCTGATCGACGGGTCGGTCCTAGCTATGGGAACCTGTTCGAAATGGCGCCTAATTCACTTTTTGTCGTAGCAGCGGGCAACAACTATGGGCTTGATGTTCGCGATCGCGGGATCTTCCCCGCTGCCTACGGCGGCATTGATAGATCCAATGTCATCACCGTCGCAGCCATAGACCGCAACGATCACCTGACCAAATTCAGTAACCGAGGCGGCCAAGCTGTAGATCTGGCGGCTCCAGGCTGCCGAATCAGTTCCTGGATCGCTTACGACAAACCAGCGGTGACCATGAGTGGCACTTCTCAGGCGGCTCCCGTCGTAACCTTCGGCGCCAGCCTCTTGCGGTCTATTGCGATCAAAGCTCGTCCGGCCACGCTGAAGAATAGGTTAGTAGCTAGTGGAGACCTATTGCCTAGTAGCGAACGCCGAGAAACTGCGTTCGAGGTGAAAATAAATATTCCTCGTGCGTTGTTATGGTTTCACGACGAGGTTGAGGTTGAGGAGGATGGGACTGTCCGTCGTTTGCTTGGCTCAATTCAAAGTATGGCCCCATTGGCTTGCAAGGAAGAACAACGTCAGATTGAAAAAAGCATAGAGGACATGTTCGCTCTTAAGCGCATCGAAGGCGTCTCATATTTCTATGGCGGGATGCTCACCCGAAAGGTGCAGAGTCCTTGCAAAGTAATCGATGTGGCTGGTGCCAGTGTGGCGTTCTCGGCAACGCATGAAGTTTTTTCTGATGGTCGCATAGAGCCTCTGAAGGCGATGATCGAACAAAACTGGCCGCTTGTTGCAGTACGCCAGCTCGTCGCCCGAACCCCCCTGACCGAACTCCAGTGAGCCATGGGAGGCCCACACAATGAAGCGACGCGATCTGATGTTGTTGGTGAGTGCCAGTACGGTCATTGCTGCTTGCGATCCCATAACGCGCCTAGTTTCACCTGCATCAAACCGCCAGCGGCCGCCACTGATTGATGTCCACGCTCATGTGTTCAATGCAAGCGACCTCCCTACCGTACGTTTTATCAAAATTGTATTTTTAAAGCACTATCCCAAACAGGCAATCAGTGTTTTAAATGTTGATGATCCCGACGCTATGGATCAGCTTGTTCAACTGTTCACGTATCTTGTAGGAAGTACTCGTGCTCCGACGGCGTTCGAAGAAGTGAAGGTGCTGGACAATGAGCAGAAGCTGGTCGCAGCTAACGCTGATCCAGCGGAAAATGACAAGGCAATGATCCGTGCACTTGCGGTTTTCACACAGGATCAGGGTGTGGCAGTCAGCGGGGATGGTAGTTCCATAAACCTCGATAAAATCAAACGCGCGATAAGAGAGGCTGGAAAATCAAATCAGATCAGCGTATCTAGCGAAAGTTTAAACGAAGCTGACGCAGCTACCGTAATGGCGTCTAACGCCTATTACTCATTTGACTTGGGCTTGGTGCTTCGTTGGTTTGGCCTATTCACTCGGTACCGGTACTCACTTGCTGAGCAGCTTGCGCGGGATCACGAAAAACAAGGGTTTACTGTGTCGCTTATCTGTCCGGCACTTGTGGATTATGACCATTGGCTTGGAGAATACGTAAAAGGTAAATATGCCTCTCCTTTACCCGACCAGGTCATTGCAATGGGGCGTATCTCTCGCCGCAAGACCGGACCAACAGTACATGGTTACGTTGGTTTTGATCCGCTACGTCAAGTGGCTTTTGACGCAGGTATTTTCAAGGACTATAACCCGCTTGCTTTAGTTCGCAAAGCACTTCGCGAGGAAGGCTTCCTCGGAGTCAAACTATACCCTCCAATGGGTTTCAGAGCGATGGGCAATGCAGATCCATGTCAGACGTACCCAGGAGAGAAGAGCCGAGTCGTCAAGCAACTCCTTGCACTTGCTCCTGACGACACCGCCACCACTGTGCAATGCAAACCTCGCCCGCTCCGCGGTTCACAGACATTGGGACGCCATTTGGACTCGGCAATGGCCAGGCTATTCGACGAGTGTGTAAAGGAGGATGGAGTCGTTTTGGCGCATACTAACGACAGTAATGGATCAAACGTAGGCTTTAGTCATCGTGCTGACCCTTACTATTGGATTGAAGTTTTTGAACGTTGGCCGACACTCCACGTTGCGTTAGCTCATTTCGGGTCGTTCAACGCGGAGTCTGCAGGCAAACCACTTGGGGCTTCTGGTGCGGAAGCTTCATGGGAGTGGACACTTGGGCGCTTTTTGAAAAGCAACCCAAACGCACCAGTTTTTTCTGATATCAGCTACTTAGTGGAAATCGTGGGGCGCAACCCCTCTGATCAGGATAAATACGACAAAGTAGTGCGATCCTGGGTAAGCACATTCGATCCTGAGTGTCGTCACCTAATGTTCGGCACGGACTGGATGATGCTGGGGTTGGACAAGTCATATGAAGGTTATACGGAGCAAATATACGGGTACTTTAAAAACCGTATCGGCTTCTCCCAACCAATGCTAGATAGACTTTTTGCTGGTAATGCCGGCACGTTCCTTGGTCTACGAAAAAACGATAGAGTTCGTGAGAGACTGTTGCAGTTTTACCGACGCTATCAAATACCAGAAAACCGGCTTCCTGAAATTTCAGTTACTTAGGCGGCATCGCGAGGAGTTACGGTTTTTTCGAGGTCTAGGTATTAGTTATAAACCAGCAAGCCTTTGCGCGGTGTGGCTTATCAATCAGTCGATTATCTGGGTCGGTACGTCCATTAATGGGTATTTCTGGGTCTCGTTTTCCAGAATTTTTGGCCTTACGAATTAATCTCTGAGCATCACCCCCTGAGTTTGTTGGCAATTGTCTGAAGTCCACTACTTCAAATTGTCTTCGTCCAATATTCCTCACGGGTTCGCCACAAATACTTCTTGAAGGATGAGGGCTCACCTTTTGTTTGAGCCAATCTGCTCTACGCTTAAATTTCCAGAAACTCGTTATGAGGATGCGGACATGCGGTTGATCGCCAAGATTCCACCACGGAAAAATGAGCCTGAGTGTGAGATTTGGGAAGATGATGATTTAAGGGTCTTTTACACTGCAGATGCAGATATTGATGCCGACGGCGCAAATGGTCAGAACGGGGCATTAGCTGCTTACATGATTGGGGATCAAGGTAGTGACTACCTCGAAAATGGCGGTATGTATGAGAAAAACGGTAAGGTTTATTGTACCGAGCAAGGAAACGACGATATCGCTATTCTTGATGATGACGGTCATCCGCGAATTTATGCAGGGGGCATTGTAGGATGCAAAACATCATACAGGGACCCAGCTAAATCGGAATCTGACCTGTCCGCATATGTGGATGCGGCGACCGTTCCTTATATCGTAGTTCCAAAACAGGTGGTCCGAAATACCCAGGGCATTGTGCTCGGTTGCCTCGCTCGCGCTAGCTACAAGGGAAAATCCGTTGACTGCGTTGTCGCGGATACCAGTTCAGAAAAAAAAGTGGGCGAGCTAAGTATCGCTGCCGCAGAGGCTTTGGGCATCAAATCCAGCCCTAGGAATGGAGGTACAGACGACCCCAATATTTTGTATGAGCTCTGGCCGGGAATCGCCGCGCCGGATTTTGTTCTGATCAAATCATAATGCCCCTTGTGGAACGGCGTTGATGGCGTTGCACGGGGATAGATTCTGTGAGAACTGAGCACTGCTCGGCCGTCTATTCGAGCTGGAGAGCCGAAAGGAACTGCGACAAGGCATAAAGGGGATTGAGTAATGGGCTATTTAGAGCAAGGTTTGAACCGAAATGGTCGGCGCCCGGCCGGCCGTTTGCAGGCTTCAACCAAAGTCGAAGTTGTCGGTATCGAGGTTACCCAGGCCATTCAAAACATGAAGCATGAGGTACGGCTTTTCGAAGGGAAAGCGACTGTAGTGCGAGTTTATGTTGATCCAAAATCCCTCAAGAGGAACACACGGGTTAGAGGCGAACTTGTAGTGGCTACCGGACCGGGGGCGCCCGGTAGATACATATCCTCAACAAATGAGATTGTACTTCGCTCGTCGCTGCATCCCTCCATTGCTGAGCAGCGCCGTGATGCGAATCTCTCCTTAAACTTCCTAGTACCTGAGCCGCCATCTGGGTCAATGTATCTCCAACTGAAGAGAGTCTCGGTGGTTTCAAGCGGCGAGGATATGCCTATCCTCGCTGGTGGAAATTCGGTGAGTGTCGACTTCGTTCCTGGGCCTGTTCTTCGGGTACGTGTACTAGGGATTCGCTACACTGACACCGGATCTGGCGCGCCCAAGAAACACGCACCTGACGTTATTCATTTTGACTATCTACGCTCATTTTTAAGTCGCTCCTATCCAGTTTCGCGTATCGAGTGGTCACAGTCTGTAGTAGATAGCCCTCCCAACTTTGTCCCCCCCTTCAGCGCGCCACTGCCTGATGACTCTGACCCTCTATGGGAGGCCCTGCTGCAAATGCTCCATCAGCAGATGCTCAGTATCAGGCAAGCAGATGTTGATGCCGGTTGGGATCCACGAACCCACTACTATGGTCTGGTTTCCGATGATTCAGGCTTCTTTCGTGGGGCCGCTAATCTTGTACCGAGTACACCGGCACCTAACACGGTTGCGGTGGGGCCTTGCGGTAGGCCGGGTGAAGGCTACTGGGATAAAGACGGGTCCTTTGGTGATTGGTACGCTGCTCATGAACTGGCCCACACGTTTGGACGTAATCACCCGGGTTTTTGCGGGCAGGGAGTTTTCGACCCTGACTACCCGCATGCCGAAGGGAAGATCTCAAGTGAAGCTGAGGACTGCATTGGGTTCGATGTTGGGGATCCCAGTCTCGGTATTCCCATGCAAGCTTGCCCCCATGAGCAGTGGGCGGATTTCATGACCTACTGTGATTGGCAGTGGATCTCGAAGCACACATATGACGGTCTGCATCAGCGATTGATAGATGAAGACCAGCTGTTTAGCCCAGAGCAGTGAGTCAGGGAGGTACGATGAGAAAGATGGAATACGGTGATTGGGCCCAGGTAATCGGGACTTTTGATCTTGCTACCCGCCGCGGCGAAATCCTGTCAATGCAACCCGCCAAGGTTGCGTTCACTTCCATTGAGGGTGGTGAGAATCGCGTTCGGATAAAGGGGCTGGATGAGGACGGCAAGGTTCTCTTTGACTTGGCCGTCAACCCTATGACCCCTTCGTGTGGCAATACCGGGACGAGTCGGATGTTCGAGGAGTTCGTTCCCGTTCAGGAACAGTTGAAGGTGGTTCGCCTGTATGTCGACGGCGCAGAGGCTGCAATCTATGCGCCAGGTATGGCGCAACAACACTTGAAGCTTTTCCTCGCGAATCCGCTGGCCGACAAACAGCATCGAATACCAATCGACGCCGAGGGTGCACCACCAATTGAAGCGAACGTGACCTATCTGCTGCAGGTGAAGCCAGAGGGTGATAAACGTTGGCACACCATGGCGACCGGCATGGAACGACCTGATGCCGTTGAGGTGGATGTTAATCAGTTCCCCGGAGCTAAGGCGCTTGAAATAAGGATTTTGCGCACAAACGGTTTAGCAACCACCACTGTTCTGGAGACCAGGCGAGAGTTCTGACTCCGCTTTGAGCACCCATGCGATTGTAATGGTTGGAGTCGAGTATTTATAAACCCTTAATGAGGACTTCAATTCAACCTACGATTGGCTTGGTGGGGGGAGACGGTAGTCCGGAGCCGCTTCTTGCGTCACCAGTACCGTTCTCAGCTCTCGTAAGGCTGGCAACTCGCGATAGCCGCGACCGACTAAAGCGTGAGTCGGGGGAATTTCGTACCTACGGGGGCGACAGGGAACGCGAGGTTGTTGCTGGGCTCAATTTAGATAACGCTGAGTGGCGTGGACTATCAATGTCGCTAATTCGAAGGACGCCAGATTTAAGTTTCGGCATGCCACGGACGTTCTCTCGTTAGCTGATAAGGCGGTAGAGCTTCGGGGAGCCCGGACAGTCAGACAGGAAGGAAGGGCTAGGTCCGCTATTGGCCCAGAGTGTGTGAAAAACGTTGAGATCAGTTTTGCAAAGCCCGCCAACCAGAAGTGTGATGAATGGGTGACCTACGCTCATAAGGTTGACGGCGAAGATGCCATGATTGGCCTCGAGAGCATGAAGGATTGGGACAGTATGTGCAGCGACGGACAGCAGCCACCAGCTTGAAACGCGTAACGAAGCCCGCCTAAAACTTTAGGCGGGCTCAAATTAATCCATGGGACATGGGGCTAGAATCAGTAGGCCGGTAGGCTAGCCCGCAATCGTCTCATTAGCCTGGCTGCGACATCCGGGCATTTCGATGCACGCAAGCCTTTTCGGTTTCAGACTTAAAGGCAGGAAAATTCATTTCCCGCATGATTCTTCCAATCTCAAATACGGCGGCTTTTCGCACATCCGTGACGGCTGCCGTTTTTTTTCCAGTGCGCGTATCGAAATAGTGCTTCCCGTCGCAGTGAAGATCATCAAGCAAGTACGTCATGTCATACACATAATCAGGTGTGATTTCGCCTTCGCCAGCTAGGATGCCGGCTGTGATGGAGTGATTGCCTCCATGCACGAAGCCTATGCCCCAAGGAAGCCAAAGTTCGACCCGATGGTTAATGTCTTGGCGCCAAGCCCCCTGATGAGCATTGTTCCATTTCGGCCCATCTTTAATCGTTTTGCTGGAGCCAATCGTCGCCAGCGCAGAGATGTATCGACCAACATTCCATGCCCACGGCAGTACCGTGTCGCGCGAAAGCTGCAGGCTGAATGTCATGTTATCCAAGTGCACGCCCCGCAAATCCATACCGTCAGCGGTAAACATCCGTGACCGTACAGAATCACCAAAGAAGGCATAAGCGTCGATGGTGGGTAACGCATCTTGCCCACGCTCAGCGACGCCTAACAGGTATTCAGATTGGAGCGGGCGCAGGATTGCGCGCACCAGGTCGACTAAGCCCCGCGGGTTGGTATCGGCAATAAGCCTGGCGGTTTTCATTAAGGAATCGAAGCGGGCTTGAGATCGTAATTTGAATTTTTTTGCTCGTGTTTCCGCTCTCTCTTGATGGTATCTATTCCACCAGCCCAGAAGGGAGGATCGTCGTTTGAAATTGTTTATTGATGGAAGTTCGTTGGTCATTTCAATCCTTGGAATGCGCATTTGATTGTTCATTTTCAGCCCAATGAATTGTCTCTGTATCCACCGTTTTTGCACATGGGCGGTTTGTAAAGCGTAGAGAATTATTCCCTGATATCATCGAGCCATTATTGCCGATGGTGCTGATTTTTGGCATTTCAAGAATGGAATCATCGCTTCTTGTCGAGCGGGATTACGAAAGGACCGTTTCATGAATCAGGCCGTCAAGGATGGATATTTACTCCACGTCGAACCCAGCGCCATTGATGGCATCGTGGTTGCCAGCACCTCGTTAGAAGAGTTGTTCAGATCCGAAAGAATTGTGGCCAGCGACGGCAGTCTGGTTTTCGGCAATTTGAATCTTCCTGAGTACCAGCGCCCTTATCGGTGGGGTGCCAAGCAACTTGAACGATTGCTTCAGGATCTGCGAGTGTTCTTTCCCAAGGATGTGGGTCAGCAATCGGCTTATTCCCACGATTTTTACCTAGGCAGCATCATCCTGCACCAGGTGGGAGGAAATGATCGCCGGCGTGGGCAGTTGAACATCATCGATGGGCAACAACGACTGACCAGCATGGCATTGCTTCGCTTTTTGCAGTCGAGTGGCAAATCGGTGCTTGATCTCCAGTTTTCTTCCCCAGAAAGCCAGAACCGAATTCGTCGGAATCTCGCTTGGCTGGAGGCGCAGGATTTACCGCTGGTTGACTTCAATCGAGTGAACATCAGTTTGGTGGTCACGCGTTCAGAAGATGATGCCTACCGTTTTTTTGAAACTCAGAACACCAGTGGTGTACGTCTGGGTGGGGCCGACATCATAAAGGCCTTCCATTTACGTAGCGTGCCCCGTGCCGGTCAGGATGCCTACGCCAGAACGTGGGAGTCGCTGGATGAACTCACGCCGCTGGTTGCCACACTGATGAAGTCCCGCTATTGGCAGAAATTGAAATGGCGAAATGTTGCCAGTGATCGAGAGCCGATTGCTGAGCGTGAGCAGATCGTGGAGGAATTGGCAGAGCGTACTCGTGCGGACGGGCGCGATGTGGCTTTCCGTCCTGCGCAGATCAATCACGATGTTAATGGAGAATCTTGGCAGGCAATCAAGCCAGGATATGGCATGCGCCAACCCCTGAGTACAGGGGTCAACGCCATACGATATGTACATCATTTTCATGAGCTTCAAGACCGCTTGTTGATCAAGCGTGATATGCCGGAGCTGACCTCTTTCTACCGCTATTACGATCAGCTTGTCGTGAACGCTCAAGGCAGTATGTTTCTCGGGCGATTGTATGACTGTGCGCTGTTGTTGTATGTGAATCAGTTCGGAACCTCGCAACTGCTTGAGGCAAGCGTGTGGCTGTTCCGAATGGTGTTCTCGTTACGCCTGATCAATGAGGTCAGTGTGCGTGAAAAGGGTGTCCAGAAATTTGTGCGTGAAAATCCCGTACTGGATTGGATTGCCAGCAGCTTCAATCATGAGCAGCTCATGCAGTGTCTACGTGATTACCAATACGAATTCAGCGATGTCGGTGTTCAAAGGAACAGCATCAAATCGCGCTTCATTAATTCGGTAGCCACAACGCTTAAATTGCACCTGCCCTGGGAGGATATGAAAGAAATGGCAACGGACTACGATCGGCAATTGCGAGAGGTCCTTGAATCGTTTCGCTTTGTAGACGAAAGCTTGCGTGGAGATCGTCGATGAACGCTCGTGTCCTTTCCCAAGTCCAGACAGCTGCCGCGCTTTGCCTAAACAAGGTCGAGCTGGTGATCCCCAGCTACCAGCGTCCCTATGTTTGGCCTAGCGAAGACGTCGTCGGATTGCTGGATCAGATCATCAATGCCTGCATGACGGGCGAAGACCATTACTACATTGGAACGGTACTGACGAGTCGCATCCCTCATCGCACCGGGTCTAGTGCTGCTATCACGTATGAGTTGATCGATGGCCAGCAGCGCATGACCACCTTGATGGTACTGGCGTTGGCATTTTTCGAAATATCGCCCACCCAACGGTTGAAGGATCTGGCGGTGTTGGGGACTACTCCGCGATTGGTATTTGCGATTCGTGAGGAAGTCCAGACTCAACTCGGTATTTGGGCTGGGTTGATAGCCAGTGAACAATCCACAGATCTGGAGAAGAAGCCATATCTGAAGCATCTCATCGCCGCCCACAAAGCCGCGAAGGATCGTTTGCAGATGTTGAGCAAGGATCACGGCCCCGTATGGCTCGCAGCGGTTGAGGAGTTTTTGTTCAACCAGGTTAAATGGGTGAACAACGTAATGCCTGCTGATATGGATCTGAACGGGCTTTTTGCGACACTCAACACCAGTGGCATTCAACTGGAGCAGACAGACATCCTGAAAGCACGTCTGATGGACAAGATCGTTCATCACAGGGCTTGCTATGAAGGCATCTGGCAGGCGTGTGAAGACATGGACAACTACTTCGAACGTAGTCTGCGACGTGTCTTCCCGGAAGCCGCTTGGGATCGCATGAAGTTTCCAAATCTTGAGTCCTACTCGCGAGAGATCTTTTCTCTGGAGCGCCCAGTGGAGGGGCGAGGTAACGGACTCACGATTGCTGAAATCAGCTTAAAGCGCGTGCCACGAAATGAAACTGACCCTGCATCTTCCGAAGAGACCGATGATGATGAAAACGATGAGGGGAGCGTTCAGTCGATCATCAGCTTCGGTTTGTTGCTCATGCATACCTACCGTATTTATCGACATCGACAGTGGGGTAAAGACATTGGCACTCCGCTCAACGACAGCCGCCTAAACAGCTGTTTCGAGGGTTTTGTGGACAACGCGAGCGTCGCACAAGCCAGGGAGTTTATCGAGTGTTTGTGGCAGGTTCGTTATCAGTTTGATTTGTGGATCGTGAAGTGGGTGCGTTTGGCCGAGGAGAAGGAAAAGCATCTTCGACTGACCACAATCAACAAGCGCACTGTCGGTAAATTGAGCGCCAGCCGAGCCCCTGAGTTGCACACGCCCGATCTCGCCCAACTTCAGAGCGTGCGTTATTTCACTGGTGATCGTAGTGCTCAGTATTGGTTAACCCCGTTTCTAGGGGCACTGATCGACAACCCCACCATGAACTCCAATCAGGTAGACGCGCTGTTGGAAAGGATCGACAACCAGCTGTCGATCATTCCGGATACCAGCACTCAGAAGACGGCCAGCTTCGTGTTGCTGTCGGGTGATTGTGTCTCTTCGGAGCACCTGTCACACAAGATTGCCTATCTCAAAGAACCCAATGGCACAGGCTTTGAGCATTATTGGTTCCAGAAAGTGGAATACATCCTATGGCGTGAGCGCCATAAGCTGGGCTGCTTCCAAAAGGAGTCGCTGGAGAGCTACCGAATAGCGTCAAGAAACTCGGTTGAGCACGTGCACCCTCAAAATGAAGAGTTCATGAACCGTCTTGAGGATGATTATCTGCATAGCTTTGGCAATCTGGTTCTGCTGAGTCCGGGTGAGAACTCCTCTTACAGCAATCAGGCCGTTCTGAAGAAGCAGGCGGACTTCCGGGCCAAGCCTCGTTATGACTCATTGAAGCTGGCGCATATGTTTTATGTATTGGGTAAAGGAGAGGACTGGGGACGGGAGCAAATTGAGCGTCACCGAGGGGAAATGATTGAAATGGTTGAGGCCCACTACCTGAGGTAATCGGGTTTCTAACTGATTGTTTTCCGTGACAGAGGAAGTGGCGTTGTAGATCTGGCGCTTCCTCCTCCCGAAAATTGCCACCCAGCTTCGAAAGGGTTTTCCATGCTCAGCGATCTGCGTGAACAGCTCAAGCCAACGTCTACGATGCGCGTGTACGATGCCGTTTCTGAAGCGGGCATCGATGTCAGCGACTGGCACAATATTTCTTCGAACAGATCACCAGCACAGAATCCCAATTACTGCTATCGGTGGGCATTTCAAGGAAACGACCGCGTGCTTGTGTGTCTCTGGTACGACGAACTGGATTTTCTGGCCAATGGTGTCGAATACAGAGGCAATGCGAGGGCTGAGTACAAGACTTATGACGAGAGAGCCAATGACCAGCGGGCTCCATCGCTCAAGCAACGGCTGAAGACATGGGCTGCTAGGGCGTTGCAGATGGATGTGGTCGTCAAGATTGCCCATTGGGAAGATCGGTTGGTGCGCGTGGCCTTGGTTCAAAGCAAGAGCCTCGTTCGGCGCGACGATGAGCGTGCGGCTGCTGATTTCAGGTTGCTTGATTCGGAGCCGTGGCATCTTGTGCAATACGATATGCAGACTGGCGCTTTTTTGCTGCGACGTGGCCCTAAGCCCTTACACGAAACACTCAAAGATATCGTAGTGTTTGGCGAAGAAGAGGGGGCCGCATCCGGGGCACCCTCTCAAGCGTTTCCCGAAATCACCCCGGACTCTTATGGCGTAGGAGTGGCGGATCAGTTCATTGGAAATGAAACCCCTGAGCGCACCGCGGTTTCAGCATTTGTCTGGGGGCGAAGCGCGAAAGTCAGGCAGGTGGTGTTGGCTCGATCCAAGGGGTGTTGTGAGCATTGTGGACGTCTTGGGTTTCTCAAAGTCAATGGTGAAATCTACATCGAAACTCACCATGTCGTACCGCTCAGTGAAGAGGGCGCTGACACTCCAGGTAATGTCATTGCTCTATGTCCCGAACATCATAGAGAGGCCCACTTTGGTTCTGAGCATGAAGCATTGAAGGCAAGTTTTCTCCAAATGCTTGTGGCTGTAGGCGCTTAATGCTGGCGTTTGGATTGTTGCTATCAAAGGTCAGGTGGAGTCCATTTTTGGGGAGCATACGTTGGCTTTTCCCAAGTCTTTTCAGGGAGAAAAATCGTGCAACGATTCGAACGCAGTAGTGAGCCACCGCCCAGTTTGTTGCAGAGCGTGGAATCCGGCGCTCAGCGAAAGGAGTTGGCCAACTACTTCTTTACGGATAAAGCGAAGAGGGCGCAGACCCGCACGCCGGACTTCCGGCTTGGTCTGGACGACGAGTCCGTCAAGGTGGGCCTGAGAAGGCTTTTTCGCGGTAAATGTGCCTTCTGTGAAAGTGCAATGCCTACGATGCCTTTCCGGTTTCGTCCCACCGGCGATGCTTCGCCGGTGAAGCGCAGCGCGGAAGCTCACCTTTATTACGCCTGGCTGAGTAATGCTTGGGAAAACCTTTACCCCATCTGTGAGGGATGTTATCCCAAACGGCCCGAGTATTTTCCGGTCAAAGGCAAACGAGCGGCGCTGCCCACAGAAACCCAACTTCAGACATATGTAGCCGAATCGCTCGGGCTATGGCGAGATCATCCGCCTAAGGAAAAGAATCTTCTGCTCGATCCTTGCGAGCCAAGTAACTTTGCCCTTCATCTAGCGGTCAGTCTCGACGGCTACCTTTTCCCCCATACCGAATGTGCCCGTGAAACGATTGACCACTATGATCTTAATCGCGAGGATTTGTATTCAAGGCGTGGCGCTCGTCTTAAGGAATACTTCGATCATCTGATTGAAAAAACTCTGCCCCAGATGCGCGATGGACGTGATGGACGCAATGAGTGGTCTGAGCTCTTCGATTTCGCCGGGTTGGAGTTCGGAGGGCTGTGGTATCTGATGTGCCGTGAGATTGCGTCGCTGTTGACGGGCGGCAAAGCGCACGGCATGTCATTTTCGCAAGCCCGTATTGGAGATACTCTTCAGAAGATCGCCCAAAGCAACAGCGAGTGGATGCCTCGTGAAGAGCTGGAAGCTCATGTTGACGGCAACGCGATTCGACTTTTCACTGACGATTCGCAGGTGATGCGTGGCTACATCGAAAATCCCCCCACCTTGGCCACCATTCGTCTTACAAACTTCAAAGGTGTCGAGGAATTGGAGTTGGTCGTGCCGGCGGCTCAGGCACCCACTGCCGAGTTACCAGAGCCGCTCCAGCCCGCGTTGTTGATCCTCGGGGAAAACGCCGCGGGCAAAAGCTCCATCCTCGAAGCCACAGCCTTGGCGCTGTCGTCTGATGAAGCGCGTGCCGAGCTGCGGTTGGATAGCTCGGCCTTGCTGCTCGATCCGGAGTTGCTGGGCGCGCGCTCTGCACCCCGCAGTGCGTCGGCCACGGTGCACTTGACGTTCGATGATGGCTCAACACGGACCCTGACCATCACTGGTGGACGCTACCGGATTGAGGGTAGCTCCGACTTGCCTCCTGTGTTCGCCTACGGCGCCTTCCGGCAGTACCAAAAGAAAATTCGGCGCCACAGCCATGGCAAGTCGATCATCAACCTGTTTCAGTCCGACAGGCTGCTCTCCAATCCCGAGAAGTGGCTACTGGGGCTGAAGCAGGTGGATTTCGACAGTGTGGTGAGGGTGCTTCGGGACATCCTCTCCATTGAGGGCGAATTCGAGGTCATGGAACGAGATTTCGTAAACCAACGCTGCCTGATCGTCACATCCGTCCTTGGCAACGATGCACGTAATCGCACGCCACTGAGCCTGGCGTCATCGGGTTACCGGTCGATGCTGGCGATGGTCTGCGACATCATCCAAGGGCTGATGAGCCGGCACCTCCATACCTATTTCGAAAGTCTGGAGATGGCCAGGGCGGTGGTGCTGATCGACGAGGTCGAGGCGCACCTGCATCCGCGTTGGAAGATCCAGATTATGCGAGCCCTGCGCAGTGCCCTGCCAAAGGTCACCTTCATCGCCACGACCCACGATCCGCTTTGCCTGCGCGGCATGCAGGACGGCGAAGTGATTGTCATGCAGCGGGTCGCCAGCTACAGGGGGGGCAACAGCGAGTGGCCGGTAATGGTGGAGCAGGTAGTGCGTTTGCCGGACGTTAGCTGGTTAACCATCGAGCAACTGTTGACCTCGGATTTCTTCAGCTTAACGTCCACCGACCAACCCGGTACCGAACGCGAGCTGGCGATGTTCGCCGATTTACTGGCAGCCCGGGAGAAGGGCGAACCGTTGACCGTTGATCAACAGGAGGCCTGGGGCCGCTTTGAGCTGGATATTCGGCAGGCCCTGCCGGTGGGCTCCACCGAGGTGCAACGACTAGTGCAAGAGGCGGTGGCGCAGTACCTGGAGAATCGCCGGAAAATGTCCGCCGTCAAGCTGGGCGAGCTGCGGGAGCAAGCTCGGAAGCGAATCGTCGCCATATTGGAGGAGATCTGAAGCATGCGTGCCGTCATCCGTAGAGATGCCCCGCAGCCCGATGCAATGACGGGGGATGATTCTCCGGCTCAGCGAGAGCTGACCAAGTTCAGACAGTATTTCGCTGCACCCGGTGATAGAGCGCCTGAGTTCGCGGTATACAAGTCCGACAGCGTTAAGAAGCAGCTCGATAAGCTGTTTCATGGCAAATGCGCCTACTGCGAAAGCTTTTTTGCATCGACAGCACCGGTGGACGTCGAGCACTACAGGCCCAAGGGAGCAGTAAACGAAGACGCCGATCATCCGGGGTATTGGTGGCTGGGCATGGACTGGGACAATCTTTTGCCCAGCTGCATCGATTGCAATCGCAAGCGCAAGCAGATGATGCCGGTGCTGTCAGCCAAACTACTGACACTGCAGGAGGGCCCGCGCGGTTTCAGCCATGGCGTGCTGTCGTCCAGCGGCAAGAAGGATAGCTTTCCGGTGCTGGGCACGCGTGCTGTGTTCGAAACCTCGGCTATCGCTAGCGAATACCCTCTGCTTATCGATCCATGCCGGGACAACCCAGATGAGCACCTGAGGTTCTACATCGACCGCGCCAACCTTATCGGTTTGGTCATTCCTCGATCTCATGCAGGCGCGGGGCTGCCGATTTTTGGCGTCAACGGGGCGGACGAGGCGATTCGGGCGGTTATCGATGAAGCTTTAGAGACCGGGCTAAGTCTCAAGGGCGTGGTATCCATTCATGTCTACGGTCTCAATCGCTTGGGACTGGTGCAAGAGCGCACGCGGCTTTTGCGTCAGCTGGAGTTTCTGGAGATGCTAGCTTTGGATGTCGGCTCGATGGCCCAGTCACTGGAGCCTGATCCAGCCAACCCTCAGCCCAACGATGTTCGCGATGAAGGCATCGCCCGGCGCCTTTATTTGCTCCAGGAGCAAGTTCTGCGCGAGATGGGGCGCATGGCCAAGCCCGATGCGCCGTATTCGGCCATGGTGCGGACCTGGATCGAAGGCTTCAAAGCGCGCCTGATGGGGCGCGGCGACTAAAAAATATTAGGCGATTTATCCAAAGGCGGAAAATAAACCATAAAGTGGGCCTAATGTGCATGAACGTGAGTGGCAGAACCTTCGAACGTTTTATTACTTCCTTTTCCTTTAGACGTTTCAGGCCTTCCAGAGGATTATGAGCAATACTCCGACGACCCAAGGCCAGTGGCGCTTAACAATCGCTATCAGATCGCTCGGGGTAGCAGTTTCATTTTCTTTCACTTGGCTATCTCTTTCCTGTCGAAGTTCAGTCTCAAGTTTTAACACTTGGCTCTCCAACCTCTCGCGACGATTCTCAAGTTCGTCGTAGGCCCCAGAGATAAGCGCGAGCTGTTCACGCAGGTGCGTACCCGCTGCTGCGGGAACAGAAGCCGAGAAATCACAAAGTAGGTCAGCCATTGCCAGATTGGCGGTATGTCCGATCCCCAATATTCGATAGCCTGGAAAAGACGCCAAAGCCTCTAGCACTAAAGGGTCATTGAATGCGGCGAAATCAGCGTCATCACCGCCCCCTCTGATAATAACCAAAACCTGAGCAGTGCTTTCCGATATCGCCTTGGCTACGGCCTCAGCCGAACCGATTCGGACTGGCACCGGCGTGATGAGAGAACGCTGGCTCTGGTTACCCAAAGCAGTTCTGAAATCCTCATCAACCCGTGCGTGGGTTGCTGAAGGATAAATTACAGATACGGACAGTTGATCCCGTTGAATCGGGAATGGGTGGCGTCTCGACTTTAGGCTCCGTAAGTATTGAAAATCCTGGATGACTTTACGACGCTGCTCCGTAATCTGTGTGCCTTCAAAGTGGCGAACATCAACCAACTCCAACTTGAAGGACAGTGCACCCTTGTAGACGTTTGCTACTGGGAATCCAACCACTTCCACGAAGTCGCCATTTTGAAATCCACTCATCAGACTCAGTGCGCCATCCAAGGTGACAGCGCCCTCATTTTCCAACTGAAATGCGTAGAGTTTTTGCCAGCCTTTGGTCTCGCTAGCGAGCCGCCGCTCATCAAGCAACCGTAGTGATCCACAGGTTTTCACGAGTAGATCAGGCTCTTTCCACTTCGCGAGTTCTCGACTAGCAATTGAGGTCAGTAAGTTGTCTAGCTCTCCAGCATTTAGGATAGGGATAGGTCGGTTTTCTAGGGCTGAATTCATAGCAATCCGTGTCACTCTAACGTCAAAAAACACCCATAAGCTTGGGGTAGTGGTCTTGCCGGAACTGGTCCTGGGCAAAGGTGCAAGCTGATTTTCGGCACTGCTTAAGGTTGCCTCTCCTTATCGAAAACCCTGACCAACAGTTCAGTAAAAACGCCCACTGAATTTGGCGAATGGTAGTTTCGGGGGGATGCAGCCGCGTTCGGCGTTGGCTCAGGAAATGGGTTCGCTCGAAGACCCAGGGGAGGGCAGAGGCGTGCGTGAAATTTCATTAGCCCTGGTGCCTTCAGGTCTGTATCGATTGAAAACCGAGACGCAGTTGGGATATCAACCCCCGAGATTACTGGGCACCTACGGGACTACCGAATCAAGCGGGGCTACAGCTTGGCCTATTCGCTCGCCGGTACAACTCTTTGTGTAGCCCCAGCAGGCGGCACATACCCTTCCATGCACATGATTCTGCCCCTGTAAAACAATTGTTGGAGTTACACCGTCGCGTGCAAAACCTTGTGTAGCTGTGATGGCTTCGCCAGTAGTGGATACAAACGCTACGCCTGTGCGTCCTACGTGTGCATACGTTTGCGCAAATGAATGCGCAACTTGGAGTGCATTTCCATTGCTACCATTTGGATGTGGCATCTTTTCTCCTTGGGTGACAACAACTAAATTGATGGAGCTCCGCGAGCGTAGCTTGCGGGTATCTTGATTTCAAACAGCATCATGTTAGCGGAGATCACGGCGAACAGAGTTGGGATCAGATCGTAGTGCCGGCCCCTTCAGTTTCTTTTTGGATTCCTGGAATCAGTGGCTCCGCTTGTCGCAAACAATCCTCTGCATTCGGAAGCGTTGGGTATCAAAACTGCGATGGATCTGGCCAGGGCTGATCCGTGGATGCTGCGCAAGAGATTCAGTGTGGTGATTGAGAAGACGGCGAGGGAGTTGGCGGGTGCGCCTTGTCTGGAGTTGGATGAGCCCTGATCTACCAAAGCAGGAGATTTGCCGTAGTCGAATGTTCGGGAAGCACCTCACAGAATTGCCACCGATCAAGGAGGCGGTGGCGACCTACATGATCCGTGCCTCAGAGAAATTTCGTGCCCAGGATTCGGCGGGCAAGAAGATTCGTGTCAGCATCCGAACGGGCATGTTCAATCCCGAGGAAGCCAATTTCGCGAATGGGGTAGTGGTAGACCTGCCATATCCTACCGTTAGCGGGCTCGTTCAACGGCATCCTTTATTCCCCTCTCCGATTTCGTCAACGTGCTTTTCGATGATAAATGTGCTCCATTCAAGGTATATTGCTGTTATCGAAGAACAAGAGTGAGGAAGGACCCGTGCTGTTGCTCCATATCGCCGATATCCATTTTAGATCACCGGATTGCCTCAATCCCGACCTAGACGCAGACCGCCCATACCGAACTCGTCTCGTACAAGATGTCAGATCCCGTGTTTCCGAACTGGGTCCAGTAGGTGCAATTCTTATCGGAGGAGATATCGCGTTTAAGGGGGCGCCCGAGGAATACCAAGCTGCTATGTCCTGGATTACCGAGCTAGCAGCGGTTGCCGGCTGCCCATTGGAACGCGTTTTTGTCGTACCAGGGAACCACGATGTGGATCGTGGGCTGATCCTTAGAACCCTTTCCACTCGAAATGCTCAGGCTGCAATCAAGCGTGCGCCGGATGATCGTCGAGAGCGTGAGTTGCGGAATCAAATTAGCGACGGTGACACTAGTCGAGCCTTGCTTGCCCCCCTTGCAGCCTACAACGACTTCGCGAAGCGCCTGAACTGCCAAGTTTATCTACCAGAACGCCTCTACTGGAAGCAGGACTTGGAACTTGAGAATAGCGTCGTACTACGAGTTCACGGCCTTACATCCGTAATTCTCTCAGGCGCTGAGGGGCGAGATGACACACGTGATAGCCTCTATCTCAGCCCGCTTCAGACTGTGCTTGACCCGGTAGATGATGTGGTGAACCTTGTGTTGTGCCACCATCCTCCAGATTGGTTCATGGACCAAGACGATGCCAGCGATGCATTTTGCGGTCGAGCAACGATTCATATGTTTGGGCATAAACACCGACAGCGCCTCCAGTTTGATCGCCAATATGTTCGCTTCAGTGCGGGGGCGGTAAATCCGGATAGGCAAGAACTTGGGTGGCAACCAGGTTACAACTTGGTTGAGGTGCATATAACTGGCTCGGGCCGAGACCGTCGGTTAACGGTCGCAGCGCATTTACGCCAATGGCAGACCAATCCAGACAAGTTTCGCGCAGTACTCACGCCTGAGGATGAGACAGTATTTTGCCATTCAATTAGGTTTCCTGGAGAGGAACGTGGGAACTCTCTTGCAGTGACTTCGGACGTGCCTGTTCTCCAAGTTGTCTCTCCCATCGCCGGGCAGGATTCAGAGGGAAAAGATGCTCTGGATCGTGAGCACGAAACCAACGGAGAAGCCGCCATGGGGGACGCCAGCACACGCAATCTAGTGTTCCGCTTCTGGAATCTAACTGCAAGCGAGCGTCGTGAGATCACATTACAGCTCGGGTTGATCGCGGAAGATGAGCTTCAGTTACCTGAGCCGGAGCGCTATGGGCGCGCGCTGATTCGCGCCAGCGAACGTGGCAAGTTGGACGAACTGGCCCTCGCGGTCATGCAAAGGGAGACGCAATAATGGCTGTTCCGGTGGAACCGATGCATCAAAATTTTGCTCAATGGTATGACTCTGTCAGCATGGGTGATGACACTGTTCGTCGGCACGGCCGCTGGGAAGGCCTACTGAACGTCGTTGCTAACGTAAACAGCGAGATAGTAGAAGCATTGCTTCGGTTGGCCTATGGAACCCGCCAGACGCCACTGCAATCAACCATCCAAACGATCCGTCAGCATTTTAAGACGGCGGATGAGACGTTTGAAATGGATGGTAATAACCGGGAACTTCAGGTGCTTGCCGGTGCTTGCCTAGCCGTTTTGATGGAAGACACAAACTCGAACCAAGCAGAGCGTGCCGCACTTGCTGTAACTACTGCGGCGCTCGGCAGGGGGCGAACAACCAATCTACCAATGGATCTTGCATCACTAGGAGAACAGGCGATTGACCTGCTTAGCGAGGCAAACCGCGAACGTCCTTCACTGACAACATCCAGGGAACATACCACGATTGATTTTGCGAAGTCAGTTGCGAAGGTAAATGAGCAGCCAGACTGGGCCGGTGTAGGACAAGCTTTCGAACTGGCAGCTGAAACTACGCGCACAGCGTTCAGTAGCCTGGCTAAACAGCAAACACAAGCAATCATCGCTACAGAACACTTTATTCGGGTTCAAGACGAAGAATTGCAAATGCTGTGGTGGCTCACCGGTCAGCGTAGCAAAGACTATAACTGTGCTTTCGATACTTTACCGGTCGATGCGCAGCCATTCGTGTTCGCGAGCGAATTGGCCAACGCAACAGAGTTCCTTCCTGGCCCGCCTTCAGTGAACGCCATCCTGTCACGAGCGGGTCTAAAGGAACGGAAGAAAATCGCGCTCACGGCGGCAGTTAATGCTCCTACCCCTCAGTGGCTGCAAGGGATGGTTGAAGAAATTGATCCATCGCCAGTTTCGACTCCAATCCACTATGCAATTAAGCGACAGCTGGAGATTGGTGCTGGGGATGCTTGGGTTGCGGCTTGGGCTTCGGCCACAGGCATTAATGCGGGACATTCGCTTTCACGGCTGACCTTAGGTGAGCTTTTTTATCGTGAGCGCTTGCTCATATTGTTCGGGTGAATCATGGCGGCTGAGGATGAGGACATCGAGACCATCGTTTGCGCAAATCCTGAATGTCGAGTATCGGAGACGGGGCGCTGTGTAGAAGGCCTGGAACTGGATGCCTGCCCTCACTATGGGGAGGAGCCCGACTATGACGACTCAGAAAGTGAAGAGTTAGAGGAGGACATTGATCAGAGCATCATGCTTCCTTCGGCAGAAACCCTGTCACCCGAGGGCGCATCGAAAATTCTCCGTCGGGGTGACAGCCGTGTAATTGCAGTTTTGGGGCCCAGTGACTCTGGGAAGACCAGCCTTATTGCTAGCCTCTACGATCTTTTTCAAGAGGGGCCTGTCGCTGGAGTTGAGTTTGCAAGATCACTGAGTCTGCATGCGTTCGAGCATGCCTGTCACGACGCTCGTGCTGCTTCGCGGCGAAGTATTCCTCACATGAACCGCACGCCTATCGGCGAGGTGAATTTCTATCACCTTGAAATCGCGGGAGTGGCGGATCGTAAACATCTAGTTCTCCTTCTCGGCGATAGAGCGGGTGAGGAGTATCGGGCAGCTGCAGACGATGTTAGCGTCGTAGCTGGCTTCATGGAGATCTCTCGTGCCGATACCCTTACCGTTCTCGTCGATGGGGAGCGCTTACTCGATGGCGGACGACATAATCTTAAAAGCGACATCATCATGATGCTTCAAGGGCTGCACGAAGGAGGCGGATTACGGTCTCACTCGCGTCTCGCTCTTGTTTTGACGAAATATGATGCCGTCACGGCCTCAGATCACGCGGAGCGTGCATTTAACGATTTCGACTTGTTGCTCGGCGATATCCGACTCTTTTTCGGTAGCACGTTAGCGGAAGTCGAGCCGTTCCAACTTGCCGCATCGCCAAAATCAAACGCAGTTCCGCGGGGAACGGGAGTGTCCGAATTGTTGACATTCTGGCTTAGACCAGCTGCTTCGACACGAGCATTGGCTTTCGCCCGACCTGAGTTTGGGCGAGCCTTCGCTAGATTGATGCCGCTCAATGAGACGGTGGAGGAGCCAAATGGCTGATCAATCGGTTGTTATAATCGGACTTCCATCGTCTGGGAAAACTACGTTCTTGGCTGCTCTTTGGCATCTTGTGACTGCACGTGACATACCAACAGCGTTACGTTTTGGCGGTCTTGGTGCTGGTGAAGCTTCGCACTTGAATGCTATAGCTCGACGTTGGCGGGACGCTAAAGTCCAGGACCGCACGGCGGTTGCGGGCAATCGACTCGTAAGCATAAATCTCCTAGACCAAACCGATAATGTTGTGCGCGCAACATTTCCAGATGTCCCCGGCGAAGCGTACAGGCGAATGTGGGAAGACCGGGATTGTGATCCAGAGATCGCTGATATCTTGCAGGCTGGGGGGGTCTTGTTGTTTATCCATTCGGATACAATTCGTGCACCGAAGTGGGTCGTTGACGAGGTTGAGCTCTCCAAAGAGCTCGGTCTAGAGGTTCCTGATAATGATAATGCACCTTGGCATCCAAGGCTCGCACCAACTCAGGTCCAGTTGATTGATTTGCTTCAGATGCTTCGGATGCCCCCCTTGGACATCGGTCCCCGCCGGCTAGCGATCTTGTTATCTGCTTGGGATAAGGCCCGTGGTGAAGGTTTAACACCAGAAGTGTATTTAAAGAGCAAACTCCCTATGCTTTGGCAGTATTTGGAACGGGGGGCCGACGGCTGGGTTTTTCAGATTTACGGATTAAGCGCACAGGGGGGGGATTACGACCCTGTCGAAGTGACCGCAAGGCCAGTAGCACAAGCTGAAGAATTGCGTGCTCTTGATAGCGCTTCGATGCGAATTCAGTTAGTGGGCCCAATTCCAGAAACACATGATCTTACGGAACCACTTAGATGGCTGATGGAGTGAAGGAATCGTCTAAGCCAATAGTCCATCAAGCTCTCCATGGTTATGCCGACGGGCACCAGCAGCTCGCAATTTCGGCGACATTGAAGCCTCGGGATCAGAAGATACTTCTTGCCTTAAGCGACATTTCCGGTCCTGGCGCTAGATTGGACGAGGACGGGTATCTGACTGGATACCCTTTGCCTGATTCGGGCTTCTTCGCGTTAGGTCGTACTTGGTCGGCACCGGAGATGCCACGACCTGGATGTGTATGGACTCACACACTACTCATCGACTTCAACGACCTAGCTGGTTTTGAGAACCTTTCGAGCCTATTGAAGCTTTTCAAGCGCCCCACGGGCTTGAGCAGCTTCCAGGAATATGCAAAACCTACGCGAATAAACATTGCATCCTTTTCAGAGCTATCGAGTGTCGCGGAAGCATGGGCGAAACCAGTGTTGGCGGCGCTATACGGAAAACCAAAGAACAGAGTTGTCGCCACTCGGTCAGGGCCTGAGGTTGATACCGCGGTACTAGCGATATGGTCACAGCAGTGGCCACGACTTCGGAGAAGTTTCAGATTCTGTACTTTCGCTGCCAGCGACAGGTCAGTCGAAGGAGCAAGTTTTGATCTCCAAATACTGCCGAACTCTGATCGAAGCGTGCGCAGTCGGTTTTCAGAAATTGTGGATGCGGACAGCGTAAAGTTGAACGTCTCCCCTTGGGTGGAAGATGCACTACTAGACTTAGTGCATCCCGATCAGAGTGGTCTTCGATCCTTTTTTCGCAGGTTAGGATCCGACGTCGCGGGAGGTCGTGAGGTTTTTCGTCCGCTTTGCCGACTACACCGGGCGGTTGAGATATCCCCACAAAGTCCAGTAGCAGTTCATGAAGCTATTAGCCTTCTGCAAGGCGAACTAGGGACGAAACAGGCGAGATCAGCGCGGGCTATCGTTGCCAAGTCGGCACTTGAGACAGTCGATACGTTAGACGAGATGTCATTCGACTTCCTCTGGGCTAACCTCAACCTCGTGGAGCCTGATGTTCTACACGCTCTGGCTACTCGACTCGGACGAGTGACTTGGAATCGTGATCCGCGAAAACTAGTTCAGCTCTTGAATAGCGAAAGCACCGAAAAAGTTGTTCTTCATAGAGTGATTGCCGATTTAGAAGCTGCTGAGCTTATCGAAGGCCTCAAGGTTATACCTGAGCTGTTTTCGCTCGTCTTAGCCCATCGTCCAGAACTTATCAAGGAGCCCAGCTTCTGGTTAAACATCAGAGCAACAGATGAGTCTTTCTGCGTCGCTGAGAACAAAGACCTACAATTCGATGCTGTTGCGGCCATGCTTACAGCGGGAAGAAGTGATCTTGCGCCTGCAACAGTTCAAACTTTCGGTCCGATAGTTGTTCTCGAAGCATTAAGTAGAGCGAAGGGTGTAAATAGTAACGACCTCAAATTCTGGGCTCAAGCGGCTTCAATTGACATCAAGTCTGTTGCTGAGTTTCTCGGTAGCCGTGCTAGTATCCCTCGGAAAATTATATATGTACTAGCAAAAATACTGCCCCCAGATTTAGTGCCGAATGACTACGGCGAGGATCCATGGTTCGTAGCTTGGCAAAACTCTACGGGCTCGATAGATGACTCCCAGGTCACATATATTTTGGCTTATTTCTTAAATCGAGCTCTTGGATGGAGATCTAAGTCTCAGGCCGAGCTTTTACAACTAAGCTTCGAGCCAATACATGATGCGCTCGCCCACAATAGCCTATCGGAGGATTGTTGGCGTACCTTTGAGCCACGGTTGCCTTGGTCAATATTCTGGCTCACATGGGATCGTTGCCAGAGGTTACGTGCCGGTGTCATAGATAGGTTCGTAGATCGCGATCTTTCACCTAACTGCTTTGCCCACCTAACCCACAGCGATGTTCTATTTTATGCACTAATAGGTGTCACAGCTCAGAGTGGCCGTGGGCGAACCTATCTTAAGAGTGTCTACTGGGCTATGAAAGGTGAAGGGGATGCTGCACTTGATCGTCGGATCCTTGCCATTGAGGAATTGGTAGGGCGAAAGGAGTTATGAATGCATCGAATATAATCAGTACTAGGAGGTAAAAAGTTGTATGGGTACATATTTTTTCGGATGTTATAGAGGAATTAGTCTCATTCAACTGCTGTTTAGAGAAGTAGATATTGGTAAGTGAATAGGCTGCCAGCCTGCCTAGTGGTTTCTAGTGATGTCGCAATGCTCGCGTTGCCTAAAGCAGGTCAGAGGCTGGACGCTAGCACTCCGAAAGAGACCAAGACTACTTCGGGTCTGGGTCGCCCCTATTTTTTGAACGGCTCAGTGTCATACAGTACCAGGGAATCGGGCATGGAGTGTCGTCCGATTATCAGTTCTGCTGTTGAGTGTTGTCGGGTACTTAATTTTTTCCTTCACGACATGCTCATGCGCAAGAGAGCATGACGTTTCCTGAAACTTTGCCTCTGGTTGCCTAGGCCATAAGGCAGGTTTTTACGATCGAAATTTAGCAATAGATAGCTTTGAGTCGAAAGCGGCGCTTGTGATCAACGGCTTATACAATAATCTTTCATCCGTAGCGAACCAAAGTGATCTAAATTCCGCTTGAAACTCTTGTGCCGAGCATCGGCAGTGCAGACGCCACGAGTGCGGGGAAACATGTAGTGCACTTTTTTATACGTCCTTTACTGGGGGGTGTTGTTTACCTAGACACTGATTTCTAAAATAATTAGTCATTTTAGGAGAAGTATCAATGCAAGGAATGCTGAAAATAAAACTGGTCTCGCTTCTTATTGTTCCTGTGATAGGCGCCTGTACCACACCTCAAACTGTGGACGTTTCAGATGGATCGACGAAACTCCAGCTGGCACAACCTTCAACCGTCGATAACTGTTCTGTAGGATGCCCATCTGGCGGTAGTGAACTGACACTCAACCGTCAGGCCTACACCCTAAACAACAACGGCTCAACAAAATTCGCCAACTGGGTCGCTTACAAAATCACAAAGGACACGCCAGCCAGCGGGCGCCCCCGCAACTGGAAAACTGACCCCGACGTTCCCATCGGAGAAACGCTAAACCCGGTCGACTACAACGGAGCCAGTGTGGCCCTGAAAATAGACAGGGGCCACCAGGCAAACCTCGCTTCTATGGGCGGCGTAACCGATTGGCAGACTCTGAACTATCTCACCAACATCACACCTCAAAAAGCCGACTTGAACCAAGGCGCATGGGCTCGCCTAGAGGATCAAGAACGCAACCTGAGCAAGGTACCTGACGTCGATGCAGTGTATGTGGCCACAGGTCCTCTCTACGAAAAGAACATCGGTTCGTTACCAGGCACAAACAAGATCCATACGATCCCCAGTGGCTACTGGAAGGTGATCTTCACTGGCAGCACGCCTGCCAATGGCCTCTATGCGGCTTTCATCATGGAGCAAAGCACCCCACGCTCTGCGAGCTTCTGTGACTTCCAGGTGACGGTAGAAGAGATAGAAGAACGTTCGGGTCTGACGCTGTGGAGCAATTTACCTCAAGACGTTCAGGCTGATCTGAAATCTAAACGCGGGCAGTTGCCTCAGAAAATTGGATGCGCTTCAGGCGCAGCCACCAGTAAATAGGCACGCATGAAAAAACCACCAGTCAAAAGACAGGTGGTTTCGGATTAGGTCTAGCCAGATTATCTAGTGAATGAACCTCATTGCGGCGATCATAATTCCAATGGCAGCTGACAGCATCACACCCATACGAATTGTCAGCTTCACATCAGCTTTAGCAATCTCTGCCGTTAGTCGATGTTCAAGAGTATTGATATCACTCTTAGTTGCGAGAAGGGTATGCATGTCCGACTCCAATGCTTCGATTACTGCGTGGGCTTTCCGCTCGGGGACGTTGATGGCTATCAACGCCTGATACAGAGCCAGTTCCATTTTCATAAGGCCTCCAAAAAAATACAAAGGCCTACCCCACAACGGGAAGGCCCGTCGTGGGTGAGAAAAACTGTGCTTCCATCGACTTAGTCGACTGACCGCGCTACCGGAAGCGATGCGGTCATTGGGATGGATCCTACGGTTGAACCGTAGCGCCGACTGAAAGATCCTGACGGCTGGGCATGTAGCTGATCAAGTCAGCAAAACATTGCCCTAAAGTGCTTTCATACGCGTTCTCTGTCAATCCACAAACCGGTTACTGAGTGTGTCCTGAAGGGGGTGGAGAATCTTCTGTTCGGCCAGGTTTCACTAGCTTCAGGTAGGGATTGTTCAGGGCAAGTTCGTTGAGTAGACCTCCGTGTGATTTGAGCAGGTATCCGTTCAGCCGCCTTGTTTTGCGTGGGCCTGTGACTTCGCATACCCAAATGTTCAGGCCGCTGCGTTGTTTGCGATGCAGCTTCATTTCTTCGAAGCGTTTCTGTATCCATTCCCAGTCGGACAATCCTTGCTGCTTAGCGATTTTGGCCAAGTGAGGAAACTCCTGTGCGTAGCGTCGGAAGATCCCGGGTGTGACTAGATAGAGCGTGTCGTTGACGCTATGGGCCAGTGCTCTCTTGTCATTCGTAATGATGCGATGTGACTGAACGCCCTTGGTAAACCACTCCATGAAGTGGGCTCCGGAAGGCTCGATTATGTTCGGGATGGTCTGTGTCTGTATGGCTTGTAGCTCCATGTCCTCTATGGCGTCTAGCTCCTCAAAATACGGAGGAGGGGAGCCGAACAGGTCCATCAATATATCGACTGAATCTGGTGCTGCTCGTCCAAGAGCAGGTGCTACTGGTGGGTTAGGTATTGATTGTGTTTGGCTTGTTGCATTTGCAGGTGGCGATGGCGGGTTTGAGATGACGTTGGCGGTGCCAGCAGAGTTGATCGGCTTATCCACTACGTCGACGGTGATGCTCCCGGTGAACGGTTCAGGGCGTGCTCCGGCTTCCCAGATCAGCGCCGGCGACAACTTCAGGAATGTGAAACTGTAAGACCAGCCGGTATCGCTTGTGACGGTGGCATTCCAGATGGCTTTTCCGTCGGCACTCGGTAGAGCGATACCGTGCTCTTGAAGGACGTTGAAGACGGCAATGTTTCTTTCTGGAATGCCGTCGACACCTTGCGAAAGCAGATGAGCACGCAGTTTGTCTGAGACTGTTTTGCTTACCAGCCACAGCGCGTCGTGGGTGAGCCAACCATCTGAGGCTTGAGGTTGATTGATCTTCAGTTCTTCGCTGACCAGGTAGCGGAGTCCTTCCAATAGCTTTCGCTGCAGTGCGTGTTTGGGCGCTGACATGGCCACGCTTGGGTCGCCACCGAGGGCTTGGGCTACTGACGCCTGGTCGGCTTGAGAGACAAGAGTGCCTAGCTCTCCGGCGTACTCTTGCTGGCCTGCCAGGTTGAACAGCAGCGAGGTCCAGAGTTCTGGGAACGTGCAGAGCCAATCCAAAATATCTTTGTTCAATACTTGGCAGATCAGCACGCCTGATACAGCGCCGTGTAACCGGTATTGGCGATCCTTTCTGTAGCGCAGTCGGTAGGGTCGTGACAAAGGACCGTGCCACGGATGCCAGAGCGTCCCGTCGGCATATTCGACGTGCACATCGACAGCGATTTTGCCCAGGTCGTGGCCAAGAGAGGCGTAGGCGATAGCTGCTGTCCAGGCTTCAGCTTGGGCGATCTGGGTTTCCGGTTGAGCACCTGTGGGAAGTAGTAGGGACTGCCTCAGTTTTAAGGCATAGGCAACTACTTCGAGGCCATGGTCCAGCATTCCGCCGGGATAGGCATGGTGGTGGCTTTCTGAGGCAGGAAGCAGCTGTACCAGTTCGGCATAGCGTCTGATGGGATCAAGGTAGAGCTTATTGAATTGATCACGGGAGAGTGCTGTTCGTTGCCAGATGTGGTTGAGCAATTTTTGTCGGCGGTTTGTTGCCAGCAGTGACAGAGCTGACATCGGAGCAGTGAGTCCTGTGGGAGTTGATTGCTCGGCTTGGGCAGTGTCCTTTTGAGTAGGTTTGGGCTTGCGATAGAAAATTGAAAGCATGTTTCCTCCTGTCAGCATGGTCTGGAGGAAGGACTTTTCTCCTTTTTGGGTAGGGCCTTTCCCCTTGTGCTCCATTCCCTTGGTCCTTTCCTTTTTTCCATTTACCTTTTGAGGCTGCGGCAATCTACTGGGTGGCCGCTACGTTGAATGGGCGAGCGAGTCGCCCCCTTTTTATGGACAGCAGTGTTCTGCGAACAGGGAGGTGTTTGAGATGGAGGGGGAACGAATTACGGGAGCGGCGCGATTTGGTAAATGGATGGGACGTCGCTGGAGAGGCATTCTATTATTTGAAAAGAACTCGCTGCTGTGGCTGCAGCGAGTCGGAGTGCCGATCAATGTGGCAAAGATCTATGGCTGGATTCTTAAAGCGGTTGTTCTCAGCGTACTGTTGTATCTAGCGTTTTGGATCGCATTGATAGCTCTCGCGATAGTTTTTGTGGTCCGTGCTGCCTTCAACTGCGATTTCAGGTCAGATTATGAAGAAAGTGATTGGAGGGATGGTCTATCCGGCTTCGGTCTCTATGATCGAACAGGAGTCCGAATAGACCCGCATGATCCCGATGAGATGCCCTAAGTTCTAGTTGAGCGCACCCCTCGCAATGGCGGCACCTTGAGAACCGGCTGATTTTGCTTCTGCGACGCCCTGTGTCAGGCCTTGAAGCATCCCACCTGCGCGGAGTCCAACCCATGACAATGCTGTAATCCAAAATGTCGGGAGGATTAAAAACATCGTAGCCATAACGAAGTTCAGCAGCATGTCGCCGAAGGAGTTGTTCAGACCCATCAGCACGTTGAAATTGCTGTGCGGTGAGTTCCAGCCGTAGAGGGCGTCGAGGATGGTGCTGTCGATCCAGCGGGCGAGTTGGAACCAGAAGTCGACGAAGAACAGGGCGAACTGAACGCAGCTGATGGTCATGAGGGCTTTGAGGTCGTAGGTGCCGATGACCAGGATCAGTGGGATGCAGATGGTCAGTGCCATCTTGAGGAAGGACAGGACCATAGGCAGAGCCTGGCGAACGACATCCATGGCCGGAAAGAAGGCTGTTGATCCAACGGTCAGACCCAAGTCTGAGGCAGCACGGGCGGCGATGTTTGACGCCTTCATGTCGATCTGTCCGCCGTAGCTGGAGTAAACCTGTCCTTGGTTCAGCGTCTGTTGACGTGGGGATACGACGGAGCGGATGACGGCGTCATCGGCTTCAGTTTTGCTCAGGAAGCCTGCCCACTTACTGAGTCGGGTGAGTAGGTCTGGATCGACCTGTAGCAGAAGCCTTGATCGCAATCCGTGGCCTGCGTCAGACCACCATTGCCGGCAGGTTGGATAACCTCCACCGCCTGGTACTTGAGCCAGTCCAGCGTCGCGCGCGGCGTTGAATGGCCAGTGGCTGCGGGGTGTCTTGGAGTGATACTTGTCGTAGTAGCCAGTGGTGTTTAGGAAGTGCTTTGAGCCAATCCAGTTGATGTCATCCATCATTTCATCGCTTAGGGTGGGTCGGCTCATGAACAGTTTGGCTCTTGCATGTCCATAGCAATCGTTACTGAAGTCAGCCACTTCCTGAGCCAGAATTGTGTTGTCGATGCGAGTAGCGTCGATGTCCATGCGTATCTGCCGCAGGTCCGTACCGCACGGAATGGCTGCGATGGACCCTCCGGTAATGGCCTTGGAAAGCGAGTGCATGAAGAACCACCAAATGGGTACCTTGGCACTTTGGTTGTTGAGCGTTGTGAAGCTGTTGGACCATCGAGTGTCTTGCGGCTTGGGGACGTTCACTTGGCATTGGGTGGAGCGGGTGCTGTCGAACTCGATGGTGTTCAGGTCGACATCAATGACAGGGATACCCGCAAACATGATGACGATGATGGCGACCCACACACGGTTTTCGATGCGCAATGAGGAGAGCACGCCTTTGTTGCCCTCATCGGCGCCTTCAGTACGAGCTCTGAGCCATTCCTGAAGAATGATCGCCAGAAAGGGCAGGGCAAATACGCCGCTGGCAACCAGAAGCTCCCAGATGCCGTTGTTGACGATCCATCCGACCAGGGTCAGGTAAAACTCCAGATAGTCATTTGTGTAGAGGGTCATGGGATCGTCCGTGGTCAGTTCGAGCTGAAGGTCATTAATTCGAGCAGTGCAATCGCGCAGACGGCGGCCGCCTCCGCGCACAGCAAGCGTTGATGCTGTGACGAGGTGAGTCCTTCATGAGCAAAGCGCTGTCGCATGCGATACCAGCTGTAAGCGGTTGCGCTGTAGAGGGTTAGCCGCCAGATCAGCAGGGCGGTTGCTTGGCTGCGAAGCCACTGGGTCCAGTCGTCTATACCGTTGGCTGCTTCGATGCCCAGTAAGCCTATGACGATGGCTGCAAGGGTGAGAAGGACTGTCCAGAGGATGACCTGCGCGCAAAGCGCACGACGAGTTTTAGGCTGTGTCATGGTTACTGATCCTTGGGAGCGGCTTGCTGGATCAGGTCCAGACGATTGCGTACAGGATCACCTTGGTAAACGCCGCGAGAGCCTGCTGCTCGGTTGCTTTGTCGCTGGAGCAGGGCCAAGGGTGAGTTGCCGGCCAGCGTGCGGCGCAGTTCGAGCTCGGTTTTTAGGCTGTTGATTTCCTGGGTCAGTGCATTGCTTTCCGAAGAAATGGCTTGCTGAGCCAGTTGATTGGCAGCGACGTTCGGCTCTTTGCTTCCGGTCATCAACGTTCGCTGCAGCAGAATGGCTTTTTCCATGACGCTGGCTAGCGCGACCTCTGAAGCCAGGCGACGCGCAAGCACGTCTTGGTCGGGTTCATCACGCAGGGCTTCGATGACACCCCGAGTGACGGGCAGTGACTGACTGCTGGCGGCGAGCAGGTTTTCGGTAGAGGTCGGCTTGCTGCCGTTCATCAAGCCTTCAAGGGCCTGCAGTTTGGTGTCGTACTCTTCCTGAATCAGAGGCGTGAGACCCACGCCTGGTTTGCTTTGAGTTTTGGTGCAGGTGTCGCACGTTTGG
The DNA here is from genome assembly GCF_050435365.1 of Pseudomonas sp. BT76 TE3572. Taxonomy (NCBI): domain Bacteria; kingdom Pseudomonadati; phylum Pseudomonadota; class Gammaproteobacteria; order Pseudomonadales; family Pseudomonadaceae; genus Pseudomonas; species Pseudomonas sp. BT76 TE3572. Next base: position 545,674 of record NZ_JBNDKE010000001.1, read on the forward strand.
TGTTCGCGCTCACCCAACACACGAGTTGCCCAAGCCTCTGCTTCCTGTGGGGAGGACCAGGTTTGGCAGCTCTGACGATTGCCACAGGCAGATTTTGGTATGGCCGATTGGCTGCCGACCTCTTGACCATTGAGCAAGTTGTAGCCGGCGCGAGTGACGTCAGCCACCACTTTGATTGAGGGTTGACGTTTGCCGCCGGCGGGCCGACCTCCAACCCAGGGCACACCGTTATTGCCCTGTTGGGTTTCAGCCTGCTCTACAGCGGCAACGGCGTCCCGATTGCTGACTGTTTGAGTCAGGTTTATTCCTTCCGCCAGTTGTTCCCAGCCGAAATGACCACCTGCGATATCCGCCATGCGTCCAGCGATCGACCTGCATGTAGATTTGGATCGGTCGTAATCGAGCCTGGCTTGCAGGATTCCGTTGCTGAGCAGGTTGTACAACCCAGGGTCAGCCCGTTGAATGATGAGGGCAGGGAGTGAGGCCACGGCACCGGTGGCGTTCTGGATCACGCTACTCATCACTGACTTGAAGCCGCTTGTGGCGCCATTGAGTTGATTTTGGAGGGTCGTGCTCAGGTCCATCTTGCCGCACATCAGATTAGTGTCCCAACCAACACCGACGCTCACGCTGTCCATCTTAGCGGCACTGCCCATGGACACGGCGCTTCCTCCGCCGATGCTGTAAAGCACGTCGTCACCGATCGCTGCACCACTCTGGTTAATCTCGTATTTGCTCGCTGCATGAATAGTGGCTGCTGAGAGCAACAGAATTGCGAACAGGATGTTGGTGGGCTTGAGCGCCAGGGAGGGGCCAACACGTGGATACTCGTTCTTCATTGGTTCGCTCCTGCGAAGTCGGTACTTCCTAGAAAGACTTGGCCCTTACGCTCGCAGCAGCTGTAAGGCCGCCATAGCGCCCAGGCGTAGTCGCCGCGCGGGGATTGAATGCGAGGGAGGTTGTTAGGAAACACCGCACAGGTTTGGGACTGTTTAGGTGTCAGCTCCTGCCACTTCCCCGTAGCGGGATCGCTTTCCTTGAGTGGTCCTGCAGGCCAATACCCATCGCGCTTGTTGGCAAGCATTGGCTGATAGACATGGATCTGTCCGCGACGGGTGACGATGTCACCGGCTCTTTGAGCAACAACAGCTGCGCTTTTGTAGTCGTCGACTCCATGCAGGAATCCACCACGCGGATAGACCGCTCCCCATAGATTCGCACTGGTGCGACTGCCGATCTCACGCACACCAGGTGTGAGTGATTCGGGAAATACCAGTTCGGGGATGTTGTGACGCCAGGCGATGGTGTCCAGTGTGCTCAGAAAATAGGGCATGAGGATTTTGCCGGTGCCTGGGCAGGCGTATCCGGACTGGCCAGCGAATTGGCTGAATGCTGCGCCACCGGGATGGCCGATCACATCAGCGTTTTTGAATTTGGCGAGATCGTTTTCGTGGCTGATGCCAGTGTTGCCGTCGCCACCACCTCGGGCGGTGAAATTGGTCGAGCTCAGCACTCGGACTTCCGACCAGGGATTTTCTCCCGTGTTGCTATAGCTCGACACCACGGCATCAGGCACGTAGTGACGAACCTTGGGGGAGGTTTTGACTTGGCAACCAAAGTTGGTGCAGTAGAGCCAGTAACAGATACCAACCACGCGATAGGCCAGGCAATCGGGGGATAGGCTTGAGGTTGTGATCGTTACAGTGTTGAGGGCCGGTGCCGACAGAGGAAGCCCCATCGCTGTGACAAGTGCAATCAAACGGTAAGTCTTCGGATGGCTGTAGGTCATGGTTCGATCCTGCGCAAAAGCGGTGTGCGCAGTGAACCAGCGGCCGGGGGGCGTCTACCTGTATGAAACGGGTACGGCTTTGCACCTCATTGACATGGTGGGGGTCGTTGGTTCGAGTCCAATCGCGCCTACCAAACAAAATCCGCTCTGCTGGGCGGTCTAGAAGGGCTCACCGAAAGGTGGGCCCTTTTTTGTTGCTTCGGATTTCTTGCAGAACGTTCACAAAATATAGGCTTCGTTCACACTGGGCAATGTGAACGCCGATTGCGGTTGGGTTTTTGGCGTGCCGCAAGCAAGATCGCTCATGCCTGCGGCAACTGCTGAGAAGGGTAGTAAGCCGGGCTGTATAGCTTATTTGACGAGTGCGGATCACTCTATAGCGAGTGGCGCTGAATCATTGCCGAGCATAGGGTGGTCGCTGCCACTTGGTAGCTCTTCTGCTCGAGTCTGAGCAGTCCATGCAATTCCAGCCAGCTCTTTCATTCGATCCACAAGCGGTTTCGCATCCTTCCCAAGCTTCCCGAGCATCACTCCGGCGTCACCTACAAAGGCGTAAAACCTCTCCTACGTGCCCTAGAATGAATATCACACGAATAATTATAGAAAAGGACACATCATGAAATCAGGGTTGATGGCGGTTGCACTGGCGGGGATGCTGGGGAGTGGAGCTGCCATGGCAGCAGACGCAAGATTCGATGGGAACGAGTTATTAGTGCAGTGTCAGCATTTTGTAACGTTGGTGGACGGCGGCACCGCGAGAACTGATGTGCATTTTGATGCTGGTGTGTGTGGTGGCTTTGTGCAAGGAGTCGCTAACACGGTTTACTTCTATAGCGATGAACTTAAGAAAGATCAAAAGTTTTGTATCCCCGGCACTGCATCGGCTTCCCAGCTAGTGCGAGTGGTAGTCAAATATTTGAAGGATAATCCTAAGGATTTGAATGTTGCCAGAATGACCTTAGTGTGGCGGTCGTTTATGGATGCCTACCCTTGTAAATAGTGACTGAAAAAGGACTGATGAAATGACAGTTGAAGCTGCAAGTGTAGTGAGCGGTGTAATAACCAGCACGGATATAACGTTCTACCTGAGTATCGCTGCGGCACTGATTAGCCTTGCAACGTTTATTGTCGGTTACTCGCAAATGAGGATTGCAAGCGCCAAAATAAAGTTGGATTTGTACAATAAACGCTTCAATGCGTATTCGACGACACTTGCGTTCTTTCAGTCAACATATGACAAGGACGCCCGTAGCATGGAGACGAAGTATGATGAGTTCGCAAAGTGCTGTCGCGAATCGCAGTTTCTGTTCGACGAGAAGGATGGGGTTTTCGAAATTATGGGAAGGCTGATAAAAATCGGTGGCAATATACTTTCATATGATAGAAATTTATCTGGGGCAGACGCGGACGCAATTTTAATGCTCAATCAAAAGCGTGATGAGGCACAGGTGGCGTTTGGGAAAGAGGTGCTACTCCTAGAAGATCAGTTAACCAAGTACATCACTTTTAAAACTATTGCAGGGTGGTAGAACGTCCGCAAGTTACAAATGAACGCAATCGTTAAGACACTGTGATGGCTATGTCCTACTCTTCAGCAATCTCCGCTGCTGTCTTTCCATAGAAAAGCCCGCTCTAGGCGGGCTCTTGGGACGTTTTCTATACGGATTTCAAATCCCGCCGCTGGAGCGGCCTTGGCACTTCGTCAGTGTGCTGTGTGGTGGCTGGGGAAAATAAGCTGTGGCTTCGTCTCTGTGGGTCTTTCTGGAAACGGTCACGGCACGATAGGTACTCAGCAAGAAACGACGGGCTCAAATAGAAAGCTGACAAATCTCAAAATAAAGGTAGGTCGCTGGTAGCTCCTACAGCCTCAGAACGAGACGTTGAAAGCCAACATGAGACGACGTACTGCCGTTGGTGTGAACTCGCTTCCACGAGCGGTACGCAAGCCTTGAGCGTTGAGGCAATTGGCTACTGACTGAAGCGTGTTGATCTTGTCGTGCAGGTCGGGTTTTGGTCGTGCGATATCACTGACAGGGTTGTGGATGTCGATCAGCAATCCGCGTTTAGCGAACCTGTAAAACCGCGACATGAATGCGAGCTGCGTCCTGCACGTGGATGGTTTCACCTTCTTCAGTCGCATGATCTTGAAGTCGTTGATCATCTGCGGGGTGATTTCGTGAATGGGCTGCGTGAAGTGCCTGCCCAGATGCTCCACGATTTTCAGTGCGTGGTCGTAGCTGCCTTTGCCCTTGAGCATCGTTTCGCAGTACGTCATGCCCAACGTATAAATGGTGTGGTGCTTGCGATCCATCGTCACTGCTTCGATCTGGTTCGCCCATGACTCTGCTTCAGCTTTGGTGCTGAAGGTTTTCGACTGGGGAGGTTTGCCCTTTATCCGTACCTGAGCATTCCAGTTGCCGGACGGAAGTAAGCGGAAATTGGCCATTTTTAACGCCTCATAATGTGAATGGGCGTTCTGTGAAACCCTTGAGCACCAAGGCTTGCAGCTTGCTCAAGCAGACATTGACATGGAGGGGGTCGTTGGTTCGAGTCCGATCGCACATTTATGCGAGAGTGCAAGACACGCAGCCTGTGAAACTGCGTGTGGAGTGACTGTGAATAGTAGGGCGTTCGGATGACTTAACACGGTCGCCCACAATTGAGCGATCCGTATTATTTCGACTGCACGGTGGGTCGGGGGAACTGATCGTGTGCCGTTCTTCCCGCCGATCATATCGGCAATACGGTCATCGAGATGTAGACAGTCCAGGGTCAGCTTTCAGAATCACGACATTCCCTGCGAGGTTGGCCCTCGATCATTGTGGCGCACTGCCACCATCGGTCGGAATAGCGTGATACGGTACTGAATGTTTTGGCCGTCCCGCCGATCCACACAGTATTGGTTTCTAAGGAAGGCTCGCCATGCAGGCGGAAAAAAGGAAGAAGGCGCTGGTAGCTTGGCGGGAAGTACTTGACCGGTCAACGTCTTGGGAAGGTGCCGAAGAGCAATACCACGAACTGTTGAGATCGGCTGATGAGATGGAGAGAGACGGTCTGATCAGCAGTCACGAATGGCGCAAGTTAGCGCGTAAGGCAGCAGTAGTTTTTTCAAATGCCTCAAATAGCTGAGGTGATGGGTGCGGATGGTCGCAGTTGAGAAATTGCACTCCACTCGACCATCTGATTGCATCGGTACTGACCACTCGTTTGCATTGCACTTGACCAAGCGTTTGCATTGGATCTGACCACCGATTCCATCGGATTTTACCCGCACGCTTAGTCAACATGATCGGCGCAGAGCAGCCTATTGCTGACGGTGGCGACAGGCAGTTATCGACTGTGGATTCAACCGGTCTACGCAACACAACCAGATTCTGTGTAAGCAGAGGGCGTGTTGCAGATGAAGCAGAGACTTTAGATCTATTACACCGTCAGCCTAAAAAGCTGATGTGGGATCACTGGCAGAAAGGGGACTCTCTCCAGCAGATCGCCCAACTATTTGATCGAAACCACTCATCGATACAGCGCAACTTGGCGGAAACAGGGGTATCAGAACCGCTGTAAGGCGCAAGTCTCCGAATTGATGTGGCCCATCATGAACTGGGAGAGTCGGTTTCAATCTTCCTTGATTTCTCCACTTTGCTCTGGGTGGCTAATGGCTTTCCCTTTGGCGCTTGCAGGCTGGGCTATCAAAAAAATGCGCAATATCAGGCCGCACGCCCCAAGCGGTGCAAGCATCGTGTAGATTGAAATTGTAGCCATTGAGCATAGGACGCGAGGCACAGGCTCGATAGGCGTTGAAAAACGCCATTTCGAATAATAAAAAGAACGCTGATGCGCCCAGGAGATATGCCATGCGATCGCAACCGGTCCAGCAAACATCTCATCAAGCAGGCTCCTATCCTGGTGGTGTTCCGCTTTCGGCTGCCAATGAAGGTTTGCGCTGCGTTTCTGTCAGCGACGCGAATGTGTTGGCAAACTCTCTACCGGAGTGGCAGCAAGAGTACTTGCAGATCAGTCCGGGGCAGTTTGCAGGTTCGGTCACTGAAATTTCCGTGGGTGTGGTGCAGATCTTCCGCGAGGTGATGAACCAGGCGGTCGATCAGCACGGGCAGACACTGCCGGGCAAATTCGCCTTGGGCATTCCCATCTCGCTGCGCGGCCACGGTTATTGGTGTGGTAAAGAGCTTGATTGCATAGATTCGGTGTTCTTTCTGCGTCCGGATTCCGAGCTGAAGTTCAAGACCCCCGGCTACTCCGATATCTACGGCGCATCGGTCGATGTTGAGGCCTTCAGAAGATACTCTCTGGATGACGAATTTGATGACAAAAGTGTTATCGCTCTGACGAAAGAGGTCAGTCGGCTTCCGCCGGACAAGTGCGCCGCGTTCCGGCGAGGATTTGACAGTTTCTTCCGGGCAGTCGAGGCCAACCCTCTGATTCTTGAATCAGCGCCCGCTAGAAAGCAGCTGGCTTTCGACATCATGCATCTGCTTCTTGGCATGACCGCGGACTTGCCAGTGTCGAAGAAATCCCACGCCGACCAGTTCGTTCATCGCCATGTTGTAGACAGTGCACGCAGTTACATTCTTTCAAGAAAAAGTGAAGCGTTAACAGTGACCGATTTATGTGAAGGACTGCGAACCAGCCATCGTTCGCTGCATTACGCCTTCAACAAAGTCTTGGGTATCAGCCCCGTGACTTATCTGCGCTACATCCGTTTGAACGGCGTCAGGGCGGAACTTATTTTGAGCGATAAGTCGGCCTTGATCAGTGAAGTTGCAGCCCGGTGGGGCTTCTGGCACATGGGCATGTTCAGCGTCTACTACAAAAACCTGTTTGGCGAACGGCCTTCTGAAACACTGAAAAACTTCCGTACGCCGGCAAGTATTTAACTATCAAGTTTTGAACGCCATGTCTGGGGAGATGTACCCGGGCATGACGGGATTGCTTTGTCAAAAAAACGGAGAAAATCATGAATAAGTTACACGGAAAAGTGGCCTTGATTACCGGCGCCTCGAAAGGCATGGGTAAGTCTCATGCCACTATCTATGCCAAATACGGGGCTAATTTGATTCTGGTTGATCTCGATGAGTCAGTTAACCAAGTTGCAGCAGAAATTCAGAATAAATATGGCGTGGAAGTGCTTGCGCAAGTAGGCGACGTCACCGATCCTCAGGCCATGCGGCTGATTGCCGAAAAAGGCATGAAGCGGTTCGGCAAATTGAATGCACTGGTCTGCAATGCCGGAGTCTGCCGTCTCGGCAAGTTTCTTGAGTCCAGTGACGCTGAGCTGGACCTGCACATCAACGTCAACATCAAGGGGGCATGGCATACCGCGCGTGCGGTGCTGCCGCACATGATCGCATCCGGCGGCGGTGCAGTGGTTGTCATGTCGTCCGTGACTGGTGACATGACCGCTGATCCGGGCGAAGTGGCCTATGCGCTCTCCAAGTCCGCCCTGATTGGCTTCACCAAGGCGCTGGCGGTGGAGATGGCCCCCCATAACATTCGGGTGAATGCGATCTGCCCAGGCTTCATATGGACGCCAATGGCCGAACAGGTCGCCAGGCAAGTCAATCCGGATGATCCGAAGGCGGTTCTGGATGAACTGGCCACGGCGATTCCAATGAAACGCCTGGGCAGACCCGATGAAGTCGGTGAGTTGTCGGCATTCCTCGCTTCCGATGAGTCCAGTTATATCAACGGTGCGCAAATCGTGATCGATGGTGCCAGCACACTTCCCGAAACAGTCAGCATCGGGATGTAACAGGCGTTCATTTACAGCAAGGACGCTGCTGCATCGATGAATTCCGTGATTCATAAAAACAATAGCGTGGAGCGTGTGTGATGACAGAGCTAACCGAATCCTTGCATGAAGACGTGCCTCTGGCCGGCGAAAAACTGAAAGGCAATCTGGGTACTTTTCAGATAGCACTATTGGTCATTGCAGCTGCAGCACCTTTAGGCGCCGTGCTCACGGCAGCCCCCATTGGTTTTCAACTGGGCAACGGCGCCGGGCTTGCCGGAACATTCCTGATTGCGGGATTTTTGATGGTTTGTTTCTCGGTAGGTTATGGCGAACTGATTCGGGCGATTCCCGGCGCAGGCGCGTTTTACAAGTATCTGTCGGTGGTCTTTGGCTCAAGAGTTGGCGCGGGCGCGGCATGGGTCGCATTGGCCTCTTACCTGGCGATTACGATTGCCGTGGCGATTGTGTCTGGCTATTACACCAATTTGACCATGCAGACCTTTGGAATAAATATTGGCTGGATGTCATGGACAATAGTGTTTATGGCGCTGACGTCTTATTTAGGCCGGGCGAATATTGATTTTGCCGCCAAAGTGCTGGTGCCCTTGGTACTTTCAGAGTTCTTCATGCTGTTCTTGCTGGGCCTGTCCATTTTCCTGGATAAAGGCTTCGCCGCTTTTCCAGTCCAGGCGGTATCGATAGAGGCAATAACATCGCCGGGCCTAGGTGTGGGACTGATGGTCGCGCTGGCAGCGTTCCTCGGCGTCGAGTCCGCCGCGCTGTATGCAATGGAAGCCAAACGGCCAGAAAAATCCATTCCGGGTGCAACTCGTCTCGCCGTGGTGTTGGTCGCAGTGGCCTACTTTGTGATTATCTGGTTGATCGTTGGCGGGATCGGAGCCGATGCGATAAAAAGCGAAGCGGCAACGGCTCAAGGTGAGCTAATCATCAATCTATTCTCGACACGCCTCGGAACAACGACCGCCACCCTTGTTTCGATCATGTTGTGCACCAGCAATTTTGCCTGTCTGTTGTCACTTCACAATGCAGCTACTCGATACGTACAGGTCCTTGCCAAAGATAAGCACCTGCCGAGTGTGCTATCGAACATTCATCCGCAACGGAATTCCCCGGCCAATGCGAGTCTTTTAGTCACTGTGTTGGTCGCCGCCTGTATTGCCGTACCGACTTCGGTGGGTTACGACGCTTTTGTATTCCTGTTTCCGGTCACGCTGGCGTTTTCGACTCTAGGGCTGATCGGACTTCAGGCCTTTATTTCGCTGGCCGTCATTGCCCACTTCAAAAAAATCAGTGATCGCCGCTATCTCAAAATCCTGATCAGCCCACTCGTCGCGCTAGCGGGGCTTAGTCTGGCGGTTTACCTGATTTATGAGAATTACGGACTCCTGACTGGAAGTGAATCGGCATGGGTGAACGGAACCCCATTACTGCTGGTTGCGCTGTTTTTCTACGGCGTGATCAAAGGTCGTTCAAACACTATTTGATGCAAGACGCTGTAGCACCGCACTGGTGCAGTCTGCGCTTTGAAAGTGCATTTTCCATCGGGTTATGAAGGACATCTTGATTGCTGTACGCGGAGGAGGGTTGCCGACCTGCTCGCAGCGTTGCTGGATCCTGTATTCGTCCTGCCTTGAGTGACTCAGAAGCCAGAAACATGCCAGTTCTTTTAGTTGGCGAAGTGCTAGTGGGGTCCCGTTGCGAATCTGCCAATCTGTGTTAATGCGCCTGCATAAGTTGGTCGTAACCTTCACATGCCGACCTACCGCAGTGCTGCAGTTTCTTCATCGTCCGAATGCCTTTGCCCCCAAAGTTTATTTGAATGGAAGACTACGAAGCATGAACGTGAATATTAAAGTAACGACTGCGTCCCATCCGCTTGATCCACTTTCGCTACAGGAACTTGCCTTGGCGAGCAGCATCCTCAAGCGGGAAAAAAACCTTCACGATAAATGTCGCTTTCCTTATCTGCACCTCGCGGAGCCCGATAAAGTCGAAGTGTTGGCCCATGTTCCCGGCCAGGCATTTTCTCGACGCGTATTTGCGTTAGTGCTGGATAAGTTGACCGGCAATACATATGAAGCGCTGGTTGATTTAAATAACGAGACCCTTGTTCATTGGCAGTCGCTCGACATCGAAGCACAGGGCCATGCACCAATCATGATCGAGGAGTTCGACCTGTGTGTGGAGGCGGTGCAGAACGATCCCGCCTGGCGTGCTGCGGTCAAGCGTCGCGGCCTCAGCGATGCCGATATCGCAAACGTGCAGATTGATCCCTGGTCATTCGGGCATTTCGGAGATGACGAACGTTATCGTGGCAAGCGACTGATGCGCGGCGTCGCTTTTTACCGCGAACAGTTGACCGACAATGGCTATGCCCACCCGATCGAAGGGCTGGTTGCAATCATCGACCTGAATAAAGGGGAGGTGATTGAGCTGTTGGATGACGGCCGCCTGACGCCGATTCCGAAGGCAACGATCAACTACGATAAGGCTTCACTGGGCCAGCCGCGCGAAGGGCTCAAGCCTTTGCACATCACTCAGCCTGAAGGCGTGAGCTTTACCGTCGATGACTGGAAAGTGAGTTGGCAGAACTGGGAATTCCGCGTCGGCTTCACACCCCGTGAAGGTTTGGTGCTGCATCAACTGGGCTACAAGGACGGCGAGGTCGTTCGTCCGATCATGTACCGCGCCAGCGTCACCGACATGGGCGTTCCCTATTCGGATAACGAGCTGAACCATTACTGGAAATGCGCTTTCGACGGCGGCGAATACGGGCTCGGTCGGCTGGCCAACCAACTGGAGTTGGGCTGTGACTGCCTGGGCGCCATTCGCTATTTCGATGTGCCTTCGGTTAATGACAAGGGTGACCCCTTTGTCATGAGGAACGCCATCTGCATGCACGAGGAGGATTACGGCACATTGTGGAAACACTATGAGTTTCGTACCGGTGTGTTCGAGATGCGCCGTTCCCGGCGTCTGGTGATCAGCTTCTTCTGCACCGTGGCTAACTACGACTACGGTTTTTTCTGGTACCTCTATCAGGACGGCACCATTCAACTCGAGGCCAAGCTGACCGGGATCATCCAGACCGCGGCGCTGGCCCCCGGTCAACGCCCCGCCAGCGGCGGTGGCATGGTCACCCCGGAGTTCTACGGCCCCACCCACCAGCATTTCTTCAGTGCGCGCCTGCACATGATGGTCGACGGCGAGCATAACGCCGTCACCGAGACCAACTTCCAGTCGCGCCCACAAGGCGAGGGCAACACCTGGGGTAACGTCTTCGACAGCGTCACCACCACGTTTACCCACGAACTGGACGCGGCTCGCGAAGCCAGCGGCCAGACTGGGCGCTTCTGGAAAATCATCAATCCGAACGTCAAGAATGCCGTCGGCAATCACCCCGGCTACAAGCTGGTGACCGAGCACAACCCCGTCATGCTCGCCCATCCAGACAGCTCGTTTGGCCGACGCGCCGGATTTGCCAGCAAGCATTTGTGGGTGACGCCTTATGCTCCCAGCGAGCGTTACGGCTCGGGCGATTACCCCAACCAGCATCGGGGTGACGGCCTACCGGTGTACACGCAAAACAATCGCGAGATCCACAACCAGGACCTGGTGGTCTGGCACACCTTTGGCCACACCCACATCTGCAAGCCGGAAGATTTTCCGGTGATGCCTGTGGAGTACGTCGGCTTCAAGCTCAAGCCGAATAACTTCTTCAACGGCAACCCGGCCATGGATTTGCCCGCGAGCAGGGACCACGCAAGTGTCCAGGATGGCCAAGCGGCCAGTTGCTGCAAACACAACGCCTGATCAGGCCTCCATCAATGAATGCCCAAGTGCTCCGGCGCTTGGGTCGAAGGTGTTGTCATGTCTGAATTATCAGGTTGGGCTTGGCTAGAGTGGGTGGCGATAGCCGGGTTTGTTTGTTGGTCGAGCGGGGGCCCCAAAGGCTGCAAGCGTCAACCGCTGTTGCTGGGCGGCGCGGCGCTGGTATTTTTGCTGGGGATGCAGCCAGCGCTGGACGCCGTGGCACGTCAAAGTGTGTGGTTACACTGCCTGCAAAGCGCCTTGATCCATCACCTTGCGCCGATTCTTTTATTATTTGCCGTCGCCCGTGAACCCGCCGCTCCGGCGCGTTTCCGGAAGGAGGGTTGGGGTGCACGCATTGGCGTGATCATAGTCTTCAGTGCCATGAGCGGCGTATGGATGTTGCCGCAGATGCATCAAAGGCTGATGGACGATGCCACGCTGTATGCGTTGATGAAATGGGCCATGGCCATCAGCGGGCTGTGGTTGTGCCGGGTCATGGGCCGTTATTGCCGAAGCGCTGACGTTCCGTTGCACAAACAGTGGACGTTCAGTCTGGCGGTGGCGGTGGCGCTGCCGCAGATGCTGGTCGGTGTGTTGCTAGTGTTCAGCCCGCCTCTGTATCCCATGCCCGGACACTCGATGACGAGCATGCACGGTGCCGAGGACTTGAGCGTGCAACTGGACCAGCTTCTGGGCGGCGTGCTGATGTGCCTGTCGGCGTTACTGTTGCTGTGGGCCGACCGCGTCATGGAGCGCAAGCCTCAACCGCTGATCAACGGATTTGAGCCGAGGGTGAGTGCCCAAACAGACGTTTGTACTCCTGGCTGAAATAGCTGTGATGGGTGAATCCCCAGCGGTACGCCGCGTCGGCGACGCTGGGGGCTTGCTGTTCGGCAAGGCTACGCTGGGCGGCATTCAGGCGGATGGCGCGTAAATACGCGAGGGGCGAACTGCCGACGATTTTTTCGAAGCTGTAATGCAACGTACGGCGGGGGATCTTCAACTCCCGGCACAAGTCCAGAATCGATAGAGTTTCCCCGGTGGGGCTTTCGAGCACGCGCTCATGACAGTATTTGACGATGTACTGGTGGCTGCCTCCCAGGCCGATTATTCGCCCGGGCCATTGCGGCTCAAGTACGTCGAGCAGGGTTGCCAGCGTAAAGTCCTGAAGGGCCTGTTCACTGAATTCGTCAGCAGTTTCGAGCTGCTTGAGCAGCCCTGACATCGCGGTCTGAGCCATTTCAAGACGTTTGGCGGGCACTTTCATGCCGTAACCCCTGGGCCGCTGGTAGAACAGCTCGACGTCTTCGGCCACCAGCAGTTGCTCAAGTGTCTGGCATTCCAGCGAGACCACGATGTAGTCGGTATCCGGTGGCGTGATAAAGAAAAAATCGTCGTCATAGGGCAGGAAGTTCAGGCCGTCGGCGAGAATGCTTCGATTCGGTGCGGTGTCGGACTGACCGGGCAGGTTCACCGGCAGCAGCAGGTTTACGCAATGGGCAGGCGTGTGAGTGTGCTGGGCCACGCCACTGTTCATGGTTTCCCGGAACAATCGCACGCCGTTCAGTTGTACGTCCTGCAGATAGCCATGGAAAACACCGGGCGACAGCTTGTCGTAGTGCTGAGACCAATGTCGCAAGGAGGCGGCGTGCTCGATGATTTCGTCGAAGTATTGAGTTTGACTGTGCATGATGCGTCGCCCCTGAAGCTTGACCCTCTGCAAGCAGCAAGAATTAAGCCTTTTTATTCTCCAGCAGCAATCCGCAGGCCAATGCCAGGAAGCTTTCGGCTACATGCTCGGAAGCCGATTGTGGATCCTCGGCATTGGCAATCCACAAGGAAGCGCCGAGCAGGGCGCCCATGATCAGGCGTGCTGTCGCTTCGGTGTTGACCGCGCGAATCGTGCCCTCATCGATCAGCTTCTGGATGCTGCGCTGAGTGCTGCGGATACAGGCATTCTGGCTTGGCCATTGCGATGGATCGCCCAGCACCGACGGGCCGTCGAGGAACACAATGCGCTGGATTTCGGGTTCCAGGGACATCTTGATGTAAGCGATGGATTCATCGATAAAGCCGTCCCAGGTGGTGCTCGCGTCCGCGATGATGACCGACAGTCGCGCCGTCATCTCTTCATCAATTTGGGCAATGACGGCCTGTAGCAAGCCTTTCTTGTCACCAAAGTGATGGTAAAGCGCGCCACGGGTCAGCCCGGCTTTAGCGGTCAAATCATCCATCGAACTGTCCGCGTAGCCCTTCGCAGCGAATGCGTCCCGCGCCGCCTTGATCAGCTTGCCGCGGGTCTCGGTAATCATGTCCGCACGCTTCTGCGCCATCGGTCCTCTTCCTTATCAAAAAAATAACATTCGTGGCGTATGTGAGTTGACATACGCAGTGCATGTCGTATTGTGACTGACATACGTGGCGTATGCAATGTGTCTGGGCAGTGTGCTGCTCAAGCTTTGAAACGCCGTCATTCAGCACAGGATACCGAGCAATGCGTGAGCAGCGCGATTCCGATATTTCACGCCTTAGCGCCAGCCAGGGCAAAACCATCGGGCTGATTGTCAACCCTGTCGCCGGCATGGGCGGGCGTGTGGGCTTGAAGGGCACCGATGGTCCTGAAGTTCTGCAGGAAGCGATACGCCGTGGCGCGCGGCCTGTCTCAAGCGAACGGGCTGCTCTCGCGCTCAAGCGTCTGGCGGCCTCGGCCACGCCATTTCGATTGATGACCGGCGCTGGGGCGCTGGGCGAAGACATCGCCCGCGCCGCCGGTCTCGACCCTGTCGTCGTATACCGACCATCACCAGGATCGAGCCGGCCCGAAGACACTCGGAAGGCTGCGCTCGTCATGGCAGACGCCGCCGTCGATCTGCTGCTGTTCGCCGGGGGCGATGGGACTGCGCGTGATGTGCTGGAAATGGTCAGCGATCGAGTGCCCATCCTCGGTATCCCGACGGGCGTGAAAATGTATTCCGCCGTCTTCGCCACCAATCCCGAGAACGCTGGGAGCCTCGCGGCACGTGTTATGGCCGGCGAGTCCAAGGTGCGCTTTCGCGAGGCCGAGGTCATGGACATTGATGAGGCCGCCATGCGCACTGATCAAGTGTCGGCGCGCCTGTATGGCTACGCGCTCAGTCCGCACGAGCGTCACCTGGTGCAAAACGCCAAGGCCGGTTCCGTCCCCAATGAAAACCTGGCGCTCGACGCCGTGGCCCGGCAGGTCGTCCGCCAGATGAAGGTCGGCTGCCTTTACCTGCTGGGGCCCGGCACCACGACACGGCGGGTGATGACCGAACTCGGCCTGCCGTCGACGCTGCTTGGCGTCGACGCGGTCATGGACGGCGCGCTGGTAGACGCCGACCTCAACGAGCAAGCGTTGATCCGCCTGATGGACGGCCATGAGACACGGATCATCGTCGGCGTGCTTGGCGGCCATGGCAGCTTGTTCGGACGCGGCAATCAGCAGCTGAGCGCCGAGGTGATCCGCCGCACCGGGCGCGAAAACATCATCGTGATCACCTCGATGGACAAGCTCATTTCCCTCGACGCCGGCTGCCTGCGCGTCGACACCGGTGACGCTGAAGTCGACGCCATGCTCAGTGGCCATATACGTGTGCACACAGGACCTGACCGGTCCGTCTTTTTCAGGGTTCGATCCTGATCATTTGTTCCATCCGAAAAAACGAGGATAACCCCATGAGTAATCATGTCGCCCACCCTTACATGGCGAACTCTGTTCCCGCACTCAAGCAGGAGATGCTCGACTCGATCGGTGTCGACAGCATCGAGGAGCTGTTCCAACAAATTCCCGAAGGCCATCGCCTGCAACGTCCCATCAACCTACCGCCGGCACTGAACGAGAGCGAGCTGCGTCGGCACCTGGTCAGTACCCTGTCCAAGAACAAAACGTGTGAGCAGAACCTCAACTTTCTGGGCGCCGGCTGCTGGCAGCACCACGTTCCAGCAGCGTGCGACGAGGTTGTGCGCCGCAACGAGTGGCTGACGTCGGTGTTCGGCGAGCCAAGCTCCGACCATGGCCGCAACCAAGCTTGGTTTGAGTTCTGCAGCCAGCTGGGCGAGCTGCTGAACATGGACCTGGTGGGCCTGCCGGTGCGCAGCTGGGGCTGCGCCGCGGGCCACGCCATTCGCATGGCCACGCGCATCACCGGGCGCAACGAGGTGGCGGTGGTCCGCGCCATTGACCCGGAGCGGCTTTCGATCATTCGCAACTACTGCGAGCCGGTCGACATGCCGAGCCACATCGTCGTACGCCTCGTCGACTATGACCCGGCAACCGGCTTGCTCGACCTTGATCACCTTCGCGCCTCGATCGGCGAGCAAACGGCTGCCGTCTATTTCGAAACCCCGTCCTACTTCGGGGTGATCGAACAGCAAGGCGCCGAAATTGCCGCCATTGCCCATGCGGCGGGTGCCGAAGTGATCGTCGGTGTCGACCCTATTTCGCTGGGCGTGCTGGCCGCGCCGATCGATTTCGGAGCGGACATCGTGGTTGGCACCACGCAGCCGCTCGGGGTGCATATGAATTGCGGTGGCGGCGTCAGCGGCTTCATTGCCACCCGCGATGAAGAACTCTACGCCCACCAGTACCCGACGCTGTTCATCAGCATCGGCGAGACCACCAAGCCTGGTGAATATGGTTTTGGCCTCAGCCTGTTCGAGCAATCTTCATACGGCTTGCGTGACAAGGGAAACGATTGGACCGGGCACTCGGTGTACATGTGGGCCATCGCCAATGCCGTGTACATGGCAATGATGGGGCCCCAAGGCTTTGAAGACGTGGGCAATGTCATCCTGCAGCGGGCTCACTATGCCACGAAGCTGCTGGCTGACATTCCAGGCGT
The DNA here is from genome assembly GCF_050435365.1 of Pseudomonas sp. BT76 TE3572. Taxonomy (NCBI): domain Bacteria; kingdom Pseudomonadati; phylum Pseudomonadota; class Gammaproteobacteria; order Pseudomonadales; family Pseudomonadaceae; genus Pseudomonas; species Pseudomonas sp. BT76 TE3572. Next base: position 561,911 of record NZ_JBNDKE010000001.1, read on the forward strand.
GCGCGTGACGTTTCCAAGCGGTTTCTTCAAGGAGTTCGTGGTGAATTTCGACGCGACCGGACTCAGTGTGAAGGACATCAACAAGCGGCTTCTCGCCTTCGGGATCTTCGGCGGCAAAGACCTGACACAGGACTTCCCGGAGTTGGGCGCCAGCGCCCTTTACTGCGTCACCGAGATTCACACCCAGGCAGACCTTGAGCGTCTGACCGCTGCACTCAAAAAGGTAATCGCACAATGAGCACAACACTCAAGGAATACCACGCTCCCGTGTGGAGCGAACCGGTCATTCTGGAGATGGGCTATCCTGGCCGTCGCGGAGTGATTTTTTCTGACGTGGAAGCCGAGGTTCAAGCCGCTGTCGGCAGTGCCGACGGCTTGATCCCCGCGAACATGCGCCGCACGCGCAAACCGGCGTTGCCGGAAATGTCCGAGCCCGAGGTGCTGTACCACTACCTGCGTTTGTCGCAACAGACTCTGGGCATGATGAACATCAGTCTGTTCGGAACCTGCACCATGAAGTACAACGCGCAGATCAACGAGGCGATGGCCTGGCGCCCGGAAATCACTCACGTACATCCTTATCAGGACGAAGACACCCTGCAAGGTGCGCTGGAAGTGGTGCATGGCATGGACACGATCCTGCGTGAATTGTCCGGGATGGATCAGTTCATCTTCCAGGCGGGTGGCGGTGCCGACGCGGCTTACACCAACTGCGCCGTGACCCGTGCCTACCACGCGTCCCGCGACGAACTAGCGCAGCGTGACGAGATCATCACCACGATCCAGACGCACCCGAGCAGTGCGGCGACCGCCGCTGCGGCCGGGTTCAAGGTGATCACGTTGATGATCGAGGAGAATGGTTACCCCTCGCTCGAATCCCTCAAAGCCGCCGTGTCTAATCGCACCGCAGCGCTGATGGTGAACAATCCCGATGACATGGGCGTATACAACCCGGAAATTCGCGAGTGGGTGCGGGTGGTGCACGAGGCGGGCGGCCTGTGCTTCTACGATCACGCCAACTTCAATGGCGCGATGACCAAGATCCGTGCCCGCGAACTCGGTTTCGATGCGTGCATGTTCATGCTGCACAAAACATTCGGCGCACCGAAAAGTGGAGTAGGCGGCCCGGCCGTGGGTGCCTACGGTTGTTCGGCGGAACTCGCGCCGTTCCTGCCGGCACCGGTGGTGGCGTTCGACGGTGAGCGCTACAGCCTTGATTACGATCGGCCGCAGAGCGCCGGCAAAATACGTGAATTTTGGGGCAACGTTCCCGTCATCCTTAAAGCCTACGCTTGGTCGCGCGCCATGGGCGCGGAAGGCATGGCCGAAGCGTCCGATATCTCGGTTCTGGCCAACAACTACATGGAAAAAGGTTTGCTGGCGATACGCGGCGTAACCCGTTCACACCCCGAGGCCACAAGTCCGCGGATGGAGATGACGCGCTACAGCCTTGAGCAACTCAAGGAAGACACCGGGGTCGACGTCCACGACGTGCAGAATCGCATGAGCGATTTCGGCATTGATCCGATGTGGAGCAGCCATCACCCGTGGTTGGTGCCGGAGCCTTTCACGCCCGAGGCGGGCGAGATGTATGGCAAGGAGGCGCTGGATACCTGGATTGCCGTGCTTGCGCACATTTCCGACGAGGCCTACTCGAACCCGGAGATCGTCAAGACGTCGCCGCATAACCAGGCGATCCACCGGTTGAAGGCCGCACCGCTGGAAGACCCGCTACGCTGGGCGATGACCTGGCGCTCGTACCTGCGCAAAAACAGCAAGAAGACTGCCTGAGCCGTTGCAGCGTCCCCGTCGATGAGGCGGGGACGTTATCGAAACCTAATCAGAGCTAACAATCAGCCATCGGAAGTTGCCAGCATCGCTGCACGGCTGGCGACTTCCCCACAGGAAAACGTCATGTCGATTTTCGAAACGGGCCTGGCGCCCTCGGCAGTCAACCATATTGCCCTCTCGCCTCTGAGCTTCATCGAGCGTACGGCCTCTGTCTACGGTCAGTATCCGGCGGTGATCCACGGCGCTGTACGGCGCAACTGGCAACAAACCTATGAACGCTGCCGACGCCTGGCCAGCGCGCTCAGTGGGCGAGGCATCGGCAAGGGCGATACGGTGGCGGTCATGCTGCCCAACATCCCGGCGATGCTCGAAGCGCACTTCGGTGTGCCGATGATCGGCGCGGTTCTCAATACTCTGAATATACGCCTGGATGCGCAGGTCATTGCCTTCATGCTGGAGCACGGCGAGGCCAAGGTGTTGATCACGGACCGTGAGTTCCACGCGGTGATCCGTGAGGCCTTGAGTGGACTTTCCAATCCGCCGCTGGTGGTGGATGTGAACGATCCGGAGTACGGCGAAGGCAGTGCCGTCAGCGCGCTGGACTACGAAGCGTTCCTCGCTGAGGGCGACCCGCAGTTCGCCTGGCAATGGCCCGAGGACGAGTGGCAAGCTATTTCCCTCAACTACACCTCCGGCACCACCGGTAACCCCAAGGGCGTGATTTATCACCACCGTGGCGCCTACCTCAATTCTCTGGGCAATCAGATGACCTGGGCCATGGGCAACCACCCGGTGTACCTCTGGACGTTGCCGATGTTCCATTGCAATGGTTGGTGCTATCCGTGGACCGTCACCGCGTTGGCCGGGACTCATGTGTTCCTGCGTCGGGTCGACCCGCAAAAAATTCTCACACTGATTCACGAACACCAGGTCAGCCATTTGTGTGGTGCGCCGATTGTCCTCAATGCGCTGGTCAACCTGCCGGACTCGGCCAAGACCGCCATCGACCATCCGGTCAATGCCATGGTGGCGGGCGCGGCGCCACCAGCCAAGGTCATTGGTGCGGTCGAGCAAATGGGCATCAAGATCACACACGTCTATGGCCTGACCGAGGTTTACGGCCCGGTGACGGTTTGCGCCTGGCGTGCGCACTGGGATGAACAGCCGCTGAACGAGCGCGCGAAGATCAAGTCACGCCAGGGCGTACGCTACCCGACCCTCGAAGGGCTGATGGTCGCCGACCCGCAAACCCTGGAACCCGTGCCTTGCGACGGCACCAGCATGGGTGAGATTTTCATGCGCGGTAATACGGTAATGAAGGGCTATCTGAAAAACGCCGAAGCTACAGCCGAAGCCTTCAAGGGCGGCTGGTTCCATACCGGCGACTTGGCGGTTCGGCACCCCGACGGCTATGTCGAAATCAAGGATCGCCTCAAGGACATCATCATCTCGGGCGGCGAGAACATTTCCACCATCGAAGTCGAAGACGTCCTCTATCGCCACCCGGCGGTACTGGAAGCGGCAGTGGTTGCGCGCCCGGATGACAAATGGGGCGAAACACCCTGCGCGTTTATCACGCTTAAAGTCGGGCATGAGGACACGCGAGAGGCCGACGTCATTCAGTTCTGCCGTGAGCATCTGGCGGGTTTCAAGCTACCCAAAACCGTGGTGTTCGGCGAGTTACCGAAAACCTCGACGGGCAAGATTCAGAAGTATTTGCTGCGCGACTCGGCCAAGGCACTCTGACAAGAGCGCCCCTTGGAAACACCTGCGTGGATCGTATGTTGCACATAGGCGGGGTCAGCCCACCCCGGTATGGCAACGGAGGAGGGCCGGCGACATGCCGGCTCGGTCCACAGGGTTCCACCGAGTGTCCGGAACATCCCGCTATCGTTCACTAGCAATCAGGTGACGCCACTGGCAGACCTTGTTGTGGTCGAGCAGGTGATGTCGGTAATTCGCGGAGTTCATTGGATTCCGTAGCGTCAGGCGCGCCGGCATCCACTTGCATCAAGGTATCGCAGGCAAAAAAATCGGCGGGTCGACAATGCTTCTCGAGAGAAGCATTGTCGAGATGAAAGGCATATGTTCTGAAAAAAGGCATCTGTGGCCTCCGGTGCAATTCCGATGGCGGGTTGATAAACAGGGGCGGGAAATCAAGATCGGTAATTGTTTGACCCGTTGGCTGCAATCCATTCGATTGATTGACGACTGAAGACAGCGATCAACAATGGACTGGCAGCATCAAAGGGCTTGGGGACCTTTTGGACCGGGAGATCTGGCTGACTACAGCCGGGCTACTTTCTGCGGTTCGCCACCGCCCCAATACAGCCAAGTCCAGCCGTCAACATTGCGATTGCGCTGAAAGACCCCGGTCGCAACATATTGGACGATCGTTGGCTCTTCGTTTTCAATCGTGTGTCCGTCGACGCGGATCTGTTCCCAAGCAATGTCTCCGCGCATCCAGGACACCACGAGCCGTGGTTCCCAGCGGATGTTTAAGGTGGTCACCCAGGTCACTCCATACTGCACTGCCTCGGCCCCCATGAAGTACTCGTCCAGGCCGGAGCCGGCGATCGCGACGTCCGGATCGGCGAAGTACTTGGCGACGTCCGAGCCAGGGATGGAAAACCCCTGCAGAACCTTCGTGATAAACGCATTGAGAGATTCCCAGGTTGCCGTGTCGATAATCATGGACGGCGACTGGTATTCAGCGAGGCTGTCGATCATAAATACTCCTGATTGCTTACGCGTTGGGTGGGGTTGTCTTCGGTTGACGATGTCTGTCCGTGCGGCAGGAAGTTCATACGCGTCGTATGTGTTTATGTTATTTGGCATACGCTCCGCATGTCAAGTTGCATGCATGTCGTATGTCCCTGCACAAACCTCCGCTGGGGAAGGACTGCGGCCTCTCCGACGGCGCGCATTTCTCCCGCGAACTTCGCTCCCGTTTCGGCCCGCGCCCACGGGAGTACCAGCGTCGGGAACGCTCGGATTGATCGAGCTCAACTTGCAGAACGTTCCATGGTGGCCTTGCGGTTGGCTACGCGAGAAACCGTGAGCCAGCCAGATGCCAGGGCCAGTACCAACGCTGCCGTGGAAAGCAGGCCGCCGGCCCAGTTGGGCGAGGCGTAGCCAAAGCCTTGGGCGATCACCCAACCGCCCAGCCACGCACCGATGGCGTTGCCCAGATTGAACAGGCCAATATTGAAGGAGGCGGCGAGGTTGGGCGCCCGGTGGCGCGGGCCTTGTCCCGATATGGAGTGAGCGTCAGCTTCTGGCCGTTCTCTGCCGGTCGTGGTTACGAAGCGTGCTAGTCAAGTACGATGCAAGTGGCTGGTCAGGTCGATTGCAAATAGGTGGTCAAGTCAGTGCAACTACCCAGCAGTCAATCCTCTGGATCTTCCTCTTTTTCCGGCCTCAACCTAGCTATCAGATCAGCCATCAATTCAGCAATGGCGTCAGTGTTGCCTTCCAGTACCTGTAGATGCGCGTTAATCCGGCTGGACGTTTCCGTGGATCCACGCTGATCAATCCATATGCCGATCTCCTCGACAGCAGACCCAAGAGCCGTGATGTTCTGGTTGATGCGATAGAGCAGGGCGGGGCTGGGATCGTCTGGCATGGCGTTTCCTCCATAGAGAAGGAAAGCGTAGCCCAGGAGAGAGGCGGGCGCGCCTCAGTAAAACATAGACAAAGAAAAGCCCGCGATGGGGATTAGCGGGCTTAAGGTCTTGCAAGGAGCAGGAACAACGCTACGTGCCGGAACGTGAAAATAGCATGATTTCAGAATAAAAAAGCCCGGCGCCTAGCCCTAGTTTTCAGTCGTTCGATGTTTACCTCAATCAAGCATCTGCCCACATGTAGTGGTCAACTAATCCCGGACACGACGTTAAGTTTTTCCTCGGCCTGCGCTGGTGCCAACCCATCGTTGAATTGATGAGGCCGAATCCAGTTGTAACGATGCATCAAAAAATGGCTGATATCGCGCTTTGCTTCCTGCGCAGTTCGATAGCCCACGGTCGGTATCCATTCTGTTTTCAAGCTGCGAAATACGCGTTCCATCGGTGCGTTATCCCAGCAGTTTCCTCGTCGACTCATGCTCTGGCGCATGCGGTATCGCCACAACCGCTGGCGAAAGAGTCGGCTTGCATATTGCGATCCCTGGTCCGAGTGGAATAGCAGATCCGAAGGCCTGCCACGCTGCTCGTAAGCCATATCCAGCGCTTTGATCACCAGCTCAGCATCTGGCTTTTCCGACAGCGCCCAGCCCACGATCCGACGCGTACAAAGATCCAGGACAACAGCCAGGTAATGCCACTTTCCTTGCGCCCAAATGTAGGTGATATCGCCGCACCAGACTTGATTGGGCGCTGGCACGTCGAACTCGCGGTTCAATGTGTTCGGGATATCCAGTCTTTCTACTGTTGCTCGTTTGTAGGCATGGGAGCCGGGTTGTTTGCTGACTAAATCAAGCTCGCGCATCAAGCTGCGCACTTTGAATCGACCGATCTGCTCACCGTCTTCACGCATCAGCGACAGAATGCTGCGACTGCCCGCAGAGCTGCGACTTTGCGAGAACAGCTCACTGACGCGACTACGTAATCGAAGCCGTTCAACATCGGGCGTGCGGCGCCGCAGGCGCTGGGCGTAGTAACACGAGCGAGTGACGTCCAACACCTTGCACAGCCAATCAACCGGTTCATGGGCACTCAACTGGTCAATCAGCGCGAACGCTCGTGATCTTCCGACATCAAGAGCGCGGTAGCCTTTTTTAATATGGATTTCTCTCGCTCAAGCCGAGCGATCCGGGCCTCCAGCTCCTGAATTTTTTGCTGTTCCGGCGTCAGCGCCTTGCTCTGCGGGGTGATGCCTTTATGTTCTTTCTGAATCTGGTCAACCCAGCGGCGCAATGCTGACTCACCAATGCCGAGTGAACGGCTGGCTTCGATGTAGCTGTAGTTTTGTTTGAGCACGAGGTCGGCAGCCTCGCGCTTGAATTCAGGAGTAAAGGAGCGGCGTTGTTTGGTCATCTGACACCTCGATCTGGCGAGCATTCTCGCCTAAATGGGTGTCCGGTTTCATTAGACCACTACAACACAATCCTTCCCTCTTTCACCTCATCAGCGTAAGCAGTCAGCCGATTTTCATCGGCATGGAACACGGTACACATCCTTAGCACGGCTTGGGCATCTGCCTCATTGCCGGCCAGGCTCAGCCGTTCGGCAACTCGCAACAATTCAACCGCCGACCACTTCAGATCAGATGCGACACCCTGGAGGTCGCGCTTCAGGTCTTGCTCTGGTTTATTGAGTCCCATCATCACTCCTTGCAAATCACCGCCACACCAATTCCTTCAGCCTGCCACAGCAATTCTCAGTGCTACCGCAGCCTCAAGCAGCTTATTCGCCTGGATCGACACAGCCGAAGCCAAGACATCATTTCCAGCATCCTTCAGCATTGCTGCCAAATCGAGCAGTTTCCCCACCTCGATCTCAACGACGCGAACGGATTCGGTTATCTGGTATTGAAGTGAATGCGCCATGCCATCAACCCTCTATACAGATCGGCCAAGGACTCCATTTGTATCAGGTGGTCCGCTGTGCCGCTAATGGTAGTCGCGACAACTGTTAACCGAGTTAACTCTTAAACTCGTGAGGAAGGTTCCCGCCTTCACTCATCCATTCGTCCTTGAGTGCAAAAAAAAAGCGCCCTGAGGGCGCTTTTGAGCGAGGTTCTAGCCCCTTCAGCTGTATCAACAACCTAGATGAGGCCGGCTTCTGCAAAGGAGTAGGGTTCGCCTTCGCCTATGATGAAGTGATCGACAAGTCGAATGTCCATTCGGGGGAGCCAATCTTTCAGGAGGGCAGTGATGTTTTTATCCTGTTGAGTCGGTTCTGTGTCTCCAGAAGGGTGATTGTGAGCGACGATAATCGCGGCGCTGTTGAGCTCTAATGCCCGCTGCAAGATCCTCCTCGGATACACGCTAACGGCATCTATGGTGCCGCGGAACATTGGCTCGTATGCCATCACCTGTAGACGAGCATCAAGGAAACAGACAGAGAAAACCTCTTGGGTTTCGCCAGCGAGTTTAAGTCGCAGGTACCGACGTACTTCTTGCGGGTTGTCCAGGCAAGGCCCACGTTTGAACATTCGATGCTCCAGAACTGCGATGGCCTGCTCAATCAGCAGGTCTTCCTGGTGTCTGGTATTGTCCTGTGCGACACGCGTATCAGCATTAGGAAACTGTTTAGTCATAGGAACCTCAGAGACGAATAAGAGGTTCCTGCCCCAAGGGGCAGTAACCCCAAGGGAAAATTGATGTCGGTCGGCTCAAGTTGAGCTTGGGAGAAATGGCATCCACCATCGCGCTTGCGATGGCCACTCGCGTAAAAATGGATGCGAGGCGAGTGGTGTTGATCAGCTCAGCAAAGCTAAGCCGTAGCCTTGAAGATCGGGGCTACCTGGGCATGTCGCTGACGGGGCAGCAGGCAAACTTTTGATGCGGTGGATTGTTGAGCACACGGTGGCGCCCGTCGGTATTCAAAGCGAAACACGGTGTTCCCACTTTTTTGAATCAGCCGCTTTCTCAGAGGTGCATCAGGTAGAAACGCTTTCTAGCGCCCGGCTATTCGATACGAATTGGCCTTACGGGCCAGAGATTTGGATGCTTTCTGTTACCTATTGGTGTTGGCTGCTGTAGGCCACCCCACACATAATTCACTTCATGGTTTTTTCGTCAGTAGATGCCCAGAGCGGTGCATCCAGGAGGAGGCGGGCACATGTCAGCCAAGAACATTTGTCGTAAGGAAATCCGGGCGCCTGTCGCTCGAGCCATGGACGTCACAATGATTGCAACGACAGTGGGTGGTGCAGCGATCGCGAATATGATTTTTCCAAGTATCACCAGCGCAATAATTGGTGCAGTCCTCGGTGCAGTCATTGGTTATCGAGCTACAGAATCAGCCTGATGTATTCTGTTTTGGCGGTGTTCCGTGTCTCAGTAACACGAATGCTCCGCCTGAACTGTGATCTTAAGCAGCGAAGCGTGTACCCGCGCCTTAATGCATAGATTGCTAACCTCAAAAGGTGCCTGCGTGACAAAACAAAACCTCAGACCTGCTCCGACTGAACGTCTGAATCGAATTGCTGCAGTTAAACACTTAGCCGAAGAAGTCTTCGAGAGTCGAGAGAGTGCTGTGATTTGGATGTCCTGGCCGAATAAGGCGCTCGGCGGGATTGCACCGGCCAGGTACTGTGAGACTGAGCGTGGCGCCAAGCAAGTCCGCCGTATTCTTAAGGCTTTTGAGTGGAGAGCCGCGGTCTGAGACGACAAGGAGAGCACAGCAGAACCGCGAATCTTGTGGTTCAGTGCATGAGCTCCTCATGCACCAATGGATGTGTCATCGCAAAGTAGATGCTAATCGCTGTCGCTGAACCGTAACGGTTCAATTCCCCGCGCCCGATCGATGTCTTCAGCCACACGTATCGCGGCATCCAGTTCACTGATGCCGTGCTCCTGCATCAGCTTGAAACGGGCTGCTTTTTCTTCTGGCTCAGTCATGGCCATGGCCAGGTACAAGCTCGGTGGCACTGCGCGAAACAGCGCCTCCATTGATTTCGAAAGCACGACACCTTCGCAGTATTTTCCGGCTTCTTTGCGCGCCGACATCATCAGCGTTTTTTGAGCAGGACTGAGCTCTCTGAACCGAGAGATTTTCTCCACTTCGTCTGGCGGCATACTGAGACAGATCCACCACTCGATCATGTTCAGCATGGGTTCGGCAGCCTTGGGCAGGTCGTCGATGTTCTGCGTGGCCAGCCAGAACCAGGCCCCCAGTTTTCGCCACATCTTGGTGATTTTCACCACGTAGGGAGCGAGCAGAGGGTTCTTGGTGATGATGTGACCTTCGTCGGTGACATTGATAATCGGCCGCCCAAGGAACTGGTCCCGCTCAGCAATGTTGTTGACGGTGTTGAGCAGTGACAGGTAGGCGATGGAGAGTTGAGCGTTGTAGCCCTCACGAGCGAAAGTCGCCAAGTCGACAATGGTGATATCGGCTTCCGGCCAAGGCGTGCCAGGCCTATTGAACAGTTCTCCGTCCAATCCCTGGCAGAAGAGGTCCATGGCCTCGGCCATTTCCAGCAGCCGCGTGCGTCTAGCTTCCGGTAGCGCATGGTCACTGCCTCGTTTGTGCAACGCATCACGTACATCCTGAGTCAGCACAGGCCGATGCTCATCGTTGCAACATTGCGCCGCGTCCAGAATGCTTTGCCGAATCAGGCTGCGGTCAGCACGGGTTAGCCGTGCCTCTTCTTTTTCTTCGCCTCCGGTGATCATCAATCGAGCGGTGATTTCGAGTTCACCCAAGATATCTCGTTGCTCGTCACCCTCGTATTGAGTCTTGGGTTCGTCGAGTTGGTCTGCGTCCAGTGTCTCAATCTCGTCCGGTGTTTCCACCAGCCGCCGGGCATCTGCAAACGGCGCCAGGCTGACGCCGGCACCTGGTGAAAGTTTGATGTGGTGCACGCTCAAACCGAGACGTTTGGCAAAGTCGCCAAAGAGGCCGAAGGAGTTACCTGCCTCGACGATGAAGATCCTTGGACGGTAGATCGCGGTGATCTGGTTCATCAGGTTGTTGAGGGTTGCAGATTTGCCCGAACCAGTAGGACCGAACAGAAACAGATGCGCATTCATCTGACGGTCGAGCCTGTTCAAAGGATCGAAGGAGAGGGTGCCTCCACCTCGGTTGAAGAAGGTAATGCCCGGATGTCCCGTACCCTGACTACGCCCCCACACGGGCGCGAGGTTGGCTGCATGCTGAGCAAACATCAGTTGGCTGTACCACTGACGTTTGTCTTTAGAGGGGTCAAACACGCATGGCAGCCAGCGCAAGTAACTGTTGAGGGGGGCAACTTCATCGTCTTCTCGCACCGGCTGCAAACCCGCATTGAGCATGACGTTGGCCAGTTGCATCCCCTTGGCGTCCAGTTCAGTGATGTCTTTGCCCCGCAGGTAGAAGGCAATCGCTCCGCGGTAGAGCTTGTGGGAGCTCCCGATAATTGATCGGGCTTGATGGACGTCTTGTCGGGTCTGTTCAGAGGACAGTGTTTCACCCACAGATTTCTTGCTCAGGTGATTGAGGTGCGCTTCCAGCACGTCCTGGGGAGTGGCGACAAGCGTCAGGCACATCATCGTGTCTTCGGGCATTTGATCGAAGTAGGTATTGACCGCATCGCCTTTGCGCGTCTCACCGGTCAGGTGACCCGTATTCGGCACATTGCGCAGCCGGTCCATCAACATGACTCGATGGGGCATGCCATCGAAGTACCACGCGCCTTGCGCAACGTCGGAACGGGGTTGGCTGAAGAACAGGCGTTGTGAGAAATCTGTACCGCTGGCCAGCTCTATTTCACCTGACTCAGTCTCCTTTGGGTAACTGGTCAACTGATAAAAACGCTCGCGATCCTGCGCTGTAGGGCCCAGCAACGTGGGGCAGGGATTAAACCAGCGTAGTAACCAGTCGTGGACGTCAGAAGCACTCAGGCGTCGGGTTTTGATTCCTGCGCTGGCAAGGCCGCCTGTGAGTCGCTCACACACATTTGTCAGCGCCTGTTCTGCGGACAATCCTCGTTGTGAGGCCGAGTTACTCGTTGAACGCCGGTAGACCACCATCCGCACACGCCGACTTTGCCCGCGCCAGGGCAAGCGAGTGAGTTTGGTGTCTTCGAATAGCCCGCCGGGTTTGGCGATCGCTTTCAGGTGGTGGGCAAAGAAGCGCTGATAGAATTCGCTGAAGGCTGTGTCGCGGGCCCGCGGTTGCACATACTGGTGCAGCGTTCGCAAATAGCTGTCCCAGTTGGTTTCATCCTGAGCATAGAGCTGGACCACCCACGGGTTATCGTCCAGTTCGTCAAAGCTGTCTTGCAGGACGTTTTCCAGTGTGTCGCGAGCTTGGAGCAGCCAAGCGGTTTCTCGGCCTTCAGTACCCAGTGGCGTCAGTTCAAAGAAGGCTGCGACAGAGGTGCCGTCTTCCAACAAAAGGCTTTGCGAGTGAGGCAAAAACTCAACCCAGGGAAGCCTGTCTACGAAGGAGGGAGCGGCATCGTAGAAGGCGTGGTCGTCGCCTTGAGTGATGGGTTTGCCTTGTTTCAGACCAGGTTCCGGAATGCCATTAGCCGCCAAATGGGCAATATGGTGTTCCCATGCGTCGGGCTCTTGCGTTACCCCTGAGTCGATGTTGCGTTTCCATGAGGCAGGCCACTTCATCAGTAGTCCTCCAGGCGTTCGCCGGGCATGGCGTACTGCACGCGCTGGTACAGGGGAAATACGGTGCTGTAACCCGGTACTGGTACCGGATCTGTACCAGCCCAATGAGGGAAGACGTACATCACCAGGTCTGGGTTAGGCAGACGATGGAACTGCCGATGAATCTCGTTTTGCGCATCACGTGTATAGGGTGTACTTGACGATGGCACCAGGGCTTCGGTGAGAGGACGCCTCAATGCCTGACGTGCGTCCAGGAGTTCTTGGCCGGCTTGTCCATTTTGTGCGCCTCCGGTTTGCTTGTTCCAGACATCCAGCATGGTGCTATCGTCATGGCTAAGTAGCTGCTCGGTGTTCGTTGCACAACCTGCCACAGCCGCAGCTATCAGTATCATCGTCATCGCTTTAATCCAGTTCCGGTGCGACATGGCCACCTCCAAGCGTGTGATTAACCTTTCGCCCATTGGCGTCGTAATCAAGAAAGAGCGGTTGCTCGATATGAACAGCCACCTGCGCGCCAGGCTTGACGTATACCGCCGCAAAAGCTTGGCCATAGAGTTTGTTGACCCATTGCGACATGTCCTGCACGCCACTGGCGAGGATTCGGCTCATGGCCTCGTTCCCAGAGATGCCCGTGGTGCCCTGTGATCCAATGCCACCGGTGACATAGGTGGTGCCATCGGACTTGATCAGGGACGCTGCACCGGCACCCGCCGCAGTGATCAGTGCCTGGGAGCCCAGGAACTGCTGAGCGTTACTTCGGCGTTCGCCACTGACACAGGGAATGCCGTGTCGATCACTGATCCAGCCCAGACCTTCTTGAGTTGCTCCGTTGTTTGCAGAACGTTGAGCGTTGTTGCCCGAATCGGAGCCGCTTTCACCCGGTACTGTTCGAATGGTGCCGTCCTGAAACACGAAGGTGATCGTGCGGATGTGCCCGCGAACACACGACAGTGTCCAGTCACCGGAGGCTGTGCCGCTCACCACAGCACCGGCGACTTCGGGTAGGTCAATGCCATTGGCAACAAGGTTCTCGGCCCCGATTAACACTTTGAACGGGTAGGGGTCATTCACTGTGCCATCGATGGGGACTCGACCAATGAGTGCGGTCATCGCTACCGACCCCATCAGCGTTGAGTTTGGGGGCACGGTGTACATCGGCTTGGTAACCGAAAAACCAGAGCTAGTGGAAACCGTGGTCGCAATGGAATCAGTGACGCTTTCCAGAGTTCGTTGAGCAGGGCCAAAACGTGTAGGAAAACTAAAGCCTGGTTCAGTGGAGGAGCCGGAGCTTTCCTTAGGCTTCGCATCGTCTGGTTCAATCCAGCGTGTACCGGCTCCGAAGCTTTGCCCGACGCCCTCCTGTAAGCCAAGTCCCACTGGCAAATCCAGGTCGTTGCCCCTCTGGTTCAGGTTATCGAGTTGCCGCTGTAGTTCCAGGAGCAAATCGTGAGTCTCGCTTGTGCCGCTATCAGCGCCAGCGCGTTCTACCTGTAAGCGCTCACGCTCTTTTTCCAATGCCTCCTGGATGCGCAGTTCAAAGGTGCTTTCGAATTGGCGCAGTTGCTCGCTTTCACTAACATGTGGCTGGGGATCTGCGAGCGACTTTTTCAGTTCTCCGCGCAGTTGCTTGACTTGCGCCACCAAGGTGGCAACGGTGTCGCTGGGCGTGTCTCCTTCGATGCCGAGCGCTTTCATCTCTTCTGGCGTCAGCTGGCTCTCGTTGTCATCCGGTCCTGTTGCCGTGGTCCTGTTGCTGGGCAGGAGTTTCAGTAGAACCAGGACAAGTAGCAGCGCCATCGGGATCATCAACCATTTGAGCAGACCGTTACTCTTCATCGGGAGCCTCCATGGGTGCCGTTAATTCAGAGGTGTGCGTCAGATTGAGGGTTGCATCGACTGGGCTGATGGTGGGTAGAAGCGATTGGGCGATGCCATGGCCGCGGGTCGACAGGTATAGGACGGTGGTATCCAGAGCACTGCCTTTCGGTCCCAGGTTGTGATGCTGGAACGTGGCCGTCGCAAAATCTCCCTGTAACAGACGCGGGTCCAGATTGACTGTCCGGGTTGCCTGATTCGTCAGTCGAATGGCAGTCACCCAGTAATCATCCAGACGCCAGGCTGACAGTGCCTTGGCATACACAGGCAAGCTGGGTAGCAGCAAGTCGAGCGATAGATCTGGCGGCAAGTTGACGCGCCGAACGCCAGGCAAGCGTTCGACAGTGCGCAGAGGGGCATACAGGTTTTGAGCTGCATAACGGGTCAATACGACCGGTAGGGGAGTTTGCGGAGCAGGGAGGGCAGGTTGCTGACCGTTAGAGGAACTGCCAACACCAGCAGCTTGTTGCGACGCGTGTTGCTCCGCGATTCTGATAGGTTCCAATGTCGACTGACCGCTCTTGGATGCTTCGGCAACGATGTCCAAAAGAATCAGCTCGCCGGTGGTCGCGTCTTGAAGCTGCAATCGAGTGGGCTCAATAGGCTCATTGGCGCGCAGGTACACGGTGCCTGCGGCACTTTGCACTCGCAGCCGATCGCCCAACTTGGCCGGCACACCAACGCGAACATTTCGCTCAACAAACACAACTCGCTCTTGCCCAACGATCAGTGGGACGGCCAATGGCAGGCGCTCCCATCGCATCACCTCTACAGCGTGGCTTGTGGAAACGGCCCCCAGGGTGAACGCCAGCCCCAGCGGCGCAGAAAACAGAACAGATTTCATGACGCATCTCCTAAAGGGCGATCCGACGTTCGGGTTGCAGGTGAGGTACCCGCAGGCACGGCAATTCGCTGAGGTGCGCCGTTGTAGCAGTCCAGTGCGAGACCGAAGGGGTTGAGTTCAGGGTCGATATCCTGTCGCACCACTTTGATGGGGTAGCGTACGAGCGCTCGCTTGACTTGCTCTGTGCCGTGATACTCGTCCGCGTTGACGTCCAAGGTGACAACCCAGTCGCTGTTCGAGACGACTTTCACGCGCATATCGGGGTCGTCGCCGTAACCTCGTCCGGGAATTTCGTACAGCCCCCGCACACGTTTACGTAGCTCGCCGGAGCGCCGACGCTGCTCATAATCCGTTTGCAAAAACGACTGGCATCCTTGAGTCAGGTAGGCCGATAGAGACTGAATATTGAGGCTGTAGTCTTCCTCTCCATCAGTAGGCCAGCGGTTGAGTTGCTGGAAGATGTAGAAGGTGAATGCGTAGACGGACTCGGGCGGCACGTCCCACCACTTACGGGTACTGCCCGATCGCAGGTCGGGTGGAACATGGATCGTCAGGTCGCGTGGTGCATTCCACCAGCCAGCCCCCATCAGCAGCACCACGATGAGTAACGCTAGAGAGCAAAGCCGCAACGTCTTCACATGGGCTTGCAGGTGCATTACTTCGTTCTTGAAGCGACTCATGCACCACCTCGATGTGTCGTCCAGCATCCAGAACGGGTTATCAGTTGCTGTGCCCCGAGCAGATGCCCCAGGGCTGGATACCGGCGGGCTAGCCACCACTGCATGTGCCGATAGAGCCAAGTCTCTGGACGGCCGCGTTTTTGTCGACGCAGCAATCCGCCGCCGATGAAGAGACCTGCGACAATCACCAGGACGATTGAGGTGGGGATCATGGCGACGCTGCTCGTCAGGTACGCTAACGGGATGCCCAGTCCGACGCCGGTGAGCGCTGACAATCCGGTACAGATCCAGAGCTCGTCCGCGGTTAGACCTCGAACGACGATCGGCTGACGGTTCAGGCGATGGGGCAGAAACGTCACTGCGCCATCAGGTGCACTATCTTGATTGGATTCCATGGCGTCTTAACCTCACAGAATCCCGGTGGCTTTGGTGAGCAGCCAGATTCCGACAACCAACATGATGGCTCCAACAGCTACGCTGAGCCCGAATTGGCCCCAGGTAGATCGTCCAGTGTGAATCTCCGAATATCGCGTGTAAGCGTGGTAGCAGACACCAATGAACATGGAGGAAACCACCAGCAAAGCGACCAGCAAGACAATGTCGTAGCCGTAGTTTTGCATCGTCTCCATGATGCCTTTACCGGCTCCACGAGACGGGTCTTCCATCGTCGGTAATTTGCCTTTGGCCAGTGCCAGAGTCGGCAGCATTGCGGTGAGTGATGTGGAGGTCGTAGTCAGCAGTTGAAAGCGAAGTGAGTGCCAGTTCATACGGGTATTCCATGTTCAGGAAAGAAGGAAGAAGGACAGTGCGAGGTACATCGCGGCGAATCGGATAACCACGCCCACAAACTGGCGCTGGTTGAGTCGCTGTTCGGCCCAGCCGGTGTAGGCCGTGCGCATTGCCCAAGCCCCCCAAAGCAGGAGCACCGCAAAGACAGCGCAAATCAGCACAGAGGCCGTGATGGATGGGGCAAAGCCGCCATTTGCCTTGAAGGCATTCATCTGGGCGCTGGTCATGGCGCGACTACCGTTTCATTGCGGTAATCGCCGTGCAGAGCGACGGGATCGCGCGGCTGGGCACGCTCTGGAGACAGGAAGTCCTGAACACCGACGCGAACGCGGTGGATGTCTGCTCGAAGGCGCTCGTGATTGAAGTGATAACGGCTTTGATCGGCACGGGGCTGTGCGGCAAGTTGGGAAGTCAAACGGTCGATAACATCGAGTTGACGCAGCATCAGCGCGTAATCATCCCGATCCAGCGAGGCGTGTGATGGAGCAGTCAGTCCTGTGAGGAGCGCAGTCAGCGTGATTGCCGGAATATGCTGAATGCAACCAGTTGCTCTGATCATTTGAGCTCACCATGGTTGTTAGAGGTGGGCAAATGTTAGAGCGCGCTAAAGTTGTTGCTTGAATCAATAAGAAACGGAGGCTCCCCGTTTGTTTTTGTCCGGCTACTTTTTTTTTCTATACTGTCTCAGGGTTTAAGGGTGTGTCTGATTATTGCTTTTGCCGGCACGTCCCCTCATGATGAAACAGTATTTACAATATGAGGTGTTACATGTCCCGTCTTGCTGAATTTCGTTTGTTGGAGCAACAACTGGCCAGTCAAATGGCCGAGCTGGAGCAGATGAAAAATGATTCTGGTCTGAAGAAAGAGATCGAGTTTGAGAAGAAGCTGCGTGCCTTGTTGGCAGAGTACGGCTACAGCCTCAAAAACGTCGTCAATTTGCTTGATCCGCATGCAAGCCGCCGCGCGCCAGCGGCAGTCGCTCAGAAGGGAACGAGGAAAGCACGCGAGGTGAAGGTCTACAAGAACCCTAAAACGGGTGAGACGATCGAGACCAAAGGTGGTAATCATCGCCAGTTGAAAGAGTGGAAAACTCAGTTTGGCGCAGACGTTGTTGAGTCTTGGCGCAGTCAGTAATTTGTTGTTCCTAAAAAGGCCCGTCAGGGCCTTTTTTTATGAGGTGGTGACACGATTCGCAATACCTTGCCTAGTCACTAAATGTATTTTTTAAAGCTTCGCGCCGTTATGTCTACAGCCAGCGCAAGAAGCGCAGCACATGGCAGCAATATTAAGTAGGGGCTAATGCTGATAGGTACCGTCAGATAAATAACCCAAGGAAGCACGAAAAGTACGCTTAGACTGGCTTTGGCGCGGTGATAGACATACCCCGACTCACGTCCTGCTCCAAAGCGCCTAAGGTCCCGGCCCACCAACCCGTCAACTAGTCCCACAAAGGCTGCGACCGCAAACAGCGGTATTGTTAGCGTAAGCACCAACAGCCGAATCAAAAAGATCAATGCAGTGTATGCCGCAGCGACGAGGCAGCCTTCTACATGTGCGTACACCGTAGCGATGTAGTAGCGGGTGTCATGCGCCGTATCGCGTTGAGCCGCTTTCATGTTTTCAGAGGCCTGCTGAGTCCATTTGTCGATCCCGGTTTTAACCAATGCTGCGTCGTAAGCCAATGCGACCAGCTCTTGGGCGGTTCGACCTGGCTCCTGCACCAGTACACTGCGAGTGAAATTCTCGGAGAGCTGGTCCAGCTCAAATTCAAACATGCGCTGAGAGTGTCGCCAGCTTTCATGCGGCCAGACGAAGAACATGCCGGCGCACTCGATGATGATGCTGAGCAACAAAGACCCAAAGAGCACGCCGATAAATCGAAAAGGCAATGTCACAAGGCCTATCAGCAAACCTTGCTGCTGTTCCTGCTGACGTCGAGCGGTTGCCGCTGGATCGCTCATGAGTTGGCTGGCTCAGTCTGACCCAAAGGACTTGTGTCACTGCGCAGATCATCGGGCAAATCCTCTTCTTGATCTTGTACGGTCAACGGACTCCACCACTCATCTGCCGGCACATAACACTTGCGCATATACCCAGCCATTGTCTGCAAATCCTTGGGCATGACTTCGTCCGGATCTGGAGCGGGCAGGGGCATGCGTATTTTCCAGAGTTGTCCACCTTCGATGAGTCCAAAGGCTTGGCCTTTGGGCAAGGCCACCACATGAGCTGGTTCAATCATGGGCACACTGGTTGTCGTGATTCGGTCCTGGGTGTTAGACGTGAATGCTGTATTGCCCTGCGGATCGGAGCTGTCCGTCGCTGCGCTCATCACTGACGTTGAGTAGACATCGACGTTGGGCAACTGTTTGGTCAGTAGCTCAGCGGTAGCCGTTTCCCGTACGCGCAGCATGAACAGATTGTTGAAGTTGCCGATGACCTGGCCTGCTTTGGCACGGTTGCCGATCCGAGCCTCAATGTCGCTGAGGGTCTGCGTGTAGGCCGTCACTTGAATGCCGGCGCCACCCCCTTTGTTGATCATGGGGATGAACTCATCACCCATCAGTTCGTTGAACTCGTCGGCATGCACATTGATGGGGATCTTTTTGTCGGGCAAAGCCCCCGGCAGACCATCGTCCACGCCGAACTTGTAGATATGCCCGGCAACCGACACCAAGTCGGAGAACATTGAGTTGCCTACGGCAGATGCAACTTCGGAGTCTGACAGCGCATCGAGACCCACATAAACCACGGCGCGTTTGCGGATGACCTGCATCCAGTCAAAAATTTGCCGAGGATCTTCCAGGTCCATGTAGTCGGGAGCCAATAATTGCGCGATGTCCCCAGTGGTTAGCTTCTCCAGCAGTGGTAGCAGCGATGCGACGATCTTGTCGAAGTAAGTGCGGTCATAGCGCACGGCGGAACGCAGGCCGTCGAGAACAGGGTCATACAGTCGTGCTTGGGACAGGTATTGCTCGATCGCAACCACGCGCTTCTCACGTCCCATCATGTGTCGCGGAATGTTCTTCTCGTTTAGTTTGGCCTCGATCTGGACGATGACATCCCAAGCCTTGGGTTCGTTTTGAGCAAAATAGTAGGCGGCGTATTCGATGAACAGCGCATCGATGTTGATGACGTGACGTTGAATCAGTAGGTAATCCGGACGCTGTCCCAGTTCGACCAGCGCTCGGGCAATGATGTTGACGAAACGCCAGGCAAACTCTCTGAAGGCGGCTGAGTTCCCTTCACCGGACAGTTGCCCCGCAATGCGAGACGCCACTTCTGTGATTCGCCCGAATCTACCAATGGCGTTGTAGCGGGCCGAAATAGAAGGCTGCCCCAAGTGAAAGACGTAGAATTCGCCGTCGCGCCCCGCGCGTTTGGCTTCGACGTACATTCGTTTGAGCAGCTCAGCATCGCCTTTTGGGTCGAGTACGATGCAAACCTCGCCACGGCGAATGTCCTGAGTGATAAACAGCTCGGCCAGGCGAGTCTTTCCTACACGTGTGGTGCCCAGCACCAGGGTATGGCCAACTCGTTCAGCCAAGGGCAGGGTGACATCAATTTCCTGAGGGTCGACGCCGTGCAATCGAGGAAGACCACCTACTGGCGGTAAGGGCCTTACAGGATTAAGCGGACTGTCCCAGTTAAGGAGGCGAGGCAATTGGCTCAGCGGATGAGGCGCAAACTCGAGCCGTTTTTCCAGACTGCGTGCCATCTGATACAACGGCGATGGCTCGACGTACTGTCTGAACTCAGGTCGGTAGGTCTGCATCAATCGATGGGTATGACGCTGATCCCATCGAAACCCTCTGCCCACAAACAGCCGATGATTGCTGACAGGGATTTCACGGCTGGTCATCACGTAACGGGGCAGACGTCTCATTTGCCGCCGGTAGCGCAGCACTGTGCAGGCTTGCTTCAGTCGAATGGCTCCGAAAGCAGTACAAGCGAGTGCAGCCCCTGCACCCATGGATGAGTCCAGCGCCAGTGACCATGGCGCCACGAGGCTCAGGATCGCAGCCGAGCCACACGCCGCGACGCTATACAGTTCAACCGCTGGCCGGAGCAGGGTTTCCACGGCGTGAGATTGCGCCATAGCTACTGCTCCACACTGCTGGACGTGATCAGTACGGGGTAATGATGCAGGTTGAGTCGTTGAGCCAGATCATCAACTGAGACAGGGGTCAGTGTGAGACCTGCCGCAGCCTGACGAAGACTGTCGAGTGCAGCTTTGGATTCGACGTTGACCACCAGTCCTACTGCTTTCAATTTCATTAACGCGGGTAAGCGCTGCCTGAGCCAGTTCCGGGAACGTGCGTCTTCGCCTATCAGGAAGAATGACGGCAATCCTGTTGCGTTCAGTACGCGACGTTCGACTATCCCGGGAGACAGTGAAGTCGAACGAACCGGTAACATATCTTCTTCGCTGTAGCGTTCCTCTGCGTACTGCGATTTCAGTACGTCTGCAACGCACAGGTTGATGCTCAATGTGCTAATCACCAACGTAAGTGCGATCCCTGGTTTCATGGCTGTGTGCTCCTTGCTGCAGTGTGTTGATTCATGTGTTTGCTGACACGGCGTCGATAGCTCGCGGCTAAAGAACCTCCGGCGGGACGGTGATAGCGGCCGACTGCCTCCAGCCAGTCCTCACCGGTTCGGTACTGTTCACGCAAGATTTTTCCGGCGATGGCCAGGTTGTTGTGGGGAATAAGAAGTTCGCATGGATGCCGATAAAAACGCTTTTGATAGCCCAGATTAATTTGTGCCAAACCGGCGTCAATACGTGTTGCTGGGAGCTGCTTCAAAGCCTGCACAAGTGTTAGGCATGCCTCAGTCCGGTTTGCGAAGTAGTGAGCTGCACCAGCAATGTTCAACGTCCAGGGCCAAGGTAATCGTTGGCCGCGCAATGTAACGCCGCTTTCTTGCAGCGCAACCGCAAACAACACCTCAGATGGAACACCTGCTTGCCGAGCGGCAATGCCATAGGCCGGTGGAGGCGCCTGGATTGGATGGGCGAGAGTGGCAGGGGCAATGTCCATCAGGATCCCGTAACTGAGCAAGCGCAGTATTGCGCTGCAGGGGTTTACTGACGTACCCATTTACCATTCACCTCATGCATGACAGCAGGTAATTCACCTTGAGCGCCGATCGATGACCAGCGCCCGTTGTCATGATTGATCGTGATGGATCCGTCACGGATTTTGGTGAAGTTGATTCGAGCTTTTTTGGCCCACTCGCGGATGCGCTTGTCGTCCTGCTGGCTCCCGACAACGTAGAGATCAAACGACGTACCTGAGGCGTGCAACTGTTTGACTGTCCCCTCACAGTCTGGGCAATCAAATTGAACGAAAACAGCCTTTCTTTGCGCGGGCTTGATCATCAGCGGGCTGCTCATTGGTGGTAGATTGACTAACGCCATTTTGGGATAACGGTCTTTCCAAACTTGGTCGTAGGCACGTTGATAGGCCAATAACTTCTCGACTCGTGCTGCCTCAGCTTGTACTTGAAGCTCGGCATATCGCTGCCTTTCCGTCTCTGATTGGGCCTCAATTCCTAACGCGCTCAGAGGATCGAGGTTAGGGGAGTAGGTCCCTAGTGGACCCTGCATCAGCGCTTGATAGCGATCCAGTTCCTCTTCCTGTAAGCCCCATTGCTGAGCCAGCATTGCCTTGTCGATGGTCCTGGGTGCATCCAGTCGGGACTTGCTTGTGGTTTCTGCGGAAATTTTTGAGGTGGGCTCCTGTGCCTGCACATCCGTAATCAAGGACGCGAGGAGCGAGGGCAGTAGCAATAAACGGTACATGTGCGCCCCCTAGCGAATGTTCAGCCGACGTATCTCACCGTCTACGACAAACTCTGCTGCCTGCGCATCGAAACTCCGAAGTCTCCATCCTGCGTAGGTTTCACCAATGCGCATAACCTGGCTCTGCTCCAGCGATTGACTGCCGAGAGGGTTAATCGACAAGAAGCGTTCACCGCCGCGCAACTCACGTCCAATAATTTGGAAGGTGGGCTCAGGGGGCTTGTTTGGCTTGCGGGATTTGAGTTTGAGCGGGGCTGGAGCCGGCGATGGGGCCGTCTGTAGATGTTTTGATTCGAGTGCCTGTAATTGGCCCTGCAATACTTGCAGATCTGCAATTGCTGCGGTGCCAGCAAGCTCCGTGCGCAGGTCGGCTATACGGCGAGAGAGGGTGTCGTTGTGCAGATTGAATTCGGTTTGGGTGACTGTATTTGGATTCTCTGGCGTGTCCAAATTGGACTGCTCCAACTCAATAATCCGTTCTTCAAGCAACTGGAGTTTTACTGAGTCAGTTTGTTCTTGGACGCTTTCTCCCAGTCTCGAGAGCGATACCTGGTGGGAGATCAGCACGACGCTTGCCAGCGACAGCCAGAGCGGAGTGGACCACAGTAATAGCTGCGCACGAAGCTTCGAGTTTGAGGAGGTTGTGTAGATCATGGTTTCACCCGCGCATTTGCCGTTTTTGTTGCAGCGCCCGGCTCGGAGTAAGTGCTACCTGCCACGGTGAAACAGACTTTTCGAAGCTGTTCATTGCTTTGTAGCGTCCATGCAGGCCCGGCAAGTATTTGCAGCGCGTCACGCAGCACTATCGGTCCAAGGCTCAGGTGGGCAGCGGGCAGTGGCAGACCAAACAGCACTGCGGTTTCAGGTGTGCTGTCGCAAAGTCCATAGCCTGACCGCAACAGAACATAGTGAAGAGCATCGCCGACAGAGATGGCCCATGCAGGAGGAAGGTCGATATCAACAACTTGCAGCAAGAGGTTTTGCTGGGCGGCCTCCGGTGCAAGCTCGACCAAGGTGTAACGGCCGTAGCGCTGCACGGGAATATAGTTTTCTGAAGGCTGGGCAATCGTTTTCTCAACGGTTTGGGCAACTGGTGGCACCTGGGGGCTTTTACAGCCCGTGAGTGTCAGACCATTCAATAAAATTAGGGGCATAAGACAGGTATTGAGCGATGGCATAGATCAGCTTCCTGGATGAGAGCTAAGGAACATCGCAGCCTGTACAGTTGGAGGCAGCCATCAATGAGAAACAGTGAGCGCTCCTATTAACATCGGAATAGAAAAACGGCCTCCGAGGAGGCCGTTGAGAAGAAAAGTTGGAGTGTTCAACTGAGTGTGTAAGTAGCTCTACGTGTAACGGGCTTCAATACTCTTCAGGTAGAAGAATGGTGGTCACGCTTCGGTCTGCTTCAGTGATGATCCAGATCGTCAGACCTGGTTTGACCTTATAGACAGACATTAGACGCTCATTTGAGATTAATGCTTCTTCATTGACGCAGCGATCTGCATCGCATACGTCGCCCCAGTCGCCCTGTAAATGACGGCCGAAGTACAGAAATGGATCTAATCGTTCCGATCGAACCAATGCATCCACGCCTTTGGTCAATACCAAGGCCCCGAGCTCGGAAAAAGGATTAAGCGACGAGCCGAATTTGAGAATCATCATGGTCTGTTTCCTATTCAAAGATGGGCCATGACACTCCCTCGGGAGGCATGGCTCACGAGGGTTGGTTGGAAGACGAAACGTCTTCTAATGGTTAGTACAAAAAAGAAAACCCACGACCCGCTAAGGGATCAGTAATCAAAATGCTGGCTCTGGCTCTGGCTCTGGCTCTGGCTCTGGCTCTGGAATAGTTGCTGCAGAGGAGCTAGCTACGACCGTTGAATCAACTGCGCTATCGCTGTCTTGAGCCGTCGGCTCACGTTTGTGTACTAGAACGCCATTAATCTTGATCCAGTTCACAAGAAGCAGTCGGGCTTTAAAGCTGACGCCCAGTTGCCCAACGTTCAGGCCTTTGGTGTACGTAAAGGTATCCACCCACGGGTCTCCAAGGCGAAAACCGATCAGCACCTTTTGCTCTGATGCAACAGCTGACATACAGCGACGGACCAGGTTTTGCGCCTCTTCGCCCGTGACACGAACATCGAAGCGGCGGTATTCCGGTGAATCAATAGGACCATTGAGCGCTGCGATGTCACAGGCTAAAAAAGATTCACCTTTCCTGAGTTTCACTTCGCGTATGCGGTTGAGATAGCCCAGTCCGGTGATATGAAGATCAAAGTATGCTGTTTCGGAATTAGCACTGTTCATGCGCGCCTCCAGGCTAGGAAAATAGATGGAGGCGCGCCAACCCAATGCGGGAGGTTTGCCCCCGAAAAGGTGAGTGAGTTGAATGACCCACTAGAGAATGTGACTACCGTACTGATGAACTGCGACGGCTGAATTACCAGCTGTGGAAATGCATAATCAACGATGCGATAACATCACGCCGTGCCTGGTCTAAGGGTCCCAAATTGGCAAACCCTAGAAAACCTACATGCTTGAAAAGTGCACTTCCTTCATACGTATCGTAAAAGCTGACCATGGCCGCCAAAAAAATGCGTTCATTGGTGCTAAGTACATGAAAGGAGTGGTTGATCATCAGCAGGTCAGGACGTAGGTCCCACCTGCATTTGGCGTTTTCCACACTGTTTTTGGTGCAGTCGCCAAAATAGGTTGGGCCCGCTAATGCAACGCCTTGTTTCCAAGCGTACAGAAAGGCTGCGGAGGTGCTCTCGAAATCTACCTGCGCTTGATCGGTCTGTTTGAAGCCCGACGCAGGTAACGAAGAAAGCTGAGAAACAGGGGAAGTTTTCATAAGGTGCTCCTTGGTATCTGTATAAACGCTGCATCCAATTGGAAGAGCGCGAAGAGTGGTAGGCATCAACGCCGTTCAGGGCGTGCGTCCGCAGAATTGATGCTTGGCGGACTGGCATGGTCAACGTGAGTATTCACGCCGCAGCCCTGAAGACCTCGGCTGCCTGGGCAGGCACTGATCAGTGACCAGTGATGCGAACCCTGAGACTGAGCTTCGAGCCCCGACCTGTCAGCGATGAATACCGCGACCCTATGAACCCGATTGAGAGAGCGTCGCCAGAAGTCTTTTTCCGATCCAGGTGAGGCAGGGCACGGCCATGCTGTTGCCAATGGCCTTGTACCGTGGACCATCAGCTGCCATCAGCATCCAGCCTGTTTCCGTGGGCTCCCAAAGATCATTTGGGCGGCTACGACTGATTCGCTTGGTCGCGTAATTGCGCCTCGGAATTCTGGTGTAACCACTGGGTAGGCCTTGAAGACGCTCGCATTCATTCGGAAGCAGGCGTCGGGCCTTGTGGCTTGATTCTGGTGTGACTGGATAGGCTCGAACCAGTCCATCCTCACGTGGGGCCGAGTGCTCAACGGGTTCGTCTTGTGTCAGGTCACCCGGCTCGTAAACGACGAATGCCACGTCGTGATTACAGGTCAGCGTAGGGCAGCACTCCAGTGAAGCTTCTGCACCACCTTGGCCGTTGGCCATCCCGTACGTGTTTGTAAAGACATGAAGTCGTTCTAAGCCATCATCTGCATCAGTGCTCGTTCCATGATGGGCGGTAGCAATCTGCCCCGGCGAGCGGTCCGGCGGACGATCCCGGCGCATGCCTTCGGACTCAAAAAGTACCGCGGCGGGATCAAACCCAGGTCGAGCACTTGCGACAAGGAACACACGACGGCGTCGTTGGGCCACGCCGAAATATTGGGCATCCAGGATTCGCCACGCGATTGTTCTTTGGGGGCCAAGCACAATACCTGCGTGCGACCACACCTTCCTTGGCGGCTCCAGCACCTTTTCTTCTCCAGCAAGTGCTGCGAGAAAACAGCCGAAGGCGTTGCCTTTGTCGCTGAGCACGCCAGGTACGTTCTCCCAGACAATGATTGATTCAGGTTCATTTCGACTGCAGCGGACTTGGTCGATGGCATTGGCGAGTTCCACGTATTTGAGGCTGAGCACACCGCGCGGATCAGCCAGACCAGCGCGAAATCCAGCAATACTGAAGGCTTGGCAAGGTGTGCCTCCAATCAGGATCGGAGGGGCAGGAATGTGTTTACTGAGCACTTGCTCAGTCAGTAACGTCATGTCACCTAGATTGGGCACCTCGGGGTAGTGATGGGCTAGTACTGCACATGGAAACGGCTCGATCTCGGAAAACCATGCGGGCATTATTCCAAGCGGTTGCCAGGCGACACTGACGGCTTCAATTCCGCTACAGACACTGGCGTACTTGAGACCGGTAAAGGGTTGGTTCATAAGGTAAGTCCTTCGCTGTGGCACGCCCCTTTCGCCAGAACAAATTCTGGAGAGGCGCGGTAGGGGGAAGGGACTAAGGTGCCGAAGGCGCAACCTTCGGCTGAAACAAGAAAGCCACCGGTGGGCTACGCAGGATCATGGCGCTCGTTATTGCCAGGCCCTGTTGCAGCATTTACACCCGACCCGTGTCGTGGCGTGGGTCGGAATCGTGAGGCACACATCCGTGTACAAAAGGAGCCCGTTGTTTGACCGGTGGGTGCCGGTACTGATTACGCCCACCCCGAAGGGTTTCCTGATCGCTTTGATCAAAGTGATCAGGAAACCCTTCGGGGGTGAACTTCTAAATGAGTGTGGCGCGCCGTGAGCGCATCAATGACAAACAAGTCCTTCTCGTCAGCGATCATAGGATCGGGCTGTACGCGCACGCTGTTTCAGAAGGAGAAACATGCTTGGGCAAACCCACTCAGCTCCTTTTTGGCGTTGAGCGGCGCGGCTTTCGGGATGTCGATGCAGGGCCCGCCTTGGCCTCGACAGGCAAGACACCTTTGCACTCGGGGTAACGGGTGCAAGACCAGAAGGCGCCGTGCTTGCCGTGTCGTTGACGCATAGATGCACCACACACCGGACAGCCAGGCCCTTCAGGAATGTGAATAGACAGGGTGGTCGTTCGGTAATGCTCAACCAGTTGCGTGATCCACGCAGCTTGTTTGGCTATGAAGCTGTCCAGCGTCATCTGACCGGTCTCGATCATGTCAAAAGCCTGTTCCCAGATCGCGGTGGTGCCAGGGTCAGCGATGGCTGCCGGCACTGCATCAATCAAGGTGAAGGCTGCATCAGAGGCTCGAACCGATCGACCCTTTTTGAACAAATACCCCCGACTTAAAAGACCGTTGATGATGTTGGCACGGGTTGCTTCTGTACCAATGCCCGATGTGTCCTTCAGAGTCTGCTTCAGCCGCGGGTCGTTGATGATCTTGGCGACACCTTTCATGGCCTTGATCAGTTCGCCTTGGGTGAATGCCTTGGGCGCAAGCGTCTTGAGCGACTTCAACTCGACGTGTTGCACGCTGCAACAGCTGCCTGACATAAGGGGTGGCAAAACCTGACTCCGTTGTGTGGACTCATCCTCGGTTGTCTCCTGTGCATTCGCCAATACCTGACGCCAACCCAACACAACGATTTGCTTGCCTGTGGCTTGAAGAGATTGCCCCTCACAGTTGAATTGCGCGCAGGTTCGGTCGAACTCGTGATGCGGCAGAAACTGCGCCAGATAGTGAGCGCGTATCAGTTCGTAAACAGCCCGCTCGTTCTCGTTCAGGGCTCCCATCTTGAAAGGCTCAAGCGTTGGAATAATGCCGTGGTGAGCACTGACCTTGTTGTCATTCCAGGCTCGCGAACGTTGGGTGCGATCAACTGACTGAATCAGCGAGGCAAGGTTAGGATCACTGACCATCAATGCGTCTAGAACGGTTTGTGCTTCGCCAAACATGCTTTCGGGCAGATAGCCGGAGTCAGAACGAGGGTAGGTTGTGGCTTTGTGGGTTTCGTACAGCGATTGTGCGATGTCCAAAGTCTCTTGCACGTCCAGCCCGAAGCGCCTTGAGCACACTTCCTGGAGTGTGCTGAGATCAAAGGGCAGTGGTGGGGCTTCACGCAGTCGCTCCGTATCCACCGAGGTGACTTGGGCTTGCGAAGCGCCCTGAAGGCACCGAAGCGATTGATGTGCGGCCGCTTGCCGAATGCAGCGTCCGGCGTCATCCACCGTGCCAGGCGGAGGCACCCATTGCGCGTTGAACGGCTGCCCTCCAAGCGTCAGCACCACATCGACAGCCCAGTAGGGGACCGATATGAAGCGAGCTATATCGCGATCACGATCAACGACCAAACGTAACGTCGGCGTTTGAACGCGACCGACGGACAGCACACCGCCGTGACCCGACTGACGTCCAAGCAATGTGAATAGCCGACTCAGATTCATACCGATCAACCAGTCAGATCGGGAGCGGGCGAGGGCTGAGTGATACAGCAATACGGTGTCATTGGATGATCGCAAGGTTGCCAGCGCTTTGCGAATTGAGGCGTCGTTGAGAGCAGACAGCCACAGTCGCTGAATCGAACCCTGGTATCGGCACAGCTCAAGAATCTCGCGAGCGATCATTTCACCTTCACGATCAGCGTCGGTGGCGATCACAAGCTCAGTAGCCTGGGTCAACAAATGTTTGACGACGTTGTACTGCGAGGCTGTGTTTGCTTTGACTTCGACCTGCCACGATTGCGGAATGATAGGCAGTTGGTCCAATGACCAGCGTTTCAGGTGCTCGCCATAGGCCTCAGGTGGAGCCGCCTCAACCAGGTGGCCGATGCACCAGGTGACGGTTACTCCAGAGCCGTTGTAGCAACCGGAGCCACGTTGGTTTGCTCCAAGCACTCGAGCAATGTCTTTGCCTTGAGAGGGTTTTTCACAGAGGAAGAGTCGCATGTCATTGCCCTGAGTAGGTCTGAGATGCGTGTGACGATGACGCAGCAGCCCCCGCAATCGCGACCCGAAAAGCGATACTGAGTTTGGCTTATTGAGTTTGCGCAGATTCTCTTCGAGTGAGGTACCGCTGGGGAGTCGGCAGGTTTTGGTTCAGAAGATTCGCAATGTGCCGCCGGCTGGACCGTAGTGGCCGTCAGTGGAACTTGCCGTCCGGCGCCACGCACCTTCATTGGTGCAGCGTGAGCGGCTGACCGTCGCGACAGCCGCTCATGGATTTGTGAATTATTGTTGATCCCCATCGTTATCTGGTGCGGACTGTTTTGTGCCCAGCACTACGGTCTCGATCCGGAAGGGCAGAATGCCCACCCGACGAGCCTCGATCTTGAACGTCACACGGGCTTTTTCATCTGCGTCTTCCCATTCCTCTTTCACGGTGCGTCCCTCCACTAATACCCGCATGCCCTTCTGGTACAAGACGCTCCATCGTTGGGCATCGCGGTGCCAAATTTCGACAGGAGCCCAATAACCTCCGCGATCTTCAAAACCGTCTTTGCTAGGTACAGGGTTATCGAAGTAGATATTGAGCCGCAGCAGACGCCGCGGCTCATCGTTGCCGTTGGCAAACTCCCGATACTCGGGCGTCGAACCGATATTGCCTTCACCAAAAAAATGGGTGCTCATGATGTACTCTCTTGAGGTGTGTCGCGTCCGATGACGCGTTGATAGATCCCTTCCGCCCGGGCGATTTTGCTGGCGCAGTTGCCGGCTTGGCGGGTAAGGCTGTGGGTCAGGCTGATCTGCATGTTGAGCACTATTCGCTGCTGCTCCAGGGCGAAAAGGTCATTGATCAGTACGTTCGGTGTTGCCTTGCTCTCGATGCACCGCTCCCACAGCGCCACCCCCATCGATGTACGGTCTAGGTTGCGCCAGCGCAAAAAGGTCGTCCCTGCACCAGTGACTTGCTGGGCCAGTTGGATGGGGAGTAGGTTGAATGGGTAGCTCCGGGCCTGGGTAAGGATTCGCTCCTCGGCCAAGGTAATGAGGTCGTCGCGAAGCGCAGAGCATTGGCTGGCCCAGACCTCAAGCTCCCCCTTACCTTTAAAAGGGTTTAAAAGGCCTTTTAGGTAGCCTGCGTGTGCCAGCTGCTGGAAGTCTGCCGGCGCCAAAGAGGTGAAGTAGTTCTGGCTCATCGGGGCTCTTCCTCTTCTGAAGGTGAGTACCCTGCATTTGTGTCGTCTGCTTCGGGGGTGTCTGCGCTCTCGATATCCGGTTCATCTGTAGCGGTATTGTTTTTGCTCTGCTGCTCGTTGATGGTCATGCGTCGAATCATGGGTGGCGCGAAGCGCGACCGGCGCGAGCCCTCGAGTACGTCTTGCGGTAACTCGCCGAACCTTTCCCTTGCGATCTGCGCGGCAACGTTATTGGCCGCAATATCTTCACGATGGGCACCCGAATGCTTGTATTGCTGGGCCAAGCTAAACAGGCTGCGAAGGGCATGAGCGCCTTCATTCAGACAATGTTCCAACGTGCTTCGGTCGATCAATGCGGTGTGATGCGCCAGGATCAGCCGCCTCGCCAGGTCGTCATACTCAGCCAGAAGGTACACCGCCATGAATCCGAGCTGAGCATTGACGAACAACGGTAGTCTGACCGGTTGGACATTGAGGTTTTCACCCAGACTCAAGGCGGAGGGAACCTCTGACAGTACCTGGTCGACCTGCTCACGCAGGACTCTCAGGCTCTCCTTGGTGTCATTCAGCTTGTCTTCGATACGCAGCATCCAAGCGTCTGAGTAAGGATCGTCCTGTTCAGCTCCGCGTTTCATCTTGTTCATGACTGACATGAAACCGTTCAGACCGATGATGGTAGCTCGTCCTTCCGAGGCTGATCGGCCATGCCAAATGCGAGAAGCATGATGGGTGTGCAAGGTGAGTTGCATGGTGCTGCGTAACGCACCAAGGTTAAGTTGCAGATCGTTTGCCATGGGGTCGCACTCATAGAGGAATGAGTGGTCAGCATTGAGGTAGAGGGGGAAGGCTGTCAGTGAACAAAGCGCAGGGGGTGGCAGCCTGATTTCACGCAATTGTTAAGCGGGCGTTCAGGGCTATCCCCAGGGGATAACCAAATCCGTGGAAGTGTACATTCAGCGCAGAAAACGACCTTTCAACTCTGCAAGGTAGGCTTGAGCAACCGTTGGATCTCGTTCTGCTTTATCTACTTGCCGGGGCGTTGGTTTGGAGTGCATCGACTCGTATGCGTCTGTCTTCGCAGCCCACGCGGTGAAGTGTCCCTGCACGGCTTTCTGGATGATGCCGAACAGGTAGCCGGCAGGATTGCGAACTTGTGTATCTCGACACCGTGCCGCCCACTCATCAAGCACAGCTTGGCGCAATTGAGGGTTCACTTGAAGTAGAGCTACTTTGGCACCTGCTTGTTGAGCCGGCTTGAGCAAGCCGAACCGAGGGGGGAATTTCATTTCGGACGCATCACACACCTGAGTTTCTGTACGTATTTCTTTTAACGGTTTTGTATTTAAAGTACTCGCTGTCTTCGGATTCCGAAGCTTGTCGCAGCCAGTGCCTTTGAGACCTGGTTCGGATTCCGAAGCAGGCGTTTTTTCGTTCCGAAGAGCGGGTGAGTGGGGCTCTTCGGATTGGCAGGTGGGCTCATCGCAGGTCGCTTTTTGCTCAAGCAAACGTTGTATCAACACATGCAGATGGCTAGGCAACAACTGGGTCTGCAGATTCGGGTCTTGGCTGATTTCTTCGAGCACTGTCAAACCGACTCTCTGAATACCCTTGTTGGCGTGTTCAAGTGTCTGACTGACCAACACCATGTAGGCCGGATCAAGTTGCATGGCTTCAAAGGGGCTTAGCGGCCTGTCGTGGAGGACGTACAAGTTGCCAAGCACTCGGCCGGTACTCTTATCGCGGCGACGTCTGACCAGGCTGAGCCAGCGTGTCAGGCGCAGCAGCGTCAGGGTTTTGGCCACGGTTTCGTGGGAGGCCACCGCCCCGCACGGAACCGATGTCAGATAACGACGAAGTTGATCGTAGGTGGGAAAGGCGGTGACACCATCATCATTGAGCAGCAGCCTAAATACCTGCCAGGCATTGCGCTCGAGCGGTGTCAGCCGAACATCGAGCAGGAGCGCTCTGGGTACGGTTTCGTGGCGATTACCACTGAAGAGAAAGCCGTCACCGTGGGGTTGCCTGTCTTGTGGTTGCAGGCGCTCCAATGCGTTATCTAGCAACGAGGACAACGAAGCAGGGGCTGCGCGATTCATGGTGTCAGACCAACCCCTGATCGATCCAATTGTGCAACGCTGCCCAAATTACTGACACGGGAAACGTGAGCTCTTGCGCCAGATCCAGGGTGAGCGACAACATGGCCATATCATCGTCCACCGCGAACCCCCGAGCTTTGAATTGCGGGTACCAACGTTTCCATAACAAGGTGTCCTGTTCCTCACTGAGCACCGGATGCCGTCCTTTTCGCTTGGGCAGACCCAGTATGTCTCGACGCAGAGCGACCTCTTGGTGTGTCAGGCCGTAGAATTTGCTGACCATCTCCGTACTCGCGCCCAGGCGCAACATCCGGTCGACCGTGGCAATTTCCTGCTCCACATCATCCACCTGATGAAGAATCCGCTGCAGGACTTCACGATTGATTTGAACGGTGCACCAAGGCACCCGGGCATTGAGCAAAACACTGAGCAAGGCAGGCACTTTGAGTGCGCCGCCAATTCTTGGTCACCAAATCCCATCGTTTTGCAGCGACGCAGTTGGCCGTTGCGCAGATCGTGTAGGGCTTGTGCAATTACAGCTTGGTTTAGTGGGTGTGGTGCCGTCATGAAGACCTCCTGTCATCGCGTTATGGTGTCTGGGTAAAAGTCGGACTTGAGGTCGATCAGGCGACGGGCCAAGCGAATCAACCGGAACAACTTGACCAGATTGGCGTCACTCAATCTGTTGGCGTTGTCACAAGGCTCGGTAGAGCCCAGGAGCAGGGAACCAATTTCTAACGGCACGGCTTGTTTCGTGCTTGCAGTCAACGTGTCAAGCAAGGACAGCAAGGTGGACGTCGGTTGATTTTCTGGTGTCGATCCAGTGCTGCAACGAAAACCAATACCTTCATCGACTTCAGTGATGAAGTCGGCTTGCGCTTGATCCTGAGCGATCTCCCGGGCGAACTGGCTGATGTGGACTCGCAATCGATCCGGTGCGTCGAGGCCTGGCTCAATGTTCCAAATGTCCGAGATCGGGAAGAGACTGCCCTGCGAAGGAGGAAGGCAGTCTGATTTCAATTGAGGCTCGTCCCCAGCGTGCTCAGCCACCATTTGCTGTATCGACTGAAGGCGATCGGTAACGGGGGAGGTGAGTACCGCATTGTCCTGAGTGTCAGCAGCACTCTGCTCAGCGCTACAAACTGTTTTAGCGGGCGCAGAATTGGACCGCTCAGGTGCGTGAGGAGGAGGGGGAGGCAGGAACATTGAGGGTTCTGACGTTGGGTGTTGTTGTGGCTCACCTCCCAATGCTCGCTGACGCCTCTCCCCGGTCTCCGACTCCAAGGTCAATGTGTCGTAGTCGACGCCGAGCCATTGCGCCATCTGACCAATCAGTTCGTCTTGTACTCGCGGTAAAGAAAACGCGGCAGCTTCTCCATCAAACATCACCAGCGCTTCCTGAAACAAGGTCGGGAAATCGATGCCCATCACTTTGCCATGAGCGTGCTCCTCCCAAATTCTTTCACCTGATCGGCGCATCACAGCCAAGCGCTCAACCTGATGCCGACCCAGACCGCCGTACAGAACGTTAGGGATGGCCGGCAAGAGGAACTGCACTGCATCGCGCATGCGGCTGATGTGCGATTGTTGAATGGGGTAACCATCAGCGCTCAGTCGTCGCGACAATTCCGATTGCGAAAGGGGTAAACCGCACTCCAGTTCGTAAAGCTCCCTGGCTTTCTCGACACCCAGTGCTCGTTCAATAAAGGTCAGTCCACCGCGAAGTTCGTTCTCGGCCAGGTGGCCAGTTAACGCGACGATCTCACCTCGCTGGGGCCAGGGGCGAAATAGACACGAAATACGAAAGAACTTTTCGTCTTTGGTCTCCGACCACAGCTCGTTCAGTATTGATAACCGGGTATTGCCACCATTACGAATTCGGAAGTGAGGCTCACCCGGACGCCGGGTGATGGCCGGCGGGGCATCCAACCCTCGATGGCGAATCGACGCCTTGATCTCATCATATCGCGGGTTGCGGGTTACCCGCGGGTCCAGGTCGTAAGCTTTCAGCCGGTCCAATGTTATGACCATTGGCGTGTCGATGATCGGGTCACACAGCGCCTCCATTGCCGGTCCTGATCGGGCGAAATTTTCTGCCAATAAATGATTGGCCGTGGTTTCCAATCGCCTGTCGGTCATTGCTGCAACCCCCGGGGAGGAGGAACCAACAACCCGTGGACGCCTACCGGCGCCCGCTCGTCAAGTTCAAGGATGCCCGACAGGTTGGGTTGAATATCCAGATCCATGAGCAAACCGCTCAAGCCCGCATTGGTTGCCAACACCCCAATATTGGCGGCGGTGGTGGTGGGTTTGCCAACACCATCCTTGGTAGAAACAATTGATACCACACGCATGGTGTTGCTCCTCAGGTGCGGTGCTGTAAGCGTTCAGCAATCCACTGGTCAACTTCGCCGGCGTCCCAGCCCACGGCTCGCACTCCAAGTCGCACGGATTTCGGGAATTGGCCTTGGCTCATCAGGTTGTAGATGTGGGCGCGCTTGAAACCGCTTTTCTGCTCGACCTCAGAAAGCCGCAAGATGCGAGCCTCCCTCGGCGCCGTTGTTTCGTTCTGCTGAGACACGGTGGACTCTCCTTGACGCCCTGTAGCGCCTGGTGGGAAGTGTTGGCTATTGAATGCCGCTAAGAGACTCAAAACACTGCAGTTGCAGAATGAGCGACTGCAATTGCAACGCTTACGAATCACCGGAAAGTTGACGTTTAGCTTCAGCAAATTTCGCCGATAACGTGCGTTCGGTTATTCCAGGTCGGCCGTTGTGGTAAGCGATCAGTGCGCTGATGACTGATTCGAGGGTGTTGAAAGATGAGTAGCGCACACCGCTCGGTGACTGCCCCAAGAGCAGTGTCAGTAGACCGCCGATGATGTTTAGGTACGTGGTTTCAGCCCTGGTGTGAAGTTGAGCCTTACTCTCAGCAGATTTGGGCTGTTGAGGTTGTGCCCGTGCGCTCAATTGAGCTTTGAGCGTTTTGATCTGCAGCAGCAATTCCTGGACGGAGTCGAGATCAATGGCCGAATGTAGCTGTCTTTCCATTTCGTCGAACAGAAAACCAGGTTTTTGATCCGGGTAGGTCTTCGCCATCCAGCGTTTGAGATCCACGTGCCGGATAGTGAGCTGTGGAGCATCAAGCAGCGCCGGATCATTGGAAGTTATCCCGGCTTTTCCGAACGCAAGCTCGCTGTTGCGCATAGCATCGTAAAGACGCTCGATGTTCAGTCCTAATAAAGGCCAGAACGGAAGAGCTTGCGCGGTCGTGGGAGCTGTCAACGATGTCACAGAGAGTATGTCGGTTTCTTGCTCAAGCAAGCTGCTCCAGCGGACCGCTGCTTCGATGGGGCTGTAAAAGACTTTGGTGCCGTACTGCTCGTGTTTCTCATTCATTGGTCGTTCCATGGATGGCAATGTCCATCTATAGAAACGTCAGCGTGATTCAAGGGAAAGACGAAATACGTCTTGGGGGATACTCATTTATCAATGGTGATGGTTGAGACTTTCTGGGTTACGGCTCAGTGGTGACTTGGTGCTTGTGTTATGGGCTCTCCCAAGCTTCGTGCTGAGCAAATTGGGAGAGTATTGATGTTCTGAGGGTCTGGTGCAGGACCTATTCAGTCCTGCCTTCTTGGAGTGTTTATCTGTTCAAACGACCGAATCCATATTGGTGACGCGGGTTATGAATCGCTTCAGTTGTTCGCTGGGATCATTTGATGAACGAAGCAGGTAACTGGTCAGCACAGCCGGATCACCCGCCAAAGGACGAGTCACGATCTCGGCGCTTTGGCACAGCGCCATGTGCGCTTCACAAGTGAGTCCAATACCGTACCCGGCAGCGACCAGGCTAAGCATTACTTCCTGGCTGGAGACTTGTTCAGCTACTTTCGCAGGTGATGGTATCTGGCGCAGCAGGGTGTCAATTTGTTGATGAAGTCCGGTATGCGTTTGAGGATCGAACAGCACCAACGGGTAGTTCAGCACCTGATCCAATGGGATGTGCTTAAGGGCAAGAAGCGGATGTCGTGCTGGCACGACTACTGTCAATGGCGTTTGCCAAACTGGTTGAGCGTTCAAGCCGTCACCTACGTCCTTTGAGCGAGCGAAACCAACATCGAACTGGTCCTCGCGAAGCCCCCTCAATTGCTGGGATAACGAAACCTCAAATAACCGTATTTCCACCTCCGGTTCTTCCTCTCGACATTGGGCCAAAATCGCTGACAAACGTTGAGGCAGAACACCGTCGGATAAGGCAACTCTGAGGAATCCCCGGTATCCAGCTGCTGCTGCCCGAACATTGCAACGTGCTTGTTCCACCGCTTGAAATATACGGTGGACGGCCTCAGCGAAAACCTCTCCAGGCCAAGTCAGTCGTGTGCCTCGAGAGGTTCGGTCAAACAGCTGTGCGCCTATGTCTGATTCCAGCTCTTTGATCGTCCTGGAAAGTGGGGATTGTTCTATGTGTAGCCGCTCCGCGGCACGGGCGAAATGAAGTTCTTCTGCAACAGCGATGAAGCCGCGCAAATGGCGAAGTTCCAAAATAGTTCCTTAGCCATCACCCTTTAAAAGAAAACAGGGCGACAGCGAGTTTTATGAATTATCTGCCAAGGCGTGACTTATTTTTTTGAGGATTTTGAATGAAATTGCTCTAGAAGTTCCAAGCCCTCTTGGAGTGGTACGTAAGCTGACGATATCAAACGATGGAAGTCAGCTTCACCTACGTTTTGTAACGTTACGGATGTCAGGGCTTCCAATAGTCCAGTGCCGGTTCCAATCCGAAATAGAGCGTTTTCTAGTAGTTGTGAGGCTTCTACATTGGTGTCTATCAGCATTACCGAGGTTGAGGTGGCGTTTGTTTTCAACGGGCGATAACGATCCATGTTTAGCTCCTGAGAGTGCTGATATGCGGTTTAAAAAACAGATGACAAGGAGTGAGCGTTTAGTGACAAGTCACCTCGTAATGCGGTAGGCCTATCAGAGTGCTTCCTGGGAAGGAGTCGTTTATGACTTCAAGCCTGTAGTATTCCTTACTATCCGTTGTAGTCGCAGGGCCGCGGGGACGAAGGAGTTTTGAGCTCGCTGCCCCGGCGGTAATATTTAGTCATTATCGGTTCGTGTGCAATTGCGTGAGTTGTTCGATAGTGGCGCGAGTTGCGGCTAACTTGAAGCCGTCTAGCGCCTTCGCGAATAAGTACTGATTAAAATGCGTGAGTTTTTTCCTGCTAATTTGAAACAACTGTGTCATCACTACCGATCCACTGCAGAGGTCTGCCGGAGGCTGAAAATCAGCCGTGGTCAGTTCAACAAGTATTTGAGTGGACGTAGCCTGCCTACAGCATTCAATCTCAAACGTATCTGTGATTTTTTTGGTGTGGAGGAATACGAGATTGGCCTACCGACAGAGCAGTTCGTCAACCTAATAGGCGCCCGGTCCAAACGGTCAAGCACGTCTCTGGAACTGACTCCAACGCAGCGAGCGATTGAACATCTTCAACAGCAATCATCACCACATATGCGGGCGTTACTGGGGTACTACCACGAGTACTACTACGCAATGTCGGATCCGGGTTTCATCGCGTGCTCGCTGGTGCATATGCAAAAGAGTGACGACTGTTACATTTATGAACGTCATGAACGTTTACAGTCCAGTATTCCTGGTGTCGCAGATCTTGATCGCTCTCGGTACAAAGGCCTTGCGTACTACCTACAGGACAGGCTGTTCCTCATCGACTACGAATCGCTGACGTCTAATGAGGTCAGTCAAACCATCCTCATCCCTAGCTTCAAAAGTCGAGTGACTCGTCTCAACGGGCTGAAGATGGGCGTTTCAGCATGTGATTCCCGTAAACCGGTTTGTTCGAGGGTGGTGTGGCACTTTTTAGGCGTAGACATAGATCGTCATGAGGCCTACCGCAGGGTTGGGCTTTATCGCGTGGATACCGAGGAAATAGACGGCGATTTGAAGGCGAGGCTTGGGCGGGCACAAATAGTTGATGGTCTGTTCCAAATTGCCTGCTGTTGACGGGGATATGTACCGGCGAGCTACGTTTGGCGACGCCCGACCAGTTTGATCTGGAGCAGCGATTGTGGATCATTTCGCAAGAAGTGGTGAAGCAGCTTCAGATGGGGCCTGATCAAGGGCACGATGCCTTACTGATGAGCTAAACCGGTCCGGCAACGCTCCAGATCATTGGGGTGAGTAAAAAACAGGCCGGTTTGTATGCCGTTAACGCCGTCATCAAGTGATGGGTGCCGAAGATTTTCATGAACCGTTTCAGGTTGTAGACGAGAACGTTCAAGCTCATTTCTGCGCTTACCCCGGCAAGCTTTCGGGTCAAGAAGTACGTCGCGCCCACCCATAGTTTGAGCATCCCTAAGGATGCTCATTGTGCACTGGAGATCAAACGGCCATTTGAGTCTTCGCGCTGCCAACCACCACCCAACGCTTTGAATGTGGCCACTGCAGCACGAGCCGATTCAGTTTGTGCTTGGGCTCTACCATCAGATGCCGCTAAAAGGTTTTCATCCGCGTCCAATACTTCTATCAGACTGACCACGCCTTTCTCATACGCGGTAAACGACGTCGCTCGTGCTTTCGCAAAAGCAGACTCGCCCTGGGCTAGCTTTTCGGATTGCTGCTCGCGGTTGATCAGTGCCGAAAAAGCGGTTTCGACATCCTCGCAGGCCCGTAGAACTGACTGGCGGTAAACGGCTATCGCTTCGGCTTCTTGACCCTTCGCCAAGTCAATTTGGGCGTTGATGCGGCCAAAATCGAATAGCCTCCAGCGTAGTCCCAGGACCGCCGAGGCCTGACTGGCACCGTTGCTGAAAAGATTCCCGCTGGATACCGATGTAGCGCTGCCTAGCAGCGCACCCACAGAAAACTTGGGGTAGTACTCGGAGATGGCTTCGCCGATGCGAGCATTCGATGCCGCCAGTCGGCGCTCAGCGACGATCAAATCTGGACGCCGACGCAGCAGATCGGCCGGAGAGCCTAGTTTGGCGAGACTTGGCACATCAGGGATGCGCGCCGACTTAATCAATTGCGCGCTGTAAGTACCCGGCGGTTTGCCTAACATGACATCCAGCGCATTCATCGCAGCTGCAAGGCCCGCCTGCAGTACCGGCACGGTGGCCTGTGCTTGATTCAGCGACCCTTGGGTCTGGTTCAACTGTAGTTCAGCAGCTATTCCTTTTGCATACAGGTGCTCGATGGTGGTGAGCAGTTGTTGTCGTGTGTCTACTTGCTTTCGGGCAATTTCCAGGCGTGCTTGCAGGCCACGGATGCTGATGTAAAGGTCTGCAGTCTGCGCTACCACCGCGAGGCGTGTGGCAACCGCTCCGGCTTGGGAGGCCTGATAATCGGCGAAGGCTGCCTCTTTGCCTCGGCGTAGTCCGCCAAATACGTCCAGTTCCCAACCTGCATTCAGATTCGCCTCATAGGCGCTCCCGTAGCGATTAAAGGATGGGTCTGAACTCAGTACTTGGCCCAACGGTGTCTCCACGGACTGACGGGCTCTGGCCGCTTGCCCATTGACTGTAGCCGATGGCAAAAGCGCTGCGTTAGCTGCCCCCAAACCCGCGTGAGCCTGCTCGATCCTTGCTGTTGCTTGAGCTAAATCGAGATTTTGTTCAAGTGCACGATTGATCAGCTGACTGAGCACGGGGTCATTGAACGAGTTCCACCAAGCGGTGAGATCAGTTGGTGCTGCATCAACTTGGTGTGCTTTAGGTGTTTGCGCTAAAAAAAAATGCTCAGGCAATTCCACATTGGGCTCTGAATAGTCAGGGCCCACTGCGCAACCCGCAACCATGCCGAACCACAGCAAGACCGCAAAACGAGGAGGGTGCATGTGATACCTTCGGAATGATCGATTTGTGACGATATTACAATTTGGTCACAAGTTGTCAACCACCTTCAGGGTGCGTAAGCTGCTCGCATGAACCAGCCATCAGTTTCTTCGCCAAGCGCCCGCGGCCCAGCCGATCACGACATCCGAGACCAGATTGTCGCGGCGGCCAACGAACACTTCAGTCAATACGGTTACAGCAAGACAACAGTCTCCGACCTGGCCAAAGCCATCGGTTTTTCCAAGGCTTACATCTACAAGTTCTTCGATTCCAAGCAGGCGATTGGTGAGGCTATTTGTAGAAATTGTCTGTCAGAAATCGTCGCGGCTGTTGAGCAGGCCACCAATGTTGAGGGCATCTCCCCGACCGAGCGCTTTCGGCGGTTGGTCAAAACCTTGATCGCCAAGGGTGTAGACCTGTTTTTTAACGACCGAAAACTTTATGACATCGCGGCGTTCGCCGCTTCGGAAAGCTGGCCCAGCTCACGAGTTTATGACGCGCGTATCAAGAGCTTCGTGCTGCAGATCGTGCGAGAGGGGCGGGAACTCGGTGAGTTTGAGCGCAAGACACCGTTGGACGAGACAGTGGAATCGATTCATCTCGCTCTACGGCCCTTCATCAATCCTTTGCTGTTGCAGTACAACCTCGATGTTGTTGAAGAGGCTCCTGGGCTCATTTCCAACCTCATTCTACGCGGCCTGATGCCTTAAAAGGCTTGGCTGATGGATCCGTTGCGCATCCGCAGCAGCATGCGTATCTAAATAATCAGATCTCAAACCCCTCTGTGTTGCCCTGATCATCAGGGCAACTTTCATTTGTCTGAATGGTGACCATTGACATAATTGGTCACTTGAATAAGCATGGTGCATCCGCTTCCAAGAGGTCTCTATGATCCAGCGCCGCCACATGCCATTCATTTTCATTGGCTTATTGCCGTTTGCCTTAGCCGCATGCAACGAGGCCATACCTTCAGATCCTCGCCTCCAAACGC
The DNA here is from genome assembly GCF_050435365.1 of Pseudomonas sp. BT76 TE3572. Taxonomy (NCBI): domain Bacteria; kingdom Pseudomonadati; phylum Pseudomonadota; class Gammaproteobacteria; order Pseudomonadales; family Pseudomonadaceae; genus Pseudomonas; species Pseudomonas sp. BT76 TE3572. The sequence goes on from NZ_JBNDKE010000001.1 coordinate 602,899, forward strand.
CCTTGGTGCGCATCGCGGTGGTTCAACCTTCCGTGCCTGCAGATCGCGTATTCACCGGTATCGTCGCAGCTCGAGTTCAGAGCGATCTCGGATTTCGAGTTCCTGGGAAAGTGCTGGAACGTTTGGTGGACGCTGGGCAGAGCGTCAAGCGCGGGCAGCCACTCATGCGAATCGATGCTAATGATTTGGCGCTGACCGCGCGGGCGCAGCAGGAAGCGGTGCTGGCCGCCATGGCCCGATCCCGGCAGGCCTCCGATGACGAGCTTCGCTACCGTGATTTGGTGTCTGTTGGTGCTGTTTCTGCTTCTGCTTACGCAGGGTTCAAAGCGGCTGCCGAGTCGGCGAAAGCGCAGCTTAACGCGGCCAAAGCCCAGGCTGATGTGGCGAGAAACTCTACCGGCTATTCGACCTTGCTGGCTGATGCTGACGGGGTTGTTGTGGACACCTTGGCAGAGCCGGGGCAGGTGATAGGCGCAGGTCAGGTAGTGGTCCGTGTTGCCCATTCCGGGCAGCGCGAGGCGGTGATCCAGTTGCCTGAAACGCTACGTCCTGCATTAGGGTCGTCGGCGACGGTTGAACTTTATGGGCAAAACCAACGTGCAGGCACCGCGCGTTTACGCCAGTTGTCCGATTCGGCTGACCGGCAAACCCGTACATTTGAGGCGCGCTATGTGTTGGAGGGCGCGCTTGCTGATGCCATCCTGGGTTCGACCATCTCAGTTGCTATAGACGGTACGCCAGTCGCCAATTCCAATGAATTACAAGTGCCTATCGCTGCCCTCTACGACGCGGGTAAAGGTCCTGGTGTCTGGGCCGTTGGGGGCGAGCCTGAGCAGGTGACGTGGCGCCCTGTCACGGTGCTCAGCCTAAGCAATGCAGAAACTGCTCGAGTTACGGGCAACCTCCAGATCGACGATCGTATCGTTGCGCTGGGGGCGCATCTGTTAAGTGAAGGGGAACGGGTCAGGTCTCAAATGGCAGTCAGCGCCCAAGCACCGGTGGCCGAGGTGCGCCGATGATCGGGTTCAATTTGTCCGCACTGGCGGTGCGTGAGCGTTCGATCACGCTGTTTTTGATCCTGCTGATTTCCGTAGGTGGGCTGTATGCCTTCTTCAAACTGGGGCGCGCGGAAGACCCAGCCTTCACCATCAAACAAATGACGGTGGTTACTGCCTGGCCTGGGGCGACTGCTCAGGAGATGCAGGACCAGGTGGTTGAAAAGCTGGAAAAGCGCATGCAGGAACTGCGTTGGTACGACCGGACCGAGACCTTTACCCGACCAGGCTTGGCTTTCACCACAGTTTATCTGCTCGACGGCACGCCGCCCTCCGCCGTCCCGGAGGAGTTTTACCAGGCACGCAAGAAAATCCTTGATGAGGAGAAGGGGTTGCCGTCCGGGGTGATCGGCCCGATGGTCAATGATGAGTATGCCGATGTCACTTTCGCTTTATATGCGCTAAAGGCCAAGGGCGAACCGCAACGCTTGCTGGTGCGCGAGGCCGAGGTCTTGCGCCAGCGTCTGCTGCATGTGGCGGGAGTGAAGAAGGTCAATATCATCGGTGAGCAGTCCGAGCGCATTTTTGTCGAATTTTCATACGAGCGTCTGGCGACACTGGGTGTTTCCGCACGAGATATCTTCAGTGCGATGAACGCGCAGAACATGATGACTCCGGCCGGTTCGGTTGAGGCGAAGGGCCCACAGGTTTTCATCCGACTGGATGGTGCGTTTGATGACTTGCAGAAGATTCGAGATACGCCGCTGGTAGTGCAGGGCAGAACCCTCAAATTATCCGATGTGGCTGAGGTCAAGCGTGGTTATGAGGATCCTTCTACGTTCTCGGTGCGCAACAACGGAGAGCCGGCATTGTTGCTCGGCGTAGTGATGCGCGATGGCTGGAACGGCCTTGATTTAGGTAAGGCGCTCGACGACGAGACAACGTCGATCAATGAGCAAATGCCTTTAGGCATGACGCTGACCAAGGTCACCGATCAGGCGGTGAATATTGGCGGGTCCGTCAACGAGTTCATGGTCAAGTTTTTCGCGGCGCTGGGGGTGGTGTTGCTGGTGTGCTTCCTCAGCATGGGCTGGCGAGTCGGTATCGTCGTCGCTGCGGCGGTGCCGTTGACTCTGGCTGCGGTGTTCATTGTCATGGCCGCCACAGGTAAAGACTTTGACCGGATAACGCTGGGATCGTTGATTCTGGCGCTGGGGCTGCTTGTGGACGATGCAATCATTGCCATTGAAATGATGGTGGTGAAGATGGAGGAGGGCTACGACCGAATCAAAGCCTCCGCCTATGCCTGGAGCCATACTGCTGCCCCCATGTTGTCCGGCACGCTGGTCACTGCCATTGGCTTTATGCCCAACGGTTTTGCCAAATCTACGGCCGGTGAATACACCGCCAATATGTTCTGGATCGTCGGCATTGCGCTCATTACCTCTTGGGTGGTGGCAGTGGTGTTCACACCTTACCTGGGCGTCAAACTGCTGCCGCAGATCAAGGTGCCCGAGGGGGGGCATGCAGCGATTTACGGTACACCGAATTACCTGCGTTTCAGGCGTCTGTTGGGGGCGGTTATTCGCCGTAAAGGCCTCGTAGCGATATCCGTCGTGGCCTTGTTCATTGTGGCGATTCTTGGCATGGGCGTGGTGAAGAAACAGTTCTTCCCTACATCAGACCGGCCCGAGGTGCTGGTTGAGGTGCAGATGCCGTACGGGACGTCGATCGAGCAAACCGATTCGGCGTCGGCCAAAGTCGAGGCGTGGTTGGCAAAACAACCGGAGGCTCGGATAGTTACCGCCTACATTGGTCAGGGCGCGCCACGCTTCTATCTGGCGATGGCACCTGAGTTGCCCGATCCTTCGTTTGCAAAAATCGTCGTGCTGACGGCGAGCCAGGAAGAGCGCGAGGCGCTCAAAATCCGGCTCCGGCAAGCCGTGGCTGATGGCTTGGCGCCTGAAGCACGGGTGCGTGTAACACAGTTGGTGTTCGGTCCTTATTCGCCGTACCCGGTGGCCTTTCGGGTTATGGGCGCGGACCGGACAGTGTTGCGCGATATCGCCGCACAGGTGCGCGAGGTCATGGCTGCCAGTCCCATGATGAGAACCGTCAACACCGACATGGGCGAGCGCGCTCCGGCACTCCATCTCACACTGGATCAGGACCGTTTGCAGGCCTTTGGCTTGACCTCCACTGATGTTGCTCAGCAGCTGCAGTTCCTGTTGACCGGAGCGCCTGTCACCCAAGTGCGTGAAGACATCCGTTCGGTCCAGGTGGTCGCTCGCTCTGCGGGAAATACACGTCTGGATCCTTCAAAAATTGACGCCTTCACGCTGACTGGTGCTCAGGGTCAACGGGTGTCGCTGTCTCAGGTCGGGACGGTGGATGCGCGCATGGAGGAGCCCATTCTGCGGCGCCGTGACCGTACACCGACCATCACCGTACGCGGTGATGTGGCTGAAGGTCTGCAGCCACCAGATGTCTCCAGCGCCGTGATGAAGCAACTGCAACCGGTCATTGAACAGTTGCCTGTGGGCTACCGGATTGAGTTGGCAGGCGCGATCGAGGAGTCGGGTAAAGCAAACAAGGCTTTGCTGCCGTTGTTCCCGATCATGATCGCGCTGATGTTGCTGACCATCATTATTCAGGTGCGCTCGATGTCGGCGATGATGATGGTGTTCGCCACCGCGCCTCTGGGACTGATTGGTGTGGTGCCGATTCTTCTGCTGTTCCAACAGCCGTTCGGGATCAACGCCTTGGTGGGACTGATTGCGTTGTCAGGGATTCTGATGCGCAACGCGCTGATCCTTATCGGTCAGATTCATTCCAATAAGAAAGCCGGCCTGACGCCTTATGACGCATTGGTCGAAGCCACTGTGCAGCGGGCGCGGCCGGTGATCCTCACGGCGATGGCAGCGATGCTGGCTTTCATTCCGCTGACCCATTCGGTGTTCTGGGGCACGCTGGCGTACACGCTGATTGGCGGTACGTTTGCTGGCACAGTGCTGACATTGGTGTTCCTGCCAGCGATGTACTCCCTCTGGTTCAGGATCAGACTTGAGTCTGCAAGTGATGTGGATGCGCGTACTCAATCTGCATGAGCAATGCGAGCCAGGACCGTTTCGAGACGCAGAGGAGAACTGAGATGACTTCGTTGGCCCGGCTGGTGGAACAATTTGATCCTGGTGAGCCATTTGAGACTCCTGCTTATTGGTTGCAGGGTGGAACGGTATTTAACGGGCTATCTGCGGCGCTATCGCTGCAAGCAATCTTGCACCGAAGTGCAGGGGGGCTGCCGCCCCTCAAGTCCGCTCAGGTTACTTTTATAAGCCCTGTGACACAGGCGCAGACGTTCAACAGCCGCGTGTTCCGACATCGCCGATCGGAGGTTTCGGTAACAGTGGATTGCATGTCTGGCGATGATTTGGCACTGCGCACCACCATGCTGTTCGCCGAGCCGCGTGTCAGGCAAGCGACTCTTGAGCCATTGGAGTGTCGGTCATACAAAGTACCTTCGCATTGCCAAGTGCAGGAGGTGGATAGGCAGGTTGTAACCGCTTGCGGATGCCACTTCGAAATGCGTCCAGCGGGAGGGTCGCTGCCAGTGTCAGGTGCTGAAAATTCAGAACTCCTGATGTGGGTGCGTCATCAGGACGCGCAGGGTGTTGACCCCGCTGTCGCATTGATCGCGCTGGTAGACAGTTTACTGCTGGCTGACACGAATGCCTTTATCGACCCCGCTGGCATTACCTCAGCGTCTTGGACCATTGACTTGCTGCAGCCTGCTGCTGGCGGCCAATGGTTTCTGATCAACGCATTCAATCAACAGGCCCGCGACGGCTACTCCATGCAAGATATGGAGATCTGGAATGAGAGCGGTCAACGGGTGCTTTGGGCGCGTCAGATTGTGGCAATGCTTACTTAGTATCGAGAGAGTCGAGTTGTCGGGGGCTGTTGTTTCTCGGTCCTACGTTCATTGATCACTGTAGAGTTCCAGTAATAAAAAATAGTCCTCAAGACCCCGCTCGGCCTCGCTGTCGCGCTGGCATCTTCGCAGTTGTTCGCCAGTGGCTTCGCGTTCAACGAGCAGAGTGTCAGCGGGATGGGAACCAGGTTCGCAGGTCGATCTTCTTCTGCAGATGATGCAAGTACAGTTTTTGGTAATCCGGCCGGCATGTCTCGATTGAAGCGTGAACAGGTCAGTGTGGGCGCTGCGACTCTTGTCACAAAAACAGACATTCGTCGAACCCGGAGTACCTTCGGCGGCCAGCAAGACGGCGATAGGGTTCCTGTTACCACCGTGCCCATGGGTTACTGCGCTCAGACCGCTGCCACGTCTCACCATTCCACCTGTACCTGACGTTGCGGCATGGGAAGCTTTCGAGCGCTGACGCGGCTTCTTGGCACAAGGATTCAGCAACTCCCAACCGGCTGCACGCTACCGCTTTTGAAGACAGTGGTGACGTCTGACGAAGGTGCGTTGGCATTGCTTTGCCAATGGTGCGCGTTGAGACTCAAATCGTTTTGTTAACGTGCATTGAGTTCGGGCAAGGGCGCATCCGCCTCAGTGCTAGATGGCATCAACGACGCGAGGATGGCGTCGCGGCACGCCGAGAGAATCTCATCGGCAAGCAGCGAGTCGTCAGGGCAGGCGCGCGACAGAGCGATTGCGCCGACTGCGTGAGCCATTAAAGCGAGGCGCTTGGCACGTGTCTGAGCTGAATCCGCACTGTCCGGTTCGTCTTGTAACACCGCGAGTTGGGCCTCGATGCCGGCAGCAAACGTGGCTCGGACTTCTTCCTCTTTACGGGCCGCATCCCCGCACAACGCGGCCATCGTGCAGCCCGCGGCGCGATTGTCGCGATGCTCGCGAGAGAGGTAAACCTTAACGAATTCAGACGCTGAAGCACCCACTGTCAGCGCAGCGGATTGCATCATGCCGCAGTTTGCCGATTCCGCCATCAGGTCGGCTTTGGAGCGGAAGTGCTTGTAGAAGCCCCCCTGAGTGAAGCCAGCCGCCGCCATCAGATCGGCAATACCCACCCCGTCATAGCCACGCTCGCGAAAAAGCGCTGACGCGGTTTCAACAATATGCGCCCGATTGGCCCGCGCCTGTTCTTTAGTGACTTTCATCGCTCATCCAACAACGTTTATCCAGCTGTGATCGCGCCACTATACATTGATGTTGATCGACATCAAACCCTTGACATTTTAGAGTTCGATCGTAATTATTGCGGGCATCCCAACACCAGAAGCTAATCAAAATGTCCGAGAAAACGCTTTTCGAACCCTACGTCCTTGGCGACCTGACACTCGCTAATCGCGTGGTGATGGCGCCGTTGACCCGCAACCGTGCAGGCGCCGGACTGGTCCCCAGTGAACTGACCGCGACCTACTATGCCCAACGTGCTTCGGCCGGATTCATCATCACCGAGGCTACCCAAGTTTCAGCCAACGCTCAGGGCTATCAGGACACACCCGGTCTTTACACGCCCGAGCAAATGGCTGGCTGGCGCAAGGTCACGGATGCCGTGCATGCCAAGGGTGGACGCATCTTTGTACAGCTCTGGCATGTCGGCCGCGTTTCTCACGTTGACGTGCAACCGGGCGGCGCAGCACCGGTCGCGCCCTCGGCAATCCGGGCGCAGACGAAGACCTTCGTCAATAACGGATTTATCGACGTTTCCGAGCCACGCGCCTTGGCGCTGGGCGAACTGCCAGGCATCGTGAACGACTTTCGCCAAGCGGCGGCCAATGCCATTGCCTCAGGCTTCGACGGTGTGGAGATTCACGGGGCGAACGGCTATCTGCTGGAGCAGTTCATCAAGGATGGCGCCAACCAGCGCACGGATGCCTACGGCGGCTCGATAGAGAACCGCGCACGCCTGCTAATTGACGTTGTCAGCGCCGTGGTGAAAGAGATCGGTGCCAGTCGCACCGGAGTGCGTATCTCACCGGTCTCACCTGCCAACGGAATTTCCTGCAGCGATCCGCAACCGCAATACGACTACATTGCCGAGCAACTCGATGTTCTGAACATAGCCTTTCTGCATGTAGTGGAAGGTGCGACCGGCGGCCCGCGCGATGTGGCCGAGTTCGACTACGACGCACTACGCCAGCGGTTCAAGCAGGCCTACCTGGCCAACAACGGCTACAACCTGGAACTTGCCACGACCCGTCTCAACGCTGGCAAGGCAGACCTCTTCGCCTTCGGCCGCCCGTTCATCAGTAACCCCGATCTGGTTGAGCGCTTGAAAACCGGGGCGCCGCTGGCGCAGCCCAACCCGGCCACGCTCTATGGTGGCGGCGCTGTCGGCTATACCGACTACCCGACAATCTCCGGCTGAAGCGCTTATCTGCTTAGTTCACGTCAGAACAATTTGCGAAGGAATTACCTCATGACAAAGCTTGCGACCGTACTCATCACCGGCGCTTCCTCAGGTATAGGCGCCGTCTACGCTGAACGCTTCGCCCGCCGTGGCCATGACCTCGTGCTGGTCGCACGAGACATGGCACGCCTTCATGTCCTGGCCGGACGCCTGCGAGAAGACAGCGGTGTTGCTGTTGAAGTGCTGCAGGCCGACTTGACCAAGCCCGCTGATCTTGCCGCGCTCGAAACGCGTCTGCGCGACGACGCTCGCATTGGCATCTTGATAAACAATGCCGGGATGGCTCAGTCCGGCGGTTTCGCCCAGCAGAGCGCTGAGTCCATTGAACGGCTTATCACGCTCAACATCACGGCCTTGACCCGCCTTGCGGCAGCGGTCGCTCCACGCTTTGCGCAATCTGGTACAGGTTCAATTGTCAATCTTGGATCAGTGGTGGGTTTCGCGCCCGAATTCGGCATGACGATCTATGGCGCCACCAAGGCCTTCGTGCTGTTCCTGTCCCAAGGACTGAATCTGGAATTGTCGCCCAAAGGCGTATACGTCCAGGCAGTTCTGCCGGCGGCAACCCGCACTGAAATCTGGGAGCGCGCAGGGATCGACCTCAACACGATCTCCGAGGTGATGGAGGTTGAAGAATTGGTAGACGCCGCATTGGTGGGGTTCGACCGCCGCGAACTCGTCACAATCCCGCCGCTGCACGCGGCTAGCCGTTGGGATGCGCTGGACCAGGCGCGCCAAGGCTTGCTGTCCGACATTCGACAAGCCCATGCCGCCGAGCGTTATCGACCGCAAGCATGACCCTCATCACGTGCTTGCCCGAATCCGAGGAGTTACTGATGAGCAGTTCGACGCCGTTTACCCAATTGACAACCTCTTATGTCCAGGCACCCAACAACCTGATCATCGTGGGGGAGACTGCTTTCGCGTACCGCGAGTTGGGTTTGAACACCGGCATCCCTGTTTTTCTACTCAATCATTGGGGTGCCGTACTGGATAACGTCGATCCGCGCATTGCCGATGGTCTTGCCCGTAAACACCGAGTCATCGCTATTGATTATCGAGGAATCGGGTTATCGGGCGGCATTGCACCGGTGACCGTAGATGAGATGGCCCGCGACACTCTCGCGCTGATTCGCACGATGGGTTTTGATCAGGTCGACTTACTGGGCTTTTCGCTGGGCGGTTTCGTGGCGCAGGACCTGGCTCTGAAGGCGCCAGGTCTGGTGCGCAAGCTCATTCTCGCTGGCACGGGCCCTGCGGGAGGACAAGGAATTGACCGCGTCGGTGCGTTGTCCTGGCCACTGATGCTCAAGGGTTTGTTGACGCTGCGCGATCCCAAGACTTATCTGTTCTTTACCTCCACGAAGAGTGGCCGGCAAGCAGCCAGTGCCTTCCTGAAAAGGCTGAAGGAGCGCGAATCGGACCGCGACAAAGGGCCGACTCCTCGCGCGCTATTTCGCCAACTCAACGCTATCAAGGCCTGGGGCAGGCAGGCGGCGCAAGACCTTGGCCGCTTACGCATGCCTGTCCTGGTCGTCAACGGAGACAGCGACATCATGGTGCCGACTGAACTGAGTTACGACATAGCCCGCCGCATACCCCACGCGCAACTCGTGATCTACCCGGACGCAGGGCACGGCGGCGTTTTCCAGCACCACGCAGAGTTCGTGCCCAAGGTTCTGGAATTTCTTGCGTAAAGATTCGTTTGGGTTCCATTGAAAAAACCACTTTTCCGTAGCCCCCGTAGAGCAGGGGCCTGGAGCGGATCTTGTCGAAGCCCAAGCCTTCCCCACATACCACAGGACCCTTCGGAATCAGAGCACTATGAAAGCGCTTACTTTCAAACGCTATGGCAAATCGCCTGAAATCGGATTTGCTCAAGTTCCTTGCCCAGAGTTGAAGCCCAACGAAATTCTGGTCGAGGTGCATGCCGCTGGAATAAACCCCATCGACAACATGATCACCACAGGAGTATTCAAGCCTATCTTGAGGTTTAAATTGCCAGCCATTATGGGCAGCGATCTGGCTGGCGTCGTTACCGACGTTGGAAGCAGCGTAACCCGCTTCAAGATAGGTGATGCCATCTTTGCCAATGTGTTCGACCTCGGCACAGGGTCAATCGCCGAATTTGCGGTCGTACCTGAGAATGTTGCTGCACCAAAGCCAGCCAACCTGGACTTTGTGCAAGCGGCTTCAATTCCGATGGTAGGGCTCACCTCGTGGCAAGCACTAAAGGAGCGTGCTGATCTTCAACCAGGCCAGAAAGTATTTATCCCTGCGGGATCCGGGGGCATTGGTACCTTTGCGATCCAGTTTGCCAAATACCTGGGGGCCAAGGTGGCAACCAACACCAGTACAGCCAATGTCCAGATGGTGAACAGCCTGGGTGCAGATGAGGTGATCGATTACAAGAAGCAAGCGTTCGAGAAAGTGCTGTGCGGCTACGATTTGGTGCTCGGCACGATCAAAGGGGACGCGATCGAGAAGTCCGTCGACATCCTCAAGCCTGGTGGCAAGATCGTTTCCCTCGTTGGGCCGTTGGATAAAGCGTTCGCTCGCGCTCGCCGGTTGAACGTCTTCCTCGGGTTTGTCTTCGGGCTGATGAGTCGCAAGATCGTGCGGCTGGCGAGAAAAAAAGACGTGGAGTATTCATTTCTCTTCGCTCGCCCCGAGGGTACCCAACTCTACGAAATTGGCAAACTGCTCGAGTCTGAGCGCATTCGGCCGGTGATCGACAAGGTATTTGCGTTCGAGCAAGCGAAGGAGGCGCTCGAATATTTAGCCCAAGGCCGGGCCAAAGGTAAGGTCGTGATCAAGATCAAATAAAAAACGGCAGTCCAGTATGGCTCGTGGTGGTTTTCGGTGTGACGCTTTAGGCGGGATTACCGGATAGGGATCATCCTATTATGAAGAGTGAACTCCGCTGTCGGGCGAAAGCGAACCCACCGGATTGGCTACTCTCGACTGATTACTGCCCGTCGCACCCGGTAAATAACGGATAAAAACCAGCAGTCGAATGTGCCCGGAGAAACCCACGGCGATTCAAGGCAAACACCTTGCGCCGCGTTTTATGGATGACCGCCAAACCATGGAGGTCGGAATGAGCCAACTCCCGACCTCCAGGTGTCGCGTCTTTTTTCCGCCCGAAGACTACTCCACCGACGTTTGCAGTACCTCAATCCATAACGCACCTTTGCCCGACGCCGCTTCACCGACACGTTTCAAGGCGCCGTTTTTGCTGACCGCGTAAGTGCCGATTTTTTCGCTTTTCTCGCCCGTCACGAGCAACCAGCGCCCGTTGGGTGAAAATGCGATATTGCGTGGCTGCTTCTCTTCCACCGGATAGTTCTCGAGAAAACTCAAGCCGCCTGTTGAAGGGTCAACCGCGAATGCCGATACAGAACTGCTGGTGCGCTCGCTCATCAACAGCAACGTGCCATCGGGCGAGATCCGCAGGTCCGCCGCCCATATGCGTGGTGTGGGGTCGTCCTTCAAGTCGTTGTTATGTGCATCACGCACTTCGCCGTGAGCCAGTTTCAAACGCTCGGGAATGCCATTGGCAACGGCAATCTGAGTCAATGCGCCGGTGCTGTCATTGATTGAAAATACTGTGACCGTGCCGCTCATTTCACCGACCACATACAGGTATTTGCCATTCGGGGAAAAGGCCAGGTGTCGAGGCCCGGTATTGTCCGGGACACTGATGTAGCCGCTGCCGATGGGGGTGAGCGCGCCGGTTTTGGCATCAAGGCGATATTGCAGGACCTGGTCCGCGCCAAGATTGCCCGCGTAGGCAAAACGGTTGCTCGGGTCGGTTCGAACCGAATGCGCATGCGGGCCAGTCTTGTAGCTCAGGATGCTGGCAGAAGGCTGATAGGCCTTGTCGATGGCCTGAACGCTGACGGTGTCGGCACCATAGGATGCGCCAAGCAGATAGTGTCCTTTTCTGTCGGTAGACAGGTAAGCCATGCTTTCAGCCAGTGGCGCTTTGGACAGCGGCGTCAAATGTCCGCTCTTGGGATTTATGCGGTAGCCCAGCACCTGAAACGGCTTGACCCGCAAGGCGGCAAACAACACGTTGCCGTCAGGGGTGATGGCCATGGGGTTGACCTGATCACCGGCGTTGACCTGTTCAATCAGGCTCAGCGCGCCGTTGTTCTGATCAAGGCGATACTGGGAAATCAGGCCGTCTCCCGGGCTCGAGATATAGGCAAAGGTGGCGGCATTGGCTTGCAGGCTGAGACCGTAGACAACGGCAGCGGCCAAGAAGAGGGGGTTTCTCACAGGTGATCCCTTATTTTTATGGTTGTGGTCGGTCATCCTATGACTGTAGTTGAATGGCATCAATACCTGTTTTGCTCGGACAGCCGTGATTCTCTGGGAGTTTGCGATTAACGCCATAGGGACAGACCCCAGAGTGGAAACATTTCAACATACTCTTGCCTAAGAATAGTTATACGACGTCTTATCTGTTGTGTTCGACTGCGCTCGTTCTCACAAAAAAAATAAATGGAGATACCCTCTATGACGAGCATTCCTACCGTCGAAGGCCAGGCTGCGGCGCCCGTACAAAATCGATTTTCCCGAATACTCAAGCTGCTGGGCCCCGGAATCATCGCCGTGCTGTCCTGGCTGGGCGCAGGCGACCTGATCACATCGTCCGTGGCCGGTGCCAATTACGGTTACGCAATGATGTGGGTGCTGGCAGTCTCTCTGCTCTTGAGATACCTGATCGTCAACATCATTGCTCGCTTCCAGCTGTGCAATAACCAGGGCATGACCATCCTGCAAGGCTATGCGCAGCTCAATCCCTTTTTCGCCTGGTTCATGCTCGTCTACGCCCTGCTGATGGGGCACCTGATGAACGCCTACATGATCAAGGGGGCGGGTGAGTCGCTGGCGATGCTGTTGAAAATCGACCAGCCGCTGCTGTGTTCACTGGCGGTGGTACTCGCGGTGTGGATGCTGGTGGGTCGTAATATTTATTCGATGATCGAAGGCGTAATGAAGGTGTTGCTGGCGATCATGACCCTGGCCTTTATTGCCTTGGCCGTGATGTCCGGACCCGATGTCGTCGGCATTGTCAAAGGCACCATCGGCTTCAGTATCCCGCCGGATGAAGGCGTGCATGGCGCGCTGCTGGTGGCGGTATCGGTTATCGGCGCGGTGGCAGGCTCCATCGCCAACTTCGTGCATCCGTATGTCATGCGCCAAAAGGGCTGGGTAGGACCGCAGCACAAGCGTGTTCAACGTAACGATTTGCTGTTTGCAGTGTTCGTCGGGATCGTCATCAACCTGGCCATCTGGATCGTCGGCGCGGAAATCCTGCGGCCCAACGGCATTGAAGTGAAGACCTTGGGCGACCTGGGCAAGGCGCTGGAAATTTTCTTCGGCCCGATTGGTTGGTATGTGTTCTTCATCGGCGTGTTCGCGACACTGTTTGCCAGTATTTCAGGCAAGACCACCGCGTTCCCGATGCTGATTACCGATGCCTTCCAACACGTTCGTCCTGAACGTCGCGAAAAGTACGGCAAGGAGTTTCATCATGATCCGATGCACAAATGGTTCATGCTGTTCATCCTCGTGACGCCGTTGGTTTGGTCGCTGCCAGGCATGCCGGATTTCGTGACCCTGACCATTGGTGTCAGCGCGTTGAACATCATTGGCTTGCCGGTCATTTCCCTTGGCCTGCTGATCATGTCCAACCAGAAGTCGCTGCTGGACAAGAAGTATCGCAACAACCTGTTTGAAAACATCGCGCTGCTCTTTGCTACAGGCCTCGCGCTGTGGGTCGCCTTCCAACTGGGCGTCGATCTGTTTACCTGACACCGAGCCGCCGAGGGGACGCAACGTCTCCTCGGCGGCCAATGTTCAGTCAGTCACAGACCCTTGCGGTATTCTCCCGGCGAAACTGTCCACCAGGCTCGCCACCACCATCTCGCCCATCCGCGTGCGAGTCTGCAGCGTCGCACTCGCGCGATGGGGTTGCAGCACCACGTTCTCGTTACCAAACAGTGCTTCGGGCACGTTCGGTTCATCGACAAACACATCCAGCGCCGCGCCTGCGATCTCTCCAGCGGCCAGTGCCGTCACCAGATCGACCTCGTTGACCAGCTTGCCGCGCGCCACGTTGATCAGATACCCGTCCTTGCCCAGCGCCTGCAGCACCTCGGCATTGATGATGGCTTCAGCCTTGTCGGCGGCGGCCGCGAGAATCAGCGCATCACTGTTGCTGGCCAGCTGCTTCAGATCGGCAATGAACGTGTGGTTCACATCGCTCATCGGCTGCAGATCGGTGTAACTGATCGGGCAGCCGAACGCGGCGGCCCGGGTCGCCACTGCACGGCCGACCCGGCCCATGCCGACGATCCCGATGCGCATGCCCGACACCTGACGCGCCAATGGCAACGGGGCCAACGGCGTTGGGCTATGGGGCCATTGCCCCGAACGCACATAACGATCACTGGTGCACAGACCCCGGCACACGGCAATCAACAATCCGATGGCCAGGTCGGCGACGTCTTCGGTCAGCGCGCCGATGGTTGCGGTCACGCGAATTCCGCGATCCCGGGCGTACGCCAGATCCACCGCATCGGTACCCACGCCGTTGACCGCCACCACTTCCAGTTTGGGCAGTTGCGCCATCAGTGCCTGGCTGATCCCGGTATGCCCGCCGGTGATCACCCCGCGAATGTTCGCGCCGTATTCCTGCAAATAAGCCTGCTTGTCGGCCTGCTGGAAGTAACGTCTGACGGTAAACAGCTCATCGAGCCGCGCGTTGATTTCAGGGATCAGGATCGGGCTGAGCTGCAAGACTTCTGGCTTCATGTAGACCTCACGTAACGGAATAAAAAGGCCGGTTTAACCGCGACCGGCAAACGGCATGGCACTGGCCATGACGGTCATGTTCAGGACGTTCGCCTCCAACGGCAGGCCGGCGATGTAACGCACGGCATCGGCCACATGCTTGACGTCCACCATCGGCTCCACGGCGATGGTGCCGTTGGCCTGGCGCACGCCTTTGGTCATGCGCACCGACATTTCGGTCAGGGCGTTGCCGATGTCGATCTGGCTGCAGGCGATGTTGAATTCGCGCCCGTCCAGGGCCAGGGATTTGGTCAGTCCCAGCACCGCGTGTTTGCTGGCGGTGTAGGCGCTGCTGAAGGGGCGTGGGGTATGCGCCGAGATCGAGCCGTTATTGATGATGCGTCCGCCCTGTGGCTGTTGCCGGCGCATCAGTGCGAAGGCACCACGAGCGCAGAGGAAAACGCCGTTGAGGTTGGTGTCGATCACGTTTCGCCACTGCTCGAACGTCAGCTCATCAAGCGGCACGGCAGGGGCGTTGACCCCGGCGTTGTTGAACACCACGTCGAGGCGTCCGTATACCTCGGTGATGGTGGCAAACAGCGCATCGACACTGGTCGGGTCGCGCACATCAGTGGGCACCGCCAGCGCTTCGTGTCCTTCGCTGAGCGCCAATTCCACCAAGGCCTGCAACGGCTCCGGCCGACGTCCGGCCAATACCAGGGTGAATCCGTCGGCCATCAGAGCCAGCGCCACGGCGCGGCCGATTCCGCTACCGGCGCCGGTGACCAAGGCTACTTTTAAAGGAAGAGTGTTAGACATGTTGTTATCTCCTTTTCAATTCACGAGGGTGTATGCCGTGTTCAAGGTCGCTGACCGACGCGCATTTCCAGTTGGCCGATGCCGTCGATCCCCGCGTTAATGATGTCGCCCGGTTGCAGCACATCGACGCCTGCCGGGCTGCCGGTCATGATCAAGTCACCGGCCCGCAGCGCTACCGATTGCGAGATGCGGCTGATGATTTCACTGACTGACCAGATCTGGCTGTCGAGGCTGTCGCGTTGGCGTTCTTCGCCGTTGACGTTCAGCCACAACTCGCCGTCCGGGTGTCCGGCGCGAGTCACTGGCACGATGGCGGTCATCGGCGCGGCGCCGTCGAACACCTTGGCACCTTCCCACGGCAAGCCATTGCTTTTGGCCGCGCGCTGGACATCACGACGGGTCAGGTCAAGACCGACGGCATAGCCCCAGACATAGGCCAGCGCCTGACTCTCCGGAATATTGGCGCCGCCTTCACCGATGGCCACGACCAATTCGATTTCGTGGACAAACTCTTCGGTCAACGGCGGGAAAGTCACTTCACCCGCCGCATCCACCACGTTGCTCGCCGGTTTCATGAAGAACACTGGCGGCTGGCGAGACTGGCCTTGGGTGTCTGGCCAAGGGTAATTGCGGCCGACGCAAAATACCCGGCCAACGGGAAAGCGCTGCTGGCTGCCGGCAACCGGCAAGGTCACGGGTAGATCCGGGGTAAACACATACTCAGTCATCGTCATTTTTGTAGTCGTCCTGTTAGAAGCGTCAGCGTACGGCGGCAATCTTTTGCGAAGTTGGACGAATGCCGCCTCGTGTTGGAGAAAAACGGTTTCTTGGCTCAGCGCACCTTGAGTTCGATGCGATACAAGCGACCGAGCAGCAACGAATAGGACAAGGTGCCCATGAGCGCTACGCCCCCAATGAACCAGAAGGCGTAGGCAAACGAGCCTGTCGCGTGGACGATGCCGCCAATCACAATCGGGGTGACGATCCCGCCGATGTTTGCGGCCAGGCTGGTGACCCCGCCGGTCAGGCCGATCAGTTCCTTGGGCGCGACTTCCGATACGGCCGCCCACGACGACGAAGCGATTCCCTGGGCGAAGAAGGCTATGGTCAGTACGGCGATGCAGATCACGTTCGAGTCGGTGAAATTCACCAGCACAATCGACATGCCCAGCATCGACCCGACCACCAATGGCAACTTGCGAGCGAAGGACATTGAGTAACCACGGCGTATCAGCAAGTCAGAGACGATGCCAGCGAGCAAAATGCCGACCGTTGCGCCCACGAACGGCAGCACCGCGAAGATCCCGGCCTTGATCATGGTCAGCTTGCGTTCTTCGATCAGGTAGGTCGGGAACCAGGTCAGGAAGAAGTACAACGCCGAGGTGCTGGCGAACTTGCCAATGCAAATCGCCCAGATCTGCCGATAGCTGAACAGCTCGGCGATCTGCCGCCAGTTGAACCGGGTGCGCTCCTGACTGCTCTTGACCAGGCCACCCCCGGCTTCGATGTACTTCAGTTCTTCCTGGCTGACGTTCTTGCAGCTCAGCGGATCGCGGTACAGGTACAGCCAGATCACACCGAATACAATCCCGAGAATCCCGGTGCTGTAGAAAACATGGCGCCAGTCATAGGTCGTCGCCAGCCATAACAGCGCGCCGGTAAACAGTGCCGTGCCCAGATATTGGCCGCACACGTAAATGCTGCTGGCCAGGCCTCGTTCGCGGGCCGGGAACCACACCGTGACCGCGCGGCTGTTGGCCGGAAACGCAGGAGCTTCCATGGCACCGACGGCCAGTCGCAGCCCGAACAGCGAAGCGAATCCTGTGGCAAAGCCTTGGCACACGGTGACCGTCGACCAACTGATCAGCGACACCCCGTAAGTGAACCGGGAACCGAAGCGATCGGCAATGAACCCGGCCGGGACCAAGGCAAGTGCGTAGGTCCAGGCAAACGCGGAAAAGATCAGGCCCATTTCGATCTTGTCCAGGCCCAGGTCCTTGGCCATGAACGGTGCGGCAATCGAGATGTTCACGCGGTCGATGTAGTTGATGATGGTCGCAATCAGCAGCAACGACAGCATGAACCAGCGCCGACGCGTCGGCAGTCGCTGTGGCAACAGGGCGTCCCGGGCGCCGGCGCTCACCGACGGCGCGGTGGACGGAGAGGTTTGCGAGTTCGACATGAGTAGACCTTTTTATTGTTAGAAGAATCGAGATGTTCGCGCGCAGCCGAAGCCGATGCCCCGAGTGTCGGGGCAGAGCAATCGCTACTTGAATGAGAGGCGCGGACAGTCGCTGTCAGGCGCTCAGATACGCCTTTGGATCGGCTCGATCGGGGGAGGGTTGGCGAGGGGGAAAAACAGGTTCATCACGTGCGCACCTTTTGATTGTTTTTGGGAGGGGCGGGCTGCATTGGTTGTTACAGTGGTCGTACAACCTCTCAAAATCAACGGAGGCGTTAGATCGTTTTTTCTTCTGGAAAAGGCGATTAATGCAGGTGTCCAAGAAAAACCAATTCAGCTAATTTCCTTCGTTATGCTTTATTTGTTTCGTAAGTAGATGTTTTTAATGGATTAATTATTTTTTGGTGCTCGTTGTTTTTTGGACAGACGACACATCGCACACGGATACAATTAATTCTCTGTATTTCGTTGTCATCCTATGACGTGTTGAAGCCAACGGTGTCTGCCTTCACAATCACCGCGGTCGCCGCTTGCATCCCGGCGCGACGACAACCTGTCCATGTACCAGTCGAGGAATCCCAGGCGATGTCGTCACCCGATCGAGTGCCCACTTACGTCATGCAGCAACGCAGCGAATTGACGGACTTTTACATCCGCGACAAAAAGGGGCGGCGCGCCGAAACCAGCCCGCATCGCCATGAGTATTTCCAGATCCAGGTCAACCTCGGTGGCGATACCGTGCAGCACATCGGCAACGTCGAACGTCCGTTTCCGCGCAATACGCTGGCCTTCATCCTGCCGCATCGCGTGCACGTGATTCCGCATCCGGCCGACAGCAATTTCATGGTGATCAATTTTTCCCAGACCTTCCTGCTGCCGCATTTGCAGTGCGACCCAATGGATCTGGAGGAAGTCTCGATTCTCCTGGCCCCGGAGTTATCGCCGTTCCGTTTTCAGGAGCATCTGGATTTCATTCTGGCCGATGAAGATTTCAGCAAAGTCTGTGCCCTGATCGAACAGATGCGTGTGCTCGATGAAAACCGTCAGTTCGGCACTCGCGAGATGCTCAAGGGGTTGTTGCTGCAACTGGTGGGGAGCGTTTGTGCCTTGTATGCCGAGCCGCTCAAACGGTTGGCCGAAGAGAATGCCGCCGAAGTCAGCCGACGCGATGCGCTGAGCAGGATGTCGGAATACTTGCGCAAGAACATCGCCGACCCCGACCTCAACCTGATCAAGGTGGCTGCTGCGACTTACTTGTCACCGACGTATCTGACGCACTGGTTGCGCAAGGAAATCGGCAAGACCTTCACTGAGCTGGTGCTCGAGCGCAGGATGCACGCGGCACGCAATTATTTGCTCAATGGGACACGACCGGTGGGGGAGGTGGCGCGGTTGTGCGGTTTCGCTGACGAGGCTTATTTCTCCCGGCGCTTTCGCCAGATCCATGGCCAGCCACCTGGGCAATTCAGGCGTCAGCAACTCAATCCTGATACGCCGCAATCGCCGTCCAATGCGTGATTGTTCATCGCTCACATTGCAGCGCAAACTCGACGGCGCTCAGCAAGACATCGCCGCTGAAGGGTTTACGCAAGCATTCGATGGGCTCATAGCGGCTGGATTCGGCCAGTGTGGCTTCATCCCAGTGTGCCGACATGCAAATCACTGGAAATTTTCTGCCCTTGAGCGTCAGCGCGCGCATGACGTCCAGCCCTGAGAGGCCGTTCATTTTCAGATCCAACAGCAGGCAGGCAACATCATCGAAGTTTTCGAGGGCCAGGAATTCCTCGCCCGAGGCGAACACCCGAGAACGGTATCCGGCCGACCGGAGCAGGTTGGCCAGGCTTTTGCGTACGGACGAATCGTCGTCCACGATGCAGACGATGATCATGGCGCTACGGGATGATTCAGGGGGGGCGCAGCCAGTCTCCATAGTCATGAAGAGCCCTGCATGCCAAACGCTGGCTCCGTGCTGATCAAGCCATACAGCTTGACCAGATTGACCAGCGAGCGCGTCTGCATCTTCTCCATGATGTGTTTGCGATGGACCTTGGCGGTGACTTCACTGGTGCCCAGCTGGTTGGCGATGTGCTTGTTGGACAGACCCGCGACGATCAGCGGCAGCACTTCACGCTCACGGGGGGTCAACAGGGCGGCCCTTTGACGGGCGCTTTGTATGCGTTGCCATTGCTCGAACGCCGTCGCTGCACGTTGACGGGTGGCGCGCAGGGTGTCCAACAACTGGTCGTCGTTGAATGGTTTGGTAAGGAATTCGACCGCCCCTGCTTTCATGGCCTGCACCGACATCGAGATGGTGCCGAAACCGGTCATGAAAATGACCGGCCACGGATGCCCGCGCTGTCCGAGCGCCGATTGCAGTTCCAGGCCTGTCGCCTCGGGCAGACTGACGTCAAGCAACAGGCAAGCGGGGCCGACGTCGAGGTCCGCGTTGAGCAATTCTTCGGCCGAGGCGAATATCCGGTGCGCGATGCCTTCGGCCCGCAGCAGTCGGCTGAGTGCTGTACGTACGGACGCTTCATCGTCGACGATGAACACCGGCACGCTGTCAGGATTGATCGTCTCCTGATCCTCGGACGCCAAAGGGCCCAGTGCCACCGGATGGAACAGGGGCAGGGGCGGTTCACGTTCTTTCAATAGTCGGTAACCTCGGCGCGGGACCGTCTGGATGAGTTCTTTTTCTCCGAACAACTTGCGCAGTGAGGAGATCTGCACCTGCAGATTGTTTTCCTCGACGACGGTGTCGGGCCAGACCTGTGTGATCAATTCATCTTTACTGACAATCCGGCCATCGGCCCGCATCAGCACCGAGAGGATTTCGAACGCGCGGCCCCCGACTCGCAGCGGCCGTCCATCAAGAAAGGCTTCGCGCCGCTCCAGGGAAATAGTGGCTTGGCCGAGTCGGATCATGCGTTCCTCTGCACTGCGTGGACGGAGAGTGACGCCGGAGCATCGATTCATCAGGGCTACACGCTAGGGGACGGCCTCGCATAATGCAATTATCCCGAGGGATAACACACCGTGATTTCAGTGCGAAAAAACCATCGGCTACGGGGCATTACGACAGCCATCATGGTGCTGATGACGGACAGGATTGCCCGCATGCAGCCGTCGGGCCAGAGCCTTGCGTATACTCCAGGGCCCAGCCCGAAACGAATCTTCAGCGGTGATTGCTCATGTCCAGCCGTCCTCTCTCAACATCCGGTGCCCGCAGTCTTGATGTCGTCCACGATGAAGCCTGGCTGGAACGCTGCACCTTCTCCATGCTGCGCCGGGAAAACGACCTGACCTGGTTCACGCTTCAGGACCCGCCGTCGGGCACACACTGGCTTGCCGCCCGGGCACCGATTCAACTGCCCGCCACGTGCCAGCGGCTGGAGCGCGATTTTCATCTGCGCCTGGATCCGGCCTGGGCGATTGCCCCTGTCGCGTTCATCCGCTCGGCCGAGGGGCCCTTGTTGATCTATCCCGCATCGGGGACGCCGCTGATGGACCTGGTCGGTGACACCACGCTGCCGCTGGAGCGCTTGCTGGCCATCGCCGTGGCGGCGGCCAACGCGCTGGCCAGCGCCCAGAAAACGGGTTTGCGACATGCCAGCCTGCTGCCCCACCACTTGATGGTGGAAACCGCCGATTCGGTCAGACTCCTGGGTTTTCACAGTCATACCGCAGAGACGCTCACCGTTGAGTTGCCCGGCCTGGAACAATGGCCGTACCTGGCGCCCGAACAGGTACGGCGTGATGCCGCCAGTTTTGACGCGCGCAGCGATATTTACACCCTGAGCGTCATCCTCTATCAAGCGCTGACCGGCCGACTGCCGCTCACCGCCCGCGACCCCTCGCAATGGCTGCACGTGCACGCCGCCGTGCAACCGCAATCACCGGCAATCCATGTTGCCGATCTGCCGGAAGGCATCTGCCAAGTGCTGCTCAAAGGCTTGGCGAAGGAACCGGGTGCCCGCTATCAGCGCGCAGAGTCGATGGCCGCGGATCTGGCCTGGTGCCAACAGCAGTGGCGGGAACACGAGCGCATCGATGGGTTTCGGCTGGGTGCCTTCGATGCGTTGCCTTCTGTGGCCCGCGGCGATGTTCTGTTTGGTCGAGAGGCCGAACGCACGCAGTTGATCGAGCAGATAAGTCAGGTGCGCAGCGATGGCATCGCCCGGGTCCTGCTGGTCGGTGGCGCGCCGGGTGCCGGCAAGTCGACGCTGATCCACCAGGGTGTCCGGCCTCTGGCGCCCGGCTACTGGGCCAGCGGCAAGAGCAATCTGCTGCAGCAAGAAATTCCCTACGCGCCCTTGGCGGAGATCTTCAAGTCGCTGATGACCCAATTGCTGGGCAAGCCGGCTCTGGAACTGGAGACGCTGGGCGAGCAATTGATTGAACGCCTCAAGGGGCGGGGCAAACTCCTGGCGGAGCTGGCGCCCGAGGCCGAACTGGTCATCGGTGTCGCGCCTGAACTGCCGAACATGCCGGCCCGGCACGCGCTTGATCGCGCCAATCAAACGCTACTCGATGTTTTGGAAGTCTTCGCTCAGCCGGGACGACCCCTGGTGCTATTCGTCGATGACGTTCAGTGGGCCGACGATTCGACGCTGTCGTTCTTGCAAGCCTTCATCGCCCGGCCACCCCGGCATCTGGCGCTCATTCTGGCGTACCGTGAGGCCGAATCGCAGTCCCTCCAGCGTGAGGGTGGGTTGCTGCAGGTGTTGGAGCATGGGCAATCGTTACCCTGTGCAAGCATCATGCTGGGTCCACTGTCGGTGCCAGCAGTCGCGGAGCTGATTGCCGCTGAACTGGACACCGACCCCGAGGCTATCGAGTCGCTCGCGCCAGTCGTGCACTACAAGACGGCCGGCAACCCTCTTTTCGTCAGCCAGGTGTTGCGCGCGTTGATCGATGAACGTCTGGTGTGCTTCGACGTGCACGGTCGCCGCTGGGTCTGGAACCAGGGGGAGGTGGACGGTTATCGCTACGCCGATAACGTCGCGGACTTAATGGTGCAGCGACTCGAACGGCTGACGCCGATGGAACGCGAGGTGTTGCGCACGGCCGGATACATCGGCGGGCGCTGTGATGAGTCGCTGCTGCACCGGCTGTTGCCATGTGATCCGCAACAGATCAACCGTGATGTGCAAAGCCTGGTCGATGCCGGATTTCTGTTACGCGAGCGCGAGCAACTGGTGTTTCCCCACGACCGTGTACTTGAGGCCGCCTGTCAGCTGGCTGCACCAGTGGGACGCGCCGCCGAGCATGCCCGTATTGCCGCCGCCATGCTTGATCAGTGGGGCGCGCAGAGCCATGAGCGAGTATTTGAAGTCGCCAGCCAGATTCAGCGCATTGACGCCGATGAACCGGAGGCGCATCGCCGCGCCGCGTTCGTCGAGCTGTTGGTCGAAGCCGCCGAACGCGCCAGGGACACCGCCGCAGTCGAGCAGGCCGTGGGCTATCTGAGCACGGCCGAGCGTCTGCTCGGGCAGACGGGGTGGTCGAGCCTTTACACTCAGGCGTTCGCCACCCAATGGCTGGCTGCCGAATGCGACATGTTGCTGGCCGATCTGGCCAACGCCCAACACCGCCTCGACGACTGCCTGAATCACGCCACCACAGCGCTCGACCGCGCGAAAACCTATCGGTTACGGGCCACCTTGCGCACGTTGCACTCCGATTACGAGGGCGCGATAACCGAGGCGCTGACCGGGCTGGCCCTGCTGGATATTCCCCTGCAGCGCAAGCCATCGCACGAACAGCTGAGCCTCGCGTTTGCCCAGGTACGCACACTTGTGGGCGCGCGCCGCATCGCCGATCTGGTGCATTTGCCCAAGGCCGATGACCCGCCTGTCGAAGTGGCCATGGAGTTGCTCAGCACGTTGATTTCCTCGTTCTTCGTCGACGACGACATTCGTTTTCTGCATTTGGCGAAAATGGTCGAACTTACGTTGATGCATGGCACCACGCCGAGCAGCGGTTACGGGTTTGCCTGGTTTGGCGTGATGATTGCCGAGCGCTATGGCGAGTATGTGGACGGGCAGTCCTTCGCCGAAGTGGCCCTTGAACTCACTGACAAACACGGCTACGAAGCCGGACGAACAGGTACGCTGGTGGCGCTTGATCAAGTCAGCCCGTGGACCCGACCGATGGCGTACGCCCGACAGAAGGCGTTCGCAGCATTCGAGTGCGGTCAGGCCGGCGGCGACCTGGGTATGTCCTGTTATGCCTGCAACCACATCGGCTCCGACCTGTTGTTCATGGGCGAACCCTTGCAAGGAGTGTTGAACGAGCTGGAGCATGGCCTGGCCTGGGTGCGTCAGTTTCACTACATCGACATCGAACGCATCCTGCTGGCGCAACAGGCGTACGCCAGCGATCTGCGCGATGGGCGTCAGCACCGGCCGCTGACCGAACTGGACGGCACTGAACATGACCGTTTCGGCCCCATCGACCGCACCAGCGTGTCACAGCCGACGCTGTTCTGGACGTGGCTGTATTCAGGCATGTCTGCGTTTCATTTCGGCGATATCCCTTACGCATTGCGGCGTTTCGAAGAGGCGGCCGCGCTGGCCTGGTCCATTCCGGCGCACATCAATCTCGCCGATTACTACCTGTTCTACAGCCTGGCGCTGGGCAGTGCGCAGGCACCGGGGGAGGTGGCCGAAAAACTGGAACAACTCGAGCGGCAACGTCTGCGGTTTCTGCCATGGGTCGAGCTCAACCCGACAACCTTCCGCAACAAATTGCTACTGATCGAAGGGGTCATCGCCCGTTTGCGCGGTCAGGAACTGGTTGCTATCCGCTGCTTTGATCAGTCCCAGATCGCTGCGGCGGCGGCCGGTTTCATCCACGAGCAGGCGCTGGCCCATGAACAGCTGGCTGAGATCTGCTTACCAAACGGACTGGTGTCGGGTGCCAATCACCACCTGCGCGTCGCGCGCGACGGTTACAACCTCTGGGGGGCCAAAGGCAAGGCCCGCCAGCTGGAAGCCTTGCACCCGTTTCTGAGCGCAGAGTCGTCGTTCGAACCTGTCCGGCCTGTGACCCAGGTCCGCCTTGATCTTGAAGTGGGAATCGAGGCGGCGCGCGCACTTTCACAAGAGGTATTGCTGGAACGACTGGTCGAAACCCTGATGAACCACCTGATGATTCAGGCGGGTGCTGATCATGGCGCTCTGATGATCGTCAGCGGCGCCGAGCTGCAACTCGCGGCAACCGCTTCTGTCGAGGCCGGAAACGTGCGGGTCGCGCTGGACAGCGGGCAGCCGCTCGAACAGATGGCGCCGACCTCGGTGCTCAACACCAGCATGCGCACCCGCAACACTCTGGTGCTCGACGATGCCCGGGCAGATTGCCCCGAGGCCTACAGCGCCGACCTTCTACAGCGCCAGACGCGTTCCATGTTGTGCCTGCCGTTGCTCAGACAAGGCACATTGATCGGTCTGGTCTACCTCGAAAACAGCCTGGTCCCCAAGCTGTTCAGCGCCGAGCGCCTGACCATGCTGGAAATTCTAGCCTCCCAGGCCGCCGTATCACTGCAAACCGCCCGGCTGTACGCGCGGCTGGTCGAGGACACCCAGCTGCGAGCGCAAATGGAAGCGGACCTGCGCAGTTCCCGGGCAGAACTGGCGCGTAGCTCGCACCTTAAAGTCATGGGCGAACTGTCTGCTTCGATTGCCCATGAAATCAGCCAGCCGCTGCTGGGCATCTTGTCAAACGCCTCGGCGAGCCTGCGCTGGCTTAAACGCGACCAGCCCGATCTGGAAGAGGCGATTCAGGGGCTGGAAGACATTCGCTCAGACAGCGCCCGTGCTGCCGACATTGTTCAAGCGCTTCGCGCGCTCGCCAAACAAGCGCCGTTGCAACGGCTTCCGGTGCAGATCGACGAGCTGATCGGTGAGGTCGTGCGCCTGACCGCCACCGATCTGGCAAACCGCAACGTACAACTGCAAACCCGGCTTGATGCGCAATGCCCGGTTTGGGTCGATGCGGTGCAGATCCAGCAAGTGGTGTTCAACCTGATCACCAATGCGCTGGATGCCATCGCCGGAGCCGGGTTGCCAGAAGGACGCATCATCATCGGCTCAGCGGTCAAGGACGATCATGTTCAAGTCTGCTTCCAGGACAACGGGCCGGGAATTGGCGCACAACAGCGCGAGCAAATCTTCGATGCGTTCTACACCACCAAAGGCAGCGGCATGGGAATGGGGCTGGCTATCTGCAAGTCGGTGATCGGCGCGCACGGCGGGACGCTGGTGGTCCAGGACAGCGAGCAGGGTGCCAGGATCTGTTTCAATCTGCCGGTCTCGGCCGCCAGCGTTGGATAAAAAAAGGCCGCATGAGCGGCCAAAAGGGAGGAGTTCGTTCTATCAGTCGATCAGTTCACGCGTGCAGCGCCTGCGCGCGAGGTTGTCTCAATCCGTTGACCACGCTATCGGGAATTCTCCTGTCGGATATGTCCCGATCAATCATGGGCGTGTTGGGACGTCGGTTTGTGATCACGTGATCAACGGCCCGCCGCCAGGCCTTGGGTGTCATCCCTTCCAGGCGGCTAAAGGTGTGGGTGAAATGCGAGTGGTCCGCGAAACCGCATTCATAGACGACGTCGGTGATCGGCATCGAGGTGATCAGCAGGTTTTTGGCTTTTTCGATTTTCATCCTCATCAGCCAGCCTTGTGGCGAGTGGCCGGTACCCTTTTTGAACGCCCGGGAAAAATGGCTGCGCGACAGGTTGCAGTGTTCGGCAATCTCGCTGATCCGAACGCAGCTGCCCATATCACGCAGCATCAGTTCCTTGGCGCGGCGCTCTTGCCAGCTGGACAGGGCGCCCAGCGGTCGCGCAAGTTCACATGAATGGTCTGAATTCACCGATTGCGGGTTCATGGCAGCTCTCCTGATCGTTAGGGAAAGTCTGTCCGCCGGCGACCTTTAAAGTCCTTAAGCAAGCCTTAAGAATTATGAAACCCATGGCCACACCGCTTTAGCGTGTGTTCATGTGCGATGGCCAGGACTAAGCGTCAGATCCGCGAACTTTGCGGGCCGAGATGAAGTTAGCCGCCACGGTGACGGCCAACTTGCAGCCCGGTCAATGTCATTGAACCCAAGTCAGGAATGAACCGGGTAATCCACGTATCCACGCTGATCGCCACCAAAAAAGGTGCTCGGATCCGGCGTATTGAGCGACAACCCGTCGCGAATTCGCCGTGGCAGATCAGGGTTTGCCAGAAACGGTCTGCCGAAAGCAATGATGTCCGCGCGGCCGTCGATCAGGGCCTGTTCCGCCGTCTCAGGGTCGTAGCCACCGGCGATCATCAACACGCCGTCCCACGCCGCACGCAATTGGCCGATGATTTCATCCCAGCGCGGATCGAAGTTCTCGTCCTTGACGGTGCCGACGACGGCTGGCTCGACGAGGTGCAAGTAGGCCAGCGTCCATTGGTTCAACGAGTGCACGATGTGGCCGAACGTCGCTTGCGGTGTCTCATCGCCCATGCCCATGAAGCGTCCCATCGGCGTGAGGCGCACGCCCACGCGCTCTGCGCCTACTTCATCGACTACGGCCGCCACCACTTCCAATAACAGGCGTGCACGGTTTTCCAGGCTGCCGCCGTAAGCATCCTCGCGCTGGTTACTGTTGCTGTTGATGAACTGGTCCAGCAGATAACCGTTGCCCGCATGAATTTCCACGCCATCCATTCCGGCGTTCAGCGCATTGCGAGCGGCCCGGCGGTAATCGCTGATGATGTCCGCGATCTCTGAGGTCTGCAGTGCTCGCGGCACCGGCACATCACCCCAGACACCGTTGCCATCCGTGTCGACGATGAACGTCTTGCCCGGCACGGGTAATGCGCTCGGGGCAACCGGGAGTGCGTTGTCAGGTTGAAAACTGGGGTGCGACACGCGGCCCACGTGCCAGAGTTGCATGAAGATCAGACCGCCGGCCTCGTGCACTTGGGTGCTGACTTCACGCCAGGCTTGTACCTGCTCATCGCTGTAGATTCCCGGCGTCCAGGCATAGCCCTGGCCCTGCCGGGAAATCTGCGTCGCCTCGGTAATGATCAACGCGGCGCTCGCACGCTGGCGGTAATACTCGGCATTCATCGCCGTTGGAATATCGCCCGGTTGCCCGGCGCGAGAGCGTGTCAACGGGGCCATCGCTACTCGGTGCGCAAGCGTGTAGGGGCCTAATGCGATGGGTTGGAACAGGTGCTGCGTCATGAGGTGTTCTCCAGTATTCGAAAAGAGGAAGCAGGGCGGCGTCGGACGTTTGGTCAGGCATCGGATGGCCGTAAGTTAATCCGCGGGATGCCGCTTGATAATCCGTAAAAACCAGCACACTGCATTGCGTAAAGCGCAACGCTGCGCAGGTCAGGACGGTTGCTCCGAGCGGGTCAGAGGAAGGTTCAACCAGCGCCGGCCGGTGGCGCTCGCCACGGCATTGCCGATGGCCGCGGCCATTGGTCCCTGGACGATTTCGGCGGCGCCGAGAAACGGTTGTCCCGGTTGGTCGAGCAGATGAACGTCGACCTTTTCAGGCAGCTGCGAAAAGCGCAGGATCGGGTAGCCACTCCAGTCGTAGCTGCGAATACCCCCGGCGTCATAGGCGACTTTTTCATACAG
Source organism: Pseudomonas sp. BT76 TE3572 (assembly GCF_050435365.1). Taxonomy (NCBI): domain Bacteria; kingdom Pseudomonadati; phylum Pseudomonadota; class Gammaproteobacteria; order Pseudomonadales; family Pseudomonadaceae; genus Pseudomonas; species Pseudomonas sp. BT76 TE3572. The sequence goes on from NZ_JBNDKE010000001.1 coordinate 630,723, forward strand.
CGTCCAACTGGTGGACTGAACGATCCCGCCTTCCACCTGGTTGCGCAGGCCATCGGGATTGACGATCTGCCCGACATCCACCGCCGTGACAACATGATCGATCTGCACTTCGCCAGTCTGCGGATGTACCTGAAGACGCACCGCAATCGCGCAATAGCCCATGATGTTTTTGTAGCGGGCAAACGCGAAGCCGATGCCCGCGCCAGGCTCGCTGCTTTTTTGCGGCCAGTTAATGGTGTCGCGAACCCGCTCCACCACGGCCCGTGCCCGGGGATCCGCCAGATGGGCAAGGCGCAAGGCAACCGGATCGACCTCGGCCTTGGCGGCAAGCTCATCGATGCAAGCTTCGATCGCGAAGATATTGATATGCGCACCCAGCGAGCGCATGGCTGAGGTGCGAAACGGCATCTCAGTGACGAAGTTCATGTCGATGCGAGTGGAGGCCAACGTGTACAGCGGCACGGCATTGCGATCACCGTCGCCTTCAGGTTGAGCGATGGGCACCGAAGGCGCGGAGGTGAACGGTCGGGCCAGTAGTCGCGCAGGCAGCAACCGGCCCGCATTGACGATGCGTTCGTTATGCGGCGTGGTCCACAGTTCATAGCTCCAGTCCTGCAATCGACCTTGCGCATCAAGATTGGCTTGCACTTCGGTCACCATCGCCGAGCTGTAGGGCTCCCAGAGATTTTCCTGCTCGCGCATCCACTGCACCCGCACTGGCGTGCCCGGTATTCGTATGGCAATCAACGCCGCGTCGGCCGCCGCATCGTCTGCGCCGTTGTGGCCATAACAACCGGAGCCTTCGGTGTGGATGCAGCGAACGCGGTCTGGAGGTAGCTGCAGCATTTCGGCGATCCCGGCGCGCAGCGGATACACGCCTTGGGTGTGGGTCCAGACGGTGAGGGTGCCGTCCTTGAACCAGGCCACGGCGCAGGATGGGCCGATGGATCCGTGCATCAAATATTGCTTGGTAATGCGCGCTCGATAGCTGCTGTCGGTCGCGACCTGTGGCGTGCCCTCATGGCTGATCGGATAGCGGCGCGAAGGGAGGCGTTCGAGCAATCCGTGAATGTTCCGTGACTCGGGTATGGCTTGTCCGCCGCTCCAGCGCGCTGTTTCATATCCGCTGCGCATGGCTTTGATTGCTTGCCATTCATCATGTGCTAATACGGCAAGGTAATTGCCGTCGCGAATCACCTGCACAACCCCAGGCAACGTTTTGATCAACTCCACGTCGAAGGCTTCCAGCGTGCAGCCGGGACGAGGAGGGCGAATGACCCGAGCGTGCAGCATGCCCGGCAGCCGAATGTCTTGAACAAACGCGGGGCCGCCGCTGACTTTTGCCGGAATATCCAGCCGTTGCAGCGAATGGCCGATCAGCTTGAATTGCGTCGCAGGCATCATCGGCGATTCGGACTTGGCGAAGAGGTGCAGGTCGACTTTTTTGACGGCGTCGGCGTAGGACATTTGTTGTCCGGTGGGGCCGTGAATGATGCCCTCCTGAGTCGTCAACAGTGCCGGCGCAACCTCCCAGCTGCGCCCGGCTGACTGAAGCAGTAACTCGCGCACCTGCGCCGCCGCGTTGAACAACGCGGTGCCGCTGTCGAAAATACTGTGACTGCCGGCGGTGTAGCCTTCGTTGGGCGTCAGCGCCGTGTCGGCGGTGAGCAAGTTGATCGCTGTCGGGGAAACCTCCAGACGTTCAGCGGCAATTTGCAGCAAGGCAGTTTTGACGCCGGTGCCCAATTCGACCTTGCCGGTGTAGACGGTGATGCCTTCAGGACCCACGCGGATCCACGCATCGAGGTAGGGATTGGTGCGCAGACTGCCGGGTAGATCCGGCGCCAGCACCACTGTGCCAAGCGTATCGACTTCGGTGTCCGCCCATGCACGCCGCGCTACCGGCACCAGGGTAAACGCCACCAGCAAGGCGCCTCCACGCAAGAAAGCGCGGCGACTGTGATCGACCTCTTTAACCACCGTCATAGCGCGCTCCCGTGTTGCCTGGCCACCAGGCTGATTGCCTCGATAATCCGCAGGTGCGTGCCGCAACGACACAGGTTGCCTGCCATGTACTCGCGAATGGTCTGTTCGTCCGGGTGCGGATTGCTTTCCAGCAATGACTGCGCGCGCATCAACATGCCGGCGATGCAGTAGCCGCACTGGGCCGCCTGTTTGTCGATAAAAGCTTTTTGCAAAGGGCCGGGACGCTCGGCGGTACCGAGGCTTTCAACCGTTCGAACCTTTTTGCCTTCAAGGCCCGCGCAGGGCGTCACGCACGAAAAGACAGGCTTGTCATCGACGATGACCGTACAGGCGCCGCACTGCCCCAAACCACACCCGTACTTGGCGCCGTTCAGCCCCAGATGATTGCGCAGCGCATAGAGCAGCGGCATGTCAGGTTCCAGCTCCAAGGCTTGGGCCGAGCCGTTGACGTTGAGCGTAACGGGGGTCATTTCTTCTCCTGACGTATCGCTTCAATAGTGGAAGAAAGGCCTGTCCAGGGTTGGTCAGGTCTGGCTTGCTGGCGCAGGTATGACGCCAGGGCTGTGAGTTGAACGTTGTCCAGGCTGGCGGCAAACGGCGGCATGATCGGTCCGGGCACGCCCGGAGTTGCCGGCACGCCTTCGAGCACCGTTTTAAGAAAATTGCGCGCGCTCGGGGCTTGCAGCGCCGACGTGCGATCCAGCGCCGGACGCCCGTCGATTTCGCGCATCGGCGCTGCCGGGGCATGACAACCGGCGCAGGCGCTGGCGAACAGCTGGGCGCCACTGGCCGGATCTGAGGGCTCAACGCTCGCAGCGCCGGGTTGGTTTTCGGTGATCGCAGCTTTGGTTTGCAGGCTCAGCAAATACTCAGCAATCGCTTCTGCGTCACTGACTGGCAAGCGAGCCAGACTGAGGCTGACCGGGCGCATCGGGCCAGCAGCGGTGCCGTGTCCGTCCACCACTTCCGCTCGCAGGTAGCTCACCAACTGATCGCTACTCCACGCGTTTGCGCGACGGGCCATGCCGAGCAACGAAGGCGCTTCCCAGCCATCCACGGCACCGCCCGCCAGGCTTTTACCGGACTTCTCGGCACCGATCAGGTTCAGCGGTGAATGGCAGCCCGCGCAGTGGCCAGGCCCTTCAACCAGATAACGCCCGCGATTCCACGCCTCAGATTGCTGCGCCACAGGCGTCAGCGGCTTTGCATGCAGGAACAGCAGATTCCAGAACGACACCAACGGCCGGATGTTCATCGGGAAATTCATGCGGTTTTGCATGGCCGGCGAGTCGACGGCAGGGCCGCTCATCAAGTACGCATACGCGTCGGCAATGTCACCCGCGGTCATGCGACGGTAGTGAACGTACGGGAAGGCGGGGTACAGGAAATGGCCATCGCGGGAGACCCCTTCACGCATCGCGCGCTCGAACGCCGGCAGTGACCATTGGCCAATACCGGTCTGCGGATCGGGCGTGAGGTTGGTGCTGTAGAGCGTGCCGAACGGCGTCACCAGCGCCAGCCCGCCCGCCATGTATTGACCGCCGGGACGCGTATGGCACACCGCACAATCGCCAGCCTCGACAACCCGCGCACCGCGCTGCAATTGCGCGGAATCGAACGCTCGCGGGCGCTCAATGGACGCTATCGCCGGGCGCCACATCAGCATCGCCCCGCCGATTGCGCCTATCGAAGCGAGGACGGCCGCGCTGATCCATAGGGGCCTGGATCTCAGGAAGTTGCCCTTCATGAGGATTGGAAGCGCGAGAGACTCGCGGTGGGCATTGATGATGGATTCGAGGTCATGAACAGCTCCTTGAGCAGCCTGGGAAGGGCGCTGATGGAGAGCCCTGCGCCAAGTGCCCAAGGGTAGAGAAGGCGCAAGCACCGCAGTATTGCCAAGTCGCGCAATAGCGCATTGCGCCAACAGCAACACCGGAATCGTTGCGGATGGCGCATCACTCCATTGCCTGGGGGATGGATTCTCTGCGTCGACCCGTGCCCTTAGCCTTGCCACCACTTTCCCGAACTCAACGAGGTGTCATGATGCTCACGGGTAACCCCGCAGCAGCGGCCAAGGCCGAACAGCCTGCTTCACTCTCCGGCCTGATGGTCGCGTTCCTGGCGTTCTGCTGCGGCGCGGTCGTGGCCAACCTCTATTACGCCCAGCCGATTGTCGAATTGATCGCGCCGCAGATCGGCCTGTCCAGCGCCAATGCCAGCCTGATCGTTTCACTCACACAGTTTGGTTATGCGTTGGGCCTGCTGTTGCTGGTGCCGCTGGCCGACCTGATGGAAAACCGGCGTCTGGTCGTGGGCTTCACCCTCGCGGCGAGCGTTACGCTGTTGTGTGCCGGGTTGACGCACTCGCCGTCCATGTTCCTCGTTTTTTCATTGCTGATCGGCCTGACTTCAGTCGCGGTGCAGATTCTGGTGCCACTGGCAGCGCACCTGACGCCTGAAGCAACGCGTGGCCGCGTGGTGGGAAATATCATGAGCGGGCTGCTGCTGGGCATTCTGTTGTCGCGTCCGCTGTCCAGCCTGCTGGTGGACGTGTTCGGCTGGCGCGGCGTGTTTTTCAGCGCAGCGGCACTCATGGCCGTCATAGCCCTGATCACCGCGATTGCGCTGCCGCGCCGCGTGCCGACTCATCAGGCGACTTACGTCGCGTTGATCGGCTCGGTGTTTGCCCTTGCCCGTCGCCACCCGGTGCTGCGTCAACGTTCGATGTATCAGGGGTTGTTGTTCGCCAGCTTCAGCCTGTTCTGGACCCTCGCGCCGATTGAGCTGATGCGTCACCACGGTTTCAGCCAGGCGCAGGTGGCGATTTTTGCTCTGGTCGGAGCAGTAGGTGCAGTCGCTGCGCCGATTGCCGGACGCTTGGCCGACGCCGGTCACAGCCGCCGCGGAACACTGGTCGCACTGCTGCTGGCACCAGTTTCATTGTTGATCGCTGCGCTGCCCGGCAGCAGCTACCTGTGGCTGGTGGTGTGTGCGGTGCTGCTGGATTTCGCCGTGCAACTGAACATGGTGCTGGGACAACGCGAGGTGTACGCCATCGACCCGCATAGCCGGGCACGACTCAATGCCGTGTACATGACCAGCATATTCGTTGGCGGTGCCTTGGGATCGCTGGTGGCGAGCCCGCTCTACGAACACTTCGGCTGGAGCCTGTCTGCTGTGTCGGTGGCATTGCTCCCGGCTCTGGCCCTGACGATGTTCCTGGGTCGCAAGGCCAATGCCTGAGCGCCAGGCGCAGGGGAGTCCGGTGAAGCACGGTCGTACAAGACGGCTGGCGAACGGTGATGCACAATCATCACCGTTCCTTTTCGACCGGGCTCCGCTTATGGACAAGTTGCTGGCACTGAAGATGTTTGTTGAAACCGTACGTTGCGGCGGTTACTCCTCCGCGGCGCGCAAACTCGGCATCTCGACGTCTTCGGTCACTCGCCAGGTGGCGGGACTGGAAAACGAGCTGGGCGCCAGTCTGCTCAACCGCACGACACGCAACACCAGCGTGACCGTCGCCGGGCAAACCTATTTCGAAAAGGCCGTGGCCATCCTCGAGGCCATCGATGAAGCCGATGCCGTGGTCGCCGACCGCGGCAGCGAGGTGCAAGGACGCCTGCGGATCAGCGTCCCCGTCGAGTTTGGTCGGCGGATCATCGCGCCGCATCTAGGCCGATTGCTTGAGCGTCATCCTGGACTGGAAATAAGCGTGTCGTTGAGCGATCAGGTCAGTGACCTGTTGAGCGAGCAGATTGATGTGTCCGTGCGTCTCGGATCGTCGGTGGTCAGTGAGGACATCGTCAGTAAACGGGTAGGGGCCTTCCAGCGCTGGGTGGTGGCCAGCCCGGATTACCTGAGCCGTCACGCGGCGCCGTGTCATCCCCGTGACTTGCTCGAGCACCAATGCCTGCGCTTCGATTACGGTGGTTCGCATCATCACTGGACGTTCCAGGGCGACGAGCAAACTATCCAGCTCAACGTGCACGGCCGCCTGCAAAGTAACAATGCCGACATCCTGCGCGAAGCGGCAATCGCTGGGGGCGGGGTGACCCTTCTGGCCGACTGGCTGGTGCGCGACGATGTCGCCGCAGGCCGGCTGACACGTTTGTTGGAGCATTACGAAGTCAATCCCGGCAGTGCGAGTAGTTGCATCAATGCGCTGTATTTGCCCAATCACCGGGGTTCCAGTCGCATCAATGTGTTCATCGATTTTCTTGAGGAGATCCTCACTTCTGGTCGATTGAGTAACGGATAGCCCCTTCGCAACGCAGCGCGCTGTACTGAGCGAATTGTTCATCCGCAGAGTGGGCCGTCAGTAAAATCTGACGGCCTTCGCTTGCCGCTCTTCAACCTGCAGGCGCCCCACAAACGCCACGTTGCTCAAGCGCGTTTCACTGCATCGGCACCTGGAGGCGGCAGATGAACATCAGCTGTACTGATTTGCCGAACCCGCAGCGGATTTCAGCTTTCTGGAATGGGTCAGCTGATAAGCAATTGCCAACCAGATAAACCACCCTGGCATGACCAGCAAGGCAATACGAGTGTCAGGTCTTAATGCCAGCAGGCAGAGAACAAATCCCAGGAACGCCAGGGAGAACCAGGCCATCGGCACGCCGCCAGGCATCTTGTAGGTCGATTGCGCATGCAGGTCGGGTCGGCTTTTGCGATAGGCAATGTACGACGCGAGGATGGTCGACCAAGTGAAAATCACCAGGATCGCCGACACGGTAGAGACGATGGTAAACGCTGTCATGACCTCCGGAACGATGAACAGCAGCAGTACACCCACCAGCATCAACAGTGTGGTAAACGCCAGGCTTAGCAGAGGCACGCTATTACCCGACAAACGCCGAAAAATCCCAGGCGCATTGTCGTGACTGGCCAGTCCAAACAGCATGCGACTGGATGAAAATACGCCACTGTTGGCCGATGAGGCGGCAGACGTCAGCACCACAAAGTTGACGATACCTGCTGCTGCGGGAAACCCTGCAACCAGGAACAGTTCGACGAAAGGGCTTTTGTTGGGCGAAACCTGTTGCCAGGAAGTCACTGCAATAATGCAGGCCAGTGCCAGCACATAAAACAGGATGATTCGCAGCGGAATCGAGTTGATGGCTTTTGGCAGGGTCTTCTCGGGGGAACGGGTTTCGGCGGCTGCGGTACCGATCAGCTCAGTGCCGGCAAAGGAGAAGATTGCCATCTGGAATCCGGCAAAGAAACCAAACAGGCCGTTGGGGAAGGCTGCCTGTTTATCCAGCAGGTGGTTCAGGGATGCAGTAACGCCACTAGGTGATACAAAGGAGCTGGCAATCATCACGATGCTGACGCCAATCAGGGTGACGACGGCAATGATCTTGATGATTGCGAACCAGAACTCCACTTCACCGAAAAGCCTGACGGTCAGCACGTTTAGTGCGAACAGCGTCATCAGCATACCGATGGCCGGGATCCAGGCGGGTACATCGGGGAACCAGTACTGAAAGAATCCGCCGACCACCACGGCATCGCCCACCACCGCGACGCTCCAGCTCAGCCAGTACGACCAGCCGAGGAAAAATGCCGCTCGCGGGCCAAGGTAGGCACCGGCAAAATCCGCGAAGGTTTTGAAGTTCAAGTTGGACAGCAACAGTTCGCCCATGGCGCGCATGACGAAGTAGACGAACATCCCGATGATCATATAAATGAGGATGATCGACGTGCCTGAGAGGGCAATGATCTTCCCGGAGCCCATGAACAGGCCTGTACCGATGGCACCTCCCATGGCCATTAATTGAATGTGACGATTGCTGAGCGTGCGCTGCAGCGCGGGCTGTTCAACCCGCTCGGACGGAGTCGATTTCATTACAAAACCTCTTGATTTTATGTTTTTGAGTTTTGGCAGAAAGTGGGTCTTGCGTTCTTGTTAGAGATGCAACGGCTACTGACGGTGGAGGTTTGCAGGCCTCGGAGTTTCTCCTCAACGAACAAGGTGCGTGGTCCGTTGGCACCTTGTTCCGGGGCATCAGCTATGGCTATCAGCTGACTGTGCGCAGGCGCGAGAGAACTGCTGGTTGCTGCCCAAGCAGTTGGTAGAGATTTTTTATGTTGGCAGGCGTCGGCACCAGATGGATGCGCTCACCGATGGCATGCTCTAGCGCCAGGTCGTGCACGTAGCGCAGTGACGAAAAGTCTTCCAGGGCAAAGCCCACCGAATCGAAAACGGTGACCTGTGCGTCGTTCTCGCGGCCCAGTGCCTCGCCCAGAACAATCCGAAAGAACTCTACGACCGGAAAGTCAGGCTCCAGTTGTTGAATATCGCCTTCAATCCGGGTTTGAGGCTCAAACTCAACGATGACTCGGGCATTGCGCAGGATCTCGGCGTGCAGTTCGGTTTTCCCCGGGCAGTCACCGCCGACGGCATTGATATGCATGCCGGGCTCGATCATCTCGGGCGTCAGAATCGTTGCATAGGCTTTGTCTGCGGTAACGGTGGTGACGATGTGCGCGCCCTTGACCGCTTCCTGTACCGAGTTGGCCAGAATCACCTCGATATCCGGAAATGCGGACAGGTTGTGCTTCAACTTGAGTGAAGCGTCGCGATCAATGTCGAAAATGCGGATTTGCTTGATGGACAGCATTTCGTGGAAGGCGAGGGCCTGAAATTCGCTCTGGGCGCCATTGCCGATGATTGCCATTGAGCTTGCACCGGGGCGCGCCAGGGACTTCGCGACCAAGGCAGAGGTTGCGGCAGTGCGCACGGCGGTGGTCAGCGTCAGTTCACTGAGCAAGGTTGGATAGCCACTGTGGACATCGGCCAGGACACCGAAGGCCATGACCGTCAGCAAATTCCTTTGACCGTTGTCCGGGTGACCATTCACGTATTTGAACGAGTACTGCTGGCCATCGTCGGTCGGCATCAACTCGATCACACCGTCGGCCGAATGATTGGCGGTACGGGGAGACTTATCAAACTGCGCCCAGCGTGAATAGTCCGCTTCGATGTAAGCCGCCATTTCGCGGATAGCCCGGCGGATTCCCACCTTGGCGAACAGGCGTGCGGCATGATCGACGTCTATAAAAAGAGTCATGTTTTTATTCTCCGATTTAATAGTTCAAGCGCTGCGATTCAAGGGGATGACTCAGGCACGCTTGCTCTCGTAGCCATGCAGCACGTTGACTGCATTGATCCCGATTTCATCGACCATGTAGCCGCCTTCCATCACAAACAGGGTGGGGCAGCCCACGCCCGCTATCAGCTCGCCGATGCCGATGAAGTCTTCGCTTTCCAGCAAGAAGTGGCTGATGGGGTCGTCCTTGAACGTGTCGACGCCCAGTGAAATAACCAGCACTTCAGGGGCAAATTGCTGGAGTTTCTTGCAGGCGTGGAGCAAGGCGTTGCGGTAGCTTTCCCAAGTGGTGTTCTTCGCCAGTGGATAGTTCAGGTTGTAACCTTCGCCGTGGCCAGCGCCGACTTCGTGGCTGTAGCCTGAGTAGTAGGGATAAGACACCGTCGGTTCGCCGTGCAGCGAGGCAAACATGACGTCACTGCGCCCGTAGAAAATGTTCTGGGTACCGTTGCCATGATGAAAGTCGACGTCCAGTACGGCGACTCGTTTGGCGCCTTGGGTAATGGCCTGCTGTGCGGCAATGGCTGCGTTGTTCAGATAGCAATAGCCGCCCATGTATTCACGCGCGGCGTGATGGCCGGGCGGACGGCACAGGGCAAAGGCACTGTCGTGGCCTTCATCGATCAGCGCCAGTGCAGTCAGCGCGATATCGGCACTGGTTTTTACTGCTTGCCAAGTGGTGGCGGTAATGGGGGAGCCGGCATCCATGGCGTAGTAACCCAGCTTGCCGTCGATGAAAGTCGGCACTTGCTCGTTGGCCAGATCGCGCACCGGCCATACCAGCGGCAAGGCATCGTGGGTGCGTCCGGTTGCGCTCCATTCAGACCAGGCGTTTTCCAGAAAGGCTACATAGCGCTCGCTGTGCGCGTTGACATAACACGACCTGTCGAATGCTCGCGGCTCGATGACCTGGCCAAGTCCTACCTGTTTGACCCGATGATGGACGGTATCGGCTCGGCTGGGCTGTTCGAAGGACGGCTTGAGTACGCCGTCTTTCAATTCGGTGCCGTGGTGCAAACGGTGAGAATCACTGAAAACTGTAAACATTGTGCGCATCCGTTGATGTGAGCCAGTGCAAATATTCTGTTCCGGCTGGGAGGCACTTTCTTTGCTTTGTTTTCGTGGTTTACTAGATTATTCGGGAATTCTTACTCAGGAATTGCGTAATGCAGAAAAAATCATCCAAGCGCATCAGTCTCGACGACACCGACCTGGCGATTCTCGCGTTGCTGCAGGAGGACGCGAGTATTTCCAATGCCGAGCTCAGTGAGCGGCTGTCGTTGAGCCTGACGCCTTGCTGGCGGCGGCGTAAGCGAATGGAGGAGGCGGGCGTAATCAAGGGCTATCAGGCGAACCTTGATCGACGAATGCTGGGGCTCGATATCATGGCGTTCGTGCACATCCGTTTTTCCACCCACGCCGATCACGCTCCGGACGCCTTCGAGGCGGTGATTGCGCAATTGCCCGAAGTGTTGTCCTGTCACAAGATCACCGGGGATGCCGATTACGTGCTGCAAGTGCTGGCAGAGGATCTAGATAGCTACAGCGACTTTATCGAGCAGGTACTCAGGCGTCAGGTGGGTATTGCCTCCATCCAGTCCAGTTTGTCGTTACGCGAGGTCAAGACCAGTAGCCGTATAGCGATACCCCAATCGAGCAAGGGGTAAAACCATTGAGGTAGTCCGCAGCCCCGACGATGGCCCAGGCGACATTGGGCGATAGCCGCCGAACAATCATTTCCTCCTGAAAAACAGATCAGAAGGTCTAAACCTGTTTCAGGACTACACAGCCATTAAAAAAAGCGGCCCTTTGGCACCGATAACATCGTTTCTCGGGCGCACCGCTTTTCAATATATTGGCCGCCAGATCTGGTGAATGACTCAACACTCACCACCCTCAGTGCGAGTAGTCTTAATGAACAATAAACCTGACAACGCAGGGCTTGATAACGCCGGAGCGGGGACCCGAGCGGTCTGGGGCGGGGAGCAAGTCAGGCACCCCTACAACGCCACTCAAACACCGATCGTGCTTAGCGCCGCTTACGGTTACGACGACATCGACGTCTGGTACGACGTTGCGTTGGGCAAGACGCCGGGCTTTATCTACAGCCGCATGAGCAACCCGACGGTCGAGACGCTCGAAGCAAAAATTCGCGAGTTGGAAATGGCCGAGTCCGCCGTGGCCTTCAGCAGCGGCATGGCGGCGATCAGCAGTGTGCTTTTCACCTTCCTGGCCAATGGCGATCGCGTGGTGTCGACCAAGGACAGTTACGGTGGCACCAACAAGATTTTCGAAGAGTTCCTGCCGCGTACGGGTGTGGCGGTGACCTTGTGCGAGACGTTCGATCATGAGGAGATCGAGCGTGAAATCGCCAAAGGCTGCCAGTTGGTGTACCTGGAAACGCCGACTAACCCGACCCTGAAAGTACTCGATATCCAGCGTCTGGTGGCTGCGGCCAAGCGCGTCGGTGCCGTGGTGGTGGCGGACAACACCTTTGCCACGCCGCTGAATCAGAACCCCCTGGCGTTAGGGGTGGACGTGGTCATCCACAGCGCGACCAAGTTCCTCAGCGGTCATGGCGATGTGCTCGGTGGTCTGGTGTGCGGCAGCGAATCCTTGATGGCCAAGGTTCGTCATTACCGGGAAATCAACGGTGCGACGCTCGACCCGTTCTCGGCCTACATGATCATCCGGGGCATGAAAACGCTGGTGCTGCGCATGCGTCAACAGCAACGCAGTGCCCGTGCCCTGGCGGATTTCCTCTGCACCGAACCGTTGGTGGAGTCGGTCAATTATCCCGGCTTGCCTGGTCATCCGAACCACGCGGTGGCGTGCACGCAAATGTCCGGCTTCGGCGCCATCGTCAGTTTTGTTCTGGTCGGTGGGATGGACACAGTCAAGGTGCTCTTGCCACGTCTGCGATTCGCCCATTGCGCGGGCAATCTCGGTGCAGTGGAAACCATTTACGGCCCGGCCCGGACCACCAGCCATGTCGAAAACACGCTGGAAGAACGACTGGCTCTGGGTATCTCCGAAGGACTGGTGCGGGTCTCGGTCGGCATTGAAGACACTGACGATCTGCTCGACGATTTGAAGCAGGCGTTCGCTTTTGTCAGGTGTTCGCGCAATGAGCGGGCACAGGCGAACACACTGCACGCAAACAACAAAACAAGCATCGAGGCAGCAAGCTGAAGTTTAAACGTTAGTACCTCACGACAAGGCCGTTAGTGAGGGGTTCATGAAGTGGAATAATAATAAAACTTAGTGGCGACCTTTTTTACTCTGCCCCGTAACTCATCGCAGACGTTAATGCGCGCCCTAACAACTTTCATGAGAACAACCATGTCCATAAAAGAAGAACAACTCACTACGCGTGCCGGTTTTAAACAGGAAATGCAGACGCGCCATATTGTCATGTTGGCATTGGGTGGCGTCATTGGTACCGGGCTGTTTCTCACGTCCGGGTACACCGTTAACCAGGCCGGTCCGTTGGGTGCGGTCATCGCTTACATCATCGGCGCACTCATGGTTTACATGGTCATGATGTGTTTGGGCGAATTGGCGGTGCAGATGCCGGAAACCGGTTCGTTCAGCACTTATGCCACGCGTTTTCTCGGACCCGGCACCGGCTATACCGTGGCGTGGCTGTATTGGCTGACCTGGACTGTGGCAATCGGCTCTGAATTCACCGCCGCCGGGATTTTGATGGCGCGTTGGTTTCCGGACACACCGGTATGGATTTGGAGCGCGCTGTTCGCAGGCTTGGTGTTTCTGACCAACGTGATATCGGTGCGCTTGTTTGCTGAGACCGAATTCTGGTTGTCATTGGTCAAAGTGGTGACCGTGGTGGTGTTTCTGCTAATCGGTGGTGGCGCGATTATCGGTCTGCTGCATATCGATCAGGCTCACAGTATCGGGCTGAGCAACTTCACTCGCGAGGGGCTTTTTCCTACCGGTTTCATGCCGATTGCCATGACGTTACTGGCGGTCTCCTTTGCGTTCTCCGGCACTGAACTGATCGGCATCGCCGCGGGTGAAACCAAGGACCCCCAGCGTAACGTGCCGCGCGCCATTCGCACTACAGTGCTACGCTTGGCAATCTTTTTCGTGGGGACCATTTTCGTCCTGGCGACCTTGTTGCCCCGTGAACAGGCCGGGCTCGTAGAGAGTCCATTCGTCACCGTGTTCACCTACATCGGGATTCCGTACTCCGCAGACATCATGAACTTCGTGATCATCAGCGCCTTGTTGTCGGCCGCCAACTCCGGTTTGTACGCTGCCTCACGGATGCTCTGGACCCTGAGTGACCAAGGTCACCTGCCCAAACAGTTCTCGGCCCTGACCCGCATGGGCACACCACTCAACGCCATTATCGTCAGCATGGCCGGTGGCGCCGCCTCGTTGCTCAGCAGTGTGTTTGCCGCCAACACCATCTATCTGGCGCTGGTGTCGATCTCCGGTTTGGCAGTAGTGGTGGTGTGGATGAGCATCGCCGCGAGCCAGATTGCTTTCCGCCGTCACTATGTGGCCAATGGCGGCGATGTCCGCGACCTTAAGTTCCGCGTCCGGGGGTATCCGTGGGTGCCGCTGGGAGCGCTGGTCTGCTGCAGCCTGGCGTGTGTCGGGATTGCTTTCGACCCTGAACAGCGGGTGGCTCTGTACTTCGGTTTGCCATTCATCGCCTGGTGCTATTTCGTGTATTACATTACCCGCAAAAGCCGCGAGCGACGCTTGTCGGTTACCCCCTTGGCACAACCGTCCGATGCGTTCTAGCGACCGTCGACGGGGGTGGGCAGTGTGCTCGGTGGAGGGGGTGTCAACGAGGTTCAGACCATGAAGCAAAAGACGTTACCCCCATTGAACTGGTTGCGGGCATTCGAGGTGTCCGCCCGTTGCCTGAACTTCACCCACGCTGCAGACGAACTGTTTTTGACCCAGGGTGCGGTAAGCCAGCAGATCCGCCAATTGGAAAGCCATCTAGGGGTGGCGCTGTTCAAGCGCTTGCCCCGTGGCTTGGGGCTGACCGAGGAAGGACAGGCCTATCTGCCGGTTGTGCAGGATGCAATCACTCGACTGGCGGTGGGGACCAACGAGATTTTTGGCCAGCACAAACGCCGGCCGATCAAGGTGCGCGGCAGCCTGGCGTTTTTTGTGCACTGGCTGGCGCCCAAACTGGTGGATTTTCGCCAGGCGCACCCACAGGTCGACATCCGCTACATCAGCAACATCTGGGTCAAGGAGCTGGACGGTGAGGACGACATGGAAATTCGCTGGGGCCATGGTCAATGGCCCGGCCTGGTGTCGCAGCGCCTGACTTGGGACACCTTGTTTCCGGTCTGCTCGCCAGCCCTGATGGCGAGCTCGCCGCTGACGGTGCCGGCGGACGTGGCGAACCACCCGTTGTTGCATGTCCTGGGTTACGAAGAGGGTTGGGGTTACTGGTTGAACATGGTCGGTGCGGACACCGTCGACTCGTCGACCGGCATGCAGTTCGACACACTGATTTCCACCTTGCGCATGGCCGAGTTGGGACAGGGGATTGCCCTGGCCCGGTCCTCGATGGTTGATGAAATGCTTGAGGACGGGCGACTGGTCGAACCCTTCGACCAGCGCATCGAAGCCAGCGAGTCGTTTTACCTCGTACGCGGTTCCGGTGCCGACCAGCACCCTGACGCGGTCAAGTTTTCCACCTGGCTGGTCGAGCAGGCACATCGTTTCAAATGAATGGCCGGAGCCAACCATGCACTATGTGAGTACCCGAAATTCGGCCGTGCAGGTCAATTTCGAAAAGGTCGTGTTGTCTGGAATTGCCGAGGACGGTGGGCTGTACGTACCGCTCGAACTGCCACTGTTTGAACCACAGGACATTGCCAACTGGTCGACCTTGCCCTATGACGAATTGGCCTATCGGGTGATCAGTCCGTTTGTGGGTGAGGCGATCCCTGAGGCTGACCTCAAACGTCTGCTGAAGGAGGCTGGTAGCGACTTCAGCCATCGTTCCCTGGCGCCTTTGCATCAGGTCGATCGTAACGAATGGGTGCTGGAGCTGTTCCATGGGCCAACCCGATCCTCGAAAGATTTTGCCGCCCAGTTGCAGGCACGGCTGGTGCAATACTTTCTGCGCAAACGCGGGCGTCGCGCGGTGGTGCTCGGTGCCACCAATGGCGATACCGGACTTGCCGCCATCGAGGCGTTCAAGCACTGCGACGAAACGGACGTGGTGGTGTTTTACCCGCAGGCCGGTGTACCGCAAGACCAGCTCCAGCATTTGCAAGCGGTGGCGCATCCCAAGGTTCATCAGTTCGCAGTCAATGGCAGCTTCGACGAGTGCCAGACCATCGTCACCCGGCTGTTCCGTCAGTGGCCGTGCATGCGGCACGAGGCGATCAGTTTCAACTCCAGCAACTGGGTCAGTGTGTTGGCGCAACTGGTGTTTTATTTCCACGCCGTGCTGCAACTGGGGGGCGGTCAGCGTCCGATCGGTTTCAGCGTGCCAGCCGCGAGTTTTGCCGAGGTCTATGCCGGATACATCGCGCAGAAAATGGGCTTGCCGATCACTCAGATAATCGTTGCAACCAACCAGAATGACGCGTTGCATCAGTTGTTTCTGAAGAACCACTACTCCAGGTTGCGAGCGAACAAGACCTTGTCGCCGGCCATGGACCTGTCGATCTTTTCTAACCTGGAACGTTTTCTCTGGGAGCTCTACGGGCATGACGATCAGGCCGTTAGCGCACTGATGGCAGCGTTCGAATCCAGCGGCGAGATGACCATCGCCAACGAGTTCTGGTTGCAGGCACGGATGATCATCGACTCTTACGCGGTCAGTGATGAGGAAACACTGAAGGAAATGACCTCGCTGTATCGTGACACCGGTTACGTCATCGACCCGCATACCGCCACCGGCGTCCTCGCGGCCAGGTTGTACCGCCGAAGCCTGGTGGCGCCGATGGTTACCCTGGGGGAAATCTCGCCAGCCAAATCGGCGGTGCTGCTTGGCGAGCTGGGGATCAGCACGCCGGCGCAACACAGCCCGGTCGCGAAGCACGGGCCGGCGCAGCTGTACCGGATTCAACCGGACGACCTCGACACCATCCATCAGCTGCTCGGCGCGCTGTAAAGGCGCGGTAACAGGAGGCCAAGTGAAGCGAATTCTGGACCCTCTCGATGAACGCATCATCGCGGAACTGCGGCTCAATGCCCGGGCTGCCCATGCCGAGCTGGCGGCGAAGGTCAACCTGTCGCGCAATGCCGTGCGCCAGCGCATTGAACGGCTTGAGCGCGACGGGGCAATACAGGGCTATACCGTACGCACGGGGGAGGGGCGACAAGCTTCTTCGAACATCAATGCGGTGATTTTCGTCTACCGCTA
The DNA here is from genome assembly GCF_050435365.1 of Pseudomonas sp. BT76 TE3572. Taxonomy (NCBI): domain Bacteria; kingdom Pseudomonadati; phylum Pseudomonadota; class Gammaproteobacteria; order Pseudomonadales; family Pseudomonadaceae; genus Pseudomonas; species Pseudomonas sp. BT76 TE3572. The sequence goes on from NZ_JBNDKE010000001.1 coordinate 647,193, forward strand.
CGACCGCATGCGCGGCGCGGAAGTGCTGCAGGCCCTGCGGGCAATACCGGAAGTCATTCAGTGCGATGTGATGAGTGGCGAGTTCGATCTGATGCTGCGGGTCGGCGCTGCCAGTCCGGAGCGGGTGCATAAAGTCTGGAATGAAATCTCCGCGTTGCCCGGGGTGGAAAACACCGTGACCTCATTCGTTCTGTCGTCCGTCGTCTAACCCCTTTGTCGTTCTTGAAAAAGCCAACCTGTGTTGGCTTTTTTTATGCCTGGCGTTTTGCCTGGGTGCTGGTCAAAACGCCCACAAAATAGAGCAAATTGGCCTATTTCACTGCCCTGGCCGCGCCCCTAACCTAGAACCCGACAACCCATCACCCGGATCAAGGGCATAAAAAAAATGACTGAATACAAACTGGCGCTGGTTGGCTTCGGCGGTGTGAACCGGGCATTGGCTCAGCTGATTGCCGAACGTAACGAAAACTGGAAAACCGAACTGGGTTTTACCCTGAAAATCGTTGGCGTGACCGACCTGTTTCTTGGTTCGGTGATTGGCCGCGAAGGGCTGGACGCCGCGTTGCTGGCCAGGCTGCCGGCCGTCAAAGGTGCATTGGCGCAGTTGCCGGGTGGTGCAGCAGAGGCCCTGAACGAAGCGGTGATCAAGGACTCCGGCGCAGACATCATCGTCGAAGCCACCTTCACCAATCCGGTGGATGGCGAGCCGGCCACCTCGTTCTGCCGTTGGGCGCTGGAACGCGGCAAACATGTAGTCACCACTAACAAGGGACCCATTGCCTTGCACGGCGCCGAGCTGAAAGCGCTGGCCCGACGCAATAACGTCGCCTTTGAATACGAAGGTTCGGTGATGAGTGGCACGCCGGTTATTCGCGTAGCCAAACAGTCGCTGGCAGGCAGTTCGATTGTCGGTTTCGAGGGGATTCTCAACGGCACGTCCAACTTCGTTCTGACCTGTATGGAAGGTGGATTGGGGTTTGCCGAAGCGGTCAGTAAAGCTCAGGAGTTGGGGTACGCCGAAGCCGATCCGACGGCGGATGTCGAGGGGCATGACGTGCGCCTCAAAGTAGTGATCCTGGCCAACGAACTGCTGGACGCCAAGCTGAAGGTCAGCGATGTCACTTGCAGCGGTATTTCCTCACTCGCTCTTGGCGACATTGAAAAAGCCCGGCAGGACGGGGCTCGCTGGAAGCTGATCGGTGCAGCCATGCGTCATGCCGACGGGGCGATCAGTGCGAGTGTCGAACCGCGTCTGTTGAAACACGATCATCCGCTGGCCGGTATTTCCGGCGCCACCAATGCCGTGTCGTTTACTTGCGAATTGCTCGGTGCGGTGACGGTTTCGGGGCCGGGGGCCGGGCGCATGGAAACAGCGTTTGCGTTGCTGTCGGACATCATCAGCATCCATCAGTCTGTTGCACACAACTAGGAGAATGCCTGTGAACCTTTCGCGTCTGGCCCTGGCTGTTGTGGAGCCGCAAATCGAAGTCTTTAACCCCTTTGACGGTAGCGTCATCGGGACCGTGGCGGATGTCTGTGCGTCGCAAGTGCCCCAGTTGCTGGAGACCGGGCGCAGCGGAGCACGAGCTTGCGCCGGGTTACCGCGTCATCGTCGGGCACGCATTCTCGAACAGGCCGCATTGAACATCGAGCGTGATGCCCAGGCGTTCGCCCGGTTGATCGTCGACGAAGCCGGCAAGACCCTCAAGCAGGCAGAAAAAGAAGTCAAACGCTGCGTCAACACCCTCAAGCTTTCTGCCGAGGAGGCCAAGCGTAATGCCGGGGAAGTGGTGCCTTTCGACGCCTATGAGGGCTCCGAGTCGCGCCAAGGCTGGTTTTCCCGCGAACCCTTGGGCCTGATTGTCGCGATCACCCCGTACAACGATCCGCTGAATCTGGTGGCGCACAAGCTCGGCCCCGCCATTGCCGGCGGCAACGCAGTGATTCTCAAACCGTCTGAGCTGGCGCCGTTGTCGGCCATCAAATTGGTGTCGTATCTGGTCATGGCCGGGTTGCCCGAATCGGTGGTCACGGTCGCGACCGGGGGCGCGGAACTGGGCAAGGCCTTAGTGGCCGCCCGTGAGGTGCGGATGATCTCTTTTACTGGCGGCTTCCTGACCGGGGAGCAGATTGCACGCACGGCCGGCCTGAAGAAACTCGCCATGGACCTGGGCGGGAATGCGCCGGTGATCGTCATGGGCGACTGCGACCTTGAGGCCGCCGTCGAGAGTTGCTTGTCAGGGGCCTTCTGGGCGGCGGGACAGAACTGCATAGGCACTCAGCGCTTGCTGATTCAGGCGCCGATCTATGAAGCGTTCCGTGAGCGTTTTGTCAGCCAGGCCAAGGCGCTTGTGAACGGCGACCCTATGCGTGCCGACACAGATATCGGTCCGATGATTACCCCGCAAGCCGCGCAGAATGCCGAGCAAGTAGTGAACGACGCGTTGCAAGAGGGCGCCACATTGCTCTGCGGCCATCGGCGCCAAGGCTCGTGCTACGCCGCTACGGTATTGGAAAACGTCGATCATTGCAGTCGGCTGTGGCGCACCGAAGTCTTCGCGCCGGTGGTGGTGTTGCAGCTTTTCGAAACGTTCGATGAGGCCATCGCATTGGCCAACGAGCCCGAATACAGCTTGCATGCGGGGATCTTCACCAATGACCTGGCAACGGCCATGAGCGCCGCACGAAGAATTGAAGCCGGTGGTGTGATGATCAACGACTCCTCCGACTACCGCTTCGATGCGATGCCGTTTGGCGGCTCCAAGTACGGCAGCCTGGGCCGGGAAGGGGTGCGCTTCGCCTATGAGGAAATGACCCAACCCAAGGTGGTGTGCCTGAACACGCTGGGTTAATCAATTCGAGGAACATCTAATCAGGTCGTTTTGCATTGGGAAGGTCTGGTCACCCGCCCAATGCATTTTTTTTCTGGCGATAGCTGCATTTATTGCCACGAGAACTGGCTAGTTCGCGTGCGACAAAATGGCTTGTGCACGACCAATGACCGGCGCATCGACCATTTGCCCATCCATTACGAATACACCTTCTCCCGAGCTTGCGGCATCCATGATGCGGTGCGCCCAGTGCAATTCTTCAGGGCTGGGTTTTAGCGCTTGATGGATGATTGCGACCTGGTTCGGATGGATGCACAACGCGCCACCAAACCCCATGTCGCGGGCAAATTGGACGGTATTGTGCAGGCCTGTGGTGTCCGCGATTGAGGGAAAAACACCGTCCAGCGCCGGGGCCAGGCCGGCCACCCGAGTGCTGAGCAATACGGCATAGCGGGCGTGGCTGAGGATTTCTTCGGCGGCAGGACTGCCGGTGGTCAGGTTCAAGTCCAGGCCCAGATCGAGGCTACCGAACGACAAGCGTTCAACGCCTTGGGCACTGGCAATCTCATTAAGCGCAGCCAAGCCCTTGGCGCTTTCGATGATTGGCCAGATGGGCTTTTCGGTGGCTGCAGCCGTGAGTACTTGCGCTGCGCTTTCGGCTTTGGGTAGCAAAATTCCGATCACGCCGGCATGGCGTCGGCAAAGTTCCAGATCCGCAGCGTGCGCCCAGTGATCCGGGGCATTCACCCGAACCAGAATCTGAGCCTGCGGGTTTTCACTCAAGAAGCGCTCAAGATTGTCCCTGGCCTGTTCCTTGAGGTTTTCTTGCACGGCATCTTCCAGGTCGACAATGACCCGGTCCGCGCCGGTGGCGATGGCTTTGGGGATGCGCTCCGGGCGAGTAGCCGGGACAAACAGGGCGGTACGAACAATCGATGGACTCATGGTGTTTCTCCCTCGCTGAATTCGATTTCACCGATCTGTGCGGTGCCGTCCTGATTGCCAGCCCAGACCTGCGCCTTGCCGCTATCGATCAAGCGTCCACCAACCTCGAAGGGTTGGGGTGAAATCAGCGGTCGGACGCCACGGAAGGTGAAGCGCTTCAAGCACGCGGTCGGGTGCGCGTTGGTAAAGGCGCGCAGGTTCAATGTGGCGATCAATGGACCATGCACCACCAGCCCCGGATAGCCTTCGGTCTCGGTGACGTAGGGCCAGTCATAGTGAATTCGATGGCCATTGAAGGTGACCGCGGAGTAGCGGAACAGCAGGGTCGGGGAAGGCTCGACCTGTTCCTGCCATTGGCCTTCAGGGAGTGCTTCTGTGCCGCTCAGTTTCGGTGGGGAGGGTTCGCGGTAGACGATGTCCTGTTCATCTTGCAGGGCGCGTTGGCCGTCCTGGAAATACTCATGGCGTACAGTGACAAACAACAAGGAACCCGTGCGCCCGTGCTTTTCTTCGACATTCAGGATCGTCGATACGCAGGACACGTCGGCCTCCACCTTCAACGGCTGGTAGAACTCAATTCGGCTGCCGGCCCACATGCGATTGCGGTTATGGGCAGGCGGCAGGAAACCGCCGAGCGCTGGGTGACCATCGGGGCCCAGTTCGCTGGCCGCAACCGGATCTTGAAAGAATGCCCAATGCCACAGCGGCGGCAGAGGTTCGCCAGGCTGCGGTGCTACTTCGCTCAATGTCGCGGCAATGCGTTTAACCAGGTTGAAGCTGATCCGGTCCTGGCTTTCCTGGCGACGTCCAATCCAGGCTGAAAGATCGATAGTGTTCATAAACTTGGCTCCTGTCGGTCGGTGATCAGGCCAGGGCGGCCATTTCGGGTATGGCTTCGAACAGGTCTGCCACCAGGCCGTAATCGGCCACCTGGAAGATCGGCGCTTCTTCGTCCTTGTTGATCGCGACGATCACTTTGGAGTCTTTCATGCCGGCCAGGTGCTGGATCGCGCCGGAGATACCGACGGCGATGTACAGCTGTGGCGCAACGATCTTGCCGGTCTGACCGACCTGCATGTCGTTGGGGACGAAACCGGCGTCGACCGCGGCGCGGGAAGCACCGACGGCAGCGCCCAGCTTGTCGGCCAGGGCGTACAGGTGTTTGAAGTTGTCGCCGTTCTGCATGCCGCGCCCGCCCGAAACAACGATCTTGGCAGCGGTCAGTTCCGGACGATCGGACTTGGCCAGTTCTTCGCCGACGAAGCTGGAAATACCCGCATCGTGAGCAGCGGCAACGGCTTCAACAGCCGCCGAACCACCTTCAGCAGAAACCGGGTCGAAACCGGTGGCACGCACGGTGATCACTTTGACCGCAGCGTTCGATTGAACGGTGGCGATGGCGTTACCGGCGTAGATCGGGCGCTTGAACGTGTCAGCGCTTTCGACCGAGATGATCTCGGAAATCTGGTCAACGTCCAGCTGAGCGGCAACGCGCGGCAGGATGTTTTTGCCGTTGGAAGTGGCGGAGGCCAGGACATGGCTGTAAATCGTTTGCTGCTCAATCACCAGGCTGGCGACTAAAGGGGCGACATTTTCGGGAAGCAGATTGGCGTATGCAGCGTTGTCGGCCACCAGCACTTTCGCCACGCCAGCGATTTTCGACGCGGCTTCAGCCACGGCACCCACGAATGTGCCAGCCACAAGCACGTGGATGTCACCACCGATTTTGGCGGCGGCAGCCACAGTGTTCAGCGTGGCCTGGGCCAGCACTTTGTTGTCCTGCTGGTCGGTTGAGTAGTCAGCAATAACCAGGATCGTCATTCAGATCACCTTCGCTTCGTTTTTCAGTTTCTCGACCAGTTCAGCCACCGACTTGACCTTGATACCCGCGCTGCGTGCAGCCGGCGCTTCGACTTTCACGGTCGAGTGGGTGGAGGCGGTGGAAACGCCCAAAGCGTGCGCAGTCACTACTTCGAGAGGCTTCTTCTTGGCTTTCATGATGTTCGGCAGGGACGCGTAGCGCGGCTCGTTCAAACGCAGGTCGGTGGTGACGATGGCCGGCAGTTTCAGGGAAACTGTCTGCGCGCCGCCGTCGACTTCGCGCGTCACGGCAACGCTGTCGCCACTGATGTCGACTTTGGACGCGAACGTGCCCTGACCGTAGCCACTCAATGCCGCGAGCATCTGGCCCGTCTGGTTGTTGTCGCTGTCGATGGCTTGTTTGCCAAGGATCACCAGCTGAGGCTGTTCCTTGTCGACAACAGCCTTGAGCAGCTTGGCAACGGCCAGCGACGTCAGGTCTTCAGCGGATTCGACGAGGATGGCGCGGTCGGCACCCAGCGCCAGCGCGGTGCGCAGTTGCTCTTGAGCGGTGGACGGGCCGATGGAGACGACGACGATTTCAGTCGCAACACCTTTCTCTTTCAGGCGTACGGCTTCTTCCACTGCGATTTCGCAGAACGGGTTCATCGACATCTTGACGTTGGCGAGGTCGACGCCGGAATTGTCCGCCTTGACGCGAACTTTCACGTTGTAGTCGACCACACGTTTCACAGCTACCAGGATTTTCATTGGGCAGTGTTCTCTCGAAAAACTTTGATCGTTGCAGGCAGGTTTTTTGTTTTCAGATCAAGGCTAAATCGCCCCGGCTGCGCGCATTTGTTCGATGCGGTCCGTTCCCAGCCCGAGTTCCCTGAGTACCTGTTCGGTGTGTTGACCAAGACCCGGGACGGCATCCATACGTGGCTCGAACGCGCTGTTGCTGCCGGGAGGTATCAAGCTGGGGACGGTACCGGCAGAGGTTTCCACTTCCCGCCAGCGACCACGGGCCTGAAGTTGCGGATGGTCCCAGACACCTTGCATATCGTTCACCCGAGCGTTAGCGATTTGCGCGTGGTCGAGGCGATCAATGACGGCATCGAAGTTGAGCGTGGAGAACGATTCAACGATCAGCTCGCGCAGCGCCTGACGGTTTTCCACGCGTTTGAAATTGGCCGAGAAGCGCTGGTCTTTCGCCAGTTCGGGTTTGAGCAGCACCTTGTCGCAAAACAACTGCCATTCACGCTCGTTCTGCAAACCCAGCATCACGGTGGTGCCGTCACCGATGGGGAAGGGGCCGTAGGGGTAAATGGTGGCGTGCGCGGCACCGGCCCGAGGTGGCGGAGGTGCACCGTCGTAGGCGTAGTACATCGGGTAGTTCATCCACTCGACCAGGCTTTCCAGCATCGACACATCGAGGTGGCTGCCTTCACCGGTGCGCCCACGCAACAGCAGCGCGGACAGGATGCCGGTGTAGGCATACATGCCAGCTGCAATGTCGGCGATCGAACAACCGGCCTTGGCCATTTCTTCTTCGCCCGAGCCACCGGTCACCGACAGAAATCCACCTTCGCTCTGGATCAACAGGTCGTAGGCTTTTTTCTTTTCATAGGGGCCACCGGCGCCATAGCCTGAAATGTCACACACAATGAGCTGCGGAAATCGCTGATGAAGCATCTCGAACGACAGGCCCATTCGCGCGGCAGCACCGGGTGCGAGGTTTTGCACGAGCACATCGGCGGTGGCCAGCAAACTGTCCAGCACCTCGGTGGCCGAATCCTGCTTCAAGTCGAGGGTCAGGCTTTCTTTCGAGCGGTTAGTCCAGACGAAGTGCGAGGCCAGGCCTTTGACGCGCTGGTCATAACCTCGAGCGAAATCACCTGTGCCCGGACGTTCGACCTTGATCACCCGGGCGCCCAGATCGGCCAGTTGTCGGGTGCAGAAAGGGGCAGCAATGGCATGTTCAAGGCTGACGACGGTAATGCCATCGAGAGGACGGATGCCGTTGGACTGGATCATGATCTTTTCTCTCTTGTTTTTAGAAAGAGCGCGGCAGTTCGAGCAGGTGTTCGGCGACGTACGACAGGATCAGGTTGGTGGAGATGGGCGCTACCTGGTACAGGCGGGTTTCGCGGAATTTGCGCTCGACGTCGTACTCGCAGGCGAAACCGAAACCGCCGTGGGTCTGCAAGCAGGCATTAGCCGCTTCCCAGGAGGCTTTCGCCGCCAGGTACTTGGCCATGTTGGCGCTGGCCCCGGCGTTGAGGCCGCTGTCGTATTCCTCGCAGGCACGCCAGCGCATCAGGTCGGCCGCTTCGATCTCGATGTGCGCTTCGGCGATGGGGAATTGCACGCCCTGGTTCTGCCCGATCGGGCGCCCAAACACCACGCGGTCGCGAGCGTAGGCACTGGCCTTTTCGATAAACCAACGACCGTCACCGATGCACTCGGCGGCGATCAGGGTGCGTTCGGCATTCAGTCCATCGAGGATGTAGCGGAAGCCTTTACCTTCCTCGCCAATCAGGCTGTCAGCGGGGATTTCCAGGTTGTCGAAGAACAACTCGTTGGTTTCGTGATTGACCATGTTGGCGATCGGCTGCACGGTCATGCCGTTGCCGATGGCTTCACGCAGATCGACGAGGAAGATCGACATGCCTTCGGACTTCTTCTTCACGTCGGCCAACGGCGTGGTCCGCGCCAGCAGGATCATCAGGTCGGAATGCTGAACGCGTGAGATCCACACCTTCTGCCCGTTGATCACGTACTTGTCACCTTTGCGCACGGCGGTTGTCTTTATCTTTGTGGTGTCGGTACCGGTGGTGGGCTCGGTGACGCCCATCGATTGCAGGCGCAATTCGCCGCTGGCCAGTTTCGGCAGGTAGTAGCTTTTCTGCGACTCGCTGCCGTGACGCAGCAGGGTGAACATGTTGTACATCTGCCCGTGAACGGTGCCGGAGTTGCCGCCGCAGCGGTTCACTTCCTCCAGGATCACCGAGGCCTCGGCCAGCCCAAGGCCGGAGCCGCCATATTCGACAGGAATCATCGCTGCCAGCCAACCTGCGTCAGTCAGCGCCTTGACGAAGGTTTCCGGAAAGCCTTTTTCTTCGTCGACTTTGCGCCAGTAAGCCGCATCGAATTCAGCGCACAGAGCACGTACGCCCTCGCGGATGGCATTGAGTTCTTCAGAGTTACGGTCAGTCATTATTATTCTCCTCAACGCGTCACGCACGGCATCAGCCCTGCGTGACCGGGTCCGGGCAAAGAGCAATCAGATCGGGTTGAAACCCAAGGCGGCACGAAAGCGATTCTTGACGTAGTGACCATCGCGCGGTGGCAGCACCCGTGGCGGGTTTTCTGCTTTGATCTTGATCGTCGCGAGCTTGACGCCATCGCGGGTCGCAAAGCGCTCGCGCAGGTCATGTACGCCTTCCATGTCGCGGATTTCATCGGTCCAGCTGAAGCCACAAGTCTTCGCCACCTGATCCAGGGAAATACCAAAACCGGCGTGGCTGACTTGCATGCCGGTTTCACCAAAGTGACCGTTATCCAGCACAGCGATGGTCAGGTTGGCGGGCTTTTGCAGTGCCACCGTGGCCAGCGCGCCGAAGCCCATGAGCAACTCGCCGTCACCGGTGACCACCACCACCGACTTGTCTGGCTGCGCATTCGCCAGGCCCAAACCCACAGTGATTGCGCTGCCCATGGCAGCCCACAGGTAATAATTCAGATCATTGTCACCGGCAGCCATGACGTCGTAGGACGCCGAACCGAGACCCGTCACGACCAGCACGTCTTTGCGGTCGGCCAGCAAGGCCTTGACCACTTCGCGGCGGCACAGGGTGTGGTTTGCGCTTACTTGACCCATTTCTTTTCTCCAATCAGGCGCTGACCGAGCAGCAGGGCAGTGGACGAATCACCGTTGAAGGCCATGGTCGCGGCACCGTGCAGCAGGGGGGCGACGTCTTCAGGGACGTCCGCGCGCCAGGTCATCACTTTCATCAGGTTCAGGGAGGCTTCGGTGGCCTGGCCCATCGGGTTCTGCCACGCGTTGAACTCGGCCCAGTCGCCGCGCATGGTGACCACCATCAGCAGGGGGAAGCCGGCACAGACTTGAAGTGCCAGGGTGTTGATGCAGTTGCCGACGCCACTGGACTGCATCAAGAGGGCGCCGCGCTCACCGCCCAGCCATGCGCCGGCTAGGTAGCCGATGCCTTCTTCTTCGGTGGTGAGGACCACCGCTTTGATGTCCGGGTCTGCATAGGACATACGGATCGCCGCCGAGTGGCCCGCATCCGGTACGAAGACCACGTGTTTGACGTCGTGGGCCTTGAGCACGCGGAATACGTCCTCCTGCCAATCCTGTCCCACGGTGTGTTCAGCTTCTGTTGACATGCCAATCTCCCAAGCAGTGCTGCTTTTGTGTTTTCACACATTCTGGGAGGGATGGAGGAGAAGGACGACTACCGTTTTTGTCTTTGAGATATGCCCATTTTGTATAGCTGGGAGGTGATTGCGTGGCCTGCCGGACAACGGCGATAGCCACGCATTATGGGAAGGGAAATGATTAACGCAGAGAGTTGCAGAATGTACGGATCGCCTCGCAAGCCCGGCGCAATGAAGCGTCATCCAGGGCATAGGCAATGCGAATGTAAGGGCCAAGGCCAAAAGCGCTGCCATGCACCACGGCCACATTCGCTTCGTCGAGCAGCGCATGCGCGACATCTTCGTCGGTGTGCAGTACTCGGCCACCCGGTGAGGTACGGCCAATCAATCCGGCACAGGAAGCGAACGCGTAGAACGCACCGGCCGGACTGATGCATTCAAGGCCTGGGGTGTCGTTCAGCAACGCCACCATCAAATCGCGACGACTCTGGAATGCAACGCGGCTTTCACGGATGAAATCCTTGGGACCTTCCAGTGCCGCGAGCGCAGCCTGTTGCGACACAGAGCTGGCGCCGGAGGTTTGCTGACCTTGCAGTTTTTCCATGGCGTCCAGCAACCAGCGTGGCCCTGTGGCAAAACCGATGCGCCAGCCGGTCATGGCATAGGCCTTGGACACCCCGTTCATGGTCAGGGTGCGCGGTGCCAGTCGTGGTTCAACCTGGGCCAGGGTGTAGAACACTTGATCGTCGAAGATCAGGTGTTCATAGATGTCATCGGCCAGAATCAGCACATGAGGATGAGCCAACAACACCTCAGCCAGGGCGTGCAGTTCTTCCCGGCTGTACACCGCGCCGGTCGGGTTGGACGGCGAATTGAGGATCAACCAGCGGGTCTGCGGAGTGATCGCCGCGGCCAGCGCCGAGGGCGTCAGCTTGAAACCGGTGTCGGCATCGCAGGTAACGATTCGGGCTTCACCACCGCACAGTTGAACCATCTCCGGGTAACTGACCCAGTACGGCGCCGGCACGATGACTTCGTCACCTTCATTGAGGGTTGCGGCCAGGGCGTTGTAGATCACCTGCTTGCCACCGTTGCAGACCAGGGTGTCTTGCCAGGTGACGTCCAGGCCGTTCTCGCGGCGGAACTTGGCGGCCACCGCTTCTCGCAGTGAACGTACCCCGGCGATCTGGGTGTAGCGGGTGTGCCCGTGTTCAATGGCGTGAATGGCCGCTTCGCGCACATGCTTGGGCGTATCGAAATCTGGCTCGCCGGCGCACAGCGAAATAATCTTCGCACCTTGCGACCGGCGCTCTGCTACCCGGTCCATGATTCGGTAAGTCGCGGAAGGCTGGGCACCGGCCAGACGCTGATTCAGCCGCTGGATATCGGCGCTCATGCGCGGGTTCTCCATTCAGTCAGGTTCATCAGTTCCAGGGTCGAGCGGCCTTCGGTCAACGCCTGCATCATCTGCGCTTCCTTGCTCGCGCGCGCCTCGCCTTCGGCCAGGGTGCGTGCCGCATCCGCCTTGGGAATGATGATCACACCGTCATCGTCGGCCACCACCCAGTCACCCTGTGCCACGAAGGCCCCGTTGAAATTGAACGGTTGCCCCACTGAAGGCGCACTGGCCTTGACCGTGCCTTTCACCGAGATGCCGCGAGCAAACACCGGGAATTGGCGTTTCTTCAGCGCAGCGATGTCGCGCACGCCACCATCGATCACCAGTCCGACCACGCCAGCCGCTTCCGCCGCCACAGTGAGCACTTCGCCCCAGTAACCGGCGATGAAGCCACCCGTACCCACGACCAGCACGCTGCCACGGGGTACACGTTCCATCGCCAGGTGCAGGGCGAGGTTGTCGCCCGGCGAACATTCCAGCGGGTAGGCGGGGGCGGAGATGAAGGCGCCGTCCCAGATCGGGCGGATGGCACTGTCGACCGCGCAAGGCAGATGGGACGCTTCATACAGCGTCGAGCTGCCCAGCACTTTTGCCCGTGCATGAAAATCCAGGGGGAGGGGGAGCATGGTCATCAGACTTTCCTCTGCAGGCTGTGGTAACCCAGTGCGGCCCGGGCTTCTTTAAGGGTTTTGCCTTGGCTGATCAGGGCGCGAATGTCGGCTTCGATCGATTCGATCTGGCGGGCACATGCCGCCACTTCAGCTGCACGGGCGCGGGGGACGATCACCACGCCGTTGGCGTCAGCCACCACGATGTCGCGGGCACACACTCGGGCCGTACCGATGGATACCGGCTGGTTGACCGACTGAACCTGTACGCGATCTTTGCCGGTGCGCATGAAGCGGCCTTTACTGAAAATCGGGTAGCCATCGCCCAGTGCTTTGTTCACGTCACGGCAAACGCCGTCGATGACCGTGGCAGCGATCTGCCGAGTACCGGCGTACTGGGTCATGATGTCGCCCCAAACCGTGCAGTCGGTGCGGCCGCCGTTGTCGATGACCACCACATCGCCAGGTGCCACGTCTTCGATGAAATCGCCCACGGTGCCGGGAGGGACGCTGGCCGAGGCGTACTGCACGGTGAACGCCGGGCCGACGATGACCTTGCTGTAGTTGTCCAGTGGCGCCACGCCCAGGCATTGGCCGGGCAGGCCGAGTTTGTCTAGCGCATCGGAAACGCCCGGGGTGTCCAGGCCTTCAAACAAGGCGACCAGTTCTTTGTCTTCGATGTTCATCAGGCGTGCTCCACGTGGATCGCTTCGAATTGGGTGTCATGCATCACCTCGGCGACCGAGCGGCCGCTACGAACAGCCTCGACCATGCCCTCCTGGCGGCGGGTGATGCGCTCGCCAAGGTCGAGCACTTTCTCGATATAGGCTGAGGGCACGAACACAGTTCCGCAGGTATCGGCAATGACATAGTCGTTCTCGCTGACGTCGACGCCGGCCACGTTGATGGTTACGGCGGCATCGATCTGCACCACCCGATTACGGGCACTGATCATGGTCACGCCGCGGCCATAGACCGGGTAGCCAATCGACTCGCTGCCGTCGATGTCGCGGCTGAAACCGTCGATGACCGTGCCGCGCACTTTCTTGCTGGTCGCTGCATTGGCGAGGATATCGCCCCAGCAGGAGATGCCTTCGATTCCACCGGCGATCACCAGCACACGATCATCGCTGTCGATCTGTTCCACCACGGGGGTAATCAGGTGCACAGTGGGGACGTTGTCGGATTTAGGAGCCAGCAGCACGGTGCTGGCGCGGCCGACAATCTTTGGGCAGTTCCACAACGGGCGCAGCCCAACGGTGGCACCCGGCAAGCCGAGGAAGTCGAGCGCATCGGAAACCGTGTTGGTATCCAGCGCCGCCAAGCGATCCAGCAAACTCTTATTGATCATGGGAAAGCCCCAGTGGTGACGGAGGCGCCCAGTGTCAGCGAGACAATTTGATAGGTATATTACTAATCACAGATGCGTTAGATACGTTAAACCTATGGATTAATCATGATCAATTTCCGACTGATTCGTCATCTCTGGTTGTTCCTGGCGGTGGCCGAAGAACAGAATTTCGGCCGAGCGGCGAAGCGGTTGGGCATGTCCCAGCCACCGCTGAGCGAGCAGATCCAGGTGCTGGAGCAGGCGCTCAAGGTCAAGCTGTTTGATCGCTCGCGCCGCGGTGCGAAGCTGACCCCGGTGGGGGCGGCGATTCTGCCGGCCGTGCGCAAGTTCGCCGACCAATTGGAGCGCCTGGAACTCGCCGTGGAGGAGGCGGTGGCGGGGCAGTCGGGGATGTTGACCATCGGCGCGATTTCCACGGCCATGTTTGATGTCTTGCCCGGTTTGATCGAGCAACTGAAGAGCGATTATCCGCACCTCACCGTGTCCGTGCGGGAGATCGACAGCGTCGAAGCCGTGCCGGCGCTGGAAGCCGGCGACATCGACCTGGCCTTCGCCCGGTTGGACGGTGATCTGGGGGCGTCGATCAAATCACTGCCGCTGACTCAGGACCGCCTGGTGGTGGCCCTGCCCAGCGATCACCCCTTGGCTGCACGCACGCGAATCAGCCTGTCCAGCCTGGCTACTGAACCCTTGGTGATGTTTTCCCGAAAGGTCAGCCCGGTCTACTTCGACAATCTGATCGCGACCTGCCGCGCCAGCGGTTTTTCCCCGCGCGTGCTGCATGAAGTGCGCTCGGTCGCGTCGCAAATTGCATTTGTCAGCTGCGGCCAGGGCATCGCACTGGTACCGGCGTCGCTGAAAAAACTGGCGCCCGACAACGTGGTGTTTCGAGCGCTGAGCCAGAAGCTCAATGTCGTGACAACAGCGCTGGCCTGGAATGCAGATCGGCCCAATCCGCTGGTGGAAGAGCTGGTCACCCGACTCCAGTCCCGGGCGTGAACAGCAATGATAGGTTTGGCATATGAAAACCTTCCCGTATTAGGAATTTACAGAAGGCTCGATTCCCTTGAAATTGCGAGCCTGGCTGCCGGCAACCCAGGTTCGGCGCTACCTTTTCGTTCAAGGAGTCAACAACGTGCCTTCTCCAGAAACGTTCAATCATGTGCAACTCCCTCTGACGGTGGAGGGTGTCCAACTGAACGTGGCCGCCATCCATCGCGACGGCGACCTTGCGCCGATCGTGTTCCTGCATGGCTTTGGTTCGACCAAGGAGGACTATGCCGACATCGTGCAGCAGTGCGCATTCGCCGGTCACCCTTTCGTGGCTTACGACGCACCGGGTTGCGGCGACAGCCAGTGCAGTGATCTTTCCAGGATTTCCATTCCCTTTCTGCTGCAGACTGCGTTGCAGGTGCTCGAGCATTTTGGCATCGAGCGCTTCCATCTGGTCGGCCACTCCATGGGCGGTCTGACCGCATTGATGCTGGCGCATCAGTTCCCGGATCGGGTGCTGAGCTTCGTCGATATCGAGGGCAATATCGCCCCGGAAGACTGCTTCCTCAGCCGGCAGATCATTGATTACCCGAGCAACGATCCCGAGGTCTTTTTCGCGGCCTTCATCGAACGTGCCCGACACGCTCCGGCGTATGCCAGTGCGCTGTATTCCGCGAGCTTGCGGCACAAAGTGCGTGCCGGTGCGGTGCGAGGGATTTTCCAGTCGATGGTCGATCTTTCCGATAATGCCGATCTGATGAGCAAATTCCTCGGCTTGAAATGCCCGCGGATGTTCATGTACGGCGAACAAAACGCGTCACTGTCCTATCTGCCGCATATCCAGGCCGAAGGTGTCCGGCTGGCCCCCATTCCTGATTGCGGGCATTTCCCGATGTATTCCAACCCCATCGCGATGTGGCAACAGATCGCCGATTTCCAGGCAAGTACTGCGCAGTAATGCAAAAAGGGCCCATCGGGCCCTTTTTCGTGTCGCTGTAATGGTCAGACCCTGGCAGCGCTCGACTTCCAACAACCTTTGAGCCCGGTGCGCTCTTCGACCTCACCGGAACCGCTGATGTACCCGTATCGGGACAGATTTGGCATCAACATCGCGGCGATGAACGTGATGGTCACGACGGCCGCGACATAGAAGAAGAAATACTCCTCAATGCCTTGGGACCGAAGCGACAAGGCGACGTATTCGGCGGTACCGCCGAATGCCGCATTGCCAACGGCATACGGAAAGCCCACGCCCAATGCGCGTACCGCAGGCGGGAACAGTTCCGCTTTGACGATCCCGGCAATCGGCGTGTAGAGCGACGCAATGGCCAGGCCACCAAATACCAACAGGAACGCTGTAAACGGGCTGCTGACCGATTGCAGTGAATAGAGCAGGGGAATCACCAGCACCATGGCCAACCCGGAAAACATCAGCATGTGCGCCTTGATCCCGATACGGTCCGCCAGCAAGCCAAACAGTGGCTGGCAGAACATGAAGCCGACCAGGGCCGCGGTCATGATGAAACTGACCGTTTCCGGGCTGAAACCGGCGGAGATCACCAGGAACTTCTGCATATAGGTGGTGAAGGTGTAGAAGTACAAAGAACCACCGATGGTGAACGCTACCACCAGCGCGACCGCCCGTTTGTGCTTGAACATGCCGCGCAGCGAGCCGGCATCTTTGCGATTCATGTCTTTCTTGGTGGCGGTCTCATGCATGGCGCGGCGCAGATACACCACCACGATTGAGCTTAGCGCGCCGATGAAGAACGGAATCCTCCAGCCCCATTCGCGCAATTCTTCGCCGGTGAGGGTTTGCTGGAGAATGACCACCGTCATCAATGCCATGAGCTGGCCGGCGATGATGGTGAAGTACTGAAAGGAGCCATAAAAACAGCGGCGCCCAGGTGTCGCAATTTCACTGATGTAGGTGGCGCCGGTGCCGTACTCCGCGCCGACAGACAGCCCCTGAATCAACCGGGCGACGACAAGCAAAACCGGCGCCGCCACACCAATGGTGTCGTAAGTCGGCATGACAGCGATCAGCAAGGAGCCGGCGCACATCATGAACACCGAGATAATCATCGAGACCTTACGGCCGCGAGTATCGGCAATCCAGCCGAAAATCCAGCCGCCGAGAGGGCGCATGAAAAAGCCGACAGCGAAGACGCCGGCGGTTGCGAGCAACTGGCTGGTGGTATCGCCTTTGGGGAAAAACGAAGCCGCAAAGTAGATGGCGGTATAGGCATAAATGAAAAAGTCGTACCACTCCACCAGATTGCCCGAGCAGGCACCCATGATGGCTCTGACGCGATTCGGACTTTTCATCTGATCGGACTTTTCAGTGTGGAGTGTTGAGTCGCTGGTAGATGCAGACATTCTGTTCACCCTTTTTTCAAGGCGAGACGATACGAGGCGCACGCTGATGCGTGTCCGACGTTGCTAGCTCGATGGGTTGATGGGCTTAACGCAGTTGTTGTGACCTTTTGACGACCAAGGCACATGAAGAGGGGGGATGTATAGGAGAGGTCAGCTGTTCGCTGACTGTGTAAGGGGGGGCGGTCAGGTAACGAGAAAGGTAGTCAATCATGGCGCAAGCCCTCGAATCTTATTCTTGTAGTCAGTCGATCGCTCTTGACGTCGACGTTGATTGCACGCTACCGCAGAGTGAGGAGGGTAATAAGCCGTCAGCCAGGCCTAACTGATATACCGAAATTTTATAGCTTGCCTTGCAACCCCGGCGGGCTGGGGGATACAGCCGACTCGAAAGCCGCTAAGCCCCATGCGACGCGGGCCCTGTGGCATTCCAAGGAACGCTATTGCGTTTACACTCACACTACTTTCGACGCACTTCGCGCCGAGCCCGACTTTGACTGGCCTGGTAATGGATGTCGTTCAACTCAAAACCCTGATTCATGTGGCCGAGCTGGGCAGTCTCAGCAAGGCCTCAGATCGGCTTCACATCGCACAACCGGCACTTAGCCGGCAAATTCGATTGTTGGAAAAGGAACTCGGCACCTACCTGTTTGATCGGCATGGGCGAGGCATGGAGATTACCGATGCCGGCCGCGAAGTGCTGGCGCATGCCACCCGAATCATGGAAGAAATGGAGTCCATTCGAAGTTCGGTGGTGGGCGGGAAGACTTCATTTCGGGGAACGGTCGTCATCGGTACGACGCCGACGGTAGCGGAAATTGTCACCGTTCCTCTGGTCCGCAAAATCAAAGAGGCGCATCCGAATCTCGCCGTCAGGTTTTCCTCGGCGTTCAGCGGTTATTTGCTGGATTGGGTACAGCGTGGCGAACTGGAGCTGGCGATTTCTTACGATCCCCAACCCCTGCATACGCTGCGTATCGTGCCAGTGATGATGGAAAACTTGCTGCTGGTCGGCCCCGCCAGCGCCAACCTGCGTCTTGATACGCCGGTGTCATTCGCGTCTTTGGCTGAGCAGCCATTGGTGTTGCCAAGCGCTCGACATAGCCTTCGCGTGATTCTGGATGATTGTGCGCGTGAAGTCGGGATCAAGCTCAAGACCAGTGTCGAAGCGGATTCGTTTGGCGCGATGATTGCCTTGGTCTGCAATGGCTTCGGTTTAACCGCTCTGCCTTTGGCATCTATTTACACGCAAATCGAATCTGGCGTGCTCAGTGCGGCACCCTTGGTCGACCCCATTCCGATGCGCAAATTGGTTCAGGTCTTTCCTGCAGACAGAAGGGTCAGTCCGGCTGCCAAGTTCGTCGGGGATGCCTTTATTGAAATTGCTGCCGACCTGGTCAATCGCAAGATTTGGGCTGGGCACATGCTTTGAGCCAACGGCCAAAGCCCCTGCGTGGGAAAGCCCTCCATTCTTGACCCAACCTAAAGCGACTGCTTACCCGTAGTTGCGCCGCTACCCACGACTTCCGTTCTTTTCTCACCACTGATGACACTGCTTTGAACCATCAAACGCGACTGCCTGGCGTATTCGGCATTTTTATATTGGGGATGCTGCAAGTTCTGGTCTGGGGAGGTTCGTTCTTCCTCATGGCCGTCATGGCCGATCCGATCATGAGAGAGACCGGTTGGGCCAGCCAATGGGTGTATGGCGCGCTGTCGCTGAGCATTCTGGTTTCCGCGATGCTGGCGCCATTGACCAGCCGGCTTATCGCCCGCTACGGCGGCCGCCCCATCCTGGCCAGTAGCGGCCTGGGCGTCGCCATCGGGTTGTTTCTGATGGCCAGTTCGACCTCGTTACCGATGTTTCTTTTGTCCTGGGCAGTGATTGGCATCGGTATGGCGCTGGGGCTCTATGAAGCGCTATTCGCCACTTTAGGTTCTCTATACGGGGAGCGGGCGGGCGGTGTGATTACCGGCATCACCCTTATTTCCGGGTTTGCGACAACGCTGTCATGGCCTGCGGTTGCACTGGTCATCGAGCACGTTGGCTGGCGCACGACGTGCGTGGCTTATGGGGTGTTACTGGTCGTTGCCGTGGCACCGCTTTATCTCTGGGTGCTGGCGCAGGGTGCGGGGCCACTCGCAAAAAGCCATGCACTGAGTGATGAAAACCTCTCAATCGATCGGCGGATCTACCTGCTGCTCACGCTGATTTTTGCGCTGGGTGCGGTGATCATGACGGCGATGTCTGTCCAGCTGATTTCATTGTTGCAGGGGCAGGGCTACTCACTTGCAGCCGCCATCGGACTGAGCGCCTTGCTCGGTCCGAGTCAGGTAGGTTCACGTGTCCTGCAAGTGTTTTCGCGAAAGCGACACCCGATCTGGACGACATTGATCTCCGTGGTATTTGTGGCGATTGGTCTGTTGCTGGTGACCATAGCGCCGGCAATGACCGCGGTGGGTCTGGTGATCTACGGCGCGGGTAATGGTTTGCGGGCGATCGTTCGAGGACTACTGCCACTGGCCCTTATGTCGCCCACCCATTATGTGTTGCTGATGGGGCGCATGGCTCGGCCTTCGCTCATTGGACAAGCCTTGACCCCGCTTGCTGGCGGCTACCTGTTGCAGACGTGGGGCGCTGGCGGTGTGCTTGCGGGCTTGAGTTCGTTGGCCGTGTTGAATGTGCTGTTGGTGTTATTGCTCATTCGGTGGGTATGAAAAAACTGATCTCTTCACGACAATTTTTTAGCTCTTCACAATGGCCGCTTTCGAAAGCAGTCGGCTTCCATACCGGCGGAGAGTGTGTAGTTAACTGACTGCACAATTTACAAAGTTCTGCAGGAAAATCGAGTTGTCACTGCGACGCCAGGCGAGTGTAAGTCGGGCGATGGGGGATACATCATTTATCTCTTTGAAAACCACCCCTGCGGCATGCACTTGCTGCATCGAAGCCGGTACAAGCGAAACCCCCAGTTCTGCCGCTACCAAATGCACGACAGAGGCCAGTTGTGGAGCGCTTTGTCCCAGAATCGGGTCAAAACCAGCATCGTGGCAAGCAGCGATAACGGTGTCGAATAAGGTGGGTCCTACTTCTCTTGGATAGAGAATGAAGGGGTCCTGGCTGAGATCTTTCAAGCTCAATTTTTTCTGGCGTGCAGCTACATGATCTTTTGGTAGAACCGCGAGCAACGGTTCCTCCGAGAGAGTTCGCATTGTCAAATGATCAGCTTCAGCTATCCCTGGGCGAATAAAGACCGCGTCCAGGTCACCTTCCTTAAGGCCAGCCATCAGTCGAATGGTATTGCTTTCCTCCAGGGTCAAATCAACGTCCGGGTATGCCCGCCGAAAATTGCGAATCGCCGCAGCCACGACCGGATTGAAACTTGCGGAGGCAGTGAAACCTATGCGCAGTGCCCCTAACTCGCCCCGAGCGGCTCGTTGAGCCGCATGCGTTGCTCGTTCTACCTGTGCTGGTATGTTTCGAACCAAGTCATGGAACGCCTGCCCAGCCGCAGTCAATTCTGCGCCTTGCGGAATTCGGTGAAACAACCGGGTGCCCACCTCACGCTCCAGGTCGCGGATCTGCAAGCTCAATGGCGGTTGTCCGATGCCGACTTTCTGAGCAGCACGGGTAAAACTCTGCTCTTGAGCGACGGCTAGAAAGTAGCGGATGTGGCGCAGCTCCATAGATGTTAGTTCCGCAGGTATTTGTAAAACATATGAAGATCGATAGCTCCATACAATAGTCCATTGAGGTATGTCTCGCTATGGTGGTATCCGTCGGCAAGGACCACAGCATGCCTTGCGGCAGGTTCATCAACTCTGGAGTAGAAAATGTCCGTACGTCTGCGCAGTGCTCTCTTCACGCCGGCAACACACCCTGAACGTTTCGCCAAAGCCGAGGAGGTGGGTGCTGATCTTTTGATTATTGATCTGGAAGACGCGATAGCGCCTAAAGACAAAAAAACTGCTCGTGCTACCGCTTTCAACACACTCAATGCGACCAAGGAAGCGCTGCTCCCTCGTATTATTCGTATCAATGGGCTGGATACGTCTGCGGGGCTTTCTGACGTGCTTGAACTGTTGGCAAGTCCGGTTCAGCCTGAATTTCTGCTACTTCCCAAAACCGAATCCGTTGCACATTTGCAGATAGTGGACCGTCTGCTCAGCGAAAAAGGCTTGAGCACTCAGTTGATCGGCTTGATCGAAAGTGCGGTAGGGCTCAAGGCGGTGGGAGACATCGCTCATGCGACGCCCCGACTCGCCGCACTCATGTTCGGGGCTGCGGATCTGGCGGCGGATCTAGGCTGTGGACCCTTTGCAGCGAATCTCACCTTCGCACGTGTATCGCTTGTGAGCGCGTGCGCGACAGCAGCTATCGCTGCTATCGATTCTCCATTTTTTGATATTCGCGACTTGGCCGGGCTTGAGCGGGCAGCCCTCCAGGCTGCCGACATGGGGTTTGCCGGTAAAGCGGCGATTCACCCGAGTCAGATTGCTGCCATCAATCAGGCGTTCACACCGACCGCCGATGAGATCACCGCAGCGCGGGCCATTCTGATTGAAAACTGTCGGGGCGTCGGGCAAGTGAACGGGGTCATGGTCGATGAGGCCGTCGCTCGCCAAGCCCGCCGGGTGCTGGCTCGCGCAGGCCTATCCGCTGAAGTGTAAAGACCGGGAAACCTGACCTCATGCACTATCGAGTATTCCTGGCTGACAAAGAATCTCGATCAGGTGATCTCGCAACACATTCTTTTCACGCGGGTTGCGCTGTACGCACACTCGTAAATCACGCTTGGCCCATCCCTCTACAAGATCGATAACCTGAAGGCGATCCAGGTCTGCTGGCTCTAACGCTGAGCGTGGGGCGATGCCGATACCCGCTCCCGATGAGACCAGGCGAGCAATCGCCCGAAATCCAGAGACCTGGACACGCACATCTAATCGCCCGCCAAGGGCGCTGGCGTGATTCATCAAAAAGGTATGCAGTGCCGCACCTGATTGAAGGCTGATAAATGGGAGCCCCAAGCATTCGGAAAAACTAACCGAATGCTGGTTGTCAAATCGACCGTCTAATGGTGCCAGCAGCACTAATTGGTCCTGCCGGTATGGCAGAAACTCAAGATCTGGATGGTCGGACTCCAGCGCAACCACTCCGATGTCGGCACGGCCTGAGGACACGGCTGAAATAATGTCATGGCTCAATCGCTCCTCAAGTGTGATGCGGACATTGGGATGCTTGGAGAAAAAGCGCGCCAGGTCATCCGGCAAATATGAACTGATTGCATTGTTGTTGGCGAAAAAAGTGACGTGACCTATCAAGCCATTGGCGAAGGGTTGCAAGTCAGTCGTCATCTGCTCCAACTGAGCCATGCAGCGTCTTGCATGTTCGACCAGCACATGACCCGCCGGGGTCAAACCCACGCCCCTGGGCTGACGCAGCAGCAAGGGTGTCCCGAGGCTGGCTTCCAGCCCTTTTATGCGCAAACTGACTGAGGAGGGAGCGAGATGACAGCGCTCGGCGCCCCGCGACAGATTGCTTTCCTCGGCGACGGCCAAGAAGACCTTCAGGTCGATCAAGTCGTACATCATTGCGTTAGTCTCCGGCGAAATCATGAGGATCTTGTCTAATTTAACCTCTCGTAAGTCCCGCAGTGTTTGTATTTTACAAACGTTATCTTCGTAAAAGCTCGCTGCTCCCCTGACCGTGATTTGCACATACTTGTGTACGCAAACTGTCAATGGGAGAACCTGATGTCCACTACAAAACCTTTAAATGGCATTACCGTCGTTTCCATCGAACAGGCGTTAGCTGCGCCTTTATGTACCTGTCGTTTGGCGGAAATGGGTGCAAGGGTCATCAAGGTCGAGCGCGCAGAAGGGGACTTTGCCCGGGGCTATGACGACGCCGCCAAAGGTCACTCTTCGTATTTTTTGTGGACCAACCGAGGCAAGGAATCGCTGGTACTGGATTTCAAAAATGCCGACGACGCGACGCTGCTGAAACGGATCATTGCCAGCGCCGATGTCTTTGTTCAAAACCTGGCGCCCGGTGCCCTTGCTCGCGCAGGGTTTGACAGCTCGGAACTGCGCGCACTGAATCCACAATTGATCACCTGCGATATCAGTGGCTACGGTACTGAGGGGCCCGCCAGTGGTTTGAAGGCGTATGACCTGTTGGTCCAATGCGAAAGCGGTCTGGCCGGCATCAGCGGTTCACCTGAAGGCTATGGCCGGATCGGCGTTTCGATTTGCGATATCGGGGCAGGTTTGAATGCTGCGATTGGCGTGCTTTCGGCGTTGCAGTTACGAGAACGAACCGGGCAAGGCACTGGGATTTCCGTTTCGTTGTTCGATGGTGCTGCGGACTGGATGACTATTCCCTACCTGCACGAGATTTATGGCAATGGCGCTCCAACACGTCAGGGGCTGCGCCACCCTTCAATTGCTCCATACGGTGCTTATACCACTGGCGATCAGCGAGACATCGTGATCAGCATTCAGAACGAACGCGAATGGCAGCAGTTCTCTAACCTGTTCCTTGAAGGCACCGGCGCATCTACTGATCCTCGTTTTGCATCCAACACAGAACGCGTCCGTAACCGAGACGCGCTGGACGCGCTCATCAGTGCGTCTTTCACCACCCTGAGTGCCGAGCAGGCGATCCACAAACTGGGTCAGGCCAATACCGCTTTTGGTCAGGTGCGCTCCGTCGCCGAGATGGCAGAACATCCAGGCCTTCGGAAATGGCCGATGGCAGTAGAGACCGGTGAAGTCGAGATGATTGCTCCTCCGGTACGCGCTCCTTGGGACGATCAACGATTCGAAAAGGCCCCTCTCCTGGGCGAACACAGTGATCGCTTGCGCGAAGAATTCCGGGCGACAGCAATGCAGAACAAACAAGAGGGGATCCCTGCATGAGCACTATTGATCTTCAACACCTTCGTCAATGGGTCGGCAAGACCCATGTCGACCACGATGTCCTGTCTTCACGCCATGCGCGTTTGATGGCTGCAACGCTGGGCATCCCACAAAGCGATTTGGTCTCGGGTTATCCATTGCCGCCATTGTGGCACTGGTTGTACTTTCTTGACGGGCTGCCGCCTGAAGAGTTGGGGCGTGATGGCCACCCGGCGCGAGGTGGCTTCTTGCCTCCCGTGCCGCTGCCGAATCGTATGTGGGCCGGCGGACAGCTTGAATTCAAGAAAGCGTTGCCGTTGGATGGCAGCGTCGAGAAACGCTCCAGTGTTGTTTCGATCGAGCACAAGAAAGGTCGAAGTGGCGAGCTGGTGTTTGTCACCGTATTGCATGAGATTGTACATGCCGGCGAAGTTGCCATTTCCGAACATCACGACATTGTCTACAAGGAGTCAACTCCAGTCGACTCAAACAAACCTTTCGCCGCTATGCCGCAAGCCACTCATTCCTATGAATGGCTGCCTACCTCGATCACGTTGTTTCGCTATTCAGCACTGACTTTCAATGGTCATCGTATTCATTATGACGCTGATTACTGTCGAGAGGTTGAAAGTTACGCGAGTCAAGTAATACATGGTCCACTGAACGCGACTCTGCTGGCAGGCTATGCCGAACGTATCGCGGGAAAGCCAGTAAAGCTGTTTAATTATCGAGGCGTGCGTCCTGCCTTGCTGGGAGTGACGCTAACATTAAATGCTGTCCATGAAGGTAATGATTTGCTGTTATGGGTCAGTTTGCCTGACGGCGCAGTTTCAATGCAGGCGCGCGCCAGTTTTTGAGTCTGCATTGCAGTGAGAAATGCACTATGAAGACACATCAATACGTTTGTCGTTTCGGTTGAAGTGACCTTTTTCTTTAGTGATTTTATTAATTGATTAGATGATCGACTGACAGTCTGTGCGAGTGGCATTTGTCTTCGTGTGGACTGTTGTTGGGTTGGTGGTTTAGCGCATAACGCGTCAACAGATTATTTCTGCTTGTGGAGATTGAAATGATAATAATAAGTAATGCTGATAGCAGCGCTGTCAAGCGTCCTCCAATTACAAATAAGGCACGGGTTCGAGCGATACTTGGAGCCTGTTCGGGTAATTTAGTTGAATGGTATGATTTTTTCATCTATGCCTATACATCTATCTATTTTGCTTCGCTGTTTTTTCCGGCAGGAGATCAAAACAGTCAACTGTTAGCGACAGCGGGGATTTTTGCTGTCGGCTTTTTTATGCGCCCCCTCGGCGGTTGGATATTTGGTTACATTGCAGATACGCGCGGTCGAAAAATATCAATGATCATTTCAATTTTCATGATGTGCGGTGGGTCTTTGATGATTGCGATCATGCCCACTTATGAGACGATTGGTGTCGCGGCACCCGTCCTGTTGGTTGTAGCCAGGCTGATGCAGGGACTTTCAGTGGGCGCTGAGTACGGAACAGGTGCCACTTACATCAGTGAAATGTCGACTGCCGGGCGCCGATCATTTTTTGGTTCATTCCAATATTCCACAATTATTGCAGGTCAGCTACTTGCGCTGCTGACGGTTGCTGTTCTTCAGCACGTATTGCTTCCGGAAGATTTGAAAGCCTGGGGTTGGAGAATTCCATTTTTCATCGGGGCAATTAGCGCCATTGTGGTCGTATTTCTACGTCGATCCATGACCGAAACGGCTTCAGTCAAAGAAATGAAGAGTAAGGAGGCCGGATCTATTCGTGCGTTGTTAAAGCATAAGCGGGCCGTAATTTTAACTGTAGCTATCACCATGGGGTGTTCGCTGTACTACTATACGTTTACATCGTATATGCAGAAATATCTGGTACTGTCTGTGGGGATGGATGCAGGGACGGTAAGTTTTATCATGACGTCTGCCTTGGTGTGCTTCATGGTTTGTCAGCCATTTTTCGGCATGCTGGCAGACCGTATTGGCGTGAAAAAAAGCATGATGATATTTGGTGGTTTGGCAACAGTGTTGGTTGTACCAATTTTAACCACGTTAAAGACTGTGTCGAGCCCGTATGCGGCCTTTGCGCTAATTATGTCTGGTCTTCTTGTTGCTGCATTTTATACGCCCGTCACAGGTGTACTTAAAGCGGATCTTTATCCTGCCTCTGTCAGGGCGTTGGGCGTTGGTCTGCCTTATGCGATCGGCAATGCATTGTGTGGCGGTACCGCGGAGTATGTGGCGTTGATGCTTAAGTCGATGGGGGTTGAAAGTTACTTTTTTTATTACGTAGCTGCATTGGTATGCGTGACATTCATTGCTTCGATATTAATGCCGGATTTGCGTAAGCACGGGTATCTGGATGGCACTGGAACTGTCGAGGATAATTTCGCGAGGTCGCCCGGGTACGGTCGTAGTGTGCACTCGTAAATTAGACGTGAGGTGACTATTGCGCTTTTGCCACTGTCGCATGTGCCACGCACACATGAGGCAGTGGCTTTTTAGATGATTGGCCACCCGTCACCCAAGTGCGCGGACAGGGACATTTACGCCGCTGTCAGCCATGCACGCTGCTTAGATACTCAAACAACTTGGCCGCTTCCGGCGCCAGTTGCGTCTGACTTGCAACCCCAACAAACAAGGTGCGATCAGCCCAGTCATCAATCAAGTCGACAGCCATCAGACGGGAACCAAGCAATTCGGCACGCACAGACGACAACGGCAAAATCCCGATACCCAAGCCTGCTTCTATCATGCGACAGATGCCGTCGAAGCTGCTGACCTGGATCCGGACCTTGAGGACCTTGCCCGCACTGACGGCGGCATCGGTAATTCTGCGCAGCAACGAGCTGCCTTGGTTGAGCCCCACATAATCAAAGCCAAGCGTATCGGCAAAGGACACGCGGCGCTCATTGGCCAGTTCATGGCCGACCGGGACCAATAGCACGAGTCGGTCATCACGGTAGGGCAGTTTGTACAGTCCTTCAGCCGGTACGTTATCGGCAAAGATGCCGATATCGGCACGCCCGTTTTCCACGGCTTGAATAATCGGTTCGCTGAGTGCTTCTTCCAGTCCGATACGCACGTTCGGGTTGGCGCGCAGGAACGACGCGAGGTCATCCGGCAGAAACTGGACGACGGCGGATGTGTTGGCGAACAACCGTACATGCCCGCGCACACCAACAGCGTAATCACTGGCGTCGCACGCCATACGGTTCACGCCTTCCAGAATCATTCGTGCATGTTCAACGATCCCTTGTCCCGCCGCGGTCAGTTCGAGCCCCCTTGGCAGGCGCACGAACAGCGGGCACTGGGTCGTTCGTTCCAGCTCGGCTAACCGTTTGCTGGCCGCCGAAACCGTCATGTTGGCCTTTTCGGCGGCACGGGTCAGGTTGCCGGATTCGGCGGCGAAGATCAGCAGGCGCAAGGACAGCAGATCGAAATGCAGGGGATTAATCATCAAGAGGATCCGAGGTTTTCCATTCTGGAAAGAGTAGTGGCGAAATATGAAATTTTCATCTGCCGCATTTGTGTCGATTATCCATGCCACAAGTACTCAACAAGAACGGGAAACGTCATGAGGTTACCTCTGCAAGGTGTCAAGGTCGTGGAGCTCGGTCAACTGATTGCCGGGCCATTTGCGGCGAAAATGCTCGGTGAGTTTGGCGCCGATGTGATCAAGATCGAGCCGCCGGTCACCGGTGACCCATTGCGCAAATGGCGCTTGCTGCACGACGGTACTTCCGTCTGGTGGGCCGCGCAATCTCGCAATAAGCGCTCGCTGACCCTCGATTTACGCCAGAGTGAAGGCCAGCAGGTCGTGCGCCAGTTGCTGGCCGATGCGGATGTACTGATAGAGAATTTCCGTCCTGGGACCCTGGAAAGCTGGGGGCTGGGTTGGGACACGCTGCACGCCCTGAATCCAAAACTGATCATGCTCCGGGTCTCGGGTTACGGCCAGACCGGGCCATACCGTGACCGCCCTGGATTCGGCGTGATTGGTGAAGCGATGGGCGGGCTGCGGCATCTTTCCGGCGAGCCCGGGCGCACGCCGGTCAGGGTTGGCGTTTCCATTGGCGACTCGTTGTCGGCCTTGCACGGGGTCATCGGGATTCTGCTTGCCCTGCGCCATCGCGAGCAGAACGGCGGTGACGGCCAGCAGATCGACGTGGCCCTGTACGAGTCGGTGTTCAACATGATGGAAAGTCTGTTGCCCGAATACTCGGTGTTCAACGTCGTTCGAGAGCCCGCCGGCAGCAGTTTGCCGGGTATCGCGCCGACCAATGCCTATCGCTGCCGTGATGGTGGTTTTGCCTTGATCGCCGGCAATGGCGACAGCATCTATCAACGCCTGATGGAAGTCATTGGTCGCCGTGATCTGGGGGCTGATCCAGCGCTCGCGCAGAACCACGGTCGAGTGCTGCAGGTTGAGCGCATCGATGCCGCTATCTCCGAATGGACCGCGCGACTCAGCCTCGACGAAGTCTTGTCGATCCTGACCGAGGCGCGCATTCCGGCCGGCAAGATTTACAACGCAGCCGACATTGCCCAGGACCCGCATTACCGGGCGCGCGACATGCTGCTCGACAGCCAGCTGGACGACGGCACGCCGGTGACCTTGCCCGGCATCGTCCCCAAGCTGGGCACCACGCCTGGCAGCGTGACTCGCTCGGCGCCGACCCTTGGCCAGCACACCGCCGAGATTCTTGGCGAGCTCGGCATCGACGCTGCGCAGCAAGCCGACTGGCGCCATCGCGGCATCATTTGAACCGGAGAATCAACATGCAACGTCTTTTCTTGCAGGAAGTCGCGACCCGTGACGGCTTCCAGAATGAAGCGCGCTTTATCGAAACCGTCGACAAGATCGCCATGATCGACGCCCTCAGCCAATGTGGTTTCGCCAAGATCGAGGTCACCTCGTTCACCTCGCCCAAGGCTATTACTGCGCTGCGGGACGCCGAGGCGGTGATGCAGGGCATCCGGCGCAACCCGGCGGTGGAATACACCGTGCTGGTGCCCAATGTGCGAGGGGCCGAACGAGCCCTGGCGTGCAACATCGATGAAGCCAACCTGGTGATGTCGGTCAGCGAACCGCACAACCGTTCCAATCTGCGCATGAGTCGCGAGCAATCATTTGCCCAGCTCAGCGAAGTGGTCAGCGTGATCGGCCAGGGGCCGGTGGCGATCAACGTGTCGTTGTCGACGGTGTTCGGTTGCCCGATGCAGGGCGATGTACCGGTGGGGGAGGTGTTGCATTGGGTCGAGCGCTTTGCCGACCTGGGTGCTCGCGGCGTGACCTTGTGCGACACCACTGGCATGGCGTACCCGAGTCAGGTTGAGACGCTATCCCGGGCAGTACGTGAGCGTTTTCCGGCGCTGCAATTGACCCTGCATTTCCACAATACCCGCGGCATGGCCCTGGCCAACGCACTGGCGGCTATCGAAGCCGGAGTCGACCGTTTCGATTCGTCCCTTGGCGGCCTGGGCGGTTGCCCTTATGCGCCGGGGGCCAGCGGCAATGTGTGCACCGAAGACCTGTTGCACATGCTGCAATTGATGGGTTTCAACACCGGGGTTGATCTGGACCGGGTGCTGGCGGTCGCCGCGCAGTTGCCAGGTCTGATCGGCCACGAGATTCCGAGCCAGATCCTCAAGGCCGGCAAACGCCTGGACCTGCACCCGATACCCGCCCATGTGACCAACCTGGAAAAACAGGTGCCGTCGGCCCGAACCCAGGAGCTGCACCCATGATCGATCATCTCGACCATCTGGTGCTGACTACCATCGACCCAGTGGCTGCCGAGGATTTTTACGTGCGGGTCCTGGGCATGCAGATGCAAACCTTCGCCGGTGGGCGCAAGGCGTTCGCTTTCGGTCAGCAGAAAATCAACCTGCACGTGCGTGGCCACGAGTTCGAGCCCAAGGCGCATTTGCCGGTGCCGGGGTCGCTGGACCTGTGTTTTATCGCCTCGATCCCCCTGGACCAAGTGATTGCCCGCCTGGCCCGTGTCGACTGGCCAATCATCGAAGGCCCGGTGTTGCGCACCGGTGCCACCGGGCCGATCCGCTCGGTGTATGTGCGTGACCCGGACCTGAACCTGATCGAGATTTCTGAACCCGTCCAGCCGGAGCGTGCAGCATGAAAGTGGTGTTTCTTGATAGCGATAGCCTGCCCGTGAGTATTACTCGTCCGGCCTGGGTCACGGATTGGCAGGACCGCCCCGACACAGCGCCGGACCAGGTGGTGGACGCTGCCCGGGATGCCGATGCGGTGATCACCAACAAGGTGCGCATCGGTCGGGCTGAACTTGAGCAATTGCCAAACCTGCGATTCATCTGCGTCGCGGCCACCGGTTACGACTGCATTGATCTGGCGGCTTGCCGTGATTTTGCCGTGACGGTGTGTAACGTCCCGGCTTACTCGGCGCAAAGCGTCGCCGAGTCGGTGATTGCGTCAATCTTTGCCCTGCGTCGACAGCTGTTCGTCTATCAGGCCGCCGCGCTGCGGGATTGGCCGGACTCGCGACATTTTTGTGTGCATCGCGCGCCGATTCAGGATGTTCAGGGCAGCGTGCTGGGCATCGTCGGCCGGGGCGGCATCGGCTTGGCTACCGCGCGTCTGGCGAGCGCCCTGGGCATGCAATTGCTCTTTGCCGAACACCGTGGCGTGGTCCCGGTGCGCAAGGGTTACCAGGCCTTTGAAACGGTGTTGGCGCAAAGCGACGTGATTTCTCTGCACTGTCCATTGACCGCGCACACCCGACACTTGATCGGGGCTCCGGAACTGGCACAGATGAAACCCGGTGCCTTGCTGATCAATACCGCTCGCGGACCATTGGTGGATGAGGCGGCGGTGCTCGATGCACTGGACAGCGGTCGCCTCGGTGGTGCGGCCCTTGATGTGCTGTGCCAGGAACCACCTCCGGCCGACCACCCATTGCTCAACAGCCGCCATGCCAACCTGATCGTCACCCCCCATGTGGCCTGGGCCAGCCAGAGCAGCCTGCAACGGCTGGCCGACGGCATCCTTGGCAACCTGCAGGGCTACCACTCGGGGAACCTGATCAACCTCGTGTCGTAAATGCTTCACCACCTAATAAGAAGGTCCACTTATGAAAACAATAACAATCAACCGAGGCGATGGGCATGTACCTGGAGCACCTGCGTGATCCCGACCTCAACCTGATCGAGATTTCCGAGTACATCCAGAAGTAACCATCCCCCCGAAACAATCTTTCCCGGGCGATCGGTCATGCACCGTCCGTTGCTCGGGGAAATGCATCACGCCTGCGAGGAAGCCATCATGACAACAACAATTACACCCTCGATTGCCGAAAAACCACCGAGCCATTCACGTCTGCGCCGAGTGTTCCGCCACCTGTATGTGCAGGTGCTGCTGGCGATTGTGCTGGGCATTATCTTCGGTCATTTCTACCCCAGCCTCGGCGAAGAAATGAAGCCGCTGGGCGACACGTTCATCAAACTGATCAAGATGCTGATTGCACCGATCATCTTCTGCACCGTGGTCAGCGGTATTGCCAGCATGCAGAGTCTCAAGCGCATCGGCCGGGTCGGCTTCAAGTCGCTGCTGTACTTTGAAGTGCTGACCACCCTGGCGCTGGTGATCGGGCTGGTCGGGGTCAACCTGATGCAACCCGGCTCAGGTATGCACATCAACCCGGCGACCCTCGACGGCCATGCCATCGACAGTTACAGCAAGCTGGCCCATGAACAGAGTGTGGTGGGTTTTCTGACCCATATCGTGCCCAGTACCGTGTTCGGCGCCTTTGCCGAGGGCGATATCCTCCAGGTCCTGTTCATTTCCATCCTGTTTGCCTTCGCCTTGCAGATGCTTGGTGCGGCCGGCAAGCCGCTGCTGAACCTGATCGACCTGGTGGCCCAGGCGTTTTTCCGGATGGTCAAAATCGTGATGTATGTCTCGCCGCTGGGGGCCTTTGGTGGCATGGCCTTTACCATTGGCAAGTACGGCGTGGGTTCGTTGGGGGCGTATGGCAACTTGCTGATTTGCTACTACGTCACGGCGCTGTTTTTTGTGTTCGTGGTTCTCAATCTGGTCGCGCGCCTGGCCGGTTTCAGCCTGTGGCAGTTTCTCAAGTACATCCGCGATGAGCTGTTTTTGGTGTTGGGTACCTCGTCTTCGGAGTCGGCATTGCCTCGGTTGATGGGCAAACTTGAGCGCCTGGGATGCGAGAAGTCGGTGGTGGGGTTGGTGGTGCCTTCGGGTTACTGTTTCAACCTCGATGGCAGCTGCATCAACATGACGGTACTGGCGATTTTCATCGCCCAGGCGCTGGATATCCCCCTCGACCTGTGGCACCAGATCACCTTGTTGTTGATTTTGCTGCTGACCTCCAAAGGTGCGGCCAGTGTCACCGGCGGTGCGTTCATTACTCTCGCGGCGACTCTCGGCAGCCTGGATGTGATTCCGGCAGCAGGGCTGGTGTTGGTACTTGGGGTCTACCGGTTTATTTCCGAGGGCGGAGCATTGATCAACGTCATCGGCAATGGTGTCGCTACGCTATTCATTGCCAAGTGGGAAGGGGCGCTGGACGAAGAGACGCTAGCGGCCGAATTGCACAAGGGGTGTGTCCGTGAGTTAGAAGCGCAGCCCTGAACGAGTTGTCGCAAGACAGCCCCAAGACCGCCCGGTCCACGAAAGCCGGGCGGTTTTGGGTTTCTAAATCAGGAAGGCGTGTTTGCCGGACGCTTACGAATGGCGGCAGACGCCGCTAAGGCTGCTGGGCTTCCCCAAAAACTCGTCATATCTGTTCGCAGAGGACATTAATGTTCAATTAACTGTGCCCGGTGCTGTCAATCTGATGGCGCAGCTACAGTGTCAGCCCCATACTGCCCCCCAGATTTGCCGCTCCTCTTAGCGTCTATCTTCCTCGAGGTTCAAATGATCCAGACCCGCCCTATAGTTTCGACTGGTAATGTCGGGTTTGACTCAGTCCTGAAAGGTGGATTGCCTAGCAATCGTCTCTATTTGCTGGAGGGGATGCCTGGGGCAGGCAAAACCACGCTGGGCCTCCAGTTCCTGCTCGACGGTGTGAACGCTGGTGAGCCGGTGCTGTACATCACCCTCTCAGAAACCAGTGAAGAGCTCGAAAGCGTCGCCCACTCGCACGGCTGGTCTCTGGACGGAATAGACCTGTTTGAGTTTTCCTCGACCGAGGGCGTCTTGGGGGATGAATACCAGCAGTCGATCCTTCACCCCTGGGAGGCGGAGCTTGGCGACACCATCACGCTCATTCAGCAACGGGTAGACAAACTCCGGCCCAAAAGGCTTGTGTTTGACAGTCTCTCGGAGATGCGGCTTCTTGCGCAGGATCCGTTACGTTACCGTCGACAGGTTTTGGCGCTCAAGCAATATTTCGCGGGCAGGGATATCACTGTCCTTCTGGTCGACGATCTCACAAGCTCCAATGGCGAGCGTGACAACCATCTCCATAGTCTTTGCCACGGCGTCATTACGCTTGAGCGACTGACCCTTGATTTTGGTGCGGCGCGTAGACGCCTTCAGATACAGAAGCTACGCGGTGTTGATTTCATCGCTGGTTTTCACGACTTCACTATCCGCAAGGGTGGCCTGGAGGTGTATCCAAGGTTGATTGCCGCGACCCACCATGTTGACTTCAAGGTGGAGACGGTGGCTAGCGGGGTACCTGAGCTAGACAACCTGATGGCCGGCGGGCCATTGAGAGGCACCAGCACGTTAGTCACAGGGCCTGCCGGATCGGGCAAGACCACCATCGCATTGGCGTATCTGGCCGCCGCCTGCGCCAGAGGTGAAAACTGCACAATCTATGAGTTCGATGAGCGGATCGGCACCCTGATCTCCCGTGGGGACAGCATGGGCATGAATTTGAGCCGTTATGTATCGAATGGTCAGTTGGTCATCCAACAAATAAATCCGGCGGAGATTTCCCCGGGTGAGTTTGCATGGCGTGTCCGCTCTGAAGTCGAAGAGCGTGGCAGCACCATGCTCGTCGTTGATAGCCTCAACGGCTACATGGCCGCGATGCCTCAGGAACAACAATTAGTCTTGCAGATGCATGAGCTTCTTTCGTATCTGAGCCAGCTGGGTGTCGTGACGTTTCTGATCAATCCGCAACACGGGCTGGTAGGCTCGATGTCTACCAGTCTCAACATTTCCTATGTGGCGGATTCAGTCATTCTCATCCGCTTCTTCGAAGCGCAGGGACGACTGCGCAAAGCAATCTCTGTGCTGAAACACCGAAGCGGCGCGCACGAGGATACGATTCGAGAGCTTCGGATTGATTCAAAAGGCGTACGAGTAGGCGAACCATTGATCAACTTCCGCGGTGTTTTGACGGGAACACCGGAATATCTGGGTGCCGATCTTCCCTTGATGGAAGAGCGAAAACGTGGAAGCTGAACAGCACTCTGAAAGCATTACGCTGCTGATTGTGGCGCCATTCAAGGGGGATGCACTCAGTCTGAGCAAGCTGTTCGGCGATACGTACCCCTTACAAATCCACAAGGACTTGTCTTCGCTATCAGCCGCATTGGGTGAGCACACGGGGCTGGTGATACTCACGGAGGAAAGTCTTTTCGGGGATGCGACGAGCCTCGGAAACTCTTTGGATAAACAACCCGGCTGGTCAGAGATACCCATCATCCTGCTCGCATCAAGCAACGGTCGCTCTGGGCGCGAGACTGAGTTGGCCAGGCACAGATTACCCAGATCGGCAGGCCATGTGATCGTCTTGGAGCGCCCACTCAGTTCTGCTTCGCTATTGAGCGCGGCCGCTGCTGCCTGGCGATCCCGTGAGCGTCAATTTGAGATGCGTGAAAGTGTCAGCCAGCTGGCTGAAGAGCGCAGCCGCTTGCAGACGCTGCTGGAAAACATCCCGGTCGGCATTTGCTTCATGGATTTAGACGGCGCGCCAGTCATCAGCAATCCCTTGTATCGCCAATATGTCTCAAGCGGCACTCTTCCTTCCAGGCCGCCAGAGGATGCCGATCGCTGGGTTGGCCTTGACGCGCAGGGCGGAAAGCTGGAGCCACACATGTTTCCAGGGGCCAGGGCCTTGAGAGGCGATTCGGCGACGGGCATAGAGTTCTATCACAGCCGTGAGGGCGCTCGAGATTCCTGGATGAGAGTCAGCGCCGTACCTTTATATGACGAAAGCCACCATATCATTGGCGCAGCGTCCGTCATTGTGGACATCAATGAAGAGAAGAAGGCTGAGTTAAAACTTCGCCGATTTAGTGAAGAACTTGAAGTTCAGGTCAGGGCACGGACACAAGAACTCATTGAAGCCGTTGAGCAACTGAAGGCCGAAAGCGAAGAAAGAGCTCGTGCCGAAGAACATCTGCGCCAGTCCTTGAAGATGGAGGCGGTTGGCCAACTGACTGGCGGCATTGCGCACGACTTCAATAACATGCTGACGGGCGTCATCAGCGCGCTTGACTTGATAAAGTTACGCATGGCCAAAGGACGAATGGAGGGTGTCGAGCGGTTCATGGATGCTGCGCGAACCTCCGCTGAGAGGGCGGCTTCATTAACACACCGATTGCTTGCGTTCTCTCGTCGACAGTCGCTCGATGCCAAAGCTGTATCCGTCAATCACCTCATCAACTCGCTCGCAGACTTGCTCCAAAGAACCGTGACAGAGCAAATCGTACTGAGGTTTGACTTGAGCGCCGATGAACCTTGGATTTTCGCTGACACCAACCAATTGGAGAATGCCATTCTCAACCTGGTGATTAATGCGAGAGATGCCATGCCGCACGGTGGGACGTTATCCATCATCACGTGCATCGAGTCTGAACCGCAAAGCGAGGGCCATCCCGACACCGGGAGCCACGTTTGCATACAAGTAAAAGACACTGGCTGCGGTATCCCCCAAGCCATTCTGGAGAAGGTCACAGAACCCTTTTTCACCACCAAGCCTATCGGTCAAGGTACAGGCTTGGGGCTATCGATGGTTTACGGATTTGCAAAACAGAGCAACGGGAGTCTGTCGATCAAAAGCGCCGTCGGGTACGGAACAACGGTCGCAATCTGCCTGCCAGAAAACAACAGCGTCGAGCTGGAGAAACCTGAAATCCCAGTGCCTGCCGCCGTGGGTCAAGGCCAGTCCATCCTCTTGGTCGAAGACGATGATTCTGTGCGTCTGATCAATCGGGCGGTTCTGGAAGAGCTTGGGTACCAGGTCCATGTCGCACGTGACGGCGAAGAGGCCATGAGGGTCTTCAACAGCCTGGAGGATGTCGACCTCTTGCTTACGGACGTTGGCTTGCCAGGCATGAACGGTCGTCAGTTGGCCGAAGTCATTCAACAACTCAAGCCGTGCCTGCCAGTGCTTTTTCTGACGGGATACGCAGAAGGCGCTATGACCAGGGCTGATTTCCTTGGCCCTAACATGCAACTGTTGACCAAGCCTTTCACACTGGAATTACTCGCCAGTCGTGTGAATAGCATGCTTGAAACAGACGACTTCAGCCCGGACGGCCATCCGATACCGAAGCGCTAACCAAACCGCCAATGTCATTCACGGTCAGCGTCAATCGCTGGAAAGTGGACATCGAACGTAGTACCGCTCTCTATGCTCGAGTCGACCGACACGTGTCCTTCGTGAGCCTTGGCGATTTCTCGAACAATGAATAATCCAAGCCCGACACTGCGCGCGTCGCTGTCAGTCTCGGTGCCCCGAGTCATAGGCTCGAAGAGGATGGCTTTTAGCGATTGAGGGATGACCGGTCCCTGGTTGTGGACGGACACACTGGCTTCGTACTCTTCTTGGCGAGAGGTAATCGTGATCGGCTGTTGCAAGTCGCCATAGGCCACGCTATTGGCGACCAGATTCCCAATGATCTGCTGCACGCGATCCGCATCCAGATACGTGCGGCC
Organism: Pseudomonas sp. BT76 TE3572; assembly: GCF_050435365.1. NCBI lineage: Bacteria > Pseudomonadati > Pseudomonadota > Gammaproteobacteria > Pseudomonadales > Pseudomonadaceae > Pseudomonas > Pseudomonas sp. BT76 TE3572. Next base: position 683,708 of record NZ_JBNDKE010000001.1, read on the forward strand.
GGCGCCGATGGCGTTGTGGAGCAGGGTGGCTTTGGGAAACGCGATGCGCAGTTCGCCGACACTCTGGCTGACGACCTTGTGCAAATCCACAGTAGAGGGGGATATCGCGATGCCGCTGCCGACTTTGGCCAATGTAAAGTCTAGAAGGTCGGCGATCATGCGCTCGGCGCGGTCGGCCGACTGACTGATGTGGCCGAGCATTCGGGTTTCTTTAGCGGTGCGTTCGCCTCGGGCGAGAATGTCGGAGGCCATCTTGATCGCGGTCAGCGGATTTTTCAGGTCGTGGCTGACGATGGCGACCATTTGTTCGGCAAACGACGCGCGGCGCTGGGCTATTTCGTAGGCTGATTTCAGTTCGTCCTGGGCGTTCTGGAGCGCGGTTTCGGTGGCGGTTTTTTCCCGCAGCAGGTCTTCGGCAACTTTTCGGGCCTTTACCAGTTCGCGCTCGTACTTGTCACGGTCAGTGGTGCCGAACAGTGCCAATTCATAAAACGAACCGCTGGCGTGTTCGCGTCTTACGCCGTTGAGCAGCATGGTGACGGTGCGTTTGTCCCGGTGGACCAGATCGAGTTTCACCTCGGCCACGGAGCCTTGCATCTTCATCAGCGGCGCCCAGTGAGTTTGATGAAAAATGCGTCCGCCCATGGTCAGCAGTTCTTGAAAACGCTTACCGCACAGCTCTGGCTGGCTGAAGCCAATCCAGTGACTGAACGTCAGGTTGGCCCGCAGGATCGTGCCGTCCTCTTTTGTCACCACCAATCCGCAAGGCGCTTCCTCGAACAGCGTCTGCGGGTCGGGCAGCGACGGTGCATCAGTCGACATGAGTGCGCACCCACGGCGACAGGAAGCTGTCCATGGCTTCGGAGCAGGCACTTGGCGCGCTCATGTGGGGGCAATGTCCGACGTTGGCCACCAGGCATAACGTGCTGTTGGGGAGTACGGCGTGCAGGTATTCACCCACGGCGACGGGGGCGATGAGGTCGTCGGTGGATTGCAGAATCAGGGTTGGCGTGGTCAGGCCCGTGACGTCTTTGCGGTTGTCCGACATGAACGTGACCCGTGCGAATTGCTTGGCGATCTCGGGTTCGGTGCGGCAGAAGCTGTTGGTGAGTTCTTCGCCCAGCGCCGGTTGCCCGGGCGCGCCCATGATGACCGGGGCCATGGTGCTGGACCAGCCAAGATAGTTGCTGTCGAGGGTGTCGAGCAGTGAGTGGATGTCTTCGAGTTTGAATCCGCCCACGTAGTCGTTGGAATCGATGTAGCAGGGCGAAGGACCGATCATCACGTGGGCGGCGATTCTGCCGGGGACCTGGCGATCCGTCAGTGCGCCGATCATGGCGCTGACGGAGTGGCCGACGAGAATCACCGGGCCGGAGGCGAACTGTTCGATGATTTCGCCAAGGTCTTGGGCGTACCCGGCCAGTGCGTCATATTTCGTTTTGTCGTACGCGCCGAGGTTCGACTGGCCCGCACCCACCAGGTCATACAACACGACCTTGAAACGCCCGGTGAAGTGGTCGACGAGATACCGCCACATGGTCTGATCGCAGCCGAAGCCGTGAGAGAAGATCAATGTCGCCGGACCGTCGCCCATCACTTTTACGTTGTTGCGATGCTGGAGGTCCATGCGTGTATTCCCGGGCGGGCCAAAGGCATTTTTGGCGTCTTCGGCAGTGTAAATAGTCGCAGGTATCTGGTCACGCGTTATAGACGTATGGAGTATTGATAAAAGCTGGATCTAACCGATTGAGGTCTTGATTTGGCAGGCATTACTGAGCTCGCCTATATTTATAAGCAGATTTCTAACAACTGTGACTCGTGAGGACGTAAGTCATGATCTCCGCGCTTGAACTTCGCCACATTATTGAGTGTGGCTTTCTGCCTCTTTCCTGCACCTGCACAACCAATCCTGATGGATCGCTCATGATCAAGGTGTTCGATCCGTCGAACGGCCAAGTTGAGCTAGTGGTCACAGCGGTCACGACAGAGGGGCTGACTTCCAGTCGCGCAATAGCGAATCTGCTCGGGGAGCTACGCACTGAAATGGCCAGTAGAAGCACGATGATCGCTGAAGGCTGACGAGCGGCAGTCAGTGGCGAATCCTTGTGCCTTCGGATGGGGCAGTGCGTCGGGTGATCACCTGATGGCGATTCACCCAGGAGGGCTGGGATGAATACTGAAAAGTTCAAAGACGACCTTCAACAGGCGTGCTCGGAACTCAAAGCCGCTACCACCCAGGTTATGGATCTGGTCAGGGCGGGGAAGGCGTTCGGTGATGCGTGGCACGCTGCAATTGACCGGGAACGGAAGGCGAGTTCGCAGGTAAAAGGTCACGACGTTAAATGATTATTTAACCAGGATTCGAAATCTGCTGCCGGCATCGGACGTCCATAAAGATAACCTTGTCCCTGGTCGCATCCTATTTCCTTCAGAAAAGTGTTTTGTTCGATTGTCTCTACACCTTCTGCAATGATTTTGAAGCCAAGAGCATGTCCTAGCGCCACGATCGTCTTGGTGATGGCGACATCACTTTTGTCAGCGGGTAAGTCAGAAATAAAGGATCGATCAATTTTCAGGCTATTGATGGGTAATAGTTTGAGGTAAGCCAAGGATGAATATCCCGTACCGAAATCATCAATGGCCGTTGTTATCCCAAGGCTTTGTAGTGTGCTCAAGACCTCTCTGGAATGCTCCGGGCTCGCCATCATCAAGCTTTCAGTCACTTCCACCTCTAAGACAGTTGCAGGCAGGTCATATTCTTCCAGCGCGCTCCTGAGTGTTTCGACATAGTCACTTCGATCAATTTGTAAGGCCGCTACGTTTACCGCGATGACCCCGTGCAGGATGCCAAGGTCAGTCCACCGCCTGATATCGCTGCACACCCTGTCGATAACGTGTTCGCCAATTTGAATGATCAATCCCGTACTTTCCGCCAAGGGAATAAAATCGGCGGGGGATACCAACCCATGAATTGGGTCGCGCCAGCGAACGAGCGCTTCTGCTCCTGCGACTTCATTGTTCAAGAGATTGATTTTTGGTTGGTACCAGACTTCGAACTCGTGATTAAGCACCGCTCTTCTCAAGAAGCGCTCACTGTTCATTCTTTCTTGAGCTCGCAAGGTCATTTCAGGCTGGTAGAAGCGATAGTCATTACGTCCGCTTTCTTTAGCGCCATACATCGCCGTATCGGCTTGCCTGAGAAGCTGCTCAGGCGTTTCAGCATCATGAGGCGCCACCGAAATTCCAATGCTGGCAGTCAGAAGGGTCGAAACCCCCTTTAAGTCGAAAGGCTCCTGAAGGGACAGGAGGAGCTTCTTCGCAATGATGATGGCATCCGTGGGGTCAGTCAGGTTATTCAGAATCAAAGCAAACTCGTCGCCCCCTAGACGAGAAACAGTATCCTCTGATCGCACACACGACAGGAATCGAGTCGCTGCCTGCTGTAGAAGCAAGTCCCCCATTGAATGGCCCAGACTGTCGTTTACCGTTTTAAAGCCATCAAGATCCAATACAACCACGGCCAGCGCTTGGTTGTAACTCAACGACAGGTCAAGCGAGTGCTGCAACCTTTCATGGAACAGCGATCTGTTAGGTAATGCTGTCACTGGATCGTAATGCGACATGCGTTCAAGATCAGACTGCGATTGATTGATGGCTGAAATGTCAGAAAACACCGCCACGTAATGAGTCAGTTTTCCCGCATCGTTGTGGACGGTGTTGATGGTCAGCCATTCAGGGTACATTTCTCCATCTTTTCTTCGATTCCAGAGTTCCCCACGCCAAAAGCCGGTCACTTTCAGGCTTTTAAGTATGTTGCGGTAAAACGCGTTGTCTTGTTTTTCGGTCATCAGAATGCTGGGCTTGAGCCCTATCGACTCTTCTGCATTAAATCCTGTGATTTTGGTAAAGGCCGCGTTAACAGACAGTATGTGGCCACGTGCGTTAGTGATGATCACGCCGTCAGCCGTGTGATCCAATACGATGCCTGCGAGACGAAGTTGCTCGGTGTTTTGTTTGATTCCCGTAATGTCTGTGGAAATCCCCAAGATCCCTGTGGGTTGCCCATCAGCGCCTCTTAGTACGCACTTGGTTGTCAAGTAGGTGTGTGTCTTTCCATTTTTTTTGAGCTGATCCTCAAAGCGAAGAATACCCCCGGTCGAAAGGACCTTTTTATCGTTTTTGCGCAGGATCCTGGCTTCTTCAACAGGTAGGTGATCTTCACGCAACTTGCCTTCCATCTCTTCAAAGGTAAAGCCGGCAGCCTGTTCAAACATGTGGTTACAGAGCCGGAGTTTTCCTTCGGTGTCATAGACGTAAATGAGAGAGGGGGCGTTATCGACGATATCCAGCAGGAGTGCTTTTTGGGTAAGTAACGCTTCCTCCGCTTCTTTCCGATCGGAAATGTCGCGTACCACCGCGTAAATCATAGGCTTGCCTGACAGGGTCACCGTGCAGAGTGTTATCTCGGCAGGAAAGACAGTCCCGTCAGCTCGCTTGTGCAGCCACTCGAAGCGATGAACGCCGTTTTCCAGAGCCGTTTCCAGCATGGCTTGAGCTTTGATCTCCGTTGCCTGGCCATCGCCCTGCAATTTAGGCGAGATGTCGGTTGCCTTGACCCTATGGAGCGACGCCAAATCCTGAAAACCGAAGACCTTTATTGCCGCAGCGTTCGCCTCGGTACAAATGCCTCCTCGACCCAGGATGCAGATTGGATCGGGTGAACGTTCGAAAAGGGCACGGAAGCGAGCCTCACTTTGCATCAGAGATAATTCAGCGGCCTGGCGCTCTTCGATTTCTTTAGTCAGTTCGGTATGACGTTGACGGATCACCCTATGGCTTTTGCTGAGCTGTGCAGCGAAATAGGTAAAAAATCCGGTGCAGGTGAGGGCAAAAAGAAAGAGAGGGGATTTTACGAGGGGGCTGGCCGGCCATCCATTTATAGGTAATGCGGCAAGTTGCCAGGTGCCACCAGGCACGTCGACAGCAGTGGTTATCGCGTCTTTCTGAAAAATCTGAGAGTCGCCAAAAATCATCCCCCCGTTGGCACCCGACCCATCTTCACCGCGCAGGGCTACCTGCAGACTGGTCGCTTGATTCATCCCGCCAGCGTCGAGTAGCTGGTCCACATCGGCAACGACAGAAGCGTTGCCCCAATACTGGCCTTCACCTCCAGATTCGCCGACAAAGACCGGGCGCCGATGGATGAAAGCTCTACCTCCTTGAACCAACTCAACAGGCCCGGCCAAAAGTGGGGCTTTTGTTTCGTGAGACCGTAAAACCGCGCCATATTGAGTGGGTATTTTGCGGTAATCCAAGCCTAAGACTCCCTCGTTTCCCTTGAGGGGAAAGACGTTGCGCACCACATCGTCGGGAGCAAGCGCGATGTGGTGGATATGGGGTTGTGATGCCATGGCTTGCTTCGACATTCCATCGAAGTGCTCAGCAGTAATTCCTCCATCCAGCGTCAGTAGCTGTGCGATACCCTCTGTCACATCAAAGGTAGAGCGTATTTCGCTCTCAAGATGTTCCCGCACGTTAGCTAATTGGGAAATGACCTGGGCTTTCGCTTCGTGTGATTCCTCTCGAACTTGCAAGGTGCCAAGGGTTACGGAAAGCACGATCCCGGTTAGCAAAATGCTGCTTGGCAAAACGAGCGTGCGCCACGAACTTTGGCGCCCTTGGGCTGTTGCGGCTCGATCTGATTTTGCGCTTCCGGATCGTGATTTTTCCAAAACGTCAGTCCCTGGATTCGGTTATTGAAATAGCACGGGTTAAATAAGGTATTGCACTGAGTGCCGAGTGTCTCTTTTATCGGTAATTCACATCACTCAATGCTCATGGGCATGTGAATGGATAGTCAGGGCACCAGGCACTTTGGTGCGTTCGAGCCCCCCATGTTCCAGCCACCGGAGGGTCTGCTCATAGGCGCGCTGCAGCAAAGACTCGGTCTGGTCAAAGTTGAACACCGAGACATCCACAGGGCACAAGGGCGGGACGATGTGCAGGCTGGTGAGCGTGCGGAAGTGTTCGATGTCGCTCACCAGTTGACGCATGCTCATCAGATTGACGGTGTGCAGGGCTAAGGCGACCAGGCCCCGGGGCGGTTGTGTCAGGGCGCAACTCACGCCGGTGGGGATGACCACGACGTTGGTGGCTCCCAAGGCTACGGCCGTCGAAATAGGTGTATTGCTTGCCACGCCGCCGTCAACCAGGAACTGATCGGCGATTTGTACGCAGGGGAACACCAGCGGAATGGCAGCGCTGGCCAGTAACGCCTGCTCGAGTTCGCCACTGGAAAGAACGGTCTCGGCACCACTGAGCAGGTCGGTGGTGACGATGTACAGGGGCAGCACCGCCTCCTCAATGCGATGAATGGGCAGTGCCTGACCCAGCAATCGGTGCAAGGCCGCCGGCTGCAACAGAAAGCCCCGCCGTTTGATCAGTCCTCTACAGGTATCGAGCCAGGAGAGGGGAAAGATGTCATTTTTACACAGCCCCCGCCAGAACCCGGCGAGCGCCTCGACGCCATCGGAATCGGGCCTTGCGGCAAAGTAGGCACCGTTGATAGCGCCTACCGAAGCGCCAACCACCATATCGCATCGAACATGGGCCTCAACCAGGGCCCGCAACATACCCACCTGCACCGCACCCAGACTGCCGCCGCCAGCGAATACGATTGCGGTTTTGGTCGCCATGGTCGAAGTCTCGGTGCACAAATGTACCGAATGAGTGTAGCTGACGGATCTGAGCCGCAGCCGGTGATTCAAGCACGGTTCGTGCAACTGAAATACTGACGAAACATTCAGGCCATATGATTCGCGTCACTGAAATCCAGGGAGCTGGAGATGAATCGACCATTAAGAAGCATGCGCAAACTGCTCGACTCCGTTGCCAATAACAATGAGGTAGCGGCGCTCGATATGATGCGCGCAGCAGAGCAGCTAAAGGACGAAGTGCTACGCCAACGGTTGCTCAACATGATTCACCGACTCAACCAGGACGCTATTGACTTGCGAATGGCGCGTGACGATATCCAGGGCGGAGCCATAAAGCTCGCGTGATCGGTCTCGGTGACGTCTCTTGGTTTGTATGCCTGAGTCAAGGGCGCGTTGTTATGTATGGCTGCTGGGCGTCTGTAAGGATATGCTGCCGCCGACTTCATACATGCCAATAAAAACCAACCACAGTGACGTTATGAGCCAATCAGAGACGCGTGCGACTGCCCTAGCGCTGTATCCAGAGGATTCCCGCGAGGCGGCGGCTTTGCTGAAGCAGGCCGTACCACTGATGGTGCGTCACAACATTCCACCCAATCCCGTTCACTATGCGCTCTGGTACACCTACAGCAAAGGTCAGGAGCCAGAGCTTAATCGCCATCTGGACAGGGTGGTCAAAGACTTTGACTGTTTCCCTCCAGAATCCGCTACGAAGCTTTTTCGCGACTACATCATTCGTGACGAATTGGAGGAAGCGCGCGCAGGGCAACAACAAGCGATCGATCTGGTTGACGACATGGAGCGTAATGTCTCGCGTAGCGTGAATGGCAGTTCCAGCTTTCAAGCCAGCCTTGGCCATTGCATGGAAATGCTCGCGGAGCCGGTTGACCAGAGGTTGCCCGCCATTCTGAGCGAGCTGCAACAGAGCACCCAGGTCATGCAGGATCAGCAAGAGCTTTTCCTGTCCCAGTTGCACTCAGCGCAAAATGAAATCAAGCGTCTGAGAGACAAGCTCGAGCGAGCCCAACTGGCTGCCTCTGTGGATGGTCTGACTAAGGTGTTGAACCGGGCTACCTTCACTCGCTTGCTGGAGCATGCCTTGATCAACGCTCCTCAGGGGGTGGCATTGGTCATGTTGGATGTCGATCATTTCAAGCAGTTCAATGACCGGTATGGCCATCCTTTGGGTGATCGCGTACTTGAGCATGTTGGTCAGATGTTACGGAGCTCAATCCCGCCTCAGGCCCTGGCGGCACGCTATGGGGGTGAAGAATTCTGTGTAGTCCTGCACGAGTGTTTTGATCTCACCAGTGCTCATACGTTTGCTGAGCAGCTGCGCCTGAAAATTCAGGCACTGCGGATCAAGGTTCGTGGCACGGATGAGGTGCTGGACACTGTTACTGCGTCCTTTGGTGTCGCCCTCGCCAAAGCGGGTGACGATGTGGAAAGCCTTCTGACTCGTGCCGATGATGCGCTCTATCAAGCCAAGCGCAGCGGGCGCAACCGAGTGAACTGAAGCTGGCGTTCGGACGCTAGCTGCAATCACATGGCTCCACAGGATAGGGCGATGCGATCTTTCGCCCCGTGTGGGCGCCAACCCCAGCGAACCCTATCGGCGCGGCGTTATAGCGCTCAAAAGGCTGGTCGACGACCTGGCTAACCTTCTTCCATCAGAGACCCTACGCACGGGCGCATGTCGAGATCAGACTCACGCATGGCGCGCTCAGGCTACTTGCGTGGAAGACCGGACGCGTAAGGTGGCGTGTCATTTCATGTCAGTGCGCAGTTGCGAAGACGGATGGGGAATGCTCGAAAGCGTTGAGGTTGACGGCTTTCGATAAGGGGCAACAGGAAGAAGTGATGATCCCCTGACCCTCAGTCATCACGCTCTAACGTCGATCACCAGAGAACAAAAAAAACAATGAATAGCCTGAACTCCAAAGATTCGAACGGTCAGTTGGCACAGGGTTTCAAGCCACGGCACGTCACAATGCTTTCTATCGCGGGGATTATTGGCGCAGGTTTATTTGTTGGCTCAGGTCATGCCATTGCTGCGGCCGGTCCGGCGGTATTGCTGGCTTATCTGTTCTCGGGCCTATTGGTCGTTCTGGTGATGCGTATGTTGGGTGAAATGGCGGTTGCCAACCCGGACACCGGATCTTTTTCCACCTATGCCGATCAGGCGATCGGGCGTTGGGCAGGCTTCACCATCGGCTGGCTTTATTGGTGGTTCTGGGTGCTGGTGATTCCGATCGAGGCGCTCGCGGCTGGCCATGTGTTGAACCAATGGTTCCCACAGATTGATACCTGGTTGTTTGCCTTGCTGTCGATCGTTCTGTTGGTCGTGACCAACCTGTTCAGTGTGTCCAAATACGGCGAGTTCGAATTCTGGTTTGCGATGGCCAAGGTCGTGGCGATCATCGGGTTTATCGGCCTTGGGTCTGCGGTGCTGATGGGCTGGATTCCCGAGCGGGAGGCCAGCGGGTTAAGCCGACTCATGGAAGAGCATGGCGGGTTTGCGCCCAATGGTTTGTCAGCGGTTGTAGGCGCGTTCATCACCATCATGTTCAGCTTCATCGGTACGGAAGCGGTGACCATTGCAGCCGCCGAATCCAGCAACCCTGCGCAGAACATCGCCAAAGCCACGCGCTCGGTGATCTGGCGCATCGGGGTGTTCTATTTGCTGTCCATTTTCGTGGTCATTTCCGTGGTGCCCTGGAATGATCCGTTGCTGGCGTCCGTGGGCTCTTATCAGCGGGCACTGGAGCTGATGAACATTCCGCACGCCAAGTTGCTGGTGGACATAGTGGTGTTGATTGCCGTGGCCAGCTGCATGAACTCGTCGATTTATATTTCCTCGCGCATGTTGTTTTCGCTGGGCAAGCGCGGTGATGCACCGAAACCGCTGAAGGTAACGTCGTCGGCGGGCGTGCCCCGGGCGGCAGTGATCGCCAGCACCGTACTGGGTGCCGGTGTGACCTTGTTCAGCTACTTCATGCCCGCCGGTTTATTCCAGTTTCTGCTCGCCAGCTCCGGCGCCATTGCGTTGCTGGTGTACCTGGTTATCGCCGTGTCGCAATTGCGCATGCGCAAGATTCTGCATCGGCAGAACGTCACGCTGACCTTCAAGATGTGGTTGTTTCCGTGGCTCACCTGGTTTGTCATCGTCTTCATCAGCGCGGCGTTGGCGGTGATGATGGTGACGCCCGAGCACCGCATGGAGGTTTCTTCGACCATCGTCCTGGCGTTGGTGATTTCCTTTATCGGCCTTGTGACGACGCGCAATCATGGGCAGCCGCAGAGGGTGGTGTCGGCGGAAAGTGCATAGCAGCCATTACCGCTCACTGCGAGAGTAATCTTCGATGGCATACGACACCTCCAGGGCCGTTCCTCTCCAAACCATTGGCTTTTTGCTGCTGGACCAATTCACGTTGATCTCTCTGGCGTCTGCTGTAGAGCCACTGCGAATGGCCAATCAGTTGACCGGTCAAGAGTTGTATCGTTGGCACACTTTCAGTTTGGGGGGCGAGCAAGTCTGGGCCAGCGACGGCATGCCGATCACTCCGGATGCGTCGATCAATAGTGCGCCGATGCTTGATACCGTGATTGTCTGCGGAGGCATTGGCATTCAAAGTGCTGTGACCCGTGAGCACATTACCTGGTTGCGAACCCAGGCACGCCGCTCGAAGCGGATCGGGGGCGTTTGCACAGGCAGTTGGGCCTTGGCCCAGGCAGGCTTGCTCGATGGCTTCGATTGCAGCGTGCACTGGGAATTTCTGGCGGCCATGCAGGAAGCTTTTCCGCGAGTGAACCTCAGCTCCAGTTTATTCACCCTCGACCGCGACCGTTTCACCAGCTCCGGCGGAACCGCGCCAATGGACATGATGCTGCACCTGATCAGTCGCGATCACGGTGATGAACTGTCAGCGGCCATCTCCGACATGTTTGTCTATGAGCGAATCCGCAACGAGCAGGACCACCAGCGAGTGCCTCTTAAGCATATGTTGGGTACTCAACAACCGAAGTTGCAGGAAATCGTCGCGCTGATGGAGGCCAATCTGGAAGAGCCACTCAGCCTCGATGAACTGGCAAATTATGTCGACTTGTCCCGTCGACAGCTTGAGCGGTTGTTCCAGAAATACCTGCATTCCTCACCATCGCGTTATTACCTCAAACTGCGTCTGATCCGCGCGCGTCAGTTGCTCAAGCAAACGCCGATTTCGATTGTTGAGTTGTCGGTGGTGTGCGGCTTTGTGTCCACGCCACATTTCTCAAAATGCTATCGCGAGTGTTTCGGTATTCCACCCAGCGATGAGCGCTTGGTGACGCAAACGCAACGGCAAGTGAACGCAAGACCGATTGCCCAGGCATCGTCATTGGCAAGTCCGATGAGCTTGCTGGATCAGGCACGTGATGAGTCAACATTCGCCAGTATCAAATTTCTCAAGTCCTGAACAATCCGGGTGATCAATGATCACTCGAGACGATCAACGGATAACCCGGAAACAGAAATGTTTCCGGGTTTTTTCGTTGTGACACAAGGTTGTTGTGAACTGCGTTCGGGATGTTCAAGAACCGACCTGTGTGTGTCGGTGACAAGTAAGTTGTCGTTTCCAGGCATCCTTCCCATCACTGCTACAAAATTGCTCGCTGCTTATAAGTGGATGCACCAGATCAACCCATTTAGCTTTTGACCTTCGACCTTGCGACCCCCCAGATAGAGGCATCGTCGTGTCGTTTTTGAATTTATTGAAAGTCTATTGAGCGGCGGCGTGACTTTTGCACTGTCACTACACATAGCCCGGGTATTCAGACGGGCAATAAGAAGAGCCTGCGCCTGAGGCCAACACCCGCTTGATGTGAGGAGATACTGCAATGACGACTTTCAACTCCGGGTCGAAGCCCCAGAACCGTGCGCCTCAATCCATCGGCTTTTTGCTGCTGGACAATTTCACGCTGATTTCTCTGGCTTCCGCGGTGGAACCCTTGCGTATGGCTAACCAGTTGTCTGGTCGAGAGCTGTATCGCTGGACGACCCTCACTGCCGACGGAAACCAGGTTCTGGCCAGCGACGGCTTAAAGATCACACCTGACGCCTCGATGCACAACGCGCCTGCCATGGACACCATTTTTGTCTGCGGCGGTGTCGGTATTCAACGCACCGTCACCCGCGCGCACGTGTCGTGGCTACAGAGTCAGGCGCGCCAGTCCCGCCGTCTCGGTGCGGTCTGCACCGGTAGCTGGGCCCTGGCGTGCGCCGGTCTGCTCGACGGTTTCGATTGCAGTGTGCACTGGGAATTTCTGGCGTCCATGCAGGAAGCCTTCCCGCGGGTGGTCATCAGTACGCGACTGTTCACCCTGGACCGTAACCGGTACACCAGCTCCGGTGGCACTGCACCACTGGACATGATGCTGCACTTGATCAGCCGTGATCATGGCCGTGAGCTGTCGGCGGCGATTTCGGAGATGTTCGTCTACGAACGAATCCGCAACGAGCAGGACCACCAGCGCGTGCCGCTCAAGCACATGCTGGGCACCAACCAGCCGAAGTTGCAGGAAATCGTGGCGCTGATGGACGCCAACCTCGAAGAGCCGATCGACCTCGACGAACTGGCAGTTTTTGTCGCCGTGTCGCGGCGTCAGCTGGAGCGGCTGTTTCAGAAATACCTGCACTGCTCACCGTCGCGCTATTACCTGAAACTGCGCCTGATCCGCGCCCGGCAACTGCTCAAGCAAACACCCATGTCGATCATCGAAGTGGCGTCGGTGTGTGGCTTCGTATCCACACCGCACTTCTCCAAGTGCTACCGCGAGTACTACGGTATTCCGCCACGCGATGAGCGTGTGGGTTCCAACACCACACAACAAGTGGCAATGATCCCGCTGCCGCAAGCCCTGATACTGTCACCGTTGTCCGGCCCGATGTCAGCGCTCGGCCAGGCTCGCAACGAATCTACTTTTGCCAGCGTTCGGATATAAAACTCAATCACGATGGGTTTTTGAGGTCATTACTCGGTTCCAGCACCTGGGCCCCCTGGGGGGCTTGTGTCATTTCATGTCTCTGGCCTGCACCCACAGCACGGCGTCTTGCGACAGAGGTTTGCCCTTATGGGTTTTTGTTGTTCCGATGTCGAGCGCTGCAATGCCCCACCAGCCGGCGCGGGGCAGGCCGATGGTCACGATGCCCTGAGCGTCCGAGTACGTGCTAAGGGCTTTGAATGAAGCTTGAGGTGCCGTTACATAGTCTTGCTGGCCGAAGGCGTCTTTATCGATATCGACGGAATGGTTGATGTATTCGATCTCGATCTCGGCGAACGGAACGGGCTTGCCATCGGCCAGCACCACGGCGCGGAACACTCCGCCCGTCCAGTTTGCATAAGGCTTGCTGAGTGGCTGGATCTCAACCGGCAACCCTTGTGGTTCTGCCCAGTTGCCGGGTACTCCGCCCACATTCACGATCAGCTTGGTGAACTGTTGGATGTAGGCATCTTCCTCGGTTTCCAGGTAGGGCTCGGGTTCGAGTACGAAGATATGGTCACCCAGTGAGCGCACCAGCTCCCGTGGAATCGACGCACGATAGGCAGTCGTTTGGTTATCGCGACTCTGCCACTGGACAGGCCGCAAGTATTTGCGCAGATCGATTTTTTCCCCGCCGTGCGAGCTGATGTGGCTGAAGGCGCGAGGTTCATCCATGGTCATGGTGGGGCCGCCGGAGAAGGGATGCGTGAACACCAGCGCGAACTCCAGTTTATCTGCACGCGGCAGCGCCGTTTCCTCGACGTAGAGCATCTGGAAATGGGCCTGTGCTGCGCCTGTCAGGCAGCCTAATGTCACGGCGGCAAGTGCCTGGAGCAGTCGTCGTTTGATCGGCATGGTCGATTTCACCTTGAAATGTCGGATGACTGAATCGTGGCTTGATGGTTGTCTCCGCCCATGAACACAACGGAGTATTTTCCGGCGGGGGGCTGGAAGGTGTAGCTGTTGTCTTTGTCGACGCTTCCTTCGAGCAACACCTTGTTGCTGGTGTCCTGGACATGGATTTTTCTGCCGGCGGCCGAACTGCCGTCGGTGTAACCCGCCTCGCACTTCACCAGGTCATCGCTCTCGATGTAGCAGTCGAAGACGGGGCCATGGGCGAAGGCTGCCTGGCAGAACAACAGGGCGCCTGCGATCAGTAGGGGTTTCATAAGGTCTTCGAACTCCACGGTCGAGGTTGATCATTGGAGCGGCGATTTGTGATCGCCGCTCGTATTGGGGCCAGGTGGCGCGAAGGCCGTCAGCAAGGCATCCAGGTTCGAACTCAGGAGTGCTTCGTACCCGTTGGCCGCGTCGGCGAGCATTCCCGGGTTGCCGGCATCCAGTATCAACAACCGTGCGCCGCCGTCCTCGATGGCCTTGGCGATCCTGGCGTCCGGTGCCCACTTGTGGACCACCACGTGGATGTCACGCTCGCGCAGGTATCGGGTCAGTGCGGTGCAGTCGGCGTCGCTCCAGTCGATGTCCTGTCGGACGAACCAGCCGTCGACAAAAATCCCGAACTCGCCGAACAGGTAGGTGAACTCATCGGCCAGCGACAGCACGCGCAGATCCGGCACTGCCAGCAGCCGGGCACCGTAGTTGGCCTTGAGCTGGCGCAATCGGCCGTCGAGTGCGGCGAGGTTGTGCTCTATCCGAGGCGCATCGGAAGGGGACAGGCGTGCCAGGTCGGTAGCGATAATCGCCGACATGCGCATGGCGTTGACGGGGCCGAGCCAGGCGTACGGCGACAGTCCGCCATCGACGTCGCGTTCGGTTGCCCAGGGAACGTCGTTCGATGGCACGCGGGCCACGGCCACACCGGGCTTGACGGTGTCCCATGAGTGCGAGGCATCGATCTCGACGATTCGCAGATTGTGGCGACGTGCCGTGGTGTAAAGCGGATCCGCGCGCCAGAGGTTGCCCAGGGTCACCACGGCGGTGGCCTGCTGGAACACGGCGGGCACCAGGCGCGATAGCGCGTTGGCCTGGCTCTCCATGGGCACGGCTGCGTCTGCCGGAAGGCGGACGACCTTGAGGGTCGTGCCGTCGCTGAGCGTCGAGGTGAGCGCATACACCGCCGGCAGTGCGACCAGCACCTGCTGCCCGCCGGTATCCGCGAAGGCAGAAAGCGGATTGCCCAGCAGCAGTACCAGCATCCAAAACCATTTCATACGCGGGCACCTCTGAACCGGGACCCGGTAGCGCGGATGACGGTGGTGACGACGAACACCAAAGCGGCGACGATCACGATGGCGCCGCCTGTCGGTACGGGGATATGGAATTGCATGGGTGCCAGGATGCCGACCACGCAGGAAAAGGTCGCGATCAGGATGGCGCGCACGACCAGCCCCGGGAGCGAATGGCTGATGTTGCGTGCTGCCGCGGCCGGTATGAGCAGAAGGGCTTCGACGAGCACTGCGCCGATGATTTTCAGGCAGGCTACCGTCACCAGGGTGACCAGTACGACAAACAGGTACTCGACGCTTCGCACTCGCACGCCGCGAGCATGCGCCAGGCTCGGATTGAGGCTGGCCAACAGCATGCCGTTGTACATCGGCAGTCCGAGCAGAGCACACGTCGCCGTTACCACCAGCAGCACGTTCATGTCGGTGTAGTCGACCGCCAGGATGGAACCGAACAGCACGCTTTCCATTACGTGCGTGTTGATCTTCGCCGACACGAACAGCAGCAACGAGGCCCCGACCGCCAGCGAGATGGACAAGAACACGCCGATCAGCGTGTCATTGGCCAGCGTGGTGCGGTGCTGCGTGTACTTCAGCGTCAGGGCGAACAGCAGGCAGAAGCCGAACATTGAGAAGTAGGGGGAGGTGTAGGACTCGCCGATCAGCACGCCAATGGCAACGCCGGTCATCGCCGCATTGCCGACGGCCTGACTGAAGAACGCCATGCGCTTGATCATCACCATCGAGCCCAGCACGCCCAGCAGCGGCCCGATGAGCACCGCGCAGAGCAGCGCATTGATCACAAACTCGTACTCGAACGGTTGCGGCAGGATGCCACTCGCGGCGAGCGCCTGGAGCTGGTTGCGAATCAGTTCGTACAGGGCGCTCATTGGGTAGCCTCCAGGGGGTAGGCGACCTGGTCGGGCGAACCATGGAACAGCACCCGCCGGTTGATAACGGTCACCGATTGCGCGATGCGCCTGACTTGTTCCAGGTCATGGTTGATCCAGAGGATGGTGACGCCGCGGCCGTTCAGCTCGGCCACCAGCGCCTCGACCAGTCGCACACCCGGTTCGTCGATGCCGGCGGTCGGTTCGTCGAGGATCAGCAGCCAGGGCGCCGGGCTGATTGCCTGCGCCAGCAGCACTCGCTGACGCTGGCCACCGGACAGGCTGCCAAAGGGTTTTGCGCCCATTCCGGCCACGCCGGTACGTTCCAGGGCCTCGGCATTTGCCGCCTTGACGGATCGGCTTGAGCCGAGGAAGGCCGGCCTGCGTTGACCGAGAAGGGCCATGATGTCGTTGACCGTCATCGGCACGTTGCGGTCGAAGTCCGGCAATTGCGGGACATACCCCATGGGTGTCGTGACCTCGCCCTCGAACCGGACTGTCCCCGAATGCGGCATCTGACCCAGCAACGCACGCACCAGTGAAGTCTTGCCGCCGCCGTTCGGGCCTACCAGGCAGTGCAGCGCACCGGCTTCTACCCGGAAGCTCACTTTGTCGAGCACTTGCGTACCTCCCAGTTGCAGGGAGACGTTATCGAACACAATGGCGGGGCCGCGCATCGCTTGTTCCTCCTTCATCGCGTTCATCGCTGCGTAAATTCAACGGCTTCGGCCAAGGTCTCTAGGTTTTCGCGCATTGCTACCTCGAATTCGTCCGGGCTGTAGGTATTGCCGGTGATGTGAGACAGCGCGAACACCTTCACGCCGGTGGCTGCCTCGATAGGCTTGGCCAGGTCGAGGGAGAAATTCTTCTCGGCGAAAAGCACACGTACATTGGCCTTCTTGATAGCGTCGATGGTGTTGGCCAACTGGCGTGCAGTCGGCGCGACGCCGTGTCGCGGCTCAATCACGGCGCTCACGAACAGGCCGAACTCCTGCATCATGTAGTCGTAGCCCGCGTGCGTTGTCGCGCACCGGAACTTAGACAAATCCAGCGCGGCGAAGCGGGTCATGAAGCCGGCCCGTAGCGCCCGGATACGCGCGGCATACGCCAGGGCGTTTTGTCGATACACCGCAGCGTTGTCCGGGTCCAGTTCCCCCAACCGACGAGTGATCTCGAAGACCTGTTGTATCGCTGCCGTGGTCGATACGAAGGTATGCGGATTGACCACCTTGGCGCCGTCCTGGCCGCCGCCGATTGGAATGAGCGCAACCGAGGCATTGGCCTGGATGATCGGCAGAGTCGCCCCGCGGCCGGCGGCCTTGATGATCTGGAAGGCCCATTCATCGTGTCCGATGCCGTTGACCACCAGAACATCGATATTCATCGCGCGGGTGATGTCATCGGGCTGCGGCTGGTAGTTGTGCGGATTCGCCTCCGCCGGGATGAGCGCAACGACTTCCGCCCGATCACCGACGATGTTTGCCACGAAGCTGTAGTAGGGATGCAGTGTGACGCCGATTTTGAGCTTCTTGCCCGAAGAGGGTGTGGTGCCTGCGAGTGCGATGGCGGGTATCAGCAGCAATAGCGCGATGCATCGGCGCCACAGTGCGCGGTGTTTCGTAGAAACGGTCATGGCTGAGTTCCTTTTACGCGTTCGACTTCGCTGGCACCGTTGTAAGGGATGACCTGGCGCCAGCCATCGCCGACCAGCGATTCGGGCTTGACGATGCCAGGGTAGGGCGCGTTCGGGTCGCGGTGGACCCAGATCGTCGCTTGGTTGGCCCACATGACACCGGCATGTGCGTGACCGATGACGAGCAGGTAGGCGCTCTGGCCCGGCGCGCGGCCGCCGGAGCCGTAGTAGACCGTAGCGCCCTGGCCCTGCGTGGCTTGCGACACCTTGTTGGCGGTCTGGTCCGGCGGGGTGACAGGCGCGTCGACGTGCTCGTCGCCGGAAGCGGCATGGGGCTGGTGGGTGCCGGGCAGAATCAATTGCCAGTGCACCTCGCCATTGGTCTTCCAGAAGGCGTCGCGGTAGAAGGGCGGTAGAAAAATTATCTGGGCACGCTCCAGCGTGATCCAGCCGCCGGTATCGTTGTTGAACCAGATGATTTCTTCACCGGCTGGCAGCAGAGCACTATGAATCGCCTGATCGACCGCACCCAGGCCATCGAAGGAACGCACCTGCCAGCTCAAGGTTATCGGTGGGCCGACTTTCTCGGGGCGCAGCGTTATATAGCCTGCCACGCTGGCGATGACTGCCAGGGCCGCAAGCAACAGTGCCAGCGATTCCCATCGGCCGGATACCGGGCGCACCACCTTTGTGTGATCGCTGGGCATATCTGCACTGGATGCGCGACGCGGCGATAGGCGAGCCATCAGAGAAACGCGATCCAGCGGCCGAGGAACACCACGCCTGCCCACAATGCCAACGAACTGAACCCCGCGACACGCGCCTGGCTGGGAGGCGTTAGCGTTGTGTCCCATTCGGCAATGCGGCGAAAGACGCCCAAATGGAAGATCCCCATGTTGAGCCCCGCCAGCAGTAACACGCCCATCTTGCACAAGAATGCGGTGTTCTCGGCATAGGTCGTGGCGTTGGCGACGAACATGAGCAGACCGGTAATCACGCAAGCCACGAAAGCGACCCAGGTGAACGGCAGCAAATCTTTTATCAGCCGTAGCGCGCTGCGGCGATGGGAGGCAACGCCGAGCAGACGCAAATCCACGACGGCGATGGTCCCGAACACCAGGGCGATGCCGATCACATGCACCGACTCAAGGGTGGGAAAGGCGGAGCCCGACTCTCGGATGAAGGTGGCGACAGAGGTGTCCTGGAGGGCTTGTAGTGTTGGTTGAATGTCCATGGCGAATACCTCAGAGCTTTCGTTGAAAACGCTTAGATCGCGTAGGCGATCCAGCGACCACAGATGATCACGACGCACCACAAGCCGATCGACAGCCAGGCCAACGCCTTGACGAGAGGGGGCTTGCCATCAGGTTGTGCATCATCGGCAGGGCGCAGAAGGGGGCGCCGTAAAAGCAAGGTCAGGGTGAACGCACTCACGACCAGGGCCATCTTCAGCCAGAAGGTCGAGTTGACGAGTACGCGATCAGGCTCGGCGATGATCATGATCAACCCCGTGAAGAGCAGGACGAGGAGCGCATTGCGCATCCACGGGTAGTAACGGCGAACGACGCCACGCAAGGGCTCGTCCGTGGCGAACACACCCGCCAGCCGAAGATCGGAGATGACCGCAGAGCCGAAGAGCACTGTGATAGCGAGGATATGAATGCTCTGGACGGTGGGTATGACCCAGAGAATGTCCCGGATGGCTGTGCTCAAAGGTGACGCATAGATCCAGGCAATGATGAGTGATGATGACATTTGCTGTTCTTCCCAAAGGGTTAGAAGTCTTGAGGCGTTGCGATCGAACGCAGGCCCGCCGCATCTTCTGGCAGTAGGTAGCCTTCCTTGATCGAAAGGGTTTTGGCGTCTTCGAATTTCTGTTCGTAGTTGCTGAAGCTTCCATAACGCTGGCGAAGCTCGTCCTTGGAGTAAGGCACCTTGGTGTCGTAGATCAGGCCGCAGCCGGTCTCCTGATCAGTGAGGTAGGTCGCACTGGGCACCTGGATCCACGGCGGGCGTACGCCCCCTTGCAGGTTGCCGGTAGCGGGGTCGCGCGCGGCGGTCTTGCCATCGCGGACGACCCGCGGAGCATTCGGCATGGGTTTGCCCGCGCGTACCCATTGGTCCATGCGATCCAGAAGCGAGGAGACGACCAGCTCCGCCGGTTCGTCGTACAGCGTCCGGCACCGTGGGTCGTCGCCCTTGCCGATGTCGGCAGCGAACAGTTCGGTATGCTCCGTTCCGAGGTCAGCCAGCCGCAGATGTGGCATGCCGGTCACTTCGTAGTAGCGAACCTGCGGGCTGTCGGTGTCCGGTGGCAGGTCGATGCCTTCGATCACGTCATGCATCAGTTCGGACTGGCTGTAGACGGTCACGAACGGCGCGCCGTCGGGCGTCTGGCGCGGCAGCCGGATGACGTCGCCGCCCACCTCTCCGTAGGCCATGCGGCCAGTCATGTAGGCATCGATCAGCGGCCTTGCGTCGGGCATACGCCATTGCTGGTGCCGGCCCTGGTCGAGGTAGTCCATCCAGACTTGCGCGGTCACGGCCCAGCTATTGACGTAGACGCGTTTAACGTCGAGATCTGCCAACGGGCTTTGCGCTGCATTGGTTTTCAGCAGCAACGCCAGTTGCGCCCCGATGCCCTGGGACTGTGGAGCGAACGGATCGGGACCTTCACCGCGGGTGAAGTGTTCCGGGTCGTAATAGCTGGCCAGTGGCGCGTAGCGTGCAAAGTCGAAGCGGCGCATAAACTCGAAGTTCACGATCCGCCCGTACTGAGCGATCTGCTCGGCCTCGGCAGCCGGGGTCTGCGAGATGAACTTGGGATCGACTGGCGGCTTGTTCACATTCAGCGTGTACCCGACGTACGCGTAGCCGCGACGCAGCAAATAGTCGCGGGTCAGGATCCATCCCGCGGCGCGTTCGCCGAACCAACTGAACGGCTCGATCACCACCGTGCCATTGAAGCGCGCGGGGTCAGCCGGTTTGCGCACCAGAATGCGTGTGGTGTAAGGCGCCTCCAACAGGGTTTTGCCCGAGGCGTTAATCGCCGGGGCGACGCCTTGCAGGTAGTACTCCTCCTCGATGTAGCCGTACTTGTCGAGGTCGCTGTATTCGGTGCCTGGGCGTTTCGCCGACGAAAGCGGTAGCTTGCCGGAGGGCGGCACCGCGATGGCCGTGGGCATGCGGGGCACCTCGGCGAATGTGTTCGACGTGAGGATCAGCAACAGCAGGGCGCTTTGCAGCGTCGGCCGCAGGATGCTGATGGTTGTCGGTCTTTCCATTCGATCAGCTCCAGGTGGCTATTGATGAGGGGTTCACTCGAGGCTGAGGGATGCCTTGCCCTCTTTGTCGATCACGATCTGGTTGTTCTCGCAGACGTACTCTTGAATGGCGTAGCTGGATCGCTTGTATTCGAACGTGAAGCGATACGGGGTCTTGAGTACCTGCGGGTCCTCGATCACGACCTGGTTTTCCAAGTGATCCGGCCCCTTTAGTCGCATGCGTTCCGTGATCTTCATGTCCGGACCGTGCGGAACGTCGTAGAAGCGCACGTCCGTTCGCACGCGTTGTGTCTCCACGACGAGCGTGTCGCCTTCCCAGTGGCCGCGCGAATGGCCTTGATAGGTAGGGTCCAGTTTCTCTTTCGCAGGCATCGCTTCGTTCAAGAGAATCCGGCGTACCTGCTGGAGATACTCACCGAGGACGATCACTTGCTTGTCGTCGTGAATGATCTGGATCGGGAAGAGCGCCGCCATCAACGTTGGCATGCCCTCAGGCAGGCATCTGGAGCTCGTTGTGGCCAACGGTGTTCCGGCCTCGTTCGCCACGGCTTCTTTCTTCTTCAGCGCGACGTATTCGTCGGCATAGGACGCCTTAAGGTCCATCGGTCCGCCAGGGTGCACCGGGTCGTCCGGGTTCTCACCGAACCAGTCGTCCGGGGTTCTTTCCCAGGTGCCGCTGATGTCGGGGCGTGTGCTGACGCTGTGTTTGTCGTTTAGAGGTTTGGAAGGTGTTGCCGCGTTGCACATCCCGGCGACAGTCACGAGGGCGATGCCCACGAAGATCATTGCCGTGTTCAAGGTTCGTGTCGGTTTCATTGAAACGTCTCCACGCTGCTGGTCTGGACTGTTCGATTAGGTCGTCATGTAGCCAGGGAAGGATTTCTCATCCGCCGCCCGTGAGCACGACGTCACCGATTTTGATCTCCACGAGCAGCCCTCCTGGCTCACCGTTTTTCAACGGTTTGAAGGACACCTCGGCACTCTCGCCGGCCTTGATCGACTCAGCGCTCCAGCCAGTGCGCTGCAACGCATTGACACTGCCTGTTTCGATCTTGAATCGCTGGGCCGGTGGGCCGGGTGTATCGACGTAAATCGTGATGTGAGGATTGGTCCAGGCAAAGCGCTCGACGACACCCTTGATCGAGACCGTCTGGGTCTGGTCAAAAAGGGCGAACGAATGGTGAGCGCTGGCAATAGGTGCCAGGGCACTGCAGGCGAAGAGGGTCAGAAGACAAAGCCCCTGACGTAACAGCGGGGAGGGTGACAAAAGGGTCATGACAGGTGCCTCGGTTCTTATGGTTCTTATGGGCCCAGCATAGGGGGAGTGCGTTCAGAGGCCGTAGCCCAAAACGGCAACCATTCAAGGCACTGAGGATGTTTTGCAGTGGGGGAGGTATCGCGCGAAGGGATCGGCGGCCAGCCCCTTGAAAGTGCTGATTTGGGTTACCGCTTGCGCGACGCAAGCCGGAACACTCATGGCTCGCCTCACAAATATAAAAAAAAGGAGAGACGTCATGCGCACCCTCAGTTACGCCCCATTACTTTCGCTGGTTGCACTCTGTACTTTTGAGCCGCAGGCACACGCCTACCAGCTCTACAGCGAAGGCGATGGTGCAACGGTCCTGAACGCCGACCTGTCGGCGGCGTTTGGCTGGTTCGGCAGCGAGAAGAACTACATCGGCGACCCTGAGAGGGAGCCCGGCAGGATGCGGTGGCAAGAAGGCTTCGCCAAGTACGGTCTCAACGGCACGACAGACAAGATCACTGCCGGTTCGATGTATGGCGGACTCAGCTGGATCAGCACGGGGTCATTTGGCGATGGGGACGCGGGTGGGATCACCTCCGGGAATGAAAGAAGAACGGCTGTGGAAGACGCCTACCTGGGCTGGAAGTCAGGTGATCTGATTCCTGCACTGGGCAAGGACGGGGTTGATTTCTCTTTTGGCCGCCAGGTCGTTACGGTGGACGGCTTCCTGATCACCGATGACGGGTTCGCCCCCGGGAAGGCCTTCAACCCTATCGAGGGCGTAAGGGATGGCCGGTTCGATCGCGGCGGCGCCTTTTACCTTGGCCCGCGGTTGGCGTTCGGGAATACGGCAGTCTTGAAACTGGGTGGCCAGGAGGGCCTTCACGGTAGCCTGATATGGCTCAAATCCGATAACCCCGGGCAGTCGAAGACCGAAGTGGCTGCCGCCACCGTCGACTACACGACGCCCGTCGGCTCGATCGGTTCGACGTACTTGCACGGCCTGGATGTTGACGAGCGATATGCCTTTGGTGATCGGCTTGAGCGCAAGGGCATGAACGTCTACAGCATTCGTGGGCAGGGCAATGCCGGGATCGAGAATGCCGACTTTGCGTTCGAAGTGGTGCGTCAGGAAAAACGTTCAGGGTCACAGCGGGCGATGTTCTTCGACGCCGGCTACACCTTCGCCGATACCCAATGGCAACCGACGGTGAGCTATCGATATTCGCGCTATTCCGAAGGTTACGACTTTCTGTTCCAGGGTGGTTTTCGCAAGCGCTACCAGGGTGAAGTCGCCGTGAATTACGCCGGTTCGGTGACCTCGAACATGTCGATCAACGACGTACTCCTCTCAGTCAAGCCGACCGAGACATTGACCCTTAACGCAATGGCCTTCAACTACCACCAGCTCTCCCGTACGCATGAGCAGGACTTCTCTGCCCGCGAGGTCGACCTTTTCCTGGATTGGATGGTGACGGATAACGTCACGCTCTCGCCTCTGGTCGGCTTCTACAAGCCCGAAAAGTGGCTCGGGGACGGTGGCCTGCAGAGCGGGAGTGCATCAACCAACACTTACTTCCAGTTCATCGTGTGGATGGCGTTCTGACCAGCCGTCTACGCCGCCAATCCTAGTGAGTGAATGCTGATTCGAGATACCTCCCCAACAGAGGGGTTGAGTCTCGTCCCCATGGAATTAACGACACCCACACTCCTGGCACCGGCCGTCATGCACTTCAAAGGGCTGGCGACTTCCGGGATGCCAGGCACTGCCACTCGTAGAAACAATTAACGGAGTAGATGCAGGCCATGCCTATGAAAACGATCCCTCTTTCTCACGCTGTCATCGCGCTGCTGGCCGTCCTGGCTGCACCCGCGTATCCGTCGTTCGCAATCGCCGCAACGCCTGGTGAGACATCCAGTGCGGCCAAACCGAAGGTTGGATCGCCCGACATCAGCGGGCTCTGGATGCCGGTGGGGAGTTCCGTGGACCCGCTCGTCAACAGCACCGGTGCCGATAACCCCGATACCAATATCGGCCCTCCGTTCGGCACCACGCCGGAACTCAAGGGTGTGTACCTCGAGAGCTTCAACAAGCGGACTGAGGCCCTGGCCGCAGTTGGCAGCGAGTTCAAGACCTCGTGCAAGGTGCTGGGCATGCCGACGAATATGATTGGGCCCTACGCGGTAGAGATCATGCAGACGCCGACGCAGATCAACTGGGCGCAGGAGTTCCTGCGAGAGACCCGTCGCATTTACCTCGATGGGCGCACGCCCCCCAATCCCGAGGAAGCGCCCCCGACGTTTGAGGGCTATTCGGTCGCACGGTGGGAGGGAAATGTGTTGGTCGTCGAGACCACCAACATTCGGCAGGAGACCACGTTGAGCGAGTATGGGCTCGCCGACGACGCGCTCGGCCATGGCCCCCGCATGATCATCAAGGAGCGGATCTTCATCAACGACAAAGGTCTGCTGCAAGTGGACGGCATGGTCGAAGACCCGGATGCGTTGGTCAAGCCATGGCATTGGTCGTCGCTGACCTTTCGCCGTGCGCCCAAGGGGGTCGAATTCATGGAGTACGTCTGCGAGGACAACAATAACGAGTCGATCGATCCCGTGACGGGAGCGGAAGTCACGACGATTCCAAAGCGACACAACGTGAGCCGAGCGGACAACAGTAATCAAGGAGATACGAAGTGAATTTCAAACCCATGCTGTTCAGCTTGGCGCTCTTGGGCTTGTCAGCACCTGCTGCTTTTGCCCACCACTCCTACTCAGCCTTTGACATGGCGAAGCTGGTAGAGATTGGCGGTACGGTGGGTGAGGTGCAGTATAAAAATCCTCATGTCTGGTTGTTCGTCGATGTGCAGAACGGGGACAAGACCGAGACCTGGGCGATCGAGGCCGGCGGCCCGAACATTCTGATGCGCCAGGGCTGGATGGCCAATACCCTCAAGCCGGGCGACAAGGTCGACGTGCAGCTCGCTCCGATGAAGGACGAGACGAAGACGGGCGGAGCTCTCCAGGCGCTGCGGTTGCCCAATGGGAAAACCATCGGAGCCTGGAAGTGAACCCCATGCGCGAGGTTTGGCTACCTACATTAACCCTGGCGGCTTTCCTTGCTCTGACGACGGCGGAGGCCGTCGGCGCGCAAACGCCATCCATGCCTCTAATAGCTTTAGTGCCTTCGAGCGGCCGGTTGCCTCTTGCGTCCGCCTCAAGGCACGGCACAGAGTATGTCGACCTCGAGAGGTTCGGGTATGTAGAGGAGGAATACTACATGCTGGGGCTCGCGCCAGCGATCACCGCTTCTGGCGAACAATTGTTCGACGCTCCCTATGTGACACGCTTCCTCATCCGCAAACCCAAAGACCCTGGACGATTCAACGGCACTGTCGTGATGGAACCGTTCAGTTGGATGGGCGAACGCAGCGCGGGCTGGATCCTCACCCGCGACTACCTGATGCGCAAGGGCTACGCATTCGCCGGCTACACACTCAGCATCAACAGACCCGCGAACGATCCCAAGACACTGGATTGGGATCCTGAGCCCCGTAACTTGAATCTGGATTTCATGCGGCGCTACGACTACAAGCGCTACGCACCGCTCGGCAGCTACTACGACAGCGACCGTTTTCGGCGCGGCAGCGGCCCCGATCAGTACCCGCCGCAGTCGCAAGGCATTGCCGCGCAACTCGCCTTGCTGTTCAAGTCCAACCTCGAGAGCGGTCCCACACAGGGGCTAGAGGTCAAGCGCATCTATGTCAATACCTGGGCAATCAACGGGCAACTCTGGCTCGATTATCTCGACCAGGGGCGTCACCAGCAGTGGCGCATGCCTGACGGGCAGCCGCTGATCGACGCCTATATGATGGGGCACGTTGTGTATGGCGACCTGGGTGGCGAGGTTCTCAGGGTTCCGCGGAAAATGCCCGAGGATGCTCCGTTCGTGACTGTCTACAGTCAGACCGAAGTGGTGCACGATGCAAGTCAGGAAATCGCGCTACCGCACGATACTGACCAGCCGAAGTTGCGCTACTACGAAGTCGCGGGCATGCCACACCTTCGTCTCGCCGATCAGGGCACCGACGGGACAGAGCCGCATCCGGCTGACGGTGACAAGCGCAACGATCCGCAATGCCAGTCCCTTTATGACGAGCCAGTGGAGACAGTCGTGTCCGCGATCCTGGACGCGATGGATCGCTGGGTGCGTGAAGGCACGCCGATGCCCAAGGCTGCACGGGTCGATCGCGACGGAAAGGGGGTTGCCCGCGACCCGCAGACCGGCAACATGCTGGGTGGTGTGCGTCCGCCGTGGATCAAGGTGCCAAGCGCCACTTACATGACCGACCAGGAGACCGGCTGCGGTTCGGCCTACGACACGAAGGTGCCGTATTCTGCGCAGCGGCTGAAGGCGTTGTATGGCAGTTATGCAAATTATGCGAGTCGTTTCAAAGCCGCCAAACAACAGGCAATAAAGGAGGGCTATTTGCTGCCGGAGGATGCGGTACTCGTCAAGCCAGTCGCTTTGCCTGCGGACTTTAACGGGCCCCTCCGGTAAAGCCATGAGGCGTTGACGTCTTGCGTCAACGCCTCACCCCGTCACAGCATGCGGCGCAGGACATCGTTACGAGGGTCTCGGTCGAAAAACCGGTGTTTCAGAGCGCCCACGACATGCAACAGAATCAATCCGAGCAGGGTGTAGGCGAGCACTTTGTGCAGCCATTGGAAGACGGCGAACCAATCGTCATTTTTCGGAAGGAGCTCCGGCAGGTTGACCCCAAAAAAGAACACCCCGTCACTCATCGTGTAGGTGCTCGACATTGAGTACCCCATCAACGGCACGATCACCACAAGCGCATACATGACACGCTGCGTAAGCCTTGACAGGAACCTTTCATAGCTCGCCAGTGTTTCCAGCGGCTGCGGAAGCACGGGGGTCCGAAAACGCAGGGCAATCTGAGTCAGGACAACCAGAAACATCAACAGTCCAAAGGATTTGTGCCACGGGTAATAGAGCTCGTACTTGCTCGCCACTTCGTCATTCAGACCGGTCATATGCCAGCCTGCCCAGAGGAGGCCTGCGATGAGCACGGCGCGTACCCAGTGCAAAATTCGCAGGGACGTCGGATACCGATCGGTTGTTTGTTGTTCTATCGGGTTCATCGTAGTCTCTCCATTGATTATCAACGGCATCAGGGATGCACTTTTGAACGGTCACCCTCGCGACACAGAGGCCGGAGGGTGATTCGGTCAGGACAGGGATCGTGCTCAGGAAGGCAGCAGCACGGTGATGACTTTCTCTTCGGTGTAGGCCACCGCGCCGGCAAACCCGCCTTCACGGCCGATACCGCTGGTCTTTACGCCGCCCCAGGGCAGGTTGGCGTCCAGCGGACTCCAGCAGTTGATACCCACGGCACCGGCCTTCACCGCAGCGGCTACGCGGTGCGCTCGCACCAGGTCGGTCGTCCAGATCGTGGCCGCCAGGCCGTAGGAGGAGTCGTTGGCCAGTGCGATAGCTTCCTCTTCGCTGTCGAACGTGATCAGCGTGCCGACGGGCCCGAAGATTTCGTCTTGGGCGATCGCCATGGTGTTGTTGGCGTTGGTGAAGATCGTCGGCCGGACAAACCAGCCGCGTTCAGGCGTCGATACACCGCCGGCCAGTAGCGAGGCGCCTTGGTCGATACCCAGTTGGATGTATCGGTTAACGCGATCGAATTGCGCTTTCTTGGCCACCGGTCCCATCTGTACACCGGGCTGGCGAGGGTCGCCCACGTTGACTGCCTGCGCGGCATCGGCCAGCGCTGCGCCGAAGCGATCTGCGATGCTGCGGTGGACCAGGATGCGCGAGCCGGCTGCACAGACCTGGCCCTGGTTGGCGAACAGGCCGAGCGCACACCCGCGCAGCGCGTCTTCGAAAGAAGCATCGTCGAAGACAATCTGTGGGCTCTTGCCGCCCAGTTCCAATGCCACGCGCTTGAACAGCACACCGGCGGTGCGCTGGATTTCGCGTCCGGCCTCGGGGCTGCCGGTGAAGCTGATCTTGGCAACGAGCGGGTGTTCGCACAAGGCGCGACCCACCTCATTGCCGTAGCCGGTGACCACGTTGATCACGCCGTCAGGGAAGCCCGCTTCCTGAGCCAGCACCGCCAGGTGCAGGGCAGACTGCGGCGTCTCTTCCGAAGGTTTGATGACCACGGTGCAGCCTGCCGCCAGCAAAGCGGCGAGCTTCCAGACGGTGATCATCAACGGCGAATTCCAGGGAACGATGGCGCCGACCACACCCACTGGCTCGCGTACCGTGTACGAAAGGGTCTTGGTGCCGAAGTAGCCACCGGTGGGAATGGTGCGCCCCTCAAGCTGGTTGGCCCAGCCGGCGGCGGCACGCAGGTTGGCGATCGCGTTGGGCAAGTCCATCCGGCGCGGTTCGATGGGTGAGCGACCGATGGCGTTGGCATCCATATCGGCCAGCAATTCGGTGTCGCGTTCAACCAGGTCAGCGAGTTTTGACAGCAATCGGCCGCGCTGGGCGCCGTCGAGCTGGCTCCAGGCGCCACCCTCAAGTTGGCGATGCGCGGCCGCCACTGCGCGGTCCACGTCCTCAGTCGTGCCCTGTGCGGAGCTGCCGTACACCTGTTCTGTCACGGGGTTGACGAGGTTTATGCGACGGCCGTCGGAGGCTTCGAGGGACGCGCCTTCGATGAAGTGATTCAAGTGCTCAGTCATTTTGGGGTCCATGAGTGATGTGGAGTGGTCGGGTCACGCCTCGAGGGAGGCCAGGGCATCGCCGAAGATGTCCAGTGCCTTGAAGAACAGCGAGCGTGAAATCGTCAGCGACGGCATGACTCGCATCACGTTGCTGTAGCGACCGCAGGGAATCATCAGCACGCCGTGGTTCATCAGGTAGCCCATGAGCTGACCGATTTTTTCGGGCGCCAGGGGGGCCTTGGTGGCCGGGTCTTCGACCAGTTCGATACCGATCATCAGGCCGCGGCCGCGGACTTCAGCGACGAACGGGCTGTTGAAGCCACGGATACGTTCCTGCGCCTCCAACCCCAGCGTGTGCGCGCGGTTGAGCAGATCGAGCTCCGGGTCCTGCAGGATGCTGATGTTGGTCAGCGCCACCGCCGCGGACAACGAGTTGGCGGCAAAGGTGTTGGGCATCGATCCGTCAGGAATCGCGGCCGCCAGGTCTGAACGCATGATCAGGCCCGCCATTGGCAGGTCGCTGCCGATGCCTTTGCCGAAAGTGAGCATGTCTGGCTTCACGCCCGAGTGCTCGACCGCCCACATCTTGCCGGTGCGTCCTGCGCCGGATTGCACTTCATCGACGATCAGCAGCGTACCGCTGCGGTCGCATGCCTTGCGCAACAGCTGGAGGAATTCTGGCGAGGGGGGCACGTAGCCGCCTTCGCCCTGCACCGGTTCCACGATGACGGCGGCCACGTCATCGGCGGCGGTGTAGGGGGTGTTCAACAGGTAGTCCACGTACTCGCCGGCGATCTGCTCGGCGCTTTTGTGAGTGGTGTCGAAAGGGAAACGGTAGGCATAAGGGTAGGGGGCGTGAATGACCCCACCCATCTGGGCACCGAAGCCCTTGCGGTAGGCCGTGCCTGTCGTCAGGGAACCCGAGGCGTTCCACACGCCGTGGTAGCCACCATGGAAGGCGATGATCTGGTGCCGCCCGGTGATGCGTTTGGCGAACTTGATGGCGGCTTCAAGCGCATCGCTGCCGCTTTGCGTGAAGAAGGTGATGCAGTCGCCACGCAAGCCGTCGGGCGCGATCTCGGAGAGCTTGGCCGCCAGTTCGGTGCGCCGGGTACTGTTGATTTCCAGGGCATGCATCAGCACTTCGGACTGTTCGCGGATCGCCTGCACCACTTTTGGGTGGCAGCGGCCTACGCTGCTGACGCCCACGCCGGCGGACAGGTCGATGTAGGTGTTGCCATCGGGGTCCTTGAAAGTAGCGCCGAAGGCACGGTCCATGGCGATGGGCATGCGTCCGCCGCCGCGCGCCATGGATTCGGTACGCGCCGACAACGCCAGGGCCTCGCGGGTTTTGGGGCCGGGAAGTGTGCTGGAGGTAATCAGCGGGGCATCCGCGAAGTGCAGGGATTCAAGTTTGGCTTCACTCATGACGTTCTCTCTGAATGTCGATTTAAGTGTGCTGATCATCTCCGCGACGAGTCTGTGGCCGGTAGCCCGAATTGGCACATGGATGGACCGCCCTGAGCGCACCTTCCAGTGAATTTAAAATCTCATAAAGAATTGTGCATAATTCTCACTATGTGCGAATATCGCATAGGAAGGCGATCTAAAAACAAGAATATTGGCAGAGGCTTTCGACATCATGAAAAATCAGACTATCAGCCATTTCAGCGACGTCCATGTCCATGCGGCTACCGTCCAGGAGTGGAACCAGGACTACAGTCAGCTAACGGCAGGCTCGACCGAGAGTTCGCTGATGCAGTTGTCGACGGCGGGTGTCCACGTCTTTCTCGAGCAGATCAACCAGCGTGTCGTGCAGCACGGCGTGGCTCCCCGAGGCAAGATGTGCTTTGCCGTGCCGATCACCACCCCGGGTTCGATTCGGATGCAGGGGCGGGAGGCGGACGATAGCAGTCTGTTCTTTCTTCACGGTGGCGAGGAGTTCATGTTCCATATGCCGATGGGCATGGAGCTGCTGTCGATCACCTTCGAACGTGAATTGTTCGAACAGGCGTTGGCGCAAACGGCTTCGGCGAAGGAGGTCAGCCGGTTGCTGCGTCAACCGGTGATCAGGGTTTCCACCCCGCGCTTTGCAGACGCTCGTCGCCGATTGCTGGCGATGTTCTCCCAGGCCCTGGTGTACGAAGAACTCGACAGCACGCTAGACCGGGAACGGGAGTTGGCGCTGGAGCAGGCGATGCTCGGCGAGTTGCTGCAACTCATGACCGACCCGGCCTGCGACAAGCAACAACGCTCCGCAAGCTCCACGCGCAGCTTCATTGTCGAGAAATGCCACCGTCTGGCGACCGCAGAGATGATCGACGTGCCCAGCGTGATCGAGTTGTGCCAGCGACTCCAGGTCAGTCGGCGCACCGTGCAGAACAGCTTTCGCTCGGTTGCCGAGACGACGCCGCTGAATTACTTGCGCTCTGTGAGGCTCAACGGTGTACGCCGGACCTTGATGTCCACCCGCGCGTCGTCTCTCTCGATCGGCGATGCCGCTGCCCAATGGGGCTTCTTTCACCTCAGCCATTTTGCGGCGGAGTATCAGGAGCTGTTCGCAGAGTTGCCATCCCATACCCCCCGCGCTGCCATCACCGGTTGCGCTCATGCCTGAACACCCGCCCGCTGAAAGCAGTGGCGAGGTGACTGTCGGCTTCACAAGGATGTAGAGAAAGATGAATAGCCTGCGCCGTCTGCTCATGGTCTTCGACCTGTTCCGCCCGGAACAACCGGTCATCGATGTGGACATCATTTGCCGGGAGCTCGGCTACACACCCGCCACCGCCTATCGTTATCTGCGCGAACTCGGCGACGCGGGCTTTTTGAAGCGATTGCCGCGCGGTTATGCGCTCGGCCCGCGAATCGTCACGCTGGAGCATCTGATGACGAACTACGATCCGTTGTTGGCATGCAGCCGGGACCTGGTCGACAACCTGGTCGCCGACACCGGCCTGGACGCGCTGGTCAGCGAGTGGCATGGCGACTCCGTGGTCAACGTGCTGATCCATCGTGGCTCCGATGCCGGACCGGTTGGTAGCGGCAGGGGGCGGTCGATCGATCTTTTCCACAGCGCGACCTCCCGGGTCGTAATGGCTTATCTGCTACCGCGCCAAATCCGACGCGTCTACGACGCTCACGTGAACCCATCCGAATTGCAGCATCTGGGACTGGAGTGGAAGCCGTTCATCAAGAGCCTGCTCGCCATCCGCAAACAGGGCTACTGCATCAGCGAAAGCGAACTGCACCCGGGACGCAGTGGCGTCGCGGCGCCGATCTTCGACGAAAAGCAGCGCGTCCTCGGGAGCATGACCCTGGTGGGGCGTAGTGAGCGGTTCGGTGCGTTTCAGCAGCGCTATCTGTGCGACTTGGTGACCGGCGCGGCGTCGGAACTGACGACGCGTCTCGCTTCGCAGTGAGGTCAGGGGGGCGGATGGCGCCGTTCAGGTGATGGCGTAACAGGTTACCGATTTGGGATACCGGGGCGTTCATGGTGAGGCATAGGATCGAATCCAGCGTGCGACAAAAACGACAAGCTCTATCGGTGACGGTGAACGGCTTGCTGCACCGATCCTACAGCGACTGCCTCATACAATAAGGTCAAGAACATGAGTGTATCTATCCCGATCAACAGTTCGACGGAGTTGAAGCGTGGTGCCCTGGGTGTTGGTTTCATCATCTTTTTCGTGGTGTCGGCGGCGAGCCCGTTAAGTGTCATCGCCGGTGGCTTCCCGATTGGCATCATGCTGGGTAACGGTGCCGGCACGCCGGCGTTGCTGATCCTGGCGTTGCTGGTGCTGCTGGCGTTTTCAGTGGGCTACACCACCATGTCCCGGCACCTGACCAATGCCGGCGGTTTTTATGCGTTCACCTCCCGGGGTTTGGGTGGCCTGGCAGGCGGGGCGGCCGGGGTGTTGGCGATGTTTGCCTATAACATTCTCCAGGTCGGGTTGTATGGCATGTTCGGTGGGGTCGTCAGTGGCACCATGGAAAGCATGTTCGCACTGGTGTTGCCGTGGTGGTCTTACTCACTGATGGCGATGGCGAGCATTGCGATTCTGGGGTATCGCAAGATCGACCTGTCGGCCCGGCTACTGTCGGTGATGGTGATCGCCGAGTACCTGGCGATCCTGATTCTGGATTTTGCCATCCTCAAATCCGGTGGCGACAGCGGCATCAACCTTGATGCGTTTGATCGCAGTCATGTGTTCAGCGGCACACCGTCCATCGGCTTGCTGTTCTGCTTCGCGGCATTTATCGGCTTCGAGGCGACGACTATTTACGGCGAAGAGGCCAAGAACCCGCAGCGAACCATCCCGATTGCCACCTACTGCTCGGTGTTGCTGATCGGTGGTTTCTACGCACTGTCGGTATGGTCGATGGTAGTGGGCGTAGGGGCGGACAAAATCGTGCCGATGCTGCAAGCCTTGCAGGACCCGACGACGTTTATCTATGGCATGTCCGACCACTTTGTCGGCCCGTATCTGACTCAGATTATCCGGGTGCTGTTCATGGTCAGTATCTATGCCGGCCTGCTGGCGTTTCATAACGCCGCGGCCCGTTATTTCTACGCGATTGGGCGTGACGGCCTGTTGCCGCACCGCTTGGGTACGACCCATCGCGTGCACCAGAGTCCTCATATGGGGTCGGCGTTGCAGAGCCTTATCTCGGCAGTGGTGGTACTGATTTTCGCCGCCATGGATGCCGATCCGATCCTGCAGCTGTTTGCCTGGCTGTCCAACCTGGCCACGCTGTGCGTGATTTTGTTGATGGCGCTCACTTCCGCAGCGGTCATCTTCTTTTTCCGGCGTCACCCCGAACTCAAGGTGGGGATCTGGCGTGGGCGGATATTCCCCGGTTTCTCTTGTGTTGCCCTATTGGCGGTCCTGGTACTCGCGGTGGTGCATTTCGATGTACTGACGGGCGCCAGCCTGGCCTTGTCATACAGCCTCTGCGCCATCATTCCCGCAGCCTTGCTGGGGGGTGTGTTCCTGGCGGCTCGACTTCGCAAGGCGTCGCCGGAGCGGTACCGGGCATTGGGTAGCCACAAGCTTTAAGGCCCCACGCAGAACCGTTCAACGCTTACCAAGGATGGTCTGCGCCCTCGTGCGGCTGCGGCTGTCGGCTCAACTTGACCAGCAGCGATGCGATCAACAGCAGGACTGCCGACGCTGCCAGCACGGCAACAAAGCCTGCATCGAACGCCGCACGGGCGAATGCGCTCAGCATCGCGCGGCCTTCGGGTGACAACGTCTCGGCGACGACCAGTGCGTCGTCGAGACTCTCGAATGTCGCGGGGGTCAGGGTCAGCCATGACGGAATCATCAGGCCCGCCGAATACGCATAAATCGCCGATAACAGACTGCCCGCCAGCGTCACACCCACAGCACCGCCCAGTTCAAAGGACACTTCCTCGATGGAGGCGGCCATGCCGGCTTTATCGGCGGGCACGCTGAGCATGATGGTGCTGGACGAAACGGTCAGTGCCGCGCCAATCGTCAAGCCCAACAGGGCAAGGCTGGCGATTTGCAGGTAAACCGCAGCGTTGTGCAGCAAGAGATAGCTCAGCATCGCGGCTGACGACAGCAGCAACGTCCAGAACAGCATCCGCCGGTTTCCCAGGCGCGGCAGGTAATAACCGGCAAGCGGCCCTGCGACGAAGGAGCCCAGTGGCAGAGGAAGGATGAACAATGCCGCCTCCAGCGGCGACATGCCGAGCACCAGCTGCAAGCGCTGGCTGAACACCAGTTCCATGCCGATCAATGCAGCGGCCGACACGACTGCTGCAATGACGGCATTTCTGAAGCCCGGTGCAGTGAACAGTGCCAGATCGAGCATCGGCTGTGCGGCACGGCGTTGGCGCCGAATGAACAGCGTCAGGAATAGCGCACCCAGGACGACCGCCACCAACATGCCGTCGAAGGAGGGCGCCCGTTTACCGAGTTCCTTGACGGCATACGCCAGGCTGATCAGCCCGATCATGACCTGCAGCGAACCCAGCCAGTCCCATCGTTTTTTGGCATCCCCCGGGTGATTCGGGATCAACACCGCGCCGAGGACCAGTGCCACCAGCACAATAGGCACGTTGATCAAAAAAACCGAGCCCCACCAGAAATGCTCCAGCAGCAGGCCGCCCACCACCGGGCCGAACGCAGCGCCCCCTGAAGCAACCGATGCCCAGATGCCGAAAGCCATGGCCTGCTCGCGCGGGTCGGCGAACGTTATCCGGACGATGGCCAGCGTAGCCGGCATCATCATCGCCGCGCCGACGGCCAGAAAGCCGCGGGCACCGATCAATACGCTGGCCGATGGCGAGAAGGCCGCGATCAGCGAGAACAGACCAAACACGCTCAGTCCGCCGATAAACAGGCGTTTGTGCCCGAGGCGGTCACCGAGTGTGCCCATGCCCAGTAGCAGCCCGGCAGCGATCAATGCATAGATGTTGATGATCCAGAGCTTTTGAGAAGCGGAGGCATTGAGCTCACGGGTCAGTGTCGGCAGCGCGGTGTACAACACCGTCATATCAATGACGATCAGCAGCAAAGCGCTGGAAATAATGGCCAGGATCAGCCAGCGTCGCGGGGGAATCATGGGTGGGGCTCGATAATGGAGGGTAGGAAGCCGGCAACTGCAATCCATTCAGGATTTCAGCACCGGCAGGCAGCTGTCAGATAGCCGGCCGAGCCCCTTTACACACGGAAGTGGCCTACAAGCTGCTGCTGATGGTTGGCCATTTCATGGAGTGAGTCACTGGCCGTTGAGGCATCGCTCATCCGTTTGGTCAGTGTTTCGCTGATGCTGCGAATGTCACTGACCCGATGGCTGATATCTTCCACGACCGTGCTTTGCTCCAGGGCTGCGCTGGCGATCTGTTGATTCATCTGTTCGATCACATCCACGGCCTGGGAAATATTCTCCAGCGCCGTACGGGTCTGTTGCACCTGAATCACGCTGCTGCCGGCTTGCTCACGGCTCAGTTGAGTGCTGTGCACCACCTCCTGGCTCAACTGCTGCAACGTCTCTATCACCGTGCGGACCTGTTCGACCGAGCTCTGGGTGTTGCTGGCCAGGTGCCTGACTTCATCGGCCACCACCGCGAAGCCGCGCCCCTGTTCGCCCGCTCTGGCCGCTTCGATAGCCGCATTCAACGCCAGCAAGTTGGTCTGCTGCGCGATGGTGCTGATGACGTCCAGCACCTGGCCGATCTGGGTGCTGCTATTGGCGAGGGCATGCACTTGCTTAAGGGTGGTGTCCAGGCGCTGATCAAGGCTTTCGATGCTGCTTTCGGCGATGGAGAACACAGCTTGACCTGATCGGCTCGCGCTTTCGGCGGCTGTCGCTGCGTCGGCGGCACCGTGGGAGTGGCGCGCCACTTCCTGGGCACTGGCACTCATTTCGTGCAGAGCGGTCGCGGCCAGCTCCACTTCGCGGTACTGGCGTTGCATCCCTGCGCTGACTTCCCGGGCAATCCCCGACGAGGTATTGGCGCTGTTGCGGGTATCCAGGGAGGCGGTTTGAATGTCGCGAATAATCGGCTGCAACTTGTCCAGAAAACGGTTGAACCCATTGGCCAATTGGCCCAATTCGTCGCGTCGCCCGGCGGGCAGGCGTTGGGTGAGGTCACCATCGCCATCGACGATGGCATCAAGCAGACTCGCCACCTTCAGCAGTGGGCGTGTCACCCCGTAGGCGGCCAGCCAGATCAGTACCATGCCGAGGCAGCTGGCCAGTACCCCCAGGCAAAGGTTGAGCCAGTTGGCCTGGTGGCTTTTGTCGTCCAGTTCGCTTTGCATTTGCCGAGCGGAAGCCTGCACCAGGTCTTGGGGAACCTTGATCTCCAGTTGCCAGAGTGGATTGCCTGGCACGGTTTGCAGAGCCTGGCGTATATCGAGGGTGGCCCCGGAGACTTCGCCGCTGCGTCCTGCCACCTGGCCGGTGGGCGACACAATGGCGACTTCGCTGTTGCCTTGATACAGGTCCTGGCCGAGGTCGGCAGCCAGCTTTTGCAGAGTGTCGAGGCCAATGTCCATGCCGACCACGCCGAGGACCTTGCCGTTGGCGATCAGAGGGATAGAAACGCTGCTCATCAGGACTTTCTGGCCTTCCACCTCACTGGTGTAGGGCTCCACCACGCAAGTGCGCTTTTGAGCTTGAGGGCAGGT
Source organism: Pseudomonas sp. BT76 TE3572 (assembly GCF_050435365.1). Taxonomy (NCBI): domain Bacteria; kingdom Pseudomonadati; phylum Pseudomonadota; class Gammaproteobacteria; order Pseudomonadales; family Pseudomonadaceae; genus Pseudomonas; species Pseudomonas sp. BT76 TE3572. The sequence goes on from NZ_JBNDKE010000001.1 coordinate 720,545, forward strand.
GTACCAGACGTTTGTCGGTTCGCTGCCGGGTGGCGCCGTGTCGGTGAAGATTTGCGCCTCGGTGAGCACATCCTGGACCAGTTGTCCCGGCTGGCTCTGTGACCAATACAGCGCAAAACGGCCTTTTTCGTTGCTCGCCAGTGCGCGTTGCCCGACGAAAGCGGCGTCTGCGCTCGCCAATGCGTCAGGCAGAAGTATGACGTACAGGCCGAGCACTTTTTCGCGTTTGAGCAGTGTCTGACGGGTCACGCTGATCAGCGCTTCGCGCAATTGCGCAGCCGTGAGGCGTCCATTGAGCGTTTGATCGCGCAGTTGCAGAACCTGTTGCGCGAACCCTTCGCCATACAGCGCCGTTTCGTTGAAAAAGCGTTCGACGTGTTGGCCATGAGCAACGGCCTGGGCTTGCAAGCGCTCCACGGCGGCTTGTCCGAGCAGGTGACTGCTCTGCTCCTTCAGCAATTTTGCACTTTGTTGGTTCTGGTACACCGAGGCGCCTACCAGCGCGCCGACGACAGCCAGCAGGCACAGTCCGCTCAGGAGTGTGATCCGCCATTGGATAGTGAGATGAGCTAAACGCATGACTGAGGCTTCCTGCAGAGGGCTTTGGCTGCGATGGGCTGTGGACCTGGCCCTCGCTTTTATTATCGGTGCCGGCATCTGGGTATAGAGCGGGTGACGCTAGCATGCGGGAGGGAGCGGCCTGGCAGTTATCCCGAATCGGCAAGGACTGCCGGATTGCCGGTGACGCATTGACCTGTTTTGGGGCGGCGCCTCGGATGCTACCGATTTGGGATAGCGAGCGGTTCAAGGGCGGGCATAGGATCGAATTCAGCGCGCAACTCAAACAAAACGCTAATCGGTGCCGATGGAATTCAATCGGGCCACCCCAACAGCGACTGCCTCATACAATAAGGTCAACAACATGAGTGTACCTATCTCGATCAACAGCTCCACGGAGCTCAAGCGTGGCGCCCTGGGCGTCGGGTTCATCATCTTTTTCGTGGTGTCGGCGGCGAGCCCTTTAAGTGTGATCGCTGGTGGCTTCCCGATTGGCATCATGCTGGGCAATGGCGCCGGCACGCCGGCATTGCTGATCCTGGCGTTGCTGGTGCTGCTCGCGTTCTCGGTGGGTTACACCACCATGTCCCGGCACCTGACCAATGCCGGCGGTTTTTATGCGTTCACCTCACGTGGTTTGGGTGGCCTGGCAGGCGGCGCGGCCGGGGTGTTGGCGATGTTTGCCTATAACATTCTTCAGGTCGGCTTGTATGGCATGTTCGGTGGGGTCGTCAGTGGCACCATGGAAAGTGTCTTCGGCCTGGTGTTGCCGTGGTGGTCCTACTCGCTGATGGCGATGGCGAGCATCGCGATTCTGGGCTATCGCAAGATCGACCTGTCGGCGCGGGTGCTGTCAGTGGTGGTAATCGCCGAATACCTGGCGATCCTGATCCTGGATTTTGCCATCCTCAAATCCGGTGGCGACAGCGGCATCAACCTTGATGCGTTTGATCGTACCCATGTGCTCGGCGGTACCCCGTCCATCGGCCTGCTGTTTTGCTTCGCGGCATTCATCGGCTTCGAGGCCACCACCATTTACGGTGAAGAAGCCATAAACCCCAAACGTACCATTCCGATTGCCACCTACAGCTCGGTGTTGCTGATCGGCGGGTTCTACGCGCTGTCGGTGTGGTCGATGGTAGTGGGCGTGGGCGCGGACAAGATCGTGCCGATGCTGCAGGCCTTGCAGGACCCGACGACGTTTATCTACGGCATGTCCGATCACTTTGTCGGCCCCTATCTGACTCAGATTATCCGGGTGCTGTTCATGGTCAGTATCTATGCCGGCCTGCTGGCGTTTCATAACGCCGCGGCGCGTTACTTTTACGCGATCGGCCGTGACGGCTTGCTGCACAGTCTGTTGGGCACCACTCACCGCGTGCATCAGAGCCCCCATATGGGCTCGGTGTTGCAGAGCCTGATTGCCGCAGTGGTGGTACTGATTTTCGCGGCATTGGATGCGGACCCGATCCTGCAACTGTTCGCCTGGTTCTCCAACCTCGCCACCCTCTGCGTCATTTTGCTGATGGCGCTGACGTCGGTAGCGGTCTGCGTCTACTTTCAGCGTCATCCCGAGCTTAACGTCGGGATCTGGCGCGGGCGCATCCTGCCTGTTTTCTCCTCCCTGGCATTAGTGCTGGTGCTGGTGCTGGCGGTGGTGCACTTCGACGTGCTGACCGGGGCCAGCCAACTGTTGTCCTACGGACTCTGCGCCATCATTCCCGCGGCCCTGATCATCGGCGTCATGCTCGCCGCGCGCTTGCGAAAGATCTCCCCGCAACGGTTTCACGCCTTGGGCAGCCACAAGCTTTAAGGCCGCACTCGTTACGGCTCGACTAACCAGACAATACCAGCCTGCCGTTGCCCGGCATGGCTCGTCAGTGTGTGAAAGGAAGGTTTCAAATGCACAACTACAAGATGCTCATCGATGGTGTTCAGGTTGCCGGTGACAAGGGTCAGTTTGACGTGATCAACCCGGCCACCGGTGCTGCATTCGCCCAATGCCCCGCCGGCTCGCTGGCGCAACTCGACCTGGCGGTCTACGCCGCGCAGGCGGCGTTCAAAAGCTGGCGACACAGCACCCACGCAGACCGTTGCGAGCGCCTGTTGGCGGTTGCGGCGGATATCGAGCGGGAGGCCGAGTCACTGGCCCGGCTGATTGTGCTGGAACAAGGCAAACCGCTGGAACTGGCGTTTTCCGAAGTCATGGGTTCCGCCGCATGGACCCGCTATGCGGCCGGTCAGGAGATTGCCGTGGAGCTGGTGGAAGAAACCCCCACTCAGCGGATCGAGTTGCATCGCAAGCCTTTGGGTGTGGTGGCGTCGATTACACCGTGGAACTGGCCGTTCATGATCGCTGTGTGGCACATCATGCCGGCGCTGCGAGCCGGTAACTGTGTGATCAGCAAACCGTCGAGCCTGACCCCGCTGAGCACCTTGCGCCTGGTGGAGATCATCGCCCGCCATGTGCCTCACGGCGTGATCAATTGCCTGACGGGCGAGCAAGGTTTCGGCAGCGCAATCACTTCGCACACTGGCATTCAGAAGATTGTGTTCACCGGCTCGACCTCCACCGGACAAAGCGTCATGCGCGGCGCCGCCAACAACCTCAAGCGCCTGACCCTGGAGCTGGGCGGTAACGACGCGGCAATCGTTCTGCCAGGTACGCCGATTGAGGCGGTGGTCGAGGAGATTTTCCAGGCGGCGTTTCTCAACATGGGCCAGACCTGCGCGGCCCTCAAGCGCCTGTATATCCACGAATCGCAGTACCAGGCCTTTGCTGATGCGCTGACTCTGATTGCGAAGCGCCAAGTGGTGGGCGATGGCCTGGAAGCTGGCGTCACCTTTGGCCCGGTGCAAAACCTTGAGCAATTGGAACATGTCGACGCGCTAGTCGCCGACGCACGGGCACAAGGCGCGCGCGTGCTGTGCGGCGGCGCGCGTCTGGATCGCCCCGGCTTCTTTTATCCACCCACCCTGGTCGCGGACGTGACAGATGGCCAGCGTCTGGTCGACGAGGAACAGTTCGGTCCCGTGTTGCCCTTGATCGCATACCAGGATGTCGAGGATGTGCTGCGGCGCGCCAATGCCGGTGACATGGGGCTGGGCGGATCGGTCTGGGGACCGGACGTGGAGCAGGCCCAGGCACTGGCCAGCCGCCTGGAAAGCGGCGTTGCCTGGGTCAACTGCCACGCGCAGATCCAGCCGAACACGCCGTTTGGCGGCAGCAAGATGTCCGGGTTTGGCGTCGAGTTCGGCCTTGAGGGGCTGCTGGAGTTCACTGGCCAGCAACTGCTGTTTGTCCGCAAACGTGATACTGAATAAGGCACTTGATCATGTACGAAAAATACAAGACCGCCGAGAAGAAATTCTGGCACCCCATGAGTTCCAGCGCCCCGGAGCAACGCTCCAAAACGTTGATCATCGCCCGTGGTGACGGCAACTACATCACCGACATCGATGGCCATCGCATGCTCGATGGTGTGGGCGGGCTGTGGAACGTCAACATTGGGCACAACCGCGCCAGCGTCAAGGCTGCCATCGCCGCGCAGCTGGACGAGCTGGCGTATTACCAGACCTTCGACGGCATTGCCCACCCTCGGGTGTTTGATCTGGCCGAACGGTTGACCACCATGTTTGCCCAGGAGCGCATGACACGGGTGCTGTTCAGTTCCGGCGGCTCCGATGCGGTGGAAACCGCGCTGAAAATGGCGCGCCAATACTGGATCGCCAGCGGCGATCCGGGACGTACGCGTTTCCTGTCTCTGCGTAACGGTTATCACGGTGTGCACATGGGCGGCACATCGGTGGGAGGCAATGGCGTTTACCACTACAACCACGGCCAACTGTTGGCCGGCTGCCATTTGCTCGACACGCCCTGGTTGTACCGCAATCCCTGGGATTGCCGCGATCCCGAAGCGCTGACCGCGCACTGTATTCGTCAGCTGGAGGATCAGATCGCATTGCTGGGGGCGCAGACCATTGCGGCATTGATCGCCGAGCCGGTGCAAGGCGCAGGCGGGGTGATCGTACCGCCAGCCGATTACTGGCCGCGCCTGCGAGAGGTGTGTGATCGCCACGGCATTCTGTTGATCGCCGACGAAGTGGTGACCGGCTTCGGCCGCACGGGCTGCATGCTCGGCAGTCGCGGCTGGGGCGTCGCGCCGGACATCCTGTGCCTGGCCAAAGGCATCACTGCCGGTTATATCCCGATGGGTGCCACGCTGTTCAACCAACGCATCGTCGATGGGATCGAGCACGGCCCGGGCTTCAGCAGCGTGATCATGCATGGCTACACCTACAGCGGTCACCCGACCGCGTGCGCGGCCGCCCTGGCGGTACTCGATATCGTCGAAGCCGAGGATCTGCCGGGCAACGCCGCCAGAGTCGGCGCGCAATTGCTGAAGCAACTCGCACCGTTGACCGAGCGTTATGACGCCGTGGGCGAAGTGCGCGGCAAGGGCTTGATGATTGCCTTGGACCTGGTCGCCGACAAAACCACGCGCCAACCGCTCAACCCCGCAGACGGCCAGCCGTTGCGGATCGCTGACGAAATGCGGCGTGCCGGCGTGCTGGTGCGTCCGATAGGTAACAAGATCATCCTCTCGCCGCCGTTGACCCTGACGTCCGACGAGGCTGGCCTGATTGTTTCTGCGCTCGAAGCGGCGCTCGCCACCTGCTGCTAGTTCCCCCGCGAAATCGGTGCCGCGCTGCTGCACCGATGTCTCGCCAATACCTAAGACTGCCTTTTAAAGGCGCACCACAAGGAGCTTGAGCCATGCGCAATCCATCACGTCATTCCGTGTTCGGTAGCACGCTTGTGTGCACATTGGTGCTATGCGCCATCAATCAGGCCCAGGCCTATGAGTTGTACAGTGATGAGAGCCGGCACCTCAACGCAGACATGATCGCCGTGTTCGGCCAGTTCAACAGTCGCAAGAACTACGACGGCACGCCCGGGGGATCTACCTGGCGCGAAGGTTTTATCAAATACGGCTTGAGTGGCGACCAGTCCCTGGCAGGCAATGGCACCGCGTATGGGGCGTTCGCCCTGGTCAGCTCCGCCACCTGGGGCGACGGCGACCCGGGCGGCAATTCCCTGGGGACCGAGCGCACAACAAAGATCGAAGACGCCTACCTGGGCTGGCGCTCCGGCGACCTGTTCCCTGCGTTGGGCAAGGACGGGGTTGATATTTCTGGCGGGCGCCAGGTGGTCAAGCTGGGCCGAGGGTTCCTGATCAACGATGACGGACTGAACCTGGGCAAGGGCCCGGCCGATGGCAAGATGAACCGTGGGGGCGCTTATTACCTGGCTGCACGGCATGCGTTCGATCAAACCGCGCTTTTGCGCCTGGGTGGGCAAGATGGCCTGCACGGCAGCCTGGTGTGGCTCAAGTCCGACAACCGTGTCCAGGCCGAAACCGAACTGGCCGCCGGCACGCTGGATTACACCACCCAGCCGGGTACGATCGGGTTGACATGGATACACGGCATCGACGTAAGCGATCAATGGGCCAGCGACTTTCAACGCCAGCGCAAAGGCATGAACGTCTACAGCGTTCGCGGTGAAGGCGATGCGGGCATCAAGAACGTCAGCCTGGCATTCGAATACGCCTGGCAGGACAAGGACGCCGGGCCGGAGAAAGCCTGGTACGGCGAAGCGGGCTACACCTTCGCCGATACCGCCTGGGCGCCCAAGTTGACCTATCGCTATACCCGCTATTCACAGAAATGGGATCCGCTGTTCACTGGCCTGAGCATGGGCTACGGCACCTGGTTTCAGGGCGAAGTCGCCGGCAACTACGCCGGGCCGTTCAACAGCAATACCAGCATTCAGCACGTCGGACTGAAGGCAACGCCGCTGGAAAACCTGACCTTGGGCGCGCTGTACTTCGATTTCGACACGGTGCGTAAAAGTAATGCGCTGAATCTCAATGCCCGTGAGCTGGATATCTACGCCGAATGGGCAGTCAACCCGCACTTGATCATTACCCCGCTGATTGGCCTCTACAAACCCGATCAGGACTCAACCACGGGTGGCAATCAAGTCGGCGGCAATGGCACCAACGTGTACAGCCAATTGTCGGTGGCTGTTCCGTTCTGACCGCATATCCGCCGCGTCCACGGCAAGGGACCGGCGGCTTATCCATAGGCTAGGGTGCGGTGGTGTTCGACTGATTGCGCATGTTTTCGGCGATGCGCCGAGTGGTATCCATGACCATTTCGATCACTGTTTCCTGGCGCAGCAGCTTGAAGCTCTGCGTGCTGCCGACGGCGGACAGGCTGCCAACCACTTCGTCGATGTCCGGCTGGATGATGGGCGCGGCGATGCCGGTCAAGCCCAGGTTGAGTTCATCATGGGTGAGGCAGTAACCGTCCTTGCGAATCTTTTTCGCAGCCTTGGAGAAGCTCGGCCAGTCATAAGGGCAGTCCGGGTCGTTGGCCATGTGCTCGTCGAACAAGCGTTGCAAACGGCGACCTTTCTGAAAGGCGATCAACACCTTGGATTGCGCGCCGCGAAAGAACGGCAGCGGTTGCCCGCGCCCGAACGCAAAGAGGTAAGTGTCGGTGGGTTCGGCGATGTAGGTGTTGATGATGCGACCGTCATAAAAAACGCTCGCAAACACGGCCAGGCCGGTTTGCGCGGACAGCTCGTGCATCAACTCGCGCCCGGCAAGGAGGATCGGGTCGTACTGACGCATCATCCAGTCCAGTTCGATGACTCGCGGCCCCAAGCCATAACTGCCGGCGTCCACGCGGGTCAGCAGGCCGGCGTCGCACAAATCCTTGACGTAGCGGTACACGGTCGCACGTGACAGGCCCATGCGCTCGGCAATGGTGTCGGGGTCGATCTTCAATGTCTGTGGACCGAACAGGTCCAGGACACTCAGCAATTTGCTCAGGCTGCTCATTTCGTTCCTAAAGACGGGGGGAGGGCGCGTGCTTCGTTCCGGCGTAGACCAGACATCCCGCAGGAGCGCCAAACGCTGGCGCAACACTACCTCAGTGAGAGAAAAACGCAATCTCGGCAGCCCTTCTGACGTAAATAAAATCACTTAAATCTCATAAAACGAGATAAACAGTAATTTAATGCTTGTTGAGTGAATGTTTATGTGTGATAAATCTCATCACTGCAAATGCTCAAGCAAGAGGGCTGAAAATGAATGGTGCGCAACTGATAGTGAATGCGGCAGCGGCAAGCGGTATCGAATACTGCTTCGCCAACCCCGGAACCACCGAAATTCCATTGGTGGCGGCCATGGCCAGCGCACCTGCACTGAAGCCGGTGTTGTCGTTGTTCGAAGGGGTGTGCACGGGGGCGGCGGATGGGTATGGCCGGATTGCCGGCAAGCCGGCGATGACCCTGACGCACCTGGGCCCCGGGTTTGCCAATGGCATCGCCAACCTGCACAACGCGCGTCGTGCCAATACCCCTATCGTCAACGTGATCGGCGATCACGCGTCATGGCATGTCAACTACGATCCGCCGCTGGCCAGTGACATCCAGGCCTTGGCCGGGACTGTCTCCGGTTGGGTGCGCACCTCGCGCACGGCGTCGGGTATCGGCGAAGATTTGCAGGAAGCGGTGCGGGCGGCCTGGCAGGCCAAAGGGCAGATCGCCAGCCTGATTTTGCCTATGGACCTGCAAGCCAGCGCGGTGACGCACAACGGTGTGTTCGCCCCGATGCGGGCGCCGGTTCGCCGGTTTGCCGGTGACCGGGTCGAGACGGTGGCGCAGGCCCTGCGTGACGGGCAGCGCCTGGTGTTTATTGTCGGGGATGAGGGGTTGTCGGTCGCGGGTCTGGAAGCAGCGGGGCGCCTGGCCCAACTGCCTGGCGTGCGCATGTTTGCCGAGACCTTTCCACGGCTTAGTTACCGTGGCGGTGGTTTGCCGAACCTGGATCGCCTGCCGTATTTCCCGGAAGTGGCCATTGAAATCCTTGAGCAGTACGACCAGGTCGTGTGTGCCGGGGTGCCGGAGCCCATCAGTTATTTCGGCTACGAAGGCATCCCGTCGCGCCTCGCTGAGCGTGAGCGTCTGCTGACGCTGGCCGATGTCGGTGACGATGTCGCCGGCGCGCTGACGGCGCTGGCCGATGCCCTCAATGCACCGGCCTACGTGCCGACTCCGATGGGCATCGAACTGCCGCCCGGCCATGCCGAGCTCACACCTCAGTCCATCGGCCAGGTGTTGGCCGCATCGCTGCCGGACGACAGCATTGTCTCCGTGGAAGGCGGCACCTGCGGCTATCCATTTTTCACCGCTTCCGCTGGCGCCGCGCGGCACCGGGTGTTGACCAATACCGGTGGCGCGATTGGCCAGGGTATTCCGGTGGGGTTCGGCGCCGCCTTGGCGGAGCGGGGCAATCGCGTGTTCTGCCTGCAATCCGACGGCAGTGCCCAGTACACCATTCAAACCCTGTGGAGCATCGCCCGTGAGCAATTACCGGTGGTGATCCTGATTGCTGCCAACCATCGCTACGCCATTTTGCAGAACGAACTACGCCGCTTCGGCGTGACCGAAATGGGCCCGGAAGCATTGCGCCTGACAGTGCTCGATAGCCCGCGGATTGACTGGAAGGCGCTGGCCAAGGGCTACGGCGTGCCGGCCTGCACGGTGCAAACCAATGCCGAACTGCAACGGGCGCTGGCCAATGCCAATGCCGACGGTGGTCCTTGCCTGATCGAAATGGCGCTGTGAAGGAGTCGATGATGAAACAGTTTGAAGTGCTACCTGCTGTGCAACAATTTCTGTCCCAGCCTGGCCGCCTGTTTATCGGTGGCAGCTGGCAGGACGCCGCCGCTGGCCGGCGGTTTGCCGTGGAAAACCCGGCGACTGAAGAAACCCTGACGGAAGTGGCCCAGGGCGACGCGCGCGATGTGGATGCGGCCGTTGCGGCAGCCCGCACAGCGTTCACCGGCGCCTGGGCGCTGCAGTCACCCGCTCAGCGCGGTCTGCTGCTGTTTCGACTGGCGGACCTGCTGGATCAGCACCGTGAGGAGCTGGCGCAGTTGATCACGCTGGAGAACGGCAAACCCATCTCAGCCGCTCGAGGTGAAGCGGCCAGCGCGGCGACCATCATTCGCTACTTCGCCGGCTGGCCGACCAAGATCGAAGGCAGCACGCTGCCCGTATCGCCGGCCAGCGGTGCGCCCATGCTCAACTACACCTTGCGTGAGCCGGTGGGCGTGTGCGCCCTGATCGTGCCGTGGAACTTCCCGTTGAACATGTGCGTGTGGAAGCTTGGCCCAGCGCTGGCGACAGGCTGTGTCGCGGTGCTCAAGCCCGCCGAGCAAACGCCGCTGGTCGCGATTCGACTGGTGCAGTTGATCGAGGCCGCCGGGTTTCCAGCGGGGGTGGTCAACCTGATCACCGGTCTTGGCGCGGAAACGGGCGGACCGCTGGCGCAGCATCCCGACGTGGACAAGATCGCCTTCACCGGCTCGACCCACGTCGGCCGGCTGATCGCTCAGGCGGCCACCAGCAACATGAAAAAGGTCTCGCTGGAACTGGGCGGCAAGTCGCCGAACATCATCTTGCCGGACGCCGATATCGTGCGCGCCGCCAAAGGCGCGGCCGATGGCATCTTCTACAACCAGGGCCAGGTGTGCACTGCTGCCTCGCGGTTATACGTGCATGCCAGCGTGCTTGATCAGGTGTTGGAAGAACTTGAGCGGCATGCCACCGCACACGTGCTCGGTAATGGATTGGACCCGGCCACCAGCATGGGCCCACTCGTGTCGGGCCGCCAATTGAACACGGTCAAAGGCTACCTGCAACGAGGCCAGGAGGAGGGCGCGGAACTGATCTGCGGTGGCGGCCGTCCCGACCACCTGGAGCGCGGCCACTTCATTGCGCCCAGCGTGTTCCTTGATCGCGCCGAGCGTGCCTGTGTCGCCCGCGAAGAGATCTTCGGTCCGGTGCTGACCGTCATGAGCTGGACCGAAATCGACGACCTGGTGCTGCGCGCCAACGATTCGCCTTATGGCCTCGCGGCTGGCCTGTGGACCCGCGACTTGCGCTCGGCACACCGCGTGGCGGCGCAGCTCAAGGCGGGCTCGGTCTGGATCAACTGCTGGAACGTGGTCGACGCGGCTTCGCCGTTCGGCGGGTACAAGCAATCCGGCTGGGGCCGGGAAATGGGTAAAAACGTGATCGATGCCTACACCGAGACCAAGAGCGTCTTCGTCGATCTGGCCTGAATCGAATAATCAAAAGAGGAAATGCTATGGATCTGGAATTGAAAGGCCGCGTGGCAATCGTCACCGGCGGCGGTATGGGTATCGGCAAGGAAGTCGCACGTTTTCTGTCCGAAGAGGGCTGCAAGGTGGTGATCTGCGCACGCCGCATGGAGTTTCTCCAACAGGCTGCCGAAGAGATCACGGCTCAGACCGGCAACGAAGTACTGCCACTGTACTGCGACACCAATCAGATGTCGGCCGTGTCGGACATGGTCGAAGCTGCGCACAAACACTTCGGCCGCATCGACATTCTGGTCAACGGTGCAGCAGCGCCGTCCGGCGTGGTGCGCAATGACATCGAACATGCCGGCGACGACGAGTTGCTGTCGGATCTCAACACCAAAGTGATCGGCTACTTCCGTTGCGCCAAGGCGGTGACCCCGCACATGAAGGCCGGCGGTTTCGGTCGCATCATCAACATCGGCGGCCTCACCGGGCGCAGCAGCAAAGTCCTCTCGGGGATGCGCAACCTGGCGATCGCCCACATGACCAAAACCCTCTCCGACCAGTTGGGCCCTTCGGGCATCACGGTCAACCTGATCCACCCTGGCGTGGTGGACACCCCGCACATCCAGGAGCTGTACGAGCGCGAAGCGATCAAGCAAGGCAAGACTGCGGAACAGGTTGAGCAAGCCTACATCGACTCGACGCCGATTCGCCGCACCCTGGCGCCGATGGAGATGGGCTGGCTGATCGGTTTCCTGGCGTCGCCAAAGGCTGGCGCGGTGACCGGGGAATCCATCGGTATCGACGGCGGTTTGACCCGCGGCATCTACATCTGAGGAGCACCAACGATGAGTAACGGAACCCTGTTAGTGGCCACCGTAGGTCAAGCGGTAATCCGCAGCGCCGACGATGGCCGTACCTGGCATCGCCTGGGCCTGGGGCAGGACCTGGAGTTCGACGCGATCACCCGATCCTTGAGTGTGCACCCCGACGAGCCTGAGGTGATCTACGCCGGCACGGACGTAGGCTTGTGTGTCAGCCGCGACACTGGCGGCCATTGGCAGCGGGTCGATTCGCCGTTCAACGGTCAGACGGTCTGGAAAGTCGCCGTCGATCCGCAGGACGCGAAACGGATTTTCGTCGGCACTGGCGCACCTTCGCGGGCCGTACTGTGGCGGACCCTGGACGGCGGTCTCAGTTGGGATCGTGCGCCGGTGGAGATTCCGGAATTCTGCGACGGCGTCAGCCGCCCACGACTGCTGGCTTTCGCCTATGACCCGACCGACCGCAACCAGCTATGGTTCGGCCTTGAAGAGGGTGGGTTGTTCCACTCCCGTGACGGTGGCGACAGCTGGACGCGCGTCGATGATCGGCTGCTGTGGGACTACAACTCGGATGTCCACAATATTCTGGTACTGCCCAATCACGGCCAGAAAGTCATCGTGGTGGTCTGCGTCAACGCCGTCTACCGCAGCCTGGATGAAGGGCTGACCTGGACCGGCATTATCGGTCGAGAAGCGTTCGGCCTGTATTACATGCGCGCCATGAACGCGCCGTTGGGCACGCAAAGCGACCTGTACCTGAGTATTTCCGATGGCACGCCCGGTACCACCAGCAAGATCCTGGTGTCCCGTGATGCTGCGCTCAGCTGGGAAGTGTTGCCCCTGTCGCAACAACCCAATTCCTGCGTCTGGGCCATTGCCTTCAATCCGGAAAATCCGCGACAGATCGTTGCGGGAACCAAGTATGGGCATTTGTTCACCTCCGAAAATGGCGGTGATGGCTGGCAGAAACAGTGGCGCGAATTCAGTGAGATCGCTGACGTGCTCTGGACCCCCGCAGTGGCGCAGATCAAGGCAGGGCATCAATCCGTGGTCAAAAAAAGCTGAGGTCTCACGCGATGAAAGTCGAAATCCTTCGTACTCACTTATCGCTCTCGGTAAGTGATCCTGATGTGTCGGCACGCTGGTACGCCGACATCCTGGGCATGCATGAAAGTGCCCGTGGCGAAAGCTGGGTCATGATGGCGTTTGGTACCAAACATCACGACATCGCCTTGCTTCGTGCAGAGCCCGGCGCCCATCAGGGCGGGTTGGGGTTGCAACACTATGGATTGGAAATCGCCGGGGACATGACCACCTTGCGCCAGCTCTACGGCATGTTGCTGGGCAAGGGCGTCGAGGTGGTGAAGATCACCGATCACGAAATCGGCAATGGTGTGTATTTCAACGATCCTGACGGTAATCGCATGGAATTTTTCCTTGAGACCGAACACGACGATGCGCTCGGCAAGGCCCGGTTCAAGGCCGCTGGCGCGCCAAGCCGACATTTCAACCTCGATCCACTGGATCCACTAGACCCGCTTTGAGGCAACCCTGATGAAAACCGCAAATTTTGCTTCGTATCACATCCGCAAGTGGTACAGCTTTGTCGAAGAAACCCTGGCCAACGAAAGTGGCCAGTTGGCCGATGGCGAGCCGCTGTTCAAATATGCCGTCGCCGCCCTGATCGCCAACCCCTATGCCGGTCGCTACAGCGAGTCGCTGACAGAGCTGATAGAACCGTCGCCACTGCTGGGCGAAGAGTTCGGTCGTCGCATTCAGGCGCTGGCCGGCTCGCGGGAAATTGTCAGCTACGGTAAAGCTTGCATGGTGGGCAGCCAGGGCGAATACGAACACGGCAATGCGTTCCTGACCAACCCGGCTGCCGATCCGGTGCGCCTGGCGCTGGGCGGGGGCAAATCCTGGGTGCCTTCCACCGGCAAACGGGGCGGTCCGGGTTCGACCATTGATGTGCCGTTGGCCCACAAGGATGCACTGTATGTACGCTCCCATTACGACTGCATGTCCCTGATGTTTGGCGACGGCCCCGCACCGGATGAGGTGATCGTGATCTGGGCTTTCGCCACGCGCGGGCGCTTGCATGCGCGGCTGGGCGGTCTGCAGGCGGCGGACGTCAAAGGTATTGATGGGCTGCACTGATTTCAGGCGCATGGCTTTAGCGGCGTCGGATTAAAAACACAACAAGAAAGCGGTGAATAGCGATGAAGCAGGAGAAGACCCAAGTTGTCATTGTCGGCGGCGGCCCTAACGGGATCACGGCCGCGCACTATATGGGGATGTACGGTATCGACTGCGTCGTCCTTGAACTTGCCGACGGCGTACTGCCTTACCCGCGCGCAGTGGGCATGGATGATGAAGCACTGCGCGTGTTGCAGGGGATCGGCATTGCCGAACTCGCTGTGCGCGACATGATCTGCGATGTACCGCTGCGCTATTACAATGCTCGCGGCGTGTGTTTCGCCGAGGTCAAGCCGAGTACGGCCAATTACGGCTGGCCAATGCGCAATATTTTCATGCAGCAGTTGCTGGAAGGCACGTTGCGCGAAACCCTGGAGCAGCGTACCGGCGTTGTGTTGCGCCAAGGCCATGAAATGCTCGAACTCGAGCAGGACGGGCAGGGCGTGACATTGCAGGTGCGCGATGCTCAGGGCGAGATTTATCAATTGCGGGCTGACTATGTCATCGGCGCCGATGGCGGACGCTCTACGGTGCGTAAAAAGCTCGGTATCGAGCTGTCGGGGCTGACACATGCGCGCAAATGGGTGGTGGTCGATACGGCCAATGACACCCTCGATGCACCTTACACCGCACTGCATGCCGACCCGGAACGGCCCTTCGTGTGCATCTATCTGCCGTACCAGCAACGCCGCTGGGAGTTCATGCTCCTGGAGGGCGAAGATGAGGCGAAGATGTGTGACGAGAGCACCATTCGCGAGTTGATCCGTGGGCATATCGGCAACGCGGTCGATCAGTTGAACGTCATCCGCATCCGAGCCTATACCCACCACTCGCGGGTGGCGGTGCGGTTTGTCGAAGGGCGTGTGGCGCTGGTGGGCGATGCCGCGCATATTTCTCCACCCTGGGCCGGGCAGGGCCTCAATTCCGGGCTGCGGGACGTGGCCAACGTGGCCTGGAAACTGGCGGCGATCATCCAGGGCCGTGCCTCGCACTCGATCCTCGCCAGCTACGACCAGGAGCGCCGTGGGCATGCAACCGAACTGGTGGCCCTGGCCGACAACATGGGCGCGGTACTGGGAATGACCAACCCGCTGATGGCCGGCGTGCGCGACTGGTTGTTCCAGGCGGTGAACACTGTCGACAACCTGCGCTCGCACCTGCTGGAGTTCAAATTCAAACCCAAGGCCACCATCACCAAGGGCCTGGTCTATCACGAGCGTGCCGAATTGCGCGAAGATGATCTGGTCGGCCAGCTGTTTGTCCAGCCGTACATCGAAGACGCCCAGGGCCAGCGTCGTCGCCTGGATGAGGTGCTTGGCAATTCCTATGCGGTGCTGGGTTATCGGGTGAACCCGCGCGAGCAACTCAGTGAGGAAATGGCCGCTTACTGGGCGCGCTGGGACACGCGTTTTATCCAGGTCAATCGTTCGCGCAGTGGCATCGGACGTGGCCAGCCGTTGACGGCCTCGGACGCCATCAGCGTGGAGGACGTGGATAATCGCCTGGGTGAATGGTTCTCCAAGGTGCGCGACTGCATCGTAGTGGTGCGTCCAGACCGGTTTGTCGCCGCCATTACCACACCAGAGAGGCTTGAAGGTGTGCTGCGCAAACTGGCGGAGCAACTGTCATGAACAACGGCAACGCGCTACTGAACCGGCTACATCAGGCGACGCGCACGGTGCAAGCCATTGCGCCACTGGCCCCCGAGGCGATAGATCGGCTTGCGGGTTATGCGCTGCAGCGCGAAGCGCTGGATCACCGAGAGGCAGCAGGCGAGCGACTGAGCGGGTGGAAGGTCGCCTTCGCCGGCAGCGCCGCGCAAAAACGCTTTGGCCTTGACGAACCGGTGTATGGCGCCCTGACGGATACCATGATCGTCGAGCCGGGTACGGCGGTGGCGTTCTCGCGGTTGATCCAGCCCAAGCTGGAGGTCGAATTGGCGTTTGTGCTGGGGCGTGCCCTGGCGCCGGGGGACTACCGTGACGAGGATATTCTGGCAGCCATCGGCGAGATAGCACCCGCGTTCGAGATCGCCGACTGCCGTTGGCAGGGCTGGGATTTCGGAGTGGGCGCCTTTCTGGCCGACAACGCGGCGGCGGGGCTTTATTGTCTCGGACCGCGCATCCCTTTCGATCCTGTACAACACGTCAGTGTTGCGTATCGCCTGGAGTGCGACGGCGCGCTCTGCGGCAGTGGCGATACACGCGATCGGGAGGACAGTCCGCTGGCCAATCTGTGCTGGCTGATTCGGCGTCTGTTGGCTGACGGTCAACGTGTGGAGGCTGGGCAAGTTGTGCTCTCCGGGGCGTTGTTGCCGCCGATGAATATCCAGCCCGCCACGTACTGCCTGCACATGCTTGGCATGGAACTGGCTTTGGTTTTCACGGCGGACGCCGCCCCTGTGTGAACGATAGCTGCCGTCACGGATGACAGAGTCCCTTTCAGGCCGATAAACAAACGGGGCCACCGAGGAACGACGACCATGCTCGCTGAAGTTCGAACCTTCAATGACCCTCAACAACACGCTGGCTCCATCCAGGGCTGGCGGCAAGTGTATGACCAACTCGGCCGTGGCTGCCTGACCAGTGAGCTGCGGCAGTTGTCCTCTGACCGCTTTCAAATCTTCCAGGAAGTGCTGGACAAACGCGTGGTGCAGCGCGGCTATGCGCCGAAAGGTCGGCTGTGCGCGGCCATGTCATTAGGCTGCGCGCCGGTGGTGCAGGGACAACAGGTGGGCACTCACAGCGTGGTGCTGTTGCGTGACGGCGAGGAGTTTGTGTTGCACGCCCCTGAAGGCATGCACTTCTTCGCGCTCAATGTCGACGCGGTG
The DNA here is from genome assembly GCF_050435365.1 of Pseudomonas sp. BT76 TE3572. Classification (NCBI taxonomy): domain Bacteria; kingdom Pseudomonadati; phylum Pseudomonadota; class Gammaproteobacteria; order Pseudomonadales; family Pseudomonadaceae; genus Pseudomonas; species Pseudomonas sp. BT76 TE3572. The sequence continues at coordinate 737,141 of NZ_JBNDKE010000001.1, forward strand.
CGCTTCGCCAAACTGGCGGCCTTCGAATTGTCCGACGATCAGCTCAAGCGCCTGAAGACCACGTCCCAACTCAGCGTGGATGACGCGTTACTGTTGCGAATACGTCAGCGCATTCAGCCGCTGTTTCGTCACCTTCTGGAACAGACGGACGCTATCAACTCAACCGCCGAGAAAATGCTGGAGGAAGAACTGCTCGGCGCGTTCCTCGATTTGTTCAGCCACGCCACCGATGAGGTACGTTGTCGTCGCGGTAATTTCGCCGTGAGTGCTTACCTGGTCAAGCGTTGCCAAGAGCTGATCGATGCCAGTGGTGATACACCACTGAGCATTCTCGACCTGTGCGAACACCTGCGGGTGAGTCGCCGGACCCTGCAGAACAGTTTTCAGGCAGTGACCGGAATGCGTCCGGTTGAATACCTGCGCAATCTACGCCTCAACGCGGTGCGACGCCGCTTGATCACAACCTCTGCCTGCACTCAAAACATCAGTGAGATCGCGATGGCAATGGGCTTTTTTCATCTGAGCCACTTCGCCTCGCATTACCGGCAATTGTTTGGCAAGTCACCGTCCGAAACGCTCAGGGCAATGCGCTAAAAACCTCATGTGCGGCTGACGCTTTCCTCCCACCCGATTTCCTTTCCCAGGCTGATATTCAAGCGCTCATGAATTGTTGGTTTCGCTAAGCGAAGCTGGCAACTCGGCTCGCTGGATTTGCCTTGCCGTATTCGAAATACAGGGAATTACCGAGGGGTGATGAAGGCGCGCGTTTGCTTTTGAAAAGGAGGGAGTCAGGCGTAGTTGATCCGGTCGGTGTAGGCGTTCTGGGCCATTTTGCGTTGATAGTCGCAAGGCGTTGTACTGACCAGTTTCTTGAAGTCGCGCAGGAAGTGCGATTGATCGGAAAAGCCCAGGTCGAGGGCCAGCTCCGAAAACGACACATCGTGTTGGGTATTGAGGGTGTCCAGAGCCGCCTGGCAGCGGATGATTCGGCAAAAGGTCTTGGGTGACATGCCGGTGTCTTGACTGAACTGTCGGTGCAGCGTGCGACTGGTGTACCCGCTGAGATCTTCCAGTTGCTGAATACGGATATCACCGCGGTGGCGCAGAGCCTGCTGAATAACCATGGCCGTGAGTGTTGACGTTTTACCCATCAGTCGGGGGGCGAGGTAGTCGTTGAACAGCCGCATCTGATCGCCCAGCAGCGGTGCTTGAACGATACTTTCGAAGATGCGCTGGGCGAACCCCGAGACCTCCAGCAAGTCGAGTTCGCTTTCAGTCAATTCTTCGGCCAGCACATTGATAAATCCGGGAATGACGCCCGGTGAAAAGCGCACGCCAAAGTAGTGATGGTTCTGGTGTAACTCGACCGCTTGGGCAGCCAGCGGCGTGCCACAGATCCGGGCGGTAGGGCGTGTTGCATCACAGTCGAAAACAATATCCACGCAACCATCCGGCACGGCCAGCAGGTTGGCTGATTGAGCCACATCGAAGGCATAGAAATGCGAGATCGCCGGGTGTTCGGAGGGCATGACCGAATACCGTGAAGAGTTGAGCACGAACCAGGGTTGTTCGTTCGCAGTGTGGTGCCTGGGAGGCGGCGCGCACTGTTTGATCATGGTTGCACCTTCGATGAGCAGCGATACGGAAGTTTTCACGCATTAATCACGCCAACAATTGCGTGCCGGCCAACCGGGCATGTCCGAAATTTACAATACCGCCGAAAAACGCGCGCTGATACTCGAGGTCGACAGCGTGGAGCTGCGCCTACCGCAGCGATATCACCTTCAGCCCGAGAACTACTATGTCTACAAATACAAAAATCGACTTCATCTACCTCTCCGAGCAGGACATGATCCGCGCGGGCGTGACTGACATGCTGGCGTGCGTGAACACCATGGAAGAAATGTTCGGCCTGCTCTATGCCGGTGACTATCGCATGGCCGGTCCGAACAATGACTCCCATGGCGCGATGGTGATCTTCCCGCAGGATTCACCCTTCCCGAACATGCCCAAGCCCACGGCTGACCGGCGCATGATGGCCATGCCTGCCTACCTGGGCGGCAGTTTTTGCACCGCAGGCGTGAAATGGTACGGCTCCAATATCGCCAACCGCGAAAAAGGCCTGCCGCGCTCGATTCTGATGTTTACCTTGAACGACCCCGATACCGGCGCACCGCTGGCCCATATGTCGGCCAACCTGCTGTCCGCGTACCGCACCGGTGCGATTCCCGGCGTGGGCGCGCGTCACTTGGCACGCAAGGACTCAAAAGTCGTCGGCCTGCTCGGCCCGGGTGTGATGGGCAAGACCACGCTGGCGGCATTCATCGCGGTATGCCCGCATATCGACACACTGAAGATCAAAGGTCGTGGCCAGAAGAGCCTCGATAACTTTATCGCCTGGGTCAAGGAAACCTATCCGCAGATAACCACGATCGAAGTGGTCGACAGCCTTGAAGCGGTGGTTCGTGACTCTGACCTTGTTACTTATTGTAGCTCCGGTGAGGTGGGCGACCCCACGACCTACCCAATTGTGAAACGCGAATGGGTCAAGCCAGGTGCCTTCCTGGCGATGCCTGCCTCCTGCTCCCTTGACGACGGGATGGAACAGCGCGACGTACGCAAGGTGCTGGACAACACCGGTCTCTACCAAGCCTGGTTTGAAGAACTGCCCAAGCCTGCACATCACTGCGTGCCGGTGATTGGCGTGCGCTTCATGGACATGATTGCCGAAGGCAAGATGCAACTCGATGAAGTCGAGGACATCGGCAAGATCATCGCCGGCGCTGCGCAAGGCCGTAGGAACGATGAAGAAATCATCATCATGTCGGTGGGCGGCATGCCCGTGGAAGACGTGGCCTGGGGCACGGTGGTGTATCGCAACGCGATCGAAAAAGGCATCGGCGTCACCTTGAACCTGTGGGAAACCCCGGTTCTGCGTTAAGCCATCCATCACTTATTTTGAAGAGGCATTCCACATGACAAACATCATTAAGCTCAAGACCGGTTCCCCGTTTGAGGATCAGGCCAGCTATTCGCGCCTGGTGGTCGTGGACAACTGGATCTACGTGTCCAACACCGCAGGCCGCAACCCGCAAACCAAACTGATTCCGGAAGATACCCTCGAGCAGACGCACCAGGTATTCGCCAACATCGAGGCGGCCCTGGCGGCGGTCGATGCGAGTCTGGCGGACGTGGTGTGTTCGCGGGTGTTCATCCAGGACCCCAAGGACGTACCGGCCGTGATGGCCCTGATCGGCGAAAAGTTTCGCGGCGTTGACCCGGCCAGCACCGTCACCTGTCCGCCCTTGGGGTCGACGGTCTACAAGGTTGAGCTGGAGGTGACGGCGTATCGCAATGCGTCGAAGGCGCAAGTTGAAGTCATTCGCCTGTCGCAGTAACTGTCACGCGGCCGTGCGCAGGTGCGGCCTACTTCATTCGATTACCGAGTCTTGATCATGGCCCCCACAATAGCGCCCGTGAATACGTCTACCGTGTTTCCCTCCGCAACCTCTGTCGTCATCATTGGCGGCGGGATTATCGGCCTGACTGCTGCGTTGACATTGGCCGAACGCAATATCTCGGTGGTGGTGCTGGAAAAAGGCCATATCGCCGGTGAGCAGTCGTCACGCAACCTGGGCTGGGTACGCAAGACCAGCCGCCACGCGGCCGATATTCCCCTGGCCCTCGCCGCGGACCGCTTGTGGGCGAAGATGCCTGAGCGGGTAGGGGCGGATGTCGGGTATCGCCAGGAGGGCATCATGTTCGTGGGCCGCAACCCCTCGCAGATGGCGATGCATGAGGGATGGCTCAAGTCGGTGGAGCATTTGTCACTGGATTCACGGCTGCTCAGCAAACGCGAAATTGGCGAGCTGGTGCCAGGTGGCGTGGGTGACTGGGCCGGCGGCATCTTTACCCCCTCCGATGCGCGTGCCGAACCGACGCTGGCAAGCAGCGCGATCGCCAAGGCTGCCATGGCCTTGGGTGTGGTGATTATCGAGCAGTGCGCGGTGCGTACGCTGCAGATGTCCGCCGGTGTGGTCAGTGGCGTGGTCACGGAGAAAGGTGAGATTCGCTGTGATCATGTGCTGCTCGCAGGGGGGATGTGGTCACGGCGCTTCCTGGGCAACCTCGGTGTGTCGTTGCCGACCTTGCCCTTGACTTGCTCGGTGTTGCGTACCCACCCAATGGAAGGGCCGACTGAGATTGCTGTCGGCGCACCTGACTTTTCGTTTCGCAAGCACAGGGACGGCGGCTTCATCATTACCCAGCGCGGCAAACTGGATGCCTTCCTGACACTCGATCACTTGTTGCTCGCCAAGCAATATATGCCGCAGTTCCGTGCGCAACGCAGCGTTCTGAACGTGTCGTTGGGCAAACCTTTTTTCAATGACCTGGCACTTGCCCGGCGCTGGAATTCCGACAGCGTCAGCCCGTTCGAGCGCGTCAGGGTCCAGGACCCGGCCGCCAACCCGCGGCTCAATAACGACGCGATGAACAACCTCATGGCGGCCTGGCCGGTGTTTGAGCACGCGCGGATCGCCCAGGCCTGGGCAGGCACTATCGACGTCACGCCGGATTCGAATCCAGTCATAGGGCCGGTCGCGCAGATTCCGGGGCTGACCGTGGCCACCGGATTCTCGGGGCACGGCTTCGGCACCTCGCCGGCGGCAGGCCACCTCGCGGCGGATCTCGTCAGCGGTCATGCACCGATCATTGATCCAAGCCCTTATCGGTTCGATCGTTTCTAGGTCGGTCGAAGCCACGCATTAAGGAACCAACCGATGCCATCTGACAGCTGTTTCTTTACCAACCGTTCGGGCTTGCGCCTGCACTTTTTGCGCTGGGGTGAGTCAACCGGCGTTCCCCTGGTGCTGTTGCATGGCTTGCGGGCCTATGCACAAACCTGGGAATCGCTGGTGCAATCCCTGGGTGCGGGCTACTGCATCTATGCCCTGGACCAGCGCGGCCGAGGACTGAGTGATTGGGCCGCGCCCGGCAGCTACCACACGCAGTCGTATGTCGAGGACCTCGAGGACTTTGCCGCCCATGTTGGCTTGTCGCGTTTTGTATTGCTGGGGCACTCATTAGGGGGCGCCAACGCCCTTGAATATGCACGGCAAAATCCGCGACGGTTGATTGGCTTGATGATTGAGGACATCGGTCCCGGCTCTTCAAGCCAGGGCGATGGTGCCGCGCGCATTCGCCGCGAGATGAGCCAGACGCCTTTGCAGTTCGAGAGCTGGGAGGCGGCCCGCGAATTCTGGCAGGCTTCGCGCCCGGGCTTGTCGGAACAAGGCCTGGCGTCAAGGCTCGCTCATTCGATGAAAGAGAGCGAGGGCGTGATCACCTGGCGCCATGATCAGCAGGGTATTGCCGAGGCGCGCCTGAGTATCGAGCCGACAGACCTGTGGCCGGCGGTGCGCGCGCTGGATTGTCCGACCCTGTTCATTCGCGGCGGCCGCTCGGACTTTCTGCCGCCCTCGACACTGCAGGCGATGAGCGCCAGCAATCCGCACGTGCGGACGGTGGAGGTCGCAGGCGCCAGTCACTATGTACATGACGATCAAGGCGAGGTGTTCAACGCGCTGGTCGCAGGCTTTCTCAAAAGCCTTGAGCTCCCGGGTCAATGAAACCCACGGCACGTCTGATCGCACTGCTGGCATCGCTGACGGCCTTTGTGCCGTTTTCCATCGATACCTACCTGCCCAGCCTGCCGCAGATCGCCGCTGACCTGTCGAGCAGTACTTCCCAGGTGCAACACACGATCAGTGCCTTCCTCGCAGGGTTGTGCCTGGGCATGCTGTTCTATGGGCCACTGTCGGACCGCTACGGGCGTCGCCCACTGTTGCTGGGCAGTCTCGTGCTCTATGGCCTGGCGACACTGGGCTGTCTGTTTGCCGGCAGCATCGAACAACTGACGGCGTGGCGATTTCTCCAGGCACTTGGCGGGGCCGGTGCGCTGGTCCTGGCGAGGGCCATTGCCAGAGACCTGTTCGGTCTGGCGCAAGCGGCCAAGGTGCTGTCCTGGATGCATCTGCTGACGATGATGGCGACGTTGGTCGCGCCAATGATCGGTACCTGGCTGGTGCTGATTGACGGCTGGCGCACCATATTTGCCGCGTTGTTCATTCTGTGCGGGCTGTGCCTGCTGATGGTGAGCGTGGGGCTGAAGGAGAGCCTGCCAACGCAGGCGCGCGGCACCTCGCTCAAGGGGGCGTTCGCCGCTTACCCGGGCATCGTCCGACAACCTCGGGCGGTGGCGCTGATCCTGTGCATGGCACTGGCCTTTGGCGGCATGTTCGCTTTTATCACCGCCTCACCCTTTGTGTACGTCGTGTACTTCGGAGTCTCACCGCGTACCTTCAGTTGGCTGTTCGGCCTGAACATTCTAGGCATCATCGTGGTGACCTTTATCAATGCCCGCTGGGTCACTCGCTTCGGACCACAACGCATGCTGGGAGTGGGCGCCTTGCTGGCGGGCGTCGCAGCGTTGGCGCTGATGGTGGCGGGGTATACGCAGTGGGGCGGGCTGACGAGCATTGTGCTTTGCATGGTGCTGTACATGGGCGTCACGGGCTTGCTGGGAGCCAATTGCACGGCGAGCCTGATGAGCATGTTCCCGGCGCAGGCGGGGGCGAGTGTCGCCCTGGGTATTTCGGTGCAATTCGCCAGCGGGGCGCTGGCCAGTGTGTGGGTCAGTCGCCTGGCCGATGGCACCCCATGGCCCATGTGCCTGGTGGTGGGAAGCTGTGGGCTTGGCTGCCTGGTTGCGTATGGCATCTCGATCCGCGCACCTGTCAATCCAGCCGCTGCGCGGGATGAAGTGAGTGCGCCGCTTCGACCCTGACTTCAAGGTTTGGTATTGCCCTCGGCCTTTTGACACGCCCGCTTCGAGACATCCCCTCTCTGAAGGGAGCCTGAGAAGCGGGCGTGGCCGTTCAACGCTTTTGAGCCGGATTACTGCTCGCGCTTTACTACCAGGGTCAAAATGTCATAACTGGCTACCAGTTCTCCCAACTGATTGGTCACTTCCACATCCCAGGCCACCACCCCTTGCGGAATGCCTTGCGGGCTCTTTTTGCCCTGGTCGATTTTGCGTTTGCAGGTCAGGCGCGCCTGGATGGTGTCGCCGATGCCCACCGGGGTGATGAAGCGCAACGTATCCAGGCCATAGTTGGCCAGGACCGGGCCCGGCGCCGGGGACACGAACAGGCCGGCCGCCGCCGACAGCACGAAGTAACCGTGGGCGATGCGTTTGCCGAATTGCGATTCTTTGGCGGCGATGTCGTCGAAGTGCATGTAGAAGTGATCGCCGGACAGGCAACCGAAGTTCACCAGATCGGCTTCGGTCACGGTGCGACGGTGAGTCAGCAGCGATTCGCCGATCTGCAGGTCCTGGAAGAACCGGCGGAACGGATGCACTTCGGTTTCGATGACCTTGGCGCCACGCACATATTCGCCGGTGACCGCCGCCAACATGGTCGGCGAGCCTTGCACCGCCGCGCGTTGCAGGTAGTGTTTCACTGCGCGCAGACCACCGAGCTCTTCACCGCCGCCGGCACGACCCGGGCCGCCGTGTTTGAGTTGTGGCAGGGGTGAACCGTGGCCGGTGGATTCGGCGGCGGATTCGCGGTCCAGCACCAGCAAGCGCCCGTGCCAGGCAGCCGCTACCGGGATTGCCTTGGCGGCGATCTGCGGGTCTTTGGTGATCAAACTGGCCACCAGGCTGCCTTTGCCGCGAGCAGCCAGGGCCAGAGCTTCATCCAGATCGTCGTAGGCCATGAGGGTGCTGACCGGGCCGAACGCTTCGATGTCGTGAGCGCCGCCCTCGGCGTGCGGGTCGCGTGACTGCAGCAACGTCGGCGCAAAGAATGCACCCTGGCTGACGTTTTCACCGCGCGGCTCGAAACCGTCGCGGGCACCGAACAACAGGTCACTGCTCTGCAACAGGTTTTCCAGGCGCTCGGCGACGTCTTTCTGCTGATCGTGGGAGGCCAATGCGCCCATGCGCACGCCTTCCACGGACGGGTCGCCGACCACGACTTTTTTCAGTCGATCACGCAGGCGAGTGGCAACGGCATCAATGTGTTTGGCCGGAACAATCGCGCGGCGGATGGCGGTGCATTTCTGCCCGGCCTTGGTGGTCATTTCCCGGGCGACTTCCTTGATGAACAGCTCGAACTCTTCATCGTCCGGCGTCACGTCCGGGGCGAGGATTGCGCAGTTCAGCGAGTCCGCTTCGGCGTTGAACGGCACCGAGTTACGAATCAGATTCGGATTGACCCGCAGCTTGGCGGCGGTGTCGGCGGAGCCGGTGAAAGTCACCACGTCCTGGCCTTGCAGGCGATCCAGCAGGTCACCGGTGCTGCCGATGATCAATTGCAGGCTGCCTGCCGGCAACAAACCGGATTCGTCCATCAGGCGCACCACGGCTTCGGTCAGGTAGCTGGTGGCGCTGGCCGGTTTGACGATGCACGGCATGCCGGCGAGAAAGCTCGGGGCGAATTTTTCCAGCATGCCCCAGATCGGGAAGTTGAACGCGTTGATGTGCACGGCCAGGCCGCCACGAGGCACCAGAATATGCGTGCCGGCGAAGGTGCCGAGTTTGCTCAGTTGCATCGCCGGGCCTTCGTGGACGATGTTGCCCGACGGCAATTCTCGCGAGCCCAGGCTGGCGTAGGTGAACAGCGTGCTGTTGCCGCCCTCGATGTCGATCCAGCTGTCGGCGCGGGTGGCGCCGCTGTGGTGCGAGATCGCGTAGAGCTGTTCTTTGCGTTCGCTCAGGTACAAGGCCAGGGCCTTGAGGCGCTGGGCCCGTTGCTGGAAGTCCAGCGCCATCAATCCGCTGACGCCTTGGCGACGGCCGTGCTCGACGGCTTCGGCGAAGTCCGGGCGCTCTTCGTGAGTGCGCGCAATCTCGTGGCCATCGATGGCGCTGCGCAGCACCTGGGCACCTTGTTGGCCGATCCAGCGACCGGCGATGAAGCTTTGCAGGGTAGGGGCGTGAGGCATCACGATTCCTCCAGGTTATGAAAAGTGTTGGCGCGACCGTGACCGCGCCATTCAGGGATTACCAAAGTGCCAGGGTGTAACCGACGATCAGTCGGTTCTCGTCGAGGTCGGTGGTCAAGCCATTGCCGGAACGGAAGGTCACGTTGCGCCAGCGCAGGCTGACGTCCTTGAACACGCCGCTCTGGATGACATAACTGATGTCGGTGTCGCGTTCCTGCTCGCGGCCGTTGTCGACGCTGCCGGCCTTGACGTGGCGACCGTCGGTGTAGCGCGTCATGAAGGTCAGGCCGGGGATGCCTTGCGCCGAGAAGTCATAGTCGTAACGCAGTTGCCAGGAGTCCTCGTCGGCGCGGGTGTAGGTGTTGAAGGTCACCAGGTTGACCACGTACGGATCGCCGCCGTTGAGGAACGGAAAGGCGCTGTCACCGGACAATTGCTGGTAGGTGGCACTGACCTTGTGGGCGCCGTGGGACACGGTGAACATGCTGTTGAAATTGCGGTTGTCGATACGCCCGGCGCGCTCGGCGCCATCCCCTCGGCTATCGAAATAGCGCACGTCGCTGCGCAGGTTGAAACCGTTGCCCAGCGGCTGGGTATGCACCAGCCCGACGAACTGCTGACGATAAATTTGATCAAGCTTGCCGTAGTAATAGCTCAGGTTCAGCTGCGGGCTGAAGGCGTAGCTGCCGCCGGCAAAGTCGAAGTGATCGCTGCTGGCGGCGCCGTAGCCGATGTCATCGTTGCTGGAAGAGTCCCGCAGGTTGGCCTTGGTCAGGCGCCCGGCATTGACTGTCAGGCCACTGATTTCCTGGCTGGTCAGCAAGCCGCCCTCAAAGGTTGAACCCAGCAGGCGGGTGTCGTTGTAGGTCGCCACCGGCAGCAAGGGTTGCAGGGTGCCGAGTTTCAACACGCTTTTGGATACGCGCAGCTTGCCGGTCAGCCCCAGTTGGCTGAACTCGTCAGCCGGCTCATGGCTGTCCGGGCCGAACGGCAGCAGCCCGGTGCCACGGCGATCCGGGCTGGAGTCGAGTTTGAGCCCCAACTCCCCAAGAGCGTCGAGACCGAAGCCGAATGTGCCGTCGGTGAACCCGGACTCGACGCGCGCGGTGAAGCCCTGAGCCCATTCCTCGGCCTTGGATTGCGGCGCGTTGTCCTGACGGAAATCGCGATTGATGTAGTGGTTGCGCATTTCAATACGGGCCTTGCTGTCGTCGATGAAGTCGGCCATGGCGCAGGGGGCGACCATGGGCAGACTCAATGCGGCGGCTAACGAAAACAGTGATTCGTAGGGTGCGGTACGCGCGGGCTTCATTATTTTTATTCCCTGACATCAAATCGGTCGTTGTTTAGTGCTTGCTGGCGCCGGAGGCACCGATGCCGGTCATCGAACGGATGAACTGCGCCAGATAACGGCCACGCTCAAGGGCTGCACGCGGGGACGTGTCGGTGACCGAAAAAAACCAGGCGCTGAAGAACGCCAGGCTCATGGAGAACAACGCCGGGTTGGAGTAGGGGAACAGCGCCTTGTCGTGATGCAGCACGTTGACCCACACCGCCGGGCTCAGCACCAGCAGGACAATCGCTGAGGTCAGCCCTGCCAGACTGCCGGTCACCGCACCGCGAGTGGTCAGGCCTTTCCAGTACATCGAGAGGAACAGCACCGGGAAATTCACCGAGGCGGCGATGGCCAGCACCAGACCGGACAGGAACGCGATGTTCTGCGATTCAAATAACAGGCCGAGGATGATCGCCAGGACACCGATGCACAGCGTGGCGATCCGCGACACACGAATTTCCTGCTGTTCGCTGGCCTGGCCCTTGCGCATCACGCAGGCATACAAATCGTGGGACACCGCCGAAGCACCGGACAACGCCAACCCGGCAACCACCGCGAGAATGGTGGCGAAGGCGACCGCCGAGATGAACCCGAGGAACAGGTTGCCGCCCACGGCCTGGGCCAGGTGCACGGCGATCATGTTGCCGCCGCCGATGATTGCGCCGTTGGCATCACGGAACGCCGGATCGGTGCCGACCATGACGATTGCGCCGAAGCCGACGATGATCAGCAGCAAGTAGAAGTAGCCGATAAAACCGGTGGCGTAAAACACGCTTTTACGTGCTTCCTTGGCATCGCTGACGGTGAAAAAACGCATCAGGATGTGCGGCAGACCAGCGGTGCCGAACATCATGCCCAGGCCCAGGGAGATCGCATCGATCGGGTTCGACAGTAAACCGCCAGGCGCCATGATCGCGTTGCCTTTGGCGTGCACGGCAGTGGCCCCGGCGAACATTGCTTCGGTGCTGAAACCGAAATGCTTGAGCACCATGAACGCCATGAACGTGGTGCCGAACAGCAGCATCACGGCCTTGATGATTTGCACCCAAGTGGTGGCGAGCATGCCGCCGAAGGTCACGTAGAACACCATCAGCACGCCGACCAGCATGACGGCGTAGAGGTAGTCGATGCCGAACAACAACTCGATCAGTTTGCCGGCGCCGACCATCTGCGCCACCAGGTACATCAGGGCCACGGTCAAGGTGCCGAAGGCTGAGGTCAGGCGCACCGGGGTTTGTTCCAGGCGATAGGAAACCACGTCGGCAAAGGTGTATTTGCCCAGGTTGCGCAGGCGTTCGGCGATCAGGAACAGAATGATCGGCCAGCCCGCCAGTACGCCCAGCGCGTAGAGCAAGCCGTCATAGCCATTGAGGAACATCATCGCCGAGATGCCCAGGAAGGACGCCGCGGAAATCATGTCGCCGGCAATCGCCAGACCGTTCTGGAAACCGGTCATGCCACCGCCAGCGGTGTAGAAATCGCTGGCGGAGCGGGTACGCAGCGCGGCCCAGCGCGTCACACCAAGGGTGAACAGCACGAACACCAGGAACATGCCGATCGCGTTCCAGTTCAGCGGGCGGGACGCGCCGTCGGCCGCTGCCGCAAAGTCAGCGACGAAGGCCAGAGGCAGCAGGAATAACGCCAGGAACCGGCTCATCGGGCGCACTCCTGTTTCAGCTTTTCGTTGAGCGGATCGATCACGTTGTTGGCGCGGTAGACGTAGAAACCGGTCAGTGCGAACGCCAGTACCACGATCACCACACCCACCAACATACCTACAGTGGTCACTCCGCCACTGAGGGATTGGCCGAGTGTGGCGGGGGAGAACGCCACCAGTAAGACGAAGCCGAAATAGATCACCAGCATGATCAGCGACAGCGACCAATACAGGTTCTGTTTGCGGCGTACCAACTGGATGAAATCGGGGTTCTGACGGATGAGTTCTACGTCTGTGGGTGTCATGGCGCGCTCTCTGTTGTTGTTTTTGTTGTGGGGTGAAACGGGTTTTCCGGCCTCTGTAGGAGCGAGGCTTGCCCGCGAAAGCGGAATATCAGGCGACATCGATGTTGAATCCGATGGCCTCTTCGCGGGCAAGCCTCGCTCCTACAGGTTCGGGTGGGGCTGAAATCAGAACTGGTCGAAATCCAGCACCACTTTGTCGCTCACTGGAAACGCCTGGCACGACAGCACATAGCCGGCAGCCACTTCGTAGTCTTCCAGGGCGTGGTTGCTGTCCATTTCCACTTCACCTTCGATGACCTTGCATTTGCAGGTCGAGCACACGCCGGCCTTGCACGAGTAAGGCAGTTCGGCGCCTTGGGTATTGCCGGCGTCAAGGATGCTTTGGCTATTGCGCGGCAGGTCGAACGCCAACGCGCGGCCGTCGCTGATGACGGTGATCTGGCTAACGGCGGCATCAACCTGCCGAGCCGCCTCGCGGGCCTCGCGTTTCTGCTGGCTGCCGACAGCGGCAAACAGTTCGAAATGGATGCGTTCGTGCGGCATGCCTTTGGCTTTCAGGCTGTCGCGCACGGTTTCGGTCATCTCCTGCGGGCCGCAGATGAACGCGGCGTCGAGGGCTTTGACGTCGAGCCAGCGGGAGAACAATTGCTCGCATTTCTCGGCGTTGATCCGACCGTTGTACAGGTCGACATCCTGCTGTTCGCGGCTGAACACGAAGATCAGGTTCAAACGCTGCAGGTAGCGGTTTTTCAGGTCTTCGAGTTGTTCGCGAAACAACGCGCCGGAGCTGGAACGGTTGCCGTACAGCAGCGTGACGCGGCTATGCGGTTCGGTTTGCAGGGTGGTCTTGATGATCGACAGGATCGGCGTGATGCCGCTGCCCGCCGCGACCGCCAGGTAGTTGCCATGGCGGGTCGGGTCGAGGTCGACATGAAAGTGCCCGGCTGGCGGCATCACCTCCAGGCTGTGCCCGGCCTTCAACTGCTCATTGGCGAACGCCGAGAAACGTCCACCCACCACGCGCTTGATGGCGACGCGCAGTTCACCGTCGTTGACCCCGGTGCAGATCGAGTAGGAACGGCGCACTTCTTCGCCGTCCATCTGCGTGCGCATCACCAGGTGCTGGCCCTGGGTGAAGTGAAAACTGTCTTGCAGGTGCTGCGGAATCTCGAAGGCGATGGACACCGCATCACGGGTCTCGGTGCGCACGTCCTTGATGGTCAGGCTGTGAAATTTACTCATTATTGTTCTCCAGCTGGGACGGCCGATCGCCGCTCAGATGCATTTGAAATAGTCGAACGGTTCCCGGCAATCGACGCAGCGGTACAGCGCCTTGCAGGCGGTTGAACCGAACTCGCTGAGCACTTCGGTGTGCGCACTGCCGCATTGCGGGCAAACGATTACCGGGCTTTCGCCGAGCAGACTGCGCTTGCTGATGCTGCCGTCGGGCGGCGCAATGCCGTAGGCGCGAAGGCGTTCGCGACCGCTGTCGGTGATCCAGTCAGTGGTCCAGGCCGGGGTCAATTTGCGTTCCAGCTGTGGCGCCTTGAACCCGGCGAGCTCCAGCGCCTCGCGGATGTCGCTTTCGATCACTTCGGTGGCGGGGCAGCCGGAGTAGGTCGGCGTGACCACCACGTGCAGGTGCCCGGCCTGCCAGTCGAGATCGCGAACGATGCCCAGGTCGACGACGCTGACCACCGGCACTTCCGGGTCCATGACCTGCGCCAGTGTCGCCCAGGCAGCGGCCAGGTCGGTTGGCTGAGCCGGCCGTGCGCCCTGGTCGCTGGCGATCAGCTCACCAGGTTGCATCGGGGTACGCTCGTGGCAGTGATTGCATCTCGGCCAGCAGAATGCCCAGGTGTTCGGTGTGCAGGCCTTTGCGCGCATTCAGGTAGAAATAGCTCGGCGCGGCGGGCACGGGCAGGGTGGCGCTGGCGAAAATTTCGTTGACCTTGACCTGCCAGGCCGCAGCGACTTGCGCAGCGTTCGGGGTGACGCCGGCATCGCACAGGCGTTGTTCGCTGTCGTCGGCGCTGGTCAGCTCGACCGTGAAACGCCAAACCTCAGGGATGGCCGCGAGCATGCGCTGATGACTTTCCTCGGTGCCGTCACCCAGACGCTCGACCCATTCACCGGAGCGGCGCAGATGATAGGTGACTTCCTTCACGGCTTTGGCGGCAATGCCGGCGATGCGCTCATCGCTGGACTGGCTCAGGCCGCTGAGTACTTGCAGGTGCCAGGCGTCGTAGAGGAATTGCTTGAGGAGGGTCACCGCGTAGTCGCCGTTGGGTTGTTCCACCAGCAGCAGATTGCGATAGGCGCGCTCATCTCGACGGAACGCCAGGTGATCGGCGTCGCGACCGTCGTTCAGCAGTTCGGCGGCGTATTCCAGCCAGTTGCGTGCCTGGCCCACCAGGTCGAGGCCGACGTTCATCAGCGCCAGTTCTTCTTCCAGTGCCGGGGCCTTGCCGCACCATTGGCACAAGCGCTGGCCCTGGATCAGGGCGCTGTCGCCGAGGCGCAGCAGGTATTCGATCAGATCTGTGTTGTTGTTCATGGTCGACCTCACATGTGCCCGACTTCAGGTGGCAACTCGTAGAAGCTGGCATGGCGATAGACCTTGTCGTCTGCCGGGTCGAACAGCGGGTCTTTTTCATCGGGCGACGACGCGGTGATCAACGCCGAGGGCACCACCCACAGGCTCACGCCTTCGCTGCGGCGGGTGTACAACTCGCGCGCGTTCTCGATGGCCATGGTGGTGTCGGCGGCATGCACGCTGCCGACATGCTTGTGGTTGAGACCGTGCTTGCTGCGCACGAAGACTTCGAAAAGGGTCCATTCAGACATATCAGTGACTCCACATCAGGTGGCCGATCAGGCGGCGTTCTTGTTTTGTTTTTTGCGAGCGTGAGCGACTGCGGCTTCGCGGACCCAGGCACCGTCTTCAATGGCTTTGCGACGGGTTGCAACGCGTTCCTGGTTGCACGGGCCGTTGCCCTTGAGCACTTCGTAGAATTCGTTCCACTGGATTTCGCCGAAGTCGTAATGGCCGCGCTCGGCATTCCACTTCAAGTCCGGGTCGGGGCAGGTGCAGCCCAGCAGTTCCAACTGTGGGATGGTCTGGTCGATGAAGCGCTGGCGCAGTTCGTCGTTGCTCTGGCGCTTGATTTTCCAGGCCATGGACTGGGCGCTGTTTGGCGAGTGTTCGTCGCTCGGGCCGAACATCATCAGCGACGGCCACCACAGGCGGTTGATCGCGTCCTGGACCATGTCTTTCTGCGCCTGGTTGCCGTGACGCATCATGGTCAGGAGGATTTCGTAGCCCTGGCGCTGGTGGAAGCTCTCTTCCTTGCAGATCCGCACCATGGCCCGGGAGTAGGGGCCATAAGAGGTGCGCTGCAACACCACCTGATTGACGATCGCCGCGCCGTCCACCAGCCAGCCCACGGCGCCCATGTCGGCCCAGTTCAGCGTCGGGTAGTTGAAGATGCTCGAATACTTGGCTTTGCCGCTGTGCAGCTTGGCGATTTCTTCATCGCGGTCGGCGCCGAGGGTTTCCATCGCGCTGTAGAGGTACAAGCCGTGGCCGGCTTCGTCCTGAATCTTCGCCATCAGTTGCAGTTTGCGTTTGAGCGATGGCGCGCGGGTGACCCAGTTACCTTCGGGCAGCATGCCGACGATTTCGGAGTGGGCGTGCTGGGAGATTTGCCGGATGAGGGTTTGGCGATAGGCATCAGGCATCCAGTTTTTGGCTTCGATCTTGATTTCTGAATCGATTTTTTCCTGGAAGGCGCGTTCCTGGTCGGACATCTCCGACAGGTCTTTTATGCGCTTGACGCCGGTTTCTACGAGCTGTGCGTACATGAGGGGCTCCCGCCGTGAATCTTCTTGATGGCATGGAGAACTTTATAAGCGATACATAAATTAATATCAAACACAAAATAACGTGTCGCTTGTGTTTTTGTATCGCTTCGGGATGAGTGGTCGATTTGGGAGAGGTTGTTATGTGTGTATATCCATTTCTTCGGTAACGGCTGCTGATGGTTCCGCTCTTACAGCGGGTCACTTGGAAAAGCCCCAAGTAACCAAGGGCTCTTGCCCCTGACGTCCGGCCCTTCGCCTAGGCTCAGGGTGCCCTCGCTCCGGTCCTGCTCCGTGGGCCCGCCGCCATCGGCCATCCATGGCCGGGGGCGGCTACCGCGGCATCCTTGCCGCGGTGCCCACTGCGCAGAACCTCCACTCGGCCTTCCGACGGGGCAGATCAAGATCAAAATCAACAACGAGGCGGCCTGCCAGCCGGCCTATTCTTCAGGCCACGCGCCCAATCTAATGTCCGGCAAAAATCCAAATTGTGGGAGCGAGCCTGCTCGCGAAGGCGGACAGGCATCCGCCATTGATGTCGACTGACACGGCCACTTCGCGAGCAAGCCCGCTCCCACAAAAAAGCAGATCGGCGTACGGCTTTCGCTCTTCACCACTCAACAGGCCGAGCGTTAGCTCGCCTGCCGCTTTTGATCTTGATGCACCGCCCCCTCGAGAGGCCGAGAGGAGGTTCTGCGCAGTGGGCAACCCGGCATGGATGCCGGGTTAGCCGCCCCCGGCCATGGATGGCCGATGGCGGCGGGCCCACGGAGCAGGACCGGAGCGAGGGCATGCCGAGCCTAGGCGAGGCACCGAACGAAAGGGGCAAGAGCCCTTGGTTACTTGGGGCTTTTCCAAGTGACTCGCTGTAAAAGCGAAACCAATAGCCGCCGTTACCGCAGCAACGGATATGTACAAAAAAAAACCCAAAAAAAACCCCGCAAAAGCGGGGCCATAAAGGGTGCAGCAGTCATGCTTTCGGGCGTTTGTCCAACACGTGACAAGCCTTGCCCTCAGACCGCTTGATCGAATGCAGAGGCTGCAAGACGATCCGCGTACTGATCCCGATATACGTCTTGATATGCCGACTCAACTCGGCAGCGACGGCTCTCTGCTGATCATCGCCCAGATGCTGATGCTCAGCCTTCAGCTCCACATGCACATCCACGCTGTCCAGGTTGCCATTGCGATACAGATGAATCTCGTAACACTCCGAAAGCTGTTTGATTTTCAGCACCTGCTCCTCGATCTGCGTCGGAAACACGTTAACCCCGCGAATGATCAACATGTCATCGCTGCGCCCAGTGATCTTGTCGATACGCCGCATCGGCCGCGCAGTGCCCGGCAACAGACGCGTCAAGTCGCGGGTGCGATAGCGGATCATCGGCAACGCTTCTTTACTCAGCGACGTAAACACCAGCTCGCCCATCTGCCCGTCCGGCAGCACTTCACCCGTGACCGGATCAATGATTTCCGGGTAGAAGTGGTCTTCCCAGATCGTCGGCCCATCCTTGGTTTCCGCGCATTCCATGGCGACGCCTGGCCCCATGATCTCCGAGAGGCCGTAGATATCCAGGGCGGTAATGCCCATACGCGCTTCGATGGCGCTGCGCAGTTCGGCGGTCCAGGGTTCGGCGCCGAAGATGCCCAGGCGCAGGGCCAGTTTGTGCGGGTCGATGCCCTGACGCTCTATCTCATCGGCGATGTTAAGCATGTACGACGGGGTGACCATGATGATGTCGGGTTGGAAATCCTTGATCAGCTGCACCTGTTTCTCGGTCTGCCCGCCGGACATCGGAATCACCGTGCAACCCAGGCGCTCAGCACCGTAGTGGGCGCCGAGTCCGCCGGTGAACAGGCCGTAACCATAGGAAATATGCACTTTGTCGCCACGTCGGCCACCTGCCGCGCGGATCGAGCGGGCGACGACGTTGGCCCAGGTGTCGATGTCGTTCTGGGTGTAGCCGACGACAGTCGGTTTGCCGGTGGTGCCACTGGAAGCATGCAGGCGCACGACGTCATGCATCGGCACGGCGAACATGCCGTAGGGGTAGTTGTCGCGCAGGTCGGATTTGGTGGTGAAAGGAAACTTCGCCAAGTCTTCCAGCGACTTGATGTCATCCGGGTGCACGCCCAGCGCATCGAAGCGTTGACGGTACAGCGGCACGTTCTGGTACGCGTGTTTCAGGCTCCAGCGCAGCCGATCCAGCTGGTGCTGACGGAGTTCGTCGATGCTGGCGGTTTCAATCGGGTCCAGCACTGGATCAAGCACGGCGTTGGCAATTGGCATGTTCATAACTTCACTCGAATTATTTTTGTGTTTCAGCCCTTTCGCACAAGGGCTTAGAGTGCATGCCCCAAGGATACCTCTCGGCTCCTCGGGAATCGCGGTTCTTTAGTCGGATAGGCGCTCGATGATCAGCGCGATGCCTTGGCCAACGCCGATGCACATGGTGCACAAGGCGTAGCGACCCTGACGCTCTTCCAATTCATGCAGGGCGGTGGTCACCAACCGCGCGCCGCTCATGCCCAGCGGATGACCGAGGGCAATGGCGCCACCGTTGGGATTGACCCGCGGATCGGTGTCGCTCAGGCCGAGTTCGCGCAACACTGCCAGGCCTTGTGCGGCAAAGGCCTCGTTGAGTTCGATCACGTCCATGTCGGCGAGGCTCAGGTTGGCCAGTTCCAGTACCTTGCGCGTCGCCGGTACCGGGCCGATGCCCATGATGCGGGGTTCAACGCCGGCGGTGGCCATGGCGACGACCCGGCCGCGCGCTTTCAGGCCGTGGCGCTTGGCGATTTCCGGGCTGGCCAGCAACAGTGCGCAAGCCCCGTCGTTGACCCCGGACGCATTGCCGGCGGTGATGCTGCCGCCTTCGCGAAATGGCGTGCCAAGCTTCTGCAACTGCTCAAGCGTGGTATCGCCGCGCGGGTGTTCGTCGTGCTCGACCACTTTGCCCGGGCCTTTGCGCTGGGGGATTTCTACCGCGACGATTTCTTTGGCAAAGCGGCCGCTGGCCTGCGCTGCGGCGGCGCGCTGCTGGCTGCGCAGGGCAAAGGCGTCCTGGTCGGCGCGAGAGATGTTGAACTGCTCGGCGACGTTCTCGGCGGTCTCCGGCATGGAGTCGATGCCGTAGGCTTTTTTCATCAGCGGATTGACGAAGCGCCAGCCGATGGTGGTGTCGTAGACCTGAGCGTCGCGGGAAAACGCCTGTTCGGCCTTGCCCATCACCAGCGGTGCACGGGACATTGATTCCACGCCGCCGACCAGCATCAGCCCGGCCTCGCCGCAGCGAATCGCCCGGGCGGCGGTGCCGATGGCATCCAGCCCGGAACCGCACAAACGGTTGAGCGTGGTGCCGGGCACGCTGACCGGCAACCCGGCCAGCAGCGCCGACATGCGCGCGACGTTGCGGTTGTCTTCGCCGGCCTGGTTGGCACAGCCGTAGATCACATCGTCGACGCCATTCCAGTCGACCTGCGGGTGACGGCGCAACAGTTCGCGCAGCGGCACGGCGCCGAGGTCGTCGGCGCGCACGCTGCTCAAGGCTCCGGCGTAGCGGCCGATCGGGGTCCGCACCGCATCGATGATCAAGGCGTCATTCATTCGGGATCTCCTGCGTCAGCACAGTGCCGCGCACTTTGTAGGATTTGCCATGGAACAGGGCGATCAGTTGGCCCTGTTGGTTTTCAATGCGTACGTCGTAGTTACCGGTGCGACCGGAACGGCTTTGCTCGGTGCAATCGGCCGTCAAGGTGTCGCCCAGGTGTGCCGGGGCGATGTAGTCGATGCTGCAACCGATGGCTACCGTGGCCTCGTTGTAGCTGTTGCAGGCAAAGGCAAACGCTGAATCGGCGAGGGCAAACAGGTAGCCGCCGTGGCAGGTGCCGTGGCCCTGAATCATCTCGGCGCGCACGTTCATCCCAACGCGGGCACAGCCGGGCGCCGCTGAGAGCAGGCGCATGCCCATTGCCTGGCTGGCGGCGTCGCGCTTGAACATCGCTTGCGCGCAGGTGCTGGCCAGAGTCATTGCTTCATGGTTTGTCATGGAATGTCCTTCCTTCTGCGACCCGACGGCGCAACAGCAGCGACGGCCGATAACGTTCTTCGCCGTAGCTGGCTTGCAGGTGTTCCAGCACGGTGAGGATCTGCGAAAGCCCGATGGCATCGGCCCAGGCCAGCGGGCCTTGGGGGTAATTGACCCCGGCGCGCATCGCCAGGTCGATGTCGGCGGCCGAGGCCACGCCTTGCAGCAGGGCATCGGCGGCTTCGTTGGCGAGCATGGCGACGGTGCGCAACACGGCGAGGGCCGGGCTGTCGCTGAGCAGGCTGACTTTGAATCCTGCCTGTTGCAGCAACGCGACACCCTGTTCGAGCGCGGAAGGTTCGATGCCAGCCGAACAGCTGATAGCGATTCGGCTGGCCTTGCCGTAGTCGAACGCCAGATCCAGCAGGATCAGATTGCGCAGGCCGTCCTCATTGGCCCGTTGACTGGCCATGCGCCCGTCGCTCAAGGCCAGCACCGCATCACCGACGCGCAGCAAACCCTGGCCATCGCGCTGGATGACGTCGACGCCGTGCTCGCGAAAGCGCGAGATCAGAGCGTTTGCGATGCCCAGATCACCTTCTACAACGCAGGTTTCAACGGGCTGTCCGCTGCTGATTGAAGTGGGCTGCGGGCGCTCGATACCTTCGGCATAGCTGTAAAACCCCTGGCCGCTTTTGCGCCCCAGCCGCCCGGCGTCGACCAGCTCTTTCTGGATCAACGACGGCAGGAATCGCGTGTCGCCGTAATAGGCGTCGAATACCGAGCAGGTCACGGCATAGTTGACGTCATGGCCGATCAGGTCTGTCAGCTCGAAAGCGCCCATGGCAAAACCACCGGCATCGCGCATCAGCGCATCGAGGGTCGGGCAATCGGCGGCGCCTTCCTGGAGCAAACGCAAGCTTTCGGCATAGAACGGCCGGGCCACGCGGTTGACGATGAAACCCGGCGTGGAGCGGGTGTGCACCGGTTTTTTGCCCCAGGCTTTGGCGGTGTCATACAGGCACTCGGCCAACGCTGGATCGCTGGCCAGGCCCGAGACGATTTCCACCAGCGCCATGACCGGCGCCGGGTTGAAGAAGTGCAGGCCGAGCAGACGTTGTGGGTGATGCAATTGCGCGGCGATGCTGGTGATCGACAGCGACGAAGTATTGCTGGCGAGAATGCAGTGCTCGCCGCAGATGCTTTCCAACTGGCGGAACAGGGCGCGTTTGACCTCAAGGTTCTCGACAATGGCTTCGATGATCAGCTCGCAATCGGCCAGCGCTTCGATGGCTTCCACCGCCTGAAGACGGGCGATGGTCGCCGTGCGTGCTTCGGCCGAGAGCTTGCCGTTTTCGACGCGTTTGCCCAGTTGTCGGTCAATGCCATCGATCGCCTGCGCAGCAGCGCCGGGACGATTGTCGAGCAACAGCACGGGATGGCCGGCCTGTGCGGCGACCTGCGCAATGCCGGCGCCCATGGCTCCGGCGCCAATCACCGCGATGCGCGCGTTAGTGTTCAGTGCAGTCATGACTCAGCGCCCCTTGAAGCTTGGGCTGCGTTTTTCCATGAAGGCGCTGACGCCTTCACGGTAATCCTCGCTACGCCCAGCCAGACGCTGCAGGTCTCTTTCCAGCTCCAGCTGTTCGTCAAACGTATTACTCAGGCTGGCGTTCAGGCTGCGCTTGATCAGTGCCAGTCCGTAAGTCGGTTGCGTGGCCAAATGACGAGCCAGCGTCAGGGCTTCATTGCGCAGTTCCGCGTCGTCCACGCAGCGGTAGATCAGTCCCCATTGCTCGGCTTGCTCGGCACTCAAGCGATTACCCAGCAAAGCCAGGGCCTTGGCGCGGGCCATGCCGACCAGGCGCGGCAAGGTCCAGGTGCCACCGGAATCAGGGATCAGCCCGATCTTGCAGAAGGCTTGGATAAAACTCGCCGAGCGCGCCGCCAGCACCAAGTCGCAGGCCAGCGGAATGTTGGCCCCGGCCCCGGCTGCCACGCCATTGACCGCGCAGATCACCGGCATCGGCAGGTCGCGTAATTGGCGGATCAGCGGGTTGTAGAACTTCTCGATGGACTCGCCCAGATCCGGCGCGGCACTGCCCGGCGCGACATTGCGGTCGTTGAGGTCTTGTCCGGCGCAGAAACCGCGACCTTCACCGGTCAGCAGCAAAACGCGCACGTCCGGGTTTTGCCGCACGTGTTTCAGCGCTTCCTTCACTTCGCCATGCATCTGCGGGTTGAAGCTGTTGAGTTGGTCCGGACGATTGAGGCTGAGCAGGGCGACGCCGGCCTCGACGGAAAACAGGATGTGTTCGAAGTTCATGGTCATGGCGCTCTCTGAGAGGTCGTTCGCTGCTTTTTTATTGGGGGTGACCGGGTTATTGCCCGGTGAAAGTCGGCGTGCGCTTTTCCTGAAAGGCTCGGATGCCCTCATCACGATCGCGGGTGCCGGCCAGCACGGTGAAGGCATGGCGTTCGAAGCGCAGGCCGCTGGCCAGGTCGGTGTCCATCGCCTTGAGCAGCGCTTCCTTGGCCAGACGCACGGCCAGCGGTGCCTTGCCGGCAATGCTGCGGGCGATTTGCAGGGCGCGTTCGACGGTGAATTCCGGTTGGGTCACTTCACTGACCAGGCCGGCACGTTGGGCCTGGCGGGCGTCGATCGCCTCGCCGGTCAGGACCATCTGCATGGCCATGGATTTACCGACGGCGCGCAGCAGGCGTTGGGTGCCACCGGCGCCGGGCATGATCCCGAGATTGATTTCCGGCTGAGCGAAGCGCGCATCTTCACCGGCAATGATGATGTCGGCGTGCATCGCGAGTTCGCAGCCACCGCCCAGGGCGAAGCCGTTGACGGCGGCGATCAGCGGTTTGTTGAAACGGGTGATGGTCTGCCACGACGTCTGGCGTGGGTCGTCGAGGATGCCGACCAGATTGCGTTCGGCCATTTCCTTGATGTCGGCGCCGGCCGCGAAGGCTTTTCGGCTGCCGGTCAGGACCACGGCGCGGGTGTCGGGATCGGCCTGCGCAGCGTTGAGTTCGTCCGCCAGTTCACCAAGCAATTCGGTGGTCAGGGCGTTCAGCGCTTGTGGGCGCTGCAGGGTAATCAGGCGGACGCCCGGCTCGATGAACTCGACAGCAAGGGTTAGAGGCATGGCGGATGCCCTCACGGTGCACGCTCGGCTGTAATGCCGGCTCATTATTGGATCGGCGCGGTGGGCCGGTTTTGCCTGAGTATACCTACAACGTGATACGCAAATACAACACTAAAATAGATTTAATGTGTCTTATTGATGAGTGGCTGGTGTTTGGGTGAGAGCTTTATGAGGAGGCTTTGCAGCGGAATATCGCTGGTTTTATTGGCTGGGATGGTTGCGCCAGACGCATTGCCGGACCTTTTTCAAAGATCGTTATTAAGTGATACGGATTTTTTGTCTTTGTGCTGGTAAAAGCGATGTGATACAAAATGACCCCATATCGGCATCGCTTTGCAAATACACCCGGCATTACGCTTAAAGGAACGTCCCATGACTTGCTACAGCCTCGATGGCTTGACCCCGGTGGTTGATCCCACTGCTTACGTTCATCCGTCGGCCGTCCTGATCGGTGACGTGATTGTCGGCCCCCATTGCTATGTCGGGCCGTTGGCCAGTCTGCGCGGGGACTTTGGCCGGATCGTGCTGGAGGAGGGCGCCAACCTGCAGGACACCTGCGTGATGCACGGCTTTCCGGACAGCGACACGGTGGTGGAGCGCAACGGCCATATTGGTCACGGCGCGGTGTTGCACGGTTGCCGGATCGGCGCCGATGCCCTGGTGGGCATGAATGCGGTGGTGATGGACAACGCGCGGATTGGCCCTCGCTCATTCGTCTCGGCAGCAGCCTTCGTCAAAGCCGGATTCGCATGCCCGGAGCAGTCATTGGTGATGGGCGCACCGGCCAGCGTCAAGCGCAGCCTCAGCGATGAGGAAGTGTCATGGAAGCAGGCGGGCACTCGTGAATATCAGCAACTGGCCAAGCGTTGCCTTGAGCAGATGCAAGTCTGCGAGCCGCTGACCGAACCGGAACCCGATCGCCCACGTATCAGCGACAGCGGCTTGCGGCCCAAGGGCACCATGCTATGAACGCTGAAGAACCTGTAGCAGCTGCCGAAGGCTGCGTTCGAGCGCGAAGCGGTCGCCATTCAGACGACTCAATCATCCTGAATCACCGCATGCTTGGATTTAGCGACTGCTGCGCAGCCGAACGCAGCCTTCGGCAGCTGCTACAGGGGTACGTGTGAGCTTTATGAAACCGGTATATTCCTTTTCTTTTTTTAGCTCGGTACGCCCATGTCGTCCCTGACACCATTGAACCATCTGATTACCCGCTTCCAGGAGCAGACGCCGATCCGCGCCAGTTCCTTGATCATCACGTTATACGGCGATGCCATCGAACCCCACGGCGGAACGGTCTGGCTGGGCAGCCTGATTCAATTGCTCGAGCCCATCGGCATCAACGAGCGGCTGATCCGCACCTCGATCTTCCGTCTGACCAAGGAAGGCTGGCTGACCGCCGAGAAAGTCGGGCGCCGCAGTTACTACAGCCTGACCGGCACCGGTCGCCGGCGTTTCGACAAGGCTTTCAAGCGGGTCTACAGCTCCACCGTGCCGGCGTGGGATGGCTCCTGGTGCCTGGTGATGCTCACGCAACTGACCCAGGACAAACGCAAACAAGTGCGCGAAGAACTCGAGTGGCAAGGTTTTGGTGCGATCTCGCCAGCCGTGCTGGCCTGTCCACGCAGCGACCGTACCGATCTCAACGCCACCTTGCTCGACCTCGGCGCCCAGGAAGAGACCATCGTCTTTGAAACCACCGCGCAGGACGTGCTGGCCTCCAAGGCCCTGCGTTTGCAGGTGCGCGAGAGCTGGAACATCGAAGAGCTGGCGACCCATTACAGCGAGTTCATTCAGCTGTTCCGACCGCTCTGGCAAGCGCTTCGCGAGCAAGAGAACCTCGAACCCTCCGACTGCTTCCTGGCACGGGTTCTGCTTATTCACGAGTACCGCAAATTGCTGTTGCGCGACCCGCAATTGCCGGACGAGTTGTTGCCCGGTGATTGGGAAGGTCGGGCCGCCCGCCAGTTGTGCCGCAACATTTACCGGCTGATCTACGCCAAAGCCGAAGAATGGTTGAACACTGCGCTGGAAACCGCCGATGGCCCGTTGCCGGACGTCGGTGAAAGTTTCTATCGGCGGTTTGGCGGGCTCAAGTAGCCCGTCAACGTTCAGGGAGAATGACTGTTCAGGAGAACCTGTGGATTGGCGTAGACAATAAAAATAAGCCTGCGTGAGGCCCGACATGATTTCTTCAATTGCACAGCGCCGTGATGGCTTTGATCAGTGGATTCATCAGATCAACCAGATCTGTGGCGCCTTCAATGCGCAACCTCTGGGCGCTGAGTTTGCCGGCGATATCCGGGAACACCAGGACGGCGCGCTGAAACTCAGTTTTGTTGATGCCTGTCAGGCTCGACTGTTCCGCACGCCACGGGAAGTCGCTGCCGGCGAGGGCGGGAAATACTTTGCGGTGTTCCAACTCGACGGCACGGCCGGCATGGCCCAGGGTGACAACAAGGTTTTACTCTCGGCCGGTGACATCACGCTGATCGACGCTTCGCGCCCCAGCGACTTCACCTACAGTGAAAACTCCCGGCAATTGTCGCTGATTCTGCCGTCGCAACTGGTTGAGCACACCCTGCGCTTCAATCAGGTCAAATGCGGCCACCGGATTGCCGCGACATCGCCCATTGCGATGCTGTCTCACCGCTTGATCCTGGATGCCACGTCCCAGACAAACCTCAGCCGGCAAGAAAGCGAAGCGACCCTGGAGGCCATTGTCAGCCTGCTGCGCCCGGCGATCAGTCATGCCGAAGACGGCAGTGATGTGCATGAACGTATCTTCCGCAAGACCTTGGGCGTTATTGATGCGCAAATCCGCTCGGAAGACCTCTGCCCGGAATGGCTGGCACGGGAGGTCGGCATGTCGACTCGTGGGTTGTATCGGATGTTTGCCAAGAAGGGATTGGTGGTCGCGCGCTACATCAAGAATCGCCGACTGGATTTGTGCGCCGAATCCCTGCGCCAGTCGGGTATGGAGCAGAAGCTGTCGGTGCTGGGTTACTCGTGGGGGTTCTCCGATTCGAGCTACTTCTCCACCGCGTTCAAAACACGCTTCGGCATTTCACCTGGTGAGTACCGCAAAAAGCACGCCTGATAGTTCCCTTGATACACGCTCCCACAGGGGTAAAGAAGGGCTACGGCTTGAGCAACTGGCTGAACGCCTCCAGTTCACTTTTCTCCAGATCGGAAACCAGCACGAAGCGCATGTGGCTGGCCTGCCATGACACCACGTTAAAGCCGCGAATGGTCTGGCTCTGCCGGGGCTTGTCCGCCTCCGGCGTGGGCAGTATGAACACATTGATAATGTGCCTGGCCCGCCCGTAACTCAGCGCCGCTGTGGTCTGATGTTGCAGGTAATCCAGCCGCCCGCCCAACAGCGCAAACCCTTGCGCCGAGTAATCGAATACCGGCGGCGAAAAGTCGAGTTTGCCGGTGAACCAGGGCTTGACAGTGTGCCGGTCGGACGAAACCACATCGTTCAAATGCTCGCCCATCAATGAGCGGACATGGCTCGACACCGCCTCATCCATCAACGGTTGTTCACTGCCCGGCGTGACCACATACAGCACCACCGCCAAGGCCAGCGCCGCCGCTGAAAAAACCGGTGCGAGCCATTTTCGCCAGTGTTCGACAGCGCGGGGCCGTGGCGCAACAGCGGCCAGTACGCTATCAGCCAACACCACCGGCGCCGGATAATAAGGGGCCTGGCGCTTCACGCTGACCTTCAGCAGCCGTGCCTGATCGTGCAACCGAGCACACTCGGCGCACGCGGCTAAATGCCCGGCCACCTGCGCAGCCATCGGCGGATCAAGTTCCTGGTCCAGATAGCCATGGATCAGCGTCTGGCAAACCGTGCAGTCGAGTTTATTCATGATCGTGCAACTTCATCAGTTCGAGCTTGAGCATGGCGCGAGCCCGGGCCAGTCTCGACATGACGGTGCCGATGGGAATGTCGACCACCAGGGCGATGTCCTTGTAGGGCATGTCTTCGAGCTCCTTCAGCACAATCACCTCGCGAAACACCGGCGGCAGGGCGCACAGCGCTTGCTGGATCAGCGCGGCGTTTTCCGTGTGGATCGCTTGCAATTCCGGGGTCTGGCTGTGGCTCAGCGCTGCGTAGTCTTCGGGGAGTTCGTCGCCGATAGCGACCCAACGGTGCCCGGCCGAGGCCTTGAGCCAGGTGTAGCTTTCGTTGCGCACGATGGTCAGGAACCAGGCCTTGGGGTTGCCATCGGCGAAACGCTGCAAAAACCTGAAAGCGCGCAGCGCACTTTCCTGCACGACATCGTGCGCGGCGCTGTCGTTGCCCGTGAGCCAGCGCGCGAGGTTGTAGGCGGCGTCCAGATGGGGCGCAATCAGTTCCTCAAATCGCTTCATAGTGATTCCCGCACCGTCCCACCCCTATAACTGTGAGTCGCCGTGTTTTATTCCCGGAGAAA
The DNA here is from genome assembly GCF_050435365.1 of Pseudomonas sp. BT76 TE3572. Taxonomy (NCBI): domain Bacteria; kingdom Pseudomonadati; phylum Pseudomonadota; class Gammaproteobacteria; order Pseudomonadales; family Pseudomonadaceae; genus Pseudomonas; species Pseudomonas sp. BT76 TE3572. Next base: position 764,940 of record NZ_JBNDKE010000001.1, read on the forward strand.
AATTTATTTTCCGGCGCGGAATAAACCCCGGTTTCGCAAGGTTGTACCTCGTGTCAGCTACATCACTGTAGTTCGCCAGAGAGGGCATACCGATGGACATTCATGCAAAACATCAACGCCGCACCGACGGTCCGTTGAACCCTGACCGCCGTACGCTGCTCAAGTGCTCGGCGTGGGCCGGTGCCGGGGTGATCTGGGCCCTGAGCGGCGGCATTCCCCGGGCCTTCGCGATGGATGAGGCAGGCAACGTCACCGACCCCAAGGCACTGGCCAGTACGTTTCACTTCGTGCAGATCAGCGACTCGCACATCGGCTTCAACAAGGAGGCCAACCCTGAGCCGCTCAAGACTTTGCAGGTGGCGATCGACAAGGTCATCGCGCTGCCAAAACGGCCGTCGCTGATCCTGCACACCGGCGACATCACGCACCTGTCCAAACCCGAAGAGTTCGACACCGCCGCGCAGTTGCTCAAAGGCCTGCCGTCCACCGTGCATTACGTACCGGGCGAGCACGACACCCTCGACGAGGGCGGCGGCAAGCTCTACCTGGAGCGCTACGGCAAGGGCACCAAAGGCAATGGCTGGTACAGTTTCGATGATCACGGTGTGCATTTCATCGCACTGGTGAATGTCTTCAACTTCCAGGCCGGGCATGAAGCAACCCTCGGTGCCGATCAACTGGCCTGGCTGGCCGATGACTTGCGCGCCGTGACCAGCAGCACGCCCATCGTGGTGTTTACCCATATTCCGTTGTGGACGATTTATCAGCCGTGGGGCTGGGGCACCGAGGATGGCGATCAGGCGATTGCGATGCTGCGCAAGTACGGTTCGGTGACGGTGTTGAACGGGCATATCCATCAGGTGATCCAGAAGGTCGAAGGCAACATCACCTTCCACACCGCCCGCGGCACCGCCTATCCACAACCCGCACCGGGTACGGCGCCAGCACCGGGGCCCATGACCGTGGCGGCTGATCAACTGCGCAATTATCTGGGGATCACCGATGTGCGCGCGACCCAGGGAGATCATCCGCTGGCGCTGATCGATTCGACACTGGTTTAGGGGAGGGCTGAGGAATGAACACGCGACTGTTGGCCGTGATCGGCCTGATGCTGTCGATGCCGACATGGGCGCAGGAAGTGAAAGTCGACATCAAGGAATTCATGTTCAGCCCCAAGGATTTGAATGTGGCCGTGGGCACCAAAGTGACCTGGGTGAACGACGATCAGATTCCGCACACGGTGTCGGAAACCCACAAGGCGTTTCGCTCGGGGGCGCTGGATACCAATGACAGTTTTTCCTGGGTGTTCAACACCCCGGGGGAGTTTGAGTATTTTTGTGTGCTGCATCCGCAGATGATCGGGAAGATTGTGGTCCAGTAATTGCGCAGGAAGCCTGCAAGAGATCCAGCTGACGTCACGCTAACCCACTGTGGGAGCGAGCAAGCCCGCTCCCACAGGTTTTTGTGCATGACCCCATTACTGCGGGGCGTTGAGGTTCAGCGTCGGTGTCTCATCGAAGAAATTCCACGGCTTCAACAGCACATGCACCCACTCGGTCGGCATGATCGGCCACTCTTCAGCCCGCGCGATGTGCGTGGTGCCCGTGGTCAGCCAGACCACATCGTCGGTGTTTTCGATGGACTGGTTATCGTGAGTGAACTGTCCCAGGCCTGAGTCTTTGTCCGAGCGATTCGGGTATTTACCTTCCGGGTATTTCTCGTCCGGGTTGTAGCGCGTCACCCACAGTTGTTTGTCCATGAAGCTCAGGCGGTGATAGAGCCATTCGTCCTTGCCGAAGTTGGCACCCTTGGCCACCGGGTGAGTACCGCCGGCATACGGAATCAGCTGATAGGAAACCGGGTTGCCGACTTTGTTTTCCTTGCTGAAATTGGTCATCAAGCGGACGGTCGAAGGGTCGAATTTCTGCGCGGCTTGCTGTTCGGTGCTGACCACGTTGTGCTCGGTCTGCATCGTACTGCTCCGCGGTCCGCCACGGTCGTTGGCGACCACCACCGGGTTCACTTCAACCAGTGAGTTGTTTTCACCGTCCACATCCATATCCAGACGGAAGTTGTAGATGTGCTGGTGGGTGGTGCCGACGATGTTGTGGTCCAGCAGGGTGCCGTAGCGGGTGTCTTCGTTGGCCGTGGCTTCATGCATGGTTTTGGATTTCACACCCTTGACCGCTTCGATACCGGTGGCGCCGGCATCGATGCCGAGGGTCCCGTTCTGCTGGAAGACCCAGTCGAAGATGTAGTCGTAGTTGCCGACGGTGCTGATCCAGCGCACCACCAGCTCACGACGCTCGGTACTGAGGTTGGGCTGGCCCATCTCCTGGTGTTTGTATTCCGGGCCGGCGTAGCGTTCGAACACGGCCATTGCGCGCGGAATCGAGGTCGGTGCGCCGGTATAGTCCGCAATGGTGGCGTCCAGCAGCACAGCGTTTTCCGGGGCGTCTTTGCCGCGCGCGATCGGCGAGGTCAGCGTGCCCATGCCGTAATCGCCCGAATCCAGGTAAGCCTTGAAGTACCAGCCGACGTCGGGATCGCCGTAAGGCACGATCATGCCGCCCAGCGAGCCCTCGTACATGATTTTGCGTTTCTTGCCCTTGTCGTCATAAGTGACCGTCGACAGTATCGGGCCGACCCGCGAATCGAGGCGAACATGGAAGTCCCAGTTCTGCCAATGAATGCTGTTGCCGGTAATGGTGTAGTTCTTTCCTTCCGGCTCGATGATCTCCAGCGGCTTGACCTGCGTGCCTTTGCGGCCACGCCCGTCATAGGGTGTCGGCTTCATCGGAACCGGAATGACGGCCTCATCTTCGATCTTGATCAGCTTCTTCTGCTCCAGATCGACAATCGCCACCAGGCCCTCGATCGGGTGCGCCCAGTAGTTGCCATCACCGGTATTGAGGTAGCTGACGATTTTCAGCAGGCGTTTATCCTGCGCCAGACCGTCTTTGCCGTCGAAGTAACCGACGGTCAATGGCGTGGCCACGACCTTTTTGACATCGGTGATACCACGCTTGGCCAGTGCTTGCGTGTATTCGGGGCTCGTCTCTACGGCCGACTGCACGGTCGCGAAGTCGTCCAGCAAGACCATGCCGTGAGCGCCTTCGACGGGTTTCCATGACTTGAGTGTCTTGCTGTCGAGATCGACCAGCGCCTCGATCACATGCTTGCCATCGAGCACCACAATATTGGCCTGGCGAGGCTGGGTGACGTTCTGGCCGGTGTAGACGAAATTCCAGACCTGAGCCTTGGGTGGCTCATTGACGGACACTTCGGTGAAGCGAAAGCCGGGCTTGTAGTGGGCGGAATGCTTGACGACCTCCACCGCCGCCTTGATTTCGTCGGCGCTTAGCGGGTTGAGCGGGTTAGGGCGGGTCTCGACGACAAACGTCTTGTCCAGGCCGGACTGGAAGACCTGGTTGATGAAGTCCTTGGACATGAACGCCGTCTTGCCTTTGAACACCACCGGCACTGACAACTCCATCCGTTTGCCGTTGAGCACGGCCACCTTGCTACCCGGTTTGACCTTGAGGTAGACACCGTCCTTGGCAATCACGAACAGGTCGGAATAGTCGTCCCATTTGACCGTGGCGCCGAAGTCCTCAAGGGTCGATTGCAATGGCACCATTTCGGCGTGACCGCCGTGAGCATGGGCACTGGACATCCAGCAAGGCAAGCCGAGGGTGCCCAAGGTAATGGCTAGCGCGAGCCGGGCAAGTGGTTTTCTTTTAAGCAGCGCAACGGAGGCGAACATTTCTGAGTTCCTTCAGGCGAGCCGAGGAGAGGCACACCTGCACTTTGCTACAAATGGTGGATGGATTCTTTTTGATTCTTGCCAAAAACCTTTTGCTCTGTGCCGAAATCAGTAACTCATCCCGTCTTCAATCGCAATGCCTTGCGCGCGCATCTCTTTTATCAATTCGGCGCGGGTGCCCGGGAGGTTGAGCATGGCTTTTTGGCGCAGCGCGGAGACTTCTTCGGCGCTGTAAGGCTGGTAGTGCGCGGGGGTGCTTTTGCCAGCCATGCCGTCTTCACGCATTAACCAGTTGAGTAAGTCGGCCAACTGCGCGTTGTTAAGCGCGGACTGTGACATACCGGGCACACGCACGAGAAATTCGCGGCCGCCCGGTACTTTCAGAAAATTGCCGACAAACCCCTGTAGCCGAGGCGTGTCATTGGCGGGGGACCCCATACCATCACCCAGATGGCAACCGGCGCATTGCAGTTGGTAGTTCACGCCAACACCGTAACCCGCCTCGGAAATGGGTTTTTGAAGTTCTTCGTTGCCCGGAGCATGACGCTGCGCCGGGTTGGGAATGGCTCTGGCATAAACGAGCGGGGCGGTCATGACGCAGACAAGACCGAGCAATAGCAACCTACGCATGACAAGCACCTTTTTCTTGTTGTCGGTAACAATGAACAAAAAAAACAGCTCACAAACACAAAAAAAAACCGCCGATTGCGCGAGCAACCGACGGCAAATGCGCGTTAAACCGCGACGCCGCGGATGATCGAAACGGTGCAGTGGTAGATGTGCGATTTAGCGGCCAGGCACCAGTTCACATCGTTGTTGTTGAACGGGCGATAGGCGGGTTCTTCACTGTCGTTACGGGTGCACGCGCACTGGGCGCAGCTTTGCTTACCGCAGCAGTCGTTGTACGAAATGATGTAGTCCTTGCCGTCGGCCGGGTTGCGGCAGGTGCCGATCCAGGTGACTTGCGACGCTTCCGTGCCCGGCGGGCAGGACGTGACCGAGCCCCCGCAGCAGCTGCACAAGAAGCCATCGATGGAGCAATAGCGCCAGTAGTCGCAGCTGTTCGGATCACCCGGGTCGCCGGCTTTCGGGTTATCGGCGGCCAGGGCTTTGCTGGTGCGATCCAGCGGCAACAGCAGGGGCAGCGCAGCACCCGCGACCATCAAGGAACCCATGCGCGCGAGCAGTTTGCGTCGAGAGGTGGTGTCGGCGACACGGCGAGCCGAGCGCTCAAACAACAGATCCAGCAGTTTCATAAAAGTCTCCCTGCCTTAATCAGTGGCTATGGCCGTGGCTGTGGTCGTGCGTGTGAGGTTGGCTGTTCAGGTAGTCCTGCAGCGTGGCGCTTTTCAGGTGCTCGACTTCGAACAGGCTGTCCAGGTGCTCGCGGGAATTGACCAGGCCTTTGGCGCGCAGGGTGCCGGCCTTGTCGATCAGCGCAGCGTAAGGCAGCTTGCCAATCTGATAGGTCATGCCCACTTGCGGGCCGACCACGTAAGTGGCGTCGTCCAGTTTGTGCTCGCGGATCAGCGCTTGCTGAGCGTCCATGTCGCCGTCGCTGATAAACACCACGTCGAGACGATCGGCCTGTTCCCGGGCGATGGATTTAATGGCCGGCAGCAGGGATTTGCAGATCGGGCAGGTCGGCGAGAGGAAGAACAGCAGTTGAGATTTTTCACCGGCATAGCCGAAGTTCACCGGGCGACCGTGACGGTCGGTCGCGGTGACTTGCGGCGCGGGCTCGTTGACGGCCACGCCTTTGTCGACCATCAGCGCACCGGCCGGGGCCAGTCGGCCGTGCAGCACACCAATTTGCCGAACCAGGCCCATGACGACAAACGCCACGGCCAGCAGCAGCATCCAGAGCAGAACGTTGGAAACGATTAAGCCTTCCATTGATCACCTACCAATCAGTTTGAGCAGAAGAGGGGAGTTCGCCAGCAAGCCATCGGCTGCGGCGTAAATGAGCAGCGCGACGCTGCTGGCGGCGACGGTCACAAAGCCGTCGAAAACGTTCAGGTCGCGGACGATGGGCGACACGCTGGCCAGCAGCGCCAGCCCCACCAGTACGCTGTTGCGCAGCAGCAGAATCGGGCGCAGTGGCTGCGCCTGATCCGGGCCGGCACAGCCGCAGTCGATATCCCGACGGCCGCGCCACAGGTTGATGCCAATGGCGGTGGCATACAGCGCGATCAGGCTGGCGGCACTTAGTGCAGCCCATGAACGGCAGGCCGGAACCAGCAGCGCGAAGGCAATCACCAGCTCAAGCACTGGAATCAGCCGGGCGCTCGGGCGCACCAGCGAATCGGGCAGTAGCTGGTAGTCAGCCAGTTGCTTGGCAAAACGTGCCGGCGCCCGCACCTTGTTGGTCGCGGCACTGGCCAGCAACACGGCAATAGCGAGTGCGCTGGCAATGATGAAGATCGGATCTGTGTGCATGGCCGAACCTCGTTAGTAGCTCAGAACCTGAGTCGCCGTTTTCGCGACTTTCGGCATGCTGCCGGTGAGCGTGTTGGTCTTGAGGTCGAAGATCTGCAAGCCGCCTTCCACGTCGGTGCCGAGCAACAGCGGTTTGTCGTCGCCGGTCGCTTGCATGCTCCACACCGGAACCGGTGCTTGCAGGGTCGCCAGTTTCTTGTGGGTCTTGAGGTCAAAGGCCCAGATCAGCGGGCTTGGGTCTTCCCACTTCATGGGTTCGTGGGCGTCGTGCATCAGCACGTACAAACGGTCCAGCTTCGGCGCGACGGCCATCAGCTGCCAACCACCCGGAGCCCAGCCGGCTTTCTTTTCCTCGTCAGTGGTCAACGACCAGGACGGCAGGATTTTTGGCGCTTCACCGGCAAAATCCACCGGCCGCACGGTGCCCGTTGTGGTGGTGAAGTAATAGGTGTCGCCGACGTTCACGGCGCGCTCCACCAGTTTTTCCGCGTTCGGGTCGAAAAACGGCGTGCGGCTGCGCGAGGCTTCCAGGCCTTGCTCATTGAGAGTGACCACCTGCAAGCTGCCGTCGCCACACAGCGAGGCGAAACGGCGGTTGCCGATCGGGTAGTTGAGCACGCAACCCGGAATCGCGATTTCGCTGGTGACGGCCTTGGCTTGGGTATCGACCACGGTCACCGAGGTTGAAGGGGTGAAGTTGTAGACGTAGACAAAACGGTCATCACCGCTCGGGTTCAGCGAGTAACGCTGGGTCAGGGATTCGGCGCGCTTGGTCGGAATCAACAGCTCCCAGGCCGGCGACAGGGTCGAGCTGTCCCAGGCGGTCAGCACATCGGTACGCGTACCGCGGGTACCACGGGAGTAGAAGATGTCGGCGCTGTAGATCGTCTTGCGGTCATGGCTCAGCGTCGAGGGGGCGGCAAAGCCGGTCGGCACCATGCCGAGGACGCGTTTTTTGTCAGGGTCGACCACGGTGACACGGCCCGCCACGAAACTCTCGAATTCAACATCAATGATGAATGCTCGGTGTGCTTCAGCGGGAAACGCCAAGGTGGTCTGGCCGATCGTGTCAGCGGGCAGATCAGCACTGGCATGATTCAAACCGAGTACCAGCAGGCTGAGACTCAGCCCTGACTGTACGGTGATCCTGGTGGCTCGCATTAGGGGGAACTCCCTGAATTATTGTTCTCGCACATCGCGGGTGCAGTGGCAGATTTTTGCAGTTCGATTCTGCCTCGACGGGAAAACCGAAGAATTGTTGTGGCTGCCAAGTGTTTGTGTGTCTGTGCCAGTCTGATGAAACTGGCCGCACACGCCGCGATTGCGGGGTCAGGCGGGGGTTGCGAGGGGAAGGGAGAAGGTGAAAACGGCGCCGCAGGGCTCGAGGTTTTGCGCCCAGATATCGCCACGGTGACGGCCGATGATGTTTTTGCACAGGGCCAGGCCGATGCCGTTACCGCTGACCTTGGAAGAGAAGAAGCCGTCGAAAAGCTTCTCTTGCGCCTCCGCTTGAATACCGCGACCGCAATCTTCGATGCTCACTAATGCGACCTCTTTGTCGGCGCTGGCATGGATGCGCAGCAGACGCCGTTCGACGGGCAGATCGCTCATCTCTTCAATCGCATTGAAGGCCAGGTTGAGGATGACCTGGCCGATCAACACTTTCTCGCAGCTCACCAGCAGCGGTTCGGGGCTGGTGACAATGTCGACTTTGATCAAGCTCGGGGCGGCCCGCAGGCTGATGAAATAACGGGTTTCGCGCAGCAGCTCATTGAGGTCGATCAGCTCTTCGGATTGCTCCAGCTTGACCACGTAATCGCGCACGCTTTTGATGATCAACGAGGCATGCTCGATTTGTCGCACGGCGTTTTGCAAACCCCAGGCGACGCCTTGTTCAGTCGTTTCAACGTTGCCCAGGCGAATCACCGCGCCTTCGATGAAGTTGCGGGTGGCGGCCAGTGGCTGACTCAGTTCATGAGCGATGGCCACGGCCATTTCGCCCATCGCGTTGTAGCGCGCCAGGTATTCGAGCTTTTGCTCGCTGACGCGCCTTGCTTCTTCGGCGCGGACTTGCTCGGTGACGTCGCGGAACAGCAGCAGATGGCCGATCAGGTCGTCTTCAATCTCGATATAGCGGCACGTCGCGTCATGCCAGCGCCACTCACCGTCACGCCGCTGCACGTGGTAGTGCACGCTGAAGGGCGCGTGCTCCGGTTGTTCGCTGGCCATCTGGTGCAGCAGGCGCAGGCGCGAAGGCTCGTCGCACCAGGCGAGGAAATTTTCGCCGATCAGCGCGTCTTCTTCGCTATGGAGCAAGTGCGCGCCTGAGTCGCTGATAAAGCGAATATCACCTTGCGGGCCGAGCACCGCCACGCCCTCGGCCAGGTCCTGCATAAACGCCTTGAGCCGGCTTTCGAAACGCTTGAGGTCGCGCTTGACCTTGTCTTCCTTGGAGATGTCACGGAACTGCACCATCAGCACATCGCGGTCATCCAGATTCACCAGGGTCGCGACCGCCTCGGACAGAATTTCCACCCCTTGTTTGGACCGATAACACCACTCGATGGCGCGCTGACCAGTGCGCGCGGCGCCCTCCAGCCAACGCAAACCTACCGAGCGGCGGTACTTCGGCGCGTCGCGGGTCATGTCCGGGGCTTTTAGCGGAGTAAGTTCTTCCAAGGTAAAGCCGAGCGCCTTCAAGGCCGCGGCGTTGGCCCAGAGAATCTCCTTGCTTTGTGCGTCATGAAGAATGATGCACAACGGCATGGCTTCAATGAGGGTGTAAAAGTCGTTCGGTTTAGGCAGATACATCGCGCAACCCTTGGAGGCGGAGAGTTCCACTAGGGGTGAAAGTGGAAGTATGGCGTTTTATACCGTCTTGCGTGTGGGGATGCGCTCAGAGGTAACGGGGGGCGGGCTAGGGGTTTTCTTTAGCCGAGGGGCTGCACGCCCCAATAGTGGCGAGCGGATGCGGTTTTTACACTGAACCCATCAACGGTCGCCACGCCTCCAGGCAGGCTCCGGCTAATAACAAGTAAACGGAGAGAAGCCCATGCTGCGTTCAGCTGTCGCGGAAAAAGACGCTCTGCCAAGCGTTGTCGATAATATCGTCGAGAGTCGGGAATTTCAGCAGGTGCTCGATGAGGTGCGCCAGCGTCGGAACGAATTCGACACCGGCTCCCACGTGCCACGGGACATGATCGAGCGCTTCAAACAGGTGGGCATCTACCGTGCCGCGACGCCGAAATGCTACGGCGGTGACGCCCTGGCACCGGCACAATTTCTACACATAATTGAACGCATCTCCGAAGCCGACGGCTCCGCAGGCTGGGTGGCCAGTTTCGGTAGCGCCGGCGTCTATCTTGCGGCTTTGCCGAAAGAAACCCTGGCCGAGATTTACGCGCAAAGCCCTGATCTGGTGTTCGCCGCTGGCTTGTTCCCGTTGCAGCCCGCCGAGGCAGTCGAGGGCGGCTGGCAGGTTAACGGCACCTGGAAATTTGCCAGCGGCTGCAAAGGCGCTGATTTGCTAGGCGTCGGTATCGGCGCTGCCGGCGGCAAGCCGCGCACAGCGGTATTCCCGGCAAGCCAGGTCGAGATCATCGAAAACTGGGATGTGGTCGGTCTCAAAGGCACCGGCAGCCATGACCTGCGCGTCAACGACAAACGCGTCGATGAGCGCTGGACCTTCATTCGTGGTGGTGCCTCAACCGTCGATGAACCGTTGTTCCGCTACCCGTCGATTGCCTACGCCGCGCAAGTGCTGGCGGTGGTCAACCTCGGCCTGGCCCGTGCAGCGCTCGACGAAGTCAGCCGCATGGCCGCCGGCAGTGGCATCACCGGCGCCCCGAAGATGGCCGACCGCGCCTATGTGCGCATCGAGATTGCCAAGGCCGAAGCGCAACTCGCCGCCGCACGCGGCTTCTTCTACGGCGCTACCGAGCAGGTGTGGAACTCGATCCTCGCCGGCAACCCGGTCACCGCCGAACAAACCAGCCTGTTGCGCCTGTCCGCCATTCACGTTTCCCAGGCCGGTGCGGCCGTGGTGCAGAGCGCTTACAGACTGGCCGGGACCACCGCGATTTACTTGCGCCATCCGCTGCAGCGTTACCTGCGCGACTCGATGGTGGTCACCCAGCACGCATTTCTCAGCGAAGGCCTGTACGACGGCGCCGGCTCGGTATTGCTCGGCGTGCCGCCATTTCCTGGCTACATCTGAATCGTCATCACTTCTTCAAGGATCAATCCCATGTCGCAAGCCACCCAAGAACCCCTGCGCGTCGTCTTTTGCATCGGCATCACCCAGAACTTTTTCGACTTGCCGACCGGCGAAGGCCTGAGCGTGTGGAAAGGCTTCAGCCAGATGATGGGCTCACTCGGCGCCATGCCGGGCATCACCGTGCTCGGCGCGATGGACGATGACCGCTTGATGGTCGGCCCATCCACGACCTCGCCATGGACCGTCTACATCATGGCCGACGTCGATTGCCATCAGTCGGTGATCGACGCCTGCAACCTGTTCCGCACCACGCCGGTGAACGAATACAGCCTGTGGCGCTACGCCAAGGTCGAAGCGCGCATCGGCCGTCCGCTGACCATTCCTGACGCCGCCAAGGTTTAAGCCATGAACGAGGCCTTGCTGCAGCGTCTCGAGACGCTCGAAGGGGAGAGTCAGGTGCGCCGTTTGATGGCGCGCTACATGGACCTGTGCGATGTGCCAAGGGCGGCCACCCATGTCAGCCAGTTGGCGCAGCTGTTCAGTGCCGATGCCATCTGGGAAGGCGTTGGCAGCCAGACCGCGCAGACCTTTGGCCAGCACCGCGGGCGTGACGCCGTGGCGGCGTTTGTGGCCGGTTACTTGCCACCGTCCGAGCACTTTCGCCTGAACCTGCATTACCTCACCAGCGAGTCGATCGTGGTCGACGGCAGCACGGCGCAAGGGCAATGGATCATGCAGCAGATTTGCACCTACGCCGATGAGCGCAGCGAATTGTTCGGCACGCGGCTGAACATCGATTTCCGCTGTGTCGACGGTGTCTGGTTGATCGCGCATTTTCGTACGCAACGCTTGTTCAACACGGAGCTGGGTGCATGAGTACGTTTATCAGCGAGTTCTTACTGGGCGGCAGTGGCAAACGGGTCGCGATCAAAGACTCGATCGACATTGCCGGGCATCCGACACGTTCGGGCAGCCGCGCATTTGCCGATGCCGCGCCCGCAACACGCAACGCCGAAGTGGTGGACGCGATCCTCGACGCCGGTTGGCAGATCGTTGGCAAAACCAACCTGCATGAGCTGGCCTTCGGTGTGACCGGCATTAACGACTGGACCGGCACGCCGATCAATCCGCAAGCACCGGATCGGGTACCGGGCGGCTCTTCCAGCGGTTCGGCAGCCGCCGTAGCGGCAGGCCTGGCGGACATTGCCATCGGCACCGACACCGGCGGTTCAGTGCGTGTACCGGCGGCGTGTTGCGGCATCGCCGGGCTGAAACCGACTTACGGGCGAGTCAGCCGCGTGGGCGCGCATCCGGCAGTGTCCAGCCTCGATTGCGTGGGACCGTTCGCGGCGAACATGGACGACCTGATTGCCGCGATGCAAGTGATCTGTCCCGGCTTCCGGGTTCAAAACCAGCCTTCGAGCAATGTGTCAGTGGGCTTCCTCGACGTCGCCTGCGACCCGCATCTGCACGCGTGCCTCGGCGCCGCTGCTGACCGTGCGGGTTGGCGTCGCAGTAACGTGCAACTGAGCGAATTCGACGCCGCATTCGCCGCGGGCCTGACCGTCATCAATTTCGAAAACTGGGCCGCGTTTGGCCACCTTACCGGTAAAGGCCTGATCGGCGCGGATGTGGAGCAGCGCCTGTTGGCCGCCAGCCGCACCAACGCCGCTGACCTGGCGGAAGCCGAAAAGGTGCGCGTGCGCTTCAGCCAGCAGGTGGATGCCGCCCTGGAAGAATTCGCGGTACTGCTTCTGCCGACGCTGCCGAGCCTGCCACCCACGCTAAGCGAAGCCCGCAGTGCGAGCAAAGCCGTGGCCGGCATGACGCCGCTGGTAAGACCTTTCAACCTCAGCGGCCATCCCGCACTGACGATACCGGTGGAACTGGATTGCGGCGGGCTGAAAGTCGGCCTGCAAATCGTTGGCCGTAAAGGCCAGGACGAACTCGTCTGCGCCTTCGGTGCGCAGTTGCAACAGAGCATGGCCGGTGAACGGCCCGCCTCTAAAAATAAATCTTGAAAAGCCATGAGGAGGACCGCATGAGCACTCATGAATACCGGCTGATCGCAACGTCGAAAAGCCCTGACGAACTGGTCAAACACGACCGCGTTGACGTCTCGCTGTACAACGATCCGGCGCTGTTCGAAGCGGAGCTGGAAAAGATTTTCTACCGCACCTGGGTGTGGGTCGCCCACGAAAGTGAAGTGCGCAACAGCGGCGACTTCAAGACCGCCACCATCGGCCGTCGCCCGGTGATCGTTGTTCGCGACAAGAAGAACAACATCAACGTCCTGGAAAACCGTTGCCGGCACCGCGGCGCCACTGTGTGTGAAAAGCACAAAGGCAACGCCACCGGTTTCACTTGCCCGTACCACAGTTGGTCGTATGGGCTGGATGGCAAGCTGCGTGCGCTGCCTTATCCGGACGGCTATGAAGGCATTCTGGAAAAGTCCGAACTGCCGCTCACCAGCCTGCGCGTCGAAAGCTACGCCGGCATGGTGTTCGCCAGCTACAACGATGAGATCGAACCGCTGGAAGACTTCCTCGGTGGCGCGAAACACTGGATGGACCTGTTCATGAAGCAGGGCGCTGGCTATCCGATCAAAACCCAGGGCGAACACAAGTTCAGCTTCAAGGGCAACTGGAAGATCCAGCTGGAAAACACCACCGACGGTTACCACTTCCCGATCGTGCACAAGTCGTTCATGTCGTCGGTGGATGCAGAAACCTCGGAAATGCTCTCGTTCATGACCGACGAACAGGCCGTCACTCATTCGCTGGGCAACGGTCACAGCGTGATGGTAATGGTGCCCGAGCACGTCGACCTGGATCACGACGACGGCACCGAACAGTTGCAGGAGCGCTTCGCTCACGTCACTGAAGAACTGTCGAAAACCATGGAGCCTGCGCAAATCCGTCGCATCGTCCGCTCGCTGCACGGCGCCGGTTTCAACCTCAACCTGTTCCCGAACGTTGCGATGTCGATGTCGTTCTTCCGCGTGCTGCGCCCGGTCTCGGTCACTGAAACCGAAATCCGCCACGTCGCACTCGGCATGGACGGCGGCCCGGAGATCGCCAACCGCGAACGGATGCGCATTCACGAACACTTCCAGGGCCCGTTCGGTTTCGGCAGCCCGGACGATGCCGAGGCCTGGGACCGTGTGCAGCGCGGTTCGTACGCCGGTGTCGACGCGCCGATCCTGGTCAACCGTGGCCTCAATCGAGAACTCACCGCTGAAAACGGCGACAAGGTCTCCCACGCCACCGACGAGGGCGGCATGCGCGGTGCCTACGACATGTGGAAAAGGATGATGAGCCAATGAGCAATCAAGACACCCTGAACGGTTTTTCCGGTCCGTTGGCCCAGGCCATCGAATTCATCTGGCGTGAAGCCGAACTGCTCGACCACAAGAATTACGCCGAATGGGCGACCCTGTGGAGCGACAGCGGTAAGTACATCGTGCCGATCGACCCGGGCACCGAAGACTTTGAAGCCACCCTCAACTACGCCTACGACGATGCGCGCATGCGTGACTTGCGCATCGAACGCCTGACCGCCGGCTACTCGCCGTCGGCAGTGGACGCGGCGAAAACCGTGCGCAGTATTTCGCGGTTTCGCTTGGTGGAAGCGGCGGGTGACGTGGTTGAAGTCAATTCCGCGCAGCTGCTGTATGCCTACAAACGCGGCGTGCACACGCCGTTCGTGGCCGATCTGAACCACCGCATTCGCTTCACTGACGGAGTGGCGACGTTGGAACGCAAGGTCGTGCGCCTGATCAATTCGACCGACAGCCTGAGCGCGCTCGGCTTCCTGCTATGAGGGCCACCACCATGAACCGAGTAGCCCTGGTGACCGGCGCCTCGCGCGGACTTGGCGAATGCATCGCCCGTCGCTTGCACGCGGCGGGGTATCGCGTTGCCCTGGCCGATGTGCGCCTCGACGGCGTACAGCATCTGGCTTCGGAGTTGGATGGCAGCGGCGCGAGTGCCATCGCCATTGAGCTGGATGTGCGCAACAAGGCGGATTTTGTCCGGGCTCGTGACTTGCTCGCCGAGCGTTGGGGCGGCACCGACATTCTGGTGAACAACGCCGGCGTGTCGAAAGTCGCGGCGCTGATGGAGATCACCCCGGAGGAGTTCGACGAGTCGATGGCGATCAACCTGCGCGGCACGTTTGTCGCGTGCCAGGTGTTCGGCGCGCACTTCGCCGAGCGCGGTTTTGGCCGCATCGTCAACATCGCTTCCCTGGCCGGGCAAAACGGCGGCACCGCCACCGGTGCGCACTACGCCGCGGCCAAGGGTGGCGTCGCGACGCTGACCAAAGTCTTCGCCCGCGAACTGGCCCCGCAAGGTGTGACCGTCAACAGCATTTCGCCAGGGCCGCTGGACTTGCCGGTGGTGCGCGAAACCGTGGCTCCGGAGCGCCTGGAGCAGATTCTGAAAATGATCCCGGCAGGCACCCTCGGGGCGCCCGAGTACATCGCCGACAGCGTTTTGCTGTTGATCGCCGACCACGCCAGCTCCGTAACCGGTGCCTGCTGGGACATCAACGGCGGCTTGTTCATGCGCTGACATTTGTCACGACGCGAACAAGTAGCAGCTGTCGAGCCTGCGAGGCTGCGTTCGGCTGCGCAGCAGTCGTGAAGTCAGGCGGTGCGGTGGATCAGTAAGACCGCGCACTCAGGTTTTACGACTGCTGCGCAGCCGAACGCAGCCTCGCAAGCTCGACAGCTGCTACAGGCGAACGCGGCGGCTCCAGGGTTGCTCATTAACCAAAAACGTATTTCAGGTGATGCAATGATGAAGGTGAAAATCCAAAGGATCGTCGACGAAGCGCTGGATATCCGCTCCTTTCGCCTCGTGCGCAGTGATGGCCAGCCGCTCGACACCTATGAACCGGGAGCTCATGTTGACCTCACCGGGCCGACCGGGGTTACCCGCCAGTATTCTCTGTGCAGCCCGCCGCACGATCGCCGTGCGTATCTGGTGGCGGTGAAGAAGGAGGCG
The DNA here is from genome assembly GCF_050435365.1 of Pseudomonas sp. BT76 TE3572. NCBI lineage: Bacteria > Pseudomonadati > Pseudomonadota > Gammaproteobacteria > Pseudomonadales > Pseudomonadaceae > Pseudomonas > Pseudomonas sp. BT76 TE3572. The sequence goes on from NZ_JBNDKE010000001.1 coordinate 780,370, forward strand.
CAGTCGCGTGGTGGCTCATTGGCGCTGCATGAGCAGGTGCAAGAGGGCATGGAGCTGGAAATGGGTGCACCGCGCAACCTGTTTCGCCTCGACCCGACGGCGACCGAGCATGTGCTGTTCGCTGCCGGCATCGGTGTGACGCCGCTGCTGAGCATGGCCTATCGGCTGGCGGAAAGCGGCCAGACCTGGCGCCTGCACTATTTCGCCCGCTCGCCGGAGTACGCCGCGTTTGCCGAGCTACTGGCGAGCACCTTTGCCGGCCATGTGCAGTTCCACTACGGCGTCGAGCCGGGTGATCTGGAGGCGGCGTTGAGTGAATGCCTGAACCAGGCGGGACTTGCAGCGCATGTGTACACCTGCGGCCCGGCACCGTTCATGAACAAAGTGGTGGAAGTGGCTGCGCGCAGCCGATCCGACGACGCGATTCACCTCGAACACTTCGCCGCCGACCCGGCCGCCAATGCCGGCCCGAGTGGAGGATTCGAAGTGGAGCTGGCCAGCTCCGGCGTGGTCCTTCAGGTCCCGGCCAATACCAGCCTGATCGATGTGCTGCAGGCCCACGGCTGTGATATCGACACCGAATGCCGCGAAGGTATCTGCGGTACCTGCATAGTGGAGGTCCTGGAAGGTGTACCAGAGCACCGCGACAACTGTTTGTCGAACAAAGAGAAGGCAGCCAACAAGCAGATTTGCGCCTGCGTTTCGCGAGCACTTTCCGCTCGTCTGGTATTGGACATTTAACCAGAGGGAACGCTGGCAAGCTAACGCCGGAGCCTGTTGAATGGGGGCCGGCGGCCGTCGAAGGAGGTGACGACCCAGTACGATACATTTGCCGAACCGCTCGACGAAGCGGTCGAAAAATAACAATAAAATACGCGTGAGGCTTTGCAGTGATGATGACTTCTTCGGCGGTTCGCAATGAGGCGTTCGAAAACTGGCTGAGCCAGGTCAACCAGGCCTGTGGGCGTTTCGATGCCCGAGCGCTGGATTCGGATTTTTACGGTGAGCTGGCGGAGTTTCGCAGCGGCGCCATCAACCTCAGTGTCGTCGACATGGCGCACGTTCATCTGTATCGCACCAGCAAAGACGTCAGCATCAGCAGCGACGGCCACTACTACGCGGTATTCCAGATGCGCGGCAGCTCGCAGCTGGAGCAGGGCGACAACCGCGCTCAGCTGGGCACCGGCGACATCGCCCTGATCGATGCCTGCCGCCCGAGCGACATGACCTACAACGATGACTCCCGACAGTTGTCACTGATCCTGCCACGTCAGGTGGTGGAGCGTGGCTCGCATTTCAATGCGGTCAACTGCGCCACGCGCATTGCGGCTAACACGCCGTTGGCCGCGATGGCCAATAAGCTGGTGCTGGACACCCGGCAGCAGGAAGGCCTGGACATGCAGGAAAGCGAAGCCGTGCTCGACGCTCTGGTCAGCCTGCTCTTGCCGGGGATCAGCGCCCGTGACAGCGGCGGCGATGCCCATGAGCGGCAGTTCCGCAAGATCATCGCCTACATCGACGAACACCTCAGTGTCGAAGAACTGTGCCCCGAGCTGATTGCCCGTGAGGTAGGGATTTCGGTGCGTGGCCTGTACCGGATGTTCTCCAAGCGCGGCCTGGTGGTGGCGCAATACATCAAGCACCGACGCCTGGATTTCTGTGCGGAAAACCTGCGCCGCGCGCACGTCGAGCAGAAGCTCTCGGCGCTGTGCTACGCCTGGGGATTCTCCGACTCCAGTTACTTCTCGTCGGCCTTCAAATCGCGTTTTGGCGTGTCGCCGGGCGCGTATCGCAAGCGCTACAGCCACAACTGAGGCAACACCGCGAACTCCGTAGCAGCTGCCTCGCAGGCTCGACAGCTGCTACGGGGTGATGTGGTTATCAGTGCCGCGCCGTCTCATCGACCGGCAGGTGCAGCACTTCGCGCACCAGCATCGCAATGCTGGTCACGCCCATCTTTTCCTTGATCTTGGTCCGGTGCACGTCCACGGTTTTGACGCTGATGTTCAACTCGCGGGCAATGACCTTGCTGGCTTTGCCGTCGATCACCAGCATCAACACTTCGCGTTCGCGGCTGGTGAGCAACTTAAGCTTGCTTTGCAGATGCTGGCGTTGCTCCTGATCGGCCTGGGCATGCACGGCAACTTTCAGCGCCGCCTGGATTCGGTCGATCATTTGCTGCGGGTTGTAGGGCTTCTCAACGAAGTCCAGTGCGCCGTTCTTCATCGCTGTCACGGACATCGGAATGTCGCCATGGGCGGACACGAAGATGGTCGGTAAGGTGCTGCCGCGCTGGTTGAGTATTTCCTGCAGCTGAAAACCGCTGGTCTCCGGCATGCGCACGTCCAGCACCAGACACGCCGGCTGCTTGGGATCGTATTGGCTGAGGAATTCTTCAGCGCCTGCAAAGCACTGTGCTTGCACGCTGACCGACTCCAGCAACCAGGCCAGCGAGGTGCGCAGGTCTTTGTCGTCATCAACGATATAAACAATCGGTTTGCGGATTTCCATCAGGGACTGCCACGAAAATTTCTAATTATTGTTTTCGCACGCGTGCACGCTGCGGCGGATATCGGCTCATCAAGGAGCTCAGTAGCAGAATACCCACTGCGACGGGCCCTGACGATAAAGAAACCACCTAGTCGACTAGCGGAAAGCCAACCTCCGCATGGGGATGGTCAGGATGGTCGTGCAGCGTGTCGGACCTTAGTCTAGTTCCATCACCTACGGACCGCACACTGGCGGTCCTTCTGAAGGAGGGGCAACGACATGGCCGACCTGAGCCAGCATCAAATAGACTTTCGCAACGCCATGGCGCAGTTGCCTGCTGCAGTAAACATCATCACCACCAATGGCCCGGGCGGGCGCTGCGGCATTACCGCCAGCGCGGTGTGTTCGGTGACTGATTCGCCACCCACCGTGCTGGTCTGCGTCAACCGTGGCAGTGCGACACACGATGTGTTCCGTACCAATGGCCGTCTGTGCATCAACGTCCTGTGTGGCGAGCAGGAAGAGTTGGCCCGACACTTTGCCGGCATGACCCAGGTGCCGATGGCAGAGCGTTTTGCCTGGGATTTGTGGGACGGTGGCGAGACGGGCGTGCCGGTGCTGCGCGATGCGCTGGTGCAGCTCGAAGGGCGGATCAGCGAGTGCAAGGAAGTCGGTTCGCATTCGGTGATGTTTGTCGAACTGTCGAAGGTCGGTGTGCGCGGGGAAGGTGACAGTCTGGTGTATTTCAACCGGTTGTTTCATCGGCTTGAGCATGCCGGTGCGGTGTGCTGAAACCGTCTTGATTAAAAGCGTCTAGCGTAACTGTGGCGAGGGAGCTTGCTCCCTCGCCACACACGCTCTGGCGTTTGCCGCTACTGTTGCAAATACTCCCGCGCCAATCGACACGCCCGATCAATCAACATCGGCGCCATCTCAATCGCCGTCGGCGTGCCTTTACGGGTATGAATCCAGCCCAGGTACGTCGTGCCACGCAGCAGCAGAAACAGCGCCAGCGTCTCTCGATCAGCCGCAGTCAGTGGTTTGATCGCGTCATAACCAGCAAACAGTGCCGTTTTGATTTGCTCATAACGCGGGTCGTCCAGGCTGAAGTACAGCGCGGTGGCGAGCTCAAACATGTGCCAGCCGAACCCGGCATCGTCGAAGTCGATCAGGCGCAGGTTGGCACCTTCGATCAGCAAATTCTCGGGCACCAGGTCGGCGTGGATCATCCCGAAGTTGTCCAGATGCCGACCATATTGGCGCAGGTCGCAGCGTGCGCGGCGACGGGCCTGTTGCAACAGTTCACGTTGTTCTTCATTGAGTTGTTCCAGGTCCCAGAAACGTCCCCAGAACGGGTTGGCACCAATCAAACCTTCTTCATCCCAGGCGTGCCGGACAAACTCGTCCGGCTGCTGCCACTCGGCTGTATGCAAATGAATGCGCGCGGCAATCGCGCCTGCTTCGGCAAACAGAAAGTCGATTTCGGTATCCGCCTGTACACCGGCTTCCGAGGTGCCCGCCGTCGCGCCGGGCAGCCAGGCGAGCATGTCGACATGGCGCGGTTCTCCGATGTCGGCATGGAGCACTTCGATCAGATGGCGCTCGTTCCGGGCCCGGATTATCTGCGGCACGGTGATGCCGGCCGTGGCCAGCGCCTCCATCCATTGCAGCTCGGAACGCAGCGCCGCCTCGCCGTGATAGCCGTTGCGATGGATGCGCAGGGCGACCCGTTGGCCGTCCTCACGGCGTGCCGAGAACACCGCGTTCTCGCGGAATTTCACCAGTTCAACCTCGGCAAAGGTGCCCTCCCAGTGTTGCAGGGCGTGGCGCGCTAGGTCATGCAGTTTGGCGACTTGCTGGTCGTGGCTCAGGGTATGGAAATCATTCATGGCGAGGCCTCAGATAGCACACAGGGCGATGTCTAGCGTGTCGACGAAAAGGTCGGCGTGGTCGCGGTTGAACACCAGCGGCGGCCGCAGTTTGAGAATGTTGTCGCCCGCGCCGATCTTGCTGATCAGCACGCCAAGTTCGCGCATATGGTTGACCACCTTGCGCGCTTCCAGCCCGGCGGGTTCTTTGCTGGTGTGGTCACGCACCAGTTCCAGGGCGAAGAACAGGCCCTTGCCGCGTACATCGCCAATGATCGAATGCTTGCTGGCGAGCACTTGCAGACGCTGCTGCACATAAGCGCCCACGGTGTGCGCATTGCGCAGCAGCTGTTGATCTTCAATCACATCGAGCACGGCCATGCCGACCGCTGCCGCCACGGGCGAACCACCAAACGTGTTGAAGTACATGGCACTGCGCCCGAACGACTCGACCAGTGCCTTGCTGGTGATCAAACCGGCTAACGGATAACCGTTCCCCATTGGCTTGCCGAGGGTGACGATGTCCGGCACCACTGCGTGGGCCTGATGCCCCCACAGATGTTCTCCGGTGCGAGCAAACCCGGATTGCACTTCATCGGCAATGAATAAACCGCCCGCCGCGCGGATCAGTTCAGCGGCTTTGTTAACGAAACCGGCCGGCACCCGTGGCAAGCCTTCGTTGGCAAACAGGGTGTCGATCAGCAATGCGGCCGGGCGAATGCCCTGAGCCTGCAGCGAGGCGATGGCCGCTGCAATGTTCGCGGCATAGTGCTCCGTCAGTTGCGCCTCGGTGGTCCCGGCGGGTGCCCGGTACAGACAAGGAATGGGGACCGCGCGGGCATGTGCGGCGAACGGTTCCGGCGACGGCAGTGCGGTGGTGACTTCGGCCAAGGACGCGGAGTTACCGTGGTAGTTGTAATCGCTGACGATGATGCCGTTGCCACCGCTGGCGAAACGTGCCAGGCGTAGCGCCAGTTCGTTGGCTTCGCTGCCGGTGCAGGTGAACATTGCGGTGTCGAGCGGCTCGGCGAAGGTGGCCGTCAGGCGCTCGGCGTAGCGCACGACGTGTTCATCGAGGTAGCGCGTGTGGATGTTCAGCGTCATGGCCTGGCGGTGCATCGCTTCCACCACGTGAGGGTTGCAGTGACCGACGCAGGGCACGTTGTTATAGACATCGAGGTAGCGCCGACCGTCAACGTCAAACAGCCAGACACCTTCACCGCGCACCAGGTGCAACGGCTTGTCGTAGAACAACGGTGAGGCGCTGCCGAGTACGCGGTGGCGGCGCTGCAAAAGTGTGTCTTCAGGCATGTTCTTGAACCTCGAGTACGGTGGTGCGGCCTTGCAGTCGGGCACGCAGCAGGAAGTTGAAAATACACAGGGCGAATGTCACCGCGAGGGCGATCAGCATCAGTTGGTCAAGTTGGAAGCAAGCTGCGATCACCACCAGCGTCAGCGCCAGGCCTAGCCAGGCAATCACCTTGCCAGCCGCCAGACGGAACGGACGCGGCAGATCCGGTTGGCTGCTTTTAATGCGCAGATAGGCGCCGAAAATGAACAGGTAGCAAACGTTGAGCAGCAGCACGACCGCGAGCATCACAGTCGCCGGTTCGACCGCTGACATCGGCAGGCCGATCACACTAATCAACAGCAGCGCCGAGAAGGGAGTGCCGCGCTTGCCGGTTTTCCCCAGCCACTGGGGGAACAAGCCATCGCGGGCCATGGCGAACAGCTGCCGGGAGGCGGCGTACACCAACGAGAAGAACGTAGCGATCAGCCCGAACACCGCGCCGCAGCCAATTACCTTTGCCAACCACGAGGCTTCGCCGTAGGCGTTGGTGCTGGTCATCGCGGCGTACAGCGGATCACCGGCCGACCCCACCAGCTCGACGCCGCCCGCGCCAGGTGCGCAGACCAAAACAACCAGCGCCGTCACCAGCAAAGTGCCGATGGCCGCAAGAATGCCGCGCGGCATGCTGCGACCAGGATTATTCGCTTCTTCGGCAGCCGAGCCGATTTGCTCAACGGTAATGAACAACCAGATGGCGAACGGAACACAGGCGAAGATGCCGCCGAAACTGATCGCGGGCGCTGCGTTGGCAGAAGGCATCTTCAGCAGGTTGGTCAGCTCGACATGCGGCGCCATGGCCACACCAAAGGTGAGCAGGGCGACGACCGCGATGACGCCAGCGATCATGGTCAACCCCATGGCTTCACCGACGCCGCGCAGGTGGATGCCGATAATGACCGCGAACAAAGCGATTTTTACCGGCCAGCCGCCGAGACCGAAAATCGACTCGGTATAAGCGCAAATGAAGGTCGCCGCCGCGCCAGTGCTGATGGTCAGTGCCACCGCACACGCCACACCCACCAGGTAGCCCACGAAGGGGCCGAACGCGCTTTGTGCATAGACGAACACGCCGCCGGCACTTGGCAGCGCGGTCGACAGTTCTGCTACGCATAACGCCAGACCGCCACAGAGCAAGGCCATCAACAATGTGGCGATCAGCATGTTCAGCCAGCCGCCCGCCATCAGCCCGAAATTCCAGCCGGAAAACTGCCCGGCCACCACCAACGCAATTCCGAGGCCGGCGATTTTTGGCCAGCCCAACGCATTTTTCTTAAGCACAGAAGTCTCCTGCGACCCGAAGGTCGATTTATTGTTTTTGGGGGTAGAAGAGGTCGGTTTTGATACTACGCGCGGCGGGCGGCGTGGCTTGTTTGCGCGCATGCCATCTGGTTGCGTGTGGGTGCCAGATTTGGCGTGATTGCTGACACACCGCGATATCGGTGTGTCAGGCAACATCGTTTTTCAGATACGAAAACTCCCCACCAACTGATTAAGCCGATCAGCCTGCCGCTCCAGCTCTGTGCAGGCCTGCAACGTCGAATGCAGGTTTTCCACCCCTTGCTGATTCAGTGTGTTGATTTCTGTTATGTCCACGTTCAAAGCCTCGACCACTGCGGTCTGTTCTTCAGTCGCAGCCGCAACGGACTGGTTAACGTTGTCGATCTCACCGATGCGCTGGGTCACGCTGCCCAACCGTTTACCGGCAAGGTTGGCGATGTTGACGCTTTCCTCGCTGTGCTGCTGGCTCTCGGTCATGGTGGTGACCGAGTCGCGCGCGCCCACTTGCAGCGCTTCGATCATCTGTTGGATCTCCAGCGCCGACGTTTGGGTGCGCCCGGCCAGGCTGCGCACTTCGTCGGCGACCACCGCGAAACCTCGACCTGCTTCACCCGCGCGCGCCGCTTCGATGGCCGCGTTGAGGGCCAGCAGATTGGTCTGTTGAGAGATGCCCTTGATCACTTCAAGGATCTGCCCGATGTTCACGGTTTTGTCGTTCAACACTTCAATGTTGATGCACGACGCGCTGATTTTTCCGGACAGTTCGTTCATCACCTGAATCGTGCGCTCCACCACCTGACGCCCGTCTTCGGCTTGTTGCCGTGCGGCAGAGGCCTGCTGTGAGGCATTGGACGCATTACTTGCTATTTCCTGTGCGGCGGCACCCAGCTCGTTGATGGCGGCGGCGACGCTGTGGGTGCGGGTCGATTGTTCGTCGAAGTTGCTCATCGACGAGTTGGAGGCCAGCAGCACGCGCTTGGCCACTTCATTCACCCCGAGCGCCGCCGAAGACACCTCGCGGATCGACTGGTGAATACGCTCGACAAAGCGGTTGAAGGCGGTCGCCAGTTGGCCGATCTCATCCCGCGATTGCACCTCAAGGCGCCGGGTCAAGTCGCCTTCGCCCAGGGAGATATCTTCCATGACCCGGGTCAACACTTGCAGCGGCCGGGTGATACGAAACGCCGTGTACCAGATCAACAGCAAGCCGAGCAGGGCGGAGCCGCCACCCAACAGCAGTTCCAGCGCGGTGCTTTGCACACCTTGCGCATCGAGTTCTTTTTGCAGCGTGGTGACCGGTGCCAGTAGCACCTCCTGTGGCACACCCACCAGCACCCCCCATGGCGCAGCGCCGGCAATCGGTGCCAGCGGCTCGAGCACCTTGATTTGCTGCTGATCGACAAACACTGTCGGTCGTCCTTGACGCAACGCGTCCATGACGTCGGGACTGTCCAACGGTTGGCCGAGGCGACTGACGTCCTGGCTGTTGGCCGAAATCACCCCGTGCGGGCTGACGATGCTGATCTGGCCGTTGCCGTCGAACAGTTGATGCGCGCTGGCTTCGCTGTTTTGTTGCAGGGCGGCGAGGTTGATGTCGAGGCCGACCACGGCGATGACTTTGTCATTGTCCATCAGCGGGAAAGCGATGCTGGTGACCAGTTTGCGGCTGCCGGACGCCTCATCGAAATAGGGCTCCAGCACGCAGACCTGACGGGTATCGCGGGCGCAGGTGTAGAAAGCGTTATACGGCGCGCCGCTGGGACCGGGAGAGGTGTTGGCGAGTAGCGATTCGTCGCCGATCACCGCTTGCAGTTCGCCGGGTTTGCTTTGTACCCAATAGAGGGAAAAACGGCCGGTCTCGTTGCTGCCCGTGGCGGCCTGGTCGACGAAACTGGCGTCGGCGCCGTCCAGTGCGTCGGGCTCGAAAATGACATAAAGCCCGAGCAGGTCGGGCTTGTCGATCAGGGCCTGGTGAAGCTGTGTACTCAGCTCCTGCCGCAGTTGTTGGCGGGTCAGACTACCCTGGTGTTGCAGTTGCCTGAGGTAGAGCAAATAGCGCGATAACCCTTGGCCGAATTCGTGCGTCTGCATGAAGGTTCGTTGCACCTGCATGGCCTGCACTTTGCCTAACGCTTGCATGTGTTCTTTGGCAGCATCGGCCAGCATCTCGCTGCTGGCGCGAGCCACTTGCTGGCTGCTTTGATGCGTTTGATAGAGCGACAAGCCCATCAGCAAACCCACCACCAACAGCAGGCAAAGGCCGGCAAGCAGAGTGATCTTGCTCTGGATCGTCAGGAATTTTTTGTGCATTGGAAAGGCCTTTTTCCATAGGGGCAGTGGATGCGCCACTGCCCCGGTCTGGCTTAGAACGTGGTGGCAAACACCACTTGGCTGTAGAGGTTTTTGTCGTTGCTGCCTAGCTGGGTGCCACCCTGTTCGGCGCTCTTGTCCGGTTGGTACAGACCGATCAGCGGCATCACGGTCAGGTGCTCGTTGACGTGCCATTCGGCATACAGATCGACTTCGTGGCCATCGGTATTGCCCAGGCTGCGGTCGATGGTGTCGTAGTTGAAATACATCGCGCCCACCGTCAGGTTTTCCAGTGGCGAGACTTTCAGTGTGACGTTCTGGATGCGCGAGTTGGTGTTGAACGGGCCTGCGTAGTTACCGGCGACTTCACCCTGGAACCAGGTGCCGAAACCGCGGTTGAAACCGTAGAACAGGGTGTCATAGCCTTCCGAGAACCGGCTGTAGCGGTAGCTGACATACGGCGTCCAGGCGACGTCGGCAAAGGTCCAGCCGGCTTCCAGGTACCAGGCATCTTCGGTGGCGGTGTGGGGTTTGTCCTGCTTGGCGTATTCGCCGGAGAGGAACAGGTTTTTCACCCCGGCGTTGCCTGTCGCACGCAAGCTGTAGGTCTTCATGCCGTCGCGTTCAAGTTGCGCAGGGGAGGCGAATTGCTCGTCGACATCGGTGCTGTCGATGTAGGTCAAACCGACCGTGCCGGCTTCAGCGACGTGTTCAAGCGTGCCGACGTACATTTCGGTCTTGGCCTGGGCGCGATTGTCTGATTTCAACCACATGAGGTCGCCGCGCCAGCCTTCCTTGCCACCCAGACGCAACACGGCGGTCTCGTCGAACGCTTTGCGCGCGGCCAGCCAGTAGGCGCCGCCACGGTTGAATTCGCCGTCGGCCAGGCCTTTGCCCAAGTTGAGCGCGTCGCCATTAATCAGGAAACCGTCACCGACCACAATGTTCTGGCGGCCGAAGGACAGGTCCACACCGTCCTCATCGAGCACGTCAAAAAGCTTGCCCGAGCGCCAGCCGAGGTAGGCGTCTTCGAACTTGGTGGTGCGTTCAGAACCGTCGCTGAAGCCCGCGGCATCGCCGTCGCCCCAGGTGCCGGAACTGAGCAGGTTCGCCGCGCCATACGCGGTGCCCACACCGGCGAGGCCTTTGTCGAAGCTCAGGCCATATTTGATGTAGCCCTCGCGCCACGACGACGAACCTTGGTCAAGGCGGCCGGACAGCGCGTAGTTTTCCTGGCTGTGGAAAATACCGAATACCGCTTCCAGGGTAGCGTTCAGGTGACTGTCATCATCGGCATAGAGTTCGTAGGCGCCAGCCTGGCCGGCACTGATCATCAGGGCGAGAGTCGAGAGACGAAGCAAGGGGGACTTGAGCATGTGTGGCATCCGTTCTTGTTCTTGAGCGCAGGTTTGCGGTCTTTTTCGATACTACGGCCCGGAACTTTTTCGCCCTTTTGTGTGGTTGCCAAAGAGTTGGCTGTGCTTGCCAGATTGGCCCGTTTGGCAGCCCCACCAACACGACTGGCACGCAGGACAAAACCTGCGTGCCTGCGACCATCGACAATCCGTACCAACCCCACCGATGCGGCGCTGTATCGGTACTTTCAGTGTTGGCGCTCGTCTGGCGAGCGCGCGGACTCCAAGGTCGTTTCTTATGTTTACCTCCCTGCGATTGCCTCTTATCGGCTTGCTCTCCTTCACCCTGGCGCACACCGCGCTGGCTGCCGAGTGCACCTCAAACCAGGACCGTGGCGCCCAGGTCTTCGCCAATGAATGCGGTGTTTGTCATTCGGTGAACAAGGGAGTGGCGGGGATGATGGGGCCTAACCTGGCGGGTGTGGTCGGGCGTAAATCCGGTTCGCTGGAAGGCTTCAACTACTCCCAGGCCATGCGCAGCAAAGACATCAATTGGCAAGCCGAAAACATCGCGCAACTCATTGCTCAACCCCAGGCCTTTGTGCCGGGGACCTATATGCCCTACATGGGGCTGGCCTCTGCAGACGATCGCCAGGCGGTCGTGTGTTTCCTCAAAGAACAACAGTAATCAGCCGGTTTACTGGCTGAACAGCTCGTCTGAACGAAAGGTGAATTATGAAAAACGTTGAAATTCTGCCGCAAGTGGCTGCATTCCTCGACCGCCGTCATGGTTGTTTTATCGACGGTCAGTGGGTGTTCGCTGAAGGGCAAGGCATTGCCGTGGTCAACCCTGCTACCGGGCAAACACTCTGCGAAACACTGGATGCGCCGCTGGAAATGGTCGAGCGCGCGGTGCAGTCGTCCCATGCCGCCTTCAAGTCCGGCGTGTGGTCCGGTTTGCGCCCGGCGGACCGCGAACGCATTCTGCTGAACTTCACCCGCCTGGTTGAGGAACATGCTGAAGAGTTGGCCCAGTTGGAAACCTTGAGCCAGGGCAAATCAATCAATATGGCGCGCGCGCTTGATCTGAACGCCACCGTGGAGTTCATGCGCTACATGTCCGGCTGGGCGACCAAGATCGAAGGGCAGACCTTTGATGTGTCGATTCCGCTGCCGCCGGGTGCGAAGTTCACCGCCTTCACCAAGCGTGAACCGGTGGGTGTAGTGGTCGGGATTGTGCCGTGGAATTTTCCGCTGTTGATCGCCACCTGGAAGCTGATGCCGGCGCTGGCCACCGGTTGCACGGTGATCATCAAACCGGCGATGGAAACCCCGTTGACCGCCATGCGTCTGGCTGAATTGGCGATTGAGGCGGGCATTCCTGCGGGCGTATTCAACGTCGTGACCGGTGGCGGCGCCTCGGTTGGCGGCGCGCTGACGGCGCACCCGCTGGTGAGCAAAGTGTCCTTCACCGGCTCCACCGCTGTGGGCAAAAGTGTCGGCGTTGCCTGCATGGAAAACATGACGCGTTTTGCCCTGGAACTGGGTGGCAAGAACCCGATGATCGTTCTCGAAGATGCCAACATCGAAAAAGCCATTCAGGGCGCGATCCTCGGTGGCCTGCTGAACAACGGCCAGGTCTGCGCAGCGGCCTCGCGCTTCTATGTGCATCGCTCGATCTACGACAAGTTTGTCGAAGGTCTCGCGGCGGCGGTATCGGCCATGCCGATCGGTGCGGGTATGAACTGCGACGCAGCGATCAACCCGCTGGTATCACGCAAGCAACAACAAAGCGTGCTCAAGCACATCGAGCTGGCTCGCCGGGAAGGTGCGCGCGTGGTATCGGGCGGCGAGTTGCTGGAAGGCGAGGGCTTCTATGTGCAGCCGACCATTCTGGCCGACATCGACCACAGCATGGCGGTGGCCCGTGAGGAGGTGTTTGGTCCGGTACTGGGCGTGATGGCGTTTGATGATGAAGACGCGGTGATTGCCTTGGCCAACGACAATCGTTACGGCCTGGCCGCCAGTCTGTGGACCAACGACTTGAGCAAAGCCATGAACATGGTGCCGCGTATCGAGGCGGGCACTGTTTGGGTCAACGCTCACGTACTGCTAGACCCTGCGATGCCGTTTGGTGGCGTTAAACAATCCGGTATGGGCCGTGAGTTCGGTCGCGCGGTCATTGAGGCTTACACCGAGCTGAAGTCGGTGTGCATCGCGCACTGATTTAGCCGGCCTTGGCTCGTTTACCGCTCCTGGATTCACAAAAAACGCCACTCAATGAGTGGCGTTTTTTGTGTGTGATAGCGCTCAGTGATTTTGAAACGCTTTCAATCCTCGCTGTACGGCGGGCCGGGCTTCGATCGCGTCGAACCAGCGTGACAAGCGTGAAAGCACTGCCCAATCCAGCCGGTCACGAATGGATGCCGCAAGGGTGAAAGCAGAGATGTCCGCCATGGAGAACTGATCGCCGGCCATAAAGTCTCCGGTAAGAAACCGTTCTGCATAAGCAAGTTGTTCAATGACGCGCAGATCGATGACTGTGGCCGCATCAATGAATCCCGTCTGGCGCAGGAAAAATGCCGCATGGCTGGGCCCGATGACGTCCGTTACGAAAAAGAAGTAACGATCAAACACCCGGTCGCGCTCTGGTCCAGGATGCGCGGGTGCGAGTCGGCCGGGAGCTTTGGCGTCCGCGAACTGAATGATTGCGTTTGATTGGTTGATGACCCGTGCCGGTGTCGACGTATGGTCGACCAGGGTCGGGACTTTTCCTGTCGGATTAAGCGCCAGGTACGCCAAGTCGCGCTGCTCGTTCGCTTGCAGATTCAGTCTCCGGGCCGTGTAGGGGATACCTGCTTCTTCCAAGGCTATCGCAGCCCTCAGACTGTTGCCGGTTTGAGCGCCATACAGCTCTATGTTGGGGTTCATCAGGCACTCCATGGGAAATGAATGGACAATCATTGGATGCTAAGTGAAAAGCGGCGTATGCGTATGTCTTCAAGACCAAGTGCATACGCCCATAGCGATCACACCTCGAACGCTTGCCGGTTTGCGCGCACGAAGTCAGCCACCGTTTGAGGCGCTTGTCCGGTGATTTCGCCGATAACCCCGTCCTCACCGCTAAAGATTCCATTCTGGTAATCGACCGCGACGGCAAGGAAGTGCTGGATCACAAACTCCGGCAGATCGTAGGTCTGCAGATGCTGGCGATACTCTTCCAGGGTCGAAGGGCTATAGGTGATGGTGCGGCCTGTGATGCCGCTGATTTCGTCGGCAATTTCTTGATGGCTCAGCTCGACAGGGCCGTACAGCGGATAGGTTTTCCCGATATGGCCAGACGGCTGTGTGAGAACGGCGGCGATTAGCCGCGCCTGGTCTTCAGCGGCGATGGGTGCATGTCGGCCGGTACCGTATGGCAGGGTGATCTTGTTGTCCTTTTTGATCTGATCAAGCACCCACGGAAAGATCAGCCACTCGGAAAAGAATGTCGGGCGGATGTGCACGGTGGGTACGCCCGACCAGTCGAGTACGCGCTCTGCAATCCAGTGGTCGCGCGCGGCGTGACTCAAAGAGTCTTCCCGAGCAGAAATCTGCGACATTTCCACAACGACCTCGACGCCGGCTCGCCGGGCGGCATCCGCAAAATAGGCGGTCGCCTGAATGTAGCCAGGACGCACGGGATAGCACAGGTAGGCGCCTGTCACGCCCTCCATCGCGCGAATGATGTCGTCATGTTCAAGGAGGTCGCCCACAAATATTTCGGCGCCTTCGCTTTGGAGCGCCGCGCTGCGCTCGTCCTCCTGGTGTACAAAAGCCCGAACCGCATGACCGCCGTTGAGAAGGTGGCGAATGGTGTAGACGCCGGTTTTTCCCGTAGCGCCGGTGACGAGGTATTTACGTTGCTGCATGGTGAATACTCCACAGTAAAGGAACACACATGGCTGGCGCCGATATCACGTATCGGGCGTTACCCATTCAAGAAGGCTGTGCAGGAGCGCATCGCCGTCAGCTATCGAAAGGAGCGTGGTCAATCAGGTCGCACACATTCGGGCATTCGAACCCGTGCACGTGACGACGTCCGACATCCGCGAGCCCGGTGCCAATTGCGGTGTGAGGTTTCTTCCGGGCCACTTCGGCGACCGCTTGGGTAAACGCGGCCTTCATGCCAATGCGGGGGTAGAGGGCCAGCGTATCCTCGACCAGCGATGGCGTGATTTCCTCCAGCCGTAATCCCATCACATCGACATGGGCGCCCATGTAGATCAGGGCGATCTCTGGCTGTTTGCGGTCGGCGATGCCGGCGCTAGAGTGAAGGGCGATCGCATCCCAAACCAGTTCGGCTTTTGATTCCGGATAACCGTTTTCCAACAGGAAGCGGCTGGCAGCGTCGGCGCCGTCGACCTCAAAACGTTGGTCGCCTGCAAATTCGTACGTCAGGCCCAGGTCGTGCAGCAGTGCGGCGAGATAGACGGCCTCGCGGTCGTATTTCAGGCCTCGCTGCTGGCCGAGGAATTCGGCAAACCACCAGGTGCGATGCACATGGTGCAGGAGCACGGTCGAGTGAACGCGTTCGACGAGGAAAGAGGCCTTGCGAGCGAGTTCAGAGTCTGGAGCGCTGAAGCCGCCGATGATCACGGGTGTACTCATGTTTGCTCCCGGGGGATGAAGTGGGCTCGCGGTTCATTTTAAATAGTTGCAATTGGCAAAATTGACTATTTTCAGATGATTTGTGCCAATGTGCGTGCCAGGTCAATGCGGGAGATCGCTGTGAAAATGACGACGAAATCAAGCCACTCCTTTGTCGGCGTGGCGCAAAAACGAGTGGTGATATTGGGTTTGCCGCCCGTGGACTCACTTGATGTGATCGGCCCGGCAGAAGTGTTTGCTTATGCAAACAACCTGCACCGTGGTGACTCAGTGCCCTACGTACTTGAGCTCGTTTGCGCAGGTGCCAATGAACACCTGGAGAGCAGCACCGGCATCGCACTCATGGCGCACAAGACGCTTGAACAGGAGCGACTTGAAAACAGGGCCATCGACACGTTGATCGTGACGTCGGGCTGGAAAGCCATGGATCAGCTGGATCAGACGGCCATCGAGTGGATCCGCACGCGAGCCAAGAGCGTCCGGCGTGTGTGCTCGATCTGTGTCGGCGCGTTCGCCTTGGCCGAGACAGGGCTTCTGGATGGTCGAAAGGCAACAACCCATTGGCGGATGGCACGCAGCCTGGCCGATCGCTATCCCAACGTGCAGGTCGATCCCAACCCGATCTGGGTCAAGGACGGCAACGTGTACACCTCGGCAGGCATCTCGGCGGGAATTGATCTTGCGCTCGCCTTGGTCAGCGAAGACCTGGGTGACGACATCGCTTTGGAGATCGCGAAAAATCTGGTTCTGTTTCTGCGACGTCCAGGCGGCCAGGCACAGTTCAGCGTCGCACTCCAGTCGCAGCATGCGACAGGTTCGAACCTGGATGAGTTATGCGTATGGATCAGTGAGCATCTGCATTCGGAGCTGACGGTCGAGATACTGGCAGACAGGCTCGCCACCAGTGTGAGGACCTTGATTCGCATGTTTCAGCGGGAATTCAAGACCACGCCTGCGAAGTACGTCGAGGACGTCCGGGTCGAAGCAGCCTGTCGGCAAATAGAGCTGGGAAGGCGGTCGATGGAAGAGGTTGCGCGCCGATGCGGCTACCACAGCGTCGACGTGCTCAGGAAAGCCTTCGTGCGACGCATGGGGGTGAGTCCAAAGGAGTACGCACAACGTTTCGCGCCAGTTAAGGAGCCCGCATAGGTATTGGCAAACAGAATGTAAACGCTGCTCAGCACTAATGTGACTTGTCATGGTCAATAAATCCCGCACGACCGCCAGCGGTCGTACTGCTCGGAGCCGACCGGGTCCGCATCGGCATTTTGATCAAGGACAGTGAAAGCATGCTCGCCGCAAGATAATCAGCAACCGCCTCCACCGGGTTCCGTGAATCGGGACTCGCCGTACGTTTACTCTCAATTCAATTCGAAGATTAAAAGCATGCACCTACGCAAAATTGCAGTTGGGCTGTCGGCCCTTGTTTTGCTCTCGACCGGGGCAGAAGCCCGCAGTCTGCTGGATCTCCTCAAGCCGCCCGCCCAGCATCACGAACAAGCGTCCCACTCGGGCTCGATCAGCCAGAACGCGGCGCTGGAACTCTACTCAAACAAACAGAAACAGGCATCGTTCGACGGCTGCACAGATCTGTTCCCGGCAGCCAAACCGATCAACATGGCCACTGTGCCTGCAAACATGAATCCCTTGGCCCTGTGCTCTGACAATTTCGCGGTGCTGTACTCGCAAACCAGTAAGACGCCGTTGGTAGTGGTCGAACGCCTCAATGCCGCCCAGCTGCAGGATGCCAAAGGGGAGGAGCGCACCAACCAGTTCTACCCGGACCCACGCATCCCCAAGAGTGGGCGGGCAGAGTTGAGCGACTACCGTAGCCAACATCCGGCGGTGGACCGCGGCCATCAATCCCCGGCAGCCGATGCACCGAACCCCAATGCAATGGCCCAATCCTTTGCGCTGTCGAACATGGTGCCGCAAGACCCCACCAACAACCGGAAGATCTGGAGCAAGGTCGAGGCGGATGTCAGAAAATTTGCCAAGCGAGCCGATGGCAATGTGTTTGTCTTCACAGGCCCGCTCTTTGACTCAGGCCACAGCACCATCGGCGACAACAAGGTCTGGGTGCCGACTCGCCTGTTCAAGCTGGTTTACGACGCATCGTCCAAACGTGCCTGGGCCTACGTACTACCCAACGCTGAAACCCGTATCGAGAGACCGATGGACTATGACGCTTTCGTGAAGAGTACCGGGCTCCACTTGCTGGGGAATCTGCCGGTCACAGGATCCGTGGGGCGCTCTTGATGGCTTGATGAATTGCACCCCAAAGGCTGGATGCAACCGATGGGGGGCTTCATTCACGGATAGATGGCGGCGGTTTAAACGGTGGTGCGTGACATCGGATTTGTAAACGCTACTTGCGTCTTGAACGGTCTTTTTCCGGTTCGGTAAACACATCAACAACCGTATGGGGAAAGGCCGATCGCCCGCGTCTGGCCGTTTACTGCCGGCCATGATTGCTTAGGGGATCCAAGCCTGAAAGGACAGATCCAGAGAGTTTCGAAGTGCCATATCTGGACACTCGTTAAGTAGCCGTGTGAGTGGCTAAGTGCTATCATCTGTGGCCTCTTTGGACTATACAATCACAAGGATTTTCGAATGACGTACCTCCGCTTACTGTTAGCTTCAGCCCTGATTGCTCTTTGCACTGGCTGTGCCTCGCCCGCTCAAATTTCCGGCATGTCAGTATCTGCCGATCAAGCAAAGGCAAGCACCTATGACTCTCAGCTAAGAAATAATGTCCGGCTTTCCGAGGTGAATGGCGGAGATAAAACCAACCCTCTATGGACTTCGGAAATCGACAGCCCTGACTTCGGCGCTGCACTCAAGCAATCGCTCGCTAATGCTGATTTACTTGGTGACGAGTCAGCCTCCTATGCTCTACGTGCCAATTTGCTGCGCGTTGACCAGCCTATATTCGGACTGGATTTTGAGGTGACCAGCGAAGTGGAATACACGTTGACAGAGTCATTGACCAACAAGGTTGTTTTGCGTGAAATTATCCGAACGCCTTTTACGGCTGGCTTCGGCGATTCCGTTATAGGAATCAAGCGTCTACGACTGGCCAATGAGGGATCCGCTCGAGTAAACATCATCGCTATGCTCAAGCGTCTCAGTGATCTCAAAATCGAAGCCAAACAAGTTGCGTTAAAGAACTAGGTATTTCCTAACACTGCTCTTCTGCCCAGACCCTAGGCTATGCGCGAGTCTACCATCTCAATTTAGTAACTCGATTGTCCGCTTTTGGCCGTTTTCTGCCCGGTGCGACTGGCTGAAGTCGACCCAAAGCGGACTGCACACGTTCAGGCATATTGATTCAGATTTCATCGCGTCAGGGGCGATGCAACCCCGTTACGTCCCGCCAGTACAAGATTTCTTCGAACTGGAAGGTTATCAGGAAGAGTGAAGAACTGGTCTGAGCAATGGCTTCGGCTATTTTGTCCAGGTCTTCCATGGCCGACTGCCCTTCCGGTTCAGGGCCTTTGATTCTGATGTTACAACGCAGGGCGACGCGGAAGTCGATGCCCTTCGTATCCTCAGCGTAAATCGTAGAGTCAGTGGTTGCGCCATCGGCAGTCAATGTTAGGCCCGACATAAAGGCAGCTTCCAAACCGCCGTTCACCATGTTGACTTCCAATGCGCCAGCAGTTTCCAAGGCTAGTCCAAGTGCCGGGACTGTGAGTGCATTATCAGCTTCTAGATACAGATCAAGACTCACCTGAACCCTTCCTTCTGCGGGAGCACCAGCACTGAAAGGTATTTTCAGTGCGAGTGTCACGGCATTGTAGTGGTCAACGGTTTGGGCGTCAGCTATTGGGCCGATTGCTGCCCTTTGGCACAGGCAGCTTCGGGGCGTCAGCCCATGGTGTCGACGACAGCTTTAAGGCGCTCCAGCCCTGTGCGGTAGAGTGCCTCGAAATGCTCGACGACCTCAGTTTCATCTGCACCCTGGACCACAAAGGTGTTGGACCAAAAGGCCAGCGTCCCGCCTTTGCCATGAGAAACGCTCCAGGATTCACAAAAAACGCCACTCAATGAGTGGCTTTTTTTTGTGCGTGAGATTTATGTTCAGCGTCCGGCCATTAGAACTGCTTTGACGAGCGTTCTGAGCCTGAGGCATGAGTCGCCTGCAACGCGCCTTGCAGGGCACTCATCACCATGTCTTGCAGCAGCTTGCGGCGTGCGCTCTTGCTTGCCTGAGGCTCGCCAACCCAGGCCGGCAGTTGGTTGAGGAGGGAGACGATGCCGCTCAAGGTGGCACGCCGGGTGGCACTGGTCGGTTTACCGGTGAGCTGCTCGACAACGTCCACCAGGTGCTCCTCGTAGCGTCGGCGCAGGTTCAGGATCAAGGCCTGCTGTTCGCTGCTCAAACAGTGGAGGTCGTACTCCGCCAGGCGGAAATGCGCCCCCATGCGCTCGTGCAGCAGGAGGTGCGCCTCAAGCAGGCCGTGCAGACGTAGCGCCGGTGCGGATTTGCGACGAGTCACCAGGCTGGCGCCGTGCAGCAACTGTTCGTAGAGTTCCTCGATCAGCTCGAACAGCAGGGCTTCCTTGCTGTCGATGTGGTTGTAAATGGAGCCGACATTGATCCCCAGATAAGTGGCGAGGTCGCGCATGCTGACCCGGCTGAAACCACACCGGGCAAACAGCTCGAGCGCCTTGTGGCGGGTTTCCAGGTAGCGCGAGGGTTCGACAGGTGCCGCCATCCCCTTCATACGCGAAACTGCCCCAACAGCCGATTGAGCTGACCCGCCAGTTGGCCCAATGCCTGGCTGGCCTCGTTGGAGCGGCCTGCGGCCTGGGCATTGTCGTGGGCCAGCGAGGCGGCACGGGTGACATTCTGGTTGATGTCCTCGACCACATGGGACTGCTCCAGGGTGGCGCTGGCGATCGAGGCGTTCAGTTCGGTGAGATTGCGCAGCGCGCTGAGAATCTGGTGCAGGCTTTCCCCTGTTCGGCGGGCCTGTTCCACGGTGTGTTGAGCGGCCTGGCTGCTGGTGTTGATGACCTTCACCGCCGCTTCCGAGTTGCCCTGCAGGCGCTCGATCATGCCCTGGATCTGCGCGATGGACTGCTGAGTGCGCTGGGCCAGCAGGCGCACCTCGTCGGCGACCACGGCGAAGCCGCGGCCCTGTTCTCCCGCGCGCGCCGCCTCAATGGCGGCATTCAGCGCCAACAGGTTGGTCTGCTCGGCGATGGCACGAATGACTTCCAGCACACTGCCGATCTGGGTGCTTTCCTGGGCCAGGCTCTGGATCACCTCGACAGCCTGGCCGATGGTCTCGGACAACTGGTCGATCTGGCTCAGGCTGTTGTCAAGGTTGTGCTGGCCCTGGCGTGCCTGCTCATCGGCCTGGCGGACTTCGTTGGCGGCGTGTTCGGCGTTCTTCGCCACTTCCTGCACGGCGTAAGACACCTCGTGAATGGCGGTGGCCACCAGTTCCATCTGCTGGGACTGTTGCTGGCTGTGGCGCTGGCTGTCGCTGGCAATCCCGGCCAGTGATTGCGAGGCCTGATCCAGGTTGCCGGCGGTCTGCATCGACTCGCCGATCACCGTGCGCAGCTTGTGGGTGAACACGTTGAAGTGCCCGCTCAGCGCGGTCAGTTCGTCGCGCCAGCGGCTGTCCAGGTTACGGGTCAGGTCGGCCTCGCCGCTGGCGATGTTCGCCATGGCGTCGACCACCTGCGCCAGTGGCGAGGCGATGCTGCGGGCAATCAGCAGGATCAGCGCACTGAGCAGCAGGGCGATGGTCATCAGGATGACGATCGCCTGTATCAGTTGGCGGCGGAACTCGACTTTGACATCGTCGACGTAGATGCCCGAGCCGACGATCCAGCCCCAGGGTTTGAACAGTTCGACGTAGGAAACCTTCTCCACCGGCGCGTCGGAACCCGGCTTGGGCCAGCGGTAACTCACCAGGCCGGAGCCGTCGCGTTTGGCCACGGCCACCATCTCGTCGAACAGCGCCTTGCCATCCGGGTCGAGGGTGCCGGTCATGCGCTGGCCCTGGAGCTTGGGATTGGGGTGCATGACCATCCGGGTGTCGAGGTCTTCGAGGAAGAAGTAGTCCTCGTGGTCGTAGCGCAGGTCACGTATCACCGCGCTGGCCTGTTGCTGCGCCTGCTCTCGA
Organism: Pseudomonas sp. BT76 TE3572; assembly: GCF_050435365.1. Lineage (NCBI taxonomy): Bacteria > Pseudomonadati > Pseudomonadota > Gammaproteobacteria > Pseudomonadales > Pseudomonadaceae > Pseudomonas > Pseudomonas sp. BT76 TE3572. Next base: position 801,818 of record NZ_JBNDKE010000001.1, read on the forward strand.
CTGAGCCCCTGAGCTTCCAGGTTTTGGAAGTGGCGCAGGATGCCACTGGTGGTCTCGACCACGTGGCGGGTTTTCAGCGCCTTGGCGGCATAGAGGTCGTCATAGCTTTGCTTGAGCATCAGGCCGGCCAGAATCAGCAGCATCAAAATGGACATCAGCAGGATCAACCACAGGCGACGGTTGATCGGAATATTACGCAGACCGAGCATGGGCGACTCCACAAGGTGTGGCAAAAAGGGGGGGGCAGCCGGACGCAGCGGGCGCGTCCGGTCGGAGGGGCTCAGAGTGCGTAGTGGGTCAGTTCGCGGGCGATCAGCAGGCGCTGGACCTCGCTGGTGCCTTCGTAGATCTGGGTGATGCGCGCATCGCGGTAGTAGCGCTCCACCGGGTAGTCCTCCAGATAGCCGTAGCCACCATGGATCTGCATCGCGCTGGAGCACACGCGTTCGGCCATTTCAGAGGCGAACAGCTTGGCCTGCGAGGCTTCTGACAAGCACGGTTGCCCGGCGCTTTTCAGGCGTGCGGCATGCAGCACCAGCAGTCGGGTGGCATTGAGCCGGGTGTGCATGTCGGCGAGCAAATTGGAGACGCTCTGGTGTTCGATGATCGGCTTGCCGAACTGGATGCGTTCGCGGGCATACCCCAGCGCGGCCTCGAAGGCGGCGCGGGCGATGCCCAGGGCCTGGGCGGCGATACCGATGCGTCCGCCTTCCAAGTTGGACAGGGCAATCGCCAGGCCCTTGCCGCGTTCGCCCAGCAAATGGTCCTGGGGGATCACGCAGTTGTTCAGGGTCACTGCGCAGGTATCGGAGGCCTTGATACCCATCTTGTGTTCGCTGCGGTCGACCACGAATCCTGGATTGTCGGTCGGCACCAGGAAGGCCGACAGCCCCTTCTTGCCCAGCTCCGGATCAGTGACGGCAAAGACGATGGCCAGCTTGGCACGCCTGCCGTTGCTGACGAACTGCTTGGCGCCGTTGAGCACCCACTGACCGTCGCGCAGTTCGGCGCGAGTGCGCAAGTTGTGCGCTTCGGTGCCGGCCTGTGGCTCGGTCAAGCAGAAGCAGCCGATGGCCTGGCCGCTGGCCAGAAGCGGCAACCAGCGGTCTTGCTGGGACGGGCTGCCATATTTCAGCAGAGGGCCGCAGCCCACTGAATTGTGGATGCTCATCAATGCGCCGAGCGCACCGTCGCCGGCCGAGATTTCCTCCACGGCCAGGGCGTAGGCCACATAGTCGGTGTAGCTGCCACCCCACGTGTCCGGCACTACCATGCCCAGCAGGCCCAGCTCACCCATCTGCGCCACCACGGCGTCATCGATCCAGCCGGCCTTCTCCCAGGCTTGGGCATGCGGGCCGACTTCGCTGCGGGCAAAGTCGCGCGCCATGTCGCGGATCATGCGTTGTTCTTCGGTCAATTCGATATCGTGCATTGCGGTGTCTCCTGCCGGTCAGGCGGTGCGAAGGGGGTTGGCAGAGGCCGGACGGAAGCCGCTGAAAAAGGAATGCACTCGCGGTGGTGCCAGTTCCGCCAGGGTGGGTGGGTTCCAGCGTGGGGTCTTGTCCTTGTCGATGATCAGGGCGCGCACGCCCTCCATCAGGTCGCCTTTGTCGAACCACTGATAGTCCAGGTGCAACTCCAGGGCAAAGCAGTCGGCCAGGCTCAGGTAACGACCGCGACGCAGCAGCTCCAGGGTCACGGCCATCGCCAGTGGTGAACGGCTGTCGAGCAGTTTGGCCGTCTGCTCGGCCCAGTCGCGCAGCTCGGGACGTTGCTCGCGCAGCAGGGCGGTGCGAATGGCCGGCACATCGGGCAGGGAAAAATACTCATCGATCACCTGGCGATAGGCCTTGAGTTCCGATCCTGCAATACGCTCGGTGGCCATGCCGGCGAGCAGGTCTTGCAGGTCTTCCTCGGGAGCACCGGTCCAGTTCAACTGATCCAGCGCGGCATCCAGTTCGGCCAACTGCTCACTGGGCAGGCAGTAGTCAGCCAGGTTGGCATAGAGGGCGTCGGCGGCACGTATCTGGCAACCGGTGACGCCCAGATAGATACCCAGCTCACCCGGAAGGCGCGGCAGGAAATAACTGCCACCGACATCGGGGAAAAAACCGATGCCGACTTCCGGCATCCCCATCCGTGTGCGCTCGGTGATCACCCGCAGCGAGGCGGCCTGGGCCAGGCCCATACCGCCGCCCAACACATAACCATCCAGCAGCGCCAATACCGGTTTGGGGTAGCGATGCAGGTACTCGTCAAGGGCGTATTCCTCCTCGAGGAACACCTCGTGCAGGTCGTCGCCGGCCTTGTGGCTGTCGTACAGCATGCGGATGTCGCCACCGGCGCAGAAGGCTTTTTCCCCGGCACCACGAATGGTCACGGCGACAATCTCCGGGTCCTGTTCCCAGACCCACAGGTGCCGGCACAGCAGTGTCACCATGGGCAGGTCCAGGGTGTTCAACGCGCCGGGTCGATTCAACGTCAGGTGGCCGACGCGGTTGCGCACACTGGCCAGCACCGGGGCTTGCTGCTCGCTCATGCTCAGGCTTCTCCACGGAACAGTTTGATGATCGCGGAGAAATCCAGGCCGCCATTCCCTTGCAGGCTGAAGGTCTGGTACAGCTGCTGTGCGGCAGCACCGAGCACCACCGGCTGGCGCACATGTTTCGCAGCTTCGGTGGCGAGGCCGAGGTCCTTGAGCATCAGGTCGGTACCAAAGCCGCCACTGTAACCACGCGAGGCCGGAGCGTTTTCCAGCACGCCCGGGAACGGATTGTTGATCTCCGAACTCCAGCAGCGACCGGTAGAAGTGCCGATGACACCGGCCAGCACCTTGGCGTCCATACCCAGGGCCACACCCAGGGCCATGGACTCGGCAACGCCGACCATGGAGATGCCGAGCAGCATGTTGTTGGCGATCTTGGCCACCTGGCCGTTGCCTGCGCCGCCGCAGTGCACGATGTTCCTGCCCATGGCCGAGAGGATCGGCAGGGCTTGGTCGAACACGCTGACTGGGCCGCCGACCATAAAGGTCAGGGTGCCTGCCGTCGCGCCGCCGGTGCCACCGGATACCGGTGCGTCGAGCATCGGGTTGCCTTGGGCCAGGGCAAATTTTGCGACTTCGCGGGCACTGAGCGGGTCGATGGTCGAACTGTCGATCAACAGCACGCCTTGGCCAATGTTGGCCAGCAGGCCGTCCTTGCCGCGATAGACCTGCTTCACATGATCGGCGGTTGGCAGCATGGTGATGACCACCTCAACCCCGGCTTTGGCCACGGCTGCGGGTGAGTCTGCGGCGCTGGCGCCAGCTTCCACCAGGGCGGCGACCGCCTGCGGGAAAGGATCGAAGACGGTCAGGCTGTGGCCAGCCTTGAGCAGGTTGCGGGCCATTGGGCCGCCCATGTTGCCGAGGCCGAGAAATCCGATATGCATGATGGTTACCTTTTGCGTGTGGTGGCGAGGGGATAAATCCCCTCGCCACAGATCATTTCAGGGTGATGGTGGTGTTCACCGAACCGCCGGTGTCATCCTCGTCGAACCAGCGCTGGGTGACCGTTTTGGTCTGGGTGTAGAAGGTCACCACTTGCTTGCCGTAAGGGCCCAGGTCGCCGAGCTTGGAGGCGCGCGAACCAGAGAACGAGAACAGTGGGACCGGTACCGGGATCGGCACGTTGATGCCCACCTGGCCGACGTCGATTTCTTCCTGGAAGTGACGGGCGGCAGCGCCGGAGCGGGTGAACAGGGCGGTGCCGTTGCCATTCGGATTGGCGTTGATGATCTCGATTGCCTCGCTCAGGCTGGCGGCGTGCATGACGCACAGCACCGGGCCGAAGATTTCTTCGCGGTACACAGACATTTGCGCCGTGACGCTGGAGAAGATGGTCGGGCCGACGAAGTTGCCGTCCTGGTAGCCAGGCACGCTAGGGTTGCGTCCATCCAGTTCGAGCTTGGCGCCTTCTTCGATGCCGCTGGCAATCAGACTGTGGACACGATCCAGCGCCGCGCAGGAGATCACCGGGCCGATGTCCGTGCCAGGCTCGGTGCCGCCATTGATCTTGAGGGTCTTGGTCCGCTCGATCAGGTCCGGCAGCCAGGTCTGCGCTTCACCCACCAGAATCACCACCGGCAGGGCCATGCAGCGTTGACCGGCGGCGCCGAAAGAGGCGCCCAGCAGGTTGTTCAACGTCTGCTGCTTGTTGGCATCAGGCAGGACGATGGCGTGGTTCTTCGCGCCCATCATGCACTGCGCACGCTTGCCGTTCTGGGTGGCGCGGTTGTAGACATGGGTACCGACTTTGGTCGAACCGACGAAGGACACCGCTTTGATGTCCGGGTGGTCGCAGATCAGGTTCACCGCGTCGACGCCGCCATGGATGACGTTGAGCACGCCCTTGGGTACGCCGGCCTCCAGGGCCAGTTCGACCAGACGCATGGTCACCAGCGGGTCTTGCTCGGACGGCTTGAGGATGAAGGTGTTACCAGTAGCGATGGCCATCGGGAACATCCACAGCGGGATCATCGCCGGGAAGTTGAACGGGGTGATGCCGGCGCACACGCCCAGCGGCTGCATCAAGGTGTAGGTGTCGACGCCATTGGCGACGTTGTTGGCCAATTCACCCATCTGCAGGTTGCCGATGGAGGTGGCGTGTTCGACCACCTCCAGGCCGCGGAACACATCACCTTCGGCATCCGGCAGGGTTTTGCCCTGTTCGGCGGTGAGCAGGGCGGCCAGTTCCTTGATGTTCTCGCGAATCAGTTGCTGGTATTTGAAGAAGATCCGGGAGCGGGCGCCGATCGGGGTCTTGCGCCAGGTCTTGAAGGCTTCCTTGGCGCTGGCCACGGCGGCGTTCATTTCCTCGGCGGTGGCGAAGGGCACGCGAGCCAGAACTTCCTGGGTGGCTGGGTTGATCACGTCGCGCCACTGAGTGCTGCGTGATTCGACGAATTGGCCGTTGATGAGGAGCTTGACGGTTGGAATGCTGGAGGAGGTCATTTTCGAGTCCTGTCTACTTTTTTTGAGTCGAGTGAGGCCCCTCGGCCTGATTGGCCGAGCGGTCGCGTTTGAATTCAGAAGGGCCGGCGTACCGGCCCGGGTTCAGCCCTTGAGGTGCGGGAAGTCTTCTTCGAAGTATTCCTGCGGGCCTCGTGCGTCGCCCTGGCGACGCTGCACTTCCATTTGCCGCAATTCCACCCGGCGAATCTTGCCGGAGATGGTCTTGGGCAGTTCGCTGACGAATTCGATACGTCGCACCCGCTTGTAGGGCGCCAGGTGCTCGCGGGCGAAGGCGAGGATGTTGGCGGCGAGTTCGGCACTGCCGGGTTCGTCATGGGCCAGGATCAGGAACGCCTTGGGCACGGCCAGGCGTAGCGGGTCAGGGCTTGGCACCACGGCCACTTCCATCACCGCCGGGTGCTCGATCAGTGCGCTCTCCAGCTCGAAGGGACTGATGCGGTAGTCGGAGGCCTTGAACACATCGTCGGCGCGGCCGACAAAGGTGACGTAGCCATCCTCGTCGATCTGCGCGGTGTCGCCGGTGCGGTAGAAGCCGTCACGCATTACTTCGGCGGTTTTTTCCGGGCTGTCCTCGTAGCACAACATCAGGCCGAGTGGACGCACGTCCAGTGGCAGGGCCACTTCACCCTCGTTGCCCGGCACCCCGTCGGGGTCGAGCATGGTCACCCGGTAGCCCGGCAGTGGGCGGCCCATGGACCCGGGCTTGAGCAGTTGGCCGGGCGTGTTGCCGACCAGGGCGGTGGTTTCCGACTGACCGAAACCATCACGCAGCGGCAAGTCCCAGGCATGCAGGATCTGCTCGATGATCTCCGGGTTCAGTGGCTCACCGGCGCCCACCAGTTCGCGCAGGTTCAAGCGCTCTTTGTAACTGGCGAGGTCTTCCTGGATCAGCATCCGCCACACGGTAGGCGGGGCGCACAGGCTGGTGACGCCGTAGCGTTCCAGCGCGCCAAGCAGGGCCGGGGCACTGAAGCGCGCGACGTTGTGGATGAAGATGCAGGCGCCGGCGTTCCACGGTGCGAAGAGGCAGCTCCAGGCATGTTTGGCCCAGCCCGGTGACGAGATGTTCAAGTGCAGGTCACCCGGCTGCAGGCCGATCCAATACATGGTCGACAGGTGGCCGACCGGGTAGCTCTGGTGGCTGTGCAGCACCATCTTTGGCTTGGAGGTGGTGCCGGAGGTGAAGTACAGCAGCATCGGGTCGGTGGCCAGCGTGCGGCCCTCGACTTCGAACTGCTCGGAATATTCGCTGGCGGCGCTGTGCGGGGTCCAGCCGGCGGGGGCCGGGCCGACGCAGATGCGGCTGCAGCCTTCTCCCAGGCCGACGAACTTGTCGACATGGGCGCTGCCGACCACCAGGTGGCGAACCTGGCCGCGTTCGATGCGGTCACCCAGGTCATCGGGGGTCAGCAGGGCGGTGGCGGGGATCACCACGGCGCCAAGCTTGAAGGCGGCCAGCATGGTTTCCCACAGGGCCACGTCGTTGCCGAGCATCAGCAGGATGCGCTCGCCGCGGCGCACGCCGAGGGCACGCAAGTGGTTGGCCACCTGATTGGAGCGCGAGGCCAGTTGCTGGAAGCTGTAGCGCTGTTCGCTGCCGTCTTCTTCGACGATCCACAGGGCGTTGGCCTGGTTGCCCTCGGCCATGGCATCGAAGTAATCGAGTGCCCAGTTGAACTCGTTCAGTTGCGGCCAGCGGAAGTCACGCACGGCAGTGGCGTAATCGGTACGGTGGGCCAGCAGGAAGTCTCGAGCGGCGAGGAAGGGTTGGCAGTTGCTGTTCATTGGAGTCTCCATCGATCGTGGTGACGATCGGCGCGGTTACAGGTACGGGAGGGTCAGGCGGCGAGGGGGGCTTCGCTGCGGGCAGCAATGCGTACAAGACGCGTGGAGGTACCTGAGAGCGGGGAGACGGCGGCAAGCATGGATGTCTTCACGGTGTATGCCCTTGTTTGTTTTTGTTGGGTCTGGCCCGGTTCATGACCAGGCTGTTGAGCCCAGTATAGGCATGCAAAAATCAATTAAAAATGCTCATAAAAACCGGTGCGTTGTGCAAAAAAATCATAGATCTGGCGCGTTGGATTTGAGGCCACTCGCACCGTCAGGCGACGCGAGTGGCCCCCGTCTGGCGAGGGGATTTACCAGATCGGTAAGGTGTAGCTGAGGATCAGGCGGTTTTCATCCAGGTCGCTGCCGAAGTGGGTCGAGCGCACCGTCGCGTTGCGCCACTTCACCCCGACATTTTTCAGCGGCCCGCTCTGCACGACATAACCGATGTCGGTATCACGTTCCCATTCCTTGCCTTCCGGGCGATTGCCGCCCAGATCGATATTGTCGCCGGTGAGGTAGCGGGTCATGAAGGTCAGCCCCGGTACGCCGATGGCGGCAAAGTTGTAGTCGTAACGCGCTTGCCAGGACTTTTCGTCCTTGCTGGCGAAGTCGCCGATCTGTACGAAGTTCACCAGGAAGGCATCAGTGCCGTTGACGTAGGCGTAGCCGGTGTCGCCGCTCATGCCTTGATAACCCAGGCCGAACGCATGCCCGCCGAGGTTGTAGGTGAACATCGCGCCAATCGCATTGTTATCGACATTGCTGCCGCCATCGTCCGTGGAGCGGGCGAAACGCAGATCCGTCTTCAGCGATTGCCCGGTTGTGACTGGCAACACGTAGGTCAGGTTGACCAGGTGCTGACTGTAGAAGTTGTCGAGATGGCCGTAGCTGTAGCCAGTGGCGAGGTTGCTGGTCCATTTGTAGTTCAGGCTGGCGAAATCGAAGCTGTCGCTGTCGACATGGCGGGTGGTGATGCCCTTGGCGCCGGTGCGGGTGATGCCCATGTCCTCGTAGTCCGAGGAGTCGCGCTGATTGACCTGCGTCAGTCGCCCGGCATCCACGGTCAGGCCTTCGAGTTCCAGCGAGGTCAACTGACCGCCCTTGAAGGTTTGTGGCAGCAACCGTGAATCGTTGGCCAGTACCGTCGGCAGTTTCGGCAACAGCGTGCCGAGTTTCAGGGTGCTTTTGGAGGCACGCACTTTGGCGGTCAGGCCCAGTTCGCTGTACTCATCCTGCGCCCCTTTGCTCGTGTCGCGGTGACGTTTGAGCAGGCCGGAACCTGCGCGATCCGGGCTGGAATCGAGCTTGACGCCAACCAGGCCGATGGCATCGAAACCGACACCGATCAAACCGTCGGTGAAGCCCGATTCGTAGCGCAGCAGGAAACCCTGGGCCCATTCCTCTTGTTTGGATTGGGCGGCGTTGTCCTGGCGATAGTCACGGTTGAAATAGAAGTTGCGCAGCTCAAGACTGGCCTTGCTGTCTTTGACAAAGTCCGCATGGGCTTGGGTGGCAAGGCTGCTGCCTGCCAGGAACAGGGTGATCAGGGTGGGTTTCATTGCTTTTCTCTTGTTGTTATGAGCAGTGTTGTTTTGAGCAAGCCGTTCCCGCACTGACCGGGGCCAGTGGAGGGGAGGCTCGTTGAAGGTGCCCCGCGCCGGGCGGCGCAGGGCGGGAGTAAAAAAGCGCGAGCAAAGGAGCGGACTCGCGCTCGGGGCTGTTGACCCCGCAAAGCTGCAGCGTTAGTGACTGCTGGCCATGGCAGCGCCCAGGCCCGTCTGGGCGCGGACGAACTGATCGGCATAGGCCGCGCGCTCGCGGTCGGCGCGCTCGCTGCGGTCCAGCTTGGACGCCACCACGATGACCAGGAAGGCCAAAGGCATGGAGAACAGTGCCGGCTGATCGTAGGGGAAGATCGCCTGGGCATGGCCCAATACGCCGACCCACACCGACGGCGAGCCGATGACCAGGGCCAGGGCGCTGATCAGGCCAGTCAAACCGCCATAGAGGGCGCCACGGGTGGTCAAGCCGCCCCAGTACATGGCCATGATCAACACCGGGAAATTCGCAGAAGCCGCGATGCCAAACGTCAGGCCGACCAGGAAGGCGATGTTCTGGCCCTCGAACAGAATGCCGAGGGAAATCGCGACGATGCCCAGACCGACAGTGGCGATGCGCGAAACGCGCATTTCCTGCTTCTCGTCGGCCTTGCCCTTCTTCAATACCGAGGCATAAAGGTCGTGAGAGATGGCCGAGGCGCCAGCCAGTGCCAGGCCGGCCACCACAGCAAGAATGGTGGCGAAGGCCACGGCGGAGAGGAATCCGAGAAACAGGTTGCCACCCACTGCCTTGGCCAGGTGCATGGCCACCATGTTGCCGCCGCCGATCATGGCGCCGCCGAGCTTACCGTCGACATAGTACTGCGGGTCTGTGCCGACGATGACAATGGCGGTGTAGCCCAGGATGCAGACCACCAGGAAGAAAAAGCCGATGAACACCGTGGCGAAGAGCACCGATTTGCGCGCCTCCTTGGCATTGGGCACGGTGAAGAAACGCATCAGGATGTGCGGCAGGCCGGCGATGCCGAAGACCAGGCCGAGTGACAGTGACACCGCGTTGATCGGGTCGGCCAGCAAGGTGCCCGGGCCCATAATCTGCACGCCGCTGGCATGCACCGCCACGGCTTGGGCGGCCAGCGTCTCGAAGCTGAAGCCGAAGCGACTCAGGGCCAGCAGCATCAAGGTAGTGCCGCCGGCCAGCAGCAGGACCGCCTTGGTGATCTGCACCCAGGTGGTGGCGAGCATGCCGCCGAAGATCACGTAGACCAGCATCAGCAGGCCGACCACCACCACCGCCGTGCGGTAGTCGAGACCGAACAGCAGCTTGATCAACTGACCGGCACCGACCATCTGCACCACCAGGTAGCAACACACCACCGTCAGCGAGCCGAGGGCGGCGAAGCTGCGCACGCGAGTTTGATCCAGGCGGAAGGAGACGATGTCGGCGAAAGTGTAGCGACCCAGGTTGCGCAGGCGCTCGGCCATCAGGAAGGTGACGATGGGCCAGCCGACGAAGAAGCCAATGATATAGATGAAACCGTCATAGCCCTTGGCGAACACCAGGCTCGAGAGACCCAGCAAAGTGGCCGCCGACATGTAGTCACCAGCGATCGCGAGGCCATTCTGAAAACCCGTGATACCGCCACCGGCGCTGTAGAAGTCGGCGGCGGAGTGCGTGCGACGGGATGCCCACCAAGTGATCAGCAAGGTGGCAAGGACGAAGACGAAGAACATGCCGATGGCATGCACATTGAGCGGTTGCTTCTCCGCGGTGATAGTTGCGGCGTTGGCCAGCAGGGGGCTTAGGGCGAGAAGGGCGAGTAGGCGTTTCATGCGCGGGTCTCCAGGAGGATCTGCGCGCTGAGCGCGTCGAAACGGGTGTTGGCGGTGTTCACGTACCAGGCGGTAAGCAGCCAGGACAGCAGGATAATTGCCACGCCGATCGGCATGCCGAGGCTGAGATGACTGCCGTCGTACAGTGGCAGGTGCAGCCAGGCAGGTGCGAAGGCCACTACCATGATGAAGCTGTAATAGACAGCCAGGACCGCGGCGCTCAGTGACCAGGCCAGCAGCGCGCGCTGGCGGGTGAGTCGCTGGAACTTGGGATTGGCCCTGACCTGGGCGCAGGTCTGGGCGTGGTTCGGATGGTCAGTCGTCATGATGAGGCTCCGCTTCTAATTGTTGTTGTATGTCGGCCTTTTGAGGGGCGTACGGGTACCCGGGCGACGTCCCGAAGCGGAGCGTCACCTGAATGCTGCTGGAGTCGTATCTGCCCTTGCGATCTTCCGGAGGCGAGGGATGTTGAAATGGCACCGGTCAGGTGCCGACAGGGAACCCGCCTATGAGCTCTCGACGGGTCCGAATGTGGCAGTGGTTGCGCTGTCGCACAGCTGCCTGTTTCGGCTTGAAAGCAGTGTTTTTTTCCTGCATTCATGCCGTCAGCCCTGATTGAAAATTGGGCGTTTCCGGTTGAGAAACGATGCTGGTCAAACCAGGCTGAATGCGAGTATATGTTGGCTAATTTCCAATATGTATTGGCAGAAAAGCCTGATGAATATGCAAAAACGCACAACCCAAAGTCATGTGAATTGGGACGATATGCGCTTCTTTCTCGAGGTCGCCCGTGCTCACACCGCGAGTGGCGCAGCACGTCGTTTGGGGGTGGACTACACCACGGTGTCGCGGCGCATCCGAGCCCTTGAGCAAAGCCTTGGCGCGTTGCTTTTCGAGAAGTCCCGAGCGTCGGGTTTTGTCATGACTGTCGAGGGGCAGCGCCTGGTCAGTCACGCCGAAACGCTGGAAAGTACGCTGCTGGCAGCCTGCGAACAGGTTTCCGGAACCACCGGGGGGCTCGCCGGGCACCTGCGCATCGGCTGTACCGAAGCTTTCGGCTCCTGTTTCATCACCACGCAGATGAGCCACTTCATCATCCACTACCCGCATATCTCCGTGGACATCCTGCCGGTCCCGCACTTCGTCAACCTGTCACGGCGCGAGGCAGACATCGCCATCACCCTGGAGCGGCCTGAGCGCGGTCCGTACGTGTGCTCGCGGCTGTGCGACTACCGACTGCGTCTGTATGCGACACCGGAGTACCTGGCCAATCATTCGCCGATTGCCAGTCGCGAGGATCTGGCCGGTCACCCCTTCGTGACCTACGTCGAGGATCTGGCCTTCAGCTTCAAGCTGCTCTACCTGAACGATCTGCTTCCCGGCGCGCACAGCCGCCTGCGCAGCACCAGCGTAGTTTCCCAGTACCATGCGGCGCTGGAAGGGCGTGCGCTGGCCATCCTGCCTTGCTTCCTCGCCGGTCGCGACCCGCGCCTGTGCGAAGTGCTGCCGGATGAGGTGGAGGTCACTCGACAGTTCTGGATGTACTACAGCGAGGACCTGCGCAAGCTCAAACGGATTACTTTGGTAGCCGACTACCTGCGCGCCTGCGCGGATCTCAATCGCCCGCTGCTGATGGGCGAGTCGCAAGCGATGGCCTACTTGCCGTCGCCCTGAGGTTGCTACTCTGATCAGCGGTTCACCCTAAAATAATAAAAACAGGTGTCTCCATGCGTCTCGACCATGCGTTGTTAACCGATGTCAGCGGCAAACCGATACGTCAGCAGCACAAAATTTTTTCAACCGATTGGGATGAAATCAGCGACTGGTCGGATCGCGTTTACATGCCCTATCGTGTGTCCCCCATAGGGCATGCCATCAAGCCGCGCGCAACCATGCATTCATCCAGGATTGGCGAGTTGACGCTGACTCGTTTTGCCTATGGCGTTGGTGTGAGCGTCGATGAATTTTCGCCCGAGGCGGGGAATGCATTACTGCTTACGACCATTCGCGGTAATGCCCGGCACTGGGCTCAGCGTTCGGTCACCGAGGATACGGCGGTAGGTGAATCCTTCATTGCCAATTGCAGTCGTGTCGATTACCGGATCGACCTCGACCCGGAGCACTTGCAATTGAATCTGACCATTCCTCATGCAGTCTTGGAGCGGATGGCGCAGCAGTGGTTTGGGTTCGTGCCCGATGATCAGTTCTGGAGACACAAGTGCGTCATCGGTGGAGTCGGTTCGAGCTGGCTAAGTCTGCTGGAGTACACGGTTCGTTGTGTGGCCGAGGCTTCCGAACACATGGCTGAAGGACGTCTGGGGGCTCATCTGGAGCAAAGTCTTTGCGTTCATTTATTGCGAGAGTGGGCGGCCCGCGCCGCGCAAGCAGGGCTTGATTTCAATAGTCCAATGAACCGGATTGCACCGCGTTATGTCCGGGCCGCTGAAGAGTTCATGAGTGCCAATGCAGCGTGCCTGCCGACGATGGCAGAGGTTGCCAGTGCCGTTGGGACCAGTGTGCGGGCATTGAGTGGGGCCTTCTCGCGTTTTCGCGGCATGACGCCCGGTGCGTTCTTGCGCGAGCAGCGGTTGCAGGGTGTGCGCCGGGATTTGTTGGCAACGGATCCGGCGTCGGGTACGACTGTTTCCGCCATTGCCTTTCGGTGGGGGTATCTGAACCTGGGTGAATTTGCGGGAATCTATCGCAAGCGTTTCAGTGAATTACCCTCCCAAACCTTGCAGCGCCGACTGCGCTAGCGATGCGAGGCAGGAAAGGGCACCGAGAGTGACGTCTGACTCACTCTCGGTGCCCGGGAAGCCAACCACTTGCTGTGGGTCAGAACACCCACAACAGCCGTAGGTTAACCCGCTGCTTTTCCTTGAAGCCGTTGTCGACCGATACGTCTTGGCCGTAATTGAGCAGGGCCTGGAACGTGGGGGTCATCCAGTACGATCCCCCGACACGGTACTTGCTGGTGTTGGGTTCATCGTCCTGATCCTGACCGTCAATGCGCGTCTCACCCCCCCAGAGTTGAGACGCACCGACATGCACCGACAGCTTGGGCGTCACGGCGTATCTCAGGTACGTCTGGGCTTGCCATAGCGGCTTCTGGCGTAACGTCAGGCTTTGACTCGTGAGGTCGTCATTTTTGCCAAACAGGGTCACATCGGCGGTGAGGTCCAGAGACAAATTGTCAGTGAGGCCGGTCACATAGCCCGTCTGCAATGTCATCTTCCAACGATTCTCGCCAAGGTTTAGTGCATCGTTTCGGTCATAGCTACCGGTCGGCACGAACAGGTAGGGCGCTATGCCCCAGTAACGGTTCTTCGCCGGATCATTCACGAGCCACAGGGTGGACGCCAGAATCAAGTCGCCCGTGCCATTGGCTTGTCCCAACGCGTCGTTATCGCGTGTTCCTTCCAGACGCCCGAATGGCAACAGGAACTGCGTATTGATCGTGTAGTCACCCAGCTGCTGGTAATTCGCGACGCGCAAGATGCCGATGTCCGAGTCGAGTCCCGCTTTGATCCCAACCTTGTGACCATCACTGTAAAGCGCCCGCCGCTCGGCATGCTGGAGGTAAAGCAAGCCAATATTGCTGCCGGCCGGCAGCGCAGCGGTGTATTCGCCGGCGTCCACATCGATGGCTTGGGCGTTGCCCGCCAGAGTCGCCAGCAGGAAGCCAGCACTGATTGTTGCCGTGTCAAATGCGCATTTTGTGGATCGAGCGCGCGCAGGGGTACGTGTGGAGATCTCCATGAGTCACCTGTTTTGTTTTTATTGTTTTCGCAGAAGAGGGATAGTTTTCTTGCGCCATCGCCTGGAGCCCTTGGAGGGCTCTCATGCGAATCGAATCAGGTACGGAGTCAGGTGTTCAGATTGCGGTAGGCCGCCGTTTCGAAATCCAGATAACCATTGGTCGAAACAGGGTCTACGAACGGCAATATCTGAGTGGCCCAAAAACCACCGATGCCATTCTTGCGATCGATCCAATAGAAAAGATTGGCCAACCCCGCCCACGCCAAAGAGCCCGCAGGGCGACCGGTGGGTGCGTCTTGTTCGTTGACCATGAAACTCAACGCCCATGACTTTGGCATGCCGGGGAAGAATTCCGCAGTGTGGGAAATACTCGGAATCACGCAGGGAAGGGCTTTGATTTTCAGGTTGTCGAGCCCGTTTTTTTCAGCAAAACGAATCGTCCCAGGCTTCAGGATTCGTCCGTGATCACCCTGTCCATCGTTTAGCCAGGCCCGGATGAACAGGCAATAATCCTTCACTGTCGAGAACAGGCCATGGCCTCCCATGTGCACTTCCGGTTCCTCTGGAAGGAGGGGGCCCTCGACTGCGGTCAGTGATCCGTCTTCTTCACGCTGATGCATTCCAGCCCGTCGCTGGAGCATCGATGCGGTCATGCTAAAAGCGGTATCGGTCATGCCCAGAGGCTCGAAAATACGCTGTCGCATGACGTCACCCAGACGATTGCCGGTAATGGCCTCGACCACCAGGCCGGCCCAATCCATGTTGGAGCCGTATTCCCACTGTTCGCCAGGCTCAAACAGCAAGGGCGTTAAAAGTGCCGCCAACGACCCACTGATGATGCTGGGCTGGCGACCTTCCTGGACGAGCCTGTTGTAGTTTTCGTTAAAGAATTCATAACCCAGGCCTGCCGTATGAAGCAGAAGCATCCGCGTGGTGATATGTTTTTTAGGGGCTCGAAGCCGCGGGGTGCCGTCGCTGTCAAACCCTTCGAGCACCTTCAGTTCGCCGATCATCGGCACATAGTCCCTGGCAGGCGCATCGAGATCCAGTCGGCCTTCCTCGACCAGCTGAAGCACCGCCGTGGCGGTTATCGCTTTAGTCGTGGAAAACATGGCGAAGACACTGTCGGTCGTCATTGCACCGGCTTGACCGAGCGTCCGTTGACCTGAAGCACCCTCGTAGATCAAACCGTCTCGCCCGGTGATTGCTGCGACTACGCCTGGGACGCACTGCTGTCCTGTGGTGACGGCATCGAGCAAGTGGTTGAGTGATGATGTAAAACCTGGATTCATTATTTTTATTCTCCTTAAACCCAACCCATAGTCCGCTCGGCTAGAGCCTATGGCGGGGCAGTGGTAGGACTGACTGGGCCGACGTGAAGCGAGGAGCGTCGGGCCAGTGGAGAGTAAAAAAATAAATTGAATGCGTTTGTCGGCTGCCGGCAGAGGGTGTCGGAATCAGGCACTTAATTTAAGTGCCGTGCAGGTGGGGATGTTTTGTGGTTTGACGAGTTGTCTGTGCCGCGCTTTGCCATGCAGATCAGGCACTACCGGGCGGTATCAGGGGGGGAGGGTTGGAACGGTTACGGGGCAGTGTTTACCGCCCCATAGCACCTGCGGTCTTTATTGGCTGGAGCGAACGGCCCCTCCATCAATCAACAAATTCTGCCCGGTCAGGTAGCCCGCATGGCTGCTGCAAACGAAAGCGCACAGGGCGCCGAATTCTTCGGGTGAGCCGAAGCGTTTAGCGGGAATTTCGCTGCGGCATTCGCCGAGGAATGCTTCACTGTCTTGCCCCGACTCTTGGGCAGCAGCGACCAGGTTGTCACGCAGTCGATCGGTGTCGAATGAGCCCGGTTGCAGGTTGTTGATCGTCACATTGCGACTGGCAATGTTTTCCTGTCGGGCAAGCCCTGCGATAAATCCGGTCAGACCACTGCGCGCGCCATTGGAAAGGCCCAGGCTTTCGATGGGGGACTTCACGGCACTCGATGTGATGTTGATGATTCGGCCAAATCCGCGTGACGCCATACCGTCTACCGTTGCCTTGATCAACTCGATAGGGGTGAGCATGTTGGTATCCAGCGCCTTGACCCAGGCGTCGCGGTTCCATTCGCGGAAATCCCCGGGAGGAGGGCCTCCGGCGTTGTTGATCAAAATATCGAAATGCTCATGGGCCATGAGGGCTGCTGCGCGACCCTCAGGCGTTGAAATGTCTCCGGCTACGGCGATGACAGTCACTTCAGGATTGATCGCTCTGAGCTGACGGGCTGTTTCATTCAGCGTCTGTTCGCCTCGCGCGGTGATCACCACGTTCACGCCTTCGCTGACGAGTGCCTGTGCGCAGGCTTTACCCAGGCCTTTGCTGGCCGCGCATACCAGCGCCCAGCGTCCTGCTATTCCGAGATTCATGCGTGTTTTCCTGAAAGAAGGAAGCTCATAGAGAGTGCTTGCCTACTGCAGCACCCATGCTCACGCATGGTTCGCAGTGATAGGCAGGTTTGGCGATCGAGTACTGATGCCCATGAAGCGCCGCACTCTCTCTCCTTCGGCATCGCAGCGTATGGTTTCTGGTGCAGCATCCAGCTGGATATTACCGTTCTCCATGAAGACGACCCTGTCGGAAATCGACATGGCAAAGTCCATTTCGTGGGTGACGATAATCATGGTCATGCCTTCGCTGGCAAGGTCGCGTATGACGTTCAGTACATCGCCCACCAGCTCTGGATCGAGCGCTGACGTAGGCTCGTCGAACAGCATGATGTCCGGCTCCATGGCCAAGGCACGAGCGATCGCCACGCGCTGTTGCTGTCCGCCGGAGAGCTGGTGCGGGTACTTGTGGGCATGGGCGAGCAGGCCGACTTTGTCCAGCAGCGCATAAGCACGGTGTTCGCTCAGCTCGCCCGGGATGCCGTGGTAACGCGGCGCCAACGTGACGTTGTCGAGAATGGTGCGGTGCGGGAACAGATTGAAGCTCTGGAACACCATGCCAATGTGTCGCACACCTTTGCGCAGGCGGGCGCTGTTGGGCTTGTCCGACGCTTCGATGAATTTTTCGCCGAACAACAGAATGTCGCCTGTATCGATGCTTTCCAGGCCGTTGACCGTGCGGATCAGCGAAGTTTTGCCGGAGCCGGATGGGCCAATGATCGAGATCACCTGGCCGTATTCGACATTCAGATCGATACCCATCAGCACTTGGTGCGTGCCATAGCTCTTCTGGATGTTCTTCAGTTGCAGGATGGGCGTCGTGTTGCTGGCCGCGGCTTTACGCGCAATGTCGGGTAAGGCTTCGGCGCAGGCTTTGAGCTTGGCCACGGCAGCGGTATCGAGTGTATGCGGCTTGCGGAAGTTCAGGTCCAGGTAGCGCTCCAGACGCTGCAGGAAAAAGCCGAACACGGTGACGATCAGCACGTAGTACACGCCCACCGCCGCCAGGGTTTCCATGACCAGGAAGTTGGTGGCATAGAGGCGTTGGCCGACCGTGAGGATTTCGGTCAGGGAGATGACCGAGACCAGCGACGTTAGCTTGACCACCGTGATGTATTCATTGATCAGCGTCGGCAGCGAGATACGGAAAGCCTGGGGGATCACGATCAAGCGCTGCATGCCGAACAGGCCGACACCCAGCGCGCGGCCGGCTTCCTTCTGGCCCTTGGCCACGGAGATCAGGCCACCACGGTGGATCTCTGCCATGTAAGCCGCTTCCGTGACCACCAGGGCCAGCAAGCCAGAGTAGAAGGGGTTGGACAGAATCGGTCCGCTACCGGGAAACAATTGCGGCAAGTTGTAGACAAAGACCACCAGCACCAGCAACGGGATGCTGCGGAAGAACCAGATGTAGACCGCCGCGGGAATGCGCATTAAAGGCGACTGGGACAGCTTGGCCGTGGCCAGGCCAAAGCCCAGCAGCATGCCGAGGAACCAGGCCAGGGCACTGAGTTGGACCACCGTGACGCAGGCCTTCCAGAAGTCCGGCAGGGAGAACAGGGAGATGAAATACGACCAATCGAATTGCATAGGGCACCTCGATCTGCCGCCCCGGTGCAGGGGCGGCAGATGACCAGACTACAAGGACACGTTCTTAGTGGGCAGTCGGTTCTTCCAAGCCATATTTCTTAAGAATAGCGGCGTACTCACCGCTCTTTTTGGTCTCCTCGAAGGCTTTTTGCACGGCCTGGTAGGTTTCGTCGTTACCTTTCTTGACGAAGATACCCAGGGTTTGCTGATAGATCGGGTGTTCGGTGGTGATCACGACCCGGCCATTGGTTTTTTCCGCGATCATTTTTGCAGCGCCAGCGATTTCAACCTGGGCCTGGATGTTTTTGGACAACAGGGCCTGGGTCACTTCGGGTGCGGAGGGGTACTCGCTGACGGTGATGGCGCCTTTGTTGTTCGGCACGCAGTAGTCATCGGAGAGTTTCTTGAACTCCTTGACCCAGGTGGTGCCCTGTTCCAGGCCCAGTTTCAAGCCGCACAGGTCTTCCGGTTTTTTCGCATTGATCTCGCTGCCCTTGGGCACCATGACCGCGGCACCGGTGTTGGCATAGGCGATGGTTTGGGCCTGAGTCTGGCGCTCCGGTGTGATGTACATGCCGGAAATGACCGCGTCGTATTTGGCGGAGTTCAGGCCCAGGATCAGGCTCGGGAACTTGGTGTCGACGAACTCCACCTTGGCGTTCATGTGCTTGGCCAGGGCCGCTGCCAGTTCGGGATCCGAACCCACCACGTTTTTGTCTTTGTCATAGGACTCGAAGGGTGGGTAGGTGATTTCCATGCCGACCTTGAACGTGTCTGATGCGGCCATGCTCAACGAGGCACCGAGCATACCGGCTGCCAATACAGCCAAGCTCAACAGGTTTTTTTTATTGTTTTTCATTTTTACTGACTCCGGCGTAGGTAAGGGGAAACTGAAAACTTCAATCAGGACGGTTGAGCCTGATTTTTCAAATGTCCGAAACTGGCGGGCTTGCGTGCCTTGCCTGGCAGTTGAACGTCCCCATTGGCCACCCTCTGCCGCAGATACTGATAGGTCTGCAGTGCCTGGCCATACATGTGTTCGCCGATCGTGATTTCTTCGTAGTCGTGACCTCCCTGGGCGAACCCGGGCAACGGTTTGATCTGGGTGTGATAGTCGCAGGCATAAAACAGTGGGAAGGAGTAACGCTCCTCCTTCACGCTCCGCACCCGGTGCGCAGTGGCGACGAATGCGCCTGCCGTCATCACTTCCAGCATGTCGCCGATGTTGACCACAAAGGCATCGGCAAGCGGTGGTGCATCGATCCATTCTCCGAGGTTGTTCATCACCTCAAGGCCTGGTTTGTCGGCCAGGAGGATGGTGAAGCACTCATAATCAGTATGGGCGCCAAGACCCGGTGCGTCATGGGCGGCACCGTCGAAGGGATAGTGGATCAGGCGCAGCTTGGACGGCGGGCGGGTGACCAGGCTGTCGAAGTAGTTTTCTTCCAGGCCCAGGGTCAGGGCAAAGCCGCCGAACAAACGCCGGCCCAAGGCGAAGATCGCTTCATAGTAGGCCTGCACCGACGCCTTGAAATCCGGCAGCTGCGGCCAGTCGTTGGGCCCCAGCAACGGGGTGTTGGCCAGCACCAGCGGGTCATCGGCCGGGACTTCGAAGCCGACGTCGAAGGCTTCCTTGTGGTCCGGCTTGCCTTTGGAATAGACCTCTTCGCCTTCGGGTACAAAGCCCTTGTGAGTTTGCGAGGTGCCGATGTAATGCCGCATCTTGGTGTCGAAGGGTTGGTCGAAAAAGTCCTTGGCCGCCTTGCGCAGGTTGGCGATCAGTTGCGGGTCGATACCGTGATGGGTGATATAGAGGAACCCGACCTCGCTGGCGGCGCGCCCCAATTGTTCGGCCACGGCCAAGCGTTGTTCCAGTTCGACGCTGAACAGACCGGCGATGTCGACCACCGGGATGCTATTGAAGTTGGCTTTGTGTGTGTCAGTGCTGGCGCTGTTGTTTTTATTGTCAGGCATGACGCATCGGCTCCCTAAGGATGGCTTGAGTGGTGGAAACGCTCGAAGTGTTCGCGCTCGGTCTGGCCCATCCACACGTTCAATGACCACAGGTCGGCGACCGGGACATTGGTGAAGGGCAAATGATGCAGGTAGCCGTCGGCGCCGAATTCCGGGGTCAGGGTGCTGACCTGGTAACCGCGGGCTTGCTGCGAGCGCCAGATGCTTTCCCAGTGCTGCTGATGGAAAGCCAGTTCTTTTGCATATTCGGGAGCCGCCGGGTGCGGAACCTGCGGGCCCTGGTCGTAACCGACCCGTGCCTGGATGTGGTGAACCCGCTCGATGAAAGCGCTCAGATCATCGGCCGGGTCATTCAACAGACGCTCGCAGGTCACGACCCAATGGCTGATGTCACTGGTGAACAACAGATCGGGCAGTTGCCGGATCAACTCCAGGGTCACCCAAGGGTTGAACAGCGAACGCGAGCGGTGGGTTTCGAAACTGCAGACCTGACCGTGCTTGCGCGCCAGTTCCAGTGCCTGACCGAAGAACTCCACTTGTTGTGGCAAGGACCAGCGATCATTGCCCGCCAGCACGTTGACGAAACGTGGGCCGAGCTCGGCGGCCCAGGCGAGTTTCTGATCGAGGTCATTGAGGTGAACGGCAGGGGTCGCCGACTGCTCCGGCAGCACATCGTATGCCGTGAAGACGGTGCTGATATAACCCAGACGATTGGCCTGGAGAAAGGCCGCGAACTCAGCCCGTTCACGGGCGTCCAGTGGCAGACGCGCTTCCATTCCATCAAAGCCCGCCTGCAGCAGCTCTTCAAGCGCCTGGGCCTTGCTGGCGGTGTAACCCCACAGCGTGCGGAAAATTTCCAGCTTCATCGGCAATCCTCAAAAATTCTCGGGCCTGTTGCAAAAGCACTTCGACAAAGCCAGTCGGCGACCAAGGGCCAGCAATGGCAGAGGATTTTTGAGCCGGGTCTCTGCCTGATGGGTCCCACTAAGCGCTGCCGAGGCTGGTTCGCTGTGGAGCCGATGTTAGGCATAGGCGGCGGGGTGGAAGAATCTGAAAACTCAAATGAATACTTCAGACTTTCGTCAACAAATAGCTAGCTATTCATCGCGCTTTTCAAGAGGGATTTTATCGGCGAGCAGGTGTCTACGCTGGCTATTAGCGAGGAGTGCCACTGTTACGGCATCGTTTTGAAGAGTCCCAAGCGAGAGCGGGGCGCTGATGGTCTGCTTCTGGGTCGATTGCCGTCTGTGGCGAAGGGCAGCAATCGACCAAAAACGATCATTGGAAACCGACACCGGCAACGTCTCGATGTTGCTGTTGAAAGGTTAGGGATGGGCCCTGCGCAGTATTAATGCCCGGGCATCGGACTGCTCGGGCGTTTTACATCGCGTTTTCGCCTTGCCGGGTCAGGGCCCGCCATACGGCTCGGTTGAGGCAACCGGGGCGTACGCAGTAACAGGCTGATTTCATCGCAGCTGACCGCTTTGCTGAAAAGGTGGCCCTGAATTTCATCGCAGCCGTTTTCACGCAGGAAGGTTTGCTGCTCTTCGGTTTCGACACCTTCGGCAATGACCTTGAGGTTCAGTTTGTGCCCCAACGAAATCACCGCGGTGGCGATGGCTTTGTCGTTCTCGTTGTCGGGCAGATCGCGCACGAAAGACTGGTCGATCTTGAGTCTCGCGATCGGGAAGCTTTTCAATGCGGCGAGGCTGGAGTAGCCGGTGCCGAAGTCGTCGATCGAGAGACTGATCCCCATTGATTGCAGTTCCTTCATTTTGCTGATGGCTTGCTGAAGGTCTTGCATGATCAGGCTTTCGGTCAGTTCCAGCTCAAGGTACTTGGGGTCAAGTCCGGTTTCTTGCAAGGCATGCCTCACCCGGTCGATCAGGTCCCTTTCGATGAACTGGCGTGCTGAAATATTCACCGACATCGTGATCGGCGGCCAGCCTGCATCCTGCCAGTCCTTGTTCTGTCTGCACGCGGTATGAATCACCCAGTCGCCGATGGGCACGATCAGCCCGGTCTCTTCGGCCTGCGGAATGAATTTGATTGGAGACACCATGCCGAGCTCGGGGTGCTGCCAGCGAATCAGTGCCTCTACGCCGATAATCTGACCTGACTGCAAATCCACCTGTGGCTGGTACAGCAGCAGGAACTCGTCATGGTTGAGTGCGTTTCGAAGCCCGTCTTGCATGGCGAGCTTGCCCTGAACCTTGTTATTCATCTCGCTCTTATAGAACTGGTAGCTGTTGCGACCCAGCTCCTTGGCCCGGTACATGGCGGCGTCCGCGTTGCTGAGCAACGTGTCGGTATCGCTGCCGTCGGCAGGGTAGGTGGCCAATCCCATGCTGCAGGTGACGTGGAGTGTATGTCCGCTGAGCTGAATCGGCCGCAGGATGGCTTCCTGGATTTTGTGCAGGGCTGGAGTAACGCCGTCGACGTCTGAGGGCTGGTCGAACAGGATGATCACAAACTCGTCGCCACCCAGTCGCACGACGGTGTCGGTGCGGCGTACACACTCCAGCATGCGCTGGGCGACGGTTTTCAGCAGTTCGTCTCCAGCACTGTGCCCAAGGCTGTCATTCACCAGTTTGAATTTGTCCAGATCGAGAAACACCACCGTCACCAGGCGGTTGTAGCGCTGAGCATAAAGTATTGCCTGCTTGAGACGGTCTTCGAGCAGTGTGCGATTCGGCAGCCCGGTCAGTGCGTCATGATCGCCCATATAGCGAATGCGCTTTTCGGTAAGCTGGCGTTCTATCGCAATGCCGGCAAGCGGCGTCGCCATGTTGATCAGTCGCGTCTCGGTCACGCTTGGGCTGCGTACGGTGTTGGAATACAAGGCAAACGTACCCAATACCTTTCGCTCATGGGACAGAATCGGCGTCGACCAGCAGGCGCGAAATCCATAGGGCGCAGCGGCTGCACGGTACGCCTCCCACAGCGGATCCAGCTCGATATCCGTGACGATGACCGGTTCTCGTCGATACACCGCGGTGCCGCATGAACCGACGTTCGGACCGATCGCAATCCCGTCAATGAGCTGGTTATAGGCTTTCGGCAAACTGGGGGCCGCCCCGTGCAGCAGGTGCTTGCCATCCTCATCCAGCACCAGGATGGACACCATCATCCCCTCCAGCTGGGACTCCACCAGGTGAGCCAGGCTGTCCAGGACTTCTGCTAGCTCGGTGCTTCTGGCGATCAGCTCCAGGACATGACCTTGTCCGGCACGGATGACGGCTTCTTGCTCTAATCGGCTGTTTTGCAGGGCGAGCCGCTCTGTGGCGATACTCAATTGGACCGTTCTTTTTTCCAGTTGAAGTCGGTCCTTGAGGAATTGATTCACCGCGCGAGCCATGTTGCCGATCTCGTCCTTCCCATGCTCCGCCATCATCAAATGCGTTTTGTCAGTGTGTTCCTGGCGCAATTGCCGGCTTATTTCATTCAGGCGCACGAGCACATGACGGCCCATGAAGACCCGGGTCACGAACCAGGCGAACACCAGGCTGGCGCCCAACATGATCAGCACCCATTGCTGGCTACGATTT
This sequence comes from Pseudomonas sp. BT76 TE3572, assembly GCF_050435365.1. NCBI lineage: Bacteria > Pseudomonadati > Pseudomonadota > Gammaproteobacteria > Pseudomonadales > Pseudomonadaceae > Pseudomonas > Pseudomonas sp. BT76 TE3572. Next base: position 825,354 of record NZ_JBNDKE010000001.1, read on the forward strand.
GAGGCCTCGACCAGGCGCTGCAAGGCTTCGCGATAGTCTTCGGTGTAAGCACTGGATTGCGCACGTGCCACCGCGACCAGAACCCCGGCCTCATTCTTCAGTTCCTCGTTGAAGCGCTGTATGACGTTGTGCTGATTGATGAGCCTCAGGCGCAGGGAGAAGAGATCGGGCGTCTGCACATCAGCGTCGGGTAACTGGCCTGCGGTGCGTGACAGGTGCTCATAGCGGATCTGCAGCCGTTGCACGGCAGCACTGTCAACTGCCTGCGGCAGATCGAAAAGCAACACCGCCAGTTCCAGGCTGGCCGGGGTCTGAGTCGCGGTTAACCGGGTGGTGTGATCCTCCATGGCTTGCTCGAAGGTGACCTCTGTTTGCAGCAGGCTTTCTCGCAGCTGCGCAACGATGGTGGCGGTATTGCGGAACATCTGACTCGACTGATGCATGTCGAGTATCGCCACGCCACTGTTCGAGGCAGTCAGCTGCTGCACCAGTTGATCAAGGGCTTCAAGCTGTTCGACGGTCGCCGCATAGCTTGACCGCAGAGTGTCGGGGGAGCGGGTTGTCAGAAGCTGATCGGTCTGGCGTTCGATCAGCAAGGTACGCTGCAGCATGTCTTGCCCGTCCTGCATGCGGACCAGTCGTTCATCCGTCAGCTGGCGGGTGGCGCTGTTCGACGTGCGCAAGGCGTAGACCGCCGTTGCACCACTCGCCAGGATCAGCAGCGCCAGTGTCAGGAACGCCAGTGTGAACTGTGCGCGTAGCGATTGCGGCAATAGCCGGCGTCCGAGCCGGGAAGTAACGTCCACTGTCAGGGATTCCATTGGTGGCGATAGATGTCTCGATAGCCATTGTCAGGGTCGTACTGGAATTTCTTCCCGCCGTCGAAGGCGATATTGTCGGCATTGACCAGGTGGATCGGCGCGACGAAGCCGCTCACCGGCTGACCTGCAAACAGCCGGTTCAATTCATCCATCACTTGCCAGCCATGCAGGTTGAGCGGCTCGGCGACGGTGACGGTCTGGTAGGTTTTTGCCTGGATGCGCAAGAAAGCCGAAGCGCTGCCATCACCGGCAGACAACAGGCTGATGCCGTCGCTGGGTATTGCGGCGTTGGTCAATGAGGCAATCGAGTAGTCGAAATAGATATCGTTGATGGCCAGCGTGTGGGTCCAGCGCTTGCCATAGCGCTGAAGCAGCTCCTTGGTGATCGCCGGCATTTTCTCGCCACTTTCGGAGATTGCGACATCGCGCACTTCCAGCAACGTACATTCCTGACAGGCCCGAATGACGTCTTCCATGGCCTTGGCTTTCGCCATGGCGATGCTGTACTTGGAATCGGTCAGGATGACCACGCCGGCCTGTCCGTTTGACTGTGCCACTGCCGCCATGGCCGTGAGGCGAGCCACTTCGAGCGGGTCGGTCGTGACGTTCATGGCCACCGGTGTGCCGTCAATCGGCCCGGGTCGTGCCCCGGCGTGCCAACCAACCACCGGCACATCTCTTTTGGCGAAGAGGATCAGCGCCGCATTGTTCTCAAGGGCATCGGAGCCGCACAGAATGAGGCCGTCGGGTTTCGCTGCCAGGGCATCGGAAAAGGCCTTCGCACGCCCGGCCGATGATCCCGCGCCATCGAATATCTTCAGCGTCCAGCCCATCGCCTTGGCAGCCTCGCGAGCGCCCTGGGCGACACCGACAATTCCTCCGTTACGCAAATCTTCTGCGACAAAGGCGATGCTCTTGCCCCGCAGGGCTTGCGGGCCGGATTCAGGGCCGCTCCAGCGAACGGCTTCGAGGGTGGCCCTGGAAACGATTTCCTGCGCTTGAATCACCGTAACCGTGGCGTTTTCGACACCCGCTGCGGTTGGCAGGTTCTGGCCGAATCCGGGAGTTGCCGTGAGAAGACAGAAAAACGTAATTGAAGCCATCCAGGGCAGCCCGGGCCTGATCAGGCAGGTTCGATCACCGCCTGTGATGCCGGGTCTGGAGCCGATAACGCGATCATAGTCTGGCATGGCGTCCCTTTTTGCCAAGAGTGCAGCGTTCACTGTCCGAAAGGATAGTCGGTTCTGCTGTCATCCGGTCTTTTGTGGGTAATGTGCGCGAACTTTAGTCCTGAGCATTCAGGAAATGGGACAGGGTCCATGGCACAAAACAAGGGACGAAGGCCAATTGCATCGTTGACTACATTGAGTGGTTTTACAAGGCTTCGACTGCTGCATCAGTTGATAGGCGCCAGAGCTGCGGAGCCATCTCAGCCGCAACGCAAAACCTGTAGCAGCTGGCGAAGCCTGCGTTCGGCTGCGTAGCAGTCGTGAAATCAGGCAGTGCGGTGTTTCAGTTAAACCTCGTACACAGGTTTTACGGCTGCTGCGCAGCCGAACGCAGCCTCGCAAGCTCGACAGCTGCTACGGAGGGTGTCGTTCCTTGACTGATTGGCATTACGGCACACCCACGCCTTTACAACGCGCTGTTGTACAAATCCGTCACCAGCATGCAACCGGGCGCATGGGTGATGCACAGTGGCGGGCGTGAGGCTTGCACCACCGATTGAGGCGTCACACCGCACGCCCAGAACACCGGTATTTCGTCAGCTTCAATGGGGACGGCGTCGCCATAGTCCGGGGTGTCGAGCGCGTGGATGCCGATCAGCGACGGATCACCGATGTGCACGGGAGCGCCGTGGACGTTGGGCATGCGTGCGGTGATTTGAATGGCCTGGATGGCGTCAGCCGCTTTCATCGGCCGCATGCTCACCACCAGCTTGCCACCGAGGCGAGCGGTGGGGCGCGTGTCGATGTCGGTCTGGTACATGGCGACATTGCGCCCCAGATCGATGTGCTTGAGGGGGATGCCGGCATCCAGCAGCGGTTGTTCGAAGGAGAACGAGCAGCCGATGGCGAACGCCACCAGGTCATCCTGCCAAAGGTGTTCGATATCCAGCGGTTCTTCGCTCAGTTCGCCATGGCGATAAACCCTGTATCGGGGCACGTCGTGGCGAACATCAATGGCTGTCCCGAGATTGCGGAAGTACGGATCGCCCGGTTCGGTAATGTCGAGCAACGGGCAGGCTTGACGGTTGAGGGTGCAATACCTGAGGAACTCATTGGCCCAATCACTGTGCAGAATCACGATATTGGCTTGCACCCGGCCTTGGCCCAGGCCGCTGGTGTGACCCTGATAGTGCCCGGCGGCGATGCTTTGGCGCAGGGCGAGAGGAGTGCTGCGTTGCAGTTGTTCGAAGGGTAGCGCGGGCTGACTCATCATGGCATCTCGGCAGGTTCGTTGATCCTTTTTAGAAAACTGCAGTGATGCCGTCCAACAAGGAATGTTGTTGCCCCCAGACAACTAAAAGTTATTCAGGGGGCAGTCGGCTGTCGAGGCCCGGCGCCGCCACCATGAGTAACGGACCGACATCCGCAGCGTATTGGCAGACCACCTGGCGACTCATCTCGACGATGTTCTCGATCAGTTCCAGCCCGACTCCGGCTCGCCAAGAGGCCACGACATCCAGTTGCGGCAAGCGACTGCCGGGATCCAGCTGGATCAGTTCGCCGCTGGCCAGGGGTTTGGCCACCAGTGCCGCCGGCAAGGCGCCGATACCGAAGCCGTCACGAATCAGCCGGGTCATGGCCGACACCGAGTTGACGCAACTGACGCGCGGTGCGCCGATGCCATGGGCGTGCAACAGATTGAGCACATCCTGATGCGGTCGTGAGTGTTTGACGAAGGTGATGATGCGCTCGCCGGCCATCTCGGTGAGCGAGGCGTAAGGACGGGCATAGATCGAGTTGCTGGCGGCGATCCAGTGCATGGGGTAGTGCGCCAGTTCGAGGTTGCGCACGCTTTCGTGGCGGATCAGGTCCGTCTGGAAAACGATGTCCAGATAGCCCTTTTGCAATTGCTCGCAGAGATTGCGCGCGGCGTCGGCAGTGATCTCGATTTCCACGGCAGGGAAGGTCTGCATCAAGGTCGACATCAGCGGGCTGAGCCAAGTGTGAATCACCGTATCCATCACACCGATGCGCACCAATCCCTGCTGCGGGCTGGTGTTGTCCAACGAGTGTTTCAGCGCACGCTGAACCTCGAGCATCTGCTCGGCGTAGTCGAGCACCTTGAGGCCTTCGGGCGTCAGCGACACCCCGCGTGAATCGCGCACGAACAATCGCAGACCCAATTCGTCTTCCAGCGCGGCGATCCGGCTGGAGATCGCGGCCTGAGTGCTGAACATTTTCTCGGCGGTCAGGCTGAAGCTTTGCAGGCGGGCGACCCAGACGAAGGTTTCGAGGAATTTGAGGTTCATGGCGGTTCCCTTGGCGCTTATGGCTCTTGTAATGAAGGGGCGGGTTGCAATTGTTACTCCAGAGTCCGCCATTGCGGGCATCAAATTTTCTTATGCATAACCTCGCCTTTTTCCCGTTTGACGCCGTTCTGCCCCGGCACGAAGAATCCGCCCCACGACGCAGGTCACTGCGTCCGCCCCCCACGACAACGCCTTCACAAAAAAACAATGAGGCGTGTCCGTCATCTTCGCTTGCTGCCGCAGGAACCTCTTCCATGGGAAAAATCATGACTGTCCACGTGCCTTCAAAAGCGGCTCGCACCCGCCCATTCAACGGGTGCGCCCCGGTTGGCACATTGCTCGGCCTGAGTCTGCTCTGTGCACCGGCCGCTCAGGCGGATTTCGTCGCGGACAGTAAAGGCAGCCTGGAAGCGCGCAACTTCTACTTCAATCGCGATTTTCGCCAGGACGGTTCGCGCGACAAGGCCGAGGAATGGGCGCAGGGTTTTCTGTTGCGGATGGAGTCGGGTTACACCGCCGGCACGTTTGGTTTTGGCCTGGATGTTTTGGGCATGGCCGGTTTCAAGCTGGACTCCGGTGGCGGGACGGCGGGGACTAATCTGTTGCCACCGGATTTGTCCGGCGGCTCACAGGATCGCTATGGCGAGTTAGGCGTGACGGGCAAAATGCGCGTGTCCAACAGCACGCTGAAGTTCGGGACGTTGCAGATCAAGGACCCGGTGGTGAATTCCAACGACACCCGCCTGTTGCCGAGCACGTTCAAGGGCGGCCTGGTGAATGTGCAGGAAATCGATCGTTTGAAGCTCACGGCCGGTCAACTCACGCAGATCAACTCTGTCGACTCCACTGACTATCAGGACATGACCGCCAACCGCATCGGCGGCCAAAGCGACAAGTTTCAGTTTGCCGGGGCGGACTATCAGTTCCTGCCGAACCTGACCGCGCAATACCGTTATGGCCAGCTGGAAAACATCTACCAGCAAAATTACCTCGGGCTTGTGCACGTGCTGGACCTGGGCGCCGGCCAGTCGCTCAAGAGCGACGTACGCTATGCGCGCAGTACCGAAGACGGCAATTTTCGTGATATCGACAACCAGGCCTTTGGTGCGTTGTTCACCTACAGCCTGGGGGGGCATGCGCTGGGTTTCGGCTATCAGCGCATGAGCGGCGACGATCCGTTTCCGTATATCGGGCGCAGCGATCCGTACCTGGTCAACTTCGTGCAGATCGGTGACTTCGCCAACATCGACGAACACTCCTGGCAGGCACGCTACGACTACAACTTTGCTGCACTCGGCGTGCCGGGATTGACCTTCATGACCCGCTACATCTCTGGCGACAATGTGCAACGCACTGCGCCGGGCGAAGGCAAGGAATGGGAGCGCAACACCGACATCGCTTACGTGGTGCAGGACGGTTCGTTGAAAGGGCTCGGCCTCAAATGGCGCAACGCGTCAGTGCGCTCGAACTTCGGTAATGACCTGGATGAGAATCGCCTGATCGTCAGCTATACCCTGGCGCTTTGGTAGATGCTTGGCGGACTTTATATTCGATACAGGAATAAGCAAATTGATATTTATTCCTTTTAATATTATTCCGGGGCGTGCATTTTGAAGGCCTGCACATCCGTGCGGATGTATTCGACATCAGACAGGAAGCCTCATCATGACCATCAAAGCGATCAACGTCCGCAACCAGTTCAAGGGTGTCATCAAGGAAATTGTGACCGGCGAAGTGGTCTCCGAAATCGATGTGCAAACCGCCTCCGGCATCGTCACCTCGGTGATCACCACCCGTTCAGTGCGCGATCTTGAATTGAAAGTGGGGAGCGAAGTGATTGCCTTCGTCAAATCCACCGAAGTCTCGATCGCCAAGCTCTGAAATGGCCAGGATTTGAATCGCGGAGCCGCTCACATCAAGAAAAGGACAACCCCTGGCTGGCGCGAATCAAGTCATAGGCCTTGCGGGCAATCAAATTCGCGGTGTTGGGCCTGATCCACAGGTAGTAGGTCACGTCCGGCATTCGCGGCAATCCGTCATTTTCACCCAGCACGCGCATGTCTGGACCGAGCATTTCCATGCTTCGGGGGGTGACACCCAAACCAGCACGCGTCGCTGCCTTGATGCCAATCAGATTCGACGCCAGGTACGCCTGGCGCCAACTGATATTGGCGCGTTCCAGTGCCTCCAGGGCATAGCGCCGGTAGATGCTCGGTTCATCCACGAGGATCAGTGGCAACGGCTCGCCGGGGTTGTGAATGTACTGCGCCGAGCAGATCCACCACACCGGCGAAGTGCGTAAGGCGAAGCCTTCCAGGCTCGGGTCCTGTCGGGTGGAGATCACCATGTCGACCTTGCCCCGGTGCAGATCGTCCATCAGAAACGGGCTGCGCCCGACATCGATCTCCAGACGCAAGCGCGGTGCCGAGCGGGCGATGTGGCTGAGGATCGGCGGCAGGATGGTGTCCGCGATGTCATGGGGCGAACCGATGCGCAACACGCCGCTCAAGCTGCTTTCACGCAGGGAGTTCAACGCCTCGTCGTTGAGCGACAGCATCTGCCGGGCATGACGCAGCAACTGCAAGCCGGGTTCGGTGAGTTGCTTTTGTCGTCCGCGCTTTTCGAACAGGCTCACCCCCACTTGTTGTTCCAGGCGTTGCATGTGTTGGGTGACCGACGATTGCGTGCGGGCCAGTTGCGCGCCGGCCTCGGCAAAACTGTGGTGATCAACCACGGCAATGAAGGTGCGCAGCAATTCGAGATCGAGGGTAGGTGAGGTCGGCATGGCCATTTCCGGGGCTGCTTTTATATCAAGGCTGAAAACATAAACATTACGATTATTTATGTGTTTTTGCTGGTTTTTTCTTTGGCTGATCTTTGGTGCCAGTAAATACGGGCTTTATGGGGATGCGCTCTCGGTGAGAACACGAGAAGTTATAACGATATTAGATATTTGAATTTCCGTTACTTCAACGCGGTACCTAGGATGCCTCCACATCAGGTCGGGGGACGCCGATCAATCATCAGGGGAAGAACCATGTCGCAAAAGTGCTCAGCCGTTAAAAAATTGTTGCCTGTAATGCTGGGCGCCTTGATCTCGCTGGGTGCCAGCACCGGCGTCCGGGCTGATGCAACCCTGGACAAGATCGAGCAACGGCATGTGCTGGTGGTCGGCGTATTGCTGTCCGGCGGCCCGTTTGGCGGGATTGATCCAGCGAGCCAAAAGCCGCGCGGTTTGAATGTCGATCTCGCCCAGGAGCTGGGACGGCAACTGAACGCCGAAGTGCAGTTGGTGCCGGTACTGCCCGCCAACCGCGTGCAGTTCTTGCAGCAGGGCAAAGTCGATTTGCTGATTGCCAACATGGAGTGGACCGCCGAACGCGGCGAGATCCTCGGGTTTGTACCGACGCCGTTCTACCGCGTGGGCGGAACCGCAGCGGTGCTGAAGGACAGCAAGATCACTCGTTGGGAAGACCTGAAAAACCAACCGGTCTGCACCTCCCAGGGCAGCAGTTACATCAAGCCGCTGACCGAGTTGGGCGTCGAGATCAAAGCCTTCAAGAGCTCTTCGGAATCGTTGCTGGCGTTGCGCGGCAACAACTGCGTCGCGGCGGTGCATGACGCCACGCTGATCAATCCGCTGCTCGCCGGCACCGCCGAATGGCAGGGCTATCGCGCGCTTACGCCGGAACTCAACCCCGCGCCGTCGGTGATCTGGACCCGTCCCGGAGAAAGCGATACCCAGGCCAGGCTCGATCCGATCGTCAAGGAACTGCACCGCAGCGGCTGGTTGATTGAGGCCCAGACCCGCAACCACATCACGCCCGCGTCGCCCGCTCTGGTGGAACTGCAGAAACAGTTCCAGGCCAACGGCGCCTGACCCCCGGTTCTCCACCTCATCGTTTTCAACAGACCGTCCTTTTGCCGGGCGGTCGTTCAAGGTAGTCGTGCATGAACCGATATTTTTCCGCTAAAGCCCTGTGCTTCGCCTGGTGCGCTGCTCTGGGTGCGAACCTGGCCCAGGCCGATGCCACACTGGACAAGATCGAGCAACGCCACGCCATCAGCGTCGGGGTGATTCTCAGTGGTCCGCCATTCGGCACCATCGACCCGAAGACCGGCGAACACCTGGGCTACAACGTCGAACTGGCCAAGGGCATCGCCAAGGCTTTGGGCGTCGAAGCGAAGACCGTTTCGGTGCTGGCGCCCAACCGCGTGCAGTTCCTGCAACAGGGCAAGGTCGACATTCTGATCGCCAATATGCAGTTCACCGAAGAGCGCGGCGAGATTCTCGACTACGTGCCCACGCCGTATGAAGAGGTTGGCGGCGCGGCGTTGATTCGCAAAGGCGCTGGCGTGACCCAGTGGGCCGATCTCAAGGGCAAGCCAGTGTGCGTGTCCCAGGGCAGCAACTTCATCAAGCCCTTGCAGGAAACCTACGGCGCCGAGATCAAGGCGTTCCGCAGCCAATCCGAATCGTTGTTGTCGCTGCGCGGCAATGGCTGCGTGGCGGCGGTGCATGTCAGCCCGACCATGCATGCGCTGTTGAGCGATGCCGAGTGGGCTGAGTATGAAATCCCGCTGCCGGGTGATTTGATCCCGTCGAACTCGGTGATCTGGCTACGCAAAGGCGAGCACGATACCCAGGCAAAACTGGATGCGATCGTGCGTGACTGGCATCGCAGCGGCTGGCTGATCGAATTGGGCGAGCGCACCGGCATGACGCCGTCCAAGGCATTGCGTGATCTGCATGAGCAGTACCGCAACGCCGAGCCGCTGGCGGTGCAGCCATGAGTCAGACGTTGTTCGTGGCCTTGCAGCAATTGCTCGGCGCCAGCCATGTGCAGAGCAGCGAAGAGGCCGCGCCCTACCTGACTGACAAACAGGGCCGTTACGTCGGGCAGGTCATCGCCGCCGTGCATCCGGCGAACACCGAGGAAGTCGCGGCCGTGGTTCGCGCTTGCGTCGCCAGCGATACGCCGGTGGTGGTGCAGGGCGGCAACACCGGGCTGATGGGCGGCGCGACCCCGGATGACAGTGGTCGCGCGGTGTTGCTGTTGCTCGATCGGCTGAATCGTGTGCGGACGGTGGACACCGACAACGACACCCTGACCGTCGAAGCGGGCTGCATTCTGCAAACCGTCCAGGACGTTGCCCGTGATGCCGGCCGGTTGTTTCCCCTGAGTCTGGGCGCCGAAGGCAGTTGCACCATCGGTGGCAATCTGGGCACCAATGCTGGTGGCACCGCCGTGTTGCGCTATGGCAACACCCGCGAGCTGACCCTGGGTCTGGAAGTGGTCACCGCCGAGGGTGAAATCTGGAATGGCCTGCGCGGCTTGCGCAAGGACAACACCGGCTACGACTTGCGTGACCTGTATATCGGCAGCGAAGGCACGCTCGGCATCATCACCGCCGCGACCCTGAAACTCTTCCCGCTGCCCAAGGCGCAGGCGACGGCACTCCTGGCCTTCGACTCCCTGGCCCAGGCGGTGCAATTGCTGTCCCATGCCCGCGCCGGTTTCGGTGCCAGCCTCACCGCGTTCGAACTGCTCAGTGCCGACTGCCTCGCGCTGCTGCGTGAGCAGTTTGCGGACGGTCCGCGACCTTTTCTCGGCGCCAGGCAGCCTTGGTTTGCACTGTTGGAACTGTCCGACAACCACAGCGAAGCCCATGCCCGCCAAGCCTTTGAAGAAGTGCTGGGGGAGGCCTTCGAGCGCGAGTTGCTGGCCGATGCGTTGATCGCCGAAAGCCTGGCCCAGAGCGAAGCCCTGTGGCTGTTACGGGAGAACATGAGCGAGGCGCAGAAGCGCGCCGGTCGCAACATGAAGCACGACATTTCAGTGCCGATTTCCCAGGTCGTGGCGTTTGTCGCCCACACCGATGCGTTGTTGCAGGCGAGCTTTCCCGGTGTCCGTCACTTCACTTTCGGCCATTTGGGCGACGGTAACCTGCACTACAACGTTGCTCATCCGCTTGATTCGACGGTCGAGGCGCATATGGCTCACTACGCGGCGCTCAGCTTGCTGGTTCATGACAGCGCCCACGCCCACGGCGGTTCGATCAGCGCCGAGCACGGCATCGGCCAGCGCAAACGGGACATGCTCGGGCGTTACAAAAGTCCGGTGGAACTCGACCTGATGCGCCGCATCAAGCAGGCGCTGGACCCGAAAAACCTGCTCAATCCAGGTAAGGTCGTGGAGGTGGTTCCGTCATGACACTTCGCCTGTCCAAACGCGTTCAGCGCGTCTCGCTGTCGGCCAATGCCGCCGCGAAATCCCAAGCCACGGCGTTGCGTGATGCCGGTCGCGACATCCTCGACCTGACCACCGGCGAGCCGGATTTTGACACCCCGGAACACATCAAACAGGCCGCTTATGCCGCCATCGCCGCCGGTGCCACCAAGTACACTCCGACGCCGGGCGTAAAAGCCTTGCGAGTTGCGGTGCAACGCAAGCTCAAGCAGGAAAACCATTTGGACTATCCGCTGGAATCGATCGTGATTGCCAACGGGGCAAAGCAAATCATCTTCAATGCCTTCGCCGCGACCCTCGACGACGGCGATGAAGTGCTGGTGCCGACGCCGTACTGGCCGTCGTTCCCGGACAGCGTGCGCTTCAATGGTGGCGAGCCGGTGTTCATCGAGTGCGCGCTGGCGCAGGGCTGCAAGCTCACCGCAGAACAGCTGGAGCAACACATCGGCGAGCGGACTCGCTGGCTGATTCTCAACGGTCCCGGTAACCCCAGCGGCGCGGTGTACAGCGCGGCCGAATTGCAAGCCTTGGCCGAGGTGCTGCGTCGCCACTCGCAGGTGCTGATTCTGCTGGATGAACTCTACGAACATATTCGCTTTGACGGTCTGCCAGCGCAGAGCCTGCTCAACGTCGCGCCGGACTTGCAGTCGCGCTGCCTGCTGGTGGGCGGTGTGTCGAAGACGTATGCCATGACTGGCTGGCGCATCGGTTTCGGTGCCGGGCCGCAAGTGCTGACCAATGCCATGGCGGTCGTGCAATCGCAATCAACATCCGGCGCCTCTTCGGTGGGGCAAGCCGCCGCGTTGGCGGCCTTCGAGGGTGGCCTGGATTTCTTGCCGGAACAGGTGGCGGCCTATCAGCAACGCCGGGATTTACTGGTGAGCGCCTTGCGCACAGTGGACGGCCTTGAAGTGCTCGAACCTCAAGGCGGTTTCTTCGTGTTTATTCGCTGTGCCGGATTGCTGGGGCGTTATCGTCCAGACGGCGTATGCCTGAACAGCGACGCCGATGTCGTGGCGTATTTGCTGGAGCAGGGCGTGGCGGGTGTGGCGGGCAGCGCTTATGGCTTGTCGCCGTGGTTTCGCCTGTCCATCGCCACGGCGACCGAGAGCGTTGCCGAAGCCGGACGTCGCATCGCTCACGCCTTCGGGCAATTGCGGGGCGAACCATGAGTCATTGGCTGGAGTTTTTCGTCCACTGGACCGCCGGGTTGGGTCTGAACTACGGTTTTCTGCTGGACGCCTACCAGCGCGGAACCCTGGAGCAGGGCGCGCTGACCACGGTGCTGCTTTGCCTGTTCACCATTGTCGGCAGCTTGCTGGCGGGCGTCGGATTGGCAGCAATGCTGACCTCTGGAAAACCCTGGCTGGCAAAACCGGCACGCCTATTTGTCGAGGTCACCCGCAACACGCCGACCCTGGTGCAACTGTATTGCGCCTTCCTGGTGTTGAACATGCTGCTGACTCAAGCCGTCGGTGCGGCCAACCCGCTGACGCCGTTCGCCTGGGTAGTGATCGTGATTTCGTTGCACAAGGGCGCGTTCCATGCCGAAGCCTTGCGCGCCGGCATCGAGGCGGTGCCGACCGTGACGCTGGAAGCGGCCAGTTCGCTGGCGTTCAGCAGCCGTCAGTTGCTGTGGAATGTACAACTGCCATTGGCCCTGCGCTTTGCCCTTCCGTCGCTGATCAACAACCTGATCGACCTGGTGAAAATGACGGCCGTGGCCTCGGCCATTGCCGTGGGGGACATCACCTACGCGGCGATCATGATCTGGACCCAAAGCGACAACGTGCTGGAGCTGATGATTCTGATCCTGAGCTTTTTCGGCCTGCTGAGTTTTATCGTCAATTGCGTGGGGCGCTACCTTGAAGCGCACCTGAGGATGCCCGGCTATGGCCATTGAAACGACCGTCAGCGCACCGCTGGCCTGGCCTCGGCGGCATGTCGGCAAGTTGATTTTGTTGGTTTGCGCCGTACTGTGGCTGGTGTATGTCGCCCCGGAAAGCCCGGTGTTCAAGGCCTTGCTGCAATGGTCGCCGGCACTGGCCGTGGGCTTTGGCCAGAACATTCTGATCAGCCTCGTCGCCATCGGCCTGGGGTCGTTGCTGGGGCTGTTGGTCGGCGCGTTGGCGCTGTCACCCCTGCGACTGCTGCGTTTGCCGGCACGGATCTGGGTGCAGATTTTTCGCAATGCGCCCTGGCTGGTGCTGATCTATTTCACTACCTACGTGTTCCCGTTCGAGATACGAATCGGCAGTGCTTATGTCTCGTTTCCGGACTGGGTCAAGGTCACCCTCGGCCTGGCGCTGCCGGCGAGTGCCAACGTCGCGGAAATCTTCCGTGGCGCCATTGCCTCGATCCCCAGCACCCAATGGGAAGCCGCACGTTCCCTGGCATTCACTCGTGGGCAGATTTTCCGTTCGATCATCCTGCCGCAGTGCTTCAAACGCATGTTGCCGCCGTGGATGAACCTGTATGCGGTGATCACCATGGGCACTGCGCTGGCGTCCCTGGTGGGTGTGCATGACGTGATCGACACCGCGCAAATCGCCAGCAACACCGTGAACATGACCGGTTTCACCGTGGTGATTTACCTGAGCCTGTTGGTGCTGTTCTTCGCCTATTGCTACCCGATTTCTCGACTCACCCAACGCCTGGAGCGACGTTATGCCTTTTACTGAAACCGTCGCCGAGCCCTTGGTCAGCCTGCGCGACCTGCACCTGTCGTTTGGCAATAACCCGGTGCTCAAAGGCATCGACCTCGACGTGCACCGTGGTCAGGCCGTGTCGATCATCGGCCCGTCCGGCTCCGGCAAATCAACCATCCTGCGTTGCATCACCGGCCTGTTGCAGCCCCAGCGCGGCAGCATCCGTGTCGGCGCGACCGAGGTTCACACCCTGGCCCAGGAAGCGCAGCGCATCGAGTTGCGCAAGCGTGTGGGTTTTGTGTTCCAGCAATACAACCTGTTCCCGCATTTGTCGGTGTTGGAGAACCTGGTGATTGCCCCGCGCAAGGTGCTGGGGCGTAACCGGATCGACGCCGAGAAAGACGCCCGCGCCTTGTTGGCCAAGGTGCGTATGGAACACAAGGCCGATGCCTATCCGGGCCAGCTCTCGGGCGGTCAGCAGCAACGGGTGGCGATTGCCCGCGCCCTGGCGATGCGTCCCGAACTGATTCTGTTTGATGAGGTGACCTCGGCCCTCGATCCGGAAACCGTCGGCGAGGTGCTGACGGTGATTCGCGAGCTGACCGAAGAGGGCATGACCTGCGTGCTGGTCACCCACGAAATGCGTTTTGCCGAAGAAATCAGCGACATCGTCTACTTCACCGAGAACGGCGTGATCGTCGAGCACGGCAGCGCCGCCCAGATCTTTCAGCACCCCACCAGTGAGCGCACCCAGGAGTTTTTGCGTCACGCCCTGGGTGATCCGGGACGCCGGCCGCCCATCGCCAATGATCCGTACCTGTTGACCAACCTGAGCCGCTACAGCCTGTCCGTCTAATACTGAGGAGCCTGTTCATGAGTACTGTTAACCGTGCCGCCGTCATCGAGGATTTCCTGAAGAAAATCCGCGTCATCCATCAACGGGGCGTCGACCGCGCCGCGCTGGTGGAAATCGTGTCCTTGCTTGAAGTCCTGGCCGAGCGCCGTGATCTGTTCAATTTCGACGAGTTCCCCGCGCCGGTACCGGGGCAGGGCAGTACCGCGTTCCGCTACCGTCTCAATGACGACGGCGACACGCCGACGCTGTACCTGAACTCGTTGTTGCCGGGCAAAAGCACGATCCCGCATAACCATGAAACCTGGGCGATCATCAGTGCCATCGAAGGCCAGGAAATCAACTACGTCTACCGTCGTGATGACGAAGGTCGCGAGCCTGGTTTCACCACCTTGCACTTGGAAAAGGAAGTGATCGTGCAACCCGGCACCTCCATCTCGTTTCTCGGCGAAGACCTGCACGGCATTCGTGTCGAAGGCGAGCAGGCAACCCTGCATTTCCACCTGTACGGTTTGCCGCTGGAGTCCCTCAACGGCCGCTACGGCGTGGAAGCCGACGGGCGCATCCTCAATTACAACGCCTCGCAAATGGCGCCGTCGATCAAGGCCTACGCATGATCGATCTGTATTACTGGCCGACTGGCAATGGCTTGAAGGTCGGCATCCTGCTTGAAGAGCTGGCGCTTGAGTACCGCCTGCTGCCAGTCAACATCCGTGCAGGCGAGCAGAAGCAGGCAGCGTTCCAGCGCATCAGCGCCAATGGGCGGATTCCGGCGATTGTCGACCATGCACCCCAGGGCTTAAGCGAGCCGCTGAACCTGTTCGAGTCCGGCGCCATCCTCAATTACCTGGCCGACAAGGCCGGGCTTTTCCTGCCGGCGACCGGCCATTCAGCGTGCGTATGCGAAGGGCCGTGAAATCGCCGCCAACGAGCGCTCTCTGGTACTTCAATAACTCTTTTTCCAAACGGGACTCTTATGAGCCAGACCGTAACTCCAGGGCAACTCCAGCAGTGGCTGCTCGACGGGCAGGAAATCGCCCTGTTTGACGTGCGCGAGCACGGCCAGTATGGCGAAGCGCACCTGTTTTTCGGGGTGAATTTGCCCTATAGCCGTCTGGAGCTGGAGGTCCGGCGTCTCGCGCCGAATCCTCTGGTTCGGCTGGTGATCTATGACCAGGACGGCGGGGATGTCTCGGCGCGTTCCGCTCGGCGTTTGCAGGCGCTCGGGTATGGCCAGGTGCATGTGCTCGATGGCGGTGCCGATGGTTGGCAGGCTGCCGGTTTCCAGCTGTTTGCCGGGGTGCACGTGCCTTCCAAGGCCTTCGGTGAATTGGTCGAAGAGGCCAGCCATACCCCGCATGTCACCGCGCAGCAACTGGCCGAATGGCAAGCCCGGGGCGAGCCGCTGGTGGTGCTCGACGGTCGGCCGTTCGATGAGTACCGCAAGATGACCATACCCGGTTCGGTGTGCTGCCCGAATGGCGAGCTGGGGTATCGCGTCCATGATCTGGTGCCGGACGACAGCACGCCGATCGTGGTCAATTGTGCCGGCAGGACCCGCAGCATTATCGGTGCCCAGACGTTGATCAATCTGGGGTTGAAGAATCCGGTCTACGCATTGGAAAACGGAACCCAGGGTTGGTATCTGGAAGATTTTCAGCTGGAGCATGGCAGCACCCGACGTTACGCCGAGGAGGTGTCCCCTGACACCTTGCCGGGGCAGCGACTCGCGGCTGCGCAACTGGCGGAGCGGGCCGGTGTGAAGACCGTTGAGGCTGCGCAGGTTGAACAATGGGCCGAGGAGGCCGGTCGCAGCCTGTTTTTGTGCGATGTGCGCACCGCCGAGGAGTTTGCCGCGGGCAGTCTGTCGGGTGCGCAACACACACCGGGCGGGCAGTTGATTCAATCCACCGATCTGTATGTCGGTGTGCGTCAGGCGCGGTTGGTGCTGTTCGACAGTGATGGTGTGCGGGCACCGATCGTTGCCAGTTGGTTGCGGCAATTGGGGCATGAGGCCTATGTGCTGGCAGGCGGGGTGAGCAGTGATCTGGTGCTGCCCGCGCTTGAGGTGATCGCTCACGAGGCTGTGCCATTGATCACGGCGCGAGCCTTGGCCGATTCGCTGCAGGATGACGCGGTCGCACTGATTGACCTGCGGCCGAGCATGACTTATCGCAAGGGCCATATCGCCGGCTCACGCTGGTCGATTCGCTCGTTGCTGGCGTCTGAAGTGGCCGGTGAGCAGCGACCTCTTGTGTTGGTCGCCGATGATCCTTTGCTGGCTGCTTTCGCGGCGCAGGAGCTACCGGAAAATCAGCGCCTACAAGTCCGGCTGCTGGACGGCGCGATCGATGCCTGGCGTGCAGAGGGGTTCGCGGTGCAGGAAAATCCGACCGTGCCTTCCGATCAGCAGTGCATCGATTTTCTGTTTTTCACCCATGACCGTCACGCCGGCAACAAGGACGCGGCGCGTCAGTACCTGGCCTGGGAAATCGGTTTGCTGGCGCAGATGAGTGACGACGAAATCGCCAGTCTCAAGCCGCTGCGCGACACAGGGTCCCGTGATGCCCGGGTGCGTACGCGTCTGGTCCATTCGGCGCGCACCGAACAGGGGAATGGCGGCAGGGCAGTCAACGTGCCGGTCACGCGGTTGAGCACAGTGCTGTTCGATAACCTGGCGCAAATGCGCGACGCCCGCGCTCGCCGTGATAGCGAGCGGGTCCTGAGTTATGGCGCCCGAGGCAATCCGACGGCCTTCGCCCTGGAAGATCTGGTGACAGAGCTGGAGGGCGGTTACCGCACGCGCTTGTTCGGCACCGGGCTGGCGGCGATCGCGCAGACCTTCCTGGCCTACCTGCGGCCCGGCGATCACGTCGTGATCAGCGACGCGGTCTACGCCCCCGTGCGACGGCTGGCCCATGAGTTTCTTGAACCGTTCGGCATTCAGGTCAGCTACTTCGCCCCTGATGGCCGCGGCCTGCAAGCGCAACTGCAAGCCAACACCAAAATGGTCTACACCGAAGTGCCGGGTTCCTTACTGTATGAACTCTGCGATTTGCCGGCGATCGCCGCCCTGTGCAAACCGCGAGGCATTCTCCTGGCCGTCGACAACACCTGGGGCTCGGGTTACCTGTACCGACCGCTGACCTTGGGCGCGGACATCTCGATCATGGCGTTGACCAAGTACCTGTGCGGCCACAGCGATGTGGTCATGGGCAGCGTCTGCACCCGACAAGACGTGTGGCAGCCGCTGGCGTCCATGGGCGACACCTTTGGCGCCACCGTCAGCCCCGACGATGCCTACCTGGTGCTGCGCGGTGCACGAACCCTGGCACCGCGACTGGAAGTGCACGAACGTCAGGCGCTGGAAATCGCCCATTGGCTGCAAGCGCAACCGCAAGTGAAACGGGTGTTCCATCCAGCGTTGCCCGAGCATCCTGGTCATGCCCTGTGGCAGCGCGACTTCAATGGCAGCAACGGTTTGCTGTCCTTCGAGCTGCGCGATGCAGATCCGACCTACGTCGAACGCTTTATTGATTCGCTCCAGTTGTTTGGGCTCGGCGCTTCCTGGGGCGGCTACGAAAGCCTGATCACCGTCGCCGATACCACGGATCGCGACAGTGCTGCGGATCGTTCATTGAATCCGGTGTTGCGGTTGCATATCGGGCTTGAGGATGTCGAGGCGTTGATTGAGGATTTGCAGCGCGGGTTTGCGGCTATGGAAAACTAGGGGCCACCGCCAACAGTTGAAAGGGTGCCTGTTCCACAAAAAACGCCGCTCACTGAGCGGCGTTTCTGTTATCGGTGCTGACAGGAGAAAAGTGTCGGCGGCTGTTTTTCTACGGTGTACTGAGCGCTACTCGGGCAAGCTCAATGCACTTCAATGCCAAAATGGTTGTCGGGTCGACCAATGCGACCTCATGATTTTTAATCATGAAGGATTCGCTATGCGCAAGCACCAGAGGTAGCTCCGTACATCCCAGGATGAGCACATCAGCGCCCAATTCACATAAGTGTTCTGCCGCAGTCAGGAGCTGGTCTTTGCAGATGCCCCCTGTGAAACCCGCCTTGATGCCGTGCGCTCCGTAAATGGCCTCCATAACCAGCGCTTGGTAATCCACACCGGGGGTAATTATTTGAAGCCCTGCTTGCCGAGCTGCCTGGTGATAAACCTGACTTTTGATGGTGCCTGAGGTCGCTAGCAGCCCGGCGGTTTTGCCGGCACCGTACCGCTGCACGATAGCCTCTACCGTCTCGGTCAGCATATTCACAATAGGCACACGCAGGTGCGCCTGGATGCGTTCGACGAAGGCGTGAGCTGTGTTGCACGGAATCGCAATGGCATTGGCGCCGGCGCTTTCCAGTCGCTTGCACGTTGCGTACATCGCCATCGTCGGATCAGTTTCGTTGTACAGCAGGTTGGCTGTGCGATCAGGGATCTGGGGGTTCTGTTCCACCACCATTTTGATGTGTTCCTGATCGCGACCTGCCGGTGTGTGCGCCACAACCTTACCCATGAAGTCGACCGTTGCCGCTGGCCCAACTCCACCGACAATCCCAAGCTTGAAAGGCGGACGAGTCGACTGGCCTTTCTCCAAGGTGGCGAAAGCGGCATAAATCTCGTTGATATCCAGGACAGTCAAGCCACGCCGTTGAAGATCACCGCAGACCAACGAAAGCTCCGTCATGCCAGGCAGGATGATTGTGGCCCCCTGATCCTGAAGCGACAGACAGGCCTGATAAACACATTCGAGTGGTACCCCGTCAAGGAATCCATCTTTGATGCCGTTAACCCCGTACATGGCGTCCATCAAGCCAGATTGCTCGCTTTCGTCAGGATAAACGAGCTTGAAATCTGTGCCGAAATAGCGCTCAAACAACCCGGAATACCTGACATAGTCGGACGCGATGATGCCCAGTGTCGTACCAGGGGCAGCGACATGATCCACGTGCTTGCGTAACGCCGCCATCATATCCAGAACGGGTATCCCGATTTCCTCCTGGATCTCCTCCCGAAAGGTGTGGCTGGCAAAACAAGGCAACAAGACTGCATTGACTTCGCTCGCCTCGAACGTCTGGCAAACCTGAAATACGTAAAACTTTCTGGAGGTCATGTTGGCACCCTGATCAAGCGGCATCAGCACGTCCTTGAACGGGTGTTGTTCAAACAGAAAGTGATAGCGACCTTGATCCTCCAAAACAGCTCTGGACTTCACCAGTTTGTAGAAAAGATCGCCGCCGGCCAGTGAGCCAAGCCCGCCGACGATACCCAGTTTGCGAGCAAACGATGACCCGCTGGACGGCTTCGATTTACCTTTCATTTTCAGTTTCTCAGGCGGTGGCTGCAGTATGAATTGGGAGGGGAGATTCAGTGCCGGGCGCGTCTTCAGCTTCTTCATGCGGTTCTGATTTGGCAACCACAGCCGTCGCTATGCTGTTGCCAACCACGTTGGTGGCAGTCCTGGCCATATCAAGGAATTGGTCAATGCCAAGGATCAGCAAAATGCCGGCTTCGGGAAGATTGAACATGGGTAACGTAGCCGCCACCACGACCACCGATGCTCGGGCTACACCCGCCATTCCCTTGCTGGTGATCATCAGCGTCAGCAAGATGAGCAGTTGCTGTGTGAAGCTCAAGTCGACGTTGTAGGCCTGAGCAATGAACATGATGGCGAACGCTTGATACATCATCGAACCATCAAGATTGAATGAGTACCCCAACGGAAGGACGAAGCTGGATACGCGCTTGGGCGCACCAAATTTCTCCAGTGCCTCCATGGTTTTCGGGTAAGCGGATTCGCTGCTGGCAGTGGAAAATGCGAGGAGGATGGGTTCGCGAATGAGCTTGCCCAAAGTAAACACTGAGCGACCCAGGAACAGGTAGCCGGCAGCGAACAACACACACCACAGAATCACAATGCCCAAGTAGAACTCGGCAATCAGTTTTCCGTAATCGACTATCAAGCCGAGACCTTGCGTGGTGATAGCCGATGCGATGGCTGCGAACACTCCAATGGGTGCGAAGGCCATGACGTAGTCAGTGACCTTGAACATCACCTTGGCCAGCTCTTCGATGCTATCGACAATCCTTGTGTAACCCGCTCGCTTCACACCCGCCAAGGCGAACCCGAAGAACAACGAGAACACCACGATTTGCAGGATTTCGTTGTTGGCCATTGCTTCAGCAATGCTGCGGGGAAACACGTGACTGATAAAAACCTTGAGGCTGAAATCCCCGGTGTTGACCACCACGGGACTTGCCGCATGCTGGACAACCTCCATGTTCAGTCCGGCACCCGGTTGGAACAGGTTGACCAGGCCCATGCCGATGGCCAGCGAGATCACCGAAGCGGTGACGAACCAGGCCATGGCTCTCAGGCCAATCCGGCCAACGGAGCGGGAGTTACCCATACTCGCGATGCCGCCGACCAAGGTCGCGAATACCAGAGGCGCGATGATCATCTTGATCATGCGTAAAAAGATGTCGGTGACCATCGAGAAGTAAGAGGCGATCTCTTTGGCGCTTTGTTCGCTCCCTGCGAAATGGTGACACGCCCAACCGACAAGCACGCCTAAGGCGATGCTGATTGCGATCCGACGTGGAAGTTTATTTTTCTTCACGGAGCTTTCCTCAAGTGGTTTTTTTGCTTTTGTTACTTGGCAGGAGACAAGTGTCATTGGGTCGAAGCTCTCTGGCGTCGATTCAACGTTTACGATTCTAGGGTCGGGTTTGACACGTCGTGATGAGTAATCCCGATAGCCTCATGCGCTTTTGGAATAGTTTTGGAAACTGCTGCTTTGTCCTGACTGAGGCGCAGTACACTGCGCATTCGGGGCATGAGGTGCCGTTATGCAAATCAAATGGTTAGATGATCTTTTAGCGATTTCCGAGTGGAAAAACTTTTCTCGTGCTGCGGAAGTACGGTGCGTGACCCAGTCAGCACTGTCGCGTCGCATACGGTCACTTGAGGAATGGGTCGGGGCAGAGTTGGTGGATCGCGGAACGTATCCCGTTCAGCTCACGCCAGCGGGGCGAAGTTTTTGTGAAGAGGGCCGCGAGGCATTGGCGGGGTTATTGAGACTGCGTTCAGCCCTGCGGGAGGTTGAGCGAATGCCCGGGCGATCCATCCAGGTCACTGCTGGCCACAGCCTTTCAATGACGTTTCTACCGAAATGGCTAACCCAATTTCAGCAGCACAATGAGCAGTTCAACGCCCGAGTCGTTGCAGCGAACATTCATGACGCCGTTATAGCCTTGGAGGAGGGGAGTTGCGATCTGATGATCGTCTACCACCATCCCCTGGCACCCATTCTGCTCGACCCGGAAAAATTCGGTTGCCTGACGTTGGGACATGACGCCTTTATTCCGTTATGTGCCCCTGACAACAACGGGCAACCGCTGTATCGCTTGCCCGGTACCTCAGCCAAAGCTGTGCCTCACCTCGCCTATACGGCCACCACTTTTTTAGGCCGCGTAGCAGACATAGTCATCAAAAATGGCCCAAGTGTGAGTGTGCTGGAGCGGTGCTATGAGGCCGACATGGCGATGCTTTTGATGCGAATGGCGATAGAGGGGTATGGCGTGGCATGGTTGCCACAAAGCGCTGTCATTGACGAGCTTCAGCGAGGTCAGTTGGTAAAAGCGGGTGGTGATGAATGGAGTACACGACTGGAGATACGCTCCTACTGCTCCATCACCAATGAGAACCCTACGATGCGCAGCCTATGGAAAACTCTCGAAGGAGCTTCCCGCGATCTCCATGGAAAAATAGCCAACTGATCGAAGCTTCGAGACTCGAAAAGTATCCCTATTTACTGCTTAAGTGCTTTTTGGCTTGCGTCCGCGCGAGCCTGGCTTCACCGGCACACTCTTCCCATATTCGCGCCACCATAACGCGAGTGCTTCCATCGTCGGCCCGAGCGCACGGGCCTTTGCCGTCATCTCATACTCGACGCGCGGGGGCACTTCGGCGAAGACAGTTCGCACTACCAGGCCATCGTTTTCGAGCTCACGAAGTTGCGCTGTCAGCATGTGCTGGGTGATGCCGTTGATCGCCTTGCGCAGTTCTCCGAAACGATAGATTCGCTGGTTCAATAACCACATGATTTCCAGCTTCCACTTGCCTGAAAGCAGCGCAAATGCACGGCGCATTTCCTCGTGCATGTTGATCTGATCGTCACCAATAGTCTGGTTTTCCATACTAAGCACCACTTTTTCATCCTACTTGTGGCTTTTCATATTAGGCGACATCTTTGACCTGAGTCGACTCATTCACCTTACGGCCAAGTAACCACGGCATATCAAGTAAACCCTGACTGATTGGAGATCAACATGTCCCGACTCAATGAAAAAGTTGCCATTATCACTGGCGCCGGCCGCGGCATCGGCCGAGCCACAGCGAAGCTTTTCGCGGAGGAAGGTGCGAAGGTAGCGGTCGTTTCACGCACGGCTGAAAATGTCGCTGCAGTTGTCGCCGAGATCCAGACTACGGGCGGGATCGCCCTCGGAGTAGTCTGTGATATCGCCGACCCGGATCAAATCAAAGCTGCCGTAGAAAAGGTGGTGGCTGCGTATGGCCGGATCGATATTCTTGTGAACAATGCCTTCGACCCCTCGGTGGTTCTTTCATCGGTTCTGGATCTGTCGGCCGAGCAATTGCAACGCAATCTGGAAATGGGGCCTATTGCCTATCTGCGCACGATGCAAGCCTGTTACCCCCACCTCAAAGCCAGCGGGGAGGGCAGGGTCATTAACTTCGCCTCGCTGGCCGGTGTCATTGGCCTGCAGGGATACGCCCCCTACAACATGGCAAAGGAGGCGGTGCGTGCCTTGACTCGCTCGGCGGCAAGGGAGTGGGGGGCTGACAAGATTACTGTCAACAATGTCATGCCGGTCGCAGACACTTGGGGTACTGCGGCAGAGGTGCCTGCGCCCACTAACGTACTTGGCCGTTATGGATCACCCGAAGAGGACATTGCGCCGGTCGTGCTATTCCTCGCCAGCAAGGATGCACAATTCCTGACGGGATACAGCCTGACGCCGGACGGTGGCCAAATCATCGACAGCGCACGCTGACCGTAACGTCCAACGTTCGAACGTGTGCACAATCTAAACCACAAGGCATGCCTTGGCGTGTCTTGTGGTTATTTCAAGCGATGTTCGCCGATGCAACAGGCTCCTGTGATGCTGCGCGTGCAGCCAGGAAGGCAAGAACGGCCGCCACGCCCAGCAAAGTCGCGCTCAACTCGAAAGTCGCTCGATAACCGCTTACGTCAAAGACCAGTCCGCCAATGGTTGCGCCAGACGCAATGGCCAGTTGGATGATCGCCACCATTAAGCCGCCTCCCGCTTCAGCAGCGTCTGGTAACGTTCTTGCCAACCATGTCCACCATCCCACGGGCGCAGCAGTCGCAACCAGGCCCCAGAGGCCAAGCAAGACAGTCGTGGTGGCCACCGAGCTACCGAATGAAACAAGCGCCAGTGCAATCACCGCCATCAAGATCGGGATGACGACGAGGGTTCGATTCAGGCCATTTTTCAAGAACGCTTCAATCAAGAAGGTTCCCGCGAGGCCCGCCAGACCCAGGACAAGCAACATCAGCGACAGCATGGAAACACTGACGTGCGTGACCGTTTCAAGGAACGGGCGCAAATAGGTAAACAGCATGAACTGGCCCATGAAGAAGACACTGACCGCCACCATGCCTAACGCGACCGGTAGGCTCTTCATCAACCTGAAGACATTCCCAGTGCCTGAACCGCTTTGCGACTTCATCGCCGGAAGGCTGAACAAAAGCCAGACAGAGGCGACTACCGCGACCGGAATGACGCACAAGAATGCACCGCGCCAGCCGATCAAAGCGCCGAGAAAACTGCCCAAAGGCGCTGCAATCACTGTCGCCAAAGCGTTGCCGCCGTTGACGATTGCCATGGCGCGAGTGATTTGGTCATCAGGCACCAAGCGCATGGCGGTTGCCGCCGACAATGACCAGAACCCACCTATCGCAACACCGATCAGCGCGCGGCCGATCATGAATACCCAGTAGTTCGGCGCGAACGCGACCACTGTTCCGGAAAGGATCATCAACAGTGTCAGTGAAAGGAGCAGCGGCTTACGCGCAACCCGCGTCGCCACCGATGCGATCAGAAGACTGGTGAACAAGGCAAACAGCCCCGAGACGGAGATTCCCTGGCCGGCTTGCCCCTCGGTGATATGCAGATCTGCGGCAATCGGTGTCAGCAGGCTGACGGGCATGAACTCCGACGCCACGAGCACGAAGGCGGCGAGCGACATGGCGAATACGGCACCCCATGATTTATGGGGCACTGGGAGCAGGTGATCAGTCATTGTTTGAATCCTGTATTGCGCGAAGCGTCGCAGCCCCGGCAACGAGGCTACGAGAGAACCGGTGCCCGGCCAGGGCACCGATCAGGCTACTTCAGGTTGCTTTTGAAGAACGTGGTCAACCTGGCGAATGGAATGAGGTTGACCCGGTCGTAAAGATCCACGTGTCCGGCATCTGGAATGATGAGCAGCTCTTTAGGCTCGGCGGCTCGCTTGTAGGCATCCTCACTGAACTCGCGTGAGTGTGCGTGGGCACCGGAAATAAACAGCAGCGGGCGCGGGGAAATGCTCTCGATGTCATTGAACGGATAGAAGTTCATGAACTTCACGTTGCTGGTCAGCGTTGGCATGGTGGTTGTTTGCGCCGACGCGCCGGCCGGAGTGACTTCCCCTCGCGGCGTGCGGTAGAAGTCGTAGAACTCGTCGCCCACGGCGTTGCCGGTCAGTTTGAGTGGTGAGCCGCTGGTATAGCGGATCTGCCCCCCTTGGAACTCCACATCGCGCTGTTGCGCCGCTTCGCGAATGATCTGCTGGCGTTGTTCAGCCGTTACGCCGTGCTTGAGGCCATTACGATTGGCCGCGCCCATGTCGTACATGCTGACGGTGGCGATGGCCTTCAGACGCGGATCGATCTTCGCCGCACTGATAGCGAAGCTGCCACTGCCGCAGATGCCGAGGACGCCGATTCGCTCACGGTCGACAATCGGTCGAGTGCCGAGAAAATCGACAGCAGCACTGAAGTCTTCCGCGTAGATATCTGGCGAGACTGCATGGCGAGGTGTGCCCTCGCTTTCGCCCCAGAAGGACAAGTCCAGCGACAATGTGACAAATCCTTGTTCGGCCATTTTGGTGGCATACAAGTTTGCGCTCTGCTCCTTCACCGCCCCCATGGGATGGCCGACGATGATGGCAGCGTTCCTGGATTCGGGATCGAGGTCTTTCGGGGTGAACAGGTTACCCGCCACCTTCATACCGTATTGATTCTTGAAAGTGACCTTTTCTACGGTCACCTTGTCGCCTTTGTAGAAGTTGTCCGCACCGTATGACATATCGGCTCCCATTGAAGAAAACGAGGTAACGAGAAGCCCCAGGGCAAGCAAAATTCCTTTCACTGGATATTCCTTCCGATTGAATAGTTGTCGGATGAACATTCTCCGGTGCTGCCCAAACTCCCTGTAGTGCATTGCGCTGGATTACTTGCCTGATTCTATGAGTCTCTGTTTTTTTGCAGGACGGTCGTGTGCTGGCGAGATACAGTTCAGCGAGAGGTACGAGATGAACATGACGACCCAATACGCAACCGCCACATCGCCCCAGGAAGCGCTCGCCCAAGTCATTGGCACGCAGGTTTCCAGACCAGGGGATTTCGGAACGCCCATTGCGGGCCTCGGCTTCTTCAGGCGCGAACATCCATCGCCGCCCGTCGTCTGCATGGTCGAGCCAAGCATCATCATTGTCGCCCGGGGGGAGAAGCAGCTCTGGGTGGGGGGCGAGGGTTACCCGTATGACACGTCGCGTTTTCTGATCACCTCATTGGACTTGCCGGCCAATTCAGAAGTGCTGGCAGCAAGCCCGGAACAGCCATGCCTGGGGCTGACGTTGAAACTCGATCTGCGCATGCTGGCAGAGCTGATAGCGCAAAGCGATCTGCCGCCAACCCGTGATCGTTCAGTTGCGAAGGGGGTCGGAATTGGTTCAGTGACCCCTGCAATGCTGGCGTCATTCGGGCGCTTATTGGCACTGCTCGATGAGCCGGAGTCCATCCCCGTTCTCGCCCCCTTGATCCAGCGCGAGATTCACTACCGTCTATTGCAGAGTGATCAGGCGAGCCGGCTTCGACAAATAACGTCTGTCGATGGCCAAGGTTATCGGATCGCCAAAGCCATCGATTGGTTGAAGTTGAATTACACCTCGGCGCTTCGCATCGAGGAGCTTGCGGCCCGAGTGCAGATGAGCACTCCGACCTTTCACCACCACTTCCGCCAACTCACCACAATGAGCCCGTTGCAATACCAGAAATGGCTGCGACTGAACGAGGCAAGGCGTTTGATGCTCAATGAACATCAGGACGTATCCAGTGCGGCTTACAAGGTTGGATATGAAAGTCCGTCCCAGTTCAGCCGCGAATACAGCCGTCTGTATGGCGTACCCCCCAAGCGGGATATTGCGGTGTTGCGTGGCAACGCCAATGGCACTGCAACGCGAAAGCAGTCGTGAGAAATCAATGGGGGCGCAGTGACAGATTCAAATTCATGAAATGCACTATCGCGGTGATTGAGCGCTTCCTGCCGATGACAATCGACTGCCAGGAGGCGGGAACACGGTGAGTGAATAAATTTGTCCCCTTTTCTCCGCGAAGTAGGAAAATCAAAGCGACGCCACGTCGAACAGTCGACCAACCGAAAAGAATCGAAGTCATGCAAGCACCTACCTACCAACTGCTGGAAGTCGCCAACGGTAAACAGATCAAGCTCTGGACCGAAGGCGTCCCGGTAGAAAACGAAGCCAGGCAGCAATTGATGAACACCGCCAAGATGCCGTTCATCTTCAAGCATCTGGCCGTGATGCCCGACGTACACCTGGGCAAGGGTTCGACCATCGGCAGCGTGATTCCCACGGTTGGCGCGATCATTCCGGCCGCTGTCGGAGTAGATATTGGTTGCGGGATGATCGCCGCGTGCACGTCGCTGACCGCCAGCGATTTGCCGGACAACCTGCATGGCTTGCGTTGCGCAATCGAGAAAGCGGTGCCCCATGGCCGCACCGTGGGGCGCGGCGCTCGGGACAAGGGCGCCTGGGACAGCGTTCCGCATCAGGCGGACCGAGCCTGGGCGGCACTGGACTCGCGGTTCAAGGCGATCACCGGCAAGTACCCGAAACTCGCCAACACCAATAACCGTAGGCACTTGGGCACGTTGGGCAGCGGGAACCACTTCATCGAGGTGTGCCTGGATGAAACCAACCGGGTCTGGTTCATGCTGCACAGCGGTTCCCGTGGCGTCGGCAATGCGATTGGCAACCTGTTCATTCAAATGGCTCAGGTGGACATGCGTCAGCACCTCGCCAATCTGCCGGACCGTGACCTGGCTTACTTTAAAGAGGGCAGCCGGCATTTCGATGACTACGTCGAAGCGGTCGGCTGGGCTCAGGACTTCGCCAGGCAGAACCGTGCATTGATGATGCAAGCGGTGATTCAGGCAACACGAAAAGTGATCAACAAGCCTTTTGAGGTGGCGCTGGAAGCGGTGAACTGCCACCACAACTACGTGCAGAAAGAACAGCATTTTGGTCAGGAAATTCTGGTCACCCGCAAAGGCGCGGTATCGGCCAAGAAGGGCGAGTTGGGGATTATTCCTGGATCGATGGGCGCCAAAAGCTTCATCGTCCGCGGGCTGGGTAACGAGGATTCCTTCTGCTCCTGCAGCCACGGCGCCGGCCGCACCATGAGTCGCACCAAAGCGAAAAGCCTGTTCACCGTCGAAGACCAGATCCGTGCCACCGCCCACGTGGAGTGCCGCAAGGACGCTGCCGTCATCGATGAAATTCCGATGGCCTACAAGGACATCGACCACGTCATGCACGCCCAACGCGAGTTAGTGGAAGTGCTGCACACCTTGCGTCAGGTGGTGTGCGTAAAAGGATAGGGAAAATGGGCACGCGTTCATCGCCGCAGCAGTGGAGCGTACCCTGCCCGAACTGCCGCGCACTCAGGAAGACACTACGCCACTACTTCACCGCGTAGAACTTGCGCACATACCGCGTACTTTTCCACGCGCACGGTGCACCGAGCGGCACAAACACGCTGTCGCCGGTGTTGACCTCCACGCTGGTTCCATCAGGCGCCAGCAGGGTGACACTGCCTTCGATCAGGTGCATCAACTCATGGAGTTTGTGGGGCCGGCCGTGACGCTCATACGGTGTCGAATCCCAAACGCCGACGCGCAGATGGGTGGCGTCGTCTTCGAAGGCATTGTGTGAGCGGCATTGCGGCGTCGGCCCGATCAAAATCTGCGGTTCCGGTGCGAGCGAAGGCGAGAGCATGTCCAGAGGATCGAGCGCGGTCAGGCCGGGTGTCGGGTTTGCGGTGGGGCTGGTGACGGCACAAAAGGCCCAGCACGTATCAGCATGAGCCTGAAGTCGCAGCGCTGTACCGCGACCGATCACGGCGCTGGCGCCGACACCCAGTTCCAGGGTCTGCATCTCGGATTGCAGCACGACATGGCCGGCGTGGACCACGATCACTTCGGTGTGCGGAAAGTCATCGCTATCAAGCGTTCCGCTGATGTGCACGATGCCCGCTGACACGCCATCCGGGCCGTTGTAGGCCACCTGGCGCCCGTCCTTGAACGGATCGAAACCACCCAAAGACGCTGCTGTAAAAGACGTGGTAACGCGGCTGCCGTCGGCGCGAGCCAACAGCAGAACGGTAGGTTCAGACATACGGGTGACGCTCCATAAAACGATGATGAGAGATAGCGATCAGCCAATGGCTTGAGTCACCACAGCGAACTGCTGAACGCCATTGGCTGTTTGCGGTGGCGTGCCCTTGGCCATTTGCGCCACGGTATCGACCTGCTTCAAACCCGCCGACGCCAGCCATTCGCCCAGGCCGCTGTCTGCCGGAATGTCGATGCGCACGAAGGCATCCGGTACTTGCGCCAGTAAAACGGCGATCAGGTGTTTGGCCTGCTCGAGGTTTTCGGCGACCACCGGGCCGATACAACGACCACGGCCGAAAGGACGCAACAAAGCGAAGGCACATAACTGGCCGTCGCGTTCGATCCCCACCGAATGCTCGACCACCTCAAACAGATCAGCGAGTACCGCTTTGCGATCCAACCCGCTGCCGGCGTTGGCCAAAGCCAGCACGCGAGCCTGATCCGCCGCGTTCAGCACACGGCAGTGTTCGCCGTCGGCCAGTGCGGCGGGTGTAGGCGCATTGGCGTTGCCCTGATGCTGCTGAATCCGGCCGAATTCGACAAAGCCCTGGCTGGCATACAACGGCGCGCCGGCCAGTGTGGCGTTGAGCATCGGGGTGCGTGACTGGCAGGCATCCAGGGCCTGTTCCATGAGCTTGCGGCCGATGCCCTTGCCTTGATAGTCATCGCTGACGATCACCAGGCCGATGGTGGTGAAGCCACCCTGGGGGCAGGCGAATGCGGTGCCGATCAGACGCTCGCCATCGAGCACCACAAAACCGTCGCTGACCCGTTGCAACATGGCCCAGTCGTCCTGGCGATGGGGCCACTTCAACTGCACGGACAAGGCGTGGGCCGAGGGCAGGTCGGCGGCCGTCATTGGCCGATAGACATAAGCAGGTTGTTGCAAGGCGGACATGGCGAGTCTCCGTTGGACAATGTGCGCGAGCGACCGGATTTCCAGCGCGATGGTGCCTGTATCCCATCTGTGTGAAGGCCTGACAAGGGGGGCTTGAGCATTCGGCAGATTCCGCAAGCCCGAGGCCGGCAGACCACACTTACTACTTAAATGCACCGCAAGGTCGGCAGCAAATGCCAGAGCTTTTTTTCTACGATGGAGACCTGAGTTCACGACGCGTCGTCCCCTATTTGGAGTGCTCCATGGATAGCTTCGATCCCCGCCTTATCGCTGTGCGCAGCGCTCACTTCATTGCCGGAAAGTACCGAGATGCACAACCCGGGCTTGAGGTGGTACGGCCCTCTGACGGCCGGGTCTATGCTCAGTTGCCAATCGCCGATGCCGACCTGGTGGATGAAGCGGTCACTGATGCCTGGCAGGCGTTCAACCGCAGTGACTGGGCCAGCCGTCCACCGCGGGAGCGGGCGCGGGTGATGCGCCGCTGGGCCGATCTGATCGAGGCGGACGCTGCCATCCTGGCACCGCTGGAAGCCGTGGGCTCGACGCGTCCTCATAAAGATGTGATCGCCTGGGATATTCCTTATGTCGCCGAAGGCATTCGCTTTTTCGCCGAACTGGCGGACAAGCATGGCGGTCAAGTGGCGGCGACCCAGACTGATCGACTGGGCATGCAGATCGCCGAACCCTACGGCGTCATTGCCGCCATCGCACCGTGGAACTTCCCCTTGAGCATGGCCTCCTGGAAAGTCGCCCCGGCGTTGGCCGCCGGTAATGCCGTGGTGCTCAAACCTTCGGAGCTGACGCCGTTCTCCAGCCTGCGCTTTGCCGAACTGGCACTGCAGGCGGGCATTCCGGCGGGGATTTTCAACGTGATTCAGGGCGATGGCCGCATCACCGGCGATGCCTTGTGTCGCCATCCGCGAGTGGCCAAGGTGACGTTCACCGGGTCCACGGCGACCGGGTCGAGCATCATGTCGACCTGCGCGCTGGTGGGGCCGAAACCGGTGACACTGGAACTCGGCGGCAAGAGCCCGCAGCTGGTATTCGCCGACGTGCCGGACATCGCCAAAACCGCGCGCACTGTGGCGCTGGCCATCACCGGCAACGCCGGGCAGGTGTGCGTGTCCGGTTCGCGGTTGTTGATCCAGCGCTCGATCATGGAACCGTTTATCGCGCATTTGCAGGCGTATTTCGAGGAACTGCGCCCGGGGCCGACCTGGTCCTCCGAGAGCACGTTGTCGCCGATCATTTCCCGACTGCAAGCCAGCCGCATCGACGGCATTGTCCAGCGCTCGCGTCAGGCCGGCGCTGAAGTGCTGACCGGCGGCGGAGTGTTTGAAGGGCTGGGCGGTGCTTATTACCAACCGACTTTGCTGGCGGGTCTGGACAATGACAATCCGGCCATCTGCGAAGAAATCTTCGGCCCGGTGCTGACGGTGCAGGCATTCGATGATGAAGAGCAGGCGCTGAGTCTGGCCGCGCACGCCACCTACGGCTTGGCGGCGGGCGTACACACCGCCGACATCAATCGCGCCCTGCGTCTGGTCCGGCGACTGGAGGCGGGGACGGTGTGGGTTAACCGTTACGGGCGCAGTAACGATTACATCCTGCCGACTGGCGGCTACAAACGCTCCGGCATCGGCAAGGACCTGGGGCGCGAAGCGTTCGAAGCCAACTTACGTTTCAAGAGTGTGCTGATCGATATCGTCCAGTAAACGCAATCTGTAGCAGCTGCCGAGCCTGCGAGGCTGCGTTCGGCGGCGAAGCAGTCGTAAAACCTGTGCATACGATTTATCTGAAAGACCGCGGTGCTTGAATTCACGACGGCTTCGCCGCCGAACGCAGCCTCGCAGGCTCGGCAGCTGCTACCTCGGGTAGGGGCAAGCAGTCGTAAAGCGTCGACAGGTTTCAAACCGCACCCAAACGGGCGCTTCCGCAAGGAAGCGCCCGTTTTCGTTCAGCCCGGCGCAGGTTCTGCGGCAGATCGGTGCGTGATCTGCCCTTGCAGGGCTATAAAGGCCCATAAGAGCGCACAAATACGGGGTTTGCCCAAGGCTTGTGCGCGCCGCAAAGTCTGCTGAGGGTGGGCGCTAAAACGGTGGTTTGTATCGAGCGAAGGTCGCTTTTAACGCCATCTGCTGATTTCACAGTGTTGTAATGACGGTGTGCTGCAGCGTTGCATCACCGCTTCGGTAACGGAGCAAATGCTTGTCACGCCATGACCTCAACGAACTTCAGGACCGCACTCAATGAGCTTTCTTCGCCCCAAATTCATTACGTTCGACTGCTA
Source organism: Pseudomonas sp. BT76 TE3572 (assembly GCF_050435365.1). Lineage (NCBI taxonomy): Bacteria > Pseudomonadati > Pseudomonadota > Gammaproteobacteria > Pseudomonadales > Pseudomonadaceae > Pseudomonas > Pseudomonas sp. BT76 TE3572. Next base: position 857,378 of record NZ_JBNDKE010000001.1, read on the forward strand.
CGGTACGCTGACCAATTTCCACATGGGCACGATGACTCGCGAACTGTTCGCCGATCGCGTGAAGCCCGAGCAGATGGATCAGTTCGTCAAGGACTTCTCGGCCTACCGCCTGGACCAGGTCATGGGTGACTGGATGCCCTATGACGAGATCCTCAAAACCGCACTGGCGCGGACCTGCAAGCGCTGGGGCGTCGAGTACCGTGACGAAGGTCAGCTGTATTACGACGCCGTCCCGACCTGGGGCCCGCACCCCGATGTGCCGGCCGGCCTGTCGAAAATCGCCGACAAGATCCCGCTGGTGATTTTCTCCAACGCCAGCGACAGCCAGATCATGTCCAACGTCGACAAACTCGGCGCGCCGTTCCACAAGGTCTTTACCGCCGAACAGGCCCAGGCCTACAAGCCGCGTCTGGCCGCGTTCGAGTACATGCTCGACAACCTCAACTGCGGACCGGAAGACATCTTGCATGTGTCTTCCAGCTTCCGTTACGACTTGATGCCGGCCCACGACATGAAGATCAAGAACAAGGCCTTCGTCGCCCGTGGTCACGAAGTGCCGGGCAATGCCTTCTACGGCTACCAGCAGATCACCGACATCGGCGGGCTGGCCGCACTGGTGGGTCTCTGAGTCGAACGGTAACGACACTCTTCAACGCATTCTTTTTTTGGCATAGGCGGGTTAGACATGGGCAGTGAATCCTACTGGCTCGACACCGCACCGGCGTTCAGCGGTGCTCAGCTCGGCGCATTGCCCGGGCAGGTCGACGTGGCCATCGTCGGTGGTGGTTTCACCGGCCTGGCGGCGGCCCGGGCGTTGGCCTTGAAGGGCGCCAGTGTGGTGGTGCTCGAGGCCGGAAGGGTTATCGGTGAAGCGTCGGGACGCAATGGCGGCCAGTGCAACACCGGTGTGGCCCAGGATTACGCCGGGCTCAGCGCCAGCCTCGGTGCCGACAAGGCTCGGGCTTATTACCAGGCCTACGAAAGCGCAGTGCAGAGTGTCGTTTCATTAGTGGACCAGGAGCAAATTGCCTGCGACCTGATCCGCAATGGCAAACTCAAACTGGCGGCCAAGCCCATGCATTACGAGGGCCTGGCACGGACGTGCGAACTGATTCGCAAGGAAGTCGATGCCGACGTCGAATTGCTGTCCGCCGAGCAGACCCGCACGGAAGTCAATTCGGCCCAGTTCCACGGTGGCTTGCTGCAGCGCAACGGCGTGCAGATGCATGTCGGGCGCTTCGGTGTCGGTTTGGCCGAAGCGGCAGCTCGCCATGGTGCGTTGATCCATCAAGGCACCTCGGTGACGGACTGGAAAGCCCGGGCCGGCGGTTATCAGGTCAACACCAGCAAAGGATCGCTGCACGCCGGTCAGGTGTTGCTGGCCACGGGCGCCTGTCAGCACGGTGGGTTGGGTTGGTATCGGCGGCGGATCGTGCCGGTGGGCAGTTTCGTGATTGCCACCGAAGTCCTTCCACAATCGCTGATCGAGCAGTTGTTGCCGGGCCGCCGCGCCTATGTCACCAGCCGCATGATCGGTAACTACTTCCGCTTGACCCCGGACAATCGCCTGCTGTTTGGCGGCCGTGCGCGGTTCGCCATGTCGGACAGCGTCAACGACGCCAAAAGCGGCAAAGTGCTGCAAGCGGCGATGGTGCAGATGTTCCCGCAGTTGGCCAACGTGAAGATCGACTACTGCTGGGGCGGGCTGGTGGACATGACGTCCGATCGGCTACCCCGGGCCGGTCAACACGGCGGGATTTACCACTCCATGGGCTACAGCGGCCATGGCGTGCAGATGTCGGTGCACATGGGCCAGGTCATGGCCGATGTCATGGCCGGCAACGTCGAAGCCAACCCTTGGCGTGAACTCGAATGGCCGGCGATTCCCGGGCATTTCGGCAAACCGTGGTTCCTGCCGTTTGTGGGCGCCTATTACCGTTTCCAGGATTATTTGCATTGAGTTGATGTTGTGGCGTCACCGTCGTTTGCGTTTCAACGCTCCGGACAACCCGAGCCTTCTCATTATCGACAGGTACAACTGATATGACTGACAAAAAGATCGACTCTCAACTGATCTCCGGCCAAGAAAGCCTGCGAGTCTTTGAAGGCCTCAATCGCGGCATGTCGCGCCGCAATGCCTTGCAGATGCTTGGTGTGGCAGGTGTTGCAGCTGCCGGTGCAGGCAGTCTGTTCGGCGCCGCCGGCAAACTGTTCGCCGAAGAAGCTGCCTCCCCCGGCAAAGGCAAACCGGGCGGGCGGATTCGCGTCGCCGGCATGTCCAGTTCCACCGCCGACACCCTCGACCCGGCCAAAGGCGCGTTGTCGACCGACTACGTGCGCCACTTCATGTTCTACAACGGCCTGACCCGTTTCGACGCCCACTTGGTGCCACAACTGGAACTGGCCGAGCGCATCGACAACACCGACGCCACGCTGTGGACCATCACCCTGCGTAAGGATGTGACCTTCCACAACGGCAAGACCCTGAGCGCCGCCGACGTGGTGTACTCGCTGTCGCGCCACAAGGATCCGCTGACCGGTTCCAAGGTCATGCCGCTGATGGCGCAGTTCGAAGAAATCAAAGCCACCGGCCCCAACGAAGTTCAAATCCGCCTGAGCGCGCCGAACGCCGAGCTGCCTTCGATCCTCGCCGTGTCGCACCTTCTGATCGTTCCTGAAGGCACCACTGACTTCAACCAGGGCATCGGCACCGGGCCATTCAAGGTCAAGGAATTCAAACCGGGCGTGCGCTCGATTGCCGCGCGCAATACCGGCTACTGGAAGCCGGGCCTGCCGTACCTCGACGAGATCGAGTTCATCGCCATTGCCGACGAACCGTCGCGGGTCAACGCGCTGTTGTCGGGCGACGTACACATGATCAACGAGGTCAACCCGCGTTCAACCACGCGCATCAAGGCCAGCCCCAAACACCGCGTCGTCGATGCGCCATCGGGTAACTACACCGACCTGATCATCCGTCAGGACCAGATGCCGGGCAAAAGCGCCGAATTCACTCAGGCCATGAAACACCTGCTGGACCGTGAACAGGTCAAATCCGCAGTGTTCCGTGGTTTTGCCGTGGTCGGTAACGACCATCCGATATCCCCGGGTTCGCGCTACTACAACGCTGATCTGCCGCAACGGGTCTACGACCCGGAGAAAGCCAAGTTCCTGCTGAAGAAGGCCGGCATGGAAAGCATCACCATGCCACTGGTCGCATCGCCGGCCGCCACCGGTTCGGTGGACATCGCAGTGCTGTTGCAACAGTCGGCGAAACAGGCCGGGCTCAAGCTCGACGTCAACCGCCTGCCGAGCGATGGCTACTGGTCCAACCACTGGATGAAGCACCCGCTGAGCTTCGGCAACATCAACCCGCGGCCGAACGCCGACGTGATGTTCTCGCAGTTCTTCCAGTCGAAAGCGCCGTGGAACGAATCCGGCTGGCAGAACGATCAGTTCGATCAGTTGCTGATGCTCGCCCGGGGTGAAACCGACGACGCCAAGCGCAGCAAGATGTACGCCGACATGCAGACCCTGGTGCATGACCACAGCGGCATCGGCGTGCCGGTGTTCATCAGCAACATCGACGGTGTCGACCAGCGCATCAAAGGCTATGGCAGCAACCCGCTGGGCGGTTTCATGGGCTACATGTTCGCCGAGCAGGTCTGGCTGGACGCTTGACGTGCAGTGATTGAAGCGACGGGGACATTGCATGAGGGTAGGGCGATGAATAGCAACACACTGTGGTTGATCGGACGGCGCCTGGGCGCCGCGATCGTGACTTTGTTGATCGTGTCCATGGTCGTGTTTGCGATCACGGCGGTACTGCCGGGGGACGCGGCGCAACAATCGCTCGGGCAGTTCGCCACGCCGGAACAGGTGGCGGCGTTGCGCCTGAAACTGGGGCTGGATCAGCCCGGTGTGTTGCGTTACCTGCATTGGCTGATGAACCTGCTGAGCGGCGACATGGGCCAGTCGGTCTCCAACGCCATGCCGGTCAGCGAGTTGATGGCCGGGCGGGTGCCCAACACCTTGATGCTGGCGGCCGCCACGGCGCTGGTGTCAGTGCCGGTGGCGTTGATTCTGGGCATCGGCTCGGCGATGGGCCGCGGTGGGCGCATCGACAGCTTCCTGAGCTTTTTCACCCTGGCCATGGTCGCCGTTCCGGAGTTTCTGGTGGCGACCCTGGCAGTGCTGATTTTTGCAGTGAACCTGGGTTGGTTGTCGGCGCTGTCGTACGCCAGTGACATCACCTCACCTTGGCAATTCATGCGCACTTACGCCTTGCCGGTGATGACGCTGTGCTGCGTGATTGTCGCGCAAATGGCCCGCATGACCCGGGCGGCGGTGATCGATCAACTGGACAGTCCCTACGTAGAAATGGCCCGGCTCAAAGGCGTGAGCCCGATGCGCATCGTGCTGCGCCATGCCTTGCCCAATGCCATCGGGCCGATCGCCAATGCCATCGCCCTGAGTCTTTCCTACCTGTTGGGCGGGGTGGTGATCGTCGAAACGATCTTCAACTACCCCGGCATCGCCAGCCTGATGGTCGATGCGGTGACCAACCGCGACATGGCGCTGGTCCAGGCCTGCACCATGCTGTTTTGCACGGCGTACCTGGGGTTGGTGCTGATTGCCGACCTGTGCGCGATTCTGTCCAATCCGAGGCTGAGAAACCAATGAACAATCTCATTGTGAAATCGACGCCAGCGACCCCCGACCTGTCGGTTGGCAAGGTGTCTCATGGTCCGGCCTGGCTGGGTCTGATCGGGGCTGCGATGTGTGTTATCTGGTTGCTGGTGGCGATCTTCGGCCCTTGGCTGGCGCCGCACCCGGTGGGCGAAGTGGTCTCTGACAATGTGTTCGACAGCATCAGCGCCGTTTACCCGTTCGGTACCGATTACCTGGGCCGCGACATGCTCAGCCGCATCCTCGTCGGCGCACGCTTCACTGTCGGCCTGGCGTTGGTGGCGGCTGTGTTGGCCAGCGGTCTGGGCACCAGTTGCGCGCTGCTGTCGGTGGTGTCGCCGAAGTGGCTGGATGAAGTGATCAGCCGCTTGATGGATGCCTTCATCTCGATCCCGAGCAAGATGCTGGCGCTGATCATGGTCTCGGCGTTCGGCTCGTCGGTGACCTTGCTGATCTGCACCGCGGTGCTGAGTTTCACCCCCGGCGCGTTCCGCATCGCCCGCAGCATGGCGGTGAACATCGAAGCCCTGGAATACGTGCAAGTGGCCCGTACTCGCGGCGAACGTCGGCTGTACATCGCGTGTGTGGAGATCCTGCCGAACATGCTCAACCCGGTATTGACCGACCTGGGCCTGCGTTTCGGCTTCATCGTGTTGCTGCTCAGCGGCATGAGTTTCCTCGGTCTGGGCGTGCAACCGCCGGATGCCGACCTCGGCTCGCTGGTGCGCGAAAACATCGGCGGCCTCAACCAGGGCGCGCCGGCCATCGTGATTCCGGCCCTGGCCATCGGCACCCTGACCATCGGTGTGAATCTGTTTATCGACCGCCTGTCTTCGCGACGTAGTCGACGTTCGGGAGGCCATTGAAATGAGTGAATTGATTCGAGTCGAAAACCTGCGCGTGGTCGCCAGTGGCGAGCGTGGCGAAGTCGAAATCGTCAAGGGCGTGAGTTTCTCCCTGGCCAAAGGTGAAGTGCTGGCGTTGATCGGCGAGTCGGGTTCCGGCAAGACCACCATCGCGCTGGCGCTGCTCGGTTACGCCCGGCGCGGTTGTCGCCTGGCGTCCGGTGTGGTGCAGATCGGCGAGCACGACATGCTCGCGTTAAGCGAAAGCGAGCTGCAAGGCCTGCGAGGCAACCGGGTTTCGTACATCGCCCAAAGCGCTGCGGCGGCGTTCAACCCGGCGAAAAAACTGATCGATCAAGTGGTGGAGGGCGCATTGATTCATGGCCTGGGCAGCCGGGCTGTGCTCGAAGCCAAGGCCATTGAACTGTTCCGCGACCTCGCGCTGCCGGACCCCGATCACATCGGCCAGCGCTACCCTCATCAAGTCTCCGGCGGGCAACTGCAGCGGGTGATGGCGGCCATGGCGCTGATCAGCGATCCGCTGCTGGTGGTGCTCGACGAACCGACTACGGCACTCGACGTGACGACCCAGATCGACGTGCTGCGCGCCTTCAAACGGGTGGTGCGCGAACGGGGGGCGACGGCGGTTTACGTGTCCCACGACCTCGCGGTGGTCGCGCAGATGGCCGATCAGATTGTGGTGCTCAACGGCGGCGAGATTTTCGAACAGAGCGCCACCGCGCCTTTACTCAAAGGCCCGGCCCACGAATACACCCGCAGCCTGCTGGCGGCGGCACGGCCGGACACGACGATTCGTCCGCCCTGCGATGTGGCGCAAGACACGCCATTGCTGACCATCCAGGGCCTGACCGCCGGTTACGGCAACAAGAACATGCACGGCATGCCGTCGATTCGGGTGCTGGAAGACATCGACCTGACCGTGCGCCGGGGCCAGGCCATCGGCGTGATCGGTGAGTCGGGCTCGGGTAAATCGACCCTGGCGCGGGTGGTGGCGGGGTTGCTGACCCCGGCGCTGGGCGCGCTGACTTTCGATGGTCAACCGCTGGGCGGCAGCCTGTCCGAGCGCACCGCCGAGCAGTTCCGGCGCATTCAAATGGTGTTCCAGAACGCCGACACCGCACTCAACCCGATGCACAGCGTCAGCACCATTCTGAGCCGGCCGCTGAAGATGTATTTCGGTCTCAAGGGCGCCGCATTGCGCGAGCGCATCGGCGAATTGCTGGACCTGGTGCGCCTGCCGAGAGCCATGGCCGAACGGCGTCCGAATGAACTGTCCGGTGGACAAAAGCAGCGGGTCAACCTGGCCCGGGCGCTGGCGGCCAAACCGGATCTGATTCTGTGCGATGAGGTGACCTCGGCGCTCGACACCGTGGTCGGCGCGGCGATCCTCGAACTGCTGCGCGACCTGCGTCAGGAACTGGGGGTTTCGTACCTGTTCATCAGTCACGACATCTCTACCGTCCGCGCGCTGTGCGATGACATTGTTGTGATGTACAGCGGCCACAAGGTTCAGGCCGGCACTCGGCAAGCGTTTGCCCAAGCGCCGTTTCATCCTTACACCGACCTGTTGATCCATTCGGTGCCGGAACTGCGCCAGGGCTGGCTGGAAAACTGTGGCACCACCTGCGGCGAACTGCCGCCAATCGGCGCCCGGGCCAACGTGCCGGAGCTGTGCACCTTTCTCAATCGGTGCCCGGTGCGGGTCGACGGCCTGTGCAATCGCACCGCGCCGAACCGCCGAGTCATCGCCGGTGGCAGCGAAATCCTTTGCCACCACGACACCACCGAGCTGCTGAAAACCCAGCAGGATTTAAACATCATGACCCAGGGAGCCTGCGCATGAACGGGCGTTTTGTGAGGCTGGCCGAGCAGGGCCGGCCGACCGTCAATCTGAAGGTGGACGGCTCATCCATCGAGGCGCTGCAGGGCGATACCCTGATGGTCGCGTTGCTGACCCAGGGCTCGTCGTTGCGCCAGTCGGAATTCGATTCAGGCCGCCGCGCCGGTTTTTGTTTGATGGGCGCGTGCCAGGATTGCTGGGTCTGGACCCGCAGCGGCGAACGCCTGCGTGCCTGTTCCAACGAAGTCCGTGAAGGGCTGGACATCGTCACCACACAACCGGAGGCGACATGGCCACTGCACGGCTGAGCGCTAATAAAGTCGTTATCGTCGGCGCCGGACCGGCCGGGATTCGCTGTGCCGAAACCCTGCTGGCGGCGGGTTTCAAACCGATCCTGATCGATGAAAATCGCCGGGATGGCGGGCAGATCTACCGTCGTCAGCCGGAAGGCTTTACCCGTGATTACGCCACGCTGTACGGCACCGAAGCCGCCAAGGCCCAGGACCTGCACCAAAGCTTCGATCGCTTGCGTGGGTCGATTGACTACCGCCCGGACACGCTGGTGTGGAACCTCACGCCGGGGCAATTGTGCTGCGTCAGTCAGGGCAAGCATACGACGGTGGAATACGACGCGCTGATCCTCTGCACCGGCGCCACTGATCGCTTGATGCCGATCGAAGGCTGGCAACTGGCAGGCACCTACAGCCTTGGCGGGGCGCAGATCGCGCTCAAGTCCCAGGCAGTCTCCATCGGCCGCAGCGTGGTGTTCATGGGCAGCGGGCCGTTGCTGTATCTGGTCGCCAGCCAATACGTCAAAGCCGGCGCCAACGTGGCGGCCGTGCTCGATACCTCGCCGCTGAGCAAGCGCATCCTCGCCATGCCCAAACTGCTGGCGCGCCCCGGATTGCTGTTCACCGGAATGAAACTGTTGGCGCAGCTGTATCAGGCGAAAATCCCGGTACATCTTGGGATCAAGCCTCAGCAAGTGCTGGGTGACGAGTCGACCGGAGTCAGTGGCGTGCGGGTCAGCACGGCGCGCGGGGAAACCCTGACGGTCAATTGCGATGCCGTGGCTCTGGGGTATCACCTGCGCCCGGAAACGCAATTGGCGGATCTGGCCGGTTGCCGCCTGCGGTTCGATGAGGCGTCCAGCCAATGGTTGCTGGCGGTTGATGAGGATGGCCGGACCTCGGTCAATGGTGTGTACGCGGCCGGAGACGGCTCGAAGATTCGCGGTGCGGACGCGGCTGAACACGCCGGAAGGCTGGTCGCCATGGCGCTGTTGGAGGATTTGCAGCAACCGCTGAATGCCGGGTTGCGCGACGAACAACGCCACGCGCTGGCGGTGATGGATCAGTTTCGCCTGGGGCTGGCCCAGGCGTTTCCCTGGCCGGCGGACCAAGCCAAAGCCTTGCCGGATGCCGCCATCGTCTGTCGCTGCGAAATGATCAGCGCCGGCGAATTGCGCCGCACCGTCAGCGAAAAGGGCGCCTGCGAAGTCAATCGGGCCAAAGCGTTCAGCCGCGTCGGCATGGGCCGTTGCCAAGGCCGTTATTGTTCCCAGGCCGGGGCCGAGGTGATTGCAGCCGCTGCCGGTGTCAGCGTGCAACAGGTCGGCCGGCAGCGCGGTCAGGCGCCGGTCAAACCCCTTTCGATGCTCACCGAGGAGGTGTCGCCATGACGGTTCACAAAGCCGATGTCGTCATTGTCGGCGGCGGCCTGATGGGCTCGGCGGCGGCGTTTTTTCTGCGTCAGCGCGGTCAGTCGGTAATCCTGCTGGAGCGCGACCAGATTGGTCAGTACGCCAGCGGCGTGAACTTCGGCAACGTGCGCCGCCAGGGCCGATTCCTTGGGCAACTGGCGTTGGCCAACCGGTCGTGGGCCCTGTGGAAGCGCTTGCCGGAGTTGATCGACGATGACCTCGAATTCATCGCCAGCGGGCACATGCGTGTGTGCTACCGCGAAGACGAAATCCCTGAGCTGGAGGCCTATGCGGCCGCGCCCGAAGCGGCGCAACTGGATCTGAAGATCTTTCGCGGTGCCGAGCTGCACGCGCGGTTTCCGTTCCTCGGGCCAGACGTGAAGGGCGGCTCCTACGCGCCCCACGACGGCCACGCCAACCCGCGTCTGGCAGCCCCGGCGTTTGCCCGTGCCGCACGGCGACTTGGCGCGCGGATCGAAGAACAGACCGAAGTCGCCGAAGTACAGAAGGTCGGTGGCGAGTTCAACGTCACCACCACCGACGGCCGCCAGTTCAACGCCGCTCAGCTGTTGATCACCGCGGGCGCCTGGGGCCAGAAATTGTCGGCGCAGTTCGGCGAGCCGGTGCCGCTGGACACCCACGGCCCGCAAATGGCCGTGACCGAACCGGTGCCTTACGCCTTGCCGACGGTGATCGGCGTGTACACCAAAATTCCCGAGGAAGTGATCTATTTTCGCCAGATTCCGCGCGGCAACATCGTCATCGGCGGCGGTTATCGCAGCAAACCGGACATGCTCAATCGCCGGGCCTATGTCGAGCCGCGCAGCATCCTCAATCAAATGGAGCAGATGCGCCGTCTGCTGCCGGGTGTCGGCAACCTCAACATTATTCGGGTCTGGAGCGGCATCGAAGGTTATCTGCCTGATTCCCTGCCGGTGATGGGCCCCAGCGGTACCGTCGATGGCTTGTTCTACGCCTTCGGCTTCTGTGGCCACGGCTTCCAGCTCGGCCCTGGCGTCGGCGACGTGATGGCCGAACTGATCAGCACCGGCAGCACCAGCACGTCGATTGAGCCGTTCTCCATCAACCGGTTCGCCCTCTCAGCCGAGCAACGGAGCAAGGCCTCATGAAACCCCGTGTACTGGATATTCTTAAACGCCTGATGGCCTTCGACACCGTGTCTTCGGAGTCGAACATGGCCCTCATCGAGTACGTGCGCGATTTGCTGCTGAGCAAAGGCATCGAGTCGCTGATCGTCAAGGATGAAACCGGCAAAAAGGCCAACCTGTTCGCCAGCACCGGCCCTCGCGAGTTGCCGGGGATTCTGATGTCCGGGCATACCGACGTGGTGCCGGCGGCGGGGCAGGCCTGGACCTTCCCGGCGTTTCAGGCGACGGTGCAGGACGGGCGGATTTACGGCCGTGGCAGCTGCGACATGAAGGGCTTCATCGCATTGGCCATCGACGCCATGTTCGACGCGGCGGACAGCCCCTTGAGCCGGCCGCTGCAACTGGCGCTGTCCCATGATGAAGAGACCGGTTGCGTCGGTGTGCGCCGTTTGCTGGACGTGTTGCACCTGGCGCCGGTGCGGCCGTTTTTGTGCCTGATCGGTGAACCGACCAACATGCAGTTTGTATTGGGGCACAAGGGCAAGGGTTCTTACCGCACCTACTGCCGTGGCCTGGAAGCGCATTCCTCGCTGGCACCACGCTCGGTCAATGCGATTCACGTGGCCTGCGATTTCATCGCTGCGCTGCGTCAAAGCCAGCAGCAGTTACAAGAGCAGGGCGCTCAGGATGCTGACTACGACGTGCCTTACAGCACCGTGCATGTCGGGCAGATTGTTGGCGGCAAGGCGCTGAACATTGTGCCGAACCTGTGCACCCTGGACTTCGAAGTGCGCAACTTGCCGGCGGACGATCTGGATCAGTTCCTGGAACAGATGCGCGAGCGTGCCGAAGTCATCGTGCGTGAGGCGAAAAAACTGTCCAGTGTCGCCGCGATCGAAATCGAAACCGTCAACGTCTATCCCGGCCTCGATACCCACCCGAGTGTCGAAGCGGTGCGCTTCCTGAAGAACTTCGCCGCGCCGGATACCGGCACCGCCAAAGTCTCGTTCGGCACCGAAGGCGGGCTGTTTAAGCAACGCCTCGATGTGCCGGTAGTGGTCTGCGGACCGGGCTCGATCGAACAGGCGCACAAGCCGGACGAGTTCATCGAGATCAGCCAGATGGAGGCCGCGGAGCGGTTTCTGGATGGCCTGCTCGGTTCCCTGAAACTGTAAGGCCGAGCCCGTCGTTCCCGGACGACTCCATTCCCCTGTGGCGAGGGAGCTTGCTCCCGCTGGGGCGCGAAGCGGCCCTGAAAACAGCTACCGTGGTCAGTCAGGTAACACGCATCAACCGGTTTACGACTGCTTCGCAGCCGAACGGGAGCAAGCTCCCTCGCCACAGGTTCTGCGTTCGCCACGGTAAACATCAAATTCCACCGGTAGAGCCTGCCGTCCCACCCCGAATTTCAGCATCCAACACCGCGCAAACGGCACTTTCAGCATCCTCATCCACAGCACCTCCCTAGACTGGAGCGTGTCTCGGATCAGGACTCGACCATGCTCAAGAATCGTTTGAAAGACCCCAGCCTTTTAGCAGAACTCGCCTATGTCGACGGGCAGTGGATCGGCGCTGACAACGCCGCGACCCTGGACGTTATCGACCCGGCCAGCGGCCAGTTGATTGGCCGCGTACCGGCGATGCAAGGCGCGGAAACCCGTCGCGCCATCGAAGCGGCCGAAAAAGCCTGGCCGGCCTGGCGCGCTCGCCCGGCGGCGGAACGTGCGGCGCTGCTCGAGCGCTGGTATCAGGCCATGATCGACAACCTCGACGACCTGGCGCTGATTATGACCTGCGAGCAGGGCAAACCGTTGAACGAAGCCAAGGGCGAAATTCGCTACGGCGCCGGTTTCGTCAAATGGTTCGCCGAGGAGGCCCGGCGGGTCTACGGCGAAACCATGCCGGCCCCCAGCGGTGACCGCCGACTGATGACGCTCAAGCAACCCGTGGGTGTTTGCGCCGCGATCACCCCGTGGAATTTCCCCAACGCAATGATCACCCGCAAATGCGCGCCAGCCCTGGCGGCCGGGTGCCCGATCATCGTCAAGCCCTCGGACCTGACGCCGTTGTCTGCTCTGGCATTGGCGGTACTGGCCGAGCGCGTGGGCATTCCGGCCGGGGTGTTCAACGTGTTGACCGGTATGCCCGCCGGCATCGGCGAAGAGCTGACCGGCAACCCGAGCGTGCGCAAGATTTCCTTCACCGGCTCGACCGCCGTCGGCCGCTTGCTGATGCGCCAAAGCGCTGAACACATCAAGCGTTTAAGCCTGGAACTGGGCGGCAACGCGCCGTTCATTGTGTTCGACGATGCTGACCTTGAGCAGGCCGTCGCCGGCCTCATGCTCAGCAAGTTTCGCAACGCCGGGCAAACCTGCGTTTGCGCCAATCGCATTCTGGTGCAGGACGGCATCTACGAACGCTTCGCCCAGCGCCTGGTGGAGGAGGTGGGCAAGCTCAAGGTCGGCAACGGCCTGGACGCCGACGTCACCATCGGCCCGCTGATCAACAAGGCGGCGGTGAGCAAAGTCGCCCGGCACATCGACGATGCCCTGAGCCAGGGCGCACGTTTGCTCTGCGGCGGCATGCCCGAGGGCGACAGCCAATTCGTGCAGCCCACGGTACTCGGCGAGGCCCACGCGGGCATGCTGCTGGCCAACGAAGAAACCTTTGGCCCGGTGGCGCCGTTGATGCGCTTTACCGATGAAGCCGAAGCCCTCGTGCTGGCCAATGCCACGCCTTACGGTCTGGGTGCCTACTATTTCACCCAGGATTTACGTCGTTCATGGCGTTTCGGCGAGGCGCTGGAGTTCGGCATGGTCGGCCTCAACACCGGGATCATTTCCATGGAAGTCGCCCCGTTCGGCGGCATCAAACAATCAGGCCTGGGCCGCGAAGGCAGCAAGTACGGTCTGGACGAATACCTTGAAGTCAAAGCCTTCCACATCGGTGGGCTGTAATTCACAGACACGGGGAGGCAGATTGATGAGCAAGACATTCAAAATCGCCGCGATTGCCGGCGATGGCATCGGCAAGGAAGTTCTGCCGGAAGGGCTGCGAGTACTGGAGCAAGCCGCGAAGAAATGGCAGCTGGACCTGAGCATCGAAGTGCTCGACTGGGCGCATTGCGATTACTACCTGGAACACGGGCAAATGATGCCCGACGACTGGTTTGCACAGCTCAAGGGCTTCGACGCGATCTATTTCGGCGCCGTGGGCTGGCCGGACAAGGTACCAGACCACATTTCCCTGTGGGGCTCGCTGCTCAAGTTCCGCCGCGACTTCGATCAGTACGTGAACATTCGGCCGGTGCGTCTGTTCCCCGGCGTGCCGTGCCCCTTGGCCGGACGCAAACCGGGGGACATCGATTTCGTGGTGATCCGCGAGAACACCGAGGGCGAGTATTCGTCGGTGGGCGGCAAGATGTTTGAAGGCACCGAGCATGAATTCGTGCTGCAAGAGTCGGTATTTACCCGGCGCGGCGTGGACCGGATTCTCAAGTTCGCCTTCGAGCTGGCCCAGACCCGTCCGCGCAAGCGCCTGACGGCGGCGACCAAGTCCAACGGAATTTCCATCAGCATGCCGTACTGGGACGAGCGCACCGCATTGATGGCGGCGCAGTACCCGGACATCACCTGGGACAAGCAGCACATCGACATTCTGTGCGCGCGTTTCGTGCTGCAACCGGACCGTTTTGATGTGGTGGTGGCGTCAAACCTGTTTGGCGACATTCTTTCCGACCTGGGGCCGGCGTGTGCAGGGACCATTGGTATTGCGCCTTCGGCGAACCTCGATCCTGAGCGACGGTTTCCGTCGCTGTTCGAGCCGGTGCATGGTTCGGCGCCGGACATCTACGGGCAGAACATCGCCAACCCGATTGCGATGATCTGGTCCGGGGCGTTGATGCTGGATTTCCTGGGGAATGGGGACGAGCGCTATCGCGCGGCGCATGACGGGATCTTGCAGGCGATCGAGCGGGTGATTGCGCAGGGGCCGATTACACCGGATCTGGGGGGGACGGGGTCGACTCAGGAGGTTGGGAAGGCGATTGCTGACTGGCTTTGAGTGTGTGGTGGATCTGAAATCGACCCCTCACCCTAACCCTCTCCCCGGAGGGTAGAGGGGACTGACCGTGGTGCTTGTACTGGATTTGGCGACCTGAAAATTTCGAGTCGAACTCAGGTTTCGAAAACAGTGAAGATCTGCTCCCTCTCCCCCTTGGGGAGAGGGCTGGGGTGAGGGGTGGCCTTAACAGACACCCCAAATACCAAGTCATACACACTCAATAACCCTGTTTTCGATCAATCTGACCGGCCATCAACTCCCCCCGCTCATACCGCCGGATATTCTCCAACAACACCCCAAACGCACTCTCCGGCTGCGTCATCGCGGCAATATGCGGTGTCAGCAGAATCCGCGGATGATCCCAAAACGGATGATCCGACGGCGCTGGTTCTTCCTGCAGCACATCGAGTACCGCGCCACTGAGCTGCCCGCTGTCCAGCGCCTCCAGCAAGTCACTTTCCACCAGATGCCCGCCACGGCCCATGTTGATCAACGCTGCGCCATGGGGCAATTGCCGGAACAACTCACGATCAAGAATGCCCAGAGTCTGTTCAGTCAGTGGCAGCACGCACAACAAAATATCGCACTGGCTAAGGAACGCCGACAGTTGCTCGCGCCCGGCATAGCACTCCACGCCTGCGACCTGATGTGCACTGCGCGCCCAACCCGACAAGGCAAAGCCCAATGGCTGCAATGTCGCCAGAATCTGCTGAGCCTGGGTGCCAAGGCCCATCACACCGATCCGCCGCGTGGCTGCCGGTTGCAGCAAGTGCGCCTGCCAGCACCGCGCCATTTGCTGCTGGCGATAGCGAAGCATGTCCCGGTGCAAGCTGAGTACGGCAAAACTGGCGTACTCACACATGCCGCGGGTGATGCCGGGGTCCAGCAGGCGCACCACCGGCAAGCTCGCGGGCAAGCGACTGAGGTCCAGTTGATCGACTCCGGCGGACAACGCGAACAACACTTTCAGGTTCGGCAGCAGCGTTTCCAGATCATCCGGTGCCTGCCATGCGGCCAGGTATTCAATCTCAGCCGGATCACCGATGTCCGGCCAGGCGCGCCATTCGATATCCGGGGCGTGTTCGGCAAACAGCGCTTTCCACTGTTCGCCGCGCACAGGGTCAGCTTTATAAAGCAGGGCCATGGGCATGTCCTGAAGGATGAAGGTGCTGAACATCATCGCGCAACGTCGGCGCAGGATCTGTCGAAAGGGCCGGGTTAAACGGGTTTCGCGATGTTCGATCGGCGACGGCCCGGCAGATTCGGCGGGCGAAAGGAATCTGCCGTTTGGCAGGGTGAAAACAGTCGATCCGAATTTCTCAGGGGCCAAGTTCGGCGTAGATCGTTTCGCGCAAGGCTTAACCTGAACACCATCGCAACCACCTCCCGGTTGCCGGACTCACGATGGGAAATGCCATGAATAGCAAAGTCGACGAAACCCCTCATTTGCTCCGTCAGCGCGATCAATTCGTGCCGCGTGGCCTGGTTACCGCTCACCCGTTGGTGATCGATCGCGCCCAAGGTGCCGAGTTGTGGGACGTGGACGGCAAGCGCTACCTGGATTTTGTCGGCGGCATCGGTGTGCTGAACATCGGTCACAACCACCCGAAGGTGGTCGCTGCGGTGCAGGCGCAATTGCAAAAGGTCTCTCACGCCTGTTTCCAGGTGGTGGCCTATAAGCCTTATCTGGACCTGGCCCAGCGCCTGTGCGAAATGATCGGTGGCAAGGAAGCGTATAAAGCGGCGTTCTTTACCTCTGGTGCCGAGGCGGTGGAAAACGCGGTGAAGATCGCCCGCGCCCACACCAACCGCTCGGCAGTGATCGCCTTTCGCGGTGGCTTCCACGGCCGCACCTTGCTCGGCACCACGCTGACCGGCATGAGCCAGCCGTACAAACAGAACTTCGGGCCGTTCGCGCCGGAGGTCTTCCACACCCCGTATCCCAATGCCTATCGCGGCGTCACCTGTGAGATGGCGCTCAAAGCCCTCGACGAGTTGCTGGCCACCCAGGTTGCCCCTGAGCGTGTCGCCGCGATCATCATCGAACCGGTGCAGGGCGACGGTGGTTTCCTGTCAGCGCCGGCAGCGTTTCTCCAGGCCCTGCGCGCGCTGACGGAAAAGCACGGCATCGTGCTGATTCTCGATGAAATCCAGACCGGTTTCGGCCGTACCGGCAAGTGGTTCGGTTTCCAGCACGCGGGCATTCAGCCGGACCTTGTGACCGTCGCAAAGAGCCTGGCCGGTGGCTTGCCGTTGTCCGGGGTGGTCGGCAAGGCTGAGATCATGGACGCGCCGCTGCCCGGTGGCCTGGGCGGCACGTACGGTGGCAACGCCTTGTCCTGCGCCGCCGCGCTGGCGGTGATCGAGGCCTTCGAGGAAGAACAGCTGCTGACCCGCGGCGAAGCACTGGGCGAGCGTTTGCGTCAGGGGCTGCTACGTTTGCAGGCACGCCATGCACAAATCGGCGACGTGCGCGGCACCGGGTTCATGCTGGCGATCGAACTGATCAAGAATGACCCTGCCCGCACGCCGGACGCCGACCTGAATCAGCGACTGATCGATGAAGCCCGGGCCGGCGGTTTGCTGGTGATCAAATGCGGTGTGTACCGCAACGTGTTGCGCTTCCTCGCACCGCTGGTGACCACCGAAGAACAAGTCGATGAAGCGCTGAAGATTCTTGAAGCGGCATTGGCACGCGTCTTGAACTGAGCTCATGGCCGCTCGGGGCGGTGCCACAAGGCATCGTCCGTGAGCATTTATGGAGCATGGATTGATCGAATGCATCATCGGAGGCTTTGCGCACCATGGGGCTGACTGAATATCGAGCACTGCTCATCGATTGCGATGAGGTCCTGGTCGATCGGGACTCGGGTGTCTGGACGGCACTGCAACCGCTGCTGGACAGCCGAGGCGGTCACCCGGACAAGGAACAGGTGCTGGCCGAATACAGCGAGGTGGTACGTGCGCTGTATCCGCGTTTCGCTGAGCTGGGTTTTAGTGGCCTGCTGTGTTTCGCCCATCGCCAGCTGGCCGAGCGTTGGGGCCTGAAAGCCAGCTGGGAGGAGGGCATGAGCTTTGCGCGTTCGGTGGCCGGCTGGTCGCTGTTCGAGGACGCGCCCGGGGCGATGTTGTACCTGCGCAAGTTCTACCGCTTGCTGGTGCACGGCGACCGGGATGCCGAGGATCGAGGGTTGCTGTGTGAGCGACTGGGGATTATGCCCGACGATTTCATTTCACTGGCCAGCGACCCGTTGCTCGATTCAGAGTGGTTAAAAGCCAACGACCTTGAACCCGGCAGCATCCTGCAAGTGACCCGTCCTTCGGCCGGTCGACAGGCGGCCAAAGACGTGTGCCTGATCTGTCGCGGCCGGTCAAAACACCCTACGCCGTGCGCTGCGGATTACTGTATTAACAGCATGGCGGATCTGGTAGCTCAGCATCAGCTGTCTTTACGGCGCTGATTTTGCTAGAAGATTGTCTTACAAACGGCAGTCAAGAGGTACGCAATGGAAGGGTTAGTCAAACTGGACCGAATCGACATCAGCATCCTGGTGGAGCTGCAAAAGGACGGGCGCATGACCAACGTCAGCCTGGCCGATGCCGTGGGCTTGTCGGCCAGTCCCTGCCTGCAAAGGGTCAAACGGCTTGAGTCGGCCGGGTATATTTCCAGCTACAAGGCGCACCTGAATCTGGCCAAGATCACCGATTCGGTGACGGTGTTTACCGAAATCACCTTGAGCGACCACAAGCGCGAAGACTTCGCCAAGTTCGAGTCCAATATCCGTCTGGTGGACGAAGTGCTCGAATGCCATTTGATCAGCGGTGGCTACGATTACCTGGTGCGCTTCATGACCCGCAGCATCCAGCATTATCAGGAAGTGATCGAAAGCCTGCTGGACAAGAACATCGGCATCTCCAAGTACTTCAGTTACATCGTGATCAAATCTCCGGTACTCAAGGACGGCGTGCCGCTGCGAAAATTGCTGCGCCACTGAAAGTCTCCAATCTCAAAACCAATACAAATCCCCTGTGGGAGCGAGCTCGCTCCCACAGTTGTTTTGCAGTGTCGCATTGCACTGCGCTTGGACATCGGGCCGGCAGAACCGCCCAAGGCGCTTCATCCTGGCGCAAGCCGCATAAACGGCTGTTTCAAGCCACAAAAACAGTTGCCGATTGCCCCGCATGCGCTGATTTCAGAGAAAAGCGCAAAAGTCTCTGCGCTGTAATGCGTACAGAGAGAGGGGCGCGGTTTTTGAAGTCGCTGATTCGACAGGATGAGGCAGCTGCAAAAAATCGCTGAATAACACCAATCGGAGTGTAAAAAAGATGCGAATGAGCAACGCAAAAGCACTATTGGGTTTTGGCGTCTTCTTGCTGGCGAGCAGCAGCGAGGCGCATCAAATCTGGTATGAACAACCACCCGGGCAACCCCTGGCGTTGTACTACGGGGAATATGACAAGAACATGCTGGAAGTCACGCCGGGCGGGATGGACCGGTTCCAGCAACTCAAGGGCTGGTCGATCAGCAACCGGTCCCAGCCATTAACGCTGACCTTGCAGCGCCAGGCCTTTGCGGTGGCGCATCAAACCCGGGCAGATGACTCGCTGTTGGCCCAGGACCCGCACTATCCGATTTTCGACCTTCATGAGGCGGACAAGGCGCTGAAGACTCACTGGACGCCAGCAACCCGCTGGGTTGGCGACTTGCGCGCGCGCACCCCGGAACTGACCCTGGACATCGTGCCCACCGGCGTCGCCGATGCAGGCAAGGCGCAGTTCCAAGTATTCTATGCGTCCACACCGTTGGCCAACCAGGACGTGGTGCTGGAAACCGGCTCCGGTGAAGTGTTCACCCAGCGCACCGATGCCGCGGGCAAAGTCAGCTTCGAGCTGCCGTGGCAGGGCACCTACGTGGTGGCCGTGGAATACAAGGACCGCACGCCGGGCGAACGCATCAGTCCTCAAGGCAAGGCCGAACCGTTCGATATAAAGAGCTTCAGTTCGACACTGTCGTTCTATCGATCACAGGGCCAGACGCCGTTGCCGCGCGCGCCGTCGCAGTTGCCGGCATCGGAAGTCGCCAGGCTGAAGAAACAGGCCTGACCCCTCGACCACACCATGAGTGACTGATATGACCCCATCTTCAGGATTGGCAGGGCGGGCGACAACCGCTTCCCCTGCGCTTGCAACCAGTGCCGTCAAGGCCAACACCCGCATGCTGGCGATCGACGCTCTGCGCGGTTTCGTCATGCTGTTGATGCTGATCGACCATGTACGGGAAACCTTTCTGCTGCACCGTCAGGTCACCGACCCGATCGATGCGTTGAGCGTCACGCCGGACCTGTACTTCACCCGCATGCTCAGCGAAATCTGCGCGCCGGCATTCATCTTCCTCACCGGTTTGTCGGCCTGGCTGTACAGCCAGAAACACACGGCGAAAGAAACCTCGGTGTTCCTGCTCAAGCGCGGGTTGTTCCTGGTGTTTCTCGAAGTCACCTTCGTGTGCTTTGCCTGGAACGCCGAGTTCCCGCCCAAGACCCTGTGGCTGCAGGTGATCTGGTGCATCGGCATCTGCATGATCGTGCTTGCCGGGTTGCTGCACTTCAAACGCAGTTGGTTGATCGTGCTCGGCGTGGCCATTGTCGCCGGGCACAACCTGCTCGATGGCGTGACCGTGGGGCCGGAGTCGCCGTTCTTCGTGCCGTGGTCGATCCTGCATCAGCGGGTGTTCATCGACATCACCGAGTTCACCCGGGCCCGCACCACGTACCCGGTATTGCCGTGGATTGGCGTGATCCTGCTGGGGTGGGGGATCGGGCCGTGGTTCGGCAAGGACATGAACCCGGCCGAGCGGATTTCCCGCCTGCTGAAACTGGGCGCCGGCCTGCTGGTGGCGTTCGTGTTCATTCGCTACTTGAACGTCTATGGCGAGAAGCCTTGGGTGCAGACCGGTGACTCGTTGCGCACCTTCATGAGTTTCATGAGCGCCAAGAAGTACCCGCCCTCGTTGATGTTCCTGATGCCGACGATTGGCCTTTCGCTGATCTTGCTGGCGCTGTTCGAGAAGCTGCAGGATCGCTGGTCCACCGCGACCCTGGCGATCTACGGCGGGGCGCCGATGTTCTTCTATTTGCTGCACTTGTACGTACTCAAGGCCATGTACCTGGTGGCGGTCGCGATCTGGGGCGCCAATCAGGGGGCCTACTATGGCTTCGACAACCTGCCCACGGTGTGGCTGTGGAGTGTGATCCTCGGGGTGTTGCTGTTCTTCCCGACGCGCTGGTTCGCCAACCTCAAACAGCGCCGCCGCGATATCGCGATCCTTAAATACCTTTGAGGTGACCGACGGTGTCCCCCGTTCGGCGGGACACCTTGCAGACCCCGAACTCTGTGGAGTTGCACTGTGAAAACCCTATCGACGCATACCCTGCTATTGGCATTGGGCGGGCAGTCCCTGCTCGCCCTGGCTTCAGAGCAAGACACCGCAAAAGGCTTTATCGAAGACAGCCAATGGAGCCTGCTCAATCGCAGCCTCTACGACCGTCGCGACTATGAGCACGGCTCACTGAGCAATGGCGCGCGCAATGCCTTCAAGCCCCGCGCCGAACGCAGCGACCTGGCCGAGGAGTGGGCTTATGGCCTGATGGCCGATTTCACCTCCGGCTACACCGCCGGCACCGTGGGTATGGGCCTGGATGCTCATGTCTATTCCGGCTGGGAACTGGACAGCGGCGGCGGGCGGGCCGGCAAGGCGCGGGTGGTGGGCGTGGACAATGACGGGCACCCCAAGGATGAATTCAGCCGTGGCGGCGCCGTGGCCAAGCTGCGGTTTTCCTCGACGGAATTGCGTTACGGCGAGCAGCGGGTGAAAACCCCGGTGTTCGGTTCCTCCGACAGCCGCTTGCTGCCGGAGACCGCCACCGGCTGGCTGCTGACCAGTCGCGAACTGCCCGCCACCACCCTGTACGGCGGGCATTTCAACGAAAGCACCGACCGCAACGCCACCAGTCATGACCAAGGCTTTGTGGTCAATTACTCCAACGGCAAACAGGGCGACAGCTTTGATCTGGTGGGGGGGCGCAACACGGCAGTCAAAGGGCTCAACGCCAGCCTGTTCAGCGCGGATTATGCCGACACCTGGCGACAGCACTATCTGGGCGCGGTCTACACCCAGCCGTTGGCGGAAGGCCAGGACCTGATCTTTGATCTCAATCTTTACCGAACCCAGGACACCGGCAAAGCCTTGTCCGGCCGCATCGACAACACCACCTGGAGTTTGCTGTCGACCTACAAACTCGGGGCCCACAGCTTCGGCCTGGGCTACCAAAAGGTCGATGGCGACACGCCGTTCGATTACGTGACCCGTGGCGCGATTTACCTGAGCAACGCCGTGGCGCTGTCGGATTTCAACGCGCCCCAGGAGGCATCCTGGCAAGCGCGTTACGATCTGAACATGGTCGGTTACGGCATTCCCGGCCTGACCTTCGGCGCACTGTACGTGCGCGGCAGCGGCATCGACGGCACGCACATGGACCCGAACGGCGGTTACAAATGGCTGGGTTACGGGCAGGGCGGCAAGCACTGGGAATGTGATCTGCAAGCCAAATACGTGGTGCAGTCGGGCGTCGCGAAAAACCTCTCGTTCAGCCTGCGCCATGCGGTTCATCGCGGGAATGCGGCGCAAGCGGAGCTGGACGCCAATCAGATCCGCCTGGCGATCGAATACCCGCTGGGTGGCAAATTCTGATCCGGAACGGAATCGCCTTCGTGCACTTTTATAAGGCCGCGCCATACGCCTCTGCACTATGCGAAGGCAAATATCGGGCGCTCATGGGCACCTGTAGTCAACGTTTACTGGCGCAAGGACTGCCAATGGCCGACTGGCACAAAGTCTGCAAGACACTGTTCAGGCCCACTGTGAAAGCAGTTGAGTGGGCAGCCCCCTCGGTCAACGACGATCGATTGGCCGAACAGGTCGCGGGCAACATCGGTGGTTCCGGCATAGATGCCTGACTTAGCACCGTAAACGAACAGGCAAAGACGCCTGGAACCGCAAGGTTTCAGGCGTTTTTTTTTGCTTTTTGAACAGCTATCGACGGGTGTCTCTTATGAATTCCAATGTTGCCACTTTGAACAAGCTGCAAACGCTGATCGTGATCGGCAATGGCATGGTCGGACATCATTGTGTCGAACAGCTGATCGAACGTGGTGCCCTTGATCACTATCGCCTGCACGTGTTCAGCGAGGAGCCGATGCGTGCCTACGACCGTGTGCACCTTTCCGAGTATTTCTCCGGCCGTGATGCCGAGTCACTGGCCCTCGGCGAAGCCTCGCTGTACCAGACCCCTGGCGTCACGCTGCATCTGGGGGTGCCGGTCCTGGAAATCGACCGTGCACGCCGCCAGGTGATCACCGCGCAAGGCTGTGTCTCCTACGACAAATTGGTGCTGGCCACCGGGTCCTATCCGTTTGTGCCGCCAATTGAAGGCGCCGAGGGCGATTCGCGCCTGGTGTATCGCACCCTTGAAGATCTCGACGCCATTCGTGCTGCGGCAAGCAACGCCCGACGCGGTGTGGTGGTCGGCGGTGGCTTGCTCGGCCTGGAAGCGGCCAACGCCCTGAAAAGCCTGGGGCTGGAAGCCCATGTGGTGGAATTCGCCCCGCGCCTGATGCCGGTGCAACTGGACGAGTACGGTGGCCTGGCGCTCAAGGCGCAGATCGAACGCCTCGGCGTGGGTGTGCATTTGTCGCGCGGTACGCAATCGATCAGCGCAGGCGAGGAATACCGCTACCGGATGAACTTCGCCAATGACGAATTTCTTGAAACCGACCTGATCGTGTTTTCCGCCGGTATCCGTGCGCAAGACGCACTGGCCCTCCAATGCTCGCTGGAAGTCGGCCCGCGCGGCGGGGTAGTGATTGACGATCAATGCCTGAGCAGCGATCCGAACATCTACGCCATCGGCGAGTGTGCCGCGTGGAACGGCAGTATTTTTGGCCTGGTCGCCCCCGGTTACCAAATGGCGCGCGGTGTTGCCGCATTGCTGTGCAACGAAACGGCTGAGCCGTTCATGGGCGCGGACATGTCGACCAAGCTCAAGCTGCTGGGCGTCGATGTTGGCTCCATCGGCGACGCCCACGGCAACACGCCGGGCGCGCGCAGCTATCAGTTCATCGACGAAACCACGGCCAGCTATCGACGCTTGGTGGTGGACGCAACCGGCAAGCACGTCATCGGTGCGGTGCTGGTCGGTGACAACAGCTATTACGACACGCTGCTGCAATACATGCAGAACGCGATTGCGCTGCCGGCGGAACCCGCCAGTCTGATTCTGCCATCGTCCGAAGGCGCGCCGACCCTCGGTCCGGGCGCGTTGCCCGAAGCGGCCACGGTGTGCTCGTGCCACAACGTCACCAAGGGCTCCATTTGCTCGGCCATCGACGGTGGCTGCACCGACCTCGGCCTGCTCAAGTCGCAGACCAAGGCCTGCACCGGTTGCGGTGGTTGTGCCGGGCTGCTCAAGCAGGTCTTCGAACATGAGCTGATTGCCCGTGGCGTCAGCGTCGACAAGAGCCTGTGCGAACACTTTGCCTATACCCGCCAAGAGCTTTATGCGCTGGTGCGGGTAGAAGGGGTGATCACCTTCGAAGAACTGCTGGCCAAGCATGGCCGTGGCCACACCGG
This sequence comes from Pseudomonas sp. BT76 TE3572, assembly GCF_050435365.1. Lineage (NCBI taxonomy): Bacteria > Pseudomonadati > Pseudomonadota > Gammaproteobacteria > Pseudomonadales > Pseudomonadaceae > Pseudomonas > Pseudomonas sp. BT76 TE3572. The sequence goes on from NZ_JBNDKE010000001.1 coordinate 881,331, forward strand.
TTGCGACGTGTGCAAACCGGCGGTGGGCTCGATCCTCGCGTCGTGCTGGAACCAGCCGATCATGGACGCATCGCTGGTGCCGCTGCAGGACACCAACGACACGTTCATGGCCAACATGCAGAAAAACGGCACCTATTCGGTGGTGCCCCGCATCCCCGGTGGCGAGATCACCGCCGACAAACTGATCGCGATCGGTGTGGTGGCGAAGAAATACGACCTCTACACCAAAATCACCGGCGGCCAGCGTATCGACCTGTTTGGCGCGCAGTTGCATGAACTGCCGGACATCTGGGCCGAGCTGATTGAAGCCGGTTTCGAAACCGGGCATGCCTACGGCAAATCGACCCGGACGGTGAAGTCGTGCGTCGGCAGCACCTGGTGCCGTTATGGCGTGCAGGACAGCGTGCAAATGGCCCTGACCATCGAGGACCGCTACAAGGGCCTGCGCTCGCCGCACAAGCTCAAATTCGCGGTGTCCGGTTGCACCCGCGAGTGCGCCGAGGCCCAGAGCAAAGACGTTGGCGTAATCGCCACCGAGAAAGGCTGGAACCTTTACATCGCCGGCAACGGCGGCATGCGTCCACGTCACGCCGAGCTGTTCGCCACCGACCTCGACGATGAAACCCTGATCCGCTACATCGACCGTTTCCTGATGTTCTACATCCGCACTGCCGACAAATTGCAGCGTACCTCGGTGTGGCGCGAAAGCCTGGAGGGCGGCCTCGATTACCTCAAGGATGTGATCATCAACGACAGCCTCGGGCTGGGTGAAGAACTCGAATCGCAGATGCAACTGGTGGTCAACCGCTATGAATGCGAGTGGGCCAACGCCCTCAAAGACCCGGAAAAACTCAAGCGTTTCCGTACCTTCGTCAACGATAAACGCCCAGACCCGGACATCCACTTTGTCCAGGAACGCGGCCAGCGGCGCCCGATCATGGCCGCCGAACTCAACCTTATCCCTGTTACCGAGGAGATTGTCTGATGAGCCAGTCCAGTACCCAACGCATCGATTCCCTGGAAAACACCGAGGCCTGGCAAACGGTGTGCGAGCAACAGGACCTGGTCAGCAACTCCGGCGTCGTGGTCTGGCTCGACGGCGCGCAAGTGGCGTTGTTCTACCTGCCGGGTGCCGAGGGTCGGACCCTTTACGCCATCGACAACCATGACCCGCAATCCGGGGCGAATGTGATTGGTCGCGGGTTGGTCGGCAGTATCAAGGGGGATCTGGTGGTTGCATCGCCGATCTACAAACAGCATTTCCGCCTTGAGGACGGCAGCTGCCTGGAGTACCCGCAACAGCGTCTGCGTGTCTGGCCCGTGCGGTTGAACAGCGGTGTGGTGGAAGTCGGGGTGCACTTATGAAAACAGCCGCACAGCTGCTGAAACTCAAGGTCGTGCAAAACCGGCAGGTGCATAGCATCGCGCCCGATGAAATGGTGCTTGAAGCCCTGAGGGTAATGGCCGAGAAGAACGTGGGTGCGCTTCCGGTGATCGAGGGCGGGCAGGTGGTCGGTGTGATCAGCGAGCGTGACTATGCGCGCAAGGTCGTGCTGCAGGGGCGCTCTTCGGTGGGTACGCCGGTGCGCGACATCATGAGCGCGCCCGTGGTGACCGCTGACAGTCAGCAGAGTATCGAGCGTTGTATGGCGGTCATGACTGACAGTCATCTGCGTCACTTGCCGGTGGTGGATGGCGGCGAACTGATTGGGCTGTTATCGATTGGGGATTTGGTCAAGGAGGCCATCGTTGAGCAGGCTGATCTGATTCGGCAGCTGGAGCATTACATTCGCGGGCACTGAACATGGTGTTCATTTAAGGTTTGGGGTACATATCCGTTGCTGCGGTCACGGCGACTTAGGGTTCCGCCCTTACGGCGGGTCACTTGGAAAAGCGCCAAGTAACCAAACGCTCTTGCCCCTGACGTACGGTGCCTCGCTTAGGCTCGGCATGCCCTCGCTCCGGTCCTGCTCCGTGGGCCCGCCGCCATCGGCCATCCATGGCCGGGGGCGGCTACCGCGGCATCCTTGCCGCGGTGCCCACTGCGCAGAACCTGCGCTCAGCCTTCCGACGGGGCAGATCAAGATCAGAAGCAAGATCAAAAGCAAGATCAAAAGCCCGGCGTTGTACCTGTGGGAGCGAGCCTGCTCGCGAAAAACGTCCGGACACCGCGTTCATTCAGACAGCACGCGTTATCGTTTACATTTTTCGCGAGCAGGCTCGCTCCCACAGGGGAATGCGTACGCTTGAAGAGACAGGTCGGCCGGTAGGCCGCCTCGCGGTGCTTTTGCGGTATTCGCCCCCTCGAGAGGCCGAGTGGAGGTTCTGCGCAGTGGGCAACCCGGCATGGATGCCGGGTTAGCCGCCCCCGGCCATGGATGGCCGATGGCGGCGGGCCCACGGAGCAGGACCGGAGCGAGGGCATGCCGAGCCTGGGCGAGGCACCGAACGACAGGGGCAAGAGCCCTTGGTTACTTGGGGCTTTTCCAAGTGACTCGCTGTAAGAGCGAAACCGCCAGCAGCCATCACCGCAGAAATGGATATGCACACAAGCTTGAGTGTTTTGCGGCTTTCTTGATCAGTGTCAACCGCATAGCCAGGCAGGCTCTGTAGTCTCCAGAGACCGACAGCCAGTGCGCTCACCCCCAATGTTCGCCGTAGCGCGGGTTGCCTTGACCCAAGGCGAAAACACCATGATCTATCCGCTGATTCTGACCTTGCACCTGTTTGCCGCGCTGATCTTCATCGGCACGGTGTTCTTCGAAGTCCTGTTCCTGGAAAACATCCGCAAACAGCTACCCGCCAGGGTGATGCTGCTGGTGGAGCAGGGCATCGGTCGCCGCGCTCGCTCACTGATGCCGTGGGTGTTGCTGGTGTTGTTCGGTGCAGGACTCGGCATGGTCTGGTTGCGCTACTTGCCAGCCCTGGCCTCACCACTGGCCTCGTCGTTCGGCACATTGCTGGCGTTGAAAATCGCGGTGGCCGTGAGCGTGCTGCTGCATTTCCTCGGCGCCATGTTCTTGTTCAAAAGCGGCCGAATGAGCCCGCGATACCTGCACTTCATCCACGGCAGCCTGTTCTGCCACATGGTCGTGATCGTGCTGCTGGCCAAGGGCATGTTTTACCTGACGTGGTAATCGGGGCTGACCGGTGGTCCGTTGTGCAGACACTTCGCTTGCGCTTGACGCAAATCAAGGAGCATTGATGGTTAAACCCGGAGACTGTAAATCCGCAGCCAGTCTCGGAGACCGTCATGCTCGATTTATTTCACAACCCCGGCGAGTTCGTGATCGCTCGGTGCGATCAAGGCGTGCTTGACCCTAACTGTCATGCCGACACGCAAAAATTTCATGACGGTATTGGCTCACTGGACCTGCTTCGTGCATTGCGCGTCAGCCGCCAGAAGTGCCGACCGCTGTCCCTGAACGTGCAGCTGCCTTCCAGCCTCAAGCCGTCTTCCTGTTCCCCTCGCGATGTCGCCGGCGAGCACAGCGGTATCGAGCAGTACCTCCAGCGCCTGGAGCGTGAAATCGACCTCGTCGGTTGTCACCTGGGTGCGGAGCAACGGGTCGAGCAGTTTCATCTGGGTGGCGGAACACCTGCGCCTGCCCATCTGGAGCGGCTGATGAGTCATCTGCGTGGCCGGTTCAACTTTCTTAATCATGAAGGCGGCGACTACAGCGTCGAAGTCGACCTTCACCATACCGACTGGTCGACCATGCGTTTGCTGCGCGACCAGGGATTCAATCATGTGAGCATCGGCGTTCCGGATATCGATGCCGACTGTGACAGGTCGGTGGCCTGCTACCAGAACCCGGCGCCGATCCAGTCGCTCATGGATGCCGCGCGCACCTTTGGCTTTCGATCCATCAACGTCGATCTCGGTTTTGGCCATGCCTGGCAGACGCCCGACAGTTTTGCGCTGAAGCTGGCGACCATTATCGAGCTGGAGCCGGACCGGCTGATGGTGTTCGACTATGCCCGGCCACCACGGCGCTATCGGCCGGTGCTCGGTGACAAAGTCAGAGCGCTGTGCAGCCAGGACGATAAAGGCGCGATGCGCCAGATCTGTTTCGAGCAACTGCTTGGCGCGGGCTATCACTACATCGGTCTGGGGCAATTTGTCCGGCCTGATGATGATCTGGCGATCGCCCAGGAGCGCGGCCGGTTGCGCCGTACCTGTGAGGGTTTCTCCCGTCACGGCTATTGCGATCATGTTGGATTTGGCTTGGGCGCCATCAGCCAGATCGACGATTTGTACACGCAAAACACTGACGAGATTGAACGCTATCTACAGCAACTGGACATGAAGCAATTACCGACGTGTCGAGGCTGGCGCTTCGAGGCGGGGGATCAGATCAGGCAAATGGTCATGGAGCGTCTGGCCTGTGATCAGGAACTGGATATCCGCGCCATCGAGCGGCGCTATGGGCTGGTTTTTTCCAAGTACTTCTCCGCCGTCTGGCCATTGCTGGAGCAATTGAGCCGGGACGGGTTGATCGAGTTATCAGACCGTTTCATCAGCATCCTTCCCGCCGGTCGGCCGGAAGTGGATGCCATCTGCAACCTGTTTGAAAAGGATTTGGGCGGTGCGAAGCATTAACCCCATTGCGAGTTGATCGATCATGAACACGACATTTGATTTCAATCGCGCCCTGGTCGAAAAGTATGACCGCCCGGGGCCGCGCTATACCTCTTATCCCACGGCGCCGCAGTTTCACCAGGCGTTTGCCGTCGACGATTATCAGCGTGCCGCCCGCGACAGCAATCAGGTGGCTGCGCCGAAACCGTTGTCGGTGTACATCCACATTCCGTTCTGCAAGAGCCTTTGTTACTACTGCGCCTGCAACAAAATCATTACTCAGAAGACCCATCGCGCCGTCGAGTACCTGAAGTACCTCAAGCGTGAAATCGCGATGCAGGCGGCCTTGTTCGACAACACCCGCAAACTCACGCAGTTGCACCTGGGGGGCGGCACGCCGACCTATTTGACCAGCGAACAACTGGCGGACCTGATGGACTGCCTGCACCAGGCGTTCAACATGGATGACAGCGACGACCATGAGTTCTCCATCGAGGTCGACCCGCGCACCATCAGCACTGAGCAGATTCAGTCGTTGCGCCAGTTGGGCTTCAATCGCCTGAGCTTCGGCGTGCAGGATTTCGACCCCGACGTACAGGCAGCGGTCAATCGCCAGCAAAGTGAAGAGCAGATTTATGCGCTGGTGGCTGCGGCGCGCGAGGCGCAATTCAAGTCGATCAGTGTCGACCTGATCTACGGTCTGCCCCTGCAAACCGTGCAGAGTTTCGACGTCACCCTCAGCAAGATCATCGCGTTGCGCCCGGACCGGATTGCCGCCTACAGCTATGCGCATCTGCCGGAGATGGTCCGTGCGCAACGGCTGATTCGCCCCGCCGACATGCCGCCACCAGAGCGCAAGCTGGAACTGCTCGAGCTGACCATCCGCCGTCTGACCGAGGCCGGTTACGTCTATATTGGCATGGATCATTTCGCCTTGCCGGATGACGAGCTGGCGCTGGCCCGGGCCAATGGCACCTTGCAGCGTAACTTTCAGGGCTACTCCACCCATGCCGACTGCGATTTGATCGGCCTTGGGGTGTCGTCGATCGGCAAGGTCGGCGACAGCTACAGCCAAAGTGTCAAGGAGCTTTCGCAGTACTACGCGCGTATCGATCAAGGGTTGTTGCCGGTGCATCGCGGTTACCGCTTGAACGCCGATGACCTGCTGCGCCGCGAGGTGATCAGCGACCTGATGTGCCATGGCCGTATTGCGTTCGACAAGTATGAGACGCGGCATGGCATTCGCTTCACCGAGTATTTTGCCGAGGCGCTGGCACAGCTGGGCGAGCACGTGCGCGATGGGCTGCTGCAGATTCACCGCGACGAATTGGTGTTGTTGCCACAAGGTCATTTGATGATGCGCAGTGCCGCGATGGCGTTTGACGCCTATCTGGGCGGTGAACAAAAAGGCCAGTTTTCACGCACAGTCTGAGAGGCAAAACACACTCTTTGTAGCAGCTGGCGAAGCCTGCGTTCGGCTGCGCAGCAGTCGTAAATCCGACTTGCACGGTTTTCCTGATACACCGTGAACTCTGATTTCACGACTGCTACGCAGCCGAACGCAGGCTTCGCCAGCTGCTACCAGGTTTGCGTTGCGGCTGAAAGGGCGGGAGCCTGTTTTCCGGGGCTGAGTTCTTAAGTTGATCTCAATCAAGGGCAGGGGGCGCAACGCTCCCTAACATGACTGAAAGCCCTTTCGAAATCAGCGAACCCATGACAATCCATCAGCCTTCGATACACGCCAACCTGCGCGCCTGGGGCGTCGGGCTGGTGGTTCTGCTGATGCTGATGCACGCCACGTTCGAAGGCGCGCAGGCCAAGCAATACGGTGACATCGAGCAGCAGCGCATCGAAAAAACCTTCCCTCAGACCGATTCCGTTTCTGCCCCCGAAGGCCGGTTCAAGGTGCGCACACTGTCCGCTGCCGGCAAGGTCATCGGTTATGTGTTCCAGAGCCTGGACGTGGTGGATATTCCGGCCTACTCGGGCAAACCGATCAACACCCAAGTGATTCTCGACACGACCGGCATGATTCAGGATGCCTATGTGCTGGAACATCACGAGCCGATTCTGCTGATTGGCATTCCTGAGGCAAAACTTCACGGCTTCAGCGCCAAATACAAAGGCATCAAGGTCAGCCAACGGGTTGTCGTCGGCCATTCCAGTGATCCGAATGCGGTCACCGTCGATGCCATCGCCGGTGCAACGGTCACGGCGATGGTGGTCAACGAGGTCATCATGCGCGCGGCCCACGATGTGGCCGTATCGCTCAAGCTGATCGAGGACACGGGCGGTGTGGTGCGCAAGCCCGCCACCGTGCGCCAGGACTTTTTCGAGCCCGCCACCTGGGAACAACTGACCGGCAACGGCGCCATCCGCCGCTTGAACCTGACCCGTGGGCAAGTCGACGCAGCCTTCAAGGGCACCGATGCCGAAGGCGTCGACAACGCCAGTGCCGATCAGGTCGATGAGACCTTTATCGAACTCTACACCGCCGACCTGAATCCGCCGACCATCGGCCGCGCGCTGTTGGGCGACAACCAATATCGCTTCCTCATGCAAGACCTCAAGCCCGGCGAGCAGGCCATCGCGGTGCTGGGTCGTGGGCTGTTTTCCTATAAAGGCTCGGGGTATGTGCGCGGCGGGATTTTCGATCGGGTGCAATTGCGTCAGTTCGGCAACGTCATCAGTTTTCGCGACATGGACCATCAGCGGCTCTCAGACGTGTTTGCCAAGGGGATGCCGGAATTCACTGAGATGTCGATTTTCATTGTGCGCGAGCCGGCGAAGTTTGATCCGGGATCGCCCTGGTCTCTGGAGTTATTGGTGCGTCGTCAGACTGGTCCGCTCAGTGGCACGTTCAGCAGCTTCGAACTGGCCTATCAATTGCCCGAGCCCTACCTTGAACGGCCACTGCCCAGCGCCGAAGAACTGGCCGCCACCGAGGAAGCCAGCCGGCCAATGTGGTTGAACATCTGGTACCAGAAACACTTCCAGATTGCCGTACTCGGCACCGCGTTGCTGCTGCTGACGGCCATCCTGTTCCTGCAAGACACGTTCACCCGCCGGCCGCGTTTTCTGCACTGGCTGCGTCGCGGTTACCTGGTCTTTACCGTGGTGTTTATCGGCTGGTACGCGCTGGGGCAGTTGTCAGTGGTCAATGTCCTGACCTTCGCCCATGCGCTGTTCGATCACTTTCGCTGGGAGCTGTTTCTCACCGATCCGCTGATCTTCATGCTCTGGGTCTTCGCCGCCGCCAGCATCCTGCTGTGGGGCCGCGGTGTGTTCTGCGGCTGGCTGTGCCCGTTTGGCGCCTTGCAAGAGTTGATCAACGAGGCCGCGCGCAAGTTGAAAATCCCTCAATACGAACTGCCGTTCGCCGTGCATGAACGGCTGTGGGCGATCAAATACATCATTTTGCTGCTGCTGTTCGGCATCTCCCTGGAGTCGATGTCCACCGCCGAGCTGTTCGCCGAGGTGGAGCCGTTCAAGACCGCCATCACCCTCAGGTTCGACCGCCAGTGGTGGTTCGTGCTCTACGCGGTGGCGCTGCTGGTCATCAACCTCTTCACGCGCAAAGTCTATTGCCGCTACATCTGCCCGTTGGGTGCGGCGCTGGCGATTCCGAGCAAATTTCGCCTGTTCGACTGGCTCAAACGCCGCAAGGACTGCGGCACGCCTTGCCAACTGTGCGCCAAGGAATGCGAGATCCAGGCGATTCATCCCGATGGCCGGATCAACGCCAACGAGTGCCACTACTGCCTCGATTGCCAGATGACGTACCAGAACGACAACAAATGCCCGCCGCTGATCAACAAGCGCAAGAAGCGCGGCAAAGCGGCACCCGCTGCTGTGCAACTGATACCTGTCGTGGAAGTGACCGCTCTGGAATAAACCCCGCGAGCGCCTGTCCGCAGTGACCGTTTTTATCCCTTCAAGGAAAACACCTGATGAACGACACAGAATCCAAAAAAGTAGCTGAAGTGCCGGAATCGTCCGGCCTCAGCCGCCGCGGTTTCCTCGGCACCAGCGCGGTGACCGGCGCGGTACTGGCTGGCGCCACGGCCCTTGGTGGCGCGGTGTTCACCCGTGAGACCTGGGCGGCAGCGGCCAAGGACGCGCAACTGAAAACCCACGTCGGGCCGGGCGAACTGGACCAGTACTACGGTTTCTGGAGTGGCGGCCATCAGGGTGAAGTGCGGATCATGGGCATTCCGTCGATGCGCGAGTTGCTGCGTGTTCCGGTGTTCAACGTCGACTCCGCCACCGGATGGGGCCTGACCAACGAAAGCAAACGGATCATGGGCGACAGCGCGCATTTCCGGAATGGCGACTGCCACCACCCGCATTTGTCGATGACTGATGGCAAGTACGACGGCAAATACCTGTTCATCAACGACAAGGCCAACAGCCGCGTTGCGCGTATCCGTCTGGATATCATGAAGTGCGACAAGATGCTCACCGTGCCGAACGTGCAGGCTGTGCACGGACTGCGCCTGCAAAAAGTGCCGCACACAAAATACGTATTCGCCAATGCCGAATTCGTCATCCCGCACCCCAATGACGGCAGCACCTTCGACCTGCAGGACAAGAACAGCTACACCATGTTCAACGCGATCGATGCCGAGAAAATGGAGATGGCCTTCCAGGTCATCGTCGACGGTAACCTGGACAACACCGATGCCGACTACACCGGCAAATATGCCGCTTCGACCTGCTACAACTCGGAGAAGGCCTACGACCTGGGCGGCATGATGCGCAATGAGCGCGACTGGGTGGTGGTGTTCAACATCGAGCGCATCGAAGCGGCGATCAAGGCCGGCAAATTCATCACCCTGGATGGCTCGAAAGTGCCGGTGGTCGACGGTCGCAAAACCGAAGGCAAGGACAGCGCATTCACCCGTTACATCCCGGTGCCGAAGAACCCCCACGGGATCAATATGACGCCCGATGGCAAGTACTTCATTGCCGCCGGCAAACTCTCGCCCACCTGCACGATCATCGCCACCGCCAAGCTGGATGATCTATTCGACGACAAACTCAAGGACCCGCGTGACGCGGTGGTCGGCGAGCCGGAACTGGGTCTGGGCCCGCTGCACACCACTTACGACGGCCGCGGCAATGCCTACACCACGCTGTTTATCGACAGCCAGGTGGTGAAATGGAACGTGGAGGAGGCCGTTCGCGCTTACACCGGCGAGAAGGTCAACTACATCAAGCAGAAACTCGATGTGCAGTACCAACCGGGCCACAACCATGCGTCGCTGACCGAAACCCGCGAGGCCGACGGCCAATGGCTGATGGTCCTGAGCAAATTCTCCAAAGACCGCTTCCTGCCGACCGGCCCGCTGCACCCGGAAAACGATCAGTTGATCGACATCTCCGGCGAGGAAATGAAACTGGTGCACGACGGCCCGGCCTTCGCTGAACCCCACGACTGCGTCATGGCCCGCCGCGACCAGATCAAGACCAAGAAAATCTGGGACCGCAACGACCCGTTTTTCGCCGAAACCGTGGCGATCGCCGCCAAGGACGGGATCAAACTGGAGACCGACAACAAGGTCATCCGCGACGGCAACAAAGTGCGCGTCTACATGACCTCGATGGCCCCGGCCTACGGCCTGCCGGAGTTCACCGTCAAACAGGGTAACGAGGTCACGGTGACCATCACCAACATCGACCAGATTGAAGACGTGACCCACGGCTTCGTGATGACCAACCATGGCGTGAGCATGGAGATCAGCCCGCAGCAGACCTCATCGATCACCTTCATCGCCGACAAGGCTGGCCTGCATTGGTACTACTGCAGTTGGTTCTGCCATGCGCTGCACATGGAAATGGTCGGCCGCATGAAGGTCGAGAAGGCCTGACCGTTGCCCATCGACAGGAGCGAAGCAATGACTGATAGCAAGGGAAACCCGGTGAAGGTCATTGCGCTTGCGCTCCTGCTGATGTCCGGCAGCGCGCTGGCGGTGCAACCCGTCACCACGCTGCCGTTGACGGTGGACGCCGATCAACGCTGGCACCTGCCGGCAGGGGAGTACCGTGGCTCGTTCAGCGTCGATCAGCCGATGCAAATTGTCTGCGAGCCGGGCGCGGTATTTCAGGGCGAGGGGCAGGGCAACGGCTTGATCATCAGTGCGCCGGATGTCGGCATCGAGGGCTGCACCTTTCTGGACTGGGGGCACGACCTCACGGCCATGAATGCAGCGGTGTTTATCCAGCCCAAGGCCCATGGTGCGGTGATCAAAGGCAATCGCCTGCAGGGTATGGGCTTCGGAATCTGGGTCGACGGTACGCAGGATGTGAGCCTGATCGACAACCGCATCCAGGGTGATCCGACGATGCGCTCGCAAGATCGCGGCAACGGCATTCATCTGTATGCGGTGCACGGCGCCAAGGTGGTTGGCAACCAGGTCCGCGACACCCGCGATGGCATCTACATCGACACCTCCAACGGCAACCTGCTGCAGGGCAACACCCTGGAAGACCTGCGCTACGGCGTGCATTACATGTTTGCCAACGATAACCAACTGATCGGCAACACCACCCGCCGTACCCGTACTGGCTACGCCTTGATGCAAAGCCGCAAGCTCACGGTGATCGGCAATCGCTCCGAACAGGATCAGAACTACGGGATCCTGATGAACTACATCACCTATTCAACCTTGCGTGACAACTTCGTCACTGACGTGCGCGACGGCTCGACCGGCGACAGCATGATCAGCGGTGCCGAGGGCAAGGCGCTGTTCATCTACAACTCGCTGTTCAACAGCATCGAACACAACCATTTCGAGCACAGCGCCGTGGGCATCCACCTCACCGCCGGCTCGGAAGATAACCGCATCGCCGACAACGCTTTTGTCGGCAACCAGCGGCAGGTCAAGTACGTCGCCACCCGCTTGCAGGAATGGTCTGCGGAGGGGCGAGGCAATTACTGGAGCGATTACCTGGGCTGGGACCGCAACAACGATGGCCTCGGCGATATCGCCTACGAACCCAATGACAACGTCGACCGTTTGCTGTGGCTGTACCCGCAGGTGCGGCTGTTGATGAACAGCCCCGGCATCGAGTTGCTGCGCTGGGTGCAACGGGCCTTTCCGGTGATGAAATCGCCGGGGGTGCTGGACAGCCATCCACTGATGAAGTCATCCACTCAAACCCTGACCCAGGAGCCCACCTCATGAACGTCATCGACATCGAAGGCGTCAGCCAGCGCTATGGGCATACCACCGTGTTGCATCAGCTCAACCTCAGCCTGGCGGAAGGTGAAGTGCTGGGTTTGTTCGGGCACAACGGCGCGGGCAAGACCACCAGCATGAAACTGGTGCTTGGCCTGCTCCAGCCCAGCGAAGGGCAGGTCAGGGTGTTCGGCCGTTTGCCCAGCGATCCCCACGTGCGGCGCCTGCTCGGGTATCTGCCGGAGAACGTGACGTTTTACCCGCAACTGAGCGGTGTTGAGACCTTGCGCCATTTCGCACGACTCAAAGGCGCCGCGTCCGCTCAAGTGGACGCACTGCTGGAGGAAGTCGGCCTGGCCGGTGTGGCGCATCGGCGGGTCAAGACCTACTCCAAAGGCATGCGTCAACGATTGGGGCTGGCGCAAGCACTGCTCGGCGAGCCGCGTTTGTTGCTGCTAGACGAGCCGACCGTCGGCCTCGATCCCATCGCCACCCAGGACCTTTATCGGTTGCTCGATCGCCTGCGCAGCCAGGGCACCAGCATCATTCTGTGTTCCCACGTATTGCCGGGCGTTGAGGCGCACATCAATCGTGCAGCGATTCTGACCCAAGGTCGCCTGCTGGCCCTCGGCAGTCTCCACAGTCTGCGTGAGGAAGCCGGGTTGCCGACGCTGATTCGCGCCAACGGCCTCAAGCACGCCGGGCCCTTGCAGCAACGCTGGAACAACGCCGGGCACGTTACCGAGCGCTGGGGCGTCGAAGGGCTTGAAGTGGCCGCGATCAATGGCAGCAAGCTCGGACTGTTGCGCCAACTGCTCAATGAAGACGAACCGGCCGACGTGGAAATCCATCAGCCGTCGCTGGAAGACATTTACCGCTACTACATGAGCCGGGCCGGTGCGGCGCCGATCGGGGAGGCCGTATGAACGCTGTCTGGAACATGGCCCGCAAGGAATTCAGCGACGGTTTGCGCAATCGCTGGTTGTTGGCGATCAGTGTGCTGTTCGCGGTGTTGGCCATCGGCATCGCCTGGCTGGGCGCCGCAGCTTCCGGGCAATTGGGTTTCACCTCGGTGCCGGCCACCATCGCCAGCCTCGCCAGTCTGGCAACGTTTTTGATGCCGTTGATTGCGTTGCTGTTGGCCTATGACGCCATCGTCGGCGAGGACGAAAGCGGCACGTTGCTGCTGTTGCTGACGTACCCGTTGGGTCGCGGGCAGATTCTGCTCGGCAAGTTTGTCGGCCACGGGTTGATCCTGGCGCTGGCGACGCTGATTGGTTTCGGCTGCGCCATGCTGGCCATCGCCGTGCTGGTGGACGATGTCGAACTGAGCCTGCTGCTCTGGGCTTTTGGCCGGTTTATGGCGTCGTCGACGTTGCTGGGCTGGGGGTTTCTGGGGCTGGCCTATGTGCTGAGCAGTGTGTCGGCGGAGAAGTCCACGGCGGCCGGGCTGGCGCTGGGCGTGTGGTTCTTCTTCGTGCTGGTGTTCGACCTGGCACTGCTGGCGCTGTTGGTGCTCAGCGAAGGGCAGTTCAACCCGAAAGTGCTGCCCTGGTTGCTGCTGCTCAATCCGGCTGACATCTACCGCCTGATCAATCTCTCCGGTTTTGAGCCCGGCGCCAGTACCGCGGGTGTGCTGACGCTGGGCAGCGATTTGCCGATGCCGGGCTCGATGCTCTGGCTGTGTCTGTCGCTGTGGGTGGTGGTGCCATTGGGCTCGGCCTGGCTGTTGTTTCGTCGCCGGGCGACATGAATTTCCACTTTGATAGTTTTGGAGCAGTTGACGATGAACACCTTTTATCTGACGACGATGCGCGCGGTGGCGGGCCTGATGATGTGCCTGTTGCTGACGGCCTGTGACAACCCGGCGCAAGCCACCTATAGCAGCGCCGCCACAGCCTTTCATCCCAGTGATGAATGCCATGTCTGCGGGATGATCATCAACGGATTTCCCGGGCCCAAGGGCGAAGTGGTCGAGCGGGCCGGGGTCAAGAAATTCTGCTCCACGGCGGAAATGATTGGTTGGTGGTTGCAGCCGGAAAATCATCATGGCGATGCAAAACTGTATGTCCACGACATGGGCCGCAGCCCTTGGAACGCGCCGGATGACGCCCACCTGATCGATGCCAGAGACGCGTTCTATGTGGTCGGCACCCAACTCAAGGGCGCCATGGGTGTGGTGCTGGCGTCGTTCTCCAGTCGCGAGGCTGCTGAAAAGCTTGCTGCTGAACAGGGCGGTCGCTTGCTGCGCTTCAGCGAGATCACTCCGGCGCTGTTGCAGCAACACTAACGACGTCGAAAAAATCTGATCGCGGTCAAGTCGTTTTTTCTTCTCCTGTTCAAAGATAGGGGCTCGCTATGTCCCCAGTGCTTGGCATCCGTGATGCCCAGGAGTGAATGATGAAAACCGAGTTTCAGGATCGTTTGGCGGTGGTCACGGGTGCCAGCTCCGGGATTGGCCTGGCGCTGTGCGCCGCGTTGTTACCGCGCGGTGTCAAGGTGCTGGCGATGTCACGGACCCTGGGTGAACTGCCGGCGTTGCAGCAGATATACGGCGAGCGATTGCAGTGGTTTGCCGGGGATGTCACGAGTCAGCAAGACCTGCGCGAGCTGGCCGAGCGCGCGGCGGCGATGGGCCCGGTGGATTATCTGGTGCCCAATGCGGGGATTGCCGAAATGGCGGACAGCCTTGATATGCAGGCCTTTCAGCGTCAGTGGGCGGTCAACGGTGCCGGGGCGTTGAATACGCTGGCGGCGTTGCGGGGTGAATTGGCGAACCCTGCTTCGGTGGTGTTTGTCGGGAGTTTCCTGACGGGTTCGAGCTTTCCGGGGTTGGCTGCGTGCATTGCCAGCAAGGCTGCGCTCACGGCTCAGGCGCGGACGCTGGCGGTGGAGTTTGCGAGTTTTGATGTGCGGATCAATCTGGTTTCTCCGGGACCGACAGCGACTTCGATGTGGGACAACCTGGGGTTGAGCGAGGGGGAGCTCGGCGACGTTGCGGACACCCTTGGTAAACGTCTGTTGCCCGGTCATTTTCTCGATGCGGCGGCGGTGGCCAATGTGATTGTTTTTCAGTTGTCGCAGGGGGCTCGAGGTGTTTACGGTCAGGACTGGAAGGTCGATAACGGTTACACGTTGGGCTGAATTTTTACGTTTGGAGTACATATCCGTTGCTGCGGTAACGGCTGGTATTGGTTCCGCCCTTACGGCGGGTCACTTGGAAGAGCGCCAAGTAACCAAATGCTTTTGCCCCTGACGTACGGTGCCTCGCTTAGGCTCGGCATGCCCTCGCTCCGGTCCTGCTCCGTGGGCCCGCCGCCATCGGCCATCCATGGCCGGGGGCGGCTACCGCGGCATCCCTGCCGCGGTGCCCACTGCGCAGAACCTGCGCTCGGCCTTCCGACGGGGCAGATCAAGATCACAAGCCAAAGCCAAAGCCAAAGCAAAGCAACAGGTCCCGCCGGGAACGATCATCACACCTTGAGCTGAAGCCACTACGCAGTCTGTAGCAGCTGCCGAAGGCTGCGTTCGGCTGCGCAGCAGTCGTGAATCCTGCCTCCTCGGTAAACCTGACACACTGCAGCGTCTGATTTTGCGTCTGCTTCGCAGCCGAACGCAGCCTTCGGCAGCTGCTACAGGGATGTGCGTCAGGGCAGGAGACTTAGTGCGAAGTCCCCTCGGCAAACTCAATCTTGTTCCCCACGTTGTACTTGCCCGAAGGCTTGTTCATCGGAATGCGTTTGATCTCCTTGAGGGTGTTGCTGTCGTAGACGATCAGCGCACCGTCGGTGTCCCAGATGCTCAGCAGCAAGTAGCGGCCATCCCGGGTGAACTCAACATGAGCGGCGGTTTTGCCGGGCATCGGACGCAAGGTGTGGGCAATCTCCAGCGTCTGTTTGTCGATCAGGTGGATCGCATCGTTGTCGGGGCCGAAGAACACGTCGCTCCAGGCATACCGCGAATTGACGTGACTGCGCATGAAGAAACCCGGTCCCAGGGTCGGGATTTCCTTGATCAGTTTCCAGGTCTTGAAGTCGATGACCGAGATCAGCCCCTTGCTGATGTTCGGCGTAGCGAACACCCACTCGCCGTTGCGTTTCCAGTAGGTCCCCGAGCCCAAATGCGGCATGCCCGGCAGCGGTATGTCGGTGATTACCTTGCCGCTGTCGAGGTCGATCACCTGACCGCCCTGGGCTTTGCGCGACGTGGCCAGCAGCTGTTTGTAGTCCGGTGAAAAAGAGAAGTCGTCGAGAACATCCCCGGCAGGAATCCGCCGTGGTTCGAAATCCGGTGTGCCGGCCCAGGACAGTTCCCAGACTTCCTTCACGTCCTTGAGCGCCACGATGAAGCTGTTGCGCGGCGGGGCGGAGTAGACCGCGCTGACCCGTGACGCGGTGCCGTCCTGCCCGATCGTGGGAATGGTTTTGACCAGTGACAGATCGCGGGCATCGAGCACCACCACATTGCCGGGCAAATAGTTGCCCACCAGCACCCAGCGTCCATCCTTGCTCACCGCCAGGTTACGGGTGTTGAGACCGGCGCGGACCTCGGCGATCAATTTCAGGTTGTGCAAGTCATACAGGCTGATCCAGCCGTCACGGGAGGCGAAGTAGACGAAGCGCCCATCGGGTGAGAACTTCGGCCCGCCATGCACGGCGAAGTGCGAAGCAAACCGCGCCAGCACTTCAAAGCGGTCACCGTCGAGGATGTCGATGTGATGGTCGCCGGCTTCCACCACCACGAACAGGTTCAGCGGGTCGGCGCCATGCTGGGGCGTGGTGGGCAGCTTGCTGAGGTCTGCGAGCATCGAGTGACTGCCGAGAATGTCGTCATTGCTCCAGGTGGGCGGGGTGGCGGGCGGTTGCTGAAGGTAGTCCACCAGCGCGTCGATCTGCGCGGGGCTGAACACGTTGGCATAGCCGGCCATCTGGCTCGCGGGCCGGCCGTTCTGAATCACGCTGCGGATTTCATCGGGTTTGATCCGGCTGAGACTCTCCGGCAACAACGCCGGGCCCGCACCGCCGAACCGATTGGCGCCATGGCAACGTTGGCAATGCTGCTGATAGTTTTGCGCGGCGTGTTCAAGTGCCGGAACCGCTGCGCCGGCCTGGGCCGCACTGATCCATAACAGGTGGGCAAGGACGATGCGCCTCATATCGCCACCTTGGCGTGGCGTTGCAGTGCTTGCGCCGGGTAAAGCCGTGCCGGGTATTCCAGCTGTTCTGCAGCGAACAGATCGACCACCGTGCCGATCACCGTCAGTGTCGGAATGCCCGGTGGACAATCCAGCGCCAGGGTCGGCAATTGGTGCAGCTTGCCGCGGGCGACGTGCTGGTCGGGACGCGTGCCGTTGCTGATCAGCGCCGCCGGCGTATCGGCTGACAGCCCGGCTTCGATCAAGCGCTGAGCGATGATCCCCAGGTTCGACAAACCCATGTAAAACACCAAGGTCTGGCTACTGTCGGCAAGGCTGCTCCAGGGCAGCGACAACTCGCCATCCCGTTGCAAATGGCCAGTGATAAACCGGCAGGAGTTGACCAGGTCGCGGTGGGTCAACGGTATGCCCGCGTAGGCGCTGCAGCCGGATGCGGCGGTGATGCCTGGTACTACCTGGCAATCAACACCGCGTTGCAGCAGGTACTCCAGCTCCTCGGCGCCGCGACCAAAAATGAACGGGTCGCCGCCCTTGAGCCGGACCACGCGCTGCCCTTGATCGGCAAGGTCGGCCAGCAGTTCGTTGATCTGTTCCTGGGGCAAGCTGTGGCAGCCGCTGGCTTTGCCGACGTAATGGCGGGCGCAGGTGAGGGGGATCAAGGTCAGCAGTTCGGGGCTGATCAGCCGGTCGTACACCACGGCGTCGGCCTGCATCAGCAGGCTCCAGGCGCGCAGGGTCAGCAGGCGTGGATCGCCGGGGCCAGCGCCGACCAGGGCAACTTCGCCCGGTCGGAACGGGGACTCAAGTGTGGCCGGTATAGCAATCGATGGAGGCATGGGACGTCCTTGGTGCTTCATCAGGTTGACCGGCCCCAGCCTTTGTCAGGTGGTTGGCCGTGCGGGCTATTCAGTGGGTGATGCAAGGGATGGTCGTTGACGGCGCGACACCGATTTCGTCATCGCTGAGGTGGCAGCCGGGGTCCTGGCCCCACAAATCACCTTCGGCCCAGGCTCGGGTGCGGGTGTTGCCGTTGCAGATGGGCAACCAGCGGCATTGCGCGCAACGGCCACCGACGGCGCGGGGATGTTCACGCAGGCGCAACAACAAGGCATCCGGCTGATCCAGCCACAACGTGCGGAACGGCGTGCGCCGGACATTGCCCACCGAGTGCTGCCACCAGTAGGTGTCCGGGTGCACTTCGCCGGTGTTGTCGATGTTGGCAATGCCGCTGCCCGACGCGTTGCCACCCCAGGCGCGGAGCATGTTTTCCAGGCGTGGGTAATGCTCGGGCAGACGAAGGCCTGCCCATTGCAGCAAGAGAATGGCGTCGGCATCGTTGTTGCCGCTGACAAAATCGCTATCGCGGCCCTGTTGGATGTCTGCCCAGGCGCGCTCAAAGATCAACGTCATGGCCTCCCGGCTCATCTGCTGGTGCGCATCGAGTTTGCGACTGCGTTTGCCGCGACCGCTGTAGTTGAGGTGAGACAGGTAAAACTTTTGCACGTCGTACTCGCGCATCAGCGCCAGCAGTTGGGGCAGTTGCTGATGGTTCTCCTGAGTCAGGGTGGTGCGCAGCCCGACGCGAATGCCCTGTTCGCGACAGAGCCGGATCGCCTGCATGGAACGGCCGAAGCTGCCCTTGAGTTGGCGGAAGGCGTCATGGGTGGCTTCCAGGCCATCGATGCTGATCCCGACGTAGTCGAAGTTCGCTGCGCTGATCTGCGCGATGTTCTGCTCATCGATCAGCGTGCCGTTGGTGGACAAGGCCACAAAGAAACCCTTGGTCCGGGCGTAGGCGCTGAGCACAAACAAGTCCTCGCGCAACAGCGGTTCGCCACCGGAGAGAATCAACACCTTGACCCCGGCATCGTGCAGATCGTCGATCACGGTCAGCGCCGCGGCCGTATCCAGTTCGTCGCGAAAGACACTGTCGGCGGAGGTGGCGTAGCAGTGTTTGCAGGTCAGGTTGCAGCGCCTGAGCAGGTTCCAGATCACCACCGGCGCTCGATTGCTGCCCGGAGGACTGGTTCTGGGCGCAGGCGCCTGGCCGGCCAGCGCACGCAGGTATTGGCTGATCCTCAACATGTAAATCTCCTTCAGTCAGAGCGTGTTCAGCTGGACGCAAGCCTGACACCCGTAGCAGCTGTCGAGCCTGCGAGGCTGCGTTCGGCGACGCAGTCGTCGTGAAATCAGGCACTGCGGTGTCCCAGGAATACCGCGTTCGCAGGGTTTACGACGACTGCGTCGCCGAACGCAGCCTCGCAGGCTCGACAGCTGCTACAAGGGGTGCGTTGAACTGGTTGGCATTAAACGCAATCCGGTTTTTTTCAGGATGCGGCTGCTCACCAGCATTTCGTCGGCCCCACAGGCGTCGCCCAGCAAGTAGCGCAGGTGCTCGCGGTAGCTGTTGATTTCATCGCTGCTGCGGCCATGCACCATGGCGAACAGGTTGTAGCGCCAGTCGTTTCGGCGCGGGCGGCGATAGCAGTGGCTGACGAAGGCTTGCGCGCCGATCAGTGCGCCGAGACGCGGCATGTCGGTGTCGCGCACATCCCAGACCGTCATGCCGTTGTGGCGATAGCCCAGTCGGTAGTGATTGGGCACGGCGGCGATCCGCCGAATCGCGCCCTCGGCTTGCAAGCGCTTGAGCAGATCGAGGGTGGCTTCGATGTTCAGCCCCAGCTGTTCGGCGAGCCACGCCCACGGGTCGTCCAGCAAAGGCAGACCGGCCTGGGTCAACACGATCAGGCGCTGGATAAGGGTGTCTTCAGGCCGGGAAATACAGACCGACATGGTAGGTCTCCTCTTTGGGCAGGTTGAGCAGCGGCAGGCCGGTCAGGGTTTCGATGCGGTGCAGGGCTTCGCTCAGGTCATGCTCAGTTGCGCAGGCGAGTACGAACCACATGTTCCAGGCGTGCTCGCGTCGATAGTTGTGCGCCACTTCAGGCATGCCTTGCAGTTGCTCGGCGACCTCTTCAAAACGGTCTTCCGGGACAGCCAGCGCGGCGAGGGTGAAGGCGCCGCCCAGGCGTTCGATGTCAAACATCGGGCCGAAGCGCGTGAGCATTCCGTCATCGAGCAGGGTATGCAGTCGGCCGAGTAGTTCAGTGCTACTGGTCTCCAGTTCGGCCGCCAATACCCGCCAAGGGTGACGCACCAGCGGCATGCCCAGTTGCAAGCGGTTGATCAGGCGACGGTCGAGGTCATCCATGGGTCGGTGCTCCTGTGCGCGAGGGCGCAAAGCGTCCGCCGCACTGCTTGAAGACCTGGGTGCTGAACAGCAATTGATGGGGCAGGTCGCTCAGCAGATGTTCTTCCAGCAACGCCTGGATCTGCGCCTCCACCTGTTCACGTTGACGCCCGTGCACCATGCAAAACAGGTTGTACCGCCACTGCGGCAATCGCCGGGGTCGTTGATAGCAGAGGTTAATGCCGGGCGCTCGCCCCAGGCGCTGGCCGACTTCGTCGATCAGCGCATCGGGAATATCCAGCACCAGCATGGCGTTGGCGGTAAAACCCAGCGCGCGATGGTGCAGCACCAGGCCGATACGGCGGAACAGCCCTTGCTCGCTCCACTGGCGCATTTGCTCGAGCACCTGGTTTTCGTCGGTGTTTATCCGTTCGGCGAGTTCCTGATAGGGACGTGCTACCAGCGGCAATCCGCCTTCGAGGTGCCGGCGCAGCGCCAGCGCTTGTTGGGGGCTCAATCCAGATGTCATGAGTTGTCTCCCAGGGCAAAACCGAGGTCGATGCGGTAGGCGGTCAACATCGGCAGGTCCAGCGGCATGAGGCCGGTGTCGTTCTCCAGTTCCTTGAGCACACGATCGATGTGTTGGCGATCAGGAGCGGTCAGCACAAACCACAGGTTGTAGAAATGCTCCCGTGCGTAATTGTGATTGACCTCGGGGTACTGACTGACGCGATCGGCCACCTGTTGCAGGCGTTCAGCGGGCACGGCGAGGGCGGCGAGGGTGCTGGCCCCGGCGCGGCTGTGCTCGAACACCGGACCGATGCGCGAGAGGGTGCCGGCCTGATCCATTTCTTCCAGGCAGGCCATTACTTGCGATTCGCGGCACCCGAGAATCCGCGCCATCTCCTTGTACGGTGACGGGCACAGCGGCATGCCGTGCTGGAAGCGGTCGATGAGTTGGCGGCTGAGCAGCTCAAGGTTCATTTCAATACCCCATTTTCTGCGCGCGACTGCTGAAGAAGATGCCGCTCGGCGCACTGGCGGGCAGGGTGCTCAGCAGCTTCAGGCGGTACGGATCCCAGACTTGCACCTGATCGCCGTCGCGTAACGACAGCCACAACTGATCGCCGCGTGCGGTGAACTCCATGTGCAGCACCGCCGGCCCCGGCTTCAGATCGGCGACCACGGCATGGGTTTCGGTGTCGATGACCTGAACCCGATCATTGTCCGGGTAGGCGAAATTGACCCATAGCTGCCGACCGTCCGGACGCGAGGTAACGAACACCGGTTGACCGGCCACCGGGATCACAGCGGTCTGCTGCCAAGTGCGCGAGTCCATCACCAGCACTTGATGACGGCCGACAGCGGGCACGAAGGCCTGGTTGTCGGCGACGGCCCAGCCTTCCAGGTGCGGCATCTTGTACACCGGGAGTTTCGCCTGACCGCGTCCGTAATCGCCGAGTACCCGCTGCACACCACGCTCCGGATGCCAGAGGTCGAGTTGCGCCATGCCGTCTTCACCAAACAGGCCGGCCATGTAATAGCGCCCATCGGGCGTTATCAGGGCGTCGTAGGGTTGCTCACCGATGCCGGTGAAACGGTTGATCTGCGGTGTGCTGCCCTGACTGAAATCGGCGGTCCAGATCTCGCCGGTATCGAACAGACTGAAGACAAAACGTTGCCCCGGCGCGTCAACCAGACCGACCACCCGGGAGCGCTTGCTGCCATCGGCCAGGGATGTGGCCGGAATATCGGCCACCTGTTGCAGGGTGTCGGCATCGAACACCTTGACTCCGCCGGGCACGTAGTTGGAAACCGCGATCAACTTGCCGTCCTGACTGATGGCGCCGCCAATGCTGTTGCCGCCCTGGATGACGCGATGATCGATACGCCTGGTCAGCAAATCGATTTTGCTCAACCCGCCGTCGCGCCCGAACACATAGGCGTAGCGCTGATCCCGCGAGAACACCACCGAGGCATGGGACAGGTCGCCGAAACCCTCGAGTCGGGCCAGCGCGGTGTGGGTGTCGCTTTCGATGATTTGTACGCTACCGGTGGCGCGCTCCACGACCACGCCCAAGTCGCCGGTGCCACGCAACGGTGGTTGAACGCAAGCGGACAACAACAGCCCGGTCGCCGCTGACAGCAAGATTGAACGGATCATGGTGCGGGATATCCCTGGAGAAGAAGATCGACCAGCCAATGGATGTCGTCGGGGCTGAGCAACGGGGCCCAACCGGGCATCGCGGTGCCGGGCCGGCCTTGGGTGACGGTGGCAATCAGGCTGTCCCGTGACTTGCCGGCCAGCGCTGCGCGCGTCAGTTCCGGGCCCAGCCCGCCGGTCAGGTGCAGCCCATGGCAGGCGCCGCAGTCCTGGGTCAGCAGGTGTTCGAGTTGCACCTGACGCGGGGCGTCCGGCGCCGCAACCGCAGTTGCGCAAATGAGGAGGAGGGCCGCCAGAATCACAGCGTGTCGATAAACCATCGTGGCGCCCTCCAGGCGGTTATTTGAGTGTCAGTACCCAGGTCGCGAGAATTTTCGCTTCTTCTTCAGTCACCGGGTTGGCCGGCATTGGCATCGGGCCCCAATTGCCTTGTGTGCCGTTTTTGATGTGGCCGGCCAGGGTGTCCACGGCCCCAGGTACGCCAGCGTTCTTGGCCGCTACATCTTTGAGCGCCGGGCCGACAATCTTGGTGTCGACGGAGTGACAGGCTGCGCAGGGTTTGCTCTTGAACAGCTCCAGCGCGTCTTGGGCCATGGCCGGCTGCACACTCAGCGCAGCGGTCAGGGCGAACAGTGAGAACAGAGTATTTTTCATGGTGTTTCCTTGCATTGATGGAGCTCAATAGATGTCGTGTTGGGTGTTGTAGACATTGAACTTCCCGGTGGGTGTGATCAGTCGTTTGTCCTTGATGACTGACTTGAGCTTCAGTGTTTTGTCGTCGATCACCACCAGCGCCGACTCGTCTGCCTGGCCGCTCCACACGGAGAACCAGACTTCATCGCCGGCCTTGTTGAATTCCGGTTGCACGACGCGCATGGCGCCTTGCTTGATGCCGGCGTACTCAGCAATGGGCAGCACGGTGTAGCCGGCGTCGAGCTTGTCGATGTCGAACACCGCCACCGACTGGCTGAGCTTGGCGTCCGGGTTGAGGGTGGTGTCGACGTACAGGTGATGAGACTTGGGATGGGTTTTGATAAACAGCGAACCGCCGCCCTGGCCCTTGAGCGAGCCGACCTGCTTCCAGGCGTATTGCGGGTGTTTGGTCGGGTCGGTGCCGATCAGCGAGATGCCGTCATCACCCAGGTGGCTGGTGGCCCAGACCGGGCCGTAGATCGGGTGATTGAAGTTGGCGCCGCGACCTGGGTGTGGGGTTTTGCCGACGTCCACCAGCGCGGTCAACTTGCGCTCCTTGGAGTCGATCACGGCGACTTTGTTGGAGTTGTTGGCGGCGGTCATGAAGTAGCGGTGCGTGCTGTCCCAACCGCCGTCATGCAGGAAGGGCGCGGCATCGATGTAAGTGACGGTGAGGTTTTTGATGTCCTGGTAATTGACCAGCATGACCTTACCGGTTTCCTTGACGTTAACGATGAACTCCGGCCATTCGTGGGAGGCGATGATCGCCGCGACCCGTGGTTCCGGGTGATATTCCTGCTTGTCGACGGTCATGCCGCGGGTCGAAACGATCTGCTTCGGCTCCAGGGTTTCGCCATCCATGATGGTGAATTGTGGCGGCCAATAAGAACCGGCGATGGTGTATTTGTCTTCGTAGCCCTTGAACTTGGAGGTCTCGACCGAGCGCGCCTCGATGCCCACTTTGACTTCGGCGACCTTGGTCGGCTCCACCGGCCACAGGTCGATCATGTCGATCCGCGCGTCTCGACCGATCACCAGCAGGTAGCGGCCCGAAGCCGAGATCCGCGAGATGTGCACGGCATAACCGGTCTCGATCAGCTTGACGATCTTCTTGCTGTCACCGTCGATCAGGGCAATCTTGCCGTCATCGCGCAACGTCACCGAAAACAGGTTCGGCAGGTTGAGTTTGCTCAGTTGCTTCTTCGGACGGTCCTCGGGTTTGACCAGTACTTTCCAGGTTTTCAGCGTCTCGGCCATGCCCCATTCCGGTGGCGTCGGCGGCGTGTGCTGAATGAACTTGGCCATTGACGTGATCTGATCCTTGGTCAGCGCATTGGAGGTCCCCCAGTTCGGCATGCCCGCTGGTGAGCCGTAGGTAATCAAGGCCTCCAGATACGGTTGTCCGCGGCTCTGGGTGATGTCCTGTGTCAACGGTTTGCCGGTCGCGCCTTTGCGCAGAACACCGTGGCAGCCTGCGCAGCGCTGGAAGTAGATTTCCTTGGATGAGTCGAACTCGTCCTGGCTCATGTCGGGAGCGCCGACGGTTTTCACCATGGGCGGGATGGCCGCGGCGGCGGGCTCTTCAGCGCTGGCGGCATGACTCACCGCCAGGGCCAGTGACGAACACAATGTGGCGAGGGTCAGGGCAAACG
The DNA here is from genome assembly GCF_050435365.1 of Pseudomonas sp. BT76 TE3572. Lineage (NCBI taxonomy): Bacteria > Pseudomonadati > Pseudomonadota > Gammaproteobacteria > Pseudomonadales > Pseudomonadaceae > Pseudomonas > Pseudomonas sp. BT76 TE3572. The sequence goes on from NZ_JBNDKE010000001.1 coordinate 905,948, forward strand.
TTTTTCTGTTGCTGATCAGCATTCCATTTCTCCTCAGGCAAGACCTTTGCGATGTGCTGAAACGGCAGCGCAGAACGCAGGTTCTTAGTGCCGTGCAAGGCTATGCCCGAGCAGGCCAATGTTCGCTTGACGACGATCAAGTTTGCCGGCCATCTCACTTGCCAGGTTGTCGCAGGGGCCCGTAGCGTGTTCCTTGAATCCGCTTTTGGAACAGGCACCCCATGGACCGTACCCAGTCTTGCGAACACCCGATCGAACCCTTCTACCAACCGCTGAATAATGAGGAAGCGCTGTTCGAACAAGCCTGGCGACACGGCATGCCGGTACTGATCAAAGGCCCGACGGGGTGCGGCAAGACCCGTTTCGTCCAGCACATGGCCCATCGGCTGAAACTGCCGCTGTACACCGTGGCTTGCCATGACGACCTGAGCGCGGCCGACCTGATCGGCCGTCACCTGATCGGTGCCCAGGGCACCTGGTGGCAGGACGGACCGCTGACCCGCGCGGTGCGTGAAGGCGGCATCTGTTACCTCGACGAAGTGGTCGAGGCGCGCCAGGACACCGTGGTGGTGTTGCATCCACTGGCTGATGATCGTCGGGAGTTGTTCCTGGAACGCACCGGCGAAGTGCTGAAGGCGCCGCCGTCCTTCATGCTGGTGGTGTCCTACAACCCCGGTTACCAGAACCTGCTCAAAGGCATGAAACCCAGCACCCGCCAACGCTTTGTGGCGATGCGCTTCGGCTATCCGCCGGTGGCCGATGAGGAGCGCATCGTTGCCCGGGAGGCTCAGGTGGACAGCGCGCTGGCGGCGCAAGTGGTGCGGCTGGGACAGGCGCTGCGCCGGCTCGATCAACATGATCTGGAGGAGGTCGCCTCAACGCGACTGCTGATTTTTACCGCGCGGATGATCGGCTCCGGCATGAGCCCGCGTGAGGCCTGCATGGCCTGCCTGGCCGAACCGCTGAGCGACGATCCGCTGACCGTTGCCGCGCTGATGGACGTGGTTGATGTCCACTTCGGCTGAGTCAACGGGCGTCACGCGTCGTCACTTGCCGGGCGATCTGGCGATGTGGTTTTTCATTCTGGCCGAGCTGTCGGTGTTCGCCATCCTGATCCTGACGTTCGCCGTGACCCAGGCGCTCAAGCCGCAGATGTTCAGCGAAAGCCGTCAATTGCTGAACACCTCAACCGGGTTGGCGATGACCCTGAGCCTGCTCACCGCGGGGCTGTTCGCCGCGCTGGCGCAGGAGCAAGTCCGGCGCTCACGGTCCCGTCATGGTGCCGTCTTCCTGCTGATGGCGTTGCTCGCCGCCAGTGTCTACGTAGTGCTGAAACTCACGGAATACCGGCACTTGCTGGCCTCGGGGCTGGGCATGGAGCACAACACGTTTTTCACGTTGTACTGGATTCTCACCGGTTTTCATTTTCTCCACGTAGTGCTCGGCATGGTCATTCTCGGATGGCTGGCCGAGCGCTGTCGCCGTGGCCTGTATGACGCCAATACGTGCAGCGGGTTTGAGTCCGGCGTGTTGTATTGGCACATGGTCGATCTGATCTGGGTCATGCTGTTTCCGCTGGTCTACGTGCTGAGTTGACGAGGTTCTTATGACTATTCCCAGGGTTTTGCTCGTCTGTTGGGCAGCGCTTGCGACGCTAAGCGTCTGCACCGTGGTGCTGGCCCACGTTGGCGCGACATCGCTGCTGTCGATTGCCATCTTGCTGGTGGCGGTCGGCAAGGCGTGGCTGATCACCGATGGCTTCATGGAGATGCGCCACGCACCGCGACTGTGGCGCCGCTTGATGTTGAGTTGGGCGCTGGTGGTGGCGACCGTTGTGGGGCTGACGCTGATTTTGTTCCGTTAACCGATCCCTGTAGCAGCAGGCTTCGCCAGCTGCTACACGGACCGAGTTTGGCTTACGTGGAATACCCGACCCAAACCATCTGCCTTTCTTGATCGCCATCAAGCAGGTTTTGACCCTTCGCTTCCTATGATGGACGGGCCTAGCAAAGAGGAAGCGACCATGTCAGACACCTTCACCAAAGGCATGGCCAGGAACATCTACTTCGGGGGAAGCATCTTCTTCTTCCTGATATTCCTGGCTTTGACCTATCACACGGAACAGACCTTTCCAGAGCGCAGCAATGAAGCGCAGCTAACCGAATCAGTGGTGCGCGGCAAGTTGGTCTGGGAGCAAAACAATTGCATCGGCTGCCACACGCTGTTGGGCGAGGGCGCCTACTTCGCGCCTGAGCTGGGCAACGTGTTCCAGCGACGCGGCGGAGAGGCGGGCTTCAAACCCTTCCTGCATGCCTGGATGAAAATGCAGCCACTGGGCGTACCGGGTCGGCGCGCGATGCCTCAGTTCAAGTTGAGTGACCAGGAGGTGGATGACATCGCCGAGTTCCTCAAATGGAGCTCGAAAATCAACACCAATGGCTGGCCGCCAAACAAGGAGGGCTAAGAGATGAGCATTGCAAATCCGCATCTGAAATTCGCCTCGCAATCTGTGGCCAAACCGTACTTCGTGTTTGCTCTGATCCTGTTTCTCGGTCAGATAGTGTTCGGTTTGATCATGGGCCTGCAATACGTGATCGGAGACTTTCTGTTCCCGATCATCCCCTTCAACGTGGCGCGGATGGTGCACACCAACCTGCTGATCGTCTGGATATTGTTCGGCTTCATGGGGGCTGCCTACTACCTGATTCCGGAAGAGGCCGACCGCGAACTGCACAGTCCGAAGCTGGCGATCATCCTGTTCTGGGTATTCGCCGCCGCTGGCGTGCTGACGATCCTCGGTTACCTGCTGGTGCCTTATGCCGGCCTGGCCAGGCTGACCCACAACGAGCTGCTGCCGACCATGGGTCGGGAGTTCCTGGAGCAGCCGACCATCTCCAAGATGGGCATTGTGGTGGTCTGCCTGGGCTTTCTCTACAACATCGGCATGACCTTGCTCAAAGGGCGCAAGACCACCGTCAGTATGGTCATGATGACCGGGCTGATCGGGCTTGCGGTGTTCTTCCTGTTCTCCTTCTACAACCCCGGCAACCTCGCCCGCGACAAGTTCTACTGGTGGTGGGTGGTGCATCTTTGGGTTGAGGGCGTGTGGGAACTGATCATGGGTTCGATGCTGGCCTTCGTCCTGATCAAGATCACCGGTGTGGACCGGGAGGTCGTGGAGAAATGGCTCTACGTGATCATCGCCATGGCGCTGATAACGGGGATCATCGGTACCGGTCACCACTTCTTCTGGATTGGTGCTCCTGAGGTCTGGTTGTGGGTGGGTTCAATCTTCTCGGCACTCGAGCCGCTACCCTTCCTGGCGATGGTGATATTCGCCTTCAGCATGGTCAAGAACCGTCGGCGGGACCACCCGAACCGCGCGGCCACGCTGTGGGCCAAGGGCACCACGGTCACCGCCTTCTTCGGCGCTGGCGTCTGGGGTTTCCTGCATACCCTGGCACCGGTCAACTTCTACACCCATGGTTCGCAGTTGACGGCGGCTCACGGTCACCTGGCCTTCTACGGTGCCTACGCGATGATCGTGATGACCTTGATCAGCTATGCCATGCCGAAACTGCGCGGGCTCGGCGAAGCAGCGGACGAGCGTTCGCAGCAACTCGAGATCTGGGGCTTCTGGTTGATGACCCTGTCGATGGTCATGATCACGCTGCTGCTCACCGCTGCCGGTGCCGTGCAGATCTACCTGCAACGCTGGCCGGTGGATGGCGTCGCGTTACCGTTCATGGCCACGGTCGAACATCTGCAAGTGCTGTTCTGGGCCCGTCTGGGCGCCGGTCTCGGTTTCTTCGCAGGGCTGCTCTGCTACCTGTCCAGCTTCAAGCGGCGGGTGCCAGTGGGGATGACTGCGACTGCCGCATCCGCTGTTCGTTCGTGAGTCAATAACAACCTGAAGGAGGACGGCCCGGCTGGTACAGCGGGCCGTTTCACATTGGTTTTCAGAGGAAAAAAACCATGGCCTTTACCGTCGAACTGGAAGAGTGGGTCGGCAGTGTCTGGCATCGCTTTATCACCCGGCGCGCCAGCCCGGACTTTCCCGAGGCCCGGGTCGAACTGATCCACCAGCAGCGACCGCTGGCGTTGTTGTTTCGCGCCATGGGCGGCGCCAATGGCGTCGGTGTCGAAGCCGCCAGCGACCGCGATCTGCTGTTGCGACGCAACGTGCTGCAGCAGATCGCCGGCACCTGCAAGCAAGTGCCCTTGGCGTGGTGTGACGAGACGAATCTTCGTCTGCCGTCGAGCCTCGCGGTGTTTCCTGAAGTCGCGCTGAACGAGGAACTCTATCGTTGGCTCGCGTTGCTGGCGGCTCAGGCCGGCCAGATGCGGCACTGGGGGCGGGACAATCAACGCTGGACGCAACAGCTGTTGCGGCGCTATCCCGCGTTGCGTAGCCGGTACAAACGTTTGGTCGATGCCCATCTGCAATTGCGCCCGGATCCGGCAACATTGAACCCCGGCGAAGCAGCACTGGAACGAGCGTTATGTCAGGCGTTGCGCGAGCCCGGCAGTGTTGAACATTTTCCCCGCAGCGAACGGGCCGCCTGGCCGCTGCCGCTGTGGTTGTACCCACCGCAAAACCTTGCGAGCCCGCAGGCGGCCGATCTCGGTGACGAGTCGGAAGAGTCGCTGACGACCCCACCCGGTGAGCAGAAAGGTGGAAGCAAACGCGCCAAGCGGATCGATGAAGGCACCCGCGACGGTGGGTTGTTAATCGTGCGCCTGGAGAACCTGTTCAGTTGGACCGAACACGTTGACCTGGATCGCTGGTCAGACGACAGCGAAAACCCTGACGCGGCCAGAGTCGCCGAAGACCTGGACGAGTTGAGTTTGTCGCGCACCCGTCTGCGCAAGGGCGGCGGCCTCAAGCTGCACCTGGATTTGCCGCCGGCCGATGTCGACGATATTCCCCTGGGCGAAGGCATCAAGTTGCCGGAGTGGGACTATCGCAAGCAGCAAATGCAGGACGCCTTCGTCAATCTGCAAATGATGGTGCCCCGCGACTGTGAGGCGCAGTCATTGCCGCCACGGCTGAAGGCCCCGGCGCACCGCCTGCGCCGCCAGTTCGAGCACCTGCGCAATGATCGCCAATGGTTACGCCAGCAACCTCAAGGGTCTGAACTGGACATGCAGGCCTGGCTGGATTTTCACGTCGAACGCGAGCATGGCCAGTGTGCGGAACGCGGTCTGTTCATGGAACAACGGCAGACGCGCCGCGACCTCGCGTGCCTGTTGCTGGCCGACGTGTCGATGTCCACCGACGCGCATTTAAACGATGAGCACCGGGTGATTGATGTGATACGCGACAGCCTGCTGCTGTTCGGCGAAACGCTGTCGGTGCTGGGTGATGATTTCGCCCTGTACGGGTTTTCCTCGCTACGTCGTCATCAAGTGCGGATGCAGGAACTCAAGTCCTTCACCCAGCGCTATGACGACAACACCCGCGGTCGCATTCAAGGGCTCAAACCGGGTTATTACACGCGCATGGGCGCCGCCATTCGCCACGCCACCCAACTGCTGGGCAAGAGCAAACGCCGCAGCAAACTGTTGCTGCTGCTGACGGATGGCAAACCGAATGATCTGGATCTGTATGAGGGCCGCTACGGTGTTGAAGACACCCGCGAGGCGGTGCTGGAGGCGCGGCGTCAAGGGTTGACGCCGTTCTGTATCACGATTGACCGCGAGGCCGGGGATTACCTGCCTTACATGTTCGGCGCCAATGGCTACACCTTGATCCGCCAGCCCGAGCAATTACCCCTGCGCTTGCCGCAGTTGTATCGGCAGCTGACTCAGCCGTGATCTCCTTGGCGAACTGCATCCCTGTAGCAGCTGGCGCAGCCTGCGTTCGACTGCGCAGCAGTCGTAAAACCATTCACCGCGGTGTTTCAGAAATACCGTGGGCTCAGGATTTACGACTGCTGCGCAGCCGGACGCAGCCTCGCAGGCTCGGCAGCTGCTACGGGGGGATGTGTGGGGATCAGATACTGCGTGGCAACCAGAAAAACATCGTCACGCAGAAGATCGTCAGGCCGATGCAGAACCACATGAATCGGCGCAGCCGGCGTTCCCCCGCCTGTGCGGCGAATTCCGGCAGGGGCATGCCGCATTGGCGGCACTCGGTTTCTTGCGCAGGGTTTACGTGTTGGCAATACAAACAGACGGGCATGGCGCTCACTCGAACTGTTCCAGGCGCAGACGATCGAGAATGGCGATCTGGCGGCCGTCCTGGGTGATGATTCTTTCGTCGATCAGGCGACGGATGATCCGCGAAAAGGTTTCCGGCTGGATCGACAGATGCCCGGCAATCAGTTGCTTGGCCATCGGCAGTTCGAATTGGCTGTCAACGGTTTGCTGGCGCACCAGTTGCGTCAGCAGATAACGCACGACCCGGTGGGTGGCGTTTTTCAGGGACAGGGTTTCGATTTCGTTGACCCGTTGATGCAGGCGAACGCAGAGTTTGCCCAGCAGCGCAAAGGTCAGTCGGCTATTGCTTTGCAGCAGGCGCATGTAGGTGTTGTTGGATAATCGGTAGAGCTGGGTGGGGCAGATCGCTTCGGCCGAGGCCACGTAGTTCGGGGTGTCCATCAGCATCATCGCCTCGGCGAAGGTTTGCCGATCGCTGATCACCTCAAACACTTTCTCCTGCCCATCGGGTGTCAGTCGGTAGATCTTCACCGCACCGGCAATGATGAAATAAAACGAGTCTGCCGGCTCACCCTGACGGAACAGCGGTTCGCCTTTGTCGATGCTCAGCAAGTGGCTGGTACTCATCAACTCATCCAGCTGTTCTTCGTTCAACGGCTCGAACAAGTGATGACTGCGCAGAATCTGGTGATGGACGCGATGAAGCACCATAAGAATTCATCCTGAGGATTGAGGAGGGGATGGCAATCAAGTCAAACGAGGCCCAGCGAGACACCGCTGGCCAACGCCAGAACCGAGGTCAACACGACAAACCAGGCCAGTGGCTGGATGACTTTTTTCATGACGACTCCTGGGGATCGAGAGGGATCAAGGTTTCTTTGATTGCTGAAAGCTTGAGCAAGACGCGGGCCATGCCTGGAGGCCCTTGTTTATTGGGGTTGTCGGAAAAGAGGGTAAAAAAGACCGCGATGTTTAGGGTCTAATTAACCATTAACGGGTCATTTCTACCCTGAGCCGATCACCCTTGTAGGAGCGAGCCTGCTCGCGATGATGGCGGTACATTCAGCATCCATGTCGGCTGACCCGCCGCTATCGCGAGCAGGCTCGCTCCTACAAGGGAAAACTCCCTCGCCACAGGAATACGAGAAAGCTGCAGGGCACGCCCCTTGCACACTTGATCTGCGACAAAGGCAATTGATCGCCAATACCCGATCATTGCCCCCGGACTTACTTCGACGCGTGCGGGTTAGCGTCAGGTCAGCAGCAAGGTAAAGGAGTGGCTATATGCAAGTGCTCGACCGCCGTAAAGCGATGGCCATCGCGCCGCTGTTACGTTTGGCCTTTCGGCCATTTTTCCTCGCCGGCTGCCTGTTGGCAGTGCTGGTCATTCCGCTCTGGCTGGCGGCCTTCAGTGGTGCGCTTTCCGGCTGGCAGCCGGCGGGTGGCTGGCTGGGCTGGCATCGACATGAATTGTTGTTCGGGTTCGGCTTGGCGATCATCGCGGGCTTTCTGCTGACGGCAGTGCAGACCTGGACCGGTCGCCCCGGCCTCAGCGGTCGACCCTTGGCCGCGCTGGCATTGCTGTGGTTGTTGGCGCGTGTGGCCTGGCTGGTCAATGCACCGTGGCCGGTGCTTGCGGTGCTGGAATTGGCGTTCCCGCTGGCGGTGGCCGCGCTCATGGGTTTCACCTTGTGGAAGGTGCGGCAGACTCGTAACTACCCGATTGCGGTGGTGCTGCTGTTGTTAGCGGCGGCCGACGGGTTGTCCCTGTACGGCCTGGTCGAAGGTCATGAAGGCTGGCAGCGCCAAGGCGTGCTGACCGGCCTCTGGCTGGTGGCGGCGATGATGGGGCTGATCGGCGGGCGCGTCATTCCGTTCTTCATCCAGCGCGGTCTCGGCAAGGTCGAAGGCGTTACCCCTTGGCCGTGGCTGGATTGGCTGCTGCTGATTGGTTCACCGCTGGTGGCGTTGTTGTACGCCGCCGGACCTGCGCTTGACCCCACTCTTTGGGTCGGGCTGTTGTTCGCCGTGTTGGCCGCCGGGCATCTGGTGCGTCTGGTTCGCTGGCATGATCGCGCTCTCTGGCGCGTGCCGTTGCTGTGGTCGTTGTACCTGGCGTATGCCTGGTTGGCGGTGGCCTGTCTCGCAATGGCGCTGTGGCATTTTGGCGTGCCGATCAACGCGAGTCTGGCGGTGCATTGCCTGACCATCGGCGCCATGGGCGGCCTGGTATTGGCGATGATTGCGCGGGTCAGTCTGGGGCATACCGGCCGCGCGCTGGAGCCGCCGTCGGGCATGACCCTGGCGTTCATTTTGCTCAACCTGGCCTGTCTGAGCCGGGTCGTGTTGATCCTGTTCTTTCCCCTGCCTGCGTTGTGGCTGGCCGGTCTGTGCTGGGCGCTGGCGTTTGCGCTGTACGCCTGGCGCTATGGGCCGATGCTGCTGCGGGCGCGGGTGGATGGCCATCCGGGCTAAGCAAGTCAACTGATGGAGGCTGCCAGTGTTATATCCCTTTTTACTGGTCACCCACTTGCTGGCAGCGATTGCCTTTATCGGCACGCTGTTTTTCGAAGTGGTCATCTGGCACCGCGCCCGCCAGCAGTTGGCAGATGGCGCGCAAACGACCGCAGATCAAGCGATTGCAGTGCGTTCGCGCAAGGTGCTGCATGGCGTGGTGTTGCTGTTGTATGGCGCCGGCATCAGCCTGGCGTGGCAACACCGTGGCGTATTGAGTCAGCCGCTGGCGAGTAGTTTTGGCACGTTGCTGAGCCTGAAAATCGTCCTGGCCTTGAGCATCATCGGCCATTACTTTTTGCTGGCGTACTGGCTGAAAAGCGCACGACTGACCACGACCCGCGCCAGCTGGATTCGCCGCAGCATCCTCGGGCACATGGTGTTGATCGTGATCCTGGCCAAGGCGATGTTCTATTGGCACGGTTGATCGCTCGCCTTCCCTGACAGACAAAACCCGCGTCAACCGGTGGGCTGGCGCGGGTCGGGTGTGAGCGGCAATCGATCAATGACGACAGTTCAAGGCATTAACAAACAACACGTTGTTCTCCAGATGGATGTGTTGCATCAGGTCATCACGAAACTCCACCAGCCCACGATAAAGGGCCCGCCAGGTGTTACAGGCATCGGGCGGCGGGGTGATGTTGTTGGTCAGCGCGAGCAGCTTTTCGAGGGCTTCGCCATGTTGATCATGTTCAAAGCGCAGCACCTGGATCGGAGGGGCGGCCTGAGGGCCGATGCCCTGTTGCAGCATCGGGAAGAGCACTTGTTCTTCCTTGAGCATGTGGCCTTCGAGTTCTTGTTGCATGTCGGTCAGCAGATCGGCCAGGCCGTTGGGGCAGCTGCTGCGCGCACCGTGGACCTGCTCGACGCGACGGGCCAGGCGAATCAGTTCCGGCAGTTGCTCGCGATGGCGGGCGTGGTAGCGCGCCAGAAGGTAGGCGATCAACAGCTCCGACGGTTCGTTGCGCCAGTCGTGTTGGGTTTCGCCGGTGTCTTGCAGCCGGTGCAGCGCGTCGGCAATCAAGGCCGGGTCGAGGTCTTTGCCAGCGGCCGCTTCGCGCAGGCTTTTATGCCCGCCACAACAGAAGTCCAGTTTGAAGGTGTGAAAAATCCGCGTGGCGCCGGGAATGTCGCAGGCCAGTTGGCCGAGGCTTTGTTCCAGTAGGTTCAGGCTCATCAGGAGGTTCCTTGTTTGGATTTCAACGGTTCCCCAAACTCATTGCACCCGGCATGCCATATCTAACGTATTGAAAAATAGGGCTTTATTTTTAGTTGTGGTGATAGACACCCGGACGCATTAGGGTGAATCCAACCATAGAGGGTAATAACTACCATGCTGCGTGAAAGCCTGGCGGCCGACCTGATTGTCGAGTTGCCCAATGCTGTGCGGTTGCAACGACTGGTCCAGACCCTGCGCGAGTACTTCAACAGTGGCGCCGTGGGATTACTGCGTCTGGATGACGACAGTTTGAGACCGGTCGCGACGGTGGGGCTGGTGCATGAAGCGTTGGGCCGCCGGTTTGTCATCGCCCAGCATCCGCGGCTGGCGGCGATCATGGCGTCGCGCGAACCCACCTGGTTCGAGCCCGACAGTCGCTTGCCGGACCCTTATGACGGCTTGCTCGACGACCATGTCGGCGAACCACTGCCGGTGCATGACTGCATGGGCGTGAGCCTGTATGTGGAGGGGCGGATCTGGGGCGCGATTACCCTCGATGCGCTGCACGCCGGGACCTTCGACAGCCGTGCGCGGGAAGAACTCAAGCGCTGCACCTTGCAGATCGAAGCCGCCGTGCGAGTCACCCGGCTCGAGCAGGAAAACCGCAGCCTGCGCTTGTCCCGCAGCGATATTCAAGATGTGCGGCGGCCGGCTGATGAAGGCGAAATCCTCGGGCAGAGTGAAGTGCTGCATCAGTTGCTTAATGAATTGGACGTACTGGCCGATTCCGAGCTGCCGGTGTTGCTGCTGGGCGAGACCGGCGTCGGCAAAGAGCTGTTCGCAAGGCGCTTGCATCGTCTGTCGCGCCGCAGTCATAAGCCGCTGGTGCAGGTCAACTGCGCCGCCTTGCCGGAGTCTCTGGCAGAGAGTGAATTGTTCGGCCACGTCAAAGGCGCGTTTTCCGGCGCCACCAGTGACCGTGCCGGACGTTTCGATGCGGCCAACGGTGGCACGCTGTTTCTCGACGAAGTCGGCGAATTGCCATTGGCCGTGCAAGCGAAGCTGCTGCGCACTCTGCAGAACGGCGAGATCCAGCGTCTCGGTGCCGACAAGCCGTTGCATGTCAATGTGCGAATCATCGCCGCGACCAACCGGCACTTGCCGGACAGCATCCGCGACGGCTTGTTTCGGGCCGATCTGTATCACCGGCTCTCGGTGTACCCGGTGCCGATTCCGCCGCTGCGCGAGCGGGGCAACGATGTGTTGATGCTGGCCGGGCATTTCCTTGAGCTCAATCGGGCGCGGCTTGGCTTGCGCGGCTTGCGTCTGTCGCCAGCGGCCGAGCGGGCGCTGCTGGCTTACAGCTGGCCGGGCAACGTGCGCGAGCTGGAGCATGTGATCAGCCGCGCCGCGTTGAAGCAGCTCAGTCGCGGCACCAGTCGCACCCTGATCATGACGCTGGAACCCGAGATTCTGGACCTCGACAGTGCCATGGGCGGGCAGGGCGCGGTCGTCGAAAGTCCCCTGGACGTGACGGCGGATGAGCCGTTCCAGCCCCTGAGTGAAGCGGTCGACGATTACCAGCGCAAGAAAATCCTCCAGGCCTTGAGCCTGTCCGGGGAGAACTGGGCCAGCGCCGCGCGGATTCTGGAAGTCGATCCCAGCAACCTGCACAAACTGGCTCGGCGTCTGCGCCTTAAATAAGGTTGGGCGTGCTTAGTGTTGATGGGGGTCAAGGTGGTGTTGCGCCGTGCATTGCACACTGGGCGGAACCTTCCTGGAGATCACTGTCATGCCCCTTTCCCTGGCACAGATGCGCCGTAACTACACCCTTTTTGGCCTGCAAGACGAGTCGGCGCTGGACGACCCGATGGCCATGTTCCGGCAATGGATGCAACTGGCCCGCGACACCGAGCGCGTGCCTGTCGAAGCCAACAGCATGGTGTTGGCGACGGTCGACAGTGAAGGGCGCCCGCACTGTCGGGTCTTGCTGCTCAAGGGCTTGAGCGATGAAGGCTTCACCTTTTTCGGCAATTACCAGAGTGACAAAGGCCAGCAACTGGCCGCTAACCCGCATGCCGCCATGACCTTTTTCTGGCCGAGCCTGGAGCGCCAGGTGCGTATCGAAGGCCAGGTCTCCAGGCTCGACCCGACGCTGTCGGATGCGTACTTCGATTCCCGCTCACAGGACAGTCGCCTGGGCGCCTGGGCTTCACCGCAAAGCCGGCCCTTGGCCAATCGGGCCGAGCTTGAATCGCTGTTGCTACAAACCACCCAACGTTTTGCCGGCAAGACTGTGCCGCGGCCCGAGCATTGGGGCGGCTACTGCCTGCACCCTGAACGTCTGGAGTTCTGGCAGGGGCGCGCCGACCGCTTGCATGACCGTCTCGATTACCGGTTGCGCGATGGCGCCTGGCAACGAAACCGCCTGGCACCTTGAGCCCCATTATCAAACTAGCGCAGAACCTGTGGAGGTACCTCCTTGGAGGAATAGGCTCACCAGGGATTCCGGTTCACGCTTTGTCCCATACCCCTCATTTACGGGAAGGCTTGGATATGGCCCATCTGGCGCAACGCACGTTTGAACCCCTGAACATTGCCGTGCTGACCATCAGCGATACGCGCACCTTTGACACCGATACCTCGGGGCAGACCCTGACGGATTTGCTGCAAACGGCCGGGCATGTATTGATCGACCGTGATCTGGTCAAGGACGACATTTATCAGATCCGCGCCAAGGTCTCTCACTGGATCGCCGACCCTCAGGTTCAAGTGATACTGATGACCGGCGGCACCGGTTTCACCGCCCGCGACAACACTCCGCAAGCGGTGCTGCCGTTGCTGGACAAACACGTGGAAGGCTTCGGTGAACTGTTCCGTCAGGTGTCCCTGGCGGAGATCGGCATGTCGAGTCTGCAATCCCGCGCATTGGCCGGGATGAGCAACGGCGTGTTGGTGTGCTGCGTGCCGGGTTCGCCGGGCGCGTGTCGAACCGCCTGGAACCAGATCCTGCTCGAACAATTGGACAGCCGCACCGGCCCGTGCAATTTCGCCCCGCATTTGAAACCGCAAGCGCAACGGGTCATCGACGCCTGCGAGACACGTTCATGACCGGCCGGGTGTGTGACCTTGGCCACCTGATGCCGGTGGACGAGGCCATCAGCCGTCTGCTGGATCAGGCACCGCCGCCGCCCCTGGCGCAAAAGATCGGACTGGATCAAGCCTTGGGGCGGGTGTTGGCGGCGGACATACATTCCCCCGTCAACCTGCCGGCCTGGGACAACAGTGCCATGGACGGTTACGCCCTCAGGGCAGCTGACCTGCCACCGGACGGAGGCTGCTTGTTGATTGGCGGACGAATTGCGGCGGGGGATCCGGCGTGCTCGCCCTTGCTCGCGCAGCAGGCAGTACAGATTTTTACCGGCGCGCCATTGCCGCCGGGAGCCGACACCGTGGTGCCGCAGGAGCGCTGCCGGATCGACGGCGAGCGTGTCTGGTTTCCACCCGTAAGCGCTGGCGATCACGTGCGCAAGGAAGGCGAGGAGGTTCGCCGGGGAGACCTGTTACTCCAGGCCGGTAAACGCCTGCGTGCGCAGGAAGTGGGGTTGCTGGCCGGCGCTGGCATCGCGCAGGTCAAGGTTTATCGACCGTTGCAGGTGTGCTTGCTCAGCAGTGGCAATGAACTGCGTGAGCCGGGCGATTCATTGGCGCCCGGACAGATTTACAACAGCAATCGCTACTGCCTCGCGGCGTTGTTGAGTGGCTGGGGCGTCGAGGTGCATGACTATGGCGTCATGGCCGATGAGTTGGCGGCCAGCCGGCATGCCTTGAGCCTGGCGTCCTCGGAATGCGACCTGTTGTTGAGTTCCGGTGGCGTCTCGGTGGGCGAGGAAGATCACCTCAAGCAGGCCATCGAGGAACTGGGCAGCCTGGATTTCTGGCGGTTGGCCATTCAGCCGGGTAAACCGCTGGCCTTCGGCGAAGTGGCCGGAAAACCCTGGATCGGCATGCCGGGCAATCCTTCGGCGGCGCTGATTACCGCGTTGGTGGTGGTGCGTCCGTTTCTGCTCAGGGCGCAGGGTGTCAAAGACGTGTTGCCGGTGCCATTGGCCGTGTCCGCCGGGTTCGACTGGTTGCAACGCAACAAACGTCGGCAGTACTTGCGGGCAAGACTCACTCCTGACGCTAACGGCCAGATGAGCGTGGAGCTGCACCCTCAGCAAAGCTCGGCGATGTTGACCGCCGCGTGTTGGGCCGACGGGCTGGCGGTGATCGAGTGCGAGCAGCAAGTGCTCAAGCACGACAACGTGATGTTCCTGTCCTTCGCCGACCTGATGCATTGATGGCAATTGATTGCCGTCAAGGCCGCGCCTGCCGGTCTCGTTAGACTCTGTGGCGAGGGAGCTTGCTCCCGCTGGGTCGCGAAGCGGCCCTGTTATTCAGGCCTGCTGCGCAGTCCAGCGTCGGAACGCCGCCCGGAGCAAGCTCGCTCGCCACAAGTGCATTCCAACCATGACTGATTAGGCCCCGGACTGCGTTTTTCCATGAGGATTACCCATGCAACTGGTCTGCCCGGCAGGGAACCTGCCTGCGCTGAAAGCGGCGGTGCGCGAAGGCGCCGATGCCGTTTATGTCGGTTTTCGCGATGACACCAATGCCCGGCATTTCGCGGGGCTGAACATGGACGACAAACAGTTCGACGCGGCGGTCGCCCACATCCGCCAGCATCAACGCAAACTCTATGTCGCGGTCAACACGTACCCACAACCCAAGGGCTGGGAACGTTGGCAGCGGGCGGTCGATCGTGCCGCCGATTTCGGCGTGGATGCGCTGATCGCCGCCGACCCCGGGGTGCTCAACTACGCCAGCCAGCGCCATCCGCAACTGGCGTTGCACTTGTCGGTCCAGGGCTCAGCGACCCACGCTGCAGCGCTGGAATTTTATGCGCAGCGTTACGGGATTCGGCGCGCGGTGCTGCCACGTGTGTTGTCGTTGGCGCAAGTGCGCCAGGTCGCTGCGAGCAGCCCGGTGCCCATCGAGGTCTTTGGCTTTGGCAGCTTGTGCATCATGGCCGAAGGGCGCTGCCATCTGTCTTCCTACATTACTGGCGAGTCGCCGAACCTGTGCGGTGTCTGTTCGCCGGCCAAAGCGGTGCGCTGGAGCGACGACGCCGACGGCTTGAGCGCACGGCTCAGTGAAGTGCTGATCGACCGTTACACCCCTGACGAACCCGCCGGTTACCCAACCCTGTGCAAGGGCCGCTTCCTGGTCGGCGGCAAACGCTTTCATGCGCTGGAAGAACCCACCAGCCTCGACACCCTGGACTTGCTGCCGGAATTGACGGCCATCGGCGTCGAAGCGGTAAAAATCGAAGGCCGGCAACGCAGTCCGGCCTATGTCGAACAAGTCACCCGCGTCTGGCGCGCGGCACTGGATGCCCATCGCGGTTCGCCGGGCAGTTTTCGGGTCAAGGAGGAATGGCGCCGGGTGCTGGCCGGTTTGTCCGAAGGCAGCCAGACCACCCTGGGTGCTTACCATCGATCATGGCAATGAGGGAGGCCACATGAAGCTCAGTCTTGGACCGGTCCTGTTTTATTGGGACAAAGAGCAACTCAGCAACTTTTACGCCGAGATGTCGGCCTTGCCCCTGGATGTGATTTATCTGGGGGAAACCGTGTGTTCGAAACGCCGGTCTTTTTCACTGGATCAATGGCTGGGATTGGGGCGCGAGTTGCAGGAGTGCAGCCAGGCACAGTTGGTGATCTCCAGCCTGACGCTGATCGAAGCGGCCTCCGAGCTCTCCAGCCTGCGAAGGCTCTGCGACAACGGCCAATTGCTGGTGGAGGCCAACGACATGGGCGCGGTGCAGTTTCTGGCCGAGCGCAAGTTGCCGTTCGTGGGCGGCCCGGCGCTGAATTTGTACAACGGTCACACGCTGGCACAACTGCTGGACTGCGGGATGACCCGTTGGGTGCCGCCGGTGGAATGTTCGGCGGCGCTGATTGGCGATGTGCTCGATCAAGTGCGCGGACTGGGCCGTGAGGTGCCGGAAGTCGAGATCTTTGCCTATGGGCATTTGCCGTTGGCCTATTCCGCACGCTGCTTCACGGCCCGGGCGGAAAACCTGCCCAAGGACGACTGCCGGTTTTGCTGCCTCAACTACCCCGATGGCCTGCCGTTGACCAGTCAGGAAGGGCAGGCGCTGTTCACCATCAACGGTATTCAGACAATGTCGGCGGAGGTGACCAATCTGCTGGCGGATTACACTGGGCTGGTGGCCTGCGGTGCCGATTTGTTGCGCCTGAGCCCTCGTGCTCAGGGCATGGCCGAGGTCATTGCCGCCTATCAACGGGTTCGTTTGGGCGAGACGCCGCCGCTGTTCGTCGACGGTTGCAACGGTTACTGGCATGGTCAGGCCGGCATGTTGCGCGTCGAGGAGGTCGGCCTGTGTTGAATCGTAAAAAGTGGTTGTTGAAAGGTGCCGACCGGTTATTGCCGTTGGTGCGCCGGGTGCCCTTTGCGGTGCAGCGCCTGGCGTTGCAGCAGGCGCTCAATCGCTGCCTCGCCGAGCCGTTACGCGATGGTGAATTTGAAGTGTTGCGTGGGCGTTGGTTGTGCTTGCGGATTCCAGATCTGGGGTTGTCCTGGTATTTGACGCTGACCCGTCAAGGGTTGCGAATAGCTGAACATGCCACGGCGCATGTGACTATTAGCGGTAACTGGCGAGAGTTTTTATTGCTGGCGAGCCGTCAGGAAGATCCGGATACGTTGTTCTTTCGCCGGCGTTTGGTGATTGAGGGTGATACGGAGTTGGGGTTGGCGTTGAAGAACCTGATCGACAGTCTTGATCCTGATGTGTTGCCTGTGTGGCTGTGGCGCAATCTGGAGCGGGCAGGGAAGGGGTTGGCGGCCTGATAGCCGACCTGTGTTTTTGGTTGGGGTACATATCCGTTGCTGCGGTAACGGCTGCTATTGGTTCCGCCCTTACGGCGGGTCACTTGGAAAAGCGCCAAGTAACCAAACGCTTTTGCCCCTGACGTACGGTGCCTCGCTTCGGCTCGGCATGCCCTCGCTCCGGTCCTGCTCCGTGGGCCCGCCGCCATCGGCCATCCATGGCCGGGGGCGGCTACCGCGGCATCCTTGCCGCGGTGCCCACTGCGCAGAACCTGCGCTCGGCCTTCCGACGGGGCAGATCAAGATCAAAATCAAAAGCGAGGCGGCCTACACCAATCCCATGCTCGGTGAAAATCAAAATGTGGGAGCGAGCAAGCTCGCTCCCACAGGGGAATGCGTACGCTTGAAGAGGCAGGCCGGCCGGTAGGCCGCCTCGCGCTGCTTTTGCGGTGTTCGCCCCCTCGAGAGGCCGAGTGGAGGTTCTGCGCAGTGGGCAACCCTGCATGGATGCCGGGTTAGCCGCCCCCGGCCATGGATGGCCGATGGCGGCGGGCCCACGGAGCAGGACCGGAGCGAGGGCATGGCGAGCCTAGGCGAGCCACCGAACGACAGGGGCAAGAGCCCTTGGTTACTTGGGGCTTTTCCAAGTGACTCGCTGTAAAAGCGAAACCAATAGAAGCCGTTACCGCAGCAACGGATATGTACACCACCCTCAAAAACCTCATCGCCTGACACTACGCCATCGCGGGCAAGCCCGCTCCCACAGGGTTTTTGTGTTCTTCAGGCCATCGTTTCCTGCCGGCTTTCATGCTGCCGGGCATCACTGCTAATCAACTCTTTGATCTGTTCAAACAACTCATCACTCTCTGCTGGCGTGCAGTCCTCGCCATAACGCTTACGCAACCCATAATGGCTAAGAATCAAATGCACATCCGCATGCAGACCATGCTGCTTCAGGCAGTTTTCAACGCATTGCAACGGGCAACCATCCAGCGCAAAAATCCGCCGTCCCGAGCTCGCCTTGTTGACCAACGCCGCCACATGCCCGCCAACCCCAACGATGCAGGACATTTCAGCCAGGCCGCTGCGATCAAGCCGCACGGCCAGGGTATTGGCCAGTTGGGCGACGTTGGAGCAGCCTGAGCAGGAGTAAATCAGGGGCAAGGTTGAACGAGACATGAGCGTTCTCCATGGATGGACTTCTTCAGTGTGCAAGGCCGGTGGCTTTGCGCATTGACTGCGGTCAATTCCGTCTATTGGAAAGCCGCGAGATCCTCTTCGGCGAGGATGCTGATGTTGCGACGTTCCATCGCGATCAGGCCGCTGTCCACCAGGCGGTGCAAGATCCGCGAAAACGTTTCCGGCTGAATACCCAGCTTCGAGGCCACCAGGCGTTTGGACACCTGCAAGACAATCAAGCCGCTGACCGGGTTGCGTTCCTGGAACAGGAAATTGATCACCCGACGGCTCGCGCTGGCCATGGTCAAGGTGTCGATGTCGCGCAGACGCAGGTGCAGGTGCACGCTCATGCTCGCCAGGATCGCCAGGCAGACTTTCGGCTGGTCTTCCAGGGCGTTGCGGTAATGGCTGCCCTCGATACTCACCAGCACGCTGTCCTTCAGCGCCGTGGCGCTCACCGGGTAGAGACGGGCCTGGCTGAACAGCAACGCTTCGGCAAAGGTCTGGCCGGGCTGAATGATCTCCACCAGGTTCTCCTGGCCTTCACCGGTAAGCCGATACAACTTGATCTGACCGCTGACTAGCAGGAAAAAACGCTTGGCCGGGTCCCCTTGATGCATGAGTGTGCTGTGACAGGCCAGGCGTTTGAGCATGGCCAGGCCGCAGACTTCCTCGAAGATTTTCTCCGGCAGTTGGCTGAACAGATGATGACGACGCAACGTTAAAACGATGGAAGGGTGGGTCAGCATGGCGTACCTCCGCTGACGCTCATAGTAGAGAGCAAGAGGCGAATGACCTATGCCTCTGCCGGCCTACCTCCAAGGAGGGATGCCCGTCAGCCCGCATTGCGCAGGTGCTCCATGGCCCACACCGCCGCCTCGACCCGCGAGCGCAAGCCGAGTTTGTGCAGCAGGTTTTTCACGTGAACCTTGACCGTGCCTTCGGTGATGCCCAGCTTGTGCCCGATGACTTTGTTGCTGAAGCCGCTAGCGATGGTTTTCAGCACCTGGCGTTCACGCTCGGTCAGTTCCACCACGGTCTGACGCTGCGGTGAGCGCAGTGCCTGGGCCATGACTTGGGTCAGCCCCGGGCTGATCACCAATTCGCCGTTCAAGGCATTGCGGATGTACTGAATCAACAGTTCGGGCTCCATGTCCTTGAGCAGGTAGCCGTCGGCATCCAGACGCAGTGCGTCGCGAATATCGTCTTCGGCGTCCGAGACCGTGAACAGCAGCACCTTGCCGGTGTAGTGCATCGCCCGTAATTGGCGCAGGGTTTCAATGCCATTCATCTGCGGCATGTTGTTATCGAGCAGCACCAGATCCGGTTTCAGCGGTTCGATCAGAACGAGGGCTTCTTCACCGTTGTTGGCTTCGCCGACGATCAGGAAATCATCTTCGAGTTCGAGCATCTGGCGGATGCCGTGACGCATCATCGGATGGTCGTCGACCAGCAGGATGGTGTGTTGCAGGGACGGGTTCATGTGACGCTACCTTCTGTTTGCTGCCCGAGAAACTCCGGTTGGAATTCCAGCTGGACGCGGGTGCCTTGCGGCTCCCTGGAGACTATTTCGAGTTGACCGCGCAAGCTGCGGGCCCGCTCATCCATGATTTTCAGGCCGTGGTGTTCGCGTTGGTCGACGTTGCCGCTGAAGCCACGCCCGTCGTCTTCGACGATGAGCCGAACGGTTTCACCGTCCTGACGCAGTTGCAGCCAGGCGTTCTGCGCATGGGCGTGGCGCAGGCAGTTGGAGAGCGCTTCGCGGGTGATCTGCAGAATGTGGATTTGCTCGCTGGCCGATAACTGAAAGGCCAGCGCGTCGACGTGCAGGTGCACCTGGAATTCGCCGCGCCGGGAGAACTCCTCGGCGGTGTCCTTGAGTTCCTGCACCAGCCCCGCATCGTGAATCTGCAAGCGAAAGGTGGTCAGCAGCTCGCGTAGCTGGCGGTAGGCATTGTTCAGCCCTTCGCGCAGTTCGGCAGTGACGTTTTCCAGGGTTTCGACCGGTTCGCCACGGCGCATCAGGGTCTGCAGGCGGCTGACTTGCAGCTTCATATAGGACAGGGCCTGGGCCAGTGAGTCGTGCAGTTCGCGGGCGATGATCGTGCGCTCGTCGAGCAGCAGCAGGCGATGATCCTGCTCCCGTTGACGCTTGAGCGAGAGCGAGGTGCCAATCAGGTTGGCCAAGGCTTGGATCAATTGGGTTTCCCAGGCTTGGGTTGGGTGTCCGTCGACAAAGTGCGCCTTGAGCTCACCCAGTTCACTGCCCTGATTGCTGATGCTGAAGGTTTGCGGGCTGGCTTTATGGTGCTTCTGACACGTGGCGCAATCGCTGCTGGCGCACACTTCGCGGATGTTCGCGCCGTGGAGGGCGAGCAACTGCTGGGCCGGTGCCTGCATTTGTCCTTGCAGGCACAGCGACAGGCGCAAGCCGGGCAGGCGTTGCTGGAAGCGCCGGATCAACTCATCCAGGCCTTCGGCATTGGCTAGGCGCGTGGCCAGGCTTCGACTGCTTTGATACAGCAACTCGAGAGCAGCGTTGGCTTGTTGCAGGTTCAGGGTTTTTTGCTGGACCTGACTCTCAAGGGTGCGATGGGAGTCTTCAATCGTCTCGGCCATGGCGTTGAAACTCGTGGCCAACTGGCCCAGTTCGTCCTGGGACTGATGATTGACCCGCACCTTGAAATCGCCGCGACGAAAGCGCTGGGTCGCATCCACCAACTCTTTCAAGGGCATGACGACCCCGTACTGCAATTCGTAGAGCCCCAGCAGCAGGATAATCATAGTGGTGAACAAGGCCAGGCCCTGGATCGCCTGTTGCCAGCCTTGCTTCTGTTCGCTTTGGCGCTGCAACAGGTTGACGAACTGGTTCAGCTGTTCAATGAAGGGCAGGGCCTGGACCTGAAAGTAGGCGGCATCGCCGCGCTCCAGTGCCGGGCGCAAATCCTCGTTCCATTGCTGCTGGATTTGCCCGTAGCTGATTTGCAGGGCGGCGGTCGGGCCATCTTCCAGCACCGCCTTGAGTGACTGGCTGTTGAGGCGGGTTTGCAGGCTGTCGCTGATGGCGATGATTTCTTCGCCGGTTGCACCCGCGGCCAGTTTCCAGCTCAGGTGGTAAGTCTCCATGCGCACCGAGCCTGCGGTGTTGATGGCGGCCGCATCGCCCTGGCTGAACCAGGCGATCAGTCCGGCACTCAGCGAACTGGCGAGGGCGAGCACGGCGATCAGAATCACCGCCAGCCCGGCGCGAGCGGGCAGGGAGCTGCGCAACCAGCGGATCATCAGCGCAGGTCCCGGAAGAATTCAGGAAAACAGAGCACGTGGAGCTCCAGGAAGGGGTTTTGCCGCCGATCCCGGGCGCGCTACCTCTAAAGAGTTGTCGACTGATCCTTGTCAGCAAAAAACTTGGCAGAAAACCTTAAGACGCTGATAAACAAACGGTTTTAGGGTTTCCCTGTACTACCTCCTTAGAGGTAGACCGCGCAAGCATAGGCCTATGCCCCCATGGGCTTCGTTGACATGGATCAAGTTTTTGAAGGGTTCGTCTCTCTAGTCTGCCGCCATGGCTAATTGATTGGAGAGCATTTGTGAACCCACCGCGTGTACGACAAGGCTTGGTGTTGGGCATGAGCACGCTGGCCTTCACCGTGTGTTTCATGGTCTGGATGATGTTTGCCGTGCTCGGTGTACCGATCAAGGACCTTCTCCAGCTCAATGAAACCCAGTTCGGCCTGCTGGCCGCGACCCCGGTCCTGACCGGCTCGCTGGTGCGGTTGCCGCTGGGCCTGCTGACCGACCGCTTTGGCGGGCGCAGCGTGTTCTTCCTGCTGATGCTGGCCTGCGTCACGCCGCTTTACCTGATCAGTCACGCCACCGCCTACTGGCAGTTCCTGGTACTGGGCTTGTTCGTCGGCCTGGCCGGCGGCTCGTTTTCGGTCGGGATCGCCTACGTCGCCAAATGGTTCGACAAAGAGAATCAGGGCTTCGCGATGGGCATCTTCGGCGCCGGTAACGCCGGGGCCGCGGTGACCAAGTTTCTCGCCCCGGCGTTGATTGCTGCCGGCAGCTGGCAGCTGGTGCCGAAAGTCTTCAGCGCAATCCTCTTTATTACTGCGCTGTTGTTCTGGTTCCTCAGCGCTGAAAACAAGAACCATCGCAGTGCCACCGGCGCCACGTTGCGTGAGCAACTCAGCTCGCTGAAGGACCCGGCGGTGTGGCGCTACTGCCAGTACTACTCGATCGTCTTCGGTGGTTATGTCGCCCTCGCGCTGTGGATGACCAAATACTACGTGCAGGAATACGGTTTCAGCCTGCAAAGCGCGGCGCTGCTGGCGGCCTGTTTCTCCCTGCCCGGTGGCGTGCTGCGTGCGGTCGGTGGCTGGATGTCGGATCGCTGGGGTGCGCAAAGCGTGACCTGGTGGGTGTTGTGGGTCAGCTGGATCTGCCTGTTCCTGCTCTCGTATCCCCAGACCCAACTGCAAGTGCAAACGATCAATGGCCCGGTGGATTTCCACATTGGCCTCAATCCCGCGCTGTTCACCGTGCTGCTGTTCGTTATGGGCATCGCCTTCGCGTTCGGCAAGGCCTCGGTCTTCAAGTACATCGCCAACGACTACCCGAAAAACATGGGTGCGGTGTCCGGCATCGTCGGCCTCGCCGGTGGCCTGGGCGGTTTCGTGTTGCCGATCCTGTTCGGCGCCCTGGTGGACCTCACCGGCGTGCGCTCTTCCTGCTTCATGTTGATGTACGGCGTGGTCTGGGTCTCCCTCACCTGGATGTACTTCAGCGAAATACGCAAAAGCCCGGTGCTGGGTAAAGCGCCGCTGCTGACCCCAATCCCGATTTCCAGCATTGCCCTAGGAGAAGAACATGTCCGTTCTGCAAAAGCCTGACAAAGGCCCGGTCATTCATGACTGGCGCCCCGAGGACCCAGCATTCTGGGGACGTAGCGGCAAACAGACCGCCACGCGCAACTTGTGGATTTCCATTCCTGCGCTGCTGCTGGCCTTTGCGGTGTGGATGGTCTGGAGCACGGTGATCGTGCGCTTGAACGCCATCGGTTTCAGCTTCACCACCGACCAGCTGTTCTGGCTGGCGGCGTTGCCGGGGCTGTCCGGGGCAACCTTGCGCGTCTTCTATTCCTTCATGGTGCCGATCTTCGGTGGCCGTCGCTGGACGGCCCTGAGCACCGCGTCGCTGTTGTTGCCCTCGATCTGGATGGGCTTCGCCGTGCAGGACCCGAGCACCTCCTACAGCGTGTTCGTGTTGATTGCCTTGCTCTGCGGTTTTGGTGGCGGCAACTTCGCCTCGAGCATGTCCAACATCAGCTTCTTCTATCCCAAGTCGCAGCAGGGCACAGCCCTTGGCCTCAACGCCGGGCTGGGTAACCTGGGCGTCTCGGTGATGCAGTTCTGTGTGCCGCTGGTGATTACCTTCGGTGTGTTCGGCTTCATGGGCGGCTCGCCGCAAGCACTGCCGGACGGCGGCCAGTTGTGGTTGCAGAACGCCGGCTTCATCTGGGTGCCTTTTATTGTCCTGGTGACGGTGCTCGCCTGGTTCGGCATGAATGACCTGTCCAGTGCCCGCGCTTCTTTCAGCGAGCAGGCCGTCATCTTCAAACGCAAACACAACTGGCTGATGTGCTGGTTGTACCTGGCGACCTTCGGTTCGTTCATCGGTTTCTCCGCCGCGTTTCCGCTGCTGATCAAAACCTCGTTCCCTGATGTCATCGCGTTGAAATTCGCCTTCCTCGGCCCATTGGTTGGCGCGCTGGTACGCCCATTGGGCGGCTGGCTGGCGGACAAGCTCGGCGGCGCGAAAGTGACCTTGTGGAACTTCGTGCTGATGATCGTGATGGTCTTCGGGGTGCTGCACTTTCTGCCGCAGAACGGTACCGGCGGCAACTTCTACGGCTTCCTCGGCATGTTCATGTTGCTGTTCATCACTACTGGTGTGGGCAACGGCTCCACCTTCCGCATGATCCCGGTGATCTTCCGCACCCAGCACGAAAAAGCCTCGGCCGGCAAACCACCCGCCGTGCGCGAACAAGCGCTGAAGAATGCCGGCAAAGAGTCCGCCGCGGTCCTGGGCTTCAGCTCGGCCATGGGCGCCTTCGGTGCGTTCTTCATTCCCAAATCCTTCGGCACTTCGATGGCCCAGACCGGCGGCCCGGAGATGGCCTTCTACATGTTCGTCGGCTTTTACCTGAGCTGCATCGTCGTGACGTGGTGGTGGTACGCGCGCAAAGGCGCCGCGACACCCTGCTAATCGAGCCGAATCCAACCATTGCGTGGGCGGGGCACAGACTCCGCGACAAAGCCTGAGAGGACTACACCGTGAGTCATTTACTGGATCAATTGCGGTTTTTCAACCGTAAGCAAAACGAGTTTTCCGACGGTCATGGAGAGACCCGCAAAGAGTCTCGCGACTGGGAGAACGTCTACCGTTCGCGCTGGCAGTACGACAAGATTGTGCGGTCCACCCACGGGGTGAACTGCACCGGTTCCTGCTCGTGGAAAATCTACGTCAAGAACGGCCTGATTACCTGGGAAACCCAGCAGACCGACTACCCGCGTACCCGTAACGATCTGCCAAACCATGAGCCCCGTGGCTGCCCGCGTGGTGCCAGTTACAGCTGGTACATCTACAGCGCCAACCGGCTCAAGTACCCGAAAATCCGCAAGCCGTTGCTCAAGCTCTGGCGCGATGCGCGGCAGACCATGGCGCCGGTCGAAGCCTGGGCCAGCATCGTCGAGGACAAGGCCAAGGCCGACTCCTATAAAAGCAAACGCGGCATGGGCGGCTTCATTCGCTCCAACTGGGAGGAGGTGAACGAGATCATCGCCGCCGCCAACGTCTATACGATCAAGCAATACGGCCCTGACCGGATCGTCGGCTTCTCGCCGATCCCGGCCATGTCGATGGTCAGTTATGCCGCAGGCTCGCGTTATCTGTCGCTGATCGGCGGCGCCTGCCTGAGTTTCTACGACTGGTACTGCGACTTGCCACCGGCCTCGCCGATGGTCTGGGGCGAGCAGACCGACGTGCCGGAATCGGCCGACTGGTACAACTCCAACTACATCATTGCCTGGGGCTCCAACGTCCCGCAGACCCGTACCCCCGACGCGCACTTCTTCACCGAGGTCCGTTACAAGGGCACCAAGACGGTCGCGATCACCCCGGATTACTCGGAAGTCGCCAAGCTCACCGACCTGTGGCTGAACCCTAAACAAGGCACCGATGCGGCGCTGGCCCAGGCGTTCAACCATGTGATCTTCAAAGAATTCCACCTGGACAAACCGAGCGCCTATTTCACCGACTACGCCAAGCGCTTCACCGATTTGCCGGTGCTGGTGCTGCTCAAGCAAATGGTCGACAAGACCCCGGGCGCCGGGTATCAGCCGGACCGCTTCCTGCGTGCCAGTGACCTGACCGACAACCTCGGCCAGGAAAACAACCCGGAATGGAAAACCATCGCCCTCGATGTCAGCGGCGAACTGGTCTCCCCTCAGGGTTCCATCGGTTATCGCTGGGGCGAGAAGGGCAAGTGGAACATCCTGCCCCGTGAAGGCGGCGAAGGCCGTGAGATCGATCTGAAACTGAGCCTGATCGGTGATGACGTTGCCGAAGTGGCGTTCCCGTATTTTGCCGGCGAGTCCCACGAGCACTTCCAGCACGTGGCCGGCGATGCCGTGCAATACCGCCGCGTGCCGGTGCATAACGTGGTGCTGGCTGACGGCAGCGTGGCCAAAGTGGCGACCGTGTTCGACCTGTCGGCCGCCAACCTGGCGATCGATCGCGGTCTCGGCGGCGAAAACGTGGCCAAGGATTACGACGACGCTTCCGTGCCTGGCACCCCGGCGTGGCAGGAGCAGATCACCGGCGTCAGCCGTGAGAAAGCCATCCAGATTGCCCGTGAGTTCGCCGACAACGCCGACAAGACCAAGGGTCGCTCGATGATCATCGTCGGCGCGGCCATGAACCACTGGTACCACATGGACATGAACTACCGCGGGCTGATCAACATGCTCATGCTCTGCGGGTGTGTCGGTCAGACCGGTGGCGGTTGGGCGCATTACGTCGGTCAGGAAAAACTCCGTCCGCAATGCGGCTGGCTGCCATTGGCGTTCGGCCTGGACTGGAACCGTCCGCCTCGCCAAATGAACGGCACCAGCTTCTTCTACGCCCACAGTTCGCAATGGCGTCACGAGAAGATGAGCATGCACGACGTGCTCTCGCCATTGGCCGATAAATCACAATTCCCTGAGCATGCGCTGGATTACAACATCCGCGCCGAACGCGCCGGCTGGTTGCCCAGCGCACCGCAACTCAACACCAACCCTCTGCACATTTGCCGCGACGCGGCTGCGGCCGGCATGGACCCGAAAGACTACGTGGTCAAGTCGTTGCAAGACGGCTCGCTGCGCTTCTCCTGCGAACAGCCGGACAGCCCGGTCAACTTCCCGCGCAACATGTTCATCTGGCGTTCCAACCTGCTGGGCTCCTCGGGCAAGGGCCACGAGTACATGCTCAAGTACCTGCTGGGCACCAAAAACGGGGTGATGAACGAAGACATCGGCCAAGTCGGCGACTGCAAACCTGAAGAAGCCGAATGGGTGGACGAGGGCGCCATCGGCAAGCTCGATCTGGTCACCACGCTGGACTTCCGCATGTCCTCGACCTGCGTCTATTCCGACATCGTGTTGCCGACGGCAACCTGGTACGAAAAAGACGACATGAACACCTCGGACATGCACCCGTTCATTCACCCGTTGTCGGCCGCCATCGACCCGGCATGGGAATCGCGTTCCGATTGGGAAATCTACAAAGGCATCGCCAAGGCATTTTCGAAAATGTCCGAAGGGCACCTGGGCGTTGAAAAGGACCTGGTAACCATCCCGTTGATGCACGACAGCGTCGGCGAACTGGCTCAACCGTTTGGCGGCACTGACTGGAAAAGCGCCGGCGTCGCACCGGAGCCGGGCAAGAACGCGCCGAACCTGCATGTGGTGGAGCGTGATTACCCGAACATCTACAAACAGTTCTCGTCCCTCGGGCCATTGCTGGAGAAAAACGGCAACGGCGGCAAAGGCATCAACTGGAACACCGAAGACGAAGTGAAATTCCTCGGTGAACTCAATCACAAAGAAGGCGATGCCGGTATCAGCCAGGGTCGGCCGAAAATCGACACGGCGATCGACGCCGCTGAAGTGATTCTGTCGCTGGCGCCGGAAACCAACGGCCAGGTTGCCGTCAAGGCCTGGGCCGCGCTGTCGGAATTCACCGGCATCGACCACAGCCACCTGGCGCTGTCCAAGGCCCACGAGGCGATTCGCTTCCGCGACATTCAGGCACAGCCGCGCAAGATTATTTCCAGCCCGACCTGGTCGGGTCTCGAAGACGATCACGTCAGCTACAACGCCGGTTACACCAACGTTCACGAAGGGATTCCATGGCGCACCATCACCGGTCGCCAGCAGTTCTACCAGGATCACCCGTGGATGCAGGCGTTCGGCGAGCAACTGATGAGTTATCGGCCGCCGGTCAACACCCGCACCATCGAAGGGGTGAAAGGCAAGCGCAGCAACGGCGAGATTGAAATCGTCCTGAACTGGATCACCCCGCACCAGAAATGGGGCATCCACAGCACCTACAGCGACAACCTGCTGATGCTCACCCTCAGCCGTGGCGGGCCGATTGTGTGGCTCTCGGAGAACGACGCGAAACGCGCCGGTATCGAGGACAACGACTGGATCGAGTGCTTCAACATCAACGGTGCACTGACCGCCCGTGCGGTGGTCAGCCAACGGGTCAAGGACGGCATGGTGATGATGTACCACGCTCAGGAACGGATCGTGAACGTGCCCGGCTCGGAAACCACCAAGACCCGTGGCGGCCATCACAACTCGGTTACCCGGGTGGTGCTCAAGCCGACCCACATGATCGGCGGCTATGCCCAGCAGGCCTACGGTTTCAACTATTACGGCACCGTCGGTTGCAACCGCGACGAATTCGTCGTGGTGCGCAAAATGTCCAAAGTCGACTGGCTCGATGGTTCATCCGGTGATGACCTGCCGCGTCCACTGCCGTCCGATATTGAGGAGAACTGAGATGAAGATTCGCTCACAAATCGGCATGGTTCTGAACCTGGACAAATGCATCGGTTGCCACACCTGTTCAATCACCTGCAAAAACGTCTGGACCAGCCGCGAAGGCATGGAATACGCCTGGTTCAACAACGTTGAATCGAAACCCGGGATCGGCTACCCGAAAGAATGGGAAAACCAGGACAAGTGGAAGGGTGGCTGGATCCGCAATGCCAACGGCACGATCAACCCGCGCATCGGCGGTAAATTCCGCGTGTTGGCGAACATTTTCGCCAACCCGGACCTGCCGAGCCTCGACGACTACTACGAGCCGTTCGACTTCGATTACCAGCACCTGCACACCGCGCCGCTGGGCGAGCATCAGCCCACCGCGCGTCCGCGTTCGCTGATCTCCGGCAAACGCATGGAGAAAATCGAGTGGGGCCCAAACTGGGAAGAAATCCTCGGCACCGAGTTCGCCAAGCGTCGCAAGGACAAGAACTTCGACAAGATCCAGGCGGACATTTACGGCGAGTACGAAAACACCTTCATGATGTATTTGCCGCGTCTGTGTGAGCACTGCCTCAACCCGACGTGCGCCGCGGCTTGCCCGAGCGGGGCGATCTACAAGCGTGAAGAAGACGGCATCGTCCTGATTGACCAGGAGAAATGCCGTGGCTGGCGGATGTGCATCAGCGGCTGCCCGTACAAGAAGATCTATTTCAACTGGAAGAGCGGCAAGTCCGAGAAATGCATTTTCTGCTACCCACGTATCGAAGCCGGGATGCCGACCGTTTGCGCGGAAACCTGCGTCGGGCGCATCCGCTACCTCGGTGTGTTGCTGTATGACGCCGACCGCATCAGCGAAGTGGCGAGCACCGCCAATGAGCAGGACCTGTACGAGAAACAACTGGAGATCTTCCTCGATCCGAACGACCCGGCGGTGATTCGTCAGGCGCTGGCCGATGGCGTACCGCAGTCGGTGATCGATTCAGCCCAACGTTCGCCGGTCTACAAAATGGCCGTGGACTGGAAACTCGCACTGCCGCTGCACCCGGAATACCGCACCTTGCCGATGGTTTGGTACGTACCGCCACTGTCGCCGATCCAGAACGCTGCCACTGCCGGCACCGTCGGTATGAACGGAGTCATCCCGGATGTCGACAGCCTGCGTATTCCACTGAAGTACCTGGCCAACCTGCTGACCGCTGGCGATGAAAAACCGGTCAAGCGTGCGCTTAAACGCTTGCTGGCGATGCGCGCCTACAAACGTTCCGAGCAAGTCGACGGCGTTCAGGACCTGCAAGTGCTGGCGGATGTCGGCCTGAGCGTGGCCCAGGTCGAGGAGATGTATCGCTACCTGGCGATTGCCAACTACGAAGACCGTTTCGTGGTGCCGAGTGCCCACCGTGAAGACGCCATGAGCGACGCCTTCGCCGAACGTTCCGGGTGTGGCTTCAGTTTCGGCAGCGGCTGCAGCGGCAGTTCCGACACCAACATGTTCGGCGCCAAGAAGGCCAACCGCCGCGACATCTTGAAAACCGTCCAGTTGTGGGAGGAATGAGCATGCAAATTCTCAAAGTGATTTCGCTGCTGCTCGATTACCCGACCGAGACACTGATTGGCGGTCGCGACGAACTGGAGCAAGCGATCATCCAGTCGCGGGAAATCAGCCCGACGCAGCGCGGTGCGTTGTTCGAATTGCTCGAGCTGATCTGCGGCAATGACCTGATGGACGGGCAGGAGCACTACGGTGCGCTGTTCGGTCGGGGGCGCTCGCTGTCGCTGCTGTTGTTCGAGCATGTGCACGGTGAATCCCGCGACCGTGGCCAGGCGATGGTCGACATGATGGCGCAATACGAAGAGGCCGGTTTTGCCATCGGCGTCAAAGAGCTGCCCGACTACATCCCGCTGTACCTGGAGTTTCTGTCCACCCGCGAAGACATCGAGGCCCGCGAGGGCCTGGCGGATGTTTCGCACTTGCTGGCCTTGCTCGCGGCACGTCTGGAAGAACGCGAAAGCGCCTATGCCAGCTGCTTCCGGGCGCTGCTGCAAATTGCCGGGGCCGAGCCGCATCAAGCGGTCGCCGACCTGCGGGCGCAGGTCGCGGCGGAACCTCGCGACGACTCCCTCGAAGCCCTGGACAAGATCTGGGAAGAGGAGGCCGTGGACTTCCTCCAGGCCGAACAGCAGGACCGTTGCAGTTCGTTGCCAAGCGCACCGGGCAAGGCCCGGGAAGAAAGCGCGGTACCGTTGCACTGGGTGGATTTTCAGCATGAAGGGCTGGCCGCCGTGCCAGCCAAGGAGGCAAACAATGTCTAAATGGAACCTGTTGTTGTTTGGGGTCTATCCCTACGTCGCCCTGGCGATTTGCCTGATTGGCAGCTGGGCGCGCTTCGATCTGTCGCAGTACACCTGGAAGGCGGGCTCCAGCCAGATGCTCAATCAGCGCGGCATGCGCGTGGCGAGCAACTTCTTCCACATCGGTGTGTTGTTCGTACTGGCCGGGCACTTTGTCGGCCTGCTGACCCCAGCGTCGATTTATCACCACGTGATCAGCACTGAGAACAAGCAGTTGCTGGCGATGGTCTCGGGCGGGCTCTTCGGTCTGTTGTGCCTGATCGGCCTGCTGATGCTGGTTAACCGGCGGCTCAGCGATCCTCGGGTCCGCGCCACCTCCAGTCCTTCGGACATCCTGATTCTGCTGGTGCTGCTCGCGCAATTGCTGCTCGGTCTGCTGACCATCGTCGCGTCCACCGGACACATGGACGGCTCGGTAATGGTGATGCTCGCCGATTGGGCGCAGAACACCGTGCTGTTGCGGCCAGTGGAAGCGGCGGCGGCCATCGCGCCGGTCGGACTGATCTACAAGATGCATGTGTTTCTCGGTTTGACCCTGTTTGTGCTGTTCCCCTTCACCCGTCTCGTACACATGATCAGCGCACCGATCTGGTACCTGGGGCGTCGTTATCAAATCGTTCGTCAGAAGTACTGAGGAGAAAATCATGTCAGGTGGATGTGGATGTGGTGGCGGTAACGGGGGCAGCGGTGGCTGCGGTTCTTCAAAAAAAGCGGAGGCTGTTCTCGACATCGCGCCGGTCGCAGCGGCGCAGTTTGAAGCACTGCCGGTTGAACCTGCGGCGGCCGATGGCGCCCCGGCGCAGTTGATCGCCAGCAGTGAGCAGGAGTGGCCGATCATCAGCGTCAACGAGGTGTCGATCACCCCGGAAGCGATGGCCCAGGAGCTGCAATATCACCCGGCCGAAAGCCGCGAGGAGGCGGTGTATCTGGCCGCCCGTGCGCTGGTGATCCGCGAGTTGTTGCAGCAGCGCATCACCGAACTCGGGGTGGCGCTGGAAATCGGCGCCGGTGAAAACGAAGAAGAAGCGGCCACGCGCTTGCTGCTCGAACGTGAGGTGAAAGTGCCGCAGTGCGACGAGGAGTCGAGTCTGCGGTACTACGAAAACAATCGCGGGCGCTTCCACAGCGCGCCGTTGCTGGCGGTGCGGCACATCTTGCTCGAGTGCGCGCCGGACGATGTCGAGGCCCGGGAGCTTGCGCATGGCCAGGCGGAAGTCCTGCTGGCGCAACTGGATGAATTCCCCGGCAGTTTCGCCGAGCTGGCCGTGAAATATTCCGCCTGCCCGTCGAAGGCTCAGGGTGGTTCTTTGGGGCAGATCAGCAAGGGCCAGACCGTGCCCGAGCTGGAGCGTCAGCTGTTCACCCTGGCACCGGGCCTGGCCAGCAAACCGCTGGAAAGTCGCTACGGCTGGCATGTGATCAGTGTCGATCAGCGAATCGAAGGCATGCCGTTGCCCTATGAAGTGGTGTCGACGGCGATCCGTACGCAGTTGCAGCAAGGCGTCTGGCAGAAAGCGCTGGTGCAGTACCTGCAAACCCTGATTGGTGCAGCCGATATTCGTGGTATCCACTTGCAGGGCGCCGACTCACCGCTGGTGCAGTGAGCCTTGGGCAAACCGGGAGAAGTGATGAACGCTGTGATGCAGGATGGTTTTGGGCGGCAGATCGATTATCTGCGGATGTCGGTGACGGACCGCTGTGATTTTCGCTGTGTGTATTGCATGGCGAAAAACATGACGTTCCTGCCGCGTCAGCAGGTGCTCACGCTGGAGGAATTGCAGCGTTTGGCGACACTGTTCGTTGGCCTGGGCGTACGCAAAATTCGTCTGACCGGTGGCGAGCCGCTGATCCGGCCCGGCATTGTCGGACTGTGCCGCAACATCGCCGCCTTGCCCGGTTTGCGCGAACTGGTGATGACCAGCAACGGCTCGCAACTGGGCCGTCTGGCCCGGCCGTTGGTCGACGCCGGGGTCAAGCGGATGAACATCAGCCTCGATAGCCTGGACGGGCAGAAGTTTCGGGCGATCACCCGTAACGGCGATCTCGACCAGGTGCTCAATGGCATTGAAGCGGCGCGGGACGCAGGGTTCGAGCGAGTCAAACTGAACTGCGTGGTGATGAAGGGGCGCAACTTCGATGAAGTCCTGGGATTGGTGCAATACGCGATTGATCAGCGCATCGATATCAGCTTCATCGAAGAAATGCCCTTGGGCGACGTCGGCCGCTCCCGTGGCGAAACGTTCTGTTCCAGCGACGAAGTGCGCACACTGATCGCCAGCCAGCATCGATTGCTCGACAGCACCGAAAACAGCGGCGGACCGGCGCGTTATGTGCGCCTGGAACGCCATCCCGAGACCCGGATCGGCTTCATTTCACCCAACAGCCACAACTTTTGTGGCAGCTGTAATCGGGTGCGGATGACGGTTGAAGGGAAGTTGTTGCTGTGTCTGGGCCAGGACGATTCCCTGGATTTAAGAGGATTGCTGCGGCGTTATCCGCTGGATGACCAACCGGTGATCAATGCGGTGCAGAAGGCTTTGCGCGGCAAGCCACTGCGCCACGATTTCAGCCCCGACGGGGAGGTGCAGATTGTGCGGTTCATGAATATGAGTGGTGGTTGATTTTGGGGGGGCTGATCCGAAATCCACCCCTCACCCCAGCCCTCTCCCCAGAGGGGCGAGGGGGAAAGGGGGCCGATCTTCATGCTTTTCGAGCCTGAGTTCGACTCGGGCTCTCAGGTCGAT
The DNA here is from genome assembly GCF_050435365.1 of Pseudomonas sp. BT76 TE3572. NCBI lineage: Bacteria > Pseudomonadati > Pseudomonadota > Gammaproteobacteria > Pseudomonadales > Pseudomonadaceae > Pseudomonas > Pseudomonas sp. BT76 TE3572. The sequence continues at coordinate 939,046 of NZ_JBNDKE010000001.1, forward strand.
GTAACTCTAAGAACAACTCGGTCAGTCCCCTCGCCCCCTTGGGGAGAGGGTTAGGGTGAGGGGTGGATTTCAGATCAGAGTGTTTACCCCGGCTTACCAACAGTTTCCCTTTGCCGTCTCCGGGCGGTTTTTTTTCGCCGGCAAATCTTGATATCGATCAATTGCAGAACAGCACTTTGTCCGTAGCCTTCACTGCATGTTGTGGTTTTAAGTTTTATTAAGTCTATATGTAGTGTCTGGAGGCCAAATGCAGAGCACGCTGATCGCAGTAGGATGTAACCGCTTGCACAAACGCGATGGCAGTCAGGTCGCCTTCGATGCCGACAAAATCCGTCAGGCATTGATCGCCGCCGGCAAGGCGACAGGGGAGTACGGCGAGGTTGAGGTTGAAGGCTTGCTGAACGCGGTATTGGCCAGGCTCGAAGGGGTGCCGAGGCTGCATGTCGAGCAAATCCAGGACCGTGTTGAACGGGTGTTGATGGACGCCGGTTTTTTCCTCGCCATGCGCGCCTACATCGTCTACCGCGAACAGCACGGTCGTTTGCGCCGCGATCGGCGGACCATGGTCGAGGTGGCGACCTCGATGAACGAATACCTGGACCGAGAAGACTGGCGGGTCCAGGCCAACGCTAACCAGGGATATTCCCTTGGCGGTCTGGTGCTCAACGTGTCGGGCAAGGTCACCGCCAACTACTGGCTGGACGAGGTGTACAGCGAGGCCATCGGCCAGGCTCACCGCGAGGCGGATTTGCATGTGCATGACCTGGACATGCTCGCCGGTTACTGCGCCGGCTGGTCGTTGCGCACCCTGTTGCACGAAGGGCTCAACGGTGTGCCCGGGCGAGTCGAAGCCGGTCCGCCGAAGCACTTGAGCAGTGCCCTGGGGCAAATGGTGAATTTCCTCGGCACCCTGCAAAACGAATGGGCCGGCGCCCAGGCGTTCAGCTCGTTCGACACCTACCTGGCGCCCTATGTGCGCAAGGATCAGCTGAGTTTTCAAGAGGTGCGCCAGGCGATCCAGGAGTTCATCTACAACCTCAACGTGCCCTCGCGCTGGGGCACCCAGACGCCATTCACCAACCTGACCTTCGACTGGGTGTGCCCGCAGGATTTGCGTGAGCAGATACCCGTCATCGGTGGTGAGGAAATGCCGTTTGCCTATGGCGACCTGCAAGTCGAAATGGAGCTGCTCAACCGCGCCTATATCGAGGTGATGCAGGCCGGCGATGCAAAAGGGCGGGTGTTCACCTTTCCGATCCCGACCTACAACATCACCCACGATTTTCCGTGGGACAGTGAAAACGCCGACCGCCTGTTCGAGATGACCGCGCGTTACGGCCTGCCGTACTTCCAGAATTTCCTCAATTCGGACCTGCAACCCAATCAGGTGCGCTCGATGTGCTGCCGTTTGCAACTGGATGTCCGCGAGTTGCTCAAGCGTGGCGGCGGTTTGTTCGGCTCGGCGGAGCAGACGGGTTCGCTCGGCGTCGTCACCATCAACTGCGCGCGGCTCGGCTATGTGTTCAAGGGGGATACCAGCGGTTTGCTGCAACGCCTGGACACGCTGATGGAACTGGCGATGGAAAGCCTGGAGGTCAAGCGCAAAGTCATTCAGCACCACATGGATGCCGGTTTGTACCCATACACCAAGCGCTACCTCGGAACCCTGCGCAACCACTTCTCCACCATCGGCCTCAACGGCATGCATGAAATGCTGCGCAATTTCACCGGCGACGAGGAGGGTATGCACACCGAGCTCGGCCGGCAGTTTGCCCTGAAGATGCTCGATCATGTGCGCGCCACGTTGCTGCGTTTCCAGGAAGAAACCGGCCACATGTACAACCTGGAAGCGACGCCGGCCGAGGGCACGACCTACCGCTTCGCCAAGGAAGACCTCAAGCGCTACCCCGACATTCTCCAGGCTGGCAGCGTGCAAGCGCCGTATTACACCAACTCCTCGCAATTGCCCGTGGGCTACACCGAAGACCCTTTCGAGGCGCTGGAACTTCAAGACGAGTTGCAATGCAAATACACCGGCGGCACGGTCTTGCACCTGTACATGGCCGAGCGGATTTCTTCGACCGAAGCCTGTAAGCAACTGGTGCGCAAAGCCCTTGGCCGCTTCCGCCTGCCGTACCTGACCGTGACCCCGACATTCTCCATCTGCCCGGTGCACGGCTACCTCGATGGCGAGCATGAGTTCTGCCCCAAGTGCGACGAAGCACTGCTGCTGCAAGAACAGAAGCTCGGCACCGTTCATTGATTTCGATCCACTCAACTGCAAGGAGCTACACCATGACTGCATCGCAAACATTGCCCCAGGCTCAACGTCAACGCTGCGAAGTCTGGACTCGGGTAATGGGCTATCACCGCCCTGTGTCGGCGTTCAATCCGGGCAAACAGTCGGAGCACCGCGAGCGGGTGCACTTCACTGAAAGCGCGGCGCTGGCCGGGCGCCAATGAGTCGAACGCTTCGGGTCGGGGGCATGGTGCCCCTGACCACTATCGACTATCCGGGACAGCTCGCCTGCGTGCTGTTTTGCCAGGGTTGCGCCTGGCGTTGTCGTTACTGCCATAACCCGCAGTTGATCCCGCCTCGTGGCACAGACGAAGTGGATTGGCGGCGGGTGTTGGCGTTTCTGCAACGGCGTCAGGACCTGCTCGATGCGGTGGTGTTCAGTGGCGGCGAGCCGACCTTGCAGGACGGTTTGCTCGGTGCCATGGATGAGGTGCGGGCGATGGGATTTCGCATCGGTTTGCACAGCGCCGGCATCAAGCCCGCCGCGTTCGCCAAGGCGCTGACCGGGGCCGATTGGGTCGGTTTCGATGTCAAGGCGTTGCCCGAGGATTGCCAGGCGATCACTCGGGTCGAGGGCAGCGGAACCGCTAACTGGCGCAGTCTTGAGTATCTGCTGGCCAGCGGTGTCGACTACGAATGTCGCACCACGGTGCATTGGCATCTGTTCGAGCCGGCGCGTCTGCTGATCCTCGCCAAGCGCTTGAGCGAACTCGGCGTCAAACGCTTCGCCGTGCAGTTGGTTCGCACCGAGCGGATGTTCGATCCGCTGTTGCCCAGCGTTTCGGCACAAGCCTTGCTACCTGAGCTGTGGGAGGCCATGCGCGAGTTGTTTCCAGCCTTCGTGTTACGGGGGTAACCGAGGCTGAGGTTTAACGTTTAACAGGGACATCCATCATTAGGTTTTCAAATGCGCTGCCAATCGGCAGGTATCAAACGGGGAGCATTTGATATGGCCAAATTAACCACAGCACAACGGATCGTCATCGGCTTTGCCATCGCGCCGTTGGCATTGATGGGCATGGCGTTTTACGCGTTGCACGATCTGGCAACGCTCAAGGAACAGGCGGTGGTGATCGTCAAACAGGACTGGCCGAAGATCGATCCGATCATGGTCATCGCCACCGGCGTGCGCGATAACGCCAGGAACACACGGGATCTACTGATCGATAAAGACAATCAGCAAGTGCAGCAGTCGATCGATGCCACCAAGAAGCGGATCACTCAGGCGCTCGAAACGCTTGAGCCGCTGTTCTACTTGCCTGAGGGCAAAACCGCTTACGCCGCGCTGAAAAAGAATCGCGAAGCCTACGTTGCGGCGTTCACTCAAGTGCAGGTGTTGATCCGGCAAGGGGCCTTCGATGACGCCATGGCACAGCTGAAACAAAAGGTCGTGCCGGCCGAACGCGAGGTTTATGCCAGCCTGGATCAGTTGATGGCGCTCCAAGGCAAAATATTCGCCGACCGTGAACAGGCGGCGCAGGCACTGTACAGCGATGCCCGGCGCAATATGTTCGGGTTGTTTTTGTTCTGTGTGGCGCTGGTCATTGCCGCGGCGGTAGTCGTCACGCGCAGTGTGACCCGTCCATTGGGTGGCGAGCCGGATGATGCCGCACGGTTTTTGAGTCAAATTGCTCTAGGCGACCTGACGATTCAGGTGCCCGTGAACTCGAGTGTCGGCGGCAGCGTGATGATGAACATGCATCAGATGCAGCAAAGTCTGAATGCCATGGTCAGGCACATCGCGACCTCGGTGGACCAGGTGGCCAGCTCCTCCGAAGAACTGAGCGCGGTCAGCAGCCAGACCAGCAGTAACCTGCAATTGCAGGGGCTGGAGATCGAGCAAGCAGCCACCGCAGTGAACCAGATGACCGCAGCAGTCGATGAAGTGGCGCGCAATGCGGTCAGCACCTCCGAGGCCTCGCGGCAGTCCGAACAAACCGCGCAGCGCGGGCGTGAACAGGTTCAGGAAACCGTGGTTTCAATCGGCGCACTGGCCGATGGCGTCACCGACACCTCACAACGCATCGAGCAACTGGCGGGCCGGGTGCAGGACATCAGCAAGGTGCTGGACGTGATTCGCAGCATCGCCGAGCAAACCAATTTGCTGGCCCTCAACGCGGCGATTGAAGCGGCGCGGGCGGGGGATGCCGGACGCGGTTTTGCCGTGGTCGCCGATGAAGTGCGCGCCCTGGCGCATCGCACTCAAGAGTCCACCCAGGAGATCGAGCAGATGATTGGCAACATTCGTCTCGATACCGGCCATGCGGTGACCGCCATGCAAAGCAGCAGCAACCTGGTGCGGGCCACCCTGGAAGTGGCGCAACGCTCGGGCGATGCACTGGATGAAATCACCCGGTCGATCTCGCAGATCAACGAGCGCAACCTGATGATTGCCAGCGCCACGGAGGAGCAGGCATTGGTGGCGCGTGAGGTGGATCGCAATCTGATGGGGATTCGAAACTTGTCCGAGCAGGTCTTGCTCGGCGCTCAGCATACTCACACGGCGGGTCACGATTTAGCGCAGATGGCCGGGGCGCTGCACCAGACGGTGGCGCGTTTTAAGGTCTAGTCGATCCGGTGGGTGGTTGTGTCGGGGGCTCAGGCCCAGCCCCAGAACAGCAACCACCAGCCGAACCCTACCAAGCCGATGGCGAGTGACAGGCAAGTGCTGCCAGCGCAGCGACGAACCTGGGAAAGGCCTTCGCGGTCCAGCCGTTTCCATCCCAGCAGCAGGCTCCATCCCATCGTGGCCAATAACAAACAGGCCCTGGCCGGTTGTACCCACTCCAGCAACAGACCTTCGTAGCGCAGCAATTTCACCGTTGTGGCCGACAGCCCGAGAAACAATCCCGCACCACCCAGGGGCGTGAGTGTCAGCGCCAGGGGCCAATACAGTGCAGGATCTTGCGCCAGTCGAGCCGTCAGGCGCAGAAGGATCATCAGCGCAGTGCCCAACACCATCGAACTCAAACCCAGATAGACGACGATGCTGAAACCGTCGAGCCAGCTGAAGCTGTCGTTGAGCTGCGGGTAATGGGTCAGCAGCCACCAGGGCGCGTTGTCCTGCAATGCCCAGAGTTGGTCGTGCTCGACTAGCCATTGGGCGAGGGTTTGTTTGAGGGCGACGAACCATGGGCTGACCGTCCACTGAAAGGCGCCCATGGCCAGGCCGATCACACCAAACAGCAATAGGCGCGCGTCCCACGGTGAAAGCGTTTGCGCCGTTGCGTGAAGAATCTCTTGGTTGCTGGAACGGGCAATCAGTTGAACGGCGCCGCGTTGGCCGCTGCAACGTCCGCAGGCGTGACAGTCACTGGCGCCTTGCATGCGACGGATATCGAGCAAGGGCGCGCAGTTGGGCGGCGGCAGGCGAGGTGCGGAGTTTTCCATCCAGCGTTGTTCGTCTACCTGAAAGTGCACGGGCGCCAGGCGGGCGAGCAGGGCGAAGACGCCGCTGACCGGGCACAGGTAACGGCACCAGACCCGCTTGCCCCGGGCGAACAGCAACCCGACGACGACCGCGGCGACGGTCGAGCCGCCCAGAATCAACAGCGCCGCCTGGGCGTAGTCATAGACGCTGATCAACTGGCCGTAGACGGTCGTGAGGCAAAACGCGAGGGTTGGCCAGCCGCCCCAGCGCAACCAGCGCGGCACACCCAAACCTTTGCCATAATGGCTGGCCCATTCGCTGAGTGAGCCTTCCGGACAGAGAACGCCACACCAGAGTCGGCCGAACAGCACGATCGACAGCAGCACGAATGGCCACCAAACGCCCCAGAACAAAAACTGCGCGGACAGGGTCAGGTTATCGAGCAGCCGTGCCTGGCTGTCCGGCAGCGGCAACACTGCCGGGATCACCAACAGCAACGCGTAGAACAACACAACGACCCACTGCACGGCACGAATGAGGGGCGCATGGCGACGCATGCCGTCGCCCAGACGCTGCAGCCATTGATTGTGGCGACTCAGCTCAGGCATGGGACTTTTTCCGTAGCCCGTTGACGCAGCCAACCGCCGACGGCCAGCCAATAACCGGCCAGCACCAATAACGTCATGCTGCTGGGCGTCGCACGATAACCGGCAAAACCTGCGAGAAAACCACCCAATCCATGGCTGTCGCTGAGCAAGGCACTGCTGTCCCAAAGCGCATCACCCACGAGGCTGTACATCACCTCCGGTAAATCCAGGGCGAGTAATTGGCCGCCGACTCGCTCGGTGCCGCTGACCAGCAATGCCGCGCCGAGTACCAGCAAAACAGCTTCGCTGATGGCAAAGAATCGCTGCCACGAGATGAACCGGCGACTGCTGTGCAGCAGGGCAATGGTCAGCGCGGACAGCACCAGTCCCATTGCGCCGCCGATGGCAAACAAACCGAGCTGCGGGCCTCGCAACTGCGCGCCGGCGCCATAGAGAAAGACCACCGTTTCACTGCCTTCGCGGCTGACGGCGAGCATGGCCAGCAGTAACAGACCTGCGCCACCTTGCCGGGCCAGGTGGCTATCGGCGTGTCGTTGCAAATCGTGCTTGAGCGTGCGCCCGTGACGGTGCATCCAGCCGACCATTTGCACGATCAGCAGGCTGGCCACCAGCGCGAGTGCGGCCTGGAACCATTCACTGGCCGAGCCGCTCATGGCCTCACCGGCAAACAGAATCAACACCGCCAGCAGCCCCGACAGCATCAACCCCAGCACGACGCCGGCCCACAAGTACTTCGCCAGTCGATCACCTTGATGCTGCTGGCTGACCCAGGCCTGGAGAATGCCGATCACCAGCAGCGCCTCGACGCTTTCGCGCCAGACAATGAACATTGATTGATTCATGGAAACTCCGTGTTTGAACGGGTTATTTCGCGAGGATGCCGCCCTCGGGCAGTTGCGGATTGAACTCGTCGAAGAAGGGGTAGTGACCGGGCCTGAGCGGGTGAATGACCACAAAGGTTGTCACGCCCGGCGACAGTACTTTTTCAACCCGCAATGGCGTGCTCTCGAACTCGGCAGGCCCCTTGCCGATATTTTTCAGGATGATCTTGAAGCGCTGTCCGGCCGGAACCTCCAGCAAGGCTGGGGAGAAGTGGCCATCGCCCAGGCTCAGCTCGTAGCTGGGTAACTCGGCATAGGCCGTCAATGGCGCCACTGCTCCGGCGAGCATCAGCCAGGCAATCTGCAGGCGCTTCATTCAATAGCCGCCTTTTTTACCGATGCCGGCGTAGATGAACTCGTAGTGCAATTCGCAGCGTTCAAACCAGGGGGCTACGCCGGTTTCCTTATCGGTATGGCGGCCAAGGGACCCATGACCGCCGGGTGGCAGGACGGTGAAGGTCAGCTGATATTTGCCTGGACCGAGCAGTTTTACATTGTCGCCATAGTGCGGGCCGTCATTGGCGACCATGGCGTGGAAATCGCCTTTGAGTTCGTTCTCGTTGCCCTGTTTTTTCAGGTTGAACGAGACATTGAGGTAAGGCACGAAACTGCCTTCCTGAAAACCCTGTCGATTGTCCGCCGTGGCGCGAATGTCGGCTTCCAGGTGCACATCGGAATCCGCCGTGGCCCGCATCATTCCGGCAGGCGCCATCTCGATCGGCTGCAAATACACCGCCCCGACTTCCAGGCCCGGACACAACTGGGGTTCCCCGATCGGGTATTCCTTGGCCTGAGCCAAGGGTGTGAGCAAGAGCAGGGCGAGAGACAGCGAAAAGGTCGTACGCATGATGTCTTCCTGGGCACTAACGAGTAAGAGCCCGAGTGTAGGAAGCTTTCCTGCGAATAATAATGATTGTTATCAAGTTTTCAGCGATTAAGCCTACAACTTGGAGCGCTTCCGAAATCGCTCAGCGCGGTCGACGCTGTCGCTCATCTGCGCAGCCGCGTGAATCGTCAGCGGATGCTGGGTGAAGCCAGGTCGGGGTGAAATGTAGGCGGCCATTTCGCGAGCGACGGCTAACTGTTGATCCGAACTTTGTGCCAGTAACGCGATGACCAGGTTTTCCAGGGCAATCACCCGGACACGGAGGTGGACCAGTTCTGCATTGGTCAATTCGGGGGGAGAGGAAAATGCTTCAGCGTCGAGTGATTTTTCCGCGACTTCATCATCCCAGGTCGACAATCGAACAGGGCTTTGATCTCCGGCAGGTGTTTTTTTACCAGGCATAAGAAGCTTCTCCAGGTGTTTTTATGTGGCTGCCCAAGTGCCGGAAAGCGCTGTGACGTAGCCGATTTCCCGGCAGGACAAGCTTAGCCGTACCTTGATTCGTATCAAGGTCACCTTTGCGCGAGCGATGTAGGTTGGAGGTACATCCTAGTGGTAAACCGGGGATCGACATGGCCAAGAATTTTCCCATCAGCCCCAAGCACCCCGAGCGCATTTGCTGGGGCTGCGACAGGTACTGTCCAGCAAACTCCCTGGCGTGCGGCAATGGCTCCGACAGGACAATGCATCCAGCCGAAATGATCGGAGACGATTGGTATCTGCATGGCGACTGGGGCATTGAACCGTTGATCGCGGTAGAAGACGTGACGGACGATCCCGGCCTGAAGGGCTGAGCAACCCCCTGGAAACATAGAAACTACCTGACGGAATTTTTTTTGAAATCAAGGGGTTGCCAGCCTCGGGAAATCAGTACATAATTCACGCCATCGAAAGCACTGACCGCTGAAAAAGCTCAATGTTTTCAAGGAGTTAGATCACGAATCTCACTCCAAGTTTGTACGCGTTTGTTGTTGTGCTACATGACATCAAATGTTTGAGGCCGAGTAGCAAAATGGTTATGCAGTGGATTGCAAATCCACCTACGCCGGTTCGATTCCGACCTCGGCCTCCACTTTAAACGAGCTCCGTAGATCTATGATTTACGGAGCTTTTTTATTTGCACTGTCCTGCAAGATTTAGTCTTGAAAAGGGCAGTCGCGAACTTGCTTCACCGGAGCGGGATGTATATATTTCCCCCTCTGCTGCACAGGCGTCAGAACTGCCAGATCGTTATTTGACAGTCTTCAGACTGCTTCACCGCGCTACCGCCCGAATGGCGAAACTGGTAGACGCATGGGACTTAAAATCCCCCGCTCGTAAGGGCGTGCCGGTTCGATTCCGGCTTCGGGCACCATCTTAAATCAAGGGTTTGCGGGCGAAAGCTGATGCAAACCCTTGTTTGTTTCTGGTCCTCTATTTTAGAGTTGGTCCGCAATTCACTTAGTTGGTCAGACTTTTTTGCCTTTGTGGTTGCGGTGGCGCCCGCCGGATCAAGCGCGGCGTAGTGAGGGCACTTTTCATCGCTCAAAGCATTTGCGGGATTGCTCATTGGCAATCCCCAGGCAGAAGCCTGCGTCGTCGGCTGGCGTGATTCGTAGAAGTGGGGTATTTGTGTTCGGCCCGGCATGGAGCCGGATCAAGGAGATCGAAATGGTGTTAGTGGAAAGGCCGTACCCAGTTGAATATGAGCATCGAGGTGTTAAAGCGAAGATTGATTTCGAATGGGATAGCGACAGTGATTCTGTGCCAACAGGACTTAGAATCGCTGTAGAGAACAAAGAAAACCGGGTTGAAGCAATCCGTGAAAATGCCAAGTACGACAGCTTCAATGAGGCGTTAGCCCGCGGCAAAGCATTGGCGAGGCTAGACATCGATTTGACTCTTGGGCCTGCTCCTTTGGCCTGAAAACAGTACTTCGCACAATAGGTGAGGGTGGGTCAGGCGGCTGCTGTCGATTCCGGCTTCGGGCACCCTCTAAAATCAAGGGTTTGCGAGCGAAAGCTGATGCAAACCCTTGTTTGTTTCTGGCTTGCTGTTTTTTAGCCCGCGGCAGTTATCGACCCGGCCCGCTAACCCCTGGATTAGCGCCGCGTCGATCTTCGCCAGCAGGGTTGCCGGTATCGACAAGCCTTCTCTCCACCAAGACATTTTGAAGGGCCTGGCGGGCTGCAGCGTCTAGCTGGTCTTCTCTCTCCTTGAGTTCAAGCAAGATTGGGCTGGACCAGGTGCGATAGGTTTTTTCGGTATCTCGAATTGATGTCATCTGTCCCCTCCTTGATGAGTGCCCGCCAACACCGTCGGCGCAATTTCGATTCGATAGAACCCTAGTCGAGAAATCTGTTCGCCGCCAAAAAATGGCAGGGTGCTGGGGGCTTAAGAATCATCCAACTAACGCACACGCCGAGCGCTATAACGCCGAAAGCCGTCGCTGTATCGAAGAGGCGTTGGGTGCAGTCGAGGACGCGCAAGGATTGCAAGCAGCCTATTCGGCGCTGCCCGATCAGTATTACGAGATCGTTTTTGCTACACCGGCGATGCGTGATATCTGGTCCGGGATGCAGGCGGACAAACAGCTCATGGCGTTGGAACTGCAGGAGAGTCGTATTGCGGGCGGGTTATTGGCTGACGCGATGCTTCGGGTATTCCCCGACAGTGATGCGTTGCGGGTTCGGGAGTCTGCGTTTCTGATCTGGCATCTGGGGGAGGCGACGATGCGGCTGGCCATCTCATGCGCACCCGAGGAGGGGCGTGGTCTGGTCGAGCCCTTCAAACGCATGTCGTTGCTGGAAATCATGGCGCCAGCGGCCGGATCGAATGAGTTCGATCCGGCCGCCGATGCTGTCAGCTAAACGAAAGGCTGACCGGTGAAACCACGAGGCAATCGTTGCAGTCCTTCCATGGCGGTGAGCCGTTCGACCCAAGCCGCACGCCAGTCATTGGCAGTGTGCGTAACTTTGGCTTTGCGTGCGGCGCGGCGTGCAGCGTTGCGTTGGTCTTTGCGCGCATCCTTGAACGCGTCGGTGTTGCGGCAGCTTCTGCATTTCACCCGGGTCAGTTCGCTGGTTGAAACGAGATTGCTGCCTTTGTGACCGCAGGCCAGATGCCCGCCGACTTTGAAGTGAGTAACCATCAGACGCCTCCTTGGTGACGTGTAATCGTTTGACCTCTAGCGTGCGGTGACGTTCGTTGCCAGCGTAATGGGCAAAAAAAAGGCCCGCATGCGGGCGGGCCAGGGGGATTCTTCAAAGGAGTCCGGTCAATCTAGAGCCTGAGATGTGAACGCAGCGTGAAACAGATTGCGCAGCCATAAAAAAGCCCAGCGCCAGGCTGGGTTGGGGATGTAGCAGGAAGCGTTCAGGCAAGGACGCACCCGGTGACGATAAGGTCGCCGTTTATGCGTCCTGAATCAGGCCGTGTCCTTGAGGATGTCCAGGTCGAATCATCTGAACCGCGGCAGGGGCGGGTCGACAGGTTTGAGCGACGACAGCGTATTGCGAATCAGTGGCGCGTCCTTCTCGATGTCGTTCAGACGATCACGGATTCTGAGGGCCGTCGGGTGCCCGCCTTGATGATCGACCCAGTCGGCGATTTCCTTGCATGCCGCTGCCAGGCGAGCCTGACGGGAGTCGAGCAGGGTGAGCAGTGTGGTGATGGACTCTTTTTCGGACATGGCAAACACCTCCGTTCAAGAAACCTGTAATTGGCAGCAAAAAGCCCGCGGGGGAGCGAGCTGTCTGCCGATGGGGTCGCTAATCCTTCAGCTTTTTTCAGTATAGACCCGTGAAAGGCAGGTAGCATCAGCCTTCTCGGACCGTCACTTGTGACCTGGCATTCAGCTGCCGGCATTCACGCCGGGCGTCTTCTTCATGGTCGAAACCGTCACCGATGAAGCCACGGGTTCGAGTATCGGCGATGCGATACCAGACGGCGGCATCGGGTGGTGGATGGCTGGTATCTCCGGCTCGGCGGCCATAGATGATGATCTTGTTGCAACGCTTCACAACGAAAATGTCTTCCATGGCTCACCACAGCTAATTCAGGTTCACAACAACTATAGAAGCCATTTGCGATCGTGCAAAAAATAGACAGGTCAGTTCGTCGCTTCAACGGTTGCACTCATCTTCTCCAAAAACACCGCCAGCCCGACTTCCTCCGCCCTGAGCCCTTTGCGCGCTCGAGGCCTGGGCAGCTCAGCCAGCGCACCCAACAGAAAACCATCGAGCACCGCCGGGTGGATGTAGCACTTGCGGCAGACGGCCGGGGTGTTGCCCAGTTGTTTGGCAACGCTCTTGACCATCTCCACCACATGCCGCTTGGCATCCGACTCAGGTTCCCACTGCCGTTTGCGCAAGACCGCCAACGCCAGCGCGCTGCCGGCCCAGGTGCGGTAGTCCTTGGCAGTGAAGTCGGCACCGGTGAGGGTTTGCAGGTAGGCGTTGACGTCAGAGGAACTGACGGTGTGTCGCTCACCGTTTTCATCCAGGTACTGAAACAGGTTTTGCCCGGGAATTTCCAGGCAGCGTTTGATGATCCGCGCCAGGCGTCGGTCTTTCACGGTGATCTGGTGCTCGACGCCGCTCTTGCCGCGGAATTGGAACAGGATCGCGTTGCCGTTGACCTCGACGTGACGGTTGCGCAGGGTGGTCAGGCCGTAGGAGCGGTTGTCCCGAGCGTACTGGGTGTTGCCGACCCGGATCAGCGTCGCGTCGAGCAAGGTGATGACCGTGGCCATGACTTTGTCGCGACTGAAGCCGGGAGCCGCCAGCAGTGCTTCAAGCTGTTTGCGCAGTTTCGGCAGCGCCAACCCAAAGTCCCGCAAACGTGAGTACTTGTCGGCATCACGCACTTCTCGCCAGCGTGGGTGATAACGGTATTGCTTGCGACCTCGAGCGTCACGGCCGGTGGCTTGCAGATGACCGCGCGGGTCCGCACAGATCCACACATCGGTGTAGGCCGGGGGTACGGCGAGGGCATTGATGCGTTTGATTTCGTCTTGATCGGTAATGCGCTGACCCGCAGGGTCGAAGTAGCAGAACGTGTCGCGTAGTTTCTTGCGGGTGATGCCGGGCTGGGTGTCATCGACGTAATGCAGGTCGGATGGCAGCGCATCGGGTAGCGCGATATCGGGCATGACGGTAGTCCTTGGCGAGGGATCAGGGGCCGTTACAGCCATTGACCGCGCGCCGTTGCAGTCGTGCCAGCGGATTTACGCCAGCACCGCCACCGCCTTGATCTGCGCCCAGAGTTGCTGGCCGGGGTGCACGCCCAATTGGTCCCGGGAGTAACGGGTGATCCGCGCCAGCAGCGGTGTGCCGCCAGCGTCCAGACGGATCAGCACATGGGCGGCATTGTCCGCGCCCATTTCGCTGATCACGGTGACCGGCAGGCGATTGAGGATGCTGCTTTGCTCGACGCTTTGCAGGCTCAGGCTGACATCCCGCGCCTGAACCTTGCAGCGCAGCGCCTGACCTGGAGTCATCGGTGAGTGAGCCACGCGAATGTTCAGGTTCGTGTTCGGCAGTTGAAGGGTCAGCAACTGATAGTCGGGGTCATAGGCACTGACGTGCCCCGCGATTACCACGCCAGCGTCGTCGCCCAGCGCCAGAGGCAGGTCGAGACGGGCCAGCGTTTCGCCAATAGCGCCGCTGGCCAGCGCCTTGCCATGGCTGAGCAGAACAAGGTGATCGGCCAACCGCGCGACTTCATCCTGTGAGTGGCTGACGTACAGTACCGGGATGTCCAGCTCATCATGCAGTCGTTGCAGGTAAGGCAGGATTTCGTTTTTGCGTTGGCTATCCAACGCTGCCAGCGGCTCGTCCATCAGCAACAGTTTCGGGCTGGTGAGCAGGGCGCGGGCGATGCCGACCCGCTGCCGTTCACCGCCGGAAAGGTGCTGCGGATGGCGATCCAGCAAATGGCCGATCCCGAGCAGTTCAGTCGCGTGTGCCATGTCGACCCGTCGCTGTGGGCGAGGAATGCGCTTGAGGCCGAACTGCAGGTTGGCCAGCACCGACAGATGGGGAAACAGGCTGGCTTCCTGGAAAACGTAACCCAACGCCCGTTTGTGGGGCGGCACGAAAATCTTCTTGCCGCTGTCCTGCCAGACTTCATCGTTGACCTGGATGAAACCCTGCTCGGCCTTCTCCAGGCCAGCGATGCAGCGCAGGCAAGTGGTCTTGCCCGAACCGGAGTGACCGTAAAGCGCAGTGACGCCGCGGCCGGGCAATTGCAGATCCACTTCCAGGGCGAACCCCGAGTACCTCAGTTTCAGTCGCGTATGAATCATCGGTCAGCTCCAGCCCGCTTTGGTTTTGCGACTGGAGTAGAGCGCCAGCAACACCATAAAGGAGAACACCAGCATCGCCCCGGCCAGCCAATGGGCCTGGGCGTATTCCATGGCTTCGACGTGATCGTAGATCTGCACCGAGACCACGCGAGTCTTGTCGGGAATATTGCCGCCGATCATCAGCACCACGCCGAATTCACCCACGGTATGGGCGAAACCGAGAATGGCAGCGGTGATGAAACCGGGGCGGGCCAGCGGCAGGATCACGCTGAAAAACGTGTCCCAGGGATTGGCGCGCAAGGTTGCGGCCACTTCCAATGGGCGAGTGCCGATGGCGGAAAAAGCGTTTTGCAGGGGCTGGACCACGAACGGCATCGAGTAGAGCACCGAGCCGATCACTAACCCTGCGAAACTGAACGTGAGGGTGCCGAGTCCCAGCGATTGGGTGAAGTGGCCGACAAACCCGTTAGGGCCGAGCGCCAGCAACAGATAGAAGCCAATCACTGTCGGCGGCAGCACCAGGGGCAGGGCGACGATCGCCCCGACCGGGCCACGCAACCACGAGCGGGTGCGCGACAGCCATAACGCAATCGGAGTGCCGATGACCAGCAGGATAACCGTCGTCAGCGACGCCAGTTTCAGGGTCAGCCAGATGGCGGAAAAGTCGGCACTCGATAGCGTCATTTAGAGTTGGTAACCGTAGGATTTGATAATTGCGGCGGCTTTCGGACCTTTGAGGTAGTCAACCAGCGCCTTGGCAGCCGGGTTGTCCTTGCCTTTGTTGAGGATCACCGCGTCTTGTTTGATCGGGTCGTGCATATCGGCTGGAACGATCCAGGCCGAGCCGCCGGTGACTTTGCCGTCTTTGTAGATCTGCGACAAGGCCACAAAACCCAGTTCAGCGTTGCCGGTGGAGACGAATTGGTAGGCCTGGGTGATGTTCTGGCCTTCAACGATCTTGGTTTTGACCTTGTCGGTCAGGCCCAGCTTGGCCAGTACCTGAGTGGCGGCCAGACCGTAAGGTGCGGCTTTCGGGTTGGCGATGGACAGATGCTGATACTGGTTGTCGCTCAACACTTTGCCTTTGGCATCGACGTAACCTTCTTTCGCCGACCACAGCGCCAGGGTGCCGATGGCGTAGGTGAAGCGCGAGCCCTTGACCGTGTCGCCTTCGGTTTCGAGTTTTTGCGGGGTGGTGTCGTCCGCCGAGAGGAACACCTCGAACGGTGCGCCGTTCTTGATCTGGGTATAGAACTGGCCGGTGGCACCAAAGGAGGTGACCAGTTTATGCCCGGTGTCTTTTTCGAAATCGGCGGCGATCGCCTGAATCGGTGCAGTGAAGTTGGCAGCGACGGCGACCTGGACTTCGTCCGCCTGGGCGGACCCGAAAACGAACACTGCCAGCAGGGTTGCCAGGCAGGTGGGGGCAAAACGTGAGGCACGAATGGTCATGAAACGGCTCCGTGGTAGGCAAGTTCAACGAGGGGGTGAAACGCTATATAGCGGAATATATAGCGAAATGCCTGCAAACGGAATGTGTCGGATGCGCGTTGTTGAGACCACGCATGAACCTGTAATTGGATGGACTCGCCCAAGCCGAGGCGTCAATGCGCCACGGTGGCAGTCTAAGCAGCCAACGACAGCGAGGGCGAGTCCATGAAAAATCATAGTTCGATTGATCAATCCCTGTCTTCTTCCGATTTGTCGGTCTGCACAACCTTGGCGGTCGATCTGGCCAAGCAGGTCTTTCAGGTCGCCGGTGAAGATGTCCTCGGCCAAGTGCGCTACGAGCAGCGGATCAAGTCGCGTGAGGCGTTTTATGAGTTTCTCCAACAGTTGCCACCTCATGTCGTGGTTTTGATGGAGACCGGTCCGGGTGCTCAAGCCTGGGCCCGGCAGCTGCAAGACCAAGGCAATCCGGTGCGGATTCTTCCAGCCGGTTTGGTGGCTACACATCGCAGCGGACCTAAAAATGATCGTAACGATGCGCTGGCGATTCTGCGGGCTGATCGCGATGAAAAAATCTGCGCAGTACCGGTCAAAAGCGTTGCAGCGCTGGCAATGCAGGCGTTGCATCGCACCCGTCAGGGCTATGTGCGTCGACGCACGGCAGTCAGTAATCAGATGCGCGGCCTGCTGCTCGAACACGGCGTGGCCCTGGCGCAGGGCGATGTTGCAATCAGCCAGAAAATTCCGCGGGTACTGGAAGATGCTACCCAGCCGGTGCCGGGGCTGCTGCGTGAACTGATCGACGAACTGTTGGCCGAGTGGCGCCATTTGGGCGAGCGCATCAGCGTGCTGACGGGACGCCTGGAAGTGGCCGCCAACGCCGACATGACGGCGAAGCGACTGATGACGGTGCGCGGCATCGGCCCAGTCACTGCCACTGCACTGGTGGCCAAGGAAACCAAGCCTGAACGATTTCCCAATGCCCGCAAGTTTGCCGCGTACTTTGGCATGGTGCCTGACCAGCACAGCAGCGGGAACACGGTCCGGCTGGGGGACATGACCAAGCGAGGTGATGTTTATTTACGCAGCCTGATGATCCAGGGAGCCCATGCGGTGCTGCAACAACTACGACCTGATTCCCAGCAACCCGATGACCGTCGCTTGTTGCGCTGGATGAGCCGGCTGGGCCGTAAGGAGGCGGCGATCAGGCTAGCCAACCGCAACCTGCGAATCGTCTGGGTGCTTTTACAGAATGACCAGACTTATCGTCGCCACGCGGGTGATGGCCAGCAAGCGACGATGAGCCACTGAGCGACAGAGTTCTGCCACCGAGGTACTAACTGTCCGACCCTTTGCTGAAAAAAAATTGACCCCAGGTAAGACCGGCGTGGATTGATGCCTAAGCTGCTACTGGCCTTCGAGGCCTGACTGTAATCGGCATACCACGAGCTTTTCCAATTTTGGCCAGAGGCCGAAGACGGCTTCCACGAATAGGCCTGATACATAGATGCAACGGGGCGACGGTTTTTCAGAAGCGGGTAGACAGTGGGGGCGAGTCCATACATAGCAGCTGCCGAAGGCTGCGTTCGGCCGCGTAGCGGTCGTAAATCCAGCTGCCACCGTTAGCCTGAAAGACCGCGGTGTCTGGTTTCACGACCGCTGCGCGGCCGAACGCAGCCTTCGGCAGCTGCTACACGGACGTGTCCTAGCGACGAAGCAACTTAGCCAATCCTTCCTTAGCCAGGCGCCGGGTCAGTTCTGCCGTGGTCATTTCAACGCCCAGCGTGAATGCCTGACCCGCCCAGAGATTGCTGAAATCCGCTTCCCCCTTGGCCCGCAACGGCATCAGCGCACCACCCGCCAGAGGGAAGGCCGGTGCTTTGTCGCTCATCGGTCCGAGTTCGCGCATCACCCGATTGAGAATGCCGCGCGCCGGGCGTCCGGTGAAAATGTTAGTGACGGCCGTTTCACTTTCCTTGGCCGTGCGCAACGCCTTGTGATGAGAAGCGCTGACCTTGGCCTCTGGTGTGAACAAGTACGCCGTGCCCACTTGCACCGCCGAAGCCCCCAACAGGAACGCCGCCGCGACGCCTCGCGCATCGGCAATCCCCCCGGCAGCAATCACCGGCACTTTCACCGCATCGACGATCTGCGGCACCAGCGCAAAGAGGCCCACCTGGGTGCTCAGATCATCACTGAGAAACATGCCCCGATGGCCACCGGCCTCGTACCCCATGGCGATAATCGCGTCACAACCCTGCTGTTCGAGCCAGATGGCCTCTTCCACGGTGGTGGCCGAGGAAAGGATTTTCGCTCCAGTGGCTTTCACGCGATCCAGCAGGGATTTTTCCGGCAGACCGAAGTGGAAGCTCACGACTTCAGGGCGAAACTCTTCGACGACTTCGCAGGCTGCGCTATCGAACGGCGCTCGATTGGACACTGGCGTCGGCGCGTCGAAGTCCACGCCAAGTTCCCGGTAGTAGGGTTCCAGCAGATTCTTCCAGTCTTGAGCGCGTTGCTCATCGGCGGCGGGAGTCTGATGGCAGAAGTAGTTGACGTTAATCGGGCGCTGAGTGTGTTGACGAATCGTTTTCAGCTCTTCGCGCAACTGATCGATGCTTAACATGGCTGCCGGCATCGAGCCCAGGCCGCCGGCATTACTGGCTGCGATAACCATGGCCGAATTGGTCGCTCCGGCCATGGGCGCCTGGATGATCGGCAGCTCAATGCCAAGCAGGTCAAGAATGCGGGTGTCTGGCCATTTGCTCATTTGAAGGGTTCTCCGACGTCATAACAGGGCAGGGACGGTAGGACCGTTTTTGTATCAGCAATGACTGATGCAAGGCCAGTCGAGTTTTCGTTCCTTGTGTCACTCTTGGCTGAAAGTCGAGTACGGTGAAAGGTTGCTATGTGTTATTTCAACTGCACGACAACTGAGTGATTCCATCTGGAGGCAGCAATGTTCCAAGGCATTTTGATCGACAAAGACGACAGCGGTTACCGGGCCACACTGCAACAGATCAATGACGATCAACTGCCCGAGGGCGATGTGACAGTACGTGTTGCGTACAGCACGCTGAACTTCAAGGATGGCCTGGCGATCACCGGCAGCAGCCCGGTGGTGCGAAAATTCCCGATGGTGCCGGGGATCGATCTGGCAGGCACTGTCGAAGTCAGCGGGCATCCAGACTACAAGGTCGGTGATCAGGTCGTACTCAATGGCTGGGGCGTTGGTGAAGGGCATTGGGGCGGACTGGCGCAGAAGGCTCGCTTGAATGGCGACTGGCTGATTCCGCTGCCCAAGGCATTCACCACGGCGCAAGCGATGGCCATCGGCACGGCGGGTTATACGGCGATGCTGAGCATCCTGGCGCTGGAACATAATGGCGTGACGCCCGAGCAGGGCGAAGTTTTGGTCACAGGCGCCAATGGCGGCGTAGGCAGTTTTGCCATCGCACTGCTGAGCAAGCTCGGCTATCGGGTGGTCGCGTCTACGGGCCGCACCTCTGAACACGATTACCTCAAGCAACTGGGCGCCAGCGAAATCATCGACCGCGCCACGCTGTCCGAGCCGGGCAAACCCTTGGCCAAGGAGCGTTGGGCGGCGGTCATCGACTCGGTCGGCAGCCACACCCTGGCCAATGCCTGTGCCAGCACCAAGGCCAACGGCACTGTCGCCGCATGTGGCCTGGCGCAAGGCATGGACTTCCCGGCGTCAGTCGCACCGTTCATTTTGCGCGGCGTGACCCTGGCCGGGATCAACAGCGTGACTCAGCCCAAAGCCAAGCGGATACTGGCCTGGAATCGTCTGGCCAAGGATCTAGACTTCACCTTGTTGCCGCTGATCAGCCACGAAATCGGCTTGAGCGAAGTGATCGAGGCGGCACCGCGATTGCTCGCCGGTCAATTGCGTGGGCGGGTGGTGGTTGACGTCAATCGTTGATGGTCTCACCGCCAATCAAACAAAAAACGACAGAGACAAGGATTATCGACCATGGATGTAAAGCAGCGTGAAGTGCGGCCCTTTAGCGTCTCGGGCCTGCAAGTGCGCACCTGCAATGCCGCAGAGCAGCAACCAGACACTGCGCGCATCGGCCCGATGTGGGAACAATTCTTCGTTGAGGGAATCTTCGACAAGATCGCCCACAAGCAGCCGGATTCGTTTGTGTACGGCGTCTATTCCAACTACGAGTCGGACGCTTCGGGCTACTTCGATGTGACTGCGGGGGTGGCGGTCACCGCGCCTTCCGAGGACTTTGCGCAGGTTCAGGTGCAGGGAGGCGAATACCTGGTGTTCAGCGCCCAAGGGGCGATGCCAGACAGCGTCATTCAGGCGTGGGGCCTGATCTGGGCCTACTTTAAGGACAACCCGCAGATTTGCCGCTCGTTCGCCACAGATTTCGAGGTCTATACCAGCCCGGATTCAGTGTCGGTCTATATCGGCATTCAGGACTCAGACGGGTTTTCGCGCTCAAGCAACTGACGCTTGCGCTCCACACCCCAGCGATAGCCCGAAAGGTTGCCGTCGCTGCGCACCACGCGGTGGCACGGAATCGCCACCGCCAGGTTGTTCGCGCCGCAGGCTTGAGCCACGGCGCGCATTGCTTTTGGCGCGCCGATTCGTTGAGCGATATCGGCGTAGCTGGCGGTGCAACCAGCGGGAATCTCCCGCAGGGCTTGCCAGACCCGTTCTTGAAAAGCGGTACCACGAACATCCAGCGGCAAGTCCAGGCCCAGGGCCGGCGCTTCGATAAAACCTACAACCTTGGCGATCAGTTGTTCGAACCTGTGATCGGCGCCAATCAGATTCGCACGCCGAAACTTGTCCTGCAGATCGCAGACCAGTTGGTGCGGGTCATCGCCCAACAGGATCGCGCAAACACCCCGTTCACTCTGCGCCACCAGAATCGCCCCCAGGGAACACTGACCGACAGCAAAACGAATGTCGTTGTTCTGACCGGCCGCGCGGTAATCACCGGGTTTCATGCCCAATAACTGATCGGCGGCTTCATAGAAACGGCTGTTGGAGTTGAAACCGGCGTCATACAGCGCGTCGGTCACTGAGCCCCCATCCGTGAGTCGCTCACGAACCCTGCGGGAGCGATGGGCCGCAGCGTAACCCTTGGGCGTCAGACCGGTCACCGCTTTGAACACCCGATGGAAGTGAAAGCTACTCAGGCCCGCAGCAGAGGCCAACTCGCTCAGAACAGGCAGATTCTCCGCGGTTTCAATCTGGCGGCATGCGGCCGCCACGGTCGCGGCATGTTGCGCGGCGACGTCGCTTTGATCCTTCGCGGCTCGTTTGCTAGGCCGATAACCCGCGGCTTGTGCCTGCTCGGCCGTATCGAAAAACTCGACGTTCTGCGGTTTCGGCAAGCGCGCCAGGCTGCTGGGGCGACAGTAAATGCCGGTGGTTTTCACCGCATACACAAACTGTCCGTCTGCCCGGGGATCACGGGCGACGACGGCGGCCCAGCGAGGATCGTTCTCGGTGGCGATCTTTGTCGAATGGCTTGTCATGGCTTCATGTCCGTTGATCCGTTTCATGCAGATTAACCAGCCGACAGGGTCGCAGCACCCCGGGTCTTGCGGTCGAATTCGAAGGCTTCATCCAGCGGTACGAAAAGTGAAGTTGATCCGTTGTTCGCCCAGTCGCGGGTGTTGGCCGTCCTTGATCGGCAAGACGCCGTGATAACGCAAGCGATCCACGCCGCCCCAGACCACGATGTCGCCATGCAACAGAGGCACTCGTTGGCTTTTATCGCTGCGCTCGAAACCGCCGAACAGGAACACCGCCGGCAATCCCAGGGACACTGAAACAATGGGCGCTGCGTAGGAAACTTCGTCTTTGTCCTGGTGCAAAGACATCTTGGCTCCGGGAACATAACGGTTGATCAGGCATGAATCAGGCACGAAATCCGCGAACCCTGCTTCCCGCGCCGCCGCTTGTGCCAGTTCGAAAAACACCTCGGGCATTGTCGGCCAGGGTTTTCCGGTCAGCGGATCATGGCGGGTATAGCGATAACCGCTGCGGTCGGTGGTCCAGCCCAGCGCGCCGCAACTGCTCAAGGCCACCGACATGGTAAAGCCCCCGGGCGTGATCATCTGCCGAAACGGTGCCGCCGCCAGAACGGCGTCCAGTGCAGGCAGCAGCTGATCCAGCCAGGGCAGGGCAAAGCCTCTGAGGACGCAGGACTGTTCACCGATCCGATCGAGCCTGGGTTGCTGCTCGGGTTCGGCGTCGGCAAACAAGTCGAAGGTGATCGGGTTCATGGGGTCATAACGCGTCGTGAAAGATGATTCCAAGGGTATGCCGTTTTCCACTGTGCAGGCGACTCACGCCGTGGCGCAGGGTGACTCGGTAATAGCCACGAACGCCTTTGACCGGTCGTTGGTTGACGGCGAAGATCAGCGCGTCGCCTTTCTTCAGGCCAATGACTTGGGGGCGCGATTGCATTCGTGGGCGCTGTTCGGTCAGCACGAACTCGCCACCGGTGAAGTCTTCGTCCGGCTCTGATAGGAGAATCGCCACTTGCAGCGGGAAGACGTGTTCGCCGTACAGGTCCTGATGCAAGCAGTTGTAGTCCTGCGGTCCATATTGCAGCAACAACGGCGTCGGGCGTTCCTGACCGGCGGCATGGCAGCGTTCGAGGAACGCTTCATGGGTTTCCGGGAAACGGGTCGGCAGGTCCATGTGCTCGTACCAGCGATTGGCTATCGGCACCAGTCTCGGGTAAAGCGCACTGCGCAAACGGGCGACGATGTCCGGCAATGGGTACCGAAAGTATTTGTACTCGCCACGGCCAAAGCCGTGACGAGCCATGATCACTTGCGAGCGAAACGGTTCGGCGCTGGCATACAGAGTGCTGATTTCATCGCACATCTTGTGGCTTAACAGCGACCGGATGATCGCGCAGCCATCCTGATCGAGCTGCTGTTCCAGCATGACCCAGTCCAGTCTGTCGAGAAATTGCGCACTCATCGCTGCGCCTCACGCTCCAGCAGCTGCCGTTTGCGCTCCAGCCCCCAACGGTAGCCGCCGAGGCTGCCATCCTGACGCAACACCCGATGGCACGGCACGATAACCGCCAGCGGGTTTGCTCCGCAGGCATTGGCCACCGCCCGAAAAGCCGTGGGTTGGCCCAGTTGTCGTGCGATATCCAGATAGCTGGCGGTTTCACCCACCGGTATGTGCCGCAGGGCATCCCAGACTCGCCGTTGAAAAACGCTGCCTGTCAGATCCAGTGGCAAATCCAGGGTGGTGCGTGGGTCTTCGAGGTGGCGCAGGGTTTGTTCCAGCGCAGGCATCAAGCCTTCATCGCGCTGCGGTGCTTGTGGGCCGGGGAAGCGTTGCGAAAGATCGCGTTCCAGCGTGGCCAGATCATCACCGATCAGCAACGCACACAAACCCTCGGCGCTGAACGCGAGCAGCAAGACGCCAAGGCTGGAAGTGCCGCTGATGAAGCGAATCGAGGAAGTAGACATGTTCTGACTCCTTAACCAAAGGTTGAGGTGGCCAGTCTAGGGAGCGGGGATGGAGGGAACACTCCGGCGCTTGCGGTTGAATTCCAGAGGCAGGAGCAGACGTCCACGTTGTCGCTCCGGATCCCGTTACAGCGCTTTGCTGACGCTTATTTCGCTGATGACGTCTTCGCTCGAGCCATGAAGAGCATCCAGCGCAGCCTTGGCTTCTTCTTCGGTGCCGTTTTCAAGCTGGGCAAATTCGAAGCGACGCTCACCATTGAGTTTGTATTTGATGACGTACTTGGTCGTTTGAGCCACGGTCATACCTGCCTGTCTTGGTGTTTGGGTGTCACTCAGCTCAGTTTCGTGCTGGAGCGGCGGATGATCTTGATGGTGTGAGTCAGGGTCGGTTTGCGCGTCACGCTGATCGGCCGGCGGTTGACCGTGTCGATGGTGATGTTCCAGAAACCGGTGCTTGGCGCAGTAATCCGGGCCGGGAAGGTGTCGAATGCTCCACCATGGTAAGTGTGGCGACCGCCATTTTTGAAGCTGCGGAAATTGGCGTCGTTCATCAAGCGGATATTGCATGTTTGGGAGCATTGGATGACGACGATGTCGTCTTCGTTGAGGTGCTCGCGCTGGTGGATAAATTTCATGAGGCGCCTCCAGAAGGGCTTTTTCTACAAAATCAAAACGATAGCATGTGCGATTGGCGCAGTTTATCAGCCCGAACGGGTTATTATCCGGTCGTCGAGGTCTGCTTTGACAATTAAAAACAGTTATACGGAATTCTATGTGCGATAAACGCAGCAAGCCTCGGAGAAAAACAGCATTTGTACTGTCGGAGTGTCTTTATCGGAGGTTTTGTATGAAGTGGGGTGTACTGGTCCTGCCTATGGCGATAGCGATGAGTGGTTGTGCAACTGTCTCGGAGATCAATGAGACGCTGCCGACCATGAGCGTGATTTCAGGAAAGAAACCTCATGAGTACGCGCAATGCCTGACCGAAAAACTGGCCAGCAGCCGGGGCGCCCTGCAAGTCGAGCCGCACAAGGACGGAATGCGAGTCATCGTGCCGCAGAAGTTCTCCTCGGGCCCGGCCGCGGTATTTGATATCGAAGACCGCTCCACTGGCAGCAGCATCAAGCTGCATGAGCGCATTTCCAATGTGCCGTTGCGTCCCATGGATGTACGTAATGCCGCTACGGCGTGCATTTCCGGCTGATAGACTGTCGCCCGTCAGCACCGATGCCGCCAAAGCAACGCTTTGGCGGCATTGTCATTTCTGGAGTCGAGCATGAAGCGAGAGCAGGTACGGGAGCGCCATGCAGAGGGTCACATCTCTGCCACCCACGTGATTCAGAATCCGGCGAATCCGGGAGAATGGATCGTGTTTTTCAAGAAAAGCGCCGGGCGCAGTTATTTTCTGGTGGATGAAAACGACGAAGTCGAATCCTTCAGCAGCCTCGATGAGTTGATCGAGACGGTGCGCGGTCTCGGGATCAAGTTCGCCGAAATTCACATGTAGGGCAGTGCGCCTTACTTGCAGACCACCACGACGCTGCGGTTCTTGAAGTTGCCGACGTCGACACCCAGCGTCTTGTCGCTTTCCTTGGGCGAAGGTGATCCGTCGGTACCGACGATCCGATAGCCGGTGCCGGCGCAAGAGGCATCGGCTTTTTCGTAGCAGGTCGCCCAGGAATTGGCTTCCCCGGAGCAGTCGATTGCCAGGCCTTGCTCGCCGTTGTTCAGGTAGGTCGTTTCCGAAGTGGCGCAGCCGCTCAGGGCCAGTACCGCGATCAGGGGCAAAAATTTATTCATGTCGTTGTCGTCGTCAGGATGAAGGGGCTGAGCCTGTGACAGCGCTGGCATCAAAAGGTTATAGCGAATGGCCACTTGTTTGCAGGCAATCACAAAAAAGCCCTGCGCGAGCAGGGCTTGGGTCGAGTCGGGTGCTTCTCAGGACTTGTCCTTGCCGCGACGCTTCGGGGCTGGGTGTTCGAGCTCTAACACGGATGCCACTTCAATCGCCAACGCCTCGGTCGGGAAAGGCCCAGCAATATTCTCGCCACTGGCACTGTCTACCCACCACTGGCCGTCTTTCGCCTGATTGATCAGGAACCCGTTGACACTTTTTGCTACCGACATCTATCTGCCTCGTTGGCTGGTTCAATCGCGCAATGATAGCGCCAAATGCACTCAACCGGTGCTGATGGTGTAGGGTTGTGCTATTCGCGGCCGTGCAGATCTGATGGTCTGTGCTATCTATAAAGGCTGCGGAGCTATCTCGGGAACTATCCGCGAAAATATTTCTCTATGATGGCATTGGTTGGCCAGTGCGGGGCATTGTAAGGTGCGCGCCGCCTGATTAGACTGCGCCGAAACTCGTACACACAGCCCTATCAAGGACTTTTATGATCAAAAAATGCTTGTTCCCAGCAGCCGGTTACGGTACTCGCTTCCTGCCAGCGACTAAAGCCATGCCCAAAGAAATGCTGCCGGTGGTAAACAAGCCACTGATCCAGTACGGCGTCGAAGAAGCACTGGACGCTGGGTTGACCGAAATTTCCATCGTCACTGGTCGCGGCAAACGCGCTCTGGAAGACCACTTCGACATCAGCTACGAGCTGGAAAACCAGATCAAGGGCACCGACAAGGAAAAATACCTGGTCGGCATCCGTAAACTGTTGGACGAGTGCTCGTTCTCCTACACTCGCCAGACCGAAATGAAAGGCCTGGGCCACGCCATTCTGACTGGCCGCCCGCTGATCGGCGACGAACCGTTCGCGGTAGTGCTGGCGGACGACTTGTGCGTCAACCTTGAAGGCGACGGCGTCCTGACCCAGATGGTCAAGCTGTACGAGCAGTATCGCTGCACCATCGTTGCGATCCAGGAAGTGGATCCGCTGGAAACCAACAAGTACGGTGTGATCTCCGGCGAACTGATCGCTGATGATTTGTACCGCGTTCGCAACATGGTCGAAAAACCAGCCCCGGAAGACGCACCGTCGAACCTGGCGATCATCGGTCGTTACATCCTGACGCCTGATATCTTCGAGCTGATCAAACAAACCGAGCCAGGAAAAGGCGGCGAGATTCAAATCACCGACGCCCTGATGAAGCAGGCGAAAAACGGTTGCGTGATTGCCTACAAGTTCAAAGGCAAGCGTTTTGACTGCGGTGGCGCTGAAGGCTACATCGAGGCCACCAACTTCTGCTTCGAGAACTTCTACAAGACTGGCAAGGCTTACTGATAGCCTCTGACCCACTTGTATTGAAAAGCCACCTTCGGGTGGCTTTTTCATTTTCCGTCCCCATATCGTTTGCAGCGCTTGCCCAACGGATGTCTGCGGGTATGCTTGTGGACTGCCGAGGAGATTGAAAAAATGGCCTACGATTTTGACCTTTATGTGATTGGCGCCGGTTCCGGCGGTGTGCGGGCTGCGCGTTTTGCTGCCGGTTTTGGCGCGAAAGTGGCGGTGGCCGAGAGCCGCTACCTGGGTGGCACTTGTGTGAACGTCGGCTGCGTGCCGAAGAAGCTGCTGGTCTACGGCGCGCACTTCGCCGAAGACTTCGAGCAGTCTTCGGGTTTTGGCTGGACGCCGGGCGAAGCGAAATTCGATTGGGCTACGCTGATCGCCAACAAGGATCGCGAGATTAATCGCCTGAACGGCATCTATCGCAACCTGCTGGTTAATAGCGGCGTGACCTTGCATGAAGGCCACGCCAAAATCGTTGATCCGCACCAGGTCGAGATCAATGGCGAGCGCTACACCGCCAAAAACATCCTGATTGCTACCGGTGGATGGCCACAGATTCCGGAAATTCCGGGGCATGAGCATGCAATCAGTTCCAACCAGGCGTTCTTCCTCAAAGAACTGCCCAAGCGCGTTCTGGTGGTAGGCGGTGGTTACATCGCCGTCGAATTCGCCGGGATCTTCCACGGTCTGGGTGCCGACACCACGTTGCTTTATCGCGGTGAGCTGTTCCTGCGCGGCTTCGACGGTGCAGTGCGCAAACACCTGCAGGAAGAGCTGACCAAGCGCGGCATGAACCTGCAATTCAACGCCGACATCGAACGTATCGACAAGCAATCCGATGGCAGCCTGAAGGTAACCCTCAAGGACGGCCGAGAGCTGGAAGCGGATTGTGTGTTCTACGCCACCGGTCGACGTCCGATGCTCGACAACCTAGGGCTGGAAAACACCGGCGTCAAACTCGACAAGAAAGGTTTCGTCGAGGTCGACGAGCAGTATCAGACGGCTGAGCCGTCGATTCTGGCGCTTGGCGATGTGATCGGTCGGGTTCAGTTGACGCCGGTCGCACTGGCCGAGGGCATGGCCGTTGCGCGTCGTTTGTTCAAGCCTGAGCAGTATCGCCCGGTCGATTACAAGATGATCCCGACCGCTGTGTTCAGCTTGCCGAACATCGGCACGGTCGGTTTCACTGAGGAGGAGGCCCGTGAGGCCGGTCACGATGTGGTGATCTTCGAAAGCCGCTTCCGTCCAATGAAACTGACCCTGACCGAATGTCAGGAGCGCACCCTGATGAAACTGGTGGTGGACGCCAAGACCGACAAGGTTCTGGGCTGTCACATGGTCGGTCCGGAGGCTGGTGAAATCGTTCAGGGTCTGGCGATCGCCTTGAAAGCTGGCGCGACCAAGCGCGATTTCGATGAAACCATCGGCGTGCACCCGACTGCCGCCGAAGAGTTCGTCACCATGCGCACGCCGGTCGCGGGTTAATCGTCCTTTTGCGGCTCTGATGCGTCTGGCGCTGTTGCAATGACGGCCGCCAGCCGCACGCGCTCATCGAGGCTCACCTGAGTCTTGAGCAACTCAATTTCCAGCGTTTTGTTTATCTGCGACTGTTCGTCGACACTCTGTTTCAGCGACTGGCTTTCCAGCAAGGCTGCGCGCAAGCGTTCCTGGAGGAGGGTGCGTTCGCTGTCGATACGGTTCACCTGTTCCAGCAGCTGATCCTGTCGAGCGTTGGTTTGCTTGAGTTGATCCTGCAGCAGGCTCAACTCTCTGAGGGTGCCACGGTTCTCCGTCAGCAAGCGCTCGTTGTCACGGTGCAGTTGTGTGATCTCATCCTGGCGCACCAATGCGCTCTGCTGGGCCTGGCGCAACTCCATCTGAATCTGCTGCACCTGGCTTTCGTGGCGGCGTTGCTCCTGCTCGCGCTGTTCTTTGACGGCGTTGCGATAGTGTTCCAGGGCGTCGCGAGCGTGCAGGTGTTTTTCTTCCAATGAGCGGATCTGCTCATCCTTGTCTTGCAAGCGTAATTCGAAATCGGCCAGCGCCTGGTTCAGACCGGCGTTGCGGGTTTGTTCGGTCTGCAGCATGGCGCGGGTTTCGAGCAGGGCCTCGGACTCTTGGGTCAGTGCCAGGCTTTGAATCTCGTATTGTTTATGCAATTCGCCATTGGCTTGTTGAGCTTCCGTCAGCTGTATTTCCAGCTCTTTACGCTGCTGATCGAACTGCGCGCGTGCCTGATCAATGGGCTCTTGTGCCTGTTCCTTGAGGCGTTGCGCCAGGCGTGAAACCAAGTCCGCCAGCTCACCATCAATGGGTTCTGGCGGCACTTCGGTGCGCTCGGCGCCGTTATCCAGCTCCTTCAAATAGCGATGAATCGTGGTTTTCGAGCCCGTGTTGCCCATCTCGATCCGTACCGCATCAATGCTGGGGTTTTCGCCGCGAGCCAAAATTGCCAGGCGTGCTGCCTGGACCACTGCTTTATTAACGCCGCCACGAGCCATGAGTTCTCCTACGATTTCGTACTGTGGTACATGCCACCTAAGTACACAATGTACCACGCTAAAGTAAAACTTAAAATACGATGAGTATTCACACGGGATATACTGGTATTACCCCGTGTGATCAGCCTTGCGGCGCGTTTTCACCCGCCAAAGCGGTACGTTTTAGAGAGTGAGCCGATGACTGAGCTGGATCGTTACCTGCAAGCCGCCACCCGCGACAACACCCGTCGCAGCTACCGGGCGGCTATCGAGCATTTCGAAGTCAGTTGGGGCGGCTTCCTGCCGGCGACCAGCGACAGCGTCGCGCGCTACCTCGTCGCTCACGCAGGCGTGCTGTCGATCAATACCTTGAAGTTGCGTTTGTCAGCACTGGCGCAATGGCACAACAGTCAGGGTTTTCCTGACCCCACCAAGGCGCCGGTGGTGCGCAAGGTCTTCAAGGGCATTCGCGCGCTACACCCGGCTCAGGAAAAACAGGCCGAGCCCTTACAGCTTCAGCATCTGGAGCAAGTGGTTGCCTGGTTGGAGCAAGAAGCGCAAACCGCAAAATCCGAGCACGATCAACCGGCCCTTTTGCGGGCCAGGCGCGACCGGGCGCTGATTCTGTTGGGCTTCTGGCGCGGCTTTCGCAGCGATGAGTTGTGCCGGTTACAGATCGAGCACGTGCAAGCGGCTGCCGGCTCAGGCATCACGCTCTATTTGCCGCGATCCAAGAGTGACCGCGAAAACCTCGGCAAGACTTACCAGACGCCAGCGTTGCAGCGACTGTGCCCGGTGCAGGCGTACATCGACTGGATCACCGAAGCCGCGCTGGTGCGTGGGCCGGTATTCCGGGGCGTCGACCGTTGGGGCCACTTGAGCGAGGAGGGTTTGCACGCCAACAGCGTGATCCCGTTGCTGCGCCAGGCGCTGGAGCGCGCCGGCATCCCGGCCGAGCACTACACCAGTCACTCCTTGCGGCGCGGCTTTGCCACCTGGGCTCATCAGAGCGGGTGGGACTTGAAGTCGTTGATGAGTTACGTGGGCTGGAAGGATATGAAGTCCGCCATGCGCTATGTTGAAGCCAGCCCGTTTCTCGGGATGACACCGCTCGCGGAAAAAACCATTGGCGCTGCTAAGTAAGTTTTCTTCTATTAATACGTCCGGCTAATAGCGAAAACCAATGAGCAGCATGAGCTTTGCCAATGAGCCATCCGGCAATCGAGTCGGTAGGATCCACTCCATCAACTTCTCAACCCTGACGGAGAGTCACCGATGCCTATCATCAACAGCCAAGTTAAACCGTTCAAAGCTGACGCCTTCAAAAATGGCGACTTCGTAAAAGTGTCGGACGCTGACCTGAAAGGCAAGTGGTCTGTCGTGTTCTTCTACCCAGCCGACTTCACCTTCGTTTGCCCGACCGAGCTGGAAGACCTGGCTGACAACTACGACGCGTTCCAGAAGCTGGGCGTCGAGATCTACAGCGTTTCCACCGATACCCACTTTGCCCACGCTGCCTGGCACAACACTTCGCCAGCCATCGGCAAAATTCAGTACACCATGATCGGCGACCCGACTCACGCCATCTCCCGCAACTTCGACGTACTGATCGAAGAGGCTGGTCTGGCTGACCGTGGCACCTTCGTGATCAACCCTGAAGGCCAGATCAAAATCGTCGAACTGAACGACGGCGGTGTGGGTCGTGACGCTTCCGAGCTGCTGCGCAAAATCAAGGCTGCTCAGTACGTCGCTGCTCACCCAGGCCAGGTTTGCCCAGCCAAGTGGAAAGAAGGCGAGGCCACTCTGGCTCCGTCCCTGGACCTGGTCGGCAAGATCTAAGTCTGTGGATCGCATCATCAGGGCGGGTTTCCGCACCTAAGTAAGCTGCAACCGCCCTCAAAAACGCCCGGGCGAGATTCGCTCGGGCGTTTTTTTATGTCTGCTTTTTATGAAATACCAGAAAGGAAATCGCCCGTATGTTGGACGCCAATCTTAAAGCCCAGTTGAAATCGTACCTGGAACGGGTCACCCAGCCGATCGAGATCGTTGCCTCCCTCGACGACGGTGCGAAATCCCAGGAAATGCTCGAACTCTTGAAAGACGTTGCCAGTCTTTCCAGCCAAATTACCTTGCTCGACAACGGTGACGATGCACGTAAACCATCGTTCTCGATCAACCGCCCGGGTGCCAATATCAGCCTGCGTTTCGCCGGCATCCCGATGGGCCATGAATTCACATCCCTCGTGCTGGCCCTGCTGCAAGTCGGCGGTCACCCTTCGAAGGCCAGCGTTGAAGTGATCGAACAGATCCGTTCGCTCAAAGGCGAGTTCAACTTCGAGACTTACTTCTCGCTGTCCTGCCAGAACTGCCCGGACGTGGTCCAGGCATTGAACCTGATGGCCGTCCTTAACCCGAACATTCGCCACGTCGCCATTGACGGCGCGCTGTTCCAGGCCGAAGTCGATGACCGTCAGATCATGGCCGTGCCAAGCATTTACCTGAACGGCGTGAACTTCGGTCAGGGTCGTATGGGCCTGGAAGAGATCCTCGCCAAGATCGACACCAGCGGCATCGAGCGTCAGGCCGAGAAGATCAGTGCGAAACAAGCGTTTGACGTACTGGTCGTCGGCGGTGGCCCGGCCGGTGCTTCGGCCGCGATCTACGCGGCTCGTAAAGGCATTCGTACCGGTGTGGCGGCTGAACGTTTTGGTGGGCAGGTGCTCGACACCATGGCCATCGAGAACTTCATCTCCGTGCAGGAAACTGAAGGGCCGAAACTGGCTGTGGCGCTGGAAGAGCACGTCAAGCAATACGACGTCGACATCATGAACCTGCAACGCGCCGACAAGTTGGTGCCGGGCAAGAACGGCGAGTTGCACGAAGTCCACTTCGCCAGCGGCGCGACCCTGAAAGCCAAGACTGTGATCCTGGCGACCGGTGCGCGGTGGCGTGAAATGAGCGTCCCGGGTGAGCAGCAATACCGCAACAAAGGCGTGGCGTACTGCCCGCACTGCGACGGTCCGCTGTTCAAAGGCAAGCGCGTGGCGGTGATTGGCGGCGGTAACTCCGGCGTCGAAGCGGCCATCGACCTGGCGGGTATCGTGTCCCACGTCACACTGCTGGAGTTCGACGTGCAGCTGCGCGCCGATGCGGTCTTGCAGCGCAAGTTGCACAGCCTGCCGAATGTCACTGTCATCACCCGTGCGCAAACCACTGAAGTGTTGGGCGACGGTCAGAAGGTCAACGGCCTGCGCTACAAGGATCGTCAGTCGGACGAGTTGCGTACCGTCGAGCTGGAAGGGATCTTCGTGCAGATCGGTTTGCTGCCCAACACCGATTGGCTCAAAGGCACCATCGAGTTGTCGCCTCGCGGTGAGATCATCGTCGATGCCCGCGGTGAGACTTCAATGCCGGGCGTGTTCGCTGCCGGTGACGTGACAACCGTGCCTTACAAGCAGATCGTGATTGCGGTGGGCGAGGGCGCCAAGGCTTCCTTGAGCGCATTCGATCACTTGATCCGGACCTCGGCTCCGGCATAAAACCCGACACTGAAAACACCAAAACCCCATGAGCGGTCATGGGGTTTTTTTGTGCCTCACACATTCCAAGTGTGGGAGGAATGTTACATCGGTGCAGGCTGGATGATCTCAACCCAGTACGCATCCGGATCCTTGATGAACGCCAAGCTCTTCATGCGGCCGTCATTCAGGCGTTTCTGGAAATCGCAGCCCAACGCTTCGAAGCGCTCGCAGGCAGCGACGATATCCGGCACCGAGATGCAGATGTGGCCAAAACCGCGCGGGTCGGTGTTGCCGTTGTGGTAAGCGAAATCCGCGTCGTTCTCGGTGCCGTGGTTGTGGGTCAGTTCGAGAATGCCGGGGATCGACTTCATCCATTCAGTGCGGGCAGCAGCGTCGGCCGGGATCTGGTTTTTATCGACCAGCGCCAGGAAGTACAGGCTGAACTCGGCTTCCGGAAAGTCGCGTTTTTCCACCAGCGAGAAACCCAAAATGCGCGTGTAGAAATCCAGGGACTTGGTGATGTCCTTGACCCGCAGCATGGTGTGGTTGAAGACGAACTTCTGGGTGGCGGTGTCAGGTTGGGCAGTCACGCCTGGGAAGGTGTTCAATTCGTGCAGGCTCATGGGCCCTCCGGAAAATAAGTGGGGCTAACGAATGGCGACAATGATACGCAAGGGCTCGGACATCACCAAACCCAAAGCGTCGGCTATTGCCTGACAGACGGGCGGGGCTCAGACTTTACCGTTCAATCCGTGAGTGTTCATTGCAATGATTCGTTTCTGTAAATCGATGTTCGTCCTGATCTGCGTGCTTTCAGGTGTTAACAGCGCTCTCGCAGATGAGCCAATCATGACCTGGCCCAACGGCTGGGAGGTCGAAGCCGTCCCGCAAGATGAGGCCAACGCCCAAGTGTCCCGCCAGCGTGCGGTGAAGAACGATCAGGGCGGCACGCCGGTAATGGTGATGGAGTTGACCACGACTCAGGTGGAAAGTGGTCATCAGGTGAATCTGCAAGGCGTGTTGCTGGAGATGCGCAAGTCGGTGCAGAAGGACTTCTTTCAAGGCGGTTATCAAAGTGTCTGCAACAAGATTCACCCGACGACGTTGAGTCGCTTATCAGCGCTGGAAACTACCTGCACCATCACGCAGAACGGAAGGCATGTGCTCTCTCAAACATTGGTTGCTGCCGTGGATGGCGATAAGGCCTATGTTCTTTCCTACGCGGGGCAGGCTGAGGTTTATAAGGCAAGTCAGGAAGAAATAGACGCGGCCCGTAACAGCTTGAAACTTTAGTTAAAGATTTCAATGGCTGCCGGTTTCAGCGCATTCTGAAATTTTTAGATACCCAAACGGATTAAGCACAAAGTTAGTCAGCAAGTAGAGAGTTGATCGACGCCAATCGTTGCATTTAGAAGGCGTCCATGAAAAAGCCCTGCATTGGCAGGGCTTTTTTTATCACCGCGAGTGCTTAGCCACGCAGCCAGGAATCAACGGTAGCTGCACCGTATTGTTCCTTCCAGGCTTTCAGGCCGCGGTGGTTGCCACCCTTGGTTTCAATCAGTTCACCGGTGTGCGGATTCTGATAAACCTTGACCACGCGAGCGCGGCGGGTTTTAGGCGTTGCTTGTTGCAGACCGGATTTTGCCGGGTTCGGATCGAGAATGGCGATGATGTCGCGCAGGCTCTTGCCGTAGGTTTTCATCAGCCCCTGGAGCTTTTCTTCGAATTCGATTTCTTTCTTGAGCCCGGCATCATTCTTCAGGGTTTCCAGCTGCTTGAGCTGTTCTTGAAGGGCCTTTTCAGCTGCACGAAATTCAGCGAGTCTGGACAATATCTTTACTCCAATAGTGTGTTTGGCTGATACCAACCGCAAACAAAGCTATAAGCCAAGAGCCTTGAAGCGACCCGGTGATAATGGCTCACCTGCCAATCTAGAGCAGGCATGAAAAATTGTAGTAGTTAATTGGCCAAGAGTAAATCCTGTCTTTTTCTTCATGTAACAACAGTAGTATTTTGATTCAAATGGTGCGCGATCTCCTTGTTTCGTCGCTTAGCGTCGCTAGTTAATGGTGACTTAATGCGTTAATGAAATCCGCGCCGGGCATCGACCGGCCGAACCGATAACCTTGCAAGAAGTTCACGCCGTGGGCGGTCAGTGGCATTTGCGAATGCTGGGATAGTTGGCCCTCGGCACGTGTGCCGCTCAACGGTAGTTCAGGCGCTCGGCCAGTTTGATAAAAGCCAGCGCCGCAGGGGACGACTGGCGCTGGTCGAGCACCGCCAGTCCAACTTGGCGTGTGACCGGTGGCGTTAGCGGTTTTTTCACGTAGCGACTGTCGCGATCATCGGGCAAAGAGCCTTCGGCAACGACCGTCAACGCATCGCCTCGGCCAACGGTGTCCAGCGTACTTAGTAGTTGCGAGCAGCGATAACGGATGTTCGGCGTCAGCCGGGCGGCACTGAATAGCCGCGACACCAGTTCCGATGAGCCGGCCTCGGTCAATACGAAGGGGTCGTTGCACAAATCGCTCAGGGTCAGGCTGTCGCGACGGGCCAGCGGATGATCGACGGGCAGCAGTGCAACCATTTGGTCCTCGATCAGCGCAAAGGTGTCGAACCGCTCCTCGGGCAACACCACGAAGCCAATATCGATCCGACGCTCCTCCAGCCACTGGATCACCTGCCGGTCCGGGCCTTCGTCGATGTGGACCTCGATGCCCGGGTGAGCCGCGCGGTAGTGCTGCAGGATCAGCGGCAGCAGTTTGATCGATGAGGTCGGGCCGAACGAGCCGAGGCGCAACGTGCCGCGTTTCATTCCGCGCGCATCGGCCGCTTCCTGGCGCAAGGTGTTGGCCAGGCCCAGCATTGCCCGGGCGCGCAGCAAAAGCTGTTGGCCGATGTCGCTGAGTTCGACCCGGGACTGATGCCGGCGCAGCAGCTCGACGCCCAATTCCTGTTCCAGCGACTTGAGGGCGTGAGAGACCGCGGATTGGGAAATCCCCAAGCGATTGGCTGCCGCCGTAAAACCGTGAAGCTCGGCGACCAGAGAAAAGATCTCCAGTTGGGTAAGTGTCATGAGTGTTTGCTCATTTTACGATGAGGAAGTATTAGTCGAATGATACGCCATCACCCCCGATTTCTCGTTCTGGAAACCTATGACGACCTATGAGCAGAGTCTGTCCAACCCTTCGGATGTGCCGGTTTATCTGAAACTGGCTGCCGTCACCATGATCTGGGGCGGCACCTTTGTCGCCGGGCGATTTCTGGCCGACAGCCTCAGCCCCTTGTTTGCCGCCAGCCTGCGATTCTTGCTGGCCAGCGTGGCGTTGCTGGTGTTTCTGCTACTGGCCCGCGTGCCTCTCGCAAGGCCCAGCCCCAGGCAATGGCTGCAATTGGCGCTGCTGGGTTTTTTCGGGATCTTCTTCTACAACCTGTGCTTCTTTTATGGGCTGCACTACATCAATGCTTCACGGGCGTCATTGATCGTGGCGTTGAACCCGGCCGTGATCGGGCTGGCGTCATGGCTTCTATTTAAGGAACGCTTGAACCGAGCGAAAGTCATCGGGATCGCGATCTGTATTGCCGGGGCGAGCCTGGTGATCGTCAGCCGTAACCCACAACTCTTGGCCAGCAATCCCGATGCCTGGATCGGCGATCTGTTGATCTTCGGCTGTGTGCTTGGCTGGGGCGTTTATTCGCTGTTCTCCAAGGACCTGAATCAAACCCTGGGCCCGGTGCAAACGGTGACGTACTCGATTCTGTTGGGCACGCTGATGCTGTGGGTGACCAGTGCTGTTCGCGGGGAGTTGAGTGTGGCTGCACTCGCCAGCCTCGGACCCACGCAATGGATGAGCCTGATGTACTTGGGCGTATTAGGTTCGGCGCTGGCCTATATCGGCTATTACGACGGCATTCGCAAAATCGGCGCGACGCGTTCAGGCGTGTTCATCGCCCTCAACCCGCTGACCGCGGTGATCCTCGGTGCGCTGCTGTTGGGCGAGCAGTTGACCCTGGCGATGTGCCTGGGAGGAGGGCTGATCCTCGTGGGGATCTTCCTGTGCAACAAACCCCTTGCGCGAGCAGGGAAAAAGGGGATTTGATACAGAAGGCGGACAAACCTATTTACGCTGTGTAGAATCGGGTTACGCATATAAGAATAATCGTCTTCTGGCAGCAGAAGCCTCGCCCGCAAGAGCCTTGGGTCGACAATGAAGAGTTTTGGGTTTCAATTGATCTACGGTGACTTCCTCGCCCGCAGCGTGCGGGGCATCTCCTGCGCGCCACCCGCCGGTCTCAGCATTGCTAGCAACTAACGATCCGTTAATTGACAAGAAAATGATGAGGCGCCAACCATGGCAGATTTATACGAAAACCCAATGGGCCTGATGGGCTTTGAATTCATCGAATTCGCATCGCCGACCCCGAACACCCTGGAGCCAATCTTCGAGATCATGGGCTTCACCAAGGTCGCGACCCACCGTTCCAAAGACGTGCACCTGTATCGTCAGGGCCAGATCAACCTGATCCTCAACAACGAACCGCACAGCGTTGCGTCGTACTTCGCGGCCGAGCACGGTCCGTCGGTGTGCGGCATGGCGTTCCGCGTCAAGAATGCCCAGCAGGCGTTTGCCCGGGCCCTGGAACTGGGCGCCCAGCCGATTCACATCGAAACCGGCCCGATGGAGCTGAACCTGCCGGCGATCAAGGGCATCGGCGGTGCGCCGCTGTACCTGATCGACCGTTTCGGCGAAGGCAGCTCGATCTACGACATCGACTTCGTGTTCATCGAAGGCGTTGACCGCAACCCGGTCGGGGCTGGCCTGAAGATCATCGACCACCTGACCCACAACGTGTATCGCGGTCGCATGGCCTACTGGGCCAACTTCTACGAGAAGCTGTTCAACTTCCGCGAGATCCGTTACTTCGACATCAAGGGCGAATACACCGGCCTGACCTCCAAGGCGATGACTGCGCCGGACGGCATGATCCGCATCCCGTTGAATGAAGAATCGTCCAAGGGCGCCGGTCAGATCGAAGAGTTCCTGATGCAGTTCAACGGCGAGGGTATCCAGCACGTTGCCTTCCTCAGCGATGACCTGATCAAGACCTGGGATCACCTGAAAAGCATCGGCATGCGCTTCATGACCGCGCCGCCGGAGACCTACTACGAAATGCTTGAAGGCCGTTTGCCGAACCACGGTGAGCCGGTTGATCAACTGCAATCGCGCGGCATTCTGCTGGATGGTTCGTCCGAGTCGGGCGACAAGCGTCTGCTGTTGCAGATCTTCTCGGAAACCCTGATGGGCCCGGTGTTCTTCGAATTCATCCAGCGTAAAGGCGACGATGGTTTCGGCGAAGGCAACTTCAAGGCGTTGTTCGAATCCATCGAACGCGACCAGGTTCGTCGTGGCGTGCTCTCCACCGACTAAGCCGTTTCAGATGTAAAAAAAGCCCGGTCAGCAGCAATGCTGACCGGGCTTTTTCGTGCCGGTCCTACATCGATTTTCGTCGATGCCGGACCATATGTTTGAACCCTTCGAACACCAACACCACCACCGCCAACCAAATCGGGATGTACGTCAGCCACTCACCGGGCTTGATGCTTTCCCCCAGCAGCAACGCGACGCCGAGCAACAGCACCGGCTCGACGTAACTCAACAACCCGAACAGGCTGAACGGCAGCAGTCGGCTGGCGATGATGTAAACCACCAGCGCCGATGCGCTGATGACGCCGAGTAAAGGGATCAGCAGTGACAGCCACGGGTGTTGATCGAACACGGCGAAACCCTGCTCACCGCCCTGAACGAACCAGAACGCCACGGGTAACATCAAGGCCATGTCCATCCACAAACCGCCGAGGTTGTCGGTCGCCAGTCGTTTGCGCAGGATGAAGTAGAGCGGATAACCGATGACGACCAGCAAAGTCGCCCAAGAAAAACCACCGACCTGATACAGCTCGTTGAGCACGCCGAGGGAAGCAAAAAACACGGCAACCTTTTGCAGGTAAGACAGTCGCTCGCCATAGGCAACCCGCCCGGTCAGCACCATGGACAGCGGCAACAGGAAGTAGCCCAGGGACACGTCGAGGCTATAGCCGTTGAGCGGCGCCCACATGAACAGCCAGAGTTGCAGGCCAAGCAGCGTCGCGGAAACGATCAGGCCGGCAAGCAATTTTGGCTGGCCAACCAGCCGCCGAAAAAGGGCGGCCACGCGTTTCCATTCACCGGAGGCCACCATGAACACGGTCATGCAGGGCAGGGTCAGCAGCATTCGCCAACCGAAGATTTCCACGCCGCTCAAAGGCTTGAGCAACGAAGTGTAGTAATACATGACGGCAAACAGCACCGAGGCTGAAACCGATAGAGCGATACCTTTAGACAAACTGTCCTCGCGGGTTGAAGGTCATACGGGGCGCGCAGGATACGTGGTTTTTGTGCTGAATATTGGCCGAGTGATCAATATTTTCAACATCACTGCAGAGTTTCAAACCGTCGTCCCCTCACCCTAGCCCTCCCGAAACGTCGGACCGCCCGAAGGGAGAGGGGACTGACCGAGTGGCCTCAAGAAATTCTGCGACCTGAAAGACCTATTCGATTATGGATTCGACGCGGGACTTTCAGGTCGAAGCATATGCCAAACATCCCCCAATCAGTCCCCTCTCCCTTTGGGCGGTCCGACGTTTCGGGAGGGCTAGGGTGAGGGGAACAATCTCAAGCCGAACGCGGTTTCCGTCCCGACACAAAGTGGCTCACATCATTAAACCCCGGCGTCGAGGCATGCCCCGGCACAACCAGCGAATCAATGAACGCCTCATCCTCAGCCGTAATCTTCACCGCTAACGCCTTAGTGTAGGCATCCCATTGTTCTTCGGTGCGCGGCCCAACGATGGCCGAGGTGACGGCGCTGTTGTTCAGCACCCAGGCGATGGCGAATTCGACGATGCCCACGCCGCGACCCTGGGTGTACTGCTGGATCTGCTGAGCAATGCGCAGGGATTCGACGCGCCATTCGGTTTCCAGAATGCGTTTGTCTGCGCGGCCGGCGCGACTGTTGGCGTCTGGCTTCACGTCCGGCGCGTATTTACCGCTGAGCACGCCACGAGCCAGCGGACTGTAAGGCACCACGCCAAGGCCATAGTTTTGCGCGGCGGTGATCTGCTCGGTTTCTGCCTGACGGTTGACGATGTTGTACAGCGGCTGACTGATCACCGGCCGGTCGACGCCCAGTTGATCGGCCACACGAATCACCTCGGCGATGCGCCAGCCACGGTAGTTCGACAAACCCCAATAGCGAATCTTGCCCTGGCGGATCAAATCGCCGATGGCCGACACCGTGACTTCCAGCGGCGTGTTGTGGTCTTCGCGGTGCAGGTAATAGATGTCGAGATAATCGGTGCCCAGACGCGTCAGGCTGGCATCGATGCCATTGAACAGGTGCTTGCGGCTCAGGCCGGTGCGGTTCGGAACGCCGTCCACCGGGCCGTAGCCGACCTTGGTCGCCAGCACCCATTCGTGGCGATTACCGGCAATCGCTTCGCCGACGATCTCTTCGGAGCGGCCGTTGGTGTAGACGTCCGCGGTGTCGATGAAATTGATGCCCTGGTCCCAGGCCTTGTCGATGATCCGCAGGGAATCTTCGGTGCTGGTCTGTTCGCCGAACATCATGGTGCCCAGAGTCAGGGTGGAAACCTGTAAACCCGAATGACCCAGCGTGCGATAGCTCATGACGAAATCCTTTTACCAGTGAGGGAAAGGCCCAATCAAATACCAGAATGGTGGGGCGGGGCAAACGGAAATATCGAACATTGGGTGCCGATCGTTCCCACGCAGACGTGGGAACGATCAATGCGTTACACCCGCAACGTACGTGTCATGCGCAACGCCAACAAACTCCCGCAAACAATCACGCCCGCCAGCAGGTAAAGCGCTGCATCGGTCGACCCGGTGCTGTCCTTGACCCAACCCACCAGATACGGGCTCAGGAACCCGGCCATCTGCCCCATGGAGTTGATCAACGCCAAACCTCCCGCCGCAGCGCCCGCGCTGAGCAGTGCAGTCGGCACCGGCCAGAACATCGGCAGGCCGGTGAGGGCGCCCATGGTGGCGATGGTCAGGCCGAGGATGGCAATGGCCGGCGTAGTCGCAAAGTTCACCGCGATCAGCAGACCGACCGCGCCCATGAGCATCGGCACCACCAAATGCCAGCGCCGTTCTTTGCGCAGGTCCGCCGAGCGGCCGACCATCAACATGAACACGGCCGCCAGCAGGTACGGAATCGCACTGAGCCAGCCGATCACCAGGTTATCGCTGAAGCCCAGGTTTTTGATGATCGACGGCAGCCAGAAGTTGATCGCGTAGACGCCGCTCTGGATGCAGAAGTAGATCAGGCCAAACGCCCAGATCGCCGGATTCTTGAACACCGCCAGCAGCGAGTCAGTGGTGGTTTTCGGTTTGTTGGCCAGGTCTTCAGCGTGGTCGGCTTCCAGCACCGAACGCTCGAACGGCGTGAGCCATTTGGCGTTGGCGTAACTGTCGCTCAGCAGGAAATAGGCGAGGGCGCCGAGGATCACGGTCGGGATACCTTGCAGCAGGAACATCCACTGCCAGCCGGCCAAACCCGCCTGGCCTGCGCCAAAGTGATTGAGAATCCAGCCGGAAAACGGGCTGCCGAGCAGGCCGGACACCGGGATCGCCGACATGAACAACGCCATGATGCGGCCACGGCGGAAGGTCGGAAACCACTGCGAGAGATAAAGCACCACGCCCGGGAAGAACCCGGCTTCAGCCGCGCCGGTGAACAGGCGCAAGGTGTAGAACTCGGTCGGGGTGGTGACGAACAGCAAACAGGTCGACAGTGAGCCCCAGACGATCATCATCAGCGCGATCCAGCGGCGCGGGCCGAATTTGGTCAGGGCCAGGTTGCTGGGGACGCCGCACAGCACGTAGCCGATAAAGAAAATCCCGGCCCCGAGGCCGTACACGGTTTCGCTGAATTTCAGTGCGTCGAGCATCTGCAGCTTGGCAAATCCAACGTTCACCCGGTCGAGGTAGTTGAACAGGTAGCAGATGAAAATGAAGGGGATCAAACGCAGGGTTATGCGTTTGTAGACGGCGTTTTTCTCGTCAACGATGGCCTGGGTAGCGGCGGCGCTCTGTGACATGGCGGGCTCTCTCTTTATTATGATTTTTTGCGATGCAAGGGTAACGTTGACCGCCCGGTGAGTCTCGGCCACCGCTTGGGTCATTGTCTTTGTGCCTGAGCACAGGGTTTGCAACCAAGGCCTGTGCGGGTGAACAATCCGCTCCATCACGCTTTCAAGGATCACCGCTATGTTCGAACTCGATCACGACCTGGCCCAGGACATCGTCGACCGGGCGATGGCCATCCTGCCGTACAACGTCAACGTCATGGACAGCCAGGGGCTGATTCTCGGCAGCGGCGAACCGGAGCGAGTCAACACCCGCCATGAAGGCGCGCAACTGGTGTTGGCCAACGGGCGAGTGGTGGAGATCGACGCCCAGACCGCGATTCATTTGAAAGGCGTGCAGCCGGGCATTAACTTGCCGCTGTTGCTCGATCAGCGCTTGATTGGCGTGCTGGGCATCACCGGTGAACCCGAACAATTGCGCACCTACGCCGAACTGGTGCGAATGACCGCCGAGATGCTGGTCGGCCAGCGCAATCAGCAGGCTGAACAGCAATGGCGGCGCCAGCGATGCGACGATCTGCTGGCATTGCTGCTCAGTGAGGCCGGAGATTCGCCGCGGCTGATCGACGAAGCGCAGCAGCTGGGACTCAAACCGCAGATGACGCGGGTGCCGTATCTGTTCGAGTTAGGGATGGAGCACGGTCCGGGGCAAACCGTCGAGGCGCTCAGCGCCTGGCTGACCTCGCGCTACCCGGACAGTTGGTGCGTGAGTTCGGCCAAGTCTTCGTTGCTCTGGTGCCGACCGGCCAGCCAGGCGATCGAGAACGATCGGCTGCTGGAAAAACTCGATGGGCTCGGCTGGAACATTCTGCGCATTGCCGTGGGCGGGCAGGCCGATGGGTTGTCGGGATTGCGCCGCTGCTATCGACGCGTCGGCGACTTGCTGGCTTATGGGCGAGACGTGTTGCCGCACTCGCGTTTGCTGACGCTCAACCGTTATCGGTTGCCGGTGATGCTCTGGCGTCATCGCAACGACGACGCGCTGGACGAGTTGCTCAAACCCCTGCGCAAAGTCATCGCCAAGGATGGCAATGGTCAACTGCTAGCGACCCTGCGCAGCTGGTGCGATCACGACGGCCAGAGCCAGGCGTGTGCCGATGCGCTGGGCATCCATCGCAATAGTTTGCGCTACCGGATGGAGCGGATTGCCGAGCTCAGCGGTGTTGACCCGTTAAGGCTGGACGGAATGCTCGCGCTTTACCTCGGCGTCCAGCTCCTTCCCCAAACCGACGCACCGAACACCAACCCGTAGCAGCTGTCGAGCAACGCGAGGCTGCGTTCGGCTGCGCAGCAGTCGTGAAATCATGCGCCGCGGAGCATCAGGTAAACCGTGCTTGCAGAATTTACGACTGCTGCGCAGCCGAACGCAGCCTCGCAGGCTCGGCAGCTGCTACAAGGAATGTGTAGGGACAGAGAGGTTTTGTGGAAATGAACAATAATCGTCATGGCCGCTTGTGCAGCGGACCGGCGTTATTGTTCTTGCCTGCTGGCAGCATGGAACGCATTGGAACTGGAGAATTCGCATGAAAATCGTCATCGCCCCCGATTCGTTCAAGGACAGCCTGAGTGCCCAGGGGGTGGCTGATGCCATTGCTCTGGGGTTGGCGCAGGTTTGGCCCGATGCGCTCCTGATCAAATGCCCGATGGCAGACGGCGGGGAGGGGACCGTCGAGTCGATTCTGGCGGCGTGCGAGGGCGAACTGCGCCAAACCCCCGTTCGTGGGCCACTCGGCGCAACGGTTGAGGCCGCTTGGGGCTGGCTACCCCAGAGCCACACCGCGATCATCGAAATGGCCGAGGCCAGTGGCCTGCAACTGGTTCCGCCGGGCAAGCGTGATGCGTGCTTCAGCAGCACGTTCGGCACCGGCGAATTGATCCACGCGGCGCTCGATGCCGGGGCGCAACGGATCATTCTGGCGATTGGCGGCAGCGCCACCAACGACGGCGGCGCGGGTGCAATGCAAGCCTTGGGCGTCAAACTGCTGGACGCACACGGCCGAACACTGGCA
Source organism: Pseudomonas sp. BT76 TE3572 (assembly GCF_050435365.1). Lineage (NCBI taxonomy): Bacteria > Pseudomonadati > Pseudomonadota > Gammaproteobacteria > Pseudomonadales > Pseudomonadaceae > Pseudomonas > Pseudomonas sp. BT76 TE3572. Next base: position 982,767 of record NZ_JBNDKE010000001.1, read on the forward strand.
CCGGGTGGTCTGGCGCTTGGACAGCTGGCCCGCATTGATCTGAGTGAAATCGACCCGCGACTGGCCGAGGTGCGCTTCGACATCGCCGCCGACGTCAACAATCCACTGTGCGGTCCTCACGGTGCTTCAGCGATTTTCGGCCCGCAAAAAGGGGCATCACCCGAGCAAGTCGAGCAACTGGATCGAGCGCTCGGGCACTTTGCCGAACGCTGCGCTGAGGTCCTGAACAAAGACGTACGTGACGAGCCGGGCAGCGGCGCGGCAGGCGGCCTGGGGTTTGCCGCCAAGGCGTTTCTGGGGGCGCAGTTCAAGGCCGGGGTCGACGTGGTCGCCGAACTGGTCGGCCTGGACGATGCGATCAAGGGCGCCGACCTGGTGATCACCGGTGAAGGCCGTTTCGATGCTCAGACCCTGCGTGGCAAGACACCGTTTGGTGTGGCGCGAATTGCTCGGCAGCACGGCGTGCCGGTGATCGTCCTCGCCGGGACGCTGGGTGAGGGTTATCAAGAACTGTATGAACATGGCATCGATGCCGCGTTTGCCTTGGCCAGTGGGCCGATGACGCTGGAGCGAGCGTGTGCCGAGGCGCCACGTTTGCTGCGGGAGCGGGCGAGTGATGTTGCGCGGGTTTGGCGGGTGGCTTTGCGTAAGGCTTGAAAGTTGCGTTGGATTTTTGATCCACCCCTCATCGGAACGCCGCCCGCCCATCCCTCTCCCCACGGGGGAGAGGGGAAAGGGAGGCGATCTCCATAGATTTCAGAGCCTGAGTTCGACTCGCAATTGCAGGTCTCCATGCTTTTCAGAACCTGAGTTCGGCTCAAAACTTTCAGGTCGCAGAGCATCGGAAGAACAACACGGTCAGTTCCCTCTCCCCCTGGGAGAGGGTTAGGGTGAGGGGCGGTTCCAAACTTGAAATATATTTCTCAACGCCCCGCAAAAATCCTCATCCCCAGCCGATACAGATATCAGGCGCACACAAAACCTATTCCAACAGTGGCGCCAAACTGAACGCGCGTGCGCCACCGCCCGCGATTCAGCGATCACGCAAGGATGCTCGTAGCCCCATCACCCGAGAGTCATCCTATGTCACTGCGTAATCTGAATATCGCGCCTCGAGCTTTCCTGGGTTTTGCCTTCATTGCCTTGCTCGTCATCGTGCTGGGTGTCTTTGCCGTGAACCGCATGACGAGCATCCACCAAGCCTCCATCGACATGGAAACCAAGCAGCTGCCCAGCGTCGGGTTTCTCGGTAACCTGACGGAAAACGTCCTGCGTCTGCGCATTCTTTCTTTCCGTGTGTTGGTCAACCGTGATCCGAACGCGTTGCAGGAAGCCCAGACGCGTATTGGCGTGCTGGTCGACAAGGTTCGCAGTGCACAATCGAGTTATGCCGCGTTGTCGGCCACCCCGGAAGAAGCGGCGCTGTACAAGACGTTCACGGCAACGCTGGACAGCTACATGCAAGCCCAGACCCAGATGCTGGAGCTGTCGCGGCAGAACAAGCTCGATGAGATGCGCACGCTGATCAACACCCGGATCAAGGACGGTACGGACCAGATGGGCGAGCAGCTGAACAAACTGGTGGCGCTGAATAATTCCGATGCGAAAGCCGCATCGGCCGCAGCGGGCGAGCTGTACCGCAGCGCGATTACCGGCATCATCGCCGTGGCGGTCATCGCGGCGCTGATGACCGTGCTGCTGGCCTGGCTGCTGACCCGCAGCATCGTCACACCGCTGAACCGTGCGCTGCTGGCGGCGCAAACCATTGCGGGCGGCAACCTGACCCACGTCATCGAGGTCGATGGCAAGGACGAACCGGCCCGTTTGCTCGGTGCCTTGTCCACGATGCAGGCCAGCCTGCGCAAAACCATCGAGCAGATCGCCGGTTCCGCCACCCAGCTGGGTGCCGCCGCTGAAGAACTCAGCACGGTCACCCAAGAAGCGTCCCGCGGCCTGCAACAGCAGACCAACGAAATCGAACAGGCCGCCACCGCGGTCAACGAAATGACCGCCGCCGTGGAAGAAGTCGCGCGCAACGCGGTGTCGACGTCCGAAGCCTCGAACCAGTCGACTCAGGCCGCACGTGAAGGTCGCGACCGTGTGGTGGAAACCGTCGGCGCGATCCAGACCATGACCCATGATGTGCAAAACACCTCGGTGATGATCGAAGGCCTGGCCACTCAGGGGCGCGACATCGGCAAGGTGCTGGACGTGATCCGCGCCATCGCCGAGCAGACCAATCTGCTGGCCCTCAACGCTGCAATCGAAGCCGCCCGTGCCGGTGAAGCCGGGCGCGGTTTCGCGGTGGTGGCGGACGAGGTCCGGGCGCTGGCCCATCGCACCGCGCAATCGACCCAGGAAATCGAAAAAATGGTCGCCGGCATCCAGAACGGTACCGGCCACGCGGTCGCGTCGATGCAGCAAAGCAATCAGCGCACCCAGAGCACCCTGGAAATGGCCCGCGCCGCCGGTGTTGCGCTGGAGCAGATCACTCAGTCGATCCAATTGATCAACGAACGCAACCTGGTGATCGCCAGCGCGTCCGAAGAACAGGCCCAGGTGTCCCGCGAAGTGGACCGCAACCTGGTGAACATCCGCGACCTGGCCACCCAGTCCGCCGCCGGCGCCAATCAAACCAGCGCCGCCACTCACGAACTGTCGCGCCTGGCCGTGGATTTAAATGCCATGGTGGCGCGTTTCGTGATTTGAGATAGGGTTGAGGCTTGGAACCCGCGCGACTGGAGAATTACATGCGCTATTCAGCCTTGACCAAACGAATTGCCGGTGACGGCGCAGCGGCCTGGCAGATTCATGACCGAGCACTGGAATTAATCGAGCAGGGCGTTGATGTGCTACTGCTGTCGATCGGCGATCCCGACTTCGATACGCCGCAGCCCATCGTTCAGGCGTGCATCGATAGCTTGTTGGCCGGTGACACTCACTACCCGTCAGTTCGTGGCAGTCGGGGGTTGCGCGACAGCATTGCCAACCGTCATCGACGTCGCAGTGGCCAAGCGGTGGATGCCGATCATGTGATCGTGCTGCCGGGCGCGCAATGTGCGGTGTATTCAGTCGCGCAATGCCTGCTCGACCCGGGCGATGAAGTGATCGTCGCCGAGCCGATGTACGTCACCTATGAAGGCGTGTTCGGTGCCTGCGCAGCCAAAGTGGTGCCGGTGGCGGTGCGTCCCGAGAACGGCTTTCGGGTCGATCCGGCGGATGTCGCGGCGCTGATCACGCCTAAAACCCGCGCCATTTTGCTCAACAGTCCGAACAATCCTTCCGGCGCCAGTTTGCCGCTGATGGTCTGGCAGGAACTGGCATCGCTATGCATTCGTCACGACCTGTGGTTGATCAGCGACGAGGTTTATAGCGATCTGTTGTACGAAGGCGAGCACATCAGTCCGGCGAGCCTGCCGGGCATGGCCGAGCGCACGGCGACCATCAATAGCCTGTCCAAATCCCACGCCATGAGCGGTTGGCGGGTGGGCTGGGTGATCGGGCCCAAACCCTTGGCCGAACACTTGGTGCACCTGTCGTTATGCATGCTGTTTGGCATTCCGGATTTCATTCAGAACGCCGCGCAATTGGCACTGGATGAGGACCTGCCGGAAGTGGCGTTGATGCGCGAGGAGTATCGCCAGCGTCGCGACCTGGTGTGCGCGAGCCTGAGGGATTGCCCGGGCATCCGGCCGATCCGGCCTGATGGCGGGATGTTCGTGATGATCGATGTACGCCAGACCGGGTTGTGTGCCCAGAGTTTTGCCGAGCGGCTGCTGGAAGGTTATGGCGTGTCGGTGCTGGCGGGTGAAGCGTTCGGTCCGAGCGCGGCGGGGCATATTCGGTTGGGGTTGGTGGTGGATCAGCGCAAGCTGGCGGATGCGTGCCAGCGGATAGCGTTGTGTGCGGCGAACCTTCTGGAGGCGCGTCGGGCCTGAAGATTTGTACTGGCTTTGATGGCCTCATCGCGGGCAAGCCCGCTCCCACAGGGTTTTGTGAACGCCAAAGATCCCATGTGTGGAGCGGGCTTGCCCGCGATGACTGACTGACAGGCACCGAATTCCTCAGTCTTTCCACGCCCCAGTGTTCACCAGATTCTTCGGCCGCTCACCCGCCAGCGCCGCCAGCAGATTATCCACCGCACAGGTGGCCATCGCCTCCCGCGTTTCGTGCGTCGCCGAGCCAATGTGCGGCGTCGCCACCACGTTGTTCAGTTGCAACAGCGGCGAGTCGGTGTTCAGCGGTTCGCGTTCGAATACATCCAGCCCCGCAGCGCGAATCTGCCCGTCACGCAAGGCCTGGATCAGCGCCGCCTCGTCCACCACCTTGCCCCGTGAAATGTTGATGAAGATGGTTTCGGGGCGCATCAGGGCAAACTGCTTGGCCCCGATCAGCCCTTCGGTTTCAGCAGTCAGTGGCAATGTCAGGCAAACGAAATCCGCCTGCTGCAACAGCTCCGGCAAGCTTCGGTATTGCGCGCTGAATCGCTGCTCGACCGCCGGTTTCGGCGAGTGGCTGTGATAGATAACCGGCATGCCAAAACCGAAATGCCCACGCTGGGCCAACGCCTCACCGATACGCCCCATGCCAATGATGCCCAGGGTTTTACCGTGCACATCGGTGCCGAACTGCGCCGGGCCGACATTGCGCTTCCACTGACCGGCGCGAACCATGTTCGCCAGTTCCACCACGCGCCGGGCGGTCGCCAGGATCAGCGCGAAACCGGTGTCGGCGGTGGTTTCGGTGAGCACGTCCGGGGTGTTGCTGAGCAGGATTCGTCGTTCGGTCAGGTAGTCGATGTCGTAGTTGTCGACCCCCACGGACACGCTGGCGATGGCTTCCAGGTCAGGTGCCAGATCCAATAATCCGGCATCCAGTTTCAGACTCGCACCGAGTAACCCGTGGGCGCGGGGCAGGGCCTCGCGCAGCGTTGCCAGGCCGTCGGCATTGAGGTTGTCGATCATCGTCACCTCGGTCTGCTCGTGCAGGCGAGCCATCAGCAGCGGCGAGAGTTTCTTGTACAGCACAACCTGCTTTTTCATCGTCGTCATCTCAACTTCAATTCAGGAATGAGCGGCCGTCGACCGTTGCACCACGGCCTTGGCCACGACCCGGTCACTGGCGCCGGGCTTGAGGAAAATCGTCAGCACCACCGAGAGCATCAATGCGCCGCTCATCAACAGATAAGAAGCACCCGGCGAGCCGGTGGAGCTGTTCAAGTAGCCCACCAGATACGAACCGCCAAACGAACCGAGCGCGCCCATGCTGTTGATCAGCGCCATGGCGCCACCCGCGACGTTGGCCGGCAGGATTTCCGGGACGATGGCGAAAAACGGTCCGTACGGCGCATACATGCAGGCACCCGCGATCACCAGCAAGGTGTAGGACCACCAGAAGTGTTCAGCGCCCAACGCGTAGGATCCGTAGAACGCAATCGAGGCGATCAGCAGTGGCGGCCAGACAAAGCGTTTGCGCTTCTGCAATTTGTCCGAGCCCCAGGACACCAACAGCATGCCGATCACCGCCGCCAGATACGGCAGCGAGGAGAGCCAGCCGGCTTCGATCATGTCCATCTGCGCGCCGGCCTTGAGGATCGACGGCAGCCACAGCACAAAACCGTAGACACCAATGCTCCAGCAAAAAAACTGCAGGGCCAGGATGATCACCTTCGGCGAGCGAAAGGCTTCGGCGTAGTTCTTCACCGCTTTGATGCCGACCTGTTCGGCAGCCAGGGCGCTTTGCAGATCCTGCTTCTCTTGATCGGTCAGCCACTTGGCTTGTGCGGGACGGTCATCGGCCAGACGCCACCAGATAAACGCCCAAAGCACCGCCGGCAAACCTTCGATGATGAACATCCAGCGCCAGCTGAAATGCTGCACCAGATAGCCCGACACCACCGACATCCAGAGCATGGTCACCGGGTTGCCGAGTATCAGGAAGGTGTTGGCGCGCGAGCGTTCGGCACGGGTGAACCAGTGGCACAGGTACACCAGCATCGCCGGCATCACCGCGGCTTCGACCACGCCGAGCATGAAGCGAATCACGACCAGCCAGTAGGCGTTGGAGACGATCCCGGTCAACGTGGCCAGGCCACCCCAGAGAATCAGGCTGACGAAAATCAGCTTCTTGACGCTGTGCTTCTGGGCGTAGATCGCGCCCGGCACCTGAAAGAAGAAGTAGCCAAGGAAGAACAGCGCGCCGAGCATCGACGACAGGCCCGGTGTGATCATCAGGTCGGCGGCCATCCCGGAGGCGGCAGCGAACCCGTAGTTGGCGCGGTCCAGATACGCCAGGCTGTAGGTGATGAACACGATCGGCATGATGTACCACCAGCGGCGGGCGGCGAGTGTTGCGGTTTTCATAGTGGTGCTCCTGAGCTTGTTGTTTTTGTCGCAGCAGGTAACGGTTTAAAGATTTTCAGTGACTATGCGGGCCTCATCGCGGGCAAGCCCGCTCCCACAGGTTTTGCGTCTGGACTCGATCCTGTGGGAGTGGCGGTGCGACGATTCGGCTTGCCCGCGATGGCGGCCTCAAATTCGGCGATCATTTCGGCACGGGTCGGCAATCCTTCCATATCCCCCCGGCTCTGCACCGCGCGGCTGCCAATCCAGTTCGCACGCTTCACGGCGTCGGCAAAGCTGTGGTTTTCCAGCAGGGCGCTGATCATGCCAACGGCAAATCCATCGCCGGCACCGACGGTGTCGACCACGGTTGCCACCGGCACGCCCGCTACAAAACCCTGGTCCAGATGGGTGCGGTAATACGCACCGTGCGGGCCAAGCTTGATCGCCACGGCTTCGGCGCCCAGGTCGAGGTAAAACGCCGCGATGTCGGCCGGGTCTTCAAAACCGGTCAGCAAGCGGCCTTCACTCAAGCCCGGCAGCACCCAATGGGCGAGGGCGGCGAGGCGGTTGATCTCGGTAATCATCTGTTGCTCGCTGGCCCATAGGCTCGGGCGCAGGTTCGGGTCGAAGGACACGCTGCGCCCGGCATCGCGCATGCGGGTCATCAACTCGAAAGACATTTCCCGGGCCGTTTCGGACAGCGCCGGCGGAATGCCGGTGGCGTGCAAGTGTCGAGCGTTGAGTAACTCAGGCGCGATCGACTGCCGCGACAGATGACTCGCCGCCGACCCACGCCGGAAATACTCGACCACTGGATCGCTACCATCGTCGGTGCGCGACTTGAGTTGAAAACCGGTGGGATGCGCGGTGTCGATGGCAACGTTGCTGCAATCCAGACCTTCTTTCTCCAGCGTATCGATCACGAACCGGCCCAGCGAATCGGCGCCCACCCGGCTCAACCAGGCCACGTTAAAACCCAACCGCGACAAGCCAATGGCGACATTGCTGTCGGCCCCGGCAATGCGCTTGTGGAAGTGGCCAACGTCGGCCAAATCACCGTTCTGCTCGGCGACAAACATCGCCATGGTTTCGCCGAACGACAGAATATCGATCTCAGACATGAGCGCTCTCCAGACGGGTTTGACCGAGGCGGGCGAGGGTGGCGACATGCTCGGTGGTCAACTGCACCAGGTCGTCGCCTTGCAGCGGATACTCCGCCGCTCGCATAACGCCTTGGGCCATGTGCCGCAGCAGTTGTTCCCACAGATGCAGGTCGCTGGCGGTCGGCGGTATGGCGACCAGTTTGCCGTCAGCCCGGCGTGTCACGGCTTTGCAGTGCACGTAGCCGACGTGGCGACCGAGCAACCGCGCGGCGCTGGCGGCGGACTGGTCTTGCCAATGCCAGTTGCCGATATCGAAAGTCATTTTGACTGGCAAGTTGTGTTGCTCGACTTCAGTGAAAAACCGTTGGAACGGCTCGATGCGGCCACCGTGCAAGGTTTGATCGTTTTCCACCAGCAATTGCACCGCACTTTTGCCCAGTATGCGGGCCAAGGTCTGGAGGTCGCTGTTGTCGGTGAAATAGCCCAAGGACACTTTCAGCCATTTGGCACCGAATGCCTGGGCCCGCTGTAACGCAGAGATCAGTTCGGGATTGGGTTTGGACTGGCCGGCCAGCCACAATTCCATCGGTGAGGAATACACGCTTTCGAGGCCTTGGGCCTGCGTGGCGTCAGCCAGTTGCGCGGGGTCTTCGACGGTCAGCAGTTCTTCGCGCCATTCGATGCGCGTGGCGCCGGAGGCGGCCAACACGTCGATAAACGATCCTTGGCCACGTTGGCGAACAAGGTCGGCGCCGTAACTCGACAGGCTGATGGAAACGGGTGGTTTATTCATTGTTGTATACCTCTGAAACCGGTTTCATTTTTGTTCAAAAAAATAGGGCTGCTGACTTAAGTAGCGATTTTCGTCGACCCACGCACAATCAACCGCGCCGAAAAATCCAGGGTCCGCACTGGCCCGACATCACCGCGCAAACGCTTGAGCAAACACTCGAACGCACTGGCGCCAATTTCGGCCGTCGGCTGGGCGAGGGCGGTGATCCCGCTGCCCACCAGTGGGTACCAATCCAGATCATCGAGGGCGATCAGGCCGACGTCCTCGAACAGATTGCACTTCAGTTCACGCAACGAATGGGTGCTGGCCAACGCGGCGATGCCGTTGGCGCAGAACAGCGCTTTCGGGCCGGGGCCGGGCGTTTCGAGGAAGGTTTTCAGTTTGGCGGTCAGTTCGCTGCCGGTTTCGACGAGGGTGCCGCGCAGGGTCGGGCGTTGTTCGATCTGCGCCTTGAAGCTGCTGACCCGCTCGATCCGCGAACTGGTGCCGTCAAACGGCTCGGTCACCAAAAGCACATCGCGATAGCCGCGTTCTTGCAAATGGGTGAGGGCCATTTCAACGGCGGCAGGATTGTCCAGCCCGACCAGATCGCTCTCGAGCTGCTCGACCTTGCGATCCACCAACACCAGCGGCATCTCCCGATGCAGTTCTCGTAACTCATCGCGGTGATGACCGAGGGTGTTCACGATCAAGCCTTCGATGTTGTAGGAACGCAGCAGGGCCAGGTGCTGGCGTTCCTGCTCGTCATCGCGGTCGGTGTTGCACACCACCAGGCTGTAACCGTGCTGACGGCAGGCGGTTTCCACCCCGTGCATCACGGCAATCGAATAAGGGTTACGGATATCGGCCACCAGCATGCCAATCAGGCGAGTGCGCCCGCGTTTCAGGCCGCGGGCCATCTGGTTCGGGCGATAGCCGAGTTCGGCAATCGCCTGCTCGATACGCAGGGCAATGGCATCGGAGAGCAGGGCGCGGTCATCGCCGATGAAGCGCGAGACGCTGGCCTTGGAGACCTTGGCGTGTTCGGCGACGTCGAGCATGGTGACGCGGCTGCGCTGGGCGGCGGAGAAGTCGTTCACGGTTTTTAACCTTGTTATTGGTGTTTGTGCAGGCTGGCTTTGAAACCGGTTTCAGAAGACACCATTAACCTGAAAACGTCAAGCCAGTGACATCCCAATGCGTCGGATAAAACCGACAAACGGTAGCTTTACCTGTCAGATATGACAGTAGCCACACCACTGAACTCGGCGCTTAATTTCTTTCAGTACCAAAGGATAATTTCGTGACCATCAAAGGACCTTCGATATGGCGCCTAATAAACCACTGACATTCGATGCGCCGAAAGTTAAAGGTGTAGCTGATCCCGATGTTGATCCGGAGGGCTATATCCCACTTCCATTGCTGCCCAAAGGTATTGATGTGATCGTACCTTTATGGCCCGACCCGGCGACGGAGCCGGGGGAAAGGGACATTTTGACGGTTCGCTTTGAGCAACCCGGACAACCATCTGTAAAGATAGAAAATACTTATACACCGACGGACATGAAGCCAGAATTTATCATTCATATTGGTCCAGAGCACTTGCTAAATAATGGTGTCGTGGAATTGTGGTATGAATTGCTTAATTCGGCCGATAATCCATCCTTTTCATTTCGCCGAAAACTGACAATAGATCACACTCCAGTGCCGATTGATCTTAAAGAGGTTGGTTTTTTATATTTAACTGATTGGGGTTATTATAATTGCATCACCGATCCACCAATATGGTTTGGCATACATTTTGTTGTTCCACCGCTAACCTTGTTTAAAGTTGGCGATAAATGCGAAGTTACATGGAGAGGGTATTCCACATGGAATGGCAGTGGCGATGAAATCGTTGACGCACGTTGGATTAACGTGCGTCAAAGCTTGAGCGATAAAGATATTCGGGAAGGATATCCACTCGTCGTTGAACCCTACGACATACATATAGAGCCGATGGTAAGCTCTTCCGCTACCGTTGTTTATCGAATCTATCGTGGAGCCAGGCTTGTAGGTCAGTCAAAAACAGCATTGGTCAAAATCGACAGAATCATCAGTGGTCAAGAACTCCCATGTGGGCCTTGAACAATGTTGAGTGATGTGCGCTGCGCAGGACGTTGTAAATCGTATTCTTTGATCCCGGTAAGTTCTACTTAAATGTGATGGCAGGAGATTTTAAAGATGAACAGCAGAGTTGATAAAGCCATATTGTCCCGAAGCGCTGTGCTTCAGAAAAGTTACGGTGCGGGAGGCGTATTCGCAAACCCCGTCGGCGTCACAATTACAGCTCAAACACTTCCCGGAGGTGACTTGCGCATCCCGCTGGCGGCGCTGTCCGCGCCGCTCAATTACACCATTCCGCGACCCACGGAGCCTGAGGATCCGGATGATATGATTGAGTTTAGAATCCGTGAGAAAGGTACGCTCAACTGGGAGGAATTAGAGGCCCCGCAAGATTTAGGGCCTATTGCTGGCAGGACATGGCCTTTGCCCAAGACAATTCCAATGACCCCGTGGATGGTCGAGAAAAACACACCTGAATCCCCTACTGAATATGAAATTCAATACGTTTACTGGTATGGCGCGGTGAATGATGGACATTCGGACATCGTTACATACGTTATTGACCGAACAGCACCCTATAGAGTGAAGCAACCACCTTCGAACCTGTCTCCGAAAGCGGCTACCTTTCCAGTCGATTTGCCGCCGACCGCTGTTATCGATGAAGCCTACATAGGTAAAAACCCGAACGGAATCACGTTGACTGCCGCAGCCTATGGGAACTATCACGCCACCGACGTGTTGCTGGCCTGGGTGGGCAGAGCCCCGGATCCTGTGCGTGACCAACCGGTGCTTGAAATTGATTTACCCTCCACGCGCGAATTCATAATCCCCATCGATGTATTTGTCAATGCTGAAGAAGGTGTTAATACAGTCATCTATAGAGTGAGGGATCTTGTAGGTCACTTGAGCAAAGTATCGAGTCCAGCTTCGCGTGAAGTGAAGCGCATTGCCGACCCTACTGTGTTTGAACCACCCGTGGTGCCATTGGCCAACGACGATTTGATTGATTTGGCTGACTGCCATCTGGGGGTCAAACTTGAGGCGACGGTGCCCGCCCCGTATGCTGCAACGGACACTCTCATGGGTTACTGGGGCACAGAGGAGCTGGGTGAAAAGCTTGTGAGTACTGCCGTTGATGGAAAACTGGTTTGGGATGTTCCGTATTCCACCATCAAGTCTGTATATGGCAATACAGATGGCGATGAAGAAACCGAGTTCAGTTATGCCATGTTTCGAGGTAACCGTCGTCTTGGTGGAAATAATGACAAGACACTCGTCAATATTCACTATATCGGACCCATTAATCCGAGTGAGCCGGATCCCGTGAACCCTGCTTTGGACCAACCTGTACTGACGTTTCCAGGGGGCAGTACGGATAAGGTAGAAGAAGGGGATTTCGGTAAGGAAGCAACGATTTCAATTAAATTGTTTGCTGCTCCGCCTACTGAAGAAGGATGGTTGGTTGCGATTTATTATAATAACGTGCAAGTGGGTACGCGCATCCCCTTAGCCCCGGGTCAGGAAAATACTACACTTACGCAACAGCTTCCTTGGGATACAATCTTTGCTCAAGGTCCCGGAGACAAACCTTTACATTGGGTACTTCATACCGCATTGAATCCAAACCCGACTCAGTGTGTACCCAAAGATATTCCTGTAGACGCTTTTCCTATTCAGACTCTCGCACCCGAGGTGCAGAATCTTGCAGGCCCGCTGCGTAGAATCGGTTGTTCAACATTGAACTTCGTCCCTCCTGGTGATGGCACCACACGACGCAATCTGAGAGTTACCATCCCGAAAAGTGCTTACACGGTAGCGGGTGAGACGATCACGTTAAGTTTTGCTGCATATACCGATGCCACTCCACCGGTTCTTGTTCCTGGTACGGAAACCACTGCAGATTTGCTGGTACCTGACCCGTATCCGGAGGCGGGGGCTGCAGTCGATATCGGTATATATGGCACTCATTTCAAACCGGCGAATCGGACAAATGGTGTACTCACATACACCATTACCCGAAGTGGCACTACGCCCACTCCTGCTTCAGCGGAGGCTAGACATTTCATGCTGTTTACTAATAGCGAGGGGCAGTACTGCGAAGAAGTAAATCCTGTTCCATGACGTTCGCCACGGACAATGCGGCTAGATGATCTTAGTCGCATTGTTTTAAGTTGCTTCGAGATCTGTCAGAAAAATCCGATGGCGGATTTTTCGATGCTGAAAAACAGATAAGTCCTACAGAGATGCGCGTAGCTTCACGCTAGCCTAACGACACTCATTTTCATGGCCTCCTACGCAAGTGGCAGTGGCCCGGTTTTTTAGATGACAGGTGTCTACTATGCAACGAAATTTAATTACGGAGCCTCCTTTTCCTATCAGGTGGAGTTTGATATTTACTTCCATGCTGTTGCCATTCTCATCATTGACCATGGCAGGAAACCTTGTTGGAGGGACCACAACTATTACCGGGGGCGTTCCCGAGCAATGGTCACTTAACTCAAATGCCACATTGAACGTCAATGGCGCTCAGACGCTGTTCATAAACACTGACAGTTCGACACTCAACGTCAATGCAGGTATCACTCAACAGATCGCAGCCCGCAACGGCTCTCAAGTTAACCTGAGCGGAGCAAACGTCTCGGGCGTTGGCGGTCTGGCTGCGGTGGTACTCGTCAATAGTCAGGCCAATATCGTCAACAGCACGATCACTGGCAATCGTGTCGGGCTTCAGGTTGTACGCAACGCGAATACTTTGACGGGGTCTACCGCCACCGTTAGCGGCAAAAGCAACATAACCGGTGTGACGGGCGGAGCCCTGGTGAGTGCATTCAGTCGCTTGGATGTCACTGATTCGACGATTCAGGGAACAGGTGCCAGCAGTTACGGATTGAGGTTGGCCAGCGGTCAGGCCACGGCCACTGACAGCACGATCATAGGGGGGCAAAACGGTGTGACGATCGGGCTTGACGCGAATTCTATTCAGCCCGCGACGCTGAACCTCAACAACACAACTGTCGAGGGCGTCACCGGTTCGGCCATTCAGGTTGATTTCGCCAGTGCGGGGTCTTCGACTGCGACGATCACGCTGAACAACTCCCGGCTGGTGGCAGGCAACAATACCTTGCTGGATGTACGAGGAGGTGCTACTGCCTCGTTTACTGTCAATAACAGTTCGTTGAGCGGCAATATCGTCAATGAAGCAGGCAGCACTACTGACCTGGTTTTACAGAACAGTTCGGTTCTGACAGGCAACCTGGAAAATGTCTCCCGCGCAACCATCAATGATTCGTCTCGATGGGTACTGGTGGGCGATGGCCAGATAGACAATCTGACGTTGAACGGTGGCACCGTACGCTTCGGCGCCGACAATGCTTTTTATCAATTGAATGTGGGGCAGCTCGCGGGCAATGGTCGCTTCGAGTTGGGAACTGACTTCTCTACGGGGCAGACTGATTTGCTGAATGTGACGGGGACGGCGAGCGGTCGTCATGAACTGATTATCAGTAGTTCTGGTGTGGACCCCGCCGCCGGTCAACCAGTTCGGGTGGTGCAAACAGGTGGCGGCGATGCGCAATTCTTTATGGCTAGGGAGGTAGACCTCGGGGCCTTTTCTTATAGCTTGGCGAAAAGCGGCAACGACTGGATTCTCGATCCCGCGACAAGGACAGTCAGCCCCGGCGCGCGTTCAGTGCTGGCTTTATTCAACACGGCATCGACAGTGTGGTCCGCAGAAGCTACGTCTCTGCGTTCGCGCATGGGGGAGTTGCGTTTCAATGGGGGTGAGGGCGGCGCCTGGGGCCGCACCTATGGCAACAAATACAACGTGGCCGATGGTTCAGGTGTCGGATATCAACAAACCCAACGAGGTTTTACGTTGGGGGCCGATGCGCCGCTGCCATTCGGCGACGGACAATGGCTGATAGGTGTGATGGCGGGGCATAGCAAGTCCGACCTGAACCTAGATGGCGGCACTTCCGGTACCGTCACCAGCAACTATCTAGGGACTTACCTCACCTGGATTGATGCCGGTAGTGGTTACTACCTGGACGGAGTTCTTAAATTGAACCGCTTTCGCAACGAGGCCAAGGTTGGCTTGAGCGATGGACACAGGGCCAAAGGTGATTACGATAATACCGGACTGGGTGGTTCCATCGAGCTTGGGCGCAATATCAAACTGGCTGATGGCTATTTCATCGAACCCTACACAAAGTGGTCCGGTGTGGTCATTCAGGGCAGGAGTTTCACTCTGGACAACGATATGCAAGCGGATGGAGACCGCACACGGTCATTGGTGGGTGAAGCCGGCATGACAGCTGGACGCATTTTTGCCCTGGAAGGCGATCTGCAAGTTCAGCCCTATGTACGGGTCGCGCTGGGTCACGAGTTCGCCAAAAATAATGAGGTCAAGGTTAACGACAATGTGTTCAACAATGATCTCTCAGGGTCTCGAGGTGAGATTGCTGCAGGTTTCGCTGTCGCCATGACGGATCGCCTGCAAGTTCACATTGATGCGGACTACAGCAAAGGGAAAAACATAGAGCGGCCAATCGGCTTGAATATGGGTGTTCGTTACGGTTTTTAAGCAAATAAATGGCGGCGACTCAATAAAAAAGGAAGCTTAGGCTTCCTTTTTTATTGAACGTTTCTTTCATGACTTTGTCAGGCGGCCTGTCTGATGCTTTTGTTTTTACGAGTGCTGGAGGTATCGCTTTTTGCATTGAATTGGAGATTGAGGGTTAGCGTTTTATCGTCGTCACCATCATGGTTTTCCAGAAGGACGTCTTTGAGTTCTCCAGAGAAAACACCTGTGGTTTTATCGAACTTGATGTCAATCGTTCCGCTGAGCTGCATGTAGATGACGGGTTCTGGCGATACGCTATTGTCCACAAAGGTTACCCGCACCTCACTGGAGTCCGGGCTGACAGTATAAGGGCCATCTGCCAAGTCTTTCCTGACTGACACGTACACTTCTTTTGTGGTGAAATCCGGACTGGGCGCACGTTGCCTGGCGAACATGACATGAGACTCGCCGTGCGGTGGTGGGAAAGTCTCTGATTTCAACTCTACCAAGTGCGCATTGAACGTGATTCCCTCGCCAATTGTTCCACTGCAGCTACCGGATCGGGTGATGTTATTGATCCTGTTCATTAAAGTTGTCTCCGCGATTATGACTCGAAATATCCTGGCAATAAAACGTCCGGGATGACATATCAGAGCGCTTAAAAGCTAACTTGTAAACTGTCAAACCTGACAGTTTACAAGGTCTTCTAAATGTGATTTTTTCTCCGTTGGCGTGGGACAAATTTTTACTGTCCGATCCATACACTTAGCCACGTCGAACCTGCCAGCAATATACCCATGGACCGATTAAAGTTTCGCAGGGCTTTGGTTGAACGAAGCCATTGATTGACGCTTGACCCAAGAACTGCCCAAGCAGTCATACAAGGCAGGGCTATAACGAAAAACGCAAAACTCAAATAAACGATGTGATCCAGGCGATCGGCACCGTTGTCGGAAAACACGCTGACGACCGCCATGGCCATCATCCAGGTTTTCGGGTTTACCCATTGCAGGCCTGCGCCAGTCAAAAGGTCTGGACGCCGATGATTTTCGGATAAGTGCGGATCGAGGGTTTCGGGTGTCGAATGGAAAATCTGCCAGGCCAGGTAGCTCAACCAGGTAACACCTGACCACTGCATGGCGTGTTGTAGCAACGGACTCTGCTTCAGGGATTCGCCCAAACCATACCCCACCAGCAGGACGACGACAGCAGCGCTGGCGCAGGCACCAAAGATGATAGGCAAAGTTGCCTTGAAGCCATACCGGGCGCTGTTGCTCAGCACCAGAATATTGGTCGGCCCCGGCGTGATGGAGGCGACGAAAGCAAACAACATAAAGGGTAGCAAGGTCGGGAAGGTGGACAACATGGCAGCGGGCTCCGTGGATTAACTCAGGAGCCGATCCTCACAAAGTCCGGGTCATGCGTCTGGAAGATTTGAGCAGCGCTTGCGATACAGCGCTGGCGTCAAACCATATGCTCGGACAAACCAGCGGCCCAGGTGACTCTGATCGGCAAACCCCAGTTCCATCGCCACCGTCGCTGGTTGCTCGCCACGGGCCAGCATTCGCCGGGCGGTCGCCAGGCGCAATTGCACGAGGTAGGCGTGCGGGGCGATGCCATAAGCGGCTTTGAAAGCGCGGGTCAGGCGGAAGCGATCAACGCCGGTTGCGGCGGCCAGCTGGTCGAGGCCGATGTCGTATTGAGCGTTGGCGTGCAGGTACTCCCGTGCCTTCTGCGCCACCAGCGGCAGGCGCGGATCCTCGCCATAGCGGGCGCGCCAGTGCAGGTGACTGGTCAGGCGTTCGAGCAAACCGTCGAGGGCGGTCTGGCGGACGATTTTCAGCTCACCGTGATGCAGGGTTTGAAACGCCAGGCTGGTGGCGTGGGCGAGTCGCGAGTCGCTGGCCAGGGTGTTGGCGAAACTCAATTGACTGTTGTCGGGGGCATTTTCGAAGACTGCACTGAGTTCACGTTTCAGCCACTGCGGGTCGAGGTACAGCATGCGGTAGGTGAAACCGTCTTCGGTCGGTGCTTCGCCGTCGTGGATGTCACCCGGCTCGAGCAGAAACACCTTGCCCGGCGTGCTTTGGTGCTTTGCCCGCCGACAGTGAAACTGCTGAACCCCTTGTTCGGTGACGCCCACCAGAAAGCTGTCATGCCAGTGCGGGTCGTAGGCATGGCCTTCGAAATGCGCACGCAGGGTCTCGATGCCGGTATCGGCGTCCTGGGCCAGGTCGATCCAGTTGTGAGTCGTCATGCTGCACCTGTGAGACGGATAGCCGACTTATTTAACGCCTGCGCCGAGGGCGATGACTAGAACGTTTGTGCAGGGATCAGTTGAACAGTCCCGCCGCGATGTTGATCGAGAACCCGAGAATGGCCGTGTTGAACAGAAAGCCGATCAGCGACTGCGCCAGGACAATCTTGCGCAGATCCCGAGTCGCCACGCCGACATCGGACGTCTGGACCGCCGCACTGATGGTGAACGAGAAATACAGGAAGTCCCAGTAATTGGGCGTTGTCAGACCTTCAGCAAAACGCAGTGCCGGGTCTTTGCCACTCCAGGTGTAGAACAGCCGGGCGTAGTGCACGCTGAAAATCACCCCGATCAGCAGCCATGAACCGATCACGGTCAATGCAGTAAAGCCGTAGTGCAACAGCTTACGGGTGGTTTCCAGGTCCTTGCTGCCGGCCAGTTCGAAGGTGATGGTCGCCAGGCTGGCAATTGCAGCGACGCATACAACAAACAGCACCAGCCCGGCGTTTTCGTCTTCGACCTCGGCAATGCGTTTCACATCTGGCGCTTTGGCGCGCGCGGTGAGCCAAAGCATCAGGACCAGGTAAGTCCAGACCCCGGCATTCCAGCCGAAGAGGATTTTGCTGATGATCGAGTCGGCTGGCGCCAGTATGCCCACGGCAATGCCGAGGGTGGTGGCGGCAGACAGGCGAGGGTGGGTGCGGGCGAGGAAGGGCATGTGAACTCGATGCGTCAGGGCTTTGCAAACACCTTAGCCCAGCGCAGTTCGTTGTGACCACACTCGAGAGAACAACACGAAGCCTGTGGGAGCGGGCTTGCCCGCGATAGCGGTGTAATGGTCAAAAGAGATATTGACTGTTATGACCTCATCGCGGGCAAGCCCGCTCCCACAGGGAATTAGGTGTTGGTCAGGTTTTCTTATGGCGCCTGCGCACAAACTTCATCACCACCACAAAAAACACCGGTACAAACACCACCGCCAGCGTCGCCGTCATCATCCCGCCAATCACCCCGGTGCCGATGGCTTGCTGGCTCGCCGAACTGGCACCGGTGGCAATTGCCAACGGCACAACACCAAGAATGAACGCCAGGGACGTCATGACAATCGGCCGCAGGCGCAGGCGTGCGGCTTGCAGCGTGGCGTCGATCAAGTCGTGGCCTTCGTCGTACAGGCTCTTGGCGAATTCGATGATCAGGATCGCGTTCTTCGCCGACAGGCCGATGATGGTGATCATCCCGACCTTGAAGAACACGTCGTTGGGCATTCCGCGCAAGGTCACGGCCAGTACCGCGCCGAGCACGCCGAGCGGCACCACCAGCAGCACCGAGGTCGGAATCGACCAGCTCTCATACAACGCGGCCAGACACAGGAACACGATCAGCAGCGACAACCCGAGCAGGATCGGTGCCTGACTGCCGGACAAGCGTTCCTGCAACGACAGCCCGGTCCATTCCTGACCCAATCCCGCTGGACCTTGCGCCACCAGCCGTTCGATTTCGGCCATGGCTTCGCCAGTGCTGTGACCGGGCGACGGTTCGCCGGAAATGCTGATCGCCGGGTAGCCGTTGTAGCGAGTCAACTGCGCCGGGCCCTGAGTCCATTTGGCCTGGACGAAGGCCGACAACGGCACCATTTTTCCGGTGTTGTTGCGCACGTGAATCTTCAGCAGGTCGGCGACCTGACTGCGCTGATCGCCTTCAGCCTGAACCACCACACGCTGCATCCGCCCCTGATTGGGGAAGTCGTTGATATAGGCCGAACCGACGGCGGTGGACAGCACATTGCCAGTGTCGGCAAAGGAAACACCCAGCGCGTTGGCCTGTTTGCGGTCGATGACCAGTTGCACCTGCGGCGCTTCAGCTAGCGCGCTTTCGCGCACGTTCATCAGGATCGGACTTTTCTCGGCGGCAGCGAGCAATTCACTACGCGCCTGCATCAGCGTGGCATGGCCGAGGCCGCCGCGGTCCTGCAAGCGGAACTCGAAACCGCTGGAGGTGCCCAGACCGTCAACGGGCGGCGGCAGTACTGCAAATGCTACGGCGTCCTTGATCTGGCTCAACGCGATGTTGGCGCGGTCGGCAATGGAGCTTGCCGAGTCGTCGCTACCCCGATCAGACCAGTCTTTGAGCGTGGTAAACGCCAACGCCGCGTTCTGGCCGCTGCCGGAGAAGCTGAAACCGAGAATGACCGTGCTGTCGCCAACGCCGGGTTCAGTGGCGTTGTGGGCTTCGATTTGTTCAACCACTTGCACTGTGCGGTTCTTGCTCGCGCCCGGTGGCAGTTGAATGTCGGTGATGGTGTAACCCTGATCCTCCACCGGCAGGAACGAGGAGGGCAGTCGACTGAAGCACACGCCCAATCCGATCAGCAGCACGCCGTAGATCAGCAGGTAACGGCCAGAGCGCTTCAACGCATAGGCGACCCAGCCCTGATATCGCTCGGTCAGTTGCTCGAAACGTCGGTTGAACCAGCCAAAGAACCCGCGCTTCTCGTGATGTTCGCCCTTGGCAATCGGCTTGAGCAACGTTGCGCACAGTGCCGGGGTCAAGGTCAGGGCGAGGAACGCCGAGAACAGAATCGAGGTGGCCATCGACAAGGAGAACTGACGGTAAATCACCCCGACCGAACCCTGCATGAACGCCATCGGAATGAACACCGCCACCAGCACCAGCGTGATGCCGATGATTGCGCCGGTGATCTGCTTCATTGCCTTGCGTGTTGCCTCTTTGGGCGACAGGCCTTCGGTGGCCATGATGCGCTCGACGTTCTCCACCACCACAATCGCGTCATCCACCAGGATGCCGATCGCCAGCACCATGCCGAACATGGTCAGCACGTTGATCGAAAAGCCCAGCGCCAACATGGTCGCAAAGGTGCCCATCAGCGCCACCGGCACCACCAGGGTTGGGATCAGCGTGTAGCGGATGTTTTGCAGGAACAGAAACATCACCGCGAACACCAGCAGCATCGCCTCGCCGAGGGTGTAAACCACTTTGGTGATCGAGACTTTGACGAAGGGCGAGGTGTCATACGGGATCTTGTATTCCACACCCGCCGGGAAGTAGCGCGCCAGTTCGTCCATCTTCGCCCGCACCAGCGTGGCAGTGCTCAAGGCATTGGCGCCCGGGGCCAATTGCACGCTGACGGCGGTCGACGGTTTGCCGTTGAGGCGGGTGGAGAACTGGTATTCCTGACTGCCGATCTCGACGCGCGCCACGTCTTTGATGCGCACAGTTGAGCCGTCGGGATTGGCTTTCAGGACGATGTCGGCGAACTCTTCCGGTGTCGACAACTGGCCTTTGACCAGAATGGTCGCGGTGATTTCCTGGGTGGTGCGGGTCGGCAAGTCGCCGATGCTGCCCGCCGACACTTGCGCGTTCTGCGCGACGATGGCGGCATTGACGTCAGCCGGGGTCAGGTTAAAACCGATCAGCTTCTGCGGGTCGATCCAGATTCGCATCGCCCGTTCGGCACCGTATAGCTGCGCCTTGCCGACGCCGTCCAGACGCTTGATCTCGTTCATCACGTTGCGCGCCAGGTAATCGCTGAGCGCCACGTCGTCGAGCTTGCCGTCGCTGGAGGTGAGGGTGATCAACAGCAGGAAACCGGCGGAAACTTTCTCCACCTGCAAACCCTGCTGCGTCACCGCTTGAGGCAGGCGCGACTCAACCACTTTCAGGCGGTTTTGCACATCGACCTGAGCCATTTCCGGGTCAGTGCCCGGCTGGAACGTCGCGGTGATGGTGGCGCTGCCGAGACTGCTCTGGGATTCGAAATACAGCAGATGGTCCGCGCCGTTGAGTTCTTCCTCGATCAGGCTGACCACGCTTTCGTCCACGGTCTGCGCCGAAGCGCCGGGGTACACGGCGTAGATTTCGACTTTCGGCGGCGCGACGTTAGGGTATTGCGCCACCGGCAACTGTGGAATGGCCAGGGCGCCGGCCAACAGGATGAACAGGGCAACCACCCAGGCGAACACCGGACGATCGATAAAGAACTGCGGCATAAAGAAGCGTCCTGCTTACTGACCAGAAGCCTGGGCAAGTGGAAGAGGGGTGTCGTCGATCTGCACTTTGTCGCCGGGGCGGGCGTGCTGCAGGCCTTCAGTGACGATGCGGTCACCGGGCTTGAGCCCGGCGGTGACGATCCAGCGATCGTTCTGCACAGCGCCCAGTTCAACCGGTTGCTGGCCGACCCGTTGTTCGGCGTCGAGCACCAGCACTTGGGCGATGCCGGCGCTGTCACGCTGGATGGCCCGTTGCGGCACGCTGATGCCTTGCTGAATGACCGCTTGCTCCAGACGCACGCGCACGAAGCTGCCCGGCAGCAAGTCGAGGTCCGGGTTGGGGAATTCGCTGCGCAGAATGATCTGACCGGTGCCCGGGTCGACGGTGATGTCGGCGAACAGCAACTTGCCCGGCAATGGATAGAGGCTGCCGTCGTCCTGGATCAGCGTGGCTTTGGCCTGGTCCTGACCGACCTGCTGCAACTGGCCGGAAAGGAATGCCCGGCGCAGGTCGTTGAGTTCGCGGGTCGATTGGGTGAGGTCGGCGTGAATCGGGTTCAGTTGCTGAATCAACGCCAGCGGTGTGGTTTCGTTCTGCCCGACGAGTGCGCCTTCGGTCACCAGCGCGCGGCCGATGCGCCCGGAAATCGGCGCTGTGACGGTGGCGTAACCCAGATTGAGTTTCGCCCGTTCCACGGCGGCTTTGTTGGCGGCGACGTCGGCAGCCGTTTGCCGGGCACTGGCCCGGGCGTTGTCATAATCCTGACCGCTGACGGCGTTGCCTTCGATCAACTGCGCGTAACGCTGCTCTTGCAGGCGCGCCTGGAATGCATTGGCTTCAGCCTTGCGCAGCGCCGCTTCAGCGCTGTCCAGGTCTGCCTTGAACGGCGCCGGGTCGATACGGAACAACACTTCGCCTTTTTTCACATCGCTGCCTTCACGGAACGCCCGCTGCAACACCACACCGGCCACCCGGGCGCGGACTTCGGCAATGCGTGGCGCGGCAATCCGCCCGCTCAGTTCACTGGTGATCGACAGGGGGCTGGCCTGGATGGTTTCGATGCGAACCGTGGCCAGAGGCGCCTGTTCTTCGGCCGTCGAGGCTTTTTCACAAGCGCTCAGCGTCACCGCCAGTGCAATCAGGCTGAGCCTGGCAAGCAGATTCTTTGACATGTAATACCCCAATAATGACCCCCAGCATCCTACGGGGAGACGACGAGGGTAGCGGTGAAGCTTTGTAGGCGCTGTGTGAAATTGTGTAAGGGTTTTACTCACGGGCGGGCGCAGGCGTATATCCTTCACGGCTTGAAACTTTTTGCGACGGTCAGGCCGCCTTCGCGAGCAAGCTCGCTCCCACAGAGATCTGAGTGGACACAGACTTTGTGAACACCACCGGACACTGTGGGAGCGAACTTGCTCGCGATAGCGGTGTATCAGTCGCCACTGCACTTTCTGGAAACACCCATGCCCAACATCCTCCTGGTCGAAGACGACACCGCGCTCTCCGAACTGATTGCCAGTTACCTGGAACGCAACGGCTATAGCGTCAACGTGATCAGCCGTGGTGACCATGTGCGCGAACGTGCGCGGGTCAATCCGCCGGACCTGGTGATTCTCGACCTGATGCTGCCGGGGCTCGATGGCTTGCAAGTCTGCCGCTTGCTGCGCGCCGATTCGGCCACGTTGCCGATCCTGATGCTCACCGCCCGCGACGACAGTCACGATCAGGTGCTGGGCCTGGAAATGGGCGCCGACGACTACGTCACCAAACCCTGCGAACCGCGCGTGTTGCTGGCCCGGGTGCGGACGTTGTTGCGGCGCAGCAGCCTCACCGAGCCGCAGACGGCCAACGACCGCATTCTGATGGGCAATCTGTGCATCGACCTGTCCGAGCGCACCGTGACCTGGCGCGAGCAACTGGTCGAACTGTCCAGCGGTGAATACAACCTGTTGGTGGTACTCGCTCGGCATGCCGGCGAAGTGCTCAGTCGAGACCAGATTCTGCAACGCCTGCGCGGCATCGAGTTCAATGGCACCGACCGCTCGGTGGACGTGGCGATCTCCAAGTTGCGGCGCAAGTTCGACGACCACGCCGGCGAGGCGCGCAAGATCAAGACCGTGTGGGGCAAGGGTTACCTGTTCAGCCGTTCCGAGTGGGAATGCTGAGTCGATGTTCAGAATCCTGTTTCGCCTGTACCTGGTGACCATCGTTTCGTACAGCGCAGCGATCTATCTGGTGCCTGACGTGGTGATCAAGGTCTTCCAGGAGCGCTTTCTCACCTACAACCTCGATTATTCGCGTGGGCTGCAAACCCTCATCGTCAAACAGTTTCACGCCGTGCCCCCGGAACAGTGGCCGGCCTTGGCTGCGGAGATGGACAAGGAATTCCAGCCCCTGCACATCGTCCTCACCGGTAACGACGATGCCGATTTCACCCCTGATGAGCGCAAGCGTTTGCAGCGTGGCGAGAACGTCGTGCGCATTGGCGACTGGGGCTGGCGCACCCTGGCGGTGTCGCCGCTGAACGAGCGGACGGTGGTGGAGATGGTCGTGCCGCCGGACCCGGTGGACGTCAGCCTGTTGTACTGGAGCATCAACGTGCTGATCGGCGCGACCATGCTCGCCTGCCTGTTGCTGTGGTTGCGCCCGCACTGGCGCGACCTGGAACGCCTCAAAGGTACGGCTGAACGTTTCGGCAAGGGCCACTTGAGCGAGCGCACACAGATTTCCAAAAGCTCCAACATCGGTAGCCTGGCCAACGTCTTCGATACCATGGCTGGCGATATCGAGAACCTGCTCAACCAGCAGCGGGACCTGCTCAATGCCGTCTCTCACGAATTGCGCACACCCCTGACACGACTGGATTTCGGCCTGGCGCTGGCACTGTCCGACGATTTACCCGCCGCCAGTCGCGAGCGTCTGCAAGGTCTGGTCGCGCACATTCGCGAGCTCGATGAGCTGGTGCTGGAACTGCTGTCCTACAGCCGCCTGCAAAACCCGGCGCGGCTGCCGGAGCGGGTCGAGGTGTCGCTGGATGAGTTTATCGACAGCATCCTTGGCAGCGTCGACGAAGAACTGGAATCCCCGGACATCGTTATTGATGTCCTCCTGCACGGACAACTTGAACGCTTCGCCCTCGACCCAAGGCTGACTGCCCGCGCTATTCAGAACCTGCTGCGCAATGCGATGCGCTACTGCGAAAAACGCATTCAGATTGGTGTGCAGGTGTGTGCCAAGGGGGCTGAAATCTGGGTGGACGATGACGGGATCGGTATTCCGGATGAGGCGCGTGAGCGGATATTTGAACCTTTCTATCGACTGGATCGCAGTCGGGATCGGGCCACGGGAGGCTTCGGTCTGGGGTTGGCCATCAGTCGTCGGGCGTTGGAAGCTCAAGGCGGCACGCTCACCGTCGAAGCGTCGCCGCTGGGTGGGGCACGGTTTCGTTTGTGGTTGCCCACCTCAGCCTGACGCATTCTGTGTAGCAGCTGCCGAGCCTGCGAGGCTGCGTTCGAGGACGCAGTCCTCGCCAACCCGGCTGATGCGGTTTTCCTGAAAGAATGGAGTGCCTGACTTTACGACTGCTTCGCCCGAGCGCGGACCGAGCCGAACGCAGCCTCGCGCTGCTCGACAGCTGCTACAGGGGGGTAGCCTGGCACTTCGGTTGATGCAATCAACCCAACTCCAGCCACCTGCATCCGTTCGATCGCCGCGGCCAGTGAGCCGTCCAGATCAATCGCCCGACACGCATCCAACACCACAAACGCGTTAAACCCTGCCGCCCGCGCATCCAGCGCGGAAAACATCACGCAGAAATCGAGTGCCAGCCCAACCAGATAAACCGTGTCGATACCGCGTTCCTTCAAGTACCCGGCCAAGCCTGTGGTGGTCGTTCGGTCCGCCTCCAGAAACGCCGAGTAACTGTCGATGTCCGGGTTGCAGCCCTTGCGGATGATCAATTGGGCGTGGGGCAGATCCAGATCCTTGTGCAACTCGGCACCGGGCGTAGCTCGCACGCAATGGTCCGGCCAGAGCGTCTGTTCGCCATAAGGCAGTTGAATGACGTCATAAGGCGCGCGGCCCGGGTGGCTGGAGGCGAAGGATGCATGTCCGGCCGGGTGCCAGTCCTGGGCGATGATGACTTGGGTGAACCGGGCGCCGAGGCGGTTGATCAGCGGGACGATCAGATCACCTTCGGGTACCGGCAACTGGCCGCCGGGGATGAAGTCGTTCTGTACGTCGATGACGAGCAAGGCTGTGCGTGAAGAGATTGGCATGGGTAGGTTCCTCCTTGGAAATGAGGCCCCCAGCATAGTGTCAAAACAGATCACGCGCTCAGCCGGCTTCGCAACAGCTTGGCCATGTCCTCCAGATCCGCTACCGGGTTATGCCCGATCAACATCCAGGCATGTTCCATGTCAGCCCAATAGACAATGTTCATCCCGTACCGGCGCTCCTGGGCGAAATGCCGGCTGCCGCTGTTGGAGCGGGTGACGCACAGCGCCATGGGGCCGTGCGCCGGGTCCAGGTAGGTGATTTGGGCAATGGCGACGCCGTCGTACTCGAGGATTTGCGCGCGCTTGAACTCAGACCGTGGCAGGGCCAGTTTCGCCGGCACAAGATTGAGGCCAAGACGTGCATCAATGGTCCGCAGTTGCGCCCGCTGAGCGGCTTCGTCAGTGGCCAGGTGGTCCAGGGTTTGCGGCACGTAAAGCGACATGTACTCGGCCACCAGCCCGCGCCAGTTTTCCTTTTGCTGGCTCAACTGCCAACCGAGGAACAGCCGATCCGCCACCACGCCACTCAACACCAACCCGGCGGCCGCCGCGAGAAACCAGCGCCGATTCATGGCTGGGCGTTCAGGTGAAGGCAAGGTGTCGAGCATCGATTGCAAGCGGTCCACGGGCGCCTGTCGACCCAACTCGTCGTAGGCCTCCTTGAACGGCAGGCTGCTGCGGGCCAGCCATTGCAGGCGCAGGTTGAGCGTCGGGTCCTCGGCAATGGCCGCGTCGATGCGGGTGCGCTGTTCGCTGTCGAGCTGGTTGTCGAGGTAGGCCACCAGTTGCTCATCCGAGGGTACCGTCGGGCGTGCGTGATCGTTCATCGACGTTCTCCTGTGGAAGGGTTCGGCACGGTGTGCAATGGCGGGTATTCGGCCAGTTTTGCGCGTGCCGCAGCCAGGCGACTCATGACAGTGCCGATGGGTACGTCCAGCACGTCGGCCACTTCGCGATAGGATAAGCCCTCGACGTAGGCGAGAAACACCGTTTCGCGTTGGGTTTCGGGCAGGGCATCAACGCGCCGGATCACCTGCGCCGCGAGGACATGGGTTTGCGCCGCGTATTCACCGTCGAACGACAAAGCGTTGTCGGCATCCACCAGCCCCTGTCCATGACGCACTCTTCGGGAGCGAACTTCGTTGAGCCAGATCGAGTGCAGAATACTCAGCAACCAGCGGTCCATGCGCGAGCCCGGGACAAACTGCCCGGCACGCTCGAGCGCCCGCACGCAGGTGGCCTGCACCAGGTCTTCGGCGACATGCCGTTGCCGGGACAACAGCAAGCCGTAGCGCCATAAACGCGCCAGGTGCTGGCCCAGTTCTGCCCGTATTGCCTGATCGCTGGCGATGGCGGCCTCCGTCTGCTCGGTGTGTCAGGTTTTCGATGAATCGTTGATGGATTCGGCCAGGTCCTGGTATTCCTCGCAGGTGGTGCTGCCGCAGATGGTTTTGATCTGCTGCAACTGCTCTTGCGCCAGATCCAGTCGACCTTTGACCACATACGCTTCGCCGAGGTATTCGCGAACTTGCGCGTAGTGGGGATCAAGTTTGACCGATTGCAGGTAATAACCGATGCCTTCGTCGGTGCGCCCCAGTTTACGTGTAGCGTAGCCGCGATAGTTCAAGGCCTTGGCGGTATTTGGCTGTTTTAGGGTGTCGAGCAGGGCCAGGGCTTCTTCGTAGCGACCGTCCTTGGCCAGCCGATAAGCGTAATCGGTACGGTCGGCGTCCGGTACCAGGCTGCTGGTTTGCTTGAGGCATTTTTGCGACCGGGAGTCGAAGACCTGCCCTTTGGGGCAATTGGGTCTTGCGGGAGCGTCATCGCCACCACCATTGGCGAACGCCAGCGAACTGGACAATGCGATTGCCAGCAGCAACTGGACGGTTAACACAGCGAAACGGGTGTTCATGGGCGATGCTCCACAGGTTAATTCGCTTCAGTTCGGTTTGGGTTGTTCATGGGCAATTCTCAGGGTCGATGAAAGATGAACACCACAGGGTGAACAATTATTCATTTCTTTCTGGCGGTCTGTGCAAGGAAAGCTCAAATCGAGGCGTTATGCTCGACAGCATTCGTTGTCGATCTGGAGCACTGTCATGAAAGATCAGGTCCATCACTCGGCGGCCGCCGGCTATAAAATCGGCGCTGATACCTACGTTCTCGGTCGTCCGGACTATCCGCCGCAAGTGGCCGATTGGCTCACGGGCACCCTTGGTTTGAACGCGAACAAAGCCGTGGTTGATCTGGGCGCCGGCACTGGCAAGTTCACCGGTCGGCTGGTGGCGACCGGTGCGCAAGTGATTGCAGTGGAGCCGGTGGCGCAGATGCTCGAGAAATTGTCCGAAGCCTTCCCTGAAGTGCTGGCCGTCAGCGGCACCGCCATGGACCTGCCGCTGCCGGATGCTTCGGTGGACGTGGTGATTTGCGCCCAGGCCTTTCACTGGTTTGCCAGCAGCGAAGCACTGAGCGAAATTGCCCGTGTACTCAAACCCCGTGGCAAGCTGGGGCTGGTGTGGAACCTGCGTGATTCCCGGGTGAGCTGGGTGCCGAAACTGGATGCGATCGTCAATGCGCTGGAGGGCGATACGCCGCGTTATTACACCGGGGCCTGGCGGCGGGCGTTTCCGCATCCGGCGTTCGGACCTCTGGCAGAACAGCGTTTCAGCCATGGGCACACAGGTTCGCCGGAAGATGTGATTTTCAACCGCGTGCGCTCCACCAGTTTTGTGGCGGCATTACCGGCGGTGGAGCGGGCGAAGGTTGATGAGCAGATCAGGGCGCTGATCGCGGCGGAGCCTGATCTGCGTGGCAGAGACGTCGTTACGGTGCCCTATGAGACGGCAGCGTTTGTGGCGGTGAAGGGCGGTTAGCCCAACAACCGAATCGGTTGTCCCGCAGACCAGGCCTGAATGTCCTCGATCATCTGCGAGAAAAACTGGTGGTAGTTCTGCTGACTGACATACCCGACGTGGGGCGTGGCCAGCACATTGTCCAGGGTTCTGAACGGATGATGAGGCGGCAAGGGTTCCTGCTCGAAAACGTCCAGCGCAGCGCCTGCCAGTCGCCGTTTCTGCAATGCCTTGATCAATGCGGACTCATCGACAATCGGACCACGGGCCGTGTTGACCAGCAGTGCCGTGGGTTTCATCCAGTCCAGCGCCTGGGTGTCCACCAAGCCACGGCTGCGATCGCTGAGCACCAGATGGACCGACAGCACATCGGCTTGCTCGAACAGTTCCTGCTTGCTGACGTAGGTCACGCCGACCTCGGCCGCACGTTCGGCGGTCAGGTTCTCGCTCCAGGCAATCACCCGCATGCCGAACACCTGACCGAACTGGGCAACGCGAGCGCCGATGCTGCCCAGACCCAGGATCGCCAGGGTCTTGCCGTTCAGGTCGCCACCCAGGCTTTGCTGCCATAAACCGGCGCGCAGGGCGTTGGCTTCGACCACCAGGTTGCGGGTCGCCGCCATGATCAGCGCCCAGGTCAGTTCCGGCGCGGCGTGCTTGTAACTGTCGGTGCCACAGACCTGAATACCCAGAGCGGTGGCGGCTTTCAGGTCCAGGGCGGCGTTGCGCATGCTGCCGGTGGCCAGCAGCTTGAGTTTCGGCAAGCGCCGCAACAGGTCCTCGTCGAAGCGGGTACGCTCGCGCATCACGCAGATCACCTCGAACTCGCCCAGCCGTGCCGCCAGGGTGTCGTTGTCGGCAGGGTAGTCATGGATGAAACTCACCTGGCCGATGTCGTCCAGCACCGACCAGTCCACCACATCACGGGCCACGTCCTGCCAGTCATCAATCACCGCAATCTGCACTGCCATCAGCCTTACCTCATCAATGAACGGGGTTGGTTTTGTTCAGCCAGGCGAGCAGGGCCTGGTGGAATTGCGCCGGTTCTTCCATTTGCGGCGCGTGGCCCATGCCGGGGAATTCGACCAGCGTCGACCGGGGAATCAGTTTCGCCACCTGCTTGCCGAGGACGTTGTAGTGACCGAGTTTCGCCTTGACCTCCGGCGGAGCGATGTCGCTGCCGATGGCGGTGGTGTCGGATGTGCCGATCAGCAGAAGGGTCGGCATCTTCAGGTCCTTGAACTCGTAGTACACCGGTTGGGTGAAGATCATGTCGTAGATCAGCGCCGAATTCCACGCCACCTGCGTATGCCCCGGTCCTTTGTTCAGCCCGGCGAGCATGTCTACCCAGCGATCGAATTCCGGCTTCCAGCGACCGCCGTAATAGGTGTTGCGTTCATAGGTGCGGATGCCTTCGGCCGTGACTTTCAGCTCGCGTTCGTACCATTGATCAACCGTGCGATAGGGAACGCCGAGGGCTTTCCAGTCTTCCAGGCCGATGGGGTTGACCAGTGCCAGTTGTTCGACTTGATCGGGGTATTGCAGCGCATAGCGAGTGGCGAGCATGCCGCCGGTGGAATGCCCGAGAACACTGGCTTTCTGAATGCCCAGGGCCTTGAGCAGTTGCTGGGTGTTGGTTGCCAGTTGCTGGAAGCTGTACTGATAGTTGTCCGGTTTACTGGAGGTGCAGAAACCGATCTGGTCCGGGGCGATGACCCGGTAACCGGCCTCGCTCAAGGCCTTGATCGAAGTGTCCCAAGTGGCACCGCAGAAGTTCTTGCCGTGCATCAGCACCACGCTGCGTCCATTGGCCTTGCCGTGGGCGGCGACATCCATGTAACCCATTTGCAGGGATTTGCCCTGGGACTCAAAGGCGAAATGCTTGACCGTGTAGGGGTACTCGAAGCCTTGCAGCTGCGGGCCATATTCCGGCCCTTCGGCGTGGGCGATGACGGGCAATGCAGCGGTCAGCAGCAGGCCGGGCAGCCAGCGGGAGCGGGTGAGGGGCATGGGGGAACTCCATTGGAAATCGGCCGATGCTGGATCGGCATGATTAGGGCGACATTAAACACAGGCAATCGCCGTGGATGATCGTTCAACCCATCCAGCCCACTGTGGCCATGGCCAACACACCATAACGGGCGCCTTTGGCAAGGGTCACGATCAGCAGGAATCGCCCCAGCGGCTCGCGCATCACGCCGGCCACCAGGGTCAGCGGATCACCGATCACCGGCACCCAGCTCAGCAGCAACGACCAATGACCGTAACGCTGATAATGGACTCGGGCTTTTTCCAGATGGCGCGGGCTGACCGGAAACCAGCGCCGATCGCGAAACCGCTCGATACCGCGCCCCAGCCACCAGTTCAGCAGTGACCCCAGGACATTGCCCAATGTCGCCACGGCGAGCAGCGACCAGAGCCAATACTTGCCGCTGAGCAACAGCCCCACCAGCACCGCTTCGGACTGCAAGGGCAGCAAGGTTGCCGCACCGAATGCGGCGAAGAACAGCCCGATGTACGCACCGAACATCAATGGGCGGGGTAGTCCGCCACCACCACGTCAGTACCGTCTTTTTTCAGGCCGATCACTTGATACGCATCGCTCATGCCGTCCATTTCCATGCCGGGTGAACCCATGGGCATGCCTGGGGCGGCAACGCCCAACAGATCGTCGCGCTTGCTCAAGGCCAGCACCTGATCGGCGGGGACATGACCTTCAACGAATTTGCCGTTGATCAAGCCGGTATGGCACGACGCCAGACGCGGAGGTACGCCGTGCTGTTGCTTGAATTCGCTCATGTTGGCTTCGACGTGATCGTCGACTTTGAAACCGTTGGCTTCCAGATGGCTGATCCATTTTTTGCAGCAACCGCAATTGGCATCGCGGTGAACCTCGATCGGGATCAGGTCGGCGGCCTGGGCCAGGGAGGAAATGAACAGGGCGCTCAGGGCGACCAGACGCAGATGGGTTCGCATGGGGAATCTCGTTTCGAATGGCGGCAAAAAAACGCATTCTGACCATTTTAGCTGGCATCGAGGCAGGAGATTGTTTCGAAGTAATACGAGTTTCAGCAGCCACGCATTCTTTGCAGGCTGCGTCCGGCTGCGAAGCAGTCGTAAAATCAGAACTCACGGTGCATCAGCCAGATCGTGTAAGCCGGATTTACGACTGCTACGCAGCCGGGCCAAGTGTCCGTTACCGGTCAAGCAACTTCATGACTTCCTCCGGGTAACGTAAGCCCGCCGTGGCATTGGCCGGGAATATCGCTTCCAGCGCTTGCAAGTCTTCGCCGCTGAGTTTCACGTTCAGCGCGGCCACATTTTCTTCCAGGTATTTACGCTGTTTGGTTCCCGGAATCGGGATCACGTAATCACCCTGAGCCAGTACCCACGCGAGCGCCAGTTGGCCAGCGGTCACGCCTTTTTCTGCGGCCAGGTCCTGCACTTGCTGAACCAGCAACAGATTCCTGGCGAAATTCTCGCCTTGAAAGCGCGGGCTGAAACGACGGTAGTCGTCTGCCGCGAAATCATCGGGGCTTTTCAGCGCTCCGGTGAGAAAGCCACGGCCCAAAGGGCTGTAAGGGACGAAGGCGATCCCTAGGCGCTGACACGTAGCCAGACAACCGTTTTCCTCCTGATCACGACTCCACAACGAATACTCGCTCTGCAGTGCACTGATCGGATGAACCTTGTGTGCCCGCTCAAGCGTTGCGACCGAGGCCTCGCTCAAACCCAGGTACCGAACCTTGCCGGCTTTCACCAGGTCGGCCATGGCGCCGACGGTTTCCTCGATGGCCACCTGCGGATCGATGCGGTGCTGGTAGTACAAATCCAGGGTCTCGACACCGAGGCGCTTGAGGGTGCCGTCGATAGAGGCGCGAATGTACTCCGGTCGGCCGTTGACGCCCCGCGCAACCGGATTGCCCGGGTCGCGGACGATCCCGAATTTACTGGCCAGAAACACCTGGTCGCGTTTGCCGACGATGGCTTTGCCGATCAGATCTTCGTTGGTGTGCGGGCCGTACATGTCGGCGGTGTCGAGCAGGTTGATCCCCAACTCCAGCGCGCGGTGCAGAGTGGCCGTGGCTTCACGGATGTCCACGCCCGTCGTGTAGAAATCGGTCATGCCCATGCAGCCCAGACCTATCGCGCTCACCTGTGGGCCGTTTTTGCCCAGTTGACGTGTTTGCATGAAATCAGCTCCCTGTGAATGTGGAGTCCATTGTTGATCTCGACAGAAGCAAGATAAACCGGTTAAAACTGCTATCACTGTTCGTAATTTCTAAATAATCAGCCGGTAAGCAAAAGTAATGGACCGTTTTAACGCGATGCGCGTATTCACTCGAATCGTCGAACTGGGCGGCTTTGCCAAGGCGGCGGATAGCCTGCAATTGCCCCGGGCCTCAGTGACCATTCTGATCAAGCAGCTGGAGGCGCATCTCGGTGTGCAGTTGCTGCAACGCACGACGCGGCAGATCAGCCTGACGCTCGACGGCGCGGCCTATTACCCTCGTTGCGTGCGGTTGTTGGCGGATCTGGAGGAAACCGAAGCGGTGTTCAACGCTGCACGCAATAACCCCAAGGGGCTGTTGCGCGTGGACATGCCGGCGGGCGTGGGACGTTTGATGGTGATCCCGGCATTGCCGCAATTTACTGCCCGGTATCCCTTGATCGAGCTGGAAATCGGCTTGAATGACCGGCCTGTTGACCTGATACGCGAAGGCGTCGATTGCGTGCTGCGCGGTGGCGACGCTCTGGACGATTCTCTGGTGGCGCGGCCGCTGGCCATGCTGGACCAGGTCACGTGTGCCAGCCCCGACTACTTGAAGCGATTCGGAACGCCGCAGTCTCTGGCTGACCTTGCAGGTCATCAGATGGTGGAGTACTTCTCCAGCAGCAATGGCAAGCGGTATGGGCTGGAATTCATGGTCAATGATCAGGTTCAGGTGGTTAATCTACCCAAGCACGTCTCGGTTAACAGCGCCGACGGTTATCTGGCCGCTTGTGAGGCGGGGTATGGTTTGGTCCAGACCCCGTATTACCACGTAGCCCGCCAGCTGAGCGAAGGCCTTTTGTGTGAAGTCCTCAGGACGGTGCCGACACCGGGGATGCCGCTGACGGCGCTCTACCCGCCGCACCGCCAGTTGTCCCGGCGGGTGAGGGTGTTTGTCGACTGGCTGGTGGAGCTTTGCGCGCAGCCAGGCAATGACTTTTATCGAAAAGACTCACGCGGCTGAGCGGGCTTTGTTCAGCGCTTCGGCGCAACTCTGCGTGTTGGTGTTTTGCTGTAAATCGTCATGCAAACGTTGCATGTGCGGGCAGTGCAGGTTGAGGTGTCGAGCCTGCGCGCCTCGATGAAACAGTGCGAACCACCCATTACTGACTGATGTAGGCATCAGCCCGGTAAAGGTGAAGCCACGGGCCGCCAAATTGCGAAAGTCCTGGGCAAAGTGCCGTGACATCTGAAGTCTGGCCGAGATCAGCCAGTGCCTGGGCAATTGACCGATCTGGTCAAGCAGGCGTTTGGTCAAACGCTGAATGACCATGTCGAATCTTCTATGGTGTTGCTTGAGTTGCAAGGGCAGAGAAGACAACGGCGTCGTGTCCGGATGAGTCCCGAACACGGAACACAAGTGCTGCATAAACCCCCGGCAGCTGTCAGGCCATGGGATGTCGGGGAGCGGTCGCGTATGTCCTTCGACGACATGACAACCCATCACGATGGTTTCCGGCAGCGGCTCAGCGAAGGGCGAAGGGACGTAGTCAGGAAGCAATCCCGTGCTGTGGAAACCGATGTTTGCTGCCATGCGTTGCGTGTAAGGATGGTGGGTCACTTGTTTGATCGAGACGCCCTTGAATCCCAGGGAACCCGAGCGCGACAGTAACTCCCGGCCCAGGCGGGTTGCGATACTGTGGCCCTGCGCGGCAGGATGCACCACGCTGAGTGCCAGCTCGGTGGTGTACGCAGGCGTGTCATGGCACAACGCGGCATGCCCTAGAACGCGTACGTCGTCCACCGCCACCATCGACTTCCAGTGCCCCTCGGCATTGTGCTGATTGATCATATTCGGCAAGTAAACATCCGGCTGAACGTAATGATCGCCATAGACCTCGCGAAACAACTGGCTCACGGCACGTGCGTCGGATGGCCGATAGGGTCGAAAAATCAAATGCGGCATCAGGCAGTCTCCGGCGACGGTGCGTCATACACGCGCAAGTCCAGGACCCGCAGCTGTTTGCCGGAACGTGGGTGCAGTTTCAGTGCGGTGACATCGCAGGACAACACTCGCAACTCCAACAGACCCTCGCGGCTCAGTTCCTCGAGGGCGGGATAGTGTTCAACCAGCGCCTCGTACAACGCTCGGCACACCGGTACGGTGGCCATTGATAGCGCTGAGGGAACCCATTTCACACTCAAAATATCTTTGTATCCGTCATGTTCGATCAGCAATTGCCATTGGTCGTTGTGGGCGATGCGTTGGACGATCTGCTGGATGTCATCGATCAGCAGCGACAGTACCCCGACTCGCACGCGCTGGCTGTGCGCGCTACGGCCCTTGAGAGCGAATTTGCGCTTCGGGGTTGAGCCGGGTTCCCGCCAGCACGCGCGGTCGCCCACCGGATAACGCAGCAGTGGCATGAGCCGGCGAGTCAGATTGGTCACCACCAATAATCCGGTTCGATCGCAGTCTTCGATGACTTCACCAGTGAGTTCATCGACGATCTCCAGCAAGGTGTGTGGTTCAAACACCCGATGCTCGCCCAAGGCGCAGTCGCGGCCGCTGGCCCCGATAAGGCCGGCGTCTACGCTGGCGTAGCCAATGGAAGCAATGCGCACGTTGGGAAACACGTCGGTGAGGATCGCCAACTGCGGGGCAAACAGGCTTTCGCCGCCGTACAACAGCGTATCAACCCCGCACAATACTCGCCGATGCTGGTTCAGGTAGGCCGCGAATCTCAGCAGCTGTGCCGGTACGCCGACCAGCACGTTGATCCGGTGCTGATCAATCGCATTGGCCAGTACATCCAGCTCGACGTGTCCGGTAAACGGAAATTCGCAAATGGATCGCCTGACATGTGCCAGGGAGTCGTGGATGAACAGAAAGCTGGCGTAAAGATCACCGGAAAAAAACAGATTGGCGACACGGTCGCCGTCGTTCAGCTGAGAGGAAAAACTTTCTCCAAACGTACTGACGAGTACTTGCCATTCGTCATAGGTGTACACCGTCAGTTTGCCCTGGCTGGTCGATCCGCCGGTTTTAAACACCAGCGCATCGTCGACCTTTCCGGTCAGGACCGGCCAATGACTCAAATCATGGCTGTCAGCCCAATAGTCTGCCGCATTGGTCAGCGGTAGATCTTTTAGTGTGATTCCCTGCGGCGGTAAGTGTTTCAGTTGTTTGCTATAGAAGTTTGAATGTTGTCGTATATAAGGCAGCAGTTGTTCGAGCGAATAAGTTGATTTCACTGGATGCTCTCTTTATATCAGGCGTCTTGATGGTTTAAGACAGGCTGTGAGTAGTGGGTGATGGTTTTATTTTCTTTTATCAATAACCAACGGTGTTTTGCCGCTGTGTTTGTTTCGAGTGAACGCTTGTTCCAAGCACACTTGAACTTCGACAGTTA
The DNA here is from genome assembly GCF_050435365.1 of Pseudomonas sp. BT76 TE3572. Classification (NCBI taxonomy): domain Bacteria; kingdom Pseudomonadati; phylum Pseudomonadota; class Gammaproteobacteria; order Pseudomonadales; family Pseudomonadaceae; genus Pseudomonas; species Pseudomonas sp. BT76 TE3572. The sequence continues at coordinate 1,018,673 of NZ_JBNDKE010000001.1, forward strand.
ACAGTTTGGCGTTTACGGCATTGGCCAGTGCTTGATGGCTCAGCAATGCGTTGCGAACCTGGTGGGCGTCTACATCCGTTAGAACTGTCAGCCGCTCGACGCCATCAGGGGCGTGGTCGAGAACAATCTGAATGGGTGCGCCGACGCTATCCTGCAGAGCCGAAGGCGAAATGAACTCCGTGCCCATTCGCATCAGCTTGCCATGGCGCTGGAGCAGTTCGAACCGGGGTGTGTCCAGCCCGCACGCGCAGGCTCCGGGTATCCAGCGACCGGTGTCACCCACGTCATATCGGCGCACGGTCTGGCCTTGCCGTGCTCGTGAAGTAAACAACAGGCGCCCGATCTCATTGGCCTGAACCGGTTCATCCCGTTCGATCTGCACAATTTCCAGATGCTGGGTGTCGCACATCAAGTGAAACACCCCGTTCGCGGTGGCTGCGCACGCATGTCCCAAGGGGCCGGCGTCGACGGAGCCATAGATCGCCGAGCGGATCATCGAGACCCCGCAGCTTTCCATGAGGCTCAGGCTGGTTTGGCCCGGATGCTCGCCGCCGAGGAACACTTTGCCTATACCTGCGTATGCGCGGAGTCGGGCCTGCTCGTTGAAAAACAGACGATGCAAGGTGCTCGGCATGCCAATCAGTGCGGTGACACGCTGGTCAACGATCAGTTGGGCGATTTCGCTGAAGTCATCGTCCTGGGGCGCCCCCATGGGGAAATGTGTGACGCCCATCTGTTCCAGTATTTTGGTAAAACTGAGGAAACCTCCGTACAGGCTGCCGCCGTAAAACAGGTTCATGATCCGGTCCTGTGAAGGATCGAGCCCGGCGGCGAACAGGCCGTCGGCCGCTGCGCGCATCTGCCGTTGAAAGTCGCGATAGCTGAAACCGGCGAGGGCCGGAGTGCCACTGCTCCCTCCTGAGCGAAAATACAATTGCGCCGCGGCGCCCATCGGCTGGGTCGTGAAGGTGTTTTTGTCCATGATCGGCGCATGGGCGGTGTCAGGGGGGGGCGGGAGCGGGTCGAGCGTTGCCCGGCCAGGCAATACATCCGGCGACAGACTCACCGAGAGGCGACGACTCAGACGCGTCAACGCGTAGACGCCATCATGGGGCTCACCGGCGTAGCCGTCATGAATCCCCGCGCAAGGCGCAATACGGGTGACCCCAGCGTTGACCAGCGTTCGCACAAGGCCTGGCGTTTCTGCCGCAGAGCAAATCAGCGCGCAACTTTGAAGGACCGTGCGCCAGGGCAACAGCGTCTCGGCGATCAAATGTTGCGGTACGGGTTTGAGCAGCACCGTGCGAAACAGTGGCGAAGGCGCGAGCGTCTGATGGTGTTCCCAGATGATCCGCCATCCGGGGCCGGCCCAGACCTGGCCGGTCTGGTTCGCAAAGCAGTAATCCAGTTGCGCCATGGTCATGCGGGTGGTGATCTCGCACGCTTCCTGGTCCGTAGGCACCAGCGCTGGCCAGTGCGACGCACGGCGCGTAAAGGCTTCGCTCAAACGCTTTCCCAGGTCCTGCAGGATGGCCGGATCGTTGCTGTCCACCAGCACCCATTGCGGACTGGAACACGCTTGCTGATCCAGACTGCAAACCTCATCCACCAATGCATCCAGCGCCGAAGAGTCAGCTGCGTCAGGCGACAGATAAGCGAAACTGATCCTGTGTCCCCAATCGATCCAGCGACATCCGGCGGGTATCTGCTGACGAATCGCCTTGAGCGCCTTTTCACCGCCCCAGGCTGACACGCCATCGGCCTGAGCGCAGAGTTCGGCTATCCGGGAAGTGCCCACGGGCAGCACGGCGACGAATTCGGCAAGCCGGCCACGGGCGTCGCACATCACAAAGGCAGCCAGCAATTGCGCTGTCAAACCCGCATCGCTGGCGCTGGGGCGTAACCAGTTGATGTTACCGGCCAGCAGGCTTTCGAGAACCGCGCAGAACGCCAGCATCGGCGCGTTTCCCGGTGTCACATGCACCACCAGCCCCAAGGGGTGCCAGCTTTCAAAGTGCGGTTGCCGGTAGTCGATACGCCTCAGCGAACGGGGTTGCGAACCCAGTTCCCGCTCAAGCTTCTTGCTCAGGTTGCTGCGCTGGCAGAACTCGATCAGCCCCTGACATTGATCGTCGTCCAGAGGTAGGTTCAGGCTGCGAGTCTGTAGTTGCGTGGCGAAACGGGCCGCGGTTTCGATGACGGTCTCGCTGTCGATCGGTGCAGAAAGCAATCCGGGCAATTGTTTCTGAAGGTGCTCGAGGGCGCTTTGCGGGGTAACGTCATCACGCAGTTGGCCATTGATGAGGTACATATCAAGCCCCTCCCAGCAATTCGGAAGCCGCCATGGCGCAGCTGCGACTGGCGGTGGTACCCGCGCGTCCGTGCAGCTCGAACCAATCGGTCGCCAGGCCGCATCCGCAATGTGCACCGGGGTGTAATGTCGCCAGATCGCCCATGACCACCGCGTGAGCAGGGCTTGACGAAATGTACGGGGAGACGAATTCCAGCAAGCCGCGCTGGCCGTATGGCTGGACCGTGAAATCGGATGGGTTGCGCACGAAAACCTTCGAGTAAAGGGGGGCATGAAAATGATGGCGGGCACATTGGATATAGGGCACGGCATGCTCGACGGCACCGTAGCCATCCCGGCAGCGGGACAGGTCGACACCCAATTGCCGATTGATTCGGGCATACAACTCAAGCAGGGGAATCTCTTGTGCTGCCTGGGTTTTCCAGCCGCCCCCCAAAAACACCAATGACTGGGCGGGTAGCTTGAGATTGGGTGCGGCGGTGTTTTCCATGTGCTGGAGCGCATGGGAAAGCAACGCAGGAAATCCGAGAATCCGCACAGGCAATCCCTCGTCGGCAAACTCCTGTAAGGCGCGAGTCACGCCAAACAGGTCGAACTCGTGACCTTCACCCGTGCGGCGCAAGCCGTAGACGACCCGATTGACGGGCGCATAGCTGCAGAGAAACTGGTCGGTGTAAGCGGTGCCCAAGGTGATGGCCGCCTCGGGTTCGTAGCTCAGGAGCAAGTAGTTGCAAGGGCTGTCCGGCGTATCCCAGCCGTAGTGCCGGAAAATGTGGCTCACCATGCCTTGAGCCGCTGCCATGCTGCGAAGGTCATAGCGCATGCGACTCTTCTGGCCGCTGGTGCCAGACGATGTCAGCTCCAACGCGCCTTCGCCGGTGGGGCCGAACAATAAGCGACGTTTGAAATAGTTGGCGAAAATCGGTGGCAATCTGGACCAGTCATCCAGCGTCTCCAGGTCCTTTGCCTCGAGCCCGTTGGCGTTTAGCCAGCGTTCGTAGCCAGGCGTGTGGTGACAATGAAACAGGCTGATTTCCCCCATCGCCTGGTCAAACAGGCCCTCGGGTACGGAATCCAGGCAATAGGGTTGCGTTAACGCGCAGAGCGCGTCGGTGTGAGGTAAATGGATCATCAAGAGACCTACTGTGTGGTGTCAGACGGCAAGCGAGATGTGAGAGCGCCGCAGAAACAGGCTTAATGGCGCCAGGCTCAGAAGCCCCGCAAGACCCGCCATCAGGGCGAAGGATTCGTGGCTGTCACCGGCACCGGCAGCCGCAATAAGCGAGCCGCCACCGCCCATGACGGCGATCGAGATCATGCCGATCATGGCCGAGACCAGGCCTTTGCTGTCGTCGCTGGCGAACAGCGCAAGCCGGTACAGCGCGGCATTACTCATGCCAAGTCCCACCGCATAAAGCGCCAGGCAGCTGATCAGCGCGACTGTCGAAGCACCGTAGAAGCTGACGGCGACTAGCGCGATGAGCCCGCCGCAAAACGGCCAAAGCGCGTATCGAATCAGTGATGGCAGTTCAGTGTTGGCAATCAGTCGGTTGAGAATCAGATTGCCGAGAATGACCGCCGCAAACACCGGGATTTGCCACAGGCCATAGTGCAGGGTTGAAAGCCCCTGGTTGTGGATCAGCAAGAGCGGCGCCAACCCGATCCAGGCAATCAAGGGCAGACTCATCACGCCCAGCGCGACGGCGGCGCAAAGGAATTGCGGGTTGGTCAGCAACGCGGCATAGCGGCGCACGGTGCCGTGCCATTCAAAACGCACGGCTTCCAGTCGCTGACCGTCGTGGCGCAGGGTGCCAACGGTTTCCGGCATGAACAGGTAAAGCCCGAGCCAGACCAGCACGCCGCCGATACCCAGCAGTAAAAACAATTCCCGCCAGGACAACCATTCCAGCAGCAGACTGCCGAGCAACGGCCCCAGAAGCGGGGAGAGCAGCGCAACGTTCCCCAGCAACGCCATGATTTTGACCGCGTCGGCTTCGCAGAAAACTTCTTGCAGGGCCGGGTAGCTGACCGCGATGACAAACCCCAACCCCATGCCCTGAATCAGTCGCAAGCCGTTGAACGCATAAATGCTTTGCACGTTGAACGCTGCGGCACAGGCCAGGGCGAATGCCGCACAGCCGATGAGCAACATCCGGCGGCGACCGAAGTGATCAGACAGCGGGCCAATCAGCCATTGCAGAAGCATGCCGCCGGCCAGATAAAGATTGAAGGCGTAGGGGACATGGTCGGGGCTGGCATCCAGTTGTCGGGTAACGGTCAACATGGCCGGCATAATCATGTCGCTGGCCATATAGGTCAGCAGTTCGAACAGAGTGATTGCAAGGCAAAAGCCAAACAAATGGTAGGGGCTGATATTGATTAAAGGCTTGTGCATGGCATCCCTGTCTTTGCTCAAAATTCAATAGCGGGTTTTATTGCGATGCCCCGAGAGTAATCATCGAATATCAATAGCTCAAATGGACGATTGAGACCGAAAGCTTCAATGGTTATCGCTATGTTTCGATGTGCACAGGGAAGGAAATAAGAAGTGAATATGCATGTACGAAAATGCCCGCGACAGGGCGGGCATTTGTTCAATAGTTATGGGGTGGGGTATTTGTCTTACGAATGAATGTTCATTTATTCACGCTTTATGACACAACCAACCCTTATCGATGCTGGTAATAACCCGGCCCGCCACGGTCGTAATGGTGACCGCCGTGCCAGCCGCCGTGGGGGAAAACGATGCAGCCGCTCAGTGTCAGGAGAGCGAGCAGGGGAATCAGCAGTGTGATTCGACGGAACATTTCAAAATCCTCATGGTTATCGCCGCTATGAAGCCAAAACTCTTCATCGGCTGTAACATGAGACCCCGTTTGTAGCGTCCCATCCCCGGAGAAAGGTAGGGGCTTGGCATGCGTTCTGATACAAACCGGATACATTTTTCAGGTTCAGGAACTCGCAATGACTCAGTCGCAACGTTTGAAATACTCGATTCTGATCTCCCTCGTGGTGTTGGGGATCATGTTCGGCCTTTCGTATCTGCAAAACGCAGGCGTCATCAGCGAGAAGCTGTTTCAGTACATCGCCATCGGCGTGGCGGTAATCGTGGTGGTGATCAATGGCATGATGCGTCGCAAGGTCAAACCCTGAACGACGCACCTTGAGCGGATCACTCGCGTTGGAGAATGGCTGCAGCGTGCGGATGCAGGCTGTAGCTTTTGTCTGCATTGAGCGTGATCACGCCTTCGCTGCACAAGCGTTTCAACACTTCTCGCACACTGAGAAAGGACAGGGGAATATCCAGGTCCAGCAAGTGGCTGTGCACGCCGCGGACGCCAAGGCTACGGTCGGTTTCGGCGGCAGTCAGCAAGGCGTCGATGACTTTCAGGCGGATCAGGCTGGTTCGCAGACCATAGCTTTTGAGCAACAGCCTGATCCGTTCGTTGCCATTGCGCTCGCCCCGTTGACTGAAAACACCGGAGCCCATGGCGGAGCCCTTTGGCGCATTGCTACCGTCCGTTGGCAGTTGCGAGTTGTACATGCAAAAACTCCTTTTCAGAGCCGGCCAGGAAATGTGATGGGTGCTCTCACTCAATAAGACGTACGAGCAAGGCAAATAATGAAGCCCCGAATGTAGAAATTTTGTCGCCATCACGTCAGCAGCCTGTGAGACGGCGGTAAAAAGCGTCTTTCACGGCCTAAATTTTTGTCATTTGTTTCGTTCCTAGGGGAAGGCGCAGTGCGTGTATGACGCAGGGTGTTTGTCTTTTCGATCAGGAGCGAGCGTGATTATTTCCAGGCAGTTAACCCGGTTGAGCCTTGCAGGCGTGTTGGTAGGCTTGAGTCTTGCGGCAAACGCACGCAGTCAGCCGGAGCAGGCGAGCGCTGACATTCGCCGGACCAGTTTCGGTGTGCCGCATATCCGCGCCGACAACGAGCGCGGGCTCGGTTATGGCATTGGTTACGCCTACGCTCAGGACAACCTGTGCTTGCTGGCCAATGAGGTCACTACGGTGAACGGCGAACGCTCACGCTATTTCGGCCCGGATCAGTTCACGGTCGAAGAACGCGAAAACCTGGTCAGCGATCTGTTTTTCAATTGGCTGAACACGCCACAGGCTGTCGAGGGTTTCTGGCAGGCGCAAACCCCGCCAGTGCGCGATCTCATTGAAGGGTATGTGGCGGGCTATAACCGTTCGCTGACAGAACGTCGGGTGCAGGGTTTGCCGCCGCAGTGTCAGGGCGACTGGGTGCGCGAGATTACCGCCCAGGATCTGGTCAAGTTGACGCGGCGCCTGCTGGTCGAAGGCGGATCAGGGCAGTTTGCCGAAGCATTGGCCGGTGCAACGCCACCCAAAGCCGTGGCTCATGTGGCAGGCGAACCGGTGTCGTTCCAGGTGGCCGCCTCGCGCATGCAGCGTTTTGCTCTGGATCGCGGCAGCAACGCCGTGGCAGTCGGCAGTGAACGTTCGTTCAATGGCCGCGGCATGTTGCTGGCCAATCCGCATTTCCCTTGGGTCGGCGGGATGCGTTTCTATCAAATGCACCTGACCATTCCCGGCAAACTGGACGTCATGGGCGCAGCGCTGCCGGGGCTGCCGATGATCAACATCGGTTTCAACCAGCACCTGGCGTGGACCCACACAGTGGACTCGTCCAAGCATTTCACCTTGTATCGCCTACAACTCGATCCCAAGGATTCGACCCGTTATCTGCTCGACGGCAAGTCATTGCCGATGAAGAAACAGACCCTGACCGTGAACGTGAAACAACCGGATGGCCAGACCAGACCGGTTTCTCATGTGGTCTACAGTTCGCAGTTCGGCCCGATCGTGCAATGGCCCGGAAAGCTCGACTGGGACAACCAGTTCGCCTACAGCTTGCGCGACGCCAATCTGGATAACGACCGGGTCTTGCAGCAGTGGTATGCAATGAACCGCGCGGTCAGCCTCAACGACCTGCAGGTCTCGGTGCACAAGATCCAGGGGATCCCGTGGGTCAACACCCTGGCGACGGATGATCAGGGGCAGACGTTGTACATGAACCTCTCGGTCGTGCCGAACGTCAGTGCCGACAAACTGGCCAGGTGCAGTGATCCGCGGGCCGGGTTGCAGATGATCGTCCTCGACGGTTCCAACAGTGCGTGTGCCTGGGACATCGACCCGACGGCTGCACAAAAAGGCATTTTTGCGGCAGACAAGTTGCCGCAGCTGTTGCGCAAGGATTTTGTGCAGCACTCCAACGATTCGGCCTGGATGGCCAACCCGGCGCAACCGCTCACCGGTTTTTCGCCCTTGATCAGCCAGGATGGCCAGCCATTGGGGCTGCGCTCGCGTTTTGCGCTGGATCGCCTGAACACGTTGAACAAGGCAGGTCCCATAGATGCGACGGATCTGCAACACATGGTGATGGACGACCAGGTGTATCAGGCGGCACAAGTGATGCCGGACCTGCTGCAGTTCTGTGCGGCGGCACTGGGTGCCGATGCACCAGCGCTCGCGCCGCTGTGTGCCAGTCTCAAGGCCTGGGATCGCAGTGCGAATCTGGACAGTGGTCTGGGGTTTGTGCATTTCCAGGATGTCATGGCGTCGCTACAGGAAACGCCTGATCTGTGGCGTGTGGCGTTCGATCCGAAAGACCCGCAACACACCCCGCGTGGCCTGGCGGTCGATCGTCCGGAAGTCGCAAAGGCAGTTCGCGAAGCGATGCTGGCGTCGGTCGCTCAGGTGAACAAGAGGGGGCTCAAGGCCGATAGTCGCTGGGGTGATATCCAGGTGGTCAGCAGCGGCGGTCAGCAGACACCGATTCACGGTGGACCTGGCACTCTTGGCGTTTATAACGCCATACAGAGCGTGCCAAGAACCGACGGGAAACTCGAGGTCGTCAGCGGTACCAGCTATTTGCAGGTGGTGACCTTCGATGACAAGGGACCGCAGGCCCAGGGGCTGCTGGCATTCTCGCTATCCAGTGACCCGGCCTCGCAGTACTCCAGAGATCAGACCGTGGCATTTTCCAGGAAGCAGTTGAGTGTGTTGCCGTTCACCGAACAGCAGATCACGTCCGATCCGCAGTATCAGGTTCAGACGATCCGCGAGCAGGATGAAAAAGCCGGGAAGGTGGCCGTACAGTAACGCTGAGGGTGTTTGAACGAAGCATGAAGGCCGCACCTTGCAAAAGTCGCGGCCTTCAGCTTTTTGGGGCTTGTTGCGGAATGGAATTGAGGACCGGATTGCCATCCTTGTTGCGGGTCAGGTAGACCGGTAACACCTTGGGCAGGGAAGCCACCAGGTTGTTGAGCTCTTTGATGTTGTAGATGCCGCCGATGCGAATCGAGCCAGTGCTGTTGTCGGCCACCATCACCGGTTTGCTCAAGTAGCGATTGATCAATGGCAATGCGTCGGTCAGCGCCAGATCATCGAGCACCAGTTTTCCGCTGCGCCAGGCCAGTGAGTTGTCATTGTCGTGAGTCTGACTGATCCGGGGAGTGAAGTCGCCGCGTCTATAGCTAGCCTGCATCGCTGGCTCGAGGCGCAAACCGTCACCTGTAACGGCGTCATTACTGCTCACCAGCACCGAACCTTCTATCAGGTTCACGCGTACCTGATCGTCATACATCCAGACGTTGAATTGGGTGCCGGTGACTCGAATCCTGCCTTCGGCCGCTTTGACAATGAAGGGGTGTCGAGTGTCATGGCTGACACTGAAGAAGGCTTCGCCTTTTTTCAGCGTAATCCGACGTTGATCCTTGTAGTTGCTGAACGTCAGCTCACTGCCCAGGTTCAGTTCCACCTGACTGCCATCGCTCAGGGTGACCTGGCGGACATTGTCGTTCGCCTCGAAATGTTGGTAGGAATTGGGTAGCCAGCCCAGGTTCCAGCCGCTATAGGCCGCCAGCGGCAATGCCATGGCGCAAACCGCGGCGGCGATCCCGAAGGTGCGCCAAGGCGTAGCAGGTTTGGCGCGGACCATCGGGACCACGGCTTCTGGACGTGGCAAGTCCCCCGCGACATCCCAGATCTCCAGCATGGCCTCGTACTCGAACGCGTGAAGCGGATGAGCGTCATGCCATTGCTCGAACGCCTGCCGCTCTTCAGCAGTGCAATCGTTGGCGTGCAGACGCATGCACCAATGCGCAGCGGCATCGGTGATTGCGTCATATTGGGCTTGCGAGAGAGGGTTGTCGGTCATTGACTCATCCTGATTTCCTGCATTCTAACCTTGTGAGGAAGTCTGCGAGAACAACCGTCATGGCAATTACCCATCAAACTGGCACTTATTTTTTAAAATTTACGGGGTGCTGGTGTGCAATTGGCGACCCAGATGAGTGATCAACCAGGTGACGCTGTCGGCGTTAGCGAGTTGCACCCCCAGTCTGATCAGTGGGTCTTTTTTGAAGGTTGTGCGGGCACCGCTGAGGTTGTCCTGGCCGGTCAAGGTCAAGATATGTTTCTTTATCCGATCCGTATTTCCATCAGAAGTATCACCCAGGTCCTCCCATTCACCGTCATCAGGGTTCAGGACTTTGAACAGCTGTGTATACGGCGTCTTGATTGACAATGCGCTGCCCTGAAGACCGCTTAAGGCAGTCTTGAGCTCAGTGGCATAAATACTGGCCGTTCCTATCAGGTCGACAAATGGTCTGCCGGTATCGAGATAAGAAATGTCTTCGGTATTGCAGGCAATGTGCGAAATCTCATGGATCAGGGTTGCCGCCCGGGCATGAGTGTTGATGGGGAAGGCGGAGTCGAACAGGTGTGGACGGTAGAAGTCGAAATTGGGAAAAAAGAAGTTTTCTGTCAGGTAAATTTTCCTTTTTACGTCCTTTGGAATGGTGAAGGCGTAGGTGTTTTCCGCGCTATCGAGGTGTTTTCCGATCACAAAACGCCTGGAATTCGGCTTTCTGAGTGTCGGTTCCAACAAGGCCGCAAAAACGTCGCCCAGGACTTTTTCGATCTTCTCCACATGTGCGTCCGTCACTGCGGGCACGTCGATAAAATCCATGATGAGCTGGTGCACGGGCGTGACCGTGCCGTCTGACGTTTTCAGCAGTTGCAGGTTGCGCAAGCTGTTCCATGCGTAGGTGGTTGCCAGATCCAGCGCCTCGTCAATCTGACGAGCCTTTTGCGGAAAAATTTGACGGATTTGGGGCATTCCACGGGCTTCGACATTAATGCTTACCCAAACCGAAATCGCGCTCTGTAGTCGGTTGACAAGGCTGAAGCGGGGCGCGGGTGTTCCCCTGTTCAGAACCCATTGTTTCGATTCGTTCAGACGTAGATAAGGGCCACGGTTGTTTGTGTCGCCGATACGCCAGCGGGTGCCGTGTTTTTCGACGGGATACACTTTGCCTTCAACCGGCCCGTAGTGTTTTTTTGTCGACGGATGAGAGTAGAGCCCAAGCCTGGAGTCGTGTGTCAGCGAACCCAGATCGACGTCAATGCTTTCATGACGCTTCAACTGCGTGCGCTCGGGTGAGGTGATGTCGATGGCCTGCCATTTGAGTCGGGTGACGGGCGTTTCTGGTGCCGGCACGCTGGACGTCGAAGGCTCCGTCACTGGATTCCCCATCGATTGCCGCAACGAGGCCAGTTGTGCAATGCCGCTGATAAATTCCTTTATCGCCGCCCCCCATTTGTGCGTTTGAAGGTCCTCGGCGGACTGCTTGATGTCGCGATAACTGCGCCACACCGTGATCGGGTAGGCCAGCTTGCCGGTCAAGAACGTAAGTGCCTCATGCAAATCTTCACCCAGCACATGCTTGATGGTTGCCCATTCACCCTGCTTGTTGTCATCGGTCTGACAACCGAGCAATCGGGTTAGTAACCCGACGTTGTCGTTGAACAAGTGTTTGAACAGATTCCCCTTGATTGGATTGGACGCCAGTGTCACTTCGGGGAGGCGGTTACTGGAGGTCGCCATCCTGTACTCAAGCTGTATCCGGTCAGGCTGCGCAAGGTTCATGAGTACCCAGTCGAGCAGGCCGCCGCGAGTCTTCAGTTCTGTCAGCAGTTGTGCTTCATTCTTGTATTCTTTCACTGCGTGCCGAGGGCTGTGAGGCGCGAGAAGGACCTGTGGCGCTGCACTATTCGCCGATGAGCCGATCAAATAGACGCCAGGTATTTTGATCGCCTGTCCGCTCTTGATACCCAGGAATTCAAGTGGGCGGATGATCGCGAGGGCGCCGTCGACAGCCGCGCGGGCGATGCCGTCGGGCATATCCATGACCTGGCGAATAAGGTCAAACCCGGTTTCGCTCAGGCGCTCTTGTAGTTTTTCCGAATGGGCGTAATGCATCAGTTGCCAGGGTAATTGTGCGTAAAACCGCTTCCTGCGGTCCGTTGCATTTGCCTGGGTGTCTGCAAAGGCTTCGTTCAATGTCTTTTGTTGATGTTCACCCAGCTTCAAGTTTCGTATCAGGTCCCTGATGTAGTTTTGGTCCATGTCCTCGGGAATCACGGCGGCATCCAGCGACGCCAGTCTGAAATGGGTTATGTCCAGATCCTTGAAATGGGTCAATGCAAAGTCGGTCAAGGTTTGAGTGCTGGCCGCAGACCTCGGGCGTGCGCTGATCAGGATCTGGACCTTGTCCGGATCAATGTCGAACGTATCTGCCTTGAGTTGTTTTTCAAGTTCGTGGTGCGCCGTGCGCGCCAGGGAACGTATGCCAGTGAGGTAGTCCTGATCGTCGGTGACATTGTTGAGGTATTGCTGAAGCAACTCGCCATGCAATATCTGATCTTTGATGGACGCCTTGGCCAGCCATGCGGGCAGTTTTTGCTGGGTCGTCAGGGATAGGGCAATGTCCGCCGCACGGTCCAACCCAGTCATCGGTTGGCGTAGCGCCACCAGCTTCAGAAGACTGGCCAGGGTTGTCGCGGGGAGCTTCGTGGCCAGCGCACCGGTGACGCACACCTGGTCCAGCTGGACATAGGGCTTTTGCACGTGATCGAGAAAATGCTCATCTATTCGCTGCAGCGGCGCCAGGGTGTAAGTCTTCCCGGCCACTCTCTCGCTACGTCCAAGGTTCTCCAGAAGGGTGGTGCGAACATCGGCGTCCTTGAGGCGTCGATCCAGCTCGCTCAGCAACGGAGTCAATGCCCTGAAGGCTTCAAATCCCGACGCCGGCGTCCACAAAATTGCCTTGCCCGAATGCTTCGGGTCCAGGCCTCCACGTTCAGTCAGCACAAAACAACTGGCCAGTTTCAACGGGGCCGTGGCTTCGCTTGCCTTCAAGGCCAAGGAAAATACGTCCGGCAAAAAGCCGTTCAATGCCGCTCGCTGCAAGCGTACCGGGGTATCAAGCACGGTTTTGATGATCGCCTGTTCCGTCGCACTCAGGGTGCGCATGACGGCGTGCAGATTCAATTCACTGCGCAATGCCGTTGACAGGGTGTGAGTGAAACTCGATTGCAAGCTCCCGAGCGACGAATCGACGATGCGCTGTGCCTCGGTAATTGTGCGGGTTGTTGTGGGAATGACTGGATGGTTGTCGAGGAGATGGTCGAGCGCCTGCTCTACGGAGGAGAGTCGCGCCAGCTGCTCTTTGGCCGACTCGGCGCGAACGGTGGCCGGTTGCGCGCTCCAGCGCTGGTCAGCGTGTGTACTCCAGCGTCCTTCGGTATCGGCCGCCAGCAGTCGATCGTCGATCAGTCCCCGGACATCCAGCGCCTTGTCGATCAAGGCTTGAGGATCCTGTGTACCGTCGCTTTCACGGTAACGGCTCAGCGCGTGGGACAGGTTCTCCCGCTGTTTGCCAAGGATGTCGTCCATCAATTGTTCAAACACCGGGCCGATGATCGGCTCACCGACAATGACACGCTCATCCGGCGCCAATGACAGTAACGTGCCGCGTTCGTCCGATGACATGAAGTTGAGCAGCGTGTCTTCATGGCCTTCGCTTTTCATCATCTCCAGGACGATTCTCCTGACAGCGGGCAGGTCGCTGGTCGCCTCGATACCTCTGGACTGTGTGTACAGAAAGCCCAGGGTTTCGCGGCTGCCGATCATCAAGGTCGAGGCCAGCTGCGCGTAATGCTTGAAGGGCGCGGTGATACGCACTTTTTCGATGCGAAGAGGATCGACGGTTTCAGGTTCGAGGCTGACATTCATCAGTCGCACGTATTCCTGCGTCGTTAGAACACCTTGCTGACGCTCAAGCAAAAGCTTCACGTGAAAGGTATCGCGCAAACCCTCGGCAAAAAACGCCGAGCGTGACTGCCCGTTAATCATCGGTGTGTTCCAGAACGTCTTGAGCAGGCTCTGCAAGTGAGGGGTAAAACTTTGCGCGATCTCTTTGACTGCGCTTTCCCAGGTCCGGTTATCGGCGTCGCTGCTCACACTGTGTTGGGGATTGGAAAAGACTCTGGAATCGCCAGCCGGCCACTGGTTGGTCAGGTAGTAATGCAGCAGGGCATCGCTCAGTGAAGGCGAGGAAAGCGTGTGCGGGTCATCGCTGCCGTTGGAGGCTGAAATCGTCCTGACAAAGCTCCTCAGTCGAGTAAGGCGCTGGTCCAGTTTGGGGAACGGTTTGTGCAACGCGTTCTTGAGGGTCTCGTCCAGCATCGATTGCAACGTTGGCAGCTTGACCAGTTCGCCCATCATCGTCTTGATGTTCTGAGCCTGATTGCGCTCGAGGGTGAGCTGCTGGTCCTGGAACACCGCTCCTTCGATTGTTTTCGTGGCAATGTCTGGCGCAGTGGCGGCCGCTAAAGCGCTGCGTTGTTCGATGGAGAGAAAGCGCAGCAGCTCACGCTTTCCGGTGGGCTGTGCCAACCATTCCTTGAGTCTGCTTTTGAGGTCCTCCATGTCCGCGAATTTGATCAGGCCTTTCCACGGGGTGTAGAGCGTGACTTCTCCAGCGTTGGGCCGGCTCATGGCAAAAGCGCCGGCCAGGGGGATATCGGGTGCATCAGGTACGCTTAAAAGCAGCTGGTCGACGTGCATGGGCTTGCTATTGGCGATGCGGATTTGATGCGTCGCCAGATAAACAACCTGCAACCACTTCAGGTCATCAATCGTGAAGGACAGTTCCTTTTCGCGTTCATCGGGCTGTCTGGCTCTGGATGCAATTTCTGCCTCGTCGAAAAAATACGGTAATGGACTACTCATGGTTTTCCTCGATGTGCTGCGATCGGCGGGTGATCGCAGGCCGTTGGATTGAGGAAAAACAGTACGGTCAATGGAAGGCACGGGTGCGGTACATATTGCTTGAGCCAAACAGGCTGTCGAGACTTGACAGGACGCCGGTAAAACAGCGCTTAATCGACAACTGTTTTGGGTTGCCCAGCAACCTTGTTTCACCCTGTTGCCCGTACTCAATAATAAAACTGGAGCTTCAGATGACCGCAACGCCCGAAGTGGCCGTCAGTTCGAACACTCAAACGCTCGATTTCGACGCGCTCGTTCTTTTGCTTGAGCAGATTTTTCAACGCCATGGCACCTCCGCCGAGGTGGCCAGGACACTGGCCCTCAACTGCGCCGGCGCCGAGCGCGATGGCGCCCATAGCCATGGCGTGTTCCGCATTCCCGGTTACGTGTCGACGCTCCAGAGCGGCTGGGTCAATGGCCAGGCCGTGCCGGTGGTCGAGGACGTGGCTTCGGGCTTTGTCCGGGTCGATGCCGGTAATGGTTTCGCCCAACCGGCCCTCGCGGCAGCACGCGGCTTGCTGGTGGAAAAGGCCCGCAGTGCCGGCATTGCAGTGCTGGCGATTCGTAACTCCCACCATTTCGCCGCCTTGTGGCCGGATGTCGAGCCCTTTGCCTATGAAGGGCTAGTGGCGCTGAGCGTGGTCAACAGCATGACCTGCGTGGTGCCGCACGGCGCCGATCGTCCGCTGTTCGGGACCAACCCGATTGCTTTCGCCGCCCCTCGGGCTGACGGCGATCCGATTGTCTTCGACCTGGCGACCAGCGCCATTGCCCATGGCGATGTGCAGATCGCCGCACGCAAGGGCGAGCGTTTGCCGCCGGGCATGGGGGTGGACGGTCTTGGCCAGCCGACCCAGGACCCGAAAGCGATTCTTGAGGGCGGCGCGTTGCTGCCGTTTGGCGGGCATAAAGGCTCGGCGCTGTCGATGATGGTGGAACTGTTGGCGGCGGCGTTGACCGGCGGCAATTTTTCCTTCGAGTTCGATTGGTCGAATCATCCGGGCGCCAAGACGCCGTGGACGGGCCAACTGTTGATCGTGATCGACCCGAGCAAGGCGGCCGGGCAGAATTTTGCCGAGCGCAGTCAGGAACTGGTCCGGCAGATGCACGGGGTAGGGCTCAAGCGTTTGCCGGGCGATCGACGTCACTTCCAGCGGGCGAAGGCCAGCACCGATGGCATCCCGCTCGACGCGCAGACGTTGGCGAATTTGCGGGCATTGGCCGGGCTCTGAGGTCCGCATAAAACCGGGGCATGAAAAAGGCGAGCGCAATGCTCGCCTTTTTGCTTTTGTACCTAAAGCAGAACCGCTTACCGCCGACCGAGCAACAACCCGACTACCAGGCCGAAACCGGCAGAGATCGCCACGGTTTGCCACGGATGACCACCGATGTAGGTTTCAGTGGCTTCGACCGCAGGTTTGGTCCGGTCACGAACGCTGGTGACGGAGTCCCGAGCCTGCTGAAGTTTCTGGGCGATCTGCCCACGAAGGGTGTCCGCTTCCTCACCCACCAGTGAGGCACTGCTTTTGAGCAGCTTTTCCGACTCTTCGATCAGAGCCTGAAGTTCGCTGAAGGCTTGATCCTTGATCTGGTCTTCGGCGATTTGTGCGGCGGTTTTCCGGGCCATTGAGGTACTCCTTGCAGATAAAAGGACAGTGAACAGTGGAGTCTGTCGTCAGTGAAAAAGTTGCAGTGGATTTCGCGTTGACCCAACCCAGACGAAAAATCCTGAGTCGGACATTTCTTCCTACAGTGTAAGATGTCGCCTATTTTACGCAGCAGGTAACTCCCATGAGCTTCAATCTGGCCGACAAACCCCTTGCCGAGCGCGCTGCGCTTGAAGATGAGAAATCCCGTCTGTTCGATCTCTGGCAAAGCAACCTGGGCAAGTCCAAGGGCGAGGCCGCACGACTGTTCGGTGAACGCGCCAAGCGCAAAGGCAAATGGGCGGAGTGGGTCCGTGCCGAACTTGACGGCATGTCGCCCCCGGAATTTGCGAACATGGTGCGCAGTGAAGTCAATCGCCTGATGGCTGCCAAGTAGCGCTCGTAAAACTTGCGACAATCGCTTCCCGCACTTTCAGCACCACCGGATCGAGCTGCGTACTGGTGCGCCAGCCCAGTTCGATCGGGTATCGCGGCAACGCCAGAGGGCAGGGCAGCAGTGCCAGTCCGCTGAGCGCCGCAATGCTTTGGGCCGCATGGGCCGGAATGGTCGCCACGGCCTGACTGCCCTTGAGCAAGTGCGGTAATGCCGCAAAATGTGTGGTCGAGGCGCACACACGCCGACTCAACCCCAGCGCCGCCAGCCCCTCATCGGTGATCCCGATAAAGCCGCCCGACGACACCAGAATGTGCTCGCGAGCGACGAACTCATCAAGGCTGAGGGTCTGCTGTCCCTCGGCCAGGCTGAGCGGGTCCACCAGGCACAGATAACCGCCTTCTCCCAACACCTGACGGCTGAGCAAGCGCTCGGCAAACCCGCCTGCGGTGATCGCCAGATCAATGCTGCGTTCCATCAACGCCTGGGCGACGATCTGGCTATGGGTCTGACGAAAGATCAACCGCAGCTTCGGCGCGACGCAGGCGATTTCCTCGATCAGCCGGCGCCCATAAGCGATTTCGAAATCATCGGACATACCCACGGTCACCGAACGCCCGTCGTAATGGTGAGCGTGCGGATCGACCATCGCCAGGCTCTGCCGGCATTTGTTCAGGGCATCGCTGACCACCGGTTTCAACTGATTAGCCTTGAGCGTAGGCGCGAGCCCTCGGCCGGTTCGCACAAACAACTGATCGCCATACACCTCGCGCAGCCTTCGCAATGCGGCGCTGACGGCTGATTGCGTCACGCCCAGACGCAACGCGGCCCGGCTGGCGCTGGACTCTTCATGCAGTGCTTCGAAGACTTTCAGCAGGTTGAGATCGACGGTGGCGATATTCATTTGGTTCATATCATTCAGCAGTGAATGGGGCTTTATTGATGATCCCGTGGCGCCTGAGAATGAGCAACACCTCATTGCTTTCGGAGTTACTGCGATGCCCAAGTCAATCGTTGCTGCACTGCAAATCGGCTCTTTACCCGGCGGCAAAGCCGAGACCCTGGAACAGATCCTTTCTTGGGAAAACGCGATTATCGAATCCGGCGCCGCGCTGGTGGTCATGCCGGAAGCGTTGCTCGGTGGCTACCCCAAAGGCGAGGGCTTTGGTACTCAGCTGGGTTATCGACTGCCGGAAGGGCGTGAAGCCTTTGCCCGGTATTTCGCCAATGCGATCGACGTGCCCGGCGTGGAAACCGAAGCGTTGGCCGGGCTGTCTGCGCGCACCGGCGCCAACCTGGTGATCGGCGTCATTGAACGCGCCGGCAGCACCTTGTACTGCACCGCGTTGTATTTCGATCCGCAGGCCGGGCTGGTCGCCAAGCACCGCAAACTGATGCCCACCGGCACCGAGCGGTTGATCTGGGGCAAAGGCGATGGCTCGACGCTGCCGGTGATCGACAGTCAGGTCGGGCGGATCGGCGCGGTGGTGTGTTGGGAAAACATGATGCCGCTGCTGCGCACCGCGATGTACGCCAAAGGCGTGGAGGTCTGGTGCGCGCCAACGGTGGACGAACGGGAAATGTGGCAGGTCAGCATGCGCCATATCGCCCATGAAGGACGCTGCTTTGTGGTCAGCGCCTGTCAGGTCCAGGATTCACCGCAAGCCTTGGGCGTGGCGATCGCCAACTGGCCGGCGGACCGGCCATTGATTGCCGGTGGCAGCGTGATCGTCGGGCCGATGGGCGATATTCTGGCGGGACCGTTGCGTGACAGCGCCGGTTTGCTCACCGCAGAAATCGACACCGATGACTTGGTCCGCGCCCGTTACGACTACGACGTGGTCGGGCACTACGCGCGCCCGGACGTGTTTGAGTTAACGGTGGATGAGCGGGCCAAGCCTGGTGTGCGCTTCACCGCGTGACCGGGACATCCGGGTTCTCCATGACCCGCAGGATCGAGGCTTCCGGATCGAAATCGTCCTCTTCCAGCTCAATGAACTCTTCGGGCAGGAAGATATTCAGCACGATTGCGCACAGCGCGCCGACGGTGATCGGCGATTCGAAGATGTTGTGCAGCGCCTTCGGCAACTCGCGCAGCACTTCCGGAACCGCCGCGACACCCAGGCCCATGCCGAGCGAAATCGACACGATCAGCATGTTGCGCCGATGCAGGCCGGCTTCGGCGAGGATCTTGATCCCGGCAACGGCGACGGTGCCGAACATCACCAGTTCAGCACCGCCGAGTACCGGTTTGGGCATCAGTTGCAGCACCGCGCCGATCATCGGGAACAACCCCAGCACCACCAACAAACCGGCAATGAAGAACGCCACGTAGCGGCTGGCCACGCCGGTGAGCTGAATCACGCCGTTGTTCTGGGCGAAGGTCACCATCGGCATGCTGTTGAACACGGCGGCCATGGCCGAGTTGAGGCCATCGGCGAGCAGGCCGGACTTGATTCGGCGGAGGTAGATCGGGCCTTTGACCGGCTGCCGCGAAATCATTGAGTTGGCGGTCAAGTCACCGGCGGCTTCCAGTGGCGACACGAGGAAAATCACCGCCACCGGCACAAACGCCACCCAATCGAAGTTAAAGCCGTACTTGAACGGCACCGGTACGCTCATCAGCGGTACGTCGGGCAGGCTGGCGAAGTTGACGTCACCCATCAGCCAGGCCACGACATAACCGAGGGTCAGGCCGATGACGATCGCACCGAGACGCAGGAACGGCACATCGACCCGGTTCAATACCACAATCGTTCCGAGCACCAGGGCGGCCAGGGCCAGATGACTGGCCGCGCCGAGGTCCGCCGCACCGAAGCCGCCGGCGATGTCGGTCATGGCGACTTTGATCAGCGACAGGCCCATCAGCGTGATGATCGTGCCGGTCACCACCGGGGTGATCAGCATGCGCAATTTGCCGATGAACTGGCTCAACACCACTTCGATGAAGGCCGCGAAAAAGCATACGCCGAAGATGGTCGACAGGATCTCATCGGTGCCGCCACCCCGGGCCTTGACCATGAAGCCGGCACTGAGAATCACGCTGATGAATGAGAAGCTGGTGCCTTGCAGACACAGCAGGCCGGAACCGATCGGGCCGAAACGTCGTGCCTGAACAAACGTGCCCAGCCCCGAAACGAACAGGGCCATGCTGATCAGGTACGGCACTTCGCTTTGCAGGCCGAGGGCGCCCCCCATGATCAGGGTCGGGGTGATGATGCCGACGAAACTGGCGAGCACATGTTGCAGGGCGGCGAAGACGGTGGCGGTCAGAAGCGGGCGGTCGTCGAGGCCGTAAATCAGGTCGTTATTACGCGGGGCGGGGGCTTTTTCAGAGGCGGTCATGGTGGTGTGCATGCCAGAAGGCGGGCCGGGTCAAAAAATGGAGGCGCAGGATGCCAGCAGCGGGCATCGAGGGCAAACGATACAGAGGCGGTGTACGCAGAACCTGTGGCGAGGGAGCTTGCTTCCGCTGGGCTGCGAAGCGGCCCCAAAATCGGCTATCGCAGTATTTCAGTCATACCGTATGTGACGGATTTACGGCTGCTGCGCAGCCGAGCGGGAGCAAGCTCCCTCGCCACAGGGTGCAGTGGAGATCAAACGGGCGCCGCGAACGCTGCTAACAAATCCTCTTCAAACGCCTTCTGCGCATCCCCCGGCACCTGCGCGCGATGGCGGGCCAGATGGAAGGCCACATCAAAACTCATATCGCCACGGCGCACGGCGCGCAGCAGTCCCTTGTCTTCCCAGCTGCGGGCAAAGTGTTCGGGTAAATAACCGACATGCTTGCCGGAGAGAATGAAGGCGAGGGTGCCTTCGACTTGCTCCGAGCGCGCCGAACACATCTTCCCCTGGAAGGGCTCGTCGCTGCGCAGGAAACGGTAAGGGTGATCGACCCGGTCACAAGCCTGTAGCGCCAGATCATCAGGCGCATCGTCGGTGAACAGCGGATGGCCAGGGGCGCAATACAGGTGCTGGGTTTCCGTAAACAGTTCGCGGTAGTCAAAAGCGCTTTGCACTTGTGAGAAATAGCCGATCGCCAGGTCCAGTCGTTGTTGCAGCAGCAACCGTTCCATTTCGCCGGGCATGGCGCTGATCAATTCGATGCGCACCGATTCGTCCCGTTCACGGAAGCGCCGGATCGCATCGGCGACCCGTTGCAGCACGGATTGATCGAGTGCTTCGGACAGCCCCAGACGAACCTCGCCGATCAAACGCCCGGCCACACCATTGGATTGGTGGCGGAAGGCTTCGATGGACTCGAACAGGCTGCGAGTCGCGCTGAGCAGTTGCTCGCCCTTGGGCGTGATTTTGAAACCACCCTTGCCGCGACTGCACAGCCGATAGCCGAGTCGGGTTTCCAGTTTGGCCATTTGCTGGCTGATGCTCGACTGGCTCAAGCCCAACTCACCCTGAGCCGCGCTGAAACCGCCGCACTCCACCACGTTGACGAACAGGCGCAGCAGTTGCAGATCGAGATCATGGAGTTGGCCGAGCATCAAACATTACTCCGGGATAAAGTCAGGATAACAAACTTGATATTTCACCAATGTATCCGACGACGCATTCTGCATCCACTTCCTCTGGTCAGGTGTTCGTCATGGCTCCCACCTTCAAGTTGTGTTTATCCGCGCTGTTTCTCGCCATGGCCGTATCGGCTCAGGCCGAGGAAAAAGTCGTCAATCTCTACAGTTGGGCCGATTACGTTGCGCCGGAAACCTTGCAGCGGTTCGAGCAGGAAACCGGCATTCACGTGCGTTACGACACGTTCGACGCGCCGGAAGTGCTCGAAACCAAACTGCTCACCGGTGGCAGCGGTTATGACGTGGTGGTGCCGTCGTCCAGTGTTCTGGCACGCGGGTTGGCGGCCGGTGCGCTGAAGGCCATTGCTCACGAAGGCCTGAAGGGCTACGCCAACCTTGATCCGGATCTGTTGGAAAAACTCGCTGCGGTCGACCCCGGCAATCTCTACGGTGTGCCCTATACCTGGGGCACGCTGGGGCTTGGGATGAACGTCGAAGCGGTGCGCAAACGCTTGCCGAACGTGCCGCTCAACAGCCTGGACCTGCTGTTTAAACCGGAGTACGCCAGCAAACTGAAGGACTGCGGCATCGCGATCATCGACTCGCCACAGGAGGTGATCGGTCTGGCGTTGCACTATCTGGGTAAAGATCTCTACAGCACGGACAAGAACGACCTGGACGCGGCGCAAGCGTTGCTGCATCAGTTGCAGCCTAACGTGTTGTACGTCGCCAGCGGACGGCAGATCAACGATCTGGCCAACGGCAGCGTCTGTCTGGCCCTGGCCTATAACGGTGACGCGAGCATGGCCGCCGATCAGGCGCGCAAGGCCAACAAACCCTATGAAATCGCCTACCGGATTCCTAAGGAAGGCACCCTCGTGTGGCAGGACAACCTGGCGATCCCCAAGGACGCGCCACATCCCGAAGCCGCACGCCAGTTCATTGAATTCATGTTGCGTCCGGAGTCCGTCGCGGCGCTGACCAACACCTTGTTCTTTGCCACCGCCAACCAGGCCGCCACGCCGCTGGTGGATGAGGCCGTGCGCACCGATCCGGACATTTACCCACCCGCCGACGTGCGTGACCGGCTGTACGCCGACCGCAGCATGAGCCTCAAGGACATGCGTCAGCGCACCCGTGTGTGGACCACTTTCCGTAGCCGCCAATAATAAGGAACCCGAGATGGACGTCCCGATGCAAAACGATCAGGCCATGACCCGCGACAGCCTCTACGGCACTGCCGCCGAAAGTACCTACGCCGGCATCACCAGTTTCATGCGTCGTCGCTACAGTCGCGACTTGCGCGGCGTTGATGTAGCGGTCAGCGGTGTCCCGTTCGACACCGCCACCAGCAACCGCCCCGGCGCGCGTTTCGGACCACGCGGCATTCGTGCCGCGTCCACCGGGATTGCCTGGGAACGCCATTGGCCATGGACCTTCGACCCGTTCGACCATCTGGCGGTCATCGACTACGGCGATTGCGACTTCGATTACGGCACACCGCAGTCGGTGCCGGAAAGCATCGAAGCCCATGCCGAGCACATTCTCAATGCCGGTAGCGCGATGCTGACGTTCGGCGGGGATCACTTCATCACGTATCCGCTGCTCAAGGCTCATGCGCGTAAACATGGTCCGCTGTCGTTGATCCACTTCGACGCCCACAGCGACACCTGGCCGGACGAAGACGGCAAGCGCGTCGATCACGGCACGATGTTCTGGCACGCGGCCAAGGAAGGTTTGGTGGATCCGTCGCGTTCGGTGCAGATCGGGTTGCGCACCACCAATGACGATCACCAGGGCTTTCAAGTGCTGGATGCGCGGCAAGTGCATCGAAGTGGTGTTGATGCGATTGTCGAAGCCATTCGGGCGCGGGTCGGTGATAACCCGGTGTACCTGACGTTCGACATTGATTGCCTCGATCCGGCTTTCGCTCCAGGCACCGGAACGCCGGTGTGCGGCGGCTTGAGCACGGTGCAGGCGCTGGAAATCCTCGGTGGCTTGCGCGGGATCAATCTGGTGGGGATGGACGTCGTCGAAGTGGCGCCGGCCTACGACAGTGCGGACATTACCTCACTGGCGGCGGCGACGTTGGCGATGGAAATGCTGTGCCTCTATGCAGCGAAGCATAAGGTCGACCGGTAAAACGCCTTCGCGGGCAAGCCTCGCTCCTACAAGTTTTGTGGCGTTCACACATTTGTGTTCGCCGATATCCTGTAGGAGCGAGGCTTGCCCGCGAAGCTTTTTCAGGCCACTGGGATGATAGGCAGATCCAGGGTTTCAGCCCCGGTAAATCGCGCCATCGACCCGGCAATGGATTCATGGGGCACGCCCATCTCCACACCACTGACCCCATCAAGCCGCGACAGTTGATCCCCACTCAATTGCACATCCAAAGCACCCAAGGTCGCATCGAGTTGTTCACGGGTGCGCGAGCCGAGAATCGGAATCAGCGCCGTGGTCGAACGCTTGGCTTTTTCCCGCAGCCAGGCAATGGCCACGTGCGTCGGGCTGGCGCCCAGTTCCGCGGCGACGGCCAGCAACGTGTCGAGCAGGGCGGTTTCACGGGCGCTTTTCTCGGCGTGGATCAGCACGCCGAGTTTGGCGGCGCGGTTGTCGCCATCGTTGGTGCGGTACTTGCCGGTGAGGAAGCCGCCACCCAACGGTGACCATAACGTCGCGGCCAGGCCCAAGGCTTCGGCCATCGGCAGTTGTTCACGTTCGGCGGTGCGTTCGGCGAGGCTGTATTCCACCTGAATCGCAGCAATCGGTGAGAAACCACGTACTTCGGCCAGCACATCGGCTCGCGCGATGCGCCACGCCGGGAAGTTCGACAGCCCTGCGTAGTGAATTTTGCCGGCGCGCACCAGATCGTCGAAACCGCGCAGGATTTCTTCCATCGGCGTTACGCCATCGCTCATGTGGGCCCAGAACAGGTCGATGTGGTCGGTGTTGAGTCGTTTCAGGCTTTCTTCCACGGCGCGAACCATGTTCTTGCGGTTGTTGCCGGTGTGGGAAATGCCCGCAGCCGGCGTGGTCCCCAGGGTGTATTTGGTGGCGATAACCAGACGATCCCGTTCCGCTGCGATGAACTCGCTGAGCATGGCTTCCGACTGGCCCGCCTGATAGCCGTTGGCGGTGTCGATGAAATTGCCGCCGGCCTCCAGGTAGCCATCAAAAATGCGTTTGGCTTCGTCACGCTCGGCGCCATGACCCCAACCGGTGCCGAAATTACCGGCGCCCAGCGCCAGTTCCGAGACCCGCAAGCCGGTTTTGCGGCCGAAGACTTTGTAATGCATGGGATGACTCCTGAAGGAAAAAGCGTTGGGGGTCGAATATAAATGTCTGTCGACATGTATTTAATATGATGCGAGTAATATTTGGCGTCAAGGGGCTTTTCCGTTCGCAAGGGAAAGGCCGACCACCGGCCTCATTGCTACTGCCACTTTCTGACAGGGTCCTCTGCTAAGCTCCGACAACTTTTACCGACAGAGCCTGCCAATCGTGTCGCGAACCACTCGTTTACTGACCTTGTTGCAAGTGCTGCGTGGCAAAAGTCGTCCGGTGACCGCGGCGACGCTTGCCGGTGAATTGGAGATTTCCGAGCGCACGCTGTACCGCGACATCGCCGAACTCACCGCCCTCGGCGCGCCAATCTACGGCGAAGCTGGGATCGGCTATGTGCTGCGCAGCGGTTTGTTTCTGCCGCCGTTGATGCTCAACGCCGATGAAACCGAAGCCATCGTGCTGGGGTTGCGCTATGTCGATCAGCGCGGCGATGAGGTGTTGAGCAAGGCGGCGGCGGATGCGCTGGCCAAGATTGCTGCGGTATTGGCGCCTGAAGCGCTGGACGCGTTACGCAACCCGACAGTGTTGCCGGGGCCGCCCGGTTATGGCTTTGCGCCCAACGCGGTGCCACTGAATGTGTTTCGCCAGGCCATCCGCGATCAGATCAA
Source organism: Pseudomonas sp. BT76 TE3572 (assembly GCF_050435365.1). Classification (NCBI taxonomy): domain Bacteria; kingdom Pseudomonadati; phylum Pseudomonadota; class Gammaproteobacteria; order Pseudomonadales; family Pseudomonadaceae; genus Pseudomonas; species Pseudomonas sp. BT76 TE3572. The sequence goes on from NZ_JBNDKE010000001.1 coordinate 1,043,650, forward strand.
GCTGCACATTGATTACGCGGACGCCCATCAGGTGCCGAGTCAACGGCTGATCTGGCCGCTGGCCCTGGGGTTTCTGAACGAGGTGCGAATCATCGTCGCCTGGTGTGAATTACGCAGCGCCTATCGCACCTTTCGCACCGACCGGATCTCGGCGGCGAACGGGCAGGGCGAGCGTTATCCGGGGCGGCGCAGCGACCTGCTGCGCACCTGGCGCAAGCAGATGCAACTGGACGAAGCAGGGCGTTTCACTCCTGACAAGAACTGACACAGGCTTGTTTTAGCATGGCTCCAGAATCAACAAACAAGGAGCCGTAACCATGTCCAATCCCGCCTCTTCACTGGCACCCGCCATCGCCGCCTACATTGCTGCCGCCAATGCCCGCGACACCTCGCGGGTCGCCAGTTTTTTCGCTGAGGATGCCAATGTGTTCGATGAAGGCCAGCACCAGGTCGGCACTCACGCCATCGCGCAATGGATGCAAGACACCGCCCAGCGTTATCAGCCACGGGTCGAAGTGCTCGACGTGCAACTGCGCACCGGCAAAGTGTTGGTGCATAACCTGATCTCCGGAACGTTTCCGGGCAGCCCGCTGGAATTGCGCTACATGTTTCGCCTGAATGAACAGGGCAAGATTGCCCGGCTAGACATCTCTCTCTAACCAAGGGGCATGGCATACTGCCGCGCATGAATGTCGACTCCCCCTTAAGCGCCTGGCAACACGCCATCGAACAGAAGGGTTTCGTCCAGGACGAAGCCCAGGAACATGCCGTGTGGGCGCTGCAGAAATGCTACGAGGCGCTGCATGAAGGGCGCACCCCGATCACTGGCGTGTACCTCTGGGGCCCGGTCGGGCGCGGCAAGACCTGGTTGATGGATCAGTTTTACCAAAGTCTGAAGGTTCCGGCCCGTCGCCAACACTTTCACCATTTTATGGGCTGGGTCCATCAGCGTTCGTTCCAGCTGACCGGCACCGCCGACCCGTTGAAGGCGCTGGCTCGCGAACTGAGCGAGGAAGTGCGGGTCCTGTGCTTTGACGAACTGTTCGTCAACGACATTGGCGACGCGATCATTCTCGGGCGTTTGTTTCAGGTGATGTTCGAGCAGGGCGTGGTGGTGGTCTGCACCTCCAATCAGCCACCGGACCAGCTGTACGCCGATGGCTTCAATCGCGATCGGTTCGTGCCCGCCATCGAAGCCATCAAGAAACATATGCAGGTGATTGCGGTGGATGGCGGCGAAGATCATCGCCTGCACCCAGGCAAAGCTTTGCAACGTTACTGGGTGGCGGCGCCCGGGCAGCCCAGCGCGCTGGGTGAAGTGTTCAAGGCCTTGACCGTCGGCCAGTCGGTGTCCAGTGACCCGATCAAGGTGGGCTACCGCTCTCTCAATGTCGTTCAGGCCAGTCAAACCGTACTCTGGACTCGTTACGCCGATCTCTGTGAACAGCCGTTTGCCGCCATGGATTTCATCGCCCTGTGCGACACCTTCAGCGCTATTCTGTTGAGTGAAGTGCCCAACCTCAGCGCGCAAAAGCGCGAAGGGCGCATCGCCCGAGGCACTGAAGACGGCGTCGAACGGGTGGTGGCGGGCGATCGCGAGTTGCCGCAATTGTCGGTGCATGACGACGGTGTACGGCGTTTCATCGCCCTGGTGGACGAGTGCTACGACCGCAAGGTGCCGCTGTGCCTCGAAGCGCAGGTGCCCATGGAATCGTTGTACACCGAAGGTTATCTGGAGTTTCCGTTCCGCCGCACCCTCAGCCGTTTACAGGAAATGCAGCTGCAACGCTTCGCCGAAGCTTGAACAAGGAGCCGCGAACATGAATCAGCCTTTGTCGCACCATTTGCTGACCATGGCCTATCAAAACGCCTGGGCCAATCATCGTCTCGCCAAGGCCTGGAGCCAGTTGACTCCGGCCGATCTGGCGGCACTGCGGGTCAGCTTCTTTCCCAGTCTGCGCGCCACCCTCAATCACATCCTGACCTGCGACTGGTTTTACGTGGATGCGCTGGAACGCGAGTTGCGCGGCGATGATCCGCATCCCGAATGCTATGTGTTTTTCAACCAGGACGAGCCGTTTACGCACGCCGTGGACCTTAAGCGTGAACAAGCGCTGGTGGACCGTCGACTGATCGCCTATTGCGAGCAAATGCGCGATGCAGACCTCGGCAAGATCGTGACCATCGCCCGGGACACGCCGCAACATGACAGCCGCTTGCGCCTGCTGTCCCATCTGTTCGAGCACCAGATCCATCATCGCGGGCAGGTTCACGCCATGCTCAGCGGCACCTCGGTCAAACCACCGCAACTGGACGAGTTTTTCTGTGCCGGTGAGTCAGGCCTGAGGGCTGAGGATTTTGCCGAGCTGGGGTGGACCGAGGCGCTGATCTGGGGCGCTTGAGCGAAAAATTACCGCAGGATCGGGTTGTCGACACAGCTGTGCCCGCGATATTGTCGGTCGGCCCTTCAGTGCGAGATGCACTGGGGCAACTTAATGTGTGAACGAGGGTGGAAATGGAATCCGCAGAAATTCTTGTGCTTCAGGCCAGTTACACCAATGCGGTGCATGCCGAGGCTATTGGACTGGTGCTGAATGCTTACGCCGAAGACCCGATGGGTGGCGGCCACTCGTTGTCCGCCGACTTGTTGAAGCAACTGCCGGCGGAACTGGCCAAACGTCCCCACGCGTTCAGCGTTCTGGCTTTTGTCGGTGGCGAGCCGGCCGGGCTGGTCAATTGCTTTGAAGGTTTCTCGACCTTCGCCTGTCGGCCGCTGGTTAATGTGCACGATGTGATGGTGGTGAAGAAGTTTCGCGGCTTGGGGTTGAGCCAGAAGATGCTGCAAAAGGTCGAGGACATCGCTCGCCAGCGCGGTTGCTGCAAAATCACACTGGAGGTGCTGGAAGGTAATGCAGTCGCCCAGGCTTCCTATGGCAAGTTTGGTTTTGCCGCAGGCATGTTTGACCCGGCGCACGGTCGGATGCTGTTCTGGACCAAAGCGCTTTAAGGTATTACGAGCAAAGAAAAAGGGCGTCCATCAGGACGCCCTTTGTCGTTACGGTTTGTAGTGCTCGGTCACTTGCGCGGTTTGATCATCTGGAACCCGGAGTTCATTGCTCTGGGTAACTTGGCCCTGGGCCTGTTGTTGATTGAACCGCAGGCTCTCAAAGTAATACCGCATGCGTTCAGCGCCACCTTCGGCGAATACAGCGGTTGAACTGAACATCATCAGGCCAGCGAGGATCATGGTTGTACGTTTCATGGTGTGCCCCACTACGAGTTGTCGGGTCCTTTCTTCCATGAAGCAGTGTCGAAGGGACATTATCCGCCGATTCCGTCAAATGGGAATTACCAGCACCTAGAGCTTCCAGTCCAGGCTCAGGGTCACCGTGCGCGGGTCACCCCAGAACACACCGTTATAGAACCCGACGTTGTCGTAATACTTCTTGTCGAACAGGTTATCGACGTTCAGCGAGGCAGACAGGTGCCTGTCGAATTCATACCGCGACATCAGTTTGACCACGGTGTAGGCCTCTTGCCGCATCTTCGTCCTTTCGGTGATCACCGCACCGTTGGCATTACGTCCCACCGGGCGACTGGCAGCGCGGAACACATCGCTCTGCCAGTTCACCGCGCCACCCACGGTCAGTGCCTGCCAGTCGCCGGGCAAACGATAGGCCGTGGAGAGCCGGAACATGTTCAGCGGCTGGTTGGTATTGGCGCGTTTCTTTTCGCCATTGGCCGAGTGGGTGTAGGTGTAGCCGGCCGTCATGTTCCAGCCCGCCATGAGCTCGCCCGAGAGCTCGGCTTCGAAGCCCTGAACCTTGTTGCCTTTACCGCCTGACTTGAAGAACTCCTCGCCGGTGACCGGGTCCGGCGGCACCGAATCGTCGAGTTCGGCAACGTTGTCCTGTTTGCTCCAGAACAGCGCGGTGGCGAGGTTCAAACGTTCTTCAAGCAGGCTGCCCTTGAGCCCCAGTTCATAGTTGCTGCCCACCACTGGCTCGAGGTATTTGCGATGGCTGTCGCGATTGTCTTGCGGGTTGAAGATGTCGGTGTAACTGACGTACGCCGTGTATTCAGGGGTGAGGTCATAGAGCAGCCCGGCGTAGGGCGTCCACATGTCGTTGTGTTCCTGGCGGGTGGCATCGACGCTGCTCAATTGCAGGTTGGCGTCGTACTTGTTGGTCTTGCTCGACATTTTCCAGCTGCCATAACGACTGCCGAGTACGGCGTGCAGGTCATCTGTCAGGCTCAGGCGAGTGGCCAGGTAACCGGCCTTCTGGCGGGTACTGTCTTTTGAACCTGAAAGGCGGGTGACCGTGTCGGGAAACTTGGCGATGTTGCCCATGTATTTCCAGTCGCGGATGCTTTCGTAATCCTCCGCCCTTGGGCCGTCCACCATGTAGGGGGAGTCTTCCCGGCGCTCGGCCTCGCCATAGCCGATCATCATTTCGTGGTTCCGTCCGAACAGCGAGTAAGGGCCCGCCACGTTGAAGTCATAAGCCTTCATTTTTTGCGTGCTGAGCATGTGGCTGACGTTGGCGCTCATGCCACTGCGATCCGCCTCAGGAAAACCCCCGCCGCCGTAGTAGATCTTGCCGTCGGTGTCGCTCTCGCGATGGGTGTAGGCGGCCTTGGCGTGCCAGCCGGCACCCAGTTGGTGTTCCAGCGTGGCGAACGCGGTTTTGTCCTTGAGTGGCCAGGAACTCCACGACGTGGCCATGTTGGTGGAGCGTCCGAGGTTGGCCTTGCCACCGTCGGCGTTCCAGTACGGCACCGTGCCCCAGGACGTGCCCTGGACGTGTTTGTTCTGATAGTCGTAACCCACGGCCAACACGGTGTCATCGGTCAGGTCGGCTTCGAGAATGCCGTAACCGACCTCCCTTTGTTGCTGGTACTTGTCGCGAAACGAATCGCTGTCGCGATAGGCCAGCACGCTGCGTCCGCGCAAACGGCCATCGAACGCCAGCGGGCCACCGACATCCAGATAACTGTTGTAGTCGTCATAACTGCCGCCGCTGACACCGGTCTGGACTTGCCACTGCGCCGTCGGCCGTTTGCGCACCATGTTGATGGTGGCGGAAGGGTCGCCCGCGCCGGTGGTCAGCCCGGTGGCACCGCGAACCACTTCGATGCGGTCGTAGATGATGGTGTCGGAATCGGACTTCATGTAGCTGAAGGTGTTCAGCATGCCATCAATCTGGAAATTGGTGATCGAGTAACCCCGGGACGAATAGCTGACCCGGTCCGAATCGTTGTGCTGAACGACGATGCCGGTGGTCTGGCTCATGGCTTCGGACAGCGTGCCGAGTTTGAAATCGTCCATTTGCTGGCGCGTAACCACGGACACCGATTGCGGCGTTTCCTTGATCGACAGGTTCAAGCGCGTCGCAGTGCTCATGGCACCGGTGGTGTACGACTCGGTGTTTTCGGTGGTGCTGCCTAAACCTTGGGCGGTGACATGGGTGGCGCCCAGTTCGAGGGTGCGGCCGGGCTCTTTCTCAGGTCCGGTTTCAGCCAGCAAGTCGGGGCACAGGGCGGCACTGCACAGGCCCAGGGTAAAGGTCATGGAACGGGTGATAGGCGCGAACATCGCAGCCGACTCCTTGTCTTCGAGGAAAAAATTCCGTTTGTTCAAAGACGAAGGGGAGGGACGGGATTTAGCTGTAAACGAGAATAATTGTTATCTTTGCGAAGTATCGGACAGCACAGTCGCGCAATGGCGTAGGAAAAGGGGGCCGGAGCTAATGCCAGTCGCGGATACCGAGCGGCCATAGGGCGCGGGAGTATCAACAGGCAGATGTGAAAACTTCGTGAGTTGACGGGGCTGTCAAAAAGGGGATGGCAGGTCGGAAACAGCAGTGGGCTGCTTCCGAATCAAGCGAGGGGATCAGGCGTGAGGCACACGGTGAGTGACGGGCAAAGGCTGGGCCTGATTGCTTTGTGTCAACAAGCGCAATTGCGCGAGCTCCTGCTTCAACTGGTCGCGCTCGTCTTTCAACTGGCGCAATTCATCGCGACGGATCGTGACGTAAAGGGTTTGTGCTGGTCGTGCTGCGTGTACTGTGCCCATTGCTCACCTCGCAAATGGCTGCCTCAACTGTAAATCCGCCCCGACATCGGTGCTTATTTACTATCGGCTGCGATTTTGATTTCTTTTGCCCCTGAAGGGAACTTTTTTATTTTTCATGGTCGTTGTGTCTTCGGCACGATTCCCGACGTTATCAATCTGGATCGGGCACAATGCCCGGAAACTATGTGGCAGCGCTCTGGACTAACCCTCAATAGTCGCGTTGGGCTATAACCTTTTGACACACATTATTTGTAGTAGGGAGCATCAGCACATGCAACTCGGGATTATTGGACTGGGCCGCATGGGCGGCAATATTGCGCGGCGCCTGATGCTCAACGGGCATACCACCGTTGTTTACGACCGCAATACCGCCTTTGTCGACACCCTGGCCGCAGAGGGCGCCTCTGGCGTCATCGACCTGCCGGCGCTGGTCGCTGGCCTGGCCAAGCCACGTGCGGTGTGGGTCATGCTGCCGGCTGGCGCACCGACCGAAGACACCATCGACACCCTGAGCACCTTGCTCGAAGCTGGCGATACCATCATCGACGGCGGCAACACCTTCTATAAGGACGATATCCGCCGGGCGAAAACCCTCTCGGAAAAAGGTCTGCACTACGTCGACGTCGGCACCTCCGGCGGCGTCTGGGGCCTGGAACGCGGTTACTGCATGATGATCGGTGGCGAAGCCGAGGTGGTTAAACGCCTTGATCCGCTGTTCGACAGCCTTGCACCGGGCCTGGGCGACATTCCCCGGACCAAGGACCGCAAGTCCGAAGACGATCGTGCCGAGCGCGGTTACATCCACGCAGGCCCGGCCGGTTCGGGCCATTTCGTGAAAATGATCCACAACGGCATTGAATACGGAATGATGCAGGCCTTCGCCGAAGGCTTCGACATCCTCAAGACCAAGGCCAGCACCAACCTGCCGCAAGACCAGCGTTTCGACCTGAACGTTGGCGATATCGCCGAAGTCTGGCGTCGTGGCAGCGTCGTGTCGTCCTGGTTGCTCGACCTGACCGCCGACGCGCTGGCCAGCGATCCGAAGCTCGACGGTTACTCGGGTTCGGTGGCTGACAGCGGTGAAGGTCGCTGGACCATCGAAGCCGCCATGGAGCAATCGGTGCCTGTACCGGTGCTGTCGAACTCGCTGTTCTCCCGCTACCGTTCGCGCGGGCAAGGCACCTTTGGCGACAAGATTCTCTCGGCCCAGCGCTTCGGCTTCGGCGGCCACGTGGAGACTTCGAAAAAATGACCCGTCTGATCCGCAATAAATCCAAGGCAGAGCCCGCACCACCGACCACGCTGTTTCTGTTCGGTGCCCATGGTGATCTGGTCAAGCGCCTGCTGATGCCGGCGCTGTACAACCTGAGTCGTGACGGTCTGCTTGGGGATGGACTGCGGATCATCGGCGTTGACCACAACGCGATCACCGATGAAGCCTTTGCGCAAAAACTCGAAGACTTCATTCGGGCCGAAGTGGCCGCCAAGGTCGGCAAGGGCGATCAAGCCCTTGACCCGGACTTGTGGGCCAAGTTGGCCAAAGGCATCAGCTACGTCCAGGGCGACTTCCTGGACGACAGCACTTATCAAGCGCTGGCGGCGAAAATTGCCGACAGCGGCACTGGCAACGCGGTGTTCTACCTGGCTACCGCGCCACGATTCTTCAGCGAAGTGGTGCGTCGTCTCGGCGCCGCCGGCTTGCTGCAGGAATCGCCAGAAGCGTTCAGAAGGGTAGTGATCGAAAAACCCTTCGGTTCCGATCTGCCAACGGCCGAAGCCTTGAACGCTTGCTTGCTCAAGGTGATGACGGAAAACCAGATCTACCGGATTGATCACTATCTGGGCAAGGAAACCGTGCAGAACATTTTGATCAGCCGGTTCTCCAACAGCCTGTTTGAAGCGTTCTGGAACAATCACTACATCGACCACGTGCAAATCACCGCCGCCGAAACCGTTGGCGTGGAAACCCGTGGCAGTTTTTACGAAAACACCGGCGCCTTGCGGGACATGGTGCCCAATCACCTGTTCCAATTGCTGGCGATGGTCGCCATGGAGCCGCCGGCCGCCTTTGGCGCCGATGCGGTACGCGGCGAGAAAGCCAAGGTGGTCGGTGCGATTCGCCCCTGGTCGGTCGAGGAGGCGCTGGCCAACTCGGTGCGCGGCCAATACACCGTTGGTGAAGTCGACGGCAAAGAGTTGCCGGGGTATCGCCAGGAAAACAACGTGGCGCCTGACAGCAATACCGAAACCTACGTTGCGCTGAAAGTCATGATCGACAACTGGCGCTGGGTCGGCGTGCCGTTTTACCTGCGCACCGGCAAGCGCATGAGCGTGCGCGATACCGAGATTGTCATCTGCTTCAAACCGGCTCCGTATGCGCAGTTCCGTGATACCGAGGTCGATGAGCTGCAACCGACCTATCTGCGAATCCAGATTCAGCCTAACGAAGGCATGTGGTTCGATCTGCTGGCCAAACGGCCCGGCCCGGCCTTGAAAATGGCCAATATCGAACTGGGCTTTGCCTACAAGGATTTCTTTGAAATGCAGCCGTCTACCGGCTACGAAACCCTGATCTACGATTGCCTGACCGGCGATCAGACGCTGTTCCAGCGTGCCGACAACATCGAGAACGGCTGGCGCGCCGTGCAGCCTTTCCTTGATGCCTGGCAGCAGGACACGAGCGTGCAGAGCTATGCCGCTGGCGAAGACGGCCCGCAGGCTGCGCAAGATCTGCTGACTCGCGACGGTCGCGTTTGGCACGGCCTCGGATGAGTGAGCCGACGCAACAGCCCATCCGTTTTCTGCTCAGCGACATGGACGGCACTTTGTTGCTGCCCGATCACAGCCTTAGCCAACGCACTATCGAAGCAGTCCGCTCCTTGCGCGAAGCCGGCGTGCTGTTCAGCCTGGCCACCGGTCGTCCACCCAAAGCCATGTTGCAGCAGATTGAAGCCCTGGGTGTCGACCTGCCGACGGCAGCCTTCAATGGCGGCACTATCGTCAACCCGGACGGCAGTTTGCTGGTCGCGCATTACTTGCCGGCAACGGCGGCGCTGACGGCATTGACGTTGTTTGCCGACCGGCCGGACATCGAAATCTGGGTGTTCAGTGGTGGCGACTGGTTGCTGAAAGATCCGGACGGCCCAATGGTGCCGCGTGAACAGCACGGCCTGGGTTATCCGCCAGTGGTGGTCGAGAGTTTTGAGCCGTACCTGGAACGCATCGACAAGATCGTCGCCACCAGCAACAACACGCAGTTGTTGATTGAACTGGAAGCGCTCCTGCTGCCCGAAGTGGAAGGCCAGGCACAGGTCTCCCGTTCACAGCCGATTTATCTGGACGTGACCGCGATGCAAGCCAACAAGGGTGCAGCACTGGCGACACTGGCCGAATTTCTTGGTGTGCCGCTTGAGCAGACCGCGGCGCTGGGCGATGGCGGCAACGACCCGGCGATGTTTCACCGCGCAGGCTTGTCGATCGCCATGGGGCAGTCGGAAGAGGCGGTGAAGCGCCAGGCGGACGTGGTGACGGGCGCCAATACCGAGGACGGTGCGGCGCAAGCAATCGAGCGTTATATCCTCAACGCAGGTTAACCGCGTTATCGTTCTTCGCGGGCAAGCCTCGCTCCTACAGGTTATCGGTGTCCGTGTGATCGATATAAAACCTGTAGGAGCGAGGCTTGCCCGCGAAGGCGTCAGACCTGATGTCTCAAAGCCAGAAACTCACCGCATACCAGCCAAGAACACCCATCACCACGGTGTACGGCAACGCCATCCACACCATCCGCCCGTACGACAGGCGAATCAGCGGTGCAATCGCCGAAGTCAGCAGGAACAGAAACGCAGCCTGACCATTGGGCGTCGCCACGCTAGGCAGGTTGGTGCCGGTGTTGATCGCAATCGCCAGCGTCTCGAAATGCTCACGGCTCATGTGGCCAGAGATGAAGGCCTGTTTGACTTCAGTGATGTAAATGGTCGCGACGAACACGTTATCGCTGATGGCCGACAGCAAGCCGTTGGCAATAAACAGCATGCCCGGTTGTTGATCCGCTGGCAGCGCCAGCACCCACTGGATCAAAGGCGTGAACAGCTGCTGATCGTGAATCACCGCCACCACCGCGAAAAACACCACCAGCAGCGCAGTGAACGGCATGGCGTCCTTGAACGCGTTGCCGATACGGTGCTCGTCGGTGATGCCAGTGAATGCGGTGATCAGCACGATCACCATCAAACCGATCAGGCCGACCTCAGCAATATGAAACGCCAACCCCGCAATCAGAATCAGCGCTGCCAATCCCTGCACGATGAGCGCTGCACGTTGGCGCGAGGTGCGTTCGGCATTGTCTTCTGCAGCGTAATTGGCCAGCACCGCACGCACGTTGTCCGGCAACAGCGTGCCGTAACCGAACCAGCGAAGTTTCTCCAGCAGGACGCAGGTCACCAGGCCTGCCACCAGGACCGGCAATGAAACCGGGGCGACTTTCACAAAGAACTCAGAGAAGTGCCAGCCCATCTCGTGGCCGATCAGCAGGTTCTGCGGCTCGCCGACCAATGTGCACACGCCGCCCAGTGCGGTACCCACGGCACCGTGCATCAGCAGGCTGCGCAGAAAGGCGCGGAATTGTTCGAGGTCGGCGTGATGGAGGGCGGGCAGGTGCTGGTCATCGCCAAACGCGCTGTCCTGACGCGGATCATTGCCGGAGGCGACGCGGTGATACACCGAGTAAAACCCGACGGCGGCGCTGATGATCACGGCGGTCACGGTCAAGGCATCAAGAAACGCCGACAGAAACGCCGACAGAAAGCAGAACATCAACGCCAGCAGCGCCTTGGAACGAACCCCGAGCAGCAGTCGTGAGAACAGAAACAGCAGCAGGTCTTTCATGAAGTAGATGCCGGCCACCATGAACATCAGCAGCAGGATCACCGGGAAGTTGTGCACCAGCTCGTCGTAGAGTGCCTGGGGCGTGGTCATCTTCAGCAACAGGGCTTCGATCAACAGCAGGCCGCCGGGCATTAACGGATAACACTTGAGCGCCATCGCCAGGGTGAAGATGAACTCCAGCACCAGCAGCCAACCGGCTACCACTGGGCCTACGGTCCACAGCGCCAAGGCGTTGAGAATCAGGAAGCCGATAATGCTTGCCTTGTACCAGCGGGGTGAATGCCCGAGAAAATTGTGCGCGAACGCCTGTGCCATTGAACCGGGCATCGGCTACTCCTTGTATTAAGAAGCGCGCAACTTGCCGTAAGCGGAAGGGAAGATCAAGTGTAGGAATACTGTGCGGGCTTACCCGAGATAGCGTGCGACGATCGCTCGATAGTTGCCGTCCAGTGAATAGCCTCCGACGACGATGTTTCCATCGGCCTGCATGACCACTGAAGTCGCGGTATCCAGGCTGCGGCTCAGGCGGGTGCGAACCCAGCCGACGCCATTGCCGAAGCTGAGATCGAGTTGCCCGTCGGGTAGATGCCGCGCCACAATGAAATCCGCCTCGACGCCGCCGATCGTGGCTCCGACCGTCACCACGCTGCCGTCCGGCAGTGCCTTTGCGTCGGTCCACTGGCAGCCACTGTGACCGATTCCCAGCAGTTGGGCCTGGCCGCCATTGCAATGAATGTCCGGGCGGCCGTTGCTGTGTACTTTAAGTGCCAGGCAGTGCATCGGGTCGCGGCTGCTGCCGAAGCACTGCACATCGCCATTTTCCTGTTGGACGATCTGGCTGACCTGAGCGCTATACCCACGGGCCTTGAAGGTCATGAAACCATCCACGGCAAAACAATCGTCGAGCCTGCCGTCGGTGTGATAGCGGGCCAGCAGACCTTCTTCAGGAAAGTTGATCGACCCGCCCACCAGGATCCGCCCGTCTCGTTGCACCATCAGGCTGCTGAGCCAAGTGTTCATCAACAAGTGCCTGACCATCACGAAGCCACGACCATTAAAGGTGTGGTCCAGCGATCCGTCGGTGTTGAGCCGTATCAGTATGCCGACATGATCGGACAGTTCGAAGTGATGATTGGCCTGCAGCAGGATTCGACCATCTTCCTGCACGCAGAAATCACAAGCCTCTGCACCCGGTACGCCGGGGGGGAGCCAGGTATCACGCACGCCTTGGGAAAGACCGCCCGGCAGGCGCACGACGCAGCGGCCATTGTCGCCAAAACCGTGAGCCGGCCGACCCTGCTGATCAAACAGGGCGAGGGCGGGCAGTGTCCGGTGAGCATTTTCGTAGTGCAGGCCGGCTACCAGAATGTGCCCATCGGGCAGTACGTGGACTTTACCCGCCATGGCCTCGAAGCCGTGTTCGAATTGCCCGATGACGCTGCCTTGATTGCCGAATGCCAGATCTGCCGAGCCGTCCTCGAGCAAACGTGCCACGCCGAAGCGGCTACCGCCTGGCGTTCCTACCTTCGCTGCGACTAACAACCTGCCACGTGAATCAATCGCGACCCCGTTGGCCATGCTTGAGAGGCTGCCAGCGAAATACACCTGGGTTTTGCCGGCCGAGGCAAAGGTAGTATCAAGTTTTCCGGCGTCGCTCAGTGTTTCCGGTAACGCAAACGCGGTCTGGATTGACATGCACGCAGCTCCTTGCGAGTCGTCCTGAACCGGGAGTTTGGGCGGCGACTTTATAAGGAAACATTCAATCCCTGAACGCCTGGATGCACAACTGTCATAACTAACAGGCGGAGGGTCGCTGTGTGCCAGAACAGTGTCTTTTCGACCCACTGACAAGCCTGCCAAGTAGTTGGCCGCGTGTAAGTTCGAATATTAATCGGGGGAGGGGGCGGGTTACCGTTTAGTAACCCGCAAAACGCTTAGTGCGGCATCGACCACGATTGGAGTTTGTAACCTTCCTCGCTCAATTCCGCACGTGCTGCTTCAAGCAGGCATTCAAGTTGCGCAGGATCGGTATAGGCACTGCTTGGGATCTGCTTGCGGCCGATGCTGCGGGTGTTGGTGCGATCGATGACGGTCAGGCTGAGTTCGCCATTGCCGTCTTGTGGGGCCCAGGCCACGCATTGGAACGGTTGGAATGCGCGGTCGGCAATCAAAAGAGCTTCATTGATGCGGAGCGGGGCGTTCATGGGTTTTTCTCTCTGTATGCCCAATCAAGTGATGTGCCGTCGGCTGGGCTTACCGTTCGGCTGGTTACTTGTACTGATGCCCGCAACCGGGGGGCGGGTCACATACAATTAAAAGAAATATCAACTTTCTTTCATTGGCTCAAGGTGTGGGCAGGGTTTGAAAGCTGAATGAAAGGAAGGAGTCGTTAGGTCACTAACTAAATCGCTTCTTATAACTAATAACGCAACTGCTCTATAGTCAAACGGTACAAGGTCACGTCAAATTATTGCTAACGTTACAGCCAGGCCCGCCAAACGACTGTTTTTAATAATATTTGATAAATTTGGCGCCAAGGAACAGTCATGATCGAAGCGCCTGCGTTACGACGTCTGTTAGTAGTGGATCCTTGCGACGACTGCCATCGTCTGCTGCCGGTTTTGCGCTCTGTGGGTTGGGACGTTGACAGTTGCACCCTGGAAAACGTTGCCGACAAAACCTGCGATGTCGGCCTGTTGCGTTTACAGCCTTTTCACCTCGAACGCCCGGAAGCCGTCAAAGAGCTGATCAGCCGTAGCGGTACCGAGTGGATCGCCGTACTCAACCAGGAAGTCCTGCGATTGCAGAATGTCGGGGACTTTGTCTGCGAATGGTTTTTCGATTTCCATACCTTGCCATTCGATGTGTCCCGGGTTCAGGTGACGCTGGGCCGGGCATTCGGGATGGCACGCTTGCGTGGGCAGGGCACGGTTCACATTGATCAGCCTGAACACGAGCTACTTGGCGACAGCAAACCCGTTCGTGAACTGCGCAAGTTGCTGAGCAAACTGGCGCCCACCGAGTCTCCGGTATTGATCCGTGGTGAAAGCGGTACCGGTAAAGAACTGGTCGCCCGCACGCTCCATCGACAATCCCAACGTCACAGCAAACCCTTTGTCGCGATCAATTGCGGCGCAATTCCCGAACACTTGATCCAGTCCGAACTGTTTGGCCACGAGAAGGGTGCTTTTACTGGCGCCCATCAACGCAAGGTCGGGCGGATCGAAGCGGCTAACGGCGGCACGCTGTTTCTCGACGAAATCGGTGATCTACCCCTGGAGCTGCAGGCGAACCTGTTGCGTTTCCTCCAGGAAAAACACATCGAGCGGGTGGGCGGCAGTCAGCCGATTCCCGTGGATGTGCGGGTGTTGGCTGCGACCCATGTCGATCTTGAGGCCGCGATCGAGAAGAAACGCTTTCGCGAAGATTTGTATTATCGCCTGAACGTGTTGCAGGTCGCGACCGCGCCGCTGCGTGAGCGCAATGGCGATCTGTCGATGCTGGCCAACCACTTTTCCCATTTCTACAGCCATGAAACCGGCCGCCGTCCGCGCAGCTTCAGTGAAGACGCGTTGATTGCCATGGGCAAGCATGACTGGCCGGGCAATGTGCGTGAGCTGGCCAACCGGGTACGTCGCGGGTTGGTACTGGCCGAAGGCCGTCAGATCGAAGCGCGAGACCTGGGGCTGATCAGCCAGCAGGCCATTGCCGCGCCGATGGGCACACTGGAAAACTACAAACACCGGGCAGAACGCCAGGCCTTGTGCGATGTACTTAACCGCCACAGCGATAATTTGAGCATCGCCGCCAAGGTGCTGGGGATATCCAGGCCTACCTTCTACCGTTTGTTGCACAAGCATCAGATACGTTAGACGCAAACAACAAAAAAGCCCCGCCGGGATTGAAGTCGCGGCGGGGCTTTGTTGTTGTGGATTAGAAGTAGTACGGGAATTTCAGGCTGAAGGAAAAGTCTGGCGAGTCGTCGGTCAGACCGATGGACAGGTTGGGAACGATTGTCAGGTTATTGGTTGCTGCCAGGGTCATGCCGATGTTGAAGTTGGCCGAGTTGTAGTCGCTGTTGGTAATCGATTGCCAATCACCTCCGTCCGGCTTGATCTTGCTCTTGCGGGCGAACTGATCGGTGAACGAGAACGACATACTCATCTTCTCGTTCAAGGCGAATGCAATACCAGCGCCGACCTGCCAGGAATCGCCCAGTTTCACGTCCCCGGGCACCTTGGAGTTGACCTGAGGGCTGATGTCGCTGAAAGAGTCTTGCATGTTGTAGGTGTAGGCCAGGCTGCCGAACAGTACGGCCGGGTCGAAGGTCTTGACCAGCGAGATACCCGGGGTGATCGACCAGACACCATTGCCGGTAGGCAAGTCCTCGGGTACCGAGAGGTTATCGTTGGACGGATCATTGACCAGCTTGATGCCGTAAGGGTCATCACCGGTCGGGGCCTTGACGCGCAGTGTAACGACCGCGTCGGGCAGATTGGCCGACTCATCCAGAAACTTGTAAGCAACACCAACGTTCACATCGCCGATGGTCGGGTCGCGGGTAACGGTTGCGTCCGACGTCACCGGGCCTGCGCCACCAGCGCCACCGGAGGAGTACGTTGATTCGCGATAAACCACGGGGACGTTAATGTCGAACTGCCAGCGTTGCCCCGTGTTGTAGCGGGCAGTCAGGTCCAGTGTCCAGTTGTCGGCCTTGATACGGTCGAGGTTGATGTTGCCGAGGAAAATCGAGTCCAGTGCCAGGAACCCGTTAAGTACCAACGCTCGGGTATCGTAGTGCGTGTAGGTCAGGCCGGTTTCGAAACTGAACTTGCCGCCACCGAAGAAGCCGCTGGCTTCGTCATACAGGTTGGAAACGCTTTGCGCAGGCTCCGAATCATCCTTGAGCGATTGGCCGTATGAACTGCCTGTGGTTCCCGGCGCACCGGCGGCCACCGTCTGGGCACCCCTGGTCGGTTCCGCAGGGGATTTGGTCAGGCGTTTGGGAGGCGGTGGCGCCGGTGTTTCTTCGACTTGGCGAACGCGTTGCTCGAGTACCATCAGCGCGTTCTGTTGTGCTTCGTAACGCTGTTTCAACTCCATGAGTTCTTGTTTTAGTATCTCGACCTGGGGGTCCGGTGCTGCGTACAGCAGTGTCGCCGGGGCCAGGCTACTCAAACAAACGATAGCTCTGAACGTTAACGATCGGTGCATGGGTTAGCCGTCCCTTCTGAGTACATCTGATGAGACTGAGCGTAGATCAGAATCCTTGAGTGCGAAGACCTTTAAGCTGGTCCAGGTTGCCGTTCAGCGATCCGGTTGTCGCCACGTTGTCACGCAGCACGACATTGAGGGACGTGAAGTTGCGGACCTGGTTGCCACCGCCGAGCAACGTCGCATTCTGCATCAGCCCACCTTGGGCAAGGCGTTGTACGGTACTGCCCTGGTTGTTGTTGGCCACGATGTTGAGTTGCACACCGGTACCGGTCGAGGAAACGCTCAGCGAACCCGCGCCATTGGCGCCGACCAACGTCTGGCCTGCGCCCAGTGCCTGGCCCTGCTGTTGCGTTGTGGGTGCCTGGTTACCCTTTGTGACGTTGATATCAACGTTGTTGTAGGCGGTGTTATGGTCGCCGGCAGCGCGCACGACTTGAGTGACGCCTTCGGTGCTGTTGAGGCCGTTGCCGCCAGTGACGGTACCGGTGCCTTGCGAACTCGCCGAACCATTACCTTTTTCGTCGATCATCGATACATAGAACTGTGGCTGGAGGGTCGATTGTTGAATTTGCATCGAGGAAGTTGCCCCGATCACTTCACCGTTGGCATTTTGCCAAGTGCTGGTCATGACAATGCCGAAACTGACGATCCGTCCCGGCATCACATAGCGGCCTCGCAAGATCGACAGTTCCTGATCATTCAGTTCAATGGGTTTGAACGTCTGTGCCTGGGTCGGCAGGCTGGCGGCCAGGCAAACCACGGCCAGCCAGATTGGAGTCTTCATTGGAATGCTCCCGGAGCGTCGTGCTCCCTTGTTATTAGAAGAAGTCGCTTTGGATGAATCCGAAATCCATCAACTCTGCGTCTTGCACCGGGCTGAAGGTGTTGATGCGGTTCTTGGCGGTCAGTGGTAGCGGGGGGGTGAGCAACGCATTGGTTTTGTCGTAGCCCTGGCCGATCACGGCAAAGATGATGCCGTTCCAGCCTTTAACAAAGTCGTCGACTTTGTAACGTTTATGACCGAGTACCGGATCTCCGATATAGACCCAGCCCTCATGGACTCTTTGCATGACCACAAAATGTTTGTAGCCACGGATATCCATGAGCACCACCACCGGAATTCTGATCTGGCTCAACGTTTCCGTCGCTACCCGGTAGCCACGGGCCCGCATGCCGATACTTTCCACGTAGCGCTTCATGTCGAGCATGGAAAAGCCCTGGACGCGGACAAGATCCTGATCGGAGTGTGCCAGCATGCCTTCGATGATTTGTTCTTCGTTCACGTCCAGCCAATAGGCCTGGCGCAATACGGTCGCCAGCGCAGCTGCGCCGCAACTGAAGTCGGTTTTCTGTTGCACCAGGTCGGCAAATTTACGCTCGCGGATGCTCTGGATCGGCTTATACACCACCGCGCCGCCCGGCAAGACGGAAAGCGGCAGTTGTGCAGCCTCGATCACACTGGCCACGCAAAGCAAAAATGCCAAGGCGATTATGCGCATAGTGGGACGCCCTTCTGGTTGTGTTGAAAAAGGCCCCCGTAAGGGGGCCTCAAGAGACAACAATTAGAACGACTGGTTGGCAATGGACAGCGAGTTGCTTTGTTGGTTACCCACACCGGCAGCCACGTTGACGCCCAGGTTGCCACTGCCACCATTCACCGAACCGCTCAGGGTTGCAGTGTTGGTCACAGGGTTAGCCCAGCCAGTTGGAGTCAGCACTTGATAGGAGTAGGTGTTGCTCAAATCAAATGAACTGCTTTCACTGAAGCTTCCCGCTTTTGCGAACTCGGATTCGGACGATTTACTGGCCGATTTTTCGAACGAGGAGGAGTTCGATTTCTCGAACGACTTATCGAACGATTTTTCGAACGACGAATCGCGCGATTTGTTGTACGCAGATTCACGAGACTTGTCGAACGAGGAGTCGTGAGATCTGTCGAACGAGGATTCGCGCGATTTATCGAACGATTTGTCTACCGATACGCTAAGCGATGCGTCAAGCGATGCGGTAAGCGATGCTTCGGAACTCCTGCTGCGGGTGCGATCGCCATAGCCATTGTTGACGGTAGTGGAATGGGAAGCCGCCGCAGCAGCGTCCAAATTAGCGGTCAAGGAAGCATCCAGGGATGCACTCGAAGAACCGCTTGCACTGCTGCTGTTGGAACCGCTTGCAGAACTGCTGTTAGAACCGCTCGCAGAACTGCTGTTGGAACCGCTCGCATTGCTGCTCTTCGAACCGCTTATATCAACGCTAAGGGAACCGGCGGAATTAGAGCTCTTGGCACCGGACGCGGACCAGCTCGAAGAAGCGCTTTCACTGCCGCTAACCTCGAACGACTTATCTTTAGAGAAACTGCCGCTGGCCGTTTTAGTTACCGTAATGGTATCTACGCGATAGGTCCGATCAGCGTTGTTATTCACTGTCAGGCCAGGACCGCTTTGATTGGCAGAGGCGCTGGCTGTTGCGTTACCCAACGGGGCGTTGGAGTTGGCAATTGCCATGGTGTTTTTCTGTTGGTTAAGGTCGCCACCAGCAATGTTGACCCCCATATTACCGCTGCTGCCATCGGCCGATCCGCTCATCACAGCAGAGTTTTGAGTGCCGTAGTTCCACACCTTGTTGTTGTTGCTGTATTGCGTGACTCGAGCGCTGGCGTCGGCATTGCCGAACACGAAGCTGTTATCGAGGCTGGAGGTGGAACCGGCGTTTGCGATGGCGGCCGCGTTGTCTTGTTGGTTGCCGGCGCCTGCTGCCACGTTGACGCCGACGTTGCCGCTCGCGCCTGAGGCAGAGCTGCTCATCTCGGCTGAGTTCTCAGTCCCTTCGTTGTAGATGCGGTTGCCGGTACTGGTCTGCCTGTCGTGCGCAGTGGCGGTCGCGTCGGTATGGATCACTGTTGGAGGAGGAGTGTGGTGGCCATTGTGATGGTGACCACGCCGATCGTTCTGTCCAGCTTGTGCAGCAACAGCCAAGACCGCAGCGATTGCAAAAACCAGAGGTTTTATTGCCATCGAAGGTTTCATGGTGGTTCTCCGTACTTATTTTAGGTTAAGTGTTGTACCTACCTGTTTGGGTCAGTCCGTGACCCGTACGCTCAGGGTATTGGCCGTTCGGTTTCCCACCCCGGCGCTCTGATTCAACTGAATCACCCCACGGCTACCGGTGAAGGCCTGATCGCTGGTAGCGATCTGGCGATAGCCTGGTTCAGAGTCAGTTGGATCGGAGTTGATGATCAGCGTCACGTTCTGTTGCCTGAGGACGCTGTCGTCGATGCTTTGCGGCTGTGCGCCAATGCTTATTCGCACGGCATTGGCTTGCTGGTTGCTGGCGCCCGCGCTCTGGTTGACGCCCAGTACGCCGTTGCCGTGGCTGAAGGAGTCGCCTTGAATGCTGGATCGAGCATCGATCCTGGGGTCGACCACCGTACGCAGCCGTTGGCGGATCTGTGTGGTCGCGCTGGCTCCATGGCCCACGGCGATAGCCCGGGCGTTAGCCTGTTGCTGTAAATCGCCGGCGGCCTGGTTGACCCCGAGGTTGCCTTGGTACTGCGCGCCCGAACCGTCGATTTCGGCATTGTTGATGACGGGAGATTGGGCAAAGGTCGATGCACTGCAAAACATGGCGATAATCAGCAGCGTACGATTCATCTTAACGGTCTCCCGTTATGACTTTCAGAGCACCCAGGCCTTGCTGGACGCTTGAATTGACCATGTTGGCAATACCGTTGCCGGCATTTCCCGAACGTCCGGCGGGGAGGTTGGAAAGCTGGGTCTGGTTGCTGATATTGCCGCCCAGGTTGTTGGTGTTTTGAGTGACCAGGCGGGAGATGCCTGCACCACTGGCGACACCGGCAAAGTCGCCGTCGCTCAACTCGTTCGTTTGACTGAGGATTTGTTTGGACGGGTTGGCATTGGCGGTCGTGGGACTCGGATCGGGAATTATCGGCGCACGCGTTGCCATGCGCGGCTGAACATCGCGTTTGATAATGATGATGCCGTTGTCAGCTTGTACAGGCAGGCAAACACTTGAGCCCAATGCGCATCCGATCAGCAGGAGGCTAAAGAAGTTGTTTTCAAGTTTCCCCACGGCGGCAATTCCTTCTGTAAGTGGAACGCTGGCCCTTATAGCGTTGCGAGGAAGAGAGCAGAAGGTGTGCCGGTTTTCGTTTTTCTATTGAAAACAGTGGCTTGGCTTTAATTGTCGAGGTGGTCAATAAGTTTTGTAACGCCTCTGAGACAGATCCACGCAAAAACGCCGTCCAAGCAGGCGATATTGCTCGCTAAGGGCGCTGAAGGCAGGTTGTATCAGTGGCTTAACATATTCTTGCTGGAGTGCTTTAGCCGCTTTAGCTCGCGGGTTTGCGCAGGGGTTGGTGTTTCAGGAGTGGACGTTTTCGACAGGACGCGGTAGCGCTGTCAGGCTTTGAGCAGGCGCATCACAGCCTCGAAGGCTGCGTCCTTGCGCTGTTGCCAATCACCTTGCAGCACCTGGTAAGGCTGGCGGTGCAGGTCAAGCCATTGGCGGCTGGCCTGGAAAAACGCCTGGCGTTCTGCCAGTTGCGGTTGGCAACGCTGCCCGTCGTCATGCCAGACCACAATTTCAGGGCTCAGCAGCAAATGCAGGTCGTAGTGACGTGCCAGCAATGCTTGCTCGATCCACGTCGGGCAAGCGCCAAACAAGGTCTGGCTCCAGAGGATGTTGCTCAGCAAGTGAGTGTCGAGAATCAGCAAATGTGGCTGCCGGGCACGTGCCTCATCCTCCCATTTCAGCTGCCCTCGGGCGATTTCCGGAATGTCGGCCAGGCAGGTGTCTCGTGGGTTTTGTTCGATGAACCAGCGTACATATTCGTCTACCAGAACGCCGCCGAAATGCTGTTGTAACTCGGCTGCCAGCCAACTCTTGCCGCTGGATTCGGGGCCCGTGAGTACCAGAACTTTCATGTCCGCAACGCCGGATCGGCCCGCCATTCCCGCCAGCCTTGCACGGCAATCATTGCGAACAGTGCGTAGAGCCCGGCGGTCAGGTACAGGTCTTTGTAGATAAACAGCCCCACGAAGATCACATCCAGGGTGAACCACAGCGGCCAGCATTGAACGCGTTTTTGCGCCATCCATACCTGCGCCACCAGGCTGAAGCCAGTCAGCGCCGCATCGAGCCAGGGTTGTGCGGCATCGGTCCAGTTCGCCATTGCAGCGCCCAGCAACAGACTGCCAACCGCTCCAATGAACAGGCTGATAGCGATCGATTTACCGTCGAGCAGGCTGACCTGCCGACCATGGCGCGCGTCCCCCGCACGCGTCCATTGCCACCAGCCATAGAGCTGCAATGCGGCGTAGATCACCTGCAGGAGCATGTCCGAGTAGAGCTTCACCTCAAAAAAGATCCAGCTATAAAGCAGCACCATGACCAGACCGATCGGCCAGCACCAGGGGTTCTGTTTGACCGTCAACCAGACGGCAATGACACCGAGGGCAGCGGCGAACAGTTCAAGCCCGGACATGGAGGTTCCTTGGGGGAAGTCGAAGAGGGCGGCGATTGTACCCAGAGAGTTGAGGAAGGCGTTAGTCACCCTGGGCCAGGGTCGGCAGGGTTATTGTGGCGAGGGAGCTTGCTCCCGCTCGGCTGCGCAGCAGCCGCAAAGATGGCTGAGTCGTTTTGCCTGACAAAACGCGATGACCGATTTGAGGGCCGCTTCGCGCTGGAGCGCCAGCCCGGCCCAGCGGGAGCAAGCTCCCTCGCCACAGAGATGAATTTTGGCCGCTCGGTGGTTACACCCGGAACTGCTTGAGCAGTCCGTTCAATTGCTCACTCAATTCCTTCAGGTGAACGCTGGCCACGCTCGACTGTTCGGCCGCCAGCGCCGTGCTGTGGGACAAACCGGCCGCCTGGGTGACGTTCTGGTTAATGTCCTCGACCACATGCGCCTGTTGCAAGGTTGCGCTGGCGATGGAGGCGTTCAATCCGTTGAGGTTGCGCAGCGCCTGGGCAATGGCATTCAGGCTTGCACCGGCCAGGCCGGCCTGTTCGATGGTCAACTGCGAAGCACGGCTGCTGTCGCTGATCACTTTGACCGCCGCTTCGGAGTGACTTTGCAGGCGTTCGATCATCGACTGGATCTCGGCCGTGGACTTCTGGGTACGCTGGGCCAGCAGTCGCACTTCGTCGGCCACCACCGCAAAACCCCGACCTTGCTCGCCGGCCCGGGCGGCTTCGATGGCCGCGTTGAGGGCCAGCAGGTTGGTTTGCTCGGCGATGGAGCGGATCACTTCGAGGACGCTGCCGATCTGCGTGCTTTCGGCGGCCAGGGTACGAATCACTTCCACCGCCTGGTCGATGGTCGACGACAGCTTGTCGATCTGTTGCAGGCTGCCATCGATGTTGACCTGGCCTTGCTGCGCCTGAGACTCGGCATCGCGCATTTCGCTGGCGGCGTGCTCGGCGTTTTTCGCGACGTCGTGTACGCCATACGTCACTTCATTGATTGCCGTGGCCACCAGTTCCATTTGCTGGGACTGTTGCTGACTGCGTTGCTGGGCCTGGGCGGCGTCGTTGCCCAGTTCGCTGGAAGACTGGCCCAGGGCACTGGCGGACACTTGCAGTTCCCTGATTACGAGTCGCAGCTTGGCGGTGAAGGCGTTGAAGTGGCGTGCCAGTTGCGTGACTTCATCCTGGCCATGGGTATCGAGGCTGCGGGTCAGATCGCTCTCGCCACTGGCGATGTTGGCCATGGCGTTCACGGTTTCCTGCAGTGGACGCACGATGCTGCGGGCAATCAAAATCACCAGCAGCGCCATGATCAGGGCGATCACCAGCCCCACGAACGAGGCCTTCCAGACCTGGCCATAGAACTCGGCCTGCATGTCATCGATGTACACGCCCGAACCGATCACCCAACCCCAGGGTTCGAACAGTTTGACGTAGGAGGTTTTTTCTACCGGCGCGCTGGCGCCCGGTTTAGGCCAGCGATAGTCGATGGTGCCGGCACCCTTGGACTTGGCGACGGCAACCATTTCGTTAAACAGGGCAAAACCGTCCGGGTCACGGATTGCCGAGAGGTTCTGGCCATCGAGCTTCGGGTTGGCCGGGTGCATGATCATCACCGGCGTCAGGTCATTGATCCAGAAGTAGTCGTTCTGGTCATAACGCAGACCGCGAACGGCGCTCAGCGCCTGCTTCTGCGCAGCGTCGCGGGTGAGGGTGCCGGCAGTTTCGAGGTCGTGGTAATAGGTCAGAATGCCACTGGCGGTTTGCACCACATGCTGGGTTTTCTGAGCCTTGGCGTGGTACAGGTCATCGTGAATCTGCTTGAGCATCAAGACGCCCAACGTCAATAGCATCAGGACGGCCACGATCAAGATGAGCCACAAACGTCGGCTGATCGACATACTGCGCAAGCTGTTCATAACGCTGTCACTCCGGTTTCTTTTTCTTGTAATAAATGATCGCCAGCATCCAACCACACTTTGCCGATCGGTCATATCCGACCCAAGTCCAATAACGCGGCAGCGCTAATCGGGCTTGTCTGATAGGATTTCGGCCCCGCGCGGAAAAACCTGAGTCCAAGTTGATTTTTCACGGAATTTTGATGGTTCCGTCTGGATCCTGTGCGCGCGGGACTTCAGCTAGGCTGATCGCAGTAAACGTTCTGAACAAATATTAACGGGGCATGCCGTGGCGCATGGCTTCTTGGGGGATTGATGGATCTTTGGACTGCCTTTTCGGCATTGATACTTGGGGTTGTAGAAGGGCTGACGGAGTTTTTGCCGATTTCCAGTACCGGCCACCAGATCATCGTGGCTGACCTGCTCGACTTCGGCGGCGAACGGGCCATGGCCTTCAACATCATTATTCAGTTGGGGGCGATTCTGGCGGTGGTGTGGGAGTTTCGCCGCAAGATTTTCGATGTGGTTATCGGTTTGCCGACGCAGCCGAGCGCTCGACGCTTTACCGCGAACCTGCTGATCGCCTTCCTGCCGGCCGTGGTATTGGGGGTGATTTTTTCCGATTTGATCCACCAATACCTGTTCAACCCGATCACCGTCGCGACGGCGTTGGTTGTGGGCGGGATCATCATGTTGTGGGCCGAAAAGCGTCAGCATGAAGTGCATGCCGAAACGGTTGATGACATCACCTGGAAAGACGCCCTGAAAGTCGGCTTCGCCCAGTGCCTGGCAATGATTCCCGGAACTTCGCGTTCCGGCTCGACCATCATTGGTGGCTTGTTGTTCGGGCTGTCGCGCAAGACCGCTACTGAGTTCTCGTTCTTCCTGGCGATGCCGACCATGGTCGGCGCGGCCGTTTACTCGGGCTACAAATACCGCCACCTGTTCGTCCCGTCGGATTTTCCGGTGTTCGCAATCGGCTTCGTCACCGCGTTCATCTTTGCAATGATTGCCGTCAAGGGCTTGCTCAAGTTCATCGCCAGCCACAGCTACGCAGCGTTTGCCTGGTATCGCATCGCGTTCGGCCTGGTCATCCTGGCCACCTGGCAGTTCGGCTGGGTCGACTGGACCGCGGTCAAGCCATGAATGATGGTAGCGCGCGCAACAAGGCCGGTGGAGAGATCCGCAATCTTCGGCTGAAACTGTCGGTGTTTGCGGTCCTGTGCGCGCTGCCGCTGTACGGCTCGATGTCGTTGTGGCTGCACGGGGTTTCGGTGATTCCCCTGGCGGCGTACGGGGTCGTCAGCCTGCTGGCGTTCTTGCTGTACTGGAGCGACAAGCGCAAGGCGCGCGCCGACCATTGGCGCACACCCGAGAACGTGCTGCATGCAGTGGAACTCGCCGGCGGCTGGCCGGGTGCCTTACTGGCCCAACAGGTGTTTCGGCACAAGACGCGAAAGCTCTCGTTTCAATTGGTGTTCTGGATCATCGTGCTGATGCATCAGGTGTTCTGGATCGACCAGCTGTTTCTCGGCGCCCATCTGTTCGCGCTGTTTTAAAGCAGCAGTCCGACCTGGGTGCGCTTGGGCAACTTGCTCACCACCAATTGATGGGAACGCTGCAACAAGCCTTGCAGCTCTTCAGGGCCCAGCGGGTAGGGCGTTTCCATGATGATCCACTGAGCCCGCGCCAGATACGGCGCCGGGCGGATTCCCGGGCGGTCGCAATGACCGAGAAACAAGTCCTTGTCGACCTTGAACGCCAGGGATTCGCCCCGCAGATTCTGCAAGGCGAACATCTTGTTCCCCGCAATCGAAAACACCCGTACGCCACCCCATTTGTAGTCTTCCCGCGCACCCGGCAGCGCGAGACAGAATTGCGCGACATCCTCTTCGCTCATACGTCCAGCCTTCATATCAGTCGGTCCCCACAGGCATTGAATGATTCGATCAAATGGTCGAGCCAGGCGCGTACGGCCGGCATCACCCCGCGCCGATGAGGGTAGACCGCTTGCAGCCAGCCGCCAGGCAGCGACCAATCGGGCAGCAATTGCACCAGCGAGCCGTTTTCCAGTTCCTGCTCGCAATACATCATCGGCAGCATGGTAAAACCCTGGCCGGCGAGGGTGCAGGCCTTGCGCACGATAAAGTCATCGATGCCCAATCGCGCTTCGAGGGTGAGATCGCAGCTTTTGCCCTGTTGGTCGAGCATACGGATATGCACCAGGCGGTCGGCTTCCAGGGCGCCGAGCACGGGCAGGTTTTTCAGGTCTTCGGGGTGGCTGATTTCACGTCCGTGCAAAAAACCAG
The DNA here is from genome assembly GCF_050435365.1 of Pseudomonas sp. BT76 TE3572. Taxonomy (NCBI): domain Bacteria; kingdom Pseudomonadati; phylum Pseudomonadota; class Gammaproteobacteria; order Pseudomonadales; family Pseudomonadaceae; genus Pseudomonas; species Pseudomonas sp. BT76 TE3572. The sequence goes on from NZ_JBNDKE010000001.1 coordinate 1,069,518, forward strand.
GGCTGGCGACCATTGCCATCTGCGCCTGGCGCAAACGTCGGGTGACCAGCAGCGGATCCTCATCGCCCAACTCACGCACCCGCAGCGCCACATCGACGCCCTCGGTCACCAGGTCGACGCGGCGATTGAGCAGCATGACTTCCAGTTGAACCTGAGGGTACTTTTCAAGAAATTTGCTGATCACCGTCGGCAACATCTCATGGGCCAGACCGACGGGGCAGGACACCCGCAAGCGCCCCCGAGGTTCGCTGGACATGCTGGCGACGGCTTCATCGGCCATCTCGGCTTCCAGCAGCATCGCCTGACAGTGCCGCAGGTAACGTTCACCCACGGCGGTCAACTTCAGTTGTCGGGTGGTGCGTTGCAGCAGGCGCGCGCCGAGACGCTCTTCGAGCTCGGCGATGCGCCGCGACAACCGCGACTTGGGAATGCCGAGCAAACGCCCGGCCGCCGCGAAGCCACCGGCTTCAACCACCTTGGCGAAGTAGTAGAGATCATTGAGATCTTGCATGGTGCGAGCTCGATTGTTCTATCAGTGGGACGAACTATCGCATTGTTGCAGTCTAATCAGCTATTGGTTTCGCCTGTAGGATTCTCCCCATCAGATCGCCTCGTAGCGATCCTCACCTGGAGATCCCACATGAAACTGCTGCATATCGATTCGAGCATTCTTGGTGACAACTCGGCTTCCCGTCAGCTGAGCAGCGAAGTCGTTAAAGCCTGGCAAGCCGCCGAGCCGACCGCCGTGGTGACCTACCGCGACCTGGCTGCCGATTCCATCAGCCATTTCTCCGCCACCACCCTGGTTGCCGCCGGCACCGCCGCTGAATTGCGTAACGCTGCGCAGCAGCACGAAGCCGAGCTGAGCGCCACTACCCTGGCCGAATTCCTCGCCGCCGATGCCGTAGTGATTGCAGCTCCGATGTACAACTTCACCATCCCGACCCAACTCAAGGCCTGGATCGACCGCATCGCCGTTGCCGGTCAGACCTTCCGTTACACCGAAGCCGGCCCTGAAGGCCTGTGCGGTGGCAAGAAAGTCGTGATCGTATCGACTTCCGGCGGTCTGCATGCGGGTCAGGCGACTGGCGTTGCTCACGAGGAGTACTTGAAAGTGCTGTTCGGCTTCATCGGCATCACTGACATCGAGTTCGTCCGTGCCCATGGTCTTGCCTACGGCGACGAAGTCCGCACCAAAGCCATGAGCGACGCTCACACGCAAATCAGCGAGCAGTTGTTCGCCGCTGCGTAAGGCTTCTGTAAAGAAAATCAAACAGCTCGAGCAACATCCAAAAAACTCTGTATTCTGATCACGCAAGTGCCAGATACGGAGTTTTTTGTTTCTGGCTGTTTCGGAATTTCATTAAACAGTGGCCCGAGTTATGCAGTCGAGGGTTAACGTCCCCGGTCAGTAGCCAGGTGGAGCCTCCCATGGTGCGTCTTTGTGCAACCTTACTGATTTGCCTGCTCAGCAGCCTGAATTCAGTGCACGCCGCGCCTGTGCCGCAGCCTCGCTGGAGCGTCGGTTTCCATGAGATGAGCTTTCTCGACCCTCTGGACTTGCAGCCGATGCGCGCCATCGCCTTCTATCCCTCCAGTGACAAGGAGCACTCCAGCATCCTCGAGGGCTACACGGTCGAAGCGGGCGAAGACACCCGAGTCGCCATCGGCCGTTTCCCGATGCTGATGCTGTCCCACGGCAACACCGGAACCCCGCTGGCCTTGCACGACCTGGCCACGTCGCTGGCACGCAAAGGGTTTGTGGTGGTGGCGGTGATCCACCCCGGTGACAACTCCAAAGACCACAGCCGCCTTGGTACGTTAAGTAACCTTTACGGTCGGCCTATCCAGATTTCCGAAGCTATTACCGCGACACTCGGCGATCGTATGCTCGCGCCCTTCGTCAATGCCGATCAGGTCGGTGTGATCGGCTATTCGGCGGGTGGGGAGACGGCGCTGATTCTGTCCGGCGCGACACCAGACCTGGACCGTCTGCGCCGTTACTGTCAGGAGCGCCCGGACGACCACGATGCCTGCAACACCCAGGGCGAATTGATTGCTGACCGTGATGACTTGCAACCGGTGGCTGACCCGCGGGTTCGCGCCTTGCTGCTCATGGCGCCGCTGAGCCTGAAGTTTGGCCGCCATACCCTGGCCGACGTGCATGTGCCGGTGCTGCTCTACAGCGGCGACGGCGACAAACTGGTGGCGTTCGACAAAAATGCCGCCGCCCTGGCGCGCAAACTGCCGATCGCACCGGACTTCAAGTTGCTGGCGGGGGCAGGGCACTTTGTGTTCCTGGCGCCTTGCAATGAAGAGCAGATCCTCGCCATGCCGGCGCTGTGTACCGATGCCGATGGCGTCGATCGCAAAGACATCCATCGCAACATGGTGTCCGAAGCCGGGCGTTTCTTCTCTCACGCGCTGAGCAAACCGACCCGGGCCGGAATGCAGACGGCGGATCAGTAATCAGGCGTTCATCGCACGACGTTTCAACAACAGCGTCAGGCCCAATCCTGCTACCGACAACAACGCCGCGCTAAAGAAAATCCACGTGTACCCCAGGTTCAACGCCACCGCGCCCATCAACGGCCCGGCAATCGCCAGCGCCAGATCGAAAAACACCGCGTATGCACTCAGTCCCGCCCCGCGACTGGAATTGGGCACTTGCTTGATCGCTTCGACCCCCAGCGCCGGATACACCAGCGACAGACCGAACCCGGTCAGGCCTGCGCCGATCAGTGCATAACCGGTCGAAGGTGCAAGCCATAGCAATGCAAGGCCCACCGTTTCAATGCTCATACAGGCAATGGCCGAGGTGAATCCACCGAAACGGCTGATGCTGGAGATGAATAGCAATCGCGCCAGAATGAAACACACGCCAAACACCGTCAGACAGTAAGCCGCGCCGGCCCAGCCACGACTGACGTAATACAGGGTAATAAAAGTGGTCAAGGTGCCGTAACCGATGGAGGCGAGGCTCAGGCTCGCGCCGAACGGTGCAATTCGCCCGAACACCGCCCAGAACGGCAGGCGCTCGCCGCGAATCACCGGCACCGAGGGTTTGTTTCGGATCAGCAACAGCGCCGCCAGCGCCAGCACCGACAGCGCGATCCCAAGACTGGCGAACCCCAGCTCGCCGACCATCACCACGCCCAGCGGCGCACCAATGGCGATGGCGCCATAGGAGGCGATGCCGTTCCAGGAGATCGAGCGCGCGGTATGTTCAGCGCCCACCTGACCCATGCACCAACTGATGGTGCCGACCCCGATCAAGCCTTGGGCAACGCCCAGCAACAAGCGGCCGGCGATCAGGACCACCAGGCTCAGCAACGGAAAGCTTTGCAGCAGCGTTGAGATCAGCGTCAGCACGCCACTCAACACAATCCCCGATAAGCCGTAAACAATCGCTCGCTTGGTACCGATGTTGTCCGACATGCGCCCGGCCATCGGGCGGCTGAGCAGGGTGGCCAGGTATTGCGAGCCGATGGTCAGCCCCGCGATGATCGCGCTGAAACCGAGCTGCTCGTGGACGTAGCCTGGCAATACCGCAATCGGCAGGCCGATGCAGAGGAAGGCAATAAAGGTATAAAAGACGATGGAGACGATCTGCCGAGTGATCGCCATGGAGCTTTGTGGGGGCAGTTGCTGCACAGACATGAGGGCTCGTTCGCGGGCGGCGGTAGGAGAACTGCATCATGGCGCGGGCATGAAATAAAAGAAAGCAGGCTAACTATATTCGTTGCACTTCTGGGCTTCATCGCGAGCAGGCTCACTCCTACAGGTGACCGCAATCCACTGTAGGAGCGAGCCGGCTCCGGGCGGCGTTCCGACGAAGGTTTCAGCACCACAGAATTATTAAATCCTGAAATGCAAAAAGCCCTGTCACCAGGACAGGGCTTTCTATTGAAGCAGGCTTACTTAGAACACAACGCCCTGGCTACGCAGGTAGTCGTCATATGTGCCGCTGAAGTCGATCACGCCGCTAGGGCTCAACTCGATGATGCGGGTGGCCAGGGACGATACGAACTCACGGTCGTGGCTGACGAAGATCAGCGTGCCCGGATAGTTCTCCAGCGCCAGGTTCAGCGCTTCGATGGATTCCATGTCCAAGTGGTTGGTTGGTTCGTCCATGATCAGCACGTTCGGCTTTTGCAGGATCAGCTTGCCGAACAGCATGCGACCTTGCTCACCACCGGAGATGACCTTGACCGACTTGAGGATCTCGTCGTTGGAGAACAGCATCCGGCCGAGGGTGCCGCGAACGATTTGCTCGCCGCCCTGGGTCCATTGTCCCATCCAGTCGAACAGGTTGCAGTCGTCTTCGAAGTCGTGCGCGTGGTCCTGGGCGTAGTAGCCCAGTTCCGCGGCGTCGGTCCACTTCACGGTACCGGCATCCGGGGTCAGTTCGTTGACCAGGGTGCGCAGCAGGGTGGTTTTACCGATACCGTTCGGGCCGATGATCGCCACGCGTTCGCCAGCTTCAACCTGGAAGCTGAAGTCCTTGAACAGTGTCTTGCCGTCGAAGCCTTTGGCCATGCGCTCGACGATGACCGCCTGACGGTGCAGCTTCTTGGTTTGTTCGAAACGGATGAACGGGCTCACACGGCTCGAAGGCTTGACTTCGGCCAGCTGGATCTTGTCGATCGCCTTCGCGCGGGAAGTGGCCTGCTTGGCTTTCGAGGCGTTGGCCGAGAAGCGGCTGACGAACGATTGCAGCTCGGAAATCTGTGCTTTCTTCTTGGCGTTGTCCGACAGCAGTTGCTCGCGGGACTGGGTCGCCACGGTCATGTACTCGTCGTAGTTGCCCGGGAACAGACGCAGCTCGCCGTAATCCAGGTCAGCCATGTGGGTGCACACGCTGTTCAGGAAGTGACGGTCGTGAGAGATGATGATCATCAGGCTGGAGCGCTGGGTCAGAATGTTTTCCAGCCAGCGGATGGTGTTGATGTCCAGGTGGTTGGTCGGTTCGTCGAGCAACAGCACTTCAGGATCGGAGAACAGCGCCTGAGCCAGCAATACGCGCAGTTTCCAGCCCGGGGACACTTCGCTCATCGGGCCGAAATGCTGCTCGATGCCGATACCCAGGCCCAGCAGCAGTTCGCCGGCGCGGGATTCGGCGGTGTAGCCGTCCATTTCGGCGAATTCGGTTTCCAGCTCGGCCACGGCCATGCCGTCTTCTTCAGTCATTTCCGGCAGCGAGTAGATACGGTCGCGCTCGGCCTTGACCTTCCACAGTTCTTCGTGGCCCATGATCACGGTATCGATCACGGTGAATTCTTCGTAAGCGAACTGGTCCTGGCGCAATTTACCCAGACGCACGTTCGGCTCGAGCATGACCTGGCCGCCGGACGGCTCGAGGTCGCCGCCGAGGATTTTCATGAAAGTCGACTTGCCGCAACCGTTGGCGCCGATCAGGCCGTAGCGGTTGCCCGCGCCGAATTTGACCGAAACGTTTTCGAATAGCGGCTTGGCGCCGAACTGCATCGTGATGTTAGCTGTAGAGATCAAAGGTTTTTCCTGCGAAGCATTCAGAGTAGCTAGGGTTGCGGCAGTACCGATTCAGTACCCGTTTCCGGTTTTCGAACCACAGGAAATGCATCCCGGTCAGAAGCGGAAGGTCCATCTGGCAATAAGTGGACAGCAGCATATGGAGCGCTTGGCCCGAGTCGAAGTGCGCTGAGACGGGGTTTATTCCCGTCATCAACCAAGGGGGGCGCGTAATGTTTGGCGGCGATTGTACTGGTCTGGCTCTTTAAACGATAGGGCGTTAAGGCCGCACGGCCACTTTGGCAGCATCAGTGGACAGATTTTCACATCTGAAGGTTAACTATTGGTTACAAACTGTGGCTAAAATGCCATCTATCAACTGATGCCGACAGGCGGCACAGGCTCAAGGACGCGCCATTCGGGAGCGCTATTTCGTATTCAGACGCTGCACAAGACCTTTGGGCCGATTGGCCGGCAAGGGACGCAGTATGTTCACTTCTGACGTGTGACGATTTGTTGTGAAATTGATCATTGCCGCTATTTACGTTGTATCCATTGCGTACGTCCACTTGCGCGGACGTGTGCGCCACAAGCTGGGCCGCCAACTGAGCGACCACTCGACATTTCTGGCGCCGATCAACTGCTTCCTTTATATGTTCTCGAAAATCCCCAACAAGCCTTATCTCAACCCGGCCGATTTCCCTGATCTGAGTCCGCTGCAGGACCATTGGGAAGAAATTCGCGCCGAGGGCCGAAACCTGCTCAGGGCCGGGGAGATCAAGCGCTCGAATCAATACGACGACGTCGGTTTCAACTCGTTCTTCAAGACTGGCTGGAAACGTTTCTACCTGAAGTGGTACGGCGACAGCCATCCTTCGGCCATGAAACTCTGCCCGCGCACCACCGAACTGGTGCAAAGCATCGGCTCGATCAAGGCCGCAATGTTCGCCGAGCTGCCACCGGGTTCGAAACTGGTCCGTCACCGCGATCCGTATGCCGGTTCCTACCGCTATCACTTGGGCCTGGAAACGCCGAACGATGCCGGTTGCTACATCAACGTCGATGGCGAGCACTACCACTGGCGTGACGGTGAAGCGGTCATGTTCGATGAGACCTTCATTCATTACGCCGAAAACACCACCGAGCAGAACCGCATCATTCTGTTCTGCGACGTTGAGCGGCCGATGAAGTATCGCTGGGCGGCGGCGTTCAATGGCTGGTTCAGCCGTAATGTGATGTCGGCGGCGGGCGCGCCGAACGATTCGAGTGACAAGACCGGCGCTATCAACCGCTTGTTCGCCAAAATCTACAAGATTCGCCTTCGCGGCAAAGCGCTCAAGAAACGCAATCGCAAGCTGTATTACCTGGAGAAGTGGGCGATTTTTGGTGGTTTGCTGGCGATTTTGGTGCTGATCTGATTTCCGCGTTGTGGCGTATGACGCCTTCGCGAGCAAGCCCGCTCCCACAGTTAATCGCGATCACCTGTAGGAGTGAGCCTGCTCGCGAAGAGGGCCTGACATTCACCACAAAATCATCAATCAGCCACGAGAAGTCTTCGTGGCTTTTTTGTTCGCGGCCGGCTTCGTTTTACCCGTGCTCTTGCCGCCGAGGCTGCGTTTAAGTAGCTCGGTCAAATCAATAACATCCGCGGTTTTGCGTTCCTCTTCACCCGTCGCAGTCTCGACATCCTCAATCTTGCCTTCATTAGCCTTCTTCTCGACCAGCGCCATGATCTTGTCTTCAAAACTGTCGCGGTAATCTTCGGGCTTCCAGTCGGCACTCATGTCCTGAACCAGTCGTTTGGCCATGTCGAGTTCACCTTTGGCCAGTTCGGGCTTGGTGACTTCACTGCCCAAATCCAGCGTATCCAGACTTCGCACTTCGGCGGGCCAGCGCAGCATCACCAAGACCATTGCCGATTCCAGCGGCATCAGCGCGGCGAGGTGCTGGCGCGTGTGCAGCACAACATGAGCGAGGGCGACTTTATTGGTTTTGCTTAGCGTTTCGCGCAACAGCGCATAGACCTTGCCACCGCGTTTGTCCGGCGCGAGGTAGTAGGGCGTATCGATGTTTTGCAGGGGAATCTGGTCGCTGTCGACAAAGGAAAAGATGTCGATGGTTTGAGTGGACAGCGGGTGCGCCGACTTGATTTCCTCTTCACTGAGGATCACATACCGACCCTTTTCATACTGCACACCTTTAACGATGTGTTCTTTGGTCACTTCCTTGCCGGTGACCTTGTTGACGCGCTTGTAGCCCACCGGGTCCATGCTGCGGCTGTCGAGCCAATCGAAATCCACCCCTTGCGATGACGTCGCCGAGACCAGCGCTACAGGGATATGCACCAGACCGAAACTGATCGCGCCTTTCCAGATTGCCCGTGCCATGGTCGTCTTCTCGCGAGTGATGTTCAGGTGACCTGTGACGCGGTGTAAAAGTTTCCGCGGGCTGCGACCCGGTCCTGCGGGCGTATCGGCGGTCGTGTCAACTCGTGTTACATCTTGTGAAGGAGGTTTTAGTTAACAAATCCGGACCCCGGGCGTAGCGTGATATCGAAGTTCCTATCCACGCTGATGGCGAGAGGCTCCCCATGAACAGATTTGTGCTCGGCTGCACCGCGTTGGCGTTGAGTGGCGTGCTGAGCCATCTGGCCCAGGCTGACACTGCATCACCACCTTCTTCACTGCTATTGGCCCAGAGCCCGACGGGCCACACCAGCAATCCTTACAACAGTCCGATTCGCCGGGCCAATCCCAACAGCATGCAAGGCACGCAACCCAGCGCGCCGGCCATCCGAGGCCCAAACACAGTGCCCGTGCCGCGGCCACCGACGCTTGATAATGGTGGCATCGGCAACCGCTATCCCCAGGATCGCTCGCCTTCCGCCACTCCACCGAAATTCATTCCCAATCCACCTCCTCGAGACTCAGGCACCAGCAACCGTTGAACGGCACAACAGCGTTCTTGCCAGCCATTCAAACGACAAAAGGAATCGTGCATGTTGCGTAAAACCCTTCTGGCCACACTGTGTGCCAGCGCACTGATCACTGCCACGGCGCCCGTTTTCGCAGCGCCAACCCAGAATTTCAAAAGCGAACAGGGCACCCTCGAGGTGACGACAATGACCAAGGGGCTTGAACATCCCTGGGCCTTGGCGTTTCTTCCCGATCGCCAAGGGATGCTGGTGACCGAAAGGCCCGGCAACCTGCGGGTGATCAGCGCCGACGGTAAACTTTCCGCTCCGCTCAGTGGCGTACCAAAGGTTTGGGCCAAGGGGCAGGGCGGCTTGCTGGATGTCGCGTTGTCGCCCGACTTCAAGCAAGACCGCACGGTCTACTTGTCTTATGCCGAAGGTGGCGGTGAGGGCGACAAGGCCGGGACGGCGGTGGGTCGCGGACGTCTGTCTGACGACCTGACAGCCATCAAGGATTTCAAAGTGATCTTTCGCCAGGAGCCCAAGCTTTCACTCGGTAACCACTTTGGCTCGCGCCTGGTATTCGATCGCGACGGCTATCTGTTCATCACCCTTGGCGAGAACAATGACCGGCCGACCGCCCAAGACCTCGACAAGCTGCAAGGAAAGGTCGTGCGGATCTACCCGGACGGCAAGGTGCCGGATGACAACCCCTTTGTCGGCCAGGCCGGCGTACGCCCGGAAATCTGGTCCTACGGCCAGCGCAATCCGCAAGGCGCGGCGCTCAATCCCTGGACCGGCACCCTCTGGGAAAACGAACACGGTCCCCAGGGTGGCGATGAAATCAACATCATCGAGCGTGGCAAGAACTACGGCTGGCCGATGGCAACCCATGGCATCAACTATTCCGGCCAGCCGATTCCGGAAGCCAAGGGCAAGACCGCCGAAGGCACCGTCGCCCCGCACCATGTCTGGGAAAAGTCCCCCGGCCTCAGCGGCATGGCGTTCTACGATGGCGACCGCTTCAAGGCCTGGCAGCACAACGTGTTTATCGGCGCGTTAGTGAGCCAGGAGTTGATCCGCTTGCAGTTCGATGGCGACAAGGTCGTTCACGAAGAACGATTGCTGGGCGAACTCAACAAGCGAATTCGCGATGTGCGGCAAGGCCCGGACGGGTATTTGTATGTGTTGACCGATGAGGATGACGGGGCGTTGTACAAAGTCGGATTGAAGTGAAAAACCACCGCCCCAAAACTCCAGGATCAGGTCTCTTGATGGACTGTTACGGCTTTCTTTCGATCCTGCAGCCCACGCACCACCAAGTACAACAACGGCCCGATGGAAACGAATAGTGCGGTGATCAAAAGATAAGGAATCACTGTCCTCCCTGACTGGCCACGCTTGCGTGCATCTGTGTACATCCAGATGCCCGCGAGCGTCGCCAACAGGTACAAATCAATCACCACCTGCGCCGTGTCGGGGCGCGACATCAGGCTGAGGCCGAAGTCGATCAATGACTGTTCAGCCTGGAGCATCACCGAAACGGTGTAGCCGGCGAACGCAATCAGGGCAATGAGGGGCAGGGCGACAGACTTCATGGTTTCCTTCCTTGGGACAATGAGCAGAGTCGCCAGCCTACAGAGGCCGAGTAAAATTGGCCATTGACTTGCCATCAGCGTCCGGCTAATTTCCGGACATGACTTCTACTGTATTGCGCTGCCAGCCAAGCATTATTAACGCCATTCCTTATTTGGCGGGCTAGCTCACGACTGCAGCACCCAACCCGCCCTAGAGGCGGGTTTTTACTTTCTGTCTCTTGGGCTCCGATCAAAGTCAGGAGACGACCATGAGCAACACCACCGCCCAGCAGACCTTGCTTGAGCACTACGTGAAAAAGATCCTCGCCGCGCCCGTGTACGAACTCGCGGTGCGTACGCCGCTGCAACCGGCGCCAGCGTTGTCCGAGGCGCTCGGTAATCAAATCCTGCTCAAACGCGAAGACCTGCAACCGACCTTTTCCTTCAAGATCCGCGGCGCCTACAACAAACTGGTGCAGTTGAGCGATGAGCAAAGGGCTCGCGGGGTCATCACCGCTTCCGCCGGTAATCATGCCCAAGGCGTGGCATTAGCGGCCCGTGAACTGGGAATTGCGGCGACTATCGTCATGCCGTGTACGACGCCGGAACTGAAGGTGCTGGGCGTACGCAGTCGAGGCGCCGATGCCGTGCTGCATGGCGAGAGTTTTCCGTTTGCGCTGGACTATGCGCTGAACCTGGCGCAGCAAACCGGTCGCACCTTTGTCTCGCCCTTCGACGACCCGGACGTGATCGCGGGGCAGGGCACCGTCGCCATGGAAATCCTGCGTCAGCATCAAGGTCCACTGGACGCGATCTTCGTCCCGGTCGGCGGTGGCGGCCTGATCGCCGGCATCGCGGCGTACGTCAAATACTTGCGACCTGAAGTCCGCATCATCGGCGTCGAGTCGGAGCATTCCGCCTGTTTACATGCGGCATTACAGGTCGGCGAGCGAGTTGTCCTGCCAACCGTAGGTACTTTCGCCGACGGTGTGGCCGTCGCACAGATCGGTGCTTATGGTTTCGAAGTCTGCCGGTTTTGCGTCGATGAGGTGTTGACCGTCAGCAACGACGAACTCTGCGCCGCGATCAAGAATATCTACGACGATACCCGCTCGATCACCGAACCTTCCGGTGCCTTGGCCGTGGCCGGAATCAAGAAATACGTGGCGCAAACCGGTGCGTGTGGTCAGACACTGGTAGCCATCGACTCGGGCGCCAATATCAATTTCGACAGTTTGCGCCATGTGGCCGAGCGCGCCGCATTGAGCGGCGCCCCGGCGTGAGCGGTGTCAGGCCAGCAGCGGGCGCAGGAAGGTCCGCTCGTAACTGACGATAAACTTCTTCTCGACCAGCGAAGCTACAAGCGCGGTGCTTTCGGCGTCAGTCATCGCGATATGCCGGTAGCTTTCGTAGTCCGCCAGCGAAGGAAAGCTGAACAGGCAGTAGGCGATATTGCTCGCGCCCTCGGAAGGCAGGAAGTACCCGTGGTGCGTACCGCCCAAACGCTCGACGATGCCGAGCCAGGCCTTGGCGTAGGCTTCGAATTCGCTGAGTTGATACGGATCGATCACATATTTGACGTGGCAGGTAATCAAAATGGCGCTCCTGTAACGGGATAGAACGGTTATTCCTGGGCGGCTTTCTCGACCTTGCTTGACGCCGACCAGATCCGGTAGCGGACTTCGACGTCTTTGGGCACGTAGAGCACGATCGGCAGTTTGCTGTTGTAGCGCAGCATGAAACCGTCACCGACCACCGGCACAAAGTCCTTTTTACTTTTGCCGTCAGGGCAGGCCATCTGCGTACTCATCGGGCCGATGACTTTTTCCAGTCGGTAGAACGGGTAGCCCCAGCCCTCGAGGTTTTTCTCCTCGAGAATGCCGCCCAAGCGTTGGCGATTACAGTCGACGGTCAGGGTTTTGCCGGCGAGGACTTCGACCTGGAAGCTGTCTTCCTGAGCCTGCGGGGCAAGGTGAATGACCTGGCGGGCGAAACCGCTCTCGGGCTTCGGAAACGGCGCAACTTCTTCGAGTTTCGCGGCGTGAGCAATGGTCGACATCCCGGCAACAATCAGCCCGACGGTAGTGATACAGGTCAAAGAACCCATGGTGCCTCCTTGCGTGCGAGTGGGGTCAGCGGATACTGAATTGATTGGCCGCATTCTTACTGGCGTCGTCGGCCAATGCAAACTTGTCGCTGGATGTATGCAAATTGCAGGGGCACCACAACGCCTTTCTTGCATATTGCATGGGCTATTTACGCGAGGTTTCGCTAAATCGTTGATTTACCGATGAGCTGCAGTGCGAAATCCAAGGCATGTTTTATGCTGTAGCTGGTCTTAAGCTGGCCAGGGATTTCATTGAGTCAGTGTCGATCGTTGATTGGCAGTCTCACATTAAGGAGAGGGTCGTCATGTTTCTTTCTGCCTTGGAACTTCGCAATATCATTGAAAGCAGTTTTTTGCCGAAACGTTGTCAATGCACGCTGTCGCCGGACCTGTCGATGACCGTCAAGGTGTATTCCGATCGTGAAACTGATCATCTCGATCTGGTGAAGACAGGAATAAATGCCAAACAGCTGAATGGTTGCCGGGAAATCAATGACCTGATAGCTGGACTGCGCTCTGACATGCAGCGCCAAACCATTGCCCAGACCCTGCATCCAGACAGAAAAGCGCTTTAGCCCACGGTTTCGAGTTCCATCGACACGCGCTGGGTCTGGAGAAATGCCAGACCCAGCGCCAGTTCGAACACCACCGCAAGCAATATGCCCGGACCGGCATGGCCATTGAGCCATTCGCCGAAGCCCAATGCTGCCAGCCCCCAGCAGCCGACCATGAAACCATTGCTCAGCGCATGGCGGGTGATCGAAGGCGCCTCGTTTCGAACCCGATAAAACATCACGCCCAATGCCGCGAACAGCATTGCACTGCGCCGCGCGACAACGCCCACCGCCAACGAGTACTCGATGCTCCAGATTGAAAGCAACCAGTTGGGCATCAAACCCCAGACCAGGGCCAACAGAAAACACAGCGCGGCGGTAAAAGTCGACAAGGCACGAAACGATAACTGCATGGCGAATCCTTGCGGCAGTGGAGGGGAGGCGCTAGAGCATAGCGCCAGAACCCCTCACAGGAATACCGCAACGTGTTGAATCAGACCTTTCAGTCAGTTCTGATAACTGCAGGCGTCGGAAAGTTTACGGTAGGAGATTTCCGCAGGCTTGCCCGAGGTGCTATCGATGTACTTCATGTCGGCTGTGACCACTTTGCAGTCCAGCGTCTGCGGTTCGGTCAAGGTAATGACCTTGCCCACGTGCAGCGGCATACCGTAGTGGTACGGCACCGCCTGGGAGCTCGAAGTGTCATTGGCCTGGGCCAGGCCGGCAAACGCGGTGCAGGTGAGGGCGGTGGTGATCAGCAAGGTGCGCATGTTCATGAACGTTCTCCGATGCAGGCTTAAAGTCAGCTCGACGTCTAGGCGTCGAACCTGCCGCACTGGGCGTCAGAGAACTCTGAGGGCGTGCGGTCCAGTAAAGTTTTGGACCGCGGGGTTAAGCGATGGTTAACCCGACCGAATGCCGCCTGTCGTGAGGAGGTTTCTGACAGAGGTTTCATATAGGTAAAAAAACTGAGGGAGCTTCGGCGTGTTCCTACACGCTCGGACTCTTTGTCGTCTTTCGCCGGCAGGCTACCAGCGTTTACTGTTTGACCTCGCTGCAAAATCAGCGAGCAGGTTTGGTCACCTGAGAACAGTGCACATATGTGTGCCATGATTCGCCTTACGGACATCTATGTCCTTATGGCGCATTGCTGTGGCGGCTGTGTGCAGGACGCCTTCGGGCGAGCTGAGTTACTGTTCTCGGTTGACCAAGCCTGTATACAGTCCGCCTCCCATCGTTTGGTCACGGTGCTGGCGGTTACTTCAAAACAGACGAGTAACTTACTATGCCAACGCTAAATCCATTCCCCGATCGCTATCGCTCAATCAAAAGCAGCGTTACCGAGACAAGCCCAATGGTCATCGACACCGAGGCCAATCCCCAAGACATCCTCGAAGCCGCTTTACAGCGTGTCCGAGCCGCCAGCCAGTTACTCGAAACGCTTCATTGCCAGTGTTTCAAGAACGGTGATGTTCAAGATATTCCGCACATTACTCATGCGCTTTATCTGCTAACGCAGGATGGGTCCGATTTGCTGCTGGTTGCGCAGCAGCAGATGATGGGGTGGAAGGCGCCGGCCTGACGCTATGCGGGAAGGATGGGAAGCAGGAAATGCGGTTCATATTGATCGTTGCGAATCAATTCCTCCACTTACTGCTTCCAATTCTTAGGCGAGGGTTGAGTGCTCACTGGACCTCGTAGGTGAGGTTCCAATAGGTACTAGCGGCTCAGCTTTTCTGGGAAAAACGACAGTGGAGGATGGGTTGCTTTCCATGTTTCGGCAAGTTTTTTTGCCTCAATGATCTGTTCGGGAGTTATTTTTGCAGAGATTTTCTGCAGTTGGTCTTTTACGTCTGCTTGCATCCCTCCGCCGCCGTCCAGTTCTTTTAGTAGGTAAATTAGTGCGTAGCCTTTTACAGCGTCGAGAGGATATCCATATAAATCAGGCTCGTGAGCTAAATCCGAACCGTACAGTATTGCATACTCCCTCATCCCTTTTGGATATCCTCCTTCTGCAGATGCTTTAAACCATTTTTCAATAGAACCTTGACGTTGCCAAGGTAGAAAAAAACCTTCCCCTTGCTTCTCCGTTATACCCATCCAATATTGTGCAATTGGGTGCCCAGCCTCTGCCGCTCTCTTCAGCCAATTTTTATCGACTGTGAGTTCGTACATTATATACATTGTTTCTGCATCACCATTTTCTGCTTTTGGCTTGGCGATTCTTTGCGCTTGCTTCAACCACTCGATGGGCTTTTTTTGATCAGGAGGACAATCATTTGAAAACGTACATAGATCTTTTTCGCTACGCCCAAGCTGAATCATGGCGTAAAGATCCCCTTGCGCGGCAGAGGCCTCATACCATTTCCGAGCTTCAGGATTCATATAGTGATTTTTTCTCCTGAGCGACTCTCCCAGATAATACTGTGCTTCGTGATCGCCGGCTTCCGCTGCAATGGTCAGGAAGTGGGTGGCAGAAACAGCCTTGTATTGATTGTAGAGAGTTATTCCCCGCACTTTTGCTGATTGCTGCTCCGAGGAAAATTCGGCGGATGCTGGATTTGCAAACGCAATAATCAACAGTGTGGTAAATAGACTTTTCTTAATCAATGTTAACGACTCAACTTTTCCGGAAAAAACGACAGAGGTGGATGAGTCGCTTTCCAGTTTTTTGCAAATTCGTTAGCTTCTGAAATTTGTTCCGATGTCATTTTTTCGGCAATTTCCGGCAGGGTTTCATTTACGTAGACCTGTACATCTCCGCCTCCGTCAAGTTCAGATAGTAGCGAGGTTAACGCATAACCTTTAACCCTATCTAATGGGAAGTCGTAAAGCGATGGTGAGTGGGCCGAATATGCGCCATAACTGCTGACGCCTGACTTGTACCCCTTTTTAGCTGCTTCGACAATCCAATGGCGAGCGACTGTTAAATCACCTTGGTCTTCATAAATAAACGCAGCGTATTCCATCATTGCAGGCGGGTATCCTCCTTCTGCAGATAGTTTCAACCAGTTTCCAACTGCCTCATGCCGCTTCCACGGCAAGAAAAAACCGTCTCCTTGCCGAGTTCCAATTGCCATCCAGTATTGAGCTAATGCATATCCAGAATTTGCAGATTTCTCAAGCCATTCCTCCTTAAGTGTTAGTTCATACATTAAGTACATCGCTTCGGGGTCACCACTTTCAGCAACAGGTTTCGTCAAATCTAGCGCGTGTTTCAACCATTGCGCCGGTGTTTTTGTACTTGCAGGGCAGTTGCCCATGTTGACGCAGAGATTATCATCACTTCGTCCGAGCTGAATCATCGCATAAACGTTATTTTGGTTTGCTGATTCCTCGTACCACTTTTGAGCTTCGGCGGTCATAAACTGCTTTTCTTTGCGTAGCCTTTCGGCTAAATAAAACTGTGCTTCTGCATCTCCAGCTTCAGCTGCAATACGCAACTCAAGTTGCGCATTTTTATATTGATTGAATAGCAAGATTCCTCGCGATTTGGCAGCTTGCTCATCCGGAGTAAGGTGTGCGTTTGCGTTGCCTGATAAAGCTGAAATAAGTAACGCACCAATAATGATTTTTTTCATTTCACATCTCAGAGATAGGCTATCTAGCTTCCTTCCAAGGGCAAGATTAAACACGCTGAAACTCCTATGGATGGAGGCTGATATTAGAAATCGATTTTTTCAGGATAAAAAGACAGCGGGGGATGCTCATTTTTCCATTTTTTAGCAAGCTGCATTGCAAGTTCAATTTCTTTGGGGGGCATATCTTTTGCTATTTGCGGTAGCGTTTCTTCGACGTCAACCTGAGCAGTTCCTCCGCCGCCTAGTTCTTTCAATAGCGAAATTAATGCGTAGCCTTTAGTTTTATCCATCGTAAAGCCTAATGTATTAGGCTCGACAGCCAGAAAATAGCCATAGTTATAAACGCCGGATTCATATCCAGTAGAAGCCGCTTGCTCTACCCAATATCGGGCCTGTTCTAGATCTCCTTTTTCTCGGTATATTCCAAAGAGCTGCATCATTGCTTTAGGGTTTCCGCCTTTTGCGGAGGCCAAAAACCAAGTCTCAACCGATTGCTGGCGCTTCCAAGGTAGCAAAAAACCTTCTCCTTGACGGTCACCGATAGCCATCCGATATTGCGCGACGGGGCTTCCAGCATTAGCAGATTTTTCTAACAATTTCCGGTCGGCTGTTAATTCATACATTATATATAGTGATTCAGCGTCACCTTGATCAGCTTTTTCTTGTGCGATCGTTGTCGCTTCTGCCAACCATTCCTCTGGTTTCTTTTTTCCACTTGGGCAGTTGTTCATGGTCCTGCATAGATCGCTGTTACTCCTGCCAAGTCGGATCATTGCGTAAAGATCACCTTGTTCTGCGGCCGCCTCATACCATCTATAGACTTCGGTAGTGATATATTGATTTTCTTTACGCTGTTCTTCGGCCAAATAGAATTGAGCCTCTGAATCTCCACCTTTTGCTGCGATACGTAATTCAGGTTGGGCACTTTTATATTGATTGAATAGCATCAAACCCCGAGTTTTGGCTGCTTGCTCAACCACGGTGAGGCCTGCAAATGAAGAGCCTGAAAGACATAGTGAGAACAAAGCGATTATTCGAAGACATTTTGTAGGCACATGCGACTCACTTATTATATAAATGCCGGCGATAAAGTCGGCGATATATCTGCATAAATAATTACTTCAGGACAGTTGACCCACATCTGAGCTCTAGTCGTCAAGCTATTGGTCTCTCAGTATCCAAGTTTGTCAGGATAAAATGAAAGTGGGGGATGAGAGTCTTTCCACTTTTTAGCAAGTATCTTAGCTTCGTCGATTTGTCCAGGGGACATTTTTGCAGCTATTTCGGGCAGGACTTCGTCCACATAGGGTTTGATGTTTCCTCCTCCATCGGGCTCGGTGAGTAGGGATGTCAACGCGTACCCTTTGACCAAGTCGAGCGGGAAATCGTAAAGCGATGGCGCGTGTGCCAAGTAAGCACCATAGCTACTCACACCTGTTTCATACCCCGATTTTGCTGCTTCTTCAATCCAATGGCGTGCAACGCTGAGATCACCTCCGTTCTCATAAAGGTATGCTGAAAATTCAAGCATTGCTTTTGGAAAACCACCTTCTGCGGAGGCCTTCAACCATCGCCCAATTACTTCTTGACGCTTCCAGGGTAAAAAAAACGTTTCTCCTTCTTTATATCGATTTGCCAGTAGCCATTGACCCTGTGCATAGCCAGCTTCGGCTGATTTTTCAAGCCAGTCTAATTTGGTAGTAGCGAGATACATGATGTACATCGCTTCGCCGTCACCGCTATTCGCTTTAGGCTCAGCGATTTTCCATAGATGCTCTAGCCATTCACCTGGGCTCTTCGAGCCTTTAGTGCAATTGTTCATTGTGTTGCACAAGTCACTTTTTGATGTCGCAAGTTTAAACATTGCGTAGTAGTCATCTTGCGCCGCCGCCGCTTCGTACCATTTTTGGGCGTCTGCGGTAATGCACTGCTTCTGCTGGCGTAATTCTTCCGCTAAATAAAATTGGGCTTCTCTGTCTCCCGCTTCTGCCGCGATAGTGAGTTCAGGAGTAGCAATTTTGTATTGATTGTAGAGGACCAAGCCCTGAATTTTGCTCTGTTGCTGCTGAGGGGTAAGATCTGCTCGGGCGTGGCAACTCAACATAAATAGAATAGAAATTGCTAGTGCGACTCTGGTTTTTATAGAGTGTGCCCATAGATGCGGTTGTGTGCCTTGATGCGGCCGTGGATAGATTCTAGAACTCAAAGTTACAGGCCTAATTTTTCGGGGTAGAAGGAAAGTGGTGGGTGTGTGGCTTTCCACTCTTTAGCAAAATGATTGGCTTCGGTGATTTGTTCGGGCGTCATTTTTTCCGAAATAAGAGGGAGTTTTCCTTCGATATAAACTTGGACGTTTCTACCTCCGTCTAGCTCTTTCAGTAACGATACCAATGCATAGCCTTTTATGAGATCGATAGGGTATCCGACTTTATCAGGGGTATGAGAAAGATAAGTGCCGTAGCTGCTTACAGCGTCTTGGTAACCAGTTTTAGCAGCGATCTCAAGCCAATGACGAACGCCTTCCATATCACCACGCTCATACAAAATAGAAATGTATTCGATCATCGCCTTCGGGTATCCACCCTCGGAAGATGCTTTCAACCATTTCTCTTCGGCGGATTTACGATTCCACGGTAGTAAAAAACTACCTTTTCCCTCCGAATAACGATTGGCTAACAGCCATTGTGCCGGGGCGTAGCCTGCTTCTGCCGATTTTTCTAGCCATGTTAGATCAGACTTTGCGTTGTACATGATGGCCATTGCTTCGGCATCCCCCTTCATAGCGCGAGGCTCCGCCGTTTTTATTAATAACTCTAACCAATCACCAGCACTTTTAATTCCAGAAGGACATTTATTTGCCACCGCGCAAAGGTCCCCTCCAGCCGTGGCGAGCTGAAACATTGAGTAGTAGTCACCTTGAACAGCAGAGGCTTCGTACCACTTTTGAGCTTCGTCGGTCATAAGCTGTTTTTCTTTGCGCAGTTCTTCGGCTAAATAAAACTGTGCCTCTGCATCTCCGGCTTCTGCGGCTATACGCAATTCACGTTTTGCATTTTTATATTGGTTGAATAGCAAGATTCCCCGCGATTTAGCAGCTTGCTCATCTGGAGTAAGGTGCGCATTTACGTTGCCTGATAAGGCTAAAGCGAATAATGCACCGACAATGAGCTTTTTCATTACAGAGCGCATGTAAGAGATTCGCCTAGATAGTATTGGGTTTCATGATCGCCACTTTCGGCTGCTGCTTTGAGATAGGGTAATGAAGAAATGGATTTGAATTGATTGTAAAGCGCCAAACCTTGATTTTTTGCAAGCTGCAAATCTTCGGAAATATGCGCATATGCAGTCATTGAGAATATCCAGATAATAGCAATTACTGATTTTTGTTTCATGGACTGTTTAGCGGCTTAGCTTGAAAGGGTAAAACGAAAGGGCGGGGTGAGTTTTTTTCCAGTTGGCAGCAAATCTATCTGCCTCATCTAATTGAACCTTATTCATTTTTTCTTTGATTTTAGATATGACGTATTCTGCATCTTCCTTAGCGCCGCCGCCATCAAGTTCAAGGAATAGCGAAAGCAGTGCATACGATTTCACAAAGTCTACTGGAAATCCGAAGTCGGTGTTTTTTCCAGATAAATAGTAGCCGTAGTTAAAAATCGCCTCCACATATCCTGTAGCTGCAGCCCGTTCGGTCCAGTTTCTAGCACCTTCAGGGTCCTTTTTTTCTAGCAAGGCCGCTGCCAGTCCACTCATTCCCCTAGGATAACCACCTTCCGCGGAGGCTTTCATCCAGCGTTCAACTGCATCTGCTCGACTTGAAGGCAATAGAAAAAAACCTCCTCCTTCACGATAATCAGTTGCCAATAAATATTGTGATAATGCGAAGCCGTTTTCCGCTGATTGCTCAAGCCATTTTTTATCGCCAGTAATCTCGTACAGTAGATACATTGATTCGGCGTTGCCTTGTGCGGCTTCCTTAGCGGCCAATGATTTTGCGCTTGCCAGCCATTCCTTAGGGTCTTTTTGACCTTTCGGGCAGTTATTCATGGTTGCACAGAGATCACCCTCCATCTGGCCAAGCCTAATCATTGAATATATATCGCCTTGAAGTGCAGATGCTTCATAAGAGCTCTGTGCCTTAGGTGTAATATATCTATTCTTTTTTCGAAGTGCTTCGCCCAGATAATACTGGGCTTCGTGATCACCTGCGTGGGCCGCTAATTCAAGGAATGGCACTGCTGAGCTTGTGTTGAACTGATTGTAAAGTGTGATGCCTTGCGTTTTCGTGGAATTCAGGTCCAACGTAGGCTGTGCGTTAACCTTGATAGATATTTCGATCGCGAAGAGGGCTATGAAAAAATACGCTCTCATAGTGTTAATAGTTCATAGCTTGTCAGGGAAGAAGGATAGTGGTGGGCGAGTTACTTTCCATTCCGTCAGGGTTTTTTTTGATTTTTCAATCTGTTCAGCAGTCATTTTTGCCGCGATTTCAGGAAGTTCGTCTAGTGCAAATTCTCGCATGCCGCCCCCACCGTCTAGTTCAAGCACCCAGGAAATGGATGCATAGGCAGTTACTAGATCCTCCTTAAAGCCGTATTCCGGCGATTGACCTGCTAAGTAAGACCCATAACCATATACAGCGCTGACATATCCAGTCATTGCAGCTTTTTCGTTCCACGACCTGAATTGCTCCCAGTCCTTTTTTCGACCCTGAATCGCGGCATACGCCAACATACCTTGAGGGTTGCCACCCTCCGCCGACGCCTTCATCCAACGTTCGACCATATCCGCGCGTTTTGACGGTGTCAGGAAGAAGCCTTTACCTTCGCGGTATTCCGCCGCTAGATAGTACTGCGCTAGCGCAAAACCTCCGTCTGCGGATTTTTCAAACCATTTGTCGTCTCCGGTTATCCGGTACATCAAATACATAGCCTCAGCGTCACCTTTTTCAGCTTCTTTCGTAGCAGCCTCTAAAGCACTTTTGGACCACTCGCTTGGCGATTTTTTTTCACCTGAGCAGTTGTTCATCTCAACGCAGAGATCGTTATTGCGTTGAGATAATCTTATCATTGCATATATATCACCTTGGCGAGCAGAGGCTTCATACGCGCCCTGGGCTTCTGGAGTTATATATTTGTTGTTTTTACGTAAAGCTTCGCCCAAGTAGTATTGTGCCTCACGATCGCCACCTTCCGCTGCCGCCTTCAGATAGGGGATTGCAGATATGGCTTTGAATTGATTGTAAAGCTCAATACCCTTTTCCTTTGCTTTCACCTGCTGCGTCGATACTTCTGCCTGCGCCGCAAAGCTAAAGATTAGAGTTGATAAGGCAATGCAAATGGCACTTTTCAGTCTTAACATGTTTAGTTGGCTCGATTATAAAGGGCCGGAATATTTCATGGTGGTAATCGGGACATAGCTGTTTTCCCGAAAGTCCAGCTTGCAGAACGCGTCTATACGCTGACCCATTTTCTTCACATTTGATTTATAGCGGGCCCGAGCTTTAACGCCTTCAGGACGTTCCATGCTAAGTACAGGCACTGCCATGAAATTGTCTAGTCTGTATCTATTCTCACAATACGCTTTCCCGGACTCTTCAGGTGCGATACCTAGTTTGTTCATGCATTTGCAAGCGTCTTCAAATAGCTGTTGAGCTTTGGTTAACGCTTCAGCGCCATCCGCCGTTGATCCTACCCAATAAATTACTCTGTCGAGAGCTCGTTGTTGGAGCAGGCGTGCTTCCTGTTTCACGTACTTACGATCGACAGTGTTACTTGCACTTAAATCTTGGTTCGTTGAAGTTACTGAAAACTCTTCTGGTTCAGAACTGAGCGTCATAAGGAGCGGGCCCAAAGCCGCAGGCGTTGCTTCCATAAACCATTTTTTCAATTCAGCTTGATTTTCATATTCAATAATAGTGTCTGCAATGGGCCCTCCCTTTCCACTACTGGTCATCGCGTCATATAGATTCATAATAACGTTGATTCCCATCATGTAGACCATTGCAACATCCAACCCAACCGCGCCGAGCATGTTCAGTGCAGAAGCTTGTTCAGCAGCCTCCGGAGTCATCCAACTAATAGAAGCGCCTTTAGCCTTATACAACTCACGCCGATAAATGTTGATAAGTTCTACAACAGCCTCGTAACCCACCTCAAATTTGAAACTACCAGTTGCACCCGGCCCAAGAACAACGGTTGCTTTAAGATTGAGGATGAATTTTCCCTTATCCAGAGAAATGCCAGCATTGCCCTGCAAGCCCGCGCCATAGGCAGCGCCTAAAGATCCGCTGAGGTTGGCAAGCGTTAGCCATTGGCTAGCGCTCGTAGCCTCCTTGCTGTTATTGATTCCGGTGGTGGGTCCTGCACGTAACGCAGCCAATGCTTTAGGTGGAGCCCAATTTAAAGCTCCTGTCAGTTGGATACCTGCTTGCACGCCGGCGAACAGATCGAATTTGGCCTTCATGCCATCTTCAATTTGTATTTTGGCGGCCTTGCCGGACAGGACTTGGCCACTTGATTTGGTGTCGACGGCGGTCAGAGCCTTGGATTTGTATTCAAGGTCTGGAGTAGGGCTGGTATCACCATTGTCGGCTTTGGTTTTGATCGTTTCTTCGTGGGTCTTACGTTCGGCCTTCGCTTCGGCATCTTCTCGTTGTGCCGGTTTGACAGGGCTGAGTGTTGCGCCATATTTGGCGTTGCCAGTTACAGGTGAAAGTTCAATGCTGCCGGCTAGCATGAGTGACGCACCAGCGTATCCCCAGGCACGGGCACCGAAGTGGAAGGACATACGGCCGAGGTTCAAGGTTTGAAGCTGAGGATTATCTTCAAGGTAGTAATCGACAGTCACATCCTTGGCCTTCTCGCGCGTCGGCATGTCGATTTTTAGCAGTTCCACTTCACCTCGTGCCAAGTCAAAGCTCAGTGATGCGCTTGCCGACGTCTGAAAACCTTCAGCGGCGGTGTAGGAGGGGCCTTCCAGTTTCACTTCGCCATGCAGTTTTTTTTGTGGCGGCGCCAGGCAGCGGACGAATTGCGCTTGTGGGCTCTTATCGAAGAGCCTCACCTCACCACGAACACTCTTTTTGAAGACTACCTGCTTGAGATGCTCGCCCCATTCTTTGCGCGCGCTGGCATCCTCGAGCTCAGTCACTTTATGGCCACTGCTTTGGAGGAAGCTGTAAAACTTGTCAATATTGAACCAGCCAGTGGTGTCAAACCAATCGCCGGCCTGGTCTCCAATTCTTAGTGCACCCTGGCTTTCAAGCCACTGCCCGAATACCTTCTGCGCACTGTTTTTACTCGCACCACCGTCACCATTTGCGGGGATACCTTCAACCACTTTGCTGATGCTCTTACCGGCTTTTTTCAAGTCTTCCTCAAGCAGTTTTGGCGCACCCTTGAGGGTCAGCAAACTGAACCATTTCAATGGTGTCCCGCTTGCACCCAGCGTGCTGACCTCCCTTAGCGGAAAGCCCTCCTTGATGAGGCGGTCAATAGGCTGCGGCTCAAACTGCTCTGGTTCCCATAGCAAGTGACGTCGAATAGGGTCAGCGGCGACTTTTTGCTTGGCCTTTTCGTGCAAACCTTGTTTTACAACTTGCAACCGGTCCCATTCAGTACGTTCGGCCTCGACCAGCCCGGCCGGTGCCTGGGCATTTTGACCGGTCGCTTCGATCCAGTTTTTATACTTTTCACGTAGACGGTCATTGATTTCCGACTGCTGTTTTTCTGTATCGAGGTACAACTTGAACTGCTCGATACCTGAAGTGATGTCATTGCCACTGATCAGCGCATATTCAGGCAAGGCGATCCCGTACTCCGCTACCTTAATTATCGCGTCGGTGTATTCGTGATAGGCAAACGACTTGGCTTCGCCGTGCTTCCAGGCCAGATAGGCGTACGTATCACCTTCGCAGGTGTATAGGCACTTCTGCAGCTCATCACGTTTTTTCTTGTCTGTTTCAAGGAGCTTGGCGATATCTTCCTGCGCCTGTGGCTGGATGCCGTCCCCGCTGATCAACGCCTTGCGTTTTTCCAGATAATTCTGGACGCGGGCGCGGGCTTCGATTGCCGCAGGAGCGAACAACGTGCCGTTCTCGTAGGAATGCCCCGTCTTTACAGCCGCAGCGATAGCTGTTTTTTTAAGCGCCAACCATTCGCTGCGTAACTTATGTAGTTCGCTGTAATCATTGCGAATGCGGTTCTGAGTATCGTTATCCGCCTGAAGTTGATCTATCCGCGAGCGTTGAGTATCGGTTTTTGGCGCTTCGGCCTTTGGTGCATCCTTCTCTTTGGCGCGTTTTACTTCTTGTCGACTGCGAAGGACCATTCCTGGGTCCATTTCGATATTCGGTTCCTGAGCTTCAATGGCCTCCATTCTCTGGCGCTGTTCGCCTTCGAGGAAATTACTCAGTTTTGGCTCAAGGAAGTAACTCAGCAATCCGCTATCGTCTAATCCCTTCAGGCGCTCATCGCGGGATTTACTCGGCGAAATCTGATTCTCCAGCGCGTGCATCGCCTCCTTCATCGAGGACGCAGCGCGCTCAGGCAGTAACCAAAACTCTTGTTCGTCGGTTGCATAAATGGCGGTGCCAAACGTGCCGGAACAAGGCTTTGGCTGATCCTTGAAACTGGGCGCACACGTTTCTGTAAAGTCTTTTTTGGGTCCCAAATCAATGGATTCAGAGCCAGGCGCAGCTGCGCTTTGGGCCTTTGGAGCTTGTTCGGAGGACGCTGGTGGAGCGGCCGCGGGCGTTGCAACCACTTCAGCCTGAGCACTCTTGGGAACACTAAGATTCCAGCCCGGCATAATCACATCCGGGTAGGCGATAAAGGGATTCAACTGGCGCAATTGCGCAACAGTGGTTTTGTAGCGAACAGCAATCTCGCTGAGGGTTTCACCAAGACTGACTGAATGATTGGTAATTTCCATGGTGCTTCCGTTCTATTGTTGCGTCGGGTTCATTGGGGATTGGCGGATGCTGTTTGCATCAGCTGTTCAACCTTGATGAACGACTCTTCCCTGGATTGCAGGATGGCCATTGCTTCTGGCCGTGTTTCAAGCAACGGTCCGTCGACGACGGAGGCGAGCTTGAGCAAGTGATCACCTTCGTAGATGTTGTTTTTGAGCAAAAGGTCCAGGTTCTCGGTAATTACATTGATCCGGTCATCACCGGGCTCACTGAACGCTGCATATTGCTCATCGACCCAGTACAACCAACCCAGTCGCGCTTGAACCTTTGCCGCGCTGTCGGGAAGGTTGAACGCCGGGCCATCACCACGCCACTTCAGTTCCGATTTAGCCGTCCATGACAGCCACGCACCGCGCTCTTTGCCGAAGTGGCTCGGGGCAGGGCTGTACACCGCTTGCCAAGGACCGAACAATTGAATGGACGTGTCGCCTACGGTGTAGGCCAATGCGGCCCAGAGACTCGGTTTGTGATAGCTCAACAGGCTTTGGCCGCCGGAACCGTCATTGGCTCGCAGCAACCAGCGAGCGTGTGCGAGCGCCTGAGTGGCGTCTTCTGCGGCCAAGGCAATGCCCGAATGGTTTTCTTCGCACAAACGCGTGGCTTCGACTGCCAACCGGCTGCCCCAAGACGCCGTGAGCCAGAGCGGACCTTCATTGGCGATTTCCGCAAAGTCAGTGCTGCTGAACAAGGCTTGAGCATTCATCGGTTCGCCTATGCGATACAGACGCGACATCGCTTCGGGCTGGCGTGCGCGATCGATGATGAAACACAGGACCTGACTGGACTGTTCCCTGGGCAGCGACTCGAATCCGTAACGCGGTGCGGCCAGCAGGGTGTTCATGGCGGTTACATGCATGTGCAATCCTTACGGCTGCAAGCGCCGTTGCTTTGTTTGCCGCATAACGGAGTAATGCCCGACTCGTTGAGACGGCTGGGGAGAGGGGCCTTGCCCGCTACATCCGCATCCGCCACCTTCATCGGCCCCGGCAACAACGGCGCAGCAGGCGTCCCCGAACCTGGTCCGCCGCCCGAGTTAACCTTCACCTGCGCGCCACTGATCGTCACGCCCCCCGCATCCACCTTCACAAAGCTCCCGCCAGCCTTGGCCGTCAGCTCCATGCCACCCTCAACCACAACCTTTTCCCCAGCGTTGTAGTGAATCTCCTGACCGGCCTCGACAAACTGCGCCGTCCCCACCTTTACATGCTGAGTCACAGCAACTGTCAGGTGATCATTCGCCCGCGTTTCAGTTTTACGATCGAGGTGGGTAATCCGATGCTCTTCAACCTTGAACTCACTGAAAACATTGGCCTCGACCGTGTCGTGTCGCTCGTTGCCGATGCGAATCTTCTGGTCGTGCTCAATGTTTTCATCCCAATCGCGCTGGGCGTGCAGATAAATCTGTTCCGCACCTTTTTTGTCTTCAATCCGAAACTCGTTGTAACCGTTGCCACCCGGTGAACTCAGGGTCTTGAAAGTGCTGCGGGTCTTGTTCGCCGGCAGGTCGTACGGGACGACGTTTTCCTTGTGGTACAGGCAGCCGGTGATCAGCGGTTGGTCGGGGTCGCCTTCCATGAATGACACCAGCACTTCCATGCCGATGCGCGGGATGGCGATGCCGCCGTAGGCATTGCCGGCCCAGCCGGTGGCGACGCGCAGCCAGCAGCTGGTGTTGTCGTCGGCCTGGCCTTCGCGGTCCCAGTGGAACTGGACTTTGACGCGGCCGTATTTATCGCAATGGATTTCATCGCCCTTGGGGCCGGTGACGATGGCGGTCTGGCTGCCCAGGACTTTGGGTTTCGGATGTTCGAGGGCCGGGCGGAAGTGCGCGTCCCACGGGGTGGCGAGGAAGCGGTTGCGGTAGCCCTGGTGGAAATCGTCTTTGTTCTGGGTGACGTCGCTGGTGACGTTTGCGCCGAGCACTTGCGGCTGTTTGCCTTCGTGCACCACTTCCAGCAGCAGCCAGAGGTCGTTCCACTCGGCGCGCGGGTGTTCGCTCAGGGCCAGGAAGTGGCCGCTGACCAAGGTTGGCTCGTCGCTTTTGCCTTCGGCAAGCTTGTAGTCGCTGCGGTGGCGTTCCAGGGCGCGGGTTGCCAGTTGCTTGCCGCGTTCGCGGTCGGTGAAGCGGCCGGGGTAGTCGTAGTCTTCCAGGTCCGGGGCGAACGCGCTTTTGGCGGAGCCCTCGGGCAGGATGCGCGGTTTCTCGAAGTCGTAGTCGCGGCGGCTGACGCGGGTGGTGCGGGTTTCCAGGCGCAGGTTGAAGCGTTTGATCACCGGTTTCTCGGCGGCCATGCCGGAATCTTGCTGATAGGCTACGGGCGCGAGTTTGCGGAACACCGTCTGGTCATCGCCGAACACCAGTTTGTGACCGCTGGACGAGTGCTGGAAGTGGAAGTGAATGCCTTCTTCTTCGCACAGGCGCTGGATGAAATGCAGGTCGGATTCGTCGTACTGCACGCAGTAATCGCGTTCCGGGTAGGTCGCGCCGAGCTGGAAGCTGTAGGCGTCGGCCAGGATGCCGCGCGCTTCGAGGACCTGAGCGATGATCTTCGGCACGCTTAAATGCTGGAAGATCTGCTGGTCATGGTTGTGGCGCAGGTAGGCGAGTTGCGGCACCAGGCTGATGCTGTAACGGGTCAGGCTTTTGCCGGAGTCGCCTTGCTCGATGCGGTACACCAGACCGTGGATGATGCCTTTGCCGGTGGCGCCGAAGGTCAGGCAGCCGGGCTTGTGCAGCAACTCTTCGAGTTTCAGGTCGGGGCGCGTGCTGACCAGTTCGATGTCGAAACAGAACGGCTGATTGATGGTTTCGCGACCGACGAAGCTAAGTACCTGAAGGTCAACGGAAACGCCTTCCAGCGTCAGGGAAATATGGGTTGCGTTCGCGTCCAGCATGCCTTTAATTCCGTCCTTTGAATAAGCTGGGGCGGATGGTGCAGGATTAAAGCGCCTCGTTCAAGGAAACGAACAGTCATTTACCGACTAAAGTCGTCTGTGGCCCGTAACAGCCTTCTGCCATCATTGCCGCTCACTTCTGTGTGTCCACTTCATCCTGGCAAGTCACTTGTCCGGGACGAAGGCTATTTCTTTGGCTTATTGCGCCTTGCGCAAACGCTGCACTGTTGGAGCTTTTTTTCATGCGTCCCCCCTTTACTCTCATCACCGCGCGCCAGTCACTCGGCTTCGGCGCTTTAGTCCTGTGCGCCGGTTTTACCGGGTCGTCTTTCGCGAGCGGTTTTATCGACGACACCACGGCGAAACTCGAGTCGCGCACGGTGTACTTCAATCGCGACTTCCGGGATGGACACACGTCCAACGAGCAGGGCGCTTCGAAGCGTGAAGAGTCGGCTCAAGGTTTTATTCTCAATCTGCAATCGGGTTACACCGAAGGCACCGTCGGTTTCGGCATTGATGCCTTGGGCATGCTGGGGCTCAAGCTCGACTCCAGCGCCGACAGCAGCAACAGCGGTTTGATGCCGTCCACGGGGCAGGATCCGCGTGGGTCGAAAGATGAATACGCGAAACTGGGCCTGACCGCCAAAGTGCGATTCTCGCAAAGTGTATTGAAGTACGGCGCGCTGCTGCCCGACGTGCCGCTGCTGAAATACAACGATGGTCGGCTGCTGCCGACGATGTTCAACGGCGCAATGCTCACTTCCAAAGAGGTCAAGGACCTGACCTTTATGGCGGCGCGGCTGGACAAGTACACCGCCCGGGATTCCACCGATTCCCAGGACATCCGCGTGCACTGCAAGAACAAGCGCTATGCCTGCAACGTCACCGCCGATCATTTCGACATGTACGGCTTCGACTACAAGATCAACGAGCGCCTGACCGGCCAATATCACTACGCCGAGCTGGAAGACATCTACCGTCAGCACTTCGTCGGTCTGCTGGCCAACCAGCCGTTGGGCGAGGGCGTGCTCAAGGCTGACCTTCGACTGCTCAAGAGTGCCGACAGCGGCGCCGCGCGTGCAGGCTCCATCGACAACCGTGCCCTGAGCGGCATGCTTGCTTACGCCATCAGCGGCCACACTTTCAGCGCCGGTTGGCAGCGCATGAACGGCGACAATTCGATGCCGTATCTGGATGGAACCAACCCGTACCTGGTCAACTATGTACAGGTCAACGACTTCGCCGCTGCGCAGGAGCGCTCGTGGCAATTGCGGTATGACTATGACTTCAAGGCGATTGGCATCAATGGCCTTAGCTTCCTGACCCGTTATGTGAACGGTGACCACATCAAGGTGTTGGGCAGTGATCAGGAAGGGAAGGAGTGGGAACGCGACAGCGAGCTCAAGTACGTGGTGCAGAGCGGGACGTTCAAAGATGTCAGCCTGCGACTGCGTAATGCGACGTACCGTACCAACTACGAGAAGTTTGCCCGGGATGTCGATGAGACCCGGTTGATTGTGAGTTACAACTTTTCGGTGTTGTAGCGCCTGACAGAACGCCATCGCGGGCAAGCCCGCTCCCACAGGTTCAGCGCACAACCTGTGGGAGCGGGCTTGCTCGCGAAGAGGCCTTCAGCCACAGCGCATTTACAGCTGATGGCGATATGGCAAGTCCGGCCCGGTCTTGCTGCACGTCAGTGCCGCGGCTTGCACCGCAAACTTCAACATCCCGTCGATCTGCTCGCGGCCGAGCGATTGCACGCCCTCAACCGAATCCAGCTGCTGCTCCGTCAGCCAGGTAATCACCGCCGCCTGGAACGTATCGCCCGCGCCCACGGTGTCGGCGATTTTCACTGAACTCGCCGGCACCGACCAGGCGCCGTGCATACGGCTGAACACTGTCGCCCCCTCGCCACCACGGGTCAGAAACACCAACTGACAGCGATGCTGCAGCCAGCCTTCGATTACCCGTTGCGGATCCTGCTCGGGGTACAACAGGCTCAAATCCTCATCGCTGACTTTGATCAGGTCGGCCAGCTCAACCAAGGTCGCAATCCGCGAACGCCACAAATCGATATTCGGCTCAGGATTGAGCCGCACGTTGGGGTCAAGGCTGATCAAGCGTTTGCCGCTTTCACGCTGCACCAATGCCAGCAGCGTGTCGGCAATCGGTTGCACCACCAGCGAGAACGAGCCGATGTGCAGGCCGCGCACCTCAGGTCCCAGTTCCGGCAGATGCTCCAGTTTCAGTTGCCGATCCGCGCAGCCTTCGCCCCGGAAGCTGTAATGCGGTGAACCATTGGCACCGACGGCCACCATCGCCAGGGTCGTAGGCGCAGCGAAATCCACCAGGTAATCCGGGCGCACGCCTTCATCCTGCAGGACCTGCTGCAAGCGCCGACCGAGGTAGTCGGTGGACAGGCCGGCAAACAGCGCCGCATCCACGCCCAAACGACGCAAACCCACCGCAACATTGAACGGCGAGCCGCCGGCAATCGCCTTGAAATTCACTTTTGAAGCCAGGCTGCTGGCATCGTCTTCACTGAAGAAATCGAACAGCGCTTCGCCACACACCAGGTACATAGTTATTCACTCTTTAAAGGGTTGCGACATGCTGTTGATAGCGTTCGTAGGCCTGCTGACAGGCCATCACATTGTCTGCGATCGGCAAGGTTTCGCTGGCCGGATCGAGCTTCACGCAACGCTCGCAAAGGTCCGCCAGGCTGTCTTCATGCCCGTTTGCCCAGGACTTGCACCACGCCGCCTGAATCGCGGCGCCAAGGGCCGCGGCTTCGCTTTGTTCGGTGCAGATCACCGGGGTGTTCATGATGTCGGCGACGATTTGCCGCCACACCGGGCTTTTCGAGCCGCCGCCGATCAGGCAAATGCTGCGGCTTTGTAAGCCATTCTGGCGCAGCAGGTCCAGCCCATAACGCAAACCGAAGGTCGTGCCTTCGACCACCGCGCGGCACAGGTTGGCCTGAGTCAGGTTGGTCATCGTCAACCCCAGCAAGCTGCCGGTGGCATGGGGCAGGGCGGGGACGCGCTCGCCGTTGAGGAACGGCAGCATGCACACGCCTTCGGCACCGATGGGTGCTTGCGCGACGAGGTCGTTGAACTGTTCGATATCCAGGTCGAACAGCTCGCGAATTACCCCGGTCGCGTTGGTCAGGTTCATGGTGCAGATCAGCGGCAGCCAGCCCCCGCTGGAGGAGCAAAACGTTGCGACTGAAGCGTCCGGACTGACCTTCGGTTGATCCGCATAGGCGTAGACCGTCCCCGAAGAACCGAGGCTCATGGTGATAGCGCCGGGCTTGATATTGCCGGTGCCGATGGCGCCCATCATGTTGTCGCCACCGCCGCTGGAGACCAGCGCCTGCGGGTTGATGCCCAGGTGTTCGGCGATGCTTGGCAGGATCGTGCCGACGGCTCGATGAGCGTCGATCAGCTCCGGCAGCGCGGCTTGCAGTCGCCCGGTGGGATCGATGTCACGCAGCAGCTGCAAATCCCACTGACGCGTTCGCACATTGAAATAGCCGGTGCCCGAGGCGTCGCCGTACTCGCTGCAACTGCGGCCGGTGAGCCAATAGTTGAGGTAGTCATGGGGCAGCAACATGTGGGCGATGCGAGCGAAAATCTGCGGGTGTTGTTCTTGGGTCCAGAGCAGTTTGGAGACGGTGTAGCCCGGCGCGATCACAACGCCGAGGCGTTCCAGGGAGCCTTTTTCGCCACCCAGATGGGCAAGCAGACGGTCGTTTTCGGGGGTGGATTCGGTGTCACACCAGAGTTTGGCCGGACGCAGCACCTGGCCCTGATCGTCGAGCAGCACCAGCCCGTGTTGCTGGCCGGAAACGCCGATGCCGAGGATGTCCTGGCCGTCGACCTTTGCCGCGAGCAATGCGCGGTGGCTGGCCAGCGCGAAGGCCTCCAGCCATTGCGAGGGGTCTTGCTCGCGGCGGCCATTGGCGCCACTGATCAGGCTGTGCGCGGCGGCTCCCTGGCCCAGCACCTGACCGCTGACGGCGTCGAGGATGATGGCTTTGGAGCCTTGGGTGCCGCAGTCGATGCCGAGGAATAAATGTTGGGTTGCCATAGAATGTCCCAAACGTTGAATACAAGTCTGTTCCGAAAACCACCCCTCACCCCAGCCCTCTCCCCAGTGGGGAGAGGGGGAAAGGGGGCCGATCTGTGTGTTTTTCAAGCCAGAGTTCGACTCGATTTTTCAGGTCGATGCATGTCTAAAAAACAACTCGGTCAGTCCCCTCTACCCCCTGGGGAGAGGGTTAGGGTGAGGGGTGGTTCCCGCTGACACTCAACTAACATCCGCAAGCACCCGCTCCAGCGTCCGCGACACCCCAACATCGCGCAAGCTGTTACAGCACCACTCAAACGCCGCCACAAACTCGGGCGAATGCGCAATCGCCGCTCCAAAAATCTCCTCAACCGTCAGCAACCGCTGCGTGATCAACGCATCATCCGCCACCAGCGCCTGACAAAACGCCGCCCGCGGATCAGGAATGCTGTAGGTATCGCCGTTCTCATCCACGCCCTTCAAATACAGCGCCCAAGCCGCTACTACTAATGCCGCTCGTTTGGTCTCCTGCCCATCAGCAATCAAGCGATTGATCGTCGGCACGGTGAACTTCGGAAACTTCGACGAACCGTCCGAACACACGCGCTCCAGTTGATCGGCAATCGCCTCATTGGCGAAGCGCGCCTCCAGGGTGTTTTTGTACTCGGTCAGGTCAATCCCCGGCACGGGTGACAGTTGCGGGGTCACGTCCAGGTCCATGTAGGCACGCATGTAGCGCACGAACAGCGGGTCGTTCATGGTTTCGTGGACGAAGCGGTAACCCTTCAAAAACCCCAGATAAGTGAGCGCCAGATGACTGCCGTTGAGCAGTTTGATCTTCATCTCTTCATAAGGCGTGACGTCGTCGGTGAACTGCACGCCGACCTTTTCCCAGGCCGGACGGCCGTTGACGAACTTGTCTTCCAGCACCCATTGCACAAAGGGTTCGCAGACCACCGGCCAGGCATCGTCGATAGTGTGCTTATCGTGCAGTTGCAGCTTGTGTTCGGTGCTGGTCATCGGCGTGATGCGGTCGACCATCGCGTTGGGGAAACTCACGTGGGTGGCGATCCAGTCCCGCAAATCGGCATCGTGCAGGGCGGCGAAAGCCAGTAACGCTTTGCGAGTGACCGCGCCGTTGTGCGGCAGGTTATCGCAGGACATCAAGGTGAACGCGGGCGTACCGGCTGCACGGCGTTTAGCCAGCGCGGCGCAGAGAAAGCCGAACACGGTTTTCGGTGCGTTCGGGTGTGCCAGGTCGTGCTGGATCTGCGGCAGCTGGGCCATGAACTCGCCGTTGCTGTCGTCGATGCAGTAGCCGCCTTCGGTAATGGTCAGCGAAACGATACGGATCTCGGGGCTGGCGAGTTTGTCGATCAGCGCCTGTGCGCCGTCTTCGGCCAGCAGCATGTCGCGA
This sequence comes from Pseudomonas sp. BT76 TE3572, assembly GCF_050435365.1. Lineage (NCBI taxonomy): Bacteria > Pseudomonadati > Pseudomonadota > Gammaproteobacteria > Pseudomonadales > Pseudomonadaceae > Pseudomonas > Pseudomonas sp. BT76 TE3572. The sequence continues at coordinate 1,103,098 of NZ_JBNDKE010000001.1, forward strand.
ATCGCGCCGATCACCCGGACTTCGGTGTCGTCGGTATCGCCCAGTTCGAACAGGGTGAAGAGGTAATCCTGCTCTTTGAGATCGTCCCGGGCGCGGCGGTCTTCGGCGCGCAGGCCGACGCCGCAAATCGCCCAGTCCAGGCCTTCGCCGGTATTCATCAACGCATCGGTGTAATACGCCTGATGCGCCCGGTGAAAACCGCCGACGCCGATGTGCGCGATGCCTTGGCGGGTGTCGCTCAGGGCGTAGGCGGGCAGGACCACCTCGGGGGCGAGGCGGTTGAGGTTCTGTTTATTGAGTTTCATCACAAGGTCTCGAAATCAGGCCGCAGCGCGAAGTGGGCGGGTCAACGCCACACCGTCGGCATCGAATAAATGGCAGTGCTCGGCGTCCAGATGCAGGCTCAGTGTTTCGCCGTACCGGCTGGCCAGGTCGCCGCGAACACGCATGGTCAAGGCTTCGCCGGACGAGGTCACCACGTGGCAGAAGGTGTCGCTGCCCAGGCGTTCGCTGACGTCGGCCGTGACCTGCAAGGTGCAGTCGCCGCTTTGCGCGAGATTCAGATGCTCCGGGCGAATGCCCAGGGTGACCGCGCCGCCGACGCTCAGGTTGGCGCCGCTCAGCGGCAAGGTGATGCGGGTGCCGGCGTCCAGCAGCACTTCGCAGCTTTGGCGCTCAATGCGGGTGACTTTGCCCTTGAGGAAACCCATTTTCGGCGTCCCCAGGAACCCGGCGACAAACAGGTTGGCCGGCTGGTGATACAGATCCAGGGGCGAGCCGACTTGTTCGACTTTGCCGCCATTGAGTACGACAACCTTGTCGGCCATGGTCATGGCTTCGACCTGGTCGTGGGTCACGTAGATCATTGTGGCTTTGAGTTCTTTGTGCAGGCGCAACAGTTCCAGGCGCATCTGTACGCGCAGGGCGGCGTCGAGGTTGGACAGTGGCTCGTCGAACAGGAAAATTTTCGGGTTGCGCACGATGGCCCGGCCGATAGCCACGCGTTGACGCTGACCGCCGGACAACTGTTTCGGTTTACGTTCGAGCATCGGCCCGAGTTCGAGAATGCGCGCCGCTTCGCCGACTTTCTTCTCGACTTCGGCTTTCGGTACGCCGGCCAGGTCGAGGGCAAACGACATGTTTTTGCGCACGCTCATGTGCGGGTACAGGGCGTAGGTCTGGAACACCATCGCCAGGTCGCGCTTGGCCGGGCTGACTTCGGTGATGTCGCGGCCATCCAGTTCGATCGTCCCGCCGCTGACCTCTTCCAGGCCGGCGATCAGGCGCAGCAACGTGGATTTGCCGCAGCCCGACGGGCCGACGAACACCACGAACTCGCGGTCGTTCACTTCCAGGTCGATGCCTTTGATGATGGAAAAGCCTTCGAAGCCTTTTTGCAGATTCTTGATTTTCAGGTTGGCCATGATGATGGGCCTCCGCATGTTGTTATTCGATTAAGCCGAACAGGCTTTTTGTAGGAGTGAGCCTGCTCGCGATGGGGCCGTGTCAGTCGACATCATCGGTGCCTGATACATCGCTATCGCGAGCAGGCTCACTCCTACAGGGATATTCATTTCACGGCGCCGAACGACAGGCCGCGGACCAATTGTTTCTGGCTGATCCAGCCGAAGATCAGGATCGGCGCGCAGGCGAGCGTCGACACCGCCGACAACTTGGCCCAGAACAGACCTTCGGGACTTGAGTAGGAGGCGATCAATGCGGTCAGCGGTGCGGCTTTCGACGAGGTCAGGTTCAAGGACCAGAACGCTTCGTTCCAGCACAGGATCAGCGACAGCAACACCGTGGACGCCAGGCCACCCTTGGCAATCGGCAGCAGCACCCGGACCATTTCCTGCCACAGGGTGGCACCGTCGAGGCGCGCGGCTTCGAGGATGTCCTTGGGGATGTCTTTGAAGTAGGTGTAAATCATCCAGACCACGATCGGCAGGTTGATCAGCGTGTAGATCACGATCAGCGCGATGCGCGTATCCAGCAGGCCGAAACTCTTGGCCAGCAGGTAGATCGGCATCAGCACGCCCACCGGTGGCAGCATCTTGGTGGAGAGCATCCACAGCAGCGTGCCTTTGGTGCGTTTGGTTTCGTAGAACGCCATCGAGTAGGCCGCCGGCACCGCGATCAGCAGGCACAGCGCTGTAGCGCTGAAGGAAATCACCACCGAGTTCCAGGCGAAGCTGAAGTAGTCGCTGCGCTCGTTGATGTGCAGGTAGTTCTCCAGCGTCGGCGTGAAGATGAACTGCGGCGGCGTGGCGAACGCATCGATTTCGGTTTTGAAACTGGTCATCACCATCCAGAAGATCGGGAAGAAGATCAGGATCGCGATGGCCCAGGCCAGGGTGCCGAGCAGCAGGCTTTGCAGGCGGCGGGATTGTTGAAGGGTCATGGCGCAGGCCTCAGGCTTTGTCTGTCAGGTTTTTGCCGATCATGCGCACCAGCACGATGGCCGCGATGTTGGCGATCACCACCGCGATCAAGCCACCGGCGGACGCCATGCCGACGTCGAACTGCACCAGCGCCTGGTTGTAGATCAGGTAGGCGAGGTTGGTCGAGGCGTAGCCGGGGCCGCCGTTGGTGGTGGTGAAGATTTCGGCGAACACCGAGAGCAGGAAGATGGTTTCGATCATCACCACGACGGCAATCGGCCGGGCCAGGTGCGGCAAGGTCAGGTGCCAGAAAATCGCAATCGGCCCGGCACCGTCGAGGCGCGCGGCTTCCTTCTGCTCCTGGTCGAGGGACTGCATGGCGGTCATCAGGATCAGGATCGCGAACGGCAGCCATTGCCAGGACACAATGATGATGATCGACAGCAGCGGGTAGTGCGCCAGCCAGTCCACCGGCTGCGCGCCGAACAGCTTCCAGACGTAGGCGAGAATCCCCGAGACCGGGTGGAAAATCAGGTTCTTCCAGATCAGCGCACCGACGGTGGGCATGATGAAAAACGGCGAGATCAGCATCACCCGCACGATGCCGCGACCGAGAAACTCACTGGCCTCCAGCAGCGCACTGATCAACACGCCGAACACCACGCTGATCAGCAGCACGCTGCCGACCAGCAACAGGGTGTTGGTGGCGCCGGGCAGGAAACCCGAGTCGCTGAGGAAGTAGCTGAAGTTCTCCAGCCCGACGAACTCGTTCTCACCGGGGTAGAGCAGGTTGTAGCGGATCAGCGAGAAATAAACGGTCATGCCCAGCGGCACGATCATCCACAGCAGCAACATCGCCACCGAGGGGCTGACCAGAAACCAGCCGGGGTTGGCCAACCGGCTTTTACGCACCGGTTGGGGAATGTCCATGTGAGCTTTGGCAGTTGAAATATTCATGGCGATAGAACCGATAAGGAACAGACAAATGAAGATCAAACTGTGGGGTTACTTGGGGTAACCGGCGCGCTTCATTTCACGTTCGGTGGTTGACTGGGCAGCGGTCAGGGCCTGTTCGACGGTGGTCTGACCGATCAGCGCTGCCGAGAACAACTTGCCGACCTGGGTGCCCACGGCCTGGAATTCAGGGATGGTCACCAACTGGATGCCGATATACGGCACGGGCTTGAGGGTCGGCTTGCTCGGGTCTGCAGCTTTCAGCGATTCCAGAGTGACCTTGGCAAATGGCGCGGCGCTCATGTAGGCCTCGCTGTAGGTCGAGGCCCGAGTACCTGGCGGCACGTTGGCAATGCCGTCTTTCTCGGCAACCAACGCTCCATACTCTTTGGAAGTGGCCCAGGCGCTGAAGGTTTTCGCGGCGTCCTTGGCCTTGGAGCTGGTCGGAATGGCCAGCGCCCAGGAATACAACCAGGCCGAGCCCTTGTCGGTGGTCTCGTGCGGCGCGTAGGTGAAGCCGACGTGGTCGCTGACCTTGCTTTGGGTCTTGTCGGTGACGAAGGAACCGGCAACGCTGGCATCGACCCAGATCGCGCATTTGCCGCTGTTGAACAGCGCCAGGTTTTCGTTGAAACCGTTGCTCGATGCACCCGGCGGGCCGGATTTTTTCATGGTGTCGACGTAGAAGTTCAGCGCGTTTTTCCACTCGGGGCCGGTGAATTCCGGCTTCCACTGCTCATCGAACCAGCGCGCACCATAGGCATTGGCGACGGTGGTGATCAGCGCCATGTTTTCGCCCCAACCGGCCTTGCCGCGCAGGCAAATGCCGTACTGTTCTTTATCCTTATTGGTGAGTTTGCTGGCGAATTCGCTGATCTGGGTCCAGGTCGGGTGCTCGGGCATGGTCAGCCCGGCTTCCTTGAACAGATCGGTACGGTAATAGGTGATGGAGCTTTCGGCGTAAAAGGGCAAGGCATACAGCGAACCCTTGACCGACAGCCCTTCACGCACCGATGGGAACACGTCGTCTAGGGCGTAACTGGCCGGCAAGTCCTTCATCGGCTCCAGCCAACCTTTGGCGCCCCAGAGTGCGGCTTCGTACATGCCAATGGTCAGTACATCGAACTGCCCGCCCTGAGTGGCGATGTCGGTGGTCAGGCGTTGGCGCAGGACGTTTTCTTCCAGCACCACCCAGTTGAGCTTGATGTCCGGATGCTCGGTCTCGAAGGTTTTCGAGAGTTTTTGCATGCGGATCATGTCGCTGTTGTTGACGGTGGCGATGGTCAGGGTCTGGGCGCCGAGGCTGACGCTGCTGAGGGTCATGCAGGTAAGGGCAAGCAGAGCTTTTACAGAAGGTTGCATCGTGCACTCCTTTTCTGCACCCGGCGGGTTACAGAAGGACAGTTATTGTTTTTGTGTCTTCCGGCGGAGGAAGAATGTGCGCTGATTACAGCCTTCTATTGATGGCGAGACAAATCATCCATCGCACTTGAATCGATACTATTTTGCACTGAAGTCTGGAAAGGCAGGATTTGGCGCCTGGCGCCCGGTAGCAGCTGCCGAAGGCTGCGTTCGAGTCGGGCCGCGTTCGGACGAAGTTCTCGCTGGAGCAGAGTACGCGGTGATCCTGGCGTAATGGAGTCGCAGGTTTAGCGCCTGCTGCGCAGTCGAACGCAGCCTTCGGCAGCTGCTACAGGGATCGTCCGTGTTACAAAGTCAGTGCTGATTTTGCTCAGTCAACCGCTGCACCGCCAACCGCCGGTAATGCGATGGGGTCATGCCCTTGAGTTGCTGAAAGCGCCGATTGAAATTGGAAATATTGTTGAAGCCCGATTCGAAACACACATCGGTTACCGGTTTGTCACCGTCGGCCAACAGCTCACAGGATTTGCTGATGCGCAGTCGATTGACGAATTCGATGAAGCAGCGGCCGGTGGCTTGCTTGAACACTCGACTGAAATAAGTCGGCTTCATGCCCAGGTGCTCGGCGACTTCCTCCAGCGGCAGTTCACGGGCGTAATGGGCGAAGATGTAATCCACCGCCCGGTTGGTGCGATCGATATTGTGCTCGTCGGCCAATTGCGGTGTCGTGGCCCCGGACAGCAGCTGATAGTCGTCAGAGGTCGCCAGCAACTCCAGCAGAATGAAAAAGTGCCCGAGGCGCGTTACGCCTTTGGTGTCGGCGATGCGCTGCATCAAAGTCATGGCCTGGCGGATGGTGCGCTTGCAGCGAAACTCGATGCCGTACTGGGCGCGCTCCAACAGCGGCGCCAGCGTCTTGAGCTCGGCAAACACCAAGTGGCCGCTGTCGAACAACTCGTCCGTGAAATTGACCAGCATGTCGCGCTTGGGCACCACTTCGTCTTCGGCCACCTGGCTGATCCAGTTGTGGGGCAGGTTGGGGCCGGTGAGGAACAGCGATTCCGGATAGAAGTTACCGATGTAGTCACCGATGAACACTTTGCCGGAGCTGGCGACGATCAGGTGCAGTTCGTATTCCTTGTGGAAATGCCAGCGCACCAACGGGCAGGGGAATCCGTGCTGGCGGTAGATGATGGACAACCCGTTGTGGTCGTCCATCAGTTCGTAGGAGGGGTCTGTCACACGGGCTGTTCGGGTCATGTCAGGACGCTTTTCTTGTTATCGCTGTCGGATCATGCCTCTTTTGGCGCCTGCTGTGCCAGCTTGCTTTGGCTTTCGCCTATGCATGCAACCTGTCTCCGTAAACGGCTTTCATGCTGGTGGCGCTCCAGCAGTAGCGGACAATATCTGCCTCATCAAAAAAATCGGTACTGATGATGCTGCAACGGGTGACCCAGTCGCGGGAGGTGTGGAACCAGTCATTGATTTGGTTTTTGATGTGCTGCGGGCCACCCAGCAGCGAATAGCAGGTCGCAGGCAACGACCATAGAAATGTCTCGTAAGGTGCCCCCAAAAGGGTGGTCTGGATATGCGATTGCAGATCGAGGGTGTCGGTGAATACCTTGCCGTTCCATTTGTGAGGTATTTTCGGCCAGAAATACTCACTGTCGAGTCCTGGTTTCGCCGGGGCGGCCATGACAATGCGGCGCTGCGAACTGGCGCGCTTGAGCTGTTCCACGGTACTGCGCGCGTGCGAAGGTCGGATCAAGCGCGAGCCCAGGCCGCGCATCAGAAGTTTATTGAGTTGTTGGTAGTCGAAAGGCTTCGCCGCATCCCCTAACTGGTGGAAGTCGAGGACGATGAATTCGTTCGGGTTTCGGTCGAGGAATGTCGTCACCGCGTCGATCAGTTCATCAAGAATGCGGTGGGACTGATAGCCGTTGTGATGGAAGTAGAACACCGGGACTACCGGGCCGGCGGTGCAGCCAAGCCGGATATCGAACGCCCGTGCGCCGTTGGCCAGTTGCCAGGCAAATGAGTCGTTCTGGCACGTCGTCCAGTTGCCTACCACCACCTCATAGTTGGGTGCTTTTTTGTCCATGCCAGCGTTGTGCGTGCCGGGCCAGATAATATCGGTCAGCTTCAACCGACCGATATCCAGTACGTTGCTCATCCATTTCTGTTTGTCGAGTGTGGTTGCTGTATTGCGGGTCATGACAGTTCCTTGTCGTTGATTCGCCCCATCCGTGGGGAGAAGAAGTTCATGTGTCGGAGGTGACTGGGTGCCACATCTGTATCACTCGCCTGAGACAAAAGGTTTTCATGACCCAGCATAGGGGGGCGTGGCAGTATTGCCAGCGTCGGAAACACTTACACAAGAATAGCTATTTGATGGCGCGAAAATGGTTAATTTCGCTTGCTCGCTTTGGTCAGGTTTATAGTTCGGCAATAAGAGACCATGTTGGACTCTTCCATAAAGTCGACATTGATGATGTTGCACTTTGACGCCCAGTCGCTTTTCTTCGGATCGAACCAGGCGTTAAGTTCGTCATGAATATCTACGGGGCCCCCAAGAGCGCTGTAGCTGGTGGCGGAAAGCGACCACGGTGCCCATGTGCCTGGCGGGTTTTTCAGTACATTAATAACGTGCTGTTTCAAATCAGCGGTATTGGTGATACCGCTGCCAGACCATTTGTGCCCGATCTGCTCGTGAAACACATTTCGATCAAGTGCACTGTGCCATGGGGCCGCGACCAGTACCCTTTGCAGTGGGCTGATTTTCTTGAGGCTATTAAGGCTCAGGCCCTGGTTTTGGGCAGGAATCATCCGATGGCCGATAAACCTCAACATCATGTCGTTGAAGTATTTGAAGTCAAATCGATGCTCGCCGTCCTTGAGTTGGTGGAAATCCAGAATGACAAACTCATCAGGGTTTTCCATAAGGAATTTATTCAGATCGGTTACCAGGTGTCCCAACGTGCGGTTAGAACGGTGACGGTCATGTAAAAATATGAATTTTCCTAACCCCGGAGCAGTGGCGTCATACATCAAACGGGCATCAAGTGCTCGGGACCCATGACACAGTTGGTGGTAGAACGATTCATGCTGACAGGCTACCCAGTGGGCGGGAGGGCCGAATAACGGCCAGGGGGCTTTCCAGTCGCAGCCAGCATTATGAGTGCCAGGCAGCGTCAGTTCGCAGAGCGATAAAGTGTCAATGGCTGGCGTGGCGGCCATCCAGTTATTATTGGCGTAGTTGCTCATTTAATGCATCCTTGCATTAATTTATAAGAAGGGTTGGTAGTGCTGAACTTAATTAAGTTCGGCCAGGTGTTTATAAGGAGGATGCTGGGGTCGGTCAATAATAGTGATAATGCAAAATGTTTGTTGTTAGTGTGGGGGCTATAACGAAATTCGATTCTTCGCTTCAATCCATTGTGCCATGTATTGCGTGCTTTTGTGATGGTGATGACGCAACATGCTTCCCGTAAAGTTGTCACTTCTAAGTTGTGCCAGGTGTTGTTGGCAATACAACAACTTTTCGATCAGCGCGGGGCCATGTTCCGATTGTCGATAACGATCGGCCAGTAATGTCTTCCCTCGGGATTGGGCGTCCGTCCACAGAGCCTCGTCCTTGTACAGCTGAACCGCGCAATCGGCGAACGCCTGTGCTGTTCGGGTCACAGCCCCCGGCCAGAGATGTTCGCCATGCATCGCTTCTGCGCCAATTGGTGTGGTGATGGTGGGCGTGCCGCACAACATGGCGTCGACAATCTTGCCTTTGATGCCGGCACCGAAGCGTAGGGGGGCCAGACAAATCCGTGCGCCAGACATGACTTTTAACGCATCTTCCGCCCAGTTCATTACATGAAACCCCTGCCCAGGGTTGTGCAGCGCAGTCGCTTTGGGCGGTGTGTAAGCACCGTAGATGTGCAATTGAGCCTTTGGCAGTTGTTCGCGGATCAGCGGCCAGATAGTGGTTTTCATCCAGAGCACCGCATCCCAGTTGGGCGCATGACGGAAGTTGCCGATGCTGAGGAAGTGCTCGCGGTCGTCAAAAGAAACCGATGGCATGCTCGGTAGATCGACCATCAGCGGGCACCAGTGCAGCAAGTGGCGCGGTAGTTTGAATTGCTCGGCCAGCAACTCAATCTCTACTTCGGAAATCATCAGATTCAAGTCGCAACGATAAATCGCTGCGATTTCCCGTTTGGCCAGATCGGTCTCGGCCATGAGCTCAAACTCTTCACGTAACGCCGGCGCGAACAGTTGATTGAAGTCATTGGCGTCGTCACTGGCCTTCAATCGCTCCTTGAGGCGTTGATGGCGGGCATCCCGCAGGCTTTGCAGGTCGGAGGTCTCAAGCACGCGCAAGGCATCGGGGCAGTGTTTTTCGACGCGCCAGCCGAACTGTTCTTCCATCATGAACCGATCGAACAGAACGATATCCGGGGCCAGTTCGCTGATGAACGTGTCGAAACTGCTGCTGTTCAATTCGATCGGGACTTCGCGAATGCCCAAGACCGTCAGGTCTGCCCGGTGCTCACCGGTGCCGGCCGGGCTACTGAAAGTAATGTCCCAGCCTTGCTGCAAGAACGTCTCGAGAATTTGCATCATGTGCCCGCCGGCCGCCGAAGAGCGAGGCTCGGGCCAGACGTAACCGATGATCAGGACTTTGGTGGAGGAGGGCTGACTCATGGGGCATTCCTTGATGCGGGCACTGGGCGTCGAAAAAGCGCGCAATTAAACCACAGTCAGTTCTTTCCATTCAGTCAATCTGCCGCAGGCCCCCCCTGCGGCAGATCGTGCGGCTTAAACCGGATTCAACTTCACAAGCACCTCCCAGCCGATGTAGCCGTTCTGGCTTCTTTCGAGCGCCTTCAACATCGTCTCAATGTTTAGCCGGTACGAGACTGGATCTTTCGATAACTGGCTAAGCAGTGAAGTGGTCAGTGCGAACGAATCCGCATTATTGAAAGCGTTGGCCTTGTCGATCACTTTCAGGGTGTCCAGATCACGCAGGTGGCCGGATGCCAGGTTCATCAGCGGAGCAACATCCACTCGTTGGTAGTTACCTTGGCGTCCGGATATTGGATTGTGGGCATAGGAGTGATCCAGTGTGTTGGGGGCGCCATGAAACAACTCATGAACAATGTCATCGGCGAGTACATCATGGCTATAGCCTTCAGTACGGTACTGCCGATTGAAGTTATGAGTATAGATGCGCATGAACTTCTTTTGGGCTGCGTCTTTCGGGGTTGCGCGTGCCCATTCTGCATACCAGGCCGGGTTCAGGGCTGCGTAACTTTGCGACTCCGCGGTGTCCAGGACAAAGTTGTCGGGTGTGACTTTGGCAACATCGTTTTTTACTTCGTTCAGGTGATTCAGAAGTTTGCGTCTACCTTGGCTGGAGTTGTCACCTAACAGCAGTTTCACAATCTTCCCGGAGTCGGTTTCAAGTGAGGCGTCCGTCAGGACTCTGATAGCATCGTCGACCTTTGCTTTAGAGGCTGGCAACGCGTCCTTGAGCAGTTTGCGGGTGTACGATGCCGGCATCAGCTTATCCAGCTTGAACAGATGCCAGATTTTCGTTGGTTCGAAGTTTTTGAGCTTCGCTCCCCATGGCTGACCGTGCCGGTTGAGTGCGTACCAATGGTCGTTCTGGCGTATACCCCAGACCCGGAAAAGGTCTTTCGAAGACTCCACGGGGCGCCAGGTTCCAAGACGAATGATGTCTGGATCGCCGGCTCTGGCCAACTGCTCGAATTGAGTCTGACTCGTCAACTTGCGAAAATCGGAAGTGGCGTTTTCCAAGGCCGCGATACTCCCGTTAAAACCTTTGCGCAACAGTTTTGCGCCACCCTTAAGCAAGTCCGGAACGCCATCCAGCGGATTCAGCAAGCTGCTCACCAGGCCCAGGCCAGTCTTGGCCATGGCGCTGGCTTTCGTTGCAAGGGTCATGCTTCTGGCGGCAATACTGGCTACCTTAGCGATGGCTCCGACCACTAACAGAAGTGTCATCGCGGCTTCCAGGGTGCACGCAGCTACTCCTTGGAACTGTCGATCCAGGTCGTCTGAGCTGATGTCTTCGATGCATGATTTAAACGGTACGACAATATTGAGAAACGTGTTCAGATCTTCTTCACGTTCTGCGCGCAATGCCTCCAGTCGGGTTTGCCCCCAACATTCTTTTACCAACTCATCGTAGGTTGCGATTGGCCGGTGCTTGAGGACGAAGTTCGCGAGCGGGTGGAATTCACTTGAATAGAAACTTTGGTAATAGCCTTTGCTTTCAGTGTTCGAAGGCAGGTGTGTCGCTGATAGTTCACCGATTTTTTCAATGACGCCGCGACTGGTATTGACGAGGCCAGGTGTGACTGCATGGGTGTAGCACTCAATGTCCGTGGGCAGTTGATGCACCGGTGCCGGATGGGAGTGGTATTTTCCACTGCTGCGGGGGCTTGTGTGTAACAGGTTCTCCCTTTCGATCAGCTCGGCCAGCTCCGCGTTTTCACGACAGACGCCGTGCAAGGTGAACAACTCATAACAACTCAGTCGTCCTTCGAAGTAGGTACACACCACCACGCCGTAACGACCGGTGGCCTGCTCTTTGTCTTTCTGACTCTCCATGGGAACCCGATTCTGCACTTTCAGGATGACGTCAAGGGTTGCCGATAATGGATTCATGGGGGGGCGGGTGATTGGATGAAGCTTGGCGACTGAAGGCCGTACAGCGAATATCGTCACCTGTCCGCGCAGCAGCTGCGCCCGGTCAGGAAGCGGCAAGGATGAAAGGGCCAGTTTCAAATGCGTACTCATGGCCTGTGCATGTGACACATAGTCCCGATTGAATTGGCGGTAAAACTCTCCATCAGGGGAAATCAGATTGGGGAGCATCTTTGGAAACGCTTGATAAATACTCTCTCCATGTTTCAAGTCCCAATCACCTGTCTGCAGGTCGTTGGACATGTGCAGTTCTACAGGGGATATGAGAAACGGTTTGGCATAGGCGTCTACCAGTGTTCGATTGCGCTTTTGGTGAAGGACGTCAATTTCAAGATAGGTGCATCCCTTGGCGACTTGCTTGAGGATGTCCAGGGCGACGCTCTTGCGGGTCGGCAAGGGGCGAGACAACGCATCAGCCGTTTCAGCAAAGGTTTTCGCATGGCGGGCGTAAGCGGCCACTGCCACTTCAAGCGAATCCTTGGCTGACCGATTCACTCCACTGTGGGTGACGATGCCGTTGAGCAACGCCCAGTCGATCACTGGGTCTACAGCAGCCAAGGCATTGAGTGTCTGTTGCGACTCGGTGACTGACTCGGACTTCATCAGGTGTTGTATTTGCGCATGGGTCATTGAGCGCGACGATCCCGGTGAAATGATTTCCTGCACCGCGATGGTCCGGCAGTAATCAACCCATTGCGGGGTGCCTAATAGAAGAGTAGGCGGCAAGTCCTTGACCAGGAACTCCGGCGCGGTGCCGGCCAGCAATAAATGCGAGGCCAGTGCTGCGTTTTGTTCAGTGATCCGGTGGTTATTGATCAGATGTTTTTCGAATTCCGTTTGAACACTGGCAAAAGACTTCTCTATGTGTTGGGCCGCATAGAGATCGAAACCGGCCACTTGATTGCGCGGCTCTTGCCCCCCGACCATCGGATGGAGATCCAACAATAGCGCGGTCAAAAGTATTTGCTGGAGAGACTCGTCCGATAAGGGCTGATTTTCTTGCGCACCATACCAGTCCAGGTCTCGTACAAAACCTTTTGCCCAGATAAGAGCAATGGAGCTGGAAACAAGCGTTTTCAGATAAAACTCCGCATCAGATCGTTTGAAGGGAGTGGATTGTCCACCCAGAATGGTGCCTGACAGATGTTCCAATAATGACTGGCCCCTGATGTATTCCTTGATAAGCGCTCGAAGCCGGTTGCACTGTGCTGATGACATAGTGAGTGGATTGTTTTTCCCCGCCTTTATCAATTCCCAATAGTTGCCGAATGTCGGACTGACGGGATTTCGCTGTTCCAGGAATGCAATCAGGTTCTGGGCATCGATTACCGTCCGAGGGAGGAGGTAACGATGGAATTTCAACCATTGAGTCAGGCTGACCTGGTCATCAAGGGTGACGACGCCACCGGTCAATTGCGCCATTTCAACCAATACAACAAGATCATCGTTCAGGTCCGGAGCCAGTTTGGATGCACCCTCAAAACTCAAAGTTTTGCCTGCATAGTGTGCCTTGACCTGACCATCAGCGGTCACTTCAAACAGTGAATGTTCGGAGAGCTGGAGTTTCATCAAAAGTTTTTTGAAAGAGGCTTTTTCGACCATGTTTCGCAACATGACCCTTGCCGGCTGGAGAGCTTCTTCCAGCGATGAGCCAGACTCCAGGGAGATGGAAGCACCTTCCAGACTGACTTCCTTGGAGTAACGTTGGTCTTGCGCGCGACGCTTTAATTTGCTGAGGATTTCCTGTCGTTCGATATTATCTTTTTGACTGTTGTGGTCTTTGGGTTGGATATAACCTGAAGGTCTTGATAGGTGTCTTTGAAAGGTAGTGTCTGAATTTATAATGGTCATGGTGAGTCTATCTAATTTCTGGGTGGTGTGTTTGAGGCATCCTCTTTTAATGTTTGAATGGTCGCAAGTGAGTGTATGTAAGTGCGTGTTGCATTTTCCTGAAAATGAAAATAATGACGGCTTTAGTTTGCTGCCATGTTGTTAGGGAGCTCTTCGCTATAACTGGATGCGAACAGCGGGTTGAAGGCAGGCAGAATGAGATTGAACCACAATCGACTGGACTATTTTTCATCCTGTTAACATTGTGACCTGTTCTGAGCTAAATCCATTATTTGAAAGGCAGGTGTCTGAGTATTGCCATGCTCGTTTCTTATATTGATTTGTCTAAAAGAAACACGACAACCCCACAGAGCAAAAGGGTTGAGATTGTCGTGTCTTGATTTACTGACCCTGGGTGGCGGGTAGCGTTCTGCAAAACGCCTCATCGGCGGGTGGTGCCTGATTCGGATACGTTTCCGGAAGAACCTTGACCATCGTCGTTTCGACAACGCCGTCCGCGTACTCAGCTTCGAAGAACTCTGCGCTCCAACCCACCTTGGGAGCACGGAGAGTCGTCTGGACGTCCATTGAGACCGGCAATTGTGCTGCGGTGTAGCGCACGCCGCAGTTGTACCGGAAGTCCCGAGCCTGCGGATTACGGGCTGTCCACTGGGTCAACCTGATCGGTATTTCGGACAAGGTCAGGTGCAACTTGGACGATGTGGCATCCAGGCGCTGTTCCTGTGCTTTTAACCTTGGTGCGGTATGGCCGGTCTGCCGCCGTTTGATATAAGGAATCAGGTTCGCTTCAACAAACGCCCGCACATCGTGGGCGGAATTGGGAATGACCCGAAGTGTATTGTCACCCGGCAGGTCCGGAAAATACTGACGTGAAGCATCCGGGATGAAGAAGTCATCGCCACTGGCGTTGACGATGTATTTCGGGATCTTCAAGCGGTCGGTGTAGCCGGACAGATTCCGATAGGTCATCGGATCCTCGACCTGCATCAGCTTCTTGAACGGCTCGGTCTTGCGTTGGGCGATCACACCTTGCAAGTAGTAGTCGATGTACGCCAGTGGCCAGTTACCGCCGTAGGCCAGAAACGTCTGGTCGAACACTTTGTCCGTGTTCAAGACGTCGATGACAAACGGCACGATGCTATCGACGCGTGAGTCCGCAAGGGCGGACAGCCATACCGCCCAACCGCGTTTCGACGCGCCGGTGGCAAGAAAACTGACCACCTGGCCCGGCTGCGTTTCCTTTTGCGCCAGGTCCATGGCCTTGACCAGCGCTTCCATCATCGGCACATGCAGCGACATAAAGGGCTGTTGTTCCGGGGCCTGCATGAATAGTTTCCAGCTGTGGGCAACACTGCCATCTTCTGTGCGCGGCACGCCGTCATCGCTGTAGGTCAAATACTGGTTAGGGACATTGCTGACAGCCACTACGATCAAACCGGTTTGCCGGGCAATGTTGAGCAGTGTTTGCTGCGAAAAGTTGTTGGGTGCTCCCGGAGACTCACCGGGCAAAGGGTTGTTGACGCCGTCATTGGCGACCAGCACGGCGCGCGTACCCTTGACGTTGTCGGGAATGTACAGGTCGACGCCATGGGTCCAGTTCGCCGGAGTGACTTGACCGCCCTGGCCCCAGGACTGTGACGTCAACTCGAAGCGCCGGATGTTGACGCCGGGTTGTTGCTCTTGTCCCTTGCTGATGTAGCGTAGCGGTTGTGTCGCTTGGGCGTTGCGATAGCAGTTCAATACTTCGCTGAACGCCTGTCCGCTCTGTTCAAAGCAGTGCTGGGGATTGTCGGAAGAGGCTGACTGGCAACCATATCCGGCGATGAGCATCAGCAATAATCCGCTGATTTTCAAATAACGTGCGTAGCGTTCGGTTCGACTCGGCATGGACTCGGTTCCTTATGAGTGGGGTCACCGGTCCAATCAAACGCCAGGCGGGCGGTCTTTTCTACTGTCAAACTTGACAGGTCAACGCCCAAAAACGCCGAAAAATGCAGCCTTACGTTGGTTTATGCAGAAAAGTGGTGGGGCCAGGATGCCCAGTCAACTGTCTCAGGCCAGCATGCCTTTGACCTTGTCGCGCAGCTGATCAATCGAAAACGGCTTGCCGATCACTGACATGCCTGCGGGCACATCAAGGGTTTCGGCATAACCACTGGCAAACAGGATGGGCAGTTCGGGGCGCAGCATCCGGGCCTGGGTGGCCAGTTGACGCCCATCCATCACCGGCAAACCGACATCGGTCATCATTAAGTCGATGTACTGGTCTTCATCGTTGAGGAACTCCAGTGCCTTTTCACTGCCATCGGCCTCGAGCACCTTGAACTCAAGTTCCTCCAGCACATCGACAATCAGCATGCGCACGATGGCGTCGTCTTCGACTACAAGGATGATGGACGCGGTGGCGGACATAGTGGGGTTCTCAGAGGTTGAATTCGCGGTTGTCGGCCGATCTAGATCGCCGGGCTCTTGCTTGAGTAAGTTTCGGAGCCCGACAAGTTCCCACGCGGTAGAAAAAAGAATAGCCGCACAAGTGTTGGCAAGGATAACCGCTCCTTTGCGCTGGAGCAGTGGAATGTGGGATTTTGCGCGAAAAGGTGTCAGAAAATTGGATCAATCCGGCGCTTTTGGGGCAAACTCCTTGGTTTTCAACAGTTCGACAAGGTTTCCCCCATGACATCCGCGTCTTCGGTTGATGAGCAACGATTCCGCAAACTCCTGAGCCGCAACGTCAGCCTGCCATTGGGTGTCGGCGTGCTCAGCGCAGTGTTCTTTGTTTCTCTGATCACTTATCTGTTGTCGATGATCCAGTGGGTCGAACACACCGACCGGGTGATCAATAACGCCAATGAATCGATCAAACTGACCGTCGATCTGGAAACCGGTATGCGCGGCTTCCTGCTCACTGGCGACGAGCACTTCCTTGAACCCTACGAAACGGCCAAGCCTCGAATCGCTGTCGCCCTCAATACCTTGCTTGAAATGACCGCGGACAACCCGGTGCAGACCGACCGTCTGCACCGGCTCCAGGCCTTGCAGAATGAGTGGGCCACTTACGCGCAGACACTCATTGAATTGCAGCGCGCCAGCGGCGATTACCGCAGCGCGGTCAAGGCCGGGCGCGGCAAGCGGCTGACTGATGAGATCCGCAAGCAATTCGAAGACGTGATCGATATGGAGCAGCAGTTGCGCGCCACGCGCAACGAGGACGTGCGCCGCACCACGATCTGGAGCATCAGCCTTTATCTGTTGTTCATCGCCGGGATCAGCGCATTGCTGGCCTACATTGGCCGTCGGGATTTGCTCAACCTTTCACAAAGCTACAGCGCCAACCTCGCCGCGCAACAGGCCAGCGCCAAGCGTCTGAAACAACAGGCCTGGCTGCGCAATGGCCAGACCGAACTGGCCGAGCAAGTGCTGGGGCAACTGTCGCTTAATCTGCTGGGCCGCAACATCCTGCAGTTCTGCGCGCAGTACTTGGGCACCGCCGTCGCAGCCATCTATGTCCGCGAAGAACATGGCGGTCTCAAGCGCATTGCCTCTTACGGTTTTTCCCGTGAGCAGGAAGCGCGCGAACAGCAGATTTACAGCGATGAAGGCATTGTCGGCCAGGTGGCGAACCAGGCTCGCTTGATTCGTCTTGATGACGTGCCGAGCGATTACTTCAAGGTCAGCTCCGGCCTGGGCGAAGGGTTGCCCCATAGCGTGCTGGTCGTGCCGACCAGTGACGACGACCGGGTCAACGGTGTGATCGAACTGGGCTTCCTGCGCCCGCTGACGGACCGTGATGTCGAATTGCTTGAACTGATTGCCGGCAACATCGGCACGTCCATCGAGGCCGCTCGCTATCGCCAGCGCTTGCAAGAAGTGCTGGCCGAAACCCAACAGCTCAACGAAGAGCTGCAGGTTCAGCAAGAAGAGCTCAAGACCGCCAACGAAGAGCTGGAAGAGCAGTCGCGGATTCTCAAGGAATCTCAGGCGCACCTGGAAACCCAGCAGGTCGAGCTTGAACAAACCAATGAGCAACTCGCCGAACAAGCGCAGATCCTCGCCGACCAGCGCGACGTCATGGACCTGAAAAACACCGAGCTCAATCAGGCCCAGATCCAGCTCGAAGAACGCGCCGAAGAGTTGCAGCGCTCGAGCAAGTACAAGTCTGAATTCCTCGCCAACATGTCCCATGAGTTGCGCACGCCGCTGAACAGCTCGTTGATCCTGGCCAAGTTGCTGGCGGAAAACCCCCAGGAAAACCTCAGCGCCGAGCAGGTCAAGTTTGCCGAGTCGATCTACTCCGCCGGTAATGATTTGCTCAACTTGATCAACGACATTCTCGACATTTCCAAGGTCGAGGCCGGCAAGCTTGAGATGCGACCGGAGAACGCCAGCGTCGCCCGTCTGGTGGATGGTTTGCGGGGGATGTTTGAGCCCTTGGCGAGCGACAAGAAACTGGATTTCCAGGTCGAGGTGCAGGCCAGTGCGCCGATGATGATCTACACCGACCGCCAGCGTCTGGAGCAGGTCATCAAGAACCTGCTGTCCAACGCGGTGAAATTCACCGAAAGAGGCACGGTCAGCCTGACGGTCGCCAGCCAGCCAGGCGACGGTATCGCCTTTATCATTCGCGATTCGGGGATTGGCATTGCCGCGGATCAACAGGACAGCATTTTCGAAGCCTTCCGCCAGGCCGATGGCACCACCAATCGCCGTTACGGCGGTACCGGCCTGGGCTTGTCGATTTCCCGTGACCTGGCCGCCTTGCTCGGCGGTTCCATCAGTGTCACCAGCGAGCCGGGGCAGGGCAGTGTGTTCACGCTGGTTTTGCCGCAGCATTACGTTGAACCGGGCGAGGAGCCTGTCGAACCGATGAGAGCCACGCCGGTGGCCATTACGCCCAGAGTGACGCCCGCCGCGCTGGTGCCGTTGATTGCCGAAGTCGATATCCCGCGTTTCGACGACGATCGCACCAAGGCCCCATTCGCCACTCGTTGCATTCTGGTGGTGGAGGACGAGCCGAACTTCGCCAATATCCTTTACGACCTGGCGCATGAGCTGGGTTATCAGTGCCTGGTGGCGCACGGGGGGGACGAGGGTTACGACCTGGCCAGGGAATTCATCCCGGACGCCATTCTGCTGGACATACGTCTGCCGGATCACTCCGGGTTGAGTGTGTTGCAACGCCTGAAGGAGCACGCTGAAACCCGGCACATTCCGGTGCATGTGATTTCGTCGGAAGACCGGGCCGAAGCCGCGATGCACATGGGCGCCATCGGTTACGCGGTCAAACCGACTACCCGTGAAGAGCTCAAGGACGTGTTTGCCCGCCTTGAGGCCAAGCTGACCCAAAAGGTCAAACGCGTCCTGCTGGTCGAAGACGATGATCTGCAGCGTGACAGCATTGCCCGGCTGATCGGCGACGATGACATCGAGATCACTGCCGTTGGCCTTGCGCAGGACGCGCTGAACTTGCTGCGCACGACGATTTTCGATTGCATGATCATCGACCTGAAGTTGCCGGACATGCTCGGCAACGACCTGCTCAAGCGCATGTCCACCGAAGATATCTGCTCGTTCCCTCCAGTGATTGTCTACACCGGGCGCAATCTGACCCGGGACGAAGAGGCCGAGCTGCGCAAGTATTCGCGCTCGATCATCATCAAGGGCGCGCGCTCGCCAGAGCGTTTGCTGGATGAGGTCACTCTTTTTCTGCACAAAGTCGAATCCAGGTTGTCCCATGAACGCCAGAGGATGCTCAAGACCGCGCGCAGTCGCGACAAGGTCTTCGAGGGTCGCAAGGTGCTGCTGGTGGACGACGATGTACGCAATATCTTCGCCCTCACCAGTGCCCTGGAGCAAAAGGGTGCAGTCGTGGTCATCGGCCGAAACGGCCGTGAAGCGATTGAAAGACTGAATGAAGTCGAGGACATCGATTTGGTGTTGATGGACGTGATGATGCCGGAGATGGACGGTTACGAAGCCACCATCGAGATCCGCAAGGACCCGCGCTGGCGCAAGCTGCCGATCATTGCGGTGACGGCCAAGGCCATGAAGGACGATCAGGAGCGCTGCTTGCAAGCGGGCTCCAACGATTACCTGGCCAAGCCCATAGACCTGGATCGCCTGTTCTCGCTGATTCGCGTGTGGTTACCGAAGATGGAACGCATTTAGTGGAACGCAATTTTTCAGTGGAACGAAATAGCGAGATCGAAATTCGCTTGTTGATCGAGGCGATCTACCTCAAATACAGCTATGACTTCCGCGATTACTCCGGCGCTTCGATCAAGCGCCGGGTCAATCACGCGTTGAGCCAGTTCGAGTGCACGACCATTTCAGCGTTGCAGGAAAAGGTCCTGCACGACCCGACGGCGTTCATGCAGTTGCTGCAACTGCTGACGATCCCGGTCAGCGAGATGTTCCGCGATCCTTCGCATTTCCTCGCGATCCGTCAGGAAGTGGTGCCGCTGCTCAAGACGTACCCCTCGATCAAGATCTGGATCGCCGGTTGCAGCACGGGTGAAGAGGTCTTTTCGATGGCGATTCTGTTGCGCGAAGAAGGCTTACTCGATCGCACCATCATCTACGCCACTGACATCAACCCGCGCTCGCTGGACAAAGCCAAGCAGGGGATTTTCTCCATGGAGAATGTCCGCGCCTACACTCATAACTACCAGCAGGCAGGTGGCCAGCGTTCGTTCGCCGACTACTACACGGCGGCTTACGGTTACGCCATTTTCGACAAGACACTGTGTGAGAACGTGACCTTCGCCGATCACAGCCTGGCGACTGACAGTGTCTTTTCAGAAACTCAATTAATTTCGTGTCGTAATGTTTTGATTTACTTCAACAAAAAGCTTCAGGATCGTGCGTTCGGTTTGTTTCATGATTCCCTTTGCCATCGAGGATTTTTGGTGCTGGGCAGCAAGGAAACCGTGGATTTCTCGGCCTACGGCAACCAGTTCGAACCGTTGGTCAAACAAGAACGGATTTACCGCAAATCATGAACAGTGCAGCGGATTTGCCTTCTATAGAGGCTATCGTGATCGGCGCCTCGGCCGGCGGTGTGGAGGCGTTGCTGAGTATCCTCAGCCCATTGCGAGAAGGCTTCACGCTGCCGATCATCGTGGTTTTGCACCTGCCGGAAGTACGTCGAAGCCATCTGACCGAGGTGTTCGCACGGCGAGTATCCATGCCTGTGCTGGAAGCCCGCGACAAGACGCTGGTCGAAGCCGGAACGCTGTATTTTGCGTCACCGGGTTATCACTTGTCGGTGGAGCAGGACCGCAGTTTTTCCTTGAGCCTGGAAGCCCGCGTGCATTATTCGCGACCGGCCATTGATTACCTGTTCGAGTCGGCCGCCGATGCCTACGGTTCAGCCTTGGCCGCGGTGTTGTTGACCGGCGCCAACCGTGATGGCGCCCACGGCCTGGCCCAGGTCAAGCGCCGTGGCGGCATGACCATCGTCCAGGACCCGGATGAAGCCCAGGTCGCAACCATGCCCCGGGCTGCACTTGATTTACACCAGCCAGACCACATCCTCCCTATACGCGGCATCGGCCGTCTGCTTGTCGAGCTGGAACGAATCGCATGCTAAGTACTACCCAGGCCAAATTGCTGATCGTCGACGATCTGCCGGAGAACTTGTTGGCGCTTGAAGCGTTGATCAGGCGCGAAGACCGTATCGTCTATAAAGCCTTGTCCGCCGACGAAGCCTTGTCGCTGTTGCTGCAACACGAGTTCGCCATGGCCATTCTCGACGTGCAGATGCCCGGCATGAACGGCTTCGAACTGGCCGAGCTGATGCGCGGCACGGAAAAGACCAAGAACATCCCGATCGTGTTCGTCAGTGCCGCCGGTCGTGAGCTGAACTACGCGTTCAAGGGCTATGAGAGCGGCGCCGTGGACTTCCTCTACAAGCCGCTGGATATCCATGCGGTCAAGAGCAAGGTCAACGTGTTCGTCGAGCTTTATCGCCAAAGCAAGGCGATGAAACAACAGGTCGAAGAGCTGGAGCAAAGCCGCCGTGAGCAGGAAGCGCTGCTCAAGCAGTTACAGAGCGCCCAGCTGGAACTGGAACAAGCGGTGCGCATGCGTGATGACTTCATGTCCATCGTCGCCCACGAAGTCCGCACGCCGCTCAATGGCCTGATCCTCGAAACCCAGTTGCGCAAGATGCACCTGGCCCGGGATAACGCCGCGGCGTTCACGCTGGACAAGATGCACGCGATGGTCGATCGCGACGAGCGGCAGATCAAAAGCCTGATCCGGCTGATCGAAGACATGCTCGATGTATCGCGCATTCGCACCGGCAAGTTGTCGATCCGGCCGACGCGCTTCGATCTGTCGGCGCTGGTTCGCAGCTTGCTGCAGAACTTTGCCCCACAGGTCGATGCTGCCGAGTCCTCGATCACCCTGGAGGCCGAGCAACCGGTGGTGGGTAGCTGGGACGAATTCCGCATTGAACAGGTGATTTCCAACTTGCTGACCAATGCTTTGCGTTACGGCGCCAAGAGTCCGATCACCGTTAAGGTGTACAGTGAGAGCGGTCAGGCTCGGGTGGAAGTGCGCGATCTCGGGATCGGCATTGGCGAAGAGAACCAGAAGCGTATTTTCCAGCAGTTCGAACGCGTCACGGCCAAACACGCTGTCGCGGGGTTGGGCCTGGGCTTGTTTATTTCCGAGCAGATTGTGGCCGCCCATGGCGGTTCCATTACCGTCGAAAGCCGGATTGGCGAAGGCGCCTTGTTTCGCGTTTGTCTGCCGCTGTAGGAAAATAGCCGGATAAACGCAACCTCTGATCGACCCCACGGTCGTATCAGCAGCTATTGATCGAACAAAGGCTTCCCATGAGTGAAGATGCACAAGACGTCGTATTGATCGTCGAAGATGACCCCTCGATTTTGATGGTGCTGTCGGCCTATCTGTCGGGTGAGGGCTACCGGGTATTGCAGGCCGAAAACGGCGAGCAGGCCTTCGAGATTCTGTCGAGCAAACCGCACCTGGACATGATGATCACCGATTTCCGCCTGCCGGGCGGAATCTCTGGCGTCCAGATTGCCGAACCTGCCGTGAAGCTGCGACCGGAACTCAAGGTGATCTTTATCAGCGGTTATCCGCAGGAGATCCGCGAGACGGACAGCCCGATCACCCGTAAGGCGCCGATCCTGGCCAAGCCGTTCGATCTGGATGTGCTGCAAGAGCTTATGCAGGAAATGCTCTCTTAAGCACTTTCAGACGCGGATCATCTCCCGCACCTTCGCCGTCAACAGGTCGAAGGTGAACGGTTTGGTGATCATCTGCATGCCGGGATCAAGGAATCCGCCGCGCACCGCCGCGTGTTCGGCGTAGCCGGTGATGAACAACACCTTCAGATTCGGTCGGTATTGCCGGCCGATTTCCGCCAGTTGCCGGCCATTCATGCCGGGCAATCCCACGTCGCTGATCAACAGATCGATACGCTGCCCGGAATCCAGAATCGGCACCGCGCTGGCGGCATCGCCAGCCTCGACGAAGGCATAGCCCAGATCACTCAACACCGTACTGACCAGCACCCGCACCGCCGGATCGTCCTCGACGATCAGCACCGTTTCGCCATTCTGCGCGAAAGGAGCGTGCTGCACGTTCACCGGACTGTCCTGAGGCACGTCACCGCCGAATCGCGGGAGAAACAGGCTCACCGTGGTGCCTTCGCCCACTTCACTGTGAATGGCGACGTGGCCGCGGGATTGCTTGCTGAAGCCATAGATCATCGACAATCCGAGGCCTGTGCCCTGGCCGATTGGCTTGGTGGTAAAGAACGGATCAAAGGCTCGGCTGATGGTGCTTTGCGGCATGCCGCACCCAGTGTCGGTGACGCTCAGCACCACGTAATCACCCGGTTGAAGGTTGCTTTGGGTCTTGGTGAAGCCAATGTCCAGATACTGATTGCTGGTTTTCACCACCAGTTTGCCGCCATCGGGCATCGCATCCCGAGCATTGATCACCAGATTGAGCAGGGCGCTTTCCAATTGGTTGGGATCGGCCTCGGCCACCCAGAGTTGCTCGTTCAGTTGCATGTCCAGCTGAATGGTTTCGTTGATGCTGCGCTCAAGCAACTCGCCCATGGACACCACCAGAGTGTTCATGTTCACGGGTTTGGAGTCCAGCGACTGACGCCGGGAGAACGCCAGCAGACGGTGGGTCAGGCCGGCAGCGCGGTTGGCTGAGGTCACGCCCAGGTCGATAAGGCTGTCCAGATCTTCGGTGCGCCCACGGGCCAGACGTCGGCGCAGCAGCTCCAGGCTGCCGATGATGCCGGTCAGCATGTTGTTGAAGTCGTGGGCAATGCCACCGGTGAGCTGGCCGACCGCTTCCATTTTCTGCGATTGGCGCAGGGCTTCTTCATTGTTGCGCAGTTGGGCGGTGCGTTCCTCGACCTGTTGTTCGAGGGTTTCGAGGGTGTTTTGCAACCGCAGTTCGCTTTGACTCAGATCGATCAGGCGGTCCCTGGCTTCGTACTGTCGTCGACGTCCGCGCAATGCGGTGGTCACCAGACTGATCAATGTGACCGGGTGAAAAGGGCGCTCAAGAAAGGTCACGTTCCCCAGCTGTGGGCCGTAGCGCGACGCCGGGTTTTGTTCCGGGCCGCCATGGTGGGTCATCAATACAATCGGAAGGTCCGACCAGGCCGGCTGGTGCTCGATCAGCCCGAGCAGCGGTTCAAGATCACCCCCCAACAACGCCTCGGAAGAGATCAACAGCAAGCCTGCCCCTTGCTCCAGCTCGCTGCATAACGCCACCAGGTCCCGAGTAATCACCCCGTCGTAACCCGCTTCGTTGAGCATCATCAGCGCAATCTGGCTGTCGCGACCCAGCGGTGCGAGAATGATCGCGCGCTCGGACATTGCTTCCTTGGCAATCACGGGTTTTGCTCCTCAAGCAAAGGATTGCTGGCACCCAGATAGGTCGGGACACCCCGCAATACCCCCTGAAAGGCATCCAGTGGTTCACCAATGGTCATGCCCTGAGCGCTGATGCGGTATTCCCGAATGGTTGACTCATGGCTGCCCGTGCGTTTCTTGATAATCGAGATCGCCCGGCGAACCTTGCCCAATGCCTCGAAGTAGCGCAGCAGGATGACCGTGTCGGCCAGATAGGTGATGTCGACGGGGGCTTGCATGTCACCGACCAGTCCATGCTGGGCGACGGTCATGAAGGTCGCGGCACCCTGGCGATTGAGGTACAGCAGCAACTCGTGCATGTGCAGTACCAGCGCGTTTTCTTCGGGCATCGCCGCCTGATAGCCATTGATGCTGTCGATCACCACGGTCTTGATATTGCCCTCATCGACGCAGCGACGAACCCGGTAGGAAAACTCGCCGGGGGACAACTCAGCCGCGTCCACTTGCTCGATCATCAGGTTGCCGGTGTCTTGCAGCGCCTTGAGGTCGATGCCGATGTTCTTCATGCGCTCGAACAGCAACCCAAGCTCTTCATCGAAAATGAACAGCGCGGCTTTTTCGCCTCGGGCCACGGCGGCAGCGGCGAAGATCATCGAGATCAGCGATTTGCCGGTACCGGCCGGGCCGAGGATCAACGTGCTGGAACCGGTCTCGATCCCGCCGCCGAGCAGGGCGTCCATGGCCTTGATGCCACTGGACAATTGCTGGCGGACATAGCGACCGCGATGTTCGGCGGCCACCAGACGCGGAAAAACATGCACGCCATCGCCCATGATGGTGAAGTCGTGATAACCGCCACGGTACTTCTGACCGCGATATTTCACCACACGGATGCGCCGCCGCTCGGCGCCATAGTTGGGGGTCAGTTCTTCAAGGCGAACAACGCCGTGGGCCACACTGTGCACGGTTTTGTCGAGGGATTCGGTGGTCAGGTCGTCCAGTAACACCACTGTGGCGTCATAGCGCACGAAGTAATGTTTGATCGCGAGGATCTGGCGACGGTAGCGCAATGAGCTTTGGGCCAGCAGACGGATCTCGGAAAGACTGTCGAGCACCACGCGGGTCGGCTTGATCCGTTCGACCACTTCGAAAATCTGCTTGGTGGCTTCGCCCAGTTCAAGGTCCGAGGAATACAACAAGCTCTGCTGATGCTCGGCATTGAGCAGGCTTTCCGGGGGCGTCAGCTCAAAGATGTGGATGTTCTCATCCAGTTCCCAGCCGTGGGACAAAGCCCCTTGGCGCAATTCGCGTTCGGTCTCGGACAGGGTGATGTACAACGAGCGCTCGCCGGCACGAGCGCCGGCCAACAGGAAATGCAAAGCGACGGTGGTTTTGCCGGTACCGGGTTCACCCTCCAGTAAAAACACATGCCCGCGGGACAAGCCACCGGCCAGGATGTCATCCAGACCTTCGATGCCGGTGGCGGCTTTTGCACTGATCAACTCGTTAGATGTAGACAAAAAATGCCCTCTCATGACTAGGGGAAACGAGGCAGCAGGCCGTGAGTGCCTGTATGAGCTGCCTGTTCTCTTGACCCTGGGCCGAGACGACGAGTTCAACGAAATTTTTTGTTGTTGTTAAAGCCCTTGCTGTAAGGCGGGGTCGTCGGGATTGAGTTGTTCAAGTTGCGCCAGCAGAATCTGCACGTTCTGCAGTTGGCCGCTTTCTTTCCAGTAGTTGATCAACAATACCCGGGCTCTCCGGTCGGCCGGGTGGCGCTGGACGATCTCCTGCAACTGTTTCTGCGCCGCTTCCAGCTCCTGTTCATCGTGAAGCGTGGTGGCCAGGTCGTAGCGGTAATCCTTGTTGTCCGGCTCCAGCTCCACGGCTTTGGAAAGGCCGAGCAGGGCGAATTCACTTTGCCCGTGATGCAGCAGCCAGAGTCCCAAGGCATGTTGCAGGTAGGCCGAGTCGGGCTGAGCTTTTAGCTGCTTGGCCAACAGTTGCCGGGCAGCATCGTTTTGGCCCAGGCGATCCAGCACGTCGATTTGCATCACCAGCGCGGGCAGGTTGCCGGGCGCAAGACGCAAGGTGTTCTCTAGCGCCTGCTGCGCCTCTTTCAATTCGGCATTGTGCAGATGCAGCCGAGCCAGTTGATATTGGTTGTCGGCGCTTTCCGGTTGACTCTTCAGGTCTTGTTCCCAGGCGTCGATGGCTTGCTCCAGCGGCCCGAAGTACAAACCGAGATCGTCCGGCGACAGCCCCAGCAAGGCGTTCACGGCGGCATAGCGGACGCGCTGTTCGCTGTCATCGAGTAACGGGCCGAGCAGCAGGCTGCGTTGACCGCTGGGCACCAGGCCGCTGATGCTTCTGATCGCCGCGATGCGCACGTCCGGCGATTCATGCTGCAAGTCCGCATCCGCCAGTTTCAGGGCCACGGAGCTGGGGTAGTTGGGCAGTTCGGCATGCAACCAGACGCGGCGTTTTACCGATATATCGGAGCGGCCCAATTGCTGGTAAAGGACCCGCGCTGCACCCGGCTGGCCTGCGCGCGCCTGATTCAGCGCCTCGCTGTAGCCGCGCTTGATCGCCTCCGGCACCACGGGGGTTGTGCTGCGCAGGAAAAACCAGGCAAGGCCGATGGCAAACAGAACGCAGAGGCTGATGAGCAAGTAGCGGCGAGACTGGGGCATGCAGGAATCCGGGAGCTGGCAAGCTGTTGCAAAGTAGCCAGCTTCGGTCAGGCAAGGCTGTGAGTCAAACCCAGACTTGTTCGATACGTGAGTCAGTCGATTCAACGCGGTCTGGATTTTCGATGATTTTACCTACAGGTTGCGTCGACATTGAAACCCGTCGAGGCGCCTTGGCAGTGACTACGCTTGCTGGAGATGACTCGATGAGCGTTCCCATGCAACCGCTGCTTCAGTACTTCAAAGCGATACTCAACCCCGGCCCCGGAGTGGCGTTGTTCGCCCTGCGGACCATCGCGGCCGGGTTGCTGACGTTGTATCTGGCGTTCCTGTTCGACCTTGAGCAACCCAAGTGGTCGATCATGGCGGTGGTCATCGTCAGCCAGCCATTGGGCGGCATGGCCCTGGCCCGCAGTTTCGGCCAGGTCATCGGCACCACGCTCGGGGCGGTCGTGGCGGTGTTGATCATGGCGATCTTTCCCCAGGCGCCCCTGCCTTTCATCCTCACCCTGGCCTTGTGGCTGGCGCTCTGTACCGCCGGTGGCACCTTGTTGCGCTACACCAGTTCCCAGGCGTTTGTTTTGAGCGGGTACACGGCGGTGGTCGTGGCACTGCTGGCAATACCCGATCAGGACGGTACGTTCCTTCTCGCCGTCACCCGCGTGACCGAGACGCTATTGGCCGTGGCTTGCGTGTGCGTGGTCAGCCTGCTTACGGCGCGACCGGAAGCCGTGGCCCGGGATTACTTCGCGAAGATCGATCAGGTCATCAAGCTGCTCGCGACCCACGCCGCTGCGGTCATTCGGACCGAGGAAAGCGAAGCCGATTTCCATCGACGGCAGATGCAACTGCTCGGCGCGATCAGTGCCCTGGAAGGCGTACGGCGGCATTTGTATTTCGATGCACCCCGGTTGCGCAGCTCCAATGAGTTGGTGCAGTTGCTGGGCAATCAGCTGGTGTTGTTGACGTCGCGGCTGACGGCTTTGCGTCACCAGCGGGAGCTGCTTGCCGAGCGCTGGAAAGGTGCCTTGCCGGAGGAAGTACAGCGATTACGCGCCGAAGAACTGGTCTTTCTCGATGAATTGGCCTTGCAGGGGCGATCATTGTCGACCAAGGCCCGGCAGCGTTTCTCTGCGCTGCAACAGCGTTTCGATGACCAGGCCTACAAGGCCGAACAACTCACCGAGACAATGCCAGCCACCCTGCGTTCACTGGCCTGGGCTCTGCGCTGGGAACAGGCGCGGATGCTGGAGCAGCTCGGCCAGATTCTCGAACTGAGCGACGCAATCCAGGACGGGCGTGCGGCCAGTAGCATGTTTCGCGGCCAGGACAACCCCTTGCATCTGGACTTCACTCTGGCGGCAATGAACGCGATCCGCGCATTTACCGCATTGGTGGTAGCCGGTCTGATCTGGATCGAAACCGCTTGGGACGGGGCACGTGGCGGGATGATCGTGGTGGGGATTCTGTGTTCGCTGATGGCGACGTTTCCGCGGCCGATGCTGGCCAGCCAAAGCTTTGCCAGGGGGCTGGGCCTGGCCTTGGTGGTATCGGCGCTGTATCTGTTCCTGCTGATACCGATGATCAGTGACTTCGAGTTACTCGCCTTGTTGTTGACCCCCTTGCTGTATGCCGTCGCGGTGGGGTTGTCCAGTCCGCCAACCACGGGTACAGGCATTGGTCTTGGGCTGACGACCATTCTGTTGCTGGGCCCGCAAAACACGGAAATCGGCCAAAACAGCGCCATTCAGTGGTTCGAGTTTGCCGGTTCCTATATCTGCGCAGCCGCGCTGGCGCTCAGTGTCTACGCCTTGATCTTCCCGTTCAGGCCCGCGTTGCGGATGCGCCGACTGTTCAATGAGAACTGTGAGCAGGTCTACGCTTTGCTAAAGACGCCGGCCACCGATGAGCATCAATTTGCGTTTGAAAGCCGCATGGTCGATCGCCTGACCATGATGTTGGGGCTGCTGCCGGCCACCAACGACAAGCCATCCAGCGAGCTATTCGAAGTCAGCCTCGGGTGCATGGCGCTGGGTGTGGCGCTGAACCAGCTCAGGCAACAGGGGCAGAGCAACACCTTGCTCAGTACTGATCAACAAAACCGTTTGCTCGCTGCCGTCCGTGAGACTGGACGATTGATCGCCGGGCGGCCCGGGATTGACCTTGAGCAACTGCTCGGGAACCTGCGTGTCTTGGGCGATGAAATGGACGACTTGCATTTAGACGTTCATGAACACTTGTGGTCGGTATTCCGGATGCGCGTGGCGTTGTTGATCGTGGTGTCGTTTCTGGAGCGACATCGCAAATACTTTCAACCCGCAGCAACGGAAGGAGTGTCGGCCCTTGCCCATTGATTTTGAGTTGGGTGGCGTCTACTTGCCGCCGATTGCCCAGGCGTTATTGCTGGCGCTACCGATTTACCTGGTGCTGGACTGGATCTTGCGCCGCCTCGGCGTGCTGCGGTTCGTCTGGCATGAAGCCTTGTTCGAAGGCGCGTTGTACGCCTGCGTTTGCGCAACGCTGATTCTGGTAATGGGAGCTTGATGCTTTGAAGAAGATCCTTGCCCGACTTGCGACGGTGGCGGTGGTGTTGCTGGCCTTAGTTCTCGGCTGGTTTGCCTGGGAACATTACACCCGCGCCCCTTGGACCCGCGATGCGCGGGTGCGTGCCGATGTGGTGACCTTGTCCGCCGATGTCTCGGGGCGCATCGTTGGCCTGGGCGTGCAGGACAACCAGCATGTGGAGAAAGGCCAGTTGCTGCTGGAAATCGACCCGGCGCGCTATGTCCTGGCGGTGGAGCATGCCAAGCGCTCGGTGGAAGTGGCGAAAGCCACCCTTGGCCAGTCCGAGGCAACGATTGTCGCCAGTGAAGCGTTGCTCCGCCAGCGTCAGAGTGAAGAGCACCGACGGCGCACGCTCAAGCAGCGGTTCGCCATTTCTGGCGAAGAATGGGAGAAATCCAGCACGGAAGTGGCGGTGGCACAGGCCGAGTTGCTGCGCAACCAGGCTAACCTCGGCTTGGCCCGGGCCAACGTGCAATTGGCCATCGCCGCATTGACCCAGGCCGAACTGGACTTGCAGCGCACGCGGGTCGAAGCGCCCGTGACGGGTTACGTCACCAACCTGCTGACCCGTCAGGGTGACTACGCCGCAGCCGGCGGCGCGCTGTTGGCGCTGGTGGACAGCAACTCGTTCTATGTCAGCGGTTACTTTGAGGAAACCAAGCTGCCGCGAATCGAGGAGGGCGACCGGGTCAGGATCGAATTGATGAGTGGCGAAACCTTCGGCGGCACTGTGCAAAGCATTGCCTTCGCCATTTCCGACCGGGAGAACCTGCCCGGCGGTCGCCTGCTGGCCAACATCAACCCCAGTTACACCTGGGTCAAGCTGGCGCAACGGGTGCCGGTGAGGATACAGATCGACGCCGATTACGCTGCCAAAAATCGACTGCGTGCCGGGACCACGGCCACCGTAACGGTCCTGGAAAACCGCGAGACTCAAGAACACCGCTAACCCTGTGGGAGCAAGCCCGCTCCCACAGGGGAATGTGGTGGACTCAACAAGCGTGCAGGCAAAAAAAAGCCCCGCGACCGAATGAGGCGCGGGGCAAAGGAAATGGTTGGTTGCTACCAACCAAAGGAGCTCGTTGAAACTTTACTTGCTGGCAACCGTCTCTGGTTGCCAGCCACCGCCCAGGGCTTTGTAAATCGCGACAATGCCGCGATACAGATCGACTTCGGCCTGGGCCTGGGTGTCTTCAGCCGCCAGACGCTCACGCTGGGCGTCGAGCAGGACGAGGAAGTCCGCCGTGCCTTCGCGGTAGCGAATTTCGGCGAGGTCGGCCGCAGCGCGACTGGATTCGCTCTGACGAATCAGCGAGATCAAGCGCTGCTGACGTTTGCCGTAGTCGCTAAAGGCGTTTTCCGATTCTTCCAACGCCAGCAGTACTTGCTGCTCGTAGGTCGCCAGGGCGCCTTCGGCATCCGCATCGGCGCCCCGCAAACGGGCGCGCACGCTGCCAAGGTCGAACGCCGCCCAGGTAATGCTTGGGCCCAGCGCCCAGGCGTTGGCCGCCGAGGAACCGATTTGCGAACCGCGCCCGGCGGTGAAGCCCAGGAAACCGCTGAGGCTGACCCGAGGGAACAAATCAGCCTTGGCCACGCCGATACGGGCAGTGGCGGAAGCCAGTTTGCGTTCGGCGCTGAGAATGTCCGGACGACGCTGCAGCAGTTCTCCCGGATCACCGATCGGCAGGGCCTTGGCGATCGCCGGCAAGTCTTTTGGACTCAGGTCGACGGTCAGCTTGTCCGGACGTTCACCCAACAGGGTAGCGATGCGGTTTTTCTGTCGAACCTGTTCGGCCTGCAATTGCGGCACGCTGGCTTCGACGGACGCCAGGCGTGCATCGGCGCGAACCACATCGAGCTGATCGCCGACGCCGGCATCACGCAGGCTGACGGTAATCTTGCTCGACTCTTGCTGATTGTTCAGGTTGGCCAGGGCGATCTTTTCCCGCAGCTGTGCACCGCGCAGTTGTCCGTAGGCATCCACCAGTTCGGCAATCATCGAGACTTGCAGTTGGTACAGATCGGCTTCGAGCGCTTGCTGTTCGGCGTCGGCCGATTCCAGGTTGCGCTGGATACGGCCAAACAGGTCGATCTCCCACGCCATGTCCAGACCGAGGTCGTAGCGTTCGCTATTGACCCGCTTGGTGGTCTGGCCCGGGATCTGACCCTTGGCCAGGTCACTGCTGACCCGGCTGGTGATGGTTGGCATGGCGTCATTGCTGACGTCATCGCGAATGGCCCGGGCCGCTTTCCAGCGAGCGAAGGCTACGCGCAAATCACGGTTGCCTTGCAGCGATTGAGTCACCAACTGGTTGAGGGTTGGATCTTCAAACTGCTGCCACCAGATGCCTTCGAAACGCGAGCGGTCGAAGTTCTTCTGACCGGCGCTGCCATCGGTGGCGGTGGTGATGTTGGCCGGCTCAGTGGCTGGGGTCTTGTAGTCCGGGCCGACGGCGCAGGCACTCAGGGCCAGTACCAGAAGGCTCGGGAGGAAGGCTTTCAGGCTCATTGTTGCGCCTCCAGTTTCAGGGCCTTGGCCGCTTTGCGCTTTTCACCGCGCTCCACAAAATTACGAATCAATACGTAGAACACTGGCGTCAGCAACAGACCGAAGAAGGTCACCCCGAGCATCCCCGAGAACACCGCCACACCCATGGCATGACGCATTTCGGCACCGGCACCGCTGGAGAAGACCAGAGGCACAACACCCATGATGAACGCGAAGGATGTCATCAGGATCGGCCGCAGACGCAGGCGGCAAGCTTCCAGTACCGCGGCGAGCGGGCTGAGGCCTTCGTCCTGCTGTTTGTCCTTGGCAAACTCGACGATCAGAATCGCGTTCTTACAGGCAAGCCCCACCAGTACGATCAAGCCGATCTGGGTGAAGATGTTGTTGTCGCCTCCCGAAGCAATCACACCGGTGATGGCTGACAGCAAGGTCATCGGTACGATCAGGATCACCGCCAGTGGCAGGCTCCAGCTTTCGTACTGTGCCGCGAGTACCAGGAACGCCAGCAGTACGCAGAGCGGGAATACGAACAGTGCGGTGTTACCGGACAGAATCTGCTGGTAGGTCAGGTCGGTCCACTCGTAGGTCATGCCGTTCGGAAGTTCTTCCTTGAGCAGTTTCTCGATGGCTTTTTCGGCCTGGCCGGAGCTGTAGCCGGGGGCTGCCGCACCGTTGATTTCAGCGGTGATGAAGCCGTTGTAGTGCATCACGCGGTCCGGCCCCGAGGTGTCGCTGACCTTGATGAAGGTCGCCAGCGGGATCATCTCGCCTTTGTTGTTACGCACTTTCAGCTGACCGATCTGGTCCGGTTCGAGACGGAACTGCTGTTCAGCCTGAACGTTGACCTGATAGGTACGACCAAAGCGGTTGAAGTCGTTGGCATACAGCGAACCCAGGTAAATCTGCAGGGTGTCGAAGATGTCGCTGACGGCCACGCCGTGGGTCTTGGCTTTTTCGCGGTCGATAGCGGCATCGACCTGTGGCACGTTCACGGTGTAGCTGGTGAACAGGGCGGCCAGTTCCGGCACGTTGTGGCTCTTGGTGATGATGTTCATGGTTTCTTTGTACAGCTCGTCATAACCCAGGTTGCCCCGGTCTTCGATCTGCAGGCGGAAACCACCAATGGTGCCCAGGCCTTGTACCGGCGGCGGCGGGAAGATCGCCATGTAGGCTTCCTGAATCCCGGCGAACTGGCCGTTCAATGCACCGGCAATTGCACCGGCGGACATGCTCGGGTCTTTACGCTCATCAAACGGTTTCAGGGTCACGAACACGATGCCGGCGTTAGGACTGTTGGTGAAACCGTTGATCGACAGGCCAGGGAAGGCCACGGCACTTTCTACGCCAGGCTGTTTCAGGGCCAGGTCGGACATGCGTTTGATCACGTCTTCGGTACGGTCCAGGCTCGAGGCGTCCGGCAGTTGCGCGAAGGCCACCAGATATTGCTTGTCCTGGCCGGGGACGAAACCGGTCGGGGTGTTGGCGAAACCGAAGAAGGTCAGCACCATCAGGCCTGCGTACAACAGCAGGGCGATACCGCTGCTGCGGATAACCCGGCCTACCGTGCCGACATAACCGTGGCTGGCCTTGTCAAAGAAGCGGTTGAACGGACGGAACAGCCAGCCACCGAAAATCTTGTCGAGGACCTTGGAGAAACGGTCCTTCGGTGCGTCATGGCTTTTGAGCAACACGGCAGCCAGCGCTGGCGACAGGGTTAGCGAGTTGAACGCCGAGATCACGGTCGAGATCGCAATGGTCAGGGCGAACTGCTTGTAGAACTGCCCGGTCAACCCGGAGATGAAGGCCGCCGGGATAAACACCGCACACAGCACCAGCGCCGTCGCGATGATCGGGCCGGTCACTTCACGCATGGCCCGCTTGGTTGCTTCGACCGGCGTTAGTCCCAGTCCAATGTTTCGCTCGACGTTCTCCACCACCACGATGGCGTCATCCACCACGATACCGATGGCCAACACCAGGCCAAACAGTGAAAGGGCGTTCAGCGAGAAGCCAAACAGGTGCATCACGGCAAACGTACCGATCAGCGAAACAGGCACTGCCACCAACGGAATGATCGAGGCACGCCAGGTTTGCAGGAACAGGATCACCACCAGAACAACGAGGATCAGCGCTTCGAAGAGGGTGTGAACCACCGCCTCGATGGAGCCGCGCACGAAGATCGTCGGGTCATAGACGATGCTGAAGTCCATGCCTTCCGGGAAGCTCTTTTTCAGCTCCGCCATCTTGTCGCGCACTTCGTTGGAGATTTCGATCGCGTTGGAGCCCGGGCGCTGGAAGATCGGGATCGCCACCGCCGGTTGGTTGTTAAGCAGCGAACGCAAGGCGTATTGGCTGGAACCCAACTCAATGCGAGCGATGTCTTTCAGGCGAGTAATTTCACCGTTTTCGCCGGAGCGAATGATGATGTTCTCGAACTCTTCTTCAGAAACCAGACGGCCTTGGGTGTTGACCGACAGCTGGAACGCGGTGGCACTCGGCGCAGGTGGCGCACCCAGTGCACCGGCAGCCACCTGACGGTTCTGTTCACGAATTGCGGTCACAACGTCGGTGGCGGTCAGGTTGCGCGAAGCGGTCTTGTTCGGATCGAGCCAGACCCGCAGCGAGTAATCGCCCATGCCGAACAGCTGCACGTCACCGACACCGCCCAGACGCGCCAGCTCATCCTTGATGTTGAGCAAGGCGTAGTTGGACAGGTAGAGCATGTCGTAGCGTTTGTCCGGCGAGGTCAAGTGCACAACCATGGTCAGGTCGGGCGAAGCCTTGTCCACGGTGATACCGATGCGCGTCACTTCCTCGGGAAGTTTCGGCTCGGTCCGGGTCACGCGGTTCTGCACCTGTACCTGTGCGTTGTCCAGGTCAGTGCCCAGAGCAAAGGTAATGGTCAGGGTGATCTTGCCGTCAGCGGTGGACTGCGAGGACATGTACAGCATGTTCTCGACGCCGGTGATCGCTTGCTCCAGTGGAGCGGCCACGGTTTCACCGATGACTTTAGGGTTGGCACCCGGGAAGTTCGCACGAACCACAACGGTCGGAGGAACCACTTCCGGGTATTCGCTGATCGGCAGCTGGAACAGCGAGATGGCACCGGCGATCAGGATCAGCAGCGAAAGTACCGCTGCAAAGATCGGCCGTGAAATGAAGAATTGGGAAAAATTCATCGTAGAGATCCCTTAACCGCGTGGTGTCGCAGCAGCCAGTTTCACAACCGAACCCGGCGCGACCTTGGCAGGTGCGACTTGGGGCAGGTTGCTGGCTTCCAGCGCTTGTCGTTGTTGTGCGAGTGCCGCGAGGGTTTGTTCACTGGCCATCGGGATCACTTCTGGTGTGACCGGCGAACCAGGGCGAACCCGTTGCAGACCCTTGACGATGACGGTGTCGTCCTTGCTCAGGCCGCTGCGCACGATGCGCAAACCTTCGATCTTCGGACCCAGCTCGACCGAGCGGTACACCGTCTTGTTGTCGGCATCCATCACCAGCACGAACTTTTTACCCAGATCGGTACCGACCGCTTCGTCGTTGATCAGCACGGCGGAATAGGTGCCGCTGCCGACCAGTTTCAGGCGGGCATACAGGCCTGGGGTGTAGGCGCCGTCGCTGTTGTCGAACACGGCACGACCGCGGATGGTGCCGGTTTTCGGGTTGACCTGGTTGTCGATGAAGTTCATCACGCCCTGGTGTGGGTTGCCGTCTTCGTTGGACAGACCGAGGTAAACCGGGGTGGTGGCACCGCGTTTGCCCTGGCGAGCGAGCTGGGTGTATTTGAGGAACACACGCTCATCGGCGTCGAAGTAGGCGTAGACCTTGTCGGTGGACACCACACTGGTCAGCGCGGTGGTATCGGCGGTCACCAGGTTGCCGGCGGTGATTTCCGCGCGGCTGACACGACCACTGATCGGTGCAGTGACACGGGTGAAGCTCAAGTTCAGTTTGGCCAGGTCCAGTTGTGCCTGGAGGGCACCGACGGCGGCGCGGGCTTCTTGAGCAGCGCTGGTGCGCGAATCGGCCAGCTCGGCGGAGATCGCGTTGCTGGTGCGCAGACGCTCACCGCGCTGGGATTCGTTTTCGCTGCGGGTGGCGTTGGCGCGGGACTGGGCAACCAGTGCTTCGAGGCGGCGAACCTCGGCCTGGAATGGACGCGGGTCGATCTGGAACAACAGGTCGCCTTTTTTGACCAAAGCGCCTTCAGTGAAGGCCACTTCATCGATCTGACCAGAGACCCGTGGACGTATTTCTACGGTTTCCGGGGCTTCGAGGCGCCCGGTGAATTCGTCCCACTCGTTAACCGGTTGTTCCAGCACCTTGGCCACGCTGACTTTGGCTGCGGGCATAGTGGCGGCCGTGTCCGGAGTCTTGCCGCAGGCGCTCATCACCAGTACGGCCAACAGGGCCAACGGGAAGCGTAAATGTTTGAGTGATTGTTCCATGGATGCATCCGCCAATGTATTGAGAATGGACGGATGATGCTCGGCGAGGTTGTATCGCACGAATCGAATGAGGCAAAGGTAACTATCATTCGGAATGATATAAGCGCCAGCCAAGCTCTCTAGCATGCACCTTTCGTTAGGCGGCTATCAATTGGGCTGATGACAATTCAGTGTTGCCTGGACTGCAAAAGTCCAGGCCGGGGCCACGGCCGCACCAATGCCTATGGCCTCGTGTTGACCTCAAGTGGTAGCGACGAACATTTGGGGGTCGATTTCTGGCACTTCCGGCTGATCCTCGACGCCCACAATTCGTTCCTGAGAACCTCGAATCGGCGCGCCGGCATGCATGACAAACATAAAGAAACCTCCCGTGGCAGGCTGGCAGTGAACTCGATTGGGGACGGAACCACCCTGAGCAACAGGAGAGCGCTACATGCTGACACTGACTGAATCTTGTCGGCAACACCCGCCGACACTGCGCATCGGCTTCTGGTTGCTGGAAGACTTTGATTTTTATGCTCTGGCCAATGCGCTGGAACCCTTGCGCCTGGCCAACCAGATGGCTGGACGTAGCGTCTGTATATGGCAGATTCTCAGCCTGGAAGGTCGCGATCTGAACGCCAGCAACGGCATTGCCACCGCCACTACCCGACTGGATCAGGTACAACCCCTGGACGTTTTGATCCTCTGTGGCGGCGATAACCTGCACGCTCAGGCGGAGTCTCCAGCAGTGCGCCAAAAGTTGCACTACTGGGCTGCGCAGCCGGTGGGCCTGGGCGCATTAGGCAAGGCTGGTTGGCTGCTGGCGCAGACTGGCGCGCTGGACGGTTTCCGTTGCAGCCTGCCTGAACCCGATCCGTCGCTGTCGTTTACGACTTCCAGCGATTTGAGCCCGGTGGCCGCACCTTTTTGTGTCGACCGCCAACGTCTGACATGCGTCGGCCCACAGGCCGTCCAAGGGTTAATGCACGAACTGCTGGCCCGGTCCCACGGTCGCGGCCTGGTGCTGCGTATGGAAAAACACGTGACCCGGCAGGCCCGGCCACTGCAATCGGTGTACAACGCGCCAGCAAAACTTCAGGCGACGCTGGCGTTGATGAATGAGCACCTGACTCGTACATTGGCTATCGACGAACTGGCCGAATCCATGGGCATTTCCCGCCGGCATCTGGAGCGGCTGTTTAAACGCAACCTGGGTTGTTCGCCGTCGCGGCATTATCTGGACTTGCGCTTGCAACAGGCACGTCAGTTACTGCAGACCACTAAACGGCCAATGAAAGATATCGCGCAACAATGCGGATTTGTTTCACTGCAGCACTTTTTCCGTTGCTACCGTCAATACTTTGGTGCGCACGCGCGCGATCATATGGAAGCGGATCAACCCACGACGAGGTCCTGAGAGGCCGTCAAACCGCAATTCACTGTGCCAATTCCAATGCCTCCGCCAAGCGGCTTTCACTGCGCTTGCCGGGGGCATTGTCGTTTCTGGTGTATGGCCTTTTGGGCCACGTTGGCGAAGAGCGGATCTGGTCAACTACAGGTCGGATTCGCGCAAAAAACCTCACCTTGCATCTGTTCGAATGATCTTCAGCGGCCCGCCAGAGTGGCGCTTCCCGTCGATCAATCACTGACAAGGATAAATGATATGCAAATGCCGAAAACCATCCAGATCAAGAACGGCGAAAAAGTGGCACCGACGTTCTCGGCGCAAGAATATGCCAATCGCCAGGCCAAATTACGGGCGTACCTGGCGCAGAACAACATCGACGCGGCCGTCTTCACGTCCTATCACAACATCAATTACTACAGCGATTTTCTCTACTGCTCGTTCGGTCGCCAGTACGCATTGGTAGTGACCCAGGACAGTGCCGTGACCATCAGCGCCAACATCGATGGCGGTCAACCATGGCGCCGCACCATGGGCACTGAGAATATTGTCTACACCGACTGGCAGCGTGATAACTATTTTGTTGCGATCCAGCAAGCGTTACCCAAGGCCGGGCGTATCGGTATTGAGTTCGACCATCTGAATTTGCTCAACCGCGACAAGCTTGCCAGTCGTTATCCGCAGGCCGAGCTGGTGGATATCGCCGCGCCCTGCATGCGTATGCGCATGATCAAGTCCGCCGAAGAACACGCGATCATCCGTCATGGTGCACGCGTGGCGGACATCGGCGGCGCTGCCATCGTCGAAGCCTTGCGTGATCAGGTTCCAGAATACGAAGTGGCCCTGCACGCCACCCAAGCCATGGTCCGCGAGATTGCCCGTACGTTCCCGGACTCCGAACTGATGGACACCTGGACCTGGTTCCAGTCCGGCATCAACACCGACGGCGCCCATAACCCGGTGACGTCGCGCAAGGTCAACAAGGGCGACATTCTCAGCCTCAATTGCTTCCCGATGATTGCCGGTTACTACACCGCACTGGAACGTACCCTGTTCCTGGATCACTGTTCCGACGAGCATCTGCGTTTGTGGGAAGTGAACGTCAAAGTGCACGAGGCCGGTCTGAAACTGATCAAACCGGGCATGCGCTGCTGTGATATCGCCCAGCAATTGAACGAGATTTTCCTGGAACACGATCTGCTGCAATACCGTACCTTCGGCTACGGTCACTCCTTCGGTACGCTGAGCCATTACTACGGCCGTGAAGCCGGGCTGGAACTGCGCGAAGACATCGACACGGTACTGGAGCCAGGAATGGTGGTGTCCATTGAACCGATGATCATGTTGCCCGAAGGCCTTCCGGGGGCCGGCGGTTATCGTGAGCACGACATTTTGATCGTCAACGAACAGGGCGGGGAGAACATCACCAAGTTCCCGTATGGCCCGGAACACAACATCATCAAGAAGTAAGACTTTGCGCCGCACAGTGAACCTGTGCGGCGTTTTATGTTGATGAGTGGGAAAAATCTTCCCGGTGGTTTAGATAAACCGGAAAAAACGACGCATACGCACCCAAGAGCGCGCAGCATCTAACGAGCCTTAACCCTGCCAAGTAAAACAATAGAGGGTTTTGTCATGTACTACGTCCCGACGCTTTTTCCTGATCGCCGTACCTCTAACACAGGAGGTGCCCAATGAGCACTCAAAGTGCAAGCCTGACGCCGACCCTGGCGCAAAAACTTGAACAGACCGCCGAGCGCAAGGCCTTGCGGCGTGCTGCCAGTGCCAGCTTCATGGGCAACTTCGTCGAGTGGTTCGACTATGCGGCCTACGGCTATCTGGCCACCGTGATCGCGCTGACGTTTTTCCCGCAAACCGACAAGGCAAGTGCGTTGCTGGCGACCTTCGCGGTGTTCGCGCTGTCGTTTATCGTTCGCCCTTTGGGGGGCCTGGTCTGGGGCCACTTTGGCGACAAGTACGGGCGGCGCAGTGCATTGTCCTGGTCGATCCTGATCATGTCGATCTCGACCTTTTGCATCGGCATCCTGCCGACTTATCACCATATTGGCCTGTTGGCACCGGCGTTGTTGCTGCTGATTCGCTTGTGCCAGGGCTTCTCGGCTTCGGGTGAATACGCCGGGGCATCGGCCTTTCTCGCCGAGTACGCCCCCGAGGGTAAACGCGGTTTGTACACCAGCATTGTCCCGGCGAGCACGGCGGCCGGTCTGCTGTTTGGTGCGGTGTTCGTGGCGGGGTTGCATGCGTGGATGAGCGTCGAAGACCTGCACAGTTGGGGCTGGCGCTTGCCCTTTTTGCTGGCAGCGCCGTTCGGGCTGGTGGGGCGCTACATCCGCATGAGTTTGCAAGACACACCCAAGTTTCTGGAGATGGAAAAGCGCCTGGAAGCGAAGGAGTGCGCGACCCACGCACCTGTTCGCGAATTGCTGACCGTACATCGGCGTAGCGTATTGATCGGGATTGGCGTGACCTGCCTGAACGCCGTGGCGTTTTACCTGCTGCTCAGCTACATGCCGACGTATCTGTCCACTGAGATGGGCATGAGCGAGAGTGATTCGTTCCTGGCGTCGACGGTGTCGCTGGCGACCTACATCGGCCTGATTTTCCTGATGGGCAAGCTGTCGGACCGGTTCGGCCGCAAGACCATGTTGCTGACCGCTTCGGTGCTGTTCCTGGCGCTGACTTTTCCACTGTTCGGCATGCTGGAGAACCAGCCGCTGATCGTGATCTTGATGATCCAGATTGCCTTCGGCGCCATCCTGGCGATGAACGACGGCACCTTGCCGTGCTTCCTCGCCGAGATATTCCCCACCCGCGTACGCTTCAGTGGCTTTGCCTTCAGCTTCAACATCGCTAATGCCGTGTTCGGTGGCACCGCGCCGTTTATTGCGACCTGGTTGATCCAGCTGACCGGCAACAAAATGGCCCCGGCCTGGTACCTGCTGGCGGCAGCGGCGGTGGCGTTGGTTGCCATGCTGGCGAGCCGGGAAACGGCGCATAAGGCATTGCAGGACTAGGCGACCCCACGGCCTCTTCGCGGGCAAGCCCGCTCCCACATCAAGCCGCGTCCTCCTGGGCAACTCGGCTGACTGTGGGGGCGGACCTGCTCGCGCAGAGGCCAGTGCAGCTAACATCAATGTTCAATGGCAGCACTCAATGCACCGCCGCCACTTGCTTGCGCTCACCAATGGGCGATATGCCGAAGAAACGGCTGTAGCACTTGGAGAAATGCGCCGGCGATACAAACCCGCAGGCGAGGGCGACGTCGCGTACCTGCGACTCGCTACGCAGCAGTAACTGACGAGCCCGTGAAAGGCGTAGCTCCAGGTAGTATTGGCTGGGCGTGCGCTGCAGGTGTTTGTGAAACAGCCGTTCCAGTTGCCGCACCGACACCTCATTCAACCGCGCGAGCTCCTCAAGACCCACCGGCTCTTCGAGGTTGGCCTCCATGATCGCCACCATCTGACTGAGCTTGGGTTGGGAGGTGCCC
This sequence comes from Pseudomonas sp. BT76 TE3572, assembly GCF_050435365.1. Lineage (NCBI taxonomy): Bacteria > Pseudomonadati > Pseudomonadota > Gammaproteobacteria > Pseudomonadales > Pseudomonadaceae > Pseudomonas > Pseudomonas sp. BT76 TE3572. Next base: position 1,144,353 of record NZ_JBNDKE010000001.1, read on the forward strand.
AGTTTTTGCCGCAACGGCACCCGCTGTTGCTCCTGCGCCCCCCGCACCCGATCACACAGCAACAGCTCGGCCGCATGGGCTGCGATGTCCCGACCACCGGGTTCGCGGGCAATCAATTGCAGCGTCATGTCCATGGACGCCACGCCACCGGAGCAGGTGTAGCGGTCCCGATCCAGCTCGAACAGCTGGTTGGAAATGATGATCCCCGGGAAACGCTCCTTCAGCGCTTCGATGTCTTCCCAGTGAATCGTGCAGCGATAGCCTTTGAGCAAATCGGCACGTGCCAACAAATGACTGCCCGTGCAAATCCCGCCCAACGGCACCTGATCATGTGCCAGCTTGCGTAGCCAATTGAGCAACGGTCGGCTGCTGTGGTTGGAAACGATCGGGTTGGAGCCGACAACGAACAGAATGTCGAGCTTGGGTGCGTCGTTGATGGTGTAGTCGGGCAGTATGCGCATGCCATTGCTGGCGGTGACCGGCTCCAGGCTGGCGGCGATGATCACCGTGCGGAACATCGGTTTGCGCGCTGCCATATTGGCCATGCGCAAGGTTTCCACAGCGGAGGCGAAGCCGATGGTGGTGAAGTTGGGGATGACCAGAAAACCCACGGTTTTTACCGGTCGTTGTTCATTAGCCGAACGTCCGGCAGCGGTTTTCGCCACTTGGAGTTTCGCCATCATTACCGCTCCTCAACTGCAAAAGTGAAGTGCTCTTCGGCAAGCCGCCGACTCGGCAACATCATCTCGTTTTTATGGTTGTTAACCCTGCTTGCGGGTAGGCGGATATTACACCGTGTCCCGGATCAATAGGCCTGTCGGGGAGGAAGAAGGAGGAGAAGAAGGGTAAAAAAAACCGGCCCGCTCATCGTGGGAAGCGGGCCGGAAAGAGGTGAACGGTTAATCGTTGGCGCGGACTGTAAATGATGCGTCGAGGATTGAGGTGTTCACGCCAGTTCGGCTGTGCGCACGGTGCCCTTCCTGGCGTTGAAAATGGCACTCATACAGACAATGGACAGCGTGAGCGCACCTGTGGCGATCACTTCCATGCGATGCTCGGGCAATATCAGCATGACTATCAAAATGCTCAAGATGCAGAAGATAACCAGGTAACTGAGCCAAGGGTAAAACCACATCTTGAAGACGATCGGCTGCCCTGAAGCATTCATCTTTTTACGAAGTACCAATTGAGAAACAGCAATGGCCAGGTAGACCAGCAGTGCGACAGCGCCCGAGCTGGCCAAGAGGAAGGAGAACACTTCGTCAGGGGCAAAATAATTCAGTGCCGTGGTCAGGAAGCCAACCGCTGTACTGGCCAGCACGGCAATGTAGGGCACCCCTGAAGAAGAGGTCTTTTGCAGGATTCGGGGGCCATCCCCGCGCTTGCTCAGTGAAAAGACCATGCGTGACGCCGTATAAATGGCTGAGTTAAGGCAACTGGCGACAGCGATCAGGACGACGATATCTACAATCATTTTCGCGTGTGGAATATTCATCAACTCAAGCGCTCTCTGATAAGAGCCGACTTGCATCAGCATCGGGTCGTTCCAGGGCACGATGGAGATGATGAGGAACACCGAGACGATGTAGAAAATCCCCATGCGCCAGACAACAGAGTTGGTCGCGCGGGTGATCTGTTTGGAGGGGTTGCGCGATTCTGCTGCTGCGATGGTGACGATTTCCGTGCCCATGAAGCTGAACACTGTGGTGAGCATCGCACCGATAACAGCGGTCATGCCATTGGGCATGAAACCACCAAACTCTTTACTCAACTGGACGACACCACTGACGCTCGTATCAGGTAAAGCACCGGCCAGGGCAAGTGCGCCAAGCGCGATAAAGCCCAGTACAGCAATGACTTTGAGCATGGCGAACCAGAATTCGAACTCCCCGTAACGAGCGACACTGAACAGGTTGGTCAATGTCAGCAGACCGGTTACGGCAATCGCGAATTCCCAGGTGGGTATCGAGGGAAACCAGGCGTGCAAAATCGCAGCAGCGGCAATGGCTTCGATGGGAATGACCAGCACCCAGAACCACCAGTACAGCCAGCCAATGGTAAAACCGGCGGTACGTCCCATCGCCCGCTCGGCATAGGTCGAAAATGAGCCTGTATCAGGCGATGCGACGGCCATTTCTCCCAGCATGCGCATGACCAGCACCACCAGGGTGCCGGAAAAAATGTACGCCAGAATGGCGGCCGGTCCCGCAGACGCGATGGCGTGTCCCGAGCCGATGAACAGGCCGGCACCGATGGCACCGGCAATGGACAACATGGTGACGTGACGTTGTTTGAGGCCTGGGGCCAGAGTTGAGCTGCTGGACATGAGACTTACCCTTTTTATTATGCTTTGGAGGGTTAACGGCGGGTTGTTGTTTTGGCGCGTCCTTGTGCTCGTTATGTCTCTAAATCGAAAGCCTCTCGTACGGCGGCGCTGATGCCTGAGACACACACTTCAAGAATCAACTCGCCTTTCTCGCGACTGGAACCTTTAGGGGATGACAGTGTTCCGCAGGCCGGAGTGCGCGCCGGGATGATGGGGAAGACGTCGTATGGCGGGAAAGTCGCTGGCGGGTGATCGACGGCGCGACTCAGGTCGACCTTGTCGGGGTGAAGCGCCAGCATCAGGGACGTTTCGAAAATGCCGCCATGTTCGATGTCCCATCCGAGGAATCCATCGGGGTACAGCTTTTCGATGACGCCCGGATCGTTGACGAAGTCCCAATAGGACAGCACCACGACTTTGAAGTCATTGATGCCACCGTAACGAAGTTCCCGCAGCGCAAGGTCAATGCCCTCGACAATGAACATCGAGTTTTCATAGTGACCGTTCATCATCACCAGTTTGCGTGCGCCGTGGCGCGCCAGTTCTCTGATGATGTCCTGCACGGTATGGGTCAGCGTGGCGCCATCGAGACTGGTCGTTCCGGGAAAGTGGTTGCCGCCTCCTGATTTCTGCTGGGACTTGTAGCCATAGGCGAGTGCAGGCAGAACCAGGCCGCTGACATTTTGCGCGACCGCCTTGCATATCGCAGTCGGCAGCAGAACATCGACCTCCATGCACAGGTGATGGCCATGCTGTTCGAGTGCGCCTACTGGCAGAAAGATCGGGCAGCCGGTAGCGACCTTCTCGGCATACTCCGGCCACGTGAGCTCTCCAATAACCACGCTGTTGTTCATCTACACACCCTCTGAAAATAATTGACCGCTGGGTGACTGCTCACCGTTGGATGGGGGGCGTTTGCCTGGTGTCTGACCAGCCCTTTCGGATGGCAGAAATCACAGGTGGCGCGTAGAACAATTCGATCAGAGGGGGAGAGCGCCGATTTGTCTAAATCCGACCCGTAATTGACAAAACACCCTGTGGTTTGACGTTTCTGTCCGGTTATCGGACCGGCATTCGCCGCAATCGGGTAAGAAGGCGTCGGGGTCGGATCTGACAAAGTCCGGGTCGGGCGCGTACAAAAATGGGTGATGGCGATCTGCTGCAATGCATCCAGCCAGCCATTGATGCTTGGGGGTTGGCAGCGGCAGCAGGAGGCAAGGCAAAAGGATGAAACGGACAGACGCACTTTCCATCACCCGGGAGAGACAACAATGACAAATCGCATCGACCTTTCACGCCGTACATTTCTCAAGACCACCAGCATCCTGGCAGGCACGGCAGCGCTTTCCGGTTTCCTGCCCTTGAGAAGCTTTGCAGCTGCGGAAAAAGAACTGGTCATCCTGGCATGGGCCGGACACGCCGAGCCGGACATCGTCGCCGATTTCGAACGCCAATACCGGGTCAAGGTCCGGGCCAAGTACTACACCGGTGGGGACAACATGCTGGGGCTGATCGCGCAATCCCCGCCCGGCACCTTCGATCTGATCCTGTCCGACGCCGAATATGTTCAGCAACTCAACGCCGCCGAATACATCGAACAACTCGACCCCGCGGACTACCCGTTTGACGACTTCTACCCGGAATTCCAGCATTTCCCCGGTCACTGGCAGGGTGACAAGCTCTATTCGGTGCTGATTCGCTTTGGATTTCTGGGCATCGCCTACAACACCCAGCTTGTTCCCGAAGCCAAAGTTCGCAGCTATGACGTGTTCTGGGACCCAAGCCTCAAGGGCAAGGTCGGGCATTTCGACTGGCACCTGCCGAACCTTGGGCAGGTCAGTCTGTTGAGTGGCAACGCGCGTCCTTACGACATCGACGCGGCGCACTGGCAAACCGTCCAGCAGAAAATGATGAGCCTGCGCCCGCAGATTGGGGGGTTCTTCGATTATGGCGGAACCTTTTCTTCGCTGAAAAACGGTCAGATCCATGCCATGTGCGGCATCGGCGACTGGATAACCGGTGTCTTGCAGCGCGCCGGTGCACCGGTAAAAACCGTGCTGCCACAGGAGGGCGGTTTGCAATGGACGGAGTCCTACTGCATCGCCAGGAAGGCGCATAGCCCGGACCTGGCGAAGAAGTTCATCCAATACATCACCTCACCGCAAGGCCAGGTCAAGTCGGCGAAGATGGCCGCCTATCCCGCGCTCATCCCCAGCAAAAAAGGCTGGGAGTTGCTGAACCAGACCGATCCCGCCGAAGCAAAGCGCCAAGGCATGGTGCTCGGTCAGCGCAACGTCATGGATGACATCCGCGATGGCCGCATCAAGTACCGCGAGCTCCCGATCCAGCAGAGCCTGGAGGAGTGGAACGACTTCTGGTCGCAATACAAGGGTGCTTGACGAGACGCGTGGAGGTGATCGCAATGCTGTCAGACAAATTAAAGATTTCGCCGCCGGTGCTCACCGATAACGCTGTTGCCGAGAGGTCGATGCGTCAGCGCGCTGGCAAGAAGGTTTTCCGCATGCCCTGGTACGGCCTCAGTTTCTCGATGCCGATCCTGATCTGGCAGTTGATCTTCTTTTTATTCCCGCTGGCATTTTTGGTGGCAATCAGCTTCTGGGTGGTGCGCAATTTTCGAATGGTGCCGACGTTCGAATGGCTGAATTGGAGCTACATGCTCAGCCGCGGCTTCTTTTGGGACGCCTACGTGCATACCCTGGCAATGGCGGCGGGCGCCACCGTGCTGGTCAGCCTGGTGGCATTTCCCTGTGCCTACGCGATTGCCTTCAAGTTCCGCGAGTCGACAAAGCAGTTGCTGGTGTTGCTGCTGATCACGCCGTTCTTCACCAGTTACCTGGTGCGAACCTATTCGTGGCAGGTGTTCCTTAGCGATAACGGCATTTTCAACGCCGCGCTTGGCCTGATCGGACTGGAGCCGTTTGCGATGCTGAACACCACGTTCGGCACCTACGTCGGCTACTTCACGCTGTGCCTGCCACTGGTGGTGTTGCTGCAACTGTTCAGCCTGATGTACATCGATCGCTCGTTGATCGAGGCTGCGCACAACCTCGGCTGCGCAAGGCTGCGAACAGTGTGGCTGGTGGTGATTCCGTCGGCGCGAATCGGCATTGTCGTTGCGGCACTGTTCTGCTTCATCCTGACCTTCGGTGACTTCGTGAGCCCGCTCTACCTGGGCGGGGGGCAGCCGCCGACCTTGAGCACGCTGATCACTGACACCACCAAGTCCGGTCAACAGTGGCCGCGCGCCGCGGTGATCGCCACGATGATGATCGTAACGCTGCTCATCGCGGCTTTTGGCGCGGTTCGATTCGCTTACCGGAGGCGCGCATGAACGAGCATCGCTTGATTAACTTCCTGCTGCGCTGCTTTGTCGTGCTGGTGTTCATGTTCATCTTCACGCCCATTGCCGGCAGCTTCGTGTTCTCGTTCAACATCGACCGTTTCCCGTCCTTGCCCCTGGGTGGATTCAGCCTGCACTGGTACGAAGCTATCGCCGCCGACCCGGCAGTCTGGCAGGCATTCAAGAACAGTCTCACGGTGGGTGTGGTCGTTTCGCTGGTCTCGACTCTGCTTGGCTTCACCGCGGCCTACACCGACTTTCGCTACCAGTTCTTCGGCAAGTCGATGTACATGGCGCTCGCGATGCTGCCGCCCACTATCCCAGTGGTGATCATGGGGCTGGCGATGCTGGCTTTTCTGTCGCGGGTCGGACTTTCCGGAGAGATCTACGCGGTGATGATCAGCCACATCGTGATGTGCGCGCCTTTCGCGATGGCGGTGATCAGGATGCGTCTGGCGCAGATGGACCCCAACATCGAGGCCGCGGCCTGGAACCTGGGTGCCAGTCAGTGGAAAGCCATGCGGTATGTGATCCTGCCATTCACCGCGCCAAGCCTGTTCGCCGCGCTGTTTGTGACCATGGCCGTGTCCTTCGATGAGTTTGCCGTCGCCTGGTTTGTGTCGGGGCTTAACGAGACGGTGCCCGTGCGCGTCCTCAACACGTTGCAAGGGCAAGTGAGCCCGACCATCAACGCGATCGGCACGATCGTATTTATAACGACCATGACCCTGGTGATCCTCGCGCAACTTCTATTGATGCGGCGGCGCAAGCCTGCGAGCGCCTGATACCACCCTGACAATCTTCCGAGGATGAAGCCATGACTCAACCGCTGGTGGTTTTCGACAACGTGGTCAAGCATTTCGGCAGCTACCAGGCCGTCGAGCGTATGAACCTGGAAATTTACAAAGGCGAGTTCGTCGCGATCATGGGGTCGAGTGGCTGCGGCAAAACCACAACGCTGCGCATGCTGGCGGGCCTCGATAAACCTAGCGAGGGCGAAATTCGACTCAATGGTGAGCGTATCAACGACCTCAGCTCCTGGGAGCGGGAAACGCCGCTGGTCTGGCAAAACCTGGCGTTGTTCCCGTTTCTCAACGTGCTCGATAATGTCGAGTTCGGTTTGCGAATGAGGGGCATGGCCAAGGCTGAGCGCCGCAAGAAAGCGCTGCTCTGGCTTGAGCGGCTTGGACTGCAGGACTTCGCTACTCGCGATATCAGCCTGCTCTCCGGCGGTCAGCGCCAACGCGTGGCGCTCGCTCGTTCGCTGGTCACCGAACCGCCGATCCTGCTACTGGATGAGCCGCTGAGCGCGCTCGATGCGCATTTGAGCGTACGCATGCAAGGCGTGCTGACCGGGCTCCAGAAAGACCTTGGCATCACCTTCGTCTACGTCACCCACAGTCAGTCCGAAGCGTTTGCGATGGCCGATCGCGTGGTGATTATGAGTCAGGGCCGGGTTGAACAGATAGGTTCGCCCCAGGAGGTTTTCCTGGAACCACACAACCGTTTCGTCGCCGAATTCGTTGGCGGTAAAAACATTCTGTACGGCACGGTCGTCGGCTTCGATCACGGGGGATTGGTCCGTCTCGATTCGAACCAAGGCGGATTCCTGGCACGGCTGCCGGAGGGGAAGTCGGTCGCCCCCGGCGAGCGTGTCGCTGTTTGCATCAGCGCCGAGTACATCGACCTGACCGCGCAATCTGTGCGGCGCAACCGGCTGGCCTGCACCGTGGTCGGTGAAGAATTCATCGGCTCGATGGTAAACATTTACCTCGAAGCCAGCGGCGGGCTCGAGCTGCAAGTGCAGAAACCGCATGCCGATTACAGCCTGCTTAATATGCACTGTGGCCAGGAAATCTTCGCTGAGTGGGACGATGCACATGCGCTGATTCTGCGCGGCGACTGAGGATCGGTCACCCGGCTGTCGCCAATCGGACATGCGGATGCAGGGCTCGCGCGGACATTCGGATGGCCCTTTATGCCAGGCTATCCGGATCCCCAAAGAACATCTGAATCCGCGACCTTAACCAACGCTCACCCGGATCATTATCCTGCGACCCGCGCCAGGCCATGTGCAATTCAAAGCTGCGCACCGGCAACGGCGGGTCTTCAGCCCGGACACCGCCGGCCGCGGTCAACGCTTCAGCCGTGTAATCCGGCACGGTCGCGACAATATCAGTCCCGCTGATGAGCGTGCTGAGTCCGTTGAATTGCGGCACCGCGAGCACCACATGTCGTTTGCGTCCGAGCTTTTCCAGTTCTTCATCTATAAAGCCGCTCAGGTCGCCGGCGAACGACACCAGCGCATGGGGCCGAGCGCAGAAATCATCCAGGCTCAACGGCCCTGGCACGGTGTCGGCCCGCAATAGCTTTGGCATGCTGCGGCGCAGTACTTTGCGCTTGGCGTTGGCCGGCAGGTCGGCGGTGTAGCTGACGCCGATGGAAATTTCGCCCGAGGCCAGCAGGCTCGGCATCAGGATGTAGTTGGCCCGACGCACCACCAGCACGATCCCCGGAGATTCGGCACGCAGGCGCTTGAGCAGCATCGGCAGCAACGCGAACTCGACATCGTCCGACAGACCGATGCGAAATACCGCGGTGCTGGTGGCCGGGTCGAACTCTGCCGCACGGCTGACTGCGGTGGAAATCGAATCCAGCGCAGGAGAGAGCAGGGCGAAGATTTCCACCGCCCGGGCGGACGGTTCCATGCTGCGACCGGTACGCACGAACAACGGATCATCGAACAGCCCGCGCAGGCGCGAGAGCGCCGCACTGATGGCCGGCTGGCCGAGGAACAATTTCTCCGCAGCGCGGGTCACACTGCGTTCGTGCATCAATGTTTCGAAAACGATCAACAGGTTCAGGTCGACACGACGCAGGTCATTACGATTCATCTGGAGTCCTGGCAGAGTCATCAAGCTTGACGAGAGCGGCCATATGAGAACAATGGCCGGCATGAATATTACGGGGAAAGGCTGCTACTCTGCACCGAGTAATTCAGTTTTTCCTGAAAGGGCGCTTCGGTTTTCACGACATTTGCGAATGTCACCGTCGCTGCGGAATCAATGACAGGCATGTCGACTATTAATAGCCACTGATAGTCTTGGGTAGAAAGCCCAGATAGAGTTCATGGCATTAGAGGTTTCTTTGACGAGGTTTGCGATGTCCCGCACGATCCGTTTTCACAAGTTTGGTCCAGCCGAGGTGCTCAAATGCGAAGAGCATGCGGCCGCTCTCCCTGCGCCGGGCGAAGTGCAGGTGCGTGTCGAGGCGATTGGCATCAGCTGGTACGACATTCTCTGGCGCCAGAACCTGGCCTCATCCCACGCTCGTCTGCCTTCAGGCCTTGGCCATGAAATGTCCGGCGTCGTGACGGCGGTCGGCGAAGGCGTCGATGATCTGGCAGTCGGCGACAAGGTCGCCAGCTTCCCGGCTGAAAGCCCCAACGATTATCCGGTCTACGGCGAACAGATCGTTCTGCCGCGCTCGGCACTGACCCGTTACCCCGACGTGCTCAGCCCGATCGAAGCCAGCGTGCATTACACGCCGCTGCTGATCGCTTACTTCGCTTATGCCGACCTGGCACGGGTCAAGCCTGGGCAGTTTGCCTTGGTCACCGACGCCAGTCACTGTGCAGGTCCGTCCTTTGTACAGCTGGGCAAGGCCTTGGGTGTACGGGTGATTGCCGCCACCAAGACAGCTGACGAACGTGAATACCTGCTGTCGCTGGGTGCCGAGAAAGTCATCGTCACCGAGGAAGAAGATCTGCTGATGCGGATCAACAAGATCACTGACAATCGCGGTGTAGACGTCGTGTTCGACGGTCTCGGCGGTCCACAGATGTCATTGCTTGGCGATGTGCTTGCACCTCGCGGCAGCCTCGTGCTGTACGGCCTGCAAGGTGGCAACCAGACGCCATTCCCGGCCTGCGCAGCGTTCCAGAAGAACATCCAGTTCTTTGTGCATTGCATCGGCAACTTCACCGGCAAGCCTGAACTGGGCATCATCCAGGACCAGGTCGCACTGCAACGCGCCTTGCGCGACATCAACCAGATGACTGCCGATCGCGTGCTGCTGCCGCTCAAGACTCGGGTCTTCCCGTTTTCCGAGTTTGTCGAAGCACACCGCTACATGGACGAATGCCCATGCCGCGAACGGGTCGCCCTCCAGGTCGAACCTGCATAAACCCTTCATGTAACCCCCTCTGCAAGAGTCCGTGCCCCCACGGACTCTTCTGTTTTCAGCACCTGCCAAAATGAGACGTCCCATTGCCCCGTCAATGGGTCAGTTCAGCAACTGAACTGGTTTTTGCTCTCGATCTGTATCTTCTAATCATCATATAAGCCTTGATAATTGAATGATTACTTTCATCTCAAGGAATGAGTCATGGCTGGGTATCGGCTTGATACTTTTCAATACACACTGTTAATACATATCCGACCAATAGTTCGTCGTTGCGCAGTTACCAAAAAAACATGGGTGACTTCTTTCTCTATTTCTTGTGCTAATTGTCTGTGGGACGCTGTCGGACATTTCCTAGGACGTCGCTCGCAACCGCAAGAGGCCGGTTATACGGGGGTTGGCGACCATCTGTCTCTGGCGGGAGCAGGGGAGACTTCCAGTTATTTCAAATAATTACTAAAAGCTTAAGTGCTAGCATTTGGCAATAGCGTCCAGTACTTCAATCGTGGCAAGCAACCCATTGCGCAATGCGTGTCGTTGTTGGCGCGATATCGAACTTACAAGCATCAGGTAAATAAAGATGACCAATATCCATGACCAAGCAATGAACTATGTCTATCAACAAGTGCTGCAGCGATTGCTGAGTTTCTTCTCGCGTGCCGAGCGCACGGCATTGCAACTGATGATTCAGCGACTGGTGGTGGCCGCCGGGGGCATGGAGCGTATTGGCGAGTACAAGGTCTTGGCGATTCAGTCCGGGTCCCGCGACAGTTGTTACACACTGGCGCTGCTGCGCGCGGCCCAGCTGAGTATCGCCGGCCGGGCGCCTGCGACATTCCAGTTGCGGGTGGCATCCTTGCGTTTGAACGACGCAACCCCGACGGCCCTGGAAAACATTCATCGAAGCTACAGCGCCTTGTTCCTCTACGACGATCCTCGGGTCGAAGTGTTGATGGTTGATAACCGGGAAGTCCTGCCGTTCAGCCACCTGACGCCGATTTCCGAAGGCGGCCGTGAGTCGAATCGGCTCAATCTTTTGATGGTGGGTCATCGTCGCGCCTGGAGCGGGCCGCTTGATCTGTGGGACGACGGCTATCTGGCCACCGGCGAGTTCTATGGGCAAATAGCGCGTTGGGACAGCGGTGTCGATGCATTGGTCAGCAGCGACTCACCTCGTCAGCAGAAGCAGTTTCTCGACGGCTTGAAACGTGCTGCCTCCAAGGCCGGGCTTAAGACCTCGAATCACCACGAAACCGGCTATGAGCAGCTTTTCGCGCTGCTCGATGAGCTGGGCAGCGACTGCTACCGCGCTTTTTATGCGGAGCATGACCAGGTGGCGTGGCGTCCGGCCGAACGATTTGAGGCCTGTCGTCGCGCCACGTACATCGACATTCACGACATGCTGGTCAGCAACCTGGAAGAGCGTTGGCCGCTGCTCACGGAGTTTCTCGGTTTTCAACCTGACGAACTGGCGGCTCAGCTCAGCGACAACGAGTACGTCAGCCTTTCTATCTCTGCACACATGCAGGGTTTGCAGTCGTGCTTCGTGCACGGCCGCGGCTACGAGACGGGTGTCGCCGAATACCTGCAACGGGCATTGGTGATGATGCGGCGCAAACAACTGGCGGAACGGTTGTGCGAACAGGCGGTAGAGGCGTTCGGCAATCCGGCAACGTGGGCCGAGCAGCGCGTTCTGGCAGCGGCTGAGGCTCAAAAAAAACTTGGCCTGAGCGAAGCTCAACTGGTGTGCCTGCTCTTTTCACCTTTCGTCGAGAATGGCGCGGCGCTTGAGCGTTTTCTGCGCCAGTGTCACCCCGGCATGCTCGTGGCGATGCCTGATCTGCACCGGGCAATGCAGGGCAATCCGGTGCCGGAGCAGGTCCTGCAATGGATGACTGACGTCAGCGGATTGCCTGTCAGCTTGATCGGCACGCTTTACCGCATGGGCCCGGTGTCTGCGGATGAGGGCAGGGCAGGCGCCCCGGAACTCGGCGGCGCGGGTTTGCAAGCCGAAGCAGGCGACTATGACGACGACACGGCGGTGGCGGATGACTGGTCAGCGGGGCGCTGAAAGTGCGTGGTTTGACAGATTTCTTGACGATGCGTGATGACGTTCACATGGCATTCGGCCCTCGACCATGAAAGGGCCACGAGAAACTGACTTCGCGTATCAGGCTGTGTACCGATATCTGACCAACTTGATCAACGAACCGGTCAGTGACACACGAGTCCGTCTGCCTTCGTTGCGACAGTTGGCGGAGCGTCTGAGCGTGTCGATCTCGACCATTCAGTACGCTTATTCGCTTCTGGAGAAGGAAGGGCGCGTTTATTCGGTGGCCAAGTCCGGCTATTACGCGTTACCGGTGTCCTCCATCAGCACGCTCAGCAGTGGCAACGACCTGCTCGAAACCGTTTATGTCAACGCCAGACGCCCCGGAATGCTGGTCTTGAGCGCCGATGAACCGGCGTTGTTGCAACCCCTCGACAGTCCGTTGTTACTGCTGGAGCGAGAACTGCTGCGCCAGTATCCGCGTCAGCCGCAACCGGCATCGCAACCTTGCGGCGAACCGGAGTTGCGCATTGCCCTGGCAGCGCGCTACACCACCTCGCCGTTGCGCTGCTGGCATGCCGACGATGTCTATATTGGCGCCGACCTGCGTGGCGTGCTGGAAATACTGATTGCTGTGTTGAATCTCAAGGACGCCACGGTGTTGGTCGAGTCGCCGTGCGACTGGGCGATTCTGCGGTTGCTCCAGGCGGCGCAGGTGCGAGTGATCGAGCTGGCGGTGCAATCCAGCGGTGGCCTGGACGTCGAATGGCTCAAGGAGCTGCTGGAGACCGAGCCGGTGCGGCTGGTGATGGTTTCATCCGGGCTGAACATGCCGCGAGGCAGCCTGGCACCCGACGACAACCGACAAGTCGTCGCGCAGTTGCTGGAGCGACATGGCAGCTGGGTGTTGGAAAACGACTGCTACGGCGAACTCGGATTCGAACCGGACGGCCAGCGGTTTCGCGACCTGCTGGACCCCGATCGGCTGATCGTGTTTTCCACCTTCGAGAAAATCATCGGGCCGGAAGCGCCATATGGCTATCTGCTGTCGCGGCATTTCAGTGCTGAGCTGCAACGGTACTTTCTGCTGCGGTCGTTCCGCTTGTCTCCGATTCGCCAGAAGGCCATCGCTCGCTTGTACGGCAACGGACGTGTCGATCAGCACCTTCAGGTATTGCGGCGGATGCTCAAGGATCGCAAGGTGCAGATGACGCAGCTGTTGCAGGAGCGTCTTGGCGATGCCTTGCACTTTGTCGAACCTCAGGGTGGTGCAACCATCTGGGTGCGTTCGCTGCGCCAGGTCGATGTGCGTCGGGTGTTCCAGCGCCTGCTCAAGCACCAGGTGGTGATCGCACCGGGAGAGCTGTTCAGTCTCCAGGGCCTGCACGCGCAACACTTGCGCCTGAGTCACACCTTCGGCGGTGATCACGACCTTGCCGCGGCAATGGGCTGGTTAGGGGACGCCTTGCGTCTGGAGTCGATCGATTGAACGGGGCCACACACGCCGCGTGACACTCATGGATCGATCCCATCGCGTTGCGGTCGAACTGCCAGTAAACTGCGTTCCTATTCCTGAACCACTCGACTTCAGAGGTTTTGCATGACACTCAGTCCTTTTGCGGGCAAACCGGCACCGGTAGAACTGTTGGTCGACATCCCGCGACTGGTGACGGCCTATTACACCGGCCAGCCCGATGCCGCCATTTCGACCCAACGCGTAGCTTTTGGCACGTCCGGGCACCGAGGCAGCTCGTTCGACTTGAGTTTCAACGAATGGCACGTCCTGGCGATCAGCCAGGCGATCTGCCTGTACCGCGAAGCCCAGGGCATCGACGGCCCGCTGTTCGTCGGCATCGACACCCACGCGCTGTCCACCCCGGCCGGCGCCAGTGCCCTTGAAGTGCTGGCCGCCAATGGCGTGACGGTTATGATCGCCGAAGGTGACGAATACACCCCGACACCGGCCATTTCCCACGCCATTCTTTGCTACAACCGCGGACGCACGTCGGGCCTGGCGGACGGCATCGTCATTACGCCGTCTCACAATCCGCCGCAAAGCGGTGGCTACAAATACAACCCTACCAACGGTGGCCCAGCCGATACCCACATCACCAAGTGGATCGAAGCCAAGGCCAACGAACTGCTGAGCAACAAGCTCGCCGGTGTCAAACGCATCAGCTACGAGCAGGCGCTGAAGGCCAGCACGACCCATCGTCACGATTACCTCAATACTTACGTCGCCGACCTGATTAACGTGATCGACTTCGACGCCATCCGTGATGCCAAGCTGCGTCTGGGTGTCGATCCGCTGGGCGGCGCCGGGGTGCGCTACTGGTCGGCGATTGCCGAGCATTACCGTCTGGATCTGGAAGTGGTCAATAAACAGGTCGATCCGACCTTCCGCTTCATGACGGTCGACTGGGATGGTCAGATCCGCATGGACCCATCGTCCACTCACGCCATGCAGGGCCTTATCGGTCTGAAAGAGCGTTTCGACGTAGCATTCGCGTGCGACCCGGATCACGATCGCCATGGCATCGTGACCCCGTCCGGTGGTTTGCTCGCGCCGAACAACTACCTCGCCGTAACGATCGACTATCTGTTCCAGAACCGTCCGCAATGGCGCGCCGATGCGGCCGTGGGCAAAACCGTGGTCAGCAGCGGTTTGATCGATCGCGTGGCCAAACGTCTGGGGCGTCGCCTGTACGAAGTACCGGTCGGCTTCAAGTGGTTTGCTGACGGCCTGTTCGACGGCTCTCTGGGCTTTGGCGGCGAAGAAAGTGCCGGTGCTTCGTTCCTGCGCAAGGATGGCAGCGTCTGGTGCACCGACAAGGACGGCTTGATCCCGGCACTGCTGGCAGCAGAAATGACCGCCCGCACCGGCCGCGACCCAAGCCAGGCCTATCGCGCCTTGACCGATGAACTGGGCGAACCGTTCTCGGTGCGCGTCGATGCCAAGGCCAATCCCGAGCAGAAAGCACTGCTGAGCAAGTTGTCGCCGGATCAGGTCACCTCGACCCAACTGGCGGGCGAAGCGATCCAGAGCATCCTCAGTCACGCACCGGGTAACGACCAGGCGATCGGCGGTCTGAAAGTCATGACTGAGAACGGCTGGTTCGCGGCGCGTCCGTCGGGCACCGAAGACATTTACAAGATCTACGCTGAAAGCTTCGTCAGTGACGAACACCTCAAGCAATTGGTGGCAGAAGCGCAAACACTGGTGGACGGCGCGATCTCTGCGAAGTAATCCAGAATGTAAAAAGGGGCGACCATGACGGTCGCCCCTTTTTTTGCCCCGCGTTTACCCGATCAAGCCAGGTCCACCAGGACAATTTCGCTGTCTTCGATCGCAGTCACCCGCAACACCTGCTCATCGGCAACCGCAATACCGTCTCGAGCTTGTGCGCGCAAGCCATTGACTTCAATGATACCGGTGGCCGGTACCAGATAGGCGCGACGGCCATTGTCCAGGTGATACTCGGCAGATTCACCAGCCTTCAGGTTCGCGGCCACCAATCGCGCATCGGCTCGAATCCGCAGGCTTTGATCGTCGCCGGCCTTGCCGCTTGCCAGTGTCACGAAACCTTCGCGCTGGCCTTTGGGGAAGGGCTTGGCGCCCCAGGACGGTGCCAGACCGGTTTCGTTCGGGATTATCCAGATCTGGAAGATCTTGGTTTCGGTCGCTTCCAGATTGTATTCACTGTGGGCGATCCCGGTGCCGGCGCTCATGACCTGAACGTCGCCCGCTTCGGTACGACCCTTGTTGCCCAGGTTGTCTTCGTGAGTGATTGCGCCTTCACGGACATAAGTGATGATTTCCATGTCCCGGTGCGGGTGTTTCGGGAACCCGGTGCCAGAGGCAATCACGTCGTCGTTCCACACCCGCAGGTTGCCCCAGTTCATGCGTTTTGGGTCATGGTATTCGGCGAACGAAAAGTGGTGGTGAGCATCCAACCAGCCATGGTTGGCGCTGCCCAAGGATTTGAAGGGTCTGAGTTCAAGCATGATCGTCTCCTGAAAAGGTTCGTCATGGGGCAGAGCGCCTGAGCCACGAAGCGCGAACCGGTGGTTGATGGCGAGCATCATCTATCAGGCACTGATCGATAAAAAGCGTAAAAAATGCCTCAATACAATCGAATAATTTGATATCAAATGACCTCGAAAGATTCTCACCCAACCTTCACTTCATCGCATAAGCCAATGACCTGTAAGCATTTCACTAGAACTGAACGGCAAATGCAGACACCATAGCCCTCAACAGCCTCACACCCTGGAGTCAGCCCGCGTGCCGCAACACACCCCCGATCTTCCTCCTGAACTTCGTCCCCTGGCCGAGATGCCGCTGCTCAAGCGTCTGGCCGCCCGGTTCTTTGGTCATGGCCTGACGCGTCTGCGCGCACAACACCGGGCATCCTGGCTGCACGGCCAGGCTGACGGCTTTCGCAGTGGGCACAGTGCCGGGGTGGATTACGGCTATAAGGAAGGCAAACTTGAAGGGTTGGAGGAAGGCCGGCAGGTATTGCTGATCCGCGACTCGCGCTCGACCGAACACCGGCCACCCAACGTTGACGAGAATCTGTTCGACGATTGGCGTCTGCCGTTGAGCGCCGAGTTGAAGAAGCGCATGAAGACGGATGTCGCACGACTGCTGCCAGCGCGCGCCCAGCCCAGCGCCGCACAGTGGAAAATGATCTTCAGCGACACGCCCTCGACCTCGGTGATTGCCGGCGCGGGTGCGGGCAAGTCGACCACGTTGGTGTTGCGCATTTTGCTGCTGACCCATTATCTGGGGTTCGAGCTGAGTTCGATGACGGTGGTGACCTTTACCCGTGAATCGCGCAAAGACTTCATCAACAAACTGATCGAGCTGTTCGCACTCTGGGGCCGGTCGCTCAGTTTCAAAGAAGCGCGTGAACTGGTGCGCACCTTCCATTCGCGAATCCTGCCGATGGTTCGCAGCCTGCCGGGCTTCGAGCGGTTGCAAGCTTTCGAAAACCTCAGTCACCGTCCGCAAAACGGCGATGAGGAGGTCGACAGCAATCCTTTCGACTTGCGCATCAACGACGCCCAGCGCCAACAACTCAACGCCTGCTATCACAAGCTGCACACCCGTGATGAGCGTTTCCGCGAATTGATCAAGCCATTGTCCCGTCACGCGCTGCAGCTCAAGGAGTTGGAACGCGATCACCCGGACGTACAGAAGCGCATGGCCGTGACCGAACTCGCCGCCAAGCGTGATGAAGAACTCTGCGACGCTATCGAAGATTTGTGGTTTCGCGCGGGTGCCTGGCCAATCAAAGGCATCGAGCCGAAGCGCCAGACGTTCGAAATCAACGGCTCAACGTTTCATTGCCATGGCTATATTCCTAGCCTCGACGCTTGGGTGGTGCTGGGGTTCGATCCCCGGGAAAACCCGCAGGTCAGCCGCCCCAATGCCAAATTGAGCGTGCGCGCGGAATGGGCGGTCAAGCGCACTCTGTTTCAAGCTTTCTGTCGTAAGCCATTGATATGGCTGGATAGTTACGAGTCGTCAAAACGTGTATTGGCCTCTCTGGGAGGCGATGCCAGTGCCGGGCCGGGCTTCGATTACAAGGTCAAGGGTGAGCTTAGCTCTGCGCCGTTACTGGACTGTTTTGTCGCTGCCGCCGGATTTATCGAAAACCTTGGCCTGGATGTACCCCATGCCGTGGGCCAGATGAGTTTTGCCAAGGACGACCCGGACCGGTTTTTCTTCGAGGCCTTGAGCCTGTACTGGCGAGCGCTGGAAGATCATCTGCTTGATCAGAAACCACCGGTGATGACCTACAACCGGATGTTCGCCTTGTTCAGCGAACATTCGCCGGAAAACCTGAAGCTGCTGAGCGATGAGCTGCTCAGGCCGATGTCGCACTTGATGATCGACGAATTTCAGGACGTCTCACCGCAGATCGTTTCCTGGATTCGCGCGAGCCTGACGGAAATCCGCAGTCGCGGGCCCGCCATGCACGTAGGGCGCGGCGCACAACGTTCGTCGTTGCTCTGTGTCGGCGATGACTGGCAGTCCATCTATGGCTGGCGGGGCAGTTCGCCGACGTACTTCATGGAATTCAACAAGGAATTCCCTTCGCCGAGCACCACCAAGGTCATGCTGAGCGACAACTATCGCAGCCATCAGCACATCATCGATGCCGCCGAACACATCGTTCGTGCGGCACCGGCAATCGCAGGCAAGAAGGCCAAGGCCAGTGGCGAGCCGAAGGCATTGCTGCCGGTTAACGTTCTCGATCGCGACGATCAAGGCATGGCCAAACGCCTGATGGAACACTACAGAAAGGGCGATTCAATCTTGATGCTTTATCGAAAAAGTAGCGATAAGTCATTGATAGAAGAGCATATTCAGTCTGTAGTTAATGTGGATTCTAGCTTGCCGTACGAAGCGCGACGGCTCAAGCAACTGACGTATCACAGCGCCAAGGGACTTCAGGCTGACGCGGTGTTCCTGCTGGGTGACTGTCAGCACCTGACCAGTTCACCGTACAAGAACCAGGTCTACCGCATGGCAGGTCTGGGCAAGTCAGGCGACAGCGAAGCGTATGACAGCGCACAAAAAGACGAGATCCTGCGACTGGCTTACGTCGGCATCACTCGGGCGGTGAGTCATTGCTACTGGTATGTCGATGGGCAAGACACCCAAGCAGCCAACATGCCTAAAGCTTCCGATCGGATCGGCAAGGGCAAGGCGTTCTTTGCCGATCACCGGCAGGGCAAGACATCGGCGTGAACCGTAAAAAATCGTCGCGCACAAAAAAGCCCACTTAATGTGGGCTTGTTGTTGAGTGTTCAGCCTTCAGGCATAGCTCCTGAGGGCGGCTGGCGGAATGAATGCCTCAAGCTCATCTTCCACCGCTTCGATTATGCGTTCTACATCCGCAGCATTCATTACCGTCGCGCAAGGAATGCCGGCGATGGCGATCATGGTCTCGCCACTGGCACGGTCAAACAGACGGGCAATCATGCTGCCCGGCGCATCCATGCTCGCCTCGAAACCCATGGGATGAAAATGCCAGCGCATCAGCTGGCAGGCGTTTGGAAAGGTGACTTTACTGAACCCTTTATTCATATGTAGCCCGCCTCATTCATCGAGCGCTTCCTTTAGCTCATGTTAGGAGGGAAGAGCCTTCAATGGCTCAACCGGTGACTGCCTTTAAAAGTAGCATCCAGATGTGAAATTAATGTGGATTTTTCAGGCCGTTTAGCGATTGGTTCAGTTTTTTTGATGCAGGTCACTGTAATGGCCGGGGTTCAACCGTTGGCCTCCACGGGTTGGTCATTGAAGCTGAGACGGAATTTCGGCAAGCTCGGCTTTTTCTCGCCGAGTCCTTTATGCACGCCGATGATGATGGTCCGCTGCAAACCCAGGCCACGGGCGACACGGTGATGCGTTATCACTTGCGCTGGAAACACCGGGACCTGGACGGAGTGATGGCGCTCTATCACCCAGAGATTCAGTACAGCGATTTTTTCCAGAATCGTGTGATGGGGCTGTCCGAATTACGTGAATACGTGCGCAGCAGCATGCCCCGCGATCCCGATGAAGCCCTTGAGCACTCGGACCGTATTCGTCTGGACGGCAACACGGCGTTCATTCAGTACCGTATAACCCTTCGCGGCGGTGAAGGCCTGGTGTCGTTCCGGGCCAGCGAGGCGATTACCGTCCGCGACGGACTGATCTGGCGGGTCAACGAATACGCCTCGCTGGTGCATGAACAGCCCTCCAGCAAGGTCGCCAGCAGCCAACGCCCGGCGGTCAGTCGACTCGGGCTGTCTGCACGCCAGCTGAGTTTCATGGCTGAAGACTTGCAACAGTATTTTCAGCGCCAACAACCTTATCTCGATCCCGAACTCGACCTGCAACGGGTGGCGAAGGAGTGCGGGTATAGCCGCAATCAGATTTCCTACCTGCTGAATCAGGTGCTTGGCCAAAGCTTCTATCGATACGTCAACCAGGCACGCCTGCAGCATTTGCTCGCGACACTGGATAGCGCCACGCCGCCACTGCGTATCGACGAACTGGCGTTTGCCGCCGGGTTCAATTCGCTTTCGGCGTTTTATAGCTGTTTCCGTCAGCACACCGGCCAGTCGCCCAAGGCCTACGTAAAACAAATTTCTTTGCGTGCACGCGCGCAAGACAGCCTCTAAGCCCACGCACTAGGATCGACGCCATCGAAGTTTGAGTGGCGGAGTCTTGCATGCCGGCGTGGCGCACTATCAGTTTGTGGATGGATCAACTCGACGAGCCATTATTGGCGCGTCCGGCGCTGGAACAGGATCTGGACGTCGACGTCGCAATCATTGGCGCGGGATACACCGGGCTCTGGACCGCGTACTACCTCAAGCGCCAGGCGCCCGACCTGAGCATTGCCATCGTTGAAGCGCAAACCGCCGGTTTTGGCGCCTCGGGGCGTAACGGCGGTTGGTTGATGGGTAATGTGCTGGGCGAAGACCGCTTGCTCGCCGACCTGTCGCCCGAACAGCGCCGGGCTTCGTTCGATTTGCTGCACGGCATTCCGGATGAAGTCGGGATTGTCCTTGAACGTGAAGACATCGACTGCGATTACCGCAAAGGTGGGGCGCTGTATTGCGCGGCACGCTACCCGGAACAGGAAGCCAGTCTTCGGCACTATCTCGACACGCTCTATCGCCAGGGATTGACCGAAAACGATTACCGCTGGCTCAGCCCCAAGCAGTTGGCGCAACAGATCAGAATCGCCAAACCTTATGGCGGTATCTATGCACCGCACGTCGCGACCATTCACCCGGCAAAGTTGGTGCGAGGTCTGGCTCGGACGGTGGAGAAAATGGGCGTCAGAATTTACGAGAACAGCCCGGTCACCCAGTGGCAATCGGGTGGTCTGCGCACGGCGAAAGCCTCGGTTCGCAGCCATTGGATCGTGCCGGCGGTCGAAGGTTACTCGGTCACCTTGCCACCCTTGGGACGTTATCAGTTGCCGGTGCAAAGCTTGATAGTCGCCACCGAGCCGCTATCCGCTGCCACGTGGGACGAAATCGGCCTGAATCGCGGCCAGGCCTTCAGCGAAAGCAGTCGTCAGGTCACTTACGGTCAGCGCACGGCTGACAACCGGTTGGTGTTCGGCGCACGGGGCGGTTACCAGTTCGCTGCCAAGTTGCGCCATGACTTCGACTTGACCACCAGCGAAGTGGAGCTGCGGCGTTATCTGTTTGGCGAACTCTTCCCGCAACTCAAGAACGTGCGAATTACCCATGCCTGGGGCGGCAACCTGGGAATGTCCCGACGTTTCAAGCCGCACATGCTGTGCGATCAGGCCAGCGGCATCGCCTTGTCGGGTGGCTATGGCGGGGAGGGCGTCGGTGCCAGCAACCTGGGTGGCCGGACGCTGGCCGACCTGATTCTTCAGCGCGACACCGAGCTGGTTCGCCAGCCGTGGGTCATCCAGGGAGGGCTCGACGCGCTCAGGGCCTGGGAGCCGGAGCCCTGCCGCTGGCTCGGTTACAACGCGATCATCCGCAGCTTCGTCCACGAAGACCAGACCCTGGCCAATCCGGCCACCGCACCCTGGCGTCGCAAACTGGCCACGGGTATTGCCGGTTTCATGGAAGGTTTCATGCAGTAAACGGTGCGCTCTTCATCTCTAGGCTCAATCGACAGGTACTCCCATGAGCATCACGCAATTCAAGAACACCGCAACCCTGAAGCTGGAAGAATCGAATCCGGTCGCCGTGCCGCTGGGCACGCCCGTGGCAGTGGCCTCGACCACCAGTGTCGAACGCGACGATGGCGTCGAAACCGGCGTCTGGGAATGCACGCCCGGCCGCTGGCGGCGGCAGATCGTCGCCCAGGAGTTCTGTCACTTCATCCAGGGGCGCTGCACGTTTACCCCGGATGACGGTGAAACCCTGCACATAGAAGCCGGCGATGCACTGATGTTGCCAGCCAACAGCCTCGGCATCTGGGATATCCAGGAAACCGTGCGCAAGACCTACGTTCTGATTTTTTGATTTTTTGATCCTTTGATTGCCTGCCAATAACAACAAGCCCATACAGGAATCGACTCATGATCCGAAAGACACTGGCTCTGGCTCCACTTGCGCTCTTCGCGACCCTCGGCCACGCGGCCGAGATCGTCAAGATCTACAACTGGTCGGAATACATCGCCCCGGACACCACCAAAAATTTCCAGAAAGAAACCGGCATCGCGTTCAGCTACGACGTCTTCGACAGCAATGAAACCCTCGACGGCAAATTGATGACCGGCAAATCCGGCTACGATGTGGTCTTCCCGTCCAACCACTTCATGGCGCGGCAGATTCAAGGCGTGGCGCTGAAGAAACTCGACAAGAGCCAACTGCCGAACTGGAAAAACCTTAACCCGGCGCTGCTCAAGGCCTTGCAAACCAACGATCCGGGCAACGAACACGGCTTCCCGTACCTCTGGGGCAGCACCGGCATCGGTTACAACATCGCCAAGGTCAAGGCCGTGTTGGGGGCTGACGCGCCAGTGGATTCCTGGGACCTGATTTTCAAACCCGAGAACATGCAAAAGCTGCAGAAATGCGGCGTGGCCATCCTCGACAACGGTCCTGAACTGTTGCCGGCGGCACTGAACTACCTGGGCTTGCCGCATCACAGCAAAAACCCGGAAGACTACAAAAAGGCTGAAGCGTTGCTGATGAAAGTCCGCCCGTATGTCAGCTATTTCCACTCGTCCAAGTACACCAGCGACTTGGCCAATGGCGACATCTGCGTGGCCGTCGGCTTCTCCGGTGACATTCTGCAAGCCGAAAACCGCGCGAAAGAAGCCAGGAACGGCGTCGACATCGGCTATTCGATTCCCAAGGAAGGCGCCGCCATCTGGTTCGACATGGTCGCCATGCCGGTAGACGCCCCGGACGAAAAGGCCGGCTACACCTTCATGAACTACCTGCTGCGCCCGGACGTGATGGCCGGCATCAGCAACTACGTGCACTACGCCAACGGTAACGAACAGGCCGACAGCCTGATCGACCCGGCGATCAAGAACGACACCAAGGTCTACCCGAGCCCGGAGATGATGGGGAAATTGTTTGCGCTGGAGGCGATGCCGCTGAACATCGACCGGGTTCGTACGCGGGTCTGGAACAAGATTCGTACCGGGAGTTGAGGTAGATTCCTGGCCTCTTTTCAATGGTTAGGAGGCAATGGAATGCCTGTCTGCTTGAATGCTGGTCATCTGCGTATTGGTCGCTTCTCTGAGCCAGGGCGTATTTATTTGATAACGGCTGTCGTTGACCAACGGCAGCCGTTTTTTGTTGATTGGCGACTGGGGAGGTTGGTCGTTCAGGAGTTGCGTCAGGTGCAGGAGGAGGGTTGGGCGGATTTTTTGACGTGGGTTGTGATGCCGGATCATATGCATTGCCTGGTGCAGCTGCATGACAAGACGCTGGCGGAGCTGATGTGCCGAGTCAAATCCCGGAGTGGCTTGGCGGTCAATCAGGCGTTAGGGCGGCGAGGGCGCCTCTGGCAAAAGGGGTATCACGATCGTGCGGTTCGGCGAGAGGAAGATGTGAAGGATCTTGCCCGGTATGTCGTGGCCAATCCGATTCGAGCGGGACTGGTGACACGGGTTCATGACTACCCACTTTGGGATGCGTGTTGGTTGTGAGTATCTGACGACTGCTGCGCAGCCGAACGCAGGCTGCGCCAGCTGCTACAAGTTTCGCGTACGCCACAATCCGTGTAGCAGCTGCCGAAGGCTGCGTTCGGCTGCGCAGCAGTCGTAAAAACCTAAACCCCAACAAATCTCCAACTGATATCAATGCGCTGGCACTCATATTAATAACTCACTCAAAGTGAGACCCCATCGACAAAAAAGAAACTTACCTCTATTTAATATTTAAATAACAAATCGTCAGACAATTTGCGCAAACCGCCATCTAACAAACAATATTTCGACAGCACAGGCATTGTTTCCGGGTACTTGCAGGAACAACTCAATTTGACGTCAAAAAAAATGTAGACGGTTGATTTCAAATTGTGTCAGTTTTCTTTCGCCTTCATTGGGCGAGTGATAGGACGATCTCGCCAGAGATTGTCGCTGTCTGACAAAAAACTGTTCCATAGCTAAACAAGGAAGTGTGTTTATGTCGAAAGTAAAAGACAACGCTATTGATACCGCCGAACAGGCGTTCCAGCCACTGCAAGCATTGGCTGCATCCAGTTCTGCGTTCAACCAGATCAATAGCTTCAGCCATCAGTATGATCGGGGCGGTAACCTCATGGTCAATGGCAAACCCTCCTTCTCCGTCGACCAGGCAGCGACCCAATTGCTGCGCGATGGCGCTGCCTACCAGGACAAGGACGGCAGCGGCAAAATCGAACTCACCTACACGTTCCTGACCTCGGCATCGTCGAGCACCATGAACAAACACGGGATCACCGGGTTCAGCCAGTTCAGCGCTCAGCAGAAAGGCCAGGCCGTGCTTGCCATGCAATCCTGGGCCGATGTGGCCAATGTCACGTTCACCGACAAGGCTACGGGCGGCGACGGTCACATGACCTTCGGCAACTACAGCGGCGGTCAGGATGGGGCAGCGG
Organism: Pseudomonas sp. BT76 TE3572; assembly: GCF_050435365.1. NCBI lineage: Bacteria > Pseudomonadati > Pseudomonadota > Gammaproteobacteria > Pseudomonadales > Pseudomonadaceae > Pseudomonas > Pseudomonas sp. BT76 TE3572. The sequence goes on from NZ_JBNDKE010000001.1 coordinate 1,168,864, forward strand.
CCTTCGCCTATCTGCCTGGCACCGGCGCGGGTTATGACGGTACTTCCTGGTACCTGACCAACAGCAGCTACACGCCAAACAAGACGCCGGACCTGAACAATTACGGCCGGCAAACCCTGACCCACGAAATCGGTCACACCCTGGGCCTTGCCCACCCTGGCGACTACAACGCAGGCGAGGGCGCTCCGACCTACAACGACGCTTCCTACGGGCAAGACACCCGCGGTTACAGCGTCATGAGCTACTGGAGTGAAAGCAATACCAGCCAGAACTTCAGCAAGGGCGGCGTCGAAGCTTATTCGTCCGGTCCGCTGATGGACGATATCGCGGCCATCCAAAAGCTCTACGGCGCCAACACCACCACCCGTACCGGTGACACCACCTATGGCTTCAACTCCAACGCCGGGCGCGACTTCCTGAGCGCGACGTCGTCGTCGGACAAGGTTGTGTTTTCGGTATGGGATGCGGGCGGCAAGGACACCCTGGACTTCTCCGGTTTTACCCAAAACCAGAAGATCAACCTCAATGAGGCCTCGTTCTCCGACGTTGGCGGCCTGGTGGGTAACGTGTCCATCGCCAAGGGCGTCACCGTCGAGAACGCTATCGGCGGTTCGGGCAGCGACCTGCTGATCGGCAACAGCGTGTCCAACGAACTGAAGGGCGGTGCCGGCAACGACATCCTCTTCGGCGCGGGCGGCGCGGACAAACTGTGGGGTGGCGCCGGTTCGGACACCTTCGTTTTCGCGGCCAGCAGCGATTCCAAACCCGGTGCTGTCGACCAGATCCTCGATTTTGTCAGTGGCCTGGACAAGATCGACCTGACCGGCATCACCAACGGTGCAGGCCTGCATTTCGTGAACTCGTTCACCGGTGCGGCGGGCGATGCGGTGTTGACCTCTTCGGGTGGCAACAGCCTGTTGTCGGTGGACTTCTCCGGGCATGGCGTGGCCGATTTCCTGGTCAGCACCGTGGGCCAGGCGGCTTACTCCGACATCGCTGCGTAATCTGAGGTGAAAAGGAGGGCAGCGCAGACGCGCTGCTCTCTGCACCTTGATCGGAGTAAAGCGCCTTATGATCGATAACGGCTTCACCTGCAGAACAACCGCGTGGCTATTGGCGACGTTCATGATGTTTTTTGGAGATTCAGCCATGGCAAGCAGCCTGAAATTAGCAGACCCCTCGGAATTGGCGGGCAAATGGCAGGCGACCCTGATCGCCAAGGAGGACTCGCCAGAGTCCCAGGCGTTGCAGGACAAACCGTCCAACGTCTGCGTCATCGACTTTCAACCGAAACAGACGCTGGGTGAGGGCGCCGATTGTCTCAGCGCCTGGCTGAGCGGCGAATCGGCGATCGGCTGGTTCCCTGAGCCGGATGGCCTGGCGATCACCGGCAAAGAAGGTTCGAAGATTCTATTTCTCAGTCGCCAACGCGACGGATCGTATAAAGCCACATTGAAATCCGATCTGGTCATAACACTTGTGCGCCAGGTGCAATAACACGATTCGGATATAACGCTCGTCATTGCCGACATAAGCACAACACAACTAGTCCAGGCGCTCTGTCGCCCACGAAAAGTTGTTATTAGTTTGTAAGCACTACCGCAAGGCCTATATCCGCCCCTGCGCGGACAGTTAATGGAAACTTCGCCAGACAGGGCGAGGAATAACACCTCAGGAATAACCCATGAAGATGGCAAAGAGCCCGGCCACCGCACCGTTAATTAAGGCGCTGGGCGACTATAAGAGCATCCTGATCAGCGTCGGTTGTTTTACCGCGTTAATTAATGTGCTGATGCTGGTTCCGTCGATTTACATGCTTCAGGTCTACGACCGCGTGCTGTCTTCGCAAAACGAAACAACGCTGGCCATGTTGTCCTTAATGGTCGTCGGGTTCTTTGCCTTCATTGGCTTGCTTGAAATTACCCGCAGCTTCATCGTTGTCCGCATCGGCAGCCAGCTGGAGCGCCGCTTCAACCTGCGGGTTTATCAGGCTGCATTCGAACGCAACCTGTTTCGGGGCGAGGGCAACGCCGGGCAAGCCTTGGGGGATCTGACGCAAATTCGCCAATTCGTTACTGGTCCTGCGCTGTTTGCCTTCTTCGATGCGCCGTGGTTTCCGGTCTATCTGTTTGTGATCTACCTGTTCAATGTCTGGCTCGGCGTGTTTGCGACGGTGGGCACGGTGCTGTTGATCGGCCTTGCGTGCCTCAACGAGGCAATGACCAAAAAGCCCTTGGGCGAAGCCGCAGGGTTTTCCCAGAAATCCAGCCAACTGGCCACCAGTCACCTGCACAACGCCGAAACCATTCAGGCCATGGGCATGCTCGGGGCGTTGCGTACACGCTGGTTTCAGGTCCATTCACGGTTCCTCGGCTTGCAGAACCAGGCCAGCGACACCGGTGCCGTCATCAGCTCTCTGAGCAAAACCCTGCGCCTGTGCCTGCAATCGTTGGTGCTGGGGCTGGGTGCCTTGCTGGTGATCAAGGGTGATATGACGGCCGGGATGATGATCGCCGGCTCCATTCTGATGGGCCGCGTGCTGAGCCCCATCGATCAGTTGATCGCCGTGTGGAAGCAGTGGAGCGGCGCCAAGCTCGCTTACCGTCGTCTTGATTCGTTGTTGCAAGCGTTCCCACCGAGTGACGAAGCCATGGCGCTGCCAGCGCCGAAAGGCCAGATCGCGTTCGAGCAGGTCAGCGCCGCGCCGCCAGGGCAACGGGCGGCCACGCTGCACCTGGTCAATTTCAGCCTCGGTGCCGGGGAAGTGCTGGGCGTGCTCGGAGCATCCGGTTCCGGCAAATCGACATTGGCCCGGGTGCTCGTTGGCGTCTGGCCGACGCTGGGCGGTACGGTGCGGCTCGACGGCGCGGACATTCATCGCTGGAACCGCGACGATCTTGGCCCCTACATCGGTTATCTGCCGCAGGACATCGAGCTGTTCAGCGGCAGCATCGCCGAAAACATCGCCCGGTTCAGCGAGGCGGACCCGCAAAAAGTCGTTGAAGCCGCGCAGCAGGCCGGCGTTCACGAACTGATTCTGCGCATGCCGCAAGGCTACGACACCGTGCTCGGCGAGGACGGCAGCGGCTTGTCCGGGGGCCAGAAGCAGCGTGTGGCACTGGCCCGCGCCCTGTATGGCAACCCGCGCCTGGTGGTGCTGGACGAACCCAATTCCAACCTCGACACCGTGGGCGAAGCCGCATTGGCCAGCGCCATCGCGCAGATGAAAGCCCAAGGCACCAGCGTGATTCTGGTGACCCATCGCTCCTCGGCACTGGCCCAGGCCGACAAGTTGTTGGTGCTCAACGAAGGGCGCTTGCAAGCCTTCGGTGCAAGCCAGGACGTGCTCAAGGCACTCGCAGGCCATCAGGAGCAGCCGCGGGAGAAAACCGCGCAAGCACCGGGCGGACTCAGCATGAGCCGGCAGTATCAGCCCTCGACAAGGAACTCGGGCGTATGAGTAACATCAGCGAAGCCACCCTGGAACACGACTACATCGCCGAACGCCCTGAGCGCGACGCGCGTTTCTTCGTCCGCATGGGCTGGATTCTGGCGATTGTCGGCGCCGGCAGCTTCTTCACCTGGGCCAGCCTCGCGCCTCTCGACCAAGGCATTCCTGTGCAAGGCACGGTAGTGGTGTCGGGCAAGCGCAAAGCCGTGCAATCGATGAGCAGTGGCGTGGTCAGCCAGATTCTGGTGCGCGAGGGCCAAGTGGTGAAGCAGGGCCAGCCATTGTTCCAGCTCGACCAGACACAAGTCGCCGCTGACGTGCAATCGCTGCAAGCGCAATACCGCATGGCCTGGGCCAGTCTGGCGCGGTGGCAGAGTGAACGGGACAACCTCAAGCAAGTGAGTTTCCCCGCTGAACTGAGCAACAATCCTGACCCGCGCCTGGCCTTGGTGCTGGAAGGTCAACGGCAGTTGTTCAGCAGCCGCCGTGAAGCGTTTTCCCGCGAGCAGGCTGCCTTGCGCGCCAGCATCGAAGGCGCCAGCGCGCAACTGGCCGGCATGCGCCGCGCCCGCACGGACCTGACTGCCCAAGCCAGTTCTTTGCAACAACAGCTGAGCAACCTTCAGCCCCTGGCGGATAACGGCTACATCCCGCGCAATCGGTTGATGGAGTACCAGCGTCAGCTGTCGCAGGTTCAGCAGCAATTGGCAGAAAACACCGGCGACAGCGGCCGTGTGGAGCAGGGCATCCTCGAATCGCGGCTGAAACTGCAGCAGCACATCGAGGAGTACCAGAAAGAAGTCCGCACCCAACTGGCCGATGCGCAATTGAAAAGCGTGACGCTGGAAGAGCAGCTGACTTCCGCCGGGTTCGATCTGCAACACAGCGAGATCATCGCCACGGCCGATGGCATTGCGGTCAACCTCGGGGTTCACACCGTCGGCGCGGTGGTGCGTCAGGGCGAAACCCTGCTGGAGATCGTGCCTCAGGGGACGAGTCTGGAGGTGGAAGGGCACCTGCCGGTCAACCTGGTCGACAAGGTCGGTACTCACTTGCCGGTGGACATTTTGTTCACGGCGTTCAATCAGAGCCGCACGCCGCGTGTGCCCGGCGAAGTCAGCCTGATCTCCGCCGACCAGATGATCGACGAGAAAACCGGTGCGCCGTATTACGTGTTGCGCAGCAGCGTCAGCGATCAGGCCATGGAAAAACTCAACGGTCTGGTGATCAAGCCCGGCATGCCGGCGGAAATGTTCGTGCGCACCGGTGAACGTTCACTCCTCAACTATTTGTTCAAACCGCTGCTCGACCGGGCAGGTTCCGCGTTGACTGAGGAATAAGGATGTTCCGCTGTATGAATAAGCTTTCCATGCTCGCAGCGACCCTGGCGTTGCTGACCTGCAACAGTGTGCTGGCGATGGGACCGTTCGACATCTACGAACAAGCATTGCGCAATGATCCGGTGTTTCTCGGCGCCCTCAAGGAACGCGATGCCGGCCTTGAAAACCGCGTCATTGGCCGCGCCGGGCTGTTGCCCAGGATCGGTTACAACTACAACAAGGGGCGCAACTCCTCAAAGGTGACCTACCTGAACGATCGCGGTCGTAGCCAGAGCGATGACCGCAACTACAGCAGTTACGGCTCGACCCTGACCCTGCAACAACCGCTGCTCGACTACGAGGCTTACGCGTTGTACCGCAAAGGCGTGGCGCAATCGTTGTTTGCCGACGAAGCCTTTCGCGGCAAGAGCCAGGAATTGCTGGTTCGGGTGCTGGAGCATTACACCCAGGCGCTGTTCGCTCAGGATCAGATCGACATCGCGCAAGCCAAGAAAAAGGCGTTCGAGCAACAGTTCCAGCAGAACGAACACATGTTTCGTCAGGGCGAGGGCACGCGCACCGACATCCTTGAGGCCGAGTCCCGCTATGAACTGGCCACGGCCGAGGAAATCGAAGCCCGTGATGAGCAGGACGCGTCGTTACGAGAACTGGGCGCGCTGATCGGCGAGCCGGCAATCAACATCGGGGATTTGGCGCCGCTGGATCAGCGTTTCCAGACGTTCACGCTGCAACCGGCCAATTACGACACCTGGCACGAGATGGCCGTGGCCAACAACCCGAATCTGGCTTCGCAGCGCCATGCCGTGGAAGTTGCGCGGTATGAAGTCGAACGCAACCGCGCCGGGCACCTGCCCAAAGTCAGTGCCTACGCCTCGGTGCGCCAGAACGAGTCGGAAAGCGGCAACACCTACAACCAGCGTTACGACACCAACACCATCGGGATTGAAGTCAGCGTGCCGTTGTATGCGGGTGGCGGGGTGTCCGCATCGACCCGCCAGGCCAGCCGCACCATGGAACAGGCTGAGTACGAACTGGACGGCAAGACCCGGGACACGCTGATCCAGCTGCGTCGCCAGTTCAGCGCCTGTCTGTCCGGTGTGAACAAGCTGCGCGCTTATCAGAAGGCCCAGATATCTGCCGAAGCGCTGGTGGTGTCGACCAAGCAAAGCATCCTGGGCGGTGAACGGGTCAACCTCGATGCGCTGAACGCCGAACAACAACTCTTTACCACCCGCCGGGATTTGGCCCAGGCACGCTACGACTATTTGATGGCCTGGACCAAGTTGCACTACTACGCCGGGACGTTGAATGAGCAGGATCTGGCCAAGGTTGACGAGGCCTTCGGCCAAGGCCCCAGAACTCAATGAATTCCTGAAGAAACACCACATGTGGCGAGGGAGCTTGCTCCCGTTCGGTTGCGCAGCAACCGCCGTCAAGGGCCGCTTCGCGGCCCAGCGGGAGCAAGCTCCCTCGCCACAGGAACAGCGACAACCTGAGGAAAGCAGCACCCAACCAGAATTCTAAAAACGCCAAAAAAGCGAGAAGTCATGAACATGGACGTACAGATCAAGCCGATGTCGGTCGGCACGCTATTACTCCTGGTGTCAGCAATGCCCGTCTCAGTGCAGGCCGCTTACCTGGAAACCGGCGTGCCCGGTGATGCCGCCAGTTGGCGCTCGGCGGAGTTCCAGCGCGACTGGGGACTTGCCCGTATGCAAGCCGATCAAGCCTATGCCGCCGGCATCACTGGCAAAGGGGTGAAAATCGGCGAGCTCGATTCAGGCTTCGATGCGGCCCATCCCGAATTCGCCACCGGCCGTTACCACGCGGTGACCGCCAGCGGCAGTTACGTTGACGGCTCCCGGTTCAATGTCGACGGCGCACTCAACGCCAACAACGATTCCCATGGCACGCACGTCGCCGGCACCATTGGGGCTTCCCGCGATGGTACCGGCATGCACGGCGTGGCTTACAACGCGCAGGTCTACGTCGGCAACACCAACAAGAACGACAGCTTCCTGTTTGGCCCCAATCCTGATCCACGCTACTTCAAAGCGGTCTATAACGCGTTGGCGGATGCCGGTGTGCGAGCGATCAACAACAGCTGGGGCAGCCAGCCACCGGACGTCAGCTATCGGACCCTCGCCGATCTGCAGGCGGCCTACGCCCAGCACTGGAACAAAGGCACCTGGCTCGATGAGGCGGCGGGCGTTTCCCGACGCAGCGTAATCAACGTGTTCAGCGCCGGTAACAGCGGGTACCCCAATGCCAGCGTGCGTTCTGCCTTGCCTTACTTTGAGCCGGACCTGGAAGGCCACTGGCTGGCGGTGTCGGGTCTGGATCAAGGCAATCAGCAGAAATACAACCAGTGCGGGATCGCCAAGTATTGGTGCATCACCACCCCCGGCGCGAAGATCGACAGCACCATTCCCGGCGCAGGCTTTGCGATCAAGTCCGGCACCTCCATGTCCGCGCCGCATGCCACCGGTGCCCTGGCGCTGGTGATGGAGCGCTACCCGTACATGAACAACCAGCAGGCGCTGGAAACCCTGCTGACCACCGCCACCCAGCTCGACGGTTCGATCACCGAGGCGCCGAATACCCGCGTCGGCTGGGGCGTGGCCAACCTCGAACGGGCGATGCGCGGGCCGGGGCAATTGCTCGGACGTTTCGACGCCAATCTGGGGGCAGGGCAGAGTGATGTCTGGAGTAACAACATCACCGACAAGGCGCTGATTCAGCGTCAGAGCGAAGACGCGGCGGAACACAGTGCCTGGCAACAGACATTGCAGACCAAAGGTTGGGAGAACGGTGTACCGGTCGGTGCCAGCCAGCAGGATCAGACGGACTACGCGGTGGGCATGGCACGCGATCTTGCCGCCTCCACTCGGGTCTACGAAGGCAGCCTGATCAAGTCCGGTGCCGGACGCCTGATGCTGACCGGCAACAGCACTTATCGCGGGCCGACCACGGTGAATGGCGGTCTGCTGTCGGTCAACGGTTCGTTGGCATCAAAGGTGACCGTCAATGACAGCGGCACGCTGGGTGGATCGGGGCTCTTCGGCGCACTGACCGCCAACCGCGGCGCGACGGTTGCGCCTGGCAATTCCATTGGCACCTTGCAGGTCAGCGGCGACGTCACGTTTGCGCCGGGTTCGACCTACGCGGTGGAGCTGTCGCCGACCGATAGCGACCGGATCGTCGTGGGCGGTACGGCCACGGTCAGCGGCGCGACCGTTAGCCTGTCTCTGGAAAACAGCCCGACCTTGCTCAGCACTCAACAAGTGCAAAGCCTGCTCGGTCATCAGTACAACATCCTGCAAGCGGCCGGCGGCATTCAAGGTCAGTTCGGTGCGGTGCTGCCCAACTACCTGTTCATCGGCGGCAGCCTCGATTACGCCGCCACCGGTATTCAATTGAGTGTCGAGCGCAACGACACGACCTTCGCCAGCGTCGGCCAAACGCCGAACCAGCGCGCCGTAGCCTCCGCCGTGGAAGGCCTCGGGGCGGGCAATCCGGTTTACGAAAGCCTGCTGCTGTCGCCCACCGCGACGTCAGCTCAACAGGCGTTTCAGCAGTTGTCGGGGGAAATCTATCCGGCGCTGGGTTCGGTACTGATCAACGACAGCCGCTACCTGCGTGATGCTGTCGGCGAGCGACTGATTGACGCCCAAGGCACTCAAAGCAATGGCTGGATCAAGGTGCTGGGCGCCTGGGGCAAGACAGATGAGCGCCATGACACCGCCGGTTACACCACCTCGATTGGCGGCTTGCTCGCCGGTGTCGACGGAGCGCTCGATGAGCAAACCCGGATCGGTCTGGTCACCGGTTATAGCGACAGCTCGGTGAGCATGGGCTCCGGCACTCACTCATCGGCCAAGGTCGACAGCTATCACCTGGGTGCTTATGCCGGCCGCGAGTCAGGTGCCTGGCGTCTGAGTGCCGGTGGTGCCTACAGCTGGCATCGGGCCGACGTCAAACGTGACCTGCAATACGGCGACGTCAGTGCCAAACAGAAAGCCAAGGTCGATGCCGGGACCACCCAAGTGTTCGGCGAAGCGGCGTATCGCCTGAACCTGCAACCTCTGGCGCTCGAACCTTTCGCGAATCTGGCCTACGTGCACCTCGACACCGAAGGTTTCACCGAGAAAGGTGACGCCGCCGCACTGAAAAGCAGTGGCGACACGCGTGACGCGGTGCTGAGCACGTTGGGCGTGCGCGCATTGAAAACCGTGAACCTGTCCGGCCAGCAGAAACTGGACCTGAGCGGCAGCCTCGGCTGGCAGCACAACCTGAGCCAAACCGATTCTGATGAGCACCTGGCGTTTGCCGGCGGCAGCACAGCGTTTTCCGTGGAGAGTTCGTCAATGGTGCGTGATGCCGCGCTGGTGGGCGCCCATGCCAGCCTGGCCCTGAGCCGGGACATCCGCTTGAACCTCGATTACACCGGCCAACTGGCCAGCCGCGAGAAGAGCCATGGCGTAGGGCTCAGCCTCAATTGGCAGTTTTAACGCAGACCCCTTGTAGCAGCTGCCGAAGGCTGCGTTCGGCTGCGAAGCAGTCGCAAAATCAGACTCCGCGGTCCATCAGTCACACCGTGCATTCAGGGTTTACGACTGCTGCGCAGCCGAACGCAGGCTGCGCCAGCTGCTACAGGATGTGTGTGAATTTGAAGGGTGCTTTTCAAGGCACAGGGATTTTGGCAACACAACTAAGGACGGTAGCTGGATGAATAACAAGCACAACAACCTGGCCATGCTTTGCGCATTGGCCACCCTCGGTACCGCACACGCGGCGCCTTACGTGGAAAACGGTAGAGCAGGCGATCCCAACAGTTGGCGCAGCACTGAATTCAATGCCGATTGGGGGCTGGGAGCGGTCAACGCACAGGAGGCCTACGCTGCCGGTTACACCGGCAAAGGCGTGAAACTGGGGATCTTCGACCAACCGGTCTACGCCGCGCATCCGGAGTTTTCCGGCCCCAACAAAGTGATCACCCTGGTCACCAGCGGCATCCGCGAATACACCGACCCGTACATCCCGGTCAAAGCGGGAGACGCCTTTCGCTACGACGGTTCGCCCTCGATTGGTTCCGACGGCAAGCTGGGGGCCCACGGCACCCACGTTGGCGGGATTGCTGCCGGCAGTCGCGATGGCGGCCCGATGCATGGTGTGGCGTTCGGCTCGCAGATCATCAGTGCGGACAACGGAGATCCGGGCCCGGAAGACGGCATCATTCGCGGCAATGACGGTGCGGTCTACAAGGCTGGTTGGGATGCCTTGATCGCCAGCGGCGCGCGGATCATCAACAACAGTTGGGGCATCGGCATCACCGATCGCTTCGACCTCGGCGGACGCAATCCCGCCTACCCGCATTTCACCGTGCAAGACGCGCAATTGCAGTTCAATGAGATCCGTCCGCTGCTCGGGACCAAACCGGGCGGAGCCTACGACGGCGCCATCGCGGCGGCCCGCAGCGGTATCGTGACGATCTTCGCGGCCGGCAACGACTACAACCTCAACAACCCGGACGCCATCGCAGGCCTGGGCTATTTCGTCCCGGACATCGCGCCGAACTGGGTGACCGTGGCGGCGTTGCAGAAAAACCCGGACCTCAACAGCCCGGATCTCTACAACATCAGCACCTTCTCATCGCGCTGCGGCTACACCGCCAGCTTTTGCGTGTCCGCCCCGGGCAGCAAGATCTACAGCTCGATCATCAGCGGTACCAACGCCGGCGACCTGACCACCGGCTACAAGAATTACAACGGCACCTCGATGGCGGCGCCGCATGTCGCCGGTTCCATGGCCGTGCTGATGGAACGCTTCCCGTACATGACCGGCGCCCAGGTCGCCAGCGTGTTGCGCACCACGGCCACCGACCTCGGTGCGCCAGGTGTCGATTCGCTGTACGGCTGGGGCATGATCAACCTGCGCAAAGGCATCGATGGCCCGGCGATGTTTGTCACCGAGCAAGACATTCCCGAGGAGTTGCGCATCCAGGGTGCCTACGGTTCGAGCCAGTTTGTCGCGGATTTGCCGGGGATCGGCGCGATCATCGACGCGGGCAAACCGACCGAACGCGTGTGCAATGACGTGCACTGCGGCCTCGACACATGGCGCAATGACATTTCCGGCCATGGTGGCCTGACCAAGCAGGGCATCGGCACGCTGGTGCTGACCGGCGCCAACACCTATGCCGGCCCGACCCTGGTCAATCAGGGCCGCCTGGCAATCAACGGCTCGCTGCTCTCGGCGGTCACCGTCAACGACAGCGGGATCCTCGGCGGTAATGGCCGCATCGGCGCATTGACCGCGAAAAGCGGTGGCACGGTAGCGCCAGGTAATTCCATCGGCACCTTGCAGGTGGCGGGCGACGTGATCTTCGAACCTGGCTCGACCTACGCCGTGGAGTTGTCGCCGACCAGCAGCGATCGGATCGTGGCGGGCGGCAAAGCGGTGATCGACGGCGCTACCGTCAGCCTGTCCCTGGAAAATAGCCCGACCTTGCTGACCACCAGTGAAGTGAAATCCTTGCTCGGCAACCAATACAACATTCTGCAAGCAGCCGGCGGGATCGAAGGGCGTTTCGGTGCCGTACTCCCGGATTACCTGTTCATCGGAGGCACGCTCGACTACTCGGCCAATGGCATCCAACTGGCGGTAGAGCGCAACGCAGCGTCCTTCGCCAGCGTCGGCCAAACCCCGAATCAACGCGCCGTCGCCGCAGCCGCCGAGCAACTGGGCGCCGGCAATCCTCTCTATGAAACCTTACTGCTTTCGCCGACCGCTGCCGTCGCGCAACAAGCGTTCCAGCAACTGTCCGGTGAGATTCACCCGGCGATCGGCACGCTGCTGATCAACGACAGCCGTTACCTGCGCGATGCCGTCGGTGAACGCCTGCGTGAGCGTGATCTGTTCAACGCTGCGGCACCGACCGATGACCGTAGCAACGCCTGGGTCAAAGTCCTCGGCGCCTGGGGCAAGAGCGATGGCGGGCATGACAACGCCAGTTCCAACAGCTCCATCGGCGGCTTGCTGGCCGGTGTCGACGGTCTGATCACTGAAGATACGCGGCTGGGTTTCGTGACCGGTTACAGCGACAGTTCGTTGAGCATGGGCGATGGCACGCATTCGTCAGCCTCGGTCGACAGCTACCACTTGGGCGCCTATCTGGGCCATGAAATCGATGCGCTGCGTCTGAGCGTCGGCGGCGCATACAGCTGGCATCGCATCGACGTGAAGCGTGACCTTCAATTGGGCGACGTCAGCGGCAAACAGAAATCCAAACGCGATGCCACAACCGCACAACTGTTTACCGAAGCGGCGTATCGCCTGGACCTGCAACCGCTGGCGCTGGAACCGTTCGCCAACCTGGCTTACGTGCACCTCAACAGCGACAGTTTCACCGAAAAGGGTGATGCCGCAGCGCTCAAGGGGGGCGAAGACAACCGCGACGCCGTGCTCTCGACCCTCGGCCTGCGGGCGAGCAAAGCCATTGCCCTGTCGGACAAGCAGCTGGAACTGTCCGGCACGCTGGGCTGGCAGCACAACCTGAGCAACACCCGTTCCGAAGATCACCTGGCCTTCGCCAACGGCAACACCGCGTTCAGCGTGCAGAGCGTTTCCCTGGACCGTAACGCTGCCGTCATCGGTGCGCGGGCCGGTTTGGCTGTGGCGCAGGACGTTCGTTTGAGCCTGGATTACAACGGACTGCTCGGCTCCCGCGAGAAAGACCACGGTGTGGGTCTGACGCTCGACTGGCAGTTCTGATTTAAATGCTCCGGGGCGCCTCGTGATGGGACGTCCTGGTTGTGAGCTATCTCTAACAATTCCAACAAAGAGAGAGGCAATACCAATGGGTGTGTACGACTACAAAAACTTCGGTACAGCCGATTCCAAAGCGTTATTTACCGACGCGATGGCGATCACGCTGTATTCCTATCACAACCTGGATAACGGCTTTGCCACCGGCTATCAGCACAACGGCTTCGGCCTTGGCTTGCCGGCGACACTGGTGACCGCACTGATCGGCGGCGCCGATTCCCAGGGCGTCATTCCCGGAATCCCATGGAACCCCGATTCGGAAAAAGCCGCGCTGGACGCGGTGCAGAAAGCCGGGTGGACACCGATCACCGCCACGCAACTGGGCTATGACGGCAAGGTCGACGCACGCGGAACGTTCTTCGGCGAGAAGGCCGGGTACACCAGCGCCCAGGTGGAAATCCTCGGCAAGTACGACGCGCAGGGGCATCTCAGCGAAATCGGTATCGCCTTTCGAGGTACCAGCGGCCCACGAGAAAGCCTGATCGGCGACTCCATCGGCGATGTGATCAACGATCTGCTGGCGGCGTTAGGGCCCAAGGATTATGCGAAAAATTACGTCGGCGAAGCCTTCGGTAATCTGCTGAGCGACGTCGCGGCGTTTGCCCAGGCCAATGGCCTGTCGGGCAAGGACGTGCTGGTCAGCGGCCATAGCCTCGGCGGGTTGGCGGTCAATAGCCTGGCGGATTTGAGCAGCGGCAAGTGGAACGGGTTCTACCAGGATTCCAGCTACATCGCCTACGCCTCGCCGACCCAAAGCAGCACCGATAAAGTGCTGAACGTCGGTTACGAAAACGACCCGGTGTTCCGCGCCCTCGACGGCTCCTCGTTCAACCTGTCGTCGGTGGGCGTACACGATGCCGCCAAGGTTTCGACGACCGATAACATCGTCAGCTTCAACGACCACTACGCCTCGACGGCGTGGAATGTGCTGCCGTTTTCGATCCTCAATATACCGACCTGGATATCGCACTTGCCGACCGCCTATGGCGACGGCATGAACCGGGTAATCGAGTCGAAGTTCTACGACCTCACCAGCAAAGACTCGACGATCATCGTTGCTAACCTGTCGGATCCGGCGCGCGCCAACACGTGGGTTCAGGACCTGAATCGCAACGCTGAAACCCACAAGGGCAGCACCTTCATCATCGGCAGTGACGGCAATGATCTGATCCAGGGTGGACGGGGCAACGACTATCTGGAAGGCCGCGATGGCAACGACACCTTCCGCGACGGTGGTGGCTACAACATCTTGCTGGGTGGCAAGGGCAACAACGTGCTGGATGTGCAGCAGTCGGTGAAGAACTTCGACTTCGCCAATGACGGCGCCGGCAACCTGTACATCCGCGACGCCAATGGCGGCATCAGCATGACCCGCGACATTGGCAGCATTGTGACCAAGGAACCGGGGGTTCTGTGGGGGCTGTTCAAGGATGACGTGACTCACAGCGTCACGGCCGAAGGCCTTAAGGCGGGCAACAACGTTACCCAATACGCGTCAACGGTAAAGGGCGGCGCCGGTGCCGATACGCTCAAGGCACACGCTGGCGGCGATTGGCTGTTTGGACTGGACGGCAACGATCATTTGATCGGCAGCACCGGTAACGACGTGTTTGTCGGCGGGGCGGGCAATGACGTGTTGGAGTCGGGGGGCGGAATCGATACGTTCCTGTTTAGCGGCGCGTTTGGTCAGGACCGGGTGGTTGGCTACCAGGCCAGCGACAAACTGGTGTTTCTCGGGGTTCAGGGTGTGACGCCGAACGACGACTACCGGGCGCATGCCACGGCGGTGGGGCACGACACGGTATTGACGTTTGGGGGGGATTCGGTGACGTTGGTCGGGGTTGGGCTGGATAGCCTGTCGGGCTCAGGGGTTGTTATTGCCTGAAGGTGAAGTGGCGCCGGTAAGGGCCCCTTCGCGAGCAAGCCCGCTCCCACACTTGATCGCATTTCTCCAGGAAGAACTCGGTCAAATGTGGGAGCGGGCTTGCTCGCGAAGAACGATAACGCGGTACTCAGTCTTCCTGCCGAATTGTGCTCACATCATCAGCCTTGACCCTCACTTTCGCCCCGGAAATATCTTCGAACTCAAAGAAACCGTCCTTGGTCTTGGTTTTCGGCATGTCCTTGGTCAAATACTGGGTGCCGTTCTGCAGCGTCACAACCGTTGGCGTCGAGCAACCGGCCAGGGCCAGAAAGGCCGCTACCGCCAGGGGCAAGCCCAGAGTCTTGATATTCATAACCACCTCTCATCCTTCAAAAAAAGCAGCGCGACTGCCACGAGCGAATTTCAATCGTCACTGTACCTATAAGGCGGTTTGTGCGATGGATCGGCAGAAAGTTCATAGCCATCCGAAAAATTACCGATTAACGCCGCCGCTTATCCTTTTCCGTTTGCACCGGGCAGGGCGTAGCTGGTATCTGTACGCATAACCAGTACTCGCTCGCCATGGCCTTTTTTCCTGTGACTGCAAACCCTCTCGACGATCCGTTCTACTACTTGAACAACTTCATGCAAGTGCTTGATTGGCTTGAGCATCGCTATGCCGATGTGTTGAGTGTCGAAGAGCAGCACTTCATCCGCGAGTTCAAGCGGTTGCCCCGTGAGTCCAGGGCGCTGCTGGTCAGGATGGTGATGCGCAAGGGGAATCACTTTCGGGCGAGCAAGCTGCATTACCTCGAGATCGGCGACACCGCCATTGCCGCCGGCCCACTGCTGGCGCTGGGCTGGATCGATGAGCAATCGCCGCTGTCGATCGAAGCGCTGTTCGAGGTGCTGCTCAAGGCGGAAATTCTCCAGTGTTTTGGCGCCACCATCGATCAGCCCAAGGGAAAAAAAACCGATTGGCTGCCCGCCCTGAGCGAACAGTTTCCCCAGGCTCACAGCTTCGGCCAATGGTGCCCGTCGCTGGATGACCGATTGTTCAGCCTGACCATCATGGGCCTCTGCGACCGGCTGCGCTTGATGTTTTTCGGCAATCTTTACCAGGACTGGTCCGAGTTCGTGCTGGCTGACCTGGGCATCTTTACCTATGAAAAAGTCGAGTTCTGCACCGACTCCCGAGGCCTGCGTAGCCGCGACGACGTGGACGCCTGCCTCTTCCTTCATGAGTGTCAGCAGCATTTCGAGGCCGGCGAAGCAGTAGAAGACATTGTCGAGCAGATCAAAGGGCTGGCGCTGAACAATCCCTGGCTGCAAAGACGTCGCGGCAAACTGTTGTTCCAGATCGGTCAGCATTGCGAGCGCATAGCGGATTTCTCTACCGCACTGGCGATCTACCGCGAGTGTGCGTATCCCGGCGCGCGCCTGCGGTTGATTCGTGTGTTGGAGCGCTGTGGTGAATACCAACTGGCCATGGACCTTGCCGCGGTGGTGGAGCAATCGCCGGAAAGTGCCGCCGAGCAGCAACAATTGTTGCGTGTGCTGCCCAGGCTGCGGCGCAAGTTGGGCGGGCCGGTGATAAAGCGCGGATCCCCACGGGAGATGCTGCGCCTGGACCTGCAACTGCCCAGAACCGACCCGGCGTTGTCGGTGGAGTCTTACGTTCAGGCGCATTTGGCGCAAGAGTCGGCACCGGTGCATTACGTCGAAAACAGCCTGATCAACTCGCTGTTTGGTCTGCTGTGCTGGCCGGCGATTTTCGCGCCGTTGCCGGGAGCGTTTTTCCACCCGTTCCAGCGTGGGCCGGTGGATCTGCTCAATG
This sequence comes from Pseudomonas sp. BT76 TE3572, assembly GCF_050435365.1. Taxonomy (NCBI): domain Bacteria; kingdom Pseudomonadati; phylum Pseudomonadota; class Gammaproteobacteria; order Pseudomonadales; family Pseudomonadaceae; genus Pseudomonas; species Pseudomonas sp. BT76 TE3572. The sequence goes on from NZ_JBNDKE010000001.1 coordinate 1,185,183, forward strand.
AGGACTTTCATGAACGTCGTGCGGAACTGTTCCAAAGCTGCCTGGCTGAACTCGATGACGGGCGATATCGCCAGACAATTCGTGAACGCTATGCCAGCAAGTGGGGCGTGCAGTCGCCCTTCGTGTTCTGGGGTGTGCTGAGCGAAGAATTGCTCGATCAGGCACTCGATTGCTTGCCGGCCGAGCACCTCAAGCACTGGTTCAATCGACTGCTGTCGGACATCAAGGCCAATCGCGCCGGCATGCCGGACCTGATCCAGTTTTGGCCGCAGGACAAAACCTACCGAATGATCGAAGTCAAAGGCCCCGGTGATCGCCTGCAAGACAATCAATTGCGCTGGCTCGAGTTCTGCCATGAGCACCAGATGCCGATTGCCGTCTGCTACGTGCAATGGGCGGAGCAGGGCGCTTGAGTTACAGCATCGCAGTGCGGGCGCTGTGTGAATTCACCGCCAAGGTTGGTGACCTCGACCTGCGTTTTACGCCTTCGCCGACGGCGCTGGAAGGGATTGTCGGGCACCGTACGGTGGCGTCCCGGCGCAGCGAGGGCTACCAGAGTGAAGTCGCGCTTGAAGGCCTGTATCAAACGTTGAAGGTCAAGGGCCGGGCCGACGGCTACGATCCCGCGCAAAACTGCCTGGAAGAAGTCAAAACCTATCGCGGCGACTTGAGCAAGCAACCGGCCAACCACCGTCAACTGCACTGGGCGCAGGCAAAAATTTACGGCTGGTTGATGTGCCAGAAACTGGAGCTGGCACAGATCAATCTGGCCCTCGTGTACTTCGACATCGTCAGCGAAAAGGAAACCTGCCTGGTCGAGGCTTTCAGCGCCGCGCAACTGCGGCTGTTCTTCGAACAACATTGCGCCTTGTTCCTGCACTGGGCCGAGCAGGAAATGGCCCATCGCGAGGGGCGTAATCGGGCGGCGCAACAACTGGCGTTTCCCCACGCCGACTTTCGACCCGGGCAACGTCATCTGGCGGAATCGGTGTTCAAGGCCGTCAGCACCGGCCGTTGCTTGATGGCGCAGGCGCCCACGGGGATCGGCAAGACGGTCGGCACGCTGTTCCCGATGCTCAAGGCCCTGGCGCCGCAGCAACTGGACAAGGTGTTCTTCCTCACGGCGAAAACCCCGGGGCGCAAACTGGCGCTGGACGCCGCGCAAGTGATCCTCGACAGCGCCGACGCGCCCCCCTTGCGGGTGCTCGAAATGATCGCCCGGGACAAGGCCTGCGAGCATCCGGACAAAGCCTGCCACGGCGAATCCTGCCCGTTGGCCCAGGGTTTCTATGATCGCTTGCCCGCCGCTCGCCAGGCGGCCAGCAAGTTGTCCCTGCTGAACCAGAACGCTTTGCGTGAAGTCGCCCTGCAACACGAGGTCTGTCCCTACTACTTGAGCCAGGAAATGGCCCGCTGGGCAGACGTGGTGGTCGCCGATTACAACTACTATTTCGATTTCAGCGCACTGTTGTTCGGGCTGGCCCAGGCCAATAACTGGACAGTCGCGGTGCTGGTGGACGAAGCGCATAACCTGGTGGAGCGCGGCCGGCAGATGTACAGCGCCAGCCTCGACCAGTCGACCCTCAACGGCGTACGAAAAACCGCGCCCGATGCGTTGAAAAAACCCTTGCAACGGGTCAACCGTGAGTGGAATGCCCTGCATAACCTGCAACTCGGCGCCTATCAGGCCTATGACAAGGCGCCGGAAAAACTGCTCCAGGCGTTGTCGTCGTGCAGCGCGAGCATCGGCGAATACCTGAACGATCATCCGCAAGGCCTGGACGGCGCGTTACAGAACTTCTATTTCGACATGCTGCAATTTTGCCGGGTGGCCGAGCTCTTTGATCAACAGTTCCTGTTCGACATCAGCAAGCGCGACCTCGACCGCCAACGCAACCTGTCGCAGCTGTGCCTGCGCAACGTGGTACCCGCCGGCTTCATCCGCCCACGCCTGACGGCTGCACGCAGCACCGTGCTGTTTTCCGCGACCCTGAGCCCTCGCCACTACTATGCCGATCTGCTCGGCACGCCGGCGGACACGGTGTGGATCGATGTTGAATCGCCATTTCACGCCGATCAGCTGCAAGTGCACATCGTCAGCCAGATCTCCACACGGTTCGTCCATCGCCAGTCATCCCTTGCGCCGATCGTCGAGCTGATTGCCCGGCAGTTCAGCCAACGTCCCGGCAACTACCTGGCGTTTTTCAGCAGCTTCGATTATTTACAGCAAGTGGCGCAGTTGCTGGCCGAGAAACACCCACACATCAATCTGTGGTCGCAGTCCCGGGGCATGGGGGAAGGGCAGCGTCAGGACTTCCTCGATCAGTTCACCGCCGACAGTCAGGGCGTCGGTTTTGCGGTGCTGGGCGGGGCGTTTGGCGAAGGCATTGATTTGCCGGGCGCGCGACTGATCGGAGCGTTTATCGCCACCCTCGGGCTGGCGCAACTCAACCCGGTCAACGAGCAGTTGAAACAGCGCATGGCGGCGATTTTCGGTGCCGGTTATGACTACACCTACCTGTTTCCCGGCGTGCAGAAAGTGGTGCAGGCGGCGGGGAGGGTGATCCGCACCCAGCAGGATCAAGGGGTGGTCATGTTGATCGATGACCGATTTGGCGATAGTAAGGTCAAGCAGTTGTTGCCGCGCTGGTGGTCGATTGCGCCAGCTTCTTTTGCAACTCAGCGAACGTCTGACCACCCAATAATCTGAGGCGTAGGTTCCAGAGCCGCCACCCAGCGTTTTTTTCGAACTTTCCAAATTTCTGGTTTGTCGCATACTCCAGAAAAACGATAACGACGTGAGAGATCAATGAACGAGGATCGGACCAAAGCCGACGCCATCGACGACAGTCGTTTTCGCCTGTTGATCGATGCTGTGATTGACTACGCGATCTACATGCTTGATCCCGATGGCATCATCACCAGCTGGAACGCCGGCGCCAGGCGCTTCAAGGGGTACGAGGAGTCCGAAATCCTCGGGCAGCACTTTTCGCGGTTCTATACCGAAGAGGATCGCCGTGCCGGTTTGCCCCAGCGAGCGCTGAACACGGCGACCAGGGAGGGGCGTTTCGAGGGGGAAGGCTGGCGGGTTCGCAAGGACGGCACGCATTTCTGGTGCCACGTCGTCATTGATCCGATTCTCGACCCGTCGGGTAAGTTGCTGGGGTTTGCCAAGATTACCCGCGACCTGACCGACCGCAAGATGGCCGAAGAAGTCCTCAAGCAAAGCGAACAGCAGTTCCGCCTGCTGGTTCAAAGCGTTACTGATTACGCCATCTACATGCTCACCCCGGATGGCCGCATGACCAACTGGAACCTCGGGGCTCAGCGCATCAAGGGCTACTTGCCCGAAGAAGTCATTGGCCAGCATTTTTCGATGTTTTATACCCCGGAGGACCGCGAGGCCGGCGAACCACAACGGACCCTGGACATTGCCGTACGTGAGGGGCGATTCGAAAACAAAGGCTGGCGCGTGCGCAAGGACGGTACGCGGTTCCTGGCACATGTCGTGGTCGACCCGATTTGGGGCGACACCGGCACGTTACTCGGCTTTGCCAAGATCACCCGTGATATCACCGAAGTCACACAAGCCCAGCAAACCCTGGAGCAAACCCGTGAAGCGCTGTTTCAGGCGCAGAAAATGCAGGTCATCGGTCAACTCAGTGGTGGCATTGCCCACGACTTCAACAACTTGCTGACCGTCATCCTTGGCAATCTGGAGATCATCCGCAAACGCGTCGGGGACGATCCGAGAATTACCCGATTGGTGGACAACGCCACCCAGGGTGCCCTGCGTGGCGTAACCCTGACTCAGCGCATGCTGGCGTTTGCCAGACGCCAGGAGCTCAAGTCCGAACCTGTCGAGATCCCGAAGCTGGTGCAAGGGATTACCGGACTGTTGCGCAGCTCCCTCGGGCCTTCCGTGGTGCTCGAAACGCGCTTTTCGCCAGACCTTGAACCGGTCCTGGCCGACGTCAATCAGCTCGAACTGGCGGTACTGAACCTGGTGACCAACGCTCGAGATGCAATGCCTCATGGCGGAAAAATCGTGATCAGTGCCCAGACAGATGCTGTTCTGGACAAGACGAAGCTTTGCCTGGCGCCCGGTCGTTATGTCTGCCTGAGTGTCACCGATACCGGTGAGGGCATGGATGACGTGACGCTGGCATCGGCGACGGACCCTTTTTTCACCACAAAGGGAGTAGGCAAAGGTACTGGCCTGGGGCTGTCGATGGTTCATGGTTTTATCGAGCAGTTGGGCGGCCGATTCGTCCTCAAGAGCCTGAAGGACAAAGGCACAACCGCCGAACTGTGGATACCCTTCGCCACCGCTGGTTCAGTCACCAAACCTGTTGCCGAGGAGCAAGCCGCACCGCCCGTGCCCCGACTGTGTGTGTTGGTGGTGGACGACGACAGCCTGGTGTTGACCAGTACCTGTCTGTTGCTCGAAGACCTGGGGCATCGAGTGATCAGTGCCGCGTCCGGCGCACAGGCGCTGACTATGTTCGACAGTGAACAGGCGATTGATCTGGTCATCACCGACATGGCCATGCCACAGATGAATGGCGCGGAACTGGCGCAGGCTATCAGGATCATCAAGCCTAGCCTGCCGATCATCCTTGCCACCGGTTACGCCGAGCGCCTGGAAGGTTTCGCCACCAGACTTCCGCGCCTGTCCAAACCCTTTACCCAACTCAATCTGGTGGAAATCATCGCCACGACCATGAAATGACCAAGCGAGCTCAAAGTTCGGTCGCGGATTCCTTTGTCTGTCATTCCAGCTGAACTTGTCGGGAGACGTTACTTCTAAACGCTTTCCATCCCGTGCGTGACTCTTGTGCCCAGAATATTGACCGAGGCCCCGGCCGAAGAAACCCTGACCGAACACAACGCCAAGATGTTCGGGTCCCCCAAGGAGCGTCTGGATTTCTACCGCCGGGAAATCCAGTATGAAACCAGCATTCTGGCCAATCGCACCGACGCCTACCTGGCGGCGCAATCGTTTCTGGTGATTGCCTTCGCATCGTGCATGTCTAACCTCAACCCTGAGTGGGGAAAACTCTTCACGCTGGTGGTGCCACCCTTTTTAGCACTGTTGGGGCTGCTCAGTTCGCTCAACGCCTGGCCGGGGATTCGCGCGGCATACGACATCATTGATCACTGGCATTTCAAACAGAGTCAGTTGCTGCACAGTGAGCCCTTGATGGGGCTTGCTTACGATGAGTCGCCGCTGTTCAGTGAGATGGAATCGTCCCATAAGGGGTATCGCAAGTCGTTGCTGTTTTCCGTGCGTACGCCGTGGATTTTCGCCATTTTTTGGATGCTGTTGGGCAGCTACGCGGTTTACATCCAGGTGACCAACCCTGGCGGGTGAATCGAACACCCGAAAAGGCCCGGTATATACCTAATGCCGATCAGTTCAGGAACGACACAATCCGTAGCAGCTGGCGAAGCCTGCGTTCGGCTGCGCAGCAGTCGTAAAACCTGAGTTTGCGGTCTTCCTGAAATACCGCATCGTCTGATTTCACGACTGCTTCGCAGCCGAACGCAGGCTTCGCCAGCTGCTACGGATCGCGTTTGGCTTGAGTGATCAGCATCAGGCCTTTAGGGTTGCCGCCACTTGCATCAAGCCGCCAGATTGGCTGCACTCATTTCTTTCTTGTACTGAGCTTTCAAACTTTCCATTTGCGCACCCAGCTCTTCCAGGGTGGCGTTACCCAGCAGCTTTTTCGCCTGAGGAAACATTTCCGTTTCCTCTTCTTCGATGTGGTGTTCCAGCAGTTCCTTGACCACTTTCACGCGACCGGCAAATTCCGGGGTGGACGGGTCGGTGACTTTCAGGTCTGGCAGCACCAGCGAATCAACGGTGCGATGTTCTTCCTTGGCTTCGTAATACATGACGTCCTGTTCCTTACCCCCGGCTTTCTTGTACGCCGGGTACAAGACTTCCTCTTCGAGGCGGGTATGGATGGCGATCTCCATTTCCAGCTTGGCCAGCAACTCGCCGCGCTTCTTAACTCCACGCTCAGTGGATTCGCTTAATTGGGTCAGGATGCCTTTTACGCGTTCATGGTCGGCTTTCAACAAGTCTATGGCGTTCATGGTCGGGTCTCTCCAACGAGTCAGGGGGTGAGCGCGAACGGTCTCAAGGCCGAAAGTCGCTCATAGTCCTTGAGCATTTGTCGTGCCGGTTTTCCGGTGAGATACCTTTCTTATAAAACAAGGAGTTGAAGCAACTGATAGCAAACTGAAGTCATGCAGCCTGCATGAGTCCGGAAATTGACTCATGCAGTTCGCGGTAAACATCAGCTATTTTTATTCTTGTGTTGTTCATATCGAGCGAGGAGGGGTTGAGTGCTGATGCCGTGGAGCAGGATGCTCAATGCGACGACAGACAGTGTGAGGTTGATGCACAGCGTTGCCACCGACGGGTTCAGGCCGTGGTTCAACGAATAGAACAAGTAATACAGACTGCCGATGCCGCGTATGCCGAACCAGCCAATCAGCATTCGCTGGCGCCCGTTGAGCAAACTGCCCCAAGGCATGGCGACGACGCTCAACGGTCGTATCAGGCAAAACAACACGCCAGCGATCGGCAACGCGCGCCAGTCCCAGTGCGCCATCAGCACCACGCCGAGCAACGTCACCAGAAAGACTTCCATGGCCCGTTCCACCAGACTACCGAAGGCGAGCATGTCGCCCATCATGATGCCCGCCGCGACCTGAGTGTCCTCAAGGCTTGCGGTATCACCATGAACCGCATGTTGCGGCTCGACGTTCTGATGACCCACAACCGGCTGAACCAGATGCTCGGCGGGAAGTTCGTCGTCGCCCATGGATTTGACTTCTTCGTGGCGCAAACCCAGGCCGGCAGCGAACACCGACAGAAAGCCATAGCCGTGAATCGACTCAGCCCCGACATACGCCAGGGCAATCAAGGCGAGGGCGAGGTAATCATTTGGGGAAAGGGTGCTGTCGTCATTCTTGATGCGCATTAACAAGGTCAGGCGACCAATGCCGCGTCCCATCCAGTAGCCGGTGAGCAAACCGGCCGGGACAGCCCATAACAGACTGCGCAGCACCCAGTCGCTCAGCCAGCCGGGGTCGCCGTCGTGTTGCACCAGCAGCAGACCGAGGATGACAAACGGGAAGGCGATGCCGTCATTGAGCCCGGCCTCACCCGACAGCCCGAAGCGTACGCTGTCGTCATCCCGGGCGTCGTTGACCTGCACCAGGGCGGCGAGCACCGGGTCGGTGGGCGCCAGAATCGAGCCGATCAACACGGACGCGCCCCAGGACAATTCGAAGCCGTAATGCAGCAACAGACTGACACCGGCAATGGTCAACACCATGACCGGGCCGGCCAGGCCGTAGGCAATGCGCCAGTTCTTGTCCCTGAGCGGCAAGCGCAACTTCAAACCGCAGACAAACAACGAAAACAGCACCGCGACTTCCGTCAGATGCTCCATCCAGGTGGACGCATCATCGGTGTCCAGTTTCAACAGCCCGAACCCCGCGGGCCCGATGGCTACACCCAGCACCAGGCACACCGCCGACGTAGTCACCGGCATCCAGCGCAGGTACGACGACGTCAGTGCCAGCGTCAGCAGCACCGCACCCAACACCGCCACCCACAAAATGAAACTCATGCTCGGTACTCGTCGGGTGCGTGCCGCGATGTCGTGCCTTTGGTGATTGATCGACGGTCGCGGGCAGGTATTCAGGCGTCAGTACGTTGAACCATAGCAGGATCATTGAGAGCAGGAGGATGACTAGCGCCACTCCTGAATATCGATTCGTCTGCAGAGTACTACGTCTCTATTTCGCCTCAGCGCCTGATGGCGGACTTGGCCTTGCAGGTGCACGATCAACGCCTTCTCGACTTGGCCGCCCAATGCCTCACGCGTACCGCTGAGCGCGGCGGTTTATTTTGGGACCATCCCCGGGGGATGCGTTTGGCGTGGTCACTCAGCTCTCTGTTGGGTGGCTTCTACTTGTGCTGTCTGGATGTGGCCTTGACGCGGCCAGATGTGTTCCACCTGCGTTATATGGATAGCGTGCTGGTGCTGACGCCGACACACCATAAATCGGGTCAGGCCGTGCGCGTGGTCAATGACCTGTTTAATGAACTCGATTTACTCAAGCATCCCGACAACACCTACATCGGGCGCATCGAACGCGGCTTTACCTTCCTGGGCCGGCGTTACCCGCCTCCCTAGACTCGCGTTCATCGAGATGAAGGTCCGCGCGTCCGACGACTGACCCGAGCCATACAACGCTTTGGCGGTAATGCTGTGAGCCGCCACCGACGGTCCCCGCCCAGGTCACGCTCAGCTTGTCCGTGGCCAGCATGCCGGTGTAGTGCGGCACGACGACGGTCAGGCGATCCTTGGCGGCGATCGGGTCCAGCTTGCCGTCAGGGGCTTCTTTCACGCGAGGAGGGCGCAGCGTCAGGCGAATGCGGTCGTAGGCGCGCCGGTTGGTGTAGTCGAAGCCGAATACCACGCCTTGCGCAGCCTGTTCGGCATCCACCCCCTGATCCCGGACGGCCGTCGGTATTTGCAGCCGCATGCCTGCAGGTGCCGGTTCGCCGGGCGCACGAAGGTGGTACAGCACCTCCAGGACTCGGGATTTTTCGGCGCCGTTCCCGCCGGGCCGGGTGACGATGTAATGGAGCGTGTTGACACCGTCCTGCAGCTGTCCGTGTGGCACGTTCAGGCGAATACGAAGATTTTCCTCGCCAGGATTGATGGTCTTGCCATGAACGGGCGTCGCTGCGTCGTTGACATACAAATCCACACGATCATCCACCGCCAGGGTCCAGGACTGAACCTCGGTCCATGGATCGATCAAGCACTCAAGCCCCGTGAGCACCCCATCGTAAAGTGATTTTGGAATACCCCCGTCCGCGGTACCGGCGGGCAGGACAGGACTGATCCAGCCTTGAATAATCACTGGATAGAGCACGAACAATTCGTTCAGCGCGGCAGACTGGATGTCCATCATTCACTCCCTGTGTGGTTAACCCTGGCCTTCGAGGGGGCAGGCTCATCACACACCAGAGGTGTGAATAGGGGCTACTGTCAGATCTGACAGTAGCGACGAACGGTTGCAGTGTCGCGCACGTCGGTCACTCGACAACCGACCTAAAGCTCACAGCCCTTGGCAACGCCTATGCAGAGATCGGAGTCATTGGGAGTATTTATTCCAATACTTGAGATGGCTTTTGTGGTGCGGGTCGGATGACAGCTGTTCACCTTTTGAAATCAGCGTTCGACGCTCCTGACGGAGCGCCGAGTCAGGTGCAACGCAAAGGTTAGCGAACCTCGGTTGGCGGGGTCTCGTTGAGCGCTGCGCAGCGACTGGCTTTCAGGGCCAGCCCCCTGGATGCCGGGCTGGCCTGGTAGGAAACCTGGCCAACCAGGCGATCCTGGACGGCGCTGCTGTCGCCTCCGTACTGAGGATAACCCCAGGTCACGACACGACCATCGGCGGTCAGGGCGGTAAAGCCATAGTCATTGCTGTAAAGCGCCCGTACATTGGTCAGTTGGCTGACGACTGCTGACGTATCGCCGCCCCCGGTGGGATCCCCCCAGGCCACCACGGTGCCGTTCTGGCGCAAGGCGGCGAACGCGGTGTATGTACCGCACACCTGAACGATATCGTCCAGCGCCGCGATCTCGGCAGGCACTATACCACCTGAGTACACGCTGCCCCAGCCGACGACAGAGCCGTTAGCCCGACGAGCGACGAATGCACCAGCGGTGGCAGTGACTTCAACGATATCGGTCAGCGCTCCGAGCCACGGGTCAAGGGTGCCCCCCACGCCCGGAGGCCCCCAGGCCACAATCTGGCCGGTCGCCCGTCTTGCAGTAAAAGCGCCATAAGTGGCGCAGCTCAGTTCAATGATGTCGGTCAGGGCGGCGATATTCGCCGGCACGGTTCCACCGTATTCTGCTTCACCCCAGGCTACGAGCCTGCCGTTGGCCCGGAGTGCCGCAAACGCGTGCTGACTGCCGAGGAGTGTCTGGATATCGGTGAGCGCGGCAATGTCGCTCGGCACGCTTCCACCCACGGCGCCCCAAGCCATCACCTGTCCGGTGGCCCGCTGCGCAACAAACGCGAACCTAGAGCCGACCAACCGAACTACGTCGGTCAGCGCTCCGACTGGAGTCGGGACCGTGCCGCCATTGTAACCCCAGGCAACCACCTGCCGCGTGTTTTTGATACCGGCAAAGGCAGAGTCGTTACCAATGACCTGAACGAAATCCTGAGGTGAGACGCCGCCCATGTTTCCACCATAAGTCGCTAAGCCCCAAACCACCACTATCCCATTGGCTCGTCGGGCGGCGTAGGCGGAACCGGTGCAGCTCACCTCGACAATGTCGTTCAGGGCGATGATGGGCGCGGGAATCGTTGCCCCATATTCCGCACGGCCCCAGCCCACGACATCCCCCCGATCCCGATGCGCCACGAACGCCGCCTCATTGCCAATGATATTCGCCGCATTCAGCGTAATCTGATCATCAGCGGTGCGCACTTGCAGCGGTAGCTGTGGCGCGGTATCGCGCCAGGTGGTGCCGGCCGTCCATTCGCTGTCTTCAGGGTATTTCCAGTGGGCCTCGAGCGGCTGACCGGTGGTGGCGTTAAACGCGCTCAACAGACGTGAAGCGCTGGACACTCTCCAATTGCTGCGGTTAGCACGCGCGCCCATGACCCTCAGAATGCCCGAACCGATCACCTTGCGAACATCGTAAACCGTGGGGTCCGAGGGCCCGTCCGTGCCCCCGGCTTTGCGCTTGACGAGGTAACTCAAGTTAATGCTCAAGCCGTCGTTGGCCTCGATCAGCGCATGCGGTACCTTGATGGAGGACAACTCCTTGCCTGCTTCCGCAGGCAGGACCCTGTGCGGGTACGTGGTGATGGTCTTGCTCTCGACGGTGACGATGACGTCGTCATCGGTTTTCAGCAGGGCTGTCGCCGGGATGATCACGGTGGCGCCAAGGGGGAATACATCGTCCGGGTTCAGTTGGTCTTGCTGTGCACCGGAGGCCTCTTTGAAGGTCGCGACCGGCAGTCTCACTGCCGCGCTGACGGTGTAGGTGCGTACCGGAAAGCTCACCGCCTCTTTGTCGTCCGGACTCTTGCCCAGCGCGGCCTTGAACCTCATTGTCAGGGTTTTGCCATCGCCCAGGTCTTTCAGATAGTCGTAGGGCAATGTCACGTCGTAATAGCCCTGATTGATCCAGGCCTGATTCACGTAACTGCCCGTCGCCTGCATCAGCCGGCGATTGTGGATAGTGCCATCGGCTTTGAAACCCTCAAGATCCAGCCACACATACTGGCCGGTCGCAATCAGTGGCCAACTGGGCGAGCGTGTTGTCGCTCCACCGGTCACGTCGCTCAGGTTCAACACCGTGCCTTCACCGTTGTTGGCGGCCTGCAGGATCAGCGGCGGTTTGAGCTCACTCACCGGCAGGGTCAAGACATTCAGCGTGAAGGTCTCCGAGGGTGGATAGGTTGTGCCGTTGCGGATCACCGTGTAGCTCACCGTCACCGGCTTGCCCAGGTTGAAGGCCACCACGCTGTTGGGGATCGGGACTTCCTTGATGCCGACGCTGCCCACCTCAACCGGGGCCGAGGTGTGCGAGCCTTCACCGGCGGTCCCCGCCCAGGTCACGCTCAGCTTGTCGGTGCCCAGCATGCCGGTGTAGTGCGGCACGACGATGGTCAGTCGGTCCTTGGCGGCGATCGGGTTGAGGCTGGTACCGACGGCTTCTTTCACGCTCGGTGCGGGCAGGTTCAGGGCGGCCCCCACCTGCAAGACGCGGGTGAAGGACCCCGGTTTTTTGCCGTTGGCGCGCAACACTTCGTACCGGACCTGCACGGTATTGTTGAGGTTAGCCGTGACGTATTTGAGTTCGACGTCGAACTTCACTTCCTGGCCGACGCCGGCAGTATTGATCGGTACATAGTCGCTGGTGCTGCCGGCTTCGGTCGCGCCTTGCCAGAAGAACGTCACCTTGTCGCCGTCGGCCATGCCGTCGTACGCGGCGATGCGCACCTTGGTGCCGACAGGCGGGACCAGGGCCGGGTCGAGCACATCGTCGGCAGTGGCGTAATCCACGCTGGGCTTGGGCAGCAGGGCCCCACCGCCGAGGACCGTCAGTTCCAGCGGCGGTGAGTCCAGGGTGGCACGGGCAAAGGTCACCACTTTGTAGGAGACGCTCAGGCGCCCACCGACCAGAGGGCTGAGCTTGTCCTTGGGCACCAGAAAGCGCACCGGCTGGTCATCCGAACCGCCGGTGATGGGTTTGTCATCGGTGTGGATCAGCGGTGAGCCGCCTTCGGTTTCGCCGGCCCAGGTGAGGTAGACCCGGTCGCCGGGCTGCATCAGGTCGCCGTAGGGCGCGATGATCACGGTGGCCCCGGTGGCGGGGATCAGGGCCGGGTCCAGGGTTGGCCCGGTGATCCCTTCGATCGACGGCGGTGCCAGCTCAAAAGCCTGGCCACTGACCGTGACCCGTTTGCGCCGTGAGCGATATTTGCCACCGATCAGCGGCTGCACTTCATACAGAACCGTTGCTTCGCCGCCGCCAATCGCCCGCACGATGCTGTTGCTGATCGGCAGTTCCTTGGAAAACCCCAGGTCATCGGGGACGACGTCGTAGGTGACGACCTCCGGAATCAGGGTGCCCTCGCTGGTCTGGCCGTTCCAGGTCAGGATGATGTGGTCCTTGTCCGCCATGTTCGGGTACACGGGCAAGGCGATGCGTGCGTCTTTGCTGCCGAGCTCGGCCAGGTTCAGGTCATCGTCGCCCAAGGCATCCAGCACCCGCGGGGCCGGGAACGCGCCACCGCCGGCTTCAATGTCGGTATTGGCGGCGAGGGAGAACAAGGACCAGTTGTTGACCCGGTCACGGATTTCATAACGTACGATCAGCGGACCGTCCCCCGGCGCCACGATGACGTCGGGTTCGACGCGGATGGCAATGGGCGCGTTGATGTCCACGATGGTGTGTTTGATCGGGTAGCGACTGCCGCCCCAGAACAGCGTGACGATGTCGTTGGCGGCGATGTAGGCATAACGTGCCAGCGTCACGGCGAGGCCGTTCGCCGCTTCGGTGTCGCCAATGACCGGCGGGATACCGCTGGGGGCGAAGAGGCGTTCATTGATGGTGGGGGTGGACGGGTCGGGGTCCGGGTCGCCGGGGATTGTGGTCTTGACGAGCACGTCCAGGTGAAAGGAGATCGACACGTTGCTGCCCACGAAGGTGGTCACGCGGTAGAACAGCCGGGCATCGCCTTCGACAATGTGCTGGGGGAGGACGGCGAAGGTCAGGCTGTGGGAGTCGATGTGGCCCTGGTTGACCGGGAAAAAGTCGACTGTGGCGCCGTCCCACACCAGCTCGATGCGGTCATTCAGGGCGATGCCGGGGTAGCCCACGGCGGTCACATGCACCGGCACGGTGGGGTCGTTGAGGTCCTGAAAGCGCAGGCCGCCATTGATCTGGGCGACCGGGATTTTGGGGGCGACCAGGGTGGGCGCCGGGTCGGCGCGTTGGGACAAGGTCGTGGGTTGCAGCGGGGCGTCGGGTGAAGTGTTCATGTCCATGATGAAGTCCATTTGCAGGAAGTGGGGATGAGCGACGCCTGCCCGCCGCCTTAACGGCGTGGCGGGATGGGGCAGGTCGATTCGTGTGGCAATTTCACATCGATCAGGACAAAGGCTTCACGCGATGTGGCTTTGGCGCCGCTAACTTTGGCGGTGACCCTGTATTTGACCTTGGCCGAACCTTGGGTACAGATATGCAGAATGTTGAGCGCTGGAATCGGGAAGTCGACGTACCCGCGGGTCATATCGGCGACAACCACTTCATGGGTCGGCTCAAAACGTGACGCTTCGATCTCGTTTCCGGTACCGGCATAATTGTCGATGCCGATGAAGAACAGTTCGATTTTGTCCTCGACTTTCATGTTCAGGTAGTTGGTGATGCGCAGTGGAGTGCTGCCATCCTCAATCACCGCACGACCAATCGCGTTGTCTGCGTTGGCCTCGGTGAAAACGCCTGGCCCCAGGCCGCCGACGCCACCGGGCAAGTCGCCGGCCGAAAGGACACTAACGTTCTGGACCGGTGAGCGACTGACGCCCTCGTGAGGCGCGGTGGCCAGTTTGCGGGTGACGGTGTAGCGGACCGGCACATCCCCCGAGCCTTCCAAGGCAATGATCGCCTGTAGAACTGGCAGCACCAGATCAGCAGCATCGGTGGATTTTACGGGATACGGTGCGAGTGACTGGGTGCCCCAGAACACTTGGACGATGTCCCCCGTGACCATATACGCGTTGCCCGTTTTGTCCCGCCACGGGAGGGTCGCCGTGGCGTCCAGCTCGAAGTCTTGCGGTGTAATGACATTGGGGGTTTTGCTGGCACCGAGCACGAGGTTAGGCCGCAGGTTTTCATTCTCCGGGGTTTCAGGATCCGGGTCCGGGCCGCCCGGAATACTCAGGTCCACCACCACCGGTGTCACCGGGGAGGTCTTGGCGATAATCGTGCTGCGGCGAAATTCATACTTGACGTCAATCGGGCCCTGACCGGCCGACTCCACCAGCGCGTACAGCAGCTTGACGCCGATGATTGGATCGTTGGGCAGGTCTGTATCGAGCAGCGTCACTGGCGCTGCGCGCTTTGAGCCCCAGAGGACGGTGATCTCATCACCGGCCAACGCATTGTTGAAGGTCGGAATCAGCACTTCAACCGGTATCCGGGCATCGGCGTCGGTGACCAGACCGTCGTCAAACGCCGGCACCCGGGGGGCTTTCAGCGGTCCAGGTTCCTCACCTGAACCCATCACTTGAGCCATCGCCTCTTTCGAACGTCCCACCACCTGGCCATTGCGCACCAGCTCAAAAGCCACCCGCACCTGGCTGCCGCTAATGACCCGGTCATTGGGGACTGGCATGAGGCAGGGCTTGAACTGGCCAAACCCATCCTTTTCGACGGTGCCTTGCGTCGGGACCTCGAGGTCGGGCGGGGTCGAGCGATAGATCGCCTGAACGGTGTCCCCGACCTGCCAGGTCGGTGCGCGCGGCAGAACCACCACCCACAAAGGCCCGCCCTTGAGTTTGTCGCGATCAATGAGACCGGGATCATCTTCGCTGTCATCGAGGTCTTCCCGCAGGAGCGGGGCGTCGAGCGTCGTATGTGCCAGGTCAACG
The DNA here is from genome assembly GCF_050435365.1 of Pseudomonas sp. BT76 TE3572. Taxonomy (NCBI): domain Bacteria; kingdom Pseudomonadati; phylum Pseudomonadota; class Gammaproteobacteria; order Pseudomonadales; family Pseudomonadaceae; genus Pseudomonas; species Pseudomonas sp. BT76 TE3572. The sequence continues at coordinate 1,200,400 of NZ_JBNDKE010000001.1, forward strand.
TCAGCTACGATGACGTGCGATTCGCGCCGTCTATCCGTCGGATTGTTCACCTGAGAAATCACGGTGTAGCGGATCTCGAAGGCGGGGTTGTCACCGGCCTGTTCAAGCAGGTCCTGGGTCAGGAGAATCACATAGGGTCGGTTCTCTTCACCCGGTTGCAGGGTGAAGGTAAACCGCTTGCCGTTGAGCATCAGCAGGATGTTGTCGTAAGGCTGGCCGTGGGGGTAAGACACGGTCAGGGGCACGCCCTTGGCCGCTTCCTCTTTGCCGATCCGGGGCGGGTTGCCCAGTTCCGGTGGCAGGCTGAGCATCAGATAAGGATGAGCCCCGGTGCCCGGGACATCATTGCCGCCAGGGAGTTGGTGATGGTACAGCGCCCAGGACGCAATTGAGGGCCCGTCATTGCCGCTGCTGCGCTCGACCACATAGAAAAAAATGTTCACGCGCTCGACAAGCAACGACTGGAACACGTTGAAAAAGGTGGGGCTGTTTTGGTCTTCGGCGGCCACGGATTTTCGTTCGACCAGCAGCGGTTGCGGATCATCGAGGGTTTTCATGTACAGCGCGATGGCGTCATATTCCCCGCCGCTCGGGGGGTCGATCTTCACCTGGGTCGCCCCCTCCCGGCGACTGGGGTCCTGGGTGAACGTGGAATGGGCCAGTCCTCCGACCGGCACGTTTGCGGGGGGCAGAGGGTCACTGATCACCGGGTAATTGGCGCTGGTAAAGCGCAAAGGGTAGAGCACCAACACACCGGGATTAGTTTGATCAGTCGCCATCAGGTACCTCCGAGGTCATGACGCCGGGCGCGTCCGCGTCGGAACATCAAACACCGGGGGTAGAAGGCTGGCTACTGTCATATTTGACAGGTAGAGGGTGGATTCAGACGGACGGTCGACCTTAGGTCGATAGGAGGAGGGTGCTTTAAACGACAAAAATGAGCATCAAAACTGTGGGTGGGCCAGCTGTCCTGACGCATTAAAGGAAGTGATGCAGCCGCTGCCGAATGCATCGGTTTGCGTGATCGTTCCCACGCTCCGCGTGGGAACGATCATCATCAGGCGTTGCGATTGAGCAAACTACGCTCCATCCGCGCAATGCCTTCTTCCAGCAATGCCCGTGGGCAGCCGAAGTTCAGGCGCACGAATTGTTTGCTGTCATCGCCAAAATCCAGACCAGGGCTCAGCCCGACCTTGGCTTGATCAAGGAAAAACTGCTGAGGGTTATCCAGTCCCAGCGCCGAGCAATCGAGCCACGCCAGATACGTGCCTTGCGGGATATTCATGGTCACACCCGGCAGTCTCGTGTTGACTGCTTCCACCAGATAATCCCGATTGCTTTGCAGGTACGCCTTCAACCCGGCCAGCCAAGGGCCGCCTTCGCTGTAGGCGACGCGGGTCGCTTCCATGCCCAACGGGTTGACGCTGTCGACCATGCCGCAGCGGGCGTGGTTGACCTTTGCACGCAACGCCGAGTCCTGAATGATCATGAATGACGTCTTCAGCCCGGCGATGTTGTAGGCCTTGCTCGCCGACATCAGCGTGATGGTGCGTTTGGCGATTTCCGGGCTCAGGGAAGCCGTCGGAATGTGCACGCGGCCGTCGAAACACAGCTCAGCGTGGATCTCGTCAGAGATGATCCAGGCATCGTGCTCCAGACAGATGTCGGCAACTGCTTGCAGTTCTTCTCGCGGGAAGACTTTGCCCACCGGGTTGTGCGGGTTGCTCAGCAGCAGCGCACCGCCACCGGTCAGCGCCCGATTCAAGGCATCGAGTGGCGTGGCGTACGTGCCGTCCGCCAACGCGTCGAATTCGAGTTCAACCTTGTTCAAACCCCAGTGCCCCGGCGCATGTCGCAGCGGCGGGTAGTTCGGGACCTGAACCACAACGTTCTGCTGCGGCTGGACCAGCGCATTCAGCGCCATGTTGAAACCCGACTCCACGCCGGGCAGGAAAATAAGTTCCTCAGGCAATACGCGCCAGGCGTACTTGTTCCAGAGGTCGGCGACGATGGCATTGCGCAAGTCATCCTGGGCCACGCTGTAGCCGAGCATCGGGTGTTCCAGACGTTTTTGCAGGGCCTGGATGATCACCGGCGGTGCGGAGAAGTCCATGTCGGCCACCCACATCGGCAACACGTCGGCCGGGTAACGGCTCCATTTGGTACTGCCGGTGTTGTGGCGGTCGAACACCTGATCAAAATCGAAAGTCATGCTCAGTCTCATAAAGGGCAGGGTAAATCCGACGCTCATGATAAACGCCAAGCCCCTGTGGGAGCGAGTTTGTGTGTGATGGCTGAAGCTCCGGTATTGCCCGATGGTCGGTTTTCACACGGTCAGTTCTAACATTGTCTACAGTTTCAAATGTCGGCAGCCAGACTGCCACAACTGTGTTTGTCCAGAAAAACCCGGCAAAAGTACCGGGTCTCCACCTGACAGGAGTGCACGATGGACCTCAACCGTCGTCAGTTCTTCAAGGTCGCTGGTATCGGCCTTGCGGGCTCGAGCCTCGGCGCGCTGGGCATGGCCCCCGCGACTGCCTTCGCCGAGCAGGTGCGCCACTTCAAGCTTGCCCACACCCATGAAACCCGCAACACCTGCCCGTACTGCTCGGTCGGCTGCGGTGTGATCATGTACAGCCAGGGCGATGCCGCCAAGAACGTCGCGCAAAACATCATCCACATCGAAGGCGATTCCGATCACCCGGTCAATCGCGGCACCCTGTGCCCCAAAGGCGCCGGTCTGCTGGACTTCATTCACAGCCCCGGTCGCCTGCAATACCCACAGGTGCGCAAACCCGGCACTACCGAGTGGACGCGCATCTCCTGGGATGAAGCGCTGGATCGCGTCGCCGACCTGATGAAGGCCGACCGCGACGCCAACTTCATCGAGAAGAATGCCCAGGGCCAAACGGTGAACCGCTGGCTGACCACCGGTTTCCTCGCGGCCTCGGCGGCGTCCAATGAAGCGGGTTACATCACCCACAAAGTCATTCGCAGTCTCGGCATGCTGGGGTTCGATAACCAGGCGCGTGTCTGACACGGCCCGACGGTGGCAAGTCTTGCCCCGACGTATGGCCGTGGTGCCATGACCAATACCTGGACCGATATCGGTAACGCGAATCTGATCCTGGTGATGGGCGGCAACGCAGCAGAAGCGCACCCGTGTGGCTTCAAATGGGTGACCGAAGCCAAGGCGCACAACAAGGCACGCTTGATCGTGGTCGATCCGCGTTTTACCCGGACCGCCTCGGTGGCCGACTATTACGCTCCGATTCGCACCGGCACCGACATCGCCTTCATGGGCGGGCTGATCAATTACCTGCTGACCGAAGACAAGATCCAGCACGAGTACGTGCGCAACTACACCGACGTGTCGTTCATCGTCAAAGCCGGGTTCGGCTTCGAGGATGGGATCTTCAGCGGTTACGACGTCGCCAAACGCGCCTACACCGACAGGTCCGGCTGGGGTTATGAAGTCGGCGAGGACGGCTTCGTCAAGGTCGACCCGACCCTGCAGGACCCGCACTGCGTCTATCAATTGATGAAGCAGCATTACAGCCGCTACAACATCGAACTGGCGAGCCAGATTTGTGGCATGCCAGTGGATGCCATGCAGAAGATCTGGGAAGAAATCGCCACCTGCTCGCAACCGGGCAAGACCATGACGATTCTCTACGCGCTGGGCTGGACGCAGCACTCGATCGGTTCGCAGATCATCCGCAGCGCGGCCATGGTGCAATTGCTGCTGGGCAACGTCGGCATGCCGGGCGGGGGCGTCAATGCCTTGCGCGGGCACTCCAACATCCAGGGGCTGACTGACCTCGGTTTGCTGTCCAATTCGCTGCCGGGCTACCTGACTTTGCCGCAGGATGCGGAGCAGGATTACAACGCCTACATCGTCAAACGCACGCAAAAACCGTTGCGTCCGGGGCAGCTGTCCTATTGGCAAAACTACGGCAAGTTCCACGTCAGCCTCATGAAAGCCTGGTACGGCGCGAATGCCACGCTCGAAAACCGCTGGGCTTATGACTATCTGCCGAAACTGGACATCCCGAACTACGACATCCTCAAAGTGTTCGACCTGATGGGCCAGGGCAAGGTCAACGGCTATATGTGCCAGGGCTTCAACCCCATCGCCGCGTTGCCTGACAAAAACCGGGTGATGGCGGCGCTGGCCAAGCTGAAATGGCTGGTGGTGATGGACCCACTGGCCACCGAGACCTCGGAGTTCTGGCGCAATGTCGGGCCGTATAACGACGTCGAAACTGCCGGCATCCAGACCGAAGTGATTCGCCTGCCCACCACTTGTTTCGCCGAAGAGGACGGTTCGCTGGTCAACAGCAGCCGCTGGCTGCAATGGCACTGGAAAGGGGCCGACGGCCCTGGCGAAGCGCGCACCGATGTGCGGATCATGAGCGAGCTGTTTATCCGTCTGCGCCAGCGTTACCAGGCCAACGGTGGCGCTTATGCCGAGCCGATCCTCAAACTGTCCTGGCCGTACAAAATCGCCGACGAACCTTCGCCGGAAGAACTGGCCAAGGAAATCAACGGCTATGCCACCACGGACTTCACCGACGCTACCGGCGCGGCGATCAAGGGCAACGCGCAACTGGCCGGTTTCGGCCAGCTCAAGGACGACGGCAGCACGGCTTCCGGTTGCTGGATTTTCTGTGGCAGCTGGACTGAAGCGGGCAACCAGATGGCCCGGCGCGACAACAGCGATCCGTACGGCATGAAGCAACATCAGGGCTGGGCCTGGGCCTGGCCGGCGAACCGGCGGATTCTCTACAACCGCGCTTCGTGCGACCCGCAAGGCAAGCCGTGGGACGAGAAAAAACGCCTGGTGTGGTGGAACGGCAAGGTCTGGAGCGGCACCGATGTGCCGGACTTCAAGGCCGACTCGCCACCGGAAGCCGGGATGAATCCGTTCATCATGAACCCTGAGGGCGTGGCGCGGTTCTTTGCCGTCGACAAGATGAACGAAGGGCCTTTCCCTGAGCACTACGAGCCGTTCGAAACGCCGATCGGCATCAACCCGTTGCACCCGCAAAACAAGAAAGCCACCAGCAACCCGGCGGCGCGGATCTTCGATTCGGTGTGGGATTCCTTAGGCGTGGCCAAGGACTACCCCTATGCGGCGACCAGTTACCGGCTGACCGAGCATTTCCACTTCTGGAGCAAGCATTGCAAGCTCAACGCGATTGCCCAACCCGAGCAGTTTGTCGAGATCGGTGAAGTGCTGGCCAAGGAGAAAGGCATCGTGGCCGGCGACCGAGTCCGTGTCAGTTCCAAGCGCGGGCATATAGAAGCGGTGGCGGTGGTGACCAAGCGGATTCGTCCGCTGCAGGTCAATAATCAGGTGGTGCACCAGATCGGCATCCCGCTGCACTGGGGTTTTACCGGCCTCACGCGTCACGGTTACCTGACCAACACCCTGGTGCCGTTCCTCGGCGATGGCAACACTCAGACCCCGGAATCCAAGTCATTCCTGGTCAACGTGGAGAAAGTCTAAATGGCCAGCCAAGACATCATCGCCCGTTCGGCCACCACGACCGTCCCATCCTCGGTACGCAATCAGGAGGAAGTGGCCAAGCTGATCGACACCACCAAGTGCATCGGCTGCAAGGCTTGTCAGGTCGCCTGCTCGGAATGGAACGAGCTGCGCGACGATGTCGGCCACAACCTCGGCACTTACGACAACCCTCAAGACCTGAGCGCAGAAACCTGGACCTTGATGCGCTTCACCGAGCACGAAACCGACGCCGGCAATCTGGAATGGCTGATTCGCAAGGACGGCTGCATGCACTGCGCCGAGCCGGGGTGCCTGGCGGCGTGCCCGAGCCCGGGGGCGATCATCAAGCACGCCAATGGCATCGTCGATTTCGACCAGGACCATTGCATCGGTTGCGGATATTGCATCACCGGATGCCCGTTCAATATCCCGCGAATCTCGCAAAAGGATCACAAGGCCTACAAATGCACGTTGTGCTCGGACCGGGTGGCGGTGGGGCTGGAGCCGGCTTGCGTCAAAACCTGCCCGACGGGCGCCATTGTGTTCGGCACCAAGGACGACATGAAAGAGCACGCGGCCGAAAGGATCGTCGACCTCAAGAGCCGTGGCTTCGAACACGCGGGGCTGTACGACCCGAGTGGCGTCGGCGGTACTCACGTGATGTATGTGCTGCACCATGCCGATGAGCCCCGGTTGTATGCCGGCCTGCCGGATCAACCGACCATCAGTCCGCTGGTGGACCTGTGGAAAGGCGTGAGCAAACCCTTGGGGTTGCTGGCCATGGGCTTGGCGGTGCTGGCCGGGTTCTTCCACTACGTGCGCATCGGGCCGCAACTGGTCGAGGAGGACGAACACCCGAGCATCCCCGATCCCGCCGTGCATGAAATCGATCCATCGGTGCACACCTATGATCCGAAGGGGGAGGACAGGCCATGAACGACAAACCGATCCTTCGCTACACCTCGAACCAGCGCACCAATCACTGGCTGGTGGCGATTCTGTTTCTGATGGCGGCACTGTCGGGGCTGGCGTTGTTTCATCCGGCGCTGTTCTGGCTCAGCAACCTGTTCGGCGGCGGCCCGTGGACGCGCATCCTGCATCCGTTCATGGGCGTGGTGATGTTCGTGCTGTTCCTGGGGCTGGTGATCCGTTTCTGGCGCGCGAATTACTTTATTGCCAATGATCGGTTGTGGCTGAGGCGAGTCGGACGGGTGATCAAGAATGAGGAGGAGGGCGTGCCGCCCATCGGCAAGTACAACCCTGGGCAGAAGCTGCTGTTCTGGACCTTGCTGATTTGCATGCTGGTGCTGCTGTTCAGCGGGCTGGTGATCTGGCGTGCGTATTTCAGCGAGTACTTTGGCATCACCAGCATTCGTTGGGCCATGCTGCTGCATGCGTTGGCGGGTTTCATCCTGGTGCTGAGCATCATTGTTCACATCTACGCCGGCATCTGGATCAAGGGTTCGGTCAGCGCCATGGTGCATGGCGGGGTGAGCCGCGCCTGGGCGAAAAAACACCATGAACTGTGGTACCGCGAAGTGACCCGCGACGAGCACCCCGACCGGCCGATCAGCAAAAAAGGATAACCCCGTGGCGACGATTCTTGAGCCTGGCGAGATCGAAGCGGCGGCGAGTTCACCGCCGTTTCTGCACCTGCCGCCGAACAACCTGTTCACCTTGCGCGCCTTGCGCCTGGAGCGTCTGGTCGACGGCCATCCACTGGCCGATTACCTGCGGCTGGTGACCGGGCTGTGCCATGTGCAGCAGGGTTTGATGGACGATCCGCCCGTCGCCGCCATGCCCGATGCCGAACGCCTGCGCGTGTGCCAGCAACACGGCTTGCCGCCGTTCGCCGCGGACAGTCTGGTGCGCGAGGACCATTGGCTGCCGTACCTCGAAACGCTGTTGCAGCGTTACCAGCCACCGCCGCAACCTGCCGTGGAAAAAGCCGTGGCGACCTTGCGCAGCACCAACGTCGGACAACGTAAGGTCTGGGCGATTGCGCTGGTCAGCGGCCAATTCACCTTGCTGCCCGCCGCCGTGGTGCCGTTTCTCGGCGCGGCGTTGCAAGTGGCCTGGAGTCATTGGTTGCTGAGTACGCCGGACCTTGCGCTAAAACCCGGCGACAGTCTCAGCCAATGTCCGGCCTGCGGTTCACCGGCCATGGCCGGGGTGATTCGCCATCGCGGCAAGTACAACGGCTTGCGGTATCTGGTGTGCTCGCTGTGTGCCTGCGAATGGCATGTGGTGCGGGTCAAATGCGTGTATTGCGAACAAAGCAAAGGCCTTGAATACGTCAGCCTCGATGACGACCGCCACGCCGCCAATCAGGCTCCGTTGCGCGCGGAGGTCTGTCCCGGCTGTCGCAGCTACCTGAAGTTGCTGTACCTGGAAAACGACGCCGAGGCCGAAGCGCTCTCAACCGACCTGACCAGCCTGCTGCTGGACATGCGCCTGGAGCAGGAAGGCTACCTGCGTCCGGCGCCTAATCTGTTGCTGGCACCGGGAGGTGGCTGAGCTACCCCTTTGAGCTTTCCCTCTAAGCTATCCCTCCGAGCTCAGCAGCTACACTCAGGCGCTACGGTCATTCGTAATCAGGAGCGCCTGATGTCCTCCAGACCCGCCAGCCAGGTTCTCCGGCTGCCTTCCATCGACAGTCTGTTGCGCCATCCCGCTTGCCAACCGCTGGCCGAGCGTTATGGGCGTGACGCGTTGCTGGCGAATTTGCGGCAATTGCTCGATGACTTGCGTGAACCGGTGCTTTCAGGGCAACTCGACGCCATTGAAATCGCGCCTGAAGTGTTGGCGGGCAGGGCGGGCGAACGCTTGGCCACTCAGCATCGCAGCAACGTGCGCCGGGTGTTCAACCTCACCGGCACGGTGCTGCACACCAATCTGGGGCGAGCGTTGTTGCCGGAGGAAGCCATCGATGCCGTGCAACTCGCGGCACGCTACCCGCTCAATCTGGAATTCGATCTGCACAGCGGCAAGCGCGGCGACCGTGATGACCTGATCGAAGGCCTGATCCGCGAGCTGACCGGCGCCGAGGCGGTGACGGTGGTCAACAACAACGCCGCTGCGGTGTTGCTGACACTTAACAGTCTGGGCGCGCGTAAGGAAGGCATCATTTCCCGGGGCGAACTGATCGAAATCGGTGGAGCCTTCCGCATTCCCGACATCATGGCCAGGGCCGGGGTCAGGCTTCACGAAGTCGGCACCACCAATCGCACCCATGCCCGGGATTACGAGGCGGCCATCGGCCCCCGTAGCGGTTTGGTGATGCGCGTCCATACGAGCAACTACAACATCGAAGGCTTCACCGCCCGGGTGCCGACTGACGAGTTGGCGCATCTCGCGCATAAACACGGCTTGCCGTTACTTGAAGACCTCGGCAGCGGCAGCCTGCTGGACCTGACGCGCTGGGGCTTGCCCGCCGAGCCGACGGTGCGCCAGGCGCTGATCGATGGTGCGGACATCGTCACCTTCAGTGGCGACAAGTTACTGGGTGGGCCACAGGCCGGGTTGATCGTCGGTCGCAAAGACCTGATCGCGAAGATCAAGAAGAATCCACTCAAGCGCGCCTTGCGGGTCGACAAACTGACCCTGGCCGCCCTCGAAGCGGTGTTGGGCCTGTACCGCGATCCTGATCGACTGGCCGAACGGCTGCCGAGTTTGCGCCTGCTGACCCGGCCCCAAGCGGATATCCTGGCCCAGGCTGAGCGCCTGCAACCCTCGCTGGCCAAAATCCTGGGCGACGGCTGGAGCGTCAGCGCGGTAGCTGCGCTGAGCATGATCGGCAGCGGTAGCCAACCGGTGGCGCGATTGCCGAGTGCGGCTTTATGCCTGCGACCGAACGCGTCCAAACGTCTTCGCGGACGGCAGTTGCACGGGCTGGAAGCTGCCCTGCGTGCGTTGCCGATTCCGGTGCTCGGGCGCATTGATGACGATGCGTTGTGGCTGGACCTGCGGCAACTGGACGATGAGCCGGCGTGGCTGGCGCAACTCGATCAATTACAGGAGATATAGGGTGATCGTCGGCACCGCCGGGCACATCGACCACGGCAAGACTGCCTTGCTCCAGGCCCTGACCGGCCAGGCCGGTGACCGTCGCCGGGAAGAACGTGAACGCGGCATGACCATCGACCTCGGCTACCTCTACGCGGCGCTGGAACCGCAAGCGCCCCTGACCGGTTTTATCGATGTGCCCGGTCATGAGCGCTTCACCCACAACATGCTGGCGGGGGCTCAGGGCATTGATCTGGTGTTGCTGGTGGTCGCGGCCGACGATGGCGTCATGCCGCAGACCCGCGAACACCTGGCCATCGTTGAACTGCTGGGCATCCCTCGGGCGCTGGTGGCGATCAGCAAATGCGACCGGGTCGAACCGTCCAGAGTGCAAGTCGTCCGCGAGCAGATCCAGACATTGCTGGCGCCGGGACCTTATGCCAACGCGCCGCTGATTGCGCTGTCGAGTGTGACCGGGGAGGGCATCGAGACCCTGCGGCAAGCCTTGCTCGAGGCGCAGCGTGAAGTCGTTCAGCGCAGCACCATCGGCGGCTTTCGCCTGGCGATTGATCGCGCCTTCAACGTGGCCGGCGTCGGTATTGTGGTGACCGGCACTGCGTTGTCTGGCGTGGTGGCGGTGGGCGATACGCTGATGCTCGGCCTCCAGGGCAAACCCGTTCGCGTGCGCGGCCTGCATGCACAGAATCGGGCTGCTGAAGTCGCAATGGCCGGACAGCGAGTGGCGTTGAACCTGAGTGCCGAACGCTTGGCCCTGGAACAGATTCATCGTGGTCACTGGTTGCTGGCCGAGTGGCTGTACGCGCCGACCCAGCGAGTGGATGTCGACCTGCAATTGTTAGCCAGTGAACCCAAGGCCCTCGAGCACTTTCAACCCGTGCACGTTCACGTCGGGACTCAGGACGTGACCGGGCGGGTGGCGTTGCTGGAAGGCGCCCGCCTGGCGCCGGGTGAACGGATGTTCGCGCAACTGCTGCTGAATACGCCGGTGCAGGCCGTGAAGGGCGATCCGTTGATCCTGCGTGACCAGAGCGCCCAACGCACCCTCGGCGGCGCGCGGGTGCTCGACCCGTTTGCACCGACCCGACAACGCCGAAGCCCCGAGCGGCTGGCGCAGCTACACGCCCTCGCCACACGCAAAGAGTTGGAAGACAGCCTGCCGGCGTTATTGGCCAACAGCGACACCGGGCTCGATCCGCAGCGTCTGGAGCGACAGTTCAATCGCCCCCGCAATACGTGGGTTTTGCCCGATGACGTGCGCCTGATCGACACTCGCCAAGGTCCGTTGCTGTTCAGTGCGGCCCGCTGGGAAGCGCTGAAAGCGCCATTGCTGGAACACCTCGCACGTCTTCATCAATTGGAACCGGATCAAATGGGCCCGGACCGGGATCGCCTGCGGCGGTTCACCGGCACAGCGCTGGACCGTCCGACGTTTATCAGTCTGCTCGACGAGTTACTCGCCAGCGGGGCCATTGTCGCCAGCGGGCCATGGCTGCATTTGCCCGATCATCAGGTGCGTTTGAGCGAAGACGAGGAAGCCCTGTGGCAACACTTGCAACCGTTGTTCGAACAGGCTGGTTTTGATCCGCCGTGGGTGCGCGACCTTGACCATGACGAGGCGGCCGTGCGCTTGCTGCTGTGCAAAATGGCGAGGTTGGGAAGGGCGCATCAAGTCGTCCGTGACCTGTTCTACACCGATACGATGATCCGCCGATTGGCGGCTATGCTTGTGCAACTGGCCGCGCAAAACCCGGTGATTCAGGTCACGGCGTTTCGTGATGCCGTGGGCCTGGGGCGCAAGCGCAGCATCCAGATTCTCGAATACTTCGACCGGATCGGCCTGACGCGACGGTTTGGCGACAAGCGCCATATCCGCCTCGACAATGCCTTGGCCCAACGCACCGAGCACTGACTTCAAGGAAGGCAATCGCGCCCGGTGGCGCGGCCGGGCTTCAAACCCGGTTGGGGACGGCATCCGTTCCCGGGCAGGTTCGACTCCGGCTGCCTTCCGCCATTTTTATCATAGGTGCCCGAAGGTCAGCGGGTACTGGATAACGACGTAGATCCTGTCGATATCATCGCCGGCCTGTGCGCTATTGGCCCGGTGCGACACATGGGACAGTTGCAGGGACAAGCCCTTGGCCGATCCGGATTGCACGATGTAGCGCAGGTCTATGTCTCGCTCCCAATGCCGCCCGCCGTGCCCTTGTTGAGGTACGTACTCACCGAGCGTTTCGTCGAACGGGTTGTAGGCTCCTCCCTTGGGCGCATGGGTGCCGTCGATCTGGTTTCCTTTCACGTAACGGGTCATGAAGTTGAGCCCGGGAATCCCGTAGGGGCCCAGGTCGAGGTCGTAGCGTGCTTGCCAGGAACGTTCATGGGCGCCGTTGAAGTCGGCGTACTTGATCGAGTTGGCGAGGTAGATGGAGTCGCCTCCGACGAAATCGAAGGGCGTGTCGCCATTGATTTTCTGATAAGCCAGCGTCAACGCGTGGGCATCGTGAGTGTATTTGCCCGACAGGCTGAACGCCGTGTTGTCGATCGCGCCGGCCAGCGCCTGGCCGGTGTCCTGCGTGTGATAGACATTGGCGTCGAGGAACATGCCGGATTGTTTCAGGTGCAGGTTGCCGTAGTACTGATGCCAGGTGTCAGTCAGTTCGGAAGCGTAGAGCGCTCCTCCGACGGGACTCTGGGTGAACAGGTCAGCGCCGAGAAACGAGATGCCTCCCGCCTCGGTGTTGGCGCCGTAGCCGTAAAAGTCGTCCTTGCTTGAAGAACTGTCCTGGTTCTTGAACGCCGTAAAGTGACCGGCCACCAGATTCATACCGTCGATTTCACGGCTGTTGAACAGAAAGCCCGTGGCGTACTCCGGTTGCAGGCGTTTGTCTGCGGTGTCGAACACCGGGGTTTCCACCATCATTTCACCGAAGGCCACTGTGGTTCGGGAGGCCCTGATTTTCAACGCCGCGCCGCCGCTGGAGTAATTGTCTTCACTGCGGCCATCAGCATCGACTGGAAGCAGTCCTGTCCCGGAATGGCCCTTGCCGCCATCGAGCTTCAGCCCCAGAAACCCATGGGCATCCAGGCCAAATCCAAATGTGCCGGGTGTGAATCCGGATTCAAAAGCACCGATAAAACCTTGAGCCCATTCCTGTTTGTAGTTTTTGCCCGCAGGCGAGGGTGACCGATAGTCACTGTTGAGGTAGAAATTTCGACTGAGCACCGACAACGATGCACCGTCCAGAAAGCCTTGGGGGTTTTGCGTCGATTCGTCAGCCAGAGCGGCCCCGGCCGAGTCCGCGAACAGCACCGACACCCAGATCGGCAGTGCGAATTTCAGGTCTTGCGAGGAAAGCTTCATGGATCATTCATCACGAGGACAGCGACTCCAGAATATCCGGAGTCGCTTGTTTTTAGATGGCGCTTAGTGGCCTTCCGAGGCACCGAACATGGTCTTGGCATAGATCAGACCCAGACCGTAGGCACCACCATTGGCAATCGAGGTTTTCACGGTTTCCTCGTAAGTCTCGCTGCGAGCCCAGTCCCGCTGCAGTTCAAGCAGGTATTGCAACGAGGTCATAGGGCGAGCACCGAGCTGGATCATGCGTTGCATGGCCATTTCATGGGCTTCGGTGGTGACGTCGCCGCAGGCATCGGCAATCACGTAGACCTCAAAACCCTGGTCGATCGCCGACAGCGCCGGGCCCACAATGCACACGGAAGTCCAAAGACCGGCCAGGACAATTTTCTGTTTGCCGGCAGCGTTGACCTCGACAGCTATGCGCTCGTCTTCCCAGGTGTTCATGCTGGTACGGTCAATGACGTTGTGTTCCGGGAACACTGACTTTATTTCGTCGAAGATCGGGCCGGAAAAGCTCTTCTCTGCAACGGTGGTCAGGATGGTCGAGACCTTGAAGCCGCGCGCTGCCTTGGCCACGAGTGCGGCGTTGTTGCGCAGGGTGACAGCGTCGATCGACTTGGTCGCAAAGGACATTTGCGACTGGTGATCGATCATGATCAGGGTGTGGTCGGTCGGGGTCAGCAGGGTTTTGCCAGGAACAGCTTTTGCGATGGCCATGACGATGTCCTTACGGTGTGAGTGAGGAGGACATGATTGCCGGGATTGCCGCGAGGATATTGAGCGTATGTGCTGTTTTTACGAGGATGAGTGAAGAGGGAGTCCCCGCGCCATAGTGGTTATCGCGCGGGGTTGTCGATCATTGCATCACATAACGCCCAGGTGCCGACTCGATCGCCGGGTATTGGGCGTTACCGGTGTGCAGCACCGAGGGCTGGCGTTCGCCGGACTGTTCAGCCAGCCAGACGAACCAGTCATTCCACCAGCTACCGGAATGTTGCTGGGCGTTCTTGAACCAGGTTTCCGGGTTTTTGGTGACCCGGTTGTTGGTCCAGTAGTGGCGTTTTTCCTTGGCCGGCGGGTTGATCACCCCGGCGATATGCCCTGATGCACCCAGCACAAACCGCTTGGTCCCGGAGAGCAACTCGGTGCTGGCGTAAGCGCTTCTCCACGGCACGATGTGATCGTCATGGGTGGCGAGGATGTACGCCGGAGCATCGATGGCGCGCAGGTCCAGCTTGACCCCGCAGCAGTCCAGCTCACCGGATTTCAGGTCGTTCTGCAGGTAGGTGTGGCGCAGATACCAGCAGTACATCGGGCCCGGGAGGTTGGTGCTGTCGTTGTTCCAGTACAGCAGGTCGAGGGGGATCGGTTTCTGGCCCTTGAGGTATTTGTCGACGTTGTAGTTCCACCACAAGTCGTTGGGGCGCAGCAGCGAGAATGTATTACCCATGTCCTCGCCCTTGAACAGGCCGATGGGGCCATCCAGACCGCCGATGGTGCGCTCGCGGTAGGCCACCAATTGTTCGTCGACGAAGATGTCGATGGGGCCCGTATCGAGGTAGTCGAGGAAGGTGGTCAACAGGCTCACGCTGCCAATCTCGCGGTCACCGCGCGCCGCCAGGACGGCCAGTGCCGAACTCAACAAGGTGCCGCCGATGCAGAAGCCGACGCAATTGGGCCGTTGGTCGCCGCTGATTTCACGGGTGATTTGCAGGCCTTTGATGATGCCGGTTTCGATCAGGTCATCCCAGGTGGTGCCCGCGTGTTCCTGGTCGAAGTTACGCCACGACATCAGAAACACCGGGTGCCCTTGTTTCAACAGATGGGCAACCATCGAGTTGTCCGGGCGCAGGTCGAGAATGTAGTACTTGTTGATTGACGGCGGCACGACAAACACCGGGCGCCGGTACTGGGTTTCGCTTTGCGGGTAATACTGGATGAGCTGGAAGAGTTCGTTCTCGAACACCACTTCGCCGGGGGTGTTGGCGAGGTCAACGCCGACTTTGAAGGCGCCGGCGTCGCACTGGCGCATCTTGCCTTCTTGCAGGTCGCTGGCCAGGTGCAACAGGCCGGTGAGGAGGCTGCTGCCCTGGGTATCGACGACCCGTTGTAGCGCATCGGGGTTACTGGCCAGAAAGTTGCTCGGCGCCCCGGCGGCGATGGCTTGTTCCACCAGATAGAGCAGGCGCTGGCGCGGCTTTTTGTCCGGAATCGCTAACTTGTCCAGCAGCTTCAGCAGAAACCCTGCGTTGAGCAGGTAAAACGCTGCGAGCGAGCCGAACAGTGGCTGGCTCCAGTTGCCGCTGGCAAAACGTCGATCGTCGAAGCTGAATGGCTGACCGGTCAGCAGTTGCTGGCCCAGTTCGCCCCATTGCTGTTGGTAATCCGATTGAAGGCTGTCCAGGGTGCCGCGCGGCAGGTCAAACCACTCGTTGTATTCCTGGCCGGTAAACCACGGATTGCTACTGACCCAGAGACGTAATTGTTGCACTGCAAAGGAGGCAATGAACGGAACCTGGCCTGACCAGAAGGTGTTGAAGGTATGCGCGTTATTGTCCATGGAACTCCTTGCCCACTGACGTAAACCGGGCAGAAAAAAACCGCGGCGCCGGACTTCGGCGCCGCGTCAGCAACTTAAGCAAACACTCCTGTGTTTCTAGCGCTCGATGACCAGGCTGACGCCCTGGCCGCCACCGATGCACAACGTAGCCAAACCTTTTTTGCCGTCGCGACGAATCAACTCGTGCAACAGCGACACCAGAATCCGCGCGCCCGATGCGCCAATCGGATGACCGAGGGCAATTGCGCCGCCATTGACGTTGACTTTGCTGGTGTCCCAACCCAGCTCCTTGCCGACTGCCAGTGATTGCGCGGCGAACGCTTCATTGGCTTCGATCAGGTCGAGGTCGTCCAGGCTCCAGCCAGCTTTGGTCAATGCCAAGCGGGTGGCCGGCACCGGTCCGATGCCCATGATCGCTGGGTCCACGCCGGAGCTGGCGTATGCCTTGATGCGTGCCAGAACCGGCAAGCCGAGGGACAGGGCCTTGGCGGCGCTGGCCAGCAACAGCACGGCGGCACCGTCGTTGAGGGTCGACGAGTTACCGGCGGTGACGCTGCCGTTTTTCTGGAATGCGGGTTTGAGGTTGCCCAATGCCTGCAGTGTGCTGTCTGGACGCGGCTGTTCATCGGTGTCGAAGACCAGCGGCTCACCTTTGCGCTGAGGGATCAGGATCGGGGTGATTTCACGCTTGAAGTAGCCCGCTTCGATGGCGGCAGAGGCCTTCTGTTGTGAGGCTGCGGCGAAAGCGTCCTGGTCTTCGCGACTCAGTTCGTACTTACTCGCAAGGTTCTCGGCGGTGATGCCCATGTGGTAGTCGTTGAAGGCGTCCCACAAACCATCCTGAATCACGCTGTCTTGCAGTTGCGCATGACCCAGGCGCAAACCGGTGCGGGCCTTGGGCAGCACATACGGTGCCAGGCTCATGTTTTCCTGACCGCCGGCAATGATCAGTTCGGCGTCGCCGCAACGGATGGCCTGGACCGCCAGCTGGACAGCCTTGAGGCCCGAGCCGCAGACCTTGTTCAGGGTCAGTGCAGGGGTGGTATGGGGCAGGCCGGCCTTGATAGCCGTCTGGCGTGCCGGGTTTTGCCCCGAGCCTGCGGTGAGCACCTGGCCGAGGATCACTTCATCGATCTGCGAGCCGTCCAGACCGGTCTCTTCCAGCAAACGGCGAATGACCGCCGCGCCGAGCTCGGTGGCTGGAATCGCGGACAAGGCACCTTGAAAACTGCCAATGGCGGTACGAGTAGCGGCAACGATTACGACTTCGTTCATGCGTGACCTCATTAAGATGTTGTCGAGCGAAAGCAGGGCATCCATGCCCTGACAGGTCTACTGCATGTTCATGCCGCCGTTGACCGAGAAGTCGGCCCCGGTGCTATAGGCCGATTCATCGGAAGCCAGCCAGGCCACGATGGAAGCGATTTCTTCAGGTTGACCGAGACGCCCGACCGGTGTGGCCGCGATCATGGTGTCGAGAATGTCCGGGCGGATGGCTGCGGTCATGCTGGTCTGGATGTAACCTGGGGAGACGGTGTTGACGGTCACGCCCTTGCCGGACACTTCCCGGGCCAGGGCCATGGTGAAACCGTGGATGCCGGCCTTGGCCGCGCTGTAGTTGGTCTGGCCGAACTGGCCGCGCTGACCGTTGATCGAGGAGATGTTGATGACCCGTCCCCAACCCTTGGCCAGCATCCCTTCAATCACCTGTTTGGTGGTGTTGAACAGGCCGCTCAGGTTGGTGCCGATGACCGCGTTCCAGTCTTCGGGCGTCAATTTGCGAAAGGACGCATCACGTGTGATGCCGGCATTGTTGACCAAGACATCGATCGGGCCGTACTGCTCACGAGCCATCTCGAACGCTTTGCGCGTTGATTCCCAATCGGTGATGTCGCCATAGATGCATTCGAATTGATAACCCGCCTCCAGTTGGCTCGCCATCCATTCTTTCTTGCGGGCGGAATCTGAGCTGCAGCCCACGATGACCTTGAATCCTTCCTTGTACAGGCGTTGGCTTATCGCAGTGCCAATCCCACCCATACCACCCGTGACCAACGCAATACGACCAAGCGACTTCATATGCTCTCTTCCTTTTTGTATTTTGCGCTGCAAGATGGGGATTGTTCGGCATTGACGGGGCGTGCGGAAGTGTTGAGAGGTGACGGTCTGGTGTCCATCGGTGCCATGCACGAAATGAAACAGAACTATTGGACACTGCTGTCGTCGCCTCGAAGCGTGTGTATAGGATGACGACTGACCTGAAATAGTGGCTAAAAGTGAGGAGTACCTATACTGGGATCAATATTGGCAACTGAACCACCCGTTAGTCTTTGATTCATCGCAGATCAGTTATGGCTCCGGACAGGATGTTCGGTTCCACAGGTCATTGAGGACGCCATGTATAGAATGAGTTCAGGCTATGCCAGCGTGCTGGTAAATACGCTCTTGGCTCAAGGACTGGATGTTGCCAGTCTGTGTCAGGAGGCTGAACTAGACATGAAGCTTGCGGACAAACCAGGAGCGTTTTGCGAGCGAAAGGCAATCTATCGACTTTGGGATCTGGCCGCTCAGGCCTCGGGTGATCCAGACATAGGCTTGAAGGCCTATGGAAGTTTCAACCCCGGCAGCTTTCAGATCGTCGGCTACACCATGATGTCCAGCCTGAATCTGAAAAAAGCCCTTGAACGACTGGTCCGTTTCAGTCCGTTGATCGGCACCGGATTCAGCCTTTTCTTTACATCGGAACAGCAGAACTACCGACTTTCCGGCCTTGATCATCAACAAAAAGGCTCGGTCAAACCTCGCCAATACACCGATGCAGCGCTGGCTTCATTGCTGGGTTTCTGCCGGACGCTGGCGGGCGGCAACGCACCGCAACCCTTGAGCGTGGGATTCACCTATCCCGAACCTGGAGACACCTCCGAGCATCGTCGGCTGTTTGGCTGCGACCTGCATTTCGACGCGCCATACGACAGCATTTTGTTTGACGGTCAGGAACTGATGCGTCCGTTGAACATGGCCAATGAAGCGTTGGCGGTGCTGCATGACAGTTTTGCCGAGGCTCAACTGGACCTGCTGTTTGGTTTTTGCATCGTCGGCAGGATTCGCGCGCTGATTACTGAGCGTTTGAGTCAGGACCATGGACAGTGCGACATGGAGTCGATCGCGGCGGCATTGAACATCAGCAAGCGGACGTTGCAGCGCGCGCTGGAAAAAGAAGGGACGCAATTCAAGGATGTGCAGAACGCGGTGCGCCGGCAATTGGCCGATTTCTACCTGCGCCATTCTCACTTCAACATGAAGCATGTCGCGTATCTCCTTGGTTTTCATGACCACAGCAGTTTCAACAAAGCCTGTAGCCGCTGGTTTGGCATGACACCCGGTCAGTATCGGGCCGATGAATCGTTTGAAATCGAGGAAGCCGCGCCGGTCTGACGCGGTCCTCGTCAGTGTTATTTCACCGGAGGTTTTTTTACGCCATTCTTGCCCTTGGCAGGTTTGCGCACTGGACTCGCAACCTTGGCGACGGGGTCAGGGGTTACTGCGGTTTTTTCCTGCTTGATTGGCTCAGGGATGGCCACCGGGGTTTCCTGCTTGATTGGCTCGGGGATGACCACTGGGGCTTCATGCTTGGCCGGCTCTGGAGCTACCACCGGGACTTTCTCTTCGATGGCATCGGCTGCACCGGGTGATTGGGTCAGGCTGAAACCTGGCAGCGGCACGTCAAGCAGTGTGTGCAGCTCACGCCAGAAGAGGTTCTCGGCGCCACTGGTCAGCAGTTCCGGCAGCAAATTGGCGACGGCCGCGAGCACTTGCTGGCGTTCTTCGACCTCAACCAGCATCAAGGGCAGGCTGTGCAGGCTTTCTTGCGGATGGGTAGCGACCAGCAGTTTTTGCAGGCGCAGGGTTTCACGCAGATCAAGCGGCTTGGCACTGTAGTCCTGAAGCAACACTTGCAGTTGCTGGATCAATTTTTCGACACTTTGCTTGCCCGGCTCGTCGCTGTCGCGGCCCAGCAGGAACAGGATCCGTATCAAGGCTTCCATCAGGCCGCCAAGGGGCAGGGCATCCTGCAAGCGCTCGATCAACACCTTGTCGTGCTGCTCGGCATGTTCCTGCAGATTTCGCCCGGGCGCATTGCCGGTGAGGCCGTTGAGTACGCCATACACGCCGTAGAAACACATCTCCTGAGCCGCATCGCGCAGATCCCGATAGCCGTTCAAGGCGTCCTGCACCTGGTTGGAAAACAGTTCCTGCCAGACCAGCAACGGGTTGGTTTGGCTGGCGGGGTGACGATCCTTGTTCACTTGGGCGGCACTGCCTGCCAGCCACCACAGCGCCGGGTTCAAACTGCTCCAGGCCACTTGCTGCTGATGGAAAGGGTGCGCCCGGCGCAGCATTTCGGCGCTCGGTTCGTTGATCAGCTGGCGCAACCACGGGCGTATGAATTCGTCGTACACACTGTTGTTGATAGCGGACGCGCGCTGGACCAGCGCAAATTCGCGATCGTCATCACGGGGCGTTTGCACCTGGCCATGGATGTCGGCGATACGCCGGCGTTCGAAACGCACGGCATACGGCGTCGCCGAATTCTCCGGCAGGTCTTCGATCAGCATTTCATACAGCCCGGCTGACAGCGCATTGATCGCATCGACCGCACCGAGCAATTCACGGTGTTCACGCCGCGCCACTTCACCGGACACGAAGATGCCCAGGTGGCCGATGCTCGCGTGTCGCAGGTACACGATGGTGCGTCCGGCATTTTGCAACGCGAGATCGCTGGGATAAACGTCGGAGATCCAGTCCAGTGCCTGTTGCGGCGGGGTGATGTTGTCGCCATATGAGCAGAACACCACCACCGGTACTTCGATCAGCTTGAGGTCAAGCCCGCTGCTCTTGCGCCCCAGGCCGCCGGACAGCTGATTACCGATGAACAAGTCGTCGACAATCATCTCGATCTCTTCGCCATTGAGCAGGGTCGGGCTGCCCCACCAGCGTTCGAAATCCAGAAAGCGTGCGGCCTCGCTGTCGACTTCGCTGAACAGGTGGTAGTACTTGCCCCAATAGGTGTTGGCCGGGTCCAGGTTTTCGAAATTGCTGACCAGCCAGGTGCCGTCGAAACGGTCATTGCCGAGGTCGCTTCCCAAGCGTGCCATCCAGCCACCGCCCAGCAGACCGCCGGTGTAGCGCATTGGATTGCGGCCATTGACGCCGGCCCAGTACGACAACGGCGCACCGTTGACGATGATCAGCCCCGGCAACTCCGGCCGGGTGGCCGCGAGGCCCATTAACGCCCAGCCCGCCTGGCAGTTACCGATCAGCACGGGTTTGGTGCTGTCCGGATGCCGGGCGCTGACGACTTCGATGAACCGCGCCTGGGCTTCTGTGATATCGGCAAGGGTTTGCCCTGGGCGGGGCGAGTGACTGAAGGAGATGAAGTAGGTGGGGTGGCCGGCTCTCAAGCTCTCGCCGATGACCGAATCCTGTTTGAAACCGCCGATGCCCGAACCGTGGCCGCCGCGGGGGTCGATGATGATCACCGGCTGTTTTTTGCTGTCGATCTGTTGTCCGGGACCGCCGAGGATTTGCAACAGCGAGTAATTGACCGGGCGGGGCAGGTCCTCACCGGCAACCAGCGTTTCATGATTGAACTTGAGCAGCAGCGGATACCCGGCGCGTTCGTGGGCCAGGGTGTTGTCGCCGCGCTGACGCAAGGTGTCCCAGAACAACACGCTGCGTTGGCCGAGGTCCGTGAAGTATTCCTGCCAGTCGGCAGGCGTCGGCTGTCGGAGTTGCCCAAGGCTTAAAGGCGCGAAGGTTTTTGCCTGGCGCTTCTGCACGGCGTCGAGGACATTTTGGGTATTGAGGCGCTGCAGATGATTCAGGTGTTCGAACAAGCCGGCGGGTGCGCAGAGCTCTTCATCTTGCAGCGCAATATTTAATTCCTGACCCATCGTAATCTCCTGACGCTGTACATGGGAACCGGCCCATCTGAACCCTTTAGTTAAAGAGGTCTAGCCCGGCCGTTCGATGAGCAGGAGTTTACAGTGAATAAGGAGGGCTTTAGCAAAGGTTATTTTGCACCGCACAAAAATAGACGTTGCCAAATAGTTTTGTGCACTGCAATATCAAGGCTAACGCGATGACTGGCCGGATCGCTATCGCGTCCTCAGGTCCATCAGGGCCTTCTAGTACCAGGAGATTCAAGCATGTCTTTTTTCAATTCGGAAAAACTGCAAACCGCTCAGAAAGCCAACCTCGATCTTTTGCAGCAAATCAGCGGCAAAGTCTTCGCCAGCGTTGAACAGCTCAGCCAGTTGCAGTTCAAGGCACTGCGCGACTCCACCGAAGAGCACTTCGAAGGCGTTCGCAAGCTGCTGGCCGTCCGTGATCCACAAGGTTTCGCCGAGCTGCAAGCTTCTTTCACTCAGCCGAGTGCACAGACCGAACGTCTGGCCGAGTTCAATCGTCAGGTTCAAGCGCTGATCGTCGGTACTCAGTCGGACATCGCCAAACTGACCTCGAGTCAGGTCGAAGCGGGCACCCAACAGGTGCAAGAGTTCGTTGAAACCATCAGCAAGAATGCACCGGCCGGCTCCGAGCCTGTTGTGGCAGCATTCAAGTCGAGCCTGGCGAATGCCGGCACTGTGTTCGAAAGCGCACAGAAAGCCGTAAAACAGGCTGCCGATGTGGCTCAGAGCAGTTTCGACGCAGCATCTGCCGCGGCGACCAAAGCTGCTCCAGAAGCAAGCGCCAAGGCTACTAGCGGTAACAAGTAAGTCGCATTAGATCAGCGGCACCAAATGGCGATGGGTTGATCCCCCATCGCCATTTTTTTGTGCCGCGGAAACCTTGGCGGGGCGGCTCTGGCTCATACCGATACCAGTCGTCTGATCCAGTCCAGCAGGACGCTGGGCAACAGTTCTGGTCTGTGCAGCAAGGCGTATTGCCGCGCTCCGAATACCGCGGGCAGGTAATTCGCCGCCTGGTGGTCGATGGTCAAACAGAAGGGATAGATGCCTTGGAGCTTGGCTTCGGTCACGGCTTGGCGCATGTCTTCCACACCATAGCGGCCTTCGTACTGGTCAACATCGTTCGGCTTGCCGTCGGAGAGCAGTAACAAGAGACGGTGCGTGGCGGCTTCGCGCATCAGCAATGTGCTGGCGTGGCGCAGGGCAGCGCCGGCCCGGGTATAGCGTTCCGGTTCGAGGGCGGCAATGCGCCGACCGACTTCATCGCTGTAGCGCTCATCGAATGCTTTCAGGTTGCGGATCGTGACCCGCTGCGGCCCTTCGCCGGAAAATGCCAGCACGCTATAAGGCTCGCCCAGGCTTTCCAGCGCCAGACAGACCAGCAGCAACGCCTCGCGCTCGACATCAATAACCCGGCGATGGCAGGACAGCCAGCTGTCGGTGGAGCCGCTGACGTCGATCAGCAACATGATCGCCATGTCGCGCCGGCCACGGCGCTGGGTCTGATACAGCGCCTGCGGCATGCTCAGGCCGGCGCGGGCCTCGGCGTAACCGTCGATATACGCCTCCAGATCGATATCGTCGCCCTCCCATTGTTTGCGCAGTCTGACGCGTTGGGCCCGCAGACTGTCGAATTGCCGGCGGATGGCATCGAGCACCGGACGGTGCGTGTCGAGGGTTCGCTCGACCCACTGCTGCGGGCCTTCCAGGGCAGGACACAGTTGCAGGGTCGCACCCGGATCACGGTAAGCCTGGCGGCGGTAATCCCACTCGGGGTAGCTGATTGCGTTGTTGGCGAGGTCCTGTGCACCGTGCTGAGCGCGGGTCTGGGGCGGGTCGTCGGACAGCAGCACTTCTTTCGGGCGACCGGCGGTGATCACCAGTCGGGCTTCGTTGAGTTCGGCCAATGCCTCGGCGAAATCAGCCGCCGGAGTATCGGTATCCCGGTCGGCAGGGCGCTGCATCCCCACGGGGTCTTCGGCCTTTTCCAGCGGTTCGGCGGGCTGCACCATCCACAGGCCTTGCTCCTGATCATCGTCCTCATCGGCACTGGCTTCGCGCACAGTGGGCTGACGTGCGAGGCGGGCGCTGCGTGGCAGGGTATCGGCGGTGTCGATTTCGCCGGGCAAGGGCTGCACCTTCACAGCCACCGCCGGCTCGCGCAGGTCGCCGGTCCAGCCATCGAGCAGCAACAGATGAGCGCCCGGCTTGTGCGGTTCATCAATGGACAGAAAACGTTGCGCAAGGGTTTCTGACTGCTGTACCGAGTCGGCTGTTTTGGCGGGTATCTCCAGCCCTTCCAGAGGGGTGCCGCATTCGCTGCGCAGCAGTAAACGAAGAAAATTTTCCAGGGGGTGTCGCGAGTTTGGAAAGGCGTGAAGCGGCGGGCGATTCGCCAGGGCATGTTCGCGCAAGCCATGGATTGATGGCGCCAACCCCGGCAAAAGTCGCACCAAATCCGTGTCGGCGGCCCAGGCTTCCAGGAGCATATAGACGCTGCGCTGCATCGGGTTGTCGAGGGCTGACAGGGCGCTGGCACTGCCTCGTCGGGCACGCATCGCCTGTTGCAAGGCCAGGGTTTTATAGCGTTGCAGCGAGAGCGGACCCTCGTGGCTGCCCAAGTCCTCCGGCAGCCATATCGTCACGCCATCGGTCGCCGGGACGGCGTTTTGCCGACACGGCTTTTCATGACGCAGCAACAGCTTTTTCAGGAACGTGGGGGGCGAGGGTGGTTGCGCGACACGCAGCGGATAGTGGGTGTTGAACACTGCCTTGATCAGTAAATCGAGGTGTTGTGCGACATCCCCGAGGGTGATGATTTTTGCGGTGTCCAAAGGTGCCCGGTGACGACGCCACAGCGCCTGCGCATACACCGTAGCGTGGCGAGCGACGTCGGTGATGAGGTCCTCGGCTTCAGCCATCTAGATAAACGTCAGGTCGACGAGGTCGCGCATGGCCGCGACCAGCACCGCGTCATCGGACAGCGGCGAGATCAACGCGACCCGGCACGCGATGGGCGCAGCAATGCCGTGGCTGATCAGCCGCGCCGTGGCAATCAGCAGACGGGTGCTGGGAACTTCCGCCAGCCCCCGGTCTTGCAAGGCGCGTAGCCGCTGGGCGAGAGTGACCAGGGCGTGGGCGGTGGCGTAGTCGGTGCCACCCTCATGGATGACGATGGCGATTTCGCGCTCGGCCGGTGGGAAGTCAAAATCCAGCGCCACGAAGCGCTGGCGGGTACTCGGCTTCAAATCCTTGAGTATTCGTTGGTAGCCGGGGTTGTAGGACACCACCAGCTGAAAGTGGGGCGAGGCTTCGAGGGTTTCGCCGATTTTGTCCAGCGGCAGAATCCGTCGGTGGTCGGTCAGCGGGTGCAGGACGACAATCGTGTCTTGCCGCGCTTCGACCACTTCGTCCAGGTAACAGATAGCGCCTTCGCGCACGGCTCGGGTCAGTGGGCCTTCGGTCCAATGGGTGCCCTGGTGACCGATCAGGAATCGCCCGACCAGGTCGCTGGCACTCAGATCGTCATGGCAGGAAATAGTGATCAGCGGGCGTTTGAGACGCCACGCCATGTGTTCGACAAAACGGGTTTTGCCACAACCGGTAGGTCCTTTGAGCATGACGGCCAGTTGCTGCGCATGGCATTGCTCGAAAATCGCCACCTCGTCGCCGCTGGGCTGGTAATAGGGTTCAGCTTGCAGTGCTGCGGGTTCGGCATGCATCAGCGAACGTTCCATCACAGCGCCGCGCCCGAGGCTTGAGGTGTGGCCAGGACCGGATCGGCTTCATCGACATTGAAGTCCGGCGCATGGCGGAAAAATTCGAAGATGAACAGTCCGGCACCCAGGCTGAACATCGACGCCGTCGCCACCAGCATCAGGAAGTGCACCTGAATTTTCAGCTGAACGTCCAGGTAACCCAGGCCGAGAATGCGTTCCAGGTACACCTGACCAATGCCCGCGGTGGCAAATGACAGGGTCATGCCGAACATTCCGCCCAACTGCAGCCAGAATGCCCAGTAACCAATACTGCTTTCCTCCACCGGACGACGGGTCATGCCGGGCAACGCATAGGTGATCATCGCCAGGACAATCATGGCGTAGGCACCATAGAAGGCCGCATGGCCATGCATGGCGGTAATCAGGGTGCCGTGGGTCCACTTGTTGACGTCGGGGAAGGTGTGAGCCAACCCCAGCAGACCGGCGCCGAACATGGTGAACACCGCGCTGCCCAAGGTCCAGTGCAAGGCCAGTTTGTTGGGGTGAGAGAGGCCGGAGCGGCGCATCGCGTTGTAGGCATAGATCGCCATGCCGATCAGCGCCATCGGCTCAAGTGCACTGAAAAAACCACCCAGTGGCAGCCAGTAATGAGGAACGCCGATCCAGTAATAATGGTGTGCGGTGCCCAGAATGCCGGCAATGAACACCAGGCCGACGATGACGTACAGCCACTTCTCCATCACCTCGCGGTCAGCGCCGGACAGCCGGATCAGCAGATAGGCAAGGAAGCCACCCTGAATCATCTCCCAAACACCTTCGACCCACAGGTGGATCGTCCACCAGCGGTAATAGATCGACACCACGTAGTTTTCATAATGCAGCAGCGCCGGCAGAAAGAGCACGGCGGCGCTGGCCAGGCCCAGTAGCAGGACGCCTTCGGTGGCGGTGAAACGCCCGGCCTTCTTGATCGTCATGCCGATGTTATAGAGGAACATCAGCATGCAAATCACGATCACGATCTTGTGGGGCAGCGGCTGTTCGAGCAGCTTGTTCCCGGTGCCATAGCCGAACAGGTAGCCAAGAACGGCGGTGACCCCCATGGCCGTCCACAACCCGAGCTGGATGTAGGCCAGTTTGGTGCTGTGCAACTCGCCACGGGATTCGTCCGGCACCATCCAGTAAGTCGCGCCCATGAACCCGGTGAGCACCCAGACAATCAACAGATTGGTGTGAATGGACTTGGTGACATCGAATGGCAAGAGGTTCAGCAGCGGATCCGGCCCGAGGTATTTGGCCGCCGAGAGCAGGCCGAAGACCAGTTGCAGGCCGAACAGCACCATGGCAACGGCAAAATACCAGTAGGCGACGGATTGAGATCTGTAGCGCATGGTCATCCCCTGCGGTTACTGGAACGACGCCAGATAGGCGACCAGTTGATCGATCTGTTCGGGCGTTAGCGATTTGGCGAAGGTGTCCGGCATGAAGGACATACCGTTGGCGGAAAACATGTCGCCCGGATGCAGGTAAACACTCGGCGTGACGATGGATTCGCGGATGAAACTTTCGGCGTCCTTGGCCTTGCCTTTGTAGTCAGGCGAGGTGATGACCTGTTTGGCCCGACTGGCCAACCCGGCCAGTGATGGCCCGGCGAGGTTGACGCCCGGCGCTATCGAGTGGCAAGCGCTGCACACCGGGCTGGCGGTTGTTCGAAACAGCGCCTCGCCCAGGGCAATCGGGTCTTCCTTGCCGGACACCGGGCGGGCGGCGGGGGGCGGTTGGTCGCCGCCGGCGGCATTCTGCTGTGCCACGGTGAGGTCCATGCCGGGAATCGACGCACCGGTCACCAGAATCGGGCGCGGAGGCCAGCCTTGATTGTCGACCTTGCTCACCCAGTCGAGGAAAGTGATCAAATCGGCGATTTCCTCATCGCCGAGTTTCAGGTTCGGCATCAGACGCCGATGGCGTTTCTCGTCATAGAACTTTGAGGGATCTTTGAGGAACGCAGTGAGATACGGGGTGCCGCGCTGCTGGGTGATTTTCGTCAGGTCCGGGGCGTAATAAGCCCCCTCGCCGAACAGGGTGTGGCAATTGATGCAATTGTATTGATGCCAGACATCCTTGCCGCGAGTCACCTGCGGCGTGATCTGTTGGGCATTGGTCAAAGTGGGAAACTGCCGATGACTATCAACGGTCATGCCCAGAAACACCACAGTGGCGATCGCCGTCGATATCAGCGCGAACGAGCGTGTCTGGCGTTTGTTCATTGCGAACTCCCTATACGCCGATACCGGTCCAATAGGTGATGCCGATCACTCCGGCGTAGACGACCGCGCTGGCCATCAGCACGAGCACTGCATAGCTGACGAGCTTCAAGACTGTTTGCACGACTGCCTCCCAATCTGAAAGTGCAGGTGGAAAGAGCGTTAGCCCGTTGCATTGACGATTGCTTGAGGTCTGCATTCGAACAGCTGCGAACAGGCGCTAAAGATTGACGACTTCACCAGGCCTTGCGTTTAAGTGCCGTGGTTCAGTGGGGGAGGCAGGATGACTGTGAGCCTAGTAGACGACGCGCGACTGTCAATGATTCGGGTGGACTTCATTCACCGTCTTTTTTCTTTCCGCCATCAGCGTCTGGCTTGCCACCGAACATGCCAAACAGGTTCTGGGTGTTCAGATAAAGCGCCTTCGACTGGTCGACATATTGGCGCATCAGGTCCTGCATCACCGGCGCCTGCTGGTGCATGAAGGTGCTCCAGGCTTCGGACGACTGCGCGCCAGTCTGGGACTGGACGTCGATCACGGTCTGAATGCTCTTGTCCAGGTAACTGCCGAGTACGCCCTGATAAGGGCCGTAGAACTGGATAATTCCCATCAGCATTTCGGTGGTGAAGATCGGCTCACCGCCGCTTTCGGCTTCCAGAATCACTTGCAGCAGGATGCTGCGCGTCAGGTCCTCGCCGCTCTTGGCATCGACCACCTGAAACGCCACTTTATCGACGACCAACTGACGTATGTCCGCCAGCGTCAGGTGACTGCTGGTGTGGGTGTCGTAGAGTCGGCGATTGGGGTACTTTTTGATCAGACGGGGCGAATCTGGCATGCGGGGCGTCTCGTGGCGAGCCTGGTTTGCAGGCATCTTAACCTACAATCATCATTGGTGTTCTTCAGGCCGCCATCGCGGGCAAGCCCGCTCCCACAGTGATCTCTATTGTTCACAAATACTGCATTCACAGCAGAACCCTGTGGGAGCGGGCTTGCCCGCGATGGAGTCATAAAAAAGGGGAGCGCGCTGTTAGCGTGCCCCCCCTCGGAGAAACTGAATTGGCTTACCAGATCGGCAGGGTGTAGCTGAGGATCAGGCGGTTTTCATCCAGATCGCTGCCGAAGTGGGTCGAGCGCACCGTCGCGTTGCGCCACTTCACCCCGACATTTTTCAGCGGCCCGCTCTGCACCACATAACCGATGTCGGTATCGCGTTCCCATTCCTTGCCTTCCGGGCGGTTGCCGCCCAGATCGATATTGTCGCCGGTGAGGTAACGGGTCATGAAGGTCAGCCCCGGTACGCCGATGGCCGCAAAGTTGTAGTCGTAGCGCGCTTGCCAGGACTTTTCGTCCTTGCTGGCGAAGTCGCCGATCTGCACGAAGTTCACCAGGAACGCATCGGTACCGTTGACGTAGGCGTAGCCGGTGTCGCCGCTCATGCCTTGATAACCCAGACCGAACGCATGCCCGCCGAGGTTGTAGGTGAACATCGCGCCAATCGCATTGTTATCGACATTGCTGCCGCCATCGTCCGTGGAGCGGGCGAAGCGCAGATCCGTCTTGAATGACTGGCCCGTCGTCACCGGCAACACGTAGGTCAGGTTGACCAGATGTTGGCTGTAGAAGTTGTCGAGATGGCCGTAGCTGTAACCGGTGGCGAGGTTGCTGGTCCATTTGTAGTTCAGGCTGGCGAAATCGAAGCTGTCGCTGTCGACATGGCGGGTGGTGATGCCCTTGGCGCCGGTGCGGGTGATGCCCATGTCCTCGTAGTCCGAGGAGTCGCGCTGATTGACCTGCGTCAGTCGCCCGGCATCCACGGTCAGGCCTTCGAGTTCCAGCGAGGTCAACTGACCGCCCTTGAAGGTTTGTGGCAATAGCCGTGAATCGTTGGCCAGTACCGTCGGCAGTTTCGGCAGCAGCGTGCCGAGTTTCAGGGTGCTTTTGGAGGCGCGCACTTTGGCGGTCAGGCCCAGTTCGCCGTACTCGTCCTGCGCCCCTTTGCTCGTATCGCGGTGACGTTTGAGCAGGCCGGAACCTGCGCGATCCGGGCTGGAGTCGAGCTTGACGCCAACCAGGCCGATGGCATCGAAACCGACACCGATCAAACCGTCGGTGAAGCCCGATTCGTAGCGCAGCAGGAAACCCTGGGCCCATTCCTCTTGTTTGGATTGGGCGGCGTTGTCCTGGCGATAGTCACGGTTGAAATAGAAGTTACGCAGCTCAAGACTGGCCTTGCTGTCTTTGACAAAGTCAGCAGCGGCGGGGGCCGAGAGGCTGATGACGCCGCCGGCCAGCAACAGTCGGGTAGCGAGGGTGCGGGTGTTGCGGTCCATGGTGAAGCCCCTTTGTTTTTATTATGGAAAGACAGGTCCCGCGGCCCTCGCCAGGTGGGCGAGGGCTTATCAATAAAAAAACGCGAACGCCGAAAGGATAGGAACGTGGCGCCGCGTGCGGTTCAATCGTTAGAACTGTTCGGCGCTCAGGCCAAACAACGAGGCACTGCCCGCGCGGATGGATTGCTCCAGGCTCAAAGTGCGCGGCAGCAAGCGGCGGATATAGAAGTCGGCAGTGGCGATTTTTGCGCCATAAAACCCTTCGTCTTCGTGCAGTTTTTGCTTGGCCACCTGTGCCATGCGCGCCCAAAGCCAGGCGTAAGCGACGTAACCGAACAGGTGCAAATACTCCACCGACGCGGCGCCGACTTCGTTGCGGTTGGTCGCAGCCTGGTCCTGTAGCCAGTCGCTCAGGTCTTCCAGACGCTGAACGGCATCGAACAGTTGGGCGGAGTAGGGCGCGTCAGGCTGATGGGCGAAATGACGGATCTCAGCGGTGAACTGGCGCAGCGCGAAGCCCTTGTCGGCGAGCACTTTGCGCCCGAGCAAGTCCAGGGCCTGAATGCCGTTGGTGCCTTCGTAGATCTGCGCGATGCGCACGTCACGGACCAATTGTTCCTGGCCCCATTCACGGATGTAGCCATGGCCGCCGAACACTTGCTGGCCGTTGATGCAGCTTTCCAGGCCGGTGTCGGTGAAAAACGCCTTGGCCACCGGCGTCAGCAGCGCGACCAGGGTTTGCGCGCTGTCGCGTTCTTTGGCGTCATCGGAAAACTTCGCCAGATCGAGTTGCTGACCGACATAACTGGCGAACGCACGACCACCTTCGGTCATGGCTTTCATGCTCAGCAGCATGCGGCGCACATCAGGGTGGACGATGATCGGGTCGGCCACTTTGTCCGGAGCAATAGCACCGGTCGGCGCGCGGCTTTGCACACGTTCACGGGCGTAAGCCACGGCGCTCTGATAGGACGCCTCGGCGCAGCCAATGCCCTGAATACCGATGGACAGGCGTTCGTAGTTCATCATGGTGAACATCGCCGCCAGGCCTTTGTTGGCTTCACCGACCAGCCAACCGCTGGCGCCGTCGAAGTTCATCACGCAGGTGGCCGAGGCCTTGATGCCCATCTTGTGTTCGATCGAACCGCAACTCACGGCGTTGGCATCGCCGAGGGAGCCGTCGGCATTGACCAGCACTTTGGGCACTACAAACAGCGAGATGCCTTTCGGTCCAGCCGGCGCGTCCGGCAGTTTCGCCAGCACCAGATGGACAATGTTTTCGGTCAGGTCCTGATCGCCACCGGTGATGAAGATCTTGCTGCCGGTGATGCTGAAGCTGCCATCGGCCTGAGGTTCGGCGCGGGTGCGGATAATCCCCAGATCGGTGCCGGCGTGGGCTTCGGTCAGGCACATGGAACCGGCCCAGCGGCCTTCGTACATCGGCGGCAAGTAGAGGTTTTTCAGGGTGTCGCTGGCGTGGGCATCCAGTGCCAGGCAGGCACCGGAGCTCAATGCCGAATACAGGGCGAAGCTGGAGTTGGCGCCGTAGAGCATTTCTTCGAACTGCACGGCGAGCATCTTCGGCATGCCCATGCCGCCGAAATCGGCGTTACCGGAAAGACCCACCCAGCCGCCTTCGATGTAGGTGGCATAAGCCTGTTTGAAACCGATTGGCGTGCTGACCTGGCCATCGACCCACTGGGCGCCTTCCTCGTCGCCACTGCGATTCAATGGCGCAATCAGGTGTGAGGTGACTTTGGCCGCCTCCTCAAGAATGGCGTCGGCGGTGGCGGCGTCGACACTGTCGGCCAGGGCTGGCAGACGTGCCCACAGGGCCGGGGCGTCGAACACTTCATGCAAGACAAAGCGCATGTCGCGCAGCGGGGCGTTGAATTCGGGCATAACGTGAACCTCAAAAGGTTGTGCGATGGGCACGGCGCCGCTTGAGCAGGCCGTGCCCTTTCTATCAATGGCTGGAAGCGCTGGCGGCACCGAGGCCGGTCTGGGCGCGAACGAACTGGTCGGCGTAAGCATCACGCTCCTTGTCGGCCCGCACGCTGCGGTCGAGTTTCGACACCACGACGATCACGAAGAACGCCAGCGGCATGGAGAACAGCGCCGGGTGGTCGTACGGGAAGATCGCGTGAGCATGGCCGAGCACGGTGACCCAGACGGCTGGCGACAGGATCACCAGCACCAGTGCGCAGATCAGGCCGGCGAAACCGCCGATGATTGCGCCTTTGGTGGTCAAGCCTTTCCAGTACATCGCCATGATCAGCACCGGGAAGTTGGTCGATGCGGCGATGCCGAAGGTCAGGCCCACCAGGAACGCGACGTTCATCTTCTCGAACAGAATGCCCAGCAGAATCGCGACGATGCCCAGGCCGACAGTGGCCATGCGGGTCACGCGCATTTCCTGTTTCTGGCTGGCTTTGCCTTTCTTGAACACTGTGGCGTAGAGATCGTGGGATATCGCCGAGGCACCGGCCAGGGCCAGCCCGGAGACCACCGCCAGAATGGTGGCGAAGGCCACGGCCGAGAGGAAACCGAAGAACAGGTTGCCACCGACCGCTTTGGCCAGGTGCATGGCGACCATGTTGCCGCCGCCAATCAAGGCGCCGCCGACTTCACCATTGACGTAGTACTGCGGGTCGGTGCCGATGATCACCATCGCGGCAAAGCCCAGGGTGCAGACGACAAGGAAGAAGAAACCGATGAAACCGGTGGCGTAGAACACCGACTTGCGCGCTTCCTTGGCGTTAGGCACGGTGAAGAAGCGCATCAGAATGTGCGGCAGACCGGCAATCCCGAACACCAGGCCCAGCGACATCGAAGCGGTGTTGATCGGGTCGGCGAGCATCGAGCCAGGGCCCATGATGTTCCAGCCGCTGGCATGAGCTTCGACGGCTTTGGTGGCCAGGGTTTCGTAGCTGAAACCGAACTGCGACATGGCCATGAACGCCAGGGTCGTGCCGCCGGCAAGCAGCAACACAGCCTTGATGATCTGTACCCAGGTGGTGGCGATCATGCCGCCGAAGATCACGTACACCAGCATCAGCGCGCCGACGATCACCACCGCAACCGGATAGTCGAGACCGAACAGCAACTTGATCAACTGACCGGCACCGACCATCTGTACGATCAGGTAGCAGCACACCACCGTCAACGAACCAAACGCGGCGAAGATCCGCACTTTGTTCTGGTCCAGTCGATAGGACACGATGTCGGCAAAGGTGTAGCGCCCCAGGTTGCGCAAGCGCTCGGCCATCAGGAAGGTGATGATCGGCCAACCGACGAAGAAGCCGATGGTATAGATGAAGCCGTCGTAGCCCTTGGCAAACACCAGGCTGGACAGCCCCAGCAATGTGGCGGCGGACATGTAGTCGCCGGCAATCGCCAGACCGTTCTGAAACCCGGTAATGCCACCGCCTGCGGTGTAGAAGTCCGACGTGGATTTGGTTTGCCGCGCGGCCCACCAGGTGATGGCCAGCGTGCCCAGCACGAAGACGAAGAACATGCCGATCGCATGCAGGTTGAGCGGTTGTTTTTCCACCGCACCCAGCGCGGGTGCAGCCAGCACAACGGAGGCCGGCAATAGCCCGGCAGCGGCGAGGAGAAGTTTACGCAGAAGAGTCATTACTTGCTCTCCTCGAGAATGGCGGCGCCCAGTGCATCAAAACGCGTGTTGGCGCGGTAGACGTACCAACCGGTCAGTAGCCAGGAAAAAATGATGATCGCCGCGCCAACCGGCATGCCCAGGGTCAACATCCGATGCTCGGCGAGCGGCGCATGCAGCCACTGCGGGGCAAACGCCACCACCAACATGAACGCGTAGTAAGTGCCCAGCACCGCAGCACTCAGCGACCAGGCCAGGCGCGAACGGCTGCTCACCAATTGAAGGAATTTCGGGTTGGACCGAATGCGCTCACAGCGTTGGGTATCGGTTGAATGGATGTCGATCATGGGTGGCTCCACATTTGTTGTTATAGGCGTTTGAACGGGGCCGAATTCGGCGTGCACGAGCCCGAAGCGGCAGGTAAAACACCTGCCGCCGGGAGGTACAACGTTGGTTCGGGTTAGAGCGCTTTGGCCCTGTCGCGCAGGACGTACTTCTGGATCTTGCCGGTGGACGTTTTCGGCAACAGGGTGAAGATCACTGTGCGCGGCACTTTGAAACCGGCCAGGTGTTCGCGGCAAAAACTGATGATGTCGGCCTCGCGAACGTCCTGGTGATCAGCCTTCAATGTGATAAAGGCGCAGGGCGTTTCGCCCCACTTCTCATCAGGGCGGGCGACGACGGCCGCTTCCATGACGCCTGGATGGCGATAGAGCACGCCTTCCAGTTCGATGGTGGAAATGTTCTCGCCGCCGGAAATGATGATGTCCTTGAGTCGGTCCTTGATCTCGACGTAACCGTTCGGATGACACACCGCCAGGTCGCCGGTATGGAACCAGCCGCCTTCGAACGCTTCGGCCGTGGCGGTCGAGTTCTTCAGGTAGCCCTTCATCACGGTGTTGCCGCGCATGAAGATTTCACCGATGGTCTGACCGTCTCGCGGGGTCGGTTCCAGTGTCTTCGAGTCGCCGACCATCACACCTTCAAGCGTCGGGTAGCGCACGCCTTGACGGGATTTGATTTGCGCCCGTTCGTCCAGCGGCAACTCATCCCATTCGGCATGCCACGCGCAGAGCGTCACCGGACCATAGGTTTCGGTCAGGCCATAGACGTGGGTGACCTTGATACCCATTTCTTCCACGGCACCGATCACTTTGGCCGGTGGCGCGGCACCGGCGACCATGGCGTTGACCGGGTGATCGATCGCCGCTTTCGCCGACGCCGGCATATTGACCAAGGCATTGAGCACGATCGGCGCAGCGCACAGATGGGTGACCTGATGCTCGCGGATCAGCGTGAGGATTTTCTGTGGATCGACACGGCGCAGGAACACATGCACACCGGCCATCGCGGTGATGATCCACGGGTAGCACCAACCGTTGCAATGGAACATCGGCAGGGTCCAGAGGTACACCGGATGGTTGCCCATGGCCCAGGTCATCTGGTTGCCCAACGAGTTCAGGTAAGCACCGCGATGGTGGTAAACCACGCCTTTCGGGTTGCCGGTGGTGCCGGAGGTGTAATTCAGCGAGATGGCGTCCCATTCGTTCGCCGGCCACTGCCAGGCGAAGGCCGGGTCGCCTTCGGCCAACAGCGCTTCATAGTCCAGATCGCTGACCGCCTGGCCTTCGCCGTATTCCGGGTCATTAACGTCGATGACCAGCGGCGGGTGATCCAGCATGCCAATGGCAGCGTGAATCACATCATGGAACTCGCGGTCGGTAATCAGCACCTTGGCTTCGCCATGTTGCAGCATGAAGGCGATGGCTTCGGCATCCAGACGCACGTTGAGTGGGTTGAGCACCGCACCAATCATCGGCACGCCGAAATGCACTTCAAGCATCTCGGGAATGTTCGGCAGCATCACGGCCACCGTGTCGTTCTTGCCGATGCCGCGACCGGCCAGCGCCGAAGCCAGGCGGCGGCAGCGGGTGTAGGTCTGCGCCCAGGTACGGCGAATGGAACCATGGATGACGGCGGGGTAGTCCGGATAAACGCTGGCGGTGCGCTCGATGAAGCTGAGCGGAGACAAGGCAATATGATTGACAGCCGCAGGGCCTAGCCCTTGTTCATAGATCGACATGTACGGGTACTCGGTGGCTGATTGTTAGCTCTATAGATGACCTTGCAGCGTCGCCGCTGAGGGCACCTTTTATGTCCGGTTTGCTTTATATAACATTCAGCTACTGATATGGAAGTACAACCTACGTCATATAGGATATGTACTATATTTGATTCTTCCAGGTCTAAATCAATACAGTCACACCGCCAAGGCCGGTATATCCTTGGCCTCCCCAACGAAGCGGACCCGTGATGACCCTGACTCCCGTTCGATTGCACAGCTGGTTGCGCCTGCAGCGCGAGGGTGTGTCTCTGGCCGCCCGGGCCGATGCGTTGTGCCGTGCGCTGCAGGAATGTCCCGAGGTACGCCGGGCGGTTTATTTGAGTTGGCAAGCCAATGCGCGGATATACAGCCACGAGGGTGCCGCCCAGCATTTTCCACCGGGCCTGGGCGATCCGTCGCTGGCCAGCGATCAGTTGCTGTTTGATCGGCTGGGCGAGGCGGGGCGCCTGGATCTGGCGCAAGTTCGGCAACTCGATTGCTGGTTGTCCGGGCGACTGCGTCGTGCGGCTATCAGCCATGGCCAGGTGTTTGATCTGGCCTTGCAACCGGCGCAGCCGGGGTTGTTGCTGGTGGAAGTGTGCGAGGGCGTGAGTCTTGATTGGCTGGGTTGGGTGCAGGACTTGCTGACGACCTTGCTGAGCAGCGTCAACGGCATGCTGCGCGGCTCACCGCTGTTAGGGCACGATCCACAGCCGAGTCTGTTGCTCGATGCCCAGGGCCGACCGCTGGAGTTCAATGCCGCGCTGTTGGCACTGCTCGCCGAAAAACCGTTGACCGATGTGCTGGGTTTTCTGCCGGTCAATCACCGGGTGCTGGTCCGTGCCTGCCTCGACCAGCAACGCGCCATCGACGGGGTCGAAGCCCAATTCGAAGCGCAGATCCTGATCTGGACGTTTATCCCCGATCCCCAGGACAACCGCGTGCTCGCCCGTTGCCGCGATGCCACGGCACAAGTGCTGGCCGAGCGTGAAGCCGCCACGGCGCGCCGGTTGTACCGGTTGATCATCGAGAACACCACCGACCTGATTTCCCGACACACCCCGGACGGGCGTTTTCTCGATGCCTCGCCCGCGTCCTGGACGTTGCTCGGCTATTGGCCGGAAGAGTTGCGCGGGCAAATGGCCCAGGGTTTGTTCCATGGTCAGGACCTGGCCAGCCTGGTGCAGCGCGCGCGAGATGCCCTGGAGCAGGACGGTTATCACACGATGACCTATCGCATTCGCCATCGAGACGGGCATTACCTGTGGTTCGAAACCGCGAGCCGGGCGATTCGTGAAACCTACACCGGGACAGTGGTTGAAGTGGTCAGCGTGTCCCGGGACATCACCGCCCGGGTGCAAGCCGAAGAGAACAAGCGGCGCCTGGCGGAAGTCGTTGAAGCCAACACCGATCCGGTGCTGTTCATCGATCCCGAGGGGCAAGTCACTTACCTCAATCCGGCGGCGCGGCGCATCCTCGGGATCGACGAACAACAACCGATGCCAGCCCTGGCACAATTGTTCGCCAGCGCCGACCTGACACGTCTGCAGCGTGATGGCTGGAGCAGCGCCGAACGCGACGGTGTCTGGAGCACCGATGCGCGATTGCAGCCACCGGGTGGCGGCACTTCAGTGCCGGTATCGCTGGTGTTGCTGGCGCACCGTTCGGCCGGCGGCGAGCGCTACTACTCGTTGGTGGCGCGGGACATGACCGAGCGTGAACTGCGCGAGGTGCAACAGCGACGCCATCAGGACGAACTGGCCCACACCGCGCGGCTGGTCACCCTGGGTGAGTTGGCCTCGGGCATCGCTCACGAAATCAACCAGCCGTTGGCGGCGGTGGTCAATTACGCGAATGCCAGCCAGCGCTATTTACAGACGCTGGATTCAAATCCCCAGGCCGCCGCCCGAGTGGCGCAAGGGCTGGAACGCATTACCCATCACGCCACGCATGCTTCAGAAGTGATCAGGCGTTTACGCGCGTTTCTGCGCAAGGGACAACGCCGGATGCAGGCCCTGAATTTCACCGACGTCGCCCGCGAGGCCGTGCGTTTGTGTGCCTGGGAAGCGAGCAATTGCCAAGTGACAATCGAGGATCGCCTGCCGGATAATCTGCCGCCGATTTATGCCGACCGGGTGCTGCTGGAGCAGGTGCTGCTCAATCTGTTGCGCAATGCCATCGATGCCAACCGCGAACAACATCCGGGGCAGCCTTCGCTGATCGTGATGGCTGCGGGGCAGGGCGGTGGTGCAACCGTGGAAATCAGTGTGCAAGACCAGGGGCCAGGCGTCAGCGAGCCCGAACTGGAGCAGATATTTACCCCGTTCTATACCAGCAAGGCCGATGGCCTGGGGCTTGGCTTGTCCATGAGCCGCAGCATCATCGAAGGTTTCGGTGGCGAATTACAGGCTCGACGCCAACCGGTCGGGCTGCTGATGTGCTGCCGTTTGCCGCTGGCCGGTCCAACAAAACAACAACAGGAATAACGTAATGGCAGGTGTGACGGAGCACGTGGTGTATGTGGTCGACGACGATCAAGGCATGCTCGACTCAACGGTCTGGTTATTGGAATCGGTAGGGCTCAAGGCCTTGCCGTTCACCAGTGGCGTGGAGTTTCTCAATGCTTGTGATGCCACGCTCGATGCCTGCGTGCTGCTCGATGTTCGCATGCCCGGCATGGGCGGTTTGAACGTGCAGGAAGAAATGCGCGCACGTGAGCTGAACCTGCCGATCATTTTCGTCAGCGGGCACGCGGATGTGCCGATCGTGGTTCGCGCCTTCAAGGCAGGCGCCCATGACTTCATCGAGAAGCCCTATAACGAGCAATTGCTGCTGGACAGCGTGCAACAGGCACTCAGTAACTGCGCGGCAAACCGCTCGGGCAATCAGGGCCATGAAGCCTTGCAGGCACGCTTGCTGACACTGACCCCACGGGAGCGCGATGTCTTGCTGCCGCTGGTCCAGGGTTACACCACCCGTGAGATCGCTGAGCAACTGGGCGTGAGCGCAAAAACCGTCGACCTGTATCGCTCGCGGGTGATGAAACGCATGCAGGCCAATACCTTGCCGGACCTGGTGGGCATGGCCATCGCGGCTGAATTGGTTGATCCGCTGAAGCTGAGGTGATTTGCGCAAGGGTAACGCCCCTCACCCTAACCCTCTCCCCAGGGGGCGAGGGGACTGACCGAGTTGTTCTTAGAGTTACATCGACCTGAAAGCCCGAGGTGAACTCAGGATTGAAGAACAACACAGATCGGCTCCCTTTCCCCCTCTCCCCTTTGGGGAGAGGGCTGGGGTGAGGGGTGGATCCTGAGCCAGACACAAAATCCAGAATCACCCAATCAACGCTTCGCTTTCACCCCATCCACTCACTTTTCCAACTGAACGTCTATGCTGGGCTAACTGATCTCATCCCTCTGCAGCGATCTGCAAGGAGGCAGCAATGGTGCCCACATCCAGCTCCGAAAAGGCGTTCACACGCAGTCTGCTCGATGTTTTGATCCGAGCCGGGTTGATTACCGTGCTGGTGCTGTTCTGCTTTGAAATCTTCAGCCCGTTCCGCGACCTCATGCTGTGGTCGGTGATCCTGGCGATCACCCTTTATCCATTGCAAGAGCGGCTCAAGGGACCACTGGGTCTGAAAGACGGCCATATTGCGACGCTGATTGTGCTGATCGCGATCATTGTGCTCATGGTGCCGATCTATCTGTTGGTCACCTCGATTGCCGATTCGGTCTCGCATGCCATGACCACCGTCAAGGACGGCAACTTCCATATTCCGCCACCCGCCGATTCAGTCGCTGACTGGCCGTTAGTGGGCAAGCGTCTCTCTGCCATATGGCTGCAGGCCTCAACCGACCTTCCCGACCTGACAGCGAAGTACCTGCCGCAGATAAAACATTTCAGCGTGAGTTTCCTCGGCAAACTGGCCGGCATCGGCATGGGGTTCCTCACCTTTATCTTTGCATTGATCATCGCCGGCATCTTCATGGCCTATGGCGAGAGCGGCAGGCGCAGTGCGGTACAGATCGCTTCACGCGTCAGCGATCCGGGCAAGGGGCCGAAAATCGCCGCACTGTGTACCGCAACGATCCGTGCGGTCGCGCTGGGGGTGGTCGGCATCGCGTTCATCCAGATGCTGCTGGTGGGCATCGGATTCGTACTCAAGGGTGTCCCCGGTGCCG
Source organism: Pseudomonas sp. BT76 TE3572 (assembly GCF_050435365.1). Lineage (NCBI taxonomy): Bacteria > Pseudomonadati > Pseudomonadota > Gammaproteobacteria > Pseudomonadales > Pseudomonadaceae > Pseudomonas > Pseudomonas sp. BT76 TE3572. The sequence continues at coordinate 1,240,046 of NZ_JBNDKE010000001.1, forward strand.
GTCTGCTTGCCTTGGCGGTGCTGCTGCTCGGCATCATGCAATTGCCCGCGACGCTGATTACGGTGCCCGTGATTGCCTATGTGTTCGCCACCGAGGGGGCCAGCACAGCGACCATCGTCTTCGCCATCTATGTGTTCGTTGCCGGCCTGGTGGATAACGTACTCAAGCCCTTGCTGCTGGGGCGCGGTGTCGATGTGCCGATGCCGGTGGTGCTGATCGGAGCCTTGGGCGGCATGGTCACCAGCGGCATCCTCGGTCTGTTCATCGGCCCGGTGGTGCTTGCGGTCGGCTATCAGTTGTTCTGGCAATGGGTGGAGGATCCGACGCCGAACAGACCGGACGTCCCGCCGACGTTATGACAGCCCGGGCTTGCGCTAGCATTTAAGGTGTTCAGGCCATTCGCCCTGACGAGCAGGACAGTGCACCCCGTCAGATGACCGTTTGGACTTCGCCACTTAATGCGCGGTGCAGGACTTCTACTTCGGCGAGGACTTCCTGCTTCGTCGACTCGACTACAACGTGGACGTGAGTGGTGGCTATCGACCTCAGCGACATCAGCTACGCCTAGAGAGGGTTGAATCATGACCATCCATTCCTGGGAAAAACTCTACCTCGATGACTTGAGCCTGGGTCAGCAGTTCGAAAGCGACAGCCTGCGTGTCCATCGAGCGTCGATGCTGGCCTTCGCTCAGGAATTCGACCCGCAACCGTTTCACCTCGATCCTGAAGCCGCCGAACTGAGCCTGTTCCGTGGCCTGGCCGCCAGTGGCTGGAACACCGCAGCCCTGACCATGAAGCTGCTGGTGGAAAGCGTGCCATTGGCAGACGGGATCATCGGCCTGAGCATCGAGTTGAGCTGGCCGACACCGACCTACCCGGACGACCTGTTGCGTCTGCAATGCACCGTGCAGGCCATCGAACCGTCCAGCTCCAAACCAGATCGGGGCGTGGTGACCCTGTTCATGGAAACACTCAATCAAAACGACAAGGTCGTGCAGCGAGCCACCGGCAAACTGCTGGTCTTCAGAAGACCGGCGCCTGATTGAGAAAGCAGGCGTGTTCTTTGTCAATTACAGGGGCCGGAGGAGGCGTTTTGAAAACATTCCTGCTAAGGCCTAGCGCCTCAACGCTGAACATGTTGCGTCAGGCGTGCCTGCAACGCCGAGATGCGGTGCCGCCAACGTTAACCGAAAAAGCGCTCATCCCCGGCATTCCAAATGCTCGCTACTGGCTGGACCAGGATCTGACGCCGTTCATTCGGGATGTGAGTCAGGCCAACCTTCGAGAAGCCGAGGCGCTCGCCAGCGCCGGGCTGCCCAATGACACCCTGCCGCTGGCAAGCATGTTGGCCGTTTCGGGGGGCGGCGATGCAGGCACCTTCGCGGGGGGCATCATTGCGGGATGGACCCTGCATGGGTCTCGACCGGTGTTCAAAGTTGTCACCGGCATTAGTGCTGGTGCCCTGGTCGCCCCGTTCGCCTACCTGGGGCCCCAGTACGACGGGGTCATTCTGGGTATCTGCAACGCAGTCGGTCCCAAAGACATTTTCCATGCGCGCAATGTGCTGACCCGTCTTGCCAGTGACGGTATCGCGCACAGCAAGCCACTGTCGCGGCTCATTGCACAGCACATCACGGCTGAGGTTCTTGCGGCGATCGCGTCGGAATACGCCAAAGGACGTCTTCTGATGATCGGCACCACCGACCTTGATTCTGGGCGCCCGATCACCTGGAACATGGGCGCTATTGCCTCCAGCCAGGCACCGGGCGCGCTCGACCTGTTTCGCAACATCATGATCGCGTCGATGAGTATTCCCGGCGCCGTCTCACCCGTCATGATCGATGTGGAGGTTGACGGCCAACAGTTTCAGGAAATGCACGTGGACGGAGGCGTCCTGACTCAGGTGTTCCTTTACCCACCCGGCACCGTGACGGCGCTGAGCCGCGTGACCGGAGCGCGTTCGCGTGATGAACGGCATTTCTATGTCATTCGCAACGGCAAACTGGAGCTGCAGTGGTCCGGAACCAAGCGCCGCACCTTGAGCATCGGCGGTCGCGCCATCAGCGCATTGATCCAGACTCAGGGGATCAGCGATCTGGATCGCATTTACCGAATTGCACAGCAGGATGGCGCGGACTTCAATCTGGCGTACATCGGCTCCGATTTTGATACTTCCCGCGCTTATAAATTTGATGGCGAGTACATGAAGCGCTTATTCGATTACGCCTTTCAACTCAGTGCGAAGGGGTATCCGTGGCATAAATCGCCGAATACGTGAGAGAGGGCAATCAGCTGACCGGCTCGGCCGTACAACTCATCGCCCCAGTGCCTGGCTTCTGGAAAATCACCCCGTTGCCGTCTTGCCAGAAGCGGTAGTTCCCCAGGGAATCCTTGCCCGTGTATTGGGTGCCCGAATCACTCGGCACCTGGTTCAGGGTGATCGAGGTGTTCGCCCATTTCAGGTACACGACACCTGGCTGCGTGTTGAAGAAGGTGGCGGCTATCAGTGCGTTAAACCCTGCGCAACGAAAAGCCAGGGGGCCTTCGGTGAGCCTGTCTGGATCCTTGGTTCTCACAATGGCCGAGCCTTGGCGCAGCTGGTGCGCGCGCTCGGCATAGCTTCGGATCGTGCACGCCTTGGGGTCAGGCGTGGACGCACACTGATTACGGGAGTCGATCCAGAACTGCTGGTCGATCAAGACTTTGTCTGGCCGCGGTACTGAACGTTCATCCGTGAGCGCCAGGCGATAAAGACGTGTCAGTTCGATATCCATCTGTGCCAGTTGCCGATCGCGACAGATCAGCTTTTCGACGGACGCCCTTGCGGTGGCGCAGTCGAAGCTGGTCTTGAACGACGCAGCATTTGCGCAGGTGCTCGTCGCCGCGCAAACGCTGGCAGCGAGCAGACAGGTGAAAAGGGCCGTGACCGTTTTCATGTTGGCTTCACCCAGATCATGACGTGATCCCCGGATTGCCATGGAACCTATCGGTCTATTGAACATTCATTCGTTCGCATTGGGTGTATCGCAGTGTAAGTCAGTGCTCAAAACTTGCCACACCGCCGGGCGCAGAAACGCATGTCTTGTAGCAGCCTGCGTCCGGCTCTGTAGCAGCTGTCGAGCTTGCGAGGCTGCGTTCGGCTGCGCAGCAGTCGTGAAATCAGTGCTCTCGGTGAATCAGGTAGACCGCGCTCGTCGGATTTACGACTGCTGCGCAGCCGGACGCAGCCTCGCAAGCTCGACAGCTGCTACATCGCACGTATGGGTTTACCGAGGATCCGCAGGGCATGTTAAAAAATGTTAGGTTGAAAAAATACTTCACATAATCTGATCATTGGTAGATGATCTCCAGCAGCCGGTATGACAACCTGATAACACGACAAAAACAGGATTGCCTTGATGTTCGATGAGATCGCGACTCATGTGCTGAATGACAGCGCCCCTCAGCGGGTTTATCCGCTCGGCGCTGATCCTGTCTACCGCAGCCCTCTCTACAACGCGGCCAATGTCTGCGCCTTGCAGGCGCGCAAGCAGTCGCTGCTTTCCTCTGGAGTACCCCATGAATAACAAGAATGTCGGTGTTGTCGGTCTGGGCGCGATGGGCCTGGGCATTGCCCGCTCGTTGTTGCGCAGCGGTTTCAATGTGCATGCCTGTGATGTGCGGGCTGCGGTGACTGAACAGTTTGCCGGGGAGGGCGGCGTGGCGTGCTCTTCGCCGTCGCACATGGCCGCTGAGTGCGACGTGATAGTGACCGTCGTGGTCAACGCCGAGCAGACCGAAACCGTACTGTTTGGTGAGGGGGGTGCCGTGGCCGCACTGCGTCCGGGCAGCCTGGTGATCGGCTGTGCCACCGTCGCCCCGACGTACGCGGTGGATCTGGGCCAGCGCCTGGCCGCGTTGGGTCTGCTTTATCTGGACGCACCGATTTCCGGTGGCGCCGCCAAGGCTGCCGCTGGCGAGATGACCATGATGACCTCGGGGCCGGCCGACGCCTATACCAAGGCTGAGTCGATCCTGGCGGGCATGGCCGGCAAGGTGTATCGCCTGGGTGACGTTCATGGCCTGGGTTCGAAGGTCAAAATCATCAATCAGCTGCTCGCCGGGGTGCACATCGCCGCTTCTGCCGAAGCCATGGCGCTGGGCCTGCGTGAAGGGGTCGATGCCGATGCACTCTATGAGGTGATCACCCATAGCGCCGGTAATTCCTGGATGTTCGAAAACCGCGTGCCGCACATTCTCAAGGCTGACTACACACCGTTGTCCGCGGTGGATATTTTCGTCAAGGACCTGGGCCTGGTGCTGGATACCGCCCGGGCCAGCAAATTCCCGCTGCCGCTGTCGGCCACCGCGCACCAGATGTTCATGCAGGCGTCCAGTGCCGGCTTCGGCCGTGAGGACGACTCGGCGGTGATCAAGATTTTCCCGGGCATCGAATTGCCGACTGCCAAGCCCCAGTCCGTTTGAAGCCCGAGCCCGTTTGAGGAACACACCATGACTACCTCCACCGCACGCCCGCTGCTGGGCTGCATCGCCGACGATTTCACCGGTGCCACGGACCTTGCCAACATGCTGGTGCGCGGCGGAATGCGTACCGTGCAAAGCATCGGTATCCCGAGCGCAGACGTTGCCGCCGGGCTTGATGCCGATGCGATCGTCATCGCCCTGAAGTCGCGCACTGTTCCTGTCGCCGACGCGGTCGAACAATCCCTCGCCGCACTGGCCTGGCTGCGCGAACAAGGCTGCGAGCAGATCTTCTTCAAATACTGCTCAACGTTTGACTCCACCGCGGCCGGCAATATCGGCCAGGTCAGCGAAGCGCTGCTGGCGGCGCTCGGTAGCGACTTCACCCTGGCGTGTCCGGCGTTTCCGGAAAATGGCCGCACAATCTTTCGCGGCCACTTGTTTGTGCAGGATCAACTGCTCAGCGAGTCGGGCATGCAGCATCACCCGCTGACGCCGATGACCGATGCCAACCTGGTTCGGGTCCTGCAATCGCAGACAGGCCTGAATGTCGGCCTGTTGCGCTACGACACCATTGCCCGCGGCGTTGAGCAGGTGCGTGCACGAATCGCCGAGCTGAGGGCGCAAGGTGTCGGCATGGCCATCGCGGACGCTCTGTCAGACAGCGATCTGTACACCCTCGGCACCGCCTGTGCCGATCTGCCGTTGTTGACGGGTGGTTCGGGGCTGGCCCTGGGCCTGCCGGAAAATTTCCGTCGCGCTGGCAAGCTGCGCGACCTCGATGCCTCGAAACTCCCTGCGGTGGTCGGCGGGGAAGTGGTGTTGGCCGGCAGTGCTTCGATCGCGACCAATGGACAAGTGGCGGCCTGGCTCGAAGCCGGGCGGCCGGCCTTGCGGATCGATCCGCTGGCCTTGGCGGCGGGGGAACCGGTGGTGGCGCAAGCCTTGGCTTTCGCCCGTGATAACGAGCAAACCGTATTGATCTACGCCACCAGCTCACCGGACGAGGTCAAGTCGGTGCAGCAGCAACTGGGTGTCGAGCAGGCTGGCAGCCTGGTGGAAAACGCCTTTGGCGAAATTGCCCAAGGTCTGCGTCAGAGCGGCGTGCGCCGCTTCGTGATCGCCGGCGGAGAAACCTCGGGCGCTGTGGTTCAGGCGTTGGGCGTACAGCTGCTGCAGATCGGCGCGCAGATCGATCCGGGTGTGCCGGCGACCGTCAGCAGTACTGACGAACCTTTGGCGCTGGCACTCAAATCGGGCAACTTCGGTGGTCGCGACTTCTTCAGCAAAGCCTTGAGCCAACTCGCGGGAGGTGCTCAGTGAGTAACGAAAGCGCCCTGCGTGAAGAAATCTGCGAGGTTGGCCGCAGCCTATACCAGCGCGGCTACACCGTCGGCAGCGCTGGCAATATCAGCGCGCGCCTGGACGACGGCTGGTTGATCACACCGACCGATGTCTGCCTCGGGCGTCTCGATCCGGCGACTATCGCCAAGGTCAACCTGGCCGGCGAATGGGTGTCCGGTGACAAGCCTTCAAAGACCCTGGCGCTGCATCGTCAGGTCTACGACCGCAACCCGAGTGTCGGCGGTGTGGTGCATACCCATTCCACTCATCTGGTGGCGTTGACGCTGGCCGGTGTCTGGCAAGCGGACGACATCCTGCCGCCACTGACGCCGTATCAGGTGATGAAAGTCGGGCATATCCCGTTGATTGGCTACCAGCGACCCGGTTCGCCGAAGGTTGCCGAGCAAGTCGCGCAGCTGGCCAATAGTGTTCGCGGCGTGATGCTCGAACGGCTGGGCCCGGTGGTCTGGGAAAGTTCGGTCTCCAGGGCCAGTTACGCCCTGGAGGAGCTTGAGGAAACTGCGCGGCTCTGGCTGATGAGCCATCCCAAACCGGAACCTCTCGACCAGGCAGCTCTGGACGAGTTGCGAGAGACCTTCGGCGCGACCTGGTAACGCGCTGGCTTAACCCGACAAATCGATACAGCAGGCCCTGTACATGAGGCGCGCAGCGACTCTCGACGGACCCGGCTTGCCTGAAAAAACAATAACAACAGGAAATCCAAGCATGACTCACCTTCACTGCGGCATTTTCAGATTCAGTGGCACAACCGTTTCGTTTACCCGGCGTGGAGGGGTTCTGAAATGAGCCCGTTAATCCTGATGATTACCGCAGGGGTGGGCATCGCACTCTTGTTGTTCCTGGTGCTCAAGTACAAGTTCCAACCCTTCGTAGCGTTGATGCTGGTAAGCATTCTGGTGGCGCTGGTGGCCGGGGTGAAACCGGCCGATCTGGTCGCCACCATCGAAGGCGGTATGGGCAAGACCCTGGGCCATATCGCGATCATCATTGCCCTGGGCGCGATGATCGGGCGGATCATCGAACTCTCCGGTGGTGCCGAGGCCTTGGCCAAGACCCTGATCACTCGTTTCGGCAACCGGCGTACACCGCTGGCGCTGACGATTGCCGGGTTCATGGTCGGGGTGCCGGTGTTCTTCGAGGTCGGCGTGATCATCCTGATGCCGCTGGCCTACGGTATTGCGCGCAGTGCGCGTAAGCCGCTGTTGGTCTTTGCACTGCCGATGTGCGCGGCCTTGTTGACCGTACACGCCTTTCTGCCGCCACACCCGGGCGCCGTGGCCGCTGCCAGCCAGTTGGGCGCGGACCTGGGTCGCGTGCTGATGTTCGGTCTGCCGCTCACCGCGTTCCTTTGCTATGTCGGCTACCGCGTGGCCGGGCGCATGACCCGTCGGGTATACCCGATGACCGACGATATTCGTGCCGAGGTCTATGGCCCGCATGTCACCAACGAGGATCTGGCTGCCTGGTCCAATGGCAACGACAAGAGCCCTGAGCGAGCGGCTGTGGCCGCGTCGCACATGGGCCTGGAAGAGTCCACCAGCAGCATCGTTTCCAAGTTGCCGCCGGCACCCCCACCGGGGTTTGGCCTGATCGTCAGCCTGATCCTGCTGCCCATCATTCTGATTCTGCTGGGAACGCTGTCCACCTCGTTGCTGCCTGTCGAATCGACCCTGCGCGGCATCATGACCGTGCTCGGCGCGCCGCTGGTGGCGCTGCTGATCGACACCTTGCTGTGTGCCTGGTTGCTGGGTTCGCGTCGGGGCTGGAGCCGGACTCAGGTGTCCGACGTGATCGGTTCGGCCTTGCCCGGTGTGGCCATGGTGATCCTGATTGCCGGTGCGGGCGGGGTGTTTGGCAAGGTGCTGGTGGATACCGGAATCGGCGCCGTGGTCTCCGATATGCTGCGCACCACCGGTCTGCCGGTGCTGGCGCTGGGCTTTCTGCTGACCCTGCTGTTGCGCGCGGTGCAGGGCTCGACGACGGTGGCGCTGGTGACCACTGCCGGCATCATCAGTCCGCTGATTGCGACCCTCGATCTCACGGCAAATCACATGGCGCTGCTGTGCCTGGCCATGGGCGGTGGCGGGTTGGCCATGTCCCATATCAATGACGCCGGTTACTGGATCTTCACCAAGCTGTCCGGGCTGAACGTGGCCGACGGCTTGCGCACCTGGACGGTGTTGACCACCTTGCTCGGCACCTTGGGTTTCTGTATTACCCTGCTGATCTGGCCGTTTGTCTGACTCTTAATCTCTGGAGCTACCATGCCTCGTTTTGCTGCCAACCTCAGCATGCTCTACCCGGAACATGCGTTTCTGGATCGCTTCGCCGCCGCGGCTGCCGATGGTTTCGAAGCGGTGGAGTATCTGTTTCCCTACGACTACAGCGCTGAAGAACTCAAGCAACGCTTGAGCGACAACGGCCTGGTGCAGGCACTGTTCAATGCGCCGCCCGGTGATTGGGCGGCGGGCGAGCGGGGCACGGTGTCGTTGCCGGGCCGTGAGAGTGAGTTCCGTAGCGGTTTTGATCGCGCCCTGGAGTACGCCAGCGTGCTGGGCAACTCACGCATCCATGTCATGGCCGGCCTGCTGCCGTCAGAGAGTGATCGGGCACGGCATCACGCCATTTATCTGGAAAACCTGGCCTATGCCACCGCCCAAGCGGCGAAGGCCGGTGTCTCGGTATTGCTCGAGCCGATCAATACACGAGACATGCCGGGCTTTTTCCTCAACCGCCAGGACCAGGCCCAGGCCATCTGCAAGGAAGTCGGCGCCAGTAACCTGAAGGTTCAGTTCGACTGTTATCACTGCCAAATCGTTGAAGGCGACCTGGCCACCAAACTGCGTCGTGATTTCGATGGCATCGGCCATATCCAGATCGCCGGCGTGCCGGACCGGCATGAACCGGACTTGGGAGAAGTCAACTATCCCTATCTGTTCGAGTTGATCGACCAGTTGGGGTATGACGGCTGGGTAGGGTGCGAATATCGGCCGCGTGGCAACACGTCTGCCGGCTTGCAGTGGTTGCGGGACTGGAAGGCGCGCTAAGCGCAACAGAGAAGAGAAAGGCGGGCTCTGCTGAGATGCAGGAGCCCGTTTTTTTTAGGCCGGAGGATTGTCAGACGGCAGCAACAGATCGACTCCCTGCTTGCGAATGCCATCGGCCGCCGCCGGGGCCAACGCATCGTCGCTGAGAATAATGTCGAACTGCTCGAGCCCGGCAATCTTGTACATGCTGAATGTGCCGTACTTCGAACTGCTGGCCACCAGCACCACTTGCGACGCCGATTGCATCGCGGCTTGTTTCACTTCCACCTTCAGCGCCGAAGGCGTGGTGAGGCCGCGACGCAAATCCCATGAGCTGGTCGATATGAACGCGATGTCCGTAACGACCTGGCGCAAGGTGGCAACCGCCAGGCCGCCGACGCACGATTGATTGGAGTGATCCAGCTGCCCGCCGGTATGAATCACCGTGACATGCGGGGCTTCGATCAGCGCGTGGACAATGCCGAAGTCGTTAGTCACCACGGTCATGCCGGACAGCGCCTTGATGTAGGGGACGATTTCCAGCGTGCTGGTTCCCGCATCCAGGTAAATCGTCATATCGGCATGCAGTAGCCGGGCGGCGAGCCTGGCCATGGCCTGCTTCTGCGGCAACTCGACCACCGCCTTGAGCTGATGGCTGGGCTCACTGTGGAGCTGGCTGGCGATCCGCACCCCACCCGTTACCGAATAAGCACGACCTTCCTGCTCCAGCAGCGCGATATCGCGACGTATGGTCATGTGCGAACAGTCGAACATTTCCATCAACTGGTGCACGCTCAGCACCTGATGCTTGCGCAACTGTCGCAGCATCAATTCACGGCGCTGCTCAGGAATCATCGGTGCGCCGCTTTCGGCGGCGATGTCCTTTTGATTAGGCATTCGGGCTCCAGATTAAGGAAGGCTGACGGTATCGCTAACGGTCAAACATAGTAGCGAATCTGTGGCGGGATCAGTAGCGCGGCGATGTGACGGGGCCAAGCGACAAAGAGCGTCATTCTGGCTTGTTTGGTACTTGGGACTAAAATTGAGCCACGTTTCGCGTGCAGAGGGCTTCCTGCTCTTTCGATATGTAGCGAGTGAAGGCACAATGCGCATCCTTTTTTGGCTGGCCTTGCCGGAGGCGCCTCGAAATGATCAAAACGCCGTACTACCTCATCGATAAACAAAAGCTGCTGGCGAACATGCAGAAGATCGCCTATGTGCGCGAACAGTCCGGGGCCAAGGCGCTCCTGGCACTGAAGTGTTTCGCCACCTGGTCGGTGTTCGACCTGATGCAGCAATACATGGACGGCACCACGTCGTCGTCGCTTTACGAACTCAAGCTCGGTCGACAGAAGTTCGCTGGCGAGACCCATGCCTACAGCGTGGCCTGGGCCGACGACGAGATCGAGGAGATGCTCGTCAACTGCGACAAGATCATCTTCAACTCCATCAGCCAGTTGCAGCGCTACGCCGAGGCTTCGGCGGGCAAAGTGCGCGGCCTGCGGGTCAATCCTCAGGTGAGCAGCTCGGATTATCTGCTGGCCGACCCTGCGCGGCCGTTCAGCCGTCTGGGCGAGTGGGACCCGGTGAAAATCGAGCAGGTCATCGAGCAGATCTCTGGCTTCATGTTCCACAACAACTGCGAAAACGGTGATTTCGGCCTGTTCGACCAGATGCTGTGCACCATCGAAGAACGCTTCGGCGACTTGCTGCACAAGGTCGAGTGGGTCAGCCTCGGTGGCGGTATCCACTTCACGGGTGAAGGCTACGCACTGGACGAGTTCTGCGCGCGCCTCAAGGCCTTCTCGCAAAAATACGGCGTGCAGGTTTACCTGGAACCGGGCGAAGCGGCCATCACACAGAGCGCGTCGCTGGAAGTCACCGTGCTCGACACCCTTTACAACGGCAAGAACCTGGCGGTCGTAGACAGCTCCATCGAAGCGCATATGCTCGATCTGTTGATCTATCGCCTGAATGCCAAGCTGGCGCCTAGCGATGGCGAACACACCTACATGGTGTGCGGCAAATCCTGCCTGGCCGGAGACATTTTCGGTGAGTATCAATTTGATCGGCCACTGGCTATCGGGGATCGGCTGTCGTTCATCGACGCGGCGGGTTACACCATGGTCAAGAAGAACTGGTTCAACGGCTTGAAAATGCCGTCCATCGTAGTGAAACAACTCGACGGTACAGTCGAGGTGGTTCGTGAGTTTGGTTTCAACGACTACATGTCCAGCCTTTCGTAAGCTGGCAGATAAGGAGAGAGAGAAAAATTGAAGAAGAACGTGCTTATCATTGGTGCAGGAGGTGTCGCCAAGGTGGTGGCCCACAAGTGCGCGCAGCACAACGATGAACTCGGTCGTATTGCTATCGCGTCGCGCAACATCTCCAAGTGCCAGGCCATCATCGACAGCGTCAAGGCCAAGGGCAGCCTCAAAGTGCCCGCCGAAATCCTGGCCTTCTCGCTGAACGCGCTGGATGTCGAAGCGACCAAGGCGCTGATCCGCGAAACCGGATCGCAGATCGTCATCAACGTCGGTTCCGCCTTCCTCAACATGTCGGTGCTGCGCGCCTGCATCGATACCGGCGTCGCCTATCTGGACACCGCCATCCACGAAGAGCCGGGCAAAATCTGCGAAACGCCGCCCTGGTATGGCAACTACGAGTGGAACCACCTCGAAGAGTGCAAAGAGAAGAACATTACCGCCATTCTCGGCGTGGGCTTCGACCCGGGTGTGGTCAACGCCTATGCAGCACTGGCGCAACAACAGTATTTCGACCGCATTGACTCGATCGACATTCTCGACGTCAACGCCGGTTCCCATGGCAAGTATTTCGCCACCAATTTCGACCCGGAAATCAACTTCCGCGAATTCACCGGACAAGTGTGGAGCTGGCAGAACAGTCAGTGGACCAGCAACACGATGTTCGAAGTCAAACGCACCGACGACCTGCCGGTCGTAGGCGCGCAGAACCTGTACCTGACCGGCCACGATGAAGTGCACTCGCTGTCGAAGAACCTCGACGTGCCCAACGTGCGTTTCTGGATGAGCTTCGGCGAACACTACATCAATGTGTTCACCGTGCTCAGGAACCTCGGCCTGCTCTCCGAGCAACCGGTCAAGACCGCCGAAGGCCTGGAAGTCGTGCCGCTGAAAGTGGTCAAGGCCGTGCTCCCTGATCCGAGCTCGCTGGCGCCTGGCTACACCGGCAAGACCTGCATCGGCGATCTGGTCAAGGGCACCAAGGATGGCCAGCCGCGCGAAGTGTTCATCTACAACGTGGCTGATCATGAAGACGCTTACGCGGAAACTGACAGCCAGGGCATTTCCTATACCGCAGGCGTGCCGCCCGTGGCCGCAGCCCTGCTGGTCGCCCGTGGCGAGTGGGACGTGCAGCGCATGGCCAACGTCGAGGAGCTTCCGGCTGAGCCATTCCTCAAGGCGCTGGATGTGATGGGCCTGCCGACCCGCATCAAGGACGAGAATGGAGATCGTCCCTGGAGCTGAAACGCTTGAGGCTCGCAACATACAGGTGAACCTCGTTTCCCGCTCCAAACGCAAAAACGCCGCTCTTTGAGCGGCGTTTTGCTTTGTGCGTAATCGGTTGGGCTGGTTGAGGACGAGATCAAGAACGCTGCATCGAACATTCCCGCCTGTCACCCCACATGCAAACCCAGCCCGTCGAACCGGCACTATCCCGTGGTGGCGTGGTCAGTAATTGGCGCTTGTAGTGGCGAGGGTCGTCTTTGATAACGACGCGTCAGGCTACGTTTAGTGTTTTCTCCATGCCTTAGGGCAAACGTACGCGATGGATTGCGTCTTGGACCGACTTTTCCTTTTGCGGGCGACACTTTATGGGTTTGCTTCTCGATCCGCGTCATGACATTGATGCCGCTTTATTAAGCTATCGCAAGGTGTTCTGGTCGCTGGCACTGTTCAGTGGGGTGATCAACCTGCTGGTGCTGGTGCCGTCGCTCTACATGATGCAGGTGTACGACCGGGTTCTCACCAGCCGCAACGAAACCACCTTGTTCATGCTCACCTTGATCGCGCTGGGACTGTTCATGTTCAGCGGCCTGATCGAGTGGGCGCGCGGCGAGGTGATGATTCGCATGAGCGCGGGGCTGGACGATGCCTTGGGCGAACGGATCTTCGACGCCGCCTTCGCCCGCAGCCTGCGCGAGCACAACGCCAACCCGGCGCAGGTGCTCACCGATCTGGCGACGCTGCGGCAGTTGATCACCGGCCAGGGCCTGATCGCCTTGCTCGATGCGCCGTGGTTGCCAATTTTCCTGCTGGTGGCGTTCATCTTTCATCCCTGGTTCGGCCTGCTGACGCTGGTTCTGGCCCTGGTGTTGATTGGCCTGGCGCTGTGGGGCGAATTGTCGACTCGCACACGCTTGGGCGAAGCCAATCGCCTGGGTGTGCAGTCGTCGATCTATTTAAACAGCACATTTCACAATGCCGAAGTGATCCAGGCCCTGGGCATGCTCGGGCCGTTGCGCCAACGCTGGAGCCTGCTGCAGCAACGCATCATTGCCGCCCAGGCGCATGCCAGCGACCGCGGCGCGCGTATCACTTCGATGACCCGTTTCGTGCGCATCTCCGGACAGTCTTTGGCCCTCGGCTTAGGGGCTTTGCTGGTGCTTGAAGGCCAATTGTCGGCGGGCATGATGATTGCGATGTCGCTGCTGCTGGGGCGTGCCCTGGCGCCCGTGGAAATCGCCATTGGCTCGTGGAAGCAATTCAACTCCGGCCGCCAGAGCTACCAGCGCCTGAGCCAACTGCTTGCCCAGCATCCGCGCGAGCGCCTGCGCATGCCTTTGCCCGCGCCCACCGGGGCTGTGCGCCTGGAGCAGTTGTATGTCGGCCCGCCCGGCGCCACGCAACCGATCCTGCGAGGCATCAATTTCAGCCTGGCCAAAGGTGATGTGCTCGCCGTCGTCGGCCCCAGCGCCAGTGGTAAATCAACCCTGGCCAGGGCGATGGTCGGCGTATGGCCGGCCTTGGGCGGTTCGGTGCGCCTGGACGACGCCGAGATCAGTCAATGGTCCCACGACGCCCTGGGCCCGCACCTTGGATACCTGCCGCAGGACATCGAGCTGTTCGACGGCAGTGTGGCCGACAACATTGCCCGCTTCGGCGAGCAGGACGCCGACAAGATTATCGCCGCCGGGCGTCACGCCGGCATTCACGAGATGATCCTGAGGTTCCCCAAAGGTTACGACACGCCGCTGGGCCCCGGCGGGCTTGGCTTGTCCGGTGGACAAAAGCAACGCATCGGTCTGGCTCGCGCGCTCTATGGGCGCCCGTCGTTGATTGTGCTCGATGAGCCCAACTCCAATCTTGATGACGCCGGAGAGCGGGCGCTGGTGCAGGCCATCAGTGTGCTCAAGGCTGCTGGCAGCACCGTGGTGCTGATTACCCACCGGCCTAATGTGCTGGCGGTGGTCGATCACATCCTGGTGCTCAAAGACGGCACTCAACAAGCATTCGGTCCACGGGACCAGGTGCTCAAGGCATTGATGCCGGGGCCGAGACCGGCCGCGGTAAGGGAGACTGGCGAAGATGCGTGATCTTACCCCTGGGGCACAAACGTACAGCGAGCAGGGCCAGAGCGTGCGCGGCGCCACAACGCTGCCCTGCGCCAGTACCGACGCTGGAGGGGCGGCACGCTATGGCGTGGGTTTCCTGGTCCTGACGCTGGGTGGCTTCCTGCTCTGGGCCTGCCTGGCGCCGCTCGACCAGGGTGTCGTCGGCAGTGGCACCGTGGTGGTGGCGGGCGAACGCAAGGCTGTGCAGTCGTTGGTCGGTGGGGTGGTGGAAAAGCTGCTGGTCAGCGATGGCGACCGCGTCACCCAGGGGCAGTTGCTGGTGCAGTTCAATACGGTGCAGGCGCAGTCGCAACTGGACGTGACCCTGGGCAAGTTGCTCAACGATCGCAGCGTCGAGGCGCGGTTGATTGCCGAGCGCCTGGGCTCAGCCGAGATCCAATGGCCCGCTGAACTGCTGGAACGCGCCAACGAGCCACGGGTCAAGGCGTCCATGGCCTTGCAGAGCCAGTTGTTTCTGACCCGCCGCGCAGAACTGGGCAGCCGCTTGCAGATCATCGAACACGAAGCCGCGGCATTGCAGCAGCAATTGCACGGCTACGAAGGCGTCAAGCGCAACTACGACACACAGATGAGCTTCCAGCAGCAAGAGCTGGAAGGCCTGCGCGAATTGGCCCGTGAAGGCTACATTCCGCGCAACAAACTCTTCGAGGCCGAACGCAACGCAGCCCAATTGGCCGGGCAGATTTCCTCCGGGGTGGGCGACGTCGGCAGGACCCGCCAGGCGATCAATGAAAGCCGGCTCAAGGCCTTGCAGGCGCAGCAGGAATTTCGCCGCGATGCCGAAACCCAGCTCAGCGAGGTCTCTGCCGAGGCGGCAGGTTATGCCGATCAGATTCGTGCCTTGCAGTTTGAAGTCGACAACGGTGCGATCCGTGCGCCGGTGTCCGGGCAGGTCATGGACGTGAGCATTCATACAGTCGGGGGTGTTGCGCAAGCCGGCCAAACCCTGATGCAGGTGGTGCCGCTGGATGCGCCGATGGCGATCACCGCGCATTTCGAGCCGCTGATGGCCAACAAGTTGCGCCCGGGTCTGCCGGTGCATGTGCATTTCACCGCGCTGCAACGGGTGGATACGCCGACGGTCACCGGCACCGTGAGTACGGTGTCGGCGGACCAGTTGATCAATGAACAAACGCACCAGCCGTACTTTTCCGCCAAGGTCGAAATTCCCGCCGACACCGTCGCCTCGCTGCAGGCCGCCGGCCTGCTGGTGCGCCCCGGCATGCTCGCCGATGTCACGGTGGTGACGGGGGAACGCACCTTGATGAATTACCTGATGAAGCCTTTGCGTGAACGCTTGCTTGCCGCCTTCAAAGAGGAGTGAGCATGACCGTACAGTTCCGATATAGCGCCCGCTTGTTGCTGAGTCTGTGTGCCGGTTGGGGGGCGATCAGTCCTGCCTGGGCGGTCCAGGGGAAACTGAGCCTGACCGCTGCCTACGATGCTTCGCGCCTCAACGACCCGACCGTGCAATCGGCCGCCCATGCCTTTGATGCTTCGACGCATGAAGAGGCGATAGGCCGCGGCGGCCTGTATCCGCAAGTGTCGTTGACCTCGCGCTATGGTTACGGCGGTCGGACCGATGGCGGCAGCGACAGCAGCTATGTCAACAGTAACGATTACCAGGCGAACAACGTCACCCTGGCGGCGCAGCAACCGCTCTATGACAAAGGGCGCTGGGCGGCGTACCAGGAGGGCAAGGCGCGGGGGCAGTTGGGGAACCAGCTGTTCGATGTTGCCGGCCAGACCCTGTACGACAGAGTTGCCAAAGGCTACTTCGATGTTGCCCGTGCCGAGAACGAGATCAAGCTGATCGCCCAGCAAAAGACCGCCATCAATGGTTTGGTGACGCAGAGCAAAAAGCTTTACCAGGGCGGCCAGGGCGCGATCACCGATGTTGATGAAGCCCAGGCGCGGCTCGACCTTGTCGAAGCCCAGGAGACTGAAGCCCAGGCTCGCCGTGTGGCTGCATTACGGGCGTTGTCCGGTCGCGCCAGTGTGGCCATCGATGACATCCAGTCGATGCGCGAAGAACTGCCGACCGGGAGTCCCATTCTGCCGGAGCGGGATTTGTCGTACTGGACGGCGATTGCCCGAGAAGCCAACCCCGAGCTGGCAGCCCGGCTGGCGGCGGTGAAAGTCGCCGAAGCGCAGGCCGACAGCCAGCGCGCCGGGCATTATCCGACCTTGTCGCTGACCACTCAGCTCAGTCGCCGGGAAAGCCGTCAGTATCAGGAGCAAGACCCGCGGCAGGACTCGTATTACGTGGGGGTTCAGCTGGATATTCCGTTGTATCGCGGCGGTGCGGTACGCGCCTCGGTAGCGAAGGCCGAAGCGCAAGTGGCCGGTGCCCAGTCCGACTACGACGTACAGCGTCAACAGTTGGCCGAGGACATCGAGATCGACTATCTGGGCGTCGTCGCCGGGTTCGCCAAGAGTAAGGCGATGCTGCGGGCGGTGGAGTCTAATCAGCGGGCGCTGACCTCGACGGAAAAAGGCTTCCAGGGTGGAGTGCGCTCCACGGTGGATATTCTTGATGCGCAGCAGCGAGTGTTCCAGGCCCGTCGAGATTTGCTCAACACCAAGCTCGACATGCTGCAAAGCTACGTGAGCCTGCACACCCACACTGGTCAGATGAACCGCGCAGTCCTGGAACAAGTGCAAAACCTGTTCTGAGAAATGAAGCCGGGCAGAGAATGCCTCACGTCTCTGACCCACGCCCACTCCTTCAAGTCTAAACATACAAGCGAACCTGCTCGCGAAAGCGGTGGGTCAGCTTGCATCCATGTTGGATGGGCCGCCGTCATCGCGAGCAGGCTCGCACATTGTTGATCGGTGGTGGTCCTCAGTTGTTCGAGCACTGCACAATCCCTGTGGGAGCAAGCAGGCTTGCTCCCACAGGGTGTTGACTTGACTCAGGCGGTAAAATCGCTGGCGTGCAGCTCCTTGACGCCCACCATTTGGACTTCGAACTCGGGGGTGGCGTCGGCGTTGACACTGCCGTAGAGAATGCCATCGGCAAAGCGCAGTTGGCCGGTAGCGTTGGTGGGGTCAAAGGCGTTGCTGCCGATGAAGGTGAAGGCGTCCATGTTGGCGGTCAGCGGGTTGGCGTCCAGGCCGGTAAAATCCAGATGATCACTCTCTGTGGTCTTGAAACCGCTGATCACATCGCGCAAAGCCCCGACGCCCATGTCCGACAGCGCACCAAACGCGTAGGTATCCGCGCCAGTGCCACCGGTGAGGTTGTCGGTGCCTGCACCGCCGATAAGCCGGTCATCGCCCGAACCGCCCACCAGCGTGTCATTGCCCGCACCACCACTCAAAACGTTCGCCGCGCTGTTGCCCGACAGAGTGTCGCCGTAGGCGCTTCCCGTCAGGTTTTCGACGAACTTCAAGGTGTCGAGCCCGGAACCCCCGGTGTTTTGTTGTGCGGACGTCGAGAGGTTTGCGGTAACGCCGGACAGGGCGCGTTCAAAAGACACCGTGTCATTGCCATCGCGCCCGTCCAGCACGTTGTTGCCGGCTCCGGCGAACAGCGTGTTGTCCAGTGCGTTACCCGTGCCATTGGCGGCGCCAGTGCTATCGATATAAAGACGCTCGACGTTGTTGCCGAGGGTATAGGCCGCCAGTCTGCTGTGCACGCTGTCGATCCCTCCAGGCACCGCATTGCTGTTGGTCTCGATCACGGAGTCATCGGCGTTGTCGACATAGTAGGTGTCGTTGCCATCGCCGCCGCTCATGCTGTCGGCTCCTGCGGCGCCATCGAGCACGTTGGCGGCGGCATTGCCGGTGATGAAGTTGCGCAGTTCATTACCGGTGCCGTCGATGTCCGACACGCCGGTGAGCACCAGATTTTCGAGATTGGCACCCAGGGTCCAGCTGACCGAGGCCTGCACCGCATCGATCTGCGATGGCGAGGAGTTGGTTTCCGTCACGCTGTCGGACGCGTTATCGACCACATAGATGTCGTTGCCGTCGCCACCGGTCATGGAGTCGGCACCCAGGTCACCATCCAGTGTGTCGTTGCCCGAGCTGCCCACCAGGGTATCGTCCTGGTCAGTGCCGGAAATCATCCCGCCCTGGTTTTGAGCATTGTCGAAAATCGCCTGTACGCTGTTGTTGTCGCTGGGGTCACCTTGAAAACCAAGGTCACCGGCGATGTAGTCGGCCAGGCGCTGGCCGACGATTTCCGCCGATTCCTCGTGCAGGTGCCAGACGTCGTCGGGATACACCAGCGGATCGACTTCGTAGCGCAAGGGCAGGTCGGTGTAGTCCACTGCCAGCTTGACGTCGGCACGCTCGGTGGCGATGGCTTCCTGGACGCCGCGGACATAGCCTACGCCCTCGACGATGGAGGCAATTTTCTCTTCGGAATAACCCCGGGCACGTGCCGCATCCTCCTGGTAGTGACCGGTTTCCATGATGTACACGCCGAAGTTGCCGAACTGGGCATGCAGGTAATCAAACACCTTCAGGGTCGCGTCTTTGTAGGCAGCGGCGGCCGCTGTTTTGTCCGTGGCACGGCCGATCTCCTGGGCGGCTTCCTCGCCCTGGCCCCAAATGATGCCCATGGTGACGTTATCGATCGATTTCAGTTCGCTGAGCTGGTCGCCCAGCAACGCGGCGGCACGCAACAGTGCAGGCCCGGGCTGGTTGGTGTCGGTCAACCACCAGCACAACTTGAGTTCCTCGGCGCTCATGGTCGACAGGCCATTGACCGTGCTGCCTCCCACCGCGAGGTCGATGCCATTGCCATCGGCATCGGTGAACTGGCTACGCACGTCATAAGGGGTGTAGCGATCCAGGTCCTTGACCAGCATCGAGGTGCCGGACTGATCGTCGTCCTCCGTCATGCGCAACAGGCGCGCATTGGATTGGCCGAGGGTGGGCAGGTAGAGGATGTCCTGTTGGGCGCGCTCGCCGAACACGAAGTCGCTGGCGGTCAGGGTGTTGAGGTAGTTGCCGTTGAGGGCGATTTCAAAACGATTGCCATCGGCATCCACGTCGGCGGATTTGATGTAGGTCTTGTCACCGGCCGTGTTGAGGGTCATGTACAACGTGTGATTACTGCCATCGCCGAGGCCGACAAAGCCCAGGCCCGACACATCGATCTTGTCGACGCCCGCGGTGAAGTCATAAATCGTATCGGTGGCCGTGATGCCGCCGGCGTCGTAGTCGCGGTAGCTGTCGAGCACATTGGTGTAGCGGAAGGTGTCGGCACCGTCACCGCCATACATTGCGTCACGTCCGGCGCCGCCGTCGACGATGTCCGCGCCGGTACCAGCCTTGATTGTGTCGTTGCCACCAAGGCCGAGGATCAGGTCCGCACCCGCCGTGCCGTTGAGGGTTTCGGCATTGTTGGTGCCGGTGATGGTGTTGGCAGGCGCATCGGCCACCGCCAGGGCGAAGCTGTCACTGACCGACGCACCTGAGGGATCGGTGGCCTTGACCAGTACGCTGTAATTGCCCGAAGCCGTGCTGATCGGCGTGCCGCTGAACGTCAGGCTGGTGGCGTTGAAACTCAGCCACGCGGGCAGGGCGCTACCGTCGGCGAGGGTTGCAGTGTAGGTCAACGCATCCTGGTCGGCGTCGGTGAAGCTGTCATGGGTGACGGTGTAATTGAACGGCGTGCTTTCGGTGGCGTTCTGGTCGAGGAGGGGTATGGTCACCACCGGCGCTGAATTGCTGGACGCGTTCTGGCCGGCGAAAACAAAATGACTCGCCGTCAGGCTGCTCACCAGGTTGCCTGCCATCGACACTTCGAAGCGGTTGCCGTTGGCGTCGACAGTGAGATCCTTGAGGTAGGTGCGGTTGCTCGAAGCGCTGTAGGTCAATTGCAGCGTGCCGTTCAGGCCGTTGCCCAGGGCCGTGTAGCCGAGCGCCGAGACATCGATCTTGTCGGCGGCCACGTCGAAATCGAGGATCTGGTCACTGACGCTGGTGGAGCTGGTGCGGTAGCTGTCGAGTGTTGAGGCGTAGCGGAACACATCGGCGCCTGCACCGCCGGTGAGTTTGTCCACGCCGGTGCCACCGACCAGGATGTCATTGCCGGCGCCGCCATTAAGAGTGTCGTTACCCGCGCCACCGAACAGTTGTTCGTTGGCTGCGGTGCCGGTCAGGGTGTCATTGTTCGGCGTGCCGTTGATCACAGTGGGTGAGGCGGGCACGTCCTGCACGGCGAGGGTAAAGCTGTCGCTGACGGTGGCGTTGCTGCCGTCGGCCGCGGTGACCTGTATGGAGTAGGTACCCGAGGCGGTGTCGTTGGGTGTGCCGCTGAACGTACGAGTCGCGGCATCGAATGTCAGCCAGCCGGGCAGGGCGCTGCCATCGGCCAGTTTGGCGGTGTAGCTGAGGCTGTCGTTATCCGGATCGGTGAAGCTGGTGGCCGGAACCACGTAGCTGAACGGCGTGTTTTCGCTCGCGTTTTGATCCAGCAACGCCGTTGCCACCACCGGCGCATGGTTGACCGTTGGCGTAGTGGCGAAGACGAAATTGGCGCTGGTGAGCTTGTCGACGTAGTTGCCGTTCAGCGTGATTTCAAAGCGGTTGCCATCGGCGTCGGCGGTCAGGGACTTGATGTAAGTCTTGGTGCCGGCACTGTTGAGCACCACGGACACGGTGTTGTTCTTGCCATCCCCCAGGCCGGTGAAACCTATGGCCGAGAGGTCGATCTTGTCGGCGCTGATATCGAAATCGGTGATCACGTCGCTAAGGTTGGCGCCGCCGGTGTTGTAGTTGTGGTAGCTGTCCAGGCGACTGGAGAACACAAAGGTGTCCGCTCCGGCGCCACCGGTGAGGGTGTCCATGCCGGCACCGCCGTCGAGTTTGTCGTCGCCCGCGCCGCCACTGAGGCTGTCGTTACCCGCCAGGCCGAGCAAGGTCTCGGCCGAATCGGTACCCAGCAGCGAGTCGCTGGCGCTGGTGCCGGTGACCACCCGATTGAAGATGAAGTTACTGGCGGTCAGGGTGCTGGCGAGATTGCCCGAGAGAATCAACTCGAAGCGATTACCGCTGGCGTCGGCATCGTAGTCCTTGATGTAGGTGCGGTCGTTGCTGGCGCTGTAGCTGACCTGCAGGGTGCCGCCACGGCCATTGCCCAGGCCGGTGAAGCCTAGGCCGGCGAGGTCGATCTTGTCCTGGGTGACGTCGAAGTCGGTGATGGTGTCATCGAAGCTTGCGGTTGCGTTGCGGTAACTGTCGGACTGAGCGACGAAACGGAACGTATCGGCGCCGGTACCGCCGGTGAGTTTGTCGGTGCCTGCACCGCCCACCAGAATGTCAGCACCGGCCCCGCCATTGATGGTGTCGTTGCCGGCACCACCGTAGAAAATCTCGCTTTCGGCGCTGCCCAGCAGGGTGTCGTTACCAGCCGTGCCTTGCACAGTGATCATCGGCACCGTGTCGCTGACGTAGCTGCCGTCGCCATAGACCAGCGTGGCGCCCTTGCTGGTGTGGCTGATGGTGTTGCCAATAATGGCGTTGCGATCGGTGCCGTTTTCATCGCGCTCTGCAACACCGTAGGTCGACAGGTTGCTGCCGCTGATGAGGTTGCCCTGGATCGTGTTGTCGCTGCCGTTGAAGTACTTGCCGGACACGCCCAGGGTGTCGTCGTAGGACTGGATGATGATTTCCGGTACGGGGTTGCCCAGGGAGTTGTTGTTGAGCGTGTTGTCGATGATCTCGACGTGGTTGCTGCCGTAGACGCGGATCCCGGCGCTGGTGTTGTCGTGGATATTGACGTCGCTGACGGTCACCTCGCTGGACAGCTTGATCAGCACCCCTTCGGCGCCGTTGCCGTACACCTCGCCACCGGTGATGGTGATGTTGCTGGGGGAGGGGATGTCCTCGCTGCCGCGCTGCACCACGATGCCATTGCCACCATTGTTGTAGGCAACGTTGTTGGTGAGGGTGAAGTCGTGGGTACTGGTGACGACGTTGAAACCGTGGCGATCATTGTCGTAGGCAACGTTGTTTTCGAAGGTGCTGTCGCTGAGGAAGTCAGCAACGAAGCCGTCCAGGCCATTGCCGTGGGACACGCTGTTCTTGATGACCATGTTGACGGTTTGCTCGTGGGGGTCGAAACCGTACCCGGAGCAATCCTTGATCTCGACGCTGTCGAGGGTGACGTTGGAGTCGTAGCCTTCCTGGCCGGGAATGAAGCCGTTGAACCAACCGTCGACCTTGCCGGTGGTGTGGTCACGGTTGCCGTCGATGGTGAGGTTGCTGACGCCAAAGTCGTGGGTTTCTTCGCCATAGGCCGAGCGGATGACACCCGTGATCTTGGTGTCGGAGCCGTCAGCTACCTTGACGGTGGTTTCGCCCATGCCGTCTCCGTACAGGTAGACGTTGCTCTTGAGCATCAGGCAACCGTCGGAGGGTTCCTCGCCTCCCGAAACGATGTAAGTGCCGGTCGGCACATACACCTGCCCCCCACCTGCCGCGGCGGCTGCATCAATTGCACTTTGTATCGCCGCGGTGTCATCAGTGATGCCATCTCCTTTGGCGCCAAAATTTTGTACGTTAAAAATCATGAGCTTATCTCCGTATCGGGCTAAAACGTCAAAAGCTGCCAATATTCCATCGACGACCAACGTGTTAGGGCCCAGCGGAGCGCGAAAGTTGTGACCGCATATCGGGGAAGTGTCAAAAAATCGCACTAACTGATCAGCGGTTGTGAACCTATTCGAAAAAACAACGTTCTGTTGACGCTCGCTCAGAGAGCGAACAAGCCCGCGGCCACAGGCTCCGCGATTACCGACGTCGAGATCGAGAAGCCTTTTATCCATCAGGCTGGCGTTGCGCTCAGGATTGGCTTGTCTCGCAAGACTCGACCGTTGAGCGGCTGAAGGCGATAGAGGGTCAAGGCATCGACCGTCGGGCCGATAAGTTCAACAAGTACATGACGGACTGATCCTGCCAACAGTCCGGAGCTGAAGGCGAGGAATCACTTCGAGTCAGGGAGCATTTTCAACGCATGTTTTTTAAAGCCTGCGTCGTCTCCTGTGCTGGCCTGTAGCCGTTGCACCGCCTGGAAGCCCTATGAAAAGCAAGTCTCTCGACCCTCTGCCGCAGATGCGAACCTCCAATCTTTCCCTGACCCGCAGGTCTTTGACGGGCTTCTCTTGCCTGTTGTTGTCGATCTTCCTGTTGGCCAGCACCTTGATTGTTTACATCGCCTTCGAGCAAAACCAGGACGCCGAGCGCCGCAGTCGCTTCTATGCGGAAAAGGCCATGCAGTCCTTGGAGAAGTCGGTTCTTTTGACGATCAAGGACTACGCATTCTGGGGCGACGCCTATGAGCACCTGCACAGGACGGTGGATACCGACTGGGCATTTGTCAGCCAGAATGCCGGCTCGACGCTGTTTGAGGATTTCGGGTTCGAGGGCGTGTTTGTGATCGATCCGACCGATCGTACGGTCTACTCGGTCATCAATGGGCAGCTGGAGTCGGTCACCGCTGAAGACTGGTTGAAACAACCCATCACCGCGCTCATCGAACGTGCTCGCATCGATGTCGAAAACGAAAAACCCATCAAGGCGTTTCTCGATGTCGACGGCACCCCGGTGTTGGTCGCTGCCGCGCCCCTGACGCCTGGTACTAACCCCCAGGTCGAAACGGATGACAGGCCAGCCTCAATACTGTTGTTCGTCTCCAGGCTCGATGCTGCCCGATTGAGCACCATTGCCAATGATTTCGGGATTGCGCAATTGCGTGTGGCCTCAGGTGATAGTGCAACGCTGGGCACATCGTTTTTGCGTCTGGGGGAAACCGGTACGGCAGGCACCCTGCAGTGGACACCGGCGCAGCCGGGGTATCGGTTGATGACCGTGGTGTTGCCGCTGATTGGTATAGCGGGGCTGATTATCGGAATAATGACCTGGTTTTTTCAGCGGCGTATCACGGCGGCTGCGCAAGTGATGGATGCCAGTTACACCTCTGTGCAGGTCAGTCGCATGGCGTTGGCGGCCAGTGAGGCGCGGTTTCGTGATGTCGCCGAAGCGTCCTCCGACTGGATTTGGGAAATCGATACCGGGTTGCGCTTCACCTACCTGTCAGAGCGCTTCGAAACCGTGACGGGACTGCGCAGGGCCGAGTGTCTTGGCCGGCCTATCGATGACTTGCTGGTGTCTGATCAGGGCCCGCTTTCCCAGTGGTTGAAAAACCACTCGCGACGGGCCAATGCCATCTTGCAATGCAGTTATCTGGCAGGGGACGGGCAAGCCAGGATTTTCCGTCTATCCGTGCGAGAAATGGAGGGGCTGGGCTATCGCGGCACGGCCTGCGATATCACCGAAGAAGTGGCGGCCCGCCGACGGATCGAATACCTGTCGCAACACGATGCGCTGACGGGCCTGGCGAACCGCGCCCGGATGCAGGAATTCCTCGACGGCAAACTCAAGGCTGCGCCGACCCTGGCCGATCCGTTGGTCATGCTCAGCGTCGACCTGGATCGCTTCAAACCGGTGAATGATTTGCTCGGGCATGCCGCCGGCGATCAAGTGCTCAACGAGGTCTCCAAAAGGCTGGGACAGTGCTTGCGCGCCGATGACCTGGTCGCGCGAATCGGTGGCGATGAGTTTGTGCTGGTGGTGGCGAATATGGTTTCTCAGGAGGAGGTCGAGCACCTGTGCCAGCGCCTGATCGACTGCATCGAACAGCCGTTCCAGATTAATGAGCATGAGGTGTTTATCAGTGCCAGCATCGGCATTGCCATGGCACCGGCTGACGCCACCCTGGCCGATGAGTTGCTGCGCTATGCCGACATCGCGCTGTATGAAGCCAAGGATGCAGGACGCAATACCTGGCGTTTTTACGCGGGCGACATGAATGCTCGAATCCTCGATCGTCGTCAGTTGGAAAGCGATCTGCGTCACGCGATCAAACATGATGAGTTGCGTCTGCACTTTCAGCCGCGCTATCAGATTGCAGGCAGGGTCATGGCCGGTGCCGAAGCGCTGGTACGTTGGGAACACCCGCTGAGAGGGTTGTTGTCGCCCGACGTTTTCATTCCCATTGCGGAAGAAACCGGGTTGATTCTGCCGCTGAGCAACTGGGTGCTGCACACCGCTTGCAGGGCCGCGTCGACCTGGCCCGAAGAGCTCTTTGTCTCGGTAAACCTGTCGCCGACAGAGTTTCAGCGCGGGCAACTGGTGTCCAGGGTTCAGGCGGTGTTGGCGCAGACCGGTTTGAATCCGGCGCGGCTGGAATTGGAACTGACCGAGAATGTCATGCTGGACGACGCCAAGGGCGCACTGCAGATCATGCACGACTTGAAAGCCTTGGGTGTCCGCCTGGCAATGGACGATTTCGGCACCGGCTACTCGTCATTGAGCTACCTGCGTTCATTTCCTTTCGATGGGTTGAAGATCGATCGCAGCTTTATTTCCGGGCTGGCTGCCAGCGGTGATGATCAGTCGATCATCGAGGCCATCGTCGGGCTGGGCAGGGCACTGTCGCTGACCGTCACGGCGGAGGGGGTGGAAACGATCGAGCAACTTCAGGCGTTGCAGGATGCGCGGTGCGATGAGGTTCAAGGGTATTTCTTGAGCCGGCCTATGGATGCGCAGGCGATCGGACAGTTGATTGACGTCCACGCGAAGCATTCAGGGCTGCGAGCGCTGGCCGAAAGCGCTCACGCTGAAGTTTGACACGTCAGCTGCGCACGCTTCACTGCGCCAGTTGCTCGACCAACTCTGGCGTCACGTAGTGCGGCCCATCGAACAGGTAGAGCGGATATCCGTCATAGGCCGCCAGTTGCGGTTTGAGCTCGGCAGCGGTCGCGGAGCGGAAGCCGCCGCCAAAGTTGGGGCGGAAGGCTTCGACGATGATCCGCACACGGTCTTTGCCCAGGCGCTGGCGCAGGGCGTCGGCGTAGGTTCGGGCAACCGGTGCAGTGCGGGCGTAGACGCCAACACCGTCCTGGAAGAACACGCCGATGTCATTCGGCAGCCACTGCTTGAGCCATTCGGCGGTGGCGACAGGGCCGATATTGGCACCGTCATACACGCTGATCCACAACGGTCGCGGCAGCTTGGCCAGCAGCGCGGGCAGGTCTTTGGCGCGGGTCCAGCTGGGGTCGACTTCAGCCGGGAAATACCAACCGGTCACGTGCAACGGCGTAGGCAATTTGGCGATCCGTTCCGAGACAGCGGCCAGTTGCTCGATGTTGTCCCGTGAGCGGTTCTCGCTGAAATAACCCGCCAGCCCCAGGATCACATCCTGCGCCCAGGGTGCCTTGGCGATGCGCGCCCAATCGGGCAGCACCGGTACGGCGGGCAGGCCGGTACCGGGAACGAAGGCCTGATCGTCGACGACTGTCCATTGCACCAGCAGCTCACGCGCGCCCAGTTTTTCCCAGTGTCCGCGGATACCGACGGTCTTGTTGTCCGGCTGCCAGACGATGCCGACAATCCCCGGATCCAGGGCCTTGGTCTTCGTTACGTAGAGCATGCTGGTACCTGCGCTGATGGTGACGGCAATCAATAAAGCAGCAACGGTCGCACGACTGACGGTGTAGCCGAAGATGTTCACGGAAGTGCCTTTTGAATGCGTTGATGCCATTGGCTCAGCGAGGTGACACCTTTGGCGTTCCAGTTGGCTGCCGCATCAGGGCCAAGGTGGAACTGGCCCTCGTTGAATTGCCAGACGATCACTTGCGGCTTGTGCTGGGCAAAATCCGCCGACTCCAGGTATTGCAGCAGCGTAGCCCACGGACCGACGTCGCCGGGGTTCCAGGTCAGTGCGACGGGACGGTCCAGGGCATTTGAGAGCTTCTGGGTAAAACCCAGGTAAGGCTGGACAAAGCTGTTGCCGATAACCTGGACCGGTGACGGCGCATCGTCGATCAGCAAGTCGTTTTCGGCCTGATGGCGAACGGTGTAGATGTCGCGACCAATCGCCTTGCGCTTGATCGCTGGCAGAAAATTGCTGGCCAGGTCGCCAAACGCGCGTCTGTCGAACCATTGGCCCAGCACCGCGCCACCACCGGGGTCACCTCGCAGGCGGTAGCGCTCGGTAATCAGTTGCGCCGTGGAGTCGGCGGTGTTTTCGGCGCTCCAGGCTGTCCAGTGGTAGTCGGCGCGGTAAAACGCGGTCTGTTTGCCTTGCTCGGTCCGTTGCAGGATCGGCTTGATGTTCAGCGTGGTCAGACCTGCTTGGGTCAAGTCGTTTTGCAGGTGGTCATAACGCTGCATCACGGCCACGCTCAAGGGTTGATCGGCGGGCAGCCTCTGGGCATAAAACGGCGCTTTCATCGGCACCACCAACACGACCAGCCCAATGTGTTCGCGTTGAAGTTGCTGCTGGAGTTCTTTGACCAGTGCAACGCTACGGGCAGTGCCGGTGTTGTCGACCTTGCTCAGGCTTTCCCAGGCCGGGAATAACCAGCCGCCGTTGCCGGTGATCACCGCCGAGGCGGCTTGAACGCAAGTGCCCGACAGACTCAACAACAGGCCGGCGATCAGGGCGGGAACCGGTAGGCGACATTTCAATTGAAGGGTCATGGCGCGGTCTGGTCGACAAGGCCGATCAGGCGTGGGGCCTGGCGGGAGCCGATCAAGAACAGGCTATAACGATCGCCGGCTTTGAAGGGCGCGAGCTTCATCGGCAGGCTTGCGTTCTCATTGCAGGTGGCAATCAGCGTTGCCTGCACCGGGTTGATCGTGCGCTGGGCTTGCCCGTTGAACGGCAGCTGGTTGAACACAGGAGCACCGTTGGCGAGTTTGACCTCGGCCTTTTCGCAACCGTTGGCCAGGTTGTAGACATTGAGTTCGGCGCGCAGGTCTTTACCGCGCAGCGGCGGGTCGATGACCAGGCGTGGCGCCCGTGCCGGGTCGCTGTCGAGAATCAGCGTGACCCACGCACTTTTGGGTGCGCTGAGGCCTTTTATCTCGCGACCATTGATGCTCACCTGTAGCGGCTGCAGCGAGTCCACGACCTGAAACGGACTGGCCAAGGCGGTTGAGGCGGCAAGGGCAAAACTCGGGCCTTGGCCGACCCGGACCTGCATGGCGGTATCGGACGGATTGACCACCCGCACCCAGGCCGAACCCTCGGGCAGTTTCGGCGCATACAGCTGGGCGATTTCAGGGGCCGCTTGTGCCCCCATTGAGACCAGGCCAAGACCCAGCCACAAACACATTCGAACGTTCATGCAAGTCCTCAATAGGAATAGGTCAGGCGCGCGAACACGCCTTCAGCGTTGTCTTCGCCCAGCACCTTCACGCGGTATTGCAGGGAAAAATCCACATAGGAGCGGGGGGCGTTGTACGCATCTTCGCGAAACCAGTACCGCACGTTGTTACCGATACCAACGCCGCCGGCCTTGCCCGATGACGAGTCCGTGCTGCCGTCGGCAGCGGTTTCGCTGTTCATCTTCGAGTCGTAGTCGAACGCGGCCACCACATGAGGGAACGTCACCCAGCGCGAGCCCGCGCCGCCGATGGCGTAGCTGCGGCCCACCTGCCATTCGCTGTTGAAGTAGTTGCGCGAGTCGTTGACGTAATGACCGGCTTCGGCGAACAACTGCGAGGTCCACCAGCTGTCGGCATCGACCCGCAGATCGGTGCCGATGCTGGAACCGTAGCCCAGGCGCAGCAACCAGTCACCGTCGACGTCCGACGAACCCAAGGGGAAGGTGCGCTCGACGGCGGCCATCACGTTCAGCGAGGTGAACGGTTTGACTCGCACACCCACGGCGCCTTGCAAGGCGTCGAATCCGGTATCCGAATCGCCGTTCTTGCTCCACAAAGTGTCGGTGACCCGTCCGTAGAGTTCGACAAACCGTGCGTTGCGGTAGCCCAACGGACGCCAGGAGAGCTCGGTACTATTTTGCACATTGTCATTGCTGCTACTGCCGCCGCTCGGTGCTGAGCTCAGGCCGCTGCTGGTGCTGTTGCCGCGATAACTGGTGGTGTTGGTCAAGCCCCAGGTGCGCGACACATCGGCCACGGCGCGGCGGGTGTCGAACAGCTGCTGCTCGGACATGTCGAGCTCACCGGCATTTTTCGCGTCGATGACTCGCTTGAAGTAGGTGACAGCTTGCTCGTCGTCATTGACCCGCATGGCGTTATAGGCCGCATCCTGCGTGGCTGTCGGCGTGAGGCGGGTGTCGGCATCGGCCTTGCGGAACGAAGTATGGGCAGCCTCATCGTCGCCGGCCTGGACCGACAGATAGGCGATTTGCAGTTCGCTCATCGATTCAAGTTCACCCGTGTCCCGCGCTTGTTGCAGGCGTTCGCGTGCAGTCCGACGCTGGCCGATGGCGGCATACAGGCTGGCCTCCTCGTAGGCGGGCAGGCTGCCTGACGCCAAGGCCTGGGTGAAGTCCTTGCGAGCGCCGGCATCGTCACCCGATTGCTGGCGCAGACGACCCCGTTGGGCCAGCAGCCGCGCATCATCGCCGGTGACTTTTAGACCGTCGCTGGCTGCCGCGATGGCCTCGGGCACACGTTTCTGATCACTCAGGGCGCTGACCAGCAGTCGGCGGTACGCCGGATTCTGTGGCGCGCGGGCAATGGCTTCGTTCGCCAGGGCAACCGCCGTCGCAGGGTCTTTGCGGGCCAGGGCCGCGTAGGCTTGGCCGGCCATGTCGGTGCCGCCGTCGCGCTGGTTGCCCGGCCAGATATCGCAGACCAGGCCGAAGGCCGTTTCTTGACAGTTCAGTGCCGGGGCAGGGAAGTGGGCAATCACGTTCGCGCCGTTGTCTTTCTGCCGCAACGCCATACGGGCGGCGGTGCGGCGGCGGGCCACTTCACCGCCTTCATCGTCGGCCAATGGCTGCAGATGATCGAGCGCTTGTTGCGGCTCGCCATGGGCCAGTGCGGCGTCGGCGGCGAAGAAACGAATGTCACGGGTTTCCGCTTCCAGCAGGCCATCGATGGCCAGGGCGTGATTCAGGTCAGCCTGGGCTGCCTGAGTTTTACCCTGACGATCACGGGCGTAGCTGCGCAGAATCCACGGAGCGATTTCCCCATCGTCTTGCGCCAAAGCGCCTGACGCGGCCTGTTCTGCAGCTGGGTAGTCCTTGGCGGCGAGGAGGGCGCTGATCAGCAGTTGCTGATTGGCACCGATTTCCGGAGCCCAGGCGACGGCTTTTCTGGCCTGGTCCACGGCCACGGACACCCGGCCTTGCTCCAGGGCACGATAACCCTCAACCGCCAGCGGGGCGGCCAATTGACGACGAATCGCTTCGCGACGCATCAGCAAGGTATCGTCGTCCGGGAACACGGCCAGTGCCTGGGTGGTGGCTTGATCCGCTTCCTGCAAATGCTGTTGGCGCTGCAAGGACTCGATCAGCAGCAATCGATAATCCATGCGTTTGGGTGCCTGGGCGATGGCTTTGCGTGACGCCTGGGCAGCCGTGCCGAAGTCATCGCGATCGTAGGCCTTGAACGCCTGGGCCGCGGCGCCGAAGCCTGGGGCCTGACGCGACTGCGGGTAGCGTTTGGGATGATCACGCAGTTCCTTGTCGCGCTGAGCCAGCGCAATCAAGGTGTTCAAACGGGTGATGTCAGCTCGCTGACGCAAGGCTTCGCGGGCCTTGGCGATGGCCAGGTCGTAATCTTTGCGCTCGTAGGCGCTGTAGGCCTCGTTGGCGGTGACATAGGCCGGGCCGGTCAACGGCAGCGGCAACGTCTCGGCAAGAGCAAGCGCAGGTAACAGGCTTAGCCCCGTGGCCATGAGGGTCAGGAAGGGGCGATTCATGCCGGAAGCTCCGCAGGGTAGTGGCTGTGCTGACGCGCCACGGCCTTTTCGATGGTGGAGCGGGGCAGCACGCCGCTGTCGACCAGATAGTCGCCGATGCGTCCGTGACGCTGCGGGCGGTACTGCAACATGGTGCGATTGAATACGTCGCGATCCAGCAGGCCCATTTCGATCAACAAGTCACCCAGCAGTGGCGCGCAGGCATCCGGCACAGACTGGCCTTCGCGCACGTTCAGTTGACGCAACTGCGCGACGATTTCGCTTTCCCGGGCAATCAGCTGCACCGGTTCGCCACCCAACACCTCGCTGACCTGTTGCAGACCTTCGGCCGGCAACGGGCTGGCCACGGCAAGTTGTGCTCGGCCGTCGGCATTCAAGCCAACCGGCACCACGCGCCAGCGCAGAGCGAATTCATCGTCCAGGGTAAGGGTCGACGCCTGCGCCTTGTTGGCCACATCGAACACCCGCGGCAGATCGTTCTGAAAGGCGATGGCTTCCGCCAGTGTTTCGTCGTCCAGCCAGCCATTGCTGAGCAAGATCCGCCCCAAGGGCATGTGCCGGGTTTTCTGTTCGTCGAGTGCGCTTTGCAGGTCGGTTTCGTTGATCGCCTGCCAGGACAGCAACACGCTGCCCAATTTGCGCGGTGCGAAGGCAACCAGGTCGGTGGACGGGAAGTCGTGCATGGTCTTGTCCCACACCAGTTTGCGGTTCATGACCTTGCCGACGATGAACATGCGCCACGCGCGGGAGGCGGCCATGAAGTTGACGAAGTTGCCCACCACCATGCGCGGAAGTGACAGCAAACCATGCTGCCAGCCGTACAGCACGGTGGTGAAATAGCAACGGTGCGCGATACGCCAAACCAGCGCGATACCGTTGGCCAGCAGCAAGTATTTGATGAAGCCGTTGGTTTCAAACGGCGTCGGGAAGCTCACATCCCACAGGCCACTCTGGCGCAGGACGACCAGGCCCAGCAGCTGTACCAGAATCACGTAGGCGATGATGCTGACGAACGCCGTCACCACGCCCTTGCGGTCACGGAACAGCAGATAACGGTTGGCCAGCGAACCGCTCCAGCCCATTTGCTCCCAGCCTTGCAGGCCGATGCCCAGGGTCCAGCGGGCTTTCTGGCGGAATGCGGTACGGAAGGTATCGGGAAAGAATTCGCGCACGCACAACGGCATCTTCAGGGTCGATTCGTAAGGCTTGCGAAACCAGGATTTGCGCAACACGCGAAACTGCACCGGGAAACGCACAAAGATCGCGTTCATGCCAACCTTGGCCAGGCGTGCGCCGACGTCGTAGTCCTCGGTGAGGCTGTCCGTGTTGAACGGCTGGTTCTGGGTTTCCCCGGCCAGCACTCGCAGGGCACGGTGGGAGAAACAGGTGCCGACCCCGGCAGACGGCACCGTGTCGGTCATGCTTTCACGCACCACCAAATCCTTGCCATGCCATTCGGCGAATTCGTCCATGTAGGTGCCGGCCACCCATTCGTACCAGTTGCGCTCCAGCGAAACCACAGGCAACTGGATCATGTCCTTACGCGGCAGCAAGTAGTTGAACAGGCGCAATTCCAGCGGGTGCAGCACGTCTTCGCTGTCGTGCAATACGACGCCAGCGAAGGTCATGCCGTGGGTTTTCTCGTGCAGGAAGATCGCCTGGATCACCCAATTCAGGCAGTCGGCCTTGCAGGTCGGCCCGGCATGCGGGACTTCCACGCGATGCAGCTGCTTGTAGCGCCGACGCATGCGTTCCACTTCATCGATGGTGCGCTGGTCATTGATGTAGGTGCCGACGAAGACAACATAGTTCTGGTAATCCAGGGTCGACACCATGTTCTCGATCATCGGTGCGATGACGTCATATTCCAGCCAGGCCGGGACCATGATCGCCAACGGCTGCTCATCCCGGGCCATCAGTTGCTCGGCAGTCAGCGGCCGGTATTTGCGATCCACGGTGAACTTGCGAAACAGGCGGCGAGACCAGTACCACAGGTCAATGAACAGATCGTCCAGGCTGGAAATCAGGATCAGCACCGCGATCACGATGGTCGAGATTTCCAGGAAGCTGTAGTAGTGGGCCAGCCAATAGGGCCAATAAAGCGACGTCATCGAAAGTTACCGTTATTGGCGAT
The DNA here is from genome assembly GCF_050435365.1 of Pseudomonas sp. BT76 TE3572. Classification (NCBI taxonomy): domain Bacteria; kingdom Pseudomonadati; phylum Pseudomonadota; class Gammaproteobacteria; order Pseudomonadales; family Pseudomonadaceae; genus Pseudomonas; species Pseudomonas sp. BT76 TE3572. Next base: position 1,273,354 of record NZ_JBNDKE010000001.1, read on the forward strand.
TGCGACGGGCGTTACGGCCGGCCAGCAACAGGATGAGGACCAACAGGATGCCACCCGGAATCAGCCACAACAGCGACGGCGTGCGCCAGGCGTCCAGGCCCTTGGGTTCTTCGTTGTCGATCAGTTGGCTGCCGCTTGGGTCCTGGGTGTCGAAGGTGGTCAGTGCACCGTTGTCACTGAGGATGGCCACGTCGCCGCGGGTCAGCAGAATCTGCTTGGCGAAACGTGGGGCGTCATTGCCCAGGGCGCGATAGACCAGACCGTGCTGGCCGGCGGCATCCACCACTTGCAACGAGGCCAGGTGGTTGAGGGGATGCACGTCCAGTAACACCTGATCCTTGTGATTGATGCGCAGGCGACCCTGTTCATCAACCTGCACCGATTCTTTGCTGTCCTTGATCGGCAGCTCGAAGGCGAGGAAGGCTTTGTCCGGTGTGACCGAGTCTTTCGGGTCGGCACTGACCTTCAGTTGCGCCCGCAGCGGCGAAACACCAGCGGCGTCAGCCACCGAAATCACTTGCGGCAAGCTGCTCGCCGGATGCTCGAGGTAGGCCTGTGGCACGAGGAGTTGCGTGTCCACTGCAAAACGCGCGGCCATGCCGGAGAAGTCATCGCCCAAGGCCGTTTTATCCAGCACGATGTGGCTGGTCGGCAGCACCGAGACCGGGAACGCCTGTGGCGTTTCCAGGCAACGATCGCTGACCGGCTGACGCTGGAACGACACGCGCAAAACGTTCTTCGAACCCAGGGCGTAACGCGGGATACGTGCTTCGATGCGTTGCTGTTCGCCGTTGGCCACGAGCTGTTGTGCGCCAATCAGGTAATCGTTGAGAAACAGCGAGGCCACCGGCGCGGTGTCCGAGGCGCCGGGTGCGGCAGATACATCGACTACCGCTTTCACCGGCAGGCGCCCGTCGTAGGCCACGCTGCCCAGAGGGAACGAAGTGCTCCAGTCGGACTTGGCCAGCACGTCGATGGCACCGGGGTTACCGCCCAGGCGCGACAAGGCCACACGACCGTCGGCGCTCAATGGCATTTGTGCTTCGCTGATCGTCAATTGGCGGCTGCGTGCCAGTGCGTTCCAGGCCGTGCTGAACAGGGCCAGCGCCTTGCCGGTTGCTTGCGGCGCGATCATCAGCACCGGGCGGGTGCCCAGCAATGCCAGGCGCACGTTGTCAGTGCCGGTGGCGGCCAGACCTGCATTGATATGCCGCTGACGCCATTGCGCGAAGGCGCTGGCGGCTGTGGCGTCGAGGCCTTGAATCTGGCTCGACAGCGCGTCCAGCGATTCGTTGACGGCTTTGAGCAGTTGCGGGTCGTTGATGGCCAGATCGGCCTGGACATTCGCCGTTTGCCCCAACATCAGCAATGCGCCGATTTCCGCAGGGTTGGCCAGTGTGTGCGGGCCTTTGCCGTTGAGGCTGGCGAACGCTGGAATGCTTTGCAGTTCGGCCGGGATGCGCAGGCCGCTCAGGTCAACGCTGTCTTTTACGGCAGGGAAGGGCAGGATCTGGCTGTGCTTGCCAATTCGCTCCAGTGCCACGCCCAGGCGCCAGGCTGCATCGTAGCTTTCGGCAGACAAGGTGCCCGGCGCGACCATGATTCCCGGTTTGCCAGGCAGTGCCGTCCAGGCAGCGCCGACGTCCTGCAACAGGCTGGCGTCGTAGCTGTAAGTGAGGCGGGTGTCCGGTTCGATACGCAAGACGTTGCCGATGGCGCGTTCGTCTTCGCACAACACACGAGACACGATCGACGACCAGGCAATGCCCAGGCGCAGCGAGCCGCTGTCCCGCGCTTTCTTGTCCACGCCGAGTGTGGCGCTGGCATCACCCTTTGGTTCGCTGAGGCCCTGGGCGCTCACCGGATAGCCGTCCAGCGACAGCAGCAAGGTGTTGCGTCCACCTTCGCCATTGAGGTAACTGGCGTCGAAATTAAGCGTCGCATCCGTCAGCGGCACGCCCGCCGGCACCGGCAGATACAGTTCCCGTCGGGCATCGGTGGAGCCGAGGATGATCGGCGCGTCGATCCCCAGATCGCTCAAGCGCACCTGACGCTCTTGTCGGGTGTCGGCGTTGAGTCGGTTGATCGCCTGGGTGAGCGGGCTGTCCGCGGCCAGAGCGAAAGTCGGAATGAGCGCGAGCAGGCTCACACCACAGGCAAGGGCGCTAAGCGTGCCCGTATGGATGGCAACGGAAGACTTCATTCAGGTAGATCTCGAGCTGATAAGGGGAGGGGCGGTTTGGTTTATAGAGAGGTGAAAGCCGGAAGACTTTTCTCAGGTGCAGGTAGCCCTGACAGGTAGTGCTGGAACTTGGGCAACCGCCCCCCAGTCACGACGAAATCATCGACCGGACGGCCCACCAGGGCATCGACGATGCGCGCACTGGCCTTGCCATCGCCGTAAGGGTTGGCAGCCTGGGAGCATCGGCGCCACAGCAGGTCATCATCGAACAGGGCGTTGACGCCAGCGATGATCGAGTCCGGCGAGGTGCCGACCAGGCGAACGGTGCCCGCGGCGACAGCTTCGGGGCGTTCAGTCACATCGCGCATCACCAGCACCGGTTTACCCAGCGACGGCGCTTCTTCCTGTACGCCACCGGAGTCAGTGAGGATCACATGCGCCCGTTGCATCAGGCGCACGAAGGCCAGGTAGTCCAGCGGCTTGATCAGGTGCACGTTGGGCAGATCGCCCAGATGCTCGGTGACCGGGCCCATGACATTGGGGTTCAAGTGCACCGGATAGACGATCTGGATATCAGTGCGCTGCGCCAGATGGCTCAAGGCCTTGCAGATATCCAGGAAGCCTTCGCCAAAGTTTTCCCGGCGATGCCCGGTCACCAGCAGAACCTTGCGGCCGGCTTGCAGGAACGAGAATTGTTGGTCCAGGCTTGCCCGCAGGTCAGCGTCTTGCTCAATACGCCGCGCCGTCATCTGCAACGCGTCAATCACCGTATTGCCGGTCACGAAGGTGCGACCTTGAAGACGTTCGTCGAGCAGGTTTTGGCGCGATTCGTGGGTCGGCGCAAACAGCATGTCCGCACTGAGGTCGATGCAGCGGCGGTTCATTTCTTCCGGCCACGGGCTATAGATATCGCCGGTACGAAGCCCGGCTTCGACGTGACCGACCGGGATGCGTCGATGGAACGCAGCCATCGAGGCAACCATGGCTGACGTGGTGTCGCCGTGTACCAGCACCCGGTCCGGGCGGGTCATTTCCAGCACGGGGTCAATCGCCCCGTAAAGCGCTGCGGTCAACGAGTTGAGTGATTGGTGCGGCGTCATCACATCAAGGGTGTAATCGGCCTTGAGGTCGAACAGATCCAGCACCTGTTTAAGCATGCTTTGATGTTGGCCAGTGATGCATATCTGCGAATGAATGCCAGGTTCCGCAGCGAGGGCTTTGACCAAAGGCGCCATCTTGATGGCTTCTGGACGGGTACCGAAGATCGAAAGGATTTTAATCCTTGAATGATGGCGAGCGATGATGTCTTCCTTGCGCAGTTTTAGTGCGCAGCACAACAACGACCCAGGTTTTATTCATACCGGAGTACGTCATCGTTATTTGAATTTAGTAAGACCGGGGTAATCAGCGTGAGTCTAATGTTCACTTCATACGAGGTGGCACATTGCCTAAGAACCCGGAGCCGGCCGGATTATTAGCATTAATATTTAATGTTTTAAAGCGTTATACGTGCAATTTTTTTAAATAATTAAAGTTTGAAACTTTTGTGATTGTGGTCGGTCTTTTTTAGGTTTTGATGATTTTTAGAAGTTTTCGATAAGTTGTTTTTACACCGCCAACTCATTGTTTTTTAAGACATTTATTTATTTTATATCCATTCGTCAATTTAAATGAATTATTCACTCATTATAACGGTCGTGATCGCATGCGGTTACGACCTGGATTTCTAGCGTGACGGTTATGATAGTCACTGAACTGACGCCTGTATATTGTCATGACGAAATAAGTGTTTATTTTTGAGTAATAAATGAACTTTCCCTCAGCCTTCAATTATTGATAAGCCTTTTGCCTATTTTGGTTAGGCAGGTGACTCGAAGAAGGGTTCTTTGAGTCACCCATAACAGTGAAGCAACATTCCATCTTCCACCGTTAGAAATGGCGCCGCCGCAGTCCGACGAAGACACCGCGGCGGCCGATCAATCAGGCGGCGGGGAGCAAGCCTTTCTGTTTGGCGACATGAGTTGCCATTGCGTCCATCAAGTCCGGGGACAGGCAGTCGTAGGGCTCAAGGCCGATCTCGCGCAGGCGCTCACGGATGGCCTTCATTTGCGCTGGCGGTGTGCCGGTTTCGATGATGGAGGACACGAACGCCGCGAAACCCGGCGCAGCCCATCCGCGCTGGGGAGAGAGCTCGGTATGGACGAAGTCCAGGCCATAAAACGCATGGTCCTTGTTCTCGATGCGCCCGAAGAGATGGGCATGGCACTGCTTGCAGGCGTGCCGCTGGATGGTGGCGGTTTCGTCGACAATTTCCAGTTTTTCGCCGTGGGCAATGACGCTGACCTTATCCCGAGGTACTACGGCAATGACGGCGAATGTCGCGTTTTGCGGTTTCCAGCATTTGCTGCAGCCGCACGCGTGGTTATGCAGGGTTTGTGCGTCGATCTTGACCTCGACCTTGTCGGTCGCACACAGGCATTGCAGGGTGCCGCCTGTGAAATTCGCGGCGGCGGGTTGGATACCGTTGTCCAGTGCGGGGTGAAGCTTCAAGGTGCTCACGTTGGCTTCTCCGTTTCAGGGTGTTAGACGAACGTGCCCGGGGGCGAGCTGTTGCCTCCGGGTAGGCCTGAGAAAATCATAGTTCAAAGGCGCACTAAAAACTGAGTAGACGGACCCGTTAGCCAGAAACCGGGTTAGAGTGCTCATCAATGTCTGTTCGACCTTCCACTCGATTCGTGTAGTCGCGCCAAGCGGTTTCAGCGAACGAAGCGGGCCAAAAAACCGTATATCAATCGTTATGTGAAGAATGAATCGTTCGCTATTTGTTTCTCTGGATGGGCCCAAGGGAGTCGGCAAAACCACGCTTTTGGAGGCCGTTACGAAAGCACTGAGGGCAGACAACAAGAAGGTGATCCGACTTTGCGAGAGCAAAAGCGATCCCTACAGGGGTGAAACAATGACCCTCGTGAACAAACTCGTCAGAAATCCCACCCGGGATTTGGAGATGCGGGTTTGTGAGCGCTTTGCTGATAGCCGTACCTGGATTTCCCAACACGTGCTGACTAAACAGCCACCAGACAGCATCATCCTGATCGATCGCTGGTATCCGTCTGATGCCGCGTTTCGACGGATAGTCCCGTTTGCAGAAATTCTACAGTTGAACCTTGATCGAAACGTGCGAGTGCCAGACCTGCATGTCGGGGTTGTCACTGCCCCTGAAATTTCATGGGCGAGGGCATCGGCACGACAGCGTGGGCTGAGCAGTACTGTGATCCATAAGCTGGAAGAACATGTTGCTTGTACCAAGTCGTTCGAGCGAGCGGTTGCGGATCACGGCTGGGTTTTATGCCGTAATGAAGGAACGATCGAAGACGCAACGATGCAGGTGATTTCCGAGATCTATAAAGTCCTTCGATGCCCGTAGGCGAAGTTCACTGAGAGGCCCTTGGAAGAAGTTCCATCCAGACACATCATTTAACATAATATACATTACACGTAACAAGATGTTTCGAGATTAGCCGGTTGCACGCAGATTTGGCAGCGATCAAATCGCCTCAACCACTCATTCTCTCATCAGCTTCTCAAACAGCTCCGTGTGCTCGGGAAATTGCTCGCTAAGCTTTTGCTGACTGCCCATCTCCATATCTGCAAAATCATACCCTGGTGAAACCGCTTCACTGATCAGACCGTATCCCGCCAGTCCGCTTGTAAGCTGCGAAGCTTTCCAGACGCCGCCCGGTACATGCAACTGCAGACATTGTCCGGCGATTATGTCGCTGCCCATCACAACCGTTTTTAATGTGCCGTCCGGAAAAATCAGGCTGTACTGAATCGCGTCTCCCACATGGTAGTAATGGACGATGTCCGATTGGTTCAGATGAAAATGGCCTATTGGCGAATCCTTGGTCAGCAAGTAGTAAATCGATGTCATCAGGTAGCGCCGACCCCCAGCGGTTTCGACCATCGCGTGGTGATCGGTTTGAAAGGTTCTGCGGTAGAAACCGCCTTCCATGTGGGGTTCCAGGCTCAGTGCTGCGATCACAGACTCAGCGCTGGGAATGGGTTTATCAATGGTGTTGGTCGTCATGTAGATTGAGCCCTCCAGCCTTTGAAATAGCGACCAACGCATACATGCACTCTATCGACATAATGCGCATAATTAATAATAACTATGCTAAATAGCTCTTTAGTAGAGCTAGCCATTAGAGCTTGAATGCACGAGTACTCACTACCCTCGCCCACTAAATTCATTCACGCCGCACTCGTGTTTGCGACACGGGCGGTGCGAATAAACAAGGCGCGCACTTTCTCCCAGAAATTCCCGCCCAATACAAAAAAGCTACCGATCAGCATGAGGTCGCCCAGCGCTTGAACTTGCCAGAGGTTGGGTCTGAGCCCCGGCCAAATGTTGTCGACGTAGGGTTCAAGAAAGGAGGAAATCATCGGCACGAAGAACATCACGAGGCCAATTCTATGACGCCATGGGCCCACTTCGACGTCCGTGCTGGGTGCAAGTTTGGACACATAACCGAACAGGGTACGCTTTAACTGTTGGAATCCGGACTTGCCCATGATGGCAATGGCGAGAATCAGCAGGATTTTGTTGCTGATGAACAGCACGCCAGTCAGTGCAGCGATTTTTGTGCCCGGCACATCGGCTGCGGCTGCGAGTGGCACCAACAGCCAGGAAACCAGCATCACGCAGATAATGACTATTCCCAACTTGAAGCGCCAACCGGCTGAGTGGGGTTCAGCAACACCCGGGGTGTTATTCATAATCGTCGTACCTTTCTAACGGATCACAGTAGATTTGATGGCACGTTAAAAAGCGTAGCAGCCGTGTGCTCATTTGGACGGCTATGCTCCAGTGATCTTTGTTGGTCGGGAAATGCGTAATGCATCCAGATACAACCCTGCTGAACTGGCGTGGCCGGTTCGTGCTGCTTGGCGTACTCGGCCTCAGTGGCTGCGTACGGCTTGGGCCGGATTTCCAGCCGCCCGGTGAAGAATGGGTCAAACACTGGAGCACCCCTGCCCTCGAGCAATCCAGCCAACGCAGCCCGAACCCGGACATTCGCCAGTGGTGGCAAGTCTTCGCCGATCCGGTCCTCGATCAATTGATTGCCGAGTCGGATGCACGTAACTCCAGCCTCAAAATCGCCGGCCTGCGCGTCATGGAAGCCCGCGCCCAACTCGGCATTGCTCAAAGTGGTCTTTACCCCCAACTGCAGCAAGCCAGTGTCGACAGTCTTTACTTCAACCGAAGGCAATCCGGCGGGACCAACCCGCGAGACAGCCATTTCTGGCAACACAGCGTGGGGTTCGACGTCGGTTGGGAACTGGACTTCTGGGGCCGCTTCAGTCGCGCCATCGAGTCGTCCGATGCCAGCTACTTCGCCGCCCAGGCCAACTATGAAGACGTGCTCGTACTGCTGCGCGCGCAAGTGGCCGACACCTATTTCTCGTTGCGCACCACCGAAGCCCGTTTGCGTGTCGCCCGGGAAAACGCCAAACAGCAAAAGCGCAACTTCGAGATCACCGAGAAGCTCTTCAACAGTGGTCAGACTGCCGAGCTCGACCTGCAACAAGCCAGGACCCAGTACCTGGGCACGTTGAGCACCATCCCCAATTTCGAAGACCAGTTGCAACGGACCCGCAATGCGTTGGCGGTGTTGATTGGTCAGCCGCCCGGCGCACTGCCGCAACTGGTCGAGAACATGGGACTGATCCCGCTGGTCGACCGTGCCGTTTTGCAAGATGTACCGGCCAACCTGCTGCTGCGTCGGCCCGACGTGCGCGCCGCCGAGCTTAATGTCGCTGCCCAGTCAGCGCTGATCGGTGTGGCCGAGAGCGATTTCTATCCGTCGCTGACCTTGCTGGGCAGCATCGTCTGGTCCACCGACACGCTCAGTGGCACGCCCCGGAATCTGGATTTGATCGGCGGCCCCAGCCTGCGCTGGAATCTGTTTGATCACGGCCAGATCAGCAACAACGTGCGCGTGCAGGATGCGCGGTTGCAGCAGCTGATCGAGGCTTACCGCGACAAGGTTCGCCAGGCGGCACGCGAGGCAGACGATGCGGCTTATGGCTTGATCAAATCCCTGGAGCGCGAAGGCATCCTGCGTCAGGCTGAAGTGGCCGCAAAACGTTCGCTGGTGCTGGCCAGCGCGCAGTATCGCGAAGGTTATTCGGACTTCCAGCGGGTGCTGGATGCGCAGCGCGCCTTGCTCGAACAACAGGACAATTATCTGGTCGCCCGCAGCAATGCCGTCAGCAATGTCATTGCCTTGTACAAAGCCGTGGGCGGTGGCTGGTACAGCGCCCAGCCGAAAGTCGATCCGACCACCCGCCAGCAAATGGAAAAACGCACCGACTGGGGCGATCTGCTGGAAGAACCCTCCACTGCTCAGCCTGCCATTCCAATGTCTTACAAGGTAAAAGACCAATGAGTGAAGCCGCCCAGTCCACGCCCGAGACACCTGTCACCCAGGCGCCAGCGCCGGCTGCCGACCCGGCAAAAAAAGGCATCAAGTGGGTGCTATTACTGATCCTCTTGAGCCTGGCCTGGTACCTGCTGGCGGATCGTTTCACACCCTATACACAACAGGCCCGGGTGGGTGCCTTTGTGATTCCGGTCGCCTCGGAAGTGGCGGGCCGCGTGGTTCGGGTGAACGTGCGCAACAACCAGGACGTCAAGGCCGGCGAAATCCTTTTCGAGGTGGACCCACAGCCGTACCAGATTGCCGTCGACCGTGCGCGCGCCGACCTCGAATCGACCCGCCGACAAATCGGTGCGAGCACCGCCGGCATTGCCTCGGCGCAAGCCAATTTGCGGGCCGCCCAGGCCAACGAGCTCAAGGCGCGCCAGGACAATCAGCGTCTTGAGGGTTTGTATCGCGAAGACCCCGGCACCATTTCCGTACGTCTGCTCGAAGTGTCTCGCGCCAACCGCGAGCAGGCTGTGAGTAAGGTCGCCGCTGCCCGCGCCGAAGTGCAGCGCGCGCGTGAGCAGGAAGGTGGCAGCGAGGAAGACAACGCCTTGCTGCGCAGTGCCGCCACGGCGTTGTCCAAAGCCGAACTGGATCTGTCCAATACGCAGATTCGCGCTCGCTCGGCCGGGCTGATTACGGATCTGCGTACTGACACAGGGCAATTCGCCGCTGCCGGTAGCCCGGTCATGACCCTGATCGCCATTCATGATGTGTGGATCAGTGCGGACATGACCGAGAACAACCTCGGTCTGGTGAAGCTCGACACGCCGGTTTCGATTGTTCTGGATGCGCTGCCGGGCGAGGTCTTCGAGGGCCGCGTGCGCAGCGTCGGTTACGGCGTCAGCGTGGGGCAGACACCCGCCCCTGGCACCTTGCCCAGCGTGCAGAACAGCCGCGACTGGTTGCGGCCGGCCCAGCGTTTTCCGGTGATTATCGAGTTTTCGCCAGACTCGTTGAGCACGTTGCGTGACAGTCGGGGGATCCGTGCCGGTGGGCAGGCCGAAGTCATGGCCTTCCCCACCGAGGGTAATCCGCTGAACCCACTCGGCCATGTGTTTGTGGGGTTCATGAGCTGGCTGAGCTATGCCTATTAAGGGTATGTCGACTCGGCGCACGCCGCGGGATCAACGGGCACTGCGCCTGGCCACCGGCACGGCGTTGAGCCTCGCCGCCAGTTTCGGCCTGGGCTTGCCGATTCCTTTTTTGGCGCCGGTGCTTTGCCTGCTGTTGCTGGCCTCGGTCAATCGCCCGCTGCCGTTCAAGGCCGGACTGGTTCTCGCACTGGCCGCCATGTTGACCACCGGCATCGGCCTGCTGTTGATCCCGCTCCTGCGTTATTACCCCGTCAGCGGCGTGCTATTGATCAGCATTGGTCTGTTCCTTGCGTTCCGCTTTGGCCTGCGGGGTGGCAACGCATTGATCATGACCTTCGTGGTGATTGGCCTGACGATGATTTCCTCGGCCGGTATCGCCAACTTCGATCTGGCGGCGACGGTCATCGGCGCACTGGTCAAGGGTTTGCTGCTCGCCGTTGTCGTCGTGGCGTTCAGTCATGGGTTATTCCCTGATCCACCCAATGCCCCTTCACCGCCCCCTGCCCCACCTCTGCCGGAAGAGGAAGTCAGTCGGATTGCGCTGCGTGCCACCCTGATCGTGTTGCCGGCATTCCTGCTGGCGCTGATCGACCCGGCCGGTTATCTGCCGATCATCCTGAAGGCCGTCGGCCTGGGTCAGCAAAGCTCCACGACGAACGCCCGCATCGCCGGTCGCGAACTGCTCGGTTCAACTTTGCTCGCAGGCCTGTTGGCGATTCTCTTCTGGAGTGCTCTCAGTCTGTTTGTGCATTTGTGGATGTTCTTTCTGTGGATGCTGCTGTTCGGCCTGGTGCTGGCGCGCAAACTCTATGCCCTGAGCCCGACGCGGTTTACCCCGGGGTTTTGGCTCAATACCCTGATCACGCTGATCATCCTGTTGGGTCAGTCGGTACAGGACAGCGCCGCAGGCAAGGACGTTTACACAGCGTTCGCCATCCGCATGGGGTTGTTCATCCTAGTGACGCTGTATGCCTGCCTGATGGTTCATCTGCTCGATCAACGGCGGCCAAATGACGTTCAAGGGTTAACCTGATACCCCTTCCCTTGCAGGCAACTGGTATAGGCCGTTGAACTGGTCGCAGCGCTGGTTTTCTCTTGCGCCCGGCGCTCCTGACGCTGACGCGAGCCTCCGACGACCGCTCCTGCCGCGGCGGTTTCCTTGGCGCGATTCTGGCGATAGTCCTGCTTGACGTTATCGTCGACGCGATCATAAAACTCGTCATGCTGACGTCCGCGTACTTGCGCCCCTGCGGCACCGGCGGCAGCGCCCACAGCGGCCCCTTTCAGCCTTCCACCGGAAGGCGTCGATGCAGTCGAGGCGCTCTGACTGGCCGCGATGTTGTGGCATTCGGTCATGTCCGCCTGGGTTTGTTGCGAACTCTGCCCTTTCATCGGCACGACCGTTTCCGCCCACCCCTGGGTCGAGGAAACCGCCAGCGCGATGCACAGGCTAATGGATGACAACCTTTTCATAATGACCTCCGACAGCTCAATACGTCACACCTCGTGATCCTGAGCGTAATTCAGCATAAAAGATTGTAGATCACCCCTTCTCACCCGCTCCCCTTCCCTACTACTGGTCAGCATGCGGAACAATTTTTCGCGCCAGCACACGCCATGACCTAACCTGAATGGCTAAAGCCGCTGGAGGCATGCCTATGCGTCCCGCATTGAAATTACTCATATTCGTTGTGTTCGCGCTGATGGGGGCGAACATCGGCGAACTGTCGGCGGACGAACTACCCAATGCGCCAGGCAGCAGTGAGGCCAGCGCCACCGCGACTGTGTCAAAAAGCGAGCTGGAAGCCCTGCAATTAAGGCTGGATGAACTTAAACAGCAGGTGTCACTGACCAGTAACTACACCCAGTTGGTAGGCTTTCAGGACAACGTTCAGTTGCTCTTCAGTGATGCAGACAAGTTGGCGACCTTGTTACTTCCCGAGCAGGTGCAACTGCAAGCGCAACTCAGTGTTCTCGGGACAGCATCCAACACCAGCCTTGCCGTGGAAAAGTCCGATCTTGTGAAACAGAGGTCTTATCTCACTGCACAAAAAGACAAGGTGGATGGCGATCTCAAGATATTGCAGGCCATCAAAGAAGGCGCGACTAACCTCATCACTCAGATCGCAAGCATTCGGCGCACCCAACTGGAGACCGAACTCGCCCAGCGAACCGCCAGCCTCCTCAACCCCCGGTTCTGGTTACCGCTGTTCTCTCCACTGGAGGAGGATACAAACCGTCTGAGGTTTTTGATCGAGCAGTCCAACAGTGTCATTCAGTCCGTCTGGCAACCCGGCCGGCGTGCCACGACCGTCACGTTGTTAGTATTGGCCCTGGCCTTCTGGACGACAGGGCGAAGACTGGCTGAACGTGGTTTGACCTGGATCTGCATCCATCGAGTACCGGAGGGTCGCCTGCGCAGAAGTTCATTGGCGATAGCGACGGTAGTTGCCACGATGCTGAGTGCGGGTTGTGCAATACAGCTCATCTCCGCCGCGGCTACCCGCCTACAACCATTGCCGCAGCCACTGGAAGGTTACTTCGACGATGTCGAAAAAGTCGCTTACGCCTGCGCCCTGATTATCGGCCTGAGTCGGGCCCTGCTGTCGAAACGCAATCCCTCATGGCGGTTGCCTGGCATCGCCGATGAAGTGGCAGTTGCAATAAGCCCTTTTCCGGCGCTGCTGGCCGGATCGATGCTGATACTCATCTCGCTGGTACAAGTCACCAATGCGACGGGTATGAGTTCGCAGGTGGTTCTCTTCAGCCGGGGCGTCGTGTCGTTAGTCGTCATCATGATTATGGGTGCGCTATTGATACGCGTCAGTAGAACCCGCCGAGCGATGGTCATTGCCGGAGAACACCCTGAGTCAGGTACTACGCTGGCGGGAGTGATTTATACCGGCGTCAGTATCGCCATGTTGATCTCGGTTTTTGGCCTGCTGGTCGGTTACATCTCCCTGGCCCGGTTCATCACTTACGAAATTGTCTGGCTCTATATCGTTATTGCCAGCTTCTATTTGCTGACGCAGTTGTTCAGGGACCTGTGTGATTACCTGTTTTCGCCCAGGCACCCAAGCGGCAAGGCAATCAAACAGTTGCTGGGGATCGGCGACGTACGGCTTGAACAAATCGAGGTTGTTGTGTCGGGTATTGGCAGAGCGGCCTTACTGTTGATTGCCGCGATTACAACGTTTGTGGGAGGGGTTGGAGCGACCTTTGGACAGCTGACTGACCGGGTTTCAGCGATCCTCGGCGGCGATGGCTTGCGCAAGCTGAACATCATTCCGGGCAATCTGTTGAATGCGGTCCTCGCACTGTTGATCGGTATTTACCTGATTCGATCGCTGCGCAGATGGCTGGATAACGAGTTCCTGCCGAAAACCGATATGGACCCCGGCATGGGGGCGTCGCTGAGCACCCTGTTCAGCAATATCGGGTACGCGCTGGTCATTCTGCTGGCGTTGTCTTCCTTGGGCGTAAAATGGACAAACCTGGCCTGGATCGTCAGTGCGTTATCGGTGGGGATCGGCTTCGGTTTGCAGGAGATCGTCAAGAACTTCGTATCCGGGTTAATCCTGCTCACCGAGCGTCCGGTCAAGGTCGGCGACTTGATCAGCATCAGCGGGGTCGAAGGCGATATCCGGCGGATCAATGTCAGGGCCACCGAGATACAGCTCAGTGACCGTTCGATCGTGATCGTGCCCAACTCGCAGCTTATTTCCCAGAACCTGCGCAATGTGACCATGGGCGGCAGCGCCCAAGGGGTGGCCACACTCGAACTGGTGTTCCCTCTGGATATCGATCCCGAGCAAGTCAAAAACCTGCTGTACACCACCTATCACGAGCATGAAACCATCCTCGAAAAACCCGCCCCCGTGGTCCGATTCAGCAATCTGAGCCCTGAAGGCATCACATTGACCATCACCGGCTATGTCAGCAGCCCAAGGATTGTCAGTACGACCAAGAGCGATCTGCTCTTCGAAATCCTGAAGCGATTGAGTGCGGCCGGCATCGAATTGGCCAAGCCTGTTCCCCCCGCGTAATGCCCATCAATAGCCTGCCTGGCGCCTGAACGAGCTCGTGATCACACGGATTCGTTGTGAATTTTTGCGCCATCGAGTGACACGTTTATTTTCATAGCGTTGCAATATGAAATAAAACATGTCATTTATAGCCACACAAAATCATCAGGACTGATACACCGCGCCAGATCGGATGGCCTGTACCACCCCAACGCCCCTCCAAGGAGTCAACAATATGAACAAGACAGAACTTCTAGGTGCTCTGGCACTGTGCGCCGCAAGCCTGTTGGCTCACGCCGACGAAGACAGCCTGCGTATCGGTATCGAAGCCGCCTACCCGCCCTTCTCTTTCAAGACGCCGGAGGGCAACGTCAGTGGTTTCGACTACGACATCGGCAACGCCCTGTGCGAAGAAATGAAGGTCAAATGCGAGTGGGTCATCCAGGAATTCGACGGCATGATTCCGTCGCTGAAAGTGCGCAAGATCGATGCGGTGCTGTCGTCGATGTCGATCACTGAAGACCGTATGAAGTCGGTCGACTTCAGCAAAAAGTACTACCACACACCCGGCAAGTTCGCGATGAAGGCCGGCAACGTGATCAACGACCCGCTGGTTGATCTCAAGGGCAAGAAAGTTGGGGTGCAACGCTCATCGACTTACGACCGTTTCGCCACCGAGCAGCTGGAAAAGGCCGGGGTCGAAGTGGTGCGCTACGGCTCACAAAATGAAGCCTTCCTCGATCTGGCGTCGGGTCGTCTGGACGCCACGCTCGCCGACATCGTCAACACCGACGAGAGCTTCATCAAAACGCCGGCAGGCAAAGGCTTCGCGCTGGTTGGACCGGACATCAGCGACCCGAAATATTTCGGCCGCGGCGCCGGGATCGCGGTGCGTAAAGGCGACAGCGTGAACGTCGCACGTCTGAGTACAGCGATCGACGCCATCCGCGCCAACGGCAAGTACCAGCAAGTGATGGCCAAGTACTTCGCGTTCGATATCTACGGCGAATAAGCCTTTACCCCAAACCCCGGCGCCGGCCCCTTGCGGGCGCCGTTTTGGGCTTGTCTCGCGCGCCTCTCGGCGCTCGTTTGAGGAACTTCATCATGCTTCACGGCTACGGATCGAGCATTCTCGATGGCGCCTGGCTGACCATTAACCTGGCCCTGACCTCCATGAGCATGGCGATTGCTTTGGGTCTGATCGGCGCGGCCTTTCGGTTGTCGCCGCTCAAATGGCTGGCGATGCTGGGCGAAGGGTACACCACCCTGATTCGCGGTATTCCTGACCTGGTGTTGATCCTGCTGATCTTCTACGGCGGCCAGGATCTGGTGAACCGCATCGCCCTGGCACTCGGTTACACCCGCTATATCGACATCAATCCCTTTATCGCCGGCGTCTGCACCATGGGCTTCATTTTTGGCGCCTATCTCTCGGAAACCTTTCGCGGCGCGTTTATGGCGATCCCTAAAGGTCAGGGTGAGGCCGGTGTGGCGTATGGCATGAGTGGCACCCAGGTGTTCTGGCGGATTCTGGTGCCGCAGATGATTCGTTTCGCCATCCCGGGGTTCACCAACAACTGGTTGGTGCTGACCAAATCCACCGCGTTGATCTCGGTGATCGGCTTGCAGGACATGATGTTCAAAGCCAAGAACGCAGCGGACGCCACCCATGAGCCGTTTACGTTTTTCCTCGCGGTGGCGGCGCTTTATCTGATGCTGACCAGCGTGTCATTGCTGGTCCTGCGTTACCTGGAAAAACACTACTCGGTCGGCATCAAAGCCGCCGAATTGTGATTGGGAGCAACCCCATGATTCTCGACTACAACCTGATCTGGGAAAACCTGCCGCTGTATTTCAATGGCGCCTTGTTGACCCTCAAAGTCCTGCTGATTTCCCTGGCCTTCGGCCTGGTGCTGGCGATTCCGTTGGCATTGATGCGGGTGTCCCGATCGCCCCTGATCAACTTCCCGGCGTGGCTCTACACCTACGTGATTCGCGGCACGCCGATGCTGGTGCAATTGTTCCTGATCTATTACGGCCTGGCGCAGTTCGCAGCGGTACGTGAAAGCGCGCTCTGGCCGTACCTGTCCAGCGCAACCTTTTGTGCTTGCCTGGCGTTTGCGATCAACACCAGTGCCTATAGCGCGGAACTGCTGGCCGGTAGTTTGAAGGCCACGGCGCATGGCGAGATCGAAGCCGCCAAAGCCATGGGCATGTCGCGCTTTACCTTGTACCGCCGCATTCTGCTGCCGTCGGCCTTGCGCCGGGCGTTGCCGCAGTACAGCAACGAAGTGCTGATGATGCTGCAAACCACCAGCCTGGCATCGATCGTCACATTGGTAGACATCACCGGCGCCGCGCGTACGGTCAGTTCGCGGTTCTATCTGCCGTTCGAGGCGTTCATTACGGCCGGCCTCATCTACCTGGCCCTGACCTTCATCCTGGTTCGCCTGTTCAAGCTGGCCGAGCGTCGCTGGCTGGCGTACCTGGCACCGCGCAAGCACTAAGGAGCTGTTATGGAGCACATTGAATACCTGTTGCCGTGGAGTGCTTCGGGCACTGAACGGAAACTGTCGCTGTTTCGCTTTGGCAGCGGACCGCGCAAGGCTTACCTCCAGGCGTCCTTGCACGCTGATGAGCTGCCGGGGATGCGCGTGGCGGTTGAACTCAAACGACGTCTGCGGGTGCTGGAAGAACAAGGTCGCCTGAACGGAGTGATCGAGCTGGTGCCAATGGCCAATCCGATTGGCATCGCCCAGATGTTCCAGGCCACCCATCAGGGGCGCTTCGAGTTCTCCAGCGGGAAGAATTTCAATCGGGATTTCCCGGAGCTGACTGAAGCCGTGGCGGCGCTGGTGAAAGACCACCTGGGCGACAATGCCGGCGGCAACACCGCTCTGATCCGCCGGGCCATGGCCGATGTCCTCGCCGACATGCCACCACCGACGTCGGAACTCGATGGCCTGCGCCGCCTGTTGCTGCAACATGCCTGTGATGCCGATGTGGTGCTGGACCTGCACTGCGATTTCGAGTCGATCATGCTGCTTTACGCCATGCCGCAAAACTGGCCGCGATTGCGTTCGTTGGCCGCTCGACTCGGTGCCGGTGCCGCATTGCTGGCCGAGGGTGCGGGCGGCAGTGCCTTCGATGAAGCCTGTGCGATCCCTTGGTTGCGGTTGGCCGAGCTGTTTCCTGAAGCCGATATTCCGCTGGCCTGTGCGGCCACCACCATCGAGTTGCGCGGCATGGCCGACACCGAACGCGAACAATGTGTCGATAGTGCCGAGGCCATTCTGGGCTATCTCGCCGAACAAGGCCTGATCAGCGGTGACTGGCCAGCAGCGCCAACGACCTGTTGTGAAGCGACGCCGTTCGCCGGCGCGCAGTACGCCTATGCGCCGCATCCGGGGGTGGTGAGTTTTCTGCAACCGCTGGGTGCCCGGGTCAGGGTGGGTGATCCGCTGTTCGAAGTGCTGGATCCGCTGACCGATCGCCACAGCATCGTGCGCGCCAGCACCGACGGCATCCTCTATGCCCGAGAACGCCTGCGCTTTGCCCAGCCCGGTTTGTGGCTGGCCAAAGTCGCCGGCACCCGCCTTATTCGCCAAGGTCGCTTGCTCAGCGACTGATTCCAGAGAATAAAAACCATGTACAAACTTGAAGTTCAGGATCTACACAAAAGCTACGGCAGCCACGAAGTGCTCAAGGGCGTGTCTCTGGAAGCGAAAGCCGGTGACGTGATCAGCCTCATCGGCTCCAGCGGCTCGGGCAAAAGCACCTTCTTGCGCTGCATCAACCTGCTGGAGCAGCCCAACGCCGGCAACATCGTGCTCAACGGCGAACAATTGAAACTGGTGTCCAACAAACTCGGTGGGCTCAAGGCTGCCGAACCCAAACAGTTGCAACGCATGCGTTCGCGGCTGTCGATGGTGTTCCAGCACTTCAACCTGTGGTCGCACATGAGCGCCCTTGAAAACGTCATGGAAGCCCCGGTGCATGTGCTGGGCATCAGCAAGAAAGAAGCCCGGGAAAAGGCCGAGCACTACCTGAACAAAGTCGGCGTGGCGCACCGCATGGGCGCCTGGCCGGCCCATATGTCGGGCGGCGAGCAGCAGCGTGTGGCGATTGCCCGCGCGCTGGCCATGGAGCCGGAAGTGATGCTGTTCGATGAGCCGACCTCGGCACTCGACCCTGAGCTAGTCGGCGAAGTGCTGAAAGTCATGCAGGACCTCGCCCTCGAAGGCCGCACCATGGTGGTCGTGACTCACGAAATGGGCTTTGCCCGCGAGGTCTCCAATCAACTGGTGTTCCTGCACAAGGGGCAGGTCGAAGAACGTGGCGACCCGCGCGAAGTGCTGGTCAACCCGCAGTCCGAACGCCTCCAGCAGTTTCTTGCCGGGAGCTTGAAATAACCCGCCCAGCCTAATGCCAGTCAGTTAAGCCATTTCAGTTGCAACGCATACTTTGTAGCAGCTGGCGAAGCCTGCGTTCGGCTGCGTAGCAGTCGTGAAATCAGGCGATGCGGTTCTTCAGGACTACCGCGCGGTCAGGTTTTACGACTGCTGCGCAGCCGAACGCAGGCTTCGCCAGCTGCTACAGGGACTGCGTTACGGCTCGACCGGCCTGATCACCGCCCCTTGGCAAGCGTTGCACACCAACGGTTGGCTTCGGATACACTCCAGCCAACCTTGTGCCACCCCTTCTCCAACCCTCAGGAAATGTTGAGCCGGATATGCCGACCCCATCGAAAAACACCACGGTCTATGCCGCACCGGTTATGCGCAAACTGGCGGAGATCGTTGGCGATTTGCAGCCGTCACTGCGCAAGGTGGCGGACTTTATCCTGCGTCACCCGCTGAGGGCTGCGACGCTGACCATCGAGGAGATGGCCCACGAAACGTCCACTTCGCCAGCAGCGGTCAACCGTTTGGCCAAGGCCCTGAACCTGGGTGGCTACACCGGCATGAAGGCCGAGCTGGTCGCGACATTGCAGCAAATGGTGTCGCCGGTCGACAAATTGCGCAACGAACTGGCGCATCGTCCTGGCGGCGCGTTTGGCCTGCATGAGCAAATCCAGAGCGCCAGCAGCAACCTCGCCACGGCGGCGACCAACAACCACGCAGACACCTTTGAAGCGTTCGTGACCCGCCTGACCCAGGCTCGCAAAATCTACATCCTGGGCTTTGGCAACAGCGTCTACTTCGCCGGTCTCGCCGCTTCGACCCTGATGCCTTTCTGCGCGGATGCCACCGCCATCAGCATGGAGGGCGGCAACGAAAACGCCGCGTACCGTCTGGCCGCGATTACCGATCAGGATGTGTTGCTGGCGATCTCCCTGCCGCGCTATTCCCTCGACACCCTGCAACTCGCCCGTTTCGCCAATGAGCGTGGCGCCACGGTGCTGGCAATCACCGATTCACCCGCCTCGCCGCTCACCAGCATTGCCGAACACGTGCTGTTTGCTCCCGCTGACCATCCGGTATTGACCAGTTCCAACATCGCGGTGCTCGCCTTGATCGAAGGCCTGGTGGCGGGCGTGATGGCGCGCAACAAGGAAGCCGTCAAGTTGGCGACCGAGCTGACCGAAAGCGTGATGGCTTACCTGCACATGCCGGGCAACAGCAAATCGACGAAAGCCACAAAGCCGCGCTGACGTGTCCCCGGCTTACCCGCGACCTGTTGCGCCACGGGGGTTGCGGGCGAGCGTCTGACTGGGAAGTTCGTTGAACAACGCGCGATAACTGCTGGAAAATCGCCCCAAATGCCAGAACGACCAGTTCATCGCCACTTCGGCAACGGTGGTGTCCATCGTTGTGCGGCTGAGCAATTCGCGGCGTGCGCTGTTGAGTCGGCGCAAGCGCAGCCAATGGGTCGGGGTCATCCCGGTATACGCCTTGAACGCATGCTGCAACTGCCGCAGTGAAACCCCCGCAACCTGCGAAAGCTCAAGCAGATTCAGGGTCTCTTCCGGGGTGTCAGCCGCCCATTCACCGATGCGTTTCATCACTGCACGCTCTTCGGCGCGGCGCTGTAAACCGCCGCGATCAAGGCAAACACACGCGTTGTCGAGGATGTAGAGGCAGTCTTCCAGCAACTGCTGGGTCAACGCCTCCTTGCTCGGCGGATCGAGCGTCTGCGCCAGTCGGGTCAACGTCCCGCTGAGCCAGCGACTGAACAACGCGTTTTGCCCCGAATTCAGTGGCGCCATGAACAGGCCTTCGAGCCTCGCCACGTTCAAACCGTGACGCTGCACAAACTCCGGACCGAACACCACGGCGATTTCCTGGTAGTTCTCCGGGGTGATCCAGATGTTGCGGCTCTCACCATTCAACACATAGAGCGCGTTGTCGCTGCGGTCGAAACAGAACGCGAGCGAGCCTTCGGGCGCGCTGAAATTCTGCTCGACCCGCGTGTTCATCTGTTCCTCGTAAATCTCCACGCCTTGCAGGTCCAGGTAGCGTACGCGCCCGGCGAAATGCCCCGGTGACATCTGCTGGTAATGCTGCACCCAACCCGGTGTGGCGCGGATTTGCTCGGCGACATCGGCGGTGTCGAACGCTTGGACTTGGAGAGGATTGCACGTTGTCATGGGTGACCTTACGCACTCGTTTGGTGCGTTTTGGTGCTGCTGAAAGTGGATAGATGGAACGTCAAGGCTCGCCCAAGATAGTCGTCAACGCGCCACAGGGGAAGTGTGTGGTGGATGAAACCAGCCTCCCCGGCGTTAATAAAACCAATAACGAGGTCTTTATGAATGTCCCTTTCGATCAGCTGCTCACGTGGCTGAAAGATCACAAGATTACCGAAGTCGAGTGTGTGGTCAGCGACTTGACCGGCATTGCACGCGGCAAAATTGCACCCACCAACAAGTTCCTGCATGAGCGAGGCATGCGCCTGCCGGAAAGTGTGCTTTTGCAAACGGTAACCGGGGACTTTGTCGACGACGACATCTACTACGACCTGCTCGACCCGGCCGACATCGACATGGTGTGCAAGCCCGTCTCCGACGCGGTGTACGTGATTCCATGGGCCATCGAGCCCACCGCCATCGTGATTCACGACACCTTCGACAAGTTCGGCAACCCGATCGAGCTGTCACCGCGCAACGTGCTGAAAAAGGTCTTGCAGCTGTACACCGACAAAGGCTGGCGGCCGATTGTCGCGCCGGAAATGGAGTTCTACCTGACCCAGCGCTGCGAAGACCCGGACTTGCCGCTCAAGGCACCGCTGGGGCGTTCGGGCCGTGCGGAAAGTGGTCGCCAGTCGTTTTCCATCGACGCCGCCAACGAATTCGATCCGCTGTTTGAAGACGTGTACGACTGGTGCGAGCTCCAGGGCCTGGACCTCGATACCTTGATCCACGAAGACGGCCCGGCGCAGATGGAAATCAACTTCCGTCACGGCGACGCACTGGACCTGGCCGACCAGATCACCGTGTTCAAACGCACCCTGCGCGAAGCGGCGCTCAAGCACAACGTCACCGCGACCTTCATGGCCAAACCGATTGGCGATGAACCCGGCAGCGCCATGCATATCCACCAAAGCGTGGTGGACATCGCCACCGGCCAGCCGATCTTTGCCGATGCCGACGGGCAGATGAGCGAGCTGTTCCTGCACCACATCGGCGGCCTGCAAAAGTACATCCCCAAAGTGCTGCCGATGTTCGCGCCGAACGTCAATTCGTTCCGCCGCTTCCTGCCGGACACATCGGCGCCGGTAAACGTCGAATGGGGCGAAGAAAACCGTACGGTGGGCCTGCGTGTGCCGACCTCCACGCCGGACGCAATGCGCGTGGAAAACCGTTTGCCGGGCGCCGATGCCAACCCTTATCTGGCCATCGCAGCGAGCCTGTTGTGTGGGTATCTGGGGATGGTCGAACGCATCGAGCCGAGTGCGGCGGTGCAAGGTCGTGCCTACGAACGCCGCAACCTGCGCCTGCCGATCACTATCGAAGACGCTCTGACGCAGATGGAAGAATGCGAAACCATCGGGCGTTATCTGGGCAGCAAATTCGTCCGCGGTTATGTAGCGGTCAAGCGCGCCGAACACGAGAACTTCAAGCGGGTGATCAGCTCCTGGGAGCGTGAGTTCCTGCTGCTCAGCGTCTGAGATCTGCGCCGCCCGTGAGGGCCGTCATCGCGAGCATGCTCGCGATGACGGCCGCAAGAACACCAAAGAAACTCCAGAAGAATCCAATAACTATAAGAGGTGTCGATATGCGTCTATTGAAATCCGTGGTTCCAGTCGCCCTGGCGCTACTGTTCAGCGCCGTTGCGCAGGCTCAGCCAACGGTCAGCGTCTACAACTGGACCGATTACATCGGCGAGACCACCCTCGCCGACTTCCAGGCGAAAAGCGGGATCAAGGTGATCTACGACGTGTTCGACTCCAACGAAACCCTGGAGGGCAAATTGCTCGCTGGCCGCACCGGGTATGACGTGGTGGTGCCGTCCAACCACTTCCTCGCTCGCCAGGTGAAAGCCGGCGCGTTCCTGAAGCTCGATCGTTCGCAGCTGCCCAACTTCAAGAACCTCGACCCGAAACTGTTGGCGCTGCTGGAGAAAAACGACCCGGGCAACGAACACTCGGTCCCGTACCTGTGGGGCACCAACGGCATCGGTTACAACGTCGACAAGGTCAAGCAAGTGCTGGGCATTGACCGCATCGATTCCTGGGCGGTGTTTTTCGAACCGCAGAACCTGAAAAAACTCAGTCAGTGCGGCGTATCGATGATGGATTCGGCCGATGAAGTGTTCCCGGCCGTTCTCAATTACATGGGCATGGACCCGCGCAGCGAAAACCCTGAGGACTACAAGAAGGCTGAAGCCAAGCTGTTGGCCATCCGTCCTTACATCACCTACTTCCACTCCTCGAAGTACGTTTCAGATTTGGCCAACGGCGACATCTGCGTGGCTTTCGGTTACTCGGGTGACGTGTTCCAGGCCGCGAACCGGGCCAAGGAAGCCAAGAACGGCGTAAACATCGCCTACGCGATTCCCAAGGAAGGCAGTAACTTGTGGTTCGACCTGTTGGCGGTTCCCGCAGACGCCAGCAACCAGAAAGAAGCACACGCCTTTATCAACTACTTGCTGGACCCACACGTGATTGCCAAGGTCAGCGCGTCGGTCGGTTACGCCAACCCGAACCCGGCGTCCAAGCAAGACATGGACCCTGAGCTGGTCAACAATCCTGAGGTTTATCCGCCTCAGGCAGTCCTCGACAAGCTCTACATTTCCACCACCCCGCCCCAGGCAATCATGCGTTTGATGACCCGTTCCTGGAGCAAAGTGAAGTCCAACCAATGAATCAGTACAGCAACGAACATGCCCGTTCCTATTACGCCGCGTCAGCCAATGAAATGGCGCGCTACCCCACACTGACCGCGGATCTTGAAGCCGATGTCTGTGTGATCGGTGGCGGCTTTACCGGCGTTAACACAGCGATCGAATTGGCGCAGCGCGGGCTCTCGGTAATTCTGCTGGAGGGACGACGGATCGGTTGGGGGGCCAGCGGGCGCAACGGTGGTCAGTTGATCCGCGGTGTCGGCCATGACGTCAGCGGTTTTGCCCGTCATGTCGGTGAAGAAGGCGTGCGTTACCTTGAGCGTGCAGGCGTCGAATCGGTAGCGCTTGTGGGCAACCGCATTCGTGAACACGGGATTGATTGCGACCTGCGCTGGGGGTTCTGTGAACTGGCCAATACCAAAGCGCAGTTCGCGGCGTTCAAGGCTGAGCAGCAAGGCCTTGCCGAATCGGGTTACGCCCACGAAACCCGACTCGTCGGGCCGGAGCAGATCCGGCAGCAGGTGGTGAACTCAGGCGTGTATGCCGGTGGTCTCGTCGATATGGGCTCAGGTCACTTGCACCCGCTCAATCTTGTCCTTGGCGAAGCGCTAGTGGCGCAATCTTTAGGCGTGCAGATCTTCGAGCAGAGCCCGGTGCTGGAGTTGATCCATGGCAGCACCGTGCAGGTTCGCTGTGCCGGCGGCACGGTGCGCGCCGGCAGTCTGGTGCTGGCGTGCAACGCTCACCTGGAAGAACTCGAACCGAAGCTTAGCGGTAAGGTTCTCCCGGCCGGCAGCTACATCATCGCCACCGAGCAGTTGACGCCCGAACAGGCTGCGCAATTGATCCCGCATAACCTGGCGCTCTGCGACCAGAAAGTCGGCCTGGATTACTACCGGCTCTCGGCGGACCGACGTTTGCTGTTCGGCGGCGCCTGCCATTATTCTGGGCGCGATCCGGCGGACATCGAAGCTTACATGCGCCCGCACATGCTCAAGGTCTTCCCGCAATTGGCCAACGTGCGCATCGACTATCAATGGGGCGGCAAGATTGGCATCAGCGCCAATCGCTTTCCACAGGTCGGGCGCTTGAGCCAGCATCCGAACGTGTTTTACGCCCAGGGTTACTCCGGTCATGGCCTGAACGTGACCCACTGGTGCGCAAAGCTGTTGGGTGAAGCGATCCACGTCGGACACAGTCAGGGCTTTGACGTGTTCAGCGCCGTGCCACACATGACCTTTCCCGGCGGGCCCATGTTGCGTTCTCCTTTATTGGCTCTCGGCATGTTCTGGTATCGCCTGCGCGAACTGCTGGGGTGATCAGTAAGACGCTGGTTGCCTGACAGGCCGCCTTCGCGAGCAAGCAGTTGTTTGAGCCTTTCGATTTGCTCTATCGCGAGGCGCTTCTATATTGAGGGAGTGCTCTGACTTTCCAGCCTCCTTTCGAGCCCGCCCCATGGCTACGACTGAATCACTGATCATCTGCGAGCACTGCGACTGCGTGTATCAAAAAGTCACGCTCGCCAAACATCAGAAAACCCTCTGTACACGCTGCGGCGGCGTGCTTCAGCGCTATAACGGCCTGACGGTGGAACAACGTCTGGCGTTGACCTTCACCGCGTTGATGCTGTGGATTTTCGCCAACTTCTATCCCGTCATGAGCATCAGCCTCAAAGGCCTTAAAAACAGCGCAACACTCTGGGATTCGGTGCTGGCCCTGAGTCTGGGGCCGATCACTTTCATCGCCATGGTGGCGGCGATCTCGATGATCATCGCGCCGATTTTCCAGCTGGTGCTGCTCATCTGGGTGCTTAGCTTCGCCCTTGCCCACCGGCGCTCGCCCGGCTTCAAGTTCTGCATGCGCTGGCTGGAAACCCTCAGGCCCTGGAGCATGCTGGAGGTCTGCCTGCTGGGGGCGATGGTCGCGGTGATCAAACTCGCCGGATTGCTGGACGTGCTGCCCGGCATCGGCCTGTTTGCCCTGGCCATTCTCAGTCTGATGATGATCCGCATTGCCGGGCGCGACATCCGTGATCTATGGGACACCTTATGAACCGGCCCCCGCTGGCGAGTGAACTCAACCTGTGCCTGTGTCATAGCTGCGGCCTGGCCTGCGACATGACCGATGAACCTCACGAATGCACACGGTGCGGCGCGCCGCTGCATCGGCGCAAAACCAACTCACTGGCCCGGACCTGGGCCTACATGTTCACGGCCCTGGCATTTTACTTCCCGGCTAATCTGCTACCCGTGATGAACACCAAGATGGTCGGCAACGGCGCCGATAGCACGATCATGAGCGGTGTGATCGAGTTCTGGCAGCACGGCGCCTGGGACATTGCCCTGATTATTTTCATCGCCAGCATCGCGGTGCCGGGCATCAAGTTCGTCGCCCTGACGCTGTTGCTGGTGACCGTTCAACGCGACAGCCAATGGGCGAGTAAGCAGCGTTCAACGCTGTACCGTTTCGTCGAGCTCATCGGTTACTGGTCGATGCTCGATGTGATCGTGGTCGCCCTGGTGGCCTCACTGGTGAAGTTTCAAGCCCTGGCCGATATCGAACCGCGCCCGGGCATTCTGTTCTTTGGCCTGGTGGTGGTGTTCACCATGCTGTCGGCAATGAGTTTCGACCCACGCCTGATCTGGGATAAAGAAGAGCGGGATAACCCAAACGAGGAGGTCATGGATGAAGTCGCAAGCCACTGATGGGCCGCAAACCCCTGGCCAGGCCCCTGTCAAAACCCGCCGTTTCAGCGTTTCGCTGGTATGGATCGTGCCGATCGTCGCGGTGCTGGTGGGGCTTTCCCTGGTCGTGCACTCCATGTTGCAGGAAGGTCCGACCATTACTGTCACGTTCAAGACCGGCAGCGGCCTGACGGCCAACAAGACCGAGGTCAAATACCGCAATGTGGTGATCGGCCAAGTCTCGGACGTGGAGCTGAGCAACGATCAGAAGAGCGTCAACGCCACCATCAAACTGTCCAAACAGGCGGAAAGTTTCACCCGCGAAGACTCGCAATTCTGGGTCGTGCGTCCGCGTATTGGCGCCGGCGGGGTGTCGGGGATCGATACCCTGCTGTCCGGGGACTACATTGGCGCCGACATCGGCCAGGCCAATGCTCGCTCGAAGAACTTTACTGGCCTGGAAAACCCTCCGCCAATTACCTATGGCGAGCCGGGCAAACGCTTCACCCTGCGCACCGATGACCTCGGTTCGCTGGACATCGGCTCTCCGGTTTACTACCGCAAGATTCCGGTCGGGCAAGTGGTGGCCTACGCCCTGAATGCCGACGGTAAAGGGGTCGATATCGAGATTTTCGTGCATTCGCCCAATGATGCCTACGTGACCGATAACACCCGTTTCTGGAACGCCAGCGGCATCGACGTGAACGTCGGCGCCAACGGCTTTTCGGTGAAAACCGAATCGCTGTCATCGATTCTGGTGGGCGGTATCGCCTTCCGCGCTCCTGATTACAGCCCCAATGATCAACCGGCCGCAGAGGACAAAGCCTTCGACCTGTTCGAAGACCAGCTAACCGCCCTCGCCCCGCCCAGCGGCAAGGGGCAATTCTTGAGTTTGCGTTTCGATCAGGCCTTGCGCGGGCTCAAGGTCGGTGCACCGGTGGAATTCCTTGGCATCGAGTTCGGCAAAGTGGTGGCGGTCAATCTGGATTTCGACGCGAAAAAACGCAGTTTCCCGGTCAATGTCGGCATCGTGATCTACCCCCAACGACTCGGCCAGGCTCACGCCAAAATGCTTGAGGTCTTGAAGCATGACCCTAACGACGAAGCCGCTGGCGTACGTCTGATGGGCAGTTTCATCGAAAACGGTCTGCGGGCCCAGGCCCGTAGTGGCAACCTGTTGACTGGTCAGCTCTACATTGCGCTCGACTTCTACCCCAAAGCGGAGAAAGTCGTATTCGATCCGACCGCCCGTCCAGTCTCAATCCCGACCGTACCTGGCAGCCTCGAACAATTGCAGGAAAAACTGGAGGGCATGATTACCAAGATCAACCAACTGCCCATCGAGCGCATCGCCGGCAATCTGGACAGCAACCTCGTCGAACTGCGTAAAGGTCTGGCGCAATTCAACGCCAAGACCCTCCCCGGCGTGCAGACCACCCTGGCGGACGTCAGCAAGACCCTGCAATCGGCCAGTTCGACCTTGGCCGAAGACTCGCCGCAACGCGAACAATTGGGTCAGACCCTCGAGGAACTCGGGCGCATGTCGCGCTCCTTGCGTGAACTCTCGGATTACCTGGGTCGGCATCCGGAATCGCTGATTCGCGGTCGTCCCGACAATGCCGCGCCGATGGACCTGCAGGGGCCGCCGCGCAAATGACCACAGGAGCATCACTCATGGTTAATCCGCTGAAGATCAGCTTGGTCACTGCATTGTTGCTACTCGCCGCGTGCCGCAGTGAGCCGATTCAATTTCACACCCTGACCCCGGCTCAACCGAGCGGCAATTCAAGGACCAGCGCTGCGGATATCCAGATCGAGGGCCTCAGCGTCCCTCCCCAGGTCGACCGCCCGCAAATCGTGATTCGCCAGGGCAACAGTGGCCTGGCGATCCTCGAAACCGAATGGTGGGGCGCGAGCCTGTCGGATGAATTGCGCAGTGCCCTGGTCGATCAACTGGTCAACAGCAATCCCCAGCGCAAGGTTTCGGTGCGGCTGGACGTGCAACGGTTTGATTCGATCCCCGGCCAATACGCGCTGATTGACGTCAAATGGCGCCTGCGTCGCCTCGGCGAAAGTGATAACGCGCTGGTCACTTGCCGCAGCACGTTGCAGACACCTTCGGGACCTTCCATCGATGAACTGGTGATCGCTCAACAGAACAACGTCAAACGTCTTGCCGCGCTGATTAACCAGGCCGCTGCCGGAACACCGAAAGGTTGTCCATCGGCCCAGTAAAACGTTTACTCGCGGTCCAGCTCAACGGTGAAACAACAACCGTTGGGCTGGCGGCTACTGAGTTGTACTCGCCAGTTCTGATTGCTGCAGATCCGTTGTACCAGTGAAAGGCCCAACCCCAACCCTTCACCTCGACGCTCGTCACCGCGCACGAACGGCTGAAATATCGCATCGCGTTCTTCTTCCGGGATGCCTATGCCACTGTCTTCGATAGTGAAGCCGTGTTCACGCAGGGTCAGTCGGATGAGGCCTTGATCCGTGTAGTGCCAGGCATTTCGCAACAAATTGCCCATGACCGATTGCAGGAACGTCAGGTTATGACGAACCGACGAAACGTGCTCGATGACGTAAATGAATTCGATGCCCTTCTCCCGGATCAATCGCCCCCAGATATCAACCAGCGCATCGGCGACTTCCTTGAGGGTGGCATTGGCCTGCGAACCGGAATCCTCTCGAGCGCGAGCCAGCATCAAAAACGTTTCGACCAATTGACGCATTTCATCGGTGGCCCGGGCGATTCGGCTGACCTGAGCCGCGGAACGAGGGTCCAGCGTGGGATTGCTCAGCAACAGCTCACAGGAGCTGCCCAACACCATGAGCGGTGTACGCAATTCGTGACTGACATCACTGGTGAAGAGTTTTTCCCGGCCCAGTGCTGCGCGCAGACGTCCCAGGGTCTGGTCAAAGGACTGCGCCAGCTCTCCCACCTCATCAGCCGCATAGTCGGGTCGAAGCGGCGACGCGAGGTCCAATAGTTGATCGCGATGACGCACCTGGCGTGCCAGGCGAATCACTGGCGCCATCACACGCCGGGCCAATAACCGGCCCAGCAGAATCGCCAACAGAATGCTTAAAACGAAACTGACCATGACGACAGCAAACAACATCCGCTCGCGCTGTTCGAGACTTTGCTGATCGCGCAGCAACACATACTTGCGCCCATCCACGACCTCGACCATCGCGTAGAAATCGGCGCCGTGATACAGGATTTCCTGAAATCCAAGACGTAGCGATTCCAGCTGCGAATCAAGCGCCATGAGGCCCTTTCCGCCCTGGGTAAAAAACAGCTCGTCTTTTTCCGGTTGATGGGTCCACTGAGCGGGATTGTCCATCGACAGCAGACGGTGCATCCCTCCGGCTAATCGCGTCGTCGTGAGCTTTCGGTCAACCACGTGCACTGTTGCGACGATGCCCACTGCAAATACGCCTGCCACCAACGCGCTCATCAGGGCGAATACGATGACGATCCTTTTCGTCAGGCTCTGTTTGAAATCCATTCTTTGTTTCCACTAACAAGGTGTAAAAGATAAGAGTTCGCAAACATGAACTAACCAGGCGCTGCCCATAGGCCGTGCAAATTTTTCACATCCATTTCACTTGCCCCACACCTGCCGATATTTAGCCTCTCTTATACCACCTCGATTTTTAATCCGCGCTCTGGCTTGACTGATATGTCATTCGGCATGGGCGTTGTAAGTAATTCGCTATTGCGTACTGACGGGTAAATAAAACGTGATTAAATCTTCATTGCGCAAGCAGTTACCCAAGCGAGTCTTGAGCCCGCGGCTGACCAGGCTGACGTTGTCGGCGGTGGCGCTCATCGCTGTAGCGTTAGTGACGGGTTTTGTCTTGTGGCCAAGATCGCCGGACAATCTGGCCACGACCGGAACCGACGCTACCACGCGCTTGATCAATCAGTGGCAAGCGGGCGAGATCATCGCACTGGTTCGTCATACCGAGCGCTGCGACCGCTCCACCAATCCTTGCCTCGGCCCGGCCGACGGCATTACTCGAGTCGGCAGCGATGCCGCCGCGGCCGTGGGTCAAGGGTTCCAGCGTCTGGGTATGGACCAGACCGATGTCTTGAGCAGCCCGGTCACCCGTACGGCACAAACCTCGCATTCCATGTTTGGCAAAGACGCAATGACCCAGGAATGGTTGGCCAGCTGTGGCAAAACCCTGCGTAATGATGTGGTGGCGCACAAACGTGCCCAGCACAATCTGGTGCTGGTGACGCACAGCGGTTGCATCAGCGATTTCGAAGCCCAGACCGGTTTTAAACACTCGGCTTCGAGTGAGTATGGTAGTTCGTTGTTTGTCCGCATTGATGCCAATGGTCAACTGCAAGTACTCGGCATACTTAATGCCGGTGATTGGCACTCCTTGTTTAAAGATCCGCGGATCAAGCAATAAGTTTGCAGTCTTGATGAGCGGCCCTCGATAAAAGCGCTCAGCGCTCGTCGCAACTAACAAATACAGGATCTGATGTTTGCAGTTCGGATCAGTATTGACCCACGACATAGATAAAGTTACGCGCACGCTGAAATACCCTGCGCACGTCCCCCTCCGAGCAACCTCTGCTGCGCCAAGGTCGAATCATGACACCTGATAACTTGCAGTCCTGCGCTGCTGACAATTTACTGCGCCCCGCTTTCCAGACCTCCACCCTCACCGAACGCTGGGCCCTACCTGCGTTGCTGCTGGCGTTTTTGGTGTTTTATCTCTTGCCCCTGATGTCCCATGGACTGTGGACGCCAGACGAAACCCGTTATGGCCAGATCAGCCAGGAAATGCTGCTGAGCGGGAACTGGACCTCCCCGCATTTCATGGGCATTCGCTACTTCGAGAAGCCGATCGCCGGGTACTGGATGATCGCCATCGCGCAGGCCATCTTTGGCGACAACCTGTTCGGGGTACGTATCGTCTCGGCACTGAGCACAGGACTGAGTGTCTGGCTGGCTTACCTGATGGCCAGCCGCTTATGGGGCGAGCGGCGCAAAAGCGTTGCCTGCGCAATGCTGTACATGAGTTTCGGGCTGATCGCCGGTCAGGCCGGATATGCCAACCTCGATCCGCAATTCACGTTGTGGGCCAACCTGAGCCTGGTCTCGCTGTGGTTCGCCATTGATAGCCGTTCTTTAAGTCGTCGCCTCGGCGCCTGGGCGCTGTTGGGCGTTGCCTGTGGAATGGGTTTCATGACCAAGGGTTTTCTGGCGTGGCTACTCCCTGTGTTGATCGCCCTGCCCTACATGCTCTGGCAACGACGCATGGGAGAGCTGTTGCGCTACGGGCCGTTGGCGGTGCTTGTCGCCGTGGTGGTTTGCCTGCCGTGGGCGCTCGCAATCCACCATCAGGAACCGGATTTCTGGCGGTTTTTCTTCTGGAACGAACACGTTCGCCGCTTCGCTGCCGATAACGCTCAACACGCCCGTCCATGGTGGTTCTACCTGCCACTGCTGGTCGTGTCGAGCTTGCCATGGGCTGCGTTATTGCCCACGACATTCGTCCAGGCCTGGCAGCAAAAACGCCAGCCAGCGATCGCTTTCCTGTTGCTCTGGCTGCTGTTGCCACTGGGGTTCTTCAGCCTGAGCAGCGGCAAGCTGCCGACCTATATCATGCCGTGCCTGTTACCCCTGGCGTTGCTGATGGGCCATGCTTTGACCGAGTTGCTGAACAACGCGCGCGGCCGAGCGATTCGTATCAACGGAATGATCAATGTCGTCATTGCTACCACAGCCCTGATCGTCCTGCTCTATCTGCAGACCACCAAAGAGATCTACGAAAACACTGAAATGTTCAGCCTGTCGCTGGTGTTTTTCGTGCTGGTTGGCTGGATCATCGCTAACGCGTTGCAAGTCTTGCGTCCATTGATGTTCTGGGCCATGCCGGCCCTGGGCATCTGGCTGCTGGTCGCGTTGCTGCCGGCGGCGATGCCCGGCCAGATCGTCGATAACAAGATGCCCGATCAGTTCATTGCCGAGCATCTGGGTGCCTTGAGTCAGACCACCTCGTTGCTGAGCAACGATTTGGGGGCGGCGGCAGCGTTGTCCTGGCGATTGAAGCAGCCGCAGATCGCTCTTTACAACACCATCGGCGAGCTGAAGTACGGTCTCGATGATCCCTCCATGGCCTCAAGAATCGTCACGATGAAAAGTATTGGGCCATGGATGACCGAGGCCCGCAAAAAAGGCGCGGTCGGCGTGGTGATGCGGGTCAACAGTGTCCAGGAAGTGCAAGAAGTCGAGTTGTTGCCCATCGATGGCAAGCGTTATCAGCGCGGCAATCTGGAGATTCTGATTTTCCCGCAAAGCCAGCCCTGACAAGACCGGAAAAGAAGAGAGGCCCCTGGGGCCTCTCGATTCATTCGGGTTTAAGAAACTGTCAGTGCGCGCCTGACTGTTTACGAGTCAGAGTTGCTGGCACGCAAACAACTGACGCCAGGCTGGGTCGTCCATGACGATGAGTTGCAGCGGGTGGACCAGTTTCTCGGCGCCCTGGGGATCACTGAACTATTCTTTCGCAACCTTGGGGAACAGTGTCCATCGCAATCCATGACCTGAATCAGGCGCTGCGCTTTGCCGATCAGGTATTAGTGATCGCCAATGGCACCAGCCAGGGCAGCGGTCCGAGCGATCAAGTGATTACGGTGAAGATGCTGCGCGATGTCTACGAGGTTGAAGCAAGGATCGAGCAATGCAGCCGTGGACAGCGCCACATTCTGATCGACGACATCGTTTGATACCCGATCCACCGCGCAATGGGCTGAGGTGCTGCTAATCTGAATGAAAATGACATGTATTAACGGTTTCTTTAACGTTTTTTTCTCATGTTGTTCTCTACATTCGCTGCAACTCAAAACATGCCAATGATTCGCATTGTTCTGCCAGCGAGTCTGCATGCATGACTTCTAAAAAAGACCAGGAGCTGCCCACAGAATGAATGCCCGTATCCCTTCTTTCCTGAAAAAAGCATTGCTGGCCACCGCGCTGCTGAGCGTCGGCCACGTGTATGCGGCGGATGCCGATGGCATCGTAGTCTACAACGCCCAGCACGAAAGCCTGACCAAATCCTGGATCGAGGGTTTTACCAAGGAAACCGGCATCAAAGTCACGGTGCGCAATGGTGACGACACCGAGATGGGCAATCAGATCGTACAGGAAGGCGCCGCCTCCCCGGCCGACGTGTTCCTGACCGAAAACTCCCCGGCCATGGTGCTGGTCGACAACGCGGGGCTGTTTGCGCCGGTTGCGCCGGCCACCCTGGAACAGATCGGTAATGCTTACCGCCCGGCCCATGGCAAATGGGTGGGGATCGCCGCACGCTCCACGGTGTTTGTCTATAACCCGAGCAAACTGCCCGAAGCCGAGCTGCCCAAGTCGCTGATGGACCTCGCTGGCCCGAACTGGAAAGGTCGCTGGGGCGCTTCGCCGGCCGGTGCCGACTTCCAGGCCATCGTCGCCGCCGTGCTGGAACTCAAGGGTGAAGCCGCCACGCTGGAATGGCTCAAAGGATTGAAGGCCAATGCCACGATCTATCGCGGCAACAGTGCGGTACTGAAAGCGGTCAACGCCGGGCAGGTCGACAGCGGCGTGATCTACCACTATTACAGCTTCGGCGACCAGGCCAAGACCGGCGAAAACAGCAAGAACACCGCCCTGCACTACTTCAAGCACAAGGACCCGGGCGCGTTTGTCAGCGTCTCCGGCGGCGGCGTGCTAGCGTCCAGCAAACACAAGGAACAAGCCCAGGCGTTCCTCAAATGGGTTACCGGCAAAGATGGCCAGGCCATCCTCAAAACCGGCAAATCGTTTGAATACGCGGTGGGCAAGAACGCTGAATCCAATCCAAAACTGGTGCCTTTGCAGCAACTCGACGCGCCGACAGTCGATGCTTCAAAACTCGACAGTAAAAAAGCCGTTGAGCTGATGACTCAGGCAGGACTGCTCTAATTGATGCCTGAAACCTTGCCCGCGGGTGTCGCCGAGGCAATACCCGCGAATTTGCGACGACGAACCCGCGGCCTCTTCGCGGGGCGCGGTGGCGCGTGGGTGATCGGCTTGTCGGTGCTGGTTTCGCTGCTGTCGCTGCTGCCGATTGCCTTCGTCATCGGCGTGTCGTTTCAGACAGGCTGGGCGACCCTTGTACCGCTGGTATTCCGGCCGCGGGTCGCTGAACTGTTGATCAACACTGTTTTACTGGTGGTGATCACGATTCCGTTGTGCGTCACGTTAGGTCTGTCTCTGGCCTGGCTGACAGAGCGCACCAACCTGCCGGGGCGGCGCTGGTGGTCGTTATTGGCGACCGCGCCGCTGGCGGTGCCGGCGTTCGTGCACAGCTATGCGTGGGTCAGTCTGGTCCCGCCGATTCACGGGCTGTTTGCCGGGGTTCTGGTCTCGGTCATCGCCTACTTCCCGTTCCTGTACTTGCCGATTGCAGCGACCCTGCGCAGGCTCGATCCGGCCATCGAAGACGTTGCCGAATCGCTGGGGCTCAAGCCTTGGGCGATATTTTTCCGCGTGGTGCTGCCGCAATTGCGCCTGGCCATCTGCGGCGGCGCGTTGCTGGTGGGCCTGCACTTGCTGGCCGAATATGGCCTGTACGCGATGATCCGTTTCGACACCTTCACCACCGCCATCTTCGATCAGTTCAAATCCACCTTTAACGGCCCCGCCGCGCACATGCTGGCCAGCGTGCTCGCCCTGTGTTGCCTGGTGATGCTGACCGCAGAGTCGGCCGCTCGCGGTACGGCGCGTTACGCCCGGGTCGGGTCGGGAAGTGCTCGCGAACAGCGAGTGGTGCGTCTGAAATCTGGAACCACCCTCCTCGCCCTGATCGTACAGATCGCGACCTGCGCGCTGACGCTGGGCGTGCCACTGGTGACTTTAGGCAGCTGGCTGATAGCCGGCGGTCTGCAGGTCTGGCAGATGGACGAACTTCTGCCGGCGCTGGAACAGACGCTGCTGCTCGGCGTCGCGGGTGCAGCCCTCACCACGTGCGCCGCCATCCCGATTGCCTGGCTGTCGATTCGTTCTCCGGGTCGGTTGCAAC
Organism: Pseudomonas sp. BT76 TE3572; assembly: GCF_050435365.1. Taxonomy (NCBI): domain Bacteria; kingdom Pseudomonadati; phylum Pseudomonadota; class Gammaproteobacteria; order Pseudomonadales; family Pseudomonadaceae; genus Pseudomonas; species Pseudomonas sp. BT76 TE3572. Next base: position 1,308,177 of record NZ_JBNDKE010000001.1, read on the forward strand.
GTGTCCTGGAAAGCTGCAACTACATCACCAGTTCGTTGCCCGGGATCGTCGTGGCCCTGGCGTTGGTGACCGTCACCATCCATTTCGCCCGGCCGATTTACCAGACGACCATCACGGTGCTACTGGCATACCTGCTGATGTTTTTGCCCCGCGCCCTGGTGAGTTTGCGCGCCGGGATCGCCCAGGCGCCGGTGGAACTGGAAAACATGGCCCGCAGCCTCGGCCGCTCCCCCGCCCGGGCATTGTGGCTGATCACCCTGCGCCTGGCCGCGCCCGGCGCTGCCGCTGGCGCCGCGCTGGTGTTTCTGGCGATCACCAATGAGTTGACCGCTACCCTGCTGCTCGCCCCCAACGGCACGCGCACCCTGGCCACCGGGTTCTGGGCCATGACCAGCGAAATCGATTACGCTGCGGCTGCGCCCTATGCCCTGCTGATGATTTTGCTGTCGCTTCCCTTGACCGGACTTCTTTATCACCAATCCAAACGAACGGCTGGCCGATGAACGCTCTTGAACTCCATTCCATTTCCAAGTCCTACGGCTCCTATCAAGCGCTGGAGAGCATCAACCTGTCGGTGCCAACGGGCAGCCGAACGGTTATCGTCGGCCCGTCCGGCTCAGGAAAAACCACGTTGTTGCGGATGATCGCCGGCTTCGAATTCCCGGATACGGGCCGTCTCTCACTCAATGGCCAAACGCTCGTCGACGACACCCACGAAGTCCCGGCGCATCAGCGTTTGATTGGTTATGTTCCCCAGGACGGCGCCCTGTTCCCGCACATGACCGTGGCCGCAAACATCGGTTTCGGGCTTTCGATCAAGGGCGGTGCAAAACAGGAGCGCGTCGCAGAGTTGATGGACAGCGTGGCGCTGGATGCAAACATGGCCAACCGTTGGCCCCATGAACTCTCCGGCGGCCAGCAACAACGCGTGGCACTGGCGCGGGCATTGGCGCAGCAACCGCGCTTGATGTTGCTGGATGAGCCGTTTTCGGCCCTCGACACCGGACTTCGGGGCGCCATGCGCAAAATGGTCGCACGGCTACTGACAGACGCCGGCGTGACCACCATTCTGGTCACCCATGACCAGAGTGAAGCGTTGTCGTTTGCCGATCAGCTGGCGGTGATGCGCGACGGTCGGCTGGTGCAGTCGGGCCATCCGCTGGACCTTTACCGCTACCCCGAGGATGAACAAACCGCGCTGTTTCTGGGGGATGCCGTGGTCATGCCCGCCAGAATCGAGGCCGGCTGGGCCCATTGCGATCTCGGTCGGATACCGGTGAACAACCACCGGAACAACAAATCGGCGCAGATCATGCTGCGTCCCGAACAACTGCAACTCGTCAGCATCCAGCCCAACCCAACCGAGGCTGCCGGGTGTCGCGCCGTTGTGACCGAGCGGGATTTCAGCGGCAATACCTGCACGTTGACGGTGGAATTGGAGACGTTGGCTTCCGGGCAACAACCTGGACGATCATTGATGGTGCGCAGTTCGGGCCTGTATGCGCCACCCGCCGGCAGCGAGGTTCACGTCTCGACGATCGGCCATGCCCACGTACTGAGCGAATCCTGAACCCCGCCCATCAAAGATCGAACCGGTCCACGGCCCGACGCCGTTCGTTGTCATCGCGCACATCGTAGTTGGCCGTGGTCTGGATGTTGCTGTGATGGGCGAGTTTCTGGGCGATCGACAAGTCGTACTCCTCAATTACTCGGGTAATGAACGAACGTCGAAAATCATGCGGCATGATTTTCACCCCGACCTGCGCGCCGCGCTGTCGGGCGATGTAATAAATCGCATGTTTGGTGATGCGCTCGCGGGTGATGTGACTGCCGCGGCGGATGCGATTGAACAGGAACGAATCGTCCACTTCACCTTCCTTCAGTAGCGAGCGCCGCAGTTCCAGCCAGTCGTTGAGTTTGGCGAACGCCCAGGCCGGTGCGTACTTGATCAATTGCTTGTTGCCCTTGGCGGTCACACGCAGGCTGCGCTCGGCAAAATCGACCTGGCTCAGGTCCAGGTTCACCGATTCCGATTTGCGCATGCCTGAGCCATACAAAATCCCGATGATCGCCGCATCCCTCAACCCTTGTGGCCGTGGATCGGCAGCGCAGACCGCCATCAATTCCTGGATCAGCGTGCGCCTGAGGTTGCGCCCCTGGGACAATCGCGTGCCGGCAATCCCTTTCACCGAACGCATTTTCAGCAAGTGCTCCTGACTGATCAGGCTCATGCGCCATGCCTCGTTCATCACCCCGCGCACCGCGTTGACGTACAGCGAAGAGGTGTTCGGCGCGTAGCCGTCGGTGCGCAAAGTGGCCACCAGCGCGATGACATCTTCCGGTTGCAGGTTGTGCCAGGGAATCTCCTCGACGTTCATGTCTTCGAAGCCCAACCGGTCAGCGGCATCCTGCAACACATAACGCATGGTCAGTTGGCTGGAGGGCGCCAGACGCGCCAGATACAGGGTCAGCGGATTGGTCTTTGAGGGAATTGGGTCGGTAGCGGGTAAGTCAATCAAACGAAACGGCCTTCAGTGGAAACAGTTCATTAAACAACTAAGGATTGAAACATCCTTCATGTAAAGCAGGACACTTCTGTAGGACCTTCTACTAGAAAACTCGATGAACGGCTGAAGGCTGAACAGTGGCTGTATGACCTCCAGATAAACGATTCGCCGACCGGTTTTTCATGTCCCTTTCACAAATTCAGGAATAACCTCATTGAGTCCGGCCTGTCTCTTTGCGAGGGACCAACCTGCCGACCATGGCAGAAAATGTCAACCTATCTAAATCGTCAGGTATTTCAAGTAACTTGTTGATGCAGCTTTTGTTTTAGCGTCTACACTTGCACTGGATCCAAAATTTTTTTAGCCTCACAGGCTATTCACTCTTTAGCCCCGAGGTGCCCATGAGTCAGGCTTTTCTCCCCTTCTCCCGCCCCAGTATCGGCGATGAAGAAATTGCCGCCGTAGAGCAAGTACTGCGCTCCGGCTGGATCACTACCGGGCCGAAAAATCAGGAGCTGGAAGAGCAATTCGCCAACTACGTGGGGTGTCGTCATGCCGTGGCACTGTCCTCGGCCACCGGCGGGATGCACATCACGTTACTGGCATTGGGCATTGGTCCGGGCGATGAAGTCATTACACCGTCGCAGACTTGGGTCTCCACCGCGAACATGATCTGCCTGTTGGGCGCGACCCCGGTGTTCGTCGACGTTGATCGCGACACGCTGATGAGTGACCTGGCCAGCATCGAAGCCGCGATCACGCCGCGCACCAAAGCCATTATCCCGGTGCATTACGCCGGTGCCGCGTTCGATCTCGATCCGCTTTATGCGTTGGCCGACAAACATGGCATCCCCGTCATCGAAGATGCCGCTCACGCCGCAGGCACCTTCTACAAAGGGCGGCATGTTGGCGCGAAAGGCACGGCGATCTTCTCGTTCCACGCGATCAAGAACATGACCTGCGCCGAAGGTGCCATGTTCGTCAGCGATGACGAAGCCCTGGCCAGTCGCGTGCGCATGCTCAAGTTTCACGGCCTTGGGGTCGACGCGTATGACCGCCTGACCCATGGCCGCAAACCCCAGGCTCAGGTCATGGAGCCCGGCTTCAAGTACAACCTGGCCGACATCAACGCCGCCATCGCTTTGGTGCAGCTGAAGCGACTGGACGAAATCAACGCCAAACGCACGGAGCTGGCCGGCGCTTATTTACAGAGACTGGAAGGTTTGCCGGTGCAACCCCTGGCCCTGCCAGCCTATGCGCAACAGCACGCCTGGCACCTGTTCATCCTGCGCATCGACACCGAGCGCTGCGGGCTGGACCGTGAAGCGTTCATGAAGGCTCTGCAGGAACAGAACATCGGCACCGGCATTCACTTCATCGCCACTCACCTGCACACCTACTACCGCCAGCGCTTCCCCAACATCTATCTGCCTAATACCGAATGGAACTCGGCACGGCTGTGCTCGATTCCGTTGTTCCCCGACATGACCCTCGATGACGTCGATCGTGTGGTCGGTGCCATTGAAAACAGTGTGGAAAGAAGCCTGTGAAACCTTACCCGATCCGCTGCGTGTCGATCGTCATCCCGGTCTACAACGAGCAAGACAGCCTGCCCGAGTTGCTCCGGCGTACCGAAGCGGCGTGTCAGCAATTGCACCATGACTACGAGATTGTGTTGGTCGATGACGGCAGCCGCGATGACTCGGCGCAAATATTGGAACAGGCCGCATCGCTCAAAGGCAGCCCGTTCGTAGCGGTTATTCTCAACCGCAACTACGGCCAGCATGCGGCAATCATGGCCGGTTTCGAGCAGTGCAAGGGCGATGTGGTCATCACCCTCGACGCCGACCTGCAAAACCCGCCCGAAGAGATCCCGCGGTTGGTGGCTCAGGCCGAGCTGGGTTATGACGTGGTCGCCACCGTGCGCAGCAATCGTCAGGACTCGGCGCTGCGCCGCTGGCCATCGAAGCTGATCAACCTGGCGGTGCAGCGCTCCACCGGTGTCGCCATGACCGACTACGGCTGCATGCTCCGCGCTTACCGGCGAACCATCGTCGACGCCATGCTCGCCTGCCGCGAACGCAGCACCTTCATCCCGATCCTCGCCAACAGCTTCGCCCGGCACACCACGGAAATCCTCGTGACCCACGCCGAGCGCGAACACGGCGAATCCAAGTACAGCCCCATGCGCCTGGTCAACCTGATGTTCGACCTGATCACCTGCATGACCACCACCCCCCTGCGTTTGTTGAGCATTGTCGGCTTCGGCATGGCAGCGCTCGGCGTGCTGTTTGCCACGACGTTGATCGTGTTGCGCCTGGCCTTCGGCGCCCATTGGGCCGGCGACGGGACGTTCGTGCTGTTCGCCGTGCTGTTCATCTTCACCGGCGGCCAATTCATCGGCATGGGCCTGTTGGGTGAGTACCTGGGTCGCATGTACGGCGACGTCCGCGCCCGCCCCCGGTTCTTTATCGAAAAAGTCCTGCGTAACCAACCCGCTGCCCCGGCTCCCGTTGTCACCGTTGACGGTCTCACCTCCATTTCTACAGATCAGGTTCACTCATGAGTGCAAAAGCTGTTGTCTTCGCCTATCACGATATTGGCTGTGCTGGCATCGAATCCCTGCTCAGCTCGGGCTTTGAAATTGCCGCCGTGTTCACCCACGCCGATGATCCGAAGGAAAACGCGTTTTACGGCTCCGTTGCACAACTGTGCGCACGCAAGGGCATCCCGGTGCACGCCCCGGAAGATGCCAACCACCCGCTATGGATCGAGCGCATCGCCAAGCTCAACCCGGATTACCTGTTCTCGTTCTACTACCGCAACCTGTTAAGCGAGCCGCTGCTGGCCACGGCCAGCAAAGGTGCCTTCAACCTGCACGGCTCGTTGTTGCCGCGCTACCGTGGTCGTGCGCCGGCCAACTGGGTACTGGTCAACGGTGAAACCGAAACCGGCGTGACCCTGCACCGCATGGTCAAACGGGCCGATGCCGGCGCCATCCTCGCCCAGAAAACGGTGGCGATTGAGCGAAACGACACGGCGCTGAGCCTGCACGGCAAATTGCGTCTGGCCGCTACTGACCTGCTACGCGACACCTTGCCAGCGTTGCTCGCCGGCAAAGTCAGTGAAACGGCGCAGGACGAATCCCAAGCCACAGTGTTTGGTCGTCGCACCCCGGCCGACGGCAAACTGGTTTGGCAAAAACCGGCGGAAGAATTGTTCAACCTGGTTCGCGCCGTCACCCAGCCTTATCCGGGCGCCTTCTGCGCCGTGGGCGAGCACAAGCTGATTGTCTGGAGCGCAGAAGTCGCCAAGGGCAATGAAGGCCAGGCACCGGGCCGGGTCATCAGCGTCGACCCGCTGCGCATCGCCTGCGGCGAAGACTCCCTGGTGATCACCGCCGGCCAGCGTAACGACAACGGCCTGTACCTCAGCGGCCCGCAACTGGCCAACGAGCTGGGTCTGGTGGACGGTTCCGTGCTGCGCGGTGCCGAATCCGGTCGTGCTCCACGTCGTACCCGCGTGCTGATCCTCGGCGTCAACGGTTTCATCGGCAATCACCTGTCCGAGCGCCTGCTGCGCGACGACCGATACGAGGTGTATGGCCTGGACATCGGCTCGGACGCCATCGAGCGCCTGCGCAGTCATCCGAACTTCCACTTCGTCGAAGGTGATATCAGCATCCACTCCGAGTGGATCGAATACCACATCAAGAAGTGCGACGTGATCCTGCCACTGGTGGCGATCGCCACGCCGATCGAGTACACCCGCAACCCACTGCGCGTGTTCGAGCTGGACTTCGAAGAGAACCTGAAACTGGTTCGCTACTGCGTCAAATACAACAAACGTGTGATCTTCCCGTCGACCTCCGAAGTGTATGGCATGTGCCAGGACCAGAACTTCGACGAAGACACTTCCAACCTCATCGTCGGTCCGATCAACAAACAGCGCTGGATCTACTCGATCTCCAAGCAACTGCTCGACCGGGTGATCTGGGCCTACGGCCAGAAAGGCCTGAACTTCACGTTGTTCCGCCCTTTCAACTGGATGGGTCCACGCCTCGACCGCCTGGACTCGGCGCGGATCGGCAGTTCCCGCGCGATCACCCAGCTGATCCTGAACCTGGTGGAAGGCACGCCAATCCGCCTGTTCGATGGCGGTGAGCAAAAACGCTGCTTCACCGACATTGCCGACGGCGTGGAAGCGCTGGCGCGGATCATCGACAACGACAACGACGCCTGCAACGGCCAGATCATCAACATCGGCAACCCGGACAACGAGGCCAGCATTCGCCAGTTGGGCGAGGAGCTGTTGCGTCAGTTCGAAGCGCACCCTTTGCGCAACAACTTCCCGCCGTTCGCCGGGTTCCGCGACGTCGAAAGCAAAGCGTTCTACGGCACCGGCTATCAGGACGTGTCGCACCGCAAACCGAGCATCGCCAACGCCAAGCGCCTGCTGGACTGGACGCCGACCGTGGAGATGAGTGAGACCATCGGCAATACGCTGGATTTCTTCCTGCGTGAAGCCATGCTCGAAATCGCGGACAAGCGCTGATGCGGGCAGGTCTGCGGATTGATGTCGACACGTACCGAGGCACCCGTGAGGGGGTGCCGCGGCTGCTGGAAATCCTCGATGAAGCGCAGGTCAAGGCGACGTTTTTTTTCAGTGTCGGGCCGGACAACATGGGGCGCCATTTGTGGCGCCTGATCCGTCCGCAATTCCTCTGGAAAATGCTCCGTTCCAACGCGGCAGGCCTGTACGGCTGGGACATCTTGTTGGCCGGCACCGCGTGGCCCGGTAAACCAATCGGCCGTGATCTTGGGCATTTGATGCGTCAAACCGCGGCAGCCGGGCATGAAGTCGGCCTGCACGCCTGGGATCATCACGGCTGGCAGGCGAATGCCGGGCGTTGGAGCGACGCGCAACTGGTGGAGCAGATTCGTCAAGGCGTGGATGAACTCAGCGACATCATCGGGCAACACATCTGGTGTTCGGCCTCCGCAGGTTGGCGGGCGGACGAGCGTGTGATCGAGGCCAAGCAAGGTTTCAACTTTCGCTACAACAGCGACTGTCGCGGCCAGAGCCTGTTCCAGCCGAGATTGGCCGATGGTGGTTTGGGTGCGCCGCAGATTCCGGTGGACCTGCCGACGTTCGATGAGGTGGTCGGCCCCACCGTGGCGGCCAAGGACTTCAACGCTTTCATTCTTGATCGCTTCACCCCCGAAAAACTCAACGTCTACACGATTCACGCCGAAGTAGAAGGGATTCTGATGGCCCACGATTTTCGTCAACTGCTGGCCGATGCGCGCCAGCGAGACATCCATTTTCAACCCTTGGGCGATCTGCTGCCCGAGGCTCCCGAAACCTTGCCGGTCGGCCGGGTACTGCGCGGCTCCCTCGAAGGACGCGAAGGCTGGTTGGGAGTGCAAGGCGTATGAGCAAGCGCTGGGCATTACCGTTGTTGCTGGCCATCTTCGCTCTGGCGTACCTGCTGCCGCTGGGCAGCCATGGCTTATGGATTCCCGACGAAACCCGCTACGCCCAGATCAGCCAGGACATGCTCCTGAGCGGCAATTGGGTGTCGCCGCATTTCATGAGCCTGCGCTATTTCGAAAAACCGGTGGCCGGTTACTGGATGATCGCCGCCAGCCAAGCGTTGTTTGGCGACAACCTGTTCGGCGTGCGGTTTGCCTCCGCATTGAGCACCGGGTTGAGTGTGTTGCTGTGTTACCTGATCGCTCGCCGGATGTGGAACGAACCGCGCAAAAGCTTTGCCTGCGCGCTGCTCTACATGAGTCTAACCGTCATCGCTGGCGCCGCGGGCTACGCCAACCTCGATCCGCAATTCACCTTCTGGGTCAATTTGAGTCTGGTGGCCTTGTGGTTTGCCCTCGACAGCGTCAGCCGAGGCCAGCGCCTGATCGGTTGGGCGGTGTTGGGCCTGGCCTGCGGCATGGGGTTCATGACCAAGGGTTTTCTCGCCTGGCTGCTGCCGGTGCTGATCGCCCTGCCCTGGATGATCTGGCAAAAACGCTGGCGTGAACTGCTGATCTACGGCCCGCTGGCGATTGTCGTGGCCATCGCCGTCAGCTTGCCGTGGGTCTTGGCCGTGCACGCACAGGAACCCGATTACTGGCGGTTCTTCTTCTGGCATGAACACATTCGCCGCTTCGCCGGCGACGATGCGCAGCATGACGCACCGTGGTGGTACTACTTGCCGTTGCTGGTGGCGTTCAGTCTGCCGTGGGTGGCGTTGCTGCCGTCGGCGCTGAAGCAGGCGTGGGACACACGACGCCAGGCCAACATCGCTTTCCTGCTGCTGTGGCTGCTGATGCCGCTGATTTTTTTCAGCCTGAGCAAAGGCAAATTGCCGAGCTACATCCTGCCGTGCCTGTTGCCATTGGCGTTGCTGCTGGGGCACGCACTGGTGGACCGCTTGAAGCTTGAGCAAGGCCGGATTCTGGGCATCAACGGTCTGCTGAACCTGCTGCTGGGCCTGACGATCCTGGTGGCCCTGGTCTACCTGCAACTGAAAAAACCGCTCTACAACCATGAACTGCACAACCTGGTGCTGGTGTTCATCGGCCTGACCGGCTGGATCATGGCCAACCTGCTGCAAGCCTTCAGACCGTTGCAATGCTGGGCGGCCCCGGCCTTCGGCAGTCTGTTGCTGATCGCCCTGTTGCCGGCCGGGCTGCCCGAGTCGGTGGTCGCCAACAAGATGCCCGATCAATTCATCCTCGAGCATGCCCAGGAACTCGGCCAGACCGACCAGTTGCTGAGCAACGACCTCGGCGCCGCCGGGGCGTTGGCCTGGCGTCTGAAACGCCCGGACGTAGCGTTGTACAACACGATAGGCGAATTGAAATATGGCCTCGCCTATCCTGACGGCGCACAGCAGAAAGTCCATCCGAACCAGGTTCAGGCATGGATGCGTAACGCCCGCCAGAGTGGCTCGGTCGGCGTGGTCATGCGCGTCAAAGGTGACGAGGAATTGCGCGAAATCGAACGACTGCCCAAGGATGGCAAGCGCTATGAACAAGGCAACATTGTGATTCTGATTTTTCCTCAGGAGGCGTCATGAGCTTGTTACTGCTCTTGGCCGCCTGCCTGCTGACCTGCCTGGGCCAGATCGCCCAGAAATACGCCGTTGAAAGCTGGCGCGGCCAGTTGTCGGGCTGGAGCGAGAAACTGCGTTCGCCGTGGTTATGGCTGGCGCTTGCCTCTCTGGGATTGGGCTTGCTGGTGTGGCTGCTGGTGTTGCAACGCCTCGAAGTCGGCATTGCCTACCCGATGCTGAGCCTCAATTTCGTGCTGATCACCCTGGTCGCCCGCTTCGTTTTCCACGAAACCATCGACCGTCGCCACTGGTTGGGTGTCGCGCTGGTGATCGGTGGCGTGGTGCTGCTGGGGCAACACACATGAACCTGCGTCGCGGAATCACCTTCGCGTTGGGCAGCGTGTTGCTGGTCAGTGCCGCGCAACTGGGCATGCGCTGGAGCATGAGTCGCCTGCCATCGCCCGAGCACTGGTTCACCACCAGCATCGATCTGTCGGCGGTTGCCGTGGTGCTGGTCGCGATTCTGGCCTACGCCCTGTCGATGCTTTGCTGGCTCGCCGCCCTGCGGGATTTACCGCTGGGCCGGGCCTATTCGCTGCTGAGCATCAGCTACGCGCTGGTGTACCTGCTGGCCGCCAGCCTGCCGTTGTTCAACGAAGCATTCAGCCTTTCCAAAAGCCTCGGAGTGGCCCTGGTCATCCTTGGCGTCATTACCATCAACTCTCGGCCTGCTCGCTCGCGCGAACTCAGGAGTGCCCCATGAAAATCAGTGTATTTGGTAGCGGTTATGTTGGTCTGGTGCAAGCCGCCGTCCTGGCAGAAGTTGGCCACGACGTGGTCTGCATGGACATTGACGAGAAGAAAATCGAACTGTTGCGGCAAGGCCACGTGAGCATTTTCGAACCGGGGCTGGCCAGCCTGGTGCGCGAAGGCATCGACGCCAAACGTCTACAGTTCACCACCGACGAAAAACTCGCGGTTCAGCATGGTCAGGTGTTGTTTATCGCGGTCGGCACACCGTCCCGGGACGACGGTTCCGCGGATCTGAGTTACGTGCTGTCGGTGGGAGAAGCCGTGGCGCGTCATCGTGAACAACCGGTGATTCTGGTGGAGAAATCCACGGTGCCGGTGGGCACGGGTGACACCTTGCGCGCGCATATCGACAAGTGCCTGATCAAGGTCGGCCGCTTGCTGCAGTTCGATATCGTCTCCAACCCGGAATTTTTGAAAGAAGGCTCGGCCGTGGCCGATTGCCGGCGCCCGGACCGGATCATCATCGGCTGCGAACGCGATGAGGTACGTGACGTGATGCGTGACCTCTACGCGCCCTTCAACCGCAACCATGACCGAGTCATGTTCATGGACCTGCGTAGCGCCGAGCTGACCAAGTACGCCGCCAACTGCATGCTGGCGACCAAGATCAGCTTCATCAACCAGATCGCCGAACTGGCCGAACACCTCGGTGCCGACATCGAATCGGTGCGCCTGGGCATCGGCGCCGATTCGCGCATTGGTTACCACTTCATCTACCCCGGCTGTGGTTATGGCGGCTCGTGCTTTCCCAAGGACATGCGCGCGCTGATCCACAGCGCCGAAGAAGCGCATTGCTCCAGCGATCTGCTGCAAGCGGTGGAAGCGATCAATCAGCGTCAGAAGCACAAGCTGTTCGAACGCATCAACGCGTTCTACAAGGGCGATTTGCGCGGCAGGACCTTTGCCGTGTGGGGCCTGGCGTTCAAACCCAACACCGACGACATGCGCGATGCACCGAGCCGGGTGCTGCTGGAATCGCTGTGGGCCGCCGGGGCCAACGTCCGCGCGTTCGACCCGGAAGCCATGCAGGAAACCCAGCAACTGTATCCCGATGAACCCAAGTTGATGCTCATGGGCACACCGGAATCGGTATTGTCCGGCGCTGACGCGTTGATCATCTGCACCGAATGGCAGCAGTTCAAGGCCCCGGATTTCAGCCTGATCCAGCAGCGGCTCAACGCACCGGTGATCTTCGACGGACGCAACCTCTACGACGCCGATCGCCTGACTCGCTCCGGCTTCAAGTACTTCCCGATGGGCCGCGGTGAATCGCGCAATCTGCCGATTCCTTATCAGCAGTGGCCCGCTGCTTCGGTCACCGCTTGATTGCGACATCACCCGGTATCCGCCGACAGTCGCTGGGGTTAGGGCTGTTGGCGCTGCTGCTGTTCAGCGCCGGGGTATATCAGCAGGCAGTGATCGGCTTCGATTCGCGCTTTGTACTGTTCGCTGAGGAAATGCTGCGCCACGGGCCGAGCTTTTTTCCGACCACCTATGGCCAGCCGTATGCGGATTATTCTGCGCTGACGACACTGTTCATCTGGCTGCTGTCGCTGCCGTTCGGGCAGGTCAACAGTTTGGCTGCCTGGTTGCCGAGCGCCATTGCCGGGGCGGTAATCGTCACGTTGATGTACCGGCTGCTGGCGCGCTATTCCCAGCGCTGGGCGTTGCTGAGCATCGCCCTGATGATGCTGACCAACACCTTTGTTACTGAAACCCGTGCCGTGTCCCTGGATTTGATGCTCGCGGCGGTGGCTTTTTCGGTGTTCTACCTGGGTTATGCCGCCGATCATTTCGCCGCAAAGCGTCGGTGGTGGTTGATTTTTGTATTGTTACTGCTGGGTTTCGGGGTTCGCGGGCCGATCGGGTTGGTGATTCCAACGGGCATGCTGTGCAGCTATTTCTTGCTCAATCGACAATGGCAGCATTTTTTTGGTTTTGGCCTGATTGCGGCGGTGCTGCTGGCCGTGTGCGTTGGCGTGCTGCTGTGGCTGGCGGAAACCGTCGGCGGCCCGGACTTCATGCACGACGTGGTGCGCATGCAGTTCATGGGGCGCATGGACGGTAGCGAAGGCGTCAGCGGTTCGCTGTATTACTTCACCGGCTCGGTGGGCAACTATGCGCTCGCGTATCCGTTGGCGTTGCTGGCACTGGCCGCCGTCTGGCTGACAACGCCTCGGCAGGCCGGTCCCGCCTTGCGCCTGTTGCAGTACTGCACGGCGGCCGCCTTGATCGTGATGGTCGGGCTCTCGATCCCCCAGGCCAAAAAGGCCCGGTACCTGCTGCCGATGTTGCCCATGGCGGCGATCATTGCGGCGTATCCGTTTCAGGTGATGCAGGGTCGGGTATTCGAGTGGTTGCGGGGGTTGATGCAAGGGCTGTGGCTAGTGATCCCTGCCCTGTTGATCGGCGGACTGCTGGTCGCCCAGCGACGGTTTCCCGATGAACTAACAACGCTGACTTCGATACTGATCATTCTCGGCGTGCTGCAAGTCATTGCCCTGGCGGTGCTTGTACGACCGCGCTGGCGGGCGCAAACACTTGCCTTTTGCGCAGTCCTGGCGCTGTGGTCGGTGTATGTTTTGGTGTTCGAGCCGGTCGAACGCCGACTCTACGACACCCAGACCTTCAGCCGTGCGGCATTTGCGCTCGTACAAAAAGACCCGGCACCGCTGGTGTTGCATGTCATGGGAAAAGACGCCAAGGCGATCAAGTTCATGGTCAACATCGAGCAGGACTTACAGCCGGTTTTCACCGAATCGACCCAAGAACTGGAAAGTCTCGCGGCGCCCACCTGGCTGATGATGGACCAGAACGATTACAAGGCGTTGCAAGGCACTCGCATGGGTAACTTGCAACCGGTGTTGAGCGGGCGTTTCGACAAGAACGATTTCGTGTTGCTGCATAACCAACAACCGTAGGTGTTGCCGGCAAAAAAGTTACTGTTACCTGAGCACGCTTATCATCAAGCCGGCGCCTTCAAATCAACCCCCAACGCCTGGGCAAACGCCTTCACCAATGGACTGCGCACAGTGTTGTGGCGCAGGATCAGATTGAACGGCGTGACGATGTTGATGAGGTCCGGACGCACCGCGCGGAACTGCCCCTGCGCCACCATCGAGGCGGCGTAATGCTGGGGAAGAAAACCCACGAAACGCCCGGTCTTGATCAACAATGCCACCGCTTCGACCTGGCTGGCCGACGCGGAAAAGCTGTCGTAATGGGCAAAGTTCAGTTTGTCGCGATGGATCGCATAGCGGTGGTTGATGCACTCGTAATCCTTGAGCACATGACTGCCGATTTCTGCGTCCGGCACCGAGAACAATGGATGGCCGACCGCGCAATAAACTTCGGAGCGTTCTTCATAAAGTGCGTAGTAATCAAACTCTTCGCGTTTTTGATAAACCGGCACAATCCCTGCTACTAACCGCCCCTCTACCACGCCTCTTTCCACCTCATCCAACTGAGAGGCTTGAAGTTGGAACCTTACTTTCGGCGATGTCTCATTAATTATTCTAAGCGCAGCAACTAACGGCGAATTAACGTCGGAAATCGTATTGTCAATAACCCCCACGCCAAGGTCACCGATCAGTTCGTTTTGCGCTGAACTAAGGCGATCACGAAAGTTGTCGACCGAGGCAAATAAATCAATGGACGCCTGATACACCAGGCGGCCCTCTTCGGTCAGGTGAAACCCCTCGCGGCCGCGGGTGCACAGGCGCATGCCGATGCGGATCTCCAGGTCGGAGATCTGTTTGCTGATGGCTGCCAGTCCCACATTCAGCTCGTTCTGGGCGGCACTGAAGCCACCGGCCTCGACCACGGCCTTGAACACTTTGAGCAGTTTGAAGTCCAGACCGCTGAGGGTCAGCGATGCCCGATGGCCCGTTTTCAACGGCGGGTTTCCGGAATTGGAAAGTGGGGTTTCCATAATGCCTATTTACCTCTGGCGCCCTATTCAACAACCTGTGTCCAACAACAAAAATAGTGCTGGTAAATAATAATGACCACAGAAAACCAGGCTTGGCAACCGCTAATAAATCCCGCACATCAGTGCCAACTCACTGATTTCGAACTATTAAAAGCTGACACTACGATCAGCTCTCGTAACGATGCAACTGCGCTTTTCCCCTGCCCTTGAATAATGTTTAGGCCTCACCACGCCCCATTGATTTGCGGCGAGTGTTTCAGGCCCGGCACACCGATTTCAGTTCGCTTTACCGACGAGGAAAACAACAATGTCTCAAACCACCGACCGTCTCTGGGGTGCTCGCTTCAAAAGCGGCCCATCCGAAGCCCTGGCGGCCTTGTCCCGTTGCCCCGAGCGCTACTTTCGCCTCACCCCGTACGACCTCGCCGGCTCCAAGGCGCATGCCCGTGAACTGCAACGCGCCGGGCTGCTGAGTGAGCAAGAAACCCAGACCATGCTCGACGCTTTGGAGCGCATCGGTGATGACTTCCGCGCGGGCAGCATTGCACCGACCCTGGACGACGAAGACGTCCACACCTTCATCGAACGCCTGCTGACCGAACGCCTCGGCGCCCTCGGTGGCAAGCTGCGTGCCGGTCGTTCTCGCAACGACCAGACCGCCAACGACCTGCGCCTGTTCCTGCGTGATCACGTCCGCACCCTGGCCGTTGAAGTCCTGGCCCTGCAACAAGCGCTGGTGGATCAGGCCGAGCAACACATCGAAAGCATCTGCCCGGGGTTCACTCACCTGCAGCAAGCCCAGCCGATCGTTTTCGCCCACCACTTGCTGGCCCACGCCCAATCCATGCTGCGTGACGTGCAACGCCTGGTGGATTGGGACGTACGCACTTCGCTGTCGCCACTCGGCGCGGCGGCCATGGCCGGTTCCGCCATCGCTCGCCTGCCTCAGCAGTCGGCCAAGGAAATGGGTTACAGCGGCGTGTGTGAAAACTCCATCGACGCCGTGGCCAGCCGCGATCACGTTGCCGAGTTCCTGTTTATCGCCAGCATGCTCGGGATCAATATTTCCCGCCTCGCCGAAGAATTCTGCCTGTGGTCGTCGCGGCAATTTCGCTGGGTCGCCCTGGACGATGCCTACGCCACCGGCAGCTCGATCATGCCGCAGAAGAAAAACCCGGACATCGCTGAACTGGCACGCGGCAAGGCGGGTCGCCTGATCGGCAACCTGACCGGTCTGCTCTCCACCCTCAAATCCTTGCCACTGTCGTACAACCGCGACTTGAGCGAAGACAAAAACGGCGTGCTCGACAGTGTCGACACCCTGTTGTTGGTGCTACCCGCCATGGCCGGGATGGTCGCAACCATGAAGGTCAACGTCGAAGAGCTGCGTCGCCAAGCGCCACTGGGTTTCACCCTCGCCACCGAAGTCGCCGACTGGCTGGCCATGCGCGGCGTGCCGTTCAAGGAAGCCCACGAAATCACCGGTGCGCTGGTCCAGGCCTGTGAGAAACACGACATCGAATTGTGGGAAGCCTCCCCGGCGTTGTTGGCCGAGATTGATCCACGGTTGACTGCTGAAGTGCGCGAGAGCCTGACCCTCGAAGCCGCCATCGCCGCCCGCAGTGGCTGGGGCGGCACCGCGCCGCAACAGGTGCGCGAGCAGATCGGCCGGTTGAAAACGGCCCTCGCCGCGCAGCACGAATGGACCGAAAACTATCAAGGCTTCCGGCTCTGAAGCAGAACACAAACCCTGTAGGAGTGAGCCTGCTCGCGATAGCGGTGGGTCAGTCAACATCGATGTCGATGTAATACCGCCATCGCGAGCAGGCTCACTCCTACAGGGAATGTGGTTGGCCTGAATTACCAAGTGTACGGAGAAGCAACATGAGCCAGACTCAGGCAGAACGACTCCAGGCGGAGCGCAAACTGGCGGAAAACCAGTTCGATATCACCCAGTACCACCATGTGCCACGGCGTTATTACGGACGGATTTTCTTCGCCACCGTCATCGTCATTGCGATTCTCGGGCTGGTGCGGGCCTTTGCCGAAGGCAAGATCGAGTGGTCTTACATCGGCCAGTTCCTCACGTCCCAGGCGATCATGTGGGGTTTGCTCAACACCATCATCATGGCGGTGCTGGCCATGGCGCTGGGCATTGTCTTCGGGGTGATCACCGCGATCATGCGCATGTCGGCCAACCCGATCCTGCGCTACGTGGCAGTGACCTACACCTGGTTGTTTCGCGGTACGCCACTGATCCTGCAACTGCTGTTGTGGTTCAACCTGGCGCTGATCTTCCCCACCATCGGCATCCCCGGTGTGTTCGAGATGGACACCGTGAGCCTGATGACGCCGTTCGTGGCCGCCCTCCTCGGCTTGAGCATCAACCAGGGCGCCTACACCGCCGAAGTGGTGCGTGCCGGTCTGCTGTCGGTGGACACCGGCCAGTACGAAGCCGCCAAGTCGATCGGCATGCCGCGCCTGCAAGCGCTGCGCCGGATCATCCTGCCGCAAGCCATGCGGGTCATCATTCCGCCGGTCGGTAACGAGTTCATCGGCATGGTGAAGATGACCTCGCTGGCGAGCGTCATCCAGTACTCGGAACTGCTCTACAACGCCCAGAACATCTACTACGCCAACGCCCGGGTCATGGAGCTGCTGATCGTCGCCGGTATCTGGTACCTGGCCACCGTCACCGTCCTGTCCTTCGGTCAAAGCCGTCTGGAGCGTCGTTTCGCTCGCGGCGCCGGCAAGCGTTCTTGAGGAGTTCAACATGAGAAGCATCGTCAAGGCCGTGAGCCTGAACAAGTACTACGACCATTTCCACGCGCTCAAGGACATCAACATCGAAGTCGAGCAAGGCGAAGTGCTGTGCATCATCGGCCCGTCCGGCTCCGGCAAAAGCACCTTGCTGCGCTGCATCAACCAGCTGGAAAAAATCGACAAGGGCGGCCTGTGGGTCGACGGCGAACTGGTGGGTTACCGGATCGTCGGCAACAAACTGCACGAACTCAATGAGTCGCAGATCGCCCGTCAACGCTTGTCCACCGGCATGGTGTTCCAGCGTTTCAACCTGTTCCCGCACATGACCGTACTGCAAAACATCATCGAAGGGCCGTGCCAGGTGCTCAAGCGTTCGCCCAAAGAGGCGCACGAAGAAGCCGTGGAATTGCTCGCTCGCGTCGGCCTGGCCGACAAGCGCAACAGCTACCCGATCGAACTCTCGGGTGGTCAGCAACAACGCGTCGCCATTGCCCGTGCACTGGCCATGCGGCCCAAGCTGATGCTGTTCGATGAACCCACTTCGGCACTCGACCCGGAACTGGTCGGTGAGGTGCTGTCGGTGATGCGCGACCTCGCGCAAACCGGCATGACCATGATCGTCGTCACCCATGAACTGGGCTTCGCTCGCGAAGTCTCCAACCGCATGGTGTTCATGGACGGCGGGCAGATCGTGGAGGCTGGAAGCCCCGAAGAAATACTAATAAGTCCGCAAAACCCGCGCACCCAAAGCTTCATTTCTGCCGTTCGAACCTAAGCGCCGGCTGGCGTAACAACACTCATAAGAGAACGACCATGAAGAACATAGTTATCCCCGCAGTACTCGCAAGCGTTATGGCTTCCGGCTTCGCCTTCGCCGCCGAACTGCCGGCCAGCATCAAGGCAAAAGGCGAGGTCGTGGTAGCGATCATGCCGAACTACCCGCCGATGGATTTCAAGGACCCGGCCACCAACACCCTCACCGGCCTCGATTACGACCTGGGCAACGCCCTCGCCGAACGTCTGGGCGTGAAGATCAAATGGCAGGAAACCGGCTTCGAGCAAATGATCAATGCGCTGACCACCGACCGCGTGGACATGGTGATGTCGGGCATGACCGACACCGCCGAACGCCAGGCCAGCGTGACCTTCGTCGACTACTTCACCAGCGGTCCGCAGTTCTACACCTTGCAGAAGAACAAGGATTTCAACGAGATCATCGACCTGTGCGGCAAGAAAGTCGGCACCAGCCGTCGTACGACCTTCCCGGCGGAAATTGCTGAATACAGCAAGGCCAACTGCGAAGCCGCCGGCAAACCGGCCATCGTGGTGATCGGCACCGAAGGTTCGGCCGATGCCCGTGCGCAACTGCGCCAGAGCCGGATTGATGCCGCGATGCAAGGCAGCGAAACCCTGCCGTACCTCAAGACCCAGGAAAAGGACATGTACAAGACCGTGGGCCTGCCGATCTCCAAGCAGTTCACCGGCCTTGGCGTGAGCAAGAAAAAGCCTGAGTTGAGTGAAGCGGTGAAGGTGGCGATGCAGAGCATGGTGGATGACGGCACGTATCAGACCATCCTGAAAAAATGGGATCTGGAGCTGGGTGCGATCAAGACTGTGACCATCAACGCCGGCAAGTAATGCTTGCCCTGTAGGAGTGAGCCTGCTCGCGATAGCGGTGTATCAGTCAGCAGAGATGTTGAATGTGGCGGCCTCATCGCGAGCAGGCTCACTCCTACAAGGTTACGGGTTGACCGGAGATTTGATGATCGACCCAGATCCCACAATGTTCTGTGTTTTACCTATAGATAAATGGAGTGCCACTGATGTCCTCCTCACCACAACCCACCTGGCCCGACCAGCACAAAGCCTGCCTCGCCCTGGCCTTCGACCTCGACGGCCCGACCGGCGATGCCATGCTCAACGGCTCGATCTGGCGCAAGCCCGAATACTTCGGCTTCGGCGGTTACGGCCCTTACCGGGCGTTGCCACGCATCCTCGATGTGCTCGATGAGTACCAGATCCCGACGACGTTCTTCGTCCCGGCCTGGGTCGTGGAGAACTGGCCGAAACAGTGCCAGGCGATTGTCGAGCGCGGGCATGAAGTGGCCTACCACGGCTACAAACACGAATCCTTTTACGCCCTGACGCTGGACCAGCAAAAGGACGTGATGAACAAATCCCGCGAGGTGTTCTGGAAGCACCTGAACATCCGCGCCGAAGGTTTCCGCACCCCGTCCGGCGACTGGCGCGCCGAAACCCCGGCGATGCTGGTGGAAGCCGGCGTGACTTACTCCAGCAGCATGCGCGGTGATGACCGGCCGTACCTGGTGAAAGTGCCGGGCCACGACACCCCGCTGGTGGAGATCCCCGGCCGCTGGGAAATGGACGACTACGCCTCCCTCGCCTACACCCGCGCGCCGGACTTTCCTTCCGGGCTGGACCGCACCGCCAGCTACGCGTTGACCCTCGATAACTGGTGCCGCGAGTACGACGGTGCCATGAACGAAGGGCTGTGCCTGACCACCCTGTTCCACCCCAAGATCACCGGCAAACCGGGACGCATCCTGCTGCTGGAAAAACTCTTCGAACACATGCGCCAGCGCGATGACGTGTGGTTCGCCACGTGCCGCGATGTCGCCCAGTGGTGGCTGAAGGAGCATCACCATGGCTGATTCCACTGTCTGGCCCAAAGGCTACCGTTGCGCCGTGGTGCTGACCGTCGACTACAACGACATCCACGGCATTCTCACCCAGGCCCCGGAGGTCGCCGGGCGCGACAAGACGCTGTCAGTCTGGCGCTATGGCACCCAACGCGGCGTCGACCGGTTGCTCGGCTTGTTCGATGAACTGGGGGTTTCCAGCAGCTGGTTTATTCCCGGTATTGTCGCTGAGGAAAACCCCGAGCATATTCGGGCAATCCTGGCCGGTGGGCATGAGATCGCCTGCGCCGGGTATCGCCATCAGAACTACGACACCCTGAGTCTCAACGAGCAAAGCGCCGAGATTGCCAAAGGCTGTGAGGCATTGACCGCGCTGACGGGTCAGCGTCCAACAGGCTTTCGCATCCCGGCCGGCAACGGTGCGCCGGGCTTCATCGAGGCGTTGAAGGATCACGGAATTCGCTGGTCATCGTCGTGGCGCGGCGATGATTTGCCATTCGCTCATCCGACGGCGCCCGACGTCATCGAATTGCCGTTGCACTACGAACTGGAAGACGAACCCTACTTCGCCTTCAACCTCAGCCCGGCCGTGCCGCCGGCGCAATCGCGGATCGCCTCTTACAGCCACACCCTGGGCAACCTGCAAATGGATTTTGCCGGGTTTCACCGATTCGGCTTGTGTTATGTGCTGCGGCTGCACCCGGAGATCATTGCGACGCCTGGGCGGATTGGCGTACTGCGCGAGTTGCTTGAGGAGATTCAACAGCACGATGACGTGTGGATTGCCACGGGCGCCGACGTCGCGCAATGGTGGGCTGAATCGGCGCTGCCGGTGGCCGAGGATCATCCGGCCTCGGTGTATGAGCGCCATTATCGGGATTACCTCCTATGACCGAGCGGATGCAGCGATTGGCGCAGTTCTGCGTCGACACCCGATTCGAAGACTTGCCGCCCGCACTGGTGGCCCAAGCCAAGCGGCACATACTCGACACCTTCGGCGCGACGCTGGCCGGGGCTGGTAGCAATGTCGCGAAACAGGCACGTCAGGTGTTCGACGGTGAAACCGGGAGCACGCTGATCTGGGGCACCGATCAGCGCACCGGCGCAGCTCAGGCCTCGATGCTTAACGGTGTCGCCGCCCATGCCCTGGAACTGGACGACACCGGTGGCTGCGACCATTCCGGCGCGGTGGTGCTGCCGGCGGTCATGGCGGCGGTGTCGATGTCTGGCAAACCGGTGAATGGCCGGGAGTTGATCACGGCCGTGGTGATCGGCTACGAAATCGGCCGCCGGGTGCTCGAAGCCTGCGGCAGCTATTCGGCCCACAACGGCGCCGGCTGGCATTCCACTGCCACCTGCGGCGTGTTCGGCGCGGCGGCGGCCAGTGCGCGAATTCTCGGACTGGATACCGCGCAAACCGTCTCGGCGCTGGGCATTGCCGGCAGTTTCAGTGGGGGGTTGTGGGCATTCATCCACGACGGTTCGCAAAGCAAGAAACTTCACAGCGGTCGTGCCGCCGAGGGTGGATTGCTGGCGGCACGATTTGCCCAACGAGGCATCACCGGGCCGACGAAGTTGTTCGACGATGTCTGGGGTGGGTTTCTGAAGACCCTGGCCGGAGAGAGCTCACAACCTGACGCGCTGGATGCCGATCTGGGCGTCGTATGGAAACTCGCTCGCTGCTCGCTCAAACCTTATGCGGCGTGCCGAGGAACCCATTCGGCAATCGATGCGCTGGGCCTGTTGCTGGATCAACTGCAGGTCAGCGCGGATCAGGTCGAGGATGTCCGGGTGTCGTTGTGCGGATTTCTTCAGGACATGTGCGGCGGACGCGACGTCGGCACGCTGGCGGCGGCGCAGATGAGCCTGCCGTATGCCCTTGCGGCCCGGCTGGTGCAGGGTCATTGCCGGTTGGAGGCGTATGACGATCAACAACGGGGCGATCCACGGATTGCTCACTGGATGTCGCGTATCTGTCTTGAAGTGGACCCGCAACTGTCAGAGGATGGCGAGCCCGTCGTCAGCGTGCGGACCGTGGACGGTCGGCAGGCGAGCCTGTGTGTTGAAGTGCCGTTGGGTGCGCCGGGCAATCCGTTGAGTGATGCGGCGCTGGAAGAGAAGTTTTTCAGTCTGGCGGTGCGGGTGATGCCGCGGGAGCAAGCGGTAGAACTGCTTGAGCAGTTGTGGCGGGTTGAAGAGTTGGAATCTGTCGAGGCTCTGGGTGCATGGCTTGGGGGTTTGGGTGGTCGTTAACCCCCCCCTCACCCCAACCCTCTCCCCAGAGGGGAGAGGGGGAAAGGGAGCAGATTTTCATGCCTTTCAAAATCTGAGTTCGACTCGATGTTGCAGGTCGCAATATGTCGACCAAACACCTCGGTCAGTCCCCTCGCCCTTCTGGGGAGAGGGTTAGGGTGAGGGGTGGATCCCAAGCCAAACACCAAAATAAGGACATCCGCACCACCGTGGCCACTTACTCACTCGTTATCCGCCGGTTGATGATCGTTTCGCTGACCATCGTCGTCAGCCGCGCCATCACCAGCCCGCTGCTGACGTTGTTCCTGAGCAACAAACTCGGCCTCAACCAACAGGACGTTGGCTTGCTGCTGGGCATCGCGGTGTTCATCGCCACCCTGCTCGCGCTCTACGGCGGTTACATCATCGACCGCCTCGAGAAGCGCCGGCTGCTGATCCTGGCGATGCTCTCCAGCGCCATCGGCTTCGTGCTGCTGACCTTCGCCGACAACCTCTACCTGACCACCGCCACCTTGGTGATCACCGAAACCGCCTCGGCGCTGTTCCTGATCGGCTCGAAGGCGATCCTCAGTGAAAACCTGCCCATGGGCCAACGCGCCAAGGCGTTTTCCCTGCGCTACACCTTGACCAACATCGGCTACGCCACCGGCCCGATGTTGGGCGTGGTGATTGCCGGCGTGTATCCGATTGCACCGTTCCTGATCGCCGGCGGCATCGCGTTCTTCAGTATTTTCCTGATGATCGGGATACCCAAGGACGCGGCCCAGACACCCGCAATTGGCCAGCCCGCGAGTTTTCTCAAGACACTGGTCACCCTGAAAAATGACCGCACGCTGATCATGTTCACCTGCGGCTGCCTGCTCAGTACCGTGGTCCACGGCCGTTTCACCCTGTACCTGTCGCAATACCTGCTGGTGACCCACGACTCCAAACGGGCACTGGAAACCATGGCCGCCCTGCTCGCCTGCAACGCGATCAGCGTGATCCTGCTGCAATACCAGATCGGCCGCTTCCTCAAGCGCGAACAATTGCGTTACTGGATCGCGGGCGGTACCACCTTGTTCATCGTCGGGTTGATCGGCTTCAGCCTGGCTGACAGCCTTTTGAGCTGGTGCGTGGCAATGTTCATCTTCACCCTTGGTGAAATGATCATTTACCCCGCCGAATTCCTCTTCGTCGACACCCTGGCCCCGGAAGAATTGCGCGGCAGCTATTACGGTGCGCAAAACCTTGCGGCCCTCGGCGGAGCCCTGAGCCCGGTGATTTGCGGCTACCTGCTGATTCACACCCCGGCGCCAACGATGTTTTATGCCCTGAGCGTGCTGACCGCCATGGGCGGTTTTCTGTGTTTCATGAGCGGTCGCCGGGTGGCCTTACAGCAAAATTAATGCACTCAAACTGCATTAATATGAATTTGTCAGCATCAGGAATGAACGGCACACTGTGCTCGTTCCTCCCCCAATAGTTGGAACAACTTCAAGGGCTTTCTGGGTATCCCAGCTAAGCCTTTTTTTTGCCTCGGTTTTTTTCAACGGATCGTCTGCCTCATGTTCGCTCGCTGGTTTCCTGCCGCCATCAACACCCGCCCCTCCGAATGGAGCCGCGCTGCCATCGGCATGTCCCTGGGCACGATGTTCAGCGTCTGGCTGTGCAGCCAGGTCTTCGGCATGCAAGTGGCGCAGCACTTGATCGGTCCGTTGGGTGCATCGGCCGTGTTGCTGTTCGCGGTGTCTTCCGGCGCCCTCGCCCAGCCCTGGTCGATTCTTGGCGGCTACCTCAGCGCCGGGGTGGTTTCGCTGCTGGTCGCTCACGTGCTGGGACGAACCCTTGGCAGTGCCTGTCTGGCTGCCGGCATGGCGCTGATTCTGATGTGCTGGCTGCGTTGCCTGCACCCACCGGCCGGGGCCTTGGCGCTGCTGTTGGTGTTGGCGGACCCGGCGACCATTGCCCTGGACTGGAAAGCCCTCGGCCCGGTGATGCTCAGCGGATCGACCATGCTGCTCAGCGCCCTGGCCTACAACAACCTGACGCGCATTCGTTACCCAAAACGCGCCAGCGAACCGGTGTCCAGGGTCCCGGCCGACCGACCGCCCACCGACAGCCAGGCGATCACCGCCCAGGACCTGAAACTGGCCTTGGCGGAGATGGAAGCGTTCTTTGATGTCACGCCTGAGGACCTCGAACAATTGATCCATGCCAGTGAATTGCATGCCAGACGGCGCAGTATTGGTGAAGTGCTGTCCGGTCGGGCATAACCCGAGAGGAATCGACCAATGGTCTTACATCACCTTGCCAGTCGATAACTTGCAACTAAAGTAAAGAACGTACCGCATAGAGTTGTCTGCCTTTCACTACGAAGTCTGGTTCGCCGTAATATCCAGTAGCGATGACACAGGAAGTCTGGCTATGGAGACATACTCAACGTTGTTGAGTGGCGACGCTGCCTTCGCGCTTTGACAGAACCGCACCTCCCCAGAACACTCCACGGAATCTTCCGCGCAGCTTGCTGTTCGTCAATGCGAGCAGTCGCTATGGGAAGATCCCGGGGTTCTGTTCCGCCAGCTTTCTGGCTCTGGTGGTTTCGAAGTTTTATTCGAATCTGCGAGAGGGATTTTTCATGAACGACGCACTGCTGCAAATGCTGGGCACCCCCCTGTTCGACCCACGCATACGCCATCAACTGCCATTACGCGATTACATGGACCTGACCATCAATCGCATGCGCAAAATCGTCGAGACAGGCCTGATCACCAATGACATGTGGCTCGGCCAACCCCGCCAGTCGGACTTCCGACAAATGCTCGAGCACACCGCGATTGCCGGGGCTTACGACTACGCGCTGTTTTCTTCCATCGTCGACCACATGATCGCTGGCAATGCCTTGTTTGCTCAGGGCGACGTATTACAAGTGGCGCGCTACCGTCAGGAAGTCATCGAGTTGGGCGCGGTCTATGCCTTTGGCTGCACCGAGATCAACAGCGGCTCCGACGTACGTAATTTGCAAACCGTTGTCACCCACGATGCGCTGAATCAATGCCTGATCCTGCACACGCCTTCGCCTGCGGCGTGCAAGTTCTGGATCGGTAATGCGTTGCACGCGGCGCAGGTTGTCATGGTGTTGGGGCGTTTGATCGTCAATGGCGAGGATGAGGGGCTTCATTGGTTCCGGGTACCGATCCGCAAGGCGGAAAATGGCCCGTTGTTGCCCGGCGTCAATGTCACGGCCTGCGACCCCAAGGGCGGGATCCATGCCAATCAAGTGGCCGGCATCTGCTTCAGCCAGATGAAACTGCCGCTGGACGCCATGATGCAGCGGCACGCCCGGTTCACCCATGACGGTGAGTTCATCAGTGATGTTCCCAGAGATCGGCGCGTGACCCGCGCCATGGAGACGTTCATTCAAGAGCGCTTGTTTCTTCTGGCAGCGGCTCGTGGCGGCGCAGGTCTGTGCGCTCATCTGGCGTACCGTTTTGTCTGCCATCGACAGGTCAAAAACGCCTTGGTCAACGAGCCGCTCCTGGCCAAACCGCTGATTCGGCAACGACTGTATGTCGAGCAGTTGAAGGCGTTGGCCCTGAAACTGCTGGAGCAGGCGATCCTGTCTCGCTTCGAAACGATGTGGGGTCAACCAGACAAGCGCCAAGAGCTGCATATCCTCGCAGCCATCGCCAAAAGTGTCGGCACCTGGGTGGGGCTCGATGTCATGCGCATGTGCCGGGAAATCTGCGGTTCTCAAGGGTTTCACCATTACAACCAAATCGTCACGCTGTGCACGGATTGCGAAATCAGCATCACGTTTGCCGGCGACAACAGTGTCATGACTTACCAAGTGGCCAGGGATGCCGTGACCCGACCGCGATTTGCCTCGCGGCCAACGGGCAACGTCGCCCAGCGCATTGAAAAGAACATTGTCGAACTGTGTCGCGATCCGAGCGAAGTTTCCCATCGCCAGGCGTTAGCCCTGACCTATGCCAGGGCCCTGGACCTGATCATCGTAGAAGTCGAGCGCAATCATCTGGTGACGCCACAAACACTGCAGGACCTTCTCCACGTGTTTGCTCCTCAGTTAAGCGAAGGAGGACTGGCTGTTGAGAGTGCCGAGTTCAACGATCACGCCACCGAAGCTCAGCTTGCCCTGCTGGCGAAGTTGCTTGAACCACCCGCTGATCTGGTCAGCGCGCCGATCGACGATCCGGATTACATCCAGCACTTCACCGCCGCTTTGTACAAGTCGGATACTCAATCGCTACTCGATTTCACCAACCGCGATACCGTTCGCGACCCCTACCCGGCCTACAGCTACCTGCGCGAGCATCATCCGGTCTATTGGAGCCCGCACTTCAATGCCTGGTTTCTGACCCGGTTCAGCGATGTGT
Organism: Pseudomonas sp. BT76 TE3572; assembly: GCF_050435365.1. Taxonomy (NCBI): domain Bacteria; kingdom Pseudomonadati; phylum Pseudomonadota; class Gammaproteobacteria; order Pseudomonadales; family Pseudomonadaceae; genus Pseudomonas; species Pseudomonas sp. BT76 TE3572. The sequence goes on from NZ_JBNDKE010000001.1 coordinate 1,334,540, forward strand.
TCGCCGCCCAGGGGGACGCCAAACGCTATTCCTCAAACCGCATGCAACAACTGGTCGATGCTCAGGTTCCTCCTGAAAAACGTGCGCAACTGGCATCGTTCGTCAAGCTCGCTTCCGAATGGATGTATTCGCAGGATGGGTGTCCGCATACCGCCAGCCGTAAATTGCTAGGCAAAGCCTTTACGCCTCGCTCTATCGAGTCATTGCGCCAAAGTATCCAGGACATTACCGATGAGGCCTTGTCCCGGCTCGAACCGCAAACTGACTTGATGGCTAACCTTTTCAACCGTGTACCGGCGCTGGTCCTGGCCAAGCTCTATGGCATTCCCCCTGAAGACGCGTTGAAACTCAGGCACTGGACCGATGACATCCTGATCTTCCTGGTCGGCAACCTGGACCCTGACTATGGCCCCGCGCAGGCGCTGAAAGGCGTGGAGGAAATGTACGCGTATTTCGCGGACGTCATCGGGCAGCGCCGCCAACAGCCCGAGGATGATCTGGTCAGCCGGGTACTTGAGGCCAGCCTGGAAAACGCTTCGAGCAATGATGAGGTGCTGGCGCAGATCGTCTTTATCCTGGTAGCGGGCTACACCACCAGCGCCGACCAGCTCTGCATCGGCTTGCTGCACTTGCTGGAACATCCCGAGCAGCTCGAAGCGCTCAAGGCCGACCCGCTAAGGGTGAAGCCAGCTATTGAAGAGATGCTGCGCTTCGATTCGGCCGGTTCATTCAGTCATCGGGTGCTCAACGAAGACGTCACGATCGGCGACATTACGATGAAAAAAGGTGACCTGGTTTACCTGATGCGCGCCTCCGCCAATCGCGACCCCGACAAATTCAAAAAACCCGACAGTTTCGACATCAACCGCAAGAACAACGATCACCTCGCGTTTGGCCGAGGAGAGCATTTCTGCATGGGAACTGCACTGTTCCGAATTGAAGCTGAAGTGGTTTTTACCTCGTTGTTCAAGCGATTTCCCACGTTGAGCCTGATTGCCGGAAAACCCGCGATCTGGCGTACCAACAACCTGCAATTTCGTGGATTAAAGGAACTGCCCATTGATTTGGGCAAAGGAGTTGAGCAATGAAAATTCAACGTGTTTTTTCCGCAGCACCGTGGGAATCCGAAGCCTGCTATTGCAGGGCGATACGGGTGGGTGAGCGAATTCTGATGGGCGGTACGGTGGCATTCGACGACCAGGGCAAGCCGTTCAAACCGGGTAATGCGTATGCGCAGACCCTGCGTTGCCTGGAGATAATTGAAGCCTCTATCAAACAGCTGGACGTGGATCGTCGCAGTATTATCGGCATCCGCATTTACACCACTAGCATGAAGTTCTGGCCGGACATCGCCAGAGCGCACAAAGAGTTTTTTGAGGGCCACCCGCCGACATTGATGTGTCTGGCAGTCAGCGAACTAATCAGCAAAGAATATGTGGTTGAACTCACGACCGAGGCAACGGCTTGCGAGATAGAACTATGACGGTCAATCCTGAGTACAAGGTGTCCGAACAGCGGGACTCGGAACTGAGCGCAGAAAGTGCCAGAACAGCGCTTCGCGAGTTACTCGCCATCAACGTCAACGACTTGTCGATCAAGAGCCATGGACGGCCGTTGCCACTGCGACTCTATACCCCTGCAGGTCCCGGGCCGTTTCCGGTCCTGATGTTTTTCCACGGCGGCGGGTGGGTCACCGGCGATCTGGACACCCACGACGGCTTCTGCCGGCTGATGTGTGAATGGGCGGGTTGCGCTGTGGTGGCCGTGGACTACGCCAGGCCTCCTGAACATGTGTTCCCCGCGGCGGTAGAAGATTGCTGCGCAGCTACGCAATGGGTGATCGAGCAAGGCCCATCGACAGGGATGGATACTTCGAGGATCGCGGTGGCCGGCGGCGGTTCGGGCGGTGGGCTTGCGGCCGTCATTTGCCAATGGGCCCGTGAACGTGGCGCGCCACAAATCGCGTTCCAATTGCTGCTTTACCCATTGCTCGATTGCCTGACCCACAACCCTTCACACACAAAATTTGCCGAGGGACATGGTCTGACCGCACAAATGCTCGAGTGGTACATCGAGCAGTACGTACCGTCAGGTGTGTCTCGCGCCGATCCGAAGCTTTCCCCTGTGCGGCAGAAATATTTGCACGGGTTACCACCGGCGTTGATCATCACCTGCGGGTTCGACGTATTACGCGATGAAGGCCGCCAATATGCGCGTCGGCTAAAGGATGCCGGCGTACGTGTACAGCACGAAGAGTACGCAAGCATGCTCCACGGTTTTATCAACTACCCTGCTCGCTACGATGATGCGAAACGAGCGCTGCTGTTATGCGCTCAAACCCTGCAAGCGCAATTTCGACGCTGAGTGTTGGTCGGGACAGGATGGGGGTCCTGGCCCGAGCCACGCTCGATACAATTCAAGCCGCCGACTGCTGCCGCACGGGTACTGACAGGCTCACAACCCGAACCGATGAACCCACGGTCAGCCCCAGGCTCTTTGCAGTCTGCGCATCGACAATCAACGTACCCGCAGCCACCCGCGCCGGAGCCGCGGTAATCCGGCACTCGGCAAACTGGCGGTTGTGAATCAGGTAAGTCGCCGCCTGCTCACCCGGTGTGCCGATACTCAGTTGCAGCACCTGGCTGTCACGCACCGCACGAATATCCCCGGTGGCGCATTCGATCAGCGGGCCGCCGTCAAAGATGTCGATGTAGTCGCGGTGCTCGAATCCTTCAGCCTTGAGCATGCCCAGCGCCGGTTCGGTGTTGGGGTGGACGCGACCGATGACGGTTCTTGCTGCTTCCGGCAACAAGCAAGTCGGCAGCGGAAACTTGGGCATCAGCTCGGCGATGAAGGTCTTGTTACCCAGCCCGGTCAGGTAGTCGGCATCGGCAAAGTCCATCTTGAAAAAGTGCCGCCCCAGGCCTTCCCAGAACGGTGAAACGCCCTCTGCGTCCGAATAGCCGCGCATCTCGGCGATGACTTTCTCCCCAAAGTGCTGACGAAATTCCGCCAGAAACAGGAACCGCGCCTTGGACAGCAAGCGCCCGTTCAGGCCGCTGCGGTGATCGGCATGCAGAAACAGTGAACACAGCTCTGAATGACCGGTCATGTCGTTACCGAGGAACAACGTCGGCAACTGCTGATTGATCCCGAGGTTTTTCGAGGCCGCGACAAACAGGCCCAGTCGATAGTTGTACCAGGGCTCGCGCAGGCCGACGGCACCGGCCAGTGCGCAAATGCCGATGGCTTCATGCTGGTCATTCTCGAGCACGAACAGGTAATCGGCATCGGCGCGTTCGGCTTCGCCAGCGAAGGTTTTCGCCGCCCATTCCAGACGCTGACGCAGACGCCCCGCGTCGGCCGGCAAGGTGGTCAAACCGGTTCCGGCGCTATGGGCCAGGGCTAACAGTGCCGGCAGGTCTGCCGGTGTGGCTGGACGAACGATCATCGCACTTGCTCCTGGGTAACCTGATGTCTGGACAGAAAAACCTCGGCCAACATGCAGCGCGCGCTGCCGCCGCCGATGCGCTCGATGGTGTCGATATTGACGGGGAGTGGCGTGGTGTGGGCTTCGATCAAACGGCGTTGCGCGGCATCCAGCGATTGCCAGGCCGTGCGCGACATCACCAGCAAAGGTTCGCCCGCAGCGTTGTGAACCTCCAGCATGTTGCCGGCGAAGGATTCCAGCTGCTCCCAGCTCAGGGCGATGACCTGCTTGCCGCTGTCTTCCAGTCGCGAACGCAGGGCCAGGCGTTCGGCCGGCTGCGTGACCGACGCCAGGCAAGCCACGGCCAGGCGCGTGCCGACACTCATCATCACGTTGGTGTGGTAAATCGCGACGCCCTGGCGGTCCACCGCGTTGAAGGCGCACAGTTCGTAACCCAAATGACTGACCACTTGGTCCAGGGCACGGGCATGGGTGCGAGTGGAATAACCGGCGTAGCAAATCCGCTGCTGACGATCCAGCACCATGCTGCCGGTGCCTTCGAGGAACACTTCCTGCTGTTCGAGGCTGGAAAGGTCCAGCAACTGCTCGACCCGGTACTCGTCCCGCAGCCAGTCGAGCACGCCTTTGTCCCGCTCCAGACGCCGGTTGTGGCCCTGCATCGGGTACAGCACCAATGTGCCGTCGGGATGGCTGCTCCACCAGTTGTTGGGGAAGATCGAATCCGGGGTATGCGGCGCTTCGCGGTCGTTGTGCACGATGACTTCGACGCCATGGTGACGCAGTGCAGCAACATAGCCATCGAACTCTTGCAGGGCCTTTTGCTGAACGTCTTCGCTGACGTCGGCCGGCTGCTGGAAACGGTTGTTCGCCGCCGTGTCCTGATTGAAGGAGAAACGTGTCGGGCGAATCATCAAAACAGTATTGGTGGTTTGCATGGGCACAGATTCAATGACGGTTGAGAGGTACTCATTGTCTGTTTCGCAGGCTGGAAAACCCGGTTGATAAGTGGCTGCGGCGTGCTGGAAACGGCTGAAAAACGTGTGTAACCCAGCCGATTCGGCGGCGGCCAGACAAAAAAAATCGCAGCCCGAAGCTGCGATTTTTTTGATCTGCCAAACCTATTCCATCGTGGTCTTGACCATCGCCAGTTCCGGATGGCTGACCAACTTGTCGATGTGCAGATCCGGATCATCGAACCAGACTTCGGTCAGCACCCGATAGTGCTCCATGTCCCGGCAACGCATGCGCAAGCTGTAGTCGAACGCACCGCTGATCAACCGACATTCCAGCACCTGCGGGCAGGCGCGGACCTTGGCTTCGAACGCCTTTTGCGCCGCCCGCCCACTCTGGTTGGACAACGCCACCAGCACCAGCAATGACAAGCCTGGCGTCAGTTTCTTTTCATCGAGAATCGCGCCATACCCACGAATGACCCCGAGCTGTTCGAGTTTGCGCACCCGTTCCAGGCACGGCCTGGGCGTCAGGTGCACGCGCTCGGAAAGCTTTTGATAAGTGATACGCCCTTCGTGGCGCAGCACTTCGATGATTGCCTGATCGATACGATCAAGCACGATCGACAGATCGCGGATATCCGCCATGTACGTCTTGCCTCACTTCAAACGACCCGATAGAAATTGCTGCAAACGTTCACTTTTTGGCTGGTCGAGGATCGTAGCGTCACCCTGCTCCTCGACCTTTCCCTGATGCAAGAACAACACCTGGCTGGAAACCTGCCGGGCAAACCCCATCTCGTGGGTCACCATCAACATGGTACGGCCTTCTTCGGCCAGCGCCTGAATTACCTTAAGCACCTCACCCACCAATTCCGGATCGAGTGCCGACGTCGGCTCGTCGAACAACAGAATCTCCGGTTCCACCGCCAGGGCACGCGCGATGGCCACCCGCTGTTGCTGCCCACCGGACAGAAACGCCGGGTATTGATCGGCCACTCGTTGCGGCAGACCGACCTTGTCCAGATAGGCCCGCGCACTTTCTTCCGCAGCCTTGCGGCTAATCCCCAGCACCCGACACGGCGCCAGCACGATGTTCTCCAGCACCGTCAGATGGCTCCACAAATTGAAATGCTGGAACACCATCGCCAGGCGCGTGCGCAAGCGCTGCAATTGCGCCGGATGAGCGACGCGCATGCCACCGGCACCCGGGCGCGTGATGACGCGCTCGCCGTCCAGTTCAATGGCACCTTCGTCCGCGCGTTCCAGAAAGTTGATGCAGCGCAGCATCGTGCTTTTGCCCGAACCGCTGGCGCCGATCATGCTCACCACATCGCCTGCCCGTGCGTTCAACGAGACGCCCTTGAGCACTTCGTTGTCACCAAAACGTTTATACAGATTTTCAACCGTGAGTTTGTACATGTCAGCACTCCTGGAGCGGCGCGCCAAGCGGCACCGCTCTGGATAGAAAATGGGATTCAGTGAGTCGGGCCGAGAAAGCTCAGCCAGCGCTTCTCTGCCAGGCGGAAGGCTCCGACCAGGCCGAACGACAGCGCGAGGTACAGCAGGCCGGCAATGCCGAAGGCCTGGAAGGTCATGAAGGTCGCGGCGTTGGCGTCCCGGGCGATTTTGAGAATGTCCGGAATGGTGGCGGTGAACGCCACTGAAGTCGCGTGCAACATCAGGATCACTTCGTTGCTGTAATACGGCAGTGCCCGGCGCAATGCCGAAGGCAGAATCAGCCGCAGGTACAGGCGCCAGCCACTCAAGCCATACGCATGGGCGGCCTCGATTTCACCGTAGGGAATGCTGCGAATCGCCCCGGCGAAGATTTCCACGGTATAGGCGCAGGTGTTGAGCGTGAACGCGAGCAAGGTGCAATTCATCGCATCGCGGAAAAATGCTTCGAGCAGCGGTTGCGAGCGCACCACCGCAATGCCGTAGATCCCGCTGTAGCAAATCAGCAACTGGATATACAGCGGCGTACCGCGAAACACATAGGTGAACAGCTGAACCGGCCAACGCAGCAGGCCCCAGCGTGAAGTGCGCATGATCGCCAATGGCAACGACAGGAAGAACCCCATCACAATGCTCGCCACCAGCAGCCACAACGTCATGGCCAACCCGGTGAGGCTGTAGCCGTCGCTGAACAGAAAAGGTTTCCAGTATTCGGCAATTAACTCGATCATCGTGCCATCCCCCGCACACCCTGGTTATAGCGCCGTTCCAGCACGCGCAAAACGTAGTTGGAAGCGCTGGTGATCAGCAAATACAGGGCCGCTGCCAGCAGCAGGAAATCGAGCATGTTGAACGTGCTTTTGCCGGCTTCCTGCGCGACTTTGACCAGGTCCGACAAACCGATGATCGACACCAGCGCCGTGGCCTTGAGCAGTACCAGCCAGTTATTGCCGAGGCTCGGCAAGGCGAAACGCATCATTTGCGGGAACACCACGAAGCGAAACCGCTGCCAGCGGTTCAGGCCAAAGCACGCGGCGGCTTCCTGCTGGCCGCGCGGCACGCTCAGAATCGCCCCGCGAAAGGTCTCGGTGAAATACGCGCCGTAGATAAACCCAAGGGTGATGACGCCGGCCACGAACGGGTCGATTTCCATGTAGGGCCAGTCCATGGCCTCGGTCAGGCTACTCAGCCAGCCTTGCAGGCTGTAGAAAATCAGCAGCATCAGCACCAGGTCTGGCACGCCGCGAATCAGCGTCGTGTAGAAGGTCGCCGGCAGGTTCAACAGCTTCAGCGGCGACAGTTTCGCCGCCGCGCCGAGCAGGCCCAGCGCCATGCTCACCAGCAGCGAGAGCGCTGACAATTTCAGAGTGACCCAGGTGCCGTGCAGCAACAAAGGGCCATAGCCTTGCAGGGCCGAGAGATCGACCCCGATCAGATTCAGGAAGGAGTTCACGTCAGTCACCTGTCTTGAGGCGCCCGCGCGCAAGCGCTGCGCCTGTTACCAGGACGCAGCCTTCGGGGCGCGAGGATCAGTAGTTGTAGAGGTCCAGATCGCCGAAGTGTTTCTGCTGGATCTGCGCGTAGATACCCTTGTCGTGCAGGGCCTTGATGGCGGCATTGAGCATGCCTTTGAGTTCTTCGTTGTCCTTGCGCACGCCGATGGCGATGTCGGACGGCACTAACGGGTCGCTGATGCCTTCACTGTTCTTGAAGTCTGCGCCTTGAGGGGACGTCAAAAAGCTCATTTGCGCCTGCATCTTGTCCTGGATCGAGGCGTCGAGACGGCCAAATACCAGGTCGGCGTAGACCTGATCCTGATTCTGATAGGCACGCAGTTTCACGCCGCCGGGTGCCAGTTTGGCCTTGGCGTAGGTTTCCTGGATCGTGCCCTGCATGTAACCGATGGTCTTGCCGCGCAGCGACTCGGCGGTGGGCAACAGACCGGAATCCTTGCGAGTAACGATGGCGGTCGGCCCGGCATACAGGCGATCAGTGAAATCGATCTGCTTTTTACGCGCATCGGTCACTGTCATCGACGATTCGATGGCGTCGAACTTGCCAGCCTTGAGCGCCGGAATCAGCCCGTCGAAGTCATTGCTGACCCACACGCATTTCAACTTCAATTCGGCGCAGATCGCATTGCCCAAATCCACGCCAAAGCCCTGCACGCCGCCATCGGCGGTGGTGGACTCAAAAGGCGGGTAGCTCGGGTTGACGCCGAATCGCAGCTCTTTCCATTCCTTGGCGCTGGCGCCAGTGGAGCAGCACAGCAATGCGAGTACCGACAAGCTCAGCCATCTAGTCTTCATCTTCTTGAATCCCGATTTGTTTGGAGTTATCGCGGCCAGGCTAACCAGGCCACCTTTATGGGCAGGAACAGAGAGTCGATGCGGCTAACACCGCAACAGCGTTCTTATTGTTTTGCACGGTGGGCCGCACTCAGCGGCACCCGGCCTGAAACCCTCGGCACAGACGGCTTCAAACCCGAAGCCAGAATGCCAACAGATGAGCGGGTGCAGGTGTCGTACGGGCCGGTGTAGACACCCGGATTGCGCTGATAAGGCTGTTTTGACAGCCGAATCTGTCGTGAGCCCGGCCCGCGGCCGTTTTCGCAGAGAAATTCTTCGCCAGCATTGCAAAAATGCAGACGAGACCTGCACATATCCCGGTTGTACATCACAAATTTGCACTGTTACGATCCAGCATCGCTCGCGCGCGAGCTTCTCTATAAAGAACAATAAAAGCAGGGAGTTAGTGATGACTGCTCAGGTTTCTTCTCCGCGGACTTCGTCCATGGATGCCACGCAAAACGAAGTGCTGGCCGAGGTTCGCAACCACATCGGCCACCTGACCCTCAATCGCCCCGCCGGCCTCAACGCCATTACCCTGGACATGGTGCGCAACCTGCAGCGTCAGCTCGACGCCTGGGCGCTGGATCCGCATGTACACGCCGTGGTATTGCGCGGTGCTGGCGAGAAGGCGTTCTGTGCTGGTGGCGATATTCGCTCGCTGTACGACAGCTTCAAAAACGGCGACACGCTGCACGAAGATTTCTTCGTCGAGGAGTACGCCCTCGACCTCGCGATTCACCATTACCGCAAACCGGTGCTCGCCTTGATGGACGGTTTTGTCCTGGGCGGCGGCATGGGCCTGGTACAAGGCGCCGACTTGCGGGTGGTCACCGAGAAAAGCCGTCTGGCGATGCCGGAAGTGGCGATCGGTTATTTCCCGGATGTCGGTGGCAGCCATTTCCTGCCGCGCGTTCCCGGTGAACTGGGGATTTACCTAGGCGTCAGCGGTGTGCAGATCCGCGCGGCCGATGCGCTCTATTGCGGCCTGGCCGACTGGTACCTGGAAAGCGACAAGCTGGGCACCCTCGACGAGCAACTCGATCAGCTCGAATGGCACGAAACGCCGTTGAAGGACCTTCAAGGTCTGCTGGCGAAACTCGCCGTGCAACAACTGCCCGAGGCGCCTTTGGCGGCGTTGCGCCCGGCCATCGATCACTTCTTCGCCCTGCCCGATGTGCCGAGTATTGTTGAGCAACTGCGTGAAGTAACGGTCGCCGACAGCCACGAGTGGGCCATGACCACCGCCGACCTGCTGGAAAGCCGTTCACCGCTGGCCATGGGCGTGACCCTGGAAATGCTCCGTCGCGGCCGGCACTTGAGTCTGGAAGACTGCTTCGCCCTTGAGCTGCACCTGGACCGCCAGTGGTTCGAGCGCGGCGACCTGATCGAAGGCGTGCGCGCCTTGCTGATCGACAAAGACAAGAAACCGCGCTGGAACCCGCCGACCTTGCAGGCGCTGGACGCCGAGCACGTCGCGAGTTTCTTCACCGGTTTTGACCAAAGCGGGAGCTGAGCCATGCACGATATCGAATTGAGCGAAGAGCAAGTCATGATCCGCGACATGGCCCGGGACTTTGCCCGCGGCGAAATCGCACCCCACGCACAAGCCTGGGAAAAGGCCGGCTGGATCGATGACGGCCTGGTGGCGAAGATGGGCGAACTGGGTCTGCTGGGCATGGTGGTACCCGAGGAATGGGGCGGCACCTATGTCGACTACGTCGCCTACGCCTTGGCCGTCGAAGAGATTTCCGCCGGTGACGGCGCCACTGGCGCACTGATGAGCATCCACAACTCCGTGGGCTGCGGTCCGGTCCTCAACTACGGCACTGAAGAACAGAAACAGACCTGGCTGCCGGATCTGGCCAGCGGTCAGGCCATCGGCTGCTTCTGCCTGACCGAACCCCAGGCCGGTTCCGAAGCCCACAACCTGCGCACTCGCGCCGAACTGCGCGATGGCCAGTGGGTGATCAACGGTGCCAAGCAATTCGTCAGCAACGGCAAACGGGCGAAACTGGCCATCGTGTTTGCGGTGACCGATCCGGACCTGGGCAAGCGCGGCCTCTCGGCGTTCCTGGTGCCGACCGATACCGCGGGTTTCATCGTTGATCGCACCGAACACAAAATGGGTATTCGCGCATCCGATACCTGCGCGGTGACTCTGAGCAACTGCACAATTCCCGAAGCCAACCTGTTGGGTGAGCGCGGCAAAGGACTGGCGATTGCCCTGTCGAACCTTGAAGGCGGCCGCATCGGCATCGCCGCGCAGGCGCTGGGCATTGCCCGCGCGGCGTTTGAAGCAGCGCTGGCCTATTCGCGGGATCGGGTGCAGTTCGACAAACCGATCATCGAGCACCAGAGCATCGCCAACATGCTGGCCGACATGCACACCCGGTTGAATGCTGCACGACTGTTGATCCTGCATGCTGCGCGGTTGCGCAGTGCCGGCAAGCCGTGTCTGTCGGAGGCTTCACAGGCGAAATTGTTTGCGTCGGAGATGGCCGAGAAAGTGTGTTCGTCGGCGATGCAGATTCATGGCGGGTATGGGTATCTGGAGGATTACCCGGTGGAGCGTTACTACCGGGATGCGCGGATTACGCAGATTTATGAAGGGTCGAGCGAGATACAGCGGATGGTGATTGCTCGGGAGCTTAAGAACTATTTGGTGTGATGGCTGGAATTGGGGGTGGCCTTGAAATCCACCCCTCACCCTAACCCTCCCGAAACGTCGGACCGCCCCAGAGGGTAGAGGGGACTGACCGAGGTGTTTTTCGAGTTACATCGACCTGAAAATTCCGAGTCGAACTCAGGTTTGAAGAGCATGAAGATCGGCTCCCTTTCCCCCTCTCCCCACTGGGGAGAGGGCTGGGGTGAGGGGTGGATTTCAAGGCCACCCCGCAATATCACTTCCCCTTGAACTCCGCCTCACGCTTACCAATAAACGCCGCCATCCCTTCCTTCTGATCCTGCGTCGCAAACGCCGCATGGAACACCCGACGCTCAAAGCGCACACCTTCCGACAGGCTCACTTCAAACGCGCGGTTGACGCTTTCCTTGACCATCATCGCAATCGGCAGCGACTTCTTGGCAATCAGCGCCGCGACTTTCAACGCTTCTTCCAGCAACTCATCAGCCGGAACAATCCGCGCGACAATCCCGCAACGCTCTGCTTCCACCGCATCGATCAAGCGACCGCTGAGGCACATTTCCATGGCCTTGGCCTTGCCCACCGCGCGGGTCAGGCGCTGGGTGCCGCCCATGCCCGGCAGTACGCCGAGGTTGATTTCCGGCTGACCGAACCTGGCGTTGTCGCCGGCCAGGATGAAGTCGCACATCAGCGCCAGTTCACAACCACCGCCCAAGGCGAAACCGTTGACGGCGGCAATGATCGGCTTGCGGCGGTTAGCCACGCGATCGCTGTCGCTGAACAGGTCGTCGAGGTAGATCTGCGGGTAGGTCAGCTCGGCCATTTCCTTGATGTCGGCGCCAGCGGCGAAGGCTTTTTTCGAGCCGGTCAGCACGATGCAGCCGATGTTCGAATCGGCTTCCAGGCCATCGAGGGCGCGGTTCAGTTCGCTGACAATTTGCGCGTTCAACGCATTCAGCGCTTGCGGACGGTTCAGGGTAATCAGGCCGACGCGACCATGGGTTTCCAACAAAATCGTTTCGTAGCTCACAGATGACTCCTTTTTAAAGATTGCGCGAAATAACCATGCGCTGAATATCGCTGGTGCCTTCGTAGATCTGGCAGACACGCACGTCGCGGTAGATCCGCTCCAGCGGGAAATCGTTCAAGTAACCGTAACCGCCGAGGGTTTGCAACGCCGAGGAACAGACTTTCTCGGCCATTTCCGAGGCGAACAGCTTGGCCATGGACGCTTCGACCAAGGCCGGTTTGCCGCTGTCACGCAGCGCCGCCGCGTAATGCACCATCTGCCGGGCGACGGCGATTTGGGTTGCCATGTCCGCGAGGCGGAACGCGACCGCTTGATGCTCGATGATCGGTTTGCCAAAGCTTTCACGCTCGCGGGCGTAGTCGCGGGCCGCTTCGAACGCAGCACGGGCCATGCCCACCGATTGCGAAGCGATGCCGACACGGCCGCCTTCGAGGTTGGCCAAGGCGATTCGATAACCTTCGCCCTCCTCGCCCAACCGGTTGGCCACCGGCACCTTCACGTCCTCAAACAGAATCTGGCAGGTGTCGGAGGCGTGCTGGCCGAGCTTGTCTTCGACCCGTGCGACTTTGTAGCCCGGCGAATCGGTCGGCACGATCAGCGCCGTGATGCCACGCTTGCCGGCACTCGGATCAGTCACGGCGAACACGATCACCACCCCGGCGTTCTGCCCGGAGGTGATGAACTGTTTGCAGCCGTTCAACACGTAGTGATCGCCTTCCAGACGGGCACGGGTTTTCAGGCCGCTAGCGTCAGAGCCGGCCTGCGGTTCGGTGAGGGCAAAAGCCCCCAGCATCGAGCCGCTGGCCAACGGTTTGAGGAAGCGTTCTTTCTGGTCGTCGTTGCCGTACTTGAGAATCGGCACGCAACCCACCGAGTTGTGCACGCTCATGATGGTCGAGCAGGCGCCGTCGCCGGCCGCGATTTCTTCCAGGGCCATGGCGTAGGCCAGGTATCCGGTGTCGCAACCGCCCCACTCTTCCGGCACCAACATGCCGAAGAAACCCAGTTCCGCCATCTCGCCGATGGCTTCCTTGGGGAAGCGATGCTCGCGGTCCCACTCGGCGGCGAACGGTTTCAGCCGTTCCTGGGCAAACTGCCGGGCTGCGTCGCTGATCTGAAGTTGTTCGTCATTGGGCAGCATAGTGATTCCTTAATACAGGCATTCAACGGCCATGGCCGTGGCTTCACCGCCGCCGATGCAGATCGCTGCAACGCCGCGTTTCAGGCCTTTCTGGCGCAGGGCCGAGAGCAAGGTCACGAGGATCCGCGCGCCAGACGCACCGATCGGATGGCCGAGGGCGCAAGCGCCGCCGTGAACGTTGATCTTCTCGTGGGGGATTTCCAGTTTGCTCATGGTGACCAGGCTGACCACGGCGAAGGCTTCGTTGACTTCGACCAAGTCGACTTCGTCCAGCGACCAGCCGGTTTTCTTCATCAGCTTCTCGATCGCGCCCACCGGTGCCACCGGGAACAGGCCCGGGGTGTCGGCAAACGCCGCGTGACCGTGAATCACTGCCAGTGGTTTCAGGCCGCGCTTTTCAGCTTCGGAACGGCGCATCAATACCAGTGCGGCGGCGCCATCGGAGATCGAGCTGGAGTTCGCCGCTGTCACCGTGCCGCCGTCGCGGAACGCCGGTTTCAAGGAAGCGATCTTGTCCAGTTTGGCTTTCGGTGGCTGTTCGTCGTTGCTGATCAGCACCTGCTCTTTACCGACAGTCACGGTGAGCGGCACGATCTCGTCTTTGAAGCTGCCGTCCTTGATCGCCTGCTGCGCGCGGGTGGTCGAGGCAATGGCAAACGCGTCCTGGGCTTCACGGGTGAAACCGTTGGTTTCGGCGCAATCCTCGGCGAAGGTGCCCATCAGGCGGCCTTTGTCGTAAGCGTCTTCCAGACCGTCGAGGAACATGTGGTCGAGTACGCGACCGTGGCCCATGCGATAACCGCTGCGGGCGCGGTCCAGCAGATACGGGGCGTTGGACATGCTTTCCATACCGCCAGCGACAATCACGTCGGCGCTGCCGGCCACCAGCATGTCGTGGGCCAGAATGGCCGCTTCCATGCCCGAACCGCACATCTTGTTCAGGGTGGTGCAACGGGTCGATTTATCCAGCCCTGCGCCCAATGCGGCTTGGCGCGCCGGCGCCTGGCCGAGGCCGGCGGACAGGACGCAACCGAACAGCACTTCTTCAACCGCGTCTGGCGCCACACCGGCGCGCTCGACGGCAGCGCGAATCGCCGCAGCACCGAGTTGCGGTGCCGTCAGGCTTTTCAATTCGCCCTGAAAACCACCCATCGGGGTGCGGACGGCGCTGACGATAACAATGGGATCGTTGGAAATAGTCATGACAAATCCTCCTTATTTGGCGGCCATGCGCAAGGCACCGTCGAGACGGATCACCTCGCCATTGAGCATGCTGTTTTCAATGATATGCCTGACCAGCCCGGCATACTCGCCTGGTTTGCCCAGACGCGGCGGAAACGGCACGCCAGCCGCCAGGGACGCGCGGACTTCCGGGGTCATGCCGGCCATCATCGGGGTTTCGAAAATGCCCGGGGCGATGGTCATCACGCGGATGCCGAAGCGCGCCAGTTCACGGGCGGCGGGCAAGGTCAGGCTGACGATTGCGCCTTTGGAGGCGGCATACGCGGCCTGACCGATCTGGCCGTCATAGGCTGCGGCCGAGGCGGTGTTGATGATCACGCCGCGCTCGCCGTCAGCATCTGCTTCGGTTTCGGCAATCGCCGCAGCGGCCAGGCGCAGCATGTTGAAACTGCCGATCAGGTTGACGTTGATCACCTGGCTGAAATTGGCCAACACGTGCGGGCCGTTCTTGCCGAGGATCTTCTCGCCGCGCACGATGCCGGCGCAGTTGACCAGACCATTCAGGCCACCGAAAGCTTTGACCGTCGCCTGCACAGCAGCTTCGGCCGCAGCTTCGTTGCTGATATCCGCTACCACGCTTTGCGCGCCGAGACGTTCAGCCTGGGCCGCAACGGCTTCGGCGTTCATGTCCACCAGCATCACTTTGGCGCCGGCAGCAACCAGCATTTCAGCGGTGGCCGCACCGAGGCCCGACGCACCGCCGGTGACGAGAAAAACCTTATTTTCGATCTGCATCATTGTTTCCTTGGATTCAAGCTGAAACGTTTTTCGCGGCGGCCTCTTGAGCCTTGGCGATTTCCTGGTTGCGCAAGATAAAGCGCTGCAATTTGCCGCTAGGGGTTTTCGGCAACTCGCTGACAAATTCGATTTCACGGGGATAGGAATGCGCGGCCAGTCGTTTGCGCACGTGTTGGCGCAGTTCTTCGGCCAGCTCCGGCGTTGCGCGGTATTGCTCGCAAATCACCACGAAGGCTTTCACCAGTTCGGTGCGCTCCGGATCGGGCTTGCCAACAACGGCGGCTTCAATCACGGCCGGGTGTTCGATCAACGCGCTTTCCACGTCGAACGGACCGACGCGATAACCGGAGGTGGTGATCACGTCGTCGCTGCGACCGACGAAGCTGATGCTGCCGTCCGGGTTCCACTCGACGGTGTCGCCGCTCAGGTAATAGTTGCCGACGAAGGCCTTGGTCGGTGCACCTTCGTAACCGGCGAACCAGCACATCGGCGATTGGGTGCGGTCGATGGCCAGAATGCCCGGCTGACCGACGCCGAGTTCTTTGTATTCGTCATCCAGCACCACGATGCGGTGGCCCGGCGAGGCGAATCCGGCGGCGCCCATGTGGATCGGATGCTCCAGGCCATGGTGATTGCACAGCACCATGCCGAGTTCGGTCTGGCCGTAATGGTCGTGAATCACCACGCCGAGGTTGTCGGCGAACCAGCGAATCACTTCCGGGTTCAGCGGCTCGCCGGCGCTGCTGACGATGCGCAGTTTGCCCTTGATCGAGCGGGCAAACTCGTTGCCACCCGCGATCAACAGGCGATAGGCCGTCGGCGAACCAGTGAGGTTGGTGATCCCGTATTTGTTGATCACCCGACAGGTGCTTTCGAGGGAGAACGGGCCATCGTAAAAGGTGATCGGATGCCCCAGGGCCATGGGCCCGGTGACGCCGAAATAGATGCCGTAGGCCCAACCCGGATCGGCGAGATTCCAGAAGGCGTCTTCAGGACGCAAATCCACGGCGTCACGGGTGTAGCCCTGGAAGGCGACGATGGCCTTGAGCGGAACGGACAGCGCTTTCGACGGACCGGTGGTGCCCGAGGTGAACATCAGCAGGAACGGGTCTTCGCCGGTCAGCAGGACCGGTTCGCACTCAGGAGAATAATTGGCCAGTTCGGCCCAGAAGCTGTAATCGCCGCGGACGATGCCCTGGCCTTTCGGGCCAGCGACGGTGACGATGGTCGGGCAGTCGGCGACTTCAGAGAGTTTGGAGCGATTGCCCGCGTCGGTGACCACCACTTTGGCGCCCGAGGAGCTGAGGCGGTGTTCGATGGCTTTTGGGCCGAATGCCGTGAACAGCGGCTGGTAGACCGCGCCGATGCGCCAGGTGGCGAATACGGTGATCAATAATTCGATGTTACGTGGCAGGAGACCGGCCACCTTGTCGCCTTTTTTCACGCCTTGGGCCAGGAGGAAGTTGGCTAAACGCGCGGCTTTGTCCTGCAAGTCGCTGAAGGTGTAGGTCGCGCTGGCGCCATCGCGACCTTCCCAGAACAGCGCGATGCGCCCCGGCAAGGCATGGCGGTCGCAACACTCGACACAGGCGTTCAGGGCGGTCAAATCGCCCGCGAGCGCGGCGTCGACGGTGTGCTGGTAATTGAACTGTGATGTAGCAGACAAATAAGCGCGCATTGCCAGAATCCCTTTGTATTTTTATTAGGCCGGGGGAACCTTGATTTACAGGGAAATACTCGCTCTGTGCGGGGCGCGGGACAATGGTCAAAGCTATCAAGTTGCGTGACTGGTTTGGCCAAGATCCGAGAGATGCGTCGTCAGGACGGACGCCTTCGCGGGCAAGCCTCGCTCCTACAGGTACCGGATCGCCAAGCTCACCATCAAGCCTGTAGGAGCGAGGCTTGCCCGCGAAGGCGCCAGACGGCTCAACACAAGTTCCGGATCAGCTGGCTTCGTTGAGGATCAGGCTGCGGTAATGCCCGGGATTTGACCCGGACCACTTGCGAAACGCCTTGTAGAACGAGCTGGTATCGGCAAACCCCAGCCGCGCGGCGATCTCGGCGAAGCTGATGGCGGGCTCGGCCAGCCAGACAATCGCCAGTTCCTTGCGCACGCTGTCCTTGAGCCCTTGGTAAGTCTGGCCTTCTTCGGCCAGGCGCCGACGCAGGGTGGAAGCCGACATGCACAGCTGTTGCGCCAGGGATTCGGTTTCCGGCCAGTGTTCGGCGGGCAGTTGCCGCAAATCGTGCTTGATTCGACTGGCCAGGCTCTCCGGGTCGCGGTACTTGACCAGGATATTGGCCGGCGCATGGGCGAGGAAACGCTTGAGTTCTTCCGGGCTGCGCTTGATCGGCAAGTCCAGGCACTCGGCGGAGAAAATCATCCGCGTGCGGGGCCGGTCGAAACGCAGGTTCTCGGAGAACATCACCTGGTAGTCATCGCAGAAGTCCGGTGTCGGGCAGCGCAACTCGATGGCCAGGATCGGAATCCGCCGCCCCGCCAGCCAGCAGGCGACGCCGTGAACGATCATCCAGTAAGTGAAATACGTGAAGGCGCGACGTGGGTCCTGGTCGTCTTCGAGCAGGACGATTTCCGCCAGGCTTTGCTGACGGACCAACTGCGCGGGCAGGTGTTCGAGCATCAACGACAGAAAGCTCAAGCCCGTGGTCAGGCCAGCAGCCAGGCTCGGCTGGACCATGGAGCAGCGACAGAGAAACGCCAGGCTGCCGGATTTGAGTTTGCGCGGGTCCATGCCAAAAAACTCATCGTCTCCACGTCGCGCCAGTAAACGCCACAGACGCGCATAAGCCGTGGCCGGGACGCGTGCATCGCTGCTGTCGAGCAGTGCCGGATCGATGCCGACCTTGTTCAACACCTCATCGGTGGTCGCTCCGGGGGCGCAGCTTTGCAGCAGTGCTTCACGCACCAATTGAATGGAGATGGTGTCTTTTTCCGACATTGACCGAACTAAGCCCTGTTCTTGTTTGAAGTGGGGGGCATATTAGCTCGTTAAGATCAAAAGATCGTCCGAACCGCGTTCGGACGATCTTTTGCTTTAAGCGTTACAGAATCCGATAGAGCAACCGCTCGATCCGCACCCGACTCACGCGCTTGAGAAACTTGGCCACCGCCGCCGGGTATTCCAGCAGCGTTTCCAGTTCCTGATAACGCTCGATGCGGTGGGTGTTCTCGAAAATCTCCGCCAGCTCTTTACGACGCGGTTCCAGCAGTTCGCCTTTCGGATCATCGATCAGCAAGGCGTTTTCCAGGTCGAGTCGGAATGCCCGCGGGTTGAGGTTGTTGCCGGTCAGCAAGGTGTAGCGCTGATCGATCCACATGCCCTTGAGGTGGTAGGTGTTGTCGCCGTCACGCCACAGATGCAGGTTCAACTGGCCGCTGTCGACGCTGCGATGATGACGCTTGGCGAAACGCCGCAGGCTGATCTCGTAAAGATAAGGCAGCGCCGAAATCACCTTGAACGGCTCGCTTGGCGGGATGTAGAAGTCGTTGGCCGTCTTGTCGCCGACGATGATGTCGATCTTCACGCCCCGCGCCAGTGCCCGATTGATTTCCCGGGTCACGGGTAGCGGCATGTTGAAGTACGGTGTGCAGATGGTCAGTTGATGCTGAGCGCTGGCGATCAATTCGCAAATCACTCGGCTCAACGGGTTGTTCTTGCCGACACCGAGCAACGGGCTGACCGACAAACCGGCCTTTTCCGTGGTGCCTGTCGTAGTGTCGTACGCTGCGTGTTTGAGGCGGCTGCGCAGGTCGCCGATGTCGTTGCGCAGGCTGCGGGTGGTCGGCAGGTTCGGCAAATCGAGACGATGCACCGCTTTGGAGGCGATCAGACCGTGCTGGACCAAGTGCTGCATGGAATCGGCCAGGGCGCTGTTCTGCAGCAGGTGATAACGGTCATAGCGGTATTTGTCGAATTTGTGCAGATAGACGTTGTTCAGACTCGCGCCGCTGTAGATCACACAGTCATCGATCACGAAGCCTTTCAAATGCAGCACGCCGAACAGCTCTCGGGTCTGCACGGGAACGCCATACACCGGGACTTCACTGGCATGAGTGCGGGTGGTTTCCTGATACCAGGCCGAGTTGCCCGGCTGCTTGCCGGCACCGATCAAGCCGCGCTGAGCGCGCAGCCAGTCAACGACCACCACCACGTCCAGTTCCGGACGCGCCAGTTTGGCCGCGTGCAAGGCATCGAGAATTTCCTGGCCGGCTTCATCCTGTTGCAGATAAAGCGCGACGATATAAATGCGCCGGGTGGCGCTGGCGATCTTTTCCAGCAGGCACCGACGAAACTCGGCAGCGCCAGAGAGGATGGTGACGGCATCGGCGGTCAGCGGAAAACTGCGCAGTTTGGGCAGCAGAGAGCGTTTGAAAAGCGACGGCATAGGGCTCGCAAAAAGGTCGAATCCGAAGAACCCGAGAGCTTACACCATGGATTGCCTTGGGTCTTGTGAGTGTCTGTAAAGGCCCCTTCGCGAGCAGGCTCGCGAAGGCGATTTTTCAGACGACAAAAAATACCCTCTTGACCAAGGAGAACGATCGTTCTACTGTTCGTCACATGAACGAAATAACCAGCAACGACACACGCGACATCATTCTGGATGTCACCGAAAAGTTGATCTACAAAAGTGGCATCGCTGCCACCGGGATGGATCTTCTGGTGAAAACCGCCGGCGTCTCCAGAAAGAGTATTTACCGTTACTTCGCCAACAAGGAGGAGCTCACCGTCGCGGCCCTGCAACGCCGAGATGTGCGCTGGATGCAGTGGTATCGAAGCGAAGTCGACCAGGCTGAAACACCGGCCGACCGGTTGCTCAACCTGTTTACCGTGCTCAAGGCCTGGTTCGCCTCCGAAGGCTTCCGTGGCTGTGCATTCATCAATACCAGTGGCGAAACCGGCGACCCGCAAGACCCGGTTCGCCTGGTTGCCAAAGACCATAAACAGAAGCTGCTCGACTACGTGCGCGAGCTCTGCACCGAACATGGCGCCACAGACCCGGAGACGCTGGCCAAACAGCTGCTGATCCTGATCGACGGTGCCATTACCGTGGCGCTTGTCATGGGTGATCACAGTGCCGCCGATAATGCGCAATGCATGGCGCGAAAGTTATTGGACCTGTAACACTTTTACCAAGCCCGACAACTTGCTAGAACTTTACTTTGATAGGGAGACTATTAATGTCTAATGCCGAAGTTCGTCCGCCATTGCCGCCATTCACCCGTGAATCGGCCATTGAAAAAGTACGCCTGGCCGAAGACGGCTGGAACTCCCGCGACCCGGAACGCGTGTCGCTGGCCTACACCCTGGACACCAAATGGCGTAACCGCGCCGAGTTCGCCTACAACCGCGAAGAAGCCAAAGGTTTTCTGACGCGCAAATGGGCCAAGGAACTGGATTACCGCCTGATCAAAGAACTTTGGGCCTTTACCGGCAACCGCATCGCCGTGCGTTATGCCTACGAATGGCACGACGACTCGGGCAACTGGTTCCGCTCGTACGGCAACGAAAACTGGGAGTTCGACGAGAACGGTTTGATGGCCAATCGGTTTGCCTGCATCAACGACATGCCGATCAAGGAAAGCGACCGCAAGTTCCACTGGCCGCTGGGCCGTCGTCCTGACGATCATCCAGGTCTGTCCGACCTGGGCCTATAACTTCACATAGACCCAATGTGGAGCGAGCCTGCTCGCGAAGGCGGTGCGTCAGTCAACATCAATGTTGAATCTGATTGCCCCTTCGCGAGCAAGCTCGCTCCCACAGGGTTTTGTGGTGTTTAGGCTACCGCGGCGGTCTGTTTGATTTGTGCCTTGGCTTCCAGCTCCCTCACCAACGGCAATACCCGCTGACCGAAATACTCCACCTCCTCCTGAAAGTGCAGAAACCCCGCCAACACCAGATCCACGCCCACCGCTTTCAACGCGACGATCCGCTCGGCAATCTGCTGCGGCGTACCGATCAGGTTGGTCTTGAAACCGTCGTTGTACTGCACCAGATCCTCGAACGTCGACTTGGCCCAGTTGCCCTCGCCCTCAGGTGACGCCCTGCCCGCCTGCTTCGCCGCATCGCCAAACGCATTCACCGCCTCCGGGTCCGCCTGATCGATGATTTGTGCAAGCACGGCTCGCGCTTCTTCTTCGGTGTCGCGGGCAATGACAAACGCGTTCACGCCGACTTTCACCGAATGATTGTTGGCCGCCGCCTTGGCGCGGATGTCATCGACCTGGGCCTTGATGCCTTCCGGGGTGTTGCCGTTGGTGAAGTACCAGTCCGAAACCCGTGCCGCCATGTCCCGAGCCGCGCGGGAACTGCCACCCTGGAAGATTTCCGGCTGCCCCAGCGGTTTGGGTTTGAGGCTGTAGTTGTCGAAGCGGTAGAAGTCACCGCGAAAGGTAAAGTTGTCCTGGCTCCAGATGCCCTTCAGCGAGCGGATGAACTCTTCGGAGCGGCGATAACGCTCGTCGTGTTCCAGCCAGTGCTCGCCAATCGCCTGGAACTCACCCTTGAACCAGCCACTGACGATGTTCACCGCCACCCGGCCGTTAGTCAGCTGGTCGATGGTTGCCAATTGCTTGGCTGCCAGCGCCGGTTGCCAAGGGCCGGGCAGGATCGCGGCGATCACTTTCAGTTTAGTGGTGGCGGCCAGCAGCGCGTGGCTGAAGGCGACCGATTCGTGCTGGTACTCGGCGCCGTAACCGGCGGTGAAACGGATTTGCGTCAGGGCGTATTCAAACCCCGCCTCTTCGGCCAGTTGCGCCAGTTTGCGGTTGTAGTCGATGCCCCAGTGGGTGCGTTGCTCGATCTTGCTGACCACCAGCCCGCCGCTGACGTTCGGCACCCAGTAGGCAAATTTGACGGCTTGCTGACTCATTGGCATGTCCTCGGGACTTTAGGGATGTGCTGGGGTAAGAGCAGCAACCGTGCCAGCGCCAATCTTGAGGTGAGCCGAATACTGTGGCGAGGGAGCTTGTCGGACCGCCGCACCGTCCCGCTGGGCTGCGTAGCGGCCCCAAGTTTTTGTGAGCGCTGCGCACTCAAGCGGGAGCAAGCTCCCTCGCCACAGAGTGGGTGTATCAGAGGCAATTTGCTGATGCGCTGTTGGTACAGCAACAATTCGCTGCGAGCCGACATCCAATTCCTCCAGCAAATCCTGGCCCGCGAGCTTCGGCATGGACCATGCAATTGCCCCTGACAGACGCAACACTTTCTACTGCCGATCCAAGGAGCCGTCCCATGACCGAACACCAGGTAATCAATCCGCTGTCCACTGGCACTGACTATGAAGCGCTGGCCGCAAGGTTCCGGCCGATCTTCCAACGCATCGCCGCCGGTGCCGTTGAGCGCGAACAGTCCCGCAACCTTCCCTACGAACCGATTCAGTGGCTCAAGGACGCCGGTTTCGGCGCCGTACGGGTTCCGGTTGAATACGGCGGTGGTGGCGCCTCCCTGCCACAACTGTTTGAGCTGCTGATCGAATTGGCCGAAGCCGATTCCAACGTGCCTCAGGCCTTGCGCGGGCACTTCGCCTTTGCCGAGGATCGCTTGAACTCGGCGCCCGGGCCGGCGCGGGATCTGTGGTTCAAGCGCTTCGTCAACGGTGACATCGCCGGCAATGCCTGGACCGAAATCGGCAGCGTGGCGATTGGCGATGTCATCACCAAAGTGTCGCCTCATGGCGATCAGTGGAGGCTCAACGGCGAGAAGTTCTACAGCACCGGCAGCCTGTTTTCCGACTGGATCGACGTGTACGCGCAACGCAGCGACACCGGCGGCGATGTGATTGCCGCGGTCCGCACTCGCCAACCCGGCATCGTGCAGAGCGACGACTGGGACGGCTTTGGCCAGCGCACCACCGGCAGTGGCACCTCACGGTTTATCGATGCTGACGTGGAGGCCGAAAACATCATCGACTTCGCCACCCGCTTCAAATACCAGACTGCGTTTTATCAGTTGGTGCTGCTGGCGACACTGGCCGGGATCGGTCGTGCGGCGTTGCGCGATGTGGCTCACCAGGTGCGTGAACGCAAACGCATCTATAGCCATGGCAATGCGCAACATGTCAGCCAGGATTCGCAGGTGCAGCAAGTGGTCGGTGAGATTGCGGCACTGGTGTATGCGGCCGAGGCCAGCGCCTTGAGGGCTGCACAACCGGCGCAGCGGGCTTATCTCGCGCGATTCTCAGGTGATGACGCCTTGGAACAAGAAGCGAATGTCGCGGCGGAAATCGAATCGGCCAAGGCTCAGGTGGTGGTGTCGGAGCTGATCCAGCGAGCAACCACAGAGCTGTTCAATGCGCTGGGGGCTTCGGATACTCGGGTGGGTAAATCGCTGGACCGGCATTGGCGCAATGCGCGGACGGTGTCGTCGCACAATCCGGTGATCTACAAGGCACGGATTGTCGGGGATTGGGTGATCAACGGGACCGAGCCGCCGTTTGTGTGGCAGATCGGGAATGGGCCAAAGGCCGACTGATGTAGCGTCTGCAAGTCTGTCTTCGCGGGCAAGCCTCGCTCCTACGGGATTTGTGTCGACCTGTAGGAGCGAGGCTTGCCCGCGAAGGCGCCAGAGCGGTCGCCGCAGTAGTTGGATATAGGTAAGATATCGGCCCTCCCCCGCAGCCCTGTCCTGCGCCCCGCCGAATAAGCCGATTCCATGCCTTTCGAACTCAGTGTTGACCTCACCACCCTGGCCATTCTGGCCCTCGTCGCTTTCATTGCCGGTTTCATCGACGCCATTGCCGGCGGCGGCGGTCTGTTGACCACCCCGGCGCTGCTGACCGCAGGCCTGCCACCACACCTGGTGCTGGGCACCAACAAACTCAGTTCGACGTTCGGCTCGGCCACGGCCAGTTTCACCTTCTACCGGCGCAAGCTGTTCCATCCAAAACAGTGGATGCACGCCATTGTCGGCACGCTGGTGGGCGCGCTGACCGGGGCTGTGGTCGCTCACTACCTGCCGGCGGAATGGCTGAACAAGATGCTCCCGGTGATCGTTTTCGGCTGCGGCGTCTATCTGTTGTTTGGCGGCACGCCGAAAGCGCCGCTGGACAGCGACGCACCGATCAAGAAGAAGTGGCAATCAACCCAAGGCTTCGGCCTCGGGTTTTACGACGGCGTGGCCGGTCCCGGCACGGGTGCGTTCTGGACCGTCAGCACGATGCTGATGTACCCCATCGACCTGGTGAAGGCCAGCGGCGTGGCGCGCAGCATGAACTTCGTCAGCAACATTGCGGCACTGTCGGTGTTCGTGTTTTCCGGGCAGGTGGACTGGATCATCGGCCTGAGCATGGGCCTGTCGGTGATGATCGGGGCGTTCTTCGGGGCTCGCACCGCCATCAGCGGCGGTGCGAAGTTCATTCGCCCGGTGTTCATCACCGTGGTGCTGGGCTTGACCGTGCGGTTAGCCTGGCAACACTGGTTCAGCGTGGCCTAAGCGCCGCGCCACATAGACGTCGATCAGGTAACGGGCAATCGAGCGTGACGCCGGCAACGGCGGCAGCTCATGAACGTTGAACCACTGGGCGTCTTCGATCTCGTCTTCCTGACACACGATCTCACCGCCGGCGTATTCGGCATGGAAACCCAGCATCATCGAATGCGGGAACGGCCAGCACTGGCTGCCCATGTACTGGATGTTCTTGACCTCGATCTGCACTTCTTCGCGGACTTCGCGAATCAGGCAGTCTTCGGCCGACTCGCCCGGCTCGGCAAACCCCGCCAATGTGCTGTAGACCCCGGCGACAAAGCGTGGCGAACGCGCCAGCAGGACTTCATCGCCCCGGGTCACCAGCACGATCATGCTCGGCGAAATGCGCGGGTAGCTGCGTAAATCGCACGGTTCGCAATACATCGCCCGTTCCCGGATCACCTGGGTCATCGCCTGCCCGCAGTTACCGCAAAAGCGGTGTTCGCGGGCCCAGGTGCCGATTTGCGCGGCATAACCGAGCACCTTGTAGAGCGTATGGTCGCCTTCGAGCATGAACGCCCGCAGGCCTTTCCAGTTGCAGCCCGGCACGTCGCTGTGACTGCGCAGCTCCAGTAAATAGACCGGCTCACCGTCCAGGTGACCGATGCCATGTTCGGCGAGGATCGACAGGTCCTGGCGCTTGAGCCATTCGCGCGGGAACAGCGCGCCATTGTCATCGAACAGGAAACCTTCGGGGCTGCGCGCCACGGCCCAGCCGCCGGGTTGATCGGTGTCCAGTACTGCAGTGGTCCAGCGTGAAGTCATTTTTAATCAGTCCAGAAATTCGGGTTTCTGTTTGCTCATATGGGCGGCCATGGCCACGCGCAGATCGGTGGATTGCAGCATGGCGGCGTTCCAGGTGGCGACGTATTCGAGGCCGTCATCGATGCGATGGTCGCGCATGTAGCTGATCATCTCTTTGGTGCCGGTGATCGCAATCGGCGACTTGCCGGCGATCTCGCGGGCAATGCCCATGACACCGTCGAGCAGGCTGGCGGTGTCGCTGTAGACGCGATTGACCAGGCCCATGCCACGCGCTTCTTCGGCACCGAACGTGCGACCAGTGTAAGCCAGTTCACGCAGCATGCCGTCACCGATGATCCGCGGCAAGCGTTGCAAAGTGCCAACGTCGGCGGCCATGCCGATGTCGATTTCCTTGATCGAGAATTGCGCGTCTTCAGCGGCGTAACGCATGTCGCAAGCCGAAATCAAATCAATCGCGCCGCCCAGGCAATAACCCTGAACCGCCGCCAGCACCGGCTTGCGGCAATTGTCGACGGCATTGAAAGACGCTTGCAAGGCGAGAATCTTGCGGCGCAGCAGGCGCGCGTTGCGACCCACGTCCTTGCCCAATTCATTGGCCACGCCGGCCAGCATCATCAAGTCGATACCAGAAGAAAAATGCTTGCCCGCACCACTGAGTACCACCACCCGGACTTCGTCGGTGTCGTCGATCCATTGGAAAATCTCGATGATCTCGCTCCAGAACGCGGCATTCATCGAATTGATCTTTTCCGGCCGGTTGATCTGCACATGGGCGATTTTATCGGCCAGTTCGACGGTGAACGCAGTGTACTGAGACATGGCAGTGATCCTTTTACCGGGCAGAAAATGAGGTCCGGACTATAACAAGGCATCAAGGCGCACCGTAAGGCAGCGGTTCGGCCAAAGACGGGACTGACTGTCGCGCACCACAACGGTGCATAAGCCTTGCCGCGCTTCGCACATTCATGTGACATCTCGACTTTTTTTTGAGGCAAAACGCTAAAAAAACATGCCCTTCGTCGGTGCGTTTATCCCTCCAAGCGGTACGTCCGTACCTCTTTAAACCGATTGTCGAACAATTTTGCCATATGGTCTCCCCCGCTCTAAGTTCTGGCCTAGACTCAGTTCCGCGAGGCAAAACCAGTCGGTCATAAAGTGGAAAGAAAGTCGAAACTTTTGCCGGTCGTGACGGGTCAGCTTAAAAGGAGGGGCGTTGCGACTGGTGCAATCCTTGCAACGATCACTACAGCCATTCTGCTTCATCGTATTGGCAGCGCTTGCTCACCGATGCGTAGCGCGTTTGCGCCCGGCCACAGGAATTGGCCACGAAACACCGTTTGTGCCAGACCTAGAATTAGATCAACAACACGGGAGATTCATATGATCAGTGCGGCTTTAGATATTCAGGGAGAACGTGCTCATCAGCAGGTCGGCGAAACAAGCGCCGTGGGCGCCCCCAGTCACCAATCGATCAGCGTCCCGAGCACCAAGACGCTGACACCGGTGGCCAGTCAGAATCCCAACAAGAAGAAAGTGCTGTTCGTCACCTCGGAGATCGCCGATCTGGTGAAAACCGGTGGTCTGGGCGACGTTTCCGCAGCGCTGCCGCGAGCCATGGCTCACTTGCACGATGTGCGAGTGTTGATCCCCGGTTACCCGCAAGTGCTGCACAGCGAAAACCCGATTCATATCATTGGTGAGCTCGGCGGTCACGCCGCGTTGCCCCCCTGCAAGATCGGGCGCATGGACATGCCTGACGGTCTGGTCATTTACGTGTTGATCTGCCCCGAGCTCTATGAGCGCGAGGGTTCGCCTTACGGTGCCAACAACGGCCGCGACTGGCCGGATAACCACATCCGCTTTGCCCGCCTGGGCCTGGCAGCCGCCGACATCGCCGCCAACCTTGCACAAATTCACTGGTGCCCGGACCTGGTGCACGCCCATGACTGGCCTGCCGGTCTGGCACCCGCTTACATGCACTGGCGTGGACAGCGTACCCCGACGCTGTTCACCATTCATAACCTCGCCTACCAGGGCGTGACCAGTCTTGGGTCGTGCCCGGAACTGGGTATTCCCACGCATGCCTTGCAACAGGAAGGCATGGAGTTCTACGGCAAGATGTCGTTCCTCAAGGCCGGCATGGCTTATTCGAGCCACATCACCACCGTCAGCGCCACCTATGCCCAGGAAATCACCACCCCGGCCTTCGGCTGCGGTCTCGACGGTTTTCTTGCCGCCAAGACCCAGCAAGGTCTGCTCAGTGGTATTCCCAATGGCATCGATGAAAGCTGGGACGCCGCCACCGACCCGCACCTGTTCTGCCCCTTCAAAATTGGCGATTGGGAAGGCAAAGCGGTCAACGCCGCCCACGTGCGTGAGCTGTTCGGCCTGGACGACAGCGAAGGTCCGCTGTTCGCCGTGGTTTCGCGACTGGTCTATCAGAAAGGCCTGGACCTGACCGAGGCCGTCTCCGAGTACATCGTCAACTCTGGCGGGCAGATCGCGATCATCGGTCGTGGCGAGCCGGAAGAAGAACAAGCCATGCGTGAACTGGCCGTGCGCTTCCCAGGCCAGATCGGCGTGCGCATCGGTTTCAACGAAACCGACGCCCGTCGCATGTTCGCCGGCAGTGATTTCCTGCTGATGCCTTCGCGTTACGAACCTTGCGGGCTGAGCCAGATGTACGCCCAGCGCTTCGGTTCGTTGCCGGTGGCACGCAACACCGGGGGTTTGGCCGACACCATTGAAAACGGCGTGACCGGTTTCCTGTTCGACGAATCCACAGCTGAAAGTTACGAGGAAGCCCTGAGCCGGGCTTTCAAGGTTTTTGCCTTCCCCGATCTGCTCAACGCCATGCGTTGCCGTGCCATGGCCGCGCCTTTCAACTGGTGCAAGGCGGTCGAACCGTACGCCGAACTCTACGAAAAACTGGTGGCCAAAGCGCTGGGTAAATCGGGCAAACATTAAGAGGTTTTCATAGATGCCGTTACGGACCCTTGAGACCTGGCCCCACGGCGCAATCATGCTGGACGCAGAACACACGCGTTTTGCCTTGTGGGCGCCAGATGCGTTTTACGTCAGTGTCGAACTGGAAGATGGACAGTCCTTGCCACTCCTGCCCCAGGCAGATGGCTGGTTCGTGATCAACACCCGCTGCCCCGCTGGCACGCGTTATCGCTACAACATCGACGGCGAGCTGGAGGTGCCCGACCCGGCCTCCCGCGCGCAGGCCGGTGATATCGACCGCCACAGCGTGGTGGTCGACCCACTTGCGTATCAATGGCGACACAGCACCTGGTTCGGACGGCCGTGGAATGAGGCGGTGATCTACGAATTGCACGTCGGTGCGCTCGGCGGCTTCAGCGAAGTCGAGCAGCACCTGGCGCGCCTCGTGGAGCTGGGCATCAGTGCGATCGAATTGATGCCGCTGGCGCAGTTCCCCGGTGATCGCAATTGGGGCTACGACGGGGTTCTGCCCTACGCGCCCCAAGCGTCCTACGGCACTCCCGAACAACTCAAACACCTGATCGACACCGCCCACGGCCATGGCCTGGCGGTGATTCTCGACGTGGTCTACAACCACTTCGGCCCGGACGGCAATTACCTGCATCGCTACGCCAAGGCCTTCTTCCGCGAAGACAAGCACACCCCGTGGGGTGCGGCCATCGACTTCCGGCGGCGCGAGGTGCGGGACTTCTTCATCGACAATGCGCTGATGTGGTTGCTGGAGTACCGCTTCGATGGCTTGCGCCTGGACGCGGTGCACGCCATCGAAGACCCTGACTTTCTTCAGGAACTGGCAAAAAAGGTTCGCCAGCAAATCGACCCGGCGCGTCATGTCTGGCTGACGGTAGAGAACGAACACAACCAGGCCAGTCTGCTGGAACAAGGCTTCGACGCGCAGTGGAACGACGACGGCCACAATGCCTTGCACGTGCTGCTGACCGGCGAAACCGACGCCTATTACGCCGACTATGCGCAAAACCCCACCGAGCAACTGGCGCGCTGCCTGAGCCAGGGCTTTGTGTTTCAGGGCCACGTGACCCGTCACGGTACAACCCGTGGCGAGCCCAGCGGTCACTTGCCGCCCAGTGCTTTCGTGCTGTTTTTGCAAAACCACGACCAGATCGGCAACCGCGCCTTGGGCGAACGATTGCATCAACTGGCCCACCCCGATGCGCTCAAGGCAGCCACCGCATTACTGCTGTTGTCACCGATGATCCCGCTGATGTTCATGGGCGACGAGTTCGCCGCCGAGCAACCGTTCCTGTTCTTCACCAGCCATCACGGTGAACTCGCGGAACTGGTCCGCGAGGGACGACGTAACGAGTTTGCAGCGTTCAGCGCGTTTGCTGATCCGCACACACGCGAGCGAATTCCCGACCCTAACGCGCGCCAGACCTTTGAGGCTTCACGCCCCGAGCTGAGATCAACCCCACAGTCCGCCATGCATGATCTGTATCGCCAACTGTTGCAGATCCGCCATCAGCAGATCATTCCCCGTCTGCCCGGTGCTCAAGCATTGGGTGCCGAGGTGCTGGCCACCGGCGCGGTAACGGCGCGCTGGCGACTGGGCGATGGCAGTCAGCTGCGCATTGACCTGAACCTCAGCGACACGCCAGTGGTCCACTCCCCACAGACCGACGTTTCGTTGTTGTTGTTCGAATACCCGCCACAGTCAGCCGGTCTGTTGGATAAGGGCACACTTGCCCCGCATTGCGCGCTAGTCAGCCTCACGGCCGCAGCCCCTTTGCTACCCCCGGATGGAGAGCGCCAATGAGCGATACGCAACTGGAAATACTGGCCAGCCGAGCTGGCCTGGCTGTCGACTGGATCGACGCTAACGGCCGTCCACAGAAAGTCGCTCCATCGGTGTTACGCAACGTCCTCATCGGACTCGGCCACCCGGCCGGCACCGCCCAGGAAATTGACGCCAGCCTGCTGGAACTGCAACAGGTGCAACAGACCCGACACCTGCCGCCGCTGCTGACCGCAGACTTCGGTGTCGGCCTGAGCCTGGCGCATTACTTTGAGCCCGAAACACCGTGCGAGGTCCACCTTGAAGATGGCTCGCGACTTCATTTAAAACTGGATGCCCAGGCGATCCTGCCCGGCCTGATCCCAGTCGGTTATCAACACGTCAGCATCGACGGGCAGGCATTTACCTTGGCCGTTGCACCGACACGCTGCTACAGCGTCGGCGATGCCGTCGACAGTCCGATCCCCCGCACCTGGGGCCTGAGCGTGCAGTTGTACTCGCTGCGTCGTCCGGGCGATGGCGGTTTCGGCGATACCCAGGCACTCGAAGACCTGGCCCGGGTGGCCGGCGAACGTGGCGCCGAAGCGTTGGCGATCAGTCCGCTGCATGCGATGTTCGGCAGCGACACCGAGCGTTACAGCCCGTATTCGCCGTCCAGCCGCTTGTTTCTCAACAGTCTGTACGCCGCACCGGGCGCGATCCTGGGTGATCGAGCATTACGGACCGCGATTGATGCCACCGGCCTGGCGGCAGAACTCAAGCACCTTGAAGCCTTGCCGTTGGTTGATTGGCCGGTAGCGGCCGAAGCCAAACATCGCCTGTTGCAGGCGTTGTACGAAGGCTTTGTCCAGGGCGAACACCCGTTGCATGCCGACTTCAGCAGCTTCCGCCACGCCGCTGGCGAAGCCCTGGAAAACCACTGCCGCTTCGAAGCCATTCAAGAGTCCCGCGCCGCCAAGGGTGAAAGTCTCGACTGGCGGCACTGGCCCGAGCAATGGCAAAACCCGCGCAGTGCGGCCCTGGCCGAATTCGCCGAAGAGAACGCCGGACGCATCGGCTTCTTTGCCTTCTGCCAATGGCTGATCACCCGCTGCCTGGAACGCGCACAAACCGCCGCCCGCAGCGCCGGCATGAGGATTGGCCTGATCGCCGATCTCGCCGTGGGTGCCGATGGCGGTGGCAGTCAGGCCTGGAGTCGTCAGGACGAATTACTCGCCTCGCTGACCGTGGGTGCACCACCCGACATCCTTAACCGCACCGGTCAGGGCTGGGGGATTTCCGCGTTCTCGCCCGAAGGTCTGGTACGCAATGGCTTTCGTGCCTTCATCGAAATGCTCCGCGCCAATTTTGCCCACGCCGGTGGCCTGCGCATCGATCACGTCATGGGCCTGCAACGGCTGTGGGTGATCCCCAATGGTGCGTCACCCGCCGACGGCGCCTACCTCTATTACCCGGTGGACGACCTGCTGCGCTTGCTGACCCTTGAGTCCCATCGACATCAGGCCATCGTCCTCGGTGAAGACCTCGGCACCGTCGCGGATGGTCTGCGAGAAAAGCTCATTGCCCGCTCGATCCTCGGCATGCGTGTGCTGCTGTTCGAACAGGACAACACGCACTTCAAACCGATTCTCGACTGGCCGGACAATGCCCTCGCGACCACCAGCACCCATGACCTGCCAACGCTCAATGGTTGGTGGCATGGCCACGATATCGACTGGAATGCCCGACTGGGTCTGGTCGACGCTCCGGGTGAAATCGAATGGCGTCACCACCGTGAACGCGAGCGTGAAGGCCTGCGCCGGGTGTTGAGCGAGGACCCGCAGAACTTTCGCGAAGAGTCCCATGAAACCGATCAGGTACTCGACGCCGCCATACGTTTCCTCGGCCATACCCGTGCGCCGCTGGTGTTGCTGCCGCTGGAAGATGCCCTGGGCATCGAGCAGCAGGCCAACTTGCCCGGCACCACCGACACGCACCCCAACTGGTCCCGACGCTTGCCCGGCGACAGTGAAGCCTTGCTCGATGACCCGGACGCCGCCCGGCGCCTGGAACTGCTCGCCTGTGCGCGACTTCAGGCGGCCGAGCGTGACCAATGAAGCAAACGCTTATCCAACCGCTGCGGGCAACCCTGCGGCTGCAGTTTCATAAAGACTTCACGCTGGACGATGCGGTGCCGCTGGTGCCGTATTTCGCCAGCCTCGGCATCAGCCATGTCTATGCCTCACCCCTGCTGAGTGCCCGCGCCGGTTCCATGCATGGCTACGACGTCGTGGACCCGAGCACGGTCAACCCGGAGCTGGGCGGCGAAGCGGCGCTACGGCGTTTGGTCAGTGCATTGCGCAAGCAGCACATGGGACTGATCCTCGACATCGTCTCCAACCACATGGCCGTCGGCGGTGGCGATAATCCCTGGTGGCAGGACTTGCTGGAATGGGGACGCCTGAGCCCTTACGGCGAGTTCTTCGACATCCAGTGGCATTCGCCCGACCCGTTGATGGAAGGCCAGTTGCTGCTGCCCTTCCTTGGCAGCGACTACGGCATCGCCTTGCAGGACGGCACCCTGCCCCTGCGCTTCGATGCGCAAAAAGGCGCGTTTTATGTCGAGCACTATGAGCATCACTTCCCGATCTGCCCGACCCATTACGGCGAACTGCTCAGAACCGATGACCCGCTGAGCGCCGAATCGCTCAAGTCGTTGGCAGACCGCTTCAGCACCTTGAGCTACCAGACCGACGCCCACAGTCTCGCGATGCCGCTGAAAGCGGAGCTGCGTGAACTGGCCAATGATCCGGCAATTCTGCAAGCCATCCAGCAAAACCTCAGCGCTTACGACTCGCTCACCGCCGAAGGTTTCCAGCGCCTGCACCAGTTGCTTGAACACCAAAGCTATCGCCTGGCCAGTTGGCGCACCGCGGCAGATGACATCAACTGGCGGCGTTTTTTCGATGTCAACGAACTGGGCGGCCTGCGGGTCGAGCGCCCGGCCGTGTTCGAAGCCACCCACGCGAAAATCTTCGAGCTGGTGGCCGAAGGCCTGGTGGACGGTCTGCGCATCGACCACATCGACGGTCTCGCTGACCCTCGGGGCTACTGCCGCAAATTGCGGCGGCGAGTCGACAGCCTGTCACCGGATCGGCACCTGCCGATCTACGTCGAGAAGATCCTCGGCGAAGGTGAAACCCTGCACCGTGACTGGTCGGTGGATGGCACCACCGGTTACGAGTTCATGAATCAGCTGTCGCTGCTGCAACACGCTCCGGAAGGCGCCGACACCTTGGGCGAACTGTGGAATCGTTACAGCGAACGGCCCGCCGATTTCCGTCAGGAAGCGCAACTGGCCCGTCAGCAGATCCTCAACGGCTCCCTCGCCGGAGACTTCGAAAGCGTCGCCCAGGCCCTGTTGCAAGTGGCCCGGGATGACCTGATGACCCGCGATCTGACCCTGGGTGCGATTCGTCGCGCGTTGCAGGAACTGATCGTGCATTTCCCGGTGTACCGCACCTACATCAGCCCCCGCGGGCGTTCCGCTGAAGACGATGTGTTTTTCCAGCAAGCCATGGACGGTGCCAGGCTTACCCTCGGTGAGGCCGACTGGCCGGTGCTTGATTGCCTGGCCAACTGGCTGGGGGGTGAATCATGGCGTAAACGCCCGTTGGGCCGGCCACGCAAGATGCTCAAGCATGCCTGCGTGCGTTTTCAGCAACTGACGTCGCCAGCGGCAGCGAAGGCTGTGGAGGACACCGCGTTCTATCGCTCAGCGACGTTGTTGTCGCGCAATGACGTGGGCTTCAGCACCGAGCAGTTCAGTGCTCCGTTGGCCGACTTCCATGCGGCTTGCGTCAACCGTCTATACGAGTTCCCCGATAATTTGCTGGCCACCGCGACCCACGACCACAAACGCGGCGAAGATACCCGCGCACGCCTGGCGGTGCTGAGCGAACGCAGTGCCTGGTACGCCGAGCAAGTCCCGCTCTGGCAGGCCCTCGCCCGCCCCCTGCGCGACGACGACCAGATGCCGACTGCGGGCGATGAGTTGATCCTCTATCAAGCGCTCCTCGGCAGCTGGCCGTTCGATTTGCGCAGTGACGATCAGACAGCCTTGGAGAACTACACTCAACGTGTGTGGCAGTGGCAACAGAAAGCCTTGCGCGAAGCCAAGTTGCAAAGCAGCTGGAGCGCGCCGAACGAGGCTTACGAACAAGCCGTTCAGCAATTCCTGCAACGTCTGCTTCTGAGCCCCGAAGGTGAACCGCTACGCGCTGCCCTCGGCAACGCAGCCAACAGCATCGCCGTCCCAGGCGCACTCAATGGGTTGGCGCAAACCTTGCTGCGCATGACCGTGCCGGGGGTGCCGGACCTTTATCAGGGCAACGAGTACTGGGACTTCTCGCTGGTCGATCCAGACAACCGCCGGCCGGTGGATTACGCCAGCCGTCAGCAATCGATGCAGACGCCATTACAGCTGCCAAAATTGTTGGCTGACTGGCGCAACGGGCGCATTAAACAAGCGCTGATCGCACAGGTGTTGAACCTGCGGCTCGAGCACACCGAGCTGTTTCGGCGAGGGACGTATCAAGCCCTTGAAGTCGTCGGCAGCCAGGCTCACCGAGTGCTGGCATTTGCTCGCTCGCTGGAAGGAAAACGCGCCATCGTGATCGTACCGATACGCTGCGCCGAACTGCTGAAAAACAGTGCCGAACCCCGGATTGACGCGCCGCTGTGGGGCGATACACGGATCAAATTACCGTTCACCGCCCCTGATGAACATTTGAAGGGACTTTTTTCAAGCACCACAGTCACACACCAAAGGGAGCTGAACATCAGCGACGCGCTAGTGGATTTCCCGATCAATCTTTTTATCCAAACTACCCATACTTGAGTTCAGTTCAGGAGCATTGCGATGAGTATCAACGATAAACGCATTCGCGAATTCGCCTATCAAATCTGGGAATCGGAAGGAAAACCCGAGGGCCAGGACGCTCGCCATTGGGAGATGGCCCGCAAACTGGCTGAAGCCGAAGCCCTGGCACCGAGCAAGTCGCCAAAAGCGCCTGGCAGCAAAACCGCCGGCACCAAGGCCCCTGCCAGCAAAGCCAATGGCAAGGCAGCGGTGCCAAAAGCCAAAGCCAAGCCCGCCGCTGCCTCCAAGGTCATCCCGCCGGGCGAAAAAGCCAACGAGAAAAAGCCTCGGGCAGCGCGTAAACCGCCCGCTGTCTGACGCCTCTCACCTATAACCTGATTGACCTCGTGGCGGGTTTTCTCGCCACCGAGGGCTCGCTCGCCCTCAAAAAAAACCAGAGCCAAGAACTGTCCCCCTTTTTGCAGGAGCACCTATGACCAGTCCGAAGAAAGCCGCGCCAGAACCTCAAGCCGAGGCCTCGCGAATCCGTGAAGGCTTGCCCTTCCCGCTGGGCGCGACCTGGGATGGCCTGGGGGTCAACTTTGCCTTGTTTTCCGCCAATGCCACCAAGGTCGAGCTGTGCATCTTCGATGATGCCGGCGAGGTCGAACTGGAACGCATCGAACTGCCGGAATACACCGACGAGATCTACCACGGCTACCTGCCCGACGCGCATCCCGGGATGATCTACGGCTACCGTGTCTACGGCGCATACGACCCGGCCAACGGTCATCGTTTCAATCACAACAAACTGCTGATCGACCCCTACGCCAAACAACTGGTCGGCCAGTTGAAATGGTCCGAAGCCCTGTTCGGCTACACCATCGGCCACCCCGACGCCGACCTCAGTTTTGATGAGCGCGACAGTGCGCCGTTCGTGCCCAAGTGCAAGGTGATCGACCCGGCCCATACCTGGGGCAATGATCAACGGGTCAGCATCCCGTGGGACAAGACGATCATTTATGAAACCCACCTGCGCGGCATCAGCATGCGTCACCCCTCCGTCCCCGAGAACGTGCGCGGCACCTGCGCCGGGTTGATGGTCGATGATGTGCTGGAACACATCCGCAAGCTCGGCGTGTCGACGGTTGAATTGCTGCCGATTCATGCCTTCGTCAACGACCAGCATCTATTGCACAAAGGCATGACCAATTACTGGGGCTACAACAGCATCGCGTTCTTCGCCCCCGACCCGCGTTACCTGGCCAGCGGCAAAATCGCCGAGTTCAAGGAGATGGTCGCGCACCTGCACGAAGCCAATCTTGAAGTGATCCTCGACGTGGTCTACAACCACACCGCCGAGGGCAACGAACAAGGCCCGACCCTGTCCATGCGTGGCATCGACAACGCCTCTTACTACCGCCTGATGCCCGACGACAAGCGCTACTACATCAACGATTCCGGTACCGGTAACACCCTCGACCTGAGTCACCCGTGCGTGCTGCAAATGGTCACTGACTCCCTGCGCTACTGGGCTTCGGAAATGCACGTGGACGGTTTTCGCTTCGACCTGGCGACCATTCTCGGGCGCTACCACGATGGCTTCGACGAACGTCACAGCTTCCTGGTGGCCTGCCGTCAGGACCCGGTGCTGCGCCAGGTGAAGATGATTGCAGAAGCCTGGGATTGCGGCCCCGGTGGCTATCAGGTCGGTAACTTTCCGCCAGGCTGGGTCGAGTGGAATGACAAATTCCGCGACACCGTGCGTGCGTTCTGGAAAGGCGACGACGGCCAACTGGCGGACTTCGCCAGTCGCATGACAGCCTCCGGCGAGATGTTCAATCAGCGTGGTCGGCGGCCATACGCCTCGGTGAACTTCGTCACCGCCCACGACGGTTTCACCCTCAACGACCTGGTGTCGTACAACGACAAGCACAACGAAGCCAACGACGAGAACAATCAGGACGGCAGCAACAATAACCTGTCCTGGAACCACGGCGTCGAAGGCCCGACCGACGATCCCGAAATCAATGAGCTGCGCCAGCGGCAGATGCGCAATTTCTTTGCCACGCTGCTGCTGTCCCAAGGCACGCCGATGCTGGTGGCCGGCGACGAATTCGCCCGCACACAGGAAGGCAACAACAACGCCTATTGCCAGGACAGCGAGATCGGTTGGGTCAATTGGGACCTGGGCGAAGACGGCAAGGCCCTGCTCAAGTTTGTTAAACGCCTGATCAAGTTGCGCCTGACCTACCCGATCCTGCGTCGCGGCCGGTTCCTGGTGGGCAATTACAACGAGGACATCGGCGTCAAGGACGTCACCTGGCTCGCGCCGGATGGCAGCGAAATGTCCACCGAACAATGGGAAGAAGGCCATGGCCGCTGTCTCGGCATGCTGATGGATGGCCGTGCCCAGGAAACCGGTATCCGCCGCAAGGGCGGTGACGCGACCCTGTTGCTGGTGGTCAACGCGCACCACGACATCGTCAACTTCACCTTGCCGGAAGTGCCTGACGGCTATCACTGGACGTGCATGATCGACACCAATCAACCGTCGATTCGCGGGCAGGAACGCTTCGAGTTCGGGCACGAATATTCCGTCACCGGTCGTTCGCTGCTGCTGTTCGAATTGCAGCATGAGGAAGAAGAGTGAAGTGGGCCTTCAGGGCGTAGCCCGGATAAAAAAACGTATTGAATGGAGCATCGAGGCGACGAATAGCGTGACATGAGCAATACTCTGCTCGCGGCAATCCAGGGTTTGGAGCGCCGCACATTGCTATCAACGAGAACAAGGACGTAGCCATGAAATCGGTTTCCATCAGTGAAAGCAGCCCTCCAGTACAAATCTGGAACAGCGCCCCGCAACTGGACAACATCCCTGTCATCAGCACTCAGACCCTGGTCCCCGCCGGCGCACGCGCGGTAGTGATTGCCCCACACCCTGGCGATGAAGTCGTGACCTGCGGCGGCCTGCTGCAATTGCTCAGCGCCCTGGGTCATCCCCTACAATTGATCTCGATTACCGACGGCAGCGCCAGCCATCCAGGCTCGCAACAGTGGTCGGAGAAGCGCTTGAGCGTTTTCCGCCCCCAGGAAAGCCTCGAAGCCTTGCGCCGGCTCGGGCTGCCGATGCACAGCCTGAAATGGATTCGTGGCGGCTTCACCGACAACGCCCTGGCGGAACGGGAATTTCAGATGAGTCAATTCATTGCCCGTTATCTACGCCCCGGGGATGTGGTGTTCAGCACCTGGCGCGAGGATGGCATTGTCGACCATGACGCCGTCGGCCGGGCTAGCGCCAAGGCAGCAGCAATGGTCGGTGCGGAATTCAACGAAGTACCGGTCTGGGCCTGGCACTGGCCGACGCGTGCTCGAGGGCTCATCCCGTGGCATCGCGCACGCAAGGTGCGCCTGGACACCTGGACCGTCGCGCGCAAAAGCCACGCTACCCACGCCTATGCCAGCCAGCTCGACGGCGAACCGGCCATCGGCCTCGCCCCGCTGCTGCCCCCGGTGCTTCTTGAGCGGATACGGTTGCCCTACGAAATTGTCTTCGTCTGAAGCTGCACTGGCAGCAGCCTGTAGCAGCTGTCGAGCCTGCGAGGCTGCGTTCGGCTGCGCAGCAGTCGTCATCCAGAACATGCAGTTTGCCTGACACACCGCATTGCCGGGTCTTACGACTGCTGCGCAGCCGAACGCAGCCTCGCAGGCTCGGCAGCTGCTACATTCTGGTGTGAAGGCTGCTGGTGACGAATCACTCTGAACTGCCCGCCGCTGCATCAGTCGCATACATAACCAGCCCTGATTCAGAGGAGTGAACGTGACCAGTGATTCCAAGTGGCAGGCCGTCGACTCATCTCCATTGAATACGCCCCCGGCGATTCATCGACTGAGAGTGCTGACAGTCAATACCCACAAGGGTTTTACCGCACTCAACCGACGTTTCATTCTCCCGGAACTGCGTGAAGCGGTACGCAGTACGTCGGCGGACCTGGTGTTCCTGCAGGAAGTCGTCGGTGAACACGACCGCCATTCCTCTCGCTACAACGATTGGCCGCAGACCTCACAATATGAGTTCCTGGCCGACAGCATGTGGAGCGACTTCGCCTACGGTCGTAACGCGGTCTACCCCAACGGTCACCACGGCAATGCCCTGTTATCCAAATACCCGATCCGCGAACATCGCAACCTCGACGTCTCGATCACCGGCCCCGAACGCCGCGGCCTGCTGCATTGCGTGCTGGATGTGCCGGGGCACACTGAAGTCCATGCGATCTGCGTGCACTTGAGTCTGTTGGAAAGCCATCGCCAGTTGCAGCTCCAGCTACTGTGCCAACTGCTCGAATCGTTACCCGACGATGCGCCGGTGATTATCGCCGGCGACTTCAACGACTGGCAGCTGCAAGGCAACACCGCCCTCGCCCGACGCGACTACCTGCATGAAGCCTTCGAGCGCCACCACGGCCGACCGGCCAAAACCTATCCGGCGCGCTTCCCGCTGCTGCGTCTGGATCGAATTTATCTGCGCAATGCCAGCAGTCATGAGCCACGAATACTGGGGCACAAGCCCTGGACGCATTTGTCGGATCACTTGCCGTTGGCGGTAGAAGTGCATCTGTAGCGGTTCAACCACGAACCGAAACGAATGTTCGGTTTCAGCCTCATTATTGACAGTAATAAACAGCGAGAATCAGTCAGCAAATTAGCTGGACAAAGGCCGCTCGAAGACCGGCTGTCGGCTGGTGAGCGGCTCTGATTCGCGGGTTTCGCGATGATTTTTCGTACAAACAAGAACTTAGATAAACGCCAAAAAACAATTAGTTGCATAGGCCAAATTAGCCATACCGCTCATCGTTCATTTTCTTGACGCAGTGGCATCGCTCTTCTTAGCTTCACGTTACTACCCCCGGAAATATCACCCGGGGCACCCCCCCAGACTCCCGCGAAATCGGGCGGCCAGAGGCTTGCCCCACTACATTCGGTCGCCCCTCATTCAGGGTAGGAGAGAGACGCCAGAGCGAGATACGGCATGCGATTGCAAGGTAGACCGCCATGAAAACTTCATTCACCCAACAAGAGATCAAAGTTACTTTTTGCGCTGTCTCGAGTTCACTCCTTCTGTGCTCGTCCATGGATGTACAGGCAAGGCCTGCAGAAGATGAAACCACGCCTTGGTACCGTCAGGATGTTCCGGTCATGACCTTGCCAGCCGTCACTTTCACCACCCCCTACCCCGGCCGCTTCAACGCCGCCTCCGATACACGAACTTCGCACCTGATCATCGAAGACGCTGCGCCTTCGGCCTGGGATCAGGTGTATGGAGAGGCCTCGCGGCAGGCGCAAACCGATGTTCTGGCTCAGGGGTTTGCTATCCCTGGCAGTAGCGAATTCAAAGGT
Organism: Pseudomonas sp. BT76 TE3572; assembly: GCF_050435365.1. NCBI lineage: Bacteria > Pseudomonadati > Pseudomonadota > Gammaproteobacteria > Pseudomonadales > Pseudomonadaceae > Pseudomonas > Pseudomonas sp. BT76 TE3572. The sequence goes on from NZ_JBNDKE010000001.1 coordinate 1,374,791, forward strand.
CCGGCGATCCTGACTCTGCAAAGCGGTAGCGGTAATACCCAGCGGGTCGGACTGGTTGGCGGCACCACTCAGTTACAAGGCAACAGCAACGGGCTGCTGACCGGTCGCGCCTTTGCTGACCCCGGCAACGACACCCTCAACCTCGAAGGCCAGAGCCTCGGCGCCTACTGGAGCCTGACCGGGCCCCAAGGCTGGCACGTGGATTTGACGGCCAGCGGCGGCCGGGTCAACGGCTATAGCCTCAATGACCAGGGCGCCCGGCAAGCGACTGAGGGCAGCGCGGTGACGCTGTCGGTAGAAGGTGGTTTCCCCATCGGTCTTAGCGATCACTGGGTAGTGGAACCCCAGGCACAGTTAATCAATCAACGCATTACCCTGGACACCCCGTATGCCGGGTCAGGCAATGCCTCGTCCAGCGATCTGACGTCCTGGAGCGGCCGGGTCGGTGCACGGTTGAAAGGTAGTTACGACATCAACGGCCTGGGGGTCGAACCCTATGTGCGAACCAACTTGTGGCACACGGTGTACACCAGCGATACCGTGAACCTCGATCAGGTCGAGAAGATCAGCAGCAGCCGCTATTCATCGACCGTCGAAGTGGGTTTGGGCCTGGTGGCCAGAGTGACACCCGCCGTGAGTCTCTACGTCAGCGCCGACTACAGCAGTAGTGTGGATGACAATGATTTGAACGGGCTGATTGGGAGTTTGGGTGTGCGGATGCGGTGGTAGAAATATCAAGAGACCTGATCGTTCCCACGCTCCGCGCGTGGGAACGATCAGTATCAGAAGAAGCCTAGCCCTCCGGACGCAGCATCAACACCGCCAACGGCGGCAGGTTCAATACCAACGAGAGGGGCTGGCCATGGCTCGGCTCCTCCTCGGTAAACGCCCCGCCGCTGTTGCCATAGTTAGAACCGGCGTAAGTGGCCGCATCGCTGTTGATCACCTCGGTCCAGCGCCCGGCAAACGGTACGCCGATGCGATACCCCTCACGCGGCACCGGCGTAAAGTTAGCCACCACCAACACCGGCCGCCCATCCCTGCTCCAGCGCATGAAGGCGTAGACGCTGTTGATTGCATCATCACCGATCAGCCACTGGAAGCCTTGCGGCGCGTCGTCCTGATCATGCAGCGCCGGTTCCTCGCGATACAGCCGATTGAGATCGCCGACGAGTTTCTGCACACCTTTGTGTTCCGAGTACTGCAGCAAGTACCAGTCGAGTTGCTGATCGTGGTTCCACTCACGCCACTGACCAAACTCGCAACCCATGAACAACAGCTTCTTGCCCGGATGTGCCCACATGAAACTGAGGTAGGCGCGCAGGTTGGCGAATTTCTGCCAGCGATCGCCCGGCATCTTGTCGATCAGCGAGTGCTTGCCGTGTACCACCTCGTCGTGGGAGATCGGCAGGATAAAGCGCTCGGACCAGGCATACACCAGGCCGAAACTCAGTTCGTTGTGGTGATGGGCGCGGTACACCGGGTCCTGCTGGATGTAGTGCAGCGAATCGTGCATCCAGCCCATGTTCCACTTGTAGTCGAAACCCAGTCCGCCCTGTTGCGTGCCCTGGCTGACACCCGGCCATGCGGTGGACTCTTCGGCAATCACCAGCGCGCCAGGGGCTTCGAGGTTGACCACGTCATTGAGATGGCGCAGGAAATCGATGGCTTCGAGGTTTTCCCGACCGCCGTGACGGTTTGGCACCCATTCGCCGGCCTTGCGCGAGTAATCGCGATACAGCATCGAAGCCACGGCATCGACCCGCAGGCCGTCGACGTGGAAATGTTTGAGCCAGTGCAGCGCCGAGGCCAGCATGTAGCCGTGCACTTCGGTGCGGCCCAGGTTGTAGATCAGCGTGTCCCAGTCCTGATGGAAGCCTTCCTGCGGGTTGCCGTATTCATACAGCGCGGTGCCGTCGAACTGCGCCAGGCCGTGGGTATCGGTCGGAAAATGCGCCGGCACCCAGTCGAGGATCACGCCGATGTCGGCCTGGTGGCAGGCATTGACGAACGCGGCGAAGTCATCCGGCGACCCGTAACGGGCGCTCGGGGCAAATTGCGACAGCAGCTGATAGCCCCAGGACCCGCCGAACGGGTGTTCCATGATCGGCATCAGCTCGATGTGGGTAAACCCCAGATCCTTCACGTAAGGAATCAGCCGCTCGGCCAACTCATGCCAGGTGTACTGGCGGGCGACCTCGCCCAGATCATCCAGCTCACATTGCCACGAGCCAGCATGCAGTTCGTAAATCGACAGCGGCGCACTCGGGCGATGACGGTCGCCCCGGGATTGCATCCACTCCTGATCCTGCCAATCGATGTTCAGCGGCGAAGCGACTTTTGACGCGGTGTCCGGCGGCAGCGAGGTGGCCAGCGCCATCGGGTCAGCCTTGAGCGGCAGAATGCCGTGGGAACCGAGGATTTCGTATTTGTACGTTTCCCCCGCTTGCATGCGCGGGACGAAAATTTCCCATACACCGGTCGGATGACGCAGGCGCATCGGGTGCCGGCGACCGTCCCAGTTGTTGAAGTCACCCACCACCGAGACCCTTTTGGCGTTCGGTGCCCACACGGCGAAACGCACGCCATCGACACCGTCGACCGTTTTCAGCTGCGCGCCCAGGCACGCGCTGAGATCGCGGTGATTGCCTTCGGCGAACAGGTACAAGTCCATCTCGCCGAGCAACGGGCCAAAGCTATAAGGGTCCTCGGAAACCTGTTCGCCGCCGGCCCAGCGGGTTCGCAGCAGATACGGCTGCGCCCGATCGAAGTGCCCGACGAACAGGCCCGGTGTCTGGGTAGACTCAAGGTTGCCGAGTTCTTCCCCGGAGTCCTTGGCCAATACCTGCACGCTCAAGGCGTCCGGTAAATAGGCCCGAATGAATTGCCCACCATGACCATCGCCGTGGGGGCCAAGAATTGCAAAGGGGTCGTGATGTTCGGCGCGAACCAATGCGTCGATGTCCCGCGATCTGGGCAGCAACGCTTCTTTAGCGTGACCCTGTTCCTTGTTCGAGAAACTCATGACTACTCTCCACCAAGATCGGAAAAGGGTTTAAGCCCACTCAATAACCCATACAAACCGTGCAACGGCACGGGCAACCATGTGGGGCGATTTTCTGCCTCATAGGCCACTTCATACGCTGCCTTCTCCAGGCTGAACAACGCCAACGCGGCGTCCTCGCCTTCCGGATCTTGCCATGCATGAGCAAGACTAGCTGCCGCCAGCCGATAAGCGTCGACAAATGCTTGTCTTGCTTCATTTAAATAGCGATCAGCGACACGCTGACGAGCGGCTTGGGCATCGGCCGTGTTGTCGACGTTGTGCACGTTGATCGCCATCGCCGCAGCGTAGTCAAAGGAGCGCAATACGCCACTGACATCTTTGTACGGGCTGTGTTTGCCCCGTCGCTCAGGCAGCGGCCGCGCTGGCTCGCCTTCGAAGTCGATCAGGTAGGCGTCGCCCTTGATCACCAGCACCTGGCCCAGGTGCAAGTCGCCGTGGACGCGAATGCGCAGACCACCGACGGTTTTTTTGCCCAGCTCCTGAACATGACTGAGGATGGCTTTTTTGTTGTCCAGTAAACGAGTGACCAAGGCTTTGTCTGCCGGGTTCAATTCGCCTTGATGCTGTTTGAGCAACTTCAGCGCGTGCTCCAGTTGCGCCGACACGTCCTTGGTGCAGGCCAGGACATCTTTCTGGCTGGTGACCTTCGGGGTGAAGTCCGGGTTGTCGCTGGGCGCCGCCAGCACTTGGTGCATTTCACCGAGACGCTGACCGAGCATGCTGGCGAAGTCTTTTAGTTCACCCAAGGCGTTGTAGTGTTGCTCCTGCTCGGACATGGCGTCTGCCAGCTCGTCGCGCAGTGCCCGTTCGAGGTTGTTCTGGGTCCATTCCCAGGCGTCGCCCTGATTGCTCAAATAGCCCTGAGCAATCATCAGCAGATTGTCCTCACCCGCCGGATCGCGGCGAACCACCGAACCCAGCAGCGGCGAGATATTGCGGAAACCGGCGTGAGTCAGGAACGCGCTCATTTCCAGTTCCGGGTGCACGCCAGTCGCGACCTTGCGGATCAGTTTCAGCACCAGGCTGTTGCCGATCACCACCGAACTGTTGGACTGTTCGGCGGACAGGTAACGCACTTCCGATTCACCGGTCAGACCGAGTTTCGCCAGTTCCCACGTCGGCTCAAAGCAGATATCGCCCGCACTGGAGGGCAGTACGGTATTACTTTGCATGCCCTGCAATACCGCATGCACAAAGGTGTCGAGACTGAAGGCATCAGTGATCAAGCCGACCTGACGCACGCGCCGGACCCGGGACAAGGCCAGTTGCTGAGGCAGCGCAGCACCCACCTGATCTTCGGAGATAAAACCGAACGGCAACTGATAGCGGCTGGTCTGGCCGCCACTGGTGACGTCGATTTCACTCAACAACACGGGGTGCAGCGGATCGCCGAAGCGCACGCCGTAAGCGATGTTGACCTGCTCGATGGCCGCGTCCTTGCCGGCAAACCAGCGGCGATTCTGCAACCAGTTCGGCAAGATGCCCTGCTCCAGCGTGTCGCGGGACGGTGCTTCGAGCAGTTCTTCCATGCGTTTCTTCAACACCAGCGTGGTGAAGTCCGGCAGGCTTTGCGCCGGTTCCACGTGCCAGCTCGGCATCTGGTTTTCCGCCGCCAATGCGAACCAATAGAAACCGTAAGGCGCCAGGGTCAACAGGAAATTCAACTGACCGATCGGCGGGAAGGCGTTACCGCCGAGCATCTCCACCGGCACCATGCCGACGTAGGCCGACAGGTCCAGCTCCGCCGCTTGCGCGCTACGGGACACGTTGGCCACGCACAAAATGATTTCGTGCTTGCCGTCCGGTCCGGTGAATTCCCGGGTGTAGGCCAGGATCCGGCGGTTGCTCGGCGAGAGCATTTTCAGGGTGCCACGACCGAAGGCCTTGGACTGCTTGCGCACGGCGAGCATGCGCCGGGTCCAGTTCAGCAACGAATGCGGGTCGCCGGCCTGGGTTTCGACGTTGACCGACAGGTAACCGTATTGCGGGTCCATGATCGGTGGCAGCACCAGGCTGGCCGGATCGGCGCGGGAGAAACCGCCGTTACGGTCAATCGACCACTGCATTGGCGTGCGCACACCGTCACGGTCGCCAAGGTAGATGTTGTCACCCATGCCGATTTCATCGCCGTAATACAGGGTCGGCGTACCGGGCATCGACAGCAGCAAACTGTTCAGCAACTCCACACGACGACGGTCGCGCTCCATCAACGGCGCCAAGCGGCGGCGAATGCCCAGGTTGATCCGCGCCCGACGGTCGGCCGCGTAGTAATTCCACAGGTAATCGCGTTCCTTGTCGGTGACCATTTCCAGGGTCAGCTCATCGTGGTTGCGCAGGAAAATCGCCCACTGACAGTTAGCCGGGATCTCCGGGGTCTGACGCAGAATGTCGGTGATCGGGAAACGGTCTTCCTGGGCCAGCGCCATGTACATGCGCGGCATCAGCGGGAAGTGGAACGCCATGTGGCATTCGTCGCCGTTCAGGCCTTTGGCATCGGTGTCGCCGAAGTACAGCTGCGTGTCTTCCGGCCATTGGTTGGCCTCGGCCAGCAGCATGCGGTCCGGATAGTTGGCGTCGATTTCGGCACGGATCTGCTTGAGGACGTCGTGGGTCTCGGGCAGGTTTTCGTTGTTGGTGCCGTCGCGCTCGATCAGGTACGGAATCGCGTCCAGCCGCAGACCGTCGATGCCCATGTCCAGCCAGTAACGCATCACCGACAGCACGGCTTTCATGACTTGCGGGTTATCGAAGTTCAGGTCTGGCTGGTGGGAGTAGAAACGGTGCCAGAAGTACTGACCGGCGACCGGGTCCCAGGTCCAGTTGGACTTTTCGGTGTCGAGAAAGATGATGCGAGTGCCATCGTACTTTTGATCGTCATCGGACCAGACGTAGAAATCCCGTGCCGCCGAGCCTTTTTTGGCCTTGCGCGCGCGCTGGAACCAGGCGTGCTGGTCCGAGGTGTGGTTGATGACCAGTTCGGTAATCACCCGCAGGCCACGTTCGTGGGCTTCTGCGATGAACCGCCTGGCGTCGGCCATGGTGCCGTAGTCGGGATGCACCCCACGGTATTCGGCAATGTCGTAGCCGTCATCGCGCCGTGGCGAGGGATAGAACGGCAACAACCAAATGGTGTTGACACCCAGGTCGGCAATGTAATCGAGTTTGGCGATAAGGCCGGGAAAGTCGCCGATCCCGTCGTTGTTGGAGTCGAAAAAAGACTTAACGTGAACCTGGTAGATCACCGCATCCTTGTACCAGAGCGGGTCCTTGATAAAGGTGGCAGCCTTGGGTTTCTTCGCCATTTGTAACTCCTGTTGAATTCGATATCGCCACTGAGCCGAACGCCTACTTGCGGCGAGGAAGCTTGTCGGATCGCCGCACCGTCCCGCTCGGCTGCGAAGCAGTCGTAATCTGCTAGCGAGATGTGACTGACAAACTGTCTTGGGGCCGCTACGCGCCCCAGCGGGAGCAAGCTCCCTCGCCACAAAGACAGTCTCAGGAAATGCTGATTCGCCAGATCCCGAACGGTTGATGCGCCGGGTCGATCCGCATGAATTGGTACTTGCCGTGCCAGGTCCAGCGATGACCGCTCATCAAGTCTTCGCCCTGGGTGCTGGCGTCGTCGGGCAAGCCCATTTCCCACAGCGGCAATTCGAAGTTCGCTTCCTGGACGTTATGCGGATCAAGGCTGACAGCCACCAGAATGAAATTGCTGCCATCCGCGCTGCGTTTGCCGAAATACAGAATGTTGTCGTTCCAGGCGTTGTAGACCTTCAGGCCCAAGTGCGTGTGCAGCGCCGGGTTCTGCCGGCGGATGCGGTTGAGCTGGGCGATCTCGGCAATGATGTTGCCCGGCGCGTTGAAGTCCCGTGGGCGGATCTCGTACTTCTCGGAATTGAGGTATTCCTCCTTGCCCGGCACCGCTGCCGCTTCGCACAGTTCAAAGCCTGAATACATGCCCCACAGACCGGAGCCCATGGTGGCCAGCGCCGCGCGAATCAGAAAACCGGCGCGCCCCGACTCATGCAAAAACGCCGGGTTGATGTCGGGTGTGTTGACGAAGAAGTTCGGCCGGAAGCATTCGCGCCACGGTGATTCATTGAGTTCGGTGAAGTAGGTGGCCAGCTCGGACTTGTTGTTGCGCCAGGTGAAGTAGGTGTAGCTCTGGGAGTAACCGACCTTGCCCAACCGCGCCATCATTGCCGGGGTGGTAAAGGCTTCGGCGAGGAAGATCACCTCGGGGTACAGCGCTCGCACATCAGCGATCAGCCATTGCCAGAACGGCAGCGGTTTGGTGTGAGGGTTGTCGACGCGAAACAGCTTCACGCCCTCCTCGACCCAACCCACCACGATGTCGCGCAACTCGACCCACAGGCTCGGAACCGCATCGGTGGCATAGAAGTCGACGTTGACGATGTCCTGGTATTTCTTCGGCGGGTTCTCGGCGTATTTGATCGTGCCGTCCGGCCGCCAGTTGAACCAGCCCGGATGCTGTTGCAACCACGGGTGATCCTGGGAGCACTGAATCGCGAAGTCGAGGGCGATTTCCAGCCCGTGGTCAGCGGCTGCCGCGACAAGCCGTCGGAAGTCCTCGCGGGTACCCAGTTCGGCGTGAATGGCTTCGTGCCCGCCCTCTTCGCTGCCGATGGCATACGGACTGCCCGGATCGTCCGGCCCGGCGGTCAGGGAATTGTTCGGGCCTTTGCGGTAACTGCGGCCGATCGGGTGGATCGGCGGGAAGTACAGCACATCGAAGCCCATGTCCTGAATCATCGGCAGCCGTGAATGCACATCGTTGAAGGTGCCATGACGGGCCGGATCGTCAGTGATCGAACGGGGAAACAATTCATACCAACTGGCGAACTGCGCCAGGTCTCGTTCGACGTCGAGCGGGTACTCAGGGCTGATGCTCAAATAGGCACGATGATTGGCCTGCGCCATCAGCTCGGCGCTACGTTGGTGCAGAAACAGTTCGACTTGCTCGATTTCGAGCAGACCCGACAATTCATGGTGCAACGCCGCCAGTTGTTCACTCAGCGGCCCTTCGGTACGTTCGGCTGCGTGCTGGACCAGCGTTCGCCCCTCCTGCAACTCCAGGCTGATCGGCACCCTGGCGGCATGTTTTTTCTCCAGCTCATAACAGAAGCTGGCGAACTGATCGATCCAGGCTTCGATGCAAAACACATAACGGCCCTGGCGCGCGACCTGGAACTGGCCCTGCCAACCGTTATTGCCCAGGTCGGCCATGACCTCGCTTTGCCAGGTCTCGTCACCGTCGGCGTGCCAGCGCACTCGCACGGCCAACTTGTCGTGACCATCGGCAAACACTTTGCTGGTCACCACCACGTCCTGACCCACCACGGCTTTGACGGCGAACTGCCCGCCATCAAGGGTCGGCATGGTGTCTTCGATGGCGATGCGCGGTAGCAGTAAAGCCTGCGACAGCGGCATATGAGGGTTGTAGTTGAGCTCTGTCGGTTTTTCAGCAGTCATCGAGCATCTCTCCTTTACGCCCCATGGACGCTCTTGTGTCTGTGGCTTGTAACAAGATAGCCATCCCGCAGGATCGTCCGCCCCGGAATGAACTCACTTAGGTTCCGAGCGACAGGCACCGGTAAAAGTTCACGAGGATTTGCCTGGGCCTTCGGTGGAATCAATTCCTTTACACAGTGGTCAACACACTTAAGCACGACTTACGCCATGTGCCACTGGAGGCTACATTCATGAGCATTCCGATCCCTGCCGAAACGCCTGATCCAAACATCGACAGCCCGACCATTCCGTCGACCGAGCCTGAACCTGTGCCTGAGCAAGACCCGCCCGGTACTGCCCCGCCTCCTCGGGAAGAGCCACCGAGCACCATGCCGCCGGTGGTGTCACACCTACGGGGAATCGCGTTCCAGCATTTTTACGATCTTCGGCATCACGCTGAAGATAGCCAACGCCAGCAACGTGCTAAGCACCGCCGTCGCCTCTCGCCCTAACCCGGCCGAGACACCGATGGCGGCGGTCATCCACAACCCGGCGGCGGTGGTCAGGCCTTTGACGTGCCCCTCGTCGCCCTCGTGGTTTTTCAGAATAGTCCCTGCGCCCAGAAAGCCGATCCCCGCGATCACGCCCTGCACCACCCGGCTCATGGCATCGGCCTGCGAGCCGGACATTTGCGGCACCAGCACGAACAGCGCGGCGCCGAGCGCCACCAGCATGTGGGTGCGAACCCCGGCGGCCTTGCCCTTGTGCTCGCGTTCGAAGCCGAGAATCCCGCCCAGTACCGCCGCCATCAGCAAGCGCACGGTAATGCGCGTCAGCTGTGAAGCGTCGCCAACGTCGGCGAACTCCGCTTGCAGGGTCACCCAAACCTCATGCCACCAGGCGTTCATGGTGTTGTCCTTGTGATGACTGAATAGAAAGTTGCTCTATTGAGGATGGACCGCGTCGACCATTAATCGGTTGCACAGAACGATGATCCTCGGCTGTGTCCTAACACTTAAGAACCCGCAGAAAAAAGGACACTTTCATGACTGTGCGCATCGAAAACCAGACCTGCTTCTTCATTACCGAGACCGGCGAAGAAATTCGTTTGTGTCCCGACGTCACCATCATTACCGACTCGGAAAAAGCCATGTCGGCGGTGGAGCTCAACGGCCAGCGCTTCTACATTACCGAAGCAGAAGCCGACGCATTGACCGTAGCAGGCGCAGTCGACGGGCGTAAGCATTTGAAGGCCACCGACAGTGATTCGGTGATTTGACTGACCCGGATCAACAACCCCCGCAGACGCTTGATATAGGCACCTGCGTCCCGTTGCAGCGGGTGCATCAACTTGTCGCAGGAAGCGGTTCAACGTCCATCTGATCCGCTTTTTATTGCAATAGGTGAGTCTGTTATGCAAACAGATCGCCGCTCATAGTGCTCATGCCTGATGGAGGCTGATGAGCGAAAGACCATGAGCGATAGAATCCCCGTCCGAATTGTTGAAAGTGCCCCGCTAGTGCAAAGCTACGAGCCTTCGCGTCCAAAGATGAAGGCCAAGTCCAGCGACAACCTGATCCACACCCGCAGCTTCACTGGTTTATTCCGTACCCTGCGCATGAGCGGCACGGGGTTTCTGTTTTTGCTGTTTTTCGGCACGGTGTGGTTGAACTGGGGCGGCCGCCAGGCGGTGCTCTGGGACCTTTCCGAAAGCAAATTCCACATCTTCGGCGCCACCTTCTGGCCGCAGGATTTCATCCTGCTGTCGGCGCTGCTGATCATTGCCGCGTTCGGCCTGTTTGCGATCACCGTGTTCGCCGGGCGAGTCTGGTGCGGTTACACCTGCCCACAGAGCTCCTGGACCTGGATCTTCATGTGGTGCGAGAAGATCACCGAAGGCGAACGCAACCAGCGAATCAAGTTGCAAGCCGCACCCTGGGGCCTGAACAAACTGATCCGCCGCTCGGCCAAGCACACCTTGTGGCTGGCCATCAGCCTGTTGACCGGCCTGACCTTTGTCGGCTATTTCACCCCGATCCGGCCGCTGGCCGAAGAACTGCTGACCTTGCAGATGGGCGGCGTCAGCCTGTTCTGGGTGCTGTTTTTTACCGGCGCGACCTACATCAACGCCGGTTGGCTGCGTGAAGCGGTGTGCATGCACATGTGTCCGTATGCGCGGTTCCAGAGCGTGATGTTCGACAAAGACACCCTGACCATTTCCTACGACGTGGCCCGTGGCGAAAACCGTGGCCCGCGCAAACGTGACGTGGCACCGGCTGAAGTCGGCCTCGGTGATTGCATCGACTGCCAGGTGTGCGTGCAGGTCTGCCCGACCGGCATCGACATCCGTGACGGCTTGCAGATGGAATGCATCGGTTGCGCCGCGTGTATCGACGCCTGTGATTCGATCATGGACAAAATGGGCTATGCCCGTGGGCTGATCAGCTACACCTCGGAGCATCAATTGCAGGGTGGCAAGACTCATTTGTTGCGGCCGCGTTTGATCGGCTACACCGCCGTCCTGCTGGTGATGATCGGTGCGCTTGCCCTGGCGCTGGTGGAGCGGCCGATGGTTTCGCTGGACGTGAGCAAGGACCGTGGCCTGTTCCGCGAGAACAGTCAGGGGCAGATCGAAAACATCTACAGCCTGAAAGTCATCAACAAGACCCAGCAACGTCAGGCTTACCGTCTGACCCTGGTCGATGGCGACGGCTTCCTGCTGCAAGGCAAGACCGAACTGAGCCTGGCACCGGGCGAGATTGTGGATGTGCCGGTGTCGGTGGCAATGACCACGGAACGGCCGAGCAGCAGTTCGCAGACGATCAGCTTCAAGATTGTCGACAGCGATGAGCCAGAGATTTATAGCGTGGCGAAGAGCCGGTTTGTTGCGCCGATGAATCGGTGAGCCTTTAAGATGCAATCCTCTGTCAGATGCAGTCCTCTGTGGCGAGGGAGCTTGCTCCCGCTCGGCTGCGTAGCAGTCGTAAATTCTGGGGGCGCTTCGCACCCCAGCGGGAGCAAGCTCCCTCGCCACAACAGCGCACCAACTGAATAACTTCAAACCAGGCCCTCCGATGAAACGCTACGAAAAATTCGCCGACGACATCGCTGAACTGATCCGCTCCGGTGTTCTGGGCCCCGGCCAGCGCGTGCCGTCGGTGCGCTACGCCAGCCAGACCTACGGGGTCAGCCCGTCCACGGTGTTCCAGGCCTACTACCTGCTCGAACGCCGCGGCCTGATCCGCGCTCGCCCGCGTTCCGGCTACTTCGTCAACGCGCACGCGCCGAGCCCGTTCTCGGAGCCGGTGATCAGCAGTCAGGTCAACGAGTCCACCGAAGTCGACGTCAGCGAACTGGTGTTCTCGGTCCTGGACTCGATCAAGGACCCGAACACCGTGCCCTTCGGCTCGGCCTTCCCCAGCCCGACGCTGTTCCCGTTGCAGCGCCTGTCCCGCTCCCTGGCCAGCGCCGCCCGCGAGATGGACCCGCGCATGGTCGTCACCGACATGTCGCCGGGCAACCCGCAATTGCGTCGACAAATCGCCCTGCGCTACATGGTCGGCGGTCTGATGCTGCCCATGGAGGAACTGCTGATCACCAACGGCGCGCTGGAAGCGCTGAACCTGTGCCTGCAAGCGGTCACCGAGCCTGGCGATCTGGTGGCCATCGAAGCCCCGGCGTTCTACGCCTGCCTGCAAATCCTGGAGCGGCTGAAGCTCAAAGCCGTGGAAATCCCAGTGCATCCTCGCGATGGCATCGACCTTGGGGTACTCGCGCAAACCCTGGCACGGCACCCGATCAAGGCCGTCTGGTGCATGACCAGTTTTCAGAACCCGATGGGCGCGACGATGCCCGAGGCGAAGAAACAGGAACTGGTTGAGCTATTGCGCAGCCATCAGGTGCCGTTGATCGAGGACGATGTCTACGCCGAGCTGTATTACGGCCAGCAGGCGCCGAAACCGGCCAAGTCTTTTGATACCGAAGGGCTGGTGATGCATTGCGGCTCGTTCGCCAAAAGCCTGGCCCCCGGCTACCGCATCGGTTGGGTCGCCGCCGGGCGCTATGCGCAGAAGATCGAACGGCTGAAACTCATGACCTCGCTGTGCGCGTCGATGCCGGCCCAGGCCGCCATTGCCGATTACCTGCAACACGGTGGCTACGACCGGCACTTGCGAAAACTGCGCTACGCCCTGGAAGAACAGCAAAGCGCCATGCTCGCCGCTATCGCGCGCTACTTCCCGGCGCAGACTCGTGTCAGTCAACCGGCCGGCGGTTACTTCCTGTGGCTGGAATTGCCAGCGCAGATGGATTCGCTGAAGTTGTTTCAGATGGCGTTGGCGCAAGGGATCAGCATTGCGCCCGGGCCGATTTTTTCACCGACCCAGCGCTTCAGGAATTGTATCCGGCTGAATTACGGCAGCCCCTGGGATGAAACTGCCGAGAAAGCGATGGAGACGTTGGGCCGGATTGTGCGGTCGTTCTAACCACCCCTACCCGATTAAGGTTAGCGTCCGCCACCAAGGTCAACGAATGTCCCGGTCGCATAGGACGCCTTGTCCGACAGCAACCACACAATCGCCTCAGCCACTTCTTCCGGACGCCCGCCCCGAGCCATCGGAATCGCCGACTCCAGCTTGCTGACCCGATCCGGGTCGCCGCTCAATGCGTGGAAATCGGTAAAGATGTAACCAGGGCGCACCGCGTTGACGCGAATGCCTTCGCCGGCCACTTCTTTGGACAGGCCGATGGTGAAGGTATCCAGCGCACCTTTGGAGGCGGCGTAATCGACGTATTCATTTGGTGCGCCCAGGCGTGAGGCCACCGAGGACACGTTAACGATGCTGCCACCCTGCCCGCCATGCTTGGGCGACATGCGCAGGATCGCGTGTTTGGCGCAGAGGATCGGCGCCAGGACGTTGGTTCTGAGAATTTTGAGAATACGGAATTCCGACATTTCATCGATCCGCGACTTTTGCCCGACGGTGCCGGCGTTGTTCACCAGTGCAGTGACCCGGCCCAACTCCGTGTCCACGCGGTGGAACAGCGCGATCACTTCATCTTCGATGCTGACGTCAGCGCGCACCGCGATGGCTTGGGCGCCGAGGGCGCGGACTTGTTCCAGCACAGTTTGCGCAGCGGATTCGTCGGCCTGGTAGTTGATGCAGATCCGATAGCCTTGTTCGGCGGCCAACAGGGCTGTCGCGGCGCCGATACCGCGGCTGCCGCCAGTGATAACGATGACTTTGTCCATGCGAAATGTCCCCCATTCCAAGCGTTAGCGGTCGGGGCCAAGAATAACCGTCATCGCTGGCTTTTGCATGGACTCACATCAATCACATTGTTCTCAACTCACCGCCAATTGCTCTGCACGCAGAATATCGACCATGAAGCGTTCGGCCGGCAGCGGGTGCCCGAGCAGATAGCCCTGCAGCGAATCACAACCGAGTTGCGTCAGGAAGTCTTGCTGCGAGTCGGTCTCCACCCCTTCGGCGACGATCCGCAACCCTAGCGCCTGACCGAGAGCGACGATGGCGGAAACAATGGCGGCGTCATCGCTGTCACGCTCCAGGTCGCGGACAAAACCCCGGTCGATCTTCAGTTCGTTGGCCGGCAGGCGCTTGAGGTACATCAAGCTCGAATAGCCGGTGCCAAAGTCGTCGATCGACAGGTCGACCCCCATGGTCGACAGCTCCTGCAGCACCGTCATGCTCGCATCGGCATCGCTCATGGCGGTGGTTTCTGTGATCTCGAGGGTCAGGCTGTTGGCTGGCAAATGGTGAGTGGCCAAGGCTTTGGCGACGCTCTGGACCAGGCCCGCGTGGCAGAACTGCAAGGCTGAAAGGTTCACCGCAATGCGCCATTCGGTGTACCCGAGCACGTACCACTCGCGCATCTGACGGCAGGCTTCGTTGAGCACCCACTCGCCAATCGGAATAATCAGGCCGGTCTTTTCCGCCAGTTCGATGAACTTGTCCGGCAACAGCATGCCCTGGGTCGGATGTTCCCAGCGCAACAACGCCTCGGCACCGACCGGCCGGCCATTGTTGGCATCGAACTTGGGTTGGTAATAGAGACTGAATTGCTGCTGATCAATGGCGATACGCAAGTCCTGCAATAACTGCAGTTGTTTGCGCGCGTTGCTGTTCATCGAGGCATCGAAGAAGCTGTAGCCGTTTTTCCCGGCGCCCTTGGCGTGGTACATCGCCGCGTCAGCGTTCATCAGCAATTCCTCGGCGGTTTCACCGTTGCCCGGGTATATAGCGATGCCGACGCTGGCGGAAATCTGCAAGTCATGTTCGCCGACCCGGAACGAACGCCCGATCAGCCCGACCTGACGGGCCGCCAGGTTCAATGCGTCATTCTGCTCGCCGAGTTGCACCAGCAATACGAACTCATCACCGCCGATCCGTGCCAGGGTGTCCTGGCTGCGCAAATCCTCGCGCAGGCGCAAGCCGACCTCACGCAACAACAGATCGCCCATATGGTGCCCAAAGGCATCGTTGACCGGTTTGAAACCGTCCAGATCGATGAACATCAACGCAAAACAACCGCTTTGCTCGCGCACCATGGACATCGCCTGATCGATGCGGTCAGCCAGCAACACGCGATTTGGCAGGCCGGTCAGGGTGTCATGCAGGGCCAGTTGCGTCAGTTCGCGGTTGGCCTCGGTCAATGAGTGGGCAAGGCTTGCGGTGCGGGCCTCGAGGCGCGCATCGAGGATCGAGGTCAACAGGGCCAGGCTCAACACGGCCAGGGTGGTGATCAACACCAGATTGTCCAGGCCCTTGCCGTTCAGGCCGCTGACGGCCGCGCCACAGAAACTGCCATCCGGGAAGCGCGCTGCCGCCATGCCGGTGTAGTGCATGCCGACAATCGCGAACCCCATGATCACCGCCGCACCGCCACGGATCAGGCCGACATAAGGTGTGTGCTGGCGCAGGCGGAAAGCGATCCACAACGCGGCGCCCGAGGCGACCACGGCGATCAGCAGCGAGGCGCCGAATAGCGTCGGATCGTAATCGATACCCGGCTGCATGCGCATGGCGGCCATGCCGGTGTAGTGCATGGCGCTGATCCCGGAACCCATGACCAGCGCGCCGAATGCCAATTGCCAGGCTGGCAATCGTGGCTGGCTGACGAGCCACAGGGCAAAGCCGCAGGACAGGATGCCAATCAGCAGAGACAGCAGCGTGATGCCGACGTCGTAACCAAGGTCGATGGGCAAGTTGAACGCGAGCATGCCGATGAAATGCATCGACCACACGCCAACCCCCATGGCAAAGGCGCCGCCCGCCGTCCATAGATGCACGGCCCGGCCCTTGGCCGTGGAGATGCGTTCGGTCAGGTCGAGCGCGGTATAAGAGGCGAGAATCGCCACAAAAAGCGAGATGACAACCAGCGTGGGGGAATAGCTACCGATAAGCATGAGACTACTCGCGACAGCCCCTCCGTACTGCTTCCGTTCTCGGGGGGCAAATCGGGCGATTGTACTGATTGCGCAAAAGAACGCACTGACAAAATAAGCAAATGGCCATCAAGCCGATGAAACGCTTGTTTGACACTTAGCGACGACCGCGTCCTCTGGTAACAGCTGTCGAGTTGCCGTTAGAGAATGGGCGCCTACTCTTTTTCGCTCACTTGCAACGCCCCATCCCAGCCACCGCCCAATGCCGCGATCAACTGCACACTGGCAATCAACCGGCTCTGCAACAGGCTCAGCACGCTGCGTTCATTGTTCAATGCGGTGGCCTGAACGACCACCACGCCCAGGTAAGCGATCACACCGGCCTTGTACTGGTTCTGGGTCAGGCGCAAGGACTCACGCGCCGCGTCCAGTGCTTCCTGGCGCACGCCCGCTTCGTCTTCCAGGACCTTGAGCTGCACCAGGTAGTTTTCCACCTCACGGAAGCCATCGAGCACGGTCTGGCGGTACTTGGCCACGGTCTCGTCGTAGGCCGCTTCGCTGCGGTCGACTTCCGCGGAGCGCTGACCGCCGTCGAACAGGGTCATGGCCAATTGCGGCCCGACCGACCAGAAGCGGTTCGGCACGCTGAACCAGTTGGAAGAGGTACTGCTGCTGTAACCACCGTTCAGACTCAGGGTGAAATCCGGGTAATAGGCCGCCTTGGCCACACCGATGTTGGCATTGGCCGCCATCACCGAGCGTTCGGCGGAGGCGATGTCCGGGCGGCGCTCGAGCAATTGCGAAGGCAGGCTCAGCGGTATCTCGGGCAACGCAGGAATGTCTTGGGTTTCAGCCAGGCTGAACTCGGCCGGCGCTAGCCCGATCAGTACGGCAATGGCGTTCTCGAATTGAGCACGCTGCCAGATCAAATCAACCCTGTCAGCCTGGGTGGTTTTGAGCTGAGTCTGGGCCTGCGCCACCGCATCCTTGCCGGAGACACCGGCGCGGTACTGGTTTTCAGTCATTGTCAGCGAGCGCTGATAGGCCTCGACCGTCGCCTCCAGCAGACGCTTCTGCTCGTCGATCACCCGCAGTTGCAGATAGTTCTGCACCAGTTCCGACTGCTGACTCAAGCGCATCGCCGCCAGATCGGCAAAACTCGCCTCGGCATTGGCGGTGTCGGCTTCAAGGCCTCGGCGCAGCTTGCCCCAAACGTCGGCCTCCCAACTGACGCCGGCCTGTGCGGTGTAAGTGTCACGAATCCCGCTGGAAGAACTGGTCAGGCTCGAACTGCTGCTGCCGGTGCCCTGGCTGGAGCGGTTTTTCCCGACGGTCAGGTCCACAGTCGGGAAAAACGCGCCACGGGCACTGCGTACCAAGGCCTGGGCCTGACGGTACTGGGCTTCGGACTGCGCGACGGTCTGGTTGGAACTGTTGAGTTTTTCAACCAGGCCATTGAGCTGCTGATCGCCATACAACTCCCACCAGGCGCCACGGGCCAGGGAATCACTGGGATTGGCCTGACGCCAGCCGGCCGCTTCCTTGTATTGCGCCGGCGCAGCCGCTTGCGGGCGCTGGTAATCCGGGCCGATGGCGCAGGCGCTGAGCATCGCCACGCACAGCGCCAGGCTCAACAAACGCGAGCCTCGGGCCGTTACCAGCGGTGCAGCCAGAGTGATAAGCGAACGGTCAGTCATAGCGGAGTTTCCAGAGCAGCATCGGTACGCACCCCACGCCAGTGGTTGAAGCGATGGCGCAGTTTGTCGAGATAGAGGTAAACCACCGGGGTGGTGTAAAGGGTCAGCACCTGGCTGAAGATCAGCCCGCCAATGATGGTCAGGCCCAACGGCTGACGCATTTCCGCACCTTCGGCGCGGCTCAGCAGCAACGGTAACGCGCCGAGGATCGCCGCCAGGGTGGTCATCAGTATCGGCCGCAGACGTTGCAGGCAGGCGCTGCGAATCGACTCCAGCGGCGCCATGCCTTGATGTCGCTCCAGCTGCAAGGCCAGGTCGATCATCAGAATGGCGTTTTTCTTCACCACCCCGATCAACAAGAACAGCCCGAGCAGCGAGATCAGGCTGAACTCACCGCCCAGCGCATAGATCGACAGCAACGCGCCAACCCCGGCCGACGGCAAGGTCGAGAGAATAGTCAGCGGATGAATGTAGCTTTCATACAGCACACCAAGCACCAGATACACCGCCACCAGCGCGCCGAGAATCATCCAGGGCTGGCTCTTCTGGGTCGCGGCGAAGGCGTCGGCGGTGCCGGCCATTTTCACGATCACGTCTTCCGGCATACCCAGTTTGGCGATGGCCCGCTCGATGGCCGCCGTGCCCTGCTCCACCGTCACGCCTTCGGCCATGTCGAAGGAAATGCTCTCGGAGGCAAACTGGCCTTCATGGCTGACGCGGTCTTCTTCCAGGCTGTTTTCGTAATGCGCGATGGTCGAGAGCGGAATCCGCGCACCGTCAGCGGTGATCACCTGAACCTGTTTGAGGGTGATCGGGTCCTGGGCATATTTCGGATTGACCTCCATGACCACCTGATACTGGTTAAGGCTGTCGTAAATCGTCGAAATCTGCCGCTGGCTGTAGGCGTTGTTCAGCACCGCGGTGACCATGTCCATGTCGACGCCCAGGCGTTTGGCCTGATCACGGTCGACGATCAGGGTCACCTGTTGGGCGCCGCGCCCTTCACGGGCATCAATCGCCGTCAGCTCCGGCAACGCCTTGAGCGCAACCACCACTTTCGGATACCACTCGCGCAACTCGCCAAGGTCGGCGCTTTGCAGGATGTAGGAATACTGCGACGAGGTCTGTTCACGACCGCCACCAAACTGCAGGTCCTGATCGGCCATCAGCATCAACTGCGCACCGGCGACCTTGGGCATTTCCTTGCGCAGGCGTTCAATGACCTTTTGCGCAGAAATGTTGCGTTCCTTGATCGGCTTCAGCCGTACCAGCATGAAGGCATTGTTGGTGCCGTTGGTGCCGCCGATGAAGCCGGCGACGCTTTGCACCGCATCATCCTTGAGCACGGCACGGCGGAAGGTTTCCATTTTCGGCTGCATTACACTGAATGACAGCCCGTCGTCGCCGCGCACGAAACCGATCAGCTGGCCGGTATCCTGCTGAGGCATAAATGTTTTAGGAACAACAACATACAGTGCAATGTTAACGCCGACTGTCACGAGCAGACTGAGCAAGGTCAACCGACGGTGGCGCAACACCCAGTCCAGACTGGTCGCGTATTTGCCGACCATCCACTCGTTGGCGTGCTGACTCCAGCGCTGCAAACGGTTTTCCTCACCCGGCGTATGCGGCTTGAGCCAGCGGGCGCAGAGCATCGGTGTCAGTGTCAGCGAGACCACCAGCGACACCACGATGGACGCCGCCAACGTGATGGAAAACTCGCGAAACAGGCTTTCGACGATCCCGCCCATGAACAGGATCGACAGGAACACTGCCACCAGCGAGACGTTCATCGACAGCAAGGTGAAACCGACTTCCTGCGCCCCGAGGTAAGCGGCCTTCATCGGCGGTACGCCTTTGTCGATGTGCCGGGAAATGTTCTCCAGCACCACAATGGCGTCGTCCACCACCAGTCCAGTGGCCAGAATCAGCGCCATCAGCGACAGATTGTTCAGGGAGAATCCGTAGAGGTACATCACCGCAAAGGTGCCGACCAGCGACACGGGCACCGCTAGAGTCGGAATCAACGAGGCGCGGAAGTTACCGAGGAACAGGAACACCACCAGAATCACCAGCGTCACGGCAATCAGCAGGGTCATTTCCGCTTCGTGCAAGGTCGCCTTGATCACCGGCGACCGGTCCATCGCCACGTTCAGCTTGACGCTGGCCGGCAACACAGCCTGCAACGCCGGTAGCTGAGCCTTGATTTCGTTGACCGTCTCGATGATGTTGGCGCCGGCCTGACGGTTGATCACCAACAGTACCGCCGCGTCGTTGTTGAAAAAACCGCTGTTGTAGCGGTCTTCGACGCCGTCGCTGACCTTGGCCACGTCCTTCAGGCGCAGGGCCGCGCCGTCCGCGTAGTGAATGATCAGCGACTCGTAATCCTTGGCTTTCTCGAGTTGATCGTTGGCTTGAACCTGCCACAACCGCTGGCTGTCTTCGACCGAGCCCTTGGGCCTGCGCACGTTGGCATTGGCGATGGTGTTGCGCACGTCGTCCAGCGCCACGCCGTACTGGTTGAGCGCCTGCGGTTCGAGTTCGATGCGCACCGCCGGCAAGGAACTGCCGCCAATCTGCACTTCGCCGACACCCTGCACCTGAGACACACTCTGGGACAGAATCGTCGAGGCCAAATCGTAGAGCTGGCCTTTTTCCAGTACGTCGGAGGTCAGCGACAGCACCATGACCGGTGCCTGGGACGGGTTCACCTTCTTGTAGGTCGGCATGCTGCGCATCCCGCTCGGCAGCAAATTACGCGAGGCGTTGATTGCCGCCTGCACTTCCCGCGCCGCGCCGTTGATGTCGCGGTCCAGGTCGAACTGCAAAATCACCCGGGTCGAGCCCTGGCTGGAACGGCTGCTCATGGTGTTGACCCCGGCGATGGCGCCGAAGGAACGCTCCAGCGGCGTGGCCACGGTCGAGGCCATGACCTCAGGGCTTGCACCGGGCAGACTCGCCTGGACCACGATCACCGGGAAGTCCATCTGCGGCAAAGGCGCCACCGGCAACAGGCCGAAGCTCACGCCGCCCAGCAGCAGGATCGCCAGGCTCAGCAACATCGTCGCGACCGGGCGCTTGATGAAAGGTCCGGACAGGTTCATGGCTGTTCTGCCGCTTCCACGGCTTCAGGCTTGCGACCCCAGCGCCGACCGAGGCGGTCGAAGTACAGGTAGATGACCGGAGTGGTAAACAGCGTCAGCACCTGACTCACCAACAAGCCACCCACCATCACCAGACCCAACGGTTGACGCAGTTCCGCGCCGGAACCGGTCGCCAGCATCAGCGGCACCGCGCCGAACAACGCGGCCAGTGTGGTCATCAGAATTGGCCGGAAACGCAGCAGCGCCGCCTGATAGATCGCCGTTTCCGGGTCCATGCCCTGATTGCGTTCAGCGTCGAGGGCAAAGTCGATCATCATGATCGCGTTCTTTTTCACGATACCGATCAACAAAATGATGCCGATGATCGCGATCATGCCCAGGTCATTGCCGCTCAACAGCAACGCCAGCAAGGCACCCACCGCCGCGGAGGGCAAGGTCGAGAGAATGGTGATCGGGTGGATGTAGCTCTCATAGAGCACGCCAAGCACGATGTACATGGTCACCACCGCCGCCAGAATCAGCAGCAAGGTGCTCGACAGCGACGCCTGGAATGCCTCGGCCGCGCCCTGGAACTGGGTCTGCACGCCAATCGGCATGCCGATGTCCTTCTGCACCTGGTCAATGATCTGCACCGCATGCCCCAACGCCACGCCGGGCGCGAGGTTGAAGGACATCATCACTGCCGGGAACTGACCGATGTGGGTGATCGCCAGTTGCGCCTGACGCTCCTCCATGTGCGCCAGACTGGACAGGCGCACTTGCCCGCCGTCAGTGGTTTTCACGTGAATCTGGTTCAGCGCATCCGGGCCGATCCTCTCGCCCGACTGCGATTGCAGCACCACGCGGTATTGGCTGGCCTGGGTGTAGATGGTGGAAATCTGCCGCTGACCGAAGGCGTCGTACAGCGCATCGGTGATGTTCGACACCGACACGCCGACCCGCGACGCCGCATCGCGGTCAATCACCAGATAGACCTGCAAGCCCTTGTCCTGCAAATCGCTGGCGACGTCGGTCAGTTCCGGCCGTTCAGCCAGTGCGTCTACCAGACGACCGCTCCACAGACTCAGCAACTCCGAATCCGGCGACGACATGCTGAACTGGTATTGAGTCCGGCTGACGCGGTCTTCGATGGTCAGGTCCTGCACCGGCTGCATGAACAGGCGGATGCCGGGGAGCTTGTCCAGTTCCGGTTGCAGACGTGCAATCACCTCGGTGGCGCTCAGGTCGCGGTTGCTGTGGGATTTGAGGTTGATCAGCAGACGACCGCTGTTCAGCGTCGAGTTGTCACCGTCGACCCCAATGTAGGACGACAAGCTTTCCACCGCCGGATCCGCCAGGATCACTTTGGCCAGTTCCTGCTGACGCTCGCTCATGGCCGCAAAGGAAATCGACTGCGGCGCCTCGGAAATACCCTGGATCACCCCGGTGTCCTGCATCGGGAAGAAGCCCTTGGGCACCACCATGTAAAGGAATACGGTCAACGCCAGGGTGCCGATAGCCACCATCAAGGTCAGCGGTTGATGCTTGAGAACCCACTTTAACTTGCGCCCGTAAGCCGCGATCATCCAATCAATTGTGGCGCCGCTGGCCCGGTAGAAACGACCCTGTTCTTCTTCCTTGGGTTCACGCTTGAGCAACCGCGCGCACATCATTGGCGTCAGGGTCAGGGACACCACCAGGGAGATCAGGATCGCCACTGCCAGGGTGATGGCAAATTCGCGGAACAACCGCCCTACCACGTCGGCCATGAACAACAGTGGAATCAACACTGCGATCAGCGACAGGGTCAGGGAAATCAGCGTGAAGCCGATCTGTTTGGCGCCCTTGAGCGCCGCATTCAGGGGGCTGTCGCCTTCTTCGATAAATCGGGAAATGTTCTCCAGCATGACGATGGCATCGTCCACCACGAAACCGGTGGCGATGGTCAGTGCCATCAGGGTCAGGTTGTTGACCGAGAAACCCGCGAGGTACATCACGCCGAAGGTGCCGATCAGCGACAGTGGCACGGCCACGGACGGAATGATCGTGGCGCTGGCCCGACGCAGGAACAGAAAGGTCACCATCACGACCAGCGCAATGGCGATCAACAATTCGTGCTGCACGTCGGTGACGGAGGCGCGGATAGTCTGGGTGCGGTCGGTCAGCACGGTGACTTCGAGACCGGCCGGCAGGTTGTCGGTGATGCTCGGCAGCAGGGCTTTGATCCGGTCTACCACTTCGATGACGTTGGCGCCAGGCTGACGCTGGATGTTCAGCAGCACGGCCTGGTTTTCGTTGGCCCACGCCGCCAGACGTTCGTTTTCCGCACCATCGACGATCTCCGCCACGTCCTTCAAACGCAACGGCGCGCCGTTGGCGTAGGCGAGAATCAGGTTGGCGTAGTCCTTGGGCGAGGTCAGTTGATCGTTTGCATCGAGCATCGACACCCGGGTCGGGCCGTCGAAGTTGCCCTTGGGCTGGTTGACGTTGGACGCGCCGATCAAGGTGCGAACATCAGACAGGTTCAAGCCATTGGCGGCCAGCGCCTCGGGGTTGACCTTGATCCGCACGGCCTGACGCTGGCCGCCGGCAATGCTGACCATGCCGACGCCGCTGATCTGGGCAATTTTCTGCGCCATGCGCGTGTCGACCAAGTCATTGAGCTTGGGCAGCAGCATGGTCTTGGAGGTGATGGCCAGCGTCAGTACCGGGGTGTCCGCCGGGTTGACCTTGTTGTACACCGGCGGCGCCGGCAGGTCCTTGGGCAGCAAATTGGTCGCGGCGTTGATCGCCGCCTGCACCTGCTGCTCGGCGACGTCCATGTTGATGTCGAGGCTGAAACGCAGAGTCAGCACCGAAGCGCCGCCGGAACTGGTCGAGGCCATCTGGGTCAGGCCGGGCATCTGCCCGAATTGACGCTCAAGGGGCGCGGTCACGGCGCTGGT
This sequence comes from Pseudomonas sp. BT76 TE3572, assembly GCF_050435365.1. Taxonomy (NCBI): domain Bacteria; kingdom Pseudomonadati; phylum Pseudomonadota; class Gammaproteobacteria; order Pseudomonadales; family Pseudomonadaceae; genus Pseudomonas; species Pseudomonas sp. BT76 TE3572. Next base: position 1,398,460 of record NZ_JBNDKE010000001.1, read on the forward strand.
CATGACATCCGGGCTGGCGCCGGGATACAGCGTCATGACGCGGATGGTCGGGTAATCGACCTGAGGCAATGCCGACACCGGCAACAGCCGATAGGCGATCACGCCGGCCAGGATAATGGCCAGCATGCTCAGGGTCGTGGCGACCGGGCGAAGGATGAACAGCCGCGAGAGGTTCATGCGCCGCCCTTTTTCGCCTTGTCGGTGGTCGTCGCGTCAGGCGCCGTGGTGGCCGATTTGCCTTGCAGGTGCCCGGCCGGGGTGGCTGGCACGTCCTTGGTGTCGTTGACCACTTCCACTTCGCTGCCTTCCTTCAAGCGGTCGGTGCCTTCAAGGACCACGCGATCCCCAGGGGCCAGGCCTTCGGTAACCACGGTGTTTTCACCGTCACTGGCGCCGACTTTCAACTGGCGAATCGCGACTTTCTTGTCGCCGTCCAGGGCGTAGACAAACGTACCATTGGTGCCGAACTGAATCGCTGCCGAAGGTGCGAGCACCACGTCTTTGAGGGTGTCGGCCAGCAGGTGGACGTTGACGAACTGATTCGGGAACAGCGCCTGATCGCGGTTCTCGTAACGAGCCTTGAATTTCAGGGTGCCGGTAGTGACGTCGATCTGGTTGTCCAGGCTCTGCAAGACGCCGGTGGCCTGCAACTTGGTGTCGCCACGGTCCCAGGCTTCGGCGGGCAGTTTGGCGCCGGTGCGATAACGGGCCAGCACGGTGTCCAGGGTGTTTTCCGGCAAGGTGAAGGCAACGCTGATCGGTTGCGTCTGGGTGATGATCACCAGCGCGGTGGTGTCGTTGGCTGCCACCAGGTTGCCGACGTCCAGCTGACGCAAGCCCACACGCCCGGCAATCGGGGCGCGGATCTTGGTGAATTCCAGATTGAGCTTGGCGTCGTTGACCGCCGCCTGATTGGTTTTGACCGTGCCCTGATACTGGCCCACCAGCGCTTCGGCCGTGTCCAGGGTCTGCTTGGCGATACTGTCTTCGCGATACAGGCCGCGATAGCGTTCTACATCAACTTGAGCGTTTTTCAGTTGTGCCTGGTTCTGCAGCAACGTGCCTTCGGCCTGAAGCAAGGCATTCTGGTAAGGACGCGGGTCAATTTCAGCCAGCAGATCGCCTGCCTTGACCATCTGCCCTTCTTCGAAGGAGATCTTCATCAGCTCACCACCGACGCGGCTGCGCACATTGATGGTGTTCAACGCCGTCACGGTGCCCAGCGCCTTGTAGTACAGCGGGAAGTCGCCCTTGACCGCTGGCGCGACACGCACTGGAACAGGCCCGGTCGCCCCGCCGAAACCCGGACGCATCCCCCCCGACCTGCCGGTATGCCCGGCAACGGCTTTTTGCCCTGCGCCCTCTTTTTGGGCAGTGCCGGCGGGCCAGAATTTCCAGCACAGGCCAGCGATGACCAACAGGACAAGCAGGCCAAACAGCCAGCGACGGGGACTACGGGAAACGGAGGATTGCATGGAATGATCAACCATTGGGCGCGTGGGCTTCTTCTACAGGAGGCTGAACGATAAGCACTGGCGGGCATTAAGCAAAGCGGCTTTACCGGCAATTTACCTTCGGCTTACGTAACAGGAGATTTATCTAAGACACTGAAGCACAAATGAAAACGGCCTGGACAGGGCCAGGCCGTTAACAATTGTAAAACTACTTTTACTTCAGAACGGCGAGTGCTGCTTCGTAGTTCGGCTCATCAGCGATTTCCTTGACCAGTTCGCTGTGCAGAACGTTGTCGTTTTCGTCCAGAACCACGACGGCACGGGCGGTCAGGCCTTTGAGCGGGCCGTCAGCGATGGCAACGCCGTAGTTCTCGATGAACTCGGCACCGCGCAGGGTCGACAGGTTCTGTACGTTTTCCAGGCCTTCGGCGCCGCAGAAGCGAGCTTGAGCGAACGGCAGGTCAGCGGAGATGCACAGCACGACAGTGTTGGCGACATCACTGGCCTGGGCGTTGAACTTGCGAACCGAAGTGGCGCAGGTCGGGGTATCAACGCTTGGGAAGATGTTCAGCACTTTGCGCTTGCCGGCGAAGCTCGCCAGGGTCACGTCGGACAGATTGCCGGCAACCAGGGAAAAGGCTGGCGCCTTGGAACCGGCTTGTGGCAGTTGGCCGTTGACTTGAACCGGGGAGCCTTTAAGAGTGACTTGAGCCATGAACGGAGTCCTTCTGAACGTTGTTGTAGAGAATTTGAAGAGGCCGAAGTTAACCACGAAATGGCCCGACGACCTATGCCCAGATACAAATTGTGATGTCTCGTCGCACACATTGGATACAACCCGAATCCCGCAGGAGCGAGAGATGCGGTCGGTGTACAGCGTACCGCCCTCACCGGCCGCCACCCGGTGTTCATGACGAAAGGCAGCCAGCGTTGTCGATTCAAGCGACGGCCATTCGACTAGGCTGTGAGTCACTCACATCCAGCGGAGATAAGACCATGCGATTCATGATCATTGTGAAAGCCAGCCAGGATTCCGAGGCTGGTGTGATGCCCAGCGAGGAACTGATGACCGCAATGGGCAACTACAACGAGGAACTGGTCAAAGCCGGCATCCTCATCGAGTGCGATGGCCTGCAACCCAGCAGCAAAGGCGCCCGCGTACGTTTCTCGGGCGAAAAGCGCACGGTGATCGACGGCCCGTTCGCCGAAACCAAGGAGCTGATCGCCGGCTATTGGCTATGGAACGTGAAGTCGAAACAGGAAGCGATCGAGTGGGTCAAGCGCTGCCCCAACCCGATGCCAGGCACCGACGCCGAGATTGAGATTCGCCAGGTGTTCGAGGCTGAAGATTTCGGAGACGAGTTCACACCGGAACTGCGGGAGCAGGAAGAGCGGGTGCGTGCGCAGATGAAGAAGGACTGAATAACGGATCATTGTGGCGAAGAGGCTTGCCCTCTCGCCACAGCTAGCAGTCCATCGATTTCAACCCCCTGTTTCGCATTAACTTTTCAGTACACATAATTTCACGCAAACGTGTACAAAAAACCAAAGAGTCCCCCGCTGCGACTGGCGAACCCCGAGTTAGCTGCTAGTTTCAACAGACGTGTCCTACAGGCTTGATAGGAAAGAGATTTCGCAGTAACGGCCGAGAAGTGCCGAGTCGTCCAATGAGCCACGAAGGAACGGGGGATACAGCACCGGTGTAGGTGATCTGAACATTTTCGACATCTTCTTGCTCAAGACTGACGGTGTGCAGCTGGGCATCGGTCCGCAGATCACTGCACCCACCGCCGATCAGGACGAACTGGGCACCGGCACCTGGACGTTCGACCTGAAAAACGACACCCACTACATCCCCATCGGGTTCGGTGGCGGCAAGGTCTGGAAATCCGGTTCCAATATCCTCAATGCATTCGTCGAACCTCAGTGGACCGTGGAACGCAAAGGCGATGGCCTGCCGCAGTTCACGCTGTTCGCCGGGATCAATGTCACGTTTGGCAAATAAGGACTTTCTTATGCACGGTGCAATTCGCGCAGCCGGTTTCAGTTTGATGACCATGTTCGTCAGTTGCGGTGTCGGCGCCCAGGATCCAGATACGCGGATCGGCAAGATCGCGATGGAAGGCGAACTGCCGGCCCATGAGTCCATAGCCAAACTCTACGCCGAGCTGGATTTCCAACAGGCGACCCAGAATTATCTGTGGGCGTTGCCGCTGGTGTCCTACGCGCAATGGCAGGCAGAGTTTCGCGACAAACTCGGCGCCCGCAGCGGCGACCTGATGGTGCTCAACAGTTACGAAGACAAACTGGGCGTGATCACCGCCAACGCCACCACGCCGTACATCCTTGGCTTCGTCGACTTGAATGAAACCGACCGCAAGGTGCGCCTTGCTGGACCTGCGCATAGCGCCACCGCTGGTGAATGCCGATGCGGGCTTCAACGAACGGATGAACGCACACGAGCAACGCCTGATGCAGTTTTATCGGGCGAGTCTGCATGCTTATGAGGGTGACCGCGACGCGTGGGCCAGGGATATTCGCGAGGTGATGCGCGGGGATGGGGGGGATCCGTATTTCCGGTGGTTTTTCGGGGAGTGATACAGCGCCTGCGCAGTGGATCACAACCTCATTTGACAGACGCCGGCCTTCCGGCAAAGCTGCGTCGAGCTTGAATGCGCGCCTGACGGCAAACGCACCCGGACTATGGAAGTCGCAATGCCGAAACATAAAAATAAAGCGGTACAGACACACCCTGATTCGCCACCGACCTTGATCAGCCGTTACCTGTTTCCCGTCACCCTCGGCGTCTTGCTATTGGCCATAGCGGGCATCGGCTGGTTCCTGTTCAGCAGCACACCGGCCCCCATGACGTATGCGCCTGTCAGTACACCGGTCGCTCAGCCGGTCAAACCGCAACCGGTTGCCGTGGCACCGGCAGCGATGGTTGATGAGCAACAATGCCAGGGCTGCCACAGTGAGCAGGTCAAGGACTGGCAAGGCTCCCATCACCAATTGGCGATGCAGGAGGCCAATGCCGAGACGATGTTGGGCGACTTCAAAAACGTCACCTTCAAAGCGGAAAACGAAACCACCCGTTTCTCGCGCAAGGGCGACGAATTCTGGGTCAACACCCACGGCATTGATGGCAAGAATACCGACTTCAAGGTCGCCTACACCTTCGGCATCGCGCCGTTGCAGCAATACCTGATCGAGGTCGGCGAAGGTCGGTTGCAAGCCCTCGGCGTGGCCTGGGATACCGAGAAGCACCGCTGGTTTCACCTCTATCCGGGCCAGGGTGTGAATTTCAAAGACCCGTTGCACTGGAGCAAGCCGAGCCAGAACGCCAACTTCATGTGCGTCGAGTGCCACACCACCGGTTACAAGCGCAATTTCGATACCGCGAAAAACACCTTCGACAGTCACTGGAACAGCCTCGGTGTCGGCTGTCAGGCGTGCCACGGCCCGGCCTCCAATCACCTGGCATGGACGGCAAAAAAAGGTGACCTGGTCCATGCCGGTTTTGCCGTCGACCTGAAGGACAAGAACGCCACCGTCGAAATCGAAACCTGTGCCCGCTGCCACTCGCGCCGCGCGCCATTGGGCGACGGCTTCACCGCCGGCAAGCGCCTGATGGATGACTACCTGCCGAGCCCCCTGACCCGCGAGTTGTACGCGCTGGACGGCAAGATCAAGGACGAAGTGTTCGAACACGGCTCCTTCGCCCAGAGCAAAATGTTCGACAAGGGTGTGCGCTGCAGCAACTGCCACAACCCGCACAGCACCGAGCTCAAGGCACCGGGCAACGGTGTCTGCCTGCAATGCCACAACACCGCCGGCAAGACGTCAATGGACGGCGTCGACGGCAAAGGGCTGCAAGCGAAGAACTACGATTCCATCGAACACACGCGCCACACCATGGGCCAGCCGGGTTCGCAGTGCGTGGATTGCCACATGCCCGGCAAGTTCTACATGGGCAATGACTTCAGGCATGACCACAGTTTCAGCATCCCCAACCCTGAGCGGGCGAAACAACTCGGCACGCCGGATGCTTGCCTGACCTGTCACCAGGGCAAGGCGGGCGACAAGGTCACCGAGCAATTCAAGCTCTGGAACACCACCACTGCGCAGGCACCGCGTTACGACGAAAGCCTGTGGCTGATTCGCAACGGTCAGCCCGGCGCGGCACAAGCCTTGTACGAGCAGCTTCAACTTAGCCATTTGCCAGCGATTCAGCGCGCGACCCTGCTGGCCGAGTTGCCGCTGTACCCAAGCGAACAGGCTTTAAAACTCGCCACCCAGGACTTGAACAACCCGGCCCCGCAAGTGCGTGAAAGCGCCGTCCGGGCGATCAGCGCGTTCCTGCCGCCACAGGAGCGCGCGTCGCTGCTGACGCCATTGCTGGGTGACCCGGTGAAGGCTGTGCGGATTGTCGCGGCCCGGGATCTGCTGAGCGTGGCCCGTAATGGATTGGGCAACGCCCAAGACAACTGGAACACGGCCATCGCCGAATACGAGGACGTTCAGAAGAACCTGGCCGAACGCGCCGAAGCCAATCTCAACCTGGCCATGCTCTATCAAGCCAGCGGTCGTAGCGGCGAAGTCGAATCACTGTTGCGCACAGCCCTCAAGCGCGATCCGGATTTCTACCCGGCGCTGGTGACACTGGTGCAATGGCTGGAGGCGAACGGACGCAGTCAGGAAGCTCAGACGCTGCTGGCACAGAGCCTGAAAGAACATCCGGATGCCGCCCTGCTGCAACACACTCAAGGCCTGTCGCTGGTGCGGGCAGGCAAATCCGCCCAAGCCATGCCGGCCCTGCGCAAAGCCGCACAACTGGAGCCTCAGAACGCCCAGTACGGTTACGTGTTGGCGGTGGCGTTGCACGACAGCGGCAAGGTCGATGAGGCCTGCCAAGAGCTGGAGCGGCTGTTAAAAGTGCAGCCGGCCAATCGCAATGCCCGGTTGTCGTTGATCCAGTACTACCTGGACAACGGGCAGGAGCCGAAGGCGCAGGTGCTGTTGCAGGGCTGGAAGAAAATGAACAGGGGGGATCCTGCGTTGAAGTGATTGATGGTGTGCATCCTTGAAATCCACCCCTCACCCCCCGCCCTCTCCCCATGGGGGCGAGGGGAAAGGGAGCCGATCTTCAAGCCTTTCAAAACCTGAGGTCGACTCGAAATTTCAGGTCGATGTAACTCGAAAAAACACCTCGTTCAGTCCCCTCTACCCCCTGGGGCGGTCCGACGTTTCGGGAGGGTTAGGGTGAGGGGGTGGATCTAAATGACACCCCTCATCTTCACCATGACGACCCGCTCTTCAACGCCAACGCCCGCCGACTGTTCGCCCGCATCGCCTTGATCAGCGACACCGTCCCCACCAGCAAAATCGCCGCGCCAAACAGGAAGTCAATGTTGTACAGCTGAAAGTCCTGCAACGGCCCCACCAGCAATATCCGGATCGCCCCGATACTCACCAGCGTGGCGAGAAAATCGATGCCCGGCTCGTCGCGATAAAACACGTGCATCAGCGGCAGGCAAATCACCAGCAGCAACAGCAAGACGATCACCTTGAATGAGCCTTTGCGCTCGACGCTGAACGCGCATTCATGGGAGGTGAAGGGTTTGTAGTCTTCCTCGCGCACCAACGCGTTTTTCTCATTGATGTACTCGGCCCGGTTGTACTTCTGAACGGGCGTAAAGGTGTTCGACATCTCCATCACCGCGGTGATGTGGCGGAAGCGCAGGTCGATGCGCTCATTGCCCTTGAGGTAATACAGCACCGGTTTGTAGCCATAGCGGTAGGTGTCGAAGGGAAACTCGGTGGCGCGCCCCTGCACGCCAATCGGTCGCGGCTCGAGCTCCGCGTAGGCACTTTTGTTGTCAGAAGCGAGGTTACGGCTCAGGGGGTTGATCCTGACCTGTTCGAGGAAAATCGGCGTGGCGCCGTAGGACCATTGCAGCGGTTCCAGGCGCAGGCGCAGCTCGTTTCGGCCCAGGTCGTAGCGGTTGAAAGTGCGCTCGGAAACAATCACCGCGCCGCTGAGCATGAACTCGCCACGCAGGTTGTTGGTGATGCGCAGGGTCAGCTGATCCTTGCCCAGCGACAGCACATCAGCGGCCGGTGGCGTGCCGCACCAGGCGTAACTGTCGAACGCGCCACCCAACTGACCGCCGCGGTTCTCCTGGAACACATAAAAGTAACCGCCCCACAGGGTCAACATCAGCAGAAACGCGGTTAACCCTAAAATCTTCTTGCCCACACTCAAACCAGACTCCTTTCGGTACGACTTCCTTGTGAGGTGCGGACTCTACCAAAGTGCCATCATCGACCCAAGTACAAATTCCTTGCACCTCCACACAACATTTCCCAAGGCGTGCGGCTAAACCGAATTAATTTAAATTCCGAATGATGGCTCACTGCTATTAGTGCTAGAGTCCGCGCCGGGCAGTCAGCCCCCAATAGTCACATCGAGGCCACATGAAGCGTACCTCGGCCAATGACGGCAAATCCCGGTCTCAAGGATCATCAATGAAAGCTCTCCGCACGCTGTTCACCGTTACCGCCCTGACCGCCACACTGCTGACTTCGGGCTGTGCAAGCATCGTTGGTGACAGCAAATACCCAGTGAACGTTTCGAGCACTCCAAGCGGTGCCGACTTCACCATCAAGAACAAGGACGGAGTTGTCGTTCATAACGGTTCCACACCCAATACCGTTACCCTGCCTTCAGGTCGTGGCTACTTCAAAGGTGAGGCCTACACCATCACCTTCAAGAAAGCAGGTTATGCCGACACCAGCGCTACGCTGGAAACCAGCATGAGTGGCTGGTACTGGGGCAATCTGTTGTTCGGTGGGTTGATTGGCATGCTCGTTGTCGATCCACTCACGGGCGCGATGTACAAACTTCCCGCCGACGCTGCGGGCAATTTCGGCAGCCCACTGCCTGGTGAAGCGCCAAAGAGCCTGACACTGCTCGAAATTGATCAGCTTTCTCCAAGCGATCGAGCTGCTCTGGTCCGTATCAACTGACAGCGCTCGGCGCATCCTGCTCTACAGGATGCGCCATCCTCACCGGGGTTACTCCCGTCGCCTGAACAACGGTCGCGGCTCAATCACCGAACGCCCATACAAAACACTCATCCCGGCCAGCCCCTTGAGCGCATCTTCGGCGGACTTGTCTTCGCGCACCGCGAAGCTGTCGAACCCGCATTGACGCATGTGGCTGAGTTGATCGCGCAGGACGTCGCCGACAGCACGCAACTCGCCCGTCCAGCCCAATCGAGTGCGCAGCAAGTACGCCTGGCTGTAACCGCGACCGTCACGGAAACTCGGAAAATCGAGGGCAATCAGCGGCAGGTGTGAAATCCACGGCTGGAGGCTTTCCACTTCATCGTCCGGCCCCAACCACACGCCCTTTTGCGGTGGACCTTCAAGCCAGCGGGCCAACGGCAGAATCACTGCACCCGTCGGCCATTCATCGTTGACGTCCCTGACCAGGGTCCATGGATCATCAGTGACAATCCGCGCCACACCCTCCTCCAGCCGCAGCACATTGTTCATGCCGACACCTCCAGCAGCTTCGAATAGACCTGCTCTTTGAACGGTTCCAGACCGATACGCTGCAAGGTGTCGACGAACACTTCCTCGCTCTCGCGGTAATTGATGAACGTGGCGATGATCTGCTCGATCACCCCGGGCACTTCGGCGGCGCTGAAGGACGGGCCGATGACTTTGCCCAATGCGCTGTTCTTGCCCTGAGCCCCGCCGAGGGTGATCTGGTACCACTCGCTGCCGTTCTTATCGACCCCAAGAATGCCGATGTTGCCGATGTGGTGGTGGCCGCAGGCGTTCATGCAGCCGGAAATGTTCAGGCTGATGTCGCCCAGGTCATGCAGATAGTCGAGGTCTTCGAAGCGTGCCTGAATGGCTTGTGCGATGGGGATCGACTTGGCATTGGCCAGCGCGCAGAAGTCGCCACCGGGGCAGGCGATGATGTCGGTCAGCAAACCGATGTTGGCGCAACCCAGGCCCTGTTTGCAGGCCAGGCACCAGAGCGTGTAGAGATCAGCCTTCGGCACGTCGGGCAACACAATGTTCTGTTCATGGGCGATGCGAATTTCGCCAAAACCGAACTGCTCGGACCAGTCGGCCACGGCCTCCATTTGCTCGGCCGTGACATCACCCGGCGGTGAGGCGATGCCCGGTTTGGTCGACAGCACCACGCTGGCGTAGCCCGGCACTTTGTGCGGCTGAACGTTGCGCGACACCCAACGGGCGAAGGCCGGGTTTTCGGACAGGCGCGTGCCGAAGTCGAGGTCGGTGTCCGCCAGTGCGCGGTAATCCGGCGGCACAAAGGCACTGGCCACGCGCTCATATTCGACGTCGGTCAACTGCGCCGGGCCGTCCTTGAGGTACTGCCACTCCTCCTCCACTTCCCGGGCAAAGGCTTCGATGCCCAGCGCCTTGACCAGAATCTTGATCCGCGCCTTGTACTTGTTGTCGCGCCGACCGTGGCGGTTGTAGACCCGCAGCACCGCTTCGACGTAGGACAGCAAATGCTGCCACGGCAACCCTTCGCGAATCTGCAACCCGAGGATTGGCGTGCGCCCCAACCCGCCGCCGACGATGACCCGCAGCAACATCTGCCCGTCGGTGCCCGGGTAAAGATAGAGGCCGATGTCATGCATCATGATCGCTGCCCGGTCCTGTTCCGCTGAGCAGATGGCGATCTTGAACTTGCGCGGCAGGAACAGGAATTCCGGGTTGATGGTCGACCATTGGCGCAGGATTTCCGCCAGCGGCCGCGGGTCGATCATTTCATCCGCGGCAACCCCGGCAAAGGCTTCGGTGGTGATGTTGCGCACGCAGTTGCCGGAGGTCTGGATCGCGTGCATTTCCACTTGAGCCAGGCGTTCGAGGATGTCCGGCACCTGAGCCAGTTCGATCCAGTTGAACTGCATGTTCTGCCGGGTGGTGAAGTGGCCGTAGCCGCGATCGTATTCCCGGGCGATGCTCGCCAGCGTACGCATTTGTGGCGCGCTTAACGTGCCGTAAGGAATCGCCACGCGCAGCATGTAGGCGTGTTTTTGCATGTACAGACCGTTTTGCAAACGCAGCGGCAGGAATTCTTCTTCGCTCAACTCATCCGCCATGAAGCGTTCGACCTGATCGCGAAACTGCGCGACCCGCTCAAAGACCAGGGCCCGGTCATAGTCATCGTACTGATACATGTGGCTACCTCATCAGGATTGATCGCACGCTCTGCCCTGTAGCAGCTGTCGAGCACCGCGAGGCTGCGTTCGGACGTAGCAGTCGTAAACCCTGTGCACACGGTTCACCTGACAGACCGAGTCGCTTGGTTTGACGACTGCTTCGCAGCCGAACGCAGCCTCGCGGTGCTCGACAGCTGCTACAGGGTTTGGCAGTGCTTGTGGTAGCGACTATGGACCTGCGGCGCAGCGCGTTACAGATTCACCTGAACGCTAAAAAACCGTATCAGGTTGTGGCAAACGGCCGCAGAGTTACCTCAAATCTGATCCGCATAAACTCGGTTTTTCTGAGTCTGTTTTGTTTCCGGTGGGGTTTCTACAGTGGGCGACATGCCAGTCCGGGTGGCCTGGCAAGACTTTGCAACCGTGGAAGCATTGACCATGAGCACAGCAACAATCGGACAGGCCTATAACTACAAGGTCGTCCGCCAATTCGTCGTGGCAACCGTGGTTTGGGGTGTCGTGGGGATGGCGATGGGGGTGTGGATCGCCTCGCAACTGGTGTGGCCGCAGATGAACCTCGACCTGCCATGGACCACCTTCGGCCGCTTGCGCCCGCTGCACACCAGCCTGGTGATTTTCGGCTTTGCCGGCAGCGCGCAATTCGCCGCCAGTTACTACGCGGTGCAGCGTACCTGCCAGGTGCGGCTGTTTTCGGACAAGCTCGCGGCATTCACCTTTTGGGGCTGGCAGTCGGTGATCGTGGTGATGCTGATCAGCCTGCCGCTGGGCTACACCACCACCAAGGAATACGCCGAGATCGAATTCTCCGGCGCGGTATGGATGACGGTGGTCTGGGTCGCCTACGCCATCGTGTTCTTCACCACCGTGGTGCAACGCAAGACCAAGCACATCTATGTCGGCAATTGGTTCTTCGGTGCGTTCATCGTGGTCATCGCGATGCTGCACGTGGTCAATCACCTGGCCATTCCGGTGGACTGGTTCAAGTCCTATCCGGTGTATTCCGGGGCGACCGACGCCATGGTGCAGTGGTGGTACGGGCACAACGCGGTGGGTTTCTTCCTGACCACCGGGTTCCTCGGGATGATGTATTACTTCGTGCCGAAACAGGTCGGAAGGCCGGTGTATTCCTATCGGTTGTCGATCGTGCACTTCTGGGCGCTGATCACCCTGTACATCTGGGCCGGCCCGCACCACTTGCATTACACCGCGCTACCGGACTGGGCGCAGTCGCTCGGCATGGCCATGTCGCTGATCCTGCTGGCACCGAGTTGGGGCGGGATGATCAACGGGATGATGACCCTCTCGGGTGCCTGGCATAAATTGCGCACCGACCCGATCCTGCGCTTTTTGGTGTTGTCCCTGGCCTTCTACGGGATGTCGACCTTCGAAGGCCCGATGATGGCGATCAAGACGGTCAACGCCCTCTCCCACTACACCGACTGGACCATCGGCCACGTGCACGCCGGCGCTCTGGGCTGGGTGGCAATGATCACCTTCGGCTCGCTGTACCACATGATCCCGAAAGTCTTCGGCCGCGAGCAGATGTACAGCACACCACTGATCAACCTGCACTTCTGGCTGGCGACCATCGGCACCGTGCTGTACATCGCCTCGATGTGGGTCAACGGCATCACCCAGGGCCTGATGTGGCGCGCGATCAACGATGACGGCACGCTGACCTACTCGTTCGTCGAAGCCTTGCAGGCCAGCCATCCGGGATTTGTAGTGCGCTTTGTCGGTGGGGTGTTCTTCCTTAGCGGCATGTTGCTGATGGCTTACAACGTCTGGCGCACGGTGCGGGTTTCGGACGTCGAAATGGCCGAACGCGACGCGCAGATTGCCTGAGGCAAGGGGGCTGAGATGATTGAGGTCGTGCTGAATGTGTTGGGTGTGCTGGCGCTTTGGCTGGCGGTTGAATACTGCCTGAAACACCAGACGGCGGAGAGCCTGGATGAAGCCAGTTTGATTCCGTTTGCCGATGACCCGGAGGTGGCGCGGCGGGTGGAATTGGCGACGGGCAAGAGTGTGAAGTCGGTGGCGCCGGAAGAAGCGAAACCGGGTTGGGGCAACCTGGAAATCTGATACACCACTAAACCACTGTGGGAGTGAGCCTGCTCGCGATGGCGGTGTATCAGTCGACGTCAATGTTGACTGATACACCGCCATCGCGAGCAGGCTCACTCCCACAGGGTTGTGTGTCAGGTCAGGGGGATCAGCTACGCTCGCGGGGAATCAGGCTCTGCAACTGCTGCGCCAAAAAGTTCGCATCGAACGCAAAGGTATCCGGGTCTTTCAAGCCGTTGGTTTTGCGCCATTGCCAGCTACTGGACGGCGGCAGGCACACCAGCGAAATGCTGCCATAGCGCGCGGCCGTCAGGCCCATCACAGCCAGTGAAATCTGACCACCGGCACCCATCACATCCGGCACAAACTCCACCGGTTTACCGGCAATCACAATCGTCAGTTTCTCGGTCTTGAAGGTCGACGTTTCGACCGGAACGCTCGGCCCCGAGGCGACATACGCCTCGCGACTCACCTCCAGCAGATTCGGCGCCTGGACCGGTTCCAGCCATTGCTGGATCTGATCGAACAGCTCACCAATGCGCGTCGCCCACACGGCCGATTGCGACTCGAACAGTTGTTTCTTGTGCGCTTCGCTTTCTGCGTAATGGCGAAGCATCTCACCCAGTTGCTGTACGTCGTCCATTGCGGTGTTCCTTTGTTGAAGCGGTGCTGCGGACTTTGAGCATGGCAGATGCAAGCGGCCAGCGTACGACTAAAAGCGTGAACGGTATTGGCTGGGGGTCATGGCCAGGTATTTGCGAAAGGCACTGCCCATGTGGGACTGATGGGCGAAGCCGGCGTCCAGGGCGATGTCGGCCAGGGACAGGTCGGTGTGTTCGATCATCCGGCGTGCCGCCTGAAGCCGCACTTCAACCAGGTAAGCGTGGGGTGTCAGGCCGATGGCCCGGGTGAAGTCGCGCAGAAAGCGCAGCTCGTTTTGCCCGTAGGTGGCGGCCAATTGTTCAAGGGTCAGGGGTTCGTGGAACTGCTCGGCGATCTGATCAAGCACTTGGGTGAAAACCTTCGGCGTGACACGTTGCGCGGTACTGGCCTTCGGGTTCATCAAACCAACGAATTCCACAGCTCTTTGCTCAAGCGCCAGCCTGTCCGGTTGCGGAGCGAGCAACAGACGCCGCAGTTCCCGGCCCAGCATCAGCGCGCGGCGATTACCTGAAGACTGCACACGGTGGTCAACCGCGGGTAAATGCTGATCGGCCAGCGGCTGGTTCAGACGCATCAGCAGGTATTCGCCACCGCTGGCCGATTCGGAAAACACTTCCACGCCGACCGGGGTGTAAGCCAGCACGCCAGGCAACGTATCGAAATCCACCCGGTGATCCGAATCGATAGCGTGCACGCCTTGTTGACGTTCCAGTGTTACCCCAAGGGTTTGCCACTGCACTGGGTCACGCGCGCTGTAAGCCGCCCGAGGCAAAAGCTGTAAGCAGAGTCTGCCACCCAGCAACTCCTGGCTCAGAACCGTTGGCATGTGAAATTTCCTGATAGATCGCGATGAAGAGCCACGGGTACTCTCAAATAAGGGCATGCTCAAAAACAAAGGGTGGCCATCAACAGGAGCACGACATGCGCACCATCGGCCTTATCGGCGGCATGAGCTGGGAGTCCAGCGCCGAGTATTACCGTCTCATCAATCAGCAGGTGCGCGACCGGCTCGGGCCGTTGCGTTCGGCGAAATTGCTAATGTACAGCGTCGACTTTGGCCCTGTCGAACAGGCCCAGCATGCCGGGCGCTGGGACGATGCCGCGGCGATTCTGGTGGACGCGGCGCAACGGTTGCAGGCGGGTGGTGCCGATTGCGTGGTGCTTTGCACCAACACCATGCACAAAGTGGCCAGGCAGATTCAGGCAGCAATCGACATTCCATTCCTGCACATCGCCGACCCTGTCGGTCAGGCTGCCGTCGAGGCTGGCGCGCTGAAGATTGGATTGCTCGGCACAGCGTTCACCATGGAGCAGGACTTCCTCAAGGAACGCCTGATTTCAATGGGGCTGACCGTACTGGTGCCGGAGGCCGATGAACGTCAGGCCGTCCACCGGATCATCTATGACGAGTTGTGTGTCGGGGTGATCCGCGAGGCGTCACGCAAGGTCTATCAGCAGGTCATCGAATCGCTGACCCGACGTGGCGCCCAGGCGATCATCCTCGGCTGCACGGAAATCGGCCTGCTGATAAAACCCGAGCACAGCGCCCTGCCCTTGCTCGACACCACCGAACTGCATGCTCAAGCGGCGGTGGCGTTCGCCTTGGGCGAGTGACTCAACCGGCCTTGGGTGTGCGTCGCAGACGCGCCATGCTCAAGGCATCCACCAGCGCGCCGTCACGCACGGCGTAGTCGCGAAACAGTCCTTCGGTGTCGAAGCCGAACTTGCGGTAAAGCCCGATGGCGGCTTCGTTGTCGGCGTAGACCGAAAGCTCGACCCGTTGCAGGTTCATCCAGTTGTCGGCGACGTCCAGCGCCGCCGCCAACAGCTTCGAGCCGACGCCCTTGCCCTGCCAGGCCACCGCGACGCCCATGCCGAGATTGCCGGCATGGCTGCGGCGGATCCGTGAAAACTGCTCGAGGCCAATATTGCCGATGACCGTCCCTTGATGCAGCGCTACCAGCTGCACCACGCGCTCGTTGTCGGGCGCCAGGCGCTTGCGCCAGACTTCCGCGGACTGAAATGGCATTTGCAGCACCTGACGGGTAATGGCCGGGTCGTTGTAGAGCGCGGTAATGCCGTCGATGTGGGATTCGTTGAAACGTTCGAGGGAGATGACAGCGTCAGTGGCGGGCATGGGTGATTCATCCTTGAGACAGACATGGCCGCCCACTCTATACCGCCGCAGGTTGTTCGAACCACTCCCGTCGCTCTTCGAAGGTGTTCTGAATCAACTCGACGATCATCTGCACTTGCGCTGCCCCCTCGGACTCGGCATTGACCGCCATCCACACCTGACGCTGCATCGGTTGACCGAACAGCCCCGGCAATTCAATCAGGCCGCGGTCGAAGCGGCTGATGTAGCCGGGCAGCAGGCCAATGCAGGCGCTGCAACGGATCATCTCCAGCATCAGCTGATAGGAATGCAACTGCACCACCCCGGCCAGACGCTGGTCCACGAGGGTATTCCACGGCCGAAAACAGTCGACCTGACGGTCATGCTGCCATTGCACCAGCAGGAAATCCGCCAGGTCATCGAGGCTGTCAGGGCGGGACGCGACCCGTGAATAACGTTTGGCGATGTGGGGCAGATAGTCGAGCCGTGCCAGACACCGGGGCTCGCTGACAGCAAAACTCGGGCCCGGCAGCGGTGAGTCGGTGCCGGCCAGCCACAGCACCACATCGGCACTGACCGCTTGCAGGGAGAGTTCGCTGTCCAGGGTGATGATGTCCAGGCGCACGCTGGCGTTGCGCCGCAACAGAGCCACCAGATCGCGACCGAGAATGTCATGCAGGATCGATTCGGCGACGGCCAGGCGAATCAACGGTTGTTCGATCACCGGCAAGTCGCGCTCGTGGGCCAGGGCAATCAACTGCGATTGCAGCTGCAATCCGTCACGACTGAGGGCCACACCATTCTCTGAGTGGCTGAACAGCGAACACTGCAGGTGCGCTTCAAGTTGCGCCAATTGTTTGCGCAGTTGGGTGGCCTTGATATTGAGACTGCGGGCTGCCTGCATGAAACAGCCGCAACGGGCACTCACCCGAAAAGACTGCGCCAACACCGGATCGATCCCTGCCGCCAGTGTGCGCCAGGGTGAAGTTTTTTCTACGGGTGAGCGGTACTTGGCAACTTGCTGATGACCTGTGGTTTCCATGAATGGCATCGCTGACTCCCTGTCGATCTGTCCTTGAAAGCTTCATCCTGCGCAGGGTTTATGAACCTGATGTGACGCTCAGGGCAGAAAATCGATTCAGCCTCCGGGGGTTTGCCGGAAGCTCACCGCCAGGCGATTCCAGCTGTTGATCGTGGTGACGGCGATGGTCAGGTCGACCATCTCGCCTTCGCTGAACTGCTCCCGCGCCTGCGCGTAGACCTCGTCTGGCACATGGCTCTCAGAGAGCAAGGTGACGGCTTCGGTCCAGGCCAGCGCCGCACGTTCTCGCGGGTTGAAGAAGCCGCTGTCGCGCCAGACCACGATCGAATACAACCGACGGTCAGTCTCGCCCAGGCGCCGGGCATCCACCGAGTGCATGTCGGTGCAGAAGGCGCAGCCATTGAGTTGCGAGGCACGGATCTTGATCAAGTGCAGCAAGGCCGGCTCGATGCTGAGGTTGCTGGTCAAGGCCTCCATGGCAATCATCGCTTTCATCGCTTTGGGCGATGCGCTGTAGTAGTCCAGTCGGGGGTTCATGGAGTGACCTCGTGGATCGAATGTGTGCCCCCCAAGGTAGGCGTTGATACGCAGGCGTTACAGGTCCAATTCTACGAAATACCCGTGGACCACTCAGGCACCAGACCAATTGGAGGTTTTTCGCCCACGCAACTTTTGCGCAGGCGCTCATGCGGGTAATCTGGCCCGACGCACACGCGCTTCAATCGCCCCAGGAGCTTCGCCGGTATGGAACTTCACGTTGTCATCAACGGCCGCAAGGACCTGGCAGGCCAGTTGTATAACCAACTGCGCAGCGCCATCGAATCCGGCCGTCTGGCAGCCGGGACACAGCTACCGCCCAGTCGTTTACTCGCTGAACAATTGGGCATTTCCCGCAAAACCATTTCCGACACCTACACGCAACTGACCTACGAGAACTTCCTCACCGGGGTCATCGGCAAAGGCACCTACGTCAACGCCCGACCGGCGAAAGTTACCCGTAAACAGAGCCATTCGGAGTTGGCCAGTGCCGAGGTCATCGAGTCCTGGCGCAACCTGCCGGTATTTCTGCGCCATCCGACGCTGGAAGGCTCGTTACGCTACGACTTCATCGGCGGCGCCACCAGCAAGGGCCAGTTTCCCCAGGATGACTGGCGGCGCTGCACCGCTCATGCCTTGCGCCAGATCTCCGCTTCCAAGGGTTTCTACAGTCTGCCCGAAGGCCTGCCGGCGCTGCGCAATGCGATCGCACGGCACATCGCGTTTTCCCGCGGGGTCAATTGCCAGGACGAAGACGTGGTGGTGTGCAACGGCGCGCAACAGGCACTGGACCTGATCTCCCGGGTGCTTACGCGTCCCGGCAGCCTTGTCGCCATGGAAGACCCCGGCTATCCGCCCGCACGCCTGTTGTTCGGCACCCACGGCGCGACGGTAATCGGCGTCCCGGTGGATGCCGAAGGCATTCAGGTGGACAAAATCCCCCTTGGCACCCGGCTGATTTACGTCACGCCGTCCCACCAGTTCCCGCTCGGCATGCCGATGAGCCAGGCGCGCCGGGTGGCGCTGCTGGAGCGGGCCCATGAGTTGGGCGCGATCATCATCGAGGACGATTACGACAGCGAATTCCGCTACGAAGGCCGGCCTACCGACTCGCTGCAAAGCATGGATGAACGCGGCATCGTCGCCTACGTCGGGACCTTTTCGAAGACCCTGCTGCCCGAGTTGCGCCTGGGTTATGCGATTCTGCCGCCAGCGATTCTCGACGCGGTCATTCGCGCCAAGCAGCTCACCGACCTGCACACCTCAACCCTGCCTCAATGGGCGCTGGCCAAGTTCATCGCCGAAGGTTGCCTGCTCAAGCACATCCGGCGCTGCCATACGATCTACGCCGGGCGCCGCGAACGGATCCTCGCGCGCATGGCTGGCGATCTTTCACCGTGGCTCGAGGCGGTCCCGACCACCGCCGGGTTCCACATGGTGGTTATGTGCAAAGTGTCTATCGATATTCCATTGGTGATTGAGCTGGCAAAAAAAGTCGAAGTCGGGGTGTATCCCATCGACAGCTTTTTCTATCAGCAAGCGCCGCAGTCCGGGCTTTTCCTGGGTTTTGGCGCCATCGAAACCCTGGACATCGACATCGCCCTGGACCGCCTGCGGGACATTTTGCAGCAGGTCGCCTGACAGATTGGTCTGCGTTTTTATCCCGCGATTGGCTATTGGTGGTCCGGGGATGCAGGCCTATCCTGCATAAGCGTTATCCCTCAATGAGCAGGATTCGTCCGGCCTGATTCAGGAGTGTGAGCAATGTCCAACGAAGTGATCAATACCGTTAAGGTGCAGGCCGCCGCCGGCCGCTCGGACGAACTGGGCAAGCAACTGCAAAAAATTGTCGACACCCTGCGCGAACTACCGGGCTGCGACTCCTATATGGTCGACCGCTGCCCCGAGGACGACAACCGCTGGACTGTCAGCGCCCGCTGGCAATCGGAAGCGGCCATGCAAATGCATTTCAACTGCCCTGAAGTACAAGGCTTTATCGGCCTGATCGACAGCCGTCTGGCCAACAGCGTCGACTTCAACAGCTTTCCTATCGTTTAAAAATTAGGTCGCCGTCTTCGGCCACTCCTACAGGGCAATGGGTACCTCTGCAGGAGTGGCTGGAGGCGGCGATCTTGTTTTTTCAACGCGCATGATTGGTCCCCTCGCCTTCACGAAAATTGGCTGTTTGATTGGCCTGGGCCGAGACTTACTGTGGTCCCTGACAACTAACCACAGCAGGTGATAACCCATGAACGCCTTCCGCTACTGCGCTGCGCCCCTCGCCGCCCTGGCCCTGACCGTTTCCGCCGCGGCATTCGCCCACGACCCTTCGGAAAAAGTCACGGTGTTGCAGGACCAGATGCTGACAAACGTGCCGGGTAAAAAAGCGCTGATGATCGAAGTCGATTACAAACCCGGCCAATCGTCCATCGCCCACAAGCACGAGGGCACGGCCATGGCTTACGTCCTTTCGGGAGCAATCACTTCCCAGGTCAAAGGTGAAAAGGCGATCACTTACAAGGCCGGTGAATACTGGTACGAACCGGCCGGGTCGGAGCATTTGGTCTCGAAAAATGCCAGTACCACCAAACCTGCCAAACTGTTGGTGTTTATGGTGTTAGCGCCAGAAGAAAAAGTATTGATCCCTTTGGAAAACTGATAGCTGTCGCGCCAGCCATAAATAAACAGGCTCGAATTAAGCATTCGGGCCTTTTTATTTCCCGGCGTCATTAACCGGCGCCTTTTAAACCAAACAAAACTAGTGACCACCTGACAAGTGCGGTGATTGGCTATTTCTTTGGGCAACGACAGGTTTAGTCTGGAATTTCCGCCGACTGTGTCCGGCCTATTAACTTTCCGACTCAAGTTGTTTCACGGGAGAAACACCATGAAACTTGCACTTGTCAGTACCTTGACGATAACGGCTCTTTTAACAGGTTGTTCAATACCCACTGCACCGAAGGCTGTTTCTTCGCTCGACGGTATTTTCACCGAGCCGGTGGGCCGCAGCAGTGCCACGCATGTCACCAATGGCAGCAACGTGTCCCTGGGCATCGTCTACAGCCGCAACACTCAAACCAACCGCGCCTACCTTCAAGACTACCAGGCCAACGCCGGCACCGGCTTCGGTCAGAGCCTGCTGGTGCAATCGATTCACAACGCCTACGTTGCCACCTCCAAACCGGACATGGCGGTGGACTGGGTCAAAGCGTCCTTGCAACGTCAGTTTGGCTCGGTGACGGTGTACCCGGACATGCAAAGTCTCAGGGCCGCTAAACCGGACGTGGTCGCCATCGTTGACACGCGCAGTCAATTGATGACGTCGCGCAGTTCGGATATCAGCGCGAATGTCAGCGCTGCGTTCTACGATGCCAACTTCAACTACATCGGCACTGCGCAAGGGCATGACGCTAAAGAACTGAGTCCGGTATGGGCGGACTATAAACGCAGCGAAGAGATAGTTGCCGATATTAACGAACAGCAGAATATGCAAGTCAGGGCTTTGCAGAAGTTTGACCAGTCGCTCAGTAATTTATTGACCAGGCCGACAGATAAAGTGTCGATGATCGATAACACAACAGGTCGGAAGTTGTATTAAGGCGGATGGCCCCATCGTCGGAATGCCGCCCAGACACCCCAAATCCTTCAGACAAAAAAAAAGCCCCGCCTCTTTCGAGACGGGGCTTTTTCATTCAGCGCCTGATCAGGCAGCCGGCTCCAACTCAGCGCTGGCAGTAACAGCGGCAGCGACAGGCACTACCGCTTGACCGCTCAACGCCAGATCCAGCAACTCACGGTTGGCTACCGCATACATGGCGTAATCAGTGCCGCTGGCGGCACGGATTTCTACCAGCATGGCGCGCCAGCGTTCGATCATGCCTTCGTGCTCTTCCATCCACAGCTCCAGACGGGTTTCCACGTCTTGAGTGCCGTCGCCCTGTTGCAGGACGGAGATGGTGATCGCACGTTGTTGCCAGTCGACGTCATCGCGGAACGCTTCACGGGCCAGGGCCTGCCAGTTGTTTTCAACCGGCAGAGCGCTGATCTGTTGCAGGTACCAGGTGATGTCCAGCGCGCTGCCCACGGCGAAGTAAGCCTTCGCCACGTCGGCTGCGTTCTGACCGGTCACGTCGGACGCTTCGATGATCGGCAGCAAGGTGTACAGGTGAGTGGTGCCTGCAACCATGCGTGCCAGCAACTCAGGAACGCCAGCCGCGACGTACGCCTGATAACGGGTCTGCCAGCCTTCGCGAGTCGGGCCTTCCAGCAGTTCGTCGAGCTTGAGGCCCAGCGCTGCCAGATGTGGACCGAAGTGCGCGACGTCACGGGCAGCATTCTGCTCGTTGCGACGGCTGCGCAAGAACCAGCGCGTAGCGCGACGGCCCAGACGCATCAGCTCATCCATCAGCTCCAGTTGCACGTCAGCGGAAACCTGATAGTCCAGGGCTTCGATCTGACGGAACCAGTGCGGGAGGTGGAAGATGTCACGCACGATCACATAAGCACCGGCCACGTTCGCCGGGCTCATGCCGGTCGACTCTTTGAGTCGTTGAACGAAGGTAATGCCCATGTGGTTGACCAGATCGTTAGCGATCTGGGTGCTGACGATTTCACGCTTCAGACGGTGACGGCGCATGGCGTCGGAGAACTTGCTCACCAGGGTCGGCGGGAAAGCGGTTTCCATGTCGCGCGTCAGGTAATCGTCGTCCGGTACCTGAGAATTGAGCAGCGCTTCCTTGAGGTCGATCTTGCTGTAGGAGATCAGCACCGACAGCTCGGCACGGGTCAGGCCATGGCCTTCCGCGAGGCGCTCGTTGATTGCCTCTTCAGCCGGCAGGAACTCGATAGCGCGATCCAGCTTGCCGCGGCCTTCCAGATCGTTCATCAGACGCTTGTATTCGGCGATCCGCACGAAGGCACGGCGCGCTGCCAGGGACAGGGCCTGAGTCTGCTTGTAGTTGTTGCCGAGCACCAGGTTGCCGACTTCGTCGGTCATGCTCGCCAGCAACTGGTTACGTTGCTTGTCGGTCATGTCACCGGCGTGAACCACTTCGTTCAGCAGGATCTTGATGTTTACTTCATGGTCGGAGCAGTCCACACCACCGGCGTTGTCGATGAAGTCGGTGTTGGAACCGCCGCCATTGAGGCCGAATTCGACACGACCCAGCTGGGTCATACCGAGGTTACCGCCCTCGCCCACGACTTTGCAGCGCAGTTCGTTGCCGTTCACGCGCAGTGCATCGTTGGCCTTGTCGCCGACATCGGCGTGGCTTTCGCTGCTGGCTTTGACGTACGTACCGATACCGCCGTTCCACAACAGGTCTACTGGTGCCTTGAGCAAGGCGTTCAGCAGTTCGGTCGGGGTCAGCTTGTCAGCCTGAATGTCGAAGCGCTCTTTCATCTGCGGGGAAATCGCGATGCTTTTCGCGCTACGGGAGAAGATCCCGCCGCCTTCGGACATGATGCTGGTGTCGTAATCCGACCAGGCCGAACGCGGCAGGTCGAACAGGCGCTGACGTTCGGCGAAGCTGTTGGCAGGCTCCGGGTTCGGGTCGATGAAGATGTGCAGGTGGTTGAACGCTGCGACCAGTTGCAGCTTGTCGGACATCAACAAGCCGTTACCGAACACGTCACCGGCCATGTCACCGACGCCGACCACCGTGATGTTGTCTTCCTGAACATTGATGCCGCGTTCGCGGAAGTGACGTTGTACGCCAACCCACGCGCCCTTGGCGGTGATGCCCATTTTCTTGTGGTCGTAACCGGCCGAGCCGCCCGATGCGAACGCATCGCCGAGCCAGAAGCCGTAGTCGATGGCGATACCGTTGGCGATGTCGGAGAAGGTTGCAGTGCCCTTGTCCGCTGCCACTACCAGGTACGGGTCATCGTCGTCATGACGCACGACGTTGGCCGGCGGTACCAGCGCGCCGTCTTTCAGGTTGTCGGTGATATCCAACAGGCCCGAGATGAAGATGCGGTAGCAGGCGATGCCCTCGGCCGCGATCTCGTCACGGCTGCCGCCCAGTGGCAAGCGACGCGGCAGGAAGCCGCCCTTGGCGCCCACTGGCACGATGACCGAGTTCTTCACTTGCTGGGCTTTTACCAGGCCCAGGACTTCGGTGCGGTAGTCTTCTTCACGATCAGACCAGCGCAGACCACCGCGAGCAACGTTGCCGAAGCGCAGGTGCACGCCTTCGACGCGTGGCGAGTAAACGAAGATTTCGAACTTCGGTACTGGCTTCGGCAGCTCTGGAATCTGGTGCGGGTTGAACTTGAAGCTGAAGTAGGACTTGTTCTGACCGTGCGCGTCGGTCTGGTAGAAGTTGGTCCGCAGGGTGGCCTTGATCAGGTCCAGGTAGCGACGCAGGATACGGTCTTCGTTCAACACCTGGACGTCGTCCAGTGCGCTCAGAATCGCGTGTTCCAGACGTTGCTGCTTGTCTTCCAGATCGTCAGAACCGAGCTTGCGCGCCAGGTAGAAACGGGTTTTGAACAACCGGGTCAACTCGCGAGCGATGTCGGTGTGGTTGTTCAGGGTGCTGGCGATGTAACCCAGGTCGAAGCCCAGGCGGATCTGCTTCATGTAACGGGCGTAGGCACGCAGCAGCGCGACATCGCGCCATGGCAGGCCGGCGGTCAGCACCAGGCGGTTGAACGCATCGTTCTCGGCATCGCCGCGCACGATGTGGACGAACGCGTCCTGCAAGGTGTCGTTGAGTTGCTGGATGTCGAGTTCCAGGCCTTCAGCGGCGGTGAACGCGAAATCGTGAATCCAGAACTCGCGGCCACTGTTGTGACGCAGGCGATACGGGAATTCACCCAACACGCGCAGGCCGAGGTTTTCCAGGATCGGCAACACGTCGGACAGTGCCAGCGGGGTATCGGCGTGATACAGCTTGCAGTGCAGCTCGCGCTGACCGGAGACCTGACCCAGTGGCTGATAGAAGCTCATCACCAGCGGATTGGATTCTTTCAGGCTCAGCAGGTGCTGCATGTCGACCACAGCCGAATGCGCGGCGAAACGCTCGCGGTAACCGGCCGGAAAGCCTTTCGGGAAGTCGGCCAACACGTTGGTGCCGTGGGCTTCGCCGAAGGTTTCGACGGTCAGGGCCGAGTAGTCGTCCTGCCAGCTGCGGCAAGCCTGGATCACTTCGTTTTCCAGCTGCTGCGGGTCGATGTCCAGACGGTTTTTCGGATCGACGCGCAGAATCAGTTGCACGCGGGCCAGCACGGACTCGGAGAAGAAGGTCCAGAACTCGCAGTCCGAGGCTTTCAGGCGATCCATCAGCACTTGCTGGATCTTCTGGCGCACTTCGGTGGAGTAGATGTCGCGCGGCACGTAGGCCAGGCAGTAGCAGAAGCGGCCGTACGGGTCTTTGCGCAGGAACACGCGAATCTTGTTGCGTTCCTGGATCTGCACGATCGACATCACGGTGGCAAACAGCTCGTCGACCGGGGTCTGGAACAGGTCGTCGCGCGGCAGCACTTCAACCACCTGGGCCAGTTCCTTGCCCAAGTGAGCCTTGGCCTGGAAGCCGGAACGGCGTTCGATTTCTTCGACCTTGCGGCGGATGTACGGGATGACCCGCACGCTCTCGCCATACACCGAGGAGGTGTACAGGCCCATGAAACGGCATTCCTTGATGACGTTGCCGTCGGCGTCGATTTCACGGATCGACACGTAATCCGGGTAAGCCGGACGGTGTACACGGCTTGGGTGCGCAGCCTTGGCGAACGACAGCAGGGTCGGTTCGCGCAGGTAGTTCACGGCGTAGTCTTCGATGCGCAGGTCATCGTAGGTCAGGCCGGTGCGCAGCAATTTGGTCAGGCCGAGGAAGGAATCCTGGTCGTAGACGATGTGGCCGCCATCGGTTTCATCGCGAACCACGAATTCTTCATAGCCCAGGAAGGTGAAGTGGTTGCCCACGAGCCATTCCAGGAAGCTTTTGATTTCGGCTTTTTCTTGCGGATCAACCTTGAACTGGCTGTTGTCCAGGCCGGTGAGGATCTCCTGGACCTTGGCTTTCATCGGTTCGAAATCGGCGACCGCAACGCGGACTTCACCGAGAACCTGTTCCAGTTCCTTGCTCAGGACATTCAGTTCGGCCGGGTTGGCGCAACGGTCGATTTCCAGGTACATCAACGACTCTTGCAGCACGTCGTCGCCCTGGGTGCCTTTCGGCAGGATTTCCAGCAGCTCGCCCTTGCTGCCGCGACGTACGCTCAGCACAGTGGTTTGCAGGGTATGGATGCTGTAGCCGCGACGGTTCAGCTCGGTGCGTACCGAGTCCACCAGAAATGGCAGGTCGTGGTGCAGCACTTCGACCGCGGTGTGGGTCGACTGCCAGCCGTGGCGTTCGTAATCGGGGTTGTAGACGCGCACTTGCGGTTGCGCGTGATCGAAGCGCTCAAGCAGGCGCCACGCAGAAAGGGTGCAGCCGGCGAGGTCGGACAACCGACGCTGGGTCAGCTCGTCCAGGGAAATGATGCCGAAAAATTGTTCCGCGAACAGCGCCACTTGTGGCAGTGCCTGTTCACTGATGTGCTGGGCCAGTGCCGCTCGCAGTTGGTGCTGGAAGTCGGCTTTGCTGGCTGCGGTGAAGAACGCCATCTGTGGTACTCCGCTTGGGCTTGTTATTGATGGAAGCGTCGCGTGCAAACCCCTTTCGGGGCAATCCGTCACCCTGTTCCTGATTCTCGGGCAGAGGAAACAGGATGACAGGTGGGTGAAGCTGGACGAGACACTCAGGTCACATTCACCTTCCATGAATGGGCATCTGCAAAAACGACTGGGCAAGGTGCAGCGCAATGCCTTTACAGGTGCTCATCCGTTGCGCAGCTTAACCAGTGCGGCAAGCCCCGTGCTTGCAGCGCTGCGACATATTCGGTCATCGGTACGCAGCTTGCGCCTTGTGCATCGAACAACACTAGCAGCCGCACGGTAAAACGGGGGGTTTAAGCCCGGTTTTGCGCCACATCCGTACCAGAAATGACCAGCAACACCCCAGATGTTCACGACACATCCTCTGACAACCAGACGAGCAGAAATTCCCGGCTGCTGGCAGAATCGCCCTTTGTTCGTCTTCACAATGCTCGTCGAGCCAGGAATTCCCCATGCAAATGACCACCGCCCTCTTGATCGTCAACCCGTGCGACGACGAAGAAGACAACATGGCCATGCTCTGCTGCCACAGCGATCAGGGCGATATGTTCCTGATGACCCGTTACCCGGACGAGGACGCGCTGGACATCAGCCTCGGCGACGAGCCTTCGACGCTGGACGGCGTAAAAGTCACCCTCAGCCCTACCCGCCTGCTGATCGAAATCGCCGCCGCTGACGCCGATGCGCTCAATGGTGATGATTCGCTGGAAATCATTCACAGCACTGATGCGGCGGATTTGGCCGAAGTGGAAGAAACGTTGCAAAACATTCTCAAGGGTACTGGCACCTATATCAGCGAGCTTTGATGGTGTCTGAGCGGGCGCCTTCGCGAGCAAGCCCGCTCCCACATTTGATCGCAGTCCACTGAAAGAACGCGGTCACCTGTGGGAGCGGGCTTGCTCGCGAAGAGGCTCGAAAGAGCACCACATCCTTCGAACCTCACAAATCTCCAACAGTTTCCTCAACCATTTCCCGCACTTTGCACAAAATGCCGTTAGTCGCCGCCCCCCGCGATAGATTAAAGTAACGCCCCCAGCCCTGGCGTTATACGAACGTCTTCGGTCACCCTTTCCAGGAACAGTCATCGATGGAACATCGTGAAGCGCTGCTAGCGCTGCGAACCTTTCTTTCAACGCAGATTCTCGGCCAGGAAAAACTCATCGAGCGCTTGCTCATCGCCTTGCTTGCCGACGGCCACATGCTGGTCGAGGGCGCTCCGGGCCTGGCCAAGACCAAGGCCATCAAAGAACTTGCCGAAGGCATCGAAGCCCAGTTCCATCGCATCCAGTTCACCCCCGACCTGCTGCCCGCCGACATCACCGGTACGGAAATCTATCGCCCGGAAACCGGCAGCTTCGTGTTCCAGCAAGGTCCGATCTTCCACAATCTGGTGCTGGCGGACGAAATCAACCGCGCCCCGGCCAAGGTTCAATCCGCCCTGCTCGAAGCCATGGGCGAACGCCAGGTCAGCGTCGGGCGCAGCACGTATGAGCTTTCGCCGCTGTTTTTGGTGATGGCCACGCAAAACCCGATCGAGCAGGAAGGCACCTATCCACTGCCTGAAGCGCAGCTCGACCGCTTCCTGATGCACGTGAAAATCGGCTTCCCGGACGCCGCCGTCGAACGTCGGATCCTGCAACAGGCCCGTGGTGAAGCGCTGAACGGCGAAACCAAGCCCGAGCGCCGGGTCAGCCAGCAGGCGATCTTCGCCGCGCGCAAGGAAATCCTCGGTTTGTACATGGCCGACGCGGTGGAGGAATACCTGGTGCAACTGGTCATGGCCACACGCACCCCGGCCAAGTTCGACCCGGAGATGGCCGAGTGGATCGCCTATGGCGCCAGCCCGCGCGGTTCGATTGCCCTCGACCGCTGCGCCCGGGCCCACGCCTGGCTGGCCGGTCGCGACTTCGTCAGCCCGGAAGACATTCAAGCGGTGCTGTTCGACGTACTGCGCCACCGCATCATTCTTTCCTTTGAAGCCGAAGCCGCGGGCATCGACCAGGACCGGGTGGTCCAGCGGATTCTCGACGTCGTAGCCGTCGCTTGACCCCGATGAACGCCCTCCTGCCGCCCGAGCCGGGCATCCGTGTCAGCCTCGCCGAGCTGATCGAGATGCGCCATCGCGTGCGCGAAGTGCAACTGTTTTCCACACCGAGCCAGCGCAGCCCGCTGATCGGCCTGCATCACTCCAAACTGCGCGGGCGCGGGGTGGACTTCGACCAGGTGCGGGTCTATCAGGCCGGCGATGACGTGCGAAGCATCGATTGGCGCGTTACCGCACGGACCCAGGAACCCCACACCAAGCTGTTCCATGAAGAGCGCGAGCGACCGATTTTCATCATGGTCGAGCAAAGTCGCCGGCTGTTTTTCGGCTCGGGGCTGATGTTCAAATCAGTGCTCGCCGCCCAGGCTGCGAGCCTCATCGGCTGGGCCGCACTGGGTCATAACGATCGGGTTGGCGGACTGGTGTTCGGCAACAACGAACACTATGAAATCAAGCCACGACGCAGCAAACAGAGCCTGCTGCAATTGCTCAACCGTCTGGTGCGGGTCAATCAGTCGCTGCAAACGGAAAACGAGCCGGACCGGGACGCCTTCAACATCGCCCTGCGCCGTGCCCGGGAAGTCCTGCGCCCCGGCAGCCTGGTGATCATCATCTGCGACGAACGCACCTTGTCCGATGGCGCCGAGCAACAGCTGAGCCTGTTGTCGCGGCATTGCGATCTGTTGCTGCTGCCAGTGTCCGATCCACTGGACCACGCCCTGCCCGCCGCCGGGCTTTTGCGCTTCGCCGAACGCGGTGCGCAACTGGAACTCGACACCCTTAATTTCGAGCTGCGCCAGACCTATCGCGCCCAGGCCGAAGCGCGCATCGCTCGTTGGGAATTGCTGGCGCAGAAGCTGCGGGTATTGCTGATGCCCCTGAGCACCCAGAGCGAGATGGTCGAGCAACTGCGCGAGTACCTGAACCCACAGAAACCAGGGAAAGGCCGATGAGCAGCCTCGATCAATTGCAACCGCTGATCTCCCCGCCACCGATCGAATTCTGGCCACCGGCACCGGGCTGGTGGTTGCTGCTGCTGTTACTGCCGCTCATCGGTTTCGGTCTGTGGAAGGCAAGGCACTTCTTTGCGAACAAACGCCCAATCGTGCGCGCCGAACAACCGCTGGACCCGGTGCGCCTCGCCGCGCTGGCAGAACTGGCGCGGATGCCCAAACCCTACGACGGCGCGCCGGCCGGTGCCTGGTTGCAGCAACTCAACGGTTTGCTCAAACGCCTGTGCCGTAACCACTACCCCTACAGCCAGAGCCATACCCTCAATGGGCGCAAATGGCTGGCATTCCTCGACAATCGTTGCCCGGCCGCCGGCCTGACCCGCTGGATGGTGCTGGTCGAAGGCGCCTACAAACCCGAATGCAAACTCGACGACAAGGCCATCGCCGGCCTGACGCAAGCGGTCGACACCTGGATTCGTAAACATGTTTGAGTTCGCCTGGCCGTGGATCTTTGCCCTGCTGCCGCTGCCCTGGCTGATGCGCATCGTGCTGCCTGTCGCCGACAGTGGCGAGCCGGCGCTCAAAGTCAGCTTCCTCGGCGACCTCGAAGGCCTGGTCCGCCGCCGCGCCCGGGCCAACCTGCCGGCCTGGCGTCAACAGGCTCCGTTCATTCTGCTGTGGCTGTTGTTGCTGATCGCCGCAGCGCGCCCGCAATGGCTCGGCGAACCGCTGCCCATCGCCGCCAGCGGTCGCGATCTGCTGGTAGCGGTCGACGTGTCCGGCTCGATGGATTACCCCGACATGCAATGGCAGGACGAAGACGTCAGTCGACTCACACTGGTTCAGCACTTGCTCGGTGACTTCCTTGAAAGTCGCGACGGCGATCGTGTCGGCCTGATCCTGTTCGGCAGCCAGGCTTATCTGCAAGCACCGCTGACGTTCGACCGGCACACCGTGCGCGTGTGGCTGGACGAAGCGCGGATCGGCATCGCCGGCAAGAACACCGCCATCGGCGATGCCATTGGCCTGGCCCTCAAACGCCTGCGCCAACGCCCGGCACAAAGTCGCGTACTGATTCTGGTCACCGACGGCGCCAACAACGGCGGCCAAATCGACCCGCTCACGGCTGCGCGGCTGGCGGCGAGCGAAGGCGTGAAAATCTACCCGATCGGTATCGGCGCCGATCCGGAGCAAAGCGGCACGGTGGGTTTCCTGGGGGTCAACCCGAGCCTCGACCTTGATGAGCCCTCCTTGATGGCGATCGCCGAAGCCACGGGCGGCCAGTATTTTCGCGCTCACGATGACAAGGAACTGCAAGCGATCAAGGACACCCTCGACCAACTGGAACCGGTGACCCAGCAACCGACCCAGGCCCGCCCGGCGCAGGCGTTGTACCACTGGCCTTTGGCGCTGGCGTTGCTGCTGAGCATGCTGTTGGTGGTTCGCGAGCGCTGGCCGGATAACCCGTTGCGGCGACTGTTCACCAAGGACCTTCTGCAAACGCAATTGCCCGACTGGCGCCAGCGGCTTAACCGCCTGCGTCTGCGGAGGCGCCGATGAGTGCACTCTGGCCGTACTTGTTCCGCCCCTGGTGGTTGCTGTTGTTGCCATTGCTGGGCTGGTTGCTCTGGCAACTCTGGCATCGGCAGAAACGCGCCGGGCGCTGGCAGATGATTCTGCCACCGGCCTTCCATGCGGCGTTGCTCAGTGGTGGCAACGGTCGCGACAGCAAATTGCCGTGGGTCATCCTGGGATGTGCCTGGGTGCTGACCGTTCTGGCGCTGCTCGGGCCGAGCTGGGAACGTGTCGAGCAACCCAGTCAGAAACCCGCCGACCCGCTGGTCGTGGTCCTCGAGCTAACCCCTGAAATGCTCGCCACCGACGTACCACCCAACCGGCTGGAACAGTCCCGGCGCAAGCTGTTCGACCTGTTGGAGAACCGCAGCGATGCCCAGACCGCGATTGTCGTCTACGCCGGCAGCGCTCACACGCTGGTGCCGCTGTCGGATGACCTGTCGACCAGCCGTAATTTGCTGGATGCCCTCAAACCTTCGCTGATGCCCCTGGCGGGACATCGCGCCGACCTGGCGGTGACCAAGGCCCTTGCCCTGCTGGCTCAGAGCGCCCTCGGTGACGGGCGGATCCTGCTGATCGGTTCGACCTTGACCGAACTGGAACGCCAGGGGATTCAGCAGGCGCTGGACGGCAAGTCGACACAATTTCTGATGCTCGGTATCGGCACTGCCGAAGGCGCGCCGATCACCCAGGAGGACGGCAGTTTTCTGAAGGACGACCAGGGCGCGATTCTGGTGCCGCATCTGGACGAGCCAAGCCTGAAAGCCTTTGCCAACGACCTCAACGGAAGCTATCGCCACGCGCGCCTGGACGATGCCGATTTGCGCGCACTCGGCTTGTTCGAGGAGCCACGCACGCTGCGCAACAACGGCCAGACCCTGCGCCTCGATACGTGGGCCGATCAGGGTTATTGGCTGTTGTTGCCGTTGCTGCTGCTCGCAGCGTGCGCCGGTCGTCGCGGCTGGTTGTTCTGCTTGCCACTGCTCTTGCTGCTGCCACAACCGAGTTATGCCTTCGACTTCAACGATTTGTGGCTGCGCCCCGACCAACAGGGTCTGGTCTTGCTGAAGCAGAAACGCCCGGCCGAGGCTGCGCAGCATTTCGAAGATCGACAATGGCAAGGCGTGGCGCTCTACGAGGCCGGCGACTACAGCGGCGCCGCCCAGCGGTTCGCCGAAGGCAGCGACGCCCACGCCCACTACAATCGTGGCAACGCCCTGGCCAAAAGCGGTGAGCTGGAAGCCGCGCTGGATGCCTACGAACAGGCGCTGGAGCGTCAACCGGATTTACGCCCGGCCCTGACCAACAAGGCGCTGGTGGAAAGTCTGCTCAAGCAGAAAAACACTCCGCCGCCCGTTGCTCCAGACAAAAACGCCGAAAACCAGGCCGAGCCCCACACACAAGAACCGCCGCCGGGCGCGGCCACGCAACCGTCGGATAATGGCGAACCGAAAACCGACGGCCAACAAACCACGACGGACTCCGACCAACAGAGCAAAACGCCGTCGAAACCCGGCACCAATGAAGTCCCTGGCAGCGAGCTGGGGAATGAAGACACCACCAGACCACCGATGCGTCCGGCCAGCGACAGCATCGATGGTGAACAGCGCCAGGCGCTGGAGCAATGGCTGCGCAAGATCCCGGATGACCCGGGAGAATTGCTCAGACGCAAATTCTGGTACGAACAGCAACAACATCAGGATCAGGGAAAAACTCGATGACCCGCTTCACCACTTTCTTGCTCGCACTGCTGCTCTGGACTGCTCAGGCCCAGGCTGCGGGGCTGGTCGCCAGTGTGGATCGCAGTCGCCTGAACAGCGGCGAAACGATTGAACTGACCCTGGAATCCAACGACGTGACGCAGTTCGGCAAGCCTGATCTGGCACCGCTGGAGCCGCTGTTCGAAGTGCGCGGCACCCGTCAGGTCAACCAGTTGACCACCCTGAACGGCGACAACCGTGCGACCACCCGCTGGATCATCACCCTGCTGCCTCGGCAGAACGGCAGCGTGGTAATTCCGCCACTGCAACTGGGTGACGTACAGAGCCAGCCAATCACTGTGCAAGTGGTCGAGACCGAAACCCAGGACAGCCCGGACAAACGGGCCCCGGTGTTCATCGACGCCAGCCTCGATCAAAACAGCGTGTACGTGCAAGCCCAGGCGATCCTGACCTTGCGCATCTACCATTCGGTGTCGCTGTACGACGACAGCAGCCTGCCCCCTTTGCAAATTCCCGATGTGCGCATCGAGCAACTGGGCGAAGCGCGCACCTACGAGAAAGACATCAATGGCCTGCGCCACGGCGTGATCGAAATGCGCTACGCGATCTACCCGCAACACAGCGGCGAGTTGGTCATTCCGCCGCAAATATTCAATGCCGCACTCGTGGACGCACAGCCCGCCAAGGACTCCGCTGCGCAGGCACCGAAATCCGGCAAATTGATGCGAGTCAGCTCCGCCGAGATTCTGCTGACGGTCAAGGCCAAACCCCTCACCTACCCGGCCGACGTGCCATGGCTGCCGGCCCGCAGCCTCAGCCTGAGCGAAAGCTGGAACCCGGAACCGGACCATGCGCTGGTGGGTGATTCGTTGACCCGCAGCCTGACGGTGAAGGCTGAAGGCCTGGACAGTTCGCAATTGCCGCCGCTGCCCGCTACCGACGTCAACGGCTTGCGGCGCTACCCGGATCAACCGGTGCTGGGCAACCAGAACAGCGAGCGCGGGCTGATCGGCAGTCGCGAAGACCGCGAAGCCCTGGTGCCGACACGTAGCGGCGCAATCGAGTTGCCAGCGGTTGAAGTGATCTGGTGGAACACCTTCGAGGACCACCTCGACCACAGCAGCCTGCCGGCGCGAACCCTGCCAGTGGCGAACAATCCGAGCCTGATGGTCGACACCCCGGCCGGCACACCTCAAGTCTTTTCCGCAGCCGACAACGAAGCCCTCTGGTGGTGGAAACTCAGCACCCTGATCCTGGCCTGCACCACCCTGCTGGGCTTCGGTCTCTGGTGGCGCGC
Organism: Pseudomonas sp. BT76 TE3572; assembly: GCF_050435365.1. Lineage (NCBI taxonomy): Bacteria > Pseudomonadati > Pseudomonadota > Gammaproteobacteria > Pseudomonadales > Pseudomonadaceae > Pseudomonas > Pseudomonas sp. BT76 TE3572. Next base: position 1,431,821 of record NZ_JBNDKE010000001.1, read on the forward strand.
CCGCTGGCAACCGGCGATCCTGCGCGCGGCGCAGACAGGTCCGAGCCCGCGCACCGTACTCGACGATCTCAAGCGCGCCTGTCAGGCCAACGACTCCCACGCCACCCGCCAGGCCCTCGACGCCTGGGCCCGGCAACAACCGGAAACCCTGGCCGATATGGCGGCGCGTTTTGTGCCGTTGTCCGACGCCCTCGACGGCTTGAACGGCGCGCTCTACAGCGAAACCGGCCAGCATTGGCAAGGTGAAGACTTGTGGCGGGCGATCAAGGCGATTCCGATTGCCGAGCGTGTTCAGGACCCGGTGGGCGACAGTGGCCTGCCGCCGCTGTACCCGAAATAACACTAACCCCTGTGGCGAGGGAGCTTGCTCCCGCTCGGCTGCGCAGCAGTCGTAAATCCTGGCGACTCGGTGCGTCAGAAATATCGTAGGGGGCTGCTTCGCACCCCAGCGGGAGCAAGCTCCCTCGCCACAAGATCACATCCATCGCACGATCAGGCTTTTTTGCCAGTAAACTCCCTCCCCTTTGGCCGCCATCATTTTCCTCGCGGCCATCACCTTATTTCCTACGGAGTTTCCCTTGCGTCTGTTTCACACCTCCGACTGGCACCTCGGGCAGAACCTGCACGGCCAGGAACGCGATTTCGAACACGCCTGCTTTCTCGAATGGCTGCTGCGCCAGCTAAAGCTGGACCAGCCAGACGTGCTTCTGATCGCCGGCGATATCTTCGACACGGTCAACCCGCCGGTCAAAGCCCAGGAACGTCTCTACGATTTCATCGTCAGTGCCCATGAACAACAGCCGAAGCTGACCATCGTGATGATCGCCGGCAACCATGACTCCGGTTCGCGCATTGAACTGCCCGCACCGCTGATGCGGCGTTTGCGCACGCATGCGCTGGGTCGTGTGCTGTGGCTGGATGATGGTCAACTCGACGCCGAGCGCTTGTTGCTGCCATTGCCGGATGCCAAGGGCAAAACCGTCGCCTGGTGCCTGGCGCTGCCGTTCCTGCGCCCCGCCGAAGTGACCGGCGCGCACCTGGGTGACAACTACCTGCGCGGTATCGGTCAGGTTCACGAGTGGCTGATCGAAGCGGCCAATGCCAAGCGCAAGCCAGGTCAGGCGCTGATCGCCATCAGCCACGCGCACATGGCCGGCGGTTCGGTGTCGGAAGACTCCGAGCGCAGCCTGATCATCGGTAACGCCGAAGCGCTGCCCGCCAGCCTGTTCGGGCCGAGCATCAGTTACGTCGCCCTCGGCCACTTGCACAAGCCGCAGAAGGTCAATGGTGAAGAGCGCATCCGCTACTGCGGCTCGCCGATTCCGTTGTCGTTCTCCGAGATCGGCTATCAGCACCAGATTCTCGACATCCAACTGAAAGGCGAAACCCTGGTCAGCGTCGAACCCAAGCTGATTCCCCGAGCGGTGAATCTGCAACGCATCGGCCCCGCGCCACTGGCGGACATCCTGCTTCAACTGGCCGACTTGCCGAACATCGACCTGCTGGCCGATATCCAGCGCCAGCCATGGCTGGAAGTTCGGGTGCGTCTCGATGAGCCGCAACCCGACTTGCGTTATCAAGTGGAATCCGCCCTGCAAGGCAAAGCCGTGCGTCTGGTGCGGATCGCCGCTGAATACGCGGGCAACGGCAGCCGCGATGGCGTCGATGACGGCACGACCTTGATCGAACTCGACCAGCTCTCGCCTCAAGAACTGTTCAGCCGCGCCTGGCAGGACAACTACGGCAGCGAGGTCGACGAGCAAACCCTCAAGGACTTCGCCGAGCTGTTGCAAGACGTGCAGATGGAGAGCGAACAACCATGAAGATCCTCGCGATTCGCCTGAAAAACCTCGCTTCACTGGCCGGGCCTTTTGAAATCGATTTTACCGCTGAGCCGTTGGCCAGCGCCGGTCTGTTCGCGATCACCGGGCCGACCGGCGCCGGTAAAAGCACCTTGCTCGACGCCTTGTGCCTGGCGCTGTTCGGTGCTGTGCCTCGGCTGAGCAATGCCCAGGTGTCTGCCAAAGCGCCAGACGCCGACGGCGAGATCAGCACTGGCGACCCGCGCACGCTGCTGCGTCGCGGTACTGGTGAAGGTTATGCCGAAGTAGATTTCGTTGGCATCGATGGCCGTCGCTACCGCGCTCGCTGGGAAGCCAATCGCGCCCGCGAGAAGGCCGGCGGCAAGCTGCAAGCCAGCCGCCAGAGTTTGCGCGACATCGATCTGGATCAACTGCTGGCCAGTCAGAAAGTCGAATTCAAGACCCAGCTCGAATCCGTACTGGGCTTGAACTTTGAGCAATTCACTCGCGCGGTGCTGCTGGCTCAGAGCGAATTCAGTGCGTTCCTCAAGGCTAACGACAACGAACGTAGCGAACTGCTGGAAAAACTCACCGACACCGCGCTGTATACGCGCCTCGGTCGCCGGGCGTTCGACAAAACCAAAGAGGCTCGCGAAGCCCACAAGTTGCTGCAGGATCAGGCCACTGGTGTGACGCCGTTGTCGCCAGAAGCGCGGGCAGAACTCGACGAACGCTTCAGCGAGGCTCAGCAACAACTCAAGACCCAGCAAGCGCAACTCAAGCAACTAGAACTGCAACACACCTGGCTCAAGGAATTGCGCCAGTTGCAGGACGAGCAGCAGAGCGCCACCGAACAGCTGCAATCGGCCCAGCAGCGCTGGGAAGGTCTGGCCGGCGAACGCTTGAAGCTGACTCGCCTGGAGCAACTGGCCCCGCAACGGCACCAGTTCGCCCGCAAGACCGAACTCACTGCCCGGCTCACACCGCTGGCCGCACAGATTCAGCAGCACACCCAACAGCAAACCGAACTGAATGAGCGCCAGGCGCACCTCGAACATAGCCTGAGCGCCGCGCAGACTGCACTGGTCGAAGCCCAAAGCCAACACACCACCAGCGCACCACTGCTGCGTCAGGCATTTGAAGAGCAAAGCACCCTCGCCCGTCTGGCCAAGGATGCCGGCCTCAGTGCCGATCTCAAGCAGCAGGCAGAACTGGCCTGCACTCAGGGCCAAAACACGATCCAAGGCTTGCTCGACCAACAGAAACAGGTCGCCGAACGTTTGCAGCGGATTGCCGGGGAGCTTGAGCAAAGCACCCCTCTGGCGCCCTTGAGCGATGCCTGGAACGCCTACCGTGATCGCCTGCAACAGCTGATGCTGATCGGCAATCGCCTGAACAAGGGCCAGGCTGAACTGGCCGCCCTGGAACAGAGCGCCGCTCGCGCTGCCGAGGATCTGTCCACTCAGCGCCAGAGCCTTGAAGTGCTGTACAAGGAGGCCGGCGCCGAACCGGAAGCGGTGGCCGAGCAGATTCAGATTCTCGGTAGTCTGTTGCAAGACAACCGCAAGCAGCAGCGGGCCTTTGAAGAGCTGACGCGCCTGTGGGCCAGTCAGCAGGAACTGGACAAGCGCGCGTCCGAGCTCCAGCAACGTCAGCTGATCGCTCAGCAAGCGCGTGAGCGTCTGACCCAGGACGGGGTGAAAGCCAAGAACGAATTGGTCGTTGCCGAACAGACCCTGACCGTCACCCGCGAACTGCTGGAACGTCAGCGCCTGGCCCGCAGCGCCAGCGTCGAAGAACTGCGCGAGCAGTTGCAGGACGATCAGCCGTGCCCGGTCTGTGGCAGCCCCGACCATCCCTATCATCAACCCGAAGCCCTGCTGCAAAGCCTCGGTCGACATGATGAAAGCGAACAGGCCAACGCCCAGAAAGCCGTCGACCTGCTGAAAGAAACGCTCACTGACCTGCGCGCTGAAGTGGGCGGCGTGATTGCGCAGCAAAAGGAGTTGCTGCAACAGCAAGAACACCTCGCGACCCAGCAGCAGAGCCTGACGCCTAGCCTTGAGGCACATCCGTTATCTGCGCAACTGCTCACGCAGGATGCGGCTAAACGCGATGTCTGGCTGGTGCAACAAAACAACCAGTTGAACCAAAGCATCACTCAGGATGAACAACGGCAGACCGCCCTGCTCACCCTGCAACAGGACGCCGCGCGCCTTCAACAGCAACTGCGTAGCGCTGAAACGGCGAGCCAGCAAGCTGCCCAACACCTGGCCAACCAGCAACGTGAGTTGAGCAGCGATCGCCAGCGTCTGGACGAGGAGCTGACGGCGTTCAGCACCCTGCTCCCGGCCGATACGCTGCAAGCGCTGCGCAACGAACCGGCCGCGACCTTCATGCAATTGGACCGGCAGATCAGCCAGCGCCTGGAACAACTCGATCAGCAACGCGATGAACTCAGCGAACAGCAACAGCGGCAGCAGACGCTGGAGAAAGAACAGGACCGCCAACTCACTCGCCTCCAGCAGTTGGAAACGGCCCGCCAGCAGTTCGCCGCTCTCGCCGACCAGCAACAGGCCTGCCAGCAAAAACTCACGCAATTGCTCGGCGAACACACCAGCGCCGAGCAGTGGCAGCAGCAACTGGATCAAGCCGTCGAACAGGCGCGCAATGCTGAGGCGACGGCCAATCAGGAACTGCAAACCGTGCGTACGCGGCTGGTGCAGCTGGGCGCCGAACTCAAGGCCCAGCAGGAACGCTCGCAGGCACTGGAAACCGAAGATCGCGAGTTGAGCGGCAAGATTGCCGACTGGCGCGCCTTGCATCCGGAGCTGGATGACGGTGGTCTGGAAGATCTGCTGAGTATCGACGACCAGCAGGTCAGCGAACTGCGTCAGCAATTGCAGCAAAGCGAAAAAGCCATCGAACAGACTAAGGTTCTGCTACAGGAACGCGATCAGCGTCTGCTCAATCATCAAGCACAGCACAACGGCAATCTCGACGCCGAACAGCTGGCGACAGCACTTGCCGAATTGCAAAACCTGTTCACCGCCAGCGAACACCGTTGCGCCGAACTGCGTGCCGAACAGGCCGAGGATCAGCGCCGGCAAAACGCCAATCAGGCCCTCGCGCAGCAGATCGCCGACGCCTACACCGAATACCAGCGCTGGGCACGTTTGAATGCACTGATCGGTTCGGCCACGGGCGACACCTTCCGCAAGATCGCCCAGGCCTACAACCTCGACCTGCTGGTGCATCACGCCAACGTTCAGTTGCGGCAACTGGTGCGGCGCTATCGCCTCAAACGTGGCGGCAGCATGCTCGGGTTGTTGGTGATGGACACCGAAATGGGTGATGAACTGCGTTCGGTGCATTCGTTGTCCGGCGGCGAGACGTTCCTGGTGTCGCTGGCCCTGGCGCTCGGTTTGGCGTCCATGGCATCGAGCACGCTGAAAATCGAATCATTGTTCATCGACGAAGGCTTCGGCAGCCTTGATCCGGAATCCCTGCAACTGGCCATGGACGCGCTCGACGGTTTGCAAGCCCAGGGACGTAAAGTCGCGGTGATCTCGCACGTGCAGGAAATGCATGAACGGATTCCGGTGCAGATTCAGGTCCGCCGTCAGGGCAATGGCCTGAGTACGCTGGAGGTGAAATGAATACGCTGTATTCCTTCCGCCGCTGCCCCTACGCGATGCGGGCGCGCATGGCCCTGCGCTACGCCGGCGTTGCGGTGAACATTGTCGAGGTCAGCCTGAAGGCTAAACCTGCCGAAATGCTCGCGCTGTCGAGTAAAGGCACGGTGCCGGTGCTGAGCGTCGACGGTCGGGTGATCGATGAAAGCCTGGCGATCATGCACTGGGCCCTGGCGCAGAGCGATCCGCAGGATTGGTTGCTCAAGGATGATCCTGTCGGGCAGCAACTCATCGCCGGGCTGATCGAAGAAAACGATCAGGTGTTCAAGGTGTACCTGAATCGCTACAAGTACGCCGAGCGATACCCCGAGCAGCCAATGGCGTTCTATCGCGCCGAGGGCGAGGTGTTTTTGCGCAGGCTTGATGAGTTGCTGGAGGGACGCGACTACTTGCTGGCCGAGCATCCGAGTCTGGCGGATGTGGCACTGATGCCGTTCGTACGGCAGTTCGCCCATGTGGATCGCGAGTGGTTCGGGCAGACGCCCTATCACCGTTTGCAGGCCTGGTTGCAGCAGTTTCTGGAGTCGGATTTGTTTATTGGTGTGATGCAAAAACAAGAAAATACATAAATAAATTGTGGCGAGGGAGCTTGCTCCCGTTCGGCTGCGAAGCAGTCGTGAATCGGCGGATAGAGTATTCCTGAAGAGCCAAGGTTGCAGGTTTTGGGGCCGCTTCGCAGCCCAGCGGGAGCAAGCTCCCTCGCCACAATGGACCTCATCGCTGCCGGCATTTACGCCAACACTTCACACATCTGCAACGCCGAGCAATCTACGTGGAACGGCCCGAAGAAATCGTCCTGACGTTCGATCGGCGGATTGCCGGCCATCAGGCCCAGGGCCTTGGCAGTTTCAATGTTGCGAGCAAGGTTGTGATTGGCTTCGATAGTCCGTGCCACCGACCCCGCCGAGCCCTGTCCGATCCCCAACAAGGAAGATCCATTGGTCATGAACGCCAGGAAGGCGATGACCCAAAGTCTGTGCCCTTTCATTCCCCGGCGACTCCCGAGAGTTCAGCCTGATCGACCATCGCGGTTTGCGAACGGTGTTCAAACTGGATGCCGGGATGAGCGACTTGAATCGGCGCTTCAAGCGGTTGACGCGATTGTGGCGAGAGGCTGACAACCAGCACCAGGACCACGTAAAGAACGATAGCCAGGTAGGCGCCGTGTTTGGCAGAAGTGATGATTGCGCTGGCCATGATGTTCTCCGCAGGCATGTTTCGATGCCCACAGATTCGATCAAAAAAGCGGTGATAACCACTCAGGGTTATCCATAGTAACCATCAGCTTCGTTAATCATTAAGCCAAACTATCTCAGTCTTCAATAAAACTCATCAAGCGCTCGCGGGCCGCATCCGGCTCTTCTGGAACGGGCTGGGTGGCCGAAAGAATGGGGGTGGAATAGAGAAACAGAAGAACCACGGCCAGACGCATTGCCATGCTGTCGATCCTTATCAGGAGAAGGAGTCAAAAAATCAGCGTCAAATTTAAACTTGTGGCCATGTGATATCAAGCAATACATTGATAGCAATATGATGCTGTCGTAAACGCGTTATGCAGGAGCGACATCACTCAGGTTTCTCGAAGCTTTTCAGCTCGATCGGCGCAAGTGACTTCGCTCCTGCATAAAGGGTGCAGGGGTCAAATTTCAAGCTTGGGTTTTGTGATCCAGAGCCGCGTAAAAGTTGGCGCTCTGTTGCAGGTATTTCTGGGTGTAGCTTTGGGCGTGGGATTTTTTGTCGCTGATTTCAATGTTGGCGCTGGCCGGCAACGCAACGGTGGCAGAGATAGCGGAAGCGGCGATTACAGAGAAGAGATTGAAGTTCATGGCGGTGTTCCTCGGATTCAGTTGGCTTGCTTGCCCGGTGGGGCCGTGAAGCAAACTTAACCGTCGAGGTTGGCGCCTTGAAATCTTTTGTAGCATTAGCAGATATCAGCGTCATTAATAGAAGGATGCAGGCCCCATCAACCGGGGCCTGCGGCCTATTGACGCACCATGAACTTGAGATCGCTCGGGGCATCCATCGGCAGTTTTTGCACGGTTTTACCCAGCAGGCCTGTCTTTGAATCGCGCTCGACAACGACAATCTGGTTACTTTTCTGGTTAGCGATCAGCAAGAACTTGCCACTCGGATCGAGGCTGAACTCACGCGGGTGATCACCTTCAACAGAACGGCGCTGCAGTTCCTTGAGGTGCCCGGTCGCAGAATCGATGGCGAACACCAACAGCTGATTGGCGGTGCCACGGTTGCTGACGTAGAGGAACTTGCCATCGCGCGACGCGTGAAGCGCAGCGGCTGCCTTGTCCGAAACGGGCTGACCCGTCGCCAACTCGATCATTTGCGTTTGCTTGAGTTGGCCGTCCTTGTAATCGAACACCGCAACCTGCGCACTCATTTCCATGGTCAGCCACGCGTGCTTGCCATCGGCGCTGAACAGCAGATGACGCGGCCCGCTACCGGGTGGCAACTGGACGGACGCCGGAGTCGCGGCGGTCAAGGGCAGTTCCGGGTTGGCCTTGGGGTCGAAGCGGTAGGCAAAGATCTTGTCGGCGCCCAGGTCATTGGAGAACACATACTTGCCGTCCGGCGACGCAACCGTGGAATGCACGTGCGCCGACATCTGCCGCTCGGGATTGACCCGGCTCGATGGATGGCTGCTCATCTGCACCACGGTTTTCAGCTTGCCGTCGGCGTCCACCGGCAATACCGCCAGCGTGCCGCCCGGATCTTCAGCCACTGAGTAGTTGCTGACAAACAGGTGACTGGCTTCAACGCTGAGGCCCGAGTGCGTCGGTTCGTTGCCCAGGCTCTGCACCTGATTGATCAGGCTCAGCGCATGGGTTTCGGGATCGATCGCATAACTGCTGACGCGCCCTACCGGATCAGTCTGTCCCGGGCCGTTTTCGTTGACCACGAACAGGTGACGCTGATCCTTGGACAGGGTCAGCCAGGACGGGTTTTCACTCTTGACCACTTGCAGCGGTTTGGCATCGATCTGCCCGGTGGCGCTGTCGAAGTTCAGGCGATAAATCCCCTGGCTCTGACCGGCTGTGTAGGAACCGACCAGCAACTGATAGTCGTCGGCCGACGCAACCTGAAAGCCCATTGCGCCGACGCTGCCGGCCATCAGCAGTGGCCAGAGCTTACGCATCCTCATTCACTTCTTCCTCGTCGTCATCACCGCGGAACGCGGTCATGCACACCAACCGGTGCTCGCCGGAACTGCCGGTGATCAGCCAGCTTTGCAAGTCTGGATCGAAGGTCGCGGCCTCGACTTCGGCCGGGGTGAACTCCCAGTGCTTGGACACACGACCGTCCAGGCATTCGATGTGCAGGTTATCGTCTTCATCGAGGGAAAATTCGAAAGCGTGCAGCCCATCGATTTCCACCATATCGCAGTGTTCGAGGGTGGCGAGCAAGGTGTCGGTTGCGGCAGTCATGGCAGTCAATCTTTGAATGGGAAAGACGCAATGATAGCTCATCCCCCTATGATCGTTCCCACGCAGAGCGTGAGAACGATCATCCGTTAGAGGGCTTCGCGCGAAGGTTGGCCATCCACCAACCGTTGAATACGCAGCGGATTGCCATTCTTCAAGGCATCCGGCAGCAAGCTGTCGGGGTAGTTCTGGAAGCACACCGGACGCAGGAAACGGTCGATGGCCAAGGTGCCCACCGACGTACCACGCGCATCGGATGTTGCCGGATACGGCCCGCCGTGGACCATCGAATCGCAGACTTCCACGCCAGTCGGATAGCCGTTGAGCAGGATCCGTCCGACCTTCTGTTCCAGCAACGGCGTCAGCTCAGCGAACTGCTCGAAGTCTGCCGGCTCGCCAATGATCGTCGCCGTCAGCTGTCCGTGAAGACCGTTCAGCGCGGCGCTGAGCTGCGCCTGATCGGCCACTTCGACAAACACCGTGGTGGGGCCGAACACTTCTTCCTGCAGCACTTCATCGCCCTTGATCAACAGGCTGACATCCGCTTTGAACAACTGCGGTTGCGCCTGATTGCCTTGTTGCGGGCTACCGGCCAGATGCTCGATACCGGGATGCGCGAGGAGTTTTTGCAGACCTTTGCCATAGCTGCCCAAGGTTCCGGCATTGAGCATGGTTTGCGCTGGCTGATCGCCGATCAGGCTCGCCACCTGTTGCACGAACGCACTGAATTGCGGCGAACGAATACCGATCACCAAACCGGGATTGGTGCAGAACTGACCACAGCCCTGGACCACCGAAGCGGTGAGGTCGCGGGCCACCGATTCGGCGCGGGCTTGCAGTGCCTGCGGCAACACGATCACCGGGTTGATGCTCGACATCTCGGCAAACACCGGGATCGGTTGTGGACGCGCGGCCGCCATGTCGCACAACGCACGACCACCTTTCAACGAACCGGTAAAGCCAACCGCCTGAATCGCCGGATGCTTGACCAACGCTTCGCCGACGCCACCGCCGTAGATCATGTTGAACACGCCGGCCGGCATGCCGGTTTTTTCTGCGGCGCGGATGATCGCGTCAGCCACCCGTTCAGCTGTGGCCATGTGACCGCTGTGGGCCTTGAACACCACCGGGCAACCGGCGGCCAACGCCGACGCGGTGTCGCCGCCGGCCGTGGAGAACGCCAACGGAAAGTTACTCGCGCCAAACACGGCCACCGGCCCGAGGCCGATGCGGTACTGACGCAAGTCCGGACGTGGCAACGGTTGGCGCTCGGGCAATGCCCGATCGATCCGCGCACCGTAGAAATCACCGCGACGCAGCACCTTGGCGAACAGGCGCATCTGACCGCTGGTGCGACCGCGCTCGCCTTGAATCCGTGCGGCGGGCAGCGCGGTTTCGCGGCAGACCAGCGCAACAAAGTCATCGCCCAGCGCGTCCAGTTCATCGGCAATCGCATCGAGAAATTGCGCCCGACGTTCGGCGCTCAGGCTGCGATAGGTCGGGTACGCCGCGGCGGCAGCCTTGGCGGCGGCATCGACTTCTTCCGGGGTCGCCTGGAAGAAATCGTACGGCAACGCTTCGCCCGTGCTGGCGTCGACGCTCTGTAGTTTGAGCGGGCCGGCCGCATTACGCTGGCCGCCGATGTAGTTGTGACCAAGAATCTGGGTCATGCGTATCTCCTTAAAGGGTGCCAACGGTGCCGGGCTCGAACGCTGCTGCAACCGGTGCAATCCCGTTGATCAACGGTGCACCGAACTCGGCCTGACTGATCTCGAACACGTCACCCGGCCGGGTGCGAATGCCGTCGGCAAAGGACAGGGTCGCGGTGCCGAAGAAGTGAATGTGCACATCGCCCGGACGCAGGAACTGGCTGTATTTGAAATGGTGGTACTCAAGGTTTTCCAGGCTGTGGCACATGTTGGCCTCGCCACTGAGAAACTCGTTCTGCCACAGCACCTCACCGTTGCGCAGGATGCGGCTGGTGCCTGCCAGGTGCTCCGGCAATTCGCCGACCCGAAGTTCCGGGCCATAGCTGCAACTGCGCAGTTTCGAATGGGCCAGGTAGAGGTAATTCTTGCGTTCCATCACATGGTCAGAGAACTCGTTGCCCACGGCGAAACCGAGTCGATACGGTTTGCCGTCGTGGCCGATGACGTAGAGACCGCTGAGCTCCGGCTCCTCCCCCGCGTCTTCGGCGAACGGTGGCAGCGGGAACGGTTGGCCCGGACGCACGACGATGCTGCCGTCGCCCTTGTAGAACCATTCCGGTTGTACACCGGCCTGCCCGGCCACCGGTTTACCGCCCTCCACTCCCCATTTGAAAATGCGCATGGTGTCGGTCATCGCGGCTTCGTCGCCGGCTTGCTGATGCATCTTGTCCCGCGCCGACGCACTGCCCAAATGGGTCAGGCCCGTACCGCTGACCAGCATGTGCGCGGGATCCGGGTGATCCAGCGGCGGCAATATACGCAACGCGGCCAACAGTTCTGCATAGTCATGGCTGATGCCCAGGCCGAGGTTTTTCACCTGCTGCTCAAGATTGACGCCCGCCTCGATCGCGGCCAACGCCAGGTCACGAACGGTGCGTGCGTCTTGCACTTCGCGCACCAGACTGTCTTCGACCACGCCCACCCGGCGCTCGCCGTTACTCAATTCGAACTGAACTAAACGCATGATTTTCTCCTTTGTTATTCAGAACACCGCAGATCCCTGTAGGAGTGAGCCTGCTCGCGATAGCGGTCTAACCTTCAACATCTATGTCGAATGACACTCCGTCATCGCGAGCAGGCTCACTCCTACAGGGGGCGGTGTCAGTCATTCAGGTGCGGGTTGCGCCACGGGCGCTGGCAGCGAATTGGTCGGCCGGCAGTACGTGCTTGCGTTCCAGCAGGCGATAGACCACACCGGTCAACACCAGACCGAACACCATCACGCCAGACAAGAAGTACAGGCCCGAAGCCAGGTTGCCGGTGTATTCCTTCAGTGCGCCGATCACGAACGGGCCGATGTAGCCGCCGAGGTTGCCCACCGAGTTGATCAAGGCGATCCCTGCCGCCGCACTGGCGCCGGCAAAGAAGCGGCCTGGCAAGGTCCAGAACACCGCGGTGCAGGAAAACAGCGCAAAGGCCACCAGGCACAACGCCGCCAGTTGCAGCACCGGCACGGTCAACCAGGCACTGAGAAACAGGCCGATGGCGCCCAACACGTAAAGCACCGCCAAGTGGCCGTAGCGATCATTCAAGCGGTCGGAACTGCGCGGAATGATCAGCAACCCGATGATCCCGAAGATGTACGGCACCGACGACACAAAACCGGTCACCAGATCCGTGCCACCGAACTGTTTGATCAAGGTCGGCAACCACAAGCCCAGGCCGTAGATGCTCAGGGTCACCGGCAGATAGAACAGCGCCAGCAGCAACACGCGTTTGTCCTTGAGGGCGTGCAACGGATTGCCGTGGCGGGTCTGGCCGTACTCCTCAAGATCCTTTTTCAGTTCGCCGGTCAGCCAGTCTTTTTCGGCCTGGTCCATCCACTTCACTTGTTTCGGACCATCCGGCAGCCAACGCAGCACTGGCCAGGTCAACAGGATCGCCGGAGTGCCGATGACGATGAACAGCCACTGCCAGCCATGCAGGCCAAGAACGCCGTCCATGCCGAGCAGACCGCCGGACACCGGGCCGGTGATCAACATGGCGATGGGTTGGGAAAGGATGAATAGTCCAAGGATCTTGCCGCGATGGCGCACCGGGAACCACTGAGTGATGTAGTAGAGAACGCCCGGGAAGAACCCGGCTTCCGCCGCGCCGAGCAGAAAGCGCATCACATAGAAACTGTGCGGCCCCTGGACGAAGGCCATGCCGATGGTGATGGCGCCCCAGGTGACCATGATCCGCGCGAACCAGCGCCGCGCGCCAAAGCGTTCGAGCATCAGGTTGCTGGGAATTTCCAGCAGGAAATAGCCAATGAAAAACAGCCCTGCACCGAGCCCGTAAGCCGCGTCACCGATACCGAGGTCGGCGCCCATGTGCAACTTGGCGAAACCTACGGCGGAGCGATCCACATAGGCGATCAGGTACAGCAGGATCAGGAAGGGAATCAGTTTCAGCGTGATGCGACGAATAAGCCGCAGTTCCTGGCTCATGAGATCGGTCTCCGATTGTTGTTGTTATAGAACCTCGGGGGACGCCTCTCGCGGAAAACCGCCAGGGCCATCCCTCCGTTGAAACGGACTATATAGTAATACTATTTATGCAACAACACTTCCAAACGGCGGAAATTGCGCTTATGTTACGCCTCAGCTCTAACTATATAGTCATACAATAAGAGAACCGATCATGTCTGATAAGAAACCCACCCTGCGCTCCGCCCAATGGTTTGGCACTGCCGACAAAAACGGCTTCATGTACCGCAGCTGGATGAAGAATCAGGGCATCGCCGACCACCAGTTCCACGGCAAGCCGATCATCGGCATCTGCAACACCTGGTCGGAACTGACCCCGTGCAACGCGCATTTCCGCCAGATCGCGGAGCACGTCAAACGCGGGGTGATCGAGGCTGGGGGCTTTCCCGTGGAATTCCCGGTGTTTTCCAACGGCGAGTCGAACCTGCGTCCGACCGCCATGCTCACCCGCAACCTGGCGAGCATGGACGTCGAAGAAGCCATTCGCGGCAACCCGATTGACGGTGTTGTGCTGCTGACCGGTTGCGACAAAACCACCCCGGCGTTGTTGATGGGCGCCGCCAGTTGCGACGTGCCGGCGATTGTCGTCACCGGCGGGCCGATGCTCAACGGCAAGCACAAAGGTCAGGACATTGGTTCGGGCACCGTGGTCTGGCAGCTAAGCGAACAGGTCAAGGCTGGCACCATCACCATTGACGATTTTCTTGCGGCCGAGGGTGGCATGTCCCGCTCGGCGGGTACGTGCAACACCATGGGCACCGCGTCGACCATGGCCTGCATGGCTGAAGCACTGGGCACTTCCCTGCCCCACAACGCGGCGATTCCAGCGGTCGATGCGCGTCGTTATGTGCTGGCGCACATGTCCGGCATGCGCGCGGTGGAGATGGTTCGCGAAGATTTGAAACTGTCGAAAATCCTCACCAAAGAAGCCTTCGAAAACGCCATTCGCGTGAACGCCGCCATCGGTGGCTCGACCAACGCCGTGATCCATTTGAAAGCCATCGCCGGGCGCATCGGTGTGGAACTGGATCTGGATGACTGGACCCGTATGGGTCGCGGCATGCCGACCATCGTCGACCTGCAACCGTCCGGGCGCTTCCTGATGGAAGAGTTCTACTACGCCGGCGGCCTGCCAGCGGTGCTGCGTCGTCTGGGTGAAGCCAACCTGATTCCACATCCGAATGCACTGACCGTCAACGGCAAGACCCTCGGCGAGAACACCAAGGACGCGCCGATTTATGGCCAGGATGAAGTAATCCGCACCTTCGACAACCCGATCCGCGCCGACGGCGGCATCTGTGTGTTGCGCGGCAACCTCGCACCACTCGGCGCAGTGCTCAAGCCTTCCGCCGCCAGCGCCGAACTGATGCAACATCGCGGGCGTGCGGTGGTGTTCGAGAACTTCGACATGTACAAGGCGCGGATCAACGATCCGGAACTGGACGTGGATGCCAACTCGATTCTGGTGATGAAAAACTGCGGACCGAAGGGTTATCCGGGCATGGCGGAAGTCGGCAACATGGGCTTGCCGGCCAAGTTGCTGGCCCAGGGTGTGACGGACATGGTGCGCATTTCCGATGCGCGCATGAGCGGCACGGCGTACGGCACCGTCGTTCTGCACGTGGCCCCGGAAGCGGCCGCCGGCGGACCTTTAGCGACCGTGAAGGAAGGCGACTGGATCGAACTCGACTGCGCCAACGGTCGTCTGCACCTGGACATTCCCGACGCCGAACTGGCGGCGCGCATGGCCGATCTGCAACCGCCACAGCAATTGATCGTGGGCGGTTATCGTCAGCTGTACATCGATCATGTGCTGCAGGCAGATCAGGGCTGCGATTTCGACTTCCTGGTGGGTTGCCGTGGCTCCGAAGTTCCCCGCCACTCCCACTGATCCCCCCCTGTAGGAGTGAGCCTGCTCCGGGCTCACTCCTACATTGGTTGTTCATCTGATTCAGGACCGGGTCCACGCCTGTTATCATGCGCAGCACCCCATCGCCCAGGATCACGCCGTTCCCCATGGATTACCGCAAACCCTCCGACCGCAAAAGCATGCATTCGCGCATCGTCCAGGAACTGGGCATGCAGATCGTTTCCGGACGCTTCAAGCCGTGTGACAAACTGCCCGCCGAAGCCCTGTTGTGCGAGGAGTACGCGGTCAGCCGTCCAGTCCTGCGCGAAGCCACCCGGGTGTTGGTCGCCAAGGGCCTGGTGTATTCCCGTCCGCGAGTGGGCACGGTGGTCAAGCAGCGCAAGGAATGGCACATGCTCGATCCGGATGTGCTGCACTGGCTGATGCAAAGCAGCCCGCAAAATGAATTCTTCGACCTGCTGACCAGCGTGCGCAGCATCATCGAACCCGCAGCGGCTGCCCTCGCCGCGCAGTTCGCCACGGAGGCTGACATCGCCTCTATCGGTGAAGCCTACCAACGCATGGAAGCGGCGCCGACACCGGAAGCGCTGCTGCAACCGGACCTGGATTTCCATAGCCGGATTGCCGATGCGACCCATAACGACTTGCTGGCCAACCTGTGCAACATGCTGTCGGTGGCGATTGCCGAAGCCTTGAAGCATTCCAATCAGCGGCCGAATCTGCATGAACTGGCATTGCCCCGGCACAAGGCGATTCTGACGGCGATCGAGAACCGGGATGCGCTGGGTGCGCGGCATGCGACGTTGGTGCAACTGGATGATGCGCGTAGTGCGTTGAATGCGGTGTTGGGTACCGATCCTTCCTGACACAACACAATCCCATAGCTACAAAAATCCCCTGTAGGAGTGAGCCTGCTCGCGATGACGGAGTGTCATTCGACATAGATGTTGAATGTTAGACCGCTATCGCGAGCAGGCTCACTCCTACAGGGGGGTAGTGTGGAATTCGGGATGTAAAAAAGCCGCAACCAAGGTTGCGGCTTTTCTATTTCAGCCTGGGATCAGTGAGCAAACAACGAATTGCCCTTCTGCCCCGCCAGTTTCTCCGGTTTGATCAGGAACCGTGCCAGCGCTGGCAGTAGCCACAGTGCGCCGAACATGTTCCAGAGCAGCATGAAGGTCAGCATCAGGCCCATGTCGGCCTGGAACTTGATGGCCGAGAAGATCCAGGTGCACACGCCGATCGCCAGGCACAGACCGGTGAACAGCACGGCTTTACCGGTGGACTTCAGCGTCTGGTAGTACGCCTCTTGCAACGGCAGACCGGCACGCAGGAAGCTTTCCAGACGGCTGTAGATGTAGATGCCGTAATCCACGCCAATCCCCACCCCGAGCGCCACAACCGGTAGGGTCGCAACTTTTACGCCAATGCCCATGAAGGCCATCAGGGCGTTGCCGAGAACCGAAGTCAGTACCAGCGGCAGCACGATGCACAACGTCGCCGCCCATGAACGGAAGGTGATCATGCACATGGTCGCCACGCAGATGTACACCAGGACCAGGATGGTCAGCTCGGATTCCTTGATCACCTCGTTGGTGGCGGCCTCGATCCCGGCGTTACCGGCGGCGAGGATGAATTCCAGGCCTTCCTTGTTGTTCTCCTTGGCGAAGTCCTGCACCGCATGCACGGCGCGATCCAGGGTTGCGGCCTTGTGATCGTTTAGGAACACCAGCACCGGAGCCAGGGAGCAACTGTTGTTGTACAGGCCATCAGCCCGAGCGATCGAGTTGTTCAGCACATCCGGGTTACGCGACAGCGTTTCCCATTTCAGGTTGCCCTCGTTCATGCCCTTGATCATCTGCTTGGACACGGTCACCAACGAGATCGCCGACTGCACGCCCTCGGTGTTCTGCATCTTCCACATCAGCTCGTCGATCGGTGCCATGGCTTCGTAGCGCGAGCAGCCTTCTGACTTGGTCTTGACCATCACCACCAACACGTCGGAACTGGTGGAGTAGTTGCTGATGATGAAGTTGTTGTCCTTGTTGTAGCGCGAGTCCGGACGCAGTTCCGGAGCGCCCTGGTCAAGGTCACCGATTTTCAGGTTCTGGCTGTACCAGAGGCCACCGCTGAAAGCCAACAAGGCCAAAACAATCGACACCGGCGCCACTTTCGGGCTGGCAAAGTTCGACAGCAAACGCCAGAACGGATGTTCGCGGTGCGCGTCTTTCTTGCTGCGATCGACGGCGCGTTTGCTGATACCGACGTAGGAAATCGCCACTGGCAGCAGGATCAGGTTGGTGAACACGATCACCGCCACACCAATGGATGCGCCGATCGCCAGTTCACGAATCACGCCGATGTCGATGATCAGCAGCGTGATGAAACCCACCGCATCCGCGAGGATCGCAATCATCCCCGGCAGGAACAGCTGACGGAACGTACGTCGTGCTGCAGTCAGTGCGTTGTCCGCCTCGCTGGACTGCAAGGCAATCCCGTTGATCTTCTGCACACCGTGGGAAATACCAATGGCGAAAATCAGGAACGGCACCAGCATCGAATACGGATCGAGCCCGAAGCCGAAGAAGTGCATCAAGCCGAGCTGCCAGACCACCGCCACCAGCGTCGTACTCAACACCGCCACGGTGCTGCGCATGCAGTTGGTGAACCAGTACAGCAGGATCAACGTGATGATGAAGGCAACGCCGAAGAACATCACCACCATGACCAGCCCATCGATCAGGTCGCCGACTTTCTTGGCGAAACCGACGATGTGGATCTGCACGTTGGGGTTCTGGGCTTCGAATTTATTGCGGATCTTGTCTTCGAGTTCGTGAGAGAACTTGCGGTAATCCAGCGCCAGCAACTTGCCCTGGTCCTGCGGGTCAGGGTAGGACTCCAGCAGCGGGATATCGACAATGCTCGACTTGAAGTCGTTGGCCACCAGACGCCCGACCTGACCGGACTTGAGTACGTTGTTGCGCAACAGGTCGAGGCTTTGCTGGGAACCGTTGTAGCTCTGCGGAATCACTTCACCACCGGCGAAGCCCTCCTCCGTCACTTCGGTCCAGCGTACGCTCGGGCTCCACAGCGACTTGAGGCCGGAACGGTCAACACCGGAGATGTAGAACACCTCGTCGTTGATCTGACGCAGGGTCTCCATGTACTCCTTGGAGAAGATGTCGCCATCAGTGGCTTCCACCGAGATGCGCACCGTATTGCCCAGGTTCGCCAGATCGTTGCGATGCTCCATCATCTTTTGAATGAATGGATGCTCGAGCGGGATCATTTTTTCGAAACTGGTGGACGGCCGGATCAGCGTCGCCTGCCAGAACAGGAAAATACTGACCAGCAGGCAGATGACGATCACTGCCGGGCGGTTGTTGAAAATCAGGCGCTCGAGAAACGTCGCCTTGTCATGATGATGAGTGCTCAAGGATGTCATAGACCCGCCTTCTTATTATTTGCCCGGCTCATTTGGACGACCCATTTTTTCCATTCTCTGCGCCGGCGCCGGTTGGCGAAGTGACACGAACGCCACCCTGTCCTGCCAGAATCAGATTGCCGTTGCCCGCTGCGGTGACTGCCGAAACGGAAATGCGATCCGGACGGTTGAACACGCTGAAGGTTTCGCCGTTGTCGTTACTGCGGATCACCGAGCCACCGTTGCCGACGATCACGATGGAACCGTCATCAAGCAGCGTCGCGCCGGACAGACCGAATTCCAGCGCACCGCGAGCGGCCTTGAGTTCAACCGGCTCCCAGGTCGTGCCGAAATCGGTGGAGCGAAACAGATTGCCTCGCAGCCCGTAGGCCAGCAGCGTATTGGCTTGAGCGGTGCCGATCACGCCGAACAGCGAGCCTTGGTAGGGACCTTCAAGCTTTTCCCAGGTCTGGCCCTCGTCGGCAGAGCGGAACATGCTGCCCTGCTCGCCGACGATGAACAGCCCGGCATCCTTGACCGCGGCAATGCCGTTGAGGTGGTACTGGTCTTCGTTGTCGAGGCGATCGCTGACATCTTCCCAGTGCTTGCCGCCGTCGGTGGTGGCGATCAACGCACCGTAGGCGCCCACGGCAAAGCCGCTGTTGACGTCCTGGAACCAGACGTCGAGCAGCGGCGATTCGCGTTTCAGGTCTTCGAATTGCTTGGTCCAGGTGACGCCGCCGTCCTCGCTCGCGAGGATCTGCGCATCATGGCCGACGGCCCAACCGTGTTTGTCGTCGACGAAATACACCGACGTCAGCATTTGCCGCGTCGGTACCTTGGCTTGGGTCCAGGTCGCGCCCTGGTCATCGGAATACAAAATGTGCCCGCGATCCCCGACTGCCACCAGGCGTTTGCCGGCGTGCACGACGTCGAGCATCAGGCTCTTGCTGGCTTTGGCAGATTCAACGGAATAAACAATGTCGGATGCTGGCGCCGCAGCGGCCAGCGCAGGTGCCGACAGCGCGGCACAGCCCAACAGCGAGAGCGCTGTAGCCAGCAACGCGAATTTGCGTAGTGCCGGCGGGCGGCAGATACCCACACCCATGACAGGCTCACTCATAGACCTTCCCCCATTATTATTGTTAGGTCGTTCAACCTTTCTGGGCGCCATAAGGGATGCTCTTTGCGAATGCCTTTTCTGGAGCATAGTCCTGAAATGCGCAATCTAGAGCCCCCTTCGGAAGCTGGCTTATCCTATCGGGGTTTGGAAAGGTCTGACAATCGACGCCACGTTATGTTTTGTTAACCTGGGGGGGTATGGGGGTTGGGTGAATGTTTGGGTATCAGGTGGGGTGATTGGGGTTTGGGGTTTGGGGTTTGGGGTTTGGGGTTTCGGGGTTTCGGGGTTTCGGGGTTTCGGGGTTTCGGGGTTTCGGGGTTTCGGGGTTTGGTGTACATATCCATTTCTGCGGTAACGGCTACTTATGGTTTCGCTCTTACAGCGAGTCACTTTTCCAGACGCCGAAAAGTAACCAAAAGGCTTCGCCCCGGCGTACGGCGCCTCGCTAAAGCTCCGCGTTCCCTCGCTCCGGTATCCATCAGGGGGCATCGCCTACGGTCTGCTTCGCGACGACCTCCTCTCGATGTGTGCGGCTTCGCCGCACGGCGCTACGCGCCTAACCCCCTGATGAACACCTACGCTCGGCCTGCCGAAGGGGCGAGAGATCAAAAGCAGAATCAAGATCTAAAGCCACAGCCACAGCCACAGCCAGATCAAAAGATCGCAGCCTCGTTTCACTCGACAGCTCCTACAGGGGATGGGTGTACACCCGCTTCTCACCACTCAACAGGCCGAGCGTGAGCTCGCCAGCAGCTTTTGATCTTGATCCACCCGCCCCTTCGGCAGGCTGAGTGGAGGTGTTCATCCGGGGAGTGGCGCGCAGCGCCGTTCGACGCAGTCGAACACGCTGCATGTAGGTCGTCGCGAAGCAGACCGGAGGGCAGTGTCCCCGGATGGATACCGGAACGAAGGAACGCCGAGCCTAAGCGAGGGGCCGGACGCTTGGGGTGAGCGTTTTTTTGCTTACTTTTTTTAGGCGTTTGTAAAAAAAGTGAGTCGCCGTAAGGGCGAAACCCTAAGTCGCCGTTACCGCAGCAACGGATATGTACTCAGTCAACAACAGCATGGTCGGCCCGAAGGCCGCCATAGCAAACCCAAACTCAGGCCAGGCTTTTGCTGACCACCTCAAACACATCACTCGACAACTGACCCGAAGCGCGAATCCGCTCCAGCTCGCCTTTCATCAACGCCTGACGCGCATCGTCATATTTGCGCCAACGAGTCAGCGGCGCCAACTGCCGAGAAGCAATCTGCGGGTTAAACCCGTTCAACTCGATCACCAGATCCGCGAGGAACCGATAACCCGAACCATCCGCCGCATGGAAATTAATCAGGTTCTGCCCGGCAAACGCCCCCACCAGCGCCCGCACCTTGTTTGGGTTCTTGATGTTGAATGCCGGATGCTGCATCAACGCCTTGACCCGCTCCAGACCACCGGGCAACACGCTGCCGGCCTGGACGCTGAACCACTGATCCATGACCAGCGGATTGTCCTTGAAGTGCTCGGCAAAACTGGCCAGGGCCTTGGCTTTCTCGTCTTCGAACGACGAATTGACCAGCACCGCCAACGCCGTCAAACGCTCGGTCATGTTGTCGCTGGTCTCGAACTGCTCAAGCGTCGCCGCCAACACTTCCGGTTTACCGATGAGCATCAGGTACGACAGCGCAATGTTCTGCAACGCGCGACGAGCGAAGTGCTCGGCCTCGGCGACATACGGGGTTTTCTTCGACAGATCGCGATTGGCCTGATAACGCAGCCACAACGCCTCGAACAAACCTTCTGCCAATTGCTTACGAGCAAACTCGCGAGCGATGTGAATGGCGTCAACGTCAGCCACTTCGCTGATCTCGGTCAGATACGCCTCGCCCGGCAGCGAAAGCATTTCCGCGACCATCGCCTGATCCAGCGTCTCGTCCGACAGCACAGTGCGCAAAGCAGAAACCAGACGCTGATCCAGCACCAGCTTCTCGCCCTTTTGCTGCTGAGCAATCAGCTCTTGCAGCACCTGAACCGACAATTGCTGACCCGCATCCCAGCGGTTGAAACCGTCGCTGTCGTGCTGCATCAGGAACATCAGCTGATCGCGGTTGTACGGGAAGCTCAGTTTCACCGGCGCCGAGAAGCCACGTAGCAACGAAGGCAATGGCTGTTCCGCGATGTCGATGAAGGTGAATGTCTGCTCGGCTTCGGTCACCGAAATGACCCGTGAGGTGCCCTGAGCGCTGGCTTCACCGGAAAGACGCAACGCAATGGCCGCGCCTTTGGAGTCCAGCAGGCCCAACTCGACAGGAATCACGAACGGCAACTTCTCAACCTTGTCCGGGGTTGCCGGGCAGCTTTGACGGAACGTCAGGCTGTAGGTTTTCGCCGCCGCGTCGTAGGACTCGCTGACCGCCAAACGCGGTGTGCCGGCCTGGCTGTACCAGCGCTTGAACTGGGTCAGGTCGACGCCGTTGGCGTCTTCCATGGCCTTGATGAAGTCGTCGCACGTCACGGCCTGGCCGTCATGGCGTTCGAAGTACAGGTCGCTGCCTTTGCGGAAGCCTTCGGCCCCAAGCAAGGTATGGATCATGCCGACCACTTCCGAACCCTTTTCGTACACGGTCAGGGTGTAGAAGTTGGAAATTTCGATGAAGCTGTCCGGGCGCACGGCGTGAGCCATGGGGCCGGCGTCTTCGGCGAACTGGTGGGTGCGCAGGTACGCCACGTCCTGGATGCGCTTGACCGTGGCCGAGTTCATGTCGGCGGAGAAACCCGAATCGCGGAACACGGTGAAGCCTTCCTTGAGCGACAACTGGAACCAGTCGCGGCAGGTCACGCGGTTGCCCGACCAGTTGTGGAAGTATTCGTGGGCAACAATCGCCTCGACCCGCTGGTGTGCGGCGTCGGTGGCGGTTTCGGCGCGGGCCAGCACGGCGCTGGAGTTGAAGATGTTGAGGCCCTTGTTCTCCATGGCGCCCATGTTGAAGTCGTTGACCGCGACGATCATGAAGATGTCCAGGTCGTACTCGCGACCGTAGACCTCTTCGTCCCAGCGCATCGACTTCTTCAGACTGTTCATGGCGTGCTGGCACTTGTCGATGTTTTCCGGCTCGACGTAAATGCGCAGCGCCACGGAGCGCTCGGTCATGGTGGTGAAGCTGTCTTCGACGCACCACAAATCACCGGCCACCAACGCAAACAGGTAGGCCGGTTTCTTGAACGGATCTTCCCAGGTCGCCCAGTGCCGGCCGTCTTCGCCAGGACCTGAGGCAATCGGGTTGCCGTTCGACAGCAGCACCGGATAGCTGTGCTGCTCGGCAACCACCGTGGTAGTGAACGTACTCATCACGTCCGGACGGTCGAGGTAATAGGTGATCTTGCGGAAGCCTTCGGCCTCGCACTGGGTGCAGAACATCGTGCCGGATTTGTACAGGCCTTCCAGCGCGGTGTTGGTTTCCGGGTGAATGCGCACGCTGGTGTCGACCGTAAAGCGTTCGCTCAAGGGTTGCAGCGTCAGATGGTTCTCGGTCAACACGTAGTCGTCGGCGCCGAGTTCGCGGTCGGCGAGGTTCACCGTCAACAACTCAAGCTGCTGACCATCCAGCACCAGCGGCGGCAGGCCCGGGCCACGTTCAGGATTGCGGCGCATCACCAGTTGCGCATGGACCAGGCTGTGGTCCTCGAACAACTCGAAGGTCAGGTGCGTCTCGTCGATCAGGTACTCGGGCGCTTGATAGTCCTTCAGGTAGATCATCTTCGGTTGTTCGGTGCGCATGCTGGAGTCCTTACTGATGCACGGCGAGCTGATAGGCCGTGTATTTACGAATATTGATCACGCCAGTGTCGAAGATCAGGTATTGGCCTTTGATCCCTAGCAGCGTGCCTTCGGCAATCGGATTCTTGTCCAGGTTGAAGCTGACGATTTTGGCCGGGTATTGCTCGACCGGATAGCGGATTTCGAGCGTTTCTACATCGGCAATAGTCTGGATCGCCTGTAGGCCGAATCGTTCCTGCAAACCTTGCAAACCTTCGGCGCAACTGTCGAACAGCTGATCACGAACCTGCGCCAGGTCGACCGACACCGCATCGCCCTTGAGTAAAGCACGCCAGTTGGTCTTGTCCGCCACCTGACTGCGGAACAGGTCTTCGACGAAGCCCGACTGCTGACGGGTCGAAACCCGCATGATTGGCAAGGCCTGACGGGCGCCCTGATCGATCCAGCGGGTCGGCAGCTGGGTGGCGCGGGTAATCCCGACCTTCACCCCCGAAGAGTTGGACAAATACACAATGTGATCCGTCATGCAGAACTTCTCGCCCCACTCCGGCTCACGGCAGGTGCCAGCGTCATAGTGGCAACGCTCCGGGCTCATGATGCAGATATCGCATTGGGCCAGTTTGGTCATGCACGGGTAGCAGTAACCCTGGCTGAAACTGGTTTTGGTCTTGCGTCCGCAATGGGAGCAATGAATCGCCCCCAGGTATTCCAGGCGCACCGTGGTCCCGATCAACGGATTGACCGGCACCTCGACGTCGTCCAGACGAAACGCGTACTGCACGTTCGGCCCGTCAAGGCGCGCCGACATTTTGCTGATTGCACCGCGGCCAATCTCGATCAATGGACGGCATCCGATTTGAACAGGATATTCGGCACTTCGATCGACTTGGAGCCGCACTCCTGCACGCCCATGTAACCGGTGCGCTGGTCTTCGGGCAGGTTCTGGATTTCCCAGGCGATCATCGCTTGCAGCGACAGTTCGCGTTGTTCGGCGGTGAGTTTGCCACCGTCGGACCATTTGCCGATTTCCACCGCCAGTTTCAGGCTCTGGTAGATATCAGGGGTGATGTTGTTGATCATTTCGTTAAAAGAGGACATCAAGGGCTCCGCGCTCTTTAATACATAACTGTTTTAGGCGGCCAGTTTACGGCGGTTGTACAAACCACCCAACAAGCCGGTCAAGCATCCGACGAGCAACCCGCCGACGTGGGCCGCATTGGCAATTTCACCGAAGCCGATCATCGAGACCAGCCCCGACAGACACAGCAGCAGCCACACCAGCATCATCACCAGCACGCCGCGCGGCAGGCGATAAGCACGGTTCGGCGACAATATCTGGAAAATCCAGCAATGCCCGAGCAGGCCGTAGAGCACGCCGGACAGCCCGCCGAACAGGGTCGGGCCACTGAAATAATACTGGGCGTAGTTCGAGACCAGGCCGAACAGCAACGTCAGGCCGATCAGGTTGATGCTGCCCTGGCGCGACTCGATACGTCGCCCCAGTTCCCAGTACCACATGCCGTTCATGGCCAGGTGCAGGATGCCGAAGTGGATCAGCATCGGCGTCACCAGACGCCACCACTGCCCCGCCGCCAGGCTGTCGGCCAAGGGCACGAAGTGGATGTACTCGCCGACAACGCGGAAATCAAGGAAGGTCAGCCAGCGCATCGTGTCGAGGTTTTCGCCCAGCAGCGTCACCGCGCCGACAAGCAGGCTCAGCAGCAACACGAATGCTGTCGCCTTGGCGTGGCGCAGTTGCTCGACGAACCCGGGACGATTGATGGTTTGCGCCACCGGAATGTCCAGCTGTTGATCGGGATCACCGGCCGGGAAGCGCTCATACAACACACGCACGTCTTCGCTGATGTTGGCCGGCACCCATAGCACCTGTTCACCCGCCTCTTCGCTGACCCGATGCGGCACCTGCATGCGCTGCAACAGTTTGACGAACCCGCTCAAGTCCACCGCCAGCGGCAGCCGTAAAACGGCAACGGCACTCATCGCAGCACCTCCGGCCGCTCGACATCGACCCAGACAAATTTATGCGGGTCGAGACGGGTTTCCTGGTCCAGGCGGTAGGCAACCAGTTTGCCGTAGAGCACCGCGCTGTAATCCAGGCAGGCCAGGTTCGGCCGGATCGGCGCCGGTTTGCCGCTGCGCCAGTAATGGCCCACGAACAACAATGGCTCATCGACGCCATAGCGCAGCAAGGTGTTTTTTTCAGTGGACGACAGCGGCGTCCGGGCAACGGGTTCGGGCAAGGCGTCGGGCTGGAACACGATGTCTCCGTAAGTTTGCGGGTCGTCTTCCCAGAACTTGGTGCGGAAGAACGAACGCGTCAGGCCATCGCCACTGGTCATGGTCAACCCATGAGGCAAGCGCATGT
The DNA here is from genome assembly GCF_050435365.1 of Pseudomonas sp. BT76 TE3572. NCBI lineage: Bacteria > Pseudomonadati > Pseudomonadota > Gammaproteobacteria > Pseudomonadales > Pseudomonadaceae > Pseudomonas > Pseudomonas sp. BT76 TE3572. Next base: position 1,457,496 of record NZ_JBNDKE010000001.1, read on the forward strand.
CAGTGCCACGCAGCAGGCGGTCGAACACGGTGCAGGCGAAACTGCCCGGTACGGCCGAGGCCTGGAGGAAATGTTCATCGACGCAACCATTGGGGAATAGCGCGCGCAGCGGTTCGATCAGCCCCGCGTCCCAGCAGGCATGCACCACCCGGAATCGCCCGGCATCGACGAACAATGGCATCTCATAGAACCATTGCAGGAAATCATGCCAGTCAGCCGGATGGTCTTCGAACTGGGTGAGGGTTTCGCTCAGCAAACGGGCATGGCGCGGGGTGTGCTCACGCACGAACTGCTTGCCGCTGCCCGGGGGTGCCGGCGTGCTCCAGCCGAGGGCGTTGAATTCATGGTTACCCATGATGCACAGCGCCTGGCCGGCTTCGACCATGTCGTGAACGATGTGCAGCGCTTCGCGAATCCGCGGGCCGCGGTCGATGATGTCGCCGACGAACACCGCCATGCGCGACGGATGCCGCCAGACACCACCGTGTTTTTGGTAACCGAGCCGGTCGAGCAAGTGCTCAAGGGTCAGAGCGCAACCGTGCACGTCACCGATCAGGTCGTAGCTACGCGCGGGATCGAGCATCAGTCGCCTCCACCACCCAACTTGCTGCCCCAGCCGAGTTTGGTCCGGCAGACTTCATAGTAGTTGTGATCGAGCGGGTGAATCAGCCGCAGCTTCTGGGCCTTCTTGCTGATGGTGATGGTGTCACCCGGTGCGCAGGTGAAATGGTTCTGCCCATCACAGGAGACTTGCGGGTAAATCTGCATATCTTTGGACACGACGATTTTCAGCTCACTGTTGCCATCGACCACAATCGGCCTGCCCGACAAGGTATGGGGGTACATCGGCACAATCACAATAGCGTCGAGCTTGGGATGCATGATCGGCCCGCCCGCCGACAGCGCGTAGGCCGTCGAACCGGTCGGCGTGGCGACGATCAGGCCGTCGGCCTTCTGGCTGCAGACAAACTGGCCGTCAATGTACAACTCGAACTCGATCATCCGCGTCGACTTGCCGGGGTGCAGCACCACGTCGTTCAGCGCGTCGCCCTGGCCGATGGCCTCGGCGTGACGGCGGACTTCGGCTTGCAGCAGGAAGCGGTTTTCCACCAGATAGTGGCCGTCGAGCACTTCGGCGACTTTGACTTCCAGCTCATCGGGGCGAATATCGGTCAGGAAGCCCAGGCTGCCACGGTTGATGCCGAGCACCGGAATATTGTGTCGGGCCAGCGCGCGGGCGGCGCCCAACAGACTGCCGTCACCACCGACCACAATCACCATGTCACATACTTCACCGAGCATCTTGCGCGACGAGGTTTGCAGGCCATGACCGGGCAAGACTTCGGCGATGGTGTCTTCGAGGATCACGTGCAGGTGACGATCGAGCAGAAACCGTTTCAGTCGGCGGACGGTATCCAGCACCTGAGAACTGCCCAGGCGACCGATGATGCCGATATTACGAAATTGCTCCATGAGGTTCCTGCGCGACGGTGAAAAACACGATTATGGGCGAAAGCGCAGGATAGACAAAATCCTTTCAGCCACAACGGTGTACTCACGATTGAGGCTATGCTCGCAAGATGATCTTATTTCCCGATTTGCTGCAGTTACCCCACCAGTTGCGCCACCCCGAAGTGCGCGACCTGGCCTGGGTCATCCTCGCGCCGCCGATGCTGGGCGTCACGACGTGGCCGCAGCGTCATCCGCTGACCGGCAGTGACTGGGTACAAGCGCCGGAGCGGCTGGAACAGTGGCTGCGGCAACTGGATCGAGACAGTTATGACTTGCTGCACTGGCTGGCGCAGGCCCGAACCCGGCGACTGGGCTTGTACTACGAACGCCTCTGGCAATACGCCGTGCGGCACGCACCGGGTATCGACCTGATTGCCGCCAACATGCCGATCCGCCGCGAAGGTCACACGCTGGGTGAGCTGGACATGCTGCTGCGCGATCGTGACGGCGTGCATCATCTGGAATTGGCAATCAAACTTTACCTCGGCCCGCAAAATGGCGACGGACACGACACGGCGCAGTGGCTCGGCCCCGGCTGCCACGATCGACTGGACCGCAAACTGGCCCATCTGACTCAGCATCAATTACCGATTTCGGCGCGCCCGGAGAGCCGCGAAGTATTGGCCGCGCTGGATATCCAGCAGTTCAGTGCGCATTTGTGGCTGGGCGGCTATTTGCTGTATCCGTGGCCGGGACCTGCCGAGCCACCGAATGGCGCACATCCCCTGCATTTACGCGGTAGCTGGCTGCATCAGAAGGACTGGGCAGACTTTGTCGTGCAGCGCCCGTTCGGTCGCTGGCAACCCCTGCCCCGCCATGCCTGGCTGGCACCGGCCTACTATCCGGTGGAGCAGACCTGGAGCACTGAACAGCTGAATGCCTGGCTCAGCGACCTGGAGCCACTGGCCCCGGCGCGGTTGCTGGTGCGACTCACAGAAAACGCCCAGGGCGATTGGGAAGAAGCCGAGCGGCTGTTTCTGGTGGCGGATCTTTGGCCGAATGTGCCGGGTAATGGCTAGTTTTTGTGGTGATAGCACTGGCCCCATCGCGGGCAAGTCGGATCGCCGCACCGCCGCTCCCACAGGGATTTGTGTTGATCAAAAATATGAGCTTCGCAGGTCCATGTGGGAGCGGGCTTGCCCGCGATGGGGCCAACTCGGTCTAAACGGATAACCGCACAGCCAGCGCCGCCAACGTCACCAACAACACCGGCACCGTCAGCACAATCCCGACCTTGAAGTAATACCCCCAACCGATCCGAATGCTCTTGCGCTCCAGCACATGCAACCACAGCAACGTCGCCAGGCTGCCGATCGGTGTAATCTTCGGCCCCAGGTCACTGCCGATGACGTTGGCGTAGATCATCGCCTCCTTCACCACCCCGGTCGCCTGGCTGGCATCGATCGACAGCAAACCGATCAGCACCGTCGGCAAATTATTCATTGCCGACGACAGCAGCGCCGTCAGCACGCCCGTGCCCATGGCCGCGCCCCACACGCCGTAACCGGCAAAACCATCCAGCCATCCGGCCAGATACCCCGTGAGTCCGGCGTTGCGCAGGCCATACACCACCAGGTACATGCCCAGCGAGAAAATCACGATGTGCCACGGCGCTTCTTTGATGACTTTGCGCGTGGAAATCTTGTGACCACGGGCCGCGATGGCCAGCAGCAACACCGCGCACACCGCAGAGATGGCACTGATCGGAATCCCCAGAGGCTCGAGCGCGAAGCAGCCGAGCAGCAGAATCACCAACACGGCCCAACCGGCATAAAACGTGGCGTGGTCGTGGATCGCTGAAGCCGGATGCTCCAGTTGTTCGGGGTCGTAATCCTTGGGAATGGAACGACGGAAAAACCACATCAGCATCGCCAGGGTTGCCGCGACACTCACCAGGTTGACCGGGATCATCACCGCCGCGTAACGGTTGAAACTGATGTGGAAGAAGTCCGCGGAAACGATGTTCACCAGGTTCGACACCACCAACGGCAGACTCGCCGTATCAGCGATGAAACCGGCGCCCATGACGAACGCCAGGGTCGCCGCCGGGGAAAAGCGCAACGCCAGCAGCATGGAAATCACGATGGGCGTGAGAATCAGCGCTGCCCCGTCGTTGGCGAACAACGCCGACACCAACGCACCGAGCAACACCATGTAAGCAAATAGCTTGCGTCCGCTGCCCCGCCCCCAGCGGGCCACATGCAACGCTGCCCAGGCGAAGAATCCCGCCTCGTCCAACAGCAGACTGATGACAATCAGCGCGACAAAGGTCCCGGTGGCGTTCCAGATAATCTGCCACACCAGCGGGATGTCGCTCAGGTGCACGACCCCGAAAATCAGCGCAAGCACCGCGCCGAATACTGCGCTCCAGCCAACGCCAAGGCCTTTTGGCTGCCAGATCACCAAGGTGATGGTCAGCAGGAAAATCAACGATGCGATCAGCATGCAGTACAGCCTTGTCGAAAAAACAAACCGCGATTCAGCCGCAATGCACGAGCGGAGTAAAGCCCAAACTTGCTTTCCTATCCCTAAACACACCAAGGTCGATGTAGCAGCTGCCGAGCCTGCGAGGCTGCGTTCGGCGACGCAGTCGTCGTAAACCCTGCGAACGCGGTATTCCTGGGACACCGCAGTGCCTGATTTCACGACGACTGCGTCGCCGAACGCAGCCTCGCAGGCTCGACAGCTGCTACGACGGAGCGGTGTGTCATAGCCGGATCACACGGCCCTCGATCGGGACGCTATAGCCTGATCACATGCCCTTCGATCGGTGCGATCTGGCCGTGAAACAGCCGGGAAATCACACTCTGCGCGGCTTCATAGCCTTTGCTCTCGACCACTTCCAGCAATGGTTTGTCAGCCGTAGTCAACTGCCGGTAGAAACGCTGCAAGCCCTCACCAATATGCTGACTGACCCCTTCTGGCCCCCACTCGGCATTGCGCTTGCGGATCTGGATCGGCGCAAAAAAGAACACCGGTTGCGGCCCTTCAATGGCCGTCAATCTAGCCTCATCGGTGCTTTGCGCAGAACCGGCGAAGCAGCTGTAAACCAACTGCCCGGCAAAATGCTGGTGGACCTGATCCCGTAAATCCAGGTCGCCGGAAAAATCTACATACAACGTAGGACGGTCATTGGCCAGGCTCGCCAGTTCTGCATAGGCCACCGTTCGCTCGTAACAACCGAGTTTCTCGACAAACGCCTTGTTGCCGGTCGAGGTCAGCGCCACTCGCTCCAGTCCCGGGTGATTGTCCAGGCAGACCGCCGTGCCATAGGCGGTTTTGCTCGAAGCGCTGGAGATCACCAGTCGAGTTGCGCCGAAGAACTGTTGATCCTGCAGGAAATCCGCGAGCATCGACGAGGTCAGGAACAACGGTTTCAGCAATATCTGCAGGTTTTCGGTTTCAGGGCTGTAGTACGAATCCCAACTGCAACGGGTGTATTGGTTGTACGCCGACGTCAGCGCCTGCCGATGCTCGGCGGCGTCATAGAAACCACGCTCGGTGACCCGTTCCGGGCGCATCCACAGATGGCTGGCAATCGGAAAATACCCGTAGAAACGCTCCCCGACCTCGATGCCGGCCACATCAGACGCCACGACATCGGCAAAACCCCACGCCGGGACGTGCCCCCATTCCGCTAACCCTGTAGGAAAGAATTCCCAGTAGTTCATCGAGTTGCCATAGGCCGCGTAGGTAATGTTGTTGGTGGTCAACGCGCACCGGTCGATCTTGACAATCACCTCGCCGGCGGCCGGAATCAGGCTACGTTGCTCCTGCTCGATTCGACTTTGGTCAAGGGCGTTTTTGCGGGTAATCAGCCGTGTTACCGTGCTTGAACTTTGCATCTTTCAGACTCCTGCTGCGCGTGAGTGGCGGGTCGCACCAGAGTAGTGGCAGCCGATGAAGAGCGGGTTCGGAAATTCCAGGGGCAGCACCTCCACGCTCAATCCCCGCGCCAAGCCGTTGAAACGGCCGAGCCAGGCCCGGGCGATTTTCACCGTAGAGGCAATTTACGAAGCGTTTGTTCGGATTTGGCAACGCGACGGCTGGTCGGGGTTGACCACGCGCGCGGTGGCCCTGGAAGCAGGCGTCGCCATTGGCACGTTGTACGACTATTTCCCGAGCAAGGAAGCCTTGCTGTCAGGTTACGTCCGACATTGCCTGGAGCATCTGTTGCAGCAGGTGGATGAACAGGTCGTACAGCCCACGGATCTGGATTGGCAGACCCGGACCCAGCGTCTGATACGCCTGACCTGTGACCCGGTCGAGACCAGGCAACCGTTGTTCGACTATGAACTGATGACCCTCGAACACCAGATCGCCGAACCCAAACATCATCGGCGAGTGTTCCAGGAGCTGTCGCAGAAGTGGCGCGAAGCCTTCGCAGCCTGTACCGATTTGCCCGTATGCCCTTCAGAAACAACCATTGATGCCTGGCTAATCACGGCGTGGGGCGGTCGCCGGTATTGCGTCACCGCACAACCTGCGGCGGCGCAAACCGCCGCATGGCTGCTGGAGATCGAATCGATGATCTGTGGCCGGCTCCGTGGCTAAGTGAGCGTCATTGCTTTTTATGCTGCTCGACCCACTGCCCATAAGCATTGATGAATTTTTGCAAAAACGGTTTGAGCGACTCGGACAGGTTACCCGCCTCGTCGAACGCGGAACCGGCGCCGCTCAGATAGGCTTCCGGTTGCTGCATGCACGGCACATCCAGAAACACCATCGACTGACGCAGGTGATGGTTGGCGCCAAAACCACCGATAGCGCCCGGCGAAGCACTGATCACCGCTCCGGGCTTGCCGCTCCAGGCACTCTTGCCGTAGGGACGCGAACCCACATCGATCGCGTTCTTCATTGGCGCAGGCACCGAACGGTTGTATTCGGGGGTGACGAACAGCACCGCGTCGGATGAGCTCACTTGTTGCCGGAAAGTGCTGTAGGCTGCCGGCGGTGAATCACCATCGATGTCCTCGTTGTAGAGCGGCAGATCGCCGATTTCGACGATAACCAGTTTGAGATTGGCAGGCGCCAGTTCGGCCAGGGCCAGCGCCACCTTGCGATTGATCGATTCCTTTCTCAAGCTGCCGACCAGTACAGCGATCGTATAGACGTTGCTCATGGAAGATTCTCGACTGTCCGATGGAAAGAGCTTGTAGTTATAGATGACGATTCAACCCGTGGGCGACTGAAAATCGCCGCCCCTGACTATTTTTTTCCTGTAGGAAAACTTACCTCGCCCAACCACGGTCTACTGAGCCGCAAATTGAGTGATTTATCCCCAGAGGTTCTAAGCAGATGGCAGCAGTACTCGTCGGTCAGTTCCATGCAAGAGACGCGGAAGGCCGCGTTTATTCCGTGCATGAGTTCCAGGAATCCACCCCGTCGGCAGACGGCCTCACTGGCTCGGTGCCTGTCACCACTTATAAGCTGGCCATTGGCGATCGCGTTAAAAAGCTCGATGACAACCAGTTTTTGCTGGTGCAATCAGACGTCACTATCGTGCGCGAGCCCGACACCTATGTCGGCAGCCGGCCGGAACCCACGATCGCCTCATAACTCCGTGTTATGAGCAGAAGTCATATGCGCGCACTTGAGTTAGGATTCAGCCACTGACTCCCTCACCTGCTGAACATGGACTTCACGCATGCGTTTACGTCATATCGAAGTGATCCAGGCGCTCTTGCAGACCGGTCACCTAGGCACCGCGGCCGAATGGCTGCAGTTGCCTGTGGCCGAAGTCGAAGGGATTCTGCGCGAAGCCGAGGATCAGTTGGGTTTCATGCTGTTTTCCAGCGTGCGTGGACGCTTGCAGGCTACGCGCGAGGCGCGGGAGTTACAGGCCCAGATCGCCCACGTCTATGAAGCGCTCGAGCCGGTCCAGCGCCTGGCCAACAGCCTCAAGCAATATCAGGCTCCGCCCTTGCGGATCGTCTGCACGCCGCCCCTCGCACAGCAGTTATTGCCACAGAGCATTGCCGCCCTGCGCCGACGCCTTCCTGATGCCCCTTGCACCCTTCTGAGTCAACCGACTCGCGAGATCGTCAGAAACCTGCTGCTGCGCGAAAGCGATCTGGGCCTGAGCCTGCATGACCCCGATCACGCCGACATTCATTGCCAGGTGATCGCCCAAGGCAAACTTCAGCTGCTCGCGCCCCACGGCTGGTTGCAACCCAAACAAAAGTACATCTCGCTGCAGGACCTGGCCGGCCAATCGATGGTTGGCCTGGAAGGTCATGATCCGCTGAGCCCGGCGCTGGAAAACAAGCTGCATGCCCTGCGCCCTGCCCCGGTCATTCAGACCCGGGTACAGACTCACCAGATGATGCGCAGCATGGTCGAGGCCGGTGAAGGCCTGGCCATCGTGGACCCTTTCACCGCCCTCGGGGCCAAATCGGCTGGACTGGATGCCTGCCCGCTGGCGCCGGCCGTGCCGATCAGCCTTTATGCCTTGACCCTCAACAACGGCGAGCCATCAGCGGCGATTCAGGCACTGCTGGGCATCATCACGGAACAAGCCGTGGCGATGCTGGCGAACTAAGCGGCGCTTCCAGCGGGTTATCGAACAATCGATACCAGAACAGCGCCACTTCGGCGGTGTTCGGATCGATCCCGCGATAACGCAGATGATCGATTCCGCCCAGGACGTAACCGCGGCGCTCATAGAGCCGGCAGGCCCCCAGGTTGTTGTTCTGGGTTTCGAGCATGATGCCCGGCAGTTTCTTTTTTCGACTCCAGAACTGCGCCACATCCAGCAACGCCTTGGCCACGCCATGACGGCGCGCCGGCGCATGCACCGCCAACTCGTCGATATGGGCGAAGCCGTTCCAGTTGGTGCTGACCACCAGGTGACCCACCGGCTCATCATCGAGATAAGCCATGAAAATCGCGCTGTCAGCGGCATCGCGGAAACTGCTGAATTCTTCGGGATCAATGCCGTAGCACTTGCGATAGGGCGTGATCGGCGTCACCAGCCACTGCTCCACCGGTTTACCGATTTCGGCTGCGCCGTAGGCCACGACTTCAAAACTGAAGTCACTGCCCCAGATGTAGGCTGCAAAACCATCATCGGCAACGCGTACCGACAGCCCTGGGAATTTCGGATTCATGATCGGTTGCATACTCGGAAAGGTCCTCATTCCTTGATGCAATCAACGGTGTAATGCCGTCCATTGCCCTCGTCTTCGTGTTGCAATCCGTGCACATCAGCGACAAACCCCGGGAAGCTGCTATCGAACGTGCGCGCAAATGCCAGGTAATCGATGATCGAGCGCGTCGACTCGGTAAAGCGCTCGCCGGGCATGATCAACGGAATCCCCGGCGGGTACGGCACCAGCATCACCGCGGCGATCCGCCCATCCAGAGCATCGATCGACACGGCTTCAACTTCGCCACGCACCAATTGATCATAGGCGTCAGACGGCTTAATGGCGATTTCCGGCAGCACCGTGTACATGCGCTTGAGGTGTTTGGCCGTGGCATTGCTGCGGTAGCAGGCGTGCAATTGATCGCACAGATCGCGCAAACCCATGCCCTGATAGCGCGCGACATTCTCTTGCGCCACGCACGGCAGGCAGGTCGCGAGGCTGACATTGGCATCGTAGCTGCGCTTGAACTCCAGCAACTCGGTCAGCAACGTGCTCCATTTGCCCTTGGTGATGCCCATGGAGAACAGCACCAGGAACGAATACAGCCCGGTCTTTTCAACGACCAACCCACGTTCCCAAAGGAATTTGCTGACCACCGCCGCCGGAATCCCGCGCTCGCTGAGGGCGCCGCCTGCTGTCAGGCCAGGCATCACCAACGTGACTTTGATCGGATCAAGCAACACGTAGTCGTCGGTCACGCCGCCAAAGCCGTGCCAGTCAGCGTCGGGCTGCAGCAGCCAGTCATCGGTGATCACCCGATTGATGCCCTCCACCGACGGCGGCTGCCAGATGGAAAACCACCAATCGTCAGCAGCGATGTGCTGGCGCAAATTGGCCAGCGCCCGGCGAAAACTCAGCGCCTCGTCAAACATTTCCTGCAACAGCGATCGTCCGGCCGGGCCTTCCATCATGGCCGACGCCACATCCAGCGAAGCGATGATGCTGTACTGCGGCGAGGTAGAGATGTGCATCATGAACGCTTCATTGAAGCGATCCCGATCCAGCTGCCGCGCGCCGCCGTCCTGCACGTGAATCATCGACGCCTGGCTGAACGCCGCCAGCAGTTTGTGGGTGGAATGGGTGGTGAACACCAGCGGGCCGTCTTCACTGCGGGACGTGCCCATGCCGAAACGTCCGGCGAAGAACTCGTGAAACGCCGCGTAGGCGTACCAGGCCTCATCGAAGTGCAAGACCTCGACGCTGTTGCCCAGTTGCTGCTTGATCAGCTCAGCGTTGTAGCAGAGGCCGTCGTACGTCGAATTGGTCACCACCGCCAACTTGACCTTGGGCGCCCGGCCTTTGGTCAGCGGGCTGGCGTCGATCTTGGCCTGAATCGATTCGCGGCTGAATTCGCTCAACGGAATCGGGCCGATGATCCCCAGCTCATTGCGCTCCGGGCACAGGTACAGCGGAATGGCGCCGGTCATGATGATCGAGTGCAATATCGACTTGTGGCAGTTGCGATCCACCAACACCAAATCATCGCGAGCGACCATCGAATGCCAGACGATTTTGTTGGCGGTTGAGGTGCCATTGATCACGAAGAAGGTGTGATCGGCGCCGAAATTGCGCGCAGCACGGGCCTCGGCTTCTGCCAGCGGACCGGTGTGATCGAGCAAAGAGCCGAGTTCCGGCACCGACACCGACAAATCGGAACGCAGGGTATTTTCCCCGAAGAACTGGTGAAACGCCTGACCCACCGGGCTCTTGTGGTACGCCACGCCGCCGCCATGGCCGGGTGTGTGCCAGGAATAATTGGAGTCGGCCGTGTGCTGCACCAGCGCTTTGAAAAACGGCGGCAGCAGACCATCCAGATACTTGCGAGCCGCTCGGGCGACCTGCCTGGCCAGAAAAGGCACGGTGTCTTCGAACAGATAAAGAATCCCGCGCAGCTGATTGAGTTCAGCCATGGCGTCGGCCGGAGCATTCTCCAGGGTCACCTGCTCACCCAGCGCGAAGATCGGCAAGTCGGGCGCACGCACCCGTGCCAGGCCAATCAGCTCGGCCATGTTGTGCAATAGATGAGAGTGAGTGCTGGCGTCTTCGGCCGCAATCAACATGCAGGAAAGACCGTGATGGGTCGAGGCAACCAGACGCCCTTCGGTGTAATCCACCGCCGAGACAATGCTGAAGCCTTCCTGCTCCAGCTCCCGGGCGATGCCACGCACGCGGTCACCGGCGACGGTGTCGGCCTTGATGTCGCGATGGACGATCAGGACCGGGAATTTCAAATCTTTATACATGGGGCTCAGTGTCCTGAGGCGGCAGACCGTGGTCCGCCAATCACCTCAGGGTAGAGGGTTCGAGCGCATGTGGCGAGTGCGGCGCCCCGAAGGAGGTCATCGCGCGCACCATCGTGTAGCGAGGAATCCAAAGTCGAGATGAGTACTTGTGGCGAGGGAGCTTGCTCCCGCTCGGCTGCGCAGCAGTCGCAAATCCTGAAAATCTGGTGTTACTGGAAGAATGCAAAGGGTCGCTACGCAACCCAGCGGGAGCAAGCTCCCTCGCCACAACAGCCCTTTCACTTAAGGCAGATTTATCAGGCTTGAGCCTTGGCCTCGGCCAGTTGCTGCCAGAGCGATGGGGCGCCGGCGGATTTGGCGATGGTTTCCAGGCGTGCCACGTGTTGGGCCAGGTCATCTTCGCTGGCACGGATAATCCGCGTCGGCTGACGATCGGCCGGCAGACGGCGGATCTCGGTGGCGGAATTGTCCGCGCCTTCCCCGGACCCGTTGCCATCGGAGGCATTGCCGGCAAGGGACAGGCTGGTCTGGCCGCCCGTCATGGTCAGGTAAACGTCGGCGAGGATCTCGGAGTCGAGCAAGGCGCCGTGCAGTTCACGACCGGAGTTGTCGACGCCATAACGTTTGCACAAGGCGTCGAGGCTGTTGCGCTGCCCCGGGTGACGTTCCCGGGCCATCATCAGGGTGTCGAGAATCGAGCAATGTTGCGTGATGTCCGCACGATCGTGCTGGCCCATCAGGGCGAATTCGTTGTTGATGAAGCCAACGTCGAACGCCGCGTTATGGATGATCAGCTGCGCACCCTTGATGAATTCAAAGAACTCATCGGCCACTTCCGTGAAGCGCGGCTTGCCGACCAAAAATTCGTTGGTGATGCCGTGGACGCCAATCGCGCCTTCATCACTCTCGCGGTCCGGTTGCAGGTAAACGTGAAAATGCCGGCCCGTCAGGCGCCGACCGATCAACTCGACACAACCGATTTCGATAATCCGGTGGCCGTCGGTCACCGGCATGCCGGTGGTTTCGGTATCGAGTACAACGGATCTGGTGGCCATCAGTGCTCAGCTCTCAACGGGTCATTCGTGCAAAAGCGGCGATGTTAACACGCTCGCCGGGGTCTTTCAGGTGCCGGCGCTGATCGCTCCCACGCTCTGAGTGGGAACGATCAGTCTGAGGCTTAGGCTTGTTTGTAACCGCGCACTTCGTCTACGCCACGGTTGGCCAATTGGTCGGCGCGTTCGTTGCCATGGTGACCGATGTGCCCGCGCACCCATTTCCAGGTAACGTTGTGGCGATTGACCTGTTCATCCAGCAACTTCCACAGATCAGCGTTTTTCACCGGTTCTTTCGCGGCGGTTTTCCAGCCGCGCTTCTTCCAGTTGTCCATCCACTCGTTGATGCCTTTCATCACGTACTGCGAGTCGGTGACCAGCAGCACGTCGCAAGAGCGCTTGAGTTCTTCAAGGCCGCGGATCGCGCCCATCAGCTCCATGCGGTTGTTGGTGGTGTTGGCTTCGCCGCCCCACAGTTCTTTTTCAATGCCTTTGCACACCAGCAAAGCGCCCCAGCCGCCTGGGCCAGGATTGCCTTTACAGGCGCCGTCGGTGAAGAGTTCTACGCTATCGCTCATGCCAATCTATCCAGAAAATGCGGTGGCTCGCCGATCGGTGATCGACGATGCCCGAGGCCGGGGCAAACCCGGCCGGGAAAATAAAAAGTGTATTACGGATCGATGCGGCGACGATTGACCTTGGCCATCGGCAATGGAATCAGCTTGCCCATCGGTTCGCGCCGCTCCTGACGGACGGGCCGCAGGCCCACCACGATCTTGCGCGCAACCAATAAATAGAAGCCGCCACCCGACAGTTGCCAGTCACCGGCCTTGCGCTCCCAACCGGCCAGACGAGCCTGCCAGGCGGGTGACGCAAGCGGCGGACGATAGCACCCGAAGCGGCGTTTCTCCAGCGCGAAACCCAGCAGGTTCAACCAGTCACCGACTCGCGACGGGGAGATGCAGCGAGCCTTGCGCAAGGCGTCGTGAGCAAAAACGTGACGCAAGCCCCAGGTGCTCCAGGGGTTGATCCCGACGATCAGCAGATGCCCGCCGGGCCGCACGCTGCTCGCCGCTTCGCGCAGCAGGCCGTGGGGTGACAGGCAGAAATCCAGCCCATGCTGCAACACCACCACGTCGGCGGCATGCTCGCTCAAAGGCCACGCCTGCTCTTCGCAGACGATCTCGACACCCGGCAATGGCGCGCCGAGCCGCACATTGCGCTGGACTTGCGGCGCCGACGGCGGCGTTTGGGCCGACGGACCGTAATGCACCAGGTAGCCACCGAAGAACCGTCCCAACTCGTCTTCGAGCATGCGACGTTCTTCGTCCAGCAGAAATTGCCCGATGGGGCCGGACAGCCATTCACGGGCCGCGCTGATCAATGTCAGCCATTCAGGATCAGCCTGAGCGAACGCTTTATCGGTCATTGCATTCTCCAACGCGCCAGGAAGTTCTAAGATGCGCCATTGTTTTCCGCTTGGCGAATCCGACGATGATACAGATCAGTGCCCTGCCCGCCTTCACCGACAACTACATCTGGTTGTTACAAGACCACCGCACCCAGCGCTGTGCAGTGGTCGACCCGGGCGATGCCGCGCCAGTGCAGGCCTGGCTCGCCGCGCATCCGGGTTGGGTGTTGAGTGATATTTTGATCACTCACCATCATCATGACCACGTCGGCGGCGTCGAGCAGCTGAAAAAAGCGACAGACGCGACAGTCTACGGTCCAGCCAGCGAAACCATCCCGCTCCGAGACGTTGCCCTTAAGGACAACGACCGCGTCAGCGTGCTGGGCTGGGACTTCGATGTCTTTGCCGTCCCCGGCCATACCTTGGGGCATATCGCCTATTACCATCATGGTTTGCTGTTCTGCGGTGACACCCTGTTCGCTGCCGGTTGCGGACGCTTGTTCGAAGGCACGCCGGAGCAAATGCATACCTCACTGACGCGCCTTGCCGCGCTGCCTGAAGATACGCTGGTCTACTGCACTCACGAATACACTTTGAGCAACTTGAAGTTTGCCGCAGCGGTCGAACCAGGCAATCCGGACACCGCCGCACGTCTGGAAAAAGTCACCGCACAACGTGAAGCCGGAATCATGACGCTGCCCTCTACTCTGGCGCTTGAAAAGCTGACAAACCCGTTTTTGCGTGTCGACGAAACATCCGTTAAAGAAAAAGTGGACGAACGGAGTGGAACCCAAAACCGGGCTCCGAGTGCGGTCTTTGCTGCTCTTCGTGCTTGGAAAGATAAGTTCTAAGTAGCCATCATGTTGGTACAAAAGTTCTGAATGGTTGACCGCAGGGGGTACGCTTTCTAGAATCGCCCGACATTTTTGCCCGGAACTTACTTCCAGCCAATGTCGTCATCTATTCGTAAAGCCATCAATTCAGACGCATTGACCCGCTTGGCTCAAGCCATTGCGGTGGCTGTGTCCGCCACTTTGGCGGGCTGTTCCAGCCATGTGCCGCAGACCGACGCGACACACACTCCGAACATCGCCGCTCGAGCCAAGCAGAAACCCATCTGGCTCAGCGAAAAACCGACTCCACAAATTCCACAAGACGTCTGGGAGCGCATGCGCCAGGGCTTCCAGCTGCAAGACAACGTGGGCGTCAACCCGCGCATCGAGCAACAGCGCCTGTGGTTCGCCAGCAACCCGTCCTTCCTCGAAAACGCCGGCGAACGCGGCAGCCTCTACATTCACTACATCGTCGAACGCCTTGAAGAACGCAACATGCCGCTGGAACTGGCGCTGCTGCCGGTGATTGAAAGCGCCTACAACCCGATGGCCTATTCCCGGTCCGACGCGGTGGGTCTTTGGCAATTCATTCCTTCCACCGGGCGTTACTTCAACCTGCGTCAAACCCGTTTCTATGATGGCCGTCGCGACATCACCGCCTCGACCACCGCGGCCATGGATTACCTGACCCGCCTGCACGACATGTTCAACGGCGACTGGCTGCTGGCCCTGGCGGCGTACAACGCTGGCGAAGGCACGGTCAGCCGGGCCATCGAGCGCAACGAAAAACTCGGTTTGCCGACCGATTACTGGAACCTGCCGCTGCCGGCAGAAACCCAGGCCTACGTGCCAAAGCTGCTGGCCCTGTCGCAAGTGGTGCTGGCACCTGAAGCCTACGGCGTGAACCTGAACCCGATCGCCAACGAACCGTACTTCCAGGTCGTCGAAATCAACCAGCGCATGGACCTGTCCAAGGTCGCCGCGGTGGCTAACATCGACGAAGACGAACTGTTCCAGCTCAACCCGGCCTTCAAGCAGCGCACCACCATCGATGGCCCCCAGCATTTGCTGGTGCCAACGTCCAAGGCGCAACTGCTGACGGCCAGTCTGTCGACCATGCGTCCTGAAGAGTTGATCAGCAAAAAATCGTTCAAGCCGGTCTTCGAAGGCGCCGACGACTCCGAAATCGCCAGCCTCAAACGCGCCTATCGCGTAAAACGTGGCGACAACCTGGTAGCCATCGCCAAGGCCAACAAGGTTGACGTCAAGGACCTGCAGCGCTGGAACAAGATGAGTGGCAAGGACCTCAAGGTGGGTCAGACCCTGGTAATGCAGGACACCACCAAGCGCAGCGGCGGCCGTGTCAACACGGTCGTGGCGGCAAACAGCAAAACCAACAGCAAAGCAGTCAAGGAAAAGCCGCAGACCCAATACAAGGTCCAGCAAGGCGATTCGCTGTATATGGTTGCCAAACGTTTCAACGTTGAAATGCAACACCTCAAGCGCTGGAACCCGCGTGTTGGCCAGGCGCTGAAGCCGGGTCAGATGCTGACGGTGGCTTCGCCACGCTAAAATGAGCCCCTGATTTCAGGGGCTTTTTTTCGCCTGCCATTTGAGGTCTCGTGTGGTTGCAATCGTATCTGTGGCGAGGGAGCTTGCTCCCGTTGGGCTGCGAAGCAGCCCTGAACCCTGAACATGCGGTGTGTCAGAAATAATAGAGGCGCAGGTTTGGGGCCGCTTCGCAGCCCAGCGGGAGCAAGCTCCCTCGCTACGGGCTCTGTGGCTTGCCGAGCTATCGTGCCAGCAATTAACCCTGCATTAAGTCCCGTCTTTTTCCTGTCGATACAAGCTGTTACTGTACGGGCCACAAAGCCCAAGCCGCCTGGATCGGATCCCTGACTTGAAGCGTCCCCTCCTCCTGCTCCTGATCAGCCTGGCCTTGAGCTCCCCCGCAAGCGCGACGATCAGCGAAAGCCATGGTTATGCGCAGTTCGGCACGCTCAAGTACCCGGCCAGATTTACCCACTTCGACTGGGTTAACCCGCAAGCGCCCAAGGGCGGTACGTTGCGGGTGATGGCGTTTGGCACCTTCGATACGCTCAATCCCTACACCTTCAAGGGTTCAAGCCCGGTTTCCACGCCGAATTTCCTGCAATACGGCATCAACGAGCTTAACGAACCGTTGATGGTCGGCACCGGCCAGTACGCGCCGTCCGGCGATGAGCCGACCTCCAGCTATGGCCTGATTGCCCAATCGGTGGAATACAGCGAAGACCGCAGCTGGGTGGTGTTCAATCTGCGCCCCGAAGCGCGTTTCCACGACGGCACGCCGATTACCGCCTATGACGTGGCGTTCTCTTACCGCTTGCTGCTCAAGGAAGGCCATCCGCAATACCGCACCAACCTTCAGGAAGTGTCGCGGGTCGACATCCTCAATCCGCAGCGCATTCGTTTCGTCTTCAAGCGCGCCGGCAATCCGTTGCTGATCCTGCGCCTGGGCGAATTGCCGGTGCTGCCCCAGCATTACTGGAAAGGTCGCGACTTCAAGGCCACCACCTTCGAACCGCCACTGGGCAGCGGGCCGTATCGCATCACGTCGGTAGAGCCAGGACGGCGGATCGTTTTCGAACGGGTCAAGGATTACTGGGGCAAGGACTTGCCGGTCAATCGCGGCAAATACAACTTCGACCGCATGGAAGTCGAGTTCTACCGCGACAGCGACGTCGCGTTCGAAGCCTTCAAGGCCGGCGAGTTCGACATCTATATCGAGCACCAGGCGAAGAACTGGGAAAACGGCTACAGCTTCCCGGCGGTGCGACGCGGCGACGTCATCAAGGCGCAGATCCCGCATCAGATCCCGACCCAGAGCCAGGGTCTGTTCATGAACTCCCGGCGCCCCGCCTTCTCCGAGACCAAAGTCCGTGAAGCGCTGGGCCTGATGTTCGACTTCGAGTGGACCAACCGCACGCTGTTCAGCGGCGCCTACAAACGCGCCATGAGTTACTACCCCAACAGCGAGTTCTCCGCGACGGGCCTTCCGGTCGGCCATGAATGGCTGATGCTCACGCCGTATCGCGAGCAGTTGCCCGCCAAGCTCTTCACCGAGCCGTTCAGCCTGCCGCAGACCCAAGGGCGCGGCATCCCCCGGGAAACCATGCGCAAGGCCCTGGGCCTGCTTGCCGAGGCTGGCTGGAAGCTCAGTGGCCAGCATGTTCAGAACGCCGCTGGCCAACCGTTGCGTTTGGAGATCCTGCTGGTCAACCCGAACCTGGAACGCATTCTTCAGCCTTACGTCGAGAACCTCGCCAGCATCGGCATCGACGCCCGGCTGCGCACGGTCGATCGCGCCCAGTACAAGCAACGCCTCGATCAGTTCGATTTCGACATGATCCTCATGACCCTCAACCAGACGCTCAGTCCGGGCCTGGAACAATGGCAGTACTTCCATTCCAGCCAGGTCGGGGTCAAGGGCAGCAAAAACTACGCCGGTATTGCCAATCCGGTGGTCGACCATTTACTCGAACAATTGCTCGCCGCCCAGACCCGCGATGAACAGGTCGCCGCCGGCAAGGCCCTGGACCGGGTGTTGCTGTGGCAGCACTACAGCATTCCCAACTGGTACCTCAATTATCACCGCCTGGCCTACCGCAACCGGTTCGCCTTCGTCACCACACCGCCCTACACATTGGGCCTGAGCGCGTGGTGGCTGAAATCTTCGGAGAAGGATCGATGAAACCCGTACGCAACCTGCTCTTGCAGGCCAGCGGTCTGTTGTTCGCCGGGCTGGCCTGTGCCGCCCCGCAACATGCCCTGACCCTGTACAACGAGCCGCCGAAATACCCGGCCGATTTCAAACATTTCGATTACGTGAACCCCGACGCGCCCAAGGGCGGGATCTTCCGTCAGGCCGGTTTCGGCGGCTTTGACAGCCTCAATCCCTTCATCAACAAGGGTGTCGCGGCCGACGACATCAGCATGATCTACGACACTCTGGCCAAACAGGGCCTGGATGAACCGTTCACCGAGTACGGCCTGGTCGCCGGCAAGATCGAAAAAGCCCCGGACAACAGCTGGGTGCGTTTCTACCTGCGCCCCGAAGCGCGCTTCCACGACGGGCATCCGATGCGCGCCGAGGACGTGGTGTTCAGCTTCCAGACCCTGATCAAGGACGGCGCGCCGCTGTACCGCGGTTACTACAGCGATGTCGAGGAAGTGGTCGCTGAAGATCCGCTGACGGTGCTGTTCAAGTTCAAACACAACAACAACCGTGAACTGCCGCTGATCCTCGGTCAGTTGCCGGTGTTGCCGAAGCATTGGTGGGCGACGCGCGATTTCACCAAGGGCAACCTGGAAATACCATTGGGCAGCGGCCCGTACAAGGTCAGTGAAGTGAAGGCCGGGCGTTCGGTGCGCTATGAGCGGGTCAAGGATTACTGGGCCAAGGACCTGCCGGCGAACCGCGGGTTCTACAACTTCGACGTGATGACCACCGACTACTACCGCGACAACACCGTGGCCCTGGAAGCACTCAAGGCCGGGCAGTTCGATTACTGGCTCGAAATGGCAGCAAAGAACTGGGCCAACGCCTACAACATTCCGGCCGTCACCGAGGGCCGGTTGGTCAAGGAACAGATCCCCAACGGCAACCCCACCGGCATGCAGGGCTTTGTCTTCAACCTGCGCCGCCCGGTGTTCCAGGACGTGCGCGTGCGCCAGGCCCTGACCCTGTTGCTGGACTTCGAATGGACCAACAAGCAACTGTTCAACGGCGCCTACGCACGCACCCGTAGTTACTTCGAGAATTCGGAAATGGCTGCCAGCGGCCTGCCGGACGCCGATCAACTGGCGATCCTCGACCCGTTCCGCGGCAAAATTCCCGAGCAGGTGTTCAGCGAGGCGTTCCAGAACCCGGTGACCGACGCCAGCGGCATGATCCGCGCCCAACAACGCAAAGCCTATCAATTGCTGCAAGAGGCGGGCTGGCGGATCGTCGATGACAAGATGGTCGACGCCACTGGCAAACCGGTGACCATCGAGTTCCTGTTGGCGCAGACCGAATTCGAACGGGTGCTGCTGCCGTTCAAGCGCAACATGAGTGACCTGGGCATCGACCTCGTGATCCGTCGGGTCGACGTCTCGCAGTACATCAACCGCGTGCGTTCAAGGGACTTCGACATGATTGTCGGCAGCTTCCCGCAGTCCAACTCGCCGGGTAACGAGCAACGCGAGTTCTGGATGTCCGACGCCGCCGACAAACCCGGCAGCCGCAACTCCATGGGCCTGAAAGACCCGGTGGTGGACCAGTTGGTCGAGCAACTGATCAACGCCGATTCGCGCAAAAGCCTGGTGGCCCATGCACGCGCGCTGGACCGCGTGCTGCAATGGGGCTATTACGTGATCCCCAACTGGCACATCAAGACCTGGCGCGTGGCGTACTGGAACCACATCGGCCACCCGAAAATCTCACCCAAGTACGACATCGGCATCAACACCTGGTGGGTCAAGCCCGACGCCAAACCGGCGGTAGAAGTCGAAACCAAACTGCAAGCCGACCCTGCGGGCACGGAGTAATCAATGCTGGCGTATATTTTTCGGCGACTGCTGCTGATCATCCCGACCTTGCTCGGCATTTTGCTGATCAACTTCGTGATCATCCAGGCCGCCCCCGGCGGGCCGGTGGAGCAGATGATCGCCAAGCTCGAAGGCTTCGAAGGCGCCACCAGCCGCATCGCTGGCGGCGGTGCCGAAGTCTCGGTGGCGGGCTCCGCCTATCGCGGTGCCCAGGGCCTGGACCCGATGCTGGTCAAGGAAATCGAGCACATGTACGGCTTCGACAAATCGGCGCCGGAACGCTTGTGGATCATGATCAAGAACTACGCCACCCTGGATTTCGGCGACAGCTTCTTCCGCGACGCCAAGGTCATCGACCTGATCAAGGAAAAGATGCCGGTGTCGATCTCCCTCGGGCTGTGGAGCACGCTGATCATGTACCTGGTGTCGATCCCGCTGGGGATCGCCAAGGCGACGCGACACGGCAGCCACTTCGACGTCTGGACCAGTTCGGCGATCATCGTCGGCTATGCGATACCGGCGTTCCTGTTCGCCATCCTGCTGATCGTGGTGTTTGCCGGCGGCAGCTATTTCGACTGGTTCCCGCTCAGAGGGCTGACCTCCAACAACTTCGACGAGTTGAGCATGGGCGGCAAGGTTCTCGATTACTTCTGGCACCTGGCATTGCCGGTGACGGCGCTGGTGATCGGCAACTTCGCGACCATGACGCTGCTGACCAAAAACAGCTTCCTCGACGAAATCAACAAGCAGTACGTGGTCACCGCCAAGGCCAAGGGCCTGACCAATCACCGCGTGCTCTACGGCCATGTGTTCCGCAACGCCATGCTGCTGGTGATCGCCGGGTTCCCGTCGGCGTTTATCGGCATCTTCTTCACCGGCTCGTTGCTGGTGGAAGTGATCTTCTCCCTCGACGGCCTCGGGCTGATGAGTTTTGAGGCGGCGATCAACCGCGATTACCCGGTGGTTTTTGGCACGCTGTTCATCTTCACCCTGCTGGGATTAGTGGTGAAACTCATCGGCGACCTCACCTACACCTTTGTCGATCCGCGTATCGACTTCGAAAGCCGGGAGCATTGAGATGAATCTGTCCCCTCTCAATCGCCGACGCTTTGAACTGTTCAAGGCCAACAAGCGTGGCTGGTGGTCGCTGTGGCTGTTTCTGCTGCTGTTTGGGCTGAGCCTCGGCGCCGAGCTGATCGCCAACGACAAACCGCTGGTGGTGCACTACGACAACGGTTGGTACTTCCCGGCGCTCAAGCGCTACCCGGAAACCGCGTTCGGCGGCGAATTCCCGCTGGAAGCCAACTACAAGAGCCCGTACATCCGCGAATTGCTCAAGGAAAAAGACGCCTGGGTGTTGTGGGCGCCGATTCCCTACAGCTATCAAAGCATCAACTACGACCTGAAAGTCCCGGCCCCGGCGCCACCCTCCGTCGACAACCTGCTGGGCACTGACGATCAGGGCCGCGACGTGTTGGCGCGGGTGATCTACGGCTTCCGGATTTCGGTGCTGTTCGCCCTGACGCTGACCATTCTCAGCTCGATCATCGGCGTTATTGCCGGGGCCTTGCAGGGTTTCTACGGCGGTTGGGTGGATTTGGCCGGGCAGCGCTTTCTGGAGATCTGGTCCGGGCTGCCGGTGCTGTACCTGCTGATCATTCTCGCCAGCTTCGTCCAGCCAAATTTCTGGTGGCTGCTGGGGATCATGCTGCTGTTCTCGTGGATGAGCCTGGTGGACGTGGTCCGCGCCGAGTTCCTGCGTGGGCGTAATCTGGAATACGTGCGTGCCGCACGGGCGCTGGGGATGCAAAACGGGGCGATCATGTTCCGTCACATCCTGCCCAACGCCATGGTCTCGACCATGACCTTCATGCCGTTCATCCTGACCGGCGCCATCGGCACCCTGACCGCCCTGGATTTCCTTGGTTTCGGTTTGCCGCCTGGTGCGCCGTCCCTCGGTGAGCTGGTGGCCCAGGGCAAGTCCAACCTGCAAGCGCCGTGGCTCGGCATGAGCGCGTTTGCCGTGCTGGCGTTGATGTTGAGTTTGCTGGTATTCATCGGCGAGTCCGCTCGCGATGCCTTCGACCCGAGGAAGTGAAATGAATCAGGACAATCTGATCGAAGTACGCGACCTGGCCGTCGAATTTGTCGTCGGCGAGCGCGTCCAACGGGTGGTCGAAGGTGTCAGCTTCGATATCAAGCGCGGGGAAACCCTGGCGCTGGTGGGCGAAAGCGGCTCCGGCAAATCGGTGACGGCGCACTCGATCCTGCGGCTGCTGCCCTACCCGCTCGCCCGGCATCCGTCCGGCACCATCGAGTATTCCGGGCAAAACCTGCTGAGCCTGAAAGAGAAAACCATCCGCCACATCCGCGGCAACCGGATCGCGATGATCTTCCAGGAGCCGATGACCTCGCTCAATCCGCTGCACTCGATCGAGAAGCAGATAAACGAGGTGTTGAGCACCCACAAGGGCCTGATCGGCAAAGTCGCGACCAAGCGCACGCTGGAGCTGCTGGAAATGGTCGGCATCCCGGAGCCCGAGAAACGCCTCAAGGCGCTGCCCCATGAATTGTCCGGTGGCCAACGGCAGCGGGTGATGATTGCCATGGCCCTGGCCAACGAGCCGGAACTGCTGATCGCTGACGAACCGACCACCGCGCTGGACGTCACCGTTCAGCTGAAAATCCTCGAATTGCTCAAAGAATTACAGGCCCGATTGGGCATGGCGCTGCTACTGATCAGTCACGATTTGAACCTTGTGCGAAGAATTGCGCATCGCGTATGTGTCATGCAGCGCGGTTGCATCGTCGAACAGGCATCGTGCGAAGAGCTGTTCCGCGCGCCGCAGCATCCGTACACTCGGGAACTGCTGGCAGCGGAGCCCAGCGGCAAGCCGGCAACCAATGTAATTGGCCCGCCGCTGCTGCAAGTCGAGGACCTGAAAGTCTGGTTCCCGATCAAGAAAGGCTTTCTGAAAAAGACCGTCGACCACATCAAAGCGGTGGATGGCATCAATTTCAGCCTGCCTCAAGGCCAGACCCTGGGGATTGTGGGAGAAAGCGGTTCGGGCAAGTCGACACTGGGTTTGGCGATTTTGCGGCTGATCGGCAGCAAAGGCGCCATCCGTTTTGAAGGCAAGCAGCTAGACTGCCTGACGCAGCAACAGGTTCGGCCGCTACGGCGGGAGATGCAGGTGGTGTTTCAGGACCCGTTCGGCAGCCTGAGCCCACGGATGTGCGTGAGCCAGATCGTTGGCGAAGGCCTGCGGATCCACAAGATGGGCACCGAGGCGGAACAGGAACAAGCGATTATTGCGGCACTCAAGGAGGTAGGTCTGGACCCGGAAACCCGGCACCGCTACCCCCACGAATTTTCCGGCGGGCAACGGCAGAGAATCGCCATTGCCCGGGCATTAGTGCTAAAACCGGCGTTGATTCTGCTGGACGAGCCGACATCGGCCCTCGACCGGACAGTGCAACGCCAAGTGGTGGAACTTTTGCGTTCACTGCAAACCAAGTACAACCTGACGTATCTGTTTATCAGCCATGACCTGGCTGTCGTCAAAGCGCTGAGTCACCAGCTGATGGTGGTCAAGCAAGGCCAAGTGGTCGAACAGGGAGACGCGCAAAGTATTTTTGCGGCCCCCAAACATCCGTATACACAGCAGTTGCTGGAAGCCGCTTTCCTGGCTCCAGCCACTGCGCAATAACCTGAAAGAGAGGAGCAACACATGGGTTTTCTCGCCGGTAAGCGCGTACTGATCGTCGGTGTCGCCAGCAAGCTGTCCATCGCATCCGGCATCGCTGCCGCCATGCATCGCGAGGGCGCTGAGCTTGCCTTCACTTATCAGAACGACAAACTCAAGGGTCGTGTCGAAGAGTTCGCACAAAGCTGGGGTTCCAACCCTGACCTGTGCTTCCCGTGCGACGTGGCCAGCGATGAAGAAATCGCCAAGGTTTTCGTTGAGCTGGGCAAGAAGTGGGACGGCCTGGACTGCATCGTGCACTCCGTCGGCTTCGCCCCGGGCGACCAACTGGATGGCGACTTCACCGAAGCCACCACCCGTGAAGGTTTCCGCATCGCTCACGACATCAGCGCCTACAGCTTCGTGGCCCTGGCCAAAGCCGGCCGCGAAATGATGAAAGGCCGCAACGGTAGCCTGCTGACCCTGTCGTACCTGGGTGCCGAGCGCACCATGCCGAACTACAACGTAATGGGCATGGCCAAGGCTTCCCTGGAAGCTGGCGTTCGTTACCTGGCCGGCTCCCTGGGCCCGGACGGCACCCGCGTCAACTGCGTATCGGCTGGCCCGATCCGCACCCTCGCCGCCTCCGGCATCAAGAACTTCCGCAAGATGCTGGCCGCCAACGAAGCGCAAACCCCGCTGCGTCGTAACGTCACCATCGACGAAGTCGGCAACGCCGGCGCCTTCCTGTGCTCGGACCTGGCGTCCGGCATCAGCGGCGAAATCATGTACGTGGACGGTGGCTTCAACACCACGGCCATGGGCAGCCTCGAAGAGTAATCTTCGGTCAGCCAACTAAAAGACCCGCCAGTTTTGGCGGGTTTTTTATTGGCTGAGATTTCACGGAGAAAGCAATCCCTGTAGGAGTGAGCCTGCTCGCGAAAGCGGTGTATCAGTCAGCATCGATGTCGACTGACACGACGCTTTCGCGAGCAGGCTCACTCCCACAGGGTTTTGTGTTTAGCCATCGTTCTGGGTCAGGCACCGGGCAAACAGCTGCTGGATCGGCTGTGTGCGCTGGCTATAGCGCTGCAACAGGACGATCTCGCGGTAGAACGTCAACTCCCCCAACGGAATGATCCGAACCTTCGCCCCATGCTCAAGCCAGAGCCCTGCCTCAGGCAGCAGCGACACCCCCAACCCGCATTCAACCATCTTCACGATGGCTTCCAGCTCATCCAGCTCCAAAGCCACCTGCACATCAATCTGCTGCTCACGCAAAAACCGCGTCACCAATCGTCCACCGAACGAATTGCGGTCGTAACGCACGTGCGGATGGCTCGCGAGTATCTGCAACGGCTCATCGCCTTCAAGTTCTGCCGGCACGATCAATACAAACGGTTCCTTGCGGATGACCTGCGCTGACAGTTCTTTGGGTAACTCGAACGGCGGCTTGATCAGGATCGCCAGATCCACCTCACCGGTGTCCACCTGACTCAACAGGTTCAGCGACACACCGGGCACCAGTTTCGGCTCCAGCAATGGCGCCTGTTGCCTCAAACGCAGCAATGCCTGAGGCAGCAGTCCGGTCTGGGCCGTGGCCACCGCGCCTATTTTCAACTCGCCGCGATACTCACTGACATCATCGCTGACCGCCATGCGACTGAAGGTCTCGAGCATATCCCTGGCCATTGGTAGAGCCCGCTGACCCGCCGCGTTGAGCAGCGCCTGACGTCCAGTGCGGTCGAACAAACGAATACCCAGGGCCTGTTCCAGATTGCGAATCTGCGCGCTGACGGCTGACTGGGTCAGGCCAATGTGCATCCCCGCCGCGGCAAAAGTGCCGTAGCGCGTCACCGCAATGAAGGTTTTCAGTTCTCGCAGCATGGCGTTCTCGACTGATCGAAATAATTTGAGCTCGACGCAAAAATTATCGTCTTTCAATCAAAAAGCACAGGACTAAACTCAATCTGAATCCAGACAGCCGAGGCACATCCGATGCAACTCTCCCCTTTTCACTTGGCCATCCCGGTCTACGACCTGACTGCCGCGCGCAATTTTTATGGCCAGGTATTCGGCCTGGAAGAAGGTCGCTCAAGCGATCATTGGGTCGATTTCAATTTTTTCGGCCATCAGCTGGTCATTCACCTGGCGCCGAAAAACGCCTCTCAAGAAGCCGCGCACACCAATGCTGTCGACGGTCATGACGTGCCGGTGCCGCATTTTGGTGTGGTGTTGGGGATGAACGAATGGGAGGCGCTGGCCGAGCGGTTGAAAGCCCTCGATACCCGATTCGTCATCGAACCGGGCATTCGCTTTCAGGGATTGGTGGGCGAGCAAGCGACAATGTTTCTGTTCGACCCTTGCGGCAATGCACTGGAGTTCAAGGCGTTCAAGGACATCACTCAGTTGTTCGCCAAATGATCCGCCCCGTCCCGGATGCCACGGCCCTCAGTCAGTCCGTGATCAAGGGTGAGGCGACCGCCGCCGTCATCGCCGAAACAGTCCTGGAACGCATTCAGGCGCTGGAGCCGGACATCCGGGCCTTCGTCTCGTTCGATGCCCGAAAAGTACGCACCGACGCTGCGTTGCACAACAGTCGTGGCTTGCTGGCCGGAGTCCCGGTGGGGGTGAAGGATGTCTTTGACAGTGCCGACCATCCGACGCAATTCAACTCGCCCATCTATGCCGGTCATCAACCTGCCCGGGATGCCCATGTGGTGACCCTGCTCCGTCAGGCCGGCGCGCTGATCATGGGCAAGACCCACACCACTGAATTTGCGTACATGCACACCGGCCCGACCCGCAACCCGCATGACCTCGACCGCACGCCGGGCAGCTCCAGCGCCGGTTCAGCGGCCGGGATGGCAGCGGATTTCTTTGCTGTGGCGCTGGGCACCCAGACTGCCGGTTCACTGCTGAAACCGGCGTCCTATTGCGGTCTGTTCGCGTTCAAACCTTCGTTTGGACTGGTATCGCTGGAAGGCGTAAAGCCGCTGGCGCCGAGCTTCGACACCGTAGGCTGGTACGGTCGCTCGGTGCGCGATCTGCACTTGGTGGCGCGGGTGTTGATTCCAGGTTTTGCAGTGCCTGAGGTTGAACCACGTCCTCTGCAATTGGGCTTCTATCGCACAGCGCGCTGGGATCAGGTAGACCCCGAGGTGGCCAACGCCCTGGAACAGGCCGTGGACCACCTGCGTAGCGCCGGCCATCAGGTCAACGACGTGCAACTGCCGGAGGAATTTGCCGGGGTATTCGACGATCACCTGTTAATCAACGATTGCGAAGGCGCCCGTTCTCTGGCGAAGGAGTTTCAACAACACCGCGCACTGTTAAGCCCTTCGACATTGGCAATGTTCGACCGGGCGGCGGCGACAACCTGGGAACAGGAGTCCGCTGCCAAGGCCCGGTTGGCGGCGCTTGCACCGCGCCTGAATGAACGCTGCCAGCCCTACGACGCGATGCTCGGCCCCTGCTGCGGGATGATCGCGCCCGTGGGCCTGGAAAGCACCGGGCCATCGGATTTCATCAAGTTCTGGGGCGCGTTCGGCTGGCCGCAGGTGAATATCCCGCTGGTTCGCGCTGAAGGATCGATGCCTATCGGTTTACAGATGATCGGCCGGTTCAGAAATGACGGTTCGTTACTACGGGTGGCCGAACGGGTCGCTTGCGATTTGCTCACTGGTCGCAGTCAATAAGCCCTCGGCCGTCTCGTGGAGCGCAGGATGAAACTCGATCTGATCGATACTGAAGTGGATGTCATAACCGCGATGCACCGTGGCATTGCGCTCTTCGAGAATTTCTTCGAGTCGCGCCCTGATCGCGGGTATTTCCACAACGCTTGAGCCAGTCAACAACGCAACGAATTTGTCGCTGCCCAGCCGGCCGATCACATCGCTCTCGCGAAAGGCTATTCGCAGCACATCAGCGAAGGTTTTCAGGGCATTGTCGCCCTCGGAACGACCATAGAGATAGTTGATGTGCTTGAAGTCATCAATGTTGAAGAGCAGCAGCGTCGCTGGCTTTTTCAGCTGTAGGCAGACATCCAGCCCTTGTTGGGCCAGCGCTATAAAACCGTGTCGGTTGGAGAGCAGCGTCAACTCGTCCATGCTCGCCATCTGGACGCCCATTAACTCCTCCTCGGCCTTGCGGGCCAAGTCACGCAGCAGCTCGCGCTCCTGCAGTGGCGTGCGCAACGGGTCGGCGCACGCGCCTGGTTTTACCGGTTTGCCTGGGATCAGCATTACTCACTCCATGGGCGGGTATATTTCTTAGAGTGGCTCATACCCGGTTTGACTCCCTGTTAACAGACCGCCGGTCAACTACCCACGACCGGACATGGCCCTCCGGCGTCAGCCCAAAGCTTGAACTGGGTGACGAAAATGTCGTGCGGCACCGGGACCGGCGCCCTTCCCTGACCTGGATTCCAGCCCCAAAGCACCAGTTTGTCGTCGCTGACATGCTTGATCAGCGCGGCGAAATCGCGGTCACCGTTGCTGGAACGGTCCTTGATCATTGCGCACAATTTATCGGCCGGCAGACCGATCCAGGCCATTTTGTGCGCGGCTGGCGGCAGGCTCCAGTGCGGCGCCCCTGGCGGTGCGTGAGCGCCGTAACTGGCCGGCGGATTACTCTCGGCGTGGCAGGTAGCGCAGGGCAAACCCGCCGCGCCCTTGCCGTCCATGCCCCGCACGACGTTCATTGCGTGGGGAATGCCGGCGTCGAATTGCAACGGCGAATCGCCGGGGATATGGCAGTTCTGGCAGCGCGGGCTCTGAAAGACCTTTTGCACGGTATCGAACGCCTTGATGGCCTCCTTATCGTCAGCGAGCACGTGCTCGGCGTAGGCGACCAGGCCGATCAACACCACCGCGCCAAGAATCAGATGTCGTCTCATCTCACACCCCCGACAGTTGCAGCGGCAGTTCCCGCAAGCGCTGGCCGGTCAGGGCGAACACCGCGTTGGCCACTGCCGGCGCCGTGGGCGGCACACCGGCCTCGCCGATGCCACCGGGTTTGTCGCTGCTGGGCACGATATGCACTTCCACCACCGGCATTTCGTTGAGCCGCAGCACTTGATAGTCGTGGTAATTGGATTGCACCACCTGCCCATTCTTGAAGGTCAGTTTGCTGTGCAAGGTAAATCCGAGGCCGAACGTGATGGCCGATTCCATTTGCGCCGCGATGCTCATCGGGTTGACCGCAATGCCGCAATCCACCGCACACACCACCCGGTGTACGCGGATCGCCAGATTGTCCTGGGACACCTCGGCCACTTGCGCAACATAGCTGCCGAAAGACTCATGCACCGCGACACCCAACGCATGGCCGTCCGGCAGTGGCGCCTTCCAGTTGGCTTTCTCGACGGCCAGGTTCAGCACGCCAAGATGCCGTGGATGGTCCTTGAGCAAGGTTCGCCGGTACTCGACCGGGTCCTTGCCGGCCGCCTCTGCCAGCTCGTCGATCAGCGACTCCATCACGAACGCGGTGTGGGTGTGCCCTACCGAACGCAGCCAGAGCACGCGGATGCCGGTTTGCGGGGAATGCAGATCAACCTGGTGATTTGCCAACCCCTCAAGGTAAGGACTGTCGGCAACCCCTTCGACAGACGTCTTGTCGATGCCATTCTTGACCATGGTCGCTTCGAATGACGTGCCCGCCATGATCGACTGCCCGACCATCACATGCTTCCAGGCGATCGGCAGCCCGCCCGCATCGAGGCCGATGCGGGCCTGATGGAGGAACGCGGAGCGGTAGTAGCCACCGCGAATGTCGTCCTCCCGGGACCAGACGGTTTTTACCGGTGCGCCCGCTGCCTTGGCGACTTCCACGGCTTCTGCAACAAAGTCCGAGGTCGGATTGGCCCGGCGACCGAAACCGCCACCCAGAAACTCGGTATGAATCTCCACCTGCTCGGGTTTGAGCCCGGTGATTTTGCCGGCGACCATTTGATCCAGCGTCTGGAACTGGGTGCCGGTCCAGATTTCGCATTTGTCCTGGGTGATTTTCACGGTGCAGTTGAGCGGCTCCATCGGCGCATGGGCCAGGTACGGCACGCTGTATTCGACATCAATGGTCTTCGCCGCTTTCCCCAGACCCGCCGCGACATCACCGGCCTGACTGGCAGACGCCCCAGGGGTGGCGGCGAGTTTGCGGAAGCTTTCCAGCAGTTTCTGACTGTCGAGCCCGGTGTTTGGCCCCAGGTCCCAATCGACCTTCAACGCATCTCGCCCCAGCTTCGCCGCCCAGTAATGGTCGGCAATCACCGCCACCCCGGTGGGCACCTGCACCACTTTGTGCACGCCCGGAATCGCCAGCGCTTCGGCGCCTTCGAAGGATTTTACGCTGCCACCGAACACCGGCGAGCGCGCGACCATGGCGGTCATCAGGCCGTCGAACTGCACGTCCATGCCGAACTTGGCACGGCCGGTGATTTTTTCCGGGGTGTCCAGGCGCTTGGTCGGTTTGCCAATGATTTTCCAGTCCTTGGACTCCTTGAGCTTGATCGACGCCGGATCCGGTACCGGCAGCTTGCCGGCGTCATCGGCCAGTTCGCCGTAGGTGGCGCGTTGGTCGCCGGCAATCACTACACCCGATTCGGTGCGAATTTCGGAGGGCGCGACGTTGAAGCGTTTGGCCGCCGCGTCGATCAACATCAAACGCGCCGCTGCACCGGCCTGCCGGTAGCGGTCGAACTCCATCCAGGTCGAGGTGGACCCGCCAGTGATTTGCATCCCGCCAAACCCGGCCAGGCCATACTCGGCGGCCGAGGCCGGTGCATGTTCGACGCGGATCTTCGACCAGTCGGCGTCCAGTTCTTCGGCTATCAGCATGGTCAGGCCGGTCCAGATACCCTGGCCCATTTCCGAATGGCCGAGCAGCATGGTGACGCTGTTGTCATTGCCGATCCGTAAAAACGCATTGGGCGCGAACACATTGCCTTGATTCTCGGCGCCGATCGCAAAGCGATGGCCACCGGGGATGACAAACGCCACCACCAGACCACCGCCCAGCACCGCGCTGCCCTTGAGGAAACCGCGGCGTGACAGAGGATTGAGGCTGTTCATTGTGCGGACTCCCTTCAACATGGCATCAACCGATCTCGGCGGCGCGTTTGACCGCTGCACGGATCCGTGGGTAGGTGCCGCAGCGGCAGATGTTGCCGGAGAGCGCCTGATCGATGTCGCTGTCGGTGGGCTTGGGGATTTTCGCCAGCAACGCGGCGGCCGACATGATCTGCCCGGACTGGCAGTAACCGCACTGCACCACATCGAGTTCCGCCCAGGCTTGCTGCACCGGGTGCGAACCGTCGGTGGACAGGCCTTCGATGGTGAGGATTTTTTGCCCATTGGCCACCGCTGTGGCGGGCGTGATACAGGAACGCAGCGGCGCGCCGTCGACGTGCACGGTGCAGGCCCCGCACTGGGCGATGCCGCAACCGAATTTGGTGCCGGTCAGGTGCGCGACATCGCGCAGGACCCACAGCAGCGGCATGTCTGCGGGGACATCCAGCGCCTGGTCCTTGCCATTGATGTTGAGGGTCAGCATTGCGAATGTCCTCAGACTCACGGTGTTCTGAAGGGGTTCTCGGGAACCTCGGGTTATCCCTACAGCTAAGCGCAAATTGCCGGGCGAGACAGGTTCATCGACCACCGGTCACACGATGAAGGCGAACAGGATCGCGTTGTAGCAGCTGCCGAGCCCGCGAGGCTGCGTTCGGCGACGAAGTCGTCGTAAACCCTGCGAACGCAGTTTTCCTGGCACACCGCAGAGTCTGACTTCACGACGACTTCGTCGCCGAACGCAGCCTCGCAGGCTCGGCAGCTGCTACATAGAGCGGTTGGGGGCTTAGAAGTCGGTGGACACCGACAGCTCACGCCATGTCTGCAACTCATCGGCGACGAAGGCGTTCTTGGCTTCGATCGCTGCGACACAGTCGCTGCCCAGTGGTAAGCGCAGCGGGGCTTTTTCCGCTTGCACCAGGGTGATCATGGCCTGGGCGAGCTTGTCCGGATCGCCAGGCTGATTCAGGGTCACGGCCTTGGCAATTTTGCGCACCTCACCCGCCGTGCTGTCGTAGTCGGCAATCGAAGCCGGGGATTCGACCAGTGAATTGCCTTCGAGGAACTCGGTACGGAAATAGCCCGGCTCGACAATGGTCACGTTGATGCCCAGCGGTGCCAGCTCGGCGTGCAACGCCTCGCTCAAACCTTCGACGGCAAATTTGGTGGAGCAGTAGACGCCGAAGCCCGGCCCCGACCTGTAGCCGCCCACCGATGAGAGATTGATCACATGTCCACGGCGAGCCGCGCGCATGTGCGGCAGGACAGCGCGCGTGACATTCAGCAAGCCGAAGACGTTGGTTTCGTACACGCGTCGCACTTCATCGGCGCTGGCTTCTTCCACCGCGCCAAGCACGCCGAAACCGGCGTTGTTGACCAGCACGTCGATGCGCCCGAAGTGTTCAATGGCGGCGTTGGCGACCACGACGCCCTGGGCTTCGTTGGTCACATCAAGGGTGGCGGCCAGCAAGCCTGGCTGCTCGCCAAAACGCTGGGTGATGCTGCTGGCGTCACGAGCGGTGGCAACCACAGCGTCGCCATTGGCCAGCGCGGCGGCAGCAATCTTGGCGCCGATACCGCGAGAAGCACCCGTGATGAGCCAGACACGTTTGAAGTTTTGGGAGGTGGTCATGATCGCGAATCCTTGTAGGCAGTTGGGGTAAGCACAAGGTACGCAGGAACATTGGTCGGAAAAATTCCCTCGTGTTACAAGCACTATGAAACGCTCTTTCATAATGGCACCGATATGAATCACGATCCGTTTGATGGCTTGACCGAATTTCTCGCGGTCGCCGAGCACAAAAGCTTCACCCTTGCCGCGACTCGACTAGCCGTGACGCCCACCGCCGTCAGCCATGCGATCAAGCTCTTGGAACGGCGCACTGGCGTGCTGCTGTTTCAGCGCACCACACGCCGAGTGGCACTGACCGAAGCCGGCGCCAGTCTGTTTGCCCGCTTGCGTCCGGCGGCCAGTGAAATCGATGAAGCCCTGGCGGTGCTCAGCGGTTTTCGTGATCAGCCCATGGGCACGCTGCGACTCACGGCACCACGATTGTCCGGGGCATTATTAATGGAGCCGCTGATTCCGCTGTTCCGCGAGGCCTACCCGCAAGTCACTCTCGATATTTCCCTGGACGACGCCACGGTCGACCTGATGGCCGGCGGCTTCGATGCCGGGATTCGTCTGGGAGAGTCGATTGAAAAAGACATGATCGCGGTACGCCTGACACCTGACCTGCAATGGTCGGTGGTGGGCTCCCCGGCGTACTTTGCCAAGGCTGGCAAACCGGTCGTCCCGGAAGACCTGACCCGGCATCAATGCATCGGCTTTCGCTTCTCGACCTCCGGCAGCGCGCATCGCTGGGAGTTTCGCCGCGAGGATCGGGACTTCACCGTGGGCGTCGAGGGCGGCGTGATCGTCAATGACCGCCGGTTGTTGGTGGCGGCCGCACGCAGCGGTTCAGGCCTGGCCTATGCCTGTGATCTGGAGATTGCCGACGAATTGGCGGATGGACGCCTGGAACGGGTGCTGCAACCCTTTGTGCCACTCAGCTCTGCGTTGTACCTGTACTTTCCCAGCCGCACCCAGACGCAGCCGAAATTGCGGGCCTTTATTGATTTGGCCACCCGGTGGATCGCTGAAAAAGGAGGCCTGGGCCGTCGCTGAACCGGCGTCTTCAGGCCACAACGCCGACCCGATTTTTACCCAGCCGATGCTGCGCCAGAAGACGCATCACCCTAATCAGGGTTGTTTCACGTAAGCCGCGCTGTACTTCTGATACTCACCAAAACCGGTCACTTCAGCGGCACCGTTGAGCAACTGCAGGCGAAACAGCGGATCGCCCTTCGGGTCCTTTGCGATGACGAGGTTGCCGGCGAGCAATGGGTACTGATGATGGACCTCAACGGGTGGATCCTTGAGCTGAAAAATGCTCAGGTTGATGTCCGCCATCTCGGGGCCGTTGTCGATCCCCGGCAATACTTTGAGGGTCAACTCGCCGACACGCCGATCCTGGACATTGTTCACGAGGTAGCGCCCTTCTCGCTGACTGTCTGCTACCCGCTCAAGCTTTTGCGCGGCGACCTTGAACGCGGTCGGCCGCACATCGATGCTTAATTGACGAGAGCCGTTGATCCACGTGCCGGTCTGGCGGCCCTGCTCGTTCGGCGTGCCTTCGACAAACCAGTTGCCGATCATCTGACCATCGTCGTCCAGTTCACGCAGAACAATACCGCCATCCTCGTAGGTATTGCCCACCAGCCGGATCGGTTTACCGCTGCCGGTCTTGCTGTAGCGAACTTCGCCAACATAGACCCCCCCCTGAAGTTGCCACCACAGCTCAACGGGGATCTTGTTATCCAGGGTGCCGCGCAACATGACGGGCGCTTCACCGAAGGGCCCCTCGAGGCGACGATGCTCCGTCCACTGGCCAGACCTCAGCTCACGATCGGTAACGTCCACATAGCCATATGGCATGAACGGGTTGGCTTGCGACGGCTTTTGCACCACCTCTATTTTCTCGGCCACCTTCACAGGCCGGTTGTCCTGTATTTTCCAGGTTGCGCTCTGGCGCCAACAGCAACCGCTTTTGGACTGGGTGTGCAGGCTTTTGGTGACCGGGTCGATCTCGAACATGCCCAGATTTGCGTCACGGGTCAGCGCGGAAAAAGGCTTGCTCAACACGAGCGTCGGGCGCTCGGGATCGAACAGATAGATGTCGTAGGAAGGACCGCCATAGCCCGCGTCATTGCCATTACGTACGGCAAGATCTTGTTGCCCGTCGAAATTGAAATCGCGGAACAACAGCAGACTCTGATCGGCATACGCCAGGTTGCGGTCGAATTCCGAAGCTTTGTGGCCAGGCTTGAACAGGGCGAACGCTTCGGCTGACTGGATGCGCTGCAGCACCTGCCCGCCGGCTCTTTTGCGCAACGTAATCAGCGCGGGAGCGCCGTCGAAAGTCTGGCTGGGCGGCTGGGCAAACAGCACGTCAATCACGTATTTCTTCGCGGGGTCCGTGAGGTGATACGTGTGCGGTTCGGCGCTCACCGCAGCGGCGGCCAGCAGACAGGAGACAGCCAACAAACGAGGAATAACCATAATGCAGTGCGTCCTTGCGGCAAACCAGGTCCGCAGTCTAGCGGTTATCGGGTCATGCCGACATTGTTGATTCCGTCGCCAAAGGAAACTCTTTCAACTTGTCGATCTACGGTACGGCCAGACGACCCGAGGCTGACTACGCTGAAAGTCCAGCCTGAGTAATCCGTAGAGGAGCGACGCCATGCACCGTGTTCAAAAACTCACGCCCTGCCTGTGGTTCGACGATCACGCCGAGGAGGCCGCGAAGTTCTACTGTGCAATCTTCGATCATTCGAAAATCACCGCCACTACCTACTACGGCAAGGCCGGTCAGGAGATCCACGGTAGGCCCGAAGGTTCGGTGATGACGGTCAGTTTCGAACTGGACGGTCAGAGTTTTACCGGCCTCAACGGTGGTCCCGTTTTCACGTTCAATGAAGCAGTTTCATTTCAGGTCAATTGCGATACTCAGGAAGAAGTCGACCACTTCTGGGGGCGCCTGTCCGCGGGCGGACCCGCCGAGGCCCAGCAATGCGGCTGGCTCAAGGACAAATTCGGCGTGTCCTGGCAGATCGTACCGGTGGCCCTGATGGACATGATGAAAGACCCTGACACGGCGAAATCACAACGCGCCATGACGGCAATGTTGCAGATGAAAAAACTCGATATCGCTGCACTGCAACGAGCCTTTGACGGTGAGAGCTAATACACTTCGACGCTGACCTGCCGAGGACGCTGACCATGAAGCCCGCCGTTGCCAAAGACGCTGACAAAGCCCCGCGCTTCTGGCGCGACGACGCCCTGCCCTTCATCGAAGCCCGTTCCATCGCCGACGGCCGCGAGGTCTGCTACACCCGGCATTCCCACGAGCACTTCTCCATCGGTGCGATCACGGCCGGGCGCAGTACCTACCTCCACGAGCAATCGGAATTCCAGGTCAGTGCCGGCACCGTGGTGCTGATGAATCCCGGTGATGTCCACGCCTGCAATCCCATCGATGACCAACCGTGGTCGTACCTGATGCTGTACGTCGAGACACCCTGGCTGACCGATTTGCAGCACCAGCTCGGTTTCAGCCAGGACCTGGCGTTTCGCCGGTTTTCCATCACCCACACTCACGACAGCGAGCTGTTTGCCGGTCTGAAGGGTTTGTACGACGTGCTGGTCGATGCGCAACAAGACGTGTTGCGCAAGCAAAGTGCGGCCGTGGAGTTTTTCACCGACGTGCAGCAGCGGCTCAATCCGATCGATCAACCGCTGCGCGAGCCCAATTTCAAACTGGAACGGGCGGCCGATTACATCCGCGACAACTGCACGCACCTGCTCAAGCTCGAAGACATTTGCCAGGCGGCCCAGCTATCGCCGTCCTACTTGATCCGTGCGTTCAAGCAGCATTACGGCATGACGCCCCACGCCTTTCTGGTCAACCGGCGCATCCAGTTCGCCCGTGATCAGCTGCGCAGCGGCAAGCTGATCGCCGATGTGGCGCTCGAAGCCGGGTTCGCTGATCAGGCGCATTTTCAGCGAGCGTTCAAACAACATCTGGCGGCGACACCGGGGCAGTACCGCGGCTAAAACAACAGGTACACCGCGCTCGCCGCCAGCAGCAACGCCATGCTCCGGTTGAGCAGGCGCATGCCCGCCGGGTTACTCAGATAGCCACGTAGAAACGTCCCGGCATAAGCCCAGCAACCGACGGACAGGTAGCAAATCACCAGATACACCGCCGCAAACTGCCAGACCAGCCGCGCCTCGCCATCCGCCACAAACGCGCCCATGCCCGCCACACAGGCCAGCCAGGCTTTCGGGTTGAGCCACTGCATGACCGCGCCGTACAACATCGACGGCGCACGGCCTGACTCCTTCGCATCCAGATGCCCATTGTCGGCGGCCAACTTGAAGGCCATGTACAACAGGAACGCCACACCTGCCCATTGCACCACCTGCGTCAGCGCTGGCCATCGCTGCAACACCTCATGCAGCCCTAATCCCATCAACACCAACAACAGGACGAAACCCAACGTTGCCCCGGCTACATGCCGTTGACTGGCGCGAAAACCAAACTGCGCGCCGGAACTCAACGCCACGATGTTCACCGGCCCTGGGGTTATCGAGGCCACCAAGGCAAACGCCGCCATCGAGATAATCAGACTCATCACAGACCTTCTTCAATTCAGTTGAACGAGGCCTCAAGGTAAAGAGCGACCGGATGGCTGTATTGAACAAAACACCCCTCAGCTGTACCGCGCCCGACGTCCACCACTGTATGGGTCAAGCCACCCCACGCCTGTGATAAAAATACCGTTCCTGCTTTTGGAGCCCCGTCATGGACCTCGCCACCCTCACCCTGTTTCTACCGGCCTGCTTCGCCCTGAACATGGCGCCCGGGCCGAACAACCTGTTGTCGGTCAGCAACTCGACCCGCTATGGCTATCGCATCGCCTGTGTCGCCGGCATCGGCCGGCTGCTCGCGTTCGCCGGCATGATCGCTCTTGCGTCGGCGGGGCTGGCGGTGGTGCTGCAAACGTCGGAATTGTTGTTCTACGGGATCAAGATTCTGGGGGCGGCGTATCTGCTCTACCTCGCCTGGCAATTGTGGCGCGCCGATCCCGGGGCGGAAAACGTGGTGGCGGGCGCGCCGGTGGGAATGTTGGCGTTGGCGCGGCAGGAGTTCCTGGTGGCGGCCGGCAATCCGAAGGCGATCCTGATCTTCACCGCGTTCCTGCCCCAGTTCGTTGACTCGACCCATGCCGTATCGCCGCAATTCGCCGTGTTGGGCGCGTTGTTCCTGGTCCTGGAATGGATCGCCATCGGCGCCTACGCCTACATGGGCCTGCACATGCGCCGCTGGTTCGCCGAACCCCGGGGCAAGCGGCTATTCAATCGTTGCTGCGCGGGATTGTTGTCGGCGGCGGCTTCGGTGTTGCTGATGGCGCGGCGGGCCTGATTGGCGGGATCGCTGGAATTCCCTGTCGATTTTCCGGTGGAGGCGTTGGGCGACGCGTCTTATGCTCACCTCATGAACCTACAAAACGCTTTGCTTCCGCCCCACGCCGAGATGGTTCGCGCCATGCTCGAACGAGACACCGCCTACGAGGGGGTGTTCTTTACCGCGGTCAAAACCACCGGCATCTTCTGTCGCCCCAGTTGCACAGCGCGCAAACCGAAACCGGAGAACGTCGAGTTTTTCGCCCATGCCGATGAGTGCATGTCGGCGGGCTATCGCGCCTGTTTGCGCTGCAAGCCGCTGGACGCGGCGGCCATTGCCCCGGACTGGGTGCAGCGGCTGCTCAAATCCGTAGACGCCGACCCCGACCAGCGCTGGACCGACGCCCAGTTGCTGGCCGAGGGCATCGAGCCGCTGAAACTGCGCCGCTGGTTCAAGCAGCATTTCGGTATGACCTTTCACACCTGGCTGCGCACCCGACGCCTCGGCATGGCGTTGGGCGGGATTAAACAGGGCGATTCCATCGACAACGCGGCGTTCGATTCGGGCTACGAGTCCTTGAGCGGGTTTCGCGATGCGTTTCAAAAGTCCTTCAATATCACACCGGGTCGCGCCGCCAACAGCGAGCCGCTGCTGTTCACTCGCCTGACCACACCGCTGGGGCCAATGATCGCCATGGCCGAACGCCGTGGCTTGGTGCTGCTGGAGTTTCTTGATCGGCCAGCGCTGACCAAGGAAGTTGAAGAACTGCAGAATCGATACGGCTATGCGGTCGCACCGGGACATAACGCGCATTTGCAGCAGATTGAAGCCGAACTGACGCAGTATTTCGCCGGCAAACTCACTGACTTCAACGTTCCACTACACTTGCCTGGCAGCGATTTCGCCCAACAGGTCTGGGCCGAACTGGCGAAGATCCCGTACGGCCAGACCAGCACCTACGGCGCCATCGCGGCGCTATTAGGCAAACCCGGCGCCAGTCGCGCCGTGGGCCTGGCCAACGGGCATAACCGTCTCTCGATTGTCGTGCCCTGTCACCGGGTGATCGGCGCCGACGGCTCGCTGACCGGCTATGGTGGTGGACAACCGCGCAAGGCATTCTTGCTCAGGCTGGAAAAAGCGGCGGTGCAGATCACGCAACAACTCGCATTCTGATTACTTGCAGGTTTCTCAAAAAGTCATAAGGAAGGGCATTCGATGGACACGCTCGACAATCAATTTCACCAGTTGCACCAGGATGGCCTGCTGATTCTCACCAACGTCGGCGATGCCGCCGGGGCGCGAATCGTGGAGCAACTGGGCAGCAAAGCCGTTGCCACCAGCAGCGCGGCGGTGGCCTGGGCTCACGGTTATCCGGATGGCAATGCCCTGCCCCTTGAGCGCCTGATTTCAACGGTCGAGTCCATCGCCCGGGTGATCTCGGTGCCGTTGACCGTGGACATCGAGGCCGGCTACTCCGATGACCTGACGCGGGTGGCCGACCTCATCGATGCGGTGATTGCCGCCGGGGCCGTCGGGATCAATATCGAGGACGGTGCGTCCCCGCCCGAGCTGCTGGTGCGCAAGATCGAAATCGCTCGGCAGGTTGCCAGTCGCCGAAATGTGAAACTGTTCATCAATGCCCGCACTGATGTGTACCTCAAGAGCCTGGTGCCCGCCGAAGATCGCGTGGCCGAGACGCTCAAGCGCGCCGCGTTGTATCAGGCGGCCGGTGCCGATGGGTTGTTTGCTGCCGGGGTCACCGCCGAATACGAGATCGCTGCGCTCTGCCAAGGCACCACGCTGCCAGTCAACGTTCTCGGCCTGCCGGGCCTGCCGTCGCCTGAAGAGCTGAAAGCGCTCGGCGTACGCCGTTTGAGCGCGGGTTCACGCATCGCCGAGTTTCTTTATGGCGCCATGAGCGCACTGGCCAAGAGCTTTCTGGAAACAGGGACACTCGACAGCCGTGAGCTGAAGGCCTTCACCTATGGCGAAGTGAACGCCCTGTTGGCACCGTCCGGGAAAGCTTGACCCCATGCCCGACGCCTATCTGCCCGCCACCGAGTTTCTATCGTCCATTGATGAGGACTGGCGCCGCCACATCGCCGCCATCGGCCCTTGTCTGCATCAGCCCCATGCGGCTCGCGATCCTTATGAGTCGCTGGTGCGGGCGATTGCCTACCAGCAACTGCATGCAAAGGCCGGGGATGCGATTGTCGGTCGGTTGCTGGCGTTGTTTGGGACGGGCGCGTTCCCGAGGCCTGAACAGATTGTCGCGACTGAGTTCGATCAACTGCGCAGTTGCGGGTTTTCCGCCAGCAAGATCGCGACCATTCAGGGCATTGCCCAAGCGGCGCTGGACGGTGTGGTGCCGGATTACGCTGAGGCACTGGCCATGGAAGATGAAGCGCTGATCGAACGTTTGATCACCCTGCGTGGGGTTGGGCGCTGGACGGTTGAGATGTTGCTGATCTACAGCCTGGAACGGCCGGATATCTTGCCGGCCGATGACTTTGGCGTGCGTGAGGGGTATCGGCGGATGAAGGGGCTGGAGGTGCAGCCCAATCGCAAGCAGATGATTGAGATCGGGCTGGGGTGGAGTCCGTTTCGGACGGTGGCGGCGTGGTATTTGTGGCGAGTGCCGAAACCACCCCTCACCCCAACCCTCTCCCCAAGGGGTAGAGGGGGCTGACCGTGAGGATCTTGAGGTTTACATCGACCTGAAAGTATTTTGTTGAATCCATAATCGACTCGGTTTTTCAGGTCGATGAATATCTTCTTACACCTTGATCAGTCCCCTCGCCCCCTTGGGGCGGTCCGACGTTTCGGGAGGGTTGGGGTGAGGGGGCGATTTCAAAGCCCCGACTTCAACCGACTGAACGCCCGAATCAAAGCCCGGTTAAACGCCTTGCCATTGTCATTCTTGCTATACAACGAAGCCCTCACCTCAGCCGACGGGTACGTCCCTGGATCATTGCGAATCGCCGGATCAATCAAGCCGTCCGCCGCCGTAATCGCATTGGCGTAGTGGATGGTATCCGTGATCGGCGCAATCACCTCCGGCGTCATCAGATAATCCATCAACGCCAGCCCCGCCTGTGGATGAGGCGCATCCTTGGGAATGACCATCGCGTCGAACCAGATCAACGTGCCCTCCTTCGGTATCCGATAACTCAGCTTGAACGGCTTTTTCGCCGCCTCGGCCTGTCCGGCAGCGATGGCCACGTTGCCGTTCCACGACATGGCGACGCAGGTGTTGCCATTGGCCAGGTCGCTGATGTTCAGGTCATTGTCGAAGTAGCGGATGTAGGGCCGGATCTTCGCCAGTTGCTGCTCGGCCCGCTTCAGGTCATCGAGGTCCTGACGGTTGATGTCCAGGCCCATGTACTTCATGACCGCGGCGAAAACCTCGTTGGGATCGTTGAGCAAACTGACCCCGCAATCGGCAAATTTCGACACCACCGCCGGGTCGAACAGCATCGCCCAGCTGTCCCGTGGCGCATCGGGCAAGCGCTGCTTGATCGCCTGTTCCTGATAGCCGACGCCAGTGGTGCCCCAGGCGTAGATCCCGGCGTACCGGTTGCCCGGATCGAACACCGCCATGTGCTGGCGGAACTCGTCACCCACGCCGGCAAAATGCGGCAGCTGTTGCGGGTTCAGGGTTTGAATCGCACCACTCTGGATCGCCCGGGACAAATGCTGGCCGGCGGTCAGCACCAGGTCATAGCCGCTGCGGCCGGTGAGCAGTTTGGTCTCTACGGTTTCCAGGGAGTCGAAGTGGTCGGCCACCACGTGGATGCCGGTTTTCTTCTCGAAATTGGTCAGGGTGTCCGGGGCCAGGTACTCGCCCCAGATGTACAGATTGACCACCGGTTTAGCGGTGTCGGCGGCCTGCACACACAGGGGCGCGAGCACCAGCAGTAATGCTTGAGTCAGTTTGTGCAGGCCCATTTTCAAACTCCCTTTTTGTTGCAGGCACTGCCTGCGTACTGCGGCATGGTGATGCAGGCGACATTGCCGCCGCCGAGGAGGATTTCCCGGGAGTTTTCGATACCGACGATTGTGTGTTGCGGGAACAGTTCGGCGAGGGTCGCCTGTGCGGCCTGATCGTTGCGATCGCCAAACAGCGGCACCACGATTGAAGTGTTACCGGCGTAATAATTGATATACGAGGCA
The DNA here is from genome assembly GCF_050435365.1 of Pseudomonas sp. BT76 TE3572. Classification (NCBI taxonomy): domain Bacteria; kingdom Pseudomonadati; phylum Pseudomonadota; class Gammaproteobacteria; order Pseudomonadales; family Pseudomonadaceae; genus Pseudomonas; species Pseudomonas sp. BT76 TE3572. The sequence continues at coordinate 1,499,196 of NZ_JBNDKE010000001.1, forward strand.
CAGATTTTGGTCCCGGCCTGACGGGTGTGCGTGCTGTCTTGCTGATCCAGACCTTCGGCTTCTTCAGCGGTCCATTCCAGCACGTCCGGTTGCGGCAGCTTGTGCACTTTCAGCTCGCGACCACGGCTGTCGCGGGTGCTGCGCAGAATGTCGTAGGCCTCCTGGTAGATTTCCCATTGCGGATCATCGCGATTGTCGGTCCATTGCAGCACCACTTCACCGGGACGCACAAAGCAGGCGAGATCGTCGACATGGCCGTCGGTTTCGTCGAACTTGCAGCCACGTGGCAGCCAGATGATTTGCTCGGCACCGAGGTAATCGGTCAATCGCCGGGTGACTTCTTCCTTGCCCAAATGCTGGTTGCGATTGCGGTTGAGCAGGCATTGCTCGGTGGTGAGAATGCTGCCCTGGCCGTCGCTCTGGATACCACCCAGTTCAGCAATCAGCGGCGCGCGGTAGCGGTCGAAGCGTTCGATTTCGAGGATTTTGCTGGCGATTTGGTCGTCCTTGTCCCACGGGTAATAGAGGCCACCGTCGAGGCCGCCATAAGCGTTGAACTCGAAGTCCACGCCGCGCACCTCACCGCTGTCGTCATTGACCACAAAGCAGGGGCCACTGTCGCGGAACCAGGTGTCGTTGCAGGTCATTTCCACCACCCGCACTTGAGGCGGCAATTGGCGGCGAGCGGTGGCGAACTGCGCAGCGGAGGCGCACACGGTGACCGGTTCGCTGCGGGAGATGGCAGTGACGATCTGCACCCAGACTTTCTGCGCAGGCTTGGCGCCATTGCGCCAGACGTCGGTGCGCTCCGGCCAGCCGAGCCAGCAACCGGACTTGGTTTCGAACTCGCCGGGCAGGCGAAAGCCATCGAGTTTTGGGGTGGAGTCGAGCAAACGTGCCATGGTCAAACCTCATCAGCGGGGATTGGAATGACCACAGGCTACGGTCGCCGGCGCCCTCCTCGCCAACGATGATTATTTCGGAATACTTGAATTCAACTCATCAATCGATCAGCTGATCGTTGAACCATTCCAGCATCTGCGCCACTGCCGGGCGCTCCAACCGCACGCGCTCACACACCAACGCATATTGGCCGAGTGCCGTCATGCTGGAGGTGAACGGCCGGACCAGACGACCGCTGAGCAAATCCTCCTGAGCGGTCAAGTTATCGCCCATGGCCACACCCTGGCCTTGAGCCGCCGCTTCCAGCGCCAAACCGGCGTGGGCGAAATACAGTTGCCGTTCGGGGCGCTGATCGCCGGCATGGCTGGTGAGCCAGGCGGTCCAGGTCTTGCCGTCCTGATCGTCGTGCAGCAGACAGTGGCGTGCCAGATCCTTCGGGGTTTTCAAGGTGCCTTGGTTGAACAGACCGGGGCTGCACACCGGGAAGAACTGCAACGCCGGCAAGGGCCGGACGAAGTAGGCGCTGCTGTCCACCGGGCCGGTGCCGTAAGTGATCGCCAGGTCGATGTCTTCGCCCGGCGCCGTGGCGTCGATCGGTTGTTCGTAGAGGTGCAAGGTGATGTGCGGATAGCGCGCGTAGAAATCCGTCAGGCGACTCATCAACCACTTTTGTGCCAGCTCGGCAGTCACCGCCAGGCGCAACACCGCCAGTGATGACGGGTCACGCAACTCATCGCAGGCATCGCCGATCAGTTCGAAGGCCTGCTGCAAGCTTTGCATCAGGCGCCCGGCAGCCATCGTCGGGCGAATCTGCCGGCCTTCACGGATGAACAGCGTCACGCCCAATTGCTCTTCGAGCTGGCGAATCTGATGGCTGACCGCGCTGTCGGTGACGCACAACTCCGACGCCGCCCGGCCGAAATGGGCGTGACGGGCGGCGCATTCGAAGGTTCTGAGTGCTGCCAGAGAAGGCAGTCGTCGCATGGCAAAGGCTCCAACAGGAAGGCGCCCATGCTGCCCCGGTCATGGGTGGGCGTCCAGTGGGACTGCGTTATCGTTCTTCGCGAGCAAGTCGAGGGTCGCTGAAGGTCTAGGCTGTCTTGGGTAAGTTCCAGACCCGTCGGAGGTTCCCATGCAGCTCGAAGGCTCCTGCCATTGCGGCGCAGTGTCGTTCAATTTGGACAGCGCCCACCCCTACCCCTATCAGCGCTGCTATTGCTCAATCTGCCGCAAGACCCAGGGCGGTGGCGGTTATGCGATCAATCTGGGCGGCGATGCCGGCAGCCTGAAGGTGCGCGGTCGCAAGCACATCGCGATTTATCACGCACGACTCAAGGGCGAAGGCGATAAACGCGCCCACAGCAGCACCGCCGAGCGGCATTTCTGTTCTCTGTGTGGTTCAGGCTTGTGGCTGTTCAGCCCGGAATGGCCGGAGCTGATTCACCCGTTTGCCTCTGCCATCGACACCCCGCTGCCGGTGCCACCGGAGCACACGCACTTGATGCTCGGTTCCAAGGCGCCGTGGGTGGAAGTCGAGGCGCATCCCGGGGATCAGCAGTTCGACGTCTATCCCGAAGAATCCATCGCCGAGTGGCATGAGCGCTTGGGTTTAAGCCGCTAAGCCGGTTCACAGTCTTTGACAGTTTCCCGACAAAGCTGTCAAAGATTGCTGGCCGGCAGCTGCCTAGCATGGGCGCATCCAAACTCCCACGGGTGCTCCCATGTTTCGCTCGCTATCTCTGTCGTTGACTTCGCTTTGCCTGCTCCTTCCCTCTGACACTTTGCGTGCTGAAGACTGGCGCTACACCTTACGGGCCGGTGCAGCCAGCGTGCCCCGTTACAGCGGCAGTGACGAACGCGTGGTAGCGCCGCTGCTGGGCGGTGAAATCGTCAGCCCTTACGGATTCTTTCTGGACACTGAAAAGGGTCTGGGCTGGGCGTTTGACGAGGACGACTTCGGCCTTGGCGTGTACATCGGCGCCAGTGATGTGCGCAAGGATCGCAAGACCGGGTTCAAAGGTTCGGATGAGCTGAACGGCATGGGCTCGATCAAGTCGCGCCCGGCGCTGGGGCTCGACGGGACTTACCACATGGGGCCGATTATTCTCGGCGCGAGCTTTGAACATGCGCTGGAAAAAGACGATGAGGATCATGACACCGGCTCGGCGTGGAACCGGTTGAAACTGAGCATCAGCACGCCGCTTTATGAGGGTGACTATGGCAAGGTCGCAGGCAGCCTCAACAGTCTGTTTGGTGACAGCAATTACGTGCGCACCTGGTACGGCGTCAGCGATGTCCAAGCTTCGCGCAGTCGGTTCAGGGCTTATGACACACATGGCGGGCTGGTGAGTCGTGGGGCGGATTTGACCTGGACAGTGCCCGTCAATGATCAGTGGAGTGTTTCGACGGTGCTGGCCGTGCAATATCTGGCCAACGATGCGGCGGATAGCCCGATTGTTGAGCGGCGGATGCAGACATCATTGGCCAGCAAGGTTGTTTACAACTTCTGACCATGCGGTGTTGCAGATGGCCCTATCGCGAGCAAGCTCGCGAAGGGGCCAGTAAGAACAATACAAACTTAATCCTGATGCGCCCAGGTCATGCGAAATGACGCCCCGCCCCACGGCGAGTCCATAACTTCCACTTGTCCGCCATGGGATTGCGACACCCGCCGGACCAGCGCCAGGCCCAGGCCGAAGCCGCCAGTGCGGCGGTCGCGGCTGGCGTCCAGGCGCGAGAACGGCTCGAAGATTTTCTCCCGCCCGTCCACCGGCACGCCGGGCCCGTCGTCGTTGACCCGCACTTCGTAGTGATCACCGGTGCGCACCAACGACACTTCCACCCGCTCATCGGCATAACGGATGGCATTGCGCAGCAGGTTGATCACCGCCCGGGCCATGAAACGCGGCTCGATGCGAACCTCATCGACCTGACACTCGACAATCAGCAATTGCACGCCGGCGGCTTCAGCTTCCAGCGCGACGCTGCCGACCACGCTGTCGAGCCAACTGCTGGCCTGAATGTTTTCCCGAGTGATCACCGTGGCGCCGCGCTCGAGGCTGGCATAGGTGAGCAGTTCGGACACCATCTCTTCCAGCTCGCCGAGGTCGGCGTACATGTCGGCAATCAGTTCACGGTTTTGGGCCGGATCGGGTTGCTGCTTGAGTTGATCGAGCTCGAACGACAGCCGGGCAATCGGCGTGCGCAATTCATGGGACACCGCGTTGGTCAGCTCGCGCTGATTGGCAATCAGGCCTTCGATGCGGGCGGCCATCTGGTTGAAGTGGTCGGCGAGGTCACGAATGTTCGAACGCTTGGAGAGCTGAATACGCGCCGATAAATCGTTATCGCCAAAACGCTCCGCCGCCAGACGCAGCTTCTCCAGATCACGCCAGTGCGGCCGCACCCAGCAGAACAGCACAATCCCCAACAAGACTCCGAGCATCGAATAGGCGGCGATGATGTAGAGGGTATTCAGTTGGGTTTCGGCCGGCATCTCGATGCTGAGCAATTGCTGGCCATCGTCGATGCGCGAAATGAACCGGGTGTAACTCTTGCGCAACACCAGGAGGTTGTTGTCCAGTTCGGTTTTTTCCGCGTCGCTGAGTGCCAGTTGATCGGCATCCACCAAGCTGAGTTGCAGCCCGTAATGCGGTTGGAGCGCGGTTATCTCCTGCTCGCGCCCTTGCCTGTCGAGCGGTCGCAATTGTTCAACCAGCGAGTAGGCCTGCCCGCGAACGGCTTCGCGGTTGTAGGTTTTCAAACTGCCGTCGAGTAACGCGTTAAAGGTTCGGTCAACCAGCTCCAGCGAGCCCACCAGGCCGACCGCCAGGACGATAAACAGGCCGAAATAAAGACGCAGCATCTACAACTCCCAAGCAAACGGATTGAACAGGTAACCCTTGCCCCAGACGGTCTTGATGCACACCGGTTCCCGAGGGTTGTCCTTGAGCTTGCCCCGCAGTTTGCTGATGTAGACGTCAACGCTGCGGTTGAGACCGTCGAACGCGATACCGCGCATGCGGTTGAGAATATCGTCGCGGGACAGCGTCTTGCCGGCGGCGCTCGCCAACAACCACAGCAGTTCGAACTCCATGGTGGTGAGTTCGATACCCTCACCCGCCAGCCGCACTTCCCGGCAGCTGCGGTCGATGCTCAGATGGCCGAACTCCAGAGCGCTGCACACGCCGCTGTCCGGCGTTTGGCGACGTTGCAAGGCGCGCAACCGGGCCAGCAGAACCGGCGGTTTGATCGGTTTGATCACGTAGTCATCGGCGCCGGACTCCAGGCCGAGGATGTGATCAAGGTCGTCTTCCTTGGCGGTAAGAATGACGATCGGCGTGTCGGACACGCTGCGGATCTCGCGGCACACGTGCAGGCCGCTCTGGCCCGGTAGCATCAGGTCGAGCACGACGACTTTCGGTTTGAATTCGAGGAACGCGGCCAATGCGAGGTCGCCGCGGTGCACCTGCCGAACCTCAAAGCCATGTTGCGACAGGAAATGCGCGATCAGCCCGGCGAGCTTTTCGTCGTCTTCCACCAGCAGTACTTTGCCAAAACCCAGGTTATCCATAACGACCGTCTGCCAGCCCTTGCGTGAAGTGGCCGGCATTATGGCGTCAATCGGTGACCGGACGGTTATCGCAGGCAGCAAAAACCGGCCTCGGGGGCCGGTTTTCGGAGATGTTTCATTCTTTTAAGAGTTTTTAACAATTCACCTGCAAAGATCGCAGCCTCGTTTCACTCGACAGCTCCTACAGGAAATGCATTCCAATGTAGGAGCTGTCGAGTGAAACGAGGCTGCGATCTTTTGATCTTCACGCCACTGCTGGGACACCGCTGTGGAAACGAAACTCCACGTCCGGTGACTCGATCAGCTCCTGCTCGGCGGCGCGGACCTTGTCGATCACTTGCGCGATGTCCTTGGCGTCTCCGTACTGGTAGGCCAGTTTCAGGTAACCCTGGAAATGCCGGGCCTCGCTTTTCAGCAAGCCGAAGTAGAACTTGCCCAGCTCTTCGTCCAGATGCGGCACCAGCGCTTCGAAACGCTCGCAGCTGCGGGCTTCGATAAACGCGCCGACCACCAGGGTGTCCACCAATTTGACCGGCTCGTGGCTGCGCACCACCTTGCGCAGGCCCGAGGCGTAGCGCCCGGCGGACAGCTGACGCAGCCCGATCTTGCGCTTTTTCATCAGGCGCATGACCTGTTCGTGGTGCACCAGTTCTTCCCGGGCCAGACGCGACATCAGGTTGATCAGATCGACGTGGGAGTGATACTTGGCGATCAGGCTCAACGCGGTACTGGCGGCCTTGAATTCGCAGTTCTTGTGATCGATCAGCAGGGTTTCCTGATCGGCCAGCGCGGCTTGAACCCAGCCATCGGGGGTGCGGCAGCCGAGGAACTCGTGAATTTCGGGAAGGATCATGGGGCTCACGGATAAGAGGTTCAAAATCGAAGGGCGCCGATTATACCGGCCTGCCGGCAGACCACCAGTCGCGACCGTTGATATACATCAAGTCCCGAAAGGCCAACCAGCAACTATAGTTGTCCAACGCAGTATTTTTTACTTCATGGAGATCCCGATCATGCAAGCCATTCGCAGCATTCTGGTGGTCCTCGAACCTGAACACTCGGAAAGCCTGGCGCTCAAACGGGCCAAGCTGATTGCTGGCGTGACCCAGGCTCATCTGCATCTGCTGGTCTGCGACCGCAAGCATGACCACAGCGGCATGTTGGGCGTACTCAAGGCCGCGCTGATCGAGGACGGCTACAGCGTCACCACCGAGCAGGCGTGGAACGAAAGCCTGCACGAAACCATCGTCGATGTGCAGCAGGCTGAAGGCTGCGGCCTGGTGGTCAAACAGCATTACCCCGACAGTTCGCTGAAAAAAGCCCTGCTGACCCCGGCGGACTGGAAACTGCTGCGTTACTGCCCGACGCCGGTGCTGCTGGTCAAAACGTCGAAACCCTGGACTGGCGGGGTCATTCTGGCGGCGATCGATGTCGGTAGTACCGATGGTGAACACCGCACTTTGCACTCTTGCATTGTCGATCACGGTTACGACATCGCTAGCCTGGCCAAGGCCCATTTGCACGTGGTCAGCGCCCATCCGTCGCCGATGCTGTCGGCGGCCGACCCGACGTTGCAACTCAGCGAAACCATCGAGGCGCGCTATCGCGAACAGTGCAAGGCGTTTCAGGCCGAGTTCGACATTGATGACGAGCACCTGCATATCGAGGAAGGTCCGGCGGATGTGTTGATTCCGTTCATGGTCCACAAGCTGCAGGCGGCGGTGACGGTCATCGGTACCGTGGCGCGGTCCGGGTTGTCAGGGGCGTTGATCGGGAATACGGCGGAGGTAGTGCTGGATGCGGTGGAGAGCGATGTACTGGTGCTGAAGCCGGATGCGATCATGGACCATCTGGAGGAGATCGTGACGCAGCATTGAGATTTGCGGTGCCGGATAGATCGCCATCGCGAGCAAGCTCGCTCCCACAGGGGATTTGTGAATGCCACAGATCCAATGTGGGAGATTCTATGTTGCAGGGCAACCCTGCAACTTCAGGCCGGCTGGTATTCGCTCTGATTTTTCATCAGGGCAAATGCCACCCGACAGAGTTTCCGGGCAAGGGCCACCAATGCCTGGGTTTTCGAGAAGCCTCTTGCCAAATACGACTCGTAAAACGGTTTCCATTTAGCTGAGCGACAGGCTGCCATTGCGGCGTTGTAAGCCAACCGGCGTACTTCCGGATCCCCTTTTTTGCTCAGGTGCCGGGGGCCGTTCTTCTTCCCGGAGTCATCGACCGTAAGGTCCATCCCTAGAAACGCGATGAACGCATCACTATTGGCAAAATCACCGCGCATAAAGGTCGTCGCCAACCCGGTTGCAGTCAGTTCGCCAACACCTTCGATGGCTTTGCAGCGGTCGATATTCTCTTCAATTCCCGCCTCTTTGCTGACCTTGCGCAGCAGTTTCTGAATGGCCTGATCCGCTTGCTTGAAGGCCTTTTGCTGGGCGGCCTGCACTTTCTTCAACAAGGGTTCATTGGCCCAGCTCAGCATCAGGCCAGCATGGTTCTGGATCAGCGTTGCACGTCTGTGGAGCAGGCTTTTCAGCGAGGTGTAGGCCTTGGGTGGCGGGCTCCAGATCCGTAGTCCGTCTTGTTCGTTCGTCAAATAGCGCGCCAGCAGACGGGCATCGCAGGGATCGTTCTTGGCGCGCTGGCCGATGCCGCGGCGATAGTTGCTTACCCGATAAGCATCCACGACATAGACCTGGTGACCCATCGCATGGGCCAGCTCGACAGTGTCCAGGTGGTAGATGTTGGTGGCTTCAACGGCGATAGCGCTTTGGGCGGGCAATGTTTTAAGCCAGCGTTTAAGGGCTGTTCGATCGTTCTTGATGGCGTCAGTGGATTGCAGGTCGGAGCGATAGACAACTATTTCAGCCTTGGCGATATCGATGCCAACAACCGTCTGCGAAGTAAGGATTGTCATGACGAATCCTCGGAGCTAGGGTTTAAGAGCTTGTCGGGGTCTACCGTTGCGCTGGCTTGCCTCTATCGTCGGTTTTACCGATGAATTCCTTATCGGCGCTTTGGGTAGAAAGGGCGGGACGAGAAGTCTCCCACGGTCCGTACTGGCTAGAGTCGGAATCGAGCTTTTAGTCACGCCCACCCCTTCAAGTCTAAACATACAAGCGAGCTTGCTCCGGGCGGCGTTCCGACGATGCTTTTAGGCGCCGAAGGCGTCTTTTAGGAAACCCGGTGCGATGTAGCGCTGGTAATGCGCCTCGGAGAGCAAAAAGAACTCCCGATCAATGGCATCCCGCAGTTCCGGCAGGTTCCAGTCGCGAAACTCCGGCATCAGCACCATCCCGTAGGCTTCCAGGTTGTTGATGACCCGCGCGCCCCGCGCAATCAACTGATACGCCCAGCAATACTCCGACTGATGCGGCACAAAGCGGATTTTGCGCTGTTCCAGTTGCAGACGCAGGCGCTGGGGATCGAAAACCTCCAGCTTGCTGGCCATCACCTGGGACAGCAGCAACTCAAGACGCAGCCACACCGCGCGCTTTTCCTCCTCGTTGTAACCATTCCAGTTGATCACTTCATGGTGAAAACGCTTGCAGCCACGGCACACCAAGTCACCGTAAACAGTGGAGCAGAGGCCGACGCAGGGGGTCTTGATGGTCTGATTGGGCATAGGTTGGGAAAGCACGGGAAAGCAGAACAGGTCGGCATGTTAGCCCTTTGTCTAACATTCATCACCCCTCAAAGTTCAGAGCCTAACTTACCTTTCCATTTTTTTTGCCGTAGAATCAGCCAGCCTTTTAAGGCGCCAATGTCCGTTAGAAGCTGTTTTCAAAGCGTCACGAGCACAGTCGTTCCTTCAGAGCGGTGTTGGCGAAGGGTTTTTCCAGCGGGGAAAAGCCCAACGCCAACCCTCATCAGCTCCCCGTTCTGCAGGCGTAAAACTTTGAAAGCAGCTTCTGTAAGGAATTGTCGGTAATTCTGGCTAAGTGGCCCACAACGCCACGCAGCGCATGAGTACGGCAATTTCGGGATGAGCGTCCCGGACACCCATTTGGGACCACTGATGAGGGTAATAACTGTGCTTGAAGCCTACCGCAAACATATCGAAGAGCGTGCAGCACTGGGTATCGTTCCCCAGCCGTTAAACGCCGAACAAACTGCAGGCCTGGTCGAGCTGCTGAAGAATCCCCCGGCTGGCGAAGAAGCTTTCCTCGTTGACCTGATCACCAATCGCATTCCACCAGGTGTGGACGAAGCAGCCTATGTAAAGGCCGGCTTCCTGTCTGCCCTCGCCAAAGGCGAAGCAAAATCCCCTCTGATCGACAAGAAACGCGCTGTTGAACTGCTCGGCACCATGCAGGGCGGCTACAACATCGTGACTCTGGTCAATCTGCTGGACGACGCCGAACTGGCGCCAGTCGCTGCCAAAGAACTCAAGCACACGCTGCTGATGTTCGACGCTTTCCACGACGTCGCTGAAAAAGCGAAGAACGGCAACGTTCACGCTAAAGGCGTGCTGCAATCCTGGGCTGACGGCGAGTGGTTCAAGAACCGCCCTGTCCTGGCCGACAAGATCAGCCTGCGCGTGTTCAAGGTCACTGGCGAAACCAACACCGACGACCTGTCCCCTGCTCCAGACGCCTGGTCCCGCCCGGACATCCCGCTGCACGCCCTCGCCATGCTGAAAATGGCCCGTGAAGGCATCGTGCCTGACGCCCAGGGCGTCACCGGTCCGATGAAGCAGATCGAAGAAATGCGCAACGCCGGCTTCCCGATCGCCTACGTTGGCGACGTGGTCGGTACCGGTTCTTCGCGTAAATCCGCCACCAACTCGGTGCTGTGGTTCTTCGGCGACGACGTTCCTTACGTGCCGAACAAGCGTGCCGGCGGTTTCTGCTTCGGCAGCAAAATCGCTCCGATCTTCTACAACACCATGGAAGATGCTGGCGCACTGCCAATCGAATTCGACGTGACCAACATGCACATGGGCGACGTGATCGACCTGTACCCGCATGCTGGTAAAGTCTGCAAACACGGCACTGACGAAGTCCTGACCACCTTCGAAATGAAGACCCCGGTGCTGTTGGACGAAGTTCGTGCTGGCGGCCGTATCCCGCTGATCATCGGCCGCGGCCTGACCGACAAGGCTCGTGCCGAATTGGGCCTGGGCCCTACCGACCTGTTCAAACTGCCAGAAGCACCTGTCGACACCGGCAAGGGCTTCACCCTGGCACAGAAAATGGTCGGCAAGGCTTGCGGCCTGCCAGAAGGCAAAGGCGTTCGTCCAGGTACTTACTGCGAACCGAAAATGACCACCGTCGGCTCTCAGGACACCACCGGTCCTATGACCCGTGACGAACTGAAAGACCTGGCGTGCCTGGGCTTCTCGACCGATCTGGTCATGCAGTCCTTCTGCCACACCGCGGCTTACCCTAAGCCGATCGACGTGACCACCCACCACACCCTGCCAGACTTCATCATGACCCGCGGCGGCGTTTCCCTGCGTCCGGGCGACGGCATCATCCACAGCTGGCTGAACCGTATGCTGCTGCCGGACACCGTCGGTACCGGTGGTGACTCGCACACCCGTTTCCCGATGGGCATTTCGTTCCCGGCCGGTTCCGGCCTGGTAGCGTTTGCCGCAGCCACTGGCGTTATGCCGCTGGACATGCCGGAATCGATCCTGGTGCGCTTCAAAGGCAAAATGCAACCGGGCGTCACCCTGCGTGACCTGGTTCACGCCATTCCTTACTTCGCGATTCAGGCTGGCCTGCTGACCGTCGAGAAGAAAGGCAAGAAGAACGCCTTCTCCGGCCGCATTCTGGAAATCGAAGGCCTGGACAACCTGAGCATCGAGCAAGCTTTCGAGCTGTCCGACGCCTCGGCCGAACGTTCGGCTGCCGGTTGCACCATCAAGCTGTCGAAAGAGTCGATCACCGAGTACCTGAGCTCCAACGTCACCCTGCTGCGCTGGATGATCGGCGAAGGCTACGGCGATGCACGTACCCTGGAGCGTCGTGCTCAAGCGATGGAAGCCTGGATCGCCAACCCTGAGTTGATGGTTGCCGATGCTGACGCCGAATACGCTGAAATCATCGAAATCGACCTGGCCGACATCAAAGAGCCTGTGCTCTGCGCGCCAAACGATCCGGACGACGCCCGTCTGCTGTCCAGCGTTGCTGGCGAGAAGATTGACGAAGTGTTCATCGGTTCGTGCATGACCAACATCGGTCACTTCCGCGCTGCCGGCAAGTTGCTGGAACAGGTCAAAGGTCAGCTTCCAACCCGTCTGTGGCTGTCGCCACCGACCAAAATGGACGCTCACCAGCTGACCGAAGAAGGCTACTACGGCATCTACGGCAAGGCTGGCGCTCGCATGGAAATGCCGGGTTGCTCGCTGTGCATGGGTAACCAGGCACGTGTAGAGCCGAACTCGACTGTTGTGTCGACGTCGACCCGTAACTTCCCGAACCGTCTGGGTGACGGCGCGAACGTCTACCTGGCTTCGGCCGAGCTGGCGTCTGTTGCTTCCATCCTGGGTCGCCTGCCGACCGTCGAGGAGTACATGGAATACGCTGGCAAGATCGACAGCATGGCGGCCGATGTTTACCGCTACCTGTCCTTCGACCAGATCGCCGAGTTCCGTGAAGCTGCTGCGAACGCCAACATCCCGGTCGTTCAAGCCTAACGCTGCAACGCAATAAAAAACGCCGCCCATCGTGAGATGAGCGGCGTTTTTTTATGCCAGTATGAAGATCAAATGTGGGAGCGGGCTTGCTCGCGAATGCGGTGTGTCATTCGACAGTTATGTTGACTGACACACTGCATTCGCGAGCAAGCCCGCTCCCACAGGTTATGCGGATGACTTGAGTGCTTGTTGCACTGCGCCGTCGACACTCAAGTCACTGAAAATAACCTGCTCGCGCTCCCGTGCCGGCAACTTCGACAGAACGGCCTGAGCCTCGTGCTTGAGCCGCGCCAGAATCAGCAGCTTGTCCTCGGCTCGCACTTGCATAAAAAACGCTTCCAGCGCTTCGATGCTGGTGCCGTCCAGATTGGGAGACTCCTCCAGACTGAGAATGATCGTATGAATCGGTGGCGATGCATGCCGGGTCAAGCGCAATGCACCGCCCAGAATGCGCTCCACGTTGGCAAAAAACAGCGCTTCGCTCGGCCTGACGATCAGTACACCGGGGATCTCGCGGGCCTGAGGGTGGCGTTGCAGATCGACAAAATCATGACCGCTACCTATCTGCCCCAGCACCTGAATATCCGCCGATGACATCTGTTTCAACATCAGGACCACGCTGATTACCACCGCCACTAACAGACCGTCCAATACCCCCAGCACCAGCACCGCTGCCACCGCGCAAATCACCAGCAGACGATCGCGACGCCAGACGAAATACCGGCCCAAGGGCTGCAGGCTCAAGCCACGCGCCAATGCGTGAATGACAATGGCCGCCAGCACTGGCTCAGGGGTCAGCGCAACCCAGGGCAACACCGTCAAGACGATGAGCAACACCACCCCCGCCGCTACCGCGCCCGCCAGACGCGAGCCGGCACCCGCCGCCTCATTGGCCGACGTCGCAGAATAACCGGCACCTGCCGGCATGCCATGGAACAGGCCCGACAGCAGATTGGCGGCACCGAGGGCCAGCAGATCGCGGTTCGAGGACACACGGTCGCCGTGCTTGAGCGCAAACGAGGTGATTGATCCATAAGACTCGGCATACAGAATCATCACCATGGCAAACGCCAGTTCGCCCAGGCGCAACCAGTCGGTAAACGGCAACACGGGAAGACGCGGCACTTCCAGGCTCAGATCAATCACGCCGATCAGTTTCACCCCATAAGCTGGCAAGTTCAGCCATTGGCCGGCCGCGATGCCGAGCGCCACCACCAACAAACCTCCCGGCAAACGCCTGACCCGGGCGCACAGCCACAACACCAGCAAGGACACGACCGCCACAAGGGCGCCGACCCGGTTCCACTGTGGTAACTGCTCAAGCAGTTGCGGCACGAACCGGATCAGGTTGCCATTGCTCAAGTGCACATCGACGATGCTCGCTACTTGCTTGAGGATGATCGTCACGGCGAGGCCGAAGGCAAAGCCTCTCAGCACCGGTTTGGCAATGAACGACGTCACGCTGCCGAGCTTGAACAGTCCGGCCAGCAGGAAAAATCCACCCGTCACCAGCACCAGACCAATCGCCAGGGTCATGCGCAGGCCCGAGTCACCATTGGCCAACGTGGCTGTGGCGGCGGCCAGTACCGCCGCCGAAGACGACGTAGCAGAAACGATGGCAAAACGACTGGTGCCGAACAACCCGTAGCACAGCAGGCCGGCAAATAGCGCAATCACGCCCGCCTGTGGCGGCAATGCAGCAATGCTTGAATAGGCGACCGCCTCGGGCAACAACAAACCGGCAATCGACAACCCGGCCATTACGTCCAGCCAGCGGTTTGGCCTGTCGGCACGGGGTTGCGCCGATGCACCGTGGGCATCTGCCATAAAGCGTCTCCAGAGAAAGGGGCAATCCCGCGGCAAACGGTCTACGACGCGCTGATGCAGCCGCAAGCTTAGCCGCTAATCCCATGGAACGTGTGCGCTGGGTCAGGTACAAGGCGGTTTCAATGCCTGCACGAAGACCAAATGTGGGAGCGGGCTTGCTCGCGAAGGCGGTGTCCCAGTCAACATTCATGTCGACTGATACTCCCTCTTCGCGAGCAAGTCGGATCGCCGCACCGCCGCTCCCACAGGGTATTCAGCGTGTCAGCCGTGATTGGCTAACCTGCGATTCAGGCAGTCAACGAGTAGATCAACGCCGAGATCGCCACCAGGCCCACCGCCGTCACGAAGACGTTGGAAGCCTGACCACGATAACGCGCCATGGCCGGAACCTTGCGGATCGCGTACATCGGCATCAGGAACAGGATCGCGGCGATGATCGGGCCACCGAGGGTTTCGATCATCCCGAGAATGCTCGGGTTCAGCGTGGCAACGATCCAGCAGACCACCAGCATGAAGGCGGCAGTCATGCGATCCAGGGTCTTCGGTGCCGGGCGCTTGCCGCTCTTCACGATCAGACCTTTCAGGCCTTCGCTGGCACCGATGTAGTGGCCCAGGAATGACTTGGAAATGGCCACAAACGCAATCAACGGTGCCGCGAAGGCGATGGTCGGGTTGCTGAAGTGGTTGGCCAGGTACGACAGGATCGACAGGTTCTGCGCCTTGGCTTCAGCCAATTGCGCTGGCGACAGGGTCAGCACGCAACTGAACACGAAGAACAGCACCATCACCACCATCAAGGCGTGGGCACGGGACAGGATCTGCGAGCTACGCTCTTCGGCGTGATCGCCATAACGACGCTTCTGGTCCACCGCGAACGCCGAGATGATCGGCGAATGGTTGAACGAGAACACCATCACCGGAATCGCCAGCCACAGCGTGTGCAGCAGTGCCGACGGTTCTGGCAGCGTCGACGCGGTGGCGAGAATGCCGCCGTTCCAGTGAGGAATCAGGAACACCGCGAGGAACAGCAGCGCAACAATGAACGGATAAACCATCAGGCTCATGGCCTTGACGATCACCTGCTCGCCGCAACGTACCACCGCCAACAGGCCGAGAATCAGTACCAACGACAGCACGGCGCGCGGTGGCGGCATGATGTGCAGTTGATGCTCGAGAAAACTGCCCACGGTGTTGGTCAGGGCCACGCTGTAGATCAACAGGATCGGGAAGATCGCAAAGAAGTACAGCAAGGTGATCAGCGCGCCAGCCTTGATCCCGAAGTGCTCTTCCACAACTTCAGTGATGTCCGCGCCTTCGCGTCCGGATAACACAAAACGTGTCAGGCCACGGTGTGCGTAAAACGTCATAGGGAACGCCAGCACCGCCAGGACCAGCAACGGCCAGAAGCCGCCCAGACCCGCGTTGATCGGCAAAAACAGCGTGCCAGCCCCGATGGCCGTGCCAAACAGGCCCAGCATCCAGGTGGTGTCATGGCGATTCCAGCTCTCAAGCGTCGCTGGTGCCGCCGATACATAGCGTTCGTCGACGCTATTGGCCTGATCATTCATCCGGTGGGATCTCCGCATTCCGGTCAGTTGCTACCCGGTCAGGACGAGTCGGAAAAATCCGACAGGCAGCGCCCTGGCCGAAACAGGGGCGCGATTGTCCGGGATTAATGAGCAGAAGCAAAGACTTAGCTGAGGAGTGGTTGTGCGGATCAGATCCATTGGCCCCCTTTATTAAATAGATGTTTTAAAAAATCTATTTAATAAAGGATTGCCGTCATGTAATTTTGATCCCGCTTGCTGACCGGCAACCTAATTTCGGAGCCCTCTCATGCCACTCGTTCGCGTCGACATCAAAAAGCATCAAGACCCTACTTTTGCCAAACGTGTCGGGCAATTGATCTACGCCGCCATGCACAGCGCCATTGGCGTGCCGGAGAACGATAACTTCCAGATTCTTGCCGAGCACGATGAACAGCATTTCATCTTTGATCCCGGCTACCTGGGCATCAATCGCACCGACAATCTGGTGGTGATTCAGATCACCCTGAGCGAAGGCCGCACCCTCGAGCAGAAAAAACTGCTCTACAAAACCATTGCCGAGAGCCTTAACGCGGAACTGGCGGTGCGACTGGAAGATGTGTTCATCAATCTGGTGGAGGTCAAGAAAGAGAACTGGTCGTTTGGCAACGGCATTGCTCAATACGCCCTCTGATTTCTACCTTTTGTATTCCTGTGAGCCGCCAATGCCCCGAGTCTCCCGCAAACAAGCCGAACTCAACCGCGAGATCATCGTCGAGGCCGCCACGCGTCTGTTTCGCGAACGCGGCTTGCACGGGATCAGTGTCGTCGATGTGATGGGCGCAGCCGGCCTCACCCATGGCGGGTTCTACGGTCACTTCGAATCCAAGGAAGCGCTGGCGCAAGAGGCGTGCAGCCGGGCGTTCACCCAATCGATGGAGCGCTGGAAGCAGAAAATAGAGGATAACGACGACAGCCTCTCGGCCCGCGAACGCATCATCGCGCCCTACCTGTCCGCGGCCAATCGCGATAATCCGGGCGAAAGCTGCCCGGTGACCGCGTTTGCCGGCGACATGTGTCATGAAACAGCTGAAAGCGGATTGCACCAGACCTACACCCAAGGGCTGGAGGCTTTGTTGCAGATGCTGGCACCACTGATGGGCGCGGATCAGCCCGGCACCAATCGGCAAAAAGCGCTGGTGGACTATTCGCTGATGGTCGGCGCCCTGACCCTGGCCCGTGCGACCCGGGGTGACGCTTTGTCCGATGAAATACTCGACGCAGCGCGGACGTTTCTCACCTCGGAAACGGCCGTTAAATAAACACAGCGCAGTGAACTCAAGGCCCCGCCAGCAATGGACGGGGCCTTGTCGTTTCTGCCGTCCATTCGGCACTTTTCGTACGCCCCCCAAGAAAAAGGTGTTGCACACCGTGGATAGGTAAGCGCTCCTACACTGAGGTCGAAAGCCACAAGCCTGCTATCTTTGGTAAATGCCAAACCGTTGCGGAATCAGCTATTTGAAGCAACGTTTTGAAGCAACTTTCGAGCCCCGATTTACTGATGCCCTCAGGAGCCCAGCATGCCCGCAACCGTTCTGGTACTGGTCGAAACCATCAATGATTACCTGCCGATTCTCGAACATCAGGGTTTTCACCTGATTCTGGCTCCCACACCTGCCGAGCGCGCCGATGCCATTAAACGCCATGGCGCGCAGATCGATGCGGTGCTGACCCGCGGCCCATTGGGCCTGTATGCCGACGAAATAGCCGCCCTGCCCAATCTCAAGATCATCTGCGTGATCGGCGCCGGCTACGAACACGTCGACCTGCAAGCCGCCGCCAACCGGGGCATTACGGTCACCAACGGCGCCGGAGTCAATGCCTCTTCAGTCGCCGACCATGCCATGGCGATGCTGCTGTCGCTGGTGCGTGACATTCCCCGTTGCGACGCCGCCGTGCGCCGGGGTGAGTGGCCGAAAATCATGCGCCCTTCCCTGGCGGGCAAGCACTTGGGCATCCTGGGACTCGGTGCGGTCGGAATGGCCATCGCCAAACGCGCCGCCCACGGCTTCGACATGACGGTCAGTTACCACAACCGCCAGCATCGCAGCGATGTGCCGTACAGCTTCCGCTCGACGCCCACCGAGTTGGCACGGGAATCAGACTTTTTGGTCGTCGCCACCCCCGGCGGCCTGGGCACCAAACACCTGATCAACCGACAGGTACTCGACGCCCTGGGCCCAAACGGGTTCATCGTCAACATCGCCCGAGCCAGTGTGATCGTCACCGCAGACCTGATCAGCTCGCTTGAGCAGCGCAGGATTGCCGGCGCTGCGCTGGATGTCTTCGACACAGAACCCCAAGTACCCAATGCCTTCAAGACGTTGGCCAATGTGATCCTCACCCCGCATGTCGCCGGTTTGTCCCCGGAAGCCACTCAAGGCACCGTGGAGCTGGTAGGTCGCAATCTGGTGGCGTTCTTCACCGGCAATCCGGTATTGACCCCGATTGCCCTGCCCTCGTCGACGAGTATGATCTGAGCACCATTCAAACAGGTGTATCAAAAACAATGATTGCCCGGCAACACGCTCGCCTATAAGGGCGTTTCGTGGTTGTGGGTGTCGGGCGTGCGCATTAGATTAGCCAATAGTCTCAGGCCTCCAGAATAAGCAGAAGGGATAAGCATGGCGCTTACTGACCAGTCCACCCGTATCCGCACCGGCGAAGAACTCGATGCCAGCCTGATCGATCCGTACCTCAAGGCCCACATTCCGGGCCTGAGTGGTTTGCCGCAGATCAGCCAGTTTCCAGGCGGTGCGTCGAACCTCACCTACTTGCTGGAATACCCCGAACAGGAGTTCGTCCTGCGTCGCCCGCCCTTTGGCCACAAGGCCAAGTCCGCCCACGACATGGGCCGCGAATTTCGCATCCTCAATCAGCTTCGTGATGGTTTCCCGTACTGCCCGAAAGCCTACGTGCACTGCACCGATGAATCGGTGATCGGCGCCGAGTTCTACGTGATGGAACGGGTCAAGGGGATCATCCTGCGCTCCGAACTGCCACCGGAACTAGGGCTGGATTCGGCGAAAACCGAAGCGCTGTGCAAAAGTTTCATTGACAAATTCGTTGAACTGCACCGAGTCGACTACAAGGCCTATGGCTTGGGCGACCTCGGCAAACCCGAAGGTTATGTCGCGCGGCAGATCAAAGGCTGGAGCGATCGCTACGAGAAAGCACTGACGCCGGACGCGCCGAAGTGGGAAGCGGTCAAAGCCTGGCTCAACGACAAGATGCCGGCCGATCACCCGACCTCCAGCATCGTCCACAACGATTACCGCTTCGACAACGTGATCCTCGACCCGAACAATCCGATGGACATCATCGGCGTGCTCGACTGGGAACTGACCACCCTCGGCGACCCGCTGATGGACCTTGGCAACACCCTCGCCTACTGGATCGAAGCCGGTGACCCGGCTCCGGTGCAAATGATGCGCCGCCAACCGAGCCACGCCCCGGGCATGCTGACCCGCCGTGAGTTCGTCGATTACTACGCCGAGCGTTCAGGCATCCAGATTGACAACTTCGACTTCTACTACACCTACGGCCTGTTCCGCCTGGCCGGCATCGTGCAGCAGATCTACTACCGCTTCTTCCATGGTCAGACCCAGGACAAACGCTTCGCGCAGTTCATTCACATGAACAAACTGCTGGAGCAAATGAGCCTGCAAGTCATCCAGAAATCCAGCCTCTGATCACGCCACGGGCCCCAATAACAAAACTTTTTATAAGAGAATCCCATGTCCAAGACTCAGTTGTTCGACCTCGACGGCAAAATCGCATTTGTATCCGGCGCCAGCCGCGGCATCGGTGAAGCCATCGCCAAACTGCTGGCCCAGCAAGGCGCCCATGTCATCGTCTCGAGCCGTAAACTCGACGGCTGCCAGCACGTGGCCGATGCGATCATCGCCGCTGGCGGTAAAGCCACTGCCGTGGCTTGCCACATCGGTGAAATGGAACAGATCAGCCAGGTCTTCGCCGGCATTCGCGAACAGTTCGGGCGCCTGGACATCCTGATCAACAACGCGGCGACCAACCCGCAGTTCTGCAACGTACTGGACACCGACCTCAGCGCTTTCCAGAAAACCGTCGACGTGAACATCCGCGGTTACTTCTTCATGTCGGTGGAAGCCGGCAAGCTGATGCGCGAAAACGGCGGCGGCAGCATCATCAACGTCGCCTCGATCAACGGCATCTCGCCGGGGATCTTCCAGGGCATCTACTCGGTGACCAAAGCGGCGGTCATCAACATGACCAAAGTGTTCGCCAAGGAATGCGCGCAGTTCGGCATCCGCTGCAACGCCCTGCTGCCAGGTCTGACCGACACCAAGTTTGCTTCGGCACTGGTGAAAAACGAGGCTATTTTGAACACCGCATTGCAGCAGATCCCACTCAAGCGTGTGGCGGATCCGAGCGAGATGGCCGGTGCGGTGTTGTATCTGGCCAGTGATGCGTCGAGTTACACCACCGGGGTTTCGTTGAATGTGGATGGTGGGTTCTTGTCCTGATCCGATTTACCGGATGAACAAAAGGCAGCCTTAGGGCTGCCTTTTTTTGCCCTGCCTTATCGTTCCCACGCAGTGTGGAAACGATTACACGAAAGAATTTTAATTCCATAATTTGCAAATAATGAATATTTATTCCATAAATAGCCCTCCTGAAAATAAAATCCAAAAGGACCCCGGCTATGCGCGAACTCGGTATCGGACTCATCGGCACAGGTTTCATGGGCCGCGCCCATGCCTTGGCGTTTCGCAACGTCAGTGCGGTTTTCGAACTGCCCCTCAAGCTCAAACTCGCCGCGCTGGCCGACGCCGATCCGCAGCGTGCCCGCCACTGCGCCGATGCCTGGGGTTTCGACACCGCTCATAGCGACTGGCAACAACTGATCGATGACCCCAAGGTCAATCTGATCGCCATCACCACACCCAATCACCTGCACTACCCCATGGCCATGGCCGCCCTCGCCGCCGGCAAACCGGTCTATTGCGAGAAGCCGTTGGCGGTGAGTCTGGAGCAGGCCGACGCCATGCGCCTGGGGGCCAAAGCGGCAGGCGTGGTGACGCGGGTGGGTTACAACTATCAGCACAACCCGATGATCGGGCTCGCCCGGCAGCTGATTGAAAACGGCGATTTGGGTCAGATCATCAGTTTCCAGGGTGAATTCAGCGAAGACTTCATGGCCGATCCCGCATCACCCTGGTCCTGGCGTTGCGATTCCGATCATGCCGGTGGCGCACTGGCCGATCTGGGCAGTCACCTGTTGGCCATGGCCCGCTATCTGGTGGGCGATGTCGAGGCAGTGAGCGCCGACACCCAGACCGTGCACCGACAACGTCCCGCCAAGGCTGGCAGTCACGAGCAACGCAATATCGCCGTCGACGATCAGGTCCACGCCTTGTTGCGGTTTGCCAATGGCGCCCGGGGCACGTTCAGCAGCAGTTGGCTCAAGCACGGCTACAAGAATCACCTGAGTTTCGAAATCAGCGGCACCCGAGGGACTTTGGTGTTCGATCAGGAACGCCTGAATGAATTGCGACTGTTTCGTGCCGGTCAGGACGGTTTCCAGCGCTTGCTGGCAGGGCCGAATCTGCCGGGTTATGCAGCGTTCAGCCCGGCGGCAGGGCATCAGTTGGGTTACAACGAACTCAAGACGCTGGAAGTCCATGATCTGGTGATGGCGCTGGCAGGCTTATCTCAGGGTGGAACAGATTTCGAACAGGCATGGGAAGTCGAACGCCTGGCGACCGCCATTCGACTGGCAGCGCAAGAATCACGGTGGGTCAGGATCGAGGAAGTCTGAGCGAAACACACGAATGCCCGCCAGCAGCACAGCGCCGCTGGCGGTTCAACGTGAGCAGATGGACGCTTACTGAGTGACGCAACGAGTCAGCGTCGTTTCCCGGGTCACCTGCCCTTCAGCCCTCATATCACCTTGCACATCGGTGTTTTCAGTGGTCTGGCAGGTGCGTACAGGAGGTGGAGGCGGCGCGGCGGGAGGTGGCGGCGGAGGACTCGCACAACCACCCAGAATCGCTATCCAGAGTGCGAACGACAGTGTTGCAAAAGTGCGTTTCCCAAGACTTTTCATAGGTTGACCCGCGGTAAGTGATCGACATATTTCCGCGACCCAACTGCCTCACCGCGAACCCGCGGACCGGTCACAGAAAAAATACTCTCGTATTCTTTATACGACCGCCGGCAAAACCCGACAGTTCCTATGACGTCTCGCGACGATGCAACGTATTGCACTCGAGTTCATAACGCAGCTCTTCGATCAACGCTGCCACCGCCTCCGGTGTTCTTAGCTTGGCCACGCTCAACCCGGTGACCACCAGATCCACCTGCCCCGACACCGGATGATAGAGCTTCACCGTCAGTGAACGAGCCCCCGTAACAGTGCAGTCACAGGCCAGCGGCGAAAAGCTCCGCTCCAGCTGCATACGCAATTGCGCCACATAAATCATCCGGCAGTTCCTGTAGCTGTTTCGAAAGGGAGGCGATACCCGAAGACCTGTATCGCACCCTGATAGCCTAAGAACTGCTGCGCCCGGCCAGAACATGAATTTGCACCCCCTCAAGTAGTGCATTTGCACCTAACGCTGGGCCTTGGGCCGCCACTCGCTGGAGAACAAACCGCGCTCGCGAGCCCAGACAATCGCCTCGCTACGACTGTGAACGTCGAGTTTGGAATACACCGTCGACACATGGTTGCGCACCGTGTTCGGCGCGAGCTTGAGCCGCGCGGCGATTTCCTTGTCGGCCAGGCCTTCGCAGATCAGGCCGAGCACATCGCGCTCGCGAGCGGTCAGGTCGGTGAAAGACACACTAGGCAACCGTGGCGAGTTGACGTTTTTGACGTTAGCGAGCTTCTCGATGAGCGTGCGGCTGAACCAGGAGGCGTCTTTCATCACCTCTTCGATCGCCGACACCAACTCCAGCTCCGTGCGTTTACGCTCGGTGATGTCCATGAACACCAGCAGGTAGCAGGGACGGTCCTGAATGTTCACGGTGTCGGCCGAGACCGCGCAATCGATCAATCCGGCGCCTTTCTTGCGTACCTGAACATCGACACGATCCACGCGTCCGGTTTTTTCCAGCGCCGTAAACAGCCGCGCGCGGGCGCCTGCGTCATCGATAAAATCGATCTGCGTTACCGATTGGCCAAGCACTTCTTCACTGGAATACGCGAGCGTATCGAGGAAGGCTTCATTGACGTCCATCACCACCTGATCGCTGGCGTTGCACACCAGGATCGGCACCGGGGTCAGTCGAAAAGCCTTGGCGAAGCGTTCCTCGCTCTGACGCAAGGCGAGTTCGGCCTTATGCCGAGGCTCGATGTCCACAAACGAAAACAGCATGCAGGCTTCGTCGTGCAGCTCAAGGGGCTGGCCGGCGACGATCACCTGTTTGCTGCCACCGTCGTGTAACTTCAACTGAGCCTGCATCTGCGGAATGGTTGCCCCTTCGAGCAACCGCTGCTTGGCCAGGTCTTTGTTTTCGGCGCCCTCCAGCACGTCCAGTTCATAGGTCGAACGGCCGATCACCTGATCACGGGCATGGCCGGTCATCTCCAGGAAGCCCGGGTTGACTTTGATGTAACGCAAATCGCTCAGGCGACAGATCACCGCCGGGGCCGGGTTGGCATTGAAGGTTTTTTCGAAACGCTGCTCGGCGCTGGCCCACTCCGTGACATCGTTCATGATCAGCACCAGCGACTCCGGCTTGCCAGCGCTGTCGGCCAATACCATGCTGCGCACGCTGTGGACCCAGGTGCGCTCTTCGTCGTCCACCGGTGTCACCTCAACCAGCACATCACTGAAGGACTCGCCTCGGGCAACGCGGCTGATCGGATAATTGTCGACCTGAACCGGATGATTATTGCGATAACGCAAGGCGAAGCGCTCGGCGAACTCCCTGGCATTCGCCCCCAGCTCGCTGAGCTGCCCGACACCATGCATGGCCAGCGCGGCGTCATTGGCCCATAGGAGGGTCTGGTCGAGTTCCAGCAGAATCACCCCATCGGACAGGCCGGCGATGATCTGCTGCAACTGGCGGCGATTGGTTTCGGTGATCAGGACGTCCTGGCTCATTGGATCTCCACGCTTGCGGCGGCGCATTCATGCGCCGCCCTGTGAAGATTACGACCGCAGGCAATCATGATCGTGCAGATATGCCGGGCGATACGGGTGCAGGAGCTGGCGCAGCCTGCGATCTTTTGATCTTCAGGCCGCCAATTGACCACTGGCAATCGCCGCCGAAGCCGCCAGCATCGCCCGCAACAACACCGCACACCCGGCCGCCAGGTCATCTGGCGCGGCGTTTTCGATTTCGTTGTGGCTGATGCCGCCTTCGCACGGTACGAAGATCATCCCGGCCGGGCCGAGTTCGGCGAGGAAGATTGCGTCGTGCCCTGCTCCGCTGACGATGTCCATGTGCGACAGGCCCAACCCTTGGGCGGCGCCGCGTACCGCTTCGACGCAACCTTTGTCGAAGTACAGCGGCGGGAAATCCGCAGTGGGTGTGAGTTCGAAGGTCAGGCCGTGTTCCTCGCAGGTGGTTTCGATGACTTCGCGGACTTCGGCGATCATCGAGTCCAGGCGCGCCGGTTCCAGATGACGGAAGTCCAGGGTCATGCGCACTTCGCCGGGGATGACGTTGCGTGAGCCGGGATAGGCTTGCAGGCAGCCAACGGTGCCGCAGGCGTGCGGCTGATGACCAAGAGCAGCGCGATTGACCGCACCGACGATCACCGAAGCGCCGACCAGAGCATCCTTGCGCAGGTGCATCGGCGTCGGGCCGGCGTGGGCTTCGACGCCACGCAATTTCAGGTCGAACCATTTCTGCCCGAGCGCGCCCATCACCACACCGATGGTTTTGTGTTCGTCTTCAAGGATCGGGCCTTGCTCGATATGGGCCTCGAAATAGGCGCCGACGGCATGGCCGCTGACCTCGCGTGGGCCGGCGTAGCCGATGGCGTTCAACGCTTCGCCGACGGTGACGCCCTCGGCATCGACCTTGGCCAGGGTTTCTTCGAGGGTGAATTTTTCTGCAAATACGCCGGAGCCCATCATGCACGGAGCGAAGCGTGAACCTTCCTCGTTGGTCCAGACCACGACTTCCAGCGGCGCTTCGGTTTCCACGCCCAGGTCATTGAGGGTACGCAGCACTTCGACGCCGGCCAGTACGCCGAAACAGCCGTCGAACTTGCCGCCGGTGGGTTGGGTGTCGATGTGGCTGCCGGTCATCACCGGCGGCAGGTTCGGGTTGCGACCGGGGCGGCGGGCGAAGATATTGCCGACGGCGTCGATGCTGACGGTGCAACCGGCCTCCTCGCACCAGTTGACGAAAATGTCCCGGGCCTGACGGTCGAGGTCGGTCAGGGCCAGGCGACAGACGCCACCCTTGACCGTGGCGCCGAGCTTGGCCAGGTCCATGAGCGACTGCCACAAGCGGTCGCGGTTGATGTGCTGATGGGTGGACTGCAGAACGTCTACGGCAGCGTTCATGATGATCTCCTCAGGCAGTTGTTATAGGTTACTTCAGGCATTTTTTTGGTGTCTTGGAGGCCGTCATCGCGGGCAAGCCCGCTCCCACAGTGGATGGTGTGTACATAGCATTTGTGTACGACCTCAATCCCTGTGGGAGCGGGCTTGCCCGCGAAGAGGCCATCCGCTAGACCGCAGATTTCGCAACAGACGGACTGGGGCGCATCGAGCACAACCCGTAGTAAATCAGCCCACCCAGCGCCGAGCCGGTGAACCAGCCATAGTCGTAGAACCAGCTGAATGCAGTGCTGCCGAGCGACAGCAGCGTCAGCGCCACCGGCACACCGAACGCGATAAACCCGAACCAGTTCCACGCCGGGTAAACGTCATCGCGATAGAGGCCGGCCAGGTCCAGTTGCTGTTTCTTGATCAGGAAATAGTCCACCACCATGATCCCGGCGATCGGGCCCAACAGGCTCGAATAGCCTAGCAACCAGTTGGAATACACCGTCTCCAGGCTTAAATCCGAGACGATCAAACCGAGCTTCTTCAACAGCTCATGGGCCATCAGCGCCAAGCCTACAAGACCGGTGAGCAACACCGCTTTGGTGCGGTTGATGAACTTGGGGGCGACGTTCTGGAAATCGTTGGTCGGCGAAACAATGTTGGCCGCTGTGTTGGTCGACAGCGTGGCGATGATGATCAGTGCCATGGCCAGTGCGACCCAGACCGGGCTCTGGATATGACCGATCAAGGTAACCGGATCGGAGACAGTGACGCCCACCAGTTTGACCGAGGCGGCCGTCATTACTACGCCGAGGGAGGCGAACAGGAACATGGTCAGGGGCAAGCCGATGATCTGCCCGACGATCTGATCCTTCTGGCTTTTCGCATAGCGGCTGAAATCCGGAATGTTCAGGGACAAGGTGGCCCAGAACCCGACCATGGCGGTCAGTCCCGCAGCAAAGTAACTGACGACGCTTGCCCCTTCCGGACGCTTGGCCGGGATGGCCATCAATTCCGTCATCGATACGTTTGGCATCGCCCATACCAACAGCCCCACGCCCACCAGCACCAACAACGGTGCCGAGAGGGTTTCCAGCCATTTGATTGAGTCCGCGCCGCGAATCACCACCCACAGGTTCAGCGCCCAGAAGATCATGAAGCCGATCACTTCACCGGTCCCGCCCAGGGCTTTCCATCCGTCGAATACCGAGCCCAGAAACAGGTGAATCGCCAGCCCGCCGAACATCGTCTGGATGCCGAACCAGCCGCACGCCACCAAGGCGCGGATCAGGCACGGAACGTTGGAACCGAGGACACCGAAGGACGACCGCAACAACACCGGAAACGGAATGCCGTACTTGGTGCCGGGGAAGGCGTTCAGGGTCAGGGGGATCAACACGATGATGTTGGCGAACAGAATCGCCAGCAGCGCTTCGCCGACGCTCAGGCCGAAATACGCGGTGAGCACGCCGCCGAGGGTGTAGGTCGGCACGCAGATCGCCATGCCGACCCACAATGCGGTGATGTGCCATTTGTTCCAGGTTCGTTCGCGCACCTTCGTCGGTGCCATGTCGTGGTTGTAACGGGGACTGTCGAGGACATCACTGCCAGCCTCGAGCTCAAACAAGCCGTCGCGCTCGGTCACTTGCGATCTGATCTGTTGCATGGCCGCTCCACTGTTCTTTGAATTATTTTTTGCTCATCAGGGGGCTGGCGGCATCAATAAACGTGCCGGGCACCCCGTTTGCGCATCGGGCAGTTCCATAAAAACTTTGTAACCAACTGATGTTTATCAGTTTTATTTATATAGCCGATGAGTCACCGGTTACTTGCTTGTTCACTCAGGCTAAATGCCAGGCAAGTTGTCCGAACCGTCAGGACTCAATCTGGTGCATACCACTTTTTTTCAACGTTGCGCATCAACCATAGACCATCCTCAAGCGGCTGATTTCACATAAGAAATCTCGTCTATTTTTACAACCTGTCAAGTGCGTCAAAATGGTGAGAGGCCTCACCATTTTGGTGATTCTCAGTTTTAATTGTTAATTATCAATAACTTAAAATAGATATAAGCTTATAAAAAATATTCTTGCTCAATCCTTAAACTCAGACTAGCGTTTATTCCTGACAGCGCTGACAGGAATACACCCGTTTGCGTCGGCTTCATATAAAACATTTAGAACCGGCACAAGTCGGTCATTGCCTGCGAGGAACTCGGAATGTCTCTGTTGATCCGTGGCGCCACCGTTATTACCCATGATGAAAGTTATCGCGCCGACGTCTATTGCGCCGACGGCGTGATCAAAGCCATCGGCGAAAACCTTGATGTTCCCGCCGATGCCGAAGTGCTCGACGGCAGCGGCCAATACCTGATGCCCGGCGGCATCGATCCGCACACGCACATGCAACTGCCCTTCATGGGCACGGTGGCCAGTGAAGACTTCTTCAGCGGCACCGCGGCGGGACTTGCCGGTGGCACCACGTCGATCATCGACTTTGTGATTCCCAATCCGCAGCAATCCTTGATGGAAGCCTTTCATCAGTGGCGCGGCTGGGCCGAGAAGTCGGCGTCGGATTACGGTTTCCACGTCGCGATTACCTGGTGGAGCGAACAGGTCCGCGAGGAAATGGCCGAGCTGGTCAGCCAGCACGGGGTCAACAGCTTCAAGCACTTCATGGCCTACAAGAACGCGATCATGGCCGCCGACGATACGCTGGTGGCCAGTTTCGAGCGCTGCCTGGAACTGGGCGCAGTGCCGACCGTGCATGCGGAAAACGGTGAGCTGGTCTATCACCTGCAACGCAAATTGATGGCCCAGGGCATGACCGGTCCGGAAGCGCATCCGTTGTCGCGCCCTTCGCAGGTTGAAGGTGAAGCGGCCAGTCGGGCGATCCGCATCGCCGAAACCCTGGGCACGCCGCTGTACCTGGTGCATGTCTCGACCAAGGAAGCCCTCGACGAAATCACCTACGCCCGCAGCAAGGGCCAACAAGTCTATGGCGAGGTCCTGGCCGGGCATCTGCTGCTGGACGACAGCGTCTACCAACACCCGGACTGGCAGACCGCCGCCGGTTACGTGATGAGCCCGCCCTTCCGTCCACGCGGCCATCAAGAAGCACTTTGGCACGGCCTGCAATCGGGCAACCTGCACACCACCGCCACCGACCATTGCTGCTTCTGTGCCGAGCAAAAAGCCGCGGGCCGTGACGACTTCAGCAAAATCCCCAATGGCACGGCCGGTATCGAAGACCGCATGGCGGTGCTCTGGGATGAAGGGGTGAACACCGGGCGTTTGTCGATGCAGCACTTCGTGGCGCTGACCTCCACCAACACGGCGAAGATCTTCAATCTCTATCCACGTAAAGGCGCGATTCGCGTCGGGGCCGATGCGGACCTGGTGCTGTGGGATCCAGAGGGTACGCGGACCATCTCGGCCAAGACGCATCACCAACAGGTCGACTTCAACATCTTTGAAGGCAAGACCGTGCGCGGTGTGCCGAGCCATACCGTCAGCCAGGGCCGGGTGGTATGGGCCGATGGTGATTTGCGCGCCGAGCGTGGTGCCGGGCGGTATGTCGAACGGCCGGCGTATCCGGCGGTGTTTGATTTGCTGAGCAAGCGGGCTGAGTTGAACAGGCCGGTTGCTGTGAAACGCTGATCTGCCCTTTGTGGCGAGGGAGCTTGCTCCCGCTGGACTGCGCAGCAGGCCCAAAGCCAGTCGACTTGGGGGTCAGGACAACCGAGTTGGCAGGATATGGGGCGGCTTCGCCACCCAGCGGGAGCAAGCTCCCTCACCACAGGATGATGCGAAAAAACCAATGCCCATCAGAGGCAGTACCTCAATAACCGTGAGGCCAACACCGTGATCAAGACCCTGAACCACCTCCCGCATCCGCACGAGAATGCGGCCGCCCTCGCCGGCCATTTCACCGACCTGGCGCCACCGCTCAACGACCGTCAAGCCCATCTGGAAGCCTCGCGCTGCCTGTACTGCTACGACGCGCCGTGCGTGAATGCCTGTCCGAGCGAGATCGACATTCCGTCATTCATCCGCAATATCCATCAGGAAAACGTTCAGGGCGCCGCGCAGAAAATCCTCTCGGCGAACATCCTCGGCGGCAGTTGCGCCCGGGTATGCCCGACAGAAGTGCTTTGCCAGCAAGCCTGCGTGCGCAACAACGACCATGAATGCGCACCGGTGCTGATCGGCCTGTTGCAACGTTACGCCGTCGACAACGCACACTTCAGCGAACACCCCTTCACGCGTGCGGCATCCACCGGCAAGCGCATCGCCGTGGTTGGCGCCGGTCCGGCCGGTTTGTCCTGCGCTCACCGCAGTGCCATGCACGGTCATGACGTGGTGATTTTCGAGGCACGGGAAAAGGCTGGCGGCCTCAACGAATACGGGATTGCCAAGTACAAACTGGTGGATGACTACGCGCAGAAGGAGCTTGAATTCCTATTGGAAATCGGCGGGATCGAAATCCGCCACGGGCAAAAACTCGGCGAAAACCTCACCCTCAGCGATCTGCATCAGCAGTTCGACGCGGTGTTCCTCGGCCTCGGTCTGGCCGCCAGCAAACAGCTGGGGCTTGCTCATGAAGAGGCACCCGGCCTGCTGGCCGCCACCGATTACATCCGCGAACTGCGCCAGGCCGATGACCTGACCCAGCTCCCCCTCGCTGACCGTTGCATCGTTTTGGGCGCCGGCAACACCGCCATCGACATGGCCGTGCAAATGGCTCGCCTCGGGGCACGCGACGTCAACCTGGTGTACCGCCGCGGTGTCGAGGAAATGGGCGCCACCGGCCACGAACAGGACATCGCCAAAGCCAATCAAGTGCGCTTGCTGACCTGGGCACAACCCGAAGAAGTCCTGCTCGATGCTCAAGGCCAGGTACGCGGCATGCGCTTCGCTCGGACCTGGTTAGTCGAAGGTCGCCTGCAAACCACCGGCGAAACCTTCGAACTGGCCGCCGACGCCATCTTCAAAGCCATCGGCCAGGCCTTCGACGCCAGCGCCCTCGTCGACCCTCTGGCCCGTGAACTCAAGCGCCAGGGCGAGCGGATTCAAGTGGACGAAAACCTGCGCACCAGCATCCCCGGCGTGTACGCCGGCGGCGACTGCACCAGCCTCGATCAGGACCTCACCGTGCAGGCCGTGCAGCACGGCAAACGGGCCGCCGAGGCCATCAACGCCCAACTCATGCTCAACGTGGAGGCTGCGTAAATGGCCGATCTCTCGATTGTCTTCGCCGGCATCAAAGCCCCCAATCCGTTCTGGCTGGCCTCCGCGCCACCGACCGACAAGGCCTACAACGTGGTCCGCGCCTTCGAGGCCGGTTGGGGTGGCGTGGTCTGGAAAACCCTGGGTGATGACCCGGCGGCGGTCAACGTGTCGTCCCGCTACTCGGCGCACTTCGGTGCCAACCGTGAAGTGGTGGGTTTCAACAACATCGAGTTGATCACTGATCGCTCACTGGAGATCAACCTGCGGGAAATCACTCAGGTCAAAAAGGACTGGCCGGACCGTGCACTGATTGTGTCGCTGATGGTGCCCTGCGTTGAAGAATCCTGGAAATTCATCCTGCCGCTAGTGGAAGCCACCGGCGCCGATGGCATCGAGCTGAACTTCGGTTGCCCGCACGGGATGCCGGAGCGCGGCATGGGCGCGGCGGTCGGCCAGGTGCCGGAATACGTCGAACAGGTCACCCGTTGGTGCAAGACGTACTGCTCGCTGCCGGTGATCGTCAAGCTCACGCCGAACATCACCGACATTCGCGTCGCCGCTCGCGCAGCTCATCGTGGCGGCGCGGATGCGGTGTCGCTGATCAACACGATCAACTCGATCACCAGCGTCAACCTGGAGCGCATGGTCGCCAATCCCGCCGTGGGCAACCAGAGCACCCACGGTGGTTATTGCGGTTCGGCGGTGAAGCCGATTGCGCTGAACATGGTCGCCGAAATCGCCCGTGACCCACAGACGCAAGGCCTGCCGATCTCCGGCATTGGCGGCATCAGCAGCTGGCGCGACGCGGCGGAATTTATTGCGCTGGGCAGCGGCTCGGTGCAGGTGTGCACGGCGGCGATGCTGCATGGCTTCCGGATTGTCGAGGAGATGAAGGACGGCTTATCGCGCTGGATGGACAGTCAGGGCTACGCCAGCGTGTCAGAGTTTTCCGGGCGTGCGGTGGGCAATACCACGGACTGGAAGTACCTGGACATCAACTATCAGGTGATTGCCAAGATTGACCAAGAGGCGTGCATTGGTTGCGGTCGTTGCCACATTGCTTGCGAAGACACTTCGCACCAGGCGATTGCGAGCCTTAAGCAGGCGGACGGGACGCACAAGTATGAAGTGATTGATGATGAGTGCGTGGGGTGCAACCTGTGTCAGATCACGTGCCCGGTGCAGGATTGTATTGAGATGGTGCCGATGGAGAACGGGAAGCCGTTTCTGGATTGGAATCATGATCCGAGGAATCCGTACCACGTCGCCCTTTAGATTGGGGACTGATCCTGAAACCCCCCCTCACCCTAACCCTCTCCCCAGAGGGTAGAGGGGACTGACCGATGTGTTTGTTTGAAAGACTGCGACCTGAGATACCGAGTCGAACTCAGGTTTGAATACAACGAAGATCGGCTCCCTTTCCCCCTCTCCCCTCTGGGGAGAGGGGGGGTTTTCAAGGCTCCAACCCAATCCCCCGCAAGATCACACTCGTCACCGTCTGCACCGCCCGCTCGAACTGCATGTCCGACAACGGCTGATGGTCATTCAGAATATTCACCTGATGATCAAAGTCGGCGTAGTGCTGGGTCGACGCCCAGATCATGTACAGCAGGCTCGAAGGTTCCACCGGCAGGATGCGTTTGTCGTCCACCCACTGGCGAATTTTCGCTTCTTTCATCTTGGCCCAGTCGTACAGACTGACGTCCAGTTTCTCACCCAGGGTCGGCGCACCATGGATGATTTCGTTGGCCCAGACTTTGGACCCATAAGGCCGGCTGCGGGAGTGGTTCATCTTGGCGCGGATGTAGCTGCTGAGCACCACGCGCGGGTCGTCGAACATCTCGAAGCACAGGGCGTCCTGTTTCCACACCTCCAGCAAACCCAGCAACACCGCGCTGTACAGCTCACTCTTGGTGCTGAAGTAGTAATGCAGGTTGGAGCGCGGCAGTTGCACTTCGGCGGCGATGTCGGCCATGGCGGTGCCGCCGAAACCTTTTTCGGCGAAAACCTTTTCGGCCCCCAACAGGATTTTCTCGACGTTACTGCGACGAATCTCGATCTTGTGATTGCCCATGAGGGCTCCCTGACTACAGCGTTGATCAAGACTAGCATCCGCTCTAGCTCGCGGCGACAAGGGAAAACGAAACTTCGTACACCCAGCGTCTCGCAGGTAAACTGGCGGCCTTTTCGAACCCGCCTCAGAGGTATTCCACGATGCTGCTCAAGAAAACCCTGAACACCGTCGCCCTGCTCGGCTCGCTGTTCGCCGCTTCATCGGTGTTTGCCCACGCCCATCTGAAAAGCCAGACCCCGGCCGCCGACAGCACGGTGAGCGCGCCGTCGGAACTGCGTCTGGTATTTTCCGAAGGCGTTGAAGCGACCTTTTCCAAGGTCACGATCAGCAAGGACGGCAGCAACGTGGCGGTGAAAAGCCTCGCCACCGAAGGCAGCGACAAGAAAACCCTGATCGTCACCCCGGCCGCACCGTTGGCAACGGGCGCCTACAAAGTCGAATGGCACGCGGTGTCGGTCGATACCCACAAAAGCGAAGGCGCCTATGGCTTCAAGGTTGGCCAGTAATTCATGACGAGCGCGATGGTGCTGTGCCGCTTTCTGCATTTCACCGTCGTGCTGATGCTGTTCGGGGCGTGGGTGTTCAGGCCGCTGCTGGTCAATGGCGACGCTGGACATCTGGATCAGCGACTGACGAAGACAAGCCGCTGGCTGGCGGCGCTGGCGTTGGTCACTGGCGTTAGCTGGTTGCTGTTGATCACCGCCAGCATGGCCGGTTCGTGGGACGCGGCATTCGATCCGTCGACCCTGCGACTGGTGCTGGGCAAGACATTTTTCGGCCAGGTCTGGCGCTGGCACTTGCTGCTCAATGCGTTGTTGGTCGCGCTGCTGATGACGCCCTTGCGTTCAAACCTGCCCCTGCGAATCGGCCTCGCCAGTCTGCTGCTGGCCACCCTCGCCCCGGTCGGCCACGGCGCCATGCTCGACGGCCTCAACGGCCAATTGCTGATCCTCAATCAAATCATTCACCTGACCTGCGTCGGCGCCTGGCTCGGCGGTTTGATGTTGTTGGTAATGATCCTGCGGCAGCCGGCAGAGCATTCAATCAAGGCGACCTTGCAACGCTTCAGCGGCGTTGGTTACGTCTTGGTGGCGGGGTTGGTGATGACCGGTTTGATCAACGTTCGCGTACTCACCGGGCAGTTCTGGCCGACGCCGTTGTGGTCCGGGTTTGCGCTGATTCTGTTGATCAAGGTGGTGCTGGTCGCCGCGATGCTGGGGCTGGCGCTGTTCAATCGACTGCGGATCAACGACTGCGAGCAGCGTCCGACGGCTCTGAAAAGCAGCGTTATCTTCGAATGGTTGCTGGGGATGGGAGCGGTGGCTGCCGTTTCTTTACTCGGCACTATGCCGCCGATGATCACTGGCTAAAACACAGAATCCTGTGGGAGCGGACTTGCTCCCACAGGGGTTCTTCGACATACCATAAAATCGCGCCAAGTCATCGTACAACTTCTGATTGACATTCCCCGTAACACTTGCAAATAATCCGCCCCGACGTTGTACGACGACGTATAACAAAAAATAAAAACAACAAGAAACACAGGAGCGTCACTGTGAGCAAGCTCGTCCGCAATTCCTCCGTCTGCACCCCTCGCCCAACCTTCGCACGCCGTACTGCCCTGAGCCTGATCGGTTGCAGCAGCCTGGCCCTCGCCCTGCCCATGACCAGTCATGCCGAAGGTTTCGTCGATGACGCCAAAGCCACGCTGAACCTGCGCAACTTCTACATCAACCGCAACTTCACGAACCCGGCCTACCCGCAGGGCAAGGCTGAAGAGTGGACGCAAAGCTTCATCCTCGACGCCAAATCCGGATTCACCCAGGGCCCCGTCGGTTTCGGCATGGATGTGCTGGGCCTGTACTCGGAAAAGCTCGACGGTGGCAAAGGCACCGGCGGCACCTCGTTGCTGCCGATTCATGATGACGGCCGCCCGGCCGACAATTTCGGGCGCCTGGGTGTGGCGCTGAAAGGCAAAGTCTCGAAAACCGAATTGAAGGTCGGCGAATGGATGCCGGTGTTGCCGATCCTGCGCTCCGACGACGGCCGCTCGCTGCCGCAAACCTTCCGTGGTGGTCAGGTGACATCCACCGAGATCAGTGGCCTGACGCTCTATGGCGGCCAGTTCCGCGCCAACAGCCCGCGCAACGATGCGAGCATGGAAGACATGTTCATGAACGGCAAATCGGCGGCCTTCACCTCGGACCGTTTCAACTTTGGCGGCGGTGAATATGTGTTCAACGAAAAGCGCACCCAGGTCGGCGTCTGGTACGCGCAACTCAGCGACATTTATCAGCAACAGTATTTCAACCTGAGCCACAGCCAGCCCATCGGCGACTGGACCCTCGGCGCCAACCTTGGTTACTTCATCGGCAAGGAAGACGGCAGCGCACTGGCCGGCGACCTCGATAACAAAACCGCGTTCGCCATGCTCTCGGCCAAATACGGTGGCAACACCTTCTATGTCGGCCTGCAAAAACTCACCGGCGACGATGTCTGGATGCGGGTCAACGGTACCAGCGGCGGCACCTTGGCCAACGACAGCTACAACTCCAGCTACGACAACGCCAAGGAAAGATCCTGGCAGCTACGCCACGACTACAACTTTGTAGCGCTCGGCATTCCCGGCCTGACCATGATGAACCGCTACATCAGCGGCGATAACGTGCACACAGGCACCATCACCGACGGCAAGGAATGGGGCCGCGAATCAGAACTGGCTTACACCGTACAGAGCGGCGTGCTGAAGAACCTCAACGTCAAATGGCGTAACGCGTCGATCCGCAAGGACTTCAGCACCAATGAATTCGACGAAAACCGCATTATCATCAACTACCCGATTTCGTTGTTGTAAGCCGAGGGGCTGGGGGATCAACACGAGCCCTGTGGGAGCGAGCTTGCTCGCGATGGCGGCGTTACATTCAACATCAATGTATTTGACATAAAGCCATCGCGAGCAAGCTCGCTCCCACAAAGTGCTTCGCAGTGTCAGCGGATGCAGGAATGACCCTCCGTCAAATTCAACCGATGACGCGTTGACAACGACCTGAGACCCTAACGATACTTCGCCCCAGTCGTACGACAACCTACAACAAATTCAATAACAATGACTGCTTGTTCAGGGACTCCCATGACCATCACTACTCAAGCCCGCGCTCCTTTCAATCGTCTCCTCCTGACCGGTGCCGCCGGTGGCCTTGGCAAAGTCTTGCGCGAAAGCCTGCGCCCCTATGCCAACGTGATTCGCCTGTCGGACATCGCCGACATCACCCCGGCCATCGATGACCGTGAAGAAGTCATGCCCTGCGACCTGGCAGACAAGCAAGCAGTCCATCAACTGGTCGAAGGCGTGGACGCAATTCTGCACTTCGGTGGCGTGTCGACGGAGCACTCGTTCGAAGAGATCCTCGGCGCCAACATCTGCGGCGTGTTCCACATCTACGAAGCCGCTCGCCGCCATGGCGTGAAGCGGGTGATTTTCGCCAGTTCCAACCATGTGATCGGCTTCTATAAGCAAGATGAAGTCATCGACGCCCACTCCCCTCGCCGCCCGGACAGCTACTACGGCTTGTCCAAGTCCTACGGCGAAGACATGGCCAGTTTCTACTTCGATCGCTATGGCATCGAGACCGTCAGCGTGCGCATCGGCTCTTCGTTCCCGGAACCGCAAAACCGCCGGATGATGAGCACCTGGCTGAGCTTCGGTGACCTGACCCAACTGCTCGAATGCGCGTTGTACGCGCCGAACGTTGGCCATACCGTGGTCTACGGCGTGTCCGATAACAAGAACGTCTGGTGGGATAACCGTTTCGCGGCCGGCCTGGGATACAAGCCCCAGGACAACTCCGAAGTGTTCCGCGCAAAAATCGAAGCCCAACCGATGCCGGCCGCGGATGACCCGGCGATGGTTTACCAGGGTGGCGCGTTTGTCGCGTCTGGCCCGTTCGGCGACTGACCTTCCTCACTCCAGATAAAACCCCGAGGTTGCCATGCAAGCCGAATTGATTGTCGATGCCCGTAACGCAGTCGGTGAATGCCCGGTCTGGGTCCCCGAGGAAAACGCCCTGTATTGGGTTGATATTCCTGTCGGAGGCCTCCAACGCTGGAGCGCCGAAACCGGCCATGTCCATGCCTGGACGGCGCCGCAGATGCTCGCCTGCATTGCACGTCACAGCAACGGCGGCTGGGTGGCCGGGATGGAAAGCGGGTTCTTTCATCTGCACCCGCATAACGATGGCAGCCTCGACAGCAACCTTCTGGCTCCGGTCGAACACGCCCGTACAGATATGCGCCTGAACGATGGGCGCTGCGATCGTCAGGGGCGTTTCTGGGCCGGCAGCATGGTGCTGAACATGGGCGCCAACGCTGCCGACGGCACGCTGTATCGCTACAGCGCCGGTCAACGCGGGCCACTCGAGGCGCAACTCAGCGGGTTTATCGTGCCCAACGGCCTGGGTTTCAGCCCGGATGGCCGGACGATGTACCTGTCTGACTCTCATCCCCTGGTCCAGCAAATTTGGGCCTTTGATTACGACACCGACAGCGGCACGCCGTCCAACCGGCGGCTGTTTGTCGACATGCATCAGTTCCCTGGTCGTCCCGACGGGGCGGCGGTCGATGCCGAAGGCTGCTACTGGATTTGCGCCAATGACGCCGGGCTGATTCACCGTTTCACTCCCGACGGCCGACTGGACCGTTCCCTATCCGTACCGGTGAAAAAACCGAGCATGTGCGCCTTCGGCGGCAGTCGTCTGGACACACTGTTCGTGACCTCGATCCGCCCTGGCGACGACCATGACGAACAGTCGCTGGCGGGCGGTGTATTCGCCCTCAATCCGGGCGTGCAAGGCTTGCCGGAACCGCAGTTCCAGGGATGAACCCGGTCCCCATGTAGCAGCTGCCGAAGGCTGCGTTCGGCTGCGCAGCAGTCGTAAAACCATACGGCGCGGTGTATCAGGAAAATCGCATTCACCGGATTGACGACTGCTACGCAGCCGAACGCAGGCTTCGCCAGCTGCTACAGGGCTCAGCGGTGTTCTTACATCAGAGTTCAATTGAAATGACGCCAATGTTGCTGAACCTTGAAGACGAATTCACCCACCTCACCCTCGCCCCGCAACTCGGTGGCAGCATCGTCAACTGGAGCGTTCGCGGCTCGGGGCTGCCGCTGTTGCGCCACAGCGATGCTCACGCGCTGAACACCGGCCTGCCGGGCAAGCTCGGGGGTTTTCCCTTGGCGCCGTGGTCAAACCGCATTGCCGAAGGCGGCTTTGAATGCCCCGATGGCTGGCTGGCACTGACACCCAACAGCCTCACCGATCCCCTGCCGATTCACGGCAGCGCCTGGCAACAGCCGTGGCAGGTGGTTTCGCAGACGCGCGATGAAGTCATCCTGCAACTCGACAGCACCACGCCCTTCGCCTATCGCGCCCGGCAACGATTCCATCTGAGCGACGGCAAGCTGAGCCTTGATCTCAAGGTCACCCATCTGGCCGAACGTCCTGCCTGGCATGGGTTGGGTTTGCACCCTTACTTTCCGCGTACCACGGGCACCCAGTTGCAGGCGCAAGCCCGGCAAGTCTGGTTGTGTGACGGGAGCAAACTGCCGACACACCTCAGTGCGTTGCCGGCCGAATGGGATTTCCAGTCGATCAAGGCGCTACCTGAGACATTGGTCGACAACGGCTTCTGCGAATGGGATGGCCACTGCCTGATACGCCAGCCAGCGCTGGGCTATGAGCTGGAATGCCAGGCCACCGGCAGCGATTACTACCTGCTCTACTGCCCGGTGGGCCTGGATTTTTTCTGTATCGAACCGGTGAGCCACCCGGTCAACGCGCATCACCTGCCCGGTCGACCGGGGTTGCGATTGCTGGAGCAAGGCGAGTCAGCCGAGCTCGGTTTCAGCCTGCAATTTCGCTACCCCAGCAACTGACTCAGCACCGCACGCAACTTCCCGGGTTTCACCGGTTTGTTCAGCAGCGGTGCGTCGAGTTTCTGCAATGAGCGCCGACATTGATCCGTGCGGTCAGCGGTGATGATGACCGCCGGAATCGCCCGGTGGAAATGCTCGCGCAAATGCCGGACCACATCACAACCCACCACCCCGTGATCGAGGTGGTAGTCCGCCAGAATCAGTTCCGGTGGTCGCCCCTGCAAGGCCGCCAGTGCAGAGAATTCATCGGTGGCCGTGACCACTTCGCAACCCCATTGCCCGAGCAGCGCGCTCATGCTTTCGAGGATGCTCACTTCGTTGTCCAGCACCAGCAAACGCCGGCCCGGTAATGGATTTCCGGTGCCCGGCAGGGGCGCGGCCTGACTGATCGGTAGCGGAACCTCATGGGAAATCGGCACGTCGATGCTGAACATCGAACCGCGTCCCGGCAGCGAATGAACCCCGACTTTATAGCCGAGAATCTTGGCGATCCGTTCAACGATCGCCAGCCCAAGGCCCACACCCTTGCGGTCGGCGGCGCGTCCGACATCCAGTTGGTTGAACTCGAGGAAAATCGAATCCAGTCGATCCGCCGCGATCCCGCGCCCGGTGTCCCAGACTTCCAGACGCAGCATTTCACCCCGGCGTCGGGCACCCAGCAGGATGCTGCCCTCATCGGTGTAGCGGCAGGCGTTGCTGAGGAAGTTGCGCAGAATCCGCGTCATCAGGCGCAAGTCGGTGCTGATGGCGTAATCGCCCATGTGCACCCGCAGATTCAACCCTGCGGCTTGCGCCACTGACTGGAACTCCGACACCAGCGGCGCGAGCAATTCATCGAGGCGGTACAGCGCAATGTCCGGTTTGACCGCCGCCTGATCGAGCCGGGAAATATCCAGCAAATCGGTGAGCAAATCTTCCGCGCCTTCCAGTGCCTGATGCGTACGCTCCACCAGCACTTGCTCGACGTCGGGCAGCTTGCGCTCGCGCAAGGTGGAGATCAGCAAACGCGCGGCATTCAGCGGTTGCAGCAGGTCATGGCTGGCGGCGGCGAGGTATTTGTCCTTGCTGCGATTGGCGGCCTCGGCGGCGTCCCGGGCATCGCGCAAGGCCTGGGCAATCTGTTTACGCTGGGTGATCTGCTGTTGCAGGTTACGGTTGGCCTCAAGCAACTCGTCGGTGCGCGCGGTGACGCGCTGCTCCAGTTCGTCGTTGAGTTGCTGCAGGCGCTGCTGGGCGAGTTTGCGTTCGGTGATGTCGGCGACAAACCCCTCCACCAGCCCTTCCTGATCGGGCTTGAGCAACAGGTTCATCAGAACGTCGAGGCTGCTGCCATCCTTGCGCCGCAATTGGGTTTCGTAGCCGAGCAGGCTGCGCTCGCGCTTGAGCAGTTCACCGATGTTTTCCAGCTCTTGAGCGCCGCCGACAAACAGGTTGCTCGCCAGATCCGCCAGCGAGAACAGCACTTCCTGAGGATCCTGATAGCCGAGCATCCGCGCCAGTGCCGGATTGGCGGCGCGCATGCCTTCCAGGAGGCTTGCCTGAAAGATCCCGTGGACCGCGTTTTCGAACAGCCATTTGTAGCGATTGCGCTCGGCTTCCAGCTCGTCGAGGCGCGCGGCCAGTTCCGGGTAATGACTCTTGCGCGCCGAGTGGCTGCCTAATCCCAGTAACCCCGCCAGCGCCCGTTGCTGTTCGTCAGAGGGCTTCGCCATAGACGACCTCGACATCACGCTGACTGGACTCGCGCGGGTTGGTCAGGATGCACGGATCGTGCATGGCGTGTTGCGACAGGAACGGAATGTCCGCCGTGCTCACCCCGTGCAATCCGAGGGTTTCGTGGAAGCCGATGGCGTGTTTCAGGGCGATCAGGTGTTCGACCAGACGCCCGCAAATCTGCCGGTGATTCAAGCCACGGCAATCGATGCCAAAGGTCTCGGCGATCACCTTGAAGCGCTCCGGTGCGGAACTGTAGTTGAACGCCACCACGTGCTCCACCAGCACCGCGTTGCACAGCCCATGAGGCAAGTCGAGAAAGCCACCGAGGCTGTGGGACATCGCGTGCACCGCGCCGAGGATCGCGTTGGAGAACGCCAGCCCGGCCTGCATGCTGCCGAGCATGATTTTCTCGCGCAGGGCGATGTCGTTCGGGTTGGCGATCATCTGCACCAGGTTGCCGTTGATCAGGCGCATCGCCTCCAGCGCATGGGGGTCGGTCAACGGCCCGTGACCGGTGGAAACAAACGCTTCGATGGCATGCACCAACGCATCGATGCCGGTACAGGCTGACAGGAACGGGTCCATGCTCAGGGTGGTTTCCGGGTCGATCAGCGACACGTCCGGCACCACCGCCTTACTGACGATGGAGAACTTCATGCGTTCTTGCTGGTTGGAGATGATCACGAATTGCGAGACATCGGCTGAGGTCCCGGCGGTGGTCGGAATCAGGATCAGCGGCGGGCTGGGGACGCGGATGGTGTCCACGCCTTCGAATTCGAGGATGCTGCGCCCGTGGGCGACGACTATGCCGATGCCTTTGCCGCAATCCATCGGGCTGCCGCCACCGACGGCCACGATCACATCGCAATGATTTTCCCGGTACAGGTCGGCGCCGAGCATCACTTCTTCGACCCGCGGGTTGGGTGAGACCGCCGTGTACAGGACGTACTCGATGCCCTGGGCTTGCAGGCTGGCCTCGACATCGGCGACCCAACCGGCGGCAATCACCCCGGGATCGCTGACCAGCAGCACCTTGCGCGCACCAAAGGTTTTGGCGCAATTGCCGACGTTGTGCCGGCAGCCGGCACCAAAGATGATTTCAGGCGAAACGAATTTACGCAGCTGGCTGAGACTCTGGCTCATTGGAAAGTCTGTTTTTATTGTTTTGGAAGGTAATGTCCACACTAAAGCATCCGGCGGTGAATGCAATCAGACCAATGGGTAGCCCCGGGCTCACCCGCGATAGATCAGTCGCGAAGCTTTCTCGTTACGCAACGTCAGGTGTTCCATGCCCAGCCCCGGTGCGTCGGCTTCCTCGCGGGCCTTGAGTATCACACCGTGGTGCGGGGATTTGCTGCACACCGGGTCCGCGTTGGCGGCATCGCCGGTCAGCATGAATGCCTGGCAGCGGCAGCCGCCCAGGTCCTTGTGCTTTTCATCGCAGGAGCGGCACGGCTCCTTCATCCAGTCATCGCCACGAAAGCGATTGAAACCGAAAGAATCAGTCCAGATGTGCTCGATGCTGTGCTCGCGCACGTTGGGAAACTGCACCGGCAACTGGCGGGCGCTGTGGCAAGGCAATGCCGTGCCGTCGGGGGTGATGTCGAGAAACAGATTGGCCCAGCCGTTCATGCAGGTCTTGGGGCGTTCTTCGTAGTAATCCGGGGTGACGAAGATCAGCTTGCACGGGTGACCCTGCGCTTCAAGACGCTCGCGGTATTCGTTGGTGATGCGCTCGGCACGCTGCAATTGTTCGCGCGTGGGCAACAGGCCAACCCGGTTGAGCTCGGCCCAGCCGTAAAACTGGCACGTCGCCAATTCGACGAAATCCGCTTCCAGTTCCAGGCACAAGTCGATGATCTGCGCGATCTGGTCGATGTTGTGCCGATGGGTGACGAAGTTCAGCACCATCGGGTAGCCCTGGGCCTTTACCGCCCGGGCCATCGCGAGTTTCTGGGCGAAGGCCTTGCGCGAACCGGCGAGCATGTTGTTCACCGCTTCGTCGGCGGCCTGGAAGCTGATCTGGATATGGTCCAGCCCCGCGACCTTGAAATCGCGCACTTTCTGCTCGGTCAGGCCGATGCCCGAGGTGATCAGGTTGGTGTAGTAACCCATGTCCCGGGCAGCCTTGATCAGTTCGGCCAGGTCCTGGCGAACCAACGGCTCACCGCCGGAAAAGCCCAGTTGCGCGGCGCCCATCTCACGGGCCTCGCGGAACACCCGGATCCATTCTTCGGTGCTCAACTCTTCGCCTGATTGGGCAAAGTCCAGGGGATTGGAGCAATACGGGCATTGCAGCGGGCAACGATAGGTCAACTCCGCCAACAGCCACAGCGGCGGCCCCGGACGCGAGTCATTCGATCCAGAATTGAGCATGGGCCACCTCCAGAAACGCCAGCACATCTTCATCGATCCCCGGTACGCCGGGGAAACTCTCAGACAGTCGATCAATGATCGCCGCGACACTGCGCT
This sequence comes from Pseudomonas sp. BT76 TE3572, assembly GCF_050435365.1. Lineage (NCBI taxonomy): Bacteria > Pseudomonadati > Pseudomonadota > Gammaproteobacteria > Pseudomonadales > Pseudomonadaceae > Pseudomonas > Pseudomonas sp. BT76 TE3572. The sequence continues at coordinate 1,541,656 of NZ_JBNDKE010000001.1, forward strand.
GGCCGTCCACCAGACCGAGGATCTGCCCGGCACTGGTGTTGAGTTTGATCATGCCTTCGGGGTACAGCAGCACGTGACAGTCCTGACGGGGTTCCCATTGCAGGCGAAAACCCTGGCGCAGCGACGGTGATTGCTCGCGGTTGATCAGGCTCACAGGGCAATCCCCCGATGCCAGACCTGCTCCGTGGTGACGCTGTGATACGGCGGGCGCTCCAGCTCGTAGGCCATGCTCATGGCGTCGAGCATGCTCCACAGCACGTCGAGCTTGAATTGCAGGATTTCCAGCATGCGCTGCTGGCCCTCGACCGTGACGTAGTGCGCCAGGGTGATGCGCAAGCCGTGCTCGACATCCCGTCGTGCCTGACTCAGGCGAGTACGGAAATAGTCGTAACCGCCGACGTCGATCCACGGGTAATGGGTCGGCCAGGCATCGAGCCGGGATTGGTGGATCTGTGGCGCAAACAACTCGGTCAGCGAACTGCTGGCAGCTTCCTGCCAACAGGCGCGACGGGCGAAATTGACGTAGGCGTCCACGGCGAAACGGACACCGGGCAGCACCAATTCCTGCGAAAGGATTTGCTCGCGATCCAGCCCCACCGCTTCGCCCAGCCGCAGCCAGGCTTCAATCCCGCCATCGCTGCCGGGTGCACCGTCGTGATCGAGTATCCGTTGCAACCATTCCCGGCGTACGTCGCGGTCCGGGCAGTTGGCGAGAATCGCCGCGTCCTTCAGGGGGATGTTCACCTGATAGTAGAAGCGATTGGCGACCCAGCCTTGAATCTGCCTGCGGGTTGATCGGCCGGCGTACATGGCTTGGTGGAATGGATGGTGGATGTGGTAATACGCGCCTTTGGCGCGCAGGGCTGCTTCGAATTCGGCTGGGGACATGGGTGTGTCAGTCATTGCGGTTCTCCGGGGAATCTGCGGTGTCTGGTCTGGCCTCATCGCGAGCAGGCTCGCTCCTACAGGGGAATGCGATCGACTGTGGGAGTGGGCTTGCTCCGGGCGGCGTTCCGACGAAGGGGCCCTCCGCTACAGCTCAATACTCATGCCGTCATAGGCCACTTCGATCCCGCGCCGATCCAGCAGCGCCCGCTCGGCCGAGTCTTCATCGAGGATCGGGTTGGTGTTGTTGATGTGGATCAGCACCTTGCGCTGGCGGGTGAAGCCTTCAAGGATGTCGAGCATGCCGCCGGGGCCGCTTTGCGACAGGTGCCCCATTTCACTGCCCAGGTTCTGGCCGACTTCGCAGACGCGCATCTCGTCGTCGCGCCACAAGGTGCCGTCCAGCAACAGGCAATCGGCACGTTGCATCCAGCTCAGAACCTCGTCGTCGACCTGTCCCAGGCCCGGCGCGTAGAACAGCGAAGCGCCGCTGCGCCGGTCTTCGATAAACAAGCCTATGGTGTCGCCCGGCTGCGGATTGCCGCGATTGGGCGAGTACGGCGGTGCGTTGCTGACCAAGGGGATCGCGCGAAATCGCAGGTGCGCGCACGCCGGGATGCTGAAGGGCTCGCGGTCGAGCCCGACCGGCTGCCACTGCAACCCACCGTTCCAATGCTTGAGCATGGTGAACAACGGGAAGCCGCTGCTCAGGTCTTCATGGACCCGTTCGGTGCACCAGACCTGGTGCGGGCAACCTTCGCGAAGGCTCAACAGGCCGGTGCAATGGTCGATCTGGCTGTCCAGCAGGACGACACCAGCGATTGCGGTATCACGCACCCGGCGTGCCGGTTGCAGCGGCGCGAAACTCTCGAGTTGCGCGCGAATGTCCGGTGAAGCATTGCACAGCACCCAATCCACACCGTTGTCGCTCAGGGCAATCGAGGACTGGGTGCGCCGTTGGGCCCGCAGGCTGCCATTGCGCATCGCGGCGCACTGGCGGCAGTTGCAATTCCATTGCGGAAAACCACCGCCAGCGGCGGAACCGAGAACGCGAATGTGCATGGGCAATGCTCCAGAAGGCAGGCCCGGCCAACATGACGGCTGGCCGGGTGAACAATCAGCGGTTGGCGAAATACATCGTCACTTCGAAGCCAATGCGCAGATCGGTAAACGCGGGTTTAGTCCACATGGGTCAATCCTCTTCTTATGCCGGACGATTCCGGTAAAGCCATTAATGCACGGGGCGCCAGGCACCCGAATGCTACTTTCGAACGAGGTGGCGGCGTGCATTGGTAGGGGGTGTCGCGGAGTGTCAGACACGGCCATTCGCGGGCAAGCCTCGCTCCTACAGATCACATAAACCTGTAGGAGCGAGGCTTGCCCGCGAAGGTCGTTACACGGTCTCGTGTCGAATCAGAAGAACCCCATCGGATTGATGTCGTAGCTCACCAGCAGGTTTTTGGTCTGCTGATAATGGTCGAGCATCATCTTGTGGTTTTCACGGCCGACACCGGACTTCTTGTAGCCACCGAACGCGGCGTGGGCCGGGTACAGGTGGTAACAGTTGGTCCAGACACGCCCGGCCTTGATCGCGCGGCCCATGCGGTAGGCGCGGTTGATGTCGCGGGTCCACAGGCCGGCGCCGAGGCCGAACTCGCTGTCGTTGGCAATGGCCAGGGCTTCGGCTTCGTCCTTGAAGGTGGTGATACCCACCACCGGGCCGAAGATTTCTTCCTGGAACACGCGCATTTTGTTGTGGCCCTTGAGCAGGGTCGGCTGGATGTAATAACCCGTCGACAAGTCGCCTTCAAGACGCTCGGCTGCGCCGCCGGTGAGCAGCTCGGCGCCCTCTTCCTGGGCGATTTTCAGGTACGAGAGGATCTTGTCGTATTGCTGCTCGGACGCCTGGGCGCCGACCATGGTTTCGGTGTCCAGCGGGTTGCCGCGCTTGATCTTGACGATCTTCTTCATCACCACTTTCATGAAGTCGTCGTAGATCGACTCCTGCACCAGCGCTCGCGATGGACAGGTGCAGACTTCGCCCTGGTTGAAGAACGCCAGCACCAGACCTTCGGCGGCCTTCTCGATGAACTGCGGCTCGGCTTGCATGATGTCTTCGAAGAAGATGTTCGGCGACTTGCCGCCCAGTTCGACCGTGCTCGGAATAATGTTCTCGGCCGCGCATTTCATGATGTGCGCGCCAATCGGGGTGGAACCGGTGAAGGCAATCTTGGCGATGCGCTTGCTGGTGGCCAGCGCCTCACCGGCTTCGCGACCGAAACCCTGAACGATGTTCAGCACGCCGGGTGGCAGCAAATCGGCGATCAGTTCAGCGAAGACCATGATCGACAGCGGCGTCTGCTCGGCGGGTTTGAGTACCACGCAGTTACCGGCGGCCAGGGCCGGCGCGAGTTTCCAGGCGGCCATCAGCAGCGGGAAGTTCCACGGGATGATCTGACCGACCACGCCCAATGGCTCGTGGAAGTGATAAGCCGTGGTCAGCTCATTGATCTCGGCGGCACCGCCCTCTTGAGCGCGGATGCACCCGGCGAAGTAACGGAAATGGTCAGCGGCCAGCGGCACGTCAGCGTTGAGGGTTTCGCGCACGGCTTTGCCGTTGTCCCAGGTTTCGGTGACAGCGAGGATTTCCAGGTTCTGCTCGATGCGGTCGGCGATTTTCAGCAGCACCAGGGAGCGGTCCTGCGCCGAGGTCTTGCCCCAGGCATCAGCCGCGGCATGCGCTGCGTCGAGGGCTTTTTCGATGTCGGCGGCGCTGGAGCGAGGGAATTCGGCGATCACTTCACCGGTGACCGGCGAAGAGTTGGTGAAGTACTCACCATTGACCGGAGCGACGAACTCGCCGCCGATGAAATTGCCGTAGCGCGGTTTGAACGTAACGACGGCGCCAGGTGTACCAGGTTGTGCGTAGATCATGGTGGGCCTCTGTCTGGGTCGATGCCTGTCGGGCAAACAGGCGATGAACCGATAGTAGAGAGCCCTGCGCGTCAGACGAATGCGCCGTTGGCAGGAGGACTCTCGTTATTTGGTAGTAGGTTTGCGCGAATCTATCTGTGGCGAATCTCACTGTAGGAGTGAGCCTGCTCGCGATGACGGAGTGTCAGTCAGCATCACTTTTGACTGGAAGTCCGCTATCGCGAGCAGGCTCACTCCTACAGGGGTTAAGCGGTGAGCTCAGGGTTAGTGTTTGGCCACTACAAGGTCTTTCGGCAGCTTGAAGGTCCAGAGCATGCCGCCCTGGTTGAAGTCCTTGATGCGCTTGGCCACTTCGCCACCCCACAGCGGTACGGCGCCACCCCAACCGGAGAGAACCGAGACGTACTGTTCGCCGTCCATTTCCCAGGTGATGGGCGAGCCGAGTACGCCGGAGCCGGTCTGGAATTCCCAGACTTTCTCGCCAGTCTTGGCATTAAACGCCTGCAGGAAACCTTCCGGCGTACCGGTGAACACCAGGTTGCCCTTGGTGGTCAGCACTCCGCCCCACAACGGCGCGAAGTTCTTGTGGCGCCAGACTTCCTTGCCGGTTTTCGGATCGATGGCGCGCAACACGCCGATGTAATCTTCATTCAATGGCTTGATGGTGAAACCGGCACCAAGGAACGCCGCGCCTTTCTTGTAGGCGATGCCTTCGTTCCAGATGTCCATGCCCCACTCGTTGGACGGCACGTAGAACAGTCCGGTGTCCCTGTTGTAGGCCATCGGCATCCAGTTTTTCGCGCCAAGGAACGCCGGGGCTACAAATACCGAACTGCCTTTGGCTTCAGTGCCGGGCGCGCCTGGGCGGCTGGCTTCGTTGTAGATCGGCCGGCCGTCTTTATCCAGGCCGGTGGCCCAGGTGATTTTGTCCACGAACGGGAAGCCGCGAATGAATTTGCCGTTGGTGCGGTCCAGCACGTAGAAAAAGCCGTTACGGTCCGCGGTCGCGGCGGCTTTGATCTCTTTGCCGCCTTCGGTGTAGTTGAACGAGACCAGCTCGTTTACGCCGTCATAGTCCCAGCCATCGTGAGGCGTGCTCTGGAAGTGCCATTTGATGGTGCCGTCATCCGGATTGAGCGCCAGACGCGACGACGAATAGAGGTTGTCGCCAGGACGCAGGTGCGAGTTCCACGGTGCCGGGTTGCCGGTACCGAACAGCAGCAGATTGGTTTCAGGGTCGTAGTAACCGCCTAGCCAAGGGGCGGCGCCGCCGGTTTTCCAGAGATCGCCGGGCCAGGTCTTGCCGGCTTCACCGCCGGAGATACCGTTCTCTATCGCTTTGCCGTCCTTGTAGGTGTAACCCATGTGGCCTTCGACGGTTGGACGGGTCCACAGCAGGTCGCCGTTTTTCGGGTCGTAGGCTTCGATTTTGCCAACCACCCCGAACTCGCCACCGGCGACACCGGTGATCAGTTTGCCGTTGATCACCAACGGCGCGGCGCTGATGGAATAGCCTTCCTTGTGGTCGGCGACTTTCTTGCTCCAGACGACCTTGCCGGTGTCCTTGTTCAGGGCCACGAGCTTGGCGTCGAGGGTGCCGAAGATCACCAGGTCGCCGTACAGCGCGACACCACGGTTGATCACGTCGCAGCAAGGGCGGATGTCATCGGGCAGGCGTGCATCGTATTGCCAGAGTTTCTTGCCGGTGCGCGCGTCCACCGCAAACACCCGCGAGTAAGAACCGGTCATGTACATCACGCCGTCCTTGATCATCGGCTGTGCTTGCTGACCGCGTTGTTTTTCACCGCCGAAGGAGAACGCCCAGACCGGCCGCAAATCCTTCACGTTGTTGACGTTGAGCGTGTCCAGCGGGCTGTAGCGTTGACCCTGGACGCCCAGACCGTTGGTGACGACCTGCTCCGGGTTCTTGGGGTCCTGGAGGATGTCTTTATCAGTGACGCCGGCCAATGCCGAGCCAGACAACAGCATGGCACTGAGCAGCACACTCAAGACGAAGGGTTGGCGACGTGCGGGTTGGGTCATGACGGCTACCTCTGCAGTTTTTGTTATACCCGGGAAATTTTCCCGGTCTGGTGCAGATTCTTGGGCGCCGCCGCCCTTGGAACAATTGCCCGCAGTGCTGAGTTTGCTAGTTCCTTAGTACCGGGTCGGATGATGCCAACGAGTTAGGACTCACCTCGACCTGTAGCAGCTGGCGGAGCCTGCGTTCGGCTGCGTAGCAGTCGTAAAATCAGCGCTCGCGGTGCATCAGGAAAACCGTGCAAACCGGATTTACGACTGCTGCGCAGCCGAACGCAGGCTTCGCCAGCTGCTACAGGGGGTTGTGTCGCCGCTAGGTCACTGGTTCGCGGCGGAATCGACTCGGGTCATTTGGCCGCGTTCGTAACGCGGATACAGATGGCTGACGCTGCGGATCAGCTCGTAGCGGCTCAGAGTGATCTCGGCGAAACGCTCGGGAATGGGGCTGCGGATCATCTCGGCCATGTCGCTGCCATTGGCGGCGCCGTCGCGCATGAGCTGATCGAGCCAGCTAAGGTAGTCACGCATTTGCTCGAACGGCAGTTGATCGCTGGCCACGGGGCCGTGACCGGGGACGATCAGCGTCCACGGCAGGCCTTGAAGGGTGGCGATGTCCGCCAGCCACACCGACAGCCCCGGACTGTTGGGCGTGGTCAGCGCCCGTTGGTAAAACACCAGATCCCCGGCAAACAACACGCCGGTTTTCTGGTCGAGAATAGCCAGATCCGCGCCCGTGTGCCCACCCAGGCCCAGCAGACGCAGATCGTGATCCCCAAAACTTCGCACGCCAGGCGTCAGCGCCTCGGTCGGCAACACCACTTCGGTGCCGCGCATCCAGTCGCCCACCAGGCGGTACATGTTCTCGGCCATGGCATCGCCCTGCTGATGCAACAGCTCGGTGGTGCCGGCCAATGCGCCGATCGGCACGTCACTGAAGGCCTGGTTGCCGAGCACATGATCAGGATGATGATGGGTCAGCAACACCTCGATCACCGGTTTGTCGGTGATCGAGGCAATCGCCTTGCGCATCGCTTCGCCGTAGCGTTTCGACGGCCCGGTGTCGATCACCACCACACCCTGCTCGGTAACGATGAACGCGGTATTGACGATGTTGCCGCCATTGGCCTTGGCAAAATTGTCGGTGCTGCCTTCCAGCAGCCAGGTGTCTTCGGCGATCTGCCGGGGTTTGAGTATGTATTCAAGATCCGCCAAGGCCGGCAGGCTCAAACCGATAAACAACAGCAGCATCCAGCGCATCACGCGCTCCTTTGGGTCAGGGTATGGCCGCATCGAATTGATTGCCGCTGTTGTCGCGCAGCATCAGGCGCGTCTGCCCTGCCCCTTCGATATCGAAGGCCAGGTTGGGGTTTTCACTGACGGCGGGAAACAGCTCCAGACGGGCCAGCAGTTGATCGTTCTGATCCCGCAGTTCGGCATGGTTGATGAAGAATTCCGGGATGCCGCTGACCATGCCGTTGTCCATCGGATGCGCCACCTGCAAGCGCACACGGCTGAATTCGCCCCGGGGATAACGACCGCCCAGCACTTCGCCGATGTGCTCTTCCCATCCCGGCTGAGTGCGCACCACACTCGGCGCCGTGCAACCGCCGCCCGCCGCATCGATCAGCGTCGAGCCGACATGCCAGACCCCATCGCGAGTCAGTACCGCCGCACGCAACGGCGTGGCCTGTTCGATACGGATGCGGATCGACAGCCAGGGCAGCACGCGGTCCAGCGGCTGGAAATCGACAATTTTCGGCAAAGGGTTGAGCTCGGCCCAGGCGAGGATTTTCACCACCTCGCCCTTGAACGCTCGCGCATCGATTTCCAATGGCACCTGCCGGGCATCTTCGGCGAACGGTGGCGCCAGCAGCTTGACCCGCTCGTCGAACACGAACGGCGCATCGCCGAGCATTTGCTTGTGATAGAAGGCCCACATCACCGAGGGCACCGGGTCTTTGCCCGGCTCGATGTCTACCGCGTGCGCGGCGATGGGTAACCAACAGGCCAACAGGCAACTCGCTCGCCAGTTCACTATTGATACATCTCGGGCACGTCATAGCGCAGGCCGTAATGGCCATAAATGGTTTTGACCGCGCCCTCGCGGATCAAGGCTTCCAATGCCTCTTCCACGGCATAGGCCAGTTGCCGGTTGCTTTCGTGCACCGCCATGCCGATCTCCCAAAGTTGCTTGCCCATGTTCGGGTAGGCGTTTTCCGCCAGCGCCACTTGCGGGTCCGCCGCTTCATGCACTTGCCAGTCGATCTCGCCGCGCATGGCCATGACGGCGTCAACTTCACCGGCCTTCATGGCCGCGAAAGCCTGGGGCACGCCGGGGTAGTGGTGGGTTTTGCCGGCAAGCATGCCGTTGAACACCGAGGTCAGGTAGAACGACGGCACGCTGTCAACTTCGACGCCGATCGGGTGGTGCTCGAACACGGCGACGCTGCCCACCTTGTCCAGCCGGCGGCGGTCATAGGCGACCTGCCATTGTTCGTTCTGGTACGGACCGAACATCACTACATGGCCGTTTTCCAGCTCGCCCAGTTCATTGCGTTTTTGCGCGTAATCGCGGTCATACGGCACGCGCATCATCAGGTCGGCCAGTTGCAGATCATGCAACTGACTGGCACGCCAGATGTAATCGCGCAGATCGTCATCGAGCTTCTCGCCGGCCGGCGCCCAAATCAACGTCAGGCGTACGCCGAGGGCCTTGGCCAGCGCTTCGGCGAGCTCGACATCAACGCCACGGGCCTGGCCGGCGTCCTCGAAACTGTAGGGGGCGAAGTCCTTGTAGACCGCTACTTTCAGCTCCCCGGCGGCGATCATTTCGTCATAGGTACGAACCTGCGCCTGCACTGCCTGGCAGCACAGCAACACAGCACTGATCAACACAGCGAGCAGGCGCATGGGTTACTCCTCGACGTGAACGCTGTCCAGATAAGTGCGTACCGCCCACAAGGCTTCCTGGCTCAGGTAGTCGGCCATCTTCGGCATGTAGACCCGGCCGTCACGCACGGCGCCATGGCGCACGCGTTCGACGAACCACTCATCACCGGCATCAGCGACATCGAGCATGCGCAAATCAGGGGCGATGCCGCCGGATTTGGCTTCCAGGCCATGACAGGCCGCACAGTTCTGGTTGTACGCCGAAGAGCCGATTTCCAGGGCCTTATCGTGTTCCGGGGAGGTGCGGTAAGGGTTCACCGATGCCCAACCATCGGCATCCACCGGTACGCCAGCGTCCTTGATCGGGGTCAGGCCCGGGGTGGCGACAGCCTGGGGAACCACATTGCCGTGGGCCCAGACGGAACCTGCGCTGATAAAACCGGCCAGCAGTCCGGCAACGAGTAAGGCGTTGCGTTTTGTTTTCATTGTTATGCCCTCTTGATTGCACGCAAAACCTCTTTGAAGAGGCTATGGCACCCATCTTAGGAAGGGCTTCGCACAAGCCCCATGCTGCTTTGGTGGGCGCGGTCTAGTCCCTTGGTAGTAGGGCGTGTGGCGTGCATCCGGGTACGCTTCCGACGCCTTTACTACCTTGGTACTGGCTCACTGGTACTTTCTGCATATTTCCTTCTGCCTCACAGCATTCCTATGCTGGCGCTACCTGTAATGGAGTGCCTTATGCGCCAGCTTGCCCCTTACGCCCTGATCTACCTGTTGGCGATTGCCTGCGCCGCCGGGCTGGCGACCCAGAGCCAGGCCGCGGACGCGCCGTTGCAGGTGCAGATCGGCTACCTGGGCTATCGCCCCGACCCGGGACCGTTGCTGTCGAACGTCATTCCCGAGCCGGTCGATGCCGGGTTGCGTGGCGCCGAACTGGCGATCACTGACAGCAACAGCACAGGACGTTTCCTCAACCAGAGCTACAGCCTGGTCAGCGCCACCGTCGACAATCCCGATGCCTTGGTCGAAGCGGCCAAGGCTCAGCATGAACAAGGTCTGCGCCTGTTTGTCGTCAACGCACCGGCCGCCAGCCTGCGCCGGCTCAGCGCCGTGCTACCCGACAGTTTGCTGTTCAACACCGGCAGCCCCGACGACAGCCTGCGCACCACCGACTGCCTGCCGAACGTGCTGCACAGCCTGCCGAGTCGGGCGATGCTCGCCGATGCGCTGGCGCAATTTCTGGTGGTGCGCAAATGGCAACGGGCGCTGCTGATCGTCGGCCCGACCCCGGACGATCAAGCCTATGCCGCCGCCCTGCGCCGCGCCGCCAAACGCTTCGGCCTGAAACTGGTCGCGGAAAAAGCCTGGAGTTTCGACAACGATCAGCGCCGCAGCGCCCAGGCCGACATGCCGCTGTTCACCCAGACCGCCGAGTACGACGTGGTGCTGGTGGCGGATGAACGCGGTGATTTCGGCGAATACGTGCCCTACCAGACCTGGTACCCACGGCCGGTCGCCGGCACTCAGGGCCTGACCCCGGTGGGTTGGCACAAAACCGTGGAAACCTACGGCGCCGCCCAGTTGCAGAAACGCTTCGAAGCCCTGACCGGGCGTTGGATGAATGACCGCGATTTTGCGGCCTGGATCGCCGTGCGCAGCATCGCCAGTGCGGTGAGCAAGTTGCGTCAGGTCGATGCGAGGGCGATCCGTACGCTTGAGATCAGCGATCAATTGCCGCTGGACGGTTTCAAGGGGCGCAAGCTCAGTTATCGGCCGTGGAACGGCCAGTTGCGCCAGCCGATCCCCATCGTGCAGCCCCGGGCGCTGGTCAGCACGTCGCCGCAAGACGGCTTCCTGCACCCCTTCAACGAAATGGACAGCCTCGGCTACGACAAGCCCGAGGTCAGTTGCCGCTTTCCCTGATTCAACTTCCACAACAATGAAAAAAAAAAGGAATCCGCCATGCGCCGCACCCTGCTCTCTTGCGCCCTGCTGCTCGCCGCCGGACAGGCCGCGGCCAGCACCGCTTGGGTCTCCAACGAAAAAGACAACAGCCTGAGCCTGATCGACCTGCAGACCCTGCAAGTCACCGACACCCTGCCCGTCGGCCAGCGCCCGCGCGGTCTGCTGCTGTCCCACGACAATAAGCTGCTGTACATCTGCGCCAGCGACTCGGACCGGGTCCAGGTGATGGACGTGGCTACGCGCAAGATCATCAAGGAACTGCCCTCGGGCAAGGATCCAGAGCAGTTCGCCCTGCACCCGAATAATCGCTGGTTGTACGTTTCCAACGAAGACGATGCGCTGGTGACAGTGATCGACACCGAAACCTCCAAGGTGCTGAGCCAGATCAACGTCGGCGTCGAACCCGAAGGCATGGCCGTCAGCCCCGACGGCAAGTGGGCGGTAAACACCAGTGAAACCACCAACATGCTGCACTGGATCGACACCAGCACCCAGACCCTGGCCGACAGCACCCTGGTGGATCAGCGGCCGCGCTTCGTCGAGTTCACGCCGGATGGCTCCAAGCTCTGGGCCTCGGCGGAAATCGGCGGCACGGTGACCATTCTCGACGTCGCGACCCGCAAGACCCTCAAGACCCTGACCTTCCAGATCAAGGGCGTGCACCCGGATAAAGTCCAACCGGTCGGCATCAAGCTCAGCGCCGACGGCAAGTACGGTTTCGTCGCGCTCGGCCCCGCCAATCATGTGGCGGTGATCGACGCCAAGACCTTTGAGATTCTTGATTACCTGCTGGTCGGCCGGCGTGTCTGGCAGATGTCGTTTACTCCGGATCAAAAGCAATTACTGGCCACCAACGGTGTCAGCGGCGACGTGTCGGTGATTGATGTCGACAGCCTCAAGGTCACCCAATCGATCAAGGTCGGGCGCTATCCGTGGGGCGTGGTGGTGACGCCATGAACGCACTCGAAGTCAGCGAGCTGAGTTTCGCTTATGGTGCGAAAGAGGCATTGCGCCAGGTGAGTTTCAGCCTCGCGCCCGGCCGGTTTGCGGCGCTGCTGGGGCCGAACGGCGCAGGCAAATCGACGCTGATTGCCCTGCTCACCCGGCTCTACGATTTGCAGCGCGGTGACATCCGCGTCGGCGGCTGTTCGTTGCGCAACGCGGCGCGTCCGGCGCTCAAGCAATTGGGTGTGGTGTTTCAGCAAAGCACGCTGGACCTGGACCTCAGTGTCGAGCAAAACCTGCGTTATCACGCTGCACTCCATGGGATGTCCCGACGTCAAACCGGCCTGCGGGTCGACGCCGAACTGGCACGCCAAGCCTTGACCGAACGCCGTCGCGAGCGGGTCCGCGAACTCAATGGTGGCCACCGTCGTCGAGTTGAAATCGCCCGCGCGCTGCTGCATGAGCCGCGCCTGCTGCTGCTCGACGAAGCCAGCGTCGGCCTCGACCCGGCCAGTCGGCTGGCGCTCAATCAGCACATTCGCAGTTTGTGCCGCGAGCAGAACATCAGCGTGCTCTGGACCACCCATTTGCTGGATGAAGTGCAGCCCAGCGACGACTTGTTAATCCTGCATCAGGGCCGGCTGGTCGCCAGCGGACAAGCCGACGCCCTGAGTCTGGAGCACGGCGGCGACCTGGGTTCGGCCTTCACTCGACTGACCACTTTAGGAGCCGCCCAATGAATGCCTACTGGCAATGTTTCAGCGGCATCGTGCTGCGTGAATGGCTGCGTTTTGTGTTGCAGCGCACGCGGTTTCTCAGTGCGCTGGTGCGGCCATTGTTGTGGCTGCTGGTGTTCGCCGCCGGTTTTCGCGCGGCACTCGGGATCGCGATCATCGAGCCCTACGACACCTACATTCCGTATGAGGTTTACATCATCCCCGGGCTGGCCTGCATGATCCTGCTGTTCAACGGCATGCAAGGTTCGCTGTCGATGGTCTACGACCGGGAAATGGGCAGCATGCGCGTGCTGCTGACCAGCCCCCTGCCCCGGACCTTCCTGCTGTGCAGCAAACTGTTGGCCACCTCGCTGATCTCGCTGATGCAGGTGTACGCCTTTCTGGCGATTGCCTGGGTGTACGGCGTGCAACCACCGGCCATGGGGCTGTTGATCGCGTTCCCGGCGTTGCTGCTGGTGGCGTTGATGCTCAGCGCGCTGGGTTTGTTGCTGTCGAACGCGATCCGTCAGCTGGAGAACTTTGCCGGGGTGATGAATTTCGTGATCTTCCCGCTGTTTTTCCTGTCGTCGGCGCTGTATCCGCTGTGGAAAATGCGCGAGTCCAGCGAGTGGCTGTACTGGTTGTGCGCCTTGAACCCGTTCACCCATGCGGTGGAACTGGTGCGGTTTGCCTTGTATGAACGCTTCAATCCGTTGGCGCTGGCGGTGTGCGTGGGGCTGACGCTGGTGTTCGCCCTGCTCGCCGTATTCACCTTCAACCCGCAACACGCCGCCCTGCGCAAAACCAACTGACAACACAAATCCCCCTGTGGGACTTGTGTTGAACGGGGTGAAATTACTACTTTAGTACTGGTTTTCCTGTCTATCGTCGCATTCCAATCGCACCGAGACTGGCATGTAATAGGTTCATAACTATAAGGATTGAACCCCATGCCGCGTGCCCGACGTCGTCTGCTGCGCCCTTCTCTCGCTGCGCTATCGCTGAGCCTGTTGCTGGGTGTCGCGCAGGCCGAAACCCCGCTGTTCTCCGCTGACGGCTATCGCATCGGTCTGTACCGCAGTCCGACCCCGAATCAAGTACAGGGCGCCGGCATCATCGATACCGCGGCCCTGCAAACCCTGCTGACCCAAACACCGCGTCCGGTGCTGATCGACGTCTACCGCCGCCAGTGGTTGCAAGGACGTTTCATCGAGGACCAGCCCCACGAGAACCTCCCCGGCAGCCATTGGCTGGCCAATACCGGCGACGGTGACCTGACGCCCGACTGGCAGGACTATTTTGCGCGTAAGCTAAACACATTGACCGAAGGTGATCTCGCGCAACCGCTGGTCTTCTACTGCCGCTCCGATTGCTGGCTGAGCTGGAACGCCGTGAAGCGCGCCGCCGCCATGGGCTATAAGACGCTGTATTGGTATCGCGACGGCCTGGACGCCTGGCAGGCAGCCAATCTGCCCGTGACGCCGGCTCAGCCCGAGCCCTTTCCCTGACCTTTACGCGTGCGTGTTGTTGCCACACCCTAATCAAAATAATGAGGTGAAAGGCTATGTACAAAATTCTGATTGCCGACGATCACCCGCTGTTTCGCGAAGCCATTCATAACGTCATCAGCGATGGTTTTCCGGGCAGCGAGGTGATGGAAACCGCCGACCTGGACAGCGCCCTGGTGCTGACACAGGAACACGATGATCTGGACCTGATCCTGCTCGACCTGAACATGCCCGGCATGCACGGCCTCAATGGCCTGATCAACCTGCGCAACGAAGCGCCGACCATTCCGGTGGTGATCGTCTCGGCCGAACAGGACAAACAAGTCGTGCTGCAAGCCATCACTTATGGCGCAGTGGGTTTCATCACCAAATCCTCGCCACGGGTGCAGATGACCGAGGCCATCCAGCAGATCCTCAACGGCAATGTCTACTTGCCGCCGGACATCATCCGCACGCAAAAATGCGGTACACGGCGCATGAACGATGCCCCGAGCTTCCCACCGGAACTGCTCCAGGCCTTGACCCGCAAGCAATTGCTGGTGCTCGAACGCATGACCAAGGGCGAGTCGAACAAACAGATCGCCTACACCCTGGAAATCGCCGAAACCACAGTCAAGGCCCATGTCTCGGCAATCCTGCGCAAACTCAATGTGCACAATCGGGTGCAGGCGATTTTGAGCGCGGGCGACATAGATTTCGGGTCTTATCTGCGGCGCTGATTCTGGTAGACCGAGTCGGCCCCATCGCGGGCAAGCCCGCTCCCACAGGGTTTGTGTTGGAACATAGTTTGTTTGAACACTGCAAAACCTGTGGGAGCGGGCTTGCCCGCGATGGGGCCAGTGAACACACCAGAAGACTCAAGGCCTGCCGAGCAAGTGACTCATCGCTGTCTTGAGCTTCATCGGCCGCACCGGTTTGTGCATCAGGGTGTGGCCCAGTTCGCGGATTTGCTGCTTCAGCTCGTTGCTGTAGTTGGCGGTGATCATCATTGCCGGAATCGCTGAACCGCGTCGGGCGTTGATCCGGGCCACGGCATCGACGCCGTTCTGATCGTCGTCCAGGTGATAATCGGCGATCAGCAGATCGGCTTCTTCGTGGTAGTTGTCCACTTGCCGCGCCAGGTCCTCCTCGGACAGTGCCGTGACCACCAGACATCCCCACCCTTCGAGCAACGTGCGCATGCCGGCGCAAATGGCCGCGTCGTTGTCCAGCACCCACACCCGCGCCCCACGCAGACGTTCCAGCATCGGTTCACTCATCAGCAAACTCGGCAGCGCCTTGGGCGCCGTGGCGCTGAGCGGCACTTCGATAGAGAACATCGAGCCCTTGCCCGGCCACGAACGCACATGAATGCGGTGACCGAGAATCCCGGCAATCTTTTCGACGATCGCCAGACCCAGGCCCAAACCGCGATCCTGATCGGGACGCTGCACGTCACCGCGTTTGAATTCCTGAAAAATCTCTTCCAGGCGGTTTTCGGCGATGCCCATGCCGCTGTCCCAGACCTCGATCGACAGGCGCTGGTGATGACGCCGGCAACCGAGCACCACACGACCGCTGTAGGTGTAGCGAATGGCGTTGCTCAACAGATTTCGAAGGATCCGCGCCAGCAACTGAATGTCGCTGCGCACCAGTGCCGAACAGGGAATGAAATGCAGTTCAAGGCCTTCGCTGCGGGCGACCTGGGTGTACTCGGCCGCGAGGTTCTCCAGCAATTCGCTCAGGGCAAACGGCGCGATGTCGGCCTTGATCACCCCGGCATCCAGTTTGGATATATCGACCAGCGTACCCAGCAGGTTCTCCACATCTTCCAGGGAGTTGCTGACATTACGCACCAAAATCGCATTGGCCACCGGCTCCCGCCGTTCAAGCAACGCGCTGGTAAACAGCCGCGCGGCGTTGAGCGGTTGCAGCAAATCGTGACTGACGGCGGCGAGAAACTTGGTCTTCGACAGGTTGGCCTGTTCAGCCTCGAGTTTGGCTTCACGCAGGCGAGATTCCGCTCGCCGACGCTCGTCGATTTCACGCAGTAATTGGTCGTTGAGCGTGGTCAGTTCCGCCGTGCGTTCGCGCACCCGCAACTCAAGATTCTGATAGGCCTGGTGCAGCGCTTCAGCGGTGCGGCGGCGTTCGGTGATGTCGCGGATCAACACGAAAATCCCCACCACTTCCCCGGTGGCCAGGCGATTGGGTACGTAGGAGCGCAGCATGTAGCGCTCCTGATTGTTGATGTTGGTTTCGGCGAACTCGAAGGTCACGCTCTCACCGGCCAAGGCCCGGGCCACGTAGGCTTCCAGACGCTGATAATGCTGTTCGCTGTGGACTTCGCGCAGGCTCTGCCCAAGCATCACGCCCCGAGGCCAGCAGTACCATTCTTCATACACCTTGTTGGTGAACTCGTAGACCAGGTCGGCATTCAGATAGGCAATCAGCGCCGGCACATGGTCGGTGATCAGGCGAATCCAGCGCTCGCTTTCGCTCAACGCTTCGGCGTGCTGATAGCGTTCGGTGATGTCGGTGAAGGTGTTGACGAAACCGCCGGTGGGCAATGGATGGGTGCGAATTTCCAGCACCCGGCCATCGTAGAGGCGCTGCTCGCATTCCTGCACGTGCCGCCCGTTCAGATCGCGACTGGCCGGGGTCAGCAGGTTCAATTCGCTGTCGCCGATCACTTCGGCAAACGGACGATGGGCCGCCACCGGGGCCAGGCCGCTCAGCTCAAGGAAACGCCGGTTCCACAATTCCAGAATGCCCTCGGCGTTGACCATCGCCACCCCTTGGGACAGGTTGTCGACCGCTCGTTGCAACAAATGGGATTTCTGCGCCACCGCCTGCTCGCGGCGCACGGTTTCGCTGAGTTTGACGTCGGTAATGTCGGTGAAAAGAATCACCCGCCCGCCTTCCTGAGTCGGCCTTTCGCTGACTTGTAACCAGCGACCGTCCTGCAGGCGATAGAGCAGGTTTTCGTCGGCATGCCCGCGCGGCTCTTCAGTGAACAATCCGGTGGCGGACATCAGTCGCTTGACCTCGGCCAGGCGCATGCCGGCGTTGATCCGCACCCGGCTGTTGCCCCAGAACGCCTTGAAGCGGCTGTTGAACAGCACGATCCGCTGGTCCGCATCGAACAGCACAAACGCATCGGAAATGCTCTCGATCGCATCGATCAAATGCTGATGCGCGGTTTCCGCGCGCAGGCGTGCCTCGCTGAGCAAGTGGTTGCCCGACTTGAGTTCAGCCATGGCCTGGTTCAAGGCATCGGTGCGCTCACGCACCTGCTCGGCCAGCACCACCGAATGCTGGAACGCCGCGTAGGGGTCGTTGCCGCGAGTGATGCCGGACTCGATCCGCTCGATCAGCGCGCCATTGATGCGTTGCAGTTTGTGGTTGTCGCGCTGCAGGCTGGCGATCTGTGCCTGAAGCTCAACGGTGTCCAGGGGACCGGCCTCGGGCAATGGCAACCCCGGTGAAGGTCTGGTTGATGTGCATGCCATTGAACTGTTCTCCGTAGGTGTTGAAACCCATCACCCGTTGATCACGCAAAAACGTTCCGATCTGCTCCAGACTGCCGCCGTCTTCCAGTTCCAGACGCCTGAGAAAGCAGTCGCAGCCGATGGTCAGCAACAGATCGCCGAGGCGCTCCTGCAAGCCTTCGAACAGGGTTTGCAGGTTCGGCAGCATCGGGCCTGGCGTCATGACGGTGAGGACGATGCCGTTTTCCACCGCGCAGTAGAAACTCAGGCTCAAGTCCGGGTGAACCTGCTGGATCGCCCGCACGTAATACTGATCGTTGATCCGCACGGCCAAAGGGTGCGCGGCGAAGATCCGGTGATCGAGCTCGGCCACCGGCACGCCAATGTGCCGGGCGTATTCCTCGGCGGCCGGCTCGGCATTCAGTTCAAAGACCCGGCGCGAGGCGCTGTCGGCCCCGGTGACCACCAGTTTTTCCGCCCTCGGCAGGATGTGGTGCGTGGTGAACACCTCGAAATCCAGCCAGGTGTTGACCAGCACCACCACCGCCGCGCCGCTGTGAAACTCGCCATTGAAATAGACGTGGGTGTGGGTCAGGTAATTGTCGTCGCCGGCCGAACCGCCGAAATGCGGAATGTCGCCCAACGCCGCGCTCAGGGCCGCGAGGACCATTTCTTCCCGGCTGGACAAACCATCGAGCAGGGTCAACGCAAAGCTGTTGCCCTTGATCGGCGCCAGGGTATTGCTGCGACAACCACTGACCAGTCGCTCGACCATTTGCTGGGCGTCGATCAGGCTGAAGCGTTCCATTTCGCAGATCAGTTCGGCGTCGATGGAAAAATGCCGGTGGTCGAAGCCCACCGCGGTCACGCAATTGCGGCCGTAGCCAAGGGGCGTGATTTCCCCGGCGCTGGTGCAACCCACCAGGCGAATGCCGCCGAAGCTTTGTTGCAAGGCCTGGCCCAGCGCCTGCAAGTCGTACTCGGCGGAACAGAAGAACAGCACGAAGCCCAAGTGCGGGTGCAACAGTTGCCGCGCCAGCTCCTGCGCCACTTGTTGGGCATCGGTGGCCTGGGACATTGCACTGACCACACCTTCATCACTCTGGACCTGCTGCATTGTCGCCTCCCGCAGGTGCGCATGTATGAGGTTCGAGTGTACGAAGCCTGTGAGCGGCTACGTATGCTACTTGGGTAGCGGGTAGCCGCTTCGATGGGATGAGAGTGGACGGATTGCGGCGTGGTGACCGACGCTTTGTGGCGAGGGAGCTTGCTCCCGCTGGACTGCGAAGCAGTCCCAACCGGCCGATGCGCGACCAGGATCGGGACCGCTACGCGGTCCAGCGGGAGCAAGCTCCCTCGCCACAGGTATCTGCGTCGCTACAGGCTTACCAGGTCAGCACCGCCCCCACCGCAAAGGTGTCGGTGTCTTCGTTCTGGTCGCTGGTGTCGTGGCCGTTGATTGCGAACTGGTTGTACTCGGCCACCAGCTTGAGGTTGTCGTTGACGTCATGGAACAGCGCAATGCCGCGCGTTTCATAGTCCGCGCCGCTGCCGACCACGCCATTGCCGTCGTCGTTGGTCTTGCCGTAAGACAAGGCCAACCGGTTCTTGCCCAGTTTGTAGGAGCCCTGCAGCAGGTAACCGTCGCTGTCGACATTGCGCAGGGTCGGTTCGCCGGCGTTGTTGGTGAAGAACGGGTTGATGCCCTTGGCCTGGAAGCCGGAGCCCGTGAGGGACAAGCCGCCCATTTTCGCCTGCACGCCATAACCGACGCCTTTGGAGGTGACGGACGCGACGGTGGAATCGGTATTGTCCGATGTCTGGTAGCTGCCGTTGACCCAGCTGTAGATCTTCGCGCCGGCAACGTCGAACTGATAGGTGATCTCGCTCTCGGTGCGCGGATTCTCCTGGTAGGCCTTGCCCAATGGACTGCTGTCGTTGGTGTCCACCGGGTCCATGATCCCCACGGCCACCCGCAAGCCCTCCATCACCGGCGTGCGATAGGTAATCTGCGACGTCGGGAACGGGTACGGATAACCCGTGCCGATGTTGCCGAACGACACCCCACCACCGTCCACCAGGCCCAGGGAATCGCTGACCTGGCCGTACCCGGCGAGCATTTCATCCAGCAGGATGTTGGAACGGGCAAACAGGCCAAAGTCCTTGCCGATCAGCACTTCGCCCCACTCCGGGTTGGCCACCGTGCCGTAGAACTGCCGCACGTCGATGGCAGTGTCGGTGCCGTTGGTTTCGCTGTCGTTGATGGTCACCCAGAAGGACGACCGGGCGCCGAGCTTGAGGTCATCGACCTGCTTGCTCATGTTGAAGCCCAGGTAGTTGGGCAGAAAACCCATCTTCACACGCGCCTGTCGCCGGTCGAACTGGTCACCAGCACGGTCCACTTTGCTGTTCACATAGAAAGCGTTGATGTAGCCGTCGGTGGAAAACGTGGTCTGGTCCTTGTCGTACAGCACGATCTCGGCTTCGGCCATCGAGCTCAAACCGAGGGTCGACAGGCTGGCGATGAAGGCAGGCAAGAAACGATGCTTGATGTTCTTATTGTTGTGCATGACGCGCTCCGCAGCGGGGGACTGGATGTCGGAGGCGATTATCGAAAGCTGACCGGCGGCGTCATACGCTGCCTTGGCGGCGGTTCTGAAGTGCTTTGGAGTGGCAGGCAATGCGCGACAAGTTCGGTGTAAGACCGTCCATCGACGAGGCCCGAAACTTAAGGTGTACGCCTGTGGAACGGACTGGCGTCCACAGGAACCGGTACTTGTTAGACGCCCGCTCTAAACAGCATGTAAGCGGCGACCACGACACAAATGCTGGCGAAGCCGATCTGTAATCCCCGGGCCGGTATTCGCGCGCAAAGTCTTCGGCCAATGATCATGCCGACGATGCTCGCGACGATAAATGCCACGCCCCAAGCAATCCTTAATAGTGCTCAAGCGTCGTACAAAGCAATGAAAAACCTTACAAAAAAAACAGAGCCGCCTGAAAGAATTTTCCGAAAGATCAAACAAAAAACAAGAGTTCTTGAAATTTCAAACATCAAAAAATATACATACACCTACACAACACCAATCTCAGAATCACACGCTGTCTTTTCAAAGCCGGGGCAATATGAAAAACGCAATATCACCTACAAGAAGTGAAAACTTTTCCGACTGGTATCAACAAGTCATCAGTCAGTCTGAACTGGCTGAAAACTCTCCCGTTAGAGGTTGCATGGTCATCCGCCCATGGGGCTATGGCATATGGGAGCAAATTCAACGAGAGCTTGATCAAAAATTCAAGGATACAGGCCATGTGAACGCATATTTCCCACTTTTGATCCCATTATCCTTTCTTCAAAAAGAAGCAGAGCACGTCGATGGTTTTGCCAAGGAGTGCGCAGTCGTAACCCATCACCGTCTGGAACAGACCGCAGATGGAAAACTCACTCCCGCTGGTGAACTGGAAGAGCCTTTGATCATCAGGCCTACCAGCGAAACGGTGATCGGTGCCTCCTTTTCACGATGGGTGCAAAGTTATCGGGATCTGCCGCTACTCATCAATCAGTGGGCCAACGTCCTGCGCTGGGAAATGCGTCCAAGGATCTTCCTGCGCACCTCAGAGTTCCTATGGCAGGAAGGCCACACCGTTCACGGTTCCAGTGAAGAGGCCTTGGACGAGACGCTGAAGATGCTGGACATCTATGAGCGGTTTACTGTCGAGCACCTGGCCATACCAGTAATCAAGGGTGAAAAGTGCTCATGGGAACGTTTCCCGGGCGCTGTCAGCACCTACACCATCGAGGCAATGATGCAGGACGGTAAGGCCTTGCAAGCAGGCACCTCACATTTCCTGGGACAAAATTTTGCCCAGGCATCAGACATCCGCTTTGTTAATAAGGAAGGGGTAAAAGAACTGGCTTGGACCACTTCGTGGGGTGTTTCCACGCGTTTGATTGGTGCCATGATCATGGCTCATGGCGATGACGATGGCCTGGTGATCCCACCGCTGGTTGCACCGACGCAGGTCATCATTGTTCCGATCGTACGCAGTGAACAGGATGCCGAAGTCATCCATGCTTACTGCGACAAGCTGCAAAAGCAGATCTCCCGAAAGAAACTGAAGGGACAAAACCTGCGTGTAAGCGTTGATAAGCGGGACATGAATGGCAGCGAAAAAAAGTGGTATCACATCAAGCGCGGTGTGCCTGTTCGGGTCGAGATCGGGATAAAGGAACTGGAGCAGAACATGGTTTCTTATTCCTGCAGAGACAACAGCAAGAACACGTTAAACGATGAGATGATTAGCTTTGTTAAAGACTTGCCAAAAATACTGCAGACTATTCAGGTAGGCATGCTTGAAAGTGCCAGAAAAAAGCTGTCGGACAATACCGAAACAGTTACTACACTTGACAACTTCAAACAAGCTTTCAAACGCAAGGACAAACTCAATACATTCGTTCTCGCCCCCTTCATCGATGACGAAAAAGTTGAGAAAGCCATTAGCGAACTGGGTGTAACAGTTCGATGCATTCCACTCGCTCAACCCAAGGTTGCAGCCACCTGCTTATTTACAGGTCAGCCCACCAAATCCTGGGCACTGTATGCGAAGTCATATTGATCCTTGATCACCAACAGCCCCGTTTGCCAGGGGCTTTTTTGTTATCGGTTGGATTAACTTTCTCCCTTCTACATAGAAAATCACACCCCCCACCATCAGCAACACCAGCAAGTACAACAAAAAATACAGCGGATTGAAGCCGGCGAGAATGAAGCCACACACCACCGGCGTCGACGCCGCGCCCAGGTAAGTGAGGTTTTGCGAACTGTAGTAAGCCCCTGCCATGTGCGCCGGTGCTATCCGGGTGATGTAGAAGCAGAAGCTGGATTTGAGCCTGCGCTACCAGCCGCTGAAACCGCCTCTCGATCTTATGCCTTGAGCAACATGTAACCCGCCACTACCACGCAAACACTGGCAAATCCCAGCTGCAACCCTCGGGCCGGCACGTGGGAAGACATCCGTCGGCCAATCAGCATCCCGACGATGCTCGCGACGATGAACACGGCGCCGGTGGCGTTGATGGACACTCCCGCATGGAGCGCGCCGATGACACCAGTCAACGAGATCAGACTGATCACCATCAAGGAAGTGGCGACGATTCCGCGCATCTGCACGTCGGTCAGTTGCTTGAACGCCGGGACGATCAGGAAGCCGCCGCCCACCCCCAGCAACCCGGAGACCACCCCGGTCACCGCACCCAGTGCCGCGAGGGTCGCGGTGCACTTGGCGGTCCAGGAAAAGCGCCCGGTCTGCTGATCGAGCATGCAGTTCTTCTGGCCCCAGTTGGCGTGCCCGTGGTCGCTTGGACCTTCGTCCTGGCGCTCACGGCGCAGCATCCGCCAGGCCACCATGACCATCAGCAGGCTGAACAGGATCATCAGGATTTTTTCCGGCAACTGATGGGCGAAGTAGATGCCGACCGGCGAAAAAACCGCCCCCAGCAGGGCGATCAGCAACGCTGCGCGATAACGCACCAGACCATGGCGCAACCCGTCGATTGCGCCGACAGCCGCCGCACTGCCCACTGCGAACAGTGCGACCGGCGCAGCCTGGGTCATGGTCAAACCCAGCCCCAGCACTAAGGCCGGCACCGCAAGAATCCCGCCACCGGCGCCGGTCAAACCAAGTACCAACCCCATCACTACGCCAAAAAAACTCGCCAGCAACATAAAACTCTCGTGATCTGCAAAAAAGCCGGGAGCGCCCGGTATCGATGACTGACAGGATAGAGCCCGCGCAGCTTTTTTCATTAATTGAATTGATGCGGGCTGGTCAGCGCAGGGAAAATGAAACTACCCTCATGACTTGTCCAGAAAGAAACGGCCACCATGCCCGCCTTGATTGAAGCTTTTTTAGACCCAGCCTCGTCGACCTACAGCTACGTGATCTACGAGCACGATGGCGGACACTGCGCGATCGTCGACCCGGTGCTCGACTACGACCCCGCCGCCGGACGAACCGCCACCGTCCAGGCCGACAAGATCATCGCCTTCGTTCGCCAACATCAGTTGCAGGTGCAATGGCTGCTGGAAACCCATGCCCATGCCGATCACCTGTCCGCCGCACCGTATTTGCGTCGGGAACTGGGCGGCAAGATTGCTATCGGCGAATCCATCAGCAAGGTTCAGGGCGTGTTCAAGACCCTGTTCAACCTTGAGCCGGAATTTCGCAGTGACGGTTCGCAGTTCGATCATCTGTTCGCGCCGGATGAATCGTTTCTCATCGGCAACCTGAAAGCCACGGCCCTGCATGTTCCCGGCCACACGCCGGCGGACATGGCCTATTTGATCGACAGCGATGTGATTCTGGCGGGCGATACGCTGTTCATGCCGGACGTGGGCACCGCGCGCTGCGACTTTCCCGGCGGCAATGCCAACCAGATGTTTGCTTCGATTCGCAAACTGCTGGCCTTCCCTGCCAGCGTTCGACTGTATGTCTGCCACGATTACCCACCCGCAAACCGCGAACCTCAGTGCATGAGCACAGTGGGCGAGCAGCGCAAAAGCAACATTCATATCCATGACGGTATCGACGAAGCCGCGTTCGTCGCCATGCGCACCCATCGCGATGCGGGGTTGGGCATGCCGACGCTGTTGCTGCCGGCCATCCAAGTGAATGTGCGGGCGGGGAATATGCCGCCGGCCGAGGACAATGGCGTGACTTACCTGAAGATCCCGATCAACAAACTCTAAACCGAACACATAACCCGTAGCAGCTGTCGAGCACCGCGAGGCTGCGTCCGCGGTTTACCTGAAGGAACTCGGTTGCAGGGTCTACGACTGCTTCGCAGCCGAACGCTGCCTCGCGGTGCTCGACAGCTGCTACAGGGAATTTGCGCTTAGTTGTTGAGGGTCAGGCCATTCGCCGGCAACGGCAGCGCAGTTTTATAACGCACCTGCTTGAGCGCAAAGCTCGAACGGATGTTGGCGACACCGGGGACTTTGGTGAGGAAGTCCATCATGAAGCGCTCCAGCGACTGAATGGTCGGCACCAGTACGCGAATCAAATAGTCCGGGTCGCCGGCCATCAAATAGCATTCCATTACTTCCGGGCGATCCGAGATCGCCTCCTCAAAGTGCTGCAACGCCTCCTCCACTTGCTTCTCCAGGCTCACATGAATGAACACATTCACATGCAGCCCCAGCAGCTCGGCATCCAGCAGCGTCACTTGCTCACGAATCAGGCCCAATTCTTCCATCGCCTTGACCCGGTTGAAGCACGGCGTCGGCGACAGGTTGACCGAGCGTGCGAGGTCGGCGTTGGTGATGCGCGCGTTCTCCTGAAGGCTGTTCAAAATGCCGATATCGGTACGGTCCAGTTTGCGCATGAGACAAAACCACCTGTTTTTTATGTTTATGCAGATTTTTTATCCTCAAATGATCGCCAACGCAACGAAACAGAGAGAAATATTCTTCTTGGCCCGGCCTATGATTGTTGTAGGACAAGAATTCTTTCATCGAAGAATGACGGTCAGCTCACTACAAAAAATTCACAAGATCGAGCGTAGAAGCCATGAACCAAGCGTACGAACCGCTGCAACTGCACGTTCCCGAACCATCGGGTCGTCCTGGCTGCAAAACCGACTTCTCCTACCTGCGTCTGACCGACGCCGGCACGGTGCGCAAACCCCCAATCGACGTTGAACCGGCCGACACCGCTGATCTGGCCAAAGGCCTGATTCGCGTGCTCGATAACGAGGGCAATGCCCTCGGCCCATGGGCTGAAGGCGTACCGGCCGAGATCCTGCGTAAAGGCATGCGCGCCATGCTCAAGACGCGGATCTATGACAACCGCATGGTGGTCGCCCAGCGCCAGAAAAAAATGTCGTTCTACATGCAGAGCCTTGGCGAAGAAGCCATCGGCAGCGGCCAGGCCCTGGCATTGAACGTCGATGACATGTGCTTTCCGACGTACCGCCAGCAAAGCATTCTGATGGCGCGAGACGTGCCGCTGGTGGACCTGATCTGCCAACTGCTGTCCAACGAGCGCGATCCGCTCAAGGGACGTCAGCTGCCGATCATGTATTCGGTCAAAGACTTCGGTTTCTTCACCATTTCCGGCAACCTCGCCACTCAGTTCGTACAAGGCGTGGGCTGGGGCATGGCCTCGGCGATCAAGGGCGACACCAAAATCGCCTCGGCCTGGATCGGCGACGGCGCTACCGCTGAATCCGACTTTCACACCGCCCTCACCTTCGCCCACGTTTACCGTGCGCCAGTGATCCTCAACGTGGTCAACAACCAATGGGCGATCTCCACATTCCAGGCGATTGCCGGTGGTGAAGCCACTACGTTCGCCGGTCGTGGCGTCGGTTGCGGCATTGCCTCCCTGCGGGTCGATGGCAACGATTTCGTCGCGGTCTACGCCGCCTCTGCCTGGGCCGCCGAACGTGCGCGCCGTAACCTCGGCCCGACCATGATCGAATGGGTCACCTACCGCGCCGGTCCGCACTCCACTTCTGATGATCCGTCCAAATACCGTCCTGCCGACGACTGGAGCTACTTCCCGCTGGGCGACCCGATCGCGCGCCTGAAGCAGCACCTGGTGAAAATCGGTCAGTGGTCCGAAGAGGAACACGTCGCCGTCAGCGCCGAACTGGAAGCCGAAGTGATCGCCGCGCAAAAAGAAGCCGAGCAGTACGGCACCCTCGCCGGCGGCCAGATTCCGAGCGCCGCGACCATGTTCGAAGACGTCTATAAAGAGATGCCGGAGCACTTGAAGCGCCAGCGTCAAGAGTTGGGGATCTGACATGAACGATCACAACAACAAAATCGAGTTGGAAACCGCCATGACCACAACCACCATGACCATGATCCAGGCCCTGCGCTCGGCCATGGATGTGATGCTTGAGCGTGACGACAACGTCGTGGTGTTCGGCCAGGACGTGGGCTACTTCGGCGGCGTGTTCCGTTGCACCGAAGGCTTGCAGAACAAGTATGGCACCTCCCGGGTGTTCGACGCGCCGATCTCCGAAAGCGGCATCGTCGGCGTCGCCGTCGGCATGGGCGCCTACGGTCTGCGGCCAGTGGCCGAGATCCAGTTCGCCGATTACGTGTACCCGGCGTCGGACCAGATCATTTCCGAAGCCGCCCGCCTGCGTTATCGCTCGGCCGGCGAGTTCACCGCCCCGATGACCCTGCGCATGCCTTGCGGCGGCGGCATCTACGGCGGCCAGACGCACAGCCAGAGCATCGAAGCGATGTTCACCCAGGTCTGCGGTTTGCGCACGGTCATGCCGTCCAACCCTTACGACGCCAAAGGCTTGTTGATCGCCTCCATCGAAAACGATGACCCGGTGATCTTCCTCGAGCCAAAACGCCTGTACAACGGCCCGTTCGACGGTCACCACGAACGTCCGGTAACCCCGTGGTCGAAACACCCGGCCGCGCAAGTGCCGGACGGTTACTACACCGTGCCGCTGGACGTCGCCGCCATCACCCGTCCGGGCAAGGACGTGACCATCCTGACTTACGGCACCACCGTTTACGTGTCGCAAGTGGCGGCTGAAGAAACCGGTATCGATGCTGAAGTCATCGATCTGCGCAGCCTGTGGCCGCTGGACCTGGACACCATCGTCAAGTCGGTGAAGAAAACCGGCCGTTGCGTGATCGTTCACGAAGCGACCCGCACCTGCGGTTTCGGCGCCGAACTGGTCGCCCTGGTGCAAGAGCACTGCTTCCACTACCTGGAAGCGCCTATCGAGCGCGTCACCGGTTGGGACACCCCCTACCCGCACGCACAAGAGTGGGCGTATTTCCCTGGTCCGTCCCGGGTGGGCGCGGCTTTGCATCGGGTTATGGAGGTCTGAATGGGCACGCACGTTATTAAAATGCCGGACATTGGTGAAGGCATTGCAGAAGTTGAATTGTCGGTATGGCACGTCAAAGTCGGCGACATGGTCGTCGAAGATCAGGTTCTCGCCGATGTCATGACTGACAAGGCGATGGTCGATATCCCGTCGCCGGTGAACGGCAAGGTGATTGCGCTGGGTGGTGTGCCCGGCGAAGTCATGGCGGTTGGCAGCATCCTGATCAGCATTGAAGTCGAAGGCGCGGGCAACGTTAAAGAGTCGGCTCAGCCTGCACCTGTTAAAGAAGCACAGGTTGCGGCGCCGAAAGTTGCCGCCGCTGTTGAAAGCAAACCGGTCGCTGCTGTAGCGCCACGAGCTGCCGTATGCCAAGGCCCGATGGTTGCTCGCGAAGCCGATGAGCGTCCGCTGGCCTCCCCGGCCGTGCGCAAACATGCGCTGGACCTCGGCATCCAGTTGCGTCTGGTGCGTGGCACCGGCCCTGCCGGTCGGGTGTTGCACGAAGACCTCGACGCCTATCTGGCTCAGGGTCAGCAGCCGCAATCCACCGCTGCCGCCGCTTACGCCCAGCGTAACGACGAAGAACAAATCCCGGTCATCGGCATGCGCCGCAAGATTGCCCAGCGCATGCAGGACGCCACTCAGCGCGCCGCTCACTTCAGTTACGTCGAGGAAATCGACGTCACCGCCGTGGAAGAACTGCGCGCTCACCTGAACGAAAAACACGGCGCGACCCGTGGCAAGCTGACCTTGCTGCCGTTCCTGGTCCGCGCTCTGGTTGTTGCCCTGCGCGACTTCCCGCAGATCAACGCCCGTTACGACGACGAAGCCCAAGTCATCACGCGCCTCGGCGCGGTGCACGTGGGCATCGCCACCCAAGCCGACATCGGTTTGATGGTGCCGGTGGTCCGTCACGCCGAAACCCGCAGTCTGTGGGACAGCGCTCAGGAAATTTCTCGCCTCGCTACCGCTGCCCGCACTGGCAAGGCCAGCCGCGATGAGCTGTCCGGCTCGACCATCACCCTGACCAGCCTCGGCGCCTTGGGCGGTATCGTCAGCACCCCGGTGTTGAACCTGCCGGAAGTGGCGATCGTCGGCGTCAACAAAATCGTCGACCGCCCGATGGTCGTCAAAGGCCAGATCGTGATTCGCAAGATGATGAACCTCTCCAGCTCCTTCGATCACCGTGTGGTCGATGGCATGGACGCGGCGCAATTCATCCAGGCCATCCGTGGCTTGCTCGAACAACCCGCCACCCTGTTTGTGGAGTAGGTCATGCAACAGACTTTGAACACCACGCTATTGATCATTGGCGGCGGCCCCGGCGGTTATGTGACGGCGATTCGTGCCGGTCAGTTGGGCATCTCGACCATTCTGGTGGAAGGCGAATCCCTGGGCGGTACTTGCCTGAATATCGGCTGCATTCCGTCCAAGGCGTTGATCCACGTCGCCGAACAGTTTCACCAGACGCAACACCACAGCCAGCACTCGGCGTTGGGCATCAGCGTGTCGGCGCCGACGCTCGATATCAGCAAGAGTGTTGAATGGAAGGACGGCATCGTTGATCGCCTGACCACGGGCGTTTCGGCGCTGCTGAAAAAGAACAAAATCCAGGTTATTCAAGGCTTTGCGAAAGTTATTGATGGTAAAACCGTAGAAGTCGGCGACACGCGTATTCAGTGCGAACACCTGGTGCTGGCCACCGGCTCGAAAAGCGTGAACCTGCCAATGCTGCCGATTGGCGGGCCGATCATCTCCTCCACCGAAGCCCTGGCGCCGACGTCCGTGCCGAAACGGCTGATCGTGGTCGGTGGCGGTTACATCGGTCTGGAGCTGGGGATTGCCTATCGCAAGCTCGGTGCCGAGGTCAGCGTGGTCGAGGCCCAGGATCGCATCCTGCCGGCCTACGATGCCGAACTGACGCAGCCTGTGCATGACGAACTGAAAAAGCTCGGCATAAAGCTTTACTTGAAGCACAGCGTCCAAGGCTTTGATTCTGTTAGCAATACATTGCAAGTTCTTGACCCGGACGGTGACACCTTGAACCTGGAAACCGATCAGGTGCTGGTGGCCGTTGGCCGCAAACCGAACACCCAAGGCTGGAACCTCGAAGGTTTGAACCTGGACATGAACGGCTCGGCGATCAAGATCGACAACCGCTGCCAGACCAGCATGCGCAACGTGTATGCCATCGGCGACCTGAGCGGCGAACCAATGCTCGCGCACCGGGCCATGGCCCAGGGCGAGATGGTGGCCGAACTGATCAGCGGTAAATCCCGCGAGTTCAACCCGACTGCCATCGCCGCCGTGTGCTTTACCGACCCGGAACTGGTCGTTGTCGGCAAGACCCCGGACGACGTCAAGGCGGCGGGTCTGGACTGCATCGTTTCCAGCTTCCCGTTTGCGGCCAATGGCCGGGCGATGACGCTGGAATCGAAAAGTGGCTTCGTGCGGGTCGTGGCGCGGCGTGACAATCATGTGATTGTCGGCTGGCAGGCGGTCGGCGTGGGCGTGTCGGAATTGTCGACGGCGTTCGGTCAGAGCCTGGAAATGGGCGCACGACTGGAAGACATTGCCGGCACCATCCATGCGCATCCGACCTTGGGCGAAGCTGTACAGGAAGCGGCGTTGCGCGCGCTTGGCCACGCGTTGCACCTCTAAAGACGCACACCAAACCCTGTAGCAGCTGTCGAGCAACGCGAGGCAGCTGCTACATCGGGTGCATCGATGGTCGCAGAGATTGAATTCCGGCTGCGAAACGGGCCCGGAATGAAGTATTGTTGTCCCCATCCAGAAAAACGTCAGAAGCCTTGAACCGTTTCGGCGGTTGTTAAGTGATAGAGGGTGTCATGGGTAACGAAAGCATCAATTGGGACAAGTTGGGTTTTGACTACATCAAGACAGACAAGCGCTATCTGTCGCACTGGCGTAATGGCGAGTGGGACAAAGGCACCCTGACCGAAGACAATGTGCTGCACATCAGCGAAGGTTCCACTGCCCTTCACTATGGCCAGCAATGCTTCGAAGGGCTGAAGGCCTATCGCTGCAAGGACGGTTCGATCAACCTGTTCCGCCCGGACCAGAACGCCGCACGCATGCAACGCAGCTGCGCGCGCCTGCTGATGCCACAGGTGTCCACCGAACAGTTCGTCGAAGCGTGTAAGGAAGTGGTCCGCGCCAACGAGCGTTTCATCCCGCCTTACGGCACCGGCGGCGCGCTGTACCTGCGCCCGTTCGTGATCGGCGTGGGTGATAACATCGGCGTGCGTACCGCCCCCGAGTTCATCTTCTCGATTTTCTGCATTCCGGTCGGTGCCTATTTCAAGGGCGGCCTGACCCCGCACAACTTCCTGATCTCCAGCTACGACCGCGCCGCGCCACAAGGCACCGGTGCAGCCAAGGTCGGTGGTAACTACGCGGCCAGCCTGATGCCAGGTTCCCAGGCCAAGAAAGCCCACTTCGCCGACTGCATCTACCTGGACCCGATGACCCACACCAAAATCGAAGAAGTCGGTTCGGCCAACTTCTTCGGGATCACCCACGACAACAAGTTCGTGACCCCGAACTCGCCGTCGGTCCTGCCGGGCATCACCCGTCTGTCGTTGATTGAACTGGCAAAATCGCGTCTGGGCCTGGAAGTGATCGAAGGCGACGTGTTCATCGACAAGCTCTCCGACTTCAAGGAAGCCGGCGCTTGCGGTACTGCTGCGGTGATCACACCAATCGGCGGCATCAGCTACAACGACCACCTGCACGTGTTCCATAGCGAAACCGACGTCGGCCCGGTCACCCAGAAGCTCTACAAAGAGCTGACGGGCGTACAGACCGGCGACATCGAAGCGCCAGCGGGTTGGATCGTCAAGGTTTGATTTGACGGGGCCTGGGCCCAAGCGGCATATAACCCACCCATCGCTTTGGCGATGGGTGGGTTTTTATTGCCAAAAGAAAGGCAATTCAGGGTCCGTACCCACTCCATAGCTCACTTGTTAAACTCACCCATTTTTCAGAGCCGTAAGGCTAAGGGCTGCGCCGTGAATTTAGAAACTTTGACGATGCATTGGAAGTCGGAAGTTTCAAACAAGAAAAAACCGGGAAGTCGCATCGGCCTGATAACCAACATTATTAAACGAACCAGAAAGAACAACACGCTCAGGTACTTGTTTGTATTTAGACTTGCGCAGTATTTAAATGCTCGAAAAGGTTTGTTCCACGTTTATGCGAAACGATTGGAAAGGAAGATCAATCTAAAGTACGGGGTTGATATAAGTATTGATGCCAAAATAGGGCCCGGCTTTCGTATCGGCCATTTGCCTGGGATCGTCATCACTGGCCATGTTCAGATCGGCCGAAATTTCTTTATCCGTCAAAACACCACCATTGGCATAAAAACCATGGGGTTACCTGAATATGAACTCAAGATCGGTGATAACGTAAGTATTGGGGCAAATAGTTGCATCATCGCCGACACCCTCTCAATTGGCGATAACGTTACTATCGGGGCCATGTCCTTCGTCAATAAAAACATTCCTGAAGGCGCTACTTTTTATAACGCCCGATAATTTTGAGAACCTGCTGGTGTGTGCTCATCCTCAGCAATGCGGGCAAACAACCACTCCACAAACACCCGTGTCTGCGCCGTCACGTCCGGCGCAACACCGTAGTAATAACGCGGCAACGGCATCCGCAATTCGGGCAGTGGGCACATCAGGCGACCGCTCGAGAGGTGGGTGCCCAGCAAAGAGGTCGGGCACAAGGCAATGCCCTGTCCTTCCACAGCGGCCTCAAGCACCAAATGCATGTGGTCAAACTGGCGTGTGACCTGAGTGGCTGACTGGCCTTGCCCAAAATGCAGGGCCCAATTGTGCCAGTCTTCGCGACGCGCCTTGGCGGTCAGTAACGTGTGCTGGCTCAGGGACGCGAGGTCTTCAAGGGCCATGCGCTCGATCAGCGAGGGTGCCGCGACCAGCAACAGTTCGTCTTCGAAAAGCACTCGAGCCTCTATCGCCGGCGCCCAGTCGTCACGACCACGGCGAATGACGATGTCGAACCCGTCGCGTGCATGATCCGGTGCCTGGGTTTGGGTAATCACTTGCGGTTTGATGTCCGGGTGCCGCGCAATGAAATCCTCCAGCCTGGGCATCAGCCAAAGCATCGCAAAGGACGGACGGACATTGATCTTCACGGTTGGCAGCGAGGCATGTTGCTTGAGCGCAGCGGCGGCGTTGGCGATCTGCGCCAGCCCGGCGCTGACCTGCTCATAAAAACGCTGGCCGGCCGGCGTCAGCACCGATTGACGGACACGCCGCTCGAACAACAGCACGCCCAGGTGTTCCTCAAGCAATTTGATATGCCGGCTGACGGCACTGTGACTGACATGCAGCTCTTCGGCCGCCAGGCTGAAACTCTGATGGCGAGCAGCAACGGCGAAGGCGCGAACAGCATTAAGTGGGGGGAGTTGATTTGTCATGCGTCTAATTTAGTCACATATGCAGCGCATTTAAAGCGTTTGTCACGCTCACGTCGCCACGCCAATCTGCCCGCACGCAGCCTGCGCCAACTGACGGAGCAAGACATGAACAGCTACGGACTCTTTCTGCTTTTCGCCACCTTGACCATTTTGAGTCCAGGGCCTGGCGTGGTCCTGACCCTGTCCAACGCAGTACGCCACGGCTGGACGGGGGCCGTGCCGGGCATTCTGGGGATCGCATCGGGAGCGTTTATCGTCGCCGCCATTAGCGCCACCAGTGTCGGCCTGATCCTCAGCACCTCCGCGAACGCCTTCACCGCATTGAAATATGCCGGGGCGGCCTATCTGTTGTACCTGGGTTACAAAAGCTGGGGTTCGGATCGTTTAAGCTCGTTGCTTGAAACACGCCCCTCAAGCCCGGGCTATCGCTTCCTTGAAGCGGCTTCGCTCCAGTTTTTGAACCCCAAGGCTGTGTTTTTCTTTCTGGCGGTGTTTCCGCAATTCATCGACACCTCGGCGCACTTCTCCACCCAGTTCTTCAAGTTGGTGGCCTCCTACGCCGTACTGGTGATTCTGGTGCATGGCAGCTATGCCTTGCTCGCCAATGCTGCCAAAGGCTGGTTGTCCAGCTCGAAGGGTTCCTGGCTGGCGGCGAAAGTCTCGGGCGTGACGTTCGCCGGTTTCGGCGTGCTGATGGCCTCGGCCAGTCGCTAAGGCGCAGAACTGGCGATCGCGCGGCGTCTGGTCTCGGTGGACGCGGGTTGTGCTGCCGATAGCTGAACCGGCAGTTCAACGGCAAACCGACTGCTGAGTTCCCAGTCCTATGAAGCCACCGCCGGGCTGATCGGCATCAATTCCCGGGACAGTTGTTGGCGTTGAGTATTGCCAGCGCCACATTGAGGGAGATTCTGGCAATGAAACCTGCGCTAGACCAATTGGAATGGCACTACCGCCCTTCTCTCAACGGCCGCATTCCGCTCTTCAGCGATTGCCCCTGAGGCATCAAGCGTTGCGATACTCGACGGTCAAGTGAGACAACTCATGAACCGGCGCCAGACGTTCGCGAACGTTGTCGGCACTCACTCCCGCTGCCGCCACTACGCTGACAATCGCTGCCCGCGCCTCAGGCCCGACCTGCCAGACGTGAAGGTCGCTGATGTGCACGTCACCCGACGACTCCAGCAGTTCACGAATTTCAGCGGCCACGTGCTCATCGGTGGTGTCGAGCAGCACCGCAACACTGGTGCGCATCAGGCCATAGGCCCACTTGGCGATGACAATGGCGCCGACGATGCCCATCACCGGGTCCAGCCAGACCCAACCGAGGTAACGGCCGGCCAGCAAAGCGGCAATGGCCAGCACCGAAGTCAAGGCGTCGGCGAGCACATGGACATACGCTGAGCGCAGGTTGTTGTCGTGATGGTGGTGATGTCCGTGGCCATGATCATGGCCGTGATGCCCATGATTGCCCGCCAGCAAAAACGCACTGACGATGTTTACCGCGAGCCCCACCACCGCAATCATCGTCGCCTCCGAAAAGGCCACGGTGGTCGGCTGAAACAGTCGCAAGATGGATTCACCGGCGATACCGAGCGACACCAGCCCCAACACCATGGCCGAGGCAAAACCGGCCAGGTCACCGACCTTGCCGGTACCGAAGCTGTAACGGGCATTGTTGGCATTGCGTCGGGCAAAACCGTACGCCGCCGCCGCAATGCCCAAGGCACCGGCATGGGTCGCCATGTGAAAACCATCGGCCAGCAGTGCCATGGAGCCGGTGATGTAACCGGCAGTAATCTCGCCAATCATCATGACGAAGGTCAGCGCCACCACCCACAAAGTGCGGCGGGCGTTTTCATCATGGGAGGCGGCGAGAAACATGTGGTCGTGAGAAAAATTCGAAGCTTGCGGCGTTTGTGTCATGTGTCCGGATCTCTATTTCGAGTAACGGCGAATGGCTTGCAGCAACTCTTCCAGGCCTTCGGCGCGCTCTTCGTCGCTGAGGCCAGGACGTGCGACATGTTCACGGGCGTGGGCGTCGATGAACTGATCCATCAAACCGTTAACCGCACCGCGGACAGCCGCAACCAGATGCAAGGTCTTCGCACAATCGGCGTCGGACTCAAGCGCCCGCTCTATGGCCTGCACCTGACCTGAAATGCGCCGAACCCGGTTGAGCAAGTCATCTTTGTGTTCGTGGATGTGCGCCATACCTATACCCCCTACCCCTATATGGCGCACATAGTCACTGATCCCGGTAGAACTGGCAAGACGACAATCAGCGAGGGTCTATCGAAACCCCGCTAAAAAATCCGCATCCGTAACAGTCACGCCAGTCGCTGCACAACAAAATCGATAAAGGCTTTCAACTTGGGCAGTGATTTGCGCGAGCGTGGATACACCATCTGTACCGGCTTGGGCGGCGGCGCGTAGGCGTCCAGGATCCGCACGAGTTCGCCTTTGGCCAAGGCGGCTGACACCAGGAAGTCGGGCTGCATCAAAATCCCCTCTCCGGCCACGGCGGCCTGCAGCAGAACTTGGCCGTCATTGCTTTTCAGCACCGCCCCTTCAGGCCAGGGAACCTCGCTGGCGCCGTTTTTCAAAGGCCAGGCAAACCGGTTGTTCCAGGACGTGTGGGTGAGGATTCTGTGTCGGTGCAGGTCCTCGGGGGATTGGGGTTCCTGCCATTGCTCCAGATACCGGGGCGATGCGCAGATCACCATTCGATACGGTGGCAATGGTTTGGCCAGCAGGTTCACGCCGATCAGTTCGGAAATCCTGAACGCCAGATCGAATGACGTTTCGTACAGGTCCACCACTTCGTTGCTCAGAATCAGCTCGACCTGGATCTGCGGATAACACTGCATGAACTCCGACACCAGAGGACCGACCAATGCCACGCCGAGGGTCATCGGCGCGGTGATTCGCAACAGGCCGCTGGGCTCCGGGCTCGACGCCTCCACCCGGCTGAACGCGTACTTCACCTGCTCCAGCGCCCGCTTGGCTTCTTCATAAAACAACTGCCCTTCGCCGGTGATGGACTGGCGTCGCGTGGTGCGTTGAATCAGTTTGGTATTGAGGGTTTTCTCCAGGCTCTGGATATGCCGTCCCACCATGACCGCCGACATCCCGACTTCACTGGCCGCATCGGCGAAGCTACCCGCCTCGACCACGGCGACGAAAACTTCCATTTGCCTGAGTTTGCTCATGACCATGCCTTGTGAAGGGAGGAACGGAACGCTTGATTAAGTACATCAGGTTAAAGGAGTAATAACCGGCAATGCGTTTATCACGAAGGGCTTTCTCCCTAGAGTCACTTAATTAAAGTGAACAACGAGGCTCCATTGATGCAAACCCTACTACTGGACACGTCACTGAGTTCTTTTGCGCGGGCAGACCTTCTGCTAGGCCCCACGCCCATTCAACGCGCCGAACGCCTCGAACAACTGCTGGGCTTGAAGTCGCAGGGAATCGGCCTGTTTCTCAAGCGCGACGATCATATGCTGATTGGCGGTGGCGGTAACAAACTGCGCAAACTCGAATTCCATATCGGCGCAGCGCTGGCGGCCGGAGTCGACACGGTGATCACCGTGGGCGGCATTCAGTCCAACCATGCGCGCCTGACCGCCGCGGTGTGTTCTCGCCTGGACCTTGCCTGCGAACTGATCCTGACCCGCGCGGTTCCCAAAACCGATGTGGATTACGAACTCAACGGCAACGTTCTACTCGACCAATTGTTTGGCGCAAACCTACAGGTGCTTGCCGGTGGCAGCGCCTCACTCGCCGTGGCCGAAACACGGGCCACGCAACTTCGGGATTCGGGGCGCAATGTGCTGGTGATTCCCACGGGTGGTTCAACACCGCTGGGCAGTCTCGGTTATGCGCGTTGCGCGGCGGAGATCGCGCAACAGGAGACGGAACTCGGCCTCACCTTCAATCAAGTCGTAGTGCCCAACGGCAGCGCCGGTACCCACGCCGGGCTCGCGGCGGGCTTCCAGTTGCTGGGCCGAGGCACCTCGATCGTCAAGTCCTATTCGGTTTTGTCCGATCAAGACACGTCAGCGGCCAGAACCCGGCAATTGACCCAGGACGCACTGGCGCTGTTGGGCAGTAGCGCCATTGTGCAGGCTGAAGAGATCGCCATCGACGGCAGTCAGTTGGGCGACGGTTACGGCCTGCCGACGCCAGCCATGCAGGAAGCCGTGCGCCTGATGGCCCGCGCCGAAGGCCTGTTGATCGACCCGGTGTACTCCGGCAAAGCGTTTGCCGGTCTGTTGGCCGATCTCAGGCAAGGACGCTTCCGTTCCGGGGACAATGTGCTGTTTGTGATGACCGGTGGAACACCGGGTCTTTATGCCTACAGGGAAACCTTTCAGTCTTAGCGGTTAATCGTGGCGGGGCAGCACTTCCAGTAGTTCATAGAGTTTCAGACTCGTCCTACATCTATCAAATGCCGTTTGATATAGCGTCCGCATCGTTTTCAAAAGATGAAACAAGGACGCTCATGGCTCGCAAAACAGGCATACCGAGGATTCATAACCCACCTTCAGGCGATGGGCACCGCGTCTATCAAGATCCATCAATGAGCCATGATGAAGCGACGACGCTTCTTACAAGCGGAGTGGATACGAATGTTACTGCCGCATTGATTTCCATCGGTCTGAATGAAGCAGATAACACCTGGGCTCAGAACACTTGCATTAAATACCTCGCAAGTGAGACCGAATCGGTTACAGCATCCGCCATCACGGCTCTTGGTCATCTCGCTCGTCGTCATGGAGAACTGGATAAGGAAACGGTGCTGGCGACACTCGACAAGGTGAAAAACAAATTCCCTTCCCTTGAAGGAATTATTGCGGACACGCTTGACGATATTGACGCATTCGCCTGATCCGCCGGAGACCTCGAACGAACGAACATTGTGGCGAGGGGGCTGCCCTCGTCATAAAATCAATCATCGCGCGTCAGCACTTCCAGCAATTCAATCTCAAAGATCAGGTTCGAGTTCGGCGTGATCTTGCCCATGGTCCGTTCACCGTAGGCCAGATGCGCCGGCACCAGCAACGTGCGCTTGCCGCCGACCTGCATGCCCATAATCCCCTGATCCCACCCCTTGATCACCCGACCCGTGCCAATCACGCACTGGAACGGTTTACCCCGGCTGTAGGAAGAATCGAACTCTGTGCCGTCTTCCAGCCAGCCGCGGTATTGGGTGGTAATCAGCGCGCCTTTGACGGCGGCTTTGCCGTCGCCCACCTGGATGTCGATTACCTGAAGCTCATCATTCATTGCATGCACTCGTGTGTTCGTTTGCCTGAAAGGCGTTATGGGCGCCGTTTTCCCAGAAATGCGCCTGATTGGCAACCGATTCGATCTGTTTCTGGCATTAACCGTGAACTAACATAAGCAACACCTAACCCCACGGATCAATACGCCATGATGGCAACCCCTGAATGAATGTGGACTGGACCAGCGCCACCATCGGCTCAATGATGCTAGCCCTGATCGTCGCGTTGATCTGTCGCGAGCGCTCGCTGCAAAAACAGCTGGCCGAGTATCGCGTGCTGATCACCAGCCTGACGGATGGGCAAAATATCCGCCAGGATGGCGACGCCGAACGCTTCAAGCGCAGCCAGTATTTCGCCCGCATCGGTACGTGGGACTGGGATGTCGACACCGACAAGCTCTACTGGTCGGACGCGATCTACGGCATGTTTGGCTTCAAGATCGACGAAGTAACGCCCTCCTACGCGCTGTTTTGCTCATGTGTTCACCCGGACGACCGGGCCAAGGTCCGGGCCGGGGAATTGCGTTGCCTGGCAACCGGCGACAACCATGACGAGGAATACCGGGTGGTCTGGCCCGACGGCACGATCCGCTGGCTTCGGGAAACCGGCAATGTGGTCAAGAACGACCACGATGCAACGATCAAGATGATGGGCGTGGTACGCGATATCACCGAGGAAAAAGCCTCCGCCAGCTACCTGCAGCACCTGGCCCACTTCGACCCGCTGACCGGTCTGCCCAATCGTCTGGTGCTCGAGGAGCGTCTGTCCGAAGCGCTGGAACAGGCACGTATCAGCGCCACGAGGGTTGCGCTGGTATTTGTCGACCTCAATGGTTTCAAGGCAATCAACGACCATTACGGCCATGCCGCCGGCGACCGGGTACTGATCACCACCGCCACTCGCCTGAAGAAAATCCTGCGTTCAACCGATACCGTCGCCCGGATCGGTGGCGACGAGTTTGTGGTCATCCTTCAAGGCCTGCCCCAAGGCAACAGCCTGCAAGACGAAGCCCGCAGCATCTGCCAGAAAATCTTCGTCGAACTGTCGCCACCGGTGACCATCGGTAATGATCAGCGCCACATCGGCACCAGCCTGGGGGTCGCGGTGTTCCCGGACCATGCGCCGAGCATGGACCGGTTGATTCATATTGCGGATCTGGCGATGTATGAGGCGAAGCGCAGTGGGAATAATCAGTATCGGTTGGGCGAGCAAACGATGAGCCCTAGCCGGGTCGATTGACCCGTTCAGTCCTTGCGCTGGCCGAAAGGAATGCCGTTAAAGGTGTGGGTGCAGCAATCACAATAAGGCGCCATGCCTTCGGCCGTCAGCTCAGGATTGACGATCCGCAAACGCCCTTGATCATCGACATACAAGCCGCTGAAGTAGCTCGACTCTCCCAGACACACCTGCTCCTTCCTTTCGTTTTCATGCAGAGCCACCATCCAGAACACCGGTTCAGGCCGATCGAGGCGAGCCACCGCTTCGCTGAAAACCTCATCCCATTGCCCACCGACGCGAGACAGCAGAAACCGGAACAATGGCGTGTAATCGAACCCGTGCCGACGAGTTCCATGCATCGAACCCCGTGACGCATCGTTTTTGATTTCATTCTTGGTATTGCGCTGATGCCGGTAATGCCCGGTAATTTCGTTACGCCAGACACCCCAAGTGCGGGTATTGACCTTGCGGTAAAGGGGTTTCTTTTCCAACGAGTCGCTCCTGACATCCAGTCAATGAAATCGCCAGCGAGCTTTACCGGAACTGCAGGCGATTTCAATCAGCCTTCAATGGCCAAATGTTGCTTGCGCCCTAACGCTCCACTGGCGTGATATCAATAATCGTCCCGTTGGTAATCATCACCATCATGTACTTGTCGTTGATCTGCACCCACTGTGCCTGAGCCTTCGGGGCTTTCAGGCCTTTCTGTTTCCAGTTGGTCAGGGCCTTTTCGCTGCGCTGGTAAACGTCGGGGGCACGATCACCCTTCACCAGTTGGCGGGAGTTGTTAACCCCCGGCTGGACGGTTTTTTGCGGTGGGTCATCCGCTTGAACAATGGGACTG
This sequence comes from Pseudomonas sp. BT76 TE3572, assembly GCF_050435365.1. NCBI lineage: Bacteria > Pseudomonadati > Pseudomonadota > Gammaproteobacteria > Pseudomonadales > Pseudomonadaceae > Pseudomonas > Pseudomonas sp. BT76 TE3572. The sequence continues at coordinate 1,581,690 of NZ_JBNDKE010000001.1, forward strand.
ATACCGGCAACGCCGGCGGCAATGGCCAAGGCGGCGATGAGGGATTTGCTGTTCATGGGGTGATCCTCCAGTGATGTCGTGGTACCCGAACTCCGACTGCGCTAGCGATAAATCATTCATTACTGTTGCGATGATTCTGTGCCGAACTGTACGGGGGACCAGGCGCAGCGTCAGCGTACGCTGCGAAAAAACCATCGGTATTCGCCATGCACATCGCCATTCTGACCTTTGACGGTTTCAACGAGCTGGATTCCCTGATCGCCTTCGGCATGCTCAGCCGGGTTTCCCTGCTCGGCGACAAGGCGTGGCGCGTGAGCATTGCTTCGCCAACGCCGCGGGTCACGTCCATGAATGGTTTGACCATCGATGCTCACGTCGACCTGGTTGAAGCCTGTCAGGCGGATGCAGTGCTGGCAGGCAGTGGCAGGAAGACGCGCGAAGTGGCCGGCGATCCGGCGATCATGGGGCAGTTGCGCCTTGATCCAGCGCGACAACTGCTGGCGGCCCAATGCTCCGGCACCTTCCTGCTGGCCAAACTCGGCTTGCTCGGCCAAGCCCCCGCCTGCACCGACACCACCAGCAAACCGTGGGTGCAAGCGGCGGGAGTCAACATCGTTAATCAGGCGTTCTACGCCAATGGCAACATCGCCACCGCCGGCGGCTGTTTGTCGGCGCAGTACCTTTCGGCGTGGTTGCTGGCACGGCTCAAGGGCACTGAAACGGCGCGGGAGGTTTTGCACTATTTCGCCCCGGTTGGCGAGAAAGAAGAGTATGTGGCGCGAGCGTTTGCTCATATCGAGGCCAGTCTGTAACGGCGCAGTCCGCGAATGCATTGATCCGTTTCACACATCAATGCATGCCAACAATGCAATTAACATATCGATCACCCTGCGCCACTATCCGCCCCAATAAGAACCGTGCGCCGCGTCCAGGCGGTGCACGTCATAAAAGCGGTGGAGTACACGTCTATGACAGCATCAACCCAACGGCCCGCGACTTCCGGTCGCTCCCGGGCCAGTGCGATTTTCCGGGTCACCTCGGGCAACTTCCTCGAACAATTCGACTTCTTCCTTTTCGGTTTTTACGCCACGCAGATCGCTGCTGTGTTCTTCCCGGCCAGCAGCGAGTTCGCCTCGCTGATGATGACCTTCGCGGTGTTCGGCGCAGGCTTTCTGATGCGACCGTTGGGCGCCGTGGTGCTGGGCGCCTACATCGATGATGTGGGTCGGCGCAAAGGCTTGATCGTCACCCTGTCGATCATGGCCAGCGGCACGATTTTGATTGTGCTGGTACCCGGTTACGAAACCATCGGGCTGTTCGCCCCGGCCATCGTCCTGATCGGCCGCTTGCTGCAAGGCTTCTCGGCCGGCGCAGAAATGGGTGGCGTCTCGGTGTACCTCTCGGAGATCGCCACGCCCGGCAACAAAGGCTTCTTCACCAGTTGGCAGTCGGCCAGCCAGCAAGTGGCAATCATTGTCGCGGCGGCGTTGGGCTATGGCCTGAACCAATGGATGGCGCCAGCGATGATTGCCGACTGGGGCTGGCGAATTCCGTTTTTCGTCGGCTGCATGATCGTGCCGTTCATTTTTTTCCTGCGCCGTAACCTTGAGGAAACCGAAGCGTTCGCCGCCCGTAAACACCGCCCGAGCATGGGCGACGTGTTCCGCACGCTGGCGCAGAACTGGGTGATCGTGTTCGCCGGGATGATGATGGTTGCCCTGACCACCACCGCGTTTTACCTGATCACCGTGTATGCACCGACCTTCGGCAAGACCGTGCTGCACCTGAGCACGTCTGATGCATTGCTGGTGACTTTGCTGGTGGGCGTTTCGAACTTCTTCTGGTTGCCGATTGGCGGCGCACTGTCGGACCGCATCGGCCGTCGTCCGGTGCTGATTGCCATGGCCCTGCTGACCTTGGCCACGGCGTATCCGGCGCTGACGTATCTGGTGCAGGCGCCGAGCTTCATCAACATGCTGTTGGTGCTGCTGTGGTTGTCGTTCATTTACGGTTTGTACAACGGCGCGATGATTGCCGCGCTGACGGAAATCATGCCGGTCGAAGTGCGGGTCGCCGGGTTCTCGCTGGCTTACAGCCTGGCCACGGCGGTGTTCGGTGGTTTTACGCCAGCGATATCGACCTTCCTGATCCAGTACACCGGCGACAAGGCTGCGCCCGGTTACTGGATGAGTTTTGCCGCGCTCTGTGCCCTGTGCGCGACGCTGTATCTCTATCGCCGTTCGACCGGTCGCTTGCAACCGGCGATGTCCTGAACCCTGAGAGCACATGACCATGAAAAAGCTATTCAATGTTGCAGCCCTGTCTTTGCTGGTCAGCCTGGGGCTGAGCGCCGTCGCCCAGGCCGAAGAGATCCGGGTGATGACCTCCGGCGGTTTCACCGCCGCCTATAAAATCCTCGGCCCGAAATTCGCCGCCTCCACGGGCAACACACTGGACACCGCCCTCGGCCCCTCGATGGGCAAGGCGCCGGAAGCGATTCCCAATCGTCTGGCTCGCGGTGAAAAAGCCGACGTGGTGATCATGGTCGGCTACGCCCTCGATGACCTGATCAAGCAAGGCAAAGTCGATCCCGCCTCACGGGTAGAGCTGGCTGACTCGCGGATCGGCCTGGTGGTACGTGAAGGCGCACCGAAGCCGGACATCAGCTCTGTCGACGGTCTGAAAAAGACCTTGCTCGACGCGAAGTCCGTGGCCTATTCCGACAGCGCCAGTGGCGTGTACATCGAGGAACAATTGTTCAAACGGCTGGGCATCGAAGACCAGCTCAAACCCAAGTCGACGATGGTTGCGAAAATCCCGGTGGGCTCGGTGGTAGCCACCGGTGACTATCAACTGGGCTTTCAGCAGGTCAGCGAGTTGCTGCCGGTGCCAGGCGTGAGTTTTGTGGCGAAGATTCCAGAATCGGTGCAGTCAGTGACACGTTTCGCCGCCGGCATTCCGGTGGGGGCGCAACACCCGGCCGAAGCCAAGGCGCTGCTCGAATACCTGGCCTCCACCGCTGCTCAGCCGGATGTGAAAGCCACCGGGCTGGACTCGGTCAAACGCTGACCTGGACTTTCATTTCCACCACCAGCCTTTCCAGTTCCAGTGCCGCCGGGGTCAAGGTACGACCCCGGCGCTTGATCAAACCGACACTGCGCATCACCTGCGGATCGGTCAGCGGTACTCGTGTCAGGATCGGGTGATCTGCCGCCGGCATCGCCATCAACGGCACCGCTGCCACGCCCAACCCCGCTTCGACCAAACCAATCATCGTCGTCACATGCCGGGTTTCGCAGATGCTCGGCCGCTGCGGCACGATGCCCGTGAGCGCCTGGTCCAGCAGAAAGCGATTGCCGGACGTCTTGTCCAGCGAGATATAGTCCTGCTGATAAAACTCATCCCACGTCACGCTGCTGCGTCCGGCCAACGGATGATCGCGCCGGCACGCCACCACATAACCTTCCTGTACCAGCGGCTCGAACTCCACTTCCGCCTCCAGGGTGCCCATGAAACTCAGGCCGAAATCCGCCTCGCCATTGACCACCGCACTGAGCACTTCGTGGGCGCTGGAGTCGAGCACCTTGACCTTGATCCGTGGAAACTGCCGGTGGTAGTGCGCGATTACTCGCGGCATGAAGTAGTAAGCCGCTGAAGGCACGCAGGCGACAGTGACGTGGCCGAGGCGGGTCGAGGCGACTTCGCTGATGCCCAATAGCGCCACGTCCAGGTCGTCCAGCAGACGTTCGACGCTCGGCATAAAACCGCGTCCGGCCTGGGTCAGGCTGACCTTGCGAGTGGTGCGCTCGAACAACCTCACACCGAGGGCGTCTTCGAGTTTTTCGATGCGCCGGCTCAACGCCGGTTGCGAAATGCGCACCGCGTCGGCCGCCTTGCGAAAGCTGCCCTGCTCCACCACGGCGCGAAAGGCTTGCAAGTCGTTAAGGTCGAAGTTGATGGCCATGGTGCGCACTCGGGAACGGACAGATTGATCAGCTTATCCTATGAATGTAACCAATTGATGCGAAATATAACCTTCCGCTGAGCGTTCGTGGCTGACGCATCAAGCGCCAGCCTTTATCCTTGTCACCCCCGCCGTACCGAGTGAATGGAGTTTTTGTCATGCCCCATGAAGGCAACCTGTTGCAAGCCGCTGTCGTGTTTCTGTTCGCGGCGGTGCTCACCGTCCCCTTGGCCAAGCGCCTGCAACTGGGGGCGGTGCTGGGTTATCTGTTTGCCGGCGTGATCATCGGCCCGTCGGTGCTGGGCTTGATCGGCAATCCGCAAAGCGTCGCCCACATTTCCGAACTCGGGGTGGTGTTGCTGCTGTTCATCATTGGTCTTGAACTGTCGCCGCGACGTTTGTGGGTGATGCGCAGATCGGTGTTCGGCGTCGGCCTGGCGCAAGTGCTGCTGACGGGCTCGGTGATTGGTGTGCTGGCGTTGTTCGTGTTCGGCCAACCGTTGAACAGCGCGATCGTGTTGGGCTTGGGCCTGGCGCTATCCTCCACCGCGTTCGGTTTGCAAAGCCTGGCCGAGCGCAAGGAACTGACCAGCCCCCACGGGCGGTTGGCGTTCGCGATTCTGTTGTTCCAGGACATCGCCGCCATCCCGTTGATCGCCATGGTGCCGTTGCTGGCGGGCGGCGATCACACCAGCAGCGCTGGCGAAGGTCTCAATCACGGCTTGCGCGTACTGGGCAGCATCGCGGTGGTGGTGATCGGTGGGCGGTATCTGCTGCGCCCAGTGTTCCGGGTGGTGGCCAAGACCGGTTTGCCGGAAGTCTCGACCGCCACTGCATTGCTGGTGGTGATCGGCACGGCGTGGCTGATGGACCTGGCCGGCGTGTCCATGGCGCTGGGGGCGTTCCTCGCCGGGTTGCTGCTGGCGGACTCCGAATACCGTCACGAACTGGAAGCGCAAATCGAACCGTTCAAGGGATTGCTGCTGGGGCTGTTTTTCATCAGTGTCGGCATGGGCGCCAATCTGAGTCTGCTACTGAGCGCGCCGATCACAGTGCTGGGCCTGACCTTGTTGCTGATCGCAATCAAATTGCCGCTGCTGTTTGTTGTCGGTCGGCTGGCCGGTGGCTTGGGCAAGGTCAGTGCGATTCGCCTCGGCATCGTGCTCGCGGCCGGTGGTGAATTTGCGTTTGTGGTGTTCAAGATTGGCCGCGACCAAGGATTGTTCGAGCCGCGCCTGTACGACTTGCTGGTACTGACCATCACCTTGTCCATGGCGGTGACGCCGCTGCTGTTGCTGGTGTGTGCACGACTGGTCAGCCCCAAGGTTCAGCCGGTGGTGGTGCCGGAGAAATTCCGCGAGATCCATACCGACACGCCGCGCGTGGTGATCGCCGGCATGGGCCGTATGGGGCAGATCGTTGCGCGGATTTTGCGCGCGCAAAACATCAAGTTCGTCGCCCTCGACACCTCGGTGGAAACCATCGAACTGTCGCGCAGCTTCGGCGGTGTGCCGGTGTTCTACGGCGATCCGATGCGCCCGGAAATCCTCAGTGCGGCCAAGGTCGAGCAGGCGGAATACTTTGTCATCGCCACCGACGACCCGGACACCAACATCAAGACCGCCGAACTGGTGCACAAACTCTACCCGCACATCAAAATCATCGCCCGGGCGCGTAACCGTCAGCATGTGCATCGGCTTGTGGACCTTGGCGCCGAGGCCATTCGGGAAACCTATTATTCGAGTCTGGAAATGAGCCGGCGCACCCTGGTCGGTCTGGGTTTGACCCAGGCCCAGGCCGATGCGCGGATCAAGCGTTTCAAGCATCACGACGAGCAGGTGCTGGAGGCCCAGCATGCGATTTATGACGATGCGGCGAAGGTATTGCAGACGGCACAGGAAGCCCGGGCGGAACTGGCGAGGTTGTTTGAGTCGGATCAGTTGGGGGAGCAGGAATCGGGTAAGGTTTGAGATCCAGCCCCTCACCCTAACCCTCTCCCCACGGGGCGAGGGGACTGACCGAGGAGTTTGGTTGAAATACTGCGACCTGAGATATCGAGTCGAACTCAGGATTTGAAAGCAATGGAGATCGGCTCCCTTTCCCCCTCTCCCCTGTGGGGCGGTCCGACGTTTCGGGAGGGCTGGGGTGAGGGGATGGATCTAACTGACACACAATCATTCGAGCAAACCCATCCCATGACCACCACCCACCAACCCGCCCCCGCCCCCGCCCCCGCCCTGAAGGAAATCTTCAACGCCGACCGCCTCCAACACATCGCCACCGAGATGACCGCGGTCTACCCCGAATTCAATGCCAAGGCCTTCCTGAAACTGGCCAACGACGGGCTTGCCGAGTTATCGATCATGCAACGCATGGCCCGGGTCAGCGAGTGCCTGCACGCGGTCCTGCCGTTGAGTTATGAAGAGACGCTTGAGGTGCTGCGCGCCCTCGCTCCGCGCTTGAACAGCGGCTTCGTCAGCATTTCATTACCGCATTACGTCGCGACGTACGGCGCACATGCCTTCGAACAATCCATGGACGCGCTGAAATACTTCACCACCTTCGGCTCCTCTGAATTCGCGATCCGCCATTTCCTGCGCAGCGACACCGAACGCTCACTGGCGGTCATGCACGAGTGGTCACTGGACGAAAACGAGCACGTCCGCCGCCTGGCCAGCGAAGGCAGCCGACCGCGCCTGCCGTGGTCGTTTCGACTGGAACAGATTCAGGCTGACCCGACATTGGCGGCCGCGATCCTCGACAACCTCAAGGCCGACGACAGCCTTTACGTGCGCAAGTCCGTGGCCAACCACCTCAACGACATCACCAAGGATCATCCAGAATGGGTGCTGGACCTGATCGAAGGCTGGTCGCTGGACAACAAACACACCGCATGGATCGCCAAACACGCTCTGCGCAGCCTGATCAAACAGGGCAACCAACGCGCGTTGGCGATCATTGGCGCGGGCGGCAAGCCTGAGGTCGAGATCATCGATGTGAAGGTGGAACCGGCGGTGATTCGTCTGGGTGAAAAAATCACCCTGTCCTTCGCCGTGAAATCCACGGTCCAGGACAGTCAGCGACTGGTGATCGACTACGCCATCGATTACGTAAAAGCCAACGGCAGCACATCGGCGAAGGTGTTCAAGCTCAAGGCGCTGACGCTTCCCGGCAAGGCTACCGAGACCATTGCTCGTAGCCAGCAGATCAAGGAACTCACCACCCGCAAACACTACGTGGGCAAACACGCCGTGCACGTGTTGATGAATGGAGAGCGCCTGGCCAGCACCTCATTCGAAATTCTCCCTTGAAACACGACCCCTTCCAGGAGCAAAGCTTGCTCGCGAAGGCGTCAGGTCTGGCACACCGCGTCTTCGTTCATCGCGAGCAAGCTTTGCTCCTACAGGGGATTGGGTCCCAGCAACAGCCCCTGCTCCGCCTCACACAACCCCACCACGTAATCCCACAACACCCGCAACCGCACCGATTTGTGCAACTCACGCCGCGTGCTGATCCAGTAGCTGCGCTGGATGCTCTCATCCGGCAACAACGGCACCAGGCCGGGATCGGCGCTGGCCATGTAGCACGGCAGCACGGCAATCCCCAGGCCTGAGCGCGCAGCCTGTTGCTGGGCGATGACGCTGGTGCTGTGGAAGACCACCTGCGGATTGCGGCAGAAGCTGTTGAGGAACATCAACTCCTGGCTGAACAGCAAGTCATCGACATAGCCGATCCAGGCGTGGCGAGCGAGGTCTTCGCGGCTGCGCAGCGGTGGCGAACGGTCGAGATACTCCTGGCTTGCATACAGCGCCAATCGATAGTCAGTCAGTTTGCGCGTGACCAGCATGTCGGCGGCCGGGCGTTCGAGGTGGATGCTGATTTCGGCCTCGCGATTGAGGATGCTGACGAACCGTGGCACCGCCACCAGCTCCACTTCCAGCCCCGGATAACGCTCGAACAAGCCGTTCATGCGGCTGGCGAGGAACATGATGCCCAACCCCTCGGTCACGCCGACGCGGATCTTGCCCAGCGGCGCCGAGGACTGAGTGATTTCTTCCTGCGCCAGCAGCGCGACGTTTTCCATCGCTTCAGCATGTTTGAGCAACGCTTCGCCCGCAGGGGTCAGCTCATAACCCTGGGCATGCTGAACGAACAACGCGGTGCCGAGGCTCTTTTCGATGGCCTCGATGTGCCGGGCCACGGTCGCGTGGGTGGTGTTCAAACGGCGGGCAGCGGTGAGCAAACGCCCGCTGCGCTGCAACTCTAGAAAAAACCGCAGGTCATTCCAGTCGAACATGAACCGTCCTTGAGGTGGGGCTGTTTAAAAACGCACAGCGGCTGCGCAAAAACTAACATTCTTTTGACGAAAGCTAACAACTAGGATGACCTACAACAAGAACAACAAGATGAGGTCACGGATGCAGACTTCCCTGGATGAATACGACTACATCGTGGTCGGTGCCGGCCCGGCCGGTTGTTTGCTGGCCAATCGGTTGTCGGCCGATCCGCAGAATCGCGTGTTGCTGCTCGAAGCCGGCGGCCGCGATAACTATGCGTGGATTCACATCCCCGTGGGTTACCTGTTCTGCATCGGCAACCCGCGCACCGACTGGTGCTTCAAGACTGAAGCGCAACCCGGCCTTCAAGGTCGCGCCCTGAGTTACCCGCGGGGCAAGGTGCTCGGCGGCTGTTCCTCGATCAACGGCATGATCTACATGCGCGGCCAGGCCGGCGACTACGACGGCTGGGCGGCTCAGGGCAATCCCGGCTGGAGCTGGAACGACGTGCTGCCGTTGTTCAAAAAGAGCGAAAACCATTTTGCTGGCGACTCGCAGTTTCACGGCGCCGCCGGGGAATGGCGGATCGAACGTCAGCGACTGGCGTGGCCGATTCTCGATGCCTTCCGCAGCGCCGCCGAGCAAAGCGGCATCGCCAGCATCGATGACTTCAACCAGGGCGACAACGAAGGCTGCGGCTACTTCCAGGTCAATCAGAAGTCCGGGATTCGCTGGAACGCGGCCAAGGCGTTTCTCAAACCGATCCGCAACCGCCCCAATCTCAACGTGCTGACCAACGTCGAAGTCGACCGCGTGCTGCTGGAAAACGGCCGTGCGTCAGCGGTCAGCGCGCGTTGGCAGGGTCAGGCGAAAACCTTCAAGGCGCGCAAGGAAATCGTGCTGTGCGCCGGTTCTGTCGGCTCACCGAGCATCCTGCAACGTTCCGGGATCGGCCCTCGCCCGCTGCTGCAAAAACTGGGGATCGGCGTTGCCCATGAACTGCCCGGCGTGGGTGGCAATCTGCAGGATCACCTGCAACTGCGCCTGATCTACAAACTGGAAAACGCCCGCACCCTTAACCAGATCGCCGGCAGCCTGTGGGGCAAGATGGGCATGGGCCTGCGTTACCTGTATGACCGCAGCGGCCCGTTGTCCATGGCGCCGAGCCAACTCGGAGCCTTCGCCCGTTCAGGGCCGGAGCAGACGTCGGCGAATCTCGAATACCACGTTCAGCCGCTGTCGCTGGAGCGTTTCGGCGAACCGTTGCATGCGTTCCCCGCCTTCACCGCGTCGGTGTGCGATCTGCGCCCGCAAAGCCGTGGCCGCATCGAAATTCGCTCCACCGATCCGCAGGAACCACCGCTGATTCAGCCCAATTACTTGAGCCATCCGGAGGACTTGCGGGTGGCCGCGGATGCCATTCGCCTGACCCGGCGCATCGTCGCCGCACCGGCGCTGCAAGCATTCAAACCGGTCGAGTACTTGCCCGGCGACAGCTTGCAGAGCGAAGAACAATTGCACGAAGCCGCCGCCCGCATCGGCACCACCATCTTCCATCCGGTCGGCACCTGCCGCATGGGTAACGACGCGGACGCCGTGGTCGATGCGCAACTCAAAGTCCACGGCATCCCCGGCCTGCGCATCGCCGACGCCTCGATCATGCCGCGTATCACCTCGGGCAACACGTGTTCGCCTACGCTGATGATTGCCGAAAAGGCTGCACAACTGATCCTCAACCCTACTGAACACACCGAACCTGTGGGAGCGAGCCTGCTCGCGAAAGCGGTATTACATTCGACATAGATGTCGACTGACCCGACGCAATCGCGAGCAGGCTCACTCCTACAGGGGATCGCACTGAATTTACGGACGTTGAAAATTACCCGCTGCAAGGAACACGCAACACCAGTGGAACAAAAAAAACAATCACTGTGAGGGATACCGATATGTCAGAACATGTTCAGCCTCTGGAAGCCGTGCGCAGCGCGGGCACCAGTCAGGAAACCCAGAAAGTCATCTTCGCCTCGTCACTCGGGACGGTCTTCGAGTGGTACGACTTTTTCCTCTATGGCGCCCTCGCGGCGGTGATCAGCAAACAGTTCTTCGCCGGGGTCAACGACACCACGGCGTTCATCTTTGCGCTGATGGCCTTCGCTGCCGGCTTCATCGTGAGGCCATTCGGCGCCTTGGTGTTCGGCCGGCTGGGGGACATGATCGGGCGTAAATACACGTTCCTTGCAACCATCATCCTCATGGGCCTGGCGACCTTCTGCGTCGGGTTGCTACCGACCTACTCGAGCATCGGCATTGCCGCGCCGATCATCCTCGTGGTGCTGCGCATGCTTCAGGGTCTGGCCCTGGGTGGTGAATACGGCGGCGCTGCGACCTATGTCGCGGAACACGCGCCGATGGGTAAACGCGGCTTCCACACCAGCTGGATTCAGTCCACTGCGACCCTCGGTTTGCTGCTGTCGCTGCTGGTGGTGCTCGGCTGCCGCTACTTCACCGGTGACCAGTTCGAAGTCTGGGGCTGGCGGATTCCGTTCCTGTTTTCGATCATTCTGCTGGGGATCTCGACCTGGATTCGCATGAGCCTGCACGAGTCGCCGGCGTTCGTGAAAATGAAAGAAGAAGGCAAGCTCTGCAAGTCGCCGCTGCGCGATTCCTTCGGCAAATGGGAAAACCTGAAAGTCGTGCTGATCGCCCTGTTCAGCATCAACGCCGGGCAAGCCGTGACCTTCTACGCGGCGCAGTTCTACGTACTGTTCTTCCTCACCCAGTTCTTGAAAATGGACCCGGCGCTGGCCAACAGCTTGCTGATTGTCAGCGTAATCATCGGCGCACCGTTCTTCATTTTCTTCGGCTGGCTGTCGGATAAAGTCGGGCGCAAACCGGTGCTGATGATCGGCCTGCTGCTGGCGACTGCACTGTACTTCCCGATCTTCAAGTCCATCGCCCACTACGCCAACCCAGCCATCGACCAGGCCAGCCGTCAGGCACCGATCACCGTGTTGGCGGACCCGGCCACCTGCACCTTCCAGTTCGACCCGGTGGGCAAGGCGAAATTTGATAGCCCGTGCGACAAGGTCAAAACCTTCCTGGTGAAACAGGGCCTTCCCTACAACAGCGAAGCGGCCCCGGCCGGCAGCGCCGTGCAGGTGAGCGTCGGTGAAGTGAAACTCGATGGTTACGATGAAGCGGCCCTGCGTGGCGCCGTGACCCTGGCCGGGTATCCGTCAAAAGCCGATACACAACAGGTCAACAAACCGATGATCGTGGCGCTGATGGTGGCGCTGATCATCATTTCCGCCATGTGCTACGGCCCGCTGGCAGCGCTGATGGTCGAACTGTTCCCGACCCGCATCCGCTACACCTCGATGTCCCTGCCGTACCACATCGGTAATGGCTGGTTCGGCGGTTTCCTGCCAACGGTGTCGTTTGCCTTGGTGGTGTACACCGGGGACATCTTCTACGGGCTCTGGTACCCGGTGCTGATTACCGGGGTGAGCCTGGTTGTCGGGATGATCTGTTTGCGTGAGACCAAGAACGTGGATCTGGATACCAACTGAGGTCACCACCATCCCCTGTGGTGAGGGAGCTTGCTCCCGTTGGCCTGCGCAGCAGGCCTGATCCAGCCGCCTCGGTGTGTCAGAGTCATCGAGTTGGCTGGATTGGGGCCGCTTCGCAGCCCAACGGGGCGGTGCGACGTTTCGATAAATCCCCTCACCACAGGGTAAGCTCGACGACATCGGCAGCCCCGCCACTCACAGACAGAGGCACCATGATCATTTCATCCGCATCTGACTATCGCGAGGCAGCACGTCGCAAACTCCCGCGTTTTTTGTTTGATTACATTGATGGCGGGGCTTATGCAGAGCACACCCTTAGGGCCAATAGCGCTGATCTGACCGGCATCAGCCTGCGTCAGCGCATTCTGAAAAACGTCGAAACCCTGAGCCTTGAAACCACCCTCTTCGATCAACCACTTTCAATGCCGATCATCTTGGCGCCGGTCGGCCTGACAGGCATGTTTGCCCGTCGTGGTGAAGTGCAGGCGGTAAAAGCGGCGGAAAACAAAGGCATCCCGCTGTGCCTTTCAACGGTTTCGGTGTGTTCGATCGAGGAAGTCTCGGCACAAAGCCAACAGTCCATCTGGTTTCAGCTGTATGTGTTGAAGAACAGAGGCTTCATGAAAAATGCACTGGAGCGGGCGAAGGCCGCCGGTGTGAAAAACCTGGTGTTTACCGTGGACATGCCCACGCCCGGCGCCCGATACCGGGACGCACACTCGGGCATGTCAGGCCCTTTTGCATCATCGCGGCGAATGCTTCAGGCCATGACCAAACCCGACTGGGCATTCAACGTTGGCCTCATGGGGCGTCCACACGACCTGGGCAATATCTCGAAGTACCTGGGCAAAGCCGTCACGCTCGAAGACTACATGGGCTGGTTGGCCAACAACTTCGACCCTTCGATCAGCTGGAGCGATCTGGAGTGGATTCGTGAGTTCTGGAAAGGCCCGATGATCATCAAAGGCATTCTCGATCCTCAAGATGCCAGGGATGCGGTCAGTTTTGGCGCGGACGGCATTGTGGTGTCGAACCACGGCGGGCGACAGCTGGACGGCGTGCTCTCCACCACCAAGGCATTGCCGCCCATCATGCAAGCCATCGGCAATGATTTGACGGTGCTGGTCGACTCGGGAATCCGCTCGGGACTTGATGTCGTACGGATGTTGGCGCTGGGCGCAAAAGGCGTATTGCTGGGGCGTTCCATGGCCTATGCGCTGGCCGCCGATGGCCAACGCGGGGTGGAAAACATGCTGGATATCTTCGCCAAGGAAATGCGCGTCGCCATGACCTTGACCGGGGTGACTTCGATTAGCCAGATTGATGAATCCACATTGGTGGATGCTGTTCGATGAGCTGAACACCTGACCTTAAAACGCCGCGCCCATGCGCGGCGTTTTCGTTTAGGCCTGGAAGCGAGCCTCACTCGACGTCTTTGAGCACCTCAAACGTGACTTGATCAGGATAGAACGCCATGTAGCCGCGAATCTGATCGACTGACACTTTGGGGTCTTCATAGCTCCACACCGCGTTAGCGCCCTCATGTCCCGGGACTTGCAGACTGAAATAGCTGGCATCGCCCTTGTAGGGGCAATAACTCGTGTGATCGGTGCGGGCAAAGTACTTTTCATCGATATCCTCCCGCGGTACGTAATAGACCGGGGGATAGTTGGCCTCGAGCAACACCAGCGCCCGTGCGGACGCGGCCACCTGGATACCGTGAAACTTTACAAGCAGGCAGCCCGGCTGCTCTGCGATGGTGATGACAGGACTAGGACCGGTGCTTTTCATGAAATACGTTCCTCATGATACTGATGGGCTGCGCTGCAGCCCCAAAACCTGAGACCACGACTTTCAGGTATAACCCAGATTTTGCACTCGCGACGGCTTCGCAGCCGAACGGGACGGTGCGGCGTTCCGACGAGCTTCCTCGACGACCTGGATAATGCCAAGCCCTGCACCGTGAGGTCCTTTCCTTCCACCGAATTGAATATTCGAAGTCGGCGAAACATCGTCTACGATCAATAGCACCGTTGTCACCCCTACTGCGCAGTCAGGCAGTCGTGGCGTGGGGGTTCGAGTCTCAGAAACTTGAGGGTCCCTACATGCCCGCCACGAAGTTTTCTCTCGATCAGAAAATTATCACCCTGGATGCCCGTCCCGATCGCCTCGACCTGCGCGATCGGATCTTCACCCCACGGGTCCAGTCACTGCCGCCCTCCTGGCCCGCAGACAAAGACATCGCCACCGAACTCTCGGCGTACTTGGGTAAAGGCCTGGTGCTATTCCAAGGCAACGAAGGTGCATGCACAGGGTTCGGGCTGGCGGCAGTGGTCAACTATCTGTTGTGGCTGCGGGACCGGGCGTCCATCAAGACAAGCCCGCGTCAGCTTTATCATCTGGCCAAACTCTATGACGAATGGCCAGGCGAGGACTACACCGGTTCCAGTTGTCGCGGCGCGTTGAAGGGATGGCATAAGCACGGAGTCTGCGCGGAGGAACTGTGGCCCTATACCGTCAAGCCCGACGGATCGGTTCCAGCGTTTGAAGCACCCGCCGAGAATTGGGCCATGGACGCCGTGACCCGGCCGCTGGGGGTTTACTACCGCGTCGAGAAAGACGACATCACTGCCATGATGGCGGCGCTGTACGAAGCGGGTGCGCTGTATGTTTCCGCCAATGTGCATCAGGGTTGGGCACTGATGCAGCCCAAAGGCAAAAAACGTCCGCCGGCGGTATTCCAGAGCATGTCTGAGCTACCCGTCATCAAGTGGCCGGCAACCCCTCAGGGCGGTCACGCCTTTGCCTTGATCGGCTACACCAGTCAGGGCTTCATCGTGCAGAATTCCTGGTCCACCGACTGGGGGTTCTCGGGCTTCGCCCTCCTGACGTTCGAGGACTGGCTGGCCAATGGCACCGACGCCTGGACCGTGGCCCTCGGCGTGCCGATCGAACACGGCGCGTTATCGCACAACGCGCGGCCTTCACGTTCCCGGGCCGATGTTCAATCACCGTTTCGTAGCGCCCTGTCGAGCTCCAACGCCAAGCGTGAAGGTTTCTCGCTGTTCACCGCCGGTGCCCGCGATACCGGTCGCAAAGGGCTTCCCCTGTTGACCATGGATCAGGCGTATGGCCTGACCATCGTGATGGAAAACAACGGCAGCATTGGCCCCCGTCTCACCGACGTCGAAAACGTCCGCGCGGGCGTCAAGCGAATCGTCTACGAGTCACCGCGCGCCTGGTACGACAAGCTCCCGGCGGCTAACAAACCCGCTGTGCTGCGCATCGCCATCATTGCTCACGGCGGGCTCAACTCCGAGCAGGATTCCATCAACCGAATCTGTGCGATGGCGCCCTACTTTCTTGAAAACGGCATCTATCCATTGTTTGTCACTTGGCGCACCGGGGCGCTGGAGACGTTTGCCGACATCGTCCAGGACGCCCTCCCGGGTCTGTTTCCCGGGGCGGGTGGCATCAGCGATGTGTTGAAGACCCTCAAGGACAAGGCCCTGGAAGGTTTTGATCGCACGGTGGAACTGGCGACCAAAAAACTCGGCGGCGATCAGTGGAGCCAGATGAAGCAGAACGCCGAAGCGGCCGCAGTCGCAGGCTTTACCCCGCGCGGGCTGGTGGAAATGGCCGAGAACCTGAAAAAACTGATCGCCGACATGGGCAAGAAAAACGTCGAGCTTCATCTGATCGGTCATTCCGCCGGGTCCTTGATCAATGGCCACTTGGCTCAACTGCTGTCAGCCAGAAGCTTGGCCATCGAAACGTCGGCGCTGATGGCCCCGGCCTGCACCCTCGATTTCGCCAACCAGACCTACCGCAAAGTCATCGAAGGTGGAGGCCTCAAGCGCAAGGACTTCCATATCTACATCATGTCCGACAGCCGCGAACAGGATGACAACGTCATCGGCGTGTACCACAAATCCCTGCTGTACCTCGTTTCCCGGGCCTATGAAGAACTGCAACGCATGCCGCTGCTGGGCATGGCCAAAAGTCTGGACAAGGACTTCCAGGACTTCAGCAATCCCGATCTGGCGGAGTGGAACATCGCCGCCAAAAACATGACCGAACAGTGGAACCAGTTTTACTTTGGGAAAACCATTCCGGCCGGGTTTGCCGCAACGGGTCGCGGGCTACCTGAAGAATTTGCGAAAACCCTGCATATCTTTAACGATCCGAAAATGAACTATGGCGGGGGCACCAAAAAAGACACCTCCCACGGAGGCTTCGATAATGATGTGAACGTCATTACCGCAGCGTTGCTGACCATTCTCAGGCGAGAGCCCGACGGGAAGCTGGACCAGCCGGTGATTAGCCTGAACTACTGAGGCACTGCGCAATGAATCGCAACGCACCGACTGTACATCCATACAGATAAAGATTGCCCCATCGCTCATCAGCCGCCATTCTGTCCGCCTCTCGACAGTTGATGAGTGATGGTGGTTATGCGGCTGTACCTCTGTGAAAAACCTTCCCAGGCCAAAGACATTGCGGCCGTCCTCGGCGCCAAGCGTCGTGGCGACGGCTGCTGGCTGGGAACGGACGTCACGGTGACCTGGTGCATCGGCCATCTGCTGGAAACCGCGCCGCCCGACGCCTATGACGCGCGTTACAAGCGCTGGGTGCTGGCGGATCTGCCGATCATTCCAGACAAATGGAAGATGACCGTCAAACCGCGCACGGCCAGCCAGTACAAAGCGGTCAAGCGGCTGCTCGGCGAGGCCACGGAACTGGTGATCGCCACCGACGCCGACCGTGAAGGCGAGATGATCGCCCGGGAACTGGTGGAGCATTGCCGTTATCGCGGGCCGATCCAGCGGCTATGGCTGTCGGCGCTGGACGATGCGTCGATCCGCAAGGCGTTGGCCGCCCTGAAGCCGGGGGCCGAGACCTTCAGCCTGTACCATTCGGCACTCGGGCGCTCGCGGGCCGACTGGCTGATCGGGATGAACATGAGTCGGCTGTTCACGCTGTTGGGGCGTCAGTCCGGTTATCAGGGCGTATTGCCGGTCGGTCGGGTGCAAACGCCGACCCTGCGCCTGGTGGTGGATCGCGACCGCAGCATCGCCGATTTCGTGCCGGTCGCCTATTGGGCCATCGATGTGCAACTGCTGCACGACGGCACCGCGTTCACCGCCCAGTGGCGTGCGGCCTCCGAGGTTTGCGACGATCAGGATCGCTGCCTGAATCAGGCGTTGGCACAAAAGGCAGCGGCAGCCATTGGCAGTGCGGCGAGTGCCCGGGTGATCAAACTGCGTACCGAGCGGATGCGCGAAGTCGCCCCCCTGCCCTTCGATCTGGGCACCTTGCAGGAAGTCTGCTCGAAGAAGCTCGGGCTCGGCGCCCAGGAAACCCTCGATATTGCCCAGGCCCTGTACGAAACCCACAAGGTCATCACCTATCCCCGCAGCGACTGCGGTTATCTGCCCGTGAGTCAGCACAGCGAAGCACCGGGCATTCTTGCCGCGCTGAGGCAGGCTGATCCGGCACTGAACGCCTTGAACGATTTCCTCGAACCTCTGCGCCGCTCACGGGCCTGGAACGACGCCAAGGTCAGCGCTCACCACGGCATCATCCCCACGGCCGCGGCGAAAAACCTCGAGCGGCTGGCGGGCAAGCAGCGGGCGGTCTACACCTTGATCCGCGCGCGTTACCTGGCGCAGTTTCTACCCAACCATGAATACGACCGGACCCAGGCCGACTTCGACTGCGCCGGTGAAGCCTTGCGTGCCGTCGGCAAGCAGATCGTCGAGCCCGGCTGGAAACGCGCCCTGCCCGAGGCTCTCGCCCCGGCCAAGGGCCGCGAAGCGCCGGCGCCGCAAACGCTGCCGGCATTGGCCGAAGGACGTGACTGCGCGGTGGCCGACGTCAAGCTCAAGGACCTCTGGACGCAACCGCCCAAACCGTTCACCGAAGGCGATCTGATCAAGGCGATGAAGAACGTCGCCAAACTGGTGGAAGATCCCCTGCTCAAGCAGAAACTCAAGGACACCACCGGCATTGGCACTGAAGCGACCCGCGCCTCGATCATCCAGGGCCTGCTCGACCGTGGTTACCTGATCAAGAACGGCAAGGCCCTGGCCGCCACCCCGGCCGCGTTCAGCCTGATCGATGCGGTGCCGCGTGCCATTGCCGACCCCGGGACCACGGCGATCTGGGAGCAGGCGCTGGACATGGTGCAGAGCGGCGAGATGAGCCTCGAAGAATTCGTCACCAAACAGGCCGCGTGGATGAGTAAACAGGTCGCCCGTTGCGCCGGCCTGAGCCTGACCATCAGCGGACCGGCAAGCCCCGCCGGGCGCGGTGCCACACCGTGGAAAAACAAACGCAAGCCCGCCAAACGCAAGCCCTCGACCGGCACCAAACGCGCGGCAAAACCGGCGAGCAAGGCTTGAGGGCACTTCGAGCGAGCAAAAAGAGTCTAGTGTTCTTCAAGCCCAACGACAGCCCCATTTTCTGATAAGGCACCGACCATGATTATCGTGCATCACCTGAACAACTCCCGTTCCCAGCGGATTCTCTGGTTGCTGGAAGAACTGGCCATCCCTTACGAGCTGAAATGCTATCAGCGCGACCCGAAGACCAACCTGGCACCGCCGGAATTGAAAGCGATCAATGCCCTTGGCAAATCACCGGTCATCGAAGACGGCGCGCAAAAGCTGATCGAGTCCTCGGCGATCATCGACTACCTGATTCGCCGCCATGGCGACGGTCGCCTGCAACCCGATCCGTCTACCCCTGCCTATGACGAATACGTGCAGTGGCTGCATTTCGCCGAAGGCTCGGCGATGTTGCCGCTGATGTTGAACCTGTACGTGGGGCGTCTTGGTGAAGCCGGCGCGCCGTTGCATCCGCGGATCAATTCGGAGGTGGCCAACTACCTGGGTTACCTCGACACGGCACTGAGCCAGTCCGATTACCTGCTGGGCGATCAGTTCAGCGCCGCCGACATCCAGATGAGTTTTATCGGTGAGATCGCCAGAGCCCAAGGCAAGCTCGGCAACTATCCTCATATAACGGCCTGGATTGAACGCTTTCAGGCTCGCCCGGCCTATCAGGCCGCACTGAAAAAAGGCGGAAAATACGATTTCGCCCCCCACTGAGTGCGCCCCAGGAGCCTACTAGCATGCCCTTGATAGAACTGCACGCCGCCCAGCGCGACGAACTGGAAACGATTGAAAACCTGATGCAGTTCTACCTGTATGACTTCAGCGAGTGGCTGCCGCTGAAGCTCGGTGAGCATGGTTTCTTCAACGCCCAGCCCAAACCGGGTTACTGGCGAAAACCCGCAACCAGGCCGTTTCTGATCAAGGTCGACGGTGAATTGGCCGGCTTCGTGACGGTGGATGATGAAACCCATCTTCACGGCGCCGAGTACAACATCGGCTACTTTTTTGTCAGTCGACGCTTTCGTGGCCAAGGCGTCGCGACATTTGTCGTTTCCACCCTCTTGAGCCAGTTCCCAGGTCAATGGCAAATTTTCCACCTCGACGCGAATCAGCCTGCGCGACGGTTCTGGGCCCGGGTCTTGGCCGATCTCACCCATGGTGAGTTCACCCTGCATCAGCTGCCGATAGACGGTTATCCCTGCACCGTTTACCAATTCCAGACGTCGTTGCCATCGTCCTGACTGGCGCTTCCCCATTCCGCTTTTTAATTCCAAACGACTTTGTCCGACAATATGTAGTGACCAAAAATAATCACTACAAAACCGTTGACGCCTCCGATTTGCCCTTGCATGATGCAGACGTCTCCCCGATCGGGAGAACAGGCAACATGTTTGAGCAAGCTCGTCTGACCGCCGAGCTGTTTTTCCCGGATACACGCTGCCCACAAGGCAGATTGAAGAAGCTGACCTGGCCTGAACGTCCAGTACAAGGACGAGAAGCGCTGGCGATCAATCCTCATGAAGCTTGTGGTCGACCCTGAAAACGTCGGCAGTGGCCTGAAGGTTTTCGCTGCTTCTCCTCGTTGTGACGCTATTGCGTAGCAGTTATTCAACACGACTACATGCAACAGACGCGGGACCCCGTCAATTTGGCGGCCGACCGCTGACGTCCTGGTTTCGGTGCCAGGGATCAACTAACCGATGGGCTACTTGTATTAGCGAATCAACTTTGAAAGATCACCAAATGGTCAAGGGGCTTACTATGAATCTGAACAATCAACCTACTATCGATGAACTGGCTCGTATCTTCGCTGCGCAAAAAGACAGCCATGACAGCCATATTCTGTGGATCAGCAAGTCGGGCCAAGTGCATATCGACTGCCTGTCGCCTCACGCCCATGAAGCGGAGTTCGACAAGAACAACCAGAACCTGCTCGCCCGACTGAAGATGTACCGTCGCGGCCAAGGCTATGTCGGCAAGAAAGCCGCGGCAGACAAGGACTTCATCGGTAATGTTCTGCAAACGCTGAAACAGGCGTGGGCTTCGATGCAGAACCACAACGAAGTTCGGGTGATTGACCGGTTCTACTGATACCTCCACACCCCATCCATAAAAAGGCCCCGCTCGTCACATCGAGCGGGGCCTTTTTGTTTGTCTCGCATGCACCAAACAACGCTATTGTTAACCCTGTGCACTGGATCAATGGAGGTTTGTGATGAACATACAACTGACAGGCTTGCTGTTGCTCGTAATGGCCAGTGCTGCCCATGCAAACAGCATCATCGGCGTCCCGTTGTTCGATGCGGACTGCCCCGGCAAAATCATCGTCCACGCGGATCAGGACGGGCCGGTATTGATCAACAGCAAAGAAGCCGAGACCAAAGCCATTGATGACCGTCGATTCGAAGCCAAGGGTTCGGGCGTGGTCATCTCAATCCTCCTCAGCGATGACGACACAGTCACGGTGTCCTCCACGGGCAAGGCGCCTAATGGTGTGTGCCAATTAATAGAAGACTGATGCCGTCGACTCGCCTGCAGCCGCATCCAACACCAGCTCCATAAAAGCCACCGACGCTGCGCTGTGATAGTTGTTTTTACGTCGGAGCAGCGCGGCCCCTCGTTTGGGCGACTCCCCCGACAACGGGATTTTGCGCAACGCGCGGTCCTCGGTGGCAATGGGCTCCGGAAGGATGGTGGCGATGGCCGTGTGCCGAATGACTTCCAGCAAGGTGCTTACCGAGTTGACCTCGATCACCACCTTCGGCGTGATCTGCTCTTGGGCAAAGTACTCATCAATGCGGGTGCGGGTAACGAAGTCCGGGGCCAGCAGCGCAAACTCCAGCTGCGCAACCTCCTGCGCGGACAACGCGACCTGGCTTTCGTATAACGGGTGATCGCGCCCCACCATGACGCCCAACGTCTCGGTAAACGCCGGGATCGACTCGATGTCGGCATTTCTGACCTGGGTAAATGCGATGGCGATGTCCAGTGAGTCATCCACCAGCCCGGCCTCGATGTCGTCCATCGACAGCTCGAAAATCTGCAGATGGATGTTCGGATACCGCGCCACGTAATCGCGCACCAGCGGCCCCACCAGGTACGCCATGAACGTTGGGGTCATGGCCAGCCGCAAGGTGCCACGGGACAAGTCCTTCACGTCATGCAGTGCACGTTTACCCGCCTCCAGTTCCACCAGCACCCGACGAGCACATTCGATGTAGGCCTCGCCCGCATCGGTGGGTTTGACCGTGCGCGAGGTTCGGTCGAACAAACTGACACCCAGGGTTTCTTCCAGTTGCCGGATCTGCTGGGACAGGGTCGGCTGCGAAACGTGAAGCGCCTCGGCGGCGCGGGTGAAACCGCCGTGATCGGCGACCGCCAGCAAATAGCGCAAATGTCGGAGCAGCATGGGGAATCACCCTCTATAGGCTGTGCTTATGCGTTGCATTGTATATCGGTCTTGGACGCTATGGATCGATCGGCAGAAGATTGCTCCACACCCAAGCAACATCACTCCCGACAGGAGAAACACCATGCAACAGTCCCACGCTTACAACGACCCAAGCCTGGCCCTGACCACGTCGATCCTCGATGCAAAAGCGCGCAAAAACCTGTCCTGGCAGGACCTGACCGACGGCACCGGCCTCGGTCTGGCCTACGTCACTGCCGCCCTGCTCGGTCAGCACCCGCTGCCGGAAAGCGCCGCCAAAGTGATTGGCGAAAAACTCGACCTGGACGCGGACAGCGTGGCCCGCCTGCAGATCATCCCGTTGCGCGGCAGCCTCTCGGGTGTCCCGACCGACCCGACCATCTACCGCTTCTACGAAATGATCCAGATTTACGGCACAACCTTGAAAGCCCTGGTTCATGAGCAATTCGGCGACGGCATCATCAGTGCGATCAACTTCAAGCTCGACATGAAGAAAGTCGAAGACCCGGAAGGCGGCTCTCGCGCGGTGATCACCCTCGACGGCAAGTTCCTGCCGCTGCGTCCTTTCTAAGCGGATGCCGGCCCGCATCACCTTTAAACCGCTATATCCGTAGCAGCTGTCGAGCTTGCGAGGCTGCGTTCGGCTGCGCAGCAGTCGCCTGGCCCTGCGAGGACTTCGTCCTCGGACGCAGCCTCGCAGGCTCGGCAGCTGCTACAAAATGATCATTCGACTCACACATGAGGAAGTCGCCATGAAAGCGCTCATCGAAGGTTTTTTGAAGTTCCAGAAAGAAGCGTTTCCACAACGCACCGACCTGTTCAAACACCTGGCCACCACCCAGCATCCGGGCACGCTGTTCATCACCTGTTCCGACAGCCGTGTCGTGCCGGAACTGCTGACCCAACAAGAACCCGGTGAACTGTTTGTGATCCGCAACGCAGGCAACATCGTGCCCTCCTACAGCCCTCACCCCGGCGGTGTGTCGGCCACGGTTGAATATGCGGTTGCAGTGCTCGGCGTCACCGATATTGTGATCTGCGGGCACTCGGACTGCGGCGCCATGACCGCTGTCGCCAAGTGCACCTGCATGGACCACCTGCCCGCCGTCAGCGGCTGGTTACAACACGCCGAGTCAGCGAAAGTCATCAACGAATCCCGCCCTCACGCTAATGAAGCGGCGAAGGTGAGTTCAATGGTTCGGGAGAATGTCATCGCGCAACTGGCCAATATCCAGACGCATCCGAGCGTGCGCCTGGCTCAGGAGAAAGGCCTGCTGAATTTGCATGGTTGGGTTTACGACATCGAGACCGGTTCAGTCGACGCCCTGGATGCCGACAGCCACCGTTTTGTGGCGCTCGCCGAGTATCCGGACACCTGCGCCCTTCCAGCCCGATCCATAGAAGCAGCAGCCTGAAGTGGGTATCCACTGGCAGAGACGATCGATGTGGCGCTCCCGGCTCACGGGAGCGCCGCACTAACACGATCGACAAGGTTATTTATCGTCCCGATTCTCAGGACTCTCTTCCGCGTTGGGTGGTTCTGGATAACTGCCTGGCGTGAACACGTGAGTCAGCAAGTCTCTGGCATCGACTTCGACGACCCCCTGAACCGAACGGGCCAGAGCAACAGCCTGTTCACACTGTTTATGGGTGTTGACGCGACCGCTCAATGCCACCGTGCCCCCGAGGGTTTTCACATGGATTTGCAGGCCGAGGCTGGGTTCGGCCATTGCCAGGGCTGACTTCACCCTCGCGGTAATCCACGTGTCGTGAACGCCCCTTTCCAGGTCATGAGAGTATTGTTGAAAGGAATGAAGTTTCATGGTGTGACCCTCTCTCCGTCATCAGATGCACTGCCCGTCCATTGGCTGTGCAGCCTTGACTCTCAGGCGAGCGTTATCGACATCTGATTCGTTTTGGAGTGCTCGCCACGCCCATACGGACGCACATTAAGTATAGTGCGGCCGTTGACCGGGGTCGTGGTGCTGGATCAGCGTTTGACCGACAGATCCGTCTGGGTCATGCGACTGCGGATCGTGAACACCCCATCGCCCGAGAGAATCGCGCTGCGAGCAAACAGGCGACCGCTCTCCCAGTTCGAAAGCCCCAGTTCCGGCTTGTTCAGCGCGTACTGTCCGTCGACCCAGCGGGTAATCCCGTTGCCGACAAAAGGTGCGTTGACTGCACTGTAGAAGCGTTCCTGAGCCGCGGCATCTTCACTGATCAACGACACGGTGAACTGCGGGCTATAGCGATTGAACAACGCGATGGCGCTGTCCAGGTCATCGACGATCTTCAGGCTGACTTCCGGGGTTTCCTCCCATTCCCACTCGCGGCCCAACTGATCCTCGGGCAGCGGTTCAGCCAACGCTTCGGTCTGATAGCCTTCGGCGCGGTACACCTCAACGCTGGCGGTCTGCCAATCGGTTGGCAAGTACGGCTCGCTGCCTTCGACGATGTGCAATTTGCAGCCCTGCCCGCGGGCGGTGCCGGCCTGTTGCAGCGCGTCGAGGAACAGCGGCAGCAGTTCGGCGACGCGGTCACGGTGGATCAGGCAGACGTTCATCGTGTTGCAGACCTTGCGATCCAGCGAATTGCGCACTACCGCGGCAAAGCGCTGGGCATCGGCGTCCTTGTCGGCGATCAGCCAGGCACCCCCAGTGCCGTGCAGGCTGACGGCGGTGCCGGCCTGTTGGGCGATGCTGCCCAATTGACTGACGGCGCGACCCGAACCACGGGCCACGGCCAGCGACAGGCGTCGGTCGGCGAACATCGCCCAACCGGCGGCGTGATTGACGCTTTCCACCAGCGACACCGCGCCGGTCGGCAACCCGGCGTCGCTCAGTGCCGGATTCAGCGCGTGGGTAACGATGGCTTGCGCCGTGCCCAACGCATCGCTGCCAATGCGCAGCACCGCCGTGTTACCCGTGCGCAACACTCCGGCGGCGTCGGCGAAGACGTTCGGCCGGCCTTCGAAGACGAACGCGACGATGCCCAGCGGCGAGACCACTTGCTCGACTTTCCAGCCGTCATGCTCGATGCAACTGACCACTTTGCCGCGCGTGGCCGACGCATCGCGCCAGGCCCTGAGGCCGGCGATCATGTCACGGCGCATGCGTTCATCCGCCAGAAGCCGCGTGGTGGAACGCCCACGGGCCTTGGCCCGCTCGATGTCGGCGAGGTTGGCGGCTTCGATCAGGACCCAGCAGGCTGGGTCTTCCAGGCGTTGGGCGAAGCGATCAAAGAACTCGCTGATGGCTTGATCCGAGACCGCAGACATTGCGCTGAACGCCGCTTCGGCACGCTCGATTGCAATGGCCGCCGCTTGCTGGTCAGCCACTGGAATCAGCAACAATTCGCCGCTGACCTGCTCCACCAACAAATGGTCCCCGGGCTGAAAGCGCGCGGCCAATTCGGGGCTGACCACAGAGACACGATTCCCGGCGAAAGGGATAGGCGTGCCAGCGACTAGACGTTCGAGCGCAAGAGACATGAAGCGGTTTCACCATGCAGTGGGCGGCCAGAAAATGTATAGGAAAATCCCTGGAGCGTCATTAACCGCACGCCTGACCGATGATCGAAAATCCGGCGGCCCTGCACCCGGCGCTCCTACGCTAAAAGAGATACACCAGTGTTTCCTGTTATCCAAGGAGGCCGTCATGAGCGATGAATTCAAAAGCCATGGAGCGGCCCTTGACGAGGAAGGTCTGGCGCAGGCGCTGGATCTTGCCAAAGTCAGTGCCGCGCAACTATGGGCTGTTCTGGCAGTAGAAACTTCCGGCAACGGATACTTCTCCGATCGCCGTCCGAAAATCCTTTACGAGCGTCACGTATTCAGCCGACTGACCCACCACGAGTTTGACGCACAACATCCCGATATCAGCAGCAAAACCCCCGGCAACTATGGCGCCTCGGGGGCGCATCAATACGACCGGTTGAATCTGGCCATGCGCCTGGACAGGAACGCGGCCCTGCAAAGTACCTCGTGGGGACTGGGGCAAACGATGGGGTTCAATTTCGCGCAAACGAACTCGGCGGATGTCGAGGCGATGGTCAAGCGCATGGTCGCCTCGGAGAACGACCAATTGCTCTGCACCATTGGCGAGTTGATCGGAGGCGGTTCGGTGGCGGCATTACGGGCCAAGGACTGGGCCAACTTTGCACGCCGCTACAACGGCCCCAACTACGCGATCAATAACTACGACGTGCGGCTCAGCGCGGCGTATCAGAAGTTCTCCTATGGAGGGACGCCGGACCTGAGAATCCGTATGGCACAAACCTGCTTGACGTACCTGGGCTGGCATCCCGGCCCTGTCGACGGCATCGTCGGTAAACAGACCCGGGATGCGATGAATCTCTTTCAAGCAAAAGAGCACCTGAATATCACCACGGTGCTGGACGATGAAACGCTGGCGTGTCTGCGCAGCCGGGTCGAAGCGTTGCCGCTCTGACCCACGTGTCTAGAACACCGACCAGCCAATCCGCTGACTCAGCAACTCCAGCGCGGCCATGCCCGCGAGGGAGTTGCCGGCGGCGTTCAACTCCGGTGACCAGACGCACACCGTGAACTGTCCCGGCACCACCGCGACAATCCCCCCGCCTACACCACTTTTGCCGGGCAAACCGACGCGATAGGCAAAGTTGCCGGCTTCATCGTAGAGGCCGCTGGTGGCCATGATCGAGTTGACCTGCTGGGTCTGGCGGGCGCTGAGTATCTGTTCGCCGCTGTGCTTGCAGAAACCGTCATTGGCCAGAAAACAGAACGCCCGCGCCAGATCCACGCAGCTCATGCGCAGCGCGCAATGGCTGAAGTAACTGCGCAGCACCGCTTCGACGTCGTTATGGAAATTGCCGAACGATTGCATCAAATAAGCCATCGCAGCATTGCGTGCGCGATGCTGGTATTCGGACTCGGCGACCTTGCCGTCCACCATGACTTGCGGGTTGCCGGACAGCCGACGGACAAAGTCGCGCATCGACAGGGCCGGCGCGGCAAAGCGTGACTGGTTGATGTCGCAGATCACCAGCGCACCGGCGTTGATGAAGGGATTGCGCGGGCGTCCGCGCTCGAACTCCAGTTGCACCAGCGAATTGAACGGTTGGCCGGAAGGCTCGTGACCCAGGCGCTTCCAAATGTCTTCGCCGGAGTGTTCGATGGCCTGCACCAGGCTGAACACCTTGGAAATACTCTGCACCGAGAACAGCGTATGGGCATCGCCGGCGCAATACAGCTCGCCGTCATTGCCATACACCGCGATGCCCAACTGATCGGCCGGCACCGTACCGAGGGCGGGAATGTAATCAGCCACCTTGCCCTGGCCGATCAGGGGACGTACTGCGTCAAGGATCTCGTTCAACAGCGCTTGCATGCCGGGTTCCGAAGTCACGCCCCATGGGATTGCGGGGACACAGACGCTAGACGCCAGCGGCCGGTAGCGGATCACACTATCTGTAGCAGCTGTCGAGCCCTGGCGAGGCTGCGTTCGGCTGCGCAGCAGTCGTAATCCCTGTGCACGTGATTTACCTGGATTACCGAGTCGATCGATTTCACGACTGCTCCGCAGCCGAACGCAGCCTCGCTGGGGCTCGACAGCTGCTACAGGATTGGGTTGACTGAGGAGTTTCAGGGTTACGTATCACAGTGTGTACAGCGCCCCTCCCGACACACCCCGCCCCTAAATCCCCACACCAACGACACATCGCAGATACACCCGCTTGATGAACTGTGCCTGTCGATTGGCGACGCCGATCAAAGCGCTCAACTCACTCAATGCTACGGAGTATCACCATGTTCAAGCTCTCGACTTCTTCCTTGACCCTCGGCCTGATCATCGCTGGCGGCTTGGCCCTGTCCAACGTGGCTTCAGCCTCCGAGTCCGAAGCATTCAGCATGAAACAACTGGCCCACGGCTACAGCCAGGTCCAGGCCGACACGGCAGAAAAACCGGCGGAAGGTAAATGTGGCGAAGGCAAGTGCGGCGCCGGCGAGTAACCCTTTGCGAGGGGCACCGCGGTGCCCCTCCTCCCTGACTGAACGGAGATCAAGCCCATGACCACCTCACTCTCATCGGCCGTGAAAGGCCTGCACTTGAACCTCGACCGTGCCGGTAGCTGGATCGCGCCGCTGACCCTGCGGGTGTTCCTCGCCTGGGAATTCTTCGAGTCAGGCCTGGAAAAATTCAATGGCGAAAACTGGTTCGCCGATATTCAGGACAGCTTCCCGTTCCCCTTCAACCACGTGCCAGCCACGTTGAACTGGGAATTGTCGATGTGGGCCGAACTGATTTGCGCCCTGGCCATACTGGTCGGCCTGGGAACGCGGATCTCGGCGATCATTCTGATCGTGGTCACGGTCGTCGCGACCGCCGCCATTCACTGGCCGGCTGATTGGTCTACATTGAGTGAGCTTGCCCAGGGTTACGCCATCAGCAACAAGGGTCATGGCAATTTCAAACTGCCGCTGATCTACCTCGCGGCCTTTATGCCGCTGTTGCTCTCGGGTGCCGGCAAGCTCAGCCTCGATGCGCTGCTGGCTCGAGTCTTCTGGCGTCGCGATCACCGCTAAAGCGCCAGGGACTCGATAACGTCCCTCGGTTCAATAGTGGAGCAATCGTCATGAGTCTCACCCTCTATGGTTTTGACGGCAGTAGTTATGTGCGCACCGTGAAGATGCTGCTGGTGGAAAAAGACGCGGACTTCGACCAGGTGCAGGTCAACGTGATCAAAGGCGAGCCGCAGCTGCCAGAACATTTGGTGCGTCACCCCTTCGGCAAGGTGCCGGTTATCGATCATGACGGGTTCCGGGTGATCGAAACCGGCGCGATCGTCGCCTACCTGGACGAAGTCCTGCCAGGCCCGTCCATCACCCCTGATAACGCCCACGACCGCGCTCGCACCCACATGGCCCAAAGCATTTACGATGCCTATGGCTACGCCAACCTTGTGCAAGTGTTCGGCTACCATCTTTTTCCTGACTTTATTGGCGGGCAGAATGAAGATTCGCGCCGCAAAGGCATCGAGAACTCGAAACGGGTGCTGCGCGAGCTGATGAAAATAAAAGGCACCGATCCCTATATCGCAGGTCTTGAACCCAGCATCGGCGACTTTTACCTGGCGCCGGGCTGCGCCTACATCGCCATGACCCCGGATGCACCGCAGGTATTTTCGGTGGACGGTTTCGACGGATGGTGGAAACGTATGCAGTCTCTGCCAAGCTTCAAGGCCACGCAGCTGAAATAAGCTTCACCCCCCTCACTTGTGTAGACAGGAGCCACCATGAGCGTGACCACCCAATGGATCGAGATCGACAGCGCCGAAGGTAAATTCGGCGCTTACCTGGCGATTCCGCACACCCGCAAAGGCCCGGGGATCGTGTTGATCCAGGAAATCTTCGGCGTGAATGAACACATCCGCGCGGTTGCCGAACAATACGCTGCCGACGGTTACCTGGTGATTGCACCGGACCTGTTCTGGCGCAGCGGCCAGCGCATTGAACTGACCTACGACGAGGCCGGCTGGAAACGCGCCGTCGAGTTGATGAACGCCACCGACGTCGGCAAGGCACAGACCGACATCGAACTGGCCATCGACGCCCTGAAAGCCCAGCCGGGCCTGGACGGCGGGATCGCCTCGCTTGGTTACTGCTTCGGTGGTTTGCTCTCGTACCTCACCGCCGCGAATGGGCTGGTGGACGTGGCCATCGCCTATTACGGCGGCGGAATCCAGAACCAACTGGACCGGGCCGATGAAATCGAAGTGCCGCTGCTGATGCACTTCGGTGAACAGGACAGCCACATCCCACTGGAAGCCGTGGAGAAAATCGCCGAGCGTTTCGAGAACAGCGATTACGTCGAAATTGTCGTGTATCCGGAAGCGGAACATGGCTTCAACTGCTCGCACCGCGACAGCTACAACCAACGCGCAGCGGCTGAGGCCCATGGCAATACGTTGATCTTTTTGGGTCAGGAACTGTAAGACCGGACGAGCAAAAGGGGACTTTAAAAGTCCCCTTTTTTGTACCTGCCGTTTAACGAGTAATTTCTTCCACCACCTCGTTCACCGCCAATTTCGGATGCGCACTGCGTTCATGCACATGGCTCGTCGGTGTGCGGTCGATCAGCAGGCTCAGCAGTTCCGGACGGCTGTAGTGACCGCGCGAATCCATCATGCGTTTGCGTTTGTCGATCAGGCCCATGTCGAGGTCGACGATCACCTCGCCTTCGCCTTCGGTCAGCGAGCCCAACACCGAACCGTCCGGGCTGATGATCGCAGTGAAGCAACCACCGGAAATCGGGCCGATGGGGCAACCGGTGTCGGCCATGATTTGCGCCTGTTGTTCAGGGTTCAGCCACGCGGTGGAGTTGACCACGAAGCACGCGGCCTCCAAGGCATGCTGGCGGATGCTGACCTCCATTTGTGAAGCAAACAACGGCCCCGCAAACGATCCTGGGTACATCGCCGCATGGATCTGTTCGCCGTCGGCCATCAGGGCATAACGGGCCAACGGGTTGTAATGTTCCCAGCACGCCAGTTGGCCGATGCGCCCTACCGCGCTGTCGGTGGCGCGCAGGCCGGAGCCGTCGCCCATGCCCCAGATCATGCGTTCGTGATAAGTCGGGGAAATCTTGCGCCGATGTTGGATCAGGGTGCCGTCGGCATCGAACAACAACTGCGTGTTGTACAGCGTACCGCCGTCACGTTCATTGACGCCGATGGAGACCACCATGCCGGCCTGTCTGGCGGCGGCGCCGATGGCCTCGGTGGCAGCCGAAGGGACCGTGACGGCCTGATCCAGCAGTTTGAGGTGTTCAGCCGCCATTTCGAAAGGCGTTTGAACGAAGGAGAAGTACGGGTAGTAAGGCACGATGGTTTCCGGGAACACGGCGAACTGCACGCCCTGCTCACCGAGTTCGAGAACCTTCTGCACCACTTTGTCGACGGTGCCTTCACGGCTGTAAAGAACGGGACTGATTTGTACGGCAGCGGCTTTTACGAGGGTCATGGCGGTGATCTCATTGAGGGAGTGGACTTCAACGAGATCAAAATTACGCCAATAATATTTAGACTGAAATGTCGAATACACCACCTTTTAGGACATCCCGAACATGATAAGTAACCTGTGGCGAGGGAGCTTGCTCCCGCTGGGCCGCGAAGCGGCCCCCCCGATCCCTAAAAAGAAGGGGACTGCTGCGCAGTCCAGCGGGAGCAAGCTCCCTCGCCACAGGTCAGTGCCAAGCTTAAGTGACTGGCATCAGCCGCGATTGGCGCGCTGGATCACTTGCGGCGGCTGGCCAAATGCACGGATAAACGCCCGACGCATTCGCTCCCGATCGCCAAAACCGGTATCGGTCGCCACCACGTCGATGGGGTGCCGACCGGTTTCCATCATCAGGCGCGCCGCTTCCACGCGCAGGTTTTCGATGGCCTTGGCCGGTGATTGCCCGGTTTCGGCATGGAACACGCGACTGAACTGCCGAGGGCTGAGGTTGGCGGCGCCGGCCAGTTCCTCGACCGACAGCGCGGACTTCAGGTTCTGCTTGGCATAGGCCAGCGCGGCCTGGATGCGATCGGTCTTGGGCTCCAGTTCGAGCATCACCGAAAACTGCGACTGCCCTCCCGCGCGCCGGTGATACACCACCAATTGCCGGGCCACCCGCCGCGCGACTTCCGCACCCAGATCCTTTTCCACCAACGCCAGCGCCAGATCGACGCAGGCGCTCATGCCCGCGGCCGTCCAGATGTTGCCGTCGTTGATGAAGATCCGGTCTTCCTCGACCTTCACCTTCGGGTACGCCTTCTGCAGCGCCGGTGCATGGCACCAGTGAGTGGTCGCCCGTCGACCGTCCAGCAAACCGGCCTCGGCCAGCGCAATCGCGCCGGTGCAGATCGAGCCCAGCCGCCGGGTGGTCCGGCTGGCGTTACGCAAAAACGCCACCATGCCCGGTGATACCGGACGGATCAGGTTGTCGCCCAGCACCAGCAGCGTGTCGAACGAGCGCTGGTCGAACGCCGAGGTTTCCACGCCAAACCCGGCAGAGGTCTGCACCGTACCGCCGCGCTCGGACAGCAAGGCGATGTTGTACTCCGGTTCGTCGGCGGCCATGTTGGCCAACTCGAACGTGGCGCACATGGCCAGGCCTAACACTTGAAACCCGGGGTAAACGATGAGTCCGATGGTGTGCATGGCGGCGGCTTCTTTTGACCTTAAAGGTGGCATGACGGATTTTACCGCCACTGACTTTGCACTGAACCCTCTTAATGGGTCTATAAATAACTGTAATCAGTTGGCCGAGAACAAGAGGCACAGGCCATGGACACCAAGGGTTCTGGCACTAACCTGGCCTTCTGGCTGCCAGGCAGTGCGGTCATCCTGAGTCTGGTGATATCGATGTTCGCCCTCAACCGCGAACCGTTCCTTGAACCGCGGCCGATCGGTGCACAGTTCCAGGCACAACTGCCCATCGAAGCCCGGTTATGGCAAGACCCTTTTGACGCGGTCGAGCGTTATCGCAAGAAGCTCACGGACAGCAAGAACCCGGATGCCGAGCATGTCTGTAGCCCGGATCTTTCTCCCCTGTCCGGAGACAAACCGGCGCCCGACATCATGGTGGCGCTGGTCGAAGGCGGCCCTTACGCCGACGAAGTCGAACGGCGCCGGCGCATTCGTTATGCGCTGCTGGCAGGGTTCAAGAATTCCCACCGAGTACCGGATCAGGAACAGTACATCCACTGCTTGAGACTCGCCGCCAACCTGTCGCTGGATGCCCCGCAGAAAACCGGTTTCGTCGACGCGCCCTATGAAGTATTCGTCTCCAACCCCTTCGATCCGCCGACGGCACTTGAAGGCGCGCCACCGCCGCCTGACCGAACGATCGTGTTCTGGTTCAAACAGGACGCACTTGGCTCAACGCCGCTGCAATCGCTCGAAACGTTACGCGAGACCCTGAAAAATAAAACCGCTGTGGCGTGCGCTCCAAAACCCTGTTCCGAGCCACCCGACACCGCTGTCCTGAAGGTCATCGGCCCTTCTACCTCAACCGTCCTGCGCGACATGTTCCAGGATCAGGACATCGGCCAGGCCACGCCGAAGGTCGAAATCTACTCACCCCTGGCCACGGCCGATAACGAGACGCTGGATCGCGGGTACCAGAAGCGGTCGCCGCCGCTGGCGAGCAGACAATCCATGAAGTTGCTGCGCACCGTCAGCGACGACGGCACCATGACGCAACTGATGCTGGAAGAGCTGAAATTGCGCCGCGTGGACCCGGCCACGGGCGTGCGTTGCAGCGAAGACAAGCTGCAACGGATCGGCTCACCGTGTACTCGTGACCTTCGCCGTAGCGGTCATCGCATCGCGTTGATTTCCGAGTGGGACAGTTTCTACAGCCGCGCGCTGATCGAAAGCTTCAAGACACAGGTGGCCAAGGATGCCCGCCTGGGCAGCGACGAAAAAAACCACAGGGATGTGGTCGATCAGTGGATTTTGCGCTTCAGCTATCTGCGCGGCCTGGACGGACGTCTCCCGGAAGAATCCGCGAGCAACGAAAAAAACCCCAGTACCGATCCCGGTAAAAACAAAGACCCCACCCAACTTGATCTCAGTCCGTTGGAGAAATCCGACGGCAACTCCCAGCTCGACTACCTGCGGCGCCTCGCCGACCATATCGCCAACGAGGACGCGGCTTATCGACGCAATGGCGAAAGCGGCATCGGCGCGATTGGCGTACTGGGCGTCGATGCCTACGACAAGCTCCTGGTGCTGCAAGCGCTGAAGAGCCGGATGCCGTACAAACTGTACTTTTCCACCGACCTCGATGCCCGCATGCTGCAACGGGGCCAGGCGCAAACCACGCGCAACCTGATACTCGCCGCCCCCTACGGACTCACTTTGACCCGCGCCCTGCAACAGGACGTGCCGCCGTTTCGCGACAGCCTGCAAAGTGCGGTGTTCATCTCGGTGCTGGCGGCACTGGCGCCGCAATCCTTCGACGCCAAGCGCGCGAAATTCGACTATTCCAAATCGGAGCTGCTATCTCCGGGCATCTATGAAGTGGGGATCAGCGGCTTCATTCCGCTGGCTAGCCGGTTGACCGCGTCACGCCCGGCAAGCTGCGAGGCTCCGACCCAATCGCAATCCGATCGAGGCGTACGTCCACACGATTTGATGGCGCTGCGCTGCCTCCAAGACCCCTCGCCACCGCCCTACCCTGAACCCTCCAAATCCATCCGCGACCGCTTCAAACAAGCTCAATCTTTCTTCTGGGCCGGGCCACTGACGATCACCCTGCTGATACTCGCCGGGTTCATCGTCTGGTGGCGCATCGAGGGCCCGAAAGATGACCATGACGCAAGGCTGGCCTGGGTTCGCGGCGTACCGATGACGCTGTTTATGGTGGCAGCGGCCTGCGCATTCATCGCCACGCGGTTCTGGCATGCGGAGTTTCTCTGGTTCACGTTCGTGCTGATATTGCTCGGCATCATCTCGTCGAACCTGACCCGGCGCTCCGCCAGGCAACTGGCGATGGCCAAGGACTCGACAGCCAGCATGGACACGGGGTTATACGACTCCCGGGCGTGGTACATCGTGGTCCCTCTCGTCATGTTCATCCTCGCGCTGATGCTGGCGTACCAGATGCGCAGCACATTGACGGACAACGGACTGGGTGAGCCGATGTTCCTGTTTGAAGGCATCAGTGCCTGGCCCACCGTGGCACTGCGGCTGCTGGCCGTGCTGATCTCGCTCTCGGCGCTGGCCTGGGGCTGGCGCAACCTGCGCATCAACCGGACCGAGATCGAAGCCGCGTACCATTTGCGCCTGCACATGCGCAAATACGAGATGACCTTGTGGGGGCAGGTTCGACGCTTGATTCGCCAAAGTCCTGCGCACCGGCACAGGCCGGTTGCACGGA
Organism: Pseudomonas sp. BT76 TE3572; assembly: GCF_050435365.1. Lineage (NCBI taxonomy): Bacteria > Pseudomonadati > Pseudomonadota > Gammaproteobacteria > Pseudomonadales > Pseudomonadaceae > Pseudomonas > Pseudomonas sp. BT76 TE3572. The sequence continues at coordinate 1,616,236 of NZ_JBNDKE010000001.1, forward strand.
CGGGCGCAAGATGATCGTCATTGCACGCTTCTGGGGTGAGCACTGCGTCTGCGGCTCCTTCGGCGCCCGAATGCTGCGGGCCATGCTCGCCACGTGGGTTTACGTCGTGGTCACCAGCGTGCTGTTTGTCATCTGGCCCATGGAGGGCATGCCCGTTCGCGGCGCATCGATGTGGTGGATGCTGAGTTGGCTGATCCCCAGCCTGACGTTCCAGGTGCTGGTGTTCTGGGTGGTGGATGCCAACTTGCTGCTGACGCGATTTATCCGCCATCTCAGCGAACATCATGCGATCTGGCCTGGCACCTTGCAGATGGAGCACAAGAAAACCTTTGGCATGCTCCGGCACCCGTGCATCGACGAGTGGGTAGATTTGCAGCTGATCGCCAAGCGCACCTCGGCCGTTAACCGTCTGATCTATGCGCCGACCGTGGTCTTGTTGATCCTGTTGGCGTCGCGCAGCAGTCTGTTCGATAACTGGCCGACACCGCCCAGCCTGATCATTTCCTACCTGCTGACCGCGTTGGTGCTGTTGGTCTCCGCGCTGTCGCTGCGACGCGCAGCGGAAAAGGCCCGCACCATTGCACTGCAACGACTCGACGCCTATCTGCTGCAAACACCCGAAACGACGCCTTGCTACGCCAAGTTCAAGATGATCCGCGAGCGGGTCGCGACGTTCAATACCGGCTCGTTCTCACGCTACTCAGAAGACCCGCTGATCAGGGCATTGCTGCTGTCGCTGACCGGTATTGGTGGCTCGGCCATTGTCGATGCGTTGAACTATGCGAAGTTCTAGCAGCAACGCGTATTGCATTTCCCACGGCCGAAACGGGCCTCCTGACGCTCACGAAAAAACGCCGAATAGCTCATGACCGGCTCACCGGGATGGTTGAGCGCCATTTGCGCAACGTAGTTATCGTAATCGGGGACGCCAACCATTAAACGCGCGCTCTGGCTGAGGAACTTCGCGACATGCTGCAGCTTGCGGTACATGGCAATTCTCTCTATGAGTGTGGGACTGGCCCATGAAAGCGCACTGATGTATCTGCAATGTGTCAGCACCGGGGCCTTTTGTATGTTCAAGTAGCAAAAGCGGCGGCGATCACAATACCTATGAGTAGCTATGCTTGAGGTGTTGCCAGCCCCTGGTAGGCACATCGTGAAAGGAGGCGTTTGAGATGCAACTCATCACGTTGAAAATCGACAAGCCGGAAGCAACAAACTTCATTTTCGGTCAGACCCACTTCATCAAGTCCGTCGAGGACATCCACGAAGCGTTGGTCAATGCCGTGCCAGGCATCCGCTTTGGCGTGGCGTTTTGCGAAGCTTCCGGTAAATGCCTGGTGCGCTGGTCCGGCACCGATACCGCCATGATCGAACTGGCCCGCAGCAATGCCCAAGCCATCGGCGCAGGCCATAGCTTCATCATTTTCCTCGACGATGGTTTCTATCCCGTAAACGTGTTGAACGCCGTCAAAATGGTCCCGGAGGTGTGCCGCATTTTTTGTGCAACGGCCAATCCGACTGAAGTGATTCTTGCTGAGACGGATCAAGGGCGAGCCATTCTTGGCGTGGTGGATGGCTTCTGTGCCCGTGGTATTGAAGGCGAGGAAGACATCCTGTGGCGCAAGAACCTGTTGCGGCAGATCGGCTACAAACTTTGAGCACGCTCCGTTAACCAGGCGCTGAATGAGCAGCGATAACCTCTGTCTGAGCCGTCACGGGTTTCTCCCCTTCGACCTCACCATTCAGCGCCTTGTGCATTTTCACGGTGTCCAGCGCCCCGACCCATTTGGCAATGGCCATTGTTCCCACGCCATTGCCGATGGTGTTGGTGATCGCACGCGCTTCCGACATGAACCGGTCGACGCCCAACAGCAGCACCATGCCCGCCACCGGAATGGTGCCGAGGGACGATAACGTCGCCACCAGAATGATGAATCCCGAGCCGGTGACACCGGCAGATCCCTTGGAGGTAAACATCAGCACGGCCAGGACGATCAACTGATCCGTCAGGGTCAGCGGTGTGTTCGTGGCCTGCGCGATGAAGATGGCGGCGATGGTGTAGTAGATCGCCTGCCCGTCCGGGCAGGGCCGACATTGGCAAGATCAACGACGTATGACTGGGGAGAAGAATTCAAACAACTCAAGGAATCAGCAGCTCGCGACGACCGTCGGTATGCTCAAGTTGTTCACCTGTCAGGTGCAGGCGACGGTCGTTGAGGTAGTCGTAATCCCGCCGGGACGCCTTGAGCTGGTCAAGGTCAAGCGTGACCACCTGCCGACACTCCTCGCGACCCGCCTCAAACACTATTTGCCCGAACGGATTGACCACTGCGCTACCCCCCGCGAACACCAGGCCGTCATCCCCTTCTCCCACCCGATTCACCATGACCGCAAACGCCTGATTTTCCTGGGCGCGTGCCATGATTGCCGTGCGATGGACCGGGCCGTAGGGATCCATGTTGCCGTTAGTGACCAGTATCAGCTCGGCGCCGAGCTGCCCGAGGGCGCGGGCGCTTTCCGGGAGTTCAATGTCGTAGCAAATCAGGATGCCTACACGCACGCCCTTCCACAGTGCCGTGACATAGCGATCACCCGGCTGGAAAAGACCCCGCTCCGATGGCCACAAGTGGGTCTTGCGGTAGCGCAAGGCGATACCTTCGGGCGTTACCAGCACCGAGGTGTTGTAAAAGATGCCGCCATCATTCTCCGCAATGCCGACGACGACTGAGACATTACGCTTGCGCACCAGCTGCTCGACGGCCTGCAAGGTGGGGCCATCCAAGGGTTCGGCAACACTCGCCAATTGCTCGGCATCGACAAATCCCGTCAGGTGGGTTTCCGGGAAGATCAACAAATCCGTGTCAGCCGCGCAGGTAGCGATGGCCTCCATGGTACGCCCGAGGTTGTGAACCACATCGCCGTCACGGCCAGCCAGTTGCACCAATTCAATCTTCATCTCTGTTCCTTGCACCGTTAAGTAAGGGTCCAACCCGCCGGGGTTGGCCAGAGTATGGAGCGCGGTTGAGCGACACGTTATTCCCCCCAAGGGTTAACCACGAATGCGTAGTGACGTGAAAGCGACATTGCAGGAAGGGGTCGGATTTAAGTGATCGGGATCGCCCCGGTTTCTGATGGGTTCAGTCGCCCTGCTGGGATCTACGTCCACATCAGGAATGGCGGCTGCCGGTGGTCGTTGCTTTTCGCTTGTCACCGGCGTTTGACTAAGCTGAACACATCAGCGGCCATCAGCGGATCCGGATGGTTATCAAGACGGTAAATCACACAGGAGACGGACTATGTATGCGGTCATAAGATCCTACTCAGGTCCTGGTGCAAAGCAGCTTTTCGATGTTTTAGAGCAGAAAAAGGCCGACGTCGAAGCGGCCCTCCGGAAAGTGACAGGCCTGGCAAGCTACACACTGCTGCCTCTCGCTGATGGCGGTATGTCGGTGACTGTTTGCACGGACAAGGCCGGCACCGATGAGAGCATGAAAGTCGCTCGCGACTGGATTCAGAAGAACGCCTCGCACATCCATGCAGATCCGCCAGTCGTCACGGAAGGTCCGGTCATTGTGCAGATCAATTAGCGCGCCCTGGCGTTTGCGTGAACATTTTTAGCTGCTTGTGCAGCAGAAATCGGGAAGAAGTCTAATATTGAAATGCCATAGGTCGGTCCATCCCCTATCTGCGTAATGATGCGAGGGACCGTTGGCATGCAGATGGCTTTGGAGCCGACACCGGACCGGTGTTGGCTAAATAGATTTCAACTTGGAGGGAACCATGAGCAATCTCATCGCCAGCGGCGAGCCACCTGAAGCCGTGCGCCTCATGGTCAAGGTTTACGCTTATTTGCTGCTCGCAGGATTTGCGTTTGTTCCGGCCTATCTGATTGGCTACTTGTACGTCTTCCAAGACCCCACCCTTATTTTCGAAAACCACCTGTTCCATATCATTGCGATCACGGCGGCCACCTTGGCGGGCCTGTTTGTTACTTACGTCACGTGGCGCTGCTATCAGTCATCGGGAGATCCGCTGCTGCGATGGATGACGCTGGGTTTTCTCGGTTTTGTAGTCATCTACGCGTTGCATGGTGCGTTCACCGGGCAAGCGCACCACAATATCTGGCTCTTCCTGCTGTATGGACCGGCCTCTCGACTGGTCATGTCGAGTTTGCTGTTAGTCGGAATGCTGTCGTACCACCGCCCACCCGATGCCGCGGACCAACGAATGAAGGCCCGCCCGTGGTTGACCTGGATAGGACTGTTCCTGCTGGTTGACGTGGCAGTGGCGTATGTCGCGAATTCACCGATCGCCGGCAATCTCGCGGTACGCCTTTCGATGGAAGGTGGCGCCCTCATTCTTTCCACATTGACCGTGGTAATACTCCTGCTGCGCCGTATCCGGTCGCCGCTGATGATGATTTTTGTCGTCTCGGTCACCGCGTTCGCGCTGTCATCGCTTGCCTTCATCCTTGCGCGTCCGTGGAACCACATGTGGTGGCTCGCTCATGCGATCTTCGCCGGTGGTTTCTTCATGCTGAGCTATGGAGTCGTGCAAGCGTTCCTCACCACGCGCTCGTTCTCGAAGATCTACAGCCAGGAAGAGCTGATGGTGCGTCTTGCCGAAGCGATGGCGTATACCGAGAGCGCCCTGCTGGAACTCCAGCGCACCAATCAAGAACTCGGTCACCTTGCGTCGACCGATCCACTGACTGGCGCTGATAATCGGCGTCGGTTCATGGAACGCGTCGAAGTCGAAATGGGCCGGACCAAACGCGGCGGTGAGCCGTTCTCGGTATTGGCACTCGATCTGGATAATTTCAAGTCCATCAATGATCGCTTCGGGCATCAGGTGGGCGACGACATCCTGAAGGACTTCGTGGAGAAATGCCTCGATTCGATCCGCCCGTATGACGGCGTAGCCCGAGTGGGCGGGGAAGAATTCATGATTCTGCTGCCTCAGACTTCACTTGAGGGCGCGCACGTAATCGCAGAGCGTTTGCGAAGCACCGTCGCCAATAATTCTTTTCATGGCCTGCAGCGGTTAACCGTGGTCACCGTGAGCATCGGCGTATCGCAATCCGGCCGCGACGGTGACACCATCGAGGCCATTCTGCGCACAGCCGATCAACGCCTGTATCACGCTAAACACGAAGGCCGTAACCGTGTGGTCACGACCATCAAAACCAGCCTCCAATCCCTGTAAAAGCGTCGGCCTGGAGCGGCCTTTTGGAGTACCCGCCTCTACAGGCCAGGCATTACAACACTGGCTTTCTCATCGAACTGGACAGTGCCGTGATCATCGGCCTGTTCAGTGAGATCCAGCGACCGGATTGCGCCGAACATCAACGCCAGACAGATGACTTATCGGGTATCGCTCGTTACCCTTACCTCGCCGTCGCCTGACGGTTTGCAGGTCAAATCCCATTTCATCCAGTCGAGCATGTCATGAAATCCCCCGCAGGTTTGCTGCTGTCGGCCATCGAGCTGGACCGTACCAGTGCCATTCCCCTGTACCGCCAACTGTATCTGCAGATTCGCAAACAGATACTCAACGGCAGAATCCAGGGGGGCGTGCGCCTGCCGTCGACCCGGACCTTGAGCAACGAGTTGGGGTTGTCGCGGATTACCATTCTCAATGCGTTCGATCAGCTGATTGCCGAAGGTTTCCTGGCCTCGCGCACTGGCGCCGGTACGTATGTCGGCACTGAGTGGGAAAGCCGGGGTATCAAGGACGAGCAACAGCGCCAGCCACCGCGCCTGTCTGACCTGAGCCAGTCGATGCTGTCGCTGCGCAGCGATCATTTTCGCGGGGTGTCCTATGCCGACTGGGACCCCGCGACCCCGACCTCCTTCCTGCCCAGCCACAGCACCTATGACGCATTCCCGCAGGCGATTTGGCGGCGCCTGATGAACCGTCACCTGCTCAAGCCGACCAAGGCGATTCTGGGTTATGGCGAGTTGCAAGGCTTGCAGGCGTTGCGCACAGCGATTGCCGAATACGTCTTCGATGCGCGTGGCATCGACTGCAATGCCGGGCAAGTGGTGATCGTTTCCGGCGCGCAGCAAGCGTTCAACCTGCTGGGTATGCTGCTGCTCAATCCGCAGGACAGCGTCTGGATGGAGGACCCGGGGCACATCGCCGCGCGCATTGCATTGCAGGCCCAGGGCGCTCAGGTGGTTGCGTTGCGTATCGATGAACAGGGGATCGATGTCCAGCAAGGCCTGACCGAGTGTCCTGATGCCCGCCTGGTGTTTTGTACGCCTTCGCGCCAGCATCCTTTGGGTGTCACCCTGAGTTATGCACGGCGCCAGGCACTCATCGACTGGGCTGCGCAGCATCAGAGCTGGATCATCGAGGACGATTGCGACAGTGAGTTTCGCTACAGTGGCCGCCTCCTCCCGGCGCTGTATGCCATGGACCAGATGGCCCGGGTGATCTACGTCGGAACGTTCAGCAAAGTGCTCTTCCCGTCACTCAGACTGGGTTACGTGATTCTGCCGCAGGCCCTGGTCGAACCCTTTTGCACCTTGCGCGCGGTCATGGATCGCAGTCCGCCCACACTGCTTCAGGCGACAACGGCGGACTTCATGGGCGAAGGCCACTTCCTGGGGCACATCCGCCGCATGCGTGCGCTGTACAAGGCACGCCAGCAGGCATTGATCGAACAACTTGAACAGCAAATTGGCAGCTTCTTCAGGATCACTCCGACGGATGCCGGCATGCACCTGATCGCTTGGCTGCCCCCCGAACTCAGTGACACTGACATCGCCCAACAACTGGCCCAGCACAACATCCACACTTACGCCTTGAGCGACTACCGCATCCAGCATGCCCTGCCGCCGGCCCTGTTGATCGGCTTTGCCGGCACGCCTGAAAACCAGGCCCGGGAGCGTGTCGAGGCGCTGGCCCGGGCCTTGCGCACATTGGGTTATCTGCCGCCGACCACTTGATGCGAGGCAAGTGGTCCTATCAATTAACTGATAATGGATCTATCGAGAGTTCCTGACTGGCGCGATAAAGGGCGCGCCGGTAGACCCGGTGTCTGAACCAGGAACGACTCTAATGAACAACAAGATCCAGGAACGATTCAACGCCTTGCTGAGCCATAAGGTGGTCGAACACGGGCCAGTTCCCGTGCTGACGGACGCACTGGCCCGGCGGTTACTTGAACGTCTCGGGCAATTGCGCCTGTTTGCCCACGCCTACCCGCTACTGACCAACCTTACCCACGGTCGTGTCACCCCTGCCGACATGCTGGACTTCGCCTATCGCCACGAACTGCAAGGCCTGAGCCTGCATTTGCTCGACGGCGAGGAAAACAGCCTGAGCCAAATGTCACCCACGCAGCTCCAGGCGTTTGCCGCCAAGTCCAAAGCGCTGGGGCTGGATGTGCACCTGGAAATCAGCAGCACACTGAAAAAGGATGTCGACCAGGTAATTGCCATCGCCAGGGCCCTGGGGGTGCGCAACATCCGTGTCTACTCACGTTACGAGGGCACGCTGTCGCGGGTCATGGACGTGATCGAGACCGACCTGCACTACCTCGCGCAACAGGCAGACGCACACGATCTGTACTTTGACTTCGAGCAGCATGAAGAACTCAAGAGCGGCGAAATCGCGCAACTGCTCAACCGTCTCAACCACCCTCGCCTGCATGCCCTGTTCGACTTCGGCAACATGATCAATGCCTGCGAACAGCCCCTGCAGGCCCTGCGCAACCTGGCGCCGCACATCCGCCAGACTCACCTCAAGGGAGTGCGCATCGTCCCCGAACAAAACGGCTTCGGCCATTACGGCGTATTGCAAGGCAGCGACGAGGACGATCTTCCCAGCCCCCGCATGCTGTTCGAACTGTTGATGCTGGGCGAAACAACCCCACAGGTGATCGCCTTCATTCTCGAGCAGGAAAACCACTACGTGGCCCCGGCCTTCCGCCAGAGCCTTGAAGCGGCCGATCCCTTCATCGCTTACCGGGAGATGAGCGAAACGCCGCTCCCGAACGGCTACTCGCTTGAGCGAATGCTGGCCGATGAACACCGCTGGGCGAACAACCAGGTCGCCTATGTCCGTAGCCTACTGGCCGAATTGCGCACCTTGGCAGAACTGACCCTGGCCAGCCCTTCCAACGCCTGATCCTGACGACCCGATTACGCCCGGAGAACAATAATGACAATTCAAAACAAGGCCAAATGGCTCAGATTCCTGATCCTCATCCTCGGTGGCGGCACCATCTACAAGCTGGCGAACCTCAAGGACGCCTTCTATATACCCATGCAGGAATTCATGGGCTTGAGCCACACTGAAATCGGTATGCTGCTGAGTGCCAACGCGATCATCGCGACCGCACTGTTTGTGATTGGCGGCCTGCTCGCCGATCGCTACGACACGCGCAAACTGATCCCCCTCGGTCTGATCGGGACCGGTAGCCTGGGACTGTATCTGGCGACTTTTCCGCCCTTCAGCAATTTGCTGATCGTGTTCAGTCTGTTGGCCGTCTGTGCCGACTGCCTGTTCTGGCCATCGCTGCTCAAAGCCATCCGCAACCTGGGTGACGATCAGGAGCAAGGCCGGTTGTTCGGCCTGCTCGAAGGCGGGCGTGGCGTGGTTGATACACTGGTAGCCTTTTCAGCTCTGGGTGTGTTCGTCGCCATGGGTTCGGGCGAAACGGGCCTGAAGTCGGCGATCCTGTTCTACTCGGTCATCGACATTCTGGCCGGCACCCTGACCTGGTTCCTGCTCAAGAGCGGCAACGCGCAGTCGGTGGCCAAGCCGAAGAATGGCCTGGCGAACCTGATGGAAGCGATCAAGGTACCGGGCATCTGGCTGGTCAGCCTCAACGTGTTCATGGTCTACATCGTCTACTGCGGCCTGACCTATTTCATTCCCTACCTCAAGGAAATGTACGGGTTGCCTGTGGCGTTGGTGGGCGCCTACGGCATCATCAACCAGTACTTCCTGAAAATCCTCGGCGGGCCTGCTGGCGGTTTCATTGCCGACAAGCAGTTCAAGAGCACCAGCCGCTACCTGAAGTGGGCATTCCTGGCGCTGTTACCGCTGATGGGCGTGATCATGCTGATTCCGAAAAGCCCGGGCTTCATCTATGCGGGCATGGCCGCCACGCTGTCCTTCGCCCTGATCGTGTTCTCCATGCGCGGCGTGTTCTGGGCCCCCATGGGTGAAGTCGGCATTCCCCAGCACATCACCGGCTCGGCCTTTGGCATCGGTTGCCTGATCGGCTATGCACCCGGCATGTTTGCCTACGTCATCTACGGCGCGATCCTCGACCACTTCCCCGGTCAACAGGGTTACAACTATGTCTTCACCCTGATGAGCCTACTGGCCGTCGTGGGCTTCATGGTGTCCAGCCTGCTCTACCAAGCGGTGCGCAAAAAATCCATGGCCACTGGCGGGATGAGCGCGGCGCAAGCCTGATCATCACCATGGACTCCAGGAGGAGGAATCGTCTACCACGCCGATCCCTCCTGCTGGCCACAACGCCGGAATGAACCGAAGCTTGCGCAGAATCTGGATAACGCGTTAGCGCGACCGATGGCGATACGAGTCTTTTAACAGCCAATACATTCACTGATCCGCAGCCCCCGTAACGGCGAAAATGTTACAGGGCACTCGATTCAGAACATGCTCCGTCGTACTGCCCACCCATTTGCCCAGTCCCTTGCGATGCGCATTTCCCATGACAATCACATCGGCCCGGTGATGCGCGGCAAAGTCGGCCAGCGCTTTGCCGGGCGGTCCTTCAACGAAGTGTTGTCGCTCAGTGGGCACACCGTAGTGGTCGGCCAATGCGGTAAATGCCTTTTGCAGTGACTTGCGCACCTCGCTGTTGAAACCTGGCATCGTCACTGCACCAGATCTGGCTGCATTTCTGGTAGACCTCGCTCATGCGAACGTCCCTACTTCGCCGCCCCTTCATGCGGCTTATAAAACAGAAACATCGAAGTCTCTGTGGTCTTGATGTATTCCTTGGCCCAAGCAGGTTTCACCTTCCGGTTGTGGAAATACATCGCGCCGTGGGTTCGGTCGTTCAGTTGCTTGTTGAGCGCCTTGCGCGCGATTTCCTTGGCAATCGCGTATTGGCTTTCTTCCTGGACCTGATCCGAGCGTCCATCACACCACCACGAAAACTGACAATTTTTGGTTTCAGAACCCTGCTTGACCACGGCGCATACCGTGTCCGGAAAGCCCTCATGGCCCAGGCGATTCATGACGACGCTGGCGACGGCTTCCATGTCTGCGGGTGATTTGCCTTTGGATTCCCAATAGATGGAGCGGGCCAGACAGGTGATTGCATCGTCCATGGGCGACTGCCCGGCGGGGTCGACTGCCTGAGCCTCGGATGTCGTGATGGTTTCGGACTTGGGCACCGGGACATCGGCGCCCTTCTCCGCGGCTTTCTGCTCAAGGACCTCGGCCTTGTCCTCGGCCACTTCCTTTTTTTGCTCTTGCTCAGACGCCATGGCGTGGCCGGCGAGAAGGGTTATTGCCAAGCAGGTGGCTATCCAGATAACTCGCATGATCGACCTTTCTGACGGAACCGGGGGCACGCCGCACTGGCGACTTTGCTTGATTGTAGTTGCCAAAATTCATTCCAACAGACGGACAAAAAAACTGTCTTCGGGGGTGAAAAGTCATTGCGCTCGCGGGGGTGAAATCGCGCATGATGGGCGCAGTCAGCTCAAGGGGATTTCCATGCGCTTCAAATCATCTGCTATGCGTCTTGCCACGGTGTCACTGGGGATGTTGTTCGCCATGAATGCGTTGGCGGCCGACGAGAAACAACTGATTGATTCGATCAACCTCTACCGCAGCCAGGTGCAGCGTTGTGCGGGTCAGGTATCGCAGGAACTGCCACCGCTGGCCGGCGACCCACGGCTGGCGATGAACGCCAACAGTGTCGGCAATCTGCAGCAGGCAATGGCCAGCGCGGGTTATCCGATGAAGAATGTACAGGCGATCAGCCTGTCCGGGCCGCGTGATGCGCCGTCGGCGATGAAAGCGATTCAGGAGAGTTTTTGCCAGATCGTGCTGGACCCGCAATTCGTCGATGTCGGCGTCAGCCACCAGGACCGCGAGTGGCGCATCGTGCTGGCGCGTCCACTGTTGAGCGCTCGCCTGGGCGACTGGCAGGCGGAAGGCCAAAAACTGCTGGCCGAGCTCAATATCGTACGCAGCCAGGCGCGCCAGTGCGGCACGCAATCCTTTGCCGCCGCCACGCCACTGACCTGGAACGCCGCACTGGCGACGGCGGCCGAGGAGCACGCCCGGTCGATGGCCAACAACAATTACTTCGATCACAAGGACCGCGATGGCCGCATGCCTGGTGACCGGGCTGAGCTGGCAGGCTACAGCGGCGGGCAGGTCGGCGAGAACATCGCTGCCGGCCAAGACACCGTGCGCAAGGTGGTCGATGGCTGGGTGTCCAGCGCCGGTCACTGCGCGAACCTGATGAACCCACAGTACCGGGAGTTGGGCGCGGCCTATGCGGTTGATCCGAAGAGTGATCCGGGGATTTACTGGACGGCGATGTTCGGGGCGCAGTGAGTTCGGAACGACCCATACAAAAAAACCCGGAGCCCTGTCATGGGGCTCCGGGTTTCTTTTTGCAGCGATCGTCAGTGGGTACTCATCCCGGCAACAATAGCCAGGCCAGAGGTCGTGTGAACAGGCGCATCCGACCGGTCGCTTCCCTGATTCAGGTCTTTGTTCGATACGGAGAAAGAATATGAACGGGGTTTAAATATTGTCTAATCGCTATTTACGAGCACATTATCGAGGACATCCATAACGTGTTTTTATCGTTATAAATCAGCCAGTTAATAATTAAAAAAATAACTTTCATCGCCTGAATAAATTCTTCATCGACCCTGTCGATCAGCCGGTCATTAAGAGTGATTGGACGCCCTCTAGTGTTGCTCTTAGTCTGCGCTCAACAAGTCCGTTAATAGCGCAATTTTTAACTCACGGCGAGGATGTCATGTCAGAGCGGGTCTTGATCGATGGGTTCTCCAGGCGTGTGGACTATCTGCGGATGTCTGTCACCGACCGCTGCGACTTCCGTTGCGTGTATTGCATGGCCGAAGACATGCAGTTTCTGCCCCGCCAACGGGTACTGACTCTGGAAGAGATCTATCAACTGGCCGAAAGCTTCGTCGCGTTGGGCACTCGCAAGATCCGTCTCACGGGTGGCGAACCGCTGATTCGTCCGGGGGTGGTGCAGCTGTGCGAAAAGATTGGCGCCCTGCCCGGCCTGCGCGAACTGTGCATGACCACCAATGGTTCGCAACTGGGCAAGCTCGCGGCGCCGTTGTTCGAGGCCGGGGTCAAACGGCTCAACATCAGCCTCGACAGCCTGGACCCGCAACGCTTTCGTGAACTGACGCGCACCGGTGATCTGGCGCAGGTCATCAAAGGCATCGACGCGGCCAACGCCGCGGGATTTCGCCACACCAAACTCAACTGCGTGGTGATGAAGGGCCGTAACGACCACGAGATCAACGACCTCGTGAGTTTTGCCATCGAGCGAAATCTCGACATTTCTTTTATCGAAGAAATGCCCCTGGGCACCATCAGTGAACACAGCCGCGCGGAGTCGTTTTACGCAAGCCACCAGGTACGTGAACGGATCGCCGAGCGCTACACTCTGATCGAGTCCGCCGAGTCGACCCAAGGCCCTTCGCGCTACTGGCGCCTGGCCGAGGCACCGCACATTCGTCTGGGGTTCATTTCCCCCCACAGCCACAACTTTTGCGGCACCTGCAATCGGGTTCGGTTGACGGTGGAAGGTCGTCTGCTGCTGTGCCTGGGCAATGAGCACTCCGTCGACCTCAAGGCCGTGTTGCGCAGCCACCCCGGCCATCCCGAGCGCCTGGAAAAAGCCATCATCGAGGCGATGAAACTCAAACCCTATCGGCACACTTTCGAAGTGAACGACGATGTCCAGGTGGTTCGCTTCATGAACATGACGGGCGGCTGAACACCATGATCGTTAGACCCAAACCCAATCTGATCGGCGTCCTGACGTCACTCAAGGGCTCGATCGCCAAACGAATTGCCTGGCGCAGCCTTTTAGTAACGCTGCTCGCTTCGGCCATCGTGCTCATCGAAACACTGCACCCGAGCTATTTTTCCAAGGTCAGTGCAACGCCCTTCACCTTGCTGGGTTTATCGTTGTCGATCTTCATGAGCTTTCGCAACAACGCCTGCTACGACCGCTGGTACGAAGCGCGCAAAGCCTGGGGCGACATGCTGGTGGATATTCGCTCGATGGTGCGCGAAACCCAGGTCATCAAGGACGCGGACGAGCGACAGAATATCCTCAGCAACCTCTGCGGTTTCGCCCATGCGCTCAATGCAAAACTGCGCAAGGAAAACGAACTGGCGGCCAGTGGTGAATGGTTGAACCCGATGCCCAAGGACAACGCGGCGGATATCAGCGGGGGGATTCTGCTGCAGGTCGGTCAACAGTGTTCGGCGCTCGCCGAGTCAGGCGCGATCAATGAATGGCGCTATACGCTCATGGCCAACCATTTGACCCGCCTGACCCAGGTGCAAGCGGTCTGTGAACGGATCAAACACACGCCACTGCCCTTCCCCTACACCTTGCTGCTGCACAGGACCATCTACCTGTTCTGCATTTTGCTGCCCTTCGCGATGGCCGAGCCATTGGGCTGGCTGACACCGATTTTCACCGCCATTGTCAGCTATACCTTTTTCGGCCTGGATGCGATTGGCGATGAGTTGGAAGACCCGTTCGGTCGCGATGAAAACGACCTGCCCACCGATGCACTGGTGCGCAGCGTCGAACGGGATGTGCTGGCAGCACTGGGCGTGACGCAACTGCCACCGCAGCTGGAACCGGTGGACTTTGTGCTCAGTTGATGGGCTTCAACACACACCTGTAGCAGCTGGCGAAGCCTGCGTTACGTGTTTCAGAACAGTTCGCTGAAGGGAATAAACCCAACGCACTTCACGCCTCCACCTGCACCACCTCGATCCCGAGTTTTTGATAGTCCTCGACATTGCCCGACGCCACATGACGCTCGGTGATCAGGGTATGAATGCGCTGACACGGCGCGACCACGAACGGTTCCACCGCCCCCAGTTTGTCGGCGGTGGTGACGGCAACGACATGGGAGGCGCTGGCGAGCATCGCCTGTTTGACCGGCACCTCGTCGAAATGCAGGGAGCTGATGCCGACTTCCGGGTGAATCGCGCAAACCCCGGTGAACAGCAGATCAGCCTTGATGCCCTCGATCAGCCGCAGGGTTTCATGGCCGCTGGCCGACATGGTCGCGGGGTTGAGTTGTCCGCCAGCCAGAATCACCGTGATGCCTTTGTATTCGGCCAGGGTGATCGCGATCATCGGCGAGGCAGTGACGGCCGTAATGGCAATGTCCGAAGGTAGAGAACGGGCGATCTGCAGCGTCGTGCTCCCCGAATCGAAAATCACAATCTGGCCGTTGTGTACCTGGCGTGCAGCGAGTTGCGCCAGGCGTGTTTTCACCTCATCGGTTTCGTTGACGCGGGTGAAATAGTCCTTGCCGGTATCCTTGGGCCGCGGCAATGCCCCGCCGTGCACCCGCTGCACCAGCCCGGCGGTGGCCAGCTCCGCCAGATCACGGCGGATGGTGTCTTCGGACACCGCGAAATGCTGGCTCAGCTCGCCCGCCATGACCTTGCCGTCACGTTCGAGAATCAACAGAATTTTTTGCCGACGCAGATGAGGGAGTTCGGCAGCGGAGTGTGAATCGTGCATGTTTTTGCCCGCTTTTGCGTGTAATTGCGTGTTTGTGCGAGACTAGCCACATCGCGGGATAAACACAAACCACCCAGACATCAATTCTTTCGATGATTCAAATCATGAAGCCGAATTTTTTATTTCTTTGTGACCTATTCAAGATGGCGCCATCACACATGTTTTGGATGGAAACTTCATGAATCTAAATTTTGCCTTTGCTTGCATGATCGTGGTCTCGTTCGCGATTGCGTTGGGTCACGCCTGATCAGCAGAAACCGAGGGCCATTCGCTCCCTCCTCCCTCCAGAGTCAACTCATGCTGTGTTCCCTTGTATCGAACAGCGCGCTCGTCACGCCTGAAAGGCCGGATACAACGGTGCCCTGGTGGAGCTTTACCAAAACCGTGCTCGCGGCTGCCGCGCTGTCATTGGTGCGTGACGGGTTGATCAACCTGGACGACACCGTTGCTGAAGGCCCCTTCACGCTGCGCCAGCTGCTGCGGCATGAAGCCGGGCTGGCGGATTATGGCGAGCTCGCCGACTACCACAACGCCGTGGCCCGCCATGAGACGCCCTGGTCGGCCGATGACATGCTGCAACGCCTTGATGCCAGCCGGTTGCGCTACGCACCGGGAGACGGTTGGCGCTATTCAAACGTCGGCTATCTGTTCGTCGTGCGACTGATTGAACGCGTGACGGGGCGCACGCTTGAAGCAGCGCTCACGGAGCGTGTGTTCGCCCCCCTCGGTTTATCCCGCGTACGCCTCGCCAAAACGCGAGCCGATCTGGACGGCGTGAACATGGGGAGCGCGCCATCCTACGACCCCGGCTGGGTCTATCACGGTTTACTGGTTGGCCCGCTAGAGGAAGCCACGCTTTGTCTGGACGGCCTGCTGGCCGGGCACCTTCTGCCACACCCGCTGCTGCAAGCGATGCAAACGGCACGCGTCCTCGGCGGCCCTATTCCCGGTCGCCCATGGACGTCCCCGGGCTACGGTCTCGGCCTGATGCAGGGTTTGGTCATGGGCGATCTGACGTTAAGCGGACACACCGGCGCCGGTCCGGGCAGCGTAGTGGCGGTCTATCGCTGCGTTGATGGCGAAAACGCGGCGAGTTGCGCGGTCTTTCATGAAGGCGCCAACGAAGGGGTTGCCGAAACAGAGGTGGTCGAGCGTCTGTCGGTATTCCTTGGGAAAAACCGGTAGAAAAGCCGTAACCCTTGCCAACATGGTCTATAACCAATGTCTACATGATTTGGATCACAGAACCTTGAAGGCTCCCTCGCTAAATTGATCTCTTGAAAAAAGCCGACAAGTGACTGTCCGCTAGGAGATTCCTCGCATGAAAACCCTGAAAATAGCCGCCAGTGATTCCGCGCTCAATTGTTTCCAGACCGCCCGAGAAGTGATTCCGCTCAATCAAACCGACTACACCGACGTCGCGGTTGCGGTGTTCTCTGTGGAGGATGTGATGGGGGGCGCTTTGGACGTCCTGCAGCGTACCGGTTTCGATATCCCCATTTTCCTCGTCACCTCTCCCGGTTCCGGCAACCGCGCCCGGGAAGTCTACAAGCACCTGCAAGATGTTCTGCTTCAGGTAAATGGCATTTTTGACCCCTCGCGCAACAACGCCGAATACCATGGCAACCAATTGGAGACCGCGGCAAAAGCCTATGAAGAAAGTCTCCTGCCGCCGTTCTTCGATGCGCTCAAGCACTACACCGAATCGGCCAACGCGACGTTCGCCTGCCCTGGCCACCAAGGCGGCCAGTTTTTCCGCAAACACCCGGCTGGCCGGCAGTTCTTCGACTTCTTCGGCGAGACCCTGTTTCGCGCCGACATGTGCAACGCCGACGTCAAGCTCGGCGATTTGCTGATCCACGAAGGCCCGGCACTTCTGGCGCAAAAACACGCGGCGCAGGTGTTCAACGCCGACAAGACCTACTTCGTACTCAATGGCACATCGGCCTCCAACAAGGTGGTCACCAACGCGTTGCTCACGCCTGGCGATCTGGTGCTGTTCGACCGCAACAACCACAAATCCAATCACCAGGGTGCGTTGATCCAGGCGGGGGCGACCCCGGTTTACCTGGAAACCGCGCGCAACCCTTATGGGTTCATCGGCGGGATTGACGCCCATTGTTTCGAAGAAGATTACCTGCGCGAACTCATCAGCGAAGTTGCGCCGGACAAGGCCCAACTGCCACGGCCGTTTCGCCTGGCAATCATTCAGCTGGGGACCTATGACGGCACCATCTACAACGCCAGACAAGTCGTCGATCGCATCGGCAAACTGTGCGACTACATCCTGTTTGACTCGGCGTGGGTGGGCTACGAACAGTTCATCCCGATGATGAAGGATTGCTCGCCGTTGCTGCTGGATCTGCATGAAAACGATCCCGGTATCTTTGTCACTCAATCAGTGCACAAACAGCAGGCAGGGTTTTCCCAGGCGTCGCAGGTCCACAAGAAAGATCGCCATATCAAGGGCCAGGCCCGTTATTGCAACCATGCGCAGCTGAACAACGCTTTCATGTCCCAAGCCTCTACCAGCCCGTTTTACCCGCTGTTCGCCTCACTGGATGTGAACGCGCGCATCCATTCCGGGCGCAGTGGCCTGCGCCTGTGGGAAGACTGTGTGAAGTTCGGCATCGACGCACGCAAGTTGATTCTGGAAGCGTGCACCATGATTCGCCCCTTCGTGCCGGACACCATTGACGGTCGCCCGTGGCAGGACCATCCGACCGAAGACATTGCCAACGACATCCGTTTTTTCGAATTCCATCCGAAGGATCGCTGGCATGCCTTTGGCGGTTACGCCGACAAGCAATACTTCATCGACCCCTGCAAGTTGCTGTTCACAACGCCCGGCATCGACCCGATTGATGGCAGTTACACCGACTTCGGTATCCATGCCGGCATCCTCGCCAACTTCCTGCGCGAGAATGGCATCGTTCCGGAAAAGTGCGACCTGAACTCGATTCTGTTCCTGCTCACCCCGGCCGAAGACTGGGCGAAGATGACTCATCTCGCCGCCCAGATCGCGCGCTTTGAACGCTTCATCAGTGATGACGCGCCGATGAGCCGGGTGTTGCCGGCCATCTATGCAAAACATCAGGAACGCTATCGCAACTACACCATTCGCCAACTCTGCCAGGAGATGCACGACCTCTATCGCACCCACAATGTCCAGCAATTGCAGAAGGCAATGTTCCGCAAGGAACACTTCCCGAAAAAGGCGATGAATCCGCAGGCAGCACAGTTCGAATTCATCCGTGGCAACATCGAACTGGTGGCGTTGGCGGACGCGGACGGTCGCATCGCTGCCGAAGGTGCGCTTCCCTATCCACCCGGCGTGCTCTGCGTGGTGCCCGGGGAAATATGGGGCGGTGCGGTACTCAAATACTTCCTGGCGCTGGAGGAAGGTATCAACTCACTGCCCGGCTTCACGCCGGAACTCCAGGGCGTGTATTTGAAACAGGACGGTGGTCGCATTCGAGCCTATGGGTACGTGATCAAGACGTGAGTCTTCACACCTCCAGCGGCGTTTCAGCCCGGGGTTGAGCGTGATGGCGAGTGGATATCTGCGCGAAGCCGATTATGCTTCAGGAAACCTTGCAGCGATGCGAGGCGGTCAGCCTGTGTGCATGCTTCGCGCAATCCGTAATCCGACGACATCAGCCCCAGGGCCTGGGTGCGGCAAAAAAGGTAACGAGGTACTCCGGCCTACAACAAGAACGACGGAGAAGACTCATGGCCGCAATCGACAACACTTCCACGGGCAGCGCGCCCCACCACGGGATCACCAAGGAGGAGCGCAAGGTTATTTTTGCCTCGTCCCTGGGCACCGTGTTCGAGTGGTACGACTTCTACCTTTATGGGTCTCTCGCCGCGATCATTGCCAAGCACTTCTTCGCCGGCGTCAATGAGACAACGTCCTTCATCTTCGCGCTGCTCGCGTTCGCCGCGGGCTTCGCAGTACGCCCCTTCGGCGCCATCGTTTTCGGCCGACTGGGGGACATGATCGGGCGTAAACACACCTTTCTCATCACCATTGTGATCATGGGTATCTCCACCGCCGTCGTGGGCTTTTTGCCCGGCTACGCGACCATCGGCGTGGCGGCGCCGATCATCCTGATCACCTTGCGCCTGCTGCAAGGCCTGGCCCTGGGCGGTGAGTACGGCGGCGCGGCGACCTACGTGGCGGAACATGCGCCAAAAGGCAAACGCGGCTACTTCACTTCGTGGATTCAAACCACTGCAACCCTTGGGCTGTTCCTCTCGCTGCTGGTGATCCTCGCCTGCCGCACGGTCCTCGGCACCGAAGCGTTTGAGGCCTGGGGCTGGCGGATTCCGTTCCTGCTGTCGATCCTGCTGCTGATCGTCTCGGTGTACATCCGCCTGCAACTCAGCGAGTCGCCGGTGTTCCTGAAAATGAAGGCTGAAGGCAAGTCCTCCAAGGCACCGCTGACCGAATCCTTCGCCCGCTGGGAAAACCTCAAGATCGTGATCATGGCTTTGCTCGGCGGCACTGCCGGCCAGGCCGTCGTCTGGTACACCGGGCAGTTCTATGCGCTGTTCTTCCTGCTGCAGACGCTGAAGATCGAAGCGCAGACCGCCAACTTGCTGATTGCCGGCTCTCTGCTGATCGGCACGCCGTTCTTCGTCATATTCGGCAGTCTGTCCGACCGTATCGGCCGCAAAGGGATCATCATGGCCGGCTGCATCCTGGCGGCAGTGACCTACTTCCCGATCTTCCATGCCTTGACCCAATACGGTAACCCCGACGTATTCATCGCGCAGGAGAAGAACCCGGTCACGGTGGTCGCCGATCCCGACCAGTGCTCGTTCCAGTTCGACCCGGTGGGCAAGGCCAAATTCACCAGCTCCTGCGACCTCGCCAAGACCGTGCTGGCAAAGCGGGCCATCCCCTATAAAAACGTGAAGGCCGAGCCGGGTACCGTTGCGCAAGTGCGCATCGGCGACAAAGTGATCCCGAGCTTCGAAGGCACCGGCATGCCGGCCGCCGACTTCAAGCCCAAGAACGACGCCTTCGCCGCCACCCTCGGCACCGCGCTCAAGGACGCCGGCTACCCCGAGAAGGCCGACCCGGCCAAGACCAACTACCCGATGATGGTGCTGCTCCTGACCATCCTGGTGATCTACGTGACCATGGTCTACGGCCCGATCGCCGCCTGGCTGGTGGAACTGTTCCCGGCGCGCATTCGCTACACCTCGATGTCGCTGCCCTACCACATCGGCAACGGCTGGTTCGGCGGCTTTCTGCCCACGGTGGCGTTTGCCATGGTCGCGGCCACGGGTGATATCTACTACGGGCTGTGGTACCCGATTGTCATCGCTGTGATGACGGCCATTCTGGGCACGTTCTTCCTGCCGGAAACCAAGGATCGGGAAATTCATCACCAATAAGACTGGCAGCCGCCCTCTCTCGTATGGGAGAGGGCCATCCAGAGACGATCAGACGGTCTACGCTCATCCGGATGACTTCGGGGTTCCTTCCCCGTGCACCGAGGGGGCACCGTTATGATCCGCATCCTGTTAAGCGCTTTTATCCTGCTTGCGCTCAGCATCCCGGCACAGGCCGGGGTAACGCCATTTCCTGCCACCTTTCGTGTTCAGGACATCCCGGTCGAAGGCGTCACGCTCCATGTGCGCGTCGGCGGCAAGGGGCCCGCCGTGGTGCTGCTGCATGGCTTCGGCGACACCGGCGACATGTGGGCGCCACTGGCCGCCGATCTGGCCAAGGATCACACCGTCGTCGTGCCAGACCTGCGCGGCATGGGCTTGTCGTCGATCCCGGACAGCGGCTACGACAAGAAGACCCAGGCGGGTGACATCCGTGCGCTGTTGGCAGCGCTGGGTATCGAACACTCGGTGGTCATCGGCCACGACATCGGCACCATGGTCGCCTTCGCCTACGCCTCGCGCTATCCGCAGCTGACCGATCGCCTGGTGGTGATGGATGCGCCCGTGCCGGGCATTCCGCCCTGGAACGACATTGTCCGCTCACCGATGCTGTGGCACTTCGACTTCGGCGGAGCGGATGCCGAACGCCTGGTCGCCGGTCGTGAGCGCATCTACCTGGACCGGTTCTGGAACGAGTTCGCGGGCGACCCCACCAAGGTGGATGAAGCCACCCGTCAGCATTACGCCAAACTCTATGCCCGCCCCGGCGCCATGCACGCAGCCTTCGCCCAGTTCCGCAGCATTCGTCAGGACGCGGTGGACAACGAAGCGTCGATGGCGACGCGGCTGACAATGCCGGTGCTGGCCGTCGGTGGGGAAAAATCCTTTGCGGAGAATGAAGCGATCGTGATGCGCAATGCAGCGGACTCGGTGACGCAGGTGGTCATTCCAGGGGCGGGACATTGGCTGATGGAGGAAGCGCCAACGCAGACCATTCGAGCGATTCGCGACTTTATCGCGCAGTAACGCAACTCGCACTGTGTAGCAGCTGGCGAAGCCTGCGTTCGGCTGCGGAGCAGTCGTGATGTCAGGCAACGCGATGATTCAGGAAAACCGTGTGCACAGGTTTTACGACTGCTCCGCAGCCGAACGCAGGCTTCGCCAGCTGCTACACAGTCCGGGGCACAATTGTCTATTTGTTCGGCTCATCAGGAACGCAACACGCCAATTGCCCGCCGGTATTTTTCAACGCGTTCCAGGTCTTCCCACGACGGCTGAGCGATCCGCGACAAGTCGCTGTTCTCCTCCAGATCCGCCAGTTTCACCACCCGGCCTATCGGGTTCTGCGCTGCGCGTTCGACGAAGGCTTCATAGGACTCACCCGCCACTTTAGTGACCGACTCGATGGCGGTCAGAACGGCTTCGCTGAAGCCTTCCTTGCGCAGGTCATCAAGGCTGATGCCGCAGTCCTCGACCACGTCATGCAGCACCGCGACGATGCGTTCTTCCAGCGTCGTGACCCGCAGCATGACTTTCAACGGATGCAGGATGTAAGGGCTTCCGCCCTTATCGACCTGGCCTTCGTGCGCAGCGGCGGCGATGGCAATGGCGCGTTCCAGTGTCTGGCTCATGTCGTTCTCCCTTGGGTAATCGGCGGTCGCATTGGAGCTCGCCGCAATGACCGTGAAAATCCGGGTTCAACCCAACAGATGCTGTGAGATGAGTTTGGAAATCTCGACCATCGACGTCCTCCCGGTAAACTCAAACTTCACTCTGCCCAGCGCCGAGAAGTAGATTTCCAGCTCAGAATCCAGGTCGAAGGTGCCCGAGGTTTCCACGGAGTAAGCGACGATGTTTTTGTAAGGTAACGAAGTGAAGTCTTTTTTGCTTCCGGTGATGCCTTGCACGTTCACCGCGATGATTCGTTTATTGGTAAACACCACGCCGTCGCGCATGGATTTATAGGCATCAATGACCTGCTCGCCGTCCAGCAGCAGTGCGGTGACTCGCTCCGCGTATTCGTTGTTTTGCTTGAGTTTGAAAAAGCCTTTGTTGTTGAAATCGATCATCCGCCATCCCCTTCCTTAAAGAGTGTTCCCTGGATTGCCAGCGCGTGGCGCGGCGAGCATACCATCGGGCCTGCGCTTTTTGCGCCCCCTCCCACAGCTGAAAAACCAATGGAACCCCGTGCCTCATCGCGTTTTCGAAACCCTATCAGCGCTGATCTTTGATCAAACAAGGACAAGATCAGCACAGCGCTGAGTATTCCGAACAATGCTCAGGTCACTACGTATTACTACGGCGCTGAGCATTTGAGTCAGGCGAAAATTGATTGCGAGTCGGGTGGAGGTCACTGGAAAGCGCAGTAGCCCGCCAGCAGCGTTGGCTAACCCTTAACAGCCGCTTCAATCGCAGCGATGTCGATCTTTCCCATCTCCATCATGGCGTCGAAGGCGCGCTTGGCCGCTGCTTGATCAGGATGGGTGATCGCGGCGCTCAGAACGCGTGGTGTGATCTGCCATGACACGCCCCACTTGTCCTGGCACCAGCCGCATACATTTTCGTGGCCACCATTTCCCACAATCGCGTTCCACAAGCGGTCCGTTTCGGCTTGGTCGTCGGTCGCAACCTGGAACGAAAAAGCCTCGTTGTGCTTGACCCCCGAGCCCCCGTTCAGTCCGAGGCAAGGGATGCCCATCACCGTGAACTCGACCGTCAGGACATCGCCCTGCTTGCCTGCCGGATAGTCGCCGGGCGCGCGAAGGACAGCTCCCACAGCGCTGTCCGGGAAGGTTTCGGCGTAGAACGTCGCAGCGTCCAGCGCGGTGCCGTCGTACCACAGACAAATCGTGTTTTTGCTGATCATCTTGGTTCTCCAGAATCGGAATGGGTACGTGCATTCTGGTACGGATACGCCTTTCGTGCACCTTGGAGGTAGAAAACGCCAAGCGATCACCTAAGCTTTAAGGGGAGATTTTGCGCTGCTGCAAATTGATAGCAGCACGCTATGGAACACGCTCCATTAACGTGATTTCCACGGACTGAAATCCAAGTCATTTGGACTCCAGCCGATGCCAAGAAGCTAGCCATCCATCCGAAAAGGAGCCGATCATGTTCAAGCCCGGTCACCTGAACCGTACTAATGCTCCTGGCACGCCCGGAGTCCCGGAATACAACATTGATGTCTTCTATGAAGTCCGCCGCGACCCGAAGGAAGGCATGCTGATGCACTTCAAGATGGACGGAGCGGTATCAGGTAAAAGCTTTACTGAAGAATTCGATATGCACCGCGACACGGCCTTCAATTTTGCCAGTCACGTGGCCAAGGCTGCGGCCAGGCATGGCGTGCCCACCAGTGCCAGTCTCATCATGCGCGGGCACAAGGAATACGACGCGATGTTCGAGGATATTCGCGACAAACTCGGCGTCAAACCGGGCGATCCAGTCGATCTGGATAACGTTGAAAAGGACCGTCGCTGAGTGACACCAATACCACTCAGTGCGCCGCGTCCTGCCGACCCGCACCCTCCACCGGATGGATCACGAGGTAGCTCTCGACGGCATCGTCGATGGTTGGAAAGAACGCCGATTCGCCAAGCCGTGCAAACAGCCCGAATCGCTTCAGTTTGTCCTTGACCGGGTCTTTCATCTCGGCCACGCACAACTTGATGCCCGCTGCGTGCAAGGTGTCGTCCAGTTCAGCCAACACGTCGGCAGAGGTCACGTCCACACTGGTGACGGGTTCGGCCGCAACGATCAACCAGCGCACGGGCGTTGGCGATGTTGCCACTGCGTCGAGCACTCGCGCATTGAACAGTTCGGCGTTGGCGAAAAACAACGGCGCATCCCAGCGAAACAGCACCAGGCCGGGGATAAGGCTGGCGTCGGGATAACGCTGGATGTCGTGGTAGCCCTTGACCCCCTTGGCTTGCCCCAGCACCGCGGAATAAGGCCGCCAGCCATCCCACAGAAATTCGATGACGGCGATCACGATGGCCAGCCCGATGCCCTCGATCGCACCGAACACAGCTACGCCTACGGTACAGACGATCGACAGCCAGAACTCCCAGCGCTGGATGCGATAAATGCGTCGCAGGTCGGAGACTTCAATCAGGCCGATGGCCGCCGCGATCACGACCGCTGCCAGTGCGCTGCTGGGCAAGCTCTGCAACAGGTTCGGCGCAACCATCAGCAATAAGGCCACTGCCAACGCGCCGACAACCCCGGTCAACTGGGTTTTGGAGCCTGCGGCTTCGGCCACGGGGGTACGTGAAGAACTGCTGCTGATCGGAAAGCCCTGGAAAAATCCCGCCGCCAGATTGGCAAGACCAAGCCCCGCCATCTCCTGGTTAGGATCGACATAGGTACGGGTCCGTGCCGCATAGACACGCGAGAGCACGCTGGTGTCGGCGAACGATACCAGGGCGACGGCGAAACCGCCGATAAGCACGGGGACCATATCGGCACGGGTGATCCAGGGGATGGCGAACGCAGGTAAACCTTGTGGAAGAACACCGAGGACCGACACCCCCGCACGCGCGGCAAGGTCCAGCACACCTACGGCAACGGTCGCACCTGCCACGGCGATCAAGATGCCCGGCACGCGCTTGAAGCGCTTGAGCAGCAGGATCACAACCAAGGTGGCTGCGCCGATCGTGAACGCGGCCCAGTTGGTCTTTCCTTCCATCACCCCGGTGACGATGGCCCAAATGTTTCTCAGCGGGCCGTGGGACTCAATCGAAAAACCGAAAAACTTGGGCAATTGGCTGATCAATACGGTCAACGCGATGCCGTTCATGTACCCGTAGCGGATCGGTTTGGACAGCAACTCCGTAATAAAACCCAAACGCATGATGCCCGCCAGGATGCACACGGCGCCTGAAACGATCGCCATCATGCTCGCAAGGGCGATGGCGCGCTGCGGGTCACCGCCCGACAGGGGCAGGACGACCGCCAGGATAACGGCGGCCAGCGAGGAATCCGGGCCCAGCACCAGAATCCGGCTAGGCCCGAACAATGCGTAAGCGATTAGCGGAACGATGGTCGCGTAGAGGCCATAGATGCCGGGGACGCCCGATGCCACGGCGTAGGCGATGCCGACGGGCACCAACATCGTGGTGAGCACCAGCCCGGCCATTATGTCGTGACGCAACCAGGCAATCTGGTACCCGCGCAACGTGCGAAGCCCAGGCATCCAGCGGCCCCAGCCGGTTTCGTCGCCGGTATTGCGGCGTGCAATCCGGCCCGGTTCCGGGACGGGTGGCGAAGCGTCCGAATCGCTCATAGAACTGTGCCCTATAGGTAGACAGCGCAGATTCGCTTACATGTGCCCGTCAGAATTTTTCGGGAACCCTTCGGTGCGGATAACCCGGGTCGCGATAGCCGGCTGGCTTCTGCCGTTTGGGCAATATCACCTCCTCGCGCGCTACTTCCTTGTACGGGATACGACTGAGCAAATCGCTGATGATGTTAAGGCGCGCGCGCCGCTTGTCGTTGGAGTTGGCCACCAGCCATGGGGCGTGATCGGTGTCGGTGGACTTGAACATGTCGTCACGCGCGCGTGAATAGTCATACCAGCGGCTGTAGGACTTGAGATCCATGGGGGTCAGTTTCCAGATTTTGCGCCCATCCTTGATGCGCTCTTGAAGCCGACGGGTCTGCTCGTCTTCGCTGACTTCCAGCCAATACTTGAGCAGGATCACGCCCGAGGCGACGATTGCACGCTCCACCAGAGGCGTTGTCTTCAGGAAACTGGCAACCTGCTCTTTGGTGCAAAACCCCATCACACGCTCGACGCCCGCCCGGTTGTACCAACTGCGATCGAAGATCACCACTTCGCCCGCCGCAGGCAGGTACGGCAGGTAACGCTGGATATACATCTGGCTTTTCTCTCGCTCACTCGGCGCCGTCAGCGCCACCACCCGAAAGACACGCGGGCTGACGCGCTCGGTGATCGCCTTGATCGTTCCGCCCTTGCCAGCGCCATCGCGCCCCTCGAAGACGATGCAGACCTTGATGCCCTTGGCTTTTACCCACTCCTGTAACTTGACCAGTTCGACGTGCAGGGTGCGCAGTTGCTCAAGGTAATCCTTGCCCTTCAGTTTCGGGCTTTCAGCAGATTGACTCTTGGGGGCTTTTTTCTTGTCCTTTGCCATGATCGAGACCTCACCAATAAACAGCGTAGGGTTGCAATCTGCTCATCCGCCGAGCGCGATGATTGCGGTGATGAGAACGGCCCCGGTAACTGCCGTCGCCAGACCGCCTTGCCACGGTTTTGCGCCGGCGTACTTCGAGAGCATCCAGCCGGCGATGAACAGCACTCCGAGACCGACCAGGTTAGACAGGCGCACGGCGAGCGCTGTCTGGTCGAGCAACAGAAACGGCACGACAAGCGGGAATGTCGATAACACCACCAACAGGAAAACGCCGACAGCGCCCCTGAAATCATCCCAACCGAGGCGCGGCTGTGCCGGCATGGATGAATAATCGACCAGGCGGCGACGCAACGACTCCAGCTCTTCAGGGCCGGCCGCTGCGGCGAGACGCGCGGGTAACGCCTCAGCAATGAGCGCTTGCCCGGCAGCGGCATCCTTCGCCCCGAGCAGGTTGGTGCGAAGCGTACGGTTGCGTGTGCGCTCGATCAGGGTTCGCAGTAAATACATCACGGCGTCCGCGAGGCCCCAGGCGAGGTTGCAACCCAGCGCGGCGATCATCATCGTCCGTTCCGCCTCCTGGCCAGACGTGGCCACGCTGATGGTCCCGGTGAAGGTCATTGCCATGAGCAGGCCGAAGATGACCTCCGTGACACGATCGACCGGATCAAGTACACGGGCCCGTTTTTGCTCGTCAGTGCTTTGCATGCGCTCATCCTCGCCACGGCGGCTGCGTCAGCGTGGTCCTGGTTTTCAGCCGTGCCAGGATGGCCTGAACCCTGCATCCGCAAGCACACCGGACAGCTTAGTTCAGACTTTAGCTCTCACAACGGAATGCATCGACAACGACTAAACTTTTGCGATTGAACCTTGTTTCCAAGGAGATCTCTGTGAGCGCCGCGCCCCTGTCCGAACTCGATGCCGCCCTGCCCGGCCTGGCCCGCAAGATCCGCGTGCTGGAGGCCCTGGCCTGGCCGGATGGGGTCGAGGAAGTATTCCTGGCACGTTGGCGCGCCGGGCAGGCAGAACTGCCCAAGGTCGAGCTGAGCCCGCGTGACCACAGCGCCGACATCGCCGCCCTCGAAGCCTTTATCGGCCGCTGCGATGAGGGCCATCCGGCCGGGCGTCACCTCGCCATGACGGCGCGCAGCTATGCCACGGCGGGGCACATGCTCGGTGCCATCGGCACACCGGCCTTTACTCAGTATTCGTCAGCGCTGTACCGGCGCCCGGACTTCTACTATTCACGCCTGAAACTGAGCATGCTGGACGCGGCCCAATTCTTCCTCAAGACCACCGATGCCCTTCTGGGCGGCGCGCGGATTCCACCGAGCCCGGCCGACATCCCGGCCGATGTCTTCGCCGCCTGGATGCAGCCGGAACTGGACCGCTTCTTCGGACCCGGACGGATCAGCGTCGTGCTCGATCCGACACTGGCCGCCAAGGCCATCGCCGGGGCCAGTCGCATCCGCCTGCGTTCCAGCGCGCTGTTCTCGGAACTGGACAAGAACCAGCTGTTGCAACATGAGGCCTTCGTGCATGTCGCCACGGCACAAAACGGCGCGCTGCAACCCAACCTGAAAAGCCTGGGCCTTGGGGCGCCACGCACGACCCAGACCCAAGAGGGCATCGCCACCCTGGCCGAGCTGTTCACCGGCAGCATGGACATCAACCGCCTGCGCCGCCTCGCCCTGCGCGTACTCGCGGTCCAGCAGGCGCTGGATGGCGCCGATTTCATTCAGGTATTCGAAGGTTTTCTCGCCGCTGGTCAGTCACAGGAAGAGTCCTTCCGCTCGACCCAACGGGTTTTCCGCGGCGCCGACCTGCGCGGTGGTTCGGCGTTCACCAAGGATGCCGCCTACCTGACCGGTTTGCTCGGCGTGCATACCCTGCTGCGCATCGCGATCCGCGACAACCGGCCGGAACTGGTGGGCCATCTGTTCGCCGGGCGCCTCAGCCTGGGGGATACCGTGCGCCTGGCGCCACTTTTCGAGTCCGGCTGGCTCAAGGGGCCGGTTCATGTTCCGGCCTGGGCCTCCGATCTGCGTCTGCTCGCCGCCAACCTGGCGTTCTCCGCTTTTATTTCCCGAATCAAGCTGGATGTACTCGATCTGGAGGTGCTCATGGCCTTCGCCGATGAGCATGAAGCCGATGCCAGCGCCTAGCGTTTAAAGGGAAAACCGCCGAAACAAACGCTCTGCATCAGTTATTTATACTCAAATGCCAGCTTAATAATATTTTACCGATACCAGGGTGATCCCTAGTCTTGACCCCAAGAAATGGCAGGCCGTTACCGACCTAAATCCAACTTCGAAGGGTATAGAGATGACCACTGAAAAAATAAAAACAGATACGCTGATTGTTGGCGCCGGTCAGGCTGGCGTGGCCATGAGTGAACACCTGAGCAAACTCGGCGTGCCGCACCTGGTGCTGGAGCGCAACCGTATCGCCGAGCGCTGGCGCACCGGGCGCTGGGATTCGTTGGTGGCCAACGGTCCGGCCTGGCACGACCGTTTTCCCGGCCTCGATTTCGACGACCTCAGCCCCGACGACTTTGCCCCGAAAGAGCGGGTCGCCGACTATTTCGAAGCCTATGCCAAGAAATTCAACGCCCCGATCCGCACAGGCGTGGACGTGCTGAAGGTTGAGCGCAATGTCGGTCGCCCGGGCTTCACCATTGAAACCTCCGAAGGCGTGATCGAGGCCAACCGCGTGGTGGCTGCCACCGGGCCATTCCAGCGCCCCGTCATCCCACCAATCGCGCCGAAAGATCAGCCATTCCTGCAGATCCACTCCGCCGACTATCGCAACCCGGCGCAACTGCCCGAAGGCGCGGTTCTGGTGGTCGGTGCCGGTTCGTCGGGCGTGCAAATCGCCGATGAATTGCAGCGAGCCGGCAAGAAGGTTTACCTCTCGGTCGGCGCCCACGACCGCCCTCCCCGCGCTTATCGCAACCGTGATTTCTGCTGGTGGCTGGGTGTGCTCGGCGAATGGGATCAAGCGGCCATGAAGCCCGGCCGGGAACACGTGACCATCGCGGTCAGCGGTGCACACGGCGGCCGCACGGTGGACTTCCGTGGGCTGGCTCATCGCGGCATGACTTTGGTCGGTCTGACCCAATCGTTCAACGGCGGCGTAGCGACTTTTCAACCGAACCTTGCCGAGAACCTGGCGCGCGGCGACGAGAACTATCTGGCGCTGCTCAACGCGGCTGACGCCTATATCGAGCGCAATGGTCTGGACCTGCCGGAAGAACCTGAAGCGCGCATTACCTTTTCCGATCCGGAGTGCGTGACCAACCCGATTCTTCAGCTCGACCTGGCCAAGGCCGGCGTGACCTCGATCATCTGGGCCACCGGTTTTGCCACGGATTACAGCTGGCTCAAGGTTGATGCCTTCGACGACAACGGCAAACCGGCGCATCAGCGCGGCGTGTCGAGCGAGCCCGGCGTGTATTTCCTCGGCCTGCCATGGCAGTCGCGGCGCGGGTCTTCGTTCATCTGGGGCGTTTGGCACGACGCCAAGTACGTGGCTGATCACATCGCCATCCAGCGTTCCTACCTCGACTACCACGATGCCGCGCAACGTGAGGCAGAAGCCGTCCCGGTCGCCCACAAAACAACGGTCAGTGCTTAATTTTCTTTTTCAGGAGCTTCAAATGTCCACGCCAACCCATACCCGTATTCGCATGTTCAACACCAAGGAAACCTACCCGAACCAGAGCCTGGACAATGACCTGTGCCAAGCCGTCCGGGCCGGCAACACCGTTTATGTTCGCGGTCAGGTCGGCACTGATTTCGAAGGCAACCTGGTGGGCCTCGGTGATCCGCGAGCGCAAACCGAACAAGCCATGCGCAACGTCAAACAGCTGCTGGAAGAAGCCGGCAGCGACCTTAGTCACATCGTTAAAACCACCACTTACCTGATCGATCCGCGTTATCGCGAGCCGGTGTATCAGGAAGTGGGCAAGTGGCTCAAAGGGGTGTTTCCGATTTCGACCGGGTTGGTGGTGTCGGCGTTGGGCCAGCCGCAGTGGTTGATGGAGATTGATGTGATTGCGGTGATTCCTGAGTAAGCAGGTTTACCGAGTCGCGGCCATCGCAGGCAAGCCAGCTCCCACAGGTTATTCGTCGTACACAAATTTTGTGGCCACCGAAGATCCTCTGTAGGAGTGAGCCTGCTCGCGATGGCGTCCGCACAGACACCTCATTCGCCAAGGCAATCCAAGGAGCAAAACCCATGACCTTCTCCATCGCCGCCCGTTGCCCCGAAACCGGTCAGTTCGGCATTGCGATCAGTTCCTCCAGCATCGCCGTCGGCGCCCGTTGCCCCTGGCTGCTGCCGGGTGTCGGCGCCGTCTCTACGCAAAACATCACCCTGCCATCGCTCGGCCCGGAAGTCCTTGCCCTCATGGAACAAGGCCTCGCGCCTGCTGAAGCACTGGACAAAGTCCTGACCCGCAACGGCTACAGCCAATACCGCCAGATCACAGCGATCGACCATCTCGGCCGCACCGCGCACTTCAGCGGCGCGCAAACCTTGGGCAACCACAATGCCGTGTCCGGCGACCAATGCGTCGCTGCCGGCAACATGCTGGCGGACCGATCAGTGATCGAGGCCATGGTCGAGGCGTTCGAGCATGGCGAAGGCCAACTGACCGACCGCCTGCTCGCGGCCATGAAAGCGGCCATCGCAGCGGGCGGCGAAGCCGGGCCGGTGCATTCGGCGGCGGTGGTGGTGGTCGGCGAACTGACCTGGCCGATCATCAACCTGCGGGTGGACTGGGCGGATCACGATCCAATCGGCCAGCTTGAGAAACTCTGGGACGCCTATCGCCCACAGGTTCAGGACTACATCGACCGCGCCCTCGCCCCTGACAAGTCCCCTGGCTACGGCGTCGCCGGAGACGACCGATGAGCAACAGCCTCGATTTGCTAAAAACGTTGGTGGCGTTCGACACCACGAGCCGCGAATCAAACCTGCACCTCATCGAGTTTGTCCGCGACTACCTTGAATGCTTCGACGTGCCTTGCGAACTGGTCTACAACGAGCAGCGCAGCAAGGCCAACCTGTTCGCCACCATTGGCCCGACGGACCGGCCGGGCATCGTGCTGTCGGGGCATACCGACGTGGTGCCCGTCGACGGCCAGCCGTGGACCGTTGCGCCGTTCGAACTCACCGAGCGCGACGGCAAGTTGTACGGGCGCGGTACGGCGGACATGAAAGGCTACATCGCCTGCGTGCTCGCCCTGGTCCCGTCGCTGGTGAAATCCACACTACGGCTGCCGGTGCACATCGCACTTTCCTATGATGAGGAAGTCGGTTGCCTCGGTGTGCGTTCGTTGCTGTCGAAACTGGAAAAGCGCCCGGTCAAACCGATGCTCTGCATCATTGGCGAACCGACCGAGCTCAAACCGGTGCTGGGCCATAAAGGCAAACTGGCGATGCGCTGCGACATTCACGGTGAAGCGTGCCATTCGGCGTACGCGCCGCTTGGGGTCAATGCCATCGAGTACGCCGCTGAACTGATCGGTGAACTGGGACGGATTGGCAACCGGCTCAAAGCGCCCGAGCATCACGATACGCGTTTCGATCCGCCGTTCAGCACGGTGCAAACCGGCGTGATTTCCGGTGGCAAGGCCTTGAACATCGTCCCCGCCGATTGCGGATTCGACTTCGAAATCCGCGCCCTGCCCTCGCATGATCCAAGCGAAGTTGCGCAGGAGCTGAAGGCCTACGCCGAACAGCAGGTGTTGCCGCGCATGCGTGCCGTGAGTGAACAGAGTGAAATTCGCTTCAGCGAGTTGTCGGCGTATCCTGGGTTGGCGACCGATGCGCACAGTGAAGCGGCTGAGTTGATTGCAGCGTTCTCCGGCTCCCGAGAGTTCGGAACGGTAGCGTTCGGCACCGAGGGCGGCCTGTTCGACGCAGCAGGCATTCCCACCGTCGTCTGCGGCCCCGGCAGCATGGATCAAGGCCACAAACCCGACGAATTCGTCAGCCTCGAACAACTCACCGCCTGCGACGCCATGCTGCTACGAATGCTGCAATCGATCTGCTAACCCAATCTCTGTAGCAGCTGGCGAAGCCTGCGTTCGGCTGCGCAGCAGTCGTAAAATCCAACGACGCGGTACCTCAGGAAAACCGCGTGCGCAGGGTTTACGACTGCTTCGCAGCCGAACGCAGGCTTCGCCAGCTGCTACAAGTTTGCGACCGGCAAGCCCCATCCGGCGGGCTTGCGTTTGCGCGTGGGCGCCGTAATACCAGCCTCTACAGCCACCCCAACCGACATACATTTTTTAGCGTCTATACCCACAAACTTACTAATTTATCTCTCACTCCCCACCGCACATCATCAACTCCAACAAGAAAAGCGTCGCCCCCGTGTGGCGCTCACCGAAGTACGTCCACGTACTCAAATTGCCTTGGAGTCCGTCATGGTTACCGCAGCAACAACCTCCGCCCCGCTCATCGAAAAACACACCATCGGCTACGTGCCGCCCGAAGATCGTCACGGCAAGACAAGGGACCTGTTCACCCTCTGGTTCGGCGGCAACATCGCGCCGTTGCCCATCGTCACCGGCGCCCTCGGCGTGCAAATGTTCCACCTGAACCTGGTGTGGGGCATCGTCGCCATCCTCGTTGGCCACCTGGTCGGCGGCGTGCTGATGGCGCTGCACTCGGCGCAGGGCCCGCAGATGGGCATTCCGCAAATGATCCAGAGCCGCGCCCAGTTCGGCTCGCTCGGCGCACTGCTGGTGGTGCTGATCGCCGGCATCATGTACATCGGCTTCTTCGCCTCCAACATCGTCCTCGCCGGCAAATCCCTGCACGGCGTGGTCGACAGCGTGCCCGTGCCGGTCGGCATCGTCATCGGCGCCCTCGGTTCGGGCATCATCGGCATCATCGGCTACCGCTTCATCCACGTGCTTAACCGCATCGGCACCTGGGTGCTCGGCGCCGGCATCGTGCTGGGCTTCGGCTACATCTTCACCCACGTGCAGACCGCCGACTTCCTCACCCGCGGCAGCTTCAACATCTCCGGCTGGCTGGCCACCGTCTCCCTCGCCGCGCTCTGGCAAATCGCCTTCGCGCCCTACGTCTCCGACTACTCGCGCTACCTGCCGGCCAACGTGCCCGTGGCCGCAACGTTCTGGACCACCTACCTGGGCACCGTGCTCGGCTCCAGCCTCTCGTTCATCTTCGGCGCCGTTGCCGTCCTCGCCACACCCGTGGGCATGGACACCATGGACGCCGTCAAACTCGCCACCGGCTCCATCGGCCCACTGATGCTCGTGCTGTTCCTGCTCAGCGTCATCAGCCACAACGCCCTCAACCTCTACGGCGCCGTACTGTCGCTGATCACCCTGGTCCAAACCTTCGCCTACCGCTGGATCCCAACCGCCAAAAGCCGCGCCGTCCTCTCCATCATCGTCCTCGGCGCCTGCTGCTTCGCCGCTGTCGGCGCATCCGCCAACTTCATCGGCCACTTCGTCGACATGGTGCTGGTGCTGCTCGTCGTACTGGTGCCGTGGACCGCGATCAACCTGATCGACTTCTACGCGATTCATAAAGGTCAGTACGACATCAACTCGATCTTCAAGGTCGATGGCGGGATCTATGGCCGGTACAACCCGCAGGCGTTGTTGGCGTATGCGATCGGGATTGTGGTGCAGATTCCGTTTATGAATACGCCGCTGTATGTCGGGCCGATTTCCGAGCACATCAATGGGGCAGACCTGTCCTGGCTAGTCGGCCTGCTGATCACCTCCCCGCTCTACTACTGGCTAGCCAACCGCGACACAGCCTACAAACGCCGCCTCTCAACCGGAAAACTGGCCAACTCGATCTAACTACCCCCCAATCCCCTGTGGGAGCGAGCCTGCTCGCGATGAGGCCCTGACAGTCAATATTGATTTGCCTGACAGGCCACCATCGCGAGCAACCCTGCTTACATATCTCCCGCACCCCTCCAAAATTAAATGAACCCTGCCCACCACGACTCACCTAACTGAATGACTATCAGGAGGGTGACCAATGCAAACCGAAACCATCTGGATCGTACTCGCCGCAATTCTCGTAGTGATCGAGTTATGGGCAATCAACAAAGTGCGAAAAGCCGAAGGCAAATCCAGCAACAAACTCGTATGGATGGTGGTGATCGTGTTTGTACCGCTGTTCGGGCTGATAGCGTGGGCACTGGCGGGACCGAAACACACCGATCCCAACCCGCATTCACCGCAGGCCAGACAATGACGTGGGATGCTGTGCGGT
The DNA here is from genome assembly GCF_050435365.1 of Pseudomonas sp. BT76 TE3572. Lineage (NCBI taxonomy): Bacteria > Pseudomonadati > Pseudomonadota > Gammaproteobacteria > Pseudomonadales > Pseudomonadaceae > Pseudomonas > Pseudomonas sp. BT76 TE3572. Next base: position 1,650,850 of record NZ_JBNDKE010000001.1, read on the forward strand.
AAGGATTTTTGGAACTGCGCAATCGCAAAAAACAAAGCCCCGATGATTCGGGGCTTTTTCGTTTCTGACTTTCCGTTTGGAGCTGGAGAAGACCTTGCCCGATTAATCTTCAGCTCCGAAAATCTCGTAGGAAACCACCTTCTGTGGCGAGGGAGCTTGCTCCCGCTGGGTGGCGAAGCCGCCCCAAACCCTGCCAAATTTTTAAACATCACCCAAACCCGGTAGCAGCTGGCGAAGCCTGCGTTCGGCTGCGCAGCAGCCGTAAATCCAGCAAACAAGATTGATCTGACACCAAACAACTTCTGAATCCACAACTGCCAAAGAGCCAATTGTAGCCTCGACGATCAACCACAAAAACCGACCTGTCGTCCTACACACCCATTTGCAGACGCCAAAACCGCCGCTTATAGTTCGCCCCGTCGCTGACAGCAGTTAGCGGCAGGGATTCGCAGCCCTAAAAAGAAGACACCAAGTACCGTCAGCCACAACACAGCCGATTTCCGACTGAGAATTGGTTATGACGGATGTGATTCATCTTTCTAGGACTAAAACCATGACGACCCAAAACCCGCCTCGCCGCTTCACCCCAATGTCCCAATTCGCCACCGACTACCCCGTCCTGCTCATCGACAGCGACGCCCCACTCCGCGAACTCCACAACTGCGTCAGCGAACGCCTCAGCGCCGTCCTCAAGTACCTCAACCTCATGGCCTGCACCAGCCTCCCCGACTACGCCGAAAACGACATCAACACCGTCACCAACATCGCCCGGATCATGGTCCAGGATGTGAGCGATGTGTTTCGGGTGATTGAGCAGCGTGGGTTTGATGTACCAAAGAGTCAGTGATCAGAGTTGAGTCGTAAAAAAACCCGCACTGAGTAGCGGGTTTTTTGTTTTGTTCTGGCCTGTCGAGTTACCGAGAGGATTGTCTTCTCTACTAGCACAGCGCGAACACAATATCGTCTCTTTAAGCGCCGTCCTATTTGGCAGCCAGCACTCATGTTAATATGCCATCACTTTTTCGATGAAGTACACCCGCATGGATGCCACGCCCCACCCCTTCAGCCTTTTTTCACTGCTTACCGCTGCCTTGATCCTCTCTGGATGCCAAGCGACAAAGCCCGCGTCCGCTCAAATCACAACACCTGAGGCCCAGCCGGGCTTTGCGGTTTTCAACAGTGTGATGTTCGAGACACCCGAGCCGAACTCGATCGTGCGCGAGGGAGACCGGATCACCTATGTAGTAGCTTCGTCCCCAAGTCCGGAACGCCACTATCTGGCACGTTTCGACGCCAACTGCAGCCAGCCTGATGCGCAAATGGCTTACCGCAGCAAAGAGGGAATGTCGCTATTCGCCGCCAACCCGCGGGGGCGTTCGGTTGAATCCTGGCAATTGCCTGCTGAACAAAAGAGCCAGTACCTGCAAAGTGCGCAGTTGAAGCAGGTGTGTGCCCAGACAACACCTCCTCAATGGCGCGTGTTCTCGGCACCCGAGCATCAGGATTGGCAGATGATCGACCGCAGCAGCCTGAAAGTAATAGGTGATGAGGTCACTTTCTGGACGGCTCGGGTACTACCCGGCGAGATGTTGGTGCCCGGTGGAAAAGTCTTGTATGGGCAGGTACGCCAGCGGTGGACGGCCAACTGCGCCCTGCAACAACTGACCGAGTTAAGCCGTTTCTACCTTGATACTCACAGTCGTGTGCTCGCTGGAAACATGCAGAAAGATCTTAAAGCCATCGGCCTGCAAAGCCTCGGAGTCGATGAGCGTCAGCTGGTTCAGGTGGCCTGTGGCAAACCGCAGTCGCTGGACCAATACAAACAATTTGAAGGGCGTGAGCAGTCGCTTTTCGAATTACCGGCCCCCGTCGTTGCCGCCCCGGTGTTGAAAGCCATCGAGGCATTGAATATGCCCAAACCGGAGAAAAGCATTCAGCACCTGCGCCGGGTGTTCAAGGATAACTCCGTGCCAAGACAGTATTCAGATGACACCGTGCGATTCATGGGGCGTGACTCGAAATATCTTTCTGGCGAGGCGGGCAATCAACTGACGGAGCGTTTTAAAAAGCAAGGAAGTCAGTGGGTCAAAGCCACTTTCCGAGGCCTGATTGACTTGGCTGAAAGTAAGTACAGAACTCGTGCAGTTGAGATAACGATCGAGAAAAAGGCGCTGACGAACCTCAGCTTCCAAGGCGATTGGGCGAACATGCCGGTCGGCGCACTCCTGCGATACACGGCGCAGGAAATGCTGGTTCAATCCACCAACGGCGGGAAAGGTCCCAGAACCTTGGTGCAGGTCGACGACAGATACAGCTGTGAGGTGCAGTCGCAGAAACCCGCCAGCACGTATCACCCGAGTTTGACCGGGACTGCCAAGGTACTCAGTTGCACAAGAGATGCCTACCAATACAGCACCGACATTTACGTCTACCTCGAAGCGTATGGAATGTTTGTGCCGTTCCAATACGTCACGCGGAACGTGCAGGGCGAATGGACGATTGAGGTGGTGGAATCTTGAGTTGGCTGGCCATTAGCCCCAATAGAACCGTTGAAGTGGAAGCACAATCTGCTTCCGCGTTTTCACATCAATGCCAACACCCGGCAAGGAACGCACATGAATTTCTTTAAGAAGCTTCTCGACTCACTAAGAAGCCCTGTCACCCAAGACCTCCAGGCCGAACCGCAAATCGAGGTATTCCAGAAACTGGTGGCTTTCGGTGAGTTGAACGAGGCTGAAGCGGCCAATCTGGCGGCGCGACTCGCCGGCGAAGCGTGCCTGGATCGTCATTGGCGCTCTGTCGGCACGGTGGAGCGGGACGTCATTGCCTATATGATCAGTCCGAGTTTCAGGGGTGGCCCTGACTGGCCCTCGACTCGTCAGGCTTACCGGGTGGTTCGCCGTGGTGACTCGATACTCCTTGCCACCGATGGCCTGTCGGATCCATTCGATGGAGTTGAAGGGATGGGCAATGGTTTCGAGATGGAGTTGTTCATGGAAACAGCTGACATACCCGAGCACGCACGTGGTTCACTCGGTGAGGTCGATCCATTAACAAACAGCTGGGCATTCGAACTGTTGGAGCACGTTGCCAAAACGGTGGCCGACGCTGGAGGAGTCACTGAACGGCTCGATAAGTACAGTACGTTATCTCTCGAAATTCCCGGGTTCAGCCTGTCGCACCATATGAGTGATCAACTCCCCAAGAGCTTCGTGACCGAGGACGACTGTACCGGCGTCCTGCTGGGAGCGCTGGAACCGGATTTCCCGACCCGACTGGATGACATGCCGTTATCTCCGGTCAGGTTGGTTTCGATGGTATTGATCACCGCATCGGAGCTTGAATATGTCCGATCGGGTGGGCGAGCAGCACGCGAAGATCTGGTCAGCCGTTTGAAGGTCGCCGGCATCGGACATATGAGCAATCTGAATCGTGCTAGCGTTGTGTGAAAACCGAACGGTCGCTTTCATGTGCACGAAAAACAGTGACAGATCTATTTATTAATAGATCTGTCACCTTTTCTCTAGGGATCGTTTGCGCCGAAACAGCTTTGGCTTAAATTGCTTTTTCTTCTGGCCTAGAGGCCAAACGTGCCTTCGCTTGAAATGCACGAACTGCGGAACTAAAGAACACATAGCTAGCGAATGCCAATAACAGGCCAGCAATGAGCGTAAACACGACAGCACCTTTGGTGTTGGTGGTGAAAGCTGGGACAGCAGCCATCAGCAGCATTAGAGCGCTCAGGGCGCAAAAGATGGCCAAGAGATTACCGGCAACCCTACTACCCCGAAAAACGAAGAAGAACAGGACGCCAGTAAGTGCAGCGCGCCCTGCAACCGTTGGCGTGAAGTCAACTATCAGCTGCCAAGCGAGGTATGACAGGTAGGCGACTGCTACAAGAACGAGAGGAAGAGGAGCTCTGATTTTCATCACTGATAACCATTGATTAGGTGGTAGAAAAGTTACTTTAACTTCTAAAGCAAAATCAATTAACGCCTGCGGCCCGGCTTCCAGACATAGTGAGAAAAAACAAACACGGCACATGCAAAAGTAAAAAATACAACTCCAATAGCACCCCAATGAGGCAATTCACTCAAAAATTTAATCTTATCTATCTGAGGAATAAAAATTATGGTCCCAATTGAAGCGCCGATGAAGATTGCTATCCTGGAAGCTCGCACACTGATATACCTGCCGTTCAACGTCTCATCGAGCTCCATTTTCTGCAACCTTGGAACGTAGTAGCGCAAGCCGAGAAAGCAAAGAACCGCGTAAATTGCAAGCCCTACAGCATAGAAGTGTGTGTCTTCCAGGGTTATTACCTGCATCAACCCCAACATAAGTATCGCGGAATAAAACGCTGCACAGGCGAAGACCATGGGCCATGCCCAGAGGTAATAGCGAACTTTTCGAATATCCATCAACACATAATCCATCATGAGTACAACTTTCAAAACCTTCAGGGCCCTGCATCCAATGCAGGGAAACACTGAAACAGTTAACTAATTAGAAGTTAGCTGGGGTATTCGCACTAATAATCTCCGCCTCATCCGCCCCAATATTCCGAAACCGATGCGGCAACGTCGTCGGAAAGTAATACCCATCCCCAGCATTCAACACACTAATCTGCCCATCAACCGTCAGCTCAACCGTCCCCCGCGTAACCAGCCCACACTCCTCCCCTTCCGAATGCACAATCGGCTCTTCCCCCGAGCTCGCCCCCGGCGCGTACTGTTCGCGCAACAAGCGCATCTGCCGACTCGGCACCGAAGCGCCAATCAGCAGCAACCGCAGCCCATGCCGGCCGAGATCCGGCTGTTCATTGGCGCGGAACACGTATTGATGTTCACGCGGCGGCTGATCAAAGGTGAAGAAGTCCGCCAAAGACATAGGTATGCCTTCGAGCAGTTTTTTCAGGGAGCTGACGGAGGGACTGACGCGATTTTGTTCGATCAGGGAGATGGTGGCATTGGTGACGCCGCTACGCCGGGCCAGCTCGCGCTGGGAGAGTTTGTAGCTTTCGCGTACTAATTTGAGTCGTGAGCCCGTGTCCATGACAGCCTTATGCGAAGAATACTTAAGGGTTATGGGGGTGGATGGCGGGCGACTTTTGGCCGCGAAAAACACCGCTTCCCTGTCCCGGAAATTTGAAAGGCGGGTATTAAATCACGTTTGGTGGTGTTGCTCAGCAGGTTCGATAAATGGTTGGGTAAAAAGGTTGTTTTGTCCTGAAGTCGGGTGGTTTGGCTGTGAAAAGTGTAGGTGCGATTGCTGTGTGTCAGTTGGGATTGATAGTGACTGGTATGGCCTCATCGCGAGCAGGCTCGCTCCTACAGGGGATCTGTGGCGACCACAAAATCTGTGATCGACCGGGACCAACCTGTGGGAGTGAGCCTGCTCGCGATGGCGGTGTGTCAGGCGACATCAATGTTGACTGTGCCGCCGTCATCGCGAGCAAGCTCGCTCCCACAGGTATTGTGTCGGTTAGATGCCGAAACGGTCACGCAGTGCGTAGTACGCGGCGCCCATGGCGGTAAGGGGGGCCTGGAAGGTGCGGCCGCCGATCATCGGCATGTGCGGTAGCGAAGCGAAGGCATCGAAGCGTTCGGCGTCGCCGCGGATCATTTCCGAGATCAGTTTGCCGGCCAGGTGCGAGCAGGTGACGCCGTGGCCGCTGTAGCCTTGCATGTAGTAGGCGTTTTTCTCGATGCGGCCGAATTGCGGCATGCGTGACATGGTCAGCAGGAAGTTGCCGGTCCAGCGGTAGTCGATTTTTACGTCCTTCAGTTGCGGGAAGGTTTTGAGGATTTTCGGCTTGATCAGTTGTTCGATGTCGTCCGGTTCGCGGGCGCCATAGACCACGCCGCCGCCGTACAGCAAGCGGTTGTCGGCGGTGAGGCGGTAGTAGTCGAGCAGGTAGTTGCAGTCTTCGACGCAGTAGTTGTTTTTGATCAGGCTGCGCGCAACCTTTTCGGACAACGGTTCGGTGACGACAATTTGCGAGCCGCACGGCATGCTTTTGCTGGTCACGCGATTGTCGAGGCCCTGCGGCAGGTAGGCGTTGCCGGCGATCAGCAGGTATTTGGCGCGGACCACGCCTTTGGCGGTGCGTACGGTGATCGGTTCGCCGTAGGTGATTTCCACCGCGGCCGATTGTTCGTAGATTTTGCCGCCCAGGCCGATGATGGCCGAGGCTTCGCCGAGGGCCAGGTTCAGCGGGTGGATGTGGCCGCCCTGCAGGTCGAGCAGGCCGCCGACGTAGGCGTCGGAACCGACTTCGCGCTTGATGTCGGCCGTGTCGAGCATTTTCAGGTTCTTGTTGCCGTAGCGCTCCCAGCTCTTCTTCTGCTCGGCCAGGCCTTTGAGTTGCTTCTTGTTCATCGCGGCAAAGATGCCACCCGGCTTGTAGTCGCACTGGATGTCGTAGTGTTGTATGCGCTGACGGATGATGTCGGCGCCTTCGAAAATCATGCTGCCGAGGACTTCGGCGGTTTTGTCGCCGTAGCGTTCTTCGATGACATCGACATCGCGGCTGTAGGAGTTGACCAGTTGGCCGCCGTTGCGACCGCTGGCGCCGAAACCGACTTTGGCGGCTTCGAGCACGGTCACGCTGTAGCCGGCTTCGGCGAGGAACAGCGCCGAGGACAAACCGGTGTAGCCGGCGCCGATGATGCAGACGTCGCAGTCCACCGCTTGTTCGAGCACCGGGAAGTCGCCGGTGAAGTTGCGGGTGGCGGCGTAGTAGCTGTTTACATGTGTTTGCTTCATAAAATTCTCCGATGGCCGCTGGCATGTGCCGGCGGCCGCCGTTGTAGAGGTGTTAGAGCTTGATCCAGGTCGCTTTGAGTTCGGTGTATTTGTCGAACGCGTGCAGCGATTTGTCCCGACCATTACCCGACTGCTTGTACCCGCCGAACGGCGCGGTCATGTCGCCGCCGTCGTATTGGTTGACCCAGACGCTGCCGGCGCGCAAGCCGCGAGCGAAGGTGTGGGCCTTGCTCAGGTTGCTGGTCCACACGCCTGCGGCGAGGCCGAAGATGCTGTCGTTGGCAATCGCCAGCGCTTCTTCTTCGGTGTCGAAGGTGATCAGCGACAGCACCGGGCCGAAGATTTCTTCGCGGGCGATGGTCATGGCGTTGGTCACGCCGTCGAAAATCGCCGGTTCCACGTACAGGCCACCGGTGGCTTCGAGGGTGCGGCTGCCGCCGGCGATCAGTTGCGCGCCCTGGTCTTTGCCGACCTGGATGTAACGCAGCACGTTTTCCAATTGACGCTGATCGACGACCGCGCCGACGGTGGTTGCCGGGTCCAAAGCGTGTCCTGGTTTCCAGGCTTGCAGCGCTTCCACCAGCAGCGGAATGAACTGCTCGCGGATCGAACGCTCCACCAGCAAGCGCGAACCGGCGGTGCAGACTTCGCCCTGGTTGAAGGCAATCGCACCGGCCGCCGCTTGTGCTGCCGCGCGCAGATCCGGCGCGTCGGCGAACACCACGTTCGGGCTCTTTCCCCCTGCTTCGAGCCAGACGCGTTTCATGTTGCTTTGCCCGGAATAGATCAGCAGTTGCTTGGCAATCGCGGTCGAGCCGGTGAAGGCCAACACGTCGACGTCCATGTGCAACGCCAACGCTTTGCCGACGGTGTGACCGTAGCCCGGCAGGACGTTGAACACGCCTTTCGGGATGCCGGCGTCCAGCGCCAGTTGGGCGATGCGGATCGCGGTGAGCGGCGACTTTTCCGAAGGCTTGAGGATGAACGAGTTGCCGGCCGCGAGGGCTGGGGCGAACTTCCAGCTGGCCATGATCAACGGGAAGTTCCACGGCACGATGGCGGCGACCACACCGGCGGGTTCGCGGGTGATGAGGCCGAGCTGGTCGTGGGGTGTGGCGGCGACTTCGTCGTAGATCTTGTCGATGGCTTCGGCGCTCCAGCGGATCGCGTTGGCGGTCGCTGGGATGTCGATGTTCATGGAATCGTTGATCGGCTTGCCCATGTCGAGGGTTTCGAGCAGGGCGAGTTCTTCCTGGTTGGCCAGGATCAGGTCGGCGAAGCGAATCAGGATGCGCTTGCGCTCGGCCGGAGCAAGGTTGGCCCAGATGCCGGAGTCGAAGGTGCGGCGCGCGACGGCGACTGCCGCATTGGCGTCGGCTTCGTCGGTGCTGGCGACGTTGGCCAGGAAACGACCGTCGACCGGGCTCATGCATTCAAAGGTGTCGCCGCTGAGTGCCGGGCAGTATTGGCCGTCGATGAATGCGCGGCCTTCTAATGATAAGGACTGGAAGCGTTGCTCCCAGTCGCTGCGAGTGTTTGTCATGGTTGTGACTCGACGCGGGGGAATAAGTAGTGGGACTGAATGCCGCTCAACCAGAGCGTTGAAATGCAGCCCCCTGTAGGAGCGAGCCTGCTCGCGATGGCGGCGGCACAGTCAACATTGGTGTTGTATGACACACCGCTATCGCGAGTAGGCTCACTCCTACAGTTGATCGGGGTTGTCGTTTTAGACGGTGTGCAGATACCAGTTGTACTCAAGGTCCGAAATGGAGTTCTCGAACTCAGCCAGCTCGCTTTCCTTGCACGCCACGAACACGTCGATGTACATCGGGTCGATGTAACGGGCCATGACTTCGCTGTCGTCCAGCTCGCGCAGTGCATCGCGCAGGTTGTTCGGCAGGCTCTGCTCGTTCTGCTCGTAGCTGTTGCCTTCAACCGGTGCGCCCGGCTCGATTTCGTTGGTCAGGCCGTGGTGAATACCGGCCAGGACCGACGCCATCAGCAAGTACGGGTTGGCATCGGCGCCCGCTACACGGTGCTCGATGCGCACGGAGTCCGGCGAACCGGTCGGCACACGCACTGCAACGGTACGGTTGTCGATGCCCCAGCTCGGCGAGTTCGGCACGTAGAACTGCGCGCCGAAACGACGGTACGAGTTGACGTTCGGGCAGAGGAACGCCATCTGCGCCGGCAGGGTCTCGAGCACACCGCCGATCGCGTGTCGCAGCGCGGCGTTCTGCTCGGGATCCTCGCTGGCAAAGATGTTGTTGCCTTCTTTGTCGAGAATCGAAATGTGCACGTGCAAACCGTTGCCTGCCTGGCCCGGATACGGCTTGGCCATAAACGTGGTGTCCATCTCGTGGTCGTAGGCGATGTTTTTCACCAGACGCTTGAGCAACACCGCGTAGTCGCAGGCCTTGATCGGGTCGTTGACGTGATGCAGGTTCACTTCGAATTGCGCCGGGGCGCTTTCCTTGACGATGGCGTCAGCAGGGATGCCCTGCTCTTTCGCGCCTTCGAGGATGTCTTGCAGGCAATCGACGTATTCGTCGAGGTCGTCGATCAAATACACCTGGGTCGACATCGGACGTTTGCCGGAGACCGGCGAGCGTGGCGATTGCGGACGACCGTTCACGTTGTCCTGGTCGATCAGGTAGAACTCGAGTTCGAACGCGGCGCAGATGGTCAGGCCCATGTCATCGAACTTGCTCACCACCTGACGCAACACTTCGCGAGGGTCGGCGAAGAACGGCTGGCCTTCGAGTTCGTGCATGGTCATTAACAGTTGCGCGGTCGGGCGCTTCTGCCAGGGCTCGATGCTGAGCGTATCCGGGATGGGGAAGCAGATTCGGTCTGAGTCGCCGATGTCCAGACCCAGGCCGGTGCTTTCCACCGTAGAACCGTTGATGTCCAGGGCAAACAGCGACGCCGGGAGGTTGATGCCTTTTTCGTAAACCTTATGAAGACTGGTGCGTTCGATGCGCTTGCCGCGCACCACACCGTTCATATCCGCAATCAGAAGGTCGACGTACAAAACCTCAGGATATTTCTTAAGGAATGCGTTTGCTTCGTTGAGTTGAACGGTACGCAGAGGGACCGACATGATGCACCTATTAGCTGTTAATTATTATGTTCACTACCTTGTTGCGAGCCCAGTCAACCCGAACGGCAAAGTGAAGTCAATAGCGAACACTTGACCTCTCAACCTTTATTTTCGGGCCTTTCTTGGGCACGAGAGTGCCAGATCAGTCCTGTGCACCGTGTAAATCCTGAAGATCGGACGCGTGGCGTTTAGAATTTTTTACATGAGAGTTGTTAATTAAAATCAACAAGGCTAAGCTCCGGAAAAGCTCGTTCAAGTGTGAAACTTCGAGGTGATAAAAATGGCATTCAAGCCATTGATCGGCGTTACTGCGTGCGTCAAACAGATTGGCCTGCACCCCTACCACGTCAGCGGCGACAAGTACTTGCGTGCTGTCAGCGTCGCGGCTTTGGGGCTGCCGGTTGTCATTCCTTCTTTAGGCGATCTGACCGAAATCGATGACCTGCTCGCGCAGCTCGACGGTCTGCTGCTGACCGGCTCGCCCTCGAATGTGGAACCCTTCCACTATCAAGGCCCCGACAGCGTCCCCGGCACGGATCACGATCCGCAACGGGACGCCACCACCCTTCCCTTATTGCGTGCAGCCATTGCGGCGGGCGTTCCGGTGCTCGGCATCTGCCGGGGCTTCCAGGAAATGAACGTGGCGTTCGGTGGCAGCCTGCATCAGAAGGTCCACGAACTCCCGGGCATGCTGGATCACCGGGAAGCGAATCATCCGGACCTGGCGGTGCAATACGCACCGGCTCATGCGGTCAACGTGCAACCGGGCGGTGTGTTCGAGGCGCTGGATTTGCCGCAGGTGTTCCAGGTCAATTCGATTCACAGCCAGGGCATCGACCGACTGGCGCCCGGACTGCGCGCCGAAGCGATTGCGCCGGACGGTTTGATCGAGGCGATCTCGGTGGAACACAGCCCGACCTTCGCCGTCGGTGTGCAATGGCACCCGGAATGGCAGGTTCTGTCGAATCCGCCCTACTTGAGTATTTTCCAGGCGTTTGGCGACGCGTGCCGGCGACGGGCCGCGCTGCGTAACAAGCGCTGACTTGACACTCGATTAATCAATTTACTGCCCCCGTGAGTCAGGCGGGCGTGCCTTTGCGCGCCGGTCCCTCACGACAACAACACACTGCAATAACAACAAGTACTACCAGGCAGCCAGGACGGCGGCGCCGAATAAGCCCAAGGCGGGCGATGGCAGTGAAGCAAACGCAGTGCCCCCTGTAGGAGTGAGCCTGCTCGCGATTGCAATGAGTCATGCGACATCAATGTTGACTGATCCACCGCTATCGCGAGCAGGCTCACTCCTACAGGGGGCACTGCCGAATTCACTGACATCGTACGGCTTGGGCTTGCAATCAACTATTAAGTCAGGCCGCGTTGGCCCGACGACTGAAACCTGTTGGGAGTTTCACATGGCAAACGCCTCCAGCATCTACAGGAAGGCTCTTGAAGGTCACCAGTCACCGAAAAAGGTGCTGGTGAAAATCGACCGCGTCACCAAGAAATTCGACGAAACCACCGCGGTGGACGATGTCTCGCTTGAGATCCATCAAGGGGAAATCTTCGCCCTGCTCGGCGGTTCCGGTTCCGGCAAATCGACCCTGCTGCGCATGCTCGCAGGCTTCGAGCGCCCGACCGAAGGACGGATTCTGCTCGACGGTGTCGACATCACCGACATGCCGCCGTACGAACGGCCGATCAACATGATGTTCCAGTCCTACGCGCTGTTCCCGCACATGACGGTGGCGCAGAACATCGCTTTCGGCCTGAAGCAGGATCGTCTGTCTGCCAGCGAAATCGACGCCCGCGTTGAAGAGATGCTGCGGCTGGTGCACATGACCCAATACGCCAAGCGTAAACCCCATCAGTTGTCCGGCGGTCAGCGTCAGCGTGTGGCCTTGGCTCGCTCCCTGGCCAAGCGGCCGAAGCTGTTGCTGCTCGACGAACCGATGGGCGCGCTGGATAAAAAGCTGCGTTCGCAAATGCAGCTTGAGCTTGTCGAGATCATCGAGCGGGTCGGCGTGACCTGCGTGATGGTGACCCACGACCAGGAAGAGGCCATGACCATGGCCCAACGCATCGCGATCATGCACCTCGGCTGGATCGCGCAAATCGGCAGCCCGGTGGACATTTATGAAGCGCCGGTCAGCCGCATGGTCTGCGAATTCATCGGCAACGTGAACGCCTTCGACGGCACCGTTGTGGAAGACCTTGAAGGTCACGCGATCATTCACAGCCCGGACCTGGAGCAGAAGATTTACGTCGGTCACGGCGTCAGCACTTCGGTGCAAGACAAGTCGATCACCTACGCCATCCGCCCGGAAAAACTGCTGGTCAGCACCACCCAACCGGATACCCGCTACAACTGGTCCAGCGGCAAGGTGCATGACATCGCCTACCTCGGCGGTCACTCGGTGTTTTACGTGGAACTGCCTGGCGGCAAGGTTGTGCAGTCGTTCATGGCCAACGCCGAACGCCGTGGTTCACATCCGACATGGGACGACAAGGTCTACGTGTGGTGGGAAGACGACAGCGGCGTGGTACTGCGCTCATGAAAACACTCAATCAGCAGTTTATGCGGCTGATGCCGAGTGGTCGAAAGCTCGTCATCGGGGTTCCTTTCCTGTGGCTGTGCCTGTTTTTCCTGTTGCCGTTCTTCCTGGTGATGAAGATCAGCTTCTCGGAAGCGGCCCTGGCCATTCCTCCTTACTCAGAGATCTACACCTTCGCCGAGCAGAAATTTCAGCTGCTGCTGAACCTCGGCAACTACTCGCTGCTGACTCAGGATGAGTTGTATATCTCGGCCTACTTCGGCTCGTTGAAGGTCGCGTTTTTAAGCACGCTGATGTGCCTGGTGATCGGTTTCCCGATGGCCTACGCGATCACCAAGGCGAGCAAGGAAACGCAAAACGTCCTGCTGTTGCTGATCATGATGCCGACCTGGACGGCGATCCTGATTCGCGTTTATGCGTGGATGGGCATTCTCAGCAACAACGGTTTGCTCAACGCGTTCCTGATGTGGATCGGGTTGACTGACCATCCGATCGAGATCCTCAACACCAACACCGCTGTGTATATCGGCGTGGTGTATGCGTATCTGCCGTTCATGGTGCTGCCGCTGTACGCCAACCTGGTCAAGCACGACGGCAGCCTGCTGGAAGCCGCGTCGGACCTGGGTTCGAGCAACTTCAACAACTTCTGGAAAATCACCGTGCCGCTGGCCAAGAACGGGATCATCGCCGGTTGCATGCTGGTGTTCATTCCGGTGGTCGGTGAGTTCGTGATTCCGGAACTGCTGGGTGGCCCGGAGACACTCATGATCGGTCGCGTGCTGTGGCAAGAGTTCTTCAATAACCGCGACTGGCCGGTGGCGTCTGCCCTGGCGGTGGTGATGCTGTTGATCCTGATTGTGCCGATTCTGCTGTTCAACCGCAGCCAGGCCAAAGAGATGGAGGCACGGGGATGAAACGCTTCGGATTTTCAAAGTTCATGCTGATTTTCGGCTTGTCGTTTATCTACCTGCCGATGTTGATTCTGGTGATCTACTCGTTCAACGCCTCGAAATTGGTGACGGTGTGGGGCGGCTGGTCGTTCAAGTGGTACGCCGGCCTGGCCGATAACTCGCAACTGATGGGGTCGGTGGTGCGTTCGCTGGAAATCGCCTGCTACACCGCGATTGCCGCGGTGGCGCTGGGGACGTTGGCGGCGTTTGTGCTGACTCGCGTCACGCGCTTCAAGGGCCGCACGCTGTTCGGTGGTTTGGTGACGGCGCCGCTGGTGATGCCGGAAGTGATCACCGGTCTGTCGCTGTTGCTGCTGTTCGTGGCCATGGCGCAGTTGATTGGCTGGCCGCAAGAACGTGGGTTGGTGACGATCTGGATCGCCCACACCACCTTCTGCGCGGCGTATGTGGCGGTGGTGGTTTCGGCGCGCTTGCGTGAGCTGGACTTGTCCATCGAAGAAGCCGCCATGGACCTCGGGGCGAAGCCGTTCAAGGTGTTTTTCCTGATCACCATTCCGATGATCGCGCCGTCACTGGCGGCCGGCGGCATGATGTCGTTTGCCCTGTCGCTGGATGACCTGGTGCTGGCGAGCTTCGTGTCCGGCCCGGGCTCGACGACCCTGCCGATGGAAGTGTTCTCGGCGGTGCGTCTGGGCGTGAAGCCTGAGATCAATGCGGTGGCCAGCCTGATTCTGTTGGCGGTATCGATCGTGACCTTCATGGTCTGGTTCTTCAGCCGCCGCGCCGAAGCCACCCGCAAACGTGCGATCCAGGAAGCCATGGACCAGACCGCCAGCGAATCCTGGCAGCAACCTGAAAAGCAAATGGTAGAAGCGACGGCCTAGTGCCGTTGCTGATGAGGTAAGTGAACTTCATCCTGTGGCGAGCGAGCTTGCTCGCGCTGGGTTGCGAAGCGACCCCAAGATTTCTGGCAACCCTGCCAATTTTGTGAGTGCTGCGCACTCAAGCGGGAGCAAGCTCCCTCGCCACAGGTGTTGTGTTTGCCCCACAGGTTTTGTGTTCACTGCATTTTTGCTGTGTGATTTTGAATAAAAAAAGAAATGGAGTTGTACCGATGAAAATGTTTGGCAGGACTCTGCTGACACTGTCCTTATTGGGCGCAATGGCTACCGGCGCCCAGGCCAATGACAAGGTACTGCGCGTCTACAACTGGTCGGATTACATCGCCCCGGACACCGTCAAGAAGTTCGAAGACGAGACCGGCATCCGCGTGACCTACGATGTGTTCGACAGCAATGAAACCCTTGAGGCACGGCTGCTCGCCGGCAAATCCGGCTACGACATTGTCGTACCGTCCAACAGTTTCCTGGCCAAGCAGATCAAGGCAGGCGTCTATCAGGAACTGGACAAGTCAAAGCTGCCGAACTGGAAAAACCTCAACCCGGTCCTGCTGAAAAACGCTTCCGCCAGCGACCCGGATAACGGTCACGCCTTCCCGTACATGTGGGGCTCGATCGGCATCGGCTTCAACCCGGAGAAGGTCAAGGAAGTGCTCGGCAGCAACGCGCCGACCAACTCCTGGGACTTGCTGTTCAAACCGGAAAACGCCGCCAAGCTGAAAGCCTGCGGCATCAGTTTCCTTGATTCGCCGACCGAGATGCTCCCGGCCGCCCTGCACTACCTGGGTTACCCGGTGAACTCGCAGAACAAGGATCAGATCGCCGAAGCTGAAGCGCTGTTCATGAAGATTCGTCCGTCGGTGGCGTATTTCCATTCGTCGAAATACATCTCCGACCTGGCCAACGGCAACATCTGCGTAGCGGTCGGTTACTCCGGCGATGTGCTGCAAGCCAAGGCGCGCGCGCAAGAAGCGGGCGATAAGGTGAAGGTCGACTACAGCATTCCCAAGGAAGGCGCGGGCAGTTTCTACGACATGGTCGCGATTCCTCGGGATGCTGCGAACGTGGAAAACGCCTACCTGTTCATGAACTTCCTGATGCGTCCGGACATCATCGCCGAGATCACCAACAACATCGGCTACAGCAACGCCAACGCGGCGGCCACACCGTTGGTGGATGAAGCAATTCGGGATGATCCGGGTTCGTATCCGTCGCAGGCTGTGATGGCGACGTTGTATGCGATTCCGGACATGCCGATCGGCGTTCAGCGGGTGATGACCCGGGGCTGGACGCGGGTGAAGCTCGGTAAGTAATTCAAAGATTTCCGTTCACGCAGCGCCTTACCACCGCTGCACTCCTATCTGCAGAACGGCCTCACCTGGCTTCCTCGGTTCGGGTGAATTTGGGCGCCCTCCTCGGGCGCCTTTTTTTATGAGGGAACGAGCGGCCACTCGGCCAGCGCTCGGTAGCGGCCTTTATGGGATTCGAACAAGGTGAAATGATCGGCCCGCAGATAGAACTCGGGCGGCGTCGCGGACTCGGGCACCGGCACTCGGTAATCCCGCATCAGCGTCAGATGCGGTCGAAACTCCTTCTTCGGCGAATCCTCAAACCCGAACGGCAGCATGGCCTGCTCAAGCGAATACACCAGCCGCAGCAACTCCGGTGATGCCTGCTCCGGAGCGAGCACCAACACCCCTGCCCTGCGCCAGACATCCAGCCGATCAAGCGCAACCTTCAACGGCACACCCGGTGTTCGAACATGGGCGGCAGCCGTGCAGATATCGGCGATTTGCGCCACCTCGACAGCGCCCAAAAACATCAACGTCAGATGAAAGTTTTCCACCGGCACCGGGCGGCCGCTCCTGAGCCCAAGTGCGCTGCGCCATTGGGCAATGGCCCGACGTTGCTCGGGCGTGCAGTTCAGGGCAAAAAACAGTCGTTTTAACGGCTCATGGGATTCGTCGCTCATCTCTGGCACCTCCTGACATCCAAGTTATAGTTCATGCAAACGATTCAACTGGAGGGGGCCATGCGAGAGATCATCAGCAAGGAACCATGGTGGGCCGTGCCGCCGAAACCCGGTCAGGACGAGTCCGAGCTGGAATGGGGCTGGCTGGTTCATTACAACGAAGGTGAGCCGCGCTTCGAGTTCATCAAGGAGCGGCCGACGGACAGCGAGATTCGTAATCGCAAGAGTTGCAGGATCACCCCGACGCCGGAGTGATCCTGTCGTGGATTTCAGGCTTTTACGATCATTTCGAACCCGCCAAAGATCAGCCTTTGACCATCGAACGGCATCGGGTTGACGTCCTGCTGCATGCGCAGATCTGTCATGATTTTTTCCATGCCTGCATCGCGGGTGGCCTTGTCGGGCCAGATGATCCAGGAAAACACCACGGTTTCGTCTTCCTTGAGTTTTACTGCCATCGGAAACGAGGTCACTTTGCCGTCAGGGACATCGTCGCCCCAGCATTCGGCGACGCTGAAGGCGCCGCATTCCTTGAAAAGGACAGCGGCGGTTTCGGCGTGTTTCTTGAATTTTTCGCGGTTGGCGGTGGGTACGGCTGCGATGAAGCCATCAACGTAAGACATGGTCGTTCTCCTTGGGTTATGGGGCGTTCTGCTGGTTAGTCGATTCCTTCGGCCCCCAATCGACAGATCCGCTGCCCGAACTGACCGACGGTACTTCGGCGCTCCCTGCCAGATTGCCCTCGATCTGCGCCGCCATGTAAAACGTACCGGCCATTACGCCGGTGGTCGGATTTTGCACCAGCTTCAGCCAGGCCTTGTCGAACGTGTTACCCAGGCTGCTGCGAATCAGTGCCTCGCTGTCCGGCCGGTCATTGGCCTGGATAATCGCGCGAATCCCCGCCACCCCCACGGTAATCAATCCCCCGGCCAATTTGCCCGCTGCGGCGGCCACTGCACTGGCCGCTCCTCGCGGGGCCATTTCGGCTTCCATCCGTTGGCTGGCGCGTTTGGCCACCGGCGCCATGGCGGTGTCTGTCGAACCCACCCCCTTGTCACCGCCCGCCTTGTGGATCTTCTCGATCAGCGCCGCGTAGGCCGGCAAGGTGTTCAGCGGCTGGGTGTGAACCACTTGATACAGCGAGGCGTCCCGGGCCGGCGGTGGCCCGAGGGCGATGGCGGGGATTTTCTGGATTCGGCCATTGAGCTGAGCCATCGGCACGCCGTGACGCTGGGAGATTTTCTGCAATTCTTCCTGAAGGATGTCCACGTAGAACGCCGTCGCCTGGCCAAGAATCGCGTCGGGATCAATCTCCACCGCGACCGGCGCCAGCACGCGCTCTTGGTATTGCTCCAGCAGATAAGCGGCCAGGCGCTTGGCCGAGGCATCTTGCTCGCCCTTGGCGCTGATCGTGTACCAGCTGACCTTCATCGACAGCCATTCCTGGGTCCAGTAACTGCTGAACCAGGGGATGAAGTTCTCTTCAGTCAGTTGATAGACCCGTGTTCGCCAGTAATCCATGGCACCGCGCGCGTAGATTTTGGTCTGCTCGGTGGCCGATTGCGACGCCGCGACAATCTCCTGATCCACCCTCTGCCAGGTGCTTTGGGAAACAATCACCGGCACCACTTGCACCGGCGCACGCTCAGGCGTGGCGCATCCCGCCAGCACCACCAACAGCGCGACGATCAGCGAACGCACGTTCAAGATCGCGGTTCCTACAGACTTGCCCGAACGGGATGTCCGGTGTTCAAAGGCCTATTAATTTGAGTATAGGTGTCGGTGTTTGTTCGCTTGGGGTTGAGGGTGTTCTTCAGGCCGCGATGTTCGCACCATCACTTATGTCGATATTCACCATCGCCGCGAAGGCCTTCCGCTCAAAAACCGTCAGCGTAGGATCAGCCTTAACCCAACGCAAAACCCCGCATCGGAGGGGCGAATCATGATTATCCATCTCCTGACCTGCCTGGCCCTGACGGCCGTCACGCTGAGCGTTTTTTCCTGGTACGTCCTGTCCGAGGAGCGCACGTCATGATTCACTCCGTGACCTTGGCCGTGAGCTTTGCGGTGTTCGGCAATAACTACTATTCCCAATCCTTCGTTTCCCGCAAAACGTTCGAATTGGTGTTCGACAAAAACTTCGAGGCGTTGCTGATGCCATCCGCCACCAATCACTTCAACAATGAAGTGATCGGGCTCAACGATCAGTTCCGCTTCCTGAGCGATGTGCTGGAAGAGCACCTGCTGGCGACCGAGCTCGCCGCTACCGTCCGCCGGAATCAATACTTCTGAGCAGTTGACCCAGCCCCTCGGTAAAACAGGTCGGTGAACTCAAGGAAAAACGCTCAAGCAGGCGACGGTTGTCGGCGCGCGAATGTTTGATGTCACCGGAACGCGGCGCGTCGTGGTTCAACGTTACGGGGCGTCCCAGGAGTTCGCTCAACGTCGCCACCAGTTCGTTAACGCTGGTGGATCGGTTAAACCCGACATTGACCGGTTCGATCATCGGCTCTGACTCAGCGACCGCCTGTACCAGGACCTTCACGAGGTCATTGATGTAAACAAAATCCCTTGTTTGCTCCCCATCACCGTAAACCGTGATGGGGAGTTTTTTTTGCGCCCTCTCGCTGAAAATGCTGATGACACCGGAGTAAGGCGATGAAGGGTCCTGACGGGGTCCGTAGATATTGAAAAACCGCAGGATGACCGGTTCGAGACCATGCTGGCGTCGGTAGAAATCGAGGAAATGCTCGCTGGCCAGCTTGTCGGCGGCATACGGGGTCAGCGGATTCTTGGGCGTGTCCTCGGTAATCGCCATGCCCTCGCCATTGTTGCCGTAGATCGCCGCACTGGACGCGTAAACCACCCGTCTTACGCCAGCCTGACGCATGGCTTCGCAGATATTCAGCGTCCCGACGAAATTGCTTTGGTGAGTCGCAACCGGGTCATCGATCGACGCCTGCACCGAGGCCACCGCCGCCAGATGCACCACCGCGTTGCAGTCTTTCATCGCCCGTTCCACCGTCGGCGCGTCGGCGACATCCCCCACCACCAGGGTCAAATGGCAGCGATCAATCGGCAAGTTCGACAATTTTCCACTGGAAAGATCGTCCAGAACCCGAACGCTATAACCGCTTTCCAGCAGTGCTTCGACCAGGTGCGAACCGATGAAACCGGCACCGCCCGTCACAAGAATTCGATCTGCAGTCATGATTTATTTACTCCCCTGTGCGGTAGTGGGTGTTCGATCCATTGCAATGAAGTCGCCTAATTGCTCGATGAGTTCACGGCTGTTACTGACCATTTGTTGCCAGTCGGTGGGAAAGCGCACATTCAACGGCAGTTGATCGATTCTCCAGCGCGGCGGCAGGGGGCGATCAAACCGGGCGGCGACCTGCAAACCCATTTCGCTGGCAGCGAACGGCCCACGCAACACCGTCGGCGTGCGACCGGCGCTGTCGACGGCCTGGACAACATGGGCCGGCAACCACTCGCCATCGGGCATGCGCACGCGCAGCGGCTGGCCAATCGCGGCGTAGCTGA
Organism: Pseudomonas sp. BT76 TE3572; assembly: GCF_050435365.1. Taxonomy (NCBI): domain Bacteria; kingdom Pseudomonadati; phylum Pseudomonadota; class Gammaproteobacteria; order Pseudomonadales; family Pseudomonadaceae; genus Pseudomonas; species Pseudomonas sp. BT76 TE3572. Next base: position 1,670,598 of record NZ_JBNDKE010000001.1, read on the forward strand.
TGTTCAGCGGTTCCAGATAAATCCACAGCAGAGGCTCTTCCAGGCGCTCAAGGCGCATCAACAACGTGCCGGCACCGACGTTTTCGCCGGGCGTGACCAACACCTCCGCAATTCGACCGCTCTGCGCAGCCTTGACCGACAACGCGGCGAGGCGCGTCTTCAACCACTGCTGCTCGGCAGTCTGTTGGATAATCTCGCGCTCAACGCTCAACGGCGATTGACGAGCCAGTTGCTCGCGGCGCTCGAACGCCAACAGGTCGGCTTTAAAAGCGTCGAGTTCGGACTGGGCGGCCAGTACTTCTCCACGCGAGACGGCGCCTGATGTGACGAGGTCTTCAAGCACCTGCACGCGCTCCTCCGTCCGGCTCACTCGGGTCCTGAGCAACTGACGCTCCCTGGTGTCCAGTTTGGCGTTGGTGGTGGGCACCGCCTTGGTCGGCATCGCGGCGAGTTGCGAGAGCCGCGCACGCCATTCGGGATTGTCGAGGCTGACCAACGGCTGATCGACCTGGACCTGCTCGCCGGCCATGACGAACAGCTGATCGACCCGCCCGGCATCCCGTGCGCGCACTTCAAGAATCGGCAGGCGCAATTGCGCCGGTGCGTCGATCATCAACATGCCGTAAGCCAGCTTCCCTCCCAGCCAGATCAAGGGACTCGCGACCAGGAACAGGATCAAATACCAACGCACGCGAAACGCCATGCGTTTGCCCGGCGCGTAGAGCACAGTCAAACCCTGTTCCTGGGTGGGGTTCAGTTCTTTGCGACTATCGAATCGAATCTTCATGACGGCTCACCGTTTTGGAAAGTCTCGCCAGGCTTGCCAGTCAATGCCGGCAATCCCCCAGGGTTGCAGCTGTTCGCGCCAGACACTGGTCTGGTGCTGCAACTGCTCAGGTGACGCGCCGGCCCAGGATTCTGTGGCATCCAGTTGCGGCTCCGTGCTTTGCGCCAGGCGAAACTGCAGATCGGGCCAGCGTTGAGCGATCTGCTCTGCCATTCGTGCGCTGTTTTTCGGGTTACGGGTGTAGATCATCAGGCTGACCTGACGCACACCCGCCTCGGGAAGCGCGCACGGCAGGCAGGTTTTTCCGGGTTTCGCTTCAGCAAACCAACGGTGATGGCTGGAAATTTCCACCGGCCATGGGCTGGCTGCGGAGGCGGCGCGCAAGGTATCGAGCAAATCCTTCAAGCGCTGATCCGGGACCGGCACGCCCAGTTGTTCGAGTTCCAGGTCCAGGTGCAGGCTGGTGAATGAAAGCCCCTTCAGCTTCGCCAACAAGTCGGTGAGCTGATGGCGTCCCTGCGGCTCGATCCACGCCGGATCGCCGAGCAACAGGCTGACTTGCACGCCCTTGCCGGCCGCGTCCCGGAGCAATTGCTCCAGCCGTTGGCGCGTCGTGGCAAGGTCCTTCAACTGGGCGGACTTGAGGCCAAGGTAGATCTTGTCCATCCCGGCTTTACGCAGTTGCTCGAGCTCCGCCTTGCGTTGATCGGGATCGAGCAACGCTTCGCTGTCCCAGACATAACTGGCCTGTGACCATTGGCTCGACGGCGCCCCCGCCGCCTGAGCCGGCAGTGCTTGTACGGCCAGTATCGTAGGGGGCAACGACAGCGTCAGCAGCAGAAGTATCGATCGCATCATCAAAACCTCGTGGCTCGTTTAAGCACCCACCACGGTGCCATAGAGCTTTCTTCGTGGCCCCGGCGAAAGATCTCGTTGAGCATGGCCACTGCGCTCCAGCACCGCAGGAGTAGCATGAACAGCGGAAAGAAAGGCACCAACAACCCCAGGGTCATGTCCTTTGCAGGTCGGTCGGAGACCATCAACAACATGGCGCCGAACAACAGCGCGGTGATCGTCAGGTACAGCGCATAGATCAGTACAAACAGAAACAACAGCGTCTTGCCCGGCAGAACAAATAACGCCAGCAAGGTGTAGCTGAAGATGAGGAACGGCAGCACCAGCTGAAAAAAGAAGCCGCTGAGCAGGATCATCAGAAAGGTCGGCCAGCCCAACAAGCTGGGGTTGATGTTGTGGTTGTGCTTTCTGATGTAGAGAAAAAACAGGTCGCCATCCCAGCGTAAGCGCTGCATCAGAAACTGACCGAGCGTCGACGGTGCATCGGTGTGTCCAATCGCTTCCGGCTCGAAGGGAATCCTCAAGTCGTGTCGCTTGAAGTAACTTTTGATGCGCAACGTCAGGTCCAGATCCTCCGCGGTGTGCGTGTTCCAGCCACCGATTTTCACCAGAAAGCTACGGCGAAATGCTCCGAAGGCCCCCGAGACGTTATTGACCAGGTTCCATTCGGCCAGGCCGATTTTCGACATATGGATGGATAACAGGTATTCCAGCGCCTGCATCGCGGTCACCCAGGACGCCCAGACATTGCGCACTCGCAGGCTACCGGCGACCGCAGGCACCGACGGGTCCTCGAAGTGCCGCACGATGGCGCTGACCATGTTGTTGTCGAAGGACGTGTCACCATCAAGCGCCATCACGATTTCACCGCTGGCAAGCGACAGGCCGGCGTTCAACGACGACACCCGCCCACCCCTCTGCCACTTGGCGATCGGACGCAAATGGCGCCGGGGGTACAACTGCGGATCCACGCTAAAACTGCGCACGGCGCTGAGCGTCGGCTGGTTCACCGTGGCCCCGTCCACCACCGGAATCATCTCGATGTGGCCGGGGTACGTCTGCTCGCACAGGCTTAACAGCGTGGTCTGTACATCCATTCCCTCGCTGTAGCAGGTAATGATGCAAGAGACCCTTGGCCGATAGACACTGATCTTCGGTACACGGGTGCGCCGACGTGTGAACCAGCGCAACACCCCCAACATCACCATGATCATCAGGGGTAATTCAAAGATCAGAAACAAGGGGAAAAGCATGAAGAACAACCGGCTCAAACCATCCGGCCCCATCAGCGCACTGAGTGCGTTGTAAAGTTGCTCCAGTAAAGGGCTCATGGCGGGTCACGCCAACTCACTGGCCAGACGGGCCAGGAGTAGTTCGCCATCTTCTTGCTCGAGAAGATCCTGGGGCGCCGTGATGCTGACGACACGCAGGGAAATGTCACTGACCTCCGGTGCTGAAAACAACTCGGCGACCCGGCCCAAGCGTTGCTTGACGGTCTCCAGGCCCTTGCCATCGGTATGGGGAAGCATGATCCAGAAGTACTCTTCGGTACTTCGAGAGCAGCGGTCTGTTTCCCTGACGGTTTCCTTCAACCGATCAGCCACGCTGTCGATGAAGGCATGGCCGTGGTGTTCACCCAGGCGAGTCAACGTGCCGGCCAGGTTGACGAAGCGCAGACCGAGCAGTGAGAAGGCAGGCGACTGGTAGCGGCGTACGACCTGCATCTGCCAGGTCAGCAGGTCATAGAAATCCTTGCCGCCTAACAGATTGAGTCGACCGAAGTGACGGACCGTTTGATCGCTGAACTCCTGGCGGCAGCGGAAACGGCCGGCCTCGGCCAGGCGGAAATCTCTGACCTCGCGTACTCGCAACTTGTCAGGCGTGTGCGACAGGCCGCAATCCAGGCAGCGCGCCTGCACGTCGGCATCGACAAAAAACGCCTGACATGAGCGACAGCGATAGTTCTCCATCGGGCGGTCGTAATCACTGCCGATATGGCGCAACCGGTTCAAGCAGTTGGGGCACAACAACACCCCGTCTTTGAGAAAGGATTCCTGTGGCCCCACATGCCCACAGGTAAAGCAGTGCAATGAAGGCTGCCGTGAAATGTCCAGGGCCTGACATTCGGCACACACATCAATGTAATTGAGCCGGCCCGAGCCACACTCCGAACACAAGCGAACGCGATCGACCAGAACCCCCTCTTGCAGCCAGTCCTGCTGCACCATCAAGCTGAGCCAGACAAACGAGTTGACCTGCTCGTTATCAGCCAGGGCGTCCAGCAGCGGATAGCGATAGTGCTGAGGCACCTCCGGGTCTCGAAGGGCATAGATGTGAGCGCTGTCGCGCAACCACAACCATGAAAGCACCCGACTTTCAAAACGCTCGGGGGCAGAACCTCGTTTGAACAACCTGTAGCGTTCTTGCCATATCCCCCAGAGGGTTCTTATTTCGCTGGATTCGACAGGGCATGCGCCATCACCCAAGGCTTCGCACCAGCCGTTCTGATCACGGCAGCAGTAAATGAGGCTGTAACGATATGGGTGAAGGGTGCGCAACTTTCGAAGCACCCGCCCGGAATAAACCGCGGGCAGGTCCAGCAGCACCACATCAAATGCGGGTGCAGCCAACAAGCTGCCCAGATCGGCGAAGTGCTCAAGCTCCGGAAGATTCAAGCTTGGAACTCTATTACCCAGTATCGCAATCCGTGGAGTTGGAGTCGTCATGACGCACGGCCTCTACAGACAGACAAGTACGGTTAAAAGGAGTTAGAAACACTAGCACCGCATCAGAAATACGTCAGTATTATTATGAAGTTATTTTTCTGATATGTCGGCTGCCAATATTCTGCCACTACCCCTTATTGGATCCCTGACTTACCCTCCGTGTTTCAGCCTGTTAAATCGCCTGATTACTAGAAAAATAATTATTTATATTTCATAAGGTTATACACACTAAGTAACTCAGGCTTTACAACTATACTCACTACTAGTTAATCGCCACCATTGATAGCGTTGCGCCATTTAATGGTATCAGCAGTTAATTCCCATTTACGCAAAAACCTTTCGGCTACCGCACCTATATTAATAAGTTCAAAGTATTTTTATACCAAAATTACTTACATGTAGAACCAGAACACCCATGCAATAGTTCCACGTATGAAACAGCATAGTTTCAATAATGAACATCAGATCAAATCTGACAATTTTTAATCGGAACAAACCTCTCGAAGACAACCGCGCAACCAGCGATGCACAGGGTCGGCATCCAGCCGCGGATGCCAGAGCATGGCGACGGTGAACGCAGGAAGAGACAACGGCAGTGCAAAGCGGTGCATGCCGGTGCGCAGGCTGGCGGTGTGGCGTTCAGGAACGCTGGCGATCAGGTCGGTGGCCCGGGCGAGCGCCAGCGCGGTGGAGAAGCCTGCAACGATGGTTGCTATCTGCCGCTCCAGTCCCAGTAGCTCAAGGGCTTCATCAATGGGCCCCTTGTCGAGCCCCCGCCGAGAGACGCTGATGTGGCTGCCTGCCGCAAAACGCGAGGGGGTTATCTCGCCTTCGCTTAGCGGATGCCCCAGTCGCACGACGCCAATAAATCGATCCCGAAACAAGCCTTGGGTACGCAATTCCGGGCCAGCGGCTGTGCCCACCACACCCGTTTCCAGGTCGACCGTCCCGTCGCGCAGTGACGCGCTGTCTTTGTCCGGTTTGTGCATGAAGCGCAGCCGCACGCCAGGGGCTTGCTTGGCGACGCGGGCAATCAGTTCCGCGCCGAAATTCTCGACAAAGCCTTCACTGGTACGCAGCGTGAATGTGCGGCTCAGCTGGCTGAGGTCGGGTTGCTCGGCAGGCCGAAGGACCGCTTCGGCGTCCTGCACCAGCTGACTGACCCGCTCGCGCAGTTCGAGCGCTCGCGGAGTGGCAACCAGCCCCCGCCCGGCCCTGACCAACAGCGGATCGCCGGTGGTTTCACGCAATCGCGCCAGCGCCCGGCTCATGGCCGACGGGCTCAGCCGCAAGCGCTTGGCGGCGCGGGCCACGCTGCCTTCGGCGAGCAGCACATCAAGGGTGATCAGCAAATTGAAATCGGGAGTGGACATGCAGCGCCTCGCGGCAGATTGATATGGCGTTGAACGCACGTATCAAGTGCAAACGGTGCGCCTTCCGCCATGTTAGGCCGGGGCGTAGATTTCTGATAGCTCCACTTCGGGAGTGGTCAGAAAAGAGGAACAGCATGAAATCACTCAGTGCAGTCGCAGAGCGTGCGCAACAGACACCGTCGGTTCGGTGGGCGCTGGCCAGTCTTTCGCTGTCGATGCTGCTGTCCTCGCTCGGCACCAGCATCGCCAATGTGGGTTTGCCGACTTTGGCCCAGGTGTTTAACGCTTCCTTCCAGCACGTGCAGTGGATTGTCCTCGCCTACCTTCTGGCCATTACCACCCTGATTGTCAGCGTCGGTCGGCTCGGTGACATCACAGGCAGACGGCGGCTGCTCTTGACCGGCATTGGCGCGTTCACCCTGGCGTCGGCCCTGTGCGGCTTTGCGCCCACACTCTGGATGCTGATTGGCGCCCGGGCACTGCAAGGAATCGGTGCGGCAATCATGATGGCGCTGACCATGGCCTTTGTCGGCGAGACCGTGACGAAGGCAAAAACCGGCAGCGCCATGGGCTTGCTCGGGACGATGTCGGCGATCGGCACCGCGATGGGACCGTCGCTCGGTGGCCTGTTGATTGGCGGGTTCGGCTGGCGGGCGATCTTCCTCATCACCGTACCGCTGGGCTTGCTGACACTGGTACTCGCGCATCGCTACTTGCCCGCCGATCGCCAGAAGCCCAAGACCGATCGCGCTGGTTTCGACCCGCTGGGCACACTGCTGCTTGTATTGACGCTCGCCGCTTATGCGCTGGCCATGACCCTTGGCCGAGGCAGTTTCGGTCCGTTCAACATCGCCTTGCTGTTGGCGGCGGGCGGCGGCGCCTGCCTCTTTGTATTCACCGAGGCTCGCGTCACCTCACCGTTGATTCGATTGGCGATGTTCCGCGATCCCGTGCTCAGTGGCAGCCTCGCCATGAGCCTGCTCGTCGCGACCGTGATGATGGCGACGCTCGTGGTCGGCCCCTTCTATCTCGCGCATGGGCTGGGGCTCGATGCCGTTCTGGTAGGACTGGTTTTGTCGGTCGGGCCGTTTGTCGCGGCACTGACGGGGGTCCCAGCCGGCCGTATTGCCGACCGCTTTGGCGCCCAACGCATGACCCTCGCCGGGCTCGTGGCCATGGCGACTGGATGCCTCACGCTGTCGATATTGCCGGAGACGTTCGGCATCGGCGGCTATCTCTTGCCCATGGTCGTGATAACCATCGGCTATGCCCTGTTCCAGACAGCCAACAACACGGCGGTCATGGCGGAGGTTCAGCCGGACCAGCGAGGCGTCATCTCCGGCCTGCTCAACCTGTCGCGCAACCTGGGGCTGATCACGGGGGCATCCGCCTTGGGCGCGGTGTTCGCGCTCGCTTCGGCCTCGGTCGACATTGCAACGGCGCGACCCGAAGCGGTGGCCAGCGGTCTGCGGATCACCTTCGCCGTGGCGCTGGTGCTGATCTCTTTCGCACTGACCATCGCGCTGGGAAACCGCGCGCTGGCCGTGCGTCGTGACCGCCGGTAACCCGACAGGTCGTTTACTTTTCCAGTACGACCAGTGGCGTGTCTTTTTTCACAATGTACGTCGCCAGCTCAGACGCTTTGTTCGCGCCAACATTCTTCGCAACGTGCGCGGTGCCTGCGGGGATGTACAAGGAATCGCCCGCCTTGAGCGTTACAGGAGGCTGACCCTCGAGTTGATATTCAAACGTGCCTTCAATGACGTGGGCCACTTCCACCCCGGGATGCGAGTGCTTGGGGGACACCACACCTGGCTCGAAATCAACGCGGACCTGAATCACTTCACGCCCGGTGACGTCGAGGTCCTGGCGCAGCAGATCGGTGCGGTGAAGACCTGCCTGCCAGCTTTTTGCCGCAGGCGCCTCTTCTGCTTGAGAGAGCCCCGCGAAGGCGGTGAGTGACGCGGCAACGGCGATGCCGAGCATGCCAGCGCAGATACGGTGGTTGAAACGGGACATGGGCATTTCTCCAATGGGTGCGCGGAGAGTCGCGCGGAGCTTGCCGCGGATGCGGTGGCTCTATTTGGAGGCCGCCGTGTATCGCGCACGTGTCGCCAATGCCCTGGATTTGTATGCGAAGGTAGCTGCAAGTGCGCGGGATACGTTCCGATACAAACGGACCCTGCGGACACGAAAAAGCCCGCACAAGGCGGGCTTTGTAAATCGAGTAGGTGGCCGGTGCTGGTCTCCGGCTTACAAGGTTTATCAGGCTTCCCACAGAACAGTTTTGTGCTGTCCTGCTTCACACGGCATAAGGGCTGGATCTCAGCGCGGAGATCTTTCTAACCGTGTACCCTTCGGAACGCGCCCCACGTTTCCTCGCCATCCGCTTGCGCATCAGTCTGCGTCTTCACCTACACGTTCAAGATTAGTACAAAGTGCACAGCGCAAGGCGGACTTTTTAGAACGATTTTGCCCCGTCGAAAGAGCGGAAGGATGGAAAAATACTAACAGCCGTGACACACGTCATTAACGCCCTCGCTGTCAGTGTTGGCTCATCAGACCATGCAGAACGCCAAACCTCAGCCCCGGCTCGGAAGGCGTCATCTGCGAGACACCAAACACCTTGAATGCCGCCAGCATGAGCACCAGACCTCCAGGCAAGATACTTTGGCGATGGGGTTGCAAGCCCGCCAGGCCAAGTTGTTTGACATGCCCCACTTCAAGCAGGCGCAACGACAGGCGCAACAGACCACTGTAGGTGATGCCGCTTTCGCCATAGTCGTTCAACCCGTTGGCCTTGAGGACTTTGGCCAGCATCCGTGCGGTGCCTGAAGAGCCAATCACCTGCTGCCAACCCAGCGTGCGATAACGACGTGCGACTTTTTCAAATTGAACAGTGGCTACGCGCTCAGCCTCCAGGAGCGCCTGCGCCGTGATACAGCCACCCTGAAAGTAACGCGTGCCGAAGTTGCCGCTGCCTATGGCAATACTCTCGGTCATCAAGGGCTGAACGCCCTGCCCCAGAATCAATTCAGTGGAACCGCCACCGATATCCACGACCAGTCGTCTGTTTTCGGTACCGGGTATCGTATGGGCAACACCGGCGTACACCAGTCGGGCCTCTTCATGCCCAGAGATGACATCAATCCGAAACCCCAGGTGCCGCTCCGCGCTGGCCAAAAACAGTTGCGCATTGTCGGCTTCGCGCACGGCACTGGTCGCCACCGCCCGCACTCGACCGGCCTCGAAGCCGCGTAACTTTTTGCCGAATCGCGCGAGCGCTTGCCATCCCCGATCCAGAGCCAACTCGTCCAGCGCGCCACCTTGAAACCCCTCCGTTAAACGGACAGGTTCACGCAGAGTTTTCACTTCCTGGATCACGAAGCCCTGACGCCGTCTGACTGACTGGCCGATCATCATGCGAAACGCATTAGAACCAAGGTCAATGGCTGCAAATAGAGAGGCGTCTCCTTTCATGGGGGATTCCTTGCAAGCTGAGCGCGCTAGGCGGTTTGCGAGGATCTTGCCATGGGGTCGATGACGCTAAGATGACACCCGCTACCCTTTACGGATGGGCAGACTCCAGGATCGCGGGTCTTGAGGAGGTGATCGTCGATGGACGCAAAAAATGTGTCACAGCGCTGTAACTTTCGACAGGCATACTCGGGCTACACAACGCGTGCTCGTTCTTCTGCTGCCCCTTTAGGCGGCTTTTTTTTGCCTGATGATTTTGGCAGCCGTTTTGACAGATCGACCAATTGGGTCTCGGCTTTTTCGAGAGCGGTTGCCGCGCAGCTCTGCCATATCTTTTCCAGCGGGCGCAGGTCGGATTCGATCAGCGCCTTCTGGCACCATTGATAATGGTCATGCCAGGCACCCAAAGCCGATTGCAGTGCCTTGAGCGCACTCGCCGCTTTACCCGACAGCGGTGAAAGACTGGGAAACGCTTCCGTCAGGTAGCGCGTGCGCTTGACCAGGATTCTCAACTCATGCCGATCAAAACCAACGTCATCCACGGCCGCATGCAGCCGGTCAATCTGCTTTATCAGTGCTTTTTCGATTTGAGGCTGGACGTGTTTTAAACCGCCGCTGGCTTCCACTGATCGAAAAATGGAAGGCCACTCATCCAATTGAATGAACAGGTTCTTGAGGGCCGGACTTTTCAGAATCCAGGAGTAGTGAGAGGCCAAACGCGCTTTTCTGAGCTGAGCCTGGGCAAGAAAGCCCCTGCCCTCCAGTTCCTCAATCATGACCTCCAGATCCCGAGCGGGTGTAGTCAGCCGTCCCACCTCAGCTGCCGCGATGTTCAGAGCCACCACCTGGCTCATGGAGCGCATCGGTCGAAGCAAACTCCTGATACGCCTCACGGCAATCCTGAGATCATGCAGAGCTTCGCTATCAGTTCGTGCCTCCAACCGAGCACGGGCGTGGTACAGGGCAACCTGAAGGGCCAGTATCTCAGCAACGAACTTGTCGACGAATGCCATTCTGTCATCTCATTGAAACGCGATGGACAGGAGATTAGCAGTGGCCAGTGCGTTCGACCTGTCTTGCATTAATAAATCAGTGACCCTTGTGTGGTCGTGCCTGGCACTCCTTCCAGACCTTGCGCATCAGCGCCTTCAGCATCAACGCCTCGGCCCAGCGATCGCTGATGTCGCCTCCGTCGGCACCCGTGATTGCATACGGCGGCGGACCGAGTTCACAGGTGAAGGACAGGCTGGCGGGTGTGTTCGGTCGGGCCAGCCAATCCTCGATCCCATAGCGCCACCAGCCCAGGAAACGCTCCAGCCAAGGTCGGTGCTGGGCGAAGCTCAAGGGTACCTGGACCTGTTCGCCGTTGGCGACGCGACCATGGAAACCCCAACTGTGACGCAGGATGGTATGGATCTGCTCGTCGTCCTCGGCGGTGGCCAGTTCTGGCAGTTCGCGGCCCACGACATAGTGGGACAAGTCGGCCAACAACTTGAGATCGGGCATTTCAGCAAGAATGTCGAGGGTGAACAACAGGTCGCTGGTGAGGCGATAACGGTGAGTTTCCAGCAGGATCGGAAAGTCCACCTGCTCGGCCAGACGCTGCCAGCCTTCGATCAGCTGGATCGCTTGCGTCAGCGTGCGGGGCCTGACGTCGGCTTGCAGCGTGAGGTGGTGGCAGCCGTAGCAGGAGGCGACATCAATCGCTGCGGCCAGATCATCCACGGTGCGGGGGAACAGCTGACCTTCAATTTGCAGGCCCTGCTCTTTGGCCGCAGCACTCAGGCGTTTGGCCTGTGCCTCGACCCAGAAATGGTCGGTGATCCCGTCGAAGCCAGCGGCGGCGATTTTCTCTAGCTGCGCTTCCAGGGGAAGGTCGCATTGGCCGTGTTGATCCTGCATGGCCCACAGGGACTGAAATACCAGAAATTCACGCATGTCAGCTCCTGAGCAATTGTTTGAGTGGCACACCGGCATCGGCCAGCGCTTCCGCCGAGAGGGGGTTATGGCTGGTGATCAGCCGTTCGCACAATTTGATGTCCTTGGCCACGCTATTGCCCTGGCCCCAGCCGCAGGCACCTTGCAGACGTCGCTCGGCATCGAGGTAGAACAACAGGAAACCACCGCCCGGGGTTGTCCGGCTCGCCGTCGGTTCGTCGTTCGAAATCACACCCACGATCTGCAGCCCCCAGTCGTACTGATCAGACCAAAAGCCGGGAATGACCTCGAAGGGGTGCTCGCCGCCCAATAGATTCAGGGCGACGTGATGGCCTTGGGTCTCGGCGTTGCGCCAGGTTTCCTGACGCTGAAAAACGCCTTGCGGGTGCAACTGAAACTCACAGACATCGCCCGCCGCAAAGATGTCAGGCGCGCTGGTGCGCAGCTGGGCATCGACACGAATGCCCTGCCCGACCTCTATCCCGGCCGCTGCGGCCAGTTCGATGTTGGGTTGCATGCCGATGCCCACGACCACCAGGTCGCAGGGCAGAAGCTCGCCGTCGACCAGTTGCACCGCCTCGACGCAAGCGTTGCCTTGCACCGCCTCAATCACCACGTTCAAACGGACGTCCACGCCTTGTCTGCGATGCAGTTCCAGCAGGACGCTGGACAACTGCTCCGGCAACACCCGCCCCGCCAGGCGCGGTCCGGCTTCGAGCAAGGTGACGGAGCAACCCAAGGCACGGGCGGTCGCGGCGACTTCGAGGCCGATGAAGCCGCCGCCGATGATCACCAACCGCGCACCGGGCCGCAACGAAGCGCGCAGTGCCAGCGCTTCGTCGTGGGTCCGCAGGTAAAGCACGTTGCCCAGATACTCGGGCACAGAAGCCAGTCGCCGCGACCGCCCTCCCGTGGCGAGCAACAGACGCGCATAGGTCAGCCAGCTACCGTCGGCCAACTGCAGGCGATGCTGCGGCGGGTCCAGGTTTTTAACCGGATTGCCGGCCAGGTGTTCGATCTCCAGTTCGGCGAGTCGAGCGCTGTTGCACAAGCTGTAGCCCGCCAGATCTACCGTGCCCTGCAACAATCCCTTGGACAGCGGCGGACGTTCATACGGAGGGTGGGACTCATCGCCGATCAGAATCAAGCGACCGCTATAACCTTCAGCACGCAGGGTCATCGCGGCGCGGCCACCCGCATGCCCGGCGCCGACGATGACCAGTGGAGCATTGGCAGAATTCATGGCACAGACTCCCTGCAATTAAACCGTGACGGCGAGCAGGACACGCCCCGCCTCAACCCGCACCTGATAGGTCTTGAGGTTGACGCACACCGGTGCGCCCAGGGCTTTGCCGGAGCGGTAGTCGAAGCGCCCGTTGTGCTTGGGGCACTCGATGACATGCTCCATCACCAGGCCATCGGCCAGGTGGATGGACTCGTGGGTGCACAGGCCCGCGGTGGCGAAGAACTCGCTGTCGGCGGAGCGGTAGACGGCATAGGTGTGCTGGCCGTGGTCGAAACGAATGACGTCTTCTTCATTAATCTCGCCCACGGCACATACGTCGATCCATTGATCGGTCATGGTGCTTTCTCTTTTTAGTGGTACAGACAGGAAGGTGTCAGGCCGGCGTTACTTCAGATTCCGCCCGGGCGGTTGCGGCAGGTTCTGCGCGCTGTGGCAAAGGGCGACGGATGAAATACGTCGGGTCTTTGCGCTGCTTCCAGATAGTCGGGAGGATTTCCTTGAAGGCCTCGAACAGGCTGGTGTACGGCGGTGGGCAGTCGTGGCGGATCTCTTCGTGAAGCTGCGCCAGCGCATGAAACGGCACCATCGGATACATGTGGTGCTCAAGGTGATAGTTCATGTTCAGGTACATGAAGCGCATCACCGGCCCCATGTAAATCGTGCGGCAGTTGCTGCGGTGATCGAGCACGTCCTCGGCCAGGCCGACATGCTGCGTCAGGCCGAACAGGTAGGACAGCCAACCGCCATAGAGGGTTGGCAGACCGATAAACATCAGCGGCAACCAGCTTTGCAGATACAGCGCAGCGACCACGACAAGCCCATAAATCACCAGCCAGACGCGCGCGTCTCTCACCACCTTGGGCCACTCGGATTCCGGGATGAACGTTTGCTCTTCTTCATCCATCCGCCCGACTGCATGCCGGCAGACTGACCCCATCGTCTTCAACGCGTAGGGCATCCTGAACAGGCTCAGCACCATATTGATCAGGCTCGGCGGACGCGGCTCGACGATCTCAGGATCGCGGCCGACGATGATGGTGTCGGTGTGGTGCCGCGCATGGCTCCAGCGCCAGACTTGGGGTTCGAACATGAACATGAAGCTCGACAGCTGGTAGACCGCATCATTCATCCAGCGGGTTTTGAACGCCGTACCGTGACCCGCTTCGTGCCAGCGGGCATTGGATGCGGTGCCGTAAAGCAGCCCATAGACGAAGAAGAACGGAACGCAGGCCCAGGAGCCCCAGAACCAGTAACCACCGAAGCCAGTGACGACCATCGCCAGCAACCAGATCGCGGTATCGCGCAAAGCCGGGCCGTCGCGGCGCTGCATCAATTCCTTCATGCGTTTACGGGAAATGGGCGATTGGTACCAGTTGGCCGAGACCAAACCTTTTTGCGCCGCTTTGGCGGCTTCGGGACCGAGCAATCGATAATCCCGAGGCACGGGTTTACCGCGGTTTTCATAGGCTGCGTTTTGTTCAGGCATTTTATTGTTCTCCGCAAGCTTGATGGTTTTAGGCACTTGCTTCGATGCGGGATGGCACCGTTGGAGAAAAGATAGAGAGCGCACTGATTACCCTCAAGCCCTTGAATACATTCCCTATCAAGCTATCATCCAGGCCCAGCAAGGCTTGATAGTTTTCTATCAAGGCGATTTCGGGACCCGCCATGAACAACACTAAACGCCCCACCATCGCCACGGTCGCCGAACACGCTCGGTTGAGTGTCGCCACCGTCGACCGGGTACTCAATGCCAGGGCGCCGGTCAACCCGGCCACCGCCGAGCAGGTATTCCAGGCCGCTGAAGCGGTCGGTTATTTCGCTGCCCGGCTGATCGGTCAGCGGATCCGCGAGCGGCGTCCCAATTATCGTTTCGGCATCCTGTTACTCGGTACCGCCCAGGCGTTCTATTCCAATGTTGCCGCCGCCATTACCAAGGCGGCGCAGCGTCACACCGGCGCCAACCTGAGCTGTCAGTTCGAGTACGTATTCGATCGTACACCGAGCGCCATCGTTGCTCAGATCGAACAACTGGCGGTGCAGTGCGATGGCCTGGCGGTGGTCAGCTTCGCTCACCCGCTGATCAACGCCGCCATCGCCCAGATCAGAGAGGCCGGCGTGCCAGTGATTGCCCTGCTGTCCGACATCGATGAGGCCGCGAATGAGCCTTACGTCGGCCAGGATAATCTTGAGGTCGGGCGCACCATGGGCTGGCTGATGGCTCACACCTGTGGTGCGCGCAAAGGCAGCATCGGGGTCCTGCTCGGCGGCCACCGTTTTCTCGGCCATCAGGCGCGGGTCGAAGGGCTGCGCAGTTACCTGGCGGAGCACGCACCAGGGTTGCGACCGCTTGAAGCGGTGATCAACCTGGACAACTGCGACATCACCGAAGAGGCGACCCTGGAACTGTTGGCCCGGCATGACGATTTGCGGGGTTTGTGCGTGGTCGGCGGTGGCGGCGACGGCATCATCAGTGCCCTGTCGCAGTTACCGAAGCGGCCGTCGCTGTGCTGTATTTTGCAGGAGTCGACCGAGCTGTCACGCCAGGCTTTGTCGCAGGGTTTGATCAGTTTGGTCATCGATTCCCAGCCGCGATTGCTGGCGACGGCGCTGGTCGATTTGCTGGTGGAATTGCAGACCACGCCGGACTTCGATCCGGCCCGGCATCGGGTCCATATTCCTTTGCAGATTGTCACTTCAGAGAATGCCCGGCCTTAAACCTTAATCCTGTGGCGAGGGAGCTTGCTCCCGCTGGGCTGCGTAGCAGCCCAAAACCAACCATTGAGTTCTGGCTGGAAGACTGCGATAGCACTCGTGGGGTCGCTGCGCGACCCAGCGGGAGCAAGCTCCCTCGCCACACGGTTGTTTTTCAGTCAGCAACAGATGGGGGAATTCCGATGTCCGTCAGAGATTGGGCCCTGCACGAAAAGCCTCGGCACTCAGCCCAAACCGATTCATCTTGTTGTACAGCCCGCCACGAGAAACGTTCAGCTGTCTGGCGGCCAGGCGGATGTTGCCGCGGGTATCCTTCAGGGCCGCAATGATCGCATTCATTTCATGGGCACCAAGGTCCAGGGCGGCCCGGGGTTCGGGCACATTTCCCGGCGCCGACGGCCGTTGCCCTTGCTTGATTTCAAGCGGTAGATCAGCTGGCTGGATCAGTTCGGTCACGGCGAGGTTGGTCGCCCGTTCAATGGTGTTTTCCAGCTCACGAACATTACCCGGCCAGTGGTAAGCCGACAGAATATCCAGCGCCTCTGGCGAGATGCCTTGCACCGATTTGCGCAGCGACCGGGCGCAACGGCTGAGAAAATGTCGCGCCAGCAACGGCACATCCTCGCGGCGCATCCGCAATGGCGGAACCGTCAGGTTCAGGACGTTGAGCCGATAGTAAAGATCCTCGCGGAAGGCTCCTTCAGCCACCGCCTGACTCAGGTTGCGGTGGGTGGCAGCGATGATGCGCACGTTCACCTGCTGCGATTTTTTCGCGCCCACGCGCGTCACCTCGCCTTCTTGTAAAACGCGCAGCAGGCTGACCTGGGCATCAAACGACATGTCACCGATTTCATCGAGGAAGATCGTTCCGCCATCAGCCAATTCGAACTTCCCGGCAGAGCCGCCGCGGGCCGATCCGGTGAAGGCGCCTTCGACATGACCGAACAGTTCGCTCTGCACCAGATCGCGCGGAATCGCCCCGCAATTGACGGCCACAAATGGACCGCTGCTACGGTCACTGGCGTTATGAATCGCTTGGGCGAACAGCTCCTTGCCGGTACCACTTTCACCCAGGATCAGCGCGGTCGAATCACTGCGACTGGCTATCCGCCCCAGGTGCAACGCGTCCTGAATGGCGCGCGAACTGCCCTGAATGGTCTCGAAGGTGTAGCTGGCTTGAGTACCGATAATCCGGCGAGTAATTTCCCGGATGCGCCGGTTCTCACGCAACGAAACAATACGTCCACCCTGCTCCAGCGAGCACACGGACACCAGGCACGCCAGTTGACTGCGATCATGCAGCTCAAATGTGCAATCCAGATCCCGCAGACCTTCCCCGCCACGCAGCAGAATCTCATCAGTCAATTCGCTCTGACCCAGGCGCTGGAACGGGCTGCCCAGCAGATCCCGGCCCACGCGAAACAATTGGCGGGCGTAACGGTTGAGCGCCTTGATGCAGCCCCGCTCATCCAGCACCACCAGCCCCTCATTGAGCACTTCAAGCACGGTTTGTTGTTCTTCCAGCAATGCTTGCAGCGCCATCTGCCGCGAGACCGCTTCGGCCGCCGCCTGGACGGTGCCCAGCGTATGGAAATGAAACCAGCCCGGCTCGGCGGTCAGGGTCAGCATGGCCAGTGTCCGGCCCTGCGCATCCCTGATCGGCGCGGCGGCACAATGCATGCGCCGCCGACGCAGGCCGACGCCGAAATTTTCCTCGGCCAGCACATACACCAAGCGGTCTTCGGCAAGCGCCAGCCCCGTGCAGTTGGTGCCTTGCACCGACTCCAGCAGCCGGCTGCCCACCGGCGTGAGGTCCAGGCCGCAGAAATACAGCGTCGTCCCTTCGGCATCGGTCAGGTTGATATGGCCCCTGGGGTTGTAGGCCAGCAACCCGCGCATGACCTCCGCCGCCGCCGTGATCAACACACGATTGGCCGCCAGCGTTGCAGCCAGCACCTCGGGGGTGACAAATCGGTACTGACCATCATCAGGATCGAGGCCGGCACTGACGCTGCGCAACCAGGAGTCCCAAATAATCTGCCTGACCCCGGCAGGTCGGTCGGTGCGACCGTTCAGGCACGCCAGCCAGGCCTGCTCCAGCTCAGCGATCGGTCCTTCGTTTAACGATGCCGGACCGAGCGCCGTAATGTAATCGAGGTCTTGCACGCTGAAGGCCATTGGCTGTGGGATCACCGCTTGCTTCCTATGTTCATATTTTCGACATGTCAGTATAGACATGTCATCGAAATGAACACTTATTTCAAATCACCTTGAATACTCCCTTAAATATCAATGACTTAAATATTGGCACAGCCCTTGCTCCCTGCTTTGTACCAGCGAGGACATTCCTGCTGTCGAGTCACTGAACAACAATAAAAGGGAGTCATTTCATGAGTTCATCCAAGATCATCCGCCTGGGTCTCATCGGTGCTGGCCGCATGGGCAGCTTTCACGGTCTGACTGCCGCCCGGCACATTCCCGGCGCCTGCCTGGCCGCCATCGCCGACCCGACACCCGGCCAGGCCGCGCGCCTGGCGGCAGAGTTAGGTGTGCAACGGGTCTATACCGATCCACAGCAATTGCTCGATGACCCGGAAATCGACGGTATCTTGATCGCCGCCCCGGCCCGCAGCCACGCCGAACTGGTGATCAGTGCGGCCCGCGCCGGCAAAGGGGTGTTTTGTGAAAAACCCATGGCCATCACCCTCGACGAAGCCGACCGCGCCATCGCCGCCGCTGCCGACGCACGGGTGACGCTGCAAGTCGGTTTCAACCGGCGCTTTGCCAAAAGCTTCCGAACGGCTCATCTGGACGTGGTCGCCGGTCGTATCGGTACGCCGCAACTGTTGCGCTCGCTGACGCGCGATCCGGCGCTGAACAATCCGGCCGCCTCGCCGCAGTGGGTGATTTTCCTCGAAACCCTGATTCATGATTTCGATACCCTGCGCTACCTGAATCCTGGTGCAGAAGCGGTTGAGGTTTTTGTCATGGCCGATGCGCTGATTGCACCGGACTACAAGAGCAAAGGGTTTCTGGACACCGCCGTGGTCACGATCCGTTTCGACAACGGTGCGATCGCGACGGCCGAGGCCAATTTCCAGGCGGTCTATGGCTACGACGTTCGGGGCGAAGTGTTTGGCAGCGCCGGCATGCTGACCATGGGCAGCGTCAATGACTCTGACCTGGTTCGCTATCTGGCCAATGGCATTCAGGCCGACACCCAGCGCCTGGACACCGACCTGCTGCGTGACGCTTATGTGGCCGAGCTCAACCACTTTGTCGATTGCATGCGCACCGGCGAAAAACCCCTCGCCAGCGGCGAAGATGCACGGGCGGCACTGGCCATTGCCCGTGCGTGTATCGAGTCCTTCCAGCAGGGCAAAGCGGTGCGCGTGCAAGGAGGCCGTTCATGAGCTTCATACCGTTCAAACTGGCGATCAGTGCTGAGATGGTCTTCCTCGACCTGCCGTTCACCGAACGCGTCAAACGGATTCACGCACTGGGCTTCAGCGCCGAACTCTGGGACTGGACGCAGAAAGACATTCCAGCGCTTGTCGCCACCGGCGCTGATTTCACCTCGATGACGGGCTACCTCTCGGGCAACCTGACCGACCCCGAGGACATCCAGCACCTGCTCGACAGCGCACGCGAATCGCTGGCTGTCGCCGCCCAACTGAATTGCCCGAGCCTCAACCTGCATGGCACTGGCCTGGGCGACAAAGGCCTGCCGGTCAAACCCGTGGCTCTCACCACGGGACGCATGTGGTTGAGCGCCTGCAAGACCCTGGAAAAAATCGCCCGTCTGGGCGAAGACGCTCGCCGGGTATTTTTGCTGGAAAACCTCAATACCGAGGTGGACCACCCCGGCACCCCTTTCGCTCGCGCCGACGATACCCTGGCACTGATCGAGGCCGTGGGCAGCCCCCATTTGAAAATGAATCTGGACCTTTACCATGCGCAGATCGGTGAGGGAAACCTGATCGAACTGATCCAGCGCGCCGGCAGCGCCATCGGGGAAATCCAGGTTGCCGACGTCCCCGGCCGCATGGAACCGGGTACCGGTGAAATCCATTATCCGGCGATTGCCAAAGCGTTGTTCGGCATGGGATACACCGGAGTCGTCGGGCTCGAGGGCTGGGCCAGTGGCGACAGCGAAGCGGCACTGGAACGCTTCCGACAGGCCTTCACGCTGGATTGAGCCTAATGCCGGTCAGTTAAGCAATTTCAGCTGCGACGCACTCTTTGTAGCAGCTGTCGAGCTTGCGAGGCTGCGTTCGGCTGCGCAGCAGTCGTGAATCCGGCTGATGCGGTCCGCCTGACGCACCGCAGCTTCTGGTTTGACGACTGCTGCGCAGCCGAACGCAGCCTCGCAAGCTCGACAGCTGCTACAGATCGCATTACGGCTTAACGGACTGGCATCAGTCAGCCCCCACGTTTTTGATCTTGATGAATGTCGACTCATAACAAAAAAGGAAAACCATCATGCGTCGTTGCACACTGCTTTTTGCCACGCTGTTATTACTCTTCAGCCAATGGGCCGCCGCCAGCTATCGCATCGGCGTCAGCATCGCCAGGGTCGACGACAACTTCATGACCTACGTGCGCAGTGGTCTCGAAGAGGCCGCGAAAAAGGACAACGTCCAGATCCAGTTCGAGGACGCCCAGGGCGATGTGGTTCGCCAGCTCAATCAGGTCGAGGGCTTTCTCAGCCAGAAAGTGGATGCGGTCATCGTCTTGCCGGTGGACACCGCCGCCACTGCCAACATGACCCGCGCGGCCGTCGAGGCGAAGACACCGCTGGTCTACGTCAACCGCCACCCGGACGAACGTGTCCTGCCCAAAGGCGTGGTCACGGTCGCGTCCAATGACATCGAGGCCGGGCAACTGCAGATGCGCTACTTGGCCGACAAGTTGGGGGGCAAAGGCAACATCGCGATCATCATGGGTGACCTCGCGCAAAACTCCACGCACGACCGTACCGAAGGTGTGAAACAGGTGCTCAAGGACTATCCAGGGATCAAAGTCGTCGAACAACAAAGTGCCGAGTGGCAGCGCAACAAAGGGATGGACCTGACCAGCAACTGGCTGCTGGCAGGTACGAGTTTTGATGCCATCGTTGCCAACAATGACGAGATGGCCATCGGCGCCGCCATGGCATTGCAGCAAGCCGGCAAAGCCAAGGGCGAGATTGCGATTGTCGGCATCGACGGACTGCCTGACGGCCTGGCAGCCATCAAGCGCGGGATGCTCGTAGCCTCGGTGTTTCAAGACCCCAAAGCGCAAGCGACCAGCGCGCTGCAATCGGCTATCAAAATGATCAAGGGGGAGCCGGTTGAGGCGGATGTCTGGGTGCCCTTCCAGCTGATCATGCCGGAGCAAGTGGCCGTGTTTGAGCAACGCTACAAGTAACGTCAAACAGTCGAATGACCTGCGGACAGGACGTCAGCAGGTCAATCGCATCGCCGTTTACAGGTCAGTGATTTCCTTATGGCGTGGTACCAGCGTCTTCATCACGCTCCACGCCACCAGATAAGCCAGTGCACAGATGGCAAACATGATCATGTAGCCGGTATGGATATCGCCGATCAGTTTGTAATGGTCGATCACCCACCCGCCAGTCTTGGTCATCACGACGCCGCCCAGGCCGCCGGCTAAACCGCCAATGCCCACCACCGACGCGATGGATTTTTGCGGGAACATGTCAGACACGGTGGTGAAGATGTTGCACGACCACGCCTGGTGCGCCGATGCGCCCACGCCGATCAGCAGCACCGGCACCCAGAAACTGATGTAACCAAATGGCTGCGCCAGCAGCACCAGCAGCGGGAAGAAAGCGATCACCAACATGGCTTTCATACGGCCGTCATACGGCGCGTCACCGCGTGACATGAAGTAGCTCGGGAACCAGCCGCCGCCGATGCTGCCCACCATGGTCATGCTGTACAGCACGGCCAGCGGCAACACGATGGCCTGGCCCTTCATGCCGTATTGCGCCGACAGGTAGGTTGGAAGCCAGAACAGGAAGAACCACCAGACGCCGTCGGTCATGAATTTGCCGAAGGCAAAGGCCCAGGTCTGGCGGTAGGTCAGCAGCTTGAACCACGATACTTTTTTAGCAGCGGCACCCGAGTCTGTCCCGGTGAGTGCTTGCGCGCCCTGATCGCTGCGGATATAGGCCAGCTCTTGCACCGACAGGCGTTTTTGCTGCTCCGGTTTTTCGTACAGTGCAATCCACACCGCCACCCAAACGAAGCCCAACGCACCGATCACGATGAACGCCGCTTCCCAGCCCCACATACCGGCAATCAGCGGCACGCAGATCGGTGCCAGGACCGCGCCCACATTGGCGCCCGAGTTGAAGATACCGGTGGCGAAGGAGCGTTCCTTCTTCGGGAAGTATTCGGCAGTGGCCTTGATCGCGATCGGGAAGTTACCCGCTTCGCCAATCGCCAGCACGGCGCGCGCCAGCATGAAACCTGCAATCGAAACCGGGATGGCGGCAAAGCCCAAGGCGCTGCTGATGCCGGCGATCCCCTCGCCCATCGGCTCCGCAAAGGCGTGCATGATCGCGCCGGTGGACCAGATGCCGATCGCTACCACATAGGCGGTCTTGGTGCCGATCTTGTCAACGAAGCGGCCGGCGAACAGCATGGAAATCGCGTACACAAACTGAAAGACAGAAGCGATGTTCGCGTAATCGGTGTTACTCCAGCCAAATTGCGTCGACAGATCCGGCGCCAGCAGACTCAGTACCTGGCGGTCCAGGTAATTGACGGTGGTGGCAAAAAACAACAGCGCGCAAATCGTCCAGCGGTACTTGCCGACGGCCTGGCCGATTCGTTGCGGATTGATGGGCTCGTTCAGATTCATGGCATCACTTTATTGTTGGATTATGGTGATGATCTCTCGGTTTCAAGCGAGATCAATTGTGTCGTAGAGCATCGTCAAAACGCGATGAATCCACGCCACTGTATTGCGGGCTCGACAATGGGCACTCCATGCTCAGCGGCTGGAGTGGGACATTTGGCAAGAGCTATCGGGCGTTGGGTGGGACAGTTGTATGGGACAAGCCTGACCGTGGGGATGGGCAAGCAGTCGAGGTCGAACCATAAGAAGCGGCATTCTGGGAGATGCGCAGGCGGGTTGAATTCATGATGGGGCCGACACTCGTTTTTATTTTTAGTGTTTAACAGTCGATAATCGTCTGTCGTCGTACAACCTTGTCTTTTATATCGAGATCAATACCGGGCTGTCAATCTGAAAAATGGCCGTTCGTCTCGATAAAGGCTGCCCATCAAAAGTGCAACTTCGTACAGATGCCGCTGGTTGTGGGCCCGTCAGGTTTTTATTTTTCGGGTGTTGATCGTAATATCTGGGCGTTTTGATACCACGCAAAGTCGTACGACAACGCCATCCAGCACGATGACTGGCCGAAACCAGACCGTATCCACTCGGCGCCCATTGCTGCACCTGTTACAGCAATGAACTGCAATTACCCTTACTAGTGCTTCACTGGCAACTCCTTAGACTCTCAGCACCACCAACGCATCGGGAGTTCCACATGGTAAGCACCGTTACAATTCAGGAAACTGGCGGGCCTCAGGTTTTGCGGTTCGAAAAAACCACTGCGCAAACACCGGGTGCCGGAGAAGTCTGGCTGGAGCAAATGGCCATCGGGCTCAACCCTCTGGACTTAAGTCAGCGCTCCGGGACTGCCCGTGTTTCCCTGCCCTCCGGGCTCGGCCTCGAAGGCGCCGGACAGGTGGCGGCGATCGGGCCAGGCGTCACCGAAGTTGCCGTGGGGGACCGAGTCGCGTACGCCACTGGCCCGATGGGTGCCTATGCAAGCGGTCGCCTCTATCCGGCCAATCGGCTCGTGAAGATTCCCGATGAACTCGGTTTCGACGAAGCGGCGGCCCTGCTCTTCAAGGGCATCACCGCCCACTACCTGCTCAAGACGACCTACCCCGTTGGCCCAGGCACCAGAATGCTGGTGTATGGCGCTGCGGGTGCGTTGGGGCAAATCATGGTGCCTTGGGCCAAACACCTTGGCGCCTTCGTGATCGGCGTGGTCTCGAAACAGGACAGTATCGAGCGGGCCAAGGCCGCTGGTTGTGATGAAGTACTGGTGTTCGACGCAGCGACGCTGGCTGCCCAGGTTGCGGAGGTCACCCACGGGCAAAAGGTTGATGTCGTGTATGACCCTATCGGGCGGGTGTCTTTCGAAGCCTCCCTCGACAGCCTTCGCCCGCGTGGCGTGATGGTGTCTTTCGGCATGGCCTCGGGCATTCCACCGGCTGTCGAGATCAGCACCCTCAACGCCAAAGGCTCTCTGTTCCTGACCCGACCGTCTCTCGCCGCGCATACCGCCACCACGCACGAGTATCAGCAGCGCGCACAGGAGGTGTTGCAAGCGGTCGCCGCCGGTATCATTCAACCTCGAATCTGGCGTCGTTACCCATTGGCTGACGTAGCGCGGGCGCACGCCGATATGGAAAGTGGACTGTCGCAAGGTGCCATTGTCCTTACGCCCTGAATACTGGCCGGAACTCTGGCCCCGGGCCTTCAACCCTGTTGTTTGCTTGAATTGACGAGGTTTCCGTTGCATGGATCTGTTCGATAGCCGACAGGCAGATGAACTCGCCACACTCTTGGCGCTCTCCGAACACGGCTCTTTTGCCGCCGCCGGAAGGAGGCTGCAACGGCACCCGTCGGTGCTGTCCAAACGGCTCAGCGCGTTGGAACTTCGTCTGGGAATACGTCTGGTGGAACGAACGACAAGGCAACTGCGTTTTACCGACGAGGGACAGCGTCTGGTCTCGCAGCTTGCTCATGCCGTCAGTTTGATTTCCCAAGCGGAGCAAGAGGCGGCCCAAGGCGCGGCACAGATCAGGGGACGATTGCGACTCGCGCTGCCAGCCGCGATGGGGCGATTATGGCTCAGCGCGATGGTGTCGGAATTCGCCCTGGCTTACCCCGAGGTGTCGCTAGAGGTCGAATACTCGGAGCGATTCGTCGACATCGTCGCGGAGGGTTTCGATGCTGCGATCCGAATCGGTGAGCTGTCAGACAATCGCCTGGTCGCCAGGAAGTTGTGCGATCACCGCCGAATCCTCTGTGCTGCACCCGCCTACCTGCAACGCCAGGGCGAACCGAAGACACCGGCAGACCTCGCGGAGCACAATTGCCTGGGCTTCACCGGGCTGCACTCGTACCCGGAATGGAAGCTGACTCGCGATGGCGATCAGCAAAGCACCAGGGTGCGCAGCGCCATGATCAGTAACGACAATGAGGCGCTGCTGTCCGCCGCCCGCATGGGGCTGGGCATTCTTGCCGGCGGTGAGTGGCTCATGACGAGGGACATCGATAGCGGTCATCTCGTCAGAGTGCTTCCCGACTGGCAGCTGGATGCAGACGCGGGCGTCTATCTGGTGCGCCCGTCAGCCAAGTACAACACGGCAACGACGACGGCATTCAAGCACTGGATTGAAGCAGCGTTTGCGCGAGGCGCCCCATGGCAGTTGCCCCAACCGTAGCGCTTCGGCGAGGCCGCGTCAGGGTTTCGCACGCCCGCTTGTGTTGAGCGTCACGGCGGCGAGAATCAGAGACTTCAAGGCGTTCTCATCAAGTGTGTCGCCCTCATGCAAATCAATGGCACGTCGGGTGTTGCCTTCGAGGCTGGCGTTGAAAAGGCCTGAAGGGTCGTCCAGCGAGGCGCCCTTGGCAAACGTCAGCTTCACGACCTGCTTGTAGGTCTCGCCGGTGCAGATGATTCCGCCGTGCGACCACACGGGAACGCCCCGCCACTTCCATTCCTCGACCACGTCAGGGTCAGCCTGCCGGATGAGCGTTCGGACCCGAGCGAGCGTCTCGCCACGCCAATCTCCCAGCTCCTTGATTCTCGCGTCGATCAGCTGAGAAGCCGAATCTGCACCCTCTTCTTCCTTTGCACCGACCTGCTGTTTCTTCATGGTGGTTGTCGCCTTCTTCATGAGTTACAGCGTTTTCTGACTGTTGCCGAGGGTCTTGGCCTTTTCGATCCCCCAGTCAAAGGCAGCCTCCATGTCCAGCAGATGCGGTTTTGGATCGTGATCCTCAAAAATGGCCGTGCCATCGGGCCGGTAAACACCGATGAACATCCCCAGTGAGCCGTCCTTCAATATCTCGGCTTTGACCTCGATCTTGCATCCGTTCGACAGCGTTTCCTTGTGGTGCATATGGCGTTCAGTCATGGCTGCATTTCTCCCGTCGTTGAAGTCCGAGTCGCGCATTTACCCATTGGCCATGTTAGCTCAGTGCGGCCCACTAAAAGGCCTGCCAGGACAGCGGCGTAATGCCACCTATACTAGAAGCCACCGCCCCCACGGGGTCTGCACTCCCAACAATAAAAAGCAGAGGTGGAACATGGTCTGGCAGCAAATCTACGATCCGTTCGGTAACCCGATACTTTCAACCCTCATGGCAGCAGTGCCGGTCGTGGTGATGCTGGCAGCCCTGGCGTTTTTCCATGTCAAGGCGCATCTGGCCGCATTGATGGCCCTGGCGTCTGCGCTGGTGATCGCAATTTTCGCCTTCGGCATGCCGGCGAACATGGCCGGCTCGGCTGCGCTTTACGGCGCCGCCAACGGCTTGCTGCCCATTGGCTGGATTGTGCTCAACATCATCTTCCTGCATCGGCTGACCACCGAGAACGGCTCGTTCAAAGTGCTGCAGGATTCCCTGGCGCGCATCACTGACGATCGACGCCTGCAACTGCTGCTGATTGCTTTCTGCTTCGGTGCTTTCTTCGAAGGGGCCGCAGGCTTCGGTACGCCGGTGGCGGTGACCGGGGCGATTCTGATCGGGCTGGGCTTCTCGCCACTGGCCGCGTCTGGCCTGGCGTTGATCGCCAACACCGCGCCCGTGGCGTTCGGGGCGCTGGGCACGCCGATCATCACCCTGGCCAAGGTGACCGGGCTGGATGAAATGGAGCTGTCGATGATGGTGGGCCGGCAATTGCCGTTCTTCTCGGTGATCGTGCCGTTCTGGTTGATCTGGGCCTTCGCCGGCTGGCGCAAGATGCTGGAAATCTGGCCGGCGATTCTGGTGGCCGGGGTCACTTTCGCCGTGCCGCAGTTCCTGGTGTCCAACTACCACGGGCCGATGCTGGTGGACGTGATCGCCGCACTGATTTCCATGGCCTGCCTGACCGGTTTCCTCAGGGTCTGGAAACCGGCCACTGTGCACACCTCCGCTGCGCTGTCCGGGCGTGTCGACAACTCCAAGATTGCCGAAGAGCATGACGAAAAACCCGTCGCCAGCGCGACCTTTGCCAGCGATGCCAAGCCTGCGGTGATGCGCGCGTGGATGCCGTGGATCATCCTCACGGTGTTCGTGTTCGCCTGGGGCACCCAGGGGTTCAAAAACATGTTCGATACCCGCCCGGCGATTGATCCGGCCACCCACTCGGCCAAGCTCGACCCTCAAGGCAAACCGATGCGCGAAGCGAACCCGATCTTCGCCCCGATCGTGACGTTCACCACGATTCACCAGCAGATCGAGAAGGTCCCGCCTGTAGTGCCCGCGCCTAAAACCGAGGATGCGGTCTACAAGTTCACCTGGTTCACCAGCACCGGTAGCGGCATCCTGCTGTCGGCAATCCTCGGCGGGTTGCTGATGGGTTATTCCATTCCGCAGCTGATCCACCAGTACCTGCGAACGCTGTGGGTGGTGCGCTACTCACTGATCACCATTACCGCCATGCTCGCCCTCGGTTTCCTCACCCGTTATTCGGGCCTGGACGCCACCATGGGCCTGGCCTTCGCCGCGACGGGCATTTTCTACCCCATGTTCGGCACCCTGCTCGGCTGGCTCGGCGTGGCGTTGACTGGCTCGGACACGGCGTCGAACGTGCTGTTCGGCGGCTTGCAACGGGTGACCGCCGAGCAGTTGGGCCTCAGCCCGGTGTTGATGGCTGCCGCCAACAGTTCCGGCGGGGTCATGGGCAAGATGGTCGACGCGCAGTCGATTGTGGTGGCCTCCACCGCCACGCGCTGGTACGGGCATGAAGGGGAAATCCTGCGTTACGTGTTCTTCCACTCGATCATCCTGGCCATTCTGGTCGGTGGTTTGGTGACATTGCAGGCGTATGTGGCGCCGTTCAGTCATATGGTGGTCGGCGGGCATTGACTGACGCAAGCGCGACTCTGAAGTCTGACTTTTGTGGCGAGGGAGCTTGCTCCCGCTTGAGTGCGTAGCACTCACAAAAATCGGCCGTCTTTTCGATTTTTGGGGCCGCTACGCAGCCCAGCGCGAGCAAGCTCGCTCGCCACATGTTTCTCGCGGATTCAAGCAGCAGGTTTCACGCCCACCCCTCAAGTCGCAGCGTGGCCCGAACCAACCGTTGTTCCTCGCTTTCGATTTCCTTGAGGTTCTCGCAGATGCTCTGGATGTGAGCGATGGCCGCCTTGCGTGCCTGTTCCGGCATACGGCCGGTGACAGCGTTGTAGAGCCGCGCATGTTGGCGGTCGATCTGACGCTTTTGTGGCTCGCGGTGGTAGAGGTTGTTGACCGAGGCAAACACCGTGCTCAGCAGCAAGTCCGTCAGCGAGCGCAAGGTCTGCACCAGCACCGGGTTGTGCGAGGCCTCGCAAATCGCCAGGTGAAAGGCATGATCGAGCCGAGCGTGTTCGGACGCCTCCAGCGAACGACTATGGGCATTAAGCAACGCCTCGTAGCTGCGGGTGATGAGGACGAAGTCGGCGTCGGTTCCGCGCAACGCAGCCAAACGTGCGGACTCGCCTTCGAGCAGGCTGCGGACCTCGAACAAATCGTAGAGCGTGCGGGGTTGTGAGCTGAACAAGTGCATCAGCGGAGACGCGGCACCGTGACCCGAAAGGTCGGCGACAAATGAGCCTTTGCCCTGCTCTGTCTTGATAATCCCGCGTGCGCGCAACAGCTTCAGGCCCTCGCGAAGTGCCGTGCGGGAAACGCCGAGTTTTTCGGTCAGACGACGCTCCGACGGCAACAGTTGCCCGGTCTTGAGTACCCCGTCCACGATCAGCCGTTCAATGCGTTCACAGACCACATCTGCGACTTGTGGATTACGGCTCGTTTCTGCCTTTTCCATCGACTCTCCAACTGGTATGACCAGCCTCGCTACCAAAACCACAAAGATTCAAACACAAACATAAGCCTATGTTTTAAATCTATTTTTTTGCACCAATAAAAAACCATTGAATAAAAAACTGGTTCGACCAGCCAAACAACACATAGACAGTAGAACGCCTCAGGCCAATGATGCAAGTCAGTGGTAAACGGACACAGACCTCCTATAAAAACAACTGAGGGTCGTCAACCGACTATGAACATTCTTTACGATGAACGCGTCGACGGTGTCTTGCCTGATGTCGACAGAGCAGCCTTGTTGCAAGCCCTGCACACGCAGTGGCCGGATCTGGAAGTCCTGCATCAGCAGGAAGAACTCAAACCGTACGAATGCGACGGACTGTCTGCTTACCGCACCACACCGATGCTGGTGGTGCTGCCGCGCCACATCGACGAGGTGCAAGGCGTGCTTCGACTCTGTCATGAGCGGCAGGTCTCGGTGGTCGCCCGCGGTGCCGGCACCGGTTTGTCCGGCGGTGCATTGCCGCTGGAAAAAGGCGTGCTGCTGGTGATGGCGCGCTTCAATAATATTCTGCACATCGACCCCGCCGCACGCACGGCTCGGGTTCAGCCGGGGGTGCGCAACCTGGCGATTTCCCAGGCAGCCGCGCCGTTTGGCTTGTACTACGCGCCGGACCCTTCCTCGCAGATCGCCTGTTCAATCGGCGGCAATGTGGCGGAAAACGCCGGTGGCGTGCATTGCCTGAAGTACGGGCTGACCGTGCACAACCTGCTCAAGGTCGACATCCTCACCGTCGACGGCGAACACCTGTCCCTGGGTTCGCAGGCGCTCGATTCTCCGGGCTTCGATCTGCTGGCATTGTTCACCGGTTCCGAAGGCATGCTCGGTGTCATCACCGAGGTCACGGTCAAACTGCTGCCCAAACCCCAGACCGCCAAAGTGCTGCTGGCGGCGTTCGATTCCGTCGAGAAGGCTGGCCGCGCGGTGGGTGACATTATTGCCGCCGGCATCATCCCCGGCGGCCTGGAAATGATGGACAACCTGGCCATTCGCGCAGCCGAGGACTTTATCCACGCCGGTTATCCGGTCGACGCCGAAGCCATTTTGCTGTGCGAGCTCGATGGTGTTGAAGCCGACGTTCATGATGACTGTGATCGCGTGCGCCAGGTGCTGGAACAGGCCGGCGCCACCGAAGTGCGCCAGGCCCGCGATGAAGCCGAACGCGTGCGCTTCTGGGCCGGACGCAAGAATGCCTTTCCGGCGGTGGGCCGTCTCTCACCGGATTATTACTGCATGGACGGGACGATCCCGCGCCGCGAGTTGCCCGGTGTGCTGCAGGCGATCGCCGCGTTGTCGGCCGAGTACGGCCTGCGGGTGGCCAACGTTTTTCACGCCGGTGACGGCAACATGCACCCGCTGATTCTGTTCGATGCCAACCAACCGGGTGAGCTCGATCGCGCCGAAGCGCTGGGCGGCAAGATCCTCGAATTGTGCGTGAAGGTCGGTGGCAGCATTACCGGTGAACACGGCGTGGGCCGGGAGAAAATCAATCAGATGTGTGCGCAGTTCAATAGCGATGAGCTGACCGTGTTCCATGCCGTCAAAGCCGCCTTCGATCCGAGCGGCCTGCTCAACCCCGGCAAGAACATTCCGACGCTGCACCGCTGCGCCGAGTTCGGCGCCATGCACGTTCACATGGGTCAGTTGCCCTTCCCTGAACTGGAGCGTTTCTGATGCGCAGTGAACACGATATCGACGACAGCGCCTCGCTGCTGGAACAGGTCAACCAGGCGCTGCAAAACGCTACGCCGTTGCGCATTCAAGGCTCTAACAGTAAGGCGTTTCTTGGGCGCATCGTGGCGGGCGAAGTGCTCGACACGCGCAGCCACCGAGGCATCGTCAGCTACGACCCGACCGAGCTGGTGATCACCGTTCGCTGCGGCACCCCGTTGGCAGAACTGGCTGCAGTGTTGGACGCGGCGCAGCAGATGTTGCCCTGCGAACCGCCCTCCTTCGGCGACGGCGCAACTGTCGGCGGCATGATCGCCAGCGGGCTGTCGGGACCACGGCGTCCCTGGTCCGGGTCCGTCAGGGACTTCGTCCTCGGGACACGGGTCATCACCGGCCACGGCAAGCATTTGCGCTTTGGTGGCGAAGTCATGAAAAACGTCGCCGGGTACGATCTGTCGCGTTTGATGGCCGGCAGCTATGGCTCGCTGGGCGTGATCACCGAAGTCTCGCTCAAGGTCCTGCCCAAGCCGCGTCAAGCGTTAAGCATCAGCCTGGAAATGGACAGCGATCGCGCCTTGCTGCGCCTCGCCGAATGGGGGCAACAGCCGCTGCCGATCAGCGCTGCGTGCCACGATGGGCAGCGCCTGCACCTGCGGCTTGAGGGTGGCGAAGGCTCGGTAGCGGCGGCTCATGACCGACTCGGCGGCGAGTTGCTGGACGCTTCATATTGGGATGATCTCAACGAACATCGATTGAGTTTCTTCGATGAGGACCAGGCACTTTGGCGCCTGTCCGTCCCTCACAACACGCCTCGGCTTTCCTTGCCTGGCCGTCAGTTGCTCGATTGGGGCGGTGCGCAGCGCTGGCTAAAATCCGACGCAGAGGCAGCATTCGTTCGCTCAATCGTCGAAGAAGTCGGCGGGCATGTGACCTGCTATACCCATGGTTTGATCGACAGCCCGTTCCAACCGTTGCCTGCCGCATTGATGCGCTACCACCGGAACTTGAAGCAACAACTCGATCCCCGGGGCATCTTCAACCCCGGGCGCCTGTACGCGGAGCTTTGACCCATGCAGACCACCTTGAGCGAGCAAGCCCGCCAACTGCCCCGCGCCGAAGAAGCCGAAAGTATCCTGCGCACCTGCGTGCACTGCGGTTTCTGCAATGCCACCTGCCCGACCTATCAATTGCTGGGCGATGAACTGGACGGACCGCGGGGTCGCATCTACCTGATCAAGCAGGTTCTGGAGGGCAACGAAGTCACGCAAAAGACCCAACAGCACCTGGATCGCTGCCTGTCGTGTCGTAATTGCGAAACCACCTGCCCTTCCGGCGTCGACTACCACAACTTGCTGGACATCGGCCGGGCGGTGGTCGATGCGGCGGTGCCGCGCCCGCTCGGTCAGCGCTTGTTGCGCGAGGGATTGCGCAGCGTCGTGCCCAATCCGGCGCTGTTCAAAGGGCTGGTCAGCAGCGGTCAGGTGTTCCGGGCGTTGTTGCCCAACACCTTGCAGATAAAGTTGCCTCGCCGCATCTATCCGGCCAAGCCGCGCCCGGTCACTCGCCACGCCCGGCAGGTGCTGATGCTTGAAGGCTGCGTGCAACCGAGTCTGTCACCCAATACCAACGCAGCCGCTGCACGAGTACTGGATCGACTGGGGATCAGCGTCACACCGACCCGCGAAGCCGGGTGCTGCGGCGCCGTGGATTATCACCTCGACGCTCAGGCGGCCGGCCTGGATCGCGCCCGCCGCAATATCGATGCGTGGTGGCCAAGCATTGAAAACGGTGCCGAAGCCATCGTGCAAACCGCCAGCGGTTGCGGCGCCTTCATCAAAGATTATGGTCACCTGCTCAGCACCGACCCGGCCTATGCCGAGAAGGCGAAAAAGGTCAGTGCGCTGGCCAAGGATCTGGTCGAAGTGCTGCGTGACGAGCCGCTGGAAAAGCTCGGTATCCACAGCGCCCAGCGCCTGGCGTTCCATTGCCCCTGCACCTTGCAGCACGCGCAGAAACTGGGCGGCGCGGTGGAAGCGATTCTGACCAGTCTGGGCTTCAACCTCACGCCTGTTGCCGACAGTCACCTGTGCTGCGGCTCGGCGGGCACCTATTCGCTGACCCAACCCGAACTGTCCCGGCAATTGCGCGACAACAAGCTCAATGCGCTGGAAAGCGGACATCCCGAAGTCATTGTCACGGCCAATATCGGCTGTCAGTCCCACCTCGACGGTGCGCGCCGAACCCCTGTCAGGCACTGGATCGAATTGGTCGAAGCCGCCTTGCCCCAACCGAGCACTGGAGAATCCCGATGAAAAGCAAAGCCGTACTGAGCCAGACCGAAGTCAGCCAAATCCTCGCGGCGGCACGCACCGAAGCGCAGAATAATCAATGGGCCGTGACCATCGTGATTGTCGACGACGGCGGCCATCCCCTGGCCCTCGAACGCCTCGACGGTTGCGCTCCGATTGGCGCCTACATCGCCACCGAAAAGGCCCGCACCTCGGCCCTCGGTCGGCGCGAGTCCAAAGGCTATGAAGAGATGGTCAATGGCGGACGCCACGCCTTTTTGTCGGCGCCACTGCTGACGTCCCTTGAGGGCGGTGTGCCGATTATCGTCGACGGCCAGGTGATCGGCGCGGTCGGGGTGTCCGGTGTCAAAGCCGAACAGGATGCCCAAGTGGCCAAGGCCGGCGCGCAATGCCTGAAGTGAACTGAACGTGACGCTGTCGTTGCTCGATAAATACTGTGTGATGGAGATGCAAAAAGTGACCGATTTCGTGAACTGCCAAGGCCTCAAGGTCGCACCTGTCTTGCAACGTTTCGTTGATCTGGACGTGCTGCCGGGAACCGGCCTGGACCCTCAAGCGTTCTGGAGCGGTTTCGCCGCACTGGTGCATAAACTGGCGCCGCAGAACCGCGCGCTGCTGGCTGAACGTGATCGCCTGCAAACCGAACTGGACACCTGGCACCGCGCCCACCCGGGACCAGTGACGGACATGCCGGCTTATCGCAGCTTCCTGAGCAGTATCGGTTACCTGCAACCGCAACCCGCAGACGTCAAGGTCAGCACCGACAACGTTGATACAGAAATCAGTGTGCAGGCCGGACCGCAACTGGTCGTCCCGGCGGTCAACGCGCGTTATGCGCTGAATGCCGCGAATGCGCGCTGGGGCTCGCTGTACGACGCGCTCTACGGCACCGATGTGATTGCCAATGATGGCGGCGCCGAACCGGGCCGGACTTACAACCCGGTGCGCGGGGCGAAAGTCATCGCTTTTGCGCGGACGTTTCTGGATCAGGCTTTCCCCTTGATCAACGGCTCCCATGCAGCGGTGGCGCGTTACCGAATCGACAACGGAACACTGGAGGCCACCTTGAATGACGGTAGCCAAACCGGTTTATCGAACGCCGCGCAGTACATCGGCTATCAGGGTTCGCTCTCTGATCCCATCGCCATCCTGCTGAAAAACAACGATCTGCACGTCGAGATTCAGATCGATCGCCAGAGTGTGATTGGTCAGGCTGACACTGCCGGGGTCAAGGACCTGCTGATTGAGGCGGCCCTCTCGACCATCATTGATTGTGAAGACTCGGTCGCGGCAGTCGACGCCGATGACAAGGTGCAGGTGTACCGCAACTGGCTGGGTTTGATGAAGGGCGACCTGAAAGAGGACCTGGAGAAAAACGGTAGAACCATCACGCGACGACTGAACCCGGACCGCGAGTACACCGCGGCCGATGGCCGCTCACTGTCGCTGCACGGGCGCTCGTTGCTGTTCATCCGCAACGTTGGGCACCTGATGACCAGTCCGGCGATTCTCGACAAGGACGGACTGGAAATTCCGGAGGGCATCCTCGACGGCGTCATCACCAGCCTGATCGCCCTGCATGACCTGCAACGCCGCGGCAACTCCCGCACCGGCAGCGTCTACATCGTCAAACCGAAAATGCACGGCCCCGCCGAAGTGGCCTTCGCCGAGCAGTTGTTCAGCCGCATCGAAGACCTGCTGCAGCTCGAACGCCATACCCTGAAAATGGGCATCATGGACGAGGAGCGGCGCACCAGCGTCAACCTCAAGGCCTGCATCGCCGCAGCTTCCTCACGGGTCGCGTTCATTAACACGGGTTTCCTGGATCGCACCGGCGACGAGATGCACACCGCCATGGAAGCGGGCGCGATGCTGCGCAAGGGCGACATGAAAAACACCGCGTGGATCGAGGCTTACGAGCGTAACAACGTGCTCGTCGGTCTGGACTGTGGATTGCGTGGGCGAGCGCAGATCGGCAAAGGCATGTGGGCCATGCCGGACCGGATGGCCGATATGCTCAAACAGAAAGTCGCCCACCCGAAAGCGGGCGCGAATACCGCGTGGGTGCCCTCACCGACCGCCGCCACCCTGCATGCGCTGCATTACCACCAGGTCAACGTGCGTTCGGTGCAGGAGTCCCTTGAAACAACGGACTTCGGTGGCGCCAGCCCGGCACTTCTGGACGGCTTGCTCAGCGTGCCGGTCGTCACCGAGCCATCCTGGTCGGCCGATGAGATTCGTCAGGAAGTCGAAAATAACGCGCAAGGTTTGCTGGGGTATGTAGTGCGTTGGGTCGAACAAGGGATTGGCTGCTCGAAGGTGCCCGACATCCATAACGTGGGCCTGATGGAAGATCGCGCGACCTTGCGAATTTCCAGCCAGCACATGGCCAACTGGCTGCGACACGGGGTGATCACCAAGGATCAGGTCGTCGAGATATTGCAGCGTATGGCGCGGGTCGTCGATGAGCAAAACGCCGGTGATCCGATCTACACGCCTATGGCGCCGGACTTCGAGCAGTCAGTTGCATTTCAAGCGGCCTACGCGCTGGTGTTTGAGGGGGGCGTACAACCCAATGGTTATACCGAACCGCTGTTGCATAAATTCCGGCGGGCGTTCAAGCAGTCGAGGGCGTAAGCAGAGAGGACAACAGAGTCTGAGCAGACTGGGTGAAAACCTGGAACCTGTTTGGTAACTGCGAGCACTGAAACAGTCGGGCCGTGTGGCAAACGGCCCGACGTTCATTTTCGATCACTGCCCTTCAGCAAGCTTCGTCTTCGGTATCCGCAGAGCACGCGAGGCAATTAAAATCGCCATGAGTGCCAAGCCGCACGTCACCCACGAAACCAGATTAATTCCACCCTCGAATGCACTTCCCGCCTGTGTCATCAGCTGTCGTGCTTGATCTCCTGACAACTGCACCGCCACATGATTAGCACCCGATAGCGTCTCACTCGCCAGCATCGTCTGCACCTCGCTCAAAAAATCCGGAAGCTGCAATGCACCGCGATAGTAGGCAGTGACGAGACCTCCGAGCACTGTCGTCCCCAAAACCACACCCACTTCATAGGCCGTTTCACTAATGGCTGACGCCGCACCTGCCTTTTCCGGCGGTGCAGCCGACAAAATCACATCGTTGGATACCGTCGCGATCGCGCCCACGCCAATGTTCAGCAAGGCAAAGGCCACCACCAGAACGATCAGACTGCTGCCGATGCTGGCCACCAGCAAAAACGCCGCCCCAGCAAACGCCATCAGAATCGGTACCAGCACATGCACCGGTACTCGCCGCGCTACAGGCACGACTGCCATTCCCATTACGATCGCCATGATCTGACCAGGTACTAACGCAAAACTGGCATTCAACGGTGACATCTGAAGGACGATCTGTAAGAACTGAGTGGTGAAGAACACAAAGCCGACGAGGAATGCGAGGCTCATCAGATTGATTAGTACCGAGCCGCTAAAGGTGCCACTTCGGAACAGACTCAGATCCATCAACGGCACAGGCAGACGTAATTGCCGATGCACAAACATCCACCCAGCAACCATGCCGATTACAAATGCTGTCAGCGCCATCCAGTCGAGACCATTACTGGCGCTGTGTTTAATGCCGTAAACGATCGCACTGAGGGCAATCATCGATTGCAGGATACTTAACGGATCCAGTGGCCCTGAACAGTCTTTCTCGGATTCGGGCAACAACACCGGCCCCAATACCAACAACGGCACCAATACCGGTATCGCCAATAGGAAAATTGCCCCCCAACTGAAAAACTCCAGCAAAACTCCACCGACCAAAGGACCCAGCGCTGATCCTACCGTCAGAGTTGTTGCCCAGATCGCCACAGCTACTCTGCGCTCCTCTCGATCCAGAAACACCGATCGTATCAATGCCAGCGTCGAGGGCATCAACATCGCACCGAAAATCCCCATACAAGCTCGCCCGGCAATCAGTTGCATGGCCGTTTGGGAATAGGCAGTCAGCACCGACACAATGACAAATCCCAAAGACCCGGCCAGTAACAACTTTCGATGACCGATTCGATCGCCCAGACTACCCATCGACACCAGCAATCCAGCCAATACCAGCGAATAGGCATCGATCATCCATAGCTGCTGACTAGCGCTTGGACTCAGGGCCTCGGCAATCTTTGGTAACGCGAATCCAAGCACCGTATTGTCTACTGTTACCAGTAGCACTGGCAGCATCAGCACGCTAAGGGCTGACCATCGTTTTGATTTTGCTGTGTGTTGCGCTGTCTCACTTATTAACGGCATTACTCCAAGCTCCTTATTACCTCAAAAATCACGGGAGATTTCGCAATGCACCCGTGAAACGAACCCTGCGCGCTTCCATGGCGAGGGCTCGGTCAGTTCAGTAACGAAAATACGTGCTGACAATCAACAGCCCCTGAGTTCAAACGACTACCCAAAGCATTTGAAACGCCCCTTAAGTCGCATCTGAACTCGTCAAAATCCTGATTAGAGACATTATTCATCAAGCGCTCCATCCCTTCCGCCAGCGCGGCGCGTTGGTGGTGGGCTTGGTCATTTTCTAGCTGTATGTCCCAGTAGACTTCAGGCGGATTGACCAGAACCCGGGACAGCAACGCCATCATTGTCCGCATCGGTGGTGGCATCACTTCAAGAGCGCTTTCCAGGTCAAGTGACGACCTTGCCAACGCCAAACCGAAACCGAGAATTGCGGCATGGGGCAGCGCCTGACATAGCGCCATGAGTTCATCATGGGCCACCGGCGTCATTCGCTTTATCTTCATCCCAGCCCCCATCAAGTGCTGTTCGATGAAAGTCGAAGGCGAGTCGCCATCTTCCAGACAAATTGCAACGGTGCGTCCCTGAACGGAGAGCTTGGGTGAAAACATCGGATTGACGCCGACGAAAGGCTGCTGGGACGAAGCATTCTTCAATGCTCTGTAAAAAGGCTCCTGAACAGAACAAGTCGGTATGAATACAACATCGTTCGAAACGGAGCCAACAACCCAAGGTATTGCTCGAATAGCCACGGTTTCGGGCAATGCAAAGACCACTGCCACCGCCCCTTGAAAAATGTGCCCGGTGTTGCTGAACGGACTTGTGACATCGACTTCATAGAAGCCACTTTCCTGTTCGGGAGGCCTTCGATCCACCACCCGGACATCATATCCATATTGCATAAGAATGCGGCTGATCAGTGAGCCAACCAAACCCGCTCCCCCCAACACGACAACCGTGTCGCTCATCATGATTCGCTCCCTGCGGCAAAACTGTAATAAGGCACGCTAGCCTTGACCAACGTTTCTTCAAGCTCTTGCTGTGGGTCAGAGTGCGCAACAATCGCGCCACCAATTCCAAATTTCGCCTCGTTACCCTGGAGCACTGCCGTTCGGATGACAATACTCAGCTCCGCTCCACCACTGAAAGATAACCAGCCTAAAGCGCCTGAGTAGACACCACGGGCAGAGGACTCCAATACGTCAATAATTTCCATCGTGCGTTTCTTCGGAGCTCCCGTCATTGAGCCTCCCGGAAAACAAGCTCGAATAGCTTCGATCGTTGAAATATCAGAGCGAAGGTGCCCACGAACCGTTGAGACAAGTTGGTGAACCGAGGAAAAGCTTTCCACTGAGAAAATCTCAGGAACATGAACGCTCCCTGGGCGGCACACTTGATTCAAATCATGACGCACCAAGTCGACAATCATTAGGTTCTCGGCCCTGTCCTTGGTCGATTTACGTAGTTCATCCCGCAGTATTTGGTCCTCTGCGAGTTGTTTACTACGCGGCCTGGTTCCCTTGATCGGTCTGGATTCGATCAATCCGCTGTCATCGATTCTGAGAAAGGTTTCGGGCGAAGCGCTCAATACTGAAAATCCTGCAAACGAAAGGTAGGCACCGTAGGGTACGGGGCTAGCCTGGCGCATTCGCCAATAAGCACTCAAAGGCGCACCGCTGTACGCCATTTTTGCCCTATTGGTCAGGCAAATTTCGTACGACTCTCCATCGGAGATGTACTTTAGAGATTGATTTATTTTACTGATGTAATCATCTGGCCCGTCCTCAAGCGTGAGTTTCAGCTGATCTACGGCACCTGGAATAAACGAACTGCAATGACCCGCTGACTCATCATTACGATGGAGAAAATCAGGTAAGGTCGGCCAAACAACAGCATCGCCAGTCGCAGTCATCAGGCATTCATAGGCCTTGTTTTCATGATGATCAAAGACAAAGAAATGAGGCGCAAACATGAATGAAGCGTCCGGATAAACCGAACGGTAAATTTTTCGCCCACCCGCCAGTGCTTTCAATTCGTAACCGAGGTAGCCAACAAAACCACCCTTGAAAACAAACGGCAAGTACTGAGGTGTTGCCACCTGCACAGCTTCGAAGATCTGTGCAACCAGAGTAAAAAAGTCTCCTTTGATGCTTTTTTTACCCTTGGGGCCCTCAAGTTTCAGGCACTCATCATTTACATCGTACGCAAGCCTTATCGCTCCTTGCGCGTCCCCACTACCCATGATCGAGTAGCGAGCATTAGGTCTTTCCGACTTCTCGCAGTCTAACCAAAAAGCATAACTATCATCTGCATAGAGCGTTGAAAATACCGCTGGTGGATCCGTGCATTCGGAAAACTCGCGGTAGGAAAGCTGCATATTCAGCATCCCCCCTACTGCGACGTATGCATCTTTCGATGACGTACATTCCATGTCGGATTCTAAGTGAGTTCTAGCACTGACGTTATGTTCCAGCGCCATGCGTATGAAGTTGCTCAATAGCGCATGGCCATATTCTGAATCGATGGACTCGGGGTGGAACTGGACACCCCAAACCGGTCTAGTGATATGTTCAATTGCCATGACCACACCTTCAGACGTCCAAGCCGTACATTGGAGCTCCGCTGGTAGGCTGGTACACATCAACGAATGGTATCTGACCACTTCGAATTGCTTCGGTAAATCTCGAAAGAGCCCTTTACCGGAATGAGTAATCCGACTGCGGTAGCCATGCACAGGGCTGGGAGCGTACCCCACAGTCCCCCCAAGAAATTGAGCGATGCCTTGGTGTCCTAGACAAATACCAAGCAACGGGACAGGAGAGCGGAGGATGACGTCACCGCACACACCGAAATCAGCCTCTTGACCGGGGTGCCCTGGACCGGGCGACAGTACTACAGCATCATATTTTTCGATGCCCAATTCATTGTACGAAAAGGTATTTTTTACTACATCTGCGCAAACTCCTGTCACCTCATACAAATACTGAGCAATGTTCTGGGTGAAGGAATCAAAGTTATCAATCAGCAATATTTTCATGAAGGTCGCCCCTCAGTCAGACACTGATTGATCAGGACGTCTTCCTGAATACACGTCTCTTCTATTATCAGTTTGAATATCGACTCGGTGTATTCTGCCCTCAACCCGACCGCCTCCGATCTAGTCTTAATCATATCGAGCACGTAGGAAATTCGTCCGGGTTGCATCATCGCAATGCCATGGACGGCTTTGAGCTCGGCAATGTCCATGCACACTTTCATTCGCTCAGAAAGCAAGTCGACAACTTGCAAATTTATCGAGTCAAGCCGCTCCCGCTGCGGCTGCAAAATGTTAGACGTGCCTGTCTGTGACAACTGTCCCTGTTGTTTCATTTTCTGCACCTCCGTTTGCCAATTTCTGGTAGAGAGTCGTCAGTCAGGCGTGATCCCGCTCATTGATAGCAGGCGTCCATAACCCCTTGCTCGTCATAGCCCCTAGAGCAGCCCCCAATAACTTGATGTCTTTGCCACTGTGGTCTGCTGAAATTGCAAAACGCAGCATCGCTTTGCCTTTGGCAATGATTGGGTAAAACACCGGAAAGAGCAGCATGCCTTGGTCACGCAGGGTTCTCGCAGCATGCAAGCCGGCCTCCTCTGTTTCAAAGAAGGCTCCTCTGACAGGTGACTGGATACCTGCGTTGAGCAACTGGTTGTCGGTGAGGGAATCTAATAGGGCGACATTTTCCCAAAGTCGCCGTTGCAGCATATCGATCTCTTCACTGAGATGGATTTTCGCCGAGGCAACGTTAGCCGCCAGCATGGGCACCATAATGGAATGACCAAATATCAGTGGATTGGCCAGGGTTCGGATAACTTCAACATCCCGTGGATCTGAAACCACGACAAAACCACCCGCACCACCAAATGCCTTGGAGAGAGATCCTGCCAGAATAATATTTGCAGGTAATGAGTGATCAACCGCTGCAAAGGCATATCCCGCACCATGACGTCCGACGATCGAAATACCATGAGCATCGTCTACGTATAGGTATCCCTTTGCCGACTCTAGCTGCCGAGAGAGCTCGGCGATGGGTACAAGACCACTCATCGAACCAATTCCATCGATCAAGAGCACAGGAGTTTCACCTTTGTCGGTGCAGACTTTCAGCGCTGTGGTCATTGATTCTTGGCTGGTGGACTCGACTCTAGAAACAGGTCCGAACTGCTCCAAAATCCCCCTGAGTACCTGCATCGAAGCATGGGCGGTTTTATCCATCAGCCAGTGGATTCGTTTTTTGACCGGATACCCACTCAACGAACCACTCCCGAGCAACGGTAAAACACCTAAATGGACACTGCTGGTAGAGGTAAACACCGCAACACCGCTACCGCTGTAAATCTGAGCAAGCAATTCCTCCAGTTGAGGGAGGTAACTTGGGCGCATTGCACTTCGAGAAGACGACAAGTGCAGCCCGGTAGTTTCCATAGCCTGGTGTGCGGCATCGATCAATACCGAGTGGGTTTCCAAGCCCAAATACGAACAGGAAACAAACTCTGTGAATGTGCCTCCGTCCTGCAAGGTAATGTGCTTACCCACACGACTCGCAACGGTAAAACCTGTCAGCCCTTCCTCGTAAGCCTTCGCCAGTGCACCAGTGGTGTTGCCGCGACGAATGCTCATCCAGTCTTGTCTCGTTTGCACATCCATAGCTAAAGCTCCTTTCTGAAAATCAATGAGATTTGCATCCGATGGTCATTACTGAGCTGCCCGAGGCGTCGGACGCTTCCTTATCGATTACAGTTTGTGTATTTGTCAGTTGACTCTGCTCGAACAGTTCACGCACTGCTCTGGCCTGTTCCTCGCCATGCTCAATGACTAGCCAACCTTCACGATTAAGTAACTGGTTCGCGAGCGAGATGATTTGCCGTATCAGTTCAAGCCCATCGACCCCGGAATAGACCGACTCCCGTGGATGGTGATCGCTCCATTCAGGCAACAACTCTTGGGACTGCGGGACGTACGGAGGATTAGCGACAATCAAACCAACCTGATCTTTGAATCGCGTGAATGCCTGTTTGTCGCGAATGTCTGCCTGCAAGTGATTGACCTGCCCCCCCTTGCAGGCCAGTCGATCGATATTGCGTTTGAGGTACTGCATCGCTATCCCATCAAACTCCACGCATGTCACTTTCAGATCCGGTCTGCGCCGTGCGATCGCCAAGCCAATCG
Source organism: Pseudomonas sp. BT76 TE3572 (assembly GCF_050435365.1). Taxonomy (NCBI): domain Bacteria; kingdom Pseudomonadati; phylum Pseudomonadota; class Gammaproteobacteria; order Pseudomonadales; family Pseudomonadaceae; genus Pseudomonas; species Pseudomonas sp. BT76 TE3572. The sequence continues at coordinate 1,712,344 of NZ_JBNDKE010000001.1, forward strand.
CGCCGCTTCCGGCACACAAATCAAGGACACTAGCTCCCGGTGGCAGCGCAGCACTGGTCTCCAGCCACTTATGAATGATTTTGCTGTGAGGGCGAGGGATAAACACGCCGCTACCGACCACCAGTGGCATTTCGTCAAACTCGACCATGCCAACAATATGCCCGAGAGGAATTCGGTTACAGCGTTCTTTAACCGCCATCATAAATTCATCGAGCGCACGGCTTTTATCCACCCGTTCGATATAGCGATCTATAAGACAACTCAAATCGGCTTCCAAGTCCCAGACACCAGACGATTCCAACATAGCCCGTGCCTGACTAATAGCAAGATACTCACGATCTGTAAGACTCATGACCACTCCTTGTAATACTGCGAAAGTCTTTTCAAAATTGACTCATACAGATAGGAGAATGCGACCAACTCCGGTGGAGGCGTAAATGACGGATGCAAGTCATTTATAAGTTGTTCGTAATTACGCGATAGTCCTTCATCCAGCAAAGGAAACCAGTAAGGTTTTATATCCCAACGATACTCATATCCTGTGGCAAACATCTGCTGTACCGTTTCCTTGACCGTATTCTCACGGGCAAACCCAGATAACGGAGCACGCACAGGTTTGAAAGGGCTGAGATCTAGATCGGGAGTCTCTATATCGGTAAGACAATCAGCTATATACCGCGCCAGCAATGGTGATTGGTGCAGGCCGTCTCGGTAGGTACCTGTTGCAAGCCAAAGACCTTCGATGCCGCACTCGCCAATCAAAGGGAAACCATCTGCCGGAATTGGCCTGTTGCCAACCTGTATGGAGATGATTTCAGCACCATGAAGGTCCAAGTTCAATTGATCAACAGCACAGTCAAGCAAAAACTGAACATCCGATATGAGAGCCTGTTGTTTAGGCTGCTCGGAAATTATATTGGTAGCTCCCAGATACAGGACGCCGTCCCCACGAGGGACACAGTGCAAGCCGCACGCAAAAGCACGATTTGGCGTCCGTATGACAGAACTCGGCAACTCAACCCCTTCTGGCATTTTCACGAGAATTGAAACGCCATATCCACTGAACAACGGTGGAATTTTCTTTACAAGCTCGTCGAAATCACTAAGCAGGTCTAAAGATTGAACGCCTGCCGCAATCACAACTTTTTTAGCCCAAAGAACCTCTCCATCGCATAACTCAATGCCGGTGACTACCCCACCCTCACCCAACACACGTTGGGCGTTCTCATTTTTCAGAGCGCCGCCCTCGGAGACAAATGCAGCATCCAGCTTCTCCAGCAAAAGATGAGAATTCACGGAATGCTCGTTTGGTATGTACAGCCCACGCAAAGGGCGAACCAGATGGTTGGGCTTCAGCCACTCCATTTTGCGTGGATCAACAGTTTCGAACGGCTCACCATACTCACGAAGGGTTCTCTCGATGGTGTCGTAGTTAACGCTGTCCACCTCATCCATGCCGGCGGTGTTGAGCAGCACATGGGTCCCAATCGCGGTAAACAACGAACTGAAATCACCTGAAGAAATTGCCAAGCGCTCCGCCCAACTTGACCACAAGTGTTGAGCTTTTCGGTCCATGTCTAGTTTCAATCGACCAAAATCACTTGCCAGCAGGCCGCTTGTTACCTCCCCGAAACATCCATTCATCGCTCCAGCAGCCTTTGACGCTGCATTTGTACGATCAGTCTTACCGACCCGACAGACATTTAAACCACGCGTAGACAACTCATACGCGATTGACCCACCAACTGCTCCTGCACCTACAACAATGACGTCGAACTCCATGTTTTGACCTCGGACGATTACCCGCAATGTAAGAAAAATCAACTTTTCTCGCTGGAAAGCAGAACATTTCTATAATTTCGTTACATTACGATTCAACCGACTATTTGTTTCATATTGTATCTTCGAAATAATTCCACACATCTTGTCGTAGAACTAAAAATCTTGACCTCCCCGCTTAAACCACGGACTTCCAGTTAACTTTTTTAAAAACAGCAGCCTATGCAAATGTAGTAATAATTATCGAATTAATAAAAATTTATACCTCCAAAAAAAATCGACCATCACAGATTGTGTGAAAACTTAGCTATCCGCCTGACGCTTCGAGCTTTGTCGCAGGTGAGCTGGCGACGATCGATGGCAGTTAGTTTCAGGCAGCCGCGTCCTAGTGGCGTCATTTGAGTTTCAAGCGGCCTGCGCATTGGTGTTTGAGGGGGGCGCACAACCCAATGGTTACACTGAACCGCTGTTGCATAAATTCCGGCGCGCGTACAAGCAGTCGAGGGCGTAAGCAGAGGGAACAGAAGAAGAGGCTCCGGCCTGACACCAGTCAGTTAAGCCGTAACGCAATCTGTAGCAGCTGCCGAGCCCGCGAGGCTGCGTTCGGCTGCGAAGCAGTCGTGAATCCGGCTGACGCGGTATGCCTGACGTACCGCAATGACTGATTTTACGACTGCTACGCAGCCGAACGCAGCCTCGCGGGCTCGGCAGCTGCTACAAAAAAGTGTCGCGGCTGAAATTGCTTAACTGACTGGAATTTCGCTCCCGCTTTCTTTTTTTGTAAGCGGCTACGCTCGATAGGTATCGCTCACGCTGTCCAGCCAACAGAGCAATTGACCCGCCCAAGAGGAAGCGCACAGATGACCCGTCTCACTGCGAAAGACTTTGCCCCGGAACTGCTCGAGCTGTACGACTACTACGCCCACGGCAAGATCAACCGGCGAGAGTTTCTGGATCGGGCGGCGTTGTTCACCTTGGGCGGCTTGACCGCCAGCGCCCTGCTCGCCGCCCTGAGCCCGAACTATGCGCTCGCCGAGCAAGTTGAATTTACCGACCCGGAGATTGTTGCCGAGTACATAACCTATCCCTCCCCCAAGGGCAACGGGCAGGTCCGTGGTTATCTGGTGCGCCCGGCGAAAGCCACCGGCAAGGTGCCGGCGGTGGTGGTTGTGCATGAGAATCGCGGGCTCAACCCGTACATTGAAGATGTCGCGCGGCGTGTGGCCAAGGCAGGGTTTATCGCCCTCGCCCCCGATGGTCTGACGTCGGTGGGCGGTTATCCCGGCAACGATGACAAAGGCCGGGAGTTGCAGGCGACCGTCGACCCGGAAAAGCTCATGAATGACTTTTTCGCCGCCATCGAGTGGTTGATGAAGCATGACGCGACCACCGGGAAAGTCGGCATCACCGGGTTCTGTTACGGCGGTGGCGTCGTCAATGCCGCGGCCGTGGCTTATCCGGAACTGGCGGCTGCCGTGTCCTTTTATGGCCGCCAGCCAGAGGCCAAGGATGTCGCCCGAATCAAGGCGCCGGTGATGCTTCACTACGGTGAACTGGATACGCGCATCAATGAAGGCTGGCCCGCCTATGAGAAGGCACTGAAAGCTGCGGGCAAGACCTATGAAGCCTACATTTACCCCGGCGCCAACCATGGTTTTCATAACGACTCCACGCCTCGATACGATGAAGCCGCGGCGAAGCTGGCCTGGGACCGGACGCTGGGATGGTTTCGGCGGTACCTGGCTTAATGGTGTGGTTGCTCGCCTGTTGCTAAATAGAGTTGGCGGTATGCGCCCACCAGTTGATCAAGGGTGAACGCGCGATTTCGTCCACTGGGATTGGGCAGGACCCATACCGAAGCATTGCCAAAGGTCTTCGACTGAAGGCCCCACGCAATGTCTCGTTGACCGGATAGCGCGCAATACGCCGCTTTACCGAGAAATGCCACAAAGCGAGGCGCATAGCGCTCGATCTTTTGTTCAAAGTCCGCAGCGGCAGCGATGAATTCATCGGCAAACAGCTGATCCGCTCGCGCCGTCGGCCGTTCCACCACGGCCGTTAATCCACACTGATACTGCAAGATCGTCCGATCGTTTTCCGGGCGCACTTCCTCAGGCGTAAAGCCAGCGAGATGCAGAGTGCGCCAAAAGCGATTGCCCCGGCCCGCAAAATGATGGCCTTGGGCAGCGGCAGTCATGCCTGGGTTGATGCCACAAAAAATCACGGCTAGCTGTCCGGCAAGAATATCTTCAAGTCCTTCACTCACCGCAAACCTTACCCACCGCAAATCACTTTGACCGCACTGCGCGCAAGCTCGGTCAATTCAGCCCGGGATTTACCCGCGCGCGCACGTATCGAAATGCTGTGCAGCAGGGATGACGCGAGTACGGCAAGAGCGGCAGGGTCGACATCGCTTTTCAACTCGCCGGAACTGATGGCCACTCGCAGACGCGTTTCGAGATCGGCATCGAGCCTGCTGAGCCGGTCCGACAGCACGTCTCGTATTTCAGAATCCTCGACGGCTTCGGTCGTCGCTGTGCCGATCGCAAAGCAGCCGCGCGGCTGGCCATCTCCCGAGAAGTAAATCGACAACTGCCCTTCATAAAACCGCATCAATGCCTGGCTCAAGGTCAGTTCGTTGTCCGTCAGCGCCTCCTGCATGGCAGCGGCGGCAAACTCCCAATACTGCTCCAGCGCTTTGATATAGAGCGCGTGTTTGTCACCGAATGCCGCATAGAGGCTTGGGCGATTCATGCCGGCGGCCGTGGCGATGCTGTCCAGAGAAGCGCCGGAATATCCGGTACTCCAAAAAACATCAAGTGCCTGCAACAGCGCTGTCTGCGGGTCATATGCACGAGGGCGGCCGCGGCCTTTCGCCTCTGCAATCTTTTTTTGTGCCATGTCGTACAAAATCCTTAAATGAAGATGGGTCGGGGGATATTCTTACACCATCGCACAAAATTAAGGAACCAGAAATTCCTTGGTTTGCAGGTTTGTTGTAGCGGAGCTCGAACTGGGTATTGCGGCGACGAAACAGAGGCGGCGGAGCGATCCTCCTGACCGCACACGGTATGGCTGTTTTTGTGGGTGTTAGCCCGACTTCCCGGTTAATAGGTGCATTCGATCATGACCAAACAGTTCGACATCCCAGCTACACAGACCTTCGAGCATCCAGGGCCGAACCCGTCTGATTCGCCCATCAAGAAGCCGCTTAAAGAGAAATTACGGCCAGTGCTGATGGTGGGTTTTCCTCTGCTCTTCGCTGCGGTTGGGTACGCACACTATGTGGCGGGCGAGCCGTTTGTTTCGACCGATAACGCTTACGCCCGCGTGGCGAAGGCATCGATCAACGCGCGCATTTCCGGGCAAGTTGTCGAGATCGCCGTTGAGGACAATCAGCCTGTTCACAAGGGCCAGGTTCTGTTTCGGATCGATCCGAAACCGCTGCAGATCGCCGTTGACCGTGCACAAGCACAGTTGAGCGTCGCGCGGCTGCGCATCGATGGCCTCAAGGCCAGCTATCGCCAGCAGCAGGCCGAACTGCAATCGGCCAAAGAGTCGGCCGATTTCGACCAACGGGATTTTGCCCGCAAGAAGGCGCTGGTCGCTACAGAGTTTGTCTCGCGCTCGATTTACGAGCGCGCCGACACTGACGTTAAAGTTGCCCGGCAACGAATAGCAGCGGTCGAACAACAGCTCGCCAGCACGGTCGTTGCACTGAACGGCAATCCAAACATCGAGGCCGATATCCACCCGACGGTTCGCGAGGCCAAGGCTCAGCTCGACGAGGCGCAACTGTATCTCTCGTACGCGACGGTGTATGCGCCGGACGATGGCATCGTGGCCAAGGTCGACGATTTGCAGGTGGGCAACTACGTCAACAACGGTGCGCCAGCCTTTGCACTGCTGTCCGACCGCGAGATCTGGGTTGAGGCCAACTTCCGCGAAACCGACGTGACCCACATGCGTCCAGGCCAGGAAGCGACCATCAGTATCGATACGTACCCTGATCACACCTTCAAAGCGCACGTGACCAGCATGAGCCCCGGTGCCGGATCGGACTTCGCCCTGCTGCCGCCTGAAAACGCGACCGGCAACTGGGTCAAGGTTGTGCAGCGGGTACCGGTTCGGCTCGAACTTGATGAGGTGGACCCTGCCCTGCCCCTTTTCTCGGGCACCAGCGCCACGGTCAAGGTCGATACCGGGTATCGCACGCCTTGGTGGCATCCGCTCAAGGCGCTGTTGACCGCAGGTAACTTCTGATGAACGCCAATCATGCCGGACCTCAAGGTGCGGGAACGTTAAGGTTCGCCGCGCTGCTCGCGACTTATATGCAGTCGGCGAACCTGCCGCTTCCGAATGCAGTACTCAGGTTGATTCAGGGCAGCCTGTCGATGACCGACGACCAGGCGGGCTGGATATTCACCTCGTACCTCGCGGCGAGTGCCATCACGATGCCGATTGCGCAATGGCTCGCCGGGCGCTATGGCTTGAAGTTGGTTTATCAAGCTGCGCTGGCCTTCTTCGTCCTGGGCTTGCTGCTCGCTACGCAGGCAACGACGCCACTGGAATTCATTGGCGCGCGCATTATCCAAGGCCTGGCGAGTGGCGTGCTGGCACCGCTGTCGATGGCGATTTCGCTGGAGACCTTGGCACTCGAGAAGCGTGCAAAATTTGGCGCAACATGGACCGCCATCGTGCTGTTCGGCATCGTCAGCGGCCCGAGCATCGGTGGTTGGGTCGGCGAACATTTCGGATGGCGCCCGATCTTCTACATCAGCCTTCCGCTGTCGGCATTTATCTTCCTCGTCATGGCGCTGTTGCTGGCCGAGAAGAAGGCCGAGAAACGTCCCTCGTTCGACTTCTTTGGCTTCGGCAGCTTCACGCTGGGTTTGATCAGCCTGCAAATGTTGCTTGATCGCGGTGAACGCCTGGACTGGTTTTCCTCGACCGAGATCTGGCTGGAAGCGATCGGCTGTGCACTGGGGCTCTACCTGTTCGCTGTGCATGCACTGACTGCGAAGGTGCATTTCCTCAACAAGCGTTTGTTCAAAGACCGCAATTTCGTGCTGTCGACCGTCATCTTTTTCGCCGTGGGTTTCGTGCTGTTGTCGACCATGGCGCTGACCTCGCCAATGCTCGACGAGATTCTCGGCTACCCGCCTGACACCACGGGTTCCCTGACGATTCCGCGCGGGATCGGGCTGGTCGGTGCATTCCTGTTGATGGGGCGTGTTCCCGAGCGTTTCGACCGTCGAATGTTCGTGGCCGCAGGCGTCGCCGTGGTGATTTATGCCAACTGGTTGATGCTCGGCTATTCGCCGTTGATGGACTGGTCGCCCGTGGCGGTGGCGGGTGCGATCCAGGGGATTGGCATCGGCATGCTGATGCCATCGCTGACCAAGGTCGCGTTCAGCACACTCGACCCGACGTTGCGCCCTGAAGGCACCGGTTTTTTCAATCTGTCTCGCGTGTACGGCAGCACCCTCGGCGTTGCGATTGTGCAGTTGTTTTTCTTCAACAACACGCAAGCGATGCACATGGCGTTGGCCAGTAACCTGACGCCGTATCGCGCCGCTGCGCATTCCGCACCGACGTCCCTGCAAGCACTGGCGGGGCTCAACGAAATGATCACCGGCCAGGCTGCTTTTATCGCGGTGGTCGACCAGTTCAAGATTTTGATGTTCGCGATGCTGGTGATCAGCCCACTGGTTGTCTTTCTTCGCAAGCCCGTTCCGACCAACTAGTTTTCGTGGAGTTTGCCAAATGAAATCCCATGCGCGCTTCATCAACAGACAGCTGTTCAAAACCACGTTCGGTGCGGTGTCGGCTCTTGCGTTCCTGACCGCCTGCACCGTCGGCCCTGACTATCAAATGCCGCCACCGAGCCTGTCGCAGCACTACGATCAACAGGCCGAGCAGCGTCTTGGCCAAGGCAGCAACAAGCCCGGTGAACAACGCATAGACCTGGGCAAAAAGGTCAACGGTGATTGGTGGTCTGCGTTTCGTTCGCCGAAGCTCGACAAGCTTGTACGTCGCGCCATCGACGGTAATCTTGAGCTCGTGGCGGCAGACGCGACGATCCGGCAAGCGGCGTCCTCCGTCGCTGCAGCGGAAGGTGCGCTGTATCCGCAAGTCGATTTTGGCGCGGTGGCTGGCCGCCAACGGGTGCATAACGCGAAAGAGCCTTCCATCTCCAATTTCTATGCGATCGGGCCACGGGTCGGCTTCGACCTTGATGTTTTCGGCGGCAATAAGCGGCAGGTCGAACAACAGCAAGCGTTTACCGATCTGCAGAAGCATCGCTACGAAGCGGCGTACCTGACGCTGACGGGCGATGTCGCGAGCCAGGCGTTGTTGCTGGCCTCGGCCAACGCGCAGATGGAAGCCGTTGAGAAGCTGCTCGCCAATGACACAAAAAACCTCGAACTGGTGCGCATGGCGCACGCCAGTGGCAGCACCACGCAGATCGATGTTTCGCTGGCCGAGACGCGGCTCGCCCAGGACCGCACGCTGTTGCCACCCCTCGCCCAGCAGCGCGATTCAGCACGTCACGCGCTGTCGATTCTGACGGGCAAAGGCCCTGCAGATTGGATCGCGCCTGACTTCACGCTCGCCGAGTTTGCCTTGCCGGCAAACGTGCCGGTCAGTCTGCCTTCCGAAATGGCCCACGACCGGCCGGACGTGCGGCAAGCAGAGGCAGAACTGCACATGGCCAGCGCCGCGGTTGGCGTGGCGACAGCCAACCTCTATCCCCATGTCGAGTTGTCAGCGTCGCTCGCACAGGCGGCTTCCGGCAATGGCGGCGCCGCACTCTGGGGTTTCGCTGCCGGGCTCACGGCGCCCATCTTCAATGGCGGAACGCTGCAAGCTGAACGCCAGGCCGCCGTCGACGGCTACAAGGCAACCCTCGCCGGCTACCAGCAAACCGTCATCAATTCGTTCGGTCAGGTCGCCGACACGCTGCAAGCGATCAATCATGACGCCGAGGAAAACCTGGCTCAGCAGGATGCCTTGCGAGCAGCTGACACAAGTTTTCGCTTGAACCAACAAGCCTACGCGCAAGGCGAGAACAGCATTCTCCAGGTGCTGGAAGCGGAACGTGCTTATGAGCAAGCGCTGCTGGGTCAAATCAGAGTGAAGACCGCGCAGTACCTCGACACGGTACGGCTGTACGTGGCACTCGGCGGTAATTCCATCGGTGTGTTTGAGCAACGAGTGGCCAGTCGCGAAGACCCGAAACCTTCCTATCAGTAGCACCCGATATTGGAGTCAAAGATATGCCTTACGAAGCCTTTCACGATGCACTTCGCGATACCCGATTTCCTCTGATCCACGGAACCGGTGAGATGCCGGCCGTTGGCTTTGGCACGCTGTTTCGGGATCTCAGCGTCACAACACAAGCGGTCAAGGCCGCGCTGGAAGCAGGCTTTCGCCATTTCGATTGCGCAGAACGTTATCGAAATGAAGAGAAGGTCGGCGTTGCCCTACAGGAAGTGATTGAGACGGGTAAGGTCCGGCGCGAGGACGTGTTCATTACCACGAAACTGTGGAACACCAACCATCGTCCCGAGCGCGTCGAACCTGCTTTTGAGGCGAGTTGCCGACGGCTACAAGTTGATTACATCGATTGCTATCTGATCCATACGCCCTTTGCCTTTCAACCCGGTGATGATCAGGACCCCAGAGACGAACACGGTCAAGTCATCTACGACCCAGGCGTGACGTTAATTGAGACTTGGCGGGAACTTGAGCGTCTGGTGGATGACGGCCGCTGCAAGTCCATCGGTTTGTCTGATATCACGTTGGAGCGGTTGCAAGAAATTGTGGCAGTGGCCCGGATAAAACCCGCCGTGGTGCAGGTAGAATCCCACCCTTACTTGCCTGAATGGGAACTGCTTGAGTTTTGCCAGCAACATGGAATTATCGTGCTTGCGTTTGCGCCACTCGGCCATGGTATGGAGCCGAACGTATTAGAAGACACGGTGATCACAGGGATCGCCAAGCGCATACAGAAGACTCCGGCTCAAGTGGCACTGGCCTGGTCGGTACAGCGGGGAGTCGCTTTCCTGACCACGTCTGCAACACCGAGCCATATTCAGGAAAACATTGATATTTCTACCCTGCCATACAGGGCCATGCGTGAAATCCAGGACGATATTACGACCCGGGTTCGATTCAACTCAGTCGTGGAAACGGGTGTACCTGGATTTATTCCGCAGAAAAAGTAATACACCACAAAGGGCGGTCTTGTTGCAGGGCCGCCCTTTTTATCCATACCCCTGAGGTGGAAACGATGGACGTTTTCCAAACCATGCGTTTTTTTGTTGCGGTCGCTCAGAGCGGCAGCTTTACCGCGGCGGCTGAGGTGTTGGACACCACAACCACCAACGTTTCCAAAGCTGTTTCGAGTCTGGAAGCCAGACTGCAAACACGCTTGATCAACCGGACGACCCGACGCCTGGCGCTGACCGAGGCCGGCCTGCGCTATTTGCAACGCTGCGAGAAAATCCTGGACGAGATGCGCGAAGCGGATGAAGAAGCAGGCACCGCTCACACCCTGCCCGTTGGCCGACTGAAAATCCACGCGATGTCAGCCATTGGCAATCATTACGTGATCGATGCCATCGCCCGCTATAGAGAGACTCATCCCTCGGTGATGTTTGATCTGACCCTGACCAACCGGCTCCCTGACTTGCTGGAAGAAGGCTATGACATGTCGATTGTCTTGGCGCGGGATTTACCCGATTCAGGGTTTGTCGCTCAGCGGCTCGGCATGACCTACAGCATCCTCTGTGCTTCGCCTGCGTACCTGAAGAAACGCGGACACCCGGAGTCCCCGAGTGCGCTTGGCTCACATGATTGCCTGAGAATTGTGAATACTGTCATGCCGGCTGAAAACTGGGCATTTGAGGGGCCAGAAGGCATGGAAACCGTCAACATCCCGTTGTCTCCCTTGCACATCAACACCGCCGATGGCATGACCATCGCGATTACAAACGGGATGGGCATCGGCGTTCAGCCGATTGCTTCGGCAGTCGATGGACTCAGGGCGGGCACGTTAGTGCGGGTATTACCCGACTATCATCTTGAAGAGTTGAATTTGTTTGCCATCTACCCATCACGAAAATTCGTGGATGCAAAGATCAGGACATGGGTGGAGTTTCTTAAAAGTTATATTCCAGACTTGTTGGCATCCGATGAAAAAATCATAGGTTCGCCGAGGAAACGATAACAAGCTTTTAAATGACGAGTGTGGCAGGCATGGAGTGTCGACCCTCCATCTTCCACACACGGCTCAACCATTTGAACAGCCAGTGCCCATGACTTGATACTGCAGGATATGCCGTTGGCCCTGAGAGTCTTCGTAGGTCATTTGCGCCGGGACCGGCCCGCACTCGTCAGCAATATCAGTCACCTTGATGACTTTCTGGATATCCAGTTTCGTGTCGTATGTGTAGGTTTCAACAGGCGTCTTGCTGTCCGCAGCAGTTGATTGGCTTTCGCCTGCAAATGCCTGTGAACCTAAAACGCCAAGCGCAAGAAACATCGCAAGTTTTGAGATTTTCATCGTATTCACCCTATCGTCAAAAGTTAACTTCGTGAGCGGGTTGACACTTGTTCTATTGGCTCACTCGGTAGAGACGATGCTAGGTGTTTACCCCTCCCTCAAACAGCAGCCTGCTGGACAAACACTGTTGCCGGATTTCGCATGAATGGTAGTGCTGTTCACTTAAGGTCGGGGGGCGTACATATCCGTTTCTGCGGTGATGGCTGATTACGGTTTCGCTCTTACAGCGACTCACTTTTCCAAACGCCGAAAAGTAAGCAAAAGGCTTTGCCCCTCCATTCGGTGCCTCGCCTAGGCTCGGCATGCCCTCACTCCGGCATTGCTCCGGGGGCCCGCCGCCATCGGCCATCCATGGCCGGGGGCGGCTACCGCGGCATCCTTGCCGCGGTGCCCCCTGCGCAACGCCTGCGTTCGGCCTCTGGGAAAGGGGCAACAGATCAAAATCAGAAGCCACCGGCGTTTTTCAAGGTAGTTGTCGCGTCTACCGTCTCGCTACGCGACTTTTACGACTACGGTCAGCTGCCTTTCAGGGTTCAGATACACCGTTCCGATCGGGTTCCAGTTTCGCGTTTCACCCGACCACCGTTCCGGTCTTCTTTCTCGGGCAAGCCCATAGATCGTGTCCCGGCGCGCCAGGATTTCTTTGTCTTTCCCGTCGTGGCGTTGAGCCGGGGTTACGAAGCGGATTCGGCTGTGACGATGCACGGTGTTGTACCAGGTCATAAAATTCCTCACCCAGATACGCGCATCATCCACGCTGGTAAATCCATCGTGTGGCCATTGCGGGCAGTACTTAAGCGTTCTGAACAGTGATTCCGAGTACGGGTTGTCGTTGCTCACCCGTGGTCGGCCGCGCGATGGCGTGATGCCCAAGTCATACATTTTGGTCAACAGCGTCACCGATTTCATCGGAGCACCATTGTCCGAGTGAAGTACCAGCGGCTGTCGCCAGCACTTCTCATTTGTCACGCTTCGTTGCAGTAGCGCCGCCGCTTTTTCGCCACTTTCTGCTTCGTAAACCTCCCAGCCCACGGCCTTGCGGCTGTAGATATCCTCGATCAAATAGAGGTAGAAAAACTTTCCGCGAACCGGTGATGGCAGATAGGTGATATCCCATGACCACACCTGATTGGCCGAGGTCGCTGCGTAAGTGGTCGGTGCCTCATGGCGATGCGGTCGCTTGGCTCGGGAGCGGTGATGCTGCTGGCCTGCCGCATGCAGCACTCGATAAAAAGTCGCTTCCGACGCCACATAGCGTCCCTCGTCAGCCAGTTGCGGCACGATCTGGCTCGGCGGTAGATGCGCATAGGCTTTGCTGTTGCACAGCGTCACGATGCCTTGTCGCTCGAGCTCACTGAGCGCATTGCTCGGTATTGGCCTGAGCGTCGTCGTGCGTCCATCCGCCAGGATTTCTTCCGGCAAGTTCCAGCGTTGCAGCGTCCTCAGTGAAATGCCTACCTCCCGACAAGCAGGCGCCCTGCGGGCGCCCGCCAGGATGGCTTCATTGAGCCAATCAACGAGTAAATACCGTTCTGGCAACAAGGTCAGCTGTCCTCGTCGTCGCTCCCCCAGTAGGCATTGAGCTTTTTTCGCAGTACCAACAAAGCCGCCGTTTCAGCCAACGCAGCGTCCTTGCGGCGCAGCTCGCGCTCCAGGTCGCGGATGCGATTTTTATCGTCTCGTGATTGGCAGGCATTTACATGTTTCACCGCCGATTGCTTGGTGTTGTTGGCGATAAACGCATTACGCCAATCAGTGATCTGCTCAGGAAAAATACCTTTGCGCCGGCAATACTCACCGATTTCCAGCTCTGACAACGCTGACGTTTCGATGATGATCGACAGCTTCGATTCGGCTGACCAATTCTCTACGGGCTGCTTGGCGTCGGACAATTGAGTTCCTTTGGCTGCAGCTTGCTTGCGCCAATAAAAGAGAGACATGTCGCTGCAACCCTCGCGGCGCGCAACCTCAGCCGCTGAAAGGCTCAGTGGTGGGAGCATCATTTTCAGCAGTGCGGCTTTTCGTTCAGGTGAGTAGAAAGGCATGACCATACTCTTGCCGCCCCCGGAATACTTTGGATAAAACCGGAGACACGACAACTACCCTGACACCGGGGGCCACAGCCACAGCCACAGCAAGATCAAAAGATCGCAGCCTCGTTTCACTCGACAGCTCCTACCGGGGGGAAGGGGTGTACGCACGCTCCTCACCACTCAACAGGCCGAGCGTTAGCTCGCCTGCAGCTTTTGATCTGGATGCACCGCCCCCTCGAGAGGCCGAGTGGAGGTTCTGCGCAGTGGGCAACCCGGCATGGATGCCGGGTTAGCCGCCCCCGGCCATGGATGGCCGATGGCGGCGGGCCCACGGAGCAGGACCGGAGCGAGGGCATGCCGAGCCTAGGCGAGGCACCGAACGAAAGGGGCAAGAGCCCTTGGTTACTTGGGGCTTTTCCAAGTGACTCGCCGTAAGGGCGAAACCAATAGCGGCCGTTACCGCAGAAACGGATATGTACCCCGATCTAAGTGAACGGCATTCCGCACGGTACCGGGAATTTCGAACAGGCAACGCCAAGGAGGCGATTAATGAGCTATACCCGCTAATCTCCCATCGCAGTTCTTCAGCACCGGAGGTTGGCAATGAAGCCCAGTCACTCACTTGCAGCTCTAATGATCACCGCAAGCCTTTTCGGCTGCACCACTTCATCCACCCCTGGAGTGAGCGTTCCTTTGGTGGCCACGCGGCAGAACACCGGTCAGATCGGCAATGTAACGTTGGCCGACTGGGGCAAAGAAACCGGGTTCAGTTTCTTCATCAGTGGTGCCCCAAGCGGATCGTCTCTGCCCTTGCGCCTCTACACCTTCATCAATAAAGGCAGCTGCCAGCAACCCGGGCCAGTCGCTTATGCCATGAATGATCGTGTCACCACCGAACGCCAGCCCATACGCGGCTGGGCTTTCTCAAGAAGCGCGCCTGTCGCAATGCCGGTCCTGCTTTCCGGTGAGTACTCCATCGTCGTGCGAAGTGCACCGGACAGTGGCAACGTCGATATTTTTTGCGGAGATATCAGGCAGAAAGGCTCAGGGAAATAGCCTCTCTTTCACGTCTCAATCACATCGTCCGCCCAACTGATGGCCGCAACAACGGTGGGAAATCCGATCGTGCTGGTCAGTGAGATCAGCGTGTGACGAATCTGCTCTGGCGTAGCACCCGCCTCCAGTGCTCGTCGGGTATGACTGTGCACCGCGCCCTCGGATCGGATGGCCGCTGCGGCACCGAGCTGGATCAACTGGACAACGATCTCTTCCAACGGGCCGGTATGACGCACCGCCGTACCCAAGGCCTCAACGGCAGCCAGGTAATCCGGGTACTGCTGTTCGAGACGCTGGTAGGTGTTGTGCACTTTCTTCTTTGTCATGTTGGTTTCCTCGCGTTGGAGGGCGATCAGTTCTCGCCTTGGCGCCCGAGTCATCAGGCTGCGATTTGCGAAACTTGCACACTGCAACAGTAGGCTACGCTTACAGCAGCTTATTGCACACGATGCTCGCGTCTGCAGGTTTTGGTTTGTTCTGGAGAGCGTCTGCAACAGCTATTTCAGACAGGCCCAAACAATTCACGCAGGACTACGTGATGACCGAGCCCCTCCTCAGTTTTGATCAACTCAAGCGTGCTGCCGCCTCCGGCGAGATCGATACCGTTCTTGTTTGCATGGTCGACATGCAAGGCCGACTGGTCGGCAAGCGATTCCAGGTCGAGTTTTTCATCGACAGCGGCCATGAAGAAACCCACTGCTGCAATTACCTGCTGGCCGACGACATCGACATGGAGCCGGTGCCGGGTTACGCCGCCGCCAGCTGGAGCAAAGGCTATGGCGACTTTGTGCTCAAGCCCGACATGTCCACCTTGCGCCGGGTGCCCTGGCTCGAATGCACGGCGCTGGTGCTCTGCGATGTGCTCGATCATCACCATCGGCGCGACCTACCGCACAGCCCGCGGGCGATTCTGAAAAAGCAGGTCGAGCGACTGCGCGAGCGCGGCTACACCGGGATGTTCGCCTCGGAACTGGAGTTCTATCTGTTCGACGAGAGCTACGAAGCCATCCACGAGCGCAACTACCACAAGCCGAAAACGGCCGGTCACTACATCGAGGACTACAACATCCTGCAGACCACTCGCGAAGAGCCGGTGCTGCGGGCGATTCGCAAGCATCTGCAGGCCAGCGGCATTCCCGTGGAAAACTCCAAGGGTGAATGGGGGCCGGGCCAGGAAGAGATCAACATCCGTTATGCCGATGCGCTGACCATGGCCGACCACCACGTCATCATCAAGCACGCCTGCAAAGAGATCGCGCAACTGCAGGGCAAGGCGATCACGTTCATGGCCAAGTGGCGCTATGACGCCGCCGGTTCCAGCAGCCACATTCACAATTCGCTGTGGGACAAGAACGGGAAAAAGCCGCTGTTCTTCGACGCCAAGGCTGAGTTCGGCATGTCGAAACTGATGCGCTCCTGGGTGGCCGGGCAGCTTAAATATGCCAACGACATCACCTGTTTTCTCGCGCCCTACATCAATTCGTACAAGCGCTTTCAGGCCGGCACCTTTGCCCCGACCCGGGCAGTGTGGAGTCGTGACAATCGCACCGCAGGCTTTCGTTTGTGCGCAGAAGGCAGCAAATCCATCCGCATCGAATGCCGCATTGGCGGCGCCGACCTCAACCCCTATCTGGCCTTCGCCGCCTTGATCGCGGCGGGACTGGCCGGTATCGACGAGAAGCTCAGCCTCGCGCCGCCCTTCGAGGGCGATGCCTACGTCGACGAACACTTGCCTGAAGTCTCGAAGACCCTGCGCGAAGCCTGCGCCGCACTCCAGGGCTCGACCATGTTGCGCGAAGCGTTCGGCGATGAAGTGATCGACCACTACGTGCACACCGCCGAATGGGAGCAGAAAGAGTACGACCGGCGGATCACCGACTGGGAACTGCAGCGTGGTTTTGAGCGCTATTGAGACAGCCATCATGACTTCAACGATTCAACTCATCTCCCCGGTCGATGGCCGGGTCTATGCCGAACGCCGCTGCGCCGATGCAGCGCAAATCGACCAGGCGCTGGCGGCGGCCGAAGCTGCCCAGGCGCAATGGAAACGCCGGCCACTGAGCGAACGCGCCGCCTTCTGCAGCGCCGCGGTGGACGCGATGCTGGCCATGAAGGCTGACATCGTGCCGGAACTGGCCTGGCAGATGGGCCGACCGGTGCGTTTTGGCGCTGGCGAACTGCGCGGGTTCGAAGAGCGTGCCCGCCATATGATCGCCATTGCGCCTGAAGCGTTGGCAGCGCTTGAACCCACACCCGTCGCCGGTTTTCGACGCTGTATCAAACGCGAACCGCTGGGTACGGTGCTGGTCATCGCCCCTTGGAACTACCCCTACCTGACGGCGGTGAATACGATTATCCCGGCGCTGATGGCCGGCAACAGCGTCATCCTCAAACACGCGTCGCAAACGCTGCTGGTGGGTGAACGGTTCGCCGAGGCGTTTCGCCGCGCCCATCTGCCCGAAGGGCTGTTCCAGAACCTGCTGCTCAGTCACGTTTATACCGGAGCGATCATTGCCTCTGGACGCGTGCAGCAAGTGAACTTCACCGGCTCGGTCGAAGCCGGCAAATCCATGGAACACGCTGCCGTCGGAGGCTTCCTCGGCGTGGGCCTGGAGCTCGGTGGCAAAGACCCGGCCTACGTCCGGGCAGACGCCAACCTGGAACACGCGGTGGAAAACCTGGTGGATGGCAGCTTCTTCAACTCCGGGCAGAGCTGTTGCGCGGTCGAGCGTATTTATGTCGATGAAAAAATCTACCCGGCGTTTGTCGAACGCTTCGTCGCGCTGACTCGCCAATACGTGCTGGGCAACCCGCTGGACGAAGCCACCACGCTCGGCCCGCTGGTGACACCAAGCGCCGCTGATTTCGTTCGCGGGCAGATCGCCGATGCGCTGGCCCAAGGCGCTCGGGCGCTGATCGATCCAAAAGGTTTTCCTGCCGACGCACCGGGCAGCGCCTACCTCGCGCCGCAAGTATTAGTCGACGTCACCCATCAAATGTCGGTGATGCGCGAGGAAAGCTTTGGTCCCGTGGTCGGCATCATGCCTGTGGCCAGCGACGACGAAGCCATCGCCTTGATGAACGACAGTGAGTTCGGGCTCAGCGCCTCCATCTGGACGCAGGACCTTGCCGCCGCCGAACGCCTGGGCAACGAGATCGACACCGGTACCGTGTTCATGAACCGCTGCGATTACCTGGACCCGGCCCTGGCCTGGACCGGGGTGAAGAACAGCGGGCGCGGCGTCACGCTGTCGCGCCTGGGTTATGAAAATCTGACCCGCGCGAAATCCTTCCATTTGCGCCACGAGATCTGAGCCATGAGCCTGACCGCGAACTGGAATTACCCCACAAGCATCCGCTTCGGCGTCGGCCGCATCGCCGAGCTCGCCGAGATCTGCCGTAGTCAAGGGATCCAGCGACCGTTGCTGGTCACCGACAGTGGCCTGGCGCGCGCCCCGATCACCATCGCAGCAGTGGACGCCTTGCGCGCCGCCGGCCTTGGCGTCGCGTTGTTTTGCGACCTTAAACCCAACCCGGTCGAAGCCAATCTGGCGGGCGGGCTCGACGCCTGGCGCGCCGGTAAACACGATGGCGTGGTCGCCTTCGGCGGCGGCAGTGGCCTGGACATGGGCAAGCTCATCGCGTTCATGAGCGGCCAGACCCGGCCGGTGTGGGATTTCGAAGACATCGGCGACTACTGGACCCGCGCCGACGAAGGCAGCATCGCCCCGATCATTGCGGTGCCGACCACGGCGGGCACCGGCTCCGAGGTGGGCCGTGCGGCGGTAATCATCGATGAGCGTACGCACACCAAACGCATCATCTTCCACCCGAAGATGATGCCGCGCGTGGT
The DNA here is from genome assembly GCF_050435365.1 of Pseudomonas sp. BT76 TE3572. Classification (NCBI taxonomy): domain Bacteria; kingdom Pseudomonadati; phylum Pseudomonadota; class Gammaproteobacteria; order Pseudomonadales; family Pseudomonadaceae; genus Pseudomonas; species Pseudomonas sp. BT76 TE3572. The sequence continues at coordinate 1,730,636 of NZ_JBNDKE010000001.1, forward strand.
CATCAGCGACCCGGCCCTCACCGTCGGCATGCCGGCCAAGGTCACCGCTGGCACTGGCATGGATGCGTTTGCGCATTGCCTGGAGTCCTATTGCGCCCCCGGTTTCCACCCCATGGCCGAAGGGATTGCGGTGGAAGGCATGCGCCTGGTCGCCAATGCCCTGGTGCGGGCCGTACACACACCCTCGGACCTGGAGGCGCGCGCGGAAATGCTCGCGGCAGCCGCGATGGGCGCTACCGCTTTTCAGAAAGGTCTGGGCGGGATGCATGCCCTCTCACATCCGGTGGGCGCCCTGTACGACACCCATCACGGCATGACCAACGCCACGTTCATGCCCTATGTCCTGAAATTCAATCGCCCGGCCATCGAGGAACGCATCACCCGCCTCGCGGCTTATTTGCGTCTGCCCTCGCCCGGCTTCGACAGTTTTCTGGCCTTCGTCCTCAAGTTGCGCAAGGACATCGGCGTGCCCCATACGCTGGTTGAGTTGGGGGTGGATGATCGGCAGGCCGACCTGATCGCGGACATGGCGATTGTCGACCCTTGCGCTGGCGGCAACCCGTTGCCATTGACCCGAAATGGCGCGGCAGAGATTTTCGAAGCGGCGTACCACGGCCGTCTATAGAGCAGTTGTCTGTCCATGGCCAAAGTGCGAACGCGCAGCATGGACGGGATTTATCCGCAAGAAACAGGAGCAGTACGACAAGGGGTTGAAGGCCAGCCCATCCGGCCACGTAAAACCCGGATGGATGCGTATCAAAACCTGAGGGGCACACAACATGAAGCCAGCAAGCCAGCCCGGCACGAGCGCGCCGCAAGACGATGACGTCAAGGTGCTGCACAGCATGGGCTATGCCCAGCAGCTCTCGCGACGCATGGGCGTTTTCTCCAACTTTGCCATTTCCTTTTCGATCATCTGCATCCTCTCGGGTGGCATCAACTCACTCGCTCAGGGCACCTCGGGTGCAGGCGGTGCGTCAATCGGCATCGGCTGGCCGATCGGTTGCCTGATCTCCGGGGTGTTCGCCATGGCCATGGCGCAGATTTCCTCGGCCTACCCCACCGCTGGCGGCCTCTATCACTGGGGTTCGATTCTCGGAAACCGCTTCACCGGATGGCTGACCGCGTGGTTCAATTTGCTCGGGCTGGTCACCGTGCTCGGTGCGATCAACGTCGGCACCTATTACTTCTTTTTCGGCGCCTTCGGACCGGCCCTGGGTATGGAAGACACCACCACGGTGAGGGTGATTTTCCTGGCGATCCTGACCGGCCTCCAGGCCTTGTGTAACCATCTGGGTATCGGCCTGACCGCGAAGCTCACCGACTTCTCGGGGTATCTGATCTTCGCCACGGCGCTCGCGCTGACCATCGTCTGCCTGATCTCTGCTCCCAGTTATGAGTTCGCCCGGTTATGGACCTTCAGCAACTATTCCGGCGAGGCTGGCGGCAGCGTTTGGCCTCAGGTGTCGAACGGCTGGATTTTCATGCTCGGCCTGCTCTTGCCGATCTACACCATCACCGGTTATGACGCCTCTGCGCATACCTCGGAAGAGACCCGAAATGCTGCCATGTCGGTGCCACGCGGGATGGTCATGTCGGTGGTCTGGTCGCTGCTGTTCGGCTGGGTGATGCTCAGCGCGTTCGTATTGTTGCTGCCGAACATGGATGACGCGGCCAAGCAAGGCTGGAACGTGTTTTTCTGGGCCATGAACACACAAGTCAATCCAACGTTGAAGCTCGCACTGTACGTGGCGATATTCATTTCGCAGGTCCTCTGTGGGCTGGCGACGGTGACCTCGGTTTCACGCATGATCTTCGCCTTCTCCCGGGATGGCGGCTTGCCCTGCTCGAAAGCGCTGGCCTCGGTCTCGCCGACATTCCGTAGCCCGGTGGCGGCGATCTGGACCGGTGCCACCCTCGCGGTATTGTTCGACTGGGGATCGTCGGTGATATCCGTCGGTGCAACGCCGGTCTACACCATCGTGGTGTCTTGCACGGTGATCTTCCTGTTCTTCTCCTTCGTCATTCCCATCGTGCTGGGCCTGTTTACCTACGGGACCTCGAAGTGGCCAACCATGGGGCCGTGGAACATGGGGCGCTTCTGGTACACCGTGTTTGCCCTGCTCTCGGTCCTGTCGATGGTGATCATTTTCGTCATCGGCATCCAGCCACCGAACGATTGGGCGCTGTACATCACCATCGGCTTTCTGGTGCTGACGGCCATCGTCTGGTTCGGTTTTGAAGCCCGCCGCTTCCAGGGTCCGCCGATTGGCGACATGATCGTCAAGCGTCAGGCTGAAATTGCCGCTGCTGAAGAGGCGTTGAATAAACGGACTGGAAGTTGATCGCTACAGATGAGTAACCTGTGGCGAGGGAGCTTGCTCCCGCGGGGCAAGCGCAAGTTTCAGGTCATAGGGTTGGCCCGACTTGAGCACGCCATAAACGAAGTGCAGTAGCTTGCGCAAAGCGGCACAGATGATCTGCTTGGGGGCCTTGCCGTTGACCTTCAAACGATCCTTCATGGCCCTGATCGCCTTGTTATGCTCCAGCTAGAGCGGTTTGCCCAGCGCAGCATCGATCATGTGACGCACGCCCCGCAGTACCTGGGCTGACACCTCCGGCCTGGCCTTCGCCGTGGCGCGCGCAACCGAGAGGGCGCCCACCATTGCCGCAACGATGCCCATGGCGGTGCCAAGCGCGTCGACGCCGGGATTGTTGGCGGCGACCCTGCGCTCAAACGCCCGCACCAGCACCATGTAACCTTCGGTAAACGTTGCGCTGATCGCAATATCCTGGCGGCCGATTTCGCTGGCGGACGCGGCCATTGCGCAGTGCTCGGCGTAGTCGTCGCGCTTATCGACGGATAGATAATCGGACAGAAAACGCTCCAGGTCCGGCTCGCCATCGACCGTGCCCGTGTAGAGCTTGGCATTCCCCTGCTCCAGGCTCCACGCCAGCGCCTCGGCCGCCAGCACGTCCTTGGATGGGAAATGTGCGTACAGCGCACCATGGGTCAAACCAGCCGACTTGCTGATTTCGGCAACGCCCACCCCGTCGATCCCTTTCTGTCGAAACAGGCGACTCGCCGTCTCCAGCAGTGCGGCGCGATTGGCTTCTGATTTTTCTTTCGAGATTTTCATAATGAGGCTCCTCTGCGCTCACTCTCGCACATTATGGTTGCACTCACAATGAACGAAAACCCTATTCCTACAAGGCATTATTACGTACATAATATTTGTATTGACTTTAATAAACGCGACCACCATTATTAATTCAATGATTGCGATCGCAATCTTACAGGGCGAAAGCCCCTCCAACCCAGAGCACACCCTCATGAAAATAAAAAATTCCGTTGCCTTCGTTACCGGCGCCAACCGTGGCCTCGGCCTGGCGTTCGCAAAAGAGCTCGTGGCCCGTGGCGCGAGCAAGGTGTATGCCGGGGTGCGCAATCCCGAAGGCGTCAACATTCCGGGCGTGATCGCCATTCGTCTTGACGTCAGCGACCCGGCATCGGTTGCCGCGGCGGTGGCCCAAGCGGGCGACGTGACGCTGCTGGTCAACAATGCAGGCATTGCCCGCTTGCTGCCATCGATGCTTGATCCTGGCCTGGTGGAAGCCGCTCGCGAAATCTTCGAAACCAATTACTACGGCGTCATGCACGTCAGCCTGGCCTTCGCTCCCGTGCTTAAAGCCAACGGCGGCGGCGCGATCGTCAACGTACTGTCGGATGCGACCTGGGTCGCTGCGCCTTTCCTGTCCGCTTACGCGGCATCGAAAGCGGCAGCGTGGAGCTTCACCAACTCGTTGCGGATCGAACTCCACGGCCAGGGAACCATCGTGCAAGGCCTGCACGTGGGCTTCATCGACACCGACCTGACCCACGGTTTTGACGTGCCAAAAGTCCAGCCTTCCGAAGTCGTGATCCAGTCGCTGGACGGCGTGGAAGCAGGCTTGAAAGAAGTGCTCGCAGACGAAGGGACACGCGCTATAAAGGCCAGCCTGTCTACTGGGCAAGCGGCTTACCTGAATCCCGAAACCGTCGCATAAGGAGCACACCATGCACCTCTTCCAGCGGCTGGCCCTCGGGGCTACCTTCTTTGCCATCGCGGTCAGCGGCGCCATTGCGGCGTCAGCGGCCACGCATAACAGCGCACCCAATCAATTCGTCGAAGCTGACGGTGTGCGTTATGCCTATCGCCACTTCGGGACGGAGACTGGTGTTCCTGTCATCTTGCTACAGCACTTTCGCGGCAATATGGATTACTGGGACCCGGCACTGACCGATGGCCTGGCAAAGCAGCGCCCGGTCTACCTGTTCGACAATGCCGGCGTGGGCCTTAGCAGCGGTGAAACACCCGATTCATTCGAAGGCATGGCCGACCACGTTGCCGCATTTGCCCGCGCCCGCGGGTTGACGCAGGTCGACGTGCTTGGCTTTTCAATCGGCGGCATGGTGGCGCAGGAAGTTGCGTTGCGTCATCCGCAACTGGTGCGCCGGCTGATCCTGGCGGGAACGTCGCCGCGTGGCGGGGTCGCGGGACATGATCCACGGGTTCCGGGGATCGCGCTGCGCGAATCGATCGCCACGCAGGAAGAGACCGCTTACCTGTTCTTCGATCCCGCGCCGGCAAGCCAGCAGGCGGCCCGGGAATTCTGGGATAGGCGCCACCAGCGCACGGAAGGCCTCGACAAGCTCAGTTCGATGAAGGTCATCGCGGCCCAAGGGGCGGCGCTGGGAAAATGGAGCATTCCCGGTGACGGCACTTTTTCGCAATTGAGCAAGATTACCCAACCAACCCTGGTGGTCAACGGCAGCAACGACGTGATGGTGCCCACCGAGAATTCCTACACGCTGCAACAGCATATTCCGAACGCCAAGTTGCTCATCTATCCAAGCTCGGGGCACGGGGCATTGTTCCAATATGCCAACGATTTCGTGCAGCAAGCCAACACCTTTCTGAACTAGGTCGGATCGCATCGCTTTCGAAAACCCTTTGAGCGACACGCCGTCGCGGTAAGGAAATCCAATGTAGGCCCTTGTTTTATCGCCCCCATCCCCCTGGAGTACGACCATGTCAGCAGTATCGTTTGCGGCGTTCCGGCGCTGCCTGTTAGCTGTTTCAGCAACCGCAGGTGCCCTCGCACTGGTCGCCCTCGTTTCGCCAACTTACGCCCGGGCCAGTACGACGCCGGAGGTCACCGCGACCGTCGAGAAGGACAGCGCGATTCGTCCGTTCAAGGTCAACATTCCTGAAGACGCGGTGGCCGATCTGCGCAAACGCGTATTGACAACCCGTTGGCCCGACCGCGAAACGGTCAACGATCAATCCCAGGGCGTGCAACTGGCCAAACTCCAGGCACTCGTCGGTTATTGGGGTACGCAATACGACTGGCGCAAGGTTGAAAAACAACTCAATGCGCTGCCGATGTTCGTGACCAAAATCGACGGCCTCGACATCCAGTTCATCCACGTCAAATCGAAACATCCCAACGCCCTGCCGCTGCTGCTCACCCATGGCTGGCCCGGTTCGATTCTGGAACTGACCAAAGCCATCGGCCCGTTGACCGACCCGACTGCCCACGGCGGTCGTGCCGAAGATGCCTTTGACGTGATCATTCCCTCGATGCCTGGCTATGGTTTCTCGCAGAGACCCATCGACGGCGGCTGGGGTCCTGACCGTATCGGCGTGGCGTGGGATGTGTTGATCAAGCGCCTGGGCTATAAGCGCTACGTGTCGCAAGGTGGCGACTGGGGATCGGTGATCGCCGACGCCATGGGACGCCAGGCACCGCCCGGTTTGCTGGGGATCCACGTGAACATGCCGGCCACCGTACCTGCTGATGTCGCCAAGGCGATCAACGACGGCACCCCGCCACCCGCCGGCCTGTCGGCCAAGGAGACAGCGGCCTATGAGTCGCTGAAAATCTTCTTCAGCAAAAATGCGGCTTACGGTGCAATGATGAGCACCCGCCCACAAACCGTCGGCTACGGTTTGTCGGATTCACCCGCAGGCCTGGCTGCGTGGATGTTCGATAAATTCAACCAGTGGACCTACAGCGGCGGCGACGCGGAAAAGTCCCTTACCAAGGACGAGATACTCGACGGCATTTCACTCTATTGGCTGACCAACAGCGCCATCTCCTCCGCTCGCCTGTATTGGGAAAACAACACCAACAACTTCAATGCCGTTGAACAGAAGACCCGGGAGATCAAGATCCCTGTCGCGGTGACCGTGTTCCCTGGCGAAATCTACCAGGCGCCGAAAACCTGGACCGAGCGCGCCTATCCCAACCTGATCTATTTCAACGAAGTGGATAAGGGCGGCCATTTCGCGGCATGGGAACAACCCGAGTTGTTCGCCAAAGAGCTGCGCGCAGCCTTCCGCACCCTGCGCTAAGTATTGCGTTGCATTGGCCTGCCCATTGTCCTGATGGGCAGGTCGTACCACCGATTTCCGTCCGCCATGAGGCATGCAATGGATCTGAAGTTCAGTCACGTCGACGTACTGGTCAAGAATCTCGAAGAAGCCTGTGCGTACTACGCGCAGATACTTAGAGCCAGGATCTCCAAGACGCTCGTCTGGGAACGGGGTGGTCTTCACGTGCGCTACGCGATTGCGCTGATCGGCCAAGAGCGTTTCATGCTGGTGCAGCCGTTGGCGGGGAACCTGAAGGAGCTGCTGGACTCCTCGGGCGAGGGGATGATTTATCGCCACTGCTACTCGACACCGGACATCGAGAAGGCCTATGACGAACTGATGGTCGCCGGTGTTCAGCCAGAAGACGAAAACGGAAAGCCATTGGCCCGCGCAAACCTGCAATCCCCGTCAGGGGCTCGCATCATCTGGTTGCCCAAGCGCTTCGGGCACTTCTCTATCGAGATCCTGGAGGACAAAGCGCTGGAGGCATTTATCGAGGCTGCATTTGCCTGAGAGATGTGGCGACCGGTTGAATCCATAGCCAATAGCGGTCATCCGCCTGATGACATTCGTACACCGAGCAAGACATATCCCGCTTGTGAGAAGGAACAGTCGTCCCTAGGGCGACGGAGTACGACTAGTACTCATGATTCAATCGAACCGCCCGCTGGTACAACTTGCCCTCGTCCACGGGTAACCGCAATTGCGGCAAAGCCATCGCCTTCAAGAAAAGATCCCTCATCCCAACCGATAAATTGACCGCCGAAGTAGCCTTGCGAGGCTCCACATCTTCTTTTCCGACGCACAACCTGTCCTTTTAGAATTACTCGTTCATCTTTCACTCATTGCTGCCGATGCCTCTAGCTTAGGGCATAGGAGCAATACAGATGAGAAACAACCAACCGGTTACGCAGCGCGAGGTTGCCCTTGGACCTCAACAAAAACTCATCTCGACAACGGATGCACGAGGCGTCATCACGTACTGCAATGACGCCTTCGTTGATATCAGCGGTTTCAACAAATCCGACCTGATCGGCGCGCCTCAAAACATCGTTCGTCACCCCGACGTACCCTCCGCCATCTTTGCCCATATGTGGGGCGCGCTGAAGCAAGGCAAGCCGTGGATGGGCATCGTCAAGAACCGCTCAAAAAACGGCGACCACTACTGGGTCAACGCCTACGTCACGCCGATTTTCGAAGGACGTGAGGTGGTTGGCTATGAATCGGTCAGGGTCAAGCCGACAGCCGAGCAGATCCGCCGCGCCGAAGCTGTCTATAAACGCATCAGCCTCGGAAAATCAGCCGTCCCAGGCAGCGATCAATGGCAACCTGCCCTGCTCGCCTGGTTGCCTGTTGTGACGATCGGGTTGGTCGGAACGCTGGCCGGCATGTTCCTCAGCGCGCCTGAAGCTTTCATTTTGGCTGTCGGGGTATCGATTCCCATCGGGTTGCTTGTGTCCCGCAGGCAAAACCGCGGGGCGCTGCATCTGCTGGAAATGGCTGAGGCCTCTACCTCCGACTCGTTGCTGGCTAAAATGTACAGCGATGAACGCGGTCCCCAGGCACGCCTTGAAACGGCGTTTGTCAGTCAGGCGTCCCGGCTCAAGACCTGCCTCACTCGGCTACAAGACACGGCAGAGCAACTGACCAGTCTGGCAGGGAGATCCGATGGCCTCGCCGCCGATAGCTCTCTTGGACTGGACCGCCAACGGGTCGAGACCGAGCAGGTGTCGGCCGCAGTCAATCAAATGGCGGCCACCACGCAGGAGGTCGCCAGCCATGTCCAGCGCACTGCCGACGCCACTCAAGAAGCCAATGTGCTGACCGGACGTGGACGCGAGGTGGCCCGAGACACTCGAGAAGCCATTCAGCGCCTCTCTGTCGTGGTGGGCGAGACAGGGCTGACGGTGGCGCAGTTAGCCAAGGACAGCCATGAAATCGGGACGGTGGTGGATGTCATCAAAGGCATTGCCGATCAGACTAACCTGCTGGCGCTGAACGCAGCCATCGAAGCCGCGCGCGCGGGCGACATGGGTCGAGGCTTCGCGGTAGTCGCTGATGAAGTGCGTCAGCTGGCACAGCGCACGACTCAGTCCACAATCCAGATCCATGACCTGATTTCCAAGTTGCAGGTCTCATCCGGCAATGCGGTTAAAACCATGGAAAGCGGACATCGACAGGCCGAAGAAGGCGTGGCGTGGGTGCTTGAGGCAGACAAGGCACTAGTCGGTATCAGTGAGGCCGTCGCGAACATCACGGACATGACGACCCAGATAGCCGCTGCGACCGAAGAGCAAACCGCCGTGGCCGAGGAAATCAGCCGCAATATCACGACCATTGCTAATCTGGCGGACCAAACATCTGAACAAGCCAGGCATTCGGCAGAGTTGAGCAAGGAATTGACCCAGACCGCTAAAACTCAGTATTCATTGGTCGAGCGATTTAACCGATAATCCATCCACTTTGTTAAAAAAGCCCGCCCCGGCGGGCTTTCAATTCCGGGCCCTGCTCGAACACAAGCGGATTCACGCTCTGGATATTCCCGACAACTTTCGCTACATGGATCCTGAGTGGGTGGTCATGCTCGAAGACGCAGTGAAGCCCTGTCTCACTGCCCAGGCTTCGTGCGCAAACCACTGCCATCATTCAAGAACTGACAAGCCGAGTAGAAAACATGAATCGCCAAAAAAAAATAAAGCAGTTATTAAAGGCTCACGCCAAAAAGGCCAGTGCCAAATTAGCACCGGCAAACAAGTCCAAATACATTAGTAAAGCTGACCGATTGAAACTGGCTGCTGAACCCGGTCTGGACCCGATCACTCCCCCTGAGAGCTGATCCATCGAAACCAGAATCTTTGGAGGTATCGCGTGCGCCCTTTGTGCCCAATCAAACCTCCGTCCTTCTCGATGCCATTTCCAGTCCGTCTGCCACGAAGGCTCGCGCGGACCTGTCTGCGATGGGCCCTGTGCCTGAGCATTGTCGCGCCCGGCATGGTCGCTGCAGAGACACGCCCTGAGAACATGGTTTATCTGCGTACGATTGATCCGGGCATCGAGCAAGACATTCGCTATGCCAGCGCTCACAACTTCACCGGCCACCCGCTCGACGGTTACGACGCGGCGCAATGCCTGTTATCGCTGGACGCCGCCAAGGCCCTCGCTCGGGTACAAACGGCGTTGCGTGCGCAAGGCTACGGTTTGAAGGTGTTTGACTGTTATCGGCCCAGCCGTGCCGTTGCCGATATGGGGCGTTTCGCGACGGAACCCGGCGACCCACGCAAGGCCGAGTTCTATCCGCGCGTGGACAAGCAGGACTTCTGGCGCCTGGGTTACGTGGCCCGGGTGTCGGGCCACTCCAAAGGCTCAACCGTGGACCTGACACTGACCGGCCCGGATGCCCTGCCCGCCGATAACTGGACGCCATCAGCCGGGCAAGTCGATTGCACGGCCGCCTATGGCCAGCGTTGGCGCGATGGCGCACTCGACATGGGCACCGGTTTCGATTGCTTCGATGAGCGAGCGCATACCGACAACCCGACGATCAGCGCTGCCGCCAGGGACAATCGCCAGAAGCTCAGCACGGCCATGGAGAAAGAAGGGTTTACCGGGTACGCGAAGGAGTGGTGGCACTTCACCTACAACGGCGAAGGTTCGCCGAAGAACGTCATGGACTTCCCCATCACGCCGCTGGGGACACGCGATGTACTCGACACCGCCAATCAGCTGATTGTGGTCACCACAAAAAACTGGACTGACATTCAGGGCACGGCCCAGCGCTATGAACGGCAGGGCAACACCTTTCGAAAATACGAAGCGCCGTTTCCGGTGGTGGTCGGCAAGAGCGGGCTGGCGTGGGGCAAGGGTCTTGGCAGCGTTGAGCAGCGCGAAGGTCCGATCAAACGTGAAGGCGATGGAAAAGCGCCAGCCGGGGTATTCAAACTGGGGACGGCGTTTGGCTACGACAGCACGGCCGACACCCGACTGCCTTACCTGGCGCTGACCCCGACCATCGAATGCGTGGATGACAGCCATTCCGCCCGCTATAACGAGCTGGTCAATGGCGCGACTGTTTCGAAAGACTGGAACAGCTCCGAACGTATGCGTCGCGATGACGACACGTATCGAAAAGGCATTTTCATCGAGCACAATACGCCGGCGTCCCCCGCCTGGGGCTCGTGCATTTTCTTCCACATCTGGCGCGGTCCCACCTCGCCGACACTGGGCTGCACCGCCATGGATCAAGCGGATATTTCTCGCTTGTTCAATTGGCTGGACCCTCGCCAGTCCCCGCTGCTGGTTCAAATGCCCGAAGCGGAATATGAGCAACTCCGCGAAAGCTGGAACCTTCCCGAACGTTGATACAACACCGTTACGCAGGCTGTTACTTCCTGATCTGCACCGGCGCCAATGCCCCTCCTGACTGTAACGCCAAGACACTTCGCCGCACTGCGCGACCCGCCTATCGTGAAGCCGTCAATGTGCTTACAGGGTCGTGACAGCGCCGGATTCGAAGCCCGCTGCCCATTGATTGTCCAACACTCAACCAAGGAAGAGGGAAACCATGAGTCAGTCAAACGCAGTCAGCAAACAAAGCGAGCAACTGCACAAAGACGTGCAAGAGGCTTTCAAGTCGTTCCAGAGCGTCGCCCCAACGGCCCTGAAAACCACCGACTACAGCAAGGTGCTGACGTCGACCCTGGCGGCCACCCAAAAGTCGGTCAAGATCCAGATCGCCGCCGCTGATCTGACCCTGCTCAAACAATCAGGCTACAAGCTGTGCTTTGCCAAAAAGGTTGGCAATGAAGCCTACAACGTGGTCTGGCAGTCCTACGTTCAGTACCTGAGTAACAGCACGTTCAGCTGGACGCCTCAGTATCAGTTGTTCGGCGCCAACTCTTTCCAGGCCAACGTGCAGGTTGATGTGTCGACCAACCTCGTCAATATCGGGCTGGGCCAACAGTCGATACTCGACAATGCCGGCCTGTTGGGTTCGGCGACGAGCGGTGGCCCCGACACCTCCATCACCCTGGTGAACAACTACGGTGCGATCCACCCCGGCCTCAGCCAATTGTCCACGGGCATCGATGGCAAGCAGATCAGCACGCCCATCTACGTGGCCTCGGCTCAAGTCGTCACCGGCCAGACCGTGCTAACCCCCGTCGAGACTATTCTGGTGTGGTTCGAACAGAACGTGCAGACCAGCACCATGTTCAGCACCTCACGCTCGCAATCCATCGAAATCGACCTGACCTTCGATAACAGTGCAACCCGCCTCTACTCAGGCGGTAGCTGGACGGTCGTGTAACGTCAGCCTCCAGGGGCAACCTTGTGGTTGCCCCTCTGTTCATCAATCGTCACTGCCACCCCGGGCGAAATAGCCCGTCAACGACTGACAGATCGACTCGGCCAGGTCTTCCTGAGTGGCAATGCCATACGGTCGATTGCGATCAAACTGCGCTGACCAGCGAATGCGGCCCTGAGCGACATCAATCAAGCGTACCGAAGTCCGGACACGGGCCGGTTCCACCCGCACGCTGCCTTCCAGGGAATAGCTGCCGCGCCCGCCCCGCCCAAGGTCCGGTGCTTTTACGCTGCTTCGCGGCACCTTCATCAGCACATGGTTCGCAGGCGTTTGCGCCTGTTCGAACGACTCGAACAGCCTGCAACTCAACTCTTCGCACAAGCCCTGGGTAAAGTCGTCGCCGTCGCGGGTGATGCAGGTAAACGGCTGGAGTTGCAGGACAGGATGGCGAATAGCGATGCCTTTGAGTCTGAGTCGCTGGTACGCCAGCCGATAACAACCGGCCGGCAGGCTCAGGCGCACCGGATCCTGTTGGCCAAACGTGGCGTAATGACTGGCGAGTTTGCGCCGCAACCGGCCTATCTGCACCCGCACCACTGGATCATCACCGGTGCTATAGACCGCCGGATCACGGCGAAACACCGCGATGCCGATGGCGTGTTCGGTAAGAGGGATGTCCGAAAACTGAAGGTCGTATTCGACCAGAAAGCGCAGCAGGCTGCCCATCCGCCGGGACTTGGCAAACAATGGGCTGGCCAATAACTGCGCGAGCACCCGCTCCACCTCTTCCCGAGCGAGAGGCTCGGGAACGATGTCCGCACTCGAATTAACACTGTGCCTGGTCACAACTGCCTGCCTCCTTGCAGGTTGCCGCCTGTCGCCCGCCACCTCAATGGCCATGAACGACTCGAGCGCTGCCAGAACGTAGCGTAGCAGTTGCCATCGGATCGGGAAGATATTGCAATGGCTGGAAGTCCTGGTCATTGCCGAAGGAACACTCAGTGCAAATTCGTATACCATATCTGCAATTCAATCCTAACGATCACGACCGTGGCCCTGACAAAACTCAACGCTCCCGACCTTGGCAATTCGCCTTCGACGTCGGAAATCATCACCCGTCATCTGCGTGACGCCATCGTCGCCGGGCATTTCGCCGAGGACGAGCCGATTCGCCAGGACGATATCGCCCGCCAGTTCAACGTCAGCAAGATTCCGGTGCGCGAAGCCCTCAAGCGCCTGGAGGCCGAAGGCCTGGTGATGTTCCAGCGCAATCGCGGGGCGATGGTCACCCGGGTGTCCGATGCAGAACTGGCGCAGATGTTCGAAGTGCGCATGCTGCTCGAAGACAAGGTGCTGCGCCTGGCTATCCCCAACATGACCGAAGAAACCTTCGCTCGCGCCGAGCGCATCTGCCAGGAGTTCATCGGCGAAGATGACGTGGGTCGCTGGGCCGAACTCAACTGGGAACTGCACGCTTGCCTCTACGAACCGGCGCAACGACCGTTTCTGGTCGGCCTGATCCGCTCGGTCAACGACAAGCTGGAGCGCTACCTGCGCATGCAGATGAGCCTGTCAGCCGGCAAGGAACGCGCCGATCACGAACACCGGGAAATCCTTGCGGCCTGCCGCGCCGGTGACGTGGACCTGGCGGTGAAGTTGCTCGACGAGCATATTGCCGGCGTCTGCAAGACCCTGTTCGAACACCTGCCTCATAGCCACTGACCCCTCGCCGCACTGTGCCGATTTCGTCATCGACACTGGCTAAAACCATCAAGCCGGCAAGCCCTCGCACAGGCCACTCTTTTGTTCACTCATCTGAACGGGCGTGGCCAACTTATGAAACGCATCACCGTGATCGACTCCCACACCGGCGGCGAACCGACCCGCCTGGTGACCGCCGGTTTTCCTGACCTGGGCAGCGGCAGCATGGCCGAACGTCGACAGCGGCTGGCCGAACAGCATGATCAATGGCGCGCTGCCTGCGTGCTCGAACCACGTGGCAGTGACGTGCTGGTCGGCGCCCTGCTCTGCGAGCCGGTAGACCCGAGCGCCTGTGCCGGCGTGATTTTCTTCAATAACAGCGGTTACCTCGGCATGTGCGGCCACGGCACCATTGGCCTGGTGGCCTCACTCGCGCATCTGGGCAAGATCGGCCCTGGCGTGCACAGCATCGAAACCCCGGTGGGCACGGTGCAGGCGACGCTGCACAAAGACCATTCAGTGAGCGTGCGCAACGTGCCGGCTTACCGTTACCGCAAAGCGCTGTCACTGCAGGTGCCGGGTATCGGCCAAGTGACCGGCGATGTTGCCTGGGGTGGGAACTGGTTTTTCCTGATTGCCGACCATGGCCTGCGCGTTGCGGGCGACAACCTCGATGCGCTGACCGCCTACACCTTCGCCGTGCAGCAGGCACTGGAGGCTCAGGGTATTCGCGGCGAAGACGGCGGGTTGATCGACCATGTCGAGCTGTTCGCCGATGACGAAAAGGCCGACAGCCGCAACTTCGTCCTCTGCCCCGGCAAAGCCTACGACCGCTCTCCGTGTGGCACCGGCACCAGCGCCAAACTGGCGTGCCTGGCGGCCGATGACAAATTGCAGCCGGGACAGATCTGGCGTCAGGCCAGTGTCATCGGCAGCGAGTTCGAGGGTTCCTACGAACTTCAGGGCGAGCGCATCGTGCCGACCATTCGCGGCCGCGCCTTTATCAGCGCCGAAGCCAGCCTGATCATCGAGCAGGACGACCCGTTCGCCTGGGGCATTCGCCCGTGAACGAGGGCCGGGTGGCCGATGTGATCGTGATTGGCGCCGGCATCATCGGCGCCGCCTGTGCCCAGGCGTTGGCGGGGCGCGGCTTGCGCGTGCTGGTGCTGGACGCCGGCCTGCCCGGCGCTACGGCGGCGGGCATGGGCCACTTGCTGGTCCTCGACGACAATCCGGCCGAACTGGCCCTCAGTCAATACTCCCTGCAACGCTGGCGCGAACTGGCGCCGGCCCTGCCCGACGGCTGTGCCTACCGTTGCAACGGCACCCTCTGGCTCGCCGCCAATGCTGAAGAAATGGCCGTCGCCCACAGCAAATACCTGAACTTGCAGGCCCAAGGCGTGGCGTGCGAGTTGATCTCGCGCAGTGCCTTGCACCAACGCGAACCGGAACTGCGCGAGGGCCTGGAAGGCGGATTGCTGATCAATGGCGACGGCATTCTTTACGCACCGGCGACCGCCAATTGGATGCTCGACACACCGAACATCAGCCAGCGCCGGGCGCGGGTCAGCGAAGTCGATGGCAATCGCGTGCGACTCGACGATGGCCACTGGCTAAGCGCCGATGCGGTGATTCTGGCCAACGGCATCCAGGCCAACGAGCTCTGCCCGGAATTACCAATCGAACCGAAGAAAGGCCACTTGCTGATCACCGATCGCTACCCCGGCAAAGTCACCCACACCCTGGTGGAACTCGGTTACGTCACCAGCGCCCACAACGCCACCGGCCCATCGACGGCGTGCAACATTCAGCCGCGACCAACCGGGCAACTGTTCATTGGCGCCTCGCGACAATTCGGCACCACTGACCCGCAGGTCGAGGGCTGGATGCTGGCGAAAATGCTCCGGCGTGCCGCCGACTACATGCCGGGCCTGGCTCAGCTCAACGGCATCCGCGCCTGGACCGGTTTTCGCGCGGCCAGCCCCGACGGCTTGCCGCTGGTGGGTCAGCATCCACAACGCAAAGGTTTATGGCTGGCGGTCGGTCACGAGGGCCTCGGCGTGACGACCGCCCCCGGCACCGCCGACCTGCTGGTCGCACAGCTGTTCGACGAAACGCCGCCACTGGCCGCGCAACCGTATCTGCCGCAACGTTTTCTCGGAGAGCCCGTTTATGCCTGAATTGATCCTGGACGGACGTGCCCTTCGGGTTGCCGAGGGCACCAGCGTCGCCGCGGCACTGGCGCTGAGCGGTGATGGCTGCACGCGCACATCGGTCAGTGGCCAACGCCGCGCACCGTTGTGCGGCATGGGTATTTGCCAGGAATGCCGGGTGACCATCGACGGTCGCCGGCGCCTGGCGTGCCAGACGCTGTGCCGTGACGGCATGCACGTGGAGACTCAAGCATGAGCGAATACGCCGACCTGCTGATCATCGGTGCCGGGCCCGCCGGCATGGCCGCTGCGCTCGCCGCAGCACCAAGCGGTGCATGCATCGTCCTGCTCGATGACAACCCGCTGCCGGGCGGGCAAATCTGGCGTGACGGACCTCAGGCCAAGCTGCCGAACCCGGCACGTCAGATGCGCGATCGGCTGGAGGCGTGCAGCAACATTCGCCGCCACTCCGGCACGCGGGTGATTGCCTGCGCCGGGCCGAAACAACTGCTGGTCGAAGACGCCGATCGAGGCTGGGTGATTGGCTACGACAAACTGATTCTGTGTACCGGCGCCCGCGAGTTGCTGCTGCCCTTCCCCGGCTGGACGCTGCCCGGCGTGACGGGCGCGGGTGGCCTCCAGGCATTGATCAAGGGGGGGCTGCCGGTGCAGGACGAACGCGTTGTGATTGCCGGCAGCGGACCGTTATTGCTCGCCAGCGCCGCCACCGCAAAACACAACGGCGCCCGGGTGCTACGCATTGCCGAGCAGGCCTGCACAGCCGCCGTCGCCGGTTTCGCCGCGCAACTGCCACGCTGGCCCAACAAACTGATGCAGTCGGTCACGTTGTTCGACCGCCATTACCGCACCGGGACTTATGTACTGGCCGCTCTGGGCAATGAGCGGCTGGAAGGTGTGCGCCTGCACCAGCAAGGAAAAATCGTCGAACTGGAATGTGATCGCCTGGCCTGTGGCTTCGGTCTGATCCCCAATACCCAACTCGGTCAGGCCCTCGGCTGCGAACTTGAAGGTCAGGCGATTGCCGTCGATCCCTGGCAGGCCACTCGCCGCGCCGATCACTACGCGGCAGGTGAATGCACCGGTTTCGGTGGCAGTGAACTGGCCTTGGTCGAAGGCGCCATCGCTGGCCACGCCGCCGTCGGTGGCCTTGATTCGGCCCGAGCATTGTGGCCGCGTCGTGCACGCTGGCAGGGTTTTGCCAACACGCTCAACAAGGCCTTCACCCTCGATCCGCAACTCAAGTCGCTCGCGCAACCCGACACTTTGGTGTGCCGTTGCGAAGACGTGCCTTACGCAGTGCTTGCCGGGCACACAGACTGGCGCGAGGCCAAACTGGCCAGCCGCTGCGGCATGGGCGCCTGCCAGGGCCGGGTGTGTGGCGGCGCGTTGCAGCACCTGTTCGGCTGGCAACCTTCGGCACCACGACCACCGTTCAGTCCGGCACGGATCGAGACCTTGCTGTGCCTGGACGACACCCCGCCGGCCTGAATGCCGGCCCGGGGCTTTCGGGTCCGTCGCCGAGTCTTTATGATCCCGGGCATTGCCTCCAGACGCCCAGCGCCATGTATGCCTCGCTCACTACCTTCAAACCCTGCGACCTGCCCACTCTGCTGAGCAGTCTGCAGCCGATCGCGGCGCTGCTCGACACCCTGTCGGACGTGGTGTTTTTCATCAAGGACAGCGAGGCCCGCTACGCCTTCGTCAACCAGACCCTGGCCCGGCGCTGCGGCTTCAAACACAGTGACGAGTTGCTCGGGCGCACCGCCGACATGGTCTTTCCCGAGCGCTTCGGCCCGCTGTACACCGAGCAGGATCGGCGGGTGCTGTCCACCGGCCGCGAACTGGCCGACCAACTCGAACTGCACCTGTATTACGGTAACCAACCGGTCTGGTGCCTGACCCACAAACTCGCGCTGCGCGACCTGCAAGGTCAGATCGTCGGCCTGGCCGGCATCTCCCGCGACCTGCAAACGCCACAGTCGAATCATCCGGCGTTCCAGAAACTCGCGGCGGTGGACGCGCACATCCGCAGCCATTTCGCCCGACCGATCAGCCTCGCCGAACTGACTGCAATCGCCGGGTTTTCCGTGGCGCAACTGGAGCGCCATTGCAAACGGGTGTTCCAGCTCACCCCACGGCAGATGATTCACAAGGCGCGCCTGGAAGAAGGCTCTCGACTGTTGCTGCACACCGACCTGCCCATCACCGAGATCGCCCTGCGCTGCGGTTACACCGACCACAGTGCCTTCAGCCGGCAGTTCCGCGCCTTGACCAGTCTGGCGCCGAGTCAGTATCGCGAAAGCCGTCGCTGAACCCAGACGAGTGTTCCTTTAAGGGGCGCCCGGCGTTCCCACTGCTCCCTTCTGTAACACCGTCTGATACGACCCGCCAAGGCGCTCTTCTCCTACGCCCTATTCCTAAAATCTTGCAGGACGTTTAACTCAAGGCTTGGCGATAAATTCTCGCCTCAGTTCGGAAACAGGCACGCTCATTGCTAATCACATATCGTATACGAAATTCACAATACGATATCCAACAGCACTTTCCGACAACGAGGCCTCTATGAAAAACCCCGCATTTGCCGTAGCCCTCAGCGCTGTTCTCAGTACGTCCTTTATCGCCACCGCCCAGGCCGACAAGCTCGACGACATTATTGGTTCGGGCAAGCTGCGCTGCGCCGTGACCCTGGACTTCCCGCCCATGGGTTTTCGCGATGCAAGTAACAACCCGGCCGGTTTCGACGTGGACTACTGCCACGACCTGGCGAAGATCCTCGGGGTCGACGCCGAAGTGGTTGAAACGCCCTTCCCCGATCGAATTCCGGCGCTGGTCTCCGGGCGTGCCGACGTGATCGTTGCGTCCACGTCCGACACCCTCGAACGGGCCAAGACCGTCGGCCTCACCGTGCCGTACTTCGCCTTCCAGATGGTGGTGCTGACCCGCGACAACACCGGCATCAACAGCTTCGCCGATATCAAGGGCAAAGCCTTGGGCAACACCAGCGGCACCTACGAAGCCATCGCCCTGGAAAAAGACGTGAAGAACTGGGGCACCGGCACCTTCCGCGCCTATCAGTCGCAGAACGACACGCTGCTGGCGGTCGCCCAGGGTCACATCGACGCCACCGTGGTCACCAACACCGTGGCCGCCGCCACGATCAAGTCGGGCAAATACAAGAACCTGAAAATCGCCGGTAACGCGCCGTACACCATCGACTACGTGTCCCTGGGTGCCAAGCGCAACGAGTATGGCCTGCTCAACTACCTCAACCTGTTCGTCAATCAGCAGGTGCGCAGCGGCCGCTACAACGAGCTGTTCACCAAATGGGTCGGCACCGAGATTTCACCCACCGACCTGACCGTGCCCAAGGTCTATTACTGAGGTGTCCGGCATGCCTAGGCCAACCTCTCTGACCGGTCGCAGCCTGGTCGCCGGCGCCGCACAAGGCGCTCTGCTGTTCGCCGATGTCGGGCTGAGTTTCTGGGGCGGGGTCGATCCGTACAGCGGCGAGGTCATCGACCGTCACCACCCGCTCAGCGGCGAATACCTGGCCGGCCGGGTGCTGGCCATTCCCAGCGGCCGCGGCTCGTGCACCGGCAGCAGTGTGCTGATGGAACTGATCAGCAACGGTCATGCGCCGGCCGCACTGGTGCTGGCCGAACCCGATGAGATCCTGACCCTGGGCGTGCTCGTGGCACAGACCATTTTCGAGCGATCCCTGCCGGTGCTGTGCATCGGCCGGGAGGCCTTCGCCGCCTTGCGCGGCAAGGCCTTTGCTCGGGTCGAAGCCTCAACGGTGACTCTGTTCGAACACCTGCCGGGCGATGCCTGGCAGGCACTCGACAGTCCGTTGCCGACAGCAGAAAAAAGCAGCACTATCGAACTCACCGAACACGATCAGGCGCTACTCGGCGGCGAGCATGGCAAAGCTGCCCAAGTGGCCATGCAGATCGTCCTGCGCATGGCTGAACTGCAAGGCGCCCGTCACCTGGTGAATGTCACCCAGGCGCACATCGACGGCTGCATTTATACGGGACCTGCGAGCCTGCGCTTCGCCGAACAACTGGTGCAGTGGGGAGCAAACGTACGGGTGCCGACCACCCTCAATTCGATTTCCGTCGACCAGCGCCGTTGGCGCGAGTTGGGCATTGATCCGGCGCTCGGCGTACCGGCCAGTGCCTTGGGCGATGCGTACATGGCGATGGGCGCACAGCTGAGTTTTACCTGCGCGCCCTACCTGCTCGACAGCGCGCCGAAGGCCGGCGAGCAAATCGTCTGGGCCGAATCCAACGCCGTGGTATATGCCAACAGCGTGCTCGGCGCACGCACCCTGAAATACCCGGACTACCTGGATATCTGCATCGCCCTGACCGGCCGCGCGCCGTTGATTGGCTGCCATCTGGACGCGCAACGTAAAGCGAGACTGCAAATCGAATTGCCGGATTTTGGCGAGCTGGACGATGCCTTTTACCCGCTGCTCGGTTACCACATCGGCGCCCTGGCCGGGAGCCGGATTCCGCTGGTGTTGGGGCTGGAACACAGCAAGCCGAGCCTGGACGATTTGAAAGCTTTTGGCGCGGCTTTCGCCACCACCTCCGCCGCGCCGCTGTTCCATATCGCCGGGGTGACCCCGGAAGCACTCGACCCGACGCAGGTGCTGGAGGCGGATGCCGATGTGCCGGTGGAAAAAATCCGCCTGAAGGATTTGCTGCTCAGCTGGCGCAAGCTCAACAGTGCCCGCGACAACCGGGTGGATGTGGTCTCGCTGGGCAACCCGCATTTCTCCCTCAGCGAATTCGCGCATCTGGCGCGGCTGTGCCGGGGTCGGCACAAGCACCCCGTGGTGGTGCTCGCCATCACCTGTGGTCGTGCGGTGCTGGAGCAGGCGCGCGAGGCCGGGCATATCGCGGTGATCGAAGCCTTCGGCGCAACCCTGGTCACCGATACCTGCTGGTGCATGCTCGGTGAGCCGGTGATTCCGCTGGCCGCCAAAACCTTGATGACCAACTCGGGCAAGTACGCCCATTACGCACCCGGCCTGGTAGGCCGCAAGGTGCACTTCGCCAACCTCGCCGAATGTGTCGACGCCGCCTGCAGCGCCACGGCCAGTGGTCGTTTGCCGGCCTGGCTGCATTCGGCCGCCTCCCTGGAGAGCCCCGCGCATGTTTGATTACACCTTCCAATGGCGCGCAACGCTGCGCGCCCTGCCGGACATGCTCGCCGGCGCCTGGGTCACCTTCGAGACCGCCGCACTGTCGATGATCTTCGGCGTACTGATCGCCCTGGCCCTGACGGTGATGCGCGAAACCAAACAGCCGTTGTTGCGCGGCATCGGCAACGGCTGGGTGTCGGTCGCCCGCAACACCCCGTCGCTGTTCCAGATCTACGTCCTCTACTTCGGCCTCGGCTCGCTGGAATTGCACGTCAGCTCATGGTTCGCGCTGCTGGCCGGGATCACTTTCAACAACGCCGGTTACCTCGCGGAAAACTTTCGCGGTGGCCTCAAGGCTGTGCCCGGCACCCAAGTGCGCGCCGCGCGTTCGCTGGGCATGAGTGCCTTTCAGGCTTACCGGATGATCATCGTCCCGCAGCTGCTGCGGATCGTGTTCTATCCGTTGAGTAACCAGATGGTCTGGGCGGTGTTGATGACGTCGCTGGGGGTGATCGTCGGGCTGAACAATGACCTCACCGGCGTGACCCAGGATTACAACGTCAAGACGTTCCGCACTTTCGAATATTTCGCCATCGCCGCGGCGCTGTATTACCTGATTGCCAAGGCGATCGTCGGCGTCGCCCGGCTGATGGCCTGGCGGCTGTTCCGTTACTGAGGAGGTGAGCATGTTGACCACCAGTTTTTCCTGGAATGACCTGTTGTTCTTGCTTGATGGCGCCTGGGTCACTCTGAAACTCACGTTCTGGTCGATCATCCTCGGCTCCTTCGCCGGGCTGTTGTTCGGCTTGCTGCGAGCGCTGTTGCCACGCGCCAGCCTGCCACTGGCGTGGGTGCTGGACGTGTTTCGCAGCGTGCCGTTGCTGATCCAGTTTGTGTTGTTCAACTCGCTGAAAAGCATCGTCGGCTTGAACATCAGCGCCTTCAGCGTTGGCTGCATTGTGCTCGGGGTCTACGCCGCCGCGTACTTCACCGAGATCGTGCGCAGCGGCGTGCTGTCGGTGCCATTCACCGTGCGCCGGGCCAGCCGCTCGCTGGGCCTGAGCTTCCTCCAGGACCTGCGCTGGATCGTCCTGCCGATGGCCACGCGGGTGGCTTTTCCCGGCTGGCTGAACCTGGTGCTCAGCGTGATGAAAGACACCGCGCTGGTGATGTGGATCGGCATCGTCGAACTGCTGCGCGCTTCGCAAACCATCGTGACCCGCATTCAGGAACCGCTGCTGGTGCTGTGCATCGCGGGCCTCATCTACTACGTCATGAGCCTGGTGGTTGCTCGCCTCGGCGCTCGTCTGGAAAGAAGGTGGCAAGAAAATGATTGAGATCGACAACGTACACAAATCCTTCGGCAACCTCGAAGTGGTCAAGGGCGTCAACCTGACGGTGAACAAGGGCGAGGTGGTGTCGATCATCGGCGGCTCCGGCTCGGGCAAATCGACCCTGCTGATGTGCATCAATGGCCTGGAGCCGATCCAGAAAGGCAACATTCGTGTCGACGGTGTCGAAGTCCATCACAGCGCCACGGACCTCAACCGTCTGCGGCAGAAGATCGGCATCGTCTTCCAGCAATGGAACGCGTTCCCGCACCTGACCGTGCTGGAAAACGTGATGCTGGCGCCGCGCAAAGTGCTGGGCAAAAGCAAGGCCGAAGCCGAGGAACTGGCGGTCAAGCAACTGACCCACGTCGGCCTGGGCGACAAGCTCAAGGCCTTTCCCGGCAAGCTCTCCGGCGGCCAGCAACAGCGCATGGCGATCGCCCGCGCCCTGGCCATGTCGCCGGACTACATGCTGTTCGACGAAGCCACGTCAGCCCTCGATCCGCAATTGGTGGGCGAGGTGCTGGACACCATGCGCATGCTCGCCGAAGACGGCATGACCATGGTCCTGGTGACCCATGAAATCCGCTTCGCCCGCGACGTGTCCGACCGCGTGGCATTTTTCCGCAATGGTTTGGTGCATGAAATCGGCTCGCCTGATCAGGTTATCGGCAACCCGGTGCATGCGGAAACCGCGGCGTTTCTGAAATCAGTGAAATAACTAATGGCCCCATCGCGAGCAAGCTCGCTCCCACAGTGATCTATGTCGGTCACCAGTTTTGTGTACACCACCAAACCCTGTGGGAGCGGGCTTGCCCGCGATGAGGCCCTAACAGACAAAACAAGGAGCAGACAATGCGCTCATCAAAAGTCATCCATGTAGTGAGCTGTCACGCCGAAGGCGAAGTCGGCGACGTGATCGTCGGCGGCGTCGCGCCACCGCCCGGGGCCACCGTGTGGGAGCAGTCGCGCTGGATTGCCAAGGATCAGACCCTGCGCAACTTCGTCCTCAACGAGCCGCGCGGCGGGGTGTTCCGCCACGTCAACCTGCTGGTGCCGGCCAAGGATCCTCGGGCGCAGATGGCCTGGATCATCATGGAACCGGCCGACACGCCACCGATGTCCGGCTCCAATTCGCTGTGCGTGGCCACCGTGTTGCTCGACAGCGGCATCCTGCCGATGACCGAACCGCAAACCCGGCTGGTGCTCGAAGCGCCGGGCGGGCTGATCGAAGCGGTGGCTGACTGCCGTGACGGCAAGGTCGAACGGGTAGAAATCAAGAACGTGCCCTCCTTCGCTGACCGCCTTGACGCCTGGATCGAAGTGGAAGGCGTCGGCTCATTGCAGGTCGATACCGCGTACGGCGGTGACAGTTTTGTGATCGCTGACGCCAAGCGCCTGGGCTTTTCCATTCGTCCTGATGAAGCGGCGGAGCTGGTCGAGGTCGGGCTGAAAATCACCCGCGCGGCCAATGAACAACTGGGCTTCGTCCATCCGCTGAACCCCGAGTGGTCGCACATTTCCTTCTGCCAGATCGCGGCGCCCCTCGTCTATGAAAATGGCATCGCCACCGGCGCCAACGCGGTGGTGATTCAACCCGGCAAGATCGACCGTTCGCCCACCGGCACCGGCTGCTCGGCGCGCATGGCGGTGCTGCAAGCCAAGGGCTTGATGCAGGTCGGCGAGCGTTTTATCGGCCGTTCGATCATCGGCTCCGAGTTCCACTGCCGCATCGATTCGCTGACGGAAGTGGCCGGACGCCCGGCGATCTATCCGTGCATTTCCGGCCGGGCCTGGATCACCGGCACCCACCAGTTGCTGCTCGATCCAAGCGATCCGTGGCCACAAGGCTATCGCTTGTCTGACACCTGGCCGGGTGCCTGAGCACAGCCTTACAAACCCTCACCAAAAAACTCTGACAAACGGCTAGTAAAAACCCCCACGAAACTGAAAAAAGCACTGGCCGAGTCTTTTCACTTGAAATATCGTATACGAAATACAATTAACGAACCGGAGGCAACAATGAGCAAGCGCATTAACTGGAGTGGCGTCTTCCCAGCGGTGACCACTCAATTCAACGACGACTTCTCCATCAACCTGGAAAAAACCCACCAGGTGATTTCCAACGTGATCCGTGACGGCGTGTCGGGCCTGGTGGTGTGCGGTTCGGTGGGGGAAAACACCTCGCTGACCGCCGAAGAAAAAATCGCCGTGACTGAAGTCGCGGTCGACGCTTCCCGCGGCCGCGTGCCAGTGATCTGCGGTGTGGCCGAATTCACCAGCATCGCAGCGGCCAAAGTCGCCAACGCCGTGCGCCGCGTGGGTGTCGACGGGGTCATGCTGATGCCGGCGCTGGTCTACGGTTCCAAGCCGTTCGAGACCGCCGAGCACTACCGCTACGTGGCGAAAAACGCCGACGTACCGCTGATGGTTTACAACAACCCGCCGATCTACAAAAACGACGTGACCCCGGACATCCTGATTTCCCTGGCCGACTGCGACAACGTGGTGTGCTTCAAGGACTCCTCCGGCGACACCCGTCGTTTCATCGACGTGCGCAATGAAGTGGGTGACCGTTTTGTGCTGTTCGCCGGCCTTGATGACGTGGTGCTGGAAAGCATCGCCGTGGGGGCCGAAGGCTGGGTCTCGGGCATGTCGAACGTGTTCCCGAAAGAAGGCGAAACCATCTTCCGCCTGGCCAAGGCCGGTCGCTTCGCCGAAGCCATGCCGATCTACGAATGGCTGATGCCGATCCTGCACCTCGACGCCCGTGCCGACCTGGTGCAGTGCATCAAGCTGTGCGAAGCCATTGCCGGTCGCGGCAGCGCCCTGACCCGTCCACCCCGCCTGGCCCTGCCGGAAGCCGATCGGGTGTTCGTCGAGCAGATCATGGCCAAGGCTCTGGCCAATCGTCCGGAACTGCCGGACGTCGGTCTCTGAGTGATCGCCGGGCGGGTCATTGAGGACCCGGCCCGGCTACCTGTCTTTGCGCCTCTACAGGAAACGTCAGCATGCCCAATCCTCACAGCACCGCCCGCGCAACCACACCTTCGGGACTCAAGCGCGTGGTGGCCGCCGCCATGGCCGGCACGGTCGCCGAATGGTATGAATTCTTTCTCTACGGCACCGCCTCGGCACTGGTCTTCGGCCAGCTGTTCTTCCGTCAAACCGACAGCCCGATCGATGGCATCCTCGCCGCCTTCGCTTTGTATGCCGTCGGCTTTCTCGCCCGCCCATTGGGTGGTCTGGTGTTCGGTCACTACGGTGACAAGTTCGGCCGCAAACGCCTGCTGCAACTGAGCCTGGTGGTGGTCGGCATCACCACGTTCCTGATGGGTTGCCTGCCCGGTTTCGACCAGATCGGCTACGCCGCGCCCGTGTTACTGGTGCTGCTGCGGCTGATCCAGGGTTTCGCCTTCGGAGGTGAATGGGGCGGCGCGATTCTACTGGTGTCCGAACACTGCCCGGACAATCGCCGAGGCTTCTGGGCCAGTTGGCCGCAAGCCGGTGTGCCGGCCGGTAACCTGGTGGCGACCGTCGCGTTGCTGCTGTTGTCGTCGAACCTGTCGGAGGAGCAATTCCTCGCGTGGGGCTGGCGCGTCGCATTCTGGTTCTCGGCGGTGGTGGTGCTGATCGGCTACTGGATTCGCACCAGCGTCGACGACGCGCCGATCTTCAAGGAAGCCCAGGCCCGTCAGGCGCAAAACAAGCAACAACAATTGGGTGTGGTCGAAGTGTTGCGTCATCACTGGCGTGCAGTGCTGGTCGGTATCGGTGCGCGGTTTGCCGAGAACATTCTCTACTACACCGTCGTGACCTTCTCGATTACCTACCTGAAGCTGGTGGTGCACAAGGACACCTCAGAGATTCTGTTTCTGATGTTCGGCGCGCACCTGCTGCATTTCTTCATGATCCCGCTGATGGGGTATCTGTCCGATCTGGTCGGGCGTAAACCGGTGTACCTGACGGGGGCGATCCTCACCGCGTTCTGGGGCTTCATCGGCTTCCCGATGATGGACACCGGCAACAACTGGCTGATCATCGGGGCAATCACCCTGGGCCTGGCGATCGAGTCGATGACCTACGCGCCCTACTCGGCGCTGATGGCCGAAATGTTCCCGACCCACGTGCGCTACACCGCGTTGTCCCTGTGCTACCAGGTGGCGCCGATCTTCGCCGGCTCGTTGGCGCCGCTGATTGCCCTCACCCTGCTCAACAAGTACCACAGCTCGACACCGATCGCCTGGTACCTGGTCTGTGCCGCGCTGATCTCCATCGTCGCCGTCGGGTTTGACTCGGGAAACCCGTGGCAAGTCGCTGCACCTGGTGGATAGCGAATCCGCTGCGCGGATCGCTGCCTTGGGCACCGCTGAAACCGCCAGCGCACGTCGGGGTGATTCGTTGGCTTGAGTTTCATACCTGCCAGTCAAGAACGTGAGACGAGCACAGTACCTGTGGCGAGGGAGCTTGCTCCCGCTGGGGCGCGAAGCGTCCCTAAAACCTGAAACCCGGTTCTTCCAGGCACACCGTTCTGCAGGTTTTACGACTGCTGCGCACTCGAGCGGGAGCAAGCTCCCTCGCCACAAGTAACCGTCCGACCATCGATCTCTGTTAACTGGCAATCATTAGGCCTGCCCCCTTTTCCGACAGGAGTTTTTCATGCCCCACATCATCGGCCACAACTACATCGGCGGTGCGCGCAGTGCCGCCGGCAACATCACCGTGCAAAGCCATGACGCCAGCACCGGTGAAGCACTGCCCTACGCGTTCATGCAAGCCACCGTTGAGGAAGTCGACGCCGCTGCCCAGGCCGCGGCTTTCGCCTACCCGACCTTCCGCAATTTGCCGGCGAGCCGCCGCGCGGAATTTCTCGAGGCCATCGCCGCGCAACTGGACGCACTGGACGATGAGTTCGTTGCCCTGGTCACCCGCGAGACGGCGCTGCCGACCGGGCGGATTCAGGGTGAGCGCGGTCGCACCAGCGGACAGATGCGCCTGTTCGCTCAGGTCCTGCGCCGTGGCGATTTCTATGGTGCGCGCATCGACCTAGCCTTGCCCGAACGTCAGCCACTGCCACGGGTGGATCTGCGTCAGTACCGGATTGGCGTCGGCCCGGTTGCGGTGTTCGGTGCGAGCAATTTTCCGCTGGCATTCTCCACCGCCGGTGGCGACACCGCGGCCGCCCTGGCCGCCGGTTGCCCGGTGGTGTTCAAGGCCCACAGCGGGCATATGGCGACTGCCGAGCTCGTGGCCGATGCAATCATCCGCGCCGCCGAGCAAACCGGCATGCCCAAAGGCGTGTTCAACATGATCTACGGCGCGGGTGTCGGCGAAGCGCTGGTCAAGCATCCGGCGATCCAGGCGGTCGGCTTCACCGGTTCGCTCAAGGGCGGTCGCGCCCTCTGCGACATGGCCGCCGCACGGCCTCAGCCGATTCCGGTGTTCGCCGAAATGAGCAGCATCAATCCAGTGCTGGTACTGCCCGAAGCCCTGCAACTGCGGGGCGAGAAAATCGCCCGCGAACTCGCCGCGTCAGTGGTGCTCGGCTGCGGCCAGTTCTGCACCAACCCCGGATTGGTGATCGGCATTCGCTCCCCCGAATTCAGCGCATTTATTGAATCGCTCAGCGCGGTAATGGCCGACCAACCGGGGCAAACCATGCTCAACGCCGGCACGTTAACCAGCTACGCCAAGGGTGTGCAGGCGCTGCACGCGCATCCGCACATCAGCCACCTGGCCGGCCGCGAACAACAGGGCAAGCAGGCCCAGCCGCAGCTGTTCAAGGCCGACGTCAGCCTATTGCTCAATGGCGATCATCTGTTGCAGGAGGAAGTGTTTGGCCCGACTACCGTGTTGGTGGAAGTGGCCGACAAGGCCGAGCTGCAACAGGCGTTGCAGAGCTTGCACGGCCAACTTACCGCCACGCTGATTGCCGAAGCCGCAGACCTGCAAACCCATAGCGAACTGCTGCCGCTGCTTGAACAGAAAGTCGGCCGGGTACTGTTCAACGGCTACCCGACCGGCGTCGAAGTCTGCGATGCGATGGTGCATGGCGGTCCCTACCCCGCCACCTCCGATGCCCGTGGCACCTCGGTCGGCAGCTTGGCCATCGAGCGTTTCCTGCGCCCGGTGTGCTACCAGAATTGCCCGGATGCACTCTTGCCCGAGGCACTGCAAAACGCCAATCCGCTGGGCATCGCCCGTCTGGTCGACGGCAACAGCCACCGCGAACCGCTGTAAAACCAAACGGGCGCCACTGGCGCCCGTCTCCCTTCAGTCCAGCAGTGCTTTCAAGTCGTTGTACAAGGCTTCGGGAATCTGCACGCCCTCCACCAAACTGCGTGCTCGCGCCTCGTAACGCCGTTGCGACGGCAAGCGTGCGCCCTGCCCTTGTATGCTCTGGAACATGACTTCGGCACGGGCCAGGTGCTGCTCGGTGGCCTCACCGAGAAAGCGTCGCGGATCGAGGGCGATGATCAGCTCGCCATGGTACGGCGACGACTTGCTGCCCGCGTCGTACGCCAGCGATTCAGCGCTGGTCAGGTCACCAATCAACGGCCCGGCGATCAACTCCACCATGGCGGCCAGCGCCGAGCCCTTGTGCCCGCCGAACGTCAGCATCGCGCCGGCATCGAGCACCACGTTCGCATCGGTGCTTGGCTGCCCTTCAGCGTCCACCCCCCAACCTTCGGGAATCGCTTTGCCGGCACGCCGATGCAACTCGATCTCGCCACGGGCAATCGCACTGGTGGCGAAGTCGAACACAAACGGATCCTTGCCCGAACGCGGCCAGCCAAACGCAATCGGATTGGTGCCGAACACCGGTTGACTGCCCCCCGCCGGCGCGACCCAGGCATGACTCGGATTACACGCCAGCGCCACCAGGCCGGCAGCGGTCAGTTGCTCGATCTCGACCCACAGGGCAGAAAAATGCACACAGCGATTGATCGCCAGCGCTGCAATCCCGTTTGCCCGGGTTTTCTCCTCCAGTAAGGACAGGCCTGCCTGAAACGCCAATTGGGAGAAACCACCCGCCGCATCGACCCGCACGATCGAAGGGGCCTGGTCGATCACCCGTGGCTCGGCATCCGCCACCACCTTGCCGGCCCGGAGCGAATTCACGCATCCCAAAACCCGGTACAAACCGTGGGAGGCGCAGCCATCGCGCTCGCCGGCAATCACCGTGGCGGCCACCGCCTGAGCGTGGGCAAGGTTGAAACCGTTGTGCAGCAAGATCGATTCGGCCAGCTCGCGAGCTTCGGCCAGAGACAGTCGTTTCATCATCAACTCCTTGGACAGACCGCCCAGACTGGCCCATTCCAGACGCCACGGCTTGATCGCTTTAGGCCCGGTCGACGACGAATTCAGCACATCCCGGCAACCCGACCATTCGTCGGCTGGGCCGCGTACTACCCCTTGACACCGATTGAGCTCTGCGCGAGTATTATTTCAATCGCATACGATACAAACGTATACGACAGACAGCCACCACCTATTGAAACGTTGAGGATTCATTCCATGAGCAAGATCGAAAAAGTACTGTTTACCGGCAAAACCCACACCACGTTCAGCGACGCAACCCGTGCCCACGGCAACCTCGACATCGAGCTGTCGTCGCCAGGTGACGCAAAACCGGCCCACGTATTTGCAGCCACCCAAGCGCACCCGACCGCCGAGCAACTGTTCGCCGGTGCGTGGTCGGCCTGCTACATCTCCGCCATCGAACACATCGCCAAGGCGAAAAAAGTGCTGCTGCCGGCCGATGCGTCTGTCGACATCGAAGTCGATCTGGGCCAGACCGGTCAGGCTTACTTCCTTCAGGCTCGATTCTTTGTCCGCTTGCCGGGCGTGGCACACGACGTCGCAACCGCACTGGCGCGCGCCGCACACGAACTTTGCCCGTACTCGAAAGCGACGCTGGGCAACATTGACGTGGCGGTGAACGTCCTGACGGCGTGAAGATCGTTTTAATCCATTAAATATATCGCATGCGATATAAGCGCATGCGAAAACAATAGAAACTTAGGAAATCATCATGAGCAAGATCGAAAAAGTACTGGCCACCGGCAAAACCCACACCACCGTCAGCGACGCTGGCAACACCTCGCGCGGCCATGACGGCAGCCTCGACATCACCCTGTCGACGCCCGGCATCACCAAGCCAGCCCACGTGTTCGCCGCCACCCAGCCGCACCCGACTGCCGAGCAACTGTTCGCTGGCGCCTGGTCGGCCTGCTACACCGCCGCCGTCGGGCTGGTGGCCGGTGAGATGAACGTGGTGCTGCCGTCGGATTTGTCCGTCGACATCGAAGTCGATCTGGGTCAGACCGGCCCGGCCTACTTCCTTCAGGCTCGATTGACCCTGCGCGTGCCGGGTTTGCCGCGCGACATCGCGACGACACTGGCGCACACCGCCGATCAAATCTGCCCGTACTCGAAAGCAACGCGGGGTAACATTGACGTGGCCCTGAACGTCCTCACGGCTTGACGCACCGCGCGGCGTTGCTATCAATCGGCATAGTCGATACGCCACATATATCGTATGCGCTTTAAGCGCATACGAATTACAAATCCAAAAAAGTTGAGGACTCAACCATGAACAAGATCGAAAAAGTCCTGGCCACAGGCAAAACCCACACGACATTCAGCGACGGTGACAACTCTTCCCGCGGCCTCTCCATCCAGCTCTCGTCCCCGGGAAACCCTAGACTGGCACAAGAGTTCGCAGCCGTTGTTCCGCACCCCACGGCAGAGCAGTTTTTCGCCGGCGCATGGTCGGCCTGCTACACCGCTGCCGTCGAGCTGGCGGCGAAAAACATGAAGGTGACGCTGCCGCCTAATATGGCGGTTGATATTGAGGTCGATCTGGGCCAGACCGGTCCGGCCTACTTCCTCCAGGCCCGGCTGACTCTTCGCGTGCCAGGTTTGACGCAAGACGTCGCGACAGAGTTGGCGCACGCCGCAGACCAGATCTGCCCGTATTCGAAAGCAACGCGCGGCAATATCGGCGTGGTCATCAACGCCCTGACAGCGTGATGCACCGTACGACCGGTTCGACTTTCGCCGTCGAACCGGTCGCCACCGTCAGTTAGAGTCGTTCCGACACAATCGCATACGAGGTATATTTCGTTTTTTTGCGAGCCATCCGTCTTTGGCCAACGAGGCTGTACATGAAACCCACCGACAACGCCGTCCCCGACAACCTGAAGCTCTCCGAATTCCTGTGTTTTGCGGTCTATTCCACCAACCTGGCCTTCGGCAAGGCTTACAAGCCGATACTTGAACAGCTTGGGCTGACCTATACGCAATACATCACCATCGTCGCGCTGTGGGAGGAAGACAACCAGACCGTCGGCAGCCTGGGTGAGAAGCTGTTTCTCGAATCGAACACGCTGACCCCGATCCTGAAGAAGCTGGAAGCGATGGGCTTTTTGCAAAGGCAGCGCGACCCCGAGGACGAACGCCAGGTACGGATCAGCCTGACGAAGAAGGGTCGACAGCTGCGCGAAAGCCAACCGGAAATGGGCCTCGCCGACGCGACGGGGCTGACGCTCGACGAGTTCACGACCCTGCAGAAGGCGGTCGTGAAGCTGCGCAACAATCTGATCAAGTCGACGAAAGCCGGGGAATGAGTCGGCACGCCGATCTGGATATTTTCGCCTGCGAACTAGCGCACAGTGTCATCGCGCACCACCCCGCGCTCCTCGAGCAAGCGCACAAACATGGTCAGGCTTTGCGACACCGTCCCCCGGCGCCACACCAGCCAGGTGCGCAAATAACGGAACGATTCCGATAGCGGCCAGACGCTCACGGTGGTGCATCCGGGCATGCTGTTGAGCATGCTGCGGGGCATCAGCGCCAGGCCTGCACCGGCGCTGACGCACGCCAGCATGCCGTGATAGGACTCCATTTCGAAAATCTTGCCGGGCACCGCCGCGTCCTTGGCGAACCAACTTTCGAAGTGATGTCGGTAAGAGCAATTGGAGCGGAAGGCATAGATGTTTTCGCCATTAACATCCCGCGCGCGATGAATAGGGGAATGGTTGAGCGGTGCGATCACCACCATCTCTTCCTCGAACGCCGGCACGCCTTCCAGTGCCGGGTGCAGCACCGGTCCATCGACAAACGCTGCCGCCAATCGGCCCGACAACACCCCGTCGATCATCGTCCCCGAAGGTCCGGTGGACAGGTCCAGCTCGACCTTGGCGTGCTTCTGGTTATACGCGGCCAGGAGCCCAGGAATGCGCACCGCAGCGGTACTCTCCAGTGACCCCAGCGGAAACGATCCCTGCGGTTCTTCGCCCGCCACGGTGGCGCGTGCCTCCTGGACCAGGTCGAGAATGCGCCGGGCATAGTCGAGGAAACTCCAGCCGGCCGGCGACAGGCGCAGGCGGCTCTTCTCGCGGATAAACAGGTCCACGCCCAGATCCAGCTCCAGCTGCTTGATCCGCGTCGTCAGGTTCGACGGCACCCGGTGGATGTGCTGAGCCGCCGCGCTGATGCTGCCGTGTTCTGCGACGGCTTTGAATATTTCCAGCTGAACCAGATCCAAGTCATTCTCCAAACGTGAACGATATGCTCAGTATTATTCAGTTTCCAGAAAACAAACGCCACCGTAACCTGAGCACATCCCCACCTCGCAGGACGGTGCCATGACTCAAGTTTCCAGCCTCACCCATGCCATTTCGATCAACCCTGCCAACGGCGAGCAGATCGGCCACTACCCTTTTGAATCTGCATCGGCACTGGATGCCGCCCTGTCCCGCGCAGCTGCCGGGTTTCGCGCCTGGCGCAGCAAACCGGTTGATCAACGTTCGCAGTTGTTGACGGCGCTGGCGCGGGTATTGCGCGACAATGCCGCCGCGATGGCGAACATGATCACCCTGGAAATGGGCAAGCCGATCACTCAGGCCCGCGGCGAAATCGAAAAGTGCGCGCTGCTCTGCGAATGGTACGCCGAACACGGCCCGGCGATGTTGAGCGCCGAACCGACGCTGGTTGAAGGTGGAAAAGCGCGCATTGAATATCGCCCGCTCGGTCCGATTCTCGCCGTAATGCCGTGGAACTTCCCGATCTGGCAGGTCCTGCGCGGCGCCGTTCCAGCGTTGATCGCCGGCAACACCTACGTGCTCAAACATGCCCCCAACGTGATGGGCAGCGCTTATCTGTTGCGGGAAGCCTTCAAGCAAGCCGATTTCCCCGAAGGTGTCTTCGAGGTGATCAATGTCACGCCCGACGGCGTCTCCACTGCAATCGCCGATCCCCGCATTGCGGCCGTGACCCTCACTGGCAGCGTGCGAGCCGGCATCGCCATCGGCGCTCAAGCCGGTGCGGCGTTGAAGAAGTGTGTACTGGAACTAGGCGGCTCCGATCCGTTCATCGTCCTTAACGATGCTGACCTCGACGAAGCGGTCAAAGCCGCCGTGATTGGCCGCTACCAGAACACCGGGCAAGTTTGCGCGGCGGCTAAACGCTTGATCGTCGAGCAAGGCATCGTCGAGGAATTCACGCGCAAGTTCGTCGAAGCCACGCAAAAACTGCTGGTCGGTGATCCACTGGCCTCCGACACTTACATCGGCCCGATGGCTCGCTTTGATCTGCGTGATGAACTGGATCAACAGGTGCGCGACACCCTGGAAGAAGGCGCGACGCTGTTGATGGGCGGCAAGAAGGCTGAAGGCCCTGGCAACTTTTACGAGCCCACGGTTTTCGGTGATGTCACCGACCAGATGACCTCGTTCAAACAGGAACTGTTTGGCCCGGTGGCCTCGATCATCACCGCGCGCGATGCGGCGCATGCAATGGCACTGGCGAATGACAGTGAGTTCGGCCTCACTGCAACCATCTACACACGCAACGTCGAACTCGCCGAGCAGATGGCCGGTGAATTGGAAACCGGTGGCGTGTTCATCAATGGTTATTGCGCCTCCGACCCGCGAGTCACCTTCGGCGGCGTGAAGAAAAGCGGGTTTGGCCGTGAACTCTCGCATTTCGGCGTGCGCGAATTCTGCAATGCCCAGACCGTGTGGCTGGATCGTCGCTGATTGCATAACGATGCCCGGGAGCCTTTGGGCTCCCGGGCTCACGCGCTATTCGTTCAGGTAATACAGCTTGTTCACAATCATCCAGCGGTAATTGATGTTCAGTAGCGACAGATAATCGGTAAATCGCATGCCGAGATAAACATCATCGACTTTCACCGCGGCGGCATCACCTGTGACATCGATGCTGAGTACTTCCCAAAACGGTTTGACCTCTTTGGCTGCCGGCCCTTCGGCCTTGATCGCGCTGATAAATTCCTCCAGGGATGCCCATTCCAGCTTTTCTTCGTAATGACCAATGATGCGGCAAGAAGGATGGAAGGCCTGTCGCAGCAAGGCTTCATCAGCGAACACCATGCCTTCTACATAATTGCGGACCACCACGTTGATGTGTTCTTTAGCCAGCAGTTGAGTCGTCATGTCATACCTCCAGCGTTCTCACCATCGCACCGCCGGATCAGGTTGTTCGATCATCCACCCCACCCTGAAAGTCTAGCACCGCGCGCTTCACCGTCCCGGACGGCGACTATGATGATGGGGGTCACTTGCCTTTCGAGGAGCTGAGAGATGTCGCTGACTCTTTACTACCATCCGCTGTCGTCGTTCTGCCACAAAGTGCTGATCGCACTCTATGAAAACGCTGTCGAATTCGAGAAGCGGATCATCGATCTCGCCAACGATGCAGACAGAGCAGAGCTGCAAGCGCTGTGGCCGCTCGTCAAGTTCCCGGTCATCCGCGACCACACTCGCGAGCGCAACGTGGCGGAGACCACGATCATCATCGAATACCTGGACCGATTTTATGCCGGTGAACATCCACTCGTTCCCAGCGATTGGGACACCGCGCTGGAGGTCCGTCTGTGGGACCGTGTCTGCGACCACTATCTCCAACACCCGCTACAACAGATTGTGTTTGATCGCCTGCGCGGCACTCATGGCGATTTGACCAGAGAACGTTCCACACTGCAGACGACGTACGGCATGTTCGACCACCAGATGGCGTCCAGAATCTGGCTGGCCAGTGATGATTTCAGCCTGGCCGACTGCGCCGCGGCCCCGGCACTTTTCTATGCCAGTACGCTCGAGCCGTTTCCCGACGACTACGGCCACTTGAAAGCCTATTTCGACAGGCTGATGAGCAGACCGTCCGTCCAGCGGGTGATCGATGAAGCCAGACCCTGGTTTTCGTTTTATCCGTTTGCGGAGGCCATCCCGGAGAGATTTCGCCAGGCACCGAACAACACCTGACGAGCCTCGACAACTCGTCTACCCCACCACGTCAATCAACTGCTCGCGCTGCGCCCCCGTCAGCATCGGACCGAAACCTGCACCGGCATTTTCCGCCATGTAACGCGGGTTGCCGGTGCCGGGGATCACGCAGGTCACCGCCGAATGCGTCAGCAGGAACTTGAGCGCCAGTTGCGCCCAGCTGTTGATCCCCACTTGCGCGGCCCATCCCGGTAACGGCTTGCCCTTCAAGCGCGCGAGCAAATCACCGCCGCCGAAAGGCCGATTGCAGATCACCGCCACGCCCCGCTCGCGACACAGCGGCAGGATGCGTTTCTCGACGCCGCGATCGTCCAGGGAATAGTTGATCTGCAAAAAGTCCAACGGCTCGGCCTTGAGCACCGCTTCCACCTCGTCATACGCCGACGCCGTGTAATGGGTGATGCCGATGTAACGAATGCGCCCTTCTTCCTTCCATTTGCGCAAGGTCGGCAGATGGGTTTTCCAGTCCAGCAGGTTGTGGATCTGCATCAGGTCGATCCGGTCGGTCTGCAGCAGCTTGAAGGACTGCTCCATCTGCGCGATGCCTTCCTCGCGTCCACGGGTCCACACCTTGGTGGCCAGAAACGCGGGCGAGCGCGGTTCATGAATCGACAGCAGCTCACCGGTCGTCTGTTCGGCGCGACCGTACATCGGCGAACTGTCGATCACCTTCCCGCCCTTCTCGAACAACGCGCGCAGCACCGCAGGCAGTTGCTTGTAGGCGGGGCTTGAAGGCTCGACATCAAAACCGCGATACGTGCCCAGCCCAACGATCGGTAAGCGTTCGGCGCTGGATGGAATGGCCCGGGTCAGCATGTTCTTGCCTCCTGTTTCGCTCGACGGCGTGGATGCTGCAAACGCTGGATCGAAGGTGAAAACCGCCGAAGCACCGGCAGCCAGCATGAGTATTTTTCGACGCGTGTACCCATCAGTGTGGCTCATGGAATTGCCCTTCCACATTTTTGCTGTCAGCCACGGTCCACAGCACTTCTCGCGCCGCACGCACGAGGCTAGCCACATCAGCATAGCTACCTGTCTACTACACTCTGACAGCGATCAAGCGATAGCCGTCTTCCGGCCAGAGCCGTCAATGCCGCCCACTAAAGTTAGTCGAATGCCACGAATCCTGGTGTCAATCGTCGTCATCATCGCCGTCGTGTATCTGGCGCTCTGCGCTGCGCTGTTTGTGTTTCAGCGCGCCCTCATCTACTTCCCGCAACCCCGCGCTGTCGGCACCTCGGCATCGCTGCTCACGCTGTCGGTCGACGACGCGCAGGTGCTGGTGTCCGTCAGGCCGCACGAGGGCCCGAATGCGTTGATCTATTTCGGTGGAAATGCCGAGGACGTCTCCCGGAGCCTGCCTTCGTTTTCCGCAGCCTTTGCCGATCACGCCCTCTACTTGCTGCACTACCGAGGCTACGGTGGCAGTTCCGGATCGCCCTCCGAGGAGATGATTTCGCGCGACGCCCTGACCTTGTTTGACCTGGTCTACGCCACCCATCCACACATTACGGTGGTCGGTCGCAGCCTGGGCTCGGGCGTCGCCGTACGCCTCGCCAGCCAACGCCCGGCGGCGCGTCTGGTGCTGATCACGCCCTACAACAGTGTTGAAGAACTCGCCGCCCGGCAGTTCCCCATCTTCCCGGTGAAATGGTTGCTCAAGGACACGTTTGAATCCTGGAAGTACGCCGCCCACATCACGGTGCCGACGCTCTTGATCGCGGCTGAGCACGACGAAGTGATACCGCGTTCCAGCACCGAGCGGCTCTTCACGCATTTCGCCAACGGAGTGGCGTCGCTGAAGGTCATACCGGGTACGGGGCACAACTCGATCTCCGAGAGTCCCGAGTACCTGAAGGTGTTGGGCGATGATTTGTAAGTGGCGGTACCACGGGCAGTGTTCGACTAGCGCAGCGACCGGAACGCCGTGCGAAGTTCCTCGGTAAATAGCTGCGGCTGTTCCCAGGCCGCGAAGTGGCCGCCCTTGTCGGCCTGGTGGAAGTAGATCAGGTTGCTATAAGCACGCCTTGCCCATGTTTCTGGCGGACAGTAGACATCCTCTGGAAACACCGTGACGGCCACCGGCAACGAAATCTCGGTGGTCTTCTGTGCGGCCGAAGAAAGAGGGCTTCGCCCCATGTTTTCCCAGTAGAGCCTGGCTGCCGAGGCGCCGCTGTTCGTCAGCCAGTAGAGCGTGATGTCGTCCAGCACTTCATCCTTCGTCGGCGACTGTTGCGGGTCGGCGCCGTATGTCCACCGGGCAAAGCCTGGATGCACGAGCAGGAGCGCGGCGAGGAAGGCCGGTGAATCCGTCGCGCCGTAACCGATCATCTGCGGGCGCGCGGCCATCATCGCGCTGTACGCTAGGTTCCCCTGTTTGACGAGCGTGGCGACGGCATCATAGGTCGCGCGCTCCTTCTCGGAAAAACCCGCCGGCGCCGGTCCGCCAACCGCGAGCGCCGCGCTCGCTTCCGCCGGTATCGTGGCTGGCAGGTTTAGGTGAATGCCGCGCAATCCGGCCGGTGCCTGGCGTGCCATCGCGCTGGTAATGGGGGCGCCCCAGTCGCCACCTTGGGCGACGTAGTGGGTGTATTCGAGGCGCTGCATCAGCTGCGCCCAGACCCGGGCGATGTGGTCCGGATCCCAACCGATACCATTCGGCTTACCAGAGAAGCCGTAGCCAGGAATGGACGGAATCACCACATCAAAGGCATCTGCAGCATTGCCCCCGTGCGCAGGCGGATCGGTGAGCGGACCGACGACCTTGATGAACTCGAACACCGAGCCTGGCCACCCGTGGGTCATGATCATCGGCAAAGCGTTCGGGTGGGGGGAGCGCACCCAGATAAAGTGGATGTCGACCCCGTCGAGGGTGGTCACGTACTGCGCCAGATTATTGAGCTGCGCCTCGGCCTTGCGCCAGTCGTAGTCCGTGCCCCAGTAGCGAACCAGCGCCTGCAGTTGTTCCAGCTGTGCGCCCTGTGATCGATCGGAAACCGTCTCTTTGTCCGGCCAGCGGGTCGCCGCGATACGGTTGCGCAGATCGACGAGTTCCTTGTCCGCCACATTAACGTGGAAGGGCTGAATGGCCTGGGGTTTGGCGGCGGGAGCGGCGCTGGCGAGGGCCGAGACGCAAAGCGCGAGGGTCGCTACAGCGGCCGCGAGTGTGAGCTTCATCTTCATACCTCAGCTGAGGGATACGATGAGTCCGTCCGTGGTGAGAATGGCGTGGGCGGAGGTCGGGCGGCGCATGGTGCCCTTTACGATCTCGACGTCAAAAAGGTTAGACAATCCCGGACGTTTTCACACGCCCTGAAACCGGTCACTCATGCTTGATCGCTGAATTTTTACCCCCTTCTCCAGACAGCAAAACGCCGCTGAATTCGGCAGGCATGGCCCCTACCAACGCAACTCGAAAGCATTTTTCGCGCCCGGCTGGAGGCTGCTGCCCAAGCGTGCGCACTCGCGAGAAAGGGTGTCGTGCAGCCATTGACGGTCATCCCCTTCGGCGCGACAGATGCGAAAGCGGCGCACGCGGGTGGGTATCAGGTCCAGCGACTGCAGGTGCCCGCCCGTGTCCAGCGAGGCAAAGTAGAGAAGCCCCAGATCGCCGCGAAAGGCTGTGTGGCCCTCGATGCCTTCGTAATCGTTCAATAGATCACCGCAGCCATAGAGAATCAGGTGTTCGTGGTACACCTCGATGCCCTTGACGTGGTGCGAGGAATGCCCGTGCACCACGTCAACTCCGGCCTCGTCGATCAAGGCATGGGCGAACCGGACATGCTCGCGTGGGATATCGAACCCCCAGTTGCCGCCCCAGTGAATGGAGGCGACCACCCGATCCCCCGGATTTTTGCCCGCGAGAATCCGTTTGGCCACTGGGCGCAGGCTTTGCATCGACAAATCCTCCAGTCTCGCGACGCCCGCGCGCCTATCCGTGGCGGCCCAATCCGGCGCAATGCCGCTGTCGGGTGCACCGAGGCCAAACACCAGCAAGCGCCGCCCGCCAGGCTGCGGCAGCACGGCGGGCGCTTCGGCAGATTGCCGATTGTGCCCGGCGCCGGCGCTGCACATACCGTTACTCGCCAGGGTATCTAGCGTATCGGCTAGGCCGGCTGCCCCCCAGTCCAGCACATGGTTGTTGGCCAGCACGCAGCAGTCGATGCCGGCTGCGCGGATGGCCGGGAAGTTCTCCGGGCTCATGCGGTAATTGATGCCCTTTGGCTCCGGTCGTCCGCGGCGGGACACCGCAGTTTCAAGATTGATGATGCGTGCGTGCGGCCGGTGAAGTTCGAACTCTTCCAGCGCAAAGCCCCACACATAGGTGAAATCGGCTGGGCATGGAATCGAGCCACTGAGTCTTTCTGCCAGCCGTACGTAGTCGCCAGCATTCTTGACGTAAGACTCGTAAAGCCGCGGATCGCCAGGATGCGGCAAAACTGAGTCGATGCCGCGGGCGGTCATGACATCACCGCAGAGAAACAGCTTCAGCGTATCGGTAACAGTTGCCATGGCACCCTCCCGGACATCCCGAATTTGCCAATGGCTGGCAGCCAACCGCAGGGCCTGTCGCAAGGGCGAAACCTAAGCTTCACCCTTGCGATAACTTGCCAATGTGCGTGACAGCCCCGGCTCAGACCAGGTTGATCTCAACGTTGATGTTGCCCCGCGTGGCTTTGGAGTACGGACAAAGTTTGTGCCCTTCATCCACCAGC
Source organism: Pseudomonas sp. BT76 TE3572 (assembly GCF_050435365.1). NCBI lineage: Bacteria > Pseudomonadati > Pseudomonadota > Gammaproteobacteria > Pseudomonadales > Pseudomonadaceae > Pseudomonas > Pseudomonas sp. BT76 TE3572. The sequence continues at coordinate 1,770,740 of NZ_JBNDKE010000001.1, forward strand.
GCCCGGGCCGTTTCGCGGTCCATTCCCGGCAGGCTGATATTGAGGCGAGCCTGCAGCAGGTAACCGCCTGCGTTGGTGCCCAGGTCCACTTCGGCGTCAATGGCCAGGTCAGGCGGGAGCGTGACTTTCATTTTGCCGGCAGCGACCTGCATCGCACCGATGAAACAGGCTGACCACCCGGTGGCGAACAATTGCTCCGGATTGGTGCCGTCGCCCTTGGTGCCGGGGGACGAAAGCTTGACGTCGAGTCGTCCATCATCACTGCGTGATGCGCCGTCCCGCCCACCCGTGGTGTGGACTTTGGCGGTGTACAGTACTTTTTCGATCTGGGTCATGACGATCTCCTGATTGAAAATGCGGGATGAAAAAGATTGCCCTCTGTGAGCGTATCGACCAGTCCTGCTTGCTTGAGGGATTCGCCATTCGTCCGGCGCTTGCATCACCCGCAGCGGACTGGACCTTTCAATATAGATGGCGGTGGGCGACTTCGGGCTACGAATAAGCACCAATCACCCACTTCACTTTTTCCAGCGCCTCACGCAGTGCGCCCATCTCTGCCGACCCCAGCGCCAAGCGAATTGCATGCGGTACATGAGCAGAAGTCGCAAAAGGCTCAGCGGTTGAAACCGCCACTTTTTCACGCAGCAGCGCCGCGGCGATCTGGTCGGCCCTCGCATCTTCAGACAAAGGCAGCCAAAGAAAATAGGACGACGGATGACGAATGCACGCAAGGCCCGCCAGCACTTCGGCGGCCATGGTTTGCCTGGCTTGCGCATCCTGGCGTTTTTCAGCTTCCAGTTGCATGACGGTGCCATCGTCGAGCCACGTGCTCGCGATCGCCGTCAGCACGCCGGGGGTGTTCCAGGTGGTCGCCCTGATCGTTCGCTCCAGCGCGGGCACTTTTTCGGCCGGGGCGGCGACGAAACCTACGCGCAGTCCAGTGGCCACGCTTTTGGAAAGCCCTGAAACGTAAACGGTCCGCTCGGGGGCGATTTGCGCTATCGGTACTGGCGGGTTCTCGGCAAGGAACGCATACGCGGCGTCCTCGATAATGAGCAAGTCATGCCGGCGCGCGATCGTCACCAGCGACTCGCGTTGATCGGCACTCATCACCCACCCCAGCGGATTGTGCAGCGTCGGCATCGTGTACACCGCCCGCACGCGGCGACTCCGGCACAGACGGTCCAACGCCTCCAGATCTGGTCCCTCTTCGGTCACGGGAATGGGCACGATTTCCAGGTGCAAGGCTTCGGCCAGCACGATGAATCCTGAATAGGTCAGTGCATCCGCTGCAATCACATCACCGGGTTGCAACAGCGCCATCATCGTCACGGCCAGCCCATGCTGGGCACCGCTGACCACTAACACTTGCTCGGCCTCTACCGTCAGCCCTCGGGCGAGCAAATGGCGCGCCACCGAGGCGCGTTCATGCAGGCGCCCGGCGTGTGGCTGGTAGCGCAACAGGGATTCCAGATCACCGCCCGCGGCGAGCTGGCGCAGCGCATTTCGCAAGAGTTCTGCCTGCCCTGGCAGCGAGGGATAGTTGAAGTTGAGGTCGGTCATTCCGACGGCAACGTTTTTCTGGTCGATACCCAAGCCCGGCGGCAACGACGTCTCCCGCACGAACGTGCCTCGCCCCGTCTCGCCACTGACCAGGCCCATGGCTTCGAGCTCTGCATACACCCGACTGGCGGTCACCAATGCCAGCCCTTCTGTTGCCGCCAGTTGACGGTGCGTCGGCAAGCGCGTGCCCGGCAACAATCGCCCTGACCGGATGTCAGCCGCCAAAGCATCCACTAATGACTTGTACCGTGAGCGAGGCATGTCGAGTTGTATCCATGACAATTTTTTGATTGTAGTGATCGTCGATCATACGATGGATCTCTGCAAATTGAGAGTGCCCTCAGATGGAACGGACCCTGCAAAACCCAACGACGGAAAAGACCGCGAGCGGATGGCTCAACGGGTTTATCGGCGTGCTGATTTTCAGCGGCTCGCTGCCGGCCACACGGTTGGCCGTACTGGAATTCGACCCGGTGTTCCTGACCGTTGCCCGAGCGGCGATTGCCGGGCTCCTGGCCCTTTGCATGCTGGTGCTGTTTAAAGAAAAACGGCCCGCCAAGCGTCAGCTTATGCCCTTGGCGATCGTGGCAATGGGCGTTGTCGTCGGGTTTCCGCTGCTGACGGCGCTGGCGCTTCAGTACGTGACGTCGGCGCACTCCATCGTCTTCGTTGGCTTGTTGCCACTCGCTACTGCGGTGTTCGGCGTGTTGCGCGGCGGGGAGCGTCCACGGCCGGTGTTCTGGTTCTTCTCGGTGCTGGGCAGCGCGTTGGTCGTGGGGTTTGCGGTCTCGCAAGGCCTGACCGCTTCGCCGACCGGCGACATCCTCATGCTGCTGGCCATCCTCGCTTGCGGGCTGGGTTATGCAGAAGGCGCAAAGCTTTCAAGAACACTGGGAGGCTGGCAGGTGATTTCTTGGGCATTGGTGTTGTCGCTGCCCGTCATGGTCCCGCTGACCTGGTTAATGGCCCCGGCTTCGTTCTCGGGAATTACCCCATCCGCGTGGTTGAGCCTGGCGTACGTATCGATCTTCAGCATGCTGATCGGTTTCGTCTTCTGGTACCGCGGGCTTGCCCAAGGGGGGATTGCCGCCGTCGGCCAGCTGCAACTGCTGCAGCCGTTTTTTGGTTTGGCGCTGGCGGCCACGCTGCTTCACGAACATGTCAGCATCGGCATGCTGGGGGTTACCGTCGCGGTGATCCTTTGCGTGGCTGGGGCGAGGAAGTTTTCGAAGTGAGCGGGCGCGACAAGCGTTGCTGCCAGTTTCCGCCATTGGCGCGCTGGCAGGCTTCTTCAGAATCGAACTGCACATGGGCCGATACCGGACTGACGAGAACGTCCGCTTCGCTTAACGCATTGGTCGTCAACTCGAGCATGCGCTCGCCCTGCCCGCTGGCCAGCGCCTGATCCTTATTGGCCTGCGTATCGAAGACCCAGATAACCCTCAGACTGGAAGGGAACCGATCGTAATCGATCTCGTGGGTCAGCCAGCAGAACCCGAGGATTTCCACTTTGGCCGTCTCACACGCCTCGGTCAGGGTGGCCACCAGGCGACGGTCGATGTGCGCCTGATCGCGTTTGCTTAGCGGCATGGGTGGGTCCTTGTGACGGGTGAAAAGCAGCCATCATACGACACCTCCACGTCCTCTTTGGAGGACGCACTGATTCCGTCGCAAATATGCATCTTCCGCCCGTGAACCTTGTGTTGAAGCGCCAGTCATAGCCGAGCCGTGAATTCCACTTGCCCGCTCAGAGCTATTCATCCATGCGCCAAACCCTCCTGTCCGTTCGCGTTGCCTCGCTCTGTTTCATTCCCCTGCTTTCCCTGTTCGCCAACCCCGCCCACGCCGGTGCCGAAAGGCAGTTGGTGGAAGCCATCAACGACTACCGCGCCCACCCTTCTCGTTGCTCGGGGCGCGCCGGCCGAGCGTTATCGCCGCTGGCGTTGAAGTCGAACCTGGCCTTGCCGATCGGCTATGGCGGCGGTTTGCGCGATCGATTGAAAGCGTCCGGCTATCAGGCGGTGACCGTGCGCACGATTCGTGTGGTCGGTGCGCAGGATGCCGATGAGGCCTTCGACATGCTCCAGAGCGATTACTGCGAGGCGTTGCTCGATACCCAATATGCCGACATTGGCGTCAGTCGTGCCCGGAGTGAGTGGCAGGTGGTGCTAGCGCAGCCCGTGCTGGACAGTCGCGTGGGTGATTCGCGAGCTGTCAGCAAAGCGTTGCTGGCACAGGTCAATGCAGCACGCTCAAAGCCGCGACTCTGCGGTCGTCAGCGCTTCGCCGCCGCACGGCCATTGGCCTGGAACGCAGCCCTGGGCGCTGCGGCGCAAGGGCATAGCAAGGCGATGGCCTACGGCAACTACTTCGCACACCAGGACCCCGACGGTGACATGCCCGCAGACCGAGCCAGAGCCGCTGGTTTCCGTGGCCGGCAGATCGGCGAGAACATCGCTGCCGGCCAGGGTTCACCGAGCAAGGCCATGTCGGGCTGGCTGGCCAGCCCGGGGCATTGCGCCAACCTGATGAATCCGATGTTTACCCAGATGGGCGCAGCCTATGCGGCGGACGCGCGCAGTGATGAGGGGGTTTACTGGACGATGTTGTTTGGCGCGCCTTGAGTGATTGAGCGGCGTCTTATTTGGGGCGCCGCACCGCCCTCACCTTTCCACTGCCACCGCCGCCGCAGAAAAACTGCTCGCCGCCGTCCGATTCAAGCCCCGACACCCCGATGCCGTCCGGCAGCTTCACGCTCTCCAGCACCTCGCCGGTGGTCGAATCGATATGGCGTAACTCACTCTCGTCTTCTTCCCAGGTGCCATGCCACAGCTGACCCTCGACCCACGTCACCCCGGTGACAAAGCGGTTGGATTCAAGGGTGCGCAGAATCGCGCCGGTCTCGGGATCGATCTGATGAATCTTGCGATCCCGATACTCGCCGACCCACAGCGTACCTTCCGCCCATGTCAGCCCTGAGTCACTGCTGCCAGGCGCCGGAATAGTCGCAAGTACACGACCGGTCTGCGGGTCAATTTTCTGGATGCGGTCCTCGGCGATCTGGAACAGGTGCTGGCCGTCGAAGGCGGTGCCGGCATGGGCGGCGACATCGATTGAACGCAGTGTCTTGCCGCTTTCAGGGTCCAGGGCGTTGAGTTTGTCACCGGTGGCAAACCACACGTGCCGGCCGTCCCAGGTGACGCCATGCACCTTGTCGGCACCGGCAAAGGGTCCATATTCACGAAGGATTTGGGCTGCTGACTGTTTCATGTTGGCATTCCTCGTTACGGGTGTGTGGCGTTCATCCTAGTCACCCGGCAACGGAACCGGGAGTAACAAGGTCGTCGCGAAACCCGGCACCGGCGGGGTCATCCAGCGACGCGCCCGACCGCGACCAAACGACTGCACCTTGCCCGCGTGGGCCAGTTCCTCGAGTGCTCGTTGCACCGTGCGCTGGCTGGCACCGAGAGCCAGTGCCAGGGCCGAACTCGACCACGACTCACCGTCGACGAGGAAAGCAAACACCGACCCGTGCTTCTCTTCAACGTGTTGCGCCAGCACCACAACGTCAGAGGCAACCAGCGACACCAACGCAAAACCACGTTGAGTTGCAGTGATGCCGGCCAAGGGTTTCAGCGCCGCACGCAGTCGCCCGATTTCGACTCTCAACCGTGCGCGAAGGGACTCATCGGCGTGCTTCAAACAAAAGGCCCGGACGATCAGCGTTTCCCTCGACACATCGGCCGGCCACGCTTCGGCCAGTGCCCGCGCAAGGGCGAACAAGACCGGCCGTGTAGCGAGGGAAACCGACATACCGGCACCCCGCACGACGTAGCGACAGGCGTCCACCACCAGCGACGTGGACGCCAGCAAGGCTTCAACCTCTTCCAGCAACAGAGGCCGTTCTTCGCCATAGGCAATCAAACGCGCGACGGGCGTGTCGAGGACAAGGGCAGCGTTTTCCACCTCGGCCGTCAGCGCAGGAATATCGGCGTCGCGCGCGGCGTGCTCGGCTCTTGTGAGTGCAGACCGCGCCTTGTTCGTCTCGAGTCGCCGCATCGCGATCCCGGCCACGACCAGTTCGTGGGCGGTGCGCAATGCCGGCGGCAATGGCGCAGGATCAAGCTCGGCGAGCAGCACCTCGGCCTCTTCGAGATGCCCGATCAGCAGCAAACGCCGAATCTGCAGATACCGCGCATGAGCGGCGTTCACTCGATCGCCATGCGCCTCAAGCGTTACCCGCGCCGACTCGAGTGCCTTCACCGGCCAGCCCAACTCCCGGGAGGCCAGCGCGATCTCGGCCTCGGCGACCACACAGCGCGCCCGAGCCAAGGCCTCCTTTGGCCCGAAGGCCCGCGCCGCCTTCTGCACCAGCGCCTTGGCTCGCACCAGATCACCGAGTTGCGCCATCGCAATCCCGCGCAACGCCAGCGCCGGCGCATCGTCGCGCAACGCGACCCGGTTCAGCGCGCCGAGCGGATCACCCGCCGCCAGCGCCTGCGCTGCGGCCGTGATCAGCGAGTCCATCGCAATCCCGCCACCGTTGTCACTCCCACCGTCGGATGTTCGCTGTTGAGTCTATCTCACGATGACCCATCACGAAGGAGGCCACCCGACACTCGAATGTTGGGCGTGACTCTAAAGCCGCAGGTGCCTGCCTTGGCATAGGTGTAGTGAGAACCCAGTTCGTGAATGCACAGGAAAACGAATACCAGGCTGATGGAAACAGCCGACAAACATGGTTTGAGTTCCTCAAAGAGAAGAATGACGACGGCTTTTGAGTCCTTCTAAATGGATCAATTGATCGCGAGTCCGGTTCAGGCACACCGACAAAAGGCAGCCTTCACTGTGCACCGCGTTGCCAGGGTTCAGGGCGTGAAGAGGCGCGTCTATGCTTCAAATAGACGCGGGCCCTGCCCCTGATGCCAGTAAAAGACTCTGCCTATCACGACCCAATACTCCCCCTATTAGCTGACTTCCCAACTGGGGTCTAACCTTACTCGAGCGCCGGCCCCCTAAGCCGGCCGGTCAAGAGCTGATAAGGAGATAGGAATGGGTCAGAAGCCTGACTAAACCTGCCGTGGCCACCGTGCAGGCAACTCGATTGCCGCTGTTCAGAATCCCGTGTGATCAAAACAATCAGTTGATCAAACTGCTGGCCCTGCAGCCTGTGTCATTGGTTTCGCCCGTTGCTGTTTAACGCCCACGCTGGGCCGGATAGCCGGATGAATACGACCAAAGGTAGCTCACACATGGCAAACGAATCGAAATGCCCGTTTATTGGCGCCGCTGGCGGTGGCACGACAAACCGCGACTGGTGGCCGAACCAACTGAATCTGAAGATCCTCCATCAGCACTCGTCCCTGTCCGATCCCATGGACGAGGGCTTCAACTACGCCGAAGCATTCAAAAGCCTGGACTTTGAAGCGGTCAAAAGAGACCTGACTGCGTTGATGACCGATTCCCAGGACTGGTGGCCGGCGGACTTCGGTCACTACGGGCCACTCTTCATTCGCATGGCCTGGCACGCCGCCGGTACGTACCGCACCGGTGACGGTCGTGGTGGCGCCGGTTCCGGCCAGCAGCGCTTCGCGCCGCTCAACAGTTGGCCGGACAACGTTAGCCTCGACAAGGCCCGCCGCCTGCTCTGGCCGATCAAGCAAAAATATGGCCGCAAAATTTCCTGGGCGGATCTGATCGTCCTCACCGGCAACGTCGCGCTGGAGTCCATGGGCTTCAAGACCTTCGGCTTTTCCGGTGGTCGTCCAGACGTCTGGGAACCGGATGAAGACGTCTATTGGGGCTCGGAAAACAAATGGCTGGGTGGCGACACCCGCTACGGCAAAGAACAGAAGGTTATGCAAGAGCCCGGCGAAGGCCCACTCGTCGCTGAGCCAGGGGAAAATGAGGAGAGCCGCACCGACCAGGGGCGCTTCCTGGAGAACCCGCTCGCCGCCGTGCAAATGGGCCTGATCTACGTGAACCCGGAAGGCCCGGAAGGCAACCCGGATCCCGTCGCTGCCGGGAAGGACATCCGCGAAACCTTCGCGCGCATGGCGATGAATGATGAAGAAACCGTGGCACTGATCGCCGGCGGTCACGCCTTCGGCAAGACCCACGGCGCCGGGCCTGCCGACAATGTCGGCGCCGAGCCCGAAGCCGCTGGCCTCGAACAACAAGGCTTCGGCTGGAAGAACAGCTTTGGCACCGGTAAAGGCGCGGACACCATCACCAGCGGCCTGGAAGTGACCTGGACCACCACGCCCACCCGGTGGAGCAACAACTACCTGGAAAACCTGTTCGGCTTCGAGTGGGAACTGAGTAAAAGCCCGGCCGGTGCGAACCAGTGGATACCGAAAAACAACGCCGGCGCCGGCATCATTCCAGATGCTCACGACCCGTCCAAGCGTCGTAATCCGACCATGCTGACCACCGACCTGTCGCTGCGATTCGACCCGATCTATGAACCGATTTCGCGGCGTTTCCTGGCCAATCCAGACCAGTTGTCCGACGCGTTCGCCCGCGCCTGGTTCAAGCTGATCCACCGCGACATGGGTCCCCTCTCCCGCTACCTCGGCCCGGAAATGCCGAGCGAAGAGCTACTGTGGCAAGACCCGATTCCAGCGGTCGACCATGCCTTGGTCAACGACAGTGACGTCGCCGCACTCAAGAGCAAACTCCTGGCCTCGGGCCTGACCGTCTCGCAGCTTGTATCAACGGCTTGGGCGGCAGCATCGACCTTCCGCGGCTCCGACAAACGCGGCGGTGCCAACGGTGGGCGTTTGCGTCTGGCCCCGCAGAAGTTCTGGCAGGCCAACCAGCCTGACCAATTGGCGAACGTGCTGGCGAAACTCGAGGGTATCCAGAGCGAGTTCAACAACAGCGGCAAGAAAATCTCGCTGGCAGACCTGATCGTGCTGGCCGGTAACGCCGGCGTCGAACAGGCGGCGAAAAATGCCGGTCAGACCGTAACGGTGCCTTTCACACCAGGACGGATGGACGCCTCCCAAGAGCAGACGGACGTGGAATCCTTCGGCTTCCTCGAACCCATCGCCGATGGCTTCCGTAACTACCTCAAAGGCAGATACCGCGTACCGGCCGAGCAACTGTTGATCGACAAGGCGCAACTGCTGACACTCACCGCGCCAGAAATGACCGCGCTCATTGGCGGCATGCGCGTGCTGAACACCAACGTCGGACAAACCAAACACGGAGTATTCACCCAGCAGCCGGAAGCGTTGACCAACGATTTCTTCAAAAACCTGCTGGATATGGGCGTGGAATGGAAACCGGTGTCGGAGGCTAACGAGGAGTTTGAAGCACGCGATCGCAAAACCGGCGAACTGAAGTGGACAGGCACCCGTGTCGACCTTGTCTTCGGCTCAAATGCACAGCTGCGAGCGTTGGCTGAAGTCTATGCAACCGCTGATGCGCAAGAGAAGTTCGTCAAAGACTTCGTAGTCGCCTGGGCCAAAGTGATGGACCTGGATCGCTTCGACGTTAAGTAACACGAGCGGTATCGCTGAAACTGCAACGCCTCCCACTGGGGAGGCGTTGTGCTTTTTGATCGCAGAAAGGACTACGTCGGAGAGATCGTGGCCAGGGCACCAATCAAAATGGTCAACACCAGAAATCCACCCAGGAAAATCGCCATCTTGCCCATTGGGGCCTCCTACATTAAGAGTTTGCGGTGCAGCGGTTGCCGCGACTGCGGAGCGTGCTGTTATTGTGAGCCGGCGGCTGTGTGCATTACAGATGCAGATAGCGCAGGAAAATACGGATCAGAACATCGAATTGGGGCTAGATCACCTTTAAACGTCAATTCCGCCAGGATCTATGTATGCCGCTGAGTTTTCATAAAATGCACGCCAATGGCGATGACTTCATTATTGTGGACTCGCGAAACTCGGCCGATCCAATGACAAGTACCCTCGCTCGGCGAATGGGTGATCGGCACCGAGGAATCGGTTTCAACCAACTCGCGGTGGTGCTCGATTGCGATGATGCCGATGCGCGTTTGATGTTCTGGAATGCAGATGGCTCCACGCTGGATGTTTGTGGCAGTGCAACGCGGGGTGCCGCGGATATGCTGATGCGCGAATCAAATACCACGTCGATAGCGCTCCGAACCAACCGTGGTCTACTCACTTGCGAACGAACTTCAAGCGGTGCAATTTCTGTCGACATGGGGAAGCCGCGTTTCGGCTGGTCGGATATTCCCCTGGCTCTGGAACTGGACACTGCTGTTTTACCACTTGCTGGTGGCCCAACAGCGTGCAGCATGGGCAATCCGCACTGCACCTATTTTGTGGATGATCTAACAGCCATTGATATAGCGACAATCGGCCCGACAATTGAAACCAACCCCCTGTTTCCCCTCAGGACGAACGTACATTTCGTCCAGATCATTGACCGAAAGCACATCCGGTTGCGCATTTGGGAGCGCTGGGGTGGTATTCCGCTCGGTTCAGGTTCCTGCTCTTGTGGCGCCGCTGTTAACGGAATTCGTCGTGGTTTATTAGACAATTCTGTTGAGGTTGAATGTGACGGAGGAACTGTGACGGTTCAATGGGATGGCGTGGGATCTGTCTTTCTCATCGGACCGGTAGAGACAACTTTTTCGGGAATAATTACGGATAGTTTGTTACACGCTTTATAGCGGCTATCTGGTGCTGCGAACTCACAACGATAAAAAAACAAGATGGGTTCACCGCCCACTTACTAAAAACTGAATTCAGGGCACAAAAAAGCCCACTGACCGTCACCGGTCCAGTGGGCTTTTGATTACGTCTCTAGTTACAGAGCCATATCAGTCGCAGCATTAGCCTTCGGCGCCTTAGCCGGAGCAGCCGGAGCAGCAGCCGGAGCCGCCACCTGACCAATCGCCGGCGGCGGAGTCAGCTGCAGCACCTTGGCGGTGTAAGCCCACTCCTCAGCCACTTTCTCAGGGCTACCATTCAACTGAGTGCCGTAGCTAGGCACGATCTGATGCAGCTTTTCCTGCCAGGCCGGCGAAGCAACCTTGTCCTTGAACACTTTCTGCAGCACGGTCAGCATGATCGGTGCAGCGGTCGAAGCGCCCGGCGATGCGCCCAGCAAACCAGCGATGGTGCCGTCTTGCGAAGCAACAATCTCGGTACCCAATTTCAGCACGCCACCGGCAGCTTCATCACGCTTGATGATCTGTACGCGTTGGCCGGCTTGCCACAGGCGCCAGTCTTCGGCTTTGGCGTTCGGGAAGTATTCTTTCAGGGCGTTGAGGCGGTCTTCGTCAGACAGCATCAGTTGGCCAGCCAGGTACTCGACCAGCGGGTATTCCTTGATGCCGACTTTGGTCATTGGCCACACGTTGTGCGTGGTGGTGGTGGTCAGCAGGTCCAGGTACGAGCCTTCTTTGAGGAACTTGGTGCTGAAGGTCGCGAATGGGCCAAACAGGATGACGCGCTTGCCGTCCAGGACACGGGTGTCCAGGTGCGGAACCGACATTGGCGGTGCGCCAACGGAGGCTTTGCCGTAGGCCTTGGCCAGGTGTTGCTCGGCGATGGTCGGGTTCTCGGTCACCAGGAACGAGCCGCCAACCGGGAAGCCTGCGTATTCCTTGGCTTCAGGAATGCCGGACTTCTGCAGCAGGTGCAGTGCACCGCCGCCCGCGCCGATGAACACGAACTTGGCGTCGGTTTCGGATTGGGTGCCGTCTTTCAGGTTTTTGTAGCTGACGCGCCAGCTGCCGTCTTCGTTCTTGGTGATGTCTTGCACTTCGCTAGACAGTTTCAAGTCGAACTTTGGCGTGGTTTGCAGGTGCGCAACGAATTGGCGGGTGATCTCGCCGAAGTTCACGTCGGTACCGATCGGAGACCAGGTGGCCGCGACTTTCTGGTTCGGGTCACGCCCTTCCATCATCAGCGGAACCCACTTTTTGATCACAGCCGGGTCTTCGGAGTACTGCATGCCGGCGAACAGCGGGCTTGCTTGCAGGGCTTCGTAGCGCTTTTTCAGGAACTTGATGTTGTCATCGCCCCACACAAAGCTCATGTGCGGCGTGGAGTTGATGAACGAACGCGGGTTCTTCAGTACGCCTTGCTGAACCTGCCAGGCCCAGAATTGACGGGAGATCTGGAAGGCTTCGTTGATTTCAACGGCTTTCGGGATCTGAACGTTGCCTTTATCGTCTTCCGGGGTGTAGTTCAACTCGGCCAGGGCGGAGTGACCGGTACCGGCGTTGTTCCAGCCGTTGGAGCTTTCCAGGGCGACACCGTCGAGGCGCTCGACCATTTCCATCGACATACCCGGTTCCAGCTCATTGAGCCAGACACCGAGGGTTGCGCTCATGATGCCGCCACCAATCAGCAGCACATCGACTTTCTTTGCCTCTTCCGCTTGCGCGGACACGATCCCCATCGACAAAGCCAGCCCCAGCAGGGCCGTGTTCATTTTTTTAAACATGTGTAGCACCTATGATAAAACGCCATCCGCCCTTCCATCCCCACGCTTGAGGCCCCTGGTTCACGGCATGCAGGCAGCATGCTGTGGGTTCCGCACGCATAAGGATTGGAGGGTGGGCACACAAGGCCGACGTGTCTCCATCGACCTCAGTTTATATGTCCCTACTGAACTGACTTTTTATCATTATTGGCTTCAGCTACTTGAGCGACAGTGATTCTGTTGGCGCGTCTCGAGGACACGCAAACTGAATAAGTCAAAGCAAGTTGGGGCGAAGAATATCACGACACGGCAAACCCGCGCGTCTGTTCCCGACTTGATAGTCCTGGCTCGAGCGCTGAGCCCACTATACTCATCGTGATTTTCTCGACGAGCCTGTGAGGAGCAGTCATGAGCGACAAAAACGATTTGCGCAAATATTCCTCCCAAGTGGTCGACGGCGTGGAACGCGCGCCGGGACGATCCATGCTGCGCGCAGTGGGTTTCACGGACGAGGACTTCAAGAAACCGCAGATCGGCATCGCCTCCACCTGGGCGATGGTCACGCCCTGCAACATGCACATCGACAAGCTGGCGATTGAAGCCGAAAAAGGCGCGAATGCCGCTGGCGCCAAGGGCGTCATTTTCAACACGATCACCATTTCCGACGGCATCGCCAACGGCACCGAAGGCATGAAGTATTCGCTGGTGTCGCGGGAAGTGATCGCCGATTCCATTGAGGTGGTGGCCGGTTGCGAAGGCTTTGACGGCCTGGTAACCGTGGGCGGTTGTGACAAGAACATGCCGGGCTGCCTGATCGGCATGGCGCGGCTGAACCGCCCTTCCATCTTCGTCTATGGCGGCACCATCCGGCCGGGCGCCGGCCACACCGATATCATCTCCGTGTTCGAGGCTGTGGGTCAGAACGCGCGGGGGGATATCAGCGAAATTCAGGTCAAGCAAATCGAGGAAGTGGCGATTCCAGGCCCCGGTTCCTGCGGCGGCATGTACACGGCCAACACCATGGCTTCGGCGATTGAGGCGTTGGGCATGAGCCTGCCCGGTTCCAGCTCTCAGGACGCCGTCGGCAGCGACAAGGCTTCGGACAGTTTCCGCGCCGGTCAGCAGGTCATGGAGCTGCTCAAACAAGACATCAAACCGCGCGACATCATGACCCGCAAGGCCTTTGAAAATGCGATTCGGGTGGTGATCGCCCTCGCCGGCTCGACCAATGCCGTGCTGCATCTTCTGGCCATGGCGCATGCCGTGGATGTCGAGCTGACGCTGGATGATTTTGTCGAGCTGGGCAAGGTGTCTCCCGTGGTGGCCGACCTGCGCCCCAGCGGTCAATACATGATGAGTGAACTGGTGGCCATCGGCGGCATTCAGCCGCTGATGAAGCGCATGCTCGCCGCCGGGATGCTGCATGGCGATGCACTGACGGTCACCGGCAAAACCCTGGCCGAAAACCTGGAAAACGTGCCCGACTACCCCGAGGGCCAGGACGTGATCCTGCCCTTCGACCAACCGATCAAAAAGGACTCTCATTTAGTAGTGCTGCGCGGCAACCTTTCGCCCACCGGTGCCGTGGCCAAGATCACCGGCAAGGAAGGCTTGCGCTTTGAAGGCACGGCGCGGGTCTATCACGGCGAGGAAGGTGCGCTGGCTGGCATCCTCAATGGCGAAGTCAAAGCCGGCGATGTGATCGTGATTCGCTACGAAGGCCCAAAAGGTGGCCCGGGCATGCGCGAAATGCTTTCGCCGACGTCGGCGGTCATGGGCAAAGGGTTGGGCAAGGACGTTGCGCTGATCACCGATGGTCGCTTCTCCGGCGGTTCACATGGGTTTGTGGTGGGTCATATCACACCCGAAGCCTTTGATGGCGGGCCGATCGCGCTGATTGAAGACGGCGACAAGATCACCATCGACGCCGAAACACGGCAGATCACGGTCGATGTTTCCGACACCGAACTGGCCGAGCGCAAGACCCGCTGGGTACGCCCGGAATCCAAGTACAAACGCGGCGTGTTGGCCAAGTACGCGAAGACCGTGTCCAGCGCCTCGGAAGGCGCCGTCACAGATAAGTACCTCTAGATCATCAAAGCCGAAACCGGTCCACCGACTGCGAGAGCTTGCCTGCGAGGGTGGACAACTCATCGGTGGTCGAAGCGGTCCGGCCAATCACCTTGCTGTTGCCTTCGGACATGCCGGCAATCATTTCGACTTGATGGGCGATTTCGTTGCTGGCCAGGCTCTGCTCACCGATGGTGCGGGTGATGTCATTGACCAGTTGCGTGGTGTTCAACGTGGCGTCGAGGATTTCGCGGATGGCGCGCTCGACGTCAGCGGTCACGGCCATGCCTTTGTCGACCTGCGCCACGCCCGCCTCCATGCTGCTCACCGCCTCACGGGTGCTTTGCTGGATGCGCGAGACCATCGTGGCAATTTCCTGGGTGGAGGCGCTGGTGCGTCCCGCCAAGCTGCGCACTTCGTCGGCCACCACGGCAAATCCACGGCCCTGCTCACCGGCACGAGCGGCTTCGATCGCGGCGTTGAGCGCCAGCAGGTTGGTTTGGTCGGCGATGCCCTTGATCACCTGGATGATGCTGAAAATCCCTTCGGACTCCTTGTCCAGCGTGCGGATCACCTGGGCCGATTGCTGCGCCGAACGCGCAATACCGTCCATGTCGTTGACCACCTGATGGATCACACGACCACCATCCTTGGCCAGTGCCTCGGCCTGATTGGCCATGTTCAGTGCGCGCTCGGCATGCCGGGTGATTTCCTCGATGCTCGCGGTCATTTCGCTGGCCGCCGCCGCCATGGTACTGGCGGCTACGCTTTGCTGCTGGCTGCTACCGGCGACTTCGTGGCAGCCACTGCTCAATTGCTCACTCATGCCAGTCACGCCGTGGGCGTTGCTGCGCACGACTTCGATCATGCTGCGCAGGTCGCGCTGCATGGTCGCGAGGCTGCGAATCAGCGCGCTCGCTTCGTCGTTGTGAGTGGGCTCGACAATCGGTTCGCTCAGGTTGCCATGGGCGATGCTGTCGGCGATGCGGCTGGCGGTTTTCAACGGCCCCATGATGCTCAGCATCACCCAGCGCCCTTGGGCCAACAGCAATAACAGGCTGGCGATCAGGACGCCGCCGAGGGTGAAGTTGGCGTTACTGATGACTTTCTGAGTACCGACACTGGTCTGTTGGGTGTTGGTTTCGATCAGTTCGCTGAGGGCGGCCATCTGGTCTTCCAGCTGGCTGAATACCGTACTGAAACTGCCCAGTTGTTGCTGCGCGGCTTCCGGATTTTCCAGCGCCAGCGCGACGATGCGTTCGGCGGCGCTGATGTAGGTATCGAGGCTGGGCTTGATCTTGTTCAGGCCCGCTTTAAGGGTGTCGTTAACCGGCAACTTGAGGTTTTCACCGAGCATTTCACGAAAATGCGCCGCATGTTCCTCGATGGAGGTGCGCACCTCGGCTTTGCTGCTGGTGCTTTTACCCAGCCCGACCAGCATCGCCGACAGCACGTCGGCGCGTAACGCGTCGTGCATCATGTCGGCTTCGAGGTGATTGCGCAGCACGGCCATACTGACCTCGTTGTCATTCACCGCCTCAGCCATCTGGGTGTTTCCCAGGTAACTGACCAGACTCATGATCAACGCGGTCATCAGCCCGGTGCCAATCAGCAGAATCAAACGTAATTTTATGGACACTCTGTGGATCCTCTCTCAGCACGTTTGCCAGTGGCGTAAAGCCCACTGCGGATTGGTTTGCTAAAGGGGATATCGGCTGGCACGAGTGGTTATTGAAGCGAATGTCCATACGCGCATGTCTTTACGACATGCGGTATGTTTTTTCGGTTTTGAGGGCGCTCAAATCAGGCTGCGGAGAAGAAATAGCGCGTCAGGTGAAAGAAGATCGGCGCTGCGAAGCAAATCGAGTCCATCCGGTCGAGCATGCCGCCGTGACCTTTGATCATGGTGCCCCAGTCCTTGGCGCTCAAACTGCGTTTGATTGCCGACATGACCAGACCACCGAGGAAGCCCATCACCACGATGACGAACGACATCATCAGTGACTGCCAGAAACTGAAGGGGGTCATCCAGAACATGCAGCCGCCAATCAGCGTTGCAGACAGGCCGCCACCGACCAGCCCTTCCACCGTTTTTGACGGACTCACCAGCGGCGCGACCTTGTGTTTGCCGAAGAGCTTGCCGAACACGTACTGCAACACGTCACTCAACTGAACAACGAACACCAGATAGAACAGCAGCAGCGCGTTTTGGCCCGCGAAACCTTCCAGATCCAGGAGCAAAAGCGCCGGTGCATGGCTGATGCAATAAATGCAGATCATCACGCCCCACTGGATCTTCGCCGTCCTTTCCAGGAAGCCGTCAGTGTCCTGACTCAACACCGCAATCGCCGGCAACAGCAGGAATGAATACACCGGAATCAGCAGCGTAAACATCGAATACCAGTGCGTACCGATCAGAATGTATTGCAGCGGGATCAGGATGAAGAACGCCGAAAACAGGGCGTTATGGTCACCCCGTCTGGTCGGTGTCAGGGTGATGAACTCCCTGAGCGCGAACAGTGAGATAAAACCGAACAGGACGACCGTTGCATTACCGCCCAGCAGGTAGGAAACGAAGAAGATGATGACCATCCCCCACCAGGCATTCACGCGCTGATTGAGGTTTTCGATGGTCGAGACAGCGCCTTCCGTTTTGGCCCGCCGGGCCAGCAATCGACCGGCCAGCGAAGCAATCGCCAGCAAGCATGCCAATCCAAAAAAGAACCACAAAAACTTGGCTTCAAGACTCATTTCGACAGCCCCACGATGGCGTTACGCGCGCGTTCCAGAAACACCTGTTTGTCCTCGCCAACAATCCTTTCCATCGGATTGCCGATACGGATCGTGCAGATGATCGGCAGAGGGACGTGTTTGCCTTTAGGCATGGAGCGATGCAGGTTTTCCAGGTAGATCGGCACCAGGTCGACATCGGGGAAGGTCTCGGCCAGCCGGAAAAGACCTGATTTGAATTCCCCGGGCAGTGCCTCGGATGAGCGAGTGCCTTCCGGGAAGAAGATGATCGAATGACCCGCTTGCACCACATCGAAAATGGGCTCCAGCGCGTTTTTACCGGGCGCCGGTTTACGGTCAATCAGCACGGCATTCAGGCCTTTCTGGGAGATGTACGACAGAAACCGGTTCTTTCCCCAGTAATCGGCAGCGGCGATCGGCTTCACATTTAACCTGGCCTCAGGCGGCAGGGCCGCAATGATGGCCAAGGTGTCCATGTGACTGGTGTGGTTGGCGAAATAGATTCGCTGTCGCGAGAGATCCGGTGGGCTCTCCCACCTGGCCGTGACGCCAATCAGCAGTCGAAGAACGGAAATCAGCGCATTACTGATCCACATGGTCGGTCCCCTTCAACTGCTTGGCGATCGCCAGCGTTCGCGTAACGCAGGTTGCGACTGAGCCAATGGCGATGACAGCCAGCGCGATCAACAGCACGTAGTGAGTGCCATAAACGCTGGCTTCGACGGCATTCAGCAGCAGTGCTGCGGTCATCACGGCCATTCGATGCTGCTTGGCCATTGGGCCGATGAAGGTCTGCTTGAGGCCAATCGAGCCGCCGAACACCCTGACATATGCCGTCAGTGCAGCGGCCAGGGCAGCGAACCATCCGAGGTCGGATTGCCCAATGGCATACCCCAACCCTACGATCAGCAGGCTGTCGGCTATCCGGTCGGGGAATTCGTTGTAGAGACTGCCGATGTCGGACTTCTTGCCGCCCTCTATCGCCACCATCCCATCGAAGAGATTGCACAGCAGGCGCAACTGGATGCCGATCGCGCAGCAGATCGATCCAATGACCCCGCTATCAATATTGAGCGCGACGACGCCGGCAAACGCGAAGGCGATGCTGGCGACGGATATCTGATTGGGGGAAATGTCTCTTTTCACCAGAATGTCGGTGATGCGTTTTGCCCAGCCCGCAGAGCGCGTCTTGATGGGCCTTCTGTTGTCATCCACTGGCCAATATCCCTATAAATGATGAGTTACTACGTGTTGCAGTGTAATGGTGAGTCGCGCTGACTACATCCAGCAATATGAAGGCTTCGTTTTTTTCTTGGGCGCATGCTAGGTTGTACGATGACCGATAAGTGATATTTTCACTTTCGCTCCGACAACCCACAACAACAAGGAAACACCGATGAAAAAAGTGAAACTGCTGATTGGATTCTTGTGCCTCTTCAGTGGCTACGTAGCCGCCGCTCCTGCTTCCGTGGACAAGGATGTTGCGCAAGCCGTCGATCATCTGACGCAAGCCATGTTGCACAAGAACATAGCCGATCTGAAGGCGCTGACCGCCGAGAACCTGACCTACGGGCATTCCAGCGGGAAGATCCAGGACAAGAAAGCCTTCATCGACGATATCGAAACCGGTAAAAGCGCGTTCAAAACCCTGGAGATGCAGAACCAGACCATCACCGTGTCGGGTGACGTTGCGTTGGTCCGACATCACTTCTCGGCACAAGCGCTGAAGGGCACCGAAGTGGTTCCGACCGAAATCGAGAACTTCCAGATCTGGCAAAAACAGAAAGGCCACTGGTTGCTGGTAGGCCGACAAGCGTTCAAGTTCTGATTGTTGCGTAACTGAGGGGGCGCCCGTCAGCCAGGCGGCTGGTGTCCCCTACTCTCCCCCCCTTTATCTACCGTTGATCCGCGAGTTTGGCTTGAATCCTATAAAAACATATTTGTATGCTTAAATTGATATTGTCGAACAATCCCATCACCAGAGGGTGCCGTCATGAATATCAAAGTCCTGGCTTTAATGCTGTTGGCGTTCTGTGCTCAACCGGCCTGGAGTCAGAATCCCCCCGCCGCTCCCGCCTCCGCCGACAGCGCCGCGCTGACCACACGCCTGGCCTTGCGCGACCTGTGGGTCGAGCATATTTTCTGGATCAGAAACTACGCGATCGCCAACCAGGCAGCGGACAAACAGCAAGCCAAAGTCGCCGCTGACCAGGTCGTCGACAACGCAACCAAAATCGCCAACAGCATCGCTCCGCTCTACGGCCAGCCCGCAGCCGATCAACTGCTCAAGCTGCTTGCCGGTCACTGGGGCGCGGTGAAACACTACAGCGACGCCACGGTCGCCAAAGACACGAAAGGCAAGCAGGCAGCCGTCACGGAGTTGACCAGCAATGCCAAGGCGATTGCGGCGTTTCTGGCCAAAGCCAACCCCAACCTCCCTGAAAACACGCTGGTTGCGATGCTGTCAGCCCACGGCGGCCACCACGTCGCCCAGGTCGATGAACTCGCCGCGCACGACTATGCAGGCGAAGCACGCACCTGGCAGATGATGCGCACCCATATCGTGTCGCTGGCTGACGCGTTGACGGCCGCACTGGTCAAGAAGTTCCCGGACAAGTTCTGATACCGCGCGAGGGCAAACCATGCTGGAAGGACTGGGCCGTACACAGCAGGACCTGCTCAATGCGTTGCTGCACCATGCGGGCGGCATGAGCATTGACGAGTTGGCTGACCATCTTTCGGTGACACGCACCGCGGTTCGCCAGCACCTGGCGGCGCTGGAGCGTGACGCCTTGGTGCTGCGCGGCGAAACCCGGCCGACGGGCCGACGTCCGGAGCAGCTATATCGGCTCACCGACCATGCGCGGGAGCAGTTCCCTCGCCAATACCAGATGCTCGCCAGCGTGCTGATCGAGGAAGTGGCCGACATCATCGGCCACGACGCCCTGGCTTCGCTGATGCGCAGCATGGGCCGTAAACTGGCCCAGGACCGCGAACCCCAGGTGGTTGACGAAGCCAGGATCGTGCAGCACATGAACCAGGCGGGATACGAAGCAGAAGTGTTTTTTCGCTCGTCCGATGACAAGGAAATCGTCGCGCACAACTGCGTCTTCCATCGCCTGGCCGCGGCCCACCCGGTGGTCTGCGAACTGGACCTGGCCTTGATCGGAGCGTTAGGCGGTGGTGAAGTCGATCACACAGAGTGCATGGTGCGCGGCGGAAATGTCTGTCGATTCAAACTGCGACCCGTCGTAGAAAAGGCCAGCGAGCCTGATGTTTCACCCAACTCGCCAAACCCCACACCAGACCGCTAAAGTGGCGCAACCGACACCTGAGAAACGATGAACATGGACGCACTTCACCAAGGAAGTTGCCTGTACGGCGCAGTGAACTCTCTCGTGGCCGAGGACCGAGTGAACGCATTCAGCCAAAAAGCGAAAGCACATGAGGTACATTGATACCTGATCCCAAATTCACTGATGGGAGGGACCGTACTATGACGACGCGAACTGAAACTGCGATCCTGGCCGGTGGCTGCTTCTGGGGCATGCAGGATTTGCTGAGACGCTACCCCGGCGTAGTGTCCACGCGGGTGGGATACTCGGGCGGCGATGTGCCCAACGCGACTTACCGCAACCATGGCACGCACGCGGAAGCGATCGAGATCGTGTTCGATCCGGACCAGATCAGCTATCGCCAGATCCTCGAGTTTTTCTTCCAGATCCACGACCCGACGACGAAAAATCGTCAGGGCAACGATGTGGGTATGAGCTATCGCTCGGCACTCTTCTATCTCAACGATGAACAGAAGCAGGTGGCCGAGGACACCGTGGCCGACGCTGATGCATCCGGCTTGTGGCCCGACAAAGTTGTCACTGAAATCGTGCCCGCAGGCCCGTTCTGGGAGGCAGAGCCGGAACATCAGGACTACCTCGAACACTATCCCAACGGCTACACCTGCCATTTCATTCGGCCAAACTGGAAACTGCCTAAACAAGGGTGATGGTGCGGCGAAATCCGGGCGAACACTCGACAGGCTCCAGCGATCCCGCCCGGCGCAATTTCCCGCGACTACAACCCCGCGCATTTCGATGCGCGTTTCGCCGAGGCCCGCGGCGTCAGGCATGACGTTCCACTTCAAGAAGCCCGTGTATGCCGGCGACACCATCACCTGCCATTGGGTGATCACGGACATCGATGAAAAAGGCCGCGCCACGGCGGCGATCACGATGAGCAACCAGGACGACATCATCGTGATGGAAGCACAAACCAGCGGCGTCGTGCCGGGTGTGAAGGAGCGAGAAATCCTGACGCAGATGCTGCAAGAAGGTGATCCCACAAACGGTGTAACGGCCCCTCGCGAATAACGGCTGAACACGTATCAGTGAAGCATCGGATAGGCCGAAGATTTGTATCGTTCTGTATGTTCGCTGGAGATCTTACACAGCGTTACACAACCGCCGGATCAGGACACATACGCAGTACATGAAGGTGAAAAAGTGGGCGGCGTCGAACACCTGGCGTTCTCCGATGAACCCAGGCTAAAGAGCCCAACACCCCAGCAGGAGCCACCTCATGATCAATGAAATCGATACCGTGCTTTACACCGGCAAGACCCACACGACCGGAGGCCGTAACGGCGAGGCGCGAAGCGACGATGGACGTTTGGAAATCAAGCTTTCCGCGCCAGGTTCGTCAGGGAGCGGCACCAATCCCGAACAGCTGCTGGCGGCGGGTTGGTCGGCCTGTTTCATCGGTGCAATGGGTAAGGCGGCTGTCGCGTTGAAGGTGACTCTGCCGAGCGACGTCGCCGTCGATGCCGAAGTGGACCTGGGCAAGACCGAAGACGCCTTCTTCCTCCAGGCGCGCCTCAATGTCAGTCTTCCGGGCCTGGACCCTGCTGTCGCACGGGCGGTGGTGGATGGCGCCCACCAGCGGTGCCCGTACTCCAAGGCGACCCGTGGCAACATCGACGTCACGATCAATCTGGTTTAACCAAAGCACCCCGCGCAGCCTGCCTTCCCGGCAGGCTGCGCTCGGTCAATCATCCTCATGCAACTTGATACCGCGTGCGTGAAGCAGGTGCGGAACCACCAGCACCAGCAGCGTCAGTGCGAGGAACGCGGCCGATATCGGTTGCGTGACAAACACCAGCCAGTCTCCCTCGCTGATGGACAACGCATTACGCAGCTGCTTTTCAGCCATGGGCCCCAGCAGCATGCCGACGATTACGGGGGCGACGGGGAAATCGAAACGACGCATCAGCACCCCGCCCCAACCAATCCCCAACATCAGCAACAGGTCGAAGGAAGAGTGACGCATGCCGTACACGCCGATGGTGGCAAACACCAGAATGCCGGCGTTCAGGTACGGCCGGGGAATCTGCAGGAGTTTGACCCACAGCCCCACCAACGGGAGGTTCAACACCAGCAGAATCACGTTGCCGACATACAGCGAGGCCACCAGGGTCCAGACCAGTTCCCCCGACGTCTGGAAGAGCATCGGCCCCGGCTGCAGGTTGTAGTTCTGGAACGCGGCCAACAGAATCGCCGCGGTGGCGGACGTCGGAATACCGAGCGTCAGCAGTGGCACCAAAGAACCCGTCGCGCTCGCGTTGTTGGCCGCCTCGGGACCGGCAACCCCCTCGATCGCTCCTTCGCCCTTGCTGCCCGCAAACTCTTTCGGGTACTTGCTCAATTTGCGTTCCGCCGAATAGGACAGGAACGTCGGAATTTCAGCACCACCGGCTGGAATCGAGCCGAATGGAAAACCGATCAACGTGCCCCGTAGCCAGGCGGGGACCGAGCGTTTCCAGTCAGCGCGCGTCATCCACAACGAGGTCAAGCGGTGCCGACCGGACGCTTCTTCTTTTTGATACAGCAGGCTGTACAAGGCCTCACCTACGGCAAACAAACCGACCGCGACGAGCACGACTTCGATGCCATCAACCAACTCCGGCACCGCCAAGGTGTAGCGGGCAATGCCCGAGGTCGAGTCCAGGCCGATCAAGCCGATGGTCAGTCCAATCCCGAGCGAGGCAAAACCGCGCAGCATTGAAGCCCCGAGTACCGCAGACACCGTCGTGAAGGACAGCACCAGAATCGCGAAATACTCCGCAGGACCAAACTTGAGCGCCAGCGTGGCAACAATCGGGGCAAACAACGTCAGCAACACCGTCGCGATGGTGCCGGCAACAAATGAGCCTATTGCGGCCGTTGCCAGGGCCGGTCCTGCCCGGCCGTTACGCGCCATGAGATTGCCTTCCAGGGCCGTGACCATGGAGGAGGATTCACCGGGCGTATTGAGCAGGATGGAAGTGGTCGAGCCGCCGAACTGCGCGCCGTAATAGATCCCGGCGAACATGATCAAGGCGCCCGTAGGATCGACCTTGGCGGTGATCGGCAGCAGCAGCGCAACGGTCAGCGCCGGCCCAATACCCGGCAAGACACCAATGGCGGTGCCGAGCAAACAGCCGATAAAGCCCCACATCAAATTGATCGGTGTCAGCGCAGCGGAAAAACCAATGGCCAGGTTTGCGAGAGTTTCCACCTTGTTTACCTCCTTCGGCCCGGTCAGATCCAGGCATTGACAAGGGGCGGCAGGGAAACCCCTAGCCCGGCGTTGAACAGCCAGTAAATCGGCAGCGTCAAGGCAATGCCGATAGCGAAGTCCTTCACTGGCCGACGACTGCCAAACCCTCGCGCCGAACAGGCAAACAGCAGCCCGGCGGCCAATACGAAGCCGATGAGGTTAATCAGCACGGCTACCCCCACAAGCCCCGCCGTCACCCAGGCTGCGCCGGCTTTGCCGCCGGGCAGCGCTTGGGCAGCTTCGTCGCTGTGGTCTGCCAACTCGCGAAATCCACCGGTGATGGCCTGATAACACAGCAATAGACCGACGACGCCCAGGAACACTGCAACGGCGTACGGGTAGACGTGGGCTCCCAGGATGACGAAGCCCATCTCAGGCGGAAACCGGAATGCGCCCACCGCCAACACGGCGCTGATGGCAATCACTCCGATGCCGATCGCCAGTTGCACCGGCACGATTGCGCGAGACTCAGTCATTGCGAAACCAGCCCGACCTCGACCAGCATCGCACGCAGCCGCACATGCTCGTCGTCGACAAATTTGCCGAACTCATCGCCGGTCAGGACGTTGGGTGACCATTTGTTGGTGTCGATATTGTCTTTCCAGACTTTGCTGTTGGTGGCGGCCACGACAGCGTCGATCACTTCTTTGCGCTGCTCGGGCGTGAGGTTCGCGGCACCGTAAACACCCCGCCAATTGCCGATGGTCACGTCGTAGCCTTTCTCCTTGAGGGTCGGTGCATCGATGCCTTCAATGCGTTCCGGCGCGCCGATGGCGAGTACTCGGAA
The DNA here is from genome assembly GCF_050435365.1 of Pseudomonas sp. BT76 TE3572. Taxonomy (NCBI): domain Bacteria; kingdom Pseudomonadati; phylum Pseudomonadota; class Gammaproteobacteria; order Pseudomonadales; family Pseudomonadaceae; genus Pseudomonas; species Pseudomonas sp. BT76 TE3572. Next base: position 1,794,924 of record NZ_JBNDKE010000001.1, read on the forward strand.
CTGGCCGTTCCTGATGTATTGACCAAGCTCGGCATAACCACCGGTGATCACCTTGATTTGCCCGCCCAATGCCTGGGCAACGACTTCACCCCCGCCCGCGAAGGCAACGTAATTCACCTTGTTGACCGGGACACCCATTTTCGCGGCCAATTCGGCAATGCCGATGTGATCGATCGACCCCTTGGAACCACCGCCCCAGGAGATGCTGGTCGGCTTGTCTTTGAAGACTTTCAGCAAGTCCTCCAGGGTTTGGAATTCAGACTCCTTGCGAACGGCAATCACGTTGTATTCAGTAAACAGCCGGGCAATCGGCGTCACGTCCTTCAAGGTGATCTGCGGTTTGTTCTGTTCAATGGCAGTGACCATGATCGCGCCGACAACCAGCAGCGCATTCGGATCGCCCTTGGTGCTGTTGGCGAACTGCGCCAACCCCAACGTCCCCCCTGCTCCGCCCTTGTTCTCGAAGGTGGTGGATTTGGCCGTGTTGGCCTCGATCAAGGCTTTGCCCAGAACCCTGGCGGTCTGGTCATAACCGCCACCCACAGAACCCGGGGCCATGAACTTGACGGTGTCCAGCGCAAAGGCCGGAGTCGCGAGCGCAGCTGCGGTAACGGCCGTTGCGATGCAGCGGCTGAATCGACGGAACAAAGCGGACATAAGTGGTCTCCCGAGACTTTTGTTTTTATGGCACCCGTTGAACGTCGATCAGGAATAAACCCTGATCAATGAATATCCATCTCGGGATAAGCGTAGGCCATGGTTCGGGCGACGACATACAACGAAAAATCCCTTGAAGTAAGCCTGATGCCAATCAGTTAAGCCGCAATGCAATCTGTAGCAGCTGAAATTGCTTAACTGACTGGCATTAGGCATCGGTGCCCCCCTGGGATCATGCCGATGTTGTTATGTGTTGGTTTTCAGCTTGGTCCACAGGCGAGTGCTCAACCGTGCGATGGCCGCAGGCAACTCCTCTACGGTAAACAACTTGTCCAGCACGCTTTTCGGCGGGTAAATCGCCAGGTCCTGCTTCACTACCGGAGTTACATATTCATCCGCCGCAAGGTTGGGGTTGGCGTAATGAATGCTGTTGCTGATGTTGGCAATAACCTGCGGGGTCAGCAGGCAATTCATGTAGGCGTAGCCATTCTTCTCGTGTGGCGCGCTCTTGGGCATGACCACCATGTCGAACCACAGCGTCGAGCCTTCGTCAGGGATCGAATAGGCGATGTCGATGCCGTTGTTGGCTTCCTTGGCGCTGGCGGCCGCCTGCACGATGTCGCCATTGAAACCGATCACCGCGCAGACATTGCCGTTCGCCAGGTCGCTGATGTACTTGGATGCGTGGAAATACTGGACGTAAGGCCTGATTTTGAGCAGCGCCTGCTCGGCTTTCTTGTAGTCCGCCGGCTCGTGGCTATGCGGTGGCAGCCCCAGGTAGTTCAGGGTGATCGGCAGGATCTGCGTAGGGTTATCGATAATCGCCACGCCGCACTGGCTCAGTTTCTTGATGTTGTTTTCATCAAAAAACAGATTCCAGGAATGGGTGACATCGGTGTTGCCGAAGATCGCCTTGATCTTCTCGACGTTGTAGCCGATACCCGCCGTGCCCCACATGTACGGATAACCGTATTGATTGCCCGGATCATTGACCTCGAGTTTTTTCATCAACGCCGGGTCAAGGTTTTTCCAGTTGGGCAGCTGGCTTTTATCGAGTTTCTGCACCGCCCCGGCTTTGATCAATCGGGACAGAAAATGGTTCGAAGGGCTCACCACGTCATAGCCGGTGTTGCCGGTCATCAGTTTGGATTCGAGCACTTCGTTGCTGTCGTGAATGTCGTACGTTGCCTTGATCCCCGTTTCCTTGGTGAAGGTGACCAAGGTGTCGTCGGCGATGTAGCCGTTCCAGTTTGAGATATTGACGACTTCGTCGGCGTAAGTGGCTGCCGACAACGTCGTCAGCACGACCATCAGGGAAATGTTTTTGACGCGCATGTTCAATCACCGTGTGTTTGATGAGTTTTTATTCTTTGATCGCCGGGTGTTCTAGATTTCTGTTTTGGCCCTGACCGCCTCCACGCGCATTCGAAGCATGGCACCGATATCGAGCAAGGGCCGCGGTGGCAGCCAGCCCGGCCGGGCTCTGCGCATCACTGATTCGAGGGTGGGCGAGCTGGCACCCGATGCCAGTTCGGCGAGCAAGCGTCCCCAAAGAGTGCCGCGTGCGACGCCCGAACCATTGCAGCCGGCCACCGCAAACACACCTTCGTCGACCTTGGCGAAATACGGTTGCCCGGTGCGTGAAGCGCTCAAGTGTCCGGTCCAGGTGTATTGAATGTCCTGTTCGTTCAAAAACGGGAAGCGTCGTTGCAAGCCGAGCACATGGTGTTGGCGACGGTGCAGCAGCTCACTGTTGGATAAATCCCGAGAACGGTATTCCGCTGTGTTGCGGATCATCACGCGGCGGTCCGGGGTCAGTCGAACCGTGGCGCCCAAGGGCCGGGTCGACAGCACGCCCCAAGGCTCAACCGCGCCGATGGAATTGAACTCGGCGTCGCTGAGCGGTCGTGTCAGGCTGGCACTGAGTTCCATCGGGAACGTCCCGCTGCCCTCTATCCCTGAGCGCGGGATGAACGCGTTCAAGCACACCAGCACTTGCCTGGCCTCGATGCTTCCGTCGGTGCCATTGGCGCGAATACGCCCTTTACCCGAACGCTCCAGGCCGGTGATATCGGTGTTCTCAAACAGGGTTACCGTGTCCGGCAGCATATCCAGCAGGCCCTTCACGTATTTCGCCGGTTGCAGCAGTGCGTTGCCATTGCCGCACCAGATCGCGGCCTGGTAATGCGCGGTGCCCAGTTGTTTGCTCAGCGGTTCACCTTCCAGAAAATGCGCAGAGGCGCCGACAGCGCGTAGCGTCGCCAGTTTGGCGGCGACATCGGTCAACTTGCCGGGATCGTTGACGGCGAAGAAGTAGCCCGACTCCCTGAATTCACATTCGATACCCAGACGAGCGATGCGTCGGCGCACTTCGTCACTGGCGGCGCGGGAAATCGAGGTATCGACTTCAAAACCGGCGAACCCCGGGTTGCCGATCAACTCATCCTTGGCCGGATGTTCGTGCCCCACCACGAAGCCCGAATTGCGCGCCGAAGCGCCCTGTGCGGCCCGTTGTCTGTCGACGATCACGATCCTCGCCTGAGGGTGCATTTCAGCGAGTGTGTGAGCGGCGCACAGCCCGGTGATACCGGCACCGACAATCAGCCAATCGGCTTTTTGCGCGCCTTTGAGAGCATCGCGAGCGGGAGAACTCCCCGCCTGCGCAATCCAGCCACATACATTGGTCATGCATCACCTCATCTGCCTGTCGTTCCGCAAGCACCGCACATGACGTCATCGCATGAGTATTTTCGGAGGGTGCTGGCTAGAGCTAGAATTTATAAGGCCTGTAGTGATACAACCAACGTTATAAAATCATCGAGCCATTCATAAAACGCATGGATAAAATCCACCACGTTCCTTCTCTCCAGGCCTTGCAGGCGCTGGTCGAGGTCGCAGGCTCGGGCAGCTTCACGCAAGCGGCGCAAAAGCTGTGCCTGACCCAAAGCGCAGTGAGCCGAAAAATCCAGCAGTTGGAGAGCCACTTCGACTTGCCGATGTTCGTGAGGAATAGCCGCAGTGTTCGACTGACACCGGAAGGCGAGCAGGTCCTTGCGACCGCCCGAAGTATCCTGGAGCAACTGAAAACCCTTGAAGATCGGCTGACACCGCAAAAACGACCCTTCCGCATTCGCATGCATGTGTCGTTGGCAGTTCGATGGTTGTTGCCAAAGTTGAGCGAGTTCTATCGAAGTCATCCGCAGGTTTCGCTGTCGATCGAAACCGTGGCCACGGAAGTGGTGGAGCCGGCCATCGACAGCGACGCCTACATCCTCTATCTGCCCGAGCCGTCCCGCGATCCTGACTGCCTGACGTTGTTCGAGGAGGCGCTGGTGCCGGTGTGCGCCCCGGGTCTGGGTAGCACCTCCCAGCCGTTGGAGTCGGTGGCCGATCTCGTGCGTTTCCCGCTGTTGCATCGCTCGGCGGACAAGCATGACTGGGTCCAGTGGCTGCACGCCAATGGCGGCCAGTCACTCGAGGACTACCGCCATATCCCCTTCAACCTCGACGAGTTGGCGCTCGATGCAGCGGCGCGAGGACTGGGGGTCGCCATGACTGACCTGACCCTGGCAGGCGAATCACTCGAACGAGGCGTGCTCGTCGTTCCGTTCGGCCACCCCTTGAAGACTCGCGGCATTTACGCTTTGAACCTGCAACCTACTGCCGCCGCTCATCCAGCCTGCTCGCTGATCATGCAGTGGTTTGCCCAACAGGCCGAACAGCCCGCAGGCGACGTTTGACCATCAGGGTTTAAACACTACGTTCCGCCTCCCACCCCTTGTGTCGCATTGGCAAAAGCAGCGTTCGCCTCTTGAACCAGCTTGCGCCATTCAACGCTGTTGATGAGTCCGGTGCGCTCCATCTCATCGGCAGCCCTGAGCAACTCGTCATATTGCTCTTCGGCATCCATCCGGATTTCAGGCGCTTTCAGGAGCTGATACCAGGCCGCCAGGGCTTCACTCTTTTGATCATCACTCATGCTGAAACTCCCAAAGACAGTCTTCGTTTGGCAGTTTTCTCATGGATGGCGTTCCTCGCTTCCGACATACGGCAGGCATAAAGACAAGCGCGCCGTGCATTACAACTTGTCATTGAGTTGCCGGCGTAGCCAGCACCCTCGTTTCATACCAAGAAATCGCTGGCCTGACCCTCGAAGCCGCCGGTCGCTAACCGTACCGTCGGCGCCGTTTCATTACAGAATTGTCATTCAACTGTGGGTCGGCTGTGCGGCAACCCATCGGCAGCCAATCCGCCTCTGAATAGAGGGAATCATCATGAAAATGTTAATCCTCGGTTGTGCTGCCCTCCTCGCCACCGGTTCGGCGTTTGCCGACACCCAGACCGCCGAACCTGTCATCCACGACAAGACCGGTTTCTTCGTAGAAGTTGATATTGCCAAAGACCTGTCCAGCAATATCATCACGCAAGATTGCGGCATCGTCCCCGCGCAGCTGATTTACCTCGACCATCAGGGTCGCAAGCATGTGCTGGATTACCAGATCCATGGCATGGGTTGCATTGGTGATAATTGATCACACGCCTGTACTCACAGAGGATCGGGCTGCACTGGCGCCACTGGCTGACCTCTGTAGCCCGCCGCCGCGACATGTATGGGATCAAAAAGCGACTTCAACTGAAATGGCCAAAAAAGCCACCCCCCTTGAGCAGTTTTGGCATAGGCCAACATCATCGCGGTGTCTAGACTCACCTCCATATAACAGTGCAAAAGCACACTTGAATCCAGGACTGTTCCAGGGGAACCCGCATGAACCCATCCGACATTTTTGTTATCAGCGCCGTCCGCTCGGCCATCGGCAGCTTTGGCGGGTCGCTCAAAGATGTGCCGCCCATTCAATTGGCCACTGACGTTTGCCGTGCCGCCATTGAACGTTCGGGGCTGGCACCTGAACACATCGGTCACGTGGTGATGGGGCATGTGATCCCGACGGAAGCACGTGACGCCTACATCTCTCGTGCCGTGGCGATGAACGCCGGCCTGCCGAAAGAGACGCCCGCCTTCAACGTCAACCGCCTCTGCGGTTCTGGTTTGCAGGCCATTGTCAGCGCAGCACAGAGTTTGATGTTGGGAGACGCAGGCGCTGCGCTGGCGGGTGGCGTCGAATCCATGAGCCGCGGAACCTATCTGTTGCCGCAGGCGCGCTGGGGCGCCCGCATGGGTGATATGCAAGCCATCGACTACGTGCTCGGCGTTCTGCAAGACCCGTTTGGCGGTTTCCACATGGGCATTACTGCGGAAAACGTCGCCGAGCGCTATGGCATCACTCGTCAGGCTCAGGATGAGTTGGCGCTGCTCAGCCAGCAACGGGCAGCCCGGGCGATTGCCGAAGGGCGATTCACCGACCAGATCGTGCCGATCGAAGTGGCGTCCCGCAAAGGTACCGTGACGTTTGCGACGGACGAACATGTCCGCGCCGAGGTCAATGCCGAGCAATTGGGCAAGATGAAACCGGCCTTCAAAAAAGACGGCAGCGTCACCGCCGGCAATGCATCGGGCCTCAATGACGGTGCCGGTGCACTGATCCTGGCCACCGGTCAGATGGTTCTCGATCAAGGTCTCAAACCGATGGTCCGACTGGTCGGTTATGCCCATGCCGGTGTGGAGCCAGAGCTGATGGGGCTGGGACCGATTCCTGCCACCCGCCTGGTCCTCAAACGCGCCGGCCTGACCGTTGCCGACCTGGATGTCATCGAGTCCAACGAAGCATTCGCGGCCCAGGCGTGTGCCGTGGCGCAGGAACTGGGCTTCGACCCGGCGAAGGTCAACCCGAACGGTTCGGGGATTTCGCTGGGCCACCCGGTGGGCGCGACCGGTGCGATTATCGCCACCAAAGCCATTCACGAATTGCACCGTGTTCAGGGCCGTTATGCCTTGGCAACCATGTGCATCGGCGGCGGCCAAGGCATCGCCGTGTTGTTCGAACGCGTCTGATCGCCCCAAATGAAGACGGCGCCCATTGTGGGCGCCGTCTTGTTTTACCGCGATGGAATCTGTGCGCAATGCACTCCGATTTCAGCTCGGCGTAAACCTCGATCACTGCGCGACCAAACCCGCGCCCCATTTCCGATGAATGACCAGGCACAACCTTGCTGCAGACACCGCGGAAGGCCCCGCAGCAGGCGCCGGTCGGTATCTCGACGCGCTTCATTTTTTCAGTCCCGGAGGTTCTACTAGACTACGCAGAACGACGGCAGATTCAGTGAATGATTTCACAGTACTGCTAAAGTGATAGCACGCGTCGCCACATGCTCCCAAAGCCTGTAATTTTCGAAGGTGGGTGGCAGATTACGGTGATGCCGAGGCTCTCAAGCGAGGGCAGCATGAACTGAATCGCGCCATCATCGAGCGCGAGGGGCAGCAGACATGAGGTCTAGATATGATATTTGAGCCCAACAGTACCCGTTCCGTTCTCCAGCGAAGAAGCAGTACCAGTATCGTTGTTCAGGCTGGTCTCGATTGTGTTGCAGTGACCGGTGTTGCGTGGTTTTTGATCAATTATCATATCGGCTTCATAACGCAGTCCTATGTCATCCTGCTCCTGTTGCTGCTGGGGGCGCTGGCCGTCGTGTACGACCACTACGCCATTTACCGCAGCAACGTTGTTTTTACCGTCAAAGCCTTCAAGCTTTTGAAAGCGTGGACTGCCACGTTTGGCTTTCTCGTGGCCATGGCCTTTCTTACCAAGCAAAGCGAACAGTACTCGCGCTTATTGGTCGGGCAGCTATTTATTCTTGGATATTTTGCTCAGTTGCTGTTGCACCTCGCGACACGCGAGATGCAGAAGAAATTTTTGGCCCACCCGACTCAATTGGAAAACTCGCTCATCATTGGCTCGGGCGAACTGGCCAGCTATCTTCACAAAAAAATCAGCAATAACCCCTGGCTCGGTGAACGCATCGTCGGCTGTGTGTTGATTGGCGCGGACGATGATCGGGGAAAGGAAAGTCTGGAAGGCGCGCAACGTCTGTCGATACTGGGCGATATCTCCGACCTTGACGAGTTAGTCGTTAAACATGCCATTCGTACCGTCTATTTCGTGACCCCTCTGGGTGGCTCAGAGGTCATCCAGGATGTTTATCTAAGGCTGTTCGATAAACACATCTCTGTTAACTGGGTGCCTGACATTTTCTCGTTGCGCCTGATCAACCATAGTGTTCGCGAAATTGCCGGCATTCCCGTGCTGACCTTGTCTGAAACTCCGCTGATGGGCATGCGTCTGTTTCTGAAGAACCTTGAGGACAAAGTCCTGGCCTTTCTCATTCTGGTTCTTGCAGCGCCAGTCCTGGCAGTCGTCGCCATTGCCATCAAGCTCGATAGCCCCGGCCCCATATTCTTTCGTCAGCAACGCATGGGGTGGAGTGGTGAAGCTTTCCGGATCTGGAAGTTCAGAAGCATGGTCGTCCATCAGCCGGAAGACGGCGTCGTCAAGCAGGCGCAAAAGAATGACCCGCGCATGACCAGGGTTGGCGCCTTTATTCGGCGGACCAGCCTCGATGAACTACCGCAGTTGTTCAACGTGTTGATGGGGGAAATGTCTCTGGTGGGGCCTCGCCCGCACGCTATTCAACACGATGTGCAGTACTCGCCCGATGTCTCGGGCTACTTTGCGCGTCACAACATTAAACCGGGCATCACAGGCCTGGCTCAGGTGCGTGGTTATCGTGGTGAAACGAGGGATATAGAGCAGATGATCCGACGTGTTGACTCGGACATCGAGTACATCAACAACTGGTCGCTTTGGCTCGATTTCATCATCCTTGTACGAACGGTGTTTGCTTTCTCGGGCAAGCATGCCTACTAAGCTGACATGACCCAGAATACCGGGGTGGCTTCCTGCCCCGGCATGAATTCAGATATCCAGAAACCTGAAGAAGCTGTTATGCCGGAAATAGATCCAGCGTACGCTCAACCTCATCGGGATCGATCCTGAAGCCATTGCCCTCTTGCGTACCGACCACAAAGCCAAAATTTTGGTGATCACGATCCGTAAGATATTTAAAAAAACAGAGGAAGCGATTAGGGGGCTGCAAAACCAGCAGCGAACCACCCGGCTGGAGTACATTAACGCCGTGTATTAGATGACTCCCTTCAATCCCTACCACTGTTCTTGCACCGGCACAGGCCGCCACGATAGTGGCAACGTCGGATTTCGCAGGATCGATAATCCGAAACCCCCTGCGGTCACGCAGACGCTCGGCAAGTTCCAACTCATTGCGTAACAATCGCAATTCTCCCGTGCCGCCTCGCAGAACGAACACGCCTGGGTGATCGCAAACTTTTACGTGCGAGAGTAACTTTTCACCCATCGCCCGAAAGCGCAGGTGCTTATGTCGATTTTGACTTAGGTCGTCAAAGATAACGAGCTCACGAAAAAATGCATCGCGTAAACGAACCGGCGTCATACCAAGCCAGTCCTCATAGCCGGGGGCATGAAGTATGCAGGTCGTAGCGGTGGACACACCGTTGGCAGGCACTGCCGTGGTCACCGGAACGCCTTCCTCGCAGGCTATTGGATAGGTTATGCAATCATCCATTAACCACGAGCCAAACCATTTATTCCCTCCCGCCGTACAAAACATCGCACCGCGATCAATTTCGTTTTCTACGCGAATCTTTGGTAACCATCCAGATCTAGGCGACAACGAAGACTTGGCATTACCTTTGTAAAGAGTGCCATCAATTAACCAGACATCTTTAAGCAGGTAGCCTCGTGTTGCCCCATGTTCAACACTGCCCACTCCTTCCATTGTGCGACGGGGATGCTCGTAAGGATAAAAAAGCTCCCCTGCCCATCCCGTCACACGTTCGAGTTGATTGGGAAGGAAAAAAGCGGGCGGAGCCATTGAGATTTCGCCTGGAGCAATTTCCCACGTTTTCACGGCCAGGCTTTGCAGCGTTAACGACGGCTTGCGTATAAGTCGCGTTTTAAGAATGTGTTTATACGCCGCAAGGCTCCACTTTGATTGGCCGCCACTCGTCAATGCGTTAAATTTCGACATATGCACCTCATCGTAATGTGGTTATACCGAAACAGCGTTTATGGCCAAACACGTAAACCGTACTTCTTTAAAGCAACCTATTCAGGTGGATACAATAGTTTCCAGAATAGGGGGTAATGCCAGATGAGCATAGCGGCCGCGCAACGTGTCGAGGAGCGCCTCTTCCGGTTTTCTAGAACAATGAAGATATATTTTGAACAGTCCACCAAAACCCATTTCACGATATCGACCCGCGACCTCTTCATCACTGGGTCCGTCCGGCAACCCAAGATGAAGTGTCAGTTTTTTGCCTTCGACAGCAAATAGAGGGGTCTCCCAAAGAAATTGGGCCGCGCCCACCTTGGGCAGTCGAACAAACAAATAGCCGTGATTGCCCAGCGTATCGACATCACCCCCACGTCTTCTCTTCCATTCAAGAAGTCCATCATCCGGGCGTGCCAGACAAGTGCCGATATCATAATAGTCAAAACCATTTTCTATCGCCCATTCAAGCGCCATGAACGTGGTAATCGAGTTGATTTCACGTAACTTCTTGGCATCTGAAAATACAACATCGGGATAGCCGAAACGGATCGTGCTCCAGTAGCGTTTTCCTGCCCGGGTAATGACGCATCCAAGATGGCATGCAACAATTTCATCCTCCAGCAGTACCAGATCGAGCCGCCCGGCATTTTTTGCCACCCTTTGAACCTCATGCGATTCAATTTGAGAGGCGGATGCTCCATGCCTCGCTCTGGCATAGGGCTTCAGCATTTCCCGATCTGCGATTTCAATTTCATCATCGTTCAAGGCCTGTTTCATACGATAGCGCAACCGGTTCTTGCGCAGATTTCGACGCAACTCGGTATTGTACCTGGCGGTAATATCCTCAATTGACCGGCTCAGCGGAACGACAGCACTTAAATATTGAGGCACATATAATGCACCCAAGGTCGGCATTTCACTGACCCACACTGTTCGCGCTGAATTATCCAACTTCAATTGGCTATTAACCGTTTTAGATTCAGCACCCAGTAGTACCTTTACAAATTCCCGCTGTGTTTTCCTGCCCACATAGAGAATTTCAAAGGCACTGTCTTCGCGCAGTTTGAATCTGGCGACTTCCCAGCGCCAAAAACATGCCCTCCCCCCTATATCTTGCAGCCAGGCGAGCGCTTTCCTTAGCTCAAATCGCATTGAAGGAGAGATTAACTTACGTATTAATTCGGCTATGTATTTTTTCATTTGGTTATTAGCACACTTCAAGGAATGGCCATTTGAGTTTACAAATCAATAACCTAACTACTCGAAATGAGCGCTCGACAGCCGAGCACTTTTTTCAAAATATGCGGCGTCTGACAACATTTTGTTGACGCCAATCTTAATGATGAAAACGACCCCGAACATACCCGTCAAGTCGATAATTCCAACCTGAGTAAAGGTGCTACGTCGGGGTTTTGCAAGATATTTCAGCCGCGTTTTTTATGGCGCCGGCCAGGCGTCAAATTCTTGTAATGTCAGGAATCCCTGTAGATCAATGTGCGCAACAAGAACATTGGATTACCCACCACATAGCGTCTGAATAATCGCTTTGGCTCACTCAGTAGCCTGAACACCCACTCACAACCGAGACGACGCACCCATTGCGGAGCACGAGTGACCTTGCCGCCGAGAAAATCCAGAATCGCCCCACCGCACACGACCAGACAAGGCACGCCACTGACGGCTAACCTGGCAGCAACAGCTTCTTGCTTGGGCATGCCCATACCCAACACAACCAGTTCCGGTTGAAACTGCCGGGCAAGGTTGATGTAGGTATCCACCGGCGCGAAACCATGGTGAGCAGAGACTACATTGACCGCAAATACCGCCTCGCTACGCTGCACCGCGTTAGCTAGAAAGGGTTCTTCAGTCCCCCAGAAAGCCACGCGCCGGCCCTTGTACGCGGCCAGCAATTTGGGAATGAAATCGGTGCCATTCATATTCAGTCCCGGCTCCAGGCCGAGGCGACGAAACAGGACAGCCATGCCGGAGCCATCGCGTAATAACACGTCAGCAGCCGACAGCGCGTGATAGTAATCGGTGTTGCCCGCCACCAGGTTCATGGCATGGGCATTGACGAAGCCAAGCACCTTCGTCGACTCAGTCCTGGATAAAGCCTCAATCAATCCTTGTTCATCACCCACATCACTGACCACCCTGAGATCCTGGAGAATCGTTTGCCAGTTGTGCAGCCAGGATGAAGCGCGCATCAGGTGTCATCTCGCTTCGAACGCACCCATTCAACTTGGCGCTTAAGTAAAAATCCGAGGTACAGAGGGATTTTCTTCACCGCGTAGAACGGCGCATACAACAAGGCTGAAAAAGAAATAATCCCGCGACCAAACCGGCTCCATGCCAGCAAGACAGTCACACCCAATATTGCCACCCCGGAGGAAGCTATCAATGCTGGGGCCAAAGCTCCCGACAGCATGAATACCAACCATGACAAACCAAATGCCGCCACCAAGGCCAACGTCAACAAGGCCAACGGAGGGACCAGCAAATCCAGCGTCATCGCCAGCAGACTCCAGTTTCGCTGGCCAATCGACTCCACCAGCAACTTCGGCGTATCCCCAAGGATTACCCCTAGATGACCATGTTCCCAGCGCGTACGCTGGGTAGTTAAGCCTTCTTCGCTGCGCGGAAAATAACTGGTCACCAGAGCATCGGGGCAGAACACCGGCGGCTTGCCGCTTCGGCATAAATCCAGGCCCATCTTCAAATCTTCAACGATGTGGCCACTGGCCAAACTGATCAACGTCATATCCCGCCAGACGAAAGCCATTCCCGTGCCCATTAACTGACAGGGCAAACCGAGCCGGGTCCAACCCTGCGGCCGCACCCGGTTCTTCACACACCAGGCAAACTCGGCAAGCCGCACTTTCAGCCCGGAACCTGCTGGAGCATGCATTAAATTAAGTGCTTGCGCTGGCCGCCCTGAGTCGATGCAACAGATTGCCAAACGCTCAATAGAACCTGCGGCCACCTGGCAATCCGCATCGATAACAATCATGACGTCCGGCGCATCGCTCGCCAAATGACGCACCCCACAGTCCAGCGCATAACCCTTGCCACGCTGCTGATCATTGCTGCGCTCCACCACCTCAGCGCCCGCCATGCGGGCCTGCGCGGCCGTGTCGTCAGAACAGTTATCCGCCACCACCAATAGGCGATCACCCAAAAGCAACTGCGGCAGAATGCTGTTTAACGTCGCGACGATGATCGAGGATTCATTGTGTGCCGGTATCAACACCGCCACCCGCGGTCGCGATCCTTGCGCAGGCGAGCGCGACCGTGCAGGCAGGCAGGCCATCAGCACCTGCACAAACAGCACCAACACCGGCAGGAGGATGAGTATCAGCAGTGCGCTGAACAGCCAACTAAGTAATGTGATCATGCTTGCGCCCTGAACAAATGAGCCAACTTGGCTGCTTCGATATCGATATCGTGTCGCTCCAGCACTCTCTGATACGCCGCCTCGCCCATCCGCTGTAACACCTCGACAGGTTGCGCGAGGCAGTCCGCCAGCGCCGCCGCCAACTCATCCACAGCTCCGGCGGGAAATAACCAACCGTTCTCACCCTGTCGCACCAACTCGGGTATGCCCGCCACATAGCTCGTCAGTACGGGTCGGCGCAACGCCATGGCTTCCATGATGACCACCGGCAACCCCTCGGCGAAGCTCGGCAACACCAAGGCCCGCGCCGCAAGAATCTCCGCCCGCACCTGATCGCTGCTGATCCAGCCGGTAATTCGCACCCGTGCCTGCAAGCCATGCCGTGCAATCAGGGTTTCGATTTCCGCGCGCATTTCTCCATCGCCGGCCAGTACTATTTCGAACTCCACGTCTTGAGCTGTCAGGATGCGGGCGGCTTCAAGCAGCAAAAGCTGACCCTTTTGCTCACACAAACGACCTGCACAAACCAACCGCGGCGCGGATGGCACGGCAACGGCCGGCACATCGTGAAACGCCCGTTCCAGCCCACAATGCACCACCTTTACCCTTGGCCAGTGGGCATGAGCCACCCAGCGATACAGCTGGCTGCGCCCATAAGAACTGATAGCAGCGACAAAGGCTGCGCGCCGGACTTTCTCGCCCAAATGAATAAACTGCGGTTTGTCGAACTCTTCCGGCCCGTGCACGGTAAAACTGTACGCCGGCCCACCGAGTACATTGGCCAGCATCACCACCTCGGTTGAGTTGGTGCCGAAATGCGCATGCACATGCTCGGCCCCGAACGCCTGCAACCACATCAGCACGCGACACGCCTCGGCCAAATAAACCAAATGATAGGGCCAGGAGCGATCGGCACGCCGGCCCATGCGTAGCGCCAGCCACAGCGCCGAAAAAAAACGTCGCGGCTGGGCGCGCAACACCTGAAGCACAGGCACTAACAGCTCTTTGACCCCGCCCTGCAGCACATACTGGGTTTTATCGCGTTCGGACACGTCCTCGGCATCCACCAATTCGGCATCCCAGCCACGCAGGGCAATGCGCTGCACCACAAACCCCTGACGTTCCAACGCCAAAATTTCGCGACGAATGAAGCTATGGCTGACTTTGGGGTATTGATTGATGAAATAAGCAATACGCATAGGAACCAGACTTAGTTGTCGTTTCAGTGGATTATTACTGCAAGTAACCCCACAGTAGTACAGGTATCAGGAACGTCAACTAGCCACACGGCTGCTGCTATAACTGCCTATCAACACGCTGTCTATCTTTTTAAAGGTATCGTCCAGCAGCTCATAGCGCCTGCGATACATGGCACGTTTTTTTGAAGCAATACTGTCGAGCGGCTTCCTGGACAGAATCATGGGAATCTCAAAAAAATCTTCGCGCTCTGATGGAGTCGCTCCATGCTCTAACCAGATCACATCATAATTGGCCGCCAGCTCTAGCGCTTTGTGAGCGCCAAAATACGGATGACGATGGTGGCGATAGCCATCCCCTACCGCATAAATTTTTTCAACACCGATATTGATGGCAATGTATTTAATAACTTCGATCAGAAAGCTTCTTGGCCGAAGGCCTTCAAAGTCTTTTGTCAGGTCCCTGTAGATACTCAACGACAGTTCACTCTCGACGCCTTTATGTATCCCTTGAACGGCGCCGATAAAAATACATAACTCAGTGTCCGTACGACACAAGGTGAAGGCTATTGACGCAATGCGCAGATCCCCCTGAAACAAGTTCAGCACCAGCTCCCCTTCACGCATAAACCAGAAGGGCCGATCCAGCACCAGGGAACAGCCAGCCGCAAACTCCGACAAATCACTCAGCAGCAAACTGTCACTTCGCCCCAACAGCAATAGCTGCGGACAGCTTTTGGTCACCACTTCGTAATGCGAGGCCAACACACTCAGTTTATTCTTGGGGTTCCAGCTTTTACTGATGTATGGCCAATGAACAACGCCTACACAATCCCCGCCTAATTTCTCAACTCCGGACTTGCCCAGAGCGTTCGACATCCGCCCGCAAAACAACTTCAGCTCGGACCAGTTTTTTGCAACTAATACCAGCATTTTAAACTTATTATTCAATGCCCTTAAAGAATACCCGGCATGTAAAAAAAACACGCTCTTCAATATCACCCAATTATTCATATCAGTCTCACTTGTATTCGATCAGCGCCGTCTTGCCGGCGCCGAATCTGTTCAGTAGAAACTTGACTTGCCCGAGCATCTCGGGAAATTTCCCCAGCACGAGAAAGAAAGCCCGCAGCCAGTTTTCGCGCGTGGACCTATCGCCCCCACGAGCCAGGCGCACGACCTGCAATGGATACACCAGCAGCACCAGCAGCCCAAACCATCCCGACACCCAACTCGCGAGAACCGTCACCAGCGGGACACCCAATCCCCAGAACCAGGCACGGCGCGACTCACGCAACCAATGTTGCTCCGGCGCCGCCCCATGCAAAAATGCCCCCTCGGCAAAGGCATAACCACCGCGCAGGGTACGCCGCCACCATTGGCCGAACCGGGTCATGGTTGCATCGTGCAAGGTCATTTCCTCACCCAGACGCCAGACCTTCCAACCATTCCCACGCAGACGCACACACAACTCAGGCTCTTCCCCAGCAATAAGGCCCGGTCGAAATCCGGACGCATCGGCGAAGGCGTCAGCCCGCATCAACGCATCGCCACCGCATGCCTTGGCCTCACCGACCGGCGTATCCCATTCGAAATCACACAACAAGTTGTAAACCGAGTGCTGCGGAAAACGTTCACGGCGCCGTCCACAGACCACCGCGACGTCAGGATGAGTATCAAGAAAGGCGTGCGCCCGAGGCAGCCAGTCGCCGACAACCTCACAATCACCGTCGACGAACTGCACATAACGCATCGCCGGCAATAGGCGTTGCAGGCAGGCAAATCCTTCATTGCGCGCACGCGCTGCAGTGAAGGGAATGGTCATGTCCAACTCGACCACTTCGACCCCAAGCCTCAGTGCCACCGGCACTGAATCGTCCGTTGATCCAGAGTCGACATAAACGACCTTCTCCACCGAACCGACGAGGGAAGTCAGACAACGCTCAAGCCGTAGGCCTTCGTTGCGACCGATAACAACGACACCGATACCCATAGCCATGGCGTTCACTCAGCGACGCAATTGAAGTAATCCATCGGGTGGTTCATGAGAACTCCCTCGAATCTGCGTACTTCCTTTTCTTGATAGTCGCAGGCACGCCCACTGCCACTGAGTCGTCCGGTACATCGGTCAGCACCACAGCATTGGCACCAATCACGACATTGTTACCAATGCGGATATTGCCCAGCACCTTGGCCCCTGCACCGATATCAACATTGTTACCCATCACCGGAGCAATCGGGTCACTCACATTCTTGAGGCCCACGACGACACCATTGCGAATACGGCAATCATCGCCGAACTGCGCATAGCCACTGATTACGATGCCGCCAAAATGATCGATGACGAAGTTGCGCCCGACCACAACCTCACACGGCAGCTCGATACCCGTGACGATCTGCACCAGTTTGAAGAGTACTTTGTATATAAAGGAGAACAACTTGCGTAACAGTGCCGGTCGCACACCGTAACGCCAGCGCCCGAAGCGATAAACCACCATCACCCAAAACCCCTGAGCCCCCCAATCTCCGGCGTATGCACGTAAGTCCGCACGTATGTTTTCGAACATAACTGGCTCTACCGTGTTGGTTGGCTAGCGAATTTGGTATCACGCAGCAGCGCCCAGGTCACACGAGTATGCTGCCAACACGCCCCTAAAGCGGCCCGACCACGGCCTTTCAATAGCGCCTTGAGCGCCAAAATCAGATCACCCAGACTCACCAGTAGCATATGTGAGGCCAAACCAGACAGACCGTGGTGCTTGCGGAAGTACAAAAGCTCACTTTCGATTTGTAACGTGGGTAGCTGACGACTAGCCGCATTGAGCTTGTCAACAGACTTGGCACTTTCACCGCCGATATGCACCACCGTGGTATGCGGGTAGTAAACCACCTTCCAGCCTGCCTGTTTAACGCGTTTGCAGTGATCTATCTCCTCGAAATAAAGGAAGTAGCGCGGATCGAACAAGCCAACCTGGTCGATGACTTCACGACGGATCAGGTAATAGCACCCGGGCACCCAGTCGCACTCACGCACCGAAGCATGATCCCAGGTCATGTCGTCGACTCTCTTCACCGCAGGGAAAAAACGTTCAAGCCCTGTACGCCCGAGGAAGATATTCAACGGCGTCGGAAAATAGCGACACGAGGGCTGTAAATCGCCCTCTCGTCCAACCAGGCGAACGCCGAGGACACCGCAATCAGGATTAGCCTCCATGTACTCGAGGGTCTTGCTCAGGGTATCCGCAGCAACAAAGGCATCGGTATTGAGGAGCAACGCATACTTGCCCTGCAGGTGTTCAACCAGTTGATTATTGGCACGCCCAAAGCCAACATTACTTTCATTGGCCAGTTGCAATGCCTCTGGACAAATAGTTGCCAGACACTCCAGCGAATTATCCGCAGAGGCATTATCCACCACTAAATAGCGCGTGCGATCCACACTATTTGACTGGCGTAACGCATTAAACATCGGCTGCAACAACTCCGCTGTGTTGTAATTAACGACCAACACGTCAAGGGGAGCACTAGCCATTGGGTTGCTCGCCAAAAAAGTGTTGCGATCTCATCGCTATAAGCTTCGGTTCAAGTTCCGGGTCGTATACACCACTGCGCTGCCTGATAAGGTCAATCCACGGATAAGTGGCGCTACGCTCTTCGACTTTCGCCAACACCTCTTCCAGCGTACAAATAACCTTGGCTGGATTACCCCCAACCACTACCCCAGGCGGAACATCCTTTATGACTACAGCACCGGCTGCGACAATCGAATTTGGGCCGATAGTCACACGCGGCATGATGATAGAGCCATAACCGATAAAACAATTATCACGTATGTCGATAGCGCCGACAGAGTCAAGTTTTTTACCATAGCGCACCTCGAGCATGCCAACTACTCCATCGTGGCCGAACAGCGTGCAACACGATAAACCTACATTATCTCCAAGTCGTACTAGCGAAGGGTCAGTTATGTTGGCAGCAGGATTGATCCATACGCCTTTACCGATGGAGTATAGCCCCCCCCACCGAACCATATGTTTAGCCCAGTCATACCCGTTCGGCTTACAGAATTTTTTATAGAGCGACGTCCCATGCCCCGTTGTTTTTGCAATATAAGCAATCGTACGTTTCAGTAGACCAATCATCCTGTCAGCCTCAATTATTTAGCGATAGACATCTGCGCCAGAGTTAGATACACCCTGATTCTTCATTACCACTACTCCAAGAGTAGACGCTTCTCTAAAACCCAACACTCAAATAATCCACACATGCTCCCCCCTTCATGAGTATCTGCCCACCCCGGGCCCCATCTGATGGTTAAGATGATCCGCCAACCTTAGAGCAAGTTGCAAAAGAGGCATCGTGGGGTTACAGGCGCCGCCTGTAGCGAAAACACTGCTGCCCGCAACGTAAAGATTCTCGACGCCAAACACTTTGCAGTTCTCGTCGACCACACCAAACTCAGGCGAAGTCGCCATCCGCGTGGTCCCCATATGATGAGCATGGGGATTGAGCTTCAGTGGCAAATCGACGTCATACACACATTCTTCCAGCTTGACGAAGCCCAACCCTGTATCGGCAAAACACTTGGCCACTTCGAGCCCTATGGACTTGACTGTTTCCCTGTCTGCAGGCGTTAGCTCCCAATGAATCTTGACCTTCCTCATCCCTAACGCATCTCGATCATCGAGCAATGAGATGCGGCTATCAGGGTTGGGAAACTGCTCGATCAGCGTGCCGAGCACCCCATCTCCAGGGCAATCGAATTTGGCAATAAATTCAACCTTGCGCTCCGCACCCACTTCGCAAACCAGGTTCTCGAAAAAACTCTTGATGGACGCCATTCGCCCATAGGATTTCACTTCAGCTACAAGCGTGGCCGTCACATTCCCTTTACCTGACTTGTGCTCCCTCACGAATGCATCGGTCGTGAAATACTCCTGCCGAGCATCTGTACCCTCCCCGTCTTTCAGGATGAAGTTTCCCATTTCGACGTTCAGGTGCTCCATGAAGCATCTGCCGACGAAACCATCCTTGCTTACGACACCGCCAGCTGCGAGAGACTCGCTGTTGAGCAGGTGCCTGGCATTCTCGATCGCGCCTGTCGCCAGAATGAATTGTTTTGCCGTGACTCGCTCTCGATGCAACTCATAGTCCGAGACGACTATCGTTGCTATGCGGCCGGTCTTGCTGTCGAACTCAAGATCGACGCAATTGCAATGGATGAAGACATCCAGCCCCTCGGTCTCATTCAGTTCCCTGGCATATTTTTGTGCAAATCGCGTCGGCGGGCTTAGCAGAAAACGATCAGCCTCAAAGTCAGTGCCGTCCAAAGTCGCATTGATGGCCTTGAATCCGGAGTGCGGCGGAAGATCGACAATATCCATGGCCCCCGGCAGATTGCGCTCGATCTCGGAAAACGCGATGGGCCAACCGGGCACGGGCACCGGAGGGCCTACGGCAAAGTCCGACGGTTCGAATGGACGGCATCGCCCGGCCCAGTGATTGGAGGTCCCGCCAAGAAAACGCAGGCGTGTTTCATGAGCGTAGACCTCGAGGCCCGATGAGGAGACGTTGTAGAGGTTCTGCGAGGTCGGCGAATACTCGTGTCCGCCGCCCTCGACAAGCAACACACGCCGACCATTACCGGCTAAACGCAAGGCCAGCGTAATGCCAGCTGGCCCCCCGCCTATGATGCAGACGTCATAGTGGTCGCGGAGCTCTTTCTGCGATTGGTAGTCTTTGATCATGCTTGTGTTTGCCGAAAATGCCGGGCAGGCAGCACCCATCCGTTGATGACAACAAACTCGGATTTAATAGCAGAAGGCCGGGCAACGGCTTTGGAAAATCCGAACATGAGCCCCCCAAGACTCAATAGAGCAGAAGCCTGGAGGAAGCCTCTGCGCCCCATCACAGAGGTATTCAAATCAGTTTCTCTCATGATTCAAAGCTCCACGACATCAAGATTACGTTGGAAATTTCAACCACACATCAAGGCCATATTTTTTGGCGACCGCCATCAATACCTCAATGGCGACGCTGTGCCACAGCTTTGGAAACATCAAGAGAAATGGATCAGATCAAAGCCATTTGAAAAGATCCGTCAATAACTCCCCACACAAAGCCCCCACCGCCAGCATTGGCAGCACTACCAGCTCACGCTTGAGACTCAACAGCCCCAGACGACCATTGACATAAAAAACCAGGATAAGCGTAGGAAACGTGTACAGGGCAGCGCCCCAAATCGCATATTTGACTCCGCCAATCGCCAGTAACAGAGGCAGCAGCACCCACAACGAGACCACGCGAATAATGTTATCGATGGCCTGGTACTTGGTGAGTCCCAAGGCAATCCAGACCTGATTCGACAGCAGGTAGCGCATGGTGAAAAAAGAGAGTGAAAGAATGGCCATCATGTTGCCGGCCTCAGCGTAACGCTCGTCGTACAAGATGCTGATGAGCAGTGGACTGCCGGTCAGGAACAATCCACAGAGAAACAGGCAGGCCAGATCGAGCATCAATTTCAAGCGGTAGTACAAAGCGTGGAGCCGTGCGGTGTCATTGGTTCTTGTGGCCTCACTGAAGGCCGGCAAGGCCACGGCCCCGACGATCTTTTGCAACGCAAGCTGAACCGCTCCCAAAATCAGCACGGCAATGGAGTAAACCCCCAGTTCAGCGGGCGTCATGCTGCCGCCGAACCAGACACGATCACCGTACAAGGCCAATACGCCCACTGCCGACGACAACAGTATCCAACGGCCGAAGCTGACTAATTCATCGAGCGCAGCACGCTCCCACCGCAGACGGTTGGAAGGGCCCTCAAACCAGAGATGCCCCAACAGCGTGTTGACCATCGATTGGACCAGGCCTGCAATCACCAGCGACCAGATGGACCGGGTGAAGTAACCGATGGCCAGCATGACCACCAGCCCGACGACCTGAGACCCAAACTCGGTGAGCACCACTTTCTTTTGCTGGAAAGCGCGCACTGCCAGGTCCATTTTGGTCGACTGAAAGCCAACGATGATTGCCGAGAAACCGGTCACGGCCAACACCAGCGGCAACTCGGGTGCGGCGTAGGTGGAATTGGGCGACCACAGATTAATGGTCTGTGCATACCAGGCGAGGGCTGCGAGAAGAAGTGTCGAAGCAAACAGGATAAAGCCGCGCACGATCTGCACGGTCCAGATGGTATTGAGAAATGCCGGATCGTCGCCACGCGGGCTCTGGATGATGTTCTGGCGCAAGCCGACATCGGAAAGCATGTGCAGAACCAGCGAAACGGTGATGGCGATCATCATGATGCCGAACATCTCCGGCATCAGCAGACGAGCCATTATCAGGTTGCCGCCCAAGCGAAAGGCTTGAGACGTAACCAGCGCTCCCAGATTCCATGCCCCAGCAGAGATCGCTCGCTTACGAAGGCCCAACGTTGGCGACAAATCAACTAGCGACATAGCATCATCCCCCGACTCAATGGCTCAAAAGGAACTATAGTCGCGTTTGGCCATTCCACTAGCAGTCGCTCATCAATCAATAAGTCCAATCATCCATGCCTGAGCACTTCCGAGCGTTAATCGTCATTCTGGTCCTTGCTGTTGTCGTTTTTGCCATGGCACGTCGACCAGCAGCAGATCTGATTCCCGACCGTGATTTCACTCGTCGGCGCAATCTGTGGTTCGTCTTGACGCTACTGGCATTTTTTTCGCACAGTTTCTGGGTGTACGCAGGCATTGCCGCGATCGTTTTGACCTTCGCACGAAATCGCGAACGCAATCCCGTGGCGCTATTTTTCCTTCTGGTGTTTCTAATCCCGCCGTCCACCGCGGAGATTCCGGGCTTCGGCCTGATCAACTATTTTTTTGCCCTTAACCACATTCGTCTGCTGGCACTGTGTGTGTTGCTTCCGGCTTTTTTGGTTCTGCGCAAACGCGCCGACACGGTCCCTTTCGGGCGCACCTGGCCTGACAAACTGTTAGCCGCCTACCTCCTGCTGACGAGCCTGCTTTTCCTGCGCGAAACCACCGTCACTGACACCTTGCGCCAAATGCTCTACCTGTTCCTCGAAGTTTTTTTGCCTTACTACGTTGCCAGCCGGGCGTTGAA
Source organism: Pseudomonas sp. BT76 TE3572 (assembly GCF_050435365.1). NCBI lineage: Bacteria > Pseudomonadati > Pseudomonadota > Gammaproteobacteria > Pseudomonadales > Pseudomonadaceae > Pseudomonas > Pseudomonas sp. BT76 TE3572. Next base: position 1,817,316 of record NZ_JBNDKE010000001.1, read on the forward strand.
GAACCTCAGCGACTTCAAGGACGCGCTGTTCGGTTTTGTACTCGCCGCCATGCTGTTGTCGCTTATAGGTCTCTTCGAATATTCCAAGCACTGGCTGATGTACAGCGCGGTTGTCTACGCCATGGGCATGCAATGGGATCCCGGCTACTTGAGTCGTGGTGGCTCATTGCGCGCCAGCGCCACGACCGGCCAGGCCATTGCGCTGGGCTTTGTCATCAGCGTGGCCATCGGCTTTTACCTGTACTTGCAGGAGGCTGTACGTAGCAAATTGCAGCGCAGCCTCGGCGCACTGTTGCTCGCCGGTGGTTTGTTCGCGCCGTTGTCGCGTGGCCCCTGGATCGGTGCAGCCGTGATCATCGTCGTGTTCATCGGCACCGGTCGTAAAGCGATCAAACGCCTGATGCTGCTGGGCGCCGCCGGTGCGCTCGCCCTTCCCTTGCTGGCCATCGTGCCGGGCGGGCAAAAAGTCCTTGATCTGCTACCGTTTATCGGCACGGTGGAAGTGGAAAATATCACCTACCGGCAGCGCTTGATTGATAACGCCGTGATCGTCATCCAGCGCAACCCTTGGCTGGGTTCTTTCAATTTCCGCAATACGCCGGAAATGCAGTCCATGATTCAGGGCCAGGGAATCATCGATATCGTGAACACCTATATCGGCATCGCGCTGTCGTTCGGTTTGATTGGCTTGACGCTTTTCGTGGTTTTTTTCGCCACTGTCCTGCAGGGCATCCGCAAGGGGATGCGTTCGTTCCCCAACCAAGACGATGAGGCACGCCGACTCGGACGTGCACTTCTGGCGACACTGGCCGGGATCCTGATCACCATCGTTACCGTTAGCAGTATCACGGTCATCCCCGTGGTGTATTGGTCGGTGGCTGGGCTAGGCGTCGCCTACGCTCAGATGGCACGCAGGCTCAAGCAGACCTCGACGGCCGTCACGGCGAGCGCCCACCTCCAACTCAGGTAGACCCCATGATCCAGTTGTTTCGCCGCCCACGGATACTGATCCTGCTGCTGTTTTTTGCTATTTGGCCGTTTCGTACCTGGGCGTCGGACTGGGTCATCAGTGTCGATGAGCGCAACGGCCTGCCCATGCTGGAGCGTGGAGGCAGTCCGGCAATTGCTACGACATTCTCGTTCTTTGGGCGCAACTGGGACTGGACGTATTTGCAGACCGAATTCAAGGTCAATACACCTTATCGATACTCCCTTGCCGGTAAAAACAAAGCGCTGGATTTCGACTTGGCTGCGCAGATTCAGAAGCAAGGCGAGCAAAAGCTGACCTGGAACTTTGCCGTGGATGCACACAGCGGGAAGTCGGGCATTTCAGGTGGCGGCATCGTTTTCGAATTCGACCCTGCTCTGTTTGCTGGAGAAATGGGCGAGCCCACTTTGCTACCCGACAACCGCGGCTGGACCTGGGGCAATGCACAAGGGCGACGCATCGAAATGCGCTTCGAGCCCGCACTGGCAAGTGTGTACCTTGAACCGGGCAGTAAATCCGAGGTGCGTGCTTTTTTCTTCAAGAACACGATCAAACCTGGCCGCCTGGATTTCACCGCCACCTTGACCGTTTCTGGCGATGTGGCGATCGGCCCAACCACTACCGAGCGCTTCGGGTTGTCGGACCCAAAGAGCTGGCCGACAGACAAGCTCGACTGGAAAACCTCGCCGGTCGACCTGTCCTTTCTCAACGCTCAGGAAAAACCGGCAGGCAAGCGCGGCTTCATCAAAGCCTCCGGCGAGCAATTGCTATTTGCGGACAACACTGAGGCGCGTTTCTGGGGCACCAACCTTTCGGCCTACTCGCTGTTCCAAACGTCAGACGATGCAATCAAGCTGCAGGCCAAACGCCTGTCGGCACTGGGCTTCAATCTTGTTCGACTGCACCACCATGACTCGCCATGGGTCTTCCCGAACGTCTTTGGCGACGGCAGGGTCACGCGCAGCACCCAGCAACTGAGCCCGGAATCGCTGAAAAAAATCGACTGGTGGATCAAGTGCCTGAAAGACGAAGGCATTTATGTGTGGCTCGATCTGCACGTCCAGCGAGTCTTTACTGAAAACGACAACATTTTTGGCTTTGATGAATTGCCAAAAGAATCGGGAAATTTCACCTATCTCAAGGGCTATTCCTATGTGAATCTCACCATTCAGAAAGCCATGAAGCGCTTTGCCGAAGCCTACATGACTCATGTAAACAGCTATACCGGTCTCGCCTATAAAGACGACCCGGCGATCGCCGCCGTACTGATTACCAACGAAAACGACGTCACCAACCACTTTGCCAACGCTCTGTTGCCAGACAAGAATCTGCCGAAGCACAACCGCGTCTACATGGCCGAGGCCGAGGCCTTTGCCAAGCAGCACAATCTATCTGCAGACCAGACCTGGCGTTCCTGGGAGCCAGGCCCCTCCAAGCTGTTCCTCAACGATCTGGAGCGACGTTTCAACGTCGACATGATTCAACACCTGCGTGGAATAGGCGTGAAGGTCCCCATCGCCACGACAAGTAGCTGGGGCCGCAATGGTCTGAACTCCCTGCCGGCCCTTACTGCTGGCGACGTAATCGATGTCCATAGCTACGGGGGCTCGGGACAGATAGAGAAAAACCCGCTTTACAGCGACGGCATAGTGAATTGGATTGCCGCCGGCCAGGTCATTGGTAAACCCTTGACCGTGACCGAGTGGAACAATGAGCCCTTCCCGATACCAGACCGTCACTCGTTGCCACTCTATATCGCCGGTACCGCCCGCCATCAGGGCTGGGATGCACTGATGCAATATGCCTACAGCCAGGAGCCACTGGGGGCCCAAGGGATGAGTGCCAACAACTGGCACGCCTATAACGACCCTGCAATGCTGGCCACCCTGCCCGCCGCCGCCTTGCTTTATCGCCGTGCAGACGTTCGCGAAGCAACAACGACCTACGTCTTCGCGCCGACGCCAGGCACCCTGTTCAACCAAATGATCACACCGGCCAACTCTGCTCTACTGCGCACAGCCATGGAGAAAGGCAAGCTGGAAATCGCTATGCCACAGACACCGGAATTGCCCTGGTTGCAACAGAGCGTTATCCCAGGCAATGCACAGCAATTTCATGACCCTGACCAGTCGCTGCTGGACGCCAATGCCAGCGAGTCCACGACAGACACGGGTGAGCTGAAGCGCAACTGGAAACAAGGCATCTACACCATCAACACACCGCGTACCCAGGCCGCTACCGGCTGGATCGGCGGCGAATCGATCAGCCTAGGCAACATTCAGGTTCAAGTGAAGACCGCCAACGCCAGTGTGGTGGTGCAAAGTCTGGACGACGCGCCTTTGAGCCGATCGCAGGATTTACTGATTTCGTTAGGCACCCGTGCCATCCCCCAGGACGTCGACAAAATACCTTTTTACGTTGAGCCCCTCGAGGGCACGCTAACCATCCAGGCGCCGCAAGGCTTGACACTGTTCACCCACGGCATTCTGGGGCAAATGAAGAAGCTTCCCGCGACCTACCTTGATGGCCGCTATACCATCAAGTTCGATGGCTTGCAGGCGTCGAACTGGTTGTTTTTGAAAAAAGGTGTCACGCCAGCACAACCTTAGGCGATGCGCAGCCATGGAACAACGCCTTGCGGCGTTGTTCCGCGAGGCTCTTTAAAGGGCGTCAAAATCAAACGTAGGAACATAGCCTGCGCCGAGCAGATGTGGACACTTCGACGATACAAAATCATCACTTAATAAATCATCCGAACTTTTGTACTTGTTCGTGAAGACCCCTGTGATATTTAAAAGCGTATGCGGCAAGGACGATATGCTGATTTTCTGACTTTCTCTTTCCTTCAGCTTTAAAAGCTTAAGCGCTTGCGGGCTTGAAACATTATCGGATGCCCAGATAAATGCCGAAACCGGGAGGTCATATTTATTGCCAATCCCATGCCCCAAGAGCCCCCGACTGTCATCCATCATGTTTTCACCGTGATCCGATGAATAAAACAAAACAGATGGTTTCTTGCTTGACTTCAATTGTTCAATAATCGTGCTTAACAGCCAGTCCGTATACAAAATACTATTATCATATTCTGCGGTGATTTTGTCTTTGAAGCTGTCTGTAGACGGCTTGAACTTATCGAAATTTTCTGGATATCGGCGTGAGTATTCGAAATGACTACCTTTGACATGAATGAATATGGCTTTCTTTTCTGTACCGCTTTTATTGAGTATTTTTTCATGCTCTGAAATCATTGCTCCATCATAGCTTCTCTCAAAATATTGACGGTACTGTGCCTCTGCAGCTATTTGTGGAATTATTCCACCAAAACTATCAACCTCCTGTACAGACAACCAATAGGTCATGTACCCGGCTGCCCGATAGATACCCACCAATGATTTGGTTGACGCAATGGCGTCCCAATCCGATATAGGCTCAAGGCTCAGCATTGAAGGAACCGCGTAGGAGGTATAGGGGGCTGTCGTGCAGATCTGATTAAACTTGAAAATCCCCGCCTGTTTACCGAGATTCGGCGTGGTTTCCTTGTTATAACCGTAGAGGGACCAGTTCTGTGGCCTTGATGACTCACCGATGACAAAAACAATGGTTTCTATATTTGATTGATTCGACAGGCTGGTTATTTTTACCTCAGATTCCCGACGGCGCTTGATAAGCTCCCCCGTCCCCATATACAAATTTGCAGTAAGGGTAATTTGCGACAAATAACCTGCTGGCGTGCTTTGATCTTTTGCCAGGAGATCCATGACTGCAGACTTCCCGAAAGAATTAAGCTTGACGGTTTTATAAAAATACGCCCCATACCCCACTACCAAGGCGCTGACAACCAAAACAAAAACACCTTTGTTTTTATATAACTTGCGCTTATGCAGGCCTATTAACCCAACCCCATAGCACACTATGAAAATCACCAAAACGATACTGATGGGCTGCCAATAGGTCGGTAGAAATTCGCTGGCCTCCTGAAAGTTTGTCAAGCCAATAAATATATAGGCAGCTGTTAGTCTCGAGTTGAAATTCAAAACCAAAAACAGATCAATGGCTGCTGCCAAATAGAACGGCAACAGAATGAGGTGAACCTTGAATTGATTGGATGATATGAATCTAATTGCCAACAGCCACAACACTGACATGCCAAGGGTGTAAACAACCAACAAATCAATTTTAGAGTATTGATAGTTTGTTAGCGTTCTAACAATCAACGGCGACAACAGAAATGACCACAACACTAAATTTGGCCATTCTGCTTTAAATATTTTTAATGAGTAATCGATAACTTCGGCAGAGTTTTTCATTTGATAATTATTCTCGCAGGTTACCCATATGCCTCCTCAGAGGGTAGCTCCAATTGGCGCGCTCGCCGTATCGTGTTCGAAATATTCTCTCCTTTGGCGTTCCAAACGTAGTGAGCCTCAGCTATTAATGGTCAGGTGGATCGCGTTGTCGTTGCAATCTGCGCTTGCACAGCACTAGTGCCCAGGAAATCGGAGATCAGGATGAAATTTTTGGTGGTGGGTGGTGCGGGTTATATCGGCTCGCACATGGTGAAACAGCTACTGAGCGCAGGTCACGAACTGGTGGTGGCAGACAATTTCTCAACGGGTTATCGCAGCGCGTTGAGGGGCGGGACATTGGTCGAACTGGACATAGCCGACGAACAGGCGCTGGACGCCCTGTTTGCGGGACACCACTTCGATGCCGTGTTCCACTTCGCCTCCTTTATACAGGTGGGCGAATCCGTCTCTGAACCTGCCAAGTACTATCAAAACAATGTCGCCGCCACCCTGACGCTGCTCCAGGCGATGGTTCGCGCCGGAGTCAAAAACTTCATTTTTTCCTCGACCGCCGCCGTCTACGGTGACCCGGTGTATGTGCCTATCGACGAGAAGCATCCCAAGGCCGCGATCAACCCTTATGGTCGCAGCAAGTGGATGGTGGAGCAGATGCTTGAAGATTTCGACCGCGCATACGGGCTGAAATCGGTCTGCTTGCGCTACTTCAACGCCGCCGGAGCAGACCCTGAGGGACAGCTGGGTGAACGCCATGAACCGGAAACCCACCTGCTGCCCCTGATCCTGCAAGCCGCCTCCGGACGGCGCGCAACCATTACCGTCTATGGCCGTGATTACGACACGCCTGACGGCACTTGCATTCGCGACTACGTCCACGTTGTCGACCTCGTTGCCGCTCACGCGCTTGCTGTGGATTATCTGTTGGCAGGAGGTGCAAGCACGGCGTTCAACCTCGGTAACGGTCAAGGTTTCTCAGTACAGCAAGTCATAGATACGGCGCGCTACGTGACCGGCCAGGATATCTCTGTCAGTGAAGCGCCACGTCGCGCGGGCGATCCACCACGCCTTGTGGCCGATCCCCGCAGGGCCAACACATTACTTGGCTGGCAGCCGCAATTTGGCTCACTTGAACAGATAGTGGCGCACGCCTGGAGCTGGGAGCAGAAGTACCCTTGGCACTGACTGTCGGCGCTAGCCAATAGCGCCGATCTCCTGCGGGGATGCTCTAGTAGTAGGAGCGGTTTTCGGGCTCGGCTTTGTTCAACACCGTGCCAATCAGGTTGGCTGTCCCAAGATGATGCAGGCTTTCCTCGATCTCTTTCTTGCTGTTCAATCCATTAGCGACAACGAGCAGGACGCAGTCGAACCTGGGCAGGACGTTAATCACATCATCCGAACTCAACAGCGGCGGCAAGTCGAAAATCACGATGCGTGAGTTGTAGCGCTCGCGCAGATCAGCAATCAAATGGCTCACTGCAGGCGATGACAACACCTCGGTGGAAAGAGGAATCGGCTCACGCGTCGGCAGGACCACAAAGCGCGGCAAGGTCGGATTGACCAGTACTTCTTGCAGTTCAGCTTCATCGGCCAACAATTCATTAAGCGATTTATCCATCGGCAGACCCAGATACTCACCCACCTTCGGACGACGCAAGTCGAAGTCCACCAGTAACGCCGTCTTGGTCGTGTGATGCGCGATACTCATTGCCAGGTTTATAGCCAACACCGTCTTGCCTGCCTCTGGAGTCGGCGAGGTGATGGCGAGCGTGCGCCAGCCATTTTCTTCCATGATTTTCAGCACTTGTGTACGCAGTAGATCGAATGCCCCGCCCATATTCGAATTTTTGTTGTAAGCCACAATGCGGTGGCGCTCAAGGTGATCGGGTCGCAAAGGTACAACTTTGGTTTGCACATAACTGAGAGCATTCAGACCTGTGGACTGCACGGTCGGTGTCATGGCTTTTGACGAGGTCTGTTGCTCGGCTTTTTCGGTATCGGGATTGAACATTTCCATGGCTATATTCCTTATGCAAACCGGCCCAGAGCTTTAAACATCAGAAGATCCAGAGGCATGTAGAGGAAGTGCAGGAGCACCAGAAAGATCGCGATAGTCGCGACCCCACAGACGATCAATAGCATTCGCCACTTCCTGCGGCGTGCCAGTTCAGCCTTGGTGTGAATGTAGGGAATGGAAACCAATACGCGTCTACCCAGCACGCTGGCCAAGGCCTGGGCACCGCGCACACGCTGACTCATCATCTCGATGAGCATCACCAGCGCGCCAGCACCTACGGGGGCAAGCAAGAACCCCATGGCAACCACTTTTTTACGGTTCGGCCGTACCGGCTTCTCGGGCATCAGCGGTGACTCCAGAAGCACAAAACGCTCGGCTTTGTTTTCCTGCTCCAGGCTTTCGGAAATTTTCGCACTCATTTCCTTCGTGCGAATCTCCTCATATTTTTTACGAGCATTATCATGGTCACGCATCACCGTGACCAAGCCGCGCTCGACTTGCGGCGTCTCAAGAATTTGTGCCTCGTATTCGGCTATTTTGCTGAGTATTTGCTGCTTTTGATCCGCCAGCGACTTGATACGTGCTTCTGCTGCGGAGATCCGCGCCTGGGCCTTGGCAACGTCCAGGTTGACCGACGCTGCACCATCAGCACCTTTGCCAGCCTCAAGTGCAGCAATTTTGCGTTTGACGGCACGCACGTCAGGGTGGGCTTGCGTATACAGCGACTGCAACCGGGTGTACTCGGCTTTGAGGCTAGCCAGATCCTGTGGTTTATCAACTGCCGCACCGGGTGCTCCAGGCTTGGTCGCTAGCCCGGCATTCGCGGCGGAAAGCTCCAACTCATTGAAGCGCAACTCCTCACGGGCAGTTTTGTAGTCACGGTCGACCTCTTTAAGCTCGGTTTCGGCGCGCGTCAACATATTCATGCGCAGCTCCTGATGCTCGGGCAGCGCGTTGCTGTGTGCCTGCTTGAAGTCCGCCAACCGGTTCTCAAGGGCTTCCAGTTCCACCCTGAGCTTGTCCGCCTCCTGCGTCAGGAACTCTGTCGTTTCACTGGCGCGTTCGGTGCGCTGCTTGATGTTTTCATCCAGAAACAGCGTCACCAGTTCTTTGGCAACTTTGTTCGCAATCTCTGGCTCCCTGTGTTCAAAGGAAAGACGGAAAGCAATCGTCACCTCTCCGCGCCCCTTGACGGCAGCGCTGACCAGGGAGACCACAATCGCATTGCGCATTTCTTCGATCTTCTCGGTAACGCTCAGTTGCCGACTTTGCGAAGCGAAAAGATTGTATTTGTTGATGATCCCTTCCAGATGTTCACGGGTCATCACGCGCTGGCGAATGACTTCGATACGCTCATCGGCAAAGGTATTGTTGTTGGCTGACACCAGGTCTGGCGAAATCTGCTGAGACTCCACCAGAATCGTGCCGGATGACTCATAGGTAGGCGGGAGAGAAATCGCTACCGCTATGCACACGCCGAGTATGACCACGAAACTCAGGATCAACAGCAGGGCGTGGTGCTTGATGATAGCTAGGTAGTCGTTGAACGACATTTCGTATTCAGAGGCCATATTTCTCACACAGCTGAATGTCAGAGACCGGGATAACTATAAGTCAGCATCAGCCCGACGACGTTTGCAGTGGCATCCGGCAAGCCATCTTGCTGGCGTTGTTTGTATGTGTAGGATAGGCGTGCAATCCAAAAAGGCGAGAGTTCTTGGCTAAACCAGGCACTGTAATTTTTCAGGGTATTAGGCGTCCGGCCTTTGGCGTCTTGCCAGGAGGCATCGAAACCGGTGCGCCGGGTCTCGTCGATGGCATAGCTCCATGTTCCCCTCAGGGCATCAACCTCGACGAAACCACCGTCCCCGCTGGCCAGAGTGCTACGACTGGCGTCGATGCTGGTATCAATACGCTCACCGGCATATTGCAACAATAAACCGCCCTGGCCTTTGGGCCCGCTACCTGTGCCGGAGACTTGGTTAAGACCCACGTAGGCCGTCCCCTTAAACCGCTCGGAGAGCTGGACATTCAAGCCGACCGTGGGGGTGTAGCTGTTTGAGGAAGCCACCCCAGATCCCTTCTCCGGCTCATAGCGCCTCACGCCAAGACGGGTGAACAGCTCGACCTGCTCACTCCATGCATAGTTCCAGCTGAAGCGGGTCGCCAGCTCGTCATAGTTGGTCAGTGTATTAATATCGTAAGTGACATGAGTGTAGTCAGTCTCGTTCACCAGGGTGCTTCGCTCGCTGAGAGCAGTGCTCCAGTTGCCGCCCACCACATACATCTTTTGCGTGCCATCGGAGGCAACTACGCCGGTTTCCTGAACCACCGTGGAAAGCGTAGAGTTTTCTTCATATCTCGCCGTGAGTCCAAAAGCACCGGTTTCGGTCTCGCGTTGCCAGCCTAATCTCAATCTGGGATCTTCACGGTCCGAAACGACGGACGTATCCGACGAACGCACGACATTTACCCCGAGACCGAACTGGAACTCATCCCGTCCGGAAGTACCCACGAGGCTGTAATCGGGGGCGATGATCGTACGGGTCACCCCTTTCTCATCACTCGTGAGCAGCAGTGGGTTGCTGTCGTACTCGACCGTCGTAGGCACTGCTATTGCTGATTGCCAAGTAGCAGCATAGGCCATGTCCGAACACGACAAAGCCAGGATTGCCGTCGCAACCCCGGTAGTTCGAAATCCAAGCAAAGTAATCCTTAGTGCCTTGCGCAAGGCTAAGGCACGACCAGCGTGTCGCCGGCTTTAAGTAGAAAATTGGTGGTCATGTCTTTCCCTGACATCAACTCGCTATAGTCGACGCGCAGGATCTCTTGTCTAGCTCCATTGAGCCGAACGACCTTAATGTCGTCTTTATCGGCGAATTTGTCGAGCCCGCCCGCCATGCTTATTACCTGCAGCACTGACGTTTGACCTGACATATGCACGGTGCCCGGCTTCAGCACTTTGCCCTGAACGTAGACGAGATTACCTTCGGTGCCGGTGACGACTACGCTCACCTGCGGATCAGGTATGAAAGCCTCAAGCTTGGCAGCGATTTGCTTCGCGACAGCGGTGGCATCAAGCCCCGCAACATTGACTTGCCCTGCCAGCGGGAAAGTAATGCTGCCATCAGGAAGCACGCGCACATCCTGCTTGAGCTTGTCTTCGCCCCACACGGAAACAGACAGGTTATCTCCCGGACTCAGCCGGTAAGTCGGGTCGTTTTCGACGGCACTGGAAATGCTGGGCCAAACAGCCAGCGCGCAAAGCACAGGTATCAATGAACGGAACATCGGGATCCCTCCGTCTCAGTAGCCATGCAAGGAGTTTAGAACAAAAAAACCTAGTCAAATCACTCTAGCCTATTTCACGCCAAAGAAACGACTAAACAGCAATCATCTTGAGCGTCCGGGCGGTCAATTCCGCCCATACAACACACACGAAACCGGAACGCTAGTGCAAAACAGAAAAATAGTGTTATTTAACAACAGGTTGGAACAAGAAAATCACCCCCTATGTATTCCGCGCCAATATTAACCACACCATACCCGTTTGAACTGGCTCAACTGCGACACTGTCAACCTGACGACGACTGCGTTTGCCAGTACAACTAACTGATATCAACAATTACAAACAAAGCATCACTGCAAGACAAACATCGTCCGCAAAAACAACATATAAAGCTGAGTGTTTACCCAGCAACCAGAGTAACTGTCTAAACAACCATTATTGCCAAAAACTGCTAACTACTACCTATATCTTCCGTCGGTTGGCGACCACAATAAAACCAAACAACGCGGAAGAAAATAACCATGCCGCCGCAGAAAGCGGTACTGCATTAGGTTGGTTGATATCCGATACCCCCACCAGACTTTTTTCCTGGAGAGATGAATCAATCTTGAACTGTTTATTGTCAACCGCCGCCATTAATCCGTCACGCGAAGAAGAATTGACGGACACATTCACGCTTGAGTCAGCCTGATGAATGACACTGTTAACTTTCGCAGAATGGGCATCATCGACGTAAATATCAGTGATCAATGAAGGTAAGCCAAGGCCCTTTCCAAAAGTAAGCAGCGCGCCACCCGCGTGCTCTTTGAGAGCCGTACAAAGTTGAGACCCTAACTCATCGCAAGCGCTGCTTATACGGCCAAATTCATAGGACAAACTGGTCGCCTGAGCACTAGCAACGACCGCACCATTCAGGATCACAGACAACAACACGAATTTAATGACAAGTGTTGAGCGCATAACACCGCCTCCTTGCGTAGGGGGTTATTCTTTTGTCGGTTGAAGGAATCTATATCGGCTAAATTGAGCCTATAAGCACATCGCCATTACGTCAATAGCTCGTCACAATAATAAATCGAAATTTAATTTTAGGGAGGATGGCGTCAAAATAACGCCACAACAAGCACGTCAGTCCGGTGGTTTCTATCCATGTGAAACAGCTTCACGCATGGGCGTCAGCCCACATCAATATGCTAGCCCACGACCCGGAGCAGCGCCTTGCACCGGGTAACGACACGCCAGGGCAATGGTCGCCGACGACGCCTGTAAAGGCGGGGTTTGTCGGCAGTTTTCTGAAAGTACCCGGCTGACGAGAGTTTTTGACGCATGAAGACAGCATGCCAAGTAAAGGCTCCCCGTGCATTCCCGATCCTGAACACTGTAGAAGTCTCGGCGCTGCACCTGGGAGCCATGCTCAACCTCCCTGGCACCCGCGCCGAGCAGATCAATGCAATGCGCGTAAAAGGCATCGCGATTGAAGACAGGGTGAATGACTGACCATTACTTCGGTTGCGCCACCGTACGCAAATAAGGTTTCACCGTCGTGAAGCCATCCGGGTACTTCTTCCTCGCATCGTCGTCGGATACCGACGTAGGAATGATCACGTCCTCACCCGGACGCCAGTTCACCGGCGTGGCAACCGTGTGCTTGGCGTTTAACTGGATAGCATCGAGCAGCCGTAACACTTCATCGAAGTTGCGCCCGGCACTCATCGGGTAGACCAGCATCGCCTTGATCTTTTTATCCGGGCCGACAATGAACACTGAACGTACCGTGGCGTTGTCCACGGCAGTACGAGCGCCGCCACTGGCATTCGGGTGAATCATGTCGTAGAGCTTGGCCACCACCAGATTCTCGTCGCCGATCATGGGGTAGTTGACCGCATGGCCCTGGGTTTCTTCGATGTCTTTGGCCCAGGTCTGATGGTTACCGACCGGGTCGACGCTGAGGCCGACAATCTTGGTGTTGCGTTTGTCGAACTCCGGCTTGAGCCCGGCCATATAACCGAGTTCAGTGGTGCAGACCGGGGTGAAGTCCTTCGGATGTGAGAACAGGATGGCCCACTTGTCGCCAATCCATTCGTGGAAATGGAGCGTGCCTTCGGTGGTTTCGGCGGTGAAATCCGGTGCTTCGTCGCCAATACGAATGGTCATGTGCGTTCTCCTCGCTGTGCAGGGTAGGGAAACAATCGGAACGATTCAGTATAGGAGACCTTGAAGACTTACTGGTGCAGCACGCCGATTGACGAGACTAAAACTTCAGCCCGAAATGCTGCCTATACTGCAAACCGGGGTCGATAGAGAAACGGACAAAATCGCCAAGCATTCAGCCTGTCAGGTTGAGGTCATGGAAGTTGACGCCGAGCCGTCAGGAAATGCAGAAAGTGGCCGTGCTCTGACGCTGCGCGAGTGAACCGCCTGACGCCTGATTGATGAGGTGTACTTCAATCGAACACAACCCAGAAGACGTAAGGGAGTGCCTCCTGTCGGCAGTACTTACCGTACGATTTTTTCCGAAATCTGCGGGTTCCCCAATCCAACTGCCCTGATTGTCTGCCCTAAGGACCTGACAGATGAATGTGATCGAATATTTTGATCGAGTAAGAATCATCAACATCTCGTCAAGAAAGGATCGCCGTTTAGAAACAGTTGAAGAGTTCACTCGCAACGGCTTTCACATCGATGATGAAAAAATAGGCTTTTTTGAGGCTGTTACGCCCAGTGAGGGAAATGGCTTCCCGAGCGTCGGGGTCAGGGGCTGCTTTTTGAGTCATCTGGGGGTGCTGGAAGAGGCCATGCGTCTGAATTTGAAAAATATCTTGATCATGGAAGATGACATACAGTTTTCCAGACATATTTCTCAATATGGGAGAGCGGCGATCGAGTCTCTGGAAGGTATGGAGTGGGACATCGTCTATTTTGGGCACCCGTTTGAAGAAAATTCAAACTTGCCCGCCTGGAAAGCAGTCGACCGACCAATACATCTGGCCCATTTTTATGCTGTAAACGGGAAATGCTTTGGGAAATTGAGGGATTTTTTATTCCAGGTTCTGGAGCGGCCACCGGGACATCCTGACGGAGGTCCGATGCATTATGACGCGGCTCTCAATACGCTTATTCATAAGAATAAAGACATTCTGGCTTACTACTTCACCTGGAATTGTGGCTATCAAAGGCCCTCGCGAACGGACCTGCATGAGCTTTCCCTCTTTGACAGGGTGCCTCTCCTGCGACCGGTAATGGGTATGCTCCGGAGGTTAAAGGCAAAAAACCTGAGAAGAACCCGATAGTTTTCTCTCTTCAGGGAAAGTCTGAAGCACCCAATGCCTGACGTAACCAGCCCGACACGGCGCAGGAGCCGTGTCCGGGTGATTGTGGCGGTCCGCCCTCCTCATTTGCGCGCCAACTTGTACCGGACGCACTCCTCATAAAAGCTCTCGCGCAGGGCTGCGGGCTTCATTCGCGAATTACTGTCATAGGTCTGCTCGGTAATGCCCATCGCCATCATGTGCATCCACGGCTTGCTGAACTTGTAGGTATGTAACTTCTGCCGCGCTGCATACAGTGAAACCCCGGAAAGTTTGAGTTCCTGGGCTCTCGCCGCGGTACCTGCGCCCCAGCTGCAAAGGTAACGATCATTCGAGGCCAGTTCTTTGGCCTGGGCAGAAGCAGCAACGCTCACCAGGGCTAACGAAATCAGCGCAACCATTACATTCCGCATTCGCATTCGATCCCAACTAACTGAAAGTAAGTTGATTTTGGTCAAAACTTTCAGTCTTCGGGGCCAGCAAAATGCCTTATATGCGCTATAGCTTGATTTCTCGGTGTCTTACGGACATTTCTTGCGACATTTCAAACTTTTGCTATAGCTAACAGTCTCTCCCGCCACCAAATGAGGCAACGGAATGTCAGTCGCAAAGAAAATGACAGTGGGGCAACTAACGATGTTGACAGCCGTCAACATGTTGGGCTCCGGCATTGTGCTGCTCCCCACAAAACTCGCCGAAGTCGGTGGTATTTCCATTCTCTCCTGGCTGATCACGGCCACTGGCTCCCTGGCGCTAGCCTATGCCTTTGCGCGTTGCGGGATGCTCAGCAGAAAGACCGGAGGCATGGGCGGCTATGCCGAATACACCTTCGGCAAGGCGGGCAACTACATTACGAACTACACCTATGGCCTCTCGCTGTTGATTGCCAACGTGGCGATCAGTATTACGGCGGTCGGCTATATTCAGGAGCTGTTCCATATTCAACTGGGCTCACTGCAAGTGGGTCTGGCGACCATCGCTCTATTGTGGATCACCACTTTCGCCAACTTCGGCGGTGCGCGGATTACCGGGCGGATCGGTGCGGTTACGGTTTGGGGAGTGATTGCGCCGGTGGTGCTGGTGTCCACCATTGGCTGGTTCTGGTTCGACAGCAGTGTCTACGCCGCCGGCTGGAACCCCCACAACATGGGCTGGTTCGAAGCTGCAGGTGCATCGGTGGCGATCACCTTATGGGCGTTCCTCGGCCTGGAGTCAGCGTGCGCCAACACCGATGCCGTGGAAAATCCGGAGAAAAACGTACCCATTGCAGTACTTGGCGGCACCCTCGGCGCTGCGGTGATCTACATCGTCTCCACCAACGTCATCGCCGGTATCGTCGGTAACCCGGAACTGGCCTCCTCCACTGCACCGTTCGGGCTGGTCTTTGCCAAGATGTTCACCCCTCTGGTCGGCGACATTGTGATGGCCGCGATGGTACTGGCGTGCATCGGTTCGCTGCTGGGTTGGCAATTCACCATCGCGCAGGTCTATAAAAGCTCGGCGGACACCGGTTATTTCCTGTCGATCTTTGCCAAGGCCAACAAGGCCGGAACCCCCATTATCGGCATGCTGGTACTGCTGGCAGTGCAGACGGCGCTGGCTTTGCTCACCATCAGCCCTGACCTGAGCAAGCAGTTCGACACGCTCGTCAATCTCGCGGTGGTCACCAACCTGGTGCCCTACATCCTCTCCATGGCCGCGTTGATGACCATTCAAAAGATCTCCAACGTACCGGCGGGCTCGGCGCTGATAACCAACATCATTGCGTGGGTGGCGGCGGCTTACAGCTACCTGGCGCTCTACAGTTCGGGCGCGCAGGCACTGATGCTCGGCGGCGTGGCAACGATTTTTGGTTACACCCTGTTTGGCTTCGTCAACAACCGCCTGATCCGCCTCGAAGCGCTCAACAACAGCGTACCGACGCAGACCGTCAGCGCTCAACACATCACGGGCGAGCCGGTGCCGGTCAATAACTTGCAAGCAGTCAAAGTGGAGGCTTAATCATGACGGAATATAGACATTCGCTCGGAATGCTCACGCTGTTGGTCAGCAGCCCGCCGGACAAACGCACTGTCTTTGGTCGCGCCCTGCATCAGTTGATCAACGATGTGGAGGAACGCGCCGTCCGGGTACTGGCGTCGGAATCCCTGAGCGACGCCACGTCGATCCTGCGCTCGGACCCCGCCATTCAATGCGTGCTGCTCAGCTGGGAAATGGACAAAAGCGAAGGCCACGAGGAATGTATCCAACTGCTGGTCAGCCTGCGTGAGCGCAACACCCGGGTGCCGGTTTTCTTGATTAGCGACCGCAGCACCGCGTCGAACATTCCGCTGGTGGTCATGCAACACGCCGACGACTTCATCTGGTTGCCCGAGGACACCAGCCGCTTCCTCAGCGGGCGCATCCTGGCGGCCATCGAGCGTTATCGCCAAGCCGCCCTGCCCCCCATGTTCGGGGCGCTGGTGAAGTTTTCCCGCACTTATGAATATTCGTGGCACACCCCTGGACATGCCGGCGGCACCGCGTTTTTGAAGAGCACCGCGGGACGCGCCTTCTACGAGTTTTTTGGTGAGAACCTGCTGCGTTCCGACCTGTCGATTTCGGTCGGTGAACTCGGATCGCTGCTCGATCACAGCGGCCCCATCGGCCAGGGCGAGCGCTACGCCGCCAAAGTGTTCGGGGCCCACCGCACCTACTACGTCACCAACGGCTCGTCGATGTCCAACCGCGTCATCCTCATGGCCAGCGTCACGCGCAATCAGATCGCCCTGTGCGACCGCAACTGCCACAAGTCTGCCGAACATGCGATGACCCTGTCCGGTGCGATTCCGACCTATCTGGTGCCGACCCGCAACCGCTACGGCATCATCGGCCCGATCCTGCCGCAAACCCTGAGCGCCGAAGGCGTGAAAGCCGCTATCGCCAGCAACCCGCTGGTCAAGCAAGGCATCGACCCGACACCCGTCCACGCGATTATCACCAACTCCACCTACGACGGCCTGACCTATAACGTCACCCGCGTCGAAGAGTTGCTGGGGCAAAGCGTCGATCGCCTGCATTTCGATGAAGCCTGGTACGGTTATGCGCGTTTCAACCCGCTGTACCGCGAGCGCCACGCCATGCACGGTAGCCCGGACGATCACGACGACTCGAAGCCGACCGTGTTCGCCACCCAGTCGACCCACAAGTTGCTGGCTGCCCTGTCCCAGGCCTCAATGATTCACGTGCGTAACGGCCGCAACCCGATCGAACACGGGCGCTTCAACGAGTCGTACATGATGCACGCCTCGACTTCACCGAACTACGCGATCATGGCGTCCTGCGACGTCAGCTCGGCGATGATGGAAGCGCCCAGCGGGCAAATCCTCACCACCGAATCAATCGAAGAAGCCATCAGTTTCCGCCAGGTCGTCTCGCGCATGCACAACGAGATGCTGAGCAAGGATGACTGGTTCTTTACCTGCTGGCAGCCGCCGACCGTGCAGGTTGGCGCGACCACCGTGCCGTTCCATGAAGTCGACCCGGTGCTGTTGAAAACCGAGCCGAACTGCTGGGTACTGCATCCCAACGCGGTATGGCACGGCTTCGGTGACATCGAAGAAGGCTACTGCATGCTCGACCCGATCAAGGTCTCGGTGCTCAGCCCGGGCATGGGCGACGACGGCAAACTGCTCGACTCGGGTATCCCGGCTTGTGTGCTCACGGCCTACCTGGGACGTCAGGGCATCGTGGTCGAGAAAACCACCGACTTCACCATCCTGTTCCTGTTCTCCATCGGCATCACCAAAGGCAAATGGGGCACCTTGCTCAATGCCCTGCTCGACTTCAAACGCGACTACGACGACAACGCCGAACTGGAACTGTGCCTGCCGGATCTGCTGGCCGCCAACCAGTCTCGTTACGCTGGCATGGGCCTCAAGGACCTGGCCGACGAAATCTTCGCTGCCATGAAGAAACACAAAACCACCGCCAACATGGCCCAAGCGTTCGGCACACTGCCGAAAGCCGAATTCAGCCCGGTGGAGGCCTACGAAAAACTGGTCAGAAACGAAATCGAACGGGTGACGCTCGAAGAAGCCGCCGGACGCATCGCCGCAACCGGGATCGTGCCGTATCCACCGGGTATTCCATTGCTGATGCCAGGTGAAAACGCCGGGGCTGCGGATGGGCCTTTGCTGGCGTATCTCAAGGCGCTGGAAGCCTTCGACAGATCCTTCCCGGGTTTCACCCATGACACCCATGGGATCGAAAGTGAGGGCGGAGTTTATCGCTTGCTGGTACTGAAATGAGCTAGCGCCTGTAGGTGATGCGAAGTAAAAAAAACGGGCGCCCTAAGGGCGCCCGTTTTACATGTTTCCCAAGCGATTAACCCGTCGGGTTCAAACCCTGACATTGCGTCCTGGTAACGATGAGCGCTGGCTGGTTTCCCAATCCTGGACCAGCCCGACGGGCGCATCGGACGCTGGCAGCATGGTGCGCCCGCGAACCAGATCGGAGGCCCGCTCCGCCAGCATGATGGTCGGTGCATTGAGGTTGCCGTTTGGCTCGGTCGGGAACACCGATGAGTCGATCACCCGCAAACCCGCGATGCCCCGCACACGCAACTCGGAATCAACCACTGCCATCTCGTCCTCGCCCATGCGGCATGAGCCGCAAGGATGGTAGGTGCTTTCGAGGTTTTCACGCACGAAGGCGTCGATTTCTTCGTCGGTGTTCACCTGTGGTCCGGGGGCGATCTCGCCGTCGCGGAAACGGTCCATCGCCGGCTGGCCGATGATCTCGCGAGTCAGGCGAATGCAACGGCGGAAACCTTCGCGGTCTTCCTCGCGTTGCAGGTAGTTGAACTGAATCTGCGGATGTTCGTAAGGGTCAGCGGAACGCGCCCGGACATAGCCGCGACTCTTCGGTTTGTTCGGCCCGGTGAGCACCATGAAGCCGTGGCCCTTGATCGGTTTGTTGCCGTCATAACGCATGGCTGCGGGCAGAAAGTGGAACTGAATGTCCGGCCAGCGCAGGCCCTTGTCCGAGCGGATGAAACCACCGGCCTCGAAATGGTTGGTGGCGCCGAGTCCGTCCTTGAACAACAGCCAGCGCAGGCCGATCATCAGTTTGCTCAGCGGGTCCATTTTGCTGTTGAGCGTCACCGGTTCCTTGCAGCCGAACTGGATGTAAACCTCGGCGTGATCCTGCAGGTTCTCCCCTACTCCCGGCAGATCATGACGGACGCCGATCCCGGCTTTGCGCAGGACCTCGGCCGGGCCGATACCGGAGCGTTGCAACAGGTGCGGTGAACCGATGGGGCCCGAGGAAATCAGCACCTCACGGTTGCAATAGACCTGGTGCGTCTGGCCTTCGTGGTCATACATGACGCCGACGGCTCGCTTGCCTTCAAGGATGATCTGGCGGGTCATTGCATGGGTGATCACGGTCAGGTTCGGACGTCCCATGGCCGGGCGCAGGTAAGCGTTGGCCGTGGAGCAGCGCACGCCGTTTTTCACCGTCATGTGCATGGCACCGAAGCCTTCCTGCATGTAGCCGTTGCAGTCATCGGTCTTGATGTAGCCCGCTTCTGCGCCGGCCTCGACCCAGGCTCCGTACAACGGGTTTTTCATGTGATTGCCGTTGGTGGTGTGCAAGGGGCCGGTGCTGCCGCGATAGCCGTCACCGCCCTCCTCGTAATGCTCGGCCCGTTTGAAGTAAGGCAGGCAATTGCGGTAGCCCCAACCCTCTGCACCGAGGGACTCCCATTCGTCAAAGTCATAGGCGTGGCCACGGATGTACACCAGGCCATTGATTGACGATGAGCCACCGAGCACTTTGCCCCTTGGGCAGTGGATACGACGTCCGTTGAGGAACGGCTCGGGCTCGGTCTCGTAGCGCCAGTTGTACTTCTTGGTGTTCATCGGGATCGAAAACGCGCTCGGCATCTGGATCACCACACTGCGATCGCTGCCGCCGAATTCCAGCACCAAAACTGAAGTGGCCGGGTCTTCGCTCAAGCGGTTGGCCAACACACAACCTGCCGAGCCGGCACCGATGATGATGTAGTCGTACTTTTGCGTAACCATGATTATCTCCGGACCGCCGATTTGTCGAAAACGGGCAACGACGGCTTGGTCAACGTGTCGCCGGTGGTGTATTGCGGGGATGTTTTTTCGATGTGCTGGATGACCATTTCTTCGCGCTTGAGGTCGATCGAGCGGCTGAACCAGTAGTACACCAGCCCCGACACGATCAGCCCGACGAGCCAGGCAATGTCGATGCTGCCGAGCGCTTTGGCGAGCGGGCCGACATAGACCTCACGCTGCTCGACGCCATCGTAGATGTAGAAGAACGGGATCATCGAAATGAAGCCGATGGCATACGCCGCGATGCCGCGCAGACCCCAGCTGCCGTAGATGTTGCCGTGGGGCATGAAGAAGTGCGGGATGGCGTAGCGGCCCTTGCGGACGAAGAAGTAGTCCGTCAGGTTGACCGAGGTCCAGGGCACCAGGAAGTACAGCATCACCACCAGGTAGATGCCCAGCACCGACAAGCCTTTGCCCGAACTCTGGATGCTCAGCGCGACGCCCAGTTGCAGCAGGATCACAAAGCCGATGGCCAGGATGCGCGCCTTGCGGGTCGGTTCGATGTGCTTGATAGAGTCGACGCAGGTCAGCGTGGTCAACTTCGCGCTGTAGATGTTCATGGCGATGACCGGCAGGAACGCCAGGATCGTCACGACCACCACCACAGTTCCCATCAGCGGCGACACGGTGTTGCCGACTTGCCCAAGGGCCACCAGCACGTCCGTGGAATGCAGGTGATCGGCCAGCCAGCCACCGACAGAGATCATCCATGCGCCGGACAACGAGGCACCCAGGAACACCACCGCGATCAGTTTGCCGCTGGAGGTGTTCTTCGGCAGGTAACGCGAATAGTCGGACACATACGGGGCGTAAGCGATGTTGTAACTCGCCGCTGCCGCGAACTGGGCGATGAAACCGGTCCAGTTGAAGCCCAATGGCGCCGGGGCCACTTCACCGGCCGCGAGTACCGGCATCGCGGCATCGGGAACCCAGCCCATCAGCACCGCTAACGTCACCAGGCCGTAAAGCGGAAGCGACAGGTACAACGCCCATTTGAAACTGCGGTGCATCCAGTCATGCCCGAGGATCGCCAACACTGCCGCCGGTATCGTCACCGCCACCGCGATCAGCGCGGGGTCGAAGCCGAATAGCGTGTGCAGCCCCTGCATCATCAACACCAGGTTGACGATGTTGAAACCGGCGAACACAAACAGCGTCGCCAGCAGCACCAGGATCACACCGCGATAGCCGAACTGCGCACGGGACTGGATCATCTGCGGCAGGCCAAGGTGCGGGCCTTGCGAGCCGTGAAACGCCATGAACAGCGTGCCGAACATGATGCCCAGCGTGCCGGCGAGTGTGGTCCAGAGCGCGGTCAGGCCGACGCTCGGGCCGACGAAGCCGATGGTCATGGTGAAGAAGGTGAAATTGCCGAGGAACCAGAACGGGCCCTGGCTCGACAGTTTATCGGTGCGCTCGTTCTCCGGAATGAAATCGATTGAATGCCCTTCGACGATAGGTTTGTCGTCGAGGAGCGACACGCTTGGGGCGGCTTTGGCGTCAATGTTCATGATGTACTCTTATTTTTGGAAGATCATGACGAGGTAACTGCGTTCTTTTGGGTAAACGACGCACCCTGTGGGAGCGAATTCCCACAGGGGTTGAGTCAGCCATGACTCAGGGGAGCGTGATCCAGACCGCCTTGGTTTCGAGCAGGTAATCGAGCTGCTCCGCGCCCAGGTCCTTGCCGAACCCGGACTGCTTGTAGCCACCGAACGGCATCGACGGGTCGAGGGTGCCATGGGCGTTGACGTAGACCGAACCCGCTTTCAGCCGCGGGATCAGGCTGTGCACCTTTCCAAGGTCATTGGAATACAGTGCCGCCGCCAGGCCGTAGGGCGAGTCATTGGCCAGGGCCAAAGCCTCTTCTTCATCGTCGAACGGTGCGGTGACCAGCACCGGACCAAAGATCTCTTCCTGGACGATGCGCATGTCGTTGCGGCAATGGGCAAAAATGGTCGGCTCGACGAAGAAGCCGGGGCCCTCGACAGGCTGGCCGCCGTAGACCAGTTCGGCGCCCTCTTGCTTGCCGGTTTCGATGTAGTCGGTCACTCGCTCCTTCTGCAACGCCGAGACCAACGGGCTGATGAAGCAGTCCGGATCCAGGCCCGGTGCGATTTTCAGCGTGCGGGTGTAGGCAATCAGTTCGCGCAGGAATTCGTCGTAGACGCTGCGATGAATGTAGGCGCGAGTACCGGCATCACACACCTGGCCAGAGTTGAAAAACACGCCGTTGGCAATGGCCTGGGCGGCGGCCGGCACGTCGGCATCGGCCAATACGATTACCGGTGATTTTCCTCCGAGTTCGAGGGTTAGTCGCTTCATTTCGTCCAGCGCGGCGCGGCCAACGGTACGGCCGACCGGGGTCGAGCCGGTGAAGGTGAGCTTGTCGATACCGGGGTGTGTGGCCATCGCCGCACCGACCACGCTGCCGCGTCCGGTCACGATGTTGATCACCCCGTCCGGGATGCCGGCTTCCTTCACCAGTTCGGCAAAGCGCAAGGCCGACAGTGAGGTCAGTTCGGCAGGTTTGACCACCACGGTGCAACCGGTTGCCAGGGCGGCGCCAAGCTTCCAGGCCATGGTTTGCAGCGGGAAGTTCCAGGGCACGATGGCGCCGACCACACCCACCGCCTCCTTGCGCGTATAGGCCAGGTAATTGCCGGGCAGCGACGGTTCAACGGTTCGGCCATGCAGCTTGGTCGCCCAGCCGGCGAAATAACGCAGCGTATCGACGGTGCCCTGGATATCGACATCCCGCGCGAAGGCGACTGACTTGCCCATGTCGATCGATTCGATTTCCGCCAGTTCGGCTGCGTTGCGTTCAATCAGGTCCGCCAGGCGTTGCATCATCCGCTCGCGTTCTGCCGGTTTGGCCTGACGCCAGGCGCCACCGTCAAACTGTGCGCGGGCGGCTTGCACGGCGCGGTCCAGATCCTCGGTAGTGCCCATCGGAATGCGGGTGATCAGGCCTTCGGTCGACGGCTCGATAACATCGGATGTCTGCCCGTCGCTGGCCTCGACAAAGGCGCCACCGATGAACACTTTCTGAACCTTGCTGAGGAAGGTCTGGGTGGCCTCGGATACACCGAATTTCTGCAAATACTGCTTAACGATCGTGTCCATTTTCATACCCTCTGTGCGGCGGTCAGATCACGCCGTGGCCGTGGTGGTTTCGCTTTTGGCGTGCCGTGCTTGAGCCCGCTCGTGGAAGATGAAACCGATGCTGTTGAGCAGCAGTTGCGCCGCCAGAATCGAAGTCATACCGGTAGGGTCATAAACCGGTGCAACCTCCACCAGATCCATGCCAACGATGTTGCCTTGACTGCGTTTGGCCAGGGCCTGGATGATTTCCAGCACTTCGTAATAAAGGAAGCCGCCGTGACTTGGGGTGCCGGTGCCAGGGGCGATGGACGGGTCGAAACCGTCGATGTCGATGGTGATGTAGTAGTTGATGTTCTGCGGGATCAACGCCAGCACACCTTCGACGCCGAGGCGACGTACATCACGCACCGAAAGGATCTTCGAACCGGCCGCGTGGGCAGCTTCATAGTCGTCACGATTGGACGAAGACACGTTGCGGATGCCCAT
Source organism: Pseudomonas sp. BT76 TE3572 (assembly GCF_050435365.1). Lineage (NCBI taxonomy): Bacteria > Pseudomonadati > Pseudomonadota > Gammaproteobacteria > Pseudomonadales > Pseudomonadaceae > Pseudomonas > Pseudomonas sp. BT76 TE3572. Next base: position 1,840,938 of record NZ_JBNDKE010000001.1, read on the forward strand.
CTGGGTCATGCCGACGATGTGGTTCATTTCGGACGCGCGACGCAGCGGGTTGCCATGGCCATAGCGAACGCCATGACGCTCGTCGACGAAGTCCAGGTGTGCATCGAAGTGGATGATGTGGATCGGGCCACGGCCCTCGAACGCCTTGATCACCGGGGCGTGAACCGAATGATCGCCACCGAGTACAACCGGCATGACACCGGCATCCAGAATCTTGCGTACGGCGTATTCGGTGTTCTCGTTGCTGGTGACCATGTCGGTGTGCACGATGTCGGCATCACCCACGTCGACCATGCGCACGTCGGCGGCGGTCAGGTACATGACGTCATCTTCGTGGTCATAGGCGCCGGCATGGCCGAAGGAAAACAGGGTCGATGCCTCACGAATGCCGCGTGGTCCAAAGCGTGCGCCGGAACGCCACTGGGTGCCCATGTCGTTGGGCACACCGAGGACCGCCACGTCCGCATCCAATGCATCCCAATCGGTGCACACCGGGGATTTGCCAAAGGTGCAGTGACCCACGAATGGCAGGTTCAGGCGACCGGATTCATAACCGTTGTTCGACATTTCAGGCATCTCCAATTCTTGTTATCAGCTAGCGGACGTGGAAGGCGACCGCCGTTGGAATGACTATGGGCGCAGGTTTTCGTGGAAAAAATGCTAAACATCAGATACTCATATCGGCATTGCCGATGCATCTACACGCGGGAGGTTCAAGGTGATCCAGCTGCACGATGTCGATCTGAAACTGCTCAGGGTGTTTGCCACGATTGTCAGGTGCGGCGGGTTCTCTGCCGCGCAGGCGGCGTTGAATGCCGGCCAGTCAACCATCAGCGAACAGATGACTCATCTGGAAACCCGGCTGGGGGTCAAACTCTGTCAACGCGGGCGCAGCGGCTTTCGCCTGACCGAGCAAGGTGTGGCGATCCACGAAGCCACTCAGCGTCTGCTCTCGGCGGTGGAAAACTTCTGCATGGACGCTGACGTGCTCAAGCAGCACATCAGCGGCAAACTCAATCTGGGGATCATCGACACCACCATTACCGATCCCGATTCTCCACTGCCGCGCACCACCCAGCGCTTCGTATCCAGAGGGCATGATGTGCACCTGAACGTGTACGTCGGCACCCCCGCAGAACTGGAAGAACGCGTGCTCGACGGCCGACTGCACCTGGCCATCGGGCACTTCCCGATCTACGTTCCGGGCCTGCTGCACTCGCCGCTGTATCAGGAAGCACTGGGCTTGTATTGCGGGCGGCGGCATCCGCTGTATGGGAGCAAGGCCGAGGGCGACGAACTGCTCGATGAGATTGCCGCAAGCCGGATTGTGGTCAGGGGCTACATGCAGCAATACGACCTGGAACACCTGGGCGTCAGCAAGGCTGCGGCCACGGTGGACAACATCGAAGCGCTGGCGATTCTGCTGATCTCCGGCGCCTATCTGGGCTTTCTGCCGATGCACTTCGCCGCCCAGTGGGTCAAGACCGGCGAGATGCATCAACTGGCACCCACCAGCTTGCAACTGATGTCGCCGTTCGACGTGATCACCCGACGCGGCACTGCCCCGCCGCCGATCCTTCAGGCGTTCCTTGAGGATCTGGCCGCCTGCTCACGCACCACCGGCACCACCTGACAGACACAGGTGGTGCCGGTCATACTCATTCTGTTCGCAACCCTTGCAGGTCACCTATGCGCATCCACGTCACCTTCATCGACCGCGTCGGCATCACCCAGGAAGTGCTGGCCCTGCTTGGCGGGCGCCGTTTCAACCTGGATGCCGTCGAGATGGTGCCGCCCAACGTTTACATCGATGCGCCCACCCTCGGCGCCGATGTGCTTGAGGAATTGCGCGAGGCTTTTCTCGGCGTCCAGGGCGTGCAAGCGGTGACGATGGTCGACATCCTCCCGGGGCAGCGCCGACGCTTGCAACTCGATGCCTTGCTGGCGGCCAGCACCGACCCGGTGTTGGCGGTGGATGAGCGCGGTCATGTGCTGCTGGCCAACCCGGCGCTGATCGCACTCTGCGGCCGTGAACCCGCCGGTGAGCCGTTGACGGCGCTCTTCGATGATCCCTCTTTGCAACAGACGTTGATCGAACACGGTTACCGCCTGCCCATGCACGAGGTCAGTCTCGGTGGCCAGACGCTGCTGCTGGACGCCATGCCGATCACCGATGCCGGCGCCCTGCTGACCCTGTATCACCCGAACCGCATCGGTGAACGGCTCTCGGCGCTGCACCATGACCATGCCGAAGGTTTCGATGCGCTGCTGGGTGAGTCTCCGGCGATTCGTACCCTCAAGGCCCGCGCCCAGCGTGTTGCAACGCTCGATGCACCGCTGCTGATTCAGGGTGAAACCGGCACCGGCAAAGAGTTGGTGGCGCGTGCCTGCCACGCGATCAGCGCACGGCATGACGCGCCCTTCCTGGCCCTGAATTGCGCGGCACTGCCGGAAAGCCTCGCCGAAAGCGAGCTGTTCGGCTACGCCGCGGGCGCCTTCACCGGCGCCCAGCGCGGCGGCAAACTCGGCCTGCTGGAGCTGGCCGACCAAGGCACGGTGTTCCTCGACGAGGTCGGTGAAATGTCGCCCTACTTGCAGGCCAAGTTGCTGCGCTTTCTAAGCGATGGCTGCTTCCGTCGGGTGGGTGGCGATCGTGAGGTCAGGGTCAACGTGCGCGTCCTCAGCGCCACGCACCGCGACCTGGAAAAAATGGTCAGCGAAGGCAGTTTTCGCGAGGACCTGTTTTACCGCCTCAATGTGCTCAATCTGCAAGTGCCACCGTTACGCGAACGCGGCCACGACATTCTGTTGATGGCCAACCATTTCATGCAGCAGGCGTGCGCGCAAATCCAGCGTCCGGTCTGCCGCCTGGCGCCCGGGACCTACCCGGCGCTGCTCGGTAACCGCTGGCCGGGCAATGTGCGGCAACTGCAAAACGTAATTTTTCGCGCCGCCGCTATTTGCGAAAATCCGCTGGTGGACATCGACGACCTCGACATCGCCAGAACGACGATGGAGCGGCAAAACGACGGTGAGGTTGGCAGCCTTGAGCAGGCCGTCGAAGGGTTTGAAAAGAACTTGCTGGAACAGCTTTACCAAAGCTATCCATCCAGCCGTTTACTGGCGGCGCGCCTGCAAACGTCCCATAGCGCAATTGCCATTCGGCTGCGCAAATACGGCATTCCCAATAAACCCTGAAGCCGACCCACCAAGTCGCGCCACAAACTTGTAGCAGCTGGCGAAGCCTGCGTTCGGCTGCGTAGCAGTCGTGAGATCAGCCAACGCGGTGTTTCAGTAATACCGTGAATGTAGGTTTTTGCGACTGCTGCGCAGCCGAACGCAGGCTTCGCCAGCTGCTACGAGTTTGTGGCGCGGCCCTGCTTGTATGCATATCGATACAACGTATCGAATTCAAGACAAAACCTTCCCGACGAGTCTGGCCCGGACTTCGCTCCCTCCTCTGCGCACGTCTGTATTGATTTCAATACGGATGCAACGCACCAATTTAGCCAAAACAAACTTAATCCATTGATTTAAAACAAATAATAAAGATTGGCACCCCCCTTGCTATCAACCCTCAAGCCACGCTCGCTGCCCGACACGAGCCTGTCCATCGTCATCCGCCACCAGCAGTGGATGAGTCTGAACAATGAGGAGTTGATATGAGCGAATTGCGTTTTACCGTCGATCACGAATGGCTGCGTCTTGAGAGCGATGGCCTGATCACCGTGGGTATCACCGCGTATGCCCAGCAAGCGTTGGGTGACGTGGTCTTTGTTCAGGTGCCTGAATTGCGCACCTTCGGCGCTGGCGATGAGGTGGCGGTGCTGGAATCGGTGAAAGCCGCCAGCAGCGTGTACATGCCGCTGGACGGCGAAGTGGTCGAGGTGAATTCGACGCTGGAAAGCTCTCCCGAATTGATCAATGAAGACGCATTGGGTGAGGGCTGGTTCTTCCGTATGCGCCCTAGCGACACGCGTGCAATGGACGCCCTGCTCGACCAGGCCGCTTACGAGCGCCTGACCAACGACGACGCTTGAGGACTTCTGCATGACTAACTTCCTCGACACCCGTAATGAATTCATCGCCCGCCACATCGGCCCGCGTGCCGGCGACGAACAAGCCATGCTCAACAGCCTGGGTTTCGACTCGCTGGAAGCCCTGAGCGCCAGCGTCATCCCGGACAGCATCAAGGGCACCAGCGTCCTCGGCCTGGAAGACGGCCTGAGCGAAGCCGATGCCCTGGCCTTGATCAAGTCCATCGCCGGCAAAAACCAGCTGTTCAAGACCTTCATCGGCCAGGGCTACTACGGCACGCACACGCCGTCGCCGATCCTGCGCAACCTGCTGGAAAACCCGGCCTGGTACACCGCCTACACCCCGTACCAGCCGGAAATTTCTCAGGGCCGTCTCGAAGCGCTGCTGAATTTCCAGACCCTGATCAGCGACCTCACCGGCCTGCCGATCGCCAACGCCTCGCTGCTCGACGAAGCCACCGCCGCTGCCGAAGCCATGACCTTCTGCAAACGCCTGAGCAAGAACAAGGGCAGCCACGCCTTCTTCGCGTCCGTGCATTGCCACCCGCAAACCCTCGACGTGCTGCGCACCCGCGCCGAGCCGTTGGGCATCGACGTGGTGGTCGGCGACGAGCAAACACTGACGGACGTGACGCCATTCTTCGGCGCCCTGCTGCAATACCCGGCGAGCAACGGCGATCTATTCGACTACCGCGAACTGACCGAACGCTTCCACGCCGCCAACGCCTTGGTGGCCGTGGCCGCCGACCTGCTGGCCCTGACCGTGCTGACCCCGCCGGGCGAATTCGGCGCCGACGTGGCCATCGGCAGCGCGCAACGCTTCGGCGTGCCGCTGGGCTTCGGTGGTCCGCACGCGGCGTATTTCTCCACCAAGGATGCGTTCAAGCGCGACATGCCGGGCCGTCTGGTCGGCGTCTCCGTGGACCGTTTCGGCAAGCCGGCGCTGCGCCTGGCGATGCAGACCCGCGAGCAACACATCCGCCGCGAGAAGGCCACCAGCAACATCTGCACCGCGCAAGTCTTGCTGGCCAACATCGCCAGCATGTACGCCGTGTACCACGGCCCGAAAGGCCTGACGCAGATCGCCAATCGCGTGCATCACCTGACCGCGATTTTGGCTAAAGGCCTGAACACACTGGGCCTGAATGTCGAGCAAGCAAACTTCTTCGACACCCTGACGCTGAACACCGGCACGCAAACTGCCGCGTTGCACGACAAGGCTCACGCACAAAACATCAACCTGCGCGTGGTCGATGCCGAACGTCTGGGCCTGTCCCTCGACGAAACCACCTCGCAGGCCGACGTGGAAACCCTGTGGGCCCTGCTGGCCGACGGCCAACCCCTGCCGGACTTCGCCGCCCTCGCCGCCTCCGTGGCCAGCACCATCCCGGCCGCACTGCTGCGCCAGTCGCCGATCCTCAGCCACCCGGTGTTCAACCGCTATCACTCGGAAACCGAGCTGATGCGCTACCTGCGCAAACTGGCGGACAAGGACCTGGCGCTGGACCGCACCATGATCCCGCTGGGTTCGTGCACCATGAAACTCAACGCCGCCAGCGAAATGATCCCGGTGACCTGGGCCGAATTCGGCGCCCTGCACCCGTTCGCCCCGGCCGCGCAAAGCGCCGGTTACCAGCAACTGACCGACGAACTGGAAGCGATGCTCTGCGCCGCCACCGGTTACGACGCGATCTCGCTGCAACCGAACGCCGGTTCGCAGGGTGAATATGCCGGCCTGCTGGCGATCCGCGCCTATCACCAGAGCCGTGGCGAAGACCGTCGCGACATCTGCCTGATCCCCTCGTCGGCCCACGGCACCAACCCGGCCACCGCCCACATGGCCGGTATGCGCGTGGTCGTCACCGCCTGCGACGCGCGCGGCAACGTCGACATCGAAGACTTGCGCGCCAAGGCCATCGAGCACCGCGAGCACCTCGCCGCGCTGATGATCAGCTACCCGTCGACCCACGGCGTGTTCGAAGAAGGCATCCGCGAAATCTGCGGCATCATTCATGACCACGGCGGCCAGGTGTACATCGACGGCGCCAACATGAACGCGATGGTCGGCCTCTGTGCGCCGGGCAAGTTCGGCGGCGACGTGTCGCACCTGAACCTGCACAAAACCTTCTGCATCCCGCACGGCGGTGGCGGCCCGGGCGTCGGCCCGATTGGCGTGAAATCGCACCTGACCCCGTTCCTGCCGGGTCACGCCCAGATGGAACGCAAAGAAGGCGCGGTTTGCGCGGCACCGTTCGGCAGCGCGAGCATTCTGCCGATCACCTGGATGTACATTCGGATGATGGGTGGCGCCGGGCTGAAGCGTGCTTCGCAACTGGCGATCCTCAATGCCAACTACATTTCCCGGCGCCTCGAAGAGCACTACCCAGTGCTCTACACCGGCGGCAACGGCCTGGTGGCGCACGAATGCATCCTCGATTTGCGTCCATTGAAAGACAGCAGCGGCATCAGCGTCGATGACGTCGCCAAGCGCCTGATCGACTTCGGTTTCCACGCCCCGACCATGTCGTTCCCGGTCGCCGGCACGCTGATGATCGAACCGACCGAAAGCGAATCCAAGGAAGAACTGGACCGCTTCTGCGACGCCATGATCCGCATCCGCGAAGAAATCCGCGCGGTGGAAAACGGCACCCTGGACAAGGACGACAACCCGCTGAAAAACGCCCCGCACACCGCGGCGGAAATCGTCGGCGAGTGGACGCATCCGTATAGCCGTGAGCAAGCGGTGTATCCACTCGAAACCTTGATCGATGCCAAATACTGGCCGCCCGTCGGTCGCGTCGACAACGTGTTTGGCGACCGCAACCTGATCTGTGCCTGCCCGTCGATTGCGGACTACCAAGACGCCTAAGCACTAACACATCCCCCTGTAGGAGCGAGGCTTGCCCGCGAAGAGGCCCTCGGGACTGCTAAAAAGCTTCGCGGGCAAGCCTCGCTCCTACAGGTACGCATTTACCCATTCAAGAACAACAGAGGATTGCACCATGTTCAGCAAGCACGACCAGATCAAAGGCTACGACGACGAACTGCTGGCAGCGATGAACGCCGAAGACGCACGGCAAGAACACCACATCGAGCTGATTGCTTCGGAAAACTACACCAGTCAACGGGTGATGGAAGCGCAAGGCAGCGGCCTGACCAACAAGTACGCCGAAGGCTATCCGGGCAAGCGCTATTACGGCGGCTGCGAACACGTCGATGTGGTCGAACAATTGGCCATCGACCGCGCCAAACAGCTGTTCGGCGCCGATTACGCCAATGTCCAGCCGCACTCCGGCAGCCAAGCGAACGCAGCGGTCTATCTGGCGTTGCTGCAAGCCGGCGACACCGTGCTGGGCATGAGCCTGGCCCACGGCGGTCACCTGACCCACGGCGCCAAAGTCAGTTTTTCCGGCAAGTTGTACAACGCCGTCCAGTACGGCATCGACACCGCGACCGGGCTGATCGATTACGACGAAGTCGAACGCCTGGCCGTCGAACACCAGCCGAAAATGATCATCGCCGGCTTCTCCGCTTACTCGAAGACCCTGGACTTCCCACGTTTCCGTCAGATCGCTGACAAGGTCGGCGCTTATTTGTTTGTCGATATGGCCCACGTTGCCGGGCTGGTAGCGACCGGTTTGTACCCGAACCCGATTCCCTTTGCCGATGTCGTCACCACCACAACCCACAAAACCCTGCGCGGTCCGCGTGGCGGCCTGATCCTCGCGAAGGCCAATCCGGAACTGGAGAAAAAACTCAACGCCGCAGTGTTCCCCGGCGGTCAGGGTGGCCCGTTGATGCACGTGATCGCGGCCAAGGCTGTGTGCTTCAAAGAAGCGCTGGAGCCCGCCTTCAAGACCTATCAGGCGCAAGTGATCCGCAACGCCCAGGCGATGGCAAACGTTTTTATTGATCGAGGCTACGACGTGGTGTCGGGCGGTACCGACAACCACCTGTTCCTGGTCAGCCTGATTCGTCAGGGCCTGACCGGCAAAGACGCCGACGCCGCCCTCGGTCGTGCCGGTATCACCGTGAACAAGAACGCCGTACCGAACGACCCGCAATCGCCGTTCGTAACCTCTGGCCTGCGCATCGGCACGCCGGCGATCACCAGCCGTGGTTTCAAGGAAGCCCAGAGCATCGAGCTGGCGGGCTGGATCTGCGACATTCTCGATCACCTCGGCGATGCCGATGTCGAGGCCCACGTCGCCCGGCAAGCCGCTGCAATGTGCAGCGATTTTCCGGTCTACCGCGACTGATCCGCAGCGGGAGGGTCTGGCTCACAACGTAATGTGTAGCAGCTGGCGAAGCCTGCGTTCGGCTGCGCAGCAGTCGTAAAACCTGAGTGCGAGGTTTTTCTGAAACACCGCATCGTCTGATTTCACGACTGCTTCGCAGCCGAACGCAGGCTTCGCCAGCTGCTACAAAGTACCGGCCGCCCTCCCGCTCGCGCAAAAGGAAAAAGTACATGAGTGTAATTGTGGAATCGACCGGCAAAAGTCCGGTAAAAATGCAAGTCGGGGTCAAACTGCGCGGTGCAGAAAAGGTCGCGCGAATTCCGGTGAAGATCATCCCGACCGATGAGTTCCCACGAAAACCGGACTGGATTCGCGTACGCATTCCGATCTCCCCCGAGGTCGACCGGATCAAACAGCTGCTGCGCAAACACAAGCTGCACAGCGTCTGTGAGGAAGCCTCCTGCCCGAACCTCGGCGAGTGTTTTTCCGGTGGCACGGCGACCTTCATGATCATGGGTGACATCTGCACCCGCCGTTGCCCGTTCTGCGATGTCGGCCACGGTCGGCCGAAACCGCTGGACGCCGACGAACCGATGAACCTCGCTGTGGCCATCGCCGACCTGCGCCTGAAGTACGTGGTGATCACCTCGGTGGACCGCGACGACTTGCGCGACGGCGGCGCCCAGCATTTCGTCGATTGCCTGCGCGAAATCCGCAAGTTGTCGCCGGGCGTGCAACTGGAAACCCTGGTGCCGGATTACCGTGGCCGGATGGACGTTGCCCTGGCGATCACCGCCACTGAGCCACCCGATGTGTTCAACCATAATCTGGAGACCGTCCCGCGCCTGTACAAAGCTGCGCGACCGGGTTCGGATTTCGAGTGGTCGCTGGATCTGCTGCAGAAGTTCAAACGATTGGTCCCGGCTGTACCGACCAAATCCGGCCTGATGCTGGGCCTTGGCGAGACCGACGAGGAAGTCATCGAAGTCATGCAGCGCATGCGTGAGCACGATGTCGACATGCTCACCCTCGGCCAGTACCTGCAACCGTCTCGCAGCCACTTGCCGGTCCAGCGTTTCGTCCACCCGGACGTGTTCGCCTGGTTCGCCGAACAAGGTACGCGGATGGGTTTCAAGAACGTCGCGTCCGGCCCTCTGGTGCGCTCGTCCTACCATGCGGACCAACAAGTTCAGGGAGCAACGAACACGGTGGATTCCGTCCTTACAGCTGGATTCGCCCCCCTTTAAATGCCTCACGCCGTGCGTTGCGTTCTTCGAGGTAGGCGGCGCTCGGCTCGCTGATCAGCTCTTCACGGCGCAAGAGTTCGCCGCAATGTTCGCAAAGCGGCCCTAATCCGGCGGGCTGGCCACAGGTTTTGTGGGTGTAAACGACTGCCAACCCCTCCTCCGGCGACTTGCACCAGGTTTCTCCCCAGGCCCGCAGCGCAAGCACCACAGAATAAAAAGCCTGCCCTTTCGGGGTGAGGTGATATTCGTAGCGTGGCGGCCGCTCGTTGTAAGGACGGCGTGCGACGAGTCCGTCAGCCTCCATGTTTTTCAGGCGCGTCGCGATCATTTGCGGGGTTCCTCCGGTCTGCGCCTGGATCTCGTCGAATCGATGGCTCCCCATGAACAACTCACGCAGGACCAGTACGGTCCAGCGGTCCCCCACTATTGCCTCGGCCCGTGAAATTGGGCACAGCGTTTGAGTGTTTACCGACATAAGGACTTGCCTCTTCTACAGTTGCTATGATTATCATATCAACAGCGTAACAAGACAAGCCCACGGCACGAGTCATCCAAAATCCCTGGAGAAAATCGCCATGTCCAAAGCCATTTATCCCCTCAACAGAACCGCGTATCTGCTGGTCGATCCTTACAATGATTTCCTGTCGGAAGGCGGAAAGGTCTACCCCTTGATCGAGCCGATTGCCGAGCAAGTCGGCCTGCTCGACAACCTGCGCACCCTCGACCGTACCGTCCGTGCACTCGATATTCCGGTGGTCATCGTTCCGCACCGCCGTTGGGAGCAAGGCGACTATGACGGCTGGGATCATCCAAGCCCCACCCAATGCAAGGTCATGCACATGCATCACTTCGCACGCGGGGAATGGGGCGGCGAATGGCACCCCGATTTCGCGCCAAAGGACGGCGACATCGTCGTCCAGGAACATTGGGGCTCCAGCGGCTTTGCCAATACCGACCTTGATTTTCGCCTCAAGCAGAAAGGCATCACACACGTGATCATCGTTGGCCTGCTGGCCAATACCTGCATCGAGGCAACAGCGCGCTACGCCGTGGAACTCGGTTACCACGTCACACTGGTGCGTGATGCGACCGCTGCCTTCAAACCGGAAATGATGCATGCCGCGCATGAACTCAACGGTCCCACGTTCGCCCACGCCATTGTGGCGACGGACGAGCTGATCGCGTCCCTGGCACAGCAGGGGTAAAACTATGAAATTGACTGGAAACCTCATCATTGGTGCAAACGAAGTCCCGGCCACTGAAGGGACGATGAAGGCGCTCAACCCCGCAATTAACCAGTTGATCGAACCGGATTTCGCATTCGGTGGCGTGGCGCAAGTCGACCAGGCGGCGACGCTCGCCGACGAAGCATTCGACCGTTACAGCCATACCTCACTCGCCCGGCGCGCGGCGTTCCTGGAATGCATTGCCGACAATCTCGACGCTGTCCGCCATGAGCTTGCCGCACGGGCCGCGCTCGAAACGGGTTTGCCTGAGGCTCAGCTTGAGGGCGAAGCGGCAAAAGCCGCCACCCAGTTTCGCCAATTCGCGGATGTCGTACGCAAAGGGCGCTTCCTCCAGTTGGCCATCGATCCGGCACAGCCTCATCGTCAGCCTCGCCCACGCATGGATCATCGACTTCAGAAAATGGCGATCGGCCCGGTGGCTGTTTTCGGCGCGAGCAACTTTCCCATTTCGTATTCGGTCGCCGGTGGCGATACCGCTTCAGCATTGGCGGCCGGCGCGACCGTTATTGTGAAGGCGCATAACGCTCACCCAGGCGCATCGGAAATCCAGGCGCGCGCCATCCGCAAGGCGGTGCAAGAGAACGGACTGCCCGAGGGTGTTTTCTCGATGGTGCGTGGCAGTGGCAACTCGATCGGCGAAGCCTTGGTCGATCATCCGTTGATCAAGGCCGTGACGTTCACCGGCTCGGAGGGTGGCGGCATGGCGCTGTACCGGCGTGCGCAGCAACGCCCCGATCCCATTCCCGTGTTCACCGAGATGACCAGCGTCAACCCCACGTTCATTCTGCCCCATGCGCTGGCGGCGCGTGGAGCGCAAATCGGTGATGGTTTTATCGAGCGCATGCTGGTCAATGTGGGGCAAGCCTGTCTCAGACCCGCCCTCCTCTTCGCCATCAAAGGGGCTGGTTTTGAAGCCATGCGCGCCGCCATGGTCGAGCGCGTCACCGAAGCATCGGCGCGTACCATGCTGACGCCGGGTATTCATGCGTCCTACTTGAGCGGCCTCGCCGCAATGGAGAGCGTTGGTGCAAGTCGCGTCGCCGAAGGCTCGCTATCCAACGCTGATTTTGATGGTCAGTCGATGTTGCATGAGGTCGACGGCCAACATTTCCTGACCGAGACGGCACTTGCGAAAGAAGTATTCGGTCCTTCAGCACTGCTGGTGAACGTCAAGGATGAGGATGAACTGCTCGCCGTCGCACGCTCGCTCAAGGGCCAGCTCAGCGCTGCCATGCAGCTTGATGAGCGCGATATGCCACTGGCTCATCGTTTGTTGCCGGTCCTGGAGCGGCGCACCGGGCGAATCGTTGTCAACGCCTTCGCGCATCCTCAGGAGGTGTCTTTCGCCACCATCCACGGCGGACCGTTTCCGGCAACCTCGGACAGCCGCTTCACCTCGGTTGGCATGACGTCGATTGAACGCTTTTTGCGCCCGGTGTCTTACCAGGGTTTTCCTGATGCGCTATTGCCTGAGTCATTGCGCGAGGTTAATCCCTTGGGGCTGCCTCGCCTGGTAGACGGCCAATAAAAGCCATCCTTGACGCCGTCGTTGCCAACCCGCCCGGTGGCGCCCGCTCGTTGAGCGACGCCGCCGGTCAAGCCCACGGACTCAGCCCTTGGCCGCCATCGCGGTGACTTCCACGCGCATGCCTTCAACCGCCAGGGAGGCCACACCAACGGCGGCCCGAACCGGCCAGGGCTTGGCGAAGAAGCGCTGGTAGACCTCGTTGAAGGCGGCGCGGTCAGCCATGTCGGTGAGGTAGATGGTCAGGTGCAGAACCCGGTCCATGGAACTGCCGGCGTGCTCCAACGCTACCTTCAGTGCCTGCAGGGTGCATTCGCTTTGCAGGGTGATGTCGCCCAGTTCCAGGCTGCCGTCGGCGCGGGTGGGGATCTGAGTGGAGACCAACAGGCCGCCAAAACCGGCGACATCCGAGGAGATAGATTCCGGATCGGGGTCGGGGAGAAAGGTGATGTCGTGGTTTGCCATGGGGATCTCTTGTTTGAGGGGGTAAAGGGGCTGCCGAGTATATAGCGGCTGGAAAACTCAGAAAAAACTAAAACCCTGGGAAAGGTCATTCCACTAGCGAGATCAGACGCGGCTCAATTGAGGTCTCAAGCACCTCGAGCAGAGCCAGCGTCACCGGCAGCTTGAAGCGTCGGCGTCCCGCGCTGCCGGGATTGAGGTAGAGCCGTTCGCCGCGCCATTCTATGCGGGGCTTGTGCGAGTGGCCGGTGATCACCAGCTTAATGCCTGGATCAAGCACGGCTGGGACATCGGCACTGTCATGTACCAGCAAGACCTGCCATCCGTTCAGGTCGAAACAGAGGCAGTCGGCGATATTTTCTGCCCAAGGGGCGTCCAGATCATTGTTCCCGCGGACCACATGCAGCGGGGCTATTGATGCCAGTTGATCGAGGATTTCGGGCTTGCCGATGTCCCCCGCGTGAATAATCCGTTCACACCCCTGCAGTGCAGCAAGGGCTTCGGCGCGGAGCAAACCATGGGTATCGGAAATCACGCCCACTTTCATGCAGCGCTCCAGATCAGGTTCAACAATTGGCACCTACTCCTCAAAGCGACCCGTGGCGTCACGGTCGCGCTCGTATCGTCTCGTGAGAGGAAACGGCGGCAACCAGGCCTCGCGACGCACGATCCAGCTTTCGTAGGTCGGCATCAGTTGGTCAGGGGCATCCAGGGACCCCAGGTTCACTTCGATTTCGTCGTCGGTGCGCGAAAAAACGGACGAGCCGCAGCGGGGACAGAAAAACCGCCCGGCGTAGTCGCGTGTTTCGCCTTCGATCGTCACCGCACTCTGAGGGAATATCGCCGAAGCATGAAAAAGCGCCCCATGATGCTTGCGGCAGTCGAGGCAGTGACAAAGGCCGACCCGATACGGAAGTCCCGACGCCTCAATTCGGACGTTGCCGCACAAGCAACCACCCGCGAATCGCTCCATGCTGCGTCTCCTCTAAAAGACTCTCAAGCCTAGCCCCGGCGTGACCCGTTCGCCAGAAGGGCAAGAAACCCTATGGGCAAACCTGATTGGAGCACTCTATGATTGAACCCCATGACCACCACGCCTCCGATCCGCCAACCCTGCCCGCCCGGCGCCTGCGACTGCGGGCGTGACCCGTTGCTGGAAACACCGGGTGCGGACGTGCGCATCCTGTTTCTGACCCGCTCAGAGGAAAAGCGCCTGGTCGAACGCCTGGAAAACCTCCAGAGCCTGAGTGACCTCGAGCGTCTGCAACAGCGGATGTACGAGCAGTTGGGCATCCGCGTGGACATCGTCCCCAGTTTCAACGAAGTACGTACCATGCGCGGTATCGGGATTAACCTCGGCGAACAACCGGGGCTATGCCGCAAAACCCGTCAATCGATCCCGGCCGCGATTCGCCGCGCACTGGAGAAGCGCCCGGAGATTGCCTACGAACTGCTCAATGCCAACGACCTGTTGCGCGACGCGTGAAATCAGCCTGATGAACCTTGTCTTGCTGGTGAAACACACGTCATCCACGACCCTAAATAAAAGCAACGAAACAGGATCAGCGGTCATACGCAGAGTCTGGCCCACTGCTATGCCTTCTCATGGGAGCAATGGTTTCAAGCCAGTCAGGGATGAAGCTGGACACTCAAGCGTGATCGTGGTCCCGGCACCAGCCAGGTGCGCGAAGAGCAACAGGTGCCAATCCGTAGCAGGAGGTGGCCAATGTTATTCATAGTCAGTTGGTCTATCAGTTCGGCAAATCGTAACAGCGCAATCGAGCGTTTCCTCAAGACCGGGGGGGCTCCACCCGCTGGCGTCAAAATGCTGGGACGCTGGCACGCCGTCGGTGGTGCATCCGGTTTTGGCGTGGCAGAGGCCAGTGATCCGGTAGCCATTCAGAAGTGGGTGCTGGAATGGAGCGACCTCATGACCATGGAGGTCCAGGCGGCACTGACCGATGAACAGATAGCGCCGCTGCTGGCGGCCGCTGTCGGCAAGCAATAGTCGTTGGGGCGGCGAGCCGGGCTCGCCGCCTCATGCCCTCCCCCCGATTCGAGCTACACATTCCCTATGATCGATCCAGGCGCGGATCGAGGACTTCGTCTTCTTGAGATGTCAGTAATCATCCGAAACCACGACAAGCTGTAAAGCCCGTGAAACAAGGCCTTCGGCCGAAAAATCAATGACTGGAAATTTCACAATTCTTGCCTACGCTCTTCGCGGGGGATCCAAAATTTCCTGGGCGGTCGGGGGCTCGTCTCAGAGTACCAACGCAAGTGCGAAGGAGCTCGATATGAACCGGACAAAGCTATCCTCGGTGCTCGCCGTCCCCTTGTTTCTATCTGCAATGGTTCTCCCCGGAATCACTCAAGCTGCCGACAAAACAGTCCCCAACATTGTTGTCATCATGGGTGACGATATTGGCTGGTCCAACATCGGTGTCTACAACCAGGGCATGATGGCCGGTCGAACCCCCAACCTCGACCAGCTCGCGGCTGAAGGCATGCGTTTCACCGACTACTACGCCGAGGCCAGTTGCACTGCCGGGCGGGCCAACTTCATTACCGGTGAACTGCCGATCCGTACCGGGATGACCACTGTCGGGCAGGCCGGCTCCCCCGTTGGTATTCCCGCCGAAGCGGTCACCATCGCCACCACCCTCAAGTCCATGGGCTACGCCACCGGCCAGTTCGGCAAGAACCACCTGGGCGACTTGAACGAATTCCTGCCGACCGTGCATGGTTTCGACGAGTTCTTTGGCTATCTCTATCACCTCGATGCCATGGAAGACCCGGCGCACCCCAACTATCCACAAGATCTTCTGCCCACCGTCGGCCCGCGGAACATGGTTCACAGCTGGGCCACGACGACTGACGATACGACCGTGATGCCGCGCTGGGGCAAGGTCGGCAAACAGAAAATCGAAGACGCCGGCACGCTGTATCCCGAACGGATGAAAACCATCGACGAAGAGATTCGTGACAAGGCATTCGCCTTTGTGGACAAGGCCAAGCAGGACAGTAAGCCATTCTTCCTCTGGCTCAACCCGACCCGCATGCACATCGTCACGCACCTCTCCGACAAATATGAGGCCATGCGCAATGCGCAAAATGGCTGGTCAGAACAGGAAGCAGGCATGGCACAGCTCGACGATATTGTCGGCGACCTGATGGCCAAGCTGAAAAAAGACGGCATGGATGACAACACCATCGTGATTTTCACCACCGACAACGGCGCGGAAAACTTCACCTGGCCGGATGGCGGCACCACCCCGTTCGCCATGGGCAAGGGCACAGTGATGGAAGGTGGTTTCCGCGTACCGGCGATCATTCGCTGGCCGGGAAAAGTACCGGTCAATACGGTGGCAATCGGCATCATGTCCGGTATGGACTGGTTCCCGACCCTGGTCGCGGCAGCCGGCAATCCGAACATCACTGCCGAACTGCTCAAGGGCAAACAATTGGGCGATACCACGTACAAGGTGCATCTGGACGGCTACGACCAGACGCCGATGATCACCGGCAAAGGTCCGTCGAACCGGCATGAAATCTTCTACTTTGGCGAGAGTTCGCTCGGTGCGGTACGGATCGATGACTACAAATACCGTTTCATTGAACAACCAGGTGGCTGGATGGGCGCCAAATTGGCGGTCGATGTACCGATCCTGACCAACCTGCGCCTCGACCCCTTCGAGCGTATGGGCTGGCCGGAAAACCAGGCCGCGCAGGGATCCCAACAGTACTTTGACTGGTTCAAATTCCAGTTCTGGCGCTTCGTGTTCGTTCAGCAACAGGTCGCCAAACTGGCCGAAACCGCGATTGAGTTCCCGCCGATGCAAAAAGGCGCGAGCTTCAACCTCGATTCCGTCAAAGCCAAGATCGCAGCCGCTCGGGCGGAAATGGCCAAGTAAACGGTCGAGTCAACGGGTGGCCAACGCCGGCCACCCGCGTTCGGGAAGGACATTTGCTGAGGTAACCCAATGCAGATAAAAACATCCACCCTGCCCGCCTTCACCTTGCTTGCGTTGTGCTGTCAGCAAGCGTATGCCGGCGGTCTCATGCTCTACGAAATCGGCACTGATAACGCCGGCCTGGCCAACGCCGGTGCCGCCGCCCGGGCTCAGGGCCCTTCGACCATCGCCAGTAACCCGGCGGGCATGAGTTATCTGCCCGGCACACAGATCACCGGTGGTTTACAGATTCTCTACGGCGACCTGACCTTCGATCGCGACTCAAACACCAATGGCACCGGTACTGGCAGTGGCAACGCCCTCGACCCGATTCCCGGTGGCAGCTTCTTCGTCAGCCATCAATTCGACGACCACTGGAGCATTGGCTTCGGCCAGTACGCTGACTTCGGGTTGGCAGAGAATTACGACAACGACTGGTCCGGGCGCTACTTCGCACAAAACGCCAGCCTCGGCGGTTTATCTTTTGTACCCAGCGTGGCTTATCGCTTTAACGAGCAATGGTCGGTGGGCGTTGGCGTGAAAGCCATGTACGGCATGTTGCAATCCGACACCGCGATTGACCGCTCGCCGTTCGGCTTCACCGAGCGCAGCGACGGCCAATTCAAATACAAGGACAACGATTGGGGTTTCGGCGCGAATGTGGGTGTGATCTATGCCCCGCAACCCGGCACCCGCATCGGCCTTGCCTACACCAGCAAGGTCGATCTGGAGTTCGAGGACGGGCTGGACGTCAAGGGCGACGGCCCCGCTCTGGATCGCCTGGATGGCCTGAACACCCAACTCGACATGACCGTGCCGCAAACTGCAACGCTGAGTCTGTTCCAGCAACTCGACCCGCAATGGGCCCTGCTGGCCTCGGTCAACTGGCAGGACTGGTCAGAGTTTGGCGATATCGCGGTGCAAGTTGACACCACCGCGTTTGGCGCTCAATCGAGGACGGTCGACGCCCATTTCAAAGACACCTGGCAACTGGCGCTCGGCGCGCAATATCAGGCCACGCCGCAACTGCTGTGGAACGTTGGTGTGGCGTATGACAGCAGCGCCGTTTCGGACGGAAACCGAACTTTTACCGTGCCCATGGGCGAATCCTGGCGCATTGCGGCCGGAGCCACCTATGCTCTGAACAAGGTCACGGACATTAATGTCAGTTGGGCCATGGTCTGGCTAGGCGATATGCCGGTGGACCAGACCAAATCCACGTCGGGTATTCGCACCTCCGGCGAGTTCGACAATGCCTGGATTCAGGCCTTGACCGGCAACATGACCTGGCGCTTCTGATGCCCTTTACTGAAATAAAACGATTTCATCCATGGAGCACACACCACTATGAACCTGTCCCGAAAACTGTTTATTGGCGCTGCGCTGGCCAGCCTGCTGCTCAGCGGTTGCACCTCGAAAGTCACCGAGCGTGAGCAGTATTCCGGCTTCCTGTCCAACTACAACAACCTGCAAGAAGTGACCACCCCCAGCGGCGGAACAGCGATGCGCTGGGTGAGCCCGTCATGGAACCCGAATGCGTATGACACGGTGGCTTTCAACAAACTGGAGCTCTACCCGGCGCCCAAGCCCAATGAGCGGGTGAACCAGCAGACGCTCAGCGACATTCAGAACTACATGACCAGCAAAGCCAAAAGTACGCTGGGGCAGAAATACCGCGTGGTCACCAACGCAAGCTCGGCCCCCAAAGGCTCAAAACTCCTGATCATGCGCGCGGCCATCACCGGGGTGAGTGCCGAAAACGCAGGCATGAAGTGGTATGAAGTGGTTCCGGTCGCCGCCGTGGTCGGGGCGACACAGGCAGCGACCGGTCACCGGGACCAGGACACTACCCTGTTCATCGAAGCCGAGTTCATCGACGCGAAAACCAATCAGACGGTGGCCAAAGTGGTGCGCAAGGTGTTCGGCACCCAGCTTTCGAACGAGAGCCAGAAGGTTACCGCCAAAGATTTCAAAGCGGCGATCGATAAACTGACCACTGATATGCAGGCGTTCATCAAGTAATACCCCCTCCCTGTAGGAGCTGCCGCAGGCTGCGATCTTTTGATCTTGATGTTGTCGGTGTAACAACCGTCGCAAAGATCGCAGGCTTCGCCAGCTCCTACACCGAGCGTGTTCACCCCAACCGCTATTTTTTCATCCCAACCCGCCGCCGCATCTCGGCGGTAATCGACTGGCGGGTTTTCTTCAGGTCCGCCCAAGGCTTGTCACCGACCTCAGCCAGGCGTTCATGCACAGTGCGCACGTTCCACTGGTTGCCCCCCTTGAGCTCGCCCACTTCTTCGCGAAAGATCGGCACCGACACCGGCAGCCCTTCACGGGTGCGCACGGCGTAGGCGCAGATGGTCGTGGCGCCAAGGCCGTTGCGCAGGTAATCGATGAAGATCCGTCCGACCCGGTTCTTCGGTCCCGATACAGCGGAAAAACGCTCGGGCAGCAACTTGGCCATGTGGCTGACGATCGCGTGGCTGAAGTCTTTCACCTCATCCCAACCCAGCTTGCGGGTCAGTGGCACTACCAGGTGAATCCCCTTGCCGCCGCTGGTCTTGAGAAACGCCTTGAGCCCCAGTTCATCGAGTACCGAGAGGGTCAGCTGGGTGGCTTCGACCATGCTTTTCCAGGGCAGCGCCGGGTCCGGGTCGAGGTCGAGGACAAAGCGGTCGGGTTTGTCGAGGTTGTCCGAGGTAGCGTTCCAGGTGTGCAACTCGACGGTGCTCATCTGCACGGCACCGACCAGGGCCTCAGCGTTGTTGATGATCATCACCGGTTGGCCGGTGAGTGCCTTGTCCAGGGAGGTGATCCCCGGAATGGCCAGGCGCTCGGCGTTCTTCTGGAAAAACAGTTCGCCGGCAATGCCGTCCGGCGCGCGCACCAGCGCCACGGGTCGGTCCTTGAGCTCGGGCAAAATCCATTCGGCGACGCTGGCGTAATACTCCGCCAGTTGCACTTTGGTGGTGCCGCTGCTGGCGTCGATGACCCGGTCCGGGTGAGTGATGCGGACCTTGCCCTCGCCCAGGCCGAATTGTGAGGGTGCGGGCGCGGCTTTCTTTTTGGCCGGGGTGGAAGGTTTTTCGGCAGTGGTTTTTTTCGCGGCTGAAGTCTTCACGGCTTTCGGACGCTCCTCGGTAATGTCGTCGGCAGGTTTGTCGTCACGCAGGCCATGGAACACTGCATGACGGACTGAACCTTCTTTGGTCATTTCGGCAAAAGCGACCTCAGCCAGCAGCGTGGGCTTGAGCCAGTGCACACCCTTGGCGTCAAAACCGCTCGGCGGGTTGACCACCGAAATCTTTTTGCTTTGCAGCGGTTTCAGTTGCTCGTAAATGCGCTTGAGCGTCGTCTCGTTGAACCCGGTGCCGACCTTGCCCGCGTAACGCAACTCACCGCTGTCGCGGTCGTGTAATCCCAGCAGCAGCGCACCGAAAGCATTGCGCGAGCCTTTCGGGTCGGTGAAACCGACGACCACAAATTCCTGCCGATGCTTGCACTTGAGCTTGATCCAGTCGCTGCTGCGCCGCGACACGTAAGGCGAACCCAGACGCTTGCCGATCAGCCCTTCCATCTGCATTTGGCAGGCGCTGTTGAGCAGCGCTTCCGGTTCTTCACTAAAGGCATCGGAGAAGCGCAGCAGTGGGTCTTTGTTGGGGTTGAGCACGGTCGACAGCGCAACCCTTCGCTCCTCGACCGGCACCTCGCGCAGGTCCACGCCGTTGAGGTAAGGCATGTCGAACAGGTAGTAAAGGATGTTGCCGCTGCGGCCCGAGTCGAAGGCGTTTTGCAAGGCCTGGAAGTCCGGCACACCCTGCTCGTCGGCAACCACCATTTCCCCGTCGAGCCAGGCCGATTCGAGACCCAGTGCCGCTAACGCCTCGGCTTGTCTGGGCAGTTTGTGGGTCCAGTCGTGGCCGTTGCGGGTGAACAGTTTGACTTCGTCGTGGTCGATGCGCGCCATGATCCGATAGCCATCGAACTTGATCTCATAGCTCCACTCGCCGCCTGGGGCCTTTTCGACCAGCGTCGCCAGTTCCGGTTTGAGCAGCTCCGGCAATTTGGCTTTGCGGGCGCCCGTCAATGACGCCGACTTTTCCTTGCGCGTCGGGGCGGCGGCTTTTTTGAGGGGTTTGGGCTTGGCAGCGGTCTTCGGCTTTTTGGCCACGATGGTCCGGTCACTGAGCACGCTGTCGGGCTCGGCGGCGACCACGTCATAATCGCTTTCGGGTTTGGCCGCGCTGTCCTGATGCTTGATCAGAAACCATTGCTCCTGCTTGCCCGGCATGTGCGTGCGCACCAGATTCCACAGGCCGCCGAGCTTCTCGCCCTTCAGCTCGAATTTGAGCTTGCCCTTGGCGTAGGCCTCGGCCGGATCGTCCTGAGGAATCCACACCCCCCGGTCCCAGACAATCACCTCGCCGGCACCGTAATGCCCTTCGGGAATGCTGCCCTCGAAGGTGGCGTAATCAATCGGATGGTCTTCGACGTGCACCGCCAGGCGCTTGACCTTGGGGTCCAGCGACGGGCCTTTGGGCACCGCCCAGCTTTTCAGTGCGCCATCGAGCTCCAGGCGAAAGTCGTAATGCAGACGTGAAGCGTCGTGCTTCTGGATGCAGAACTGCAAGGCATGGTCTTTCGCTTTTTTTTTGCCCGAACGTTTACCGGCGGCCGGTTCAGAGGTCGCCGAGAAATCGCGCATGCGATTGTAATCGTCCAGGCTCCTGGTCATGGCGCACCGGTTGATGTAACGGTGCCCCCGATGCCTGGGCCGATACGCGTGACAGTCAGGGCGACGACGGCAATGCGCTCCACCCGCTGATAGCCAGGGGTCAACAGTTCTTCACCAAACACATCGGGGTCGAGTTCGCGGTAAGTCCAGCCTAACATCGGCGATTCCAGATACGGAGTCACCGCATCCAGGAACGGGTCGAGACCATCGATCATCGCCACGCCGGTATACAGCACCAGGGAGCCACCGGGGGCCAATCGATGCAGGGCTTGCTCGACAATGCGCAACGACAATTGCGCGCCCAGCGCCCCACCGCCATGCCGGTAAGCACGCTCGGCCGGGTCGGCCATGTAGGGCGGATTGGCGACGATCAAGTCGAAGTGGCCGTCGACGTCTTGCAGCACATCGCTGGCCTCGATGCTGACGTTGGCCACCTCGGCGAGCGCGACGTTGACCGCCGTCATGCGTAACGCTAAAGGGTTGATGTCGACGGCCAGCACTTCGGCCTCACGGCGTGCGCGGGCAATCACAATCGCTCCAACGCCAGCGCCGCAACCAATGTCCACGGCGCGCCTGATCGGCGCGAAGCTCTGTTGCAGATGCGCGTGAATCAGTTGTGCAAAACGATACGTGTCGGGACCGAAGAACACCGCGTCAGCGGCATCAGTGGGGTAACCCGAATGCACGAACAACAGGTCATCGAGGCTTGACCAGCGCACATGACTTTTCAGTCGACCATTGCATTCCTCGAGGACGCCGGCCTGTTGCAACTGCCGCTGCTCCTCCACCGACAACAGACCGGGCTCAAACGGCCGCGACCAGCCAAATACTTCGCGCAAGGTCCGAGCGTTTTGCCCGAAGACGCGATCATTGACCCGCTGATGGGTCAGCGGCGAGGGTGTGATGAAACGGTAACCGTCGGCCTGCAAGCGGCGCCCCAGTTGCAACAAGGCCAGATCGGCGGCGCTGAGTTGTTCTTCCTGATTCATGACGGACTCCCTATCGAAAACCGGATTTGAGTTCGATGAACCGTCGCGTGGCCATCAGGCCTGCGGGGTGGGCGTGCCGATGGGCGGACAACCACGGAATCAAGACCTGCATTTGCTCGTCGGCGGCAAGCCCTTTAAGTGTAGCGTGCAGACTATGGATATCCGGGTCATTGACGGGCATGGGTGGTTCGGAGGCGGCACTGCTACCGCGTCGAACCGCTGCCGGCGCTCGCTCAGCTCGCCAGTCCCCGGCTATCCAGTCGTGCAGCAGTTGTTTTTCATAGGGGCTGAACACCCCGAACATGGCCGCGCCGTCACCCTCGACCAATTGCCAGAAACGGCTGGCTTGCGGGTCCTGGTGACGCTTGATCCAGCCCTTGTTTTCCATGGCGGTGAGGAAGCCAGGCAACTGCTCCGGCGACGACAGCCATTGATTGACGGTCTTGCCTTCAAACCGGCAATAGTCGGAATGCATGTGCTGACCAAACGGGCGCTTGCGTTCAAGCATGTTCAGCAACTCGCCGTACAGGTCGAACGACTCGATGATCGCACGACTGCCCTGCCCCAGATCGTTGAGCCGATAACCCAACGCCACCCTGCGCAGAAAGTCTTCGCGGTCGCCTTCCACCGGCAACAATTGCAGCACCGCTTGCACAGCCTTTTGCGCGTGGCCGGTGCTGGCATTATCGATGGTCACGTGCAGGGTGAAGTAATACGGATCGATGCCCAGCTCGGCGAGTTCGTAGGCGCTGATCAGCAGATGCAGCGGCAGTTGTTCATAACCGAGGTTGTAGCCGATCACTTCCGGCAAAAAATCGTCGCTGCAATAACCCAGTGCCAATTGCACCGCGCCTTGTAAATAACGCTCATCCGGGATGAGCGTGTTGTCCAGCAAGCCATGTTCGGCCAGCAGCTTGCGGTAAATCACCACATGATTTTGCGCCGGGTTGCCGTCGCCCAGCTCTTCCAGATAGGTGCAAATCAGGCCTTCGAAACGCGGGTCATGCCAGTGCCGCAGCAGACCATACAGCCACGCGCCGTCCACCAGTTTGGTCGGGGCAACGGCTTGCAGGAAATACAACGCGTGCGCCTTGTTGGTGAAGAACTGCCGCGGCCCGCCGTCCTTGCGCTGTTGCAGGTAATCGGCGTATTGGCGAGCCACATCGGCACAGTGCTGTTCGACAAAGGTTTGCAGTGCCGACAGGTCTCGCGGCATGTCCTCGGGCAGGTCCGTTGCCTGCGCAAGTTGAGCCTCGAGAAAGGTTTTACCGAGCGCGCGCTGGTGTTCGATATCGTCGCTCAGCAATAACTGTTCGTAGATCGTTTTCAGGCTGCCGGCGGTCAGGATCGTGCGTTCGTGAGCGGGCTGGGCTTCAAGTCGTGTCAGGGCAGTCATGGGGTCGTCTCTCGGTCTGAGGCCAGTGGCAGGACGCTGAATCAGCACGTCTCTACATCAGCAGAGCGACACCCCCGGAAGAAAATTCCATCGGCGTTAAAATCGCCCGGACAGACGGGCAAGTGGCGCGGCACCCGGCGCCAGACCAAGTGAATATACTCAGCGAGTGTGGACTCACCCTTCGGAGAGCAATCATGCGAACGGTTCATGTCATCGAGCCCGAAAAAAAACCCGACCCGGTCAATGTCGTGGGTGAGGCCATCACCATTCTCGCGGGCGGCGATCTGAGCAAGCCTTTTGAAATGCATATCCAGGAAGGCGTCCAAGGCGGCGGGCCGCCCCCGCACTTTCACCCTTGGGACGAAGCGTTCTACGTGATTGACGGGCAAGTGGAAGTGACGGTTGCGGGCAAGGCCACCACCGTTTTCCCCGGGGGTTATGTGCATATCCCCGGTGGGACTATTCATGCTTACAAGAACATCAGCCCGACGGCGAAGATGATCGGCGTGGTGTCTGATCCGCGTGGTGGTCAATTCTTTGCCGCGGTGGATCAGCTCAAAGTGCCGCAGGATTTGCCGCGGATACTGGCAATCGCCGAGAGCTTCGGCGTTACGTTTCTGGTGCCGAAAAAAGCCTGAAACCCGGCAGAGGCCAGCACCCTCGTTTCCAGACTCGGCGTAGAAACGAGGGCAAGATCGACTGTTTTCAGCTCAGATTCCCGCAGAAAGCATTCTGATTTCCATCAGCCGGATTTTCACGCACAACCAACGCATAGCCGCCCGTTCGAAGCGTATCGACGGCTACAGGTGCGCTTTTATAGAAATACTGGAGCGATGACGGCGAATAGAACCTCGCATTAGGGCCGTCGTTAAGGTCAAAGGCTGGTTTCGAACCCAGGCTCGCACAACTTCCCGGATAGATGTAGGCCTCCAAACGGCCTGGTAATGCGCTGCCCATGGTCTTGCCCTTGACGGCAAACCAGAACATGGTCCCACTGCCATTGGGCATCATGGTCGTCTGGGCGATACTCCCGGCATTTGTGGAAGTAGCGTTCAAGGGAACGTTGATGACTTGAGGGTCAGGTACTGAGGAGCACCCAAGGATCCACCCGACCGCAACCACTAACGTCAGCGAAGATACGATTTTCATCGTGAAACTCCCGCTTAGAAAGGACGCGTTGAAGTAATCCCCCGAGAAATTTTAGCCGACAGGGAAAAACCCGGGATTTTTCCGATGGTCGGTTGCGGTAGTCAATGACGCGGAGCAGATAAAAAACGACCTTCGCAGGCTAATGCCGATCAGTTAAGCAATTTCAGCTACTACGCACTCCTTGTAGCAGCTGGCGAAGCCTGCGTTCGACTGCGCAGCAGTCGTGAAACCTGAGTTTGCGGTCTTCCTGAAACACCGCATCATCTGATTTCACGACTGCTGCGTCCGAACGCGGCCCGAACCGAACGCAGCCTTCGGCAGCTGCTACGGATTGTGTCGTTCCTTAACTGATTGGCATTAGCCTTCTTAGGCCGTTTTCATCAGGCCACGCCACCTTTGGCCTGCTGCTCCAGATGCACTTGCAGGTCCGGATCGATGTTCAGCGCCGCAGCCAGTTCATCCAGATAGCTACGTTCGGCGTCCTGCTGATCGTCCACCAGCATCACACTGGCCAGGTACATCTCCGCCGCCATGCCGGAATCCGTGGCCGACTGCGCCACATCGGCGGCGTCCAGCGGCCGCGCGACTTCGTCATCCAGCCATTGCTGGAGCTCTGGGTCATCGGTGTGGCGGCCGATTTCGGTGCTGATCATCTGCTTTTCGGCGTCATCAATCCGGCCATCGGCCTTCGCCGCCGCAATCAATGCACGAAGAATCGCATGGCTGTGGTCCTCGACTTCAGGGCCGGACAACAGGTCGACAGTGCGCGGTGCCTGTTGCGGCGCCGAGGCCTGGCTGCGTTGCCAGGCTTGATAAGCCTGGAATGCCATCATTCCGAGCGAAGCCAGCGCCGCGTAGTTGGCGCCGCCACCCGAACGGGTCTGGGTCGAACCGCCCATGGTTGAGCCACCGCCCAGCAGACCACCGAGCAAACCACCCAGGCCACCGCCCCCGGCGCTTGATCCGGCACCACCGCCCAACAGGCCGCCGAGCAATCCACCGAGACCGCCGAGACCACCTTGGGCCGACGCGCCACCGCCACCCTGTTGCGACATTGAGCCTTGGCCGGCCCTTAGTAATTGTTCGAGCAGATCGCTGGTGTTCATGACGATGTCCTCATCGGTTGGAGTGACCCAGTCAGGCAACAATAGTCCTCGCCGACAAATGCGCCACCACCGTTTGGCTGACGTAAAACCCTTATTGCGCTTGACCCCGATGACCATCGGCTGCGAGTGTTCTACCCTCGCCAACCCGATGCCCAGAGGATCAACGAACACATGGACCGCCACCTGATTGTCGTCAGCGACGTCATCGAACCTGAAGTCGAGCACGTACTCAGCGCCGGGCTGAGTGCCTTCAATGATCAGATGACTGGCATCAACGACCGTCAGTCGCTTGCGGTCACGGTCCGCGATCCGGATACCCATCAGGTGTTGGGCGGTATTACCGGCCGTACGTCGCTCGGTCTGCTGTTCCTCGATTTGTTCTACCTGCCCGAGTCACTGCGTGGCTCCGGGCTCGGGTCTCGACTGCTCAACGCGTACGAGGACGAAGGCCGTCGTCGCGGTTGCCGCTCGGCGGTGCTCTATACCCTCAGTTTCCAGGCCCCGCAGTTCTATGAAAAGCACGGCTGGCAGCGCTTTGGCGAAGTGCCCTGCGACCCGCCAGGCACGAGTCGGGTGTTCATGAGCAAGACGCTGTGAATGAGCCTGTCTGCACAAGGTCAAACCGCCGATCACTGCGCTTGAGTAAAACGTATCGCCCAGCGCCGATGCTTCATTTAATACCGGCGGATTTATCCGGGGTATTTTTTTGCCACCCAGCTAAGATTTACAGATGGTGAACCTTATCCCCGGATACCCGGTCGATACATGCAACCTGACTTGGTTTGCCGACACCCCCCATTGAAGGGGTGATAACAGGCTTGCTTCACTTTCTGGAGAACGCCCCCGTGATATCGACCCTACACATCGCCAGGCTCAAAGCTTGGGGCGCCCATGGTTTTACCGCCACTGGCGTGGTCACTGCCTTCCTCGCGACCCTCGCCCTGCTGGAAAATCAGGCCACAAACTGCCTGCTGTGGCTGGGCGTAGCCTTGATCGTCGATGGGCTGGATGGCGCGTTGGCACGCAAGGTCAATGTCCAGTCGGTACTGCCAAGTTTCGATGGCTCGATCCTCGATCTGGTCATCGACTACCTGACGTACGTGTTTATCCCCGCGCTGTTCATTTATCGTTACATCCCCTTGCCGGACTACACGCTGCTGCTGTCCGTGTCGCTGATTCTGGTCTCGTCGCTGTTTTGCTTCTGCAACGTCAACATGAAGAGCAAGGACAACTACTTCCAGGGCTTCCCCGCCGCCTGGAACGTGGTCGCCCTGTGCCTGTACATCATCGCCCCGTCGCCGTGGATCACTCTTCTCACCATCATTGGCCTGGCGCTGTTGACCGTGACCCGGATGAAGTTCCTCCACCCGTTCCGCGTGCGCAAGTTCATGCCGATCAACATCGCGGTAACGGCCATCTGGCTGCTGTGCAGCTTGTCGCTGGTGGTCAACCATCCGGTCATCAACCCAATGGTGATGGGGCTTTGGCTGCTGATGTCGGCTTACTTCCTGGGGATCTGCATCTGGCGCACGGCGCTGGAGTGGTTCGAAAACTCGCGGTGAAAAAGGACTCCAGAGCGTGGCCGATTTCTCCCGCACACGGCAGAAATCGGCCATAAGAGGGAACACATCGACCATGCCCATCCATATCGTGCGCCTCGGTTCACCGCGCGTAGTCAATGAAGGCCTGCGCCTGGGCACGGTACGTCGCCCGCCGCGTGGCGTGCCGAAAGCCGAGTTTGCCAGTCGGGATTTTTATGACGTGTGGCAGCCGCTGCTGTCTCCCAGTGCAGAACTGGTCGCAGAAGCCAAAGCGGCAGAAGACGCCAAGGCGTGGGAAGCCTTCAAGCGCAAGTTCAAGACCGAAATGAACCACCCGGCGCCCAGCCAATTGCTCGATTTGTTGGCGGCGTTGTCCCACCAAACGTCACTGGCCATTGGCTGTTACTGCGAAGATGAAGCGCATTGCCATCGGTCGGTATTGCGGGAGTTGTTAGAGGCGCGAGGTGCGCAGCTCATATAGTCGCTGGCGCAGGCTACTGCGACATTGACTGCTCAGCTCAAACTACCTCCACCGGCACCTGCAACCCCACCTTTACGTTGCTCATGGAAACCAGCGTCTTGAAGCGCTTCACATTGTTGTTCTCGAAAAACAACTCTCGTGTCAGCTCTGTGTACTGCTCCATGTTGCGCACCGCCAGCACCAGCACAAAGTCCCACTCCCCGGCGACGTAGTAACACTGCTGCACCTGCGGGCAGTTGGCGAAGCTGCGCTTCATGGCGTCCAGCAGATCCAGACGCTCACTCTCCACTTCGACTTGAGCGACGATGGTCAGCGGGTAGCCGAGTTTCTCTTGATCCACCACCGCCACAGTGCCTTTGATGAAGCCGTCCTGAGTCAGGCGTTTAAGGCGGCGGTTAACGGCGGCCGAGGACAAATTGACCCGCGCGCCCAGTTCGCTTTGGGACAGGCCGGCGTCTTGCTGGACTTCGGCAATCAGCTTCAGGTCGAAGGCATCGAGACTCATGGTGAAGGGGCTCGCAATAAAATTGATGTAAAACGCATGAATAGGTAATGAAAGTGCGGCGACTGTGCCGATTTCAAGAAAAGAGTGTGACAGCAGCGAGATATTATTTCACTCCACTGCCCACCACCAGGAACCGACGATGCTGATCGCCAACCCCAACGCCAGCCGTAATACCTATCCCGATGACCTCAAGGCCATCCTGAACATTCAGACAGCCGCCGAAAGCCGCACCTGGCTGGCGAACTGGAACGCACTCAATCGCGCCAGCACACCCTTGTTCGGCCTGCCAGACCTGGCTGCCAATCTTGGTATCGCCGGGCTCCTGATCAAGGATGAGTCGAGCCGTTCGCCGCTGGGGAGTTTCAAAGCGCTGGGCGCACCGATTGCCCTGGTGCGGTTAATCCTGAGGCTGTTCCCCGAACACCCTTTCGAACCCCGGGGCCTGCTGATGGGCGACTACTGCGACGCCTTGAAGGACTTTACGGTGATCAGCGCCACCGACGGCAACCACGGCCGTGCCCTCGCCGCGGCGGCACAAAGCGTCGGTTGCCGTTGCGTCATTGTGCTGCACGCCAATGTCAGCATCGAACGGGAACAGGCCATCGCCGCCTATGGTGCACAGATCGTGCGAGTCCCCGGCAACTACGATGAATCGGTTGAAGAAGCCGCCGCGCTGGCCGTCGAGCACAACTGGCAGGTGGTGTCTGACACCTCCTACGAGGGCTACGAAGACATTCCCCGGGATGTGATGCAAGGCTACGGCACTATTGCAGCGGAAGTCGTTGAGCAGGCCAGTGGCCAAACCTTCACTCACGTATTCCTTCAGGGCGGCGTAGGTGGTCTGGCGGCTGGAATCGCCAGTTACTTCTGGGAGCTTTATGGCACAGCACGACCGGCGATGATCGTCGTCGAACCGCAACAGGCCGACTGCCTGTTCCAAAGCGCCCTCGCCGGCCATGCGGCGAAAACCCAAGGTTCAGTGGATTCCGTGATGGCCGGGTTGGCCTGCGGTGAAACCTCGCCCCTGGCCTGGAAGTTCCTGCAGACCAGCATCGACCATTTCACGACGATTGAAGATGAGGATGCCGTCAACGCCATGCGCAGGCTGGCGCGGGGCAGTGATCGGGACGTTCCGCTGGTGGCCGGTGAGTCGGCCGTGGCCGGGCTCGCGGGGTTGATCCAGTTGCTCAAGTCGCCCCACCTGGCCGCTGAAGTGGAGATTGATGAGTCTTCACGGGTTCTGCTCATCAGCACCGAAGGCGCCACTGCGCCAGCCGTTTACAGCGAACTGGTGGGAGAGACGGCTCAATCGGTTCTGCAACGACAGCAACTTTGGCTGCAACGAAAATAAGGTGTGGCAGGAGGTTATCAACTTGTCAGTAGAATGGGCTGCGATTCAAAACAGGTAGGAGTTGATCGATGCGCATCGCCTTGCTGTCAGACATCCATTTGTCCGTCAACGCGGTACCTTTTCCCGAGGTGGATGCCGACATTGTCGTCCTCGCGGGAGACATCTCCCGACCGGCCATGGCCATTGAGTGGGCCAAATCGTGCCCTATTCCGATCGTGTACGTGGCAGGGAATCACGAGTTTTATGGCAGCGACTTGATCTCTACCTACGAGCACTTGAACAGGTTGTCGCAAGGCACACAGATCCACGTATTGGAACGCTCGGAGTATCTCCACAACGGCGTGCGGTTTTTGGGTTGCACGCTGTGGTCTGACTATCGACTTTTCGATTCTGCGGAGCATCGGGCGCAGGGTGTTGATCTGGCTACGAAGCTCATGCGGGACTTCACCCACATAAAAATCTCGCCAGATTTTCCAGACCTGTTCAGCCCGGCCATTTCCCAACTGATTTTTTTACAGACAGTCGCCTGGCTGGAAGACTGCTTCACCCGCGACAGCACCACGCCCACGGTGGTGGTTTCGCATTTTGCACCGACACGATTGAGCATCAGCCCGCTGTTTGAGAGTTCGCCGATTAACGCGAGTTTTGTTTCAGACCTCGAAGACCGGATCAAGGTCTGGCACCCGGCACTTTGGCTGCATGGCCATACCCATGGGAGCTTTGACTACCAGGTGGGCAACACTCGCGTCATTTGCAACGCCCGGGGCTATGCCAAAAATGGCATTGATGAAAACCCGGAATTTAATCGCTCATACGTGATTGACCTGGATCTCTGAGGCAACGCGGCCCTGCCTCCTGGAAGCCGGGTCCAGAAAACCGAGCAAGGCCTGCCGGGTCTCTTGCCAGGCCGCTGTATGTTCCATATCGAGGAAGTGCCCGGCGTTCTTGATGGTATGGAACCGGGACTGAGCCGCATGATCGGCGAACAGCCGGGCGTCTTCGACCGAGGTGTACTCATCCCATTCGCCGTTGACAAACAGCAGCGGTATTTCGATGGCAGCGGCACAGGCGACATAACAATGGGTGTCTTGGGTCAACACCTCATTGACGTGGAAATGCATCTGTCTGTACTCGTGCTCGTCCAGGCTTCTGACATGGCGGTCATTAAAGCGTTTGAACAGCGATGGCAGGTGCTTGCCGATTGTGCTGTTGATCAAGCGACCGACATTGAGGCGGTCGCACGCCTGGAGGTGGTTCAGGCCGCTCTCCAGGTAATCGCGCATCGGTGTATTGATACGCGCTGCGAATGAATTGATCACCGCCTTCTCGATTCTCCGCGGACGCTGAGCCAGCGCCAGCAAGGTGGCCGCACCGCCCCAGGAAAAGGACAGCACGTGGTGCGCACCAAAGTGTTCGATCAAATCCAGCAGTATCGCGGCCTCGTCTTCCTTTCTGATCGGTTGGCCGTGGAGGTTGTGTTCCTTCGACTGACCGGCGTAGGGCTGGTCGTAGAGAACCACATTGAATCGCGGCTGCAGGTAACGCACCGTTTGGGCAAAAGATGCGGTCGTTGCCAGTGAGCCGTTGACCAGAATGATGGTCTTGTCAGCGGCAGTGTTGAGATAGTGCTCGGTATAAACCTTGTACTTCCCGCAGATCTCGACGATGGCAGTTTTCGGCATCATGACATTTACTTCCTTGAACCCATTGGACTAAGCGCACAGCGTTTGGGATGCCCACAGGGCCCTGTCGCAGACAGCAGAACACGTGGACCTGACAGTCAAGTGCCAGGCCAATACATTAATAACTAATAACTCAGGGTGATTTTCAAACGTCAACGCATAGGCCTCCTCGGGCTTAATCTGGAAACACGGACAAGCGACAACAGCGCGAGGGTGCTCGAATGGTCACCGTGACCAATGAGTCACTGACTGACCATATGTTCAGAGTTAAGCAGGGATTTCCTCGTCTGCAAGAAGGCAGACGAGTTATTGCGTCGAAGACGGCGTGATGGTCGAACGATGTCACCCCAGACGAGGCGACGCGCGAAAGCTCCCGGGTGACGCCCCCGAGGCATCGGTCTCGTCGAAATACTTGGCTATTGGCTCAGGCCTTGCTTTGGCCTCATTGCGATGCCTGACAGGGCTTGGCAGGCGAGCGCTGGTGCTGAGGCAGACCGCTCCACTTTCAGGAATACCCCCAAGGTTGGGGACTTTGGCCCGCCAGAGCTGGCTGGCTCATTGATTGCCAAGCGTCATTAAAGGCAGGCTCACCAAGCTCCGCGCGCACCTATAAAAATAAAAAATCAACAAGGGGAACCCTACCTTGAAAATTTCAACAATCTGCTTCGCGGGCACCCTTTTGGTTTCGGTCGCGGCTTCTGCTACAGGGGTTATTCCCGTCCTCGACCTGGACTTCACACGGTCGGCTGCCGAAACGCTGAAAAAACGGGGCATCGAAGACGCTTGTATTATTGCCGCGTCAAACCCGAAAACGTTCACCTATTGCCGAGAAGGATCGCCAACGCTCTGGAAGTATCAGGCTTTGGATCTGGAACAACAGGCGACGATCCTGAATCGCGAAAAGCGGCACCTGACAGACTACGGGCAAATCACCGTCGTGGAAGACGATAGCGCAGCCTGCCAACAAGATAACCCTGTGCCATTGATTAAACCGGCGATGACTCGTGGGCTGGGCCTCGGCCTGATCACCCTGCTTCTGTTGATGGGTTTGCGATACACCTACCGGGCAAGCCGTCGTCCGTAACCAAAACGTCTGTGCAAACCACGAGTCAGCACAGACTCAAAAAACAGTGTTATTTGACCAGTCGCGTTTCCTTGGAAGGCCTGTATCCGAAGTACGAGCTATAGCACTTGCTGAAATGGCTGGGCGATACAAAGCCACACGCAACCAACACGTCCACCTGGGACAGCTCTGTGTGCTGGAGCAACCGACGCGCCTCGGTTATCCGCAATTCCATGTAATACCGTTGCGGCGTTGTGCCCAGTTGCTCCTTGAACAAGCGCTCGAGTTGTCGACGCGAACGGCCTGCGTATACGGCCAACTGCTCCAACTCCAGAGGCTCTTCGAGGTTGGCATCCATCAGCTTCACCACCTCGCGTAATGGCGCGCTCACACAGATATTTTCAGTCGGTTTTATGCGCCGATAACGCGACTCCTCGAAAGCCAGGATGTCCTCGATACCCTCGACAAGTGCTTTGTCGTGCAGTCCTTTGATCCAGTCCAGCGCCATGTGGAATGCCCCCGAGGGGCTGGAAGCCGTGAGCCGGTCTCGATCGATGACGTAGGGCTCACTGGTGACATGCGTCGCCTTGGAGATTTCCGCGAGCGCGGGGCGATGTTCGGGGTGAATCGCGCAACGATATCCGTCAAGCAAGCCTGCCCTTCCCAGGAACCATGCACCATTCCACAACCCGGCCAGACTGACACCCTGGTCTGATGCAGCCCTCAACAGCGAGATGAGTTCATCCGTCGCTTTGAGTTCTGTCCTGTAGCCGCCACAAATGACCAGAAGGTCCAGGTCCTGGATCACTGAACAATCAAAACGGGTATCCGGGCGAATGACCAGTCCCAGGTCGCTGATGACCTCCTCATCGGTCAAGCCGAACGTTCGGGAAGAGAACAACCCGGGTCGCAGAAGATTCGCGGTGACAATCGTATCCAGTGCTTGCGTGAATGCGGGCAGCGAGAAATGCTCAAGCAACAGAAATCCTGCCCGAACCATTTGAGTTTTCTCGTTGGGGTTCTCATTCAGATAGCGGAGATTTTTCCCCTTCATGCCTCCGCTAAATTGGCGTCGTTCGATCAATGTTCGGCCTACTCGGTGACGTAACCCAACCTGTCGTTGGGTGCGTTGATAAACCTCAATGCTAACTGTAGAAGTTTCAAAACCACTAGCGCCATTTTTACGATTGATCAGGCCAGCTGAAAGCCGTGACGTAGCGTTGTATCACTCGCAAGCTG
This sequence comes from Pseudomonas sp. BT76 TE3572, assembly GCF_050435365.1. Lineage (NCBI taxonomy): Bacteria > Pseudomonadati > Pseudomonadota > Gammaproteobacteria > Pseudomonadales > Pseudomonadaceae > Pseudomonas > Pseudomonas sp. BT76 TE3572. The sequence goes on from NZ_JBNDKE010000001.1 coordinate 1,874,887, forward strand.
CGCCTAAACGATGGCGGGATACCCATCGACACTGTCGGGCCAACGGGTCAGAACCTCGAAGCCGTCGTCAGTGACCGCGACCATATGCTCCCACTGAGCCGAAAGTGAGTGGTCCTTGGTGACCACGGTCCAGCCATCAGCCAGCGTTTTCACATGGCGTTTGCCAGCGTTCAACATGGGTTCGATGGTGAAGATCATGCCGGCTTTCAGTACCAGCCCCTGGCCTGGGTAGCCGTAGTGAAGGACTTGCGGCTCATCGTGATAAATCTTGCCGATACCGTGACCGCAGTATTCGCGCACGACGCTGAATCCGTCTCTTTCGGCCACCTTCTGAATGGCATGGCCAATGTCACCCAGCGTAGCGCCGGGGCGGACGACGCGAATACCGGCGCACATCGCTTCATAGGTCGTCTCTGCCAGGCGTCGGGCATCCGGGCCGGGCTCACCCACGAAGTACATGCGGCTGGTATCGCCGTACCAACCCTCCTTGATAACGGCAATGTCGATATTCACGATATCGCCATCCTTTAGTGGCGTGGCCGAAGGAATGCCATGGCAGACCACCTGGTTGACCGATGCACACACGGTTTTCGGGAAGCCGTGATAGCCGACATTCCCCGGAATGGCTTTCTGCACGTTGACGATGTAGTCGTGACAGAGCCGATCCAGTTCGTCGGTGGTGACCCCCGCTTTGACATGCGGAGCAATCATGGCCAGGACCTCGGCGGCCAGCGTGCCCGCAGCACGAGACATGGCTATTTCTGCCGGGGTATTGAGCCTGACATTGGCCTTCATTGCTTGACTCCTGATGCTGCATCAACCTGGGTGCTTTGCGAAAAATCGGCGAGTGCGCACAGCTGTTTAACATCGAGGCCGCCAGCCAGTTCGGCACGAATCAGCAAGCGGCAGAGGTCGCTGTGGTCCAGGTTTGGATATAACTCCGCAAGCATCCCGATGCGCATCCAGTGCTCGGCTTGTGCGTTGATCGAGCGACTCAACGCGTCGCTGGCGACGCGTAGATTCTCGTGCATGGCTTCTGAGATTTTTACGATACCCACTGCTCAATCCAATATGAAATGTATATGGATCGTATATTAGTCGGTAGTCGGGTGAAATTGCAATTTCACGATTTGTAGCCACGCCTGAAGCGTGCGATAGCATAAAAAAGTCACTGGGCGACTTGAAGTCCGACTTCAATAGCTGAAGGAATGAAGTGCTGAGCAATCATCGTTTGTCCCCCTACCCGATGATGCTCAGAATTCGTGGCGCAAACGTTAGCCGTTGTTCTTCCAATTGATCGAGTCAGTACCTGTCAGAAAGAGCGCGACTCACCCTTTCACACCGCACCATTCGACTCAGGAGATAACAATGAATAAAACCATTTCTCGTCGTAGCGGAGGTCAGATATTGGTGGATGCCTTACGCATCCATGGCGTCAAACGAGCTTTTTGTGTTCCTGGAGAAAGCTACCTCGCGGTTCTCGATGCATTGCATGACGTGCAAGAAGAAATCGATCTGGTGGTGTGCCGCCAGGAAGGTGGGGCGGCCTATATGGCAGAAGCCTACGGCAAGCTCACCGGAGAGCCAGGCATTTGCTTCGTGACCCGAGGCCCGGGTGCAACGAACGCCTCGGTTGGCGTTCACACAGCGTTCCAGGATTCATCGCCGATGATTCTGTTCATTGGCCAAGTCGCTCGCGATCAGCAGTATCGCGAAGCCTTCCAGGAAGTTGATTTCCGCCAGATGTTTGGCCCCTTGGCGAAATGGGTCGTGCAAATAGACGACACCCGCAGAATTCCCGAACTGATCAGCCAGGCGTTCCACCGGGCAGTCAATGGCAGGCCTGGACCTGTAGTGGTCGCACTGCCGGAAGACATGCTGACCGAAATGGCGGAAGTCAGTGATGCCGGGGCGTTCAAACGCGTATTGATGACCCCGGCAGCCGAGCAAATGGCCGCCATGCAGCAACTGCTTGAGCGATCAGAGCGGCCACTGATGGTGCTGGGTGGCAGCGGTTGGGATACCGAGTCAGTGCACGACATCCGACTTTTTGCTGAACAGCAAAACATCCCGGTTGCCGCCTCTTTTCGCTGCCAGGACCTGTTCGACAATCGACACCCGAACTATGTCGGCGATCTTGGTTTCGCCGCGTCAGCGCAACTGTCCTCGGCGGTAAAAAACGCCGACCTGCTGTTGGTCGTGGGTTCCAGAATGGGTGAAGTTTCAACGGGCGGGTATGCGGCCCTGGACATCCCGGTGCCGAAGCAAACCTTGATCCATATTCACCAAGGCATCGAGGAACTGGGACGGGTTTACCAACCTGCGTTAGCGATCAACAGCAGCATGTCGACCTTTGCCAAATCAGCCGCAACGCTTCCAGCGGTGGCCAGCCAGGTAAAGAGTGAATGGACGCGCACCCTCAACAACAACTACCGCGACAATCTGCAACACTCGCCCTCCCCTGGCGATGTGCAAATGGCCGAAATCATTGAGTGGTTGAATCGCAGACTTCCAGACGACGCGATCCTGACCAATGGCGCCGGAAACTATGCCGTCTGGCTTCAACGCTTCTATCAGTTCCGCCAGTACCGTACTCAGTTAGGCCCTACCAATGGCTCCATGGGCTACGGCGTTCCTGCGGCGGTGGCCGCCAAACTGACGTGCCCGGAGCGAGTAGTGGTTTCGTTTTCCGGGGATGGCTGCTTCTTGATGAACGGCCAGGAGATAGCGACTGCTGCGCAATATGGGGCCCATGTGATTTTCGTGGTGATCAACAACGGAATGTACGGAACCATCAGAATGCACCAGGAACGCAATTACCCTGGACGCGTGTCAGGCACTGAATTGCACAACCCGGATTTCGCCGCACTCGCCCAAGCTTATGGACTGCATGGCGAGGTGGTCACCGCCACGTCGCAATTTGCGCCAGCGTTTGAGCGCTGCCTTGAAATGTCCCGGCCATCCTTGATTGAGGTCAGAGTCGACCCTGAAGCATTGACTCCTCGACTCAGCCTGACTCAGATCAGAGAGCAATCAAGCAAGAAGTAACCCGTTCCTACCGTTTTTGGCGCCTGACTCACCATTTACAAGGCGCCTTTTTTGAGCGTGTGACTCATCAGTTCATCGACCTGTCCCACCTACAACAGCAGTCGATCGATGGCCTGAACAGCATGCATCCGCAAAGACAAACCCTGCACAACGAACTGCACGCGCGTCCGTCACTGTATTTCGACGAACCGGCCCATGTGTTTCATCTGGCCTTCCTTGGCGGGGAACCGGAGTGCAATGCGCTGCTGGAGCGCTGCTGCCCTGCTCCGATCGATCCTCATGCCGCCCAGGGCATCACCCAACTCGATGGCCACGCCCTGAAATGGGAACGCCACGCCGAGTTCTTCACCCTGACCCTGGTGGTCACTTCATCCTGCGATGACTTGTCCTGGACATCGTTGCCCGAGGTGCTGGCGCAGAAGGTCGAAGCGCATTTGCCGCAGCTGATCAACTCGGTGCAGATCGTCGTGCGTGGCGAAGCCGGCCTGGACCTCGCCGGCTACGGCTTCAAGGACCCGTGCGGTTCCTGCGTGGGCGGTGGCGATGCGGTGGTCTGGAGCGATTTTCGTCTCAGCGAGGATGGCAACAACCACATCCTGTTCATCAATCGGCGCCTCAACGCTTACCGCCAAGGGCGGATGATCCGCCGTCTGCTGGAAATCGAGACCTACCGCATGATGGCCTCGCTGTCGTTGACCACGGCCAAGACCTTGAGCGCGCAACTCGATGTCTTTGACAAGACCTTGGTCACCCTCTCCGAGCGTAACGCCGGCGCTGACAGCGGCAACGCGAAAGCCCTGTTGGCGGACATCTCCAACCTGTCAGCCCAAGTGGTCAGCAGTACCGCGAAAACCCGCCACCGCTTCAGTGCCACCCAAGCCTATGCCCAACTCGTGTACGAGCGTCTGGGCGAATTGCGGGAAAGTCACGTCGGCGATTGCCAGCGCCTCGGGGTGTTCATCGAGCGCCGCTTCAAACCCACCGTCAGGTACTGCACCGCCACCGAACAACGCCTGGAGCACCTGGCGAAAAGCGTGGCCAACCTGGGCGACCTGTTGCAAGCGCGGGTTCAGGTGGAAATGGAAGAACAGAACTCGGAAATTCTCAAAAGCCTGAATGCCCGCGCCGACGCCCAGATCAAGATCCAGCGCGCCGTCGAAGGCCTGTCGATTATTGCCATTACTTACTACCTGCTGAACCTGCTCAAACTTGGCTACTCAGGGTTGCACCTGCTCGGCGCCGAGGTGGCCCCGCGAGAGGCGATGCTGGCCATGACACCCCTCGCGATCGCCATCCTTGCGCTGATTATTTTGCGCATCAAGAAAGTCAAAGAGCACTGATACGGTGAATCGCAGGGAGGCGCCATCACCCATCAGGATGGGAACATGTCCAGTGTGCGCTCAACCTCTTGAATGTCGATTTTGAAGCCATCGCCCTCTGGCGTTCCGACCACAAAGCCAAAATTCTGGTTGTCGCGATCCGTCAGGTACTTGAAGTAGCTGACGAAACGGTTCGGTGGCTGCAGTACCAGCAACGAACCACCCTGCGGCAGCACATTGATGCCATGTACAAGCTGGCTCCCTTCGACCCCCACCACGGTCCGCGCCCCGGCACACGTCGCCACTATCGTCGGAACATCGGTTTTCAAAGGATTGATGATGCGAAACCCTCTGGTCTTGCGCAGATGTTCAGCGAGCTCCATTTCATTGCGCAATAAACGCAAGTCACCGTCGCCACCCCGCAGAATGAACACGCCAGGGTGAGTGTCATAGCTCACGTGCGACAGTAGCTTTTCACCCATGGCACGGAAGCGTAAGTGCCTGCTTTGATTGTTGCTCACATCGTCGAACAGCACGAGCTCATGAAAAAACGCACTGTGCAGGCGAAGCGGCTTCATATCAAACCAGTCCTCATAGGCGGGAGCCTGGGTAAACAGAGGAAACCTGGCGGATGGCGCGGTGGTTACCGGGACGCCTTCGTCGCATGCCAATGAATAGGTCGGGCAGTCTTCCATCAACCATGTGCCAAACCATGTGTTTCCATTTTGCGTGCAGTAGGCGGCACCGCGCTCGATCTCGTTTTCCACGTGAATTCGCGGAAACATACCGGGCTTGAGAGACAACCAGTGACTTGCATTGTCTTTGTAGAGCGCTCCATCGATCAGCCAGACATCCTTGATCAGGTAGCCACGTGTCGGAGCTTGTACGACGTTGCCCAGCCCTTCCATTGTGCGAGCGGGATGCTCGAAAGGATAAAAGCGCTTCGCCTCCCATCCTGTGACACGGTCCATTTGATTGGGCAGAAAGAATGCAGGCGGAGAATACGATGTCCCACCCGGAGCAACATTCCAGGTTTTCGCCGCCAGGCTTTTCAAGTTGATCTCCGCCTTTCGTGCGAATCTTTTTCTTGCCATATACCGGTAGGCGGCAAGGGTCCATTTTTTTCGATTGCCAGTGGTCGACGTACTTATTGGCGAGACATCACTTTCCATGAAGAGTCCTCCCTGCGGGACAGGGTCAATAGCCAGACGCGAAGCGCTCTGTTTATTTCAGTCGTGGACATTGCTCAGCTGGATGCAATCCTTTTCATAATGGGTGGGGTCTGCAAACCGGCGTAGCGACTACGCAAGGTTTCGAGAAACTGTTCGCCCGAACTCTTGGCGCAATACAGATAAATCTTGTGCAGCCCGCCAAATACCATTTCATGATAACGGCTGGCGACCTCCTCATCGCTTAGCCCGTCCGGCAAGCCAAGGTGAAGGGTCATTTCCTTTCCTTCGACAGCGAATAGCGGCGTGTCCCAGAGGAATTTGGCGGCCCCTGTCTTGGGCAGCCGGACAAACATATAAGCGTGGTTTCCCAGGGAATCAATATCGCCGCCGCGCCTTCTTTTCCATTTCAGAAGTCCGTCATCCGGTCGCGCCAGGCAAAGACCGATGTCGTAATAATCGAAGCCATTGTCTATCGCCCATTCAAGTGCCATGAAGGTGGTAATCGAGTTCACTTCACGCAGTTTTTTGGCATCTGAAAATATCGCCTCGGTATATCCGAAACGTAGCGTGCTCCAGTAGCGCTTTCCGCCCCGGGTTATTACGCAGCCAAGGTGGCATGCAACAACCTCGTCTTCCAGCATGATCAGGTCGAGCCGGCCGACAGTCTTGGCGATCCTGAAAACCTCTTGCGTGGCAAATTGCGCAGCGTGGATGCCTTGCCTTGCCGTGGCATAAGGTCGAAGCATTTCCCTGTCTGCCTTTTCAATGTCTTCATCCAACAACGTCTGGACCATTCGGTAGCGCGGTCGGTTCTTGCGTATATTTCGACGCAATTCGCTATCGTATTTTGTGGTGATCTCCTCGATGGATCGCCCCAGCGGTACGACGGCACTCAGATACAAGGGTACAGACAAGGCCCCGGAGGTCGGCATTTCACTGACCCCTACCACATGACTCGACGCGCCAGGTTCCTGTTCACCGTCGACCATAGGGGAATCACCTTGGGACTTTCCCCTTATGAGCAGCTTGGCCATCTCCCGCTTCTTTTTCCTTCCGATATAGAGAATTTCGTAAGGACTTTCGTTCTGCGCTCTGAACCTGGCAATTTCCCAGCGCCAGAAACACGCACGTCCAAAAATATCTCGTAACCAGTTTGAAGCGTTTCTTATTTCATATCGCATTGAAGGCGATATGAGTTTGCGAATAACTTCCGCCACGTTCTTTTTCATTTCTTCGTCATCCTTTGAGCTTTATTTTGGGTAGATCAGAAAAAGATCAAGGCGGAACTTCAAAAGGCGTGATTAAGCCTTGATATAAAAGACATATTTTATAAGGAGCGCTCTCACGTTCTGTGACTAGTAAAGATCAAGGTAGCGACTTTGCAAGCGACATAGGGGGGCGCCAGTCATCTATTTCATGACGCCAATTTTTATTCCAGACTCAGTAGAAGCGCCGTCAGTATGGCGTTGTCGATCGACCCCCTGGTCGCGCCCCGGTTAACTGACGTGGAATGTCCCCCGCACAATCGTCCTTAGTCAGCGCCCAACGTAATTTACGGCGTGACTAACTCAGTGCTTGAAGTAGAGACATTAAGGAAGGCATTCCAAATCTCGTAAGCATCGTGATGCCGTTTGGTCGCCTCTTCCCATTCTGGTCCTGAAACACATTTGGAAGAGACCAGCGTCATCATGCCCATCGTTGCGGCGTCCAGCTCGATCAGGAAAGCGTGAGACTGGATTCTGAAGTCTTCGACCGATGGCATTACGTGTTCCCCCGGCGGATTGCACCGCCATTAAGGAGCGGATGCTCCTCGGACGGTGGAGTACCGCCAGGAGGGAAAATTCAGGCAATCTGACCGCCGGTACGTTTCGTTGCCCAAGCTGATCGCCGAGGGTCGTGAGGCCATAATCTTGAAGACATGCCGCTCCTTTACTACTGTAATTTGCATTGACGTTGAACGGGGCCAGACCGGTTCCGGTGCTACGCTTTCATTTCCTGATAGAGAACGAAGCGATGTCCACCGAACTCTCAACCCCCATACTCACGACTTTAGCCATGAAACGGATCCTGATCGGTGGTATCACAGCAGCGATTATCGGCACGATGACGTATGGATTTTTCCAATGGAAAATCGTCGAAAGCCAAAAACACGACATGCTGTGCGGACAGGCCAAGCAGACGCTCAAAGGCGTGGAAATCCGGGCGCGGGCATTGGCTGCCGGACTGTCCGTAGAAGCCTATGGCAAGGCTGAAGAAGACGAAGTGGCGACACTCATTGGTGCGCTCGACGCCGCCAGGAGCGACGCTGAAGTCGACTCGGTCATAGAGGCTCACGCTGCCACCATAGAAGCAGAGGATGCAGCTATTGACGCTCAGGTTGATACCCGAGGCGATCAGACATTCCTCGAGCAACGACTCGTGAAACAGCGGATACCGGTCGACGTTAAACTAGAACTGCGACGCGCCGCGAAGGCCGTTAGCCTCATGTGCAGTTAGTATTCAACAGTGCCCTACCCCACGCCCCCCAAGTAATAGTTCTGAATATCCTCGCGCACGGCCAACCCGGCCGCCGAACCTTCATCCACCACCCGGCCGTTCTCCAGCACAAATGCGTACTGAGCGTAATCCAGGGCGATGTTGATGTTCTGCTCGGCCACCAACAGGCTCAAACCCTCCTCACGGTTGAGCCGGGCGAGAATCTCGAAAATCTCCTCGACCACCTGCGGCGCCAGGCCCATGGACGGTTCATCCAGCAGTAACAGACGCGGCTCGGACATCAGTGCCCGGCCGATGGCAACCATTTGCTGCTCCCCACCGGAGGTGTAGCCGGCCAGGCGCTTGCGCAGCAGGCGCAACCTGGGGAAGTAACCGTAGATGCGCTCCAGACGCTGATTCAGCACCTTGCGTGACGGCCGCCCGACAAATCCGCCGATCAGCAGATTCTGTTCGACGCTCAGGTGGGTGAAGCAATGCCGCCCTTCAAGCACCTGGGCCAGCCCCGCCAGCACCAGGCTGGCGGGGTCGGCATCGGTGATCACTTGCCCTTGATAGATAATTCGGCCCTTGACCACTTCACCGCGTTCGGCCCGCACCAGGCTGGAAATCGCCTTGAGCGTCGTGCTCTTGCCCGCCCCATTGGCCCCGAGCAGGGCCACCATTTGCCCCTTGCCGACCTGCAGCGTTACACCGCGCAAGGCGAGAATCGACTGTTCGTAGAAAACTTCGACCTGCTCCACGCTCAGCAATGGCGGGTCGGCTTGTAAGCTCTGGCTCATCGGACCTTATTGCTCCTGGCTGCAGTTGCGCGGGGTGATGCCTTTTTCCTTGGCGTACTGGGCGGCGGAGGCTTCGATGATCGGCCGTAACAAGGCGCGATCAGCCTGGACCCAGTCGCTGATCAGGTTCCAGCGTTGGCCGTCCCATTGCTGAAAACGCACGGCGCCACCGCCTTCATGGTCGGCACACGACAGCTTCAATGGCTGCACCAATCCTTTGGCGCCCAAGGCCTGCAAACGCGCATCGTCGAGGTTCAAGTGCTCGAAGCCCCAGCGCACTTGCTCACCGGTCAGCGGTTTATCGCCATACTTTTCCTGTGCCAGACGCAGGGCTTCGACGTTGAGGATGCCGTTCACCACGCCGAGGTTGTAGTACACGGTGCCAAAACGCTTCGGATCGGCCAGGTTGCCTTTGCTGGCGTCCACCACGTTTTGCTTGATGCCTTGCAGCACCGGGAAATCAGTGCCCGAAGGGTGGGTGGTGATCGAGATGAACCCTTTGGCGGCAGCACCGGCCGGGACCACGTCTTCTTCCGAGTTGCTCCAGATATTGCCGATGATGTGATCCGCCGGGTAACCGACCTTTTGCGCCGACTTCAGCGCCACCGGGTTCATGACTCCCCAGCCGCGCAGGATCACCCAGTCAGGCTTGAGGCGACGGATGTTCAACCACTGCGATTGTTGCTCGTTGCCGGGGTGCGGCACTTCCAGAAGGGTCAGCTCGAAACCGGCGTTTTTCGCCAGGGTTTCCAGTACGCCGTTGGTTTCCTTGCCATACGGCGAGCCGTGGTAGAGCACGGCGATTTTCTTGCCCTTGAGTTTGTCAGCCCCGCCTTCGCGCTGGCCGATGTAATTGATGATCGCCGAGACTTCCGAATACGGGTTGAGCTGCAACGGGAACACATACGGGAAAACACTGCCGTCGGTGGAGTCGGTGCGGCCATGGTTGATGGTGATCAGCGGCAGTTTGTCGGCCGTCGAACGATCCAGTGTCGCGTAGGCAATGCCCACCGACAGCGGATTGGTCGCGGCCGCTGGCGCACCGTTGAGGCCACCTTTGAGGCGCTCGTAGCATTCGACGCCCTTCTCCACCACGTACTCGGTTTCGCATTCGCTCCAGGTCAACTTGACCCCGTTGACCCCGCCCTTGGCGTTGACGTATTGCAGGTAATCGATAAACCCGCCGAAGAAGCCGGTGCCACCGGCGGCGTACGGGCCGACCCGATAGCTCTGCAAGGGAAAGTACTGTTCGTTGGCAGCCTGGACGCCGGCACTGAGCCCGGCAGTCAGCAAGGCCAGGCCCAACGCCAGGCGGCGCAGCGGTTTACGGTGAGTCATAAGGGCAGTTCCTCGTGTGAGATCGATGGTGTTTTGTCAGGGATAAAAGGAATCAGTAACGCAACGGCCAGACCCGCGCGCGTTGACGAAAACGCTGCCAGAGCCTCGCCAGGCCTTCGGGTTCCTTGATCAGGAAGGCGATGATCAGTGCGCCGAAGAGCATTTTCTGAATGTTTTCCAACTGCCCGGAATCGATCAGCCCCGAGGGTAAAAGCCCAAAGACATTGGCCAACAGAATCGGGAACAGCACGATGAACGCAGCGCCCAGAAAGTTGCCGAGCACACTGCCCAGGCCGCCGATAATGATGATGAACAACACCTGGAATGAGCGGCTGAGATCAAAGCCGTGGGGCTCCACCGTGCCCAAATAGGCGAACGCCCACAGCGAACCGGCAACACCGAGGTAGAAGCCGCTGATGGCAAACGCCAGCAGCTTGGCCTTGAACAGACGAATACCGATCACCGCCGCGGCCGTGTCCATGTCGCGCACCGCCATCCAGTTGCGGCCCAACTCACTGCGCACCAGATTCTTGCCCAGCCAGAACAGCGCTACCACCACGGCCAGGGTCAACAGGTAACGGCCACGGGGCGAACTGAAATCCAGCCCGGCGATCAGCAGCGGTGGCGAGGTGATAACCCCGGACGCGTTGTCGTTGGTAAACCAGCTGAACCGGGTCAGCACCCACTCCACGACAAACTGCGCGGCCAAGGTCGCCACCAACAGGTAAAAACCCTTGATCCGCAGGCTCGGCAAACCGAAGAGCACGGCCACCAGCGCGGCGATCACCCCGCCCAGGGCAAAACTCACCAGCAACGGCAACCCCGGCACTCGCAATTGCAGGTTGTAGGCCGCAAACGCTCCCACCGCCATGAACGCGGCGGAACCCAGTGAAAGTTGTCCGGCATAGCCGGTCAGCAGGTTCAAACCCAGCCCCGCCAGGGACAGCACCAGCAGCGGCACCAGAATCGCGCTGAACCAATAGTCATTACCGAGCAAAGGCACCGCGAAGAACGCAAAGCCCAATAGTAGCCACAAACCCAGACGGTCCTGGCGCAAGCGAAACGTGCGCCGCTCTGCCGCGTAGGTGGTGCTCAGTTGACCGGCTTCTCGATAAAGCATGGAAGTATTCCTTGAAAGAAAATCAGACCCGTTCGATTGCCCGCTCACCGAATAACCCGGCAGGCCGCACCAACAGGAACAGCAACGCAAGGACGTAAGGCACCCAGTTTTCGATCCCGCTGCCGATAATCGGGCCGAGGTAAATCTCGGCGAGTTTTTCCGCCGCGCCGATGATCAGCCCGCCGACAATGGCGCCACCAATCGAGGAGAAACCGCCGATGATCAGCACCGGCAACGCCTTGAGCACCACCAGCGACAGGGAAAACTGAACCCCAAGACGAGCGCCCCAGAGCAGCCCCGCGACCAGCCCGACGAAACCCGCCACCGCCCACACCAGCGCCCAGATCCGTGGCAGGCGAATGCCTACCGCCAAGGAAGCCAGCGGATCATCGGCCACCGCTCGCAAGGACAAACCGACCCGGGTCTTGTTGAACAACAGCGACAAGGCGATCACCAGGGTGGCAGCGGTGCCCGCGGCGAACAGGTCGAATTGCGAGAGCAACATGCCGCGGATTTCCAGTGGCTCATCGGCGATGCCCAATTCCAGGCCGTGGACCTGAGCCCCCCACAGAAACTGCGCAAGGCCTTCGATCATGTACGACAGCCCGAGGGTGGCCATGAACAGGATGATCGGCGGGCGATTGACCAAGGGCCGCAGGACCATTTTCTCGACCAGCAACGCCAGCACCACCATGCTCGCCAGGGTGACGATAAAGGCCAAAACGAATGGAAAGCCGCGTTCGAGCAGGCTGACAAAGGTCAGCGCGGCGAACAGCACCATCGCGCCCTGGGCGAAATTGAACACACCGGAGGCCTTGTAGATCAGCACAAAACCGATGGCCACCAAGGAATACATGACGCCGGCCAGCAACCCGCCAATCAGCACTTCAAAGAAAAATTCCATGCTCAGTGGCGCTCCGTGCGGGTTCGCCGCGTGCCCAGATAGGCCGCGATCACGTCGGGGTTGGCGCGCACTTGCTCAGGGGTGCCGTCACCAATTTTGCGACCGTAATCGAGCACCACCACGTGATCGCACAGCCCCATGACCACACCGATGTCATGCTCGATCAGCACAACGGTGGTGCCGAACTCACGGTTGATGTCACGGATGAACTGGCTCATCTCACCCTTCTCTTGCGCGTTCATGCCGGCCATCGGTTCATCCAGCAGCAGCAACCTCGGCTCAGCGGCCAGGGCTCGGGCCAGTTCGACACGCTTCTGCAATCCATACGGCAACTTACCCACCAGCACATGGCGCCAGGGATGGATGCGCAGAAACTCGATGACCTTTTCGGCGTGGCGGCGTTGTTCGTCGTCCTCGCGAGGGGCACGTCCCAGGCGCAGCATCTGCTCGACCCAGCTGCTGCGCCGTTTGAGGTTGCGACCGGTCAGCACGTTGTCGAGCACGCTCATGCCCTTGAACAACGCGATGTTTTGAAAGGTCCGCGCAATGCCTCGCTCGGCTGCCTGGTGCGGGCGCATGCGTCGACGCGTCTGCCCGGCGTAGCTGACGCTGCCGCTCTGGGCCTGGTAGACGCCATTGATCACATTCAGCAGCGAACTTTTGCCGGCGCCGTTGGGGCCGATCAGCGCGCAGATTTCCCCGGCCTTCACAGCGAAGCTGATGGACGTAATGGCCTTGACGCCCTTGAACGACAGGGAGATGTCATCGAGCCGCAGTAATACGGATTCAGTGGTTGCGCTCATGGGGGCTCGTCAGACGGATTGAGAAATCAGGAGGGCTGGCGCATCGACCAGTGCCCGAGGGGTGAATGGCTCCTGCCAGTTGCCTGGGCGGATGCCCAGCGCACCAAAGAACTCGGCGCTCTCTGGGCTCAGCGCTGGCCCGACCAACAACGGTACGCGCAGGCGGCTCATGCCCAGTACGTCGAGCAACGGTCGGCGGATCAGCCAGTGACCGAGCCAGCGGCGAACACCGTTCACCTCCGGCACCATCGCCCAGCGGTACAGACGATGGCTGAAGGTGCCTGGCAACGGCAGGCGCTCCCGGGCCCAGAACTCAAGGCGGGCATAGGATTCGCGGGTACCCAGCACCAGCGTCGGCCCGAGCTCGCGGCGATCGGTGTCGCGCGTGGCCAGGGCCTCAGGGAAGTTCAAGCAGAAGCCGGCGCCCAGCCACGGCGCCAGCAAGTAACGCGCCTGACCGCTGGCGGCGAACACCCGGGCCGCCAGCGCTTCTTCGCTGGCGCTCAGCGACTCTCGCGCCACCAACTTGCGTGCGCCGTCCAGCAACTGCCCATGGCTCAAACGCTGGGGCTGACCAAGGCCGGCAGGATGAAAAACAAACGCCGTGGCTGCCGAGTCACTGACGGGCGCGGGTGCATCCGTCGTTACGCCTACGGACAACTCGGCATAAGCGTTCAGTGCGCGATCTTCGGCCGTGTTCAGTCCACGCCCGTCCAGGAACAGCAACACCCGTGGCGGTGTATCGATGCTGCGTACCTGTTGCACAGCGTCCAAGGCTTCGGCCAACACAAAGGCCGGTTTCAGTCGGGTCAACAGCGGTCGATTGTCGAGATCAGGGTCAAAAAGCGTGACGCTGCCCCCCAGCCACTGCGCGGCCAGTGCCAGCAACAACGCTTCTGAACGTGCCTGACTGATGATCAGCAAGTCATCGCCGCGACTGAACCCGCGTTGATGTAAAGCAGCGGCGAGCCGTCTGACATCCTCTGCCAATTCGCGCCAGCTACGGACGTGCCAGATGCCCAGGCGTTTGTAGCGCAGGGCAATCGCCGAACCACGGGTTTCGGCTTGTAGCAACAAGGTCTGGGGCAATGTATGGGTCATGTGGCCATCCTTCGGAGTGCTGTCTGCCAACAGCCATTGCAGCCTCCGTGCCAGCCACTAATTACTTATTTATCAATGTGTTAAACGAATCTATCGATCCAGCGCCCTGTATCGCTTGAGCACAGCCTGCCTAAACCCTGTTGCCTCACCAACACTTGCGCTCACTTGAGTGGATGCGTCGCTTTTATAAGAACCAAAAAGCATTAATAAATACAAAATCAGTATTTATCGTTATAAAAATATCCGCGTACTCTCAGCTCATCCCGTCATTCATCACCACAGTGAAGTGCCCCATGAATCCGACTGACAACCTCATCGACTTCGCCAGCTACCGCAAACGCAAACAGGCTCAGCAACGGGCGCGGGCCATGTGGGAAATGTATGCACGCAATGCAGGTTTACAGGCTTTTCAGTGGGTGCAAGCCGCTAAAGCCACCGAGACGCGTCACGCATGAACGCGCAGCAACCCTCGCGCTTTCTGGCGAGCGCCGACGAACCCGTGCTGGATTTGAATAACCTGGAACCACTGGAAGAAGACCCGATCTGCGAACGGGTCGCACAGAACCTGCAACGTCTGCGCGGCAAGCGTCATCTGTCCCTCGACGCCCTCGCCCGACAGTGCGGTGTCAGCCGGGCCATGTTGGCGCAGATCGAATCCGGGCGCAGCGTGCCGTCGATCAAGGTGCTGTGCAAAATTGCCAAGGGCTTGAAGGTGTCGGTGGCCGCGTTTCTTGAGCATCGGGCCTTCGAAGGCGTGGCGGTGCTGTCGGCCAGCCAGAGCAAACGCCTGGTCAGTGCCAGCGGCGCCTTTGTCAGCCGTGCGTTGTTCCCGTTCGACGTAGCGCGCCAATCGGAGTTTTACGAACTGCGCCTGAGCCCGCTCGGTGAAGACGTCTCCGAGGGCCATGGCCCCGGCGTGCAGGAAAACCTGGTGGTGTCGCAGGGCGTGCTGGAAATTAGTGTCAACGATGAACGCTACTTGCTCTCCACTGGCGACTCGATCCTGTTCTATGCCGACCAGCCCCACCGCTACCGCAACCCGGCCGACAGCGAGGCGGTGGCCTATCTGGTGGTGACGTACCCGGAACGCCTGGACTGAAAAAAAGCAGGCATTAAAAAGCCCGGCAGGTTTAACCCCTGCCGGGCTTTTTTAATGTCTGTCGCTGAGGATCAGCAGGTGCAGCACATCAGCGGCATGCCATTGCAGCTCATCATCATCGGCATGCTGCAGTCGTTCATCATTTTCATCATCAGGGCGCAGCAGTTTTTCATCATGTCCATGTTCATGCCCGCCATCGGCATGATTTTGCACATCATGCAGTCGGCCATCAGCGTGCATTCCATCACGCACTTCATCGATGGCATCGGCATGCCCATCATCGGCATTGGCATCATGGTGCTCATCATCGGCATGGCCATGCTCGCCTGGGACATGCACATCATGCTCATGTTGCCGCAATGCATCATCATCGGCATGCCGCAGTTCATCATCATCTGCATCATTTCAGCGCTGTTCTTGAACATGGCCATGTCCATGCCCGCTGCCGGCATCATCTTGCACATCATGCCGTCGTCCATCATTTCGCAGGTCATGGTCGCCATCATCATCGGCATGCCCATCATCGGCATCATTGGCAGGGTGGTGTTCATCGGCATTTGCATTGGCATGGCATTCATCTTGGTGTTGCTCCCTGAATCATTAAATAATTGGACGAAGCTGATGGCGCCGATTCTAAGGACTGACGCAGAGGCGACAAGATGATGACCGAGCAGCAAAAATGGATGTTGGAACCGCCCTGGTGCGGCTTACAGGGCAACAATGGCTGCTACAACGAACAAAACGCCGTCATCACGAATACATGCACAGCCATGACGCGGCTTTATGGGTAATGGATATGCAAACAACAGCTATATAAATAACCGAAAGAAATAATCGATCTAAACAGTATCCGGTTTTTTCAGTTCAGCGGCTCAATGTCAGCGGCTCGGCAGAGTTCTGGCAAGATCAGCCAGGCCTCCGAGCAGATCGAGGGTGCGACGCTGCAATTGTCTGCGTCCTCCAAACAGGGATTGAGCAGCGCTGCCGCCGTCAGTTTCATTTCGTTGTCACTGCAGGAACAGCGCGCCGCCAGTGAGCAAGTCGCCTGCAACGTCGAAAGAGTGGCGCAAAGTGTGGAAGAGAACGCCGCCCAAAGCGGGATCGTGCGAACCACCCAGGAACTCAAGGCAATGTCCGACGGACTGGGCGTTATTCTGCAGCGGTTCAGTTTCTAAATAACCCAGGAAGGACCTGCAGCACGAACCTCAGCCTGCCCCCGGTTTACGGACGGCAGGTTGATCATGGTCAATACTTAGAGACTGGATGTACGACGCACGAGCCGCACGTCGGGCGGCTAATCCACGGGAGGTTCGTCATGTCTGGTCAATCCCGCTTCATGCTGGTTGCATCACCGCTGATGGAACACAGCCCCGCTTTCGACAGGGCCGCCGCACTGGCCAAGGCCGAAGACGCCGCGCTGCACATCGTCGCCTTCGATTATCTGGAAGGCCTGGCGACCGCCAGTCTGGTCAACGAAAAGGCCCTGGAACAGATGCGCGTGGGCTACGTCGAGCGCCACCGCCAATGGCTGGAGGAACAGGCCCGCCCCTTGCGCAAAATCGGGGTGCACGTCACCACCGAAGTGGCCTGGGTCGAACGCCCCCTGGAGGAAATCCTGATTCACCTCAAAGAGCAGCCGATGGACGTGCTGATCAAGGCGCTGGAGCACGAATCGCTGCTGTCGCGGCTGATGTTTACCCCGCTCGATGTGCATTTGCTGCGCGAATGCCCGGTGCCGCTGCATTTCGTCAGCCACGCCGTGCACGCCTTGCCGCGAAAGATCGTCGCGGCGGTCGACCCCTTTCATCGCGATGACCATTACAAGACCTTCAACGACCGAATCCTTCACGAAGCGGCGAAACTGGCGAGCGCCTGTAATGCCGAGCTCGATGTGGTCTACGCCTATGACCTTTCATCCATCAGCGCCGACGAATTCGGCTTCGACAACGGGTCGGCGTTTTTCTCCTCGGGCAAGGCCAGGACCGTGTTCGATTACCAGGAGGATGCCTTCAACGACCTGGCCGAGCGCAACGGCATCGCGCCGGAGCAGCGGCACATGATCATGGGCAACCCGGCCAAGGTCCTCACCCGCTATGTCGATGCCTATGACGTTGACGTGATTGTCATGGGCCGGATCGGCCATCGCGGCATGGGCCGGCTGATCGGCAGTACGGTGGAGCATCTGCTGTACAAAATGCCGTGCAGCGTTTGGGTGGTGTACACCGAGCGGCTGGATGAGTGATTACCCAACCTGACACCACAAACCCCTGTGGGAGCAAGCTCACTTCCACAGGGGTTTTGTGTTGGCAGTTCAGCGCCGGGTGATGACTACTTCCAGGTATTCACTCGGCACCACCAGCGATTTATCTCCCGCTCTGTTCATGCGGTTGATCAGTTCGGTCAGGTCGTTTTCCAGCGCTTGGGCGCTTTCAGGCGCAGCAGCGCCGCGAAGGCTTTGTGGACCGGGCCGTACCAGGTGCGGAACGTATTGATGAAATGCGCCGCCGAGCGGTAACGAAAGTTGAAGGTCCTGCGCGTCACCTGGAGCAGAAAATCACGTTCGTCGAACTGCGTGTGCAGCCAGGCTTCGGTGCCCCACTGCGAAGGCGGTTGAGCGCCCGACGGTAGCGGCAGGTGGCGGCCGAGGGTCTTGAACATCTGGCCGACAAACCCTTCGGGCGTCCAGTTCGCCAGGCCGATCCGCCCTCCGGGACGACAGACCCGCGCCAGTTCCGCGGCGGCCTTGGGCTGGTCCGGCGTAAACATCACCCCGAAGGTGGAAAGCACGGCATCGAAGCTGGCATCCTCGAACGGCAAGGCTTCCGCATCAGCCACTTGAAACGTCACTTCCAGGCGTTCTGCCCTGGCCCGGTCTTCGCCGCGTTCCAGCAGCGCGGCCACGTAGTCAGTGGAGGTGACGTGGCAACCACGGCGCGCGGCAGCGAGCGTCGCGTTACCGTTGCCGGCGGCCACATCGAGCACGCGTTCATCGCAAAGCAGGTCGCAGGCCTCGGCGAGCTGCTCACCGACGATCTGCAAAGTGGTGCCGATCACGGCATAGTCGCCACTGGCCCAAGAGGCCATCTGACGGTTTTTCAAGGCAGTAAGATCAATGGGTGTACTCATGAATTCCGCTCCGTTGCGGGTTGGAATGCAACCCGGCTTATTCGGCCGTGGTGGGATCGATGATGGCCGTGACCTGGGAAATGCGGTTGGCCGGGAAACCGCTCTGCCTGGCGTGTTCCTTGATCAACTCTTCGTTGGGCGCGATGTACACGCAGTAGAGCTTGTCGCCGGTGACATAACTTTGCTGCCACTGCACCTCTGGCAAGTCGCGCAACGTCCTGCAGGACTTTTGCGAAGCCGCTTTCAAATCCCTTTCTGACAGTGTTCCAGCACCCGGAATCTCGCGTTCTATAACGAACTTAGGCATGGCAACCTCTCATTCTTGTTATTGATGACAGGGTCGGCAGACCCTGTGTGCCAACTATCGCGCCGGGCAACGCTGGCGTCCTGCCCGATCGTCGGCCAACCCTGCCCGATCGTCCGGAGATTTCACGGTTTGCGGCCACAGGCTCACAATCGAAAGAATCCGCCTGCACGGGAAAACCCCATGGACGCCCTGTCCCAGACGCTGCGCGTCGTCCGCCTGGTCGGCGCGATTTTTATCAATGCCAGGTTCACCGCCCCCTGGTGCTACCAATCGCCGAGCGCAGACACGGCGGCGCCGTTTCTGGAGCCCGGCGCCGAACGCGTGGTGATCTTCCACTTGATCACCGAAGGCGAGTGTTACGTCGAACTGGGTGATGATCCCCCGCTCCTGCTGACAGCCGGCGATGTGGTGGTTTTCCCCCAGGGAGATGCCCATCGCATGAGCTCACAACCGGGGCTCGCGCCTGCCACCGGTGCGCGGCTGGACGTGGTGCTGGCGCGGCGTCCACGGCAATTGAGCTATGGCGGTGGTGGCGCGGTAACACGGTTGGTGTGCGGC
Source organism: Pseudomonas sp. BT76 TE3572 (assembly GCF_050435365.1). NCBI lineage: Bacteria > Pseudomonadati > Pseudomonadota > Gammaproteobacteria > Pseudomonadales > Pseudomonadaceae > Pseudomonas > Pseudomonas sp. BT76 TE3572. The sequence goes on from NZ_JBNDKE010000001.1 coordinate 1,894,057, forward strand.
TATCTGGCGTGCGATACACGTCTGGCCGGCATGTTGCTGACCGGGTTGCCGGCCATCGTCAGGGTCAATGTGCGCGGCTCGAATGCCGGTATCTGGCTGGAATCGTCGGTCCGTTATGCGCTGGCCGAAGCGCGCTCGCCCCGCCCCGGCGGCGAAGGTGTGCTGGCGAAACTGGCCGAGGTGTTGTTCATCGAGGTGCTGCGCCTGTACATGCACGAACAAGGCGAAGGTCGCACCGGTTGGCTGGCGGGAGTGAGCGACCGGATCGTCGGCGCCGCCCTCAACGCGTTGCACAAAAAACCGTGTCACACCTGGACGCTGGATGAACTGGCGCGCACTGCCGGCACTTCAAGGTCGGTGTTGGCCGAGCGGTTCCAGCAGCTGGTGGGAAGTTCGCCGATGCAGTACCTGACGCAATGGCGGATGTTGTTGGCGGCCAACCTGTTACGCAGCAGTAACAGTTCGTTGATGCGGATTGCCGAAGAGGTGGGCTACCAGACTGACACGGCGTTCAGTCGGGCGTTTCGTCGAGAGTATGGAGCGCCACCGGCGGCGTGGCGGCGCAGTCAGGAGAAAAAACCAATGGCCCACAGCGCGCAGCCTGTGAGCCATTGATGTGAAGCGTTACGCAGCGGGTGCTTTAGCCTCTTCCAGCAACTGCTGAATCACTTTCTCCTGAGTCTCGTAACTGCCTTCACCAAAGTGGGTGTAACGCACCTGGCCCTTGGCATCGATCAGGTAGTGAGCCGGCCAGTACTGGTTGTCAAAATTGCGCCAGATCGCGTAGTTGTTGTCGATCGCCACCGGGTAGGTAATGCCGAGCTTTTTCACTTGATCCTTGACGTTGTCGATGATGCGCTCGAAACCGTATTCAGGGGTATGGACGCCGATCACCACCAGGCCATCCTTCTCGTACTTCTTCGCCCAGTCCTTCACGTAGGGCAAGGTGTGCTGGCAGTTGATGCAGTCGAAGGTCCAGAAATCCACCAACACGACTTTGCCTTTCAGGGACTCGTTGGTCAGGGCTGGCGAGTTAAGCCATTGCACTGCGCCGGCAATGGACGGCATCGCGCCTTTGGCGTTGTCCATGGACGATTCCGCGTTGACCTTGCTGACGAAGTAATCGACGACTTTCGGTACGGTTTCCAACACACTTTTCTCGATGCTGCTCACGCCTTCGGACGATGTGCCGGCCAGCAGTGTTTTGTCGGCACCGGTGGAAATCACCGCCGCCGCCGCCAGCACCGCAACCCCCGTACCTCGACGCAGCCAACCGGTGACCGGGATCGACGCTTTCAGGCGATTGACCAGGCCGCGACCGGCGAAGATCAAGGTGCCCAGGGACAATGCGCTGCCCAGGCCGTACGCCACCAGTAACAGGCTGGTTTGAGCGTTTGCGCCTTGCAGCATGGCGCCTGTGAGGATGACCCCGAGGATTGGCCCGGCACACGGCGCCCAGAGCAGACCGGTGGCAACGCCGATCATGAGCGAACTCAACGGGCCGGACATTTTGCGGGTGTCCGGATCGAGGCGGTTGCCCAGCGCCACGAAGGGACGGGCCAGCCAGTCACCGACACGGGCGGAGATTAGCGACAGGGCGAACAGCACCATCACGATCAGCGCTACGTGGCGACCGGTGTTGTTGGCCTGTACCACCCACTCGCTGCTGACCACGGCCAGGCTGGAAATCAGGGCGAAGGTCAGGACCATGCCGCCGAGGGTGAGCAGGATCGAGGAACGTGTGCGTTTAACACCGGCGAACAGGAACGGCACGACCGGGAGGATGCAGGGGCTGAGGACGGTCAAAATGCCGCCCAGGAAAGCGATGAGAAACATGGCTGTCACCTTAAAAATGGTGGTTAGGATTCGAAATCCACCCCTCACCCTAACCCTCCCGAAACGTCGGACTGCCCCAGAGGAGCGAGGGGGTTGATTGAGTGGTTTGTCCGAGCTGCTGCGACGTGTAATACCGAGCTGAATGCAGATTTCGAAAGCGCTGGAGATCTGCCCCCTTTCCCCCTCTCCCCACTGGGGAGAGGGCTGGGGTGAGGGGTGGCTCTCACGGACACCCTCAAGCAGTCTGGTTACCCAACAACTGCCCCTGCGGAGTCCGGCTACCACCGTTCTCTACCAGGAAGGCGTCCCCACCCTTCTCCCCACCGGCGTCAATTGAAAGCAAGTCGCGCTGCCACAGCTTTTTTGTTCAACAGCAGCGTTGGCATGGGCAGCGGCGCCAGCCACGGAGAAGGCAATGGCAGTCAAAAAGCGGGTGACGTTGATCATGATGTTCTTCCTGTTTCAATTGGGATGGGCGATGGGTCAGCGCAGCAATCAGTTGTCCGAGTTGCAGCCATCAGCAAATTTGCGATAGTCCAGGACCTGGGTTTTGTTATGGGAGTCCAGGTAAGTCAGCTGGGCATCCACAACCCCGCAGGAAGTCGAGGCGTCCTGTGTCAGCGACACCACTTTCTTGATGTCCAGGTGCGTGCCGTAGGTGTAGGTTTTAGCGGAGACATCGGCTTCGGCGCGGGCCGACAAGGTGCAGATGTTCAGGGCGGCAAACAGGCAAGCGGCGTAGACGGCTTTGGTGTTCATGGCGGTTTCCTCAAGGCTTCAATAGGTCAATCGTTGATTGGGCCGAGGCGACTTGATTTGCCTCGATGGAACCTATTAGAAGCTCGCGAGGTATCCCGACTGTGTCGGGAACAGGCGCGTGTAAATCGGTACGTATCAAAACCGGGCCGGGATACACAGCGATACAAAAGCACTGAAAATGGGTGTTTTTGCGTCCACGTGTATCCGCCGATATGCCAGATACACTGCAATACAAAGGACTGCGGGCGAGCGGGCCAAGGCTCGATAGACTGCGCGACATCCCCCACCTACAGAGGCCTGGCCAAATGGAACACGTCGATCACATTCTCATCGTGGACGATGACCGCGAGATCCGGGAACTGGTAGGCAACTACCTCAAGAAAAACGGCCTGCGCACCACCGTCGTGGCGGATGGACGGCAGATGCGCACGTTTCTGGAATCCACGCCGGTGGACCTGATCGTGCTCGACATCATGATGCCGGGCGACGATGGCCTGATGCTGTGCCGTGAGTTGCGCGCCGGCAAACACAAGGCCACGCCGGTGCTGATGCTCACCGCGCGCAACGACGAAACCGACCGCATCATCGGCCTGGAAATGGGTGCCGACGATTACCTGGTCAAGCCATTCGCTGCCCGTGAGCTGCTCGCCCGAATCAACGCCGTGCTGCGCCGCACGCGGATGCTGCCGCCCAACCTGGTGGTCACCGAAAGCGGTCGCCTGCTGGCCTTCGGGCGCTGGCGCCTGGACACCTCGGCCCGGCACTTGCTCGATGAGGACGGCACGATGGTCGCGCTCAGTGGCGCGGAATATCGGTTGCTGCGGGTATTCCTCGATCATCCTCAGCGGGTGCTCAATCGCGATCAATTGCTGAACCTGACCCAAGGCCGCGATGCCGACCTGTTCGACCGCTCCATCGACTTGCTGGTCAGCCGCTTGCGCCAGCGACTGCTGGACGATGCCCGCGAACCGGCCTACATCAAAACCGTGCGCAGCGAAGGCTATGTGTTTTCCCTGCCGGTGGAAGTCCTCGGGGCACCGTCATGAACTTCACCCTTCGTTGGCCCCGCACCCTCGCCTCGCGACTGTCGCTGATCTTCCTGATCGGCTTGATTCTCGCGCAGGCGCTGTCCTTCGGCGCGCAGTACTACGAGCGGTACGAAAGCACGAAGAACACCATGCTGGGCAATCTGGAAACCGACGTCTCGACCTCCATCGCCATCCTCGACCGCTTGCCGGCCGAAGAACGCATGAGCTGGCTGCAACAACTGGATCGACGTAACTACCGCTATTTGTTGAACGAAGGCTCGCCGGGCATGCCCATGAGCGATTCGCCCATAGCGATGACGTCGATCAAAGAGGCCATCGGCAAGGATTACCCGATGACAGTGACCGACATCCCCGGGCCGGATAAACATTTTCAGGTCCACCTGAAACTGGCGGACGGCAGCCCAGTGACCATCGACGTGCGACCTTCAATGGTGCCGTTGTCGCCGTGGCTACCCATCGTGTTGCTGGGGCAACTGGCACTGATGCTCATCTGCACCTGGCTGGCCGTGAGAATCGCCATCCGCCCCCTCACCCGTCTCGCCCAAGCGGTAGAGACCCTGGACCCCAACACCCACGCGGTGCACCTGGACGAAAAAGGCCCGACCGAAGTCGCGCATGCCGCCATGGCCTTCAATTCGATGCAGGCGCGCATCGCCGCTTACCTCAAGGAACGCATGCAACTGCTGGCGGCGATTTCCCACGACCTGCAAACCCCGATCACCCGCATGAAACTGCGCGCCGAATTCATGGACGACTCCGCCGAGAAAGACAAACTCTGGAATGACCTTGGCGAGATAGAACACCTGGTGCGCGAAGGCGTGGCCTATGCCCGCAGCGTTCATGGCGCCACCGAAGAAAGTCGCCGCACCAATCTGGATTCGTTCCTCGACAGCCTGGTGTTCGACTATCAGGACATGGGCAAAGACGTGCAGCTCGGCGGTAAAAGTGACGCGGTGATCAACACCCGGCCGCACGCCTTGCGGCGGGTGCTGGTGAACCTGACGGACAACGCGCTGAAGTTCGCTGGCGCCGCCGAATTGTGGGTGGAAGCGAAGGCTGACGGCAGTTTGTCGGTGAAGGTGATGGACCGTGGTCCGGGGATTGCCGAGGAGGAATTGGCTCAGGTGATGGAACCGTTTTATCGCGTGGAGAACTCGCGTAACCGCAGCACCGGCGGGACCGGGTTGGGGTTGGCGATTGCACAGCAGTTGGCGTTGGCGATCGGGGGATCGTTGACGTTGAGTAATCGTGAGGGCGGTGGGTTGTGCGCGGAGCTTAGATTGCCGGCTCAGTAACTGATCGTTCCCACGCTCTGAACGTGGGAAACGATCAGTTCAGGGTCAGGCCGGGTAATTGGCGCGTAACGCCTCTAGGCCACCCTGATAGATACCGGTAAACAGCGCCGCCACTTCCTCGTCACTCACACCGACAGGTGCAAACCGCCCAGACCAGGTCACTCGCGCGCCCTGCCCCTGCGCTTCAACACGGATAGTCGCCAGATAGTCAGTCGCCGGAAACGGCGCCTGCAAAATCGAATAACTGTAAGTCTTCCCAGCGTTATCAAACGCCTCCAACCGCTCAACCACCACCGCCCCGTCCGCCGTTTGCAAGCTACGCACCCGGCCGCCTTCACTCAGCTCGCTTTTGGGAATAAACGGCAGCCAGTCCGGCAGCGAGTCAAAGCCGCCAATCAATTGCCAAACCTGGTCGGCGGTCGCCGGGATGTCGATGAATGCTGATGCTGTAGCCATGAAATATTCTCTCTCAATCAATTAGGTTCAAATCGCCAAGCTGTCGACAACACCGCCGTCGACCCGCAAAGCTGCGCCAGTCGTCGCCGAAGACAGCGGCGAGGCGATATAAGCCACCAGATTCGCGACCTCCTCGACATCCGCCACGCGCTGGATGATCGAACTCGGCCGGGCCTTGCGCACGAAGGCGTCGGCTTCTTCCCGAACACTGCGCCCGGATTCGGCGGTGGCGTCCTTGAGCATCTGCTCCAGCCCATCGGTCAACGTCGGGCCAGGCAGGATCGCATTGACCGTCACCCCGGTGCCCGCCAGCCGCTTGGCCAGACCATGGGACACCGCCAGGTTGGCGCTTTTGGTCACGCCGTAATTGAGCATGTCGGCCGGGATCGCGATCCCGGATTCCGAGGACACGAAGATCACCCGACCCCAACCCTGCTTGACCATGTCTGGCACGTAATGCCGTGACAGGCGCACGCCGGAGATCACGTTGACCTCATAGAAGCGCGTCCACTCGCAGTCCGGTGCGTCGAAGAAATCCACGTCGTTGAAGATCCCGAGGTTGTTCACCAGGATGTCCGCTCGTGGTTCGGCGGCGAACAACAACTCGGCGCCTTCGGCAGTGCCCAAGTCAGCGGTCAGGCCACGCAGTTGCGCGCCCGGCACGCTCTGGCGAATGCTCGCCAGCGCCTGTTCGACCTTGGCCGTCTCGCGGCCGATTACCACCACCGTGGCGCCAGATTCGGCCAGCGCCTTGCTGATGCCCAGGCCAATGCCGGCGGTGCTGCCGCTGACGATGGCGAGTTTTCCAGTCAGATCGATTTTCATGCTCAACCTCCAATAATCGGCAAGGGTGCGCGTTCAGACACCAGTTTCGCGTCGCGCATTGCCTGCCAGAAAGCAGTGGGAATGACGGCCGACATCGCGGCAACGTCTTCAGCAATCCGGTCCGGACGGCTGGACCCCGGGATCACCGCCGCTACGGCCGGGTTAGCCAACGAGAACTGCAAAGCAGCCGCCTTGATGTCGACACCATGCGCGGCAGCAATTCGCTTGATGTGCTCGACTTTGTTGATGATCGCCGGGCTGGCCTTCTGGTATTCGAAGTGTGTACCACCGGCCAAAATGCCCGAGCTGTAAGGTCCACCGACCACGATCTCGACGTTCTGCGCCAGCGCGGCGTCCATCAGACGTTGCAAGGCACGATCGTGGTCGAGCAGCGTGTAGCGACCCGCCAACAGAAAACCGTCTGGCTGGGCTTCGGTCAGATCCAGGGTCAGTTCGCACGGTTCAACCTTGTTCACGCCCAGGCCCCAGCCCTTTATCACGCCTTCTTCGCGCAAACGGGTGAGTACTTTGAAGGCGCCGGTGCGGGCCTGATTGAAGTATTCCAGCCATTGATCGCCGTAGAAGTCCTGGGCGATGTCATGCACCCAGACGATGTCCAGACGATCGGTTTGCAGGCGCTTGAGGCTGTCTTCGATGGAACGCATCGTGGCGTCGGCGCTGTAGTCGTTGACGATCTTGTTCGGGCGACCGTGTTCGAACACACCACTTTTTTCGCCCAAGTCGCGGGCCGCGGCGTCTTCGACTTCATCGAGAATCACCCGGCCGACTTTGCTGCTGAGTACATAGTCGTCGCGGTCGTACTGGGCCAACGCGGTGCCCAGACGAATTTCCGACAGGCCTGAGCCGTAAAACGGCGCGGTGTCGAAGTAGCGCACGCCGGCATCCCAAGCGGCGTGGACGGTGGCCATCGCCTCTTCTTCAGGAATGGCGCGGAACATGTTGCCCAATGGGGCGGTACCGAAACCGAGGGTGCCAGGTAGTTTGTCTTTCAAGCTCATGGGTTTTTCCTCTTGAGTGTCAGGGGTCATCAGAGGTGACCGTTGAGCAGATGCTAGATTGCGATGGTCGGACCGTCCAAGACATAATGTGCAGCACTTGAGTCCCTATAGGTCTGACATGATCGACATCCGCCAATTGCGCTACTTCGTCGCCGTCGCCGAGGAAGAACACGTCGGTCGCGCCGCCGAACGCCTGCACATTTCCCAATCGCCCCTGAGCCGGCAGATCGCCCAGCTCGAAGAGCGCCTGGGCCTGACCCTGTTTGAACGCAGCCAACAACGCATTCGCCTGACCCGCGACGGCCAGACTTTCCTGGCCGAAACCCGTGCCCTGCTGACCCACGCCAATCGCCTGGAATCCTTGGGCAAGCGCCTCGGCCGTGGCGAAGAAGGCGGCTTGTGCATCGGCTACATCGAAAACGCCATGCACGCCGGCGTCTTGCCCAATGCCTTGCGGGTGCTGCGGGTCGACCGGCCGAACGTGCATGTCGCGCTGTACAACCTCAATTCCGCCGAACAACTCGAAGGCCTGCGTCAGCGTAGTCTGGATATCGCACTGGTCAGCGAACCGCCCGTCGCCGACGACCCGGACCTGCTGGGTTTTCAGGTGCTGGACGATCCGATGCTGCTGGCCCTGCCCCAGCACCATCCTTTGGCGAACCACTCAACCCTGACCCCGGCAGACCTGGCCGACCAGGAATGGATCGGCGTGCAACCCCGCCAGGACGCCGCCAGCCGCGACGACTTCGTCAGCGCCTGCATCCGCGCCGGTTTCACCCCGGACATTCGTATGGAAGCCACTGAACCGTTTACCGCGTTGGGATTGGTGGCATCGGGGCTGGGCATCGCCATGATCCAGAAAGGCCTGAGCCGCAACGCACCGCCCGGCGTAGTGCTGCGGGAAGTGCCGTGGATTTCCTTCACCACGCCGCTGTGGGCCGCGTGGCACCGGATCAATTTGCGGCCGCTGGTGGAAACGTTCAGGAAAGTGCTGACGGAACCGGGTCCGCCCACATGATCGTTCCCATGGTGCTTTACTGAAAAGATCCCGAAATCCTGCGAGTAACCCCGCATGAACCGCAACGACCTGCGCCGTGTCGACATGAACCTGCTGGTGATTTTCGAAACCCTGATGTTCGAAAGGAACCTGACCCGGGCCGGGGAGAAGCTGTTTCTCGGCCAGCCCGCCGTCAGTGCCTCACTGGCCAAGTTGCGTGACCTGTTCGACGACCCGCTGCTGGTGCGTAACGGTCGCGTGCTGGAGCCGACCCAGCGGGCCCTGGCGATCCTCAAGGAGTTGCAGCCAGCAATGGACACCATCTCCGGCGCGGTCAGTCGGGCCAAGGATTTCGACCCGTCCACCAGCCGCGATGTGTTTCGCATCGGCCTGTCTGACGACGCCGAATTTGGCCTGTTTCCGCCGTTGCTCAAGCAAATACGCGAAGAGGCGCAGAACGTTGTGGTGGTGGTGCGTCGGGTGAATTTCCTGCTGATGTCGTCGATGTTGGCCAGCGGGGAGATTTCCGTCGGGATCAGCTACACCACGGAGCTGCCGGCCAACGCCAAGCGCAAGAAGTTGCGAGACCTGAGCGTGAAGATCCTGCGCGGCGACAATCGTCCCGGCACCCTGACCCTGGACGAATACTGCGAGCGTCCGCACGCGCTGGTGTCGTTTTCCGGGGATTTGACCGGTGCCATCGACAACGACCTCGCGCGCATCGGCCGCTCACGCCGGGTGGTGCTGGCGGTGCCGCAATTTGCCGGCCTGCGCGCCTTGCTGGCCGGCACCGATATGCTGGCCACGGTGCCGGACTACGCGGCGTGCGCGCTGATCGAAGGCAGCAGCCAGCTGCGTGCCGACGACCCGCCGTTTGACATCAACCTGTCCGAACTGTCCATGGTCTGGAACGGGGTCAACGATAACGATCCGGCAGAACGTTGGTTGCGCTCGCGAATTTCGCAACACATGTCGGCGCCGCTGCCGGTGCATTGAGCGATTGGAAAGCAGCCGGGTCGGTCTCACGCAGGTACACCGGCAAGTCAGTGACCGGCGGCATGACCGGAATCTCGAAATACATCTGGATCACCCAACCGCGGTGATAACTGGCGTGATTGACCACATGCATCAGGATCGCGCCGGCGCTCATGATGCCGCTTTCCCCCGAGACAAAGCTGAACTCGACGGGTTTATCCAGCGAGGCATCGGTCTGCCGTTCGCTCCAGTCGCAGTACCAGTGATCGATGTCCTTTTGCGCCTGGCGCAGCTCGGCGAGTTCGGGATGCAGCAAATCGTGTGACGTCTTGAAGCCGTGCCCTCGGCCTTCGAGGTGAGCCTGCCAGATGCAGTCCACCACGTAGATGTGGTTCAGGGTGCCGATCATGTTCTTGAACACCGACACGCGCTCTTTATTGACCTCACCCGGTGGCAGTGCGGTCAGGCTGTCAAAGAGGCGTTGATTGGCCCAGCGTTTGTAATCGGCAAGCATGCGGGCAGTGCGTACGTTAATCATCGCAGGTCTCCCATTGTGATGGGCGCACTGCCAAGCATAGCCCTCAGGGCGAACGGCATTGCAAACGCTGATTACCGGTCACTTCGCCACAACACGACCCGCGTAGCAGCTGTCGAGCAACGCGAGGCTGCGTTCGGCTGCGAAGCAGTCGTGAATCCTGTGCACGCGGTTTGTCTGAGACACCGCAGCGTATGGTTTAGCGACGGCTTCGCCGCCGAACGCAGCCTCGCAGGCTCGGCAGCTGCTACATAAGTCGTGGTGTGGCTAGTATCGTCGTCACCCGATCTGCCAGCGCCAGGCAACTGGTCAGCCCCGGTGACTCGATGCCGAACAGGTTCACCAGCCCCGGCACACCATGCTCGGCCGGACCACTGATGACAAAGTCGGCTGCCGGTTCGGTCGGCCCGGTGATTTTCGGGCGGATGCCACTGTAGGCCGGTTGCAGACTGTTATCGGGCAATGCCGGCCAGTAGCGCCGGATCGCCTGGTAGAAGCCATCGGCTCGGCGTGGATCCACACGGTAATCGACCTGATCGACCCATTCGACGTCCGGCCCGAAGCGCGCCTGACCGCCCAGGTCCAGCGTCATGTGCACGCCCAGCCCCGCGCTTTCCGGGGCCGGGTACACCAGATGCCGGAACGGCGCACGACCACTGAAACTGAAATAGCTGCCCTTGCACAATCGTGCCTCGGGAATGTACTGCGACGGCAAGCCTTCAATCCGGCTCGCCACCTCAGGCGCGGACAGTCCGGCGCAATTGATCAACTCACGGCAACTCAAGGTCATCGGTTGGGCGCCGCCCATCTGCAGTTCGAAACCTTGCTCGGTGCAACGGGCCGACGCCAGCGGCGTATGAAAAACCAGCGACGTGCCGCTGGCCTCGGCATCCGCCTGAAGCGCCAGCATCAGGGCATGGGAATCGACGATCCCGGTGGACGGCGACCAGAGCGCAGCGACGCAGGACACTGCCGGCTCAAGTTCCCGTGCCTGTACGGCGTCCAGCCATTGCAAGTCATCGACGCCATTGCGCCGCCCCTGCTCCAGCAACGTCCGCAAGGCCGCGCACTGACCGTCATCCGTGGCGACGATCAGCTTGCCCAGGCGTCGATAATCGACGCCGCGTTCATCGCAAAAAGCGTAAAGGCGTTGCTTGCCCTCCACGCACATTTGCGCCTTGAGGCTGCCGCTCGGGTAGTAAATGCCGGCGTGGATCACTTCCGAATGGCGCGAGCTGATGCCCACGCCAATGCCCTCGCCCGCCTCAACCAGGATCACCTCCCGCCCGCTGCGGGCCAGGGCTCTGGCGACCGCCAGCCCGACCACCCCGGCCCCGACCACCACGCATTCGATATCGACGCTCACCTGCCCTCCGCTCCTTTCACGCCAGCCCTCGTTCCCGATAATCGATCAGGCTGGAGAATATCGCCAGCAGCAGGGCCATGACCACGAAGAAGATCAGCACCAGGAAATACGACCCGGTGAACTGCACGATCAGCCCGATCAGAATCGGCACGATCACCCCGGCCATGTTCCCGCAGAAGTTCATGGTGCCGGCCAGCACGCCGGTTTTCGAAGTGCCACCGAGGATCGACGGAATGCACCAGTACATGCCGCACCAGCGAATGAAAAACATCGCCACGCAGAGCAAGCCGATCGCTTTGCTGGCCTCGCTCGCATACGCCACCGCCAGCATGCACAGGGCCGCCACCAGCGCCGAGCCGCTGAACATGCTGCGCATCACGAGGTTTGGCGAGGCGCCGCTGGATTTCCATTTATCCCCCAGGTAACCGCCGACCAGCTCGCCGACGAAACCGCACATGAAGATCAGGAACGTCGCCCCGCCCATGCTCGAAATGTTCAAGCCGTGGGTCTGGTGCAGGTAGCTCGGCATCCAGGTCAACAGTCCGTAGAACACGCTGAGGATGCAGCAGTAACCGGCGAACATCGCCAGCACCGAGCGATCCTTGAGCAGCTCCTTGAGAGGAATGCTGGTGACCGCGCCAGGTTGGCTGACTTTGATATTGCCCTCGGTGATGTGCGCCAGTTCCGCCGCATTCACCCCTGGGTGTTCGCTGGGATGGTTGCGGATGTATTTCCAGGCCAGCACGCCAGCGAGCATGGTGCCGATGCCCGCGATCACGAAAGCGATGCGCCAGGAGTCGAACCAGCCAATCAGCCCGGCAATGATGATCGCGCCGAAGGCACTGCCCAGCGGTGCGCCGCCATCGACCAGCACCGCGCCGCGCCCGCGTTCGTTAGGGGTCAGCCAGGCGCCGTTGAGCTTGGCCCCGGCCGGCATGATCGGCGACTCGGCAATGCCCAGGCCCATGCGGGTGATCAGCAGCGTGATCCAGTTATGCGCACCGGCGGCCAGGGCCTGAAAGGCGCCCCAGGCGACGGTCGCGATGACGATCACACGGCGAGTCTGAAAACGATCCAGCAGCATGCCGCCGGGAATCTGCATCAACGCGTAGGACCAGAAAAACGCGCTGAGCATCAAGCCTTCCAGCGCGGGCGGAATCTGGAACTCACTGGAAATCAGCGGCAAGGCCACCGACAGCGAGGCGCGGTCGATGTAATTGATCGCGGTCAGCAGCAACATGATGAGGAAGATCCGCCAGCGCACGCTGGTCGGGCGCTCGGTGGCGGTCAGGGACAGAGTTTCGGCACTCGGGTTGTTCATGAGGGGCGCTCTTTATTGTTGTGGATGCAAGCGGCCCCACTCTAATCACGCACCCGACAGCTGAATAATGAGGAGATCTGATGGGGGGATCACCAATCGTCATCCCCCCAATCGATCAGAACGTACCGGGGTAACTGCCGCCGTCCAGCAACAGGTTTTGCCCGGTGAGGAAACCGGCGTGGGCGCTGCAGATGAACGCGCAATAGGCGCCGAACTCGTCGGGCTGGCCGAAACGCTGGGCCGGAACGTGCTGGCGCCGCTGCTCGCTGATGTTCTCGACCGTGGTGCTGTTGGCCTCGGCGGCGGCACTCAAGGTTTTGTGCAAGCGCTCGGTCTCGAACGGACCTGGCAGCAGATTGTTGATGGTGACGTTATGCCCGGCCAGCCGCGACTGACGCGCGAGCCCGGCGATAAAACCGGTCAGCCCGCTGCGGGCACCATTGGACAGACCCAGCACATCGATCGGCGCCTTCACCGCGCCAGAGGTGATGTTGACGATGCGCCCGAAACCGCGCTCGGCCATGCCGTCGACGCAGGCTTTGATCAGCTCGATGGGCGTGAGCATGTTGGCATCCAGCGCCTTCAACCAGTCTTCGCGCTGCCAGTCGCGGAAGTCACCCGGCGGCGGGCCACCAGCGTTATTGATCAGGATGTCCACCTGCGGACACGCCGCCAACACCTGCTCGCGCACCTCAGGCGTGCTGATGTCCCCGGCCACCGTTCGCACTTCAATACCCGGTGCCAGTTGGCGTAATTGGTCGGCGGCGGCTTGCAGCGTTTCATCGCCGCGAGCGTTGATCACCAGGTTGACGCCCTCCTTCGCCAAGGCTCGCGCACAGGCCAGACCCAGACCCTTGCTGGCGGCGCAGACGATGGCCCAGCGGCCTGAAATAGCCAAATCCATGATGGTGCTCCTGTTGGTTGTGAGTTGAGGAAGGTATGCGTTCAGGGTAAGGACGTGGTGTTTCTGGACTTTGCACCTGGCTTCGGAACCAGCCCTCACCCTAGCCCTCTCCCGGGGGGAGAGGGAACTGACGGTGTTGTTCTTGGAGCCACATCGACCTGAAATATCGAGTCGAACTCGGGTTTGAAAACAATACAAATCGGCTCCCTTTCCCCTCTCCCCCATGGGGAGAGGGTTGGGGTGAGGGGCTGGATCTTGAAGCCAACACATCCCCGCCGACAAGTGATGACAAACAGTGATCCCCAGATCAGACCTTTTCATTATCAGCCGCCCCCCACGCTTATTACTGTCTCCAGACCAATAAGAACCGGAGACACCCATGAACCCGTTCCAGTTTTATTTCCCCACGCCCCTGAAAAGCGGCAACGGCCTGGTGCGTCAGGCCGGTGCGCTGCTCAAGCCGCATGTTCGAAAAAAACTGCTGGTGGTCACCGACGAAGGGCTGATGGCGTCGGGCGTGATGGAAGGTTTTTTCACTTCGCTGGCCGAGAGTGACATTCACTACGAAGTGTTTTCCGGTGTCGAACCCAACCCCACCACCGACGTGCTGGAACGCGCCGTGGCGTTCCTGAAAAACCACGACTGCGATTCGGTGATCGGCGTCGGTGGCGGCAGCAGCATCGACACCGCCAAGGGTGTGGCAGCCATGGCCACCAACCCCGGCAACATTCTCGACTACGAGGGCTACGACAAACTGCTGCACCCGCCTCTGCCGATCTTTGCCATTCCGACCACCTCCGGCACCGGCAGCGAATGCACGGCGTCCACGGTGTTCACCAACACCAAAACCCTGTTCAAGACCGTGATCATCAGCCCGGCGCTGTTTCCGAAACTGGCGATTCTCGATGCAGAACTGACGCTCAAACTGCCGCCGTCGATCACCGCTGCCACGGGCATGGACGCGTTGACCCACGCCATCGAATCCTACGTATCAAAGCAGGCCAACCCGGTCAGCCAGGCCCTGGCGCTGCAAGCGATCAAGATGATCTGCACGCACCTGCCAAAAGCGTTTTTCAGCGGCTCCGACCTGCACGCCCGGGAACAGATGCTGCTCGGTTCGTTCCTCGCCGGCGTCGCGTTCGCTCAATCGAAACTGGGCAACGTGCATGCGATCTCCCACACCTTCGGCGGCGTGTTCAACATTCCCCATGGCATCGCCAACGCGACGCTGCTGCCCTACGTCATCGAATACAACCTGGCGGCCTGCCCGGAGTTGTTCCGCGAAATCGCCATGGCCATGGGCGAGAACGTCGATGGCCTGAGCGTTGCCCGCGCCGGGCACAAAGTGGTGGAACACGTGGTGGCGTTGAACAAGGCCATCGGCATTCCCGACAACATCAAGGACCTGGGCGTGGACCTGGACTACATGCCGCAAATGGTCAGCGACTCGATGCGCAGCGGCAACGTGCTGGTCAATCCGCGCCTGACCACCGCCGCCGACATCGAACGAATCATCAGCAACGCCTGGCACGGCATTCATTCCTAAGAGACGACTCCCATGTTTTACGAAATGCGCACCTACACGATTCAAATCGGAAAAATGCAGACCTACCTCAAGCACTTCGAAGAAACCGGCCTGCCGGTGATCTCCCGCTACACCACGCTGGTGGGCTGGTGGTACACCGAAATCGGCGAGCTGAATCAAGTCATCCACATCTGGGCCTACGAGAGCCTCGATGACCGGATCAAGAAACGCGCGGCGCTGTATCAGGATCCAGACTGGCTCGAAGGCTTCGTGCCGAAAGCATTCCCGATGTTGGAAAAGATGGAATCGAAACTGCTGATGCCCGCGGATTTCTCCCCCATCAAATAATCCCCTGACCACCACCGACTTCTGTAGGAGCGAGGCTTGCCCGCGAAGGCGGAGTGTCAATCGACATCATCGTTATTGACACTCCGCCTTCGCGGGCAAGCCTCGCTCCTACCGGGGCGGGTACGTCTGTTAATTCCCAAGGACAACCTCATGTGCGACCACAATCCCAATAACACCGCCGCTGACCGTTCTCCCGACATCAAAGCCTTGCTCGAAGGCCTGCCGACCAACTGGGGCAAATGGGGGCCGGACGATGAAGTCGGCGCCCTGAATTACCTGCAAAGCGCAGAAATCCTCCGGGGTATCGCCTCGGTCCGACAGGGCAAGACCTTCACCCTGCAAGTGCAGATCGGCCACCCCAAAGGCGAACCGTTGTGGCCCGGCCGACGTCCGTCGATGCGGGTCAACGTGCTGGACAAGGGCCATTTCCTGGCCGGCAAGACCCACTTCGACGGCCATGTGGAATACGCCGACGACGTGATTTTCATGCACCTGCAAGGCTCGACCCAATACGACGCGCTGGGCCACGTCTGGCACGACAACAAACTGTGGAATGGCTACGACGCCATGAGCACCATCGGCAGCATGGACAAGGCCAGCATCCTGCCGATTGCCGAACGCGGGATCGTCGGGCGCGCCGTGTTGATCGACATGGCCCGCCATCGCGGCAAAGCGGTGCTGGACAAGGGCGAAACCTTCAATCACCTGGACCTGCTGGCTGCGGCGAAAGCCCAAGGCATCGAGATCCAGAAACGCGACATCCTGATCATCCGCACGGGCTGGATCGGCTCGTTCTATGAGCGTGAACCGGAAGAGTTCTACAAGGACTTCGCCGAGCCGGGCCTGACCTTCAGCCGCGAGCTGGTGGAGTGGTTTCACCAGATGGAAATCCCCAACCTGGTGACCGACACCATGGCCAACGAAGTGGCGGTCGACCCCACCTCGGGCGTGCTGATCCCGCTGCACAATGCCTTGATGCGTAACCTCGGCGTGACTTTCACCGAAGTGGCGATGCTCGATGATCTGGCCACAGATTGCGCCGCAGACGGTCAGTGGCAGTTCCTCTACACCGCCGCGCCGTTGAAGGTCGTTGGCGGCACGGGTGCACCGGTCAATCCGATCGTGATCAAGTAATCAGGTCCTGCTGCAGTTCGTTGATCAGCAGGGTTGCCGCCGGAGACAAGTCGGCGCCGGCCCGGCTGATCACGCCGTAAGGCTCGGTCAATGCGCGCATCGACACCGGGAGCTTTACCAGCAAATCGAATTGCTCGCAGAACCTGGCCACTTCCACCGGAATCACCGCCAACAAGTTAGGGTCTTGTTGCACCAACAAAATGGTGGCGAAAATCGACGAGGTTTCCAGCGGATAACGCGGAGTCCCCAGCCCGGCCTCATTCAGCTCACGTTCCAGGGTCTGACGCATCGGCATGTCTTTGGGATAGACCACCCAGCGGTAGTCGCTCAACTGCGACAGCTGCAAAGACTCGGCACTGGCCAGTGGATGGTCCTTGCTGGCGACCACCGCCAAGGGTTCTTCACTCAGTTCGATGCAGTCATAAGCGTCCGAGCGCTGGCCGACGCTGGTGCGACAAATCGCCAGGTCCAGCCGTCCCTGATCCAGCAACCCGAGCAACGCGGCGCTGGTGTTTTCCACCAGTTCCACCGACAGCTCCGGCTGCTTCAGGCGCAACTCGGTCAGGGCTCGCGTCAGCAACGGCACCGCCCCCATGATCACCCCCACCGAGAGCCGCCCGCCCTGGCCTTGCATGATGCTGAGCATTTCTTCGCGCAAGTGCTCGACATCGCTGTAGATCAACCGCGCATAACGAATCATGCACCGGCCCATTTCGTTGGCCACCAGACCTTTGGGCTGACGTTCGAACAGCGGCATGCCGAGCAATGACTCGACTTCATGCAGCGCCTTGGTGGCGCCGGACTGGGAAATCGAAATCTTCTCGGCGGCCTTGTGCAAGGAGCCACGATCATCCAGCGCGATCAACAAACGCAGTTGTTTGAGGCGCAAGCGTGCAGCGATGCTGCAAAGGGAAGGAACAACCATATCCGTGTGTTCTCGATTCAAGAGCCGTTGTTTTTCGTAGGAGCAAGGCTTGCCCGCGAAGAACGATCACGCGGCGTGTTAGGCCTGACGCCATCGCGAGCAGGCTCACTCCCACAGGGTCCGGTGTCGGCCACAAATCTCGCGAACAACATAAAACCAATGTAGGAGTGAGCCTGCTCGCGATGGCGGCTCATCCTGCATCCATCTAACTGTCCCAATCCTCAATCTAGGGTTTGGCGATCGCGATACGCCAAACCTTGTTCCCGACATCATCGGCCACCAACAACGCGCCGCTCTGATCAAGCGTGACGCCCACCGGGCGCCCTTGCGCTTCGCCATCGGCATTGAGGAAACCTGTCAAGAAATCGACCGGCATGCCGGAAGGCTTTCCGTCGCTAAACGGAATGAACACCACCTTGTAGCCCGCCTGCGGATTACGGTTCCACGAGCCGTGTTCACCGACAAAAACGCCACTGGCGAAGTTGGCCGGCATCGCCCGTGAATCAGAGAACGTCAGGCCTAACGGTGCAACGTGAGTGCCGAGCGCGTAGTCCGGTGCGATGGCCTTGGCCACCTTGTCCGGACGCGGCGGCTCGACGCGGGTGTCGACATGGGCGCCGTAGTAGCTCCACGGCCAGCCGTAGAACGCACCGTCCTGCACCGACGTCAGGTAATCCGGCACAAGGTCGCTGCCGATTTCGTCACGCTCGTTGACCACCGTCCACAACTGGGTCGAACCGGGCTTCCAGGCCAGCCCGTTGGGGTTGCGCAGGCCGCTGGCAAACAGACGCTTGCTGCCGCTTTTGACGTCTACCTCCCAAATCGCTGCGCGCCCTTCTTCTGCATCAAGGCCGTTCTCGCCGACATTGCTGTTGGAACCGACCGTGACGTAAAGCTTGGTGCCCTCGAGGTTAGCGAGGACATTCTTGGTCCAGTGGTGATTGATGCCTGCGGGCAGGTCGGTGACTTTCACCGGGATGGCGTCACTCTCGGTTTGCCCCTCGCTGTAGGGCACTTTGACCAAGGCATCGGCGTTGCCGATAAACAATTCATTGCCCACCAACGCCATGCCAAACGGCGAAGCGAGGTCAGTCATGAATACCTTCCGGACTTCCGCGTGGCCATCACCGTCGGCGTCGCGCAACAAGGTAATGCGATTGGCGCTGGGTGCATCAGCGCCAATACGGCCCATCACAACACCCATGACAGTGCGTTTTGCCCAGGCGATCGGGCCGGTGCCACCGTCCGTAGCGCCTTCCGGCATCGGCGGGTGGTTACTCTCGGCAACCAGCACATCGCCATTGGGCAGCGTATACACCCAGCGCGGGTGATCGAGGTTTTCGGCCAGCGCGGTCACTTTGAAACCGGCAGGTGCCTTGGGCATGTCACTACCCGCCCAGCCGACCGCTTTGGACACTTTTAACGTAGGGATCAGCGAGGTGGTGGGTTCAGGCAATTGCGGGGACGGACCGACGCTGGCCTGAGGCGGCAGTTTGGAAGACTCACCACACGCGGTGAGTAGCGCGGCAGTGGTCATCAAGAGCGCAAGTCGGTTGGACACATTCATTGTTCTAACCTCGCAACGGCCATCCGTGGGCCAATTATTGGGCAGGCAAAATCCCGGCGAAGTATCGCGGCGCGGGTCCGTTTCAAACACCGCGTCTGTCGCAAATCAAATTTGCCTGAAACGCACGAATGCGCGCCTCCAAAGCCGGGCACTATCGCAAGCGCCTGTTTCAACCGTTCCCGAGCTCAAACGGGGTTCAACAACGCCTCTCGCAGCAACCTGGCGGCCGGCGAATCCGGTACGCCTTTGCGCGATACCAGCTCATACGGTTCGCTGCGCGAGGTAATGGGCAGCGGCAGCGTGGTGGTGAAACCGTAGCCGGAGCAGAACTTCGCCACATCGGTCGACACCAACGCGACGAGGGTCGGGTTTTCCTGAAGCAGCGACAAGGTGGCAAACGCCGACGTGGTTTCCAGCAAGTGCACCGGAAAACGCAGGTCAGCCTCGTGAAATTCGCGCTCCAGCAGCAAACGCATCGGCATGTTGGCGCGATAGACCACCCAGCGGTAATCCACCAGGTCCTTCAGCGAGAGCTGCCGGGCATAGGCGAACGGATGCTGAGTGCTGGCGATCACTGCCAGGGTTTCTTCGACGAAGGTCGAGCTCTCATACAAGTAAGGCGTGTTGCTGATGGTCGTACGGCAGATCGCAAGGTCCAGGCGCCCGGCGTCGAGCTGGCTGAGCAGTGCGGCGCTGGTGTCTTCGACGATCTCGATGGACAGCTTCGGGTGGTCGGCAATCACCCGGCTGATCGCAGTGGTCAGCAGCGGGACGGCGCCCATGATGGTGCCGACGGACACACGTCCGCCCTCTCCGCTCATGATCCCGATGATCTCTTCGCGCAGGTGCGCAAGGTCGGTCTGGATCAAGCGTGCGTAACGAATGACCGAGCGTCCGGCATCGTTCGGTTCAAGCCCGCGGTTAGTGCGGGTGAACAGCGCGGTGCCGAACGTGGTTTCGATTTCTTGCAGGGCTTTACTGGCTCCGGGCTGGGTCAGCGCGACCTGTTTGGCCGCGCCCAGCAAGGAGCCGTGTTCATCAAGGGCTATCAACAAGCGAAGCTGCTTGATGTGCAGGCGGGACATGATCGAATTGAGTGAGGGCGTCATCAGGGTTAACTAAAAGTTATAGAGGTATCGAAAGTTGTCAGTATCGAGGCTCGCCACGACGGCCCTATAGTCCACCCCACAACCAGGCAATGCAATGGGTTTGACCAGAGAGCGAAAGCCTTCCTGCCGCAGACCGATTGCAACAATAACAATCCTGTATAACTTGTGGTGAATCATGTCCCTCATCAATTACGTCACCAAGATCCAGTTCGGCTACGACAGCCTGCAGCATCTGGCCGCCGAAGCCGAGCGCGCGGGCATTACCCGGCCGCTGATCGTCACCGACATCGGCGTGCGCAATGCCGGCATCGTCGACAAGGTCATCGCGGCCCTCGGCGCCAGTCTTCCTCCTTCTATTTTCGACGCCACCCCATCCAATCCCAACGAGCACGCCGTGCGTGAAGCCGTCGCGCAATACCACCGCGACGAGTGCAACGGCATCATCGCGGTCGGCGGTGGTTCTTCCATCGACCTGGCCAAAGGTGTCGCTGTTTGCGCCACGCACGACGGCCCTCTGCAAAGCTTTGCGGTGATCGAAGGCGGCCTGGATCGCATCACCTCTGCCACCGCGCCGCTGATCGCCATTCCTACCACGGCGGGCACCGGCAGCGAAGTCGGACGAGGCGCCATCCTGATCCTCGACGATGGTCGCAAAGTGGGCGTAATCTCACCTTATGTAGTGCCTCGCGTGGCCATCTGCGACCCGGAACTGACCCTGGGCCTGCCACCGATGCTGACCGCCGCCACCGGCATGGACGCGATCGCTCATTGCATCGAGACGTTCATGGCGCCGGCCTTCAACCCGGCGGCGGATGGCATCGCCCTCGACGGCCTGTGGCGTGCCTGGGAACACATCGAGCGCGCCACCGCCGAACCCGGTGATCGTGAAGCGCGAATGAACATGATGAGCGCGTCGATGCAGGGCGCACTCGCCTTTCAGAAGGGATTGGGCTGCGTGCACAGCCTGTCTCACGCCTTGGGCGGCATCAATCCGAAGCTGCACCACGGCACTTTGAACGCCATCTTCCTGCCAGCGGTCGTGGACTTCAACGCCAACGCCCCGACCGTTCGCGACGAACGCAAGCTCGAACGCCTGCGACATGCCATGGGCCTTGAGGCCGGCGCCAATATCGGCACGGCCATCGAAGACATGACCCGACGCCTGGGCCTGCCGACCCGCCTGAGCGAAATCGGCGTCGACGAAAGCCTGTTTGCCGGCATCGTCGAAGGCGCGTTGCACGATCACAGCCACAAGACCAACCCCCGCGAAGCATCGTCCGCGGACTACCTCTCGATGCTTGAGCAGTCGTTGTAACCGTCGCTACCCAACAATAAAAAATGAGGAGGCAGCCGCGTCGTCGGTTAAACCGACGCCAGCGCAACAATCATGAAGCCCACCGTCCTTATCGACCGGCAAGACAGCCTTGCCACCGTCACCCTCAGCCACCCGGGGAAAATGAACGCCCTGACCTTGTCCATGTGGCAGGACCTGGGTGATGTCATGACCGAGTTGTCCGCCGACGCCAGCGTGCGTTGTGTCGTGTTGCGCGGTGCCGGCGAACAAGCCTTCGCGGCCGGCGCCGATGTCAGCGAGTTCCCGACCGTGCGCGCCAACGCGGCGCAGGCCCGGGTGTATGCCGACATCACTTCCAGGGCCATGCGCGCCGTTGCCGACTGCCCGCACCCGGTGATCGCGATGATCCATGGCGTGTGTGTCGGCGGCGGCCTGGAAATCGCGGCGCTCTGCGACCTGCGTATCTGCGGCACCTCCAGTCGTTTCGGCGCGCCGGTCGGCAAACTGGGGCTGGTCATGTCGTATGACGAAATGGCCGGTCTGGTGGCGCTGGCCGGACGCTCGACGACCCTGGAGATTCTTCTCGAAGGCCGCATTCTCGACGCCAATGATGCCTACGTAAAAAACCTCGTGACCCGCGTCGTGCCCGATGCCGAGGTCGAGTCGGAAACCCTCGCCACCGCCAAACGCATCGCCAATGGAGCGCCCCTCGTCGCCCGCTGGCATCGCCAGGCCGCACGCCAGCTTGAGGCCGGCGTTGCGCCCACCGTCGAGCAGATTGACGCGAGTTACTTCTGCTACGACACCGAAGATTTTCAGATCGGTCTGAACGCTTTCATCGAGAAAGCCAAACCACAATTCAAGGGGAAATAACATGGGACCGCTGACAGGAATGCGCGTTGTAGAACTGGCTCACATCATGTCCGGCCCGGTGTGCGGAATGATGCTGGCCGACATGGGCGCGGACGTGGTGAAGGTCGAGAAAGTCCCGGGCGGTGATGATTCGCGCCGCTTCTCGCCGATCATGGCCAGCGGTGAATCCGCCTCGTTCATGGTGGTGAACCGCAACAAGCGCGGTATTGGCCTGAACCTGAAAACCGAGGGCGGGCGCGACGTGTTGCGCCGCCTGTTGATGGACGCCGATGTGGTCACGGAAAACTACCGTGCCGGCACCATGGAGAAATTTGGCCTGGGCTATGAAACGCTGAAAACCCTCAACCCAGGGCTGATCTACTGCGCGATTTCCGGTTACGGCCGCAGCGGGCCGTTTGGCGAAAAAGGCGGTTTCGACCTGATCGCCCAAGGCATGAGCGGCATGATGAGCATGACCGGTGAAGCCGGGCGTGAACCGGTCAAGGCCGGTTCGCCAGTCGCTGACATCAACTCCGGCATTCTCGCCGCCCTCGGCATCTGTGCAGCGTACGCCGCCAAACAGAAAACCGGCCTCGGGCAGATGGTCGACACCTCGCTGTTCGAAGCCGGCCTGCAACAGATGTACTGGCCGGCGGCGGCGTATTTCGCCGACGGCACGATCCTGCCGAAGATGGGTTCGGCCAACTCCACCAGCGCGCCGTATCAGGTGTTCCGCACGGCGGACGGCTGGATCAACATTGGCGCCGCCAACCAGGCCAACTACGAACGGCTGGTCGAGGCACTCGCCCTGCCACAACTCAAAGCCGACCCACGCTTCGCCAGCAACGCGTTGCGCATGGAGCACCGTCTGGCCCTGGTGGAAATCCTCAACGAAGTCCTGGTCGCGCGCACCACGGATGAATGGATGGTGCTGTTCGACAGCCTCGGCCTGCCTGCCGGGCCGGTCCTCGATATCGCGGCGGCGCTGGCTCACCCACAAACCGAAGCACGCGGCATGGTCGTCGAGACCCAACACCCGACCGAAGGCCGGGTACGCGGCATGGGCCTGCCGATTCACTTCTCCGACATGGACAACGCCGCGCCGCCGACCAGTCGGCATGCCCCGCTGCTCGGTGAACACACCCGCGAAGTGTTGAAAGAAAGCGGCTTCTCGGAAACCGAAATCGATGAGCTGATTAGAACCCAGGCCGTCGTGGCACTGAAATAACGCAAACCTGTAGGAGCGAGCCTGCTCGCGAATGCGGTGGGTCAGTCGACATGAATTTCGAGTCTGACGACACTATCGCGAGCAGGCTCACTCCTACAGGGAGCAGCGCTCGCTTGAACGATCCGCAGTTTTTTTGAACAACTACAAAAACAATAAGGTGAACATCATGAGCCGTATCTTGACCGAGTCCGTCAGCCGCCGATCATTTCTAGTGTCTGCCGGCGTCACCGTTGGCGGCGCATTCGCCGCCAACCTGCTGCCCTCCAGCGTCTTCGCCGCGACCAAACCCATTGTGTTGCGTTACACCAGCAGCCTGCCCGACACCCATCCGCTGAACATCCAGATGAAGGCGGCTTCGCTCGCCATCAAGGCCGAAACCAACGGCGCCGTGGACCTGCAGGTGTACGCCAACGGCGCAATGGGCGGCGACACCGACATGCTGTCCCAGGTACGCGCCGGGGCAATTGACTTCATTCCCTTGCCAGGCGCGATTCTCTCCACGCTGGTGCCGGCCATGTCGATCGAAAGCATGCCGTTCGCGTTCAAGGACTACGACAGTGTCTGGGCCGCGCTGGACGGCAAGCTGGGCGAGTACGTACGCGCCAAGACCGAGAAGGTCGGCCTGATCCCGATGGAGAAAGTGTGGAACAACGGCTTCCGCCAGATCACCAGCTCGACGCGTCCGATCAACACCCCGCAAGACCTGGCCGGTTTCAAACTGCGTGTGCTGGTCAGCCCGTTGTGGACCTCCATGTTCAGCGCCCTGGGCGCCTCCCCTACCGGCATCAGCATCAACGAGACCTACTCGGCGTTGCAGACCAAAGTCGTCGACGGCCAGGAAAACCCATTGGTGGTGGTCGAGGCCGCACGCTTCTATGAAGTGCAGAAATACTGCTCCATGACCGACCACATCTGGGGCGGTTTCTGGATCGTCGCCTCGGGCAAGACCTTTCCAAAATTGCCCGCAGATGTGCAGGAAATCGTTTCCCGGCAGATCAACGCCGCCGCGCTGATCCAGCGTCAACAGGTGATTGATCTCAACGCCAGCCTGGAGCCGTCCCTGACCGCCCACGGCATCACTTTCAACAAAGTCGATCGTTCATTGTTCAGGACTGATCTGCAGTCCAAAGGCTTCTACTCCCAATGGAAGGAAAAGTACGGCCCTGAAGCCTGGAGCTTGCTCGAGCAGTACGCGGGTCAACTGTCCTAAGCCGGAGACAAGGTCATGAAAAGCGAAATACCAATGACGGATGTTTCTCCCGCTGAAGGACTCAGCACGCGCCCCACCACGTTTCGTCTCGGTCGCGCTTTGGACACCGGGCTGCGCTGGCTGACCGAAGGCAGCGCGGCGTTGCTGGTGGTCATCGAAGTCACGCTGCTGTTTTGCAATGTGTTCTCGCGCTACGTGCTCAATCAACCCATCGTCTGGGGCGACGAACTGGCCTCGCTGCTGTTTCTCTGGCTGGCGATGCTCGGCTCAGTGGTGGCGATGCGTCGAGGCGAGCACATGCGGCTGACCTCGTTCATCGGGCGGCTGCCGCTGGAAAAACGCGCCTTTGTCGACACTTTGGGCGCGGTGATTGTCATCACGTTCATCGGGTTGCTGTTCACGCCGGCCTGGGAGTACGTCAGCGACGAGTGGATCATCACCACCGCCGCCCTCGAAATTCCCAACGCCTTTCGCGTGTCCGCCATCGCGGTCGGCCTGAGCCTGATGCTGATGACCTGTGTCGCGCGTCTGCTGACCAGCGCCCGGTTGATCGACTTCTCGGTGTCGGTGGCGATGCTGGCTTCCCTCGCCGGATTGTTGTGGGTGGCGGAAGGCCCCCTGCTGCTGATGGGCAACTGGAACCTGGTGGTCTTCTTCATGATCGGCGTGATGGCCATGATCGTGATCGGCGTGCCAATCATGGTCGCGTTCGGCCTGGCGACCGTGGCTTACCTGTCGACCATGACCAGCACGCCGCTGACCCTGGTCGTCGGGCGAATGGACGAAGGCATGGCGAGCCTGATTTTGCTGGCCATCCCGTTGTTCGTGTTTTTGGGTGCATTGATCGAAGCCATGGGCATGGCCCGAGCGATGATCCGCTTCCTCTGCTCGTTGATCGGCCATGTCCGTGGCGGCCTGTCTTACGTGCTGATCGGCGCCATTTACCTGATCTCTGGCATTTCCGGCTCCAAGGCTGCGGACATGGCCGCTATCGCACCGGCGCTGTTTCCGGAAATGAAGAAACGCGGTGAGGATGAAAACGAACTGGTGGCGATGCTCAATGCCTCCGGGGCGATGTCGGAAACCATTCCGCCTAGCCTGGTACTGATCACCATCGGTTCGGTGACCGGCGTGTCGATTTCCGCGCTGTTTACCGGTGGTTTCATGCCGGCGGTGGTGGGTGCCATCGCCATGGCGGCGGTGATCTGGTGGAAAAACCGCAAAGGCGAGGCCTCCACCGGCAAACGCGCTTCGGGCAAGGAAATCGGCCACTCGCTGCTGATCGCGTTACCGGCACTGGCCCTGCCCTTCGTGATCCGCACCGCGGTGGTTGAAGGGGTCGCGACCGCCACCGAAGTCGCCGCCATTGGCGTGGCCTACACCTTTATCGTCGGGTTGCTGTGCTACCGCTGCTTTGACTGGCGCCGGCTGTATCCGATCCTGGTCAGCACCGCGTCGCTGTCCGGCGCGATCCTGATCATCATCGGCAGCGCGACCGCCATGGCCTGGGCATTGACCCAGTCGGGCTTCTCGCACCAGTTGGCGCAGGTGATGTCGACGGTGCCGGGTGGCGCGATGGGCTTCCTGATCATCTCCGCCGTGGCGTTCATCCTTCTGGGCAGTTTTCTGGAAGGCATCCCGGCCATCGTGCTGTTCGGGCCGCTGCTGTTCCCGATTGCCAAGGCCATGGGCATCAACGACGTGCATTACGCCATGGTCGCGATCTTCGCCATGGGCCTGGGTTTGTTCGCCCCGCCATTTGGCGTGGGCTTCTACGCCGCCTGCGCCATCGCCAAGGTCGACCCCAGCGGCGCCATGCGTCGGGTCTGGCCGTATCTCGGCGCACTCGTTGTGGCCTTGGGCGTGCTGATCGCCGTGCCATGGATCTCCATCGGTTTCCTGCCCAACGCCTGAATCAATTTTTTGACTGTCAGCACTCAAATACGAGGTTTTTCATGAATTTCTCCACACTCGAAGCCGGCACCGCCACCGAACGCCAACTGATCGTCGACAAGGAACGCACCATCTCGTTTCTCGGCGAAGACTTGCGCATCTACGCCACGCCCCGCCTGGTGGATGACATCGAACGGACGTGCCTGGACTACCTGCTGACCTTCCTCGATGAGGGCGAAAACACCGTCGGTGCGGCAGTCGACATTCGCCACGTCGGCGCCACGTTGCTGGGCATGTCAGTCAGCATCGTCGCCACGGTCACCCGGATCGAGGGGCGCAGCGTCACCTTCAACGTCGAAGTGCGCGATGACGTCGAGCTGGTGGCCACGGCGGCGCATACCCGGGTGGTGGTGAACGTCGCCAAACTGCGCAGCCGCGTCCAGGCCAAGGCCGAGGCAGCCGCCGCAGGGGAAGTCGAAGACAGCGCACTCAGCCCTTCCCAATTCGCCGCGTCGCGCTGAGCAAGGGACCCCGTCATGATCACGCTGCACGAACGCAACGGCTTGCCCAACCTTGCGGCCGAGGATGCGCTACCGATTGTCGATGCTCACCACCACTTGTGGGACCTGGGCAACGGTCGTTATCCCTGGCTGCAGGACGAGTATCACGAGGATTTTTTCCTCGGCGACTATCACAGTCTGTGCCGTGATTTCTTGCCGGAAAACTTTCTTGCCCTGACCGAAAGACAACGGTTGGTGGGCACAGTGCATGTCGAGGCTGAACGTGCTCGCGATGAGCAAGTCGCCGAGACACGCTGGCTGGAACAGGTGAATGCCCGTTACGGCTTCCCAAATGCCATCGTTGCCCACGCCTGGTTCGATCGTGAGGACAGCGCGGAAATTCTCGCGGCTCAAGCCGCCAGGCCACTGGTGAAAGGCATACGCTCCAAACCCGTCACCTCGGCATCGCCGGAGGTGTCGATTGCCGGCGCCAGGGGCACCATGCAAGACCCGAAATGGCTGGAAGGCTTTTCGCGGCTGGCGGATCACGACCTGTCGTGGGATCTGCGCGTGCCACCGTGGCACCTGGTCGAGGCCGCTGATGTGGCGGCGATGTTTCCGCAGATCCGGATCGCGCTCAATCACACGGGATTCGCCTGGGATCGCAGCCCGCACGGCATGGCCCGTTGGCGCAAAGGCCTGGAAGCCCTGGCCCTGCAACCCAACGTGCACATCAAGCTCTCGGAGTTCGGGCTGAAAGACTCGCCCTGGAACTACAACGACAACCGGATCGTGGTGCTGACCGCACTGGAGATTTTCGGCCCCGAGCGCTGCATGTTCGCCAGCAATTTCCCGGTCGCCGGATTGCGCGCGTCCTACGACACGATTGCCGACGGCATGGCCGCGATGCTCGCGCCAATGGGGCGTGCCGTACAGGAAGCGGTGTTCGCCGGCAATGCTCAACGTTTTTATCGTCTGGAGGAACAGCATGGATAACCCATCCGTGATCGACTGGCGTGCGCGCTTTCTGGCCAGCGGCGAGGATGCGGACTTACCCATCGTCGACGCCCATCAGCACTATTTCGATATCGAAAAGCATTACTACCCGTGGCTGAACGACCGCCCGTTGCGCCCCTTTCGTTACGGCGATTATTCATCGATCTGCCGCAACTTTCTGCCTGAGGACTATCGCCGGCTGACGGGCAACCATCGCATCGTGCAGACCGTCGTCATCGAGGGTGAATGGGACCCTGCGACGCCCGCCGATGAGGTGAGGTTTGTCGAGTCACTGGCACAGAACGAACCGACCCTGGAGGCGATGGTGGCGCAGGCCTGGCTTGACCGTGAAGACGCATCGGACCTCTTGCGCCAGTACGGCGATCATCCGTTGGTGCGCGGCGTGCGCCACAAACCTGCGGTCACCCACCTTGAAGCATGGCGCGAAGATTTCGTGGCGCCGGGCTCGATGCGCGATCCCCGCTGGCGCGAGGGCTACGCACAACTGGCTGAAAACGGTCTGCACTTCGAGTTGCAGGCGCCCTGGTGGCATCTGGCGGAAGCGGCCGAGCTGGCCAGGGATTTTCCCGATGTGACCATCGTGGTCAATCACACCGCACTGCCGGCGGATCGTTCGGAAGCAGGGTTGGCCGGCTGGCGTGAAAACCTCGCGTTGCTGGCACGGGAGCCGAACGTTGCCTTGAAGATTTCAGGCATTTGCATCCCCGGCGAGGCGTGGCCCATCGAGTCGAACCGCGTGGTGGTGAACGACGCGATTTCGATTGTCGATGTCAGTCGCTGTGCGTTTGCCAGCAATTACCCGGTCGACGGCGTCGTGAACGGCATGAGCGAGATCTTCGACGGCTTCAAAACGATTGTCAGCGACCGTTCCCTCACGGATCGGCTCGCCCTGTTTCATGACAACGCCCGCCGTATTTACCGGCTCACTTGACCCTCATTTGAACAGCCCTTCAGGAGTTCCCATGTTTGAAGTTTCAGGCCTCAACTACATCGCTGGCGCGCGTTCGGCAAAAGGTTCGAGCACCTTGCAAAGCCACGACGCCAATACCGGCGAAGCACTGCCCTATCGTTTCCATCAGGCGACCGTGGATGAAGTGAACACCGCTGCAGAAGCGGCGGCCACGGCTTACCCGATCTTTCGCCAACTTTCATCCGCCCGACGCGCTCAGTTTTTGGAGGCTATTGCCACTGAGCTTGACGTGCTGGACGACTCGTTCATTGCCCTCGTGTGCCGGGAAACCGCCCTGCCCGCCGGCCGTATTCAAGGTGAGCGGGCACGCACCAGCGGCCAGATGCGCCTGTTCGCCACGATGCTGCGTCGCGGCGATTTCTACGGCGCCCGCATCGACCGTGCGCTGCCCGACCGGCAACCGCTGCCCCGCCCCGACCTGCGCCAGTACCGCACCGGGCTCGGTCCGGTCGCCGTGTTCGGGGCCAGCAATTTCCCGTTGGCCTTCTCCACCGCTGGCGGCGACACCGCAGCGGCACTCGCCGCCGGTTGCCCGGTGGTGTTCAAGGCCCATAGCGGGCATATGGCAACCGCCGATTATGTCGCCGATGCAATCACACGCGCGGCCAGAAAAACCGGAATGCCGGATGGCGTGTTCAACATGCTCTACGGCAGCGTCGGCGAAGCGCTGGTCAAGCACCCGGCGATCCAGGCGGTGGGTTTCACGGGGTCATTGCGTGGCGGCCGGGCCTTGTGCGACATGGCAGCGGCGCGTCCTCAACCGATCCCGGTGTTCGCCGAGATGAGCAGCATCAACCCGGTGGTGGTGATGCCCGAAGCACTCAAGATTCGCGGTGACAAGATCGCTGCCGAATTGGCCGCTTCCGTGGTGTTGGGCGCAGGTCAGTTCTGCACCAATCCCGGTTTGGTACTGGGCATTCGCTCGCCCGAGTTCACGGCTTTCCTCGAACGCTTTACCGGTTTGATGAATGAACAACCGGCGCAAACCATGCTCAACACCGGGGCGTTGAAAAGTTATTGCCACGGTTTGGACAACCTTCGCGCTCACGCTGGCATGACTCACCTGGCCGGCGCAGAACAACAAGGCAACCAGGCACAACCGCAAGTGTTCAAGGCCGACGTCAGCCTCTTGATCAACGGTGATGAGCTGCTGCAGGAAGAAGTCTTCGGCCCGACCACCCTCGTGGTGGAACTCGCTGACCAGGCCGAGTTGCTCCAGGCATTGCACGGTTTGCGCGGTCAGTTGACCGCCACGCTGATCGTCGAAGATTCGGAACTCAATACCCTGAACGAAGTGCTGGCCCTGCTGGAACAGAAAGTCGGGCGCGTGCTGTTCAACGGCTACCCGACCGGCGTGGAAGTCTGCGATGCCATGGTCCACGGCGGACCGTACCCGGCCACTTCGGATGCTCGCGGTACCTCGGTCGGGACGTTGGCGATCGATCGTTTTCTACGTCCCGTGTGTTATCAGAACTGCCCCGACAGCTTGCTGCCGGACGCGCTGAAGAACGCTAACCCGCTCAGCATCGCCCGACTGGTGGACGGCGTCAGCAGCCGCGATGCGCTGTAAGTCACCCGGCTTCAACTAACACCCGCTGTCAGCACAACTTCCGCGCCTGTTGAACAACAGGCGTCGGATTGGCTCGTCCCGAAAACCGCACCACCCACACAACAACAAAAACAGAGGAAGTCTCATGCACGTTCAACTTCACCCGACACTGCGTTTCTCCAAGATGATGTTGGCGGTCACCGCTGCCGTTCTGATCAATTCAACGTTTTCCCCACTCGCGGTTGCAGAAACCGCACCCACCGCGACGGCAGCGCCTATGCAATGTGTATCTGAAACGACACCGCGCTACACCAAAACCCCCACCGGCTACCTCATGGTGCTGCGCATGGGCGATAACGCTTTTAAAGAACTGACCAAACTGGCCATCGCCGAAAAAATCCCCAGCGCCTCCATCACCGGCATCGGCTTCGGCAATGTGAAGTTCGGTTTCTGGAACAAGGACAAGAAAGACTTCGACGCCAAGACCTTGAACAGTGTCGAGATGGCGAGCATCACCGGGTCCGTGGCCTGGAAGAACGATCAGCCTTCGATCCATATGCACGGCGTCGCCGGCGACGCGACGTTCCAGGCGTACGGCGGCCACATCCTCGACTTCGAGGTCACGACGGGTTCGATGGAAATTACCGTGATCGTCCATCAGCGTCGTCTGGAACGCGGCATTGACCCGTGCATCGGCGCCAACGTGCTGGGTATTTAACTCAAGCGTCACGCTCCCGCAGGCAACTGGCGTTGCCGGCATCCGCGACTGCGGGAGCCACTCTCCCCTATTCAAATTACAAAAAAAGGGCGATTTCGATGAGCAGTAAAAAAACGGCGGTAACGATTGCACTGGGTGCCATCGCACTGAGCACCCAAGCGCACGCCGACTTCCTGAGTGACAGCAAAGCCACCCTCGGAATGAGAAATTTCTACTTCAACAACGACAACCGCGACGGCACGGCCGCGCCTTCGAAAACCGAAGAGTGGGCACAGGGTTTCATGCTCGACTACAAGTCGGGCTACACCGATGGCACGGTTGGTTTTGGCGTCGACGCACTGGGCCTGATGGGGATTACGCTGGACAGTGGCAAGGGACGGCATGTCGGCAGCTCGATGATTCCTTCGGACAGCGACAACAGCGCCGTCGACGAATGGAGCCGGCTGGGGTTGACCGGCAAGGTCAAGGTGTCGAAAACCGAACTTCGCCTGGGCACGCTGATGCCTAAGCTGCCGATCCTGGTGTCCAACGACGGCCGCCTGTTGCCGCAAACCTTTGAAGGAGGCCAGATCACCTCGGGCGAGTTCAAGGATCTGACCCTCACGGGCGGCCGAATCGAACACGCAACCGGTCGCGGCTCAAGCGATCAGACCGGGTTGGCCGCCACGGGCGGCACCCGTGAAAGCAACGCGTTCGACTTCGCCGGCGGCGACTGGAAAATCACCAAGGACCTGACCGCCCAGTATTACTACGCCCACCTGGACGACTACTACACCCAGCAGTTTTTCGGCCTGATCCACACGCTGGCGATCGCGGAAGGTCAGTCGTTGAAGACCGACTTGCGCTACTTCAAGACCGACTCATCTGGTAGAAACAGCTCTGGCACGTCGGGCTACAGAATCAGTGGCTTCACCGAAGGCAATGATGGCGAGATCGACAATAAAACCTGGAGTGCTGCGCTGATTTACACGGTGGGTGGTCATGCAATCACGGCGGGCTATCAAAGTGTTTCAAGTGGCAGCAACTTCACGCAGCTCAATCAGGGTGGCCTGGCCAACAAAGGGGCCGGCGGCTCCAGCCTTT
Organism: Pseudomonas sp. BT76 TE3572; assembly: GCF_050435365.1. NCBI lineage: Bacteria > Pseudomonadati > Pseudomonadota > Gammaproteobacteria > Pseudomonadales > Pseudomonadaceae > Pseudomonas > Pseudomonas sp. BT76 TE3572. The sequence goes on from NZ_JBNDKE010000001.1 coordinate 1,926,316, forward strand.
ACCTGTACACCGACCGTCTGATTCAAACCTTCACCCGTGCGGGGGAACGCACAGCCTTCGGTCAATACGCCTATGACTTTGCCGCCATGGGCGTGCCCGGCCTGAAAGCGTCCGTCATGTACCTCAGCGGGGACGACATCAAGACGACCTCTGGCAATACCCAAAAGGAATGGGAGCGGGACATTGCGCTGGACTACGTGATTCAGTCCGGTGCCCTGAAAAATGTCGGATTTGGATGGCGTAACGGCAAGTCCAACAGCGAGGCGGCGCGTGACCAGGACCAGAATCGCTTGATCGTGAGCTACAGCATTCCTCTGCTTTAGCATCGCGGCCCCGCGCTTGCAGCGAAGCAACGCTGGCGCGTCCAGCGTTGTTGGTGGAGGATGATTGTGTGTGTGTGTGCGGCGAAGGACTGCGCTTTTTCAGAAGCGCAGGCTTTGAACTGATCACGCTTGAACAGGGAACTCCTGACGACCGCCACGCATCCTACAGATGTGGTACTTCCTTTTTTGCTTCACGCTTTACAGAGGACACCGTCATGCGCCGTCTGATTATCATCTCTTCCCTTTTGCTGTGTTTACCCTTCGGCTCCGCTATGGCCAAAGTGGATGCGGGCGATGTCGCCACGTCAGCCGGGGTTTCCGCATCGTTGTACTCGACCTTCAAGGATGACAAACGAGTGATTCCGGCTCGGGATGACGCCTCCAGCTTCGTTGCCAGTGGCGGCGCGATTCGTGGTGTTTACCTGGAGTCATACTTGAAGCAGATTCGTCAGGAACATCCCGGCCTCAACGCCAGCGACGAAGACCTGGCCAGAGCAATCCTCGTCCAGGACGGCGTTGCAGCGGGTCAATAAAGGCTGAAAAAGTAGCGGTGGGGCTTGCGACACCCGGATAGCGTTTGCAGCCCTACCTTGCTTCAACACCGGAGGACAATCGCGCCCAACCCGCCACCAGTTGCGCGCTGATGCTCACGCCGCCGCACACCACAATCACCACATCATGGGCTCCGGCAATCGCTGGATGGTCCAGGTATCCAATCGCCAACGAAACGCCGCACGCCGGCTCGACCAACTGACGCAAGTCGTTGGCGTAACGCACCACGCCCATGATTGCCTCGTCATCGCTGAGCACCACGCACTCATGGGGGAAATCGAGGATGTGCTGCACCGGCCAGGCGGCTACCTGAGCAGCACCTAGCGAAGTGGCAACGGTGTCGATCCTCGGCAACCTGACCGGATGCCCGGCCTCGACCGCTGCCGCAAAAGAGGCCGCCCCCTGGGTTTCGCAAGCAATGATCCGGCAGTCCATGCGGTCATGGCGAATCAACCCGGTGAGAATGCCCGCCAGCAAACCACCACCTCCTACCGACGTCACTATTGCATCGACCTGAGGACAATCCTCGAGGATTTCATCGACTATCGTGCTGTGCCCTTCCCACAACACCGGATGATCGAAGGCCGGCACGTATTCAGTGTCCGCGCCTTGCGAGAGTTCCTTCGCCCGTTGATTTGCATCGTCCCAGACCTTGCCATGGACGATCACCTCGGCACCGGTTTTCCTGATCCGTGCGCGGGTGGTTTCGGGTGTGGTGTGCGGCACCACAATGCAGGCTTTCAACCCCAGGATGGCGGCAGCCACCGCAGTGGCGAACCCGGCATTGCCGCCGGAAGGACAGACGACTTTGCGTTTGCCCTGCGCCTTTGCCTGACTGCACAAACGACCCATGCCACGCAATTTGAATGAACCGCTGGGTTGCAGGTTTTCCAGCTTGAGCCAGATCCGCCGGGCCGGCGTCGACAGGCCCGGGTGCAGAATCAACGGCGTTCTGATGTGAAGCATGGCGGTGCTCCTTAAGGGTGAACGGTCCTAATCCAAGCTTAGTTCACCCTGCCCGGAGGCTACCGCTTCAGCGATAACGCGGTGCGGCCGTGGAATTGCCGAACAAGCCTGAAAGCGTCTGGCGCTGGGCTTCGTAGGTGTCCCACTGGTCGCCTTGGTGCAGGCCCGGAATGGTCACCACTTCGCCTTGCGCCAGCCCCGTCAGCGCGGCATCGACCATGTCCTGGGCAGACATCACGATCTCTTGCGGCAGGTTTTCCACGGGGTTGCCGGCCTCGCTCCAGAAATCGGTGGCGGTGGCGCCGGGCAATACAGCCTGGATCCGAATGCCTTTGTCGGCCAGCTCGCGGTGCATGGATTGGCTCAGGCCGAGGACAAACGCCTTGGTCCCGCCATACACGCCGTTGAGAATTTCCGGGGCGACGGCAACGATCGAGGAGATATTGATCACCGTCCCGGTGCCGCGAGCAACGAAGCCTGGTACCACCGCGTAAGCGAGGCGCATCAACGCGGTCACGTTGAGGGTGATCATGTCTTCCATGTCATCCACGGGGCTGCCGAGCAGCGGCATGACAGCGCCGACCCCGGCGTTGTTGACCAATAGGGTGATACTGGCGTCGGAGCGTAGAATTTCTTCGACCCGCCGCACATCGGCCTTGTCCTTCAGATCAGCGGCGACCACTTCGACGGCGCGGCCGGTTTCGTTACTCAGGTGGTTGGCCAGGGCGTTCAGTTTTGCCTGGCTGCGGGCGACCAGAATCAGGTCGTAACCCTGCCGGGCGAGACGGTCGGCATACACCGCGCCGATGCCCGAAGAAGCGCCAGTGATCAGCGCGGTACCTTTGGATGAGAGGGCCATGTCGATTTCCTTCACAGTGAGGCGATAACTTCGCCGGGTGTGAATCGTTATAAACGGTCTAACGCTCGTCTCAAATGACGTTTAAAGTACGTTTTTCGGACATGACCTTTTGAGGACATCTCGATGACTTCCGTGGCGTTTGTAGTGTTTGAAGGGTTCCAGTCCATGGCGCTGGCGGCCATGCCGGTGTTCGAGTACGCCAACTTCAGCGCCGGCGAAGCGCTGTATGACGTCAGCGTACTGTCCGAAGACGGCCGCACATTGCGCGCTTCCGGTGGGCTGAGCGTCGGCACCGAGGCCTTTGGTGAGCGGGTGTTCGATACGGTGATTGTGGTGGGCGGCGATGCCATCCTCGAGCAGGCACCCGAGGGCGTGCTGAACTACCTGCGCGCAAACGTTAAAACCGCGCGGCGCACGGCGTCGATCTGTTCCGGGGCGTTCGTCCTGGCCCAGGCCGGCTTGCTCGACGGACGGCGCGCCACCACCCACTGGGCCTATGCACGGGAGCTGCAAGCGCGGTTTCCGTCGATCAAGGTCGAAGAAGACCGCATCTACGTCGTCGACGGTTCGATCTGGACCTCCGCCGGGATGACCGCCGGCATCGACCTGGCGCTGGCCATGGTCGAAAAGGATCACGGCGCCGCACTGGCCCGTTCCGTGGCGCAGAAACTGGTGATGTACCACCGCCGCGCGGGCGGCCAGTCGCAGCACTCGGCGCTGCTGGAACTGGAAGCGAAATCCGACCGTATTCAAACCGTCCTTGGCTATGCGCGAGAACACCTCACCGAGACGTTGTCGGTGGAACAACTGGCAGACGTCGCGCGCCTCAGCCCTCGGCAGTTCAGCCGGGCCTTCCGGGCGGAAACCGGTCAATCACCGGCCAAAGCCATCGAGAACCTGCGCCTGGAAACGGCACGGCAAATGCTGGAACGCGGGCGCCTGACCCTCGACCAGATCGCCGAAGAATCCGGCTTCAGCGACTGCCGCCGCATGCGCGAAGCCTTCCTTCGGGCGTTCGGGCAGCCGCCGCAGGTGATTCGGCGTAATGCCAGGGCCGGGTTGAACGCGTGAGGGGCGCCAGACCTCTAAACTGAAAAGATCAGACGAGGTGCTTATGAAAATCTCGGCCAAACTGGCGTTTTTCGCCGTTGTTTCCACCCTCGCCTACCTTGGCCTCGCGGTGTGGGGGCTCGGCGGGTTCTCGGCGTTTTTCTCTCATGCGCCGCTGGTGGTCATCGTGCTTGCCACTTTGGTGATGGCCATCGCGTCCTTGTTCACTGAGGTCAACCTGAGTTCCGGCGAACGTGAAGACCGGGCCAATCGCTGGGTGCTGCCGGCGTTCGGGGTGATCGGATTATTGAGCGGATACCTGCCGGCCTATACCGACCGGATCGATTTCTGGACCTTGGGTGGCGAAGGTGTTCGCTGGTTAGGGGCTTTGCTGTTCATCATCGGCGGCACGCTGCGGCTGTGGCCGGTGTTTGTGCTGGGCAAGCGTTTCAGTGGACTGGTGGCAATTCAGCCGGGGCACACGCTGGTCACCGACGGGATTTATCGCACCTTGCGCAACCCCAGTTACCTGGGGCTGATGATCACTGCGGTGGGCTGGGCACTGGCCTTTCGCTCCGGCGTTGGCCTGTTGCTGGCCGCGATAACGCTGATACCGCTGATCGCCCGCATTCACGCCGAAGAAGGTCTGTTACGGGCGCAGTTTGGCAGCGAATACGAGGCTTACTGCGCCCGCAGTTGGCGGTTGATTCCCGGGGTTTACTGAAGGTCCCGTGGCTCAAGGCGCAGCAGACCATCTGCCTCCACGCGGCTGCCGACCGACTCATAGCTGGCGAGCGTGGCATGAGGAGTCTGGAGCGGATGGTCGTGGGTCGCGGTCACCACGATCAGGTCCGCGCCCGCGGCCTCGGCGGCGAGAATGCCCACGGTGGCGTCTTCGAAAATCAGGCAATCGGCCGGTTCAACGCCCAAGCGCTTGGCCGCCAGTCGATAACCCGCGGGATCGGGTTTGCCAGCGCTGACGTCTTCGGCAGTGACCATCACCAAAGGCTGCGGAATACCCGCCGCCGCCATCCGCCGCAACGCCAATGCCTTCGGCGCAGAAGTGACGATTGCCCATTGATTGGCGGGCAGCGATTTCAGGAAATTCGCCGCGCCGGGCACCTCGATGATCCCCTCGACATCCTCGATTTCTGCCTCGGTAATGAACGCCGCTTCAGCCTCGGCATCCACACCGGGCAACGCCAAGCGATTGATGGTGTCGATGGCGCGAACGCCATGGATGGTGGGCAGGAAGGTGTCGACATCGACGCCGTGGCGCAAGGCCCAGGCCGCCCAGATCCGCTCGGCAGCGGCGATGGAATTGAGGACGGTGCCGTCCATATCAAACAGAAAAGCGCGGTACGGGGTGTTGAAAACGGATTCTTGAGCAGACAAGGGGGAGCTTCCTCTCGCAAGTGCCAGGCGGGTTCGCCGAACAATGTAGCATTTGCGAGGAGCTGCCGAACGCGGCCCAAGTCTTCGGCAACTCCTGCAGAGGATTTCCTGACTAAGCGGGACGCGGTGCTTCAACAGGCGGGGTGCCATCGTGAAACATCGTCTTCAGTTGAGCACGCAGTTCCGGCGAGTCGGTGTGCTTGTGAACACTGACCGCATGCTGTGCGGCGGCTTCGAGCAGTTCGTTTTCAGAGTCTGCGGACAGTGCGACCGAGCATTTGGCATCGCTTGGAAACTCGCGGCAGTCGATGTATTTACGCGCCATGATCTTCTCCTCCCTACGACGAAGGCAGGCCGTGGCCTGCGTGAACGATCACTCGACGCGCCACCCCATCCATCAAACCCGATTGCAAGTCGCACCGAGTGTGCCGACTCTTGAAGTATAGGCCCGCCACAAGGCGCATCGTGTCAGGTTGTAGTGGTTCTACAGGGTTTGTTTCGACTTCAAGGCACCTTCGACACAGTCCAGCAACTGCCCAAGCGCCCACGGTTTCTTGATGAACGACACCGAATGCCTGACCCCGGCGCTTTCCGGTGTTTCGAAACCGGACATGATCATGATCGGTTTGTCGGGCCAACGGTCGCCAAACTGATTGGCCAGGTCCGCACCATTGAGTGTGCCCGGCATGGTGATGTCCGTGAGCAATAGACGGACGCCGTCCGAGTGTTGCTCCAGATACGCTGACGCGGCATCCGCACTGACATGCGCTTCAACCACAAAGCCTTCCTCCTGAAGAATTTCGCAGAGAAATTCCAGAATCAGCGGGTCGTCCTCAACCACAAGAATCAACCCGCTTGGGAGATGATCGCCCGCCGTCGATACTGGTCTCATGACTGTGCCACTCCCTGATTACCTAAATGATTTCGCGCGCTTAAATCCGCTACCTACAGGTATGAGCAGCGGACTTCGCGGAAATTCATTTTTGATGCAATCGGGCGATGAATCAGGCGCCATACAGCGCTGTATGGGCGCCTGAAAACCAGGATCCGGCCTCGAAAAAGGGTGTCGGGATCAGTACGACGGAGCTTCTTTTTTCATGGTGTCCTTGGACATCGCATCCTTCTTCATTCCGTCCTTGCTCATGGCGTCCTTGGACATCGTGTCTTTCTTCATCGTGTCCTTGCTCATGGAATCCTTGGACATGGCGTCCTTCTTCATCGTGTCTTTGTGCATGGCGTCTTTAGACATTGAATCCTTGCTCATGCTGTCGTTGCTCATGCCGTTATTGGTTGTGGGATCGGCGGCAAACACGCTGGCGACGCCAAACGCCAGGCACATGGACAGTACGGTGGTCGCTAACTTTTTCATGATGAAACTCCTTGAAGCACAGGTTGCGAATGAGCGCAGCGGGTGCCGCGCCGTGAAGTGGCCAGGCGCCATCAACTGCCACCAAACCAGTTGTAGCCCTGGTCTTCCCAGTAGCCACCCGGATAGGTGTTGGTGACGAAAATCGCCTGAATGTGTTTGGGATTCTTGTAGCCCAGCTTGGTGGGCATACGCAGCTTCATCGGGAAGCCGTACTGGCGAGGCAGCACCGCGCCGTCATAGGTCAGCGTCAACAATGTTTGCGCATGCAGTGCGGTGGCCATGTCGATGCTGGTGTAGTAGTCGTCCGCGCATTTGAAGCCGACAAATTTGGCATCCGTGTCGGCACCAACCCGCTTCAGGAAGTCGCTGAACCGCACGCCGCCCCAGCGACCGATCGCGCTCCAGCCTTCGACGCAAATGTGTCGGGTAATCTGTTCGGTCTGCGCCATGGCCCGCAGCTCTTCGAGCCGCCAGCTGCGCTTGTCCGCGACCAGCCCGGTCACTTCCAGTCGATAACTCTCTTCCTCCACTGTCGGCGCCTCGTCGATGCCGTAGAAGGCATTGAACGGAAACGGCCGGGTGATCATCGACTCGGGATAGGTCGGTGCCAGGTTATTGGGGTTGAACAACCAGCCCTGCACCCGATCGTTGAACCGGGACATCGAGAACAACGCGGTTTCGACGCTTTCGTTGTCGGTGATGTTGCAGCCGGACAACATGGCCACACCGCCGAGGGTCAGGCTGCGTATCAGGAACGTGCGTCGTGAGCGGTCCTCGATCTGTGGTGCAAGGATCTTTCTGGCCTCTGTCAGGATGGACGATTCGTCCAGCCCTGAGCCTTGAAAACGCTTTTTCATACGACCTCCTTGCGACCGACAATCATGGCCCACAACGTTTTGGGAACCAGCGCGACCATCACCAGATGAACCGCGACAAAGGCCACCAACAGCGACATCGCGATGAAATGCACGTGCCGCGCGCCTTCGTAACCGCCCAGCAGTTCACGTAACAGCGGAAACTGGACGGACTTCCACAAGACCAGCCCGGAGATCACCAGCAGCGTGATGTCGACCATCACGAACAGGTACGCCACCCGTTGCACCTGGTTGTAATGACTCAGGTCGGCATGCCCCAATTTCCCTCTCAACGCCGCCCACAGGTCATGCAGGACACCTTTAGGCGAAACCGGGAAAAAGCGCCGTTTCAGACGTCCACTGACGAGGTTGAAGATCAGGTAGACAAGACCGTTCACGACCAGAAACCACATCGCCGCGAAATGCCATTGCAATGCGCCGCCGAGCCAGCCACCCAACGTGATTTCCTTGGGAAAACTGAAGTCATACAGCGGAGACGCGTTATAGATTCGCCAGCCGCTGGTGACCATGACCAACACCGCCAAGGCGTTCAGCCAATGGGTCAGCCGTAACCAGCGGGGATGAGTGCTGACTTTGGGTGAAGCAGCTAACTGCGACATGTTCGGCTCCCGGTGGTTGATCGTTGGAGCCGATTATGCGAGCCGACAGATCGCCAAATCCTCACGTAAAGTTAAATAAAACGTGATAACTCTCTGCGCCCTGCAGCGGTCCTTGCAGCGCAATTGTGGTTAAAATGCCGCCCCTCCAAATTGCCGACGTTGCCCGATGAACTCAGACGCCCTCTCCACTCTCCACGACCATTTACTGACGGCCCTGGCAACTGCCCCCGCAGAAACCCGCCGGCTGTTCCACGGCCGTGGCCGGTGCTGGCCGGGTCTGGAGCAATTGACGGTCGACTGGTTGCAGGGCGTGGTGCTGGTGTCGCTGTTCAAGGAACCCGACGCGTCGCAGCTGGAAGCGTTGAAACACAAGCTGATGGACGTCACGCAATCGCCTGCGTGGACGCAATCCGGCGCGCACACGCTCCTGCTGCAACATCGCTACCTGCTGCAAAGCACCACCGAGTGGCTGTTGGGGGACGCTATCGACGAGATGACGATCACCGAGGGCGGCCTGCATTACCGGGTGGATCTGGGCCGCAAGCAGAACACCGGCCTGTTCCTCGACATGCGTTACGGCCGCGACTGGGTGCGGGCCAATGCCCAGGGCAAGCGCGTGCTGAACCTGTTCGCCTACACCTGCGGATTCTCGGTGGCGGCCATCGAAGGGGGGGCGACGCACGTGGTCAATCTGGACATGTCCAGCCCGGCCCTGAGCCGTGGTCGCGACAATCACCGGCTCAACGGCCACGACCTGAGCAAGGTGACGTTCCTCGGTCACGACCTGTTCAAATCCTGGGGCAAGGTGATCGGCAAGGGCCCTTACGACCTGGTGATCATCGACCCACCGTCCTTTCAGAAAGGCAGTTTTCTGCTGACCAAGGACTACCAGCGCGTCCTGCGCCGACTGCCGGAATTGCTCAGCCCTCAGGGCACGGTACTGGCGTGCATGAACGATCCGGCGTTCGGTGCGGACTTCCTCATCGACGGCGTCACCCGCGAAGCACCGAGCCTGCGTTTCGAGCAACGGCTGGACAATCCGCCGGAGTTTCCGGACGCCGATATTGAATGCGGGTTGAAGGCGCTGGTGTTCAGGCTGGAGGATTGAGCACCAGCGCAAACAACTCACCATGCCCATTCACATTGAGCTTGTGATAGAGATTGCGCCGGTGAACCTTCACCGTCTCCGGGGAAATGCCCATCTGCTGGGCGATGGCCTTGCTTGAGAAGCCCTGCAGAATCAGGCGCGCCGTTTCGATTTCCCGTACCGACAGGCGCGCGTCGAAACGATCCAGCAGGGTCGCCAGATCCCCGGCCACCGCCTCGGTTGCCGGTCCTTCCGGCGGCATCAATTGCAGGTGACGGCGCATCGCCGCCAGCACCCAATCGCGCACGCACAGCAGGCGCCCCTGTTCCTCCAGCGTGAATCGCGTCGAGCGTCCCAACGACAAACCGAGCACGGCGCCATCGATGTTGACCATGAACTGCAACTCGTCACCGCCTACCACGGTGCGAAAGTAGCTCAGGTAATACTCGCTCTGCTGAAACTGGTCGGGGGCCACCGATTCGAGGCTGTGCAAACCGTCGGCAATGCCGGCACAGGCAGCCTGATAAAACGGATCGAGCAGGTACATGCCGGCCCTGTAGTCCGCCAGTTCTTCTTGCTCGGTAGCACCGCCCTTTGAGTCGAAGTCGATCAGCAGGCGCGGCACCCGCCCGGCTCGCATAACCGCGACCAACGCGTTGTCCATCGGCACCAGCAGCCGCAGCGTGTCGACCAGCGCACGCCAGAACCCGTCCTGCCCCACGGCAGCAAATACCCGCGCCAGCCCCTGGTGCACCGGTAACTCTTTCAACAACGCGTCCACGCCCTACCCCTTTCGAGTAACCCATGATGGGAATGGGTGAGTCCACTCCCTGCCGATACGCTGCAAGCACCTGATCATCACCGGCCTGCAGCAGGCCAGGAGTGCCGCATCATGAGTCGTCACCGCTCGCATATCAATCTCGGACTGGCCGCCTGTTTGTCGGTCTCGCTATCGGCGGTTGCCGCCGACGGCCCGACGGTCCACGTCTACAACTGGTATGACTACATTGGTCCCACGACCCTGCAGGATTTCAAGCGTGACACCGGGATCGTGCCGGTCTACGACACCTTCGACAGCGCCGAAGTACTGGAAGGCAAATTGCTCACCAGCCGCAGCGGATACGACGTGGTGGTGGCCAGCAACTTCAGCTTGCCGACCCTGATCAAGGCCGGTGCACTTGCACCTCTGCCCCACGCGCAGATGCCTGACTTCAAAAACATGGATGCCGATCTGTTGGCGAAACTGGCCAACAACGACCCGGGCAACCAGTACGCCGTGCCATATCTGTGGGGCACTAACGGCATCGGCTACAACATCGACAAGGTCCGCGCCGCGCTGGGCGACAAGGCCCCGGTGGATTCCTGGGACCTGGTGTTCAAGGAAGAAAACCTGGCCAAACTCGGCCAGTGCGGCGTGGCCATGCTCGACTCGCCAGCCGAGATGTTGCCGGTCGCCCTGCACTACCTCGGCCTGCCACCCAACAGCACCAACCCCGAGGACTACAAAAAGGCCGAAGCACTGCTGCTCAAGCTGCGGCCGCATATTGCCTACTTCAACTCGTCCAAATTCATCAGCGACCTCGCCAACGGCAACATCTGCGTGGCGGTGGGCTGGTCCGGCGCGATGCTGGAAGCCAAGACCAATGCCGAGCAGGCGAACAATGGCGTGAAGATCGCCTACAGCCTGCCGAAAGAAGGCGCGCCGGTGTGGTTCGACACCCTGGTGTTGCTCAAGGATGCGCCGCATCCGGAACAGGGTTTGGCCTTCATCGATTACCTGATGCGCCCCGACGTCATCGCGCCGGTCAGTGATCACCTCTCCTACCCCAACGGCAACCGCAGCGCGACGCCACTGGTGGCCGAAGCGACCCGCAACAACCCGGCCGTGTATCCGTCCGCCGAAGCCATGGCCACGTTATTCACCCTCCAGCCACTGCCGCCCGCCACCGAACGCGTGCGGACGCGGATCTGGAGCAAAGTCAAAAACGGTCAATAACCCATTGCGTTAGCCAATCACTTTTTTGAATACATTGAAGATGAGAGAAACGATGAAACCACGTGCCCGCGATCTGAACATCCAGTTCGGCCAACTGCAACCCGGCCCCCTCAACGCGATCACCGATGTGCCCGGCGTACGGGTCGGTCACAGCAATGTGCGAGGACGCACCGCCAATGGCCGCGACATCCTGACCGGCGTCACTGTGATCGAGCCGCGTGCCGGCTCTACCAGCCTGCAACCGTGCTTTGCCGGCGTCCATGTGCTCAACGGCAACGGCGACGCGACCGGTCTTGAATGGATTCGCGAAGCCGGACTGTTGACCAGCCCGATCGCCTTCACCAACACCCACAGCCTGGGTGTGGTGCGCGATGCGCTGGTGACACTGGATCGCCAAAACCAGCCCGATGACGGGCGACTCTACTGGAACATGCCGGTGGTGCTGGAGACCTTCGACGGTCTGCTCAACGACATCAACGGTTTCCACGTGAAGGTCGAACATGTGGCCGAAGCCCTGCGCACGGCGGTGGGTGGTCCGGTGATCGAAGGCGCCGTCGGCGGCGGCAGCGGCATGATCTGCCACGAATTCAAGGGTGGGATCGGCACCGCTTCGCGACGTCTGAGCAGTGCTGAGGGTGGCTGGACCGTCGGCGCTATCGTCCAGGCCAACCATGGCATCCGCAACGAACTGCGTGTCGATGGTTATCCGGTCGGGCGCTACATGGAACAGGCCGATTCACCGTTCCTCAAAGCGTCGTTGCCGCATCCGGGTATGGGATCGATTGTCGTCTGCCTGGCCACCGATGCACCGTTGCTGCCACACCAGTGCACGCGCCTCGCGCAACGCGCCAGCCTCGGCCTGGCCCGCACCGGTGGAGGCAATGAAGACCACAGCGGTGACATCTTCATCGCCTTCGCCACTGGCAACCAGCACGTGCCGCCGGCCGCTTACGAGAGCAAACGTGCGCCGACCACCGACAACCTGAGCATGGTCAACAACGACCACATCAGCGAGCTATTCCTGGCCGCCACCGAAGCCGTAGAAGAAGCGATCATCAATGCCTTGCTGGCCTCCGACACTGCCGAAGGCAATGGCCATGCGGTGCCGGGACTGGATGCCGGGACGCTGCTTAGCGCCTTGCGTCGGGCGGGCTGGCCGGGTGAACAGGTCTAACAGGGTTGAGGCGTCTGGATGCCGCAAAGAGCTCGCGACCAAGGCTTTTCGCGGCGTCCAGGTGCACCGCCGGATCCTGAATTTCCGATTCAAGCAGTAGCTCGGACGTCACCACCTGAGCACCGCAATAATCAAAAATCCCATGGTCAATCTGCGTCTTCAGGGCCTCGGCATAACCGTGCCGGGCATAGGTTCTCGCATCGGCACCGCCCACACCAATCAAGTGAACCCGCAGATGGCCAAGCTTCTTCTCCAGCTTGGCATCCGCAGTGAAATCGAACGCCCAGCCGTTGGTGAACACCCGATCAATCCAGCCCTTGAGCAGCGCCGGCATTGACCACCAATAGACCGGATAAACCAGCACCACCGCATCCGCGCGGTCTACCCGCGCTTGCTCGGCAATAACATCAGCAGGGGGCGGCGCTTCTCGGTGATGCACCGCCAGATCAGCGACGCTGAACCTCGGATCGAACCCTTCGGCCGAGAGGTCGGCGATTTCAAAGGTATGACCCGGATCGTCCAGGGCGATGCCCTGAGCGACTTGCTTAGCCATGCTGTGGGTGAGCGAACGAGGATCGTGATGAGCCACAACGATAAGCGCGTGCATGCTGGAAACTCCTGATTGAGAGCACAAGGCGGACCTTATATACTCTTGGTAAGTTACGATCAGTAAGTTACTTTTGGTACATAGTCATGTCAACCACCGAAACAGACGCGCAAGATTCCACGCCGCAACCGCGACGACGAATGTCCCGGGAGGACCGCCAACGCCAGTTGCTGGACGTCGCCTGGCAACTCGTTCGGGAAGAAGGCACCGACGCGCTGACATTGGGGCGACTTGCCGAGCTGGCCGGGATCACCAAACCGGTGGTTTACGATCACTTCACGACGCGACCCGGGTTACTGGCGGCGCTCTATCAGGACTTTGACGCCCGACAGACAGCGCTGATGGATGCCGCACTACAGAGCAGCGAACCGACTTTACCCGGCACCGCCAGGGTGATCGCTTCGTCGTACGTCGGCTGCGTACTGCTTCAGGGCAACGAGATCCCCGGCGTCATCGCGGCACTGGCCAGCTCCCCGGAACTGGAGAAGATCAAGCGTGAATACGAAGCGATTTTTCTCAATAAGTGCCGAACCGTCCTCGCTCCTTTCGCTGGCGCGGGTGAGATCAAGGCAGCGGGATTGCGGGCGATGCTCGGTGCGGCGGAAGCCTTGTCTCACGCCGCCGCGAATGGAGAAATCAGCGCCTTGCAGGCACAGGACGAGCTGTACGAAACCATCATCGCTATGGTCGAAAGAAGTGCCCGTGGCGATGTTGGAAAAATCGCGGAAACTGACACCAGACAGTTGGATTCGACTAGCGGTACTTGAGTGCCAAACCCCAACTTTCTACGATAATTCTACGCAACCGCTTGTTTGCTCAAGCCGCTGCGTAAGTGGTGAGTGAACTGAACCCCAACAAGCTCACCACTTGTTTCATGCGCATCTTGAGCCTCGAGGGCTCTTCTTCCTCCCCATCAAAGAGCTTTGAGGCTCTTTTTTATCTGCACGAATTCCAGACACAAAAAAGCCCGGCATTTGGCCGGGCTTTTTACATTTGTTCGACGCAGATCGATCTCCACGCCGCCTGGGCAAGCATATCCCTGTAGGTCTTCGGACGGCCCTTCACCCGGCCCGACAACCATGTCCGGCAATAGCTTTCCGCCTGGCCAATGATCAGCGACAGCATCAATTCGGCCGGAAAACCTTTTAACTCATCGCCTCGCGCCGAAGCCGACAGCCACTCCAGCAGTTGCTTGTTGCGAGCCTTGTTACGGGTAGCCAGTTCTTCCTTGAACGGCCCTTTAGTGACGGAAAATCGCGCGTGGTACTGGAAGCGCGCCCATTCGGGCTGGTTGTCGACCCAATCCACATAGCTGTGCACCAGCGCGTACACCCCCTCTTGCGTCGTGCCCGCGTCGCTCAGGTAGCTGTCGCGCAACCTGGCCTGATCATCCAAAGCGGTGAAAAACAGCGCGGCCACCAAACCTTCCTTGTTCCCGAAATGGTGATAAATCGCACCCACGCTGGTATCGCATTCGGCGCGGATCATCTCAATGGTCGTGGCTTCGATCCCCTGCTCGTTAAACAGCGTGAGGGCCTTTCTAAAGATGTCGCGTTTGAGTTCAGCGCGTCTTCCGGGGTAGCAGCGCTCGAGTAAATCTGACGTTTCCATGCTCAACACAGACCCAAAAAATCAATGGTGAAGGCAGGTAACTGCCATCGGACAAGTGGCGCTAGGTTGACAGATTTCTCGTCGACAGAATACTGTTCCGCAACAGAACATTATTCTGTTACGGAACATCATTCTGTATATCAACCCATCAGCGAGGCGTCAAAATGAGTCAGTTTCTCAGCATGTTCACCAGCGCAGGCCCGCAAGCGTTCAGCAAAATGGCCTGCCAGGTGGCGCCCTACTTCAGCACCATCAACCCGCTGGTCACGGCGTTGCGCAAAGACTTCGCGACGGTGCAGGTGCCGTTCGCCAAGGAGATCACCAACCACCTGGGTACGGTTCACGCAATTGCGATGTGTAATGCCGCCGAACTGGCAGCCGGGATGATGACCGATGTGTCGATTCCCGAAGGCGCACGCTGGATTCCCAAAGGCATGACGGTCGAGTATCTGGCGAAGGCAAAAACCGATGTGACGGCGGTGGCCGATGGAGGTGGCGTCGACTGGACGACTGAAGGCGACAAGATCGTGCCGGTTGACATTCAAGACGCCGAGGGCAAGAAAGTGTTCACGGCGCGGATCACCATGAACGTGAAGCTGACTTAAACGCTGACGGGGCCTAATGTGGGGGCGAGCTTGCTCCCACAGTTGATCGAGTTGTCTGGGCGAGCGCGGTTAGCGTGAATCTTCGCCCAGTCGTTCGCGCACAAACTCACTGGCCCTGCGCGTCATCTGGTCCAGATGTCGGTCACGCTGTTTTTCTGCATCTTGCATGGCCCGCTTGCCGTGTTTTTGCAGCAGGTACGTATGAATCTGTCGCACCTCGAGCGAGCTGTAGATCGACGCCACGTCCAGCACGGCCATCAAGCCGTCGGTGCCGTGGTCTCGGGTGTTCATCAGCACTTGAGTCGCGCGCACGCCCACGACCTGAAACCCCATTGCCTCAAAATACGGAACCTTGGCCACCGCGCACGTCAGCTCGGCATGCAGGTAGCGGCCGACCATCTCCCGCAGCATCCGCCGGGCAATACCTTGGCGTCGATGGCTGGCACTCACCGCCATATACGCAACACCGCATGCATCGGGATCGTCCTTGACCGGCAGGTACAGCAAGAAGCCGACGACCTTCTCCGGGTCGTCTTCGTCGGTCGCGACGAGCAACTCCACGGCAATCCCTTTCGCCCCGTTCAATGCCTCCAGGTAGAGGTGAACCTCGTAGCCGATCGCGTACTGGTACACGTTGTACAACAGGTTGCTCGGCGCGATAGCGACCATGCTGATGTCGGTCAGGTTATCGACCACCATTTGCAGGATCTGGCTATTGATGTGCTCGGGGCACGGGGTTTTGAAATGGGTGATCTGGGGCATTGCAGTGGCTGACTCCGAGGGGCGGATGCGAAGCGTTCGTCGCGGGCGTGCCTATCATAACGTGCTGGTGCGGCTTTACCCGCAAACCGGGCCTTGATGATTGATCGTTCCCCGACAGTGAGGAATATCCCCCATATGTAAGCACTGCTTTCACCCGTCGACGGCATAGACTCCATTCAACTTACTGATTATTCCCAGTTCCCCCTCACACCAGGGTATGGCGCAACTTTTGCTACGGCCCTTGCAGCGCAGCTGCCATTTGGGCATGGCGCGAGGGGAAACCATGAAAACCGCAGCACCGGAGCACCGCTCACTGGTCTTTTTTCGAGGGCCGGGTGCCTTCTCCGTGATGCTAATCAGCTTCAGCCTGACCACGGCCAGTGCTGCACCGCTCGATGATTTCGGGCCGCCGCCACCGACGGACCCCTCGGCCTTCACCAATCAACCCGCCGATCCCAAGGCAGCGCTGGAGGCATTGAAAACCTTGCCGCCGGCCAATCAAGGGGCATTGGCCCTGCCCAACGGCGTATTCGGTGACAGAAACACACCGCGGGCCGACAACGTGCTGCCACCAAACTTGCAGACGTCGTTCAATTTCCCCACTAATGGCAAACCCAGCCCCTTGTTTGGGGCCGCACCGTTTACCCAGCAACTGTTGCTGTTCGAAGAGCTCGGTTCGGAAAAACTCGACCCGACCACCCCGCCACCGCTCCTGACATTCCCGGTGCCCACCACCGGCCCGGCGCCCCAGCAAGACCCGAACAACGTCGCCCGCAGCGGCCCGTCGAGTGCCGCGATTGAAGCGTTCATGCGCCAGCCGGGGTTGTTTCCGTTCCCGTCGCAGTTTTCCAATGTGCTGGACCGCAACCCGTGGAAGGCGCAGATCGAAGCCTTCCTCAATCGCCACCCGGTGGGCTCGCCCGCCGAAGGTCGGCCGCCGGGAAAAGGCTGGTCGCACCAGCGCTGGAACGAGTTTTTTCCTCAGGTCCAGTTCAAGACCGTACAAATGGGTGCACGGACCAACCAGGGCTTGCGTGACAGAAAACAACTGCACAACTACGCCAACGGCGAATTCGCCCCCGGCGGGCTCTACTACCAAACCTCGGACATCCCTGAAACCGCCGGCACCACTCGGGGCATCGACGTGCGGTTTCATTCCCGGATGCCGGTGCAGAATCACAACTCGCTGTGGACCTTCGACGGCACCGTGCCGCCCAAATTGCTGATGGTCCGCAACGGCCAAGCGTTGCTGATGCGTCACTACAACGCCCTGCCGATCGACCCGGCGGCCAACGCCGGTTTCGGTCTGCACACCCTCAGCACCCACGAACACAACGGTCACTCCCCCGCCGAAAGCGACGGCTTTGCCAACGCGTTCTTCTTTCCGGGGCAGTACTACGATTATCGCTGGCCGCTGCAACTGGCCGGTTACGACAGCATCAACACCACGGCGCAGGATCCGCGCGCAGCGTTCCCCTGTTCAGTGGGCGAAACGCTGTATGTCAACGACGCCAACCCGGGCCTGAAGACGTGTGCAAACGGCAGCATCAAGATCCGTGGCGACTGGCGCGAAACCATGAGCACCCACTGGTTCCACGACCACATGCTCGATTTCACCGCGCAGAACGTCTACAAGGGCAACGCGACAATGATGAATTACTACAGCGCCCTGGACCGCGGTAATGAATCGGTGAATGACGGCGTCAACCTGCGACTGCCCAGTGGTTCGGCGTTGCCGTGGGGCAACCGCGACTATGACGTCAACCTGGTGGTCGCCGACAAGGCGTGGGATCAGGCCGGTCAACTGTGGTTCAACCCGTTCAACACCGACGGCTTTCTAGGGGATCAGATGCTGGTCAACTGGCAGTACCAACCCCGTTTGAAAGTCCGCGCGCGCAGTTATCGTTTCCGCATCCTCAATGGCTCGGTGTCGCGGTTCTTCAAGTTTGCCGTGGTGCGTGAAATCAGCGGCAATGGCGGCGAATTCCCAGGGCCAGCAGGATCGGGGGTGTCCTACAACCGAGTGCCGTTCCACCTGATTGCCAACGACGGCAACCTCATGGAACACGCCGTGCCCTTCGACGGCAGCCTGGACCTGGATGGCGACGGTGACCGGCAAGATCACAATGCAATCCTGCCGACGCTAGCCGTCGCCGAGCGCTTCGACATCATCATCAACTTTGCGAAAAACGGCATCAAGACCGGCGACAAAATCTACTTCGTCAACCTGATGGAACACCGCACGGGCAAGGGGCCGGAGAAGGACGAACTGGCGCTGGCGGACGTGCTGTCCGAAAAATACAAAGCCGTGATCAAGCAAACCAGCAAAGGGCCGCAATGGGACAAGGGCGACCCCGTGGTGGGCAAGTTTCTGCAACTGCTGGTGCAGCCCTACACCGGCCAGGATCAGAGCATGGACCCGGTGGCCTATGAGCCAGCCAAACCCGGCAAGCCCGCCGGGAAGATCATGATCCCGCTGCCCATCGACCGCGACAACCCGAGCGACCAGGCCAAGCTCAAAGCGGCGCGGCATCGCGAGTTCATTTTCGGTCGCTCCGATGGCACAGACGAAGCCCCCTGGACCATCAAAACCGACGGTGGTCCTGGTTTCAGGATGGACCCTCGCCGGATCAGTGCCGCGCCGCAATTGGCCACCGGTCCGACGGATGCCGGGTTCTCCGGAGACGGCACACTCGAAGTGTGGAAAATCAAGAATGGCGGCAACGGCTGGAACCACCCGGTGCACGTGCATTTCGAAGAAGGGGTCATCCTCAGCCGCGACGGCAAGGCGCCGCCGGAATGGGAGAAAGGCGCGCGCAAGGACATCTATATTATTGGCGAAGGCATCGACAGTTCGGTGGAAGTCGACGTGGCGCTACGCTTCCGCGAGTTCGCCGGTACCTACATGGAGCACTGCCACAACACCCAGCACGAGGACACCTCGATGTTGCTGCGCTGGGATGTCGAGCATCCGGGTCAGTTCCAGTTGATGCCAACGCCCCTGCCTGGCTGGGACGGTGTCACCTACGTGAACTCCGTGGCGCTGCCGACTTTCCGCACCGGCAATGTCGACGGCGATCAGGAAGGCAAAAACAAGAAACCCGTGGCCAACCCTGACAGCGCCACCAGCAACAAAGGCCTGGCGCTGACCATCAACGTGTTGGCCAACGACACCGACCCCGACGGCAACCTGCCGCTCAAGGTGGTGGGTCTGAGCCAACTGGACTCCGGCAAGGGCACGGTCAGCACCGATGGGATTCGTGTGATCTACACGCCACCGGCCATCGTCGCTGCGCCGTTCACGGCAACCTTCACCTACAGGGCCAGCGACAAGCTGGGTGCGGTCTCGGACAAACCAGCGACCGTGTCCGTGGCGGTCAGCGCAGTGACGGCGCCAATAGTGGCGCACTAAAGGGAGATCGGTTAATGCTGCGGCGCAACCATCCGGAACCTGATGTTGATGTCGTCGGAGACAGCAGTGTCGGCCCATTCGCCTTCACCGATTTTGAAGTCGCTGCGTTTAAGCGTTAGCCGGCCATCGAAAATCCCGATGGCGTTTTCGGCCTTCAGGAGCACCGGTACCTCCACGACACGCGTGATCCCCCGGAGCGTGAGTTTGCCGGTGATCGAGTAACGGTTGTTGCCCAGTACCTTCACACCGGTCGATTCAAACGTCGCCACTGGGTACGTTGCCGTGTCGAACCAGGCTGGTTTTTTCAATTCGCTGTTGGCGTCGCTGCTTCCGGCATCGATGCTGTCGAGCTGGATGGTGAGCGCGGCCCGGGCTTTCGATGGTTTTGCCGTGTCGAAATCCAGCGTGGCCTCGAACTTGCCGAACGTACCGTACACCCGCGAAGAGAACTGTTTATACGTGAAGGAAATCGTGCTGGCGGTTTCATTGACCTGCGTGTATTCGACCGCCTGGACGCAAGGCAACGCGCCAAAAGCAAGGGCGGCCACCAGCACGGAGCAGGTCGGGAATCGGTGTTTCATGGGATTCTCCGGTTGGGCTCCCGTCATGAGCTGAGGCGCCGCACACGTGAGCCAGCGATAGGTGGACTAAAGCAAATAAACGCCGTTAATGCCACCTGCCGCTCAGACTTCCGACCACCTGTCGGCCCACGCCAATGGCCGCCCGATACGCCCGTTGCCAAGGTGTTTAATGACTGTCCCAACACACCGCATCGGGAGACCGGCCATGAAATTCGTCATCATTGGAGGAAGCGGGCTGATCGGCAGCAAAGTCTGCCAGAACCTCCAGGATTTGGGGCATGAAGTCATCTCAGCGTCACCGAGTACCGGCATCAACGTCATCACCGGCGCGGGCCTGGCGGACGCGCTCAAGGGCGCCGACGTGGTGGTCGACGTGGCCAACTCCCCCTCATTCGAGGATCACGCGGCGTTGCATTTCTTTGAGACCGCCGGGCATAACCTGTTCGCTGCCGAGAAAGTTGCCGGCACCAAACACCATGTTGCCCTGTCAGTCGTCGGCACCGAACGTATGCTCGAGAGTGGATATTTCCGGGCCAAAATGGCCCAGGAAAAACTCATCAAGGCATCGGGCATTCCCTACACCATCCTGCGCGCCACGCAGTTCTTCGAGTTCATTGGCGCCATTGCTTACTCGGGTCGCGAGGACGGCAACACCATCCATTTAACGTCCGCCGCGTTGCAACCGGTGGCCTCGGTCGATGTCGCCGCCGCACTGACGGCTATCGCTCAAAAAGCGCCGATCAATCAGACCGTGGAAGTGGCCGGGCCGGATCGCCGACCCATTGTTGAATTCGTAAGTGAGTACCTGAAACACACCAAGGACCCGCGCGAAGCCGTTTCGGATGACACGGTTCCTTACTTCGGCGCCCCGATCAATGACAAGTCCCTCACGCCAGGCGATAACCCCATTGTCGGAGCGACCCGGTTTGAAGACTGGCTAGAGATCGCACATCCCTCTTGAGTCGCCAGCGGCGATAATGACCAGCGGGTTCAGCGAAACTGAACCCGCTCTCGCCGTCAGGTATCACCCATGCGCAGGCAACGGCTGGTTCTTGGGCTTGAGCAGAAAATGCGCCAGTGCCGGAACCAGTACCAAAGCGCCCACCATGTTCCAGATGAACATGAACCCCAGCAGAATGCCCATGTCGGCCTGAAACTTGATTGGCGACAGCACCCAGGTGAGCACCGCAACGCCCAGCGTAATCCCTGTCATCACCACCACCTTGCCGGTGGAAAGCAGGGCCAGGTAGTACGCATCGGACAGGGTTGAGCCATTGCGCAGATTGGTGAGTGTCACACTGAGGATGTACAGCGCGTAATCCACACCGATCCCCACGCCCAATGCGATGACGGGGAGCGTCGCCACCTTGACGCCGATGTTCAGACCGACCATCAAGGCCTCACACAAAATCGACGTCAGCATCAACGGCAGCACCGTACACACCACCGCCCGCCAGGATCTGAAGGTGATAAAGCACAAGGCGATGACGGCCGCGTACACCATGAACAACATCTGCACGTTCGAACGCTTCACCACGATATTGGTGGCCGCTTCGATCCCGGCATTGCCCGCCGCATTGAGGAACTGGAGCTGGTCGGTGTTATGGGTCGCCGCGAACTGCTCGACGGTCTGCACCACACTGGTGAGCGTGTCCGCCTTGTGGTCCTTGAGGTAGACGTACACCGTCAGCAGGTCGCAGTTTTGATTGAACAGTTCTCGGGGCGCGCGGGTGATGATCGCGTTCAGTAACCCCTGGTTACGGGGTATCTCATACCAGGTCATGCTGCCTTCATTCATGCCCGCTGCGGCCTGCTTGCTCAGCGCCGCCAACGACGTCGTGGACACCACGCCCGGCAGTTGTTGCAGCTGCGCCTCCAGCGCATCGACCGACACCAATGTCTGATAGTTGGCGCAGAAGTATTGCGGTGTTTTCACCATCACCACGTACTTGTCACTGCTGGCGGAAAAGTTGCTGACCATGAAGCGGTTGTCGCTGTTGTAGCGCGACTCCGGACGCAGTTCCGGCGCTCCGGGATTCAGGTCACCGATCTTCACGTGCAGGCTGACGGCAAAACCAGCCACCCCAAGGATCACGGCGATGAGGATGGCACCGCTCGCCCATTTGCGCTCGGTGAATCGATCAAGAAAAGCCCAGAACGGGTGCCGGGCGTGAAGCGCGTCCAGCTGCGAGAACTTGTCGTTCGCTGCTTCACGCTGTGCCGCTGCTTTGCTGACACCGGTGTACGACAACAGAATCGGCAACAGAATCAGGTTGGTGAAAATCAACGTCAGCACGCCGATTGTCGCGGCGACGGCGAGATCCTGAATCACAGGGATCTTGATAATCATCAACACAGCGAAACCCACAGCATCGGCCACCAGCGCCATCAGCCCGGTCAAAAACAATCGGCGAAAGGTGAAGCGTGCCGCCACCAGCTTGTCGGCTCCGCGCCCGATGTCTTGCATGATCCCGTTCATTTTCTGCGCGCCGTGACTCAACCCGATGGCAAACACCAGGAACGGAACGAGGATCGAATACGGATCAAGATCGAAGCCCAGGGTAGGCAGCAACCCTAGCAACCAGACCACGGCGATGATCGAACACAGCAGCACCAACAGCGTGCTGCGAATGCAGCGGGTGTACCAGAACAGCACGATGCCGCAAATCACCAGCGTCGCGGCGAAGAACAGCTGCATCTGCCGCATGCCGTCAATCAGATCGCCCACCACCTTGGCGAAACCGGTGATGTGGATTTTGATGTTGTCGGTTTCGTACTTGGCCCGAATCTGTTCGAGCTGGCTTGAGAGCGCGTTGTAGTCCAGCGGTTTGCCGTCGTCCGAGGTGATGTCCTGAAGCGGTAAAAGCACGATGCTGGACTTGAAGTTAGAGGCCACGAGTCGGCCGACTTCGCCCGACCGTTCGACGTTCTGTCGAACCTGTTCCAGGCTGCCGGCAGAGCCATCGTAGTTGTCAGGGATGACCGGGCCGCCGTCGAAACCCTCTTCTGTCACGCCGATCCAGCGGGTCGCCGGGGTCCACAAGGACTTCATGTACGACCGGTCGACACCAGGGAGCAAAAAGACCTCGTCGTTGATTTTCTTGACCGTCTCAAGGTAGGCGGCATCAAAAATGCTGCCCTGCCGGGCCTCGATCGCAATCCGCAGGGTATTGCCACCCTCCCCCAACTGGCCGCGATTCTTCAGGTAGTTCTGCACATAAGGGTGATCCGTCGGGATCATTTTTTCGAAGGCGGCGTTGAGCTTCAAACTCAGCGCCTGGTAGCCGAACACCAGGCTGAGCAAGACACAGATGCCCAAAATGATGCGGCGGTGATTGAACAAAAGCCGTTCAACCAGGGTGCCGGAAGAAGGATCGAAGGTGTCCGATTGAGGGACGGTGTGAGGCTCGGCAGTACGCGTAAAGCTGTTCATTGATCGTGCTCCGACGATTCCACGGCAACCACGGACGACAGCATGCCGCGTGCGCTGCTGATGATCAGGTCACCGTTCGCGGCTTGCGCCATGCCTGTGAAGTAACCGGGTTGAGTCACTTGAAGGAGAGAGGCTTTGGTATCGCCGCCCGCGAAACGCAGCACTCGGCCTGATTCATCGGTGAGCAATACCGAGCCATCGTCAAGGCGCAGGCCGCTGGTCAAGGTGACGGGTTGCAAGGTGTCGAGACGCTGCCAGGTCTCGCCGCGATCTTTGGACTCGAAGGCTTTGCCACGTAGCCCGAACGCCAGAATCGAACCGCTGCTGGTCGCCTGGAGCCCGAAGGTCGTGCCCTCATAGGGTGACGTCAGCGACTCAAAGGTCTGGCCCTCGTCACCTGAACGCAACAACGTGCCCTGTTCGCCAGCGACGAAAAGGTCCGCCCCTGCACGCTCGATGCTGTAGAGGTGCAAGCCGTTCGGGTTATCGAGACGCGAACGGATCGATTGCCAGCTGAGCCCGCCGTCATGGGTGACAAACGCCAAACCATAAGCGCCCACCACCAACCCGTTTTTGGCGTCCAGGAAGAGCAGATCGAGCAGGGGTTTGTCGGGGCCATCGTCCACCAGTTGCTGTGCTTGAGCGATTTTTTCCGCATTGTCGAAGCGTTTCGCTTCTTGCAGTTCGATCTCGGCTGCCTGGACGCCATCAAGCTGTTTGCTCCAGCTCAGCCCGCCATCCTGGCTGTGCAAGACAACCCCGGCGTGCCCGACCGCCCAGCCTTCGCGGTCATCGATGAAGCGAACCTTGACCAACGTCATGCTGATCGGGGAACTGACTTGCTTCCAGGTGCCGCCATTGTCATCAGAAACAATGATGAACCCTCGTTCGCCAACGGCCACGAGGCGTTGCCCTGCCCTCGCCACACTCAGCATGACCGATTGGGCCGCCATGGCGCTGGTGATCGATGGCTGCACCGGCAGTCCATCGGTTTGTGCCGCCGCAGCCGAACCGGTGAGCGCCGTGATGATCGACACGCTCAGCAGGAACGCCTTGAACGGATGCGGATGTAAAAGCCTGGGAGTCTGAATACGCATTTTCGAGCCTCGATGATGCGGTTCTGTGGACGCCGCGTCAGTGGCACGGCGTCCATGGAACACAAGTGTGAACACGCTGTTGCGAGGCTCAGCGCACCGACCCGGACGCTACCGAGTTACCGGTAAAGAAGTTCTCGGGCTTGCGCGGGATAACGCTGTAGGTTTCGCCGTTCAGGCTTTGCACGACGCTGTACGTCTTGGCTTGCAGGTTGTAGATCACCACCGGTTTCACCACCACCGCCGGGATGGAAGGCACAACGAATGGAAGCACTTGGGACACACGCCACAGCTTGCCTTCGGCGTCATAGCCATCGACCAGCGAGACCGTCCAGCTGTCTTCATCGATGTAGAATTTGCGCTTGGGCACGGCGTGGCGTTTACCCGCCGCGACCGTGGCTTCCAGCTCCCAGACGCGATGCAGTTCCCAGCGCACCTTGTCCGAGTTGAGGTGGTTAGCCGCAAAGGCATCGTCGCGTTTTTCGGCGTTGAATTTGTTGTCGTTGTACGGGATGTACAGCTCTTTTTTGCCGACCAGTTTCCAGTCATAACGATCCGGGTGGCCAATGAAGCCATGCACCTCGTCGAAGTAGTTGGCACCCGACGCCACGAAGTCTGGTGTGTCATAACCCACGGTAGGCGCGCGGCGCACGCGGCGTTGGCCGACCAGGTATTGCCAGGCTTCCCGCGGTTCCTGGGCGTTGATGCTGTCGTGCGTCACCAGCGATTCGCCGGCCTTGAACGGGGGTTCGTTGGTCAAGAAACGCAGCAGCGCATACTGCCCCGACCACTTATCCGCGCCGCCATCCTTGAAGTAATACGGGTACTGCCAGTTCTCGACGCCACGACTGGCCAGTGTTCGGGTTCCGTCAGCATTGCCGATGATGTTGGCGTAGCCCATCTGAATGGATTCGGCCTCGACGCGCAGCAGGAAATTCCAGATCACCTCGTTGCCGGTTTTAGGGATCGGGAACGGAATGCCGCCGTAACAGCCCTCCACCGACAATCCATTGCTGGTGGTCTTGCACTGGGTCGCGTTGGTAAAGGTGTTTTGATAAACGCTGTCGGGGGCCGCAGCGGTTCGATGAGTCGGGTACACATCGAGATGGAAGGTGTCGGGGTATTTGGCCAGCAAGGCTTTCGTCCCTTCGTTCAACTTGTCCGCGTACTGCGCAGCGTTCTTCGCAGTGATCTGCAACAGCGGCTTCTCACCGGGGAACGGATCGGCAGGCATGTCGCCGGATTTTGCCCCGGCCACTTCCTTGGTCAACCCGCCGGTCCAGGCCGGAATGGAACCGTCGGCATTGCCGGCCTTTTCGGCGCCCATGGGGGTCAAGGTGGTTTTGAGCTTCGCCGCCTCGTCAGGGCTCACCGCCGCGAATGCAGTGCTGGCGCAGATTGAGATCGACAGGGTGGAAAGCAACAGCAGTTTAATTTTTGTCATTATCAGGGCCCGCCTGTTCTTTGCTTAAAAGGTTCGCTGGATCGAGAACGCCACAAAATCCCGGTCTTTCATGTTTTGCTGGTAGGTGAACGAGTTGGAGGAGTTGATGACAGGTCCCGCCTCACCGAAAAAGTTGGTGTAGGACAGCGAGGCGTACCACTGTTTCTTGTAATCGGCCTTGAGGCCCAACGTCAGGTCCCCGCCATGTTCCGGGCCGAACGCCTGAGGCGTGACGGAAGAGCGCCCGGAAGGGTTATAACCAATGGTGATCGGGGCTTGAACGTCGATGCCGGGGAAGACCTGGAAGTACTGCGGCTCGAAGGTGAAGCGCAGCGCGAAGGCATTGCGAGTGGTGTTGGGGTCCAGTTGATCGGCATTTTTGCTCACGCTCAGTCGACGATTGAACGCCAGTTCACCGACGAACGAAGCACCGTCCCACAGCGCGGATCCGCCGTAGACATTGACCATCGACACCTGGGCATGCCACGACTTGCCGATGGGGTACGCCGGGTTCGAATCGTTGTCGGAATCCATACCGGTGATGATCGTTCCGCCGACGCCCGCCAATGGCGTGTCGAGCCGAATCGAGGTTTCACCCGCGATGTTGGCTTCGCCGACCAGGGTGCTGAAACTTGCACCGAACACTTTGACGTCCTCGGGATAAACGTTGACGAACGTGTCATCAGCACCGGGGACCAGCGCGGCCGGACGGAAGTAAAACACCGGGGTCTTTTCGTGATATTTCGCGGCGTACAGACCGAACTCCCAGTCCTCGACGGCAAACTTCAGTTGCGCACCAAACTGCCCGGAATCTTTGGCATCAATGTCCTTGCCGTGGCGTAGTTCGCCGGTAGGAAAGAACACCCGCTCCCCGCCTTCGCCGACAAAATCCGCGCCGCTGAAATAGCTACCCGCTGCGGGAAGGCGCGTCTTGTTCCACTCGAATTGGTAGTAGGCGCCGACGCTGACCGTGTCGTTCAGCTGCCAGTTGCCTGACACCTGTTTGGTCGGCATCAGAATTTCCTTGAATTGGGAACTCGGGACGGACTGAAGCTTCACCAGGTCAACGGTGGACTGAGCATTGGCGATGCCGTTGGCCCCGAAGAACAGGCTTTCACCGTAGATTTGCGTGAACTGGCCGAGTCGCCCGGACAACGACGTCGTGCCGATTTCCTTCGAGCCATAAACAAACGCATCGAGGATTTCGGTGTGCTGTTCGTGGATGCGGCGGGTGTCGCTGGTGAACTCATCGTGCTCGACACTCAACGAGTTGGCGGTGCCGGGAGAGTCGTTATCGTTGTCGTGGGCGTAGACATTGTCGTACCAGGAGGCGGCACTCAGGCGAGCACCGACGTCTTTGTACTTGATGTCGAATTCGGACAGGACATCCAGGCGATTGGAGATGAGCCCACGATCAAAATTTCGGTCGCCATCGTCCAGGTTGGGATTGCTGTTGGACGTGCCTGGGCCGACCGCGACCTTGTGATCAAGTTTGTTCACGCGCCAGGCGTTGCTGTACTTGATCGTGTTGTCCCAGGTGGCCGAAAGATCGGGATTACCCGTGTCGATCTGGAAGGCGTGCGAGGGCGTTGAGAGGCTCAGCAGCACCGTTGCGCTGACCGCGCAGGCGATGCTGGAAACCGGCAACGGGCAGAGCCGCTGGTTGGCTGTTTTCATGAAGATGTTCCTGTTTTTTTGTTTTTGTAAAAGGTCATCCACTCGCAGCATTGGCTGCGAATACCACGGGTGCGGCGGCGTTTCTTCCCTGTCCGTTCTGGTCAGATTTACGAGCCCGACCACTTATGCGCAAAACATGATTTGCTGCATTCAATATCACTTTGTGCACAAAACGTAATCCTGCACAAATTCAATGTCAAGAACATTCGGGAGGTCATTCGGATAGCTGGGGGCGGGGATTACGGCAGGCGAGAAGTCCGTGAGGACAGCAGAGGCATGCGTGTTGAAATGGATGGTGGGAAGGAGGTTGGAGGCAAAGGGCCGGTCTAGAGCGTCCGAAAGACGGCTCGTCCATTTCCCCCTTGCGACGAAGGAAAATTTATGCGCAATGCGAAATTCATCCTTTGCACCAAACAACTTTTTGCGCATAAAATCCGTTTAGTGCAAATTTCAGGATGACCCATCATGATCCCCTCCTCCCCCAACAGTCCGCTGATCGAAGTCGCATTGACCAAGATGAAAAAAGCGATTGTTTGTTGCGAGCTGGCCCCCGGCGAAAAACTCAAAGTCGCCGAACTGTCCAAGACCTATGGGCTCAGCAGCTCGCCCATTCGTGAGGCGCTCAATCGCCTGACGCAGGACGGCGTTGTCGAAGCCAGCGATAACAAAGGGTTCAGGGTTGCCCCGATTTCCACCACGGATTTCCGCGACATCACGCGGATGCGCTGCTTGCTGGAATGCGAGGCGCTGGGCGATGCCATCAAGTTTGGCGATGACGCCTGGGAAGCCGATGTGCTGGGCGCGTTTCACCGCTTGAATCTGGTTGAGAAAAAACTCGGGACTGGTGTGCTGGTGCTCGACGATGACTGGTCGACCCGGCACAAGGCGTTCCACTTCGCGCTGTTCGCGGCGTGCCCATCGCCGTTGATGCTGAAGATGATCGACTCCCTGTTTGACCGGGCTGAGCGCTACAGACGCTTCTCTGCCAAGCAGAGAATCCGCCAACGCCACAAGGGCAATGAGCACCAGGATTTGATGGATGCTGCGCTGGCACGGGACTCTGAAAAAGCGGTGACGCTGTTGCGCAACCACATTCAGGACACCCTGGAGCGAACCATTGAAGCGATCGAGCGCCAACAGGCGACGCTTCAATAGATCAACCGGGATTGCAAAAAAAGCCCTTCGCCATGCAACTGCTTTCGTGGACAGTGCAAAGCGAAGGGCTTTCTGTTTTCTACTGACTTAGCCCTTGGGCAAATTTGATCATCGGGTCAATGGCGCCGCCATCACTCGGTTCAGGCTTCTTGCACCACAGCGCAAGCTCCATCCCCTCCAGCAACTCCATCGCCCAGGCAACCGTGACCGCCCCGCCGTACACGTAGTGATCCGGCCGCACGATGACGACATTGCAGCCTCGGCTCTCCAGCCATTGCGCCAACACCCCATCGACTTCCTGATAATCATCCACGGTGCGTGGGCCTGACTGTTGAGGGTCGACCAATCGCACGACATGGATGGGCAGACCTTTGAGCGATTGACTGCTGCGCAGGCATCTCAACAAAGCGCTGGCGTCGAACCCGGGGGCAATGACCACTCGGAAGGACTGGCCGGTAAACTCATCCAGCAGCGCGGTCTTGCCGGCATGGTTGATGACCATCGGTTGCGGAAACAGCTCACCGGCAGGCGCGACCTGCGCGACAAATCCTTGAGACAACCCCGGAATCAGCGATTGCCTGATGGTCCCTGCCGGGTTCTCTGTCATCTGCCGGATCAACCGCGCATCGCGGATTGCGGCTTTCTCGCTGTCGCGTTCGCAAATCACGCCACCGAACTCCTTGGCCGCCATCGTCGTTTGGCGCACATGAGGCACGCGTTCAGTCTGGTAGGTATTCAGGAACGCCGGGGCGGCCAGCCCTTCTTTCACCAGCGCAAGCTTCCAGACCAGGTTCAATGCATCGCGAATCCCCTGGCACATGCCTTGCGCCAGGAAGGGCGGCGTCATGTGCGCCGCATCCCCGAGGAAGAACACCCGGTCGGACTGCCACTGCTCAAGGATCAGTGCGTGGAATCGATAAGCCGACGCCCGCCATAGCTGATAGTCACCCTCCGGCAACCAGCGGGAGATCAGCTTCTTGATCGCTTCGGGTTGTGAGATTTCCGTCGGTTGTTCGTCAGGATTGATCATGAACTCCCAGCGCCGATGCTGACCCGGTCCGACGACAAAAGTACAAGGCCGGGCCAGTTCGCAAAACTGCACGTTGGTCTTCGGCAGATGCTCGCCCGCCCCTTCATTGAGAATCACATCGACCACCAGCCACGGTTCATCGAACGCCAGGTCCTCCATCTTCAGGCCCAGTCGGGTGCGGATCGGGCTGGTGCCGCCATCACACGCCAGCACATAGTCCGCCGTGACCGTGCGTTCGGTGCCGTCTTTGGCCCGAATCCGCACATCCGCTTGCGAGCCTGTGGAATCGACCGACAGAACCTCTGAACCGAGCTCTACAGTGACTGATTTCAAATCGGCAATTTTGCCGCGCAGTGCACGCTCGACGGGCGGCTGCGAGAACACATAATTCGGTGCCCAACCCAGCGGAAAAGGAGGCTTGGCGGCATCAATGCGCTTGATCAGCGCAGAGCCGGTGGTTCGGTACTCCGAGGGGCGATATGGCATGACATGTTCGGCGATCTCATTGGCCAGGCCGATGTTGCCGAAAACACGCATCACTTCGTGGTCAAACCCCATCGCCCTGGGGTTGGTGTACACCGTTTCGGACTTGTCCACGACGAGGGCCTTCAGCCCCCACATGCCGGCCAGATTTGCGCACAGAGCACCCACCGGACCCATTCCAACAATGATGACATCGTAGTCCATCGTCTACTCCGCTTTTTGTTTTTATCCAGTGCGACGTCTGGTTGATGAACAGGCGTGTGCGTGCCCATCAACCAGGCTTCAACATCCACAAATCGGCAAGTTATAAGCCGATTCGAACCCGCTGTTCTTCGATCTTCGCGCGGATGGAGTTCTTCCACTCTTCTCGCGTCTGGAAGCCAGGACGGCGCTTACACATGGCTTCGGTCTGGGCCAGGATGACCTCGCTCGGCAGCTCCAGATCGAGGGGTTCCTTGCAGGGTTGTGCGGTGTAGAACGGCGCATCGACGTACATTTCGATGGGGTTGCCTTCTGGGTCTTTGAAGTACATCGACCAGGCGTTGCCATGGTCCACCTGAGCGATCCCTTCAATGCCGCTGCTTTTGGCGAACTGGTAGTAAGTCTTCAAGTCATCCAGCGTGTTCAGCAGGAACGACAACTGATTGATCGGGTTGAACGGCAGGTCGACAGGCTTGCCGTCAAAGAGCACGACCTGGTGATGCAACTCCGGGTTCTGGGTCATGAAAAACAACCGATGCCCCGTTGAGGCGACACCTTTGTCACTGACGATGAAGCCTAAGGTACGGCAGTAGAAATCGACCATGCGATCGAGGTCTGCGCAAAACACGCCGGAGTGGGTGAAATTGATAGTCGGTAAGGCGGGCATGTGGAACCTCCAGTTTTTATGATTGTGTAGAGGACAACGCTTAGGCTTCGTCAATAACGCCGTTCGATAGCGTCCCGATTTCCGTGATCACTACTTCGAAAATATCACCGGGTTTAAGGAAAATCGGTGGATTCCTCTTGAAGCCGATTCCGCTCGGCGTACCGGTGGCCAGAATGTCGCCCGGGTTCCACGCCAATGCCTTCGACACGTACGAAATCAAATGCGGAATGTCGAAGGCCAACTCTGAAAGTCTGCCTTCCTGCAACTGCTCACCATTGAGTACCCCGCGTACCACCAGCTTACGGTAATCGGAAATTTCCGAAGCTGGAATGAGCCATGGGCCCAGCGCACCGGTTTTTCTGAAGGTCTTGCCCATGCCGTACTGGTGCGTATGGAACTGCCAGTCGCGAA
This sequence comes from Pseudomonas sp. BT76 TE3572, assembly GCF_050435365.1. NCBI lineage: Bacteria > Pseudomonadati > Pseudomonadota > Gammaproteobacteria > Pseudomonadales > Pseudomonadaceae > Pseudomonas > Pseudomonas sp. BT76 TE3572. The sequence goes on from NZ_JBNDKE010000001.1 coordinate 1,957,734, forward strand.
CGCTGGCGTCGTTGAAGCAGGTGTAACCCGCGACGTGATCCATCGCATCGGCCGGATCGATATGCGCCCCTCCTTTCCCGATCACCACGGCCAGCTCGGCTTCGAAATCAAACTGCTCGGATACCTGAGGCCTTACCAGTGGTTCTCCGTGAGGCAGCAGCGTTTCGGCGAAACGCTGAAAAATCACTGGGAATTCACCGACCTTTCTGCCGGCTTCTTCGGCATGCGCCACATAGTTAATGCCCACGCAAATCACCTTCCCGGGATTGGGGATGACGGCTTCCAGTTCAACGCTTGAAAACGGGTAGTCGGGTGGCGCGGCCTCTACGATCTGGCGAGCCTCCTGCATCAAGGCCGGGTCGGCCAAGAAGGATGCAAGGTCCGGAACCTGGGTAAAACGGCGGGTCAGCTCGACCACCCCGTCACCGGACACGGCGCCGAAATGGGCCTTCCCCTCTTTGCGGTACGAAATCAGCTTCATGTTCTTCTCCTGTTTTTTATGCACAAAAACTAATTTCTTGCACCATACATCATAAAATGCATAATGCAAAAGGCCGGTTTTAAAAAAATGACGAGCCGCTTGAGGCTCTCGGTTCTGGAGGTTAGGCATGTCGCTAGTGATGGTTCGCAAGGTAAAACTGGACATCGAAGAAGTGTTCCACGAAGGCGGGCCTCGCTCGTCGGTCCCGCTCAGGATTGCGGTCGCCACCGCCGTGGTCGCCAATCCCTACGCAGGTCAATATGTAGAGGACCTGCTGCCGTTCATGCAGGAACTGAGAGGGTTAGGCGCGCAGCTGTCGGAGCAACTGATCCATGCACTGGGCGGCGCCAGTCATGTACAAGCCTATGGCAAGGGTGCAATCGTCGGCGAAGACGGCGAGTTGGAACACGGTGCGGTCTGGCATGAAGCCGGTGGTTGGGCCATGCGCGAAGCCCTCGGCAATCCGAAGGCGATCGTGCCGGCGGCGAAGACCATCGGTGGCCCTGGTTGCCGGGTGATGATCCCGCTTGGGCACATCCAGGCGGCCTATGTGCGCAGCCACTTCGGCGTGGCTGAAATGACCGTATGGGACGGCCCTCGTCGCGGCGAAATCGCTTTTGGCCTGGCCATGGCCACGGGCGGACGGATTCATGCGCGACTCGGTGGTCTGGCTGCCAGCGAGGTGAAGGGCGAAGACGGGCTGCGTTAGTGCCGAAGATTTGAAGCGTGCTGCAGGGTTACATACCACTACAAAAACAATATGTGTGTTGGAGAACATCATGACTGCAAAAACTATGCGCGCCGCACGTCTGTATGAAGGCGGTAAACCCATGGTCATCGAGCAAGTGTCCGTCCCCGAGATTCGTCCGACCGAAGTACTGGTGAAGATCAAGGCCTGCGGGATCGTCCCGAACCTGCACAACATCCTCACCAACTGGGTCAAATGGTTCCCGCATAACCCCCTGCCGAAACTCCCTGCCATTTTCGGACTGGACCCTTCAGGTGTCGTCGAAGCTGTCGGCGCCCAGGTCTACGACTTCAAGGTCGGTGACCGGGTTTACGTCAATCCGGGAAGGCACTGCGGTTCATGCCGGGCCTGCCGCGCGGGCAACACCATCGCGTGCACCGCCTATACGTTCAACGGTTACTTCGGCTTCACTCCGAAAAGCCCACGCATGTTCGAAGACTACCCCTACGGTGGCCTTTGCGAGTACATCCCTGCCCCGCAATACAGCCTGGTCAAACTGCCGGACAACATCAGTTTCGAAACCGCTGCACGCTTGGGTTATCTGGGCACCGCCTACAAAGCATTGCTCAAGGCCAACGCAGGTCCTGGCAGCACGGTGTTGATCAACGGAATCAGCGGCACACTCGGCCTGGGCGCCGTAGCACTGGCGCTGGCCATGGGCGTTCGTAAAATCCTCGGCACCGCCCGAAACCAGGACTTGTTCCAGAAGGTGAAAGACCTGGCGGCCCCGGGCCGGATTGAAATTCACACCCTCGGCACGATTCCCACCCACGAATGGGCCTATCAAGTGACCCATGGCGAAGGGGTCGATGTCGTCATTGATGCCCTAGGCCCGGGCGCCCCCCACGAGAGCCTGACCCAGGCGCTTAAATCCCTCCATCGCGGTGGGCATCTGGTGAACGTCGGCGCCATCGCCGGCGAAGTGCCGATTGATCTGCACTGGATCATGGACAACGACATCCAGATCAGCGGATCGGCCTGGTTCACCACCGGACAAGGCCAAGCCATGGCGGACATGGTTGAGTCCGGGGTGCTTGACCTCTCGTTCTTCGAAAACACGGCCTTCAGTCTGGAGGACGTCAACAGCGCGATTACCGGTATCGAAAACCGCCATGGCGGCTTCAGCAACTACGTCATCTGTCCTTGACTAAACTCAGCGAGTGGAGCGGTTCAACCGCCCCTCGCTGACTCTTTGACTGCCCGTTGAGTAACCCCTATGAAGATAAGAAGAATCGTCACCGGCCACGACGAACAGGGCAATTCCGTGTTCGTTTCAGATGACTTTGCCCCAAGAGCCCAGTCCTTTGCCTCAATCCCGGGGCACGCGATGGCACAGCTGTGGACGACGCCTGCCCAGCCGACACTCCTCGAAAAAGAACGCGACCCGACGCTTGATCACGCCTCGCTGATTCCTCCTCAGGGCGGCACCAGCATCGCCATGTTCGATTTCCCACCCGACACCGTCATGCAGAACCTCGCCGATGGCGTCCAGGCCTTTAGCGAGTTGAGCGCTGCACTGCCGGGCTTGATCGAAAGCTTCGAGCCGGGCCATCCGGGCATGCACACCACTGCCACCATTGATTACGGAATCATTCTGGAAGGTGAGATGTGGCTGGAGCTGGATAACGGTCAGAGCCGTCTGGTAAAGGCCGGCGACATCGTTATTCAAAATGGCACGCGACACGCGTGGCGCAACAAAAGTGAGCGGATTGCCCGGGCACTGTTTGTGATGATCGGAGTGTCACCCGCAGAGAAACAGGCTGTGTAGTTGTTTGATTACTCATCTCTCGGATTGAAGGATTTTTATGGCCACTCATCGTCTGCTCGGTATTTCAGGCAGCCTGCGTTCACAGTCCACGAACACAGCGGTACTCAAGTCCCTTGGCGCTCGATTGGGCGATCAGGCAGAAATGAGTCTCTTCGCGCTGAATGACATCCCCCTGTACAACGCAGATATCGAAACGCAAGCGCTTCCGGCATCCGTGGCGGCATTGAAAGAGGCCATCGCACAAGCCGACGGTTTGATCATCTGCTCGCCTGAATACAACTACGGCACCTCCGGCGTGCTGAAAAATTCGCTGGATTGGGCCTCCCGCCCGGGCTTCAATTCACCGCTGAAAAACAAACCCGTGCTGATCATGACCTCTTCACCCGGCGTGCTTGGCGGAGTGCGTGCCCAGTCTCAACTGCGGGAAACGCTGTCGGCCACGCTGTCCAGGGTCATTTGCGGCCCTCAGATCGTCATTCCCGGCGTGAATCAAAAGATCCAGAACGGCCACTTCGTCGACGAAACAACGATCGAGTTCATGCTGGCGGGGGTCGATCATTTGATCGCTGAAATCAAGCGCCTGGCTTAACGTCACCGCGGTAGTAAGTGGCGTGTTTGGCCAGCCACTGTTTCCCGAGTTCGATATCCTCTTTGCGCCTGGCCAGGATCCAGTCCGACGTCCGAGGGACGCCATGCTTGTCCTGGCCCAAGGCCTGACCCACCAACACCTCGGCTTGAGGAAGAATCAGGAAGCTGAACACCCCCGTAGAGGTCGCGCCTTTCTTGAGGGACTTCCATGTGCCGTAAAGATAGTGACCGTCATACAGTTCACAAGAGCCCTGCCACAGGTAACCACCAATATTGTTGGCGTTGCGCAGTCGAAGTCGTCCACTGTCGATATCGACATCGACCGTCTCAATGACCCATTGATTGGGGTCGTCGGCATCCTGCCAGGTCGATGCCCAGAAGCCGAGCAGATCGTCCCGGCGCGAGTATTGCCAGTGGCTCAGAAGCCTGGGAAGCAATAGCGTCAGCACAACACCAAAGGCCGCGCTGCCGAATGAAATAAAGACGTTTTCCAAGGTGCTGCCCATGGCAAGAGACCTCTGGACTGAGCTGACTGGAAGCTTAGCTCACGGCCCCAACGCGGGTATCCGCGCCTTCAGATACCCGATAAACGCGGTGACCTTGGGCGAGGGCAAATGCTCGCGCGCCGTCACGGCGTTGAGGTCCTGGGGCGGGCCGATCCACTCCGGCAACACCCGGCACAACCGCCCTGCTTCCACGTCCGCCTGCATGCTTTGATCCATCCCCAGGCTCAGCCCTTCCCCGGCGCACAACGCCTCTTTCAACAACGCCGGGTCGTTGGCGATGATCGACGGCTCGACCCGATATTGCCGCAGCTTGGCGCCGGCCTTGCGCATCGGCCAGACATAGCCGACGTCCCGCCTGGCCTGGTGCAACACCAACGCACGGTGCTGGATCAGCTCGTCAGGTGTGGTCGGTTGGCCGTGACGCTCGATGTATTCAGGCGCTGCGTAGATGCCTGTCGCGTAACTGGCCAATCGGCGAGCCACCAGGCTTGAGTCCGGCAAAGCCCCCAAACGCAACGCCACGTCGATCTCCTCCCCGACCAGATCCAGCGGCACATGGGACGCCAGAATCTCCAGTTTGATTTCCGGATACGCCTGGCAGAAACCGGCCACCAGCGGTGAAAACCAACTGACCCCGAACGAGTACGGCACCGTCACCCGCAACCAGCCGCGCGGACCGTCGCGCAGTTGATGCACCGCCAGTTCGGCGTGCTCCAGCGTGGTGGCGATGTCCTTGCATTGATCAAAGTAAACCGCCCCCGCCTCGGTGAGGCTCAACTGGCGGGTGGTGCGGCGCAGCAGTTGCACGCCGATGGCCTGCTCCAGTTCGCGCACCCGCCGGCTAACGGTGGTCTTGGGAATCTGCAAGGCATGGGCCGCGGCGGTAAAACTGCCCAGGCGTACCACCCGCACAAACACCAACGTGTCATTCAAGTCCCTGATCATCGGGCCGCCTGCGAGGTAAAGGGGAGATAGCGCGATTGTGCCACCAACGGTACATTCCAAACCGCTTTTATGGGCTAATCGTGGCGACTGCACACACCTATGATCGGGTCTCTCAACAGGAGTCCCCCCATGAACTTGAATGAATACGCTTCCTACGACGCCATCGGCCTGGCCCGACTGGTAGCGAACAGTGAAGTCACTGCTGCGGAACTGGCCGACCTCGCGATCAAAGCCGTGCAACGGGTCAACCCGCAGATCAACGCGGTCATCGAACACTGGACGCCCACCGTGACGGAGGGCACTGGCCCGCTGGCCGGCGTGCCGTTTCTGATCAAAGACCTGGCGATCACCTCGGCCGGACGTCGCGTCGAACTGGGCAGCCGTCTCGCGCAAGGTCTGGTGGCGGAGTCGGACTCGTTCCTGATGCAGCGCTTCAATGCGGCCGGCCTCGCCACCCTCGGACGCACAACAACGCCGGAAATGGCCTTCAGCACCGAGACCGAATCCGCTCTTCAAGGCCCGACCCGCAACCCGTGGGACACGCGACGCTCGGCCGGTGGATCAAGCGGCGGTTCCGGTGCAGCGGTCGCTGCCGGCATCGTGCCGATTGCCCACGCCACCGACGCTGCGGGTTCGATCCGCGTGCCGGCCGCCTTCAATGGTCTGGTCGGGCTCAAGCCCTCCCGTGGCCGCACCTCGAACGGTCCGGCGCTGGATGAAGTGTTTGCCGGGTTCGGCGTGCAACTCGGGCTGTCGAGAACCGTGCGCGACAGTGCGGCGCTGATGGACGTCGTCCAGGGGTATTCGCCAGGCGATCCTTACTACACCGCCGCACCCGCCGAGGGTTTTCTGGCGCAGGTGGGCCGTGATCCGGGACGGTTGCGCATCGGGTTGCTCGACACACCGTGGAATGGCGCCGCGCTCGACAGCGAGATCGCCGAGGCGACACAGACTGTCGCCCGTGAACTGGAAACCCTCGGCCATCACGTTGAACGCGTCAAAGCACCACTGGGCACCTCGTGGGAATCGTTTGTCGAAGCCAATGCCCACATCTGGTGTGCAACGCTCGTGCGCTGGATCGATGGTTTGTCTGCAGCCACCCAACGGCCCATCGACCTGAGCACCCTGGAACCCGCCACCCTCGCCTGCTACGCCTACGGCCAACACGCCCGCGCGACGGCGTTCGCCGGAGCGCTGGAAGTGCGCAACCTCATTGCTCGCAGTGTGGCGGGTTGGTTTGACGACTTCGACGTGCTGCTGACCCCGACGCTGCCGCGCCTGCCCCAGGCCCTCGGCACCTACAGCGTCGGCGCAGCAGCCATGGACGGTCTGCAATGGACCGCCCGGGTGTTCGAGCACTCGCCGTTCACGCCAGTGTTCAACGTGGCGGGGACGCCGGCGATATCGTTGCCGTTGGGCATGTCCCACGCGCAAGGACTGCCCATTGGCCTGCAATTCGCCGCGCGATTCGGGGCGGAAGAGGTGTTGTTGCGATTGGCGGGGCAATTGGAACAGGCGCTGCCGTGGAATCAACGCAGACCTGAGGTCTGGGTCGGCAACGCTTGAGATCAAAGATCGTGGCCTGATCCGCCGGAGCGTTGCTGCGCGGAACTGGATTCTCGCAACCACGCCCGCTGCAACAGCTTGATGACCTCGGCATCCGAGGTCTGGGTGAAGTCCATGTACCAACGACTGATCGACATCATCCAGTCGGGAAGGATCGGGCATATCAGCTCATCCACTTCCCTGCGCAGCGCCTCCGCCGTTTCAATCGGCGCCACCGGCACGGCGACGACGATGCGAGACGGCGCGTGCACACGCACTGCGTGGATCGCCGCCATCATCGAGGCGCCTGTCGCCAGGCCGTCGTCGATCAGGATCACCACTTGGTCCTTGAGTTGCACAGGCGCGCGCGTTCCCCGGTAAACCTGCTCGCGGCGTAGCAGCTCCCGGGTTTCCCGTGCGACGACGTCATCGAACGTGGCCGGGGCAATCGGGTGAACCCGCAGCGCCTGTTCATTGAGGATTTGGATGCCGCCGCTGGCGATGGCGCCCATGGCAAATTCTTGATGAGACGGAACACCCAGCTTGCGCACCAGCATCAGGTCCAGACGAACGTCCAGTGCCGCGGCCACTTCATAGGCCACCGGCACACCGCCACGGGGCAAGGCGAGGATGATGACATCGGGTCGATGCGCGTATTGGAGTAACGGCTCCACCAGACGTCGACCGGCAGCGGCCCGGTCCTGCAGAATGGTGGGCGATGAGGGACTCATTTGAAAACCTCCTCAGGCGATCACGCCTGTCGGTTCGCATCACACGGTCACTCAGAATTGTCGGTCTGACGGTGGCTGACATCAAGCTCAGCCATGATGCACGCGCCTGTCCTTAAAATACAAAACGCCCGATGCAGTGCATCGGGCGTCAGGGTGAAACAGGTGTAAACCTGTTTCAGGACTAGGCAAGGCCTAACATGCGCTCGCTACTGTCCGTGGAGAAATAACGACGGAGTCCTGTGTTTTCAAACGCTGAGTCAACACCAGCATCGTCAGGAAACCCAGTGCAATCAGTACCGGATACGCCATCAACAGTTCAGAAAGGGAGTACTTCCACGCCAACGGGCGCCCGACGCCCAGCATGGCCGCATACATCCAGGACACGGCCGACAGCGAGCCGCAGAACAGCGCCAGCATCCGTGCGCTGAAGCCAAGATTGAGCAACGAGCCGGCCTTTTGCAGCGCGGGCAGTACCAGGCGATGCAACAAGATGCCGTTGTAACTCAGCAACACGACAATAATCACTTTGGCGTGCAGCTTTGGATTCATAAAGTAACTCATACCTTTTTCCAGGTAATCGATACCGATGACAGCGGCACCCGTCACCCACAACGCTATCAATGCAGCGATGACAGACTTCTGAAGACTTTCCATGTGAGCATTATCATGCTCAGTGAATGTCTTCCGTTTCAACAAGTCTCTGACCATCGCAATATCACTGGTCAATACCAAACCAATGGCCACACAACACGACACTAAATGAACGTAAATAACGCCCAATCGCAAAAATTCCATGCACTCTTTATTTTCGAGCAGGCTCATAATTGTATTTATCGCCACGGTACTTTCTCCACCTTATTCGATAGTACAGATCGATATTCAACAGGGCATTCAACTCTTCAAAACCCTGCGCGATCTTACTTTTATAAGATATGCCAACTCATAGACCTGGCACTGCTTAGCCCATTGATTCGCCTGGCAAATCAATGACCGGCTTATGTATTGCCTCCTGAATTTCAGATAAAAAAATCCCCATTAGCATTCAATGCACATGAGGTTAATTGTCCACTTCTTTTCTGCGGCTGCAGGAGCAGGTCTTGGGTGACGTGCTGCAGGATCAGAGGCCGGGGATCCCGGAATGTTCATTTTTTGAGCAAACTACCGACAAACGGTGGTTATGTGAAAGACCTTCGCACCACAGTAACTCGTGCACTTCTCCGAAACGCCCATGGTAACTAGCCTGGTGAATAACATAAGCATAAAACAGTGCTTATTGGATCCATGAGTTGTGACGATGCTCACAACAAGTGCAATAGCGATCCACTCTCATTCATGACTGACACGCCAACTAATAGTCATACCTTTCGCATAAAAAGCCCACTGACTTTATCGAGGGTCCGGACAGCACGTTAATGTCACTGTCCGGCACCGCCCTCAGCCTTCGACCGTCGACGCGAGCGCAAACCAGACGCAGACTTCGAATCCATCCGTCCGACCTGTCGCCGGCGATACCAACCGTATTTTCGCGTTGACGCCCTGCACAATGGTTTGGGCAATCGCCAACCCCAACCCTGAACCACTGGTTTCACTGTTGCCCCGCACAAAGCGCTCGGTGAGCCGCTGCAACACCAGCTCGGGCACCGGCGGGCCACCATTGACCACACGCAGCAGCGCCTGGTCGGTAAGACTGACTTCGACCGGTTGATCCGCGGCGCCATACTTGAGCGCGTTCTCGATCAGGTTGCGCAACAGGATGGCGAAGGCGTCCGGATCAATCGTCGAGTACACGCTCGTCTGGGTTGGCAGGTGCAACTCGATCCGGTGCCCACTGCTGTGGTTCCACTCATCGACCCCATGAGCCAGCAACGGAATGAGGTCCTGGGGCGTTTCGGACAACAGCCCCCCCCCCTCGGCCTTGGCCAGCTGCATGAGTTTTTCCGAGAGCCGCGTCAGTTCGCGCAATGAATTTTCGATTTTAGCCGCCCGTAACCGCAACGGGCCTTCGGGCGCTTCGTGACGCAAACGCTGGATCTGCGCCAGGGTCGCGGCCAGCGGCGTGCGCAGTTCATGGGCGCTGTTGGCAGTAAAGCTGCGCTCGGTCTCCAAGGCCTTGCGCAAGCGCTCCAGCAGATGATTGACCGCCTCGGCCAACGGGGCGATTTCCGCCGGCAGTCGCGCCACGTGGATCGGCGACAGATCACCCACGCCGCGAGCTTCCACAGCACGACGATACGCCAATACACTGCGCAGGCTGATGCGCACAAACATCCAGGTGCCAAACAGGCTGATGGGAATCAGCGCCAATAACGGCAACAACAAGGCAAGCAACGCTTCCCGCGCGGCTTCACGGCGATGTTCCAGAGGTTCGGCGATTTCGATGAATACCGTCTCGCGCAGCGCACTGGCGCCATACAGACGGTATTTTTGAGTGGTTGAAAAGCCTTCGGCCGGTTGTTGATTGAAGATCTTCGGGTTGGCGTCGTGGGACTGCATCAGGATCTCGCCCTTGGCATCGCGCACCAGATACGTCAGGTATTCCTTGTGCATTTTCAGGGTGGCGACATGTTGTGCCTCACTGGGGTTTTCCCGGTTGCTGATTTCCAGCACGGCCAGGGGCAGGATGCGCTGCGCGGTCTCTTCCAGCGCGCTGTCGAACGCCTCGTTCAATTCATGTTGCACCACCAGCCAAGCGCCGACGGTCGCCGCCAGCCAAAGTAAGGTCGTGCCCAACGTCAATCCCAGGCCGAGACGTTTTTGCAGGCTTGATGACGGCTTCATGCGGACATCAACCGATAGCCCATGCCCCGCACGGTTTCAATCAGGTCGCGCCCGAGCTTTTTACGCAGACGGCTGATATAGACCTCGATGGTATTGCTCTCGATTTCGGCGCCGAAGGCATACAGCCGTTCTTCTAGCTGCGACTTGGACAGCAGCGCGCTGGGGCGCTGCACAAACGCCTCGAACAGCGCCCATTCCCGCGCCGTGAGGTCTACCGTCGCACCGCCCCGCTGCACCGTACGGGCACTCATGTCGACCTGCAAATCACCGAGTTTGATCTGCGGATTGGGGTTGCCGCTATAACGCCGGGCCACCGCCGCCACACGGGCCGAGAGCTCAAACAGGTCGAACGGTTTGACCAGGTAGTCGTCGGCGCCCGCGTTGAGGCCAGCGATACGATCGGAAATCTGATCCTGGGCGGTCAGGATAATCACCGGGGTCACGTCCCCTGCCGAGCGTTGCTGACGCAAAAAATCCAGCCCGCGACCGTCCGGGAGCATCAGGTCCAGCAGGATCAGGTCGTAAGGCGTGGTGCGCACGCTGTTGCGCGCATGGTCCAGGCGCTGCACCCAATCGACTGCGTGACCGTCATCGGCGATCTGCTCGCGCACCGCCTCCCCCAAACCTGGTGCGTCCTCGACCAATAAAACCCGCATCTGGCACCTCCTGCGATGGTTGTCGTGCAGCACCTTAAACGCCTTACCTGACGTGAATCTGAAGATTCAGCTGGTTGTCAGGAATGCACCTTAGGGTATGCCACAGACGCCGACCTCGGCAGGAGACAGATCATGAAATCAGGTTTTATTGCCAATGCCGCGCTGTTGAGCCTGCTGCTCAGCGGTTACGCCCTGGCCGATGACGACTGCAGCGACCCGGTGAGCGACTGGCAACCGCGCGAAACCTTGCGTCAGCAGGTCGAGCGGCAGTACGGCTGGAGCGTGCAGCGCATCAAGGTCGACGACGGTTGTTACGAGCTCAAGGGGTTGGACCGCAAAGGCAATGCCATCGAAGCCAGCTATTCACCGGCATCGCTGCGCCTGCACACACTCGAGATCCATTTCCGGGATGACGGCGATGCCAGGGACTACCTCGGCAGCCCGCTCACCGAATGACGCCTCACCTGTCGATGAGTTTTTCCTGCGTTTCAGGTTGCTGTCAGCAAGCAGGTCCAGGCTCTCGACCTAACGATCAAAAGGACACCGCCATGAAAAAGATCATCGCAGCAACCTGCCTCGTTGGCGCCATTGCCCTGCCGGGGCTGGCCCAGGCCCGTGAAGTGACCTTGACCACACAGCTCAAGGACTACAGCGGCAATGATGCCTACCTGGCGATCTACGTCACCGACGCAAATGGCCAATACCAGAAAACCCTCTGGGTGGCCGGCAAGAAGGCCAAATATTACAAGCACCTGGGCGACTGGGCCCGTGGCAGCGGGATGAACCCGAGCGAATTCGATGGGGTTAGCGGCGCCAGTGTCGGCAGTGGGCGCACGCTCAAAGTCAGCGTCGAACTGGCAGACACCCTGATTGATGCCGGGTATCAGATCCGCATCGACAGCGCCGTCGAGGACAAACGTGACGCCCGCGGCGATGTCAGCGTGCCCCTGACGGCCAAGGGCGCAGGCAAGCCGGCGACCGGCAGTGCCTACGTCGACTCCTTTACTTACGATCTGTAGCACCCGCCATCTCTGGAGGCTGAACATGCTTCGTCAGTTCCATTCCCTTCCTGGCCTGATCGCCGCCCTGTTGGTCATGTTGTTGGCCATCAGCGGCGCGATCCTGTCTGTCGACCCGGCGCTGGAACGCCTGCACAGCACGTCCACTCCTGCCGGACAACTCAACGTCGGCCAACTGGCCGGGCGCGTTACCAGCCACTTTCCGGGCGTGGAGCAGATCCAGCGCTCAGCGTCCGGCACGGTGATCGTCTACTACAACCAGAACGGCCAGGCCGGGGCGGAAAAGGTCGACCCATTGACCGGCCAAGGCCTCGCCCCTTACGAGCCATCCGCGCTCTCGCGCTGGGTGAAAGACCTGCACCGATCGCTGTTCCTTGGCACGCCGGGCCATGGAGTTTCGGGTGTCGGCGCGCTGTTCATGCTGATGCTGTCGGTGTCCGGTGCGCTATTGCTGGCCCGGCGCCTGGGTGGCTGGCGCAACCTGCTGCGGCCACTGCGGGGCACCTTCAGCCAGCGCTGGCATGCTGAAGTCGGGCGACTGGCATTGCTCGGGCTGCTGCTGTCGGCATTGAGCGGGCTCTACATGTCCGCCACCACCTTTGGTTTTATCGCCGACGGCAGTCAACGTGAACCCGCCTTCCCCGCCCACATCAGCGTCGGCCCGGCCTTGCCGGTGGCGAACCTGCAAGCCTTGCAGGCCACCGACCTGAACGACTTGCGCGAACTGGTCTACCCAAGCCCCGGCAACCCGCGCGATGTGTTTTCCCTGCGCACGGCCCAGGGCGACGGCTACGTGGATCAGGCCAGCGGCGCCTTGTTGTCCTATCAAGCCCACGACTCGATGCACAACCTCTACGAATGGATCTATCAGCTGCACACCGGCGAAGGCCTCTGGTGGCTGGGCCTGCCGCTTGGGCTCTGCGCCCTCTGCGTGCCGCTGATGAGCGTGACCGGCATCCTGTTGTGGTGGCGCCGCCGCAAGGCTGGCCCGAACATCCGCCACAACAGCCCTGCCCACTCCGCCGACAGCGTGATTCTGGTGGGCAGTGAAAACAACAGCACCTGGGGCTTTGCCAGAACCTTGCACGACGCCTTGCACCAGAGTGGCCATCAGGTGCATAGCGCGGCGATGAATGAATGGGTCGGCGATTACCGCAATGCCCAACGGGTGTTCATCCTCACCGCGACCCACGGTGACGGCGATGCACCGGTCTCGGCTTCGCAGTTCCTGGCGCGGCTGGCCAACACCGGCCTCAAACCCGGCCTGCCCTTTGCTGTGCTGGGCCTGGGCGACCGCCAGTTTGCGCAATTCTGTCAGTACGCCCATCAGGTGCAGGACGCGATGCTGCAGGCCGGTGGCTCGCCATTGCTGGAGCTGGAAACCGTCAACCGCCAATCCTCTCAGGAGTTTGCGCGCTGGGGCCTCGCGTTGGGCGAAGTGTTGGGGCAGGACCTGACGTTGGTTCACACCCCGCAGCAGCCGCGTACGCATCAATTGCAGCTGACAGAGCGCATTACCTATGGCGAACAGGTGAATGCGCCGACCCATGTGCTGCGCTTCAAAGCACCCAACGAGCTGCCGGGCTTTCTGGCCGGTGACCTGGTCGGGATTCTGCCCCCGGGCAGTCCGATCCCACGTTTCTACTCGCTGGCCAGCGGTTCGCAGGACGGCGAGCTGGAGATCTGTGTGCGTAAACACAGCGGTGGCATGTGCTCGGAACTCCTTCATGGCCTGAACATCGGCGCGCAAATCGAAGCTTTTATCCAGCCCAACCCGCAATTTCGTCCGGCATCGGGCACGCACCCGGTGATCCTGATCGGCGCCGGTACCGGTATCGGTCCTCTGGCTGGTTTTATCCGCAACAACAAGGCTCGACACCCGATGCACTTGTATTGGGGCGGGCGCAACCCGGCCTCGGATTTCCTCTATGAACCGGAGCTCAACCAATACTTGTCGGACCGACGCCTCACGGCACTGCGCGCCGCCTTCTCTCAGGTACAGGACCGCAGCTACGTGCAAGACCGGCTGATCAGCGATGCCCTGGCCTTGCGCCGACTGATTGAAAAAGGTGCCCAGGTGCTGGTGTGTGGCAGCCGCGAAATGGCCAAAGGCGTGATGCAAGCCCTCGATGAAGTGTTGGCGCCTCTCAACCTGAGTGTGCTGACCCTCAAGGCACAAGGACGCTACCGTGAAGACGTCTACTGAGTTGCAGCGTTATAGCCTGAACGGCGAAACCATGGGCACCCGCTACACCGCCCTGTTTTATGCCGGGGCCGGGATCGATACCGACGAAGTTAGTCATCACCTGGCGCGCGCCGTGGCCCGGGTGGACCAGCAAATGTCCACCTGGAAACCCGACTCGGACCTCAATCGCCTCAACGCCGCCCCCGAGCACGAATGGGTGTCCGTGCCCAAGGAACTGGCGACGGTGCTGTCTGCTGCATTGCGCGTCAGTCAGCAATCCGGCGGCGCTTTCGACATCGCTGTCGGTGACCTGGTTAACGCCTGGGGCTTCGGTCCCGGGGAGCAGACGATCACAGAGCAGGCGATTGGCACGATTGCGCCCCGCGCCCGGCTGTTAGCCAGCGCCGCGTTGGTGGTTGAGCCGCAACGCAATCAGGTGCGCAAGCGCGTGCCGCTGAACCTTGATTTGAGTGGCATCGCCAAAGGTTTTGGCGTTGATGAACTGGCTCGTTGCCTGGAGGGTTTGGGCATTACCCGCTACCTGGTCGGCATCGATGGCGAGATGCGCGCCCTGGGCGTCAAACCTGACGGCCAGTGCTGGGCCGTGGCCCTGGAAAAGCCCAACCGGGGCGTGCGTGAAGTCATGGGAGTGATGGAACTTAGCGATGCCGCAATCGCAACCTCCGGGGACTATCGACACTGGGTCGACGTGGCCGGTCAATCCTATGCTCATACCATGAACCCGGCCACCGGCGCACCGCTGTGCAACCCGCTCGCCGCCGTCACCGTGGTGGCGGCCTCGTGCATGCTCGCCGATGCCTGGGCCACGGCGCTGATGGTTCTGGGCGAAACCGAGGGCCCACGCCTGGCTCAGGAACGCGGGATGGACGCGTTGTTCGTGCTGCGCGAGGGTGAACAGTTCAAAGAAATATCCATTGTCGGCGGCCAGTTGCAGGCGCAGATTGAAACCCGTTGACGCCGATTGCCGGACCACTCGGAGCCCGTCCGACTGGAACCGCCTAATGACAGTGAGTCCCGTTAAACAATGAAATTCATGCACAGGCACACCGAGGCACACCGAAGCGATCGTATCGGCTGGCTGCGCGCCGCCGTCCTGGGCGCCAACGATGGGATTGTCTCTACCGCCAGTCTGCTGATCGGCGTCGCGGCCGCCAACGCCAGCCACGCTACGTTGCTGGTCACCGGAATGGCGGGGCTGATGGCCGGCGCCATGTCCATGGCCGCAGGCGAGTACATTTCCGTGCACTCCCAGGCCGATACCGAGCGAGCCGATCTGTCCCGCGAACGGGCAGAACTGGCGAGCGACCCGAAAGCCGAACACATCGAGCTCGCCAACATCTACATGCATCGCGGCGTATCACCGGAACTGGCGCATCAAGTGGCCGATCAATTGATGGCCCATGACGCATTGGGCTCTCACGCCCGGGACGAGCTGGGCATCAGCGCCACCCTCACCGCCAAACCCTTGCAGGCCGCCCTGGCCTCCGCCGCCAGTTTCGTAGTGGGTGCCGCGTTGCCTCTGGCCGTGACTTTTTTCGCGCCGCAGCACAGCGTCGGGCCCTGGATATCGGCCATGTCGCTGGTGTTTTTAGGGTCATTGGGCGCCATTGCCGCCAAGACAGGCGGAGCCAATGTCATAACCGGCGCCTGGCGGGTGACATTCTGGGGAGCTCTGGCCATGGGTATTACGGCGCTGGTGGGGCATTTGTTTGGCGCAGTGGTCTAGCGGGGGCGTCCTATCTAGTCCTGGAATAGGTTTACACCTGCTTCACCCCCTACACCAACCGCTCAATCTTCTGATGCTGCCAGACCATTTTGTAATACGCCGTCTGCAACACCAGCATCCCCAGATACGCCACCGGAAACGCCATCCACACACCCTGCAACCCGAAGTGCCCGTCCAGCACATACGCCACCGGCAACTGCACCCCGACCACACACACAATCGAAATCGCCATCGGCACCAGCACGGAGCCACTGGCGCGCATGATGCCGCCGACAATCGCCTGGAAGCCGAACACCAACAGACTCCACAGCATGATGTGCAACAGATGCTCCGCCTTCGCCCGGGTGGAATCATCCGTGAGGAACAACCCCAACAACCAGTGCGACAACAGATAACCCAACACCACCAAGCCACCGGTCAGGCACACATTGATCAACAACCCCGTGCGCAGAATCGGCCCCATGCGCTCAAGGCGCCCTGCCCCAATCGCCTGAGCGCCGAGGATCGACGCCGTGATCGCAATCGACAGCGCCGGGAACTGCACGTAATTGACGATCTGCGTCACCGCGCCATACGCCGCCGTCGCCTGCGAACCGTGCTGATTCACCAGCGCCAGAATCACCAACTCCGACACCGACAACACCACCATCTGCAACCCGGTCGGCAACCCGATGCGCAACACCTTGCCGAGAATCACCAGGTCCAGCCGCATCGCCGCAAACATCTCCCGATCCGGCGCCAACGGATGCCCCTTGCGAATCAACCGCCACGCCAGCCACCCCATCGCCGACAAGTTACCCGCCAACCCCGCATACGCCGCACTCTGAATCCCCATCATCGGCAACCCGAACCAACCCCGAATCAACGCCGGCGTCAGCGCCAACCCGATACAGGTCGACACCACCAACGCAATCAACGGCGACACCGTATCGCTCACCCCGCGCAGGAGTTGAGTGAAGAGCACGTAGACCAGCAGCGACGGCATGATCCACATCATCACGTGGGCATAGGACACGGCGTCGTCGATAACGTCGGCCGGCGTGCCCAAGCCCTCCAGGGCTGGCCTTGCGAAAACGCTGCCGAGTACGGCTGCTGTCAGGCCGATCATTGCGCCTAACAGCAAGGTTGTACCGGCGATGGTCTTCACCAGATGCGGCTCACGCGCGCCCCAGGCTTGGCCAATGAGCACACCAGCGCCAGCGCCGAGGCCGATGACCAGGGCGATGAAGAAGAAGACGATGGGGAACATGCCGGACACGGCAGCCAGGGCTTGGGTGCCGAGCATTTGGCCGATGTAGATGCTGTTGATGGTGCCCGACATGGATTGGAGGAAATTGGAGAGGACCATGGGGGCCAGGAAAAGGAGGTAGGTTTTCCAGAGAGGGGGTTGGGTTGAGGGGGTTTGCATGGGTGAGGGGCTCTCGAATCGCCATTTAGTAAAAAGAAATCTATTCATGAAAAAAAATCGCAGCTACGAAAAAGTAGCGGATTTTGACTCTCTCGCAGATACCTGAGATGCGAACACACGTTAAAGCACAAAAACAGAGGACCGAAATTGAGATCCGTACTGGAGCTGCCTAGTTTTTACTCCGTGGAGACGATGCTGTCCCAAAGCTCAGATCCTTTAAATGCAACTGAGTATGCTCAATTTTTGAGTGCTCTATGGCAGAAAAAAAACGTAAGGTGAGATCGATGGCCATTTGATACCCTCACAAAACGTAGGCATGTGTCCTTGTACGCTTGCCAGTTCTACAGATGAGAAAGGGACTTTGACATGGCTCATGACGCCTCGCCCTCTTGGAGCGGCTTTAACTACCAAGGAAAAGTAGCGATCTACTATGCGCTTAGCGTAATAAATGAAAAACTAAGCACCAACGTAAAATTTGACTTTACACCTTATGAATTGGTCCTTGAAAACACCGAAGACTTTGAAATTCTAGCAACCAAAAAAACAATTTCTCTGCACCAAGTAAAGGCTCTTCAAGACTCGAGCTTTAGCAGCTACCAGAACGCTCTTTTTGGAATAGCAATAGAACTTAAAAAAGAACAAAATGCCAAAGGCTACATTCACACTTGGAAAAAAATAAACCCGAATCCAACAAAAACATTAACTGAGTCTATAGCAGACGATATAGCTAACGTAGTAACCGAATACAGGTACGCTGCGGACAAAAGCAAAACAGTTATTGGAAACGTGTTGGGCAACTCAAAAAACCCGAGAAAAAAAACTGCAATATTACGCTTAGCGTTTCCGGGTATATTACCTGACAAAATAGAAAACTTCCTCTGTGATATTTGCACATATAAAGACACTGCACTATCTAGACTTAACAACTTCACATACCCTGATGGAAATGAATATTGCGAGCTCGAAGAAATAAACACCAAACTGAAAACAGAACTATCTAAAGCATTTCTTAAAAAATCAGTTGTAAACAGCGAGAAGCAAATCAATAACGCCTTTAATTACTTTCTTGGAACGATTGACAAACACATTACCGAGCGCCACTTAACAAAGAAAGAAAAAGATATTCTATCTATACCTTTCACCAAATTAATAGAAATCATTGAAAACGACTTCGAAGATGTAAGCTCTCAATATTTAGCTTTTCAATTCAAAAATCAATTTCTAGAAAAGTTTGATGAGTTTATGAGCTACCCAGAACTCTACAAGCAACCGTTATTAGATGAGGGGGTAAGCTGCAACCTACGATCTATAAGTTCTTTGCTTTCAATATTATCTCCCGAAGTTCTTTGGGAGCATTATAAATGCTTCTGCCCTCACCAAAGCTTTGACATATCAAATAATTTAACAACCGCCCTAAACGTCAATATGGATAGCGTATTGTTCGTATTGATGAAAATATTTCATGAAATAGATTTCAATAAAACCATTCATAGTTCCAGCACATCGCGACTCGTTTACCAAACTCCTCTACGACCTGGAGATCAGTATCTTCCCACAACGATCAACGCAGATCATTTCCCTGCAAAAATCGCTAGAGGGATAATTGACAACCCAAACATGATCGAGGCGTTATTTGAGATTAATACTTTGATTTATGATGGAAAGCTTATTGAAAAACTTCCAACACAAACTACCACACACATATTGGCTCCAACAGCCGTAGGGGCTGATACAAGAGAAAGAAGAGAAGAGATACTAAGCAATCTTCGATTAATCCCAACAAGCCAAGCCAAGGTAGAACTTAATGCTTAGCGAGATCTTGCGAAACATTTTCATCAACCATAAATTTGCCGAAGTACCGACAAATCTAAATATCGACAACTACAAACTTTCTATATTCAAGCCTCTTCCAGAGTTAGAAAAACAAGAATATTTCGCAATTATAGAAAGTCTAGAACAGTCGGAGGCCGCGACACATTTTATTTTTGATGAGTTGAGCGATCTCTTGTTCGAAAAGCTTCGCACGTTAGACAACATAGAAAGTTACTTCATAAAAAACTGCACATTAATCATTTGCTGCGAGAAATCAAAAACCTCAAACAAACTTATACTTTCAATAGAAGAGGACCCTTATAACTTCAAGAAAAATATCATCACCTATACCAACGGCGAAATCACGAGCTTAAATGAGATAATAAATACGCAAGAGTTAAATCTAACGAACGAGCAGATAAACAACATTATCAACGGGGAATCAGGGAATCTATTTCGTTCATTCAAAGAAAAAAGCAGCAACATAAATAGCTACTACTCCCTAATACTTAAGATCGTCGCGAAGATTCCGTTCATAACATATACACCAGCAAAAAAAAGCCTGCACGACTTAGATGGAGACATTGAAAAAGAGCTAACTAAAGAACAGCAAGCACTATATCTAAAAAGCCTAGACATCGATTTAAACGCATCCGACAAAGAAATCGAAGCTTTAATTCTTAACCTCTAGGACAAAAAAATGACAATACTAAAAAAAATAACCGTAAAGAATTTCAAACTTTTCGGTGCCGAGCCATACACCATAAATTTTGGCGACGCTCAACTAATTTTAATGGACGGCCCAAATGGTTACGGAAAAACCTCCATATTTGACGCAATAGAGTTAGCACTCACAGGAAATATATCTAGGCTTATAACTTTAGAAAGCAGACAAACCCCCACTGACATCGTTGTTGCATACAACAACGCAAAAGACGTTGAAGTAATTATTGAAATCGAAGGAGAATCAGCAACAACCATCATTCGAAAGCTAAAAAACCCACTACCCAAAGAAGCTAAAAAAATATCAAAATTCCAGGAACTATGGGATATCTTTGTAAAAAAAGGCGATGAATGGATCGGCATTACTCAACCCACACTAAATACTTATTTTCAAAATGAAAACTTTACTCGGGACTTTCATTTATTCCACTACATACAACAAGAAGAAACAGCTCGCTTCTTAAAATCAAAAAATGAGATACAGCGAGCAGAAGAACTATCCAAACTTTTTGGAGACACCAAAGGAGCTGAGGAAAAGCTTACGAAGCTATTAACAATTCAAAAGAAAGTGGACTCAATGAAGTTAGATTCATTTCGAGAAATATCCACACTAAAACAAACCCACGACATTACAAACGTCTCCGAGCTCACCTCTCAAATTCAAATCGACCATGAATATTTACTTCCTTGGCTGTCTATTACAGCCAAATCACCCGAATGGGACATTCCCATATCCGAAGCTCTATCGCAAGAAAAACTCAATACAGCGCTAGAAACCCTATCGCAAATATCCTCATTCTTACTATTTAAAGATCAATACTTAAAAGAGCGTAAATACGCACGAAGCGCACAAGAAAAAGATGTGATAAAACACTACATAAAATTTTATAACGCGCTAAACAAACAAGAAATATATATAGACCTGCATTACAAAATAAAAACACTAACAAAACTCCTCGCCATTGTTAACGACAAAAAACTTACCCAGCTATCTGAATTTATAGAACTACAGTACGCATTCGAAGTAATAGACTCACACGAATTTCAGCTTTTCCATGAAGCGTTAGCAGAGTTGATTTCCGAAGAACAGAAAAGCGATGGAATCAATAAGCTTTACGTCGCATTGATTAAAGAGCGAGACACTTTAAGCCAGCATCTTTCTCAGTTAAACAATGAAGATAATTGCCCCCTTTGTGGACAACACTACGAAGATCATGACTCCCTAATTGTTAACGTGGCCGCCCATGGGCAACTATTGCGCACTTTACTTGGTGATCAAGAGCAAAAAACCGTAAGGCTTAGAGATGAGTTTGTCGCCAGCAAACTCACTCCTCTTCAAGAAAAAATTACTGCCTTTATTAGCATTCATAGCACACCATCCGACGATGAAATCATTGAACTTTCTAATGCATTGAATATAAAGGAGCGAATCATAGGGCTCCATAACTGGCTAATAAATGAGGGAATAGAACACTTAGATCTACTTGAAATAAAGCTACCTGCCTCACGTAATGAAAGCGAAATTAACGAACGCGTGAACACCCTATCAGGTCGGATTCGAAACACTGCAAATATCACCGATGAAAAATACCACGAAGCAAATCTTGGTAATATATTCGACTTGGTTTACCGCGATTACTTCAACAACAACCCCGCTTTGACCGGTTCGATCTCCGAAGAGGCGCTGGAGAAAAAAATAAGTTATCTAAAGGCACAATTCTTTAGATCAATTCACACCATAATCATGGATCTCAACGCACTTGAAGAAAAGCAGGAAAGACTAAAAACCATTAAAGACGAATTATCCGAAATCATTCAGTCAGTACGCACGCAAATCAGACAGTATCGAAAACGCCTTATCACCGATATTGAAATCCCATTCTATATATACTCCGGAAAAATACTCCAAACACATCAAGCTGGTCTCGGACAAGGAATCTTGATCAAAGACCCTACTGGTGGTGAGGAGCTAAAAAACGTGAGATTAGTTTCAAATTGGGATAGTGATCACGACATCATGAACACCATGAGTTCGGGCCAGATCTCGGCAGTTGTAATCGCACTAACCCTAGCATTGAATAAAGTTTACGCAAAGAATTTTTCACCGATTTTAATTGATGACCCCGTCCAAACTATGGACGATATAAACATGTCTTCTCTTGTTGAACTACTGAGAAATGAATTCGGGCACAAACAGATCATACTATCCACACATGAAGATAAAGTTTCTAAATACCTAATCTACAAGTTCCTAAAACACCACAAATCAGTTAAAAAAGTCAACGTGATGGAGCGCAGAGAGTACATGCCCACCAACCAGTTTATTTACAACACCGCACCTCCCACATCAGGTAGCCCAACAGACTTTATAGAGCCGAATTAAAGCTTCGTTGCTGATGGATATCAGCACAAAAGTTCATCCCAGCTTGATTATTAAAGATAACAATCAAGCTGGGGCAATCTCTCAGCTATTTCCTACGCCAATTTCAGAAGCATCCATCTACTTTCGCTTTGGTGGTCAAATCTATAGTTCACCTCGTCGCCCACCCAGCGACCAGGTTTGGCGACCTGCAGATCGGATGAGTCCTCATAAATCTGATTCGGAGTTTTACCTATGGAAAGATACATGCCCCTCACCGGAATCGACCTGATCCCGGCTTCCCTGCTAATCGACACCCAAGCCCCACTCGACGTCCTGCAAGCCATGGCCGATTACCGCATCCGCACGGTCACGCAGGTGCTGGAAAACATCGCCCACCGCGCCGAACTCGGTTGCGACACGGTAGTGCTTTCGGACTTTTCCAAACTGCTGGTAATTCCATTACGCGATGGCTGTGACTTGATGGATGTAATCGGCCGGCGCTTGCGGGCTCAAGTAACGGAATAAACGAAAACGGGCGCCGTGAAGGCGCCCGTTTTTTTGTGTCCGCAAACAATGAGCTGCGCCAGCATCCACCGGACTGTCAGCGTCTGGCGAATACGCGCCAGGCAATATCCGTCATTTGGCTAATCAAAATATATGCCTCAACTATGACTCGTTCGGTAGGTCGCAGCGCTCCAGTATCGATTGCCGGTACTTGTGTGGCGAGTCCATCCAGCAGCTTCCAGCTGCTTTGCGATCATTCGGTTCATGAATCCATGACCGAGCAGAAGAACTGAGCCTTCACCGCTAAGGGACTGAAGTCGTTGTGCTGCCTCAATGGCCCGTACCCTCGCCTTGCGGGCAGACTCAACATTCCCGGAGAAACCGCACAACCATAAAATACGAAGAATAAATGCCCACGTGAAGGGTGAAAGTCGCGGCAGTGCCCATCGTCCATAGGGTAACTGTGCCTCGCAAAAAATCTCATCCACGAGGGTGGGTTGAAGGCCCAAGGCCCGGATAGAGGTGAGCGCACGAGGCGCGCTGCTTGAGACAATTACTTTGGCGGTAGCGGCCAGTTCCAAACTCGCTTTAGGGGCAGGCTGGTTCGCAATTTCGGATAAGTCGTATTGCTCAATCCAGCGTTTCATACCAAGTGCTGAAACCTTGTCGAAGGTAGCCAGATTCGGCTGACCATGACGCATTAAGATAATTTCTTTGCCCACTGGAATCACATCCTTGATTTAGCGAACGGAATGCTCGTGCCTGAGCAATCCTGTTTAACGGAGCGCAATAATAACCGCTACCCGAGACGCTCAAGCAAGCCCTTGAAATGACAATCAAGCCCTCCGCGTAGAGCAATACTCCAAAATAACCTGAATAACCGCAGCCACAATCCCCCGATCCGCGTCAGGCGATGTAAACAGCCGACATTGCGCATCCGGCAAATCCGGCAACCCATGCTCTACCCCAACAACCGCCAATCCTTGCCCCAACTGACTGAGTGGCATGGGCGCTACCGCGAAGCCTGCCAGCGCCGCCGCCCGTAACCCGGCGGTGCTGCTGCATAACATCGCCGTGCGTTGGGCGATCCCCGCCTGGGCCAGCCTTGTCAGCGCGGCCTCGCGATAAGGGCACGGCTCGGGGAATAGGGCCAGCGGCAACGGCGTGGGTAACCGGGCGACGGGTTGCGCGGACCAGGCCCACACCAGCGGTTCTTGCCATAGCAACAGCCCCGCTTCGCTGGTTTCGCACAGCGAACCGATGACCACTTCCAGGTGCCCTTGCTTCATCAGCGCCAGCAACGTACCGGGAATGTTCACCTGCACCTCGATCTCCATCCCGGGGTACTGCGCTGCGAAATCCTGAACGGTGCGCAGTAATCGAGACTCGACAAAATCTTCGGACACGCCGATCCGCAGTCGCCCGTGAAACGGCGTGCGTGTCAGGTCTGCCCAGGCATCACGGTTGAGCGCGAGGATCGTGCGCGCATAGGAGACCAGGCGCTCGCCATCGGCCGTCAGTTGCTGGGAACGGGTGGTGCGCGTCAGCAGGGGTTTACCAATCTGTTCTTCCAATCGCCGCACATGGCCACTGACCGCCGACTGAGTCAGGTGCAGCTTCTGGGCGGCACGGCTGAAGCCGTCTTCGTCGACGACGGTGACAAATGTCTTGAGCAGCAGAGCATCGAACATAGTTTTATACGTGATTAATCGAGCAGGAATTTACGATTTATATTTCAAATACAGCTATGTTGCAATGCTCACACCTGCCCTGCTCCCTCATCATTCAAGGTGTGCCATGACGACTCTTCTTCATATTCAGTGTTCTCCACGCAAGCAGCGTTCGGCTTCCCTTGAAGTCGCCCGCAGCTTCATTGCGCGTTATCAAGCAAACACCCCGGACACCGAAATCATCACCCTCGACCTCTGGAACATGGCCCTGCCGGAATTCGATGATCTGGCCATGGAGGCCAAATACGCCGGGCTCAATGGCACGCCGTTGACCGCCGCACAACAAGACGCCTGGAACACGTTAAAAGAGTTGGCCAGTCACCTGCACCGCGCGGATGTACTGGTGATGTCTGTACCGCTGTGGAATTTCAGCATCCCGTACAAACTCAAGCACTTCATCGACCTGGTATCGCAGAAAGACATTCTGTTCAGCGTTGACCCGGAACGCGGTCTGGAAGGCATGCTGCACAACAAACTCGCCGTGGTGATGTACGCCCGCGGCCTGGATTTTTCGGCGCAGTCGAGCACACCGGCGGAGCGCTTCGACTTCCAGAAGCCCTACGTGGAAGCCTGGCTGAAATTTATCGGCGTCACGGATGTGCATTCGGTGATTGTGGAGAAAACCATCCTGGGGGAAGACGTTGATCTGCGCGCGCGAGAGGACGCGACTCAGCAGGCCAGGCGCCTGGCAGACAGTTTGTCGCTGACGGCCCCCTGGTTGAGGCCGTCCCGGCTGCTCATTGATTCATTACAAACCGAAAAACCTGAATAGCCACAACCCTCCCATACCCACCGCCAGCGTCAGGACCGTATTGCGAGTCTGCCAGGCGACCCACGCCGCAATAATGGCGGCGGGTATCTGGGGGTTGTTCAACACCAATTCACCCTGCCCGTTGGGGTACACCACGGCGGGCAGCACAAGGGCCGCCAGCACACTCGCCGGTACGTAAAGCAAGGCCCGACTCAGCACTGACGGGATGCGCAACCGGCCATACAGTTCGACAAAAGAAAGGCGCATCGCGAACGTTCCCAAACCGGCCGCCAGGAACATCCCCCACAAGGCTAGATCACTCATGGTGTCTCCCTCTCGACGTCAGGGGTCAGCACATCGCTCAATGGGCGCTTGCGAACACCCTCGATCAACAGACCCGCCATGACCCCGCCGATAGAAGCGGTTATCAGCCCAAGGTTATAGGGCATATTGACCGCCAACACCGCGATCAGCCCGCCAACCGAGGCGGCGGCCAGGCTCGGCGCGCTGCGGATGCCGGGAACCAGAAGCGCCAGAAACGAAAGCGGTATGGCAAAGCTCAATGACCAGGTCTCGGGGATGCTTGCTCCCAGGTAGATGCCTGCCAATACCGACAATTGCCACGACAGCCACATGGCAGAGGCGGTGCCGGCATAGTAGTGGTGTGCGAATTGACCCAGCTCGCCAGAGGAAAGTTTGAGACTGCACAGTGCGTAGGACTGGTCAGAAAGCATGTAGGACAGCGGCCACGTCCAGCGTCGGGGCAAGTGGTGCAGATGGGGAGCCAATGAGGCGCTGTACATGATGAAGCGCAAGTTGATGACCAGGGCCGTCACCACAATCGCCAGCGGCACAACGCCCGTATGGAGCAGTTGCAGTGCAACCATCTGAGCGGACCCGGAGTAGAACAGCAGCGTCATGCCCATGGTCGTGCCGGGCGACATGCCCATGTTGATCGCCATGACCCCCGTCAGCAAACCGAAAGGAACGACACCGGGACTCAATGGAATGAGCGCCCGGACACCTTGCATGAACGCTTCCCTTCCTGATTGGTACGGCATGTCGTCTCCTTGTTTTTGTGTGCGCGGCGCGGGTTCGATTGGCCGTGGTCCGCAGCCCATCGTGCGGTAGAGTGTGGACCCGGAGCCCGATGGGCAGAACCGACTTTTTTTTCGAGAATACAGGTAGTTTTTGTTATGGCTAAAAGCTCCCAGCCTGATCAGGCCCTGCTCTCAATGCCGTCCTTCAAGGCCATGAGATCCTTCGTGGCCGCCGCCAAATATCGGAACTTCACCCGGGCCGCCGAGGCGTTGTGCGTCACTCAGGCGGCGATCAGCCGTCAGATTCGCGAGCTTGAACTCTACTTGGGGACTGAGTTGTTCACACGGACAGGGAGGGAAGTCAGGCTGACGGCGTCGGGCACCGTACTCTTCGATGCTGCACAGCTGTCCCTGCTGAACATCTTTCAAGCGACTGAAAGAATCCGCCGGGAAAAAAGCGATAAGCGCACCCTGACCCTTTGCTGCTCACCCGCCTTGTCGGCGCTTTGGCTATCCCACCGACTAAAAGACTTCTTCAGCGCCCATCCCGACGTCGACTTGAATGTCATCACCACCCAGCATTTTCTGGTGATGGAGCCTGGGATGAATCCGGATATTTTCATCACCAAGAACAGTGATCTGCGCCCCGGCTATCTGCGAATCCCCTTGTTCCATGAAGTCGTCTATCCCGTGTGCACGCCTCGTTATCTGGAGGCTCATCCAGAACTGAAAACCCTGGAGGGCATGCGCAACAGCGTACTGCTGGATTTGAACCCTTATGGACGTTCCCAACTGTCAGAACAGGTCGACTGGAATGTGTGGTTCGCTTTCCAGTCCCACGATCTACAGATCCCGGCCTCGGAAAACCCGCACTACTTCAGCAGCAATGACTACAGCCTGCTCGTGCAAATGGCGCTGGATGATCAAGGCATCGCCTTGGGCTGGGATCATTTGGTGAGGCATCTGGTGCAGCAGGGGCGCCTGGTTCGGCCGGTGACGGAGGAACTGACGCTCAGGGAATCGGTTCAGTATCTGATGATCAATGAGACGAAGGCAGAGGATCCGGCGTGCGGGCGTTTGAAGGATTGGCTGGTTGCTCAGTTCAAGTGAAGTCAGGACTGGATACTGACAATATCGACCGAGATCTCCACCGCCGCAATCGTGCCTCTGTTCTCAAGCCAGTGTGTGGTGTTCCTGTCCTCGGGCCAGCCCACTCCCGGCCCATAATCCGTGGCGACACCATTTCGATGGTCAGTGATCGTGCCTTGCAGAATGTAGACGGTGCCGGGTCTGTCTATATGGTTGTGAATCGGCCCGAAGACGCCTCCAGGCTCGATGGTCACCCTGCGCATTCTAAGTTGGCGCCCTGCCATACCCTCGATCTCAGGCCCCAGGTCAATGGCTGCCAGTAACGTCACCGTAACGCCTTTCGTCTCAGGTGCCGCCTGTTCGGTGCTCATCGCGCGCTCCCCTCTGTATGTACGAGCCTGACTAGAAGTAGAGACGATAAAAGGTGTGATCAGTGGGGAGGCGACAAAGGGTTGATTGTCGCCTTTCGCAACAGGCCGTTATCGGCCAGAGGCGGACATACGTAACCAACAGAAAGCGGTACCCTGAGACTAAGATCGCATCGCTTAAGTGACTGGGTTTTACAAGGGAGCTTTACCAGATGAAAACCTACCATCGATTTAAGGCCGCCCCCTCAGATAGCCGTTTTTTCATGGGGTTCAGTGCCCCGCAACCGCAGGCCTGCCAGCCGCACGCGGGCCCGATTTGAAGCCGTGAACCCGAGCGCTCCAGACAATTGCAAACCCCACGCCCACCAACACCACCATTGCCCATGGAAAAGAGGCGACGCCCCACCTATCCAGCAACACCCCACCCACCACACCACTCCCCGCAATCGCACTATTCCAGGCCACCACATTCAACGACAACGCCACATCCGCCCCCTCCCCGGCCGCATCCGCCAGTGCCGTTTGCAGCAACGTCGCTGCCCCACCGAAGCTCAACCCCCAAACCGCTACGCCGATGTAGATCACCTCAGGCACGCTACCCAAAAAACCTAACATCACGCAAACCGCCGCAAACGCTGCCAAGCTCACCAACACAGTCTTGCGCAACAATGGCTCAACCAATTTGGCAGTCACCCAAATCCCCACCAACGCCGCAATACCAAACACCAACAACACCAAATCCACTTGATCCCCCAGCCCCGCCGACGCCACAAACGGTGCGATGTAGGTGTAGAGAATGTTGTGTGCCAGCATCCAGCTGATCACCACCGCTAGTACAGGTTGTACGCCCGGCGTGGTCAACACGGCGCGCAGCGACATGCGCTGGTGCGCAGCTTGGGGTGGGTAGTCAGGGACTTTCACCAGTACCCAGACGATCAGCACCAGGGTCAGGGCCGACATGATGCCGAAGGTGGTGCGCCAACCCACGAGGCCGCCGAGCCAGGTGCCGAGGGGCACGCCCAGGGACAGAGCAATCGGTGTGCCGACCATGGCCAGCGCCAGCGCCTTGCCCTGTTGATGGGGCGCAACCATGCGGCGTGCGTAGCCGGCCAGCAGGCTCCAGGCCAACCCCGCCGCGACACCGGCGAAGAAGCGCGCCACCAGAGTCACGCCGTAATGGGATGACAGCGCAGTGATGGAATTGAACAGCAAGAAACCGACGATGGTCAGCAGCAGCACGTTACGGCGGCGCCAGTCGCGGGTGGCGATGGTCATGGGGATGACCGCCAGCACCGAGCCCAGAGCGTAAGCGGTGACCATCTGGCCGGCCATGGAGGGGGAAATCGCCAGGCCTTCACTGATCAGCGGTAACAGGCCAGCGGGCAGGGTTTCGGTGACGATGCAGATGAAGCCGGTCATGGCCAGAGCAAGCAACGCGCCGATGGGCAGGCGGTCGGGTGCTGCCGATAAGGTGATTGAGGGTGTCACGGGAGACTCCTTGAGCGAGGACTTCAGATTTAAATACTGATCGATACAAATGTTGAGGGCAGCCAGCGCTTGTTGTCAACGACTTATGTATCGACTAGTATTTATCTCGTTATTCAGAGGAGCCTTTAAATGGCGCAAATGGGCCGCCCCCGCACCTTCGACCGCGACCACGCCGTGGAACAGGCCTTGCACCTGTTTTGGCAACAAGGCTACGACGCGACCTCCCTCGCTCAGTTGAAAGCCGGGCTTGGTGGCGGGATCTCCGCACCGAGTTTTTACGCGGCGTTCGGTTCCAAGGAAGCGTTGTTTGATGAGTGTGTGCAGCGTTACCTGGCGACCTTCGCCCAGGTCACCGAATGCCTGTGGGACGAGAGCCTGCCGCCACGCCAGGCCATCGAGACAGCGCTGCGCCAGTCGGCGCGCATGCAGTGTGAAGAAGGCCATCCCAAGGGCTGCATGGTGACTCTCGGCATGATGAGCGCGCCCAGCCCAGAGAATGCGCGGGTGGTCGATGCCCTGACCCAATCTCGCGCCCGCACTCGCGCGGGGATTTTGGCGTGTGTTGAGCGGGGTGTCAGTGCCGGTCAGTTGCCGGGCAATTTTTACGCGCCCGCGATGGCTACGGTGTTCGACAGTTTCTTGCAGGGTATTTCCATCCTTGCTCGGGATAACACGCAGCATGGGGTCATTGATGCGGCCATCACCCAGATAATGCTGACGTGGGACATGGCTGCCTCTACTGTGCCGCCCACCTTTTGCAATGGTTAAAAGGGGCTGATCGATTTAGCCAATCTGTTGCGTCGACCGGTTGAATCCACAGTCGATTGATGCCGCTGATGACTGGTAGAGAACGGTCAAAAAGTGGACGGTGGACACGGTGATGGCAAATGGGTAGCTTCATTCGCGGGCAGCAGCCCTTGCCGTCACCCATGTTGCGTTTCTCCCTGAGCAATGTCGCATTTGCCGTGACCACTTCTAAGCCAACCTCACCGTTACGGAGCATATAAGACATGTCCAACATCGTCGCATGGACCCTGTTCGCCCTGGGTGTCCTCCATATTCCGTTCGGTATTATCAAGTTCAAAACAGCATTCGCCGCCGCTGTAGACTCTGGCTTCGTTGACCAATTCAAAGCGCACGAAGATCGACGTACTGCCCTCTGGTTTACCATGCTGGGGCCGCTTTTTATGCTCGCAGGGCAGACAGCGATTCACGCCGTAGCCGTTGGCGATCTCGCGCTACTTAAAATGGTTGGCATCTATGTGCTTATGATCTCGATCATTTGCGTCATTGCCATTCCAAAATCGGGGTTCTGGGCAACGCTGCTGGTTTCTCCGCTGATCATCGCGGCAGGGTATGGCTTGTACGCCTGACAAACGGTTCATCCTTCACGATAGGCAACAATCGGCCAAAAGCCGCCGGTAGGGTATCTACCAAAAAGTGGGCGATTCACTTAGCGCCATGCCATCAAGCAACGTCAAACAAGCAACGTCAAAAACCCGGTCATTTAGCGAATTCCTCGCGCCTGGAATTTTTTCATGGCGTGAAGTGTAAAGCGCAAAAGGTGTCCTAGACTTCAGGCTTAAATGGTCTGATTTCATGAATTGTTCACCGCTGTAACTACTTGGTTTTTATATGAATTCAGACAGTCTTCAGTCGCAGCGCGGCCTTTATAGAATGCCCTCTATCGACCTAAGAGCGGGATGCCAATATGAATAGTGTTTCCGGAGAGGGCTCTCGATTCAACGTACTTGATGGATGGCGCGGCATAAGCATCTTGCTTGTCTTGGCGTGCCACCTGCTACCACTTGGCCCAAAGCCTTGGCAATTTAATGCCGCCGCAGGCGTTATGGGAATGGCTATATTTTTTACGCTATCGGGATTCCTGATAACAAACTTTCTGCTCAACAACAGCAGCGTCGTTGATTTTTTAATCCGCCGAATCTTTCGGGTTGTGCCGCTCGCCTGGTTGTACATGCTCATTGCTTTGCCTGTCATGAACAGCACTCCGGATTTCTACATCACAAACTTCCTGTTCGTTGCCAACTGGCCGCCTATGTGGCTTGGCAGTGTCAATGGCCATCTGTGGAGTTTGTGCATGGAGGTCCAGTTTTATTTTGCCATCGCTTTACTGGTCGTTCTGATGAGAAACAAGTGGGTAATGCTAATCCCTTGTCTCTGCATCGCCGTCACGATGTACCGAGTCATGAATGATGTCCATGTCGCAATCAACACTTATTACCGCATTGATGAAATACTTTCCGGCTGCATACTTGCACTGATCTACAACAATAGACTGGGTAACATCCTTGCCAAACTTCCGACACAAACGGCGATCACACAAATATTTTTATTTCTCCTGTTTGTCTTGTCCTGCCATCCCGATGCGGGCTTCATGAACTACTTCCGCCCCTATCTTGCCGCAGCCATGGTGGGGAGCACGTTACTCAATAGCCGGACACGAGTTGCCCTGCTTCTGAATAATCGAATTCTATTTTATATCGCCACCATTTCGTACGCTCTCTACGTTGTTCATCCGATGCTAATACACACTTGGCTGGGTAGCGGAGATACCGTCATAAAATATTTGAAACGCCCTTTGTTGTTCGCCGCCATTTTTATCACCGCGCATATCTCCACCTTCTATTATGAAAAATGGTGGATTGCTTTTGGTAAGCGATTTGCCAAGAAAGTGGCTAGCCAATCTGTTACATCGGTCGGTTGAATCCACAGTTGATTGCGGACCTGCACGACAGGAAGCGAGCGAATGCGGATGAAACACACACTCTGCGTCGTCAGGCTGGCCCGGTTCGCATCCGCTTCGCTGATCATAGTTGCCCCCTGTGCAGTCGCAGAGGATCTCGAACCCAGGTCCTACGCCAATACGCCGGTCGGTATCAATTTCCTGCTCATGGGCTACAGCGATCTCCAGGGTAGCGTGACCGCCAACCCCTCAGTCCCACTCCAGGATGCCAAGCTCAACATCAAGACTGTCGTGTTTGCCTTTGCAAGGTCTTTGGACGTCTGGGGCCGCTCCGGGAAGTTCGATATCGTCGTGCCTGAAGCCAGATTGACGGGCTCAGCGCTGTTCGCGGGTGAACCCAGGGAGCGAAATGTTACTGGGTTGATAGATCCAAGATTCCGGTTCTCGGTCAACTTATATGGCGCCCCGGCGATGTCCCTGGCTGAGTTCCCCAGCTATCAACAGGATGTGATTATCGGCGCCAGCCTGGCAATTACGGCGCCACTTGGCCAATACGACTCCAATAAGCTGGTAAATCTCGGCAACAACCGCTGGTCATTCAAGCCTGAACTTGGGATTTCCAAGCGCCTGGGAGCCGTGACCCTGGAATTATCCGGCGCGGCAACCTTTTACACCGACAATGACCAGTACCTTGGCGACCGTACATTTTCCCAGAACCCGACTTACCAGACACAGGTGCATCTTATCTATGCCTTTAGCAACGGTGTCTGGGCCTCGCTGGATGGGACCTACTCCGCTGGCGGGAGTACCTCAGTCGATGGGGTCGGGAACCACGACTTTCAGGAAAATACACGCTATGGGGGGACGCTCTCGCTGCCGTTGAATCGAAATAACTCGCTAAAGCTGTTTGCGAGTGAAAGTGCGCATACCCGTACCGGCAGCGAATACGATGCTATTGGCATCGTCTGGCAGTATCGTTTCGGCGGAGGGCTTTGAAACTCAGGACTTACGCTACATTCCATTGATGCGTTCGGCTGCGCAGCAGTCGTAAAACCAGGCACTACGATCTATCTACTCATACACCGTCACCCGATTGCGCCCGGCCTTCTTCGACACAAACAGCGCATGGTCCGCCCAGGCGATCAGGTCGGCGTGGTTGATCGAGGGCTGGCTCAGGTCGGCCACTCCCAGGCTGATGGTGAAACGGATGCTCTGGCCGTTGAACAGCACTTCCAGCCCTTCGACTGCCTGACGCAGACGTTCGGCGAAAACCCGTCCACCGGCCTTGTCGGTGTCCGAAAGCACCACGCCGAACTCTTCACCGCCATAACGCCCCGCCACATCGGTTTCGCGCACATGCTCGTGGATCAGCCTGGCGACTTCCTCGATGACCTTGTCGCCCGCCGGGTGACCATAGGTGTCGTTGACCCGCTTGAAGTGGTCGATATCCAGCATCACCAGGCTGGTGGCATTGCCATAACGCTGGTGCCGGGCATAGGCGACTTTCAGGCTTTCTTCCCAATGACCGCGGTTGTACAGGCCCGTCAGCCGATCGGTTCTGGAGAGTTGCTGCAATTGCGCATTGGCGGCCTGGAGCTGATGCCGGTTGGTGGCGACGTCGGTGACGTCATAGATCACCAGGCAAATATGGTTAATTTTGCCGTCGGTGGAGCGCAGCGGTAACAGCGTGGTGTTCTGGTACATGAACTCTTCCTGGCCGGTGATCGGCTGGTAGTTCTTGAACCGCACCAGATACGGACGTTGCTCCCAGATAGTGAACGCTGGCGTGCCCAGGGTAACGACGCTTTCCACCTTGCGGCTGAACCATTGACGGTCGACTTCAGGAAACAGATTTAAGAAATTCTGATTTTGGGCGTCCTTGGGCTGCACCCCGGAGCGGTTCTCCATGAAGGTGTTCCAGACTTGCACGCAATAGTCGCGGTCGAGCACTACGACACCGACGTCGATGTTCTGGACAATCGCCAGCAGCCAGTGAAATTCGTTCAGATCGATAGGATCGTTCATGGCTCAGTTCATCAAGTAGGCGAGTTTGTGGGTCAATCGCTCGATTGAGTCTTCCGTGAACAGCAACAACAGGTCGAAACGAATATCATGCCCTTCCAGGCTGTAGCTGATTTCCACTGCCAGGGTCTTTTTCCAGTGCTTGTGGTTGTCCCGGATCAGCTCATCGATGGTCGCGTGCTGGCCGAGGATCTGCGGGTGGCCTTGAGAAAACACCACATCGATCTGTTCGGCAATGCTGCTCAGGCAAGCACCGATCAGAACGCTGGAGAGGTCTAGCAGCATTTCCAGGTCCGAATAATCGGCGCTCTGACGCTGCATCAATTGCGCTATGTCGGCGATTTCCGAGTCGTGAAACATCAGCAGGGCTTCGCCGGCGATGCCACTGCCGATAAACCCCTGGCAGATGGCCGTGAGTTCCTTGCAGCTGCTGGCATCGGTCAGCGCCATGTGCAACTCGCCGACTTCGAGGATGTTCACGTTCGGTACTGGCAACTGCACAAAGACGCCCAACACTTTGGCTATCAGGGCGGCCGCCCGGCCGATGGCAACGTTGACCGTTTCGCGGAACACATCGTGAAAACTGATGACCGTGTTCGCTGCCGGACGACTCCCCAGCGACGCCTGGCCAATCTCCGTCAGTAGCCCCAGCTGACTGAGTGTCTGGCGCAACTCGTTTTCGTCGAAAGGCTTTTTCAGGAACGCCAGCGCGCCCAGCTCACGCACGCGGCGCACCGCTTCTTCCTGAATGTCACCGGAGATCACGATGACTTGCGCCTTCAATCCTTCGGCGCGCAAGGCGCTCAATACCTGATAACCATCCATCTCCGGCATGGTCAGGTCGAGCAACACCACCTGCCCCAACCCCCGGCGTATGGCATCCATTGCCTCGCGACCATTACCGGCCTCGGTGACCGAAACCGGCCAGTCCGCCGGCAGTGCCCGTAGCACCTGCTTACGGGCCATGTTGGAGTCGTCACATACCAGTAGGGGAATCACTGACAAAAGATAGGCACTCATCGGCATTGAACATCAGGGAAAGCACTACGGCCCATCATGCCCCATAAGCCTACAAAGACCACCTTATAATCAGGGTTTTATTGAGAGCGACGTCCGAGCCAATGAATATTGACTCGAATGGGATACTCTTTTGACCCGGTTGCAAAACGCTCAGGGAGAGCACCATGCCTGCACAAATCCAACTATCAGAAAATGTAACTGAAGCAGAACGCCTCGCCATTCTGACCCCGCTGCTGGCCCATAATCTGGCTAACGGCGGAGACGACGCGCATGAAACATTTGCTCTGCTGCTACGAGCCCCTGACGGGGACGAAGTCATTGGCGGGCTGTACGGGAAGATCTCCTATCGATGGCTACTCATCGATCTTGTCAGCGTTCCTGAACAGATGCGGGGCCAGGGTATCGGGGAGCGGTTAATGCGCATGGCCGAAGAGATCGCGCAAAAGAAGAACTGCATTGGCATTTGGCTAGAAACCTTCAGCTTTCAAGCGCCAGGTTTTTATCGAAAACTTGGGTACTCCGAGTTTGGACACTTGGCAGATTACCCACCAGGACATACTCGACTCTATTACCAAAAGACGCTGTGCTAGCAGCGTTACTTGTTAAGGCGCAGCGCGTCGAAAGCATCTCGCGCTTGGCATGCGGTATAGGTCGTTTGCGCGGCGATTAGCCCGGCCTAGACTCGCTCATCCTTACAGCCCTGCCATACTGTTCAACATGACCAGTGCAACCTTCCGCTTCTACGAAGAGCTCAACGATTTCCTGCCGGCCGAACGGCGGCGGCAGTCCTTTACTTGTGAGTGCGCGCGAGCGGCGACGGTCAAGCACATGATCGAGGCGCTCGGGGTACCGCACACCGAGGTCGAGTTGGTGCTGCTCAACGGCGAGTCGGTGGGCTTCGAACGGGTGATTTTCGACGGTGACCGGCTGGCGGTGTACCCCAAGTTCGAAGCGCTGGACATCAGCCCGCAGCTCAAGGTTCGGGCGCAACCTTTGCGGGTGCTGCGCTTCGTCGCTGATGCGCACCTGGGCGGGCTGGCCAACCTGCTGCGCATGAGCGGCTTCGACACCCTCTACGACAATGGCTTCGAGGATGGCGAGATCGCCGAGATCGCTGCGCAGCAAGGACGCATCGTGCTAACCCGCGACCGCGAACTGCTCAAGCGACGGATCATCAGCCACGGCTGTTACGTGCATGCCCTGAAACCGTCGCTGCAGCTGCGCGAATTGTACGAACGCCTCGACCTGGCGCGTAGCGCGCGGCCATTCAGCCTGTGCCTTCATTGCAACCTGCCGCTGCACGAGATCAGCCCGGAACTGGCCCGGTCGCAGGTGCCGCCACACGTTGGCATCCTCTATTCGCACTTCGTGCGCTGCGACGCCTGCCAACGGATTTACTGGGAGGGTTCACACTGGCGCGGCATGTGTGCACTGCTCGCCCCTCTGCTGGACCGATAACACTTGTCTATTCAAGGAAGAAACGACATTGAAAATAGCTTTCGGCGCCCTGTTATTGACCTGTCTGACGACCATCGCACTCCAGCTTCTTGTCGGTGTGCAAACCTGGTGCGCAGGTATTGCTCGAAGAAGACGCACCAGGCGATGGCATCATTTGCCAGGATGGCGACAGCGCTCGCCCGCGAGAGCTGATTCAACAGCAGGTTACATCGCTGATAGCAGAGTTTCTTCAGTCATCTATCTTCAAAGAAGGCAGTTTGTAAAATCGTGCCAGGGATGAGCGCTAGGGGTCGGAAGCGGTCGCCCTTTTTCAGGAGGGTAAAATGATGCGAAGGATTATCGCAACAGGAGCGCTCTTGCTGACTTTGGGCGGGTGCGCAACATCACCTATGCGGGTTTATGAAGCGCGGCCAGTGCCAGCCAATGATATGTACGCGATCAAGAGCCAGGGCACGAACGATCCGGGTCGCCTGACCGTTCTCCGTGATGACGGGCTTTTCGGTGCGGCATGTGACGCCGTGTTCTACATTGACGGTCAACGCGCAGCCAAGATAGGTCCCGGTCATAAGGCATCTTTCGTTTTGCCTGCCGGTGAAGTGAACCTCGGCACCGGGCTCGCCGAGTCTGGGTTATGTACGGGTGTCGCGATCAAAACTGTCGCGGCCAACATCAAGCCAGGGAAAGAAGTGATTTATCGAATCAACTGGGATACGCAAGGTTTCTCCTTGGGCCCCTACGTTGAAGAGGGTCGTTGAGCCCAGACACCATCGCGGCAAGTGGAGGCGAAACATCTTTCAGCGTTCTTCGGGTGCATTACTGAGGTGTACGGGCTCGCACCGCAGCGGCCTGCTGGCCGAAAAAGTCGACGAATGACTCTAATTGCGCCACCCAAACAAGACAGACAGAAATTTTTCGTACTAGGCTTCACGAGCGCGTTGAACGGTAAAAGGGATTCGATCCAATCGTTACGCCGTTTCCTTGAACCGTCCAGGCTAAAAGTTGGGGGGATTACTCACGAAGTTCCTTGTTGTATTGCTCTCCATGTTTGAGCGACTGCAACAAGGATCGGAACTTGAGAAAGGAAATCCATATGAACCGGCTCTCGCAACGCACTAAATTGTATCTGGCATGTTCCCTCCTGATGGCAATTAACCTTACCCAGGCAGCGCAGACAGAAAAACCCAACATCCTGTTTATCGTATCCGACGATACCGGCTACGGTGACCTGGGCCCCTATGGCGGCGGTGTCGGTCGCGGCATGCCGACCCCGAGCATCGACGAACTGGCGGCCGAAGGCACAACCTTCTTCTCGTTCTATGCCCAACCCAGTTGCACGCCGGGTCGGGCGGCCATGCAGACCGGGCGCATTCCCAACCGCAGCGGCATGACCACCGTGGCCTTCCAGGGCCAGGGCGGCGGCTTGCCGGCAGCGGAATGGACCCTGGCCTCCGTGCTGAAAACCGGTGGCTACGACACCTACTTCACCGGCAAGTGGCACCTGGGCGAAGCCGATTATGCAATGCCCAACGCACAGGGTTACGACGTCATGAAATACGTCGGCCTTTATCATCTCAATGCCTACACCTACGCCGATCCCGAATGGTTCCCGGACATGGACCCGGAGACTCGCGCCATGTTCGCCCAGGTGACCAAGGGCGCGTTGTCCGGCAAGGCCAGTGAAAAACCGGTCGAGGAATTCAAGATCAATGGCGAGTATGTTGATACGCCGGTTATTGATGGAAAACCCGGCGTGGTCGGGATTCCCTACTTTGATGGTTATGTCGAGAAAGCCGCAATGGAGTTCCTTGACACGGCCGCCAAATCCGACAAGCCGTTCTTCATCAACATCAACTTCATGAAAGTGCACCAGCCGAACTTGCCGGCACCAGAGTTCGTGCACAAATCAATCTCCAAATCCAAGTACGCCGACTCGGTGGTAGAACTCGACACCCGCATTGGCCGCATCATGGACAAGTTGAAAGCGCTGGGAATGGATAAGAACACCCTGGTGGTTTACACCACCGATAACGGCGCCTGGCAGGACGTTTACCCGGACGCCGGCTACACGCCCTTCCGCGGCACCAAAGGCACGGTACGTGAAGGTGGCAACCGGGTACCGGCGATCATGGTCTGGCCGGGCAAAATCAAACCAGCGGTGAAAAACCACGACATCATCGGTGGTCTGGACCTGATGGCGACGTTTGCCGCGGTGGCCGGCATCAAACTGCCGGAGAAAGACCGCGAAGGTCAGCCGATCATGTTCGACAGCTACGACATGACCCCGGTGTTGCTTGGCACCGGCCCATCCCCACGCAAGGAATGGTTCTACTTCACGGAGAACGAACTGTCGCCGGGCGCCGCCCGTGTCGGCAACTTCAAGGCCGTGTTCAACCTGCGCGGCGATAACGGCGCCCAGACCGGGGGCCTGGCAGTCGATTCCAACCTGGGCTGGAAAGGTGAGAGCAAGTACGTGGCGACCGTTCCGCAGGTCTTCGACCTGTTGCAGGATCCGCAGGAGCGCTACGACATTTTCATGAACAACTTCACCGAACGCACCTGGTCGATGGTTCCCATCAGCATCGCGATCAACAACCTGATGAAAACCTACGCCAAGTACCCGCCACGCAAAATGCAAAGCATGACCTACGACGGCCCGGTGGAAATTTCCAGGTACCAGAAATTCCAGTCGGTGCGCGAAGACCTGCAGAAGGAAGGTGTGAACATTCCAATACCTAACTAGCGGTCGGGCGGCAGCCTCGTTTGCGGCTGCCGCTTCCCCACTCCTCATAGAACGCCGTCAGCTCGTACGTCAACGCAAGTTCCAAGGCCGGTTACAAGGGGTATAACTATCAGAACAAAAGGCGGGCCACCCGGAATAGGTCCTCCAAAGGCGCGCCCGGGCCAGGCGCCCCAAGGCCTGAACGGCGCCTGCGGCGCGGAGCGATGTGATGAGTTCCAGAGCATGGCGATGGGCTCGCAAGAGCCTTCTTGGCTGCATCGAGCTGGCGTTGCTGGTCACTCCACTGTGCGCCAGCGCCATGTTCAAGTGCCAAGCCACGGACGGAGCCATCAGCTATACCAGCCAAGCCATCGCCAGCGCTCGCTGCACTCGCCTGAATGGCATGGCCCTGCCACAGCTTGTGCCGGACGACAATTCAGGCGCGGTGCGGGTTCGGGTGTGGACCTTCATCCACAAGGGAGTTCGTCAATATGTGAGCCGGCGCCCTGTCGGGATCTCCGCACGGGTCGATGTCCTTGAGCTCTATTACATCAAGGGCTGCTATCTGTGCAGGGCGCCGAAGGATTTCAAGGTCGCTTCACTGCGCCTGGACACCCAATCCTATCGGCGGGAGATCGAAGCCGCTTCGGGTCATTACGGTGTCGACAGGGCGCTGGTCCGCGCAGTAATACATGCCGAATCGGCGTTTCGCCCCAACGCCATTTCCGAAGACGGCGCCCAAGGGCTCATGCAGTTGATGCCAGCCACGGCCGAGCGCTTCGCCGTGGACGATCCATTCGACGCACGACAGAACATTCGTGGCGGCGTGCGCTACCTGGCCTGGCTGCTCAAGCGCTTCAACGGCAACCAAATGCTGGCGTTGGCAGGTTACAACGCCGGCGAAGCGTCCGTGGTCGAGTACAACGGGGTGCCTCCCTACGCCGAGACGCAATCCTACGTCACCCTCGTGCAGTCCTTGACCGAGCGCTATCGCAACCATCGCTAGGACCGTAGGGCGCATAACCCGGAATAGGTAATACGCCGGGCGGGGAATGGCTCAACCGGACTTCCACACTCGCCGGTAGCTATCGACACATAGCGGCCCTCTTTGAGGGGCAGAAACCGGCCATTAGCGATCACTGGTTGCCGCCTCAAATCCCCCATCGGCAAACGTCCCCCCCCCCCGCACAACCCGTCGTGACGCCTGCTGACGTTCCAGGCCATCGCGCAACGACGCAAATCAGGATTAGTTCCATTAACTCCAAAAATAACCGACTAACGGTCACGCGTGCAGGCACAAAGCCTG
This sequence comes from Pseudomonas sp. BT76 TE3572, assembly GCF_050435365.1. Lineage (NCBI taxonomy): Bacteria > Pseudomonadati > Pseudomonadota > Gammaproteobacteria > Pseudomonadales > Pseudomonadaceae > Pseudomonas > Pseudomonas sp. BT76 TE3572. Next base: position 1,997,935 of record NZ_JBNDKE010000001.1, read on the forward strand.
CAACAACTACCTGGACGAACATTTGACGTCAATCTACCGCCATACGGTTTTCCTGATCAGCAGACCCAATTGACACAGCTTTATAGCGTCGGTTCGAGCGCGACTGTGGCCGCAACATTCCCCCGCATACAGGATTATTGACATGATCGACCTCGCCACCTGGAACTTGAGCATCCCTGAAGGCAGCCCACCGGCCACCATAGAAACGCCTCGACTCGCGCACGGCTTCAAGGACCAGTATTTCAGTTCTGAAGCCGCGACCCTCTCCTTCTGGGCACCTGTGACCGGTTCCAAGACGGCCAACGCTATTTACCCGCGCAGCGAGTTGCGGGAAACCTATAGCGATGGAAAGCTGCGCAACTGGCAGTATTCAGCGGCGGATAACATTCTGCGGGCGAGTCTGACCGTCAATCAGGTGCCCAGCACCGGCAAGATCGTGATTGGCCAGATTCACAACAAGGACAGCAACGACCCCATGGTGAAGCTGGAATACCAATACAAAACGTCGGCTTCGACGGGAAACATTGTCGTCAAGGTGCGCATGCGCCCCGACGATGAAGAGCCCCTGGTCATTACCATTGCGACGGGTGTCCCGCTCGACCGCAACTTTACCTACCAGATCCACCTCAGCCCGAAGGGCGCGCTGGGCATCAGCGCAGCAGGAAACAACTGGAGAACCACCATCGACCCGAGCTGGAAGACCAAACCACTGTATTTCAAAGCGGGGGTTTATGTGCAGGACAACACCGGCTATCCCACCGAGGGCGGAAAAGTAACGTTCAAGATGCTGGAGGTCCAACACAACATTAAGTCGCTTCTTTAGGTAACTACCGTTGGTACGCCGATCCGAAGGGTGAAGACTTAAGTGGATTTCCTCGTCGATCGGCTATCCAGTGGCTGAGAGATTTGGCCAGGCCTGCCAGAACAGCTTTTCGATGGAAGGGTTAGACCTCAGGGGCAGGTAGCCAGAGGCCAACCGACGCGCGCTGCACGCAGGAGGCTGGCTTTGACAACCAAGCGGTGAAATGGCGCAATCACGAAGATGTAGGCCCGGCCTAGACGGTTGTGGCACTGGACCACGGTTGAAAAAACGAGTTGGCGACTGCCTTCTGGCTCTGCCTCTCCAGAACATAGGATCGATATCCGGAAGTCGAGGTGCTTGTCGTCCTCTCCCAAAACGATTTCGGTCTGGTTCGTGCTGTAGACCTTGAAGACTCCAACCCGATCAGCCAGTGATGCCAAATATTTGGCTGTCTTGAGACCAAAACAGGCAACGATAGTGTCTCGGACTTTCAAGAGCCATCCGATCCAGGATGGCTGATGGGAAAGGATGAATCGAGCTAGCAAATCCGGATTGCTGGATGTGCCCGCAGGGAGCCGAATCGCAAAAGCGTCCGCCAGGTTCATCGACTTGTAAAGGTGGGTGATACCGGACCTCGAGGGGACTGGCACGGACATAATGAGCTCAAATTCTCGGGGCATCGGGGATCTCTCCTGAGTTCTAACTACCAATTAGACGACACGCCATGTCGCGTTTCTTGTTGCGATGATGTTGTCGAGGCGCCAACTTCTCCTTGTCGGATACTGAGCCCGATCAAGGCATCATAGAGCTCTTGCTGCCCAGCGGGCAGAACAGGGAGCAACGTCGCACGGCGCTTGTCGACATCGAACCAGGATTCAACCAACCATCCCACCAGATAGAGCGCCGAAAGGCATCCGCCAGCGGTTGCAACGTTCCCCTGGCAGACAAGAGGCTGGTCCACGGGCTCAAGTCCCAGAGCTTGCAAGCTCGATCGTGCATCCGGGTGTGTAGTTGCCTGGCCGCTGAGCAGCCCAAGCCGTTCGAGAATGAAAGCTCCGGCGCATAGGGAGCCGATTCGCTGGCGTCTGGAGTCAAGTTCAAACGACGGCAGGAAATCTGGGGCGGCAATTGCAGCGGGTATCCCTTCCTTGCCGCTGACGAACAATACCGCGTCGGCACTATTGGCCTCGGAAAGCGGACCGTGCACCGAAACAGGCAGGCCGTGCGCCGATCGCACGATAGAGCTGGAACCCAATATTCGGACGTGCCAGTCCTCAGTGTTGCGGCCTAAGATGTCCCACATCAGGAACAGGTCGATATCAGTGAATTGGTCGAAAGCAACCAGAACGATTTTCTTCAAGGCGAGCTCCATGAAAAGTGCTGGCGTGCAAAACGCAACGGCCATCTTTGCTGGTGTTCGCAGCGTATCAATCGGTTGCACACCATACACAGCCTGTATGGCGCTAAATAGGGAGCGAAATAACGGGTGAGAAAACTAACTCGTAACCATTGGATCGCGGCTGGTTTTGAGGCCCTCGACCAAATTGGGCATATAGGCGTTTCGGCCGAGAGTCTATCGCGCCGATTGAATGTGACCCGCGGATCGTTCTATCACCATTTCCGCAATCGCGAAGACTTTGTCCGCACCTTGCTGGCCGCTTGGGAAGAAGACTACACGGAGCGCATGCTCGCTTATGCGGCGCAGGGTCGTAGCGCGGGTGAAACCTTGAAACGCTACTTGAGTATTGCTGCTGAGAAACAACCTGGGCGGGAAGTTTCCATCCGGGCCTGGTCGCTGCACGATCCGTTGGTAGGCGAGTTTCAGCAGCGTGTTGACACAAGACGACTGGAGTTCGCGATACGCACGTGCCGCCGCTTGGTCCCTATGCCAGGCCAGGCAGAAGTGATTGGTCAGGTGGCCCATCTGTGCCTGATTGGTGGTCAACAGGCAGGGCTGCGGCGTGATGCCGCTCGCTTCAACAGTTTCCTGCATCGAGCCTTTTCACTTTTCGAAGGCGCTCTTCCACCGTGGCGGGCCTAAGTCATGAGCTAAATTGGGTAACTGGATAAATAGAGTTCGCGTGCCAGCGATTGAAAATGAGAGCTAAGCTTCCTTCTACTGTCGGGCTTATTGAGCAGATTGGGCTTTGCGTCCATGGCGTATAACCGCCTTGAGCGGTCTACTTAGAGTTAGCCCTTCACAACAGCCTCGGAGGGGAGCCAATGAAACGTTTCGTCATGCTCATCGCGATCTCTTTGCTGACCACTGCCTGTCAGAGCACAAATGATAACGGCGTCACCCGACTTGATAATTGTGTCTGCTATAAATCGGCCGAGGGACAACAAGTGCAAGCATCACAAATGGCGTGGAAAGACCCCGACACGTTGCAGAAACAATTCTCACACTGCATTTGCCGAGCCTTGATTGACCTGAAGAAGGTCGATGATCCCAGCAAATATTTCGTGCCCGGAACCGAAATAAGAACGGAACTGAAATAAGACACGTATTGGGTTGCGCCCCTAACGCCCCATCAGCGGACTCGCCAACAACGCCTCCAACCCCATCGGCTTGGCAAAATAATAACCTTGGGCCTGCCCTGCGCCCATTTCGCGCAGCAAGACCAGCGTCGCTTCATCCTCGACACCTTCGGCCACCACACTCAGGTCCAGCGATTCAGCCATACGCACAATCGCCCGGACGATCGCGCGACTGCGAGCGCTGGTGGTCAATTCGAGGATGAACGACTTGTCGATCTTCAAGCCGCTGAAACGGTATTGATGCACATAGCTCAGGGATGAAAACCCGGCACCGAAGTCATCGAGCACCACCGACATGCCGTTGTCGGCCAATTGCTGCATGGTCAGTCGGGCAATCGCCGGCTCCGCCACCAGCGCACCTTCGGTCAACTCCAGGCAGATCCGCGACGGCGAAACCCCATGCCGCGCCAACAGTGCAAGCACGTCACTGGCGAAGTCGGGACGCGTCATGCTGTAGCTGGAGCAATTGACGTGCACCGCAGGCCAGTTGGCATGCTCGGGCTGTGCGAGGATCAGTGCAATGCTGTTGAGCATGTACAGGTCCAGTCGACCGATCAGACGCAGCCCCTCGACATCCGGCAAAAACTCGCCCGGCGCGATCACCCGGCCGCCCGGCTGATGCCAACGGATCAGCGCTTCAAGGGCCAACAGTTCGCCGCTTTCGACGCTGACAATCGGTTGGAAATACGGCAGCAATTCGTCGGTACGCTTGAGCGCATTGCGCAAGGCCCCTTCCCGCTCAACCTGGTCCGAGACTTCACGACGCACTTCCTGATTGAACACCGCGTAGCTGTCGCGCCCACCACTCTTGACCCGGTACATCGCCGCGTCGGCGTCGCGCAGCAAGTCGGCTGGCTCCTGATGGAACTGACTGTCGGCGCTGACGATGCCGATGCTGCAGGACGAAAAAACCTCATAGCCATTGATGACAAACGGCAGGTCAAACGCCACCAGAATCCGTTCGGCGATGTCGATCACCACGTCCAGTGGCGCCTCGGGAGCGAGCACGGAAAACTCATCGCCCCCCAGGCGCGCCAGCATGTCAGTGTCGCGCAGACAACCGCGCAAACGGTGGGCGGCCTGCATCAACAGCAGGTCGCCAAAATGGTGGCCGAGGCTGTCGTTGACCAGTTTGAAACGGTCGAGGTCGATGAACATCACCGCCAGGTGTCCACCTTCGCTGCCGAACTGCGACCAGGCCAGATTGAGGCGCTGTTGCAGGTAGGTACGATTCGGTAGCCCGGTCAGCGCATCGTGGGAGTTTTCGTGTTGCAACTTGGCATTGGCGTGATCGAGCTCGCGGGTGCGGCTCTGCACCCGGGCTTCCAGCTTGAGGTTGGCGACATGGATCGCTTCGGCGGCCGTGCGTCGCGACAACGCGGTGTCGATGTGCCGCGACACGAATGTCAGCAGTTCCTGGTCACGCAGGGTATAGCGCACCTGCGAGGTATAGCTCTGCACCGCAAGCACGCCACGCACCACATCGCCATCGAACAAGGGGATGCCCAGCCAGGAATAGGATCGGTAATACACATTGGCAACTTCGATTTCACCGTGCGCAGTCAATCGCTCAGCTTCGTCGGCGTCAATCAGGCAAGGTCGGCGCTGAAGGATCACGTACTCGGTCAAGCCCCGGCTCCCACGCCGCGCCACCGGGCAGGTCGTTTGCCGCTCATCCACGTAATACGGAAAGGTCACTTCACGGGTCGCGTCGTCGAACAGCGCAATGTAGAAGTTCCGCGCGAACAGCAGATCACCGACGATGCCATGCAAGGTTTGAAACAACTCAGCCATGTCGCCAGGCTGGCTGGACAGTTCAGCGATCTGGAACAGCGCGCTCTGCAGATGTTCGGCGCGCTCTCGCTCTGCCACTTCCTGCCTCAACGCGTCGTTGAGTGCCGACAGTTCCAGGGTGCGACGCATCACTGTCGCCTCCAGATCCTCTCGGTGCAGAATCCGGTCCAGCGCCATGGCCACGTGGCGGGCGACCACCAGAAACAGCGCGCGGTCCTCGGCGCTGTAGGTGCGAGAAACATCGTAGACCTGCATCGCGAGCATGCCAAACACGTCATCCGAGGCATTTTTCAACGGTGCGCCCATCCAGAACTCGGGACGATCACCCACGCAGTAAAAACGCTCCTCGGCCTGAGCCGCGAGAATGCCGGCGGCGTCGATCAGCAACGGCTGGCCAGTGGTCAATACCTGGCCGGTCAACGACAGGTGCGCAAGGTCAAGGTATTCGTAGTGCGAGGACTCCACGGCATCAACATCAATGATGTCGACGTAATACGGGTAGTCAATCTTGCCGCTGTGCGGATCATACAGCGCGAGATAGAAGTTCTCGGCGTCGATCAGGCTAGCCAGCAGCTGGTGAACCCCCACCAGAAACACTGACCGGTCGCGGGTCGAACTGGCCAGGTAGGTAATTTCATACAGCACGCGTTGAGTAATCTGCGCACGGGCAAGGGTATTCGTCTGCACCTGAATGCCCAGGCGCTGCGCAAACCCGGCGAGCGCCGGTTCCGCGGCAGCGTCGACTGGCGCGAGTAGCCAACCCAGCACGCTTTCACCTTTACCGGTCGGCCAGCGGTGCAAATGCCGGGTCAGGCAAAAGGTGTCGAACTCTTCATTCGCAACACTTGACGGCCACTGCGCCAGTGGGTCGCCCTGCCCCACCAAATGCATTTGTTCACCGGCACGGTAAACCACCCACGCCGTGGTGTGCGCCCAGTTGCGCGCTGAGTCCAGCAATTGATCGATCGTGTTCTCGTTGCCAGCATCAGCCATGCAGACAGTGTCCGAATTCTGTTCAAGCCGAGATGCGACAACGTCGCAATCGCTCGATTGCCGCGGGAAGTCGGTCAATGGACGAAAACTCATCAGCGCTCCCTGAGCCAGAAACTGGCAATACTGACTTACTGGTTGCGCGCAATGCGCCAGTGAGCTTCACGTTTATAGTGTTTTTATTCAATCGGTTTTTTCGGATTGTGAGTGGCTTCCTCATCAGGTCATCCTGTAAGAGCGCCAACTCAGCTAACGACTGACAAGTGTGCCTGCGCACAGTTCCAAGCAGTTCCACCAGGAAAAGGAGCATCCTTATGGAGCCCGTCACAATTCGTACCCTGCAAAGCACTGATGCCGAGGCGTTGCTGACTTTTGAAGTGGACAATCGCGAGTGGTTCGAGCGCCACATTGACGCGCGTGGTGCTGCTTTTTACTCGGTGCAGGGTGTCACCGAGCACATTGCTGCCTATTTAGCTGATCATGCCGCCGGCATCTGGCACCCCTTTGTCATCGAAGACGCTGACGGGCAAATAGTGGGCAGAGCGAACCTGAAAGACATCGACACGTCCGCGCGGTCGGCAGAAGTCGGCTATCGGATTGCTCAAAGTGCTTGCGGGCAAGGACTGGCAACGCTGGCGGTGAAGCATCTGATTCAGCAGGCGCAGTTGCGTTGGAACCTTAAACAGCTGGCTGCCAACGTGTACGCTGAAAATATCGCCTCGGCAAAAGTCCTCAAGCGCTGTGGCTTCCTGATCGAACAGGTATCCCGGCAAGCAGGGACTGACCAGGAGTATCGGTTTGGCCTTTCAATTTAGATGTTTGAAAGAGGGGTCGATACGCGTCACGCAGACAAAAAAAAGCCCCGCTACCGAATACGGTGCGGGGCAAAAAAATTGGTTGGTTGCGGCCAACCAAAGGAGCTCTGTAGAAAACGTTTACGGGCCGGGGTCAGATGCATTCCTGTGCGGCGCGCTCAAAACTTGAAGGCAACAAGTTCGAGGCCAGCAAGTGCCGCTCGTAGATGAACACCTTGCCGCCGTTCCCGGCCTTGTAGGCTTCCAGCACGTTGTCCGTCGAGACTTTGCTCGGTACCACGATCCGGTAGCTGCGCTGGGTCTGCGTGACGGTCGGGTTCATGCCTTGCAATTTCGGTACGACGCACTCAGCGTATTGGGCCGGGGTCTTACGGGTCTGCAAGGTCAGGGTCGGGTCGTTCGGCGCGGAGGCACAACCGGCGAGCAACAAAGCACCAAACGCCAGGGCAGGCACGAATAAAAGACGCATCGGTCTCATCCTGAAAATAAAAGGTTCGTTCATCACATCACCCGAATGTTCGTGAGTGGTGTGTCGTTGGAGGGGGATTTTCCGGCTATTGCCATCAAAGTAGAACTTGCGTTTCATGATGGTCACTATTACCTCTAGCAATAGTTGTGCGCCGCGCAGACGGATACACACTCAATCACCACTGGAAAAGATGGATGAGGATCGCTCCTTGAGAACTTTTGACTTTATCCGCGACGCCGTTCTACCCGATTTTCGTGACCGGGTGGCCGAGTACCTGGTCCAGTACGAAACCGTATTGTTGGGCGAACACGCACCCGACCCAGAGCTTGCGCGGGACACCGCCAATCAGTTGCGCGGTTATTTGCGTGGGTTGAATACCACGCGTGTGTTGGGCATGGCGGATTGGGAAGAGCTGGATCGGCGGGTAGTGAATACGTGGCTTTCGTCCTGACCGACGCTTCCCCTGTACAGAGAAGCAGTCATTTAGCCTGATTCGATGGATAAAGACCGGCAAGCCGCGCGATCACAACACCCACGTAAAAGACGCCTGAGAATTCTTCGACCATCACAAGTGAGCGGGCGTGGTTGGTCAACGGGAGAACATCGCCGTAACCCGTGGTCGTGAGCGTCGTGAGGCTGAAATAGATCAGCTTGAAGAAAGTGCCGGGTTGTCCGAAGTCGAGGTGGGCAGGACCGAATGAGCCAGCGCTGGACATCTCGACCAGGGCATAGACGAAGGACCAAGCGAAAGCCAGCATTATGTAACCCGCAAGCGCTGCATGTAGCTTGTCGGCTGTAATGGGCCCGCGCTTGAGAATATAGCGAAGCACTCCGCTAAACGAGACTGCAAGAGACGCCGCATAAGATATCCCGGCAAGGTCAAGAATCGCGATGCTCTCAGTCCACAACGCCGTCCATTGAAGGCCAACCCCAAGTAACGCCAGACCCAGTTTCAGGATGAACCCCCGCCGAGTCTGCCGGGTGGCGAAAGCGCCCACGAGCAGCACGGTTGAAAACAGAATGCCGAGCAACGTGCGAGCAAATATTCCTTCCTCAAGAAAGGGAAACAGCAGGATCAATCCTAGTAAGAGCAGCAATAGATAGGTGCAGGGCCCTCGCCCTATTACCATCTGAGCTAAATCCTCGTCAGATTCGGTTTTATCTTGCGGATTTGCCATACCGGTTTCCCAGAGATTGAAATAACGCTCGATACCTGACATTGCACGGTTGAAATCTGATCTGGCTTTAGATAAGAGTCGGCAGTGAAATTCTAGTCGTGAATGCATGTAAGAGGCTGACCAGTAATCAACGGCCTTAAGCAGGTACGGGAAAACATTCCCTTGTGCGCCGAGATCGGTTGCGACACGGTATGTGCTGTCGGACTATTCCAGACTTCTGGCCATTGCGTTGCACTTGCTGGCTGCTGCCAGCGCCATCTTCGACGGCCTGATCGCCGAGTGTGTGAAAGAGGAACAACCTAATGAGTAAGGTGTTGGCATCAACGGCTGAAGAGGATCTATCGAGGCCGGAGGCGATCAGCTTGCGTGAGGCATTCTGGTTCTGGTTGAAGCTCGGCTTCATCAGTTTCGGCGGGCCGGCAGGACAGATTTCGATCATGCACCAGGAATTGGTAGAACGTCGGCGCTGGATCTCCGAACGACGCTTTCTCCATGCGCTCAACTATTGCATGTTGCTGCCTGGGCCTGAGGCTCAGCAATTGGCGACCTACATCGGCTGGCTGATGCATCGAACCTGGGGCGGAGTGATCGCCGGAGTGTTGTTTGTGCTGCCCTCTCTGTTCATCCTCATCGCTTTGTCGTGGATGTACATCGCGTTCGGTGAAGTGCCTGTGGTGGCCGGCCTCTTCTATGGGATCAAGCCTGCCGTGACGGCCATCGTGGTGCAGGCGGCACACAGGATTGGCACTCGGGCGCTGAAGAATAATTGGCTGTGGGCGATAGCAGCCGCTTCATTTACCGCGATCTTCGCGTTCAATGTTCCTTTCCCGTTGATCGTATTGGGGGCAGCGTTAATCGGCTATGTCGGAGGGCGATTGGCGCCTGAGAAGTTCAGAGCCGGGGGCCATAGCGCGGCCAAAAAGTCCTTCGGCCCAGCCTTGATCGATGACGACACCCCGCCCCCCGAACATGCCCGGTTCAGCTGGATGAAACTGGCGCTGCTGGCCCTCATCGGCGCAGCGCTGTGGGCGTTGCCGATGGGAGTCCTGACCGCGCTTTTTGGCTGGGACGGCACCTTGACCCAGATGGGCTGGTTCTTTACCAAGGCCGCGTTGCTGACTTTTGGCGGAGCCTATGCCGTCCTTCCGTATGTCTATCAAGGTGCGGTCGGTCACTATGGCTGGCTGACCCCGACCCAGATGATCGACGGTTTGGCACTGGGTGAAACCACACCAGGGCCGCTGATCATGGTGGTGGCCTTCGTCGGCTTTGTTGGAGCATACGTCTCACAAGTGTTCGGCGCCGATCAGGTGTTTCTGGCCGGGGCTGTCGCAGCCACCCTGGTGACATGGTTCACCTTCCTGCCCTCGTTCCTGTTCATCCTCGCCGGTGGCCCGCTGGTGGAATCGACCCACAACGAACTCAAGTTCACTGCACCTCTTACCGCAATCACAGCGGCGGTGGTCGGCGTGATCCTCAATCTGGCCTGTTTCTTCGGCTATCACGTGTTGTGGCCGCAAGGCTTCAGCGGCAACCTCGACTGGCCCTCTGCACTGATCGCCATTTTGGCGGCAATTGCTTTGTTCCGCTTCAAACGGGGCGTCATTCAGGTGCTGATGGCTTGCGCGCTTGTCGGCCTGGCGGTGCATCTGCTGCGCTAGAGAGGATGTGATCGGTCGACGCTTACGGACTCAAGCAGCGAAACAAACGAAAACGGGCGCCTTGTCGGGCGCCCGTTTTAGACCTTCGCAGTCAGCAGCTAAGCTTTATCAGGAGGCCTTCGCGAAACCCTGAAAAGTAGGGAGGCAAACAATGAGCAAACAACCTCAACCCCGGAGCCGCTCCAACCCCCAACCCAGATCTCGCCCGGTAGTGCCTGCCCTACCCAGTAAAACAGGCACCCAGTCCGGGGACTTGCGCGGTAACCACCCACCGAAGAAGTCCCATTGAGCCCAAGCGTGCGGCAGGCTTTGCAATGGAGTCTGTTGTACTTCTTTATCAGCCTTTATGGCCGATCAGTGCGACTTTTCGATACCGATGTCCCGGCCTTGCTCAACCCTTTCGTGTTGTGATCGCCTGGCGTCGTGTCCGAGATTGCTCTGGCTTTGGCTACGCCGTGAGTATCTTTGGAATGGGCGATGCCAGAAGTCGCTTGGCCATGACCGCGATCACTGTTTCGATCATTGCCGTAGTGGTTTCCGCTTTCCCCATGGTCGCGAACAGCCTTGCCGGCATGATCGCTGCTCAGTCCATTGCCGCGGCCATTACTGTTAGCGCCGCCGGAGTGATCTGAACCGCTGTGACCGCCGCCTATACCGCCGCCGTGGCCACCGCCATTACCACCTCCGTTACCTCCCCCATTACCGCCTCCGTTACCGCCACCACCACCACCACCACCACCACCACCACCACCACCACCACCACCACCACCTTCTTTCGCATAGGCGGAGTTCATGATGGACAGGTCAGCAGGGAGTAATGGGGCGGCTGCAAGCATCAGGGCGCAGGTCATTACGGCAACGAGACTCTTATTCTTTAAAAGCATGATTGCTTCCATAAGGTTGGTTGATATAGCGAGTCTTATGACGCATTAAGACCCAGACAGTTCAAGTCCTGCGACCGACGGAGGCTGCCAGCGCTAGCGTGCAGCGCTCCGGGTACCCGCGAACGCGCTTGTGCCAAGCCAGCGCCACAAGCTTTCCGCATCCTTCACCGCGCCATCTACACGCAGCTCTCGCGATTGAAGAACCTCCCGCGGTGTGCGGTCGCCCGTCCACACCTCGGTCAACGCGCGCACGCTGGAGTCCACGACGAGTGTCAGTTCGCGTCCGGGATCGTCGCGGCAGAGGTCTGCCACGCCCTGTTCAACCACGAGCCACCACGCTTGCTCGCCGGGTCGCGCGTCGCGGAACTTGAACTGGATGACCACCGGTCGGGACGGGAACGTCTCGATGCGCACGAACCGGCGCACATCCCACATGAGCAGGCCCGCGTCGAGTTCGTCATCGCGAAGGCGACTGCCGATCCAGCGCGCGCCCCAATGCCCTAGCGCCATGATGATGGGGCGCAATTCCTCGCCCGCCTCGGTCAGGCTGTACTCCCAGACTTTGCCGGTGGCCGTGCGGTGCACGACGCCGATTTCTTGCAAATGGCGCAGCCGCTGTGCTAGCAGGTTGGTGGACATCCGGGGCACGCCGCGGTGCAGTTCATTGAAACGCTTGCTGCCGCACAGCAACTCGCGCACGACCAAAGGTGTCCAGCGTTCGCACAGGGCTTCAGCACCGCGCGCGACCGTACAGAACTGACCGTAGCTTTCGTCCATTGCCTTGGCTCCGCCATTACAACGCTTCAGATTCTGAACTAGCCCCGCCACTTCGCCACGCGCACGCTGAAACCTCGAAAGCCAAAGACCAAAGGAGCACGCCATGACCAAGGTCGCCATCATTCAGCGCCCGCCCGTTCTGCTCGATCGCAGCGCGACAATCGCCCGGGCCGTGCAATCGGTCGCGGAGGCTGCGGCAGCGGCAGCCTCGCTGATCGTTTTGCCCGAATCGTACATTCCAGGTTACCCGTCGTGGATCTGGCGGCTGGCGGCGGGAAAGGACGGGGCGGTAATGGGCCAGTTGCACACGCGGCTGCTGGCCAACGCCGTCGATATCGCGAACGGAGACCTGAGCGAATTGTGCGAGGCCGCCAGAACTCACGCCGTGACGATCGTGTGCGGCATTGATGAATGCGACCGAAAACAGGGTGGCGGCACGCTCTACAACAGCGTAGTCGTTATCGGCACTAACGGTGAAGTGCTCAACCGCCACCGCAAACTGATGCCAACCAATCCCGAGCGCATGGTGCATGGCTTCGGTGATGCATCCGGGTTGCGCACAGTCGATACACCGGTCGGCCGCGTGGGTACGCTCATCTGCTGGGAAAACTACATGCCGCTGGCACGCTATTCTCTGTATGCCCAAGGGGTGGAAATCTACATCGCCCCCACGTACGACACCGGCGAGGGCTGGATCAGCACGATGCGCCACATTGCTCTCGAGGGCCGCTGCTGGGTGCTTGGCAGCGGCACCGTGCTGCGCGGCAGTGATATCCCCGACGACTTCCCGGCTCGTGCGCAACTGTTTCCCGATCCGGATGAATGGATCAACGACGGCGACTCGGTGGTGGTCAGTCCTCAAGGCCGGATCGTGGCCGGTCCGTTACACCGAGAGGCAGGCATTTTGTATGCGGACATCGACGTCGCACTCGTGGCACCAGCGCGGCGGGCGCTCGACGTCACCGGGCATTACGCGCGCCCTGACATTTTCGAACTGCAAGTGCGGCGCACGCCGGCGACAGCGGTGCGTTACATCGACGAATGAAGTCCGGCGGTATCATCAAGGAGTCATGCCATGAGCATTGAACAGTCTTACAAGGGCAGTTGTTTTTGCGGCGCAGTCGAGTTCACCGTCAGTGGCGAGCCGGTCGGAATGGGCTACTGCCATTGCGAGTCGTGTCGGCATTGGTCAGCGGGGCCGGTCAATGCCTTCACGCTGTGGAAACCCGAGGCAGTGCAAGTCACTCGCGGCGCAGACAACATCGGTACCTACAACAAGACACCGCGCAGTTACCGCAAGTGGTGCAAGACGTGTGGCGGGCACATCTTCACTGAACACCCAGGGATGGGGCTCATCGATGTGTATGCCGCGGTCATCCCGGATCTTGCGTATTCGCCAGGCGTTCACGTCCACTATCAGGAGACCGTGCTGCGCATCAAGGATGGATTGCCCAAGCTGAAGGACGTCCCCAACGAATTGGGGGGATCGGGTATCAGCGTGGACGAATAGCGCTGGTTGCCACCTGTTCGGCAGCAGCTCGACGTATCTACAGCAAGCTCGGGCAGAAAGCCCCACTCCGAGTCAGAGATGTCCGGGCCATACGGGCAAGACTCCAGCTCGCAGAAAAGACACGGGATCTGACGCTCTTTAATTTGGCCATCGACAGTAATCTCCGTGCCTGCGACTAACCAGCAGGATGCTTGCTCGGGAGATCGCTGGCGGGGGGACGTGTAACGAATTAAGTCACGGATGTTTACCTACAGCGCAGATCCTTATACGATGAAGTCCGCATCTACTGCTCTCCTTCAGGCCCAAGTAAGTTATGGTTATTATGTATGACAAAGCAGCTTAACAAATTGCGCTCTATAGCCACGCTAAACTTTGCGCAAACAGATAAGCGAAAGCTGTATACAGATTCATTTATTCCAACAACAACATGCAATATCATTGGGCGCCTGAACGATGAATAACACAAGTTCCCTGGCTGACAACTCTAAAACCTTCAGCATCGTTATAGTCAATTACAAAACACCCGAAATCACCAAGATTTGCTTGGACTTATTGCACCAGCATCTGGGCAGTCACGGCGTCCCGATATGGGTAGTTGACAACTATTCCGCTGATGAAAGCACCGAGTATTTACGAAGTCTTGACTGGATCAATTTGATCGAGCGTTCTGTTTCTGAACCAGAACCGGGCCATATCGCGCATGGCAAAGCACTAGACCTGGTTCTGGAGCGAATTGACACTGATTATTTATTCCTGATGCACACCGACACATTTGTTTTCGATAAAAATGTTTTTCCGATGATGCTGAATAAATGTTTGAAAAACCAGAAAGTCGTAGCCGTCGGTTGTGTTGAGCAATTAAACCGCGGTACCACGAGAACGCTTTGGCGCTTTAGCTCACGCCTGTTCAAACACCATTTCAGGCACCTGAAAATCTCCATGGGATTACGTTCCAGAGAACCGAAACCGTACAAAGAAGTGTACTTGAAGAGTTTCTGTACGTTGTGGAACTGCAAACTTATCAAGCAGCACAACATGCATTTTTCGATGGACGATCGCGTGCCTGGCTACACCCTCCAAGACCGCATGACCGAGCTTGGCTATGTCGTTGAAATGTTATCACCGCGTAAAATCTTCAGTTATCTGGACCATATGCAGTCCGGTACTGTCGCAGCGGCTGGCGGCTATGAAAAGACGCATAGACGAACCAAAATGTACAACGACATCCTTAAGCGCCTGAAAAAAGAAGACAGCAAAAGTTAAGCGTCGAAGAGACACTGCTTGAAGTCACCCACACGTCTTTATATCAAGTTATTGGAGCGGCAATGGCCCCCATCACTCAAGCACTACCCATGACCCTCTCCCCGGCGCTTGATTTCGACCAGAACGCCGCTAGCGCCTTGGGTTCCTCGTTGGCCAGTCGCTATACTCAGGCCACGCCATTCCCACACATCGTCATCGATAATTTCCTGGATGAAGCGCTGATTGCGAGTATCTGCTCGCACTTCCCAATCGAGCCAACCAACAACGAAATGCTCTACGAGCGCGGCTATAAAGGTCAACGAAAACGTCAAATCAGCCCCAACGAATGCGGCCCCCATTTAAAGACTATTTTCAACGCCTTTAACTCGGCCCCCATGTTGCAGTTTCTTGAAAAGCTCACAGGCATCGAAGGTTTGATACCCGACCCCTACTTTGCGGGTGGCGGCCTGCATGAAACGAAAAGTGGTGGTTTCCTGGGCGTACACTCGGACTTCAGGCTCAACAAAAAGCTTAATGTCGAGCGCAGACTGAATATCATCATTTATCTGAATGAAGACTGGCGAGAGGAATACGGCGGCAACCTTGAACTTTGGGATGTCGGCATGAAGAACTGCCTTAAAAAAGTTCTGCCCATTTACAATCGATGCGTCATTTTCAACACCGACAAAGACAGCAATCATGGGCACCCTGAGCCTTTGACAACACCTGAGCACATCACGCGCCGGTCCATAGCGCTTTATTACTACACCGCTGGGACCCTGGTGATCGACCCCGCACAAAGAAACAAAACCCACTACAAGCCAAGGCCCAAAGATCGCTTCAGCCTGAAGTACTACATGAATAAACTCATCAAGAAGAAAAACTAGACTGCCAGAAGCAGCAATCGGCTGATACTGGCCGGTCTGAAGAGTCGAACCGTACAATTAAAGCCACGGCGGCGAGTCAGCCCCCGCACCAATAGACTGGTATACGGGGGCGATTAGTGGCGGGAGTTATTGCTTGGTGATGCTTTCACTGCCGGGCCAATTCAACAAGCGATGGGTGAAACCATAACTCGCGGCCTGGTAGTAGGTAATCGCACGTGCGACCAAGGGATCGTCGAGCTGAACCGTCACCTCATTGCTGGCACCCAGCGCGTCATCGTGGCGTCGCAACATCGCTCGGGGGCTGAGAATCGCCAGATCTTTACCATCGAACAGGCCAAGGTGTTGGTAATTGCCTACCAACACGCGAGGCGGCAAGGTGGAAGGCTGAAGCAAATCACGACCGAAAAATGTCGATTCGTAATTGAGGTTTAACAGACCCAGCAGGGTTGGAGCCAGGTCGATCTGACTCGCAAGCTGGCCGTCTTCACGCGCAGGAATGAGCTTGGGCGCATAGATGAACAAAGGGATTTGGTAGTTACGAATCGGGAGATCTTCCTTACCCGCGCTGCCAGCGGTGTGGTCAGCGACAAAGACGAAGATAGTGTCGTCGAACCAGGCTTTCTTTCGGGCTGCTTCAAGAAACCTGCCGATTGCATAGTCGGTGTATTTCACCGCGCCATCACGACCGTCACCGGATGCAATATCGATCCTGCCTTCAGGGTAAGTGTATGGACGATGATTGGAGGTCGTCATCAGTTGCAGCAGGAACGGTTTTTGGTTGGCAAAATTCTCGTCTGCCAGCTTCAACGTTTGCTGGTAGAGGTCTTCATCAGCCATACCCCAGGCATTTTTGAAATGGATCTCCGCTTCATCGACACTGCTTTGATCCACGACCCGATAACCATTACCGCCGAAGAACGCATTCATGTTGTCAAAGTAGCCACGGCCGCCATATACAAACACGCTGTCGTAACCGACGTGATTCAGCTGTTGGCCCAGGCTTGCGAAACCACTTTCACGGCCAACCCGTTTGACAATAGAGCGTCCCGGCGTCGGCGGGATAGACAACGTAATGGCTTCCAGGCCGCGGTCCGTCCTGGTGCCAGTGGCATAAAAGTTGTTGAAGTACAGGCTCTCTTTACGCAGTTGGTCGAGATTGGGTGTCAGGTTGTCGGGGTTCCCGTTGCTGCCCATGTACTTGGCGCTGAAGCTTTCGATAGTCACCAGAATAATATTATGTCGCGGGGTCTTATCGTTCCGGGTCACGGTACGGCGGACATCGAGAGAATCCTTACCGATGAATTGCACGTCACCTTCCGCCAGCTCCTGGCGGATGTGCTGGCCAACCACGTTGGCCGGCAAGGTGCCATAGAACTGATCGTAGTCCAGCTCGTTGTTGCGAAATGCGGCAAAGAACTGATACGGACCATTACTGGCCAGCTCATGTTGATAGGTATTGCCGCCTTTGCCCCGTGGAGTGTCCTGGTCAACGACCAACAGAACAACAGCAGTCATTGCGAAAATCACACCGACACTCAGCAAACGCTGGCGCCAGGTAGGCAACGGCGCACCCATTATCCGCTGTAGAGGTTTGTGCAGGGCAATACAAATAACAACCGCGATAACCGCCAGCCCGCCAAGCAATTTGCCGATGGGGTAGGACTCCAGAATGTTGTTCAACACCTCGTCGGAGTACACCAGATAATCCACGGCAATAAAATTGAAGCGCACGCCGAACTCGTCCCAGAACAGCCATTCAGCCACCGCGGTAAATAACATGGCGAAAACGCTGAGCGTCAGCAGCCCCTGTAAAAACCAGCGGTGACCACGTGAACGCCACAGCGACGGTGGGCACAGCAGCACATACAGGCTCATCGGCAGTGCGGCGTACAGTAAAAAACTCAGGTCGTATAAGACGCCGATCCCAAAGATCGACGCAAATGCAGTGCCCGACTCTGAAAGATGAGTGGCGAGTAACACCAGGCGGGTGAGGAAAAAGATCACGAGCCACAGGCCTGTGATCATCCGTAGGAAACGCAGCGGGGATGAAGCGGGCAAACGCATTGAAAACTCCTTGTTGTGCTTCCCTCCAGATTGCAAATTGCTGTGCCGATTGGCCGACAAGTCATCAGCATTGAGACATTCTTGTCTTTGAATACGCTGAGTTACGACTCATTTGGAGGGGAGTTAAATCTACACGACAAATTAGCAAAATGTCGTCAAAGCGATGAGGAGTTCAGGCAGTCAAAGCTGAGGAGAAACATATAGATACAATGATTCCAGGGCTGGTTCGCCTCACCATTGAGACAAATCATGTCCTGTATGGCGCTCGTTTAAGCGCCCTTTCAGCGGCAGCTTCTCGCTGAGGAAAAGCACAGGCGGACCACCCAAAGATGCTCTTCGGCGCACCCGAAGAGCATCGTTGGGAAAGCAACTTCAGGGTTTACGACTAAACGAATAGAACAAATTCGGCTCCGCCACGACATACAAATGCCCTTGCGCATCCATGGTTACGCCTTCTGGATACACCTTGGGCGAGAAATAATCCTTCACGCCTTCGAGCAGACTTTTGTAGCTGACAAAGCGCCCTTCTTTATCCAGCTCAATCAATAATTTGGACTGCTCGCTGAGTAAAACGAGATGGCCAGTGCCGGGATCGTAATAAGCGTCGGCCAGGTCACGCCCAAAAACGCTATGGTTCACCCATTCAGTTCGATCGATCAGGTTGATGGACAGGTTTCCATTCAGGCTCTTCGACACGCCATCAATCTCATACAACTGTCGCGGGTCGCGCTCCTTGATCGCAAATAACCGGTCCCCTACAGGGTCATAGGTCACCCCTTCAAAGCCCTTGTTGTTTGTGCTCAGATTGACGCCTACGGTGATGAACGGCTCTGTTCCCTTTCGAAGGGTCGCAGACTTCTCGGGTAGCTGAATAAAGGTCAGACGTTGATCTCCCTCTTCAGAGACAACGACTCGACCATTGCCCATGTAGGCCAATCCTTCGGTATCGTCAAAACCTTCAAGCGGATAACGCTCAAGTACATTACCCGCGCGGTCGAGAGCGACAATTTGCATGACCCCGCCATTGGTAATGGCCAGCAACCGGTCATGGTCGTAGTCGTAGGTGATGCCTGAGAGGTCTTCTACAATGCCCTCTATTGGCTTAGCCACCACATCAGGCGTAAACCCCGGCAACCACAAACCTGGCTTTACTACAGCGGGGCCGCCCCAGGTTTGCAAAACAAAGTGGTACAGCTGTTGGTGCCAGTAGAAGCGATAGGAAGCAGTCCCAAGCACCCCTGATAACAGCAACAGCACAATCACAATGCGCAGCCGATGTCGTCGCTGAGCTCTGCGCAAGACCAGAGCCACATTCGATTCAATATTCATAAAACAACTCCGGCCGTCACAGGGAATGCTTCCACACGAATTGATAAACCTTGTCTGGCGCGGAGGCCTGGCAACTATGGTTGTCCGCATCCGCCCCCACCAGGAACCACTCGGCTCTTGAGGTATCGCCAACGCTGCGAGCTTTTTCCGGGTCGTAACAGCGGGCCAAATCGCGTGCGGGCACCAAGGCATAGGCCTGCGGGTGGCTACGAAGCCACATGGCAGATTGCTCCAGAGAGCCGTGGTCCGAGAAACCAAAATGCACAATAGGTTGCTGCGCGAATAACCAGTGCCCCTCACGCCAGCTGACCAGCACCAACTCGGAATTTCCGGTCAGTCGCGCCACTTCACGCATGATGGTTTCGTGAGGGTTAATGCCTTCTTTATGGGGCTCGATGAAGCCGCGGACAAACCACGCGCACAACCACACGGCGGTCAGTACAACAAATACCGTTCTGCCCTTCGGACGCTTGCTGAACCAACGGCGCAGCATCCAGGGAATGAGCGGCGCCACTAACAGAATCAGTGCGGGTAACGCAGGAAAGATATACAGCTTGCGTTTGCCACTGCTCAGGCTAAAAAACAACAACACCAGGACGACCCAACCGAGTAGCACCAACACTCGACCGTCGTGCTTGGCCAGTTGCTTGCGCCAAGCGGGCACCAGCCATGGGAGCATGAAGAAAATCGGCACCCAATACTTCGGGATAACCTTGACGAAGAAATACCAAAAGGGTTCGCGGTGTTCCCAAGCGTTGGCGTAACGGCCAGCTGTTTGCTTCAGCAAGATTTCCTGGGCGTAAGCCAGGCTATCGGAACTGCCCTGTAGCACGATCACCAACAGAGGCGCCAGCCATACCGAGATTGCAGCTAACGCTACCAGCAGCCCCAACCACCAGGCTTTCGCTTTGCCAGGCATGGGCACCACGCCTTTCCAGCCTTTACGTACCGCATACGCGTAGGGGATCAGCATCAACACCGGCAGAAAGCCCACACCTTTGCTGATGATGCCAAACCCCATTGCTGCACAGGCAACGTAATACCAACGCCAAGCCGGGCCGAGCAGCAAGTGCCGGCATAAACCATAGATCCCCAGAATTATCCAAAGGGCCAGAAAACCATCAATCTGCCCAGTCCGTAAAATGCTGTAAGTCTGGTAGGTCGCAAGAAACAATAGCGCTGCAATCACACCTACACGCCGCCCCCACAAGCGACGACCCAGGTCATACAAACAGGCCGTAGTCACGGCACTCGCTAATAGCGCGGGCAAGTAAAGGGCTACTTTTGGGAGGTGGGTAAGTTGCACGAACAGCGCCACAGCCCACATGAAAAGCGGAGGTTTATCTGCGTAAATTTCGCCAGCACGATGTGGAATAAACCACGAACCGTTCTGCATCATTTCCAGGGCTACGCCGAGAAAGCGCTCTTCATCGACGTTCAACGGCTGGCGCCAGCCAAGACCGGCGCCCACCATGACCAACGTCAACACCACAAAAGCCAAAAGCTCTAACCGCGAAGAAGATAGTCGTATCCGCACCGTCTCAGTCCTTTTTTTCCAGTTCGTGGCTTTCCCGCTCACGATACTTGGCGATCAACTGCAAGTTGCGCAGGTACACAATGAAACCGAAGGACTGGCCGACAATAAAAACCGGGTCCTCACGGTAGATTGCGTACGCCAACAGCAGTGCACTGCCGACGATGCTCAGGTACCAGAACCCGACAGGAATAACGCTGCGTTTTTTGTATTCGCTGTACAGCCACTGCAGAGCAAAACGCCCGGTAAATGCCAACTGGCCAGCGAAGCCAATGGCCAACCACAAAGATTCTCTGCCCATGTCAAACCTCGGTTTCTTGTGCGTTGACTTCCAGGCGGGTGCGTTTTATCAGCCACCACACCCCGAACAAATCAACAATGCCCACGAGGGCTCGGTCGAGGTTTCCGTAATTGGAAACCCCTGTGCCACGTTCACGGTGGTTCACCGGTTGAACCAACATTCGGCCGTTGTGACGGCGGATCAGGGCAGGAATATAGCGGTGCATGTGATCGAAATATGGCAGGCGCAGAAAAGCTTCACGTTCAATCAATTTGATACCGCAACCGGTGTCGGGAGTTTGATCTTTCAACAGGCTACTGCGCAGATTGTTGGCAAATCGCGAAGCCCAGCGTTTGCTCGCCGTATCCCGGCGATTTACGCGGTGACCCGCCACCAGTTTTACGCCTCCGGGTTTACCCTCCGAACCACGAACCAGGTCCAGCATTTTCGGTAGATCGGCCGGATCGTTCTGGCCATCGCCATCAAGGGTTGCCAACCAATGCCCACGCGCCACTTCAGCCGCGTGGTAAATCGAGGTGCTCTGCCCGAGCGAACGAGCATGACTGAGCACCCTCAGTTGACTGTAACCACTACTTTGTAACGTTCGTAATTCGGTGGCGGTGGCGTCGGTGCTCCCATCGTCAACCACGATGACTTCAAAGGTCTCGTTGACTAACGCGGCACGCACTTCCTCCAAAAGTGGAATGAGATTACCTGCTTCGTTTTTTGCCGGAATCAAGACCGACACATAAGGAGTTTCTTGCATGACGTTTCCGTAAGAAAGCTGAGAAGTGAGTGGCTAAACGCCGTAATAATTGCGGTACCAATCGACAAACGACTGCACGCCGGTAGACACCGTGATCTGTGGGCGAAAACCCACACGATCCTCCAGCTCGCGAGTGTCCGCCCAGGTGTTGACGACGTCGCCTGACTGCAGTGGCATGAAATTTTTTATTGCGCGGATTCCCAGCGCCTCTTCAATGCACTCGACAAATTCCAGAAGCTTTACCGGCGCGCCAAAGCCGATGTTGTAAACCTTGTTTCGCGCGCCGGTCTCATCGGTAGGTGGCAGCGGTATCAATCGCACAAGACCCTCGACGATGTCGTCGATATAGGTGAAATCGCGAGACATCGCGCCGTCGTTGTACACGTCAATGGTGCGACCGTTAAGAATGGCGTCAGTGAATTTGAACAGCGCCATATCGGGCCGACCCCAAGGCCCATACACGGTAAAAAAACGCAGACCGGTAGTGGGAATGCCGTAGAGATGCGAGTAGGCGTGGGCCATCAGTTCATTGGCGCGCTTGGTAGCGGCATAGAACGACACCGGCCGATCGACAGGGTCGGTCGTGGCATACGGTAAGTGCTCGTTCAATCCGTACACCGAGCTACTTGAGGCGTAAATCAGATGCGCCGGCATATGAGCACGACAGGCTTCCAACACGTTAAGGAATCCCACCAGATTGCTTTGCGCGTAGGTGTCCGGGTGGTCGATGGAATAACGCACACCGGCCTGGGCAGCCAGGTGGATGACTTGCTCGAACTCCTTTTCAGCAAACAAATCCAGCAGCGCTTGTTTGTCTGCCACATCCAGCAACTGGAACTGAAAATTGCGGCATTCAGCCAGCTGCGAAAGCCGAGCCTGTTTCAACTCAACGCTGTAGTAGCTGTTGAGGTTGTCGATGCCAACAACCTGGTGGCCGTCGCTGCACAGGCGCTTCGCAGTGTGGAACCCGATAAAACCTGCGACGCCGGTTATCAGTATTCTCATAGGCCTCGTCCTTTCGCATCTGCCCCAACGGCGTAGTAAGACAGTTCCTGCGTCCCGTTGATGTCTTCGGCGAGGATGAGTCCAGAAAACGCAATGGCGTTTTTTCCGTCGGCAACATGGCTGGCGTTAACATCTTTACCACACATCCGACGACACAATTCTGCTAAACGGGTGGGCTGTGCCGCACCGACATAGCCACTACCAACAACAGTCACTTCCATAAATCACTCTGCTTGATCGCAAGGTTTTTCTGTACCTACAGAGGCTTATAATAAAAAAGAAATGAAAATTTTGTGAGCGGCGAAAGATGGTAGTGAAAAGGGGCTACAAACAAGCCCTTTTAAAGGACACCAAGCGTGTTCAGTTGATCTGCGAGCCGTCCACCAAGGTCAGGTCGAGCCGCTGGCCAATGGCGGTTCGATAGTCGGCGGACCACTGCCGGGAATCCATCGGCCATGCCCACATTCGCAGCAAACCTTGAGCGCTCAAAAATCAAACCGATCCTTCGACCGGCACACTCTGGCAACTAATCGTGTCGGCAGCTGGCAAATTATTTAATCAAAGTAATCTCGAACAATTAGAGAGCAATAAAAACCAAAATGACTTGGACGTAATACAAAACCACCAACAGCTGTAAGACTTTGCCCATTAAGACGTGAGTGCGATCAAAGTTTTAATAGTGTGTGTCTTGTTTGCAGATGAACGATTCGCCAACCGGTATTTCATGCTCCTTTCACAAAACCGCGATTAACCTCAATGAATGCAGGCAGCCCCATTGCGACCACTCGCTTACCCACCCTGGCACAAAAAATTTACTGGAGCGTTTGATCAAGTATTTCAGGTAACTGATTGATGCAGCTTTCGTTTTAGCGTCTACGCTGTCATTGCATCGATGTTTTTTAGCATCCAAGGCTATTCATTCTTCAGCCCCGAGGCCCCCATGAGTCAAGCGTTTCTTCCGTTCTCCCGCCCCAGTATGGGTGATGAAGAAATTGCCGCCGTAGAGCAAGTTCACATTCAACCCGGTGCTCATCGCCAAGTTAGTGGTCGTGCCCCATGAAAATCAGCGTATTCGGTAGCGGCTATGTCGGTCTTGTCCAGGCAACCGTCCTGGCAGAGGTCGGTCATGATGTTGTTTGCATGGACATCGACTACGAAAAGGTGACAGCCCTTAATCAGGGTCAAGTCAGCATCTTTGAGCCTGGCCTGGCTGAGTTGGTCAAGGACAACCTGGATAACGGAAGGCTACGTTTCACCTGCGAAGAAAAGTTAGCCGTGGAGCATTGCCAGGTTTTGTTTATCGCTGTGGGCACGCCTTCACGTCCGGACGGCTCAGCGGATTTGAGTAGTGTCTTCTCGGTGGGCGAAGCCATCGCTCGACATCGTAGCGAACCCATCATTATCGTTGAGAAATCCACAGTGCCGGTGGGCACGGGTGACGCCCTGCGCGATCGGATTATTGAAGCCCTGCGACGTTACGACCAAACACTGGATTTCGATATTGTCTCTAACCCAGAGTTTCTCAAGGAAGGTTCGGCCGTCGCCGATTGCCGGCGCCCGGACCGGATCATCATTGGCTGCGAGCGTGATGATGTGCGCGACGTGATGCGAGAGCTTTATGCGCCGTTCAATCGTAACCATGACCGCATCATGTTCATGGACCTGCGCAGCGCCGAGCTGACCAAGTACGCCGCCAACTGTATGCTGGCGACCAAGATCAGCTTCATCAACCAGATCGCCGAACTGGCCGAACACCTCGGTGCCGACATCGAATCGGTGCGCCTGGGCATCGGCGCCGACTCACGCATCGGCTACGATTTTATTTATGCTGGCTGCGGTTATGGCGGCTCATGCTTCCCCAAGGACATGCGCGCGCTGATCCACAGTGCACAGCAAGCTCAATGCTCCAATGATTTATTGCAGGCAGTGGAAGCCATCAACCAGCGGCAGAAACACAAGCTGTTCGAACGCATCAACGCGTTCTACAAGGGCAATCTGCGCGGCAGAATCTTTGCCGTGTGGGGCCTGGCATTCAAACCCAACACCGATGACATGCGCGATGCCCCCAGCCGGGTGCTCATGGAAGCTCTGTGGGAAGCAGGCGCACAGGTCCGGGCATTCGATCCAGAGGCGATGCAGCAGACCCAATCGTTGTATCGGGACCACCCCAACCTGAGCCTGATGGGCACACCGGAAGCGACGCTCAGTGGAGCCGATGCGCTGATCATTTGCACCGAGTGGCAACAATTCAAGGCGCCGGACTTCGACCTGATCCACAAACGACTCAAAGCCCCCGTGATCTTTGATGGCCGCAACCTGTACGACGCAGAGCGTCTCACACACCGGGGGTTTCAGTACTTCCCGATGGGGCGAGGTGATTCGTGCAAGTTGCCTATTCCACACCAAAAGTGGAATGCCAACGTCGCGCTGTGATTACTGAAACCCGGGGCCAGTGTTGCGTGGCGCAACGTTCACGGCACCGGGTTTATCAGGCAAAGTTGAGGGGATTCACGGAAGGTTTGTTTAGCCGGCTCGAATCCCCGAGCCAGCGCTGGACACGTTGATCAGGGTTTAAATTTGGTTCTTCACGGATTACCGGGAAAGACGCTCTTGATCTTCATGAAAAAGAATTCGCTATCCCTGTAGCCGTACGCCATCCGTTTGATGACTTTGATTCGATTGTTTATTCCTTCCAGTTGGCCCGTATGCATCGGCCAGCGAACGCGACTTACGATGCCCCTCCAGTAACCCTTTAGCCGTTTGGCGAACTGGATCAGAGCCGGTATTTCACTTTCATTGGCATGGCGCAGCCATTGCTTCCAAGCGGATCTCCAGTCCCAGGCGGTACTCGGCGTCCAGAGCGTTTTGAGTTCAGCCTTCATCAAATAGACCGTCATCAACGATTGGTTAGCCGCCAGCAAATCCTGCAAGTGAACCTGCTGTTCCGGCGTTTTCAGGTTCTGCGGATTGCGCAGCAACAGCCAGCGCGCTTGTTTGATGACCTTTCGAGCAGGCTTGTCATGGCGTAGCCGATTAGCTTCGTCGACGCGGACCCGATCAATCACCTCTCGGCCATATTTAGCCACCACATGGAAGAGGTCGTAGACCACTCGCGCGTTCGGGCAGTGTTGACGAACCTCCAGGTCAAAAGCGGTGTTCATGTCCATCGCCACCGCTTCGATTCGAGCGCAACCCTCCGGCCCCAGTTCTTCAAAAAATGGCCTGACCGCCGCCCGGCTACGGCCTTCGCCAATCCACAGAACCCGTCGTGTATCGGCATCCAGCACCACGCTGGCGTAACGATGACCTTTGAACAGCGCGAACTCGTCCATCACCAGGCGGCGCGGCTGCGCCTTCGGCAGAATGCTTAACGCCGCTTGCAAGGCTCGACGCTCCAGCAACCGAACGGTGTCCCAATGCAGCCCAAACATCTGAGCCACGTGTAGGGTGGGAAGGCGCTCGCAGGCTTGAATGACTGCACCGGCCAGGCGGCGCGTCATGCGGGCATAGCGATCCAGCCAACTGACGGCCTCCATGCGCTTGCCGCAATCGCGGCAGCCAACCCGCCTGAGCAAAACGCTGAGGCGCACCGCGCGACCGAGAATGGGCAAATCACGAACGGTTCGCTCGCAATACTCGTGCGTGGTTGAACAAGGTTTTTGGCAGCCACCACAGGAAGGGAATCGG
The DNA here is from genome assembly GCF_050435365.1 of Pseudomonas sp. BT76 TE3572. Taxonomy (NCBI): domain Bacteria; kingdom Pseudomonadati; phylum Pseudomonadota; class Gammaproteobacteria; order Pseudomonadales; family Pseudomonadaceae; genus Pseudomonas; species Pseudomonas sp. BT76 TE3572. The sequence continues at coordinate 2,024,147 of NZ_JBNDKE010000001.1, forward strand.
GTGGTGTGGGGAATCAGGTCGATCTGTAGCGCGTCACCATCAGGCTTGATCGTGACGACAGAAAAGCCCTCCCAAAAAGGAAGGAAAGTATTAATATCGCGCATAAGAACGCCGGTTTGTTAGATGTGTTTGCTCGCACGAACATCATCAATCAAATCGGCGTTCTTGTTTCTGTGTTTCCCGGGATTCCGTGAAGAACCTTAAATTTTGCGTAGCACGTAAACACGCCACATTGCATAAAACGGGATAAAGTCAGACTTGCTATCGATGACGAATCCGGCTTGCTTGAACTCAGCTTCTGCGACGGATCGAGGAATAACAAACCTGTTCTGGTATCCACTCTGCTCGCCCCTTGCCTTACGCCGCTGTTCGTGGCGCTTGCGCTTCCATGACTTAAAGTTGCCATCGACCCACATCGACAAGATGACGGTGTCTCGAGTCACCCGATGAAACTCTCTCAGCATCGCCAATCGATGCGCAGATTCACCGATATGATGAATCAACCGCATGCTGAAAATACTGTCGACCGAATTACCAGGTAGATCGATGGCAAACGCTGAAGTCTCGAGCGTCTTCACGCGTTTGACTATATCGGCAGGTTGATTCTCAAGAGCGGTGTTAATCATATCCGGCGAATTGTCTGCGCCGATGATGATTCGATTAGGATTTTCTGCAAGCAAAGGCCAGAACCGCCCCGCACCGCATGGAAGGTCGAGAACCAGCCCCGGGTCTCCCGCCTTGTGTAACGCATCTCGCGCCATCTGTACGTCCCGATAATGGGACAGTTTCCGCGATAGACCATCCTGATGCTTCAGGTAGTATTGTTTTGCGTGATCTTTATCGTATTTTTCGGAAAATTTAAGTTTGACAGGGGCGCTCATTGGCGTTCTCCAGTGGCCAGAATTGTAGGCTAATCATCCACCTGTCGCTGAAAGGTCAACGTGATGTGAATTTTCTGTAGATCGATTTTTAACGTAAGGCTGGACCCATTGCATGCCAGCAATGGGCAATCCTATCCCTGTAATACACAGACTCCAGATCAGGCCTTCAACACCAAAAGCAATCAACGCCCCGCCAATAAATGTCGCGGGCAACATTGGGAACAACAGAACACAAATCATCAATGCGCGGGCACCCAAGAGGCTTTTCAGACGGCCCCTTGCATTGAAAATGCAGACCATCCAAAACAACACCCAAAAGGCAATGGTCATCAAATAAAGGGCCAAGTGGAGCAAGTCCCCTACCAATCCGCATCCATGCATTCCCCTATCTCCTTTTTGAATCGAGCTTTCTCTGCTGACCGCTCAAGCGTAGCCGACTCTGCTGAATAACGGCGTTCCATCTAACGCAAGCGCGAAAAGACTACACGAATCATTCGTGCGCAATCGCTGAACGCGGCAGAATACAAAAATGAGGCTTTCGCTCGGGCATCGAATATGCAGTTAGCCGAGAGAGAAGATTGATCCGCCCTGCACGACCGTCGGAGTTTGTTTAACTTGATTAGAAGCATAAAGGCTATGCAGTGAATATTTTGATTATCGAGGACAATCGTGACATCCACGACAACCTGATGGAGTTTTTCACGCTAAAGGGCCACTACGTCGAGGGAGCACTGGATGGATTGAGCGGGCTTCATCTCGCTGCCTCGAAAGACTTTGATGCGATTGTTCTGGACGTCATGCTCCCAGGCATCGATGGCAACCAGATCTGCCGCAGCTTGCGCGAGAATTCCAAATCTGACATTGCCATTGTGATGTTGAGTGCACGGGACCAACTGGAAGATCGCCTGGCTGGTTTTAAGGTCGGTGCTGACGACTACGTCACCAAGCCCTTTGCCATGTCCGAGATTCTTGCCAGGATCGAAGCCGTCGTATCGCGCCGCGCTGGCAAAATGAATCGGACTTTGGTTGTAGCCGATCTGAAGTTTGATTTAGACACCCTGGAAATCTCTCGCGCCGGGATCCCCATCAAGGTGAATCCTACCTGCATGAAACTCTTGGAAACCCTCATGCGCAGGAGCCCGCATGTTGTCAAACGGACTGAACTGGAAGATCTCATTTGGGGGCGTCATCCTACTAGCAGTGACAGCCTTCGCAGTAATATCCACATGTTGAGACGGGCGTTGGACAAAGCCTTTGATGAACCACTGCTGCATACCGTACATGGGATTGGGTACAAGCTCTGTGCCCGGAATAATACGCATCTATAGCCCCCGCAAATCGCCCATGCGAGCCTTCTGCCGCGTTGACGAAACTCCTTTCGTTAGTAACGCCTCCAACTCATCCTGCTTATCCCTCGACCCAGCCAATTGACCTCCCCTCAGGCTCAGCTAAGTTTCGCTGCGTACCTTCCTCCTCGCGCACATTCCGCGCTGCTCAGGAGAGGCTACCCGCCTATGAAACCCGCACTAGCCGGCTGGCTCAACAAAGTACCCGAAGTGACGCTGTCATTCTGGGTGATCAAGATCTTGTCCACGACCGTGGGTGAAACGGGTGCTGACTTTCTTGCTGTCGATGCCGGCTTCGGCGCGGGCCCGACCAGTATCGGCATGGCGGTTTTACTGGCAATCGCGATGTTCTACCAATTGCGCACCAAAGCCTACACGCCCTGGATTTACTGGTTGACCGTCGTGTTGGTGAGCATCGTCGGGACACAAATTACCGACATTTTGACCGACGTACTGGACGTCAGTCTGTACACCAGCACGGCAGTATTTTCCGCCTTGTTGGCGATTAACTTCCTGGTCTGGTACCGGACCGAACACAACGTATCGATCCGGGAAATTATCACGCCGCGGCGAGAGTTGTTTTACTGGGCCACCGTGCTCTGCACCTTTGCCCTCGGTACAGCCGCCGGTGACCTGGCTACCGAAGCCTTGGGGCTGGGTTTCACCCTCGGTGCCGTGATCTTCGGAGCGCTGATCGCTGCCACCCTGATGGCTTGGCGCATGGGAGGCAATATGGTGCTGACGTTCTGGATCGCCTACATCCTGACGCGCCCGTTCGGCGCTTCCCTCGGCGACTTGCTGACCCAAGCCAAAACTTACGGTGGTCTCGGAATGGGTGCCACCTGGACCAGTGCCATCTTCCTGTGCGTCATTGTCATTCTGGTTGCGGTCGCGCAAATCACCGTCGGCAATCGCAAAACAGTTACTCAGTAAACGCCCAAAAGTCATTGAAGGAATCGTCATGCGCCAGATTCAAAACATCATTCGCCACGTTGCCATCGTCTCGTCGATTTTTTTGCTCAGCGTCGCCGCCGGGTGCTCGAAACCTGCCGACAAACCCAATACAGGTACGACCTCAAGCTCGGCAAGCACTCAATCCCATTCGGGTTCAAAACTGGGAGATCTGTCCGAGTTCCGCAACATAGCCGCCGACGTAGCCGTGCTCGTCGACAAAAATGATCTGCCCGGTGCGAAAGCCCGCATCAAGGATCTGGAAACTGCCTGGGACTCGGCCGAAGCCGGGATCAAACCTCGCGCCGCCAGCGACTGGCACGTCGTGGACAAGGCGATCGACCGCGCGCTCGATGCCTTGCGCGCCAGTAACCCGCAACAGAACGACTGCAAGGCTATGATGGATGAGCTGTTGAAGGCCTTCGATTCGATGAAGGGCACATCCTGATCCCGAAGGTGAACCCGCAGCGGACAAACATTTGTACAGATGCTTCAATACTGGCGCGACAGTCATGACGGTCGCGCCTTTTTCTGGAGCGGCAAATGCGGATATTGCTGGTTGAAGACGACCCGATGATTGGCGATGCGACCCAGGGCGCCCTGAACGATGCGAGTTATGCCACTGACTGGGTGAAAAACGGTTTCACCGCTCTTGCAACGCTGGACACCCAACACTATGACCTGGTGCTCCTGGATCTTGGGTTGCCCGGGATGGATGGACTGGATGTCCTCGACAGCATTCGCGGGCGCGACAACCCGGTGCCACTGCTGATCATCACCGCACGGGACGACCTGGGTGATCGCCTGCGCGGCCTTGACGGCGGCGCTGACGATTACCTGCTCAAACCGTTCGATATGGCGGAGCTGCTGGCCCGTATCCGAGCCGTGCTTCGTCGTAAAGGGGGCACTGCCCTGTCCGTGCTGGACAATGGCGTGGTGTCGCTGGACTTGATCTCCAAACAAGCCACCACCCTGGAAAATCGCGACATCCAATTGTCCAGTCGTGAGTTCGCCCTGCTGCAGGCATTGATGATTCGGCCAGGCGCAATTCTCTCGCGCAGTGAACTCGAAGACCGCATCTATGGTTGGGGCAATGAAGTGGAAAGCAACGCGGTGGAGTTTTTGATTCACTCCCTGCGACGCAAGCTGGGCGGCCATATCATCAAGAACGTCAGGGGTATGGGATGGATGGTTTCAAAAAGCGTTTGAGGGACTCGGTACAACTACGCCTGTCCGTGACGCTATCGCTGGCCATCCTGATCGTTGCGGTGCTGGCCGGGATTTTTGCGTTTGTCTCAGCGCTCGACGAGGCCCACGAAATGCAGGACGATACCTTGCGTCAGGTGGCCGTCCTGTTTGATCGACAGCAGATGTCCCTACGCTATCCCGCCTCCCGGGAAGTCGATGGCGACAATGAAGAATCCAGGGTCATCGTGCAATACCTGGCCGATGGCAGTAAAGCAATCGGCAACGATGACGCCCTGATACCACTGCCCTTCCCCACCACGCTTGCCGATGGCCTCTCAACCTTGAATGTCACCGGCGAAGACTTTCGTGTGCTGGTCAGAACCACAGCCCGCGGTGAACGCATCGTCGTCGCTCAAGAAACCGGCGTCCGCGACAAAGAAGCCCGCGAGAGCGCCTGGCGAAGTTTGCTGTCGTTTCTCATTCTGTTTCCGGTGCTATTGCTGGTGGTGAGCGACCTGGTACGCAAACTGTTCCGTCCGATTGCCGCCCTTTCGGCTGACATCGATCGACGCGATGAACAGGCACTGCACCCTATCGACGAGCACCATTTGCCGACCGAGATTCGGCCTTTCGTCGTGGCGATCAATCGCTTGCTCGCGCGTGTTGCGCAGTCCATGGAAAACCAGCGTCGTTTCGTCGCTGACGCTGCCCACGAACTGCGTTCACCCATGACGGCCCTTTCCCTGCAAGCCGAGCGACTGGCCGCCACTGAGATGCCGGCGCTGGCCCGTGAACGTCTGTTGCCGTTGTCGCAAGGGATAGAGCGCGGTAGAAATCTGATCGATCAACTGCTGACCCTGGCTGCCGCACAATCGAGCTCCAATCGACCACAGACAGCCGTTTCAGTCCATGACATCTATCGACGTGTATTGGAGGATTTATTACCGCTGGCAGAACGCAAACACATCGATATTGGTGTTGAGAGTATCGAGGACGTGCATGTCTTCATCAACGAGATGGACCTGTTAATCCTGATCAGGAATCTGGTGGATAACGCGATCCGTTATACCCCGCATGGCGGACGGATTGACCTTGCGGTTGAGCGGGTGCAAGAGACTGCAATCCTGCTGATCAAAGACTCAGGCCCAGGAATCCCTTCAGAGGAACACACGCGGGTGTTCGATCCGTTTTATCGCAGCCTTGGGACCAATGAAGCAGGCTCTGGGTTGGGGTTATCAATCGTCAAGGCGATAGCCGATCGTACGGGAGCAGAGGTTCGTTTGGGCTTCTGCGACCCGGAGAGAAAAAGGGGTTTGTGTGTCTTGGTTTGTCTGAAAACAGGCCAGTGTTGAAACCCTGTAATGGCGGGACTCATCGGGGTCGCCAGCAGCGACCCCAAATGGTCTCTCAGCACGCCCACGTTTGCCCGAGCGTCTCCAGACCAGACTTCTGCAGATCCTGAGCGCTCATCACAATACGGAATTTGCAGGTGGCGTTGAAGTTGAGAAAAAAGGGTTCCGCAAAAGCGGGGATGTCGGAGGGGTCTTGTACGTCGACCACAAAAATCCCACCACGCTTGCCATCTTGCTCGGTAAAGTACGCCGCCTCCGGTTTGATGCTGGTCAGGATGCGTTCAATGACCTCGCCCACCTTCCCGGTTTTGACAAGGGAGTTGAAGGGTTCGTTAGGGCACTCGACCATCAGTAACATCCTCATCACTCAATCCTCTGTTCAACGTGCAACACTTGTAGTGTCTTAAAGAATAGCTAAGCGTGAGCGAACCCTCGTGCCGGGTTACGGGCGGTCATGAAACATGATGATGCCAGGCCAAAAGCGGTCAATTTCGCTCCATTTCGTCTACCCTCACAATGCGCCATGCGGCAACCAGCTTGCGCTCGGCGTATCGACATTTTGCCTTAATGCACCGGAGAATTTTCATGCTCAACCGTACCCTGGCATTGGCTGTCGGCGTGACGCTGTCTTTTTGCAGCCTGTTGGCGCAGGCCGCCGACACCCTGAAAGTCAGCGCCATTCCTGATGAAGCCCCGACCGAACTGCTGCGCAAGTTCAAGCCGCTGGGTGCCTACCTGGAACAGCAATTGGGCATGAAGGTGGAGTTCGTTCCCGTGAGCGACTATCCGGCCGTGGTCGAGGCGCTGGCCACCGACCGAATCGATATGGCCTGGCTGGGCGGCTTCACCTTCGTGCAGGCACGCCTGAAAACCGGCAATGCCATTCCGCTGGTACAGCGCGAACAGGACGCCCAGTTCACCAGCAAATTCATCACCGCCGACCCGGCCGTCAACTCCCTCGCCGACCTCAAGGGCAAGACCTTCGCCTTCGGTTCGGTGTCCTCCACGTCAGGCAGTCTCATGCCGCGCTATTTCATGCTGAAGGATGGCATCAAGCCGGAAACCTACTTCAGTCGCGTGGGCTATTCCGGCGCCCATGACGCCACTGTCGCCTGGGTCCAGGCCGGCAAGGTGGACGCCGGGGTGCTGAACGCCAGCGTGTGGGAAAAACTGGTCGCCGCCGGCAAGGTCGACACCACCAAGGTCAGAGTGTTTGCGACCACCCCGGCCTACTACGACTACAACTGGACCGTGCGCGGGACTCTAGACCCGGCGCTGGCGGCCAAGATCAAGGCAGCCTTTCTGGCGCTCGATCCGTCGAATCCCAAGGACAAGGAGATTCTGGATCTGCAGGCCGCCAGCCGATTCATCGAAACCAAACCCGAGAATTACAAGGGCATCGAGGAAGCCGCACGCGCCGCCGAACTGCTCAAATGACGTTGCATCTGACCCAGGTCAGCCTGACCCACACCAACGGCGTCCAGGCGCTGCGCGGCGTGGACCTGCACATCGGCGCCAGCGAACAGGTCGCCATCATCGGTCCGTCTGGCGCGGGCAAGTCGAGCCTGCTCAACCTGCTGGCCACCGCCCTGCGACCGGACATTGGTGAGCTGCAGGTGCTCGGCGAGCATGCCTGGCAGCTGTCTGCCCGCCAGCGTCAGCGTCTGCGCGCGCGCATCGGCCTGATCCATCAAGCGCCCCCGCTGCCACCGCGTCAGCGCGTGGTCACCGCGGTTCTGGCTGGAAAGCTGGGTCAGTGGGGGCTGGGCAAAAGCCTGCTGAACTTGCTGCATCCGGTGGATATTCCGGGCGCACGCGCGGCATTGGCCAGGCTCGACCTCAGCGACAAGTTGTTCGCGCTATGTCAGCAACTGTCCGGTGGACAGCTACAGCGCGTGGGCATTGCCCGCGTGTTGTATCAAGCGCCCGAGGTGTTGCTGGCCGATGAGCCGGTGTCAGCCATGGACCCGGTGTTGGCCCAGCACACGCTGTCAGTGCTCTGCCGCCATGCCCGGCAGAACAACGTCACCCTGGTCGCCAGCCTGCATGCGGTGGAACTGGCCCTGGCGCACTTTTCGCGAATCATCGGTTTGCGTGACGGACAGATCCTGTTCGACCTTGCGGCCAGCGAAGTCGACCGCGAGTTGCTCGACAAGCTCTACGCCAACGAGCAGCTGCAATCGCCACCGATTACTCCGGCGCCCTTGAGTGTGCAGATTCCCCGATGCTGACCCGTGATACCCGAGATCCGGCCACCTGGCCCCGCTTGCTGCTCACCTTGCTGGCCCTTGCCCTGCTGTGGCCGGGCATTCGCTTCAGCGAGCTGGACCTCGGTGTGCTGGTGGCGAGTGACAGTCAGAGCGAAATGGGCCGATTTGTCTCAGCCTTCTGGCCACCGGCCCATGGCGAGGAATTCATTGAGCTGTTAGTGCAAGCCACCTTGCAGACCCTGGCTATCGCCACGGCGGGCATGGCTCTGGCGTTGCTGTTAGCCGTCCCGGCCAGCCTGCTGGCCAGTCGGGCTCTGTCGCTGTCTGCCGCCTCCCGTGCCGGCCACCCGGGCTATTGGGGTCAACTGCTACGTTGGCCGGTGCGCGGTTTACTGATCTTCCTGCGCAGCGTGCCGGAAATCGTCTGGGCGCTTTTATTCGTGCGTGCTGTCGGCCTCGGCCCGACGGCCGGGGTGCTGGCCATCGCCATTACCTACAGCGGCATGCTGGGCAAGGTCTACGCGGAAATTTTCGAGTCGGTCGATCAGCGCCCGGCCCACGCGCTGCTGCAAGCTGGCAGCAGTCGGCTCTCAGCCTTTTTCTACGGGATCCTGCCCAATGTCGCTGCGGAATTGCTGTCGTACACGGTGTACCGCTGGGAGTGCGCAATCCGCGCCTCGGTGGTGATGGGTTTCGTCGGTGCCGGTGGTCTGGGCCAGCAAATGGATTTGTCGTTGCGCATGTTCGCCGGCGGTGAAGTGGCCAGTCTGTTACTGACGTTTCTCGTCCTGGTGCTGCTCGCCGATCAACTCAGCCGCCTGCTGCGCTGGAGGCTGGCATGAATCGCCTGATCAACCTGATGCTGCTCCTGTGTATCGGCGCCGCGGTGGTCGCCTCGTTCATCTACTTGGGCATCGACCTCGGCGAACTGGGTGGCAGCGGCAACCTGAAGCAAATGGGCGCCTATGCACAACGTTTTCTCAGCCCGGACTTGAGCGCGAACCATCTGCAAGCCATCGGCCACGGTGCCCTGGAAACCATCGCCATGTCCGCCCTTGGCACCCTGCTCGCGGCAGTATTCGGCCTGCTGTTGGCATTGCCCGCGGCCGGGCGCTTCGGCTGGCCTTTGCAGAGCGCGTCGCGCTTGGTGCTCAACGCTTTGCGCGCGGTTCCGGAACTGGTGTGGGCTGCGCTGATGGTCCTGGCCGCCGGACTCGGCCCCAATGCCGGCACCCTGGCCTTGGCCTTGCACACCACCGGCGTGCTCGGCCGGCTGTTCGCCGAAGCGCTGGAAAACACCCCACCCGAACCAGCCGAAGCCATCCGCCTGCAGGGCAGCAATGCCGTATGGGCGTTCTGTTACGGATCACTGCCCAATCTGTTGCCACAACTACTGGCCTACATCCTGTACCGCTGGGAAAACAATATCCGCATGGCCAGTGTGCTCGGCTTCGTCGGCGCCGGAGGTTTGGGGCAAATGCTCTATGTGAGCCTCAGCCTGTTCCAGGAAGCTCAAGCCAGTACGGTCATTCTGGCGATGCTGTTGCTGGTATTGGCCGTCGACACATTGAGCAGCTGGAGCCGTCAACGCTGGGTCAAGGCCTGACGGCTTCGCAAAACCGGATGGCAAAGCGTTGATCCAGACTAAGCCAACGGTTGGTGGCTGGTCACACAGTGGATTCCGCCGCCACCGGCAGAAATCGCGTCGATGTTGAGCTGCACCACCTCACGGTCCGGGTAGAGTTCGGACAGCAAATCAAAGGCTTTGGAGTCTGCCGCCCGATCACCAAACTCGGGCGCAATGACCGCCCCGTTGATCACGAAGTAGTTGATGTAGCCAGCGGCAAAGTCCGGGTTGTTGCGGCTGAACTTGCTCTTTCGAGGGTTGAGCGGTGGCGACACGGTATGCACCTGCAGCTTGCGGCCATCGGCATCCGTGGCCTTGTTGAGAATGTCCAGATGGGCACCCGTGACGCTGTAATCGTATGACTGAGGGTCATTGTCGAGGTTGGCGATCACAACGCCTGGCTTGACGAAACGGGCATAGAAATCGACGTGGGCATCCGTGATGTCCTTACCTTTGATCCCCGGCAGCCAGATGATCTTGCGCAAGCCCAGGCGCGCTTTCAGCTCTTGCTCGATCTCGGCCTTGCTCCAATCGGGGTTGCGGTTGGCATTGATCCAGCTGCTTTCGGTCATGATCCCCGTGCCGTGACCATCCACTTCGATACCACCGCCCTCACCTACCAACTCACTGCGGATATGACGGGCTTCCACGGTGCTCGCAACCAGAGCGGCCAGTTGCGCATCCTCGCTGTGCTGTTGTTTGTTGCCCCAGCCGTTGAAGTTGAAATCCACGGCGCCGAGCCCGCCGTCCCCATCGATGACAAAGTTGGCGCCGATATCGCGCATCCAGATGTCGTCGAGTTCGGTGGTGACGTAGGTGATGTTAGCTGTGCCGCAGTGCTCTTCGGCCATCTCCCGTTCTCGCTCGCGACAGAACACGGTCACCGGTTCATATCGCGCGAGGGTACGAGAGATCAGGCCAATGGCTGCTTGTACGTCGGGGGTGAAATCCTCCCAGATCGCTTCCTGTGCGCCAAAGGCGATGAAGGCCCGCTGATGCTTGTCGCCCTCATCCGGCATACGCCAACTGCCGGAGGTCGCCGCTTGTGCGCGCAGGGGTGTCAGGCCAAGCCCGATAGACGCTGCCACGCCCAAACCGGCGACTACCGATACTTGCTTGATGAACTCACGACGCGTCGACATGTGTTGATCCCTGGAATGAGTGTCTGAAATCATTTCGCGGTGGCCGTCTTGAACTTGGTCCAGGTGCGCATGCGTGCCCGCATATCGGGCTGTGGAATGTCCTTGCCCGGGATCAACCGTGCGTAAGTGGCTTCGTCGAGGTAAATATCCGGGTTGTTGCGCATGGTCGCATCGACACTCGCACGCGCCTTGGCATTGGAGGTGGGGTAGCCGGTGAAGTTGCTGATGGCGGCCATGTTCTGCGGGCGCATGACGAAGTTGATGAAGGCATAGGCGTATTCCGGATGTTTGGCGTCGACCGGAATCGCCATGGTGTCCATCCACACCGTGGTGCCTTCACGGGGGATACGGTATTGGAACATGGCGTTCTTGCCGGCGGAATCCGCCGTCCGTTGCGCCTGTGTCATGTCCCCGCTGTAACCGAGCGACAGGCACAGGTTGCCGTTCACCAGGTCGGTGACCGGCTGCGACTGGAACTTGCGGATGTACGGCCGAAGTTTCAGCAGCAGCTCACTCGCCGCGGCCAGGTCCTCGGGCTTGGCGCTGCGTGGCTCCCGGCCCAGATAATTGAGCACGACGGCCAGCACTTCGTCCGGCGAGTCGATCATCGAAATGCCGCAGTCGGCAAATTTGGCCGCCAGTTCCGGTTTGAACAACATGTCGAGGCTGTTAACGGGAGCATCTGGCAAACGCTGTTTGATCTGCTCGGCATTGTAGGTCAGGCCGATGGTGCCCCAGGTGTAGGGAACGGTGGCCTGGCGCGAAAACTCGTAATGCGTTCGCAGCTTCTGCAAGCCAGGTTCGATGTCATTCAGGGCCGTGAGTTTTGACCGGTCCAGCGGTTGCAGGCTGCCGGCGCGCATCAAGCGTTCGGCGACGGTGTCACCCGGGAAGATCAGGTCATAACCGCTGCCGCCGGCGAGCATTTTGGCTTCCAGCGTCTCGCTGCCATCCATGACGTCGTAGATCACTTTGATCCCGGTTTCGGCGGTGAATCTGGCCAGCGTGTCCTCGGCAAAATAGTCGGCCCAATTGTACAGCCGGAGGGTTTTCTCTTCCGCGTGCAGCGCCGGCAAGGCACAGCCCAGCGCCAGGCCCAAGGCGCCGCTCAACAGTTTATTGATCGAGTGCATATCAAACCTCTTGAGTCTTCCAGCGTGCATGGGTGTGACGACCGTCCTGAGTCAACAGCGCGCCGTACATGTCCGGACGGCGATCGCGGTAAATGCCCCAGCTCAAGCGCTCTTCGGCCATGGCCGCCAGATCCAGGCTGTGCACGAGCACGCCGGTGCTGTCGCGGTCGGCCTCGGCGAGCAACTTGCCCTTGTGATTGCAGATAAAGGACGAGCCGTAGAAGCTCATTTGCAGGGCAGGATCGGTGGTAGCCACCTCGCGGCCGATGCGGTTGGCGGCCACCACCGGCAGCAGGTTGGCGGCGGCGTGGCCGCGCATGGTCATCTGCCAGTGGTCACGGGAGTCCAGCGTCGCGCAGCCAGGCTCGGAACCGATGGCGGTGGGAAACAGCAAGACTTCAGCGCCCATCAACGCCAGGCAACGCGCGGTTTCGGGGAACCACTGATCCCAGCAGATCCCGACACCCAGGCGCCCGAACGCCGTGTCCCAGACACGAAAACCGGTATCGCCGGGGCTGAAGTATTCCTTCTCCTGATAGCCAATGGCGTTGGGAATGTGGGTCTTGCGATACACCCCCAGCAAGCGCCCATCGGCATCGGCCACGCTCAAGGAATTGAAGTAGGCATTGCCGGCCTTCTCGAACCAGCTCAGCGGCAGCACCACACCCAACTCTTTGGCCAATGCGGCAAAGCGCTTGAGCACGTGGCTGTATCGATATTCCTCGGCCAGCTCCAGGTGCTTGTGGCTTTGCTCGATGCAGAAATACGGCGTGGCAAACAGCTCCTGCAACAGGATGACCTGGGCGCCCTTGGCCGCGGCCTCGCGCACCCGTTGCTCGGCCTGATCGAGGTTGTGTTGCAGGTCCCAGGTGCAGGGCATTTGGGTGGTGGCGATGGTCAGAAGTGTCATGGCATCAACCCTCCACTGGCCAGGCGGGTTGTTGCTGGGTGATGCAATGCACACCGCCACCACCATGGGCCAGGTGATTGATCCGCACTGGCACCACTTCGCGTCCCGGAAATGCCTGCCGCAGTACGGCGGCCGCGACGTTGTCGGCATCAATGCCGTAGGCCGGCATGATGACGGCGTCGTTGGCGATGTAGAAGTTGGTGTAGGAGGCGCAGAACACTTCAGCTTCGGTGTCCACGGCATCGCTGGCTTCATACAATTCGATCAGTTCGAACTGTCGGCCTCGGGCATCGGTGGCCAGCTCCAGGGCACGACGGTTTTCGCGGGCCACTTCGGCATACACCGAGTGCTGGTCGTGGGTGGCGTCCACCAGCAACACGCCAGGGCGGGCGAACGCGCACACGCCATCGACGTGGCCATCGGTCATGTCACCGGTCACATAGTCCGGATCGCCCGGCAGCCAGATCGTCTTCTTCACGCCCAGCAGACGGGTGAATATTTCCTCCATCTCCGCCTTGTTCATGCCCGGGTTGCGATTGGGGTTGAGCAACACCGACTCGGTGGTGATCAGCGTGCCCTCGCCGTCCACATGGATGGCCCCGCCTTCATTACTCAGCGGTGTGCCAAAGCACTCCACGCCCAAGTGATTGAGTGCGCGACGAGCCAGGTTTTCGTCCAGATCATGGGCCGACTTGCCGCCCCACGCATTGAAGCGCCAGCTCACCCCGGCCAGGCCATGTTGCGGATGGCAGACGAAGCTCGGACCGGAGTCCCGGCACCAGCTGTCGTTGACCGCCAGCTCGATCAATTCGATGTTCGGCCCACATAACGCTTTGGCACTGGCGACAGCTGAAGGGTCGACGACCAGTTTCACCGGTTCGAAACGGGCGATGGCGTTGGCCACGCGAGCGAAGTCCTCTTGCACCAGAGGCAATGTCACGCCCCAACCGGACTCCCAGAGTGCCGTATTGTGCGGCCAGACCATCCAGGTGGCGGCGTGCCTGACCCACTCGGCCGGCATCATCCAACCGCTGTTTCGAATTTCATTCTGCTGCATGGCATGCTGCATGATAAAAAGCCCTTTTAGTTAAGCCATTGTGTTCAACAAAACTGCTTTGGTGGTCCTGGCATGCATGCTACGGCCGTAAAATCAGGCAAACAAACGATGGATTTTGCATAGAAATGATTAGAGGAACTTATCAGCATGCTCAAGCACTGGCCGCCACTCAGCACCCTTCGCGGCTTTGAAGCCGCCGCCCGGCTGGGCAGTTTCCACAAGGCGGCCGCCGAGTTGCACCTCACCCAATCGGCGATCAGTCAGCAGATCCGCAGCCTTGAGGCGTACCTCGAACAACCCTTGTTTTTTCGCAGTGGACGCAGCGTCAGCCTGACCGATGCCGGTCACGACCTGCTCAGCACCACCCAGGCATTGCTGCAACAACTGGCCGTCGGCATTCGCCGCTTGGGGCAATACCAGAAACCCAACCAACTGGTCCTCAACACCACCCCGGCGTTCGCTCGCCATTGGCTGATGCCACGCTTGGGGGATTTTCGCCGCGAGCACCCGGACGTTGATCTGTGGATTTTCAGTACCGATGAAGTCCCGGACATGACCACCCAGACCATCGACCTCGCCGTGCGCGACGACATCAGTTCGCAAGCCGAGTGCAGCTTCAAGGTGTTGCACGCCGACCGTCTCTATCCGGCGTGTCACCCGAGCCTGTTGGCGCTGCCACAGGAACAGCGCACCACCCTTCATGGCGAGCGGGAAATGGATTGGAGTCACTGGGCGGTGGAAGCTGGCATCGATGTCGGCCAGAAAGATCAGGGGCTGAATTTCTCCGACCCCGGCCTGCTGCTGGACGCCGCGTGCGCGGGGCTCGGTATCGCCCTGGTCAGCCAGTTATTGAGTCGGCAGGCGCGCGACCAAGGATTGTTGCAACCCTTGGTGGAACAAACCATTCGCGGCCCGAACTGGGCCATGCTGACCCATCGTGACAGTGAGAATAATGCGCTGGCGCGAAGCTTCAGTGAGTGGCTGCTGGGTAACCTGGACTGAGTGAAGCCTCACGCTACGGTTCGCGCAGCACGTGCTTTCGCGTATTTCGAGAGTCCGATCTTGATGCCAACCAGCATGGGTGCGGCGACTACAAAAAGCAGGGCGACAGCGATGAACGCGGTGTCGAAGGCAATCACCGTGGCCTGACCTGACACGACCCGGCCCAGGAGGCTCACCGCTGCCCGGCCAGCGGCCGCTGCATCCATCCCTTTCACCGACAGCATGGCTGTCGTGGTCGTCAGCCGTTCAATGACCGCGGCACCTCCCGGGGTGACATTGGCGCCGAGGACCACTGCATTGGCGAAGACGTTATGGTCGATCAGAGTCTGGAGCCCTGCGACGCCCATCAGGCCACCCAACTGGCGCCCCGTATTGAAGAGGCCTATTCCGCAGGCGAGGTTGCGGCGGTTGAGGTCGCTGAACGCGATCAGCGTGATCGACAGAAAGAGAAAGCCAAGGCCCAGACCGCGCAACAGGATGGCTGCCATCATGTCGTCTGTGCCGCTTTCGCTGGTCGAACCGGACAGCATCCACATCGCAACCATGATCATCAGGATGCCAAAGGGCACGGTGGCAACCGGCGGAACGCGGCGGACCTGCATCAGCCAGGCGGATATGAGGAGTCCGCCGATAAACAACCCGCCACTGGGCAACAGGAGCAGGCCGGCATCGGTAGGCGTGAACGCGAGGACCGACAGGGCGAACGCCGGGATCAAAAACGCGCTGCCGAACAACGCGGCACCGGCGACAAAACTGACGATAAAGGCGAAGCAAAAATCGCTCGATTTGAACAGGGTGAAGTCGAGCAGACCTTGGCCTTTGGCCAACACTTGTTGGCCGAGAAATGCCAGCAGCGCGGCTGCGCCGATCACGGTCAGCCAGAAGATGCGTGGCTCTTCGAACCAGTCCCATCGGCTGCCCTGGCTGAGAACGTAAGTGAAGCAGAACAGCGTCGCAGACATCAGCGCGAAGCCGACCCAGTCAAACGGATGGTGTCGGGCCTTGGCGGGCATCGGGTCGTCTGCGATCAGCAGAAGTCCGGTCGCCGCCAGGGCGACCGGAACAACGCAGAAGAAAATCCATGCCCAGGACTGGCTATCTATCAACCACCCTTGAAGGGCCGGGGCGAGCGTCGCGGACGCGACAACGGCGCCCATGGCAAACAGGGCTTGAAGGATGGGTTGGCGAGATCGCGCAAAGGTGCGAAATATGATCGCCTGCCCCCCGACCAGCAGGGTGCCGCCAGCGAAGCCCTGAACAATTCGAAGCGCGATCAGCAGGTCCAGCCGAGCCGTGAGGGCGGCAATCCCGCATGCCACGCCCATGACCAAAGTTGAGCCGATGATCACATGACGCGGATTAAAACGCGTCAGCAGCCAAGGCGCGGTCATGAACCCGATCAGCTTGAGCGCGGTGTAGCCGATATCCAGCCAGGCGAACTCATCAGGCGTGGCATAGGTGTCGCCGATGATGTCGCCGCGTCCGAGCGACAGAACGGTGCTGGCAATCGCCTCCGTCAGCGTGGCAAGCACGATGCCCACCATGAGCAAGACACCGGTCGTAACGCTGGTGTTGCTCCGCGTCGCGCTGGCATCCGCGTTCATGATCCCTCCCCGTGCGCAACCTCGACCCTGGCGGACAGGCCCGGCACGATGCGGCCCGGCAACGGGTTGTGGACCAGCCGGATCTTCACCGGAACGCGTTGCACGACACGCACAAAGTTGCCGGTCGCGTTGTCGGTGGGGAGCAGGCTGAACGCCGACCCGCTACCCGGTGCAAAGCTGTCGACCACGCCTTCAAGTACCCCGCTGGGGTAGCCGTCGACCGTGATGCGCACGCGCTGACCGGGGCGGATTTGTTCGAGCTGGGTTTCCTTGAAATTCGCCACCACCCATACGTCGTTGACCGGCACGATATCGAGCAAGGCAACGCCCGTCGTAACAAAGCGGCCGATGCGAACCTGGCGGTTACCGACCACGCCATCCACCGGCGCGCGTACCACGGTGCTGTCGAGATCGATCTGGGCAAGATCGCGTGCGGCCTGCGCCTGTGTCACCGCAGCCACGGCAGCTTCGCGCTGCGCCACGAGGACGGCGATGCCTTGCTGTTGCGCCTCGACCGTTGCGGAAGCGCCGGATACCGTCGCCTCGGCTCTCAATCGTGCCGCGTCGCTTTCATCGACGAGGGCTTGGCTGACCGCGTTGCTGAGAATGAGTTTGCGGCTGCGATCATGGGTTTTGTTCGCCAGATTCATCTCGGCCACGCCCGAGCGTCTCTGGGCTTCGGCCTGTCGAATCAGGGCACGCTGAAGCTGGGTTTCTGCATCGACATGGCTCAGACGAGCCTGGGCAGCGCTGACATTGGCCACGGCTTGCGCCAGCCGTGCGCGATAGTCCCGATCATCGATACGGAACAGGACGTCACCGGCCCGCACGGTTTGGTTGTCCTCGACCTCGACCGCAGTGACATAGCCGGCAACCTTTGCGGCGAGCGAGGTGACGTCGCCGCGCACGTAAGCGTTATCGGTGGAGGTTGCACCGCTCGTAAGCGCCAGGGCCCACCCGCCCGCCAAGACCACCACGGCACCGATGCACAGCAGGATGCCGATCTTCTTTCTCTTGCTTTGCCGTGTCACCACGACAGGGATCTCGGCGCTTGCCCCGGTGGCAATGGCGGCCTTGTCCTGAAGCGCGTTCATGTTGTCATTTCCTGTTCAATGCCTGGGACTGCAGCAGCCACGGGCGGCAGTGGTCTGCCGCCGGGCTGATCAGCTCACTTTTTGATAGGTGTAACGAGCGTCTTTTCATCGCTGTCGAGGACGAACACGGCCAACAGGCGTGCGGATTGGGTGTCGCTGGCATTGGCGCTGACTTCGTGTACGGAGCCCGGCTCCTCTACGAAGTTTTCGCCGACGTGGTAGATCTTTTCCGGCTGGCCTTTGACTTTGATGCGAAACGAGCCCTCCAGGACCGTTGCATAGATGAAGGCCGTTTTCGGATGGGTGTGGGATGGCGACGCGGCGCCCGGCCCATACTCGACGACTACGCCCTTCATGCTCTTGCCAGGGATATTGGGAATGGGACGGTCAAACACGACCGTCACCTTTCCGGCGGGCGGCTCAGCGGCCGACACTGCGCTGATCGAGAGCGCTGCGAAGAGCGCGGCTAATACAAATCGAGTGACCATGACATTGCTCCTTGGTGGATGGGGACGTGATGGCGCGAATCGTTACCGGACCGTCGACTGAGCGAGCCAGTCCTCGAAGCGGATCGCGCCCAGGCGCGCGTTCTTGCCGGCGGTCAGCGATTGATCGTCGAGCACAGCGCCGAAGTAGCGCGCATTCACGTCCGGCACGACCTTACGGTTGTCCTGGGTTACCCGCAGAAAGCGCCTGGCCAGATCGTCGAGGGGCATGGCTTCAGGACCTGCGACTTCAACCGTGCCATTGACCGGCGCTGCCAGCACGACATCGGTCAGCGCCGCCACCACGTCGTCGGACGCTATCGGCTGGATCAGCGCTGGCGAAACGTGAAACTCCTCGCCGACGGCGAACGACTGGACAATGCCGCTGACAAACTCGAAAAACTGCGTGGCACGCAACAGGGTGTAAGGAATTCCGGACGCCTTGATAAGGTTTTCCTGCGCGACCTTGGCGCGGAAGTAGCCTGCTTCGGGCAGCCGTTCGCTACCGACGATCGACAGGGCAACGTGATGACGAACACCGGCGGCAGCTTCCGCAGCCAGCAGGTTACGGCTCGACGTTTCGAAGAAATCGAGGACGGCCTGGTCTTCCCACGAAGGCGCGTTCGCCACGTCGACGACGATATCGGTGCCATCCATCGCTTCGGCCAGGCCCTCGCGGGTGACGCTGTTGATGCCCGTGCTGGGGGCGGCGGCGAGCACGTCATGGCCGCGCTCGCGGAGGTTCTTCACAAGTTTCGATCCGATGAGGCCGGTGCCTCCGATGACGACGATCTTCATGGGTTCTCTTCCTACGCTTTTCGACGGCAACCATTGCTGTCGAGGTAGAAAGAGAGTGCCCGCGTGCGTGAGGGAAGTCCTTGTGCCGACCTTGAGTTTGTCTTCGGGCAAGCTTGGTTTTTTGTCCAAAGAAGTCGCTTGCTGGACGGTGCAGTGGGCTACGTGCTGCCGTATTATCGGCACCATGTACCAATCGCCAGCTCGGACACGGAGTCGAGGGCGCTCGACCAGGGGATACACACCTTGCCATTCGTGTTTGAAGACTACGTGCTCGATCAGGAGCGCCGGGAACTGACCTTGCGCGGGCAAGTCGTGGCCGTCGGGCCACAGGCCTTCGATCTATTGCTGCAGCTCGTCAACAACCGCGATCGCGTCGTCAGCAAAGACGACCTGCTCAAGGCGGTGTGGAACGGCCGGATCGTCTCGGAATCGACGATCACCAGCCACATCAATGCGGTGCGCAAGGCCATCGGCGATACCGGCGAGGAACAGCGCCTGGTGCGCACGGTCGCCCGCAAGGGCTACCGCTTCGTAGGCGAGATCAAGGTCGGCGAGATCGACGGAGCACGACAACCTGACGGGCCTGGCACCGGCGAAATCGCGCCCGTGGACCCGAAGCAAACACCTCCCTCCTCGCTCGCCCTCCCGGACAAGCCGTCCATTACCGTCCTGCCCTTCCACAACCTGAGCGGCGACCCGGAGCAGGAGTATTTCGCCGACGGCATGGTCGAGGACATCATTGCCGCCCTGTCGCGTATCCGCTGGCTGTTCGTCATCGCCCGCAATTCGAGCTTCACCTACAAGGGCCGTGCGGTGGACGCCGAGGGCGTCGGCCAGGAGCTCGGCGTGCGCTACGTGCTCGAAGGCAGCGTGCGCAAGTCCGGGAACAAGGTACGCATCACCGGGCAGCTCATCGACGCAACAACCGGGGCGCATATCTGGGCGGAGCGCTTTGAAGGCCTGCTCGACAACATCTTTGACCTGCAGGATCAAATCGCCGAAAGCGTCGTCGGCGCCATCGCGCCGCAGCTGGAACGGGCGGAAATCGAACGCGCCAAGCGCAAACCGACGGAAAGCCTGGACGCCTACGACTACTACCTGCGCGGCATGGCAAAACTGCACAGCGGCACTCGGGAAGCCATCGACGTGGCGGCGCCGCTGTTCTACAAAGCCATCGAACTCGATCCGGAATTTGCATCGGCCTATGGCATGGCAGCCTGGTGTCACTTCTGGCGCAAGTTGAATGGCTGGATGAGCGATCGGCCTCGAGAGATCGCCGAAGGCATACGGCTTGCGCGGCTGGCGGTGGCACTCGGCCGGGATGATGCAGTGGCACTGACGCGAGGCGGACATGCGCTTGCCCATCTCGCTGGCGATGTCGATGGCGGCATTGCCCTGCTCGACAGGGCACGCCTGCTCAATCCCAACCTCGCCCCTGCCTGGTTCCTGGGCGGTATCCTGCGCGCACTGCGCGGTGAAACAGACGAAGCGATCGAACATTTGAGCCATGCCGTTCGCTTGAGTCCACTGGACCCGGAAATGTTCCGGATGCAGGTGGGAATGGCGCTCGCGTATTTCTTCGCCGGGCGCTTCGACGCTGCTTCGGCCTGGGCGGAGAAGGCGCTGGGAAACCTGCCCACTCTCCTGCCCTCGGTTGCCCTGATGGCGGCCAGTCATGCGCTCACCGGGCAAATGGACAAAGCCAAGCAGGCGATACAACGCCTGCACGAGCTGGAACCCTCGTTGCGCATCTCCAACCTGAAGGACTGGCTGCCCATCCAACGACCCGAGGATCTCGCGCGCCTCGCGGATGGACTGCGGCTGGCCGGGTTGCCCGAGTGATTATTCACAATTCGTGCGCAACGCCTTTACTTTTGTGCTCTTGATGCAGAATCTGCGATGAATATGCTGTTCATAGGTTGAACCCGTGATCTCGCATAAGACAGAGAAAGAGCCCACTCCATGAACAGCCCTAGAACGCTCTACCAGAAGCACATCGACAGTCACACTGTTTGTCCTCTCGATGACCAAGGCCATGTGCTTTTGTACATTGACCGCCAGGTCGCTAATGAATACACCAGTCCGCAAGCATTCAGTGGTATGCGTGAAGCCGGCCGCACAGTCTGGCGCCCGAGCGCAACGCTAGCGGTGGTCGACCACGTTAACCCGACTTCGCCTATTCGCATTGCTACCATGCCGGACGCCGGCGGCGCACAGCAGGTGTCGTACTTCGAAGAAAACTGCCGTGACTTCGGTATTGAACTGTTTGACGTGCTCGACAAGCGCCAGGGTATCGAACACGTCGTGGCTCCCGAGCAAGGCTTTATCATGCCGGGAATGGTCGTCGCCGCGGGTGACAGTCACACCACGACCTATGGTGCATTAGGCGCGTTTGGTTTCGGTATCGGCACCTCTGAAATCGAGCATCTGCTGGCATCGCAAACACTGGTCTACAAGCGGCTGAAGACCATGCGAGTCACCGTGAATGGGACACTTGGGACAGGTGTGACGTCCAAAGACATCATCATGGCGCTGATCGAAAAGATTGGGGCTTCGGGTGCCACGGGTTACGCGATCGAGTTTGTAGGGTCGGCGATCAACGACCTCAGCGTCGAAGCCAGAATGACCATCTGCAACATGGCCGTAGAAGCAGGAGCCAGGGGCGCACTCATGGCGCCGGACGATAAGGTTTTTGCCTATCTGCAACTCAAGCCCCGGGCACCTCAAGGTGAAATGTGGAAGCAGGCAGTCGCTAAATGGAGAGGACTGCATAGCGACGAAGGCGCTGTGTTTGATCGTGAAGTCACGCTCGACGTCGACGCGTTGGAGCCCATGGTCACATGGGGGACCAGCCCTGATCAGGCCGCACCGGTTGGCGGTTATGTGCCAAATCCAGCCACACAGCCAGACCTTATTCTGCGCCAAGGTATGCAACGAGCGCTGGACTACATGGGCCTGCAACCAGGAATGCCACTCAGCGACGTAGTGATCAGTCATGCATTCATTGGGTCATGCACCAATGCACGAATCGAAGACTTGCGTGATGTAGCCCGAGTTGTGCGCGGCAAGCATGTTGCTACTCATGTCCGGGCAATGATTGTTCCCGGTTCAACCCTGGTACGTAACCAAGCCGAAGAAGAAGGACTTGCGCAGATTTTCCTGGATGCCGGTTTTGAGTGGCGCCAATCAGGTTGTTCGATGTGCCTGGCCATGAATGACGACGTACTCGCACCCGGTGATCGGTGCGCATCCAGCACCAATCGTAATTTCGAAGGACGTCAGGGCGCCGGTGCACGTACTCACTTGATGAGTCCTGCCATGGTTGCCGCTGCTGCGATAACCGGGCATTTGACCGACGTTCGTTCTTTCGCTTTGGAGGCTTGAAGCATGCAACCTTTCGATACAGTGAGTGGCAGCGCCGCCCCGTTTCTGGCTTCCAACATCGACACCGACGTGATCATGCCCAAGCAATTCCTTAAGGGAATTGATCGCAAGGGGTTAGACAGAGGACTGTTTTTTGATTTGAGGTTCCTTGAATCCGGGGAGCCAAACCCAGCATTCATCCTCAACCAACCGGCGTGGAGCGATGCGGCGTTTTTGGTAGTCGGACCCAACTTTGGTTGCGGTTCAAGTCGCGAGCACGCCGTTTGGGGTTTGAAGCAGGTGGGTATCCGCGCGCTGATCGGCACTAGTTTTGCCGGCATTTTCTACGACAACTGCCAGCGCAATGGCGTACTTGCCATTCAAGTGTCTGAGGCTCAGCTGAAACAAATTGCGGGCGTTATCAGCAACGCAGAAACAGCGAAGATCCGCGTGAATCTGCCAGAGCAAAAAATCGAGCTGGCTGACGGCGCGGTCATTCCCTTCGAGATCGATCAGTTGCGCAAGCAATCGTTGCTGCTGGGGCTTGATGCCATTGGCACCACGCTTCAACGTGCCGAGCAAATTCGAAGTTTTGAAGCTCAGCACCTGTCGGAAAATCCCTGGTTGTAATAGCAAGGCATGCATTGGCGGTAGATGGCCCGGTTGATCCACCGCCCGTGCATTACTCGACTGATAGATCGCGAAAATACTCTTCGAGAAACTCGACACAAACCCTCAGTTTCGCCGACTGGCTGAGCCTGGTGGGGTACACAGCCCATACGTTCGCACTCTGAGTGTATTCGTGAAGCACTTGCACCAGTCGCCCTTGTTCCAGCATCGGTTTGACGTCCCACATCGACCGCAACAAGATCCCACCGCCACTCAAGGCCCATTCCAGAACGATCTCACCACTGTTAGAGGACAAAGGGCCGCTGACACGCACCGACTCTTCCTGTCCATCCTTTGTCAGGTTCCAGACGCCAAATGCGTTATTACGCTCTTTCAGTACCAGACAATCATGGTCTTTCAAGTCATCCAGCGAGTGAGGCATGCCTCGGCGCTCCAGGTACTCCGGCGTCGCACACAACACGCGTCGATTACTCACAAGTTTTCGGCCCAGGTGCTGACCTGGCAGGTCATCCCCCACTCTTATTTCCAGGTCGAACCCCTCACCGACGAGATCGACGACACGGTCAAATACGTCCAGGCGGATATCGAGTTTTGGGTAGGTCTGCGACAACTTGCAGATGGCCGGCGCTACGTGGTTGCGTCCAAAACCGAAGCTGCTGCAAATATGCAGCGAACCCGTAGGTTGGTGCCGCGCCTCGGATATTTCACCCACAAAATCGTCGAAGTCGCCCAGCAACTTCTCTGCCCACATCCGGACTCGCTCACCGTCGTCGGTCAGTGCGATACGTCTTGTCGTGCGGTGCAGCAGCTTTGTAGAAAGAGTCGACTCAAGTACCGAAATACGTTTGCTGATGTAGGCAGGTGAGTACCCCAGCTCTTCTGCGGCGCTCGCGAAGCCATTTTTTCGAATGACGGTCAGAAAGACCTTCAGGTCTTCCGGCAAGGGAAATTGATCACGTTTCGTGTTCATACGCCTCATAGTTCCGCTATTTATCTCGCTATTTGCGAAGGATAGCATCGAATTACCGAGTGGTAACCAGCGCCTGGTTAACCGTGAGTTCCTGAATCCTCGATAAAAACAACATGAGGAAATAGCGACATGAACAAGTCTTATGAGCCATCCCTGAAAATCGACGAAGCCCCTGATGCCGGGTTTCGTCAACGCCTGCGTAGCCTGTGTGCCTACGAAATTGGCGTGATCCCACTACCGATATTTCTCGGCATCGCCGTGATAGTTTATCTGTCGGCTCACTTGGGTTTTTTACCGAAAAACATGATCGGAGGGCTGGCCGTCATCATGACGATGGGCGTGTTCTTCGGCCAACTGGGTTCGCGCCTGCCAATTTTGAAGGACATCGGCGGAGGCGCCATTCTGTGCTTGATGTTGCCATCGATTCTGGTGTTCTACGGCTTCTTCGGGCCCGCCACGATTGACGCTACGAAAATGCTGATGAAGGAAGCCAACTTTCTGTACTTCGTGATTGCCAGTCTGGTCGTGGGCAGCATTCTGGGGATGAGTCGCTTCATCCTGGTCCAAGGCATGATAAGGATGTTCATACCTCTGCTTGTCGGAACCCTGGCTGCCGTGGGCAGTGGACTGATCGTAGGCAAACTCGTCGGCTACAGCTTCCATCACACCTTCTTCTTCATCATTGTGCCGATCATTGGCGGGGGTATCGGTGAAGGGATTCTGCCGCTGTCGCTGGCCTACTCGGCGATCCTCGGTGGCACACCGGACATCTATGTTGCGCAATTGGCGCCTGCCGCTGTCGTCGGCAACATCGCGGCGATTATCTGCGCGGGCTACCTGGCTCGTCTGGCGCTGAAACGCCCGCATCTGAATGGCGAGGGTTCACTGATTCGTGCCAAGGACGAAAATGACAAATTCCAGGTCAAAGAAGAGAGCAGCTCGGTTATTGATTTCAGAGTGATGGGGGCAGGCGTTTTGGTCATCTGCGCCTTCTTCGTCCTTGGCGGACTGCTTGAGAAAGTCGTGGGTATTCCCGGCCCTGTCATGATGATTCTGGCAGCCGTACTCTTTAAGTACGTCCGCGTTCTGCCCGAAAAACTGGAAAAAGGCGCCAACACTTTCTACAAGCTGGTTTCCGCCGCCTTCATCTGGCCAGTAATGATCGGCTTGGGCATGCTGTATGTCCCGCTTGATAGCGTCGTAAAAGTCTTTTCTATCGGCTATGTACTGGTCTGCGTATCCGTCGTGGTCTCAATGACCGTCGCAGGTTTTTTCATCGGCAACCTGATGAAAATGTACCCCATCGAATCAGCCATCGTGACCTGCTGCCACAGCGGCCTTGGTGGCACCGGGGATGTTGCGATCCTGTCAGCGTCTAATCGTATGTCGCTGATGCCGTTTGCACAGATCTCCACGCGCATTGGCGGTGCGTCGACGGTGATCCTGGCGACTATTCTTTTGCGGATGTTTGTTTAATAGCGAGTCCATAGGACTCATTCCTTAACTCTTCAATTAACACGATGGTGTTCACTTTCAGGTGAACACCTTCTAAGGCAGCCGATTGCTGCAAACGCATCCCTCACAATTTGCACATTCTCTTGTACGGTCATCGAAATCTCTCCGTTTCTCTCACATCTGATCGCGTCCGCTCTAATCAGATACGCCATGGACCTGCCAGTGAGGGGCGTGGTGTCGGTGGTTCAGCCGATATCGACGTTCAAGGCGATGTCCCAAGTGCCGGCGCCGTTTTTGGCCAGGCCGATCATCATCAGGCCAAGCGCCTCGAGCGTTTGGGCCATGTGCAGGCCGCCGACATCCAACGGACGCAGCCCGAGACTCTCGATGAACGTCGAGACGCGCGCCTTGGCCTCCGTATCGTCGGCGGCGATGAACGCGTCGAGGCGCCCACCCTTGGCAAGCACGTGGCCAAAGAGGGTGTTGAATGCCTTTACTACATGCGCGCTGGCGGGGGCGATCTTGGCAATCTCCTGCGCACCAGAACTGCCGGCGGGAGAGACGAGGCCCGTGAGATCCGGGGAGGCCGTGTTGGTGATATCGATGATCACCTTGCCGTCGAGCGCGTCCCCGTACTCGGCCACCACCGACGCCGCACCGGTGTAAGGCACGGCGAGGATGACGATGTCGCCGGCCGGCACCGCCCCGTATATCCCTGTGGTCGCACCGGCTGCGAGCTTGTCGACCAGCGTCTGCGCCTTGGTGGGGTCGCGGCTGATTACCTCGACGGTGTGTCCAGCTTTGGCGGCACGACCGGCGATTGCCGTGGCCATGCCTCCTGAACCGATGATGCTGATAGTGTTCATGTGCAGTTTCCTCGTGAATTGGATTATTGCTCGTTGCCTCAACGGGCATCCGGGGTCGACAGAGTCTTTGCCCGAACGGATCACGCATCGCGACTTTGCAGTCCGCCGGGCCAGTTGCGACCCGGCGCCCTCCTCAACGCAACTCAGCCGGCAGGGAAGTAATGACCGTTGTCCAGGTCCTCGAGCAGCCCGGCCTGAGCGGGCTCCCAACCGAGGGTCTGGCGGGTGATGAGGCTGGACGCCGGGAGGTCCAGCGTGACCAGATTCGCGAGGAAGCCAAAGTATCCCGGCAACATCAGTACGTCCGCGGGAATGCTCACGACCGGCAGGCCCAGACGGCTGCCAATGGCCTCGGCGATGGCGCGGAACGAAATAGCCTCGTCGGCAACCGCGTGCCAATTTTTGCCGGCAGGGCCCTTCTCCAGTGCCAGACGGAACACAGCGGCGAGGTCGCGGGCGTGCACGGCCGACCAGTTGTTCTTGCCGTCACCGGGATAGCCTACGACGCCCTTCTCCTTCGCAAGTCCGATCAGTATCGGGAGGAAGCCGGCGTTGTCGGTCGTGCTGTGCATGATGGTAGGAATCCGCACGACCGAGGACCGCACGCCTTGATTGGCGAGACCGAGTACGGTCGTTTCGACGATGTTACGAACTCGCAAGGTACCCTTGAACTTCTCGCCGCCAGAGAGGGTGGGATCCTCCTCGGTTGCTGGACGGCCAAGATGTTCCCAACCCGGCGAGCCGATGCTCCCAGACGTGACCAGCGGCTTTCCGGTCCCCTTCAGCGCCTCGCCGTATGCGAGCATGATCGCCTGCTCCGCGGCAGCCACCGCGTCGAGGCCTCCGGTGGGAAGCAGGTCTTGCCTGTGCGCGACGTGAATGACACCGTCGGAATCCGCTGCCGCCGCTTTTAACCCGTCGAGATCATCGAGGTCGCCGCGACGCACCTTGGCGCCAAGCGCAGACACCGCCTCTGCGGACTTGTCCGACCGGGCAAGCGCAGTGACCTCGTGACCGGCTGCAATAAGGTCGGAAATGATATACGGACCGGAATGGCCGGTCCCTCCAGTAACGAAAACGCGCATGTTGATGTTCCTTGTAAGTGATGTGATGCGAGAAGTGGTGATACGGGAACGCTCAGCCGAGATGGCTAACGCCGATTGAAAAGTTGGTGTGTTTGACGCAGTGGGTCATGAGGCCCAGCGACAGCAGGCAAACGTGCTCCAGCGTTCGCGCCATGAGCAGCGGCCCGGTGTCCATCGGACGCAGTCCGAGACTCTCGATGAACGCCGAGACGCGTATCTTCGCCTGCGCGTTGTCCCCGGCGATGAACACGTCCAGCGGGTGGCCCTCGACAGGACCGGCAGCCAGGACGTGGGAGAAGTGGGTGTTGAACGCCTTGATGATTTCGGCGTCGGCAGGGGCGGCGTTGGCGATCTCCTGCGCGCCGAAACTGTTCTCAGGGGTCACAAAGCTCTTGAGGTCCGGGGCCACGGGGTTGGTGATGTCTACAAGAAGCTTGCCTGCCAGTTCTTCGCCGTACTGCTTCACCACGTCGAGAACGGCGGAATAGGGAACCGCCAGAATGACAATATCCCCGGCCGGGGCTGCGCCGAACGTTCCTGTGGTCGCGCCGGCTCCGATCTGTTCGGCCAGCGCCAGCGCCTTGGCGGCATCTCGACTCATCACCTCGACGGTGTATCCAGCCTTGGCGGCAAGGCCGCCGATCGCTGCGGCCATGCCACCTGAGCCGATGATGCTGATAGTGCTCATGCGCAGTTTCCTTGCAGATTTGAGGTTGATCATTCATGGAGTGCTGCCGCAAATCCGGCGACCGCGCTCAACGTAGGAGCTATGCTGGTCGCATCACTTGTATAAAGCAAGTGAATTACAGAAATTTACTTGCGGCATGCAAGCGATGTAAGATCCAGCCATGAAGACAACATCTAAAGAAGACGTTCGGTCCCATTGCGCAGTGAACTATGGCGTGGAGATCTTCGGCGACCGGTGGTCGCTCTTGATCATTCGCGACATCGTTTTTGTTGGAAAGAAGACGTATGGCGGGTTCCTGAAATCGGAAGAGAGAATCGCGACCAATGTTCTTGCTGCCCGCCTTGCCTTTCTTGAGGCGCAAGGGATTCTCTCGAAGGCGCCCAGCCCCGACGACAGGCGCAAGGACTTCTACACGCTGACCGAGAAGGGCCTGGACCTCATTCCCATCGTGCTTAACATTGTCCTTTGGAGTGCAAAGCACGATTCGGAATCGTACGTGCGGCGCCGCGAGGAGTTTGTTGCTCGATTAAGTCAAAACCCCATGCAGGTGAGCGAAGAGGTGAAGGCGCTGGTCCGCAATGGCGGATGTATTTTTCCTCAGAGCGATGAATGAGAAAGATGGCAAGCGCGCCCTGTCACGGCGCACAAACTATAGGCACACTGCCGGCGAGGTCGTGATGCCAGCGTCGCCCTCGCTTCAATCCGACTGTGGCTGCCCTTTTCCACGAGGGAGATCGCATCAAAATTGACGATCACGATTCATCAGTCGAACTTCACCAAGTCCTTGAAGATCAGTTGTCCCCAGCTATTTCCGCGCGCTTGTACAAGCAGTCCACCTTCCGAAAGCCCGCCCAGCTTGATCGGCGAGAAACCGAGAATTTCTGCAAGCGCACCAACCTCCGCTGCGGCGTCGTCATCGTCGCTCGCCAGGAACACGACTCTCCTGCCACCCTGCACGGCCGGGTCTTGGCCAAGGACGGCAGCGCCCAAATGGTTGAAGCCTCTCACCAGTCTTGCACCAGCGAAGGCCTGCGCGACGACCTTGGAAGACGGCTGTCCCCCCAGTTCCTCAGGGGGTACACCGTAGGCGTTGGTCACATCGATGATGGTCTTTCCCTTCCAGTTCGGCAGCGCCTTCGCAACATCCAGGTGCGACTCGAAACGGACTGCCAAAAAGATGATGTCCGCCTTGACCGCGTCCGCCAGTTTTTTGGGAATGATCTGGGGTCCGATGGCGGCCGCGGCCGATGCAAAGCTTTCCGGGTTGCGCGTGGTTGCAACGGATACTTCGATGCCGTTGCGGGCAAAAGCCTTGGCCAGTGCCTGGCCGATATTGCCGAAGCCGATAATTGCGTAGCTCATAAATTCTCCTGAGGTTTACCGAGTTCTACGGCGCTCCGACTAATCGAATGGAGCGCCTGGGTGTAGGGCGTCAGAGTTGCGCAAGACCGCCGTCAGCGGCGACTTCGCTGGCAGTCATGAAGCTGCTGTCCGGCGACGCGAGAAAGGCGGCTACGGCCGCTATCTCCGCCGGATCGGCCATGCGCTGAAGCGGAGTCATTGCGGCGTAGACCTTCTGGCCCTCCTCGCCCAGCGCTTCCTTCGCGAGTTCGGTCGCCGTCGCCCCGGGCGACAGCACGTTTACCCGAATGCCGGTGCCTTTCAGGTCCTCGGCCCAGGTCCGCGCGAGGTTGCGCACTGCCGCCTTGCTCGCGCTGTAGGCGCTCATTCCCGGGGCGCCCGTGGTGCCGGCGCTCGATCCGGTCAGGATGATCGAACCGCCCTCGCCCATCAGCGGCAGCGCTTTCTGGACCGTGAAAATCGTACCCTTCACGTTGGTGTCGAAGGTTTCGTCAATGTGCTCGGCGGTGATCTTGCCGAGCGCAAGCTGGCTTCCCGCCCCGGCATTGGCGAAGACGATGTCGAGGGTTCCGCGCTCGGCTTTCACCGCCGCGTAGAGTCGGTCGAGGTCGGCCAGATCGGAGACCGAGCCCTTCACCGCGCGGGCATTGGGCCCGAGTTCGGCTACAGCAGCGTCGAGCGCTTCCTGCCGGCGGCCAAAGATGAAGACGAAGGCGCCCTCCTCGATGAAGCGTTTTGCGGCGGCGCGGCCGATGCCGGTAGCACCACCGGTGATCACCGCGGTCTTTCCATTCAGTCTGGTCATGTCGTGCATCCTTCCTAATCGTTGTATGGAAGCAGGGAGCTGCTTGCTTGAGACGAAGGATGCGGTTCTGATAACCTAAGGACAAGTATGCGCTTTTAGGTAAGTACCAAAAAATGACGACGACTTCTGAAACCTGCGACCCCGGTTGTGGGCTCAACGCCACGCTCCGCATCATCTCGGGCAAGTGGAAACCGCTGGTCCTGTTTTTCCTGCGCGACGGCCCAAAACGCTATGGCGAACTAAAGCGCTTGGTCCAGGGCGTCAGTGACAAGGTGCTGATCCAGCAATTGAAGGATTTGGAGGCCGATCACGTGCTAGCGCGGACCGACTACAAGGAGGTACCACCGCGCGTGGACTACGCGCTGACGCCGCTCGGTCGCAGCTTGGCTGACGCGATCATCCCGCTGTGCACTTGGGGAACCGAGAACATGGCGGAAATGGCAAGCATCTTCGCCAAGCGCGACGCGTTGCCCTAGCGGGATGCCGAAGAACCGATGCGTCGGACGACCCTGCGCGACCCGCAGTGAATCAAGACGATCTGCACTGAACGCAATACGTTCAGAAGCCACGAGCGTGGAATCAAAGGCAACACTGTCTTCACTCCCAACGTCAACCGCGTTGGGCTGCTGAACAGCGTTCGTCACCACTCTCCTGGAAGCCTTGATCATGAAAACCTTAAGCATTGAGAACTACAGCACCAACAACGCACATAACCATTCAACGCTCGGGATTAAAACCATGGCGTTTGGAATCTACGGTGCTTACTTTGCGCTCGCCGTCATTTACTTCTGGTTCGGTGGCATGAAGTTCACGCACTACGAGGCACAGGGACTGGTTCCGCTGGTGAGCAACAGCCCTTTCCTGGGGTGGGTTTATGACATTTTCAGCGTCGACACCTTCTCCAGTTTGCTCGGCGTTCTGGAGGTCTCGATCGGTGTTCTGATTGCAGGTCGCCTGCTGTCGCCGAAGCTTTCATTGGTCGGTGGCGTGTTGTCGGCCGGATTGTTTTTCACCACCTTGAGCTTTTTGTTTTCGACGCCAGGCGTGATTGAACCCGGCCTCGGCTTTCCAGCCATTACGGTTGCGCCAGGCCAGTTTCTCCTCAAAGACATCGGGTTGCTTGCCGCGTCTGTATTCGTGGCCGGCCACTCTCTGACTGAGTTGGAAAGCCGTTAAACCGATGACTCTCCTCCTGGAATGGCCTGAAGCAATTCGATGCATTCAGGCCATTGCCCCATCATTCTCCCCTGCCAAATCTTTCATCCAGTCCCGAGGGCTGTAGCCCGTTTTGCGACGAAACGCGCGGGCAAGTGCCGAAGGGCTTTCATAACCGACCTCGGCCGCGATGAGCGTAATCGGCCGCCCTTCACGCAGGCGCTTTTGCGCCAGGCTGATGCGCCAACTCAACAGATAATCTAAGGGTGTCTGCCCTATAACGTCCCGAAAATGCACGGCGTAGGCAGCGCGCGACATGTTCGACTCGCTCGCCAGCTCTGCAACCGACCAGGCACGATCCGGTGCGTTGTGCATCTGTACCAGCGAGCGCGCCAGCCGCACATCGGCCAGCCCAGCCATCATTCCGGTCCGCAACTGGTGGTGGTCGAGCAGATGCCGAAACAACAAGATGATCAGTAGTTCGAACAAGCGATCCAGCGCCGCCTCCCTGCCGCAATGTCCGCCTGCCGCCTCACTGAACATCCATTTCAGTGTATCGGCCAGCAGCGGTAGCTCATCCAGGGACAGCACCAGACAATCGGGTAACGAAGCGGACAGCGGGTTATCGACTCCGCCCTCAAACTTCATCGACGCACACAACAGTTGAGCGCCCTCGGGCTTACCGGCGAACAGTTGATGCCGACTTGGGCGTGGCAGAAAAATCAGACTGGGCTGGGTGAGCAGCAAGTCCTTGCGATCCGTCCCCTGCAAAGTAACGCTACCGGCCTGCAGCAGGTGAATATGCCCGCGCTGGTCAGCGCCATCGTATGACGCCATGCCGCAAAGATTGCCGTTGTAAAACAGGCTTGCGCGCACGCCGAACTGCGACAACAACGTAGACAAGCGATCCATAGGCAATCTCCGGCGCTCTCGGGCCTCACTGACAACACCCCGCCCCGACACGGCAAAAACACGAGGCCTTGATCTCCACATCCGCCCGGGCCATGGCCAGATCAAGGCGCGTCTGCGCAGCAGCAGCTTCGGCATCCAGACCCAGTCGTTTCAGGCATTCCACATAACCGTGCAGGCTCCACACATTGTCCAGATGCCAGGACGCACGGCTGAGGGTGTTGTCCAGTCCCAGATCGGCTCGATAGGCCTGCAACGCTTCCTCTACCCTGCCCTGCTCCAAAAGCAACGCACCCAATGCATGCCTGACCGGTTGCATCCAGCCCCATGGCTCGTCGTAAGGCAGGTTGTCGTCCAGTGACAGTGCCTGGCGCAAGTGAGCGAAGGCATCGTCGTAATTGCCTTTGCGGTACTCGATTTCCCCGCGCAGCATGCCTGCGGCAACCGCCAGAATGTCGGTGCATTTATTGTTGAAAAGGTAGCGTGTGTCCGGCACTCGGGTCCAGGCTTCGAGGAATAGTCGCTGTTCGGCTTCTGCGGCGGCGATATACCCGGTGGCCGCATGCGCCACGCCTCTGGCGTAATGCAGCATCGCCGTGGTCACGCAGTACAGCGCCTGGTCGTTCGGCAGCAGCGTGGCGAGGATGTCCTGCCATTTTCCGAAGCGTATCTGCACGTGGACCTTCATCGACACGAAGCCTTCTAGCCAGTCGGCCATGGGCGGTTGCTCCACGCGCAGCAGTTCTTCCCTGATGGTCGACATCAGTTGATCGGCGGCTTCCAGGGCCGGCTGGTATTGCCCGAGGAACATCGCCGAATAGAGTTTGAAGTGGTAGTTGTGGCATCGATACAAGGTGTAGAAGTTGAGCGGCCCTTCCTGTTCCAGGTATTTGCTGTCGGCCAGTATCGCCTGGCTATTGGTGACCATGGCCTCACGGTAATCACCGCAGAGCACGTCGATGTGCGACGGCATATGGCGCAGATGTCCCGCATCCGGCACCAGGTCACGCAGGACGTCGCCGGCGCGCAATGCCCGTTCCGGGTAGGGCGACATTTCCAGGGTGTGGACGTACATGTGCAGCACGCCGGGGTGCGGCGCATCGCCGTGCTGCTCCATCCGCCGTAGCGCCCGTTCGAGCACGGCCACCGTTTCAAGCGTGTCGGCGCCCGGCGCCGGTTTACCGGTTTTCAGGTCCCACAATTGCCAGGGGGTGCGGTCGATCAACGCTTCGGCAAACAGCGCAACGACATCGAGATCTTCAGGAAAGGCTGTGTAGACATCGCGCATGGACGCGGCGTAGGCATCGTTCCAGGCGAAGAGTTGGT
This sequence comes from Pseudomonas sp. BT76 TE3572, assembly GCF_050435365.1. Lineage (NCBI taxonomy): Bacteria > Pseudomonadati > Pseudomonadota > Gammaproteobacteria > Pseudomonadales > Pseudomonadaceae > Pseudomonas > Pseudomonas sp. BT76 TE3572. The sequence continues at coordinate 2,057,541 of NZ_JBNDKE010000001.1, forward strand.
CGAGGCTGGTGGCCTGATCGGCCTGGTAGCGTTGCTCCAGCGTGCGGATCAGCGCCTGCTCCACCGGTGTTGCGCCGTCGATATGCGCCAGCGCGGTTTGCGTCGCCCGTCGGGCCTGGGCCACGGCTTCTTTCAATTCCTGTTCGATGAAGGCATCCCAACGCTTGTTGTAGTTGGGCCCCGAAGCGTAGGCGATGCCCCAGTAGGCCATCGCGCAATCGCGATCGTGTTCGATTGCCTTTTGGAAACAGCGTATGGATTCGTCGTGGTTGTAGCCGTAGCACCACACCAAGCCACGATCGAACCAGCGCTGGGCCTGGGACGAACGGGTCGTCACCGGGCGGCTGTAGGTGCCCAAATCGTAATAGTCGTGCATCGATTTATCCTCTCGAGCAGAGCAGGGAACCTCGCAGGACATTCTTGCGAACCTGGAGAGCCTCGACAGTACAAGAGGTCCAGCATACCCCTGCGGCTTTGGCTGAGCGGCAGAGCCGACGACAGGAGGATCATTGCCGGCGTCGATAGTCACCATCAATTCAATGAAGTTCTCATAAAAAATCCGCGGCGTAACATCGGCTCCATACCAAACAACTACACCCCGGAGCACACCATCATGAAACGCCAAACTATCCTCAGCATCGCTTTCTCGGTCTTTGCAGTTAACGCTTTCGCCGCTACTTCTGTTCACCCGGTTGTCGCCGAAGGCGGCTCGGATCGACTGATTGAAAGTCGTGTGGCTGAAGGTGGTTCGGATCGTCTGATCGAAAACCGCGTTGCCGAAGGTGGCTCCGATCGTTTGATCGAGAACCGCGTCGCCGAAGGTGGTTCTGATCGTCTGATCGAAAACCGGGTTGCCGAAGGTGGCTCCGATCGTTTGATCGAGAACCGCGTCGCCGAAGGTGGTTCGGATCGTCTGATCGAAAACCGCGTTGCTGAAGGTGGTTCCGACCGTCTGATCGAAAACCGCGTCGCTGAAGGTGGTTCGGATCGTCTGATCGAAAACCGCGCTGTATAAATGAATGGCTTTACCGAAGCACTCAACGAAAAGCCCGGCCTGACAAGCCGGGCTTTTTCGTGCACAAAATAAATCGATCCCTGCTTAATGCCTCCGCCGCACCTGTGATACATAACACCTGATTGTGAGTCCCTTACCCAATGAGGTTTGCCCATGCTCCACGATCCACGCTTACCGCAACTGCTGAGCTGCGTCGTCCTCGGTTTACTCGCCTGCAGTGCACAGGCCAGCGCACCCTCCCCGGCGCCGGAGAGCTTGCAACCGCTGCTGGTAACGTTGAACGAACGCCTGAACATTGCTGATCTCGTGGCGCTGACCAAGTGGGACAGTGGCAAACCGATTCAGGACAGTGCCCGTGAAGCGCAAGTCATCGCTAACGCCAGGAAGCTGGCCGTTGACCGCAAACTGAACCCGGATGAAGTCGCCGAATTGATCGCCGCACAGATTGAAGCCAACAAGCTGGTGCAGTACGGACTGGTGGCCCAATGGCGAGCGGCTGGCAAGGCGCCTGACACGCCACGGCCAGACCTCGCCAATCAAATCCGGCCGCAGCTCGACGAGCTGCAAAACCGCTTGTTGCAGCAATACGCCGCCTTCGCGCCCTATCGCAATGACCCGCAATGCGCGGACTGGCTAGCCAAAGAACGATCCAGCCTGATCAAGGACGGTCTGCATGGTCAGGCACTGATCCGCGCCACCGGGGAACTGTGTGTCGCTAATCAGTGACAGGGAAAAAGAAGCCCGGCCTGATCAGCCGGGCTTTTCTTTGTGAGCTACTTTTAGTGCATCCGCAGGGTCGCCAGTCGATTTTGGCAACACTGCATATGCAACACCGAAGCGTCTGCAAAACAACAAAAATACAGGAGTTGAAAATGTCCGAACTGAAACTGCATCCCAAAGCCGCAGAATCCCTGAACCAGTGGCACGACATGATCAGCAAGAGAGACTTGAGCGCCTTGCCCGGTTTGTTGGACCCCCAGGCGATATTCCGCTCCCCGATGGCTCACACGCCTTACCCGGGTGCAGCCGTGGTATCGATGATTCTCAACACGGTTGTCGGGGTATTTGAGGACTTTGTCTACCACCGCGAACTGTCGACCGCAGACGGGCTGAACGTCGTCCTGGAGTTCAGCGCCAAAGTCGGCGAAAAAGAGTTAAAAGGCATCGACATGATCCGGTTCAACGAACAAGGAAAAATCGTCGAGTTTGAAGTGATGGTCCGCCCCTTGAGTGGCCTGCAAGCCTTGGGCGAGCAAATGGGACAACGCCTTGGCGCTTACCTGGCGGCCAGCAAAGCCTGAAGACGTTGTTTCGCTTTGGGCGATGCCTCTGCTCCCGGCTTGGTGTTAAATAGAGCGCGAAAAGCAGTGCAACGAGAGCACCGATGAATACCCATTTTGAGATTAGTGATGTCCCTGAGCCCAACCTTCAGCGCGATGGCAACATTCATCGCGACGCCCATCAGCAGACGGTGGTAACAGCATGATCGAGGTCACCGAAGTTTCCATTGCCGAACTGCGTGCTGCGCTCGAATCTGGTCGAACCACTGCGGTTGAGCTGGTCCAGGCCTATCTCGCCAGGATCGATGCCTACGACGGACCCGACACGCCCACCGCCCTCAACGCGGTGGTGGTTCCAAACCCCGAGGCGCTGAACGAGGCGCAGGCGTCCGATGCTCGTCGGGCCAAGGGCGAGACGCTGGGTCCGCTCGATGGCATTCCCTATACGGCCAAGGACAGTTACCTGGTGAAGGGGCTCACTGCCGCCTCCGGCAGTCCCGCCTTCGCGAACCTGATTGCTTATCGCGATGCGTTCACGATCGAACGGCTTCGCGGTGCCGGTGCGATTTGCCTGGGCAAAACCAACATGCCGCCCATGGCGAACGGCGGCATGCAGCGCGGGGTCTATGGCCGTGCTGAGAGCCCGTACAACGCCGACTATCTCACCGCGCCCTTCGCCTCGGGTTCATCGAACGGCGCCGGTACCGCAACTGCCGCCAGCTTCGCGGCATTCGGTCTCGCGGAAGAAACCTGGTCGAGCGGACGCGGTCCTGCATCAAACAATGGTTTGTGCGCCTACACACCTTCGCGCGGGGTGATTTCGGTGCGCGGCAACTGGCCATTGACGCCGACGATGGACGTCGTCGTGCCGTTTGCCAGAACCATGGCCGACCTGCTCGAGGTGCTCGATGTGGTGGTGGCCGATGATCCCGACACCCGTGGCGATCTGTGGCGGATGCAGCCCTGGGTGCCGATTCCGAGTGTCGCCTCGGTGCGCCCCGCTTCCTATGCCGAGTTGGCCGTGAAGTCCGATGCACTGGCAGGAAAGCGCTTCGGCGTGCCCCGTATGTACATCAACGCAGATCCCGAAGCGGGCACCAGCGATGCGCCTGGCATCGGTGGTCCGACGGGGCAGCGAATCATCACCCGTCCTTCCGTGATCGGGCTTTGGGAAGAGGCTCGCAAAGCACTCGAAGCCGCTGGTGCCGAAGTCATCGAAGTCGATTTCCCGCTGGTCACCAATTGCGAGGGTGATCGTCCGGGTGCGCCGACCGTATTTACGCGGGGCCTGGTGTCCAAAGAGTTCCTGCACCATGAGTTATGGGACCTGTCGGCCTGGGCGTTCGATGATTTTCTGCGGGCCAATGGCGATCCCAAGTTGAACCGCTTGGCCGATGTCGACGGACCGCTGATTTTCCCCCACGACCCGGGCACTCTCCCCAATCGCGAGGACGACCTTGCCGCAGGCATGGACGAGTACGTGAAGATGGCCGAGCGCGGCATCACACCGTGGGACCAGATCAGCACGGTCCCTGACGGACTGCGCGGACTTGAACAAACGCGTCGAATCGATCTTGAGCACTGGATGGATCGGCTCGGGCTCGATGCGGTGCTATTCCCGACGGTTGCCGACGTGGGTCCGGCGAATGCCGATGTCGATCCGAAGTCTGCGGATATCGCGTGGAGCAACGGCGTCTGGGTCGCCAACGGCAACCTCGCCATCCGGCACCTGGGCGTTCCCACTGTCACGGTGCCGATGGGCGTCATGCCGGACATCGGCATGCCCGTCGGGCTGACATTTGCCGGTCGTGCCTATGACGATTCGACGCTGCTGCGCCTGGCTTCGGCGTTCGAATCGATGGGGTCAAAACGAATGATCCCGCCTCGCACCCCACCCTTGCCGGCTGGCAAACAATAGAAAGGACGGGATTGGAGCTCTACACGCTCCAATCCCGCCCACTGATTGAACGTAGCCCCGGAATTCAGCGCCAACGTCGACGGAAGAATGCCAACGAGAGTTTTTCGGCGAAACGCGACGGCCATTCCATGGCACGCCTGGCGGGGAACTTGCGGGCGATGTCCACAAAGGGCGTGACGATCAGGCTATAGAGTGTCAGGTAACGGTCCCGATCCTGTTCGCCCGTGCCGAACTGGATAGGCTCGGGCGTCGAGTGCGTGACGTAGAGCGTACCGAACATCCAGTCCCAGAGTGACAGGTTGATACCGAAATTCTTGTTGAAGTGTCGCCGCGCGTCACTGTGATGAATCTGATGCTGCGCCGGGCTGTTCAGCACATGTTCGACCACCGGCCCGAAAGAAAGCCAGACATGGCTGTGACGCAAATTGGCCGCCAAGGCATTGAGGAGCAGGACCATATACGTCACGCCGAACAAGGTGTACCGGCTGATCTCCCCGCCACAGGCGTACCAGAAGACACCGGCAAAAGCGCCGAGGAAGATGGTGTCAGTCAGTTTTTCGACCATTTTTTCCACAAAGTGAATCCGGCTTGCCGTCGCCGGCACCAGGACGGGCGCGGAATGGTGGACTTTGTGGAACGCCCACAGATACCGGGAATGAAAGGCGCGATGGCCCCAGTAATGGATGAAGTCTTGCACCAGGAACACGCCCAGCCCGTAGAGCAAGGACAGTGAGAGGTTCTCCTCCACCTGCACGCGCGCGCCCCAAAGATTGTTGAAAAACGAGATGTAGTCGCCGGAACGCAGGACGTACGGATCGACCAGGCCAACAATGGGCAGCACCAGCGCGACCTTCAGGATGGCCCGCACGAAGTAGTACCGGTAATCCAGCAACGCCGAGGGATGAAAATGAACCCGGTGCCCGCCGATGAACTGCCAGAAAGAACCTGCGTCGGTCAGCCCGCGATATTGTCTGAAGCGGTACAGGCTGTAGGCGATGCTGTAGGAGACGCTGAGAAACACGATGCTGAAGCGGCCGTTCAGATCGAAAATGCCAAAAAACTGATCCGTGACAGGCTCGATCACCCACTTGATCAGGTAGTCATACAGAAACGCGAGTACATCCATGAACGGCTGCCCCCTCCGTCAAAAAGGGGGAATTGTAAATCAGATCAGAACCACCGAGTGTTCCGCGCCTGGCGAATGCCCTCGAAAGTCTCAAAGTCCTACTGCGGCTGAAACGTCTCAAGGTACGCCAACAGGTTGTCGATCTTTTCCGGGTCGCTGAGCCCCCAGAAAATCATGCGAGTGCCGGGCACCACTTCTTTTGGAGCTTCGAGGTACGCCGTCAGCGTTTCGCGGGTCCAGACGATCCCGGCTGATTTCATCGCATCGGAATACTGGTAATCCGTGGTACTGCCCGAAGGGCGTCCAAAAATGCCATTGAGCTGCGGCCCGAATGAACCGCGTGCCGACTCCCCAACCTGATGGCAGCCGCCGCATATCCGCTTAAACAGTGTCGCACCCGCTTCAGCATCGCCGGCGGCCTGTGCTTGTGCGTTGAACACCCCCGCAGTGAGCATCAGGGCGAAGGTGAGTACGGCGGCTTTCTGCAATTTTTGCTCCCAATCATCTGTGGCTTGACGCGAGTGAATCAATTCGCACCCGGTTGAAACTTCTTCCTGTACGCCGCTGGCAGCAAACCCACTCGTTGGCGGAACAGTCTACGGAACGAATTACCGTCTTCGTAGCCCACGGCATAAGTAATGCTGTCGAGTGTCATGCGGGTGGATTCAAGAAGCTGTTTTGCCTTCTCCAGACGCAGGGTTTGCAGGTAGGTAATGGGCGTATAACCGGTGGCCTCCTTGAAACGCCGTTTGAAATTCCTGACGCCGAACCCGAATTGCTGGGCGACGTCATCAATCAGCAGCGGCTGTTCAAAGTTGTCGTCCAGCCAGTGTTGAACCCGCAGGATGTCACCATCCCCATGGTTCTTCGGCAATGACCACATGACATACACCGATTGCTCACTGCGCACAGCGTCGACCAGTAAGTATTTGCTGCACTTTTGCGCCAGTTCCAGTGAAGCGAACCGGCGCACGAGGTGCAGCAAAAGATCCATGGAGGCACTCGCGCCCCCGCACGTGATCACGCGATTGTCCTCGCAGAGGATCTGCGTCTCCTCCAGACAGACCTCGGCATACCGACGACGAAACAGGTCTGCAAAGGCCCAGTGCGTGGTAGCACGAACGCCTTCCAGCAGGCCCGTTTCGGCCAGCATGAACGCCGCCGTGCACATCGACGCCACCACAGCCCCCTGCGCATGCTGTTGACGCAGCCATGGCCCATAAGCTGAAAAGGCCGGCAAGGCGTCCTTCAAGGTGAAGAGGAATCCGGGGATCAGCACCAGATCGGTTCGCGGGATCTCGACGGCGGACCGGTCCACGCGCAACGTCTGCCCTCCCCACGCGGCGACATCACCACCATCAAGCGAGGCGATGACCACTTCAAAAGGCGCGTCAGCAGTATCTGCAAACAGGTTGGCGGCGCTGAGCACTTCCAGGGCCATCGTGGCGCTGGCGGCGGAACATTGATCCGCCAGTAAAAGCGTGACGTGCATAAATGATCCTATTGCGCATTTCGCATGAAAAAAGTCATTTGCGCACCTACCTTACCCGATCCTTCCTCCCTAAAGTGCACGCGTCATTCAATCATCGGCGTACTTATGAATCTCTGGTTCCGGCTTTTCCTCATGCTGTTCCGTCGTCCGTGGCGCAAGCCCGTTGACGCCCTGGCCACCACCATCGTCCACATGCGCGTCTGGCCGCTTGATCTCGACCTCAACCGGCACGTTACCAATGGCCGGTATTTCACCCTGGCCGATATAGGACGCATGGACTACGTGCTGCGCAGCGGAGCATTCCGGGTGGCGCTGCGCAATAAGGCCGTGCCTATCGTTGGAGACACCTGGGGCAAGTTTCGTCGTGAGCTGAAGCTGTTCGAAGCGTTCGAGATTCACACCAGGATGCTTGGCTGGGACGACAAGTGGAGCTTTATGGAGCACCGCTTCGTGAGCAAGGGACGCGTGGTCGGTGTCGTGGTGATGCGGGGGCTGTTCCGCTCTGCCAAAGGCACGGTTGCACCTGGCGAGTACGCCCGGGAACTGGGATTGGCTGAACAGTCGCCGCCGATGCCGGCGTGGCTGACTGACTGGTCGCAAAGCTGCAATGACATGAGCCGTGAGCTTCGAGAGGGAAGAAGGACAGCCTGCCCGGCGCCCGCAGACCGTCGAATAAATTCGGCGCTCCCGCTATCCTGTGCACCCCGAACTCACCGGAGACACCCGTGCCGCCCCTGACCGCCCGCGAGGTTTACCAGCAATTGCGTGACGCTGCGCTGGAAGTCCGGCAGCTGAAGCGCCTCGACGAACAACCCGAGCCCGGCCACGTGCAAGTCGATATCGAAGGCTGGCGCCTGACCCTCGACTTCGACGGCACTCGCCTGCGCCACTGCCAACGTTGCCAGTGCCCCGACGGTCGCGTCGGTGAGCTCGACAGCTGGCAACGTTACGGCACCGACCCGGTGAGTTTGCTCAGCACCTGGGAACTGGCGCAGATAGAACGGCTGTGCAGCGAACAAGCCATCAAAACCGCGGTTTGACCGCCTTCCACTCCGGCTTGTAGCGCTGCATCTGTTTCACGTCATCGCGCTGACGAATGCCGCACGTCAGGTACTGGTCATGCAGCTTGCCCAGTTGATCGTGATCCAGCTCCAGGCCCAATCCGGGCGCGCGGGTGATCTTCACGCAGCCATCGATGATGGGTATTTTGCCGCCCTTGATCACCTCTTCATCCGGTTCCTGCCACGGGTAATGCGTGTCGCAGGCGTAATCCAGATTGGGCACCGCGGCGGCGACATGTGCCATCGCCATCAGGCTGATGCCCAAGTGCGAGTTGGAATGCATCGACACGCCCAAGCCAAAGGTGTCGCACATTTTTGCCAGCGCCAGGGTGTCGCGCAGGCCGCCCCAGTAGTGGTGGTCGGCGAGGACGATCTGCACGCTGTTCAACGCGACGCTGCGGCGGAACTCATCGAAATCGGTGACCACCATGTTGGTCGCCAGCGGCAGACCGGTGCGCTTGTGCAGTTCGGACATACCGTCGAGGCCCGGCGTCGGGTCTTCGTGATATTGCAGGTCATCACCCAACAGTTCGGCCATGCGAATCGACGTTTCCAGCGACCAATTGCCGTTCGGATCGATACGCAACGGGTAACCGGGGAAAGCCTTTTTCAGTGCCTTGATGCATGACACTTCATGCTCCGGTGGCAGCGTGCCGGCCTTGAGCTTGATGCTCTTGAAACCGTTGGCCTCGATCATGCGCCGGGCCTGGGCGACGATCTGTTCTTCGTTCAGCGCTTCGCCCCAACTGTCGGGCTTGTAGGGTGAGTCGACGTGCTGGGCGTACTTGAAGAACAGGTAGGCGCTGAACGGAATCTCGTCGCGAATCGCCCCGCCCAGCAAATCCACCAATGGCACGTTCAACGAGTGCGCCTGCAAATCCAGGAACGCCACTTCGAACGCCGAATACGCATTGCTCACTGCTTTGCTGGCATGGGAGCCCGGCGCCAGTTCGGCACCGGCAATGCTCGCCGGTTTGTTCGCCGCCACCGTGGCCTGCACGATGCGGCGCAGCTGATTGAGGTTGAACGGATCGAGGCCGATCAACTGGTCTTGCAGTTGCTGCTGGATCAACAGCGCCGGGGCGTCGCCGTAGCTTTCACCCAGGCCAATGTAGCCGTTGTCGCTTTCAATCTCGATGATCGAGCGCAGCGCGAAGGGTTCGTGAATCCCGCTGGCGTTGAGCAGCGGCGGATCACGAAAGGCGATTGGGGTGACGGTGACTCGGGTGATTTTCAAGAGGCTGCTCCCTTTGGATCAGGTTTCAATGCGGGGTGACTTAAAGAGGTTGGGGATGTGGCGGTCAGCACCTGGCGGGCATCGCCCTTCGGTGCCGTGCGGGCGAAAAAGATCACCACCGCCGCCACCAGTGACGTGGCCGCCAAACCGTACAAGCCGCCTTCGATGGAGCCGGTTTTTTGCTCCAGGAAACCGAACGCCGTCGGGGCGACGAAACCGCCGAGGTTGCCGATGGAGTTGATCAAGGCGATCACTGCGGCGGCGATGCGAGCGTCCAGATAGCCTTGCGGAATCGGCCAGAACAATGCCGAGGCAGCCTTGAAACCAATGGCGGCAAAACAGATGGCGACGAAGGCGAAGATCGGCCCGCCAGTGGTGGACATGAACATGCCGAACGCGGCGATCACCAGGGTCAAGGCCACCCAGGCTTGCTGGTGTTTCCATTTGCTGGCCATGGCGGCGAAGCCATACATCGCGATGATCGAAATGATCCACGGAATCGAATTGAACAGGCCCACCTGGAAGTCGCCGAGGTTGCCCATTTTCTTGATCATGCTCGGCAGCCAGAACGTGGCGCCGTAGATGGTCAGGGCGATGGAAAAGTAGATGAAGCAGAACAGCGCGATTTGCTTGTCGGCCAGCAGCTTGAACATCGATGGCTTGACTGTCTGTGTGGCTTCACGGGCCTGTTGTTCCAGTGCGATGGCGTCAACCAGTGCGTCCTTTTCTTCAGCGCTCAGCCATTTCGCCTCGCGCGGATGGGATTGCAGCCAGAACCACACAAATCCGCAAAGCACGATCGAGGCAAAGCCTTCGATCAGGAACATCCACTGCCAGCCATGCAGGCTGAAACCGCTGACATTCAACAGCGCGCCAGAGACGGGGCCAGAGATCACCGAGGCAATGGCCGAACCGCTGAGGAAAATCGCCATGGCCTTGCCACGTTCAGTCGACGGTAGCCATTGGGTGAAGTAATAAATGATGCCGGGAAAGAAGCCTGCTTCGGCTGCACCGAGGACAAAACGCAGCACATAGAAGCTGGTTTCGCCGCGCACGAACGCCATGGCCATCGCCGCCGCGCCCCAGGTGAACATGATGCGCGTCAGCCAGGCGCGAGCGCCGTAACGTTGCAGCAGCATGTTGGAGGGGACTTCGAAGATCGCATAACCGATAAAGAACAACCCGGCGCCCAGGCCGTAGGCGGCTGCGCCAATGCCGAGGTCGGTTTCCATGTGGCTGCGCACGAAGCCGATGTTGACCCGGTCGATGTAGTTGACGATGAACATCACCACAAACAGCGGCAGCACATGGCGCTTGACCTTGGCCGCTGCGCGGGCGAGCACGTTCGGGTCCGGCGGACTCTGGAGGGTATTCAAGGGGCAACTCCCGTTCATTGTTTTTTTAGGGACGAGCCGATCATGGACGCGCTCATTGATCCCGTCTAATCTAACTTGGCATTCGATTGATACCTGGATTAGATCAATGTTCGAACTGACTCAACTGCGCTGTTTCACCACGGTGGCGACCGAACTGAATTTCCGCCGGGCCGCCGAACGGTTGAACATGACTCAACCGCCCCTCAGTCGGCAGATTCAACTGCTGGAACACCACCTGGGCGTCGAGCTGTTCACCCGCACCACCCGTAGCGTCGCCCTGACCGCCGCCGGCCGCGCGTTTTTCATCGAAGCGCAAAACCTGCTGGAGCGCGCCCAGCAAGCCGCCGTCACCGCCCGCCGTTTTGCCGAGGGCGACATCGGCTCGGTCAACATCAGTTTCGTCGGCAGCGCGGTGTATGAATTCCTGCCCAAGGTCATCGCCGAAGCGCGGCTCAAACAACCGCATGTAAAAATCGACCTGACGGAGATGAACACCTACCAGCAGCATGAAGCCCTGCGTGCCCGCCGTATCGACTTGGGCATCGTTCGAGCACCGTTGCTGGAGCCGGGATACGCCACCGAATGCCTGGTGCGCGAGCCGTTTGTCTTGGCGGTGCCGAGCCGTCATCGGCTAGCGAGCGCAGAAACCGTCTCGGTCAAAGACCTCGATGCGCAACCGTTTCTAATGTACTCCCACGCCGCCTACCCGCCGTTCAACGAACTGCTGACCGGCATGCTCCGCTCTGCCCGCGTCGCCCCGGAATACGTGCAATGGCTCGGTTCATCCTTGACCATCCTGGCGCTGGTCAACGCCGGAATGGGCCTGGCCCTGGTGCCTCGCTGCGCCACCAGCGTGGTGTTCAAGAACGTGGTGTTTCGCGATATCGATCTGGGTGAAGGTGTGCAGAGCGAGCTGCATTTGATCTGGCGCGAGAACAACGACAACCCGGCGTTTGCGATGTTGCTGGAAGGCATTCGAAGGGCTGTGCGGGAGGGATGGGGCGTTTGAGTTTGTCGTTGCCTGGCGTTTCGTTGGGGTCATCGACCACTTTGCTTCTGACGACGAACCCGGCCGTTGCACAGTGGTCCAAACTTCTGACGGCATCGCGAATGATCAAGGCCTTGGGCCTGGTTCATTCAAAAGCGACGCTTTGCAACTCACACACATCAGGGTGCGCCGGATAACGTTCAGTAGGTTCGGATCCTGTCTGGTGCAGGCGCTGACTGCTGCTCCCATCCCCTGCTCCCTTAGCGGAGTACGAAAATGACTCAGTCAATGCGCTTCTTCCTATCGATCTTCCTCGCGGCAGCCTCATTGGCATCAGCAAGCCTCCTGAACACGGCAGGTGCGGCAACCGCCGAGGATCTGAATGCCGACTCCCACCAAGCGTTGCAAACGCTTTACAAGGCCACTCCATTTGCCAAAACCATTTCGCAGAATGCCAAAGCGGTGCTGGTCTTCCCGAAAATCATCAAGGCCGGCCTTGTGTTTGGTGGCAGCTATGGCGAAGGCGTGCTGATGAAGGGCTCGAAGGTGGATAGTTACTACAACTCCGTAACGGGGTCATGGGGGCTGCAGGCTGGCGCCCAATCGTACGGTTATGCGGTGTTCCTGATGACTGACAAAGCCGTGAACTATGTTCGTGAGACCAAGGGCTGGGAAGTCGGCGTGGGGCCAACCGTTGTCGTGGTTGACGAAGGGGTCGCGAAGAATCTGTCGAGTTCTACACTCAAGGACGATGCCTACGCGTTCATATTCGACCAGCAAGGGTTAATGGCCGGGGTCAGCATCGAGGGAACCAAGATTTCCCTGATCAAGCGCTGAAAGCCTGCCCTTCAGGGGGTTTGATCTTTTGAAGCATGCCGCGTGGGTGTCCTCCCACGTTTCGCAATCCATTCAGGTTGAGAGGTGGAATTCATGAACAACATCATCTACATCGTCGGGGTAGTTGTGATTGTCGTGGTTATCCTGTCGTTTCTCGGGTTTGCATAGCGTCGAAGACTGTCTCGTATTGGCAAGGCTGTGCCCCGTATCGCGAGGTACAGCCTGTCCGTCAGGGCGGGATCGAAATGCTTCAGCCCTACGCGATGCGGGCAGGGATATGCCGCTGATCACGGCGTATGTGCAGCCAACCCAGCGGTAAAAAATCAACTCTGTGTGTAAGGGTCTGCAGCGTCCTGCCGATAACGACAAAGCGTAGCGCTCATTGCCGGCGTTTTATGGACTGCAAAGCATTAGCAGGGACTTTACATGCGTCACCTCAGACACCTTACTTCGCCTCTGAATCAGCAAAAGATCGCTGACGTCACCTTCCATTTTGATCCGTCTGATCAGAACGAACTGGTGACGGTGCTTCAGCGTTTTTTTGCCGCGCCGGATCAACATGCCTTGCTGGATATTCCCGAGGAAACCCGCAGCGTGTTCCTGCTCGAAGGTGAGCGCAAATGGGTGTTGAAACACAATCGCCTGACCCACTGGAAAAAGCAGCTGCAGAATTTCCTGGGCCTCAAGCGTGTGTTCGGGCTGCATGACCTGACCAACGAATTCATCAATCTGTCCGTTGTGTCCGCCAAGTCGGAGTCATCGCCCAGAGTCGCTGCATTCGGCCACGTCGGGCGTTTTCCATTTCTCAAGGAAGAGTATTTGCTGGTCAGTTTTTTCGACAACCATTGCAGCGTCGATGAACGACTGATCGCCCAACCCGAGCAGGCGCAAACGCTGCTGTCGGACATTTTCCAACTGTTTGGGCAGACGCTGGTCGAGGGGTTTGTGCACATGGACCCGCACCCCAAGAACATCCTGATTGGCCCCGATGGCAGGCTGCGCCTGATCGATTTCGAATGCTGCGCGCATTCGGTGCTGGATCACGACTTCAGCCTGGGTTTTCTGCTGGGTTACTTCTATCGCTTCTGGTTCAACAAGTTCATCTCGGTTGAACACTACAACGCGTGCTGTGAACGCTACCTGAAGCATCAGCACCCAGCATTGAACCGTGAGGTTTTCCAACCGGTGTATGAGCGCTTTCGGGACCGTGATGTTTCACGCAGCACGCGTTACCGCATCCTCACCTGCCCCAAGGCCCAAGCTGCATTCCTGCACGAGTTGAGGTAACCGGCAGCGGTTGGCTCAGCCTTGTTTCAAATCGAGGCAGTAGGTGTAGTAACCCGTATCGCGCACATAGCCCAAGGATTCGTACAACCGTTGCGCGCCGACATTGTCAGTGGCCGTTTCCAGCACCAGGCCTTTGGCCCCGGTCAACACTGCGAAGGCTCGCGCGGTGTTCATCAGCAACGTGCCGACCCCTTGCCCTCGGGCGGCAGGTGTTGTGAAGAGGTCGCCGAGCAGCCAGGTGCGGTGCGCGTCGATGGAGGAAAACGTCGGGAACAATTGGACGAAACCCAGCGCCTCGCCGCTGGGGGCCTGGGCGAAGAAGATCGCGGATTCGTCCCTGGCAATGCGCTCGGCGATGAAGGCGCGAGACTGCGGCAGGTTCGATGGCTGGCCGTAGAAGCCTCGATAGGCGTCGAACAGGCTGGCGATTTTATCGAGGTGGGATGCGTTGGCGCGCAGGGCCTGGATGTCCATGTTGATCGTCTCCTTACGGGTTGATTTGATGAGCAGGAAAAGGGAAATGTAGATCAAAAGATCGCAGCCTGCGGTAGCGCCTGCAAGGGACGGCGTACACCTGTAGGAACTGCCGCAGGCTGCGATATTTTTGCGTTCACCCAAACTTCCGGTTTCCTCCTTAAGGTCTTTCAGTTCCGCTCAGGGCCACCGCCGGCATAGATGTCCTGGCCAGCGCGTAATAAAGAATCCCCGGCACCACCAGACCAACGATCCAGGAAATATCGACACCGCCGAGCTCCGCCACCATCGGCCCGGAGTAGAAGTGCGTATCGACAAAGGGCAACTGGATCAATACACCGATGACATACACGCTGATCCCGCGCGTGTTCCAGCGACCATAACGGCCTGCGGGGTCGGACAATGCCGGGATGTCATAGCGCTCTTTGTTGATGAAGTAGTAATCCACCAGATTGATCGCGCTCCACGGTGTGAAGAAGGTCAGCAAAAACAGGATGAAGTACTTGAAGGTGTTGAGAAACGAGTACTGCCCCAACAGCGCGAGCGTGGTCGATGCCGCGACAATCACCAACACAAACACCATCCGCTGCCGGGCGGAAATCTCCAGACGACTGCGGAAGCCGCTGATAATGGTGGCCACGCACATGAAGCTGCCATAAGCGTTGAGCGTGGACACCGTGACCTTGCCGAACACCACGCTCAAGTACAGCAAGGACGCCATCACTCCGGTGCTGCCCAACCCGACGATAGTCGCCACCTCATGACCGCGGAAGTTCGCACCGGCCAACGCCGCGGCAAACACCCCCAGCACCATGGACGCCTGGGCGCCCAGCACCGTTCCAAGCCCGACGGCAGCGAACGTCTTCCACGAGGAGGTTTTGCTCGGCAGGTAGCGTGAGTAGTCCGCCACATAAGGGCCAAAGGCGATCTGCCAGGACGCGGACAACGACACCGCCAGCAGGAAAGTACTCCAGCCGAAGTGACGGTTTTCCAGCAACAGGCCGATATCGTTGAGGGTCATCAACCGGGTAAACAGATAGACGAAGGCGATGATGCCCAGCACGCTGGCCACCCGGCCGACCAGGTGGATGACCCGGTAACCGAAGATCGTCAGAAACGCGATGCAGGAGGCAAAAATCAGGATGCCGGCGCTGTCGCTGACATGGATCAATTGGGCAATCGCCTGCCCCGACAACACCGCACCGGTGGCGCTGAAACCGAGGTACATCAGGCACACCAGCACAATCGGGATGGCCGCCCCATAGACCCCGAACTGCACACGACTGGAGATCATCTGCGGCAAGCCGAGCTTCGGCCCTTGCGCCGCGTGCAGGGCAACCACGGCGCCGCCGAGCACCTGGCCGATCAGCAAGCCGATGAGCGACCAGAACACATCGCCGCCCAGCACCACGGCCAGGGCGCCGGTGACGATCGCGGTGATTTGCAGGTTGGCGCCGAGCCACAGGGTGAACTGGCTGTAGAGGCTGCCATGACGCTCGGCCTCGGGAATGTAATCGATCGAACGTGTTTCGATCAGGGGACTTCGCTGCTGACTATCATTGACCTTGGTCATTACGCTGTTCTCTTATTAGGGGCAGACGGGCAAAGGTGTTTTGTGGCGAGCGAGCTTGCTCCGGGCGGCGTTCCGACGTTGGGCTGCGAAGCGGCCCCAAAATTCTGACAACAATGCGATTTTGCGACTGCTGCGCAGTCGAGCGGGAGCAAGCTCCCTCGCCACAATTGATCGCTCGACCCTGGGTTTCTGTTAACTGACTGGCAGGGCTTTTAACGCTTAGAACGCCTTGCTGGCACTGGCAACCACCGTGGCGGAGCACAAATCTCCATAGCCATACCAACTCGTGCATTCGCTTTTCGACAGGTCGGTATCAATGTAGCTAAGGCCCCAGGTCACCCCCACGAAGTCACGGGTCAACCTGGCTTCCCACTCGCTGTAGGCATCACGGCTTTCGCCGCTGGCGGACCAGAAGGCCGGATCCTTGACATCGTTGCGGCCCACGCGCAGGTCCAGGCCGATCTCGGCCGGCAATTCGATTTTGTAGCTGAGGTAGGTGTAAAGGGTGTCCTGGTCCTCGCCAAAGAAGTTCGGCGTATCGTTTGAGTAGTAAGCGCCGAGCTTCACGCCATAAACGTCAAGGACGGCGTAGACCTCACTCAGGTTGAATTGGGCTTCCTTTGGATAGTCGTACTTGATGTACCCCAGGTCGAGGCTGATGGCCTCGGTCGCCTGCCAGTAGTAGCCCGCGTAATACTCGAGTTCCTGCCGCGTCTTGAACTCGCCGCCGAAATCGACATTCGAGGTCCAGGCGCCAACGTACAGGCCGCTGCTGTGCATCAGCGTGGCGCCGGCCTGAGCTGCCGGATCCCCCAGGGTTTGCGAAATGCCACGGGAGCGGTAGTCGCTAAAGACTCCCAGGGTCATGTCCAGGCTGAAGTCATCGTTGAGTGTCAGTGCCTGGGTGGTCAGGGGTGCCAATACAAGCGTGGCCAGGGTCAATACTGAGCGTGCGTTCATACAAGTCTCTTATTGTTATGGAGGTGCGGTTTTTTTCAGGCATGGCGATGCCGAGCCCCTCGTCGTACGAGGAGCCAGGCGTCTGTTGCGTGGTGCGGGTGAACGGAGGGTCAGGACGCGGGTGCGTACACCTCTTTGCCGGCGAAGAAGGTCTTCAGCACCTTGGTGTCGAACAGTTCGTCATCGCTGACCTTGAAGACATCGCGGTCGAGGATGATCAGATCGGCCTGCTTGCCGGGTGTCAGCGAACCAATCTGCTGTTCCAGGCGCAAGGCCTTGGCGGCATTGAGCGTGTAGGCGTAGAACATGGTCTGGCGATCGATGCTTTCCTTGGCATTCAACACGCCCAATGGCCCTTTGCGTGTGCTGGCCTGAGCGATGGCGTTCCATGGATTGGGGCTGGATACCGGCCAGTCACTGCCACCGGCGATGACCGCACCGGCGTTATGCAAGGACTTGGCGGGATACTGATAACCGTAGGCAAACGCGCTGATATAGGGTTTGACGAGCTCGACGGTGTAACTCTCGCCGGTGGCCCACAGCAATTGCATGGAAGCGATCACGCCAAGTTGCTTGAAGCGCGGAAACTCTTTCGGGTTGACCAATTGCAGGTGGCTGATGCTATGAGCCACCGGTGTCGGGTTGAGTTTGCGCGCATAGGCAAAACCATTGAGTGACTCACGCACCGCACGGTCGCCGACCGCATGCATGTGCACGATCCAGTCGCGCTTCTCCGCTGCCACGACCAACTCACCGAAGTGCGCGGGGTCGATCAGCAGTTGACCGTTTTTATGGCTGTTCTTGAAGGGAACGATCACCGCGGCGGTCTGCCCCGGAAACTCGAGAACGCCATCGGCGAATACCTTGATGCCAGGAAAACTCAGGTTGGGCACACCCTCGAATTTCTTCATCACCTTGGCCAGTACTTCCAGGTCGGCTGGCCAACTTTTCGGGTTGGCCAACAGCAGCGCGGCGACGTGGGCATTGAGCTCGCCCTTCTCTGCCAGTTCGCGGTAAAGCGGCAGCACGCCGTAACTCTGCTCGGTTGCCTTGAAATCGAACAGCGAATCGCCACCGCCGGCATTCGCCGCCGCGTCCATCCAGGCGGTGACGCCGTATTGATTATTGACCCTCACCGCCTCGCGGGCGGCTTTCAACATGATCTCGTCGCTGGGCGCGGGGATCTGGCTGCGCACCTGGTCCCAGCGAGACTCGGCAAAATAACCATTAGGGGTGAAATCCGCGTCGTGCCCCACAAAACTGCGGTCCTGTTCCGAGAGACCTTTTACCAGCGCCGCGTCGATCTTCAGGCGCTTAAGCATGGCGTTGTTGGCCCAGCCGGTGTGCCCGTCGATCCCGCTGAGGACCACCGGTTGATCCACCCAGCGCCCCTGATTGAAACGCTGGCCCAGCTCACGGCTCTTGTCCCAATAGGCCGAACTGACCCCGGCGATGCTGATCACATCACCGGCCCGCGCAATGCCCGCCTGATCCTGTTCGATCATCCACTGCTCAAGTTCCGGCAACGGTTTGACTTCATCCAGCAGGTTGGCTCCCATGCTGTCGAAGGCCGCCACCACCGGGTGACTGTGGGTATCAATCATTCCCGGCATAAGTACCTTGCCCGCCAGATCGATCCGTTGCGTGCCGGTGTCAGCCAGGGCGTTGATCTCGGCATTACTGCCCACTTTGAGAATCTTGCCGTCTTGCACGGCCACTGCCTGGACCAGTCCCTGACCGGGTTCGGCGGTGAATACCTTGCCGTTGAACAACACAAGGTCAGCGGCGGCCATGGCTTGCACCGAAGAAAAAGCCAGGGCTGCGGCCAACAGGTTTGGAATAAATCGCTGCATCGGAACACTCTCTTGTTTTTATTGGGCAGGACGGGCGACTGATGCCTGGGACAACGCCTTCGGATCAAGGCCAACGAACGGCGCCTTGGCCCACACGACCTGGCCGCCCACGACCGTCAGCAGCACGTTATTTCGAGCCAACTCCTCCTCGGGGACCTGCATGAAGTTCTTGTCCAGTACGATCAAGTCAGCGAACTTGCCGACCTCGACCGAACCGACGACAGCGTCCAGTTTCAGCTGCTCGGCAGCGTTCATGGTGATGGTGCGCAACACTTCAGTGCGCGACAGCGCCGGGTCGGCATTCAGCCTGCCCGCATACTTGGGGCCGTAGCTGTGCGGGTTCAGCGGATCACCTGAGCGGGTGACACCGATTTTCAACGCCAGGAACTCGTCGAGCGGGTCGACGGGCCAGTCGCTGCCATACGCAACGCGGCCGCCGGCACGGGCGATGCTGCCGGACGGCTCCATGCGGGCAAATCGCGCAGCCCCCAGATGCTCGTTAGTACCGTCGACCGTAGACGGCGCCTGCTGGGCCCACTGGAAGGACATGTTGGCGGTCACGTCGAGCGCCTTGAAGCGCGCATAGTCGGCAGGGTCCACCGACTCGTTGTGAGTGATGGTCGGGCGGAAGTCATTGCCGGGCAGTTGCTGGCGCACGTATGAGATGCCGTTCAGTGAGTCACGCACCGCGCGGTCTCCGGTAGCGTGAAGGTGCGGATCGAGGCCGGCCTGAACGGCTTTCAGCAGCAGCGGGTTGAGTACTTGCGGCGGGAAGTAAAGCTCGCCGGTGTTCTTGCCGGGGGTCCACTTCGGTGCCGTATCGGTGCCGGCATTGCGCAGGTACGGCGTCAACATTGCACCCGTGTCCGCCGGCGCGTTGATGATGCCGTCCATGAACAGTTTGACGTGACGCATGCTCACGCCCGGTGCCGGTTTCGCTTCGCCCTGGTCGTAGGTAGTGGCCATTGCCTTGGCCTCGGCGATGGTTTTGTCCGGGTCGGCAGCGGCGGCCGCAGGGTCGAGTTTGATCGCCAGCAAGGCCCGGGCCGTCAGCTCACCCGACTGTTGCAGGGTGGTAAACGCTTTGCCATTTTCCGGCCCCGACAAGGCATCGAAGAAACTGGTGATGCCTTGCTGGCGCATGGCGTCGAGCGCCGCGCGGGTCTGATTGAGTTTCTCTGCGTCGGTGGCGGGCGGCACCACGGCAGCCATGGCCTCGGCGGCTCCGTCTTCACAGATGCCGTTCGGGTTGCCGGCGCTGTCGCGCATGTACTTGCCGTCACCGGGATTGGCCGTTTGCTTGTTGATGCCGGCGACCGCCAGGCCGCGAGAGTTGGTCAGCACCGTATGGAAGTCGGTGGAACGGACTTGAATTGGGCGGTTGGTCTTGAGCGCGTCCAGTGTCGATTTGTCGGGGTCGCCGTCGAGTCCGGTCATGCCAATGCGATCCCAGCTGCCCACTTCGAGCCAGACATCGGGGCCTTTGTCCTTGTCGGCATCCAGGCACGCCTGAATGGTTTCCTGGAAAACCTTGCGGGTCATCGTCTGGTATTTCAGGTCGCACAAGGTCATGGCGCGGCCTCCGTCTCCCGGATGCATGTGCGCATCGATGAAGCCCGGCATCACCATGCGGCCGGCCAGATCGATCAGCTGTGTCTGCTTGCCGATGTAAGAGGCAACCCCTGCATCACTGCCGACATAAACGATCTTCCCGCCCGTGACGGCGATCGCCTGCTGCACGGAGTTCTTGCCGTCGACGGTGTAGACATAGCCGTTGCGCATGACCATGTCGGCGCCTGTCGAAGCGTGTGTCTGACACCCCACCAGCGCCACACAGGAAAATGCCGTTGTCGCGGAAACGGCGATAAATAGCCTGGAAAATTTCAACTGCCTCACCTCTATTTTTATAGTTTTGGAAGTGGCCCGAACGGACGGTCGCAAGCCCCTGATATGCAGGGCATACGATATAGAGCGCAGCAGAAGTACGGACCTCCACAAATGAGGAGGGGTCAGGCAAATACCGGGCAGTTGAGCAGCAACGCATACTTTGTAGCAGCTGCCGAAGGCTGCGTCCGGCTGCGCAGCAG
The DNA here is from genome assembly GCF_050435365.1 of Pseudomonas sp. BT76 TE3572. Classification (NCBI taxonomy): domain Bacteria; kingdom Pseudomonadati; phylum Pseudomonadota; class Gammaproteobacteria; order Pseudomonadales; family Pseudomonadaceae; genus Pseudomonas; species Pseudomonas sp. BT76 TE3572. The sequence goes on from NZ_JBNDKE010000001.1 coordinate 2,078,105, forward strand.
TCGTAAACCCTGAGTGCGCGGTGAGTCTGGTGCACCGCATAATCTGACTTCACGACTGCTGCGCAGCCGAACGCAGCCTTCGGCAGCTGCTACAAAGTTATGCGTTATGGCTTAAGTACAGTTTCCGCAAGCGAGGTCGATGACCGCAGGACAGAGCCCAGCTCCACTTTGCTCTTCACGCCGAGCTGCAAGTAGCAGTTGCGCAGATAGGTGCGCACTGTGGCCGGACTCAGGGCAAGGATTTTGGCAATTTCCTTATAGGAATGGCCGGCGGCGAACAGCATCGCCGCCGTGCGCTCGCGAGGCGCCAGCACCGCCCCGCGCGACTGTGATTCGAGTGACAGGATGACGTGCTCGGCGTTAGGACTCAGCGTCAGCGCACAACGACCGAGACGAATCACACACGGCGCTTTTTGCAGTTGCACGATGACTTCCGCAGGAAGCGTTGAACCGCTCCACCCGGGCAACTCGCGCTGAATGGCGGCGCACAGACTTGCGCCGACGTACAGCAGACTGCCGTCCATCCGGGCGACCCCGAAGTCACTCGCCCCATTGCCGGTGTCGAAGCGAATCATGTCCTGCACCTGGAACCGCCACTGCTGCAACAGATGGTCGCAGAACGCCGAAAACAACCCGGCCTCGCTGTCATTAAAAGCAGGTGCATGAAGGCCACGGTAGAGACAAACGAAGAACATCAAGCCGCTTTCGGGTAACTCGAAGGAGATGCACATCAGGTGGTAGAGGTCGTGACGCCGAGCGAAGTCGTTCACCTCCTCGCAGGGATCGTTGAACCCACTGTCGCGCACAACTTCCCCGGGTTGACTCAAGGTCTCCTGGGAAAATCTGTCGCTGACCGCCACTTTGTGCCATTCGACGGCAAACGACTCAGGCAGATTGATCCGCCCGTGCATCCAGCTTTGAGGGGGAGTACTGGCGTCTGACGTCGACATCTCGCCCCACCATGCCGAAGCGAAGGGCACCAGTTGGCTGAAGGCCTGCAGGCCGTCTGCGATGAATTGGGAGGCACCGCGATCCCGGGCAAGGCGCCCCAGGTGCAACACGCAACGATTGAACGCCATCAGCGTCGCCATCGACGCCTTGGCCCCGACCTCTTCACCCTCCTCCATTGCTCTCATCCTGTTTACTACATGGCGTATTTTTTCGACGATGCCATAGGCGCGGTTATGGCGTCCAGCGAGCGGTGTTGTTGTAGTTGTTGCGGGAGAATCGCCGCTCGCTGTCGTACGGTTTACTCCGGCTGTCTGCAAATTCGCCAATTCCGCTAAACCGGCTCAGGGGCCGGCACAACACCGGCTAATCTGAATGAAGCACGACCACAAACATGCCTCTAGCCTATTGCTGCAGGGGAGATGGGATGATCGGAACAACAGCACGCCAATGCTCGTCATGGATCCTGCCCACCCTGCTCGCCGTCAACCTGGCGCTGGCAGCGGGATGTGCAGGCAAAGCGGCGACAGCCCGCTATTCGGTCTCAAGCATAGGCGACAGCTGCTATGCAAAAGCGCTACCCACTGCCGGAGAGGGCGGCCTGGCTTGGGGCACCACCTTGAACATGGCTCGCAAAAAATCCCTGGATAATTGCATACGCTATGCCGGCCGATCCGGTGGCACGCCCGATACCTGCAAAGTGGTGTTGGCGGAGTGCAAAAATTAATAGAGAGGCAGTGAAGATTGATAGCTACCCCGGTACAGAGGATTTTTGCGCACTGACACTGCCCGCCCTACCGGCGACTGCAAGTGCCACGCAACAAGCCAGTAACGAGAATGCGGCGAAAGCGCCCATCACATGTAGATAAGGCAACACGTGATTCCAGGCGCGAGCCACCCCCAGGAAAGCGGCGAATAGCCAACCGCTCATGGACAGCGCACCCAATAAGGCGAGTCGCGTGCGGCCTGCACTGCGCAGTGCGACGAAGGGAGCCTTTTGCAACAACGGGAAGCCGACTCGATGCAACAATGCACCGTTGAGGCTAAGCAGCGCGACGACCGTTACCTTGGCCCAGAGTTTTTGATTGAGCAGATACGCGTCGCCGTCATTGAGATAACCCTCAAGCACCAGCAACAGCCCGCTTGCCCAAAGGGCCAGCAGCGCGAGGCTGACGATCTTCTGAGTTTCATCAAGGTACTCAAGCCTCGCCTGATCCAGTATTTCCTTGCGCCAACTCCAAAGCTTGTGATCCGCCTGCAACACCCTCCCCAGGGCAATACACGTAGCAAGCAGATGACCGTACACGAGAAGCATTTTTAGCATTGCCTTGACCTTATTATTGTTTTGGCGCGGCGTTCCCTGCTTCGCTGAATTGAAAACGAATGATACAAATTAGCAATTGCATTTTCAAGATGAACCCCTGTGCAAAGTCACTTCCGAGAGGTCGTCTTACTGACGTTCATCTGTTTTGGTTTGCTCAATACATATGGATATCCGTATATTCGGCTAACCACATGTATTGAAGACGCCTCCATGCTGAACCCTGCCGCCGTATTCAAATGCCTGTCCGACGAAACTCGCACGCGGGCCACCTTACTGATCACCCGTGAAGGAGAGTTATGCGTCTGCGAACTGGTCTGCGCCCTGGACGACAGTCAGCCGAAAATCTCCCGCCACCTCGCGCAGCTTCGGGCATGTGGCCTGCTTCTCGACCGCCGCCAGGGTCAGTGGGTGTACTACCGGCTAAACCCCGAACTGCCAAAGTGGGTTCGCACCACTCTTGAGACAACCCTCGAAGCCAACGCCGACTGGCTTGAGGAAAACAGCACTCGACTCAAAGCGATGGGCGACCGCCCGATCAACACTGCCGCCTGCTGCTGACCCATCACTGCCCTGGCCTTGCGCCTGAGCGTTTAGCACCTGCCCGTCTGGAAAGAGGAGTCGCCATGCGCGTTCTGTTCATGTGTACCGCCAATAGCTGTCGCAGCATTTTGTCCGAAGCGATGTTCAATCATCTTGCACCGCAAGGCTTCCAGGCGATCAGCGCCGGCAGCTTCCCCAAAGGACAGGTTCTGCCGCGCAGCCTGACCACGTTGCAAGAGGCCGGAATTACGATCGACGGGTTAAGCAGCAAAGGCAATGACGCCTTCGAGGCCAACCCGCCGGACATTGTCATCACCGTCTGCGACAAGGCCGCCGGTGAGGCGTGCCCGGTCTACTTCGGGCCGGCGTTGAAAGCCCATTGGGGGCTGGAAGATCCATCAGAGGTGAAGGGAGATGAGACGGTCGTCGCCGCTGCATTCCACTCGACGCTTGCGCGCATCGAAACACGCTGCCGGGCATTCCTCGCCCTGCCCTTCGCCCAACTTGATCGCGATGCTCTGAAGCGCGAACTCGACCGCATCAGCACCCTGTAACTGGAGCCCCCCATGACCCCCTCACTGCCTAATCTCGACGCGTCATTGATTCAGTCCATTGCCAGTGACGACGGCCAACCCAAGCCACGAATCCTGTTGCTGTACGGGTCGACCCGCGCACGGTCATTCAGTCGGCTGTTGGTCGAAGAAGCAGCCCGTCTGCTCGAACACTTCGGTGCAGAGACGCGGATCTTCAATCCATCGGGACTGCCGCTACCGGATGACGCACCCAACGATCACCCGAAAGTTCAGGAATTGCTTGAACTGATGCAATGGTCTGAAGGACAGGTCTGGTGTTCACCCGAACGCCACGGCGCCATGTCTGCCGTATTCAAGGCCCAGATTGACTGGGTGCCGCTGGCCCTGGGCGCTGTTCGTCCGACCCAAGGAAAAACGCTCGCCGTCATGCAGGTCAGTGGCGGTTCCCAATCCTTTAACGTGGTGAATCAGCTTCGCGTGCTGGGACGCTGGATGCGGATGTTCACGATCCCGAATCAATCTTCCGTGCCGAAGGCTTATCTGGAGTTTGACGAAGGCAACCGCATGAAACCGTCCTCGCTGTATGACCGGGTGGTAGACGTCATGGAAGAACTGGTGAAATTCACGCTGCTGCTGCGCGAGCGCCCGGATCTGGTTGACCGCTACTCGGAACGCAAGGAGTCAGCGGAAGAACTGACTCAGCGTGTTAATCAACGGTCGATTTGAAAGCAGGGATGTCCGCAACTTGCTAACTAAATGAAGTAATGATTTAAAAGGTTATAACCCGTTGCGACATCGGAGCACGGGTTAACTACCGTCGGTCTGTAAAAACCCCGCCAGAAAACCTGCAAAAACTTCGTGATCTAGTCTGACTGCACGTTCGGCAGGAGATTACTCATGTCATTGGCTGAAGAACGAAAACCTCAGCGCCGCAAGGAAACCCGGCTGTTTCTCTTTCTTGTCGTCTGCCTCTTTCCGCTGCTGTCGGTCGCTATCGTCGGCGGTTACGGTTTTATCGTCTGGTTTTTCCAGATGCTGTACGGCCCACCGGGACCACCCAACTAACTAATAGCTTTTTCTGAAAGCCTATTGGAGCCAGCGCATGGACGAAGCTCTGCATATTGCCAGTCTTGTAGTACTTGCCAGGCCTGAATTGTTCGATGCCGTTAAAGCCAACCTGCGTCTGTTGGACGGCCTGGAACTGCATCAGGAAAGTGCGGCGGGAAAACTGGTGGTGGTCCTTGAGGCCGTACACGAAAGTCAGATCCTTCAACGCATCGAACAGATCAACAACTTGCCGGGCGTACTCAACGCGGCGTTGATCTACCACGAACTCCTCGAACCCGAAGGAGATATCGAATGAGCATGACGCGCCGCGAGTTCGTCAAAGCCCAGGCCGCCGCCATTGCAGCCGCCGCTGCTGGCCTGCCGATTATTACCGACGCCAGTAATCTGGTGACCGAAGCGGACATGGTCACACTGGACTGGAACAAGGCGCCCTGCCGTTTCTGCGGCACTGGTTGCAGTGTGATGGTCGCGACCAAGGACAACCGCGTGGTCGCCACCCACGGCGACGTCAAGGCAGAGGTCAACCGCGGACTGAACTGCGTGAAGGGCTATTTCCTTTCGAAGATCATGTACGGCGTTGATCGCCTGACCCAACCGCTTTTGCGCATGAAGAATGGCCAGTACGACAAGCAAGGCGAATTCCAGCCGATCAGCTGGGAGAAGGCCTTCGACATCATGGAACTGAAATTCAAGGAGGCCTTGAAGAGCAAAGGTCCCGGGTCGGTCGGCATGTTCGGCTCCGGGCAATGGACCGTGTGGGAAGGCTATGCCGCCAACAAACTGATGAAAGCAGGCTTTCGCAGCAACAACATCGACCCCAACGCCCGCCATTGCATGGCCTCGGCGGTGATGGGTTTTATGCGCACCTTTGGCATGGATGAGCCGATGGGGTGCTACGACGACATCGAAGCCACCGACGCTTTCGTGCTCTGGGGCTCGAACATGGCCGAGATGCACCCGGTGCTCTGGAGCCGGGTCACCGATCGCCGCCTGAGCCAGCCTCACGTGAAAGTGGCCGTGCTGTCGACCTTCGAACATCGCAGTTTCGAGCTGGCCGACATCCCCATGGTGTTCAAGCCGCAAACTGACCTGATGATCCTTAACTACATCGCCAACCACATCATTGAAAGCGGCGCGGTGAACCAGGATTTCATTACCAAACACACCCGATTTGCCCAAGGTGCCGACGACATCGGGTACGGCCTGCGTCCCGACGATCCACTGGAAATGAAGGCGAAAAACGCCGCCAAGGCCAACACCTGGACGGATATTTCCTTCGACCAATACGCCGCGTTCGTCAAACCTTACACGCTGGAGCGAACCGCCAAGGAGACAGGCGTTCCGGCTGAAAGGCTCAAGGCTTTGGCCGAGTTGTATGCCGACCCCAAGCGTAAAATCGTGTCGTTCTGGACCATGGGTTTCAACCAGCACACTCGCGGCGTCTGGGCCAACAACCTGATCTACAACATCCATCTGCTCACCGGCAAGATCAGCGAGCCGGGCAACAGTCCTTTCTCACTCACCGGCCAGCCGTCGGCCTGTGGTACGGCGCGCGAAGTCGGGACCTTCTCCCACCGCTTGCCCGCCGATCTGGTGGTGACTAACCCAAAACATCGCGCCATCGCCGAAAAAATCTGGAAGCTGCCCGCCGGCACCATTCAGGAGAAGCCCGGTTTTCACGCGGTGGAACAGAGCCGCATGCTCAAGGACGGCGTGCTCAACGTTTACTGGACCCAGGCCAGCAACAACATGCACGCCGGGCCGAACATCATGCAGGAAGTCCTGCCGGGCTGGCGCAACCCGGATAATTTCGTGATTGTCTCCGATGTCTACCCCACCGTTTCCGCGCAAGCCGCCGACCTGATCCTGCCCAGCGCCATGTGGGTGGAAAAGGAAGGCGCCTTCGGCAATGCCGAGCGGCGTACGCAATTCTGGCATCAGTTGGTGACTGCGCCGGGGGACGCCAAGTCGGACCTGTGGCAGTTGCTGGAGTTTTCCAAGCGCTTCACCACCGATGAAACCTGGCCCGCCGAGTTACTGGCCACCTCTCCTGAGCACAAGGGTAAAACCCTGTTTGAAGTGCTTTACAAGAACGGTCAGGTTGACCAGTTTCCGGTCGAGCAAATGGAAGCCGGATACAAAAATGATGAAGCCAAAGCGTTTGGCTTCTACCTGCAAAAAGGTTTGTTCGAGGAGTACGCCCAGTTCGGTCGCGGCCACGGGCATGACCTTGCCACGTTCGACCGCTACCACAGCGAACGAGGCCTGCGCTGGCCGGTGGTGGACGGCAAGGAAACCCGCTGGCGTTACCGCGAAGGGCTGGACCCCTACGTGGAAAAAGGCAGCGAGGTGCAGTTCTACGGCCACCCGGACAAGAAGGCGATCATCTTCGCCCTCCCCTACGAGCCGCCAGCCGAAGCCCCGGATGCCGATTACCCGTTCTGGCTGAGCACCGGGCGCGTCCTCGAACACTGGCACACCGGCACGATGACCCAACGCGTCGAGGAACTGTACAAAGCGGTGCCGGACGCCTTGGTCTACATGCACCCCGAAGATGCCAAGGCCTTGAAGGCGCGACGTGGCAGTGAAGTGAAGTTGATCAGCCGACGCGGTGAGATCCGTGCGCGCATCGAGACCCGCGGGCGTAACAAGCCTCCGCAAGGACTGGTGTTCGTGCCGTTTTTCGATGCCAACAAGCTGATCAACAAAGTCACGCTCGATGCCACCGACCCGATCTCCAAGCAGACCGACTACAAAAAATGCGCGATACGAATCGAGTTGATCAGCGTGGCCTGAGGAGAACCGTCATGCCTTTGCGAATCCTGCCGTTGCTCCTGCTCGCTGCAATTGGTGTGGTGATGGCTGCAGAAGTCAATTACCCCCTCGACGCACCGGGACCGGATGGGCGCCGGCCCGGTGGCACCTTGACCCAGAGCCTGCCGGCCCCGCCCATTGCCAATGAAGAAAACAAAGACCTGAAGCGCGAACGCAATTACCCGGACCAGCCTCCCACCATCCCCCATACCATTCGCGGTTATCAGATCGACCAAAACGGCAACAAGTGCCTGTCCTGTCACAGCCGTGCCAACAGCGCGCGGACCCAGGCGACGATGATCAGCATCACCCACTACATGGACCGCGACGGCCAGGCGCTGGCGGCGGTGTCACCGCGCCGGTACTTCTGTAACCAATGCCACGTGCCGCAAACAGAAGTGCAACCCTTGGTGGGCAACAGTTTCGAGACGATCGACAAAATACTGCAAGACGACGCCAACGCCGCGCAGAAACCCTGAGGAGGCAACATGAAAGCACTGTTCGCCCTGCTCAAGGATTACTGGGGCATCCTGCGTCGTCCGAGCCTCTACTACAGCCTGGGCTTTCTGACGCTGGGGGGCTTTATCGCCGGGATCATTTTCTGGGGTGGCTTCAACACCGCGCTGGAGCTGAGCAATACCGAGAAATTCTGCATCTCCTGTCATGAGATGCGTGACAACGTTTTCGTCGAGCTCAAAGACACGATCCACTACACCAACCGCTCCGGCGTACGCGCCAGTTGCCCGGACTGCCACGTCCCCCACGAATGGACCCACAAGATCGCGCGCAAGATGCAGGCTTCGAAGGAGGTATGGGGCAAGATTTTCGGCACCATCGATACGCGCGACAAATTCCTCACGCTGCGTCGCGAACTGGCCGAACATGAGTGGGCAAGGCTCAAGGCCAACGACTCTCGCGAATGCCGTAATTGCCACAACTTCGAGTTCATGGATTTTACCCGCCAGAGCAAGCGCGCTTCTGCCATGCACTCGACTTCATTGGCCAACGGTGAGGCCACCTGTATCGACTGCCACAAGGGCATCGCTCACAAGCTGCCCGATATGAGTGGAGTGAAAGGCTGGTAGGGCTATCTTGTCCTATCCTTCCATCCAACCACCCACTCCGGACAACGACATGCCCGCCCCTGAATCCACTCTCCTCGACAGCTGGCACCACAACGCCCAATCCTGGATCGAAGCCATCCGCACCGGCGCCATCGAAAGCCGCCTCAAGGTCACCGACCAGGCAATCCTGCTGGCGGTGCTGGGCCGCCAGCCCGAGCGCGTGCTCGACCTGGGCTGCGGCGAGGGCTGGCTGTTGCGCGCGCTGGCTGAACGGGGCATCAAGGCGGTCGGTGTGGATGGCGATGCGACGCTGGTCGAGGCGGCGCGGGCGTCGGGCTCTTCGCCGGTGCATCTGGCGAGCTATGAAGAGTTGGTGGAGGCGAAAGTGGACATCGGCCGCGACTACGACCTGATCTGCGCCAACTTCGCCCTGCTGCACCAGGACATCATCCCGCTGCTCGCCGCCATGAACGCCCTGCTCGCCCCTGGCGGCGCGCTGGTGATCCAGACACTGCATCCATGGACCGCGGCGGCGGGCGATTATCAGGATGGCTGGCGGGAAGAGAATTTCGCCGGATTCAAGGGACAGTGGCAACCCATGCCGTGGTACTTGCGCACTTTGTCCAGTTGGTTCAATGCGCTGGACATGGCCGGTTTTCAGCTGACCGCCTTGCAGGAACCGCAGCACCCGCAAAGTCCTGTGCCGCAGTCATTGCTGTTGGTGGCCGAGCAGCGGGGTTCGCTACCCTTCAGTCAGCCCCTTCCCGCACCCACCGCCTGACCTCAGCCTGTATGGCATAAGCCGGCGCCTCCACAGCATTGAAATCCTGTGTATACCGCTGGGCAAATCCGTCTACCCCCCATTCCTGATACTGCTGCACATGCTTTAACTCGTGAGCCCAAAGCGCGACGTCCTGTTCTGCGGATTGAGCGTCCCGGAAAAGGATGATGTCGATCAGCGTCACGGCACCAACATCGGGGTTTTGCAGCATGGCATTGGCGGCGCTGAATTGGCCGTTGTCGCTCACTTTGTAGCGCGCGGTATCGAGGACGCTGGGGTCGTACCAGCGCAGCAGTTGCTCCCGGATGTGCGGTGGAATGGGCTGCACGCCAGCACTGGCTGCTTCAGCGCGGGCTTGGGTCAGCCACAGCGCCAGGGCAGGTGTCGCGATCTGGTAGAGGCCATCAGGCACTGGCAGGCAGATGCAGTCGTCCAGGCACACTTGTGTCTCGCCAGCTGGACAGGCGTTGGTCTGGGCTGGCACCTCAAGAGTCAGGCAAAGAACAGACAGCGCCACCAGGCGCGTGATGATGGGCGGCATTGGGTGCTCCAAGAACAGACGCAACGCGAACAGGGTCACCATTGATCGACGATCCGCATGGCATTAGCGTAGTCCCGAACCAGACGCCCCAGCGTTAATCCACGATGAACAACTTGGCACCAGTAGTGCTAAAAGATCGATGCCCCTCAGCGTTGCTGCCCACCTGATAACTCATCCCGGCGGTGAGCGTGAACTGACGCCCATCCTCCAGCTCCGTGTGCAACTCGCCTTCCAGGCACAACAGGATATGACCTCTCCAGCACCAGTGATCGGCCAGATATCCGGGACTGTATTCAACCATCCGTACACGCGTTGAACCAAACTGGCAGGTTCGCCAATAGGCGGTACCCGTCTGTCCAACATGTTGTACAGGTTCGACAGTCGACCAATCGGTCGTACCAAAGGGAACAGCCGTCAGATCCATCGTTGCCTCATCAATGAAGGAGTGTCTGTGGACCGTACCCATCCAGTACTCCTTTCGATAGACACAGATGCCCGGCATTTATGAGATACAGGCGCCCAGTCAAGCCTGATAGCCAGGGGCGGTTTTCGGCCAGAAACAGCCGGTGGACGGAGCGATAACTAATGAGTAGCTATGCTTGGTCTACTGCCAGAACTCGTTGAGCAGATTGGGCTTTCCATCCATGGTGTATAAGCCCGTTCAGCGGTCACCCGACTGTCGCAATGCCCGGTCTAGTCAGGGCTAGACGACAGAACAAGGAATGTTATCCACCAAGCCCGTGAAGGTGTTATCACCCCACTTGGGGTCAATTTAGAGTTAGGCCAAAGAGGAGCCCGCCATGACCGAAGTCGATCGCCTCAGGTATTTGCGCGTCGTTCTAGTTTTGGCTGGCCTCGCGTGCCTTGCTCTCTACCCACTTATGTTGTTCTGGCCGTCCGGCTGGGCCTGGCACGTCGGTCACTCGGACTACCCGATGATGATCGTTGGCATCTACGCCACACTTGGCGTGTTCTTGATCCTGGCCGCACGTGATCCATTAGCCAATCTGAGCCTGATCTGGTTCACCGTGTGGTCTAGCGCCGTACACGGAGGAATCATGGCCGTCCAGGCGGTCAACCAGCCGGGGCAAATGGGGCACTTGGCAGGTGACGTGCCGGCGCTTTTCATCGTGGCGGTTGCCTTGGCCATCTTGACGCCCCGCTCGCAATTGGCCGCTCGGCCCCGGACACACAATGGGGCCTAAGAGCAGGTTTGACTGTCAGGATCGGGACGAAAATCGCGTTTATACGCAAGTTTTTGGTCTGCTTGATCAACCAAGCGCCGACAGATTTTACGTAGCAACGCAGACTTCAAAACGGTGCCTGTCTTTTTACACAACCTGGACCAATATCGGCCTTTGAGTCCAAGGCGCAACTACCGTCCAAGCTTGTGCAGCACTTCAACACTATCTGTGAGCATCCAGCAGGCTCCGACTTGATCTTCTACCCAGAAGACGCGACTCAGCCGAAGGCGGGGCTTTTGATCTGGCTGGTGTCACTTCACATCGGTTACATCGCGGTATGGAAAATCTGCTCGATCTCGTCCTGATTGGCAGGACGCGGAATGTCACACTCAGTAACTCAACCGCGCACCAGATAGGCTCCTGCCGGAACCCGATGTCGCAACTTCTTGCATTTGCCAGGTTTGGGCTGATGCCCGGGCGGGCGATCAGGGAACCAGATTCGGCATTTACCCGGAGGCGGCCAATGGCCGCGGGGAATCGCAACCTCATCGTACGCGGGCTCTGGCTCGACGGAAGCCACTGGCAACTCTCCTTCGGGCCGTGGCCCGCCAGCCGTCGGCGAATCCGAGACGCTCTCTGCCTTTGCGCTAGTGAAGTTGCCAGCGTCGGCTTGTTCGGCAGCGGCCAGTTCTGCTTCGCGGCGCTTTTTGGCCTCCTCTTCGAGCCCCTTCTGTACTGCGACCTGGTCCTCTTTGGTGTTGGGTGTGGTACTCGAAGCCTTGGCCTGCTGCGCCGCCTGGATCAATTGGAAGTTGCGGTTGCGTAACTCGACGTTAGGACCCACCCGCATGTTCGAGCGCGCCGCCAACGTTTCTGCCTGCTGGTACTGCCCCTGCTGAAGACGCAACACACCGAGGTAATGCAATGTCGCGGGATTGTTTGGCTGGATATGCAGGGCACGCTCCAGCGTGGCAGCGGCTTGGTCCAACTGGCCATTTTCATACTGCCGCGAGGCGGTTTCGATGAGCGTGGTTGATGCGCTGTTACTTTGCGAGGGCGCTCTTCGCTCGGCAGCAACCGAGCAAAGCGACGCGACGGCGCAGAACGCCAGGATCAGACCCGGCAGAAAACTCTTGGTTGGCATCAGGGGGCGGACTCGGCTGATCTCGGACGGCGCTGCCGTAAAACAGGCCACCAGCACTGCTCGGCATCGCCGAAACAGGGCCTCTGTTGACCTGGCCAGTACCCTGAAGTTCCCGCGGCAACGGCCACTGCGGATGGCGTGGAATCCACAGCCTTCTCAGGCTGATTGTCTGCGCCAGGTGCCGGGTGATGTGCCGAACTGGCGTTTGAATGCACGACTGAACGCGGCTTCGGATTCGTAGCCCACTGCAAAACCGATTTGCGCCACATTACCGCGACCTTCGCGCAGCTGTTGAGCCGCCACGTGCATACGCCAGAGCGTCAGGTATTGCATCGGTGGCTGTCCGACCAATGCCGTGAATCGCTCCGCGAATACCGAGCGCGACATGCCCACTTCAAGCGCCAGGGCTTCTGCCGTCCAGCCCTCGGTTGGTCGAGCATGGAGCAGCGCCAATGCGCGCCCGATATGCGGATCGCGCAAACCCGCCAGCCACCCGCGCCGTTCAGCGGGGAGGTTCGCGACATACTGGCTGACGGCTTCGACGAACAGCAATTCGGAAAGCTTGGCGATGACCGTTGTCGAGCCGACGCGCCCCGCCGCAATCTCACTGACAGCGAAACGGAATGAGCTTTCAATCCAGGCTCCCGAAGCCGTCGCGCGGACGTCTAATTTTAATAAGGATGGCAGCGACGAAAGCAACGGACTGAATGGTGTTTCAGAGCCGAGAAATCCGCACAATAACTGTGTGGTCTCGCCGCTCCCGCCGTACTTGATTCGTGAAATGCCGCCGACTTCCGGCGGCTGAATAACATCGCGCGCCGACATGGGTGCAATGCTTAGATCACTGCCAAAAGTATGAACGTCATTGCGAGGAAGCAGAATCAGTTCGCCTGCCCCTACGTCGAGAGTGGCGCCATCGTCGATTCGCAATTGCATATGCCCCGCCGCGACAAAATGCGACGCAATGATATGTCGAGGTGCCGCCAGGAACGGTTTGCAATCGTCCGCAGAGATTCTTCCGCTGATGCACCAGGGCGCAGTGAACTCCGCCTCGAGGAAGACCCCTCCAGACAGCCGAATCACACGCAATACATCAGATAGCGCATCCAGCAATTGCCAGCCCTCCTTTCCGGAGTCCGGAGCATGTAATCAGGCGCACTGGTCATTCGCCGCCTGACCTGCGAGGCCTAGATTAGCACCAACGCGGATTCAGTGATCGAGACGATCCCCAGACGCTTCAACGAGGGTCATTGGCTTCCGCGTTAACCGTAATTGGCCCATTCCAACTCGACCACGGAAGCCGGAGATCACTATGAACACCGCCGCTACCCTGCCCCGCTCAAACTCGGGAAACGCCGCCCGTTATGCTCAACTTGTCAGATCATCGAAGAAAGCGGAATGGCAGATCGATCGCGATTTGCTACAGGACCGCCGCTTCGATTTCTCGCGAAAATTCTTGCCCGACGGACTATCGCGGATTGACCGCCTGACCTTTCTCGCCGCGGACGAGGCGCGCCTGCTCAGTCAGATTCAGGGCCGAACCTATGCGTATATTTTTGGCCTGGTCGAGCGTTTTATCAGTGCCAAAATGCTCGATCAAGGTCGGGGCCATGTATTTGACGATCAGCTCGCACTCGAAGCGCTGGTGCGCTTTTCCAACGACGAGCTCAAGCATCAGGAGCTGTTCCGGCGCATTGAGACGATGATGGATACGCAATTGCCAGCGGGATATCGTCAAGTTGCCGATCCAAACGATGTGGCGCGCGCGGTACTGGCGGCCAGCACCTGGTCGGTGCTGGCGCTGACCTGTCATATCGAGCTGTTTGTTCAGACGCACTACGTGCAAAGCATCGCCCCGCGCGAGGAGTTGTGCCCACTGTTCAAGGATGTCTTCAAATTTCACTGGAAGGATGAAAGCCGGCACGTCGTACTCGATGAACTGGAGTGGGAGGCGGAGCACGCGAAACGCTCGCCAGCCGAGCGCGACCAGGCAGTGAACGATCTGATTGCGCTGGTGGCGGCCGTCGATGGAATCCTTCAGGCACAATCGGCATCCGATGCCGACTACTTTATTCGCAATGTTTCACGAATTTTCAGTGTCGATGAAGCAGCGCAAATCAAAGCCTCCGTACTGAGCGCCTACCGCTGGCAATACATCATCTCGGGCGTGCAGCATCCACACTTCGGCCGGCTGCTTACGCGCATGACAACACCATCACAGATGTCCAGGATTCAGACCGCACTGGCCCCCATCATGAGCAATTGATCGACAGGGCGCGACCGACCGCGCGTCGGTCGCGCGGCTGCGGGATGACGTGCTGAAAATGATTGTTTGAGGAGGCCGGCCATGACGATTCCGATGTGGATGCTGCTTGGATTTGCGACCTGGACTCTACTGTTATTGATGGCAACCGTCGGGGTGTATCGCTGGGTCAGAATCCTGTTCTCGAATGTTCCGATTGCCTCTTTCCGAAGCGATCAGCTCGAAGGCGAGGATTGGTATCAGCGCGGGACAAGAGCCCACGCGAACTGCGTGGAAAATCTGCCTGTCTTTGGCGTCATCGTATTCGTGATTTCAGCCCTGGGTATCGACGGCCCAGCAGTGAACCACTTGTCGACAATCGTCCTGATCGCTCGCGTGTGCCAGTCTCTGGTTCACGTCTCCCATGTGCAAACCGATAGGTTCGTGGCGGTTCGGTTTAGCTTCTTTTGCGTGCAGTTGGTCTGTTTTCTCGCACTTATTGTCATAGCCGCTAGTTACGGCGTATGAATACTTAAATAGAGAGGTGAATTCAGGGCTGGTCCTGCAAATCAATATTTCGCTCAGACGCGCCTTGGTGAGTCAGTGGCAGGATTCGATCCAGACTATCTTTGGCGCGACCGGCAGAAAACAGCCCAGAGTGTGTAAAAACGCCTTCGCGAACCCTTGCTATGATTTCCGAGGATTTCATCGCAGGGATCGCCCATGAAGCGCTTTATCCAAGGTGAACATCGAGGCCAAGGCACCTTACTTCCCGAGAGCCTCGACGACTACGTCAGCGATACCAATCCGGTGCGCGTAGTCGACGTCTTTGTCGACGAACTCGACCTGGTCAATCTGGGTTTTGAAGGTGTCATTCCAGCCGATACTGGACGGCCTGCTTACCACCCCGCAATCTTGCTAAAGATCTACATCTACGGCTATCTCAACCGCATCCAGTCGAGCCGACGTTTGGAGCGAGAAGCCCAGCGCAACGTCGAACTGATGTGGTTGATCGGGCGTTTGATGCCGGACTTCAAGACCATCGCCAACTTCCGAAAAGACAACAGCAAGGCCATCCGAGGCGTCTGTCGCCAGTTCGTTGTGCTGTGTCAGCAGTTGGGATTGTTTGGAGAATATCTGGTCGCCATCGATGGCAGCAAGTTCAAGGCAGTCAATAACCGCGACCGCAATTTCACCAGCGCCAAACTGAAACGGCGCATGGAAGAAATTGAATCGAGTATCAATCGTTACCTGGCAGCACTCGATGCTGCCGATCGGCAAGAACCAACAGCTTCCGAGCCCAGCGCCGTGCGGCTGGAAGAGAAAATCGCCAAGCTCAAAACTCAAATGAAAGAGCTTCAGGCTATTGAAATCCAGCTCAATGAATCGCCGGATAAACAGGTCTCACTGACCGATCCAGACAGCCGTTCCATGATGACGCGCGGCACGGGAATCGTCGGCTACAACGTGCAGACAGCGGTCGATACTCAGCACCATTTGATCGTTGCGCACGAGGTGACTAACGTCGGTTCCGACCGCGATCAACTCAGCTCGATGGCCAAGCAGGCCCGCGAGGCGATGGCGTCAGATACGTTGTCGGTGGTGGCGGACCGAGGTTACTTCAAAAGTGAACAAATCCTGGCTTGTCACGATGCCGGCATCACCGCCTATGTGCCCAAGCCGATGACCTCTGGAGCTAAGGCTGACGGGCGTTTCAATAACGATGCCTTCATCTATGACGCGGCAAAAAACGAATACATTTGCCCGGCTGGAGAGGCACTGATCTGGCACTATTCCTACGTTGAAAAAGGACTGAAGATGCATCGTTACTGGAGTTCGAAATGCCGGGGCTGCGCGTTGAAATCGCAGTGCACACCGAGCACGGAACGACGAGTTCGACGCTGGGAGTATGAAGACGTATTGGAGAAGATGCAGCTTCGGCTGAGCAAAGCACCAGAGATGATGCGAGTCCGAAAACGGACTGTTGAGCATCCCTTCGGGACGCTCAAACAATGGATGGGTGCGACGCACTTCCTGACCCGAAAGCTGGCCGGGGTGAGCGCGGAGATGAGCTTGAATGTGCTCGCCTACAACATGAAGCGGGTCATGAAAATCATGGGTGCTAATGGTTTGATGAAGGCGCTGTCGGCATAAAAAAGGCTGGTTTTGGCCCATCCCAGAGGCTGTAAAAACAGCGTTACGTGTTCCAGGTCGCGACCGATGCGACTCGAAGCATTGACCGTGCGATCGCTCAACCAACGAACGTCAATGACCCAAGACGATCAGGTTAGGAGCGTTTTTACACACTCTGGGCCAAAAGCGGCCCTTCGTAACAGGCAAAAATCGACCAAAAGTGGACTTCAGCTGATCACGAATGAAGCACACTGGCGTGTTGTTGCCCACGATGCACCAGATGCCTTCTTCGGTGTAGAACTCCAGCACAAAACCGCGTGGGTCACGTTCGGTATCTATCGAACCTCGTTCGCCACCCACCGTGGAGAAACGCAGTAACGTCGAAGGGGGTCTGCCAAAGGACTGAAACAGCTTGGCGCTGGTGTACTTCCTCTACCGCTCGACTTGGAGTTATGGCGCGCCCGAAGCGTGATTGATATGGCGAATTCAGCCAGTTTGCCGAAAGGTGCTCTGAGCATGCTAGGTAGGCTCCAGCGACCCTGGACGAATACTCCCTTGGCATGGCTCATGGAGCGAAAACCCTCGATACCGTGGTAGGCCCCCATACCGCTCGGCCCTACGCCGCCGAATGGTAGATCATCCACGGCAACGTGCAGCAGAGTGTTGTTGATGCCGACATTCCCGGATGTGGTGCGCTTGATCACAGCCTCGCTGTCGGCATCCATATTGCCGAAATAGTAAAGCGCGAGTGGGCGCGGCCTGGCGTTGATGTAGTCAATTACTTCGTCGAGAGAGCGGTAGGTACGAACCGGTAGCAGTGGGCCGAAGATTTCTTCCTGCATGACCAATGCATCGTCTTCGGCTCCCACGATCAACACCGGAGCCAATGTCCGCGGTCGCTCTGCCGCACGCTCTGGGGTCACTCCAACCTCGATCACGCCTGCTCCCTTGGCGCGTGCGTCTTTGATGAGCGTATGCAACCGCATGTAATGCCTGTCGCTGATAATCGAGGTGTAATCGGGACTGGTTGGGCCTTGCGGATAAGAACGGGCAACAGCGTCGCGGTACTGGGTGATGAACTCGCCCAGGTCGTCTTCATGAACCAGGGCGTAGTCCGGTGCAACGCAGGTCTGGCCAGCATTGGATAATTTGCCGAAGACAATGCTCTCCAATGCGCTGCGCCCTGCATGGCCTGGCGCTACGACCACGGGACTCTTGCCACCCAGTTCAAGGGTCAGCGGTACCAGATTTTCACTGGCGGCCCTCATCACCATTCGACCTACCTGAGTGCTGCCGGTGAACAGCAGGTGATCGAACGGAAGGCCGCTGAAATAGGCGCCTGTCTCAGGGCCGCCGAGTACCACTGCTACCTCATCGTCAGAAAAACAGCTCGCCAGCATGCGTTGAATCAATTCACTGGTGCGTGGCGTCAGCTCGGAGGGTTTGATCATCACCCGGTTGCCAGCCGCGAGCGCAGTTGCCAATGGGATGAAGGTTAGGGAGAACGGGTAGTTCCAAGGCGCCATGACTCCGATCACACCTTTAGGCTGGTATTCCACATAGGCACGGCCGGTGCGATGAAACGCCGCGACATGACGACGTTCGGGCTTCATGAAACGGCGCAGGTGTCGCAACAAGTAGTCAATGGACTGCACCACGCCAAGCAGTTCCATGATGTCGGTCTCATGCCTGGAGCGATTGCCGAAATCAGTACTGATCGCATCCTCAATTTCACGCCTGTGAGCGAGAACCACCGCGCGCAATTTGACCAGGTTGGCCCTGCGTCGTTTGAGGCCGGGTGGCCCGTCGTTAAGAAATGCCCTTCTTTGTTGGTCGAGCGTATTGGCGGTGTCGATAACTGGGGAGTCCTCTACAGCGACGGTCATCTTGCGTCTCCCTGGCCGTTGTAATGCGCAGACGTTTCAATCCATTTCCGATACTGGCGAGTGCGAAAGGCCATGAAGAGCTGTTGCAGGATCAGCGCGCGCAACGGTGAAACGCTCGGATCGGGCTTTTTAGCCCGGCTGAGTTTGCGCAATTGAAACTTCACTACTGCCATGTTCGCCAAGGATGCGATGGCTTTGTTTTTCCAAGTGATCGGCGGCAATTGAGGGGCATTGTCTTTGCCCTGCAACCAGTCACGAGGCAAGTGCGGATCGATGGCTAACGCCGTTCCGATGCCCACCATGTCCACACCACTCTGCACGACGCTTTCGGCCACCGGGCGGCGACGAATACCGCCGGTGACCATCACCGGCATTTGGGCGACGGTTTGGAGATCACGGGCTAACTCAAGGAAATAAGCTTCGCGAGCGAGGGTGCGACCATCGCGCGCGTCACCCTGCATGGCGGGTACTTCGTAGCTGCCTCCCGACAACTCCACCATGTCCACGCCCAGGTCGTTGAGCAACTCAACTACCTTTTTCGCGTCATAGGCGGTGAATCCTCCGCGCTGGAAATCGGCGGAGTTGAGTTTGACCGCCACTGCAAAATCCGCAGAAACCACAGCCCTGACCGCCTTGACGATTTCGAGCAGCAGGCGTGCCCGGTTTTCTAGAGAGCCACCCCACTCGTCCGTCCTTTGGTTGGTCAACGGCGAAAGGAACTGGCTCAACAAATAGCCATGGGCAGCGTGAATTTCCACGCCGGTGAATCCGGCTTGTTCGCCCAGGCGTGCGGTGTTCGCAAAGCGCTGAATGACTTCTTCGATCACGCCAGGGGTCATCGCGTGAGGCGTGGCAAAACGCTTGGACATTTTGCCCAGTTCCAGCGGCACGGCTGACGGTGCCCAGGTTTTTTGCCCAAGATTGGACTGCATCTGCCGACCTGGGTGATTGATCTGCAACCAGAACTGCGCACCGCCGGATCGACCAATACGCGCCCAGCGCTTGAACTTGTCCAGTTGCTGATCGTCCTGCAACACCACGCCACCCGGCCCGGTCATGGCGCGGCCGTCGACCATCACGTTGCCGGTGATAATCAGGCCTGCACCACCGTCGGCCCATGCTTGATAGAGACGCATGAGTTCTTCGGAGGGTGCCTGGTCAGCATCCGCCATGTTCTCTTCCATGGCGGCTTTGGCGATTCGGTTCTTGATGGTCGAACCGTTGGGAAGCATCAGGGTGTTGAACACATTCATCGAGCAGTCCTCAACTGGAGATGAGGTCACCTTAAGCTTGAAGTAAACTTTAAGGTCAATACCTTTTTCAAGGTCAGTCGATGTTCAACGCGCCAGACCCTGGCAAGCGCGTCACCAGATGGGCGCCCAACAACCGAGCGGGTGTGTAGGCGCCGCCAGCTGGGCGCGTCTGTAGCAGGTAGTCGACCACAGCCAAGGCTGCGTCGACCGTCAGACTGTAGACGTTCGCGGTGTGCACGCGTGCGACTTTGCATTCGCCGCGAGCGTTTCTAGCCTCACCCCATACATAGGTGCCTTGATCGGCACGCTTTTCCTGATCCGGGCCGACTACTGTCTTGCCGATGCGCGCCTTGAGCAGGCTCTGCACGAAGGACAAACCCAACAGTGGACGAATGAAATTGGCGAATCTGGCGCCGCGAATCATCCCCGCAGAGCCTGGAATAAACACTTCGATATTGGCAATACCAGTGGTATGCCAAGCTGTGGAAACGTCGCCCCAAGGAATGGTCATGGCCAATTTCTCTCCGGCGCCAAAGTCGATACGCCGTACCCGATACGCCAGCGGTACCGAGACGATTTTGCCGTCACGACGAACCTTGCCGCCCTGCGCCATGCCTTCAATCGAAGTTTTGGCAGTACCGGGTGAAAAGCTCGAGCGCGAATCAAACCCCAGCGCCAGGTGCGTTGCATCCGGCAGTGCGTTTTTCAATGCGGCGGCGACACAGTCAGTCGGCACCACATCAAAGCCGACGCCGGGGCAAATGACCACGCCCGCCGCACGCGCCCGTTCACTCAAGGACTGGGCGTGCTCGAATACGGCAATTTCGCCGGTGATGTCCAGGTAGTGCGCATTGGCGCGCAAGCAGGCTTCCATCATAGGGGTGGCGGTCGCTGAAAACGGCCCTGCGCAATGCAGAACCAAGCCGTGCCCTTTGATCTGAGCAAGCAACCGCACCTCATCCTCCAGTCCGAACACTCGGGTTTCAAGGCCCAGCTCCCGACCGAGGGCTTCGACCTTGTCACGGTTGCGTCCCGCCAGCACAGGTTTAAGTCCACGCTTTACAGCATCACGAGCGATCAACTCGCCGGTGTAGCCATTGGCGCCATAGATCATCCATTTGAACTGCATATCCAGGTTGTCTTGCTGACTCATGCATTGCTCCTGACGGTATTGATGTCGTGCGTTATTGCCTTGCCCAATCAGTGCCAGACGCTAGCGTTAAAGTCAGGTTGAGGGTCAAGCGGAAGTGAGCAACTTCCGGCGGAAATTATTTGCAGCAGTGGGGATTGACCTTAAAGCGAGGTTTAAGGTGAGCATGCGCTGACCTGCTTGATTGATGGAACCCGGATGATGCTCAAGACCTTTGTTTCTTATGCGTTGGTATTGATAGGTAGCGCTTTCATGACATTTGTAAATGCTAATACCGCCCCTTCCACAATGACTGCCAAGAATCGCCAAATTCTGGTGATTCTGACCAATCACGCCAGCTATCCCTCACGAACCGATACCACAGGGTTGTGGCTGACTGAGCTGACGCATTTCACCGATGTAGTGGAGGCGGCTGGCTACAGCACAGTTTTTGCCAGTCCCAAAGGCGGCGCGGTGCCTCTGGATGAGCGCAGCCTCGGCTGGCTATACATGGACAAGGCCGCCCGTGAGCATTTGCAGTCCCCGGCCTTTCGCGCTCGCCTGCAAAACACGCTGCCGATCGCCGATATCGATCCGTCCCAGTTCAGCGTCATCTACTTCACCGGGGGCCATGGGGTGATGTGGGACTTCCCCAATAATCCCGACCTGCGGCGTGTCGCCGAAACCATCTACAACCAGGGTGGCATCGTCTCGGCCGTCTGCCATGGCGTAGCGGGTCTGTTGGATCTGAAGAATGAACAAGGCCAGTTGATCATCAAGGGCAAGAACATCACCGGCTTCTCTGATCGCGAAGAACTGTTCTCCGGCATGAAAAGCCAGGTGCCCTTCTTCCTTGAGGACAAGTTGGTGAGCCAGGGTGCGCGGTACCGCAAGGGCTGGCTGCCATTCACGTCATTTGCCATCACGGATGGAAGGCTTGTCACTGGCCAAAACCCTCAATCGCCCAAAGCCGTAGCTGAAGCCGTGATGGCAGTGCTCTCTGGCGACAACGTAACTCGCTGAACCCTCAAGTAGTTCCCACCACCCGGAGAAAGACCGATTGAAACTCGCAAGCGCCGTATTAACAGGATTGCTGTTCAGCTCAATTGCCAACCATGCGTTGGCGGGGACGCCTGAAATGCTCAGCCCGACTGAAACCAACACAATCGATATCGCAGGCCACACAGTGCCGGTCGTCAAGGGCGGCCTGTACGACCGTTATCGCTCGAACCCGCCCTTGTCGGTGATTGCAGCAGAACTGCCGGGTGTTGATTTGAGCTGGTTCAAAGGACTGGAAAAGCACAAGGTCGACATTGGCTTCGAGTCATACTCCCCGAACTTTTACTACCAGAACAGTCGGGTAACTGCTGTCTACACGGCCGACTTGGACGCACTTCGGGCATTGATGCCGCCGGAAGTATTGGCAACCGTACACCCCCTACAAGTCTGGCCAGGCCGCGGCTTGATTGCGTTTACTGCGTACACCTATGAGCATTGTGATAACGACGCCTATAACGAAGTGGCCGTGTCGATCATTACCAACAAGCCAGGCAAAGCCAATCTGGGTCCGTTCACACTGATTGGACAGTCGATGTCTGGTGACTTCTGGGGCTATGTGCTCAAGCTGCCGGTCAATACCGAGCTTGCACGGGTGCGCGGTGTCGTCGGTTACAACCTGCCTAAATGGCTGACCGGTATTGACCGCAAAGAAGATGCCCAGTCTGTGGTCTATGACATCACCGACAGCCAGACCGGAAAAGTCGACGTGTCCTTCAAAGCGAAGAAACTCGACAACCTCTCTCGCGATGTCGATATCGTCACCAGCAGCTTCACCAATCTCGATCATCAGGGCCAGTTGGCATACGGTTATGCGGTTTCCCGCCAACTCAGTCACGGCTCCAGCCGCGATGCGGATTCGGCCACCCTCATCCTGGGCGACGGCAGTCTGTCGAATTACCTGCGCGCCCTGAAGCTGGGGAAAATGATGAAGTACGAATACGTGCCAGAGTTCCAGAGTGCGCTCTATGCGCCCAAACCACTCGCCAGCCTGATTGGCGAGCGCTGAAACCTTTTACGCCTGTCAGGCCCCGGATGCCTGGCGGGCGTTTTTTCTCGTGGAAGATGCTGCCGCACGCTTGCCTGAAGCTTGGCCAACCCCATCTTCACGCAGACGATTTATCAGCATTTGCGCATTGTCCGCACACGCCATACCTTCGGGCTTACCCTCGATGCCCTTGATGACGAGCAGAAGTTGCGCTTTGTTCTGGGCTAGCCGTTCCTGTAGAACACCGATTTCCTCAACCTTTTGCTTGAGTCCACTGAGCAATTCATCGTGCTGCCAGCCGCTGGCATTCATCGGCATCAATTGCCGGATTTCTTCCAACGAAAAACCCGCCGCCTGTGCTCCGGTGATGATCTCCAGAACCCACTCGGTATCAGGCGCGTAGTCCCTGTAGCCATTTGCTTTGCGTTCGACGGATCTGATTAGGCCGCTTGCCTCATAGAACCGGATGCGTGACGGCGCTAATCCGCTGATTTTCGCCAGTTCGCCTATTCTCATAACCCACCCTGAAAAATCTATTGACCTTAAAGTTGACTTTAAACCTAAAGTCATCGGGCGGCCAACCAGCACAAGTGCAACGTGTTGCTCAGCCGTTATGGAAGTCATGGGGCAGGCGCAACAATCCACAATCGCGCCCTCTGAACCGCCTATCGGATGGGCTGCACTTTGTTCATTCAAGGCCATGCTCCGAACGCGATTCGGTATAGGCCTTCACTTCATTCTGGAGATACGAACATGGGGTATGTCACTACGCAGGACGGTGTTGAAATCTTTTACAAAGACTGGGGGCCACGCGATGCACAGGTGGTCTTTTTCCACCACGGATGGCCGCTTAGCGCGGACGATTGGGACGCGCAAATGCTCTTTTTCCTGGCCAACGGCTTCCGGGTTGTAGCACACGACCGACGTGGTCACGGGCGATCCAGCCAGGTCTGGGATGGACACGACATGGATCACTATGCCGATGACGTCGCGGCAGTGGTTAATCATCTCGGCGTGCAGGGCGCTGTCCATGTCGGTCATTCCACCGGCGGAGGTGAAGTCATCCATTACATCGCGCGCCACGGCGAAGACCGAGTGTCGAAAGCAGCCATCATCAGCGCTGTGCCACCGCTAATGGTTCAGACCCCGAGCAATCCTGGTGGCCTGCCGAAATCAGTTTTCGACGACTTGCAGGCACAACTACAAGCGAATCGCGCACAGTTCTACTACGACGTTCCAGCAGGGCCTTTTTACGGCTATAACCGCCCAGGTTCAAAACCGTCCGAGGGAATCATCTGGAACTGGTGGCGACAAGGCATGATGGGCTGTGCAAAGGCACACTATGACGGAATCGTGGCGTTTTCTCAGACCGACTTCACCGAAGATTTGAAGAGCATCAAGATCCCTGTCCTGGTGATGCATGGTGACGATGACCAGATAGTCCCTTATGAGAATGCCGGTGTTCTGTCGGCCAAACTTCTGCAAAACAGTACGCTGAAAATCTACCCGGGCTTCCCGCACGGAATGCCTACAACCAATGCCGATACGATTAACGCCGATCTGCTCGCATTCGTAAGGAGCTAATCAATTATAGGGCGGTGGGTAACCCCGCCCTATATTTTTCAAAGCCACCAAATCGACGCGTTTAAATTCAGCGAAATGCCGTCAAAACTGTGCCATATGGATAGCTGTTTTTTAGCCCAAAGCGGTGGTTGGCGAGTGTCTCCTTTGGGTCGGTTTCAGCCGGTCGCGACAGGCAGAAATCGGCCAGGAGCGGTCATTGGACAAAGCGACCTCAATAGCGAACTCCCCAACGCTGTAGTCACGAATCATGTCGGTCGCTGACAGGCGCATGTTGTGCCATCAGCTCAGCGACCCAATCGATGAACACGCGCAGCTTGATACTGATATGCCGGTTCGGGGGAAATGCCACGTAGATGGGCATCGGATCGAGGCTCCAGTTCTCGAACAGGGGCACTAACTCGCCGCGCGCTTCGAAGGTCTTGGACATGTACTTTGGCAGCCAAAGCACACCCAGTCCGGCAAGGCCGGCCGCGAGGTAGGCATTGCCATCGTCGACTGCCAGCGCGTAGCGACCTTTGATCTGGACACTCTCAACGTGGTTGTGCAGGGCATAGGGCACGGCTTTGCCGGTGCGCGCCCACAAGAAACCGACGATACGATGATGCGAATCTTCCAGCTCCCGCGGATGCGCGGGCATACCGACGCGTGCCAGGTAGCTCGGCGCTGCAAAAACGCCAAGCTGGAGGTCGCCTACCCGTCGGGCCATTAACGACTGATCCGTTAGCTCGCCGCCGCGCACCACGCAATCGACGTTCTCATCGATCATATCCACGATACGATCGCTTACGCCCATGTCGATCTGTATGTCTGGGTACCGCTCGTAAAACGCAGGCAATGCGGGTACGAGAATCATGCTGGCCAGCGGGCTCGGCACATCCACTCGCAACCGGCCCCTGGGCAGCGTTGAGGCGCCGGACAGGCTAGTCTCAGCGTCGTCCATGTCGGCCAGCAGCCGAAGCACTCGCTCGTAATAGACGGCACCATCGGCAGTGACGTTGACTTTGCGAGTCGTGCGGTTAAGCAACTTAACGCGCAACCGTGCCTCCAGCTGCTGTACCAGTTGTGTCACGGTGGTCTTGCTCATATGCAGTGTTTCGGCGGCCTTGGTGAAGCTGCCCGCTTCCACCACTCGAGCAAATGCCTGCATTGCATCAAAACGGTCCATTGCTGCCCCAGCTATCGATCAGATTGTTTGGATTTCACAAACAGTGATAGCTAAGGTTGCTTGTTTATCGCCCAGGCACAAGTCCTTACAGTCTCTCCATCGTTTGTTTCGGGTCAGCTTCGACCCATTGATGGAGGCACCTATGACGCAGCGTGATGTTGTTTTTCCGCCTGGACGCCAGGCGCTTTATGAGCGCAATCGCTATTCGCCGGCTATCAAGTCCAATGGCTTCTTATTCGTGTCGGGGCAAGTCGGCAGTAACGAAGACGGCTCGCCCGAACCCGATCTGGAGGCCCAGGTCCGACTCGCGTTCAACAATCTGAATGCAATCCTGGTCGCTGCCGGTTGCACCTTCGACGATGTGATTGACGTCACCGTCTTCATCGTCGATCCCGAATCAAAGTTCGAGACGATCTGGAAGGTTGTGCCAGAGTTCTGGGGTAACGCGCCGCACCCGACGCTGACCGGCGTCGGCGTCACGTGGCTCTATGGTTACCAGTTCGAGATCAAGGTGATCGCCAAGCTTCCAGAAACCACCAGGGGATGATCTGACCAGCGATTACGTAAGGGACCGGTTTGGGTCGATTAGACCTGTTTGTTCAATCTGCAACCAAGCGAGTGAGAAACCTAGAAACCGTCTGTAACGGCCTCCGCTTCTAGTATCAGGATTTCCGGAGAAAGCACTGAGATCTGACGTATCGCCAGCTCGCCCGTGTTTGCTTTACTTACTTGCCATCACCGAGTTCACCGTCCGCTTTGGCCGTTTTTTGCCTGTCACGACTGACCGACATCGGCCAGAAGCGGATGCTCGATTATTTCCTATGGAAGTGAACGTTAGGCCTATTTCTCTGCCTGGAACATAATTTTGCATGTGGAAATGAGCTGTCCTTACATCGAGCGCCTGCGCATTAGTGAAGAAACAGTCACCACTTTCCCCTCTTTTTGGACTGATGAGCAAACTTCATGAACCCTTGCCGATTTACCCGTCTAGTCCCCACTCGTTAGCTCGCTTACTGTTCTCCCAACGCCAAATGTCGGGAGATCCAAATGCACAAGCGCACACTCGGAAACAGTTCACTCGAAGTGTCAGCCCTGGGCTTGGGTTGCATGGGCTTGAGCCATGGCTACGGCCCGGCGACGGACACGCAACAAGCCATTGCGTTGATCCGCTCGGCGGTTGACCGAGGCGTCACGTTCTTCGATACCGCCGAGGTTTACGGCCCTTACCTGAACGAGCAAGTGGTGGGTGAGGCATTGGCGCCGGTTCGCGATCAAGTGGTCATCGCCACCAAGTTCGGCTTTACCTTCGGTGCCGACAATAAACAGCAGACTCTCAACAGCCGCCCCGAGCACATCCGGGTCGCCGTCGAGGGTTCATTGCGTCGACTGAAGACCGATTTCATCGATTTGCTTTACCAGCATCGGGTTGATCCGGACGTGCCTATCGAGGAAGTCGCCGGTGCAGTGAAGGCATTGATTGACGAAGGCAAGGTCAAGCACTTCGGTCTGTCGGAAGCCGGTGCGCAAACCATTCGCCGTGCTCATGCGGTGCAGCCAGTCACGGCGCTGCAAAGCGAATACTCGTTGTGGTGGCGTGAGCCTGAGCAGGAAATTCTGCCGACGCTCAAGGAGCTGGGGATCGGCTTCGTGCCGTTCAGTCCGCTGGGCAAGGGTTTTCTCACCGGCACCGTGTCGGCAGAGACTACTTACGGCAGCGACGATTTTCGCAGCATCGTGCCCCGCTTCAGCCAGCCGGCGCTGCTAGCGAATCAGGGGCTGGTAGTGTTGATCCGCCAGATCGCGGCGCAGAAGCAGGCCACACCGGCGCAGATCGCGCTGGCCTGGCTACTCGCCCAGGCACCGTGGATTGTGCCTATTCCCGGGACGACCAAGTTGCATCGCCTGGAAGAAAACCTCGGTGGCGCGGACATCACACTCGACGCGGCCGAACTCAAAGCTATCGATACGGCACTGGCGCAAATCCGCATCGAAGGCGAGCGGTATCCCGAGTCCCTCAAGGCGCGCGTCGGGCGATGAGCAACGATCACGATCCGCTGCGGCGCACGGTCATCGCCGCGCTTGCGAGCGCCCCGCTGCTGTCGCTCGCCGACACGCAAACCGACAGCGAAGCGCCGCGTTCGGGGTCGCGGGTTCTGGTGGCGTACTTTTCGCGCTCCGGCAGTACCCGCGTGGTTGCCGGACTTATCCAGCGCGGACTCGGTGCCGATCTCTTTGAGATCCGTCCGGCCAAAGCCTATCCCGAGGATTATCTGCAAACCGTGGAGCAGGCACGCCAGGAGCGCGACAGTGGCTTCGAGCCAGAGCTGGAAAGCAGAGTTCGCGCACTGGCCGACTACGACACGCTGTATCTCGGCTTCCCGATCTGGGGTGAAACCGCCCCGCCGATCGTGCGTTCGTTTCTAAGCGCCCACGACCTGTCCGGCAAAACCCTCATCCCCTTCAACACCCACGGCGGATACGGATTGGGCAATAGCCGCCGCGTCCTCGAAACACATGCGCCGAAGTCCAGACTGATGGAAGGTTTTTTGATGGAGGGTGAGCAAGAGCGCAAGACCATGGAACGCGTGAATGAATGGTTGAGCGATAGCCACCTCACGCGCTAATCGATTTCTGCACGGGAGTAACACCATGAAAACCCGCACGCTGGGCAATGGCCTGGAAGTTTCCGCTCTGGGCCTCGGCTGCATGAGCATGACCTCGGCTTATGGGCCGGCCGCCGACATACCGAGCATGATCAAGCTGATTCGTTCTGCCCATGAGCAAGGCGTCACCTTGTTCGATACCGCCGAGGCGTACGGCCCGTTCGCCAATGAAGAGTTGCTGGGCGAGGCCTTGCAGCCGATCCGCGAGCAGGTGGTTATCGCCACCAAATTCGGCTTCGATATTGACCTGATCACCGGCGCGCGCGGCAGCGGCACCAACAGCCGCCCGGAGCATATCCGCGCCGTGGCAGAGGCGTCGTTGAGACGCTTGCGCACCGATTGCATCGATCTGTTTTATCAGCATCGGGTTGATCCGCAGGTGCCGATCGAGGACGTTGCCGGCACCGTCAAGGATCTGATCGCCGAGGGCAAGGTCAAGCATTTCGGTCTGTCCGAGGCCGGTGTGGAAACGATTCGCCGAGCGCACGCCGTGCAACCGGTAACGGCGGTACAGAGCGAATACTCGCTGTTCTGGCGTGG
Source organism: Pseudomonas sp. BT76 TE3572 (assembly GCF_050435365.1). Taxonomy (NCBI): domain Bacteria; kingdom Pseudomonadati; phylum Pseudomonadota; class Gammaproteobacteria; order Pseudomonadales; family Pseudomonadaceae; genus Pseudomonas; species Pseudomonas sp. BT76 TE3572. The sequence goes on from NZ_JBNDKE010000001.1 coordinate 2,106,685, forward strand.
CCCGGAGCATGAACTGCTTGCTGTGCTGGAAGAGCTGGGCATCGGCTTCGTGCCGTTCAGTCCGCTCGGTGCCGGGTTCTTGACCGGCCAGATCAATGAGCACACGCAGTTTGACGCCAGCGATTTCCGCAACGTCGTCCCGCGTTTTTCCCCCGAGGCGCGCAGGGCCAACCTGGCATTGGTCGACGTGGTGAAGGCCGTCGCTGAGCGCAAGCACGCGACACCTGCGCAAGTAGCGCTGGCCTGGTTGCTGGCACAGAAGCCCTGGATTGTGCCGATCCCCGGCACGACCAAACAACATCGGCTGGAAGAGAACATGGGCGCTGTTGCGCTGGCGTTGACCGGTGAGGATCTGCGCGAGATCAACGAGCAGATGGCGCAGATCCAGGTGCACGGTGAACGCCTGCCGGAATCGGCGCTGAAGATGACCGGGCTCTGAGCCGTCCCCCGACTGTCCCGCTTGCGGAGCAGCTTCACTGTCTGACCGGAGTTCATCCGATGAACCGTTTGATCGCGCCACTGATTGCCTTATCGCTCTTGAACGCAGAGGCCCAAGCCGCCAGCGACATCCGCATCACCCAGAATGGCGCTCAGCCCTCGATCAAGGGCGCGGCGGAAAACTTCACCGGCGCGGTACGCGTTGATGGCCTGTTCAAGGGTGATCTGCCGGCACGCATCGGCGGCGGCACGGTGACCTTCGAACCCGGTGCGCGCACTGCGTGGCATAGCCATCCGCTGGGACAAACGCTGATCGTCACCGCAGGGGTCGGCTATGTGCAGCAAGAGGGTGGCCCGCGTCAGGAGATCCGTCCGGGCGACATTGTCTGGATTCCGTCGCACATCCGTCACTGGCATGGCGCCACAGCCAGCAATGGGATGACCCATATCGCGATCGCTGAAGCCGAGAACGGCAAGACTGTGACTTGGGCGGAAAAAGTCTCCGATGCGCAATACGCCGGTCAATCGCCCGCACAAGACCGGTAAATGAGGTTACGGAATGTGTCGACGCCTCTCGCCCGGCACGTTCGAGGTATGCCACCACAAACCATCAAGCCCCCGTTTCTGCTGCTCGGGGTGAGGTTTTCAGCGGTAATTGAAAAGCCGACTCATGAGTTCTACTCAGGAGTCCTTGCGCAATATCGGGGTTAATCGCCACAACCATCCTCCGTACGATCCAGCGACATCGCAGTGACCAGCAACGGACGGAGCCTTTCACGATGACCACCGACGTACGCAAGACCAGTCCTCTCCCCGCGCTGATGGCGCTGTGTTTAAGCCTTGGGGCGATGTTCAACGTTACCACTCAAACAGCCGAGGCATCGCCAGCCATGACCCGCACGCAAGCCACCGCAGAAACGCTGTCGGGTAAACAACAGGCCATTCCCCTGATCGCCGCGTTCATGGCGACCAGCGACATGCCCAATCTCAACGAGGCGCTCAACCAAGGTCTCGATGCCGGCCTGACCATCAGCGAAACCCGGGAAGTTCTGGTGCAGCTTTACGCCTACGTTGGCTTCCCGCGCAGCCTCAATGCCTTGAACGAGCTGATGACGGTGGTGCAAGCGCGCAAACAACGCGGTATCGAGGATGCACCGGGGCGTGAGCCGGGCCGGGGCATTCCAACCGGCGATGATCTGCTGGCGGTCGGCACGGCGAATCAAACGACGATTTCGGGTGGCCTGGTCAAAGGGCCGGTGTTCGAGTTCGCCCCGGTGATCAACCGGTTTCTGCAAACCCACTTGTTCGGCGACATCTTCGAGCGCGACAACCTCGACTGGCAAAGCCGCGAACTGGCGACCGTCGGGGCGCTGGCGGCGACGCCGGGGGTGGAATCGCAATTGCGCTCGCACATGCTGGCGAGCCTGCGCGTGGGGCTCAGCGCTGCACAGTTGCGTCAGGTGATTGAAGTGCTGAAGGCGCACGGCGATGCACAGACTGCCGAACGTGCCAACACTGCGCTGACCCAGGCACTCGCGGCTTCGGGGAAATGATATGAAATGTGCAAAAAGCCTGTTGAGCATCACCCTGCTGTGCCTGTTGGCAGCCTGTGCGAACCAGCCCGATGGCTCAGGCCCATTGCTGATTCAGGCACAAGGCAGCTTCGCCGCAGGTGGAACGATGACCACCGCGCCGGGCACTTTCAACCCGCGCCAGCCGATGTCGCCGGAAGGCCAGACCTACCACGGTGACCACGCCTACGCGTTCTACCAGATCCCGGTTGATGTGCGAAAATTGCCCATCATCATGTGGCACGGCGCGGGGCAGTTTTCCAAGACCTGGGAAACCACTGCCGATGGCCGCGAAGGTTTCCAGAACATCTTCGTGCGCCGCCACTACGGCGTGTATCTGATCGATCAGCCACGGCGTGGCGATGCCGGACGCAGCATGGTCGAGGCGACGATCAAGCCCACCCCGGACGAGCAACTCTGGTTCAACCAGTTTCGCATCGGCCTGTGGCCCAACTATTTCAATGGCGTACAGGTTGCCCGGGATGCGCAAACGCGCGACCAGTTTTTCCGCGCGATGACGCCGAACACCGGGCCGTTCGACATGGGCGTGGTCTCCGATGGTGTGTCAGCAGTCTTCGACAAAATCGGCCCCGGCATCCTGTTCACTCACTCGCAGGGTGGCGGGCCGGGTTGGTTGACGGCGATCAAGAACGACAAGGTCAAGGCCATTGTGGCGTTCGAGCCTGGCAGCAGCTTCGTGTTTGCCGAGGGTGAAGTGCCGGCACCGATACCCAGTGCGTTCGACACGGTGCAAGGCGCGGCGGTGCCAATGGAGCAATTCATGGCACTCACGCGCATTCCGATCCTGATCCTCTACGGCGACAACATCCCGGAACAAGCAGTAGACCTGCCCGCACAGGACAGTTGGCGCGCTCGGCTGAAGATGGCCCGGCTATGGCGTGACGCGGTCAATCGGCACGGCGGTGACGTACGGCTGATCCACTTGCCGGAGATCGGCATCAACGGCAATACCCACTTTCCCATGTCGGATCTGAACAACGTGCAGATCGCCGACCTGGTGTCGCAATTCCTCAAAGAAAAACAACTGGATTGACCCGCCCCCTTTTGCACTGCCGGCCTTTTGAACTGCCGCCCTTTTGATTGCTCAGGAGCTTCACGTGAAAAACATCTTTCTCAAAGCCACCTTCATGTCGGCATTGGTCGGCCTTTCGGCTGGCGAGGCCTTGGCCGTCGATTACAAAAAGAACCCGTTTACGTTGGCTTACGACGGCGCCATTACCAAGAACGAGCCCGGCAAGGTCAACATCCACCCGGTCAGCTACAAGCTCAATGGCCTGGACATCGCTGCCAACGTCTACACCCCTGCCAACTACGATGCAAAGAAGGCTTATCCAACGGTGGTGGTAGCGCACCCGAACGGTGGAGTGAAAGAACAGGTGGCCGGTTTGTATGCGCAGCGACTGGCTGAACAAGGCTACATCACCATCACCGCAGATGCCGCGTATCAGGGCGCAAGTGGCGGACAGCCGCGCAGCATCGACAAGCCTGCTTACCGCATTGAGGATATCCACGGCATGGCGGACTTCATCACTCAGTACGCTGGAGTCGATGGCAAACGCTTGGGCTTGCTCGGCATCTGCGGTGGCGGTGGTTACTCGTTGGCCGCTGCGCAAACCGACAAGCGATTCAAGTCGGTGGCGACGATTAGCATGTTCAACTCTGGGCGGGTTCGTCGCAATGGCTACAACGACTCGCAACTGGACACCATCCAGCAACGACTGCAACAGGCTTCCGCTGCCCGCGCTCAGGAAGCGGCCGGCGGCGAGGTCCTTTATTCGGGTGATGCCAACCTCACCGACGAGCAGATCGCCAAACTGCCGTTCGCCTTGTATCGCCAGGGTTACGAGTACTACTGGAAGACCCATGCCCACCCCAACTCGACCTTCAAATACACCACGAGCAGCCTGCTGGATCTGATGCGCTTCGACGCCACCAATCAGATCGAATTGATCAATCAGCCATTGCTGATGATCGCGGGCAGCAACGCCGACAGCCTGTACATGACCCAGGATGCGTTCCCCAAGGCCACCGGTACCAAGGACAAGGAGTTGTTCATTATCGACGGCGCCACGCACATCGAAACCTACTGGGTTCCCAAGTATGTGGACGCTGCACTCGGTAAGTTGACGCCGTTCTATGCAAGAACCTTGTGATTGGTTCGTCGGGGTCGCGCATCCATGCGGAACCTGATTACATAGAATAATCCCGCGCTCCGCATGAGAGGTTCTCATCAATGTCCCGCGCCAATCTCAACGATCTGCAAGCCTTCGTGGTCATTACCCGCGAAGGCAGCTTCACTCGCGCTGCCGCGCAGCTGGGCGTCTCGCAGTCCGCGCTGAGCCACACCATGCGTGCTCTTGAGTCACGGCTCGGCGTTCGACTGCTGACCCGAACCACACGCAGCGTCTCCCCCACCGAGGCCGGTCAACGGTTGTATCAGTCCATGGCGCCGCGGTTCGACGAGATTGAACTTGAACTGGCGGCGGTCAGCGAGTTTCGCGACACCCCTGCCGGCAACGTGCGGATTCAAGCCTCCGAACATGCGGCAAACAACATTCTTTGGCCCAAACTGTTGAAGGTGCTTCCCGCCTACCCGGATATCAAGGTCGAAATCACCGTCGACTACGCCCTTTCCGACATCGTCGCACAGCGCTACGACGCCGGCGTGCGGCTGGGGGATCAGGTGGCCAAAGACATGATCGCCGTGCCAATCGGCCCGTCGTTGCGCATCGCGGTCGTAGGATCTCCCGAGTATTTCAAACAGAGACCAGTTCCCAGGGAACCAGGAGATCTGGCTGCGCACAACTGCATCAATCTGCGCCTGCCCACCCATGGGAGCCTGATGCAGTGGGATTTTGAGAAGGACGGTCACGAACTCAAGGCACGCGTCGAGGGACAATGGACGTTTAACAGCAGCGTGCCGATCCAGCGTGCGGCTGTAGCGGGATGCGGTTTAGGGTTTCTGCCGGAAGATATGGTCGCGAAGGAGCTGGCTGACGGCAGGCTGGTGCGAGTACTTGAGGACTGGTGCCAACCCTTTGCGGGCTACCATCTTTACTATCCGAATCGCCGTGAGCATTCGTCAGCGTTTGGCGTTGTTGTTGATGCACTGCTCTATAAACGCTGAATTGCCAAACAGCACGACGCCTCAGCGTTACAGGAATGAGCAGACCGTCGCGATCCAGAATTCACAAGTTCGCTATCTGCTGCGGGCACGATGTGGGCTTAGTTAACCATCACCTCGTCCAGTGCCTGCTCGAGGGTGCTGACCGTGCGCTCGATATTCTGCAGCTTTTCGAGTCCGAACAGGCCGATGCGGAAGGTCTGGAAGTCCGCCGGCTCGTCGCATTGCAACGGCACTCCGGCGGCGATCTGCAAGCCGTGGTTGGCAAATTTCTTACCGTTCTTGATGTCGGCATCATCGGTGTAGCTCACCACTACGCCAGGGGCCTGAAAGCCGGCTGCGGCTACGCTTTTGATGCCTTTGCCGGTCAACATTGCGCGCACCCGATCGCCCAGCGCCTGTTGTTCGCCGCGGACCTTTTCGAAACCGTAGGCTTGCGTCTCTTTCATCACTTCGTTAAATCGCGCGAGGGAATCGCTGGGCATGGTCGCATGGTAGGCATGTCCGCCCTGTTCGTAGGCCTGCATGATCTGAAGCCACTTTTTCAGGTCGCAGGCGAAGCTGCTGCTTTGCGTCTGTTCGATGCGCTCGAGGGCCAAGGAACTGAGCATGACCAGGGCGCAGCAAGGGGAGGCGCTCCAGCCTTTCTGCGGTGCGCTGATCAGCAGGTCGACTGCGCATTTGTGCATATCAACCCAAAGCGTGCCCGAGGCGATGCAGTCCAGCACGAACAGGCCACCCACCGCATGCACGGCGTCGCCGACGGCCCGCAGGTACTCGTCGGGCAGGATAATCCCTGATGAGGTTTCAACGTGGGGGGCGAAGACAATCTGCGGCTTCTGCACCTGAATGGCTGCCAGCACTTCGTCCAGAGGGGGTGGGGCGTAGGCCGCCTGGCGACCCGTGTCGACCGGTCGGGCTTTCAGCACCGTGGTGGCCGCCGGGATGTTGCCCATCTCAAGGATCTGGCTCCAGCGATAGCTGAACCAGCCGTTGCGTATCACCAGGCATTGCTGGTCGGTGGCAAACTGTCGCGCCACCGCTTCCATGCCGAATGTGCCGCTGCCCGGGACCACCGCCACAGCCTGGGCGTTGTAGACCTGTTTCAGGGTCTTGGAAATGTTTTTCATCACGCCTTGAAACGACTGCGACATGTGGTTGAGCGAGCGGTCGGTGTAGACCACTGAGTACTCGACCAGCCCCTCGGGATCGATACTGGGATATAGCTTTGACATGGGTGACTCCTTCGGCAGAGATGTCAGTGGTATCGACCCTGCCCTAAGCCTTGGCAAATGACAAGATTGCTCGGGATTGAATTGCGACTTCTGTCGAGCGGCTGGTATCACCTGCGGATTCAACCGGTCGATGCAACACATCAAGTTCAACTCCAGCCTGCTGATCGAAGACCTGACGAAACAGGCGAACAACCCAATCGACACTGTGATCGGGCATCCCGGCATTCAATGTCTATGCTTTGAACTGTATGCAAACCGCTCCGACCTGTAATCCATAGCGCTGCCCTACCCGCCAACACCAGAAAAACAGACCATGAAACCGATCCCCTCCCTTGCCGTTGTTGCCCTTGCCTCGATCATGGCCGCTATCGGCTTTACGGCCCATGCAGCCGAGGTGCCGCTGGGTAGCCATTCAATGAAGGGTCACATCGTTACGCGGGTGCTGGCCGTTGATCCGGTGAATCATCAGGTCACCATAGAAGACACCAACAAAAGCCCGGTCTCCATCCAGCTCACGGAAAAAGCCAAGGCACTGGACAATCTGAAGGTCGGCGACAAGGTCGATATCCACGTTGTTCGCTCAGTCGCCTATGTGCTCGACACGAATGTCGACGCTGCGTCAGGGGGCGGCAACGAATCAATGACTGTCCGTGCTACCCAGGACAATCCTGATCCGGGGAGTGAGGCGGTTCGCAAGGTCAAGGTCACTTCAAAGATCACGCACATTGACTTGAAAAAGCATGAAGTGACCTTGCTTCCACCGGAAGGCGAACTGACCGTCCTGAAGGTCGAGGACCCGCAGCTTCAGGCCCGAATGAAGAAGCTCCAGGTGGGTCAGACGATCAACGCCATTTACACCGAGGTCATGAAAATCAAAACCTCGCGCTAACGACTTCGCTCCATGTCTTTTTCATCCCCGTACTGCTCCACGCTACGGGAGGCTAAAACAGGGGTGTCTGCTACCCTTACTGGAGTCATTAAAGTCGGCTGTTTTCACTCCCTGACGCTGATCCAGTCCTCTCAAGCCTGTCTGACCACAAGGGATGGGGCGATGCGCACTTCATTACTTTACGCGGTGTCCGCTGTACTGGTTCTAAGTGGATTTTCTTGCCTGGCGCAGACGCCAGCAGCGCCCGCAAACGCTGCCGATACTGCGGCCCTGACGGCCCCGGCGAAAAAAGATGTCGTGTTTACCCAGGAGCAGCTGGATCAAATGCTGGCGCCCATTGCGCTGTACCCGGACCCACTGTTGGCACAGGTATTGATGGCCAGCACCTACCCCGGGGAAATCGCCGAGGCGGTCACCTGGTCCAAAGCCCATCCGGACGCCAAGGGCGATGATGCGGTCAAACAAGTGTCGAGCCAGACCTGGGACCCGAGCGTACAGGCGCTGGTTGCCTTCCCACAGGTCCTGGCAACCCTGGGACAGGACCCCGTCTGGGTACAGCGCCTGGGCGATGCCTTTCTGGCGCAACCCGACGATGTCATGGACGGCGTGCAACGCTTGCGTCATCAGGCGCAGGCAGCAGGCAACCTGCAGAGCAACCAATATCAGAACGTGACGGTTCAGGCTGCACCTGCACCGGCCGCTCAGGCACCTGCCGCTGCTCCTGCCAGCAGCTCCACTACCATCGTCATCGAACCTGCCGACCCGCAGGTGGTGTACGTCCCCACGTACAATCCGACCACCACCTATGGCACCTGGGCCTACCCTGCTTCGCCGCCCGTTTACTATCCACCGCCCCCCGCTTATTACCCCGGATCGGCCTTGATGGCCGGGCTGGCGTTCGGGACCGGCGTGGCGATCGTCGCCTCGTTGTGGGGCGACTGTGACTGGGACAACAACGACATCGACATCGACGTCGACCGCTACAACAACATCAATCGCAACACCCAGATCAACAGGAACCAGAACAAGTGGCAGCACAACTCCGTCCATCGCGATGGCGTTCCCTATCGGGACAGCAGGAGCCGCGAGCAGTACGGCCGACAACTGGACGGTGCCAATCAACGTGAGGCCTTTCGCGGGGATAATGCCCAACGCGCCCAGGCGCGTGAAAAGGCCCGCAGTTCAATGGACAGGCACGGTATCGAACGACCGGCCACCACCAATCGCCAGGCCCGTGATCAAGCGCGCAGAGCGGAGTCCGCACCTTCGGTCGGTAATCGCATGCAAGCCGGGGCAGACAGACCGAAGGCGTCTGACAGAAGCCAAGGCACCGGCAGAAATATCCGGGAAAATCAGCAGCCCAGACAACAGACCGCTCAGACGGGTCAGCGGCGCCAGGAGTTATCTCAGGCGCGCCAAGGAACGCAAACGCGCCCGACCGCCAGCCCCGGCAGCGCACGCAATAACGCTTTCGCGGGCGCACGATCCCCGTCCCAATCGAACGCCCAGGCCCTCCGTGGTCGAACCAGCCAGGCATCCGCCACGCGCCCCAGTGCTGCGCGATCCGCCGGTCAACAGATCAGCAGACCGTCCAGTCCTCCCGCGCGCCAAAGAGGGGGGGGCCGGCGTTGAAAAACCATCCTCGAGAGAAAGCATTCATGGGCTTGCTACCTCGTATCCTGATGATCAGCAGCCTGGCATGGTCATGCGTGGCGACGGCACAGCAGGCCTTTCCAACCCCGGAAAAGGCTGCTCAGGCGTTCGTCGAAGCACTGGGTACCGAACACGCCGATCAGGCACGCCTGACGCAGTTGCTGGGTGAAGAGTGGCGCAGTTTCATCCCGCGAGGTGGCGTCCAGCGCAGCGACGTGGATGCGTTTTTGAAGCTTTACCGCGAGCAACATGCCATCGAAAAAACCAGTGAGCGCAAAGCGGTCCTGTCGGTCGGCAGTGACCACTGGACACTGCCGATACCCCTGGTAAAAGCCGAAAAGGGTTGGCGCTTCGACATCAAGGCGGGAAGCGCCGAAATCCGTACGCGGCGAATCGGCAGCAACGAACTGGCCGCGGTGCAATCGGCGCTGACCTATCACGACGCCCAGATGGACTATGCGTCAGAGGACCGTGACGGCGACGGCGCCCTCGAATATGCGCAGAAATTCTTCAGCACTCCGGGCAAGCACGACGGACTCTATTGGGCGGACGACGACAGCAGTCAAATCAGCCCGTTGGGGCCGATGTTCGGCAACGCCATCGCCGATGAAGACTGGCATGGTTACCACTTCCGCATCCTCGACGGACAAGGTCCATCGGCACCTGGCGGCGCCTACAGTTACCTCATCGGCGACAAGATGAGCCGCGGCTTTGCCCTCATCGCCTGGCCGGCGAAATACGATGACACCGGGGTGATGAGTTTCATGATCAGCCATGAGGGCCAAGTGTTTGAGAAAGACCTGGGACCCGAGGGTTATAAACTGGCGCAGTCGATGAAGCGGTTTGATCCCGATGACAGCTGGCACGAGGTCACCGCAGATCAGAAGCCGTAACATCGGTGTCATGGTGGAGAAGACCGCGAATTCTTATGCAAAGTGTCGCGCTTTCGTCGCGCTTGTTCTTCCTCCGTCAGTGCCTGACGAACGAGCGCCCGAGCCGCCCAGGCGGCGGTGTCGAGTGATTCTTCGACGCTCGCGCGACTGATATCGCGCACGGCGATCAAAGCCTCGGTGCCCATGACGATCGACAGGGCCTGCTTCAGTCGTTTGCGCGCCCGAGGTGAAAGCACGTCCTTCAGCGAGTCGACAATCGGCTCGATGTAGCTCATGCGCCGACCCGGCCGCAGGGGCTCGTGGGACTCACTGTCGAGCCACACGGTCATGAACGAACGTTCCATCACGTGCAGGCCGATCTCGTCGTCGATCAAGAGTTTGTTCAACGCGTTCGCCGCCAGACCGATGCCCTTTACCGGATCATCTCCCTGCCGCCAGATGTGCTCCAGCGGCGTCATTTCACGATCGGCCGCCGTCTCGCTTATCAACGCCTCAGTCGAAGGAAAGTAGCGATACGCCGTGGCGCGCGACACCATCGCGCGCTCGGCCACTTGCGCAACAGTTGGGTTATGGCCCTCCTCGCGCAATGCGGCGGCGGCATCGATAAGTGCCTGGCGCGTTCGGCCCCGCTGGTTGGCGCGGCCCTGATCGCCATCACGGATAGACGGGCTTGACTTCGAGCTTGTCATGGGATAAATGAGATCCTGTCTTGTAATGAGACTCAAGTCTCATGATAGACGATTTCTCAGCAACTGAGCGCGCCTCAGGGCGCATGAGGTGAATGCCATGAATCACACACCCCGTTCGCGGACCTGGTTTCGGCTCGCTGCCCTCTACTTTGCCATTGGCGTCGTGTTGGGCGTGGCGATGGGCGCTTCCGGCGACCACTCGCTCTTCGCGGTACATGCCCATGTCAATCTGTTGGGATGGGTATCGATGGCACTGTTCGGACTCATCGGCACTGCGCACCCGTCGATCACCGAAGGGCGCACTGCTGCTGCACAGTTCTGGACGTACAACGTTGGCGTCCCGGTGATGCTCGGCGCACTGACGCTGCGCCTCAAGGGCTTCCCATCCGTCGAGCCATTGATTGCCGTCGCATCAATCCTCATTGGCTGCAGCGTCCTGCTTTTTGGGTGGCTGGTGTTTTCGCGCATCGGTATGACGGCCGAGCGCTTGAGCAGCGCGACACGCGAATCGCGCCTGTCATAACGCGCAAAACCAGTAGCAGCGTTTGGGCAGCGTATCGGTGCGGGGGTGAGATCTGCTTCGGATCGTTTGCTGCCCTTCGCCAGCAAACCTCAAGGGTGCGGAACACGGAGGCCGTTCGCTATTTAAGCAGCGGCTCCCTAGAACTTTTCCCTATTTATCTGTCTATGTGGATAGGCATATCCACTCGGCAAGCGCGAACCCGCAGGCTTCCCGCAGGCAGATGGCCACACGTCCGATTGTCAATCAGAGGTTGTCTTCGCTCATGAAATTCCATGACCCACGAATGATGCTCTTCGGCCTGTTCGCGCTCGCGGCAGTGGGCTCGGCATCAGCAACTCAGATGAAGACCTCAACCCCTGTTTTCGCAACTGAAGTCTCAGTCGTTCAGGCGCCTGTCCAGGCCGCCGGCAACCCATGGCCGACCTTGGCCAGTATGGCCGGCAAGCAGCCAGGGCCGTTGCTTGCCCATGACGACCGATACTGGCGTGACGACCGTTGGCATGATCGTAGAGACGATTGGCGCCGAGACGACTGGCGTAGAGAGCAGTGGCGTAGAGAGCAAGCCCGCCGAGAAGCTGAACGCCATCGTTATTGGGAGCGCCACCATGATCGGGATGATCGGGCCATGCGGTACCGCTACGAGGACGATCGCCGCTACTATCGTCGCTAGTGCGAAGCCATGGGATCAACCCGCCTGCAACACTCCTTCTGCTGAAACAGAATTTAGTTGCGTTGCATCGACCGGTTGAATTCGTACATACCCTGGACCGAATTCAAGCCAGCAGCTCGGTGATCCACCGGGCCTGCCGGGCGATGTCTTGCACCTTCTCCTCGGGCACGGCCTGCCGCGCACGGGCGAACTGGGACAGGGTCTTCTGCTTCTCGCGCAGCATGCGCTGCCACTTGATCAGGAACGCCGGGCTGCGTGCCTGCATCTGCAGCGGGCCGAAGTACAGCTCCTCGGCGGTGTACATCACCGGCCCGGCGTGCTCGGCGACGATGATTTCGTAGTCGAAGCGATTTTCCCGCAGCAGTTCCTCACAGAGGATGCGGTAGCCATTTTCCATCAGCCATTGGCGCAGTGGCTGCTCGCCGCCGTTGGGTTGCAGAATCAGGCGTTCCTGGCCGCTCAGGCGCGCCTTGCCGCTGTCGAGGATGTCGCGGATAGTCTCGCCGCCCATGCCGCAGATGCTGATCGCCGTAATCCCGTCTCCCGGCTCGATCGCCGCCAGACCGTTGGCCAGGCGCACGGTGATCCGCTGGTCCAGGCCGTTCTCGCGCACGGTGCGTTCGGCCGAGTGGAACGGCGTCATTGCCACCTCGCCGGCCACCGCCGCCGTGATGGCGCCACGGCGCATCAACGCCACCGGCAGGTAGCCGTGATCCGAGCCGATATCGGCCAGGCGAGCACCTGCTGGCACATGCGCCGCCACGCGCTCCAAGCGCATGGACAATGTGTGTTCGTTCAACCGCAGTTCCTTTTTCAGTGTCCGCATCAGGTCGATATCAGCAGGCTGCGAAAGGCACAAGCACCTGGGATATTGCCGTACCCAGTGTGAGAAATCCCCCATAAATGGGTCGTATTACCCGCATCCTGTTTCAACTTCTTCGATGGAGAACTGACCCACAGAATCAGGCTGCCCCGCTGGCGGGGAATTATAGGCTGTTTAGTTTTTTGGCATAGAGAATGCTGGGAGTTCACTAGCGTATTAATCGAGAGTTTGAAGCTGTTTTTCCACTGGAAAAACAGCTTTCCCGGGGGCACTCCTTATACATGCAACCGTTGCCTTGAAAAACACCTGCGCCGCAGATCAGGCGAGCAATGCCAGACCTTCTGAGGAGTCACTTTCATGCGCATCGAGCCGCTAATCCTCACGCTGGTACTCATTCTTTTCATTTTTGCGATAGGGGCAGCCTGGAGTCTTATCAGCTTGTTCAGCAGTTAAGAGTCCGTGGGAAGCATTCATCACGTTTGACGCAGTTTCAAAGGTTGATCTGGCCCTGATTGGCGCACAAAGAGCCCAGCCCGAGCAGCAGGGCCGAACGCTTGGGTTTCAGATACGACTCGATCCGCGTCAGGGTGCAAGGCGCCAGGGCTTGCAATGCCGCAGGAAGCGGTTCCTGGACAAACAGCAGGCCCGGCGTATGGGCTACGCTGCTGGCCTGCGACTCGGTGATCGAACTGACGGGCCGCCCCATGTAATAGACCAGGCGAATGTCCGCAGATCCCAAGCTATAGGTCGGGAAGTTTGGGTATGCGTCGGTGGCGGCCTTTATCTGCGGAAATCCATCGATCCGATGGGCGAACACCCGCCCTTCAAGACCCAAGTAGAACAGCGTGTATCCCGCCAGTACCACGGCAGGAACAATTCGCAGACTCCAGCGCTGCCAAGGGTGACGGGCCTGGGTCAGCAGTTGGCTCCAGTGCCAGGCCAACAGCAGGGCAATGGCCGGGTAGATAGGCAACAGGTACTTGGCGTGCTTTTCGGTGAACAGCGAGAACAGCAGCAGCGGCACCAGAATGCAACACAGCAACAGGGTCAGCTGCGGGCTCAGACGGATGGCGCGCCAGAGTTGCCGCGGCCGCACCAGTAATATCAGCCAGAAGGGAAAGAAATCCCCACCCAGATACAACAGATAGGCATACCAGGCTTCTGCCCCCTGGCCATGGATTTTCTTGACGATGTCTTCGTTGAGGATGGCCGACCAGATGCCCCAGCCCTCCTGCATGGACACAGCCAGATACCAGGAAGTCCCGACCAGCACCGCAAGCATCCAGCCCCAGCCGTCACACAGAAAAGCGCGAGCCAGACGATCGCGGCTGATCAACGCATAGACCAGTATCGGTGCGGTCACCCACAACAGGCAGACCGGTCCCTTGGTCAGCAAGGCACAGCCGAGCAGCCCGTAACTGAGCCAGACCCAGACGCGACCGCCTTGCTCAAACAGAAAGCGCCATGCGCAAAAGAGCGCCAGCAGGCACAGGCCGGTCAAAGGCATTTCTATTTCTGCCCGGCGGGCAAACAGGCTGAACCCGGCATTCGCCGCCAGGAACACCACAGCCAGCAGCGCCACTTGTCGCCCGGCGAATGCACAAGCCTGGCGATACAAGGTCAGACAACACAGCGTCGCAAACAGCGCCGAAGGCAGGCGCACGCTCCATTCGGAGAGGCTGCCCAGCAGTGACGTGCTGACCAGGGCCAGCCAATAGAACAGCGGCGGTTTAGACAGGTACAGCTCGCCGTTCATGTACGGCAGCAGCCATTGGCCGGCCTCGTGCATTTCCCGTGTCGTAACGGCGCGCCGGGCTTCATTGACGCTCATGAACGGCAAACTTCCCAGTCCCCAGTAAAACAACAACAGGAGCAACACCGCCACGCCCAGGGTTGGCCAGTCCAGCGCGCGCCGCGCGGTTTGCATCGGCAGGAATGCCTCGCCTTCTTTACTCATACACGCCTTACTCCTTCCCCAAAATGCACGAAAATACGTGAGTCTGCCCAACGGGTCAGCTCATCGTGTTTTCGTGAACGAATAACAACGCATTGCGCCTTCACGTAAGTTCCCGCTGGTTTCCAACGGAACACGAAGTGTAGCCAAGGCTGTAGAAAAGTTAACGTACGCTAATCACTGTCTAGTCCAAAAATGGGTTTACACCTGTTTCACCCCAACACCTGATACTTCCAGGGTGTTTCACCCCATTTTCAGTTCAACAATCAGCCCGTTTTTTTAAATAAAAAAAGGGAGGGCATTCATGCCCTCCCTTCCTCTTTTCACGCGTCTGCGACAGTACTGATCAGGACCTCAAGTGGCGAGAATGAAGTCTGCGGCAGTGACGGTTGTTGCATCGGCCACACCGACCAGGCGGATGGAATCAGCTATTCCTGGGGCGCTGATCAAGGTATCCGCACCGACATCGGTGATGACGACGGTGCCGGCAAAGGTCGCAGCCGTGACGCCGAACGCGGAAATATCGAGCAGGTCCTGCCCTCCCACCGCGTTGGCATCGAAGCCGATGATCTGATCGACCCCGAAGCCCGATGCGAACATGAAGATATCGTTGCCACTGCTGGCAACCATCACGTCGTTGCCGGCACCGCCAGTGACCGTATTGTTGCCAATACCGCCATCGATAACGTCATTGCCGGCACCACCCAACAATGTGTCGTTACCGTCACCCCCGAGCAGCGAGTCGTTGCCTGCACCGCCATTCAGTGTGTCGTTGCCGCCGTTGCCGGTGAGGATATCGTTACCGCCGCCACCATTGAGGGTGTCATTACCCACCCCGCCGGTGATGGCGTTATTCAACCCGTTACCGTTGCCGACGAAGTTGCCGGCTCCGGAGTAGGTCAGATTCTCGACATCAGCGCCCAGCGTGTAGCTGGCCAGCGAAGTCTGCACGGTGTCCGTACCGGCACCCGCCACCTCGACCACCACGTCTGCGGCTGAATCGACAACGTAGGTATCGTTGCCGGCTCCCCCCACCAACCGGTCAGCACCTGCACCGCCATCGAGGAAGTCGTTACCCACCCCGCCGGTGATGGTGTTTGCCAGCGCGTTACCGGTACCGGTGAAGTTACCGGCGCCCGTATAGGTCAGGTTCTCGACGTTGGCACCGAGCAGGTAGTTCGTCAGGCTGGTTTGCACCAGATCGGTACCACCACCCAGCGCCTCGGTGACGGAGTCACCGACGTTGTCGACCACAAAGGTGTCGTTGCCGGCACCGCCGTTCATGGCATCCGCGCCGAGCCCACCGTTGAGGGTGTCGTTGCCGTCCTCGCCATTGAGGACGTCGTTGTCGTCTCCGCCGTTGAGGATGTCGTTGCCAGTGCCGCCAAACAACTGGTCGCTACCGGCCAGGCCATTCAGCGTATCGTTCCCGCCCAGGCCAGACAGCACATCGTTACCCGCGGTGCCGGTGAGGGTGTTCGCCAAAGCGTTGCCCTGCAGTACCACGCCCTGTATCACCACCGCCGCCGTCGCCGCCGAGGTCACCGACTCGAGCGTGCCGAAGCCATCGGTGTAGCGCACGATCACTCGCAGTTGCAGATTGACCTGCGCCGCACCAGGGGTGAAGGTCGCAGCAGTCGCGCCGTTGATGTTAGTGAAGGACGTACCGACACCTTGCTGCCACTGGAAGCTGAAGGTGCCCAGCCCATCGGCATCGGCAATCCCGGCCGTCAGCGCGGTCAGCACCTGCCCTTGATCCGGTGTCGTATCGCTGATCAGCAACACGCCTGTCGGTGCATCGTTGACGTTGGCCACCGGCCCCAGGACGTTGGATGAAACGCTTTCGGCCGCACCGAAGTCATCCACGTAACTGACCACCACGCGCACTGCCTGGCCGACCTGAGCCTGGCCAAGCGCGAACGTGCTGCCGGTAGCGCCGGCGATGTTGACGAAGCCAGGCCCGTTGTTCGCCTGCCATTGGTAGGTGAACTGCGGATTGCTGAGGCCATCAATGTCGATGATGCTCGCCGGGTTAGCCGTCAACACCTGGTTCTGCACTGCAAGCCCGGTTACGGTCGGCCCTGCAGTCGGTGCATCGTTGACGTTGTCCACCGGCCCGAGGATGTTGGACGAAACGCTTTCGGCTACACCGAAGTTATCCACGTAACCCATCACCACGCGCACTTCCTGGCCGACCTGAGCCTGGCCAAGCGCGAACGTGCTACCGGTAGCGCCGGCGATGTTGACGAAGCCAAGCCCGTCGTTCGCCTGCCACTGGTAGGTGAACTGCGTAGTACTCACGCCATCGAGGTCGACGATGGTCGACGGGTCAGCGGTCAACACCTGGTTCTGCACTGCAAGCCCGAGAACGGTCGGCCCTTCGGTCGGTGTACTGTTCCCGGACGACTCGACGATCTCCAGCGTGCCCTTGGCATCCTGATACACCGCACGGACGCGGATGTTCAGCCCCGCCACATCGTCCGCCACCCGGTAGGTGGCGCCGATCGCCCGCGATACCTCGCCAGCGGCGACAAAGGTGATGTCTTCAAAGACGCCCGATCCAGGAATGTTTTCGACCTGCCAGTAGTAAGCCACTCCGCCGGTCACAGCACCGGTCGGATTGGCCACACTCTGGTTGTCCGCGTCGCGTACCGCCGAATCACTGACACGCAGCAACTGGCCGGCCACAGGCGTTTCATCACGCACACCGGTGGCAGCATCGAGGATTGCCAGATGACCCAATGGGTCGTTGTTTTGGGCGGTCCCCACTCCGGACGGCAGCGCACCGTCAGCGAACTGCAGACGCTCGATGCCCGTCAGACGATCGACGCCATCACGCCCTGCCACCGAGTCGGTCACGATGACCGTGTTGCCATCGATCTCGATACCGTATTCGCCCAAATTACCGGTGAACAACGCGGTGTCGAAGCTGTTATCGCCGCTCTTAATCTCCCGCACAATGACCAGCTGGCCCGGGTTGTAAGTACCGTTCAGCATGAACGGCACCATCGGCTCCATGCTGTCGAACGTGGCGATTTCCGGGCCAGTGCCATCAGCGTTCGCCCGTACGCTGATGCGCACGTTCAGCCACTTGTCACCATCGATGATGTCGTCACCACCGCGACCTTCGATCAGGTCGCTACCGCTACCGCCGAGGATGATGTTGCCGCCGTCGTAGAACGTCGCTCCGGCTGGCAGCAAATCAGCCAGGCCGTTGATCAGGTTGATGTTGGTCAACACACTGCCGGTTGCACCCGCAGTGGGCAGCGATGTGGCATCTTCGCTATCACCGCGCAGGAAGTCACCGTGCGATGAACCCGACAGACCTTCCACGATGTCGAAGCGCACCAGCGCTGAAGCACCCGAACCCGGCACCGGTGGAACATCGAAAAAGCGGTCGCTGTAATCGATGGTCACGCCCTGGGCGAGGTCCTTGAAGGTTGCCCAGTCATAGCCGGAGCCGCCGATATAGCGGTCACCCATGCCAAGACTGCCGACCATGATGTCGTCGCCGCCTTCGGCATTGAACTTGTCGTTCTCGTTGCCGCCGATGAACACATCGTTGCCGATCACCGGGTCATTGCCAGCCGGGTCGAAGTTGTCGCCAGGTGCACCGTCCGAAGTGCCCTTCTCGATCCAGTCGTCGCCTTCGTTACCCATGTCCTGTTCGTTGGCTTTGCTGCCCAGGATGAAGTCGTTGCCCTGGCCACCAATGGCCTCGGAAGCGTCTTCACCGGTGATGATGAAGTCATTGCCGAACCCGCCAATGATCAGGTTGACGCCGTTGCCTCCATGCAGCACGTCGTTGCCGTCGCCACCCTGGATGTTATCGTCGCCACCGAGGTCGGTGATGATGTCGTCGCCGGCGCCACCGCGCAGTTGGTCGTTGCCGTTACCGCCTTCGATGCGATCGTTGCCGGCATCCCCCCAGACCGTGTCATCGCCACCACCCGAGACGAGGATGTCTGCGCCGTTGGTGCCACCCATCACGATGTGCTCGTCACCCGAGTACCGGATGTAGTTAGCGTCCGGCCCCGCGGTCAGCGGATTGTCGCGGAACACCACCTGATCGTTGTTATCGGAAAGCGGATCGGCGTTGCCCAGGCCATCGTTGTACTGCTTGCTCTGGTCCCTTTCCAGATAGAACGCAGGGTCCGAGAACACCAGGCCCGGCAAGTGCGTGGCCGAGGTGTTGGCCATGATCAACTTGGCGAACGAGTTGCTTTCCAGTTCGGCGTTCATCGACAGACCAGCGGTACGTTCCAGGTAGTAGAAGCGGTCACCGTCCTGCAGTTTTTCCAGCTGGTTCTCGAACACGAAGTTGAAGGTCGTGCCGAGCATGCCGCCAAACGGAGTTTTCTCTTCGGCCAGGCCGCCGATCCAGAGGTCAATGGCGTCGACACCCGTGATCGTCACTCCCTTCAGATCGTCGGCAGTCCCCATCACCCCATCCTTGCCGGCGCGCGTTACGTTGGCCCAGGTACCGCTGCCGTTGAGGAAGTCCAAGCGGTCAGACGGCGCATCAACACCACCAAATACCAGCGCCATGGCTGCAGCGCGTTTTTCTGCCAGCGTGTCCGCCGCCGTGATCGTCTCATGCGTGCCATAGGCCGCGATGAAGTTGATCAACGACTCCGGATGTTTGAGATGCTGCACCAGGTCGACCCAGCTGCTGTACGGCTTGAGTTGGGTATCACCGGTTTGGCTGAAGATGTCGCGGCGGATCGCATTGAGCGAGGGAATCCCCACGTCGCGGCCACGGGCGAGGTTGAGCGCCGGCAGGTCGAGCGGCAGACCCAGCAGGTTATTGCGCAGCGCCTCAGTGACGAACTCGTCGATTTCGTTACCGGCCTGGCGAGTCACCCCACGAATAATCGCACTGGTCGCATCCTCTGGCGTCACCCCACTGGCGGCGTACGCCAACGGGTTGAGGAACGCCGCGATCAAGCCGATTTGCTGATTCGGATCACCGTTGTTCGGATCGCCAATCACGTTGAAATTGGCGTCGAAGCGATCGACGGTCTCGGTCAGCATCGAGTGGCCAAACCGGTACACGGTGTGGGCGAACTCGGCGACGATCGAGGCATCGAGGTCGACGTCATAGACTTGGGTCGGTGCGAAGAACAGGTCGACCCTGGGCTGGATGGTCCGCGCAAACTCCTCGAACACCAGGTGCTGATACTGCATCTCGGTGCCGAACTTGGCAGCCTGGAACAAGCGCTCGCCATTCCACACCAGCGCATCGATCTCAGCCTGGTTGACCGGCAAAGCACTCACCGGGTTGAGCAGCCATTCGTTGAGGAAGGCCACGTCATGCGAATCGAGCACGGTGTCCTTGGTCTGTGCGACCAGCCGATTGTGCTCGGAGTGGAAGATCGCATGCACCGCGGTCAGGCCGATGTTCTCGTTGACCCGGCCGTCGCCAGCGATGTAGTGAGCGTCGAGCAGTTCGTTGTCATAGGTCAGGTTGTTACCGCCTGGGCCCGCTGGCTGCGCATTGCCGACATCAGTGTCAGTGTCCGCCTGCAGAACCCCGCCGACGATGACCGGCGCTGCATTGTTGTTGATGTCGACGAGGAACTGGTGACCGGTGCGCACCGCATTGGTCAGGCTAATGGGAGACAGCGGATTGCCTTCGACAAGGACATCATCAGCCGTGCCACCCAGACCGTCCGCACCCTTCATCACGACCATCGGGAAGCCGTTCGGCCCCTTGATGAAATTGCCGTAGGCGTCAGTCGCCAACAACGGGGCGTTGCCGACGTCGGCATCGGTAAGGTGGATACCCAGGATGTCGTTGGCCTGCGCCTTGACCACCTTCCAGGTCGCCATGCCACCGATTTCGGTGTCGTCCGCGGTGCCATACTTGCCATCCAATCCCAGGTCAACGTTAGTGATCAGCCTGCCGGTCGCGATGGGGCCGTTGTCGGTCAGCTCATAACCGCGCAGGAAAACCTGGTGCGACGGGTGCGAGCTGTAGGTCTGGTTTTGATCCACGAACGGCGAGGTGGTGTTGGTGTGCTCATGGATGTCGTCGGCCGTGCCGAGAACGCCATCCGCCCCTGGCAGGTTGGTCGCGCGGGTCAGCACCATGAAGTTGGCGTTGCCGCCTTCCACATACAGCGGATCATCCGGTTGCAGCGGGATGAAAATGGTGCCCGAACCGCCTTTGGTCACCAGGTCCAGACCGTGATCGAAGAACTGCCCGAAGAAGGTCATCCAGGCGTTGAACGGCGCGGACAACCCCGCATCCGCCGTGGTGTTCTCGAACAGGTACACATCGTGGTCGTCGTCAGTACCGAACTGACCATCCATGCCGGGGCTGGCGACTATCCGTACGCCATCCTTGAGCACGTCGTCGTTACCCACCTCGCCGAAGTTGAGCACACCGTCCGCACCCGGGTCGTAAGCCGTGGCATAGGCCGCCGGGTTGTTCGACGTCTGGTCGACGATCAGATTACTGATGGTGCGCGGCTGCGAGTCAAACACAGAGCCGCTGGTCTGCTGGTACGACGATCCCGGAATGGCCGGCGAGCCGGGGCCAAAGAATCCGGCAGGTGCACCTTCCGCCGGATTGAAGACTGGAGTGCTCAAACGCGGGAATGTGTTATCGGCGGCACCAAACTCGGTGTTGTTAATGCCGTTGAGGTTCATCAGGTTGTTGTTCGAGCCATCGACCGCACGCAGGCCCAATGGCGCGCGGATATTCGGGATCAGCGAGAGGATGTCCTGACCGGCCGCGTCTGCCTCGGCAATCTTGATCTGATCAAGAATGAAGTTGAGGTCGGAGCGGACCATGTGAAGGCCCTCGCCACCCGCCGTGGCATCGACGACAGGTGTCGGCGCCGTCGGCACAACCGGCGCGCCGGGAACTACCACAGCCGTCGGCTGCGAGAACACTATTTCAGTCGTGCCATGACCATCCTGGTAGATCGCCTTGACCCGCAGTGACAGCCCGGCAAGGTCCGGGGAGACCTTGAACGAGGTGCCGTCGGCACTTTGGAACGCCAGGTCGCCGGCCGGCAACAGGATGATGTCCTCGAATACGCCGGTGCCTGGATTTGCCTCGAACTGCCAATAGTAGGAAACCGAGGTGTTGTTGACCGTACCCTGCAGATTACCCACCGCGATGTTGTTGGCATCGCGCACACCAGCCATGCTCACCGTCAGTGTGTCGCCCACGGTGATCGCGCCGCCGTTTCCGTCCGTGACGGTCGGCCTGCCCACCGGTTGTGCGTTCAGCCCCGTCACCAGCACTTGCTGGGTATCGGCGAATTGCAGGCGTTCGATATGCAGCAAGGTATCGGTGCCGTCGCGGCCCGCTACGGTATCGGCCACCGTCCAGACATCGTCCGCCACATTGAGCGTGCCGCGGGTGTCACGTGTCACCGTATACTCGGACTGGAGCCCGGAGAAAATGGCGGTGTCGAAGGCCGCCCCGCCCGTCGAGGTGCCGGACATGATTTCTCGCACGGCCTTGAGCTGACCCGGGTTATAGGTGCGGTCCAGCATGAACGGAATCATGTCGACCATGCTGTCGAAGGAGGCGATCTCGGGGCCGGTATGGTTGACGTCGCCAGGGGCATAAACCGCGATTCTGACGTTCAGCCATTTGTCGCCGTCGATCAGATCATCGCCACCACGGCCTTCGATCAGGTCACTGCCATTGCCACCGAGGATGATGTTGCCCGTGGCAAAGCCGGTGGTCGGCAAACCGGCATCGGCCAGAAACTGCTCCAGTCCGTGGATCAACGCCACATTGGTCAGCGCACCGCCCGTGGCACCACCGTGGTTGACGATAGTGACCGCATCAACATCATCGCCTTTGAGCACATCGCCGTATTTCGAACCGGACAAGCCTTCGACCTCGGCAAAACGGTCGAGAATCGAGGCCGGCGAGGCGCCGACCGGATTGAACACCCCGGCGTTCTGGTTTGGCGCATTGCCGTGTGGCTGCGCCAGCGCGGCCAAGGACAGATCAACGGTCACACCAACCCTGTCATTCTTGTAGGTCACCCAGTCGAAACCGGACATACCGTCCATCTTGTCCTGGGCATCGCTGCCGACAAAGATGTCATCGCCACCCTCGCCGATCATTTCATCGAAGCCACCACCACCGACAAAGATATCGTTGCCGACCACATCGTCATTGAGCAACGGCGAGAAGTTATCGCCAGGCGCACCGTCCTGCGTGCCCTTCTCGATCCAGTCATCACCTTCGTTGCCGGTAGGTGGCAGGTTGGTCTTGGCGCCGAGGATGAAATCGTCACCCTGACCGCCGAAGGTCGTGGTGATGTCTTCGGTGGTGACGATGAAATCCTGGCCATCGCCCCCCAGAATCAGGTTGCCTGCAACCAGCATGCTACCGGCCACGATCACGTCGTTACCGGCATTACCTTCCAGACGGTTGTCGCCGAACGAGTCGGTGATGATGTCATCGCCCGCGCCACCCAGTACCGCATCGTTGCCGGCGCCGCCTTCGAGGCGATCGTTACCGCCGTCGCCGTAAAGGGTGTCATCGCCGTCACCGGAGATGATGATGTCATTGCCGGCCGTGCCGCCCAGGACAACATGGTCTTCACCGGTGTATTGCAGATAGTTACTGTCTGCACCCACGGTGTCGGGGTTGTCGCGGATCACCAGCGGCACGATTTCCACGCCGTTGATCATGATGCCGCCCGTCGGATCGGCTTTGCCGTCCACGCCAAGGTTAGTGAACTGATTGGCCTGATTCACTTCGAGGCTGAACGTCGGTGTCAGGAACACGGTGTTCGACAGGTGGGTGACATCGGTGTTGAGCATGATCAGCTTGGCAAAGGAGTTGTTCTCCAACTCGGTGCCGAAGTGCAGTCCCGCGGTACGCGACAGGTAGTAGAAGCGGTCGCCGTTCTGCAACGCCTCCAGCTGGGTTTCAAACACGAAGTTGAACGTCGAGCCGAGCATGCCGCCGAACGGCATTTTCTGCTCGGCGAGGCCACCGACCCAGAAGTCGATGTCGTCCACACCGGTGGTGGTGACGCCGTTGACCATGGCGTAGATGCCCGAACTGTTAAGAAAGTCCAGACGATCCGCTTGAGTGGCGGTAAAGGTACGCTCATCGGCAGTGCCAGCGTTGATCACCGCGCTGCCGCCGAACACCAGGGCAGCGGCGATCGCACGCATCTCCACCAGCGTATCCACGTCGGCCGCAGTCAATGCCCCGTGGGTGCCGAAGGCGGCGATGAAGTTGACCAGGGATTCGGGGTGCTTGAGGTGGTCCGCAAAGTCAGCCCAACTGATGTACGCCTTGAGTTGGCTGTCGCCGGTTGATGCGTACATCTCACGGCGTGCTTCATTCAACGTAGGGATGCCAGTGTCGCGACCACGCGCCAGGTTCAGGCTCGGCAAATCGAGCGGCAGACCGAGCAGATTGTTGCGCAACGCCTCGGTGACGAACTCGTCGATCTCGTTGCCGAGCTGACGGGTCACACCGCGAATGATCGCCCCTGCCGCTTCGTCCGCCGTCGCCCCGCTGCCGGCAAACGCCAGCGGGTTGAGGAAGGCTGCGATCAGACCCATTTGCGAGTCCGGATTGTTCGGGTCAGTGAGGAGCGGATTGAACTCGGGGTCGAAGCGATCGACGGTCTCGGTCAACATCGAGTGACCGAAGCGATACACCACGTGGGCGAACTCGGCGAGGATGGCCGGGTTGATCGAGGTGTCATAGCCGTTGGGGGCAAGGAACCCGTCGATCTGCGGCTGAATGGTCCGTGCGAACTCCTCGAACACCAGGTGCTGGTACTGCATCTCGGTGCCGAACTTGGCGGCCTGGAACAAGCGTTCGCCGTCCCACACCAACGCCGCGATTCCGGCGGGTGTAGTCGGTATCGCGGCCACATCGTCCACCAGCCACTCATTGAGGAAGGCCAGATCGCCGGCGGCAAGGAGGGTGTCCTTGGTTTGCTGGACCAGGCGGTTGTGTTCGGAGTGGAACACATGGTGCACGGTGGTCAGGCCGATGTTCTCGTTCACCCGGCCATCGCCGGCAATGTAGTGAGCGTCGAGCAGTTCGTTGTCGTAGGTCAGGTTGTTGCCGCCCGCGCCCACCGGCTGTGCATTGCCGATATCGGTGTCAGCATCCGCCTGCAGAACCCCGCCAACCACTACTGGCGCGGCATTGTGGGCGATGTCGTCGAGGAAGCCATGCCCGGCGCTCACGGCGCTGGCCAGACTGATCGGAGCATCCCGGTTGCCTTCGACCAGTTGAGTGATGTCATCAGCGGTCCCGGCGATCCCGTCAGCACCGTTGCTGACGCGCATCACCACTTGCGGCATGCCGCTCGGCCCGCGGATGAAGTTGCCATACGCATCGGTTGCCAGCAGCGGCACGCTGTGCACGTCGGCGTCGGTCAGGTTGATGCCGAGAATGTCACGGGCCTGCGCCTTGACCACTGCCCAGGTCGCCATGCCGCCATTTGTGCCGTCGCCATCATCGGCAGTGCCGAACTTGCCGTCGGCGCCAAGATCGCGGTTGGTGATCAAGCGCCCCGTTGCAACAGGGTCACCTGCCGCGTTGAGGACATACTCGCGCAGGAACACCTGATGCGAGGGGTGCGAGCTGTAAGTCTGGCTTTGATCCACGAACGGCGAGGTGGTGTTGGGCTGGCCGTCATCGGCAGTGCCGAGTATTCCGTCCGCGCCGGGGGTATGCACGGCACGTGGCAGCACCATGAAGTTGGTCGGGCTGCCCGGCACGAACAACGGATCGTCCGGCTGCAGCGGAATAAACACGAAGTCGGTACTGCTCTTGGTGACCAGGTCGAGGCCGTGGTCAAAGAACTGGCCAAAGAAGGTCATCCACGAGTTGAAGCCGGCGGTCAGACCCACGTCCGGCGACACGTTGGGGATGAAGAACACTTCCTTGTCGTCGGCCGTGCCGAACACGCCATCCAGACCGGGGCTGATCACCGGGTCTGCACCGCCGTTCGCTGCTACTGCGGCCGGGTTGTTGCCTGTCTGGTCAACGATCAGGTTACTGATAATCCGTGGCTGCGGGTCGACCACATTCCCTGACGCGGCATAAGCCGCTCGATACTGGGCATCAAGCACGCGCAGGAAGGAATTGTCCGCGGCGCCAAACTCGCTTTGCCCGGCGACCAGGTTGTTGTAGCTGCCATCGACGGTGCGCAGGCCGAATGGCACCTGACTGTTGGGTAGCAAATCACTGAGGCTGGCGCCATCGGCATGCGCTTCTGCGATGAAGATTTGCTTAAGGATGAACTCCAGGTCCGACTTGTTGAAATTGGCCATTTTGATTGCCCTCGATCTCTTTGGGGAGAGGACACGGGACGATAAGAATCCGCCCACGCCCAGTCCGGTGCTGGCTTGCGCAGTGTGTTGGTTCTTTTTTTTGGGCGAGCGTTGGCTCGGGAAGGCAGAGCCGTTACACGGCCCCTCCGGGATGCGCGCCTGGAATTCGCAAAGAATGGCTCGCTGAGCGATTAGGCAGAGCGAACCCTAGCCCTGGGTGGGCCATGGAAACTTGAAGTAACAGCGAACTTCCTGAACATCCCCTTCACTGCGCAGTAGAACGAAATCATCGACATGGTGTGCTCCATCGGGAAAATCATCACACCTTGCGTTGCCAAAAAGTTGACAGGCTTCAGGCGAGCGGCTCCCTCAATGACTGAGACTAAAGTTGCATAGCGAAAAATTGTCAATTTTACGACACGCAAAACAGACGACCGGTGACTGACCTCTTAACTGACTGTTTTTATGAGACTTATAGAAAATCATTCGCGACATTAGAGCGAAATGTTATTTCAGATTGTTTCGACGACACCTACGCTGCTGCCATGAGAGCGACGCAGAGATTTTCAGGTGATGCGCCCCTAGAGCGACCAACCTGAGGATCAACCAGCCGCCTGCGGAACTGGATCTGTTAGCTGTTGCGCCGCAAGGGCAAACGGCTTTTCGAAGAGGGGTCACCCAAAATGCACAAACAGTCGAGCACCCGATCAGAGCTGGCCGACGCGCTTTTTCGACTTCGTCGAAGTTTTTACTCGCTGGCAGGGTTCAGCGGCGTCATCAACGTCATGATGTTGACGCCAGCTATTTATATGCTGCAGGTCTACGATCGGGCCTTGGTCAGTCGCAACGTCACAACGTTGACGATGTTGACCATTCTGGTGATAGGCCTGTTCTTGCTGATGGCCACGCTGGAAATGTTCCGCACCCGCGTGCTGATCCGGGTCGGCAACTGCCTCGACATGGACCTCAATCGACGCATTTTCACCGCAGCATTCGAGCGCAACCTGAGCCGCGCCGGAGGTAATCCGGCCCAGGCGCTGCAGGACCTCGCACAGGTGCGTCAATTCCTCACCGGCAATGGCCTGTTCGCTTTCTTTGATGCGCCATGGACGCCGATCTACCTGCTGGTCGCCTACCTGATCCATCCGCTGCTCGGACTGGTCACGCTGATCGGCTCGCTGATTCTGGTGGCCCTGGCTTATCTCACCGAGAAGGCGACGCAAAAGCCGCTGGCCGAAGCCAATCAGGCCGCCCTCTCCTCCGCCAGCTACGCCAACAACAACCTGCGCAACGCCGAGGTCATCGAGGCCATGGGCATGCTGCCGTCGATCGGCAAGCGCTGGTACCAAAGCCATTTGCGCATCCTGGAAATGCAGACCCTGGCCTCCGACCGTGCCGCCCTGATCAGCAGCACCGGGCGTTTCGTGCGTATCACTTTGCAGTCGTTGATCCTCGGCGCCGGCGCGCTGCTGGCGATCGAAGGCAAGATCACCCCCGGGATGATGATTGCTTGCTCGATCCTCACCGGCCGCGCGCTGGGTCCGGTGGAACAAGTCATCGCGTCCTGGAAGCAGCTGCTTGGCTGCCGTTCGGCCTGGGGTCGGTTGAATGAAATGCTCAACGACTATCCGCGCCGGCCACCGAGCATGTCGCTGCAACGGCCGCTGGGCATGCTGGCGGTGGAGAATGTGTATGCCGGTTCCCCCGGCACCAGCAACACGATTCTGCGCGGGGTGACTTTCAACCTTTCCCCCGGCGAAAGCCTTGGCATTATCGGTCCATCCGCCTCGGGCAAATCCACCCTCGCTCGCCTGTTGGTCGGCGTCTGGCCGGCACAGGCCGGCAAGGTGCGCCTGGACGGCGCAGACATATTCACCTGGAACAAGGGCGAACTTGGCCCCTGGCTCGGCTACCTGCCGCAGGACGTGGAGCTGTTCGAGGGCACCATCGCCGACAACATTGCGCGCTTTGGCGAAGTGGACAGCGACGCGGTCATCCGCGCCGCCAGGACTACTGGGGTGCACGAGATGATCCTGCGTTTGGCGCAGGGTTATGAGACCCGTCTGGGCACCGATGGCAGCCCGCTTTCCGGTGGCCAGAAACAACGCATCGCCTTGGCCCGCGCGCTGTATGGAGAACCCAATCTGATCGTGCTGGACGAGCCGAACGCCAACCTCGACGACGTCGGTGAAAAGGCTTTGGTCGATGCGCTGGCCCAACTCAAAAACCGCGGCGCCACCGTCATTCTGATTTCCCACCGTCCCAATGTGCTCTGCGCCGTCGATAAGGTGCTGATGCTGCGAGACGGTGGCGTGCAGATGCTCGGCACTCGCGACGAAGTATTCGCAGCGCTGCGCAAGGCCAGTGTGATGCCTGCAGGCGCGTCAACTCCGCTGGCCTCCGTCAAAGCACGGGAGTAACCGATCATGCAAATGAGCCAACACACCGACATGATTCTCAGCGATCCCAGGAACGTGGTGGATCTGGACGTCGGCAAACCCGTGCGCTGGGGTATGCTGCTGATGCTCGCCGGCTTCGGCGGTTTCCTCCTGTGGTCCTGGATGGCGCCGCTGGATGCCGGCGTGGTCGCGACAGGCACGGTAAAAATCACCAGCAATCGCAAAGCCGTGCAGCACCTGAGCGGCGGTACCGTGGAGGCCATTCTTGTTCGCGAAGGCGATACAGTGAAAAAGGGCCAGGAGGTGGTCCGCCTCGACTCGTTGCGTGCCGCGGCCGAACAGGGTGCAGTCAGCGCCCAGTACATCGTCAGCAAGACAGTGGAAAACCGCCTGGAAGCGGAACGTGACGGCCGCGATGTGGTGAACTTCGATCCCGAATTGCTCAAGCGCTTCGGGAATGACCCGCGCCTGATGGCCGCCATGGATCTGCAACAACGCCTGCTGGACACCCGACGCGCCGGCCTCGCTGGCGAAATCAGCATCCTGCAGGAGAACCTCGCGGCGTCGTCAGTGCAGCTCAAGGGTCTGCAGCAGGTCTATGGCGCCCGCGCCTCGCAGATCAACTTCCTCAATCAGGAACTGAAAGGCACCCGCACGCTGGCGACCGAAGGCTATGTCCCGCGCAACCGCCTGCTTGAGCTGGAACGCAGCAATGCCGACCTCTCCGCCGGCCAGGCCGAGAACCTCAACAACATTGCTCGTGTGCGTAGCCAGACCACCGAAATCAAGCTGCGCATCCTGCAGCGCCAGCACGATTACCTGAAGGAAGTCGAATCGCAGCTCACCGACACCGCCAAGGAAAACACCACCCTGGCCGACCGCTTGCGTGCGCTGGACTATGAAGTGACCCACACGGTGATTCGATCGCCCATCGATGGCATGGTCCAGTCCCTGAGTATCGCCACCATCGGCGGGATCATTCAGCCCGGCTTCAAGATCATGGAAATCGTTCCGGACAACGAACCGCTGCAGGTCGACGCGATGATTCCCGTACAGGCCATCGACAAGATGGTCCCCGGCCTGCCCGTGGACATCGCCTTCCCGGCCTTCAACCATGCCCGGACGCCCAATATCCCCGGTCGTGTGAAGACCATCTCCGCCGACCGCCTGCTCGACGAGGAAAGCAAGCAACCGTTCTATCTGGCTCAGGTAGAAGTCACGCCCGATGGCATGAGCCTTCTTGGCAGCAATCACATTCGTCCCGGTATGCCCGCCAGCGTCACCATAAAGACTGGCGAGCGCAACATGATGAGCTATCTTCTCAAACCAATGCTCGAGCGTGTTGACAGCTCATTCAAGGAACAATGAAATGGAACGTCATGGCCTGTTCTTCTGCCTGCTGGCGCTGTCCCTCCCGACCAGTGCCATGGACCTCAAACAAGCCTGGGATTTGTTGCAATATCAAGGCCCCGTCTATCGCGCCGCCGTGCATGAAAAGGAGGCCGGTGCGCAAAACCGCGACATCGGCAGGGCCGGCCTGCTACCACAGATCAGTGCCTCGGCCTACGACAACAAGGTCAATGGCACCCAACGCCAAGGCGGCGTCGAAAGAGATCTCGACTACACCTCCAAGGGCGCTAACGTGCGCCTGCGCCAGCCGCTGTTCAACAAACAGAAGATGGCCGAGTACCGCCAGGGCAAGCAGCGTGCCGACTACAGCGTCGCGGTGTTCGATGCCAAGAGTCAGGACGCCGCAGTGCGCCTGGCTGAAAGCTATTTCGACGTGCTCCTGGCCAGCGAAACCATCACCCTTGCCAAGTCCAAACTGAACGCCTTCGACGAGCAACTCGCTTCGGCGAAACGGCGCATGGAGTTGGGGGCCGGCACCGTCACCGACATCGACGAGTCGGCCGCTCGCCGCGACCTCGCCGCGGTTGAGCTGATCGAAGCGCAGGACAACCTGGTGAACTCGCGCCGCAAGCTTGAGGAATTTATCGGTGAAACCCCCGAATCGCTGACCACCCTGCGTCCGACCTTCGATACACCACCGCTGCTACCGGGCAACCTGCAAGACTGGTTGGTCAAAGCCCAGGCCGACAGCCCGCTGATCCATGCGCGCCGTCATAGCAGTGACCTCGCCGAAGAAGAAGTGAAACGCGCCAAGGCCGGTCACTGGCCAACACTGGATTTCGTGGCCGGCTACACCGCGGGGGATAGCCAATCAATCTCCGAGTTGAATCAACGCAACCGCTACGGCTCAGTCGGGCTGGAAGTAAACTTTCCGTTGTACAGCGGTGGCGGCACCACCGCGTTGACACGCCAGGCGAGTGCCAATAGCTATAAGGCCCAGGACGAACTCGACGCCACGCGCCAGGAAGTCATCACCGGTACCACCCGTGAGTATCGCGGCGTAGAGAGCGGCGCCCAACGTATTCACGCGCTGGAGAGGGCCGTGGAATCCAACGAACGCTCACTGAATTCGACACGCAAGGGCTTCAAGGAGGGGGGCACCAGCACCAATGCGGACGTCCTCAATGCCGAAGAACTGCTCTTCGTTGCGCGCCACGATCTGTTCGAGGCCAAGCTGCGCTACTTGATGTCGCGCCTGCGCCTGGCCTCTTCGGTGGGCAGTCTGGGCGACGACGATATCGACCACATCAACGACTACCTCGGCCCGGAACTGTTGGTCACCAACTGACGTTCACCTGCGCGGCAAAACCCAGGCACGCAACAGCGTGCCTTTCACCCACCTCTGCGTTTCTGAACGGACGCTAATCGTAGAACGGCGCAACCAACGCCCGACTGCCGACGAAAAAGCTGTCGGCAACCAGTCGCAGTGGCTGGAGGTCCAGGTCACTGGCTTTGTCGCCAATCAGCTGTTGAAAATGTCGATACACCGCCGCGTACTCGCCTTCCTCCGATACGGCTTGGCGCACGCCGTCGATGCTCAACAGAGCGCCACCGTTGTCCAGTCTCAGGATGCCTTCGGTACAGCGAATCTCGATGCTCCAAAGTTCTTCGTGACCGTGGTCGAAATCGAACTCCGCGCGAACATCGAGGTGGCGCGCATCAGACATTTTGATGGAAGCGGCGATAGGCGACTGGCAGTTGCTGGGGACTCGCAGTTCGGCAGACTCAACAAACAGCGGCAGCGCCAGCAGATGGGTTGCAATCGACAAGGCATTGATGCCGGGATCGAAGACGCCCAGGCCTCCGGGTTGCCAGATCCACGCCTGGCCTGGGTGCCACTTGCGCACGTCTTCCTTCCAGTCGATCTGTACGCTTTGCAGGGTGCGGGTGGCCAGCCAGTGGCGGGCGGCTTCGATGCCGGGCGCGTAGCGTGAATGCCAGGCGAACAGACCGCTGACGCCTTGCTCATCGACCTGATTCACCAACGCCATCGCTTCACCCAACGTGGCGCACGGCGGCTTTTCGACCAGCACGTGTTTGCCAGCGGCCAGCGCTTGTTGCACCAGAACGAATCGTCCTTGCGGCGGTGTGCAAAACGCAATCGCATCGACGGCCGGGCCGTTTTCGAGCAGCTCACTCAGGGACTGAAAGTTCGCCACCCCGGCGCAGGGCGGACCTTGTGTTGCGACAGAGACCAACTGGAACGCGGGGTTGGCGTTGATAGCGGGGACGTGTTGATCCTGGGCAATCTTGCCGTAGCCCACCAGACCGAGACGGATCGGTTGCATCAATGACTCCTGGTTTTTTTTCTTGTCTAGGGAAGCGAACTGGCAAGGTTACGTTTGTATAGCGGGGAAGTCATTGATGGCGTGCTTTCGGATGTGCCCCCGATTCCGGAGTGAACTCCCCACTATTGGGTGCCATTCCCCCGCAGTATCCCCGCCTCGACCAGCACAAAATTTCAGCCTCTGACCACTGTTTTCCGGGCCTTCAGGTCATTGCACATCTTTTGTCACAGTCCTTGCAACGTAATGACCGAGTGAGCTTCTCCCGTTCATGAAAGGTGGAGAGTCGAGGAGCCGTACCTATCACCATTGGCTTGCAGGATGAAGTAACCCTGTCAATTCAATGGAAGTGCTGAAGTCATCCTCTGCAACCGTCCTGGGGAAACGCTTATGAACCACCCCACCTGCAAACACGCGCCCAGGCCAGATGAATTACTGGCCGCCTTTGTCCACACCCTGATCTACCGGGTGATCAAACCTTTTGTTCGCCGTTTTTTATGCTTGCTGGCCTGCCTGCTTACGGTAACGCTGGTGGCGGCCGACGAACCTCAGGGCAATGACAATCAGGAGAATGAGAAGTGGCTGGAGCCGGCACGCTCCAGGCTCATGCATGTGATTGGCGGGATGCCGTTCTTTCCGCATCGGGCCAATACCACCGGCAACCTGGTGTTGAATGTAAAAGACTTCGACAATGCCCAGGTATGTGGTGCTTGCCATACGGAGATCTACAAGCAGTGGCGTTCGTCGATGATGTCCCAAGCCTGGGATGAACCCATCTATCGGGCCTTGCTCAAACGTGCGAGTTCGGCCACCGAGGGGAAGGTCGATAACTTCTGCACTGGCTGCCATACCCCGATTGGTCTCACGACCGGGCAGATCAATTCGGAACTCAACCGTTCCTCGATTGAAGACAGCGAAAAAAATCATCCGATGCCTGGGGTCGATTGCGAGACCTGCCACAACATTAGTGCCCGCACAGGCCTCGATAACGGCGCCTATGTCCTGAGCCCTCGAGCGCACGGTAAACCGACCAAGTTCGGCCCGCGCAAAGATGCCGTTTCGCCCTATCACGACACCGTTTATTCCGCTCTGCACACGCGCTCTGACTTTTGCGGCACCTGCCACAACGTCACGCACCCGTTCAGCGGTGTGGCGGTCGAACGAACCTATGACGAATGGCAGGAGAGCGCCTACAGCCTTAACGACATTACCTGCCAGAGCTGCCATATGCCGGGTTTTGCGGGTAAGGCCGCGATCATGGGGCCAGACCGCGAACAGGTCGCCTCGCATTGGTTCAGCGGCGCCAACGCTATGATGCTCCAGCATCTCGGTCAGGACGCGGGCGCGCAACGCGGGCGCGACATGCTCGCACGCGCGGGGGAAATAACGTTCCAGCAATTGCCGGCAACCATCATTCCCGGGCAATACACCTCGGTCGCCGTCAAAGTTGCCAATGTCGGCGCCGGGCACAAGCTGCCGACCGGCTTTCCGGAGGGACGGGAGATGTGGATCGATTTCCGGGTGCTGGATGCCAGTGGTCGCGAGCTCTATCGGCTGGGCTCGATCAAGGACGGCAAGACTGAGGACAACACCCGAAATTTCAAAGTGCACATAGGCGACAAGGACGGCAATCCGTTGGACGTCGAGGTCTGGAATGCCACACAAATTCTCTGGGACAACCGCATTCTGCCCAAAGGCTACGATATTGGAGTGTTCACTTTCCTGGTGCCGGCCGACGCCGTCGGGCCGCTCTCGTTGACTGCCGAACTGAACTACTGGCCGTTTTCGCAGAAGCTGGCCGACTACCTGCTTGGCAAAGATAAGTTACAGGTGGAAATCACCCAGATGGCCAAAGTCACGCAGAGCGTACCCCTGTCGACAAGCCTGCCCGTCGTCGGTGCAAACACTGCGCACTTCTAGCTGCGCAGTGTCGACGTTCAGGCTGGCCCCGATCATTGCGGGTGCGCCGTCTATTTACGCCTTACGGGAGATACAACTGCGACCGCCGATCCCGATGCAAATCATTACGCGCACTGATTCGCTTGTTCCGCGCCTCAGCAAGGTTCAGCGTCGCCAGCAAAATCTGCTCGCCACCCTGCTCCGCCGGCCCGGCCACAGGGTAGCCATCGGCATCGACGATCACCGAGCCCTGCACCCAACTCACCCCGCGTTCATGACCATGCCGATCACACGCGGCGATGAACATTCGGTTGACCGAGGCGTTGGCCTGGACCCGCACCACTTCGGCCGGACGCTCGGTTTGCGGCCGTGGCCCATCGGGCCAATTGACTGGTGCGCAGAGCAGGTCCGCACCGGCCAGCGCCGGCAGTCGCACCCATTCGGGGAATTCCAGGTCGTAGCAAATCAGCATGCCAATCCGACCATGAACGGTTTCTACAACTGGCGGCGCGTCGTTTCCGGCGCTGAAGATTTCGTTCTCGCCATCCCAGAGGTGCGCCTTGCGGTACACGGCGCGCAGGCCTTGGGCATCGATCATCGCCGCGCTGTTGGCCAGTTCATCGCCGGCTAACCGCTCGCAGAATCCACCCACCACCACGATGCTCAATTCCCGGGCCAGCGCCGTCCACAGACGCAAGGTCGGCCCTTCGACGGTTTCCGCCAGGGACAGGGCTTCGCTGCGGTCGGCAAACAAGTAGCCGCTCTGGACCAGCTCAGGCAGCACCACCACCTGGGCGCCCTGGTAAGCCGCCGAGCGAATCGCCCGTTCGGTCAGCTTCCGGTTGTAAGCGAGGTCGCCTATTTTCGGCGCCAGTTGGCAGCAGGCGACCACGGTATTTTTGGTGCTGTTCAACGCCCCTCCTCCACAGACTGATGAGCCATGGAAACAATGTCGCTCTCGGTAATCGAGTCGATAATCCGGCGTTCGTACTCAAGGTCTATCGAACGGCTGAGCAGGTAATACGTCAGGCCCGAGACCAGCAGGCCCACCAGCCAGGCGATATCCACGCCCTCAAGCATCCGCGCCAACGGCCCGACGAATACCTCTTTGCCGGCCGCCGCATCAAAGATGTAGAAGAACGGCACCATGGCGGCGAAGCCAATCAGATAAGAGACGATGCCGCGAAATTGCCAGGCGCCGTAAATGCCCTTCGGCGTGAAGAAATGCGGGATCGCGTAGCGGCCTTTGCGCACGAAGAAGTAGTCCACCAGATTGACCGCGGTCCACGGCACGAGGAAGTACAGGAGCAGCACGAGGAAGGTGTTCAACAGGGCGATGCCATCGCCTTTGATCGACAGCACACAGGTCAACAGAATGACGCTGATCGCGGAGATCGACATCACCCGGGCGCGGGGTGTCGGTGTGATTTTTTTGATCGAATCCACACCCGTCAGTAACGTCAGCATGGCGCTGTAGGTGTTGAGCGCAATGATCGGCAGAAAGCCCGCCACCGAGACAATCACCAACACATTGCCCAGGCCTGGAATCATCGAAGAACCAACCTGATTCAGCGCCACCAGCGCATCCGCCGCTTTCAACTGCTGCGCAAGCCAGGCGCCGAGGCCGATCATCCAGCCACCCGACAACGACGCGCCGATGAATACCGCGGCGATCAGTTTTGGTCGACTGGTGTTTTTCGGCAGGTAACGGGAATAGTCAGAGACATAAGGTGCATAGGAAATGTTGTAGCTCGCGCCGATGGCAAACAGCGTGGCAAAGGCAATCCAGCTGAAACCCAGGTCGGTCGCCGGGGTGACGCCCTCCTGGCCTGCGCCGAACATCAAGGCGATGGTGACCAGCGCATACAGCGGCAACGTGGCGAGCAACGCCCACTTGAAGGCTTTGTGCATCAGGTCGTGGCCGTAGATCGACAGCAGTGCGCCGATCAACACCACAGCGACGGCAACAATGGTCGGGTCAATGCCAAACACATGTTCAAGGCCGTTCATGATCAGCGAGATGTTCACTACGTTGAAACCGACGAACACAAACATCGTCGCCATCAACGCCAGGATCACCCCGCGATAACCAAACTGCGCACGCGACTGGATCATTTGCGGCAGGCCCATTTCCGGGCCTTGCGAGCCATGAAACGCCATGAATATGGTGCCGAACATAATGCCCAGCGCACCGGCCAACATCGTCCACAGCGCCGACAAACCGAGGCTTGGGCCGACAAACCCGATGGAGATGGTGAAGAAGTGGAAGTTGCCTAGAAACCAGAAAGGGCCCTGGCTGCTGAGCTTGGCGTGACGTTCGTTTTCCGGAATGTAATCGATCGAGTGGCCTTCGATGGCCAACCCGTTGCTCGCCTCGATGGCTTGCGCAGATTGAGGGGACCCTGACATATGCGTGTTCCTATGCTGGTAATTGTTGTTTTTATGGGCAAAGCGCCGGTTTCATTGCAATGTAGGGCGTTGGTCAGGGCTGTAAAATATCGCAGGCACACTGTTTACATAGATCCACGTCGATGTAAGTGAGTATCAGGAGCACGCATGCTGGGAACTGTATCGGAACTGGATCTGCGTTTGATCCGGGTGTTTCTGACCGTCGTTGAGGCGGGCGGGATCTCGGCCGCGCAAACGGCGCTCAATACCACGCAACCCACCATCAGTGCGCAATTGGCGACGCTGGAAGCGCGGGTGGGGTTTCGTCTTTGCGAGCGCGGGCGCGGTGGGTTTTCGGTGACGCCCAAGGGCAGCCAGTTTGTCGAGGCGGCGCGCCGATTGCTGGCGGCTGCCGAAGGGTTCCGGGTTGAAGTCCAGCACATCAATCGCAAGGTATCGGGCAACATCAATATCGGCCTGCTCGGTCAAATCGACCCGGTGGCCAACAAGAAAATCGCCTTGGCCATTGCGCGGTTACGGTCGCGACATGAAGGGCTGTATTTCCATT
The DNA here is from genome assembly GCF_050435365.1 of Pseudomonas sp. BT76 TE3572. Classification (NCBI taxonomy): domain Bacteria; kingdom Pseudomonadati; phylum Pseudomonadota; class Gammaproteobacteria; order Pseudomonadales; family Pseudomonadaceae; genus Pseudomonas; species Pseudomonas sp. BT76 TE3572. The sequence continues at coordinate 2,143,406 of NZ_JBNDKE010000001.1, forward strand.
TCACGGAGCTGTCGTCATCGCTGCTGGAAGAGAAAATCATCAACGGCCATATCGATCTGGCGATCGGCTATTTTTGGCACCGCCTGCCCAATATTGATTACTTTGCGTTGTTCCAGGAAACCCAGATCGCCTATTGCGCCCCCACTCATCCGCTGTTCGAGCAAGTGGGCGAACTGACCCGGGATGACGTCAGTGATTACGACTGGGTATGGCCCAGTCACCCCTTGCCGGAAATGCCGGCGCCCACCTCGATTGAACGATTGACGGTACTCACCGACAGCATGGACGGCGCCGCCCTGCTCATTCTGTCGGGCCAGCATTTGGGGTTTCTGCCGCAGCACTATGCGGCGAAGCATGAACAACTGGGGCAGTTGCATCCGCTGAATCCTGAACTGTTGCGCTATGAAGTCGGCTTTCATGCGGCGGTCAGGCATTCGGCGCGTCAGCGGGATCTGGTCAGTGCTTTTCTGACTGAGTTGATCGACATTTTCGGGGCTGTGTAAGCGTCAACGGGAATAAGCCCCTCACCCGTTTCAGATGCGGATTTCGCTGGTCGGCATGACATCGATCCGCGCCACGGGGCCCGTCAAGTGCGCCAGGTCTGCGTTGTGCTCGGTGATGATGTCTTCGGCGGCGAGGTTGCCGTTGTCGACGGTGGAATGCGCATCGGCGGCGAGCACGACGTCATAGCCCAGGTTCAGGGCCTGGCGGACAGTGGCGTTGATGCAATAGTCGGTTTGCAGCCCGCAGATGATCAGGCGGTCGATGCCCAAATCCTGCAATTGGGCTTGCAAGTGGGTTCGGTAGAACGAGTCTCGATTGGTTTTTCGCACGCGTAGGTCTTGCGGTGAAGTATCCAGGCTTTCGGCCAGTTGCCAGCCTTCGGAGCCGTGTTGCAGCTGGTCGCCCTTTTCTTCGTGCTGGATGAGGATGACCGGTATGCCTGCTTCGCGAGCCTTGGCACTGAGGCCGTTGATGTTCTCGATAACGCGCTTGATCTCAAAACATGCGTACTCGCCAGTGCACAGGGCGCGCTGGACGTCGATGATCAGCAGTGCGGTAGACATGAGCTTCCTCCCTTGAAAGGTCGGTGAATCGGCAACGGATTTAGAACCCGTTCCCTTTTAACTTGTAGCAGCTGCCGAGCCTGCGAGGCTGCGTTCGAGCGCGAAGCGATCGTAATCCAGCAAATGTGGTCTACCTGAACGAACGCGGTCAACCGATTTACGACTGCTACGCAGTCGAACGCAGCCTCGCAGGCTCGACAGCTGCTACGGGATCGGAGCCACCCTCAAGAATTTTGATGGCCCCGACCTGCCTCAATAACCGAGCGACAACCCGGTATTACGACGTGGGTCGTTCGCCCCATAGAAGCGGTTTTTGCCGACCGGTTTGCCCCCCAGCGACGGTGCGCCGACAAGAATTGCCGCCACATGGTTGGCATCCTGTGGTCCGGCAAACTTGTGCCCCCAACTTTCGAGCATCTTCACCGTATCAGGGCTGGTAGTGAAGGTCTCAAGGTTGGTTTCTTCCGGCAACCACTGCTGGTGGAAACGCGGTGCATCGACCGCTTCCTGGATGTTCATGCCGCAGTCGATCACGTTGAGCATGGTCAGCAAGGTTGCAGTGATGATGCGGCTGCCGCCAGGGGTGCCGACCACCATGACCACTTTGCCGTCCTTGGTGACGATGGTCGGGCTCATGGACGACAGCGGTGCCTTGCCGGGAGCGATGGCGTTGGCCTCCCCCTGCACCAGGCCGTACATGTTTGGCACGCCGATTTTCGAGGTGAAGTCGTCCATTTCATCGTTGAGGATGACCCCGGTTTTGCTGGCCATGACGCCGGCGCCGAACCAGTCGTTCAAGGTGTAGGTCACCGAAACCGCGTTGCCCCATTTATCGACGATGGAGTAATGGGTGGTGTTGCTGCCTTCATGGGGCGCGACGCCGGGTTTGAGCTCGCGGGACACACCGGCCTTTTGCGGGTCAATGGCGGTGCGGATTTTGGTGGCGTAGTTTTTATCCAGCAGATGGGCGATCGGGTTCTTCACGAAATCCGGGTCGCCCAGGTAGCTGTTGCGGTCCACGTAGGCGTGACGCATCGCTTCAATCTGGTAGTGCATGCTCTGGGCCGAGTGATAGCCCAGGTCTTTCATCGGATAGCCTTCGAGAATGTTCATGATCTCGCAAATCACCACGCCGCCAGAGCTGGGTGGCGGTGCCGAGACCACATGGTAGCCGCGGTAATCGCATTCAATCGGGGCCAGTTCGCGGGTCTTGTATTTGTCGAGATCGGCCTGGGTGATGATGCCCTTGTTGGCCTGGCTGGCGGTGACGATGGCATCGGCCACCCAGCCTTTATAGAAGCCGTCGGCGCCGTTCTCGGAGATTTCCCGCAGGGTCTTGCCGAGGTCTTTTTGCACCAGTTTCTGACCGACTTGCATCGGCTCGCCGTTGCTCAGGAAGATCGCACCGGAATCCTTGATGTCCTTCTTGAACACATCAGTGGCGTATTCCAGCAATTCGACATCGCCCTGCTCCAGCACAAAGCCGTCTTCGGCGAGCTTGATGGCCGGGGCGATCACTTCCTTGCGCGGTTTGGTGCCGTATTTCTTCAGCGCCAGCTCCATACCGGACACGGTGCCCGGCACGCCAACGGCCAGATGGCCACGAGTGCTCAGGTCAGGGACGACGTTGCCCGCCTTGTCGAGGTACATGTCGGCGGTGGCGGCCAGCGGTGCTTTTTCACGGAAGTCGAGGAAGGTCTTGCGCCCGTCCGCCAACTGAATGGTCATGAATCCGCCGCCACCCAGGTTGCCCGCTGCGGGATAAACCACCGCCAGCGCGTAACCGACCGCTACTGCGGCATCAACGGCATTGCCGCCGTTCTTGAGTACATCGACACCCACGTGACTGGCCAGATGCTGCGCGGTGACGACCATGCCGTTTTCGGCCGCAACCGGCGCCACGGAGGCCGCGTAAGCACTGAGGCAGCTGAGCGCCAACGAGGTCGCAATCAGCGATTTGGCAAAAGGTTCGAACTTCATGAGTCGGTCTCTTTTTGTTTTTAGGCTCTGTACGCAAACAGAGGGAAGGCTTCAAGAGCAGAGGCAAGTATGGCTGGGATTGCGTATTGCGCCTCCCCGTCGAGGCAGTATGCTTGGCCTCCTGCTCAGCCCATCCACGGAGTCCGCCGGCATGACGTTCACCTACATCACCCTGGCCTCCCCGGTGGGCGAGTTGAAGCTGGTCGCGAACGGCTCACGACTGGCAGCCATCCTCTGGGAAAACGACAAACCGGGCCGGGTGCGCCTTGGGCTAATGCGCGAGGCGCCGGATAATCCGATCCTGCTGCGCACCGCTCAGCAGCTGAAGGAATACTTTGCGGGCACACGCAATCGTTTCGACCTGGAACTGGAGTTTGCCGGCACGGAATTTCAGAAGAAGGTCTGGGCAGCGCTGCTGACCATTCCGTTTGGCGAGACCCGCAGTTACACCCAGATTGCCGAGCAGATCGGCAACCCCAGTGCGGTTCGGGCAGTGGGCGCGGCGAATGGCAAGAATCCGATTTCGATTGTTGCGCCGTGTCATCGGGTGATTGGTGCTTCGGGGAAATTGACGGGGTTCGCCGGTGGGCTTGAGGCGAAGGAGCAGCTGCTGACGCTGGAAGGTTGCGAGTGGTCAGGGGCCGGCAGGACGGGCGATTTGTTCTGATCAGCCGAAACGCAACCTGTAGCAGCTGCCGAGCCTGCGAGGCTGCGTCCGACTGCGCAGCAGTCGCAAACTCAGGCGCCACGGTTTATCTGGAACAGCGCAGTGAATGGTTTTACGACTGCTGCGCAGTCGGACGCAGCCTCGCAGGCTCGACAGCTGCTACGTTGATTAGCCCGCGGCGAAGATGTTTTTCATCGCCGCATACTGCAGCAACATGATGGTCTTCGCATCGCAGATCTCCCCACGATCAAACGCCGCCAGCGCCTCGTCAAACGACCACTCCAGCACTTCCAGTTCCTCGGTCTCCTCCTCCAGCCCGCCGCCCTCACTGACCTTGGAAGCTGCATCGTACTCAGCGATGAAGAAGTGCAGTTTTTCAGTCACCGAGCCTGGGCTCATGTAGGACTCGAACACCTTGTGCACATGGTGCACGCGATAACCGGTTTCTTCCTCCGCTTCTTCGCGGATGCGCTCTTCAGGCGCCGCACCTTCGAGCAGCCCCGCCGCGACTTCGATCAGCAACCCATCGTGGCCGTTGACGAACACCGGCAACCGGAACTGCCGGGTCAACACCACGGTTTTCTTTTCGCGGTTGAACAGCAGAATCGCCGCACCGTTGCCACGGTCGTAGACCTCGCGGGTCTGACGTTGCCATTCGCCATTGTTGCGCAGGTAATCGAAGGTGATTTTCTTGAGCAGGTACCAGTCGTGGGACAACACCTGGGACTCGATGAGGTTGACCCGCTCGGCTGTATTCGACATGACAACGCATCCCTTTTTCCGTCAGAAGGCGCCCATGTTAGGCGAAAACGAAAGCCTGGCGCTAAGAAAGCTGAGCCTTGTATTCCTTCACATATTGCCCTGCCAGCGTCTCTTTCTGTTTGTCGTCGAGTAGTTTGCCGGCCATCTGGAAAAACTTCTGCTCTTCCTCTTCCAGGTGGTGATTGACCTTCTCGGCGAGTTTCTTCGCGACTGCCAGCCAGGCCGGGCTGGACATCTCGGTCTCGTCCAGTTCTTCCATCATTTCGTCCATCGCGTGATGTTCTGCAATGGCATGACGGCTGAGGTCGACGCCGTTATCAAACTCCATCAGCGGGATGTAGAAATGCCGCTCTTCAGCGGTTTCGTGGGCCTGAAGTTCGGACTTGAGCTGCTTGTAAGCCTCGACCCGCTCCGGGGTGTCGCCGCTGGTCTGGATCAGCGCATCGGCGTAGGTGCGTTGGCGGTCGTGGCTTTCGCGCAAGGCTTCGAAAATATTCACGGAAGTGTCCTCATAGGCCGCGTTCTGGAATGACGCTGTTTAGGCTAGACATCTGCGCGCGAACGACGGTTCCACCTGACGACTGGAACAACGACCAGGTGACGCGATAGGCTTGGTAATGTTTTCCACCCCGGCCATAAGGAAATAGCTGATGACCCTGCGAATCGAACGGTCGCAAAACCCCACGGATGAAGAGCGCCAGGCGATCCTGCTGCCGTTGCGCGCCTATAACGCCGCAAAGGCCGGTGTCTCGACGCAGGAGCCCATTGCCTTGCTGGTGCGTGACGAAAGCGGCGAGATTCTCGGTGGGCTTCACGGTCGAGTGTTTTACCAATGGTTGTACATCGACCTGCTGTCGGTGCCGGAACAGGCCCGGGGACAGGGCATGGGCACAAAGCTGATGCAGATGGCCGAGGACCTGGCACGGGAGAAAGAATGCGTGGGGATCTGGCTCGACACCTTCGACTTCCAGGCGCCAGAGTTCTACAAGAAGCTCGGCTACAGCGAGTTAGGCCAGATCGCTGACTACCCGCCGGGCCACAAGCGCTTCTTTTTCCAGAAGCGCCTGACTTACTGATCCCACAGGGATACTGCATCGGCCTCAGAGGCAGGTCGCCAACGCCGCCAGTCGGCGCTTGGCGACAAAGTCGTCATGCTGCGCGTAATAATTCAGCACGGTGGCGGAAGCGTCGGTCTTCACGTCCACAAAGGACTCTGCCGAGCGCGTGTAAACGGTGGTGCCGCCCTTCTCGCCAGGCTGCAAATACGCGCCGGCATCGACACCGAACACCGCTTCGTCCTGCCAGGAAAACTGCACACACTGGGCGACGACTTTTTCCGGCTTGTCCGAGGTCAGGGTTTTGTACGGGGTTCCAGTGCGGGCGTCGTTCATCGTCGAGCCCGCGCATCCCGCCAGCAACGTTACGGCCAGCGCCACCATCAGAATTCGCATTGCGTTCGCTCATCAAGAAAAAGCGGACTGTATCACCGCGGCACGGCGTATCGTTCTGCTTTACTTCATTTATACCGCGACACCGAGTGACGATTCGCGCACCCTGTCGCGCCATTAACGCCGCATCGCCCGTTTTCCGGGCTCATTTTCTGGAAAGGTCATGACACCCAACGCCGAATATTACAAACCGACCGCTGAATATGCCGACAAGCTGATCAGCCAGATCGGTCAGACGCCATCCTGGATCGCCAAGCGAATTGGCGTCACCGACAAGCGGATCCGTTACATCCTCGACGGCGAAAGAACCGTCAAAGGTGAAACCACGCCGATTCAAATGACCTATCCCGAGCAGTTTGCCCTCGAATGCCTGGCAGCAGCGGCCAAGGCCAGCAAGAAGCAGTCTTCGTAACCCAGCCTCAAGGAGCGACCATGGCGGCAACCGAACAGCAACACGAGCAAGCGTTGAAGAGGTTTCTCGATGAGCGCCCTGAACTGCGCGTCGAACTCGACAACCTCAACCCGCTGTTGGCTCAGGCCAAGGGCGAGACCGCGGCGCAGTACCGCGAGGAGCGCTTGCATGAAGCCTTCGAAGCCGAGGCCGAGCGTCTGGGATTGTTTGCCTGGGAGCTGACGCTGCAACTGACTGCCGCGACGGCCGAGGACTATCAGGCACAGCGCCTGGAAGTGCACAAGGAAGTGGCCGAGATGGCCGGTATGGACTGGCTGGAGTATTGCGAGTTATATGGATTGAGTAAGTGACCATTTCGGTCGCTGCCTGAGGACGACCTTCGCTGATGTTGCCATCCCTCTCAACTGAACGCGCCAGTCCTGGCCATCTGCATACCCGCAAATGGCGCGGACGCATTGGCATGTCGCTGGTGGCCAGCCTTTCGGTGCTCGCGGGCATGACCGACGCCATCGGCTTCATGGCCAGCGGCGATTTTGTCTCGTTCATGAGCGGCAACACCACCCGCCTCGCCGTCGCCATCAGCGACGGCGACCTGGGCCTGACCTTGCGCCTGGTGATCCTCGTCGGCACCTTCATCGTCGGCAACGCCTTGGGAATTGTCGTCAGCCGCCTCGGCGGTCGCCGCGCGCTGCCCTTGCTGCTGTGCATCGCCACGCTGCTCTGCGGTGCCGCCGCCTGGCCCTACGACGAACAATTGCCAGCGCTGTTGGCGGCAATCATCGCCATGGGCATGCTCAATGCCGCCGTGGAAGAAGTGAACGGCCTGCCAGTCGGCCTGACCTACGTCACCGGAGCCCTGTCGCGCTTCGGTCGTGGGCTGGGACGCTGGATGCTCGGCGAACGGCGCAACGGTTGGCGCGTGCAACTGATCCCCTGGACCGGAATGTTTGCCGGCGCGGTACTCGGTGCCGTGCTGGAACATCACCTGGGGCTCAAGGCGTTGTTTGTCAGCGGTCTGCTGGCCGGCGCGGTCGGGCTGCTGTCGCTGAAAATCCCGCGGCGCTGGCAGCTGGGTTACATGCCACGCTGAATCTTGTGTGGCCCGCACAGACAACATCGATTTAGCCGCCCCGGCGATAAAGCTTTATCATGGCCGCAGTTTTACTGATCGAGTCCGTCATGAAGTTCGCCATCGCGCTGTTTTCCGCCGCCCATGCGCCCTCCTCGCGCCGCGCCCTGCTGTTCGCACAGGCTGCGCTGGCCGGTGGGCATGAGATTGTCCGGCTGTTTTTCTATCAGGACGGCGTCTACAACGCCTCTGGCAGTGTGGTCACGCCGCAGGATGAGCAGGACTTGCCCAAGCAATGGCGCAACTTCGTCACCGAGCATCAACTGGACGGCGTCGTGTGTATCGCGGCCGCCCTGCGTCGTGGCGTGTTGAACGAAGAAGAAGCCCGGCGTTATCAGCGTGAAGCCGTGGCGGTGGGCGCGCCGTGGGAATTGTCTGGTCTGGGCCAGTTGCATGACGCGGTGCAGGACGCTGACCGCCTGATCTGTTTCGGAGGCGCATGAGATGCCTAAATCCTTGCTGATTATCAGCCGTCAGGCGCCCTGGTCCGGGCCGAGTGCGCGGGAAGCGCTGGACATCGTGCTGGCCGGCGGTGCCTTTGATCTGCCGATCGGCTTGCTGTTTCTCGATGACGGGGTGTTCCAGCTCGCCGCGAAACAGGATGCCAAGGCCCTCCAGCAGAAAGACCTGAGCGCCAACCTGCAAGCCTTGCCGATGTTCGGCGTCGACGAGCTGTTTGTCTGTGGCGACAGTGCCGCTGAACGCGGCCTGGACCCGGTCGGTTTATCGCTTGAAGAAGCCCAGGTGCTGGCCGCCCACGAAATCACCGCACTTATTGACCGTTACGACCAGGTGATCACCCTCTGATGTCGACTTTGCATGTGTTGTCTCATTCCCCGTTCGGCGACGATCGCCTGACCAGTTGCCTGCGCTTGTTGGGCGCTGGCGATGCGCTGCTGCTGACTGGCGACGCTGCCTATGCGTTGCAACCGGGCACCGCGCCGTTCAATGCGCTGAACGCCCGGAATCTGAAACTGTTCGTACTGGCCGAAGACGCCCAGGCTCGCGCGCTGGAGATTCCTGACACGGTCACGGCCATCGATTACCCGGCCTTCGTCGAGCTGTCGATTCACTACGACAAGGTCAACAGTTGGCTATGAACTCCCTGACGGTCGGCGCCCGCGCCATCGAGTTGGACAAGGACGGTTTCCTGGTGGAACTGAGCGATTGGTCCTTTGAGGTGGCCAGCGCCCTGGCCGCCGCCGAAGACATCGAGTTGAGCCCCGAACACTGGGAAATCCTCGAACTGCTGCGTAGTTTCTATGCCGAATTCCAGTTGTCGCCGGCCACTCGTCCGCTGATCAAGTACACCGCGCTGAAGCTGGGCCCGGACAAAGGCAACAGCCTGCACCTGAACCGATTGTTCAAAGGCACCCCTGCCAAACTCGCCGCGAAACTGGCGGGCCTGCCCAAACCGACGAATTGCTTATGACCGACTATCCAGCGCTGACCCTCGAAACACCCGCCGAACACCCGTTCGCCCAGTTCGTGCGCATCCTCGGCAAAGGCAAACGCGGCGCCCGCGACTTGACCCGCGAGGAAGCCCGCGAAGCCATGGGCATGGTGCTCGACCACAAGGTCGAAGACACCCAGCTCGGTGCATTTCTGATGCTGTTGCGGCACAAGGAAGAAAGCGCCGAGGAGATGGCGGGGTTCACCGAAGCGTTGCGCGAACGTCTGAGTCCGCCAGCATTGGCTGTCGACCTGGACTGGCCGACGTATGCCGGCAAGAAACGTCATCTGCCGTGGTATCTGCTGGCGGCCAAGTGCCTGGCGCAGAACGGCGTACGGATTTTCATGCACGGCGGTGGTGCACATACGGCCGGTCGACTGTACAGCGAGCAATTGCTGGACGAGTTGAAGATTCCGTTGTGTCGCGACTGGCAGCAAGTGGGTGCAGCGCTCGATAACGGCGGTCTGGCCTTCATGCCGCTTGTGGATTGGGCGCCCCAACTTCAGCGCATGATCGACCTGCGCAACACCTTGGGCCTGCGCTCGCCAATCCATTCCCTGACGCGGATTCTCAATCCGCTGGGCGCTCGCTGCGGCCTGCAAAGCATTTTCCACCCCGGCTACCAAGCGGTGCATCGCGATGCGAGCGGCTTGCTCGGGGACACCGCAATCGTGGTGAAAGGCGACGGCGGCGAAATCGAGATCAACCCGGACGCCGACAGCCACTTGTACGGCACCACGGGCGGCGAAAGCTGGGACGAGGAATGGCCGCAGCTGTCGAGCCAGCGTCACGTCAAACCGGCCACCCTCGATCCCGAACATCTGAAAGCGGTGTGGCGTGGTGACGTGGTCGACAGCTACCCGCAAATGGCCTTGATCTCGACCATGGCCCTGGCCTTGCGCGGCCTCGGCCAAACCCGCGAACACGCCTTCGAAACCGCCCAGCAGTATTGGGACGCTCGGGACAAATCGATTTAACCGATCATAAGCGCCCAACCTTTGCGCTTTTTTATCGAACCTATGCGAATAGACTCCTCTCCAACGCTTATTGGCTGAGGAGTCTTGAACATGGGTTTGTTAGTTGAAGGTCGCTGGCATGACCAGTGGTACGAAAGCGGCAAGGACGGTACGTTCCAGCGTGAACAAGCGCAGCGTCGTAACTGGCTGACCGTCGACGGCAAGCCTGGCCCGACCGGTGTCGGTGGCTTTGCGGCCGAGGCCGGTCGCTATCATCTCTATGTGTCCCTCGCCTGCCCGTGGGCTCACCGCACGCTGATCCTGCACAAACTCAAAGGTCTCGAAAGCCTGATCGATGTGTCAGTGGTCAGTTGGCTGATGCTGGAAAACGGCTGGACCTTCGACCAGAACCTCGGATCGACCGGGGACAAGCTCGATCACTTCAATTTCATGCACCAGCGCTACACCGCCGATACCGCCGACTACACCGGCCGCGTCACCGTGCCGGTGCTCTGGGACAAACAGCAGAATCGCATCGTCAACAATGAATCGGCGGAGATCATCCGCATGTTCAATGGTGCCTTCGATGACTTGACGGGTAATGACCTGGATTTCTACCCGGCACCGCTACGAGGCGAGATCGACGCGCTGAACGAACGGATTTATCCGGCGGTGAACAATGGCGTGTATCGCGCCGGGTTTGCCACGTCGCAGCAGGCGTATGAAGAGGCGTTCGACAGGTTGTTCGAGGAGCTTGATCGACTGGAACAGCTATTGGGCGCCAATCGTTACCTGACGGGTGAATACCTGACCGAAGCTGATATTCGGCTGTTCACTACGTTGATTCGCTTTGATGCGGTGTATTACGGGCACTTCAAGTGCAACCTGCGGCGGATCGCCGATTATCCGAACCTGTCGAACTGGTTGCGGGAGATTTATCAGTGGCCGGGAATTGCCGAGACGGTGGACTTTACCCACATCAAGAATCACTACTACGGCAGCCACAAGACCATCAATCCGACCGGGATCGTGCCGAAAGGGCCGACGCAGGAATTCACAGCACCGCATGATCGCGAGCGGTTGAGCGGGAAAGGGGTTTGGCGCAGGGCCTGAGAACACACTCTGACCTGAGAGTGCTCGCGATCCATTGTGGCGAGGGAGCTTGCTCCCGCTGGGCTGCGCAGCAGCCCTAAAATCCCCACCAGGCTCTTTCTGATAGACCGCAAAACCGGAATTGGGGGTCGCTTCGCGACCCAGCGGGAGCAAGCTCCCTCGCCACAGCTCAGACTTGTGCCTGAGCGCCCTCGAACCACGCCAGTTTCTCGCGCAATTGCACCACTTCCCCAACGATCACCAGCGTCGGCGCATGCACTTCATGCTCCGCCACCAGGCTTGGCAAATCAGCCAACGTACCGGTAAACACCCGCTGATTAACGGTGGTGCCCTGCTGGATCAACGCCGCTGGTGTATCCGCAGCGCGACCATGCTTGATCAACTGCTCGCAGATGATCGGCAAACCCACCAACCCCATGTAAAACACCAGGGTTTGCGCCGGCGCGACCAGGTCGGCCCACGGCAAATCGGTGGAACCGTCCTTCAGGTGCCCGGTGACAAAACGCACAGACTGCGCGTAATCACGGTGAGTCAGCGGAATCCCGGCATACGCCGCGCAACCGCTGGCGGCCGTGATACCCGGCACCACCTGGAACGGGATGCCATGGGCCGCCAGCTCTTCGATCTCTTCACCGCCGCGACCGAAGATGAACGGATCACCGCCCTTCAACCGCACGACCCGCTTGCCTTGCTTGGCCAAATCCACCAATTGCTGGTTGATCTGATCCTGAGGCACGGCGTGTTCGGCGCGACGCTTGCCGACGTAAATACGCTCGGCATCGCGACGGCACAAATCCAGAATCGCTGGCGCCACCAAGCGGTCATACAGCACCACATCGGCTTGCTGCATCAGCCGCAACGCACGGAACGTCAGCAAGTCGGGATCACCAGGGCCGGCGCCCACCAAGTAGACTTCGCCCGTTGCATTCGGCGCTTCACCGGCAATTTTCGCCAGCATCAAGCGCTCGGCTTCGGCGCCCTGCCCGGCCAGTTGCCGGTCGGCAATCGGGCCCTGGAACACGTCTTCCCAGAACGCCCGACGCTGCTGCACATCCGGGAACAGGTGTTTGACCTGGCTGCGAAAACGCGCGGCCAGGCCGGCCAGTTGACCGTAAGTGGAAGGAATCCAGGTTTCCAGTTTGGCGCGGATCAACCGCGCCAGCACTGGTGCGTCGCCGCCGCTGGAGACCGCTACGATCAAAGGAGAACGGTCGACGATCGCCGGGAAGATCACGCTGCACAAGGCTGGCGCGTCCACCACATTGACCGGTACACAACGCCGATGGGCATCGGCGGAGACTTGCGCGTTCAGCGGTTCGTCGTCGGTGGCGGCGATGATCAGCCCGCAACCGTCCAGGTCCGACTCAACGTAGCCGCGCACCAGACACTCACCACCACTGCCGGCAACCAGTTCGCGCAGTTGCGGTTCGATTTCAGGTGCGACCACCCGCAGCAGCGCACCGGCTTCGGCCAGCAGGCGGGATTTGCGCAAGGCAATCTCCCCCCCGCCGACGACCAAGACACGACTGCCGCGAAGGTTATGGAACAGCGGCAGATAGTCCATTTAGCCGATGACCTCAAGGCCACCCATGTACGGTTTCAGCACGTCCGGCACACGGATCGAACCGTCGGCTTGTTGGTAGTTTTCCAGCACCGCCACCAAGGTACGACCGACCGCCAGGCCGGAACCGTTCAGGGTGTGAACCAGTTCAGGCTTACCGGTTTCCGGGTTACGGAAACGCGCTTGCATGCGACGGGCCTGGAAGTCGCCGCAGTTGGAGCACGACGAAATCTCGCGGTATTTGTCCTGGCTAGGGATCCACACTTCCAGGTCGTAGGTCTTGACCGCGCTGAAGCCCATATCGCCAGTGCACAGTGCAATGGTGCGATAAGGCAGCTCGAGCAATTGCAGGACTTTTTCAGCGTTGGCCGTCAGACCTTCCAGCGCTTCCATCGAGGTCGACGGCTCAACGATCTGGACCATTTCAACCTTGTCGAACTGGTGCTGACGGATCATGCCGCGCGTATCGCGACCCGAAGCACCGGCTTCACTGCGGAAGCATGGGGTGTGGGCGACGAACTTGATCGGCAGCAGTTTCGAATCGACGATTTCGCCAGCGACAATGTTGGTCAGCGACACTTCGGCGGTCGGGATCAGGTACAGATCGGCTTCGCCTTCGCGAGCGATCTTGAACAGGTCTTCTTCGAATTTCGGCAACTGACCGGTGCCTTGCAGCGCCGGCGCTTGAACCAGATAAGGCGTGTACGCCTCTTCGTAACCGTGTTCGCTGGTGTGCAGGTTGATCATGAACTGCGCCAGGGCGCGGTGCATACGAGCAATCGGACCACGCAACAGGGCGAAACGGGCGCCGGACAGCTTGGCGGCGGTTTCGAAGTCCAGCCAGCCGAATTTCTCGCCCAGGGCGACGTGGTCCAGAACCGGGAAGTCGAACGCGGTCGGGGTGCCCCAGCGGCGCACTTCGACGTTGCCGTCTTCGTCATCACCGATCGGCACGGATTCGTGCGGCAGGTTCGGGATGCCGAGCAGAATCGAATCCAGATCGGTCTGGATCGCGTCCAGCTCGACTTTACCGGCGCTCAATTCGTTCGCCATGCGCTCGACGTCGGCCATCAGCGGTGCGATGTCTTCGCCGCGCTGCTTGGCCTGGCCGATGGATTTGGAGCGCGCGTTACGGTCAGCCTGCAGTGCTTCGGTGCGGGTCTGGACGGTCTTGCGCTGTTCTTCCAGCGCTTCGATGCGCGCAACATCCAGCGTGTAGCCACGGGATGCCAGGCGGTCCGCTACGTCCTGAAGGTTGCTACGTAACAGTTTGGAATCGAGCATGTCGGTCTCTCGTTATCAAAGTTTGGTCAAGGACAGGCCAGCCCAGGTAGCGAGCAGCCCACCGAATACGCTGATGGCAGCATAGACAAAAGCCAGCGGTATTTGCCCGGTTTCCAGCAGACGCACCGTATCCAGTGAAAAAGATGAAAAAGTCGTCAGCCCCCCGAGGAAGCCGACCATCAACCCGGCGCGCACCTCAATCGGCACCTCCGGGCGTACTAAAAACAGACCGTATAGAACGCCGATCAGCAAACAGCCGACGATATTAACGGCCAGCGTCGCGGTATAGAAGTGCCGCGGCCAATTAGCGTTGATCCAGTTCCCCGTGGCAAAGCGTAAAAGCGTTCCGGCGATACCGCCCACAGAAACGGCAACGATCAAAGGGATCACTATTTTCTCCGCTGCCGGGGGCTGAGACGGTCAAGTTGCGCGAGGTGATTGAGCTTCTCGCCGATCTTCAACTCCAGGCCACGCGGCACCGGCTGATAGAACGGTTGCGGCTCGAGTTCTTCCGGGAAATAGTCTTCGCCAGCGGCGTAAGCGTCCGGCTCATCGTGGGCGTAACGGTATTCGTCGCCATAACCCAGTTGCTTCATCAGCTTGGTCGGCGCGTTGCGCAGGTGCAGCGGCACTTCCAGCGAACCGTGTTCGGTGGCGCTGCGCATGGCGGCTTTGAAACCCATGTACACCGCGTTGCTTTTCGGCGCGCAGGCCAGATAGGTGATGGCCTGAGCCACCGCCAATTCGCCTTCCGGGCTGCCGAGGCGCTCTTGCACTTCCCACGCAGCCAGGCACAGGCTCAAGGCGCGGGGGTCGGCGTTGCCGATGTCTTCGCTGGCCATGCGCACCACGCGCCGGGCCAGGTACAGCGGATCGCAACCGCCGTCGATCATTCGGGCAAACCAATACAGCGCGCCGTCCGGGTTGGAGCCGCGCACAGATTTATGCAGCGCGGAAATCTGGTCGTAAAACGCTTCGCCGCCCTTGTCGAAACGTCGACGGGTATCACCGAGCAGGCTTTGCAGCAGATCGACGCCGATCTCGCTGTTGTCGTCAGCCAGGTCCGAGGCGTTTTCCAGCAGGTTGAGCAGACGCCGGCCATCACCATCGGCGGCCGACAGCAACATCTGGAAGCCTTCATCGCTGAGGGTCAGTTGCCGCTTGCCCAGGCCACGCTCTTCGGTCAGTGCGCGATGCACCAGTTTGCGCAGGGCCGCTTCGTCGAGGCTTTTGAGCACGTAGACGCGCGCCCGGGAGAGCAACGCGTTATTGAGTTCGAACGAAGGGTTTTCAGTGGTTGCACCGATGAAAATCAGCGTACCGTCTTCGACGTATGGCAGGAACGCATCCTGCTGGGACTTGTTGAAGCGATGCACTTCATCGACGAACAGGATGGTCCGCTTGCCGTACTGTCCGGCTTGCTGCTTGGCGATTTCCACCGCCTGACGGATTTCCTTCACGCCGGCCAGTACCGCCGAAACCGTTTCGAAGTGCGCATCCGAGACTTCCGCCAGCAGCCGCGCCAGTGTGGTTTTCCCCACACCCGGCGGGCCCCAGAAAATCATCGAATGCAGGGCACCCTGCTCCAGGGCTTCGCGCAAAGGCTTGCCGCGAGCGAGCACGTGTTCCTGACCGACGTACTCGTCCAGATTGGCGGCACGCAGGCGTGCTGCCAAAGGTTGAGCAATCGGGGCGCTGCGAAACAGGTCCATCACGTGCGGTTAAAACCTCGCTTTATTACGCAGTTCTCAAGTCTGGCGAAAATCCTGTGGCGAGGGAGCTTGCTCCCGCTGGACTGCGCAGCAGTTCCATTTTTTGGGGGCGCTTCGCGCCCCAGCGGGAGCAAGCTCCCTCGCCACACAAGCCCGCTCTCACAGGTTTGCGTTTTACTCTTGAATCACATCGGCACCCTTGGGGATGTCGAACTTGAACTTGGACGCCGGGATCGGCTCGTTGGCTTTCACGCCGGTGAACAGGATGTTGGTGCGCTGACCGACGCTGTCGATCATCTGCATGTCATTGACCAGACCGTTGCGGAACGACAGGCGCAGGCTGTCGAACAGGGTGTCCTTGGTTTTCGGCTTCAAGGTGAAGTCGATCACGCCACCGGCTTCCTTGGCGCTGATGTCGAAGCTCTGGCTGATCTTGGACACGTCACCGGACAGCAGCAACGCCGGGGTCTGGGTCAGGCGCTGATCGAGGTTCTTGATGGTGGCCTGCTCCAGGTCCGGATCCCACAACGTCACCTTCTTGCCGTCGGAGACCATGGTTTGTTCGGCCGGCGCATTGGTGTGCCAGTAAAACAGGCCAGGACGCTGCAAGGACATTTCACCCGCGGTTTCCTGCAACTGGGTGCCGCTGCCGTCGAGGGTCAGCTGGGAGAAACGCGCGGTCAGTGTCTGGGATTTTTCCAGCAGTTGGGTCAGACGTGCCACGTCCTTGTCATCGGCGTGGGCCGAGAGCGTGGTCAAAGCCAAAACCGGCAGCAACAGCATGCGGATAAGACGCATGGGAGTCCTCATAACATTCGTGGGGGTGCGATGGCGCGTCATTACGCCACCGCGTTTCAATCAATTCAGTCGCGTACCGGGCCCGGAGCCAGGACTTCACGCGAACCGTTGGTGTTCATGGACGTCACGACCCCGGCCATTTCCATGGCTTCGATCATGCGCGCGGCGCGGTTGTAGCCGATTTTCAGCTTGCGCTGAACCGCTGAGATGGACGCACGACGGCTTTCCAGTACGAACTGCACCGCTTCGTCGTAGAGCGCATCGGACTCACTGTCTTCGTCGCCACCGCTGCCGCCTTCAAAGCCGCTACCCGGCTCTTCGACACCGGCGAGAATCTCGTCGTTGTACTCCGGCGCGCCGCGCAGTTTCCAGGCTTCGACCACCCGGTGAACCTCGTCATCGGACACGAAGGCGCCGTGGACACGAATCGGCAGACTGGTGCCCGGCGGCATGTAGAGCATGTCACCGTGGCCCAACAGTTGTTCGGCGCCACCCTGGTCGATGATGGTCCGGGAGTCGATCTTGCTCGACACCTGGAACGCCATACGCGTCGGAATGTTGGCCTTGATCAGACCGGTGATCACGTCAACCGACGGACGCTGGGTCGCGAGGATCAAGTGGATACCGGCAGCACGGGCCTTCTGGGCGATACGGGCGATCAGTTCTTCAACCTTCTTGCCGACGATCATCATCATGTCGGCGAATTCGTCCACCACCACGACAATCGTCGGCAGCTTGGTCAGCAGCGGCGCTTCGTCGTGAATGCTTTCGCGCTTGTACAACGGATCGGTCAACGGCGTACCGGCGTCCTGGGCTTCCTTGACCTTGGCATTGAAGCCCGACAGGTTACGCACGCCCATTTTCGCCATCAGTTTGTAGCGACGCTCCATCTCCGCCACGCTCCAGCGCAGGGCGTTGGCGGCGTCCTTCATGTCGGTCACGACCGGGCACAACAGGTGCGGAATGCCTTCGTAGATCGACAGCTCAAGCATTTTCGGGTCGATCATGATCAGCTTGGCGTCTTCCGGGCCGGACTTGAACAGGATCGACAGGATCATCGCGTTCACGCCCACCGATTTACCGGAACCGGTCGTACCGGCTACCAGCAAGTGAGGCATCTTCGCCAGGTCGGTGATGACCGGCTTGCCACCAATGTCGTGACCCAGGGCCAAAGTAACCGGCGACTTGAAGTTGTCGTACTCGGGGGTCGACAGCACTTCGGAGAAACGCACGATCTGGCGGTCTTCGTTAGGAATCTCGATACCGACGGTGGTCTTGCCCGGAATCACTTCCACCACCCGCACGCTGGTCACGGCCAGGGAACGTGCAAGGTCTTTCGCCAGGTTGGAGATGCGGCTGACCTTGACGCCCGCCGCTGGCTGGATTTCGTAACGGGTAATCACCGGGCCCGGGTGAATCGAATCCACCGAGACTTCGACGCCGAATTCCTTGAGCTTGATTTCCAGCAAATGGCCGACCGCAGCCAGGGATTCAGGCGAATAATTGAGTTGTTTCTTTTCTGCCGGGTCGAGAATCGAGATCGGCGGCAAGGTGCCTTCGACGGCGCTGTCGACGAACAACGGCGCCTGTTTCTCTTTCTCCACGCGCTTGCTGGGTGCCGCTGGCTTGGGTGGCGCAGGGGCAATCACCGGCGGCACCTGCTTCTCGCGGTCAGACATGTGTTTGCTCAGGGCTTGCTCGCGCTCGATCAGGCGCTCCTTGACCTTGGCCTGCTCGCGTTTGTCGGTGACGGTCGGCGCCACCACGTCATGCATGCGGTCGTCGACTTCACGTAATTGAGCAACCAATTGTTTGCGCTCGACACGGGCCGCCCACCAGCGATTGGCCGCGCCCTGGAACAATTCGAACAGGTCGAGGGTGATCTTGCCGGTGAGGTCCATCACTTTGAACCACGACAGGTCGGTGAACACCGTCAGGCCAAACAGGAACAACGCGATGAACAACAGCGTGCTGCCCTGGATATTCAGGGCGTTCCTGGCCAGATCGCCAAGGCTTTCGCCCAAAGCGCCGCCAGCGCCGGCCGGCAGACCGGTCGCGGCGTGGAAATGGATATGGGCCAGGGCCGCGCCCGAAAGCACCAGGAACACCAGGCCGATCAGGCGCCAGGAGAACAGCCAGCCGCTCCACTCCCACTGCTCGTGGCGTTGGCGAAAGATTTGATAAGCCTTGATCGCCAGCAACAGCGGGAAGATGTAGGCGAAGTAACCCAACACCATGAACAGGATGTCGGCGCTGTAGGAGCCGACCGGTCCGCCGAAGTTCTGCACATCGTCGATCTTGCTGTTATGGCTCCAGCCCGGATCGTCCTTGCCGTAGGTCAACAAGGCCATCATCAGGAACAGGCACAAGCCGCCGATGGCGATCAATGCACCTTCCTTGAGCCGGTAGTGCAATTGCTGGCGCCAGAGCGGAACGACTGTTTTTGGTGCTGCGGTGGATTTCTTCAAAACGCTTCTTTTCCTGCGCCCATGGCGCGTCCATCTGTTGAATGACTATAAAAAACTGCCCAATCCAGGCAGGTAAAAAAGTTAACAGGCGTAACTGGGACTACTTTTAACACTACGCTCCAGTTTTTATAAACACGGCGCGCCGCGAATATTCTGTAACAAGTACGCATTGTACGGGTTTGTTCGTCCGATGCCATGCTTGAAACCCAAGGTGTAGCATAGCCAACAGCACATTACGCACGGTTCAATTTGAGCATGCATTCTCTTTTGTGACAAAGGCTTATGAGGTGTTTTTATGAGCGAAGCGAAGCATTCCCGCCTGATCATTCTGGGTTCCGGCCCCGCCGGTTACAGCGCGGCCGTTTATGCTGCCCGCGCCAACCTCAAACCCGTTGTCATTACCGGAATACAGGCAGGTGGCCAGCTCACCACCACCGTCGAAGTCGACAATTGGCCCGGTGATGTCGAAGGCCTCACCGGACCGGTGCTGATGGAGCGCATGCAAAAACACGCTGAGCGCTTTCATACAGAGATCGTTTACGACCACATCCACACTGCCAAGTTGCAACAGCGCCCATTCGAACTTATCGGCGACGGCGGCACTTACACCTGTGACGCGCTGATTATCGCCACCGGCGCCTCGGCGCAATACCTGGGGCTGCCATCGGAAGAGACATTTGCCGGCAAAGGGGTATCGGCTTGCGCGACGTGCGACGGTTTCTTCTACCGCAATCAGGTGGTCGCTGTCGTGGGCGGCGGCAATACGGCGGTTGAAGAAGCGCTGTACCTGTCGAACATCGCCAAGGAAGTTCACCTGATTCACCGGCGCGACAAGTTGCGCTCGGAGAAGATTCTTCAAGACAAGCTCTTCGAAAAAGCCGCCAAAGGCAATATCCGCCTGCACTGGAACCAGAATCTGGATGAGGTACTGGGCGATGCCGGCGGTGTGACCGGCGCCCGTCTGCGGGACAGCCACACTGGCGAGACCCGTGAATTGCTGCTGACCGGCGTGTTCATCGCTATTGGCCACAAACCCAACACCGACCTGTTCGAAGGTCAGCTGCCAATGCGTAACGGCTATCTGCTGGTCAAGGGCGGCAGCGAAGGCGACGCTACCAGCACCGAAATCCCGGGCGTGTTTGCCGCCGGCGACGTGGCCGATCACGTTTACCGCCAGGCCGTCACCTCTGCCGGGGCCGGCTGCATGGCCGCGCTGGACGCCGAGAAGTATCTCGACGACATTCCAGTCGTTTGACGGCACACTTCACGGTGGGCCCACCCGCCCACCACTGCCCTCCCCTTCTGCAAGCCCGGATGCCATGCTGACTTGGTTACAACGCAATACCCTGACCTTCCCGCCCCTGGAAAAAGCCATGCGCGATCCCAACGGGTTGTTGGCCGCGGGCGGAGATCTGTCCGCCGATCGTCTGATTCAGGCCTATCGCCACGGCTGTTTTCCGTGGTTCTCGGAAGGCCAGCCGATTCTCTGGTGGTCGCCGGATCCACGCACCGTACTGTTTCCCGACGAACTGCATGTCTCGCGCAGCCTGAACAAGCTGTTGCGTCAGCAACGCTATCAAGTGACCTTTGATCAAGATTTTGCCGCGGTCATCCGCGCCTGCGCCGCGCCACGGGACTACGCAGACGGCACCTGGATCACGGAAGCCATGCAGAACGCCTACCTCGAGCTGCACAGGCGTGGCTACGCCCATTCGGTGGAGGTCTGGGACCAGGGCGAACTGGTCGGCGGGCTCTATGGCCTGGCGATGGGTCAGCTGTTTTTCGGCGAATCCATGTTCAGCCGCGCCGACAACGCCTCTAAATATGGCTTTGCCACACTGGTTCGACATCTGAAAGACTCAGGCTTTGTGCTGATCGACTGCCAGATGCCGACCGACCATCTGCACAGCCTCGGCGCCCGGGCGATTCCCCGCCGCGAGTTTGCCGACTACCTGGCGCGGCATCTGGACCAACCCAGCCGCGCAACCTGGGTTTGCTGAGCGACTTTGGCGCGTGTGGCTTACACTTAATTCAAAACCTTATTCCGAGGGTTGATCATGACCGAGTTGGCGCGTTTGAAGTTCTATGCCACTCAGCCCCACTCTTGCAGTTATCTGCCCGAGGAGCAGGCCACGACCTTGTTCCTCGACCCTAGTCAGCCCATGGATGTGCATGTCTATGCAGACCTGTCTGAAATGGGTTTCCGTCGTAGCGGCGATCATCTTTACCGGCCTCATTGCCAGAATTGCAATGCGTGCGTACCGGCGCGCATCCCTGTGGCGCAGTTTTCACCCAACCGCCAGCAGAAACGCATCTTCAAACGCAACGTCGACCTGCAGGTGCGCCCTGCCAGGCCGCAATTCAGCGAAGAGTATTTCGACCTTTATCAGCGCTATATCGAACAGCGTCACGCCGATGGCGATATGTACCCGCCGAGTCGCGATCAGTTTGCGACATTCCTGGTACGTGACCTGCCGTTTTCCCGATTCTACGAATTCCGCCTCGAAGGACGACTGGTGGCGGTGGCCGTCACCGACTTGCTGCCGAACGGTCTGTCGGCGGTCTACACCTTCTACGAGCCCACCGAAGAACGCCGCAGCCTGGGGCGGTATGCAATTCTCTGGCAAATCGCCGAGGCTGAGCGCCTGGGACTGGACGCCGTCTATCTGGGCTACTGGATCAAAAACTGCAAAAAGATGAGCTACAAGACTCAATATCGCCCTATCGAACTGCTGATTAATCAGCGCTGGGTCATCCTGAACTAGAGCAAGCCGTAAACCCCTTGGCTTAAACCCCATTTTTCGGGCACAATGCACGCCGCTTTTGCCTGGCGCAGTTGCACCGGGCCATTCATTGGACACCGAGGGCTTTACTGCATGTCGAAAGAAGACAGCTTCGAAATGGAAGGCACTGTCGTCGACACCCTGCCCAACACCATGTTTCGTGTGGAGTTGGAAAATGGGCACGTCGTAACCGCGCATATCTCCGGCAAGATGCGCAAGAACTACATTCGTATTCTTACCGGCGACAAAGTGCGCGTCGAGCTGACGCCCTATGACTTGAGCAAAGGGCGCATCACTTACCGCGCTCGCTAATCAAGTCAATACAAAACGCCCGGTTTATGCCGGGCGTTTTTGTGTGCGCGTGATTTTATGCCGCACACGGACAATGTGGGAGCGAGCTTGCTCGCGATAGCGGTTTGTCATTCAACATTGATTTCGACTGAACCGCCGCCATCGTCGGAACGCCGCCCGGAGCAAGCTCGCTCCCACAGGGGATCAATGTAGATCTGACAGACAGCAAAAAGGCGCCTTTCGGCGCCTTTTGCTTTGTCGCGGTTAACGTCAGGCCATTTCAGCCGTGGTCTCGAAGTCGAAGGTCAGCTCGCCGTCCTTGAGATCGATGTGAACCACGCCACCATGGTCGGCCAGTTCGCCAAAGAGAATCTCTTCCGCCAGCGGACGCTTGATCTTGTCCTGGATCAAACGCGCCATTGGACGAGCGCCCATTGCCGTGTCGTAGCCTCCCACTGCCAGCCAGCCGCGCGCCGCGTCCGTCACTTCCAGCTGCACGCGCTTGTCTTCCAGCTGCGCCTGAAGCTCGGTAAGGAACTTGTCCACCACGCTTTTGATGACCTCATGGCTGAGGCGACCAAACTGGATAATGGTGTCCAGACGGTTGCGGAACTCTGGCGTGAAGCTCTTCTTGATCACTTCCATCGCATCGGACGAGTGGTCCTGATGGGTGAAACCGATCGAAGCACGAGCGGCCGTTTCGGCACCGGCGTTGGTCGTCATGATGACGATCACGTTACGGAAGTCCGCCTTGCGCCCGTTGTTATCGGTCAGCGTACCGTGGTCCATCACCTGCAGCAGCAGGTTGAAGACTTCCGGATGCGCCTTCTCGATCTCATCGAGCAACAGCACGCAGTGAGGCTGCTTGGTGATGGCTTCGGTCAGCAGACCGCCCTGGTCGAACCCGACATAGCCTGGAGGCGCACCGATCAGACGCGATACGGTATGGCGCTCCATGTACTCGGACATGTCGAAACGAACCAGTTCGATGCCCAACGCCTTGGCCAGCTGACGCGCCGCTTCGGTTTTACCGACACCGGTAGGCCCTGCGAACAGGAACGAACCGACTGGCTTGTCAGGCGACTTGAGGCCGGCACGGGACAGTTTGATCGCGGTCGACAGCGAGTCGATTGCGGCATCCTGGCCAAATACTGTCAGCTTCAGGTCACGCTCAAGGTTACGCAGCAGCTCTTTGTCGGAGCTGGTGACGTGCTTAGGCGGAATCCGCGCGATTTTCGCGACGATGTCCTCGACCTGAGGCACTTCGATGCGTTTCACGCGCTTCTCGATTGGCTGCAGACGCTGGTAGGCGCCCGCCTCGTCGATGACGTCGATGGCTTTGTCCGGCATGTGCCGGTCATTGATGTAGCGCGAGGCCAGTTCAGCCGCCGCACGCAACGCTTCATCGCTGTATTCGATGTTGTGGTGCGCTTCGAAACGACCTTTCAGGCCGCGCAGGATGCCAATGGTGTCTTCCACCGAAGGCTCCGACACGTCGACCTTCTGGAAGCGCCGGGCCAAAGCACGGTCCTTCTCGAAGATCCCGCGGAATTCCTGGAACGTGGTCGAACCGATGCAACGGATATCACCCGATGACAGCAGCGGCTTGAGCAGGTTCGAGGCATCCATGACCCCACCGGACGCGGCACCCGCACCAATAATGGTGTGGATTTCGTCGATGAACAAGATCGCCTGCGGACGTTTTTTCAGCTCATTGAGCAACGCCTTGAAGCGCTTCTCGAAATCGCCGCGGTATTTGGTCCCGGCCAGCAAGGCCCCCAGATCGAGGGAATACACCACGCTGTTGGCCAGCAAGTCCGGCACCTGGTTGTCGACAATGCGTTTGGCCAGGCCTTCGGCAATCGCGGTTTTACCCACGCCCGCCTCGCCCACCAACAGCGGATTGTTTTTGCGACGACGCGCCAGGATCTGCGCAACGCGCTCGACCTCCAGCTCACGGCCTACCAATGGATCGATTCGACCCTGGCGCGCGAGTTCGTTGAGGTTGCTGGCATAAGCATCCAGAGGATTGCCTGAAGAAGAAGACTCACCGCCCTCGTCGTCCTGCATATCTTGTTCACCTTCAGAGTGATCGCCATGCCCCGGCACTTTGGAAATGCCGTGTGCGATGTAGTTGACGACATCGATGCGCGCAACGCTCTGCTGTTTCAGCAGGAACACTGCCTGACTCTCTTGCTCACTGAAGATCGCGACCAGCACGTTGGCGCCAGTCACTTCGCGTTTGCCCGAGCTCTGTACGTGAAAGACAGCACGTTGCAGAACACGCTGGAAGCCCAGGGTTGGCTGGGTCTCACGATCCTCGTCATGAACGGGGATCAATGGCGTGGTGGAGTCGATGAACTCCTGCAGATCGTGCTTGAGTTTGTCGAGGTTTGCGCCGCAGGCACGCAAAACGGTGGCGGCAGCCTCATTGTCCAATAGGGCCAGCAGGAGGTGTTCGACGGTCATGAATTCATGACGCTTCGATCGGGCCTCCTTGAAGGCAAGATTGAGGGTGACTTCGAGCTCGCGGTTTAACATAGCTTCACCTCATACCCAAGTGGTCGGCGATTAACCGTCCTTCTCGATTTCACAGAGTAGCGGATGCTGGCTTTCCCTGGCGTACTGGTTGACCTGCATGGCCTTAGTCTCGGCGATGTCGCGGGTAAACACTCCACATACTGCCCGTCCTTCTGTGTGGACGGCCAGCATGACCTTGGTCGCCAGCTCGCGATTCAGGTTAAAAAACACCTCGAGCACTTCGACGACGAAATCCATCGGTGTGTAGTCATCATTGAACAAAACCACCTTGTACATCGGCGGCGCCTGTAAAGCAGGCTTTGCCTCCTGAACAGCAATGCCTGCGGAATCGTCGTCGTGTGAATCAGGGTGATCCTGATTGAATGTTAGTCGAATCTGGCTGATTGCATGCATGGAAAGAAAGGTTCGTCAGTTGTGCAAATACAGTGGTGGGGGCGGCTATGGACGATTTCAACTCCGACTGCCCGGTCACCTTGACTATCGGGAAAACGGTGTTACAACCAATAGAGCCCACAGTGGGTAAAAAAGGTCCGCGGAGTCAATCTTATTTCCAGGAAATGACTGCGGATGAACTGGATGATACTCCAGTGATGGAGTCTGTTGCAGAGGGATATGGGTATGTCAGTCGGTAAGGTGAAATGGTTCAACAATGCCAAGGGGTTCGGTTTCATTAACACCGACGCCAGAGAAGGCCGTGACGAAGACGGTCATCTTATTGATTTCTTTGCCCACTATTCGGCCATTGAAATGAACGGATACAAGACTCTCAAGGCCGGGCAACTCGTAAGCTTCGAGATCGTCCAGGGCCCCAAAGGGCTGCACGCGGTCAAGATCGGGGCTGTCACGACCGAGAACGAACAGGCCGCTGTCCCCCAGCAAGAAACGGTGTCAAGCTGACGCAACCCGTCATCCAGTCATAAAAAAACCGCCCGAAGGCGGTTTTTTTAATGCTGATTCGCTTACATATGCGGCTTACATATGCGAGATGAGCGCATCACCAAACGCAGACGAAGACAGCAGCTTCGCGCCTTCCATCAAACGGTGGAAGTCATAGGTCACAGTCTTGGCCGAAATCGCGCCGTTGGTACCCTTGATGATCAGATCAGCCGCTTCAGTCCAGCCCATGTGACGCAGCATCATCTCTGCGGACAGGATCAGGGAACCCGGGTTGACCTGGTCCTTGCCAGCGTACTTCGGCGCAGTGCCGTGGGTCGCTTCGAACATCGCAATGGTGTCAGACAGGTTGGCACCCGGTGCGATACCGATACCACCCACTTCCGCCGCCAGGGCGTCGGAGAGGTAGTCGCCGTTCAGGTTCAGGGTCGCGATCACATCGTATTCGGCCGGGCGCAGCAGGATCTGCTGGAGCATGGCGTCGGCGATGGCATCTTTGACGATAACGTTCTTGCCGGTTTTCGGGTTTTTGAACTGCATCCACGGACCGCCATCGAGCAGGGTCGCGCCGAACTCTTCAGCCGCCACTTCGTAGGCCCATTCCTTGAAGGCACCTTCGGTGAACTTCATGATGTTGCCTTTGTGCACGATAGTCAGCGAGTCGCGGTCGTTGTCGACCACATACTGCAGCGCTTTTCGCGCCAGACGCTTGGTGCCTTGCAGCGAAACCGGCTTGATGCCGATACCGCAGTTTTCGTCGAAACGGATCTTGGTGACGCCCATTTCATCTTTAAGGAACTTGATGACTTTGGTCGCTTCTGGCGAACCGGCTTTCCATTCGATACCGGCGTAGATGTCTTCCGAATTCTCACGGAAGATCGTCATGTCGACGTCGCCTGGCTTCTTGACCGGGCTAGGCACGCCTTCGAACCAACGCACTGGGCGCAGGCAGACATAAAGGTCGAGTTGCTGCCGCAGGGCCACGTTCAGGGAACGGATGCCGCCACCGACCGGGGTAGTCAGAGGGCCCTTGATGGAAACCACGTAATCTTTAACTGCGTCCAGGGTTTCCTGGGGTAGCCAGGTGTCCTGATCGTAAACCTGAGTCGCTTTCTCCCCGGCGTAGACTTCCATCCAGGAAATTTTGCGCTCGCCGCCGTAAGCCTTCTTAACAGCAGCATCGACAACCTTGATCATGACCGGGCTGATATCAACGCCAATACCATCACCTTCGATGAAGGGGATGATCGGGTTGTTAGGAACATTGAGAGAATGGTCCGCGTTGACGGTGATTTTGTCGCCGACTGCTGGAACCTGAATCTTCTTGTATCCCATGCTGAACTCCATTGTTTGGATTGAACATC
Source organism: Pseudomonas sp. BT76 TE3572 (assembly GCF_050435365.1). NCBI lineage: Bacteria > Pseudomonadati > Pseudomonadota > Gammaproteobacteria > Pseudomonadales > Pseudomonadaceae > Pseudomonas > Pseudomonas sp. BT76 TE3572. The sequence goes on from NZ_JBNDKE010000001.1 coordinate 2,170,089, forward strand.
TGGCTTCGTTCGAGCGTACCCCAGTTAAATCGGCACGCAAACCCTCTGTTCCAACCATCTGCCGCAAAGCTGCACAGTTCGCGACGTACAAGCCTGAAAGCAAAGGGAAAAGCGCCAAACTCAAGCACGGTGCAAGACTCTACGCCCCACTCGCCCCTGCGACCTTTAGACCAATGGACGACAATCGTTACGTATGAACCATCGGCAGATTGCCAGCTACCTATGTATAATGCCGCCCGCTGACCACAGAGTCACGACGGCCGACCTTTCTATTACGAGGCTTTGGGCCTGAAAAAGCAGGGTTGTTACCGCAACCCACCCGCTTGACGCTCGACTGATGCACCCAACATCACCGCGAAGAAATCTCGACATTCGGCTCATGGATGACTTTGAACGAACGCGCTTACCCGGCGCCCCTCGAGTTTTTCTGCGCACGCTTTAGCAAAGAAGAGAGAGTTAATCCGAATATGCCCACCCGCTCGAAGATCATCTATACCTTCACCGACGAAGCTCCCGCCCTCGCCACCTATTCACTGTTGCCTATCGTAGAGGCCTTCACCGCCTCCGCTGATATCGCCGTGGAAACCCGCGATATCTCTCTTGCAGGGCGCATCCTGGCCAGCTTCCCCGAGCAACTGGGTGACAAAGCCGTAGCCGACCACCTCGCCGAACTGGGCGACCTGGCCGTTACGCCTGAAGCCAACATCATCAAGTTGCCGAACATCAGCGCCTCGGTTCCGCAACTGCAAGCCGCGATCAAGGAACTGCAAGCCCAGGGCTTCGCACTGCCTGACTACCCGGAAACCGTGACCAGCGACGCCGACAAGCTCGCCAAGTCGCGTTACGACAAGATCAAGGGCAGCGCCGTGAACCCGGTTCTGCGCGAAGGCAACTCCGATCGTCGTGCCCCGCTGTCGGTCAAGAACTATGCACGCAAGCACCCACACAAAATGGGCGCCTGGGCTGCGGACTCCAAGTCCCACGTCACGCACATGAGCACCGGCGATTTCTATGGCAGCGAAAAAGCTGCCCTGATCGACGCCGCTGACGCCGTCAAAATCGAACTGATCGCTCAAGACGGCACCACCACCGTCCTGAAAGAAAAAACCACCGTGCAAGCCGGTGAGATCCTCGATTGCGCGGTCATGAGCAAAAACGCTCTGCGCAGCTTCATCGCTGCCGAGATCGAAGACGCCAAGCAAAAAGGCGTGCTGCTGTCGGTTCACTTGAAAGCCACCATGATGAAGGTCTCCGACCCGATCATGTTCGGCCAGATCGTTGCCGAGTTCTATAAAGACGCACTGGCCAAGCACGCTGACGTGCTGGCGCAGATCGGCTTCAACCTGAACAACGGCATCGGCGACCTGTACGCTCGCATCAAAGCCCTGCCGGCTGAGCAGCAAGCGCAGATCGAAGCGGACATCCAGGCGGTCTACGCCGTTCGTCCGTCGTTGGCCATGGTCAACTCCGACAAAGGCATCACCAACCTGCACGTGCCGAGCGACGTTATCGTCGACGCCTCGATGCCAGCGATGATCCGTGACTCCGGCAAAATGTGGGGCACTGACGGTCAGCTGCACGACACCAAGGCTGTGATCCCGGATCGCTGCTACGCCACCATCTACCAGGCGGTGATCGAAGACTGCAAGCTGCACGGCGCTTTCGATCCAACCACCATGGGCAGCGTGCCAAACGTTGGCCTGATGGCGAAAAAAGCCGAAGAATACGGCTCGCACGACAAGACGTTCCAGATCAAGGCGAACGGCGTTGTCCGCGTTACCGACGGTAAAGGCGGCCTGCTGCTGGAGCAATCGGTTGAAGCCGGCGACATCTTCCGCATGTGCCAGACCAAAGACGCGCCGATCCAGGACTGGGTCAAACTGGCCGTCAACCGTGCTCGCGCAAGCGCCACTCCAGCCATTTTCTGGCTGGACCCAATGCGCGCCCACGACGGTGTAGTGATCGAGAAAGTTCAGGCCTACCTGAAGGATCACGACACCTCCGGCCTGGACATCCGCATCATGTCGCCAGTCGACGCGATGGCCTTCACCCTGGGCCGCACTCGCGAAGGCAAGGACACCATCTCGGTGACCGGCAACGTACTGCGCGACTACCTGACTGACCTGTTCCCGATCATGGAACTGGGCACCAGCGCCAAGATGCTGTCGATCGTTCCGCTGATGAACGGCGGTGGCCTGTTCGAAACCGGCGCCGGCGGTTCGGCACCGAAGCACGTTCAGCAACTGCTGGAAGAAAACTTCCTGCGCTGGGATTCCCTGGGCGAGTTCCTGGCCCTGGCCGCTTCCCTTGAGCACCTGGGTGTGACCTACAACAACCCTAAGGCGCTGGTTCTGGCCAAGACCCTGGATCAGGCCACCGGCCAGTTCCTGGACAACAACAAGTCGCCGTCGCGTAAAGTCGGCAACATCGACAACCGCGGCAGCCACTTCTACCTGGCGCTGTACTGGGCTCAAGCCCTGGCTGCCCAGACCGAAGACACTGCACTGCAAGCGCAGTTCGGCGAACTGGCCAAGACCCTGACCGAGAACGAAGCAACCATCGTTGCCGAGCTCAACGCCGTTCAGGGCAAGCCAGTGGACATCGGCGGTTACTACCACGCCAATGCCGAGCTGATCAGCAAGGCCATGCGCCCAAGCAACACTTTCAACGCCGCGATCGCTGCGCTGGTTTAAGGTTGTAAGGATGCAAAGAAGCCCCGGCCCTGCGCCGGGGTTTCTGTTTTCGGGCTTCACACAATTCCCTGTAGGAGTGAGCCTGCTCGCGATTGCGGTATACCATTCAACATCTGTGGTGACTGACATTGCGCTATCGCGAGCAGGCTCACTCCTACATTGGACCGTGTTTCAACATTGGATATCGAGGAAGCTTTATGGACTGGAAACCCCACATCACCGTCGCCACCATCGTCGAAGACAACGGCCGCTTCCTGATGGTCGAAGAATCCAAGGGTGGACGAACGGTGCTCAACCAGCCCGCCGGCCACCTCGACCCGGACGAAACCCTGATCGAAGCCGCCGTACGCGAAACCCTCGAAGAAACCGGCTGGGACGTCGAGCCGACTGGCGTGGTGGGCATTTACCTCTACACCGCCCCGAGTAACGGCGTGACTTATCAGCGGGTCTGCTTCACCGCAAAACCACTGAAGCATCACCCCGACTACCAGCTGGACGACGGCATCGTCGGCGCAAAATGGCTGACGCGTGACGAACTGCTGGCACAGCGCGCAAACTGGCGCAGTGAGCTGATCATCCGCTGTATCGATGATTATCTGGACGGCCAACACTTCGGTCTCGAACTGATCCGCCCTTCTCTTTAGCCTTGCGGGCTTCGGCCTGTTAGAATCGCGTCCTTTTTCAAGACACTCATTGAATCCCTATGCGTGATCCAGCCCCTTCTGACACACAAAAGAAGCGCGTCATTGTCGGCATGTCCGGCGGCGTGGACTCTTCCGTTTCCGCTCTCCTGCTGATTGAGCAGGGTTATGAGGTGGAAGGCCTGTTCATGAAGAACTGGGAAGAAGACGATGGAACGGAATACTGCACCGCCATGGATGACCTGGCGGACGCTCAGGCCGTGTGCGACAAGATTGGCATCAAGCTGCACACCGCCAACTTCGCCGCCGAGTACTGGGACAACGTGTTCGAGCACTTCCTGGCCGAATACAAGGCCGGTCGCACGCCGAACCCGGACATCCTGTGTAACCGCGAGATCAAGTTCAAGGCGTTCCTCGACTACGCCATGATGCTCGGCGCCGACCTGATCGCCACCGGTCACTACGTGCGTCGCCGCGACATCGATGGTCGCACCGAGCTGCTCAAGGGCCTGGACCCGAACAAGGACCAGAGCTACTTCCTGCACGCCGTCGGCGGCGAACAGATCGCCAAGACCCTGTTCCCGGTCGGCGAACTGGAAAAACCCGAAGTCCGCGCGATTGCCGAGAAACACGAACTCGCCACCGCGAAGAAAAAGGATTCCACCGGAATCTGCTTTATCGGCGAACGCCGCTTCAGCGACTTCCTCAAGCAGTACCTGCCAGCCCAACCGGGCGAGATCAAGACCACCGAAGGTGAAGTCATCGGCCGCCACCATGGCTTGATGTATCACACCATCGGTCAACGCCAGGGCCTGGGCATCGGCGGCTTGAAAGACGCCAGTGACGAGCCGTGGTACGTGCTGATCAAAGACCTGGAGCACAACGAGCTGATCGTTGGCCAGGGCAATGACCATCCGTACCTGTTCTCCCGCGCCCTGCTCGCTTCAGACATCTATTGGGTCAACCCGATCGACCTGAGCGAACCGCGCCGGCTGACCGCCAAAGTCCGCTATCGCCAAAGCGACCAGCCGTGCACGCTGGAAAAAACCGCCACCGGCTACCGCGCCACCTTCGATGACCCGCAACGCGCGGTCACCCCAGGCCAGTCCGTGGTGTTCTACGACGGTGAAATCTGCCTCGGCGGCGGCGTGATCGAAGTCGCGGAGCCGTGGACCAGCAAAGGCACTCCTCAAGGCGAGCAGCAATGAGCCCGACTCAGGAGCAACTGACGGCACTGGGCGGCGTGTTCCTCGCCGCCGTGCTGGTCGACAAGATCGCCAAGACCGGCCAGACCGCCGAAGCCGGCCTGACCTGCATGCTCGGCAGCCTGCTGATTCGCGACCCCAAGGACACTCTGGAAGTCTACGGCGGCGACGACATCAATCTGCGTGAAGGTTACCGCGCATTGATCGGCGCCCTGGAACGCGACCCGAGCACCCTTCAGCGCGAACCGCTGCGCTATGCGCTGGCGATGCTCGGGCTGGAGCGTCAACTGGCCAAGCGCAACGACATGCTCGATGTGATCGGCAAGCGTCTGCCGCAGATTCAGTCCCAGGTCGAGCACTTCGGCCCGGCGCACGAAAACGTCATTGCAGCGTGCGGCGCCCTGTATCAGGACACCCTGAGCACCCTGCGCCAGCGAATTCAGGTCCATGGCGACATGCGCAACCTGCAGCAACCGAGCAACGCTTCGAAAATCCGCGCCCTGTTGCTGGCCGGAATTCGTTCGGCGCGCCTGTGGCGGCAGTTGGGCGGTCATCGCTGGCAACTGGTGATCAGCCGTCGCAAGTTGCTGAAAGAGCTTTACCCGCTGATGCGCAGCAGCTGAACCGCGCCCGCAAGACCCTTTGTATTTTGTAACGCGTAAGACGCTGGTCAGTTGGCAACGGACCGGCGGATTTTTTCATGTATGATACGCGCCCCATTTCGTTGCCCGACTGTCCGAGAACACCCCATGCAGCTTTCTTCGCTCACTGCGGTTTCCCCTGTTGACGGCCGCTACGCCGGCAAAACCCAGGCCCTGCGCCCAATTTTCAGCGAATACGGCCTGATCCGTGCTCGCGTTCTGGTTGAAGTGCGCTGGCTCCAGCGCCTGGCCGCTCACCCTGGCATCAGCGAAGTGCCGGCGTTCTCCGCCGAAGCCAACGCTGTGCTGAACACCCTGGCGGAAAACTTCGCTCTGGAGCACGCCGAGCGTGTCAAAGAGATCGAGCGCACCACCAACCACGACGTCAAAGCCATTGAGTACCTGCTCAAAGAGCAAGCGGCCAAGCTGCCGGAACTGGCTGCTGTCAGCGAATTCATCCACTTTGCCTGCACCAGCGAGGACATCAACAACCTGTCCCACGCCCTGATGCTGCGCGAAGGCCGTGATGACGTGATGCTGCCGCTGATGCGCCAGACTGCCGAAGCCATCCGCGAACTGGCCATCCGTTTCGCCGACGTGCCGATGCTGTCGCGCACCCACGGTCAACCGGCTTCGCCGACCACCCTGGGCAAAGAGCTGGCGAACGTGGTTTACCGTCTGGAGCGTCAGATCGCTCAAGTCGCTGCCGTTCCGCTGCTGGGCAAGATCAACGGCGCTGTCGGCAACTACAACGCTCACCTGTCGGCCTACCCTGAGATCGATTGGGAAGAGAACGCCCGCGCCTTCATCGAAGACGAGCTGGGCCTGGGCTTCAACCCGTACACCACGCAGATCGAACCGCACGACTACATCGCCGAGCTGTTCGACGCGATCGCGCGCTTCAACACCATCCTGATCGACTTCGACCGCGACATCTGGGGCTACATCTCCCTGGGTTATTTCAAACAGCGCACTATCGCTGGCGAAATCGGTTCGTCGACCATGCCGCACAAGGTCAACCCGATCGACTTCGAAAACTCCGAAGGCAACCTGGGTATCGCCAACGCACTGTTCCAGCATTTGGCAAGCAAGCTGCCGATCTCCCGCTGGCAGCGCGACCTGACCGACTCCACCGTGCTGCGCAACCTCGGTGTCGGCTTCGCCCACAGCGTGATCGCGTACGAAGCCAGCCTGAAAGGCATCAGCAAACTCGAGCTCAACGCTCAGAAAATCGCTGCTGACCTGGACGCGTGCTGGGAAGTATTGGCCGAGCCAATCCAGACCGTGATGCGTCGCTACAACATCGAGAACCCGTACGAAAAACTGAAAGAGTTGACCCGTGGCAAGGGCATCAGCCCTGAAGCGCTGCAAACTTTCATCGACGGCCTGGACATGCCAGCCGCCGCCAAGGCCGAGCTGAAACTGCTCACCCCGGCGAACTACATCGGCAACGCTGTAGAGCAAGCCAAACGCATCTGATCGACCGCTTTACCCTTTTGAGACGCCCGGCAGCGCCGGGCGTTTTTATTCCCGTCTGAAAAGTGCTTTTTTTCAATAGGTTACACATGAATCCTGACATTCCTCTTCAACTCCTGGGCGGCATCACGGCGCGCGAATTCCTGCGCGACTACTGGCAGAAAAAACCCCTGCTGATCCGTCAGGCGATTCCTGAATTCGAAAGCCCGATCGACGCCGACGAACTGGCCGGCCTGGCGCTGGAAGAAGAAGTCGAGTCACGCCTGATCATCGAGAATGGCGAGCGCCCGTGGGAAATGCGCCGCGGCCCGTTCGCCGAAGACGAATTCAGCAAGCTGCCGGAACGTGACTGGACTCTGTTGGTTCAAGCGGTTGACCAGTTCGTACCGGAAGTCGCCGAGCTGCTGGAAAACTTCCGCTTCCTGCCGAGCTGGCGTATCGACGACGTGATGATCAGCTTTGCCGCCCCGGGTGGCAGCGTCGGTCCGCACTTCGACAACTACGATGTGTTCCTGCTGCAAGGTCACGGCAAGCGCAACTGGAAAATCGGCCAGATGTGCGATTCCGAGAGCAAGCTGCTGCAACACGCCGACCTGCGCATCCTTGCCGACTTCGAAGCCACCGACGAATGGGTTCTGGAACCGGGCGACATGCTCTACCTGCCGCCGCGCCTGGCCCACTGCGGTGTTGCTGTTGATGACTGCCTGACCTACTCGGTCGGTTTCCGTGCGCCGAGCGCCGCTGAAGTGCTGACTCACTTCACCGACTTCCTCAGCCAGTTTCTGTCGGACGAAGAGCGTTACACCGATGCCGACGCGCTGCCTGCCGTCGATCCACATCAGATTCAGCACGACGCCCTCGATCGCCTGAAAGCCTTGCTGGCCGAGCACATGAGCGACGAGCGCCTGCTGCTGACCTGGTTTGGCCAGTTCATGACCGAGCCGCGCTACCCGGAACTGGTGGCGGGTCCGGAAGAGATCGAAGAAGACGACCTGCTCGCCAGCCTTGAGCAAGGTGCAGTACTGATCCGCAACCCGAGCGCACGCCTGGCCTGGTCCGAAGTCGATGACGACCTGCTGCTGTTCGCCAGCGGCCAGAGCCGTTACCTGCCAGGCAAACTGCGCGAGCTGCTGAAGATGATTTGCGCCGCAGACGCGCTGCACGTCGACAATCTCGGCGACTGGCTGAGCGACGAAGACGGTCGCGGCCTGCTGTGCGAACTGATCAAGCAAGGAAGCCTGGGGTTTGCTGATGAATAAAATTCACGTACGTGTCGCAGACTGGCAAAAGGACAACGCCGAGATCCGGCGCATTCGTGAGACGGTGTTCATCGCCGAGCAATCCGTTCCACCTGAGCTGGAATGGGATGCTGATGACGCAACAGCGGTGCATTTTCTGGCCTTCGAAGGCGACTTTCCGATTGGCACCGCCCGCCTGCTGCCCGATGGCCACGTCGGCCGGGTATCGGTGCTGAAAGACTGGCGCGGATTGAAAGTCGGCGATGCGCTGATGCACGCAGTGATCGGTGAAGCCGAGAAGCGCGGGCTCAAGCAGCAGATGCTGAGCGCACAGGTACAGGCCACGGCGTTCTATGAGCGCTTGGGCTTCAGCCTGGTCAGTGAGGAATTCCTGGAAGCCGGGATTCCGCATGTGGACATGGTGCGTCACTCAGCCTGACACCGCGGCGCGGCCATCGCGAGCAGGCTCACTCCTACAAGGATTACGCCAGACCTTGTAGGAGTGAGCCTGCTCGCGATGAGGCCCTGAAGAACGCCCCGAAACGCCCCGCCATCCTCGGATGCCGGGGCGTTTTGCTGTCTACGATTCAACTTGCCCCACGCTGGGCCGACAAACTGGCAATATCAACACTTCAAGATGTCGGAGATAACGGATATGTCCCTACGCACCCTGCTCACCACGCTACTGCTGAGCTGCAGTTTTTCGGTCATGGCCGCCACCGAGATCGTGCCACTGAACTACCGCACCAGCGACGACATGCTGCCCATCGCGCAGAATTTCATCGGCAAGGAAGGCCAGGTCAGCGCCTACGGCAATCAGCTGATTGTCAATGCCGATCAGCGCAAGATCGACGAACTTAAGGCCCTGATCTCCCAACTCGACGTCGCCGCCAAACGCCTGTTGATCACTGTCGACACCAACGAAAACAACTTCCAGGGCGATCAGGGTTACTCGGTAAATGGCGCCAAACCGAGCCAGACTCGCATCATCAATCGCAGCACCGACAGCCGTGACGGCGGGATTCAGCAGATCCAGGCCAGCGAAGGCACGCCGGCTCTGATTCAGGTCGGCCAGAGCGTTCCGCTCACCAGCACTCAGACCGATTCCTACGGCGACCTGCGCAGCCAGACCGAATACCGCAACGTCACCCAGGGTTTCTACGTCACCGCCAGCGTCACCGGGGAGATCGTTCACCTGGCGATCAGCACAAACCGTGACCGCATGAGCCAGGAACGTCCCGATGTAGTGAATGTGCAAAGTACCGACACAACTGTCACGGGACGACTGGGCGAATGGATCACCCTGGCCGGCGTAAACCGCCAGACTCAGGCCGATAAACAGGGCCAGACCCGCAGCTACTCGACTCAGGGCCGCGATGACATGACCCTGCGGGTGAAAGTCGATACTTTGGACTAAACCACCGAAAACTGACTGATTAGTCGTATTAGACCAAAGATGTAGTGCCATAAAAAAAGCACTACAAAACGTTTGACGATACAAAAAAGCAAAGGCATGATGGCCTCGCTCCCGCTAATCAGGGGCCCTGGCAAGGGCCTTCGAGGCGCCGTTCGCACCTACCCCGCGAGCCGCTTCGTGTCTGTACCGCCCACAAGGTGTGTTTGACGAGGTTGCCGACTGGAACGAAGTTGTCCCGAGGGACGGAAGCGTAATTAGGTAACCCGGCTCCACACTGAAGTTCGTACCAAGGCCCACGACGCCCGAATGCGCTCGCCAGTTCGCCCTTACCTGCTCACTTCCCCTCGAGCCCATCGTTCATCCCGTCGCCACCCCCGCCGAATCCGACTTGACCGCCTAAGCTTCTGGTCAGCGAGCAGCCTTTTACGCTTCTAACTGCGTACTTGGCAGGAGCAGGAATTTTCCACCCAGACCTATGCGACGAGGTTTATCTCCATGGCACTGACACGCGAACAGCAAATTGCAGCCCTCGAAAAAGATTGGGCTGAAAACCCACGCTGGAAAGGCGTGACACGCGCTTACTCCGCTGCTGACGTCGTCCGCCTGCGTGGCTCGGTTCAACCTGAGCACACCTTTGCAAAATTGGGCGCCGAGAAGCTGTGGAACCTGGTGACCCAGGGCGCCAAGCCATCCTTCCGTCCTGATAAAGATTTCGTCAACTGCATGGGCGCCCTGACCGGCGGCCAGGCGGTACAACAAGTCAAAGCCGGTATCCAGGCAATCTACCTGTCGGGCTGGCAAGTGGCTGCGGACAACAACTCCGCCGAATCGATGTACCCGGACCAGTCGCTGTACCCGGTGGATTCGGTTCCAACCGTGGTCAAGCGCATTAACAACTCGTTCCGTCGTGCTGACCAGATCCAGTGGAAAGCCGGTAAAGGCCCGGGTGACGAAGGCTACATCGACTACTTCGCACCGATCGTGGCTGACGCTGAAGCCGGTTTCGGCGGCGTACTGAACGCTTACGAGCTGATGAAAAGCATGATCGAAGCAGGCGCCGCCGGCGTTCACTTCGAAGACCAACTGGCTTCCGTGAAAAAATGCGGCCACATGGGCGGCAAGGTACTGGTTCCTACCCAGGAAGCTGTACAGAAGCTGACCGCTGCCCGTCTGGCGGCTGACGTTGCCGGTACTCCGACCATCATCCTGGCTCGTACCGACGCTAACGCGGCTGACCTGCTGACTTCCGATTGCGACCCGTACGACCAGCCATTCGTGACTGGCGAACGCACCCAGGAAGGCTTCTACAAAGTGCGCGCCGGCCTGGACCAGGCGATCGCTCGCGGCCTGGCTTACGCTCCGTACGCCGACCTGATCTGGTGCGAAACCGCCAAGCCGGATCTGGACGAGGCTCGTCGCTTCGCTGAAGCGATCAAAAAGGAATACCCGGACCAACTGCTGTCGTACAACTGCTCGCCTTCCTTCAACTGGAAGAAAAACCTGGACGACGCGACCATCGCCAAGTTCCAGCGCGAACTGTCCGCCATGGGTTACAAGCACCAGTTCATCACCCTGGCCGGCATTCACAACATGTGGCACAGCATGTTCAACCTGGCGCACGACTACGCCCGCAACGACATGACTGCCTACGTGAAGCTGCAAGAGCAAGAGTTCGCTGACGCTTCGAAGGGCTACACCTTCGTGGCTCACCAGCAGGAAGTGGGCACCGGCTACTTCGACGACATGACCACCGTGATTCAAGGTGGCTCGTCTTCGGTAACCGCGCTGACCGGTTCGACTGAAGAAGAACAGTTCCACTGATCTGCTTCGCCTGAGCAAACGGCCGTTGCGGACCGAATAGAAAGCTAACCGCAGCGTCGCACATCTGACGCCCCGACTGGTTCGGGGCGTTTTTTTGCCTGCGATTTCCTCAGCGAACACATAACCTGTAGGAGTGAGCCTGCTCGCGATAGCGTCCGGTCAGGCAGCACAGTTTCGACTGACCGGACGCTATCGCGAGCAGGCTCACTCCCACAGTGGTCAGCGGTGAATCCGGGAAAAACCTTGATCCAGAGCATTTTCTCGATCAGGAAAAGAAGGTAAAACGACCCCGCTCACTACTTGTTGTTACGTGCATGTAAGACAACTTCCCACCCATTAACCTGTTAAACAGTTTAAAAACCACCACAAACAATATTGATTATCATTTAGCCGAAACTATGTTCGTTACATTCCCTACAAAACATAATTGATGAAATGCCGGCTAATGCCCGAACCGCATGGGCTGCGGGGTTTTGGAGGTGCGCTATGTCCTTATTCCTATAAATAATTTCGCTATAGGAATTTTACTTGCACGGTGTTGTGCCATAAAATCAGCGGGATTGATTGCTGCGACATATCGTCACTGCTTTGTTTCTTTTCAAGCTCAGAGACCTTTGCTCTCTGTTAAGGATTACCAGCATGCCCGAAGCGACAGGACTCATGGCCCACAACTGGGGCTTTGCCATTTTCCTTCTGGGCGTCGTCGGCCTTTGTGCCTTCATGCTCGGCGTCTCCAGCCTCCTCGGGTCAAAAGCCTGGGGCCGCAGCAAAAACGAACCGTTCGAATCCGGCATGCTGCCTACAGGTGGCGCCCGTCTGCGGCTCTCTGCAAAATTCTATCTGGTCGCGATGCTCTTCGTGATCTTCGATATCGAAGCCCTTTTTCTCTTTGCCTGGTCTGTGTCCGTCCGCGAAAGCGGCTGGACCGGATTCGTCGAAGCTCTCGTTTTCATAGCAATTCTGTTGGCAGGCCTTGTCTACCTATTTCGAGTGGGCGCCCTTGACTGGGCTCCGGCAGCTCGTCTTAAGCGGCAAGCGAAGCTGAAACAATGAGGCTTTGGCAATGCAATACAATCTCACCAGGATCGACCCCGATGCTCCTAACGAGCAGTATCCGATTGGCGAACGGGAAACCGTTTCCGATCCGTTAGAAGATCAAGTCCACAAAAACATTTTCATGGGCAAGCTCGAAGACGTGCTTAACGGCACGATCAACTGGGGGCGCAAGAACTCCCTGTGGCCGTATAACTTCGGTCTTTCGTGCTGCTACGTGGAAATGACCACCGCCTTCACGGCGCCCCACGACATCGCGCGCTTTGGCGCCGAGGTTATCCGGGCATCGCCGCGTCAGGCGGATTTCATGGTTATCGCCGGTACCTGCTTCATCAAGATGGCGCCGATCATTCAGCGTCTCTACGAGCAAATGCTCGAACCTAAATGGGTTATCTCCATGGGTTCGTGCGCCAACTCCGGTGGCATGTACGACATCTACTCAGTCGTTCAAGGGGTGGACAAGTTCCTGCCCGTGGACGTCTACGTGCCTGGCTGCCCGCCCCGTCCTGAAGCTTTTCTGCAAGGCTTGATGCTCTTGCAAGAGTCGATTGGACAGGAGCGTCGTCCGCTTTCCTGGGTCGTCGGCGATCAAGGCGTATACCGCGCCGAGATGCCTTCGCAAAAGGAACAGCGCCGCGAACAGCGAATCGCAGTCACCAACCTGCGCAGCCCCGACGAAGTCTGATCCAGACCTGCTTCTTTTATAGAACGAGAACCTGGCTTCATTCTTTACGTTGACCGAAAGCGATAAATAACCATGACTACAGGCAGTGCTCTGTACATCCCGCCTTATAAGGCAGACGACCAGGATGTGGTCGTCGAACTGAACAACCGTTTTGGCCCCGAGGCGTTCACCGCCCAGCCTACCCGCACCGGCATGCCGGTGCTTTGGGTTGCCCGTGCCAAACTCGTCGAAGTCCTGACCTTCCTGCGCAACCTCCCCAAGCCGTACGTCATGCTCTATGACCTGCACGGCGTGGACGAGCGTCTGCGCACCAAGCGTCAAGGGCTGCCAAGCGGCGCTGACTTCACTGTGTTCTATCACTTGATGTCGATCGAACGTAATAGTGACGTAATGATCAAGGTCGCCTTGTCCGAGAGCGACCTCAGCGTGCCGACCGTGACCGGCATCTGGCCGAACGCCAACTGGTACGAGCGTGAAGTGTGGGACATGTACGGCATCAACTTTGCCGGTCACCCGCACCTGACCCGCATCATGATGCCGCCGACCTGGGAAGGTCACCCGCTGCGCAAGGACTTCCCGGCCCGTGCCACCGAGTTCGACCCGTTCAGCCTGACCCTGGCCAAGCAACAGCTTGAGGAAGAAGCCGCGCGCTTCAAGCCTGAAGACTGGGGCATGAAGCGTTCCGGGGCGAACGAGGACTACATGTTCCTCAACCTCGGCCCTAACCACCCTTCCGCGCACGGTGCGTTCCGCATCATTCTGCAGCTGGACGGTGAAGAGATCGTCGATTGCGTACCGGACGTCGGTTACCACCACCGTGGTGCCGAGAAGATGGCCGAACGTCAGTCCTGGCACAGCTTCATTCCGTACACCGACCGTATCGACTACCTCGGCGGCGTGATGAACAACCTGCCGTACGTGCTCTCGGTCGAGAAGCTGGCCGGCATCAAGGTGCCCGAGAAGGTCGATGTCATCCGCATCATGATGGCCGAGTTCTTCCGGATCACCAGCCACCTGCTGTTCCTGGGGACTTACATCCAGGACGTCGGCGCCATGACCCCGGTGTTCTTCACGTTCACCGACCGTCAGAAGGCGTACACGGTGATCGAAGCCATTACCGGTTTCCGTCTGCACCCGGCCTGGTACCGCATCGGTGGCGTCGCTCACGACCTGCCGCGCGGCTGGGAAAAACTGGTAAAAGACTTCATCGAGTGGATGCCAAAGCGTCTGGACGAATACCAGAAAGCCGCACTGGACAACAGCATCCTGCGTGGCCGGACCATCGGCGTCGCCGCCTACAACACCAAAGAAGCCCTGGAATGGGGCGTCACCGGTTCCGGCCTGCGTTCGACCGGTTGCGATTTCGACCTGCGTAAAGCTCGTCCGTACTCCGGCTACGAGAACTTCGAATTCGAAGTGCCGCTGGCGGCCAATGGCGACGCCTACGACCGTTGCATCGTGCGTGTCGAAGAAATGCGCCAGAGCCTGAAGATCATCGAGCAGTGCATGCGCAACATGCCGGAAGGCCCGTACAAGGCGGATCACCCGCTGACCACGCCGCCGCCGAAAGAGCGCACGCTGCAACACATCGAGACCCTGATCACGCACTTCCTGCAAGTTTCGTGGGGCCCGGTCATGCCGGCCAACGAATCCTTCCAGATGATCGAAGCGACCAAGGGCATCAACAGTTATTACCTGACGAGCGATGGCGGCACCATGAGCTACCGCACCCGGATTCGCACCCCAAGCTTCCCGCACCTGCAGCAGATCCCTTCGGTGATCAAAGGCAGCATGGTCGCGGACTTGATTGCGTACCTGGGTAGTATCGATTTCGTTATGGCCGACGTGGACCGCTAAGCATGAATAGCACGCTTATCCAGACAGACCGTTTCGCCCTGAGCGAAACCGAGCGCTCGGCCATCGAGCACGAGCTGCATCACTACGAAGACCCGCGCGCGGCGTCGATCGAAGCCCTGAAGATCGTCCAGAAGGAACGTGGCTGGGTGCCTGATGGCGCGCTCTACGCCATCGGCGAGATCCTCGGCATCCCGGCCAGCGACGTTGAAGGGGTGGCGACGTTCTATAGCCAGATCTTCCGTCAGCCAGTCGGCCGTCACATCATTCGCGTCTGCGACAGCATGGTCTGCTACATCGGTGGCCATGAATCGGTCGTCAGCGAAATCCAGAGCAATCTGGGCATCGGCCTGGGTCAGACCACCGCCGACGGTCGTTTCACCCTGCTGCCGGTCTGCTGCCTCGGCAACTGCGACAAGGCGCCGGCGTTGATGATCGACGACGACACATTCGGTGATGTGCAGCCTGCCGGCGTTGCCAAATTGCTCGAGGGCTACGTATGACCCTGACTTCCTTCGGTCCAGCCAACCGCATCAAGCGTTCGGCCGAGACTCACCCGCTGACCTGGCGTCTGCGTGACGACGGCGAAGCCGTATGGCTCGACGAATACCAGGCCAAGAACGGCTACGCGGCTGCGCGCAAGGCTTTCGCCGACATGGCTCAGGACGACATCGTCCAGACCGTGAAGGACTCCGGTCTTAAAGGTCGCGGCGGTGCAGGCTTCCCCACGGGCGTTAAGTGGGGCCTGATGCCCAAAGACGAATCCATCAACATCCGCTACCTGCTGTGCAACGCGGACGAGATGGAACCGAACACCTGGAAAGACCGCATGCTGATGGAGCAACTGCCCCATCTGCTGATCGAAGGCATGCTGATCAGTGCTCGCGCGCTGAAAACCTACCGTGGCTACATCTTCCTGCGTGGCGAATACACCACCGCCGCCAAGCACCTGAACCGTGCCGTGGAAGAAGCCAAGGCAGCAGGCCTGCTGGGTAAAAACATCCTGGGCAGCGGCTTCGATTTCGAGCTGTTCGTCCACACCGGCGCCGGGCGTTACATCTGCGGTGAAGAAACCGCACTGATCAACTCCCTCGAAGGCCGCCGCGCCAACCCGCGCTCCAAGCCGCCCTTCCCTGCCGCCGTTGGCGTGTGGGGCAAGCCGACTTGCGTGAACAACGTTGAAACCCTGTGCAACGTGCCGGCGATCATTGCCGACGGCGTGGACTGGTACAAATCGTTGGCCCGCGAAGGCAGTGAAGACATGGGCACCAAGCTCATGGGCTTCTCCGGCAAGGTCAAGAACCCGGGCCTGTGGGAATTGCCGTTCGGCGTCACCGGTCGCGAGTTGTTCGAAGACTACGCCGGCGGCATGCGCGACGGTTACAAGCTCAAGTGCTGGCAGCCAGGCGGCGCCGGTACCGGTTTCCTGTTGCCGGAACACCTGGACGCACAAATGTACGCCGGCGGCATCGCCAAAGTGGGCACCCGTATGGGTACCGGCCTGGCCATGGCAGTGGACGACAGCGTCAACATGGTTTCCCTGCTGCGCAACATGGAAGAGTTCTTCTCCCGCGAATCCTGCGGTTTCTGCACCCCGTGCCGTGACGGTTTGCCGTGGAGCGTCAAGCTTCTGCGCGCGATCGAGAACGGTGAAGGGCAAGCCGGCGATATCGAGACCCTGCTGGGTCTGGTCGGCTTCCTCGGCCCAGGCAAAACCTTCTGTGCTCACGCACCGGGCGCCGTGGAGCCGTTGGGCAGCGCAATCAAATACTTCCGCCATGAGTTCGAAGCCGGCATCGCGCCTACCAGCGCCGTCGTCCCGCCTCTGGCAAGGCCGATCGTAGTCGGCGCGTAAACGCTTAAAAAAGCGAAGGGTCCGTGCCCGCAGCTTTTCGTGTGATGACGCCGCAAGCGGCTGTGTTGATTCACGCGAATAACAAGATTCCATTAGCCACGCCCGCTGACACCGGGCCAACGAAGAACTTTGAACCATGGCCACTATCCACGTAGACGGCAAAGAGCTCGAAGTCGATGGGGCAGACAACCTGTTACAGGCATGTCTGTCGCTAGGCCTCGATATCCCTTATTTCTGCTGGCACCCAGCCCTGGGCAGCGTTGGCGCTTGCCGCCAGTGCGCGGTCAAGCAGTACACCGACGAAAACGACAAGCGTGGTCGGATCGTCATGTCCTGCATGACCCCCGCCACCGACGGCAGCTGGATCTCCATCGACGACGAAGAAGCGAAAGTGTTTCGCGCCAGCGTCGTCGAATGGCTGATGACCAACCACCCTCACGACTGCCCGGTCTGTGAAGAAGGCGGTCACTGCCACCTGCAAGACATGACGGTGATGACCGGCCACAACGAGCGCCGTTATCGCTTCACCAAGCGTACTCACCAGAACCAGCAACTGGGCCCGTTCATTTCCCACGAAATGAACCGCTGCATCGCCTGCTACCGCTGCGTGCGCTTCTATAAGGATTACGCTGGCGGCACCGACCTCGGTGTGTTCGGCGCCCACGACAACGTGTACTTCGGTCGCGTTGAAGACGGCACCCTGGAAAGCGAGTTCTCCGGCAACCTCACCGAGGTCTGCCCGACCGGTGTGTTCACCGACAAGACTCACTCCGAGCGCTACAACCGCAAGTGGGACATGCAGTTCTCGCCGAGCATCTGCCATGGCTGCTCCAGCGGTTGCAACATCTCCCCGGGTGAGCGCTACGGTGAACTGCGTCGTATCGAAAACCGTTTCAACGGTTCGGTAAACCAGTACTTCCTGTGCGACCGTGGCCGTTTCGGCTATGGCTACGTCAACCGCAAGGATCGCCCGCGTCAGGCATTGCTGGCCAACGGCGCCAAGCTGACCCTCGACGAAGCGCTGGATAAAGCCGCCGACCTGCTGCGCGGTCGCAACATCGTCGGTATCGGTTCGCCGCGTGCCAGCCTCGAAAGCAACTACGCGTTGCGCGAACTGGTCGGTGCCGAGCACTTCTACTCCGGTATCGAAGCCGCCGAGCTGGAACGCATTCGTCTGGTCATGCAGGTGCTGAAAGACAGCCCGCTGCCGATCCCGAACATGCGCGACATCGAAGACCACGATGCGATCTTCGTCCTCGGCGAAGACCTGACCCAGACCGCTGCACGTATGGCCCTGTCCCTGCGTCAATCGGTCAAAGGCAAAGCCGAAGACATGGCCGACGCCATGCGCGTTCAGCCTTGGCTCGACGCCGCCGTGAAAAACATCGGTCAGAACGCTCTGAACCCGCTGTTTATCGCCAGCCTGGCTGAAACCAAGCTCGACGACATCGCTGAAGAATGCGTTCACGCTGCGCCAGACGACCTGGCCCGCATCGGTTTCGCCGTGGCTCACGCCCTCGACGCCAGCGCGCCTGCCGTTGAAGGCCTGGACGCTGAAGCTCTTGAGCTGGCCAAGCGCATTGCCGACGCCCTGCTCGCCGCCAAGCGTCCGCTGATCATTGCCGGCACCTCGCTGGGTTCCAAGGCGCTGATCGAAGCCGCGGCAAACATCGCCAAAGCCCTGAAGCTGCGCGAGAAGAACGGTTCCATCAGCCTGATCGTGCCAGAGGCCAACAGCCTCGGCCTGGCCATGCTCGGTGGCGACTCGGTCGATGCCGCGCTGCAAGCCGTGATCGACGGCAAGGCCGACGCTATCGTCGTGCTGGAAAACGATCTGTACACCCGTACTGACAAAGCCAAGGTCGATGCTGCCCTGAACGCCGCGAAAGTGGTGATCGTGGCGGACCATCAGAAGACCGCCACCAGCGATCGCGCGCACCTGGTTCTGCCAGCCGCCAGCTTCGCTGAAGGCGACGGTACGCTGGTCAGCCAGGAAGGTCGCGCCCAGCGCTTCTTCCAGGTCTTCGACCCGACTTACCTCGACGCAAGCATCATGGTTCACGAAGGCTGGCGCTGGCTGCATGCCCTGCGCGCTACCCTGTTGAACCAGCCGATCGACTGGACCCAACTGGACCACGTCACCGCTGCCTGTGCCGCAAGCACTCCGCAACTGGCCGGCATCGTCAGCGCCGCACCGTCCGCCGCGTTCCGCATCAAGGGCCTGAAGCTGGCTCGCGAACCGCTGCGTTACTCCGGTCGTACCGCCATGCGCGCCGACATCAGCGTGCACGAACCGCGTACTTCCCAGGACAACGACACCGCGTTCTCGTTCTCCATGGAAGGTTACTCGGGCTCGGTCGAACCGCGTCAGCAAGTGCCATTCGCCTGGTCTCCGGGCTGGAACTCGCCGCAAGCCTGGAACAAGTTCCAGGACGAAGTCGGTGGTCATATCCGCGCTGGCGACCCGGGCACCCGCCTGATCGAAAGCACCGGTGACTCGCTGAACTGGTTCGCCAGTGTTCCTCGCGCGTTTAACCCGGCTCCAGGCACCTGGCAGGTTGTGCCGTTCTTCCACCTGTTCGGTAGCGAAGAAAACTCTTCCAAAGCCGAGCCGGTCCAGGAACGCATCCCGGCCGCTTACGTGTCGCTGGCCAAATCCGAAGCCGACCGTCTGGGTGTCAATGACGGCGCCATGCTGAGCTTGAGCGTTGCTGGCCAGACCCTGCGTCTGCCGCTGCGCATCAACGAAGAGCTGGGTGCCGGTCTGGTCGCATTGCCGGCCGGTATCGCCGGCATTCCGCCAGCGATCTTTGGCAAAACCGTTGACGGTCTGCAGGAGGCAGCTCAATGACCTGGTTCACGCCTGAAGTGATTGACGTGATCATCGCGGTCCTCAAGGCCATCGTGATTCTGCTCGCCGTTGTGGTGTGCGGCGCGCTGTTGAGCTGGGTCGAGCGTCGTTTGCTCGCCCTCTGGCAGGACCGTTACGGTCCGAACCGCGTCGGCCCGTTCGGCGCGTTCCAGATCGCGGCCGACATGATCAAGATGTTCTTCAAGGAAGACTGGACCCCGCCGTTCGCCGACAAAGTGATCTTCACCTTGGCACCGGTCGTGGCCATGAGCGCCTTGCTGATTGCCTTCGCGATCATCCCGATCACCCCGACCTGGGGTGTGGCGGATATCAACATCGGCATCCTGTTCTTCTTCGCCATGGCCGGTCTGTCGGTCTACGCGGTGCTGTTCGCCGGCTGGTCGAGTAACAACAAGTTCGCCCTGCTGGGCAGCTTGCGGGCCTCGGCGCAAACCGTGTCGTACGAAGTGTTCATGGGCCTGTCGCTGATGGGCATCGTGATCCAGGTTGGCTCGTTCAACATGCGCGACATCGTTGAATACCAGGCGCAGAACCTGTGGTTCGTCATTCCGCAGATCTTCGGTTTCCTGACCTTCTTCATCGCTGGCGTCGCCGTGACTCACCGTCACCCGTTCGACCAGCCGGAAGCAGAGCAGGAACTGGCCGACGGTTACCACATTGAATACGCCGGCATGAAATGGGGCATGTTCTTCGTCGGCGAGTACATCGGCATCGTGTTGATTTCGGCGCTGCTGGTGACCCTGTTCTTCGGTGGCTGGCACGGTCCGTTCGGCATTCTGCCGCAGATCCCGTTCATCTGGTTCGCACTGAAAACCGCGTTCTTCATCATGTTCTTCATCCTGCTGCGCGCCTCGATTCCGCGCCCACGGTATGACCAAGTGATGGATTTCAGCTGGAAGTTCTGCCTGCCGCTGACCCTCGTCAACATGCTGGTGACCGCTGCGATCGTGTTGCTCAACACGCCCGCCGTCGCGGCTCAGTGAGGATAGAGAATCATGAAGTACATATTTGACATCGTGCATGGCTTCTTCACCCAGCTTCGCAGCCTGGTGATGATCTTCGGCCATGCCTTCCGCAAGCGCGACACGCTGCAGTACCCGGAAGAAGCCGTGTACCTGCCGCCGCGCTTTCGTGGCCGTATCGTCCTGACCCGCGACCCCGACGGCGAAGAGCGTTGTGTAGCCTGCAACCTGTGCGCCGTGGCGTGCCCGGTCGGTTGCATCTCGCTGCAGAAAGCTGAAACCGATGACGGTCGCTGGTACCCGGAGTTTTTCCGTATCAACTTCTCGCGCTGCATTTTCTGCGGCCTCTGCGAGGAAGCCTGCCCGACCACCGCGATCCAGCTGACACCGGATTTCGAGATGGCCGAGTTCAAACGTCAGGACCTGGTGTACGAGAAAGAAGATCTGCTGATCTCCGGCCCCGGCAAAAACCCTGATTACAACTTCTATCGTGTTGCAGGTATGGCGATTGCCGGTAAGCCCAAAGGCGCCGCGCAGAATGAAGCCGAACCGATCAACGTGAAGAGCTTGCTGCCTTAAGGAAGAAAGATGGAATTCGCTTTCTATTTCGCATCGGGTATCGCTGTTGTGTCCACGCTTCGCGTGATCACCAACACCAACCCCGTGCACGCCCTGCTCTACCTGATCATTTCGCTGATTGCCGTGGCGATGACGTTTTTCGCCCTCGGCGCACCGTTTGCCGGTGTGCTGGAAGTGATCGCCTACGCTGGCGCCATCATGGTGCTGTTCGTGTTCGTGGTGATGATGCTGAACTTGGGCCCGGCCTCAGTTCAGCAAGAGCGCGTCTGGCTCAAGCCCGGTATCTGGCTCGGCCCGGTCGCACTCGGCGCCCTGCTGCTGGTTGAACTGCTGTACGTGCTGTTCAGCCACTCCAGCGGTCAGGCCGTCGGCCACACCACCGTAGACGCCAAGGCCGTGGGCATCAGCCTGTTCGGTCCTTACCTGCTGGTGGTCGAACTCGCCTCGATGCTGCTGCTCGCCGCAGCCGTCACGGCGTTCCACTTGGGCCGCAACGAAGCCAAGGAGCAATGACGATGCCTGCTATCCCTATGGAGCATGGTCTGGCGGTCGCCGGCATCCTGTTCTGCCTCGGTCTGGTCGGCCTGATGGTCCGCCGCAACATTCTCTTCGTGCTGATGAGCCTGGAGGTCATGATGAATGCCTCCGCACTGGCCTTCATCGTTGCCGGTAGCCGCTGGGCGCAGCCGGATGGACAGATCATGTTCATCCTGGTGATCAGCCTGGCAGCCGCCGAGGCCAGTATTGGCCTGGCGATTCTGTTGCAGCTGTATCGCCGCTTCCACACTCTCGATATCGACGCTGCCAGCGAGATGCGCGGATGAATCTTCTCTATCTGACTTTCGTATTCCCTCTCATAGGTTTCCTGCTGCTGGCGTTCTCACGCGGCCGCCTCTCGGAAAACCTGTCGGCGCTGATCGGCGTCGGTTCCATTGGACTGTCGGCCATCGTCACGGCTTATGTGATCTGGCAATTCAACGTCGCCCCGCCGGAAGGCGGTCACTACACCATGGTGTTGTGGCAGTGGATGGCGGTGGAAGGCTTTACGCCGAACTTCGCGCTGTACCTGGATGGTCTGTCCCTGACCATGCTCGGTGTGGTGGTCGGCGTCGGCTTCCTGATCCACCTGTTCGCGTCCTGGTACATGCGCGGTGAGGCCGGTTACTCGCGCTTCTTCGCCTACACCAACCTGTTTATCGCCAGCATGCTGTTCCTGGTCCTGGGCGATAACCTGTTGTTCCTGTACTTCGGTTGGGAAGGCGTGGGCTTGTGCTCGTACCTGTTGATCGGTTTCTACTACAGCAACCGCAACAACGGTAACGCGGCACTCAAAGCCTTCATCGTCACCCGTATCGGCGACGTGTTCATGGCCATCGGCCTGTTCATCCTGTTCGCACAACTGGGCACGCTGAACATCCAGGAACTGCTGGTGCTGGCACCACAGAAATTCCAGTCTGGCGACTTCTGGATGGTCATGGCCACCCTGATGCTGCTAGGCGGCGCTGTCGGTAAATCCGCGCAACTGCCGCTGCAAACCTGGCTGGCGGACGCGATGGCCGGTCCTACTCCGGTTTCGGCACTGATCCACGCCGCAACCATGGTAACCGCCGGTGTCTACCTGATCGCCCGTACTCACGGCCTGTTTTCCCTGGCGCCGGACATCCTGCACCTGGTTGGCGTTGTCGGTGGCGTGACCCTGGTACTCGCCGGTTTTGCCGCACTGGTCCAGACCGACATCAAACGTATCCTCGCCTACTCGACCATGAGCCAGATCGGCTACATGTTCCTGGCGCTGGGCGTTGGTGCGTGGGATGGCGCGATCTTCCACCTGATGACCCACGCCTTCTTCAAGGCGCTGCTGTTCCTTGCGTCCGGTGCGGTGATCGTTGCCTGCCACCACGAGCAGAACATCTTCAAAATGGGCGGCCTGTGGAAGAAACTGCCACTGGCCTACGCCAGCTTCATCGTCGGCGGCGCGGCCCTGGCGGCCCTGCCACTGGTGACCGCAGGCTTCTACTCCAAGGACGAAATCCTCTGGGAAGCGTTCGCCAGCGGCAACCACGGCCTGCTTTACGCCGGTCTGGTCGGTGCGTTCATGACGTCGCTGTACACCTTCCGCCTGATCTTCATCACGTTCCACGGTGAAGTGAAGACCGAAGCGCACGCCGGTCACGGCATCGCTCACTGGCTGCCACTGTCGGTGCTGATCGTGTTGTCTACCGCCATTGGCGCGATGATCGTTCCACCGCTGCACGGCGTGCTGCCGGAAAGCGTCGGCCATGCCGGTGGCGAAGCCAAGCACAGTCTGGAAATCGCGTCGGGCGCCATCGCCCTGTCCGGGATCCTGCTGGCCGCACTGCTGTTCCTCGGCAAGCGTCGCTTCGTCACTGCAATCGCCAACAGCGGCATTGGCCGCTTCCTTTCGGCCTGGTGGTTCGCTGCCTGGGGCTTCGACTGGATCTACGACAAACTGTTCGTCAAGCCATACCTTGCGATCAGCCACGCACTGCGCAGAGACCCGCTCGACCAGACCATCGGTCTGATCCCGCGTATGGCCAAAGGTGGTCACACTGCCCTGAGCCGTACCGAAACCGGTCAACTGCGTTGGTACGCGGCATCGATGGCAGCCGGCTCCGTGCTGGTCATCGGCGCCATCGTGCTGGTAGCGGTCTGATATGAACCTTGCGAACTTGCGAAAGGAATTGAGCCCGTCATGATTCTGCCTTGGCTAATCCTGATCCCCTTCATCGGCGGCCTGCTGTGCTGGATGGGTGAGCGCTTCGGCGCTACCCTCCCCCGCTGGATTGCGCTGTTGACCATGACCCTGGAACTCGCACTCGGCCTCTGGCTGTGGGCCCACGGTAATTATTCATTTGCTCCGGCACCTGGCGCCGATCCGACCTGGGCGCTTGAGTTCAAGCACATCTGGATCGAGCGCTTCGGCATCAGCGTGCACCTGGCCCTCGACGGCCTGTCGCTGTTGATGATCCTGCTGACCGGTCTGCTGGGTATCCTCTCGGTACTCTGCTCGTGGAAAGAGATCCAGCGTCACGTTGGCTTCTTCCACTTGAACCTGATGTGGATCCTGGGCGGTGTCGTCGGCGTGTTTCTCGCCCTCGACCTGTTCATGTTCTTCTTCTTCTGGGAAATGATGCTGGTGCCGATGTACTTCCTCATCGCGCTCTGGGGTCACAGTTCTTCGGACGGCAAGAAAACCCGGATCTACGCGGCGACCAAGTTCTTCATCTTCACTCAGGCTTCCGGCCTGATCATGTTGGTGGCGATCCTGGGTCTGGTACTGGTCAACTTCAACGACACCGGCGTGATTACCTTCAACTACGCCGATCTGTTGAAAACCAAGATGTCGCTGACCACCGAGTACATCCTGATGCTCGGCTTCTTCATCGCCTTCGCGGTGAAACTGCCGGTCGTGCCGTTCCACTCCTGGTTGCCTGACGCTCACGCACAGGCACCGACAGCGGGTTCGGTCGACCTGGCCGGTATCTTGCTGAAAACGGCTGCTTACGGTCTGCTGCGTTTCGCCCTGCCGCTGTTCCCGAATGCCTCGGCCGAGTTCGCGCCGTTCGCCATGACCCTGGGTCTGATCGGGATCTTCTACGGTGCGTTCCTGGCCTTCGCCCAAACCGACATCAAGCGTCTGATCGCCTACTCCTCCGTTTCCCACATGGGTTTCGTGTTGATCGGCATCTACTCCGGCAGCCAACTGGCGCTGCAAGGCGCGGTGATGCAGATGCTGGCGCACGGTCTGTCGGCGGCGGCACTCTTTATCCTCAGTGGTCAACTGTACGAGCGTACCCACACCCGCGACATGCGTGAAATGGGTGGCCTGTGGTCGAAGATCGCTTACCTGCCGGCCGTCAGCCTGTTCTTCGCAGCCGCGTCCCTGGGCTTGCCGGCTACCGGTAACTTTGTGGGTGAGTTCCTGATCCTGATCGGCACGTTCCCGAGCGCTCCAATCATCACTATCCTCGCGACGTCCGGTCTGGTGTTCGGTTCGGTCTACTCGCTGATCATGATCCACCGTGCCTACTTCGGCCCGTCCAAATCGGACGCGGTGCTGCATGGCATGGATGGTCGCGAACTGATCATGGTGGTCGGTCTGGCAGCGTTGCTGATTTTCATCGGCGTGTACCCGCAACCGTTCCTCGATACCTCTGCTGCGACGATGCATGGCGTGCAGCAATGGCTCGGCACCGCCTTCACTCAACTCGCTTCGGCCCGGTAAGAGCGCTATGGAATTCACGACTCAACACTTTATCGCGCTTGCGCCGTTGTTGATCACCAGCGCCACGATCATCGTGGTGATGCTGGCGATCGCCTGGCGCCGCAACCACTCGCAGACCTTCCTGATTTCCGTGGCGGGTCTGAACCTGGCGTTGCTGTCGATCCTGCCAGCCCTGAAAGTCGCGCCTCTGGCGGTGACTCCACTGCTGCAGATCGACACCTTCGCTTGCCTGTATATGGCGCTGATCCTGGTCGCCACCCTCGCTTGTGTGACCCTCGCCCACGCCTACCTCGGCGATGGCGGTTCGGGTTACCCGGGCAACCGTGAAGAACTTTACCTGCTGATCCTGATGGCCGCCGCCGGTGGCCTGGTACTGGTTAGCGCGCAGCACCTGGCCGGGTTGTTCATCGGTCTGGAACTGCTCTCGGTACCGGTCTACGGTCTGGTGGCTTATGCCTTCTTCAACAAGCGTTCGCTGGAAGCCGGTATCAAGTACATGGTGCTGTCGGCCGCCGGTTCCGCGTTCCTGTTGTTCGGCATGGCCCTGCTCTACGCCGACTCCGGCAGCCTGAGCTTCGTCGGTATCGGCCAGGCCCTCGCGGCCACCGGCCTGCCAAGCTCGCTGGCGCAACTGGGCCTGGGCATGATGCTGATCGGTCTGGCGTTCAAGCTGTCGCTGGTACCGTTCCACCTCTGGACCCCGGACGTGTACGAAGGTGCTCCGGCACCGGTGGCCGCGTTCCTGGCCACCGCTTCGAAAGTCGCTGTGTTCGCGGTGATGGTGCGTCTGTTCCAGATCTCGCCGGCGGCGAGCAGCGGTGTACTGAGCGACGTACTGACCATCATCGCCATCGCGTCGATCCTGTTCGGTAACCTGCTGGCACTGACCCAGAGCAACCTCAAGCGTCTGCTGGGTTACTCGTCCATCGCTCACTTCGGTTACCTGCTGATCGCCCTGGTGGCGAGCAAGGGCCTGGCCGTGGAAGCCATCGGCGTGTACCTGGTCACCTACGTGATCACCAGCCTCGGCGCGTTCGGCGTGATCACCCTGATGTCCTCGCCGTACAACGGCCGTGATGCGGATGCCCTGTACGAATACCGCGGCCTGTTCTGGCGCCGTCCGTACCTGACCGCCGTACTGACCGTGATGATGCTGTCCCTGGCCGGCATCCCGCTGACCGCGGGCTTTATCGGCAAGTTCTACATCATCGCTACCGGCGTCGAGTCGCACCAATGGTGGCTGGTCGGTTCCCTGGTACTGGGCAGCGCCATCGGCGTCTTCTACTACCTGCGTGTGATGGTCACCCTGTACCTGATCGAACCGAACCTGCGTCGCCACGATGCGCAACTGCACTGGGAACAACGTGCAGGCGGCGTGATGCTGCTGGCCATCGCCGCACTGGCGTTCTTCCTCGGGCTGTATCCGCAGCCGTTGCTGGTGCTGGTTCAGCAGGCGGGGTTGGCGGGTTGATCGCTTAAGCGACACTCGGTAGAAAACAGAAACGGCACCTTCGGGTGCCGTTTTTGCATCTGTACGATTTGTTACCGCTGCACTCCCCGCCTCTCGCAATCCCCGAAAGCTCCCGCCGGACTATCCGCCTCGTCCTACAGCCAGCATTGAGTACTTGGTTCTATCTTGAGTGACTGGCTGGATCGATAAATAAACGCGAGAAAGAACAATGAACCGTGACATCGTCGTTCCGTTGGCCGAAGCAGAAAACGATCTGTCCAAACTCGTCGATGACGCGGCTGCCGGACAGATCATCACGATTGCCAAACATGGTCGGGCCCTTGCGCATCTGGTTCCGGAGGGAAAACCCACGGCCAGCGTACCGGAGCGATGAAAGGCAAACTGGTGCTCCCAGAAGACTTTGACGCCCCACTGCCTGACGGCATGCTCGATGCTTTTGAAGGTTGCCTGTGACCTCTGAACACTCCATTGCCATGAAGGATCGCTTGAAGGCCAACGGCAAGGTCCCCAAACAGATCATCTGTGCAGCGATGCGCAAGCCACCGGCGCAGGTTTGCCCTGATTGGCCGCGTATTGCTCCATGGCTTTGACGTTGGCACTGAACGCCTTCTCAAACGTCCTGTCACCGCCGCCTTCTGCCAGCGCATTCAACGACATCGCCATCACACCGACGAACGTCATCAACTTAAAAACTTTCAAATCCAATACCTTCAAATCCAGGCTCAAAAAAAAGCCCACCATCGGCATTCGATGACGGGCTGGTTCAGGTGCGACACGCTTACAAGTTTTTGGTCTTGTCGTCCTTTTTTTCATTCAACACGACGGGGTTACGCGCCTGTTCTTTGGCGACAAACGCCTCCACCGAGCGGTCATTGGCCGCCATCATTTTTTCAAAGGCTCTGTCGCCGCCACCTTCTGCCAAAACAACAGAAGACATCACCAACGCCGCTACAAATGCACTCAGCTCTGCAGGTTTCATGTTTGATTCCTCGTTTAATTAACTAACGAGGCCAAGGTAACAATCCGAACCTTTCATGACGGTGGCGCGCAAATTACATATTCGTCATGTAGCCTGAAAGGTATCTGTGACGAGGGAGCTTGCTCCCGCTGGGTCGCTTGCTTGCAAAAGCGGTCCATCAGGCACAAATGAAAACGGCACCTTACGGTGCCGTTCGCGTTTCACATTAAAGCCTCTTACTTCCGTGCATCAGCCCACGATTTCAGCAGTTCGTTGTAGCTCACGGTTTCACCTTTAGGCTTCTCGTTCGCCAGTTTTGGCTTCGGTGCACCCGGCTGATCGAACCAGTATTGCGCATCGCGCTCGGGGTTCATTTTCGGTGCGCAGGTGGCTTGCGCCTTCGAGCGCTCCAGACGGGTCATGATCGCGTCCTGATCCTTGGCCAAACCATCCAGCGCCTGTTGCGGGGTTTTGTCGCCGCTGGCGGCTTCGGCAATATGGCTCCACCACAGTTGAGCCAGACGCGGATAGTCCGGCACGTTGGTCCCGGTCGGGGTCCATTGCACGCGGGCCGGGCTGCGGTAGAACTCCACCAGGCCACCGAGTTTCGGCGCCAGGTCGGTCATCGCTTGCGAGTTGATGTCCGATTCGCGGATTGGCGTCAGGCCGACGATGGTTTTCTTCAACGATACGGTTTTCGAGGTCACGAACTGCGCGTACAGCCAGGCCGCCAGTTTCTGTTTCTCAGGCGTGGACTTCATGAACGTCCACGAACCCACGTCCTGATACCCAAGCTTCATGCCCTCTTCCCAATACGGTCCGCGTGGCGATGGCGCCATGCGCCATTTCGGCGTGCCGTCGGCATTGACCACCGGCAGGCCCGGTTTGGTCATGTCCGCAGTGAATGCGGTGTACCAGAAAATTTGCTGGGCGATGTTGCCTTGGGACGGCACCGGGCCGGATTCGGAGAAGGTCATGCCCGCCGCTTCCGGTGGCGCGTATTTCTTCATCCAGTCGACGTATTTGGTGGTGGCAAACACCGCTGCCGGGCCGTTGGTATCACCCCCGCGGGTCACGCTGGAGCCGACCGGATGGCAGTCTTCGACACGAATGCCCCACTCATCCACTGGCAAACCGTTGGGCAAGCCCTTGTCACCGCCGCCGGCCATGGAGAACCAGGCATCGGTAAAGCGCCAGCCCAGGGATGGGTCTTTCTTGCCATAGTCCATGTGCCCATAGACCCGCTTGCCGTCGATTTCCTTGACGTCTTCGCTGAAGAATTTGGCAATGTCTTCATAGGCAGACCAGTTCACCGGCACGCCCAACTCGTAACCGTATTTTTCCTTGAACTTGGCTTTCAGCTCCGGCCGCTCGAACCAGTCGGCGCGGAACCAGTAGAGGTTGGCGAACTGTTGATCGGGCAATTGATAGAGCTTGCCGTCGGGCGCGGTGGTGAAGGAGATGCCGATGAAATCCTTGAGGTCCAAGGTCGGCGACGTAAAGTTTTTACCCTCATTGGCCATCAGGTCGGTGATGGCTTCGGTCTTGCCGTAACGGAAATGGGTACCGATAAGGTCCGAGTCGTTGACCCACCCGTCATAGATGCTTTTGTCCGACTGCATCACGGTCTGCAGTTTCTCCACGACATCGCCTTCTTGCAGCAGGTCGTGGGTGACTTTGATCCCGGTGATCTCGGTAAAGGCCTTGGCCAATACCTTGGATTCATACTCGTGCGTGGTCAGGGTTTCGGAAACAACCTTGATGTCCATCCCGCGAAACGGCTCTGCAGCCTTGATAAACCACTTCAGTTCTTCAAGCTGTTGATCCGCCGTCAGGGTAGACGGTTTGAATTCGCTGCCAATCCATTTCTTGGCCGCTTCTTCATAGGCATCGGCCCAGGCTGCAGCGCTCAGCCCGCTGAGTGCCAGCATGGCTGCCAATGAAACGCTATGTCGCAGCTTATTGTTTTTGTCGAACATAGAGACCTCCTTTTAGGGTTTCGGAGCAACTTTGCCGAGCGATTCGACTAGCCCCAACGCATCACAGCCAACAGCCACACCAGGGACAACGCGAACGCCACCCAGATGCTCCAGTCGGTGACGCCGATTACCAGCAAATGCAGGTAGGCGCTGCCGAGAAGACCGATAAACAACCGATCGCCACGGGTGGTGGCTATCGGCAACAAACCACGCCGAAGAATGCTCGGCGAACGCAATTCCCAGGTCGTCATGCCCACCAGGATCAAGGCAATGACACTGAAGAAGGCCGCCGTAGGGCCGGTCCAACTCATCCATTCCATCATCAGCTCCTCAGACCCGGCCCAGGGCAAAGCCCTTGGCCACGTGGTTGCGAACAAACCAGATCACCAGCATGCCCGGCAGGATGGTCAACACCCCCGCCGCCGCCAGCACGCCCCAGTCGATACCGGACGCCGAGACCGTGCGCGTCATCACCGCCGCAATCGGTTTGGCGTTGACCGACGTTAGCGTCCGCGCCAGCAGCAGTTCGACCCAGGAAAACATGAAGCAGAAAAATGCCGTGACACCGATCCCGGAGCCAATCAGCGGAACGAAAATCTTCACGAAGAACTTGGGGAAACTGTAGCCGTCGATGTAGGCGGTTTCGTCGATTTCCTTGGGAACCCCGGACATGAAGCCCTCAAGAATCCACACCGCCAACGGCACGTTGAACAGGCAATGAGCCAGCGCGACGGCGATGTGCGTATCGAATAAACCGATCGAGGAATACAGCTGGAAGAACGGCAACAGAAACACCGCCGGTGGTGCCATGCGGTTAGTCAGGAGCCAGAAAAACAGGTGCTTGTCACCGAGGAACCGATAGCGCGAGAACGCATACGCGGCCGGCAATGCCACGCTCAGCGAAATCACCGTGTTCATGCTCACGTAGTACAACGAGTTGAGGTAACCGGTGTACCAGGCCGGATCGGTGAAGATCACCTTGTAGTTGGCGAAGGTGAAATCCTGCGGAAACAACGTCAGGCCGCTGAGGATTTCGGTGTTGCTCTTGAAGGACATGTTCAGCAACCAGTAGATCGGCACCAGCAAGAACAGGATGTAGATCAGCAACGGAATAAGCTTTCTCTTGCTCATGGCAGACCTCAGCGGTTGGCGTCAGAGTGAGTCATGGCCGTATAGAACAGCCAGGACACCAACAGGATGATCAGGAAGTACACCAGCGAGAACGCCGCCGCCGGGCCGAGGTCGAATTGGCCTACAGCCATCTGGGTCAGGGTCTGACTCAAGAACGTCGTGGCATTCCCCGGACCGCCACCGGTCAGCACAAACGGTTCGGTGTAGATCATGAAACTGTCCATGAACCGCAGCATTACCGCGATCAACAGCACGCTCTTGAGCTTGGGCAACTGGATGTGTCGGAAAACCGCCCAGGCCGAGGCCCGATCAATCCGCGCCGCCTGGTAGTACACGTCCGGAATCGCCCGCAGCCCCGAGAAACACAACAGCGCCACCAACGACGTCCAGTGCCAGACATCCATCACCAGCACCGTGACCCAGGCGTCCATGGTGTTGGCCGCATAGTTGTAGCTAATGCCCATGGCATTGAGGCTCGAGCCCAGCAGGCCGATGTCCGCCCGACCGAAGATCTGCCAGATGGTGCCGACCACGTTCCACGGAATCAGCAACGGAATCGCCAGGATGATCAGCACCAGCGACGACCAGCGACCCTTGGTCGGCATGGTCAGGGCGATGGCGATGCCCAGCGGGATTTCGATCAGCAGCACACAGCCGGAATAGATGAACTGGCGCAGCAATGAGTCATGCAGGCGCGGATCGAGCAGCACTTGCTTGTACCAGTCGGCGCCGACGAAGTAGCGGCTGGACTGGTCGAAAATGTCCTGCACCGAGTAGTTGACCACGGTCATCATCGGGATCACCGCACTGAACGCCACCAGCAAAAACACCGGCAACACCAGCCACCAGGCCTTGTTGTTCTGCACCTTGTTCATGGCTACGTCTCCAGGAGATATTCGTCGGCATACACCATCAACCATTGCGCCGGGAAGCTGATGTAGGCGGTTCCCTCAGGCACTGGCTTGTCTTCGGCCAGGCGCACTTTCAAAGGGGCGCCGTCGAGGTTCAGGGTCATGATTTTGTAGGTGCCAAGGTCTTCGACGTGTACGACCTGTGCCTGCATCGCCTCATCAAACGGCTCGTCCCACACATGCACGAACTCCGGACGAATGCCGACCTTCAGGGTTTTCCACTCGGACTCGGCAACGCGTTTCTGCTGAGGATCGGACAGTGGCAAATGCGTCGAGGCGAACCCGACTCCACCCGGTTGCGGCTGCACCTCGATCAGGTTCATCCCCGGACTGCCGATGAAATAGCCGACAAAGGTGTGGCTCGGCCGCTCGAACAGTTCTCGCGGCGTGCCGAATTGCACAATCTGCCCGCCGTACATCACCGCGATCTTGTCGGCGAAGGTCGAGGCCTCCAGCTGATCGTGAGTGACGTAGACCATGGTGATGTTGAACTGCTCATGGATCTGCTTGAGCTTGCGCCGCAGCTTCCACTTCAGGTGCGGGTCGATCACCGTCAGCGGCTCATCGAACAGGATCGCTGACACGTCGTCGCGCACCAGCCCACGGCCCATGGAGACCTTCTGCTTTTCATCGGCGGTGAGGTTGCGCGCCTTCTTGTACAGCAAAGCCTGGAGGTCGAGGACTTCGGCGATTTCCTGCACCTTGCTGTGAATTTTCGCCTCGGCCATGCCCTGATTGCGCAGCGGGAAGGCCAGGTTATCGAACACCGTCATGGTGTCGTAGACCACCGGAAACTGGAAAACCTGAGCGATGTTGCGCTTCTCCGGAGTCAGGTCGTTGACCACTTTGCTGTCGAACAACACCTGGCCCTGAGACGGACTGAGCAGCCCCGAAATGATGTTGAGCAAGGTCGACTTGCCGCAGCCCGAAGGCCCGAGCAAGGCATAGGCACCGCCCTGCTCCCAGACGTGGTCCATCTCACGAATCGCATAATCCTCGGGACCGGTCGGCGTGCGGGTGTAACTGTGGGCGAGGTGCTGCAAACGAATTTCGGCCATCAGGCAACCCTCGCGATACGGCGACCGGGCGCCTGGACCAGCCGCCCCTGCGTATCGAAGACAAACAGTTTATGGGTCGGGATATAGATACGAATCGGCGCATCGACGTCGTATTCGTGAACGCCGGGCAAGTGCAGCACCAGCAGGAAATGCTCGTTGCGCACGTGCAGGAAGGTTTCCGATCCGCTGATCTCAGCCACCTCGACGGTCACCGCCAGTTCCAGGTCATCGTCGTTGCTCGGCACCAGCGAAATATGGCTGGGCCTAACGCCAAAGCGGAACTCGCCCTCGCCCACCGGCCGCAAATCGACGTTCAGCGGGAAGTGCACGAAATTGGCGAAGCTGACTTCGTTGCCGGCGATACGCCCCGGCATCAGGTTGATCGGCGGCTCGGAGAACAGCTCTGCCGCCAGCACGGTTTGCGGCTGGTGATACACCTCGGAAGACTTGCCGCTCTGAATCACCCGGCCTTCGTGAAGAATGGTGGTGGTGCCGCCCAGCGCCAGGGCTTCGTTGGGTTCGGTGGTGGCGTAGATGGCGATGGTGTGGTGAGCCTTGAACAACTCGCGCATTTCCTGACGAAGTTCTTCGCGCAGTTTGTAGTCGAGGTTCACCAGCGGTTCGTCGAACAGGATCAGTTCGGCATCCTTGACCAGCGCCCGGGCCATGGCCGTTCGCTGTTGCTGCCCACCGGAGAGTTCGAGGGGGTGGCGCTGGAGGAATTTCTCGATGCGCAACATCTTCGCGGTTTCCAGCACTTTGCTCTGGATCAGCTCATCGGATACACCGCCCTGGCGCAACGGCGAGGCGATGTTCTCGAACACCGTCATGGTCGGGTAGTTGATGAATTGCTGATAGACCATCGACACGTTGCGTAAACGCACCGGGCGCTGGGTGACGTCGACGCCGTTCATCAGGATGCGGCCGCTGTCAGGCTTGTCCAGACCAGCCATCAAGCGCATGAGACTGGTTTTGCCGGACAGCGTACGCCCGAGCAAAACGTTGAAGGATCCGGCTTCGAAACTAAGGCACGCATCGTCGATCCAGGTCTGGCCCTCGACGGTACGGCTGACGTGCTCCAGGGTTAATGACATGGCTCGGCCTTTTTATTATTTGAGTCAAGCGACCGGAGCTACAGAGCGACATTCGTGCCAGAAATTGCAAGCCGTTGATCTGGCTAGAGAATCCTTAAAGTGGAAGAAAAACCGCGTTCGTTGCTGAACAGAAATGAACAACCGCGACTGAACAATTGAACAACCCGGTGGTTGACAATGAACAATAGTGAACAACACTCTACGGATGCTTTAGCAATACGATTACTCGAATCCCCCGCGATCCTGTGTAGCAGCTGGCGAAGCCTGCGTTCGGCGACGCAGTCGTCGTGAAATCAGGCGGCACGGTGTATCAGGATTACCGTGTATTCAGGTTTTACGACGACTGCGCCGCCGAACGCAGGCTTCGCCAGCTGCTACAAAGATCGCGTCGGGCATTGGCGTCACGTAAAAATACTCATAACAAAAATAATAATGCTCAGAGATCGATTGCCATGGCCGCACCCGCCTTGCCGCTCTCCCACGACGCCATCATCCAGGACTCCTGGTCCCGATGCCGCGCGTTCGGCCTCAATCATCAGAGCGCCCCGGCGTTTGATCAGTTGCCGGCCGAGGGCATTGCGCAATTGCTGGAGAGCCAGCACTCACTGGTGCAAACCACTCACCAGGAAGTCCTGCCGTACTACGAGAACATCCTCAGTAACTCCAACTGCCTGATCATGCTCGCCGACAATCAGGGCCAGGTGCTGACGTCCTGGGGCACCCAGCGTTTTATCGAGCCGAACCTGACCCGCGGTTTCAGTGCCGGTGCCAGCTGGATGGAACGCTGCAGCGGCACCAATGCGATCGGCACCGCGCTGGCCTGCGAGCAGGCGGTGCACATTGAGCACGACGAACATTTCCTCAAGGCCAACCGTTTCATGACCGGTTCCGCCGCACCGATTTTCGATGCCGAGCGCAAGGTCATCGCGGTGCTGGACGTGTCCAGCGACAGCTACCTGCCGCCGTCCCACACCCTCGGCATGGTCAAGATGATGAGTCAGACCGTGGAAAACCGGCTGATCCTCAACCTGTTCCATGGCCAGCAATTCCAGCTGACCTTCAACACCGGACTGAACAACCTCGACAGCCAATGGGCCGGGCTGCTGATCTTTGATGAAACCGGCCAGGTGCTGTCCGCCAACCGGCGGGCCGACAATCTGCTGGGCATCAGCCTGTCGCGGGTCAGTGTCGAAAGTCTGTTCAAAGTCTCGCTGCTGGAGTTGCTGAACCAGCCGGACGGCCTGCCCTTCGCCTTGCAAACCTCGGGACGCAACCGCTTCCAGTGCCTGTTGAAGCGGCCGAAACAGGCAGTGATTCAGGCGCGAGTGTTTACTGAGCCCGCGGTGGAGGCACCGGCAGCGATCAGCCTCAGCACCCTGCATTTCGGTGACAGCCGCGTGGAAAAAGCCGTACGCCAGGCCGAGCGGTTGCTGGAAAAAGACATTCCACTGCTGATCCACGGCGAAACCGGAGTCGGCAAGGAAGTCTTCGTCAAAGCCCTGCATCAGGCCAGCTCTCGGAGCAAAAAACCGTTCATCGCCGTCAACTGTGCAGCCATCCCCGCCGAACTGGTGGAGTCCGAGCTGTTTGGCTACGAGAAAGGCGCGTTCACCGGTGCCAACCAGAAAGGCAGCATCGGGCTGATCCGCAAGGCCGACAAAGGCACCCTGTTCCTCGATGAAATCGGCGATATGCCGCTGCCGACTCAGGCTCGACTGCTGCGAGTGTTGCAGGAGCGTTGCGTGCAACCGGTGGGCAGCAGCGAGTTGTTCCCGGTGGATATCCGGATTATTTCCGCGACCAACCGCTCGTTGCGCGAGCAGGTGCAGTTGGGGCGATTCCGCGAGGATTTGTATTACCGGATTGGTGGCTTGACCCTGGAACTGCCGCCGTTAAGAGAGCGCAGTGATAAAGAGGCCTTGTTCAAACGCCTGTGGGAACAGCACCGCGAGCCCTCGCAGTGGGCCGGGTTGAGTCGAGAGGTGCTGGAGTTGTTCAGCCGTCATCCGTGGCCGGGTAATTTAAGACAGGTCAGCAGCGTGATGCAGGTAGCGCTGGCCATGGCCGAGGAACAACCGGTGCGGCTGGAGCATTTGCCGGATGATTTTTTTGTGGATTTGGAGATGGAGCCGGTGGATTTACCAGAGCCGTTGGCGGTGGATTTGAATGATGCCGAGGATTTGAATCGGCAGTTGCAGGCGGCGGGGGGGAATATCTCGCACTTGGCCCGACGGCTGGGGGTTAGCCGCAATACCCTTTACAAGCGATTGCGCCAGTCAGACAGCTGACTGCTGCGCAGTCAATCGCGAGCAGGCTCACTCCTACAGGGGATTTATGCCGCGACGAAGATCCAATGTAGGAGCGAGCCTGCTCGCGATGGCGTCAGCCCTGTCCCCGCAAACCTAAACCCTGCGCATAAACAAAAACCCGCACAAGGCGGGTTTTGTTTGTAGCAAACGCAGCAATCAGTCAGCCAGTCGCCAGGTCGTGCCGCCCTTCCCGTCTTCCAGCACCACGCCCATGGCGGTGAGCTGGTCGCGGATACGGTCGGATTCGGCCCAGTCTTTACCCGCACGAGCCGCCAGACGCGCGGCAATCAACGCATCAACTTCAGCCGCATCAACCCGCCCTTCAGCGCCGGCCTGCAAGAAGTCATCGGCCTCAAGCTGCAACACGCCCAGCACGCTCGCCAGTTCTTTCAGGCGCGCCGCCAGACCTGCTGCCGCATTGAGATCGCTCTCGCGCAGGCGGTTGATCTCGCGCACCATCTCGAACAACACCGCGCAAGCTTCCGGCGTGCCGAAGTCGTCGTTCATCACCTGGGTGAAGCGCTCGACAAAGCCTTCGCCACCGGCCGGTGCCACGTTCGGCAGGCCTTTCAACGCGTGGTAGAAACGCTCGAGAGCGCCTTTGGCGTCCTTGAGGTTGTCTTCCGAATAGTTGATCGCGCTGCGGTAGTGGCTCGACACCAGCAAGTAACGCACGACTTCCGGGTGATACTTTTCCAGCACGTCGCGAATGGTGAAGAAGTTGTTCAAGGACTTGGACATCTTCTCGCCATTGATGCGAATCATGCCGCAATGCATCCACGCGTTGGCGTAGGTCTTGCCGGTGGCCGCTTCGCTCTGGGCGATTTCGTTTTCGTGGTGCGGGAACTCGAGGTCGCTGCCGCCGCCATGAATATCGAAGGTTTCACCGAGGCAGCAGGTCGACATCACCGAGCACTCGATGTGCCAGCCCGGACGACCGTCGCCCCAAGGCGAAGGCCAGCTCGGCTCGCCCGGTTTGGCGCCCTTCCACAGCACGAAGTCCAGCGGGTCCTGCTTGGACTCGTCGACTTCGATCCGCGCGCCAATGCGCAGGTCTTCGATCTTCTTGCGCGACAGCTTGCCGTAGCCCATGAACTTGGCGACGCGGTAATACACGTCGCCATTGCCCGGGGCGTAGGCGTAACCCTTGTCGATCAAGGTCTGGATCATCGCGTGCATGCCGGGGATATGCCCGGTGGCGCGCGGTTCCATGTCCGGCTTCTGGATGTTCAGGCGCGCTTCGTCTTCGTGCATCGCCGCGATCATGCGCTCGGTCAAGGCTTCGAACGACTCGCCGTTCTCGTTGGCCCGATTGATGATCTTGTCGTCGATGTCGGTGATGTTGCGCACGTAAGTCAGGTCGTAGCCGCTGAACCGCAACCAGCGGGTCACCAGGTCGAACGCGACCATGCTGCGGCCGTGGCCCAGGTGGCAGTAGTCGTACACGGTCATCCCGCAGACGTACATGCGCACCTTGTTGCCATCCAGAGGCTTGAAGACTTCTTTGCTCTTGGTGAGCGTGTTGTAGATCGTAAGCACTTTAGGTTCCTTGAATCACTGGCCCCACGAATCACGCAAGGTCACGGTACGGTTGAACACCGGATGACCGGGTTTCGAGTCCTTGATATCCGCGACGAAGTAACCTTCGCGCTCGAACTGGAAACGGTCTTCCGGCTGTGCATTGCCCAGCGAAGGCTCAGCACGACAACCGGTGAGGACTTGCAGCGAGTCAGGGTTGATGTTGTCCAGGAAACTGGCGCTGTCTTCGGCCTTCTCAGGGTTGGCCGAACGGAACAGGCGATCGTACAGACGCACTTCGCACTCGACGCTGGCCGCGGCCGGCACCCAGTGAACCACGCCTTTGACCTTGCGGCCTTCAGGGTTCTTGCCCAGGGTTTCCGGGTCGTACGAGCAACGCAGTTCGACGATGTTGCCATCGGCGTCCTTGATCGCTTCGTCGGCGCGGATCACGTAGCTGCCGCGCAGACGCACTTCGCCAGCAGGTTCCAGGCGTTTGTAGCCTTTTGGCGGCTCTTCCATGAAGTCTTCACGGTCGATGTAGAGCTCACGGGCGAACGGCAGAACGCGCACACCCATGTCTTCTTTCGGGTGGCACGGCAGTTCGAGGTTCTCGACCTGGCCTTCCGGGTAGTTGGTGATCACGACTTTCAGCGGACGCAGCACGCACATGGCACGCGGGGCGCTGTGGTCGAGGTCGTCACGGATGCTGAATTCCAGCATGCCGAAGTCGACCACGCCGTCGGAACGGGTTGGTGCCGATCATTTCGCAGAAGTTGCGGATCGATTTCGGCGTGTAACCACGGCGGCGGAAGCCGGACAGCGTGGACATGCGCGGATCGTCCCAGCCATGAACGTGCTTTTCATCGACCAGTTGCTTGAGCTTGCGCTTGCTGGTGATCGTGTAGTTCAGGTTCAGACGGCTGAATTCGTACTGGCGCGGTTGCGCCGGCACGGGCAGGTTCTCGAGGAACCACTCGTACAGCGGACGATGGCTTTCGAACTCCAGGGTGCAGATCGAGTGAGTGATGCCTTCGATGGCATCCGACTGACCGTGGGTGAAGTCGTAGTTCGGGTAGATGCACCACTTGTCACCGGTCTGGTGGTGGTGAGCGTGACGGATGCGATACATGATTGGATCGCGCAGGTTCATGTTCGGCGAGGCCATGTCGATCTTGGCCCGCAGCACGCGTGCGCCGTCCTTGAATTCACCGGCCTTCATGCGGGCGAACCAGTCCAGGTTTTCTTCCACGGAGCGGTCACGGAACGGGCTGTTCTTGCCTGGCTCGGTCAGGGTGCCGCGATATTCCTTGGCCTGTTCAGGGCTCAGGTCGTCGACGTAGGCCTTGCCGGCCTTGATCAGCTCAACGGCCCAGTCGTGCAACTGGTCGAAATACTGCGAGGCGTAGCGCACTTCACCGGACCATTCGAAGCCCAGCCATTTGACGTCGCTTTCGATCGCGTCGATGTATTCCTGGTCTTCCTTGGCCGGGTTGGTGTCGTCGAAACGCAGGTGCGTGACGCCGCCAAATTCCTGGGCCAGGCCAAAGTTCACGCAAATCGACTTGGCGTGACCGATGTGCAGGTAGCCGTTGGGCTCAGGCGGGAAACGGGTGACGATCTGCGTGTGCTTACCCGAGTCCAGGTCCGCCTGGATGATCGGGCGCAGGAAATTGACCGGCACGGCAGGGCCGGTCTTGGAATTCGAGGTAGGGTCGACAGTGGGCTTGCTCATAGGATCCTTGAACGTACAAGTGCGCGGCCAGTTGGCCAAATCAAAGCGGCTGTTAAAACAAAGGGGCTTATCATAGCCGATGCCGCCAAGTCGCTGACAGAGCAGGCCCGAAAACGGCTGCATTTAATCGGATGCAAATGAAAAACAGCCTCGAAATTCGCGCCCGGCACGCTAAACTGCGCACCTTGGCCAACATTGGCCGGACCGGTTGAGGGCTTCAACGCCCCGAAACCCACGAATTCCTATAAAGAGTACCGATCATGACTCAAGTCAAACTGACCACCAACCATGGCGACATCGTCCTGGAACTGAACGCTGAAAAAGCCCCGATCACCGTGGCCAACTTCATCGAGTACGTCAAAGCCGGTCACTACGAAAACACCGTTTTCCACCGCGTCATCGGTAACTTCATGATCCAGGGCGGCGGTTTCGAGCCAGGCATGAAAGAAAAGAAAGACAAGCGCCCTAGCATCCAGAACGAAGCCGACAACGGCCTGCCGAACGAGAAGTACACCGTCGCCATGGCCCGCACCATGGAGCCGCATTCGGCTTCCGCCCAGTTCTTCATCAACGTGGCTGACAACAGCTTCCTGAACCACAGCGCCAAGACCACTCAGGGCTGGGGCTACGCGGTATTCGCCAAAGTCGTTGCAGGCACCGACGTGGTCGACAAGATCAAAGGTGTTTCCACCACCATGAAGTCCGGCCACCAGGACGTACCAGCAGAAGACGTGATCATCGAGAAAGCCGAGATCATTGAGTGATACTGCTGATTTCAGACTTGCATCTGGAAGAGGAGCGCCCGGACATTACCCGGGCGTTTCTGGATTTGCTCGCCGGACGCGCCCGCTCGGCGAGTGCGTTGTACATCCTGGGCGACTTTTTCGAGGCGTGGATTGGCGACGATGCCATGACGCCGTTCCAGCGTTCCATCTGCCAGGCCCTGCGCGATCTTAGCGACAGCGGCACGGCCATTTTTCTGATGCACGGCAATCGCGACTTCATGCTCGGCCAGGCCTTCTGCAAACAGGCCGGCTGCACGTTGTTGAAAGACCCGAGTGTCGTGCAGTTTTACGGTGAGCCGGTGCTGTTGATGCACGGCGACAGCCTCTGCACCCGCGACGAGGCTTATATGAAGCTGCGTCGCTATCTGCGTAATCCGATCACCCTGTTCATCCTGCGCCACTTGCCTTTGCGGACTCGCCATAAACTGGCGCGCAAGCTGCGCAGTGAAAGCCGTGCGCAGACGCGGATGAAGGCCAATGACATTGTGGATGTCACGCCGGAAGAAGTGCCGCGGATCATGCAGGCCTTTGGCGTGAAGACCTTGATCCATGGGCATACCCATCGCCCGGCCATCCACAAATTGCAGATTGGCGAGCAGGCGGCCAAGCGCATTGTGCTGGGGGATTGGGATCGTCAGGGCTGGGCGTTGCAGGTGGATGAGCAAGGGTTTGCGTTGGCGCCGTTCGACTTCGTCCCGCTGCTGGGTTTACCTAACGGCTGAAAACCACCCCTCACCCCAGCCCTCTCCCCAAAGGGGAGAGGGGGAAAGGGAGCAGATCTTCATGGGTTTCAAAACCTGAGTTCGACTCGGGCTTCCAGGTCGATGTAACTCAAAAGAACAACTCGGTCAGTCCCCTCGCCCCTCTGGGGAGAGGGTTAGGGTGAGGGGTGGATCCTGAGTCGTACACTCAATGGCCGGAGGCTGCAGGCCCCGCCTTCGCCGCAAACGGCGGTTTCGCCAGCCACACCAGCACAATCAAACCCATGAATGCCCACCCCAGCAACGTGAAGTAATCCACGGTGGAGAGCATGTACGCCTGACTGGTCAGCACATGATCCAGTTGCGCATACGCCGGATTGCTCGCCCCGCCCAGGCTGTTCAACGCCTCACGGGTCGCCGGCTCATAGGTGCTGATGCTTTCGCTCATATAGGCGTGGTGCTGATCGGCCCGGCGAATCCAGATCCAGGTCGTCAGCGACGCCGCAAAACTGCCGCCCAAGGTCCGCAGGAACGTCGCCAGGCCCGCGCCGTCGGCGATCTGGCTCGGTGGCAGGTCCGACATCAGAATGCTCAAGGTCGGCATGAAGAACAGTGCCACACCAATGCCCATGAACAGCTGGACCAGGGCGATGTGCTGGAAGTCCACTTCGTTGGTAAACCCGGCACGCATGAAGCAGCTCAGGCCAATCGCCAGGAACGCCAGGCCGGCCAGCAGCCGCAGGTCGAATTTGTGTGCATATTTGCCGACAAACGGCGACATCAGCACCGGCAGAATCCCGATCGGCGCCACCGCCAGCCCCGCCCAGGTCGCCGTGTAACCCATCTGGGTTTGCAGCCATTGCGGCAGGATCAGGTTGATCCCGAAGAACCCGGCGTAACCCAACACCAGCACAATCGTGCCGATGCGGAAGTTGCGGTAAGCGAACAGCCGCAGATTGACCACCGGGTGTTTGTCGGTCATTTCCCAGATCACGAACACCGCCAGCGCAATCACCGAAATGGCCGCGCCGATAAGGATGAAGTTCGACTCGAACCAATCCAGATCGTTACCCTTGTCGAGGATCACCTGCAACGCGCCGACCCCGATAATCAGCGTGATCAAACCGACGTAATCCATCGGCTGGTGGCTGGTTTCCACCGGCCGCGCCTTGAGCTGCTGGCGCACCACCATCACCGCGAAAACACCGATCGGCACGTTGATGAAGAAGATCCACGGCCAGCTATAGCTGTCGGTAATCCAGCCGCCGAGGATGGGACCGGCAATCGGCGCCACCACCGTGACCATCGCCAGCAACGCCAGGGCCATGCCGCGCCTGGCGGGTGGATAGACGGCAATCAGCAGCGTTTGAGTCATCGGGTACAGGGGACCTGCCACCAGACCTTGAAGCACCCGAAAGCCGATCAGCTCCGGCATCGAGGTCGAGATACCACACAGAAACGAAGCCAGCACGAACAGAATCGTCGCCCAGAGAAACAGCTTCACCTCGCCAAACCGCCGGCTGAGCCAACCGGTCAGCGGCAGCGCAATCGCATTGCTCACCGCGAACGAGGTAATCACCCAAGTGCCCTGCTCCGAACTCACGCCCAGGTTGCCGGAAATCGTCGGCAGCGCCACGTTGGCGATGGTGGTGTCGAGTACTTGCATGAAGGTTGCCAGCGACAGGCCAATGGTGCTGAGCAGCAGGCTGGGCGGCGTGAAAGACGCGTTATTGCTCATCGCAAATCCTTTGAAACCTGATTGGCACTACGCCTGTTACAGACGCAGCTGATCTTATGGGAGCTTTTGTGGCGAGGGAGCTTGCTCCCGCTGGGTCGCGAAGCAGCCCCAAAAGCTTTACGACTGCTTCGCAGCCGAGCGGGAGCAAGCTCCCTCGCCACAAAGGCTCGCTCCCACAGGGGTCGGTGTCAGCGTTGAACGGTTTTGCTGACCGCTGCGCTGTTGTCGTGGATCAACTGAGTGATCATCGCGTCGGCCTCGGCCAACTGACGGTCATACACATTGGTGCTGAACGAGGCTTTTTGCGGTGGCTGTTGCGCCAGCACCGGGCCGCTCTGGTCGTGCAAGTTCACATCGACCTGAGTCGACAGGCCGACCCGCAACGGGTGCTTGGCCAGCTCTTCGGCGTTGATGTGAATCCGCACCGGCACACGCTGGACGATCTTGATCCAGTTACCGGTGGCGTTCTGCGCTGGCAGCAAGGCAAACGCACTGCCGGTGCCGGCGCCGAGGCTGTCGATGGTGCCGCTGAACTTCACGTCGCTGCCGTACAAGTCG
This sequence comes from Pseudomonas sp. BT76 TE3572, assembly GCF_050435365.1. NCBI lineage: Bacteria > Pseudomonadati > Pseudomonadota > Gammaproteobacteria > Pseudomonadales > Pseudomonadaceae > Pseudomonas > Pseudomonas sp. BT76 TE3572. Next base: position 2,213,273 of record NZ_JBNDKE010000001.1, read on the forward strand.
GCCTGGATGTCCACCGGTTGACCAATGCGCATGTCACGCAGTTGGGTTTCCTTGAAGTTGGCGTCGATCCACAGCTGATCCAGCGGAATGACCGCCATCAATGCGGTGCCCGGCTGGACGCGTTGGCCCAGTTGTACCGAGCGCTTGGCGACATAACCGGTGACCGGCGCGATCAACGTGCTGCGGGAGTTGTTCAAGTAAGCCTGACGCAATTGCGCGGCAGCGGACATCACGTCCGGGTGCGACGACACCACGGTGTCATCCACCAACGCGCTGGTGGTTTTCAGTTGCTGCTTGGCGTTGGCCAAGGCGTTTTGCGCCGAGGTCAGGTCGTCTCGAGCATGGGACAGTTCTTCCTGGGAAATCGCGCCGCCAGCGGCGAGGTTTTTCCGGCGATTGAAGTTGTCTTGAGCCTTCTGCACTTCAGCCTGTTGGGCGTTGACCTGGGCTTTCATGCCGTCGACGTTGCTGTACAAGCCGCGAACCTGACGCACGGTGCGGGCCAGATTGGCCTGGGCACTTTGCAGTCCGACTTCGGCGTCGTTCGGGTCGAAGTTGATCAGCACCTGACCTTCGTGAACCAGGTCGCCGTCGTCGGCACCGATGCTGACCACGGTGCCGGTGACCAGCGGGGTGATTTCCACCACGTTGCCGTTCACATAGGCGTCGTCGGTGCTTTCGTTCCAGCGCCCGTAGAATTCGTGATAACCCCAGACGCCGACACCGGCGAGGATCACCACGATCGCCAACACCACCAGCATGACTTTGCGCTTGCGCGGATTGCTGGTGTCTTGAGTGTTGTCAGGGGTTTGTGTTGTTGTTTCGGCAGTGGCCATGACAAATACCTTGAATTAGTTGTGCTGCGTGGCTGGGGTTGCGTTGGCTGCGGTCAGGGTTTCGCCCTGGAAGCCGCCGCCCAGCGCCTGCATCAGTTGGATCGACAGGTCGATCTGCTCGGCATTCAGGTTGGCCAGTTGACGCTGGGCCTGGAGCAATTGCTGCTCGATGCTGAGCACGTCCAGGTAGTTACCGATGCCGGAACCGTACCGCTGGACCACGGTGTTGTATGAATCCTGGGCAATGTCGGTGGCGTGCTGCTGAGCGCCGATCTGCCGGCCGATATCGCGCAACTGGTTGATGGTGTCGCTGACATCACCCAGGGCTTTCACCAGGCTTTTGTTGTACTGCGCCACCGCGAGGTCGTAATCGGCGTCGCGGGAATCGAGGTCGGCACGCAGTCGGCCGCCGTCGAAAATCGGCACCGAGATCGTCGGCGCAATGTTGAAGAAACGACTGGCGGACCCGAACATCGCATCGCCCAGCAACGACTCGGCACCGGCCGCGGCGCTCAGGTTGAGGTTGGGGTAGAAGCGGGTTTTGCCGGCGTCGATGTTCTTGCTCGCGGCCTCGACCCGCCAACGCGCGGCCACCAGGTCCGGGCGACGACCCAACAACTCGGCCGGCAGCACCGAGGGCAACGCGACGGCGCTGGCCTGGAGAATTTTCGGTCGGGCGATTTCATTGCCGCGATCCGGGCCTTTACCGAGCAGCACGGCCAAGGCGATCTTCGCGCTTTGCAGGCGTTTTTCGGCGTCGATCAGGCTGGCTTCGGAGGTGGCTTCCAGGCTTTCGGTTTGCTGGAACTGGTACTGACTGTCGATCCCCGAGCTCAGGCGGCGCTGGCTCAGATCGAGCATTTGTTTGGTGCGTTTGAGATCTTCCTGCGCCAGGTCGTGAACGATATGCGCCTGCCCCAGATCGCTATAAGCGCGAGCCACATCGGCGGATAACGTCAGTTGCGCCGCTTGCTGATCGACTTCGGCAGCACGGGCCTGGCCCAATGCGGCTTCCCAGGCGTCACGCTGACCGCCCCAGAGGTCGAAGTTGTAGGTGAAGCTGGCGCCGATGTTACGCACGGTGGAGTACGCGCCGCCCTCGCCTCTCGGGTCTTGATCGCGGGCCAGACGCGAACGGCTGACGCCAGCGCTGGCATCAAGGGTCGGCATGCGCGCGGCATCCGCTGCATAAGCGGCGGCGCTGGCCTGGTGGGCGCGGGCGTCGGCAATCTGCATGTCGGGGCTGTCGTGCAGGGCTTCGCGGATCAAGCCGTCGAGCTGCGGGTCGCCGAGGCTTTTCCACCAGTCGCTTTTCGGCCAGGCCGCCGGCGACAGGGTCACGCCGCTGAGGGATTGCCCGGCCTTGAGGGTTTTCGCATCCAGGCTTTTGCCTTCGGTGGTCAGGCCGCTGTAGCTGGCGCAACCGGCCAGGGTCATGGCCGCCAGCACCAGGCTCAGTCCGGTCCGCAGGGTTTTACTGCTCATTTGTCACCTACCCGCAGCAGGGTGATCGAGTCACCGGCTGCCACCAAAATTTTCTTCAGGATCTGTTCGAGGGTTTTCAACTCCTCAGGGGTGATCGCGCCGGCCAATTCATTCATGGCGTCGGCGCCGATCTCCGGTAGGCGATCCGTCAACTGCTGGCCTTGTTCGGTCAGCACCAGTTGCACCTGACGGCGATCCGCCTCGGAACGCTGGCGGGCGAGGAAGCCTTTCTGTTCCAGACGATCGAGCATGCGGGTCATCGAACCGCTGTCCAGCGACAGGTGACGGCACAGCTCGGCCGGGGTATCGACGCCGAACTGGGCCATGATGATCAGCACTTTGAACTGCGCGGCAGTGATGCCGTGGGGTTCCATGTGCGTGTCGATGATCCGGTCCTTGAGCAGCGCAGCGCGCCCGAGCAGGAGGCCGAGATGGCAAGTGTGGAATTCGTCTGGGGTGAAATGCTTCATCTGACCACCAATTAGCTGCCTAGGCAGAGAATGTATGTCGAGATGTTACTGCCTAGGCAGCGAATGTCAACGTAATAGTTAGGTTGCTTGCTATTTAGTTGATAAATGGTGGGTCGCAAAAGCAAAAAGATCGCAGGCTTCGCCAGCTCCTACAGGTGGTTTGTGGACACCCGTAGGAGCTGGCGAAGCCTGCGATCTTTTGATCTTGAAGGGACTAAAAGTCCCGCTTGTAGAAGATGTCCAGCGAACTGGCCACGCCGCCCGCCGCTTCGAGGTAGACCTTCTTGCTCAGCTTGTAACGCAAGGCGATGGTGTTGGCTGGCTCGAACACGCCAACGCCATAACGCAGGCTGAGCTTCTCGGAGATATTGCCGCTGGCTACCACGCTGGTTGCAGCGCCGCTGCCCTGGGTGTCGAGCTGGAAGTCCTGAATGCCCAGGTTCTTGGCCAAGCCGCTGGTCACTCCCGAACTGCCCATCAAACCCAATCCAAGGGCCGCCTGGGCGAGCATGTTGTTGTCCTCACCGTTGGTGCTCAGCGGACGCCCCAGCACCAGATAGGACAACGCCTGTTCCTGGCTCATCGCCGGCTCGGAGAAAATCTGCGTGGTCGGCTGCTCGGCGCTGCCGCTCAGGCGAATGCCGGCGATCACGTCGTCGGTCTGGCGAATCGCTTCGATGTCCAGATACGGCTGGTCGATCGGGCCGGCAAACAGCAAACGCGCCCGACGCACCGTCAATCGCTGACCGTAGGCACGATAACGCCCATCGTTGAGCCAGAGCTCGCCGCGGGTGTCCATGTTGTCGCCGATGTGCACATGACCTTGCAGGTTGGCGGTCAGGCCAAACCCGGCGAAGCTGAGTTTGTCCTGACCGACCACCACATCGATGTCCATCGCCATGGCCATCGGGGGTTTGCCCTCTTCGGTCTGCTGGCCGACGATCACCGTGTCATCGGACACCTTGACCGTCGACGGCGGCAACTCGCGCACGGTGATCTCGCCTTTCGGCACCAGCACCTTGCCGACGATCGCCAGTTTGTCGTCCTTCACCGAAATCTTCAGGTCCGGCGCCATTTCCAGCTTGGCGTAAGGCTCGACGGTGACGGGCAATTGCGTGCCTTTGAGCGCCAGATCCACCACCAACGCCTGACCCCAGGCGATGTTGCCGTTCAAGGTGCCCTGCCCGGTCTTGCCACTTTTCCAGCCGCCGTTCAATTGCACGGTTTCGCCAGCGATCACGGCTTGAAGTTGCAGCGCTTCAAGGTCCATCGGCAGTTCTGGCCCGGAAATCTCGCCGTCGCTGAGCAACAGATTGCCGTTGACCTGGGGCGCCAGCAGCGTACCTGCAAGCGTGCCGCTGCCATTCAAGCGTCCGGTCAGTTTCTCGACCATCGGTACGAACGGCCGCGCTACCGACAGGTCCAGTCCATTCAAACGGAATGAGCCGGTCAGTGGCTTGTCCTTCGGCAACGGATTGATCTGCGCCTGGAGCATCAGCTCGCCGAGCTTGCCGCCGACGAAATTGAGGTCCGTGTCGATTCGCTTGGGCGTGAGTTTGCTGTTCAGTTTCAGGGTCTGGTACGGGAAGTCCAGCCACTGGTCCTTTTCCTTGATGCGCAACGTGCCGCCGCTGGCATCGACGCTGATCTGGCCGTTCGGGCCGCTGGCCGGCAGGTCCAGTTGCAGGTCGGCGTTGAGCCGGCCTTTCCAGGCGAAATCCTTCGGCAACCACTGCGCCAGGCTGTCGATCGGGAACTGCTTGAGGTGATAACGCAGCTTCGGCTCAGGCATCAGGCGCTGATCCTCACCGCACAGGCTGGCCGGGCCGGACGTCCAGCAATGAGCGCCAAAATTGATCTTGCCGTCCGCCAGCCGTTCAAGCTTCGCCGGACCTTGCAGCTTCCAGTCCTGCCCACCGGCCTGGATATCGCCGCTGGCCAAGCGCCCCCGCCAATTGCCTTTGTCCAGATTGCCATCTAGGCCGAGCGCGAGTTTCAGCTTCGGCCCTTGCAGGTCGAGGGCGAGCTTCTGGTTTTTGATATCGCCCTGGCCGCTGGCGGTCAGCGTCCCCAGTGACGTCTCACCAGCCTGAATGCCACTGCCCTTGAGGTCGATCTTTGCGCGTTGCGCGCTGTCGAGGGTCGCGTCCAGGTTCAGGCTTTGCAGGCGATTGTCTTCAAACGCCAGTTGCGTACCTTGCAGCCCGAGCTTGCCTTGCGGGGCCTTGAGCGTCCCGGCGACATCGATGCGACCATTGAGCTGACCGCGCAGTTGCGGCCACAGCTGAGCCAGTCGCGGCAGCTTGATATCAATCTGGCCAGCGAGCTTCTGTTGCAAGCTGCCCTTGCCGTTGATGCTGTTATCACCGAGGCGAATTTGCAGCGTGTTGAGGTTCCATTGTTCACCACCGCCATCGGCTTTGGCTTGCAGGACGGCTGGTTGGCCGCGCAGTTTGCCTTTCAAGTCGAGATCAGCGGTCAGGCTGAGTTTTTCATTCTTCATCTCGCCTTTGCTGCGCAAGGGTCCGGCCAGCGTACCCGGCAACTCCGCGACCCAGTACGCCGGGTTGATCGCCGACAGGTCCAGTGCCGTGTCCCAGGCAATGCCGTCGGCGAACTGCAGGTTCAGGTGCCCTTCGGCCTTGCCCTGCCCGGCTTCGAGTTGAATTTGTTGCAGGTAGATTTTCGTCAGGTCGCCGCTGAACGGGCTGGTCAGGCTGAACGCTCCGGCCGGGCCATCGAGTGCGGCTTTGAAGCTGCCGAGGTATTTACCGTCGGTGTAGGAGACTTCACCGTTGAAGCTGCGCAACGCCACTTCTGGCTCGTCGATCAGCGGATAGAGGCGATGCCACGGGAAATCCAGCCAATCGATTTTTGCTTCGGCGCTCAGGCCTTTGCGCCAGTCGAGGTTGCCGGTGAGTTTCAGGCTTTGCTTGTCGTTGGCCGTGAGGTCCAACCCGGCGATCTGAGCGCCATTGGCGTCGACCTTGCCTTGCAGCAACAGCGCGACCGGGCCAGATTCAGCGGGCAACGTGGCTTTGCCGAGCAACTGATAACCGTTTTTCAGGTCGCCGTCGCCGGTGAGTTCCAGTTGGTTGAGTTGCAAGGTGTCCGGCAGATCGGCGCTGGGCTTGAAGCCGTCAGCGGTGATCCGCACCTTGGCCGGCAGGTTTTCCACCAGCGGTTGCAGTTCGCCGGTCAACTGCCCGTTCAGGTAACCGCTGCTGTCGGCTTTCAGGTTCAGGGTTTTCAGCAGATCGCCGTCGACCTTCAGCGCCAGCGTCCAAGGCCCGGTGCCGGGGGCTGGCAAGGTCAGTTTGCCTTCGGCCTTAAGCGGCCAGTTACCGCCAGGTTGCAGCAGGCCTGACAGATTCAGGCTCAGGTCATCCCTTTGCAAATGAACGGAATCGATCTGCAAACCGTTGGCCGTCCAGTGCGCCGCCAGTTGCAGACCCTTGAGTTCTTCGCTGCCGTTAAACATCAGGCTGCCGACCTGAACATCGCCCAGCTCGATGGCCAAGGGCAGTTTCAAATCCGGGAGACTGATCGGCCCGCTGCTTTCTTCTTCCGTGCCTGGCGGGAATTGCAGGCTGACTTGATCGGCTTTCAATTGTTCGATGCACAGGGTCATGCGCGTCAGGCACAGCGGCGACCAGGCGAAAATCACCTTATCCAGCTCAACCCGGCTGCTGTCCTGCTGCCACAGCACATGGTCGGCACTCCACTGTCCGCCCAGACGACCCTGGAAATTCTCGACGGACAAACCCGGCACAAAGCCGAGCGCCCAACGACTGCCCGTCGCCGTGCCAAGCACCGTGGCCACGGTCAGGACGACCAGCATCAGCAGCGCCAAAATCGACAGCAGCGTTATTTTCAAACCACGCTTCACAGCTCAGGCCCCATGGAAAAGTGCAATCGAATGCCGCCGTCGTCATCCATCGCATGGGCCAGGTCGAGGCGTATCGGCCCTACCGGAGAAACCCAGCGCACACCGATGCCGACACCGGTCTTGAGGTCCGGCAGTTCGAGGGTATTGAAGGAGTTGCCTTGGTCGATGAAGGTCGCGACCCGCCATTTCTCGGCGATGGAGTACTGATACTCGACACTGCCGGCGATCATGTAGCGGCCACCGATGCGGTCGCCCTCGGAGTTTTCCGGGGACAGGCTCTGGTAGTCGTAGCCGCGCACGCTCTGATCGCCACCGGCAAAGAAACGCAGAGACGGCGGCACCGATTTGTAGCCGTTGGTGGCGCTGCCGCCGACCTGCACCCGCCCGAGGAAGCGGTGTTTGTCGAAGACCGTGGTCAAGCCTTTCACCAGCGCGGTGCCGTAGACCAAATTGGTGTCCGAACCCAAACCTTCCTTGGCCACTTTGGTCTCAAATGCCAGGCGATAACCGTTGTGCGGGTCGATGCGGTTGTCGCTTTTCAGGTAGGAATAGCTGACGCCAGGCATCAGCAATGTACTGAGCCCCGAGTCGTCGCCGAGCCTGAATTCCTCGCGCTGCCATTTGAGCGACACCACCCGCTGCCAACCGCTGGGCAGCTTGCTGTGCCACTCGGGGCCGAGGGTCAGCAGTTTGCTGAGGGAGTCCTTGTCGGCAATTTCTTCGTTCTGATAGCCACCGGCGAACCGCAGCTTGTCGGTCAGAGGCGGGTCCAGGGGAATGTCATAGAACACACCGACGTTCTGCCGGGGCGCCGAAACTTCGGTCTCCCAGCCATAGCTGTGCCCCTGAGGGTTGACCCAGTGCCGGGTCCAGTTGGCCTTGACCCGTGGGCCGACGTCGGTGGAATAACCCAGCCCCAGCCCCATGGTCCGTGGTTTGCGGGTTTCGAGTTTGACGTCCACCGGGATCACGTCGTTCTTGGACGCCGTCGGCGCCGCATCCACCCGCACGCTTTCGAAATAGCCGCTCGATTGCATGGCCTGATTGAGTTCGGCGATCAGTTCGGAGTCATATGGCGCGCCCGCCTTGAATGGCACCATGCGTAGCAGCAAGTCTTCGTCGAACGGCGTGTCACCTTCGAAACTGACCTTGCCCAGTGAATAACGCGGACCGCTGTTGTAGATCAGTTCGATGTCGGCAACGCCGGCTCGCGGGTCGACCGACAATTTCTGGCTGCTGAAATAACCACTGAAAAAGCCATAGCGCGAGGCCTGATTCTGAATCAGGCGCTTGGCGTCCTCGTAATGGCCATGGTTGAGCACTGCGCCGGTTTTCAGCGCATTGCTTTTGGGTACACGGAAGGATTTCAGGGTGGCGGCCGGACCGTCGATGCGAATAGTGACGTTGCGCAAATGCACCGGCTCGCCGGGATCGATGTTCAGCACCAGGCGCGGCGTCTTGCCGCCCTTCACATCCGAGTCGATCTGCGGCTGGTAATAGCCCAAGGCCTGGGCAGCCTTGCGCGCCTGTTCTTCGGCGCCACGACTGAAGCGCAGCAAGGCTTCCTCGTCACGATCGCCGAGGCTGCCAATATAGCCCTCTATATTGGCTTTCAGTTCATCGTTGGACGGTTTGATCCGAACATCCAATTCACTTTGCGCCAGCGCCGCGCAGCTGGTAATCAGCATCAGCACGCCGCTGGTAATTCTTCCTGGAAACTTCATAGGCGCGGATGCTATCACGAGCTTGGGAGCGTGATAGAGCCTGGCGTGCAGTGAAAGTTCTACCTTTATGCCGTTGCTGTTTGTAACACCTGCGGGTTGGCGTGGAAAAATACGTGTTCGCGAATCGGTCCTACGGCAACCTCACCAATTTCCTCATAACCCTGACGCTTATAGAACTCCAGATAACGAGGATTCCCGGTATCGAGGATTACGCCCTCCGAGTGCTCATCCACCGCGCACCAGTTGTGCACTGCTTGCAGCAGTTGTTCGCCGAAGTGCTTGCCCTGAAATTGCGGATGAACCCCCAGCAACGGCAGCAGGTGCACCGAGTCGGACGGCACGCAAGCCATCACGGCATCGTGATACTCGAGATAACGTCGGGTGCAGCGAAACCCGGTGCTGAGCACCATGCGCAGACGCCAGGCCCAACTTTCAGTGATGCCCAGGCGACGTTGCGGTGGCGCGATCAGCGCGATGCCGATCAACCGGTCGTTGACCAGCAGGCCGATGGCCGGCAAGTCCTGGAGAAAGTGTTGTGTGACCAACTCGCGCACGGTGGCGCGAACCCGCTGTTCATAACCGGGACGCTCCGCTTCGAACAGGTAGCCGAACGTCGGCTCATGCCGGTAAGCCTGGTACAACAACGAACGCGCTTCGCGGGAATAGCCGCTGTCGAGCATGTGAATATCGGCGATGACGGTCGAGGTTTCGGGCATAACGGTATTTCTCCCCGGGGCACAGCTCAAATGACTGCGCTCTTATTGGTACGAGCCTTTGGGTGGTAATACAGTTCCCCCACAGGTATAGACCAAGGTTGGATCTTCATCGACTGGACTGGCCTCTTCGCGGGCAAGCCACGCTCCCACAGGTTTTGTGGTGTACACAGATTTTGTATTCGCTCGAGAACCCTGTGGGAGTGAGCTTGCTCGCGAAGGGCCATAACTGCCTATACAAATCTGATGGGTAAAAGCGAATCCCCTCACCCCACACTGGCCCGATTCCCGCAGGTCAGCTAGCATCGCCCTTTTGCCAGGACTGCCGACCATGAAGATCGTCTCCTTCAACATCAACGGGCTGCGCGCTCGCCCCCATCAGCTGGCGGCGCTGATCGAAAAGCATCAGCCAGACGTGATCGGACTGCAGGAAACCAAGGTTCACGACGACCAATTCCCGCTGGCCGAGGTTCAGGCGCTGGGCTATCACGTGTATTTCCATGGTCAAAAAGGTCATTACGGCGTGGCCCTGCTCTCGCGCCAGGAACCTATCGCGCTGCACAAAGGTTTCGCCACCGATGAAGAAGACGCTCAGCGCCGCTTCATCTGGGGCACGTTCGCCGACGCCAATGGCGTGCCGGTGACCATCATGAACGGCTATTTCCCACAGGGCGAAAGCCGCGATCACCCGACCAAGTTCCCGGCCAAGGAACGCTTTTACAACGATCTGCAGCAATTGCTGGAAAACCAGTTCAGCAACGATCAGCCGCTGGTGGTGATGGGCGACGTGAACATTTCCCCGGAAGACTGCGACATCGGTATCGGCCCGGACAACATGAAACGCTGGCTGAAAACCGGTAAATGCAGCTTCCTGCCGGAAGAACGCGAATGGATGGCCCGCTTGAAGAACTGGGGCCTGGTGGACAGCTTCCGTCACTTGAACCCGGAGGTGGCCGACCGTTTCAGCTGGTTCGACTACCGTAGCCGCGGTTTTGAGGATGAGCCCAAGCGTGGGCTGCGGATTGACTTGATCATGGCGTCCCACGGATTGTTGCCACGCGTGAAGGATGCGGGTGTGGATTACGAACTGCGCGGGATGGAAAAACCGTCGGATCACGCGCCGATCTGGCTTGAATTGAGCTAAAAGCAAAAGATCGTCCGAACGCTCGGGCCGCGTTCGGACGATCTTTTGATTTGTCATCTTTCAGAAACCTTACTGACTTATTCTCCCGGCACTTCCTTTGCCTTATAAGGTGCCGGCATGACGCTGCGCGTGTTGTTCCTGTTGATGCTGTGCGCCTGGCTGCCGCTGACGGCGTCGGCCGGCGCTTTGCCGACGCCCGAGTCTGGCCCGGTGCTGCGCATCCAGGGTTCCAACACCATTGGCGCCGCATTGGGCCCGGCGCTGGTTGAGGGGTTGATGCGCGAACAGGGCCTGTTGAAGATTCACAGCGAGGCCCCGGACAAAGCCAACGAACTGCGCGTCATCGGCGAAACCGTTCAGGGCCGCCGGGTCGCGGTGGACATCGCGGCACACGGTTCCAGCACCGGTTTCACCGCCCTGAAAACCGCCACCGCCGACCTCGCCGCCTCCTCGCGCCCGATCAAGGACAACGAACGGGCAGACCTTGCACACTTGGGCGACTTTAAAAGCGCCGGTGCCGAGCAGGTCATCGCCATCGATGGTCTGGCAATCATTCTTCATCCGCAAAATCCATTGAGTGAACTGAACACCGAACAACTGGCGCGAATCTTCAGCGGCGAGGCAAAAACCTGGGAAGAACTCGGCGGCATCGGTGGGACAATTCATCTCTATGCGCGGGATGACCAATCGGGCACCTACGACACGTTCAAGGAATTGGTCCTCAGCCGTCGTGGGAAAACGCTGAGCAGCGCGGCGAAACGTTTCGAATCCAGCGAGCAATTGTCTGACGCGGTCAGCCTCGACCCGCAAGGTATCGGCTTCATCGGCCTGCCTTACGTGCGTCAGGCCAAAGCCGTGGCGATTGCCGATGGCCAATCCCAAGCCATGCTGCCGCTCAACAGCCTGATTGCCACGGAAGACTATCCGTTGTCCCGCCGGCTGTTCTTTTACCTGCCACCCAACGGGAAAAATCCCTGGGCCGACGCACTGGTGGCGTTCGCCCAAAGCAGCAAGGGTCAGGCGATTGTCGCGGCCAATGGCTTTATCGCCCAGACCGTCCAGGCCATGACAGTCACGCCGAACGCGCTGATGCCCGAGGGTTATCAGGCGCTCAGTCGTCACGCTCAGCGACTGACGGTGAATTTCCGTTTCGAAGAAGGCAGTGCGACGCTGGACAACAAGGCCCGGCAGGACCTGTGGCGGGTGCTCGACTATATAAAGCAGCGTGACAAGACCAATCGGCAGGTGACGCTGGTGGGGTTTGGCGACGCCAAGAGTGATCCGGCGCGGGCCGATCTGCTGTCGAAACTGCGCGCCATGGCGGTGCGGCGGGAACTGGTGAAAAGCGGCGTGGTGTTTCGCGAGATTCGTGGTTTTGGCGCCGAGATGCCAGTGGCGGCCAATAGCGCGGATGAGGGGCGGATCAAGAATCGCCGGGTTGAGGTTTGGGTTTATTGATGGTGTGTGTGTGTGTGTAGCAGCTGTCGAGCTTGCGAGGCTGCGTTCGGCTCGGGCCGCGTTCGGACGCAGCAGTCGTGAAATCAGACGATGCGGTGTTTCAGGGAGACCGCACATACAGGTTTTACGACTGCTTCGCAGCCGAACGCAGCCTCGCAGGCTCGACAGCTGCTACATGGCCAGAATTAGCCGAGCAATTTCTGCAACTGCGCCGTGGTGTCCGCCGCGCCCATGGTCTTGGCGGCATCCAGCGCAGAGACGCCATTGGCGTCCTTGGCTTTCGGGTCGGCGCCTTTGCTGATCAGGTAGTCGACGATTTCGACGCGATTGAACATCGCCGCCATCATCAGCGCGGTACGGCCGTCGAAGGAAGAACCTTCCACTTGCGCGCCGCCTTCAACCAGGGCCTTGACCACCGCCAGGTCACCCTTGAATGCCGCGCCGGCAATCGGGCTCTGGCCGTTGTCGTTGCGGATTTCCGGGTCAGCCTTGTGTTCGAGCAGGACTTTTACGGTGTCCACATGGCCGTGGTAAGCGGCCAGCATCAGCAAGGTGTCGCCCTTGTGGTTACGCAGGTTTGGCGGCAGGCCCTTGGTCAACAGCGCAGCCATCATGGCCGCATCGCCCTCGCGCGCCTTGTTGAATACCTGTTCGGCAAATTCAGCGGCTTCTTCGGGGGTCATCTGGCGGCTTTGGTCTGACATTGGGCACTCCACGTTCTGTTATTCGCAAAGCCGACAGTTTCCCGAGCAGCCCCGGGGCTGTCACTTCTTTTTTCTCATGGACGGCCATAGGCACATTCAATAGTGCTGCATTCAATAACGAAAAGCGCCGCCGTGAATATCCGCCAGCAACTGCGGAGTGACCTGCACGTAAGTCTGGGTCCCCGGCAACCAGGCATAGATCGGATCATCGCCGGTTTTACCGGGGTCGAAGGCTTCATCCTTCAGGCGAGTCTTCTGGTATTTGAAGGTGCCGGTGGTCTCCATTTTCACTTTCACTCGCAAGAACAACGGCACCGCATAGGCGGGCATTTGCTCCCGGGCGAAGGCCAGCAACTCACTGAAGTCCAGGGTCGCCAGGGACTCCGCTGGCGTAATCGCCGCCATCCCCGCACGCCCGTTGGTGTTGCGGATTTCCACGCCGTAGGCCACGGCTTCGGAAATATTCGGGTGTTGCAAAAGGATGTTCTCGACCTCGGTGGTCGAGACGTTTTCACCCTTCCAGCGGAAGGTATCTCCCAAACGATCAACAAACTGCGCATGACCGAAACCGATGTTGCGCAGCAGGTCACCGGTATTGAAGTAACGGTCGCCCTTCTCGAACACGTCGCGAAGCACAACCTTTTCGGTCTTCTGTGGGTCCGTGTAGCCGTCCAGCGGCGCCTTGTCGTCGATCTTGGCCAGCAACAGCCCCTGCTCGCCTTTGGCGACTTTGCGCATGAAGCCCTTGGCATCCCGAATCGGCGCGCCACTGTCGTGGTCGTAAGCCGCCAACTCCCATGACATCAGGGAAAAACCGACGGTGTTATCAAAGTTGAGGATGTTGGTGAAGCCGATGTTGCCGTCGCTGGCGGCGTAGAGCTCGCAGATGTGATTCACCGCAAAGCGTGTCTTGAACTCGCCCCACGCGCCGGGGCGCAGGCCATTGCCGATCATCTTCGTCACGCTGTGCTTGCTGTCGTCGGCGCTGGGCGGTTGATCCACCAGGTAGCGGCACAATTCGCCGACGTAACCGAGGGTGGTCGCGCGGTACTTGCGCACATCGTTCCAGAATTGACTGGCGCTGAACTTGCGGCGAATGGCAAAGCCCGAGGCGCCACTGATCGCCGAGCCCCAGCACACGCAGAGCCCGGTGGCGTGATAGAGCGGCAAGGTGCAATAGACGACATCCTCCGGGCGCATATCCAAGGCGATCAGCCCGAAGCTTGCGGCGCTGCGCATCCAGCGGCCGTGCTTGAACACCCCGGCCTTGGGCAAGCCGGTGGTGCCCGAGGTGTAGATATAGAAACAAGGGTCGTCGAAAAAAACCTGCTGACTGCTGGCGGGGTTGGCGCTGGAGCTGTCGGCACTGGCGGTCATCAGGTTGATGAACCCGTCGGACGCAATGCCCGGATGGCTGAAGGTGTCTTGATCAGCGACGAACCAGGTGCGCGCCGCGTCGATCGACACCCGTTCGCGAACCGCCGAAAACGCCGGCACCAGCTCTTCTCCGACAATGATCGCCGCGGGCGTCACCAGGTTCAGGCTGTGAGCCAGGGTATCGCGGGTTTGCGAGGTATTGAGCAAGGCACTGATCGCGCCGACCTTGGCCACCGCCAGGATCGTCACCAGCAGTTCCGGCCGATTCTCGATAAACACCGCCACGACATCGCCCTTGCGGATGCCTTGGGCAATCAGATGATGGGCAATCCGATTGGCCCATTGGTTGACCTGAAAATAAGTCAGCGCCACCTCGCCCTGCAGTAATGCCGGGCCATCGGGATTGCGCAACGTCGCTTGTTCGAAGCTCCAGCCCAGGCCGCACGGTTGGGTCGGGTCCTTGACGTTGGCGGCTTTCATGCCCTTCACCACGCGAGGAATGGCTTTGGCAATGGAAGGCAGCTTGCGGAGCATCATGCCCCAGGTAATCGTGTCGTGCGGCGTGCGGCTCATGGTTGCTCCCGGTCGATCTTTTTATTGTTCGGGCGGCGTTGATTGAGGCCGAAAATACGTCAGCGGTTCCTGAGCTGTACACGCGGTTTTTGAAATGATTTGTATCCACGGCTGCGGCATTCGAAATCGTGAGCGTGCGTCGGGCTATTGGTTCCATCGAATCGACGTCGACCACGCAAAATGCAGGATGCACGATGGCCTTTCATGCAGTTTGCACGAAAGTGCAAAAACGCTTAAAAACTAACTAATTGATATATAAGGACTTTTAAAAAATCAGGTGCTGGCACAATCACTGCAACTACCTCTGCATGCTTGCCATTCAAGAGCTAACGGAGCTGATAGACATGAACCTGATCCAAGAAAAATTTTCGTCCCTGTTCTCCAACTTCGAAGTGACCACCCAGCCACGTCCGGACGGCGGCATTCTGCTGACCTTGAGCAGCACCGACGGCAAACTCTTCAAACGCTCGATTTCTTACCAGCAATTGCATGCTGGCGATCAGTTGACCTGGGTGATCAGTGCCATTCGCCGTGACATCGCCGAACAGGCCAGTGAACTGCCACAGATTTCCATGCTGCAAAGCCAGCAACGGTTTGCCCTGCCAACGTATCACTCGGCTTAAACCCTGCGGTTGTATAAATAAACGCGTTGTAAACAAACAGGCCGTGAGAGCTTTCGCTTCACGGCCTGAGTTGTTTCTGGCGTTGCGCAATCCCTGATGGTTACAAGGTAGAAGGTTTGATCCGCTCAAAACTGTCGACGGTCACATGCCCCGCCAGCTCTGCGCCTTCACGGGCCAGCCCGCAGGTAACCATTCCTGCCGTGCGCGCCGCGTCCAGTTCCTCGACGATGTCGGACAGAAACAGGATCTGCGCAGCGTCCAGGCCAATGGACTGGGTAATGCGCTCGTAGGACTGCGCTTCACGCTTGGGCCCCGAGGTGGTGTCGAAATAACCGCTGAACAGTGGTGACAGATCCCCCGCTTCCGAACAGCCAAAGATCAGCTTTTGCGCCTGGATCGAGCCGGACGAATAAACAAACAGTTTGTAGCCTTCCTGATGCCAGCGTTTCAGCGCTTCAACGGCGTCCGGGTAAACGTGGCCTTTCAACTCTCCGGCCTGATAACCCTGCTCCCAGACCATGCCTTGCAGCGCTTTCAGCGGCGTGGCTTTGCGGTCTTCGGCGATCCAGTTCAGAAGGATGTCGATCACCCGCTCGACGTCGGCGTTCGGCTGGTTGGTATCCCGGCGAACGGCGTCCAGTTGCTCGGCAACATCCTCATGCGCAGCGTTCTGGCGAACAAAATCCGGCAAGTGTTTGGCGGCGTAGGGAAACAGCACCTCGAACACAAAACTCACCGCGCTCGTAGTGCCTTCGATGTCGGTGAGAATTGCTTTGATCGGCATCGCCTCAGTCCTCAAGACGCGGGAAGCGACTGGCGATGTCGTCGCCGGTGAAGTTCGCTACCCAGCCTTCAGGGTTGTTGAACAGACGGATCGCGACAAAATGCGGATGTTCGCTCATGTCGAACCAGTGCGGGGTGCCGGCCGGGACCGAGATCAGGTCGTTTTTCTCGCAGAGCACCGCGTAGACGTAATCGCCGATGTGCAGGGTGAACAGCCCACGGCCGGCGACGAAAAATCGTACTTCGTCTTCGCCATGGCAATGTTCGTCGAGGAACTTGGCGCGCAATTCGGCTTTTTGTGGGTGATCGCTGTTCAGGCTGATGACGTCGACGGTGAGGTAACCGCGCTCGGTCATCAGTTGGTCGATTTGCTCTTGATACGCGGCGATCACTTCTTCCTGACTGGCGCCGGGCTGGATCTTCGCCGCGGCTTGCCAGCGGTCGAAACGCACGCCCTGCTCGGCCAGGGTCGAGGCGATGTCTTCGAAATGCGTCAGCACCTTGTTTGGTAAGTCAGGGCTTGAGACGTGGTAAACGGACAGGCTGCTCATCAGGGCAACTCCTTAACGGTTCATGCTTTGCGGTTCATGCTTGACGGTTTAAAACCGAGCGCGTCTTCAACTCGCACTCGAACAAAAATTCAAAGGCCTCGATCTGCCGCAGTGCATCGCTCATGCGCGCACCCCAGGTGTAGAGGCCGTGGCCGCGGATCAGGTAGCCGACGCAATCAGGATGGGCTTCAAGCCAAGGCTGCACCTTGGCGGCGAGGCGCGCAATGTCCTGGTCGTTGTCGAAAATCGGCACACGCACCCGGGATTCGTGGGTCGACACACCACTGAAGGCTTTTTGCAGTTCGTAGTCTTCAAACTCGATGAAGTCTTGCGGCGTCAGGCGCGACAGCACCGTGGCGTTCACCGAATGCGTGTGCAGCACCGCGCCGATTTCCGGGCGCCAGCGGTAGAGCTGGGTGTGCAGCAGGGTTTCGGCGGACGGTTTTTTGCCCGGTTCCAGGCTGTTGCCAGACAGATCGGTAGCCAGTACATCGTCGGGGCCGAGTTGGCCTTTGTGCTTGCCGGACACCGTCAGCAACGCTTCAGTCGGCGACAGGCGCGTCGAGTAGTTGCTGCTGGTGGCCGGCGACCAGCCGCGGCCATACAGAAATCGCCCGGCATCGATGATTTCCTGGGCGAGGTGCTCACGGGTGAGGCTCATGGCCTGTCCTCTTGCATACGTGTGGCAATGATAACGGCTGCCGCGAAGGCTGCGAGGCTGGCAATACTAAAGGTCAATGCGGGGCCGAGGGCATTCCAGCTATAGCCGGAATACAACGCGCCCAGTGCGCCGCCGGTGCCGGCCAGTGCGGCATATAACGCCTGGCCCTGCCCTTGCTGGCGTGCGCCGAAGCTACGTTGCACGAACTGGATGGCAGCCGCGTGAAAGCTGCCGAATGTCGCCGCGTGCAATACCTGGGCAAACAACAGCACCCAAAGGAACTCAGCGAACGAACCGAGCAACAACCAACGCAGCGCTGCCAGCAGAAAACTCGCCAGCAACACCCGTCGCACGGAGAAACGCGCGAGGATCTTGCTCATGGCCAGAAACATCAAGACTTCGGCGACCACCCCGACCGCCCAGAGCAAGCCGATCAGCCCACGGCTGTACCCGAGTCGCTCCAGGTGCAAGGTCAAAAAGGTGTAATAAGGACCGTGACTCATCTGCATCAGCGCCACGCAAGCGTAAAACGCCAGCACCCCGGGATTGCGCAATTGCTTGAGAAACCCATCGCCCGCAATTCGATTGCCCTGAGCCGGTTGGGCGTTCGGCACCCACAAACTGCTGACCACGATCCCGGCCATGATCAACACCAGCGTCACCGGGTAGATATCCAGGCTCAACCCTTCGAACAACCGGCCAAGCGCGACCACGGTGATGATGAAACCGATGGAACCCCACAGTCGGATCTGGCTGTAGCGGTTAGTCTGGCCCTGCAAGTGCGCCAACGTGATGACTTCGAACTGCGGCAACACCGCGTGCCAGAAGAACGCGTGCAAGGCCATGACCATTGCCAGCCAGGCGTAGGTCTTGCTGACGAAAATCAGCGAGAACGTCAGAAGCGTACAGACCGCACCGAAGCGCACGATGGCCAGGCGTCGGCCGGTGTAATCACCGAGCCAGCCCCAGATATTCGGCGCCACGCAGCGCATCAGCATCGGGATCGCCACCAGCTCGCCGATGCGCGCGCTGGAAAACCCCAGGTGATCGAAGTACAGCGCCAGAAACGGCGCTGTCGAACCGAGCAAGGCGAAATAGAACAGATAGAAACTGGAGAGCCGCCAGTACGGGAGCGCCGCCAACGTCGTCAGACCCCGGCGGCTATGAGGTCAGCCATTAAAGCTGCCCCAGCACCGGCGTGCTCACGCGCACGTCCTGGTTCTGCCCACGGTGACGCAGCAGGTGATCCATCAGCACGATGGCCATCATCGCTTCGGCGATCGGGGTGGCGCGGATGCCGACGCACGGGTCGTGGCGCCCCTTGGTGACGACTTCCACCGGGTTGCCATGGATGTCGATGGAGCGGCCCGGCGTAGTGATGCTCGAGGTTGGCTTAAGCGCCAGGTGCGCGACGATCGGCTGACCCGACGAAATGCCACCCAAAATGCCGCCCGCATTGTTGCTGAGGAAACCTTGCGGGGTCATTTCATCGCGGTGCTCGGTGCCGCGCTGGGCAACGCTGGCGAAACCGGCGCCGATTTCCACGCCTTTGACCGCGTTGATGCTCATCAGCGCGTGAGCGAGTTCGGCATCGAGACGGTCGAAGATCGGCTCGCCAAGACCCGGCATGACGCCTTCAGCGACGACGGTGATCTTCGCGCCAACCGAATCCTGGTCGCGGCGCAACTGGTCCATGTAGGCTTCCAGCTCAGGGACCTTGTCCGGATCAGGGCTGAAAAAAGCATTCTCTTCTACCGAATCCCAGGTCTTGAACGGGATTTCGATCGGGCCGAGCTGGCTCATGTAGCCACGAATGACGATGCCCTGAGTGGCCAGGTACTTCTTGGCGATAGCGCCGGCTGCCACGCGCATGGCCGTTTCACGGGCCGAGCTGCGACCGCCGCCGCGGTAATCGCGCTCGCCATATTTGTGGTGATAGGTGTAGTCGGCGTGGGCCGGGCGGAACAGGTCCTTGATCGCCGAGTAATCCTTGGACTTCTGGTCGGTATTGCGGATCAACAGGCCGATGGAGCAACCGGTGGTGCGTCCTTCGAACACGCCGGAGAGGATTTCGACTTCGTCGGCTTCCTGGCGCTGGGTGGTGTGGCGGCTGGTGCCGGGTTTGCGGCGATCCAGGTCACGCTGCAGATCCTCCAGAGAGATCTCCAGGCCCGGCGGGCAGCCGTCGACAATGGCGACCAACGCCGGACCATGGCTTTCGCCCGCGGTGGTGACAGTGAACAGCTTGCCGTAGGTATTGCCGGACATGCAGGACGCTCCGTGAATTCGAACCAAATACGTAATGCGCGCCAGTATACGCAGGCTACCCAACTAGTTCATCCTCGAACCTTATGGGTGCCTGCGAGTCCAACCGGCATCTTGTTCATGATGGCGTGATGATGCTGCGAGTTATAGCCTTGAGCCTTACCCTCTTTACCGGCTTTGTACAGGCCACTGTCCTGCAACGCCCGATCACCTTGGACACCGGCACCGGCGAGCTTTTCGGCTCGTTATTGCTGCCCAAGTCCGACACGCCGGTACCGGTTGTCCTGATCATTTCCGGCTCCGGTCCTACAGATCGTGACGGAAACAACCCCGACGGCGGACGCAACGACAGCCTCAAGCGTCTCGCTTGGGTACTGGCCAAACACAACATCGCCAGTGTGCGTTATGACAAACGCGGCGTGGCGGCAAGCCTTGCGGCGACCCCGGATGAACGCAATCTGTCAGTTGAAGCCTACGTGGCCGACGCCGAGGCCTGGGGCCGAAAACTCAAAGACGACCCGCGCTTTGGCCAACTGATCCTGCTGGGCCACAGCGAAGGCGCCTTGATCGCCAGCCTCGCGGCGCCGAGCCTGGATGCCGCCGCGATCATTTCCATGTCTGGCAGCGCCCGGCCGATCGATCAGGTGCTGCGCCAACAATTGAGCAATCGCCTGCCGCCACCGCTGATGCTGCGCAGCAATGAACTGCTCGACAGCCTCAAGGCCGGACACACCGACGACAACGTGCCGCCGCAGTTGCAGGTGATTTTCCGCCCGAGCGTGCAGCCGTATCTGATTTCATTGTTCCGCCAGGACCCGGCGGCGGCGTTCGCCAAGTTGAAGATGCCGGCGCTGATCATTCAGGGCAGCAACGACATCCAGGTCGGCGTCGGTGACGCCAGGCTGTTGAAGGCCGCCAAACCGGACGCCGAACTGGCGCTGATCGAAGGCATGAACCACGTGATGCGCATCGTGCCCAACGATGTAAAACGGCAATTGGCCTCTTATAAAGATCCGCAATTGCCACTGGCGGCCGAACTCGGCGCGCGAATCCTCGGGTTTATTGACGGACTTCGCACCAGTTAAGCGGCTTTTAAGCGGCTTTTGCCCTCCAGTCCTGAAAAAAACGGCCGATAAGCCTTTGTCGCCAGCGCTATGACTGGCGGCAAGCAGGGCTTGGACAGGATCTCGCCGTTATGACTGATACCCAGACTTCACCCGATACCACTGCCGAAAAAGACGCACCACCAGTGGTCGAGCTGCCGTGGGCGGACGTCCACGCCGAGCACCACAAGATGCTCCGTCTGGCGCCATTGAAAACCGACCGCAACACCGGTGGACGGCCGCTACGCTTTGTTGAATTCGGCTACGCCGAGCGCAACAACAAGGAACTCAGCCTGATGCGCATGAGCATTTCGCTGCCCGGCCAGCGCGTGCGCAAGGAACAGAATCATCTGGACGTGTGGGTCGATCACGCCACCAAGCGCGTGCATTTCGGGCCTGACAGCGGTTTGCAGATCGAACCGATGAACCGTGGCATCGGTCGCTTCATGGCCGCTCAGGGCATTACCTGGGCGAAAAAGAGATGGCCCGGCTACACCGTCGACGGCACCGACCTGAACAACAAGGATGCGCTGAACGAAGACACTCGCTTGCGCCGCGATCACTTTTTGCGGATGCATGGTTTCGATGTGATCTATGCCGACGCCCAGCATTTGAAGGGCAGCGTCAAAGAAGTGCAGGTCGGCGACCTGTTGGGTGACTGGAGCACGGAAAAATTGCAGGTCGTGGAAATTCTTGAGGCCGCGCAGATGCTCCAGCAAGCCGAGCAAAATCTGGCCGAGCAGGAAGTCAAACTCAAGAAACACGAAGAAAAGGTCAGCAAGTACAAACGCGAAGACGCCGGGCTGCGTTTTACCATTACCTGTCTGGTGGCGTTTGCGGTGTTTCAGGCGGGGTTGTTGATCTGGATTGCGACGCACCGGTAATCAGTGCCGAACCCAATTGTGGCGAGGGAGCTTGCTCCCGCTCGAGCGCGAAGCGGTCGCAAAACAGGCAACCGCGGGTTATCTGGAATTATGTGGTATCACGTTTTAGGGCTGCTTCGCAGCCCAGCGGGAGCTAGCTCCCTCGCCACAATGATCGCAGTCAGACACGGGAAGCGAACAAGGCCTGATGATCACGGCACTGTTCTGCCGTCAGCATGAACACGCCATGCCCACCGCGCTCGAAATCGAGCCAGGCGAAATCGACTTCCGGGTACAGCGCCGAGACGTGAACCTGGCTGTTGCCCACTTCGACAATCAGCAAGCCCTTCTCGGTCAGGTGATCCGCCGCTTCGGCGAGCATGCGACGCACCAGGTTCAAGCCATCATCACCGCAGGCCAGGCCCAACTCCGGTTCGTGCTGGTATTCGTCCGGCATGTCAGCGAAATCTTCCGCATCGACGTAAGGCGGGTTCGACACGATCAGGTCGAAACGCTGACCCGGCAAACCATCAAATCCATCGCCCTGAACTGTGTACACCCGCTCATCGACGCCATGGCGCTCGATGTTCTGGTTGGCCACTTCCAGCGCTTCGAACGACAGATCGGCCAATACCACTTCGGCGTTCTGGAACTCGTAGGCACAGGCGATACCGATGCAGCCGGAACCGGTGCACAGGTCGAGAATCCGCGCAGGCTCGGCGCCCAGCCACGGCTCGAAACGTTTTTCGATTAGCTCGCCAATCGGCGAACGCGGGATCAATACGCGCTCATCGACAATGAACGACATGCCGCAAAACCACGCTTCACCCAACAGGTAGGCGGTCGGAATGCGTTCTTCGATACGGCGCTTGAGCATGCGTTGCAGCTTGACCACCTCGTCTTCTTCAAGATTGCAGTCGAGGTAGCTGTCGGCGATTTCCCACGGCAAGTGCAAGGCACCCAACACCAACTGACGTGCTTCGTCCCAGGCGTTGTCGGTCCCATGGCCGAAAAACAGATCCTCCCCATGGAAGCGGCTGACGGCCCAACGGATATGGTCACGCAGGGTACGAAGTCGGGAAGTGATCACGGGGCAAACTCCAAAAAAAACGACTGGCGATTCTAACAGCCAAAACGCGTCTCGACGACGCGGGAAAACTACCGGGGCGAATGTAGGACTATTCTGTTTTTTCGGCCGGCTATTGAACAAAACGGGACTATTGACAAGGCTGCGAGCCAGAAAAGACGGCGCCTACGATGGTAGCGATTCACAGAAGCGCTCAGCCAGAGGACAATGTCGCAAAAGCCCCACTCGAAGGAGCCCCAGAATGTCCGTTCCAAAAACGATGTTTCAACTCAGCGGCCGTGGTTATGCAGCAGCCGTCCTGAGCCATGCGACCCTTGTCATCATCGATGCCCAGAAAGAATACCTCAGCGGCCCGTTGGCCCTGATCGGCATGGATGCTGCCGTCGCGAACATCAAGCAACTGGTGGCCGCTGCCCGTGCAGCCGGTCGGCCGATCGTCCATGTCCGCCACCTCGGCACCGTCGGTGGGCTGTTCGATCCACAAGGTGAACGCGGTGAGTTCATCCCGGGCCTGGAACCACAGGGCGACGAAACCATCATCGGTAAATTGCTGCCAAGTGCGTTCCACGGCACCGAACTGCTGGAGCGCCTGCAGAATCTCGGTTCGCTGGACCTGATCGTGTGCGGTTTCATGAGCCACTCCAGTGTCAGCACCACGGTGCGCGCCGCGAAGAACCTGGGCTTTCGTTGCACGCTGGTGGAAGACGCCTGCGCGACTCGCGACCTGCCTTACAAGGGCGGCGTGTTGAGCGCAGACCACGTTCAGCAGACCGAAATGGCGATCATGGCGGACAACTTCGCGACTCTCGCGCTGACTCACGAACTGATCTGATCGGCGCTCGATGAGCGGTGCATGCCGCCGCTCATCCGCAAAAGTCTATCATTTACTGTAATTGTCTTAGCCTCAGGAACATCCCGGTCAACTCCCGGTCGAAGGGCCGATACCCATTGAGGAAGGTCGGAATGAAGTTATCCGATGGTTTTGACGCTCGCCGCTTGCGGCCCAAAGGCCAGCGCAACTGGCGATTTCGAATCGGCGCGGCATTCGCAGCCTTGCTGTCGATGTGCGGTGTATTGCTGGCGATGGCAGGCATAGCCAGCCTGCTTGGTCACGCACCCGCCCTGGGCGAGTTGAATACCAACCGGGTCGGTTCGGCAGTGATTCTGGCGATTGGCCTGTTCGTGCTGTACCTCGGCGTGTGGCTGTGGCGTCGCTGCCGTCGCCGCTCGCGGCAGTCGCAAGAGCTGAACATCTCCCCGCATTTGATGAAAAAGCACGACTGAGTCGAGCGCTGCGCGTTTTCTCGCGCCCCATTCGCCTCGAGTTGGGTAAACTGGCCGCCCTTCGCGGAGGCTGACATGCAAGACGACGATTTTTCCCTGTTCAAAAGCGCGATCCAAGGCGTCAAGCCGATCAAACACGATCGCGCCGAAACCGGCAAACCCAAAGCTGACCGCGCACAAATCGCCAAGTTGCGACAAGCCGCCACCGTGCGTACCGATGCCACCACTGTTGACGGGCTGTCCGATCAGTTCGTTATCGATGTCGGCCCGGAAGACGAGCTGATGTGGGCACGTGACGGTGTTCAGGAAAGCCAGATGCGCAAGCTCAAGATCGGACAGATTCCGTTCGAAGGCAGCCTCGACCTTCATGGCATGAGCGTGGAAAAGGCCCGGGAAACCCTCTGGGCGTTTCTGGCCGAAGCGACCAAATTCGAAATCCGCTGCGTGCGCGTCACCCACGGCAAGGCCGTGCGTCTGGACGGCAAGCGGCCGATGATCAAAAGCCACGTCAACACCTGGCTGCGCCAACACTCACAAGTGCTCGGCTTCACCTCGTGCCAAGCGAAACACGGCGGCGCCGGGGCGGTTTATGTGATGCTCAAACGGACCATGATGGAAGGTCGCGACGAGTAAAGCGGTCGCCTGGCAAATTATTGGGATAACGATTTGCAATGATATGGGAGCTCCCGTAATACTTCGCAGATGGAATTTAAAGAACGACTCAAAGCAGCCCGCCAACACGCCAAGCTCAATCAGACCGAGCTTGCCGAGCGCGCAGGCCTGACGCAAACCTCAATCTCCGACCTCGAGCGCGGTAAATCGAAGGCAACAGCCTTTGTTGCCCAGATCGCTTCAACGTGTGGCGTTTCACCGATGTGGCTGGCTGAAGGTGTCGGTGACATGCTTAAAGGGGTGTCCGATGCTGCTCCGTTGAATCGCCCTCCTCCAAGCGTTTCAATGTCAGACATCCAGCCTTGGGACGACAGCACACCCCTGGATGACGATGAGGTTTATGTCCCATTCCTGCGTGAAGTTGAGCTGGCGGCTGGTTCAGGCCGTTTCGTGATCGCAGAAAACGCCAGCGCCAGGCTGCGTTTCTTCAAAAAAGACCTGCGTCACAACAACGTGCAGTTCAACAACGCCAAGTGCGTGGTGGTGAGCGGAAACAGCATGCTCCCGGTACTGCGCGACGGCGCTACCGTTGGCATGAACGTCGGAAAGAACTCGTTGGGCGACATCGTCGACGGCGAAATGTACGCGATCAACCACAACGGCCAGCTCCGCGTGAAACAGCTCTACCGACTGCCCAGTGGCATCCGTTTACGCAGCTTCAACCGTGACGAGCATCCGGACGAGGACTACACGTTCGCCGAGATTCAGGAGCAGCAGATTGCGATCCTGGGCCATGTCTTTTGGTGGGCCATGTATTCGCGATAAAATCGACATTCAGGAAAAGCCCGCCAAGCGCGGGTTTTTTTGTACCTGAAATATAGGCATGGAATAAAATATGGGAATACCCATTGACACCAATTATGGGAACACCCATATTCATATTCAAGCCAACGGGAAATCGATCGGAAGCTGCCAGGCATCACTTCTGCCCATTCACTGAGTGGGCAGTGGGATGCAGGCCTGCATCAAACGCAAGGCTCATTAGAGCAAAAAGCGACATCAATGGACTGAGGCAAAAACCATGACTGTAGACATCAGCAACTTCACCATCGCTACCCCGCTTCCAATCTCCGACACCAACCCGATTGCCCTTGAGCTCATCGGCTGGCGCGCACTGATCGAATGCCCCGACGTCGTCAAGATGCTTGACGATGGTTCGCTGCAGATGACGGCGCCGACACTTGGAGCCTCGAGCAAGAGCACGCTACGAACCCGCTGCGAGTGGAAGGAGCCAGGTTACTGGTTGTTCTCCAGCGCAGCGGACCACTGGAACCGCCAGGAAATGCGACTGACCAAAGTCAACTCGCTGCAGAAAGTCGTGATCGGCCAGATTCATGTGAAGGGTTCAGAACGACCTCCGGTAAAGGTGTTCTGGAACAAAGGAAAAATCATCATGGGGTTCCGGTCAAGCTACCTCCAGGACGATCCCGTCAACTCGACGGTGTTGGAGAACGTGCCGCTCGGTGCACTTTTCGCAATCAACATTCACGCCAATTCGAGCGGCGCCGTCTCTGTATCGGCCAGCTGTAACGGCGTCCAATCCACTTCCGCGATCATGCGCCTCGACAACACCTGGGACACGAAAACACTCGCCTTCCACGGTGGCGTGTACAACCAGATCGATTACTCCGACACCACCGACCCGCTAGACGCTTCTGTCTGCATCATCAGCGATCTGTCGATCACTCACGTCTGATACGACCTGCTCGGCCTGATGAGCAATCAGGCTTCAGGGAAGCATCACTGCTGCACCTTGGCGACAGGGTGCAGCGGGATGCGCAACCCCGAAATGACCGATTTGGGGATTCGCGCCCGCCGGCAATACAACTGCCGGCACACATACGCTACCATGTGCCCCATGTCGGGGATGAACCCTGCGTTTATTGCCACTCAGCTCGGTCATAGCGTTCAGATGTTGCTATCGACCTCACCCGATGGATCAACGCCAGCACAGACTGGGGCGAACCCGGGATGCTCGAAAACAGCTTGATTGGTACAAAATTGGTACAGACAGAAACAGTACCCCTCTGAAACCCGTATGGAATCAGCCTCTGTGACACTGGAACAGAACTACACCGCGATTCTCGGCCAATTGGGCGAGGACGTCTCCCGCGAGGGCCTGCTCGACACGCCAAAACGTGCCGCCAAAGCCATGCAGTACCTCTGCCGCGGTTATGAACAGACACTGGAAGAGGTCACCAACGGTGCCTTGTTCAGCTCCGACAACAGCGAAATGGTGCTGGTGAAGGACATCGAGCTCTACTCGTTGTGCGAACACCACCTGCTGCCGTTTATCGGCAAGGCTCACGTCGCTTACATCCCGAGCGGCAAGGTATTGGGCCTGTCGAAAGTCGCGCGGATCGTCGATATGTACGCCCGCCGCCTGCAGATCCAGGAAAACCTCAGCCGCCAGATCGCCGATGCGGTCCAGCAAGTCACCGGCGCCCTGGGCGTGGCGGTGGTGATCGAGGCCAAGCACATGTGCATGATGATGCGCGGTGTGGAGAAACAGAATTCGACGATGATCACCTCGGTGATGCTCGGTGAGTTCCGCGAAAACGCGGCCACCCGCAGCGAGTTTCTCAGCCTGATCAAGTAATTCGCAGCAGAAGAAAACCGGCATTCATCGCCGGTTTTTTTTCGCCTGTGAAAAATCAGGTAAGCTGCGCCCCTTCTGTTTGCCCTTGTGAGGCTTATACCGTGTTCGTTAAAGCGCTTCGTGTCGGCCTTGGCCAACTGATCATCTTCATCGACTTCATTACCCGCCCTGGCAAAAAGCAGCGCCCTGCCGAGGTTCAGGCTCAGGTCAACACGGCCGCCAAGGGCCTGACTCTGTATCAGTTCCACGCCTGCCCGTTCTGCGTGAAAACCCGCCGCACCCTGCGCCGCTTGAACGTGCCGGTGGCCTTGCGCGACGCGAAGAACAACGAACAGGATCGCCAGGCCCTGCTGGAACAGGGCGGCAAAATCAAGGTGCCGTGCCTGCGCATTGAAGAGAATGGCCAGACGACCTGGATGTATGAGTCCAAGGTGATCATCGATTACCTGGACAAGCGGTTTGCTGCTGCCTGAATCCGTACAGATTTCGGATAAAAATAAACCGGCCCATTGGCCGGTTTATTTGTTTTTGCACCCTTCGCACCAGCAGCCTCAAGCCGCTTTTGCCGCCCGGGCCTGACGCAGCACCGCTGCCAGCCTTTTGAGCCCTTCGTCCAGCCGTGCCGGGTCGATGTGGCTGAAGTTCAGGCGCAAATGCCCCGGATTGTTGTCCGGCTCAGGGAAGAACGGCTCGCCCGGCATGAACGCCACATCCGCGGCCAGTGCAGCCTTGAGCAACGTACGCGTGTCCAGCGGCTGCTTGAGCGTCAGCCAGAAAAACAGCCCGCCCTGCGGCACGTTCCAGTCTGCCAAATCCGCAAAATGCGTTTCCAGGGCGGACTGGAACGCGTCCCGACGAACCCGGTAGAAGTCCCGCAGCTCGCTCAAGTGATGCTGGAATTTGTCGGTGCCGATCCACTGCAGCGCTTGCCACTGGCCCACGCGATTGGTGTGCAGGTCGGCCGATTGCTTGAGTTTCAGCAAGTGCGGAAAGAGATCCGGACTGGCGATCAGATAGCCGACTCGCAGTCCGGGCAACAGGGTTTTCGACACGGTGCCGGTGTAGATCCAACTGGCCTTTTTCAAGCGACTGACAATTGGCGTGGCGCTGCCACCGTCGAAGGTCAGTTCGCGGTAAGGCTCGTCTTCGATCAAGGTCACGCCGAACTCATCCAGCAAGGCTGCCACGGCATCGCGCTTGGCTTCGCTGTAGCGCACGGCCGAAGGATTCTGAAAAGTCGGGATCAGGTAGATGAAGGCGGGTTTGTGTTTCTCCAGTCGAGTTCGCAGTTGCGCCAGGTTCGGGCCATCAGCCTCCAGCGGGACAGTGATGCAGTCGGCGCCAAACAGCTGAAAAATCTGCAACGCCGCCAGATAAGTCGGCGCCTCGAGCAAAATCTCGGTGCCGTTGTCGATGTACAGCTTGGCCGCCAGATCGAGGGTTTGTTGGGAACCGCTGACCACCAACACCTGACTCGCCTCGCAGGGCACGCCCAGCGCCCGCGCCTCTGCTGCCAGCGCTTCACGCAGCGCCGGCTCACCTTCGCTCATGCCGTATTGGCCCATGGACAGCGGCATGTCGGCCCACTCGACTTTTGGCAGCATGGCTTCGGCGGGCAACCCGCCGGCGAATGACATCACTTCCGGGCGCTGGGCGGCGGCGAGAATTTCACGGATCAAAGAACTTTTAAGGCGCGAGATACGTTCGGAAAATGCCATGGGGTCACCGGTAGCGAGGCCTGAGGAAAATGAGTCAAACTGCTTGACCGAAATTTAGACAGACCGAACGGATACGTCAATATGCTTGACCTTAAAAACCCCGCAACTCAGCAACAGGCGATGGAAGCGTTTTTCTTCGGTTACCAGGCATTCACTGCGAAAGCCGACGAAATGCTCGAGCGTCGTGGCTTGAGCCGGGTGCATCAACGCATTGTGTTTTTCATCGCGCGCTACCCGAATTTGAGCGTCAAGGAACTGCTGGCATTGCTCGGGGTGACGAAGCAGGCGCTGAACATTCCGCTGCGTCAATTGGTGGAAATGCATCTGGTGAACAGTGTCGCGTCCGAGACCGACAAGCGTAAGCGGCTGCTGGAACTGACCGACGATGGCGCGCGGTTTGAGCAGTCGTTGCGGCGTGAGCAGGTGAAATTACTGGAGCGGGTGTTTGCCGAGGCTGGGGAGACGGCGGTGAATGGCTGGCTGGCGGTGAATCTGGCGCTGGGTAAAACCCAAGCGCCAACCGAGTAACCGATCGTTCCCGCGTAGAGCGTGGGATCGATCGTCTATAGCCGATATATCCCGATCGACAAACTTTTCGTCTACAAAATCAAAAACATTATTTGCTTTATTTGTATACAAAAGCATAATCCACTTCGTGCGAGTTCCTGACCAAGCGGTCAACAAATTCGCAAGTACCTCAAAGGGTCGCTGCCACCCTCATGGGTCCGGCCCTGGAAATAACAATAAAACTCTTGAGGAGTACTCGCTGTGGAAAGCCGCAAATCCGAAGCCCCGACGCTGGAACTCTCGCCGCCATTACGCAATGGCTGGCTGGAGCGCATCTTCAAACTCAGCTTGCATGGCACCACGGTGAAGACCGAGTTGATTGCCGGTCTGACAACCTTCATCACCATGGCCTACATCATCTTCGTCAACCCCAACATCATGGCCGACGCCGGGATCGATCACGGTGCTGCGTTCGTCGCCACCTGCATCGCCGCCGCGCTGGGTTGCCTGTTGATGGGTCTGTACGCCAACTGGCCGGTCGGCCTCGCGCCGGGCATGGGCCTCAACGCCTTCTTCACCTACACCGTGGTCGGCACCATGGGCTACAACTGGGAAACCGCCCTTGGCGCGGTGTTTGTTTCCGGTGTGTTGTTCATGTTCCTGACCTTTTCCCGGATCCGCGAATGGCTGCTCAATAGCATCCCGGTGAGTTTGCGCTTCGCCATGGGCGCCGGCGTGGGCTTGTTCCTGGGGCTGATCGGCTTGAAAACCGCGGGCATCGTGGTCGACAGCCCGGCCACCCTGATCAAACTCGGTTCCCTGCGTGAACCTGGCCCGCTGCTGGCCGCCATCTGCTTCCTGATGATCGCTGTGCTCAGCTACCACAAAGTGTTCGGCGCGATTCTCATCAGCATCATCACCGTCACCCTCGCGGGTTGGGGCCTGGGCCTGGTGCACTACGAGGGCATCATGTCCGCCCCGCCGAGCCTGGCACCGACCTGGATGGCCATGGACATCGCCGGCGTGTTCAACGTCAGCATGATCAGCGTGGTGCTGGCCTTCCTCTTCGTGCACATGTTCGACACCGCCGGCACCCTGATGGGCGTCGCCCAGCGCGCCGGCCTGGTGAACGCCGATGGCAAGATCGAAAACCTCTCCCGCGCCCTGAAAGCCGACAGTGCTTCCAGCGTATTCGGTGCGATGGTCGGTGTTCCGCCGGTCACCAGCTACGTGGAAAGTGCCGCGGGTGTAGCCGCTGGTGGTCGGACTGGTCTTACCGCCGTGACCGTAGGTGTGCTATTTATTGCCGCCATGTTTTTCGCACCGCTGGCGGGCATGATCCCCGCTTACGCAACCGCCGGTGCGCTGATTTATGTGGCGATGCTGATGATGGGCGGCATGGCGCACATCGAATGGGACGAAGCGACCGACAGCATTCCGGCGATCGTTACCGCGATCATGATGCCCCTGACCTTCTCGGTCGCCGACGGCATCGCGCTGGGCTTTATCACGTATGTGGTGCTGAAGGCTTTCACCGGTAAGCACAAGGAAATTTCCGTCAGTCTGTGGGTGCTCTGCGCGATCTTCATCGCCAAGTTCATTTTCTTGTAAGCCGTCTAGTTTCAAAACAGCCTCACCCCGTCGGGTGAGGCTTTTGTGCAAATGGAGGAAAGTGATGAGTCTGGAAACCTGGCTGCTGTTCAGCGGCGCTGCGCTGGTGGTAATCCTGATCCCGGGGCCACTGTCTTTGCTGATGATCAGCAACAGTCTGAATTACGGTTTGCGTCGTTCTTACCCGGCGTTTCTGGGGGGCGTTATTGCGTCGATCTGCTTGCTCAGTGCGTCGGCGCTGGGTTTAGGCGCCTTGCTGCTGGCATCGGAACAGCTGTTCAGCGCTTTGAAGATCGTTGGTGCGCTGTACCTGTTCTACCTGGCCTGGCAGAGCTGGCAGCAATCGTGTCAGCCTTCCCACGGCGCTGAAGTGCCCCAGGCTGCGCCAGTGCCACGCTTTCGCGCACTGTTCGGGCGCGCGTTCATGTTGGGCGCGAGCAACCCGAAAGACATTCTGTTCTTCGCCGCTTTCCTCCCGCAGTTCCTCAGTGCCGAGCAGCCGTTCCTGCCGCAGTTGCTGGTGATGATTGCGACCTGGACCGTGCTGGATTTGCTGTGCAAGCTGGCTTATGGGCTGGGTGCCCATGGCGCGGCGCGGTATCTGCGCAGCGGCAAGGGGCAGAGCTGGTTTAACCGGGTGAGTGCGGGGTTGTTCAGTGGTGCAGGGGCTGCGTCGTTGTTGAGCCGTTAAAAGCAAAAGTTTCGCGAGCAGGCTCGCTCCTACATTGGAATGCGTACTCCTGTGGGAGCGAGCCTGCTCGCGAAGGCGTCGACACATGCACCACATTCCTCAGAGCAAAAAAAAGCCCGCAGTGTGAGCGGGCGAAAGACCAAAGAAGCTATATGCGCAGGATTTTTGGGGGGAAAGTCCTAGCTTCCTCTGTAGGTCGAATAGCTGTACGGCGAAATCAGCAGCGGCACGTGGTAGTGATCCTGTTCCGCAGAGATGCCAAAACGCAGCACCACCACATCCAGGAACGCGGGCTCTGGCAGCTGAACGCCACGGGCGCGGTAGTAATCGCCCGCATGAAACTGAACCTGATAGACCCCGGAACGGTAGTCATCACCTTGCAGCAGCGGTGCATCGACACGGCCGTCGCTGTTGGTTATCGCAGTGGAGACCAATTCCAGCTGCGAACCTTCAACGCGGTACAACTCGACCTTGATCGAGCTGCCCGGGCAACCATGTGCAGCGTCTAAAACGTGAGTAGTCAAACGTCCCATTGATTCTGCGCGCCTGCCTGCGTGGAGCAGTCAGACCTCGCGCCTCCCGAAGTCAGTTGTAAAGGAGACCGCACCGATTCGGAGCACGAAACGCTGCGGCGAGCGACTGATTAAGACACTTTTCAAAAAAATTGTACACAATAAAAACGAGATTTTTAGCGTTATGCCCGTCATTCAGGGATTCCCGGCGAATCTGCCACCGAGCCATAGGATCAAAGGACCTTCTATCCATTAGCTGACCGATCAGGCAGGTTTCTTGCAATAACATGTGTAGATGACCGCCAGTGAAAAATGCAAAAAAACAGGCTTACAAAGTGGATGTAAAGTTGTATACAATCAGCCCATCGCTGTGACGCCAGCCTGTCATCACACTGCAGGCCGCCTCACAAACCTGACCTTGAACAAGTCGAACGAATAAGAAGGAAGACTGCAGTGAGCGCTGACTACCCACGCGACCTGATCGGTTACGGCAGTAACCCTCCTCACCCACACTGGCCGGGCAATGCCCGCATCGCCTTGTCCTTCGTGCTCAATTACGAAGAAGGCGGCGAGCGCAATATCCTGCACGGCGATAAAGAATCTGAAGCCTTCCTTTCGGAAATGGTCTCGGCGCAGCCGCTGCAAGGCGCGCGCAACATGAGTATGGAATCCCTTTACGAGTATGGCAGCCGTGCCGGCGTCTGGCGGATTCTGAAACTGTTCAAGGAATTCGACATTCCGCTGACCATCTTCGCCGTGGCCATGGCCGCCCAGCGCCACCCGGACGTGATCCGCGCGATGGTCGATGCCGGCCATGAGATCTGCAGCCACGGCTATCGCTGGATCGACTACCAGTACATGGACGAAGCGCAGGAACGCGAGCACATGCTCGAAGCGATCCGCGTCCTCACCGAAATCACCGGCGAGCGCCCACTGGGCTGGTACACCGGCCGCACCGGCCCGAACACCCGTCGTCTGGTGATGGAAGAAGGCGGTTTCCTCTACGACTGCGACACCTACGACGACGACCTGCCCTACTGGGAACCGAACAACCCGACCGGCAAGCCGCACCTGGTGATTCCATACACGCTGGACACCAACGACATGCGCTTTACCCAGGTCCAGGGTTTCAACAAGGGCGACGACTTCTTTGAATACCTCAAGGATGCGTTCGACGTGCTTTACGCTGAAGGCGCCGAAGCACCGAAGATGCTGTCGATCGGCCTGCACTGCCGCCTGATCGGCCGTCCGGCGCGCCTGGCCTCGCTCAAACGATTTATCGAATACGCTAAAAGTCATGAACAGGTGTGGTTCAGCCGTCGCGTCGACATCGCTCGCCACTGGCACGAAACCCACCCGTACCAAGGGGCCGCGAAATGAGCCACTTCCAAACCCTGAAGCCCTCGACCCTGAGCCGCGACGCGTTTGTCGCTGCCTTCGCCGACATCTACGAACATTCGCCATGGGTGGCCGAAAAGGCCTTCGACCTGGGCCAGGACGCGTCGATCGACCAGATCGAAACCCTGCACCAACGCATGAGCGACATCCTGTTGAGCGCCGATCATGCCAGTCAACTGGCCCTGATCAACGCTCACCCGGACCTGGCCGGCAAAGCCGCCGTCCAGGGCCAGCTTACCGAAGCCAGCACCAATGAACAGGCTGGCGCCGGTATTCACCAATGCACGGCCGAAGAGTTTTCTCGCTTCACCGAGCTGAACGACGCCTACAAAGCCAAGTTCAAGTTTCCCTTCATCATGGCGGTAAAAGGCAGCAACCGGCATCAGATCCTCGCGGCGTTCGAAACGCGCATTCACAACCCGCAAGACACCGAGTTCAAGTGCGCGCTGGCGGAGATCAACAAGATCGCCCTGTTCCGATTACTGACCCTATAGCGAGCCTTGCCCGAGTGTTCTCAAACGCACACAGCACCCAGGGCACTGCAAGCATCCCAAGCCAACTTATTAAAGGCAGACAAGAAGAATGAAAGCTTACGCCGTACCTTTCGAGAAGTTCGTCAACCTGGCCGACGCCCGCCTGGGCACCAAAATCATCTCGGTCACCGATGACTGGTTCGCTGATGCCAACCGCCTGTTCCAGCCGACCCCGGCTGTGTGGAAGGAGGGCGTGTTCGATGACAACGGCAAGTGGATGGACGGCTGGGAGTCGCGCCGCAAGCGCTTCGAAGGCTACGACAGCGCCGTGATCCGCCTGGGCGTACCGGGTTCTATCAAAGGCGTGGACATCGACACTTCATTCTTCACCGGCAACTTCCCGCCGTCGGCCTCCCTGGAAGCGTGCTTCCTGGCCTCGGGCGAGCCGGACGACAACACCCAGTGGACTGAAGTGCTGTCCGCCGTCGAGCTGCAAGGCAACAGCCACCACTACCACGAAATCAACAACGACCAGGCCTTCAGCCACCTGCGCTTCAACATCTACCCGGATGGTGGCGTGGCCCGCCTGCGTGTTTACGGTATTCCGTTCCGCGACTGGTCCGCTGTCGGCGACAACGAGCAAGTTGACCTGGCAGCAGCCCTGAACGGTGGCCGCGCCCTCGCCTGCTCTGACGAACACTTCGGTCGCATGAGCAACATCCTCAACCCTGGCCGTGGCATCAACATGGGCGACGGCTGGGAAACCGCACGTCGTCGCACGCCGGGCAATGACTGGGTCATCGTCGCGCTGGGTCATGCCGGCGAAATCGAGAAAGTCATCGTCGACACCCTGCACTTCAAGGGCAACTACCCGGACACCTGCTCTATCCAGGGCGCGTTCGTGAAGGGCGGCACCGACAGCCAGATCGAAACCCAATCGCTGTTCTGGCGTGAACTGCTGCCGGCGCAGAAACTGGAAATGCACGCCGAACACACCTTCGCCGAGCAGATCAAGGCGCTGGGCCCGATCACCCACATCCGCCTGAACGTGTTCCCGGATGGTGGTGTGAGCCGCCTGCGCGTCCTCGGCAAGGTCGCTAAATAAGCGTTGAACCCTGTGGCGAGGGAGCTTGCTCCCGCTGGGCTGCGAAGCGGCCCCAAAAGCTTGGGAGCGCTGCGCACTCCAGCGGGAGCAAGCTCCCTCGCCACAAAAGCAGAACAAACAACATTGAATTCGGATAAGAACAGCATGCGCACACTGACGATTGAACCGCTGACCAAAGAAGCCTTCGCCCCTTTCGGTGACGTGATCGAAACCGACGGCAGCGATCACTTCATGATCAACAACGGTTCGACCATGCGCTTCCATAAACTGGCGACGGTGGAAACCGCCACGCCAGAGGACAACGCGATCATCAGCATCTTCCGCGCCGATGCGCAGGACATGCCGCTGACCGTCAGCATGCTGGAGCGTCACCCGCTGGGCAGCCAGGCTTTCATTCCGCTGCTCGGCAACCCCTTTCTGATCGTGGTCGCGCCACTTGGCGATGAACCTGTATCAGGCTTGGTCCGCGCCTTCGTCACCAACGGCAGGCAGGGCATTAATTACCATCGCGGCGTTTGGCACCATCCGGTGCTGACGATCGAAAAGCGGGATGACTTCCTGGTGGTTGATCGCAGTGGCACAGGCAATAACTGCGATGAGCATTTTTTCAAAGAGGATGAGCGTTTGATCCTCGCCCCCCACCAATAAGAGAAGGTCTGATCACTCGACAACAGAGTGACAGGCGAGAGGTAAAGACTGTGGAAGCACATCTGTTGGAATGGCTGAACCTGAGCGTGCGCTGGGTTCACATGATTACTGGCGTGGCCTGGATCGGTGCGTCGTTCTATTTCGTCTGGCTGGAAAACAACCTCAATCGGGTCAACCCGAAAAGCGGTCTGGCGGGCGATTTGTGGGCGATCCATGGCGGCGGTATCTACCACCTGGAAAAATACAAACTGGCTCCACCGACCATGCCGGACAACCTGCACTGGTTCAAATGGGAAGCCTACTTCACCTGGATGTCGGGCATCGCGCTGCTGTGCGTGGTGTTCTACTCCAACCCGACGCTGTACCTGTTGGCTCCGGGCAGCAGCCTGACCGGTCCTGAAGGGGTCGCACTGGGCATTGCCTCGCTGTTCGTCGGCTGGTTCGTCTACTCCTTCCTCTGCGACTCGGCCCTGGGCAAACGCCCTGCCCTGCTCGGCTTCATCCTGTTCGTGCTGATCATTGGCGCCGCTTACGGCTTCAGTAAAGTGTTCAGCGGTCGTGGTGCGTACCTGCACGTCGGCGCGATCATCGGCACCATCATGGTCGGCAACGTGTTCCGCATCATCATGCCGGCACAGCGCGCACTGGTTGCCGCGATTGCCGAGAACCGCACGCCGGATCCGGCGCTGCCGGCCAAAGGCTTGCTGCGTTCGCGTCACAACAACTACTTCACCTTGCCGGTGCTGTTCATCATGATCAGCAACCACTTCCCGAGCACCTACGGCAGCCAATACAACTGGCTGATCCTGGCCGGGATCGCGGTGCTGGCGGTGTTGGTGCGTCACTACTTCAACACCCGTCATGACAGCCACAAATTTGCCTGGACCCTGCCCGTTGCGGCCGTGGGCATGATCTGCCTGGCTTACGTGACTGGCCCGGCGCAGATGCCCAGCGCTCCTGAAGTGGCCAAGGCGCCTGGCACCATCGAGTATCAGCCGATGCCGGAAACTGCCCTCGGCGGTGGTGCCAAACCTGAAGCGGCGAAACCTGCTGCACCTGCCGCTGCACCGGCTCAGGCGTCCAACGCCGGCCCCGGTTTCGACAAGGTGCACAGTGTGATCCAGGAACGTTGCGCGGTTTGCCATTCGGCCAAACCAACCAGCCCGCTATTCAGTGCGGCACCGGCTGGCGTGATGTTCGATACCCCCGAGCAGATCCGTCAGAACGCGGCGCGTATCCAGGCTCAAGCCGTCACCAGCCAGATCATGCCACTGGGCAACATCACCCAGATGACCCAGCAGGAACGTGACCTGATCGGCGCGTGGATTGTGCAGGGAGCTCCGACCAATTAAGCAACACAAAAGCCTGTGAAAGCGGGCTTTTGTGGCGAGGGAGCTTGCTCCCGCTGGGTCGCGAAGCGGCCCCCCTCTCTATCTGAAAAGGAGGGGACTGCTACGCAGTCCAGCGGGAGCAAGCTCCCTCGCCACAGGTCCCCCTGATGCACAAAATCACAAGAATAAAAAAGATCCGAGGTGTTGCATGTCCGAGCTATCCCAAGCGCGCATCCCCGACGCACCCGCCATTCAGCGTTTGCCCCTTTTGCAACTGATCCTGGTTGGCCTGCAACACGTTCTGCTGATGTACGGCGGAGCCATCGCAGTGCCGCTGATCATCGGACAGGCCGCTGGCCTGAGTCGTGAAGAAATCGCCTTCCTGATCAACGCCGACCTGCTGGTGGCCGGGATCGCTACCATCGTGCAATCGCTGGGCATCGGCCCCATGGGCATCCGCATGCCGGTGATGATGGGCGCCAGTTTCGCCGCGGTCGGCAGCATGGTCGCCATGGCTGGCATGCCGGGCATCGGCCTGCAAGGGATCTTCGGCGCAACCATCGCCGCCGGATTCTTCGGCATGATCATCGCGCCATTCATGTCCAAAGTCGTACGCTTCTTCCCCCCTCTGGTGACCGGCACCGTCATCACCTCGATCGGTTTGTCGCTGTTCCCCGTGGCCGTCAACTGGGCGGGCGGCGGTGCTGGCGCCGCTCAATTCGGTTCACCGATTTACCTGGCCATCGCCGCGCTGGTGTTGGCCACCATCCTGCTGGTTCACCGCTTCATGCGCGGATTCTGGGTCAATATTTCCGTGCTGATCGGCATGTGCCTGGGTTACGTACTCTGCGGCCTGATCGGCATGGTCGACCTGAGCGGCATGGCCCAGGCGCCGTGGCTGCAATTCGTGACCCCGCTGCATTTCGGCATGCCGAAGTTCGAACTCGCACCGATCCTGTCCATGTGCCTGGTGGTGGTGATCATCTTCGTCGAGTCCACCGGGATGTTCCTCGCGCTGGGGAAAATCACAGGACAGGAAGTCTGCCCACGCATGCTGCGTCGTGGCTTGTTGTGTGATGCCGGCGCCTCGTTCTTCGCCGGTTTCTTCAACACCTTCACCCACTCCTCTTTCGCGCAGAACATCGGCCTGGTGCAGATGACCGGCGTGCGTTGTCGCTCGGTGACCATCGTCGCCGGCGGTTTGCTGGTGGTGTTGAGTTTGTTGCCGAAAGCGGCGTTTCTGGTGGCATCGATTCCACCTGCCGTACTGGGCGGCGCGGCGATTGCGATGTTCGGCATGGTCGCCGCCACCGGCATCAAGATTCTTCAGGAAGCCGACATCGGTGACCGTCGCAATCAATTGCTGGTGGCGGTGAGCATCGGCATGGGGCTGATCCCGGTGGTCCGTCCGGAATTCTTCGCCCACCTTCCGCTGTGGATGAGCCCGATCACCCACAGCGGAATCGCCATGGCCACGCTCAGTGCGCTGTCGCTGAACCTGCTGTTCAACATCCTCGGCGGCGCCGAACGCGCGGCCATCAACGACTGCCAAGCACACTCGCACTAACCCACTAACGCCACAGAACCCTGTGGAAGCGAGCCTGCTCGCGATGACGGTATGACATTCAACACTTGAGTTGACTGATTCAACGCTATCGCGAGCAGGCTCACTCCTACAGGGTCAGGGGCTGCCTGCGCCTTGAAAATAAAAACAAGAGGGAGCAACAGATGATTCGGACACAGACAAACATGCTGTTAGGCGCTGGTCTATTGGCCGCCAGCCAGGCCATGGCCGGCGATTTGCTGCTGTGGCAGACCAACAGCCTGAGCTATCTGTACGGCAAGGATTTCGTGGTCAACCCGCACATCCAGCAGACGATAACCTTTGAGCACGCCGACCGCTGGAAGTACGGCGACAACTTCCTGTTTGTCGACAGCACTTACTACAACGGCGAGAAAGACCGGAACAAAGGCGTTCACGCTTATTACGGCGAGTTCAGCCCGCGCCTGTCTTTCGGCAAAATCCTCGACCGCCGTTTCGAATTCGGCCCGATCAAGGACGTGTTGCTGGCCATGACCTACGAGAATGGCGAAGACGACACCGAGGCCTATCTGATCGGCCCCGGTTTCGACCTCGCGGTACCGGGCTTCAATTTTTTCACCTTGAACTTCTACTATCGCCAGACCGAAGGCTCGCGTCCCGGCGACGATGTCTGGCAGATCACGCCGGCCTGGTCCTACACCTTGCCGTTGGGCAACTCGAACCTGTTGATCGACGGCTACATCGACTGGGTCGTGGATAACGACCAGAACTCACAGGGCACCTACCACGCCAACCTGCACTTCAACCCACAGATCAAATATGACCTGGGCAAGGCCTTGGGCTGGCGGGAGAAACAGGTGTACGTCGGCGTCGAATACAGCTACTGGAAAGACAAATACGGCATCGAAAACACCGCCAACTTCGACACCAATGAGAACACCACCAGCCTGCTGGTGAAGGTGCACTTCTAAGATGGCCCGCAACCGCGCTCCAAACCTGTCGTCGGTGCGCTGTTGCGGGGCACTTGAGACCTGGCCAAGGAGTCAGTATTCTCCGCGGCCGCCCGAATCTGGTCTAAAAAAAAGCCCGGATTTAATTCCTGACCAGAAAGCCAACTTATCCCGGCGCTGGACAGTACCAAGGCACTCCAAAAACACTCTCAATCGACTGCTCTTGAGCCGCCGAGCGGGAGTTTTTTGGCTTTTCAAAAGCCTTGGCTCAGCTCTTGCTAACAGCACTGAAACTGACCGATTGGATGATTTTTTACAGCTACAGAAAAAGGCGCCACACCAGAGCGCCGACCTTAAAAAAATAACGTGGAACCACCTACTTTTTGGGAGCAACCGAATGAAACGTACGTGCACTAGCCTGATGCTGGCGGGATCGTTGCTGGCCGGGGGCCAGGCCATGGCCGGCGACTTGCTGCAATGGCAGAACAACAGCCTGACCTACCTGTATGGCAAGGACTTCCAGGTCAACCCACGCATTCAGCAGACGGTGACCTTTGAACACGCCGATGGCTGGAAATACGGCGACAACTTCTTCTTCATCGACAAGATCTTCTACAACGGCAAGGAAGACGCTTTCGCGGGTAAGAACACTCACTACGGTGAATTCAGCCCACGCTTGTCGTTCAATAAGATCTTCGATCAGAAATTTGCGTTTGGCCCGGTCAAAGACGTACTGCTGGCCATGACTTACGAGTTCGGTGAAGACGATACCGAGTCCTACCTGATCGGTCCTGGTTTCGACCTCGCGATCCCGGGCTTCGACTACTTCCAGCTGAACTTCTACAACCGTCATACCGAAGGCGACCGCCCAGGTGACAATATCTGGCAGGTCACTCCGGTCTGGTCCTACACCATCCCGGTGGGCGATTCGAACATCCTGATCGACGGTTTCATGGACTGGGTGGTCGACAACGACGTCAACAAAAAAGGCGAATACCACGCCAACCTGCACTTCAACCCACAGGTCAAATACGACTTGGGCAAGGCGCTGAACCTTGGTGAAAAGCAGTTGTACGTCGGTGTCGAGTATGACTACTGGAAAAACAAGTACGGTATTGAAGACAGTCAGGGCTTCAAAACCGATCAGAGCGTAACCAGCTTCCTGGTCAAGGTTCACTTCTGATCCGGCGGCGTCTGTAAGGACGCCATCGCGGGCAAGCCACGCTCCCACAGGTTTTGTGTCGTTCGTCGATTATGTGGACGATACAAAACCTGTGGGAGCGGGCTTGCCCGCGATGGCCACACCGCCGATCTCAAGCTGTAACGGCAGGCTCCGCCAACCCGAGAAACCGGCACAGCTCCCCGCGCTTGGCCAACGCATCCCGCCGCCCCAAATCAATCAATTCGCTGCAATACCCCGCCTCGAACAGCAGATAACTCAGCACCCCCGCCCCGCTCGTCTTGGTCGCCCCCGGTCCGCGCAGAAACAGGCGCAGCGCTGCCGGCAATTCCTGCCGATGCCGCGCCGCAATCTCATCGATCGGCTGACTCGGCGAAATCACCAACACTTCCACCGGCGCTACACCCAGTGCGCGCGTTGGCGTGCCAGCGGGCATCAGATGACTGAACTGATTGAGCCGCTGCAGCAACTCGATGTCGCTTTCCAGGCTGTCAATGAACGTACTGTTGAGCATGTGCCCACCGATCTGTGCCAGGCTCGGCTGCTGGCCGGTGTAAGCGCGTTGCAGCGGTTGTTCCGGGTCGACGCCGCGGGGGTTGCCGCTGACGCCCACCACCAGCACTCGGCTCGCGCCCAGGTGCAGCGCCGGGCTGATCGGTGCCGACTGACGTACCGCGCCGTCGCCGAAATACTCTTCACCGATTTTCACTGGCGCAAACAACAGCGGAATCGCTGAACTGGCCAGCAAGTGGTCGACGGTCAATTGCGTGGGGACGCCGATTCGCCGATGGCGCAACCAGGCATTGATGGTGCCGCCGCCCTGATAAAAGGTCACCGCCTGACCGGACTCGTAGCCGAACGCGGTCACCGCCACCGCTTGCAACTGCTTCTGTGCAATGGCCTCGGCAATCCCGCTCATCTGCAGTTTTTCGTCGAGCAATCGGCGCAGCGGCGAACTGTTGAGCAAGGCCACCGGCACCTGAGCGCCAATCCCGAGCAAACTGTGGCTGACAAAACGGCTGGCCTGGTGGATCACGCCCGGCCAGTCGCTGCGCAGCACCAGATGACTGCGAAAGCCCTGCCAGAAGGCTGTCAGACGTTGAATCGCACTCCGAAAATCCATCGCCCCACTGGCGAGGCTGACCGCGTTGATTGCGCCGGCCGAGGTGCCGACGATCACCGGAAACGGATTGTTCGCGCCGACCGGCAACAGCTCGGCAATCGCCGCCAGCACACCGACCTGATAAGCCGCCCGAGCCCCGCCGCCGGAAAGAATCAACCCTGTAACCGGTTCAGCAGGACTCATCGCAACACTCCATGGTGCTTATAAGGACAGTGGTTCAACCGCGTTTTGCGTACAGCTTCGGCTCGCCCGGGGGGCGGCTCTTGAAGCGGCGATGAGCCCAAAGGTATTGCTCCGGACATTCGCGCAAGACGCCTTCGATCCATTGGTTGACCCGCAGGCAGTCGGCCTCTTCGGTTTCGCCGGGGAAACCCTCGAGCGGTGCATGAATCACCAGTCGATAACCGCTGCCGTCCGCCAGACGCTCCTGAGTGAACGGCACCACCAGCGCCTTGCCCAACCGAGCAAACTTGCTGGTGGCGGTGACGGTGGCGGCCTGAATCCCGAACAGTGGCACGAAGATACTTTGCTTGGCGCCATAGTCCTGATCCGGTGCGTACCAGATTGCCCGGCCAGCGCGCAGTAATTTGAGCATGCCGCGCACGTCGTCGCGCTCCACCGCCAGCGAATCGACGTTGTGTCGCTCGCGCCCCAGACGCTGGACGTAGTCGAACAATGGATTTTTGTGTTCGCGGTACATGCCGTCAATGGTGTGCTGCTGGCCGAGCAACGCCGCGCCGATTTCCAGCGTGGTGAAATGAACGGCCATCAGGATCACGCCTTTGCCATCTCGCTGGGCTTTTTTCAGATGCTCCAGCCCTTCGACATGGGCCAGCTTCGCCAGACGCTCGCGCGACCACCACCAGCTCATCGCCATCTCGAAAAACGCGATGCCCGTGGAGGCGAAGTTTTCCTTGAGCAGGCGCTTGCGCTCGGCAGCGGTTTTCTCAGGGAAACACAGTTCGAGATTGCGCTTGGCAATGCGCCGTCTGTCGCCCGCTACTCGATACATCAATGCACCCAGGGCGCGACCGATCGACAGCAACGCCGGATACGGCAGCTGCACAATCAGCCACAACAGCCCCAAGCCACACCACAGCGGCCAGAAACGGGGAGATAGAAATGCTGTTCGAAAACGCGGGCGATCCATTAAAGGTTCCGGAAAGACAATGGCCGCGCATTCTACATCGTTCGACCCGGCTTGCGGCTCGCGGGCGTTCTCGTTATAAGTCTCGGCACTTTTAGTGACAAGTCGTTGTATGCCGACCATGAGCCAAACCGAACCGCTAGACCAAGATCCCGTGTTCCAGCTGAAGGGCAGCATGCTCGCCATTACGGTGCTGGAACTGGCCCGTAACGACCTCGAGAACCTCGATCGTCAACTGGCCGCCAAGGTTGCCCAGGCGCCGAACTTCTTTAGTAACGCGCCACTGGTGCTGGCCCTGGACAAACTCCCGGCCAGCGAAGGCGCGGTCGATCTGCCGGGCCTGATGCGCGTATGCCGCCAACATGGCCTGCGCACCCTGGCGATCCGTGCCAGCCGCATCGAAGACATCGCCGCGGCCATCGCGGTCGACCTGCCGGTGCTGCCACCGTCCGGCGCCCGTGAGCGTCCGCTGGACCCGCTCGAAGGCCAAGTCAAGAAAATACCGGAAAAACCGCCGGAGCCGACTATCAAGCCAACGAAGATCATCACCTCGCCCGTACGCGGTGGGCAGCAGATTTATGCCCAGGGCTGCGATCTGGTGGTGATCTCGTCGGTCAGCCCGGGGGCGGAACTTCTCGCCGACGGGAACATCCATGTATACGGCCCGATGCGTGGTCGAGTGTTGGCCGGCGTCAAAGGCGACACCAAAGCCAGGATTTTCTGTCAGCAAATGAGCGCTGAACTGGTTTCCATCGCGGGCCACTACAAGGTTTCGGAGGATCTGCGTCGCGACCCTTTGTGGGGCGCGGGCGTACAGGTCAGCCTGTCGGGCGATGTGTTGAACATCATTCGGCTTTAACGGATACTGCCGCATTTTCCAAGCATCTCTAAAACGTAGCGAAAACGGCTCAAACGAAGTAGGAAAAAGGCTATAGGCAGTGTTTACCCGAGGTAAGCGCCGTTCTGGACCGAATTCCAGCCAAGGCTGTCCGACTGCAGTAGTTTTTCTAGAGATGTTTTTCAGGGGCTAAATGTCCTTTTTCCTTAGGGGTGAAACACCTTGGCCAAGATTCTCGTGGTTACATCCGGCAAGGGTGGTGTGGGTAAGACCACCACCAGTGCTGCTATCGGTACCGGCCTCGCACTGCGCGGTCACAAAACAGTTATCGTCGACTTCGACGTCGGTTTGCGTAACCTCGACCTGATCATGGGTTGCGAGCGTCGCGTGGTGTATGACTTCGTCAACGTGGTAAACGGCGAAGCCAACCTGCAACAAGCCCTGATCAAAGACAAACGCCTGGAAAACCTCTACGTACTGGCCGCCAGTCAGACCCGCGACAAAGACGCGCTGACCGTCGAAGGCGTGGAAAAAGTGTTGATGGCGTTGAAAGAAGACTTCGAATACGTGGTCTGCGACTCTCCGGCCGGCATCGAGAAAGGCGCCCACCTGGCCATGTACTTCGCAGACGAAGCGATTATCGTGACCAACCCGGAAGTGTCCTCGGTTCGTGACTCGGACCGCATGCTGGGCCTGCTGGCCAGCAAATCGCGCCGCGCTGAAAAGGGCGAAGAGCCGATCAAGGAACACCTGCTGCTGACCCGCTACAACCCGCAACGCGTCAGTGACGGCGAGATGCTCGGCGTCGAAGACGTCAAAGAGATTCTGGCGGTCGCCCTGCTGGGTGTCATTCCGGAATCCCAAGCGGTACTCAAAGCTTCCAACTCGGGCGTGCCAGTCATTCTCGACGACCAGAGCGATGCCGGTCAGGCATACAGCGATGCGGTCGATCGTCTGCTGGGCAAAACCGTGGAGCATCGTTTTCTCGATGTAACGAAGAAGGGATTCTTCGAGCGCCTGTTTGGAGGTAGATAATGAATCTTTTTGACTTCTTTCGTGCCAGCAAAAAGGTCAGCACCGCGTCGGTAGCGAAAGAGCGTCTACAGATCA
Organism: Pseudomonas sp. BT76 TE3572; assembly: GCF_050435365.1. Taxonomy (NCBI): domain Bacteria; kingdom Pseudomonadati; phylum Pseudomonadota; class Gammaproteobacteria; order Pseudomonadales; family Pseudomonadaceae; genus Pseudomonas; species Pseudomonas sp. BT76 TE3572. The sequence continues at coordinate 2,258,022 of NZ_JBNDKE010000001.1, forward strand.
TCGTGGCGCACGAACGCGGCCAACGCAGTACACCGGACTACCTGCCAGCCTTGCAGAAGGAATTGGTCGAGGTCATCCGCAAGTACGTCAATATCGGGTCCGATGACGTGCACGTCGCTCTGGAAAACCAGGGCAGCTGCTCGATTCTGGAACTCAATATCACCCTGCCTGACCGCTGAGTCGATCCGGCTGGAGCCACGGCGGCTCAGGCCCCTTCTGTTAAAGGAAGGGGCCTGAGTCGCCGTTGGCGTTTGTTACGAGGCTGTTTTAATGCCGCTGTCCAACATCAGCATCATCCATCAGGACGCCGCCGTACTGGTGGTGAACAAACCGACCCTGCTGCTCTCCGTCCCTGGCCGGGCCGATGACAACAAGGACTGCCTGATTACCCGCCTGCAGGAAAACGGTTACCCGGAAGCCCGAATCGTCCATCGTTTGGACTGGGAAACCTCCGGCATTATTCTGTTGGCCCGTGATGCGGATACGCATCGCGAACTGTCTCGGCAATTTCACGACCGCGAAACCGAAAAGGCCTACACCGCCCTGTGCTGGGGACAACCGGAACTGGACAGTGGCAGCATCGATCTGCCCTTGCGCTACGACCCGCCGACCAAGCCACGCCATGTGGTGGACCATGAATTCGGCAAACATGCCCTGACCTTCTGGCGCGTACTGGAGCGTTGCGGCGATTGGTGTCGTGTCGAATTGACGCCGATCACCGGTCGCTCCCATCAGTTGCGCGTGCACATGCTTTCCATCGGCCACCCACTGCTGGGTGACGGGCTGTATGCCCACGAGCAAGCACTGGCCGCCTGGCCACGGTTATGTCTGCACGCGAGCATGCTGAGCTTCACTCACCCGCAAAGCGGCGAACGCATGCGCTTCGAGTGCCCTGCTCCTTTTTAAGCAGCCGCCTAACCAAAAAACGCCCTTCCATTGAAGGGCGTTCTTGTTTCTTGTTACAAATCGACGTGAAAATGGCGTGAAAATATTGTCATGAATTTGTAATGAAACGTAAAATGCCAGTACTTTGATATCAGGCAGGAAGCCCTCGTGCTCAGCAACAAGACATTCCAAGACGACTACCCGTTCACCTTCTGCCTGTTCAACACCACGCTGCACCTTAGCGAGCAGCCTTCTACCGAAGCACAACAAGCCCTAGAACAGCTCATACACAAACGACGTGCCCACAAGCTGACCCGTGCGAGTGCGCCGCTGACCTCCGGCGATGCGCCGCTGTTTGCCAAGGTCCAGCCGCTGGATACCTTGAAGGCAAAAGTGCGCGTGACCTTTGGTAAACCGCAGTGCAATGGCCGGTTCGACTGGCCGCTGGAAGAGTTGATCAATACGCTCGAAGCACAACGCCGTGGCGTGCAAATGCCGCCGCTGCAAGGGTTCGGTTACACCAAGGACCGACTGGGGCTGACCCAGGAGTATTTCATTATCACGCGCCTGCTCGACGATCATATCGACGGCGTGCAATGGCTTAAACGCAACCCGGACAACGTCGAAACATTCATTCTCGACGCCTTCGAATTGCTGACATCCCTGTCCCGGAAGAACATCACGCACATGGATTTCTGGGCCGGCAACATCATGATCCCGCAAACACCACAGACTCCGCTCAAAGCCATCGACTTTGAAAACTGCTTTGCCGGGCAGACAAACCATCAAAGCGAAACCCTGGGTTTTCAACTGGGCTACTTCTATCGCCGGGACATCTACAAGCTCATCACCGAAGCCGCCTATGACCGACTGGTGGACGACTACATTCGACAGATCCCGGGGATCTCGAAGGAAAAATTCAACGAGGTGTACCTCGCGAGCAAACATGAATATGTGGGCCGCAAGCAACGTCGCGAAGTGTTCCTCAATGGCACACTGATCACCGGTTGACTCATCCTCTTCGCCAATCGGCAGCTGGCGTACGTCGAACGGCATTGTCTCTGCAATGCCGTGAGCCAATACGTTAAACTTGCGCCATTGCTGTCTGGAGCTACTTATGCGCGAAGAGTTGAACCAAGGCCTGATCGATTTCCTCAAGGCCTCCCCTACCCCATTCCATGCCACCGCCAGCCTTGTCCAGCGCCTGGAAGCGGCGGGCTATCAACGCCTTGACGAGCGCGAGCCATGGACCACCGAAGCCAACGGTCGTTACTACGTCACCCGTAACGACTCGTCGATCGTCGCGTTCAAGATGGGCCGTCATTCGCCCCTGCACGGCGGCATTCGCTTGGTCGGCGCGCACACCGACAGCCCGTGCCTGCGGGTCAAACCCCAGCCGGAACTGCAACGTCAGGGCTTCTGGCAACTGGGCGTCGAAGTCTATGGCGGCGCACTGCTGGCGCCATGGTTCGACCGCGACCTGTCCCTGGCCGGCCGCGTGACCTTCCGCCGTGACGGCAAGGTCGAGAGCCAACTGGTCGACTTCAAGGCGCCGATCGCCATCATCCCGAACCTGGCCATTCACCTGAACCGTGAAGCCAACATGGGCTGGGCAATCAACGCCCAGACCGAACTGCCGCCGATCCTTGCGCAATTTGCCGGTGACGAGCGCGTGGACTTCCGCGCCGTGCTCACCGACCAACTCGCTCGCGAACATGGCTTGAACGCCGACGTGGTGCTCGACTATGAGCTGAGCTTCTACGACACCCAAAGCGCTGCGGTCATCGGCCTGCACGGCGACTTCATTGCCGGGGCGCGCCTGGACAACCTGCTGTCGTGCTATGCCGGCCTGCAAGCCTTGCTGACCACCGAAACCGACGAAACCTGCGTGCTGGTCTGCAACGATCACGAAGAAGTCGGTTCCTGCTCGGCCTGCGGCGCCGATGGCCCGATGCTGGAGCAGACGCTGCGTCGCCTGCTGCCTGAAGGCGATGAGTTCGTGCGCACCATTCAGAAATCCCTGCTGGTCTCGGCTGACAACGCCCACGGCGTGCATCCCAACTACGCCGACAAGCACGACGCCAACCACGGCCCGAAACTCAACGCCGGCCCGGTGATCAAGGTCAACAGCAACCAGCGCTACGCCACCAACAGCGAAACCGCCGGGTTCTTCCGCCACCTGTGCATGGCCGAAGAAGTGCCGGTACAGAGCTTCGTGGTGCGCAGCGACATGGGTTGCGGCTCGACCATCGGCCCGATCACCGCCAGCCACCTGGGCGTACGCACCGTGGACATCGGCCTGCCGACCTTCGCCATGCATTCGATCCGTGAACTGTGCGGCAGCCATGATCTGGCGCACCTGGTCAAAGTGCTGAGCGCGTTTTACGCCTGCCACGAGCTGCCGTAACAAACCCTGTGGCGAGGAAGCTTGCTCCCGCTCGGTTGCGCAGCAGCCGCAACATTTTTAAGGGCTGCTGCGCAGCCCAGCGGGAGCAAGCTCCCTCGCCACAGTGGTCTCGCTGTTCTCTGATACAGCTCACCACCGATCGCTCAAAAGCCACCTAGACTTTAACCACCCCTTCCGACAAGGCAGTCGCTCATGATCTCGTTGTCTTCGTTTCACGCCATGCTGATCCCGATTCTTTCCGGGATGATCATGCTGGCAATCGGCTTCAATTTTCGCGACAAAAACGTCGGTGTGTTCGCCATGTGGATCGGCATGTTGATGATCCTCGCCACCGTGATTTTCAAGATCCTCGCCAAACTCAACGAATAAATCCTCACCCCTGGCTCGCATTGATTTTGACGGGCTCGTACACTCGGTCGATCCGCTCATCCCGAGGTTGACCGCCTAGTGTTCGCTCGTCTTTTTGCCCTGCCGTGTTTTTTCCTTGTCTGCCTCATGACGCTGCTGCCGATGGCACCCGCCCAGGCGGTCGGCTTGCCCAGCCTGCTCAACAGCTCGGCAAAACAGCCAGAGGCGCAAGAGCCCTTGGGGCAATCCCTGGACGAAGTCATCAAGTCGCTGGAGAACGATCAGCAACGCAGCAAATTGCTGGCGGATTTGAAGAAGCTGCGCGATGCCACCAAAAAGGCCCAGCCAACCACCGAAGTAGGCGTCCTGGGTCTGATCGGTGGCACCCTGGCCAGTTTCGAAAAACAGTTTTCAGGCGCGGACAGCCCTCTCACTCGCTGGTCCGAAGAGTTCAAACTGGCTGAGGATGAACTGTCAGCGCTGGTGCTCCCGACCAATGAATGGCTACCGATCATCTTTGCCTTTGCCATGATCCTGATGGTCTGGAGTTTGCTGGCCGCCGCGCTGATCTGGGTCGGCCACCGGGTGCGGATGCGCTTCGGCCTGACCGAAGAACTGCCGCAGCACCCCAAGGCCCTGGACATGTTGCGCTTCGCCCTGCGCAAACTCGGGCCGTGGCTGATTGCCTTGGTGATGACGGTCTACATGAGCTACGCCCTGCCCTCGTCACTGGGCAAAAGCTTGGCCATGGTGCTGGCTTATGCGCTGGTGGTTGGCACCTGTTTTTCGGCGATCTGCGTGATCGCCTTTTCGCTGCTCGACGGCCCACACCGCCACCGCGCCCTGTACATCCTGCGGCATCAAGCCTTTCGGCCGCTGTGGCTGATCGGCAGTTTCGCCGCCTTCGGTGAAGCCCTGAGCGATCCGCGACTGGTCGAAAGCCTTGGCAGTCATCTGGCGCACACTGCCTCGACGGTCGCCAACGTACTGGCGGCATTGTCCACGGGGCTGTTCATCCTGCGGTTCCGTCGTCCCATCGCCCACCTGATCCGCAACCAACCGCTGTCCCGGCGCCTGACCCGCCGCGCCCTCAGCGACACGATCGAGATTCTCGGGACCTTCTGGTACATGCCGGCGCTGGTGCTGGTGGGGATTTCGCTGTTTGCCACGTTCGTCTCGGCCGGCGATACCAGCACTGCGCTGCGTCAGTCGCTGATCTGCACGGTGCTGCTGGTGTTGTGCATGGTCATCAACGGCCTGGTGCGCCGCCATTCACTCAAACCACAGCGCAGCGTGAAGCGTCATGCGCTGTATTCGGAGCGCCTGAAAAGCTTCTTCTACACACTCGCTCATTTGCTGGTGTGGCTGGCGTTCATCGAACTCGGCCTGCGGGTCTGGGGCATGTCGCTGATCCGCTTCACCGAAGGCGAAGGCCATGAAGTCAGCGTCAAACTGTTCAGCCTCGGCGGCACGCTGATTTTTGCCTGGCTGATCTGGATTCTCAGCGACACCGCCGTGCACCACGCCCTCACCCGTTCGCGCAAAGGCCTGGCAAATGCACGCGCGCAGACGATGATGCCGCTGATCCGCAACGTGTTGTTCGTGGCGATTTTCATCATTGCGCTGATCGTCGCCCTGGCAAACATGGGCATGAACGTCACGCCACTGCTGGCCGGTGCCGGTGTGATTGGTCTGGCCATCGGTTTCGGTGCGCAGTCGCTGGTGGCGGACCTGATCACCGGGCTGTTCATCATTATCGAAGACTCGTTGGCCATCGACGACTACGTCGACGTCGGCGGCCACCTGGGCACCGTCGAAGGGCTGACCATTCGTACCGTACGCCTGCGGGACATTGACGGCATCGTCCACACCATTCCATTCAGCGAAATCAAAAGCATCAAGAACTACTCCCGGGAATTCGGCTACGCGATTTTCCGGGTGGCGATCCCTTCCAACATGGACATCGATAACGCGATCAAACTGATGCGCGACGTCGGCCAGAAAATGCGCACCGACCCACTGCAACGGCGCAACATCTGGTCGCCACTGGAGATTCAGGGTGTCGAGAGTTTCGAGTCGGGCAACGCGATTCTTCGCGCCCGGTTCAAGACCGCGCCGATCAAGCAATGGGAAGTGTCCCGAGCATTCAACCTGTCACTCAAACGGCACCTGGACGAAGCCGGGCTAGACCTGGCGACACCCCGCATGAGCGTGCAAGTGATCACGGCGGGTGGCGGGTCGGTGACGGAATAACCCTGTAGCAGCTGTCGAGCCTGCGAGGCTGCGTTCGGCTGCGCAGCAGTCGTGAAATCAGACGCCGCGGTGTTTCAGGCGCACCGTGCTTGCAGGTTTTACGACTGCTTCGCAGCCGAACGCAGCCTCGCAGGCTCGACAGCTGCTACAAACGGCGCCCAAAAAAAATCCCCGAACCAGTCGGGGATTTTTTATGTTCGATCAATCAGCCCGAGAGCGGATCAATCTTCGCGATAGCGACGCAGCTTCAACTGCTTACCAGCAACGCGAGTGTCCTTCAGCTTGGTCAGCAGACGCTCCAGACCATCTTCCGGCAGTTCGACGAGGCTGAAGCTGTCACGCACCTGGATGCGACCGATTGCTTCGCGAGCCAGACCACCCTCATTGAGGATAGCGCCCAGCAGGTTCTTGGCAGCGATACCATCACGCGCACCCAGCGCGGTACGGCAACGAGCACGACCTTCGGCCAATGGAACCGGAGCACGACGCTCACGATCACCACGGTCCGGACGATCACCGGTACGCTCTGGACGATCGCCACGCGGTGCGTTGTTCGGCACCAGTGGACGTTCTTTCTCGATCGCAGCCAGGGTCAACGCTTGAGCGTTGGTTGCCTTGCGCAGCAGAGCAGCGGCCAGTGCACGCGGGGTGCAACCGATATCAGCAGTCAGGCGATCCAGCAGATCACCGTGGGTCGATTCGGCATCAGCCACCAGCGGCGACAGGCTGTTGGTCAGTTTCTTGATGCGGGCATCGAGAACAGCCTGAGCGTCCGGCAGGCGAACTTCGGCAACTTTCTGACCGGTTACACGCTCGATCACTTGCAGCATGCGGCGCTCACGTGGAGTCACCAGCAACAGCGCACGACCTTCGCGACCGGCACGGCCGGTACGGCCGATACGGTGAACGTAGGACTCTGGGTCGTACGGCATATCAACGTTGAACACGTGAGTGATACGCGGAACGTCCAGGCCACGAGCAGCAACGTCGGTCGCCACAACGATGTCCAGACGGCCATCCTTGAGGGATTCGATCACGCGCTCACGTTGGTTCTGAGCAATGTCACCGTTCAGCGCAGCGGCTTTGTAGCCTTTGGCTTCCAGGGCACTGGCCAGGTCCAGGGTCGCTTGCTTGGTGCGCACGAACATGATCAGGGCATCGAAGTCTTCAACTTCCAGCAGGCTCAATACAGCCGAGGTCTTCTGGTCAGCGTGAACCAACAGGTGAGCCTGTTCGATCGCGGTAACGGTCTGAGTCTTGGTCTGGATCTTCACGTGTTGCGGATCGCGCAGATGGCGTTCGGCAATGGCACGGATCGACTGCGGCAAGGTGGCCGAGAACAATACGGTCTGACGGGTTGGAGGCAGAGCCTTGAAGATAACTTCGAGGTCGTCCATGAAACCCAGTTTGAGCATTTCGTCCGCTTCGTCGAGAACCAGGTGGTTCACGGTCGACAGAACTTTTTCGTCGCGACGCAGGTGGTCGCACAGACGGCCCGGAGTGGCGACAACGATCTGTGCGCCATTACGGATTGCTTTCAGTTGTGGACCCATAGGGGCGCCGCCGTAAACGGCCACAACGGTAACGCCCGGCATTTGCTTGGCGTAGGTTTCGAAAGCGGTTGCTACTTGCAGCGCCAACTCACGGGTTGGCGCCAGGATCAGGGCTTGCGGCTCGCGCTTAGCAGGATCGATGCGATGCAGGATCGGCAGGGCGAACGCAGCGGTTTTACCCGTACCGGTTTGCGCCTGACCAATCATGTCGTGACCGGCCATGATGATCGGGATCGATTGCTGCTGAATAGCCGAAGGCTCTTCGTAGCCAGTCGCAATGACGGCTGCAAGAATGTTCGGATTAAGATTAAAAGCGGCGAAGCCGCCGGTTTCCTGGGTCATGGGTCTGCCTCTAAGTGCATCCGCAAAGACCCATGCTCCAAAGCTGCGCATGCCGTGTAAGACTCAAGAGTCGCCCTGGCTGCTTTGTCGGCGGGGATTTGCGAAAACGAATGAATGAAAAAGATTCGTCAAGGGAGAGTCCGCTGTGCGGACGTGCAGCCGAAGCTGACTTCGGGGAATTGCGCTACCTAAACGCGGCCCGGTTAAAGGCCGGCGCGCACTATACCGGAATTCGCTCAAAAAGGGAGCTTTATTTGTCGGAAAACTGCCGTGTACAGCGTTCTGTCACACGCTTTGCGGATAATCGGGCAACGGTCTATTTTTCCAAGGCCCAGCCCTGCTGACGATCGCGCTAAAACGGTTCACCCTTGTGACGCAGACCTCCTGTCTGACACCCCCTTCCCCGCCCGAGGAAATGCACCATGAATCAGCCCTGCTCCAGCCGTGTGAGCCGTGAACGCCACGGCCATGTCCTGATGATCGGCCTGGATCGGGTGGCCAAACGCAACGCCTTCGATCTCGACCTGCTCAACGAACTGAGCCTGGCCTATGGCGAGTTCGAGGCCGACAGCGAGGCGCGGGTGGCGGTGCTATTCGGCCATGGTGAGCATTTCACCGCAGGGCTGGATCTGGTCAGTGCCAGTGCTGCCCTGGCCGAAGGCTGGCAGGCACCGCCCGGCGGCTGTGATCCGTGGGGTGTTTTCGCCGGCCCCAGAGTCAGCAAACCGGTGATCGTCGCCGCGCAAGGCTACTGCCTGACCATCGGTATCGAATTGATGCTGGCCGCCGATATCAACCTGTGCGCCAGCAACACCCGTTTCGCCCAGAAAGAAGTGCAACGCGGGCTCTTCCCGTTCGGCGGCGCCACGTTACGCCTGCATCAGGTCGCCGGCTGGGGCAATGCCATGCGCTGGTTGCTGACCGGTGATGAATTCGACGCCCATGAGGCATTGCATCTGGGGTTGGTGCAGGAAGTCATGGCCAGCGAGGATCTGCTGCCACGGGCGATTGAGTTGGCCGAGCGGATTGCCCGGCAGGCGCCGCTTGGGGTTCAGGCGACGTTGATGTCTGCCAGGCAGGCGCGTTACGAAGGGGAAACAGCGGCGGCGCAGGCGTTGCCACCGATGGTGAAGAAGCTGCTGACCAGTGAGGATGCCAGGGAAGGTGTGCGGTCGATGATCGAGAAGCGGCCGGGAGTCTTCAAAGGCTGCTGACAAATTTGCTTTTGTGGCGAGGGAGCTTGCTCCCGCTGGGCTGCGAAGCGGCCCCAAAATCTTCGAAATCAATGCAAATTTTGTGAGTGCTGCGCACTCAAGCGGGAGCAAGCTCCCTCGCCACAAGACCTTATCGCATCAAGTAGCCGGGCGTATGGCCTTGATCAACGACTGCAACGAATACCCCAACCGCGGCGCCAGCCCTTCGGCGCGGGCGATCAAGCCGTCCATGTCCAGTTCCTGATCCAGCTCCGAAGGCACGATCAGAATCACATTCCCCTCCTTCACCGGCAGTTCCCAGTAATGCCGGTGATAGAGCCCGCGCAACAACGCGGCACCCAACGGCTTGCCATCATCGGTGGCCCACTGATTGATCACCAGCCAGCCACCCGGATTCAGGCGTTTCTGACAGTTTTCCAGGAAACTCCACGCCAGGTGCCCGACACCCGGCCCGACATCGGTATAGAGGTCGACGAAAATCAGATCCGCCGGCTCAGCGGTATCGAGCAGTTCCAGCGCATCGCCTACCCGGATATACAGCCGCGGATCATCATCCAGCCCAAGGTATTCAATGGCCAGGCGCGGTACGTCGGGGCGCAGTTCGATGGCTTCGACGTCTTCCAGCGGCAGGAATTTGAGGCAGGCCTGGGTCAGGGTGCCGGCTCCGAGGCCGAGGAATAGCGCGCTTTCCGGCTGCTCGTGGCACAACGCGCCAATCAGCATCGCCCGGGTGTAATCGTATTCGAGCCAGCTCGGGTCGGCCGTGAACACGCAGCTCTGCTCGATGGCATCACCGAACTCGAGAAAACGGTAATCGGCCACTTCCAGCACGCGAATCACGCCGAACTCATCCTGTACCTCGGCGAGCAGATGCTCGACGCGCTCCTCAGTCATTTCGTCTCCTGATCGTCACCGGGCCCGGCAACGCAATAAAACCGCGGAGTGGCGCGGCAAAAGCGCGATTGTCCGCGAAGCGACGGGAACAGGTCACGCACTAATTGCTGATAACATGACCGTCCGAGCGTAAAACACTAGAGACCGTGATGAGCCAACCCTGGAGCCCTGACAGCTGGCGCGCCCTGCCGATCCAGCAACAACCCCATTACCCCGACGCAGCGCATTTGCTGCACGTCGAGCAAACGCTGGCCAGTTATCCGCCACTGGTGTTTGCCGGTGAAGCCCGGGAGTTGCGCCGTCAGTTTGCCGAAGTGACCCAGGGCCGCGCGTTTCTGCTGCAGGGCGGCGACTGCGCCGAGAGCTTCGCCGAGTTCTCCGCCGCGAAAATCCGCGACACCTTTAAAGTCCTGCTGCAAATGGCGATCGTCATGACCTTCGCCGCCGGCTGCCCGGTGGTCAAGGTCGGGCGCATGGCCGGGCAATTCGCCAAACCGCGTTCGGCCAACGACGAAACCATCGACGGCGTGACCCTGCCGGCCTACCGTGGCGACATCGTCAACGGCATCGGTTTCGACGAAAAAAGCCGCGTGCCGGACCCGGAGCGCTTGCTCCAGTCCTACCACCAGTCCACCGCGACCCTGAACCTGCTGCGCGCCTTCGCCCAGGGCGGTTTTGCCGACCTGCATCAGGTGCACAAGTGGAACCTGGATTTCATCGCCAACTCGGCGCTGGCCGAGAAGTACAGCCACCTGGCCGATCGCATCGATGAAACCCTGGCGTTCATGCGCGCCTGCGGCATGGACAGCTCGCCGCAACTGCGCGAAACCAGTTTCTTCACCGCCCACGAAGCCCTGCTGCTGAACTACGAAGAAGCCTTCGTGCGTCGCGACAGCCTGACCAACGATTACTACGATTGCTCGGCGCACATGCTGTGGATCGGCGACCGCACCCGTCAGCTCGACGGCGCTCACGTCGAGTTCCTGCGCGGCGTGAACAACCCGATCGGGGTCAAGGTCGGCCCAAGCATGAACCCCGAAGACCTGATTCGCCTGATCGACGTGCTCAACCCGGACAACGATCCGGGTCGTCTGAATCTGATTGCACGGATGGGTGCGAACAAGGTCGGCGATCACCTGCCGCAGCTGATCCGTGCCGTGCAGCGTGAAGGCAAGCAAGTGCTGTGGAGTTCCGACCCGATGCATGGCAACACCATCAAGGCCAGCAGCGGCTACAAGACCCGCGACTTTGCGCAGATCCTCGGCGAGGTGAAGCAGTTCTTCCAGGTTCACGAAGCGGAAGGCACGTATGCCGGCGGCATCCACATCGAGATGACCGGGCAGAATGTCACCGAGTGCATTGGTGGGGCGCGGCCGATTACCGAAGACGGGTTGTCGGATCGGTATCACACCCATTGCGACCCGCGGATGAATGCCGATCAGTCGCTGGAGTTGGCGTTTTTGATTGCTGAAACCCTGAAGCAAGTCCGGCGCTAAACCACATCGCCCCCATCGCGGGCAAGCCCGCTCCCACAGGGATAGCGCCAGACACATAATGTGTGAACGACGCCGACCATTGTGGGAGCGGGCTTGCCCGCGATGGCGTCGGCTCAGACACCGCCAATCTGAGCCAATGCAACCCGCAACCGCCCCGCACTCGCCCGCGGGCAATTCAACTGAACCCTCTCAAGCCCCAACCAATCCGCCATCCGCCGCAGATTGACTGCCAACGCCAGCATCCCCTCCTCATTCAGCCCCGGCTCTTCCTCATGCACAGCGTGCACCGCCAGCCTGCCCAACGCCCTCTCGGCGCGTAGGTCCACCCTTGCGGCAATCCGTTCGTTGTGCAAAAACGGCAACACGTAATAGCCGTAGATACGCTTGTCCTGCGGCGTATAAATCTCCAGCCGATAGCGGAAATCGAACAGACGCTCCGTACGACTGCGCTCCCAGATCAGCGAATCAAAGGGTGAAAGCAAGGCGCTGGCCTCGACCTTGCGCGGCACTTTCGGCTCAGGCAGACAGTAAGCGGGCTGCCGCCAACCCTGGACTTCACACGTCAGCAACTCACCCGCCTCCACCAATTCCGCCAGGCGCGGACGCGCATCGCCGGGACTCAGGCGAAAGTAATCCCGCAGGTCTTTTTCTGTTCCGACACCCAACGCTGTCGCGGCATGCAGCAACAGGCCGCGCTGGGCCTCGGCCTCACTCAGCAGCGGCTGCGCCAGAATCGCCGAAGGAATCACCCGCTCCGGCAGATCATAAAGCCGCTCGAACCCGCGCCGCCCGGCCACGGTCACTTCACCGGTGGCGAACAACCATTCCAGCGCATGCTTTTCCGCGCTCCAGTCCCACCAGGGCCCTGCCCGTTCCTGACGGGTCGACAGGCTTCCGGCACCCAGCGCGCCCAGCTTCTCAACCGAGGCCAGCACCCGGCGTATCGTGTCCTGCTGCTCAAGCCCGAAACGTGCCAGTTGCTGGTAGATATCTTCGCCACGAGTCGCGCGCAGCATGCGCCAGCGCATCAACGGGTACATCGACAAGGGCAGCAACGAGGCTTCATGCCCCCAATATTCGAAAAGGGTGCGTCGCCGGCCCGAACTCCAGGCAGCCTGGTCGAGCAAGTCGGATGAGTAATTGCCGAGGCGGGAAAACAAGGGAAGGTAGTGCGAACGCACCAACGCATTGACCGAATCGATCTGCAGAATGCCCAGCCGCTCGATCAGACGATTGAGCTGAACCGATTTGATCGCCGCTGGCGGCTGGCGCCCGTTGAACCGTTGGGCGGCCAGCGCCAGACGCCGAGCCTGCTTGATGGAAAAGGACAGTGTTGCGGGCATGAGCATCTCCTTGTCTGCTCGCAACCTACCTCACCGGGAGACGGTTTGTGTAGTTGTGTAGGACTCATTTGTGCATCGGGTCATTCCAGAACGGTTTGACCGACTCGAACTCCACATCCGCACGACTCATGCCGATGTCCTTCAGCGCTTCGTCGCTCAGACTTGCCAGCAGCTCGCGCTCCCGGTGAAGTTCGTACCAACGGCTGAATTTGTGCAGCAGATCGGATACCAGGTGGATCGAGTGTTTTTCTACTGCTGGATATTCATGTTGACCTTTCATCTTGTTGCCCTCCGTTTGGATGGCTCAAGTGTCGCGCCGGGGCTAAGATCAATCCAACGAATGTTTCTGATGTAACACATCTCGGAGATTGATGAATGTCCGCCTTCCCCAGTATCGACACCGAAGTGCTGCGCACCTTTGTCGCCATCGCCGACCAGGGCGGTTTTACCCGGGCCGGCGAGTTGGTCAATCGCACTCAGTCCGCCGTGAGCATGCAGATGAAGCGGCTGGAAGAGGATGTGTTGCAGCGTCAATTATTCCAGCGCGACGGACGGCAGGTGCGGCTGACGGCTGAGGGCCAGGTGCTGCTGGGTTATGCCCGGCGAATCCTGAAACTGCACAGCGAGGTGTTCAATACGCTACGCGAGCCGCACATGGTCGGCATGGTGCGCATCGGCACACCGGACGATTACGTGATGCGTTTTTTGCCGGGGATTTTGCGGCGATTTGCCCAGACGTATCCGCTGATCCAGATCGAAGTGCACTGCGAATCATCAAAACAATTGCTGCTGCGCCAGGACCTGGACTTGACCATCGTCACCCGCGAGCCGGGCAACGAAATCGGCCAGTTACTGCGCAAGGAGCATTTTGTCTGGGCCGAAGCACAATGTTTCAGCGCCCATGAGCAAACACCCCTGCCACTGGCGATGTTCAACAGTGATTGTTTCTGCCGCTCATGGGCCTGCAATGCGCTGGACGCCATGGGGCGCGATTACCGCGTGGCGTACAACAGCGACAGCCTGTCGGCGATCATGGCGGTGGTCAGCGCCGGACTGGCCGTCACCGCGCAACTCGAAAGCCTGATCACGCCCGACATGCGCATTCTCGGTGAAGCCGAAGACCTGCCGATCCTGCCCGAGGCCAGCATCATGCTGGTGCGCAACCTGCACAACCCGTCGCCGATCACCGAGTGCCTGGCCGAACACATCGTCGAAGGCTTCAAACTTTAAGGGCGAGCATCACCGCGCAGAGCACCAGGAAACCACAGAACAACCCGCGCAGCAGTCGCTCCGGCAGTGCGTGGGCGATCCTCACGCCCCAACTGATGCTCATCAGACCGCCGACCGCCAAGGGCAGTCCGATCATCCAGTCCACCTGATGGTGCACCGCGTAAGTCACCAGCGTGACGCCCGTACTCGGCAACGCCAGTGCCAGCGACAACCCTTGCGCAACCACCTGAGTGGTGCCGAACAGACTGGTCAGCACCGGCGTTGCCACCACCGCCCCGCCCACGCCAAACAACCCGCCCATGGTGCCGGAGGCGGCGCCGAGTACGCCCAGCCATGGCCATGAATATTTCATCTGTGCAGACACTGGCGCGTTGGCGCAGAACATTCGCACCAGGTTGTAGGCCGACAGGGCAATCAGGAACGCAACAAATCCGACGCGCATGGTTTGCGCATCAATGCCCACCGCCCAGATCGAACCGATCCAGGCAAAACAGAACCCCATCGAAGCCAATGGCAGCGCATGGCGCAATTCAATCCGGTTGCGCTGGTGGTAACGCCACAGCGCCAGCATCACGTTGGGTACCACCATCACTAGCGCCGTGCCCTGGGCAATCTGCTGATCGAGGCCGAACAACACGCCCAGCAGCGGGATCGCAATCAAACCACCGCCAATGCCGAACAACCCACCGAGGGTGCCCAGGGCAGCGCCAAATACCAGGTACATCAAAAACTCAATCACGGGCGATTTTCCCTTCACGTCAGGCTATTCATCCTACGCAGTCGACGCTGGCGGGGAAACGCACAGCAACGCACAATGGCTGTGCCAACTTCGCACAAGCGCCGACAACACCATGAACCCCAATCAATTGACCGAACAACTGGGCCTGTTCCTCGACGTGCTGGAAACCGGCAGTTTCTCTGCCGCGTCCCGCCGCCACCCGCTGACCCCTTCGGCAGTGGCACGGCGCATCGACAGTCTTGAAAACGCCGTCGGCAGTCAGTTGTTCATTCGCAGCACCCACGCGGTGCGCGCGACCCCGGCGGGTTTGGCGTTTGCCGAGCGCGCGCGGCGGATCGTGGCTGAACTGCGGCTGGCCAGGGCTGAGGCGGTATCGTTGAGCAGCGCACCGGAAGGCTTGATTCGGATCGACGCACCGGCAGCGTTTGGACGGCGACATCTGGCGCCGGTGATTGCCGACTTTCTGATGCTCTACCCCGGCCTCGACGTGCAGTTGCACTTGATCGACAGTTTCGTCGACATGCAGGGTTTGAATCTGGGCAAGGTCGATCTGGTGCTGCGCGCCGGGCAAATGGCCGATACCCGGCTGGTGGCTACGCCGCTGGCGAGCATGGTGCGCATCGCCTGCGCCAGCCCCGAATATTTGCAACGGCGTGGTGTGCCGACCGATCCGGCGCATCTGATTGAACACGACGGGCTCGACTGGGATGGCCTGGCCCCGCCGTTCGCCTGGCGATTCGAGCGGGACGGGCAGATGCACTTGCACCGCCCGGCGCGCATCCGCATGAGTGCCAACAATGCCGAGGCTTTGGTCTGCGGCGCATTGGCCGGGCTGGGTATCGCGCATTTGCCAACCTGGTTGACCAGCGAATACCTGTTACGCGGTGAACTGCTTCCGCTGTTCTGCGAACACGGCCTGCCACCACCGGAAACGACCGGTATTTATGCCTTGCGCCTTGAGCAACAACCCAATCCCCGCAGTCGCTTGTTGCTGGAATACCTGAAAACCCGCTTCAGCCCGATTCCGCCGTGGGATCTTGCACTGCAAAGTACCCTCGACCGGCACTAGGCTAGAATTGTCTGGTGCATTAAAGATTCGCCCGCTAGATTTATGACGATCACTGATCAAGGCTTCGACATGACCACCGAGCGCAACGCCCCCGATAACTGCGACGACCTGCTGCTGGACAATCAGGCCTGTTTCGCCCTGCATTCCACCTCGCTGCTGATGACCAAGGTCTACAAGCCGCTGTTGCAAGCACTGGGCCTGACCTATCCGCAATACCTGGCGATGATGGTGCTGTGGGAACAGGACGGTTTAACCGTAGGCGAAATCAGCACGCGCCTGCTGACCGATCCTGGTTCACTGACGCCGTTGCTCAAACGCCTGGAAGTCGAAGGCTTACTCAGCCGCACCCGCAGCCGTGAAGACGAGCGAGTGGTGATTGTCGAACTCACCGAACAGGGTCGTGCATTGCGGGAGCGGGCCCGCGGTATCCCCCAGTGCATCCTCGGCGCCAGCGGGATGACGCTGGAGAGACTGCAGAAACTGCAAGCGGAGCTGCAAGTGCTGCGTAGCAATCTGCAAGACAGCCTCTGACCACCAAACCACCATAAACCCCCTGTGGGAGGGGCTTGCTCCCACATTTGTTTTGTGGTGTCCCTTCCAGTCTCGTTTCCCCCGTAAAAAATTCCTCGCTAAAAATCCTGCCGCAACAGCTCTAGCTCAACACATCTAATTCAGCGCCCGCCTCCAGACCAAAACTTTTTTGAAAATTTATCTTGCGCGCTAAATATTCGAGAGCTACATTTATTTCGCAGTTACTTAGCGCGCAAACATTTAGCGCAAAACACCCAAACCCGAACGAGGCTCACACCATGCAAACTCTCTACACCGCTATCGCAACTTCCACCGGTGGCCGTGACGGCCGTGCGGTTTCCAGCGACAACATCCTCGACGTCAAACTCGCCACCCCCAAAGAACTCGGTGGTGCCGGCGGCGCAGCGACCAACCCTGAGCAACTGTTCGCAGCCGGTTACTCCGCCTGCTTCATCGGCGCACTGAAATTCGTCGCCAGCCAGACCAAGCGCACCATCCCGAACGACGCCTCGATCACCGCCCATGTCGACATCGGCCAGATTCCTGGCGGTTTCGGTCTGGACATCGACCTGCACATCAGCTTGCCGGGTCTTGAGCACGCCGATGCGCAAAGTCTGGTCGATGCTGCACACCAGGTCTGCCCGTACTCCAACGCCACCCGTGGCAACGTCGATGTGCGCCTGCACGTTACCGTCTAACCGCTGATTCCCAGGCCCGAACCAGGAAACGAACATGAACACTTTCAGCAAAGTCTTGACCGGTACCCTTCTCGCCTTGTCCATTAACAGCGCGTTTGCAGGTGAAGGTGTTGAACACAACACCCAGGCGTTCCTCGACGTTCTGAACGCCGGCACCGGCAAACCGATGGAACAACTCACCCCTAAAGATGCCCGCGCCGTGCTGGTCGGCGCGCAGGCCGGGGTGAAACTGACGCTGCCAAAAGCTGATGTCAGCGAGAAGACCATTCAAGTCGACGGCCAACCGCTCAACCTGACCATCGTCCGGCCGGCCGGGGTCAAAGGTGAGTTGCCGGTGTTCATGTTCTTCCACGGCGGGGGCTGGGTGCTGGGGGATTTTCCGACCCATGAACGTCTGGTTCGGGACTTGGTGACCGGTTCGGGGGCGGCGGCGGTGTTCGTCAATTACACCCCGTCACCGGAAGCGCATTACCCGGTGGCGATCAACCAGGCTTACGCCGCAACCCAATGGGTGGCCGAGCACGGTAAAGAAATCAACGTCGACGGCAAACGTCTGGCCGTGGCCGGCAACAGCGTCGGCGGCAACATGGCGGCAGTGGTTGCGCTGATGGCCAAAGACAAGGGCACGCCGGCGATCAGGTTCCAGGTGCTGCTGTGGCCGGTGACTGATGCCAGCTTCGAGACGGCGTCCTACAACCAGTTTGCCGAGGGGCACTTCCTCACCAAGAACATGATGAAGTGGTTCTGGGACAACTACACCACCGACGCCAAACAGCGTAACGAGATCTACGCGTCGCCACTGCGGGCGACCACCGCACAACTCAAGGGCCTGCCACCTGCCTTGGTGCAGACCGCCGGCGCCGACGTGTTGCGCGACGAAGGCGAAGCCTACGCCCGCAAACTCGACGAAGCTGGGGTGCCAGTCACGGCGGTGCGCTACAACGGCATGATCCACGATTACGGTTTGCTCAACGTGGTGAGCCAGGTGCCAGCGGTGCGTTCGGCGATGTTGCAAGCTTCTGAAGAACTGAAGCAACACCTGAAGTAAACCCTGTAGGAGTGAGCCTGCTCGCGATAGCGGTGTGTCAGTCGAAATCAATTTCGTATGACACACCGCTATCGCGAGCAGGCTCACGCCTACAAGGGGTACAACGTTGAATTCGAAATTGCAGGTACAAAAAAGCCCGACTCAATGGTCGGGCTTTTTCATTCCTGAAAAACAGTGCTTATTTAGCACGGCCTTTGTAGGAACCGCCTTCGCGGGTATCGATCTCGATCTTGTCACCGATTTCGATGAAGTCAGCAACTTGCAGCTCAGTACCGTTGCTCAGCTTGGCAGGCTTCATCACCTTGCCGGAAGTGTCGCCGCGAGCCGAACCTTCGGTGTAGTCAACTACGCGCACGATGGTGGTCGGCAGTTCTACGGAAACCAGACGCTCTTCGAAGAAGATCGCTTCGCAAATGTCGGTCATGCCTTCTTCAACGAAAGGCAGAACGGCTTCGATGTCTTCAGCGTTCAGCTCGTACATGGTGTAATCGGTGGTGTCCATGAACGTGTAGGTGTCGCCGCTGATGAAGGACAGGGTCGCTTCTTTGCGGTCGAGAATTACGTCGTCCAGCTTGTCGTCGGCGCTGTAAACGATCTCGGTCTTGTAACCGGTCAGCAGGTTTTTCAGCTTGGTCTTCATGATCGCGCTGTTACGACCAGACTTGGTGAATTCAGCTTTCTGAACCAGCCAAGGATCGTTTTCGAGACGGATCACGGTACCGGGTTTCAGTTCTTTACCAGTTTTCATTGCGAATATCCGAATTTGGATGGGATTTACAAAAATCTAGGCCGCGTATCATATCCAATTTACATAAAACTGTACCAGCGCCGCGGCAAGATCTGCCTGCAAAGCCTGTTCCAGACACCACGCTTCGGCGTGTTTTTGCAGTTCTGGCCAGTGTTTTCGGGTCGATTTCCAGTGCCCGGTCATATTGTCACCCGCATTCCACGCTCGCCAAAGACCGCTGATCGCCTCGCGGGCAGGCTCCGACAGGCCTTTGGTGTACAGAGTGAGGAACGCGTCGAGCTTGTCCAAGTGGATGTCTTCGTCCTGCCGATAGATGTGCCAGAGCAGCGGCCGGCCCGCCCATTGGCCGCGGACAAAGGAATCTTCACCGCGCACGGCGTTGAAATCGCAGCACCAGAGCAGGTGATCGTATTGGTCCTGTCGGACGAACGGCAGCACTTGCACGGTCAATTCACCGCGCACATGCACCGCGCCGGCCACCAGACCGTCCACACCGAGCCAACGTTCGACATCCCCAAGAATCCGACCTTCGGGCACCAACAGATGAGTGGGCGTCGAGTCGGCAGCCATGGCGTCGAGCCAACTGGCCAGGCCGTTATTTTCGTAGGCAAACAGCGAGATCAACTGCGCACCTTGCGCGCGATCAATCCCTAAGCCTTGCAGGAATTCTCGCTGAGCCTCGGGGTTTTGCTGAAACTGCTGACGACGCTCAAGCAACCCGCTTTCACGCAGCAAGCCACCGGTGCCCTTCTGAAACCCCGGGAAGAAGAAGAATTTTTGTACGCTCTTGTATTTCACCGACGGCAAGCCGTGGCAGCCGACGACCCAGTCCTCGGCACTCAGATAGTCGAGATTCATCCACAGCGGCGGTTTTTCCAGCTCGGCCATGGCCTCCATGTAAGCACTCGGCAATTGGCAGGCGAACGCTGCGATCACTACATCAGCGGCTTCGACGGGCTGCCAGTCGGCCGTCCACTGACGCACTTCGACGCCCTGCTGCCATTGCTGCGGGGCATTGATGTCAATGTCCGGGCACAAGCGCTCGAAGGCCCGCAGATCATCGACCCACAAACGCACCGCCACCGAGTGTTCGGCCACCAGTTGTCGGGCCAGACGCCAGGTCACGCCGATGTCACCAAAGTTGTCTACTACCGCGCAGAAGATATCCCACCGGGCTTTCATTTCAGGCATTCCAGGCTCCCGTTGGCAAAGGCGCCGATTGTCCTCATAAATTACCCCGTGCAGAAGAGCCGACGGCGATTAATCTTCATGCGACAATCGCCACTCGCCCGCGACCACCCGCCAGGAGGCAGCCATGCCCTATCGTCCCAACCCGCGCCGCCCGTTGCCGATCCAGCTCAACGCCTTGCAACTGACCGGCAGCATTGCCCTGGGTGTGTGGCTGGGGTTTATCGCGATCGCGCTGACGTGCTGGCTTGCCTCCCGACTGTTGTTCAGCGAGCAACTGGCGCCCGTGGCAGAGGCCGTGCAGCAACTGGCCAAACCACCGGTGGTGGTGCAACCGGTGCCGGACATTCCGCCGCAGAGCCCGTTGTTCGAACAGTACGAAGAGAATCTGCGCAAGAACGAACAGCAGCAAAGGCTTGATCAGGCCCGCAGCAGCAACCGTAATCTGTCGAACCCCAAATGCCAGTTCTGGTTGCAACAGGACCAGACTGCACCGAGCGAAAAAAGCCGCGCCAACGTCCAGCAATTCTGCGATTGATCATGAGCTCTCTATGCACAAGCCGACCGTCCACCAACTGATTCTCGACAAGCTGCGGATCGACCTCGACATCGCCGAACGCGCCGCGCAAACCGCTTACGAAACCGCGACCCACGAAGAAAACATCGCCGAGAACAAGTACGACACGCTAGGACTGGAGGCGTCCTATCTGGCAGCTGGGCAAGCCAAACGGGTGGAGGAAATCAGGCAGTCACTGACGCTTTGCCAGAACCTGACACTGCGGCCTTACGACGATCAACGCGGCATCGAAGTCGGTGCCCTGCTCGGTCTGGAAGATGAAAAGGGTCGTGAGCAATGGCTGTTTCTGGCCCCCGACGCGGCGGGTTTGAAGGTCGACGTGGTGGGGCAATGGATTACCGTCATCACCCCTCGCTCACCGCTGGGCAAGAGTCTGCTGGGCAAGTTCGAAGGGGACGAGGTGGAGATTCTGGTGGCGGGTGCTCGGCAACAGTTTTCTGTTACCGAGGTCATTTAGCAGGATTAATGGACCGGTAGTTCGACGCCGTCGAACAGCTCTTCCAGTTCCTGCTTGTTGTGGCACTGGATGGCCTTGGCCATGACTTCGCGGGTCAGGTGCGGGGCGAACTTCTCGATGAAGTCGCACATGAAGCCACGCAGGAACGTGCCGCGACGGAAACCGATTTTAGTAATGCTGGATTCGAACAAGTCGCTGGCATCAAGCATGACCAGGTCGCTGTCGAGTTTGGCATCGACCGCCATTTTCGCCACGATGCCCACGCCCAGACCCAGGCGAACGTAAGTCTTGATCACGTCGGCGTCGGCGGCGGTGAACACCACTTTCGGCGTCAGGCCGCGATGGCTGAACGCTTCGTCGAGTTTCGAACGGCCGGTGAAACCGAACACGTACGTCACGATCGGGTATTCGGCCAGCGCTTCGAGGGTCAGTTTCGACAGCTTGGTCAGCGGGTGGCCCTGAGGCACGACCACGCAGCGGTTCCAGCGATAGCACGGCATCATCACCAGGTCACCGAACAGTTCCAGCGCTTCGGTAGCGATGGCGAAATCCACGGTGCCGTCAGCGGCCATTTCAGCGATCTGCATCGGCGAACCCTGGTGCATGTGCAGGGCAACGTCCGGGTATTGCTTGATGAAATTGCTGATCACCGGCGGCAACGCATAACGCGCCTGGGTGTGCGTGGTGGCGATCGACAGGGTGCCTTTCTTCTCGTTGGAGAACTCCTGGGCGATCTGCTTGATGCTTTCAACCTTGCGCAGGATCTCGCCGGCAGTGGTGATAATTCGCTCGCCGGCCGGGGTGACGCGGGTCAGGTGCTTGCCGCTGCGAGCGAAAACCTCGACCCCCAATTCGTCTTCCAGCAGACGGATCTGCTTACTGATGCCCGGCTGCGACGTGTAAAGGCTTTGGGCTGTAGCGGAAACGTTGAGGTCGTGGTGCGCCACTTCCCAGATGTAGCGCAATTGTTGAAGCTTCATATGAATCCCTCAAAGCAGGTAGACGCCACGGGCATCAGCGACGGTATATAACTATATTAATGGTTTGAAGAATAAATCTAGAACTTTTTTGTCAAATTGCCACTATTCGTGTTCTAGCGATCCCCTTGGCGACGACGTTCCACCAGCGGCACCAGATAGACCGGCACCCGAGACAGTTGCAGCACCCGCGCTGCAGTCCGGCCCAGAGGCGTTTCCGCGCCAGCACGATGGCTATGACTACCTACGATCAGCAAATCCACGGAGAGTTTCTGCGCCTGGTCGAGAATCACCTGTGCCGGATCGCCCTGGAGCACCCGCACCGCTTGAATCCGCTCCAGATCCTGCTCCCCCTCATCCCCCAGTTCTTCACGAAAGCTGTCGAGCACTCGCTGCTCGATATTGGCGATCACCGTATTCAGGCCCTGACTGTGAAACTCGTTCAATGCTTGCTCATCGAGGTAACTCTGAAGCACCGACTCGGCGAACAGCCCCATCGGTTCAACAGCGTGCACCACGTAGAGTTCGGCATTGAATGTGCGCGCCAGCGCCAAGGCATGCTGCATTACCAAAGGTGCGTACAGGCCGAGGTCAGTGGCGTACAACATAGAACGAATCATATGACCTCCTCGAGTGCCGACATGGCGGAGATTGATTCAGCTTAGCAGTGCCTTGGCGAGTGCGACGTTTCGCGTAACGCATTGAACCGTGGGCTTAAACCTTTGGCTCGTTGCTTATGCCATGCGGCACGTGGCCGGTGGCGACTACCTCGCGGGCCAACTCGCAATGACCCGCCTGATCGTCGAAAAACACGTCGGCGGCAAAGGCTTCGAGAAACGCCGACTTGGTCAGGCCGCCGAGAAACAGCGACTCGTCCAGACGAATGTCCCATTCGCGCAAGGTACGGATCACTCGTTCATGGGCGGGCGCCGATCGCGCGGTCACCAGCGCGGTGCGGATCGGACAGGCGTCTTCCGGGAACTCACGCTGCAACAGATTGAGGGCCGCAAGGAAGCCTTTGAACGGCCCACCGCGCAATGGCTCACGGGCGGATTCACGCTCGCTGGCCTGAAACGCTTCCAGGCCACCAGATTGATAGACGCGCTCCGATTCGTCGGAAAACAGCACCGCGTCACCATCGAAGGCAATGCGCAATTCATCACTGGCCGCACGGCTGGCGCCACCCGACAGAATGGTCGCCGCGGCGAATCCGGCATCCAGCGCACTGCGCACGTCTTCGGCATGCGTCGAGAGAAACAGGTCGCAGCCAAACGCCTTCAGGTACGGATAAGGACTGCGCCCGCCAACAAACGCCGCACGGGAAATCGCCAAGCCATAGTGGTGGATCGAATTGAAAACCCGCAGGCCAGTGTCGGCACTGTTGCGCGACACCAGGATCACCTCGACCCGTGCGCGGCCAAGGCTGGAATTGAGGTTGAGGAGTTTCTGCACCAAGGGAAATGCATCACCGGGCTCGAGGATTTCGTCTTCGTGTTCGATCTGATATTGCCGATAGGCTTCGACGCCGCTCGACAGATAGACCTTGTGGCTTTCGCTCAGGTCGAACAGCGCACGCGAAGAAATCGCCAGCACCAGTTTGTCGTCGATTGTCTTTGCCATGCCCTTCCCCCTCAGGATGATCGACTCAGGTGTTTCGTCGATCAATAAAACTCAAACTGCGATACAAGGCTTCGATTCGCGGCAACTCGCATCCGGCAGCCTTGGCTGCCGCCAGTGGCCGGGCGTAAATCGCCTCCAGCTCAAGCGGTCGTTTGTGCAGAAAATCGTGGTACATGCTCGGCCAGTAGTCCGGCATTTTCTCGGTCATCATGAACAGATGATCGGCATAACCGGCCGGTACGTCGTGACCGCAGGCGATGGCGCCCTGAACCACTTCAGCCATCAGCGCCTTGATCAGTTCCCGACTGTCGGCATCAGCCATCAACGGCGTGGTGCTTGCCCCCAGCAGAACCGACAGGCCGTTGTAAGGGATATTCCAGACCAGTTTTTGCCAGCGCGTCTGATGCAGGTTCGCCATGGCCTGGGAATCGATGCCGGCGGCGCGGAACAGCCCGGCACCCTCCTCGACAATCGCCATGCGCGCCTGCTCATCGGCTGCAGGGCCACTGTGATAGCCAACATTCACCGCACCGAGCGCCTGATGAGTGATGACGCCGGGGCCCTCGCGATGAACGCAGATATAGCAGAGCCCACCGAGGACGTGCAGCGAATCAGGGAGCAATGCTCGCAGACTGTCTTCAACGTCCAGGCCATTTTGCAGCAACAACACTTTGGCATTCGGTGCCGCGGCTTGAATGATCGTCGGTGCCAGCTGCGCGTTGCTGGTGGTTTTCGCGCCCACCAGCAACCAGTCACAGGGCGGCATGTCTTCGGCCGTCGAATAGGCCTGAACCGGATTCAACGTCAGCGCGCCGTGCACCGCACTGTCGAGCTGCAACCCGCGCTCGGCCACCGCCGAAAACTCACTGCGCAACAGAAAATGCACATCGAAACCGGCACGCGCCAGCATCAACCCGTAGAAACCGCCGATCGCACCGGTACCGATAATACCGATTGTCGGTTTGGTCACTGCCCCCATCATGGCAACTCCTCTGCAATTCGACTCAACGCCTGACCCACGGCTGCATTGAGCTCCGTGCCGGTCAGGCGCGATTTTAGTGCCCCGAAAAATTCACCGTCGCGCACCACAAACAGCGCCGGCAAATAAAAAACCTGATAACGCTCGACCACCCCGCCATTGTTCCCGGCATCGATCCAGCACAGCTGATCGACGTCCAGATCGAGTCGTGGCAATTCCTCACGGGCAAAACGGCAACTGGCGCAGCCGACGCTGGTGAAAATGACCAGCGACACACCGCTCATCGCCAGCAGCCGTTGGTCGGCGTCGAAATCAGTCAGTTCCAATTCGACCACTATACTGGGTGGAACAATGTCAGATGGCCGACACATGGAGTCCGTGCTCATGGGACGTTTTATTCCTCATCCTGACGATGTACCCGTCGAATTAACGTTGCTGAAACCTGAGTGTATTTCACGACAACAGCTGCACACTATCAGCGTCGGGGGCATGGCTTGCAATTACCACCGCGCCTGGCGCCACGGTACGGCGCTGGAAGTACGCATGCCGACCTTGAACCCCGACATGCGTTTTCTGGGCTATGTAGCCTGGTGCCTGCGACGCAAACGCGGTTATCTGGTAGGCATAGCCTTTGTTGACGAACAGATGATGTTCAGTGCCCGGATGGGCGAGCAGGTGTGCCAGATCGAACGTTACTGCCGCCTGCATGACGCCCACGACGATCTGCAGGAAACCCAGGCCCT
Organism: Pseudomonas sp. BT76 TE3572; assembly: GCF_050435365.1. Taxonomy (NCBI): domain Bacteria; kingdom Pseudomonadati; phylum Pseudomonadota; class Gammaproteobacteria; order Pseudomonadales; family Pseudomonadaceae; genus Pseudomonas; species Pseudomonas sp. BT76 TE3572. The sequence continues at coordinate 2,283,361 of NZ_JBNDKE010000001.1, forward strand.
GGCACTCGAATGGGTCCAGGAGCACGCCGACGAGTTCTCCCACGAGACGGTTCACAAGGCATTTGCGCAGGCTGTGCTGGATTAGAAGGGGCATCTTCAATGGGTTTCCCCGCGCAAACTCATTGAGAATGCCCCTTAAACCGGTGTCTGCCCATTGTCGAGCCACGGTGTAACGCGCTAAGGTTCTGCTCCCCGACGCGCTTAATTTGCTGTGCTCCGCCGCGCGGGTTCGCTGGCGGCCGGCACCCGTGACCTGACGAGTAAACGATGGCTGATTTACCGATCAACGACCTAAACGTCGCTTCCAACGAGACGCTGATCACTCCTGATCAGCTCAAGCGTGATATTCCCCTGAGCGACGCTGCCCTGCGCACCGTCACCAAGGGCCGCGAAGTCATTCGCAACATTCTTGATGGCACCGACCACCGCCTGTTTGTTGTCATCGGGCCTTGCTCGATCCACGACATCAAGGCTGCCCACGAATACGCCGAGCGCCTGAAGGCGCTTGCGGCCGAAGTGTCCGATACCCTGTATCTGGTCATGCGTGTGTATTTCGAGAAGCCACGCACCACGGTCGGCTGGAAAGGTTTGATCAACGATCCGTACCTGGACGACTCCTTCAAGATTCAGGACGGTCTGCACATCGGTCGTCAATTGTTGCTGGACCTGGCCGAAATGGGCCTGCCGACCGCAACTGAAGCCCTCGACCCGATCTCCCCGCAGTACTTGCAGGACCTGATCAGTTGGTCGGCCATCGGTGCGCGTACGACCGAATCCCAGACTCACCGTGAAATGGCTTCCGGCCTGTCCTCGGCAGTCGGCTTCAAGAACGGCACCGACGGCGGCCTGACGGTCGCTATCAACGCCCTGCAATCGGTTTCCAGCCCTCACCGCTTCCTGGGTATCAACCAGGAAGGTGGCGTGTCGATCGTCACCACCAAGGGCAATGCCTACGGTCACGTGGTACTGCGCGGTGGCAACGGCAAGCCGAACTACGATTCGGTCAGCGTCGCGCTCTGCGAGCAAGCGCTGAACAAAGCGAAGATCAAGCCGAACATCATGGTCGATTGCAGCCACGCCAACTCCAACAAGGACCCGGCCCTGCAACCGCTGGTGATGGAGAACGTCGCCAACCAGATCCTCGAAGGCAACCAGTCGATCATCGGCCTGATGGTCGAAAGTCACTTGAACTGGGGCTGCCAAGCGATCCCGAAAGACCTCGCCGACCTGCAATACGGCGTGTCGATCACCGATGCCTGCATTGACTGGACCGCCACCGAAAACACCTTGCGCAGCATGCACGCCAAGCTCAAGGACGTGCTGCCGAAACGCGATCGCAGCTGATTCCTTTTCGCCGCACACAAAAACGCCGGGCTAAACCCGGCGTTTTTTTATGCGTTCGATTCGAGAAAGGTTACTGGCTCAGCTTGGCTGCATGCCGATGGTGGCGTTCCATGTAGCGTTCCACGTAGGAACACGATGGAATGACGGTGTAACCCATTTCATCAGCGTACTCCAACGCCTTCTCGGTCAAGGCTGCCGCAATGCCGCGGCCACGTAGCGCGTTGGGCACAAACGTGCGATAGATATCCAGGGTCTGTTTCCCCAGATCCATATAGGTCAGGTAGGCACGATGACCGTCCACATTGGTCTCGAACTGATGACCAGCCTGGTCATGGTGGATGGACAACGCCTCGCTCATCACTACTCCTCGCGGGTCTGGAATTCTGACCCCTACCTTACCGATGTTTTTCCGGCGAAGGAACATCTACGCCACCCCGTGCCTGAATGGACACCGAGAAGAACTGCACCATCTCGCGCAACCGAGCACGTATCAAATAGTAGGCACCTTTAGGCAAAAATGCTCAAGGTACGCTCGTCATCACGCTGGGGGGCGGGGGTGCTGCTCCGGGTTACGCAGAGACGGCTCGACCAGGATCTCTGAAGGTCGACTGCCTGAACATTGCCGGATGTTGAGACTTAAGACGAGCGCCCTTTGTTAAAGTCACCTGAACATGGAGAAAGATATGAGAGGCGCCACGCAAAATCCGAACAAAAGTGTGGACGAATCCATCTAGACAGACTTTAGCCAAGACTGGGAAAAGAGCTGTGAGCGCGCGGAACTTTTCTTCGGCGGCTCGCTCAGCTCGGGCCTCCCAGCTGGATATTTTTTAAACAATGCAGTTAAAAGTTGCTCGAAAAAGAATCAACGCCTACAATTTTTTTGGCTTCTTGCTTTACGTCAGTTTACTTACGACAAGTAATGGGTAGTATGTACGCCGGCTATTTCCTCACTCTGAGGAGACAGCTAACTTAATAGAAAGTCCTTGAAGGGGAACACGATGAACAACGTTCTGAAATTCTCTGCTCTGGCTCTGGCCGCAGTTCTGGCTACCGGTTGCAGCAGCGTATCGAAAGAAACCGAAGCACGTCTGACTGCTACTGAAGACGCAGCAGCTCGCTCCCAGGCTCGTGCAGACGAAGCTTACCGTAAAGCTGATGAAGCTCTGGCTGCTGCTCAAAAAGCACAACAGACTGCTGACGAAGCTAACGAGCGTGCTCTGCGCATGCTGGACAAAGCTAGCCGCAAGTAATAATCCTTCGGGATTGTTATCAAGCCGACCCATTTTTTGGGTCGGCTTTTTTATTGCCCGCTGTTTCGTACAGGCAATAAAAAACCCGCCGATGCGGTCAGCATCGGCGGGTTCCTTTCAAGCATTACTGCAACGGGTCGATCGGCGCAGTCGTCACCATCGCCGCCGAGGAATTCGGCACTCCGATTTCCACCGGCAGACCATCTTCGGCCGCAACCACGTCGCGGACCACATCCCAGTTCATGCGCAGGTTGTTGGTGATGTCCTCACGCTTGAGCATCGCGTTGATCACTGCGGTGTGTTTGTCGACCACCGAAGGGTTGCCCTTGTCGTCCAGCGGCGTGTGCGCTTCCAGATACACCTTGCCGCCACTGACACCGAACTTGTACGGGTCGCTGATAATACGCACCGACGTGCCTACCGGCACCATGCTCGCCATTTCCAGCACGTTGTTGTTGAACATGCGGAAGCAACCGTGGCTGGTGCGCATGCCGATGCCGAACTTCTTGTTCGAACCGTGGATCAGGTAGCCCGGCGTGCCCAGCGTGAACTTGAACGGCCCCAGCGGGTTGTCCGGGCCGGCCGGCACCACGTTCGGCAGTGGATCGCCATCGGCGGCGTGCTCGGCCTTGATCGACGCTGGAGGAGTCCAGGTCGGGTTCGGCGTCTTGGCGGTGATGCTGGTATGGGCAATCGGCGAGCCCCAGCCTTCACGGCCGATACCCAGCGGGAAGGTGTACACCACGTTCCGGCCTTTCGGGAAGTAATAGAGGCGGTACTCGGCCAGGTTGATGACGATGCCTTCACGCGGGCCCGGCGGCAGGATGAAACGCGTCGGCAGCACAATTTCGGTGCCTGCGCCCGGTAGCCATGGATCGACGCCAGGGTTGGCCGCGACCATTTCCGAATAGCCCAGATCGTAGGTGGTACCAAGGTCGGCGAAGGTATCTTCGTACTTGGCCTTGATCACCTGGACCTGACCGACGATGTCTTCACCGGGCGGTGGCAGGGGCAGCTCCAATGCTGCTACGGGACCCGCCACACAGAGGGCGGCGAGAGACAGGTAGCGGGTGACGGCAGGAAAGCGCGGCAACATCCGGAAAATCCTTCGCATGATCGACAAGGGTATAAAAATGGAATTGTACACCGACATCTGGAAAATCGGGGAGTTGACCGATAGCAAGCAATCTATCGGGCTTTAAAGCTCGAAACGCAGTTCCGGCCAGATCGGTGATGTGCCGCGTTTTTGCGATTCCAGAATGGCCCGGCATAGAGAACACAGGCGCTGGTCCTGGAACACACGGCGATCGACGCTCGACCAGCGCGGTTGTGCTGGCAACAGGCTGCCGCACAAGGTCCGGTCCGCCGAGCCGCCCAACTCCAGTTGACGGGTCACCAGATGTACCCGCACTTCCTGGCAGGCGAACAAATCCAGCTGTTCGTCAGGCTCGATCAGTTGGTAGGCAAAAAGTGACCAGGCAGGACGCGGCATCGGGGGCTCCAAATCGGGGGCGCCACCTTAGCCGAAACACCGCCGCTAGAAAAGCGTCAAAGCAGCGGTTTCAGTGTAGGCCAGACATTTTCCAGCAACTTGTCCTGAGCCCCGGCAGCCGGGTGCAAGCCGTCGGCTTGCATCAAGTCCGGGTGGCCGCCCACACCGTCGAGAAAAAACGGCACCAGCGGGATCTTTTTCTCCTCGGCCAGCGTGCTGTAGACCTTCGCGAAGGCCTCGGTATAACGAACGCCGTAGTTGGGTGGCAATTGCATGCCGAGCAGCAGCACCTTGGCGCCACTCGCGCGGGAGCTGTCGATCATTGCTGCAAGGTTTTGTTGCAATTGCGTTGGCAGCAATCCACGCAGCCCGTCGTTACCGCCCAACTCGAGGATTACCAGCTCAGGCTTATGCTCTGCAAGCAGCGCAGGCAGGCGCGCCTGGCCTCCGGCGCTGGTGTCGCCGCTGATGGACGCATTGACCACCTTGTCGTCGAAACCTTCGCGCTTGAGCCGTTGCTCGAGCAGCGAGACCCACCCCAACCGGGTATCCAGCCCGAAACCCGCGCTGATACTATCGCCAACGATCAGGACTGTACCCGCCGCTGCGTTCTGGGCCATGCACATCAAGGCCAGGCCAGTACTCAAAAACCACACACGCATCGGACTCTCCATGGGCGCAAGCATTCTCACCGCGAAGAACCTCAGCAAAGTGGTTCCCAGCGCGGAAGGTGAACTGACTATCCTGCACGAACTCAGCCTGGAACTGAACAAGGGCGACAGCCTGGCCATCGTTGGCGCCTCCGGTTCCGGCAAGTCCACCCTCCTCGGCCTGCTCGCCGGCCTCGACCTGCCGAGCAGCGGCGACGTCACCCTCGCCGGGCAAGCCCTGAGCAATCTCGATGAAGACCAGCGCGCCCGCATCCGCGCCGAGCACGTCGGTTTTGTGTTTCAGTCCTTTCAGTTGCTCGACAGTCTCAACGCCCTGGAAAACGTCATGCTGCCGCTGGAACTCGATGGCCGCAAAGACGCCCGCGAACGCGCCACTGAGTTGCTGCAACGGGTCGGCCTGGGCCAGCGGCTGACCCATTCACCACGCCAGCTTTCGGGTGGCGAACAGCAGCGCGTGGCGATTGCCCGTGCGTTTGCCGCCGAACCCGATGTGCTGTTCGCCGATGAACCCACCGGCAACCTCGACAGCCACACCGGCGAGCGCATCAGCGATCTGCTGTTCGAACTCAACCAGGAACGCGGCACAACCCTGGTGCTGGTCACCCACGACGAACGCCTGGCACATCGCTGCCGACGCCTGATCCGCCTTGAAGCCGGCCTGTTGGTCGCCCCTCTGGAGCCTTGATGGCACGCCTGCCACTGTTGCGCCTGTTCAGTCTTGCCTTCCGTCAACTCATGCGCGACGCCCGCGCCGGTGAGTTGCGCGTGTTGTTCTTTGCCTTGCTGGTGGCCGTGGCGGCGAGTACCGCCATCGGTTACTTTGGCGCTCGCCTGAACGGCGCCATGATGCTGCGCGCCACCGAGTTTCTCGGTGCCGACTTGCTGCTTGAAGGCAGCTCTCCCGCGCGGGCCGAACAGATCAAAAGCGGCACGGAGCTGGGCCTCGAACACGCTCAAGTGGTGGAATTCTCCAGCGTCATCGCTACTGACAATGGCATTCAGTTGTCCAGCATCAAGGCTGCCGACGACGTCTACCCACTGCGTGGTGAACTGAAAAGTGCCCCGGCGCCCTTCGCCCCGGAAGAACCCGGTGGCGGGCCGAAACCCGGTGAAGCCTGGGTCGAAGCGCGACTGTTGACTGCGCTGGACTTGAAGATCGGCGACAGCATCGACGTCGGCATGCGAACCCTCAAACTGGCGCGAGTACTGACTTACGAACCGGACCGCGCCGGCAATTTCTACAGCCTGACGCCGCGAGTGCTGATCAACCTCAGCGACCTCGCCGCGACCGGCGTGGTGCAACCCGGCAGCCGGGTCAGTTACCGCGAACTCTGGCGCGGTAAAGCCGAGGCGCTGGAAACCTATCGTCAATTGATCAAACCCGGCCTGGCCGCCAACCAACGTTTGCAGGATGCCCGCGATGGCAACCGACAGATCGGCGGCGCCTTGGGCAAGGCCGAGCGTTACTTGAACATGGCCAGTCTGGTGGCGGTTCTGCTGTCGGGTGTGGCGGTGGCGCTGTCAGCGACGCGCTTCGCCACCCGCCGATTCGATGCCAGTGCATTGCTGCGTTGTCTGGGATTATCGCGGCGGGAAACCATGGTGCTGTTCAGTTTGCAACTGACGGTGCTCGGATTGCTCGCCAGTATCAGCGGCGCCCTTATCGGCTGGTTCGCGCAGCTGGGACTGTTCGCGCTGCTGCATGATTTATTACCGACCGACGTTCCACCGGGCGGTCTGTTTCCTGCCATCGCCGGGATCGGCACCGGATTGGTGGCGCTGGCCGGTTTTGCCTTGCCGCCACTGGCGGCACTGGGTCGGGTACCGCCATTGCGGGTACTGCGCCGGGACATGCTGCCGATTCCATCCAGCACCTGGATGGTCTACGGCGCGGCATTGGGCGCCCTCGGGCTGATCATGTGGCGCCTGAGCCTGGACCTGGTATTGACCTTCGCCCTGCTCGGTGGAGGGGTGATCGCAGCATTGGTGCTTGGTGGCTTGCTGTTGCTGCTTCTGAAGAGCCTGCGTCGAATGCTGGCACGTGCCTCTTTGCCATGGCGCCTCGGGCTGGGCCAACTGCTGCGTCATCCGCTGGCGGCCGCAGGGCAAGCCCTGGCGTTCGGTTTGATTCTGCTGTCCATGGCGCTGATCGCATTGCTGCGCGGCGAGTTGCTGGACACCTGGCAGAACCAGCTGCCGAAAAACGCGCCCAACTATTTCGCGCTGAACATTCTGCCGGCGGACAAACAAGCGTTCATCGATCACCTGATCAAACTGTCGGCGCAATCGGCGCCGCTGTACCCGGTGGTACCGGGACGGCTGATCAGCGTCAACGGCGAGCCGGTGCAGGAAATCGTCAGCAAGGATTCGGCCGGTGATCGAGCGATCCAGCGCGACCTGAGCCTGACCTGGGCGGCGGATTTGCCGGCGGGCAACAAGCTCACGGCGGGCAACTGGTGGGCCGAACAGACGCCGGACGAAATACCCGGCGTATCGGTGGAAGGCAAAGTCGCCGAAAGCCTGAAGCTCAAGCTCGGCGATCACATGGTGTTTACCGTGGGCGGCGTCAATCGCGAAGCGAAAGTCACCAGCCTGCGGGAGATCAACTGGGACAACTTCCAGCCTAACTTCTTCATGATCTTCCAGCCCGGCACACTGAAGGATCTGCCGGCGACCTACCTGACCAGTTTTTATCTGGCGGCCGGTCATGATCAGCAGATCGTGGATCTGTCCCGGGCGTTCCCGGCGGTGACCATCTTGCAAGTCGAAGCCTTGCTCGAACAGCTGCGCAGCATCCTCGCCCAAGTCACCCTGGCGGTGGAATACGTGCTGTTGTTCGTGTTGGCGGCGGGGATGGCGGTGTTGTTTTCAGGCTTGCAAGCGACGCTCGATGAACGCATTCGCCAAGGCGCCTTGTTGCGAGCGCTGGGGGCCGAGCGGCAATTGCTGGTCAAGGCCCGGCGGATCGAGTTCGGTTTGCTTGGGGCGGTCAGCGGATTGCTGGCAGCGCTGGGTTCGGAACTGGTGAGTCTGGTGCTCTACCGCTACGCCTTCGACCTGCCGTGGCACCCGCATCCGTGGTTGCTGGTATTGCCGCTGATCGGCGCAGTGTTGATCGGGGGGGCCGGCGTGTTCGGCACACGTCGCGCGCTGAACGCCAGCCCACTGACAGTCTTGCGCGAGGGTTGATAGACTCAACCTCTCTCCACCACAAGAAGTTGCCATGAGCCGTTATCGCCCTCCCCGCACCGCTGGCACCGCGCTGATCACCCCCGAAGGTGAAGCGCGGATGCGGGCCGAGTTTCATGAGCTCTGGCATGTTCGGCGGCCGCAGGTGACACAGTCAGTCAGCGAGGCCGCGGCTCAGGGCGATCGCTCGGAAAACGCCGAATACACCTATGGCAAAAAGATGCTGCGCGAGATCGACAGTCGCGTGCGTTTTCTCACCAAGCGCCTGGAAGCGCTCAAAGTCGTCAGCGAAAAACCGAGCGATCCAAACAAGGTCTATTTTGGCGCCTGGGTCACGATTGAGGACGAAGACGGCAAAGAGTCGCGCTATCGCATCGTCGGGCCGGATGAACTGGATTTGAAACTGGGTCTGATCAGCATCGATTCGCCGTTGGCGCGCGCCTTGATCGGCAAAGCGCTGGACGCCGAGGTTCGGGTCCAGACACCAACCGGTGAGCAGTGCGTGTATATCGTGGCGATCGAGTATCTCTGAGCCGCAGCGCTCCAAGCCTCAACGGCGGGTGATCAGCCCCTGTCGGGCAACGCGAGTCAATTGCTTGATCACTTCGGGGGCGTCCTCGAGGCTGGGCGATTGAATCACCGCCAGATCGAAACTGTCGCTGGCAAATCGAGCCAGCGACTCACCCTCTTCGACAAACTGGATCAGGAAGGCTGCAGGCCCACCGGTGCGACGTGGCCAGCCATCGAGATAACGCAAAAGTGTCGGCTGATGTTTGCCGCCAAGCAGGATTTTTGGATTGCGCTGGGTGAGATGCGCCGTGATCGGCGCGGGGCGTATAACAGGGCTTAGTGCATTCATTGTGTCGTGTCTCTGCCTCAAAAGTCTGCATGGCAGGTGAGAGGCAACACCGAACCAGCGCTTTAGCGGTATTTCGAAGCCTGTTTCAAGCTTCTATCGGCAACTGAATGAGTCACCTGGCGCCCCGCAAGTAGCTGTTTAAATCGGCGCATGGACAGCATCCTAGAGAAGCCGACCGGACAGTGTCAAGAATGACGAGAACAAAAAAGGCCCGCGCAATGCGAGCCTTTTTATTGAGCCAGAGCGGTCAGCCGGCGATAGCGCGGTCAGCCGAGAGCTTGCCGGCGCCTTCGATCAGCACCGCGATGCTGCCACCGAGCAGGGCCAGGGCGAATTCATAACCGTTGTTGGCCATGAACAACCCGTTAGGCAGGTGCACCGAGAAGATTGCCACCAGCGAGAGGAAGGCCAGGCCCAGCGCTGCCGGGCGAACCAGCAGGCCAATGATCAAGGCCAGACCGGCGAAGAACTCGGTACCGCCCGCCAGCGTCGCCATCAGATAGCCCGGTGCCAGGCCGATGCTTTCCATGTACTGCGCGGTGCCCGCCAGGCCGTAACCACCGAACGCCCCGAAAAGTTTCTGCGAGCCGTGGGCAGCGAAGATGATGCCGACGAAAATCCGCAAGACAGTCAGGCCGTAGCCAGCGCGGGTAAACAGTACCTTGTTGATCAGTGTGCTCATGCTGTGTCATCCGTTGTCAGTGTGTGTTGGTTGGCCGCTATATTAATCAGTAAAGCTCATGTTAAAAGCGCAATTAATCCGCCATAACAATCAGTTTATTCGATTATTTCCGTGAGGCAACTTTCTGCCCCTGGGGCTCCAACGACTCCCGCTCCCGATCGAACGCCAGGTAATACTTGTTCACGCTATTAACATAGCTGACGGCGCCCATTCCCACCTGCTCCATGGCGATGCGTTCGACCTGGAAAAACCACTGATTGGGATTCAAACCGCGCCGACGAGCTTCGGCACGCATGCCCTGAACCCGCTCCGGCCCTATGTTGTAGGCCGCCAGCACGAACGCCATGCGCTCGCGCTCGTTGAGTTTGGGGCTGGCAAAGAACTTGCGGCGAATCATCGCCAGGTACTTCGCCCCGGCCTGCACATTGGCGTCGAGATTCTGAATGTTGTCGACCCCCACTCGCTGGGCGGCGGACGGGGTGATCTGCATCAAACCGGTAGGGCCGCTGCCACTGCGGGCATTGGGTTGCAGGGCCGATTCCTTGAACGCCAGGGCCGCCAGATTCAACCAGTCCATGCCTTGGGCTTCAGCGTGTTTCTGCAGCACCGGGCGAAGTTTCTCGAGGCGCTGGCGATCAGCCTTCGCCAATGGATAGTGCACTTGGTACAGGCGTCGATAGATCCGCAGGAACGCGGCATCCTGATCCGATGGTTGCTTGTAACCGGTCAGGAAGCGATCAATGCTCGCGCGCAACATTGAGGCGTCGCGGCGCACGAACCAGAATTCTTCGCCCGGTTCACTGATGAGCACCTGCCGATCGAAACGCAACTTTGGCAGAATCTTGCCCCAGCGCTCGGCAATGGGTTGTTCGACGATCGTCAGGTGAAAGATTCCGCCCTGGACCATTTCCAGCACATCCTCGACCGCCAGACTGGGATCGACCCACTCGATGGTCACCGGCGGCAGTTTCAGCAGCGCGAGCTTTTGATTGATCTGACTGACCGCGTCCCCGGCCGCACTGCCGGTGGGCAACGCCAGGGTTTTGCCGGAGAGTTGTTCGAGACGGGTATAACGTCGCTCGCCTTTGATCCCGACCAATATCAACGGGATGTTGCTGGCAATCGGTTCACTGGTGCTGACTGCGTGACCCGGTTGCAGGTCCAGCAGTTCGCCCGGCGCGACCAGATCACCCTCGCCACGCTGCAAAGCGCCGATCAGTTGATCCTTGGCCTTGGGAATGATCTTCAGGGTAATTTCCTGACCGTCACGGGCGTGACCGTTGAGGTACTGCTCGAAGGCACGCAAGCGATGGTATTCGACACCGATGGCCTGGCCCTGAACTTCGCCGGAGCTGTTGCGGCTCTGGTTGACCAACACCCGCAGTACACGACTGCTGCGGATTTCCGCCAGGTCGCGCGCTTTGGTCGAAGGCACGGCTTGCAGCGGCCCGGCCAGACGTGCAACCGCCGGCATCGGCAGCAGCAACGAACAACACAGCAGTAGCAAAACCGAGGGACGTGTCATCCACTCTCCAGAAAGAATACTGGGCCGATCTCAAGAATTTTCATGAAATCGAACGACAGAAACAGAGCGCCTTGAGCGCTGGCAAAGTGCGGAAGACTGGCACAGTGATGGCACCTAAGCCACCCTGACCTGTCTCGCGGCATCAAAAGACAGCTTTAACTCGTTGTAGTTCTTGGCTTTTCTTATAAATCTACAGCTCTGATATGCTTTCCGGCCTTTGGTCCGAGGTAGCACCATGCAACTCATCGATATCGGCGTCAACCTGACCAACCCCAGTTTTGCCGACAAACACCAGGCTGTACTCGACCGCGCCTACGCTGCCGGGGTCTGCCAATTGGTGCTCACCGGCACCAGTGTCGAGGGCAGCGAGCAGGCGCTGGAACTGTGCCGGCAACTGGACGAAACGGCTCAACGGCTGTTCGCCACCGCCGGCCTTCATCCCCACAGCGCCAGCGACTGGAACGCCGACAGCGCCCAGCGTCTGCGCAGTTTGCTCAAGGAGCCGAACGTCGTGGCGGTGGGTGAATGCGGGCTGGATTTCAATCGTGATTTCTCACCGCGCCCGCAGCAGGAAAAAGTCCTGGAAAAGCACTTGGAGTTGGCGGTCGAGCTGCAATTGCCGGTGTTCCTCCACGAGCGCGATGCCAGCCAGCGCTTGCTGGAAATCCTTCGTGATTACCGTGATCAATTGCCGGCCGCCGTGGTGCATTGCTTCACGGGCGAAAAGAAGGCGCTGTTCAGTTACCTCGATCTGGATTTGCACATCGGCATCACCGGCTGGATTTGTGACGAGCGCCGGGGCACGCACCTGCATCCACTGGTGAAAGAGATCAAGCAGGGACGGTTAATGCTGGAGAGCGATGCGCCGTATCTGTTGCCGCGCAGTCTGCGACCCAAGCCGAAGAATGGTCGCAACGAACCGGCGTATCTGACCGAAGTGTTGCGGGAAGTGGCGTTGCATCGCGGGGAGAGCGAGGAAGATCTGGCGGCCCACAGCACGGCGTGCGCGCGAGCGTTCTACGGGTTGCCGTCTGTTGATTAATGCAGCCTCAACGCTATCGCGGGCCTGGGTCAGGCCCGCGATACAAGCGTCGCGGTCTTAGTGACTGCTGCGCATCATCTCTTTAGGCACGTACTTGCCGATCTCGAACTTGCCGATCGCTGCGCGGTGCACTTCGTCCGGGCCGTCGGCCAGGCGCAAGGTGCGTTGCATCGCATACATGTAGGCCAGCGGGAAATCGTTGGAAACCCCTGCCCCGCCATGGATCTGGATCGCCCGGTCGATCACCCGTAAGGCCACGTTCGGTGCGACAACCTTGATCTGAGCGATTTCGCTCTTCGCAATCTTGTTGCCAACGGTGTCCATCATGTACGCCGCTTTCAATGTCAGCAGACGCGCCATGTCGATTTCCATCCGCGAGTCGGCGATCTTGTCGATGTTGCCGCCCAGACGTGCCAAAGGTTTACCGAACGCAGTACGGGTTACCGCCCGTTTGCACATCAGTTCCAATGCACGTTCGGCCATGCCGATTGAACGCATGCAGTGGTGAATCCGACCCGGGCCAAGGCGACCCTGAGCGATTTCAAAACCGCGTCCTTCGCCCAACAGGACGTTTTCGTACGGTACGCGGACGTTTTCGAACAGCACTTCGGCGTGGCCGTGTGGTGCGTCGTCGTAACCGAACACTGGCAGCGGACGAACGATCTTCACGCCAGGGGCATCCACCGGTACCAGAATCATCGAGTGCTGCGCATGACGCGGCGCGTCAGGATCGCTCAGGCCCATGAAGATCAGGATCTTGCAACGTGGATCGCAAGCGCCTGAGGTCCACCATTTTTTGCCGTTAATCACCCACTCATCGCCATCACGCACGGCGCGGGCGGCCATGTTGGTGGCGTCGGAAGAGGCCACGTCCGGTTCGGTCATGGCGAACGCCGAGCGGATTTCGCCGCGCAGCAGCGGTTCGAGCCAGCGTTGTTTCTGTTCTTCATTGGCGTAGCGCACCAGCACTTCCATGTTGCCGGTGTCTGGCGCAGAGCAGTTGAACGGCTCAGGGCCCAGCAGCGAACGGCCCATGATTTCGGCCAATGGCGCGTATTCGAGGTTGGTCAGGCCGGCGCCGAGTTCGGACTCAGGCAGAAACAAATTCCACAAACCTTCAGCCTTGGCCTTGAGTTTGAGCTCCTCCATGATTGCGGTCGGCTGCCAGCGATCGCCCTCGGCGACCTGGCGCTCAAACACCGCTTCAGCGGGATAAACGTAGGTGTCCATGAACGCGGTCACGCGCTCACGCAGTTCTTGCACCTTGGGCGAATAAGCGAAATCCATGGGCAGCTCTACCTTTTAACGGAGGGTTTTGATGAGTTGTTCAGGTCATGCAATCGATGCTAGAACAGCTACGAAAATTTACCTAGCCTATTCTCGGCGTGTATTAACATTCATCACCGATATATGATCGGCTGATCGAGAGCCCAACAATAAGAGTGCAGCGCAATGAATCTGAGCAAGGTCGACCTCAACCTTTTCATCGTCTTCGACGCGATCTACACCGAAGCCAACCTGACCCGCGCCGGGCAGATTGTCGGCATTACTCAACCGGCGGTCTCGAACGCGCTGGCCCGTCTGCGCGAGACCTTCAATGACCCGTTGTTCGTGCGCACCGCTCAGGGCATGGTCCCGACGCCCATGGCGCAGAACATAATCGGGCCGGTGCGTAACGCCCTCTCGCTGCTGCGGGTGTCGGTGCAGGAAAGCCGTATTTTCAACCCATTGCAGGCGGTCAAGACTTACCGCATCAGCATGACGGACCTCACCGAAGCGGTGATCCTGCCGCCACTGTTCCAGCGCCTGCGGCGCCTGGCGCCGACGGTGATCATTGAAAGCTTTCTGTCCAAGCGCCGGGAAACCACCAAGGAGCTGGCGGCCGGGCGTCTTGATTTCGCGGTCGATGCGCCGCTCAACACTGACCCGCAAGTGCGCCACGTCAAGTTGATGGAAGACCGTTATGTGTGCGCCATGCGCAAGGGCCATCCGCTGGCGGGTAAAGAGAAATTCACCCTCGATGATTACCTGTCGCTGACCCACATCCACATCTCCAGCCGCCGTAGCGGTCTGGGCCATGTCGACCTGGCTCTGGGCAAGATGGGCATCCAGCGCAAGATCGCCTTGCGATCCCAGCATTACTTGATGGCATCCCAAGTGTTGCAGCAGACCGACATGGTGATGACCGTGCCGGAACGCTTTGCCCGTCGCCATGACCTGTACTCGGTGAACCTGCCGGTCAACGATGTGCCGCCGGTGGAAACCCACCTCTACTGGCACGAAAGCACCGACCAGGACCCGGCCAACCGCTGGATGCGCGAGCAGATGATCGAGTTGTGCCAGCAGGTGACGGCACATGAGAAGAAGCTCGATAAGGTGTAGGAAACACCTGATAGTCGAAGGATCAGGGCGCGATGCTTGACGTAAACGTCAACCTGCCATTAGCTTAGCGCCATGACCTTTTTCGAGCGCTACCATGAGCAGCCAGACCTATAGCATTTCCGACCTCGCCCGCGAGCTCGACATCACCACCCGGGCCATTCGCTTTTATGAAGAGCAAGGCCTGCTCAGCCCTGAGCGACGCGGCCAGGAACGCATCTACTCGCCCCGTGACAAGGTCAGCCTGAAGCTGATCTTGCGGGGCAAGCGCATTGGTTTCTCCCTGGCCGAATGCCGCGAGTTGATCGAACTCTACGATCCCACCGGCGGCAATCAGAAACAGCTGCAAACCATGCTGACCAAAATCGCCGAACGTCGTGAACAGCTCGAGCAGCAAATGCTCGACATCGAGCAGATGAAACTCGAGCTGGACACCGCGCAGGAACGTTGCACCCAGGCGCTGGAGCAGACCATCCAGAACCAGAAGGTCGCCCAGTAAATCAACACAATCCCCTGTAGGAGTGAGCCTGCTCGCGATAGCGGACTGTCAGGCAGCATCAATGTTGAATGCAAGTCCGCCATCGCGAGCAGGCTCACTCCTACAGGGGTATTTGAACATTCAGACAATCAGCACAGGTCCATTGCCATGTCCCTACCCACTCACGTACGCCTGGTCGAAGTCGGCCCGCGCGACGGTCTGCAAAACGAAGCCCAACCCATCAGTGTTGCGGACAAGGTGCAACTGGTCGACGCGCTGACCGCCGCCGGCCTTGGCTATATAGAAGTCGGCAGTTTTGTGTCGCCCAAATGGGTTCCGCAAATGGCCGGTTCCGCCGACGTCTTCGCGCAGATCCAGCGCAAACCGGGCGTGACCTATGGTGCGCTTGCACCGAATATGCGCGGGTTTGAAGACGCCATCGCGGCCGGGGTCAAGGAAGTCGCGGTGTTCGCCGCCGCGTCGGAATCGTTTTCCCAGCGCAACATCAATTGCTCGATCAGCGAAAGCCTGGAGCGTTTCGTGCCGATCATGGACGCCGCCAGGCAACACGGTGTCAGCGTGCGCGGTTACGTGTCTTGTGTGCTGGGCTGCCCTTACGAAGGTAACGTCTCACCGGAACAAGTCGCTCGAGTCGCCCGAGAACTCTACGCGATGGGCTGCTATGAAGTCTCCCTGGGCGACACCATCGGCACCGGCACCGCTGGCGCGACCCGCAAGATGTTCGAGGTGGTGTCGGCCGACGTGCCACGTGAAAAACTGGCCGGGCACTTCCACGACACTTATGGCCAGGCCATGGCCAACATCTACGCCAGCCTGCTGGAAGGCATCTCGGTGTTCGACAGTTCCATCGCCGGCCTCGGTGGCTGCCCGTACGCCAAGGGCGCCAGCGGTAACGTCGCTACCGAAGACGTGGTTTACCTGCTCAATGGCCTGGGTATCGAGACCGGTATCGACCTGGACGCCTTGATTCTGGCCGGTCAGCAGATTTGCACAGTGCTGGGGCGACCGACCGGTTCGCGCGTGGCCAAGGCTCGTAGCGCTCAGTGAGTGCGCGGATGTGTCCGGGTGTTACCGCTGCGTCTGAAACGTGGGGCGCAAGCGAGTAACACGGAAACAAATTGTCGGGTTTTGACTGAACGAAAAACCCGACAAAAACTTAATACGTTGATTTTAAAGACATTTTAAAAGTTGGCACGCCTTCTGCTATCTCTACTGCATAACAAGAACAAAAAAAGCGGCAAACCTAATAAAAATAAGACGTAACGACTCTGACATAACAAAAACAACACGGCAGAGACGCAGCTAACAGATTTTTTTGGAGAGGATGTGCTTTTCAGGGTGCTTTTCGGAGTAACCCGCAACCGGGCAGAGAACAATAAAACTACCTTCAGGTAGCTCCCGAACTGGTTGGATCGCTTAGCGAAAAAGTAGATCAGCGCTCAAAAAAATACGTTTGCTCTTGATCCCGGATGGGGATCGACAAAAACAGCGGTAAAGGGCCACGGTTTCCAAAAACAACAACAGACCGCCCCTCAATAATAAAAAAAGAGCACGCGCAACGAAAAAATTAAAGGGGAGCTTCGGCTCCCCTTTGTGCTTTCTGGCGTTTGTAATTTGCAGCGCCACCCCATGTGGAAGCGATCTCGCTCCCACATGGGATTTTCGTCAAATGTTATTGGCCTTCAACTCCTCGATACTGATCTCGCGCATCCGGAACTTCTGGATCTTCCCCGTCACCGTCATCGGAAACTCATCAACGAACTTAAAGTAACGCGGTGTCTTGAAGTGCGCGATGCGTTCCTTGCACCACGTTTGCAGCTCCTGCTCGGTAGCGCTGTGGCCCGGATGGAACTTGATCCACGCGACAATCTCTTCGCCATACCGCGAGCACGGAATCCCGATCACTTGCACATCCGCCACCGCCGGATGGGTAAAGAAGAACTCTTCCAGCTCCCGCGGGTAAATATTCTCACCGCCGCGGATGATCATGTCTTTGTTACGCCCGGCAATGCATACGTAGCCTTCGTCGTTCATGCTCGCCAGATCACCGGTGTGCATCCAGCCGGCCTGATCGATGGCCTCGGCGGTGCCTTGCGGGTTGTTCCAATAACCGAGCATCACGCTGTAGCCGCGGGTGCACAGTTCGCCGATAGTGCCGCGTGGCACCAGGTTGCCCGCCTCGTCGATGATTTTGCTTTCCAGTTGTGGCTGGGTGCGGCCGACGGTGGTGACGCGCAACTCCAGTTCGTCTGACGGACCGGTCTGCAACGACACTGGACTTGTTTCCGTCATGCCGTAGGCAATCTGCACTTCGCTCATGTGCATTTCACTGATGACCCGACGCATCACTTCGATCGGGCAGGTCGCCCCGGCCATGATCCCGGTGCGCAGGCTCGACAGATCGAATTCAGCGCGTTTGGGCTGATCGAGCATGGCGATGAACATGGTTGGCACGCCGTAGAGCGCGGTGGCCTTTTCTTCGGCGACGGTGGTCAGGGTCTGCAGCGGATCAAACGCATCGTTGGGGTAAATCATGGTGCTGCCATGGGTCATGCAGCCGAGGTTGCCCATGACCATGCCGAAACAGTGATACAGCGGCACCGGGATGACCAGACGATCACTCGCGGTCAGGCCGAGGCTTTCGCCGACCATGTAACCGTTGTTCAGAATGTTGTAGTGACTGAGGGTCGCGCCCTTGGGGAAACCAGTGGTGCCGGAGGTGTACTGGATGTTCACCGCCTGATCGAAATGCAGGCTGTGTTGACGTTCGCTCAGTTGCTCGGCCGACACGCTTCCCGCAAGCTCGGTCAATTGCGACCACGGCAGGAAACCCGAGGGCGGCTGAGTATCAAGGCTGATGACACCGCGCAGTTCCGGCAGTCGTTCGCTCTGCAACTTTCCGATGGAGTGCTCAGCCAGCTCGGGAACGAGGCCTTGCAGCATTCCGTGATAGTCGGAGGTTTTGAAGGCTCCGGCGCAGACCAGCCATTGGCAACCGGATTGCTTCAACACGTATTCGAGTTCGGAGCTGCGGTAGGCCGGGTTGATATTGACCAGAATCACGCCAATTTTCGCGCTGGCGAACTGGCTGATACACCACTGGGCGCAGTTCGGCGCCCAAATGCCGAGACGGTCACCGGCCTGCAAACCCAGCGCCAACAGCGCTTTGGCATGCAGGTCTACGGCTTCGGCCAGTTGCTGCCAGGTGTAACGCAACTGTTGATGACGAACGACCAGCGCCTCCCCGGTCGGATACTTCGCGACGGTCTGATCGAACTTCTCGCCGATGGTCATCGCCAGCAAGGCTTTGTCCTGGGAACCACGGGTATAACTGTGCTGCGGGCTTGCACTGGGTTGATCCATGACGACCCCTATTGTCTTTATTAGTGGGTGTTACGGCGGCCCCCCTGTGGGTTGGCTCACCTACTATGAACTGGCTCTACTCTCGCTCAAGTTGACGTTAACGTAAAGGGTGATTGACAGCCATTCGTCCCAGGCTTACGTTAACGTAAAGGTGAGAACCAAATCACGGCCCTCCCTACCCTACAAAAAAGCCAAAAGGTGACCCATGAGCTACCCATCCCTGAACTTTGCCCTCGGTGAAACCATCGACATGCTGCGCGATCAGGTTCAGTCCTTCGTCGCCAAAGAGATCGCTCCACGCGCCGCTCAGATCGACATCGACAACCTGTTCCCTGCCGACCTGTGGCGTAAATTTGGCGACATGGGCCTGCTGGGCATTACCGTGCCGGAAGAGTACGGCGGTGCCGGCCTTGGTTACCTGGCCCACGTAGTGGCGATGGAAGAAATCAGCCGTGGCTCGGCCTCGGTTGCCCTGTCCTACGGCGCGCACTCCAACCTCTGCGTCAACCAGATCAACCGCAACGGCAATCACGAACAGAAAACCAAATACCTGCCGAAGCTGATCAGCGGCGAACACATCGGCGCCCTGGCCATGAGCGAACCGAATGCCGGTTCCGACGTGGTGTCGATGAAACTGCGCGCCGACAAACGCGGCGATCACTACGTCCTCAACGGCAGCAAGACCTGGATCACCAACGGCCCTGACGCCAACACCTATGTGATCTACGCCAAGACCGACCTGGAAAAAGGTCCCCACGGCATCACCGCGTTCATCGTAGAGCGTGATTCCAAAGGCTTCAGCCGCAGCAACAAATTCGACAAGCTCGGCATGCGCGGTTCCAACACCTGCGAGCTGTTCTTCGACGACGTCGAAGTGCCGGAAGAAAACATTCTCGGCGTGCTCAACGATGGCGTGAAAGTGCTGATGAGCGGTCTCGATTACGAGCGCGTTGTCCTGTCCGGCGGCCCGACCGGGATCATGCAGGCCTGCATGGACCTGATCGTGCCGTACATCCACGACCGCAAGCAGTTCGGCCAAAGCATCGGCGAGTTCCAGCTGATCCAGGGCAAGGTCGCCGACATGTACACCCAACTCAACGCCAGCCGCGCCTACCTCTATGCGGTAGCGCAAGCCTGCGAACGCGGCGAAACCACCCGCAAGGATGCCGCCGGGGTGATCCTTTACAGCGCCGAACGCGCCACACAAATGGCCCTCGACGCGATCCAGATTCTCGGTGGCAATGGCTACATCAACGAATTCCCGGCCGGTCGTCTGTTGCGTGACGCCAAGCTGTACGAAATCGGTGCCGGCACCAGTGAGATCCGTCGCATGCTGATCGGTCGCGAACTGTTCAACGAAACCCGCTAAACGGAGCTGTCCATGGCTATCCTGCATACCCAGCTCAACCCCCGTTCGGCGGAGTTCGCGGCCAACAGCGCGGCGATGCTCAAACAGGTCGACGCCCTGCACACCCTGCTCGCTAAAGTGCAGCAAGGTGGCGGCCCGAAGGCGCAAGAGCGCCACACCTCGCGGGGCAAACTGCTGCCTCGTGAACGGATCAATCGCCTGCTCGATCCGGGCTCGCCGTTTCTCGAGATCAGCCAATTGGCAGCCTACGAGGTGTATGGCGAAGACGTTCCAGCCGCTGGCGTGATTGCCGGGATCGGCCGTGTGGAAGGCGTCGAATGCATGATCGTCGCCAACGATGCCACCGTAAAAGGTGGCTCGTATTACCCGCTGACCGTGAAAAAACACCTGCGCGCCCAAACCATCGCCCAGCAGAATCGCTTGCCGTGCATCTACCTGGTGGACTCGGGCGGCGCCAACCTGCCACGTCAGGATGAAGTGTTCCCGGACCGTGAGCACTTCGGACGGATCTTCTTCAACCAGGCCAACATGAGCGCCATGGGCATCCCGCAAATCGCGGTGGTCATGGGTTCCTGCACCGCCGGTGGCGCGTACGTGCCGGCCATGGCCGACGAAGCAATCATGGTGCGTGAACAAGCGACGATTTTCCTCGCTGGGCCACCGCTGGTAAAAGCTGCGACCGGTGAAGTGGTCAGCGCCGAAGACCTCGGCGGGGCCGATGTGCATTGCAAGATTTCCGGGGTAGCCGACCATTACGCCGAGAGCGACGAACACGCCTTGGCCATTGCGCGACGCAGCATTGCCAACCTCAACTGGCGCAAACTCGGTGAACTGCAACAGCGCACGCCCATCGCCCCGCTCTACGCCAGCGACGAGTTGTACGGCGTGGTGTCGGCGGACGCCAAGCAGCCGTTCGACGTGCGCGAAGTCATCTCGCGGCTGGTCGACGGGTCGGTGTTCGACGAATTCAAAGCGCTGTTCGGGACGACCCTGGTGTGCGGCTTTGCCCACCTGCACGGTTACCCGATCGCGATCCTCGCCAACAACGGCATTCTGTTCGCCGAAGCCGCGCAGAAAGGCGCGCACTTTATCGAACTGGCCTGCCAGCGCGGCATTCCGCTGCTGTTCCTGCAAAACATCACCGGTTTCATGGTCGGCCAGAAGTACGAGGCCGGCGGCATCGCCAAGCACGGCGCCAAACTGGTGACCGCCGTGGCGTGCGCCAAGGTGCCGAAATTTACCGTGATCATCGGCGGCAGTTTCGGTGCCGGTAACTACGGCATGTGTGGGCGGGCTTACGATCCACGTTTCCTGTGGATGTGGCCGAACGCACGCATCGGCGTGATGGGCGCCGAGCAGGCGGCGGGTGTTTTGGTGCAGGTGAAACGCGAACAGGCCGAACGCAGTGGCCATGGTTTCAGCGCTGAGCAGGAAGCCGAGATCAAGCAACCGATCCTCGACCAGTACGAAGAACAGGGTCATCCCTACTACTCCAGCGCCCGGTTGTGGGACGACGGTGTCATCGACCCGGCGCAAACCCGCGATGTATTGGCCCTGGCCTTGTCGGCATCGCTGAATGCGCCTGTCGAACAGAGCCGCTTCGGCGTGTTCCGGATGTGATCGGGAGAAAATCATGAGCGACTTCAACACCCTTGAACTGCTGAGCGACCCGCGTGGCTTTGCCACCCTGTGGCTCAGCCGTGAAGAAAAGAACAACGCGTTCAACGCCGAAATGATCCGCGAACTGATCCTCGCGCTGGACAAAGTGTCGAGCGACACCAGCCTGCGGTTTCTGCTGGTGCGCGGACGCGGCAAGCATTTCAGTGCCGGCGCGGATCTGGCCTGGATGCAGCAATCGGCCGAACTCGATTACCACACCAACCTCGACGACGCCCGGGAACTGGCGGAGTTGATGTACAACCTCGCCAAGCTGAAGGTCCCGACGCTGGCGGTGGTGCAAGGCGCTGCATTCGGTGGTGCGCTGGGCCTGATCAGTTGCTGCGACATGGCAATTGGCGCCGATGACGCGCAGTTCTGCCTGTCGGAAGTGCGCATCGGCCTGGCCCCGGCGGTGATCAGTCCGTTCGTGGTGCAAGCCATCGGCGAACGCGCAGCACGTCGCTACGCGCTGACCGCCGAGCGTTTCGGCGGACAACGGGCACGGGAAATCGGTTTGTTGTCGGAGAGCTATCCGATCGCTGAGCTGGAACAGAAAGTCGAACAGTGGATCGACAACCTGTTGCTCAACAGCCCGGCCGCCATGCGCGCCAGCAAGGACTTGCTGCGCGAAGTCGGCCACGGCGCGCTGACCCCGGCGCTACGCCGCTACACCGAAAACGCCATCGCCCGCATCCGCGTCAGCCCCGAAGGTCAGGAAGGCTTGCGGGCCTTTCTGCAAAAACGTCCGCCGAGCTGGCAAGCCGAAACCACCACCAAGGAGCCGCGTTGATGAGCGCACCTGTTCTCACCACCCTGCTGGTGGCCAACCGCGGCGAAATCGCTTGCCGGGTGATGCGCACCGCCAAAGCCCTGGGCCTGACCACTGTGGCCGTTCATAGCGCCACTGACCGTGAAGCCCGACACAGCCGCGAAGCGGATATCCGCGTCGACCTCGGTGGCAGCAAAGCCGCCGACAGCTACCTGCAAATCGACAAACTGATAGCCGCCGCCAAGGCCAGCGGCGCTCAGGCGATTCATCCGGGTTATGGCTTCCTTTCCGAGAACGCCGGGTTCGCCCGTGCTATCGAAGAAGCTGGCCTGATTTTCCTCGGCCCGCCCGCCTCGGCCATCGATGCGATGGGCAGCAAATCTGCGGCCAAAGCCTTGATGGAGACGGCCGGCGTGCCGCTGGTGCCCGGTTATCACGGCGAAGCTCAGGACCTCGACACCTTCCGCGACGCCTGCGAACGCATTGGTTATCCGGTGCTGCTCAAGGCCACCGCGGGCGGTGGCGGCAAGGGTATGAAAGTGGTCGAGGATGTCAGCCAGTTGGCCGAAGCTTTGGCCTCAGCCCAACGTGAAGCGAAATCCTCGTTCGGCGACTCGCGGATGCTGGTGGAGAAGTACCTGCTCAAACCGCGCCACGTGGAAATCCAGGTTTTCGCCGACCAGCACGGCAACTGCCTGTACCTCAACGAACGTGATTGCTCGATCCAGCGTCGACACCAAAAAGTCGTTGAAGAAGCACCTGCTCCAGGCTTGAGCCCGGAACTGCGTCGCGCCATGGGCGAAGCCGCCGTGCGTTCGGCGCAAGCCATCGGTTATGTCGGCGCCGGCACCGTGGAGTTTCTTTTGGATTCGCGCGGGGAGTTCTTCTTTATGGAGATGAACACCCGTCTACAAGTCGAACACCCGGTCACCGAAGCCATCACCGGCCTCGACCTGGTGGCCTGGCAGATTCGTGTGGCCCGCGGCGAAGCGCTGCCGATGACTCAAGATCAGGTTCCGCTGATCGGCCATGCCATCGAAGTGCGGTTGTATGCCGAAGACCCGGGCAATGATTTCCTGCCGGCGACCGGTCGACTGGAGCTGTATCGCGAATCCGCGCAAGGTCCGGGACGACGGGTGGACAGTGGCGTAGAAGAAGGCGACGAGATCTCGCCGTTCTACGACCCGATGCTCGGCAAACTGATTGCCTGGGGCGAGGATCGTGAACAGGCGCGACTGCGGCTGCTGAGCATGCTCGATGAGTTTGCCATTGGCGGTCTCAAGACCAACATCAACTTCCTGCGCCGGATCGTCGGCCATCCGGCGTTTGCTGCGGCCGAACTGGATACCGGGTTCATTCCGCGTTATCAGGAAGAACTGCTGCCAGTCGCCTCGGACCTCAGTGACGATTTCTGGCAAGCCGCCGCTCAGGCGTTTGCCCAAAGTCAGCCGAGTTCTCCACGAGCCGATGACCCGGTTTCACCTTGGGCCAACAGCAATGGTTTCCGTGCCGGACTGCCGACAGAAATCACCCTGCATTTGAGTTGTGAAGGCCAGGATCGTGCACTGACGTTGGGCGACACTGATGCCCACACCGCTCAACTCAAGGGTGAGCAACTGCTGACCGAGCACAATGGCCTGCGCCGCCAGCATCGGGCAATCCGCCATGGCGACGTTGTGTATCTGCAATGGGAAGGTGAATTGCGCCGCATCGAGTCCTACGACCCGATCAGTGCCGTCGAAGCCAGTCATAGCCATCACGGCGGGCTGACCGCCCCCATGAATGGCAGCATCGTGCGGGTATTGGTGGAAGCCGGGCAAACGGTCGAAGCCGGAGCGCAATTGGTGGTGCTGGAGGCGATGAAGATGGAGCACAGCATTCGTGCGCCACACGCCGGGGTGATCAAGGCGCTGTATTGCCAGGAAGGCGAGATGGTCAGTGAAGGCAGTGCGTTGGTCGAGTTTGAAGAAGCATGAAATGAAGATCGGTCCTACGCCTTGCGGGGACCGATCTGATTAGAACCTGGCTGTCGCCTGAACCACCACGCCGATAATTCGGCACTCTTTGGTGTAAAGGGCTTTCGGATAGGTCGGATTGAGCGGGACCAGGTAACGCTGCCCGCCCTCTTCTATCAGTTTGCGAAAAGTCGCCTCGGCGCTGTCCGGCCACTGGGCGATCACCAGCTTTCCGGGCTCCGGCACAATGGCCGGGTCCACCAGGATCATCATGCCCTCGGCGATGCTGATTCCCGTGGGCGCGGTCATCGCATCGCCCACCACACTCAGCCAGAAGGCCGGGCCCTGGGCGTGGTAGTCGGTCAGCTCGAAGCGTTCCTCCTTGCGATACACCGTCAGCTCACCATCGCGCAGCTGCGCCGGCTCCTTCCAGTCACTGACCGGGTAGCGGAAGTACGGGTTGTACTTTAGCGCCAGAGGCAACTCCTCCTCTTCCAGGATGAGTGGTTCGCGGATCACCAGCGCCACTTCGAGAAAGTCCATGCCCAGCGCCTTCAACACACGGTTCATGTTGACGACGCCGGGGTCGCGGCGTTTGTTTAGCCAGTGGCCGACGCCGCCCTGGGACATCCCGAGGCGATCTGCGAGTTCGTCTTGAGTGACTTTGAGTTCACTCATCTTGGCCTTGACCAATTCAATCCATTTATCCATGTGCGGCACGATACGTGGGCGCCTCCGGCCGTCAAAACACAAATTGTAGTATTTAATCTCTCGTCATAAATACAGTACGTACTAGGATGGGTTCACGGATCTGAATCTATCACGGAGTTTGCCATCGCCATGTCCATCCCCTGCAACGACCTGCCTGACATGCAAATCGACACGTCCCTCACCTCGCCAAAAGGCTCTGCCGCCGCGCAACGAGCGCTGGACTATTACTTGAAACCAGCTGTTTCAGAGGAAGCGGTCGAAGAACGTTTCTTTGACGTAAACCGCAACATCAGTGGCGAAGAGGCGCTGGTCCATGCCACGGATTTGCTACGTTGTGCCGCCGCCATCGCGTACGAGTCAGCCAGCAATTTGCAGGGCGCAAGTCGGGACCTGGCGTTTTCGGCGGTGCACATGATCGACATGGCCAGGGCGATGGTGGATCGATCCCTGGAGGGCGATCAGAACGGGTGACACACGGGTGCTTGCGAGGAGGACGGGAAAGATTTTTCCAATCGCGCAGATAAAAGCATTTGACTTGCAAACGAGAATGATTATTATTGCATGCAACTGATCGCGAGATCAGTCGATTGTCCAAGTAACCTTAGGTCGGTCTCCTGGACTATCTCCTCATCAGGCTAATCACGGTTTTTGACCCGGCTTTTTGCCGGGTCTTTTTTTTGCCAGTTAATCTGGCTTTACCTTCAGGCTAATGAAGTCTTTAGTGCTGCAAATTCGAATGGCGCGGATGATATCAAAAGAATATTCGTTAGCAAGAGAAGCCCGGCATCATTGGCCCAAACTAATAAAAAATAGCGCTTGAGAATCAATCACACAGTCTCTAAGCTGCGTCGGCGTCAAGGAGGACGCCCCCCGCTTCAGCCCAGAATTTCCCCCTGTTTTTCCCTTCCCAGCGTGTAAAGTAGCAGCCATAAAATCATATTCAGGAATCGACTATGACCGTGGCTAAATCCTCTTTCGACATCAGTGCCGACTTCGACAGTGGCAACATTGAAGTGCTGGACATCAGCAATCCGTTGCAAGCCCTGCTGGCCATCAAGCCAGACACCCGCAGCCAGCACTTTCAGTGGTTCCACTTCAAGGCCAGCGGTCTGCACGTCGGTCAGGAACACTGGTTTCGTCTGAACAATGCCAGCAAGTCCTCCTACAACAAAGCCTGGGATGGTTATCAGGCGGTGGCGTCCTACGACCACGTCAACTGGTTCCGGGTGCCGACCATTTTCGAAGGTGACTGCCTGCGCTTCAGCCTTGAAGCCACCGCCACCCATGCCTGGTTTGCTTACTTCGAACCCTACAGCCGCGGTCGCCATGACTGGTTGATCGAGCAAGCGCTGACCAAGGCCGGCACCGAACTGCTGGCCACCGGCAAAAGTGTCGAAGGTCGGGACATCCAGCTGCTGCGTAAAGGCACGGGCGCCGAAGGTCAGCGCAAGGTCTGGATCATCGCCCAGCAACACCCCGGCGAACACATGGCCGAGTGGTTCATGGAAGGCGTGATCGAACGTCTCGAAAAACACGACGATCCGGTATTGAACAAACTACTGGCCAGTGCCGATCTGTACCTGGTTCCGAACATGAATCCGGACGGCGCTTTCCACGGTCACCTGCGCACCAACGCCATGGGCCAGGACCTGAACCGCGCCTGGCAGAGCGCCAGCCAGGAAGTCAGCCCGGAAGTGCTGTTCGCTCAGCAGCAGATGGAAAAATACGGCGTGGACCTGTTCCTCGACGTCCATGGCGATGAAGAAATCCCCTACGTGTTCACCGCCGGTTGCGAAGGTAACCCGGGGTACACGCCACGGA
This sequence comes from Pseudomonas sp. BT76 TE3572, assembly GCF_050435365.1. Taxonomy (NCBI): domain Bacteria; kingdom Pseudomonadati; phylum Pseudomonadota; class Gammaproteobacteria; order Pseudomonadales; family Pseudomonadaceae; genus Pseudomonas; species Pseudomonas sp. BT76 TE3572. Next base: position 2,309,940 of record NZ_JBNDKE010000001.1, read on the forward strand.
TCGAAAAACTCGAAGAGCATTTCCGCAGTCATCTGAAGCACCTGACCAAGGACTTCCAGACCAAGCACGGCTACACCCGCGACGAACCGGGCAAAGCCAACATGACCCTGGCGTGCAATGCCGTCGGCGAGAAATTCGACTGCCTGTCGCTGACCCTCGAAATGCCCTTCAAGGACAACAATGATGCGCCGAATGCGCTGACTGGCTGGTCTGGCAAGCGCTCGAAGCAGTTGGCCAAGGATGTGCTGACCACCGTGGCTGACATGATCAATACCTTGCGTTGATCACGTTCGATGGCTGCATGCACGGCATGCAGCCATGCTTCACTCGGCGGCGATCCGCACGCAATCCTCAGGTCCCAGCAAGCGCCCATCCTCGGCGCGTAATTCCAGCGTCTGCACCGGTCGGCCGTTCTCTCGGTCAACAACCCGCGAGTGCGCCTCCCCTGCCTCATAGAAAAACGCTTCGCCCCATTGGCGCAGTCCGATGATCAACGGGAACAGGCCTTTGCCTTTCTCGGTCAGCACATATTCCTGATACGCACTGCCGTCCGATGCCGGCACCAGGTCGAAAATGCCGTGGGCCACCAGGGTGCGCAGCCGCACAGACAAAATATTCTTGGCCATGCCCAAACTGCGCTGAAACTCCCCGAACCGGCGCATGCCGTCAAATGCATCGCGCACGATCAGCAACGACCACCAATCACCAATGGCATCCAGGGAACGGGCAACCGGGCATTCGGCGTTTTCCATGCTTGTACGTTTAGCCATGAGCGCGCTCACATCCATCAAATGTAGTTGCAATATAAAACCAGCTTCCTTACCGTACAACTGGTTTCAATTTGAAACCACATAAGGAAGCCCGTCATGAAACCTGATCATCCATTGAGCGGCGCCGTGGTGCTGCTGTTTGCCATCGCCTGTGGCTTGGCCGTCGGCAATGTTTACTACGCACAGCCGCTGCTCGATGCCATGGCCGAGGCCTTCGCCATGGACCCCGCCGCCATCGGCATCGTCGTCACGCTGACTCAAGTCGGTTACGGCGCAGGCCTGGTGTTGCTGGTGCCGCTGGGTGACCTGTTCAATCGCCGACGCCTGATCGTTACGCAAACGGTGCTTTCGTCGCTGGCCTTGCTCGCGATTGCACTGGCGCCTAATAACATCTGGCTACTGATCGGCATGACATTGACCGGTTTTTTGGCTGTCGTAACCCAAGTGCTGGTGGCCTACGCCGCGACATTGGCCATCCCGGAACAGCGAGGGCGTGTGGTCGGAGTGGTCACCAGCGGCATCGTCGTCGGCATTCTGCTCGCCCGGACAGTGGCTGGCGGCATGGCTGACCTCGCCGGTTGGCGTTCGATTTATCTGTTGTCCGCAGGTTTGACGCTGGTGATGGCGTTGCTGCTGTTTCGTGTGTTGCCCAAACATGAAGATGTGCAACCCGCCAGTTCCTACAGCGCCTTGCTGGGCTCGGTGTTCACGCTGTTCAAGGAAGAACCGGTGCTGCGCCAGCGGGCGGTGCTCGCGCTACTGACCTTCGCCAGCGCCATGGTGTTGTGGACGCCCATGGTGCTGCCGCTGAGCGCCCCGCCGCTGTCGTTGTCCCACACACAAATCGGATTATTCGGACTGGCAGGTGCCGCCGGTGCACTGGCCGCCGCTCGCGCCGGGCATCTGGCTGATCGTGGCCTGGGACAATGGACCAGCGGTTTGTCACTCTTGTTGATGCTGGTTTCCTGGCTGCCGATTGCCTTCACCCAGTCCTCATTGTGGGCCTTGCTGCTTGGCGTGATTACCTTGGATCTGGGTCTGCAGGCCGTGCACGTCACCAGCCAGAGCATGATCTACAGCGTGCGCCCCGAAGCCCAAAGCCGACTTACCGCCGGCTACATGCTGTTCTATTCAATTGGCAGCGCCTTGGGGTCAATCGGTTCGACGGCAATGTACGCGTGGGCCGGGTGGCTCGGCGTATGCCTGCTGGGAGCAGGCATCAATGCTGTGGCGTTGATTTATTGGTGGCTGACACTCGCCCCCCAGACACTTGAATCCTGTGGCGAGGGAGCTTGCTCCCGCTCGCCTGCGTAGCAGGCGCAAAACCTGTATCTGCGTGGTTTCCGACACTACTGTGTTGCAATTGATGGGGCTGCTTCGCAGCCCAGCGGGAGCAAGCTCCCTCGCCACAATGTTGTGCCAACCTTTAGATCAGCCGCGATCCTTGCCCCGCAACATGCTGTCCAGCACCTCATCGCGGCGCACCCAGCCGTGAAACAACGCCGCCGCCAAATGCAGCAGCACCGTCAGGAACAGCAAGTACGCCAGGTACCCGTGAGCCTTGCGCAGGAACGCAAACACTTGCGCATTCGCCGGGACAATCGACGGCAACTGCAAGGAGCTGCTGAGCATCACCGGATCCCCCGCCGCCGAAATCATTGCCCAACCCAGCAACGGCAGAATCAGCATCAATGCGTACAGCAAGACATGCGAAGCCTTGGCTGCCAGTGCTTGCCAACCCGGCAGATCTGCCGGCAGCGGTGGCTGTTGCGTGGAAAAGCGCACGGCCAGGCGCACGATCACCAGCAACAGAATCGCGACGCCCAAAGGTTTGTGCAGATGAATCAGCCACTCATGACGCTCGGACACTGAAGCGGCCATGCCCGCGCCGATAAACAGCATGGCAATGATCATCAGCGCCATCAGCCAGTGCAGCAATCGCGCTAAAGGCGCGAAATGGTTCGGTTGAGCGCTCATTGATGAGACTCCTGTTTATTAGCGGCGGGCAACTGGCTGACTTCACTGGTACGACGCAAGTAGGAAGTGGCGTACCCCGCCGAACGAGCGGCGAGCAATGGGTCGTCGGAACCTTCTATGCCGGCGGGCAGTACCAGCGGGTCGTAGTTGATATCACGGCATTCGCCATTGAGTTGCGGCTGGGTGCTTTCGAGCACCAGGGTGCCGGCGTTCAACACTTTGCGACCCTCGGGCCAGGACTTGCTGGCGTCGTTGACTGGATCACCGGGATTGGCCAGTGTGATGTTCAGCTGCCAACGCAGCGGCCCTGCGGAAATCCGCTGAACCAGGTCCTTTTCCAGGAAATCTCCACCCTCAGGCGCCGTAGCACCTGCGGCATCCTGAGCGACGGGCACCATGCTCCAGCGCACCGCTTGCCGTTGCCCGGCCGCGTTCACCAGGTAAAACGCATTGACGCTGTTGTAGGTTTCCGTCACGTAACTGGCCGACGGCTTGGCGGTTTTGATCCAGGCCAGGAACGGTCCAGCTTCCGGGTGCGAGCCGAAGAACGCCGGCACCGCAGCCGGGTTCGGCTTGCCGGTGGCCGGGTCCGGTGACTGGGCTTGTTGCAATTGGTAGAACGCTTCGGGCGTACCCACCGGGAACACCGGCATGCTGTTCATCCCGGTGCGCCATTGCTGGCCGTTGGCCTGGGTGAATCGCAACGCCAGGCTACGGATCGGCACGCTGTTGTCCGGCGCATAAGGATTACCGGCCGGCAATGCGAAACGCCCGACCACCGGGGTCCGCGCTACATTGAACACTTGAGCGCTGGAATAGCTGCGCGCCTCACCGCTGCTCTCGAAATGCCCGATCACGCACACGCCTTTGGAGTGGTTACGCCGGAAACCCGGGTGCACGCCGTTGTTGGTCTCCAGCACATTGATCAGTTTTTTCGGCGTCAGGCGCTGTGGGTCGAAGGTGCCGTTAACGTAGGCAAAAGCCCCGGCCAGGACGGCAACCACCACAGCGATACCGGCCAGACGTAATGTCAGGCTCGCCGCACTCAAGGGTGGCCGGGTGGGCGGTGATGAGCGATCTACCATGAAAGACTCCAGGGCCATCGGCCACAAGTGAGAAGGATCAAGCAGACGAACCCCATGGCGGTTTATTCCATCGCGCGGTGTTTATTTTTTCGGGCGTGGAATAACCTCGCATGCCGGGCGTCTTCCTAGTCCACAGCGTAGTGACTAGCCAGAATTTCATGAACGATATCGACGAACAGCTGCGAGAAATCATTCCCCGATTGCGCCGGTTTGCCCTGTCGTTGACGCGCAATCCCAGCAGCGCCGACGACCTGGTGCAATCTTGCCTTGAGCGCGCGCTGTCGAGTTGGGGCGACAAACGCCCCGAGGGCGACTTGCGCGCCTGGTTGTTTTCGATTCTGTATCGGCAGTTTCTCGATGCTCACCGGCGCTCCCGGCGTTATGCGCGGATGCTCGAATTCTTTACCGGGCGAGACGATTCACAGCCGTCGGTGGAACGCACCGTGATCGCCCAATCGACCCTGAAAGCCTTCGATCAACTCACCACTGAACAGCGCGCCCTGCTGCTCTGGGTCTCGGTCGAAGGCTTGAGTTACAAAGAGGTCGCCGAGATTCTCGACGTCCCTACCGGCACCGTAATGTCCCGCCTGTCCCGTGCCCGCCAGGCCTTGCGCCAGTTGAGCGACGGCGAAATCACCCGCCCTTCTCTGCGGAGACTCAAATGATCAGCCTGCCCCCAAGCGAGCGTGACCTGCACGCTTATGTCGACCAGCAACTCAGCGAGGCCGACCGACGTCTGGTGGAGACTTTTCTGGCCAGCAACGCTGAGGTGGCTGCCCAAGTGCGCGCCTGGCAGCAGGACGCCCAGCAATTGCGCGCGGCATTGAGCGGCGCCCTGCAGCAACCGGCCAACCCGAACCTCGACCCGGCGCTGATTCGTCAACGCCTCAAACGACAATCCCGCCGTCACCTGGCCAGCGCCGCGGTGTTGCTGATCGCGGTCAGCGTCGGCGGGCTCGGCGGTTGGCAAGCCCGGGAGATGATGCTCATCAGTGCCATGCCGCCGATGACCGATGCCCTGCAGGCCTATCGCCTGATTGCCCAGCAAGGCATCCTGCCGGCTGATTACAAAGTCAGCGACGACGGCGACATGCAGGGTTGGCTCGACCGCTATTTCACTCAAGCCAATCGCTTGCCTGACCTCTCGGGCGCCGGTTTCAAACCGGTCAGCGGGCGCTTGCTGAGCACCGAGCAAGGGCCGGCGGCGATGGTGGTCTACGAGGATCAAAGCGGCCATAAAGTCAGCTTCTACGTCCGTCCACCGGGTCCGAAAAACTACCTGTTGCCGAGGGGCAGTCGCAGCGATGGCGAGTTGCAGGCCGAGTACTGGTCAGGGGGCGGATACAACTACGCGATGGTCAGCCCGAGTGATACGCCGGCGGCGCAGATGCTCAAGCAAACCTCCCAGTTCTGATCACACCACTAATCCCCTGTAGGAGTGAGCCTGCTCGCGATGAGGCCGGTACATCCAATATTGATGTCGACTGACCCACCGCTATCGTCGGAACGCCGCCCGGAGCCGGCTCACTCCTACAAAGGGGCTCTGCGATTACTTGTCGATGTGTTCAGCCCTGCCCGAACACTTGCGAAGGCCTGCGCAGCAACGGGTCGAACGGGTTGATCCGCGGCCCGATCAGTGCCGCTTCGCGCTTGAGCAATTCCACCACCGTCGGCAAGCGATCCGGCCCCAGCCGATCACTCACGGTCGCCACACTCAGTGCCGCGACTGCCCGCCCTTCACGATCCAGAATCGGCACCGCCACCCCGGCCATGCCCTGCAACACGCCCGTGTTGCGCCCGGCATAACCGAGCTTGCGCACGTTCTCGACTTCCGAGCGCAGGAACACTTCGTCGTACAGGTGGAAATCCTTGAGCCGCGGCAAGTTGTAGTGAATCACCGTGTCGCGCTCTTCTTCCGGCAAAAACGCCAGAATCGCCAGGCTGCCCTGCCCCACGCCCAGCGCCACCCGCCCGCCGATGTCACCGGTAAAGGTGCGGATCGGAAACGGCCCTTCGCTGCGATCCAGGCAGATCGCATCAAACCCACTGCGCGCCAGCAAGAACAACGAATCCCCCAACGACGCTGACAGCCGCAGCAGCGCCGGACGCACCAGTTCGCGCAGGTTTCCGGTGTTCCCGGCGCGGGCCGCCAGAGCAAAGAACTCCAGACTCAAGCGATAGCGTTTGCTGCGCGCATCCTGCTCGACCATGCCCTCATCCATCAGGCTGCGCAGCAATCGGTGCGTGGTCGGTTGCGACAGGCCAATGCGCTGGGCCAGTTGCGTCACGCGTTCCCCGCCCTCGACGGTGTCACCCAGACTGCGCAGCACGGCAAACAGTCTGGAGACCGCGCCAACACCGACATCACTTTTACTTTCATTCCGCTCAATGGAATCTGTCATGGGTTTTCCCGAGTATTAATTTACTCACCGAATGAAACTGAAAATAGTCATCGCTTCAGTGAAATAGGCCATTGAGCCCATCCTATTCTTCGTCCTACTCTGCGTCCAGACAGGGGCGATTCGAACAACAGCGGCAGCCGACAGAAGTCGAGCGCCAACGCACCCAGAAACATTTTTTCGTATCTGCCCATACAAAAAAGCGCGCCTTCGGGCGACGCATAACAATCTCAGGTGGAGCGCAGTTATGGCTTTTGTGCAACTTGAAGGACTCGGCAAACGTTACGGTGAAATCGACGCCGTCGTTGCCACCAACCTCTCGGTCGAGAAAGGCGAGTTTGTCTCGCTGCTCGGCCCTTCCGGATGCGGTAAAACCACCACCCTGCAAATGATCGCCGGCTTCGTCGAAGTCACGAGCGGTCGCATTGTGCTGGACGGTCGCGACATCACCCACGCCAAACCCGCCAGCCGTGGTCTGGGCGTGGTGTTCCAGAGCTACGCGCTGTTCCCGCACATGACCGTGAAAGACAACGTCGCCTTCGGCCTGCGCATGCGCAAAGTGCCCGGTGCCGAGTTGCAGCAGCGAGTGGAGCGGGTGCTGAAACTGGTACGCCTCAACCAGCATGCAGAGCGTTACCCCCGAGAACTCTCCGGCGGTCAGCGTCAACGCGTTGCATTGGCTCGGGCCCTGGTGATCGAACCGCCGGTGCTGCTGCTCGATGAGCCGCTGTCCAACCTCGACGCCAACCTGCGCGAAGAGATGCAATTCGAGATCCGCCGCATTCAGCGCGAAGTCGGAATCACCACACTGATGGTCACCCATGACCAGTCCGAAGCGCTGTCCATCAGCGACCGCGTGGTGGTGATGCAGGCCGGGCGCATCACCCAAATCGACGCGCCCTACACCCTCTACGAACACCCACGCACCGAGTTCATTTCCGGTTTCGTCGGCAAAGCCAATCTGCTGCCGGGTGAGCGTGATGGCGCGGGAGTGGTCCAGGTTCGCAGTGGCGGCGAACTGACCCTGAGTCTGCGTCCGGAAAAAATCGATCTGCGGGACAAAGGTCAGGGTCGCTTGCAAGGCAACATCGTCAGCCGCTTCTTTCTAGGCAGCCAATGGCTGTACGGCGTATCGACCACTCTGGGCGAACTCAGCGTAGTACGCCGCAACGACGGTTCGGCACCGCTGACTGAAGGCACGGCGGTCGGCCTCGATTGGGACGCGGCGCTGTTGCGGGTACTGAGTGTCGACGAGGTGCCGGCATGAGTACGCTTGTCGCCATTCGTCAGGGACGCCAGGGTTACTGGCTGTCGGCACCGGCCCTGGCCTTATACCTCAGCCTGCTGGTTATCCCGCTGCTGCTGACCTTGGTGCTGTCGTTCAACGTCTTCGACTACAGCTCGGGGATCAACGGCGACGCCTTCACCCTCGATCATTACAGCAGCCTGTTGGGTGACTCGTACTTCTACGAAATCTTTTTGCGCACGATGTGGATCAGCGCCCTGACCACCCTGCTCTGCGTGGTGATCGGCGTACCCGAGGCCTACATCCTCAGCCGCATGGGCACGCCGTGGCGCTCGATTTTCCTGATTCTGATCCTCACCCCGCTGCTGATTTCGGTGGTGGTGCGCGCCTTCGGCTGGAGCCTGTTGCTCGGCGCCGACGGCCTGGTCAACCAGACCCTGCAAGCCTTCGGCGGCTCGCCGATGAAACTGCTCTACACGCCGTTCGCGGTGGTGATTGCGCTGGTCCACGTGATGCTGCCGTTCATGATCATTCCGGTCTGGACCTCGTTGCAAAAACTCGACCCGGCCGCCGAGCAGGCCGCGATGTCCCTCGGTGCCAGCCACTTCACCGTGATGCGCCAAGTGGTGTTGCCGCAAATCATGCCCGGCGTGCTCTCGGGCACCTTGATCGTGTTTGGCCTTGCCGCCAGCTCCTTCGCGATCCCCGGCCTGCTCGGCGGACGCCGGATAAAAATGGTCGCCACGCTGATCTACGACCAATACCTGTCGGAGCTCAACTGGCCGATGGGCGCGGCCATCGCCGTGGCCCTGCTGTTGCTCAACCTGCTGATCATGCTGTCGTGGAACCGGATGATCGAAGGCCGCTACAAGAAGTCATTGGGATAACTCGTCATGTCCAAGAACGGTCCTTTCGCCCTGCTGTTCCATACCCTGGTGGTGCTGTTCATGCTGGCGCCGCTGGTAGTGGTCTGCCTCGTGGCCTTCACCCCGGAAAACACCCTGAGCCTGCCAACCACCGAGTTTTCCCTGCGCTGGTTCCGCGCGGTGTTCGAGCGTGCTGACTTTGTCGATTCGTTCTACAACAGCCTGATCCTGGCCTTTTGCGCGGCCAGTCTGGCGACGTTGATTGCGGTGCCGGCGGCGCTGGCGATCACGCGCTTCGAGTTCCCCGGCCGGGATTTTCTCAACGGTCTGTTCCTGTCGCCGATCATCATTCCGCACTTGGTGCTGGGGGTGGCGTTACTGCGCTTGTTTGCGTTGATGGGCGTCAACGGCAGCTTCGCCTGGCTGATCTTCGCCCATGTGCTGGTGATCACGCCCTATGTGCTGCGGCTGGTGCTGGCGTCGGCCATCGGCCTGGATCGCAGCGCCGAACACGCCGCGCAATCCCTCGGTGCCGGGCGCTTCACACTGTTCAGGGAAATCACCTTGCCGATGATTCTGCCGGGGGTGGCCGGTGGCTGGCTGCTGGCGTTCATCAACAGTTTCGATGAGGTCACGCTGTCGATTTTCGTCACCTCGCCGGCCACGCAAACCTTGCCGGTGCGGATGTACGTTTACGCCACCGAATCCATCGATCCGATGATGGCGGCGGTGTCGGCACTGGTGATTGGGCTGACCGCGCTGACGATGATTTTGCTCGACCGGGTCTACGGCCTCGATCGGGTTCTGGTGGGCAAACAATGAGGGCGCCATGGCTCTGCTGAAACGACTGGCCGAAGGCGACCGCCCGGCCCTGGACTTTACCCTCGATGGCCAACCGGCCACCGGCCTGCTTGGCGACACCTTGCTGACGGCGGTGCTGACCTGCAGCGAACACTTGCGCGGCAGCGACTTCAGCGCCGAACCCCGCGCCGGGTTTTGCATGATGGGTGCCTGTCAGGACTGCTGGGTTCGACTGGGCGACGGTCGACGCGTGCGCGCCTGCTCGACGTTGCTCGAAGCCGGGCAGCAGATCAGCCGCGAACCGGGGCGACACTTATGAGCACACCCTTGGTGGTCATCATCGGCGCCGGTCCGGCCGGTATACGTGCGGCGCAGACGCTGGTTGCACATGGCATTCGCCCGATTTTGCTGGACGAAGCAGCACGCGGTGGCGGGCAGATTTATCGACGCCAACCGGCAAACTTCAAGCGCTCACCGGTCAAGCTGTATGGCTTCGAAGCCGGCAAGGCCAGCGCGTTGCATCAGACGATTGATGAGCTGCGCGAGCACCTCGACTACCGCCCCGAAACCCTGGTATGGAACGCCGAGGACGGCGCGCTCGACACCTTGCATGAGGGCCGCGCCGCGCGGCTGGCGTTCTCTCGAGTGATCGTCGCCACAGGCGCCACCGACCGGATTCTGCCGGTACCGGGCTGGACCCTTCCGGGGGTCTACAGCCTTGGCGCCGCGCAGATCGCCCTCAAGTTTCAAGGCTGCGCCATCGGTGAACGGGTGGTGTTCGCTGGCAGCGGGCCGTTGCTGTACCTGGTGGCGTATCAATACGCCAAGGCCGGTGCGAATGTCGTCGCGGTGCTCGACAGTTCGCCCTTCCGCGCTCAGGCCCGCGCCCTGCCCGGCCTGCTCTCGCAACCGGCCACCCTGGCCAAAGGCATCTATTACCGCAGCTGGCTGACCGCCCACGGCATCCCGGTGCATCAGGGTGCCAGCCTGAAACGCATCAATGGCGAACAACGTGTGCAATCGCTGAATTGGTCCAACTCCAAGGGTGAACAGCAATTCGATTGCGACGCCGTCGCCTTCGCCCACGGCCTGCGCAGTGAAACCCAACTCGCCGACCTGCTCGGCTGTGAATTCACCTGGAACCCGCTCAACCGTGCCTGGCTGCCGCAACGTGACAGCGCCGGTCGCAGCAGTGTCGCCGAGGTCTACCTGGCCGGTGACGGCGCCGGCATCATGGGCGCCGACGCGGCGGAAATGGCCGGTGAACGCGCGGCCCTGGCGTTGCTCGAAGACATCGGATACCTGATCCCAGCGCAACGTGGGGCGCAATTGGAGCAGGCGCTGGGACGGATCGATACCTTCCGCCAAGGTCTGGAGCGGGCCTTCATCTTTCCCGAGCATTGGGCCGCCGATGCGCCGAATGACGTGATGATCTGCCGCTGCGAAGAAGTGCGGGCCGGCGACATCCGCCAGGTCGTGCGCGAGGGCCATTGGGAGATCAACCGGGTCAAGGCGCATTGCCGGGTCGGCATGGGGCGTTGCCAGGGGCGGATGTGTGGCGCCGCCGCTGCGGAAATCATTGCCTGCGAAAGCCAGCGCTGCGTGTCCGACATCGGCAGGCTTCGGGCTCAGGCGCCGATAAAACCCCTGCCGTTTGGTCTGGAGGTCGAGCCATGATCGAAGTCGATGCCGTCATCATTGGCGGCGGTATTGTCGGTGCCTCTGCCGCGCTTTTTCTGAGCAAGGCCGGGCGTCGCGTGGCGCTGCTGGAGCGGGACTTCTGTGGCTCGCATTCCAGCGGCGTGAACTACGGCGGCGTACGGCGTCAGGGGCGACCGTTGTCGCAACTGGCGCTGTCGCAACGGGCCCACGACCTCTGGGGGCAACTGCCGCAGCTGATTGGCATTGACGGTGAATATCAGCGCAGCGGCCACCTGAAACTGGCCCGCAGCCTCAACGACCTGCACGCCTTGCAAGACTATGCCGCCAGCAGTCGGGGCTTTGGCCTCGACTTGCAGGTACTCGAACGCAGTGAATTGCGCGCACGTTTTCCGTGGGTCGGCGAGGTGGCGGTCGGTGCCTCGTTTTGCCCCGATGACGGTCATGCCAACCCGCGACTGGTCTCCCCGGCGTTTGCCCGGGCGGCGCGGCGACATGGCGCACAAGTCCTTGAACAATGCCCGGTGACGACGGTGGAACACGACGGGCGACGCTTTCGCGTCAGCACGCAAACCGGTCTGGCGTTGCAGGCGCCCTGGCTGCTGAATTGCGCCGGAGCCTGGGCCGGCAGCCTCGCAGAACAGTTCGGTGAGGGGGTGCCGATGCACGCCGGGCACCCGGCGATGCTGGTCACCGAGCCGTTGCCACTGGTGATGAATGCCAGCACCGGGGTCGAGGGTGGCGGTATCTATGCCCGCCAGGTCGCGCGCGGCAATTGTGTGTTGGGTGGCGGTCAGGGTTTTGCCCTCGACGGCGCCCGCGCCCGGCCGGGTCAGCACGCGGTGATCGAGATCCTGCGTCAGGCCGTCGAGCTTTATCCGTTTCTTGAAGGCGCCCAGGCGATTCGCACCTGGAGCGGCACCGAAGGTTACCTGCCCGATCGCCAACCGGTGATCGGCCACAGCGGCACTCAACCCGGTCTGTTGCACGCGTTCGGCTTTGCCGGCGCAGGTTTTCAGATCGGCCCTGCGGTGGGCCAGGCGCTCACCGAGATCATCTGTAGCGGCGCGTCAAAGACGCCGCTGGATGTGTTTTCCATCACCCGTTTTCACTCCATCTCCGTAGCTTGATAGAGGAAGGTCGCGCCAATGAATAACCTCAAACGCACTGCACTGCTCGGTTTGTCCTGCATGAGCGCCCTGCTCACGGTCACCCAGGCCCACGCCGAACCGACGCTTTACCTGGGCATGAACGGCGGAACCATGGAGCGGCTCTACGCCGACAAGGTGCTGCCGGTTTTCGAGAAGGCCAATAACGTCAAAGTGGTGATTGTGCCCGGCACCTCCGCCGACATTCTGGCCAAGGTCCAGGCCAGCAAAGGCAACCCGCAGATGCACGTGATGTTCCTCGACGACGGCATCATGTACCGCGCCATCGCCATGGGGCTGTGCGACAAACTCGAAGACAGCGCACCGCTGGCGCAGATTCCGGCCAAGGGCCGCATCAAGGATCAAGCGGTGGCGGTCAGCCTCGGCGTGACCGGGCTGGCGTACAACACGCGGTTGTTCAAGGAGAAAGGCTGGACCGCGCCGACCTCGTGGATGGACATGGCCGACCCGCGTTTCAAGGACAAACTGGTGTTCCAGTCGATGGCATCGTCGACCTTTGGCCTGCACGGGTTCCTGATGTTCAACCGGATTCAGGGCGGCAGCGAAACCGACGTCGAGCCGGGCTTCAAGGCGTGGCCGAACACCGTCGGGCGCAACGTGCTGGAGTACATCCCGAGTTCGGCGAAGATTTCCGAAATGCTTCAGACCGACGAAGCCGCGCTGTTCCCGCTGACGCCGACCCAGGTCACCGCCCTGAAACTCAAGGGCATGCCGGTGGAGTATGCGCAACCGAAGGAAGGCGCCGTGGTGCTCAACGTGGCCGAATGCGCCATCGCCAACAACACTCAGCCGGAACTGGCGCAGAAACTCGCAGCCTTCTTGCTGACGCCTGAAGCGCAGGCCGCCGCGCTTGAAGACGGCGACCAGATCCCGTCCAACCCCAATACCCCGACCACCGACAAGACTCGCGGTCAGGTCGAGGCAATGAAGCAGTACCTGACCACTGCCATTGCGATCGATTGGGATCAGGTCAACGAACAGCGCCCGGCGTGGAATGCGCGGTGGAATCGCAGTATCGAACGCTAACTGACAAACGCCCAACGCAACCGATGTAGCAGCTGTCGAGCCTGCGAGGCTGCGTTCGGCTGCGAAGCAGTCGTAAAACCAAACACCGCGGTGCATCAGATAGACCGTGCGTTCAGGTTTTACGACTGCTTCGCAGCCGAACGGGGATAAATCCCCTCGCCACAGCGCAGCTGCTACAGGTTGGAGGGTGCACAGGCCGACGCAACTGGAATGGAAATTCCCCCTTTGGTTACACTACGTCGCGGCAACTCGGGGAGCTGCCTGACGATTACGGGGTAACCTCACAGTGGCCGTTCGACCGCCCAACCGTTCGCGACTCACACCACGCTGGCCTGCGCTACGCCGCTTGTTCGGCAAGTCATCGGCGGCATCCGCCGGTGCCACCGCGACCGGTCGAGTCATCCACGACTACTTCCACCGCAAGGCCCACTCCCAGGGCTACACCCTCAGCCATAGCCAACTGCGCGTCATCGACTGCATGGCACAACACGCCGCAGCACTGGTGGGCACCTCGGCAAAAACGCTTCCCGGCTTATACCTGCACGGCGCTGTGGGTCGCGGCAAGAGCTGGCTGCTCGACGGGTTTTTCCAGGCCCTCCCCATCGCGGAAAAACAGCGCCTGCATTTTCATCAGTTTTTTGCGCACCTTCACCAAGGAATGTTCAGTCATCGCGATCAATCCGACGCGCTGGAAATCACCCTCGACGAACAGCTGCGCGATTGCCGGGTGCTGTGTTTCGACGAGTTTCACGTCCATGACATCGGCGACGCGATGCTCATCAGCCGGCTGTTCAAGGCATTGTTCCGCCGAGGCATCCTGCTGTTGGTCACTTCCAACTATCCACCGGAGGGACTGCTGCCCAACCCGCTGTACCACGCGCGCTTCAAACCAGTGATCGACCTGATCAACGCTCGCATGCAGGTCATGGAGGTCGGCGGCCCCCACGACTACCGCAGTCAGGTCAGAACCCATGCCCAGCAGCTGTTTACCCAGGGACAGTACGTCTGGCCCGCTACCGCAACGCAGCGTCAATCGTTGAACCTGCCCGAACGCGCCGCGCCGGCCATTCAACTGCCCGTCGGGACACGCCACCTTCAGGCCCGACACTGCGAAGGGCGAACCATCGGTTTCACCTTCGGCGATCTGTGCGACCACCCCACTGCGGTGATGGATTACCTGGAGCTGTGCCAACGTTTCGATCACTGGTTCATCGATGAACTGCCCAACCTCGCCGATTGTTCCATCGCCGCCCAACAGCGGTTCATCAATCTGGTCGACGTCCTGTACGACCAGGACAAGCACCTGATTCTGCTCGGCCATCAGTCTTTGCGCGAAAGCCTGGGTGGCGATGCCATCGATCTGACGCGCACCCGCAGCCGCTTGGGGCAGTTGGTCGAAGTCAGGGAACCGGTCTGACACGTCCCCGGCCTTTGCCGGTATCATGTCGCCCGTTTCCAGGCCTCCGCGCCCTCCTCCCGATCAAAGTGAATCTGTTCATGGATACCCTTGCCCAACTGCGCGCCGGCCAACTGTCGGGCGTTACCCGCCTGGACCTCACCGGCGGCCTGACGGAGTTTCCGCGAGAAATCTTCGACCTGGCGGACTCGCTGGAAGTCCTCGAACTCAGCGGCAATGCCTTGAGTAGCCTGCCGGACGACTTGTACCGCCTGACCCGTTTGCGCGTGCTGTTCTGCGCGGACAATCTGTTCACCGAACTGCCCGACTGCCTGGGCCAATGCGCTGCACTGACGATGGTCAGTTTCAGGGGCAACCGCATCGAACGCGTGCCCGGCGCCGCCCTGTCACCGTTGCTGCGCTGGCTGATCCTGACCGATAACTGCATCACTGAATTGCCGGCCGAGCTGGGTGAACGCCCGAACCTGCAAAAACTCATGCTCGCCGGCAACCGTTTGCAAGGTTTGCCCGAGAGCTTGCGTCATTGCCATCGACTCGAACTGATCCGCATCGCCGCCAACCAGTTGACCGAGTTGCCCGAGTGGCTGCTGACCCTGCCGAGCCTGGCTTGGCTGGCGTACGCCGGTAACCCGCTGGAGACCGAAGCCGATGCGGCCGCCCTCGAAGCCACGCCTCACATTCCCTGGACCGAACTGCGTCTGGCGCAGCAACTGGGCGAAGGCGCGTCGGGGGTGATTCATCGGGCTGATTGGGATCGACAGGGCCAACCGGCCACTCAGGTCGCGGTCAAACTCTACAAAGGCGAAATGACCAGCGATGGCTCGCCGTTGCACGAAATGAACGCCTGCATCACCGCCGCTAGTCACCCCAACCTGATCCGGGTTGAAGGGCGCGTCGTCGGGCATCCGCAAGCCCAGGCCGGGCTGGTGATGCAACTGATCGATCCGAGCTATCGCAATCTGGCCGGGCTGCCGAGCCTGGCGTCATGTACCCGCGACGTTTACGCCAATGACACCCGGCTCAGCGCTGGCGTGGCATTGCGCATCGCCTGTGGCGTCGCCTCGGCAGCCGAGCATTTGCACCAGCATGGCATCACCCACGGCGACCTCTACGGTCACAACATTCTGTGGAACGAGCACGGTGATTGCCTGCTGGGGGATTTTGGCGCGGCGTCGTTCCATGCCACCTCGGACAGCCTTGAAAGCCGTGCGCTGCAACGGATCGAAGTGCGGGCGTTTGGTATTTTGCTGGGGGAATTGTTGGAGCGGATCGACTCGGGGTTGAGCGATGAGGGTCGTGTGCAGCTGGAGCAATTGCAGCAGCGCTGCTGTCAGCCGCAGGTGCTGACGCGACCGGGGTTCGGCGAGATTATTCAGGCGCTGGCGGTAATCAACACAAATCTTTAGAGAAAAACGAAACCTGTGGCGAGGGAGCTTGCTCCCGCTGGACGGCGAAGCCGTCTCCAAAAGCGACGGCTGCTGCGCAACCGAGCGGGAGCAAGCTCCCTCGCCACAAGTCAGATCACAAACAGTCCGGTTTAACCCGCCAACCCGACAAACATGTCCTGCACGTCATCGTGGTTATCGAGGCCTTCGAGGAAGGCTTCGACTTCAGCCATCTGCTCATCGCTCAGGCCGCTGACCGGGTTTTTCGGCTGGTAACCCAACTTGGCCGACAACACGGTGAACCCTTGCTCGGGCAGGGCTTTCTGCACGGCGTCCAGGTCCCCAGGCTCGGTCAGGAACAGGGTCGCGCCCTCTTCTTCGCCCGGTTCGAAATCCTGGGCGCCGGCTTCGATGGCGGCCATTTCCGGATCGGCGTCAGGGCTGTCCGGGGACGCCTCGATCATGCCGACATGGTTGAAGTCCCACGCCACCGAACCGGAAGCGCCCAACTGGCCCTTGCGGAACGCCACGCGGATTTCCGCCACGGTGCGGTTGATGTTGTCGGTGACACACTCGACGATCACCGGCACCTGATGCGGAGCGAAACCTTCGTAAGTCACGCGATGGTACTGAACGGTCTCACCCAGCAGGCCCGCGCCTTTTTTGATGGCGCGATCCAGGGTTTCCTTGGGCATCGAGGCTTTCTTGGCCTGTTCAACCACCAGACGCAGGTGTGCGTTGGTAGCGACATCGGCACCGTTACGGGCAGCGATGGTGATTTCTTTTACCAGTTTGCCGAAGATCTTGCCCTTGGCGTTAGATGCCGCTTCTTTGTGTTTAACCTTCCACTGTGCGCCCATTACTCACTCTCTTGATCTATGGCGCCGAGACATCTATTGGCCGACGCATGGCGCAAGTTTATACGCCCTAAAGTTGGCAATCGACCAAAAAATCCACCCTGTTCACCCCATGACCAATCGACATCTTCACCGGCAGTTGTAGGGCGATTCTGAAACTTCGATTTGCGGTGACCATAAAGGGCTGTGGTTTCGTACCCTCTGCGCCCGAATTCCATGGCAGAAGCGCGCTCGATGCACAACGACAAGGAAAGTCCCTTCACCCTGACACTCCTCGACGGCGATTTGAGTTTGCAGGTGTTGCAGTTCAGTGGCCGAGAAGCCCTCAACCAGCCCTATCGATTCGACATCGAAGTCATCGGCCTCGCACCGGCCATGAGCCTCGACCGATTGCTGCAACAGCCGGTGTTCCTCAGCCTGACGGAGGGCCAGGGTATTCACGGCGTCCTTCACAGTGCCAGTCGCGAGCATCGCGGCCCCCACCGGATCGGCTACAAACTGGTGCTGGTGCCCTACCTTCAATGGCTCGACCGGCAGCGTTCACGTCGCGTGTTTCATCACCTCAGCGTACCGATGATCCTGCGCCAACTGCTGGAGGAACATGATGTGCCCGAGGGGAGCTATCGCTTCGAATTATCCAACGGCCACTATCCCGTCCGGCCTTTTTGCATTCAGTACGAGGAGAGCGATCTGGCATTGCTGCAACGGCTGTGCGAAGAAGAAGGCATTCACTATCACTTCGAACATCAGCGCGACAGGCATGTGCTGGTCCTGGCCGATGACAGCCTGAGTTTCCCTCAGGAACCGGTCCTTACGCCTTTCCAGGGCAACGCGCCCGAAGGCAATGACGTGCCGGTGATCAGTGAGTTGTTCCAGCGCCATGACTCGCCGCCCTTTCCCTCACGACGGGAGGCCAGGAACCGTGGCTCGCAAAAACCCGACAAGGGCGCGGCCAACCACGCTTTCAGCAAACCATTGCCGGTGATGGTCCGGCCCGCGGCCGAGCACCTCTATCACGATCAGTTGAGCCGACGACACCTGGAACGTCTGCGTTGCCGGCACTTGCAGATCCACGGTCAAAGCAACCAGAGCGCACTGCGCAGCGCACGGATAGTGCAAGTGTCAGAACATCCACTGCCGAATTTCAATGATCAGTGGCTGCTCACCGAAACCCGACACCAGGGGCAACAACCTTCGATTCTTGCCACCGACAAACCCGTCACTGTTCGCCATTACCGCAATCAGTTCACCGCCATTCCCTGGTCAACGGTGTTCAGGCCGGCGCTCAAACAGACCCGGCCGAGCATCCCGGGCTATCAGCCCGCCCGGGTGCTGGGCCCTGCCGGGCAGCCGGCGACGCTGGATGATCGAGGTCGAATACAGGTTGGGTTGTGGCCAACAGCGCAAGCGGATCCGCTTGAATCTGCCGGTATCTGGTTACCGGTGGCCCTGACAGCGCCGGATGGCCGGATTGACCCGTCCAGCCTGCCAACGGCCGGCAGCGACGTACTGATCAGTTTTCTCGACAGCCACCCGGACCGGCCAGTGCTGTGCGTCGGCATGGGTCATCACCCGCGCACTCGGCCGGTTCCCGCGCCACGCCGTGATAGCCACTTGCTGCTCGACTGGCTGGTCAATCGCTCGGACCTCTCGCCCTGACATTCAGCCCTTGTCGGCCTTGCCTGCCGCCGCCGCGAATTTCGCCAGACGCACATCCAGATGCCGTGGCCGGTGTCCGTGATCCTCGGCGCGTTCCTTGCGGCGGATGGCGTTGCGCACCATCAATGAGCCGAGGTAACGAATCGGTTCCGGCGGAAAGTAGCCCAAGGGGCCGTTGACCAGAGGCGAACGGGTCCAGGCGTTGTCCAGTCCCTGAACCATCGAGGCGAGAATCTGCCCGCCCATGTGACACGGGCCAACCCCGCTGCCGGAGTACCCGAAACCGTAGAACACATTGCCGCTGGCACTCATCTGACCGAAGAACGGCAAACCGGTGACCGAGCGATCAGACGGACCGTTCCAGGTTGCCTCGACCTTGACCTGGGTAAACGCCGGAAAGAATTCGCTCAGGCTGTGCTGCAACAAACCGGCATAGGGTGATGGCTGATCGAATACCGGCAACATTCGCCCGCCGTAAGCAAAGGTATTGCCGCCCTTGCCGAGCATGATTCGGCCGTCCGGGGTGTTGTGGTAGTAGTGCACGAAAATCCGCGAATCGAGCACGGTGACGCCGCTGGTCAAACCGATCTCATTGAGCAGATCGGGTCGCGGTTCGGTGATCAGCATGTCACTGGAAACGATCGCCACACTGCGCTCGAACTGTGGAAACGCCCGGGCCATCCAGGCGTTCATTGCCAGCACCACGCGATCCGCGCGGACGGTGCCGTTGGGGGTTTGAATCCCCGCAGTCTGGCCCTCCTGCAACCCGGTCATGGCGGTGTGCTCATGAATCCTCACCCCGAGTTGCAACGCGACCTGGCGCAAGCCGCGCACCAGTTTGCCCGGCTGCACACTGGCCGCCGCCGGGGAAAACCAGCCTTCCAG
Source organism: Pseudomonas sp. BT76 TE3572 (assembly GCF_050435365.1). Taxonomy (NCBI): domain Bacteria; kingdom Pseudomonadati; phylum Pseudomonadota; class Gammaproteobacteria; order Pseudomonadales; family Pseudomonadaceae; genus Pseudomonas; species Pseudomonas sp. BT76 TE3572. Next base: position 2,329,141 of record NZ_JBNDKE010000001.1, read on the forward strand.
ATGTTTGCTGGAACCGGCCATACGCTGTACATCCGCTACCGGCCGCTGGGTGAAGGAGTTGATGCCATTGCGCTCCAGCGCCGCGATCACGGCGTCGGTCGAACCGCATTGGGCACGGTTGGTGGCAGTGTAGAGCGTCCCGTCGAGGCGGTAATCGGCGTGCACCGCGTACTGCTCGCAAAAGGCGCCGATGGCATGGATGCTGCGCTCCGACTCCTTGACCAGCCGCACGGCTTCTTCGACGCCGAACAGCCTTTCAAGGGTGAAGTACTTGGCCGACCACGACAGTGCACAACCACCGTTGCGGCCACTGGCACCGGCGCCGCAGATATCGGCCTCGATCAGCAACACGTCGAGCTCAGGGTTCTGCTCCTTGAGCATGATCGCGGTCCAGAGTCCGGTGTAGCCGCCACCGACGATGCAGACATCGGCGCGGGTGTCGCCCGCCAAGGGTTCGCATGACGCGCAGGACTCGGCCGCCAGCGCCTGTTCCAGCCAGAAAGGTCTCATGGGTCAATCCTTAAGTACGCAGAGGTTTTACGGTGATCGGTTGATTAGGCACGAAAGCTCTTTCGGCACGCAGGCCAGCCGGGCGGCTGTTCCAGTGCGGGATCAGCACCAGGGCTGAAAACATCGCGCAACCGGCGAAGACGATGAAGACGGTGACCGAGTCGAAGTAGCCCGGCAGCAATCCGCCGAGAATCGCCCCGACCGAGCCGCAACCGTTGACGAAACCGGCCGCTGTGGCCCCTGCCTTGGCAGTGCCGAAATCGATCGCGGCGGCGCCGCTGATCATCGAGTCCGGTCCGTACAAGGTCAGGCCCATGACAAACAGCAGCGCCACCACCAGCATCACGCTGCCGGTATGCAGGGCGCCCATGAACAAGGCCAGGGTCACGGTCAGCGCCAACAGGCTGAGCACACACGCCGGCATGCGTCGGGCGCCGAACAGTTTGTCCGAAGCGAGCCCCAGCAGAATCGGACCGAGCAACCCGGCCAGCTCAAACGCGGTCGGAATGATTGCCGCGCCCACCTTGCCCACCGAGGGCATCTGTTCGAAGACGATCACCGGTCCCCAGAGCAGAATCGCGTAGCGCGCCGGTTTCAGCAGAAAGTACGCCAGGCCCAGAACCAGCACGGTGCGGTTGCGCAGAATTTCTTTTAACGGTTCCAGCATGCTGATCTTGCTTTGCGCGTCGGCCTCTTGCGCCGTCAGTTGCGGCTCCGGCTCCACCGCTGGCAAGCCAACGTCTTCGGGTTTGTTACGCTGAAAAATAAAAAACAGCACGGCGACCAGCCCAACCACCGCCGCACTGGAAAAGAACGCCGCATGCCAGGTGCCGATCAGCGTATACGCCCACCAGCCAGCAAACGGCGACGCCACCAACCCACCAAAGGCGTAGCAAGAACTCCACAACCCCAGCACCCGCCCGCGCTGTTCGGCGGGAAAGAAACTGCCGAGGTTCTTGCACAGCCCGGACCAGCCGGTGGACTGGGCAAACCCTTGAATCAACATGCAGGTCGCGAAAATTGGCAACGTCGCAAAACTGCCCATCACCAAGGCGGCCGCCGCTGAAATCAGCAACCCGCCCAACACTACGACCCTTGGGCCAAAGCGGTCGGCCAGGATGCCCCAGGTGAATTGCCCGATGGCGTAAGCCGTGAGGTAGATGGCGTCGAGGTTGGCCATGGCCATTTTGTCGAGCATGAAGGTGGGGTCTTCGGCGATCCCCAGTTTTGCCACGGAAAAGGCTTTGCGGGTGAAGTAGAAAGCGGCGTAAGCGAGCCAGGTGATCGCGAAGATCTGCACGCGCCAACGCTTGATAGTGCCGATGTGCTTGTTCATGGTGGTTCTGACCTCAGGGTGTGAGTGTGCCGGCAGAAATTGAGAAATAACGCCTGTTTTTTTATTGTTGAGCACTTCGATATCGCAGCTTCCCTTTGGCGATATCGGTCAGATGAGCCCTGCTGTTGCACGCACAGGCTCATGGCCGCCGATGCTGTTCGACTGACCAGTCACCGGGGCTGAGGTCGATAAAAACAATTACTGATTAATAAGTGAAATCGATTTATCGTATTTCCAATATAAGCTCAGCTTGTTACTGGAGGTTTCGATGTCGGTTTCCCACGCCCAGCTCAAAGCCTTCCACGCCGTCGCCGTGCACGGAAGCTTTACCAAAGCCGCCGAGCGGCTATTCCTCACGCAACCGGCGATTTCCGACCAGGTGCGCAAGCTCGAAGAGCGTTTCGGTGTGCTGCTGTTCCACCGCAACAAACGCTCGGTACGCTTGACCGATCTGGGCGAGCGGTTGCTGAGCATTACCCAGCGATTGTTCGTTATCGAGGCCGAGGCGCAGGAGCTCTTGCATGACTCCAGGGCCTTGCAGACCGGCAGCCTGATTCTCGCGGTGGATGCGCCAGTGCACGTACTGCCGCAGATTGCTCGCTTTTGTGAGCGCTACCCCGGCATCAGCGTGAAGATCGAAACCGGCAACACCGACGAATCGCTGTTTCGCCTGTTCAACTATCAGGCCGACCTGGCGTTGCTGGGCCGGGAGGTGAGTGACGAACGCCTGATCTCGTTGCCGCTGCGCAACGACCCGATGGTGGCGTTCGTGTCGCGCAATCATCCGTGGGCCGACCGCGAGTCGATTTGCCTCGCGGATCTGGATGACACGCCTTTGGTGCTGCGGGAAATCGGCTCGGTGACGCGCCAGACGCTGGAAGAAGAAATGGCCCAGGCAGGCTTTCGCATCCGCCCGGCGATTCAGGTTGAAGGCCGGGAAGCGGCGCGTGAAGCGGTGGTCGTGGGGATTGGCGTCGGTGTGGTATCGGCTGCCGAGTTCGGTGCGGATTCGCGGGTGTGCGCGTTGCCGATTACCGACTGCAAACGAAGGCTGACGGAAACGCTGGTGTGCTTGCGCGAACAGAGTTCGCGGCGGGTGGTGGCGACGTTTCTGGAGATGGTTCGCGAGAGTCTTGTGTAGGCAGGTCTGGCCCCTTCGCGGGCAAGCCTCGCTCCTACAGGAGGTAACGCCATTCCTGTAGGAGCGAGGCTTGCCCGCGAAGGCCGCGCCTCGGTCTATGGGGTGGGCGCCAACTCGAAAAACGCCTGTATCAAACGCAAATCCCGCCGCCGCTCCATGCAGCCAATCATGTGTCGGTTAACCAGTCCTTCACCCATAATCGGCACCGCCGCCACCCGCGGGTCATGACTGACCTCCACCGACGACACCACGCCAACCCCCAACTCTGCAGCCACGGCTTCGGTCACCGCCTCGCGACTGTCCAGTTCCAGTAACACCCGTGGACTGACCGACGCCGTCGCGCAGGCTTCGTCGAAGGTGCGCCGGGTGATCGAACTGGGCTCGCGCAACACCATGATCACCTGGTCCAGCGCCTTGAGCGGCACCCCCTTGGACATCCGCGCCCAGGGATGACCGGCAGGCACCAGCGCACAAATCCGTGATTCGCTCAAGTCTTGCAAATGCAGGCCCTTGCGCGGTTCGACCTCGGTCAGCACCGCCACGTCGGCGTGCTCCGACAGCAACGCCGCCAAGGTTTCCTGAGCATTGCCCAGGCGCAGGTTCACGGTAATGCCGGGATACCGCGCGCGCAGGCTGGCGAGCATCGGCATGACCATGTGCGGCCCATCCGCCGCAACCTCCAGACGCCCGGTGAGCAACTGCCGGTTGGCCTCGAGCATCACCTGCGCCTCTTCGGCCAGACCGAACATTGCCCGGGTGATCGCGGCCAGTTTGGTGCCCTCCTCCGTCAGCTCCACCCGTCGTGCGGTGCGCCGCAACAGGGTGATCTGGTAGTGCTCCTCCAGCGCCTTGATGTGCCCGGTGACCGCCGGTTGGCTGATGAACAGTCGCGCGGCGGCCCGGGTGAAGCTGCCCTCGCGGGCCACCGCATCGAATGCGCGGAGCTGGAACAGGTTCATGAATAACCCTCACTGATGACTGGCATAACAACAAACAATTTGATTGATAGCACGGCAAATTGCAATTTAGGCCCCGTAGCTTCATCCCATCGATTGCGAGGACACGAGAATGAGTACTGCCGAACCCATCCTGCTCACCCCCGGCCCACTGACCACATCGGCCCGCACCCGTCAGGCGATGATGGTCGACTGGGGTTCATGGGATGACCGCTTCAATCAACTGACCGCCAGCCTGTGCGAACAACTGCTGGCAATCATCAACGGCAGCGACAGCCACCACTGCGTGCCCCTGCAAGGCAGCGGCACGTTTGCGGTCGAAGCGGCGATCGGCACGCTGGTGCCTCGCGACGGCAAAGTCCTGGTGCTGATCAACGGCGCCTACGGCAAACGCCTGGCGAAAATCTGCGAAGTGCTCGGTCGCTCCTTCAGCACCTTTGAAACCGCTGAAGATGAACCGACCACCGCCGCCGACGTCGACCGCCTGCTGCGGGCCGACGCCAGCATCACCCACGTCGCGCTGATTCACTGCGAAACCAGCACCGGCATCCTCAACCCGCTGCCGGAAATCGCCCACGTCATCGCGCAACACGGCAAACGCCTGATCATCGACGCCATGAGCTCTTTCGGCGCGCTGCCGATCGACGCGCAACAGGTGCCGTTCGACGCGCTGATCGCCGCCTCGGGCAAATGCCTGGAAGGCGTGCCGGGAATGGGCTTTGTCTTCGCTCGCAAAGAAGCGCTGGCCAATGCCGCCGGCAACTCGCACTCGCTGGCGATGGACCTTTTCGATCAACACACCTACATGGCCAAGACCGGCCAATGGCGCTTCACCCCGCCAACCCACGTGGTCGCCGCGCTGCACGAAGCACTGCTGCAATACAACGAAGAAGGCGGCTTGCCCGCCCGGCATCAGCGCTATGCCAACAACTGCAAAGTGCTGCTCGATGACATGGCCAAACTGGGGCTGCGCAGCTTCCTGCCCGCCGCGATTCAGGCGCCGATCATTGTCACGTTCCACGCGCCGAAAGACCCGCGTTACCAGTTCAAGGAATTCTACGAACGCGTCAAGGCCAAGGGTTTCATCCTCTACCCCGGCAAATTGACCCAGGTCGAAACCTTCCGCGTCGGCTGCATCGGCCACGTCAACCAGGCCGAGATGCACGCGGCGGTAGCGGCGGTCGCCGAAGTGCTGCGCGAGATGGAAGTCCTCGAAATCTAAGCCACACCAAAATCCCCTGTAGGAGTGAGACCGGCTTGCCGTCGATAGCGGTCTTGCATTCACCGACGATGTCGACTGACACACCGCCATCGCGAGCAGGCTCACTCCTACATTGAACCGTATTGCCAACTCAGGAATTTGATCACCATGAACTACGCAAACCCAACCAAGCTGCAAGCCGCCATCCTCGACTGGGCCGGCACCGTGGTCGACTTCGGCTCCTTCGCGCCGACTCAGATTTTTGTCGAAGCCTTCGCCGAGTTCGACGTCCAGGTGTCCATCGAAGAAGCCCGCGGCCCGATGGGTATGGGCAAGTGGGACCACATCCGCACCCTGTGCGATCAGCCGGAAGTGGCCGAACGTTATCGCCAGGTGTTTGGCCGTACGCCGACCGACGATGACGTCACCGCCATCTACAAACGCTTCATGCCCCTGCAAATCGAGAAAATCGCCGAACATTCGGCGCTGATTCCGGGCGCACTGGACACCATCGCCAATCTGCGCCAGCAAGGGATCAAGATTGGTTCCTGCTCCGGCTATCCAAAACAGGTCATGGACAAAGTTGTCGAGCTGGCCGCCACCAACGGTTACGTCGCCGACCACGTGGTCGCCACCGACGAAGTGCCCAACGGCCGCCCATGGCCGGCCCAGGCGCTGGCTAACGTGATAGCCCTCGGGATCGATGATGTCGCGGCCTGCGTGAAGATCGACGACACCGTGCCGGGCATTCTCGAAGGTCGCCGTGCCGGCATGTGGACCGTGGCGTTGATCTGCTCGGGTAACGCGCTGGGCCTGGACTACGAAGGTTATCGGGCCTTGGGCAGCGACAAACTGGCCAGCGAACGCAAGCGTATCCACGCCATGTTCGAAGGCTCGCGGCCGCACTACATGATCGACACCATCACCGATTTGCCGGAAGTGATCGCCGATATCAACCAGCGCCTGGCCAAGGGCGAGATGCCACAAACCAACTGATTGCACCTGTCGCCGCATTAAAAAGCGCCAGCTCCTTAACGGAACTGGCGCTTTTTTGTGGCCAACCTCCTGATCCAGAGCATTGAACGCCCAAATAGCCACAGGCAAATCCATCAAAGCGGATTACAGTTAAAGCACACCGTCAAACAAGAACGGTGGTCTGGACCTGACCTGTGAGGAACACCGTATGCCCTGGAAGAATTCCGAATCACGCTACAGCACCGTATCGATCGCGCTGCATTGGTTGATGCTGGTCCTGCTGGCGCTGGTTTACGCCTGCATCGAATTTCGTGGAATCTTTCCAAAAGGCAGTGGCGGCCGGGCGCTGATCACCGAATCGCACTTCTTGCTGGGCTTGACGGTGTTTGTATTGGTCTGGCTGCGGCTGTTTGCTCGCAGCCTTGGCCCCGCACCGCAAATCTTCCCGGCCTCGCCTCACTGGCAGACCGTGTTGGCCAAACTGATGCACTGGGCGCTGTACATTTTCATGATCGCCATGCCGATTCTGGGCTGGCTGGTCACCAGCGCAAAAGGTCACCAAGTGATGTTCTACGGCTTCGACCTGCCGCTGCTGATCGCGGAGGACAAGGTGCTGGCCAAGCAGATCGAGGGTTGGCATCAACTCGGCGGCACCATTGGATACTGGCTGATCGGCCTGCACGCCGTGGCGGGGATTTATCACCACTATGTCGTGGGCGATAACACCTTGCTGCGGATGATGCCCAAGCGCGGGTGAATCCCGCCGCTCACTGGAACCCCCGGCGGCCCTGCAATCCGCCGGTATGGACGAAGATCAGGCGCGTGCCTTTTTCAAATCTTCCCGCTTCTACTTGCTGCTTGAGCGCCAACAGGGCTTTGCCGGTGTACAGCGGTTCGAGGGGAATGCCGCTGGCCTGTTCGGTCTGATCGATGAATTCGAGCAACAGCGGATCGACTTTGGCAAAGCCGCCACGGCTGGCGTCGATCAATTCATAGGCGCGATGGTGTAAACCCGCCTCTTGCACAATTGATTCGACGTGCTGCGCCACTCCATGATCGTCGGGCACCGCCAGCGCGCCATACACCGGGTGTTCACCTGCTTCGGCCAGCACCAGACCGGCCAGGGTCGTGCCCGTTCCGCAGGCCAGCCACCAGCCGTCGTAGTCACTCCAGCCCAGAGCGTTCAGTTGCTCGCTGACCATTGTCCTCAACTGCCGACAGCCCTTGGCGCCCTGTAAACCGCCGCCACCTTCCGGCACCGGATGCAGATCGGGATACTGCGCCTGCCATGGCAACCAGAAACCCGGCTCGTGCCGCGCTCGATAACCGCCATAACCCAGCCAATGCAACTGCATGCCAAACGCCTGCAAGTCTTTTACCGTTGGCGTTTCTTGCGGATGACCGCGCAGCAGGCCAACGGTGCGAAAACCAAAACGCTTACCCGCTGCGGCCAGTGCATGCAGATGATTGGAGTGGGCACCGCCCAGACTGATGATGCCTTTGGCACCGATCTGGTCAGCGGCTTTCAGGTGCTCGATGAGTTTGAACCACTTGTTGCCGCTGATCAGCGGGTCGATCTGGTCGAGGCGCAGGATCGCGACTTCGATGCCAGCGTTGGTCAGCCAGCCGAGATGAAGGGGTTCAAGGGGGGGAATAGGTAGCCAGTTGGCTGGAGGAGAAAGCATCGGCTCTGCGCAGACGGAAAAGACGCCAGTCTATCAGCCAACGCAAACCCTGTAGCAGCTGCCGAAGGCTGCGTCCGGCTGCGCAGCAGTCGTCAATCCTGCCATCCTCGTTTACCTGAATCACCGCGGTGGCCGATTTTACGACTGCTGCGCAGCCGGACGCAGGCTGCGCCAGCTGCTATGTATGGACTCGCCCCCACTGTCTACCCGCTTCTGAAAAACCGTCGCCCCGTTGCATCTATGTATCAGGCCTATTCGTGGAAGCCGTCTTCGGCCTCTGGCCAAAATTGGAAAAGCTCGTGGTATGCCGATTACAGTCAGGCCTCGAAGGCCAGTAGCAGCTTAGGCATCAATCCACGCCGGTCTTACCTGGGGTCAATTTTTTTTCAGCAAAGGGTCGGACAGTTAGTACCTCGGTGGCAGAACTCTGTCGCTCAGTGGCTCATCGTCGCTTGCTGGCCATCACCCGCGTGGCGACGATAAGTCTGGTCATTCTGTAAAAGCACCCAGACGATTCGCAGGTTGCGGTTGGCTAGCCTGATCGCCGCCTCCTTACGGCCCAGCCGGCTCATCCAGCGCAACAAGCGACGGTCATCGGGTTGCTGGGAATCAGGTCGTAGTTGTTGCAGCACCGCATGGGCTCCCTGGATCATCAGGCTGCGTAAATAAACATCACCTCGCTTGGTCATGTCCCCCAGCCGGACCGTGTTCCCGCTGCTGTGCTGGTCAGGCACCATGCCAAAGTACGCGGCAAACTTGCGGGCATTGGGAAATCGTTCAGGCTTGGTTTCCTTGGCCACCAGTGCAGTGGCAGTGACTGGGCCGATGCCGCGCACCGTCATCAGTCGCTTCGCCGTCATGTCGGCGTTGGCGGCCACTTCCAGGCGTCCCGTCAGCACGCTGATGCGCTCGCCCAAATGGCGCCACTCGGCCAACAGTTCGTCGATCAGTTCACGCAGCAGCCCCGGCACCGGCTGGGTAGCATCTTCCAGTACCCGCGGAATTTTCTGGCTGATTGCAACATCGCCCTGCGCCAGGGCCACGCCGTGTTCGAGCAGCAGGCCGCGCATCTGATTACTGACTGCCGTGCGTCGACGCACATAGCCCTGACGGGTGCGATGCAACGCCTGCATTGCCAGCGCTGCAACGCTTTTGACCGGTACTGCGCAGATTTTTTCATCGCGATCAGCCCGCAGAATCGCCAGCGCATCGTTACGATCATTTTTAGGTCCGCTGCGATGTGTAGCCACCAAACCGGCTGGAAGAATCCGCACCGGATTGCCTTGGTCTTGCAGCTGCCGGGCCCAGGCTTGAGCACCCGGACCGGTCTCCATCAAAACCACGACATGAGGTGGCAACTGTTGGAGAAACTCATAAAACGCCTCACGCGACTTGATCCGCTGCTCGTAGCGCACTTGGCCGAGGACATCTTCACCGGCGACCTGAAAGACCTGCTTGGCCAGATCGACCGCCAAGGTTGTGCAGACCGACAAATCGGAAGAAGACAGGGATTGATCAATCGAACTATGATTTTTCATGGACTCGCCCTCGCTGTCGTTGGCTGCTTAGACTGCCACCGTGGCGCATTGACGCCTCGGCTTGGGCGAGTCCATCCAATTACAGGACGTGTGAGCTTTAGAGTTCAGCCGCCAGACGCGAACCCTGGTTGATCGCGCGCTTGGCATCCAGCTCTGCCGCCACATCCGCGCCGCCAATCAAATGCACGTTCTGCCCGGCCGCCACCAGCCCCTCGTGCAATTCACGCAGCGGATCCTGACCGGCGCAGATCACGATGTTGTCCACCGGCAGCACTTGCGGCTCGCCGGTTTCGCCGATGCGGATGTGCAAACCTTCGTCGTCGATCTTCAGGTACTCGACGCTGTTGAGCATCTGCACCTGCTTGTTTTTCAGACCGGTGCGGTGAATCCAACCCGTGGTTTTACCCAGGCCGTCGCCGACCTTGGATTTCTTGCGTTGCAGCAGGAACACTTCACGCGCCGGTGCATGGGGTTCAGCCTTGATGCCGGCGACACCGCCGCGCGCTTGCAGATTCGTATCGATGCCCCACTCCTTCCAGAACGCTTCGCGATTCTGGCTGGTGGCCACGCCCTGGTGAACCAGGAACTCCGAGACATCGAATCCGATACCACCGGCGCCGATCACCGCGACGCGCTTGCCCACCGGTTTGCGCTCAAGGATCACGTCCAGGTAGCTCAGCACCTTGGCGTTTTCGACACCCGGAATCGCTGGCGTTCTTGGCGCGATGCCGGTGGCGAGAATGATCTCGTCGTAACCGCCCTCAACCAGTTTCGCCACGTCGACGCGGGTGTTCAGGCACACCTCAACGTCGGTGGTCTGCAGTTTGCGGTTGAAGTAGCGCAGGGTTTCGAAGAACTCTTCCTTGCCCGGCACACGCTTGGCGATATTGAACTGGCCGCCGATTTCGCTGGCCGAATCAAACAGCGTCACCTGATGACCACGCTCAGCTGCCACGGTCGCCGCAGACAGGCCCGCAGGGCCGGCACCGACCACCGCGATTTTCTTGATCTGCTGCACCGGCAAGTAATTAAGCTCGGTTTCATGACAGGCGCGCGGGTTCACCAGACAACTGGTCAACTTGCCGCCGAAGGTGTGGTCCAGGCAGGCCTGGTTGCAACCGATGCAGGTGTTGATTTCATCGCCGCGACCTTCAGCGGCCTTGTTGACGAAGTCCGGGTCGGCGAGGAACGGCCGCGCCATGGACACCATGTCGGCATCGCCTTCGGCCAGAATCTGCTCAGCGACTTCCGGGGTATTGATACGGTTGGTGGTGATCAGCGGAATGCTCACCGAGCCACGCAGCTTGGCCGTGACCTTGCTGAACGCGCCGCGTGGCACTTTGGTGGCGATGGTCGGGATCCGCGCTTCGTGCCAGCCGATGCCGGTGTTGATGATGGTCGCACCAGCCTGCTCGATGGCCTTGGCCAACTGGACGATTTCTTCCCAGCTGCTGCCACCTTCCACCAGATCAAGCATCGACAGGCGGAAGATAATAATGAAATTCGGGCCTACCGCTTCGCGCACCCGGCGGACAATTTCCACCGGCAGGCGCATGCGGTTTTCGTAGCTGCCGCCCCAGCGGTCAGTACGGTGGTTGGTATGGGCGGCGAGGAACTGGTTAATGAAATAACCTTCGGAGCCCATGATCTCGACGCCGTCGTACTCGGCCTGTTGCGCCAGGGTCGAACAGGTGACGAAATCGCTGATCTGCTTCTCGATGCCTTCCTCGTCCAGCTCTTTAGGCTTGAACGGGTTGATCGGCGCCTGAATGGCGCTCGGTGCAACCTGTTTCGGGCTGTAGGCATAACGACCGGCGTGAAGGATCTGCATGCAAATCTTGCCGCCCGCCTCGTGCACCGCGCGGGTGACGATGCGGTGCTTGAGCGCTTCTTCCTCGGTGGTCAGCTTGGCTGCGCCGGAGTACACCCCGCCCTCGTCGTTGGGGCCAATACCGCCGGTGACCATCAGGCCAACGCCGCCACGGGCACGTTCGGCGAAGTACGCCGCCATGCGCTCGAAACCGCCGGGTTTTTCCTCAAGACCGGTGTGCATCGAACCCATCAGGGTACGATTGCGCAGCGTGGTAAAACCCAGGTCCAGCGGGGCTAACAGGTGCGGGTAATGAGCGGCGGCCATCGGTAACTCCACATCGAGCGATCACGGAAAAAGTGCAGGAGCTCTTCGGCCCCTGTCAGTCATATTGAACAGACTAAGAGTCGCGCCGCTGTCACTCAATGACCGAAACTGACAACTTATTGATCCAAATGCACAGCGCCCCTTGGCAAGCGCCGGCATGCGCCCTACCCTAGTCGCGAACCCTGCACACGGCTGTTGACTGTTTCCCCATGCGCAAACTTCTGTACCTGACCTTTTCCATGGCATTGATTGCCGCACTCACGACCTACGCCATGTGGGCCGCGGACCGTCCGGTGGGTCATTACCTGTCGGACCTGCGCATCAACCTTGCGGTTGACCAAGGCATACCCGCTGATCGCGGCAATTTGCTGGGCATACAGCCCGAACTGTTTCCCACCGACTATCAAAGCTCCGAGCGCTTGCACCGCAAGTTGGCGGCCTATTTGCAGAAGGCCCAGGACCAGGGCCTGCTGAATGAAAAAACCATCGTCGTCCTGCCCGAACATATCGGTACCTGGTTGATGGTCAGCGGCGAGAAAGATGAGCTGTACCAGGCGACCACGCTCAAGGAGGCCATGAACTGGCTGGCGGTCAGTAACCCGTTGAAGTTCGTCCGCGCACTGATCAGCGCCGAGGGCGAAAAACGTCTGGACGACGCGCACCTGCGCATGAAGGCCAAAGGCATGGCCAAGGACTACCAGGCACTGTTTGGTGGTCTGGCAAAAGAATTCCACGTGACGTTGGTGGCGGGCTCCATCGTGCTGCCCGAACCCAGCGTCATCGACGGTACCCTGAAAATCGGCCACGGCGCGCTGTACAACAGCAGCGTGGTGTTCGGCCGCGATGGTCTACCCATCGGCCAGCCCCAGCGCCAGATGCACCCGATTTTCGATGAACATGACGTCATCGCCGCCAATGGCGAGCACACGCTCAATGTCGTCGACACCCCGGCCGGACGCCTGGGTGTGCTGATCGGCAGCGACAGCTGGTACCCGGACAATTACCGCAAGCTCGACGATCAGGGGGCGCAGTTCGTCGCGGTCCCGGCGTTTGTGATCGGGCGCGGCACCTGGGACAAGCCGTGGCGCGGTTACAAGGGGCTGTCAACGCCTGGTTCCGTCAGCCTCAAGGCCGGGGAGCTCAGCGAAGGCCAGGCCTGGCATCGTTTGACACTCACCGCTCAACCGCCCAGCAGCCAGGCAATCGCCGGCATGAGCGTGTTTCTGCGCGGTCAGTTCTGGGATCAGGGCAGCGCGGGTCAAAGTTTTCTCAGCAGCAACGGGCAGCAATTCGCCGACGGCAATGCCCGTGGCGCGCGATTGCTGAACCTCTGGTTGTAACCGATGAAACCGTTGCCGATGCGCCTCGGCGATCTGTCGGTCGGCTTTGTTCATAGCCTGGCCGACGCCGTGCGCAGCCACGGTGTAGACCCTCAGCCGTTGCTCGAACAATACGGTCTCGACGCGGCTCGCCTCAGTGAAGCGGGCGCCCGGCTCTCGATCCCGCGCTACATGCGCCTGGGCCACAGCGCCATTCAACTGACCGACAACCCGGCACTTGGCTTGCGCATGGGCCAACTCAGTCGCCTGAGCCAGGTCGGCCTGGCCGGGGTCACGGCCGCTCAGGCGCCAACGGTGCGAGAGGCCGCGCGGTGCCTGATTAGGTTCGAAGCCTTGTATGGCTCCAACTATCGCGGTCAATCGAGCTTTCACGAAGACGCCCAAGGTGCCTGGCTGCGGTTCTATTCCATCAGTCCTTACAACGCCTACAACCGCTTCGTGGTGGATTCGATCATCGCGGGCTGGTTGCAGCAATTGTCCAGCATAAGCCCTGCCCCGTTACGGGCCGAACGTATCGAGATCGAGTTTGATGAGCCGGATTACCGAACGGCTTATGAAGTGCTGGGCGACTGCCCGATCCAGTTCGGCAGTGAACACAATCAACTGCGACTGAGCCTTGCCAGCCTCGCCCAGCGCAACCCGGAACACTGCCCGAGCACCTGGCGACACTTGCTGCAACTGTGTGAGCGAGAACTGGAGCAACTGACACGCACCCGCAGCCTGCGTGAACGCATCACTCAGCTACTGGGGCCATTGCTCAATGGTGGCCGGGAACCCGACCTGGAAGAAGTGGCGGCACGCCTGAAGCTGCCAACCTGGACCTTGCGCCGCAAACTCGCCGAGGAAGGCACGCAATTTCGCGCGATCCTCAATGATACGCGTCGCGACCTGGCCATGACCTACATCCGCGATACCGAACTGGCGTTCGGAGAAATCGCCTACCTGCTGGGTTTTGCCTCAGCCGAAGCCTTTCAGCGGGCCTTCAAACGCTGGAGCGGCCAGACGCCCGGCGAGTTTCGCCGCAGTCATCGCCAATCCGCCTGACGCTTACAGCTCGGTCGCGTCTTCGGCCGGTTCCAGCGGGTCCAGTTCAAACGCCTGATACTCGAGCAGCTCTTCTTGATAATCGTCCATTTTGAATCCCCCACAGCTCGTTGAAAAAAACGCCTGAATAAATGACCAGCGCCCCGAGCATAAAGTGCCCACGTGAAAGAAAAATGACGCAGGCACGACGCTCAGCGGCTACTTAATAAAACGTAGCAGGCCGTCAGGAATTTATCACAGGATTTTTTCGATACAGGCTGTAGGACAACGGCCTGGGTTGACGCGGATCAATTTAAAGACGCTGCGGGATCGGTGTCGTCTGACCCGATCCCGCAGCGTCAGAGCACGATTACTGGCCAGATACAGGAATGGCCGAAATAGGCTCGGTGGGTGGAGGCAGGCTTGATTGAGGCGGCGGAGTGACCGTTTCCGTGGTCGATGCCGGCTCGGAATTCCCGGCTGGGGCAATCGGAGCGGCTTCAGGCGGCGGAGCAACAGGCTCAGAGGCTGCTGGAGCAGCTTCGGCAGGTGCCGGCGCAGGTTCTGCCGCCGACGGCGCCAACGGAGCCGGTGCGACCTTGGCTTCAGGCACGCCGAGATCGGGTTTGGGCTTATCCTGGATGTGCGCGGCCTTTTTCGCTTCCGGCGGCAGGAACAACTCGACCAGGGTGAAGAACCGCTCGTAAAACTTGGGCGACGATACGGTTTCGCTGGCGACCTTGACCATCGAGTCGTCGGACGAGCCGATCGGCATCGACACAGAACCCAGCACGCCGACACCAACGCTGGCGGAGTTGTTGGTCTTCTTCAGCGCATAACGGTCCTGCAGGGCGTTGGCGAACATGGTCGCGTGGCGCCCCTCACTGCCGTCATCGGCACAGACCACACTGAAGCTGATCTCCATGTGGGTTTCGCCGGTCTGCTGGAAGCTTTTGTGTCCGCTGACCAGTTTCGGGTCGGCGCTGGTGATGATGTAGCCCTGGCTGAGCAATGCCCGACGGGCGGCTTCGCACGTCTGCGCATCAGTCACCGGGTAGCTACGCGAAAACGTTCCGGAGTCATCGAAGTTCTCATGCTCGTAGATAGGGGCTTTCTTCGACGAGCAGCCGGCCGCGGCGGCCAGCAATAACGCCAGCCCTGCAACACGCATGGGAATTGATTTAAACATTGAACATCCTGAGGAAAACGGTCCGAGGCGTATTGTGCAACAGATCGATGCTTAGCGGAGTATCGATTAGTGTCTTAAAACAGTTACAAGTCTACTGACTGCCATTTACAGGAAAAAGTCGCACGGTAAACACTCAGGCGACGGGTAACCCGCGCCGCTTTTGTTTCGCCCATAAAAAACCCGGCCTTTCGGCCGGGTCTTTGTGTTGCGCAAAACTCAGTCAGGCATCAGAAACGTTTGATCTCAGCCTGGCTTTCCAGCATTTTGCGGTAGGCCGCAAAGTCTTGCTGGCCAATGCGCGAAGCAAGGAAGCGACGGTATTGAGCCTTCTCTTCTTCGGTCGGCGCAGCCGCTTCGTTCACGCCGTTCAGACGCACAATCACCAGGCTACCATCGGCCAGGGTCACGTTGCTGAAGGTCGGCTTGTCCTTGGCAGCAGGCTTGGGCATGCGGAACAGCGCCTGCAGCACGGTTGGGTCAACCCCTTCCTGGCCACGAGTGGCTGCCTGGGTCACTTTCCAGCTCTGACCGTCGATCGCCTTGTCCAACGCAGTCTTGCCATCGCGCAGGCTGACAATCAGCTCTTCAGCCTTGGTCTTGGCGGCAGAACTGGCGTGCTCCTTGGACAATTGCACGCGAATACTGGCAGCTACGCTTTCCAGCGGCAGTTGCGCAGGCTTCAGGTGCTCCTTGGCGCGCAGCACGATCACGGTTTCCGGATCGAGCTCGATGGCGGTGCTGTTGGCACCCTCATCCAGCACTTCAGGGCTGAACGCTGCAGTGACCACGGCGCGGTTGGCCGCAACACCTTCGCCACCTTCACGGCCGAACGGCTTGGACGTATGAACAGTGAGCTTCAGGTCCTGCGCCGGCTGAGCCAGATCGGAGGATTCGAACGACGAATCTTCCAGTTGCTTGGTCGCCTCGACGAAACGCTGCTCGACCTGCTGGGTTTTCAGCTCACGGGTCAGCTTGTCTTTCAGGCTGGCGAGCGTCGGCACTTCAGGCGCTTCAACGCCCAACAGCTTGATCAGGTGGAAACCGAAGTCGGTGCGAACCGGCGCCGAGACCTGATCCTTGGCCAACGCGTACAGCGCTGTTTCGAAGGCTGGGTCGTAGACGCCAGGACCGGCATAGCCGAGGTCACCGCCGTTGTTCGCCGAACCAGGATCCTGGGAGAACTCCTTGGCCAGGGCCTCGAACTTCTCGCCTTTAGCCAGACGTGCCTGGATCTCTTCGATCTTGGCCTTGGCTTGCGCTTCGGTCACCTTGTCGTTCACTTCGATCAGAATGTGCGCGGCCCGGCGTTGTTCCGACAGGTTCGCGATTTCTTTCTGATACGCCGCTTGCAGGTCTTCGTCCTTGACGCTGACCTGATCAAAGAAGGAAGCCTTCTTCAACTCCAGGTAATCAATGACCACCTGATCCGGGGTCATGAATTCCTTAGCGTGTTCGTCGTAGTAGGCTTTGACTTCATCGTCGGTCAGCTTCACAGCCGCCGGGTCAGCCTTGACGTCCAGGGAAGCGAAATCGCGGGTCTGTTTTTCCAGACGGGCGAATGCCAGAACCTGTGCGTCGGTGACGAAACCGCTACCTGCCAGACCAGCGCGCAGCTGACCGATCAGCATTTCCTGAGCCAGCATCTGGCGGAATTGCATGCGGCTGTAGCCGAGTTGACGAATAACCTGGTCAAAACGCTCTGGGCTGAACTTGCCATCAACCTGGAATTCAGGCGTTTGCAGGATCACCTGGTCCAGAGCAGCTTCGGAAAAAGCGAACTTCGAGTTTTCTGCGCCTTGCAGCAGCAGCTTGCGATCGATCAGGCCTTTGAGGGCCGATTCGCGCAGCATTTTTTCGTCGAGCAAGGAAGCATCGAAATCCTTGCCCAGCTGTTGCATGAGCTGACGGCGTTGCATATCGACCGCCTGGCTCAGCTCGTTCTGGCTGATTTCTTCGCCATTGACCTTGGCCGCATCATTGCGGTGCGTCGTGGCCTTGAAGATGGCGTCGAAACCGGTCAAAGCCATCAGTGCAACGATGACCCCGATGATAGTCTTGGCAATCCAGCCTTGTGAATTGTCCCTGATATTCTGCAGCATGCGTCCCCCAGAAACGGTTGAACTTCAAAATTAGGCAACCGTGGAGCGTGGGTAGAATCCGGATAGAAGAAAGGCGCATCCGAGGATGCGCCTTCTCGTAACTGGCGGAGCGGACCGATGACTCGAACTTGCGAGCCTCGGGGTCTCGGATCGGCGACTCGCCGACTGGACTACCGCTCCGCTGCCAGGTCAGGCATGACCCCGACCCGGATAGGCAAAAACCTGAATCGAACTTAGTTGACAGCTTCTTTCAGTGCTTTACCGGCTTTGAAACCTGGTTTTTTAGCGGCTGCGATTTCCAGCGTCTTACCGGTCTGTGGGTTACGACCAATGCGAGCTGGACGATCAGTTACGGAGAAAGTACCGAAACCAACCAGAACAACAGAGTCGCCAGCCTTGAGAGCGCCAGTGACGGATTCGATTACAGCGTCCAGCGCACGGCCAGCAGCAGCTTTCGGGATATCAGCGGATGCAGCGATAGCATCAATCAGTTCCGACTTGTTCACTCTAAGTCCCCTTATATCTATTTGAGTATGATTCTAAGTTTTTTGGTGAAAGCAAAAACGAGTGCTGAATGGCCTACAGACACTTAAGAGCCGCTTTATAACAAGGGCTCTAAAAAGCTGTCAACAAGCCACCCAGGCAAATGCGTACTAATGCGTGCTAATTCTTTCCTTAGAGTCAGACTCGCGTTTTTCATCCTTTGCAACTATCTCTGGAGCTACATCTGGCAAGGGCTCCGGCGCGTATTGCAGCGCAATTTGCAGGACCTCGTCAATCCATTTAACCGGTTTAATCTGCAGATCTTGCTTGATATTGTCAGGAATTTCCTTCAGATCGCGTACGTTCTCTTCAGGAATGATCACCGTCTTGATTCCGCCACGGTGAGCAGCGAGCAGTTTTTCTTTCAAACCACCAATCGCCAGCACCTGACCACGCAGGGTAATTTCGCCAGTCATGGCGACGTCCGCGCGCACAGGGATCCCGGTCAATGCCGACACCAGAGCCGTGCACATGCCCACACCGGCGCTAGGGCCGTCCTTCGGGGTCGCCCCTTCCGGCATGTGGATGTGCGTGTCGCGCTTCTCGTGGAAGTCCAGGGGAATCCCCAGGCTCTTCGCGCGACTGCGAACAACGGTCAGCGCCGCAGTGATCGATTCGACCATAACGTCACCCAGGGAACCGGTCTTGATCAACTGGCCTTTACCCGGTACGACGGCGGCTTCGATGGTCAGCAATTCGCCACCCACCTGAGTCCACGCCAGCCCGGTGACCTGACCGATCTGATCCTGCGATTCGGCCAGACCGTAGCGGAATTTGCGCACGCCCAGGAAGTGTTCCAGCATCTCGGCAGTGACCTTCACCGAGAAGCGTTTTTCCATTGCATGCTCTTTGACCGCCTTGCGGCAAACCTTGGCAATCTGGCGTTCCAGCCCACGCACACCGGCTTCGCGGGTGTAGTAGCGGATGATGTCGCGGATCGCCTCGGCGTCGAATTCAAGCTCGCCTTTTTTCAAGCCGTTAGCCGTAATCTGCTTTGGCGAAAGGTATTTGACGGCGATGTTGATCTTTTCGTCTTCGGTGTAACCCGGCAGACGAATCACTTCCATCCGGTCCAGCAACGCTGGCGGAATGTTCATGGAGTTCGAGGTGCAAAGGAACATCACATCGGACAGGTCGTAGTCGACTTCCAGATAGTGATCGTTGAAGTTGTGGTTCTGCTCAGGGTCGAGCACTTCCAGCAACGCCGACGCCGGATCGCCACGCATGTCGCTGCCCATTTTGTCGATTTCATCGAGCAGGAACAGCGGGTTGCGGACGCCCACTTTTGTCATCTTTTGAATCAATCTTCCTGGCATCGAACCGATATAAGTACGGCGATGACCACGAATTTCCGCTTCATCACGTACGCCACCGAGGGCCATGCGCACGAATTTGCGGTTGGTGGCGTGAGCAATCGACTCCGCCAGAGAGGTTTTACCCACCCCCGGAGGACCGACCAGGCACAACACCGGACCACGAATTTTCTTCACGCGTTTTTGCACGGCGAGGTATTCGAGGATCCGCTCTTTGACTTCTTCCAGACCATAGTGGTCGGCATCGAGAATGTCTTCAGCGCGTGCCAGATCCAGGCGCACTTTGCTCTGTGCCTTCCACGGCACCTGAACCAGCCAGTCAATATACGAGCGCACCACGGTCGCTTCCGCAGACATTGGCGACATTTGTTTTAACTTGTTCAGTTCACCCTGGGCTTTGGCCAAGGCATCTTTCGGCAGACCGGCGGCATCGATGCGCTTTTTCAGCTCTTCGATTTCGTTGTGGCCTTCGTCGCTGTCGCCGAGCTCTTTCTGAATGGCCTTCATCTGCTCATTCAGGTAGTACTCGCGCTGGCTGCGCTCCATTTGTTTTTTGACGCGACCGCGAATGCGTTTTTCGACTTGCAGCAGGTCGATCTCGGCATCCAGCAACGCCAGAACGTGCTCGACCCGGGCCGACAAATCAATGATTTCGAGGATTTCCTGCTTCTGCTCGATCTTCAGGGCCATGTGGGCGGCCATGGTGTCGACCAGGCGACCTGGTTCGTCGATGCTGTTGAGCGACGACAGGACTTCAGCCGGGACTTTCTTGCCCAGCTGCACATATTGTTCGAACTGAGCCAGCAGGCTGCGTACGAAAACTTCCGACTCGCGCTCTGGTGCGTCGACTTCGTCGATCAATGAGACTTCGGCACGGCAGTGGCCGTCCACTTCGCTGAAACGCTCAACAGCGCCCCGCTGCTCACCTTCGACCAAAACCTTGACCGTGCCGTCAGGCAGCTTGAGCAGCTGTAGAACGGTAGCAATGGTACCTACGCGATAAAGTGCATCTTCACCGGGATCGTCGTCAGCAGGGTTTCTCTGAGCCAGCAGAAGGATCTGCTTGTCGCCCGTCATCGCTGCCTCGAGGGCTTCGATGGATTTCTCGCGCCCCACGAACAGCGGGATAACCATGTGCGGATAAACCACAACATCACGCAATGGCAGGAGAGGCAATTCGATGGTTGTCTTCATGATTTCGCCTCTACGGCGGCCATAAGGCCGTAAACAGATGGAAGTGAGCTTGAAACCAAGATGGGGGCTACCTTCAAAAAAAACAAGCTTAAAGAAGGTGTTAAAACGCGCAAAAAGCAAAGGGGCCCGAAGGCCCCTTCTTTATTCCAGCAGCGTGACGCTTAGGCGTCTGGCGCTGCCTTGGCAGCCGGCTCACTGTTTTCGTAGATATACAGTGGCTTGGACTTGCCTTCTATAACGCTTTCGTCGATCACTACTTTACTCACCTCGGACTGCGAGGGGATTTCATACATAGTGTCGAGCAATACACCTTCGAGAATCGAACGCAGTCCACGGGCACCGGTTTTGCGCTCCAGGGCACGCTTGGCGACCGATTTCAGTGCGTCAGCCCGGAATTCCAGGTCCACGCCTTCCATCTCGAACAGCTTGGCATACTGTTTGGTCAGAGCATTTTTCGGCTCGGTGAGAATCTGCATCAGCGCAGCCTCATCAAGCTCGTCCAGCGTGGCAAGTACCGGCAGACGACCGACGAACTCCGGGATCAGACCGAACTTGACCAGATCGTCAGGCTCGACTTCACGCAGGGACTCACCGACTTTCTTGCCTTCTTCCTTGCTGCGCACTTCCGCGTTGAAACCGATGCCGCCTTTGGTGGAACGGTTTTGAATAACCTTTTCCAGACCGGAGAACGCACCACCGCAGATGAACAGGATGTTACGGGTGTCGACCTGAAGGAATTCCTGCTGCGGATGCTTGCGACCACCTTGAGGCGGAACGGAAGCGACCGTGCCTTCGATCAACTTGAGCAGGGCCTGCTGCACGCCTTCACCGGAAACGTCCCGGGTGATCGACGGGTTGTCAGACTTGCGCGAGATCTTGTCGATCTCATCGATGTAGACAATGCCCATCTGGGCCTTTTCTACGTCGTAATCGCACTTCTGCAGCAGCTTCTGAATGATGTTTTCGACATCTTCACCCACGTAACCCGCCTCGGTGAGGGTGGTTGCGTCGGCGATGGTGAACGGAACGTTCAGCAAGCGGGCCAGTGTTTCGGCAAGCAGGGTTTTACCCGAGCCTGTCGGGCCGATCAGCAAGATGTTGCTCTTGCCGAGTTCGACATCGTCATTCTTTTTGTCACGCTGGTTCAGGCGCTTGTAGTGGTTGTACACCGCTACGGCCAGAACCTTTTTCGCACGCTCCTGACCAATCACGTACTGATCAAGGATGCCGCTGATTTCTTTAGGCGAAGGCAATTTATGCGCGCTGCTTTCGGCCTGGGCTTCCTGCACCTCCTCACGGATGATGTCATTGCACAGGTCGACGCACTCGTCGCAGATAAAGACCGAGGGGCCGGCAATCAATTTGCGCACTTCATGCTGGCTTTTGCCACAGAAGGAGCAATAGAGCAGCTTGCCGTTGTCCTCGCCGTTGCGGGTGTCAGTCATTCGTTCGATCCAAATCCGATAGGCTTGCAACACAAGATGAAGGCTATTGCGGGCTTTTTCAAGCCCGCTAGTGATCGGACGCGCCGACCAGCCCTATTTTGAGCTGCTTAATTTAAGCGGGGCGCTGGCTGATCACTTCATCGATCAACCCGTATTCACGCGCTGCTTCTGCACTCATGAAATTGTCGCGGTTGGTATCGCGCTCGATTTCTTCAAGAGTGTGCCCGCTATGCTTGGCCATCAGCGTGTTGAGACGCTCACGAATGAAGAGGATTTCCTTGGCATGGATTTCGATATCCGAAGCCTGGCCCTGGAAACCGCCCAGTGGCTGGTGAATCATCACACGCGAGTTCGGCAGGCAGTAACGCTTGCCGGCTGCACCGGCCGTCAATAGAAACGCACCCATGCTGCACGCTTGACCGATACAGGTGGTCGACACGTTTGGCTTGATGAACTGCATGGTGTCATAGATCGACATGCCCGCTGTCACCGAACCGCCCGGGGAGTTGATATAGAGATGGATGTCCTTGTCCGGGTTTTCCGCTTCAAGGAACAGCAGTTGCGCACAGATCAGGTTGGCCATGTAGTCCTCTACCGGACCAACCAGAAAGATCACTCGTTCCTTTAGAAGGCGCGAGTAGATGTCATAGGCGCGCTCGCCACGAGCAGATTGCTCGACAACCATCGGGACCAGGCCGCCTGCGGCCTGGATATCAGAGTTCTGCTGAATATACGAATTACGGAACATGCTCTGCAGTCACTCCCAAATAGTTATGTCTTGAATACGCATAAGCCAGCACGAAGGCTGGCTTATGGTGTGTGCTTCTTACCGCAAAAACGATCAGTCGGCTTGTGGAGCTTCTACCGGCTTGACTGCTTCTTCGTAAGAGACCGATTTGTCGGTCACGCTAGCTTTCTGCAGAACAGTATCCACAACTTGTTCTTCCAGCACAACCGAACGGACTTCGTTCAGTTGCTGGTCGTTCTTGTAGTACCAAGACACAACCTGCTCAGGCTCCTGGTAAGCCGAAGCCATTTCCTGAATCATTTCACGAACGCGGGCTTCGTCAGGCTTGAGGTCGAATTGCTTGACCACTTCAGCCACGATCAGACCCAGCACAACGCGACGCTTGGCTTGCTCTTCGAACAGCTCGGCCGGCAGTTGCTCAGGCTTGATGTTGCCACCGAACTGCTGAACAGCCTGCACGCGCAGACGGTCAACTTCGTTGGACAGCAGAGCCTTAGGCACTTCGATCGGGTTGGTGGCCAGCAGACCGTCCATTACCTGATTCTTGACCTTGGATTTGATCGCCTGACGCAGTTCACGCTCCATGTTCTTGCGAACTTCGGTGCGGAAGCCTTCCAGACCCGTTTCCTTGATGCCGAATTGAGCGAAGAATTCTTCGGTCAGTTCTGGCAGTTTTGGCTCGGAAACAGTGTTCACGGTCACGGTGAACTCAGCAGTTTTGCCTGCCAGGTCGAGGTTCTGATAGTCCTCTGGGAAGGTCAGGTTCAGAACGCGCTCTTCGCCGGCTTTAGCGCCAACCAGACCGTCTTCAAAACCAGGGATCATGCGGCCGGAACCCAGAACCAGCTGAGTACCTTTGGCGGAACCGCCTGCGAATACTTCACCGTCGACCTTGCCAACGAAATCGATGTTCAGCTGGTCTTCGTTTTGAGCAGCACGATCAGCCACTTCGAAACGGGTGTTCTGCTTGCGCAGCACTTCCAGCATTTTGTCCAGATCGGCATCAGCCACGTCAGCGCTCAGGCGCTCAACCGCGATACCTTCGAAACCGGCAACGGTGAACTCAGGGAACACTTCGAAAACCGCGACGTATTCCAGGTCTTTGCCAGCTTCCAGCGATTTCGGCTCGATCGAAGGAGCACCAGCCGGGTTCAGCTTTTGTTCAACAACAGCTTCGTAGAAAGAAGACTGGATCACGTCGCCAACTGCTTCCTGACGCGCATCAGCACCAAAACGGCGCTTGATTTCGCTCATTGGCACTTTGCCTGGACGGAAGCCAGCAATCTTGGCCTTTTGGGCAGTCTGCTGCAGACGCTTGTTGACCTGAGTCTCGATGCGCTCAGCCGGCACGGTGATGCTCATGCGGCGCTCAAGAGCAGAAGTATTTTCAACAGAAACTTGCATGGATATTCCTCGTTGCACAGACGTTAGCCGGCCGTTTCCGACCCCAGAATCAAGGGCATGCATTCTAGTGGGTCAAACTCAAGAAGTCACCCTACTGAAAACGGGTAAAAAAGCAGCAGGCAATTTATAGGCGAGGGACAAACGGTTGTGCCTCGCCCTGTTAGCAAATACAGCCAGTCACGCCAGGGCTCTGCACCAATCCTTCTATATATAGAAGAAGTTGCCAATCATCTCCCTGACAGCCGGTCTTGCGAGCAAGGCCGGCGGGCGGCGCGGCATCATCGAGAAACATAAATACGACGAAACACCCCACCCCTGCGGCCCAGGACATGCAGCCGATTGATACTCGAACCGCTAAAACAAAAAAGGCGCCAGACTGTTAAATCTGGCGCCTCTCGAAATATGGGGTGGACGAAGGGGATCGAACCCTCGACAACGGGAGTCACAATCCCGTGCTCTACCAACTGAGCTACGCCCACCATATTGCCTGACAAAGAAGCCAAAAACTCCCTTGCTGCGCCCCAACCAAACCAACCGGCCTGGGTGAAGCTTTATTTGGTGCGGATGAAGAGACTCGAACTCTTACACCTTGCGGCGCTGGAACCTAAATCCAGTGTGTCTACCAATTCCACCACATCCGCGATTTGAAGCTGTTAAAGCAAAGGCGCCAGACTGTTAATCTGGCGCCTTTTGAAATATGGGGTGGACGAAGGGGATCGAACCCTCGACAACGGGAGTCACAATCCCGTGCTCTACCAACTGAGCTACGCCCACCATATTGCGCTACTTGTGCCAAAGCTGCCTAATGGCGCACCCGGCAGGACTCGAACCTGCGACCATCCGCTTAGAAGGCGGATGCTCTATCCAGCTGAGCTACGGGCGCCTTATTAATCTGTACTCTTGGAGGACTACAAACTAAGTGCTTTCCAGTCTCGCAGAATCGCAATTCCGCTCGACCTTCTCATCCAGTGCTAGGCTGTGCCCGACAAGTGCGACGAATAGTATAGAGCGCCCCGAAGGCCGTCAAATCCTTTTTATAAAAAATTCATTTAATTAAAGGGCTTAGAGGAATTTGCAGACCAAGCGCCTTTGCCCTCACCTCATGACATGCGAGAATGCGTTCTCTTTTTTTTCCCTCTCGATGGTTAATCACGCGCAATGACTGCACAACTAATCGACGGCAAATCGATCGCCGCCAGCCTGCGCCAGCAGATCGCCAAACGCGTCAACGAGCGTCGCCAGCAAGGTCTGCGCACGCCCGGCCTCGCGGTGATCCTGGTCGGCAGCGATCCTGCCTCTCAGGTTTATGTCTCGCACAAGCGTAAAGACTGTGAAGAGGTCGGCTTCATTTCCCAAGCCTACGACCTGCCTTCCGAAACCACTCAAGAAGCGCTGACCGATCTGATCGATCGCCTGAACGACGACCCGGCGATTGATGGTGTTCTGCTTCAGCTTCCTTTACCTGAACACCTGGACGCCTCCAAATTGCTGGAGCGCATTCGTCCAGACAAGGACGTCGACGGTTTCCACCCTTATAACGTCGGCCGCCTCGCCCAGCGTATTCCGCTGCTGCGTCCGTGCACGCCTAAAGGCATCATGACGTTGCTGGAAAGCACCGGTGTCGATCTCTACGGGATGGACGCAGTGGTTGTCGGAGCCTCCAACATTGTTGGCCGCCCGATGGCCATGGAATTGCTGCTGGCCGGCTGCACCGTGACCGTCACCCACCGCTTCACCAAGGATCTGGCAGGCCACGTCGGCCGTGCCGATCTGGTGGTGGTCGCCGCCGGCAAGCCGGGGCTGGTAAAGGGTGAGTGGATCAAGGAAGGCGCCATCGTGATCGACGTCGGCATCAACCGCCAGGAAGATGGCAAACTGGTCGGTGACGTGACCTACGACACCGCCCTGCCCCGCGCCGGCTGGATCACTCCAGTCCCGGGCGGCGTTGGCCCGATGACCCGCGCTTGCCTGCTGGAAAACACGCTGTACGCAGCCGAAACACTGCACGGCTGAGTTCGCATTTTCATGGCTGCGACGTTCAAAGGAACCCCGCCATTGGCGGGGTTCTTTTTGCCCGAGTCAAAAACGTTACCGCTCGCCGGAAACCTACTGTTTGTAGGGGTTTTCAAGGACTTTGCCCTGTTCATTGATCAACCATCGACAGTTCTTCAGCCATACTCCTAAAATGCGTCGTTTTTTAAGAAACAACCCGTTACAGAACGGCTTATCCACACCTATCGAGTCTGCCAGCGTGAAAATCCGTCTTTCCATCCTGAGCCTATTTTTTGCATTTACAGGGACTTTCACCACGCCAATGGTCAACGCTGCCGACACCACTTCGGCGCCGCGAGATACGTCATCACTGAAGATCGCCTCCGGCAGCGCATTGCTGATGGATCTGCAGACCAACAAAGTCATCTATGCCAGCAATCCCGACGTGGTTGTGCCGATCGCTTCCGTCAGCAAACTGATGACGGGGCTGGTTGTGGTTGAAGCCAGGCAGAACATGGACGAATACATCAACATCAACATCAGCGACACCCCGGAAATGAAAGGCGTGTTTTCCCGGGTCAAACTCAACAGCGAAATGCCGCGCAAGGAAATGCTGCTGATCGCCCTGATGTCCTCGGAAAACCGCGCGGCCGCGAGCCTGGCCCATCATTATCCGGGTGGCTACGTCGCGTTCATTGCCGCAATGAATGCCAAAGCGAAAGCATTGGGCATGACCAACACGCACTTCGTCGAACCCACCGGCCTCTCCCCTCGCAACGTGTCCACGGCCCGCGACCTGAGCAAACTGCTGATCGCTGCGCACAAGTACCCGCTGTTGACTGAGCTGAGTACCACCAAGGAAAAAACCGTCTCGTTCCGTAAACCCAACTACAGCCTGGGTTTCCGTAATACCGACCATTTGGTCAACAAGCCGAACTGGGACATCAAGCTGACCAAAACCGGCTTCACCAACGAGGCTGGTCACTGCCTGGTGCTGGTCACCAGCATGGGCAATCGCCCGGTTGCGCTGGTCATCCTCGACGCCTTTGGCAAGTACACGCACTTTGCCGATGCCACTCGCATTCGCAGTTGGGTGGAAACCGGCAGGGGCACGAACGTGCCGACTGCAGCCTTGCAGTACAAATCCGACAAGAACCTCAAGCATCGTCAGAGCGGCGTGGTTGAAGCGTCGAAATAACTAAACGACAGGTAAAAGAAAGCCCCGACTATTCGGGGCTTTTTTTCGTCCGGCTGTCTCGTCCTGAATAAGGTTTACACCTTCTGACCCATTCTCAGGAGGGAGTAATGAATACAGGAAAAAGGCGCAGTCAGCGTGACTACACGCGGACCTTTAAATTGTCGGTCGTCGATCAGGTCGAAAAAGGCGAGTTGAGTTATAAAGAGGCTCAAGAGCGCTATGGCATTCAGGGTAAATCGACCGTACTGAACTGGTTACGCAGGCATGGTCGGCAGGACTGGAGTCAAGGCGCGTCCATTCGCTCCAAGAGACCCCGTTCCATGGATGAGCCCGATAAACCACTGACACCCGAACAGCGAATCAAAGAGCTTGAAGAAAAGCTGGCCCAAGCCAACCAGAAAGCTCAGTTTTTCGAAGCTGTCGTTGATGTTTTGAAGAACGACTTCGGTGTTTCTGTCGTAAAAAAGCGATCCGGCAAGTCCTCTCCCAAGGGCAGATCCAAGACCTGAGCATCAGTCGGGCTTGCCAGTTCATGGGAATTTCCCGTCAGGCTTATTACAAGCGCAACCGGGCGTGTGATGCCCGGGCCCGTCATGCCCAGGAAGTGATGGGATTCGTGAGGGAAAAACGACTTAGGCAACCGCGCCTTGGCACCCGAAAACTTCACAATCTGATGCGCACTGAGCCAGAAGTGTCCGTAAAGGTCGGTCGAGACCGGTTATTCGATATCTTGCGAGATCGGCGCGAGCTGGTTCCCCGCAGACGGGCCTATCACAAAACGACAGACAGCCATCATCGCTTTCGCCGGCATCCAAACCTGCTCAAAGATGGGCCGATTCAGGTAGTTGCCAAGGCGCCAGAGCAAGTATGGGTTGCGGACATCACCTACTTACCGACGCAAACGGGTGTGGCTTATCTGAGTTTGATCACCGATGCGTACTCCCGAAAAATCGTGGGGCACCATGTCCATGAAAGCTTGCACACCGAATCGGTGATCCAGGCGTTCAACAAAGCCCTCAAGCAGCGGACAACGAAGCAATGTTTGGTGCATCACTCGGATAGAGGCGTCCAATACTGCTCCGAGCTTTATCAGCGGCTGCATGCCAAATACGGCATCACCTGCTCAATGACCGATGGCTACGACTGCTACCAAA
The DNA here is from genome assembly GCF_050435365.1 of Pseudomonas sp. BT76 TE3572. Classification (NCBI taxonomy): domain Bacteria; kingdom Pseudomonadati; phylum Pseudomonadota; class Gammaproteobacteria; order Pseudomonadales; family Pseudomonadaceae; genus Pseudomonas; species Pseudomonas sp. BT76 TE3572. The sequence continues at coordinate 2,357,262 of NZ_JBNDKE010000001.1, forward strand.
ACGCGTTGGCTGAGCGTGTGAACGGGATTTTGAAAAACGAGTTATTGCTGCATCGCCCCAAAAATTTTGCAGAGGCCATCCGGATGGTGGACGAGTCGGTGCAGATCTATAACAACGAGCGGCCTCATCTATCGCTGAAATACAAAACGCCCGATGCGGTGCATCGGGCGTTTTGAGGCTGAAACAGGTGTAAACCTATTTCAGGACTAGACAGGCGTTAATCATTGGGAAGCGGCATCTGGTCGTCATCCGGAATGCCGTCCCCGGCACTTGGGTCTTTCCAGCCTTGTGGATGCTCCGTGGGCACAACTACTGGCCTGGCCAAAGGATCCCTTAACGGGCTGTTCGGATCCATCACGGGGTCAACACCCTCTTCCGGCGTGGTTGGAACGCTATCCGGACGTTTGTCGTCGAAACTCGAATCGGTAGACATACGCACCTCACTCAGGCTCAGGGTTTCAGATCGGCGAGTGGATCGTAAGGCTTCGCAGGCGTCTTGGGGTTGTCGCCCGGCTTCACATCCCTGGGCGCTTTGGCAGGTCCGATGGGGTCGACCTGAGGATCGGCGAGATCCGGCGAATCGGGATCGAAGCCCAACTCATTACCTGAAGAATGCTCAGATGAGTGCGGGCCGACAGGGGTAGTGGAAGTTGCCATGGGCGCCTCCTTTGAGTCTGACCCGGAGAAATCCGGGCCCTACTATTTTAGAGGTCGGCAACGTGCAGGGGTGCCCGACAGATGACGAACGGACTTATTGCGCGTTCAGCGCTTTCTTCGCCCTGGCGGCCGCCTGCTCCTGACCTGCCTGGGCAAGGTCGCTCGCTGCCTTGAGCCAACGCTGTTGATCGACATTGGCTGGCAGTTGATTCGGCTTCTGGATCAGCACGGCCCAGCCACCGGCATCCTTGAGCGCCGATTCAAACGAACCGAAGCCCATCAACTCCCGACGATTCATGCCCGAGCGCAGCAGCACTGTCTGCTTCTGACGGTTGTACCCGGCAAGAATGGCGTAACGCGGTTCAGCCCAGAACGCCGAGCCTTCCGTGAAACGCACCATGACCGGGTAACCGGCCGCCACCTGGGTCAACAGTGCAGGCAGATTGCTGTCGAGGGGATAGACGACCATGCCGTATTCGCGAGCGAGGTTCTGCATGTTTTGCTGCAACTGGGCTTCGGCACCCGGCAAATGCAACGGTTTTTCGAGCAAACCTGGCGTAATCACAATGCCTTGCTGGGACAACATGCTGGCCAGCACCTGCGGCCCACTCTGATTCGCCACGCCACGGTAGAACGTGCCACTGAGCTCGACTCGCTCCGGCAGGCGCTTGATTTCAGGTGCCACACTCCCCGCGCAGCCCGCCAGACCGGCAACGCAGCCAACGACCAGCATTAAAGATCGAATTCGAGAAAATACCCGCACCATCATCACTCTCTTGATTTAGACGCCAGGCATTCGCGCTCCCGGCTTGGCCGTCGATCATAGGACGCCGCGCGGCAGCGGTATAGCCTTAACCGGCAGATGATGGCATTCGATAGAGCGAACTGATTGATCACCGCCGACCTTTGGTCAATAGCCTGAAACACAGCAGCGACTAGACTGTCATGTGCAAAGAGTGTGTGCCCGCAGCAGGGCGAAGAGGAGGCACTGATGAGCCTGACAATGACCATTGTGATGTTGATTTCTGGCTGGCTGGCCGTTGCCGCCGCCATGTTATGGGGAGTCCTGCGCATTACCCGCCGGCACCATCATCCAGCTCAGTCGACGCCAGCGGCGAAACCCGATAAACCCGCTGAACAGCACGCTACCGCGCATTGACCGACAACCCTTATGTACCCAAATAAAAACGGCCGCCTGGCTCTTTCGAGCACAGGCGGCCGTTTCGTTTAACGCAGGTTATGCTTCAGCGGCGATACGCTTCTGCTTTGCCCGTCGCGACATCATGTTCAAACCCTCGATCGTCGCCGAGAACGCCATGGCCGCATACACGTAGCCTTTCGGTACATGGGCGCCAAAGCCTTCGGCGATCAGTGTCATGCCGATCATGATCAGGAAGCCCAGCGCCAGCATCACCACCGTCGGGTTGTCGTTGATGAACTTGGCCAGAGGATCAGCCGCCAGCAACATCACCAGCACCGACACCACCACCGCGATGATCATGATCGGCAAATGCTCGGTCATGCCGACAGCGGTAATGATGCTGTCGATGGAGAACACCATGTCCAACAGCAAGATCTGACCGATCGCGGCGGCAAAGCCCAAGGTCACGGTCGAGGTGGCCGACGTCGGATCATCCGGCGCAGGGTCCATGCTGTGATGGATCTCGGTGGTCGCCTTCCACAACAGGAACAGGCCGCCGGCGATCAGGATCATGTCCTTCCAGGAGAACGTCTGGCCGAAGATATCGATCACAGGCTCAGTCAGCTGGACGATGAACGCGATGGTGCTCAACAGCGCCAGTCGCAGGATCAGCGCCATGCCGATACCAATGCGCCGCGCCTTCTGCCGGTGCTGCGCGGGCAGTTTGTTGGTCAGGATCGAAATGAAGATCAGGTTATCGATGCCGAGCACGATTTCCATGACGATCAACGTAGCCAGGGCGACCCAGGCGGTGGGGCTTGCAGCAAGTTCTAAAAGGTATTCCATGGGTCAGTCCTGACTCTTTTAAGACGGTTTAGATTTCCTGGGACGACGATTCGGTTTTAGCTTTCTCTTCGCCCGAATGTTCTTTCTTGCTGATAAGCCCGCCAGTGGCTTCACTGATTGCCTGCTCTGCGGCTTTGTGGGTGTCGTCGATCGCTTGTTTGGCGGTTTCGGCAGCCTTGCCCATCAGTTGCTGAGCGCTTTTTTCGGCCTGTTCACAACCGGCCAGGACCAGTAAAGACGTGATCAGCAGTGCCGTGGTTTTAAGCTTCATGATGCTTTCCTCGATAGAACAGACAGGGCCGAAAAGGCCACCCGTCGATAGCGGAGCATTCTAAGGAGGCAAACACTTCAGGAAAATTCGTATTTTTAGCGTCTATACTTCGGTTTTAACGAACTGTAGGTCGTCATGCTCAACTATCGGCAATTGCATTATTTCTGGGTGGTGGCCAAGACAGGCAGCATCGTGCGCGCCTGCGAGCAGCTGAATCTGACGCCGCAGACCATCAGCGGGCAGATTTCCCTGCTCGAACAAACTTATGGCATCGAGTTGTTTCGCCGGGTCGGCAGGCAGCTTGAGCTTACGGAGGCCGGCCGTCAGACCCTGCCCTACGCCGAGCAAATGTTTCAGCTGGGCGGCGAACTGGAGCTGATGCTGCGAGCACAGCCCAATGAACAGCAGATTCTGTTTCGGGTTGGCGTGGCCGATGTGGTGCCCAAATCCATCGTCTATCGCCTGATCGCGCCGACCATGGAATTGAGCGAGCCGCTGCGCATCACCTGTCGCGAAGACAAACTGGAACGCCTGCTCGCCGACCTGGCGATCCAGCGGCTCGACCTGGTGATTTCCGACAGCCCGATGCCCTCGCACCTGGACATCAAGGGCTACAGCCAGAAACTCGGGGAATGCGGGATCAGCTTCTTCGCCACCGCTGAACTGGCGGCGCAATACGGTCAGGATTTCCCCCGCAGCCTGCACGGCGCACCGCTGCTGATTCCAGGCCCGGAGACCGTGGTGCGCAGTCGCTTGCAGCGCTGGTTTGCCGAGCAGCAGATCCAGCCGCGCATCGTCGGCGAGTTCGACGACAGCGCCTTGATGCAGGCTTTCGGCCAATCCGGCAGCGGGATCTTCATCGGCCCGAGCGTGATTGCCGATGAGGTAATACGCCAATACGGCGTGGAATTGATTGGCCAGACCGACGCGGTGACCGAGTCGTTCTACGCCATTTCGGTGGAACGCAAGGTCAAGCACCCCGGCATTGTCGCCATTACCGAAGGTGCCCGACGCGAGTTGTTCACCGAGATGTGAGGGGTCAGGCGCAGACTTCGCGGGGCTTGAAGGTCATCAGCGCGATGGCCAAGAGGATCGAGGCGAGGATAAAAGCGGCCGCCGCGAAACCAAGACCTTGCAGGCCTACACCGTCAATGACCCGACCACCAATCATGGCGCCCAGGCCGATCCCGAGGTTAGCCCCGGCAATGTTGAGCGATGCCGCGAACGCCGGCGCTTCGGGTGCCGCCTTCATCAATCGAACATGGCTGACCAGGAACAACGCCGCCTGAGTCACGCCCCAGATCCCCATCGCCGCCGCCAGACCCAGCGGCGAATGGATGTTCGGCACCAACGCCACCAGGCCGGCGATCATGAACGCGCAGAACATCATCGAGGCGATCAGCGGATGACGATCCACCGCGCGGCCGCCCAGTGAGTTGCCGATCAAGCCGACCGCGCCGAAGCCCATCAGGCACCAGCCGACCACTGTGCCGTTGAAACCGGCCAGGCGCTCAAGAATGTCCGCCAGGTAGGTATAAGCAGTGAACATGCCGCTAAACACCAGGATCGACAGCAACACATGCCCCACCATCAGCGGGCTGCGCAGGATCCTGAACTGCGAGCGAAAGCTCACCTGATGCTGATGCAGATTGGTTTTCGGCAGGTAGATAAACAGCAGCAACGCCTTGGCAAACGCGATCACCGCCAGAATGCCGAAGGCACTGCGCCAGCCGAATGCATCGGAGATCAGTGTGCCCACCGGAATGCCGAACACCGTGGCGCAGACAATCCCGAAACCAATCTTGGCGATGGCGCGACCGGCGTAGTCCGGGCCGACAATGTCCACCGCGGTTTCACTGGCCAGCGCCCAGAACACTGGCAGCCCCAACGCGGGGATCAACCGAGCGGCGGCCATCACCCAGATATTCGGCGCAAACGCCGCGAGGGTGTTGGCCAGGCCGAACATGATCAGCACCGAGATGAACAATTTGCGGCGCTCGAACCTCGCGAAATAGGCCGTCAGGAACGGCCCGAATGCAGCGACCGTGAAGGCGAACAAGGTCACCAGCAAACCCGCCTGGGGGATGCTGACTTCAAGGTCTCGAGCGATCGCCGGCAACAGGCCGACGATGACGAATTCCGTGGTCAGCACCGTGAAACCGGCGGCAGACAACAGAAGGATGGGCAACAGCATGCAGAACTCCAGAAAACGACGACACCAGCGATAACCCGAAGGCCCACTGGCATGACTTGAAAATGAGGATGGCGAATCTTAACAGAGTGTTTCCGATCAGGGTTGCACGAACCTGCCGATCTCGTTGCCCTCGCGGGCGGCAGATCGTCACAGGTCTGAAGGATGAAGACCACGCTGTGATAAAGTCCGCGCCCTGCGATACGTACACCTTGTTCATCGGCCATTGATTGGCATTGATGTCGCGATACCCCCGCACCTAAAAAAATCAGAGATGCCGTTTTATGACCGCTCCAACCCCTTCGCTATGGTTACGCCTGAAACGCTTAAGCCTGGTCACACAAATCATCATCGGCCTGATCGCCGGGATTGCCCTGGCCCTGTTCGCGCCGGAGGTGGCGAAGTCCACCGCGTTCATCGGCAAAGTCTTCGTATCGGCACTGAAAGCCGTCGCGCCGATTCTGGTGTTCGTGCTGGTCATGGCCTCGATTGCCAACCATAAGCACGGCCAGGAAACCCACATCCGACCGATTCTGTTCCTGTATCTGCTGGGAACGTTTGCGGCGGCGGTGGTGGCTGTTGTCGCCAGTACGTTGTTCCCATCGAGCCTGGTACTGGCCACTCACGACGTTGCGGTTACCGCGCCGGGCGGAATCAGTGAAGTGCTGCAAAGTCTGCTGCTGAGCGTGGTCGACAACCCGGTCAGTGCGCTGATGAATGCCAACTTCATCGGCATTCTGGCGTGGGCTATTGGTATGGGCATTGCCATTCGCCATGCCGGTGACACCACTCGCGAAGTGCTCGGCGACTTGTCGAACGGCGTGACCTTGATCGTGCGCTTGGTGATTCGTTTTGCGCCGCTGGGCATTTTCGGCCTGGTGGCTTCGACCCTCGCCACCTCCGGTTTCGGTGCCTTGATCGGCTATGTGCATCTGTTGGCGGTGTTGCTGGGTTGCATGCTGTTTGTGGCGCTGGTGATGAACCCGGTCATCGTGTTCTGGAAACTGCGGCGCAACCCGTATCCACTGGTGCTCACGTGCTTGCGCGAAAGCGGTATCACCGCATTTTTCACCCGCAGCTCGGCGGCTAACATTCCGGTCAATCTGGAATTGAGCAAGCGCCTGGGTTTGCACGAAGACACCTACTCGGTCTCTATCCCCCTGGGCGCAACCATCAACATGGCGGGTGCGGCGATCACCATTACCGTGCTGACACTGGCCGCCGTGCATACGCTGGGCATCGCCGTGGACATTCCGACCGCCATCCTGCTGAGCATCGTCGCCGCGATCTGTGCCTGTGGCGCTTCGGGCGTGGCGGGCGGTTCGTTGCTGTTGATTCCACTGGCGTGCAGCCTGTTTGGCATCCCCAGTGAAATCGCCATGCAGGTGGTGGCCGTCGGGTTCATCATCGGTGTGCTGCAGGACTCGGCGGAAACTGCGCTGAACTCCTCCACCGACGTACTGTTCACCGCGGCGGCGTGCCTGGGTGAAGACGAGAAGGCTCAGCGTCTGGCGTAAAGCAAAGATCAAAAGATCGCAGTCGAGTGCAACGAGGCTGCGATCTTTTGATTCACAAAAAAAAGCCCGCCAAGGCGCGAACCTTGGCGGGCTTTTGTGTATCAGGGCGGTTTAGAACGCGCCCATGTAATCGCGCTTGCCCACTTCCACACCGTTGTGACGCAGCAGTGCGTAGGTGGTGGTGACGTGGAAGAAGAATTGCGGCAGACCGTAGGTCAGCAGGTAAGCCTGGCCAGTGAAGCGCTTCTCTTTCGGCGTGCCCTGACGGGTGATGATTTCGATACCTTCCTTGCCATCGATCTGTTCCGGTTTGATCTCGCCGATGAAGGCCAGCACTTTGGCGATCAGCGCTTGCAGCTCGGCGAAGGTGGTTTCGGTGTCGTCGTATTTCGGCAGTTCAACTTCAGCCAGACGCGCGGAAACGCCCTTGGCGAAATCAACGGCGATCTGCACCTGACGGACCAGCGGGAACATGTCCGGGTACAGACGGGCTTGCAGGAAAGCATTTGGGTCGATGTTCTTGGCAGTGGCGTGGGCTTCGGCCTTGTTCAAAACATCGCTCAGGGCGTTGAGCATTTGTTTGAAAACCGGAACGGAAGCGGCGTACAGAGAAATAGTCATGGCAGTCTCGTGTTGTGACAGGAGGGAAACGTGGGAGCGATTATAGCCATGAGCGGTCCCAGGTGAAGCGATAGATATTGGCTGGCTGTCCGGGATGACAACGACCGTTATCAGCATCGGCACCAACAATCGACCACTGCGCACGCGAAGTTTCGCCCAGTTCACGGGCGGCCTGAGGATTGAAACACTGGCTCAGCAGTTCATCCGGCACCAAGGCGTACGCCTGAGGGTGTTCGCGCAGCCATTGAGCGGCCTGCTCGACCGTGGAGCCGATCATCCCGAAATGCACGATCGGCTGTCGGGCGAACAACCAATGGCCTTCGCGCCAGTTGACCAGCACCAAGTCTGCGCCTTGAGTCATTGTCGCTGCTTGCGCCATCAGCGCCTCGTGGGGATTGGGTCCGTCCTTGACCGGGTCGATGAAACCGCGAGCGAACCACAGCGTGAACCACGTGACGGCCAACACCTGAAATACCCGCCGACCGCGCGGGCGCGTGCCGAACCAGCGCTTGAGCAGCCACGGAATCAGCGGCGCGGCAACCAGCACCAGCCCTGGCAACGCCGGATAAATGTACAACTTGCGTTTGCCGCTGCTCAGGCAAAAGAACAGTACGACCAGTACAACCCAACCCAGCAGCACCAGCACTCGACCGTCGCGCTTGCGCAACTGCCTGCGCCAGGCGGGCACGAGCCACGGCAAGGCCAGTACCAACGGCAACCAGTATTGCGGGATGACGTTGACGAAGAAATACCAGAACGGTTCACGATGATCCCACGCTGCGGCATAGCGCCCCGCTGTCTGGCGCAGAAGAATTTCCCGCGCGTAGGCGATTTCGTCAGCGGCGCCATTGAATGCGATGGACACCGCCAAAGGCAGCAGCCAGATCGCGACGGCGCCAAGCACCACCAAAAGGCCCAGGCACCACTTGCGCGCCTCGCCCGGCATGGCCACCACGCCAGGCCAGCCTTTGCGCACCGCGTAGGCATACGGAATCAGCATCAACGCCGGGAGAAAGCCGACCCCTTTGGTGATCACGCCAATGCCCATGGCCGCGCAACCCGCGTAGAACCAACGCCAGGCGGGCCCGAGCAGCAGGTGACGGGCCAGGCCGTACATACCCAGAGAAGTGAACAGAATCAGAAAACTGTCGATCTGACCGGTCCGCAGAATGCTGTAGGTCTGATACGTGGCCAAGTACAACAGCGCGGCTGTTCGTCCGGCCTGCTGATTCCACAACCGGCGACCCAGGTCGTAAAGCATGGCCGTGACCGAAGTGGCAGACAAAAGCCCCGGAATATAAAGGGCAAGCGCGGGCATCCCGGTGATCCAGGTGAAAAACGCCACCGTCCACATGAAAATCGGTGGTTTATCGCCGTAGATCTCGGCGGCTCGGTGCGGAATCAGCCAAGAACCGTTGTGCAGCATCTCCAGCGCAACGCCGAGAAAACGCTCCTCGTCGACATTCTGCGGCTGACGCAGCCCGAATCCGGCGCCGACCAATAAAAGAGCAAGCAACATCAGCCCCAGGCATTCGACGCTGGGTGACAGGGTTCGGCGCACGGTTCAATCCTTCACGGTTGTGCTGCGGGCAATCAATTGCAGGTTGCGTAAATACACGATGGAGCCGAACGCCTGACCGGCGATGAAAACCGGGTCCTGTCGGTAAATGGCATAGGCGAACAGCAGCGTACTGCCGACGATGCTCAGGTACCAGAAGCTCACCGGAATCACGCTGCGTTTTTGGTATTCGCTGTACAGCCACTGCAGGACAAAGCGACCGGTGAAGGCGATCTGGCCACTGAAACCGACCACCAGCCACAGGGTTTCGCGGGACAGGTTCATCCTTCGATCTCCTGCGCATGGGCATGCAGACGCGTGCGCCTGATCAGCCACCAGACGCCGATCAGATCGAGAATGCCCACCAGGGCGCGGTCGATGTTTCCGTATTTGGAGACCCCGGCCGTGCGAGGCCGATGGTTGACCGGATGGGTGATCATGCGGCCGTTATGACGCTGGATCAGCGCAGGAATGAACCGGTGCATGTGGTCGAAGTACGGCAAGCGCAGAAACGCCGCGCGCTGTATCAGTTTCAGCCCGCAGCCGGTGTCCGGCGTCTGGTCCTTGAGCATGCGGCTGCGCAGTCCGTTGGCAAAACGCGAGGCCCAGCGCTTGCTCGCGGTATCGCGACGATTGACCCGGTGCCCGGCCACCAACTGAAGGTCGACGCGGCCCTGCTCACTGCGCACTAATGCCAGCATGCCGGGGATGTCCGCCGGGTCATTCTGACCATCGCCATCGAGCGTGGCCAGCCATTGGCCCCGGGCGGCGAGCGCCGCATGATAGAGCGAAGTGCTCTGCCCCAGCGAACGCTCATGGCGCAGGATACGCAACGTGTCCAGGCCGCTGTGCCGGGTCTGCCGCAGTTCCTGCAAGGACGCGTCAGTACTGCCATCGTCCACAACGATGATTTCATACGCCTCATCGGCCAGTGCGATACGGATTTCTTCGAGCAGCGATTTGAGATTGCTCGCCTCGTTCTTTGCCGGAATCAGCACGGATACAAATATGTCTTGGCTCATAGAGGCCCCTATTACCCTGGATTTTTTATTATCAAGGGCCAACGTTTTATCTCTGGTAAAAGTGGCGATACCACTTCACAAATTCCGCGACGCCAGCCTCAACCGTCACTTGTGGACGGAAATCGACCCACTGCGCCAATGCCGACACATCCGCCCAGGTCTTGACCACGTCGCCAGCCTGCAGCGGCAGGAAGTTGCGCCGGGCCTCCCTGTCCAATGCCGACTCCAGACACTCGACGAAATCCAGCAACGCCACCGGTGTGCCGCGCCCGATGTTGAAGATCCGGTTGGTGCCATCGCCAGGTCCGTCCGATAACGGCGGTCTTGGGCGCAGCCGCGCAATGCTTTCGACGATGTCGTCGATGTAGGTGAAGTCGCGCGACATCTGGCCTTGGTTGTAGAGGTCAATTGGTCTGTCGTTAAGGATCGCTTCGGTAAATTTGAACAGCGCCATGTCGGGGCGCCCCCAAGGTCCGTAAACGGTAAAAAAACGCAGGCCGCTGGCCTTCAGTCCATACAGATGGCAATAGCTGTGGGCCATCAGCTCGTTGGCACGCTTACTGGCGGCATACAACGAAATCGGATGATCGACGGGGTCTTCGACGCTGAACGGCATTTTGCTGTTGGTGCCGTACACCGAACTGCTCGATGCATAAATCAGATGCTCGGGGCGATGGTGCCGGCAGGCTTCCAGCACATTCAGAAAACCCGTCAGGTTCGATTGCGCATACACGTCCGGGTTGTCCAGCGAATAGCGAACGCCCGCCTGGGCAGCCAGATGGATAACCTCGGTGAAGCCGTGATCCTTGAACAATGCCATCAAGGCCGGTTTGTCGACGATATCCAGTGCCTGGAAACGAAAGCCCGGCAAGGGCTTCAGCTCCTTGAGCCGTGCGTGTTTGAGTTCCACGCTGTAGTAGTCGTTGAGATTATCGATACCGACCACCTCAAGACCTTCCTGACACAGGCGCTTGACCGTGTGATACCCGATGAAACCGGCGGCGCCGGTGACCAGTACGGTCATAGCGGGCGCGCGCCGATCAGCGCATTATTGCGGGTCGATGCCCACGTCAACTTCATGCCTTGCTCCACTGCACAATTAATAAGGCCGGTGACGTCGTCGATAGGAATTTTCGCCGTACCCGTGATGAGCCGCAGTCCGCTGCAGCCCTGCATACGGTGCACGTCTGATTGTTAAGATTACGTAACAGATTGATTTAGCTTTTGTGACCATTGCCAATCGTACGGCGACGAATTCAGTTGCCATTGGCACACGTCAATCTAAAGTGCATGCCAGCAGGAGAAAATCATGAACCCGGGAAGGAATGCAGAATCATGAGCACCGAGCAAGAAACGACCTTCGACGAGCCGCGACTCAACAGCACGGAAATCCGCATTCTGGGGTCGTTGATCGAAAAACAGGCCACCAGCCCGGAAACCTACCCGCTGACCCTCAATGCGCTGGTGATTGCCTGCAATCAGAAAACCAGCCGCGAGCCGGTGATGAACCTGACCCAGGGTCAGGTCGGCCAAAGCCTGCGCGCCCTCGAAGGACGCGGCTTTACCAAACTGGTGATGGGCAGTCGTGCGGATCGCTGGGAACACAAAGTCGACAAGGCACTGGAACTGGTGCCGGCTCAGGTCATTCTTGCGGGGCTGCTGTTCCTGCGCGGTCCGCAAACGGTCAATGAACTGCTGACCCGCAGCGGCCGCATGCATGACTTTGAAGATGCCGAGCAGGTGGTGCATCAACTGGAACGCTTGATCGCTCGCGGTCTGGCGCTGTTGATTCCGCGCCAGGCTGGTCAGCGTGAAGACCGCTACATGCACGCCTTGGGCGACCCGGCCGACATCGAAGTGATCCTGGCGGCACGGCAGAACCCGACAGAGCGTGGCGCGGGTGGCGGCGTATCGGTTGAGCGGATCGAAGAGCTTGAGGCGCGAATTGCGGCGCTGGAAGAGCGTCTGGCCCGCCTCGAATAACCCTGCGCTACTCGCCGTCCCAATAATCCACGCCGTCCGCCGGCCTGGCGACGGCGACGAAGCCCGAGGCATTGCCCTCGGCGTCGACCTTGAAGTCGTCCATCACCGCGTACTTGCCGGAATCCGGGTACTCGCAAATCTCCGGTGACTGCTGGGTGCTGACCGCCAGGTAGCGCAGCTCAGCGTTGCTGGTGTTGATGATCTGGTGCGCGGCTTCAGGGCCGCCCGGCGGACAGGCAATGACATCACCGGCGCGGACGGGAAAGCGCTCGGCGCCCAAGCGAATCTCCCCCTCCCCGGCCACGATGTAAAACATCTCCTCGTTGACCCGATGACTGTGAAACGGGCTGCCACGCATCCCCGGTTCCAGCGCATACAGGCGATAACCCAGCTTCTGCGCGCCCAGTTGCTGGCCGATGCGCGCCTGCCGTTGCTGATAGCGGTCGGCGGTGTCTCCCGTCGGGGCAAACGCTTCGGGCAGCGGCTCAAGTTCGGCCTGATCCAGATTAAGAATGGCAGGATGCATGAGTCACCTCAGTCACGGTTTCGCTTGCGGGGCAGCAGGATAGCCAAGGCCACTTCGGGCAAATTCCACGGCGTTGTGAAACTGCTCATCGGTCGGTCGCACCCCGGTGTACAGCACGAACTGCTCCAGCGCCTGGATCGCGATCACTTCCAGCCCGGTGATCACTCGCTTGCCTTCAGCACGAGCGCGCACAATCAACGGTGTTTCCGAGGGAACTGCCACTACATCGAAGACAATCTCGGCAGCAGCGATGGTTTCAACATCGAACGCCAGCTGATCGGCCTCGGGGCCGGACATGCCAATCGGTGTGACGTTGATCAGCATCTGCGGCCGCTCCGAACCCAGCTCCGCTTGCCATCGATAGCCCAGCGAGTCGGCCAACGCCCGTCCGGAACGCTCGTTGCGGGCAACGATCAGGCCATTTTTGTAGCCACCATCGCGCAAGGCGCTGGCCACCGCCTTGGCCATGCCGCCGCTGCCGCGCAGGGCAAAGGTCAATGCCTTCGGCACCTGGTGGGTGTCAAGTAACTGGGCGATCGCGATGTAGTCGGTGTTGTAAGCCTTGAGATGGCCGTCAGTGTTGACGATGGTGTTGATCGATTGAATGGCCGCAGCGGAAGGATCCAGTTCATCGACCAGCGCAATGCAGGCCTCCTTGAACGGCATCGACACGCCGCAACCACGAATCCCCAGAGCGCGAATGCCGCCAACGGCGCCTGGCAGATCCTGACTGCTGAAGGCCTTGTAGTAAAAATTCAGGTCCAGTTGCTCATACAGATGATTGTGAAACCGCAGGCCGAAGTTCCCGGGACGTGCGGAAAGCGACATGCACAGCTGGGTGTCTCTGTTGGGGTTCATCTGCATGAAAAATCTCCTTGAATAGCACTTTCAGATGGACGGGATTAGCCAATCCATCGGGTCTGATCGATCATAACGGTGTGTCTGTACACGGCCTCACAGAACCGTAAAGAAGCGAGTACAGACCTTACACAAAATTTACCCAACGGCTGTGCTGATTTTGAAAAAAACGCTGTCTTAAAAGTATCCCCGCGACAATCCTTGGGTCTATTGCAGACACAAGCGCAGGGGCGAAGAACCGAGGAACTATCATGATCCGTAAAATCCCCACAGTAGCCTTGCTGATCGGTGCTCTTGCTATCGCAGGGCAGGCAGAAGCTGGCGGCGGTCACGGCGGTCACGGTTGGGAAGGGCCGGCGGTATTTGGCGCGATCGTTGGCTCGGCCATCGTCGGTTCGGCCATCATCAACAGCAATCGGCCGGTCTATGTACAGCAACCGGTTTACGCTCAACCACAACCGGTTTACTACGCCCCGCCACCGGTTTATTACCAGCCGGCACCGGTCTATGTGCAACAACCGGTCTATTACGGCCCGCCGCCGGTTTACTACGGACCGCCACGTGGTTATTACGGTCCACCGCGCGGTTACTACGGCCCTCCCCACGGCTATGGCCGCTGGTAACGGAATCATCAGGCCCCGCCTCAACAGCGGGGCCTTTTTTGTGACCGTCCGTCGGCAGAAGTCTGGATAAATCTCGCCAAGGTCGCTGTCGGGACAGTCTTTGCGGTTCAAATTGGCAAGATTGACTCGCCGCCCTTCCCCCGCTTCGGGGAAAACGGTCATATTTATGTCATGTCGGGTCCGCACTCTTGGATCTGTCCGTTAACAACAGGTTGATAAAAACAAGGACGACCTCATGCCCACGCAAAACCCGCACCGTATTGTCGGCTTGTGCACTTCCAGCAAGGTGTACAACGCACTGACCGAACTCAAGCACCTGGAAGGCCATCGCAGCGCCAAGTTTCTTTCGCTGCTGGCAGAAAACCTGGTGCGAAAAGGCCTGCTCAACGAGCAGGAAGTGGTTCATATGCTGGATCTGGTGGTCGACTGAAGCGAAGCCTCATTGGCATCAATGACGACTATCGAAAGCGTTGATTGTCCGTTCAAGCGTCCGGCCCGTAAGGTAGCTCCATAGATTGATGGAGGTACTTATGTCCCAGGTTCAGATCATGTCCGTTATCGGCAGCGCCGTTCCCGCATCACTTAGAGAGCTCGGATTGCTCGCCTGTTGGTACCTGGTGCAGGACGGCGAACCGATCAGCGGCCCGCTCACCTCACTGCCGGCCGCCCAGGCACTGTCGCAACGCATCGGCCAAGGCCATATCAGCGCTTAAGGCAGCTGTACCCGCGGCTTGGTTTCAATAAAGATCGCCCAGCTCGACATGAACAGCGCAGCGATCAGCGGCCCGATCACAAAGCCATTGAGGCCGAAGATCGCCAGACCGCCAAGGGTCGAGATCAGGATCAGATAGTCCGGCATCTTGGTATCCTTGCCCACCAGGATCGGTCGCAGCACGTTGTCCACCAGGCCGATCACAAAAACCCCGAACAGCCCCAGCACCACGCCCTGCCAGATCGCTCCGGCGAACAGGAAAAACGCCGCCACCGGCGCCCAGACGATCCCCGCCCCCACCGCTGGCAACAGCGACAGAAACGCCATCAGCACCGCCCAGAGCAACGCGCTCGGAATATCCAGAAACCAGAAAATCAAACCGCCCAAGGCGCCCTGCGTGATCGCCACCAGCAGGTTGCCCTTCACTGTCGCCCGCACCACACGATTGAACTTGAGTTGCAAACGGCGTTTCTGGTGCTCTTGCAGCGGCACGGCAGCGCGTACTTTGCGGGCCAGTTCGGCGCCGTCCCGCAGAAAGAAGAACAGCAGGTAGAGCATGATGAAAAAGCTCACCACAAAATCGAACGTGCCTTGGCCGAAACTGAACGCCTGCGTGGCGATAAACTCATTGCCTGTCACCGCACTCTTGATGATTTTCTCCCGCAGCCCGTCCAGCTCACCTACCCCGGCCCGATCGAGCAAGTGCTGGAAGTACGGCGGCAGGCTGTGTTTGAAATGCGTCACGTACCCGGCGATGTCCAGTTCGCCGCTTTCGATGCTCTTGTACACCGAGGTCCCTTCCTGGACCAGCAAGATACTGAGGACAATCACCGGCAGAATCGCGATCACCAGACAGATGCTCAGGGTGAGCAGCGACGTCAGGTTGCGCTCCCAGCCGTATTTCAGTTGCAGTCGTCGCTGCAGGGGCGCGAAGAGGATGCCGAGGATCACCGCCCAGAACACCGCGCCGTAAAACGGCAGCAATATCCAGATGAAGGCGACGGTGACCAGCCCCAGCAAGATCACCAGTGATTTGTTTTGTACTGTCTCTTCGTTCATGTCCGATCCATGTCAGTCCGCAAGGACACAATGTCGCGCCCTGATACTTAGTCCTCCACGGTTCGCGCGAGTGCCATCCGTTTGTTCATCAAGCATAGATCCAGATCAATGAACCCCACGGGCAAGCCGCTTACTCTCGGCGGCTTTTGTGACCGACTCCGCCATGACTCTCCTGCCTCCAGAACTGCTCGCCCCCGCCGGCACCCTGAAAAACATGCGATATGCCTTCGCCTACGGCGCCGATGCGGTGTACGCCGGTCAGCCGCGCTACAGCCTGCGGGTGCGCAACAACGAATTCGATCACGCCAATCTCGCCCTCGGCATCCACGAGGCCCAGGCTCAAGGCAAGCGCTTCTATGTGGTGGTGAACATCGCCCCGCACAACGCCAAACTGAAAACCTTCCTTAAAGACCTGGCGCCGGTGATTGCCATGGCGCCGGACGCGCTGATCATGTCCGATCCAGGCCTGATCATGCTGGTCCGCCGGCACTATCCGCAGATGCCGATTCACCTGTCGGTACAGGCCAATACGGTGAACTGGGCCAGTGTCGAGTTCTGGCAGCAACAAGGCTTGAGCCGGATCATCCTGTCGCGAGAACTGTCCCTGGAAGAAATCGCCGAAATCCGCCAGCAAGTCCCGGCGATGGAGCTGGAAGTGTTCGTCCACGGCGCCTTGTGCATGGCCTATTCCGGTCGCTGCCTGTTGTCGGGTTACATGAACAAGCGCGACGCCAATCAGGGCAGTTGCACCAATGCCTGTCGCTGGAAATATTCGGCGCAAGAGGCCACGGAAAATCAGCTCGGCGAGATCGTGCAGACCTTCCAGCCCGAACCGACCCTGGGCATCGGCGCCCCGACCGATCAGGTGTTCCTGTTGCAGGAAGCCAATCGGCCCGATGAACTGATGCCGGCCTTCGAAGACGAACACGGCACTTACATCATGAACGCCAAGGACCTGCGCGCGGTGCAGCACGTCGAGCGCCTGACACAGTTGGGCGTGCACTCATTGAAAATCGAGGGCCGGACCAAATCCCATTTTTACTGCGCGCGAACCACTCAGGTTTACCGCCGGGCAATCGACGACGCGGTGGCCGGTCGTGAGTTCGACCGCAGTCTGATGACGGATCTGGAATCCCTCGCCCAGCGCGGCTACACCGAAGGCTTTCTGCGGCGGCACGTGCATGACGAATACCAGAACTATCAGCACGGCAGCTCTGTTTCAGAGCGGCAGCAATTTGTCGGCGAGCTGACCGGCGAGCGGCGTGACCGGATGGCGGAGGTCAAGGTGAAGAATCGATTTGGTCTGGGCGACCACATGGAGCTGATGACGCCCAAGGGTAATTTCCACTTTGATCTGCATCAGCTGCAGAACGTAAAAGGCCAGCCCATCGACGTGGCGCCGGGGGACGGGCACACGGTGTATCTGCCGATTCCGGATGCGGTGGATTTGCGGTTTGGGTTGTTGATGCGGGATGTGGGTGTCGCTTAGATCCCCCCTCACCCTAACCCTCTCCCAGAGGTAGAGGGGACTGACCGATGTGTTCTTAGGACGACATCGACCTGAAATTCCGAGCCGAACTCAGGTTTGAAAAACACAAAGATCGGCTCCCTTTCCCCCTCTCCCCTCTGGGGAGAGGGATGGGCGGGTAAAAACCGGGTACATCCTTTACGTTTGAGACCGGGGACATGGTTTACAGGTATCAATCATGGTCAGGAGGTACTGACCATGCCCTGGAATCGAGAGTCCCCGATGGATCAGCGAGTGAAATTAATCCATGACTGGCTTAGCGGCAGTTACAGCAAGAGCCAACTGAGTCGACGATATGGCGTTAGCCATCGAGCCGGTGATTGAGTGTGTCGTCGAGCAATTGGCCTCACCAGCGCCTGATCCAGACTGGCGCCCACAAAATGCAGGGTCAGCGATCGGCCGAAAACCGGTCTCGACTGTTGGTCAGGTGCAGCCACATGGCCGCCCGCGCCGCGTCCGGATCCTGGCGTTTGATCGCATTGAGAATCGCCTCGTGCTCAAGGTTGGCCAGTTGGCCGAGCTTGCTCAAGTCCACTGCGCCGCGCTCGGCGGCATTGACGCGGGTGCGCGGGATCATGGCGCTGCCCAGGTGCTGCATGATTTCGGTGAAGCACACGTTGCCGGTGGCTTCGGCGATCAGCAGGTGGAAGCGCTTGTCGGCTTCGACGCAGCTGTCGTTGTTGGCCAGCAGGCTTTGATAGTCATCCAGCGCTTCGCGCATCTGCGTCAGTTGATGCTCGGTGCGACGAGTTGCCGCCAGTGCGGCGGCCTGGGTTTCCAGACCCATGCGCAACTCCAGAATGCTGCGCACCCCCAGCGCGGTATCGACGTTCAACCGCAGCCCCTGCTCCGGTGCTCGTTCAATCACAAAGGTGCCGATGCCGTGGCGAGTTTCCACGAGACCGGACGCCTGCAACTTCGAGATCGCCTCGCGCACCACCGTGCGACTGACCCCGTGCTCCTGAACAATCGTGTTCTCGGACGGCAGCTTATCCCCGGGCAGCATCTGGCCGAGCAAGATGCTCTGGGTCAGTTTGGCGACAAGGTCATGGGCCAGGTTGTGGGTGCGCTTGCGGGCAGGCGCGTCGAGGTCTTCTTGCATGGCGATCATCCGGAAGCAGGGCTACCGGAATCGTAGCACTGCGCTCGATGGGAATCTCAAGAAAACACCCACCTACTTGTATGACAACACTCAACAAATCGGCTATTCGAGACCACAATAAAGGTCGTACATCACGGAAAAAGAATAACAAACGCTCTATAAAGCGCCATTTTGTTGGGCAATCACTCTTGCGTGATGAAAAAACGTAGTTGTATGATGTCTATCAACAACGCAACACCCAGTCACACCCCGCATAAAAATAATCAGTGGGAGATAACGCAGTGAATACATCCATATCCGGGATGAACGATGGCGCCGATTCGGTCCTGAAATCCGCCATCTCGAAAGTGAAACGCCATGTTCTGCCGCTGTTCGTGATCATGTTCATCGTCAACTACATCGACCGTGTGAACATCGGCTTCGTCCGCGCCCACATGGAACATGACCTGGGCATCGGCGCTGCCGCCTACGGCCTCGGCGCCGGTCTGTTCTTCATCGGTTACGCGCTGTTTGAAGTCCCCTCCAACATTCTCCTGCAAAAAGTCGGCGCTCGAATCTGGCTGACCCGCATCATGCTGACCTGGGGCCTGGTCGCCGCTTGCATGGCCTTCATCCAGAACGAAACCCATTTCTACATCCTGCGATTCCTGCTCGGCGTGGCCGAAGCCGGTTTCTTCCCCGGAGTGATTTACTACTTCACCCGCTGGTTGCCTGGCGTTGAACGCGGCAAGGCGATTGCGATCTTCCTCAGCGGTTCGGCGATTGCTTCGCTGATCTCCGGCCCGCTGTCCGGGTTACTGCTGCAAATCAGCGGTTTCGGGATGCACGGCTGGCAGTGGATGTACTTCATTGAAGGGATGTTCTCGGTCGGGTTGTGCGTGTTTGTCTGGTTCTGGCTGGACTCCAAACCCCACGACGCCAAATGGCTGAGCCGCGACGAACAAAACGCGCTGGTCAAAGCCATCGACGACGAACAACTGGCCCGCGAAGCCGCGACCCCGATCAAGCCGTCGTTGGGCACACTGCTCAAGGATCGCCAGATCATCCTGTTCTGCCTGATCTATTTCTTCATCCAATTGACCATCTACGCCGCGACCTTCTGGCTGCCGAGCATCATCAAGAAGATGGGCGACCTGAGCGATATTCAGGTCGGGTTGTTCAACTCGATTCCATGGTTGCTGTCGATCGTCGGCATGTACGCCTTCGCTTCGCTGTCGGCCAAATGGAAGCATCAACAAGCGTGGGTCGCCGCGGCCCTGCTGATTGCAGCAGCCGGGATGTTCATGTCCACCACCGGTGGGCCGATCTTCGCCTTCGTTGCAATCTGCTTTGCTGCGCTGGGTTTCAAATCGGCGTCGTCGCTGTTCTGGCCAATTCCACAGGCCTATCTGGATGCGCGGATCGCTGCCGGCGTGATCGCGCTGATCAACTCGGTGGGCAACCTCGGCGGCTTCGTCGCGCCGACCACGTTCGGCCTGCTGGAAGAACGCACCGGTTCGATTCAGGGCGGGCTGTACGGCCTGGCCGCGACCTCGATCATTGCCGCAATCATCGTCTTCGCCGCACGCAACAAACCGAAATCCGCACCTGCTGCTGCACTGGCCAAACCAGCGCCCAATCACGCCTGAACACTCATGTAAGAGCACTGTTTTGAAGGACATGACAATGAACACACAAGAAACCGCCAAAGCCCCGATCATCACCAGCATGCAGGTTGTTCCGGTGGCCGGCCACGACGGCATGTTGCTCAATCTGAGCGGTGCTCACGGGCCGTTTTTCACCCGCAACATCGTGATCCTCAAGGACAACGCCGGTCACACCGGCGTCGGTGAAGTACCGGGCGGTGAGCGCATTCGCCAGACCCTCGAAGATGCTCGCTCCTTGGTGGTCGGCAGCCCGATCGGCACTTACCAGAAGATCCTCAATCAAGTGCGCCAGACCTTCGCCGATCGCGATGCCGGCGGTCGCGGGTTACAGACGTTCGATTTGCGCATCACCATCCACGCCGTCACCGGCCTGGAAGCCGCCCTGCTCGATCTGCTCGGTCAGCACCTGGACGTACCGGTTGCCGCCCTGCTCGGCGAAGGTCAGCAGCGTGATGAAGTGAAGATGCTCGGTTATCTGTTTTATGTCGGTGATCGCGACGAAACCGACCTGGCCTACCGCAGCGAGCCGGACGCCGACAACGACTGGTTCCGCGTGCGTCACGAAAAAGCCATGACCGCCGACGCCGTGGTGCGTCTGGCCGAAGCCGCCCACGCTCGCTACGGTTTCAAGGACTTCAAACTCAAGGGCGGCGTGCTCAGTGGCGATCAAGAAATCGAAGCCGTCACCGCCCTGGCCGAACGCTTCCCCGATGCGCGCATTACCCTCGATCCGAATGGCGCGTGGTCACTCAAGGAAGCCATTCGCCTGTGCCGGGATCAGCATCACGTACTGGCTTACGCCGAAGACCCATGCGGCGCGGAAAACGGTTATTCAGGCCGGGAAGTCATGGCTGAATTCCGTCGTGCCACAGGCCTGAAAACCGCGACCAACATGATCGCCACCGACTGGCGGGAAATGGGCCACGCGATCCAGTTGCAATCAGTGGACATTCCGCTGGCCGACCCGCACTTCTGGACCATGCAGGGCTCGGTCCGCGTGGCGCAGATGTGCAATGAATGGGGCCTGACCTGGGGTTCGCATTCCAACAACCACTTCGATATTTCCCTGGCCATGTTCACCCACGTCGCGGCCGCCGCGCCGGGTGAAATCACCGCCATCGATACGCATTGGATCTGGCAGGACGGCCAGCGCCTGACCAAAGCGCCGCTGCAAATCGTCGGCGGCTGCGTACAGGTGCCGAAGAAACCAGGGCTGGGCGTCGAACTGGACATGGATCAACTGGCCAAGGCTCATGAGTTGTACAAAGGCATGGGATTGGGTGCGCGGGATGACAGCGTGGCCATGCAGTTTCTGATTCCCGGATGGAAATTCGATAACAAGCGGCCGTGTCTGGTGCGCTGATTCAGCGGTCGCGCCTGGCCTGTTAACAATCAGCCCGGCTCGCCTAAAGGCGGTCGGGTTTAAAAACCGTTCGGAAGGTTGCGTTTAACACCCTAAAATAGCGCGCAATTGAATCACTGACGGACCAAACCAACATGGATAGGCTGAAAACTCTCGCCGTTTGCGTGGCGCTGCTCGCCACTGGCCAATGTGTCGCACAGGATCAAATCGAAACGGTGGTGAATGCCGCCGTACGACCGGTCATGCAAGCCCAGGCCGTTCCCGGAATCGCCGTGGCCGTGACCGTCAACGGAAAGCCGTATTACTTCAACTACGGCGTGGCTTCGAAAGAGAGCGCACAACCCGTCACTGAAAACACCCTGTTCGAGATCGGTTCGGTAAGCAAAACCTTCACCGCCACCCTCGCCGCCTACGCTCAGGCCTCCGGCAAACTGTCCCTGTCGGACAAGGCCAGCAGCGTGCTGCCGGAACTGCGTGGCAGCGCGTTCGATAACATCAGCGTGCTGCAACTGGGCACCTACAGCGCCGGTGGCCTGCCGCTGCAATTCCCCGACGAGGCCGATGCACCGGACAAGATGCTCGGCTATTTCCAGCAGTGGAAACCGACCTATGCCGCTGGCACCCATCGGCTGTATTCGAACCCGAGCCTGGGCTTGTTCGGTTATCTGGCAGCCCAAAGCATGGGCGCGCCGTTTGATGACGTGATGGAAAAAACCCTGCTGCCGAAACTCGGGTTGAAACACACCTACCTCACAGTGCCGCAGGCTCAAATGGGGCTTTACGCTCAGGGTTACAACAAGGATGACAAACCGGTGCGAGTCGGGCCGGGGGCACTGGATTCGGAGGCTTATGGCGTAAAAACCAGCGCTGCGGACATGATTCGGTATGTTGAGGCGAACATGAAGCCGGCCAGCCTCAAAGACCCGATGCAACGAGCAATCGCCACGACACATACCGGTTACTACAAGGTCGGCGACATGACTCAAGGCCTCGGATGGGAGTTCTACCGCTATCCGGTCACCCTCGATACATTGCTGGCGGGTAACTCGACGCAGATGGCGATGGAGGCTCACGAAGTCCAGTGGCTGACCCCGCCGCAACCTCAACCGGAAAGCGTGCTGATCAACAAAACCGGCTCAACAAGCGGCTTCGGTGCCTACGTGGCGTACGTGCCGTCGAAAGACATCGGCATTGTGATCCTGGCCAACAAAAACTACCCGAACCCTGAGCGGATCAAGATTGCTCATACGATATTGAGTGCACTGGCGAAGTAACCAGGAGCAACTAGATCTCTAATAGGCAAACAAAATGGGCGACCCCTTTGAGGTCGCCCATTGTCGTTACTGCGTCAGCTCAATGCCGAGTCGGCGGCTGAGCGTCAGGTACATCGCTTCTAGGATCAAGATTTTCCCGTGCCTGATTCACCAACAACTCAGTGACCGCCGCCAAATGCTGAATCGACAGCAGTACCTTGCGGTTCGAGCCTTCCAGTATCCCGGCAAAACTCGCAATCAGGACATTCAGGGAGGCAAGGTTTTCGCAGGCCTGATTCAGCAGGGTCAGTGTGTCGACACCGGGGGCAACAGTGAAAACCTGCTGGGTCGTGGCGGGACGCCCGGGGCTTCGGGTGACTGCGCCTTTTGCGGATTCACACGGCTTCGCGGGATCGGGATGATCGGCATCGGTCGGGGTTTGCGGTTGATGCTTGCTGAACTTTTTCACAGACGAGGCTCCTTGTTGTGCCATTGGTGTTTTCGTCCCTGGATCCCTCAGTGTCGCGGATTCCCACGTCCGACCGCGATTTTGCGGTGGCTGACGAAGGCTAGCGGTGCTCTCTGACAGAAACCAGTTCATCAAGACCGACAGAACTTGCAGGAAACTTCCGAGACCAATAGAAGCCAATACATCTCCCCCCGGAACACCCGGTTTTTTTAGCAACTGCCGAGCAAACAAAATGGGCGACCTCTTGAGGTCGCCCATTTTTCATTGTTGTAGCAGTTGGCGCAGCCTGCGTTCGGCTGCTCCAAAAGTCTGCGTTTAATCATCCGGCATTTCAGGGGGTTTGGCAGGCTTCGCCGGTTTGCCCGGTTTTGCACCTTTGGCACCCTTGGCGGCAGGTTCCGCTACAACGGGCATCACGACCGCCGGCGCTGCGGCTTCTTTCTCAGTCGCTGGCAAGGCGTCGATGGTATCGAAGATTTTCTTCAAATTGACCGATTTTGATTCATCCCCCGAACTCTCGAACTTCTTCTCGCCGTCCTTGCCCACCAGGATGACTTTGGGTAACGCCCCCGCGCCGAGTTTCAGCGAACGGATCAGTGCCATGGTGTCCTGTTGGCCGAGATCCTTGCCGTCGAGTTGACCGAACATGTTCAGCACGGTGTACACCCTGATATTGCGTTGGGCGACACCCTCCTTGTTGGCTGGATCGTCCAGCGACTTTTTCAGGCCCACCCAGACCGGGTCAACCGTGCTGGGAGCAATCACAATCAGTGGCCGGGCCCTGCCCTTGTCAATATCCAGAGGTGAGCCATCATCGGCGGCAAACAAGGGGCCGGCGAAAGCCAGCAGGGTAGTCAGGATCAATGACCTGATGAGCATGCGCATCTCCTTTTGATATCCACGCTCTAATGATTGCGCATCGCGGCGTTCGTTCCGGGTGACGCACGCAATTATGTCTCGCCTTGCCCCAAGCTTAGGTCAGGGCGGTCATTGCGCAACAGGCTGAGCTAATCTCATAGCTCAATAACGACGCCCTGATCCGCCGTGAGGACCCGTGCATGAGCGCTCAGTTGAACCACACCATCGTCTGGTGTCGCGACAAGCAGACATCAGCCAACTATCTGGCAGACATCCTCGGCCTGCCCCGCCCTGAACCCTTCGGCCCGATGCTGATCGTCAAGTTCGACAACGGTGTGTCGCTGGACTTCTACGACAATGACCCGCCGATTGCCTCCCAGCATTACGCGTTTTTGATCGGTGACGACGACTTCGATGCGGCCTTCGCCCGCCTGCAAGCCCGAAAGCAACCCTGGTGGGCCGACCCCGGCAAACAACGACCGAACGAGATCAACGATTACGGCGGTGGCCGGCGAGTTTACTTCGATGACCCGGACGGGCATCTGCTGGAAATTCTGACCCGGGCCTAAGCCTCGCCCATCACCAACGCCGGAATGGAAAAGGTGAAGACGCTGCCAACCCCCGGCTCGCTCTCGGCCCAAAGCTCTCCGCCATGGGCCTGCACGATGCTGCGGCAGATGTACAAACCCAGGCCACTGCCGTTGGGATTTCCGTCACGAATCGACCAGTAGCGCTCGAAGATGTGCGGCAAATGCACGGCGTGGATACCGCCGCCATTGTCGCGTACCGAGATCAGCACCTTGCCGTTTTCCTGGCGGGCGCTGAGGTCGATACGCCCGCCCGAGGAGGTGAATTTAATCGCGTTGCCCAACAGGTTCGACAACACCTGGAACAACCGCTCGGGATCAGCATCGATGCTCAACCCTTCAGAACTGCTGCAGTTGAGCTCGATGTTTTTGTCGGACGTGAGGGTCACCAGCAACGAACAGGCTTCCTGAAGCAAATCGACCACATCCAGCGGCCTGCACGCGAGTGGGTACTTGCCTGCATCGAGTTTCGACTTGTCCAGCAAATCGACAATCAGGGTGTTCATCCTTGCGGTGGCTTCTTCCATGGTGCCCAGGGCCGCGCTCATCCGCACGGTATGCTTGCCTTCGTCCTTGGCAACCAGGCGCTGCATCATTCCGCATTGCATGATGATGATGGTCATGGGATTGCGCAGGTCATGGGACACCACCGCCACTAACTCATCACGCTCGCGGACCGCTTGATGCTCGCGGAGCACCTGACGGGCGAGGTCGTTTTCGATGGCACTGCGGCGCAGTTCCCTGACCGCATAAGCATCCGCCGTACTCCATTCACGCGCCCTGCCCTCCACTTGCTGTTCCCACAGCGCAAAGGAGGTACGCGGTTGCAGACGGTTGTCGGTCCCGGCACTGAAATGCTCATCAGGATTGCCGCTCCACTTCATGCTGGAGCGCAGTTGCGGGCGGAACCACAGGACGCCGTTGTCCACAGGCTTGGGCAGTACGAAAGCCAGCAGACCGCTGGCCACGTCGCTGTAGCGCGCGCTGGCACCGTGCAAGCCTTGCAGGTGGTCAGTCAACAGCGGCTCGCCGCTTGCCAGGCATCGCTCGCGCACCCACAGGTACAGGGCGCGTACCTGCTCGACCGTCGGGCACTCACCGAACAACTGCAAGCGATCTTCGATCAATACGGCGACGCCACTGGCCTCGGTCAGGTCCAGCAATTGCGCCGGGTGGTTGAGCAGCCCCTCCAGCACACCCCTATCAGCCAGGCGCATCGCGGTGGTCAGTTCAGTGATCAGCCGGGATTTCTGTTCACGCTGACGCTGTTCGTCCCGGGTTTGCAGGGCCGTGATCTGCACGCTGAGCAATTGGGCGATCGCGGCGCACATCGTGCGCACCGAGTGACTGACCAGCAACGGTTCAGGATGGGCACACGTGATCAGCCCCCAAAGCTGATCGCTCTCCAGCAGCGACAGGCTCATGGAGGCCCGCACGCCCATGTTTTCCAGGTACTGGCAGTGCACTGGCGACACGCTGCGCAGGACCGAAAACCCCAGATCCAGAGGCTGCCCCGTGTCAGGGCGCAACACCGGAAGAATCGGCACCGGCACATAACGCGCATCCGGGATCACCCGGATCCAGTTCAGGCGATACAGCTCACGCGCCTGCGCCGGAATGTCCGAGGCGGGGAAGCATTGCCCCAGGTAACCGGGCAGAACACCGCCCAGCGCCTCGCTGATGACTTGCCCATGCCCCGCCGGCTGGAAACGATAAATCATCACCCGGTCGAAGCCGGTCAGGCGGCGGATTTCATCGACACTGACGGTGTACAAGTCCTCCAGCGTGCTGGCTGCCTGCATCCGTCGCAGAGCCCGAAGCAGGATGGCGGTGTTGTCTGGTGTAGCGTCGTGCAACGGCTCCAGCTCAAGAATAATCACACCGTCACGTCGGTTGAGCGATCCGTTGAACCGCTGCCCCTCTATCTCCAGCAACAACGGATTGGCGTCCTCCAGGTCATTCAACAGCAGCGCCTGACGAACCTGCTCTGTCGCCGTAGCACCCGACAGCAGCGTCAACGGTTGCTGCAATAAAGCCGCCGCCGTCTGACCGAGCAACGCAGCACAATTGCGGCTGATCTGCTGGATGATCAACTCAGGCTCACTCAGGGTCAGCAGAACGCCATGGGGCTGGATCGACCCCGGAATCCGGATCGCTTCGCTGGCGCATTCGGCGAGCGCGGCGTCGAGTTGCTCATCGGTGAGGCGGTTCATACCAATACCTCGCAGCGCTCGAGCCAACCTTCGAAGGTCTCGAAAGTCGCTTGGGCCGCAACCACCGACTTCGCTCGTTCAACGGGACCACACACCTCATACAGACACGCCAGGAAACCGCGCCACATCAGCAAGGTCGACGGGCCGTACACCGAAAAAAACCGGCCGCCCGTGTGTTCATCGATGCCCAGGCGCGAGTACAGGCCGTTGCGCAGCGATTGCCCACCCAGCGTCGCGCCTTCCAGGACGTACAACACGCCCAGCACATCGGCAATGGAGCGGGGCTGAAGGGAAAATGGGCAGAGGGGGATGGCATCGATGGCGGCAGCGTCCAGACCCAAGGCATACAGATCGGCTTCAAGCGACGGGGTTTTGCTGCGCATCAGCCAGTCCAGGCCGGGAATGTCCGTCGCCACCGGGAACAGCAGGTTTTCCAGCGGCCGATAAAAACCGTAGTAGGCCTCGATCAGGCGGGTGTAGAGCAATAAATCGGCGGTGAAAAACGGAATGCGCTTTTCCAGCACCAGATGCTGCCGGGTCGTGGCGGTGCGCAGTTCACTGAGGATCAGCGGCAGGCTTTTGGACGGGGCGGTCACGACAGTGTGTCGAAGCAATACCCGGCTTCGTGGCTTTGATACTCGGCGATTGGCGTGGACACGTGCCACCTCTAGTCGATCACGGGAAAATGCCGACAGGTCATTCAAGGTGAATGAAGGCTGGCTTTCCACCGTAGCACCAATGCGGTGCAGGAGGTGGTTTGTTTCTGGAACGGGCGGAATCAGAACGCCAGTTTGTACCCGATCAGCACCAGCATCGTGGCCAGGCAAGGCCGCAGCACTTCATCGGAGATACGGCCCGTCAGGTGGCTGCCCAGGTAAATCCCCGGCAGCGAACCGATCAGCAAATAACCCAGCACGTGCCAATCCATGTTGCCCATGCTCGCATGGCCGAGGCCGGCAACCAGGGTCAGTGGTACGGCGTGCGCGATTTCCGTACCCACCAGGCGGCGGGTCGGCAACAGCGGATAGAGAATGAACAACGCGACGGTGCCCAGGGCGCCAGCGCCGATGGAGGTCAGGGCAACCATAGTGCCGAGGACCAGACCGGTGATCACGGTCAGCGCATTCAAGCGCTTGCCGCTGGGGTTGTAATGACCGCCCGCACGTTTGTGGGCGAAATCGAGCAGGCGTTTCTTGAAGAAAATCGCCAGCGCCGTGGCAAACAGCACAAAGCCCAACGCCTGTTTGATGACCGCGTTCATCGCCTCGGGCGACGTTTGCAAGGTGCTCAGGAACCACAGCGTCAGCGCCACCGCCGGCACACTGCCGAGGGTCAGCCAACCGGTAATGGCCCAGTCGATGTTCTTGTTCTTTCGATGAACCAGCACGCCACTGGACTTGGTAATCGCCGCGTACAACAAATCCGTCCCCACCGCGGTGGCCGGATTGACGCCGAACCACAACAGAATGGGGGTCATCAAAGAACCGCCACCCACCCCGGTCATCCCGACAATAAAGCCGACCACCAGACCTGCCACGACTAAACCGAAATTACCGAATTCCATTAACACGCCCACAAAAAACGCATGAAAAATCTGGTCCGCAGCATAGCGATTTTTCTTATAACCAGTTATATCGATGCGATCTATATTTATGCACTTTTTCGTTTACTGCACGGGCAAGAAATTCAAAAACAGCAAACTCTGCGCGTAGTTCAGACCGATCCGTCGGTAACGCTCGTCCAGCATCTGCGTCAGCAAATCCAGCCGCGCGACGATCTTGCCGAACTCCACCGCGAAACTCAGGTTGCTGCCCTCCTCCGAGATTTCGTTGGAGAACAGCAAAGGCTCGCCGTTCTTGCTTTGTCGCTGGCTGAGTATCCAGGTGGCTTTCTCGATGTTGCGGGCAGCGTTGCTGACGAACGTCGGATTGATCGCATCGGTCATGTAGAACTCGATCCGATTGCCGTGGGCGGTGACGAGCATGCTGCCGATGGCATAGATGAAGGCACCGACGCGGTCGCCGAGAAACTCCGGGCTCATGGCATAACTCAGCGCTGCCAGGTCTTTTTTGCCACCCAGGGTCGGCAGCGGTTGTTGCTGTTCGATGGCCATGCGCACTTGCTTGCCAGCGGTGCGGGCGTCGAGGAAACCGGATTTTTTCAGCTCGTCCGGGTTGCGCAGGTAGAGCTTGCTCATCAGCAGGTAGAGGCTGTCGAGGTTGTCGCGCATCGTCAGGGTTGCCATGCGGTCGACGCTGGTCTGGAGGAATTCCTGGGGTTTGCCTTCACGGAACTGGCTGACGATGTCGCTGCCCTGCTGCTGACTGCACCCGGAGGTTACGAGCATCGACAAGCAGGCCAACAGCAGGCAATGGCGGCGGATTAGCGGGGTGGTGAGGGGTAAAACTCGAGCCATGGGTTCTTGAACTTGGGCATGGGCCGGCGGTGGGGATTCGCCGCAGGCTGGCCAAGGATAGAGCCGTGAATCCTTGAAAAGTGCGGTGCCGGCGGTCCGTAAGCACTGGCAACCGTTAAGAGGATCGCCAAATTAGTCATACTTTATAATTGCAACAGTTCATACATAAGCTATAAATCCTTCCTTGATCGCATTGAAACGCGATTATTAGTATGACTACTTCGTTAAAAACAACAAAAAGGAAGGTCAACCATGCTTCAATCCCGATACCCACTCTGCGGCCTTGGACTGTCCCTGATGATCGCCACCCTCTGCGCCCAGGCCGCCGGCCTGTCCAGCGAACACAAGGCCTTCGGCAAAACCAATGACGGCACGCCCGTCGAGCAATACATCTTGCGCAACAGCCATGGCCTGACCGCCACGGTCATTACCTACGGCGGCATTCTGCAGTCGCTGAAAGTGCCGGACAAAAACGGCAAGCTCGACGATGTGGTGCTCGGTTTCGATAACGTGCAGGGCTATCAGAGCGGCACGGCGTACTTCGGTGCGACCATCGGGCGCTTCGGCAATCGCCTGGCCAACGGTGCTTTCGAACTGGACGGCAAGCGCTATCAGGTACCGCTCAACGACGGTTCCAATTCGCTGTACGGCGGCCCTCAGGGTTTTGACAAAGACGTCTGGAAAGCCCAACCGAGCAACGGCAAGGATTCGGTCGGCGTGACCCTGACGTACCTGTCGGCGGACGGTGAAATGGGCTTCCCCGGCAACCTGAAAACCGAGGTCACCTACAGCCTCACTGAGCAAAACGAGTTGCGCATCGACTACAAGGCTTCCACCGATAAAGCCACAGTGTTGAACCTGACCAATCACAGCTATTTCAACCTGGCTGGCGCCGGTAACGGTGATGTGCTGAAACAGCTCGCCACCCTGCACGCCAGTCATTACACGCCGGTCACCGGAAAATTGATCCCGACCGGTGAACTGGCCCCGGTGGCTGGCACACCGATGGACTTCACCCAACCGACCGCCATTGGCAAGAACATCAAGGCCGATCACCCACAGTTGAAATTTGCCGAACCGAAACAGGGCGGCTTCGATTTCAACTGGGTGCTGAACGCCATGGGTGATGTGGGCCAGCTCGCCGCCGAGGTCAGCGATCCGCAATCCGGTCGTCGCTTGCAGCTCTACACCACCGAACCCGGCGTGCAGTTCTACACCAGCAACTTCCTCGACGGTTCGGTCAAGGGCAAGTCTGGCAAGGTCTATCCGCACTGGGGCGCGTTCACGCTGGAGACCCAGCACTATCCGGATTCGCCGAATCAGCCGACCTTTCCGTCCACGCGCCTGGACCCGGGCAAGACCTATGCCCAGAGCACTGTGATGAAGTTTTCTGCCCAATAAAAAAGGTCAAAAGATCGCAGCCTTCGGCAGCTCCTACCAAGCCAGGGTCCACCCGCGATATCACGGATGGACTGGTCCGGTGTAGGAGCTGCCGAAGGCTGCGATCTTTTGATTTAGCGGCGGAACCCTCGGGCTATTCTGCTGCCCACTGATGTATCGATCGAAATTCAGAAAGGAGGTTTGAATGCGGACCCTCGAACTGGCCGGCGTCAAGGTACCGGTCATCGGCCAAGGCACCTGGCGCATGGGCGAAGATCGTTCCCGGCACACCCAGGAAGTGGCTGCATTGCGCCAGGGCATCGAACTCGGCATGACCCTCATCGACACCGCTGAAATGTACGGCGAGGGCGGCGCTGAGGAAGTGGTCGGTGAAGCCATCGCCGGCAGGCGTGACGAAGTGTTTCTGGTCAGCAAGGTGTACCCGCACAACGCCAGCCGCAAAGGCATCCCCCAGGCGTGCGAACGCAGTCTGCGGCGGCTGGATACCGATTACATCGATCTGTACCTGCTGCACTGGCGCGGCCAGTATCCCCTTGAAGAAACGGTCGAAGCCTTCGAACGCTTGCGCGAAGAAGGCAAGATCGGTCGCTGGGGCGTCTCCAATTTTGATGTCGACGACCTGGAGGAACTGGCCTCACCGGCCTGTGCCACCAATCAGGTGCTCTACAACCTGGAAGAACGCGGCATCGAGTTTGATCTGTTGCCCTGGAGCCGCCAGCATCAAATGCCGGTCATGGCCTACTGTCCGATCAGTCAGGGTGGGCCTATGCTGAACCATACAACCCTCAAACAAATAGCCGCTCGTCACCGGGTGACGCCGGCCCAGGTAGCACTGGCATGGATGCTGCGTAAGGAAGGCGTGATCGCCATCCCCAAAGCGATCCGACCCGAGCACGTACAACTCAACGCGCAAGCGGCGCAATTGCAATTGGAGACTGGGGATCTGGAGGCGCTGGACCAGGCGTTTCGCGCACCACAACGCAAACAGCGGTTGGCCATGGTCTGAGCCATCGCTGTCTGTCAGAGGGCTTCGGCATGAGAAGCACTGATCAGGACGATTCCTTTAATCTGCAACGCTTTATCCAGGCGCAGGACCCGGTGTTCAAACGGGTCCAGGCCGAGCTGAACGCCGGTCACAAGCGCAGTCACTGGATGTGGTTCATCTTTCCGCAATTCTCAGGATTGGGCGGCAGCGAGATGTCCCGCCACTTTGCCATTCGTTCCAAAGAGGAAGCCGAGGCGTACCTCAATCATCCGCTGCTGGGTTCACGGTTGCGCACCTGCACGCAATTGGTGCTGAACATCGAAAACAGCTCGATTGCGGCCATCTTCGGTCACCCCGACAATCTCAAGTTTCATTCTTCCATGACGCTGTTTGCCCAGGTTGCCGGCGCCAACAGCGACTTTCATCGAGCACTTGATCAGTATTTCCACGGCATCCTGGATGACTGGACGTTGTTGCTACTGGATTCAAAACAGGCCCAACTGCCCACCCACCAAGGTTGAAAAGTCGTCGTCCACGAAGGGCAGAATGGCGTCCGCCACCGGTTGCAGTTGGCGGGAGACGTAGTGGTCGTAGTCGATGGGCGCGCTGCGGATTTCCAGCGGCTCGGGCCCGGCGACGGTGATCACGTAACTGATCCAGCCACCGTTCTGGTATTGCCGCGGACGGCCCTGCTGGTCGTTGTACTCATCGGCAATCCGCGCGGCCCGCACGTGGGGCGGCACATTGCGCTGATAGTCATCGAGGGTGCGGCGCAGGCGCTTGCGGTAGATCAGGCGATCGTCGAACTCCCCCGCCAACGTCTTGCGCACGTAGTCGCGCACATAATCCTGATAGGGTTTGCGATTGAAGATGCGCAGGTACAGCTCCTGCTGGAACTGCCGGGCCAGCGGCGACCAGTCGGTGCGTACGGTTTCCAGGCCTTTGTAGACCATTTCGTCGGTGCCATCGGCGCGGGTCACAAGCCCCGCATAGCGCTTCTTGCTGCCCTCCTCGGCGCCGCGAATGGTCGGCATCAGAAAGCGCTTGTAGTGGGTTTCGAACTGCAACTCCAACGCACTGTCCAGACCGTATTCCTGCTGCACATGCTCGCGCCACCACTGGTTGACGTGATCCACCAGCGCGCGGCCGATCTGTGCGGCTTCTTGTTGACCATGGGCACGGCGCAGCCAGACGAAGGTCGAGTCAGTGTCGCCGTAAATCACAGTGTGGCCCTGGGCTTCAATCAGCTGTCGCGTACGCAGCATGATTTCGTGGCCGCGCAGCGTGATGGACGACGCCAGGCGTGTATCGAAGAAGCGGCAGCCGCTGGATCCGAGCACACCGTAAAAGGCGTTCATGATGATTTTCAGGGCCTGGGACAGCGGCGCATTGTGTTCGCGCTTGGCGGTTTCGCGACCTTCGGCGACTCGGGCGACGATGGCGGGCAGGCAATGCCGGGTTCTGGAAAAACGTGCACCGCGAAAGCCTGGCACCGACTCGCTGTCATCGGGATGTTTAAGCCCCTCGATCAAGCCCACCGGGTCGATGAGGAAGGTACGGATGATCGATGGATAGAGGCTTTTGTAGTCGAGCACCAGCACCGACTCGTACAGGCCCGGTTGCGAGTCCATGACAAAGCCGCCGGGGCTGGCCTGCGCAGGCTTGTTGCCAAGGTTCGGCGCGACGAAACCCTGGCGGTGCATCAGCGGCATGTAGAGGTGCGTGAACGCCGCCACCGAGCCGCCACTGCGATCCGCCGGCAAACCAGTGACGCTGGCCCGCTCCAGCAGGAAGGTCAGCAGCTCGGTCTTGGCGAAAATCCGCGTCACCAGCTCGCAGTCCTTGAGGTTGTACTTGGCCAGGGCCGGTTTGTCCTCGGCGAACATGCGGTTGATTTCGTCCATGCGCTGGTATGGGTTGTCGATCGACTTGCCCTCGCCAAGCAGGGTTTGCGCGACGTTTTCCAGGCTGAACGAGGGGAAGCTCCAGGTCGCCGAGCGCAGGGATTCGATGCCGTCGATGATCAGCCGGCCAGCAGCCGAAGCGAAGTAATGGTTGCGGCTACCGTGTTCGCGCCACTGCATTTCCTCACCGCCACGCCCCAGTTTCAGCGGCACCGCCAGACGCCGGGCGTGTTCGTGGAGCACGCGCAGGTCGAATTGCACGACGTTCCAGCCGATGATCGCGTCGGGGTCATGGTGGGCGAACCACTCGTTGAGTCTTTTCAGCAGCAAGGTTCGGGAATCGCAGTATTCGAGCTGGAAATCCACTTCGCTGTCGTCGCCATTGGGCGGGCCGAGCATGTAGACCTGGCGCTCGCCGCAGCCTTCCAGGGCGATGGAATACAGCTCGCCCTGAGCGGTGGTTTCGATGTCCAGGGAGACCAGCCTGAGGCTCGGGCGATAGTCGGGGTCGGGTTTCATTTGCGCATCGAGCAGCAGGCCTTCGGCGTTCGGCGTGCCACTGAACCGGACCGGTGCGGTGATGAAACGCTCCATCATGTAGCGTTCCGGCGGGCGCACATCGGCTTCGAACATGTCGACGCCAGCCTTGCGCAGCGCGGTTTCCAGACGTATCAACTGGCCGTACTGCTGGCAATACAGACCAAGTACCGGGCGGTGCTCGAAATCCAGCAATGCCAACGGCCGCAGCTCGACGTTCTTTTCGCCGCGCAGCAGCGCTTCGGCCTGCTCGCGCTGGGCGGCGGGGATGAACGCCACCGACGGTTGATGAGGCAGGCGGATCCGCTGGGGACCGGTGTCGGTCGCCAGCCAGAACTCGACTTCCGTACCGGCCGGGGTATCGCGCCAATGCCGGGTCAGGACGAAGCCCCGCTGTAAATCCACCACTGCAACCTCACATTTGATTCAGGTCGCAATTCTACGCGCCATTGCGGGTGGAAAGCGTGGAGGCTTATGGATTTGGCAGCCTTTAGAACCACCACTCACCCTAACCCTCTCCCCACGGGGTAGAGGGGACTGACCGAGGTGTTCTTAGAGCTACATCGACCTGAATTACCGAGTTGAACTCAAGGTTTGAAAAACATGAAGATCGGCTCCCTTTCCCCCCTCCCCCGTGGGGTGAGGGGTGGTTCTTGAAGTCGCAGCCAGATTGCAGGTGTTTATCGACCTGGTACGGAGATATTCGAAAGAAAAACCGCTGAATGGCGTTTTTTGCGTGTTATCTGCCGCTTTCTCCCTTGCCCTCAGCGCCCGTGTCTACGATTCTTCAAGGACAACGACAACACCTGAGAAACTGCCATGAAAACCGTCGCCCAACTGCTGAAGTTAAAGGCTGAACAGAATCATGAAGTCCACACCATTGCACCGCATCAAATGGTGCTGGAAGCGCTGATGGTCATGGCCGCGAAAAACGTCGGTGCCTTGCCGGTCGTCAAGAATGGCGAGGTCGTCGGCATCATCAGCGAGCGTGACTATGCGCGCAAACTCGTGCTCAAGGGCCGCTCCTCCGTCGGTACGCCGGTCGAAGACATCATGGTGTCGCCGGTGATCACCGTGGACACCCATCAAACCGTCGAAACCTGCATGGGCATCATGTCCGACAAACGCCTGCGCCACTTGCCGGTGGTGGAAAACGGCACATTGATCGGCTTGCTGTCGATCGGCGACCTGGTCAAGGAGGCCATCGCCGAACAGGCTGAGCTGATTCGCCAGTTGGAGCAGTACATCCGCGGCGAATAGATCAATCCGGCCAATGCCGCGCGAAGACCGGTGCCAATGTCGGGTGCCGGTCGATGCGCGTAAGCCACGCGAAAAACCCGGGCCTTGCACTGCGTAAATGTTCCCGACTGCCCGCCCATCTGGACACCACACCCGCCAGCACATCCAGCGCCCCCGGCGTCTCGTCGCCCAAGTACAAATCGCCCGAAAACTGATCAGCAAACACCTCCCAATTCCTGTGCAGTCGCGCGCGGGCGCCGATCATGAGGTTTTGCCTGGACGATTCATCCGCCTCGGCCAACCAGCGCTCGGGGTAGTCGATGACGCCAATGGCCGAATAGCAATTGCTGACGATGTACACCAGGCCTCGAATGGCCTGATCCCGCGCGGCGGTGTCTTTCGGCAACAGGTTTGATTTGGGGAACGTGAGCCCCAGGTGAATCAGAATCGCCGCGCTCTCGGTGAGAACGCTGCCATCGGGCAATTGCAGCGTTGGAATCTGCTTGAGCGGATTGAGTTTCTCCAGCGCGTGAGTCGCCTCGGCAGAGGCTTCAACGTCGATGAAGCGGTAAGGGATTTCGCAAAGCTCCAGTGCCGCTTCTATCGCGGCAGCGCCGGAGTTCTGGTGTCCGTATAGCTGGTACATATCGCGCGCTCCTGGCGAAACGAAAATAGAGTCAGCAGACGAGTGGGCACGAGGCACGTTCCCTGCCATCGGGCCGGGCGATAAAGGTAAGATACGCCTCCCGGGCCGCACTCATGACTACCCGTCGCGGTTCAAGCCCTACTGCACACTTCAAGGAAAGAACATGCGCCAACAGGATGGCGGTCTCCCCCCGCTTCTTCGTCTCTATGGGTTTCTTCTGGCAGGCCTGGCCCTGAGTGGCTGCTCGCCGAGCGAACACTCGTCATCGACCAGTCTAGCCGGTGAACAAGGGCGCGGTGGCGCCATGCTTGCCTATGAGCACGAACTGCAACTGTTGCTGCCCCAGGCGCAAATCGGGCCGCGCTTGCAGGCCACACGTGAGGCCTGCGAAACCGCACGCTTCGGGGCCTGTAACGTTCTGCGTATCGAGCAAGGCGCCGGCCGCGCCGAGATCACTTTGCGCATTGCCCCCGCTGGCGTCGAACCGCTGGTCACGATGGCGGCCGAGGGTGGGGAACTGGGTCAACGAATCACCAGTGCCGAAGACCTGGCCGATGCCGTGGACGACACGCGTCGGCGTCAAGAACGGCTCAAGGCTCAGCAGCAACGTCTGGATGAGTTGGCGACCCGCAAAGACATCAGCGTCACGGATCTGATTACCTTGAGCAAAGAGCAGGCCGGGATCGAAAACGACCTGCAAGCCCTGGCCCAGATCGCCGCCGGACACCAGCGCCGCCTGGACACCAATCGGGTCACGCTGTCGTTCCTGCCGACCGACGCCAGCAGTCGCTCGTCGCACCTGAGTCAAGCGTTCAGCAATTTGCTGGACAACCTGGCCGATGGCGCGGCCGATGCGCTGGAGAAAGTCAGCTATGCCCTGCCCTTCCTGATTCTGGCCTTCCCGCTGTTCATGCTGTGGGTCTGGTTGTGGCGCAAGTTTGTTCGCCGGCGCACGTGAGTCGTTGAACTGAAACATCACGCACACGAGGGGTGCGTCGCCCTTCCTATCATTGCCGTCGATGTTCACCATCACGGCAATGAAGTTCTCATAAAAAATCCGCGGCGTAACATCGGCTCCATACCAAACAACTACACCCCGGAGCACACCATCATGAAACGCCAAACTATCCTCAGCATCGCTTTCTCGGTTTTTGCAGTTAACGCTTTCGCCGCTACCTCTGTTCACCCGGTTGTCGCCGAAGGCGGTTCGGATCGTCTGATTGAAAACCGCGTTGCCGAAGGTGGTTCGGATCGTCTGATCGAAAGCCGCGTTGCCGAAGGTGGTTCGGATCGTCTGATCGAAAGCCGCGTTGCCGAAGGTGGTTCGGATCGTCTGATCGAAAACCGCGTTGCCGAAGGTGGTTCGGATCGTCTGATCGAAAACCGCGTTGCCGAAGGTGGTTCGGATCGTCTGATCGAAAACCGCGTTGCCGAAGGTGGTTCGGATCGTCTGATCGAAAGCCGCGCTGTATAAATGAATGGTTTTACCGCGGTACTCAATGAAAAACCTGGCCTTATCAGCCGGGTTTTTTTACGCCTGTTTTTTGCGCTCGGTCACTTGCCGGCCCGTGCCATGCAACGCTGATAACGCTCATCGACCCGCTTGGCAAACCATGCCGTGGTGAGTTTGCGGGTGATTTTCGGGCTTTGCAGCGCAATCCCCGGCAACACCGCACGCGGGAATGGCCGATCTTCCGCCTTTTCGGCCAGGGCGAAAACCCGTGCATAGAGCTGGGTGTCCTCGAATTCGAAGTTTTTGCCCTCCTCCAATTGATCCCGAATAGTCGGATTGCGCATGCCCAGTTGCTTGCCGAGGGTACGCACCGCCAATTCCGTGGTGCCAGGCATGATCGAATCGTAACGAACCAGGTCACCATCCAGCTCCAGCGGTATGCCCGACGCGCGACTCACCGCGTTCTGAAACGCGGCATTGCGACTGGCGTACCAACCGGCATTGAAATCGGCAAAGCGATACAGCGGTTGTTTGTAGCTCACCGGATAGCCGAGCAAGTGGGCGATACCGAAGTACAGGCCGCCGCGACGAGTGAACACTTCATGACGGATCGAACCGCTCACCGGGTACGGATACGCCTTCGCCTGTTCCTCGGCGAAATCGATGCTGACCTGCATCGGCCCACCGGTATGCACCGGGTTGAACCCACCGAACAGCGTCTTGCCCATGGGCACCATGCCGATGAAGTCATCGAAGATCGCGCTGAGTTCTTTTTCGCTGCGCGCCGCATTGAGGCGGTCGCTGTAGCTTTTGCCGTTGGATGAACTCACCTGCAGCGCACCGCTCACCAGCAGGCCCGGAATGTGGGCTTTGTCGGCACGGCGGTCGATCTCCTCGCGGGCGATTTTGCCCAGGCCCGGTACCGGTGGGTCCACCTGAAAGGTCGACTCCTGCTCGGTGACCGCCAGTACCGAGCACAGGTTTTGGGTGGATGGATAAATGTTCTGGGCAGCAAATGCTGCGTAAATATCGGTAGCCCAGCCCTGGCGATCAGTGGTTTTGGCCGGCAGCAGACGCACGATCTCGGCCTTGACCTCGGCAGGCTTGCGCGCAGGAAGCTCTTGCGTGCGCTGAGTACCGCAACCGGCCAACACCAGCAGCGCGGCGACGCTCATCATCAATCGATTGGCTTGCATGTTGCTCCATCAAATCCGTTGAGCCGGGTTAACCATACGATCAATGGCATGGCGCAGGCTATGACTCTCGCCGCCCCCTGCTGTTCCCCATCGCAGCGCGGGACCTTTTTCCGTTTGGCAGACAACCTGCCCGTCCGTCCCGGCTGAACCATACTTGTGCCACACACCGAGGAGGACAGTCTGATGAACCGTAGCGACGTTCTGATCATCGGCGCCGGCCCGACCGGGCTGGTGTTGGCGCTGTGGCTGAGCAAACTTGGCGTGCAAGTGCGCATCATCGACAAGACGTCGACACCCGGAACCACGTCGCGGGCGCTGGCCGTCCAGGCGCGGACGCTGGAGCTGTATCGCCAGCTCGACCTCAGCAATGCGGTGGTGCAGAACGGTCATCGAGTGGCCGCGGCGAACTTCTGGGTCAAGGGCGAACCTGTGGCGCGCTTGCCGCTGAGCCGCATCGGCGAAGGCCTGACGCCCTATGCGTTCCTCGAAATCTATCCTCAGGACGAACACGAACGGCTGCTGATAGACCGCCTCGAAGCCTTTGGCATCAAGGTGGAGCGCAACACGGTGCTGGAGAGTTTCTTGGAAAACGGTGACGGCATCACCGCCTATCTGCGCTTGCCCGATGGTCAGGAGGAAACCTGCCAGGCTTGCTATCTGGCAGGTTGTGACGGTGCCCGGTCGATCGTGCGCAAGACTCTGGACACCGGATTTCCCGGCGGCACCTACCAACAGATTTTCTACGTCGCCGACGTGCAGGCCAGCGGGCCGACGTTCAACGGCGAACTGCATGTGGATCTCGATGAAGCGGATTTTCTCGCGGTATTTCCCTTGGCCGGTACAGGCCGCGCCCGTCTGATCGGGACCGTACGCGACGAGCGGGCCGAGCAAGCCGACACCCTGCAATTTGAAGACGTCAGCAGCCGGGCCATCGAGCATATGAAAGTAAAGATCGAGCAACTGAACTGGTTCTCGACCTACCGCGTGCATCATCGGGTGGCAGATCATTTTCGTACCGGGCGCGCGTTTCTATTGGGTGACGCCGCCCACGTCCACAGCCCCGCCGGTGGCCAGGGCATGAACACCGGCATTGGCGATGCCATCAACCTCGCCTGGAAATTCGCGGCGGTGTTGAGCGGCGGCGCTGAAGCCAAACTCCTCGACACTTACGAAACCGAACGCATCGCGTTTGCCCGCAGACTGGTCGCCACCACTGATCGGGTGTTCACTTTTGTCACGGCCGAAGGGCGCATGGCCGATTTGCTGCGCACGCGCCTGGCGCCGTTCGTGATTCCGAAAATGGCATCGTTTGAGGCGTCCCGCGAATTCCTGTTTCGCACGGTGTCGCAGATCACCCTGAATTATCGCGGGATGCCGTTGAGCACGGGTGTTGCCGGTCATGTTCACGGTGGCGACCGCCTGCCTTGGGCTCACGACGGTGAGGGCGACAATTTTGAATCGCTGAAATGTACGACCTGGCAGGTGCATGTGTATGGCGACACCAGCGACGAAATGATCGCCTGGTGCCACGAACATCATTTGCCGTTGCATGTGTTTGACTGGCGGCCGGCGTTTGAAGCGGCTGGCCTGGGACGCAACGGGTTTTACCTGTTGCGGCCGGATACGTATGTGGCGATTGCCGACAACTCTGCCGATCCCAAGGTGATCGAGCGGTACTTCCGGGATCACGGAATCAAACCGTTTTTCGGCGCCCACTGACTCAACACCGTAGAAATGTGGGAGCGGGCTTGCTCGCTCCCACATTTAATCTGCAGTGATACTTAGATCCCGGCCAGCGCCAGGTCCATTGCGAAGTAAGTGAAGATCAGATCCGCCCCAGCCCGCTTGATCGCCCCAAGGCTCTCACGCACCACGCGATCCTCATCGATCGCCCCGGCCTGGGCGGCGAATTTGATCATCGCGTATTCGCCACTCACCTGATACGCCGACAGCGGCAAACGCGAGGCTTCACGGATGTCGCGGATGATGTCCAGGTACGCGCCGGCCGGTTTGACCATCAGCGCGTCGGCGCCTTCCTGCTCGTCCATCAGTGATTCGCGCACGGCTTCGCGGCGGTTCATCGGGTTCATCTGATAACTTTTGCGGTCGCCCTTGAGCGCGCTGCCGCCGGCTTCACGGAACGGACCGTAGAGCGCCGAGGCAAACTTGGTCGAATAGGCCATGATCGCGGTCTGGTTGAAACCTGCTTCATCGAGCGCCCGGCGAATGGCCTGAACCTGCCCGTCCATTGCGGCCGACGGGGCGATCACATCGGCGCCGGCACGGGCCGCGGCCACCGCTTGCCTGCCGAGGTTGATCAGGGTCTGGTCGTTGTCGACTTCATGGTTGTGCAGCACGCCGCAATGGCCGTGGTCGGTGTACTCACAGAAGCAGGTGTCGGACATCACAATCATGTCCGGCACGGCGTCCTTGGCAATGCGCGACATGCGCGACACCAGACCGTTGTCGCTCCAGGTATCGCTGCCGTTGCCGTCCAAATGGTGCGACACGCCGAACGTCATCACCGACTTGATCCCGACCCGGGCATAACGCTCGATCTCACCCGCCAGTTTCGACTCCGGAATACGCATCACGCCGGGCATGCTTTTGATCGGTACGAAGTCGTCGATCTCTTCCTCGACGAAAATCGGCAGCACCAGATCGTTCAAGCTGAACTCGGTTTCCTGGAACAGGCTGCGCAGGCTCGCATTGCGGCGCAGACGGCGTGGACGTGCTTCGGGGAACTGACTGGACATGAGGGGTTCCTGAAAAACGGAGGACGAGACGAAAGTCGTAGGGGGCCAAAGCTTATTCCCTCAACGGTCAGGGGCACAAACATCGATTGTGGAAGACTTTGTTACGGGCCCGGCAATAATCCCACCTCATTGCGCCAGCTGAAGACAACGTTCAGGATTGAGCAAAACCAACACAAGGAGTGACGCAGCATGTTTGATATCCAAAACTACGGCAGCTTCCTTGCCGCGATTCTGATCTTCCAGTTAGTGCCGGGGCCAGGCACCTTCGCCATTCTCAACGCCACCGCCCGCAATGGCCTGGGGGCCGGGTTCGGCGCCGTGGGCGGCACGCTGCTGGGGGATGCGACGTACATGATTGCGGCGGCCATCGGCCTGGCGGCCGTGATGCAGGCCAATCCCCTGCTGTTCCAGATGCTGCAGTGGTTCGGCGCCGCGTACTTGTGCTGGATCGGCGTGCAATTGCTGCGCGCGCCAGCGACTCGAGATTCAGCGGGGCTGGAGCCGAAACGGTCGGCCCGGGACTACTTTCGCACGGCCCTGGCGGTGAGCCTGACCAACCCCAAGGTCATCCTGTTTTTTGTGGCGTTTTTTCCGCTGTTCATTCGCCCCGATGCCTCCAGCCTGACCCTGGTCGCGATGATGCTGCATGTTTCGTTCATCAGCGCGCTGTATCAGGGTCTGCTGGTTCTGCTGGGCAATGCCGCGGCCCGTCGTTTGAAAGCCATCCCCATGGCGCGAAAAATCGCGTCCCGCGTCGCCGGCATGGCGCTGGTCGGGTTCGGGATCAAACTGGCGGCGAGTAACCGTTAGGCCGCGACGCTCGGCGCTACAGATTCAAGGTTCCGCTGATGCAGGTCACCACCGCGCCGCCGATCCAGATCTCGTCGCCCACTTGCTCGACCTGAATGCGTCCGGCGCGCCCCATGGACAGGCCCTGGCTGACCACATAGGACGCCGGCGCCAGTCCATCTCTGAGCAACCATTGGGCAATTCCGGCGTTCAGGCTGCCGGTCGCGGGGTCTTCCGGCATGCCGTCGCCGGAGATAAACGCCCGCACTTCGAATTGTGCGTCATCGCCATCGCGCTCGGGATGCCATGGCGCGATGACACCGACGGCCAGGCCGAGCATTTGCGAATGATCCGGTT
The DNA here is from genome assembly GCF_050435365.1 of Pseudomonas sp. BT76 TE3572. Taxonomy (NCBI): domain Bacteria; kingdom Pseudomonadati; phylum Pseudomonadota; class Gammaproteobacteria; order Pseudomonadales; family Pseudomonadaceae; genus Pseudomonas; species Pseudomonas sp. BT76 TE3572. Next base: position 2,399,545 of record NZ_JBNDKE010000001.1, read on the forward strand.
GCAGGTCCAGCACCTGCTGGCGATCCTCGACCATCACGGCCAGCCATCCGGCACCGTTGTCGACCCACTGAGTGCGCACAATCGCCCCCGATTCCAGCCCGAGCCCCCGCCGCACCCGTTCCACCACATCCGCCTCCACTGGCCCGGTTTTGAGCAATGGCGGTGCGAGAAAGGCCAGCTCTGTCCCTTGTCGACGAACCCGCACCAGCCCCACGCCGCACTCCTGAATGATTTCTTCGCCCTTGGGCACGCCACCGGCCTCCAGCCACGCATGGCAGGTGCCCAGTGTCGGATGACCGGCAAACGGTAATTCGTTCAGGGTGGTGAAGATCCGCACGCGATAATCGGCGCGAGGATCGCGCGGTTCGAGTATGAATGTGGTTTCGCTGAGGTTGGTCCAGCTGGCGAACGACGCCATGTGCTCATCGCTGAGCTCATCGGCGCCGAACACCACCGCCAACGGATTGCCCTTGAGCGCAACACGGCTGAAGACATCTACTTGCTTGAAATCGAATGAGTGCATGGCCTTCCTTGGTCTTGATCAAATCGAAGCGTTTGGCTTGGGAATTTCCAGCCCGCGCGTCACCGCCGGCCGCGCCAGAAAGCGCTCCAGCACCCGCGTAACGTTCTTGAAGTCGTCGATGCCCACCAGCTCGCCGGCCTCATAGAAGCCGATCAGGTTGCGCACCCAAGGGAAAGTCGCGATGTCCGCAATGGTGTAGCGCTCGCCCATGATCCAGTCGCGCCCTTCCAGGCGGTTATTGAGCACATTAAGCAGGCGTTTACTTTCATCGACGTAGCGGTCGCGGGGACGTTTGTCCTCGTAGTCCTTGCCGGCGAATTTGTTGAAAAAACCGAGCTGGCCGAACATCGGCCCGATGCCGCCCATCTGAAACATCAGCCACTGAATGGTCTCGTATCGCGCCGCCGATTCCTGGGCCAGCAGTTGCCCGCTCTTGTCGGCCAGGTAGATCAGAATCGCCCCGGACTCGAACAACGCCAGGGGTTGGTCCCCCGGACCGTGGGGGTCGAGGATTGCCGGGATTTTGTTGTTGGGGTTCAGCGAAAGAAATTCGGGGGACATCTGATCATGGGTGTCGAAGCCCACACGATGCGGTTCGTAGGGCAGTCCGATCTCTTCGAGCATGATCGACACCTTGACGCCGTTGGGGGTCGGCAAGGAGTAAAGCTGGATCCACTCGGGGTATTGAGCCGGCCATTTTTGGGTAATCGGGAACGCGGACAGATCGGTCATGGGAAGAATCCACGAGAAAATTGAGAGTGCCGATCTTAATGCAGGAGGATCTTTTGCCGGAATCAATCTCACTGATGTTAAAGATCAAGAGATTGCAGCCTTCGTAAGCACTACTACGTGTACTGTGTCCATAATTCCGCAACATCCTGTCGATAACCTTTGCTCTACCCCATCTCAGGTTGCCGCTACAGTGCTGCGCACTCGCCCGGATCGAACCAAAGGGGCTTCAGAGGACTCTGAGCATTGCCCTTTCGGAAACGGACCGGCCCAACGACATGGAAAACACCCGGCGCAGGGAGCTCGCGGTGTAAAGGTTTGTCAGCCTTAACCGAATGCGCTGAAGATCACCTATTCAAATGATGAGCCTTTTTAAATTCGCCAAACGCTTCAAGCATCGCGCGTATGTCGTCCTGCCTTGCCTGTTGGCGGTCGGCGCGCTGTTCCTGTTCCTTGAGCCCGGCGAAAGCCGCGCCCAACCGGCGGACGGCACCCAGACGCTGGTATTTCTGCGCCACGCGGAAAAACCCGAAGGCGGCCTCGGCCAGCTCAACTGCCAGGGCCTGAACCGAGCCATCGACCTGGCCACCTTGCTGCCGGAAAAATTCGGCAAGGCCAACTACGTGTTTGCCGCCAACCCGACGCGCAATGTCGAGGAAGGCGAACTGGACAATTCCTACAGTTACATCCGCCCCCTGATGACCATCAGCCCCAGCGCGATCAAGCTTGGTTTGCCGGTGAACATCAACTTCTCGGCCAACGACACCAGTGACCTGGCCGATGAATTGCTCCACGACAAGTATCACAACTCGGTCATCTACACCGCCTGGTCCCACGGCTATCTGCCGGAGCTGATCAACAAGGTCGCAGGAGAAGCCGTCGGCAAGAAACAGAACATCGCCGACGACTGGGAATCCAGCGACTACGACTCGCTGTACGTGCTCACCCTGACCTGGCACAACGGCAAGGCCAGTCTGCAGAGCCACGTCTACAAGCAAGGCCTGGATAATGGGCGGGAGACCTGTCCGACGTAAGTGTCGGCGGTGCCTTAAGTTTTATAGCGGCTGCAAGGGCCCCTTCGCGAGCAGGCTCGCGAAGGGGCCGGCAAAACCAACACATTACTTACGATTGATGCGCCGCGCTCGTAGATACTCCAGAACTGCAACCCTCTCCCCCGCGAATTCAATGCGAGCCCCTTTCTTCTCCCTCTGATACGCATACATCGGGTCGTAATACTCGCGAAGCAACCCTTCGATCCAGGCCCGGTGCAGGTCCACTGCCCCGCTGCTCGCCTGCTCCGCCAGCGCGTCTTCCATCAAAATCAATATCCGCCGATAGCGTTCACCGCCCAGGCGTTTCTGCACATTGTTCAGGCTCTCCAGCAAACGCTCGGAAAACAGCGCGAAGCCTTCCTCGCCATGCACGCCGATGAACTCGGCACACAAGTCCACCACGTAATCGCGCAGGATCCGTTCGACCCTCCCTTCGAGGCTGTCTTCAAGCCAGACCATCGGAAACTGCTGCATGCCCTGATACAGCGACAACGGCAGCGCACAACTGCCAATCGCGCGGCTCTCGTCTTCCAGCACAAACTGCTCGATGCCGTTGGCGCGCTTCTTCAGCACGTCCACCGCCAGGCGGTTTTCAAAATCGATGTTGGAGGGTTGGCCGGTCGCGCGTTTACCGAAACTGGAGCCGCGATGATGGGCGTGGCCTTCAAGGTCCAGCCCGTTGCGCAACTGCGTGAGCACCTCGGTTTTACCGGTGCCGGTCATGCCGCCCAGCAAGACGAAATCACACTGGGCAACGGCCTGATCGAGCGTGTCCAGCAAGAAGGTGCGCATCGCCTTGTAACCGCCACCCACTCGCGGATAGTCGATGCCCGCCTCGTCCTTGAGCCATTGCTGGACGATCTGCGAGCGCAAACCGCCGCGAAAACAATACAAATACCCATCGGGATGAGCCCGGGCAAAATCGGCCCAGGCCTGGATACGCTCGGCTTTTATCTCGCCGGACACCAACTGGTGCCCCAGCGTAATAGCCGCTTGCTGGCCGTGTTGCTTGTAACAAGTGCCGACCCGTTGCCGCTCATGGTCATTCATCAGCGGCAGGTTGATCACGCCGGGGAATGATCCTTTGAGAAACTCGACTGGCGCACGGGCATCCATCATCGGTCGGTCGTTGAGGAAAATGTCGCGGTAATCGGTGAATTCGATGGACATCAAAACACCTCGACCGCGTTCGTCTGTCGCTCGATCAGTTCACCGATCGGCTCGAGGGTCAGGCCCAGCTCGGCGGCTACTTTGAGGAAGTGTTCGTTGCCTTCGGGGGTGACCGCAACCAACAGGCCACCGCTGGTCTGCGGGTCGCAGAGCACGCGTTTGTGCATTTCCTGAAGACGCCCAAGCTTGCTGGCGTAGCTGTCGAAGTTGCGCAGCGTCCCGCCCGGCACGCAGCCTTGGTCGAGGTAATACTCGACACCCGGCAGACGCGGCACACGGTCGTACTCGATGCGAGCGGTCACGTTGCTGCCGTCGGCCATTTCCACCAAATGCCCCAGCAGGCCGAAACCGGTGACGTCGGTCATCGCGGTGACGCACTCGAGTTTGCCGAAACGGCTGCCGGGTTTGTTCAGGGTGCACATCCAGTCGCGGGCCAGGCCGATGTCGGCGTGGCGCAACTTGCCCTTCTTCTCGGCGGTGGTGAGGATGCCGATGCCCAGCGGTTTGGTGAGGTAGAGCAGGCAACCGGCGGTGGCGGTGTCGTTGCGCTTCATGTGGCGCTTTTCCACCAGACCGGTCACGGCGAGGCCGAAAATCGGCTCCGGCGCGTCGATGGAATGCCCACCGGCCAACGGTATCCCCGCCTCATCGCAGACCGAACGCCCGCCGCGAATCACTTCCCGGGCAATTTCCGGGGCCAGTACATTGACCGGCCAGCCAAGGATCGCAATCGCCATCAACGGATCGCCGCCCATGGCGTAGATGTCGCTGATGGCATTGGTGGCGGCGATGCGGCCGAAGTCGAACGGGTCGTCGACGATCGGCATAAAGAAGTCGGTGGTCGACACCACGCCGCGTTCTTCATCGATGGCGTACACCGCCGCGTCATCGCGCGAGGCATTGCCGACCCAGAGTTTCGGGTCAAGGTTCTGCGCCCCGCTGCCGGCCAGAATCACCTCCAGCACCTGGGGAGAAATCTTGCAGCCACATCCTGCACCGTGGCTGTACTGGGTCAGGCGAATCGGTTCGCTCATGGGGGGCACACCTTGTGAAGTCAGTGCCAAGGAGTCTACATCAACGTCGTCTCCCCCGAGGCCCCACGAATCGTTGACCGAAAGGACAGCTAAACCACTCATTCCCTCACCTTTTCCGTACCTTGAGCAAAACTGGTATGCCTTGTGCAAACGTTTGCGAGTCGCTGATACAAGCGTTTTCGCTACAAAACAGCGCAAGCCCGCAGAACCGGGCCTTCAATCCGCACGAAAAGGGACTTTTAATGCACCGCACGTCCAGCCGCGTGACTTGCTCGCGCACCTTTGCTGTTTCCTTGCTGCTGGCCAGCGTTACAGGACTACTCAGCAACACCGTTTTGGCGCAACCCGCTCTCGCCGAAGAATCCGCCCAGGGTGAAACCCTCAGCCCCGAAGCGAGCCCACCGAAAAAAGGCGTGTACCTCTCGGACTGGTTCAATCAGGACCTGACCGTCATCGGCAGCAAAGACATCAGTTTCGGCCCGCAACCGGCCGACGATATCTACCTGGAATACGAGTACTTCGGCCGCAAGGGGCCGTTCGAGTTGTACGGCTACATCGACATTCCGAAGATCTTCGACATCGGCAACAGCCACGACAAAGGCGTGTGGGACCACGGCTCGCCGGTGTTCATGGAGCATGAACCGCGGATCTCCATCGATTACCTCGCCGGCCGCAGCCTGGCCATCGGGCCGTTCAAGGAATGGTACGTGGCCTTCGACTGGATCTACGACCACGGCAGTAACAGCGCCAACCGCGCCAATACGCTCTACAGCGGTTTGGGCACCGACATCGACACCCATTCGCAGATCAACCTCTCGGCCAACGTCTATGGGCGCTATCAGTGGGAAAACTACGGCGCCAGCAACGAGTATTCATGGGACGGCTATCGCGCCCAGCTCAAATACATCGTGCCGATCAGCAGCTTCAACAACGGCGCGTCACTGACCTACATCGGGTTCACCAACTTCGACTTCGGCTCGGATTTGCACAAGGACAACCCGGCCCGTACCGCCAACGCCACGGTGGCCACCAACGTATTGCTGTACTCGTTCACCCACTTGCGTTTCACCCTGGTCGGCCGCTATTTCCACAACGGCGGCAACTGGGACGATGGCAGCGAATTGAATTTTGGCGACGGTAGCTTCCGCGCCCGTTCCGACGGCTGGGGTTACTACGCTGGTGTCGGTTATCAGTTTTGAGTCTGGTTTGAATCAGGAGCCGCCAAATCTTGTGGGAGCTCGCTCCCACATTGATTGTGTTATGGCAACAAAATCACCTTGTCACCACTGCCTTGACTCACCTCGGCATACCGCTCCAGACCTTCTGCCAACGGCGATTCAAACAACCCCTCGGGCAACGGCAACAGGCCCTGATCGAAGAACGTGCCGAATTGCTCAAGCATCGCCGCACACGCCTGGACGCCGTACAACAACGAGTTGATCCCCACCACCGAACCGCCCTTGCGATACAGCGCCAGGGCCGGCAATTGCACCAGGCCGTCCACCGGCGCGGCGATGATCGCGATGCGACCGAACGCGGCCAACGCCGGGACCGAGGCCGGCAGCCAGAAACCGGTGGTGTCGAAAATCACATCGGCGCCGCCGGCATACACGGCATTCACCTGTGCGCCGAGGTCCTCGGGTTTATCCAGTTGCAGCGTCTGATACCCCTGGGCCTGCAAATCCTTGACCTGTTCCGGCCGCCGCGCTGCTGCCAGCACTTGAGCGCCACGCACCTTGGCCAGCGCCAGTGCTGCGGTGCCAACCGCCCCGCCACCGATCACCAGCAACCGGGTTTCGGCCGTCACCCCACTGCGCTCCAACGCATCCCACGCCGTGGTGTACGGCACGCCGAGGCTTGCCGCCTGGGCAAAACTCAGATGGGTCGGCTTTTGCGCCACGCCATTGGCCGGCAGTTTGACGAATTGTGCATGGGACCCATCGGCGAAAAAGCCCAGTTCACGGCCGGTGCCCCAGACTTCCTGACCGATCAGCGCCTGCGGGCCTTCAACGACGACACCGGCAAAATCACGACCGGGAATCCGCGGCAGTGTGGTGTAGGGAAAACGCCCCAGCACGTTTTTTACATCGCTGGGGTTGAGGCCGGCGGCCTTGATCTGGACCAGCACTTCATCGGCGCCGGGGACGGGGGTTGGAACCTCAACATAGCGCAGGGCCGAGAGGTCACCGGTCTTGTCGAATTGCAGTGCTTTCATGAGCGTTTCCCTCGAATGGATAAACGGTTCAGGAGATCCAGCCAGTGACCAGTTGCCGGCCCATTGGCCACACCTTCTCACCGACCAACATGCCGAGCAGCCCTACCAGCGCGATGGCCGGTGGTGCGGGGGAACGAAAATCCAGTGCGCCGTAAAGCAGACCGACGCCCAGACCGATGACCAATGAGATGAGGTAACTCATGGCGGACTCCGTGGGCAATTAATGTAAGCCCAGAGTCTAAGGAGTGGCAGCGTAGAGCATCGGCCAAGTGCTTCGGAATATCGGCCAAACCGTGTTCAATCCTGACGCTGGCTCGCCGAAAATTGCGAAGGCGCGACACCCAGTTCCCGTCGGAACATGTCGCTGAAGCTGCTCGGCGAATAGCCCAGCTCCCGGGCAATCGCACTGACCGGCACGCCCTGGATCAACTCCGCCACCGCGGTCGCCAGTTGCACCTGGCGCCGCCACTCGGCGAAGCCCATGCCCAAACCGTCTTTGAACAACCGCGCCAGGGTGCGCACACTGGCACCAGCGTTTTCGGCGTGTTGTTCGAAGGCAATGTCCAGCGATGGCGCGGCCATGACCGCCTGGCACAGGTTCATCAGGCGCCGGTCGGAATCATCCGGCAACGGAATCTTCAGCAGCGAGCGCCGGGCTCGCCTAAGCTCCAGCAGCGCCAGGCCGACCAGCGCTTCGTAATACTCGGGCGCGCCATCGTCGCCCTGCTCCACCAGCCCGACGATCAACTCGCGCAGCAGTCCGCCGACTTCGATCACCTGAACCGTGTCATCCAGCGTCGCCGCCAATGAGGGCCGCAAGTAAATGTTGCGCATCTGTAAATCCGAGACCACGCGAATCCCATGAGGCACACCCGGCGGCAGCCACACGGCTCGTTGCGGCGGCACCACCAGCGCTTCATGGGGCGTCTCGACCCACATCACTCCGCTCATCGCATACAGCAGCTGCCCCCAGACATGCTCATGCGGCTCGATGTACAAGCCGCGCGGATAGGTGCGCGCCAGCGGTTGCACGGGCACATCGGTATCACTAAGGTCTGGAGGGGCGGCAAGGGCCATGGTCAGCAATCATTGGGGGTTTTCAGAGATTGCATGGTAACCAGCCACCCGCGTTGTCGCCACTGGCGAAACCCCGTCCGCCAATCCGACTGAATTTTCCGTAACCCCGACGATCCTTGTATTACCACAGGGAGGAATATGGGCTATATGAACAACGCAAAACTTTTCGTCATTGAATACACCCTTCATGGCGCGCCCAAGTCTTTCATCATCCGCCTGGACAAGATGGATAACGCAGAGGCTTGGCATTGGGCGAGTTGCGACGCGGGGGTCGGACGAATCCCTCGCTTTGGCCGAGAGAAGGTGCAAAAAACCAGTAAGCCGATGGCAGAGAAGTTCGGCGTGGAAAACGTCAAATGGCGGCCGGCGAATTGAAATGAAAGTGGAGCCCGATCAGGCTCCACCTTTTTTTGGATAAGTGGTCAGCGTTGGGCGCACTTGCAGCCCTTGCTGGCACATTCTTCGCCATGTTCGTGGTGCTTGGCGCAGGCTTCACAGCAATAGTGCTTGCCGTGGCGCGCGATCGGATGTTCGCCCAGTTTGCAGGAGCATTTGGGGCAGTCGCAGATACTTTCACTGTCGATCATGAGTCTGACTCCATTGGTTGTGGTCGTCCGGGCCTGGCAAATGCGACCCGTATCACCAGTGTAGGAGCTTGCGTCAGCCCTGCCGGGTACTGCTGCGATACATGAACAGCAACGCCAACGCCAGACACACCATCGCCAACATCCGGCTACTCGACAACTCGATCGCCGGGTTGCCCAGCCAGCCGAAGTTATCGATCAACATCCCCATCCCCAGTTGCCCGACGATCACCGCCACCGTCGCCACTGCCGTACCGACCCGCGGCACCGCACCCACCATCACCATCATGTACACCACCCCGAACAGTGCGCCGCTGAGCTGCCATTTCGGCACGTCCAGCAAACTCACGGCATGGGCCGGTTCGAAAAACAGGATCAGCAGCCCGGTGGTCACGGCACCGACCACAAAGGTCAACAAACTGCTGCGCAACACGCCCACCGTTTCGCCCAGCCGCCCATTGATCGCCGCCTGGACGCTCAACACCGCACCGGCCGCCACGACCACCGCCAACAAAATAATCAGATTCATCATCAACCCCGAGCAATCAGAACAAGTGCCACGACAATCAGCAGCAAGGCCAGCCAGCGTTCACCGTTGACCTTTTTGCGGGTGGCGCCGAACCAGCCGAAGTGGTCGATCAACACGCTTTTGCCGACCTGCCCGGAGAGGATCGCAATCATCGTCATGGCAATGCCGATGTGCGGCGTGGCCAAGGTCAGCACGATCACGTACATCGGCCCCAAAAACCCGCCGATCAACTGCCATCGCGGCAGCTCATTCATGGCCGGCCCCTGTTGCGGACCGCTGAACAGCAACAGCAAAAACAGAATCGCCGAGCCGACACCGAAGATGCTCAAGGTCGCCCACAAGTGCCCGACCTGAACCCCGAGCGGCCCGAGTAAACCGGCCTCCACGGACAGGCCCATGCCGGCCAGAATCACCAGCGGCAGCAGCAACAGCCGCAGCCCCGGTTTAGTGGTCGGCGCGGCGACAACGCCAACGTCGTCGATTGAAGAAGTGTGCATAGAAACAACCTGCCTGAAGTAAACAATGGCGCGCATTATCGGCTGGCGGTCCTTTGCGATAAATGGGAGCATCCTGACAACACTTTTGCGCAACTCGCACAGCAGGATTCGTCATGCATGGCCTCAACGATCTGGGATTCAAGGCACTTCGGCTGTTTGTAGCGGTGCTGGACCACGGCAGTTTTTCCGAAGTCGCCCGCCGCGAAGGCCTGGCACCCTCTTCGATTTCCCGGCAAATCCAATTGATGGAGCAAGCCCTGAGCCAGCAATTGCTGTATCGCCACACCCGCGCCGTCTCGCCCACCGAAGCCGGGCGCATGCTCGGTCATCACGCGCGGCTGGTGCTGGTGCAACTCGAAGAGGCCGAACAGGCCTTGCAGGAACAGCAAAGCGAACCGAGCGGACTGGTGCGGATCAATGCGCCCGTGGTGTTCGGTCAGCGGCACCTGACGCCATGGCTGGGACAGCTCTGCGAGCGCTACCCGAAACTGCAACTGGATATCCAGCAGACCGACAGCTACGTCGACCCGCTGCAGGAAGGCGCCGACCTGCTGTTTCGCATCGGCCCGCTGCACGATTCGAGCATGCAGGCGCGGATTCTGGCGCCCCATCGTTTTCAGGTCGCCGCAAGCCCGGCCTATCTGGAACGTCACGGCACGCCGCAACACCCCGAAGAACTGGCCGCGCATCAGTGCCTGGCCTACAAGGGCGTGACCGGCCAGCAACGCTGGTTTTTCCGCAAGGATCAGCAGGACTGGACGCCCTGGTCGGTGAAGGGACCGATCACCGGCAACCACGCCGACACCCTGACGCAAGCCGCCGAACAAGGCTTGGGGCTGGTGATGTTTCCGTCGTGGCTGATTGGTGAGGCGGTGCGCAACGGCACGCTGGTGCCGGTGCTCGGGGCGTATCAGGTGTCCAACAGCCTGGAGCCGCAGCAGATTGCGGTGCTGTGGCCTGGGAGCCGACGGTTGTCGGTTAAGGTGCGGACGGTGATCGATTTCTTCGTGGAATGCTTCGGCACAGTGCCCTACTGGGACAGGCCGTAGCTGCCTGCCTTAATGACGATGCGAAACGCTTTCTGTAGGAGCCAGGCTTGCCGGCGAAGGCGCCCTCAAGAACGCCTTCGCCGGCAAGCCTGGCTCCTACAGTTAGTAGATGGTGTCAGATACGGAACTGCCCCACCAGTTTGCCCAGACGCTGACCGAGGTCGGCGAGGCTGCGGGAGGTCTGTGCACCGAGTTGGGTTTCGTCGGCAACGCTGTCCACGGCTACGGCGATCTGATGCACGCTGCGGTTGATCTCTTCGGCCACGGCGGTCTGTTCTTCGGCGGCGCTGGCGATCTGCGCGTTCATCGAGTTGATGGTGCCGATCAGCTGGGCCATGGTATCTAGCGAAGCGCCGGCCTCGTTGGCCTGAGCCGACGTGCCGTCGCCGGCCTCGCTGGAACGGCGCATCGCTTCCACCGCCGACTGAGTACCGGCCTGCAAGCGATCGATCATGCCCTGGATTTCCTGGGTGCTGATTTGCGTACGACTGGCCAGCGCTCGAACCTCATCGGCCACCACGGCAAAACCACGACCGGCTTCACCGGCACGGGCAGCTTCGATGGCGGCATTGAGGGCCAGCAGGTTGGTCTGCTCGGCAATCGAACGGATCACGCCGAGCACGCTGACAATCGACGACACGTCTTTTTGCAAACTGTCCAGAGACACGCCGCTGCTGCGAATATCGTCCACCAACGCATGAATCTTCACGATGCTGCCGGCCACCACACGCTTGGCAGCCTGGCCTTCTTCGTCGGTCTGCTGGGCAGCCACTGCGGCGTTTTGTGCGCTTTTCGCCACTTCCTGAGCCGCGGCGGACATTTGGTTGATCGCCGTGGCGACCTGATCGGTCTCGTGACGCTGACGCTCCATGGCCTGATCCGAGCGCTGCGCCTGATCGGAGACCTGATTCACCAGCCCGGTCAGTTGCGAGGTCATTTCGGTGATCTGGCGCACCAGGCCGTGGATCTTGTCGACGAAGCGGTTGAACGAGCCGGCCAGTTCGCCGAGTTCATCCTGGCTGGTGATGGTCAGGCGACGCGTCAGGTCGCCCTCGCCCGCCGCGATGTCATCAAGGTTGGCTTTCATCAGGTTCAGCGGACGCAGGATCGTGTTGGCCAACAGCATCCCGGCGGCGGCGATCACCAACAGCACCACGGCGGCGATTCCGACGATGCTCAGCACCACGCCTTGCATGCGCTCCTGAACCTTGATTTCGACCAGTGCCACTTGGGCTTCGATGCCGTCGAGGTTGACCGAGGTACCGACCGCCATGTCCCACTTCGGCAGGTATTCGGTGTAGCCCAGTTTCGGCACCAGCACTTGGGTGTTGCCGGGCAGCGGTGAGCTGTATTGCAGGTAGTGGGTGCCGTCCTTGGCGACTTTCACCAGGTCGCGGTTGACGTAGACACCGTTCGGATCGCGGTTGTCCTTGAAGCTCTGGCCCACGCCTTCAGGGCTGTTGGCCTTGAACAGGCGCACGGTGTTGGAGTCGTAGCCGAAGAAGTAGCCGTCCTTGCCGTAGGTGATGCTCGACAGCAACTTGACCACTTGGGCCCGCGCCGCGTCATCACCGGGGGCGGCCGCGTCGTAGAGCGGTTTGATCGTGGTCATGGCCACGGCGACGTAGCTTTGCAGCGTCGCCTTGGCATCGCTGAGCAGGCGCTGGCGAGTTTCCTCGACTTCCTTGCGGGCCTGCTCTTGCAGAATGAACAACGTGGTCAGGCTGATGATCAGCGCAAAGAGCAACACCGGGAGGACGGCAAGGGACAGGACTTTAGCCTTCAGGCTCATGCGCATGACGGTTCACTCTTTTGATTTTATAGGCGTGGTTAAAGGCTTTAACGGCACGCCAGGCCAAAAGTTGAATCCGCCCCCTGCACGAGCCTGTGTGGCGAGCGAGCTTGCTCGCGCTTGAGTGCGCAGCACTCACAAAAGGGGCCGCTACGCAGCCCAGCGGGAGCAAGCTCCCTCGCCACAGGCCCGTTCCCACAGGGGGAAATGTGTTTAGAGGACCATCGCCGCCACCCAGCCGAACGCCAGCAGCGGGAGGTTGTAGTGCAGGAAGGTCGGGACCACGGTGTCCCAGATATGGTGATGCTGGCCGTCGATGTTCAGACCGGAGGTCGGGCCAAGGGTCGAGTCCGACGCTGGCGAACCGGCGTCACCCAAGGCGCCGGCAGTGCCGACGATGCACACGATCGCAATCGGGCTGAAACCCAGCTGTACGCACAACGGCACAAAAATCGCGGCGAGTATCGGCACCGTGGAAAACGACGAACCGATGCCCATGGTCACCAACAGCCCGACCAGCAACATCAACAACGCGCCAATGCCTTTGCTGTGGTCGATCCACGAGGCCGAGGCTTCGACCAGTGTCTGCACCTGACCGGTGGCTTTCATCACTTCGGCAAAACCTGAGGCAGCGATCATGATGAAACCGATCATCGCCATCATCTTCATGCCTTCGGTGAACAGGTCGTCGGTTTCACGCCACTTCACGATCCCCGACACCGAAAAAATCAGAAAGCCTGTCAGCGCACCGATGATCATCGAATCCAGCAACAGCTGAACGATGAACGCCACCGCGATGGCCAGACCGGCGACCATCAGGCTCAACGGGTTGTACTGCACCGCGACCTGTTCGACTTGCTCGATCTTTTCCAGATCGTAGACGCGCTTCTTGCGGTAGCTGACAAACGCTGCCGCGAGCCCGACGACCATGCCCAATGCCGGAATCCCCATGGCATGAGTGACGTTGATACCGCTGATGTCCACACCGCTGCGGGCGACGTTGGCCAGCAGGATTTCATTAAGGAAGATGTTGCCGAAACCCACGGGCAAGAACATGTACGGCGTAATCAGGCCGAAGGTCATGACGCAGGCAATCAGTCGACGATCCAGTTGCAGCTTGGTCAGTACATATAAAAGCGGCGGTACCAGCAGCGGAATGAAGGCGATATGTATCGGCAGAATATTCTGCGAAGCGATGGCCACCCCCCACAGCAAACCGATCAACAGCCATTTGACCTGACGGCCACCGCTGGCGTGCTGGCGGTCGACCATCAGCAAGGCTTTGTCGGCCAGGGCGTGTGCCAGGCCGGACTTGGCAATGGCCACTGCGAAAGCACCAAGCAATGCGTAGGACAACGCGACCGTCGCGCCGCCACCGAGGCCGCTGTTGAAGGCTTTTAATGTTGCCTCGATGCCCAGGCCACCGGTCAAACCACCCACCAGGGCGCCCACGATCAGCGCGATCACTACGTGCACGCGGGACAGGCTGAGAATCAGCATGACGCCGACCGCGGCAATTACAGCATTAATCATCGTTACCTCAAGGCAAACGGAAAGAGTCCGGCCGACAGTCTGCAAAGAGCCGCCAGCGGATTGAATGAGAGGGTTTTATTAGAGGGCGCGCACTGTGCCGCAGCATCCACGCCTTGTCAAAGCGATCACGATCCCTTGTAGCAGCTGGCGAAGCCTGCGTTCGGCTGCGCAGCAGTCGTGAATTCAGGCGACGGGGTGTGCCAGAAGTACCGTATGCGCAGGTTTTACGACTGCTTCGCAGCCGAACGCAGGCTTCGCCAGCTGCTACAGGTTTGGTGTGATGGCTTATTTAATTGGGAGGATAAAGAAAGCCGAATCGCGGCCGTTACAGTGCAAAGTCTCAGATATTTATCGAATAAAGGACGTCTCCATGTCGCTCAGACAACTTTCCATTCAATGGAAAATCACCCTGCTGGCCGGGCTGTGCCTGGCCGGCATCGTGACCCTGCTGGTGGGTCTTTCGCTGTATCGCATGGAGCACAGCTCCGAGATGGTGAAAGCATCCAGCATGGAGATGCTCACCGAAGCGGCCCAGGCCCGGATCGAATCCCAGGGTGAAAACCAGGCGCTGGTGATTCGCCAGCAGTTCATGGACGCCTATCAATATGGCCACGGTTTTTCGCGCCAGGTGCTGTTCCTGCGCGACCAGGCCGAGAAGCGCTTTCTCGATGCCTTTGACCTGCGTGAAGACCTGACGCGTCAGGTCAAGTCGGCCCTGCAAGCCAACCCGGAATTGCTCGGCCTCTCGCTGGTGTTCGAAGCCAACGCGCTGGACGGCAAGGACGATCTGTTCGCCGGCCAGGCCGAGTTGGGCAGCAACGACAAGGGCCGTTTCGCGCTCTATTGGTCGCAGCCGACACCGGGCAAGGTGACGTCGATGGCGCTACCGGAAAGCGACATGGCCGACACCAGCACCGGCCCCAGCGGCGAACCGGCCAACGCCTGGTTCACCTGCCCGCGTACGACGCTCAAGCCCTGCGTGATCGAACCCTACTTCTACGTGATCGATGGCCAGAACGTGTTGATGACCAGCATCGTTTTCCCGCTGATGGTCAACGGCAAGGTCATCGCTTCGCTGTCGGTGGACATCAACCTCAACAGCCTGCAAGCCGTCAGCCAGGGTGCGAGCAAGAAGCTCTATGATGGCCAGACCAACGTCAGCATCATCAGCCCGGTCGGTTTGCTGGCCGGTTACAGCCCGGACGCCAGCAAGCTCAGCCAGCGCCTGGACACCGTGGACAAGACCAACGGTGTCGAGCTGATCCGCATGCTCGCAACCAGCAGCAAGACCAAAAGCCTGCACAACAATCAACAGCTCAAAGTGCTGTCGCCGTTCCAGCCGATTCCCGGTGGCAAGTCCTGGGGCGTGTTGCTTGATGTACCGGAGAAAGTCCTGGTCGGCCCCGCTGAAGCGCTGAAAAAACAACTCGATGAAAGCAACACCGCCGATACCCTGGTCGAACTCGGCCTGGGTGTGCTGGCCGCGTTGATTGGCCTGTTGCTGGTGTGGCTGATGGCCCGCAGCGTCACCAAGCCGATCCTGGGTGTGGCGCACATGCTCGAAGACATTGCCAGCGGCGAAGGCGATCTGACCCGCCGCCTGGCCTATGACAAAAAGGACGAACTCGGCCAATTGGCCGGCTGGTTCAACCGCTTCCTCGACAAGCTGCAACCGATCATCGCCGAGGTCAAACGCTCGGTGCAGGACGCGCGCAGCACGGCCGATCAGTCGTCCGCCATCGCCACCCAGACCAGCGCCGGCATGGAACAGCAATACCGCCAGGTGGATCAGGTCGCCACCGCTTCCCACGAAATGAGCGCCACCGCCCAGGACGTTGCTCGCAGTGCAGCGCAAGCGGCACAGGCGGCGCGGGATGCGGATCAGGCCACCCGTCGCGGTTTGACCGTGATCGACCGCACCACCGCCAGCATCGACAACCTCGCCGCTGACATGAGCGCGGCAATGGTTCAAGTCGAAGGCCTGGCGGCCAACAGCGAGAAGATCGGTTCGGTGCTGGAAGTGATTCGGGCCATCGCCGAACAGACCAACCTGCTGGCGCTTAACGCCGCCATCGAGGCCGCTCGTGCCGGTGAAGCCGGACGCGGTTTTGCCGTGGTGGCCGATGAAGTGCGCAATCTTGCACGCCGAACGCAGGAGTCTGTCGAAGAAACCCGTCTGGTGATCGAGCAATTGCAGAGCGGCACTCAAGACGTGGTCGGCTCGATGAACGACAGCCATCGTCAGGCTCAGGGCAGTGTCGAGCAGGTGGGTCAGGCGGTGACGGCGCTACGGCAGATTGGTGAAGCGGTGACGGTAATCAGCGACATGAACTTGCAGATCGCCAGTGCCGCTGAAGAACAAAGCGCCGTGGCCGAGGAGATCAACAACAACGTGGCGACGATTCGAGATGTGACGGAGTCGTTGTCGGGGCAGGCGAATGAGTCGGCGCGGGTGAGTCAGTCGCTCAATAGCCTGGCGAATCAGCAGCAGAGTTTGATGGATCAGTTTCGGGTTTGAGAACCACCCCTCACCCTAACCCTCCCGAAACGTCGGACCGCCCCAAGGGGTAGAGGGGACTGACCGAGTTGTTCTTAGAGCTACATCGACCTGAAATATCGAGTCGAACTCAGGATCTGAAAGCGCTGGAGATCGGCTCCCTTTCCCCTCTCCCCATTGGGGAGAGGGCTGGGGTGAGGGGGTGGCTTTCAGCCTCAGCGCCGAGGTAGCTCAACAACCACCCGCAACCCACCCCACTCACTCTCCTCCAACCGCAACACCCCGCCCCACGTATCGACGATGTCCCGCACAATCCCCAATCCCAACCCGTGCCCATCCGTTTGTTCATCAAGCCGAGTACCCCGGCTGAACACCTGATCGCGCTGGTGTTCGGGGATCCCCGGCCCATCGTCTTCCACGCTCAACTCAAACCCTTCGGCCGTCTCGACCACGCTGAAACGAACCTCGGCATCCGCCCACTTGCAGGCGTTGTCCAGCAGGTTACCGAGCAGTTCGAGCAAATCCTCACGATCCCAGGGCAGTTGCAAACCGGCCGGTGCACGGTAGCTGAGGTTCAGATGCTCACCATGAATCATGTTCAACGTCGCCAGTAACCCAGGCAATTCCGCATCGCAATCAAACAACGCCCCCGGCAACGCATCGCCGGATAACCGTGCGCGATTGAGTTCGCGATTGAGTCGCTGCTGGACCTGTTCCAGTTGCGCCTTGATGACCTTGCGCAGTTCCGGATGCGCATCGAGCTTCTCGCTTGAAGCCAGGCTCAACAACACCGCCAGGGGAGTTTTCAAGGCATGGCCGAGGTTGCCCAGTGCATTGCGCGAACGCTTGAGGCTGTCTTCGGTGTGCGCCAGCAAATGGTTGATCTGCGCCACCAGCGGTTCAAGCTCTACCGGCACCTGGTCATCGAGTTGCGAGCGCTGGCCCTGCTGCAGCTGGGCGATCTGCTCACGCGCCTTTTCCAGCGGGCGCAAGGCGCGGCGCACGGTGATCCGTTGCAGCAGCAGAATCAGCAGCAGTCCCGTCAGACCAAGGCCCAATCCGACTTGACGCATGCGCTGGAAACTCTCGCGCACCGGTGTGTAATCCTGGGCCACGCTGATGGAAATCGATTGACCCAAACGGCGATAGTCCGAACGCAGCACCAGCAGTTGCTGGCCTTCCGGCCCCAATTGCAGGTTGCTGTGCAGGCCGGCATGGTCGAGGCGCGGCAGTTCCTGATCCCACAGCGAACGGGAGCGCCAATGGCTGTCAGCGAAATCGATGCGAAAGTAATGACCGGAAAACGGTCGCTGATAGGCCGGCGACAGATGCCGCTCATCCAGCTGCAAACCCTGCGGCCCACGCACCAGCGCCACCAACAGGTTTTCGCTGTCGTCGCGCAACCCGGCTTCGAGGTAGCGTTGCAAACCCATTTCGAACAGCCACAGGCTGGTTTGCGCCAGCACCAGGCCGACGATCACCATCACGCTGATCAGCCCCAGGCTCAAGCGGCGCTGGATTGACCTCACCGGGCTTGCCCGCCGAACAGGTAACCCTGGCCGCGACGGGTTTCGATGACGCTGCGCCCGAGTTTGCGCCGCAGGTGGTTGACGTGGACTTCGAGCACGTTGGAATCGCGCTCGGTTTCACCGTCGTAGAGGTGTTCGGCGAGGTGGCTTTTGGAAAGAATCTGCTCGGGGTGCAGCATGAAATAACGCAGCAGGCGGAATTCCGCGGCGGTGAGCTGGATGTCAGCGCCGTCGCGGGTCACGCATTGGCGGCCTTCGTCCAGGTGCAGTCCGGCAGACTTGAGCGTCGGCTGGTTGGCATGGCCGTGGGAACGGCGCAACAGCGCCTGGACGCGCAAGTGCAGTTCTTCGGGGTGGAAAGGTTTGGTCAGGTAATCGTCGGCGCCGGCCTTGAGGCCTTCGATCCGTTCCGCCCAGGAATCTCGGGCGGTGAGGATCAGCACAGGCGTGGACAGGCCACTGGCCCGCCATTGCGTCAGCACCTCGAGCCCCGGCAAACCCGGCAGGCCGAGGTCGAGGATGATCAGGTCATAAGGCTCGCTGCCGCCCTGATACACCGCGTCGCGGCCGTCGGCCAGCCAGTCCACGGCGTACCCCTGCCGGTTGAGGCCAGCCATCAGTTCGTCGGCCAGCGGCACATGGTCTTCCACCAGAAGCAAACGCATCGATCAATCTTCCCTGTCTTTCAGTAACTGGCCGGTGGTGGCGTCGAGGTCCAGTTCGCGGACCACACCTTCGGCGGTCAGCAACTCGACTTCATAAACGTAGACGTCGCGTTTCTCTTCAAGCTCGGCTTCCAGCAGTTTGGCCCCCGGATAGCGGTCCAGCGCGTGCTGCAACAGCTGCTCCAGCGGCAGGATCACGCCCTGCTGACGCAGGCGCAGGGCTTCGTCCTGATCCAGGTCGCGAGCCATGACCACCGAGCAAAAAGCCAGGAGCGCCAGCGCCATTCGACTGCTGATGCATAGATTTACCTTCATTACGTATCCTGATGATCCTTGAGAATCTGCCCGCTGACAGCGTCCAATTCCAGATCCCACTCAATGCCCTGAGGGTCGCGCAATTCCACCTGATAGATGTACTTGCCGTACTCTTCTTCCAGCTCGGTTTGGGTGACGGTAGAACCAGGGTGTTTGGCCAGAGCGGTGGCGTTGAGCTTCTCGAAAGACACAATGGTACCAGCGTCGCGCAGTCTCAGGGCTTCGTCGGGGCCGAGGTCGCGAGCGTGGGCGATGCTGGCGGTCATGCCGATGATGGACGCGGTGAACAGGGCAGTCAGGGTTCTCATGGGGTGTCTCCGTATTTTTTTATGTGTTGCCTACGGGGGCCACCTTAGTGATCCGAACTTAACTGAAACTGAATTGCCATCATTGGATATAACAACTCCCCCCGGGGATTCATGCACTTATAATCCCCCGCTTGCCTGCATTCGAGACCGGTATGACCGCTATCCACATCAAGTTCCCCTCGCTGACGATCAAGGCCGGCCCTCGCGCCTTGGCGCGCATCCGTGCAAACGGTTTGAGCGCCGCCGATGTCGGCACACTGCCGGGTGCCGCCGGTGGTCCCAAGGCGTTGGGGATTCAAGGTCTGGACTTGGCGTTGTTCGGTGAATGGCTGCCGGCGGCACCGCGGGAGCGCTCGTTGATCGGCGCGTCGGTGGGTTCCTGGCGCTTCGCCAGCGCGTGTCTGCCGGATGCCGCCGAAGGTATCCGCCGTCTCGGTCACCTCTACACCGAGCAGAACTTCGCCAAGGGCGTGACCATGGCGCAGATCAGCCAGAGCTCCCGGCGCATGCTCGAGGAGCTGCTTGATGGCCGCGATGCCTCGATTCTGGACAACGCTCATTACCGACTGAACATCATGGTGGTCAAAAGCCACGGCCTGCTGGCGGACGATCATCGCGGTCGACTGGGGCTGGGCCTGTCATCGGTGATCGCCGACAACCTGCGCGGCCGGGCGCGTCTGTCGCGGCATTTCGAGCGACTGATCATTCACGATCCGCGCCTGGCACCGCCGGTCAATGCACTCAACGATTTCCCCTCGCGCTTCGTTGCGCTGAATGCCGGCAACCTGCGCCAGGCCTTGCTCGCGTCAGGCTCTATCCCGATGGTGATGGAAGGCGTGCGTGACCTGCCGGGTGCCGGTGCCGGGACGTTTCGCGATGGCGGTCTGCTGGACTATCACCTCGACCTGCCCTACAGCGGCAACGACATCGTGCTCTACCCGCATTTCACCGACCGGGTCATTCCCGGCTGGTTCGACAAAACCCTGCCGTGGCGCCGCGCGTGTCCTGCGCGTTTGCAGGATGTCCTGTTGCTGGCGCCATCGAAGGATTACCTGGCGCGCCTGCCCTACGGCAAACTCCCGGACCGCAACGACTTCAAACGCTTCATGGGTGATGCCCCGAGCCGGCAGAAATACTGGCGCACGACGATGGATGAAAGCCGTCGCATGGGCGATGAGTTCCTCGAACTGGCCGCCAGCGGTCGCCTCGGGGAGCGCTTGCTGACCCTTTAGTCAGTGTTTTCCCGCAACGCCAAACACAAACTGTTAAACTCGCCGCCTGCCCACATCGCCGCGGCGATCGCCACCTGACAGAGCTGAAATCACTGTGGAAATCTTCAAAGAGTTCACCTTCGAATCCGCCCACCGCTTGCCCCACGTTCCGGAAGGCCACAAGTGCGGCCGCCTGCACGGTCACTCGTTCAAAGTGGCGATCCACCTGAGCGGCGACCTCGATCCGCACACGGGCTGGATCCGCGATTTCTCGGAAATCAAAGCGATCTTCAAGCCGCTCTACGAGCGTCTGGACCATAACTACCTGAACGACATTCCCGGTCTGGAAAATCCGACCAGTGAAGTCCTGGCCAAATTCATCTGGAAAGAATTGAAGCCTCTGCTGCCGGAACTCAGCGCGATTCGCATCCACGAGACGTGCACCAGCGGCTGCATCTATCACGGTGAGTAAACCGATCTAAAAGACAATGCAAAATCCCACAGGGGGTAATGCGTTTCGTCAGTGAATATAAAAACAGCCTTCAATGGCTGTTTTTTTATGCCTATGCTTTTTGGCTCCCCCACGCCAAGAGGACACCCCCAATGACTGACTGGCCGCTGCCTCAGACCTATCGCTTCAACGGGCGCTCCGTTCGCTACGCCGTACGGGGTGACGGTCCACCGTTGGTGTTCGTGCATGGCACGCCCTTCTCTTCTTACGTGTGGCACCGGATTGCGCCGCACTTCATCACCACCCATCGGGTGCATTACTTTGATCTGTTGGGGTATGGGCTATCGGAGAAAATCGAGGGCGATGTGTCGCTGGGTGTGCAGAACGACCTGTTGGCTCACTTGCTCGATCACTGGGGTCTGGAGCGACCAGATATCGTCGCTCACGACTTCGGCGGCGCCACCGCTCTGCGTGCTCATCTGCTGAACGGCAAGGATTACCGCAGCCTGACGCTGATTGACCCGGTAGCGCTGACACCCTGGGGTTCGCCGTTTGTGCAGCATGTGCGTCAGCATGAGGCGGCATTCAGTGGCCTGCCTGATTACATTCAGCGGGCGATTGTGCCGACCTATATTCGCGGGGCGATCAAGCGTGAAATCCCGGACGACGAACTCGCGCCTTACGTGCAGCCGTGGCTCGGCGATCCGGGGCAAGCGGCGTTCTATCGGCAGATTGCGCAGATGGACGAGCGTTATACCCGTGAGGCCGAAGGGCTGTACCCGACGATTTGTTGCCCGGTGCAGATTCTGTGGGGGGAAGACGATCAGTGGATTCCCATTGAGCGTGGGCAGGCGTTGCATCAGATGATTCCGGGGTCGCGGTTTCAGGCGATTCCGAATGCCGGGCATCTGGTTCAGGAAGATGCGCCGGAAGCGATTGTCGCGGCGTTGCTGCGGTTTCTGCCGCAACACAAATCCCCCTGAAAAAACCAACACCCCCTGTAGGAGCGAGCCTGCTCGCGAAAGCGCCGGGTCAGTCGACCTCAGTGTTGAATGTTCAACCGCTTTCGCGAGCAAGCTCGCTCCCACATGGGGTTTGTGTTCCTTCAGGTGCACCTCTTTCGCGCCCTTCCTCAAGCCAAATGCCCCCGCTCGGCTATAAATAACTACACCACCCCACGCTTGGCACGACCACTGCAACACGCCCCCGCGTCACTCATTCAGCAAGGAACGCCCCATGACGCAGAACGATCCCGGCAACGATTACCCCCTCAGCGAAGTCCCGATGCATGCCCGCAAAGGCCTGGCCTCTACGGCCATGGTGCTGCTGGGTTTCACCTTTTTTACTGCAACCATGTTTGCCGGCGGCAAGCTGGGGGTGGCGTTCAGTTTCGGCGAAATGATGGCGGTGATTATCGTCGGCAATCTGCTGCTGGGGATCTACGCCGCAGGCCTTGGCTACATCGCCTTCAAGAGCGGCCTGAACTCGGTGTTGATGGGGCGCTTTTGTTTCGGTGAAGTGGGCAGCAAGCTCAGCGACCTGATCCTCGGTTTTACCCAGATCGGCTGGTACGCCTGGGGCACCGCCACTGCCGCCGTGGTGCTGGGCAAGTATTTCGAATTGAGCGAGGGCACCGTTCTCGGGCTGATGGTGCTGTTCGGCCTGGTGTTTTGCGCGACCGCGTATGTCGGTTATCGCGGTCTGGAGATTCTGTCGTACATCGCCGTACCGGCAATGATGTTGCTGCTGATGCTGTCGATGTGGGTCGCCACGGTGAAGGTCGGCGGGCTCGACGGTTTGCTCGCGGTAGTCCCGACGGGAACACTGGACTGGTCGACCGCCATTACCCTGGTATTCGGCACCTTTGTCAGCGGCGCAACCCAGGCGACCAACTGGACGCGTTTCTCCCGTTCAGCACGCGTCGCGGTGCTGGCGAGCCTGATCGGTTTCTTCATCGGCAACGGCCTGATGGTGTTGATCGGTGCTTACGGTGCCATCGTCTACCAGCAACCGGACGTAGTTGAAGTGTTGCTGTTGCAAGGCTTCGCCATGGCGGCGATGGCGATGTTGCTGCTCAATATCTGGAGCACCCAGGACAACACCATCTACAACTTCGCCGTCGCCGGTTGCAACCTGCTGCGCACCGGCCGTCGCAAAACCGTAACCCTGGCGGGCGCGGTGATCGGCACGTTGCTGGCACTGCTGGGCATGTACGACATGCTGGTGCCCTACCTGATTTTGCTGGGCACTGTGATTCCGCCGATTGGCGGCGTGATCATGGCGGACTTCTTTTACCGCTATCGTGGTCAATATCCACGTCTGGCCGATGCCCGCTTGCCGGCGTTCAACTGGTCCGGCCTGGGCGCCTACGCGGTCGGCACCGTTGCGGCATTCAGTTCACCGTGGGTCGCGCCGCTGGTAGGGATTGCTGCTGCCGCGCTAACGTATGTGTTACTGACCGGCGTGCTGGGTGCCCGTACTGCCAACGCACCATTACAAGATCTATAAAAGGATTCGCCTGATGCACATCATCAACGCCCGCCTGCGCAACCAAGATGGCCTGCACGAGTTGCACCTGGAAAACGGCCTGATCAGCAGCATCGCCCGCCAGACCGAAGCGCCGACCCTGGGCCCCGATGATCTGGACGCCGGCGGCAACCTGGTGGTGCCACCCTTCGTCGAGCCACACATCCACCTCGACGCCACACTCACCGCCGGCGAGCCGCGCTGGAATATGAGCGGCACGCTGTTCGAAGGCATCGAGTGCTGGGGCGAGCGCAAGGTGACGATCACCGAAGAGGACACCAAAACCCGCGCCAGGAAAACCATCCAGACCCTCGCCGCCCACGGCATCCAGCACGTGCGCACCCACGTCGACGTCACCGACCCGCAGCTCACCGCGCTCAAGGCGATGCTCGAAGTGCGCGAGGAAAGCCGTCACCTGATCGACATGCAGATCGTTGCGTTCCCGCAGGAAGGCATCGAGTCGTACCGCGACGGTCGCGAGCTGATGGAAGAAGCGATCCGCATGGGCGCCGATGTGGTGGGCGGCATTCCGCATTTCGAGTACACCCGCGATCAAGGCGTGAGCTCAGTGAAGTTCCTGATGGACCTGGCCGAGCGCACCGGTTGCCTGGTGGACGTGCATTGCGATGAAACCGACGACCCGCACTCACGCTTTCTCGAGGTGCTGGCTGAAGAAGCCCGAAGCCGCGACATGGGCTCGCGAGTGACCGCCAGCCACACCACGGCCATGGGCTCTTACGACAACGCTTACTGCGCCAAATTGTTCCGCCTGCTTGGGCACTCGGGGATCAGTTTTGTCTCCTGCCCCACCGAAAGCATTCACCTGCAAGGGCGCTTCGACAACTTCCCGAAACGCCGTGGCGTGACCCGCGTCAACGAGCTGCTCGAAGCGGGAATGAACGTGTGTTTCGGCCAGGATTCGATCGTCGACCCGTGGTATCCGCTGGGCAACGGCAATATCTTGCGGGTGCTCGAAGCCGGCCTGCACATCTGCCACATGCTCGGTTACCGCAACCTGCAAAGCGCGCTGGACCTGGTCACCGACAACAGCGCCAAGGCGATGAACCTGGGGGATCGGTATGGACTGGAACGCGGGCGGCCAGCGAATTTGCTGATTCTGTCGGCGGACAGTGATTACGAGGTAATCCGCAGCCAGGGCCTGCCGCTGTATTCGGTGCGCGATGGCAAGTTGTTGATGAAACGGCAGATGCCGGTGGTGGAGTTCTTCGGCGATCAGCGCTGAGATTTGCGTTGATTTGGCCATCGCGGGCGACGCTTGCCCGCGAAGGCAATCTCAAAATCACTCCATCAACCGCGCCGTGCCGAACAACCTGACCCGACTCAACTCCCCCGACTCTTCCTCCAGAAGAATCGGCGCCGTACCGCCGGGCATGACCACTTTCACCTCCCCTGCACTGACCCAACCCACCCGCCATGCGGCGCAGGCCACCGCACTGGCGCTGGTGCCCGACGACGCCGTCGGCCCTTCTCCACGCTCGAATACCCGCGCGTCGACTCGCCCTTCTGACTCAAGCATCGCCCATTGCAGATTCACACCCGCAGCACACGGCTCCCCTGCCCCGGTCGGCACGGTGTAAGCGACACGCGTCAGCCCTTCGAACAGCCCCGGCTCGCGCATCTGCTCATTGCCCGGCAATGCATCGGCGCTTTCTAAAAGCGTCACACAATGTGGATTGCCGATGCGCACGAACTGGCTTCGAGACCAGGCGGGATCGAGCGCCGACAACGGCTGCACATGGCTGACGTCGCGACCGTTCAACAACACACCTTCAACCCCTTTAGCCCCCACCGCGTCCGGTCCGAACGAAGGTTTGCCCAAATCCAGCCAGAACCCTTTCACACCCTCGACCTCGGCCGGTTTCACCGACGTGTTCACCGGTGAAACCGCATCAGCCTTGTCGTGATGAACCCGGAGCAAACAAGCCTCGGCCCCCGGCAGCAGTCCTTGCTCACTCAGGGCCTGAGAGAAAATCGTCAACCCGTTGCCACTGCGCTCGGCCAGGGTGCCGTCGGTGTTGACGATCAGCAGGTCAAACGGTGGCGAGTCTTGAAACGGCCCGATCAACAAGCCATCGCAGCGATGCGACTTGGCATTCGCCGGCCGCGAATGCGACGGCCATTCGCAGAATGCATCCACCGCTTGCCGGCTCCAGGCCACCCGGGAAGACGCGGCCTGCCCGGCCGTTGTCGGCAAGTCGACACCGGCGCGACGCACCGCTGCGGGAGATACCACGCCATAAATATTGCCGCGTGCATCGTAGAACTGCGCCATGTACCGGTCCTTTTTTATCTTTTGGGGCGGTGCCCACTCTAATGCTTCAGCAGGCCTGCAATCACGCTTCATGTCTGAAAAAGCATCCTTTTCAGGGAGAAAGTGATAGCACTTTGTGCAAAAGGTAAACTCGCACACTTCCCTCTTTTTTATCGCGAAAAGATTACAGATACCTGTCACTTATGACAGCAGACAGTCGTCCGAAACCGGCTCAGAGTAAAACCTGACTTGATCGTTCGGAGGACGACTATGAAAAGGATGTCCCTGCTGTCCCTGCTGATATCCCTGGCGCTGACCGGCGCGGTTATCGCCGATGAAACCGTCTCCGTTCGCAACGGCACTGGAGAAGAAATTCTGTTGCAGGGTTTTCATTGGAATTCCAGTCGCGACGCCGCCGAAAAGTGGTACCCCGTACTGGCTCGCACGGCTGGTCAGATCGGCCGGGACGGTTTCACCGCCATCTGGATGCCGCCGCCCTGGCGGGATCGCTCCAGCTGGGTGGACAGCCGTAGGGGCACTTCCGGCGGAGGTGAAGGTTACTTCTGGCAGGACTTTGACAAAAACGGCCGTTACGGCACTGATGAGCAGCTCAAACAGGTCGCTGCCGCGTTAAATGTCGCAGGGGTAAAGGTCGTCTATGACGTGGTACCCAATCACATGGATGACAGCAAGGCTGTCGAATCGCAGTTTCCGAGGGGCCGGAATGAGTGGCGGCATGATTGTGGCGAATGCGATAAGGGCGACTCGTTCATGGATGGCGCTGCCGATCTCAATACCGATAACGAGCACGTATTCGAAACATTCAAAAGGGAGTTCATCAACCTGCGTGACCATTACGGCGCCAAAGGCCTGCGCTTCGACTTTGTCAGAGGCTATACACCCGAAACAGTCAATCGCTGGATGCAAACCTTTGGGGATCAGCAGTTCTGTGTCGGTGAAATGTGGAAAGGCCCCAGCGAGTACCCCGACAACGATTGGCGAAGCAAGGCTAGCTGGCAGGATGCACTCAAGGACTGGTCTGATCGCTCACACTGCGCAGTGTTCGACTTCGCTCTGAAGGAGCGCATGCAGAACGGTTCGATCGCTGAATGGCGGAACGGGTTGAATGGCAACCCGAATCCAGCCTGGCGCAAAATCGCCGTGACCTTCGTCGACAACCATGACACCGGTTACTCACCGGGGCTCTATCAGGGACAGCATCATTGGCCGGTGACGGAAGCACTGCGCAACCAGGCTTACGCTTACATCCTGAGTACTCCGGGAACGCCGGCGGTGTATTGGCCTGACATGTATGACTGGCAACGCGGTGATCTGATTCGTCAATTAATAGACATCCGCAAGGAAGCCGGCATCAAGGCCGACTCACCGATCCGCTTCCAGCCTCAGTATTCCGGGTTGGTCGCGACGACGACGGGCGCCCGTAAAAGCCTGGTGATTGCCCTGGATTCGGATTTGACGAAACTGCCCCAAGGGCTGACCCAACAAGCGCTGACATGGGATGGCGGTAAAATCCGGATCTGGAGCACGGCCCCTGAACAACCACCCGTCAGTGTTCGATTCACCTGCGACTTTGCCACTCCCCTTCCCGGCCAGAACGTTTATGCCACGGGCTCGTCACTCGAACTGGGGGCATGGGATCCCGGCCATGCCATTGCCTTGACCCACAACCCGCAAGCAAACCGCTGGACCAGCGACATCGAATTGCCGGTGAAACAAGGCATTGAATGGAAATGCATCGTGCGCAGCAACGATCCCTCTGCCGCCGTGCACTGGCAGCCGGGCCCCAATGTCAGTTTCACCAGTGGCGCGGTCAGCGAAACGCGAGGAGCATTTTAAAGCTCTGGATCAACCGTCTTGATGAACCTTGAGGGTCGCGGCAGGTTGGCTGATATGCAAGGATGTTGGCCTGCAACCGCCAGTTACCTGCGACACCAAGGATTTTTCATGACCGTCATCAGCACCCCGCCTCCCGTCTTACCCGGACGCCTGGAACAGATGTCCACGCGCATCGCCTTTTTCATTGCCGGATTCGGCATCGCTGCGTGGGCGCCGCTGGTGCCCTACGCCAAGGCTCGGGCCGGGCTGGATGAAGGGACGCTCGGTTTGCTGCTGTTGTGCCTGGGGGTGGGGTCGATTCTGGCGATGCCGATGGCGGGGCTTCTGGCCACGCGTTTCGGTTGTCGCCGGGTGGTGAGCGCCGGGGTGTTGCTGATCTGTGCGGCCCTGCCGCTGCTGGCGACGGTGTCGTCGATTCCGGCGTTGATGGCTGCGTTGTTCATGTTCGGCGCGGGCCTTGGCACGGTGGATTCGACGGTGAACCTGCAAGCGGTGATCGTCGAACGGGCCAGCGGCAAGACCATGATGTCGGGTTTCCATGGGCTGTTCAGCCTCGGCGGGATTGTCGGTGCGGCGGGTGTCAGTGCCCTGCTCGGCTTCGGGGTTTCACCGCTGGGGGCGACGCTGGTGGTGATCGTGATGCTGCTGATCGCACTGGCCAAGGCCGCGCCGCACCTCTTGCCTTACGGCAGCGAAAGTTCGGGGCCGGCGTTTGCCGTTCCCCATGGCATCGTGCTGTTCATCGGCGGGATGTGCTTCATCGTGTTCCTCGCCGAAGGCGCGGCGCTCGACTGGAGTGCGGTGTTCCTGGCACAGGAGCGCGGGATCGATACCGCTTATGCGGGGCTGGGTTACGCGGCGTTTGCGCTGACCATGACCGTCGGACGTTTGACCGGTGATTCGATCGTGCGTCGTCTCGGCGCAACCAAGGTGATTGTGTTCGGTGGGTTGACGGCCGCAGCGGGTCTGTTTGTGGCGACCTTCGCCCCGAGTTGGGAAGCGGCGCTGGTGGGTTATGCATTGTTGGGGGTGGGCTGTTCGAACATTGTGCCGGTGCTGTACACCGCAGTGGGTAAACAGACGGTGATGCCCGAAAGCGTCGCCGTGCCGGCCATTACCACGCTCGGTTATGCCGGCATTCTTGCGGGGCCTGCGTTGATCGGGTTTATCGCCCATGGCAGCAGTTTGAGTTTTGCCTTCGGGTTGATGGCGGTGTTGCTGGTGGCGGTGGCCATTGGCGGGAAGGTGTTGAAGGTTTGAAAGCTTCGCCAGCAGGCTCGCTCCCACAGGGGATCTTCAGTGAACACAAAATTTGTGAACGACATGGATCAAATGTGAGAGCGAGCAGCTGGATCTATCGCAAGTTTCTTGCGGCATCACTGGCTGACCACAATCGTCCCGATCATCTGCGGGTGCAGCGCACAAAAATACTCAAACTCCCCCGGCGTGTTGAATACCCAGGAAAAGCTGTCATTCGTATCCAGCGCCCCAGAGCGAAACACCTTGTGGGTTTCCGCCACCGTATGCGGGATCTGGTCGTCGTTCACCCACGTCACTTTGGTGCCCACGGGCACAGTCAAATCCTTGGGCCCGAACATGAACTCCTTGATATCGATTTTCACCTCCTGAGCCCATACCGGCATCGACAGCATCAGGCAGACAACAGCCAACAATCGCGTTTTCATCCCAGATCCTCCGCTAAACCAGTGTCGAATCAATCAGCGCCAGCGGATGCTCGCCCTGCGTCGCTCGCACATCGGTGAGCCCTAAATAATTGCGCAGTTGATCAGCCGCCACCGTCATCGGTCCCGGTGCCGGCGCCGTACCCGGTGCAGGTTGTGGATAAGCCGTGCCGCGGGCGGTGTGGAAGGTGATATTGCCTTCAACCTTCTGGATGACCTGATGAATATGCCCGTTCAACACCGTCACCGAACCGTACTTGCGCAGCATGGCAATCGCCTGATCGCCATCCTCGGTGCCCCAACCCCACGGCTGATAAATCGTCCACAACGGAATATGGGTAAACACAACGATTGGCGTGCTGCTCGTCACGGCGCGCAAGTCATCGGCCAGCCAGGCCAGTTGATCGGCGCCAAGCGTCGCTTCATGGCCAGCCTGGAAGTTGAAGACATTCACCAGCCCGATGAAATGCACGCCGTGGTCATCGAAGCTGTACCAGCCATTGCCTTTGGTGCCCTTGCCGTAACGCTCCAGATAGAGCTTGCCGCCGCCCTCGTCGAGGGTGTCGTGCTCGCCCGGCACGTAGTGCACGGTGGACGGCAGGCCCTTGAGCAGTTGCGCGGCCGTGTCAAACTCTTCCGGTTTCGACAGGTGGGTGATGTCGCCGGTATGCAGGATCAACGATGGCCGTTTCGGCAATGCGATGACCTTGTCGATGGCCACCTGCAAGGTCTTCAACGGTTCCGGGTTGGCCTCCTTATTGAAACCGATGTGCGAGTCGCTGATTTGCACAAAGTGGAAAGTGCTGGCCAGCGCTTTGGGGTCGGAGACGTTGCCGGAATCGTCCAGCGCAAAGGCCCGTGGAATGCCGCCGCTCAAGGCCCAGATCACGCCGGCCCCGGCCCACGCGGAGCACTTGAGCAGTGTCCGGCGGTCGGGGTTCAGCGGACCGTCGGTGCGTCGTTCGTATTTCGTATGAATGTCCATCGGTGTGCCCTCGCTAGCGGACTACAGTGATGTAGCTGACACGAGATACAACCTTGCGGGACGGGTCTTTATTCCACGTCGGAAAATTATTTTTTCCCCGGGAATAAAACCCGGCGAATGACAGTTATAGGGGTGGGACGTTACGGGAATCACTATGAAGCGATTTGAGGAATTGTTTGCGCCCCACATGGACGCCGCCTACAACCTCGCGCGCTGGCTCACCGGAAACGACAGCGCCGCGCGCGATGTCGTGCAGGAAAGCGCCCTGCGGGCCTTCAGATTCTTGCACCGTTTCGCCGACGGCAATGCCAAGGCCTGGTTTCTGACCATCGTACGTAACGAAAGCTACACCTGGCTCAAGGCCTCGGCCGGCCACCACTGGGTGGCCATCGGCGATGAACTGCCCGAAGACGATGCCGCGTTGAGTCACGGCCAAACCCCGGAGTTGCTGGCCATTCACACGGAAAACGCGACGCTTGTCCAACAGGCCCTGTGCGCCCTGCCGCCAGTATTTCGCGAGGTGATTATTCTCAAGGAGTTCGAAGACATGCCCTACAAGGACATCGCCTTGGTGGCCGACATCCCCATCGGCACCGTCATGTCGAGACTGGCCAGGGCTCGCGCCATGCTCAAGCTCGAACTACTGAAGTTGCACGATCATGAATGAACTCGACTGCACGGCTTGCCAGACGCTGGTTCATGGCTATCTGGACAAGGAACTGGATACGGTGATGGCGGCCCGGGTCGCCGGACATTTGGCCGAATGTGCCGAGTGCGCGCGGCTGCATGATCAAGCGCGGCTATTGAAGGTCAGCGTGAAGCGGCATGCGCCGTATTACTCGGCACCGGCGTCGTTGACGGCCAACCTGTTCGCCCCTGTTGCACCTCAACCCCGTGCCGTGGAACGTTGGCGAAAATGGTTCGCACCTGTTTTTTCAGCGACAGCGCTGGCCTTGGCAGTGATGCTGTATGTCGTCACGCCGGGCAGTGAACAGCCGTTAATGGATGAGGCGGTCTCCAGCCATGTCCGCTCGTTGATGGGCGAGCATTTGAACGATGTGGTGTCGTCCGACCGCCATACCGTGAAACCTTGGTTCACCGGCAAGCTCGACTTCTCGCCGCCCGTATTCGATTACTCGGCGCAGGGTTTTCCGTTGTTGGGTGGGCGGCTGGATTACCTGCAACATCAGACCACGGCGGCCCTGAGCTATGGGCGCGCCAAGCACATTATCAATGTGTTTATCCTGCCCACGCAGGAGACGGACAAGCCGCGGCAGAGTCAGACGGTCCGTGGCTTTAACGTCGTGTTTTGGCAGGAGAACCACATGCGATTTGTGCTGGTTTCCGATCTGGAGAAAAGTGAACTGGAGGCGTTCAGCCAGTTGCTCAAGAACGGCGCCTGAAGGGACGCGCCCCCTGCCGACGCCGGAGCTACCGATGGCTGCGATCTGAACCTCAAGCATGATTCTTGCGATATTCGCCGGGAGAAATGCCGAAACGTGATTTGAACGCGGTCGAACAGTAGCTCGAATCGTAAAAGCACATATCCAGACGGCGGCACTTGATGTAGCGCAAGGACTGAGGAAAATCTGCTGATCGTTCCCACGTTACCTGTTTGTAAAGGGGCGCCGAAAGGCGTAATGCCGATCAGTTAAGCCAAAACGCGATCCGTAGCAGCTGGCGAAGCCTGCGTTCGGTTCGGGCCGCTCCTTAACTGATCGGCATTAGCCGAACGGCGCCCCTTTTTTTCTACGCTGAAACCTGCCTCTGCAATCGTCGGCCGACGACATCCATCAAATCACAGCCATCGCGCAGTGAAGTCACCAACACCCGCGCCAGCTCACTGTGGACACCTTCGCCAAACGCAATGCTCTCCAGCAGTTGCGTTGCGGTACGAATGCGGTAGGCCGCGGTTTTATGCAACACGTCCAGTGGTGCTTCAGTGTCGATCAGCAATGATGGGATGTTGCAGTCGATGCCAGTGATAGGCATGTATCGATCCATGATGAAAAACCTCCATTGGGTAAAGGCACACGATTATTCAGCGTTGGCAGTTGGACGACCTTCAGACGATCCCCGGGGCGGCTCCAGGTTGTCCAGCACTCGATTGACCAGCAATTCGCCCAGCGCAGACAGTTGCTGAATACCCACAATGATATGGCGACGAGGACCTTCCAGTTCACGGGCGAGATCGGTGGCCATGACACTGAGGGAGGCGAGGGTTTCAGAGGCGTGACACAGGAGGGATTCCGTGTCGACATCCGGAATGACGGTGAAGAAATAGTTGGCAGACTTGGGATGTGTGTGAGAGCGCAGGGGCACGCTGACAAGTTGTTCGGTGACTTTGGCGGGACTGGATGAATCGACGGTGTCGTCGGCCGGAAGGCCTGACGGTTCGATTGCGATTGAGGTGATCTTTTTCATGCCGGTGCTCCTTGCAAGGGTAAGAAATCGCCCGTCTCTTGCCCTCAACCAGGATTGAGTGACGGCTATACAGGGCGGACCGGTAGATTTATTACCAGAAAATTCCATTTAATTAATCAAATAAATGAACATCTGTGTAATTAAATGATTCTTGCCAGATTAATATTTTTTCGACCTTCATAGTTACTGTAAGAAACTTCTACAACCCAAGTAGGCAGCGTCTTACATGCAATGTCAGAATTCAATCGCGACAATAGAAAATATTCCACAGCTGTTTAACCCGAGTGAAAAATTATCTTTTTTGTCCAGTGGCCAGGCGTGTAGGATGCTGCACTCAAAGCGAATCACCTCCCTACGTGCGATCTATTGCAACGACAGCAAATGGTAAATATTTAATGCACAAGAAAGACAGAACGGAAAAGTTGAAAAACAACATCAAGTACCTGATAAAGAGCCGTGGAGAGACTCGGCTTTCGTTGTGCAATGCTAGCGGATTGACCAGAACGACCATCTACAACATTCTGGAAGGAAGGGTTGTCCATGTACAACAATCAACGATTCGAAAAATATCGGATTTTTTTGGCGTTTCTTATGCGGAAATAGAGACGATTGATTTTGAAGAAAAGGAAACAATAGAGAGTAGCGCCTCCCCACTCGGAAACATGAATCCGGCCGCGGTTCCGATCATTAGAGAGAGTTTGTTGATTCAGAGCCTAGACAAAAGAATTGGCGAGCTGTCCATCACGCATCCGTTGACGTATTACTTCGGTACGGCCTGCAATGTAATAGGCGTGCTTCTGGAGAATGACATTAGTGGGATGAATGAGTCAGGAGATCTCTTGATAGTAAAAAAGGGATTATCCACTGGTAATGGAGAGAGGCTGGTGTACGACAAGGCTACAAAGAAGCTTTTCATAACCAGCGAAACTTTTTTTGACTCGAATGCTATTTCTATTGGAGTTGTGCTAGAGGAGCGTTTTAATGATCAGCAGTAATACTCTTGAAAATAGCCGATACAAACTATTAGGATTCGATAACGGCAAAAAACTCGCTGTCATTATGGTGCTCTCTACAGGAAAGGTAATAAAAATAAAACTAGACGAACTATTGAAAAGTGAAATCACAGACAATTTAAACAAAATGGAAATCAGAGACATATACAAAAAACTATATACCAGCGGACCTACATTGACTGCATATGAAATGAATGATCGCCATGAACGGTCGTGGATGATTTACGTAGCTTTAAATTTACTAATGCTTACGATTTACTTCTTCACAAACATTGCTGCGGCAAAACTAATCCACTTGGATGTGTTTGATGTTGTTATCACTCCGGGGGTATTTCTCTATCCATTGACATTTTTGATAGTCGACCTATTAAATGAATCTTACGGATTGAGACTTGCAAGAAGAGCCATTCTATTTGCTTTTTTAAGCAATGTTTTTATTATTATTTTGCTTAGCGCAATTACTTCGTTGCCAGGGCTGCCTGATTGGAAACTTGACAAGCCATACAGTGAAATCATGACTCATGTATCGTCAGTAATAGTGGCATCTTCAGTTTCCTTTCTTTTTTCTGAATATGTTAATTCTTACTTGCTATGTAAAATCAAGAAACTTACAAGCTCTAGATTTCTTTTTTTAAGGGTGTTCCTTAGTACTTTTTTTGCAGTAATAATAGACACTTTGCTTTTTTGCTACATTGCATTCTATGGCACCATGCAAAATAGCGACATACTAAATATGGTTTACGCCCAAATAGCTATTAAAATGTGTTTTGCCGTGTTTAATGTTTTTCCTGCCTACGGAGCAAGATCATTATTTAAACGCTATGTAGGTGCACACCAAGTAAAATAACGATAGAGGGACAGCCATTAATGGCCACCCCCTTCCTACAGCAAATTACATCTATAGTTTTAGTTTGATTTTCAGGCTATTAAAAACCTCTTCTCTGCCCTCCAAAAACTCACTCAATCCTTTCGCACGAAGAGAACAAGCATCACAGTCGCCGCACCCACTTCCCATTATTCCGTTGTAGCAAGTCAATGTATGGTAACGAACCAAATCCAACTGCTCATGATAATCAGCCAAAGCCCAAGTCTCAGCTTTGTTCAGCCGCATAAGCGGCGTCTCGATTCGAATCTTATAGTCCATGCCCAAATGGATGGCACTGTTCAACACCTTAACAAACTCATCACCACAATCCGGATAACCAGAGCTCTCAGTTTCACAAACACCTGTGATGACAGCTTCAGCGCCTACCTGATAGGCATAAATAGAAGCCAACGTTAAAAACAGAATATTCCTGCCAGGCACGAACGTATCAGGCACACCGTCCCCCATACTCCTTGCAATAGGAATATGGTCGCGCGTCAAACTGCTAATGGCCAGTTCACTCAACAATGAAGTGTCTAATACTTTGTGCACCTTCACACCAAGCTGTTTCGAAAGCTGTTGCGCCACTTCGATTTCCGCACGATGGCGCTGGCCATAATCAAAGGTTATGCAGTGAATTTCATCGTACATCGGCAATGCATGGATCAAGCAGGTGGTTGAGTCTTGTCCGCCGCTGAAAACGATAACGGCCTTTCTGGTCATGGTTCGTTCTTCCTTGGGGTGTCTCGGCAGGGTGCCGGGGCCGTTGACCCTACCGGGAAGCTCAAACTCTGGGTGTGGGAGGTTTCCGAAATGACCGTCTCCGGTTTCCGTTTGTGTCAGTTCTATGCTGGATTCTCGAGGGATTTTCCAAACAGTCATCCCTGATGACCCCGGCAAAGGCGTGGTTGAAGGCCAATCCGGCAGTGCTTGAAGCATGGTTGGTGGGGGTCAGCAGTCGGGATGGGCAGGATGGGTTGGCGGTGGCCAGTGGGCAGTTGGCCCCCTGAAAGGAATGGCTTGGGTCCCGCCGCAAACACGGCGGGTACCGCTTGATGGAAAGATTACTTGCCTTCGCTTTCGGTAATGAAGCCGATGATGCTGACGCCCCCTCGCATAATGTCTTCGGCGATGGCCTTGCGCGCCTTGGCCGGCTTTTTCTCGCGCAGGGCTTCGATCAGCACCAGATGCTCGTCGGCACCGATGTAGGTGTTATGCCCCTTGGTGTAGAACAGATTGAGGATCGGCCCCATGGACACCCACAACCCTTCGATTTGCGCAGTCAGCATGTCCATTGCTGCCAACCGATAGACGGTGAAGTGGAACTCACGGTTGAAGTGCATCGCTTGCGGACCGTCGTTGGCCTGGTCGGCCTGTTGAAAATTGGTATGCAGTTCTTCCAGCCGCGTCAGGTCCTCGGGCGTCACGTTGCGCGTGGCAAGTTCTGCCGCCAGGCCTTCCAGTGCGATGCGGATAGTGCGCACCTCCAGATAACGGCTCATGGTCAGTTCCGGGACCATGGCAAAACGGCCTGAACGCAACTCGAGGCCACGTTCGCTGACCAGCCTCAGGCAGGCTTCGCGGACCGGGGTGACGCTGGTGCCGAGCTTGTCGGCCAGGTCTTGCATGACCAGCCGCTCGCCGGGCTTGAAGTTACCGGCGATCAGCCCTTCGCGGATGGCGTAATAAGCGCGGGCGGACAGGTTGCCTTGTTCCAGCGGTTGAATCTGCACGGTCGAACTCCTGGATGATGCTTTTTTATTGCGCAGCCTGTCGGGGGTGCGCCAAGAATCTGAAATACATTGTCTTATATCCTATAAGTAAGACTCAACCTTGCATTACAGCGGTTCGGGAATCAGTTGCAGAAAGAGCGGCACTGCGCGTGCCGCTCTCCGTTGCTTGGCTTAGCGAATCAATGCTTTGAGGGTGTGTTCGATGACGTCGAGGCTTTCATCGAGAATCTTCGTGGTATGCAAGGTCGACAGGTACAGGCGCTTGAGGGGCAATGGCTGAAAAATCATCCGCTGCTCGATCAGGCGCTTGCGAAACGCCAGGTCCAGTGCATCGTCGTTGCGCAACAAATCGCGGTACTGACTGTAGGCCCCCTCGAAGAAGTACATCAGCCAGACCGAGCCATATCCGGCGCTTTGAGCTGGAATGCCCAGCCGCTGAATGATGCCGTCGAGCTGCCCGCGCAAGTAATCCCCCATGGCAAACAGACGCTCGTAGACACCTTCGCGAGAAAGCTCTTCGATGGTCGCCAGCACCGCGGCCAGCGTCGACGGCGTACCATTGAACGTTCCGCCCATGAACACACCCCGGTCGCCCGACTGCCCTACCCGCTCCAACAGATCCCGACGGCCGGCGACCAGACCCACGGGATAACCCGATGAAGCCGCCTTGCCGAAGGTTGCCAGATCCGGTGTCACGCCGACGATGGACTGATAGCCACCCAGCGCATGACGAAACCCGGTGATGACTTCGTCGAAAATCAGAATCACGCCGTGCTCGAGGGTCAATTGCCGAAGCGCCCGCAGAAACTCCGTCGATGCCGCCACCGAGCCCATGTTGTGGGCAATCGGCTCGACGATGATTGCCGCGACCTGCCCCGGATTGGCTTTGAGATAACGTTCCACCGCCTCGGCATCGTTGTACGGCAGGATGATCGTGTACTGCGCCGCATCCAGCAGGATACCGTCGGACATCGGGTCGAAGCTGTCCATGCGCTCACGGGATGTCTGGCCGTTCATCGCCACATAGTCGTGCCAGCCGTGATATCCGCCCTGGAACTTGATGATCCGTTTGGCACCGGTTACGGCCCGTGCCAGGCGCAAGGCGTGGTACGTCGCCTCAGAGCCACTGTTGCAAAATGCCACCTGCTCGGCACAGGGAATGCACTCGACCAGGGCTTCCGCCGTCTCGACTTCCAGATCGGTAATGCCGGCACCGATCAGGTCAAGGCGTTCGCTGACCTGCGCTACGCGTTGACGAATCGCCTGGTTGCCGTGCCCGAGTACATGTGCCCCGAATCCGCAGTGGAAATCGGTATGACGCTCGCCATTGGCGTCGTACAGATAGGGGCCTTCTGCGCGGACAAACGCGTAAGGCTGCCCGAGCTTGCGGCTCGGGCTAAGATGGCCGCCCGGCAACACCTGCCGGGCGCGTTCATGCAAGGATTGATTGGCATCAAGCAACATGATCGACTCCTTGGGCAAGCGCCTCGCGGGCCACTGCTTCAATACCGACAGCGTCCAGCCGGTAATGCCGATAGAGGTGCGTCGGCGGTGCAATCAGGCTGTATTCATCTTCGATCCCGTGACGCCGCAGACGTGTCCCCCGTCCCGTGTCCGCCAGCACCTCCGCCACGGCACCACCCAACCCTCCCAGCACGTTGTGTTCTTCAACGGTCATCAACAACCCGCTTTCACTCGCCGCACATAACACGGCGTCACGATCCAGCGGCTTGATGGTGTGCATATCGATCACACCCACCGATAAACCACTGGCGCGCAAGGCCTGCGCGGCTTCCAGCGTGGGGTGAAGCATGCTGCCGGTGGCGATCAGCGTCAGGTCGCTGCCCCGCTCATGAACGATGGCTTTGCCAAATTCGAACACCACGTCATCGGGGTAAACGTTGGGCTCCTGGCCGCGGCCGATACGGAAATAAATCGGTTGCGGATGATGAATCGAGGCGCGGATCGCCGCCGCCAGCTGTGGGCCATCGGCCGGCGCAACGACCGTCAGATCGGCGATGCTGCGGGTGATTGCCAGGTCTTCTGTGGCGTGATGCGAGGTGCCATAAAAGCCAAGGCTGATACCCGAATGGTGCCCGATCAGCCGCACCGGCAGCGCGCTGTAGGCCACGTCCATGCGAATTTGCTCGCAGCAGAGCAAAGCCAGGAATGAAGCAAATGTCGCCACAAACGGCATGCTCCCGGTGGTGGCAATGCCCGCCGCCGCGGTGACCATGTTTTGCTCGGAGATACCGAACTGGATAAACAGCTCGGGGAAGCGTTGAGCGAAGCGACTCAAGCCATTGGAGTACTGCAGGTCGGCGGTGCCGACCGCGATCTTGTGACCGGCCTCGACCAGGTCGATCAACGCATCGGACAAGTAGCTCAGGCCGGGGGCACGAGCATTGATTTGCCGGTATTGCCAGGTATCGGCGCTGACGGGCGAGCTCATCACACACCTCCTTTGGATTTGATTTCTTCAATAGCGAGCAATTCGTCTTCCTCGGCCAACCAGCCAAGGTGCCAACCGGGTTCGGTTTCCATGTACTCGACGCCCTTGCCCTTGACGGTCAAGGCGATCACGCAGACTGGCTTTTCGCGCTGCGTATCGGCTTTTAGCTGGCGCAACAGGCGAGCCACGGCAGCAACGTCATGCCCATCGACCTCATGCACGTCCCAACCGAAAGCGCGCCATTTGTCGCCCAGTGGTTCGATGCCAATGATGTCGTCGACCTTGCCGTCGAGCTGGTAACCGTTTCGATCGATGATCGCGATCAGGTTCGAGGTCTTGTAATGCGCGGCTGCCATTGCCGCTTCCCACACTTGGCCTTCATGCATTTCGCCGTCGCCCAGCAGCACATACACATCGAACGGGTTGTTCTGCAGACGTCCGCCCAGTGCCATGCCCAGTCCGCCGGACAACGCATGACCAATGGAACCGGAACTGAAATCCACCCCCGCGACCTTGCGCATGTCCGGGTGATCGCCCAACGGATTACCCAAGCGGGTGTAACCGTCGAGCAGCGCCTTGTCGAAAAAGCCCCAGTCCGCCAGTAACGGATACAGCCCGACTGCAGCATGTCCCTTGCCCATCAAGAAGCGATCACGACCTGGCCATTTAGGCTCGCCGTGGCGCAAGCGCATGGCGTCGTAATACAGCGCCGAGAAAATTTCCGCGCACGAAAATACGGAGGTGTAGTGCCCCACCTTGGCGATGGAAATCAGGCGCACGGTTTCCAGACGAACAAACAAGGCACGCTCTTTGAGGTGGGCGATGTGCTCGGCACTCAGGTCCTCGACCGGAACGGGAATGGGGGGTGGGGCGGCAATCGACATGGCTGCATTTCCTGAATGATTGTTAGAGAGGCGACCGCTCTCGCGGCCTCCTTCTTACAACTTATAAGATATATATTGCAACGACAAGCCGTTGGCGTTATTTTTTCCAACAGGCAGGAACGACCCGGCCAGACTAGGCCAGATTTTCTGATCTTATAAGTTATATGTATTTCAGCTCTCGGAGATGCCACTCGTGTCGCACGAAACCACCCCCGCAGCCAGCGTTCTGGCCCAGGCAGATCAACGCTTTCACCTGCACTCGCAGACCAATCTGCGGCGCCATCAACAACAAGGCCCGATGGTCATCGAACGCGGAGATGGCATCCACGTCATCGACGAACATGGGCACCGCTACATTGAGGGAATGTCTGGCCTCTGGTGCGCCAGCCTGGGGTTTTCCAATCGTCGGCTGGCCGAAGCCGCACAACGCCAGTTCGATGTCCTGCCCTACTACCACACCTTCAATCATCGGGTTCCATCGGTGACAGTACGCCTGGCCGAACGCATCGCCGCCCTCGCGCCCCTACCGGATGCGAAAGTGTTTTTTGCCTGCTCGGGTTCGGAAGCCAACGACTCGATGATCAAAATGTCCTGGGCCTGGCACCGGGCTCGAGGCAATACACACAAACGCAAAATCATCGCCCACCAGAAAGGTTTTCATGGCTCCACAGTCATGGGGGCGACGCTGTCCGGATTGCCAAACATGCATGCCGCATTCGGCTTGCCACTGGACCAGATGATTCATGTCGAGTGCCCTCATTACTACCGCAATGGCTTGCCCGGCGAGACGGAGGCCGCCTTCTGCGAACGCCTGGTCGCCGACTTGCAACAGCGCATTGAGGCTGAAGGGGCAGACACCATCGCCGCCTTCATCAGTGAACCGATCATGGGTGCCGGCGGCGTGATCGTCCCGCCGCCCGGCTACTTTTCCGCGGTGCAGGCGCTGCTGGCGCGGCACGACATTTTGATGCTGGCCGACGAGATCATTTGTGGTTTTGGACGCACCGGCCAGTGGTTCGGCCATCAAACGATGGGCTTTGCACCCGACATGATGGCGTGTGCCAAAAGCCTTTCAGCGGGCTATCAGCCGATTTCCTGCACCGTAGTCAGCGGCCCGGTCTACCAAGTGCTCGAAGAACAGAGCCAGCAACTGAACGGCTTCGGGCATGGCTTCACCTACTCCGGGCACCCGGTGGCCGCCGCCGTCGCCCTCGAAACGCTTTCCATCTACCAGGAACTGGACATCCCGGCCCGTACCCGCCAGTTGGGCGAGGTCCTGCACAGTGAACTTGCGCCCCTGCTCGACCATCCCCTGGTCGGCGAAATCCGCGGTATCGGTCTGGTTGCGGGGCTGGAACTGGTGGCCGACAAGGCGTCGCGACGCTCATTTGCCGCTCAGGTGGCGATTGGGGCGCAGGTCGAACTGGCCGCCCGCAAGCACGGCCTGATCGTGCGCAACATGGGCGATTCGATCGCCCTGGCGCCGCCTTTCATCATTGAACCGGAGCAAATCCGCGAACTGGTCGGCCGCCTGACGGACGCGCTGAACGACGTCAATCTCGCCATGGGACACTGCTCATGAATAGCCTCGCCCATTCCCTCGACGCCTCCGGCGCCTTGATCGACCTCACCCATGTGCAAAAGAGTTACGACGGCAAGACGCTGATCATCAAGGATTTGAACCTCTCCATCGCGCAAGGAGAATTCCTGACCCTGCTGGGTGCGTCCGGGTCGGGAAAGACCACCACGCTGATGATGCTCGCCGGCTTCGAAACCCCGACCCGTGGCGAAATCCGCATGGCGGGCAAACCGATTCAGAACGTCCCGGCGCACCGACGCGGCATGGGCATGGTGTTCCAGAACTACGCGCTGTTTCCGCACATGACCGTGGCCGAGAACCTGGCCTACCCGTTGAAGATGCGCGGACTCAATCGCCTCGATGTGCAGAACAAGGTCAAGCGCGCCATCGAGATGGTCCAGTTGCATGACATGCAGCAGCGGCGCCCCACAGAGTTGTCCGGTGGCCAGCAGCAACGCGTCGCCCTCGCCCGCGCCATGGTGTTCGAACCGCAGGTGATCCTGATGGACGAGCCACTTGGCGCGCTCGACAAGAACCTGCGCGAGCACATGCAGTACGAGATCAAGCAGTTGCATCGAAGACTGGGTGTCACGGTGGTGTACGTGACCCACGATCAGGGTGAAGCCTTGACCATGTCCGACCGGGTGGCCGTGTTTCATCAAGGTGATATCGCCCAGATCGGTGATCCGGTTTCACTGTACGAACACCCTGAAAACGCTTACGTGGCCACGTTTATCGGCGAAAACAATGTGCTGCGCGGCCATCTCGTTGCTCGCCACGGGCATGAACTTGAGGTTGCGCTGGAGGCTGGCTTCGGGGCCCGAGGCATGGGCGTTACGGTGCCGATCGGCGCCTCGAAAAAAGTCGAGTTGCTGATCCGTCCGGAAAATATCCGGCTGTGCCCAATCAATCAGAACAGCTACCAGGCCACCCTCGCCGACCGCGTCTACCTGGGCGACCACCTGCGCATTCACTTGAAACTGGGTAACGGCGACACGCTGATTGTGAAAACCGCCAACGACGAGGCCATCAAGGGCCTCAACAACGGTCAGCACATCGGCTTTACCTGGCGACCCGAAGACGCGCGGGTTTTCCCGCTGGGTTGAGACCCGCCCCCTGTAACCATCGAAACACTCACACCCACAACAATAAGAAGGTCATCACCATGCAATGCTTCGATCACTCGACCTGAGTCGCTTTCCTGCCAGTACACCCGCGAATCCCTATTTGCTTTTCCTTCAGCAGGAGAGTTGCACCATGCACTCACATTCAACACGCTTGGCCCTTGTACTCGCGCTGGCGCTGACCGGCCCCCTCGCCCAGGCCCGCGACCTGACGGTGGTCGGTTTCGGTGGCGCCACGCAGGAAGCCTTCGACAAGGCCTGGTTCAAACCATTTGCCGCCCAAAGCGCCAAACCAGTCGTTCAAGACAGCTACGGCGGCGGTCTGGCCAAACAGAAAGCGATGGTCGAGTCGGGCAATCCGACCTGGGACCTGGTGCAGATGGACCAGAACGAAATGGAGCTGGCCTGCGAACAGGGCCTGCTCGAAGACCTCGACCACAAACAATTGAAGAATGCAGCCGAGGTCAATCCCGAGGCCTTTTCCGAGTGTGGTGTGGGCGCCTTCGTC
This sequence comes from Pseudomonas sp. BT76 TE3572, assembly GCF_050435365.1. NCBI lineage: Bacteria > Pseudomonadati > Pseudomonadota > Gammaproteobacteria > Pseudomonadales > Pseudomonadaceae > Pseudomonas > Pseudomonas sp. BT76 TE3572. The sequence goes on from NZ_JBNDKE010000001.1 coordinate 2,442,209, forward strand.
TGGTCCGAAGTGATGACCTACGACCCGAAAAAATTCGGTGCCGACGGTCCGAAAAGCTGGGCTGATTTCTGGAACGTGCAGAAATGGCCAGGTAAACGTGGCTTGCGTAAACAAGCCCGCATGACCCTGGAAATTGCCCTGATGGCCGACGGCGTCGCACCGGCCGATGTCTACAAATTACTGGCGACCCCGGCAGGACAGAACCGCGCATTTGCCAAACTGGACGAAATCAAACCCTACATCCAATGGTGGGAAACCGGCGCTCAGCCGCTGGAATGGCTGGCCGCCGGTAACATCGCCGTGAGTGCCGCCTACAACGGCCGGATCGCCATCGCCAATCAACAGGGCAACCATTTCCCACTGATCTGGCAGCAACAGCTTTACAGCATGGACTACTGGACCATCATCAAGAACACCCCCAACAAAGCGGCCAGTTATCAGCTCCTCGACTACATCCTCGGCACCAAGGCCCAAAGCGATTTCGCCCACGCGATTCCCTACGGCATCGTCAACAGCAAGGCCATTGCGGCCATGGATGAGAAGACGGCCAGCGCATTGCCCAATGCCCCGGCCAACATGAAAGATGCCTTGCTGCTCGATACACCGTTCTGGGTCAACTACGAGGAAGACCTGATGAACCGGTTTACCCGCTGGGTCGCCCAGTAAACAGGCCTCAAGACCGCGCCGCCGATGACGACGGCGTGGTTCGAGTATGGTTTTATCAAGGTGGGTTTCACTATGTCCGTTTCCTCGATAGATGCACCGGCTCGCGTCGACACGCTGGCCATCGCCCATCATCAATCCAGCCGCCGCAAGCGCTGGGTATCGATGCTGCTGCTCTTGCCGCTGCTGGCTTACACCTGTGTTTTCTTTGCATTGCCGATCGGCATGATGTTCTATCGGGCCGTCAGCAACCCCGAACTGTTGCAAGCTTTCCCCTCGGCCATCGCGACAATGGCCGACGAGCAGACGAAAAATCCTGCGCAGCTGCCGGGCGACCGGGTGTTCGATGCGCTCGAGCAAGACTTCATCAATGCCCCCAGCAATGCGGTCATCGGTGAGGCGGCACGACGCCTCAACTACGAAAACAGCGGATATCGTTTCCTGGTCATGAACACTGCCCGCACTTATAGAAAGGCCTTGGAGAACCCGGACAATCAGAGTGCCCGTGAGCGTTTGGCCGCCATCGACCAGCGCTGGCTTTCACCCCAATTATGGGAGGACTTTCGCCGTGCCTCACCCGCCTATACGCCGTATTACCTGTTGGCGGCCCTGGACCTGAGGCAAACGGATCAAGGTGTTGCGCAGGTCGAAGAGAGTCAGCAGGTGTACCTGGACCTGACCTTCAAAACGTTGAAAATCGCGCTGATCGTCTCGCTGTTGTGTCTCTTGCTGGGCTTTCCGTTTGCCGCTTTGATGGTCAAGGCCTCGCCTTCCCTGCAAGTCCTGCTGTTCCTGGCGGTCATGCTGCCGTTCTGGACCTCGTTGTTGGCACGAACAACTGCCTGGATCGTGGTCTTGCAGGACAAGGGCATCGTCAACACGTTGCTGTTGCGCCTGGGCCTGATCGATCACCCGCTGCCGATGATTTTCAATCTGCCCGGCGTGTACATCGTGATGGTGCACATCCTTCTGCCATTCAGCGTGCTACCCCTGTACAACGTGATGAAAAACATTCCACCACATTTCATGCGCGCCTCGGCCTCGCTCGGTGCTCATCCCATACGCGGGTTCATTCGCGTTTATTTGCCCATGACCTTGACGGGAATCGGTTCCGGCACCCTGCTCACGTTCATCGTCGCGGCGGGTTACTACGTGACACCGACCCTAGTGGGCAGTGCACGCGAACAGATGCTCGGCTATTTCATTGCGTTCTACACCAATACCACGGTCAATTGGGGCATGGCCTCGGCACTGGGGCTGGTGCTGATTTCCTGCGTGATGGTCATTTACCTGCTGGCTGCACGCCTGGTGGGTGTTCGCCAGATTGCCGGCCTGCGCTGAAGGAGCTCCCATGAACCATTTCATACAGGCTTACCTCGCCCGCAAGGCTCACGTATTGTTCGGACTATTGATGAGTATTTTCATGATCGCTCCCTTGTTGGCGGTGGTCCCGATTTCATTCAGCAGTGGCACGTTCCTCTCCTATCCGCTTCCGGGACTGTCCCTGCAATGGTATGAACGGGTATTCACCAGCGGTCCCTGGATGCAAGCGCTGAGCAACAGCCTGTGGGTCGGCATCGCCTCCACTCTGTTGGCGACGCTGCTGGGCACGCTGGCCGCGCTTGCCTTTGCACGACGCAACCTGCCGGCCGCCAGCGGAATGCTCGGTCTGCTGATTTCACCGATGATTTTCCCTCCGGTGATCTCCGGGCTGGGCATGTATTTCCTCTTCGGCAAACTGGGCCTGACCGGAACCCTGTCCGGTCTGATTCTGGCCCACACGGTACTGGCCACGCCTTTCGTCCTGATCAGCGTAGCCGCCAGTCTTCAGGGTTTCGACATGACCCTGCTCAAGGCCGCCGCCATGTCCGGCGCCTCGCCGGTGCGGGCCTTCACAGGCATCGCTTTGCCAATCATCGCGCCCGGCGTGATATCGGGCGCACTCTTCGCCTTCATGACATCGTTCGATGAAATCGTCGTGGTGCTGTTCATCGGCGGGCCCAGCCAAAGGACCTTGCCTCGCCAAATGTTCGATGGCATACGCGACACCATCGACCCCTCGATTCTCGCCATGTCGACATTGTTGTTACTGGTGGGCATCGTCGGGCTTATGACCACTACCTGGCTGACCTTGCGTGCACAACGCACCGCTCGCCAACTCAAGGAGCAATAACGGATGAGCATGTATATCGTGACCGGCGGCACCCAGGGCATCGGCGCCGCCACCGTGGAGCAGTTGATCGGCCAGGGCTTGTCGGTTGTGTTCACTGGACGAGATGTCGAGGCGGGGGAACGGCTCGTCCAACGCCTGCCGGGCAGCACGTTCGTGGCGGGTGATGTGCGGCAAGAGGCCGATTGTCAGCGAGTGGTCGATCGTGCACTGGAACTGGGCAACGGCTCATTACAAGGTCTGGTCAACAACGCCGGCATGGCCGGACGCAAGGCGCTCACGCAGACCTCGCAGCTGGAATGGGACACCATGTTCGAGGTCAACACCCGCTCGGCATTTTTCTTTATCAAGCATGCCTTGCCCGGCTTGCAGGCGGGTAATGGAGCGGTGGTGAATGTGTCGTCGATCGCCGGCAAGGCTGGCGAAGAGGGACTGGCCACTTACTGCGCCAGCAAGGCCGCATTGATTGGCCTGACTCAGGCACTGGCCCTCGAATATGGCGCAAGCGTGCGTTTTAACGCGGTTTGTCCCGGCCAGATTGCCACCCGCATGATGGGAGCGATTATGCAGGACGCACCTCGTCTTGCCGCCCTGACTGCACGGATCCCCGCCGGTCGTCTGGCCGCGCCCGAAGAGGTGGCCCAGGCGATTTGCTGGTTACTGTCGTCGGCGTCCAGCTATGTCAACGGTACGGTGTTGACGGTGGACGGTGGCGAGACAGCGGGGCTGAGAACCCCGCCGAGTCACACCGCGCAAGCTTCCCGCTAATACACGTCGTCATTCTTCGCGAGCAACGCGGGAGCGAAACTGCCCGCGATTGCTGTGCGTCAGGCGGCATCTTTATCGATTGGACGGCCACCATCGCGAGCAAGCTCGCTCCCACAGGAAATCTTCGGTGGGCACAACATCTCCTCAACCAAGCACCTGACGACCGGCACCAAAAATCATTTGCCACAAAATATTACCTGCGTCATATTACACGCGTAATAAAGACCCGTTTCCCACAGGTAATCTCCATGACCAGCATGCCCAGCCTTGAACCCGACCTTGCTGTCCCGGTGAGCACACCCAAGCCTCCCCTGCTCAAACGGTTGATCTTGCTCGCTGCGGTCATCGCTGCCCTGGTGTTCGCCGGGCTGTACGCGACTCACTGGTGGACCGCCGGCCGTTTCATCGAAGAGACCGACGACGCCTACATCGGCGGCGATGTGACGGTGATCGGGCCGAAAGTCGCTGGGTACATCGAAGAAGTCTTGGTCACCGATAACCAGAAGGTGAAGGCCGGCGATGTGTTGATTCGCCTCGACTCCCGCGATTACCGCGCCAACCTGGCCAAGGCCGAAGGTGCGGTGGCCGCCGAAGAAGCGCTGCTCGCCAACCTCGATGCCACCGAACAATTGCAACACGCGGTGATCGGCCAGGCCCGCGCCGGGATCGATGCCGCCGGTGCTGAAACCGCCCGTTCACGGGATGACGATGCTCGCTATAAAAAACTGGTCGGCAGCAATGCCGTCTCGGTGGAAAGCGCCCAACGCGCCAACGCCACCTTCAAGACCGCCCAAGCCCTCAGCGCCCGGGCCCAAGCTGAACTGCTGGCAGCGCAACGTCAGCTGAACGTGATCGAAACCCAGAAACAGCAAGCCCGCGCCGCGCTGATGCAGGCCCGTGCCGAACGTGATCTGGCGCAATTGAACGTGGGTTACACCGAACTGAAAGCCCCGGTAGACGGTGTGATCGGCAATCGTCGGGCGCGAGTCGGCGCCTATGCCCAGGCCGGTTCGCAACTGCTGTCGGTGGTACCGGTCAGCGGGCTGTGGGTCGATGCCAACTTTAAGGAAGATCAACTGGCGAGGATGACGCCGGGGCAACGGGTGATCATTCATGCCGACGTGCTCTCGGGGCAGGAATTCCACGGTCATCTGGACAGCCTCGCGCCGGCCAGCGGCTCGCAGTTCAGCGTGCTGCCGCCGGAAAACGCCACCGGCAACTTCACCAAAATCGTCCAGCGGGTGCCGGTGCGCATCGTGCTTGATCCGGCCGATGGCGTGCTCGGCCATCTGCGTCCAGGCCTATCGGTCACCGCTGAAGTGGACACTCGCCAGGAACCTGCAACCCCGGCCGTGGCCAGCGCACCATGAGCCGCGCCCTCACCATCCCCGCGCAACCGTTCAATGCCGCCGACATGGCGACGGCGACCAAGGTGTTCGCCTTCGCCACCATGTGCATCGGCATGTTCATTGCGCTGCTGGATATCCAGATCGTCTCGGCGTCGTTGCGTGACATTGGCGGCGGACTCTCGGCCGGCACCGACGAAACGGCGTGGGTGCAAACCAGTTACCTGATCGCCGAAATCATCGTGATTCCGCTGTCTGGCTGGCTGTCGCGAGTGTTCTCGACGCGTTGGTTGTTCTGCGCTTCCGCGGTGGGTTTCACCCTGGCCAGTCTGCTCTGCGGCGCGGCCTGGAACATTCAGAGCATGATCGCCTTCCGCGCCCTGCAAGGGTTTCTCGGCGGTTCGATGATCCCGCTGGTGTTCACCACCGCGTTCTTTTTCTTCACCGGCAAACAACGGGTGATCGCGGCTGCAACCATTGGCGCGGTGGCCTCTTTGGCCCCGACTCTGGGGCCGGTAATCGGCGGCTGGATCACCGATGTTTCTTCCTGGCACTGGCTGTTCTACATCAACCTGGTGCCGGGGATTTTCGTCGCGGTGGCGGTGCCGATGCTGGTGAAAATCGACCAGCCGGAATTGTCCCTGCTCAAAGGTGCTGACTACTTGAGCATGGTGTTCATGGCGCTGTTTCTCGGCTGCCTGGAATACACCCTCGAAGAAGGCCCGCGCTGGAACTGGTTCAGCGACAGCACCATTCTGACCACGGCATGGATCAGCGGACTGGCCGGCCTGGCGTTCATCGGTAGAACCCTGCACGTCGCCAATCCGATCGTCGATTTACGCGCCTTGAAAGACCGTAACTTCGCCCTCGGCTGCTTCTTTTCGTTTGTCACCGGGATCGGCCTGTTCGCCACCATTTACCTGACGCCGCTGTTTCTCGGCCGGGTGCGTGGCTATGGCGCACTGGACATTGGTCTGGCGGTTTTCTCCACCGGGGTGTTCCAGATCATGGCGATTCCGCTGTACGCCTTTCTGGCCAACCGCATCGATCTGCGCTGGATCATGATGACCGGCCTTGGGTTGTTCGCGTTGTCGATGTGGGATTTCAGCCCGATCACCCATGACTGGGGGGCTAAGGAATTGATGCTGCCGCAAGCGCTGCGCGGGATTGCCCAGCAATTGGCGGTGCCGCCAGCGGTAACGTTGACCTTGGGTGGTCTGGCACCGGCGCGGCTCAAACATGCTTCGGGGTTGTTCAATCTGATGCGAAACCTGGGGGGCGCCATTGGCATCGCCGCGTGCGCGACCATTCTGAATGACCGTACCAACCTGCACTTCACCCGGTTGGCGGAAAACCTCAACAGCACCAACGAAGCACTGAATCAGTGGCTGTCCCAGGTCGGCAACAACTTCGCCGCCCTTGGCCAGAGCGGCGATGCCGGCGTCACCGCCAGCCTGCATCAACTCTGGCTGCTGACCTATCGTGAAGCCCAGACACAGACCTACGGCGACGCGTTTCTGATGATCATGGTCTGCTTCATCATCGCCACGGCGATGGTGCCCTTGATGCGCAAGGTGCAACCACCGGCCGCGCCGTCAGCAGACGCTCATTGATCAGGCTTGAGGCATTTTGCGAAAGCCCACCGCCAAGCGGTTCCAGGCGTTAATGGTAGTAATGGCGACGGTCAGGTCGACCAGCTCCTTCGGGCTGAACTCGGACGCCGCCAGTTCGTAGTCTTCATCCGGCGCATGAGTCTGGCTCAGCAGGGTCAAGGATTCAGTCCACGCCAGCGCCGCACGTTCACGCGGTGTGAAGAACGGCGTCTCACGCCAGGCCGACAGTGTGTACAGACGGCGCTCGTCTTCACCGCCCTTGCGGGCATCGGCGCTGTGCATATCCAGGCAGAAAGCGCAGCCGTTGATTTGCGAGGTGCGCAGTTTGACCAGTTCGATCAGGTTCTTTTCCAGCGGCAGCTTCGAAACAGCGGTTTCCAGCGCGATCATGGCTTTGAGGGCGTCGGGGGAAGCGGTGTAGAAATCGATGCGAGGTTTCATGACGGGCTCCAGCTACAAAAGTGGGTGTGGAGCTACGTTAATCCCGCGCCGGCCTGCGGCAAATAGCCAATTATTGGGAAGTTGGGGAAGCCAATGACCGCTTGAAAATAATCTAGATGGGTAATTGCCATCACCGCACCGACACCACTAGAATGCGATTAATTCCTGATAACGCGGCCGGGACGCCGGAAACGAGTACCTCCTGCTCATGTCGTCCTCTTCCGAAATGCCTTTGCCACCGACTACTTCGCCGAATTCCGAATCGCGTTGGCAGCTGGAATCCTTATTGTGGGAAATGCCGGAACAGGCGCGCGAAGCCTTTCTGCTCGCCCAGATTCATGGACATGGCCGCGCCCGGATCGCAGCGCGGCGGTCGGCGTACAAAAAACCGCTGACGCGTCGACAAACCCTGGCTTATCTGGCCTTGCTGTTGATCGCCGGCCCCGTCGGCATGATTTGGCAACATGCGCCGTTCGAGTACTGGAACAGTCATGACCGTACCCTGGTCGGCGCACCGCTCGTTCGCCAGGCGCCTGCCGCCGACTCACTCGATTGCACCCGCGCCCATGACCTTCAAGCCCCTACGCTCGATTGCGCAGCCACTGCAAAAATCCCTTCTTCGCCACAACCTTAGGCACTTCCTGGGTCAACGTCTGAGCCTTGTTCAAGCGGAAATCCAGTAACGCCTTCATCGCTTCGCTGATGTCATGTCGCGCATCCAGACACGGTTTTAGGTATTCCTTCTCGATCCGGTACAAGCTGCAGAACGTCTTGGCACTGAAGTCCGCCGGCATCGCCGTATCCGACAAAATCCCGCCCTCGCCGATCACCTCCCCCGGCCCCATGCGCCCGGTTTCGAACTTGACCCCGCCACGGCTCAGCTCCACCGACACCACACCTGATTCGATGATGAACAAATGATCGCTGACCTCCCCCGCCGGCAGGATCATTTCACCCGCGCGGAAGTTTTGCAGGGTCATGTTCTGGCTGAAGGTGTCTTTCTCTTCCTGACGCAGGGTCGAGAAAATGCTCGACGCATCCAGCAATGCCCGTGGCCGTGAGAGGTTGGCAGGTGCAGTCGGTTCGACGCTCGACAACAGGCTGACGCCGCTGGCCTGCAAGTGCCGGAATGCCAGGTCGAACAGCAGATTACGGACCATGCGTTTCTGGTCCATGGAGACCACGAAACCACTGATTTCGTATTCCACGCCGGTGGCGCTGGAACCTTTCAACGCGACACACGGCGCCGGTTTGTTCAGCAGATAACGGCAGCCCTGCATCGCCCGTTCCAGCGCGTCGATCACCGTTTGCGGACGCGCATGCGGGCTCAGTTGCAGGCTGATGGATACGCCGAAAATGTCACTGGGCCGGCTGAAGTTGATGATCTTGGCCTTCGCCGCCAGGGAGTTGGGGATCACCGCCATGCTGCCTTGGGACGTTTGCAGGCGTGTCGCGCGCCAGTCGATATCGATGACCCGACCTTCGGTGCCGTCGATCGAGATCCAGTCATCCAGTTGATAGGGCTTGGTGGTGTTGAGGACGATCCCGGAGAACACGTCGCTGAGGGTACTTTGCAAGGCCAGGCCGACGATGATCGCTAACGCGCCGGAGGTCGCCAGCACGCCTTTGACCGGCAGATCGAGGACATACGCGAGGGCGGCGATGATCGCGATCAGGAAAATCACCGCGCCGAGCAAATCCTGGAGCAAGCGCCCGGTGTGCCCGACCCGTTGCATCATCACCGCGCCGATCAGCACCGTCAGGGTGCGCGCGCCGAACAGCCACCAGCCGATCTGCAATCCTGTCGCCGCCAGGTGCAGCGGGACGTTGTCGGCCCATGGCGCCGTCTCCATGGGGTTCAGGCCTTCGTTGAACAGCAGGACACTGAACAACGAAAAAATCACCAACCGCACAAACAGTTTCCAGTTGCTGCCATTGGCACTGAGCAGGCGCCACAGCCCCAGGTCGATAAGGATCAAAGCCATCGCGCAGATCAATGGGTGATCGGTAAGCAGTGACAGCATCAAGCAACTCCAGCCATGTACGGATGGGCACAGTGTAGGAGCAATTGGTGGCCTGAGAACAACACAAAACACTGTGGGAGCGGGCTTGCCCGCGATGGCGGCCTTTCAGTCAACATTGCAGTGACTGATCGATCGCTATCGCGGGCAAGCCCGCTCCCACAGGTGATGTGTGTTGTCAGGGTTACTTGCTGTTAGTCAGCGCGTTGTAGCTGGTAAACAGGTTGCGGTAGTCCGGGATGTGGTTGGAGAACAAGGTGCCCAAGCCTTCCACATCGTTGCGCCAGTCGCGATGCAGCTCACAGGCCAGGCCGAACCAGGTCATCAACTGTGCGCCGGAGGCCGACATGCGGTCCCAGGCCGATTGACGGGTCAGTTCGTTGAAGGTGCCGGAAGCGTCAGTCACCACGAACACCTCGAAGCCTTCAGCCAGTGCCGACAGCGCCGGGAACGCCACGCACACTTCGGTTACCACGCCGGCGATGATCAGTTGTTTCTTGCCGGTGGCCTTGATCGCCTTGACGAAATCTTCGTTGTCCCAGGCATTGATCTGGCCAGGACGAGCGATGTACGGCGCGTCCGGGAACAGCGCCTTGAGCTCGGGCACCAGCGGACCGTTAGGGCCGGTTTCGAAACTGGTGGTGAGGATGGTCGGCAACTTGAAGTACTTGGCCAGGTCAGCCAGGGCCAACACGTTGTTCTTGAAACGGTCCGGCTCGATGTCGCGCACCAGAGAAAGCAGACCCGCCTGGTGATCAACCAACAGAACGGCGGCGTTATCCTTGTCGAGACGTTTGTAAGAGGTAGTCATGGGAGTAATCCTCGCTTTTTATCGATGCCGAACGGGCCGGCGTGAGAGAAACCTGATAGTTCGTTAAAACGCGGCCAAGCAAGGGTAGTCGCCCACACCCGACACGCCACAGCGTTACAACAATGAGTTCATCAGCTCATCCGACCAAACCGGCCTGACTGGAAGTCAGCGAAGGCCTGGTGGATTTCCTGCTCGTTGTTCATCACGAACGGACCGTGACCGACGATGGGTTCGTCGATCGGCTCGCCACTGAGCAGCAACACGACGGCATCGTTATTGGCTTCCAGGCTGAGCTGCTGGCCATTGCGTTCGAACAACGCCAACTGCCCTTCGCGCACCAGTTCCACACCGTTGACCTGAACCGTGCCTCGCAACACTACCAGTGCCGTGTTACGACCTTCGTGCAGGTCCAGGGTCAGCAACTTGCCGCCGTTGAGGCGCAGGTCCCAGACGTCAATCGGGGTAAACGTACGCGCCGGGCCGGTGTGGCCATCGAACTCACCGGCGATCAAGCGCAGGCTGCCGGCCTGGTCCTTGAGCGGGATGCTCGGGATGTCGCCATCGAGAATCGTCTGGTAACCGGCGTCGGCCATTTTGTCCTTGGCCGGCAGGTTGACCCACAGCTGCACCATTTCCAGGGTGCCGCCGGTTTTGGCGAAACCTTCCGAGTGGAACTCTTCGTGGAGAATCCCGGAGGCTGCGGTCATCCATTGCACGTCGCCTGGGCCGATCTTGCCGCCGCTGCCGGTGGAGTCGCGGTGCTCCAGTTCGCCCTTATAAACGATAGTCACGGTTTCGAAACCGCGGTGTGGATGCTGACCAACGCCACGACGCTCGGTGGTCGGGGTGAATTCAGCGGGACCGGCGTGATCGAGCAGCAAGAACGGGCTGATGTGCTTGCCCAGGTTGTCGTAGGAAAACAGCGTGCGAACCGGAAAACCGTCGCCGACCCAATGGGTCCGTGGGCTGGTGTAGATGCCGATGATACTTTTCATTCCGCCTCCGAATCTGGTGTGTGACGCGATGGACAAAGCTTAAAACTGAACCCTTTGATGCACTAGACTGCAAAAATCAGCCTTAGCGTTCTATATGGAGAACGATGGTGGAAGACCTCAACACCCTCTACTACTTCACCCAAGTGGTGGAACACCACGGTTTCGCCCCGGCCGGTCGGGCGCTGGACATGCCCAAATCGAAGCTCAGCCGGCGGATTGCCGAGCTCGAAGAGCGCCTCGGTGTACGCCTGCTGCACCGCACCAGCCGGCACTGTTCACTGACGGAAATCGGCCAGGCCTATTACCAGCGTTGCCTGGCGATGCGCGTGGAAGCGGAAAGCGCTGCCGAACTGATCGAACGCAACCGCTCCGAACCCCAGGGCCTGGTGCGCATCAGTTGCCCGACCGCGCTGCTCAACTCCTGGGTCGGGCCGATGCTGACCCGCTACATGCTCAAGTATCCGCTGGTGGAGTTGTTCATCGAGAGCACCAACCGCCGGGTCGACTTGATCCACGAGGGGTTCGACATCGCCCTGCGGGTGCGCTTTCCGCCACTGGAAAACACCGACATGGTGATGAAGGTACTGGGCAACAGCACCCAGTGCCTGGTGGGCAGTCCGGCCTTCGTGTCGCGCCTGTCATCACCGGCCTCCCCGGCCGACCTCAGCGGGTTGCCGAGCCTGCATTGGGGCGCGGCGCAGCGTGAATATCAGTGGGAATTGTTTGGGCCCGATGGCGCCAGCGCGGTGATCCGGCATGCGCCACGAATGGTCACCGATGACCTGTTGGCGTTGCGTCACGCCGTGGTGGCCGGAATCGGCATCGCTCACCTGCCCAGCGTGGTGGTGCGCGATGACATTGCCGCGGGCCGGCTGGTGGAACTGGTGCCGGGTTGGGCACCGAAATGCGGGATCGTGCATGCCATCTTCCCTTCACGCCGTGGGCTGCTGCCGTCGGTGCGCGCATTGATCGACTTTCTGGGTGAGGAATTCAGCCACAGCGATATTGCTTAGAAGCCCGTACACACTCCATGTAGCAGCTGGCGAAGCCTGCGTTCGGCTGCGCAGCAGTCGTAAATCCGGAGCACGCGGTGTGCCTGATACAACGCGCTGTCTGATTTTACGACTGCTGCGCAGCCGAACGCAGGCTTCGCCAGCTGCTACAAGTCCCGTAACGACAGGGGTAGCGGAGTTTTTATTTCGGACATAATATTGTCCGGGATTACAACCATAATATCCATTCCAGCCCGAGGACATGCCCATGCAAAGCCCGAACCGCGAAGCCACGCTCGCCCAATGGATCGCCCAGGAACAAGCTATGCGCGATCGCCTCGCCGGCCCGGGCAGTCTGTCCATGGCCGAGGTCAGCGCCCTGTCACCCGCCGAGTTTTTCGAAGGCATCGGCAACGGTGAACTGCCCTCCCCACCTATCGGCACGCTGATGGACTTCATCCCGATCGAATGGTCCGCCGGAATGTTCATCTTTCAGGGCACGCCGGATTCGCGGCATTACAACCCGTTGGGCAGCGTGCATGGCGGCTATGCCGCGACTTTGCTGGATTCGTGCATGGGCTGTGCGATTCATACGCAACTGAAAAAGGGTCAGGGTTACACGACGCTGGATTTGCGGATCAGCTATGTTCGTGCGTTGAACCATGCCAGCGGACCGGTGCGGGCCGAGGGCAAGATTATTCATCTGGGGCGTTCGACGGCGTTGGCCGAGGGGCGGATTTATGACGTGGATGGGCGGTTGTATGCGACGGGGTCGACCACCTGCATGATTCTTGAGAATCGGGGATAGCGCTCAAGATCACAAAATCGCAGCCTCGTTTCACTCGACAGCTGCTACAGGGGATTGCGTACGCTGTAGCAGCTGTCGAGTGAAACGAGGCTGCGATCTTTCGATTCATGACTTGCGGTAAACATTGCTTTGCCGATCCAGCGGTTTTTCTCATGGGTGCGGGCGCGGATACTCCTGCCCATTCCCACTGCAACCCCTGGAGTCATTGATGTCTATTCCCGCATTCGGCCTTGGTACGTTTCGCTTGCAAGGCCAGGTGGTCATCGATTCGGTGAGCACTGGCCTGGAACTGGGCTATCGAGTCATCGATACCGCGCAAATCTACGAGAACGAAGCCGAGGTCGGCGAGGCCATTGCCGCCAGCGGCATTGCCCGTGACGAGTTGTTCATCACCAGCAAGATCTGGGTCGCCAACTTCGCCGGGGACCGCCTGATCGACAGCCTCAAGGAAAGCCTGCAAAAGTTGCAAACCGACTACCTGGACCTGACGCTGATCCATTGGCCGTCCCCGGAAGATCAGGTGCCGGTCGAGGAATTCATGGGCGCCCTGCTCGAAGCCAAACAACTGGGCCTGACCCGGCAGATCGGTGTGTCCAACTTCACCGTCGACCTGATGAAACAGGCGATCGCCGCGGTCGGTGCCGAACACATCGCAACCAACCAGATCGAATTGCACCCCTACCTGCAAAACCGCAAGGTCGTCGAATTCGCGCAGAGCCAGGGCATCCAGATCACCTCGTACATGACCCTCGCGTACGGCGAAGTGCTGAAAGACCCGGTGATCCAGCAGATCGCCGATCGCCTTCAAGCGACACCGGCACACGTCACCCTGGCCTGGGCCATGCAACTGGGTTACGCCGTGATCCCTTCATCGACCAAACGCGCCAACCTCGCCAGCAACCTGAAAGCTTGCGCCATGACCTTGAGCGACGCCGACATGGCGCTGATCGCGGGTCTGGATCGTGGTCATCGTCTGACCAGCCCCAAAGGCATCGCGCCCCGCTGGGATTAAGCTTCGCCTTTCTGGAGGAGCAGATCCAGGCGTGCCATGGCGTGCTGCAATTGATCGACGGCCTCGTCGATCAACGCCGCGCGCCCCTCGGCGCAGGCACGCTCCAGATGTTCGCAGCACTCGATCAAACGTTTTGCACGAACCATCCGCGCGCCCCCTTTGATGCGGTGCGCCAGGTCTTGCAGCCGGTGGCGATTGCCACTGATGTGCGCTGCAAGCAGATCATCGCGATCGTAGAGGTTGGTTACGGCCAGTTCGCGCAACAACTGATTGATCAGCGTCCGGTCTTCACCGACGTAGAGCTCCAGGCCGGTCAAGTCGATCTCGGACGTTGCTTGCTCTTCAACCGGCGCTGGCGGCTCATTCACAAATCGGGACGCCAGCCAGGCACTCAGATCTGCCAACCGGATCGGTTTGAACAGACAGTCGTCCATGCCCGCTTCAAGGCAACGGATCTTTTCCTCCGGCTGCGCATTGGCGCTAAACCCAAGAATCAGCGTGGGTGGCAAGCCATTAGCGCGCTCTTCATCGCGTATCGCACCCGCCAATTCATAACCATTGACCACCGGCATGTTGCAATCGGTGATGACCAGATCGAGCTCATGCTCGCGCCACGTCACAAGACCACGCTCACCATTCTCAACCTCCCGCACCTGATGCCCCAGGTAGCTCAGCTGCCGTGAGAGCAACAATCGATTGGCCGGGTAATCGTCGACCACCAGAATCGTCAGCAGCCGAGTGGCCACCGGCAATCCGCTATCGGCCCACTCGCCGCAGGTCAACGGTTGCAACGCAATCAGATCAAAACTGATGTCGACCTGCGTACCCAGTCCGAGGACGCTATCGAACTGCAATCGGCCGCCCATCATTTCGCACAGCGTGCGGCTGATCACCAGTCCCAGGCCGGAGCCCGTGTGGCCTGACTGCTGGCTGTTACCGGCCTGCACAAACGGGCTGAACAGACGTTGCTGATCGGCCACACTGACACCGATGCCGCTGTCCTCGATACGTACACTGACGGCCAGATGCCCCGACATACCGGGCTCTACTCGCAGTGTCAGACTCACTTCACCTTCACGGGTGAACTTGATCGCGTTGCTCAGCAGATTGGACAGCACCTGCTTGAAGCGCGTGGGGTCGACTAACACGTCACGATCGCTGTGTTCGGCCAATTCGACCCGCCAGTGCAAGTTCTTCTGCCGTGCCAGGCCTTCGAAAACCCGGCACACCGACTCCACCAGCGTGCGTAGATTGGCCCGCTCAGGGGTCAGCGACAAATGCCCGGACTCGATGCGCGCGATGTCCAGGATGTCGCCGATCAACGCCAGCAATTGTTGCGCGGCATTGGAGGCCACTTCGATGGCGGAGCGATCAGTGAAGCCCTCTTCCGCTCGCTTCAGCGCCAGTTCGAGCATGCCGATCAGGGCATTCATCGGTGTGCGGATTTCATGGCTCATGGTCGCCAGAAAGGTGGTTTTGGCACGGTTGGCATCGTCGGCGGCGTTCTTGGCCTCCTGCAATTGCCCGAGCAGTTGTTGGCGTTGAGTGATCTGCCGACGCTGCCAGGCAATCCAGGCCAGTGCGAGCAACAGCAAAGCGCCCGCAGCGGCAAACGCCTGGAGAATGCCTTGGCGATGACGCAGCCAGTAGCTGTCATCGACCACCACGTCATTGCTCCAGCGGGCTAACAGCTCATCCATCTCCCGAGGCGAAATGCTCAGCAGTGCCTTGTTCAGAATCGAGTGCAACTCCAGCGCACCACGACTGGTGGCCAGAGCGATACGCGCCGGTTCATCGCCCACGGTGCTGCTGATGCGCAGACGCTCGCGGTATTGCCGGGTGATCAGATACCGAGCCACGATCAATGAGCTGACGGCCCCGTCGGCCTGGCCCTTGATCACCCATTCCATACCCTGCGCCGGACTCTGCACTTCGACCAGACGTACATTGGGCGCCCGAGCGCGAATGAACCCGAGCAACGGATGACCGCGATAAATCGCCAGGCGTTTACCGGCCATGTCCTCCAGGGTCCTGGGGCTTCCCGGGGTGGTCGCACTGACCAGTACAAACGGATTGTTCAAGTAGGCCCGAGTGAAACGCAGATCGACTTCGCGTTCGATACCGGGCGTGACCACAGGCAACACGTCGATCTTGCCGTCCTTGAGTTGCTGGATCTGCTGATCGAGGGAGTTACCCCGCTGCACTTTGAAGGTCAAGCCGCTGCGCTGGCTGATCAGCGTCAGCAATTGCGCGGTCAACCCGCTGAGTTGTCCCTGCGCATCGTAAAAAGTCAGCGGTGCAAAGTTTTCGACGGCTCCCACTTCCACCGTCGGATGTTGATCCAGCCAACGTTGTTCACTGGCGCTCAAACGTACCCGCTCTTGACCCGCCATGTTGGCTCTTCCGGCACTCCAGCGCTGCTCGATGGCCGTGCGCTGATCCATGGGAATCGCCGCCAGCGTCCTATCGACAATGCTCTTCAAACGAGGGTTGCCCCGGCTGAAAGCAAAGCCGAACGGATTGGCGTCCAGGCCGGAAGGCCCCACCAGGCGTACGTTACTGAGGTAGTTGTTATTGATGAGGTAATTGGCGCTGATGAAGTCCCCGAGGTACACATCATCCTGCCCGAACGCCACCGCCCCGATCGCGTCGAGTGCCGAGGGGTAGCGTTGCAAGCTCGCATCGGGATAGAAGGCTTCGACAGTCTGCGCCTGCAGGTAGTCATCGACCATGGCGATGCGCTTGCCCGCGAGATCGACGGGCATCCCGTCGTCCAGGCGGGTCACCAGCATCGGCTGATCTTCGGCATAGGCGCTGGATCGGGTCAGTTCGGGGTCAGCCGCCTCGAAGTTGTTGGACGTGCCGAGCAGGTCCAGATCATCGCGTTTGAGCGCATCCATGGCCGCCTCGCGCGTGCGATAACGAAGCACGTCGATTTTCACGTGCAGCAATTGCCCCAGCAGTGCGGCATAGTCGGCGGTGATGCCTTCCAGCTCATCAACGTTGCGCGTGATCTCGAACGGCGGGTAATCCGGCCCCGACACCCCGAGGCGCAAGACTCGTTTGTCACGCAACCATTCCCAGTCTTTTTCATCCAGCTGGACCTGATAACCCTCCACCGCGGAATGCCCCAGCACATGCAAAAGCTTTGGTTCATCGGCCGCCGTCACCGGTCCTCCCAGTACCCAGAACAGCAACAGAGCCCACAAACAATCGCGCATGACCGGGCTCACTCAGATCAGATGATTACGCTTGGCAAAATCCCTCAGGTACACCGCTGATTCCACGTTGAGTTTTCCAACCAGACGGGTCTTGTAGGTGCTGACGGTCTTGTGACTCAAGTGCATGACTTCAGCGATCGCCTTGTTACTGATGCCCCGGGCCAGATGCTGAAAGATCGTCAGTTCCCGGTCGGAAAGTTTATCGATCATCTGTTTTTCACTCAGTTGTATCGAGTTCAGCGACACCGACGCCGAGGGTAGCTGGGCGAAATAGGTGTAACCGGCCATCACGGCGTGCACGGCTCTGTGCAAGTGCTGCAGGTCATTGGACTTGGCGACATAGCCTGCGGCGCCGGCGTGCATGCAACGATCCTGATAAAACATGGGTTCCTGGGACGTGAAGACCAGTACTCGGCAGGGCACCCCACTGGTCTTGATCCGCGCCAGTACATCCAGCCCGTCGAGCGAGGGCATCACCAGGTCCAGTACCACCAGATCAGGCTTGTGTTCGCGGATCTTCGGCAAAACCTCACTACCACTCGCCGCTTCGTGTACTCGCTTGAAACCCTCCTGCACCAGTACGATTTTGACTGCGGCGCGAACCACCGGATGATCGTCCACAATCAGCACTGACTTCATGGCAACTCCCTGCAAAAAACACGACGATTGAGCAATCAATGCCCATGAGCCCGCCCCGGTTGAACGCAGCGACTGCGCAAAGACTCTTGCATGGAAAACCGGGCGCAACTACCTGACAGAAATGACAGTGCCGACGAACGGTAGACGAGGGTCGATGATCGCCATCAGCCGCTGAATGCACGCCTGATCAGGCAGCATTGCGTGGCTCACCTCAACCGTCTGTTGAACACACGCAGGAATGGGCGGCAGTTGCGCCTGCTGACCGTCATAGATCAAGGCGTGATGAACCTGTTGGTTATCAAGGAAAAAATCGAACAGGTTCAACGCCCCGCCCGCCAGCGAGGCGTTGATGACCACCAGATCAAATGGCTCGCAACCGTATTCGATCAGGGTCAACAGCTCTTCAAGGCTGTGTACCGGTGCTATCCGGTAGTAGTCGAGTTGATTGAACAGTCGCTCGACCTTCATGCGGTGAAAATGCAACTCGTCGGCGATCAGGATACGTAAGGCTTTGTTCGACAACGTGGGCCCCCAGGAGAGTGTCAGATTCGTGAGGGCGCAAGGCTACGGAAGACCCGTCGAGCTTTCTGTAGGACTTTTCCTAAATATGCACGCTTTATTGCCAGCCAAACCGGCGGATATAGAACCCTTTCACCGCCTGAGTCAGCGCCATGTATGCCAGCAGAATCACCGGCAGGAACACGAAGTACAGTGACGGCAGCGCCTGTAATTTGAAGTAGTGCGCCAGCGGTCCCATCGGCAGGAAGATGCCGACAGCCATGATGATTCCAGTCATCACCATCAGCGGCATCGCTGCGCGGCTTTGCAGGAACGGGATTTTCGGCGTGCGGATCATGTGCACGATCAGCGTTTGGGTCAGCAGCCCGACCACGAACCAGCCGGACTGGAACAGGGTTTGATGGTCCGGGGTATTGGCGTCGAAGACGTACCACATCAAGGCAAACGTGGTGATGTCGAAGATCGAGCTGATCGGTCCGAAAAACAGCATGAAACGCCCGACGTCCGCAGGCTGCCAGCGTTGTGGTGTTTTCAGCATGTCCTCGTCGACGTTATCGAACGGGATGGCGATCTGCGAAATGTCATAGAGCAGGTTCTGCACCAGCAGGTGCATCGGCAGCATTGGCAGGAACGGGATGAACGCACTGGCCACCAGCACCGAGAACACGTTGCCGAAGTTCGAGCTGGCGGTCATTTTGATGTACTTGAGCATGTTGGCGAAGGTCCGACGCCCTTCCAGCACGCCCTCCTCCAGCACCATCAGGCTTTTCTCCAGCAGGATGATGTCCGCCGCTTCCTTGGCGATGTCGACGGCGCTGTCCACCGAAATGCCGATGTCGGCGGTGCGCAGCGCGGGCGCGTCGTTGATGCCATCGCCCATGAAACCGACCACATGGCCGTTGCCCTTGAGCAAACGCACGATGCGTTCCTTGTGCGACGGGGTGAGTTTGGCGAAGACGTTGGTGGTCTCCACCGCTACCGCCAGTTCGGCGTCGCTCATGCGCTCGATGTCGTTGCCCATCAGCAGGCCTTGTTGCTCCAGGCCGACTTCGCGGCAAATCTTCGCGGTCACCAATTCGTTGTCGCCGGTCAGCACTTTTACGGCCACGCCGTGAGCGGCCAATGCCTTGAGGGCTGGTGCGGTGCTTTCCTTGGGTGGGTCGAGAAACGCCACGTAACCGATCAGCGTCAGCGCCTGTTCATCCGCCAGGCTGTAGGTATCGCGCCCTTCAATTATCGGCCGCGCTGCAACCGCTACCACGCGCAAGCCTTCGGCATTGAACGTGGCAGTGACCTGACGAATCCGCGCCAGCAATTCATCGCTCAGCGCTTCATCGACCTCGCCGTGACGCACCCGCGTGCACACCGCCAGCACTTCTTCCACCGCGCCTTTGCAGATCAGCAGGTGCGAATGATCACGCTCGGCGACCACCACCGACATCCGCCGACGGGTGAAGTCGAACGGGATCTCGTCGACCTTGCGAAACGCGGTGCCGACTTTCAGTTCACGGTGGATTTCCACGTGTTCGAGCACCGCCACGTCCAGCAGGTTTTTCAGGCCGGTCTGGTAGTAGCTGTTGAGGTAGGCCATTTCCAGAACGTCATCGGAATCGTTGCCCCAGACATCGACATTGCGCGCCAGGAAGATCTTGTCCTGAGTCAGGGTGCCGGTCTTGTCGGTGCACAGCACGTCCATGGCGCCAAAGTTCTGGATCGCGTCGAGGCGTTTGACGATGACTTTTTTACGCGACAGGAACACCGCGCCCTTGGCCAGGGTGGAGGTGACGATCATCGGCAACATTTCCGGGGTCAGGCCCACGGCAATCGACAGCGCAAACAGCAGTGCTTCGGTCCAGTCGCCCTTGGTGAAGCCGTTGATGAACAGCACCAACGGCGCCATCACGAACATGAACCGGATGAGCAGCCAGCTGACTTTGTTGACCCCGGTCTGGAACGAGGTGGGTGCGCGATCCGTAGCGCCAACCCGCTGGGCGAGTGCACCGAAATAGGTGTTGTTGCCGGTGGTGAGAATCACCGCCATGGCCGTGCCGGACACCACGTTGGTGCCCATGAACAGAATGTTGTCCAGGTCCAGCGGGTTGCGAGTGTCACTGTCCTGCTGACGACGGAATTTTTCCACCGGCATCGATTCGCCGGTCATCGCGGCCTGGCTGACGAACAAATCCTTGGCGCCGATCACCCGGCAATCGGCAGGAATCATGTCGCCGGCCGAGAGCACGATCAGGTCGCCTGGCACCAGTTGCTTGATCGGCAGTTCGGTACGTTGCGCATCCCGGCGCAATACCGTGGCGGTGTTGCTGACCATCGCTTTGAGCGCGTCGGCGGCCTGGTTGGATTTGGTTTCCTGCCAGAAGCGCAGCAAGGTCGAGAGCACCACCATGGAGAAAATCACGATGGCGGCTTTCATGTCTTCGGTCAGCCAGGAGATGACCGCGAGCAAGGTCAGCAGCAGGTTGAACGGGTTTTTGTAGCAGTGCCACAAGTGTGTCCACCACGGCAACGGCTGTTCGTGCTCGACTTCGTTGAGGCCGTACTGCACGCGCAGTGCATCGGCTTCGAGTTCACTCAAGCCATCGGTGTGGCTGCCGAGGTTGTTCAGCAGTTGGCCGGTGTCGCTGTTGGCAGCGCTCACCAGGGTTTGCGCCAGGGTGGGCGGCACCTCGCGGCTGACCGTGGTGTCGGTGAAGTTTTCCAGCAGCGCCAGGCGACGGAAGTGTCGGGCGATGTGGCGCGTGCGCAGGAATCCGGCGAAGAATTCTTTGAGCAGGGTCAGGTTCATGGCAGTTCCCCCAGGGTCAGCCGGGAAACCGTCGAGCAGGCGTGTCGATACGCCGCGATGACGACACAAAGTCGAACATCACGCACGGTTCAGCGTCGATGAGAGGGACGTCGGGACACGGACCAGGACTGGCCGCGATCGGGATGCCGCTGCTCGCTTTTCGGCGAGACAACGGCACAAACAGTGGCGCGTTATCTTGCCGGGAAGGTGCCGGTTATCGAAACCGGCCGACTACTGTCACTCGAACAAGTACCCACTGTGGGTCTCCGCTATTGATTGAAAACGCGCAAAGCTTACGCCCCGATTTCTGCAGAGTAAACGAAGCAAAGGCGTGTGACGGGGGAATCGCGGGGTTCTTCAGGAAGGGTTCAGCTTTCAACATTTGTGGTGCCTGTGAGGGCTCTATCCCGAGCAGGCTCGCTCCCACCTTTGGTCTCTGTCATACACAAAATCTGTGTTCACTGAAGATCCACTGTGGGAGCGAGCCTGCTCGCGATGACGGCCTTACAAACTCCGCAAATTAGCTGGCAGTCGCCAACAGTAAATCCATCACCGACCGACCATGCCCACGAGCCTTGCCATGGTCATACAACGAACCGGCAATTTCATCAGCGCGAATCGGCAGGATCGACAACAGCGTGTCGCTCAAGCCATGGCTGGCCTGGCAGAAGCCCTGCATATAGATGCCGGCCTTGCAGCGCTCGTCGGTGATCAGTTTGTAATTACGGTCGACCTCGAAATCGCCCAGGTACTGCTCCAGCGGCGCCAGCAGCTTGCGGTGCATCTGACGCTCGTAACCGGTGGCCAACACCACGGCGTCGTAATGACGGACGCTGACTTCACCCGTGGCGTTGTTGCGCACGGCCAACTCGATGCCGCGCTCGGTGGCGGTGGCTTTTTCGATAGTGGTCAGGGTACGGAATGCATGGCGCGCGATGCCCGAGACTTTTTGGCGATAGAAGATGCCGTAGATGCGCTCGATCAGGTCGATGTCCACCACCGAATAGTTGGTGTTGTGGTACTCGTTGACCAGACGCTCGCGCTCGCTGCTCGCCTGCTGGAACACCAGATCAGTGAACTCCGGCGAGAACACTTCGTTGACGAACGGGCTATCGTCCGCCGGCTTCAGGGCCGAGCCCCGCAGGATCATGTCCACCTGCACCGACGGGAAGCTGTCGTTCAAATCGATGAACGCTTCCGCCGCACTCTGCCCGCCACCGATGATCGCGATGCTCATCGGCTGGTTGTTCACGCACGGCTGCTTGGCCATCTGCGCCAGGTACTGGGAGTGGTGGAACACCCGGCTGTCCCCCTTGAGCGCCTTGAACGCTTCGGGAATACGCGGTGTGCCGCCGGCACTGACCACCACCGAACGGGCGGTGCGAACGTGCTGCTGACCGTGGGTATCGCGCGAGATCACCCGCAGCGCTTCGACCTGTTGATTGTGCAGCACCGGTTCGATGGTCAGCACTTCTTCGCCGTAGCGGCTCTGCGCTTCGAATTGCCCGGCGACCCAACGCAGGTAATCGTTGTACTCCATGCGGCACGGATAAAAGGTGCCCAGGTTGATGAAGTCCACCAGACGACCGTGGTGCTTGAGGTAGTTGACGAAGGAGTACGGGCTGGTCGGGTTGCGCAGGGTCACCAGGTCCTTGAGGAAGGAAATCTGCAACTCGCTCTGGGTCACCAGGGTGTTGCCGTGCCAGCGGTAGTCGGCCTGCTTGTCGAGAAACAGAACATCCAGCTCGCCCTGACTCGGCCCGCGCTCTTGCAGAGCGATGGCCAGCGCCAGGTTCGAAGGGCCGAAACCGACGCCGATCAGGTCGTGAACGATGGGCGATGCAATTGCCTGTGTCATTTCCAGTGTCCTCTGGATGAACCCCCGAAGCAGCGGGAGTAAGCCTAAGTGACCTGACCGGCCTTGAGCAGGACAGCAGATCGTCTGTTGAAGGGAACGAGGACAATGAAAAAAAATTTAATGCAGCTTGATTGATCGGGTCGGATCAGTGCGCATCCCATTGCCGCATCCGCACCCGGCAATGCTTCATCGCATTGACGATGTGTTTCTCCACCAGGGCCCGGGAAATGCCCAGGTGTTCGGCGATCTCTGGGTGCGACAGGCCATCGATCTTGCGCAGCAGGAAACTCTCGCGGCACAGCCGTGGCAATTCCGCCAATGCGCGCTGGAGCATTTCCAGGCGTTGACCGTGATCGAGGCTGTGATGAGGGGATGGGGTGAAGTAGCGCTCTTCGTTGTCGAGCACTTCCAGCGATTCGACCTGGCGCAGGGCATTGCGCCGATGGTCGTCGATCACCAGGTTGAGCGCGGTGCGATACAGAAACGCCCGAGGCTGCTCGATCGGCGTGTCGCTGGAGCGCTCCAATACCCGCAGATAAGCGTCATGCACCACATCCTCGGCCACCTGACGGTTGCCCAGCCTGGCGTTCAAAAAACACACCAGCTCGCGATAGTAGTTTTCCAACATGACTCCCGACCGCAGGGGTGCGGTTTCTGTCCTTGAGCCAGACCGGCAACCGCCGAAACAGGCAGTGGCACGATAGTGGCAGTTCAAGGTGCGTAATTTATAGTAATTCTCATATAGATTTAAAGTATTGCTTCACCTTGCCCGACAAATAGTCCTGCTCGAGTACCTGCCCCCCCCTTCACCTGTGTTGCGCCATATGTCCCCGGCTAAATTCCCCGCCACTTTCATCGTTTACAGGACAGCTCCCCGTCCCTTTGAACGACGGGCCGATATTCATAGGCCGGAACCCTGCATGAAACGTCCCCGACAGACCCGACGCGCCCTGCTTGTAGCACTTTGCCTGATCCCCGTTATCGCCATGGCCGCCTGGCAGATCATCCCGCCCGGCCGCGACCAGTTCGCCACCGTTCAGGTCACCCGCGCCGACATCGAAAGCAGCGTCACGGCCTTGGGCACCCTGCAACCTCGACGTTATGTCGACGTCGGTGCCCAGGCGTCCGGGCAGATCCACAAGATCCACGTGGAAGTCGGCGATGGGGTGAAGGAAGGCCAGTTGCTGGTGGAGATCGATCCGTCCACGCAACAGGCCAAACTCGACGCCGGGCGTTTCTCCATCGAAAACCTCAAGGCGCAGCTGCAGGAGCAACGGGCGCAGCACGACCTCGCCCGGCAGAAATTCCAGCGTCAGCAAAACCTCAAGGCCGGTGGCGCCACCCGCGAAGAAGACGTGCAGACCGCCGAGGCCGAACTGCGTGCCACCCAGGCCCGCATCGACATGTTCCAGGCGCAGATCCGCCAGGCCCAGGCCAGCCTGCGCAGTGATCAGGCGGAACTGGGTTACACCCGCATCTATGCGCCCATGAGCGGAACCGTCGTCGCACTTGACGCCCGGGAAGGCCAGACCCTCAACGCCCAGCAACAAACGCCCCTGATTCTGCGCATCGCCAAGTTGTCGCCGATGACCGTCTGGGCCGAGGTGTCGGAAGCCGACATCGGTCACGTCAAACCCGGCATGACGGCCTGGTTCACCACCCTCAGCGGCGGCAACCGTCGCTGGAACAGCACGGTGCGACAGATTCTGCCGGTGCCGCCCAAGCCGCTGGACCAGACCAGCCAGGGTGGCGGCAGCCCGGCCAGTTCGAGCAAAAGCGGCAGCGCTCGCGTGGTGCTGTACACCGTACTGCTCGACGTCGACAACGCCGACAACGCGCTGATGGCGGAAATGACCACGCAAGTCTTCTTCGTCGCCGAGCAGGCGAAAAACGTCCTCACCGCACCTATCGCAGCCCTGCAAGCCGGCACTGGAGCGGACAATCAGACCGCGCAAGTCGTCGCCAAAAACGGCCGCATCGAGCCGCGTGACGTGCGCACCGGCATCAGCGATCGCCTGCGGGTGCAGATCCTCGACGGCTTGCAGGAAGGCGATCACCTGCTGATCGGCCCGACTGATGGGAGTGGCGGCTGAATGCTGACGCCCCTGATCGACCTGCACGACATCCGCAAAGCCTACGGCGGCGGCGATTCACCGGAAGTCCACGTGTTGCGCGGTATCGACCTGTCGATCCATGCCGGGGAGTTCGTGGCGATCGTCGGTGCCTCCGGCTCCGGCAAGTCGACGCTGATGAACATCCTCGGCTGCCTTGACCGTCCGACCTCAGGCGAATATCGCTTCGCCGGGGAAAACGTCGCCGCACTCGACAGCGACGAACTGGCCTGGCTGCGCCGCGAAGCCTTCGGCTTTGTGTTCCAGGGTTATCACCTGATCCCGTCCGGTTCGGCCCAGGAAAACGTCGAGATGCCGGCCATCTACGCAGGCTTGCCGGCCACCGAACGCCACGCCCGCGCCGCCGCCCTGCTCGATCGCCTCGGCCTGGCCTCGCGCACCGGCAACCGTCCGCACCAGCTCTCCGGCGGCCAGCAACAACGAGTGTCGATCGCCCGCGCCTTGATGAACGGCGGCCACATCATCCTCGCCGACGAACCCACCGGCGCCCTCGACAGCCACAGCGGTGCCGAGGTCATGACCCTGCTCGACGAACTGGCGAGCCAGGGCCACGTGGTGATCCTCATCACCCACGACCGCGAAGTCGCGGCCCGGGCCAAACGCATCATCGAAATTCGCGACGGACTGATCATCAGCGACAGCGCCCAGGACAATCCCGAAGCACAGTCCTCGGCCAACCCTGGCGCGCTGCAAGCGGTGGACTTACGCAAGCGCCTGACCGAAGGCGCCGAAGCCACCGGGGCCTGGAAAGGCGAACTGGTCGATGCGGTGCAAGCCGCATGGCGGGTGATGTGGATCAACCGCTTTCGAACCGCACTGACGTTGCTCGGAATCATTATCGGCGTGGCGTCGGTGGTGGTCATGCTGGCCGTCGGTGAAGGCAGCAAGCGCCAGGTCATGGCGCAAATGGGCGCGTTCGGCTCCAACATCATTTACCTCAGTGGCTCGTCGCCAAACCCGCGTACGCCGCTGGGCATAGTCACCCTGGATGACGTCGCGGCGGTGGGAAGCCTGCCACAAGTGACACGGATCATGCCAGTCAACGGCCAGGAGGCCGGGGTGCGTTTCGGCAATCTCGACCACTTGAGCTACGTCGGCGGCAACGACACCAACTTCCCGGCGATCTTCAACTGGCCGGTGGTGGAAGGCAGCTATTTCACCCAGGACGATGAACGCAACGCGGCGGCAGTCGCGGTAATCGGCCACAAGGTGCGGACCAAGTTGCTCAAGGACGTCGCCAACCCGATCGGCCAATACATCCTGATCGAGAACGTGCCGTTCCAGGTGGTCGGCGTACTCGCGGAAAAAGGCGCCAGCTCCGGCGATTCCGACAGCGACGACCGCATCGCTATCCCCTACTCCGCTGCGAGTGTGCGGTTGTTTGGCACCCACAACCCCGAATACGTGGCCATCGCCGCCGCCGATGCGCGCAAGGTCAAGGAGACTGAAAAAGCCATCGAACAGTTGATGCTGCGCCTGCACAACGGCAAGAAGGATTTCGAACTGACCAACAACGCGGCGATGATCCAGGCCGAGGCACGCACGCAAAATACCCTGTCGCTGATGCTCGGCTCGATTGCCGCGATTTCATTGCTGGTGGGCGGCATCGGTGTGATGAACATCATGCTCATGACCGTGCGCGAACGCACCCGCGAGATCGGTATCCGCATGGCCACCGGCGCCCGTCAACGCGACATCCTGCGCCAGTTCCTCACCGAAGCGGTGATGCTCTCGGTGGTCGGCGGGCTTGCCGGGATCGCCCTTGCACTGATCGTCGGCGGCGTGCTGATCCTCAGCGAAGTCGCCGTCGCGTACTCCTTGATAGCGGTACTCGGCGCCTTCGGCTGCGCCCTGGTCACCGGTGTTGTCTTCGGCTTCATGCCGGCCCGCAAAGCTGCCCGACTCGACCCGGTCACGGCCCTTACCAGTGAATGATCGATCTATGAAGCCGCCACTCAGCCTGCTGACCCTCTGCCTGTTGCTCGGTGCCTGCGGCAGTCCCGCCCAGCGCCCGGACAGCGGCCTCCAGCCGCCCGCCGCCTGGCAATCGCCACACACTCAAAGCGCTACTCGCAGCCACCTGCAATGGTGGACGCAGTTCGGCAGCCCGCAGCTTGATCAGTTGATCGAACAGGCGCGGGTCGGCAGTTACGACCTGGCCGCCTCCATCGCTCGGGTGCGCCAAGCGCAAGCCGACACCGTGATTGCCGGCGGCTCGCTGCTGCCGGAGGTCAAGGCCGGCCTGAACGCCAATCGGCAGAAACTGTTGCGCGGCAACGGCTACAGCCAGCTTGATGCCGACGGCGATAACAAGGCCGTCGATTACTTTAACGCCAACCTCACCGCCACTTACGAAGTCGACTTCTGGGGCGGCCAACGCGCTTCCCGCGACAGTGCGCAATTCGGCTTGCAGGCCAGCGAATTCGATCAGGCGACAGTGGAGTTGACGCTGCTCAGCGGCGTGGCCAACAGCTACGCGCAAAGCTTGTCGTTGCGTGAGCAAAGTCGCATCGCAGCGCTGAATCTGACGAACGCGCAGAATGTTTTGAAACTGGTGCAGACGCGTTTTGACTCAGGCTCGGCGACGGCGTTGGAACTGGCGCAGCAGAAGAGTCTCGTCGCCGCGCAACAGCGACAATTACCGCTGGTGCAGCAACAGGCTCAGGACGCACAGATCAGCCTGGCCGCCCTGCTCGGCCGGCCGGTGCAGGAGTTGTCTTTGGGTCAGGAGCGCTTTGATCAACTGTCATGGCCAACCATTGGCGCTGGCCTGCCCAGCGAGCTGATCAGCCGTCGCCCGGACATCGCCCGCGCCGAAGCGCAATTGGCCGCCGCACAAGCCGACGTCACCGTCGCCCGCGCCGCCCTGTTGCCGGCGGTGACCCTCAGCGCAGAAATCGGCTCTGGTGCCGACCGCGCCGCCGACGTCCTGCGCAATCCCTTCTACAACCTCACCGCCGGACTGCTCGCGCCGGTCTTCAACAATGGTCGCCTGAGCGCCGAGCGTGACAAAGCCACGGCCCGTCAGGAAGAACTGCTGGAGACGTATCGCGGGGCGATCATCAATGGCTTCGCCGATGTGGAAAAAGCGTTGAACAGCATTCGCGGACTGGACGAACAGCGGCAGTGGCAAGGTGAAGAGCTGAACCAGGCGCAGACGGCCTTCAACATTGCGCAAAGCCGTTATCAGGCCGGGGCCGAGGATTTGCTCACGGTGCTGGAGACACAGCGTACCCTGTATGCGGCGCAGGATCTGAATGTGCAACTGCGGTTGTCGCGGTTGCAGGCGAGTATTGCGCTGTACAAAGCGCTCGGCGGCGGGTGGCAGGTTTTATAATTTTCTTTGTCATTAAGGGCCTCTTCGCGGGCAAGCCTCGCTCCTACAGGTATGAATGATGCCCCTGTAGGAGCGAGGCTTGCCCGCGAAGAACGATAACGCGGTCTCCCGGTTTAACTCGTAATCGGTTTAGCCTTCAAATGCCTTGCATACCAAGGCCGTTGCGGCACCTTGCGGAACAGATCCGCCAGTTTCTTCCCGTCATCACCAAAGGTAATCCGCAACGCCAGCTTCATGGTTTCCGGGTCCATTTCCACCGATTTGCCGGTCTGCAACCCAGGCGTGGTGCTGCAACCATGGGTGCTAGGGCCGAGCCACGGGTCGTCGATCTCGACCCAACGCCCAGGCGCAAACCACGCCACGCCATTGACCTCAAGCCGACTGACCTCCCCCGGATGAAAGCGCTCGTGCGCACGGAACCAGTCTTCCAGTCGATCATCGATCCAGCCATGGAAATGCCAGAACACCGGGTTTACATGAGACGAAAACGGGTCGCCGAGAAAGTCGTTTTCCGGCGCATACCAGCGCGCGGAAAAGTCCGCCGGATCCCGGGCAAACGGCACGGGATGACCGTTGGACGGATCACGCGGGACCGAAGCCCAGCGCATGTGCAGCCAGTCGTGCAGCCCCAATTCGACCTCTGAACCAAACTGACCCAAGGTCAATTTCGACAGGTAACGCGGATCGCGGTACTGCGATTCCCAGACCTGGAAATTGCTGTGGTAGGTCTCGGCGGTCTTGATGTCACTGACCCATTGCGAGTACTCGGCATCGTCGTCAGCCAGCCAGGTCGGCGGCAGCGCGGTGCCGTCATGGTTGTCAAAATAATGGGCGAAACCAACGCGATCACGCGCCAGTTCCGGCTGCGGCAATGGGAAGTGTTGCCAGGATGGCAAGTCCTGCAGGGAGCGCGCCTTGCCGAGCATGTGCCGGTGCATGAAGAAAAAGTCCACGCCCGAGCCGTTACGATCCTTGCGCGCGCCACGGGCATCACGCTCCTTGTCTCGCGGACCAGGCTGCCAGCCAATGCCACGCAGGGCACCGCGCTTGTCTTCGGACAGGGTGTGCCATTTGTCCCGGGAGGCATGCCAGAGCTGGTGAAACAGCCGATGTTCAGGCGACACCAGCCAGGCCAGCAACGACGGATTGAGACCGGTGCGCTCTCGGGCTTCGGGGAACACACGCTTGACGGCAATGAAGCGGTTGTCCTGCGCCGTCAACATCAGCGGACGGTCCAGATTCACCACCCGACCACTGAGGGTGCCGCTGCCAGCATTGCCGAAACCGGCCCAGACTTCGTCCAGCAACAGGCTGAATTCATAATCCGCTGTGCCACTGGCGCTGAGCAGTCGCCAGCTCAACTGCGCCGGTTTCGCGCCGGCCAGGTCGCCGAGCACTCGGTAACGCGGCGTTTCGCTCGAACGCAAACGCTCGGCGGTGTCGAGGAACCCGCTCAAGCCGCGACCTTTGTGGCCGATGTCGAGAAACACCTCCAGCCCGTCCCGTGGCAGGCCTTCGATGCCGGCGTCATGACCTTCGAAACGAATCTGCCAGACACCGCGCAAGGTGTTCGCCAAGTGCTGGCCGGCAACATCCGCCACATCGAATGAAGCTTCGCCGGGGGTGATCGTCGGATCCGGTTTGGTCCATTCACGATGCCCATAAAAAGCCGCAGGCACGGCGGCACCGGTCAGCGCCAGGCCTGCCATGAACCATCGTCGAGAAATCGTCATTGCCCTACCTGTGTCAGCCATGAAGCAGGCTTTATCCAAGCTAGAACGTTTGTTGAGTCTGGAAATTTAAGAGCTTCGCGGGCAAGCCTCGCTCCTACAGGTTTTGTGGTTACCGCATGATTTGGGTACGACACAACACCTGTAGGAGCGAGGCTTGCCCGCGAAGAGGCCATCTACCCCACTAAATTTCTAACTGGGCCACTCGTTCTTCCCAGATAGCAAAGGCCCCTGCGCCTGCCCCCAACGGCGAACCTGACTGAGACGGCAATGACAAAACCACGTTCGAAAAAGGCTCTTTACATCGGCCTGCCGCTGGCCCTGGCGATCAGCGCCGGTGCAGGCTTTGCGGTCTGGGATTACGGGTTCAAGGACAATCCCGGTTACCCGGTCAAGGTGATGAAACAGGCCGATGAACTGCACGAGCGAATCCTCTCCTTCGACAGCCACGTCACCGTCCCGTTGGACTTCGGCACCGCCGGCAATGAAGCGGACAAGGATGGCACCGGGCAGTTCGACCTGGTCAAGACCGGGCGCGGACGCCTGTCCGGCGCGGCGCTGACGATTTTCGGCTGGCCGGAAATCTGGAACGGCGCCAACGCCCCGCACCGCCCCACCGCCGGTTTCGTCGACGAAGCACGGTTCGAGCAGGAAACCCGCTACAAAATCATCAGCACCCTGGTTCGCGACTTCCCCAATCAGGTCGCCATCGCCTACACCCCCGACGATTTCCGCCGCCTGCACGGCGAAGGCAAGTTCGCGATCTTCATGAGCATGCTCAACGCCTATCCGCTGGGCAACGACCTCAACGCTTTGGACAAGTGGGCGGCGCGCGGCATGCGCATGTTCGGCTTCAGCTACGTGGGCAACAACGCCTGGGCTGATTCGTCCCGGCCGTTGCCGTTTTTCAACGATTCCCGCGACGCCCTCGGCGGCCTCTCGGAGATCGGCAAGCAGGCCGTGCACCGACTCAACGACCTCGGCGTGATCATCGACGTTTCTCAGATGTCGACCAAGGCGCTGGAGCAAGTCGCCCAGTTGAGCCGTGCGCCGATGGTCGCGTCCCACTCGGCGCCGCGAGGGTTGGTAGACATCCCGCGCAACCTCAGCGATCAGGAAATGCAGCTGATCAAGAACAGCGGCGGCGTGGTGCAGATTGTCGGCTTCCCGACCTACATCCGCCCGCTGAGCCAGGCCACCCAGGACAAACTCAACGCCCTGCGCGCACGCTTCGACCTGCAACCGTTGCAAGGTCTGGAGATGGCGCTGATGCCGGGCGACCCGGTGATCACCGTCTGGTCCGAGCAACGCTTCGGCGAGTACGCCAGTCAGCTCTATGCCATCGTCGACGAGGAACCCAAGGCCACACTCAAGGACTACGGCGACGCGATCGACTACGCGGTGAAGAAAATCGGCATCGACCACGTCGGCATCAGTTCCGACTTCAACGACGGCGGCGGTCTGGACGGCTGGAAAGACGTCAGCGAGGCCCGCAACGTGACGGCCGAGCTGATCAGTCGCGGCTACAGCGAAGCCGATATCGCCAAACTCTGGGGCGGCAACTTCCTGCGGGTCTGGGACCAGGTGCAGAAGTCTTCCAAACCTGTGGCGAAAAACTGATTCTCTCTTTTGCAGAAGCGAACCGAGCTCATGACCAACCGTCGTTCATTCCTCAAGCAGGCCGGTATTCTCGCGGCCGGCCTGCCCTTGGGCGCAGCCGTGAACCTGCCGGCGCTGGCCGCCAATCCGGCGCCGCTGCCGAAGGATAAGTGGGCGCAACTACGCCAGATGTTCAATCAGGACCCGGATTACCTGCACTTCGCCAACTTTCTGGTGACCTCACACCCAAGACCGGTGCGTGAAGCGATCGACATGCACCGCGCCAACCTCGACCGCAACCCCGGCCGGGCCATGGATTGGGACCTGGGGGAAACCGAAAAACGCGAGCAGGAAGTACGCATCTGGGCCGGTCGCTACCTCAAGGCCAAGCCCGAGCAAATCGCCCTCACCGGCAGCACCACCGAAGGCCTTTCACTGATCTACGGCGGCATTCATGTGCGCCCCGATCAGGAAATTCTCACCAGCGAACACGAACATTACGCGACGAACTATGCCTTGGCTTACCGCCAGCAAAAGGACGGGGTCAAGGTTCGCAAGCTCAAGCTGTTCGAGCACAGTCACAGCATTTCCGTGGACGAAGTGCTGGGCTCGATTGCCAAAGGCATTCGCCCCGAAACCCGAGTGCTCGGCATGACGTGGGTGCAATCGGGCAGCGGCGTGAAACTGCCAATCGGCGAGATCGGCAAACTGGTGGACGAACAGAACCGCAACCGCGCAGAAAAGGACCGCATCCTGTATGTGGTTGACGGCGTCCACGGCTTCGGCGTCGAGGACCTCGACTTCCCCGACATGCACTGCGATTTCTTCATTGCCGGCACCCACAAATGGATGTTCGGCCCGCGCGGTACCGGGATCATTTGCGCGCGTTCGGCCGAACTCAAGGACGTGACGCCGACCATCCCGACATTCTCCGAAGCCACCACCTTCTCGACCATCATGACCCCCGGCGGCTATCACAGCTTCGAACATCGCTGGGCCCTGAACGAAGCCTTCAAGCTGCACCTGGACCTGGGCAAGGCCGAGGTCCAGGCGCGCATCCACGCGCTCAATACCTATGCGAAAAACCGCTTGCTGGAGCACCCGCAGATCGAACTGGTGACGCCAAAGAGCCCGGACCTGTCGGCTGGTTTTACCTTCTTCCGGATCAAGGATCGCGACTGCGAAAAAGTCGCCGTCCAGTTGATGGAGAACCGCGTGGTCTGCGACTCGGTGGACCGTGACGTCGGCCCGGTGATCCGCATCGCCCCTGGCCTGCTCAACACTGAAGAGCAGATCGACCGCTTCATGGCCTTGCTGAGCAAGATCGCCTAACGCAGAACCCTGTAGGAGCGAGCCTGCTCGCGATAGCGGTGTATCAGTCGACATCGACTTCGCCTGATACACCGCTATCGCGAGCAGGCTCACTCCTACATTGGACCTTACAAGACTCCAGTTTTTTCTTTGAACGAGACACCTCATGAACAGTAATCCACTAACACTGCCGTTCAAGGCACTCGCCTTGTCCGCCCTCCTCGCTGGCCTGCTGCCGGCTGCCGCGCAAGCCGCGGCAACGACGCAACCGGGCAAGGTGTTCAAAGACTGTCGGGACTGCCCGGAAATGGTCGTGCTGCCCGCCGGCACCTTCACCATGGGCACCCCGGACGATGAAGTCGGTCGCGAACCCGATGAAGGTCCGATGCATGACGTGACCTTTGCCAAACCGTTCGCCATGAGCCGCTTCCAGGTCACCGCCGGTGAATGGGACAGCTACGTGCGCGAGAGTGGCGTGACCATCGCCAACGGCGACACCCGGCCGGGTCGCGAGTGCGTCGCCAGCAAGCCGCGCTATCCGCAAAGCCCGCGTCAGCCGGCGGTGTGCATGAACTTCGACGACGTGAAAAACTACGTCGCCTGGCTGTCGAAAAAAACCGGGCAGACGTACCACATGGTCAGCGAAGCCCAACGCGAATATGCCGCGCGCGGCGGCAGCAAAGGGCCGTTCCCCTTCCCGTTCGATGTGGGCAAGGAATACAGCATCAGCAAACACGCCAACACCTATGGCCCGGCGGACGGTTACAGCTACAGCTCACCAGTGGGCAGCTACCCGCCGAACGCCTTCGGCCTGTACGACATGCACGGCAACGTTTACGAATGGGTCGAGGACTGCGAACACCCTGATTACGTCGGTGCGCCCACTGATGGCAGCGCCTGGGTCGAGCCCAAATGCGAAGCCGTACGGATTCGTGGCAACGACTGGGGTGAAGCGCCGGTGTTCTCGCGCTCCGGCAACCGCAACAGCCAGTACCCGCAAGAGCGTGGCGACTGGATGGGGTTCCGCATCGTGCGCGACCTGTAAGCCGTCACCCCAACCGGTCGCCGCCAGTCGGCGGCCGGCTAAATTAAGCCTTCCACCAGACGTTCTACTGGGTATCTGCCTTCACGACCCAAGGAACTGTCTTCCATGACCCAGCCTACCCGTGGCGCCATCGGCGAATTGTTCGCCCTGTTGAAACCCTTTCGGCTCATCGTCGCCGCGTCCATTTTCCTGGGCATGGTCGGCGGCCTGAGCGTCACGGTATTGCTGGCGACCATCAACAACGCCCTGCATTCGGACACCGGCCTGACCCAAGGCGTCGTCGCCCTGTTCGCCGGCCTGTGCCTGCTGGCGCTGGCCAGTTCGATCTGCTCGGACATCGGCACCAACTACGTCGGCCAGCACATCATCGCCAAGCTGCGTAAACAGCTGGGCGAGAAAGTCCTGTCGGCCCCGATCGAGCAGATCGAACGCTATCGCAGCCACCGCCTGATCCCGGTACTGACCCACGACGTCGACACCATCAGCGACTTCGCCTTCGCCTTCGCGCCGCTGGCCATTTCCGTCACCGTGACCCTCGGTTGCATGGGCTACCTGGCCATTCTGTCGTGGCCGATGTTCCTGATCATGGTCGCCGCCATTCTGATCGGCACGGCGATTCAGGCCTACGCCCAGAGCAAAGGTGTTCAGGGTTTCATGGCCGCACGAGAGGCCGAAGATGAACTGCAAAAGCACTACAACGCGATTGCCGAAGGCGCCAAGGAACTGCGCATTCATCGTCCACGCCGCCAGCGCATGTTCGTCTCGGGCATCAAGGCTACGGCCGAGTTCATCTGCAACACCCAGGTGCGTTCCATCAACACTTTCGTGATCGCCAAGACGTTTGGTTCGATGCTGTTCTTCGTGGTCATCGGCCTGGCCCTGGCCTTGCAAACCTTCTGGCCGAGCGCCGACAAAACCGTGATGAGCGGCTTCGTGCTGGTGCTGCTTTATATGAAAGGCCCGCTGGAGCATTTGATCAGCACCTTGCCGATTGTCAGCCGCGCGCAGATCGCCTTCCGCCGCATCGCCGAACTGTCGGAGCAATTTTCCACCCCGGAACCACATCTGCTGCTCAGCGATAAAGGCAACGTCAAACAAGCGGTGCACGAACTGAAACTGGCCGATGTACGTTTCAGCTTCCCCGCTGCCGAAGGTGCTGCGCCCTTCCAGCTCGGGCCGGTGAACCTGACGATCAAGCAAGGCGACATCACCTTTATTGTCGGCGAGAACGGTTGCGGCAAGACCACGCTGATCAAACTGCTGCTGGGCCTGTACACGCCGCAGCAGGGTGCAATCCACGTCAATGGCGAAGTGATCGACGCCGCCAACCGCGATGACTATCGCCAGTTGTTCACCACGATTTTTGCCGACTATTACCTGTTCGACGACGTGGTCCAGGGTGATACGCACATCCCCGAAGACGCCAACAAATACCTGCAACGGCTGGAGATCGCGCACAAGGTCAGCGTCAAGGACGGCAACTTCACCACCACCGACCTCTCCACCGGCCAGCGCAAACGCCTGGCCCTGGTCAATGCGTGGCTGGAGGAACGTCCGGTGCTGGTGTTCGATGAATGGGCGGCCGACCAGGACCCGACCTTCCGCCGGATTTTCTATACCGAGCTGCTGCCGGACCTTAAGCGTCTGGGCAAGACCATCATCGTGATCTCCCACGATGACCGTTACTTCGACGTGGCGGACCAACTGGTGCGCATGGAAAGCGGACGGGTCGTCACTGAGTTCGCTCCCGCCTGATCGCTGAACACATCTTTGTGGCGAGGGAGCTTGCTCCCGCTGGGTCGCGAAGCGGCCCCAAAAAATGGGACTGCTACGCAGTCCAGCGGGACGGTGCGGCGTTCCGACAAGCTCCCTCGCCACAGGACCGCGAAAAACCTAACTCCTTCCACCTTTCGGAATTTTATTTTCCCGGTTTCTTTCCGGTTTCTCGTTCGTGCCGCGTCTAATAATCATTCTTACTAACAAAAACTCTGCACAACACTTTTTCAGGAGCTCAGGTAAGTAATGCGACCTCATACACGCCGCACACCTCTCGCGCTGGCCGTACAGCGCCCGACTTTGCATCGCACCCTGTTCACTAGCGTACTGCTGACCGCCACCTTGCTGGGGAGCTCGATGGCCAATGCTGCACCTGTAAAAGTGAATATTGCAGGTCAATCGCTTTCCAACGCGCTGACCGAACTGGGCATGCAGACCAATCTGCAAATCCTCTACAGCCCGGATCAGGTTGCAGGGATCAAGTCTCGCGCAGTGTCCGGCTCGCTGGAACCGTCCGACGCCCTCGCCGCCCTGCTGAAAGGCACTGGCATTTCGTTCCAGATCAGCGGCAATACCGTCACGCTGGTGTCCGGCGGCGGCTCGAGCCTGCAACTGGGTGCGACCACCATTTCCGGGCAGGCCCTGGGCCTGACCACTGAAGACACCCATTCCTACACCACCGGCGCCACCACCACCGCGACCAAGCTGCCGTTGACCCTGCGTGAAACGCCGCAATCGGTGACCGTGGTGACGCGTCAGCAAATGGACGATCGCGGTGTCACCAGCGTCGCCGACGCGTTGCGCAACACCCCCGGCGTTACGACACAGAAGTACGACAGTGACCGTACCGAGTTTTCCGCCCGAGGGTTTGCCATCACCAACTTTCAGTACGACGGCGTCAACATCCCCTACGACGGCGTTTATGGTGAAAACCCTAACAACAGCGACGACGCGGCCAGCCTCGATCACATCGAAGTCATCAAAGGCGCGACCGGCCTGATGACCGGCGCGGGCGACCCGTCCGCCACCGTCAACCTGATCCGCAAGAAACCGACCAAGGACTTCAAGGCGTCGGTCAGCGCCACCGCCGGTTACTGGGACAACTACCGCACCGAAGGCGACATCTCCGGCTCGCTGAACGATACCGGCAGCGTGCGCGGCCGTTTTGTGGGTGCCTACCAGGACAAAGATTCGTACATCGATCACTACAGCCAGAAGAAAGACCTGTACTACGGCATCCTCGAAGCTGACCTGACCGATGACACCCTGTTGACCCTGGGCGTCGACAAGTCCAGTGCCACCCCGCGCGGCAGTTCCTGGACCGGTAACGCGCCGTACTTCACCGACGGCGGCCGCACCAACTTCTCTCGCAGTTTCAACCCGGGTGCCGACTGGAGCCGTCGTGATTTCGACAGCATCACTTACTTCGCGTCGCTGGAACAAGCACTGGCCAATGACTGGAAATTCAAGGCCAGCTTCGACCAGAAAACCACCGATCACGACACCCAACTGGCCTCGGCCAGCGGCGGCAGCCCGGACCGCGCCACCGGCGAAGGCATGTTCTTTTACTGGGGTCGCTGGGAAGGCCATCGCGTGCAGAATACGGCTGACGTGAACGTCTCGGGCCCGTTCAGCCTGGGCGGTCGCGAGCATGAACTGGTGGCAGGTTTCATGGCCTCCCACTCCCGTCAGACCGGTTCGACCTTCGACAGCAGCGCCTTCGGACAGGTGACGGGCAACATCTTTGACTGGGAAGGCCATCTGGCGAAACAGGATTTCCCGAAAAACGGCAAGTACGAGCGCACCCAGAGCCAGAACGGCGCTTACCTGGCCACGCGCCTGCGTCCGACGGACGACCTGTCGTTCATCCTTGGCGGCCGTTTGAGCACCTACAAGTACAACGAGGATTACGCCTACTATCCAGGCACCGGCCAGACCGACACCCACGCCAGCTACAAGGAACATGGCGTCGTTACGCCTTATGCCGGTGTGGTCTATGACCTGGACGATACCTACTCGGTCTACGGCAGCTACACCAGTATCTACCAGCCACAAATCTACCAGGACGCCAGCGGCAAAACCCTGGAGCCGGTTGAAGGCAACAGCTACGAGACCGGCCTGAAGGCGGCCTACTTCGAAGGCCGGCTGAACGCCAGCCTGGCCTTGTTCCGCATTGAACAGGACAACGTCGCCCAATACGTCACCACCAACACGGACACCGGCCGCGACGTCTACAAAGCAATCGCCGGCGCCACCACCAACGGTGTGGAACTGGAACTGGCCGGCGAACTGGCTCAGGACTGGAACGTGTCTGCCGGCTACACCTACGCCCGCACCCGTGACAAGGACGAACAGCGCATCTTCGGTTTCCCGCTGGCCACCAGCAAACCGGAGCACGTGATTCGTACGTTCACCACCTACCGTCTGCCCGACGCGCTGGACCAGTTCACCGTCGGTGGCGGCATCAGCTGGCAGAGCGCCTTTTACGGCCAGAGCTACAGCCCTAACGTGGGTAATGGCGAAGGCGGCAGCACCATGCTCAAGCAAGGTGGCTACACCCTCGTGGACCTGATGACCCGTTTTCAATACGACGAGCACCTGAGCTTCACCGCCAATGCCAACAACGTCTTCGACAAGAAGTACCTGACCGGCCTGGGCAACTTCGGCACCACGTTCTACGGCGAGCCGCGTAACCTGCAGATCACTGCGAAGTATGATTTCTGAGTGGCTGAGCTGAAATGAAAAATGCCCGTATCGCGAGATACGGGCATTTGATCGTTCAAAGCCGCGAACGCAGCCACTCCGCCACTTCCGCATGAATCCCCTCAACCTCCCCCAACAACCCCGCCATACGCAAAAAGTCATGGGTCATGCCAGGCTGTTCCAGCAGCGTCACCTCATTCCCCGCAGCACGCAACCGATCCGCATACGCCAACCCTTCGTCATGCAACGGATCATGCCCGGCCAGGTACACCAGCGCCGGCGCCACACCCGACAGATCCTCCGCCAGCAACGGCGAGCACCGCCAATCCGCCAGATCCTGCGGCGTGCGCCCGTAATGCGCGTAGAACCAATCCAGCGTCGGCGTCTCCAGCAAGTAACCCTCGGCAAAATCCCGATGCGACGCACGCTGGGTCGTGGCATCCGTCACCGGGTACACCAACAATTGTGCCTTGGGTTTCAACGCCAGTTCCTCAGGCTCACGCACGGCCATGATCGACAACACCGTCGCCAGCGTCGCCCCCACGCTGTCACCAGCCACGGCCACTCGCGTTGCGTCCAGACCATGCGTCGCGCCCTCGCGCACCAGCCAGTTCCCCGCATCGCAGGCATCCTGCACCGGCGTCGGGAACCGCCATTCCGGCGCCAGACGATAATCCACCGTCAACAAGGCAAAACCGCCCTGCGAGGCCAGCCGCCGACACAGCGCATCATGGGAATCGAGACTGCCGACCACATACCCGCCGCCATGGAAATACAACACCACCGGTTGCAGCCCATCGACCGATTGCCCGTTGCGATACACCCTGGCCGGCAGGCTGTGGCCATCTCGCGCGACGAGGGTGAAGTCCTCGCAGGCAACGCTGTCCAGCGGCACATCGAGAAACCCCGACGACGCTTCGAAATCGAGCCGCGCCTGTTGCGGCGACTGTTCATGCATCGCACGACTTTTGCCGGTCATCCGGCCGAACTCGGCGAGTTCTAGAAAAGCTTCAAGTTCTGGCAACACGGCCATGGAAAAATCCTTCTACACAAAAGGGTCAGTAATCAGGCAACACACAATCTTCAAATCAGCGAGAACCCTGTGGCGAGGGAGCTTGCTCCCGCTGGACTGCGCAGCAGTCCCTCTTTTGGGGGCCGCCTCGCGACCCAGCGGGAGCAAGCTCCCTCGCCACAGTTGTTTTTATGCAGTGACCATGTGGTGTTCCAACAAGTCTTCAAGCTCATCCAGCAACTCATCACCGCGCAGCACCTCGTAGTGCCCGCCCGCCAACAAGCGATCAACGCCGTGGCTGCCGACCTGGGCCTCGAACACCCGACGTTCGTCGTCGCGCTCGGCCACCCACCAGCGATGCGCCGTGACCTGGATCGCCGGCAGTTGCCGATGCGCCAGCGCCAGTTGCTTGAGGCGTGAGCCGGTGGCGAAGATCTGCGTGAGTTCCCCCGCGCCCAACGCGGCTTGCTCATTGGAACCGTGCATCGCCGCCTCGATCACCGCCGTGGAACCCTCGCGCTCATTCAAATCAGCGGCTTTCAGCGCAATCAGCGCTTGAGCCTCATCGGCCGGCAGACCGAGCACAAACGTCAGGAAATCGCCCAGGTCCTCGCGCCAGTCCCCCGCTTCTGCGGTGCCCGCCACGTAGCTGTCGACCAGCCCGGCAAACGCGACCGTTTCACCCTGGGTTTCCAATTCGTGAGCGACCAATTGCGTCAACGCCCCGCCCAATGACCAACCCAGCAAGTAATACGGCCCCTTGGCCTGCTGACTGCGAATCCGTTGCGCATAGGCGTGAGCCATCGCCAACAGCGACTCGTCCTGCCACTGCGGGTCAAGCAACATCCGGCATTGC
This sequence comes from Pseudomonas sp. BT76 TE3572, assembly GCF_050435365.1. Taxonomy (NCBI): domain Bacteria; kingdom Pseudomonadati; phylum Pseudomonadota; class Gammaproteobacteria; order Pseudomonadales; family Pseudomonadaceae; genus Pseudomonas; species Pseudomonas sp. BT76 TE3572. Next base: position 2,482,387 of record NZ_JBNDKE010000001.1, read on the forward strand.
AGGCCATACACCGTGCGCCGTCCTTCCAGTCGACGGGCCAGCGGTTCGTAGTCGAACACCGTGCCGAAACCGGCGTGCAGGCAGAACAGCGCCGGCACGTTGGGGATCCGCGCATTCAGCGCCAGCAACGGGTCCGGTGCAGACGCCGTCTCAGCAGCCTGATAGCCACTGAGTTCGGCGATGCACGGTTTCTGCATCAGGTCGCGCAGTTTCAATTCGAAGCCCAGTTGCGGCTGGCTGCGCACCCGCGAGATGACTTTCAGCACCTGCAACGAGTCGCCGCCCAGTTCGAAGAAGTTGTCGTCGATGCCCACTTGCGGTACGCCGAGCACCTCTTGCCAGATCGCGGTCAGCGCCGTTTCCAGTGCGTTGCGCGGCGCGCGATAGCCGCCGAGCGCCCATTCCGGCGTCGGCAGTGCGCGACGGTCGAGCTTGCCGTTGGCCGACAGCGGGAAACGCTCCAGCACCATGATTCGCGCCGGCACCATGTAATCCGGCAGTTGCGCTTGCAGTTCAGACTTCAAGCGGCGATCAAGCCCAACAGCACCGGCCGCCACCACATAACCGACCAATTGCTTGCCAGTCGGCGTGTCGTGCACCACCACGGCGGCATCCTGCACCTCGGCGCAGTCGCGCAGGCGGGCTTCGATTTCGCCCGGTTCAATGCGGAAACCACGGATCTTCACTTGCTGGTCGAGACGCCCCAGGTAGTCGATCAACCCGCATTCACGCTGGCGCACCAGGTCGCCGGTGCGGTACATGCGGCCTCCGGCCTCGAACGGATCGGGGATGAAACGCTCGGCGCTCATGCCGGGACGCTGGTGATAACCGCGCGCCAGGCATTCGCCGCCCAGGTACAACTCGCCGCTGACACCGACCGGCAACGGATTGAGGTCGGCATCCAGCACGTACAAGCCACGCCCGGCCACACCACGACCAATCGGCGCATACGCCGCGTCGCAGGTTTCGCTGACCTCGGCACGCCACAACAAAGGCGTGACCACGGTTTCAGTCGGGCCGTAACCGTTGACCAGTCGCTGCGGACGCAGCGCCCGTTTGACCTGCTCGAAACTGGCCTCCGGCACCGCATCACCGCCAAAGCAATACACCTCGACCGCCGGTGGATTGCCCAAACGTTCAGCCACTTCGGCCATCTGTTGCAGGTACGCCGGCGGGAAGCAGGCCACGGTGACGGCGTGACGCTGCAACATTTCCAGGGTTTGCTCCGGGGTCCACAAACTGTCATCGCGGATCACCAGGCTGCCGCCGGCCAACAGCACGCTCAGCCAACGCTCCTGGGCACCGTCGAAAGCGAACGACATGAAGTGCAACTCGCGGCTGCGCGGTGCCAGTTCGTAGAGCCCAATGATGCCGCGGCAATGCCGGGCAATCGGTCCGCGCGCCACGGCCACGCCTTTCGGTTGGCCGGTGGAACCGGAGGTGTAAATCAGGTACGCGAGGTGCCCCGGCAGCGGTCGGGAAACCGGGCACTCGGCGTTGTCGGCAACGCTCAACTGATCGAGCAGCAGACGTGGCGGGCTGGCGGCCAGGGTCAGGCGCTCGCCCAGATTGCTGTCGCACAGCAACAGGCTGGCCGCCGAATCGCTCAACATATAAGCCAGTCGCTCGGCCGGGTACGCCAAGTCCAGCGGCAGATAAGCCGCCCCGGCCTTGAGCACCGCAAGGAACGCAACGATGGTGCGTTCGGAACGCGGCAGCGCCACTGCCACCAGTGTTTCCGGCCCGATGCCGCGACCGATCAGTTGCTGCGCCAACCCATTGGCCTGCGCCTCAAGCTGTGCATAACTGACTTGCCGATCCTCGCAGATCAAGGCGATTTTCTGCGGTTGCGTGCGGACATGCCGATTGAACGCGTGTAGCAAATCGGCATTGTCGTCGGACACCTGCGGCAGACTTAAACGTGCCTCAGGCAAGCCAATGTTGCCGAGCAGACAAGCCGCATCCTCAGGCAGCACACGCAGCAACCCTTCAAGCTGCGCACGAATCCGCTCTACTTCCACTTCACTGAAGCGGTCACGCAGGAACAGGTACTCAACTTCCAGGCCTTCTTCGTTGGCGCTGACCATCAAGTCCATCGGGAAGTTGGTCACCCCGCCGCTGCCGACTTCGGCAAAGCGCAATTCACCTTCCTCGCCTCCTTTCAAGGCGCGGTCCACCGGATGGTTTTCGAACACGATGATGCTGTCGAACAAGCCCTGACCACCCTGCCCGGCCCAGCGCTGAATGTCCGACAACGGCGTGTGCTCGTAGTCGCGCACCATCAGGTTGTAATCCTGCAAGTCGCGCAGCCACTCGCCCAACGGCTGTTGCGGATCGAGGGTCTGGATCACCGGCAAGGTGTTGATGAACAGGCCAAGCATGTCCTGCGCGCCGGCCAACCCGGTCGGACGCCCCGCCACCGTGGCGCCGAACGCGACACTGCGTTGGCCGCTGTGGCGTTGCAGCAGCAACAACCACGCGCCTTGGACCAGCGTGTTTAATGTCACGCGCTGACGCTTGGCGAAGCTGTGCAATTTGCGCGTCACCTCGGCGTCGAGGTTGCTGTACATCACGCCGTGACCGGAACCCGCAGCCCCCGAAGCCTTGGCCAGAATGGTCGGTTCCTCGAGCAACGCCAGGCGCTCGCGCCAGAACCCTTCCGCCTGCGCACCGTCCTGACGTTGCTGCCAGGCGATGTAGTCGGCGTAACGACCGGTCAGGGTCGGCAGAGTGTCGTTGTGGTACAGGCGCAACATGTCGCCCAACAGGCGCGAGGCGCTCCAGCCGTCCAGCAACAGGTGATGGTAGATCCAGATCATCTGGTTACGGTCATCACCCAAGCGCACCAGGATGAAACGCATCAGCGGCGGGCAGCTCAGGTCGAAGCCCTTGGCCTGTTCCGCAGCCGCCAGTTCACTCAACGCCTGTTCAGTGTCGGTGCGGTCACGCCAGTCGAGCTCTTCGATCGGCAGCTCGACATCGGCGAACACCGCTTGCAGCGGATCGGCCAGGCCATCACGCCAGCGGAACGCCGCGCGCAGCACTTCGTGACGCTCGACCAGGGTTTGCCAAGCGGCACGGAAACGCGGCACCTGCAAACCGTCGACCGCCACGCTCAACTGGTTGACGTACGGGTTCAGCTCTGGCGAATCGAGGCAATGGAAGAGCATGCCTTGCTGCATCGGCGACAGCGGATACAGGTCTTGCAACCCTTCACGGGCTGCGATGTCGATGTGCGGCACCAGCGCAAAAGCAGGGACTTTCGGCGCTTCAACCAACGCTGCTTCACGGCTGGTCGCCACTACAGCGAGTGCCCGAATGGTCTGTTGCTCAAAGAGTTGCTTCGGACTGAACACCAGCCCGCGCTGCCCGGCACGACTCACCGCTTGCAGGGAAATGATCGAGTCACCGCCCAGTTCGAAGAAGTTCTCGGTGACGCCCACCGACTCCAGCCCCAGCAGTTCCTGCCAGATCTCCACCAGCAACGTTTCGGCCGGCGACGCGGCGGCCACTTGATCGTGGTTCTGTCGAGTGGCTTCCGGCGCTGGCAGGCCTTGACGATCAAGCTTGCCGTTCGGCGTCAGCGGCAACGCGGCCAGGCACATCAAATGCGCCGGCAGCATGTGCGCCGGCAATCGACTGCGCAGGTGCAAGGTCAGCGCTTCACGCAAATCCTGCTCGTCGGCGAGCGGATCGCGGGGCACCACGTAGCCAACCAACTGGCGACTGACCGGGCCTTCGCGATCGATCACGAACGCTTCACGCACGCCTTCGTGTTCCAGCAGGCAGGCTTCGATTTCGCCGAGCTCGATACGGAACCCGCGAATCTTCACTTGCTGGTCGATACGGCCGAGGTATTCAACGACGCCGTCGGCGCGGAACCGCGCGAGGTCGCCGCTGCGGTACAAACGCGCACCCGGCACGAACGGATCCGGCACGAAGCGTTCAGCCGTCAGGTCCGGACGTTGATGGTAACCACGGGCGACGCCCTCGCCGCCCAGGTACAACTCGCCCGCCACGCCAACCGGCAACGGCTGCAAGCCGCCGTCCAGAATATAGGCGCTGCGGTTGCCGACTGGCCGGCCAATCGGCATGAACGCCGAGTCGAACTCAGTGTCCGGATACGCCAGCCAGATCAGTGGCGTGATCACCGTTTCGGTCGGGCCATAGCCGTTGATCAGGCGCTTGGGCTGCAGCACTTGCTGCACTTCATCGAACGCGTGCTTGGCCATGCCTTCGCCGCACGGGGTGTAGGAACGGATCGGCAGATCACGCCCCGCTTCGCCCATGAAATCGGCGATCTGCGACAGATAGGTCGGGGTGAAGCAGGCGATGGTGATGCCGTGCTTTTCGATCTCGGCGCACGTGCGCTCCACGCTCCACAACTCGTCGTCACGCGGCATCACCGCCGAGCCGAACACCAGCGGCGTCAGCCAGCGCTCGTGGGCGCCGTCGAAGCTGATCGAAGCGAATTGCAACTCGCGATCATCCGGGGTCATGCCGTACAACTCGCCAATCGACAGGCAATGCATGGCCAGCGGACCGTGGGCCACGCTGACGCCTTTCGGCCGGCCCGTGGAACCCGAGGTGTAAATCAGGTACGCGAGGTTTTCGCCGCAGGTCAGGTTGACCGGGTTTGTTTCAGCCATCGAGTCCAGCGGCTCGCGGTCGATTTCCAGGACCGACAGGCCTTCCGGCAACGGCAGTTTTTCCCGCAGCCACGATTGGCTGATCAGCAGCGATATACCGCTGTCTTCCATCAGATAGCGCAGGCGTTCGGCCGGGTACGCTGGGTCCAGCGGCACGTAAGCGCCGCCGGCCTTGAGGATTGCCAGCAGGCCAATGATCATCTCCGGCGAACGCTGCATCGCCAGGCCGACCCGCACTTCCGGGCCGATGCCCAGTGCGCGCAAGCGGTGGGCTAATTGGTTGGCGCGACGATTGAGTTGGTCGAAGCTCAGTTCCAGGTCGTTGAAGATCAACGCCGTGGCGTCCGGTCGGACGACGGCCTGCGCCTCGATCAATTGGTGCACGCAGAGCGGGTTTTCCGTCGCGGTAAATGCCGGGTTCCACTCGACCAATTGTTGCGCACGTTCCGGCGCGGTCAGCAGGTCCAGTTCACTCAATGCAGCGTGTGGCGCGGCGACCATCGCCGCCAGCAGCGCGGCCAAATGCTCGCTCATACGGGCAATCGCCTCGCCGCTGAAGTGGGCGCACTGGTAGCTCCAGTTGAGGCTGAGCTGGCTTTCGGCGGTGGCCGCCAGCGTCAGCGGGAAGTTGGTGCGTTCATGGTTCTGCGGGATCGAGAAGCTCAAACCGGCCGGCGCGCCCTGTTGTAGCGCTTCGGCCACCGGGAAGTTTTCAAACACTAGCAGGCTGTCGAACAGCGGTTCACCGGCACGCCCGGCCCAGCGCTGAATGTCGCCGAGGGCGGTGAATTCATGCTCACGCAATTCCAGGTTCTGCGCCTGCAAGCGGGTCAGCCACTGGCCGACGCTTTCGACGGCGTCCGGGCTGCTGATCACCGGCAAGGTGTTGATGAACAGGCCCAGTTGGCTTTCAGCACCCGGCAAGTCCACCGGACGCCCCGCCACGGTCGCGCCAAACGCGACGCTGCGTTGACCGCTGTAGCGTTGCAGCAGCAATGCCCAGGCACCTTGGACCAAGGTGTTGAGCGTCACTTTTTGCTGACGGGCAAAGTCGCCGAAGCGTTTGCTGGTGGCGACATCGAAGGTCTGTCGGTGGTCGGCGAACTCTGTCGTCGACAGGTTTTTATTGTCGCCATGGGCCAGGCTCTGCCCCAACAGGGTCGGGTTGTCGAGGGTCGCCAGTTGCTCGCGCCAGAACAGTTCATCAGCCTGCGCATCCTGACGTTGCAGCCAGCCGATGTAATCGGCGAAACGCCCGGTTGGCGCTTGCACGTCTTGCCCGGCATAACGCTGCAGGACTTCGCTCAACAGCAGCGAGTTACTCCAACCATCGAGCAACAAGTGATGGTGGGTGTAGATCAGTTGCTGACGCTCATCGTCGAGTCGCACCAGGGTCAAACGCATCAACGGTGCACGGGTCGAATCGAGTTGCAGGCGTTCGCTGTCGATCAGTTGAACCAACGCTTCGGCCTGATCGCTGCGGTTGCGCCAGTCGAGGCAAGTCATCGGCAATTGCAGGTGACGATGGACCAACTGCACCGGCGCTTCGAAGCCGTCGGGGAAGTGGAAACTGCTGCGCAGGATCGGATGAGTGTCGAGCACCGCTTGCCACGCGCGGCCGAGCCGTTCGGCATCAAGGCCGCGGGCTTCGACGCTGAGCTGGTTCACGTAGGCGCCGGACTCCGACTCGTACAAGCTGTGGAACAGCAAACCGGCCTGCATTGGCGACAGCGGATACAGGTCCTCGATCTGCGCCGGTGGCACCGGCAGGCCATCGAGTTGCGACTGGGTCAGGCGTGCCAACGGGAAGTCCGCCGGGGTCACGCCGCCCGCGCCATCGCTCAGGCAATGGGCGATCAGCGCCAGCAACTCGCGTTGGTAATCCGCGGCGAGCGCTTCAATCTCGCGCTGGTCGAAGCATTCGCGGCTGAAGGTCCAGTCGAGTTTCAGTTCACCGCCATAGACCTGGCCGTCCACCGACAACCAGTTCGGCAACGGTGCGTCTGCCGATTGCGCGGCGCCGCTGGATTCCCGGGCCGGAGTGAACAACGCGTCTTCGGCAAAGCTCTGGTCGAACTGGCCGAGGTAGTTGAAGGTCACGCGCGCTTGCGGCAACGCAGCCAATGCCGCTTGGGTCGACGCATCGCCCATGTAACGCAACAGGCCGTAGCCCATGCCTTTTCCGGGGATGTCGCGCAGTTGCTGCTTGATCGCCTTGATCGAACCCGCCAGGTCGGCGGTCGGCGTCAGGCACACCGGGAACAGGCTGGAGAACCAGCCGACGGTGCGGGTCAGGTCGATATCGTCGAACAGCTCTTCGCGGCCATGGCCTTCGAGCTGAATCAGCGCCGATGCGTGGCCGGTCCAGCGGCTGAGGGTGCGGGCCAGTGCGGTCAGCAGCAGGTCGTTGACTTGGGTGCGGTAGATCGCTGGTGCCTGTTGCAACAACTGGCGGGTCTGCTCACGGTCCAGACCGATGCTGACGCCTTGGCGCAGATGCCCGGCCTGACTGGCTTGGGCGTTGGCCGCCGGCAGCGAATCATTCGCCTCGCCCAGTTGCGCCTGCCACCAGCTCAATTCGCTGGCGGCAGTTTCGGAGCGCGCATAGGCATCGAGTTTGTCTGCCCAGACCTGAAAGGCGCTGGTCTTCGGCGACAGCTCTTGCCCTTGGTACGCAGCCTGCAAATCTTCCAGCAACACCCGCCAGGACACACCGTCCACCGCCAAGTGATGGATCACCAACAGCAACCGCTGCGAGCCATCGGCCTGAGCGATCAACGCCACGCGCAGCAGCGGGCCGTCTTGCAGGCTGAGGCTGCGCTGGGCTTCGTCGCACACCGATTCCAGTGAAGCATCGCTGGCTACGCGGGCGGTCCAGAGCATGTCGATCACGTCGGCGCTGTCGGCCCCGACATAACGCGCCGACCATTGGCCGTCGACCTGACTGAAGCGCAAACGCAGGGCATCGTGCTGCTTGAGCAGGCGTTGCAGCGCGGCTTGCAGACGCGGCAATTCGAGGGTTTCGCGCGGCACCAGCAGCACCGCCTGGTTCCAGTGCGCGCGTTGCGGGATCGGTTCATCGAAGAACCAGCGCTGGATCGGCGTGAGTTTCTGTACTCCGTCCACCGGTCCTTGTTGCGCCAGCGGTGCCGCCTGCTCTTTAACCACAGCGGCCAGCGCTTGCAAGGTTTGCTGCTGGAACAGGTCGCGCGGTTGCAGGCTCAGGCCGGCACGACGGGCACGGCTGACCACTTGAATCGAAATGATCGAGTCGCCGCCCAGTTCAAAGAAATTGTCCTGACGCCTGACTTGCTCCACGCCCAACACGTCCTGCCAGATCTGCGCCAGCACTTGTTCGTGTTCGCTACGTGGCGCTTCGAAGGCGCGTTGGCTGACGTGTGCGGTCGGCGCGGGCAGGCGTTTGCGGTCGAGTTTGCCGTTCGGACTCAGCGGCATTTGTTCGATCAGCACGGTCTGCGCCGGTACCATGTAGTCCGGCAGGCTCGCCAGCAAATGACTTTTCAGGGTTTCGCGCCATGCGCCTTGCTGCTCGGCATCGGCGCCGACCAAGGCTCGATCTTGCGGCACGATGTACGCAACCAGTTGCTTGCCACTCGGGCCGTCGAGGGCCAGCACTGCGGCTTCCTGCACGTCCGCATGTTCTTGCAGACGTGCTTCAATTTCGCCCAGTTCGATGCGCAAACCGCGAATCTTCACTTGATGGTCGATACGCCCGCAGTAGTCGATGGCGCCATCAGCGCGGTAACGCGCCAGGTCACCGGTGCGGTACAGGCGCTCGCCGCTGCCGAACGGGTCGACCACAAAACGCTCGGCGGTCAGCGCGCCACGACGGTGATAACCGCGCGCCAGACCGACGCCACCGAGGTACAACTCGCCCACCGCGCCCAGCGGCAACGGTTGCAGTTCGCTGTCGAGGATGCAGGTGCGCAGGTTGGCGATCGGCCGACCGATCGGCACGCTGTCGCGGCCCTCTTCCACGCAAGTCCAGTGGGTCACGTCGATGGCCGCTTCGGTCGGGCCGTAGAGGTTGTAGAGATTGGCTTGCGGCAGGCTGCGCAGGGTCTGGCGTTGCAACTCCATCGGCAATGCTTCGCCGCTGCAAATGATCCGTTGCAACGACGTGCAGGCCAGCGCCTCGTCGGCAGCGATAAACGCCGAAAGCATCGACGGCACGAAGTGCAGCGTGGTGATCGCCTGTTCGACGATCAACGCAGCAAGGCGTTGCGGGTCGCGGTGCTCGCCCGGCGCGGCGATGACCAGCGTGGCGCCCTTCATCAGCGGCCAGAAAAACTCCCACACCGACACGTCGAAACTGAACGGCGTTTTTTGCAGCACGCGGTCGCTCGGCAGCAGGATGTAGGCTTGCTGCATCCACTCCAGACGGTTATGCAACGCCACATGGCGGTTGCCCGCGCCTTTCGGTTTGCCGGTGGAACCGGAGGTGTAAATCACATAGGCGAGGTTTTCTGCGACAGCAAGGTTCGCAAGATCAGTGCCCGGCAAGTCGCTCAACCAATCGGCCTCGGCATGCAGGCACAGGGTGCGCACGTTGTCCGGCGTCGGCAATTGCGCCAGCAGATGTTCCTGGGTCAGCAACAGCGAAATGCCGCTGTCTTCGATCATGTAGCTCAGGCGATCAAGCGGGTATTCCGGGTCCAGCGGCACATACGCACCGCCGGCCTTGAGAATCGCCAGCAGGCCGACGACCATTTCAAACGAGCGGTCGCAGGCAATCCCCACCAGCACTTCCGGGCCAACACCTTGGGCGCGCAAGTGATGGGCCAAACGGTTGGCGCGCACATTCAGCTCGGCGTAACTCAGGCGCTGGCCCTGGAACACCAGCGCTGTCGCCTCACCGTTTTCAGCCACGCGCGCTTCGAAATGGCGCTGCACGCAGACTTCGCCTGGATAGGCCTGAGCGGTGTTGTTCAGGTCATCGAGGATGCGCAGACGCTCGTCGGCATCCAGCAATGGCAACTCGGCGAGCGGGCATTGCGGGTTCGCCAGCACGCCGGCCAACAGGTTGCGCCAGTGGCGAGCAAGGTGCTCGATGCGCTCGGCGTCGAACAGATCGGTGGCATAGGTCAGGCTGGCGAACAGCTTGTCGCCCTCTTCCTGCGTGTCCAGTTGCAAATCGAATTGGGTGGTGTGAGCCGTGGCGTTCAGTGCTTCGACGCGCAACCCGGCGAGCAAACCGCTGACCGCCGCCGGTTTGGCTTGCTGGTGGTTGAACATCACCTGGAACAACGGGCTGTGGCTCAGGCTGCGTTCACCTTGCAGCGCTTGCACCAGACGTTCGAACGGCAAGTCCTGATAATCCTGGGCATTGAGCGACGTGGTGCGGGTCTGATCGAGCAGCTGACTGAACGGCAGACGCCCGTCCAGCTCGGCACGCATCACTTGGGTGTTGACGAAAAAGCCGATCAGGCCACGGGTTTCCGCACGATTGCGGTTGGCAATCGGCACGCCGACCCGCAGGTCGGACTGGCCGCTGTAGCGATAGAGCAATGCCTGGAAACTCGCCAGCAACAGCATGAACGGCGTGACGCCACGCTGTTTGGCCAGGCTCATCAGACCGCTGGCCAAGGTCGCATCGAGGGCGAAATCCAGACGCGCACCGCGCTGGCTCGGTTGTGCCGGGCGTGGGCGATCAGTCGGCAATTCCAGCAGCGGTTGCTCGTTGCCCAGTGTTTCACGCCACCAGTTGAGTTGACGCTCCAGTTCCCCCGCTTCCATCCAGCGGCGCTGCCACAGGGCGTAGTCGGAATACTGAATCGGCAGCGCCTCCAGTGCAGCGTTCTGCCCTTGGCAATGCGCGGCGTAGAGTCGGGAAAACTCCTCCACCAACACACCCATCGACCAACCATCGGTGACGATGTGGTGCAGGGTGAGCAACAGCACATGGTCTTCGGCGTCGAGCTGCAACAGGCTGACTCGCAGCAACGGACCGTGCTGAAGATCGAATGTCCGGGCGATGTCCTGCTCGACCGCTTTCATGGCCAGATCGAGGCGCTGTTCCTGAAGTTCATCGCGCAGGTCGATCTGTTCGATCGGCAGCGAGGTGAACCCGGCCAGTGTCTGCACCACCTGACCGTCATCCTCGACGAATCGGCTGCGCAGGCTCTGATGACGCTCCAGCAGCACGTCGAAACTCTGCTGCAACGCCGCGACATTCAGCGGCCCGTGCAAGCGCAGGGCGGCCGGAATGTTGTACGCCGAACTTTGCGGATCAAGCTGCCAGAGGAACCATTGGCGCTGCTGCGCATAGGACAATTCGAAGGTCGCTTGCGGTTCGGCGGCGGGCGGAATCGGCAGTTGGCCGAAGCTCACGCCCTGCTCTTGCATGCGTTGCAGAAACTCGCGGCGCTTGTCAGCCGGCAGGCCGGCGAAGCGAGTGGCGATACGCTGGGCAGTGGTGTGTTCCATCAGTTGATCTCCATCTCGTCGAGAAGCGACTCAAGCGCATCAAGACGTGCATCGTTGTCAGCCGGGGCGTGTTGCCCGGCCATGGCGGCATAAGCCTGAAGGTCGGTGGATTCGAACAGCGCGCGCAGCGGCAGCTCGATGCCCAGCTCCAGTTCCACACGGGCACTGGCCTGGGCGGCGAGCAACGAATGCCCGCCCAATTCAAAGAAGTTGTCGCGTCGGCCGATCTGCGCCACGCCCAACACGTCGGCCCAAATGGCCGCCAGTTGCTGTTCGAGGTCGCCCTCGGGGGCTTCGAACGGGCGTTGCCATTCCTGAGCGTCGGGCACCGGCAAGGCCTTGCGGTCGAGCTTGCCGTTACCGGTCAGCGGCATGGCATCCAGCAGCAACCAGTGGCTCGGCACCATGTAATCCGGCAGATCGACCTTGAGCGCGGCGCGCAGGTTGTCGCGCCAGGCGATCGGGTCGTGCGGGGTTTGCTCGGCCACCACGTAGGCACACAGTTGTGGGCAGCCGTCGCCGGCATGCACGCTCAACACCGCTTGGCGCACGCCCGGTTGGGCCAGCAGTGCGGCTTCGATTTCACCCAGTTCGATACGGAAGCCGCGGATCTTCACTTGCTGGTCGATCCGGCCGAGGTAATCGATGCTGCCGTCGGCACGCTGGCGGGCCAGGTCGCCACTGCGATAAAGGCGTTGCGACGCATCGAATGGGCTCGGCACGAAGCGCTCGGCAGTCAGGCCGAAACGGCCGTGATAACCGCGCGCCAGACCAGCGCCGGCGATGTACAACTCGCCCGCCACGCCCACCGGCACCGGCTGCAACTGGCTGTCGAGCAAGTACCAGCGAAGGTCGCGGATCGGCAAGCCGATCGGACTCTGGGCCTTGCCGTCGAGATCGGCCAGGCGGATGGCGCGGTAGGTCACGTGCACCGTGGTTTCGGTGATGCCATACATGTTGACCAGGGTTGGCTGTTGGTCGCCGAAACGCTCGAACCATGGACGCAGGCTCGCGACTTCCAGGGCTTCGCCGCCGAAAATCACCTGACGCAGCGCCAGGTTTCGCTCGCTGGCGCAGGCAATCGGCAACAACTGGCGGAACGCGGTCGGGGTCTGGTTCAACACCGTCACGCCTTCATCACAGAGCAAGCGATGGAATTCTTGCGGCTCGCGGCTGATGTAAAACGGCACGATCACCAGACGCCCGCCAGTGCAAAGCGCGCCAAACAGCTCCCACACCGAGAAGTCGAAGGCGTAGGAATGAAACAGCGTCCAGACATCGTCCGGGCCGAATTTGAACTCGGCAGCGGTGGCCGTGAGCAGACGCCCGACGTTGCCATGGCTGAGCAATGCGCCCTTCGGCCGGCCAGTGGAACCGGAGGTGTAGATCACGTAAGCGAGGTTGTCCGGGGTTGCCAGCGCTGGCAGGTTGTCGGCGCTGAAGGCATCCAGTTGCAACGACTCCAGGCTCAGCACTTGTACGCCGTCGCGGGCCGGCAAACCGTCGATCAGGTGTTGTTGAGTCAGCAGCAACGTGATGCCGCTGTCTTCGATCATGTAGCTCAGGCGCTCGGCCGGGTATTGCGGATCGAGTGGCACATAGGCGCCACCGGCCTTGAGAATCGCCAGCAACCCAACCACCAGCGGCATCGCCCGTTCGGTGGCAATGCCGACCCGTACCTCTGGGCCGACGCCCTGTTCACGCAGTTTGCGCGCCAGCCGATTGGCCTGAGCATTGAGCGCGGCGTAGGTCAGGTGCTCGCCTTCGTAGACCAGCGCGATTGCGTTCGGCCGTTGTGCGGCTTGAACTTCGAACACGTGGTGCAAGGTTGGCGACGGCGGTTGCGCCTGGAACGCGGGATTCCAGTGCTGCACCAAGGCATCGCGCTGCGACTCGTCAATGAGTGGCAGTTCGGCAACCCGTTGCAGTGGATCGCTGACTACCGCGCGCAGCAGATTCAGCCACTGCTCGGCCAGGCGGTTCATCGACGCCTCGTCGTACAAATCAGTGGCGTAGGTCAGGCTGGCGTCCAGCGTTTCGCCCTGCTCCTGAGTATCCAGCACCAGATCGAACTGCGTGGTGTGTTGCTGCCAGTGCAGACGCTCGACCTGCAAGCCGGCGACGCTGCGCTCGACGCTCGCACCCAACTGCTGCTGATGGTTGTAGAGCACCTGGAACAATGGGCTGTGGTTGAGGCTGCGGTCCGGCTGCAAGGCGTCGACCAACTGCTCGAACGGCAAATCCTGATTGGCCTGAGCGCCCAATGCCACGCGCTTGACCTGTTGCAGCAAGGTGCTGAAGGACTGCTGACCATCGATCTCGGCACGCAGCACTTGGGTGTTGATGAAGAAGCCAATCAGGCCTTCGGTTTCCAGGCGCGAACGCCCGGCGCTCGGCACGCCGACGCTGATGCTCGACTGCCCGCTCTGGCGATGCAGCAAGGTCTGGAAACTCGCCAGCAACAGCATGAACAAGGTCACCTGCTGTTCCTGGGCACGTTGACGCAAACCGGCGAGCAATTCGCGATCAACGTTCAGCACCAGGCTGGCGCCGCGCTCGGTGCGACGGGCCGGACGGGTCAGTTCGCTCGGCAATTCAAGCGGTGCCTGGCCGCCATCCAGTTGCTCCCGCCACCACGCCAGTTGGCGTGCGCCCTCCCCGGCCTCCAGCCAGTCACGCTGCCAACGGGCGTAGTCGCTGTAGTTCACCGGCAAGCTATTCAGATCGGCAGAGCGACCTTCGACGGCAGCTTGATACAGCGCGCTGAACTCATCGACCATGACCTGCATCGACCAGCCATCGGCGGCGATGTGATGCACGGTGAGCACCAGCACGTGTTCGTCGGTGTTCACTTGCAGCAGCAACACGCGCCACAGCGGGCCGTTGCGCAGGTCGAACGGCCGGGCAATTTCTTCGGCTACGGCATTGTCGATCGACGACTGATCGAGCGTGCGTTCATCCAGTTGCAGCGCCAGGCTGTCGTGCAGCACCGGACGCGCCTGCTGGCCGTCCTGCTCAAAGGTTGTGCGCAAGGTTTGGTGACGGGCCTGCAATTGCACAAAGGCTTCACGCAGGGCTTCGCGGTTCAGCGAGCCCTTGAGACGCAGTGCGGCGGGAATGTTGTAGGCCGAACTTTGTGGGTCCAGCTGCCAGAGAATCCATTGGCGCTGTTGGGCGTAAGACAGGATCTGCGGCTGATCGACCGTTGCACGTTGCAGCGCCGGTTGGCCGCTGACGTTCGCCAGCGCGGCACGCTCGGCAAATTCCGCCAGATTCATCGCGGAGAACAGACTGCTTATAGACAGTTCGAGTTGCAACTGCTGACGCACCCGAGAGATCACCTGAAGCACCAGCAACGAGTGCCCGCCCAGCTCGAAGAAGTTGTCGTCACGGCCCACGCGCTCGACCTGCAACACGTTCTGCCAGATCAGCGCCAGTTGCGTTTCCAGCCCTTCGTCCGGGGTCACGAATGGGCGTTGCGCATCGCCCGCCTCAGCACGCGGCAGGGCTTTGCGGTCAAGTTTGCCGTTGTTGTTGAACGGCAGTTTCGGCAGCAGGACCAGGTGATTCGGCACCATGTATTCCGGCAACGACTGGCGTAAAACCGCTTTGAGTTCTTCCAGATAATCAGCCTGAGAAATCACCGCGCCGTTGGCTACGACATACGCCACCAGTTGCGAACCGTCCTGAGCGATGACCGCCGCTTCGCGCACGTCCTCCCGGGCTTGCAGGCACGCTTCGATCTCGCCCATTTCAATGCGGAAACCGCGAATCTTCACTTGATGATCGATGCGGCCGACGTATTCCAGATTCCCGTCAGCGTTGTAGCGCGCCAGATCGCCGCTGCGGTACAGCCGCGCACCCGGTTCTCGGGCGAACGGGTCCGGCAGGAAGCGTTCGGCGGTAAGCGCCGGGCGGTCGAAGTAGCTCTGAGCGAGGCTGGCCGGGGCACCGATGCACAACTCACCGACGCCTCCGTTGGGCAACAACTGACCGGCAGCGTCCAGCACATACAGGGCCCGACCGGCGATAGCGCGACCAATCGGAATGCCAAACGCATCGCTGGCATCGTCGAGACGGCATTCATGAACGCTGGACACCACGGTCGCCTCAGTCGGGCCGTAGGTGTTGAGCAAACGCACATGGCTCAAACCTGCTTGATGCCACAAGCGCAGACCTTCGACCGACATCGCTTCGCCGCCGACGTGAACCTGACGCAAATCACCCAGATTGCGCACCACACCGCTCGCACATTCCCGGGCCAGCAAGTACCAGTAAGCCGCCGGCAAATCCGCCACAGTCACGCCTTGCTGGATGACTTCGGCAGCAAGGCGGCCGGCATCCCACACATCATCGCCGCGCATGATCAACGCCGCGCCGACGCATAACGCCGGGAAACACTGCTCTACAAAGCCATCGAAACTGAAAGTCGCAAACTGCAACACGCGGTCCGACGCCGACAGCAGCGAATAGTCGGCGGCGGTCTGGCAGAACTCGCGCAACGCGGCATGGGCGATGGCCACGCCTTTGGGTTGGCCGGTGGAGCCGGAGGTGTAGATGATGTAGGCCAGGTCGTCGGCGAGCGCGAGGTTTTGCGGATCGCTGTCGGAGTAGCCGACGTTGTCTTCAAGGCTGAGACGTAGCACGCCTGGCACGTCTTCCAGCAGACCGGACTCGCACAGCAGCATGTCGAGGCGGCTGTCGTCGATCATGTAGGCCAGGCGTTCAGCCGGGTATTTCGGGTCCAAAGGCACATAAGCCGCGCCGGTTTTGAGCACCGCCAGCAGGCTGACGATCAGTTGCGGACCACGGTTCAGCGCCAGACCGACACGCGAGCCTGGACCGGCGCCGTTGTCGATCAGGCGATGAGCCAGTCGGTTGGCCTGCGTGTTCAATTGGCCGTAGCTCAGGGATTGACCGTCGATCTGTAACGCCATCGCGTCTGGGGTAGCGGCGGCCTGAGCCGCGATTTGTTCGTGCGCCAAAAGTGCTGTGGATAACTCAACGGCCGCCGGTTGGCTGACAGTGAGCACCGCATTTTTTCCGGCCTCATCGAGTAACTCCAGCGTGCCCAATGCCGCGTCCGGCAGCGCTACCAATTGCGCCAACAGGTGCTGCAGATTCGCCGACAACTCAGCCACCTGAGCCGCACTGAACCGCGCCGCGTCGTAGCTAAAGTCCAGGCTCAGGCCTTCGCCGAGTTCGATGCCCAAGGTCAGCGGATAGTGCGTGCGTTCGTGGTTGTGCAGGTTGCCAAACGACAACCCGGCCGGGGCGCCCTGTTTCAGCGCCTCGGCCACCGGGAAGTTTTCGAACACCAGCAGGCTGTCGAACAGCGCCGAGCCCTGCTGCCCCGCCCAACCCTGAATGTCGAAAAGCGGCACATGCTCGAACTCGCGCATGGCCAGGTTCAGCCCCTGCAACTCGCCCAGCCATTGGCTGACGGTTTGATCCGGCTTCATCGCGCACACCAGCGGCAGCGTGTTGATGAACAGCCCGAGCTGCTCTTCGATCCCCGGCAGCGGCGCCGAACGCCCGGCCACGGTGGCGCCGAATACGACGCAATCCTGACCTGTGTAACGTTGCAGCAAAAGACTCCAGGCCGCTTGCAGCAAGGTGTTAAGGGTGATTTTCTGCTGACGGGCGAACTCGGCCAGACGCTGGGTCGCGCGGCTGTCGAGGGCGACGCGGTATTCCTCGCTGCCCTCGGCACCCACCGGCGGCCGCAAGGCTTCGGCCAGCAACGTCGGCGCTTCGAGCGGCGCCAATGCCGCTTTCCAGAACTGCTCGCCCGCGGTGGCCGATTGCTGCTGCAACCAGCCCAGGTAATCGCGATATTGCCCGGTCGGTGCCGGCAGCGATGGCCCGGCGGCGTAGTGCTGGATCACTTCGGCCAGCAACTGTGCGTTGCTCCAGCCGTCCATCAAAATGTGGTGGCTGGTGTAGATCAGGTGCCAGTCATGGGCGCCCCTGCGGACCAGTTTCAAACGAAACAGCGGCGCGCTGCCCAGTGCAAAACCCTGGGTGCGTTCGGCGTCGGCCAGCGCATCAGTGTCGGTCGCTTCAAGCACTTCAAGCGGCAACGCGACCTGGCGGACAATTGCCTGATGCGCAGTGTCGAGGCCTTGCCAGTGGAAGCTACTGCGCAGGATGTCGTGACGCTCCAGCGCGGTTTGCCAGGCCTGAGTAAATCGCTGCGGATCGAGGCCTTGAATGTCGAGGCGCAGCTGGCTGATGTAGGCGCCGACTTCAGGTTCGTACAGAGTGTGAAACAGCATGCCCTGCTGCATCGGCGACAGTGGGTAAAGGTCTTCGAGGGTCGAAACAGCAACCGGCAGTGCATCGAGTTGCGCCTGACTGATGCGCGCCAGCGGGAAGTCCGACGGTGTGGCTTGCGGCGCTTCAACGGCGCAGCAGTGATCGATCAACGCGTTGAGTTCCAGCGCGTAATCGTCGGCCAGACGCTGGATGGTCGCGGTGTCGAACATCTCGCGGCTGAAGCCCCAGCTCAGCGACAACTCACCGCCGTAGACCTGGCCTTCGACCGTCAACCAGTTGCCCAACGGTGCCGATGGATCTTGCGCGATGCCGTTGCCTTCAGTGGACGGGACAAACATTGCCGCATCGTCGAACTGACGGTCGAACTGCCCCAGATAGTTGAAGGTGATGCGTGGTTGCGGCAACGCCGCCAGTTCAGCGCGAATTGCCGGGGTGCCGAGGTAACGAAGTGCGCCGTAGCCGAGGCCTTTATCCGGCACGGCGCGCAGTTGTTCCTTGATGGATTTGATCGACGCGCCGAGATCGCCGGAAGGCATCAGATTGACCGGGAACAGGCTGGTAAACCAACCGACCGTGCGGGTCAGGTCGATGTCGTCGAACAGGTCTTCGCGACCATGGCCTTCGAGCTGGATCAGCGTGCTGCCCTGTCCGGTCCAGCGGCAAACCGCGCGTGCCAGTGCGGTCAGCAGCAGGTCATTGACCTGGGTGCGATAGGCCGCCGGAGCCTGTTGCAGCAGTTTGCGGGTTTGCTCGGCGTCGAGTTTGAGTTCGAGTTTCTGTTCGAAGCGGTTTTCCAGCGCGCCGGTTGGGCGATCGCAGGGCAGATCGTTCGGTGCGTCGCGCAGCTGGGATTGCCAATGACCGAGGCTGTTTTCAAAGGCTGGAAGATGAGCTTGCAAACGGACGACCCAGCGTTGATAGCTACTGGTTTTCGCCATCGATGCATGGCTGCCGCTGTAGAACTGCTGAAGGTCTTCCAGCAACACGCGCCAGGACACGCCGTCCACCGCCAAGTGGTGAATGACCAGCAGCAAACGTTGAGTGCCGTCGGCCATCGAGACCAGCAGCGCTCGCATCAGCGGGCCGTTTTGCACATCGAGACTGCGCTGGGCTTCGTCGCACAGAGCGGTGAGTTCTTCGAGCGATTGCGCGTGACGCTGCCACAACACTGATGCAGTGGTCGGCACGGCGTAGGTTTGTTGCCAACCTTCGGCGGTCTGCTCATAACGCAGGCGCAGGCTGTCGTGATGGGTCAGCAATTGCTCAAGAGCGCGATCCAGCGTCTCGACGTTCAACGCTTCACGCGGCACCAGCAGCAGCGACTGGTTCCAGTGCTGACGCTCGGGGATGGCTTGTTCGAAGAACCACTGTTGCACCGGCGCCAACGCCACCGCGCCCACCGCTGGGCCTTGATCGATCAACGATTGCTCACCGCAGCGGGCAGCCTGGGCCAGGCTGCGGATGGTCTGGTGCTGGAACAAGTCTTTGGGGCTCAACACGATCCCGGCCTGACGCGCACGGCTGACCACTTGCATGGACACAATGGAGTCGCCGCCGAGTTCGAAAAAGTTGTCTTCCAGTCCTACGTTTTCGATGGCCAACACGTCCTGCCAAATCGCCGCGAGGGATTTTTCCATCGCTGTGCGCGGTGCGACGTGTTCGCGCTGTTGCTCAGTGCCGTCAATCGCCGGCAGGGCCTTGCGGTCGAGTTTGCCGTTGGGGGTCAGTGGCAGGCGTTCGAGGAACAGCAGGAACGCCGGAACCATGTAGTCCGGCAGGTATTGGCGCAGCGCGGCTTTCAAGGTTTCACGCTGGGTCGCTTGAGCGTCGATGTCGTCCAGTAACGCTGGATCGGCCGGAACGATATAGGCGACCAGTTGTTGGCCGTTGACGCCGTCCTGCGCCAGCACCGCCAACTCACGCACGGCGTCCTGCTGCAACAGCCGTGCTTCGATTTCACCGAGTTCGATACGGAAACCACGGACCTTGACCTGATGGTCGATGCGACCGACGTATTGCAACGCGCCGTCGGCCTGATAACGGGTCAGGTCGCCGGTGCGGTACAGGCGTTCGCCGTTGCTGGCGAACGGGTTCGGTACGTATTTTTCGGCGGTCATGCCTGGTCGAGCCAGGTAACCGCGGGTAATGCCGGCGCCTGACAGGAACAGCTCGGCGGACACGCCTTGCGGCACCGGTTGCAGTTCGGCGTCCAACAAATAGCTGGCGGTGTGCTTGAGTGGCCGGCCGATGTTCGCGCGGCCACCAGCCTCGCGGCGGGTCCAGGTCGAATACGTGGTGTCTTCGGACGGACCGTACAAATCGTAGACATGCTCAACGGTCAACTGCTGATACAACGCCTCCACCAGTCTCTGCTTCAACGGTTCGCCGGCGAGGTTGATGATGCGTACGCTCGGCGGGATCTGCCCGTCGCGCTGCAACGCATTGATCGCCGACGGCACGGTGTTGATCAGGCGCACCTGATCCCGGGCTGGCAGCTGCGGCAATTCCAGGGCATTGCGGGCGATGATCACCGAGCCACCATTGGCCAGGGTGACAAACAGTTCCCACACCGACAGGTCGAAGCACACCGACGTCGAGGCCAATACGCCTTGAATGTCTTCACGGCTGTAGACCGATTTCGACCAGTCGATCAGCGCCAGCACGTTGCGGTGGGCGATGGCTACGCCTTTGGGTTTACCGGTGGAGCCGGAGGTGTAGATCACGTAGGCGAGGTTGTCCGGTGTGACGCGAGTCACCGGTGCGTTGCTTGGGTAAGCGGCCCACGCCGTATTGTCCATCAGCAACACTTGGGTGTCGGCGGTGACGGTCAATGTTGCGGCGACAGCGTGCTCGGTCAGCAGCACCAAAGCGCGGCTGTCTTCGAGCATGTAGGCCACGCGTTCGGCCGGGTAATCCGGGTCCAGCGGCACGTAGGCGCCGCCAGCCTTGAGCACCGCGAGCAATGCGACCAACAAGCTGTCGGAACGCTGCATCGCCACGCCGACACGGATTTCCGGGCCCACGCCCAGTTCGATCAGTTTGTGGGCCAGGCGATTTGCCTGAGTGTCGAGTTCGCTGTAAGTCAGCTGTTTGGTCGCGAAGGTCACTGCCAGTGCATCCGGGCTGGCCACTGCTTGCTGGCTGATCAGTTCATGAATGCACAGGTCTTGCGGAAAGCTTTCGTCAGCACGATTCCAGTCATGCACGATCCGCTGGTATTCGGCGTTCTCCAGCAGCGACAAATCACTGATGCGCTGCTGCGAATCACCGACCATGCCCTGCAACAAATGCGTCCAGTGCTGGGCCATGCGCGCGATGGTCGCGGCGTCGAACAGGTCGTTGGCGTAGGTCAGCGCGGCGTGCAGCTTGCCGCCCTTTTCATAGGTGTCGAGAGTCAAGTCAAACTGGGTGGTGCGCCCTTCCCACTCGATCACGCCCAGCGCCAGACCCGACGCGGTGCTGACCGTGGAAATGTCCGCGACCTGCGGCTGGTGGTTGTACATCACGTGGAACAGCGGCGTGTGGCTGAGGCTGCGCTCCAGTTTCAGCGCTTCGACCAGGCGTTCGAACGGCAAGTCCTGATGGGCCTGGGCACCGAGGGCGGTTTCCTTGATGGCACGCAGCAAATCGTCGGCGCGGGTCTGGCCATCGAGCTGGGTCCGCAGCACCTGGGTGTTGACGAAGAAACCGATCAGGCCTTCGATTTCGGCGCGGTTGCGGTTGGCGATTGGCACGCCGACGCGAATGTCGGTCTGCCCGGTGTAACGGTGCAGCAACACGTTGAAGGCGCCAAGCAACAGCATGAACAGGGTGATGTTGTGTTTCTGCGCCGTGGCCCGCAGCTGCTCGGCCAGTTGGCCATCGACCGCGAACTCGTAACGGGTGCCGCGATAGCTCGGCATCGCCGGGCGCGGATGATCGGTGGGCAGTTCCAGCACCGGATGCTCGTCGCCCAGTTGCGCCTGCCAGTAGTCGAGTTGACGCGCCTGCTCGCCGGCCTCCAGCCAGCGACGTTGCCACAACGCATAGTCGCTGTACTGGATCGGCAAGGGCGCGAGTTGTGGCTGTGCGCCCGCCTCAAAGGCGTCGTAGCAGCGGATGAATTCGTCAATCAGCACGTTCATCGACCAGCCGTCGGAAACGATGTGGTGCAGGGTCAGCAGCAGGACATGTTCCTGCTCGGCGAGTTTGAGCACGGTGACGCGCAACAGCGGGCCGTTTGCCAGATCAAACGGCAGCACGGATTGCTGCTCGGCCGCTTGGGCAACGGACCTTTCGCGCTCCGTGGCCGGTAATGCGCTGAAATCCACCTGATCAATCACCAACGACGCACTGGTTGGCACTTGCAGCAAGGTGTCATCGGCCTGGCGCTGGAACACCGTGCGCAAGGTTTCGTGGCGTTCAACGAGGCTGGCGAAGGCTTGCTCCAGCGCGGACAGGTTCAACTGTCCGGTCAGACGCACCGCGCCCGGCAGGTTGTACGCGCCGCTTTGCGGGTCCAGTTGCCAGAGAAACCACATGCGCTGCTGGGCGTACGACAACGCCTGGCGATCTTCAGCTTCGACGCCGGCAGGAATCGGAAACCGAGCGAAATCAACGCCTTCCTTTTGCAAGGCCGCAAGGAACATCTGGCGCTTTTCCAGGGGCAACCCGATAAACCGGCGAGCAAGTTTCAAGGAGTCTTCAGCATTCATTTCTAAGCATCCGGATCAGTGGCGGGAAGCACAAAGGCACGTCGTCCCTATAAAACGAATGCAGACCGGAAAAATTAGCGAATGAGAACAAGTATCAGAAAGGAGGTAGAACGCGGAGTGTCAGTGAGTCAAAAATCATTGTAGGAGTGAGCCTGCTCGCGATAGCGGCGTGTCAGGTTTAGAAACGTCGACTGACACACTGCTTTCGCGAGCAAGCTCGCTCCCACAGGTTTTGGGTGATGCTCCAGAATGGTTTAGCTGACAGCCATCAACCCATGCCGCCGATGGTGAACGTCCAGCTGATCCTTGATCACCCGCAACACCTTGGCTTCGTGCTCGTGGATAAAAAAGTGTCCACCCGCAAGCATGTCCACCGAAAAACTACCGTGGGTTTCCTTGCTCCAGCCGATCAGTTGCTCAGTGGTTGCACGGTCAGCCTTGCCGCCAAGCACATGAATCGGGCACTTGAGCAACGGACGCTGCTGCGGTTCGAAACGTCCGCACAACAGAAAGTCCGCGCGCAGCACCGGCAGCGTCAGGCTCATCAGCTCTTCGTTGGCCAGCACCTCTTCACTGGTGCCGTTGAGGGTGCGCAATTGCTCGATCAATTCGGCATCGGTTTTGGGCTCGGCGAAGCCCCGGTCGTAGTCGGCACGCAGCGTCGGTGCGGCGGTGCCCGAAGCGAACAGCGCCACCGGTTCCGGGCAGCCCAGCGAGCGAAACGCATGGGCCATCTCACAGGCCAGCAGCGCACCAAGGCTATGACCGAACAGCGCATACGGCGTCTTGAGCGTGGCTTTTTGTTCCTGCGCGAGTTGCAGCGCCAGGCGTCGCATGTCGGTGTGCAACGGCTCGCCAAACCGGGCGCCACGACCCGGCAGTTCCACGGGTTGCAGCTTGAGCCACTCCGGCAGTTTGCGCCGCCAGCGGCTATAGACCATGGCACTCGCGCCCGAATAGGGCAGGCAGAGCAATGTCAGCTGGGTCACCGGGCTTACCTCAAAAAGTTGTCTGTTAAGAGAACGGATGAGCGCCGAGGGGAATTAGTAGAGCACCGGACTGTGTTTGATTTACTTGAGGTGGCGGAAGCTTTGGACCGCCGAACCGAGCACCACCGCGCCAGCCGCAATCGCCACCCAGAACCCGCTACGCGCCCCAAACGCATCCACCAGCCACCCGGAACTTGCCGCGCCAATCGCCACGCCGATGCTCAACCCGGTCACCAGCCAGGTCAGGCCTTCGGTGAGTTTGGCCGGCGGCACGATGCGCTCCACCAACGCCATCGCAACAATCAGCGTCGGCGCAAAGAACAGCCCGGCGATGAACACCGCCAGCGACAACCCGAGAATGTTCGTCGCCAGCAGCAACGGCAGCGTGGTCACCGCCGTCGCCACCCCGCCGTACAGGAACAGGCGCGGCAATGGCAGTTTCGAGCGCAACGCCCCGAACGCCAGCCCGGCCATGCACGAGCCGATGGCATACACCGACAACACAATGCTCGCCGCCGCCGGCTGGCCCTGCTGCTGGGCGAACGCCACGCTGACCACATCCACCACGCCGACGATGGTGCCCATGGCGACCATCAACAACATCAGCAACTGAATCTCGCTGGAACGAATGATCGAGCCTTGATGATGGTCTTCATGCGGATGAATCGCCGGCTCGGTGTCACGTTGCAGCACAAACGCCGTCACCCCGATCGCCAGCATCAGCAACGCCGCCAACGGCCCCGCCTCGGGAAACGCCACCACGCACAAACCCACCGACAGTGGCGGCCCGACAATAAAACAGACCTCGTCCAGCACCGACTCCAGTGCATAAGCGGTTTGCAGCTCAGGCTGGCCGCGATACACCTCGGTCCAGCGCGCCCGCACCATCGCCGACATGCTCGGCATGCAACCGGCCAGCGCGGCAAACACAAACAACGTCCACTGCGGCGCCTGCAAGCGGGTGCAAAGCAACACCAGCAACAACGCCCCGCCACCGATCAGCGCCGACACCGGCAAGATCCGACGCTGCCCGAAACGGTCCACCAGCCGCGAGACCAGCGGCGCGCAAAACGCCGTGGCCAGGGCAAACGTCGCCGCCACAGCGCCAGCCAGTCCGTAGCCACCCTGCAATTGCGAGAGCATGGTGATCAGGCCGATGCCGGTCATGGAAATCGGCATGCGCGCGATCATCCCGGCCAGCACAAAAGCGCTGCTGCCTGGGGCTTTGAACAGCTCGCGGTAAGGGTTTGCCATGGGTGCGTGTCTCAACTAGGGCCTGCAAGTTGCCACAAAGGCTGATCAAGGGGAAAGCAGCTAATTGTTGGTTGAATGTGAAGGGCTGCCCCGTGACCTGATCGCGAACAGTCAGGTGACGAAACTTTCATGGTTCGGCGTGAACTCTCATCATCGCCCGCCAGTCAGCTGATAAGGCCTTCAACTCAAAGCGCTGACGTCGGCACTACCCTGTTCATCGTCGGCGGCATGAGCCTTTATCCGGAGTTTCGCGGCAATGGCTGATCATCATCCCGAACGACAAAGCGCTATCGATGCCCATGGCATCATCGGCGACATGCGCAGCGCGGCACTGGTCAACGACAAGGGCAGTGTGGACTTTTTCTGCTGGCCGGAATTCGACAGCCCGTCGATCTTCTGCTCGCTACTGGACACGCCCGAGGCCGGGATTTTCCAACTGTCCCCCGATTTACCCGACGCGCGCCGCGAGCAGATTTACCTGCCCGACACCAATGTGCTGCAAACCCGTTGGCTCAGCGACCGCGCAGTCGTCGAAGTCACCGACCTGCTGCCCATCGGCGACAGCGAAGATGACACGCCGGTGCTGATGCGCCGGGTTCGTGTGGTCAGCGGCCAGGCGACGTTTCATATGCGCTGCGCCGTGCGTCATGACTACGCTCGTGCCAAGACCCGCGCACGCATGGATGAAGAAGACGTGACCTTCGAGGCCACCAATCAGCCGTCCCTGCGTCTGTCTTCGGATCAGGTTTTGCGTATAGACGGCCATGCGGCAGTCGCCGAATTCACCCTCGAACAGGACCAGACTGCCGAATTCATGCTGGGCGGTATCGATGACCCACGGTTCAAGGAAGGCGCCGCCGCGATCTGCCTGGCACGGACCCTGAAGTTCTGGCGCGACTGGATCGGCCAATCCAACTACCGCGGCCGCTGGCGGGAAATGGTCAACCGCTCGGCCCTGGCGTTGAAGCTGCTGACCTCGCGCAAGCATGGCGCAATCCTCGCCGCCGCGACCTTCGGTCTGCCAGAAACACCTGGCGGCGAGCGCAATTGGGACTACCGCTACACGTGGATCCGCGACGCGTCATTCACGGTATACGCGTTCATGCGCCTGGGCTTCGTTCAGGAAGCCAATGAATACATGCGCTGGCTGCGCGGGCGGGTCAGCGATTGCCACGGCAAGTCCATGAAACTCAACATCCTCTACGCCATCGATGGCCGTCAGGAACTGCCGGAAACCGAACTCTCGCACCTCTGCGGCCATGGCGGCGCAACACCGGTGCGCATTGGCAATCAGGCTTACGACCAGGTCCAGCTCGATATCTTTGGCGAATTGATGGACGCGGTGTATCTGGTCAACAAATACGGCGACGCCATCTCCCATGAAGGCTGGAAACACACGGTGGAAGTGGTCGATCAGGTCTGCGAAACCTGGGAGCAAAAAGACGTCGGCATCTGGGAAATGCGCGGCGAACAGCATCACTTCCTGCACTCGCGACTGATGTGCTGGGTGGCACTGGACCGGGCCATTCGCCTCGCCTCAAAACGCTCACTGCCCGCCCCGTTCGCCCGCTGGGACCAGACCCGACAGGCGATCTACGCGGACATCTGGGAAAACTTCTGGAACGAAGAACGCGGGCATTTCGTCCAGTACATCGGCGGCACCGCGCTTGATGGTTCGATGCTGCTGATGCCGCTGGTGCGCTTCGTCAGCGCCAAAGACCCGCGCTGGCTCGCGACCCTCGACGCCATCGAAAAGAATCTGGTGCGCGACGGCATGGTTTACCGCTATCGCAATGACGACACCCGAATCGACGGCCTCGACGGCACCGAAGGCGCCTTCGCCGCGTGCTCATTCTGGTACGTCGAATCCTGGCCCGCGCCGGCCGGGTGGAAAAGGCCCATCTGGAATTTGAACAGTTGCTGAGGTACGCCAACCCGCTGGGGTTGTACGCCGAAGAGTTCGACAGCCATGCGCGGCATCTGGGCAATACGCCGCAAGCGCTGACACATTTGGCACTGATCAGTGCGGCGTGTTTTCTGGATCGGAAATTGAGTGGGGAGAAGAGTTTCTGGCAGCCGTGAAACCAGGTAGCCCCTGTGGCGAGGGAGCTTGCTCCCGCTGGGCTGCGAAGCAGCCCCACTCGGTGTGTCAGATAAAACTCGGGGGCGGGGTCTACGACGGCTTCGCCGCCGAACGGGAGCAAGCTCCCTCGCCACAGGTTTTACGTAGCCCAAAGCCTTACATTGCTTAAACAAGACCCGCATTCACCACCAGAAAATCCTTTGTTGCCAGCCGTTACATCCCCCCCTACCATCGACCGTCAACGGGTACAGCGGAGCTGTCCAACAAAACCCGAATTCAAGGAACCAGAATGACCCAGCGCATCCACCGCAGCATCGACGCCCCTCTCAGGTCCGGACTGAACCGCGACGAATTGTGGGAAGCCCAAGACAAAGGCCTGATCAAATGCTGGGAAATCGGCCGCCAACGCGCCGCCCGTTTCCCCGAACTCGCCCAACGCTGCCTTGCCGGCGAACTGCCGGTACTGGGCTGGAAAGGTGGCGTCAGCCGCAGCCTGAAAAAACTCGAAAAGTATGGATCCCTCAAATACCTCGCTCAGTGGCAAGGGTTGCGCGGGGAAGATCTGGATGTTGATTTGGGTGAAGAACGGGCGTTGACCTGTTCGCGGACCCACATGGTGGTGACGTTTACGCCGGATCGGTCGAAGTACTTCAATCAAGTTGCGGAAGTCTAGGGAGAAAGGACATGGTCGATTTACATCAGGAATTTCAGAACAGCAGATTCTTCCACGAAGCACGAATCGACCGGCGCTCAGCAGACGCCCTAGTGGGGATCGCCGCGGGGCTCGCTGCCGACGGCACGATCAACCAGCAGGAATCCGAGTTTCTTAAGACTTGGATCGAAACCCATCTGGACCATCTTTCCGATCCGGTCGTAAACATCCTCTACAAACGCCTCGCCAGCATGCTGAGCGACGGAGTGCTTGATACCGAGGAGTCCGCAGAATTGTTGGAGATGCTTCATCAGTTCGCGGGCCTATCACTTGGCTCGGCTCAAACCTTTACTACACCGAGCAGCCTTCCCCTCGACAACCCGGCGCCCACATTGAGTTGGACTGAGCGAGTTTTCCTTTTTACCGGAGTCATGGCGTACGGACCGCGCAAGGACTGCGAATCACTGATTATTGAGCGTGGTGGGCTAATCGGTGGATCCGTCAGCAAGAAGATCCACTACTTGATAGTGGGAAGCATCGGCAATGAGCAGTGGCTTCACAGCACTTATGGAACAAAAATCAAAAAAGCCGTTGAGCTGAGAGAAAACGGCGTCCCCATCGCCATCATCAGTGAAGAGCATTGGCAAAAGGTGCTCTTCGGGTAAGGCCAATGCAGTCACTCTGGAGTGTCGCATGAACAATGAAGCGCTGATCCACTTCACCAAAACTCCAAGTCTGTCGCTCGCCTACGAAGAACACGGCCCCACCACCGGCGACCCGATCATCCTCCTCCACGGCTTCCCCTACTCCCCGCGCGCCTACGACGAAATCGCCCCAGCCCTGGCCGCCAAGGGCTACCGCGTGATCGTCCCGTACCTGCGCGGTTACGGCCCGACCCGGTTCAACCACCCCGACACCCTGCGCTCCGGACAACAAGCCGCCCTCGCTCAGGATTTGCTGGACCTGATGGATGCGCTGGCCATTCAACAAGCCGCTCTGTGCGGCTATGACTGGGGCGGTCGGGCGGCGTGTATTGTGGCGGCGCTATGGCCTGAGCGGGTTCGTTGCCTGGTGACCGGTGACGGTTACAACCTTCAGGACATTCCCCATGCCACCGAACCGTTGGCCCCCCAAACCGAGCACCGCCTCTGGTATCAGTACTACTTCCACTCGCCACGCGGCGTCGAAGGCCTGACGAAAAATCGCCGGGATTTGTGCGAATTACTCTGGAAGCTGTGGTCACCCACTTGGGCAAAAGGTCCTGAGTTGTATCCGTTAAGTGCACCGGCCTTCGATAACCCGGATTTCGTCGAGGTGGTGATTCACTCCTACCGCCACCGGTTCATGTACGCGCCCGGCGACCCGGCGCTGGAGTGGATCGAAGAAGCGCTGACCCGACAGCCGCCGATCAGCGTACCGACGATTTCGCTGTGCGGTGCCGACGATGGCGTCGGACCGGCACCGGAGATAGACGAAGACATCGTCCATTTCACGGGGCGTTATGAGCGGCGAGTGCTGGCGGGCGTCGGGCATAACATTCCCGAAGAAGCGCCCGAGGCGACGGTCAGAGCATTACTGGATCTGCTGGAGGGCTGACGCTGAAACGCTCGCGATAGGCCTGCGGGGTCACGCCCATGGCCCGCAGAAAACTGCGTCGAAGCGTCTCTTCGCTGCCGAATCCGCATTGCACCGCCACCCGTTTGATCGGCACGCCGGTATCGCTGAGCAAACGTCGGGCAGTCTCGACCCGAATCAGTTCGATGGCCCGGGCCGGAGTCTGGCCGGTGTCGGCGCGGTAGTGGCGGACGAAGCTGCGTTCGCTCATGCCGGCCTGCAAGGCCAGGGTCGGGATGCCCAAGTCCTTGGTGAGGTTTTCACTGATCCAGGCATGAAGTTCATCGAAACGGTTGCCTTCCTTTTGCAAAGAGAGGGTCACGCTGAACTGCGACTGCCCGCCGGGTCGTTTCAGGAACACCACCAATTGCCGGGCGACTTCCAGGGCCATCGTGCGGCCAAGATCTTCTTCGACCATGGCCAGCGCCAGATCGATACCGGCGGTGACCCCGGCCGAAGTCCAGACCGGACCGTCATTGATAAAGATCGGATTGGGTTCAACCTGCAGCCGCGGATGCTGTTGCGCCAACTGCTCGCAACGGGTCCAGTGAGTGACCACCCGCCGGCCATCGAGCCAGCCGCTGGCCGCCAGCAAAAATGCACCGGTGCACACCGACGCTACCCGCCGACACCCCGTCGCATGTTCACGTACCCACGTCACCAGCGGTTCATCTTGCGCCGCGTCGTAAACGCCCCAGCCACCGGCAATGATCAATGTGTCACTGCCCTCCTCGGGCAACGGCTCGGCCAACAGCGCCAGCCCCGCCGACGACATCACCGCCCCACCGCCGCTGGCAATCACCGACGGCGCATAAGGTGGCGGAAAACCTTGCTGGCGAGAAATATCGTTGGCCGAGGCGAACACCTGCAACGGCCCGGTGACGTCGAGCAGTTGCACATTGGCAAAGGCGAGCACGTGAATGGTTTTCGGCATGATTGGCGTAATTCGTGGGGTTATTGGCGTATACGCCAAATCCTACGAGCCTAAAGTGAAGTCGTCCACCCACTTCATGAGAAAAATGCCATGACGTTGCAGATCGGTTTTCTGTTGTTTCCACAGGTTCAGCAACTGGACCTCACCGGCCCTTACGACGTACTGGCCTCGCTGCCGGACGTGAAGGTGCATTTGATCTGGAAGGACCTGATGCCGGTCACCGCGAGCACGGGCCTGGTGCTGAAACCGACCACCACGTTCGATGATTGCCCGAAGCTGGATGTGATCTGCATTCCCGGTGGCAGCGGCGTCGGGCCGTTGATGGAAGATGAAGCGACACTGGCCTTCATCAAGGCGAAGGCCGCTACCGCGCGTTACGTCACGTCGGTGTGTACCGGCGCGCTGGTGCTGGGTGCGGCAGGTTTGCTGAAGGGCAAACGCGCCACCACTCACTGGGCTTATCACGAATTGCTGGCGCCGTTGGGGGCAATCCCGGTGAAGGATCGGGTGGTGCGCGACGGCAATCTGTTGACCGGTGGCGGGATCACGGCGGGCATCGATTTTGCCCTGATCCTGGCCGCGGAGCTGTTCGATAAAGACACGGCAGAGCTGGTGCAGTTGCAGCTGGAATATGCCCCGGCGCCGCCGTTTGTGTCGGGCAGCCCAGAGACGGCTCCGGTGAGTGTGCTGGAGGAGGCCCGCAAACGTGCCGCCGGGTCATTGAAACTGCGCTCGGAAATCACTGAACGTGTAGCGGCGAAACTCGATCAGTTGTCAGCACGCTGATCCATCCCGACCGGCAGCCAGTGCCTGGCTGCCGTTTCCCCGGCCAAAAATGATGCGCCGAGGATTTTCCATCGCCCACAAAAAAACCCGCCTAAGCGGGTTTCTCAAGACCATTTCGACATCCTGTCGGCAGCCATCCTGGCCAATGGTCGATCATCCGTGATCCTGAGCGCTTCCTGCGACTCAGTTGATGGATCCAGAATAAACACATCGGTGAAGCGTAAACAGAGGACATACCAGCGCTCTGGTGTAAGCCATTGCCCATTCAGCCATGAAGCTCTCTTCTGCTACACGAAACTCATCTGCCAAGGCCTTTTCGACAGACCAAAAAAAACCCGCCGAAGCGGGTTTCCCAAGACCATTACGACTCCCTGTCGGCAGCGATTCCTTGCTTATGGTCGATCATCCATGATCCCGAGCACTTCCTGTGCTTCGGTTGATGAAGCCAGATTACGCTTCGGATCCAATGTGCAATAGACGACATAGCTACCATCGCGTGTAGGACATTCGCTATACCTACCCTTCCGAAAACCCTTAGACGACTCAGGTTTTGAGCATTAAACCCGCGAGTTTAGCGGCCTGCAGCTGACCTGCTGCCGCCAGGGTATCGTCGTCGATAAACGCCCAGCGTTTCAGCCAAGGTTCGAACATGCAGCCATCACTCTTCCTGACGCTCGCGTTGCCTGGCACTGACTTTGAGGAACTCTTCGATGTTGTTCATCTGTTCATCCCAACCGCGGCTGTCCATACGGAACGCCTTGAGCCTGCGCGTCTGGGGGATGTGATCGAAACCGGACTCAGTGACCTTGAGTAACGTGCCTTCATCCATGTCTTCGAGCTCGAACTTCACCAGCGTGGTGGGTTCCTGGGAGTAATCGAGATCCGGCTCCACGGCATACGGGTGCCAGCGAAACGAAAACACCCGTTCGGGCTCGACCCGCTCCACCAGTACATTCCACAACAAGTGCTCATAACCCGGGTACGTAATCTGCCCCTGGGTCCACTCACCGGCGACAAAACGCTTGCCCTCCAGCGCCACGCCAAACCACTGTCCGAAGGCTTCGGCATTGGCCAGCACACGCCAGACCTGCGAGCGCGGCGTTTTGAGCAGGATCTTCCTTTCGATGCGATCTGATGCTGGATTCATAAGTCACCTCCTGTACTGAACAGTAGGCCTGTAAGACCACAAGACCAACCCTAAAGTTGTATCAATCGGGTATCGCAATCAACCCTGTACGAAATATTCAGCTGCATTTCAAAGTGTAACTGCTGGTTTGAAAACCAAACGAGTAGACCGAAACTGCTAACGTGAAAAACGAAATTGACTCAGACAAGGACGATTCATGCAGCTTTCACTGACAGAGCGTTATCGCGGAGCCCTGCTGGGCCTGGCCTGCGGTGATGCCGTTGGCACCAGCGTCGAGTTCCAGCCACGCGGCTCGTTCAAGCCCCTGACCGACATGGTGGGTGGCGGCCCTTTCAATCTGAAACCCGGGCAATGGACCGATGACACCTCGATGGCGCTGTGCCTGGCCGAAAGCCTGCTGAGCAAAAACGGCTTCGAGGCGGCCGACCAGATGGGGCGTTACTGGAACTGGTGGCAATGGGGTTATCTGAGCTCGACGGGGAAATGCTTCGACATTGGCATGACCGTACGCGACGCCCTGACGCGTTATCAGGAAACCGGCGAACCGTTCGCCGGCTCCACCGATCCCCGCACGGCCGGCAACGGCTCGCTGATGCGCCTGGTGCCGGTGGTGTTGTATTACTTTCCCGATCGCGACCGGATCCTGGCGTTTTCCGCCAACAGCTCGCGAACCACCCACGCCGCACCGGAAGCGGTCGAATGCTGTCAGCTGTTCGCCGAGCTGATCCACCGTGCGTTGCAAGGCGCGTCCAAGGCAGAAGTACTCGGCTTGTCAGAAACGACATGCCTGGAACCCAAAGTGGCCGCCATCGCGCGAGGCGATTATTTCGGTAAACCTGAACGCAAAATCCATGGCAGCGGTTACTGCGTTGCTTCACTGGAAGCGGCCCTGTGGTGCTTTCATCAGACTGACAGCTTTGAAGCCGCCATCCTGAAAGCCGCCAACCTGGGCGACGACGCCGACACCACCGCCGCCATCGTTGGCCAGTTTGCCGGGGCTCATTACGGTGTGCGGGGCATTCCCGACCGCTGGCTGGACAAGTTACATTGGCGGGAAGACATCGAAGCCACGGCTGACGCGTTGCTGCGGGCAGCCACCCTCACGCAATCAGGAGCACGCGATGAATAGCCTACACGGCCGTCGGCAAACATAAAGGGTCGAATACGGCACTAAACTGCCCCCCCCAACTTACCTGTCAAAGCGAGAATCCCCATGCTCCCACGCTTTCTCCTGGCACTGACGCCTCTGCTGTTCACTACTGCCGCGTATGCGGTGGACTGCGACAACGCCACCGATCAGGCGACGATGAATCAGTGCGCGGCGCAGCAGCACAAGACGGCGGACAAGGAGTTGAATGCGCTTTACCAGCAGATCAACGAGCGTTTGAAGAGCAACCCCGAAAGCAAAAAGCTGCTGATCGGGGCGCAGCGGTCTTGGATTGCGTTCCGGGATGCCGAGTGCAAGTTCGCGAGCGCCGGGGTGGAAGGCGGGAGTGTGTATCCGCTGATCTACAGCAACTGTGTGACTGAGTTGACCAAGGCGCGGGTTGAGACTTTCAAGAATTATTTGAAGTGTCAGGAGGGGGATTTGAGTTGTCCGGTGCCAGGGGCTTAATGATTCGGTGCTTGTAAGGGCCTCATCGCGAGCAAGCTCGCTCCCACAGGGTTCAATGATGTTCACGCAATAGTGATCACACTGAAGATCCACTGTGGGAGCGAGCTTGCTCGCGATGGCGTCAGTTCAGACGCCGCAATTACCGAACAAATATCTGCGCCGTGGTGATCGCCATATCCCCACCCGGCAACTTGATGCTACCGATCTGCTTCAGGCTCTCCGAATCAAAGATCGCCACATCGTTAAACGTCCCCGCCAGATAAATCTTGCTGCCGTCCTTGTTGAACGAAATGCAGTAGTAAGAGTGATCCAGCGTCGCCGCCTGGAGCATTTTCTTCTCCTTGATGTCGTACTTCGCCAAACGGTTGAGCACGCCGAACATCAGGTTCGGATCCTTCGGCGAGCGCATGCCGCTGAAGTAGATTTCCGTCAGAGGGCCGAAGTCGGTGGTTTCGGTCTTGCCGGTTTTCAGATCGATGCTGAACAGCCCGTAGAGGTACTCGGCGGTCAGCGGGTCCTGCTTCTTGTCCTTGAATTTCGCCGCGGTGTAGAGCAGTGAGAAGTCATGGCGATAAGTCTGCTGGTTCCACACGTAGAGCACGTCCGGCGCGCTATAGCCCGGGCGTTTCCAGTGGCGGCTGGGGATCAGCACGTCGAACTTGCCGGTCTTCACATCGACCTTGTAGACATCCGCCCCCGCCACGTACAGCGTGCCGTCGTCACCGCTCTGCATGATGGTCAACTGCCGTGGCGCCGGGAAACTGCGCACGGGTTTGGCGTCCATGCCGGCGTCGGTGGCGTACACATCGAGCCGCGGTTGCTGCACTTCGTAGCGGTCGTTGAGCATCAACGTCGGGTTGGCAATGGTGAACAGTTCCTTGCCGTCGTGGCTGAGGGTGAAGGCGAACATGGACCGCGCTTTCTCCCCCGGTTTCTGGGTGATGCTGGCGTGGAACACCTGCTTGCAGCTGTCGAGTTCAACGCCGTAGACATCCGCGTAGTGATTGTTCAGCACGTAAGCGGTCTTGCGGTCCGGCGACAACTGAACGGTGCCGGGACCGAAGGCATCCGGCATTTTGCAGGTCTTGAACAAGGTGTCGGTAGCCACGTCGATGACGTGCAGGTTGTTCGGGTAATTGGTGGTCAACATGTACTCGTGACCGGTTTCGAGAGCAGTGTTTTCATCGGCCAGAACAGTGAGCGAACAGGCGCTCAGGACGGCGAACGCGGCCAGGCCGCAGGCTTTGATGCTAGGCATGCTGGAATCCTTCTTCTCTGTCCGATCACTTGTCTTTAGGGAAGACAGTGCCAAGGTTGCGCCAGTTGTCGTTGGACGCCTGGGCATCCTTGTTCCAGTCCGGGTAGGTGCTCATCATGTCGGGCACCTGGGCCGGCCACCAGCAAGGGTCGGAACAACCGTAAAGGTCAGCTTCCATCGGCTGGCACAGCGACGACACACCGCCAAAGGCGTCGATTTCCCAACCCGGGTCGGTGGTCGAGGCGCAGCCGGCGACGGAACTCATCGCCACCACTTCTTCGATGCGGTTTTCGGCCGCGGCCTCATCCAGTTTCAGCGCTTTATTATTGATTGCCTTGAGATGTTTCATATCAGTGAGCCTTGCGCGGAGTGATGTAGCTGCTGATAAACGCAGGGTTGTGGGCCATGATCCGGGTGTAGACCTCGATGCCGAAGTCGACCCAGTCACGCATCAGTTCGCAGTAGTGATAGGTCGGGTGGGTCGGGTCACCGTAACGGGCATAGCTCTCGTGGTAGCAGCCGCCGGAGCAGAGATTGCGGATCTGGCAGTCCTCGCAACCGGTGTTGGTGCGGTCCAGGCGCTGGGATAGGAAGTCGTTCAACTCAACCTGTTTCACCCCGCTATGAACGTTGCCGAAAGTCGGCAACGATGAGCCGGTAAAGCGGTGGCACAGATTCAATTCGCCCTTGTGATCCACCGCCAACATCTTCAGGCCAGCGCCGCAAGGCAGGGCTTTTTTGTGGCCTTCGTGGATGTCGGTGATCAACTGGTGCAGGTTGGAGAAACCGATGTTGCGGTGCTCCAGTGCTGCTTCCAGATAGCGCCGGCCGAGTCTCTTCATGCTGGCGAAGACTTCGATCAGTTCGTCGCTGGACAGGTTGAAGGTGCTGATGTCGCCGGAGGTCACCGGGGCAAAGCCGACTTCGGCAAAACCGAGTTCGTTGAACAGGTGATCCCAGATGGTTTCGACGTCGGTGACGCCGGTGGTCAAGGTGACGCGGGCCCCCACCGGACGACTGTTGTAGCGCGACAGCAGCATTTCAGCCTTGCGTCGCACCACGTCATACGTGCCCTGCCCGCCCACGGTGATGCGGTTGCGGTCATGCACGGTTTTCGGTCCGTCGATACTGACTGACAGGCCGAAACGGTGGGCATTCAGATAGTCCACGGTCTCCTCGGTGAGCAGCGTGGCGTTGGTGGTCATGACGAACTCGACGAACTTGCCCGCCTCGCGGAAACGCTTCTCGCAATAGTCGACCATGTACTCGATCAGCTTGCGATTGCTCAGCGGCTCGCCGCCGAAGAACACCACAGTGAAACGCTCTTCGTCCGGGGATTCACGCAGCAACATTTCTACAGAGGCGACGGCCGTTTCCACGTCCATTTTCTTGCCGGCCGACGGCTTGTCCAGGTCTTCCTTGTAGCAGTAGGTGCAGCTCAGATTGCACCCAGTGTTGACGTTGAGCACCACGGTATTGATCGCCGTGCGCTCGACCCGCTTGGTGCCGATGTCGGGGGTCAGCGGCGAGCCGTCGCTGACCAGTTCCAGAGACATCAACTCGCGCAGGGTCTCGGTGATTTCCTCGCCGTTAAAACGCGAAGCCAAACGCTGGATCAGGTCCTCGGACGAACAGCCGGGACCGCGCAAGGTATCAATGATGGTGCCCGTCAGCTCATCGCTGGCGAACAGCGAACTGCTGGGGATGTGAAACAGCATGCGGTCGGCATCGACGTGCACTTCGTGCAGGTTCCGTTCGACCAGATTCAAAATAGCGCCCATTGCAACCTCCTGTGCAAACCCCGATTGGCGGGGCCTGCGATCATTCCGAAAAAGTGTCTGAATCGTTTGAAATCAGCCAACTCATGGAATGGGTGGATTGTTCCAGCGTTGCACGGTGACGATCATGTGGCCTTCGCCGGTCAGGGATTTCCCTGCGTCGTCGACGGCGGCAATCACCTTGAGGTTGCCGGCA
Organism: Pseudomonas sp. BT76 TE3572; assembly: GCF_050435365.1. Classification (NCBI taxonomy): domain Bacteria; kingdom Pseudomonadati; phylum Pseudomonadota; class Gammaproteobacteria; order Pseudomonadales; family Pseudomonadaceae; genus Pseudomonas; species Pseudomonas sp. BT76 TE3572. Next base: position 2,518,762 of record NZ_JBNDKE010000001.1, read on the forward strand.
TTGTTGGTGGACATCTTGCGTTGCGGGTTCGGCCCGGCATCGCCCGGTGTGAACACGCCGCTGTCAGCCTGCATGGTGCCGGCGAACTTGACGTCTTCGTCTTCCTTGGCGCGGTCGTCGAAGGCTTCGACCGACCACTGCGCCGGGAACACGCCGATGCGATATGGCTTGCCGTCGGTGCCCTTGCCCCAGGCTTCGGCATCGAAACGGCCCTGGACTTTCGGTGTCGAACCACCGCCCTCACCGATTCGCGCCACCGAGAACTCAGGCACGACTTTGACTTCAGCGATCTTGCTGTAGACCGACAAGGTCGGGCCTTTCAGCGCGCCGACGGAGACTGCGCGTAAACCAGGCTGGGCATTGGCTGCGGCCTTGAGTTTGACCCGCATGCGCTCCGGACTTTGCTCCAGCACTTCGACCACTTCCACGCCTTTGCCGAAGTTCGGTTTGCCGGTGAGACCGCTGCCGACAAGGGTCACTTCAGTTTCGGCGCCAGCCTTCAGGTAACCCGGCTGCACCGCCAGCAAACGACTACTGCCCTGCTTGGCGGCGACGAAGTCCAGGCCTCGCTCATCATGCTCGGCCTCGAACATCCGGCCCTGCATCGCGTTGCCTTGGGCGGCGAACACCTGGCGCATGGTCACGCCGTCGATGGTCACGTTGCCGCGCCATTCGTAGCCGGTGTAGAGAATCGCGCTGCCATCGCCGTTGAACGGGCTGCCATCGGCGTATTGGCCTTTGACGCTGACCTTGAACGTGTCGCTGCCATCGGCCGTGACGCTCATCACACCGGCCAATTCACCCTTGCCCGGTAAGTGGCCGCTGAAACTCCAGTCGCCCACCAGCGCTTCGGCTTTTGGCGCGGTGCTCAGCCATTTTTTCCAGGCAGGGTTGTCCAGCGGATAACGCTTGGCCAGCAGCGGCACCATGTCTTTGCGGGCAAGGTCGAACCAGTCACGGTCACGGGCCAGCGCCTGGTATTCCAGCGACGGCCATTGGCCGAGGTGGAAGTTCACCAGGCGCTCCCACTCCTGGGCCGGACGCCGTTGCAGGGCGACCCGCGCACCGGAGTGGCAGCGGCCGCACATCTGGCTGGTCTGGTCGTCGAATTTCTCGACGGTATTGAGTCGACGCTCCAGCGCATAACGCACGCCGTCGGTCTCGCTTGGGGCCAGGCCTTGAGTGTCGGCCAGGTATTTGACCAGGGTTCGGCGGTCGCCATCGCTGATCTGCAAACCGTGCATGGTTTGCATGCGGGCGATGCTCATGAGCCAGCCTTCAGGGGTTTTGCGCTGGTGGCTGATGCGGCTCAGGGCGTTATCGGCCTCGGGGGTATGACAGCCCTGACAGGTTTCCTTGAGGATGGTCTGAGCGTCGCGGGCTGCCAGGCTGTAAGGCGAATGCAGCGCCACACAAGCGGCCACGGCCAGCAGACTGGCACTCAGGCCTGATCGGAGTTTTCTCTTCATCAACGTCGAACCTCGCACGGTGCTTTCTTATTTTTGTGGCTTATCGTTTTTATGGTTTCTGCCGTCGGCGGCGCACCGCTGACGGAGGCAAGAGAAACGTCTGCGATGAGCAATACACGGAGCGTGCCAGCTTGCCGATTGGCTTTTAAATCAATATGTTGCGTAAAGACGAGCGCTTTTCGCCATCGCTGAACGAGATCGCCTGCGTCTAATATCGCGACAGTTGTTGCAGTCTGAGACAAGCATAGATGGCCTGACCGGAACAGCTCATCGGCCGACGATTGACGACGCCCCCCTGCAAGCGCGAAATGGGTGTTCACCGATTGCCACCAGGGGATAAAAAAATGGCAAGCATCACTGTCCTGGCGGGGGACTTTCTGCAGGGTGATGGAGAGTACAGAGACGGCGTTTTCACCCTCAGAACGTCGCTTCACCCATGGCCCGGCATTACCCTTCCGCTCTCATCATTCAAGCGCGTGGAAGTGGCCAACGAGGATTCGATCAACAACATCAAGGATGCCATCGGCTTTGGCGTGGCCGGGGCCATGCTGTTGGGGCCCATCGGCGCAATCGCCGGATTCATGCTGGCCGGCAAGGAAACCGAAGTGACCTTTCTGGCGACGCTCAAGGACGACAGAAAGCTATTGGTTGCCGTGGATGGCAACACGTTCGAAGAAATTTCCCAGAAGTTTGCAGCCTGAATAATCGGCGCAGGCCGCACCGCCTTCCAACGGTGCGGCGTGACGCCGGTTCAGGGACTAAAGGTGGGGTGAATGCCTTTATGCACGTCGATCTCGTGGCGCATGTCCGCTACCAGTGACGCGATCGCGTGGGGGCTGTCCAGCGTCCACAGGGGAACATGGGTGGCCACCAGATCCACTTTGCCGGTCATGCAATCACAGACCCGAATCGTCAGAGACTGGTCTGCCTCCATGTTGCATGTGCAAACGGACGGCAGAAAACTGTGTTCAATGATGTTTTGAATTTCCAGGGTTGAAAGGAACATCGTTACCTCCCTCACAGCAGATGTATTGCCGGATGAACGGTCCGTCATTTCACCCACCGAGCCTGAAAATTCTAATCCTCATTAGTGGGGGCCTCAAGGTCGCCACCCGGTTGCTCGTCGTCTCATGGTTGTCGCAATTTGCAACAAATCTCACAGCGTTCGCGATTCCCTTGAGTACCCCAAAACCCCGCCGACCAAGGGCTGCCTTGCCTTTCAGGCTACTTGGCACAGCCATTGCGAAACCTCTGTTCTCACGAACAACAAGAGGTCTCGCAAATGCCCCTCCCTCATCTGCTTCCCGCCACCTCGGCGTTCATCCAGCGCGCTCCGCGCATGCTCATCGGCGGCGATTGGGTCGAAGCCGCCGACGGCCAGACCATGCCCCTGCACAACCCGGCCACCGGCGAAGTGCTGTGCGTCGTGCCACGGGCCACGCCTGAGGATGTCGACCGCGCCGTGCTCGCCGCCCGTCAGGCCTTCGATGATTCAGCCTGGACCCGCACCCGACCTCGGGAGCGGCAGAACCTGCTGTGGAAACTCGCCGACCTGATGGAGCGCGACGCCGAACTGCTGGCGCAACTGGAATGCCTGAACAACGGCAAAAGTGCGGCGGTGGCCCAGGTGATGGACGTGCAACTGTCCATCGACTTCCTGCGCTACATGGCCGGTTGGGCGACCAAGATCGAAGGCTCCAGCGTTGAAGTGTCGTTGCCGTTGATGCCCAACGATCAATTCCACAGCTTCATCCGCCGCGAAGCGGTGGGCGTGGTCGGCGCCATCGTCGCCTGGAACTTCCCGCTGCTGCTGGCCTGCTGGAAACTCGGCCCGGCCCTGGCCACCGGTTGCACCGTGGTACTCAAACCTGCCGACGAAACCCCGCTGACCGCGCTGAAACTCGCCGAACTGGTGCTGGAAGCCGGTTACCCCGAAGGCGTGTTCAACGTGGTCACCGGCACCGGCATCACCGCCGGTTCCGCCCTGACTCACAACCCGCTGGTGGACAAGTTGACCTTCACCGGCTCCACCGCCGTGGGCAAGCAGATCGGCAAGATCGCCATGGATTCCATGACCCGGGTGACCCTGGAACTGGGCGGCAAATCGCCGACCATCGTCATGGCCGACGCCGACCTGAAGAGCGCCGCTGCCGGTGCCGCCAGCGCGATTTTTTTCAATCAGGGCCAAGTGTGCTGCGCAGGCTCGCGGCTGTATGTGCAGCGCAAGCATTTCGACAATGTAGTGGCGGACATCGCCGACATCGCCAATGCCATGAAACTGGGCAATGGCCTGGACCCAAGTGTCGAGATGGGACCGCTGATCTCGGCGCGCCAGCAGGAGCGGGTTTACGGGTACATCGAAAAGGGACGGGAAAGTGGCGCGACCATCGCTTGCGGTGGCGAGCAGTTCGGGCCGGGGTTCTTCGTCAAACCGACGGTGATTGTGGATGTCGATCAGAAGCACTCGCTGGTGCAGGAGGAGATCTTCGGTCCGGTGCTGGTGGCGATTCCGTTCGATGATGAAGCCGATGCGTTGCGCATGGCCAACGACAGTCCGTATGGGCTTGGGGCGAGTATCTGGTCGAACGATCTGGCGGCGGTGCACCGGATGATTCCGCGGATCAAATCGGGGTCGGTGTGGGTCAATTGCCACAGTGCCCTGGACCCGGCGTTGCCGTTTGGTGGGTACAAGATGTCGGGGGTTGGGCGCGAGATGGGGTATGCGGCGATTGAGCATTACACCGAGTTGAAGTCGGTGTTGATTAAGTTGTAGGTTTTGGGGGGATTGATTGGTGTTGGATTTAAGATCCACCCCTCACCCCAGCCCTCTCCCCATAGGGGAGAGGGGGAAAGGGAGCCGATCTTCATGGTTTTCAGAACCTGAGTTCGACTCGATATTTCAGGTCGATGCGGTTCCAAGAACACCTCGGTCAGTCCCCTCTACCCTCTGGGGCGGTCCGACGTTTCGGGAGGGTTAGGGTGAGGGGTCGATATCCCTGACTCAACAACCAACTGCGAACCATCCTTCCCTGTTCCACCGTCAACCCCGCCAACGCCTGCTCGGCCGGTTCGGTCCGCAACCGCCGCACCAATGGCGCCAGCTCAACCCCTTGCACATGCCAGATCCCCAGCGGCTGATCCGCCGTGATCACCACCTCGGCCTCATCCACAAAACCCTCTTTCAACACCGGCGCACATTCAATCCTCAGCGCGGAAAAATCCGCCTCGGCATGCGCCACCTCAGCATCCGGCCACTGCCGCCGCGCCTGCCAGAATGGCTGCTGCAACCAACGCTGCTCATCGGCATAAAAATCCCGCCCGATCCGCGCAAAACGCAAAAACAACTGCTCCACCCGTTGCTGATGGAAGCGCTGAGCCAGCGCCGCTCGCTCGGGTTTGCGCAACAACGTGTTGATCACCGTCGGCGCCTGTAACGCCGAGGACAAGGACTGGAAAATGCCATTGCCCGACAGCGGATCCACCGCCATCGCCGCATCGCCGACCCGTATCCAGTTATCACCACACACCTGCGGGCAAAGAATCGCCGTGCTGCTGCGAGCATGCAGCTGTAGATCGATCTCAGGCCCGGCACCGAAAAACGCCCGCGCCAACGCCGAACCCTGACGTCGCTCCCGACAGTAGTCGAGCAACTGCGCCTTGCCCGGCAATTCAGCACTGGCCACGTCCACCGTCCATTGCCAGTAACACTGACCGTCGGCTCGCCGGGCCATCCAGGCCCAGCCGTCCTCAAGACTTTCCACCGCACTGGCGGTGCTGCCCGGCGTGCCTTGCCAGCGATTGAGCAGGCTGACCGTCTCCGGTCCACGCAGGCCTTTGCCCAGCGCTGGTGCCTGACGCCCACGCGCCTCAACCAGAAAATCCGCCAGCAGCGCCTCGCGCCCTTCGACCTCGATCCGATGCCCCGAAGCCGATGTCTGAACGGTCAGCACTCGGCCTTCGATCAGCTCAACGCCCGCCAGGCGCAGGTCCTCGCGCAAGCCTCGATCAAAGCTCGGGCGATCCAGTAAAAATTCGATGTTTTGCGCATGCTGCTGGCCGTTCCATGACACCTGTCGTTGGGACGGCAGCGCCGCATCCGCCAGTGCCTGATGCAGCCCCGCGCCACGCAACGCCTCCAGCACCCGAATGGAAACGCCTTCCAGCGCCGCAAACCGCCGCCATTCGCTGACCAGCGTTACGGGATAACCGAGCCGACGCAAACCCAAGGCAACCGCCGCTCCCGCAGGCCCTGCGCCAAGAATCAAAATCATGGCCCGAAGCGCCGTTCAGGGCCGCGATAACGGGCATTTTCCCGCAGCCATTCGATGACCTGTTCGTTACTCGCCTCGGGGTGTGCAACCAGGAAACCCGCAATGTGCCCGCTCAACGCCGCACAACCAAGACTGGCGCCGGACTGCCCCGGATAGGTGCCATGCACACACGCGGCGAAATCCGCTTGAGCGCTGTTGAGCCCCGACCATTCCTGTTCGGCGCAACGTGCGTCGCCGGTGACTCGCAGCACCTGTGGATAATTCGCCGGAAACACGCCCTCGCCCTGCGCCGGACTGGACGCACACAGCAAAACACCTCGCGCCACCGCCGCCGCACAGGCTTCACGCAACAGGCTGCGGTCCTGACGCAGACCGAGGCTCAAATTGATCAGTCGAACGTCCTGCGCCACCAGCCAATCAATCGCCGTGGCGATCTGCAACGCGCTGGTGACCCCTCGCTGGTCGAACACCTGAGCGATGCAAAATACCGCCGAAGGCGCTCGTCGACCAATGGCCTCGACCACCGCACTGCCGTGGCCCAGCGGATCGTCGCGCAAGTCGCTTTCGGCCAGGCCATCCTCCAGCAACGAGAAGCGCCGCCCGGCGATCACCTGCACCCGCTGCGCCGCCGAGTGACCGCTGTCCACCACGCCAATCCGCAGCTCAGGCTTCATGCAGCACCGTTTTTGAAGTGAGTACGCCGTCGAGCAATTCAAAGCGCAAATCGGCATCCGCCAGCGTCGAAGGACGATGGCTGATCAGAATGCGAGTACGCCCGGCAAATAGACGATCAATGGCTTCAATGACTTCGCGCTCGGTGGCTTCATCCACCGCCGAGGTCGCTTCGTCCAGCACCAGAATCAATGGATCCTGCAACAACGCCCGGGCGATGGCGATGCGCTGTTTCTGCCCGCCGGACAACTGCTGACCGCGTTCGCCCAACGGACTGTCGAGGCCTTCGGGCAACGACTCAATCAGGCTGTCGAGTTGCGCCAGCCGCGCCACTTCGGCAATCGCTTCACGGCTGGCGTCCGGCACCGCATAGGCGAGGTTGTCGGCGAGACTGCCGCGAAACAGCACGATGTCCTGACTGACCACGGCAATCCGCCGACGCAGCTGGAACAGGTCCAGTTCGCGCAGATCGACCTCCCCCAGCAACACCCGGCCCGACTGCGGATCGTGGTGCCGTTGCAGCAGGTCGATCAGGGTCGATTTGCCGACCCCGGAGCCGCCGCTCAGGGCGACTTTCAAACCGTAGGGAATTCGCGCTTCGATGCCGCGCAGGGTTGTCGGGCGACCGGGATGGCTGAAATGCACGTCCTCGAAACGCAGCTCGCCGGAAGCCGGCATCGGTTGGGGCGTGACTGGCGTGAGAACGGTCGGTTCTTCGCCGCGCAACTCCATCACGCGACCGAGGCTGACGGTCATTCGCTGAATCGCGACATAGAGGCCCAGCAGGCTCTGCACCGGTCCGACGGCCATGCCCAGGTAGGTGGAAAACGCGATCAGCGCGCCCAGTTGCCAGGTCCCCTGCACCACCCAATATCCGCCGATCAGGAACGCGCAGGCGCGGGACAGAGACGTCAGTGTACCCGGCACCGCCTGGGTGAAAAACTCGGTGACTTGCAGGCGCAGCAACTGGCTCATGTAGCCTTGGCCCAGCGTTTCCAGACGCCGCGATTCACGCTGTTGCTGGCCGGCAGACTGGATGAATTTCATCACCGGCAAGGTCTCGACCATGAACGAAGACATGTCCGCCGAACGCTCACGCAATTGCCGCACATCGCGTTCGACCTTGCGTCGCATCCAGCGCAGCCAGAGCACATCGAGGGGAATCAGCACCAGCGCCAGCAACGAGAGTTTCCACGACAGGGTCAGCAGCATCGCCACGGCGCAGACCAGACCGATCACGCTCGACACCGCCGAGAACAAGGAATCCACGGCAAAGCGCTGGATCTCTGCGACGTCGCCATCGAGGCGTGACATCAGGTCACCAATGCGGCGCTGGCCGTAGAAACTCGGCGAGAGGGTTTGCAAATGTCGATAGAGGTCGTCGCGCAGGGCGAACAGAATCCGCCCGGACAGTCGCGTGTGCAGGTAACGGTTGATCCCCGACAGCGCAGTGCCCAACAACCCGGCGACGATCATCAGCCCGGCGATCAGCACCAGCATCGGAAAGTTGCGTGCGAGCAAACCATCGTCGATCAGCAGTTTGGTCAGCCAAGGCTGGACCAACACCAGCAACGAGGCGCAAACCGATAACCCGAGCAGCCCGGCAATCGCCAGACGATGCGGCCGCACGAAGCTGTAGAGCCAGCGCAATGCCGCTTGCAGTGCTTCGGGGTTCTGGCTGTCGATCAGCCGGACGATCAAGCGCTGCATCACGAGCGCAACTGTTTGAGCTTGCGATACAAGGTCGCGCGGCTGATGCCCAAGGCGTCGGCGGCGGCCGAGACGTTGCCCTGGTGAGTGTCCAGGGACTGGCGAATCAGCTCCAGTTCGTTTTCGCGAATGCTGCCGGCCTGAGGGCGTTCGGTGGCGCTCAACTCGTCGAGCATGCTGTCGGGCAAGTGGTCGAGGGTGAGAACGGTGTCCCCCGGCTCGCGCATGGCCAGCGCGGTGCGCAGGACCATTTCCAGTTGGCGGATGTTACCCGGCCAGTGATAGCCGCTGAGCAAGCGGTTCAAATCGTCATGCAGGACCATCGTCGGCGCATCCAGTTTGGCCAGCAGACGAGCGACCAGACCGCTGAAATCCTCACGTTCGCGCAAGGCCGGGAGCATCACGCTGATGCCGTTGACGCGGTAGAACAGGTCCTCGCGAAAGTGTTTTTCTTCGACCAGGCGCTTGAGGTCGCGGTGCGTGGCGCAGATCAAGGCGACGTCGATATCTTGCTCTTCACCGGCGCCTAACGGTGCCACTTTGCGGTCCTGCAACACCCGCAACAGACGGGCCTGTAAGGCTAGCGGCATGTCGCCGATTTCATCGAGAAACAAGGTGCCGCCATGGGCCTGTTGCAGACGACCGATCATGCCGCCACGACGCGAGCCGGTGAACGCGCCTTCGCGGTAGCCGAACAATTCCGATTCGATCAGGCCTTCGGGGATCGCCGCGCAGTTCACCGCGACGAAGGGTTTGTCGCAGCGGGTGCCGGCCATGTGCAGGGCGCGGGCGATGACTTCCTTACCGGTGCCGGTTTCGCCCAGCAGCAACACTGGCAGCTCATTAGCCAGGCCTTGACGGGCCATGCGCAAGGCTCGTGCATAACGGACATTGCTGCCGGCCAGGGATTCGAGGTCCGGTTGTGCTTTGGCGGTTTTCGCTGTGCCGCGCGGCGGCGTGCTGACGTTGATTGAACGCTGCGGCGCACGCAGGGTTTTGTAGAAGAACTCGCCTTTGGCCGTTTGCAAACTGCCGACACCACCCTGATGCAGGCGCGACAGAAGTTGCAGGCCATCGACGCCCAGAAACTCTTCACAGCGTCGACCGACCAGCGCGGAGCGTTCGGCGTGGAGCAACTGACAGGCCTGGGCGCTGACCGCGAGAATCTGCCCGCCGAGGCTCACCGCCAACAGGCCCTGCCAAGGGGATTCGAGGTATTGCCGACGGCTGTGGAAGGCGAGGACGATCTCATCCGGATAGCTTGAGTTAAAGACGCGGCTTTCGATCTGACTGACAGCCATGGCCAGCAACGCGGTGCTGTCGTGCACGCGACCCAGCGGGCCTTCGCGGGTCAGGTCGAGTACGCCGAGGATGTCGCCTTGGGGGCAATGGATCGGCACCGAAGTGCAGGAGAAATCGGTCAGGCGATCGAGGTAATGTTCACCGCAATCGATCATCGTTGGCCGGGCTTCCACCAGTGCGGTGCCCAGCGCGTTGGTGCCGCGAGCGGCTTCGCTCCAGCAGGCGCCAAGGGTGATGTCTTGCAGGCCGCTGCCCTTGAGGCGATCGGCGCGTCCTTCGACAGCGAGGATGGTGGCGTCGGAATTGGCGAGGATGATCAGCCCTTCCTTGCCCTGGCGTTCGGCCAGGTAATCGATGGCCGGCAATGCCGCGTCGATCAGCAGCCGATTGCTCGCCAACAGCACGTCGAGGCTCGCGCTCGATTCCAGCGCCAGCTCGTGCTTGGCATTGAAATGCACGCCATGGCTCAGGCTACGCCGCCACGACGCATCGATTTCCGCCCGCAACACGCCATCCGGGACTTCGCCCTCAAGGTGGAGTTTTTCCCGGGCCAGCCGGGCTTCGCGGTGCAGTCTGGGTGGAGTTGTTTTTATTAGCGTCATCAAGCGCTCCGGATCGGTCCGCCCTGCGCTTTTTTAAGATCAGCGCCCTGCCGCAATCTTTACGTTAACGTCAGGGCGATGGCAAGTGCCTTACGGCGCTTGTGTTTCATCCGGGGGACCGCGTTATCGTTCATCGCGAGCAGGCTCACTCCTACAGTTGATGGAGTTGAACCACAAATTTGCATTCAACACCGACTACTGTAGGAGTGAGCCTCCTCGCGATAGCTATTTCCCGGACAACCATAAAGTCAGAGCTGCCACACCTCGGCATTCACAAAAAACGCCCGGGCATTGTCTTCCAGACTCTCCAGGTGATACCCGCCCTCCTGCACTATCAGGCACGGCAACCCAAGGCTGCGAATTCGCTCCCCAAGTGTCGCGAAACCTTCACGGGTCACCGCCACTTTGCTCTGCGGATCCAGCTCGAAAATATCGAACCCCAGGGACAGCACCAGCACCTCGGCACCGAAGTCTTTCACCGCCGCCAATGCCACGTCCAGTTGACCCAGGAAGTCCGCCTCGCTGGCGCCATGCGCCATCGGCAAGTTGAGGTTGAAGCCCTCGCCCTTCCCGACACCGCGCTCATCAACGAACCCGGCAACCCCCGGATAGAAGTTGGTCGGATCGCCATGCACGGAGACGTAGAGCACGTCATCGCGGTCGTAGAAAATCTCCTGAATCCCCTGACCGTGGTGCATGTCGGTGTCGAGCACTGCGACTCGCGCAAACCCGCCACGCAGAACCTGCGCCGCCACCGCGGCGTTGTTCACATAACAGAACCCGCCCGCCGCTTCGGCCCGGGCATGGTGCCCTGGTGGACGACACAAGGCGTAGGCCGCCGGCTCGCCATCGAGCAAGGCTTGGGCGCCAGCGATCGCGCTTTGCGCCGACCAATAGGCCGAACGCCAGGTCTGCTCACCCACCGGGCAACTGCCATCGGCCAGATAGCGGGCGGCCTGGGCGAGAATCCCGCGCAGGGCATTGGGTTCGCGCACGAAGATGTTCGACATCACCTCGTCGCCCCAATCCTCGGGGATCTCTTTCCAGCGCTGATGGGCTTCCTGCAAAAACGCCAGGTACGGCGCGCCGTGGACTGCCAGCAGCGGATCGAGCCCGGCATCGGTCGGTTGCTCGACTTTAAAACCCAAGGAGCGAGACGCCTGCACCAACCGCTGGGCCCGCTCCGGCACTTCCTGTGGTGTGCGCATCTGCCCACGGGAGTAGTAGCTGCGGGGGTGGTGAAGCAATTGTTCGGGGTGGAAAAAACTGCGCATGGGATAAATTCCTGTCAGTTAACGTCAATCTTGAAACCGAGTGCGTTCAACTGTAGGAGCGAGCCTGCTCGCGATAGCGGTTTAACATTCAACAACTTTGTTGGCTGTCAGTCCGTCATCGCGAGCAGGCTCACTCCCACAGGGATCGTGTTTATTCAGTTCTTCCAGCGCGGGACAGCACGGCGTTGAGCAACACATCAGTGCCCTGACGCACATCTTCGGGCAGCACATCCTCGGCCTCGTTATGGCTCAAACCGCCCACACAAGGAATGAACACCATCGCCGTCGGGCAGTACCGCGCGAGGTGAATCGCATCATGCCCGGCGCCGCTGACAATCGATTGTTGAGCGTAGCCCAGCGCGTCCACCGCCTGCTGCACCGCCGCCACGCAATCGGCATCGAACGGTGTTGCCGGGCTGATCCAGTGAGGCGTAATCGTCAGGTTCAAGCCTCGGCTATCGGCAATCGCCTGAAGCCGCTCGCGGACTTGCTGCTCCATGGCCTCGATGGCTTCGTCGCGGTGATGACGCAGGTCGACAGTGAAATTGACCAAGCCAGGAATGGTGTTGCGCGAGGATTTGTTGATGCTCAACTCACCGACGGTGGTCAGGCCTTCTGGGGCAAAATCGGTGGCCAGACTTTCGATGGCCTGGATCATCCGCGCCACGCCATACAAGGCGTCTTTGCGCAGTGGCATCGGCGTGGTGCCGGCGTGGGCGGCCATGCCTTCGACGCGTACATCTAGCCAGCGAATTGCCTGGCCGCCGCTGACCACGCCGATGCTTTTGGCGTTGTCTTCGAGGATCGGACCTTGTTCGATGTGCGCTTCAAAGTACGCATCCACCGCGCCGCCAAACGGGCGCTCGCCGGAGTAACCGGTGCGTTGCAACGCCTCGGCAACGCTGATGCCGTCGATGTCACGCACCGCCAGCGCTGCGTCCAGTGGCATGATCCCGGTGAACACCGCCGAGCCGAACATCGCCGGGGTGAAGCGTGCGCCTTCTTCGTTGGTCCACACCGCCACTTCCAGCGGCTTGCGGGTCTGGATACCGAGGTCGTTCAGGCAACGCACCACTTCCAGGCCGGCGAGTACGCCGTAGACGCCATCGAAACGCCCGCCTTCAGGTTGGGTGTCGAGGTGGCTGCCCATCATCACGGGCGCGGCATCGGGGTCGGTGCCGGCGCGGCGGGCGAACAGATTGCCGATGGCATCCACGCTCAGGGTCATGCCGGCTTCGCGGCACCAGTGGGAAAACAGTTCGCGACCGGCCTTGTCTTCATCGCTCAGGGCCAGGCGGCAGCTGCCGCCACGTGCGGTAGCGCCGATTTCGGCCATGTCCATCAGACTCGCCCAGAGGCGTTCACCGTTAATTTTCAACATGAGTTACTCCTGGGAAAACTTAATTAAGCGTTGGCCATTTCAATGCGTTCAGCGCTGGCATGGCGACGGGCAAGGGACAGGACACAGATCAGCGAAGTCGCGGCAATCAGGCTGTAGAACACCGCCATCGGCCACCATTGGCCGGCGAACTTGTGCGCCAGCAAGGTGCCGATCAGCGGCGTCAGGCCACCGGCCACAGCGCCGCAAATCTGATAGGCCAACGAAATCGCGGTGTAGCGCACACGCGTCTCGAACATGCCGCTGACGTAACCGGCGATCACCGCGTAGAACGACGCCATGCACACCACCGCCAAGGCGATGCCGAGGATGATCAGCGGCGCCTGGGCCGAGCTGACCAGTACGAACATCGGGTACGGCGAGGCGATGGCCAACAACGACACCAGGCACAGGAATCGCGTGGCGCCCATTTTCTCGGCGACCCACGCGGCCAGTGGTTGAATGCAAAACTGAATGATCGCCACCACAAACAGGCACTCAAGGATCAGCGAGCGCGGCAGTTCGAGTTGCTGGGTGGTGTAGGCGATCATGAAGGTGTTAGTGAAATACACCCCGGCGATCCCGAGGGTGTTGGCGCCGATGCACAGCAGCAGCGGACGCCACGCGGTGCGCAGCACTTCCATGACCGGTGCTTGCTCCTTGCGTGTGCTTTTGCGCGCCAGTTCACGGCTGGCGAGGAACTCCGGCGACTCATTCACGCCCAGGCGAATCGCCAGGCCCACCAGCAGCAGCAACGAACTGGCGAGGAACGGCAGACGCCAGCCCCAACTCATCAGGTCCTCTTCCGGCAAACGGGTGACGGCGCTGAAGGCCAGCAACGAGAGGATCAAACCGGCCGGGCTGCCGAGTTGCGCAAAGGAGGCGAAGAAGTTGCGTCGACCTTTCGGCGCATGCTCACCCGCCATCAACACCGCCCCGCCCCACTCGCCACCGACGGCGATGCCCTGGACGATGCGCAGCAGAATCAGCAGCACCGGCGCTGCTGCGCCGATTTGTGCGTAGGTCGGCAGCAAGCCGATGCAGACCGTGACCACGCCCATCATCAGCAAGGTGATGATCAGCGACTTCTTGCGACCAATGCGGTCGCCGATGTGGCCGAAGATAATCCCGCCCAACGGTCGCGCAAAGAAGCCCACGGCGAAGGTGCCGAAGGCGGCCATGGTGCTGAACAGTTTGTCGTCGGAGGGGAAGAACAGTGCGCCGAATACCAGCGCGGCGGCGGTGGCATAAATGTAAAAGTCGTACCACTCGATCATGGTGCCGATAAAGGCTGCGGCTGCCGCACGGCGCGGCTGAGGAGAAGCGTGGGGCTTCATGGGTCGGTCTCCTTTGGTTATTTTTTTGGCAGGAGTGAAACAGCAAAATCAAGGCGCTCTGACGGCGCCTGTCTGGAGATGATTTATCGTCTCGGGGCTATGATTAGTCAATTTTCTATTTATTATGCGGACTATTACGACAGCTTATAATCGAGAGCCGCCATGGCCGAACGCGATGTACAACGCCTGCTCAATGACCGCCTGGACTGGAACCTGCTGCGCACCTTTCGGGTGATCGGCCAGGAGCTGAGCATCAGCCGCGCCGCCGCCCGCCTGCACCTGACGCAACCGGCGGTGAGCCAGGCGCTCAAGCGTCTGGAGGAGCAACTGGGCCGACAACTGATCGCCCGTCGCGGGCCACGGTTTGCCCTGACCGAAGTCGGCGAGCAGATCTTCGAACTGGCCGGGGAAATCTACGGGCAGATGTCCCAGGTCAGCAGCGTGCTGGAGCAACCGGCCGACGAAGTGATCGGCAAGGTTCGCTTGCTGATCATCAGCCGGATCTTTTCGGAACGCTTCGATGACTTCCTCGCGGACTTTCATCGCCAGCACCCGCGAGTGGATCTGGAAGTCGATGTGATGCGCAGCTCTGACATCGTCAGCGCCCTCCAGGAAAAAACCGCGACCCTCGGCCTGAGCCTCAATCGCCGCCCGCAACCGCGCCTGGAACAACGGCTGTTCCTGCGTCAACGCTATGCGTTTTTCTGCGGCAAACACCATGCACTGTTCGGCCAACAGAACGTTGCCGAAGGCGATTTGCAGCGGGAGAACTTCGTCAGTTTCACCAGCGACCAGATCGGCGGCATGCTCTCGCCGCTGACGATTTTTCGTGATCAGCAAGGTTTCAGCGGACGGATCGTCGCCTCGTCACCGAGCCTGGAGGAAGTCCGGCGACTGGTGATCGCCGGGTACGGGATCGGCTGTTTGCCCGAGCACGTGGTGGCGGCGGACGTCGACGCCGGATTGCTCTGGCGCCTGCCGCCCCATGAAGGGATTGCCGATGTGGACATTCATTTGCTGTGGAACCGCGAGCAGCGCATGAGCCGGGCCGAGACGATCTTTCTCGAGAGCCTGCAACAGTGCTTGCTGGACTGAGTGGCCCGATCAGAACAACGGCAGACTGTAGCTGACCACCAAGCGGTTCTGGTCCGCATCGCGCGACGCTTCACTGCGCGACATGCCATTGCGCCAACCCAGCGCGACGTTTTTCAACGGCCCGCTCTGGATCACGTAGTCAAGGCTCAGGTCCCGCTCCCATTCCTCTTGCTCAGGCCCGGCCACCGTTTTGATTCCGCTGCCTGAGAGGTACATCGCCGAAGCCTTGAGCCCCGGCACGCCAAGGGCGGCGAAATCGTAACTATACTGGGCGAAACCGGTACGCTCGCCGGCGCGGGTGAAGTTCTGGATGTAACGGTCAGTCAGCAGGTAAACGCTTGCGCCGCCAGCGCCTTTGTCCGGTAAACCACCCTGGTTGAGCTGAACGAATCCGCTGTCACTGGACACCTGCTGATAACCGGCCATCAGCGCGTGAGCACCGATGCTCCAGGTGAATGCCAGGCTCCAGGTGTTGTTGTCGATCTTGCCGTCGCCGTTCTGCGTAAAGCCACTGGTGCGGTAGCCGCTGGCCCGACCGCTGGCCGAGTCATTGGCACCGTCGGCGGAAGTCTTGAAGTAGCGCAAATCGGTTTTCAGCGCGCCGAAATCCCCCAGTGTCAGGGTGTGAACCAGACCGGCGAAATGCTGTTGGTAATAGTCTTCGAGGTTGGCGTAGTAGTACTGCGCCAGAAGCGCATCGGTGACTTTGTAATCGGCACCGGCAAAATTGAACGCGTTGCTTTCCCGGGTGCCGCCGGCCACGGCCAGGCCAGTGCGGTCGCTGGAACCGCGACCCGTGGCGTGTTCGAGATGACCACCGGTCAGGGTCAGGTGCTCGAAGTCATTGGAGACGATCTGCCCACCCTCGAATGTCTGCGGCAGCAGCCGGCCGTCGTTGGACTGCAGAATCGGTAACTTCGGCGTCAGGGTGCCGTAACGCATTTCAGTCTGGGCAAAGCGCATCTTCGCCGTCGCACCGAAACGCGACCATTGCTCGGCTGCGCCGTTGCCATCGTTGGGGATCATCGAACTGCCAACATGGCGACCGTCACCGCTGTCCAGGCGAATACCCAGCAGGCCTAAGGCATCGACACCAAAGCCGACAGCGCCTTCGGTGAATCCGGACTGATAGTTGAGCATGAAACCCTGCGCCCATTCTTCGGTTCTGGAAGGGTTCGCGGCGCCATCGCGATTATCGTTATTGAAGTAATAGTTACGCATCCCGAGGGTCGCTTTACTGTCTTTGATAAAGTCCGCCATGCTTAACGAACTGAATAGCGCACTGCCGATCGCAATAAGTGCCAACGGTTGTTTGTTCATTGATTTTGAAGTTCCTGAGCAGCCAGTTTTCAGGCTGGCTGCCGGCTATTAAGAGAGTTTGATACTCAAGACACTGGACACCGGCTCGCCCGCCATTAACCGGGTCAGCAATTGCGGTTCTGCCCGGTCCGATGCCAGCGCACGCTCGATGACGTTTTGCGCAGTGACCGGATCGAGAAACAGCACGCCGTTGTCGTCCGCCAGCACGAAATCCCCGGGACGCACCGTGACGCCGGCACAGTGGATCGGCTGATTGATCTGACTGTCGCCACGGCCATGCAACTTGGTAGTCAGCAGGCTGGTACCGCGAGCGAAGACCGGTAGGCCGGACTCGCGCAGCTCGAGCAAGTCGGTCACCGCGCCGTCCACCACAATGCCCACCGCCCCCGCGCAACGCGCCGCGCAACTGGTGACCGCGCCGACGGGTGCGTGCTGCCAGTCACCGTCGGTGTCGATCACCAGCACATCGCCGGGCTGGATAAGCGCCAGGGCCTGGTTGACCGCGATGGCATCGGCGCCCACCAGTTTCAGGGTCAGCGCCCGGCCGACCAGTTTCACATTGGGCACCATGGCCCGCAGTTGCGAGTCAGCAAAACCCTCTTCGAGAAAGTGCCCGAGGGTCGGAAAGCTCACCGCGTTGAGCTGCTCGATCAGCTGCGATTCATCCATGTTGCGCCTCCTTGGCAATCAACTCGGCGACACAATCGATTTCCAGCGACACGCCCCACAACGCCACGCACACCGTGGTGCGTGCCGGCGGCGCATGGCCGAGGAACTCGCGATACACCGCGTTGAACGGCTCCAGCTGCGCGGGATCGGTGAGGTACGCATTAACCTTGATCACGTGGCTGAAGTCGGACCCGGCTTCAATCAGGATCGCCTCCAGATTGCGCAAGGTTTGTCGCACTTGTTCGGTGAAATGGGCGGGCTGGTCATCAAGCCCGCTCTGGGCCGGAATCTGCCCGGCGGTGAACACCAGGTGGCCGCTGACCACCGCCTGGGAGTAAGGGCCGACCGGGCCGATGAAGCCCGGGGCTGACTGAATTCTGCGCATGTTGTTGAACTCCATTAATCAGGCGGCGGCCGATTTGATCGGTTTGCGGAGGGTTGGCTCGTTGGCCGGCACTGCCGCTGGGATTTCACTGATGTCTCGCTTGAAGGTCTCCGTCAGCAACAACAGCGCCACCAACGAAATCAACGCCGCGCCGATCATGTACCAGGCCACCGAAGAGCCTTTGCCGGTCGCTGCCAGCAAGGCGGTGGTGACGATGGGCGTCGCGGCGCTACCGAGCAGACCGGACAACATGTAGCTGATCGACAACCCGGAATAGCGCACACGGGTGCCGAACAGTTCGGCGAGGAAGGTCGCGATCGGCCCGTAATTGGCCGCGAAGGCCGTCATCAACAGCAGGTAACCGAAGATCACACAGGGCAACTCTTTGGTGTCCATCAACCAGAACAACGGGAACGCCACCAACGCTTCGGCCACGATGCCGGCGACGATGATCGGCTTGCGTCCGTAACGGTCCGACAGCGCGCCGAACACCGGCAACATGACGATGCACCAGGCGCAGGACAGCAACACCACGCCGAGCATCACGCTGCGGCTGAACCCCAGATTCTGCGTGCCGTACGTCAGGCCGAAGGCAACGATGATGTTGAACGACGCCCCGGTCGACATGGTGGCGATCCCGCCCAGCACGACTTGTTTCCAGTACTTGCGAAACACTTCCGCCAGCGGCATTTTTACCTGCACCTCGGCTTCCTTGACCTTGTTGAAGGCCGGGGTTTCAGAGATGTTCAAGCGGATGTACAAGCCCACGGCGATCAGCAGCACGCTGCCCAGGAACGGAATACGCCAGCCCCAGGCCAACAGGTCTTCAGGGGACAGCCACGCGGCAATCAACAGGAAGGCCAGGTTGGCAATCATGGTCCCGGCCGGAACGCCGATCTGTACCCACGAGCCGTACAAGCCGCGTTTGTTGGCGGGAGCGTGTTCCACCGCCATCAGCACCGCACCGCCCCACTCGCCGCCCAACGCCAGGCCTTGAATGACCCTCAACAGCAACAACAGGATCGGCGCCCAGATACCAATGGCCGCGTAGTTAGGTAATAACCCGATGGCGAAAGTAGCGGCCCCCATGGTCAACAGCGAAACCAACAACATCGACTTGCGTCCCAGGCGGTCACCGAAATGACCGAACAGTGCCGCGCCGACAATCCGGGCCAGATACGCCGAAGCAAACGTCCCGAACGCCAGTAAGGTACCGATCAACGGATCAAAATCCGGAAAGAACACTTTGTTGAACACCAGCGCCGAAGCGGTGGCGAAAACAAACAGGTCGTACCATTCCACCGTGGTGCCAATCACACTGGCCACGGCAACTTTTTTCATACTGATTGCAACTTCCGGAGGTGCGCCGGACTTTTCTACAGGCGATAGATCGCTCATTACTGTCTCCAGGAGTTCATCGAGAACTCGTATTTAATTGTTTTAACTGGCAGTAAAACGTTCGAAGTGAGGGATTGTTGTTATAGATCGCCCAACTAATTGGGCGAGTTTGCAAGGCGCTTTATTATTAATATCCGAGTGTTCGGTCCGCACAATTCAATAACGGTTCATCGGTATTTAAACGGCGAAAGTTCTCTGCTATTTGTTCGGCGATACAGTCGTGAGAGGCCGCAGATGCCATGTGCGGGGTGATGGTGACGCCGGGCATTGTCCAGAGACGGTGATCGACCGGCAGCGGTTCTTGTTCGAAAACATCCAGCAACGCGCCGCGCAGTTTTCCTCGGGCCAGGGCGTGTTCAAGGTCGTCGATATTCAGATGACCGCCGCGCCCACAATTGACCAGCGCGGCGCCGTTGGCGAGCCGCTCGAACGTTGCGCTGCCGAGGATGCCGCGGGTTTCGCTGGTCAGCGGCAACAGGTTGATCAGCAACTCTAATCCTTCGAGAAACGGGTTCAGTTTTTCCGCACCGGCGAACGTCTGTACGCCCGGCAAGTCCTTGCTGCGACGCGCCCAACCACGAACGTCGTAACCGGCGGCGGCCAAATCCTGGGCAATCGCGCTGCCCAACGACCCAAGCCCCATCACCCCGACCTTGAATTGCCCCGCCGCCCGTTGCAGCGGCCGCTCCCAGCGCTGGTCCTGTTGCTGCAACAACACTTGATCGAAACCGCGGTGATAGTGAATCGCCGCCCAGCGCACGTACTCGGTCATGCCTTGGCGGTGGCCGGGATCGACCACTCGGCAGATCGGCAGATCCGGGCACGACGGGTCGTGATCGAGGTGATCGATGCCAGCGGCCACCGAGTGAATGACTTGCAGGTTCGGCAATGCGGCGAGGCTGCCCGGTAAGGGAAACCAGCACGCGGCAATCTGCGCATTCCTGGCCAACGGATCATCCGCCAGCACGGTCGTGAGCTGCGGCGCACTGCGGGCAAACGCGGCCTGCAATTGCTTGAGCAGCAAGGTGTCGCGGGACAGCAACACCACGGTGTTGGTGACGGTTTTCACGATAAGTAGGACTCGCGCTGGGATTCGATCAGGGTCAGGGCGGCCTCCCAGGCCAGGTCGATGATGTTGTCCTGCTCATCTCGGTCAAACTGCTCGGCAGTGTGTGCACAGACTTCCGGGGACGGGTAATGCAACGCCGAACCACCGGCCAGCGCCGCCACTTGCGCCTGACAGGCACGCTCCAGAAAGTGTATTTCCTGGAACGCCTGGGCCACGCCGGAACCACCGACCAACAGTCCATGATTGCGCAGGATCATCGCCCGGTGCGGCCCCAGGTCGGCAATCAAACGCTCGCGCTCATCCAGCGACAGCGCGATGCCTTCATAGGTGTGATACGCCAACTTGCCGTAGAACTTCAGCGCGTGCTGAGTGATCGGCAGCAAGCCGTGCTTCTGTGCGGCGACCGCCATGCCGGCGGCCGTGTGGGTGTGAATCACGCAGTTGAGGTCCGGGCGGGCCATGTGGATCGCCGAGTGAATGACAAAGCCGGCGGCGTTGACCCGATGACCTGCATATTCCGGATCGACGACTCGCCCGTCCTGATCGATACGCACCAGGTCCGAAGCGCGCATACGGTCGAAAATCACCCCGTAGCGGTTGATCAGAAAGTGATGCTCCGGCCCCGGAATACGCAGGGTGATGTGGGTGTCGATCAGGTCAGTCATGCGAAAGTGCGCGACCAGGCGATACAGCGCAGCCAACTCGCAACGGGCTTGCCATTCAACCGGGCCGATGTGTTCAGGTTTACTCACGAATACACCTCTTTAGCAGCGTGGGTGACGACCGGGTTGGCGCGCAGGCGGGCCAGGCCGCAAACACCGATCAAGGACAGGGCCGAGAGCAAGGTGAAGAACACCGCCAACGGCAACCATTGTCCGGAAAACTTGCTCGCCAGCAGCGTGCCGATCAGCGGCGTGGTGCCGCCGGCCAGCGCGCAGCTGAGTTGGTAAGCGATAGAAATGCCCGAGTAGCGCAGGTGCACCGGGAACGCCAGGGTCATGTAACCGGCGATCACCGCGTACAGAGCCGACAGAATCACCACCGCCAGAGCAATGCCGACGGTCATCAGCACAATGTTCTGTGTGGCCACCAACATGAACATCGGGTACGGCGTGACCATGCACAGGAGCGCGACCAGTTTGAGGAAGCGGCCTTCGCCGATGCGCTCGGCCAGCAACGCGGAGAGTGGTTGCGAGAGCAGCTGAATGACGGTCACCAGGAACAGGCAATCGAGAATCGTCGAGCGCGCGATGCCCTGGTACTGGGTGACGTAGGTGATCATGAAGGTATTGGTAAAGAAGAACCCGGCGGAACCGATGGTCACGGCGGCGGCGGCAAACAGGATCTGCCGCCAGCAGGTGCGGATCACGTCCTTCACCGGGTACCTGGAAGTCTCGTTGTTGTCTCGGGCCTTGGCGAACTCTGGCGACTCGTGGACACCGGAACGGATCATCAGGCCAACCATCATCAACACACCGCTGGCGAGAAACGGCAGACGCCAGCCCCAGGCGAGGAAGTCCTCTGGCTCAAGGGAGGTGACCAGACGAAAGGCGATCAACGCCAGCAGCAAACCGGCCGGGCTGCCGAGTTGAGCGAACGATGCATAGAACGTCTTGCGCTTGGCCGGTGCGTGCTCGCTGGCCATCAGCACTGCCCCGCCCCACTCGCCACCGACCGAAATGCCCTGGATCAAACGCAGCACAATCAGACCGACCGGCGCCCAGATGCCGACACTGGCGTAGCTGGGCAACAGACCGATACCGGCAGTCGCCAACCCCATCAGGGCCATGGTCACCAGGAGCATTTTCTTGCGACCGAGGCGATCACCCAGATGACCGAAAACCATGCCGGCCATTGGGCGAGCGATGAAGCCGACGGCGAAACTGCCGAACGCTGCCAGGGTACTCATCACCGGGTCGTGGCTGGGAAAAAACACTTGCCCGAGCACCAGCGCCGCCGCCGTAGCATAGATGTAGAAGTCGTAGAACTCGATGGTCGTGCCAATGAAGGCTGCCGCCGCCGCTCGACGCGGTTGAGGGGTAGTGTGCATGCAAGGACCCTGTGTATTTATAGTTTTGGGCAGGTACTGAAGGCTGTTTACGGGTTGCGCTCTGTGGCGCTTGTTAGCTTTATCGCTTCCGTGCCAGGATTAGTCAATTTTCAAATTCTTATCTTTACTATTAGCCTTGCTACTACCAGGAATTGTATGCCCTCCACTTCTAACCCTTGGGTCGGTCGCCGCTTTCTGAATGACCGCCTCGACTGGAACCTCCTACGCACCTATTTGGTGATCGGCCAGGAAGGCAGCATGAGCCGGGCCGCCGCGCGACTGCACATCACCCAGTCAGCCGTCAGCCAGGCACTGAAACGGCTGGAGGAGCAATTGGAATGTGTGTTGATTGCCCGCAGTGGGCGACGGTTTGATCTGACGGAGACCGGGGAGGAAGTCCTGCGTATTGCGGCGGACATTTACGGCGATATTTCACGACTGGGCACGGTGGTGGAAAGTCGTAACGACGACGTGGTCGGCAAGATCCGCATCCTGACCGTCAGCGGCGTACAAGCACGACATTACGACGACTTCCTCGCCGATTTCCACGAAACCCATCCGAAAATCGAATTTGAAGTCGAGGTGATGGGCAGCTCGAACATCATCAGTTCTCTGCTGCAAAAGACCGCGACCATTGGCGTCGGCCTGTGCCGTTTACCGCAGCCGCGGCTGGAGCAGCGAGTACTGTTTCGTGAGACTTATGCGTACTTTTGTGGGCAGCGTCATCGACTGTTCGGGCAAGAGAATCTGACCCTGGAACAGCTCGCGGCGGAGAACTTTGTCAGCTTCACCAGTGACCAGCTCGGGGGCAATCTTTCGCCCCTGACATTGTTCCGCGACCAGCAAGGCTTTACCGGCAAGATCGTCGCTTCATCGACGAGTTTCGAAGAGATTTATCGCTTGATCTGTTCAGGGTTCGGCATTGGCTGCCTGCCGACGCACCTGGTACGAAGGGATGTCGAGCAAGGTTTGCTCTGGCGTTTGCCGCCGGAAGATGGGGTGGTGGATTTCGATATCCAGCTGCTGTGGAATCGCGAACAGAAGATGAGTCAGGCCGAAACCGTGTTCCTCGAAAGCTTCCAGCACATGCTCAGTATTCGTGAGCCTGTGCTGTGAAGCCTTGATCGCTTAGACGTGAGGATCGCCCGGTGCTTTGCTCGGTGTAGCGTATTGCGGCTTCAAGTGACCGTCCTGGTCGAGTAGCCAGGCGTCCATGATCTGTCGCACCACAGGTCCTGCGACTCGACCGCCGGCCTCGCCGTTTTCGATCATCACCGAGATGACAATTTTCGGATGTTCGGCCGGGGCAAAACCGACGAACAAGGCGTTGTCGCGGTTACGCTCAAGGGTTTTCGCCCGGTTGTAACGTTCGCCCTGCTTGATCGCCACCACTTGCGCGGTACCACTCTTGCCGGCGATACGGTACTGAGCGCCCTGCGCTGCCGCGCGCGCAATCCCGCGAGCGTCGTGCATTACCATTTGCATGCCGTGATTGACCTGCTCCCAGTCACGCGGGTCTTTCAACAGAATGTTTGGCATTGGATGCTCGTCCACTGGCGCAACACCGTCCACGGTCCTGGCCAGGTGCGGGCGATTCCAGACACCTTTGTTGGCAATCAGCGCCGTGGCCTGGGCGAGTTGCAGCGGCGTGACCTGCATGTAGCCCTGGCCGATGCCGAGGATCACGGTCTCACCCGGGAACCAGGCCTGACGGCGCGTGGCGCGCTTCCAGGCTTGCGATGGCATCAAACCGGCAGACTCTTCGAACATGTCCAGCGAGACTTTCTCGCCGAGACCGAACATCGCCATGTAGTCATGCAGGCGATCGATACCCAGCTTGTGGGCCAGGTCGTAGAAGTAGGTGTCATTGGAGCGCATGATCGCTGCGTCCATGTCCACCCAGCCATCGCCGCTGTGGTTCCAGTTACGGTATTTGTGATCGAAGTCCGGGAGTTGGTAGTAACCAGGGTCGAAGACGCGGGTCTGCGGGGTAACGACGCCTGCATCGAGGCCGGCAATGGCCACTTCCGGCTTGATGGTCGAACCCGGTGCATAGAGGCCGCGCAGTACGCGGTTGAACAGCGGCCGGTCGATCGAGTCGTGGAGCGCTGCGTATTCCTTGAAGCTGATTCCAGTGACGAACAGGTTCGGGTCGAAGCTCGGCTTGCTGACCATCGCCAGTACTTCGCCGGTCGTCGGATCGAGAGCAACCACCGAACCGCGACGATCACCCAAGGCTTCCTCGGCGGCTTCCTGTAGTTTGACGTCGAGGCTCAGTACGATGTTTTTGCCCGGGATCGGATCGGTGTGTTTAAGCACTCGCAGGACCCGGCCCTGAGCGTTGGTTTCGACTTCTTCGTAACCCACCTGACCGTGCAACTGCGACTCGTAGAATTTTTCGATGCCCGTCTTGCCGATGGATTGAGTGCCACGGTATTCAACCGTGTCCAGGACTTTGGACTCTTTCTCGTTGATACGACCGACGTAGCCAATGGAGTGCGCAAAGTGCGCACCCATCGGGTAGTGGCGAACGAATTGTGGCTCTACGTCGATCCCCGGCAGGCGGAACTCGTTGACCGCCAGCACCGCAATTTGTTCTTCGCTGAGCTCGTAGAACAAGGTGACCGGCACGAAGGGATGTCGAGCCTGCTTCATTGCCTTGTCAAACAGTGCTCGGTCTTCTGTCGGCAAGTGCAGGAGGGTAATTACTTCATCCAGTTCCTCTTTGACATCAGAGGCGCGTTCGCGGGTGATGGTCAGGTTGAAGCTGGGCCGGTTGTCCGCCAGAACGACACCGTTGCGGTCGTAGATCAATCCACGCGTGGGGGTGATCGGCAGGACATGGACGCGATTGTTTTCTGAGATCGTCGAGTGATAGTCAAATTCGACCACCTGCAGGACATACATGCGCACTACCAGTGCACAGGTAATGGCAACAACGAACAGGGCGCAAGCCATCAGTCTTTTGTTGACCAGGCGCGTCTCTTTTTCGTGGTCCTTGATCGGTATCGGTTGGGGCATTTCTGCAGCAGCTCTTTAACTATAAAGGGGGGTGCCGATCCGTAGGCTTGAAATCAGTCCGTTAAAAAACGAGCTGCACCATACCAAAAACCGGACGGTCACTTTAGTGCGATTTCCTCTAACGGTTGTCCTTGAAGGCCAAAACGACGGTCGGTTCCTTTATAACTCGTGCGTTTTGCTCAAGATTGAGATTCCCATTCATGCATTTTTCTTGAAGGAAGGCCTGTAGATACTGGGTGCATGTCATTCCGTTTGGTTTGGTTTGGTTTGGCAGCCAACAGTGCTGATGAACTGAGTGATGGACGTCTGCTACTGCCATTGTTGGTCGCAGGTCTTGGTCAGCAATCCACTTTCCTGCGGGCAAAACAAAACCCCTACCTGCATACGCAGATAGGGGTTTCGGAATTTAATCTTGACGATGACCTACTCTCACATGGGGAAACCCCACACTACCATCGGCGATGCATCGTTTCACTGCTGAGTTCGGGATGGGATCAGGTGGTTCCAATGCTCTATGGTCGTCAAGAAATTCGGTAGCCAGGTCGTTTGCCTTGCGGCTCACGCTCCAGCGAATGGGTAAGTGATAGATTTGGTGTTTTATGAGTATCTCGAACTTTCGGTTCGTTTCGTCTTCACACACCGCAATCTGGTCTCTTTCGAGTTCACAAATTGCTTGGGTGTTATATGGTCAAGCCTCACGGGCAATTAGTATTGGTTAGCTCAACGCCTCACAGCGCTTACACACCCAACCTATCAACGTCGTAGTCTTCGACGGCCCTTCAGGGGACTCAAGGTCCCAGTGAGATCTCATCTTGAGGCTAGTTTCCCGCTTAGATGCTTTCAGCGGTTATCTATTCCGAACATAGCTACCCGGCAATGCCACTGGCGTGACAACCGGAACACCAGAGGTTCGTCCACTCCGGTCCTCTCGTACTAGGAGCAGCCCCTCTCAAATCTCAAACGTCCACGGCAGATAGGGACCGAACTGTCTCACGACGTTCTAAACCCAGCTCGCGTACCACTTTAAATGGCGAACAGCCATACCCTTGGGACCGGCTTCAGCCCCAGGATGTGATGAGCCGACATCGAGGTGCCAAACACCGCCGTCGATATGAACTCTTGGGCGGTATCAGCCTGTTATCCCCGGAGTACCTTTTATCCGTTGAGCGATGGCCCTTCCATACAGAACCACCGGATCACTAAGACCTACTTTCGTA
>NZ_JBNDKE010000001.1:2550000-5532500 GCF_050435365.1 Pseudomonas sp. BT76 TE3572
TATATATAGACGCGCCCGCCATGAATGCGCAGTATATTGCCCAACAACACTCTCGCTTCCTACTTCGGACGATGCCACACCATGAATGACCAACCTCGCAGCCTTGCCTCGACCCTGTTTTCGGTTGGCCTGCTATTGATAGCCATGGCATCCATCCAGTCAGGAGCCTCCCTTGCAAAAAGCATGTTCCCCATTATTGGTGCGCAAGGGACCACCACCCTGCGGCTGATCTTCGCCAGCGTGATCATGATGCTGATACTGCGCCCCTGGCGAGCGAAGCTCACCGCAAAATCCCTGCGCACCGTCATCGTCTACGGAATGGCGTTGGGCGGCATGAACTTCCTCTTCTATATGTCCTTGCAAACCGTCCCCCTCGGTATCGCAGTTGCGCTGGAATTCACCGGACCACTGGCGGTAGCCATCTACGCCTCACGTCGCGCGATCGACTTTTTGTGGATCGCCCTGGCAGCCGTCGGCTTGTTGCTGTTGATACCTACGGGAGAAACCACTGCGGGAATCGATCTGGTAGGCACCGGTTATGCGTTGGGCGCAGGAGTCTGCTGGGCGCTGTACATTCTGTTCGGCCAAAAGGCCGGCGCCGACAATGGCGTGCAGACCGCGGCACTGGGGGTGATGATTGCGGCACTTTTTGTAGCCCCTATCGGCATCGTCCATGCTGGCGCCGCGCTGCTCACTCCCTCACTGATCCCCGTAGCCATCGCTGTCGCCATTCTGTCCACTGCCGTGCCCTACACGCTGGAGATGGTCGCCCTCACCCGAATCCCGACGCGGACATTCGGCACGTTGATGAGCATTGAACCTGCGATCGGCGCACTGTCAGGCCTGTTGTTTCTCCATGAGTACCTGTCACTGTCACAATGGATGGCCATCATGTGCATCATCCTGGCTTCCATAGGCGCAACCATGACGATGGGGAGTGCGGCCAAGCCTGCTGTCGCTGCAGATTGAAACAGGATTTGAAGGGGGTCTGGTATTTACCGCGCAATTAGGCCATGTTTAGGCCCGTAACCCAGTGTCAGACATGGATTTTTCAGATAGGGATATCAGAACGCTTCAAGCGAAAGCGAATGCAGCCAGACCCGGGCGCAAAGATCCGGGACGCTATAAGGACAGTAATGAAACGAATTTTGATACTGATCGCCGTACTTGCGGTTGCGGGCTGCGCGGCGACATCGAAAACCCAGGTAAAACACGGCAAGAGAGGGCTGCATATCAACTGTTCCGGGCTGTCGTCATCCTGGGACAAGTGCTACACCAGCGCTGCCAACTCATGCGCTCCCAAAGGTTACAAGGTCATCGCCAAGTCAGGGGACGCAGTGGAAGAACCAGGCGATTACCCGTTCGGCCTCAACCCGGCAGGCTATACCAGCCGCAGCATGATCGTCATCTGCAAATAGATTGATGCCGCCTTGTCAGGTTCGTGGACCTGCGATCTGGCGGCCAATCTCATCGTAACTGGACTTCAGCACCGCGTGCTGGATGTCTGGCGTGGCCAGCATTCGCGCAATGACCAATGCACCGATACATTGCGACAGAATCGCCCATGCCAGGCTGTCGCTTTCCAGAACCTGCGCCCAACTCTTCTGAAGTCGACAAATCCAGTTCTCCGCCTGCTGACGAATCATCACATCTGAACGTGCAATCTCAGCCCCCAATGTCGGCAAAGCACAACCGGATTCCGGGTGCTCGACATGGGCCATGCTCAGGTAGTGTTTGAGGCAGCGCTGGAGCTTCTCAGGACTCTGGTCCGCCCCTAAACGCTCCAGGCTTTGAGACAACTCACGCTCGACGATTGAAGCGAACAGCTCATCCTTCGACGAAAAGTGACTGTAGAACGCCCCGCCACTCAAACCGATCGCCTTCATCAAACCGTCGACACCCACCGTTGAAAAACCAGACTTCTTGGCCGACACCGCACTGCTTTCAAGTAGTTTCTCTTTGGTTTCCAGTTTGTGATTGGCCGAGTAACGCATTGCCTTGCCCTCAGGATTGATCGCCTTGACGCTTGCCGAATCGTAGCATAACGTTCGTTTAGTTAACGATCGTTTAGCAAAGGGACCTACCCATGAATAACAAGAAGGTCGTACTGGTTGTTGGTGCCGGGGATTCCACCGGCGGCGCAATTGCAAAACGTTTTGCGCAGGAAGGATTTGTGGCGTGTGTCACCCGCCGCAGCGCGGACAAACTCCAGCCGCTAGTGGACGCCATCAAGGCCAATGGCGATGAAGCCCACGGCTTTGCCTGCGATGCGCGCAAGGAAGAGGACGTGATCGCGTTGATTGAGCAGATAGAAAGCCAGATTGGCCCAATCGAAGCGTTCGTTTTCAACATCGGCGCCAATGTGCCTTGCAGCATTCTCGAAGAAACCGCGCGCAAATATTTCAAGATCTGGGAAATGGCCTGCTTCTCGGGTTTTCTCAACGCTCGTGAAGTGGCCAAGCGCATGGCCAAGCGTCAACGCGGGACTATCCTGTTCACCGGTGCTACCGCCGGCCTGCGTGGGGCCGCAGGATTTGCGGCGTTCGCCGGCGCCAAGCACGGAATTCGCGCCTTGGCGCAAAGCATGGCGCGTGAACTGGGGCCGATGAACATTCACGTCGCCCATGTTGTAGTCGACGGTGCCATCGATACCGATTTTATCCGCGAGAGTTTCCCCGAAAAGTACGCGACCAAGGACCAGGACGGCATTCTCAATCCAGAGCACATTGCCGAGAACTATTGGTACCTGCACAGCCAGCCCCGTGACGCATGGACCTTCGAGCTGGACCTGCGCCCCTGGAGCGAACGCTGGTAACCCCCCTTAAAAATAATAAGCAGAGCACATTGACCATGAGCAAAACCGTGGAGTTCTACTTCGACCTCGGCAGCCCCGCCACCTACCTGGCCTATACCCAACTGCCGAAGATCTGCGAGCAGACCGACAGCCAGTTGATCTACATACCCATATTGCTGGGAGGCGTCTTCAAAGCCACTGGCAACGCCTCCCCCGCGACCATCCCCGCCAAGGGTCGCTACATGTTTCAAGACCTGGACCGCTACGCCAAGCGCTATGGCGTGCCACTGAAGTTCAATCCCCAATTCCCTATCAACACCCTGATGCTGATGCGCGCCGTCACCGGCATGCAGTTGCGTCATCCCGGACGCTTTCAGGCGTTCATCGATTGCCTGTTTCACGCCCTCTGGGTTCAAGGCCGCAGCCTCGATGACCTGGCGACTGTCGCGTCAGTGCTGACACAGAACGGTTTCGATCCGAATGAGGTGCTGGCCCTGACCGCCGACGATGAAGTCAAAACCACTCTAAGGGACAACACAGAGAAAGCGGTGCAACGGGGCGTATTCGGCGCACCAAGCATGTTTGTCGATAATCAGCTGTTCTTCGGCCAGGACCGCCTGGACTTCGTCCTTGAAGCCCTGAGTTAAATCTCGACGACCAGCCGTCCCTGCGCAGCTCCCGAAACGAGCAGCTCATGGGCGGCTTCGGCGGTTTGCAACGTGAATTGCCGAGGGTCGAGCAACGGTTTCAACTGACCCGCCTCAATCAACTGCGCAGACTCCCGAAGTATCTCCCCGTGATGCTCGCGGCCCTTGCCAGTCAGCAGCGGCAACAAGGTAAACACTCCAGAATAAGTTGCCCCACTAAACGAGAGGGGCGCAAGACTGTGCTGCCCCCATCCAAGACAGCTCACGACATGCCCCTCGTAGACCCGGGCAGCCTTGAATGAAGCGTCCAGCGTCTCACCACCCACCGTGTCGTAGACAATATCGAAGCCCTCCCCCGCCGTGTGTTCAGCCACATACTCCTCGACCGAAGATTTGCGGTAATCAATAAATGTCGCACCGAACCCTTCAATGATCGCCTGCTGCCTGGCCGACCCGGTGGCAAACACGTCAGCACCGAAAGCCCGGGCGATTTGCACTGCCACATGCCCGACACCACCCGCACCACCGTGAATCAGGACTTTCTGCCCCGCCCGCACCCGTGCACGATCCACCAATCCTTCCCACGCTGTGATCAGTACCAACGGCAACCCCGCGGCCTCTCGCATGCTCAGATTGACTGGCTTGCGCGCCAGCAGTCGTGCATCGACGGCGGCGTATTCCGCCAGTGAACCCTGCGCGCCACCAATGCCGGTGGCCATCGCATAGACCTCATCGCCCAATAGCCATCCACTGACGCCCTCCCCCAATGCCGCCACTGTTCCCGCAAGATCAATACCCAATACCGCCGGCAACGGCTGGCGCGCATGAGCAGCCTGACCCGAGCGAATCTTTCCATCCAACGGGTTCACCCCACTGGCCTTGATCCTGACCAACACCTCACCGGCACCGGGCACGGGCCGTTGAATGGAAGCCAAGCGTAAAGGCCCATTGGCCGAATCAACAATCAGAGCACGCATTTCAAGTAAGTCAGTCATTTCGCAATTTCCCGTCAGAGGTGGCTGTGGGATTAATCTTCCTCCCCCTCACTCATGCCGATAAGACGCTATATAGCTATAGTGACCATGCCCATTTGGCATCAATGAGAAACCCCGTGGACAAACTCAATGCAATGGCGATCTTCGTGCGCGTTGTCGAACGTGGCAGCTTTTCTGCCGTCGCCCGGGAATTGCAGACCAGTCAGCCGACCATCAGCAAAGTGCTGCGCGCACTGGAAACTGAGCTGGGTGGAAAGCTGATTTCCCGCAGCACCCGACAACTGTCCCTGACTGACGAAGGTCAGCGGTACTACAGCGAATGTCGACAAATTCTGGCGGCTGTAGATGCCGCAGAACACAGTTTTCACTCCGGCCGCGAAGCTGTTGCTGGAAACCTGAAAATCGGATCGTCCGTGAGTTTCGGGCGCTTGCAGATTGCGCCGCGACTGCCGGCATTCCTCAAAAAACATCCCCAGGTGCACATTGATCTGCAACTGAGCGATCAAAATCAGGACCTGGTCAGTGAAGGACTGGACGTCACGTTCAGGATCGGCGAGTTGAACGACAGCGGATTGATTGCCCGCCGCATCGGCACCACCCACCGAGTGACCGTCGCAGCGCCCGACTACCTTGAGCAACACGGTCACCCGCAAACGCCCGAAGAATTAAGCGGGCACAACTGTCTGCTGTTCAACCTGCTGAACAGTCAGAACCTATGGGTTTACGAGAGAGAGGCCCTGCGTCACGAAGTGCGAATCAAGGGCAACGCACAAAGCAACAACTCCGAGGCCATCCGCGAGATGGTACTGGGGGGATTGGGGATTGCGCTGTCGCCGGTTTGGCTGTTCAGCGAGGACTTGAAGGCGGGACGCGTGTCAGCGATTTTGCTGGAATACAGCGCGCAGTCGCTGCCGATTCATGCCGTGTCCCCGGCGAATCGTCGCCAATCCGCCAGGGTCAAAGCCTTTGTCGACTACATGAGCCAGGCGCTCGAAGAAGCGCCTGAACTCCAACCGATCAAATAGCCGCAGTCCGGGTGTTCAACCACTCAAGGGCTGCACCGTCGAGCAACGGGCTCAAGCGCTGGCGCACCTCGGCGTGGTAGGCGTTGAACCACTGTTTTTCGTCGTCAGTCAGCAACGACGGTTCCAGGCAGCGAGTGTCGATTGGGCACAAGGTCAGGGTTTCGAACTTCAGGAACTCACCGAATTCGCTTTTGCCCGCCTCGCGGTTCAATACCAGGTTCTCGATCCGCACACCCCAGCGGCCCGGACGGTAAGTGCCCGGTTCGATGGACGTGATCATGCCCGGCTGCATGGCGGTTTGCGGTGCAGCAGCGGCCTGATAGGCGATGACCTGCGGGCCTTCGTGCACGTTGAGGAAGTAGCCGACGCCATGACCGGTGCCGTGACCGTAATCAACGCTTTCAGCCCAGATCGGCGCGCGGGCAATCGAATCGAGCAACGGCGAGAGAATGCCACGGGGGAATTGCGCACGGGACAACGCAATTACGCCTTTGAGCACCCGCGTGCAATCGCGCTTCTGCTCATCGGTCGGCGTACCAACCGGCACCATCCGCGTGATGTCAGTGGTGCCGCCCAGGTACTGGCCGCCGGAGTCGATCAGCAACAGACCGTCGCCTTCGATCACCGCGTGTTCTTCTTGGGTGGCGTGATAGTGCGGCATCGCGCCATTGGCATTGAACGCGGCAATGGTGTTGAAGCTCAGCGATACATAGCCCGGACGTCGGGTACGCGCGGCCGTCAGATGCTCGTCAATGGTCAGTTCGGTGATGCGCTCACGACCCAACGCCGTGTCCAGCCAGGTGAAGAATTCGCACAGCGCCGCACCGTCCTGCTCCATGGCCTGACGAATGTGCTCGGCATCGGCCAGGCTTTTCTGCGACTTGGCTAACGTCGTCGGGTTCAGGCCTTCGACCAGCTTCACGCCGCTGTCCAGGTTATCCAGTAAACCGGCGGTGACGCGCGCGGGATCGACTTGCAGGCTCGCCCCGCTCGGTACAGCGCGCAAAGCGGCGGCCACTTCGCTGTAGTCGCGCAGGGTCACGCCGTCCTGTTCGAGGATTGCGCGCAATTCGGCATTGACCTTGCTCAGGGCTACGAACAGGGTTGCCTGCTCTTGGCTGATCAACGCGAAGGAAACGAACACCGGGTTGAACGACACATCGCCGCCACGCAGGTTGAACAGCCAGGCGATGTCATCAAGGGTAGCGATGAAGTGCCAGTCGGCACCGCGATCTTGCAACACCTCACGCAGCTTGGCCAGTTTCTCGCTGCGGCTGACCGTCGCCTGAGGCGGCAGGTGTTGATAGATCGGCTCGTTCGGCAGCGTCGGACGGTCGCTCCAGACTTCGTTCAACACATCGATATCAGTGCGCAGACGTGCGCCGCGCTCTTCGAGCTTGCCACCCAACGTACGCGCCGAAGCCACGGCCATTACCGCACCATCTACCGCGACGACGCCGCCTTCAGGGGTTTGCTCGGCCAGCCAGTCCAGCGGGCCGGGTTGACCCGGTTGCAGCTTGACCAGCTCGATGCCGCTGCCCTTGAGTTCCTTGGTCGCTTGTTCCCAGTAACGGCTGTCGGCCCAGACGCCGGCAAAGTCTGGCGTAACGATCAGCGTGCCGACCGAGCCATGGAAGCCCGACAACCATTGCCGCCCTTGCCAGTAACCCGGCAGGTATTCCGAAAGATGCGGGTCGGCCGACGGCACCAGCAGAGCGTGAATGCCCTCCCGGCTCATCAGTTCGCGGGTTTGCGCCAGGCGTTGAGGCACCGATCCATTGATCGAAGGCTGCGTACTCATCATGTCTCCTGCTAATCACTTCATCATTATTGTTGAGTGCCGATCAATGCCGGCACTTTCAGACCTTATTGCCAAAATGCCGGAGCACTGGCGCAGGCCGCTTTGATCAGTTGTGCCGCTTGGTCGACGTCTTGGTCAGAGGTGAACCGGCCGAGGCTCAAGCGAATGGTGCGGCCCGCTGCGCGGGTGTCATGCCCCAGCGCCAGCAGCACATGGGAGGGCGCGTTGCTGGCGGAGTTGCAGGCCGAAGTCGCGGAAAACGCGATCGAGTGGCTCAGCGCCGCGGAATTGAACTCGCCTTCGTTGAAGGTCAGGCTCAGGGTATGGGGAATGCGTTGGGTCGGGCTGCCATTGAGGCGAACGCCGGGAATGCTCAGCAGTTGCTCAAGCAGGCGCTCGCGCAGCCGCACAATCTTGGCTTTTTCCTCTTCGAACAAGGCGGCCGCCAACGCGAACGCCACACCCATGGCAGCGATCTGGTGAGTCGCCAGGGTGCCGGAACGCAAACCGCCCTCGTGACCACCGCCGTGAATCTGTGCTTGCACACGCTGCTGCGCGCGCGGCCCGACGTACAGCGCGCCGATGCCTTTGGGGCCGTAAATCTTGTGGGCGGAAAATGACATCAGATCCACTGGCAACCGGGCCAGGTCGATCACCACTTTGCCTGCACCTTGAGCCGCGTCGACATGGAACAACGCATCGCGAGCACGCACGACGTCGCCGATAGCCGAGATGTCGTTGACGGTGCCCAGCTCGTTGTTGACCAGCATCAACGACACCAGAAAGGTGTCTTCGCGCATCGCTTCGCTGACCGCTTGCGGGGTAATCAGACCCTCGGCGTCAGGCACCAGATAAGTCACCGCGACACCGGCGTCCTGCAACTGCTTCGCCGTGTCGAGAATCGCTTTGTGTTCGATCTGGCTGGTGATGATGTGGCCGCCAGAAACGCCGCGAGCCTGGGCCACGCCCTTGAGGGCAAGGTTGTTCGATTCGGTGGCGCCGGAGGTCCAGACGATCTGCTCCGCCTGGGCGCCGACCAGTTCGGCGACCTGGTGCCGCGCCTGCTCGACCGATTGCCGGGCCTGTTGACCGAACGCATGGGAGCTGGACGCCGGATTGCCGAAGTTGCCGGTAAAACCCAGACACTCGACCATGACCTTGATGACTCGCTCATCCACCGGCGTGGTGGCGGCGTAGTCGAAATACAGAGGACGTTTATTCATAGAAGACTCGCAGAGCATGTTCCGGGATCAGGAGGCTCGTCACTGAAACGTCGAAGCGCAGCCTCGTGAGCTGCGCCGATCGTTCAGAGCGTTAGAAATACCTGATCGGAGGCCGTTAAAGAAGGACAACTTCATTTAAAAGTGCGTAGGAACGCTCCTGAAGTTGAGCTTAACAGGCATCGGGCAACCGGTTGAAGCAATGCGTCAGCTAAAACTTTCGAGCAACAACGGATACAGCGAAGCCACCAGCAGCAAGGCCATGCCCCAGTTGAACAGCCGCAACCAGCGGCGATCTTTCAGCACATTACGCAACAACGTGCCGCAACCTGCCCAGACACTGACGCTCGGCAGGTTGATCAAGGCGAACACTGCCGCAATCACGATCACGTTGGTGAAATAACCCTGCATTGGCGTGTAGGTGCTGATGGCTCCGATAGCCATGATCCAGGCCTTGGGATTGACCCACTGAAACGCTGCGGCGCCCAAATAGCTGATCGGCTTGCTCTCGCCCTTTTCACTCTCGGAAACCGGTCCCGACCGAGCAATCTTCCACGCCAGATACAGCAAATACGCCGCGCCGACGTAACGCAGCACGGTGTAGAGCAAAGGATAGGTTTGAAACACTGCACCCAAACCGAAACCAACCGCCACCACGAGCACGAAGAAACCGCAGGTGATGCCAAGCATGTGGGGGATGGTGCGGTTAAAGCCGAAGTTCACGCCCGATGCCAGCAACATCGTGTTGTTGGGCCCGGGGGTAATCGAGGTGACAAGCGCAAACAGGGCAAAGCCCAGCAGCAAATCGAGCGAGAGCGTCATGGGTGGCAGTCCATTGGGGTCAGTCAGGTGTTGACCCTATCGCAGGCCTTCAGGGAAACCCATGGACAGTTGCGTGAAACTTCAAGCGGTACAGTTTTCGATCAGCTAGGACGACCGTGAAGCTGTACAGCACGTTCGGCGTTCATCTCGCCTTGTTTGTCGAAACTGAACGACTTTTGCGGTTGGCCGAGCAATTCGGCTTTCTTCGCGTGGTACTCCTCGAAAGACAGACCGCGACGATTCAACGCCTCAAGTGCCAGTTCCTTGGTTTCTTCAGCGGTGTACGGCCGTAATTCCGGGGAAACATGGCTGGCACATCCGGCGAGCACGGAGACCGCAAGCAGCAAGAAAGTAGCGATTAGAGGTTTCATTGTTAGCGTCCTGACATCTGGGTTCGAGGCAATGAACACAGGCTACGCCGGGCATCCGATCAGCAGAAATCAACGCTCTCGATAGTGGCTATCGACTTTGACTAATGACGCTCAGGTAGAGCGCCTTATATCTCTAAACGATCTATAAATATTAATTTAAGGTCTTTTGAGGAATAACGCAGAGCCTTTATAACAACGGTCATCGCTTCACGCACTGTTGCCCAAGCAACTGTTTACCAAGCAACAGTCATTCAACAAACAGCTCTGCCATTCGTACAGCATCTACCGGCCAACGCGCTGAAAGCCCCGTAAATCGTGGCTCCGAAGGATTGGTACAGCTCTTGCTCTCTGTCAGTGACTACTCACTGCTCCCTGAGCAACTGTTTAAAAAAGGAACTGATCATGTCGCGTCCATTGAAAGTCGTTGCCCTCTCCGGCGGTACCTGGCGTCCGTCCCGCACGTTAGTGCTGACTCAGGCACTGTTGGCGCAACTGGCCGAGCAATTGCCGATTGAAAGCAAGCTGATTGAACTGGGTGACATCGCCCGACCGTTGGGTGCCGCGCTGTCCCGTCAGGAATTGAGTGCAGAGATCGAAGCCGAGCTGCAAGCGATCGAGAACGCCGACTTGCTGATCGTCGCCGCGCCGGTTTATCGCGGTTCATACCCTGGACTGCTCAAGCATCTGTTCGACCTGATTGACCTCAATGCGCTGATCGACACGCCGGTATTGCTGGCCGCCACCGGTGGCAGCGAGCGTCATGCACTGGTGCTCGATCATCAGTTGCGGCCGCTGTTCAGTTTCTTCCAGGCCCTGACGCTGCCGATTGGCGTGTATGCCACCGAAGCAGATTTTTCGAATTATCAAATAACCAGTGAGCCCTTGAAGGCCCGCATACGTCTTGCTGCAGAACGCGCCGCGCCGTTGTTTGGCGTGCACCCCAAAAATCTGCTGAAAATCGCTTAAGGATTTCTTCATGGATGTTTTCTGGTTTCTGCCGACTCACGGCGACGGCCATTACCTGGGTACCACTCAGGGCGCTCGCCCGGTGACACTCAACTACCTGAAACAAGTGGCCCAGGCGGCCGACAGCCTCGGTTACCACGGTGTACTGATTCCCACCGGGCGCTCCTGCGAAGATTCGTGGGTGATTGCTTCGGCGCTGGTGCCGCTGACCGAACGCCTGCGTTATCTGGTGGCGATCCGGCCGGGGATCATCTCGCCGACGGTCTCGGCGCGCATGGCCGCGACACTGGATCGACTGTCCAATGGCCGCTTGCTGATCAACGTGGTCACCGGCGGTGACCCGGATGAAAACCGTGGCGACGGCATCTTCCTCGATCACAGCGAACGCTACGAAGTGACCGACGAATTCCTGAAAATCTGGCGCCGGGTGCTGCAAGGCGAATCGGTGGATTTCGAAGGCAAACACCTGCAAGTGCAGAACGCCAAGGCGCTGTATCCGCCGGTGCAAAAACCCTATCCGCCGCTGTACTTCGGCGGTTCTTCCGAAGCCGCGCATGAACTGGCCGCCGAGCAGGTTGATGTCTACCTGACCTGGGGCGAACCACCCGCCGCCGTGGCGGAAAAACTGGCCGATGTGCGTGAACGTGCCGCGCGAAACGGTCGCACGGTGAAGTTCGGGATTCGCTTGCACGTGATCGTCCGCGAGACCGCCGAAGAGGCCTGGAAAGCCGCGGATAAACTCATCGAGCACATCAGCGACGAGACCATCGCGGCCGCGCAGAAGTCGTTCTCGCGCTTTGATTCCGAAGGTCAGCGGCGCATGGCGGCGTTGCATGACGGCCGCCGTGACAACCTGGAAATATCCCCCAACCTGTGGGCCGGTGTCGGTCTGGTGCGCGGCGGTGCCGGGACGGCGTTGGTGGGTGATCCGCAGCAAGTGGCGGCGCGAATCAAGGAGTACGCAGACCTGGGGATCGAGAGCTTCATCTTCTCCGGCTATCCGCACCTCGAAGAGGCTTATCGCTTTGCCGAGCTGGTGTTCCCGCTGTTGCCTGAGCCGTACGCCAGCCTGGCCGGGCGTGGGGTTACCAATCTCACCGGGCCGTTTGGCGAAATGATCGCCAATGATGTGCTGCCCACCAAAGCCACGGCCTGACTAACATCTCTGGAGGACTGGAGTTTTGTGGCGAGGGAGCTTGCTCCCGCTCGGCTGCGAAGCAGTCGTAAACCGGTAGATGCGGTGCTTCATACATACCGCTCCGGCCTGTTCAGGGACTGCTTCGCAGTCCAGCGGGAGCAAGCTCCCTCGCCACAAAAGCTCTGCTCCCACAGGGGATCTGTGTCGATTTTCATGAGGAACCCCCGTGTGACTGCCAAACCGCAAAGCGCCCTGATATCTCCCTTGCAGACCGCCCGGCGATTGGCCGCCGAGTTTGCCCTGACCGCTGTCGAGCGCGATGAACGTGGCGGTACGCCCAAAGCCGAACGTGATGCCTTGCGCCACAGCGGTCTGCTCGCGTTAAGCATTCCCGCCCAGTACGGCGGCCTCGGCGCAAGCTGGAGTGACACCCTGAGCATCGTGCGCGAGTTCGCCAAGGTCGACAGTTCGATTGCCCATGTCTTCGGCTTCCATCACCTGATGCTCGCCACCGTGCGCCTGTTCGCCCGGCCCGAGCAGTGGCAGCCATGGTTCGAACAGACCGCGCGCAAGAACTGGTTCTGGGGCAACGCCCTCAACCCGCTGGACACCCGCACCGTGGTAAAAAACCTTGGTGGCTGGCGTGAGTTTTCCGGCAAGAAAAGCTTCTGCTCCGGCGCCAGCGATTCGGAAATGCTGATCGCCTCGGCGGTGGACGAAAACGCTGGCGGCAAGCTGTTGATCGCTGCGATTCCCAGCGGTCGCAGCGGCATCACCCTGAACAACGACTGGAACAACATGGGTCAGCGCCAGACCGACAGCGGCAGCGCGACGTTCGAACGGGTGCGGGTTGAAGAGTCGGAATTGCTCCTCGATCCGGGTCCGCTGAGTACGCCATTCGCCTGCCTGCGGCCGTTGATTGCCCAACTGACCTTCACCCATATGTTCCTCGGCATCACCGAAGGTGCCTTCGAAGAAGCGCGGCAATACACCCTCACCGAGACCCGTCCGTGGCACAAATCCAGTACTCAGGATGTGCGTCAGGATCCTTATGTACTCGGCCACTACGGCGAATTCTGGGTCGCCCTCGAAAGCGTTCGACTGCTGGTGGAGCGCGCTGCCGGGCTGCTCGACAAGGCCTGGGCCAAAGGCCCGAACCTCAGCGCCGAAGAACGCGGGCACCTCGCTACCGCCATCGCCACGGCCAAGGTCGCCGCCACCCGCAACGGCCTGGAACTCTGTAGCCGGTTGTTCGAAGTGACTGGCGCCCGCTCAACTCATGCCTCACTGCGACTGGACCGCCACTGGCGCAACCTGCGCACGCAAACCCTGCACGACCCGGTGGATTACAAACTCCATGAACTGGGTGACTGGGCGCTCAACCAGTCCCTGCCGACTCCGACTTTCTATTCATAGCCTTCTATTCATGGAGCCTGCCCATGCAACTGCTGACCTTACCGCCCTCGCCCGCTCTGGCCACCTCGATCCGCGCCACGGCGCAGGTGTTCGAAGACCCTAAATCCCAGGCCTTGCTCGCCCACATCCAACAAGTCGCACCGAGTGAAGCCAGCGTGCTGATCATTGGCGAAACCGGCACCGGCAAGGAGCTGGTGGCACGACATATCCACAACCTCAGCGCCCGGCGCAACCGGCCATTCGTGGCGGTGAACTGCGGCGCATTTTCCGAATCCCTGGTGGAGGCCGAGTTATTCGGCCATGAAAAAGGTGCCTTTACCGGTGCGCTGAGCGCCAAGGCCGGCTGGTTCGAGGAGGCCGATGGCGGCACGTTGTTCCTCGATGAAATCGGCGATTTGCCGATGGCGATTCAGGTCAAGTTGTTGCGCGTATTGCAGGAGCGCGAGGTGGTGCGACTGGGTTCGCGCAAGAGCATTCCTATCAACGTGCGCGTGCTGGCGGCGACCAACGTGCAATTGGAGAAAGCCATCAACGCCGGGCATTTCCGTGAGGACTTGTATTACCGCCTCGACGTGGTCAGCCTGGAATTGAGCCCACTGCGCGACCGCCCCGGCGACATCCTGCCGCTGACCCGACACTTCGTCGAAGCCTACAGCCAGCGCCTCGGCTACGGCAGCATCACCATCAGCAAAGACGCCGAACTGAAACTGCGCAGCTACAGCTGGCCGGGCAATATCCGCGAACTGGAAAACGTCATTCACCACACCCTGTTGATCTGCCGGAACGGCGTGATCGAACGCGACGACCTGCGCCTGTCGAACATGCGCATCGAGCGTCAGGACGATTACCACAGCACCGTCGACGACTCACCGGAAGCCCTGCTCGATCGGGCCTTTCAAAAGCTTTTCGAAGAACAGGCCGGGGCGCTGCACGAGAAAGTCGAAGACGCGTTGCTGCGAGCCGCCTATCGTTTCAGCCATTACAACCAGGTGCACACCGCCGCACTGCTGGGCTTGAGCCGCAACGTAACGCGCACGCGGCTGATCAAGATCGGCGAACTGGCGGTGAACAAGCGCCGGCCCACGGAAAACCTTCAGGGCGAGCGTGTCATGCAGCTGTCGATCTAACCCACCAAGTTGCAGTGCAATGCGTTGTCGTGGCTGCGTTCCAGGCTGTGCAGCACCTGGAACGAGCCGAAGGTCACGGTTTTCGCCTGGTGAGCGTGGATCAGCTGCCAGAAATCCTGCTCGCCGCTTTCAAAGCTTTGAAACGCGGCTTCTCCCGCCTCGCGTGTTTGCCATTGCAGGTAGTTGAGCACCCGCCGGCCATCGTCGCTGGCCTGGATGCTGGCGCTCAGAAAACCGCTGTAACCCTGGGCGAGACGCTCGGTCTGCTTCGACAGTGCCGACACCAGTGCGGGCTGTTGATGGGGTTCGATCTCGAATTCAATCAATTGGGTGAAGCTGCGATTTTTCTCTGACAGTTGCATGAAGAGCCCCCACTGACCTGTAAGCCGGATCTTGCGATCCGAAGGCTTGCAGGGTAAAACCTCGAGTTAACTTGAGGTCAAGGGGCATTTTTTAAATGATCACCTCGGAAAATCTGCACAAGGAACTCACCGTCGGCCAAGTGGCTGCGCGCAGCGGTGTCGCGGTCACGGCACTGCACTTTTACGAGTCCAAGGGTTTGATCAAAAGTAATCGCAACCAGGGCAACCAGCGGCGTTATCCCCGAGAAGTGTTGCGGCGGGTGGCGTTGATCAAAGTGGCCCAGCGATTGGGCATTCCGTTGGCGGAGATTGGCGAGGCATTGAAATCGCTACCGGACAATCGGGCGCCGACGGCAGCGGACTGGAAGGTGTTGTCGGCGCAATGGAGTCGGGATCTGGATGAGCGGATCAATCAGCTGACCTTGCTGCGGGATCGGCTCAATGGCTGCATTGGCTGTGGGTGTTTGTCGATGGAGGCGTGTCCGTTGCGCAACTTTGGCGATGTGTTGGGGGAGAGAGGACCGGGGGCGCAGCTGTTGGAACAAAGTTGATCACACTCTGTGGCGAGGGAGCTTGCTCCCGCTGGGCTGCGAAGCGGCCCCAATCCAGGTATTGGTGTCCTTTCAGTGGAAACGCATCCTCTGGTTTTTACGACTGCTGCGCAGCCGAACGGGAGCAAGCTCCCTCGCCACAGTTATTGTGTTTAGAACCCCGGTGCAATCTGCCCTTTGTAGCGGGTCAAAATGAACTGCCGAACCTCATCCGAATTCAGTGCCTTGGCCAGCTTTTGCAAGCCTGGATCATTGATATTGTCCGGCCGCGCGACCAGAAACTCGATGTACAAACTCTTGCCCTTCTCGACAATCAGCGCGCTGTTGGTGTCGATCCCCGCTTCCAGTGCGTAGTTGGCAAAGACAAACGCCAGGTCCACCTGACTCACCGAACGGGCCAGCAGCGCTCCTTCCAGTTCACGAATTTTCAAGTGCTTTGGGTTGTCGATGATGTCGCGTTGAGTGGCCAGGGTGTTGCTCGGGTCCTTGAGTTTGATCAGGCCGGCTTCGTGCAGCAGAACCAGCGCACGGCCAGTGTTCACCGGGTCATTGGGAATTGACACCGTGGCGCCATCCTTCAGGTCGGCGATGTTTTTGATTTTGGTCGAGTAAGCACCAAACGGTTCGATGTGCACGCCGACCACCGGTACCAGATCGGTATGGCGGGTTTTGTTGAAATCATCGAGGAACGGTCGGTACTGATAATAGTTGGCGTCGAGATTCTTCAATGCCAGTTGCTGGTTGGGCTGGATGAAGTCCGTGATAACCTTGATGTTCAGGTCCACGCCTTCCTTGGCCAGGGTCGGTTTGACGAATTCGAGGATTTCCGCATGCGGCACCGGAGTGGCGCCGACGATGAGTTTTTCGTTGGCGTGAGCGTTGAACGACAGGACGGCAGCCAGAATGGCCAGGGTCTTTTTCATGGTGTGCTCCTAGGCAGATTGAGTGGCCGTCGTGGGGCGGACGTTGGGCCGATTTTTTAAGGGTTGAATCAAATTTTTATCGTCGGCTGTAGCGCGCGACCAGTCGGTCGCCGGTCATTTGCAGGGCCTGAACCAGGATCAACAAAAGCACTACGGTGACCACCATCACATCGGTCTGAAAACGCTGATAGCCGTAGCGGATCGCCAGGTCGCCAAGACCACCGCCACCAATCACCCCGGCCATTGCCGTGTAATCCACCAGCACAATCGCGGTCACCGTCACCGCCGCCAGCAACCCTCCTCGCGCTTCGGGCAATAAGGTGTGGCGGATAATCTGCCAAGTGGTGCCGCCCATGGCCTGGGTCGCTTCCACGACCCCGCGATCGACTTCGCGCAAGGCGGTTTCCACCAGCCGCGCGAAGAATGGCGTGCAACCCACCACCAGCGGCGGGATCGTCCCCGGCACACCGAGGGAAGTGCCCACCAACAGCGTCGTCAGGGGAATCAGCACGATCAGCAAAATGATGAAAGGCAGCGAACGCAACATGTTCACGATCACCGACAGCACCCGATAAACCCCGACCGCCTCATGCAATTGGCGCTTGCCGGTGAGGAACAGCACCACGCCCAGCGGCAGGCCCAGCAGCACGGTAAAACCGAGGGCGGCACCGAGCATGCTCAAGGTGTCGAGGCAGGCCTGGGCGATGTCGGCCCAATAGATGTTTTTCAACCACTCGGCCATGGTCAGGACCAGTCATGACGTGGTGGTTTGACGCCATTGAGCAGCCAGTTGCCGACCACGTGATACTTCCAGCGCACCGGATCATGCAGGGTATGGACCCGGGCGTTGCGCCAGTGGCGGTCGAAGTTGTGTTTCCTCAGGGTCGAGCGCGTGCCGCCGAGTTCGAAGAGCTTGTTGCTGGCTTCGATGGCGATTTCGGTGGTCAGCACTTTGGCTTTGGCGACGGCCAATGAGGCGTGCGCAACGTTGTGCTCATCAGGTGCCGAACGTGCAGCATCCAGCGCCCAACCGGCGCGTTCCAGCAAGGCTTCGGCCGCTTCCAGACGAATCTCCAGGCCGCCGACCTGAATGATGGTCAGCGGATCTTCGCTGGCTTTTTCCACACCCGCGTCGATCCATGGCCGGGCGAATTGTTGAACGAATGTGATGGTGTCGCGCAGGGCCGCACGGGCGATGCCGGCGTCGATGGCGGCGGTGGTCAACTGCGCGAACGGGCCCGCCAGGGTGGGTGTTTCATAAGAGCGATACGTCGGAAACAGATTGAACGCGGAGACGTGCAGGTCCTCAGCCAGCACCGTGCCGCTGGAAGTGGTGCGCTGACCGATGCTGTCCCAGTCATCGACGATCACCAGCCCTTGGGTGCCGCGCTCGACGAAGGCCAACTGGCCCTTCTGCTCTTCGTCCAGCGCCAACACCGCCAGCCAGTGGGCGTAGAGCGAACCGGTGCAATAACCCTTGCGACCGTTGATCACATGGCCGTCGCCGTAACGGCGGATGGTCGCCTGAATATCCTGCACGGTC
The DNA here is from genome assembly GCF_050435365.1 of Pseudomonas sp. BT76 TE3572. Classification (NCBI taxonomy): domain Bacteria; kingdom Pseudomonadati; phylum Pseudomonadota; class Gammaproteobacteria; order Pseudomonadales; family Pseudomonadaceae; genus Pseudomonas; species Pseudomonas sp. BT76 TE3572. The sequence continues at coordinate 2,567,702 of NZ_JBNDKE010000001.1, forward strand.
TTGCCGCCGGTTTCCGACAAGGCATTGGCAAAGCGGTGGCCTTGCAGCGCCAGCCCGAAGAAGTGCGTTTGCTGCTCAGGCGTGCCTTGCAGGCGAATGTCTTCCAGGAGGCAATAGTGGTTTTGCGGGATTTGCCCCAGGGACGGGTCGGCCGCCGAGATGATCGCGATGACCTGCGCCAGCACCGCGTAGGACACCTGCGCGCCGCCAAACTCCTTCGGCACGCTGATGCCCCACAAACCGCTGTTGGAATACAGATCGACGATCTCGGCGGGCACTTGGCGGCTGCGGTCGCGCTCGGCGTCTTGCTCCAGCAACACCACGGCAATCTGTTCGGCGACGCGCAGGGCTTCGGCTTCGTCGGCGATCCGATGGGCGGCCGGTGGGTTGATCGGATAAACGGCAGATTCAGGCATACAAGTCTCTCGGCACCAATGTTTACCAGAGGGCATTGCAGCTTCTGTGCCGGACCGTTCGAGCCAGTGTTTTCGAGGCGTTCAGCGGTATTTTCGCGACCTCAGGATAACGAGCAAGAGCAATCTGCTGCTTCGCTGTTGATGGCTGAACAGTGGTGCTGCTCGTCGGACACTCGGTTGCAGAAAAGAGGCTGACCTATAGTTATCCGGCCGGAAAACGGCACAGGACCTTTCTCGACTGACTACAAAAACAGGGAGAACAGCCATGAGCGTCAAACCCATTCCAGAGGGTTATCACAGCATCACCCCGTATCTGGGCATTCAAAAAGCGGCCGAAGCCATCGAGTTCTACAAGAAAGCGTTTGGTGCCACCGAAGTCATGCGCCTGACCATGCCCGATGGCGGCATCGGGCATGCCGAACTGCGTATCGGCGATTGCCCGATCATGCTTGGCACGCCGTGCGATCAAGGGCCATTGAGCAATCCGGACAAGTCGCCGTCCGTAGGGCTGCATCTGTATGTGAACGATGTGGACAAGTCTTATAAACAGGCGATTGCGGCTGGCGGCACAGTGGTGTCCGAGGTCAAGGATCAGTTTTATGGCGACCGCTCGGGAACCCTGAAGGATCCCTATGGGCATCTGTGGTTTCTGGCCACTCGCAAGGAGGATCTGACTCAGCAACAGATCGAGCAGCGGGCGAAGGAGATGTTCAAACAGGGTTGAGCCCTTCTCTGACTGACAGGGCCCCATCGTCGGAACGCCGCCCGGAGCAAGCTCGCTTGTATGTTTAGACTTGAAGGGGTGGGCGTGACTAAAAGCTCGATTCCGACTCTAGCCAGTACGGACCGTGGGAGACTTCTCGTCCCGCCCTTTCTACCCAAAGCGCCGATAAGGAATTCATCGGTAAAACCGACGATAGAGGCAAGCCAGCGCAACGGTAGACCCCGACAAGCTCTTAAACCCTAGCTCCGAGGATTCGTCATGACAATCCTTACTTCGCAGACGGTTGTTGGCATCGATATCGCCAAGGCTGAAATAGTTGTCTATCGCTCCGACCTGCAATCCACTGACGCCATCAAGAACGATCGAACAGCCCTTAAACGCTGGCTTAAAACATTGCCCGCCCAAAGCGCTATCGCCGTTGAAGCCACCAACATCTACCACCTGGACACTGTCGAGCTGGCCCATGCGATGGGTCACCAGGTCTATGTCGTGGATGCTTATCGGGTAAGCAACTATCGCCGCGGCATCGGCCAGCGCGCCAAGAACGATCCCTGCGATGCCCGTCTGCTGGCGCGCTATTTGACGAACGAACAAGACGGACTACGGATCTGGAGCCCGCCACCCAAGGCCTACACCTCGCTGAAAAGCCTGCTCCACAGACGTGCAACGCTGATCCAGAACCATGCTGGCCTGATGCTGAGCTGGGCCAATGAACCCTTGTTGAAGAAAGTGCAGGCCGCCCAGCAAAAGGCCTTCAAGCAAGCGGATCAGGCCATTCAGAAACTGCTGCGCAAGGTCAGCAAAGAGGCGGGAATTGAAGAGAATATCGACCGCTGCAAAGCCATCGAAGGTGTTGGCGAACTGACTGCAACCGGGTTGGCGACGACCTTTATGCGCGGTGATTTTGCCAATAGTGATGCGTTCATCGCGTTTCTAGGGATGGACCTTACGGTCGATGACTCCGGGAAGAAGAACGGCCCCCGGCACCTGAGCAAAAAAGGGGATCCGGAAGTACGCCGGTTGGCTTACAACGCCGCAATGGCAGCCTGTCGCTCAGCTAAATGGAAACCGTTTTACGAGTCGTATTTGGCAAGAGGCTTCTCGAAAACCCAGGCATTGGTGGCCCTTGCCCGGAAACTCTGTCGGGTGGCATTTGCCCTGATGAAAAATCAGAGCGAATACCAGCCGGCCTGAAGTTGCAGGGTTGCCCTGCAACATAGAATCTCCCACAGTTGATCTTGGGTGTTCACAAATAATGTGATCACAGAAGATCCCTGTGGGAGCAAGCTCGCTGCCAGAAAAGCCAGCCCTCCAACAATACGAAACATTTTCTTTCATATCCCCCTTCGGGATTTTCGATGCTCATCCGTCTTATTTAGATGCAGTCGGCCCGCGTAGGCAAAAGCCACGGCCCGGCCTTACATGGACCTCATCGCCGGGAAGCCCGCAGCAGAGGCCCGCTCATCGAAACAAGACCTTTAATCATGTCGAAGAAATCCCGTTCAAAACTCTGGTTTCTGGTCCATAGCTGGCTGGCATTGCCGATCTGGTTTTTCGTGCTGATCGTCTGCGTGACCGGCACCCTGGCGGTGGTCAGCCAGGAAATCGTCTGGCTGGCCAACCCGCAAATGCGCGCCAGCCAACCCTCGGACGATGCGCCGCTGCTCAGCTATGACCAGATCATTGCTGCGATCAAAAAGGCGGAACCGAACACACTGGTCGAAGGCATCAGTCGGCCCGATGAATCGCACTTCGCCCTCGACGTGGACGTCAGCTACCCCGACGGTCGCTCGGTGACGGTTTACGTCAATCCCTACAGCGGCGTCATTCAGGGCACCGCCCCGCCATTCAATTTCAAGGCGTTTACCCGCGCGCTGCATGGCTGGTGGCTGGTGCCGTTCACCAACGGTTACAGCTGGGGCTGGTACCTGGTTTCGTTTCTGAGCTTGCCGCTGCTGGCTTCCTTGGTGACCGGGCTGGTGGTCTACAAGCGCTTCTGGAAAGGTTTCTTGCGACCGACCCTGCGCATTCGTCACGGTGCGAGGATTTTCTGGGGCGACTTTCATCGCCTCAGCGGCATCTGGTCGATCTGGTTTATCGCGGTGATTTCCATCACCAGCACTTGGTTTCTGATTCAGGCGTTCATGTTCGATAACCAGATTTCGATATCCACCGCGCCGGTGGCTGCGGTGGTTCCGCGTGAAAGTGTCCCGCTGACTGCCGACGGTTCGCCGGCGCCGATGATCAGCCTGGAGACGGCGATCCGCGAAGCCAAGGAACGTATTCCCGGCCTGGACGACAGCTTCGTCAGCCTGCCTGCCAATGCCTACAGCTACCTCTCGGTAGGCGGGCGCAGTTGGTATCCGCTGATGTTCCAGACCGCCGACATCAACCCGTACACCGGCGACATCGCCGCCACCCGCCTGCTGTCGGACCGGTCCGGCCTGGAGTTGGTGACCGAGTCCATGCGTCCGCTGCACACCGGGGATTTCGGCGGTATCTGGATCAAGCTGATCTGGTTCTTCTTCGGCCTGATCCTCAGCATGATGATCCTAAGCGGCCTGTTGATCTGGACCAAGCGTACCGCTCTCGCCACGGCCAACGCCCTCAAGCGCAGCCATAAACGCCCGCGCAGTCAGGCCGCTGCGGTCAACAGCCGTGAAACCACGGAGGTCAGCCAATGAGCCTGTTCGCCGCTGACAAACCGGGCTCGAAACTGAGCCGTTTCTGGCACAAATGGCGCTTCCACATCAACGTTCTGCTGTTGCTGGTGCCGCTGGGGTTCATGCCCAAGTACTTCGCCGACGCTGCGCTGTTTCGTGGTGACACCGGCCTGGGTGAGCGGGAGATCGGCGAGGTTCAGGTCGGCCCCTGGAGCCTGCGTCTGGCCGAACTGCGAAACGAAGCACCAACCCTCGATGGTCCGGCCGGCTACATGAAAAGCTTCAATGCGGCGCTGTGCGACAGCTGCCGCGATCAGGTCAAGGCGACGTACCTGCGCATTGGCAAACCACGCAGCCTGCGCGCTGCCGGGGTGATTTTCTTCGGCACGCCGTACCGCATGGGCGCGATGTTGCCGATCCCCGAGAAGACCAAAGCCGACGCCGAGCTGTGGATCACCATGGAAGGCTGGGACGGCGCCATGCATCAGGCCTCCGTCCCCCTGAGCCAGGCATCCCCGGCCACCCTCGCCTGGCTGAACCAACAAGGAGGCAAACCATGATCAACGTTATACGTCCTCTAAGCGCCGCGCTGCTGGTGCTCTGCGCCGGTTTCAGCGCCAGCGCCCTGGCCCACAACCCGATGTGCGAATGCAAAGCCATCGACGCCGAGCAGATCAAATGCACCGGCGGTTTCTCCGACGGCAGCGGCGCGCCGGGGGTGACCCTGGACGTGATCGGCTACGACGAAACCATCCTGGTGCCGGGCAAGCTCGGCGCCGATTCGACCCTGACCTTCAAGAAGCCCGGCGCCGAGTTCTACGTGCTGTTCGACGCAGGTCCCGGCCACGTCGTCGAGATCGACCAAGCGGACATCGAAGCCCCATGAGTACGCCGACTACGCAAATCGTCCGCCCGGCCGGTGCCGGCCATGAAACCCTCTATGTGTTGCTGTTGTGCCTGATGATTCTGGCGGTGGCCGGCTCGGTGGTCGCCTGGCGTGGTGAGTCTCAGGAAGTCAGCAGCGTGGGCAGCCATCAACTGGATGCCCGTCGTGACTTGAGCGCGTCCGAGCAAGGCATCTACGCCGACCTGCGGGTGACGCTCGACGAAATTCACCTGCTGCGCCAGGAGCAACAGGCGCTGCCCGCCCCCGCCGCCCTTGCCGATGAAGGTTTTGCACCGTTTGCCCAGGACGCCAGTTCCGTCAGCCGTGGCGGCCATGTCTGGCAATTGCTCGACGCCAAGGCTTACTTCGGCCAAAGCCAGACGCCCACCGTGGCGGGTTCGTTTCTGATGCGCTTGACCGCTGACGACGATGCTCCGGACGTCTGGCTCAACCGCGGCAAAGCCCTCGCAGCCCCGACCGACCTCACCGACGCCGCGCTCGAAAGCGCTGGCTGGCAGCAGATCGTCGCGCAATTCGATGCCGGCGTGACCCGCCAGCACCGGCACTGAACCCTCGCCTTCACCCGAGAGAAGACCGCTTTCCCATGCCTATTTCATCTCAACGTTGTTTCTTGCGCCTGCTGTTGGTCGGTTTACTGGCTTGTCTGCTGACCCCGCTGGCCAATGCCGACGAGACCAAACGCCTGCGCATCGGCATCACCCTGCACCCTTATTACAGCTACGTGGCGAACATCGTCGGTGACAAGGCCGAGGTGGTGCCGCTGATTCCCGCCGGTTTCAACCCGCATGCCTACGAGCCACGCGCCGAAGACATCAAGCGCATCAGCGGGCTGGACGTGGTCGTGTTGAACGGTGTCGGCCATGACGACTTTGCCGATCGAATGATCGCCGCCAGCGAAACGCCGAACGTCCCGGTAATCGAAGCCAACGAAAACGTGCCGTTGCTGGCCGCCACCGGCGTCACCGCTCGCGGCGCTGGCAAGGTGGTAAACCCGCACACGTTCCTGTCGATCAGCGCCTCGATTGCCCAGGTCAACAACATCGCCCGGGAACTGGGCAAGCTCGACCCGGCCAACGCCAAGATCTACACCCAGAACGCCCGCGCCTACAGCAAGCGCCTGCGGCAGATGCGCGCCGACGCCCTGGCGAAACTGACCCAAGCGCCGAACGCCGAACTGCGTGTGGCCACGGTTCACGCGGCTTACGACTATTTGCTGCGCGAATTCGGCCTGGAAGTGACCGCCGTGGTCGAACCGGCCCACGGCATCGAGCCGAGCCCGAGCCAGCTGAAAAAGACCATCGATCAACTGCGCGAACTGGACGTGAAAGTGATCTTCTCGGAAATGGATTTCCCGTCCACCTACGTCGAGACCATCCAGCGTGAGTCCGGGGTGAAGCTGTACCCGCTGTCGCACATTTCCTATGGCGAATACACCGCCGACAAGTATGAAAAGGAAATGACCGGCAACCTCAATACCGTGGTCCGGGCGATTCAGGAGTCCGGCCAATGACTGCCAAAGAAACCATCAGTGCACAAACCCCCGATCTAACTGACACCGAATCCCCTGTAGGAGCGAGCCTGCTCGCGAAGGCGTCCGGCCAGTCAACATCATCGCTAAATGACACACCGCAATCGCGAGCAGGCTCACTCCTACAGGGTTTGGGGCCTACTTTGGATTTTGCGGAGGTCAGTTTGACGCTGGGTCGCACGACGATCCTCGACAATGTGACCTTCCAGGTCCAGCCCGGCAGCGTGCATGCGCTGGTCGGCCCCAACGGCGGCGGTAAAAGTTCGCTGATCAAAACCTTGCTCGGGCAGATGCCGCATCAGGGGCGCTTGAGTCTGCAATGGCCCGGCACAGCTGGAACTATCGGCTACGTACCCCAAGCGTTGGAGTTTGATCGGGGTTTGCCAATGACCGTCGACGATTTCATGGCCGCGATGTGCCAGCGGCGTCCGGCGTTTCTCGGGTTGAGCAAGCACTACGCTGCCGCGATTGGCGAAGCGCTGGAACGGGTCGGCATGCAGGACAAACGCAAGCGGCGCATGGGTGCGTTGTCCGGCGGTGAGCGCCAGCGGGTGTTGTTGGCTCAAGGGTTGATTCCAGCGCCGCACTTGTTGGTGTTGGATGAACCGATGTCGGCTTTGGATGAGGCGGGAATTCAGGTGTTCGAACGACTGCTCGGCGACTGGCGCCAGAGCGGTATCACTGTGCTGTGGATCGAGCATGATCTGGAGGCGGTTGGACGGTTGGCGGATCGCGTCACCGGGCTCAATCGCCGAGTGCTGTTCGATGCCACGCCGAAACAGGCGCTGACCCCGGAACGCCTGCTGACCCTGTTTTCGACCCATCCACGGAGCGCTGCCTGATGAGTTACGAAGCCTTTCGCTTGATGGTCCAGGGTTGGGCCTCGTCAGGTTATCTGCCCGAGGCGCTGGCCTATGGATTTGTGGTTAACGCGTTGCTCGCCGGCTTGCTGATCGGCCCGGTGCTGGGCGGTCTGGGTACGTTGGTGGTGGTCAAGCGCTTCGCGTTTTTCTCCGAAGCGGTAGGCCACGCGGCGCTGACCGGCGTGGCCATCGGCATTCTGCTGGGCGAACCGTACACCGGGCCTTACGGCAGCCTGTTCGGCTACTGCTTGTTGTTCGGCATCTTGCTGAACTACCTGCGCAACCGCACGGGTCTGGCGCCGGATACCTTGATCGGCGTGTTCCTTTCCGTGTCGTTAGCGCTGGGTGCCAGTCTGCTGCTGATTCTGGCTGGCAAGATCAACGTCCACATCCTCGAAAACGTGCTGTTCGGTTCGGTGCTGACCGTCAACGGCAATGACCTGCTGGTATTGGCCATCGTCGGTTCGCTGGTCATGGCGCTCGCGTTGCCGCTGTACAACCGCATCATGCTGGCCAGTTTCAATCCGCAACTGGCGGCGGTCCGTGGTGTGGCGGTGAAGACGCTGGATTATCTGTTTGTGATTCTGGTGACCCTGATCACCGTGGCGGCGGTGAAAGTCATCGGCGCGATTCTGGTCGGTGCGCTGCTGGTGATTCCGGCAGCGGCGGCGCGATTGCTGAGTCAGTCGCTGAAGGGCTTCTTCTGGTGCTCGGTGCTGATCGCCACGGTGAGCACGCTGTGCGGGATTCTCGCGCCGATTGTGTTCGACCTGCCTATCCCGTCCGGTGCCGCGATCATTCTGGTGGCCGGTATCGCCTTCGCCCTCGCCGCCATTGCGCGTGGCGTTGTCCCCAGTCTGAAAGGGAATCTCGGATAAATGTCTTTTCCTCTGCGTCAACTGACCCTGGCCTTTGCCCTGTGTGGGCTGGTCAACACCCCGCTGCTCGCGGCGGACAGCGCCAAGCCCCTGCGCGTATTGGCGTCCTTGCCAATCACCTATGGTCTGGGCGAAGTCTTGCTCAAAGGCACCGACATCAACCTTGAACGTGCCGCGCCGGCGAACCTGCCCGGTAGCCGTCAGACTGCGTACTTCACGGGGCGTGGCGCTCCGGCGCTGGCCAAACTGGCGACCGACGCCGATGCAGTGATTGGCCTGCGTTCGCTGTGGGCGGATGACCCGCTTTACCTTATCTCGCGGCGCAGCAACATTCGTATCGTCGAAGTCGATGCCGCGCGCCCGGTGGACGGCGCCCTGCCCGGCATCGCCGTGCAACCCGGCAACAAAGTCGATGGTTTGAACAGTCAGCCGTGGTTGTCCAGCAACAACATGGGGCGGATGGCGGACGTCATGGCGGCGGACCTGGTGCGCCTGGCGCCCGCGGCCAAGCCGAAGATCGAGGCTAACTTGGCGACGCTCAAACAGCGCTTGCTCAAGCTCAGCGCTGACAGCGAAGCGCGGTTGGCCAGTGCCGACAACCTCAGCGTGATGAGCCTGAGCGATCACTTTGGCTACCTGATTGGCGGTCTGAACCTGGAACTGATCGGCCTCGATGCACGGCCGGACGCCGAGTGGACACCTGAAGCGCTCAAGCAATTGGGCGCGGCACTCAAGGACAATGACGTGGCGGTGGTGCTGCATCATCGACAGCCGTCGGAGGCGGTGAAAGTGGTAATCGCAGAGTCAGGCAGTCGGTTGGTGGTGTTGAGTGTGGATGCGACGGATCCGGTGGCTGAGCTGGAGGGGAATGTGGATTTGCTGATCAAGGGGTTGAGCGGCAAGCCATCGGCCTAAGATCTTTTGATGTTCAACCCTAACAAAAAGCCCGCTGACCGATATCGGTTCAGCGGGCTTCTTTTTGCGCGGTGACTTAGTGAGCAGCAGCCGCCTGCTCTTCCATCTTCTGGCGCAAGCTCAGCGGACGCATGTCAGTCCAGGTTTCTTCGATGTACGCCAGGCATTCCTTCTTCAAGCCACTCTTGCCCACGGTGCGCCAGCCTGCAGGCACGGCTTTGTAGTCGGGCCAGATCGAGTACTGCTCTTCGTGGTTGACCACGACCTGAAAGAGGATGTCCTCGCGGTCGAATACTGAAGTCATGGTGTTTCTCCATCGCTGTAGGGTGGGCTGCACTGCGTGCGCAGCCGTTATGTAGAAGGAACGTGTCAGAGGCTGAAAAATTTAGAGGCTGGCGTTGGCAGCGGCCATGGCCCGGCCGAAAATCTCGGCCACTTGATCGATTTCCGCTGCAGTAATCACCAGCGGCGGCAGGAAACGCACCACGCCGCCATGACGACCGCCCAGTTCAAGAATCAAACCGCGCTTGAGGCATTCACGCTGCACCAGCGGCGCCAGACGACCGAAGATTGGCGGATGACCCAGCGCATCCGGCTCGCCAGTCGGATCGACCAGTTCAACACCCAGCATCAAGCCGCGACCGCGAATATCACCCAGTTGAGGAAAGTCCCGTTGCAGGATGCGCAGGTGTTCGCTCAAGCGTTCGCCCATAGCGACGGCGTGCTCGCAGACCTTGTGTTCGGTCAGGTAACGCATCACCGCAGAACCTGCGGCCATGGCCATTTGATTGCCGCGGAAGGTCCCGGCATGGGCGCCCGGCAGCCAGGTGTCGAGCCAGTCGCGGTAGACCACCACGGCCAGCGGCAGACTGCCGCCGATGGCTTTAGACATGACCACCACGTCCGGAATAATCCCGGCGTGTTCGAAGGCGAACATCTTGCCGGTGCGGGCAAAACCGCTCTGGATTTCATCGACGATCAGCGCCACGCCGGCCTTCTCGGTAATCCGCCGCAGACCGCGCAACCAATCGAGATCGGCCGGGATCACCCCGCCCTCGCCCTGCACCACTTCGACGATCACCGCGGCCGGCAATTGCACGCCAGCCTCGGGATCATTCAGCAGGTTTTCCAGGTAATTCAGATTGACCTGCACGCCTTGCGCGCCGCCGAGACCAAACGGGCAACGGTAATCATAGGGATACGGCATGAACTGCACGCCGCTGCTGAGCAAGGCGCCCAAGGGTTTCTTCGGCCCCAGACTGCCCATCAGGCTCAGCGCGCCCTGGCTCATGCCGTGATAACCCCCCTGGAACGACAGCACGGTGCTGCGTTCGGTGGCGGTGCGCACCAGTTTCAGCGCAGCTTCCACCGCGTCGGTGCCGGTCGGGCCACAAAACTGAATCCTGGCTTCAGCGGCCAAAGCCGGCGGCAGCAGACCGAACAGGTCCTGGACGAATTGATCCTTGACCGGGGTGGTCAGGTCGAGGGTGTGCAGCGGCAATTCATCGGTCAGCACTTGCTGGATTGCTTCGATCACCACCGGATGGTTGTGCCCAAGGGCCAATGTCCCTGCGCCAGCCAGGCAGTCGATGAAACGGCGGCCTTCGACGTCTTCGACATAAATGCCCTTGGCACGCTTGAGGGCCAGGGGAATGCGTCGCGGATAGCTGCGGGCATTCGATTCCTGCTGGTTTTGACGGGCCAGCAGCGGCGAGTCATTGAACTGATAAAGCGTCTCGGTCGGCGCCGGAGTGATCCGGGCCGACTGATCTTCCATAAGGCTGGTAGCGACTGACATCTCTCGACCCCTCAATAAGGTTTTCCTGTTCTGGAAACGCATCAGGGCGCCGAGGATTTAGACCCTCGATCAGCTTTCTATGAAGGGGGTGTCAGCGCTTTGTGCATGGGGATGGCGTGGAGCCCCGCCACCGTGAAGGTTTCAGCGCAAGGCTGGTAACCCAGACGACGGTAAAACGCTTCGCTGGTGCGGGTGCTGTTGAGTCGGGCCTGGCGCAGACCCTGATTGGTCAACCAGCCTTCGAGGTCGCGCACCAGCGCTTGCCCGGCGCCGCGACGAAACCATTCCGGCTGCACGTAACAAAACGCGACCTTACCGCTGATCGCCGCCATCGCGACGCCGACCGGTTTGTCCTGCAACAGGGCGATGTTCAGGTACAACCGCTCGTCGGTCAGCCAAGGCTGCACGTGTTCGATGGTTTTGTTGTGGGTCCAGGTGGCGACGGTGAGTGGATCGTTGCGATGGTCGAGCGCGCAACCCACGCGAATGGAGCGCTCGACGATCCGGCTGATAATGCCGGCGTCGGCGGGGGTTGCCTTGCAGATGTGTAGGGGTGCATCCATGGCGCTGTTACCTCAATCCATTGAGAAAAAGCTGCCGGGGACGATAGCGCTGTGGGAGCAAGGTAGCTAATGGAGAGACGTTACATTTGGTGTGCCTGCAGAATCCCCCCTCACCCTAACCCTCTCCCCAAGGGGCGAGGGAATTGACCGAGGTGTTCTTAGAGCTACATCGACCTGAAAGTCCGAGTCGAACTCAGTTTTTGAAAAGCATGAAAATCGGCTCCCTTTCCCCTCTCCCCATTGGGGTGAGGGGTGGATTTTGAAGTTCACGCCGGCTGCAAAGGCATGGTCAACTCAACCCGCAACCCGTCCGGCCGACTGTCGAAATGCAGGGTGCAACCACAGCGCTGGACGATCGCCTGGACAATCGCCAGACCCAGTCCGCAGCCGGTGCTCTGGCCGTTGCGCCAGAAGCGTTGGGTCAGGTGTTGCAGATCGTCTTCAGCAATCCCCGGGCCGTGGTCGCGGACCAAAAAGCGCACACGGCTGCCAGTGGTTTCCAGGCTCAGCTCCACCGCCCCTTCGCCCGGGGTATGGCGCAGGGCGTTGTCCAGCAGGTTGCGCAACGCGGCAATCGACAGCACTGCGGGCATTTGCACCGGGGCGTGAGAGATTTTCGTCGGCATCTGAAATTTGATCCGCTGACGATCACCGCTGGCGGCGTCCTGAATCGCCAGTTTCGCCACCTGCTCGGCGCTGCATTGCACGCCGTCATCGAACGACAGACTGCCCTCGACCCGCGCCAGCAGCAGCAATTGTTCAAGGGTCCGGTGCAGGCGATCGGCGCCCTCTTCGGCCCGGGCCAGGGATTGATCCCGAGCCGCGCCGTCGGTCATGCGCGCCACTTGCAGGTGGGTCTTGATCGCCGTCAGCGGGCTGCGCAATTCATGGGCGGCGTCACCGGTCAGGCGGCGTTCCCGTTCGATGGTCTTGCCGATCCGTTGGAACAGCTGATTCTGGGTGTCCAGCAACGGTTGCAGTTCGCTGGGCAGCGGCTGGATCTGCAGCGGTTCCAGGGAGTCGGCGCTGCGGCGCATCAAGGCATCGCGCATGCGGTTGAGTGGCGCCAGCCCCTGGCCGATCCCCAGCCAGAGCAGGCACAGGCAACCGAGCAACGCCACGCCCACCGGCACCGAAGCCGCCAGCAGGATCGACATGTTCAGCGCCTCACGCTCGATCTGCCGGTCGGCCGTGGTGATGCGCACGTCGCCGCGGGCCAGGGTGAAACTGCGCCACGGTGCGCCGTCGATCATCTGGTCGTGAAAGCCCATTTTCTCGGCTTCCAGGGTTTGTTGCGGATCGGTGTGACTGCGGGCGAGGATTTCGCCGCGCAATGAACTGACCTGGCAAGCCATGCCGCCGGGGAGGTTCAGTTGTTCAGCGCTGAAATGGGTGCCCTCGCCCTTGCTCGGCAATGGCGGCAGTTGCTCCATCAGGCCGGCGACCATGCGTGCCGACGCCACCAGGCGCTGGTCGAGGGAAAACATCATCTGATTGCGCAGGTCGCTGAGCATCCAGGCCGCAGCCAAGGCCCAGATCAGGGCAAAAGCGGCGCCGAGTGTCAGGCTCAGGCGCAAACGCAGGCTCATCACTTTTTCAATTCCTCGCCACCATCGGCCGGCCCCAGGCGATAGCCCAGGCCGCGCACCGTCTCGACAATGCCATTGCCGAGTTTGCGCCGCAGGTGATGGATATGCACGTTGAGGGCGTTGCTTTCCAGCTCATCGTTAAAACCATAAACGCTGTCTTTCAGTTGCTCGGTGGACAGCACCCGACCCCGGTTATGCAGCAAGGCCTGCAACAGCGACTGCTCACGACGGGAAAGGTCCACCGGCTGGCCGCCGAGCATGGTTTCGCGGCTGCTCGGGTCGTAGGTCAGACGGCCGTGTTCGATCAGGTTGACGCTACGCCCCGCCACTCGTCGTAGCAACGTATGCAAACGCGCGGCGAGTTCACGCAGGTCGAACGGTTTGAGCAGGTAATCGTCAGCGCCGGCTTGCAAGCCGTCGACGCGGTCGGTGACTGCATCCCGGGCGGTGAGGATCAACACCGGGATTTCCAGACCGCTGTGTCGCAACTGCTGCAGCAGCTTCAAACCGTCTTCATCGGGCAGACCGAGGTCGAGCACCATCACATCGAACTCGGCGACCTTGAGCATCGCCCGGGCCGACGCTGCGGTGGCGACATGCTCTACCGTCAGGCCCTGAGCGGTGAGGCCGGCGACAATGCCGCTGGCGATCAACTCGTCGTCTTCGCAAACCAGTACGTGCATGGTGAGACCTGTTGAAAAAAGGTGATTAGGCCGGTGGCCGATTAAGCGGACATTATGCCGCAAGCGCCATTGCCACAAGGCCACTGTGGTTAATCATCGGTTAATCGCCGCCTCCCATTCTGCACCTCACTTGCACAGGGATAAGGCTTACCCATGCGTCGACTGTTTGTATTTTTTGTTCTCTTGATCTCGGGTCTGGCCCAGGCAGGGACTGATCCGTTTGCGACCAAAGCCGATTTTCTTCCCGTCGGCCAGGCGTTCATCTTTACCTCCGAACGTCTTGAATCCGGTGAAACCCAGCTCTATTGGCAGATCGCCGACGGTTATTACCTTTATCAGAAACGCCTGAAATTCGATGGTTTGCCCGCTGAGCACCATCCCGCATTGCCTGAAGGCGAAGCGCACAGCGACGAGTTCTTCGGCGAACAGCAGGTCTATCGCCAAGGCCTGGAACTGAAGATCCCGGCCGGCGCCACGGGCCAAATCAAAGTGGGCTTCCAGGGCTGTGCCGATGCCGGGTTGTGTTACCCGCCGCAAACTCAGGTCGTGGATCTGGGGGGCAAAGCCTCTATCGCTGCGGCAAACGAAGCGCCGGACCAAGCCCTGGCCAGCGGCCTGCAACAGCGGGCAATGGGCTGGAGTTTGCTGGTGTTCTTCGGTCTGGGGCTGTTGCTGGCCTTTACGCCTTGCTCGCTGCCGATGCTGCCGATTCTGGGCGGTTTAATCGTCGGCAGTGGCGCCACGCCCAAGCGCGGTTTCGCCTTGGCCACCAGCTATGTCGTGAGCATGGCGCTGGTGTATGCGGCAATGGGCGTGCTGGCCGCGCTGCTCGGGGCGAATCTGCAGGCGTTGTTGCAGAACCCTTGGTTGCTGGGCAGTTTCGCGGCGGTGTTTGTGTTGCTGGCGTTGCCGATGTTCGGCTTTTTCGAGTTGCAACTGCCGGTGGCCGTGCGTGATCGATTGGAAAACGTCTCGCGCAATCAACGCGGCGGCAGCCTGTTCGGTGCCGGTGTGTTGGGGGCCTTGTCCGGTTTACTGGTGGGTCCGTGCATGACCGCCCCGCTGGCGGGCGCCTTGCTCTACATCGCGCAAAGCGGCAACGCGCTGCATGGCGGGCTGATTCTGTTCGCCATGGGCATCGGCATCGGTGTGCCGCTGCTGGTGTTGGTCACCGTCGGCAATCGCTTCCTGCCCAAACCCGGCGCCTGGATGAACCTGCTCAAGGGCGTATTCGGCTTCCTGTTCCTCGCCACCGCGTTGCTGATGCTGCGCCCGGTGCTGGATGAATCACTGTGGATTGGTTTGTGCGGTGCATTACTGTTGATTGCCGCGTACAGCGCCTGGAAGCAGTCGGAAGGTTTCGGTCGCGTCGCCCATGTGTTCGGCGCCAGCTCACTCTTGCTGGGTGTGTGGGGCAGCCTGCTGATGATCGGTGCCGCCGGCGGCAGCGACGACCTGTTGAAGCCATTGCAGGTCTACAGCGCTTCAAACTCGAGCAGCGCCGCAAACCCGGTCGGCCACGACGCATTCACCACGATCAAGGACCCGGCAGCTCTGCAACGGGAACTCGACGCGGCACAGGCTCAGGGCCAGTGGGTGCTGCTGGACTACTACGCCGACTGGTGCGTGTCGTGCAAGGTCATGGAAAAACAGGTGTTCGGCAAAGCTCACGTACTGCAAGCCTTGAGCGATGTGCGCTTGCTACGGCTGGACGTCACCGCCGACAATGCCGCCAGCCGTGAACTGCTCGGCCGTTATAAAGTGCCGGGGCCACCGAGCCTGCTGTGGATCGGTGCCGATGGCATCGAGCGTCGCAGCCAGCGCATCACCGGTGAGGTCGATGCCGGCACCTTCCTGCAACGCTGGACCATTACCCGAGACGCCCGTTAATGCTGACCTTTACCCTCGGCACTTTTGCCATCGCGCTTAATCACCTGCTGCTGATCAGCGCCCTGGCGCTGGCGACCTTCATCGGCTGGCGGGTGGCCAAGCGCGGCGGCGAGAATCCGGAGTCGGTGTTGTTCAGCCTGTTCCTGCTCGGCATGCTGGCTGCCCGGGTCAGTTTTGTGGCTGTTTACTGGATGCATTATCGCGATGACCCCTGGCAGATCATCGACCTGCGCGACGGCGGTTTCCTCGCCTGGCCGGGTGTGATCGTGCTGCTGCTTGCCGCGTTGTATCGAGGCTGGCGTCGACCGGGCTTGCGCCGGCCGTTGGGCTTTGGCGTGGCCAGTGGCCTGGCGTTCTGGCTGCTGGCGACCTTTTCCCTGACCCTTTACGAGCAAGGCACACGCCTGCCGGAAATTACCCTGCGCAATGCCGCCGGTGAAACCGTGCAACTGGCGGACTACAAGGGCGGCCCGTTGGTGATCAATCTTTGGGCGACCTGGTGTCCGCCGTGCCGTCGGGAAATGCCAGTGCTGGAAAACGCCCAGCAACACCGCCCGGACCTGACGTTCCTGTTCGTCAACCAGGCTGAAAGCATGCAAAGCGTCAGTACTTTTCTGGAAACCCAGGGCCTGAGCCTGTCCAACGTGCTGTTCGACGGCAGTGGCCGATTGGGTCAGGCCGTCGGCTCCATGGCGTTGCCAACTACGCTGTTCTATAGCCCCGACGGTCGCCTGTTGGGCAGCCATCTGGGTGAGTTGTCGGAAGCCAGCCTGGCCCGCGCTCTGGAAAACTTCGACACCCCGAATCCTGCCGTACCGGCCACCTCTTCAAGGAAACTGCCATGCCCCGCCTCCGCCACCTGCTGACGTTGACCCTGGGCGCCGCCCTCCTGCATCTACCGTCGGTGCAGGCCGCCGAAGAATTGCCCGAAGCGATCAAGAAAATCGAAGCCAAGGGCGCGAAAATCGTCGGCCAATTCGACGCACCCGACGGCTTGCGCGGTTATGCGGCGAAGTACCAGAACCACGGCATAGCGTTGTACCTGACCCCGGATGGCAAGCACGTGCTGCTCGGCAATCTGTACGACGCCGAGGGCAAAGACCTGAGCAGCGCGCCGTTGCAAAAGCTGGTTTACGCACCGATGGCCAAGGAAGTCTGGGGCAAGATGGAAACCAGCAACTGGATCGGCGACGGCAAGAAAGATGCACCACGGATCGTGTACCTGTTCAGCGATCCGAACTGCCCTTATTGCAACGTGTTCTGGGAACAGGCGCGGCCATGGGTCAAGGCTGGCAAGGTGCAGTTGCGGCACATCATGGTTGGCATCATTCGCGAAGACAGTCCGGGAAAATCGGCTGCACTGCTGGCCGCCAAGGATCCGCAGAAAGCGCTGGAAGACCATGAGAAAGCAGGCAAGGACAGCTCGCTAAAAGCCCTGAAAAACGTGCCCCCGGCGATTCAGGCGAAACTGGCGGCCAACATGCAGTTGATGGAAGACCTGGAGCTGCAGGCCACCCCGGCGATTTTCTACATGGACGACAAGGGCGAGCTGCAACAACAGCAAGGCGCGCCGTCGCCAGACAAGTTGGTGCAAATTCTCGGGCCTAAGTGATAAAAAGGCCCGCGTTAAAACGCGGGCTTTTGCATACTCCTTGACGATCAACCACACATGGTGAAGAAATCCAGAAAGCTGTAGTCCTGAACAGTAACTTCCATGCTTGCTATGCGCCCTCGTTGAGGAGCCGAAAAATCGACCCAATGATGCAAGGGTTCACCTTGGTTAAAACCAGCAAAGCGCTGAGTACCGAGCAGGACATCACTTGAATCGAAATAGGCTATTTCACCAGGAAGATGATGGTGACTCCATGCGAAACTGATTCGGTCGTAATCGGTTTTAAACTCAACGCGCAAACACTGTGCAGGAATCTGCGTACCTACGTTCACACACATCCCAATTGCAGGTCCCTCCAAAATGCCTTTGGTGTTGGAGAAGGGCATAATCCCCGCAGTCCCCCCCCCCTTGATAAATTTAATGGTCATGGTCGCAATCTCAATAGATTGCCCCGAAGTAATCAACTGAGTCGGTTGCCCATCAAAATTTTCCCGGTGTTCATAACGTCGCCTCTGCACCGTCACCCGCGTTACTGGTGAGGGTCGTTCGATGTCGCTCCTAAGTACGCTGTAGTCAACCTCGACCGTTTTGCCCTCATTCGCACTAACCGCCAAGGCAGGAACAACGACCTTTATCAGTCCCAGATCAGAGCCCGGTCGACTCTCAAATATCGGAGTGCCGTTACCCGGAGTTCCGCTCCACCGCGGGATAATCGTATCGGTGCCTTTCATCCCGTCAAATTTGATAGTGATCGTGGCCCCCTCTGGGGTCCGATCCGGATCGAGAACACCCTCTGGTGCCTGTTCGACCGTCGGCGCCAGCAGATTGGTATCCGATATGCGCAGCAAATGAGTCGTGCGCGGCAGCTCGTGAGCGGTCTCCAAATCCGGGCTTGCATCGAAGGTCACTAAGGTCTTGAGCGTCAACGCCGATTTGTCGTCGAGCCCACTCAGCCAGGCACGAGGAATAACCAATTCCAGACCATTGCTGGCCTGCTCTGAGGTCACTTCTAGTGCCGTCACCAGCTCATGGGTCTCATGATTGGGATAACTGCGTTGCCCGATGGCGCTTATCCAAATCCGTTGCCCCAAAGCAATGAACATCCAGGGAACGAGCTGCACCCGGGCGTCCCCACTGAATCGACGCAGGTCCAGAAACTCCGTTCCCTCTATCTTAAATACATCGGGCAGCCGTGGTGCAGGCAGATCAGCTGGTGCGATGTGTTCCACCGTCAGATCAAGCTTGTGAGAAGTCATCGTGCACTCCTCCAAATTTGCTTCGTACCAAAGCGTTACAGTCTTGCCAATACAGGCCCCAATGACCCACTTCGGAACCACAAACTCGGTACCTGTACCAACACCTTGTAATTGGGCGGTGAAAACCTGTGTGCCGTCGGAGCGCTGCAAAAAAAACTGGATAACGTGATCGCTGGTAATACCCTCAAACTCAATCCTTACCCGGGCGCCATCCTGTGCTTTGCTTGGAGCCAGTGTGGAATTGTGCGAAGCCTCTACAACGATGGGGACCGGTAACTCCAAATCGCCGAGTTTCTGATTGGACATGGCAGACCTCCTGTCAGGGATAAACACTGGATAACCCAATGTGGGTGAAGCTATTAAGTCTGCTAACAGGAGGGTTTCGCTACTGTCAAAGTTGACAGTAATTAGTGCCAAAAACCGTGTATCCGACCGACGGTCTATAGACCAAAGATCAACTTCAAGCGCTGTGCTGATTCCGCTCAGACAGAAATGTCAGCAGCGCGTCGGTGACAAACTGCGGATTCTCCAGATTGGAGATATGCCCCGCTTCCGGCACCACCAGATACGGACAACCAATCAACTCGGCCATCTCCTTCGTCTCCGACGGCGGTCGCGGCTTGTCCTGATCGCCACACATCAGTAGCGTGGTGTCAGGATTCAACTCGCCCAGACGCGGCAACAGATCATCCCGTCCAAACGTAATCCGCCCCATCGGCACGATGCTCTCGCGCAGACGCTCCGGCGGCAGTGCGGCCAGTTTGGCGCGGAAATCCTGATACAGCGCTGACTGCGGATCGATGCCCGGGCGGAAGAAGATCGGCACGACGATGTCGAGCAGCTGCGGCGCGATCACGCCGGTGTCTTCGATCTGTTTGAACAGCGAGAAATAGTACTGGCGAGTCGGTTCCGGCTCGACGCCGACGTAGGTGTCCATCAGCACCAGACCGTTGATCCGCTGCGGCGCCGACAGCGCCAGACGCACGCCCCACATGCCGCCGACCGAGAGACCGACCAGCGTGACACAGTCGATGTCCAGATGATCGAGCAGCGCCAGTGCCTGGCGCGCAATGTCATCCAGCGAGTGTGTGCACTCGGGCATCCGCCCGGACTCACCGTGGCCCCAGAGGTCCAGAGCAATCACCCGGTATTGCTGCGACAGGGCGGCGATCTGCGGCGCCCACATGGCCTGGTCCCACAGATAACTGCCGGCTAGTAGAACGGCAGGGCCGGTGCCTTGATCAATGTAGTGAAGGGGTTGTCCATCAACCGTAACGAAGGGCATTGACTGTCTCCTTTGTGAATTGCGATCCACCCAAAAAAGCACAGGCAGCCTGAGCCGGTCCGAAGCGACAGTCAACGCGCAATTCCGCGCACATTTCAATGACGCCTTCGCGGGCAAGCCTCGCTCCTACAGGTCTGTGTGGTTACGAATGCACCACCGACCTGTAGGAGCGAGGCTTGCCCGCGAAGGGGCCATGACAGGCGCTAGAGAATCAAAACCCCTCCAACTCCGCCATCAAGCCATTCAAGCGATCCACCTTCTCCTCGGTGATGTCGCTCGCCGCCAGTCCGTCGATGTATTCGGCCAACTCCGCCACCGTGCTGCATTCGAACATCGCCCGCAGCGGTACATCACGTTGCAGGGCTTTCTGCACCCGCGAAGCAATCTGCGTCGCCAGCAATGAATGCCCGCCCAGCTCGAAGAAGTTGTCGCGAATACCGACCTTCTCGACCTTCAGCACCTCGGCCCAGATATCCGCCAGCGTCTGCTCCAGTTCATTGCGCGGCGCTTGGTAGTCCTGGCTCTGCAACTGGCCGATCTCCAGCGCTGGCAAAGCTTTGCGATCAAGTTTGCGGTTGGCGTTCAGCGGCATCCGATCGAGCCACAACCAATGCAGCGGCACCATGTATTCCGGCAGTTCAGCGCGCAGGCGTTGCTTGATGCGTTCCAGTCGCTCGGTTGGATTGATCAAAGCATCAGCCGCGACCAAATAGCCAACCAGGTGCTTGCCGTTCACGCCTTCCTGCACGCCGACCGCCGCTTCACGTACTTCCGGTTGCTCATGCAGGCGCGCTTCGATTTCACCCAATTCGATGCGGTAACCGCGAATCTTCACTTGATGGTCGATACGCCCGACGTATTCCAGCACGCCGTCACTGCGCCGACGGGCCAGGTCGCCGGTGCGATACAGACGATCACCCGGTTCACCAAACGGATTCGGCACAAACACCTGCGCGGTGCGCAGCGGATCGCTCACATAACCGCGCCCTACCCCGGTGCCGGCGACACACAACTCCCCCACCGCACCCAACGGCACCAGTTCCAAGGCACCATCAAGCAAGTACAAACGATTGTTGTCAGTCGGCGTACCGATCGGCAGGTAACTGCCACGAGTCGACGCCAGGTCGACGCGGAAGAACGCCACGTCGTCCGAGCATTCCGCCGGACCATAAGCATTCACCAGCCCGATCTCCGGGTAGCGAAGCAGCCATTGGTGCGCCAGCTCCGGTGGCATTGCCTCACCGGTCGGCAGCATCCAGCGCAGACCGTCGAGGCTCATGCGTTCCTGAGCGAGCATGCCCTGAATCAGCGACGGCACGCTTTCCAGCACGGTAATGCCCTGGGCCGACACATGTGCGAGCAACCCTTGCGGATCATGGGCGATGGTGTTCGGCACGATGTCCACCCGAGCGCCGAACAGCGGTGCGACGAGGAACTGCCAGACCGAAATGTCGAAACTTTGCGAGGCCGTTTGGGCGATCACATCGGCATCGCTCAAGTTCAGGTAAGGCACCTTGCTCAACTGGTTGTTGAGCATGCCGCGCTGTTCGACCATCACGCCTTTCGGCAAACCGGTGGAGCCCGAGGTGTAGATCACGTAGGCGAGGTTGTCCGGGGCGCTGTAGATGCCCGGATTGGCAACCGAAACATCGCTCGCTTGCACCTCTTCCCAGACCAGCAACTTCGGCCGATTGGCGCAACCGAACTCATCCAGCAGCGCCACCGCTTGTTCGCGGCAGGCTTGAGTGCAGACCAGCAACGGCGTGCGGCTCAGGTCGATGATCCGGCTCAGACGCTGACTCGGCAGCCCCGGGTCCAGCGGCAAATAACCCGCGCCAGCCTTGAAGCTGCCGATGATCATGCCCAACAGGTCGAGGTTACGTTCAGCCAGCAACGCCACCGGTTGGTCCGCCCTTACGCCAGCGGCGATCAAGGCATGACCGAGACGGTTACTGCGCGCATTCAGCTCAAGGTAACTGTGCTGTTGATCCAGGCAACTGGCGGCAATGCGCTGTGGATGCTCGGCAACCTGCGCTTCAAACAATGAGACGTAACTCTGTTCGAGCGGGTAATCGTGCTCACTCTGGTTGCAGCCGTGGATCAGGAAGTCCTGTTCCTCGGCGCCCAGCAACGGCAGATCGGCCATGTCGCCGTGGAAACCTTCGACCAGTGCCAGCAGCAACCGCTTGAACTCGCCGAGCATGCGCTCGACGGTCGACTCATTGAAATAACGCTGGTCGTAAGACAGGTGCAAGCCCAGGTCATCGCCCGGATAGCAGACCGCTGTCAGCGGGAAGTTGGTGTGGGTGCGGCCCGAATCCGAGGTCGCGTTGAGACTCTGCGCACGGTCCAGCACCGAGACTTCCACCGGGGCGTTTTCGAACACGAACAGGCTGTCAAACAACGGCTGGCCCTTGGGCAGTTCGCTGTTTTCCTGAATGCTCACCAGCGGCAGGTATTCGTACTCGCGCAGTTGCATGTTGCTGTCGAACAAACCGCTCAACCATTGACGAACACTGCAACGCTGATCGTCCTCGGGCATTTTCACCCGCAGCGCGATGCTGTTGATGAACAGCCCGACCGTGCGCTGCATCTCTGGCATGTCCACCGGACGCCCGGCCACCGTGACGCCGAACAACACGTCGCGATCGCCGCTCAAACGGCGCAGCACCAGCGCCCACGCCGCTTGGGCAAAGGTGTTGATGGTCAGTTGATGCGCCTGCGCCAGTTCGCGCAGTTGCGCACCGTCACGGGCATCGAGCCGTGTGTAGCAGTCGCCGACGATCATCCCGCCGCTTTCGCCGGCATGTTCACGCAGGAACGGCCGGTCGCTCGGAATCGGCGTGGTCCGCTCGAAGCCCTGCAGGTTGGTTTTCCACCACTGCCGCGCTTCGGCCAGGCTTTGACGTTGCAGCCAGCCGATGTAGTCGCGATAACGCGGCGGCACGGCCAGTTGCGCTTCCCGGCCTTCACCCAGTGCGGTGTAGATTTCGAAGAAATCGTTCATCAGCAGCGAACGGCACCAGGCATCGATGAGGATGTGGTGGTTGCTCATCATGAACCAGTAGCGCGCCGCGCCGACCTTGATCAGGCGCAGGTGGAACGGTGCCTGATTGAGCAGATCGAACCCTGCCTCGCGCTCGCTTTTGAGCAGCGCCTGCAACTTCGGCTCTTGCTCGTCTTCGGCAATTGCAGTCCAGTCCAAGTACTCGATTGGCGTGCTGCCCGGCTTGTGGATAACTTGCAGCATGTCTTCGCCGACGTTCCAGCAGAACGACGCGCGCAGAGCTTCGTGACGGGCGATCACCGTTTGCCAGGCCTGGGCGAAACGCTGCGGATCGAGCTCGCTGTTGATGCGGTAGCGATCCTGCATGTAGTAGAGGCCGGTGCCCGGTTCCAGCAAGGTGTGCAGCAGCATGCCTTCCTGCATCGGCGTCAGCGGGTAGACGTCTTCGATGGCGGCGGCCGGGATGGGCAGCGCGTCGAGTTGCGGCTGGGTCAGTTTCGCTAACGGGAAGTCTGACGGCGTCAGGCCGCCCGCATCGTTGCACAGGCAATGCTCGATCAGGCTCTGCAATTCGCCGAGGTAAGCGTTTGCCAATTCAGTGATGGTCTGCGGGTCGTGGCGTTCGGCGCTGAAGGTCCAACGCAGCACCAGTTCACCGCCATAGACCTGACTGTCGACGCTCAGCTCATTGGGCAGCGGCGCGCGAGGATCATGGGCCGCACCGACCGCTTCATCGAGAGGACGGAACAAGGCGTCCGCGCCGAAGCTCTGGTCGAACTGACCGAGGTAGTTGAAGGTGATCGGCGCCACCGGCAACGCAGCCATGGTCTGCCGGCTCGAGTCATCGGCGAGATAACGCAACACGCCATACCCCAGACCTTTGTGCGGCACCGCGCGCAGTTGCTCCTTGATCGCCTTGATCGAGGCGCCCTGCTCGTCCGCTGGCATCAGCCGCAGCGGATACGCGCTGGTGAACCAGCCGACGGTGCGGGTCAGGTCGATTTCGTCGAACAGGGTTTCGCGGCCGTGGCCTTCCAGTTGAATCAGCGCCGATGCGTGACCGCTCCAACGGCACAGCACGCGGGCCAAAGCGGTCAGTAGCAAATCGTTGACCTGAGTGCGATAGGCGCTCGGTGCCTGTTGCAGCAGTTGGCGAGTGCGCTCGATATCGAGACGCACGCTGACAGTTTGCGCATGACGATTCTGCCGACCACCCTCAGGGCGATCACACGGCAATTCGGCGCGTTCACCGGCCAGTTGCGACTGCCACCAACTTAATTCTTCACGCAGAGATTCGCTGCCGGCATACGCCGCCAAGCGTGCGGCCCAGTCCTTGAAGGCACTGGTTTTCGCCGGCAGTTTTGCCGACTGCCCTGCATCCAGTTGGCGATACACCGTTTGCAAATCGTCCAGCAACACCCGCCACGAAACCCCATCCACGACCAAGTGGTGAATGGCGATCAACAGCCGTTGTCGCCCCTCGGGACCGTCGACCAGCAGCGCGCGCATCAGCGGCCCACCCTCAAGGTCGAGGCTGCGCTGGGCATCGGCGAACAGTGCCGCGCATTGGTCCATGGACGAAACGCGCACTTGCCACAGCACCGGCGCGTCGGAAATCGCCTGGTGCTCGGCCTGCCATTGCCCTGCAATTTCAGAGAAGCGCAAACGCAAGGCGTCGTGCTGTTCGATCACTGCCAGCAGCGCTTGCTCCAGGCGATGAGGTTCCAATGCCACGGTCGGTTCCAGCAACAACGCCTGGTTCCAGTGTTGGCGCTGAGGGATGTCGGTGTCGAAGAACCAGTGCTGGATTGGCGTCAGACGCGATTCGCCGGTCAGCAAACCTTGTTCGGCGGTGACCTGCTCGGTACGGGTCGCCACGGCGGCCAGGGTCTGCACGGTCTGGTGCTGGAACAGATCGCGCGGGCTGAAGTGAATGCCCTGTTGCCGCGCACGGCTGACCACCTGGATCGACAGAATCGAATCGCCGCCCAGTTCGAAGAAGTTGTCGTTGAGGCCGACCTGCAGGACGTTCAGCACTTCGCACCAGATGGCGGCCAGCGTCAGTTCAAGCTCGTTGCTCGGCGCCACGTACTGCTGACGGTTCAACTCCGGGTCCGGGGCCGGCAATGCGCGGCGGTCGAGTTTGCCGTTGGCGGTCAGCGGCATGCTGGCCAGCAGGATCAAATGCGTTGGCACCATGTAATCCGGCAGCTGGGACTTGAGGTGCGCCTTGAGCTCCTCACGCAGTGCAGCTTGTTGCGCTTCGTCTTGCTCGGCGACTTCAGTCACCAGATAGCCGACCAGTTGCTTGCCGCTCAGGGCATCCAGCGCCAGTACCACGGCTTCACGCACGGAGTCGTGTTCCAGCAGACGGGTTTCGATTTCGCCCAGTTCAATGCGGAAACCACGAATCTTCACTTGATGGTCGATACGTCCGAGGTATTCCACCAGACCATCGGCGCGCTGGCGCACCAGATCGCCGGTGCGGTACAGACGCCCACCGTTGGCCGCAAAAGGATCGGCGACAAACCGCTCGGCCGTCATACCCGGACGCTGGTGATAACCCTGCGCCAGACCGGCGCCGCCGACATACAACTCGCCTGTCGCGCCTTGCGGCACCAGCGCCAGATCAGCGTCGAGGATGTAGGCCACGCGCGCGCCAATCACACTGCCGATCGGCACGCTGCCCAGCCCTTCTTCCAGTTGCTCGGGCGCCAGACTGGCCAGCGGCATGACCACGGTTTCGGTCGGGCCGTAGGCGTTGAAAAACTGGCTCGGCTTGAATGCCGCGCGAATGCGCGTCAGGTGCTCGCCGGTCAGCGCTTCACCGCCGGTGATGCACATGCGCACCGGCAGGATTTCACCCTGGGTCGCCAGCCACTGCGCCAATTGGCTGCCGTAGCTCGGGGTGAAGCCGAGGATGTTGATGTGGTGACGGCGAATCAGACCGCAGATTTCTTCCGCGTCCCACTGACCCTGTGCTCGCAACACAACCTGAGCACCACTCAACAGCGGCACCAGCAAACGCTCGGTGGCCGCATCGAAGTTGATCGAATAGAAGTGCAGTTCGCAATCGTCCGGGCGCATGCCGAAGCGCTCGATTACCGCTTGGCAGTGCATGGCGATTTCGCCGTGGGACACCACCACACCTTTCGGTTTGCCGGTGGAGCCCGAGGTGTAAATCAGGTAAGCCTGATGCTGCGGCAGGCTGATAAACGGCAGCTCGGTGCCCGGGTAATGGGCCAGTTCTGCTGCGTCCTCCTCCAGGCACCAACGAGCGACGGTTGCCGGCAGTTCACCGAGCGCGACGAACATCGCCGCATCGCTGAGCAGCAATCCGATGCCACTGTCTTCGATCATGTAGTGCAAACGATCTAGCGGGTACTCCGGGTCCAGCGGCACGTAGGCGCCGCCGGCCTTGAGGATCGCCAACAAACCAACGACCATTTCCAGCGAACGCTCAAGCGCCAGACCCACCCGAACCTGCGGCCCGACGCCACGCTCGCGGAGCATCCAGGCCAGGCGATTGGCGCGACTGTCTAGCTCGGCGTAGCTCAAGGTTTGCCCGGCGAAGGTGAGTGCTGGCGCGTCTTTACGCGCCAGGGCCTGCTCGCTGAACAGGTGATGAATGCACTGGTCGAGGCGATGTTCGCCCGGCTCGACGCCGAGGCTGTCGAGCAGATGTTGCTGTTCGGTGGCTTCCAGCAGCGGCAATTCACTAAGGCGCTGTTGCGGATCGGCCAGCAGCGCTTCCAGCAGGTTGCGCCAATGCCCGGCCATCCGCGCAATGCGTGGTTCATCGAACAGATCGGTGCTGTAGGTCAGGCAGCAACCCAGGCGATGGTCGAGGTCGGTGACCTCCAGGTTGAGGTCGAACTTGGTTGCGCGGGCATCGTTGGCCAGGTATTCGACGGTCATGCCGGCGAGTGTGCGGCTCTGCTGGAATTCCCAGCGCTGCACGTTGCACATCACTTGGAACAACGGGTTGTAAGCCGCGCTGCGCGGTGGCTGCAAAGCCTCCACCAAGTGATCGAACGGCAGGTCCTGATGAGACTGGCCTTCGATCACGGTGTGGCGAACCTGCTCGAACAATTCGTCGACAGACATCTGCCCGTCGAGCTGACAACGCAGCACTTGGGTGTTGAGGAACGCACCGATCAGCCCTTCGCTTTCCGGACGAATCCGGTTCGCCACCGGTGCACCGATGCGCAGGTCGGTCTGGCCGCTGTAGCGGTAAAGCAGCACCGCCAGCGCGGCGGTCATGGTCATGAACAGGGTCAGGCCGTTTTGTGCATTGAAGGCACGAACGCGCGCGGCAAGCTCATCGCTCAGGTCAAAACGGAACAGTTCGCCCTGATGGCTTTGTACCGGTGGACGCGGACGGTCGGCGGGCAATTCCAGCAGCGGATGTTCGCGGCCCAGTTGCGCGGTCCAGTAATCGAGTTGGCGCTGACGTTCGCCGGACTCCAGCCACTGGCGCTGCCAGACGCTGTAATCCAGGTAGTGCACCGGCAGCGGCTCCAGCGGCGATTCGCGGTCATCGACGAAGGCCTCGTAGAGCGCGCTCAGTTCCCGGGCGAAGATGTCCATCGCCCAGCCTTCGGTGACGATGTGGTGCAGGGTCAGTACCAGGTAATGCTCCTGCTCGGCGGTCTTGACCATACAGGCGCGCAGCAGGGGGCCGGTTTCCAGATCGAAGGGTTGATGCGCCTCGTCGTCGGCCAGTTGCTGGACGTGTTGTTCGCGGCGATCAACGTCGAGCGCGGAGAAGTTCTTCCAGTCCATGCGCATGCCGGTGTCCGGGTGAACCCGTTGCCGGGCCACGCCATCGATGCTCGGGAACGTGGTGCGCAGGGTTTCATGACGCATGATCAGGGCTTGCAGCGCAGCTTCGAAGCGCCCGACATCGAGCACCCCGCGCAGCCGCGCCATGCCGCCAACGTTGTAGGCCGGGCTGTCCGGCTCCATCTGCCAGAGGAACCACATGCGCTGCTGGGAATAGGACAACGGCACCGGTTGGCTGCGGTCGACTTTCTCGATCGGCGGCTGCTGGTTGGTTTTGCCGCTGGCCTGGATCCGTTGAACCTGTTCGGCAAACGCGCCCAGCTCACTGTTTTCGAACAGCGCGCGCAGCGGCAATTCGACGTCGCAGGCCTGACGGGTGCGGGAAATGATTTGCGTGGCCAGCAAGGAATGGCCGCCGAGGGCGAAGAAGTCGTCATGCAGACCGATGTGCGCGAGGCCTAATACTTCACGCCAGATGCCGGCGATTTGTTGTTCCAGCGCGGTAACCGGTTCAACGTACTCGCGCACTTGCCACTGAGGCTCCGGTAAGGCGCGGCGGTCGAGTTTGCCACTGGGGCTCAGGGGCATTTCATCCAGACGCATGAGCTGCGCCGGGACCATATATTCCGGCAACTCAGCCGCCAGCGCGGTTTTCAGACGGGCAGTTTGAACATCAACATCTTCTGTGGAATCGGTTGCGGTGTAGTAACCGATCAACTGCCCACCGGCCGCCGTTTCGCGCACCAGCACCACGGCTTGAGTGACGCCGTCCTGAGCCAGCAATCGTGCTTCGATTTCTTCCGGTTCAACGCGGAAGCCACGCAGTTTGACCTGCTGATCGAGACGGCCGAGGTATTCGATCACACCGTCGGCAGTCCAGCGCGCGCGGTCGCCGGTACGGTACAAACGCGCGCCCTGCTCGCCCAGCGGATCGACGACGAAGCGTTCTGCGGTCAGGCCCGGACGGCCCAAATAGCCACGGGCCAGGCCGATACCGCTGATGCACAGTTCACCCGGCACACCGGCAGGAACGGGATTGAGTGCCTCATCGAGCACGCGGCACAGCACATTGCCCAGCGGACGACCAATCGGCGAGCGTTCGCCATCGGCGGTTGTGCAGTGCCAATGCGTGACGTTGATCGCGGTTTCGGTCGGGCCGTAGCGGTTGTGCAATTGCACGGCCGGCAGGTGTTCCAGCACGCGGTTGCGCAGTTCGGCAGGCAAGGCTTCGCCGCCGGAAAATACGCGGCGCAGGCTGGTGCATTCGGCGGTCAGCGGTTCGTCGATGAACAATGAAAGCAGCGGCGGTACGAAGTGCAGCGTGGTCACGCCGAACTGTTGAACCAATTGCGCAATACGATGTGGATCGCGGTGTTCACCGGGGCCGGCGATCAGCAAGCGTGCACCGGTAATCAGCGGCCAGAAGCACTCCCACACCGACACGTCAAAACTGATCGGCGCCTTTTGCATCAGCACGTCGGTGTCGTTCAAACGATAGGTGTTCTGCATCCATTGCAGGCGTTCGGCGAGGGCTGCATGGGTATTGCCGACACCCTTCGGCTGGCCAGTGGAACCGGAGGTGTAAATCACGTACGCCAGGTTGTCGCCGTGCAAGTGCAGGCCCGGTGCATGGCTCGGCCAGCTCTCCAGATGCAAGGCGTCCATGGCGATCACGCTGACGCCATCGGTGGCCGGCAAGCGCTCGAGCAATTGGGTCTGGGTCAGCAGCAATTCGACGCCACTGTCGCTGAGCATGTAGGCCAGGCGTTCAGCCGGGTAGTCCGGGTCCAGCGGCACGTAGGCGCCACCGGCCTTGATGATCGCCAGCAGACCGATCAGCAACTGCGGCGAACGCTCGGCGGCAATGGCCACGCAGACATCCGGGCCGACGCCTTTGTCGCGCAGGTAATGGCCCAGGCGGTTGGCTTGGGTGTGCAGTTCGGCGAAGTCCAAGCTGCCACCGTCCCACATAAGAGCGGTGTGCTCCGGGGTCAGGCGAGCCTGTTCGTTGAGCAATTCCGGCAGCCAAACGCTGGCCGGTGCACACGGTGCGGCGCTCCACGATGCTTGCTGATCGTGCTCACTCGGGGTCAGCAGTGGAAGGTCGCCGATGGCGGTTTTTGGTTGTTCGCAAATGGCTCGCAGCAGGTTGCTGAAATGTGCGGCCAAGCGCTCGATAGTCGCCACGTCGAACAGTTCGCTGGCGTAGTCGAAGGACAGGCTGAGGCGACCCTTTGGGTCTTCCTCGCTGTGCAGTTGCAGGTCGAACTTGGCTTCGCGGCTGTGCCACGGCAGCTCTTCGGCGAGCAATCCAGGCAGGCGACGCAATGCGCTCAAGTCCCGTTGCTGGTGGTTGAACATGACCTGGAACACACCTTGTTCGCGGGCTTGCGGGAAGGCTTCGAGCAATTGTTCGAACGGCAGGTCCTGATGCGCTTGTGCGTCCAATGCGGCCTGACGGGTTTGCGCCAGCAATTCCACGAAAGGCCGCTGCGAATCCAGTTCGGCGCGCAGCACCTGGGTGTTGATGAAGAAGCCGATCAGCCCTTGGGTTTCCAGGCGCGGACGGTTGGCGTTCGGCACACCGATGCGGATGTCCCGTTGACCGCTGTAGCGGTGCAGCAGGCTCTGGAACGCGGCAAGCAACAGCATGAACGAAGTGGATTCATGGGCCTGGGCGGTCTGGCGAATCGCATCGCTCAGGGTCGCGCCCAACCGTACGGTGTGGCGCGCGGCGCGCTGAAGGTGTTGCGCCGAACGCGGATGATCAGTGGCCAGGCTCAGGGTCGGATGATCAACGCCCAATTGCGCTTTCCAGTAAGCCAGCTGACGCTCGCCCTCCCCTTGCGCCAGCCATTGACGCTGCCAGCTGCCGTAATCGGCGTACTGGGTCGGCAATACCGGAAGCGTTGCCTTTTGTCCTTGGGACGCGGCGGCATACAGGCGCGAGAACTCGTCGATCAGCACGTTCAGCGACCAACCGTCGGCGATGATGTGATGCAGCGTCACCAACAGTTGATGGTCCTCATCATCGAGGCGCACCAAGGTCACCCACAGCAGCGGACCTTTCTGCAGATCGAATTGAGTACGGGCTTCGTCTTCTCGGATTTGCTGCGCACGGACTTCACGCTCGGCAACCGGCAGGTCGCTGATGTCGATGAGTTGCAGGTTGAATTCGCTCGCTGCATCGACCTGTTGCAGCGCCACACCGTCACGTTCGAAGAACCGCGTGCGCAGGGATTCATGACGCTCGATCAGCTGTTGAAAACTGGCGCGCAAGGCGTCTTCATCCAGTTCGCCGCGCAGGCGCAAGGCGCCGGGAATGTTGTAGGCGCTGCTCTGCGGGTCGAGTTGCCAGGTGATCCACAGACGGTTTTGCGCGAGCGATTGCGGTATGGCTTCCGTGCGCGACAACGAGGTGATCGCGCCTTGGGCGAGTCCGCCGTCCTGCTGTTGCTGAGCGACTGCGGCGGCAAACGCGCCAAGGGTCGGCGCTTCAAACAGCAGGCGCAGGTTCAGCTCCAGACCGAGTGCCTCGCGCAGACGTGCGACCACCTGAGTAGCAGCAATAGAGTTGCCGCCCAGCAGGAAGAAGTGATCGTCGGCGCTGATCGGTTTGACCTGCAGTTGCTCGCACCAGATCTGGCCGATCAGGGTTTGCAGTTCGGAACCTGATTCAATCGCGGATTTGCTTTCGATGCCTGCCGACGGGAACAGCGCATAGCTGTCGAGGCTGCCGTCTGCCAGGCGATTGCGGCATGCCGAGCGTTGCAATTTGCCGCTGGAGGTCTTGGGCAACGCACCCGGATTGAGCAGCACCACCACGCTTGGCGCTTCCTGATACGCCTCGGCCACGGCTTGGCGGATGGCGTTGATCAGGGCGTCGGGCGGGAGGGTTTTCTGCACGCTGCGGCTGATTTCCGCCGCAATGCCGATGCATTCCTGACCCTCGATGTTCACGGCAAAAGCGGCAACACGACCTTTGCGCACCACCTCCACTTCGCGCTCGATGGTTTGCTCGATGTCCTGTGGATAAAGGTTGTGGCCACGGACGATCAACATGTCTTTCAGGCGACCGGTGATGAACAGTTCACCATTGCGCATAAAGCCCAGGTCACCGGTGCGCAGCCAGGTACGGCCAGCGTGCTGAACGAAAGTTTTGGCGCTGGCCTCCGGGTTGCGCCAGTAGCCGTGGGCGATACTTGGCCCTGCGGCCCAGACTTCGCCGACCGCGTTGTCAGCCAATTCGTTGAGGGCTGTTGGATCGACAATCAGCACCGCGTGCTCCGGCTGACTGATGCCGCAACTCATGATCGCGCTGCCGTCGCCCGGTTCGGCACGGTTTTGTGCCAGGGCTTGATCGTCCACACGCAGGTTGCCAATGCCCTGACCGCGAGGGCTGCCGGCCACGAACAGCGTCGCCTCGGCCAACCCGTAGGACGCCATGAAACTGTCTTGGGTGAAACCGCAGGCCGCGAACTGCTCGGCGAAGCGCTCCAGCGTATCGAGGCGAATCGGTTCGGAACCGGAATACGCCACGCGCCAGCCACTCAGGTCGAGGCGTTCCAGGGCCGATTCACTGACCCGCTCGCTGCACAACCGATAGGCAAAGTCCGGCCCGCCGCTGATGGTGCCGCCGTACTCGCTGATCGCTTCCAGCCAGCGCAACGGCCGGCCGAGGAAATACGCCGGCGACATCAACACGCAGGGCACGCCGCTGAAAATCGGCTGCAACAGACCGCCGATCAGGCCCATGTCGTGGTACAGCGGCAACCAGCTGACGATCACGTCGTCAGGATTCAGATCAATGCCGAAGCCGTGGCGGATCAGCAGTTCATTGGCCACCAGGTTGCCGTGGCTGACTTGCACCCCTTTCGGCAACGCGGTGGAACCGGAGGTGTATTGCAGGAACGCGATGTGGTCGCCTGCAAGTTCCGGCGCCACCCAATGTTCGGCCAATGCACTGTCGAGCGTATCGACACACAGCAACGGCGGCGCGCCCTCTATGTGCTGCAACGCATCGCGCAGACTGGCGCTGGTCAGCAGCAGACGCGGTTCGGCATCGTTGATGATCGACAGCAGACGCTCCTGATGATGACGACGCGCCGACTCCGGCGGATAGGCCGGCACCGCGATCACACCGGCATACAGGCAGCCGAAGAACGCCGCGACGTAATCCGGTCCGCTGGGAAATAGCAGCACTGCGCGATCGCCAAACGCAGCCTCGGCCTGCAACGCGCCAGCAATGGTCCGCGCCCGCTGATCCAGTTCGCGATAACTGAGCACCACAGCCTGATCCTGGGTTTCGGCGAGAAAACGCAAGGCCACCCGGTCCGGCGTCAGGGCCGCTCGGCGCTGAAGGGCTTGGACCAGTGTGCTGGGGAGTTCGAACGCGTCGGTCATGAGGTTTCCTGCCTGAATTCGGCTTGCAAGTGGAATCGGTTTTCTGACGTCACGCCCCTTCGAGGGCGTACAGGGCGCGGTCTTCGCCGACCGCGCGAGGCTTGGGAATGCTGTTTTGGCCGCAGCCGCTACCCGGAACCATTCACCAATGAGAACGGTTGACGTCTTTAAATAATTAGTCGGAAGGCCTGATCGCCAGCGGGGCTAAGGTGCGTCAGCGTGTCGCAGTTCTCACACTGCACCTTTGAGGAGCATTAGTTCTCTTTCTCATTTGACAATCATTATCATTAAGAATAATTTGTCGCTCGATGTGTTGGACGGCCCAGCCCCCGCTTGCCGTCCCACGAACCTATTGGCAGCAAGGTGATTTCCATGACGGAACAAGTGTCCACAAGCAGGTGCGATTCACCGCTACTTCAGGCATTCGTCGACAATCGACTGATCCTGGTCAAGATTGCAGCCCGCATTACCGGCTGCCGGTCGCGTGCTGAAGACGTGGTGCAGGATGCGTTCTTCCGGCTGCAATCCGCGCCGCAGATCACGTCTTCGTTCAAGGCTCAGCTCAGCTACCTGTTCCAGATCGTGCGCAACCTGGCGATCGATCACTACCGCAAACAGGCGCTGGAGCAGAAGTATTCGGGTCCTGAAGAGGAAGGCCTGAACGTAGTGATTCAGGGCGCTTCGCCGGAAACCTCGCACATCAACTTCTCGACCCTGGAAAACATTGCCGACGCGCTGACCGAGCTGCCCAGCCGCACCCGCTATGCCTTCGAGATGTACCGCCTGCACGGCGTGCCGCAAAAGGACATCGCCAAGGAGCTTGGCGTCTCGCCGACCCTGGTGAACTTCATGATTCGCGATGCGCTGGTGCATTGCCGCAAGGTGTCGGGCAGTCGCGTGGATACTTTTGCCCGTCGCTGATACTCAATCGCGCCTATAAAAAACGCAGCCCGAGGCTGCGTTTTTTTGTATCAAGCCAACGCACACCGATCAAAAAACCGCTCACGCCCCAACACCATCAACGCCGCGCGCTTGTGCGGGAAGTCGAACGCTTTCTCGCAGTGGAAACCCTGGTTCTGCATATGCCCGATCATCTTTGCGTTGTCGGCGCGAGGCTCGGCAACCACTCGCTGAGTGCGGGGATCGTCGAGAAACAGGTAATGCGTCAACGCCGATAACCAGCTCGCCACCTTGTGCGGACCTCGGTGATTTTCTTCACCCACCAACATGTGAATACCGCGGTCGTAATCGCCGGCGTCATAGAACGGCGCGATGCGATCTTCCTTGGCCCAATAGGCTTCAAAGTAGGCGAACGGCTGATCATCGAAACACCCGATCAGCGTCAACGTGTGGGGATCGGCTTCAAGTTTGCTCAGGTACTCGTGATGCTGCTCGAGGCTGCCCTCCTCCTGCCAGAAACTCGCCACGCGCGGGTTGTTCTGCCAACGATTGAAACGCGCCAGGTCCAGGTCGATGTCCACCGTGCGCAGGGAAATCCAGGTACCCAGGCGCGCATCAAAACGCCGATAGACTTCACCACGCGGTTTCACCGGACGCAGCGGATGACGCTTGCCACCACTGATGACCAGTTGCTGTGGATAACTCGATGTCTGTGACGCGCCCAGCCAAGGCTGAGGCAACTGCCAGAACAGCGTGCGCTCGCAACGATACTGGCCGACGATTTCGGTCGGAACCAGCAACCCGCTGAGCAATGCTTCGGTGGGGGCTTCATCGAGATGCCAAGTCAGGCGCTGGCAGGCCGGGGCACGGGCAAACAGCCAATAACAGGCCGCCCAGACAGCCCGATTGTCGGCGTGGTCGAAGCGCTCTTCTAAGTGCACTTGCAACGCGGGCTCGCGAGTCAGGCGCAACTGAATCAGCGGTTGCCCTTCAAGGCTGAGGCACAGACGGCTTTCGCTTTCGTCAGCTACAAGACGGCTTCCTGTCGGCAAGGCCAGGGCAGTCAGGTCATTCAGAGTGGACATGGGTCGGGCTCACGTTAATCGTCGACAGTTCAACGAGGTGACGTGAGCCAGTGCAGGAAATTTAAGAGAAGTCGGTCAATACGCGACCTGCGGTGCGATCTCAGTTACCCGGGACCGGAACGATGGCAATCTTGTAAGGATCGAAAATCTTCAGCATCTGACCATTGTCCCGCAACCCTTGCAGCAACTTGCCGAACGCCTCGCCACTGATCGGTGCGGCCGGCCGTAGGATGGCGTAGTGGTGATAAACCTGATCGATACGCTGGGACACCAGCAGCTGATCGGCGACTTTCTCGTTGCGCAGCAGGTAATCGCTCAGATATGAACGCGTCACCAGGGCAACGTCGGCACGCCCGCGCAGCACCATCAGCAAGTTACTGTCATGGGAATACGTCAGCGTGGCGTTGTAGTTTTGCGCGAGGAACTTTGGATCGGCATTGAAGTTGGCGAATTCGTAGTGATAGCCGCTGAACAGCGCCAGACGCTTGCCGGCGAGGTCGGCAAAATAATTCTGCTGACGAACCGGCTGGCCATCGGGCTGGCGTTGTGCGACGAAGATCTCGGCGTCTTCCAGCCCCATGTCGACTGTGGTGTGCGGGATGTCCTTCCAGCCCCAGTCCGGGTTCTCGAAAATCGCCATGTCCACCCGGCTTTGCTTGAAGTCACCGAAACGCCGGGGAATGGAAGTGGGCACCAACACAAACTGATAGTCGGTCTGCAAGGCATTGAGCGCCTCGACCAGCTGCGGCAGCAAACCGGTATCGGCACCGGATTCCGGGCGCACGGTATAAGGGGGGAAATGTGCGGCACCGACCCGCACCTGCTGTGCGGCCTGGGATGGAACCACGCATAACACCGCAAGCGTCGCCAGCAAAAGCCGCGAAGCCGTCCGAATTGGCGAAGACATCAAAACAATCCACTCCCCAAAAAAATACGCGTCAATGCATTCAAGCTAGGCGGTTTCGGCGACTTAGCCAGTTTCCTTCTGATTCAAAACAAACTTACTGCTTTTCTTCCAGCACGAGAATCAATGCCTCATCGGCCAATTGATCGAGGCTCATGCTGCCGCCGGCGCGAAACCAGGTGGTGGTCCAGGACAACGCACCCGTCAGAAAACGGCGGGTGATGAACACATCGCCGCGAATAAAACCGGCCTCCTTGGCTTCACCCAACACTTGCAGCCAGAGTTCTTCATAAATGTCGCGCAGCGCCAGCACCTGCGCCTGCCCGTCTGCGGACAGTGAGCGCCATTCATACACCAACACCGCCATAGCCTCGCCGCTGCCGCCCATGATCGACTGCAATTCACAACGAATCAGCGCCAGTACCCGCTCGCGCACACTGCCGGCTTCCGCCAGGGCTGCGCGCATCAACGCGGTGTTGTAGCGAATGGTTTCCTCCATCACCGCCCGCAGGATCTCGTCCTTGCTTTTGAAGTGATGAAAAATGCTGCCTGACTGAATCCCCACGGCGCCGGCCAGATCGCGCACGGTGGTGCGTTCGTAACCTTTGTTGCGGAACAGGTGAGCCGCCACTTGCAGCAGTTTGCCGCGAGCGCTGTCCGGGTCGGTCAATTGGCCGCTGTCGACCAATTCGCGCATCACCCTCAGGGCTTTTTGCTCGTCCACCCGTTCTCTCCTACAGTCGATCAATCAAATACGCCGCTCACCGCTAAAACTGCGGGGTTGCGCGGGCAATTTAAGCTGGCCGGAGCGACCAAGCAAGCGCTCGGGCAGAAGATATTTCAGCCGTTTACAAACCAAGCGCTTGCTTGGTAGTCTCGATGTACTTCTGTCAGGGGTGGTTATGGAGTCGACTGTGGCAAAAACAATCCGCATCGGTTGCGCCAGCGCCTTCTGGGGCGACACCTCGACCGCCGCCGCGCAACTGGTGGAAGGTGGGCGCCTGGACTATCTGGTCTTCGATTATCTGGCCGAAATCACCATGTCGATCATGGCCGGCGCGCGGATGAAAGATCCCCAGGCCGGTTACGCCAGCGACTTCATCGAAGTCCTCAGCCCGCTGTTGGGTCAACTCGCCGAACAGAACATCCGCGTCATCAGCAACGCCGGCGGGGTCAACCCGCAAGCCTGCGCCGCCGCCCTGCAAGCGGCTTGCGACAAGGCCGGGGTAACGCTGAAAATCGCCGTGCTGCTGGGCGATGACCTGCAGCCGCAGCTCAAACAGCTGAGCAGCCGCGGTATCCATGAAATGTTCAGCGGCGCGCCTTTGCCGCCGATGTGTGTCTCGACCAACGCCTACCTCGGCGCACCGGGCATCGTCGAAGCCCTGCGTCTGGGCGCCGACATCGTCATCACCGGACGCGTGGTCGACAGCGCCGTGGTCAGCGCCGCGCTGGTGCATGAATTCAGCTGGTCCTGGCACGACTACGACAAACTCGCCCAGGCCGCATTGGCCGGGCACATCATCGAATGCGGTGCCCAGTGCACCGGCGGCAACTTCACCGATTGGCACGAGGTGCCCGACTACGAACACATCGGCTTCCCCATCGTGGAAGTCAGCGCCGACAGCCAGTTCATCGTCAGCAAACCCGAAGGCTCCGGCGGGCTGGTCACACCGCTGACGGTCGGCGAGCAGATGCTGTATGAAATCGGTAACCCGCAGGCGTATCTGCTGCCGGACGTGGTCTGCGATTTCACTGAAGTCAAACTCGTGCAACAAGGCAAAAACGCGGTTCGGGTGCACGGCGCAAAAGGCTTGCCGCCGACCGATCAGTACAAGGTCAGCGCGACGTACCCGGACGGTTTCCGCTGCACCGCCAGTTGCCTGATCGCCGGGATCGATGCGGTCGACAAGGCGCGTCGAGTCAGCGAAGCCATCATCAACAAGACGTCGGAAATCTTCAGCCAGCGCGGTTGGGCCCCCTACAGCGAAGTGAACATCGAACTGCTCGGCAGCGAAGCCACTTACGGCCCCCACGGTCAGCGCCAGGACAGCCGCGAAGTGGTGATCAAACTTGCGGTGCGTCATCCGGGTAAACAGGCGCTGATTGTGTTCTCCCGTGAGATCGCCCAGGCCGCCACCGGCATGGCGCCGGGACTGACCGGGATCGTCGGTGGACGGCCGACGGTGTATCCGCTGATCCGGCTGTTCTCGTTCCTTATCGACAAAAACGCCTGCACGCTGGAAATTGATCTCAAGGGCCAGCGCCACCCCTGCGCCCTGCCCGCCGTGGATGTGCTCGACACCGCCGACTTGCCCGTAGCGTGCGCCCCACCGAAACCCTCAGACCGGGCCGATGCCAGCGTGGCCCTGGTCAAACTCGCTGTGGCGCGCTCCGGTGACAAGGGCAATCACAGCAACATCGGCGTCATGGCCCGCAAGCCGGAGTACCTGCCGTGGATTGCCGAAGCCTTGACCCCGGAAGTGATCGTCGACTGGATGAGTCACGTCCTCGACCCGATCCATGGACGTGTCGAACGCTGGTACCTGCCGGGCACCCACAGCCTTAATTTTCTGCTGGAGAACGCCCTGGGAGGCGGTGGTGTGGCCAGCCTGCGGATCGATCCGCAAGGCAAGGCCTTCGCCCAGCAACTGCTGGAAATCCAGATACCGGTGCCTCAGCGCATCGCCGACCAGGTCAACTAGAGGATTGTCGCCATGGCATACGATTCGATTTTCAAAGCCGATTTGTTTGCAGGCAAAAACATCATCGTCACCGGTGGCGGCAGCGGCATCGGCCGTTGCACCGCTCACGAACTGGCGGCCCTCGGCGCCCATGTGCTGCTGCTCGGGCGCAAGGCCGACAAGCTGAAAAACGTCGCGGCCGAGATTACCGAGGATGGCGGCAAGGCTGACTGGATGGTCTGCGACATTCGTGAGGAAGAAGCGGTCAAGCATGTGGTCAGCGAGTTGATCCGCAAGTACGGACCGATACACGGTCTGGTGAATAATGCCGGTGGGCAGTACCCGTCGCCGCTGGCGTCGATCAATCAAAAAGGCTTCGATACGGTGCTGCGCACCAACCTGATGGGCGGCTTTCTGATGGCCCGGGAAGTGTTCAACCAGTCCATGAGCAAACACGGCGGCGCCATCGTCAACATGCTCGCCGACATGTGGGGCGGCATGCCCGGCATGGGCCACTCGGGTGCGGCGCGTTCGGGCATGGACAACCTGACCAAGACCGCCGCGTTCGAATGGGGTTATGCCGGGGTGCGGGTCAACGCCGTGGCGCCGGGCTGGATCGCGTCCAGTGGCATGGACACCTACGAAGGCGCGTTCAAAGCGGTGATCCCGACGCTGCGTGAGCACGTTCCACTGAAACGCATCGGTACCGAATCGGAAGTCAGCGCGGCGATTGTTTTCCTGCTCAGCCCGGCTGCGGCGTTTGTCAGTGGCAGCACCTTGCGCATCGACGGCGCCGCCAGCCTGGGCGGGCGCGCCTGGCCGATACACAAGGCGCAGATCAGCGAGTCGTATAACGGCTTCCATCGCGCCTATTTGCCGGACGTCCTCAAGGATAAGGAATAAGCCATGCCGGTGATTCAGTCGCAAGTAGACCCCTTCAGCGAACAGTTCGCCCGCAATCGCGCGGCGATGCTGGTCGGCATCGAACAGGTCCGCCAGCTCGAACAGAACCTGCTGAACAAGGCAGCCGAAGCCAAACCCAGGTTCGACAAGCGCGGGCAATTGTTGCCCCGGGAACGCCTCAATCTGCTGCTGGACCCAGGCGCCCCGTTCCTCGAGCTGGCGAGCCTGGCTGGCTACAAACTGCACGACGACAAAGACGGCAGTTCGGCTGGCGGCGGATTGATCGCCGGGATCGGCTACGTGTCCGGCGTGCGCGTGCTGGTGGTGGCGAACAACAGTGCGATCAAGGGCGGGACCATTTCCCCCAGCGGTTTGAAAAAGTCCCTGCGCCTGCAACAGATCGCCATGGAGAACAAACTGCCGGTCATCACCCTGGCCGAAAGCGGTGGCGCCAACCTCAATTACGCAGCGGAGATTTTCGTCGAAGGCGCCCGCAGTTTTGCCAATCAGGCGCGGATGTCGGCCATGGGCCTGCCGCAAATCACCGTGGTCCATGGCTCGGCCACGGCGGGCGGCGCCTATCAGCCGGGGCTGTCGGATTACGTGGTGGTGGTGCGTGGCAAGGCCAAGCTGTTTCTGGCCGGCCCGCCGCTGCTCAAGGCTGCCACCGGCGAAGTCGCCACCGATGAAGCGCTGGGCGGCGCCGAGATGCATGCGCAAATCGCCGGCACCGCTGAATACCTGGCCGAGAACGATGCCGATGGCGTGCGCCAGGTCCGCGAGATTGTCAGCCTGTTGCCGTGGAATGATCAGTTGCCCTGGTTACCCGAACGTCGGTGGGAGGAACCTCTCTACCCCATCGACGAGTTGCTCGGGCTGATTCCTGACGACGCGAAAAAACCTTACGACGTGCGCGAAATCATCGCGCGGATTGCCGACGGCTCGAACTTCCTCGAGTTCAAGGGCGAGTTCGATCAGCAAACCGTCTGCGGCCATTTGCAGATTCAAGGCCGCGCCTGCGGATTCATTGGCAACAATGGGCCGATCACGCCCAAGGGTGCGAGCAAGGCGGCGCAGTTCATTCAGCTCTGCGACCAGAGCAAGACCCCGCTGCTGTTCTTCCACAACACCACCGGGTTCATGGTCGGCACCGAGTCGGAGCAGCAAGGCGTGATCAAACACGGCGCGAAAATGATTCAAGCGGTGGCCAATGCCCGCGTGCCTAAACTGACCATCGTCGTCGGTGGCTCCTACGGCGCCGGCAACTACGCGATGTGCGGCCGCGGCCTCGACCCCCGCTTCATTTTCGCCTGGCCCAACAGCCGCACGGCGGTGATGGGCGGCGCCCAGGCCGGCAAAGTGCTGCGGATCGTCACCGAGGCCAAACAGGCCAAGGACGGTCTGGTGCCCGACCCGAAAATGCTCGACATGCTGGAACAGGTCACCGCGCAGAAACTCGACAGCCAGTCCACCGCGCTCTATGGCAGCGCCAGTTTGTGGGACGACGGGTTGATCGATCCTCGCGACACCCGGACCTTGCTCGGGTACTTGCTGGATATCTGTCATGAGGCTGAAGTGCGGCCGCTGCAATCCAACAGTTTTGGTGTAGCCCGCTTCTAAGGACGATAAGGAGAACAATAAAAATGATCTTCACCCAGGAACACGAAGCACTGCGCCGCACCGTCCGCCAATTCGTCGATCACGAGATCAATCCTCACGTCGAGGAATGGGAAAAGGCCGGACGCTTTCCGATCCACGAGATCTTCCGCAAGGCCGGCGACCTCGGCCTGCTGGGGATATCCAAACCGGAAAAGTTTGGCGGCATGGGGCTCGATTACAGCTATTCGATCGTCGCGGCTGAAGAGTTCGGCACCATCCACTGCGGCGGCATTCCGATGTCCATCGGCGTGCAGACCGACATGTGCACCCCGGCGCTGGCGCGTTTCGGCTCTGATGAGCTGCGCGAAGAATTCCTGCGGCCGGCGATCACTGGCGAGCAGGTCGGCTGCATCGGTGTTTCCGAAGTCGGCGCAGGGTCCGACGTGGCCGGTTTGAAAACCACCGCCCGCAAGGACGGCGACGACTACGTGATCAACGGCAGCAAGATGTGGATCACCAATTCGCCGAGCGCGGATTTCATCTGTCTGCTGGCCAACACCTCGGACGACAAACCGCACATCAACAAGTCGCTGATCATGGTGCCGATGAACACGCAGGGCATCAGCCTCAGCTCGCACCTGGACAAGCTCGGCATGCGCAGTTCGGAAACCGCCCAGGTGTTTTTCGACAACGTGCGCGTGCCGCAACGCAACCGCATCGGCCATGAGGGCGCGGGGTTCATGATGCAGATGCTGCAGTTCCAGGAGGAACGGCTGTTCGGCGCGGCGAACATGATCAAAGGCCTGGAGTACTGCGTCGACAGCACCATCGAGTACTGCAAGGAGCGCAAAACCTTCGGCAGTGCGCTGATCGACAATCAGGTCATCCACTTCCGCCTGGCCGAACTGCAAACCGAAATCGAATGCCTGCGGGCGTTGGTCTATCAAGCCACCGAGCAGTACATCAAAGGCCAGGACGTCACCCGTCTGGCGTCGATGGCCAAACTCAAGGCCGGGCGTCTGGGCCGCGAAGTCAGCG
This sequence comes from Pseudomonas sp. BT76 TE3572, assembly GCF_050435365.1. NCBI lineage: Bacteria > Pseudomonadati > Pseudomonadota > Gammaproteobacteria > Pseudomonadales > Pseudomonadaceae > Pseudomonas > Pseudomonas sp. BT76 TE3572. Next base: position 2,609,580 of record NZ_JBNDKE010000001.1, read on the forward strand.
ACAGCTGCCTGCAATACTGGGGCGGCATGGGTTTCATGTGGGACAACCCGGTGGCCCGCGCTTACCGTGACGTACGGCTGGTGTCGATCGGCGGCGGTGCCGACGAAATCATGCTGGGGATCATCTGCAAACTCATGGGCATCCTGCCGGGGAAAAAGAAATGAGCACCCTGCCGGTTTGCCAGACCTTGCTGCTCGAACCGCATAACGGTGTCCTGCACATCACCCTCAACCGCCCCGAAAGCCGCAACGCCATGAGCTTGCAGATGGTCACCGAACTGCGTGCGGTGCTGGCGGCGGTGCGTGACGACCGAGCCATTCGCGCGCTGGTGATCGGCGGTGCGGGCGGACATTTTTGCGCCGGTGGCGACATCAAGGACTTGGCCAACGCACGCGCTCAAGGCCCGACCGCCTATCGCGACTTGAATCGCGCGTTCGGTGCGCTGCTGCAAGAGGTGCAACACGCGCCGCAAGTGGTGATCACGGTGCTGCAAGGCGCGGTGCTCGGCGGTGGTTTGGGTCTGGCTTGCGTCAGCGACGTCGCCTTGGCCGATCACCAGGCGCAATTCGGTCTGCCGGAAACCAGCCTCGGCCTGCTGCCCGCGCAAATCGCGCCGTTCGTGGTCCAGCGCATCGGCCTGACTCAGACTCGCCGACTGGCGCTGACCGCTGCACGTTTCGATGGCACGCACGCCCGGCGCATGGGATTGGTGCATTTTGTCGAGCATGACGCGCAAGCGTTGGCCGAGCGTCTCGATGAAATTCTGGCCCACGTGTTGTGCTGCGCACCGGAGGCCAATGCGACGACCAAAAAGCTGTTGCTGGCGAGCGCCGGACAGCCATCGAATGCGTTGCTGGATGAAGCGGCCGATTGGTTCAGCGAGGCGGTGACCGGGGCTGAAGGTATTGAGGGGACCATGGCCTTCGTGCAAAAGCGTAAACCGGGGTGGGCGCCTTAGAAGCTTCGCGGGCAAGCCTCGCTCCTACAGTCGCTGATACCTGTAGGAGCGAGGCTTGCCCGCGAATAGGTCCTTACATACACCGCAAAAACCAAGGGAATATCCCATGCCCGGACTCAGCAAAATCCTGATCTCCAACCGCGGTGAAATCGCCTGCCGCATCCAGCGCACCGCCCAGGCCCTGGGCTATCGCACGGTCGCAATCTTCAGCGATGCCGACGCCGATGCGCTGCATGTGCAGATGGCCGACGAAGCCGTGAACGTCGGCCCGGCCCCGGTGCAACAGTCCTATCTGAATATCCCGGCAATCCTCGACGCCGCCCGGCGCACGAGCGCTGACGCGATCCATCCGGGCTACGGTTTCCTCTCGGAAAACGCCGGCTTCGCCCGCGCCTGCCAGGATGCCGGCATCACCTTCATTGGCCCCAGCCCTGACGCCATCGAACTGATGGGCAGCAAACGCCTGTCGAAACTCGCCATGCTCGATGCCGGTGTGCCGTGCATCAAGGGTTATCAGGGCGAAGAACAGGACGACGCAACCCTGAGCCGCGAAGCCGCACGCATCGGCTATCCGCTGATGATCAAGGCCAGTGCCGGCGGTGGCGGGCGGGGCATGCGCCTGGTGCACGAGGCCAATGATTTGCTCGAACAACTGCGCACCGCCCGCTCCGAAGCGCTGCACGGGTTTGGCAGCGGCGAACTGATTCTCGAGCAAGCGCTGATCGACCCGCGTCACGTCGAAGTTCAACTGTTCGGCGACCAGCACGGCAATCTGATCTACCTTGGCGAGCGCGACTGCTCGATCCAGCGTCGCCATCAAAAAGTCATCGAAGAAGCGCCCTGCCCGGTGATGACCGCCGGGTTGCGTCAGGCCATGGGTGAAGCGGCACTCAAGGCCGGTCGCGCGGTGAATTACGTCGGCGCTGGCACCGTCGAGTTCCTGCTGGATGCACGCGGGCAGTTTTACTTTCTGGAGATGAACACCCGACTCCAGGTGGAACACCCGGTGACCGAATTGATCACCGGCCTCGATCTGGTGGCCTGGCAGTTGCACGTCGCCGAAGGACTGCCTCTGCCGTTGCGCCAGGAGCAAGTGCAGCTCAACGGTCATGCCATGGAAGTCCGTTTGTACGCCGAAGATCCGGCACACGGTTTTCTTCCACAAACCGGCCGCATCACTGCCTGGGAGCCTGCGTTGCAGGGCGGTGTGCGGATCGATCATGGCCTGATCGAAGGCCAGACCGTCAGCCCGTTTTATGACCCGATGCTGGGCAAGATCATCGCCCACGGCGCCACCCGCGAAGAAGCCCGGCGCCAGTTGCTGCGGGCGGTGCAGGACAGCGTACTGCTCGGCGTGCAAAGCAATCAGCGCTTGCTCGCCAGCCTGCTCGAACACCCGCAGTTCATCAGTGGCGAGTTCAGCACCGGGTTCATCCCGGCACACTTTGCCGAGCATCCCTGCCTGCATGCGCATGTGCCGAGCGCCGCAGAACTGGCCATCGCTGCTGCGCTGTTCTATCAGGCCTCAGCGCAGGTTCATCACGCGCCACTGGCCGGTTGGCGCAACAACGCGAGCGTGCCATTGCACTATCGAATCGGCCTTGAGGATCAGGATTGGCCGGTGGAATTGAACGCTGTGCCGGGTGAGCCGTATCGGATTCAAGTCGGCACAACGCCCTTTGAATTGAAGGTCATTCAGTGCGACGGACGCTGGGCCAGCCTGGAAATCAACGGCATCCGGCGACGTCATGCCTACCGTCTCGAGGCCGGGCAACTCTGGCTGTTCACCCGTCCCGGCAGTGTGCGGCTGGCGGACCGGACGCAGGCGTTGGTCAGCAGCCAGGCCAGCGTCAGCACCGGCACCCTCAAGGCACCGATGGACGGGGCGATCGTCGACGTGCTGGTGAGTGAGGGCAGCCCGGTCAGTAAAGGCCAGTTGTTGGTCGTGCTGGAGGCCATGAAAATGGAGCATCCGCTCAAATCAGGCATCGACGGCGTGCTCAAACGCTTGCAGGTCAGGGTCGGTGACCAGGTGAAAAATCGTCAGATTTTGTTGGAGGTCGAATAAGCCGCTAGGCGGATCCGCCGGGTTTGGCTACGCTCAAGCCCTATCAGGACGCGGATACCAGGAACCCTGCGATGCCTCATTGGCTGGTCATTGATCTAGAAGCCACCACCGATGAGGGTGGTTGGCCAGTAACGGAAATGGAAATCATCGAAATCGGCGCCACCCTGGTGGACCGCAAGGGGCGTGAACTGGATGCTTTCCAGCGTTTCGTCCAGCCGCTGCGTCGGCCCTTGTTGACGCCGTTTTGCCGGCAATTGACCCGCATCACCCAGGCCAACATTGACTCCGCGCAGCCTCTGAGTGAGGTCTGGGCGTCGTTCGAACACTGGCTCGGCCAGCATCACTCGCTCCTCGAAGGCTGGGCCAGCTGGGGCGATTACGATCGCAAACAGTTGGTTCAGGAGTGGGAGCGCCTGCAACTCGACAGTGCCCTGAGCCGGGTGCCGCACATGAACCTCAAACAGCGCTTTGCCAAGGCTCGCCGGCTGGAACGCCCGCTGGGGCTCAACGCCGCGCTGCAACTGGCGGGCATGCAGTTCAGCGGCCAACAACATCGGGCGCTGGAAGATGCGCGCAATACCGCACGATTATTGCCACTGGTTCTTCCGTCTTAGAGAGGTGACGCCAGCATGGGCCTTGTGCATACTGGCCGGCCCTTTTTAGCCCTTTTCGAGGAATCGCCCATGTTTAAAGTCAACGAGTACTTCGACGGCACCGTCAAGTCGATCGCCTTTGGCACCGCTGAAGGTCCTGCGACCATTGGCGTCATGGCACCGGGCGAATACGAATTCGGCACCAGCCAGCGTGAAATCATGCACGTGGTGTCCGGCGCCCTGACCGTCAAACTGCCAGACAGCAGCGACTGGGAAACCTTCGCCGCCGGCAGCCAGTTCAACGTACCCGCCAACAGCAAGTTCCAGCTGAAAGTGGCCGTCGACACCGCTTACCTGTGCGAATACCGCGGCTAAAACCCTGGGTTTCACAGCGACAAAAAAATGCCCGAGTCCTTGGACTCGGGCACTTTTTATTCAAGGGCAGTTGTTCAAATTGTCTTATTCCAGAACCGTCACCGGCATACCGACTTCAAGTTGGCCATTGCTGTCGTTGACCAGGTTCTGACCGAACATCGCACCATCGGCCTCGGCGCGGTATTTCTGCAACGTGGCCAGAGGTTCACGATCTTCGCTGCGCTCACCGGTTTGCGGGTCGATGGTGGTCAGAATGCAGCGTGAACACGACTTGACCACGCGGAACTCGACATCGCCAATGCGGATACGCTTCCAGCCATCTTCGGCATACGCCTCGCTGCCCTCGATCACCAGATTCGGCCGAAAGCGCAGCATTTCCAGCGGGCGGCCGACTTTTTGCGACAAGTCTTCCAGTGAGGCCTGGCCGATCAGCAACAACGGAAAGCCATCAGCGAAGGCCACCTGATCGTCATCCTTGCCATAGCCGGCCTGGGTGGTCCGTGCTCGCTCAAGAGGGACTTGCACCAGGCGAGTCGGTTTGCCAATGAATTCGCTGACCCAGGCACCCGCCTCATCACCGGCATCCGGCACACGCAACGTATCGCGCCAGATGGTCACGCCACGCAGTTCCGCGTCGCTGGCAGGCAAGGCGATATCGATCGGTGAGCGGCCCGGCGCACTGAGGGTCAAGCCACCGTCGGCATTCCACAACGCCGACAGCTGACTCATCTGCGCCACCGCACGTTGGGTCAGAAACCGCCCGCTGGCCTCGTCCACCAGCATCCAGCGTCGATCACCGTCCAGGCCCAGCTTGTCGAGGCTGACCTGCTGCAGGGTCTCGCCCTTGCCGGATTTCAACGGATAACGATACAGCGCGCTCAGACGCAACATGGCCAGCTCCCTGGTGGGCAAAAACGCCACCCTATACGAGCTTGATCGCCGAATCAAAGGCTGACTTCAGGCCAGCCTCTTGCACCGTTATCAGGCAGGCACTTCATCGAGCATCAAGCGCTGGCGCACCACATCGATGAGTTTGTCCGGCTGGAATTTGGAGAGGAAGTTGTCGCAGCCGACCTTCTTGACCATCGAGTCGTTGAAGCTGCCGGACAACGAGGTATGCAGAACCACGTAGAGGCCTCGCAGACGCGGGTCGTTGCGGATTTCCGTGGTCAGGCGATAGCCGTCCATTTCCGGCATTTCTGCGTCGGTGAAGACCATCAGCAGTTTGTCGGTCATGTTCACACCGGTATCGGCCCAGGCCTTGAGCATGTTCAGTGCCTTCAAGCCATCGCTGGCGATGTGCATCTTCACGCCCAACTGACCCAGGGTGTCACGCAATTGCGACAGCGCCACGTTCGAGTCGTCCACCAGCAGCACTTCACGGCCACGGGCACGTTCCAGAACCGGATCTTCGAGTTTGTCGCGCGATACCTTGGCGTTGTACGGGACGATTTCCGCCAGGACTTTTTCGACGTCGATGATTTCCACCAACTGGTCGTCGACCTTGCTGATAGCGGTCAAGTAATGCTGACGACCGGCGCTGGCCGGCGGCGGCAGAATGGCTTCCCAGTTCATGTTGACGATACGGTCCACACCACCGACCAGGAACGCCTGTACTGAACGGTTGTACTCGGTAACGATGATCGTACTGGTCGGGCTTGGCACCAGCGGACGCATGCCGATGGCCTGGGACAGGTCGATCACCGGCAGGGTCTGGCCACGCAGATTAACCACACCGCAGACAAATGGATGACGCTGGGGCATCAGGGTCAGCTTCGGCAGTTGCAGCACTTCCTGCACTTTGAACACGTTGATCGCGAACAATTGCCGTCCGGCCAGCCGGAACATGAGAATTTCCAGGCGATTCTCACCCACCAGTTGCGTGCGTTGGTCTACCGTGTCGAGAATGCCGGCCATCAATGACTCCTGGGCTTGTTCTGATGAATTCACTAAAGGGGGTTATCGGCTGTTTTCGCCGGACCTTGACCCTCCTGTAAAATGCCATGACCAAACATTGATGTCACATTAACATCATGCTTTACTGGCCAGGCAATTTCATCTGCCCCATTACCTGCCGCGAGACCTCGTTTCGTTCGGTTGGTTCCCCCGTGTAAGGGATTCCCCTAGTAGCAATCAGGTCCAACCTGATATTCGCAATATCCAATAGCCATTAATGTGACGCCATTCTCATTGCATGAACGGAGTCAGGCTTTTGTGTGCGATCGCAGGTAAGTGGCCATCCACCCTATCGAGCTCCCCAGCCTGCAGCCAGACAGGCCGGCGCGCGATCTCACGACGGCATGGCAATGCGGGGACTCTGATCGTCCCCGTCGACACACACGACATTCCCGCATTTGACATGACGTTGTGGAGATAAACATGCCGAACGATCGTAAAGAATGGGCTCACCGGCTCCCGCAGTTTCTCGTCGAAGCTGAGACACTCCTGGTTAAAACCGAGGAATGCCTGAGTCATTTGCAACTGATCAGCAATGACAAAGATGCCATCGACTGCATGCTGAGCACCCTGCTCAAACTGGCCAACAAGGCTGATGCCCTCGCTCTGGCAGCCGTTTCGGAGTTCTCGTTGCACATCCATGGTTTGCTGAGCCATGCCCAGAATCACATGGATTTACACGACCAGGCCCTGAGCGCGCTCAAGGACTGCCTGACGTTGATCGCCTGGCAACTCGAGCTCATCGATCAGAAGACCGGCCAACTCAGCCTTGATGACAGCGAACAGACATCCCTGATCGAAGCCTTCGCCTTTCAGGTCGGACACAGTCAGTTTCAGCCCCCCGCTAATTCCAAGCCGTTCACACTCGTTTCCTTTGCAGGTCGGCAAGCCTGAATTATCGGGCGCCTACGCTGTGCTGCGAATATTTATTGCCATGATTGCCTCTCTAACTTTAGCGGGCGCATGTCGCAATTGAATATCCCATACCTGCTTACGACAACTCGAAACAAATAAACCCTTCTTGCCAGCCAACTTTTTCCATTATGGAACTGCTGTCCATAAACGCTTATTTCCTGACTCGGCAGACCTATATACCAAACGCGACCAACGGTATCTTAAGTGGTATTATGCCGCCCATTAGTTGACGTCAATTAATGGCAGAGTGACTCCAGACAGAGACCCGTCATCCACGATGCCCGGTCTTCCCGCAGCGAACATCCATTGGCTCCATCCGCTATGTACGCCAGCCTCAAGTCGATCACCCTGAAGCCACCCTCCCGAAAAAACGCGCGCCTGGTCACGCTTGTTTTGTGTACCTGCTCGGCGCTTGGCTGTCTGCTGATTTATAACCTGTCAACGCCCCTGCCGCTGAGTCTGCTGGCACTCAATATTGCGGCACTGACCTGCGTCTGGGTGCAGTACTGTCTTTCGCGCAAGTCGATAAAGTTTGAACCCCAGGAGTTGGCTGACCGGTTGTTGGAGGTTCAGGAAAACGAACGACGCCGGCTCAGTCGGGAACTGCATGACGATATCGGCCAATTGCTGACCGCGGCAAAACTTCAAAGCGACTGGCTCAAACGCCGAATGCCAGAAGAACTTCAGGGCCAGTGTTCGGTGCTCTGCGATACGCTGGAAGAAACCCTGGCCAAAGTGCGAGATGTATCGGCCATTCTCAATCCGAGGCAGCTGACCAGTCTCGGGCTGGAAGCCAGCCTGCGGGCGCATTTACTCAAGACGCTGGCCAACACGCCGGTGCACTGGAGCCTGGAATGCCATCAGCGTTTGGCCGGTATACCGGAGGAAATGACGCTGGCCGCCTTTCGAATCACCCAGGAAGCGGTGACCAATATATTGCGTCATGCCGAAGCGAAAAACCTGTTGGTCCGCCTGCAACGACAGCCTCAGGGCCTGACACTGTTGATCAGTGACGATGGCCTGGGATTCGCGCCAGCGACCGATCCGGGTCGTGAGGGGCAACGTGGAATGGCAGGGATGTCGGAACGGATCAATCAGCTGGGCGGCACACTGAGCGTGACCAGCGAGCCGGGCAAAGGCACTCAAATCGAAGCACTCTTCCCCTGGGCGCCGCGTGCGCTCGAACGGGCCAGTACGAATAAGGTTATGCGTTGACTTGTAACTTACTTCTGGTGGATGACCACTCGCTTATCAGGGCAGGCGTGCGCGCTCTGGTGCTGGATATTCCCGGCTACGCGGTAATCGGTGAGGCCAATGACGGCTCGCAGTTGCTCGAGATGGTCGAGCAGCTGTCCCCGGACATCGTCCTGCTGGATATTTCCATGAAGGAAACCAGTGGCCTTGACGCCTTGCAGCGACTCAAGCGAGTACGCCCGCAGAGCAAAGTGCTGATCCTGTCGATGCACACGGATCCAGCACTGATCATGCAGGCACTGGAATCCGGCGCACATGGCTACCTGCTCAAGGACACCACGGCTACCGAGCTCGAACATGCCCTGGATGCCTTGCGTAACAATGAACGCTACCTGAGCCCGGCCATCGCCCACACGGTCATCAACCAGGCGCTGACCCGAACACAGAAAAACCAGCCGGAACCTGCAGACTCGCACAACCTGACAGCGCGTCAGCTGGAAATCCTTCGGCTGATCGTTCGCGGAAAATCCACCCGGGAAATTGCCAATGGCCTGGGCCTCAGCATCAAGACCGTTGAAACCCACCGCTCGCAGATCATGAAGCGCTTGCAGATCTACGATGTGGCGGGCCTGGTGCTGTTCGCCGTTCGCGAGCAGATCATCAGTCTGGATGATTGATCAATTGCGATGACCCCAGCAGCGGCGAGTTGTCAGGTAAATGCACGCGCAGTGCCGCTGGACGTGTCGAGAAACGCAAGTTGTCACCTTCCAGCGGTTCGCCATCGAGGTTGATGTAGAGGCCTTCCGAGACCTTGATTTCGACCCATGGCAACCGGACTCGCACAAACATGTTGTCGATGCCGAAGCCATCGGCGAGCAGGGTTTTCAAGGTGCCGACGACTTCCTGCGGCGCAGGCAGAATACTGATGTCCAGCAGACCGTCGTCAGCCAGCGCGTCTGGACACAACACATGTCCACCGCCGGCCTGCCGGCCATTGCCGATGCCCAATGCCAACAGGTCGCCACTCCACTGGAAATCAGGCCCCTGCAGCTCGCCATAGGCTGCATGCAACTCACTGAAGCGCGATAAACCGGTGAACAGGTAAGCCGCACCCCCGAGGACTTTTTTCAAGTCCTCCGAGGTGTTTGCCGTGACCTGACTGCCAAAACCGCCCGTGGCCATATTCAGGAACACCTGCCCGCCGACCTCCCCCAGATCAATGGCGCTCGGCGCAACATCGAGAAGTTCCAGCGCCTGCGCGGGCTCCAGAGGCACGCCGGCGGCACGCGCAAAATCATTGGCGGTCCCCAACGGCATCATCACCAGACTGGCCGGCGTCGAATGCGCCGCCATGGCTTCGGCAATATCGCGCAAGGTCCCGTCACCGCCACCGGCGATGATCTGCAGGTAGCCTGCCGCCAGCGCTTCATCCACCAGCCGCTGTGCGTCGCCCGCCTCCCAGGTCACTCGAACGGCCAGCTCCCAACCCTGTTTGCGCTTGTCCGCAACAGCAGAACGAACCGCTTCGTTGAGCGCTTGCTTGCCGTGCAGAATCAACAGCGCCTTGCGCTCGCTCATTAGTTGTCACTCCCATGATTGAATTCCGTATGGGAGATGTTGACCTCACCTCACCCCATAAAAGTCGCAAGAATTTGAATTATTTGAAGTCGAGCGCTATGGCGTCCTACAAGGCGGGACTTTTTCTTACAAGATGTGAGGAATCGGCTCAATTGACCGCCCCATGCGATTGGTACACCTTGGCGCCTGCAGTTATCTAACATCAGCAGGAACTACACAGGGACGTGCCATGCAAAGCCAAGAGATCAGGACACCGGTCATTCCGGTCGTACCGTTCGCAGAAAAACGCGCCAATCATCAAGCTGAATTCAAAAACAGCGCAAAGCCCACTGGAGAAGCTGCTTTGGAATCTCGCGTCGTTGAATTGGAGACACACCTCAAATACATCCGACGAGACATGGATGACGTCCGTAGTAACGTCAAATCCATAAAACACAGGCTTGCCTATTCGGCTATCGGAACAGCCGTGGTCATCGGGGTTCTGGCCTGGATCGCCAATAGCCGTTTCGACCAGGTCGTGACACTCCTGGCTCACCAAGGGTAAGCCATGAACGCAAAACCCGGTTCGATCAACCGGGTTTGCGCAGTAAGCCAGCGGCTGGAGTCAGCTCAGGACTTCGCTCAGCGGGATAAAGCTCACGCAGTCACCTTCGATCAGCGTGCGATCCTCCAGCACCTCAACCAGACCATCCGCCCAGGCAGCGCTACGCAGTACACCCGAACTCTGATTCCTGTAGATAATTGCCCGGCCATTCTCCAGACGTCCGCGCAAGTACTCGCGCCGATTGCCTGCTTTTGGCCATGCAAACCCTGCAGGCACCTGAAACTTCAGGGGTTCAACCTCTTTTACACCCTGTCGGCGCAAGAGATAGGGCCTTGCCAACAAAGCAAAGGTCACCAGCGTTGAAGCCGGATTGCCAGGCAAACCAATCACAGGTACGCCGCGAAAATGCCCGAATGTCAGTGGTTTGCCGGGTTTGATGGCGAGTTTCCACAACGTCAACTCGCCCTCTTCACGCAAGGCAATGCCCAGAAAGTCAGCCTCTCCGACCGAGACACCACCGGTGGAAAGGATCAGATCGACATCCTTCAACTCACCGAGGCGAGCACGAGTGGTTGCTAAATCATCCGGAAGAATTCCGGCATCGATCACCTCACAGCCCAAGCGCTGCAACCAACTGCACAGCAACACTCGATTGCTGTTGTAGATCTGTCCCGGCCCCAGAGCCTGACCGGGTTCAATCAGTTCATCCCCGGTGGACAGAACAGCAACGCGAACCTTGCGAATCACGTCCAGCTCTGCGCATCCCAGCGATGCAGCCAACCCCTGTTCGATCGACCCGAGGCGCGTGCCGGCTGGCAGAATCAATTCACCAACAGTGGCTTCCTGGCCTTGAGGACGAATGTTTTGTCCTGCGGCCATGGTTTCGGTGAAACGTACTCGCTCATCCGCCTGAACCTCGGTGTTTTCCTGCATCTCGACGCAATCTGCACCTGCGGGCACTGGCGCACCGGTGAAGATTCGTGCACAGGTGCCAGGCTTCAAGGGCTCCGGTGCTTGACCGGCAAAAATCTTCTGGCTGACCTCAAGTGGCTCTCCAATCCAGTCGGCCACGCGCAAGGCATAGCCGTCCATGGCACTGTTGGGCCACGGTGGCAGATCAAGCGTCGAAACCAGATCATCTGCCAGCACCCGGCCCTGAACCTGCGCCAATGGCAAGCGTTCACGCTCACGAATCGGTGACGCTTCGGCCATTGCCAGCAGGCGTGCCAGTGCCACTTCGACAGCCATCAGACTGCCAGTCTTGCCTGGCTTACCCGCGGGATTCACAGGGTGCCGCCTGTTTGAGATGGGCCACGAAATTGCACGGGCGGTGCCGCGAATCCAGCTGCTCGACAAGAATGCCATCCCAACCGGTGCGCACGGCATTGGTCGAACCGGGCAAGCAGCAGACCAGCGTGCCATTTGCCAGGCCGGCCAAGGCACGGGACTGAACAGTAGAGGTGCCAATATCCGCCACCGATATCTGCCTGAACAGCTCACCAAAACCGTCGACTTGTTTGTCCAGCAGGCAACTCACCGCTTCCGGAGTGCTGTCGCGTCCGGTAAAACCGGTGCCGCCAGTGATCAGCACCACCTGCACGACATCGTCGGCAATCCAGTTGGCAACTTGCGCGCGAATTTTGTAGAGATCATCTTTAAGCAGAACCCGGGCCGCCAGGTTATGGCCGGCAGCGCTCAAACCGTCGACGAAGACCTGGCCTGAGGTATCGTTTTCCAGGGTACGGGTATCGCTGACCGTCAGCACCGCGATGTTGAGCGGTGCGAAAGGTACATCAGCCTTGGCTTTCATAGGCTCATCCAGTTGTAGGAGAAACAGCCCGGTGTTATATCACAGCGCCTCATTTTTTCGCCGCCCCCATGGAGACCTGCCATGACCTCGAATACACATCTGCCGCCCTGCTCCATTCTGCTCCTGGCCGGTGGTCGTGGCCAACGCATGGGCGGTCAGGACAAAGGGCTGCTGGAATGGCATGGCGAGCCATTGATTGCCCACTTGCACCGCAAGACCCGTTCGCTGAGCGATGACCTGATCATCTCCTGCAACAGAAACCTGGAAAAGTACGCGCCCTACGCCGACCAGCTGGTTCACGACGATGAAGGCGACTTTCCTGGCCCCCTGGCCGGTATTCGCGCAGGCCTGAAGGCCGCCCGCCATGCGCATCTGCTGGTGCTGCCTTGCGACGTGCCGCGTATCGATGCCCCGCTGCTCAATAGCATGCGTGAAGCCGCCAGCCAGCACCCGGACCAACCGCTGATGCTGCGCCATGATGAACACTGGGAACCCTTGTTGTGCATTATCCCCGTGGCACTCCTGGCCGATTTCGACAGTGCCTGGAACGACGGCGAACGCAGCCCGGGTCGCCTCATGCGCAAACTGGGCGCTACCGCCCTGCAATGCCCCGACAATGACCCGCGCCTGGCCAACCTCAACACACCAGAACTGTTAAGTGCCCACAACTCTGTGTCAGACTGACAGGAGAAGGAACTTGCACGCGCTGAACACGTCTCAAGCTCAGCAACCAAAAGAATTCATATTCGGAGACACACCATGACTCAACGGACCCTCGCCACTTTCATGCTCGCACTGGGCCTCGCTACCCTCGCCGGTTGCGCCTCGCCTACAGTGATCACCTTGAATGACGGTCGAGAAATCCAGGCTGTCGACGCGCCAAAGTTCGATAAGGATTCGGGTTTCTACGAATTCGAACAACTGGATGGCAAGCAGACCCGCATCAACAAGGATCAGGTTCGTACCGTCAAAGAGCTGTAATTTTTACGGTGACAACCGGATATGAAAAAGCCCGCTTTTGCGGGCTTTTTCGTGGCTGAAGCTCAGCAGACTCGCTGAACTTCGTGATCACCACTGCAGGGTGATCGTGCTTTCGAATGCTCTTTCCTGGCCGGTGACCGGGTCCACAAACCGTAATCCCTGAGCGAGCAGTTTCAAAGGATTGGCGTAGTCATCCTCAACATCCTTGAGTACCTGTGGATAAAACGGGTCGTTGCAGATGCTGGCGCCCAAGGCTGTCATGTGCACCCGTAGCTGATGCTTCTTGCCCGTCACCGGGTAAAGCGCATAACGCCAGAGATCACCGTTCTTCTCCCTGACTTCGATAGCCGTCTCGGTATTGCTGACGCCCGGACCTTCCTGCATGCGGAAGAAAGGCTCGCCATCGATGAGCCGGCTCTTATGGACCAATGGAAAAGAGCGTTCAGGCAACGCTCGGGCAATGGCCTCGTAGCGCTTTTCTATCTGCCGTGTAGGAAACAACGACTGATAGGCAGATCGGCTCTGAGGGTTGGCGGAAAACAGCACCAGTCCCGCTGTGTGCCGATCAATGCGATGCAAAGGCACCAGATGCGGGTTATCGAGTCGACGAATCAGCCGTCGTAACAGGGTCTGCTCCACGTATTCACCCGCGGGAGTCACTGGCAGAAAATGCGGCTTGTCCGCCACGACCAGATGCTCATCCGCATACAGAATCGACTCAACCACCGGGATCGGCTTTTCGTCCGGCACCTCACGGAAGTAATGAATCCGCAAGCCTTCCTTGTAAGGCAGATCAAGGGCGATCGGCATGCCGTGACCGTCGAGGACACGACCGCGAGCGATTCTGTCCAGCCATTGTTCACGACCGATGGCACTGAAGTGTTCGCACAGACAATCGAGTACGGTCTGCCACGGACCAGGCGGCAAGTAGAGCGTGCTGGCCTGGTTGTGTGCAGCAGAAAAAGATGAAGTGGACATACGAAAGTTCTAACCCTCAATACAGGGCGGTATTATCCAACAGCGGCCGGAACGAACCTAGTAGAGAATCCTCAAGCCGGTATCTGCGTGCGCGCTGCCGCTTCGGTGAACTCCTTGAGCCAGCGCAGCACATCGACTGCCTCCCAGCGACCAGGGTCATATAGCGCATACAACAAGCCTTGATAGCCCACGACATCCAGCTGCCGGTGATAACCCGCGCGCTGGAACAAGGCTTCGATTTCGGCGAAACAGGTATTGAAATGCAGTTTATTGAAGGGAGTTTTTCCTTCTGTCACCAGACCATCCAGACGTAATTCGAGGACAGCCTCGCGCACCACGTCCGCCGACATCCGGTTCACGCTGTTCTTCAATTGTTCGACATTGACCACGATTCATCCCTCTCACGCCCGGACTGCCTGGCCAAACCCGAAAACCAGGGACGACAAGGCAGGCACCACGAATAACTGTATGCGCATACAGTATCCGATCAGTACCGGTAAAGCCAAGGGGATCCATCGCAAAGTTCGACAGGCGGAACATCGCCACCGCAACAACCGCTTAACGCAGGAACGCCACTACCTGATCGGCACTGAACGGCCAGCCCAGTTCAGCGCCAGTATCGACCCGCCGTAACACCGGAATACGCAGACTGTAAGCTTCGAACCATGTTTCGTCTTCAGCGATGTCCACCAGTTCCACCAGCAGACCGCGCTCGACAAATTCCATCAGCATGGCTTCTGCCACTTCACAGAGATGACACCCAAGGGTGCCGAACAGCTGACATTCAGGAAGCATGAGCGCTCAACCGAAAAAATTAAGTCATCATTCTAGGCCTGCCCCGAAAAGCCGTCGAGCCATTGAATGCTCTACCTTTGCGCCATAACGGCAACGGATCTCGGCAATACGCTGACGCACATCAGTCGTCTTCAATACCCATTGCGCGATGCTCACGGACTATTTGCCTCTACGCTTGAATGGCCAGCGTCCATCACCGGAGTTTTTGTGTTTGCCAATCTGTTGATCATCTTCGCCTCCTCCCTGGTGGTGATTGCGCTGTTCCAGCACCTGCGATTGCCACCGGTGCTGGGCTACTTGTGCGTGGGGCTGATCGTCGGGCCAACGGCATTCAACTGGGTGAATGAAAGCGAAGAACTGCCGGACCTCGCCGAGCTGGGCGTGGTGTTTCTGCTGTTCTCCCTCGGGCTGGAGTTTTCCCTGTCGAAAATGCTCGCGTTACGCCGAGTGGTGTTCGGGCTTGGCAGTCTGCAGGTGCTGTGCTCAGGGATTCTACTAGGCGGTTTGCTGATGCTGCTCGGCATGCCGATCACGCCTGCGCTGTTACTCGGCGCCGGCCTGTCGCTGTCGTCCACGGCCATTGTCAGTAAAGAGCTGAGCAGCCTCGGCGAGATTTTCAGCAGCCACGGCCAGAATGCCATCGCCGTGTTGCTGTTCCAGGACGTCGTCGCAGTATTGCTGCTGACGCTGGTGCCGGTGTTCGCTGGCAGCAGCGACCAGGCCTGGTATTGGGCGCTGCCACTGACGCTGGGTAAAACCGTCGTGTTGTTTGTCGGCCTGTTGCTGGCCAGTCGCTGGTTGCTGCCGCGGCTGTTCCATGAAGTGGCGGCTGCCCGCTCCCCGGAACTGTTCGTGCTACTGGCGCTGGTGATTGTTCTGCTGACGGCGTGGTTGACTCACCTGCTCGGCCTCTCCCCTGCCCTGGGTGCGTTTCTCGCTGGCATGCTGTTGGGGGAGAGCCACTACCGGCATCAGATCGAGGCCGACATCCGGCCGTTCCGCGACATCCTGCTCGGGCTGTTCTTCGTCAGTATCGGCATGCTGATCGATTTGCAGTTGTTCGCCAGCCACGGCCTGCTGATTCTCGGCCTGACCCTGGGGTTGCTGGTACTCAAGGGCAGCGTCGTTGCGCTGCTGGTCAAATGGCGTGGCAGCGATGGCGAAACCGCCTGGCGCAGCGGCCTGGCATTGGCCCAGGGCGGCGAGTTCTGCTTTGCGCTGATGGCCCTGATGCAGCAGAACAAACTGATGCCCGCGGATTTGGGCGGCCTGTTGCTGGCGGCGACCTTCTGTTCGATGCTCGTCACGCCGTTGCTGCTGCGCGCCGCGCCCCACATCGCCACACGCCTGCATCGCAAACCCAACGAAGAAGCAAAACTTGAAGAAATCAGCGCGCTCAATGCCGGGTTACACAACCATGTCGTGATTTGTGGCTACGGCCGCGTCGGTCAGTCCATCGGACGCGCACTACGCAACGCGCAGCAACCCTACATCGCACTGGATTCTGATCCGGTGCGTGTCCACGAAGCCGCCCTTGGTGAAACCTGTGTGCATTATGGCGACTCACGTCGTGGTGAGCTGCTGGTCGCGGTAGGCCTGCAGCGCGCCAGGCTGTTGGTGATCGCCGTGGATCAGACCGACGTCGCTTTGCTGATCCTCAAGGAAGCGCGGCAACTCAATGCGACCGTACCGATTCTGGTGCGTACACGCGACGACAGCCAATTGGCCGAGTTGAAGGCAGCCGGCGCCAGCGAAGTCGTGCCTGAACTGCTGGAGTCGAGCCTGATGCTCGCCTCCCACGCGCTGATCATGCTGGGATTACCGGCGCATCAGGTACAGGAGCGGGCCGATCAGATTCGGCACGACCGCTATCGTCTGTTGCACGGTTTCTATCCAGGCGCTGACGACGAAGAGACCTAGTCCTGGCTCACAGCACCAATCTTGTGCACCGACAAGTCAGCGCCGTAATACTCTTCTTCCTGACTCAGGCGCAGACCATGGAACACCTTGATCGCGCCATACACGGCAAAGCCACCGGCCAGCGCCACGACCACTCCCAGCGCGGTGCCGATCAACTGACTGATCAGGCTCACGCCGCCCAGTCCACCCAACGCGCTCTGGCCGAAAATGCCGCAGGCGATCCCGCCCCAGACGCCACACAAACCATGTAACGGCCAAACCCCCAGTACATCGTCGATGCGCCATTTGACTTGAGCCGCCGTGAAGCACCAGACAAACAATGCGCCGGCGATGACGCCAGTGATCAGCGCGCCCACCGGGTGCATCAGATCAGAACCGGCACAGATCGCCACCAGTCCGGCCAGCGGGCCGTTATGCAGAAAACCCGGGTCATTGCGTCCGACGATCAGCGCCGCCACGGTACCGCCGACCATGGCCATCAGCGAGTTCACCGCCACCAGTCCGCTGACACCTTGCAGGGTTTGCGCGCTCATCACGTTGAAACCGAACCAGCCAACGATCAGGATCCACGACCCCAGCGCCAAAAAGGGAATGCTCGAGGGCGCGAATGCCACCAGTCGCCCTTCGCGATAACGACCATTGCGCGGCCCGAGCAACAGCACCGCCGCCAAAGCCAGCCAACCACCCATGGCATGGACCACCACCGAGCCGGCGAAATCATGGAAGCTGGCGCCAAAGTGCTCCAGCAACCAGGCTTGCAGGCCAAAGTTGCCGTTCCAGATCATGCCCTCGAAGAAC
Source organism: Pseudomonas sp. BT76 TE3572 (assembly GCF_050435365.1). NCBI lineage: Bacteria > Pseudomonadati > Pseudomonadota > Gammaproteobacteria > Pseudomonadales > Pseudomonadaceae > Pseudomonas > Pseudomonas sp. BT76 TE3572. Next base: position 2,627,043 of record NZ_JBNDKE010000001.1, read on the forward strand.
GGATAGATGAACGCCACGATCAGTGCCGTCGCGCACAACTGCGGGACAAACCGGGCACGCTCGGCGATGCCGCCGGAAATGATCGCGGGTATCGCCGCAGCAAAGGTCAGCAGAAAGAAAAACTTCACCAAGCCGTAGCCATGATCAGCATTGATCACCGCCGCCGGTTGCATGAAGGTCACCCCATAGGAAATCCAATAGCCTATAAAGAAGTAAGCCAGGGTCGAAATGGCGAAGTCGCTGAGGATCTTCGACAAGGCATTGACCTGGTTCTTTTGTCGAACCGTGCCGACTTCAAGAAAGGCGAAACCGGCGTGCATCGCCAGCACCATGACCGCGCCGATCAGAATGAACAACGTATTGGAGCTATGGACCAGACTGTCCACAGCGCTTTGCAGATTTTCCATGGGGTTGGCAGACCTGAAGGCTAAAAAGCACCAAAGCAGTTCGCGCAGACAATTCATGCACCAAGTTGCGACTTGCCGGGATCAGCAGATTGATCCCGATGAGCCACTTTGGCGCACAAGGTTGGAACCTTTGCGCGAGTTTTCATTATTTGAGATAAGGTTTTGCTCGAATCCTGCCCGGCAACAGCGCAACGGCGCAGGCAGACGCACCACGACGTAGCAAAAGTTGTACCAGTCATTTGTACTGAACCTTCGCGCAAGGCTCATACTCGAACGTTTCAGAAGCCACTTACGGAGATCCACCCATGGCCAGCATCAAGGCAAAGACTGCTCAAGAAATCCTGATGAATGATTTTCAGACTCTGGTCAACGACACCGAACGGTTGCTGGAACACACCGCAACGCTGGCCGGCGATCAGGCTGATGAGTTGCGCGAGCAAATCCACGACAGCCTGCTGCGTGCGCGCGAAACCTTGAAGTTGACCGAAGACACCCTGCGCGAACGCAGCAAGGCTGCCGTTACCGCCACCGAAGACTATGTCCAGGCCAACCCGTGGCAATCGGTCGGGATCGCGGCTGGCGTGGGTTTCCTGCTTGGCTTGCTGGCCACTCGGCGCTGATATGGCGATCGGCGAATCCGGCTCGTCCGCGACGGGCCCAAGCTCCTCACCGCGGCGCCTGGGTGCCGCTTTTCTTGGACTGCTGCACAGCCATGTCGAACTGTTCGGCATCGAATTGCAGGAACAAAAAGCCCGCACCGTAAGCCTGTTGCTATTCGCGGGCCTGGCGCTGGTTTTTGCCTTGCTGTTGCTGGTGGGGTTGTCGACGCTGGTGTTGATCCTGTTTTGGGACACCTATCGCCTGGCGGCCATCATCGGGCTCTGTGTTTTCTACACACTGGCGGCCATTTTCTGTGCAATGCGCTTGAGAGCGGCGATTTTCGATGAATCGTCGCCCTTCCACGGCACACTGGAAGAATTGGCCAACGATCGGGAGCGTCTGCTGCCATGAGCCTGCCTGAACTGCCTCACAACAGCTCGCGCACCGAAATGCGCAAAGCGCTGATTCGCCTGCGCATGGAAATGCATCGTCAGGAAATCCGCCACGAATCCGCGCAACTGCTGCAACCCTTGCAGCGCGTGCGCGGGATGACGCGAAACCTGCAAGATGGCTTTGGCATCAAGCACGCTCCACTCTGGGGCATGGCAGCCGTCACCTTGCTGGGTTTTCTGACAGGTAAGGGCGCCAAGGGCGGTGGCGTCAGCAGCCTCACTCGATTGGTTCGTCTGGGCGCCACGCTGGGGCCATTGATCAAGCTGATGATGCAAGGCTCTTCGCGTAACCCCTAAGGCCATTATCTGGCTGCATGCTTGCGACATCGGGATTGAACCTCTTTATCGAGGGGTTCCATCCTGCGCGCCTGCTTCACCGCCGACTGCTGCTCATCGATATCGACGCCGCCGGGCTGTAGTTCCGCTTGCAGGTCCGGACGCGAACCCGGAAGCTAGGCATTCATCAGTCACCTGACGGAGTGAACCAGCCTTGGATTGGCAAACCCTGCTTACCCGCGAGCGCCTCGGAAAGCCTCTGCACAGCCCGGAAGAACTCGGCCGTAGCCCTTTCCACAAAGACCACGACCGGATCATTTTCTCGGGCGCGTTTCGCCGCCTCGGGCGTAAGACCCAAGTCCATCCGGTCACCAGCAACGATCATATCCACACGCGCCTGACCCACTCGCTGGAAGTCAGCTGTGTCGGCCGTTCGCTGGGTATGCGCGTCGGCGAAACCATCCGCAGCGCCCTGCCTGACTGGTGCGAGCCCAGCGACCTGGGCATGGTGGTGCAATCGGCTTGCCTGGCCCATGACATCGGCAATCCGCCCTTCGGCCACTCCGGCGAAGACGCGATTCGCCACTGGTTCCAGCAAGCCGCCGGCCGTGGCTGGCTGGATGCAATGAGCGAAGTCGAACGCCATGACTTCCTCAATTTCGAAGGCAACGCCCAAGGCTTCCGGGTACTCACCCAGCTGGAATATCACCAGTTCGACGGCGGCACCCGGCTGACCTACGCCACGCTGGGTACTTATCTGAAGTATCCATGGACGGCAAAACACGCGGACTCACTGGGCTACAAGAAACACAAGTTCGGCTGCTATCAGAGCGAATTGCCGCTTCTGGAACAAATCGCCCATAAACTCGGCCTGCCGCAACTCGAAGAACAGCGTTGGGCGCGCCATCCGCTGGTGTATCTGATGGAGGCTGCCGATGACATCTGTTACGCGCTGATCGATCTGGAAGACGGTCTGGAAATGGAGTTGCTGGAATACGCCGAAGTCGAGTCCCTGTTGCTGGACCTTGTGGGTGACGATCTGCCGGAAACCTATCGCCAGCTGGGTCCACTGGATTCGCGCCGACGCAAACTGGCGATCCTGCGAGGCAAAGCCATTGAACACCTGACCAACGCCGCAGCACGGGCCTTTGTCGAGCAACAGGACGCGTTGCTGGCCGGCACGCTGCCCGGTGATCTGGTGGAGCACATGCACGGCCCTGCCAAGCGATGCGTACTGAATGCCAAGGACATGGCGCGCAAGAAAATCTTCCAGGACAAGCGCAAGACCCTGCATGAAATCGGCGCCTACACCACACTGGAAATCCTGCTCAACGCCTTCTGCGGCGCGGCACTGGAACAGCATAACGGTCGAACGCCGTCCTTCAAGAGTCGCCGAGTCCTCGATCTTTTGGGTAACAATGCGCCCGATCCTCATGGCCCATTACACGCCTCGTTTCTACGGATGATTGATTTCATCGCCGGCATGACCGACAGCTATGCCAGCGAAATGGCGCTGGAGATGACCGGTCGTTCGAGCCACTGATGAGACCTGGGTGATCAGCCATTACGCCGCCTGTAATGGTTGATTTGCCTCTCAAACGCCAAGTGCACTCAACGTTCGCCGAATTCCCCTACAACATGCGCTGAGCTAACTGATCGATTATTCGGTAACCTCGCGAAATAATCTCGCTTCCTTCAGCTCGACAGAAGAAGCGTGAATACTCCTATGTTCAAAGACGATCTGCGCATCTTGCTGGTGGAAGATCATCCCTTCCAACTCCGGGCGACTCAATACCTGCTTGAGAGTTACGGTTTCACCCAACTGACCACTACCGACAGTGCCTATGGCGCCTTGCAACAAATGCTCAAGGCTGCGCAACCCTTTGATATTCTTTTGTGCGATCAATGCCTGCCCGACCTCTGCGGGCTTGATCTGGTCGAATTCGCCAGCCACCGGGGGATGATCAGACAGGCCATACTGTTAAGTAGCCTGACATCCGCCGAACTGGACGAACTTGAAAAAAAGGCCAACGAACACGGACTGCCATTGTTGGGGTACTTGATAAAACCGCTGAAACAATCCGAATTCAGAAACCTGCTAACCTTGGCCTCATTGTAAAAAAATGCATATCAAACACATTAAAAACCCAACCCAAACACCACTCAAAACTTACAATTAAACACTTCCGATCTTTCGACTAACCATCAACAACCTTCACCCTTCTTCATAAAAAACCTAGTTGATACGTAGTCCCATTCTTCTTCAGCTGTAGGATTGTTCCTATATTGCCGCTGCAGGTCCGTGAGCTCATGCGTCGCCTCAATTATCTGAGCTAAGGTGCGCGCTTTATTAGTGCTCGCATGGGATTTGATTATGAACTCCGTTTTTATTGTCGACGATCACCCGGTTATCCGCCTTGCCGTCAGAATGTTGCTTGAACATGAAGGTTACAAAGTCGTCGGCGAAACTGATAATGGGGTCGATGCCATGCAGATGGTTCGCGAATGCATGCCTGATCTGGTCATTCTCGACATCAGCATTCCCAAACTGGATGGGCTGGAAGTTCTCGCCCGTTTCAACGCAATGAGTACCCGTCTGAAAACATTGGTGTTAACAGCACAGTGCCCGACACTTTTCGGTATTCGCTGCATGCAATCCGGCGCATCGGGATATGTGTGTAAACAGGAAGAGCTGAGTGAACTGGTCAGCGCTATAAAGGCCGTATTGTCAGGTTACAACTATTTCCCAAGTCAGGCCTTGAATCCTGTTCGCTGTGATGACGCGCGATTCGCCGACCTGGAACTGTTCAAGTCAGTCAATGACCGGGAACTGATGGTATTGCAACTCTTTGCCCAGGGTCGCACCAACAAGGAAATTGCCAAAGGCATGTTTCTGAGCAACAAGACGGTCAGCACTTATAAAAAACGCCTCATGCAGAAACTCAAAGCCAAATCCCTGGTTGAACTCATCGATATGGCAAAACGTAACGCGTTAGTGTGAGAAGCAGGATGCCCAGTCGTATAAAGGATTATCTGACACTCATGGCCGCAGGATTATGCCTGACCGCCTCAGTGGCCGCTGCGCAGACCGTCAGCGAGAACTACACCCTGATGAGTCGCTCAATGGCCGGACACCAGGAAGTCCAACTGGATAACGCACAACGACAATGGATTGAGAATAAACGGGAACTGATCCTCGGCACGTCAGCCCCGGACTACCCCCCTTTCGACCTGACCATCAGTGGTCACGACTACGAAGGTTTTACCGCGGATTACGCAGGTATCCTTGGCAAAACAACCGGTTTGCCAATCAAGGTTCTGCGCTTTGCGTCCCGGGAGGCCGCTATAGAGGCACTCGAAAACGGCAAGATCGATTTGCTGGGGACCGCCAATGGATTCGAAGCTCACAACGCTGACATCGTACTTTCCACCCCCTACGCCGTGGACCAGCCGGTTCTGGTGACCCGCGAAGGTGAAACCAGATCCTTGACCGATGGCCTGGCCGGTCTGCGCCTGAGCATGGTGTATCACTATTTGCCGCAGGAGGAAGTGAAGGCCATGTATCCGAGGGCGATCATCACGTCCTTTCCGTCTTACCAGAATGCGATCAATGCCGTTGCCTTCGACCAGGCTGACGTTTTTCTGGGTGACACCATTTCCACCCATTACATGATCAACAAGGGGTATCTGAACAACATCCGCATGGCCAACTTCGGCAAACACGAAGCGCACGGTTTCAGCTTTGCCGTGCACAAGGACAACCCGCAACTGCTCGGCATCATCAACGCAATACTGATGGCCATCCCCAGCAGTGAACGGGACAACATCGCCAAACGCTGGAGTGCCGGCAGTGACATGCTGCTCACCGATCAAAAACTGCAACTCACCCACAATGAAGAACGCTGGCTGGCGCAACACCCGGTCGTGCGTGTGGTGGTCAATGAGGCTTTTGCGCCGCTGACGTTTTTCGACAGTGATGGCAACTTTCGTGGGGTTAGCGCCGACTTGCTCGAGCTGATCAGATTGCGCACCGGTTTGCGCTTCGACGTCCGTCGCAGCCGCAGTGATGACGAGATGATCGAGCAGATCAGGGACAATAAGGCCGACTTGATCGCCGCCCTGCTCCCCAGCGCCCAACGTGAGTCGACGCTGAACTTCACCCGCCCCTACCTGCAAAACTCTTTTGTCCTGTTGACTCGCAAAGCCGCCGACAGTCCGACAAGCCTTGCGCAGTTACAGGACAAACGCCTGGCAATCGCCCAAGGCAATCCCCTGGTGGATTACCTGCGCAGCGAGTTCCCGCGGATCAGGCTGATTGAAACCCCGGACACGTTCAGCGCCGTGGAGTTGCTGGCCGAGGGCAAGGCAGAAGGTGCGGTGAATTCACTGGTGATTGCCAACTACTTCATCTCATCGCAGCTCTTCGAACACACCCTTCAAATCAGTACCACCATCGGTACCCGGCAGGCCGCGTTCTCCCTGGCCACCGGCCGAGATGCCAAAGAACTGAACGCCATCCTCAACAAGGCACTGCTCAGTATTGCTCCGGAAGAACTGGGCATCATCAACAGCCGTTGGCGCGGCTATTCGGCGTCCTCGCAAAGTACCTGGCGCAACTATCACCGACTGTTCTACCAAATCGTTATCGGTGCCGGGGGGCTACTGCTGATTTCCGTTGCCTGGAACGCTTACATGCGTCGCCAGATAAAGCAGCGTCAGGCAGCCGAGCGTGCATTGAACGATCAACTCGAATTCATGCGATCACTGGTCAACGGCACGCCTCATCCTATCTACGTCCGCGATCGTCAGGGACTGCTGCAAAGCTGCAACGACAGTTACCTGCAAGCCTTCTGTGCGAGACGTGAAGACGTCATCGGCAAAGGCGTCATACAAGGCAACCTGAGCAATGCGTTCGAAGCCCGGGAGTATCAGGCCGATTACCAGCGCGTCGTGGCCGAGGGCAAACCGCTGATTCTCGATCGTGCGCTGCACATCGGCGGCCGCAGACTGACGATTTACCACTGGATTCTTCCCTACCGTGATTCGAGCGGTGAAGTGCAAGGCATCATCGGCGGCTGGATCGACATCAGCGAACGGCGGCAACTGTTCGATGATCTGCGCTATGCCAAAGAGCGCGCCGATGAAGCCAACCGTGCCAAAACCACGTTTCTGGCGACCATGAGCCATGAGATCCGCACCCCGATGAATGCGGTCATCGGCATGCTCGAACTCACGCTGAAACGCATCGATCATGAGCACCCGGATCGCCCGGCCATCGATGTGGCGTACAACTCGGCGAAGGACCTGCTGGAGCTGATCGGGGACATTCTCGACATTGCACGGATTGAGTCCGGACAGCTGAGCCTGAGTCCGGAACGGGTCAATCCAAGTGAAATCGTGGCCTCGGTGGTCCGGGTCTTCGATGGATTGGCACACCAGAAAAATCTTCGGTTGCTGGTGGAGTTCCGCCCTTCAAAGCCGCAGTTTGATGTCCTGTTGGACCCGATGCGCTTCAAGCAGGTCTTGTCCAATCTGGTCAGCAATGCCATCAAGTTCACGGAGCAAGGCCACGTCAGGATCATCGTCGACCTGCACCCAACCGCCGAACCTGAGCGGGTGCGGATGCTGTTGCAGGTTCATGACAGTGGCATAGGGATCAGTGAACAGGATCAGCGGCGGTTGTTCGAACCTTTCGCTCAGGCCGATCACTCCGGGCAGTCAGCCAGAGGTGGTGCGGGGCTTGGGCTGGTGATCAGCCGCAGCCTGTGCGAAATGATGGGCGGCAGCCTGCAATTGAACAGCCAGCCGGGTGTCGGCACTCACGTCGAGGTGTCGTTGCACCTGGCAACACTGCCACTCGTAGAGATGCCGGAGACTGCTGAAGCGCAAATCCGCACCACGACGACCCCGTTGAATGTTCTGGTGGTTGACGATCACCCCGCCAATCGCTTGCTCATGTGCCAGCAACTGGCGTTTCTGGGCCACCTGTTCAGCGTCGCACCGGATGGCCAGGCGGGATTTCAGGCATGGGAAGCCGAGCCGTTCGATCTGGTGATTGTCGATTGCAACATGCCGATCATGAATGGCTACGAACTGGCCCGCGCCATTCGCCGACATGAACAAAAAACGCACCGCCCGCCCTGTACCGTGCTGGGTTTTACCGCCAACGCACAACCGGAAGAAATACAACGCTGCAAACAAGCCGGGATGGACGACTGCCTGTTCAAGCCCCTTACCCTGACAGCCTTGAGTCAGTGGTTTGAAGGCATCAGGCCAACCGTCCGCGATCCTGCGTTCAGCCTGCAAGGATTGCGTCTTTTGACCGGCGGAGATCCGGTATTGGACCAGCGACTGTTGACCGAACTGTTGAACAGCAACCGTCTGGACCGACAAGAACTGCTGGCGCTGTCCCCCTCCAGAGAACCTCAGCCCTTTCTCGACGTCGCCCACAAAATCAAGGGCGCCGCCCGAATCGTCCAGGCCTCCCGGGTGATCGACAGCTGCGAGGCGCTGGAAAAGGCCTGCCACGAAGTGTTTCATCACGACGAAGTGGCCGATTGCAGCAAGGCTATAGAGCGCGCCATGCTCGAATTGGAGCAAGCATTGCAGCAACAGATCGGCCAAAACGACAACAGCAGAATGACAGAGCCTTAACTATGCTTGGACGCTGAGCAGTGTGTTAACCATCATGGAGAGACCTGCAATGCACAGCCCACTGCGCCCGGATCAACGGCGGTTTCCCCTGCACGTCCATATCAGCGTGATGTTCACTTTCCTGCTGTTGCTGACTGGCGTGGTGCTGGGCCTTTTCAACTACCAGCAAACCACGCAGATCATTCTTTCCAGCAGTGAAAAGCTCTTTAACCGCATCGAGCAGGACGTCCGTCTCGACTTGCACGCCACTTATGAACCGATTCGCCATCTGCTGTCCCTGCTGGCGGAATATCCGGCGACCCAGGCGCCTGACCTGGAGCAACGCCTGGCGCTACTCAAACCCTTCAGCCAGTCGCTCAAGGACAATCCCGACCTGGCTTCGTTGTATCTGGGCTATGGCAACGGTGATTTCTTCATGGTTCGGCCCTTGCGAACCCCCGACCTGAAAACGCTCCTCAAGGCACCGGATACGGCGGCTTATCAGGTGTGGAGCATTGAGCGAACAGGCAACAGCGGTCAGGTCCGCTCCCAATCATTGTTTTTCGATCAGGATCTGGCCCTCATCAGCCGCCAGGACAACCCCGACGAAACCTATGATCCGCGCACCCGCGCCTGGTATGCCAACGCCCGCGGCGACAGCGATCAAATCACCACCGAACCCTACCTCTTTTTCTCCACCCACAATGTCGGCACTACCCTGGCCCGGCGCAGTGGCGAACAGGCTGTCATGGGTGCCGATCTGACCCTGGCGGAACTCTCCGCCACCCTGGCCAAACATGTCGTGACGCCCAGTACCGAAATCGTGCTGTTCGATGCCGAAGGGAATGCCATCGCGTATCCCGACCGCAGCAAACTGATCATCGACGATCAGACTGCCCGCCTGATCAAAGCCGCTGACCTCAGCCCCGGCCTCGGCGCATTGCTCAACAATCCCGCCGCAGGTAATCGCCTGGATGTCGCCGGTCGTCAATGGATCGTTGCCCGCAGCCGCATGCAGGAAGGCGGCCCCCAGGGACTGCAACTGGCGCTGCTGGTGCCGGAAGATGAGTTACTCGTCGATGCCTACCGTATGCGCTGGCAAGGCGCGCTGATTACCCTGGCCACGCTGTTGCTGTGCCTGCCGCTGGGCTGGTTGACCTCGCGAATTCTGGTCAAACCCCTGCACGCGCTGGTACGGGAGGCTGACGCGGTTCGCAGTTTCGACTTCAACTTTCCGGCCTCACGTCGCTCTCCCGTACTCGAAGTCGACCAACTGAGGGTGTCGATGACGCGCATGAAAGACACCCTGGCAAGTTTTTTCCAGATCACCGACAGCCTGAGCGCCGAGACCCGCTTCGCCCCCTTGCTCGAACGGGTGTTATTTGAAACCGTGAAAATCGGCCAGGCCCAGGCCGGTCTGATCTACCTGCGCGAAAGTGATGGCGATCGCATGGAGCCCCATGGCCTGGTCGTCAACGGCACCTCACGGGCATTGCCGTCATTTGATCTTCGAGGACATGAACTCCAGGCTCCGCAAAGCCCTGCATGGCTACAACAGCTGTCGACTGCCGACAACGTCGTCACCACGCTTGGTTTTGAACAGGCCGGGGATTTGCAGAAGGTGTTGCTTGCGCTGGAGTGTCCCCGCGTTCATCTGATCGGTATTCGGCTGCACAATCGTCATAACGAAACCGTGGGCCTGCTGATCCTGCTGCTGGCCGACACCGGCAACCAGAGCGACCTGGAGAAACTTCGTCCGGACCGCATCGCGTTCCTCCAGGCTGTATCCGGCGCGGCCGCGGTGAGTATTGAAAGTCAGCGTCTGCAAGCCAAACAAAAACAACTGCTGGATTCCTTCATTCAACTGCTGGCGGGTGCGATTGACGCCAAAAGCCCCTACACCGGCGGTCACTGCCAGCGAGTGCCGGCGCTGACCCTGATGCTCGCCCAAGCCGCCGCTGCCAGCCAGGACCCGGCCTTCAGCGGCTATCAACCCACCGACGATGAGTGGGAAGCGCTGCACATCGCCGCCTGGCTGCACGACTGCGGCAAGGTCACCACTCCGGAATATGTGGTCGATAAAGCCACGAAGCTGGAAACGCTTAACGACCGCATCCACGAAATCCGTACCCGCTTCGAAGTGCTCAAGCGCGACGCCTGGATCAGCTATTGGCAAGCCATGGCCCTGGGCGGTAACGAGCGACACTTGGCAGAACTGCGCAACGCCACGCTGGCGGGGCTGGACGATGATTTCGCGTTCGTTGCCCGCTGCAACCTGGGTGGAGAGGCGATGGCCGAGTCCGACCAGCAACGCCTGCGCAGCATCGCCCAACGCACCTGGACCCGAACCCTGGATGACCGGCTGGGTGTTTCCTGGGAGGAGAACCGGCGTCAGGCGCGGACCCCGGCACCGACACTGCCGGTCAGCGAACCATTGCTGGCGGACAAACCCGAACACCTGTTCGAACGACCCGAAGCCGAACTGATTCCGGAGGATAATCCGTGGGGGTTCAAGCTCGATGTGCCGCCCTACAAGTACAACCGGGGCGAGCTCTACAACCTGAGCGTTGCCCGAGGCACCCTGACCCGCGAGGAGCGTTACATCATCAATCACCACATGGTGCAGACGATTCTGATGCTCAGCCACCTGCCCTTCCCCGGCCACCTTGGCAACGTCGCGGAAATCGCCGGCGGCCACCACGAGAAAATGGACGGCACCGGGTATCCCAAGCAATTGAAGCGCGAAGAAATGAGCCTGCCGGCGCGGATGATGGCGATTGCCGATATTTTCGAAGCACTGACCGCCGCCGATCGCCCCTACAAGAAAGCCAAGTCCTTGAGCGAAGCGCTGGGCATCATGGCCACCATGTGCCGGGATGCCCACATCGATCCCGAGTTGTTCGGGCTGTTCATCAACGCGCAAATCTACGTGCAGTACGCCGATCGATTCCTCGATCCCCAACAGATCGATGCGGTTGATCCGACAAGCCTGCTGGTCAAGGCAGGCTTGAGGGCATGATCAGCAGTCGGTCAGGCGCAGGAAAATCGCCGCCAACTGCTCGATACCGGCCTGATCTTCAGCGGTAAAACGCGCCAGTTTCGGACTGTCGAGGTCCAGCACGCCGATCAGGCGACCGTCCTTGACCAGAGGCACGACCAGTTCGCTGTTCGACGCACTGTCGCAAGCGATGTGTCCGGGGAACGCGTGCACGTCCTCGACCAACTGGGTCTGCAAGGTGGCCGCCGCCGCTCCGCACACGCCCCGACCGAACGGAATCCGCACACAGGCGATCTGCCCTTGAAACGGGCCAAGGACCAGTTCTTCGTTGCGATTGAGGTAGAACCCGGCCCAGTTCAGGTCCTCGAGCTGGTTGTACAGGAACGCCGAGAACTGCGCGGCGTTGGCAATGAAATCCCGCTCGTCCGCCAGCAACGACTCCAATTGCGCCCACAACATGCCGTAGCCTTCGAGGCCCTGGCCGCTCTTTTGTAAATCGATCATGCCTTGTGCTCCAACAGCTTCAGCCCGACCCAATAGCGGGCAAATTGATACGCGCAACGTCCATTGCGATTACCGCGGCCCGTGGCCCAGCGTACCGCGAGGATGTCCAGTGCTTCGTCTCGCTGCCACTCAAGGCCCGCCTTGTCGGCCAGTTGACCGATCCAGTGTTCGACGACGTTGAGGAAGTGTTCCTGGGTAAACGGATAGAACGACAGCCACAATCCGAAACGGTCCGACAGTGCAATTTTGTCCTCCACCGCTTCGCTGGGATGGAGTTCGCCGTCAACGCGTTTCCAGTTTTCGTTATCGCTTTCCTTTTCCGGGACCAGATGGCGACGGTTGGACGTGGCGTACAACAAAACGTTATCCGGGGCCTGTTCGAGAGAGCCGTCGAGCACGCTCTTGAGCACCCGGTAATCACCCTCGCCCGACTCGAACGACAGGTCATCGCAGAACAACACGAAACGCTGTGGCAGCTTGGCGATCTGTTCGACCACGCGTGGCAAGTCCGCCAGGTGATCGCGTTCGATCTCGATCAGCCGCAGACCGGCCTTGGCGTGTTCGGCCAGCAAGGCGCGAACCAGCGACGATTTACCGGTGCCGCGCGCGCCCCAGAGCAATGCGTGGTTGGCCGGCATGCCATCGAGGAACTGTTGGGTATTTCGCCCCAGTTGCTCCAGTTGCCGGTCGACACCGATCAGATCGGACAAGCGCATGTCGAGGCTGACTTCCAGCGGCAACAGAAACCCGCTGCGCCCCTCGCGTTGCCAGCGCGCGGCCAGGCAATGATTCCAGTCGATAGCTTGCCGAGGTGCAGGCAGCAGCGGTTCGATACGGGCCAAAACGGCATCGGCGCGTTCAAGAAAAGCATTTAATCGGGAATCCACGTCTTCTCCTCGGGCTCGTTCACAGTAATGATGGCGATACAGCGACGAAACACAGCGTTCGGTGTCCAGTTCATCCCTTTACACAAGGGCTCGCGAGAACATCGGTATCCATGCATGATCGACTATGCTTGAGCAGCGAAGGGAAACGGAAGTGGTTCAACACCCCATGGATATCAAGTTCACCAACCGGCTGTCCTACAAGCAAGCCAGGCTTACTGTGCTGGTCGGTTTCATTCTGGGCACGCTGCTCAGTCTGCTGCAAATAGGCATCGATTATGCCAGTGAAGACGCCTCCATCAACCGAGAAATCCTGTCTTTGCTGGAAATCAGCCACAACCCCGCGTCCCGCATTGCCTACAACATCGACGCCGAACTCGCTCAGGAACTGACCCTGGGCCTGTTGCGCTCGCCGGCGATCATCGGCGCGCAGTTGATCGACAACAACGGTAACGTGCTCGCCAGCGTCAAACGCCCGGGCGTGCAAAACGGTTATCGGGTGATCAGCGACTTCCTGTTCAGCGCCAACCGGCAGTTCGAAGACCGTCTCTACCTGGATCACTTGCCGACCGAATCCCTCGGCACCCTGAGCCTGGACGTCGACACCTATTCATTCGGCAACCGGTTCCTGCGTCGGGCCGAGGTGACCCTGCTCAATGGCTTCGCTCGCAGCCTGCTGCTGACCGGCATCCTGCTGGCGCTGTTCTATGTGATGCTGACCAAGCCATTTGTGCGGGTCATCCGGGAACTCAGCGGCCGCGACCCGCGAAGCGTGGAGCCGACGTCACTGGAATGTCCGACGGGCCATGAAAAAGATGAAATCGGTGTACTGGTCAAGGTTGCCAATCAACAATTCGAAAACATCGCCACCGAAATCCAGCAGCGACGCAACGCCGAAAACCGCCTGACCGACTACCTCGGGCAACTGGAGAACATCGTTTCGGCCCGCACGGCGGAACTCAAGGCGATCAACTCGCGGCTCAGCCAATCCAATCAGGAGCTGGAAGTCGCCCGCCGCACCGCTTTGGACATGGCCGAAGCGCGCTCGGTGTTCCTGGCCAACATGAGCCACGAGATCCGCACCCCGCTCAACGGCCTGCTGGGGATGATCGCGCTTTCCCTGGACGGCCCGCTCAATGCCGAACAACAGCAACAGCTGTCCATCGCCCATGACTCGGGCAAAGTACTGGTGGAATTGCTCAACGATATTCTCGATCTGTCGAAGTTCGATGCTGGCCAACTTGAGCTCGAACATATTCCGTTCGACCTTGGCTCGCTGATCGAGGACACCGCCAACCTGCTATCGCAAAACGCCGCGCCGAGTGTCGAGCTGAGCTGCCTGATCGACCCGCACTTTCCGGCCCTGGTGCTCGGGGATCCGACCCGGGTCCGACAGATCGTCAGCAACTTGCTGTCCAACGCCCTCAAGTTCACCCGTTTCGGTCGTGTCGATGTGCGCCTGTCGACGTTCGGGGACGGCGTCAGAATCGAAGTCTGCGACACCGGCATCGGTATCGCCCAGGACGCCCAGGTCAAGATCTTCCAGCCATTCACGCAAGCGGGTGCCGGCATTACCCGGCAATTCGGCGGGACCGGCTTGGGCCTGGCACTGACTTACAACCTCTGCGAAGCCATGCAAGGGCGTCTTACCATCAGCTCGGAAGCAGGCTTCGGCAGCGTGTTCTGTGCGGATCTGCCGCTGCCCAGCCACACCCGCGCTCTTCCCCCGGCCTCATTACAGGGCAAGGTTATCGCAATCACCAGCGCCAGCAGCGGTCTGGCAGAACTGCTGAACGGCGTGTTGCCCGGCTGGGGGCTCGACTATGAGCAGCGCTCGATCGATGACTCGTTGCTGGGTCTGAACCCGGATGTACTGATTACCGATTGCCCCGAATGCCTGTTTGGCCTGCGCCCTTCGTGTAAAGCGCCCATTCTGCTGGTCACCGCTTACGGCAGTTTCATGCCCAGCGAACAAGCCCTCGCCCTCGCCCCCTTGCAGCAACAGGCGCGGCCTCTGGCACGCAACGCGCTGTACCAGACGCTGCGGCGAGTCCTGCAGCCGGAACTCAACACGATCAACGGTGCCCGACTCGACACCCTCTGCCCACAACGACGCGGACGCGTGCTGCTGGTGGAGGACAATCCGGTCAACCAACTGGTGGCCAAGGGGATGCTCGGAAAACTCGGTTGCGAGGTGATTGTCGCCGGTCACGGTGGCGAGGCGCTGGATCAGTTGGAGCAGAGCGAATTCGATCTGGTGCTGATGGACTGCAACATGCCGGTGATGGACGGCTACGAGGCCAGTCGGCAAATCCGTCGCAGCGGACGCTGGCCACAGCTGCCCATCGTCGCCCTGACCGCCAACGCCATGTCCGAAGAGCGTGAACGCTGTCGTGCGGCAGGCATGAGCGATTACCTGGCAAAACCCTTCCGCCGGGAAGAGTTGGCTGCCCTGCTGGACTTGTGGGTCCCTACTACGACAGTGCTTTGATTTGCCCCAAAAGGTGATCAAGACCCTCGCGCAGATCATTCAGGCGATTCAGATCCACACCGCTGTCGCATAACAGGCGGGCCTTGAGCGGCCCGACCTGATCGCGCAAGGCCTTGCCGGTTGGCGACAGGCTCAAGTGCACTTCACGCTCGTCCCGCGCCGAACGCTGACGCTGAACCAGTTGCAGTTGCTCAAGACGCTTGAGCAACGGCGTCAGCGTGCCGGAATCCAGCGCCAGGCGTTCGCCCAACGCCTTGACCGTCGGCTGCTCGGGGGCAGCCTCCTGCCATTCCCACAACACCAGCATCGCCAGGTATTGCGGGTAGGTCAGGCCGAGCTGATCAAGCATCGGCTTGTAGGCGCGGATCACTGCCCGGGAAGCGGCGTACAGCTTGAAGCACAGTTGACTGTCAAGCTTCAGGGAATCGACTGACAAGGTGTTCATTTGAGCAGGGCTTCGATCTCGCGGGTCAGGTCCTGCGGCTTGGTCGCGGGGGCGAAGCGCTTGACCAGCTGGCCATCCTTGCCGATCAGAAACTTGGTGAAGTTCCACTTGATGCCCTGGGAACCCAGCACACCCGGCGCGCGTTTTTTCAGTTGAACGAACAGCGGGTGGGCGCCAGCGCCATTGACTTCAATCTTTTTGAACAGCGGAAAACTGACGCCGAAGTTCAACTCGCAGAACTCGGAAATCGCCCCTTCGTTGCCCGGCTCTTGCTTGCCGAACTGGTTACACGGAAAACCCAGCACCACCAGGCCTTGATCCTTGTAGGTCTGCCATAACTCTTCAAGGCCTTTGTACTGCGGGGTGAAGCCACATTTGCTCGCGGTATTGACCACCAACACGGCTTTGCCGGCGAAATCCGCCAGGGTCTTTTGCTCACCCTTGATGGTGGTGCAAGGGATGCTCAGCAGGTTGTCGCTCATGGTTCGGACTCTGAATGAGGGGGAGATGAGACAAACATAGCGAGCAATTGAATTGTGTGCAATTTAATAAATCGATTGCCGATTAATAGTAAGCGCTGCCGGAGGCAGCGCCTACAGGGCTCGCATTACGAGCGCGGCACCAGGTCCAGGCACACTGAGTTGATGCAATAACGCAGGCCGGTCGGTGGCGGGCCGTCCGGGAACACGTGCCCCAGGTGCGCATCGCATTTGGCGCAGACCACTTCGGTACGGATCATGCCGTGGCTGACGTCACGGATCTCGACCATGGCGCTGTCACCGATCGGTGCATAGAAGCTTGGCCAGCCGCAGCCGGAGTCGAATTTGGTCTTGGAGTCGAACAGCGGCTCGTTGCAGCAGATGCAGTGGTAAACGCCATCGACCTTGCTGTCGTTATATTTGCCGGAGAACGGCCGTTCGGTGCCTTTGAGGCGGCAAACGTTGTACTGCTCCGGGTCGAGCATCGCTCGCCATTCTTCCAGGGTTTTTTCCAACTTTTCCATCATCACACCTCAGCAGCTGAAAAAGCCCGATCTGTACCTTTTCCACGGATCGGGCGGCACGTATGATTGCGCCTCGTCAAACGCCAGTCTGGCAGCCAGACCACGCGCATTCAAACGGATTTATGAGTGCCGCCACTCGAGGCGTCAGGCCTGTGTGAATACGCAGGATTCCCAGCACGGTCGTTCATACGCCGCCTGGATCGTTCATTTTCGGGAACACATCGCCATGCAGGTCAGCAAATCGAACAAGCTCGCCAACGTCTGCTACGACATTCGCGGCCCAGTGCTCAAGCACGCCAAACGCCTGGAAGAGGAAGGCCATCGCATCCTCAAGCTGAACATCGGCAACCCGGCGCCTTTTGGTTTCGAAGCGCCGGATGAAATCCTCCAGGACGTCATCCGCAACCTGCCGACCGCTCAAGGCTACAGCGATTCCAAAGGCCTGTTCAGCGCCCGCAAGGCCGTGATGCAGTACTACCAGCAAAAGCAGGTAGAAGGCGTCGGCATTGAAGACATCTATCTGGGCAACGGCGTTTCCGAGCTGATCGTGATGTCGCTGCAGGCCCTGCTCAACAACGGCGACGAAGTGCTGGTGCCGGCCCCGGACTACCCGCTGTGGACCGCCGCGGTGAGCCTGTCGGGCGGTAACCCGGTGCATTACCTGTGCGACGAGCAGGCCAACTGGTGGCCGGATCTGGCCGACATCAAGGCCAAGATCACCCCGAACACCAAAGCACTGGTGATCATCAACCCGAACAACCCGACTGGCGCGGTGTACTCCAAAGAAGTCCTGCTGGGCATGCTGGAACTGGCCCGTCAGCACAACCTGGTGGTTTTTTCCGACGAGATCTACGACAAGATTCTGTACGACGATGCCGTGCACATTTGCACGGCCTCCCTGGCGCCAGATCTGCTGTGCCTGACGTTCAACGGTCTGTCCAAGTCTTATCGCGTGGCGGGTTTCCGCTCCGGCTGGATCGCCATTTCCGGCCCGAAACACCACGCGCAGAGCTACATCGAAGGCATCGACATGCTGGCCAACATGCGTCTGTGTGCCAACGTGCCGAGCCAGCATGCGATCCAGACCGCCCTCGGCGGCTATCAGAGCATCAATGATCTGGTATTGCCCAACGGACGACTGTTGGAACAGCGCAATCGCACCTGGGAACTGCTCAACGACATTCCCGGCGTGAGCTGCGTCAAGCCAATGGGCGCGCTGTATGCGTTCCCACGGATCGACCCGAAAGTCTGCCCGATCCATAACGACGAGAAATTCGTGCTCGACCTGCTGCTGTCGGAGAAGCTGTTGGTGGTGCAAGGTACCGCCTTCAACTGGCCATGGCCGGACCATTTCCGTGTGGTGACCCTGCCGCGCGTGGACGAACTGGACATGGCCATCGGACGTATCGGCAACTTCCTCAAGTCCTATCGCCAGTAACCTGCCTGTCACCGTGCGACGCTTGCGCACGTCGCACGGTGATTGATTCAGCAACATTTCTTTGTACCCTGCCGAACATCGCTTCTTAAATCGCTGACTGATGATTCGTTGCGCGCTCTCGTCTAACAACGGCGGGGCTTACGACGCTAATTGGCTGACAAACGCTTCCCGCATCGACGTCGGAAATGCCCTTCAAACAGCTAGACTGTTGCCGTAGGACACAGTTTGAAATAGTCACCCGGTTGAATAGCCCGGGTCAGCACCTTATATACCCCGCAGTACGCTACATCTTTAGCATGAGGAGATTTCTACAACCATGATGCGCATCCTGCTGTTTTTGGCCACTAACCTGGCGGTCGTGCTGATTGCCAGCATCACCCTGAGCCTTTTCGGCTTCAACGGGTTCATGGCGGCCAACGGGGTTGATCTCAACCTCAATCAGCTGCTGATTTTCTGTGCGGTCTTTGGTTTCGCCGGTTCGCTGTTCTCGCTATTCATCTCCAAGTGGATGGCGAAGATGAGCACCAGCACCCAAATCATCAGCCAGCCGCGCACACGTCACGAGCAATGGCTGCTGCAAACCGTCGAGCAATTGTCCCGGGAAGCCGGGATCAAGATGCCCGAAGTCGGTATTTTCCCGGCCTACGAGGCGAACGCCTTTGCCACCGGCTGGAACAAGAACGACGCGTTGGTCGCGGTCAGCCAAGGGCTGCTCGAGCGTTTCTCGCCAGATGAAGTGAAGGCCGTTCTGGCCCACGAAATCGGCCACGTAGCCAATGGCGACATGGTCACCCTGGCATTGGTCCAGGGCGTGGTGAACACCTTCGTGATGTTCTTCGCACGGATCATCGGCAATTTTGTCGACAAGGTGATCTTCAAGAACGAAGAAGGCCAGGGCATTGCCTACTACGTGGCAACCATCTTCGCCGAACTGGTCCTGGGCATTCTGGCCAGCGCCATCGTCATGTGGTTCTCGCGTAAACGCGAATTCCGTGCAGACGAAGCCGGTGCACGCCTGGCCGGTACCGCCGCAATGATCGGCGCCCTGCAACGCCTGCGAGCGGAACAGGGGCTGCCGGTGCACATGCCGGACACCCTGACGGCTTTCGGCATCAACGGTGGCATCAAACAGGGGTTTGCCCGCATGTTCATGAGCCACCCACCGCTGGAAGAGCGTATCGACGCGTTGCGTCGTCGGGGCTGATGGCTCTGCGCTGATACAAAAAGGGGCGATCATCTGATCGCCCCTTTTTTTGCCTTGCTGTTCCATCAACTCATCAAGCGATAAACCCGCTCTTCAAGCCGCGTAACACCGCTTTCCGCGAACTTCCAGCTCTCGCCCAGAACGTCCTGGTCCTCCAGAATCTTCAACTCCCACGAAGCACCGAACAACCGTTGCACTTCGTCATCCAGCACTGCAAAGGGCGGCCCCTCCCTTTGTGCCTGGTCGTAATCCAGGGTAATCAGCAGCCCCAGCGAATCCTTCGGCAAAATCCGCTTCAGGTGCTCGGCGTATTGCTCCCGCATCTTCGGCGGCAAGGCGATCAACGCGGCGCGGTCGTACAGCGCACTGCAATCGGCGACATCGCCGGCCGTCAACGCGAAGAAATCACCACACCAGATCTCGATCGAGCCCGCCCGATAGACCGTGAAGGGGCCTTGATCGCTGACGTCCGGATCAAATTGATGCTCGTGGAAAAAGTCTTCCACCGCTTTTTCCGACAACTCGATGCCCAGCACCTCGTGACCGCATTTTGCCAGCCACAGCAGATCCAGGGTTTTCCCACATAGCGGCACCAGTACGCGCGCGCCCTCTTCCAGGCCCAGCTGCGGCCAGTACCGTTGCAGATATGGATTCACTTCCGGCAGGTGAAAGCCGATCTGATTCGACGTCCACCGCTTGTGCCAAAACTCCGGCTGCATAATTAATCCCGAAAATTCGATCAAAAGACTCTAAAACTTATATTAGATTTAGATCAATGATCTGACTGAAGATGATGCCATCTTACCCCTCAGGAGCTCATTCATGTTCCCCAGCCTGTACATATCCCATGGCTCGCCCATGTTGGCACTGGAACCAGGCGCCAGCGGGCCTGCTCTCGCTCGCCTGGCCACAGAATTACCGAAACCCAAAGCCATCGTAATTGTTTCTGCGCATTGGGAAAGCAATGAATTACTTGTCAGCGGCAATGCCCAGCCTGAAACCTGGCATGACTTCGGCGGGTTTCCGCAGGCGTTATTCGACGTGCAATACCCGGCGCCCGGCAATCCACAATTGGCCGCAGAGGTTGTCGAACTGCTGAACGCTGACGGCCTGCCCGCACGCATCGATGCCAAGCGGCCGTTCGACCACGGGGTTTGGGTGCCGCTGTCATTGATGTACCCACAAGCCGATATCCCCGTGGTGCAAGTCTCGCTACCCACACGCGGCGGCCCGGCCCTGCAGACCCGCGTCGGCCATGCGCTGGCCAGCCTGCGCGAACACGGCGTGCTGCTGATCGGTTCCGGCAGCATCACCCACAACCTGCGCGAACTGGACTGGCACGCCAGCACAGAGAGCGTCGAACCCTGGGCTCAGGCATTTCGTGACTGGATGATCGAAAAACTCGCTGCCAACGACGAAACCGCGTTGCACGACTACCGTCAGCAAGCACCGAATGCGGTGCGCAACCATCCGAGCGATGAACATTTGCTGCCTTTGTATTTTGCCCGTGGCGCCGGAGGAAACTTCAGCGTGACCCACAAGGGATTCACCATGGGGGCCTTGGGCATGGACATTTACCGCTTCGGATAACGTAAAAACTCACAGTTTGTGGCGGCCAGGCTCAGACCACGTCAACCCCGACATGAATCGCGTCGTGCCGCCAAAACTCCAGATCACAATCGATCAACCGCTCATGCTGATCGTAATTGACCCGAGCGATGCGCAACCCCGGACTCCCCACCGACACCCGTAAAGCCGCCGCCGCATCCACCGACAACGCCGTCGGCACAATCTCGAAACGCACCCGACCGTAGTGCAAATCGTAATGTCGCGCATACAGCTCGGTAATCGACTGATTCAAATCGAAATCCAGAATCCCCGGAAAAAACTGCGGATTCAAATAGTGCTCCACGTACAACACCAGCCGCTCATCGATCCGCCGCGCCCGGCAAATCTGAATCACGCTGGACAACGCCGGCAGCTGCAACCACGCACAGACCGCCGCCGACGCCGGTTGCAACCGCGCTGAAATCACCTCGGTGGACGGCACCCGCCCCTGCGCACTGACCATCGCGTGAAAGTGACTGCGCTGCATCAGGTTGTAGGCTAGGCGCGGTGGCGACACGAACCAGCCACGGCGCTCCTCCCGATAAATCTGTCCCTGGGCTTCCAGTTGCAACAACGCTTCACGCACGGTGATCCGCGTGGTACCGAACAACTCACTGAGCTTGCGCTCGGCCGGTAGTTTGCTCCCGGGCGCCAACAGGCCATGGTCGAGCTGTTCCTGCAGAACCTGCCCGATGGCTGTCACCGCTTTGGTTGTCTCGATGCGCATCAACGTTACCTATCTGGACTAGACCAGCACTGTTTCGGGGCGGAACCATGACTTAAATCGGTTCCCTCAACTCCCGACAAGCCTAGGCACTGCACATGACTGACAGATGACAAAGCCGCCGAACGGTTGATCCAGACGCCTGCAATTTCACGGCCAAGTCCTTTTATATCAGCCTTTTAGCCATGGTCTACGCTTACTCCGAAGCCTGAGCATTGCCGCTCAAAAAATATAGGCCGACCAGTCGTCGACATCAAAATGTCATCAGAGGCGCCTAAATTGGCTCAGGTATTGCTGACCTAGACCAACACAACCGCAATCGCAGCGTTGAAAACGCCCAAAGGAGCTTCGGATGAAACAGCTTTTCCTGGCCTCACTGTTAGGCTCGACCATTGCCATGTGCACCGCCGCGATGGCGGCTGATACCGATTTGAAAACCCTGGAAGCCGCGGCGAAAGCGGAAGGTGAGGTCAACAGCGTCGGCATGCCCGACAACTGGGCCAACTGGAAAGGTACCTGGGATGACCTGGCCAAGAACTACGGCCTGAAACACATCGACACCGACATGAGCTCGGCCCAGGAAATCGCCAAGTTCGCCGCTGAAAAAGACAACGCCACTGCTGATATCGGTGATGTCGGTGCAGCGTTCGGTCCGATCTCGGTGAAGCAAGGTGTTGTACAACCTTACAAGCCAAGCACCTGGGATCAGATCCCGAGCTGGGCAAAGGATAAGGACGGCAACTGGGCGCTCGCCTACACCGGCACTATCGCGTTCATCGTCAACAAAAAGTTGCTGCACGGCTCCGACGCGCCGACCAAATGGGCTGACCTCAAGGACGGCAAATACAAAGTGTCCATCGGTGATGTGAGCACCGCGGCCCAAGCGGCCAACGGTGTTCTGGCTGCCGCGCTCGCCAATGGTGGTAATGAGAAAAACCTCCAGCCGGCGCTGGATCTGTTTTCCGAGATCGCCAAGCAAGGCCGCCTGTCGATGGCCAACCCGACAATTGCCACCATGGAAAAGGGTGAAATCGAAGTCGGTGTGGTCTGGGACTTCAACGGCTTGAGCTACAAGGCCAAAATGGTCAACCCGGATGACTACACCGTGCTGATTCCATCCGATGGTTCGGTGATTTCCGGTTACACCACCATCATCAACAAATACGCCAAGCACCCGAACGCCGCCAAGCTGGCCCGCGAATACATCTTCAGCGACGCCGGCCAGATCAACCTCGCGAAAGGCAACGCTCGTCCGATCCGCGCCGAGCATCTGACTCTGCCGCCCGAGGTTCAGGCCCAGCTCCTGCCTAATGAGCAGTACAAAAAGGTCACGCCGATCAAGGACGCAGATGCCTGGGAGAAGACCTCCAAAGCCCTTCCTCAGAAGTGGCAGGAAGAAGTCATCGTCAATATGAAGCAATGATGTATCCGTAGGAGCTGGCGCAGGCTGCGATCTTTTGATCTTTCACTCGACACTCAAGTGAAGGCAAAAAGATCGCAGGCTCCGCCGGCTCCTACGACGATCAGATTCAGTTTCGCTTTTCGGAGTTCCAGCCCCTATGAAGCACAACGTCATCCTTGTCGTGCTCGACGGCCTCAATTACGAGGTTGCCCGTCACGCCATGGGGCACCTGCAGGCTTATGTCGGCGCAGGACGCGCGGCGCTCTACAAACTGGAGTGCGAACTGCCGGCGCTGTCCCGACCGCTTTACGAGTGCATCCTGACCGGCGTCACACCGATCGACAGTGGCATCGTCCACAACAATGTCTCGCGCCTGTCCAACCAGCGCAGCATCTATCACTACGCCAGCGATGCCGGTCTTGTAACCGCCGCCGCGGCCTATCACTGGGTCAGCGAGCTGTATAACCGTTCGCCGTTTATTGCCGCGCGGGATCGACACACCGACGACCCCAACCTGCCCATCCAGCACGGTCATTTCTACTGGAGCGATCACTACCCGGATTCGCACCTGTTCGCCGACGCCGAAAACCTGCGCCTGCGTCATGCGCCGAACTTTTTATTGGTCCACCCCATGAACATCGACGACGCCGGGCACAAGCACGGCCTCGACACCCCGCAATACCGCAACAGCGCCCGCTCGGCCGACATTATTCTGGCCGACTACCTGCAAGGCTGGCTCGTCAGCGGTTATCAAGTGCTGGTGACCGCCGACCACGGCATGAACAACGACCGCTCCCACAACGGCCTGCTGCCGGAAGAACGCGAAGTACCGCTGTTCGTCCTCGGCGACGCCTTCAGCTTCAATGCCAACGCCGCACCGAAACAGACTGAAATCTGCGGCACCGTCTGCGAACTGCTGGGTGTGGCCCACGACAAACCAGTGTGCCGGGAGCTACTCAAGTGAACACCATGACGCGCGGCAAATGGCTGGCAGCCTTGTGCCTGGTGCCTTTCGCACTGTTTTTTATCGTGTTCCAGATCGCCCCGCTGTCCTGGGTGATGATCAATAGCCTGCAATCGGAAGAGTTCGGCTGGGGCATCGCCAACTTCACCAAGATCTTCAATTCGAAGTTCTATCTGCAGGCGATCCAGTTCAGCCTCGAGATCAGTTTCTGGTCCAGCGTGTTCGGGATCATCATCGCGGTGCTCGGCGCCTACTCCCTGCGCCGGGTCGACTCGAAACTGCGCAACTTCGTCAACGCCTTCGCCAACATGACCAGCAACTTTGCCGGCGTGCCTTTGGCCTTCGCGTTCATCATTCTGCTGGGCTTCAACGGCAGCTTCACCATCATGCTCAAGCAGGCCGGGATCATTCAGGACTTCAACCTGTATTCGAAAACCGGGCTGATCATTCTCTACACCTACTTCCAGATTCCGCTGGGCGTGCTGCTGCTCTATCCGGCCTTTGATGCCCTGCGCGAAGACTGGCGTGAATCCGCCGCGCTGCTCGGCGCCAATGGCTGGCAGTTCTGGCGGCACATCGGTTTGCCAGTGCTGACCCCGGCGCTGCTCGGTACGTTTGTGATCCTTTTGGCCAACGCCCTGGGCGCGTACGCCACCGTGTATGCCCTGACCACCGGCAACTTCAACGTGCTGCCGATCCGCATCGCGGCGATGGTTTCCGGCGACATTTCCCTGGACCCGAACCTGGCCAGTGCCCTGGCCGTGGTGCTGGTGGCGTTGATGACCCTGGTGACCATCGTGCATCAGCTGCTGTTGAAGAGGAGCTACCATGTCTCGCGCTGAGTTGGGGCCCGTCGGTGTCTATCACCGCGTCGTGGTGTATTTGCTGTTTGCCATTCTGTTGCTGCCACTGGCCGGGACGTTGATTTACTCGATCGCCAGCAGTTGGTCGGCGACCATTCTGCCCAGCGGTTTCACCGTTAAATGGTACGTGGAGCTGTGGAGCGATCCGCGGTTTCTCCATTCGTTCGGTCAATCGCTGCTGGTCTGCGTCGGCTCGCTGATTCTGTCCGTGGTGCTGATTCTTCCGTTGCTGTTTGTGGTGCATTACCACTTCCCGAAACTCGATGCGCTGATGAACATCCTGATCCTGTTGCCCTTCGCGGTGCCGCCGGTGGTGTCGTCGGTGGGCCTGTTGCAGCTCTACGGTTCCGGGCCGTTCGCGATGGTCGGGACGCCGTGGATTCTGATCGGTTGTTACTTCACCGTGGCGCTGCCGTTCATGTACCGGGCAATCACCAACAACTTGCAGGCGATCAACCTGCGAGACCTGATGGACTCCGCTCAACTGCTCGGTGCCAGCACCTGGCAAGCGGCGTTCCTGGTGGTGCTGCCAAACTTGCGCAAAGGTTTGATGGTGGCGTTGCTGCTGTCGTTCTCGTTCCTGTTCGGTGAGTTCGTGTTCGCCAACATCCTCGTCGGGACCCGCTACGAAACCCTGCAGGTCTACCTCAACAACATGCGCAACAGCAGCGGCCACTTCACCAGTGCGCTGGTGATTTCCTATTTCTTCTTTGTGCTGGTTCTGACCTGGGCTGCCAATATCTTGAACAAGGACAAAAGCCAATGAGCTTCGTCAGCGTCCAACACCTACTAAAAAGCTACGCGGGCACCACGGTGTTCAGCGACATCAACTGTGAAATCCAGAAGGGTGAGTTCGTCACCCTCCTCGGCCCGTCCGGTTGCGGCAAGTCCACACTGCTTCGCTGCATCGCCGGACTGACCTCGGTGGACGGCGGCAAAATCCTGCTCGATGGCCAAGACCTCGTTCCATTGAGCCCGCAGAAACGCGGGATCGGCATGGTGTTCCAGAGCTACGCGCTGTTTCCGAACATGACGGTTGAGCAGAACGTCGCCTTTGGTCTGCGCATGCAAAAGGTCAATGCCGACGACAGCCATAGGCGTGTTGCCGAAGTACTGAAACTGGTGGAACTCAACGACTTCGCCGCACGTTATCCGCATCAACTGTCCGGCGGCCAATGCCAGCGAGTTGCCCTCGCGCGCTCGTTGGTGACCCGGCCACGTCTGTTATTACTGGATGAACCGCTGTCGGCCCTGGATGCGCGGATTCGCAAGCACTTGCGCGAACAGATCCGTCAGATCCAGCGTGAACTCGGCTTGACCACGATCTTCGTCACTCACGATCAGGAAGAAGCCCTGACCATGTCCGATCGGATTTTCTTGATGAATCAGGGAAAGATCGTACAAAGCGGCGACGCCCAGACCCTTTACACCGCACCCGTGGATGTTTTTGCTGCCGGCTTCATCGGCAACTACAACCTGCTGGACGCCAACAGCGCCACAAAACTGCTGCAGCGACCGATTACCCACCGCATCGCAATCCGCCCGGAAGCCATCGAACTGAGCCTGAACGGCGAGCTTGACGCGCAAATCCGCAGCCACAGCCTGTTGGGCAACGTGATTCGCTACCGGGTCGAAGCCCGGGGCGTGGAATTGGTGGTGGATGTGCTGAACCGCTCGGCGGCCGATCTGCATCCCGATGGTCAGCGTCTGGCGCTTTCCATCGATCCGACGGCCCTGTGTGAGGTAGCCTGATGACTTTGCTGATGTTGAAGAGAGAACCGCACTGATGGCCCTGGCAATTTTTGATCTGGACGAAACCCTGATCCACGGCGACTGCGCCACCCTCTGGAGCGAGCAAATGGGCCGCCTGGGTTGGGTTGATCCCGAGTCGTTCATGCGTCAGAACAATGAACTGATGGACGCCTACAGCCACGGCAAGCTGCGGATGGAGGAGTACATGACCTTCAGTCTGGAGCCGATGATCGGGCGCACGCCGGAAGAGGTCGACCATTTGGTAGGGCCTTGGGTAGAAGACTTCATCGAGCCGATCATTTTCAGTGACGCCACCAAAGCCATCGCGGCCCATCGCAAGGCCGGCGACCGGATTTTAGTGATTTCGGCGTCGGGCACGCACTTGGTCAGGCCGATTGCCGACCGCTTGGGTATCGACGAGATTCTCGGCATCGAGCTGGAAGTGACACATGGGGTTTATAGCGGCAACACGGTGGGCACGCTGACCTACCGCGAAGGCAAGATCACGCGCTTGCTGGAATGGCTGGATGCGGAAGAGGAAAACCTTGAAGGCGCCAGTTTCTACTCCGACTCACGCAATGATTTGCCGTTGCTGCTGAAGGTGGATTTCCCACACGTGGTAAACCCGGATCCGGTGCTGCTTGAGCACGCAGAAAAGGCCGGCTGGCCAATCCATCTCTGGAAGTAACCCTTGACCAGATCTTTCCCACGCTCCGCGTGGGAAAGATCTATCTATCAAGTCAGGCTTTCGTCGATCACCAGCACCAATTTCCCCGACACCTTATTAGTCGCCAACTCCGCAAACGCCGCTTCGGCGTCCTTGATCGGGAAGGTCTTGGCCAATTGCGGACTCAAACGCCCTTCAGCAAACAGCGGCCAGACATGCTGGCTGAGATCGCTGAACAGATCCGCCTTGAACTGTTCGTCGCGACTGCGCAAGGTCGAACCCAGCAGCTGCACGCGCTTGGCCAGTACCTGCGCCAGATCCAGCTGCGCCTCACGACCGCCCATCAGGCCAATCAGCACCCAACGACCATCGCGCGCCATCAATTTCAGATTCAGCGCGGCGTAGTTGCCACCCACCGGGTCGAGAATCACATCGAACGGGCCCAGGTCGCTCAAGCTGTCCAGATCCCCATTGCGCACGACCCCACCTTGCGCGCCCAGCGCTTCGCAGTAAGCCAAACGCTCGGCGGAACCGACGCTGACCCAGCACGGGTTGCCAAACGCCTTGCACAGCTGAATGGCAGCTGAACCGATTCCACTTGCTCCGGCGTGCAGCAGAACTTTCTCACCCGGCTTGAGCGCAGCCAGTTGAAACAAATTCAGCCAAACGGTCGCATACACTTCTGGCAGCGCTGCCGCCTCAGCCAGGGACAAACCTTCGGGAACCGGCAACACATGCCGTCCGTCGACAACTACCTCCTCGGCCATCCCGCCCCCGGCCAGCAAGGCGCAAACCCGATCTCCGACCTGCCAGGACGAGCCCGCCCCCACCTCGCTGATGACCCCGGAGCACTCAAGACCCAGTATCTGGCTGGCTCCCGGTGGTGGCGGATAAAGACCCGCCTTCTGTAACAAATCGGCGCGATTGAGACCCGCCGCCGCCACTCGAATCCGAACTTGTCCTACATCGCATGTAGGACTGGGCTCTTCAACCCACTCCACTTGACCTTCAACGCCTTGCAATGCTTTCACAGTGCCTCCATAGTGAGTCTGGACTGAGCCCGTAGCTGTAGCGCCGGGCTTTCTTGCATTATGCGACCGGCCCTGGGGCCTATACGAAAGCTAGCAGGCAGCTTTCGTACAGAGTCTAGTGGTACCGGCGACTTCAAAGACGGCCTAATATGCGTGATCAATTGTCCCCGCGTCGAATCAGCATGAAGCATTTTTTCCCCAGCACCGCCCTAGCCCTATTCATTGGTATCGGTCTGTTGCCGATGTCGACCAATTCGTTTGCAGCCAATAGCTGGGACAAGCTTCAGCCTGATCGTGACGAAGTGATCGCCAGCCTGAACGTCGTCGAATTGCTCAAGCGCCATCACTACAGCAAGCCGCCGCTCGATGACGCGCGCTCCGTGATCATCTATGACAGCTACCTCAAGCTGCTGGACCCGTCGCGCAGCTACTTCATGGCCAGTGACATTGCCGAATTCGACAAGTGGAAAACCCAGTTTGACGACTTCCTCAAAAGCGGCGACCTGAATGCCGGGTTCACCATCTACAAGCGCTACCTGGACCGCGTCAAAGCGCGTCTGGACTTCGCCCTTGCAGAGCTGAACAAAGGCGTCGACAAGATCGACTTCACCGCCAAGGAAACCTTGCTGGTCGATCGCAAGGACGCCCCTTGGCTCAAGAACACCGCAGAACTCGATGACCTATGGCGCAAACGCGTCAAGGACGAAGTCTTGCGGCAGAAGATCGCGGGCAAGGACTCCAAGCAGATCCAGGAAACCCTGACCAAGCGCTACAAGAACCAATTGACGCGCCTGGACCAGACCCGTGCGGAAGACATCTTCCAGGCGTACATCAATACCTTCGCCATGTCCTACGACCCGCACACTAACTATCTGTCGCCGGATAACGCGGAAAACTTCGACATCAACATGAGCCTGTCCCTCGAGGGCATTGGCGCCGTGTTGCAGAGCGACAACGACCAAGTGAAAATCGTGCGTCTGGTGCCAGCAGGCCCGGCCGACAAGACCAAACAAGTTGCACCGGCCGACAAGATCATCGGCGTTGCCCAGGGCAACAAAGAAATGGTCGACGTGGTCGGCTGGCGCCTGGACGAAGTGGTCAAGTTGATCCGTGGGCCGAAAGGCACCGTGGTGCGCCTGGAAGTGATCCCGGCCAGCAATGCGCCGAACGACCAGACCAGCAAGATCGTCCCGATCACCCGCGAAGCGGTGAAGCTTGAAGACCAGGCGGTGAAGAAGTCGGTTCTCAACCTGAAACAGGACGGCAAGGACTACAAGCTCGGCGTCATCGAGATCCCGGCCTTCTACCTGGACTTCAAGGCTTTCCGTGCTGGCGATCCGGACTACAAGAGCACCACTCGCGACGTCAAGAAACTGCTGACCGAGTTGCAGAAAGACAAAGTCGACGGCGTGGTCATCGACCTGCGCAACAACGGCGGCGGTTCCCTGCAGGAAGCCACCGAGCTGACCAGTCTGTTCATCGACAAAGGTCCGACCGTTCTCGTGCGTAACGCCGATGGCCGGGTCGATGTACTGGAAGACGAAAACCCGGGGGCCTTCTACAAAGGGCCGATGGCGTTGCTGGTCAACCGCTTGTCTGCCTCGGCTTCGGAGATTTTTGCCGGCGCCATGCAGGACTATCACCGCGCGTTGATCATCGGCGGCCAGACCTTCGGTAAAGGCACCGTGCAGACCATTCAGCCGCTGAACCATGGCGAACTGAAACTGACCCTGGCCAAGTTCTACCGGGTTTCCGGCCAGAGCACCCAGCATCAGGGCGTACTGCCGGACATCGATTACCCGTCGATCATCGACACCAAGGAAATCGGCGAAAGCGCACTGCCCGAAGCCATGCCGTGGGACACCATCCGCGCGGCCATCAAGCCTGCGGTCGACCCGTTCAAGCCATACATTACTCAGCTCAAATCCGAGCATGACGTACGTTCGGCCAAAGACGCGGAGTTCGTGTTCATCCGCGACAAACTGGCCCTGGCGCAGAAACTGATGGCGGAAAAAACCGTCAGCCTCAATGAAGCCGATCGTCGTGCACAACACGCCGATATCGAAGCCAAGCAACTTGCCATGGAAAACATCCGTCGCAAGGCCAAAGGTGAAGAGCCGCTCAAAGAGCTGAAGAAAGAAGACGAAGACGCGATCGCGGCCGAGCCAGACAAGACCAAGCCAGAAGACGATGCCTACCTGAGCGAGACCGGGCGGATTCTGTTGGACTACCTGAAACTCAATACCACGGTAGCCAAGCACTAGGTTGTTACGAGCAAGGTTGTTACACGCAAGATGATGGCAATTTAATGCTGACGCTCCCCGGAGCGTCATCAAACAGTCATCATTCTGTCGTGAAATAAAGGACTGGGAGCCCTCTTTAACCAAGAGGTGCTCCCAGTCCTTTTTTTATCGCCAGAGAAAGCCATGACCACCACAGAACAGCTGAGTGCCTTGAGTTCCATACTGGCTCAAAGCGGTTTGCACAGCTTGTTCCAGCCGATCATTTCCCTCTCTGAGCGACGCATTATCGGTTACGAAGCCCTTAGTCGCGGCCCCTCCAACAGCCCGCTGCACTCTCCCCTCGCACTGTTCGCCGTCGCCCGTCAGGCCGGCCGCCTGAGCGAGCTGGAAATCGCCTGCCGTCAAAGCGCCTGCCGACGTTTCAATGAGCAACAACTGCCCGGCAAATTGTTCCTCAACGTTTCCCCCGAATCCCTGCTCGAAGCCGCGCACCAACACGGGCGCACCCTGCAACTGCTGCAGGACTTCGGTATACCGCCGAGTCAGGTGGTGATCGAACTGACTGAACAAACGCCAACCGACGATTTCGAGCTGCTGCAAACCGCGCTGCATCACTATCGAGCGATGGGGTTTTCCATTGCTCTGGATGATCTGGGCGCAGGCTATTCGAGTTTGCGGCTGTGGTCTGAGTTGCGCCCGGACTACGTGAAGATTGATCGACACTTCATCGACGGCATTCACCAGGACGCCCTCAAGCGCGAATTCGTCGGCTCTATCCTGCAAATTGCCAAGGCCTCACGGGCACAGGTGATTGCCGAAGGTATCGAGCTGCCGGAAGAACTCGCGGTATTGACCGAGATGGGCGTCGATCTGGTTCAGGGTTATCTGCTCTGCCGCCCCCAGGAACATCCACCTCGTGATGCCCGAGCCCTGATGCCGAAACGGGAAAGCACCGCGGTGGCGTTGAATGATGAAGTCAGCGACCTTAGCGCTTTGCTCAACGACCAACCGGCTGTGGGTCGCGATACACCGACCGCCACGGTGCTTGAAGCCTTTCGCCGCCAGGCCAACCTGAACTCCCTGGCGGTAATCGACGAGCAAGGCCAGCCCTGTGGCATCGTCCACCGGCATTCGCTCTCCGACGCGTTGCTCAAGCCTTTTGCCACCGACCTGTTCGCCCGCAAGCCGATCAGCCGTTTAATGAGTGATGACTTCCTCGCCGTTGAGATGAGCCAGTCATTACAGCAAGTGAGCCGACTGATCACCAGCCGCGCGCGGCAGCGCATCGAAGAAGACTTCATCATCACCCTCAACGGCGGTTACCTGGGATTGGGTCGAGTGATCGACGTACTCAAACTGATTACCGAACTGAAGATCCAGCAGGCCCGTTACGCCAACCCGCTGACCCTGTTGCCGGGCAACGTACCGATCCAGCAATGCCTGACGCGAGTGCTGCAACAGCAACGGGAGTCGGTGATCTGCTACGTCGACATCGACAGTTTCAAACCCTTCAACGACATCTATGGCTACGGCCGTGGGGACGAAGTCCTGCTGTGCCTGGCGCAATGCCTGAATGACCGCGTCGACCCTTCCCGCGACTTTGTCGGCCATATCGGCGGCGATGACTTCCTGCTGGTGCTCGGCCCAGAAGACTGGCGCAAACGCTTGAACCAGTTGCTGGACGACTTCCAGAGCCAATGCCGACGCTTTTATCGCAGCGAACATCTGGAAGCCGGCTGCTTCATTGCTCCAAACCGTCAGGGTGTGCGGCAGGAGTTTGCATTGTTGTCACTGTCGATCGGCGTGGTGCATTTACATCCACAGGCCTGTGGACAACTCGATGCGAGCCAGCTGGCGGAGATGGCATCGCAGGCCAAGCATCACGCGAAGAATGTGCCGGGGTATAGCGTGCATGTGATCGATAGTCTGGCGGTGCCTGAAGCCGAAGAAGAATTGCTCGTCGGGCAGCGGTGATTGCTGATGCGATCTTGATCGTTCCCACTCTGCGTGGGAACGATCATTACCTGGGAGTTATTGCGCAGAACCGCGAGACGCCAACTCTTTCAGTTTAAGCTCGGCCAGTGGATGCCCAGCCTTCGCAGCAATCTCCCAAAACCGCGCAGCTTCAACCGCATCCGGCGCCTTGCTCGGCGTTCCGGCGAGACTGATCACGCCCACCTGATACGCCGCTTTGCCATCCCCCGCCAACGCCGCCAGGCGCAGCAATCGCACTCCCTCTTCGCGAGCCCCGAGGCCGACGCCGCGAAAGGTCAGGATGTGGCCATAGAAGCTCTGGGCGCCAACATCACCCAGGTTCGCCATGCGTGCGAACTGGCCTTCGAGCCAGCTCCAGCCACGCGGTTGGCGCACAAACCATGACCAGTGAAACAACCTGCGCGCCAGCCAATAACTGGCCTTCGCCTTGAGTCGCAGAAACACTCAGGCCTCTGCCGATTCGGGGTATTCGTACTCGAACACCCGCACCACTTCCGAGGCATGCCAGGACGCAGCGGCTACACCATCGGACGGGCCGGAGAAACGCCCCAGACGCTCGACACACTCAAAGAACCCGGTGCGCGGCAGGCGGCTGGCGCCCTGGCTGATCACCAGCGAACTGCGCAATGGCTGCTCAGCCTTGGCGTCCAGCGCGGCCAGATGTTCAAGCGCGGCGGTCAGGGTTTGCATGGCTGGCGTGGGCAGTTGCAAACGTTCGAGCAACGCCCGGTATGTCAGAAGATGACGCTGGCGGCGCGCCTGATCCAGTTCGCCCAGCAACCCGTCCCAATGTTGACGACTGATGCGTACGCTCACGATTCATCCCTCCACCCTGGCACCGTCAATTCCCAGGCCAGGCTGCGGCGAATCGCAGCGTCGGGTAGACGCTCGCCACTTTCGATCAAGGCCAGATAAGACGGGCTGATGCCTACCGTGCGGGCCAACGCCTCGATGGCGATGCCCTTCCCTTCGCGCAAACTGCGTAGTTGATCCAGCCCCGGAAGAATCTGGTCTGGTGTTGCCGCGTGACGCTCTGGGGCGACCTGCGGCGGTTGTTCATTGATGCCTGCTGCTTTTAGTAGAGCCTGATACTGAGCCCATGGCAGAACCGCATACTCGGGCTCTCCTTCGCGTGTAATTATCTGAATATCCATGACTACCCCGTAGGACAACAACACTTAGCGAGTCGGCACTTTTCCCTAGAAGTGTAATCCTAACAGCGGCCAAGGTCGCGGGGGTATCAATCTATGGATGAGATTGAATCAGTTCAGTTTTT
The DNA here is from genome assembly GCF_050435365.1 of Pseudomonas sp. BT76 TE3572. Lineage (NCBI taxonomy): Bacteria > Pseudomonadati > Pseudomonadota > Gammaproteobacteria > Pseudomonadales > Pseudomonadaceae > Pseudomonas > Pseudomonas sp. BT76 TE3572. The sequence continues at coordinate 2,660,903 of NZ_JBNDKE010000001.1, forward strand.
TTTCGGCCCCTGAAGTTGAAGTTGCTCCGGGGTATCGGGCAGGCGTTCGACCACCGCAAGCTTTTCCGGCATCTGACGCTTGCGCCAGGCGCGGAAGGCGTTGAGTTCATCGTCGAGAACTTTCATCAGCCAGGCCAGCACTGCGATGTCATCGAGCATGCCGAACACTGGAATGAAGTCCGGAACGGCATCCAGCGGACTGAGGAAGTACATCAGGCCAGCCACCACCGATATCAGGGCTTTGGGGCTGATGGCCCGATACTCACCGCGCCAGTAAGCCAGGCAAAGTGCCTGTAACAGGCGCAGATCATCCTTGAGCTTGCCCAGCCGGTTACCCTGGCTGGCACCTTTGCTGGCCACCGCGAAGAGCAAGGTCGGCAAACGTCCACGCGCGAGCAGGCGTCCGGCCAGAGGCAGGAAACGAGCGAAATTCCAGGGTGTTTTCATCATTCCTCCCACTGAAATGTTATCCACACAAATTGTGGATAACCTTGTGAACAGAGCTGCATTTCACGGCTGAAAGCCCCGTTTCATAAGGGCCTGACTCAGATCGGGCGTTTTTTACTCACATAAAAAAACCCAAGATTTCATTGACTTGGCGCTCTGGCGCGGCTAGCACAGGCGTCCTCAATGGCTATGACTCCAGCCTACAGCATCTGTTCGCTTTGTTTACCTTTGCTGAACGCCAGATGCAACAACGCCCCGCATAAGCGAGGCGTTGTTTTTAGAGCAGACGCTGATTACTTGGTAGCGGCGTCTTGTTTTGCTGGATCCTTGATTGCCAGCAGTTCCAGATCGAATACCAGCACCGAGTTGGCTGGAATCGCTGGACTTGGGCTTTGGGCGCCGTAAGCCAGCTCGCTAGGGATGTACAGTTTGTACTTCTCGCCAACGTGCATCAGTTGCAGGCCTTCGACCCAACCCGGAATCACACCGCTGACCGGCAGATCGATCGGGCTGCCACGCTCGACGGAACTGTCGAAAACGGTGCCGTTGGTCAGGGTGCCGGTGTAGTGAACGGTCACTACGTCGGTCGGCTTAGGCTGTGCGCCATCGGCTTTCTTGACCACTTCATACTGCAGGCCCGAAGCGGTGGTGGTTACACCGGCTTTCTTGGCGTTGTCTTCGAGGAATTTCTTGCCGGCAGCTGCCGACTCTTCGCTCATTTTGGCCATACGCTCTTCAGCACGCTTTTGCAGCGCTGCGAAGGCTTCGACCAGTTCGTCATCCTTCAGCTTCTGTTCTTTCTTGCCGACGGCATCTTCGATGCCTTGGGCTACGGCTTTGGAGTCCAGATCATCCATGCCTTCCTGAGCCAGGCTCTTGCCCATGTTCAGGCCAATCCCGTAGGAAGCTTTTTGCGCCGGGGTTTTCAGCTCTACGCTGGTCTGCGAATCACAACCCGCAAGTACCAGGCTAACCAGGGCCACCGCCGCCGCCAACCGATGCTGTTTCATGCTATTTCCTTGTTCATGCGCCTAAAGGGCAATCGAGTAAAGCCGCGAGCTTATCAGGCGGCCACGACCAATGGCTACCGGCATGAGAGCAGGAAACTTCTGATAAGTTCAGGTGTTTTAACGCATTTCGGGAATGGGACGATGAAGCTTCTGTCATCTTGCGCTCACAGAGACCGATAGCAGAACCCCAGCATCTGGCGTAATGGCCACTTGCCGCATCTCAGGTGCTAGGGCATAAGGAAGCTACAAATCGACAAGGATGTTTATCTTGCGCCTCCTCTTTCGCTTGCTGGTGCTGTTCGCAGTCCTGCTGGGGCTGGGCCTCGCCGTGGTTCTGTACTACGTCGCCAACCCGAAACTACCGGCCTGGTCACCCGTGCAGCAGGTGCATTACCTGGAGCAATGGAGTGCCAGCGACCGCGAAACTTACTACTTCACGCCCCAGGGTACTCAGGTCAAAGGCTTGCGCTATGACTGGTTCAAGGCCCTCGAATTACCGTTCTCGCAACAGCGATTCGCCGCTCCCGAATACCTCGCCCGCTTCGGTTTTCTGATCGACCCCAGCCAGAGACCCACGCCGAACAACCCCGGCAATCTGCCAGTGGGCTTCGCCCGTCATCAGAACCCTGGAAGCCAGGACGAGTTTCTCGACATCACCTGCGCCGCCTGCCACACCGGCGAACTGCGCTTTAACGGCCAGGCCGTGCGCATCGATGGCGGTTCGGCGCAGCACGTTCTGCCATCCAGCGTTCCTACGTTGCGCGGTGGCAGTTTCGGACAAGCGCTGGTAGCGAGTCTGACGTCGACTTACTACAACCCATGGAAATTCGAACGTTTCGCACGCAACGTGTTGGGCCAGGACTACGAGGCCCGGCATCAACAACTGCGCGAAGACGTCAAAGTCTCGCTCGACACCTTCTTGAAGGTGGCCTGGAACGACACCCATCGCGGGCTCTATCCCACTGAAGAAGGCCCCGGCCGCACCGACGCTTTCGGGCGCATTGCCAACGCCAGTTTCGGCGATGCGATTTCCGCCACCAACTACCGCGTGGCCAACGCTCCGGTCGACTATCCGCAACTGTGGGACATGTGGACCTTCGACTGGGTGCAGTGGAACGGTTCGGCGCAACAACCGATGGCCCGCAACATTGGCGAGGCCTTGGGGGTGGGCGCCACGCTGAATTTCTTCGACGCTGACGGCCAACCGCTTAAAGGAGACGCCCGTTATCCGTCGAGTGTCCGCTTGGGCGATCTGCACCTGATCGAACAAACCCTGCAACGGCTAAAACCACCGGCCTGGCCGGAAGAACTGCTGGGTGCCATCGACAAAACCCAGGCTGCAAAAGGTCGCGAATTATTCACCGAGAACTGCGCCGGCTGCCATGTACCTCGATCAGTTCAAAGCAACGGGCGCTGGGTGCAGCATCTGAAAATGCTGCCCGTGGAGTTCATTGGCACAGACGCCGGCGCAGCCAATAACATTGCCGACCATCGCTTCGACCTCACAGCCTTGCAATGGGCCCCGGCAGAACTGGCGCAACTGGATGTGCAATTGCAGCCGACACCCACTGAATCGCTGGATTTGAGCAAGCTCTCATCGGCTAAAGGGTTGGCCTACGTCACCGCTTTCGTCGGAAATCGGGCCTACCGTGAAGCAAACATTCCTACAGCCGAACGACCGGACATGGATGGTTTCGGCCTGCCGATTGGCGTGCGCGAATTGCGCGCCTACAAGGCGCGACCATTGGCGGGAGTCTGGGCCACCGCACCGTTTCTGCATAACGGTTCGGTGCCGAGCATTTATCAGTTGCTCTCGCCCCAGGATGAACGCGCAACCACCTTCTACAAAGGCACTTTCGAGTACGACCCAAGGCACCTCGGCTATCGCACCGAGACCTTCGCCAATGGCTTCATGTTCGACACGCGCATCACCGGCAATCACAACAGCGGCCACGAGTTCCGTGCTGGCAAGCGTGGCAACGGCGTTATCGGCCGCTGGCTGCAGCCGGAGGAACGCTGGGCGTTGCTGGAGTACTTGAAAGTATTGGGCGGCCCGCTGGAGGCGCAATCGCCATGAGTAGACTCTGGATGCGTTTTGGCGCCTTTCTCGGCAAAACCCTGCTGTGGTCGCTGGGCCTCGGATTACTCGGCTGGGCGCTGGCCACGGCGTGGTTTGCCTGGCAGCACAGCGGCCCGGTTTCGGCTGAAGAACTGATTCCGGATGGCGAATCAGCGATGACCCAAGACATCATCCAGACGGCCGTGCGCATCGTCGATCAGCACCGTGAAAGCACCCGTTACCTGCGCGACGCCCATGCCAAGGCCCATGGCTGCGTGAAGGCCGAGGTTCAGGTGTTGCCGGATCTGGCGGGTGAACTGCGTCAGGGTGTGTTCAGCCAACCCGGCAAAACCTGGCAAGCGACGATGCGGCTGTCCAACGGCAATGCCTACCCGCAGTTCGACAGCATCCGCGATGCACGAGGCATGGCAATCAAGTTGCTCGACGTGCCCGGTAAACAACTGCTGCATGATCAACAGAGCCGTGGTGAACAGGACTTCGTGATGTTCAGCCATCCGAACTTCTTCGTCAGCGATGTCGCCGAGTACCGTCAGAATGTAGCCGCACAGGCTGACGGCAAGAAGCTGATGGCGTTTTTCCCGGGTTGGGACCCACGGACCTGGCAGGTTCGCCATCTGTTTATCGCGCTGGCGACACTGTCACCCGCCCCGAAAAGCCCGACCCAGACGACTTACTTTTCGGTTTCGCCCTACAAATTCGGCGAAGCCAATGCCAAGTTCCGCGTCATGCCCGATCCGGCAAGCTGCCCGACTTACACCCTGCCTGCGCAAAACCAGAAGTTGCCGAACTTCCTGCGCAATGCGCTGAACCAGCAACTGTCGACTGACCGGATACCGGCCTGCTTCGTCCTGCAGATTCAGCGCCAGGACCCGGCTAAGTACATGCCGATCGAAGACGCGAGCATTGAGTGGCAGCAAAGCGATGCCCTGTTCGAGACCGTGGCGCGGGTCAAAGTACCCGCCCAGGACTTCGATACGCCTGCGCTGAACGTGCAATGCGATAACCAGTCGTTCAACCCCTGGTTTGGCCTTGAGGCTCACCGCCCGATTGGCGGCATTAACCGGTTGCGCAAAGCCGTGTATGAAGCCGTGAGCGACTATCGACACAGCCGCAACGCCGAACGATAAGGAGGCAGAACGAAAAAAAGCGACCCGAAGGTCGCTTTCTCGGTGGCGCCTCGGCAGAAGCCAAACCCCAGACAGCAAAAAGCCCGCATTAAGCGGGCTTTCTGTGGTGACCTGGCGTTCAGCGTTCCAGGTGACCGAATATGGCGCAGCGGACGGGACTCGAACCCGCGACCCCCGGCGTGACAGGCCGGTATTCTAACCGACTGAACTACCGCTGCGCGTAGCGTTGAAAGTAGTGGTGGGTGATGACGGGATCGAACCGCCGACATTCTGCTTGTAAGGCAGACGCTCTCCCAGCTGAGCTAATCACCCTTTACCTTCGTTGCGGGGCGCATTGTGCCACAGATTTTCATAAAGTGTTGATTTAATTGATTAATTTTTCAAAAAAATCTGAAAACCCATAAAACGACGCGACCTGCAGGAACAACTTACAAACTTTTGGACAGAAAAAAACCCGCGTTAAGCGGGCTTTTCCGTGGTGACCTGGCGTTCAGCGTTCCAGATAACCGAATATGGCGCAGCGGACGGGACTCGAACCCGCGACCCCCGGCGTGACAGGCCGGTATTCTAACCGACTGAACTACCGCTGCGCGTAACACTGGAAGCGAATGGTGGGTGATGACGGGATCGAACCGCCGACATTCTGCTTGTAAGGCAGACGCTCTCCCAGCTGAGCTAATCACCCTTCACTTTCGGTGTGGCGCGCATTCTACGGAGCGACCACATCTCTGGCAAGCACTTTTTTAATTAATTTTTTCAGGCCTTCCAAAGGCTTAGAGAAGGGTTGGCCTATCGCGCCGCGAAGAGAATAATGCCCCCCTTTGTATAAAGGAGAGACTCGCCCCATGTGGTTCAAAAACCTGCTTATCTATCGCCTGACCCAAGATCTGCCTTTTGATGCCGAGGCGTTGGAAACTGCACTGGCCACCAAACTGGCGCGTCCATGTGCAAGCCAGGAGTTGACCACCTACGGTTTCGTCGCGCCATTCGACAAGGGCGAAGATGCTCCGCTGGCGCACGTCAGTGGCGACTTCCTGCTGATCGCCGCCCGTAAAGAAGAACGCATTCTGCCGGGCAGCGTCGTGCGTGACGCGGTGAAGGAAAAGGTCGAAGAGATCGAAGCCGAACAAATGCGCAAGGTCTACAAAAAGGAACGCGATCAGATCAAGGATGAAATCATCCAGGCTTTCCTGCCGCGCGCCTTTATTCGTCGTTCGTCGACTTTCGCTGCCATCGCGCCGAAACAGGGCCTGATCCTGGTCAACTCGGCCAGCCCGAAACGTGCCGAAGACTTGCTGTCCACCCTGCGTGAAGTCATCGGCACGCTGCCGGTACGTCCGCTGACCGTGAAGATGTCCCCTACCGCGACCATGACTGAGTGGGTCACCACCCAGAAAGCCGCGGACGATTTCTTCGTGCTGGACGAGTGCGAGCTGCGTGACACCCACGAAGACGGCGGCATCGTGCGTTGCAAGCGCCAGGACCTGACCAGCGAAGAAATCCAGCTGCACCTGAGCACCGGCAAAGTGGTCACTCAGCTGTCGCTGGCCTGGCAAGACAAGCTGTCTTTCGTGCTTGACGACAAGATGGTGGTCAAGCGCCTGAAGTTCGAAGACCTGCTGCAAGACCAGGCGGAACAGGACGGTGGCGAAGAAGCCCTCGGCCAACTGGACGCCAGCTTCACCCTGATGATGCTGACCTTCGGCGACTTCCTGCCGGCGCTGGTTGAAGCGTTGGGCGGTGAAGAGACTCCGCAGGGGATCTAAAAGCTGGTGATTGCTAATGTGGGAGCGGGCGATGTGGCGAGGGGATTTATCCCCTCGCCACATGGCTCGTTCCCACATTGGTTTTATGGTGTTACTCAAGAATAAGGATCAGGCCATGCGCGCACTGGCTGCATTGAGTCGTTTTGTCGGCAACACCTTCGCTTACTGGGTACTGATTTTCGCCGTCGTGGCGTTCCTGCAACCGACCTGGTTCATCGGCCTGAAGGGTGCGATTGTGCCTCTGTTGGGCCTGGTGATGTTCGGCATGGGCCTGACCCTCAAACTCGAAGACTTCGCCGAAGTCGCTCGCCATCCATGGCGCGTGGCCCTGGGCGTGGTTGCGCATTTCGTGATCATGCCCGGTGTGGCGTGGTTGCTTTGCCAGGCTTTCCACTTGCCGCCGGAGATTGCTGTCGGCGTCATCCTGGTCGGCTGCTGCCCTAGCGGCACCTCGTCGAACGTGATGACCTGGCTGGCCCGCGGTGATCTGGCGCTGTCGGTGGCCATCGCCGCTGTCACCACCCTCCTCGCCCCGCTGCTGACGCCGGCTCTGATCTGGTTGCTGGCCTCAGCCTGGTTGCCGGTTTCGTTCATGGAGTTGTTCTGGTCGATCCTGCAAGTGGTGCTGTTGCCGATCGTGCTTGGCGTGGTTGCCCAGCGCCTGCTGGGTGATCGGGTTCGTCACGCGGTGGAGGTGCTGCCGCTGATCTCGGTGGTGAGCATCGTCATTATCGTCACAGCCGTGGTGGCTGCCAGCCAGGCGAAGATTGCCGAATCCGGCCTGCTGATCATGGCCGTAGTGATGCTGCACAACAGCTTCGGCTATCTGCTGGGTTACTTCACCGGGAGGCTGTTCAAGTTGCCACTGGCCCAGCGTAAATCCCTGGCGCTGGAAGTCGGCATGCAGAACTCCGGGTTGGGTGCGGCCTTGGCCAGTGCGCACTTCTCGCCGCTGGCGGCGGTGCCGAGTGCGTTGTTCAGTGTCTGGCACAACATCTCCGGGGCGCTGCTCTCGACCTATTTCCGCAGGATGAGCGAGAAAGAAGATCGTGAGGCGGCGGCTCAACAGGCCACCGACTGATCCGCAAACTTGATCCCCAGGTTAATGATGGGCACTCTATTGCAAAACGCGAGGACGACCTCGCGGCTCGATCGAGTCATTAATCTGGGGACGACCCCGTCAATCGATGGAGGTCTCTCATGTCCTGGATCATTCTGTTTTTCGCCGGCCTGTTCGAAGTTGGCTGGGCCGTCGGCCTGAAATACACCGATGGCTTCAGCCGCCCTCTCCCCACCGCATTGACCGTTGCCGCCATGGCCATCAGCCTTGGTTTGCTGGGCCTCGCCATGAAGGAATTGCCGCTGGGCACGGCCTACGCGATCTGGACGGGTGTCGGTGCGGTCGGGACGGTCATTGCCGGGATCATTCTGTTCGGTGAATCCATGGCGCTGTTCAGGCTCGCCAGTGTGGCGCTGATCATTTCCGGGCTGGTCGGATTGAAGATCAGCGCCTGACTGATTGCTGCCAGTACGAAAAAGCCCGCCCCCTTTCGATACAGACAGGGGAGCGGGCTTTTTCAATGGCGTGTATTAAACGATCAGCTCTCGGCCAGCTCCATGCGCTCACGCGCGACAGGAGCCTTTCCCGCCTGCTCAAGTTGCATGCAGCGCTCCAGGAACAGGAACATATAGTCGTAGCTTTTGCAGACCGCCTGACGCAATTCCGCTTGCAGGGATTGGCTTGGGTTCATGCCCGCCAGCGTGCAGATGATTTCCAGGGCTTCCCACGGATGGGCATCGTCGTACTGGGCATGCATTTTCAACCACTTCATGGCCCGCTTGCGATCTTCCTCGAGGAATGATGCCGCGTAGACGCCACTGGAACAGACCAGCGCCGACCACTCCCCGGTCGCCCCTTCAATGGCGTAGTTGGTGGCGGCAATGGCAACGATCAGCGAATCCGACGAACTGGTGTGCCAGCACCAGTGGCTCAAGGCGTGAAGTTCAGGGGCAACCTTTTGCGCTTGCAAATCTTCCAGGCTGACACCGTGAGCACGGCTCCAGTGCACCCAGTAATCGGCATGGTTCAATTCGACGCGTATGTTACGCATTAGCCAGCGACGCGCCATGTCTTCACCTGGATGTCGGGCAAAGCGAGTCTTGGTCAGGTTCTGTGCCATATATAACGCGAACTGTTCGACTACCGGCCAGCCACCAATCAGGTACTGACGCATGGTCTTTGCACTGAGTTTGTTATCACGCAGACGCTTATACAGTTCGTGTTCGACAACCCGGCGTTTGCTCTCGCTGCAATCCTGGATCAGGCGTTGAGCCCACGCGGGATAACTTGCAGCTTCCATGAGTGGTCCGGTTCGGTTGAATGTGTCGATCACTGTCGAGCTCCTTTTGATTGTGATTATAAGGATCAGCAAGAGATTTCAACGGAACGTGCCAGGCGCCTTGAACAACAAAGGCTGAGGCCTGGCTGGACGACTTTGTAAACTGTCGCAGGTAAACAAATGCGGGCGTTCAATAACATACCCTTGAGCGTAATCCACCCCGATCTCCAGCAATGCCTGCTCGATCTGGGGTGTTTCAACAAACTCGGCAATTGTTCGCTTACCCATTACATGACCGATGTGATTGATCACTTCGACCATGGCGCGGTTAATCGGGTCGTCCAGCATATCCTTTACGAAACTCCCGTCGATCTTCAGGAAGTCTACAGGTAAATGTTTCAAGTAGGCGAACGAGGACATTCCGGCGCAAAAGTCATCCAGTGAAAAGTGGCAACCTAAACCTTTGAGTTCATTAATAAATTTAATTGCACTTCCGAGATTTGAAATAGCACTGGTTTCAGTGATTTCAAAACAAATCATTTCAGGCGGTATGGAGTAAGTAACAAACTGTTCACGCAGGAAGTGCAGAAACGCCTCATCTCCGATAGTTGTGCCTGACAGATTAATCGCACACATGGCCAATGGTCCTTTGCGCTGTTCGGCTATGCATTGGGCAATAATCTTGAAAACGTTCTGTACAACCCAGCGGTCAAGGGACGTCATCAAACCATAACGCTCGGCAGCCGGAATAAAACTGTCGGGCAAAATCATGCGTCCGGCTTCATCGTGCAGGCGCAACAGAATTTCGATATGTCCACCGACCCGCTCGACATGACCAAGGGGGGCGATTTCCTGTGCAAATAGACAGAAGCGGTCTTCTTCCAGCGCCATGTGCAAACGCTGCACCCAAGCCATCTCGCCGAAGCGCAGGGACAGTTCCGAATCATCGGCGTGATAGACCTGAACCCGGTTGCGGCCCTTTTCCTTGGCCATGTAGCAGGCCATGTCGGCAGCGCGCAGCGAGGCTTCGAGAGTGGTCGGATTCTGAGCGACGTGTACCAGCCCGATGCTCACAGTGGTCACGAAGGGTCGGCCTTTCCAGACGAAGTGCAGGTTCTGCACAGTCTGACGCAGGCCTTCGGCGATTTTCTCGGCGGCTTCCGGGGCGCAGTTCTGCAGCAGGATGCCAAACTCGTCGCCACCCAACCGGGCCAGGGTATCGCCTTCGCGCAAACCGGATTGCAACAGAGCGCAGATATGCCGCAGCAACTCGTCACCCGCCGCATGGCCGCAGGTATCGTTGACCAGTTTGAACTGATCCAGATCGAGGAACATCAGCGCATGGCGCCCCGACTGCCGTGTCAGGTTGTGCAGCGCTTGCTCCAGGCGATATTCGAACTCGCGGCGGTTGGCGAGCCCGGTCAAGGCGTCATGGGTCGCCTGCCAGGACAGATTGGCAATGTATTGCCGCTCTTGGGTCATGTCGTGCAGCACCAGCACCGTGCCGCTGACCTTGCCGGCGTTGCGGATCGGCGCACCGACCAGGGTGACCGAAACCGTGCTGCCATCCAGTCGCTGGATCAGTTTTGAGTGTTCGCTGCCACCGCTGAGCTGTCCGCTCAAAATGTGCTCGATCAGCGTGAAGCCATCGGCCTGAGCGTTCTCGTCCAGCAGATTGAACAGCGCCGCCAGCGGCAAACCCGTCGCCTGCTCGGCCTTCCAGTGGGTCAGCGCCTCGGCGGCCGGGTTCATGTAGGCGATCGCGCCGTCGACATTCGTGGTGATTACGCCGTCGCCAATCGATTGAAGGGTGATCTGCGCCCGGTCCTTCTCCAACTGCAGGGCCTCGGCGAACGCATGGCGCTGCTTCAGCAGTTTGTGAGTACGCATCAGTGCTAATGCAATCAAGCCCAGGGCGGTGGCGAGGTTGGTCACCAGCAGCAGCCGCAGGATCACCCGCGAACCTTCGCCCAAGGCATCGCTGAAGGCTTTCGCCGCCGGTGTCACACCCTCATTGATGGCGAATATCTGGTCTTTCCAGCGCTTGATGTCGGCCTCGGCGGCCTGATTGCCAGGAATGTGCTGATGCATTTCCTTCGCAACGTCATCGAGTTGCACCAGGTACGCGTCGCCCACCGTCCAAAGGTCGATGGCTTTTTCGAGGTAACTGAAGTGCCGGAAATTGAGGTACAGCCAGATCACACTGGAGACGTCATCCGGGTGGTTGCCGCCCTTGAGGATCGCCACCCGTGCCGCTTCGATATTCGGTGGCCGATGATCCAGCGCCACACGCAACTCGTGGCCCCCCTGCGGTACGGCAATGGCGTTCTGGTATTTGAGGAAAATCGTCTCGTCGCGGTTTTCAGCGTAGAGATTGAGGTAATAGATGGCGTCTTTTTGACCTTTGGACCACAGGCTTTCGCCGGCAACATAGCCGCGAACCGCCGACAGAACATACAGGCTGACGCCGCCCAGCAAGGCTTGAAATAACACGACGGCAATAAATGGCCAGACGATGCCTAACAACCGTGGCGTTCCGAGAGTCCGCGTTTGATTCATGAGGTCCCTTGTTTTAGCACTGCCAGATCATCATCCACCATGATCGCTACAGCTAGACTAGGGTGCGTTCCCGGTTCAGGCAAGCAGAGGATCGGCCTCAATGCCGTACATGTGCGCCTCCTATAGATATATACCGCCAATGCCGGTTTCGAGATCTATTTACTAGGCACTTCGGGCTCCCCCTATCCGTTGCGGGAGCCCTTTCAAAAGAGTGCTCGGTTGTTATCAACAAATTCGGTTTCGACGACCGTGAAAATGCGCTGAACGTCCTCTGGCAGAGATCTAATGTTGCTGCAAATGCCCATAAAGCTTGGCATACAACCCACCATCGGCAATCAACTGCTGATGGTCGCCATCCTCGGCAATCTGCCCGCCGTCGAACACCAGCACCCGGTCGGCCTGCTTCACCGCGGACAACCGGTGCGCAATGATCAGCGTGGTGCGGTTGCTCAGGAACCGCGCCAACGCCTGGTGCAGGTTGTATTCGGTGGCGGCATCCAGTGCCGAAGTGGCTTCGTCGAGGATCACCACTTTGGGCTCGGCCAACACCATTCGCGCAATCGCCAGGCGTTGGCGCTGCCCGCCGGATAAACGCACGCCGGAACGTCCGACAATGCTGTCCAGGCCGTTGGGCAACTCACGAACGGTGTGGTGCAACTGAGCGATCTCCAACGCCTGCCAGCAGGCTTCGTCGCTGCGTTCGCGGCCCATGGTCAGGTTGGCGCGAATGGTGTCGTTGAACAGCGCCGGGTGTTGCAGGACCACGGAGACATTTTCCCGCACGGTTTCCAGGCCAATCTCTTGTTGGGTCGAGCCGCCGAAGCGGATCGTCCCGGCCAGTGGCGTGTACAGGCCCAGCAACAACTGCACCAGGGTACTTTTGCCGCCACCGCTGGCGCCGACAATCGCAACTTTTTCGCCGGGGGCGATCGACAGGTTCATCTGGTTCAACACCAGCTCGTCGCCGTAACCGAAACTCAATCCCTGGACTTCGATGCCAACGGTTTCGCGACCGTTGAACGGGTCGACACCGCCCGGGTATTCAGGCTCATCGGCCCGGGCCAGCAACTCGTTGATCCGCGACAGCGCGCCGCCGGCCGCGTAATAGGCGTACTGCAGATTCAGCAGCTGTTCCACCGGACCGATCATGAACCACAGGTAGCTGAACACCGCCAGCATCTGGCCGATGGACAGGTCGGAAAACAGCACGGTGAGCATCGCCGCCGCACGAAAAATATCGATGCCGAACTGGAACAGCAAGCCGCTGGCACGGTTCGAGGCATCGGTTTTCCACTGCGAGTTCACCGCGTAATCGCGCACTTCCCGGGCGCGCTGACCCAGGCGTCCTAGGAAAAATCCCTGACGGTTGCCGGCGCGCACTTCCTGAATGGAGTCTAGGGTTTCGGTCAGCGCCTGGGTAAAACGCGAGGTGCTGTCGTTCTCGAGTTTCTTCAGGTGTTTGACCCGTTTGCCCAACTGTACGGTGGCATAGATCACCAACGGGTTGAACAGCAGGATCAGCAACGCCAGCTTCCAGTGCATCCACATCAAGATGGAGGCGGTACCGACCAGGGTCAGCATGGCCACAAGGAAACGACTGAGGGTTTCGCCAACGAATTTGTCCAGCGTGTCCAGGTCGGTCACCAGGTGGGTGGTGACCGTGCCGCTGCCCAGGCTTTCGTATTCACCCAGCGAAATACGCTTGAGCCGTTCAATCAGACGAACGCGAATGCGGTAGACGATGTCCTTGGCCAGCGCCGCAAACAACCGCGCCTGCACCACGTTGAACAGCAATGCAGCGCACCGCAGTCCCAACGTCACCAGCAGCATCAGGCCGATGTAACCCGCGGCTTTCTGCCAGTTGTCGGGCAGCGCGTGATTCATGATCTTCAGCGCGGCGTCGCCGTGACCCAGTAGCACTTCGTCCACCAGCAACGGCAGGAGCAAGGGAATTGGTACGCTACACAGGGTTGCCAGCACCGCCACGCCGTTGGCGATCCACAAGGATTTTTTGTGATGCAGCGCCAGGCGACGAATTTCTGCCCAGCTCAGACGGTCGACACGTGAAGGAGCTGGCGCGTCGTCGGGCAGATCATGCACAGGCAGCGCGCTCCAGCCAGCGGCCGAGCAACGGAGACAATACGCTGAGAGGCTGATAGCCATTGGTCAATAGCGCCAATTGACCATCACGCTCAGCCAGTAAGGTAGGGAAACCGGCAATGCCCAAGTCCTGGACCCAGGTGAAATCGGCCGCCGTCGCGGCGTGCTGATCGGCGCGGTCGAACGCGGCGGCAAACTCGATACGCGGCAGACCGGCCTGCTCCGCCAGCTCCACCAGAACACTGGCATGCGTGACGTCGCGACCTTCGGCGTAAAACGCGTGCTGAATCAGCCCGAGCAGTTTCCACGCGCAATCCGGCGCCAGGCTGCGCGCGGTCACCAGCGCCCGACAGGCAGGTTCGGTGTCGTAGACAAACCCGTCGGGCAACGCGCCTTCCAGCTTGAACGGTTGACCCGTGGCCTCGGTGACCGCCTGCCAATGCTCAAGGATGTAGCGCCGGGTGGTCGGCTCCAGCGCGGAACCGCTGCCGGTGCGCAAACCGCCCACCACCAGATGCACGTCCACCCCCGCTGCTTGCGCCTGCTCGACCAGCGCGTTGGCCACCGGCGCGAAGCCCCAGCACCAGGAACACATCGGGTCCATCACATAGAGCAGGCGTTGCACGGACATGATTCAAGCCTCGGAAGGAGTTTGCTTGTAGTTGTAGCCGATCGGATGAGGCAGGTTGCGAGCCTTCGCCAGTTCGATCTGCTTTTGCCGGTCGATGGCACTGCGACGGGTCTTCTCGCTCAGCTTATCCCAGCAATGCGGGCAACTGATGCCGGCCACGTAGTGCTCGGATGCACGGTCTTCGACGCTGATCGGTGTACGACAGGCATGACATTGATCGTAGTCGCCTTCGCTGAGGTCGTGGCGCACGGTCACACGGTTATCGAACACGAAGCAGTCGCCCTGCCATTTGGTTTCTTCCTGCGGCACCTCTTCGAGGTACTTCAGAATGCCGCCCTTGAGGTGATAGACCTCATCGAAGCCCTGGCTGAGCATATAGCTCGACGCCTTTTCGCAACGAATGCCGCCGGTGCAGAACATCGCGACTTTCTTGTGCACGGCCGGGTCGAAATTGGCTTTGATGTAGTCGGGGAATTCGCGAAAACTGGTGGTCTTCGGGTCGATGGCGCCTTCGAAGGTGCCGATCGAGACTTCGTAGTCGTTACGGGTATCGATCAACAGCACTTCCGGATCGCTGATCAACGCGTTCCAGTTCTCTGGATCGACGTAGGTGCCGACCTTTTTGTTCGGGTCCACGCCTTCGACGCCGAGGGTGACGATTTCTTTCTTGAGTTTGACTTTGGTGCGATAGAACGGCTGGTCGTCGCAGTACGACTCTTTGTGGTCGATGTCGTCCATGCGCGGGTCGTTCTTGAGCCAGGCCATCAGCCCGTCAATGCCTTCGCGGCTGCCGGACACGGTGCCGTTGATGCCTTCTTCGGCGATCAGCAGCGTGCCTTTGATGCCGTTGTCTACCATCGCTTGCAGCAGTGGCTCGCGCAGGGCGACGTAATCTTCCAGGGTGACGAACTTATACAGTGCCGCCACGACAATCTGTTGTGTCATGGGTGATTCTCCAGGTGGCTACCCTCGTAAGGGGTGAACCGGATGCGAAAAAAAACGCGCCGGGTGAGCGGCGCGTTGCGGATTCTAGCAAAAAACCGATGCTTAATGCTTGCTGCCGCCAGCACAGGTCGGCGAGGCCGGAGCCGCGTCGATCTGTGCCCATTCCTCTGGCGTGTAGGTATGCAGCGCCAACGCATGGAACTCGCCCATCAGCTCGCCAAGCGTGCCGTAGACTTTCTGGTGACGCTTGACGCGGTTGAGCCCTTCGAACTGCTGGCTGACCACCACGGCCTTGAAGTGGGTCTGCAACCCACGGCTGTGCATGTGGCTTTCATCCAGCACTTGCAGATGCTGCGGCTGCAACAGGCCCAGCGTCGATTCGATGCGTTGTTGCATGGTCATACCGAACTCCGCTTAAGGCTTTTTCTTGGCTGGAGCGGCGGCGCCTTTAGGCTCCAGCTCGGCCGTCATGTCAGCCAGCAGTTTGTTGACCACGGGCACGGCGCTTTCCAGCTTGGCTTGAGTCATCTGGGCCGATTGCTGAGTCAGCTGCGGCATTTTTTCCAGGACTTTCTTGCCCAGTGGCGACTGGTAGAACGCGACCAGGTCTTTCAGCTCGGATTCGCTGAAGTTGGTGGTGTAGAGCTTGACCATGTCCGGCTTCAGCTTGTTCCAGCCAATGGCTTGGTCCAGCGCGGCGTTGGCTTTGGCCTGGTAGGTTTCCAGCAAGGCCTTTTTCGATTCAGGGGCTTTGGTCTGTTCAAAGCGCTGAGCGAACATTTGCTGCACTTGCATGTACACCGGAGTGCCCAATTTGTCAGCGTGCGCCAGGGTCAGGAAAGCTTCGGCACTGGCGTTGTGGCTGGCGGTATCGGCAAAAACAGGGCCGCTGGCGCAAACCAGTGCAACCGCGGTACAGATGGCACGAAGACGAGTCATCGAGTTTCCTTTTCTAGCAGGCGAGGTAAAACCCCAAGGGCGTCCATTCTGCGCCTAAAAAAGTGTGTCGCTCAACCCCAAGCCTTGTCAGGACTGATTTAGAGGGGTTGAACGGTCAAATTCCAGACTGATGGAACCACGACCGGCGATCACGGCCTAAACTGCGCTATCAGACCTACAGGAGTGTGCATGATGAGCCGTATCGAAACCGACAGCCTTGGCCAGGTGGAAGTCCCGGATGAAGCCTACTGGGGCGCTCAGACGCAACGCTCGCTGATTAACTTCGCGATTGGCAACGAACGCATGCCGCTGGCGGTGCTGCACGCCCTGGCGCTGATCAAGAAAGCCGCGGCGCGGGTCAATGACCGCAACGGAGACCTGCCCGCCGACATCGCCCGGCTGATCGAACAGGCCGCCGACGAAGTGCTCGACGGCAGCCACGACGACCAGTTCCCGCTGGTGGTCTGGCAGACCGGCAGCGGCACCCAGAGCAACATGAACGTCAATGAAGTGATCGCCGGTCGCGCCAACGAACTGGCCGGTAATGTTCGCGGCGGCAAGTCGCCGGTTCACCCTAACGATCACGTCAACCGCTCCCAGAGTTCCAACGACTGTTTCCCGACGGCCATGCACATCGCGACAGTCCAGGCAGTGCAACAGCAATTGCTGCCGGCGATCAACGAACTTTCGGGCGGATTGGCCGAGCTGTCCGCGCGGCACATGAAACTGGTCAAGACCGGTCGCACCCACATGATGGACGCGACGCCGATTACCTTCGGTCAGGAACTGTCGGCGTTCATCGCGCAGCTGGATTACGCCGAACGGGCAATCCGCAGCGCGCTGCCGGCCGTCTGTGAACTGGCCCAGGGCGGCACCGCGGTGGGCACCGGGCTGAATTCGCCCCACGGTTTTGGCGAAGCCATCGCTGCCGAACTGGCCGCCCTCTCCGGCCTGCCGTTCGTCACCGCCCCCAACAAATTTGCCGCCCTGGCGGGCCATGAACCGCTGACCACGCTGTCCGGCGCGCTGAAAACCCTCGCCGTGACCCTGATGAAAATCGCCAACGACCTGCGCCTGCTGGGCTCCGGGCCGCGCGCAGGCTTCGCCGAAGTGAAACTGCCGGCCAACGAACCGGGCAGCTCGATCATGCCGGGCAAGGTCAATCCGACTCAGTGCGAAGCGCTATCGATGCTGGCGTGTCAGGTCTTGGGCAACGACGTCGCCATCGGGTTTGCCGCGAGTCAGGGGCACCTGCAACTGAACGTGTTCAAACCGGTGATCATCCACAACCTGCTGCAATCGATCCGCCTGCTCGGCGATGGCTGCAGCAACTTTCAGCAGCACTGCATCGCCGGTCTGGAACCGGACGCAGAGAAAATGGCTGAACATCTGGAGCGTGGGTTGATGCTGGTGACAGCGCTGAACCCGCACATTGGTTATGACAAATCGGCGGAGATCGCCAAAAAGGCTTACGCCGAAGGGCTGACCCTGCGTGAGGCGGCGTTGCAACTCGGGTATCTGACGGATGAAGAGTTTGATGCGTGGGTAAGGCCGGAGAATATGCTGGAGGCTGGGGCCAAGGGCTGAGTTTTGTAGCGCCTGACACTCAGCTTTCGCGAGCAGGCTCGCTCCCACAGGTAATCGCATTCTCCTGTGTGCGAGCCTGCTCGCGAAGAACGATAACGCGGTCTAACTGGCCGCCATCCGCACCTTCCGGGCCCTGAGCCCGGCAATCAACGAAGGTCCCAACGCCACCAGCGCCGACCCCAGCACCACCAGCACCGCCCCGCCATACCCCAGACCATTGATCGTCTCGGTCTGCACAAATTCCGGCCACAACCACGCCGCCACGGCCACCGCAGCAAATGTCACCAACGGCGTAATCGCCAGCGTCGCACTGACCCGCGATGCCTCCCAATGCGCCAGAGCCTCGGCAAACGCGCCATAAGCAATCAGCGTATTCATGCAGCACGCCAGCAGCAGCCAGCCTTGCAGCGGACTCAGTTGCAACGCTTCCAGCGGATGCACCCACGGCGTCAGCAACATCGCGCAGAACAGGTAGATCACCATCATCACCTGCAGCGAATTCCACACCGTGAGCAATTGCTTCTGGCCCAGTGCGTAGAACGTCCAGACCGTGGACGCCAGCAACACCAAAAGCACGCCGGCGGTGTAATCGGTCAGCGAGGTCAGCAATTCGGCCAGCCGCTGATTGAAAAACAGGGCAAAGCCGATCAACAGCACCAGCAGGCCAATCCCCTGCCCCACGCTGAACCGTTCCTTGAACACAAACAAACTGGCGATCAGCAACATGATCGGGCCCATCTGCACCACCAGTTGCGCGGTACCGGCGCTGAGCAGGTTCAGGCCCATCAGGTACAGCACGTAGTTGCCCACCAGGCCGAGCACCGCCATCAGCACCAACCAGCCTCCGCGCGGCCCGAGCACCTTTCGGCTCGGCAGGCGTTTGGTCGCTGCCAGATAAATGAACAGGCACCCGCCGGAGACGATCAGGCGAAACCAGGTCACCGTCACCGGGTCCATGACCAGCAGGACTTGTTTGAGTTTGATTGGCAGGATTCCCCACAACAGCGCGGTCAGCAAGGCCAGGAACAGACCGTAAACCCAGCGACCCGATGAAATGTGCATTGCGAACCCCGAAGCCAAGTGGCGAGAAAGGTCATTCTAGGCTTAGAGCTGTTCGGCACACAGGGACAGTTGGGCGTTGGCCGCGAATGAAACTGTGCAGGTCGCACCATTAAATTGGCGCTATGCCGTCGATCGGTTGGCCAGGCGCTGCAAGTGGTTCATGCATAAGCTCATGGAATTCGCCAACAGGAACATTCCTCAGGAGATCGCCATGTACGGCAAACGCGCCCAGGACAATGCCCCCGCCACGCACTTCCGTTGTGACCGGGTGTGTCGTGTGAATGGGGATTTGTATTTCAGCACCCGGGAAAACACCCTCGAGGGGCCGTTTGAAAACCCGGAGAAATTGGCGCGGGAGGTACAGGCTTACATTGAGCGGATGCTGCTTCTGCGGATGAGCCTGTAGACCGCGGCGCCGCTATCGCAAGCCTGCTCGCGATAGCGGTTAACCAGGCAACACAACTCTTGCAGTCTTAACGCACCGCTTCAAACAACCCGGTCGCGCCCATCCCGCCACCCACACACATGGTGACGATGCCGTAACGCACGTTGCGGCGCTGCAATTCACGCACGAGATGCCCGACCTGACGCGAACCGGTCATGCCGAACGGATGGCCGATGGAAATCGAACCGCCGTTGACGTTGTACTTGTCGTTATCAATCCCCAACCGAATGCGGCTGTACAGGCATTGCGAGGCGAACGCTTCGTTGAGTTCCCACAAATCAATATCGGCAACCCGCAACCCCTTGGCCTTGAGCAACTTCGGCACCGAGAACACCGGGCCGATACCCATCTCATCCGGCTCGCAACCGGCCACGGTGAAACCACGGAAGAAAGCCTTCGGCTTCAACCCCAGTTCCAGTGCTTTTTCCAGGCTCATCACCAGCGTCATCGACGCGCCATCGGACAGCTGCGAAGAGTTGCCGGCTGTCACCGAACCGTCTTCGGCAAACACCGGTTTCAATCCCGCCAGGCTTTCCAGGGTGGTGCCCGGGCGATTGCAGTCATCGTGATCGACGACACCGTCAAGGATCTGCACCTGACCGGTGGCCTTGTCTTCAACCCGATATTTCACCGCCATCGGTACGATTTCGTCGTCAAACAATCTATCGGCCTGAGCCTGAGCGGTACGTTTCTGACTTTGCAGCGCGTACTGATCCTGTTCTTCGCGACTGACGTTGTAACGACGAGCGACGATTTCGGCCGTCTGGCCCATCGGGAAATAGATGCCCGGCACCTGCTCTTTGAGCAGCGGGTTGATCAGGTTGTCGGTGTTGATGCTTTTCATGGTCAGGCTGATCGACTCGACGCCACCGGCGACGATGATGTCGCTGCAACCCGAAGCAATCTGGTTGGCGGCGATGGCGATCGCCTGCAAGCCCGACGAACAAAAACGGTTGAGGGTCATGCCGGCAGTGCCGGTGCCCAGGCGCGACAGCACCGCGATGTTGCGCCCGATGTTGAAGCCCTGGCCACCTTCGTTGGAACCGGCACCGACGATGCAGTCCTCGACGCTGGCCGGATCGATGCCCGAACGCGCCAGCAGCGCATTGACGCAATGGGCCGCCATGTCGTCCGGACGGGTCAGGTTGAACTTGCCGCGAAAGGATTTGGCCAGGCCAGTCCGCACGCTGTCGACGATCACCACTTCACGCATGGCATACCTCATTGTTGTTGTCGGTTGAGAGTGGACCGAGCATAAGTCCAGTGCATTACCGACCGCGACAATCATTCACCCCGCGTATGCGTAACCATCGCTCACTTCTTGTGCTGTTTCACTTTCCTCTCGCGTTTATCGGACTTTTCAAACGCCTCTTCCAGCGCCAGATTGATGGTGCGCAGGACTTTGACCCGCGCCCAGCGCTTGTCATTGGCTTCCACCAGCGTCCAGGGCGATACCTCGGTGCTGGTGCGATCGACCATGTCACCAACCGCCGCGCGATAGGCGTCCCATTTGTCACGATTGCGCCAGTCATCTTCAGTGATCTTGAAACGCTTGAAGGGAATTTCTTCCCTTGCCTGGAAGCGTTCGAGTTGCGTCTGCTTGTCGATGGCCAGCCAGAACTTGACCACGATCACCCCGGCCTCGGCGATCAGCTCTTCAAAATCATTGATTTCACTGTAGGCCCGCAACCAGTCCGCCGGCGGGCAGAAGCCTTCGACGCGCTCCACCAGCACCCGCCCGTACCACGAGCGATCGAACACCGTGAACTTGCCCTTGGCCGGGATGTGCCGCCAGAAACGCCACAGATAAGGCTGCGCCAGTTCCTCTTCGGTAGGCGCGGCAATCGGCACGATGCTGTATTGACGCGGATCGAGGGCCGCCGCAACCCGGCGGATCGCCCCGCCCTTGCCTGCCGCATCATTGCCCTCGAACACCGCCACCAAGGCGTGCCGACGCATGCGTTTGTCACGCATCAGACCGGAGAATCGCGCCTGCTCGGTAATCAATTGTTCTTCGTAATCGTCCTTGTCCAGGCTCAGGGTCAAATCCAGACTGTCGAGCAGGTTCAACTGATCGACATGGATGGGCAACGGCGCGGCATTGACCTTGTCGGGATGGACTTCGGGACGCTTCAGGGCATTTTGCAGGCCTTCGAGCAGGATCTTGCCCACCGCCAGGCTGCGGTAATGAGGGTCCACCCCTTCGATCACATGCCAAGGCGCGTAATCACGACTGGTACGGCGCAACACGCGTTCGCCGTACTTCACGAATTTGTCGTAGGTTTTCGATTGCTGCCAATCCAGCGGGCTGATGCGCCAGCTGTGCAGCGGGTCATCCGCCAAGGCCTTGAGCCGCGCCTTCATTTGTTTCTTGGAGAGGTGGAACCAGAATTTGAAGATCAGTGCGCCTTCATCGCAGAGCATTTTTTCAAAGCGCTCGGACTGGTTGATTACCTGATCCAGCACCGGGTCCTTGAACAAACCATGAACCCGGCCTTGCAGCATCTGGCTGTACCAGTTGCCGAAGAAAATCCCCATGCGGCCCTTGGCCGGGAGCATCCGCCAGTAGCGCCAGGCCGGTGGCCGCGCCAGCTCTTCGTCGGTCTGCTGATCGAACGTGCGGACCTCGATCAGGCGTGGGTCCATCCATTCGTTGAGCAACTTGACCGTCTCGCCCTTGCCGGCGCCTTCGATGCCATTGATCAGAATGATCACCGGAAAGCGGCGTTGCTGGTGAAGTTCGAACTGCGCTTCGAGCAAGGCTTCACGCAGGGCCGGTTCTTCGGCGTCGTAGGTTTCTTTGTCGATGGCGTGACCGATTTCGGCGGATTCGAACATGGGACGGCTCCTTCCAGAATTGAGCAAGACTAGCGGATTGAGTTGTTTCCCGTGGGAGAAATCCCTTACTTCGCAGCAACAATAGTTTCTACAGATTTTCAGCGAATCTGCGAACGCACACGTTGCCATGGATCAAGCACCAACCCGGCGATCGGCTAGAATGGCCGCCTTGCCGTTGCCGAGCCTGCCATGAAACCTGTATTGCCCCACGCCCAGCTCGACTGGGACGACCAAGGGCTCCCGCGCTCGCGGGTGTTCGATGATGTGTATTTTTCCGATCTGTCGGGGTTGGACGAAACCCGCTACGTATTCCTCGAACAGAACGCTTTGCGTGAACGCTTCGCCGCGTTGCCGGCCGGCGGTCGACTGGTGATTGGCGAAACCGGTTTCGGCACCGGATTGAATTTCCTTTGCGCCTGGCAGCTGTTCGAACAGCACGCGGTGGCCGGGGCGCGGCTGCATTTTGTCAGTGTCGAAAAGTACCCGCTGAGCCTGCCCGATCTACAGCGTGCCTTGGCCCTGTGGCCGGAGCTCAAACCGTTTGCCGATCAACTGCTGACGCAATACGTCGCCATCCACCCAGGCTTCCAGCGTCTGGTGCTGGACAACGGTCGCGTGACCCTGACCCTGCTGATCGGCGATGCCCTGGAACAATTGCCGCAACTGGACGCGCAGATCGACGCCTGGTTTCTCGACGGTTTTGCCCCGGCGAAAAACCCCGACATGTGGACCGCCGAACTGTTCGCCGAACTGGCACGTCTGGCGGCGCCCGGTTCGACCATCAGCACCTTTACCAGCACCGGTTGGGTGCGCCGTCTGCTGAACGCGGCGGGCTTCAAGATGAAACGCACGCCCGGCATCGGCCACAAATGGGAAATCCTGCGAGGTGTGTTCCTCGGCTGGCCTGAGGAAGTCCCGGTGCCCGCCGTGGCTAAACCGTGGTTTGCGCGTCCGACGCCACTGAACGGCGAGCGTCGTGCCTTGGTGATCGGCGCCGGCCTGGCCGGTTGCGCCAGCGCCGCCAGCCTGGCGGCGCGGGGTTGGCAAGTGAGTCTGCTGGAGCGTCACGATGCGCTGGCGCAGGAAGCCTCGGGCAATCCTCAAGGCGTGCTGTACCTCAAGCTGTCGGCCCATGGCACCGCGTTGTCACAGTTGATTGTCAGTGGGTTCGGCCACACCCGGCGCTTGCTCGAACATCTGCAACGGGGCGTCGACTGGGACGATTGCGGGGTCTTGCAACTGGCCTTCAACGCCAAGGAAGCCGAGCGTCAGGCGCAATTGGCCGGCGCCTTTTCACCAGACCTGGTGCACTTGCTCGATCAACCGCAAGCCCAGGCTCAGGCCGGGATCGCCCTGGAGCACGGCGGTTTATTCTTCCCGGAAGGTGGCTGGGTTCATCCGCCGGCGCTGTGCCATTGGCAGGCGTCTTCGGCGAACATCCAGTGGCTGCCCCATCGCGATGTACTGGAACTGCGCAAGGTTGATGACCAGTGGCAGGCCTGGGACGGTGATGATTTGCTGGCCAGTGCCCCCGTGGTGATCCTGGCCGGCGCTGCCGAAATCAAGCGTTTCCCGCACAGCGCCGAACTGCCCCTCAAACGCATTCGTGGCCAGATCACCCGACTGGCGCAAACCCCTGAAAGCCAGAGTCTGGCCACCGTCGTCTGCGCCGAAGGCTATGTGGCGCCGGCTCGGCTGGGCGAACACACCCTCGGCGCCAGCTTCGACTTCAAGAGCGATGACCTGACCCCGACGCTCGCCGAACACCTCGGCAACCTGGCCTTGCTCGAGGAAATCTCCCCCGACCTGAGCACGCGACTACATGCTCAGGCACTGGACCCGCAACAGCTTGAAGGGCGCGCTGCATTTCGCTGCACCAGCCCGGACTACCTGCCGATCGTTGGCCCGTTGGCCGAGCAAGCAGCGTTCACCGACGCCTACGCCGTACTGAGCAAGGACGCCCGACAAGTGCCGGACATTCCCTGCCCTTGGCTTGAGGGTTTTTACGTCAACAGCGGCCACGGTTCTCGCGGCTTGATCACCGCGCCACTGTCGGGTGAATTACTCGCGGCATGGATCGAAAACGAACCTCTGCCCCTGCCCAGAACGGTCGCCGAGGCCTGCCATCCCAACCGTTTCGCGGTGCGCCAGTTGATCCGCGGAAAAGTCTGACGGCGCGACTTATAACTTATCGGTCTAAAACTCCGGGGATTCAGCCGGGTCAGTTTCTGAGTACCCGCCGTTTTGGCGCGGTATCGATTGACCCTCCCCAACGGAAAAACCGGTAAGGAATTTATGTGCGGATTAGCTGGCGAGTTACGCTTTGATCATCAACCTGCGGACCTCGCGGCCGTTGAACGAATCACCCATCACCTGGCCCCTCGTGGCCCTGACGCATGGGGCTTTCATGCCCAAGGGCCGATTGCCCTGGGCCATCGTCGCCTGAAAATCATGGACCTGTCGGACGGTTCGGCGCAGCCGATGGTCGACAACCAACTGGGCTTGTCCCTGGCCTTCAACGGCGCGATCTACAACTTCCCGGAACTGCGCACCGAGCTTGAAAGCCTTGGTTACGCGTTCTATTCCGGTGGTGACACCGAAGTGCTGCTCAAGGGTTACCACGCCTGGGGCGAAGCACTGCTGCCCAAGCTCAACGGCATGTTCGCGTTCGCCATCTGGGAGCGCGACGCCCAACGCCTGTTCATTGCCCGCGACCGTCTGGGCGTGAAGCCGCTGTACCTGTCGCGCACCGGCCAGCGCCTGCGCTTTGCCTCGGCGTTGCCGGCACTGCTCAAGGGCGGCGACATCAACCCAATCCTCGATCCGGTGGCACTCAATCATTATCTGAATTTCCACGCGGTGGTCCCGGCCCCGCGTACCTTGCTGGCCGGCATCGAAAAACTGCCACCGGCGACCTGGATGCGCATCGAAGCGGACGGCACCACTGAGCAGAAAACCTGGTGGACCCTGCCCTACGGCCCACACGCCGACGAGATGAATCTGACGCTCGAAGACTGGCGTGACCGTGTACTCGACAGCACCCGTGACGCCGTGGCAATCCGTCAACGGGCGGCGGTCGACGTCGGTGTTCTGCTTTCGGGTGGCGTCGATTCGAGCCTGCTCGTCGGTCTGTTGCGTGAAGTCGGTGTTGAAAACCTGTCGACCTTCTCCATCGGCTTCCAGGATGCCGGCGGCGAGCGCGGCGACGAGTTCCAGTATTCGGACCTGATCGCCAAGCACTACGGCACCCAGCATCACCAACTGCGCATCGATGAAAAAGAGATCATCGAGCAACTGCCCGCAGCGTTCCGCGCCATGAGCGAGCCGATGGTCAGCCATGACTGCATCGCCTTCTATCTGCTGTCTCGCGAGGTGGCCAAGCATTGCAAAGTGGTGCAGAGCGGCCAGGGCGCCGACGAACTGTTCGCCGGTTATCACTGGTACCCACAAGTCGACGGTGCCGAAGATCCGTACGCCGCCTATCGCGATGCGTTTTTCGACCGCAGCTACGACGACTACGCCGCCACCGTGCAGCCGAAATGGCTGACAGCGAATGACGCGGCCGGTGACTTCGTTAAAGAACATTTCGCACAGCCCGGTGCCGATGCAGCGGTGGACAAAGCCCTGCGTCTGGACAGCACGATCATGCTCGTGGACGACCCGGTCAAACGCGTCGACAACATGACCATGGCCTGGGGCCTGGAAGCGCGTACGCCGTTTCTCGACTATCGCCTGGTGGAATTGTCGGCGCGCGTGCCGGGCAAATTCAAACTGCCGGATGGCGGCAAGCAAGTCTTGAAAGAAGCGGCGCGACTGGTGATTCCGAGTGAAGTGATCGATCGCAAGAAAGGCTACTTCCCGGTCCCTGGCCTGAAGCATTTGCAGGGCGATACGCTGAACTGGGTGCGCGAACTGCTGCTCGATCCGAGTCAGGATCGCGGTCTGTTCAACCCGGCCATGCTCGACCGCCTGCTGACCGACCCACAAGGTCAATTGACCCCGTTGCGCGGTTCCAAGCTGTGGCAATTGGCGGCGCTGAACCTGTGGCTCAGTGAACAAGGAATCTGATCGATGAAACCCCACGCCACGGCCTACAGCCAACGCTTGTTGCGCGGTCAGACGCCCTCTTACGAACGCTTGCAGGCACGCCTGGCCGAAGACGGCAGTGAATTGGGCACCGCACCGATCGCAGTGCATTGCGGCTGGGGCCGGTTGCTGATCGGCCATACCTTCCCGGATGCGGCGAGCCTGGCCCAAGAGCTGCTCAATGAACAGTCAGGTGAACGCGACATCGCCCTGTACGTGGCGGCGCCTCAGCAAGTACTGGGGCTGGAGCCGGCTCAGTTGTTTCTCGACCCTTCCGACACCTTGCGCCTGTGGTTCAGCGACTACCGCCAATCCACTCGGGTGTTTCGCGGATTTCGCATCCGTCGAGCCCAGAGCGATGCGGACTGGCAGGCGATCAATCAGCTGTATCAGTTGCGCGGCATGCTGCCGATCGACGCGAGTCTGCTGACTCCGCGTCATCACGGTGGCCCCGTCTATTGGCTGGCCGAAGATGAAGACAGCGGCGCAATCATCGGCAGCGTCATGGGCCTCAACCATCACAAGGCGTTCAACGATCCGGAAAATGGCAGCAGCCTGTGGTGCCTGGCGGTCGACCCACAATGTTCGCGACCGGGCGTCGGTGAAGTGTTGGTGCGGCATTTGATCGAGCACTTCATGAGCCGTGGGCTGAGTTACCTGGACCTGTCAGTGCTGCACGACAACCAGCAGGCGAAAAGTCTTTACGCCAAGCTGGGGTTTCGCAACCTGTCGACCTTCGCCATCAAGTGCAAAAACGGCATCAATCAGCCTTTGTTTCTGGGCCCGGGTCCCGAGGCCGAATTCAATCCTTATGCGCGGATCATCGTCGAGGAAGCTCACCGTCGCGGCATCGATGTACAAGTCGATGACGCCGACGCCGGGATGTTCACCCTCAGCCATGGCGGGCGCCGGGTACGTTGCCGCGAATCCCTCAGCGACTTGACCAGCGCCATCAGCATGAGCCTGTGCCAGGACAAAAGCCTGACGCACAAAGTGCTCAAGGCTGCCGGTTTGAACCTGCCAGCGCAGCAACTGGCCGGCAACGCCGATGACAATCTGGCGTTTCTCGACGAGCACGAACGGGTGGTGGTCAAACCGCTGGATGGCGAACAGGGCCAAGGTGTCGCGGTGGATTTACGGACCATTGAAGAGGTCCAGCAAGCCATCGAATCTGCTCGCCGGTTCGACAGTCGAGTGCTGCTGGAGAGCTTCCACGAAGGCCTCGATTTACGGATTGTGGTGATCGGTTTTGAGGTGGTCGCCGCAGCGATTCGTCGGCCGGCAGAAGTGGTGGGCGACGGTCAGCACTCCATCGGTGCACTGATCGAAGCCCAGAGCCGGCGTCGTCAGGCGGCGACCAGCGGTGAAAGCAAAATCCCACTGGACCATGAGACCGAGCGCACCTTGCACGCGGCGGGTTTTGACTACAGCAGCATTCTGCCGGCGGGCGAGCATCTGTTCGTACGGCGTACGGCGAATCTTCATACCGGCGGAGTTCTTGAGGATGTGACGGCGATCCTGCATCCGACGCTGGTGGATGCGGCGGTGCGCGCGGCGCGTGCGCTGGACATTCCGATGGTCGGGCTCGACCTGATGGTGCCCGCCGCCGATCAACCGGAGTATGTGTTTATCGAAGCCAATGAGCGTGCCGGGTTGGCTAACCATGAGCCGCAGCCGACGGCTGAGCGGTTTGTGGATTTGTTGTTTCCGCATAGTCAGCCGGCGGTCTGACATTCCTCTTCATGATCGTTCCCACACGCTGCGTGGGAACGATCAGCGCTTAATTCATCAGGAGTTTCCATGACCAGCAACATTCCAGAACCGGATCTGAACTACCTGCAAAAAGTCCTGCTGGAAATGCTCGCCATTCCCAGCCCGACCGGGTTCACCGACACCATCGTGCGTTATGTCGCCGAACGGCTTGAAGAGCTGGGTATCCCCTTTGAGATGACTCGCCGCGGCACCATCCGCGCCACCCTCAAGGGCAAGAAAAACAGCCCCGACCGGGCGGTCTCCGCTCACCTCGACACCATCGGCGCGGCGGTTCGCGCGATCAAGGACAACGGCCGTCTGACCCTGGCGCCTGTCGGTTGCTGGTCCAGCCGTTTTGCCGAGGGCAGCCGGGTCAGCCTGTTTACTGACAATGGCGTGATCCGTGGCAGCGTGCTGCCGCTGATGGCGTCCGGGCATGCGTTCAATACCGCCGTGGATGAAATGCCGATCAGTTGGGATCACATTGAATTGCGCCTGGACGCCTATTGCGCCACGCGTGCCGATTGCGACTCGCTGGGCATCAGCGTCGGTGACTTTGTCGCCTTCGACCCTTTGCCGGAGTTCACCGAAAGCGGCCACATCAGCGCCCGACATCTCGACGACAAGGCCGGCGTTGCCGCGTTGCTGGCGGCGCTGAAAGCGATCGTCGACAGCGGCGAAGAGCTGATGATCGACTGTCATCCGCTGTTCACCATCACCGAGGAAACCGGCAGTGGCGCGGCGGCGGCGTTACCGTGGGACGTCAGCGAATTCGTCGGCATCGACATTGCCCCGGTCGCGCCGGGTCAGCATTCCAGCGAACACGCAGTGAGCGTGGCGATGCAGGATTCCGGCGGACCTTACGACTATCACCTGTCGCGGCATCTGCTGCGCCTGGCCAGTGACAACGAATTGCCGGTACGTCGCGACCTGTTCCGCTACTACTTCAGCGATGCTCATTCGGCGGTCACTGCCGGGCATGACATTCGCACCGCCCTGCTCGCTTTCGGCTGCGACGCCACTCACGGCTACGAACGCACTCACATTGACAGCCTCGCCGCCCTCAGCCGCCTGCTCGGCGCCTACATTCTGAGTCCGCCGGTGTTTGCCAGCGATGCACAACCGGCCAAGGGTTCGCTGGACCGGTTCAGTCATCAGATCGAACATGAGACGCAGATGGAAAGCGATACGCGGGTGCCGTCGGTGGACAGCCTCGTAGGGCAGCGGTCCGAAAGCTGATCCAGTTTTTGGGTCGCCAGGTAGATTGTCATCGTCGGAACGCCGCCCGGACCAAGCCCGCGATGGCGATCGATCAGGCAAGACTTGAGGCCCAGGCTAGCCCCAACCCTTCATTCGCCGTAGCATCGCGCCATTGTTTAGCCGAGGTGCTTATGCTGATTCCCCACGACCAACTTGAAGTCGACACCCTCACCCGCCTGATCGAGGATTTCGTGACCCGTGACGGTACGGACAACGGCGATGACACGCCGCTGGAAACCCGTGTTCTGCGTGTTCGCCAGGCGTTGACCAAGGGCCAGGCGCTGATTGTCTTCGACCCGGAAAGCGAGCAATGCCAGTTGATGCTCAAGCACGATGTGCCCAAGCACCTGTTCGACTGAGGCCTCAGCGTCCTTTGTTTTTCGCCAGTTTGACCTGGATGCGGTCGTAGACCTCGGAGCGGTGCACGTTGACGTTCTGCGGCGCTTCGACACCGAAGCGCACACTGCCTCCGTTGACGGCAAGAATGCGCACGGAAATGTTGTCACCGATGGAAATCAATTCGCCCACAACGCGACTGAGTACAAGCATGGCATTCGTCCTTCAGGGTTATCGAACCCTGAAGATGCCCTGCACTCGGCGGGCCTACAATGCGACAGCTGCAAATCAGTCCCGCCCTACAGCGCACTCCGAACAGCTCCTATGGAAACGTCCCACAAAGCCATTGAATGAAGGACCGATCCTTCAGGAAGCGGAGAAGCGTGGGCCGAAAAGGATGATGCTCGCCCCGATCACACACAGCGCCACACCGAGCCAGTCCGAGCCCAGCGGACGAATCCGCTCGACCACCGCCAGCCAGCCGATCGACGCGATGATGTAGATGCCACCGTAAGCGGCATAGGCGCGGCCGGCGTAGGTCGCTTCGATGCGGGTCAACAGCAGCGCGAACAAGGTCAGGCTGAGCAGAGCCGGCACGACCCACCAGGCGCTTTTGCCCTGGCGCAGCCACATCCAGAAGGCAAAGCAGCCGGCGATTTCAAACAGCGCGGCGAGAAAAAACCACAGGTAATTGAGCATGCAAAATGTCTCGCGAGGATGGCCGATGGCGGCCACCCTAACGACGGTGTTGTGCAGGGGGCAAGCTCAACCTGCGGATTGTTTGGCCTTGGCGCGCATTTTGTCGGCCATGACGGTCATTTCGTCGTAGAGCAATTGCGGGTTCTTCTGCTTGAGTGCCCAGGCCATACGGCCCTGTTCGTGAGGCAGGATCATGAATTCGCCGGCGGCAACGTGTTGATAGATGTAGTCGGCAATGTCCGCCGCGCTGATCGGCGAGCTTTCCAGCAACTTGCCGACCTGGGCTTTCATGGCCGGCGTCGGGCCACGGAAGGAGTCCAGCAGGTTGGTCTGGAAGAACGACGGGCACACCACATGCACGCCGACTTCCTGCTGCGCCAGTTCGATCAACAGGCTTTCAGACAACGCCACCACGCCAGCCTTGGCCACGTTGTAGTTGCTCATGGCCGGGCCTTGCATCAGGGCGGCCATCGACGCGATGTTGATGATCTTGCCTTTGCTTTTTTCCAGCAGCGGCAGGAAGGCCTTGCAGCCCTTGACCACGCCCATCAGGTTGATTGCGATCTGCCAGTCCCAGTCTTCCAGGGACAGTTCACTGAAGAACCCGCCCGAGGCAACGCCGGCGTTGTTGACGATGACATCGATGCCACCGAGTTTCTCGTCGCAGGCTTGGGCGAAAGCGGTCAGCTGGCTGTAATCGCGCACGTCGCAACGCTGGATAAAACCGTCGCCGCCGGCTTCGCGAACCCGTTTCAGGGTTTCCTGCAGACCGGGTTCGCTGACATCCGACAAGGCCAGCTGCCAGCCTTCACGCGCCCAGCGCAGCGCGATTTCGCGACCTAAGCCCGAGCCCGCACCAGTGATCATCATGCGATTTTGCATAGCAAACAGCCTTGTTGTTCCGGGGAAGATGCATCGAGTGTAGCGAAGGACAATGCCCGACCCACGCTCCATCAGATTGCTGAATGGCCCGAGCAAACCGGGAGAGTGCCTGAACCAACTTGTGCCATAAAAAACGAAATAAGCCTTTCTTCGAAAAACATTAAAAAAACTTGGAATTTTCTTTCATTTGCCACAGTCGGATTTTGTAAGCAGCCCGGTTTTATATCAGCCCGGCTGACGGTTAAACGCCAGGTAATTCAAGAACACTTCCAACAAGGAAATAGACATGGGCACAATTCTAATCATTATTCTGATCCTCCTGCTGGTAGGTGGTTTACCGGTCTTCCCGCACTCCAGAAGTTGGGGTTATGGCCCGTCGGGTATCATCGGCGTGGTGTTG
This sequence comes from Pseudomonas sp. BT76 TE3572, assembly GCF_050435365.1. Lineage (NCBI taxonomy): Bacteria > Pseudomonadati > Pseudomonadota > Gammaproteobacteria > Pseudomonadales > Pseudomonadaceae > Pseudomonas > Pseudomonas sp. BT76 TE3572. The sequence continues at coordinate 2,692,193 of NZ_JBNDKE010000001.1, forward strand.
GTGGTGCTGTTGATCCTGCTGTTGCTCGGCAAGATATAAAGGTTTAACAGGCAAAAAAAAGAGGCCCTTTTCAGGGCCTCTTTTTTATTGCATCAAGACTTAGTCCGGCTTGCCATCAACCACACCGGCGGTGTTGTCGATCAGGCTCTTGGTCGCCGTTTGCAGGAAGGCTTCGAGCTTGAGTTTCAGCTCAGCGGTACGCGGTGCATCCGGAACGATCTCGGCGTGAGGTGTTGCGCCCAGTTCGTACTGGTACATCTTCGGCGCCATTTCCTTTTCCTTCGGCAGCACCAGAATCTGATCAGCCGTGATGATGGCGGTGGTCTGCTCGCTACCCGACGGCTTGATCACGCCAAAACCGGTGTCGCCTTCAGGCAGGTTGAGCAAATCGCGGCCCCAGCACTGATGACGCACTTCGCCACCGATGCGGCCCATGATGGTCGGCACGATGTCGATCTGAGTGCCTACGGTATGGTCACGCTGGCCGAATTTTTCCTGGATGCCCGGTGCGATCATCAGCATCGGCACGTTGAAGCGGCCCAGGTCCATTTCGGTGATCTGGCGCTCATTGCCAAAACCGTGGTCGCCGACGATCACAAACAGGGTTTCCTTGAAATACGGCTCCTTGCGGGCCTTTTCAAAGAACTGGCCCAGCGCCCAGTCTGCGTAGCGCATGGCGGTCAAATGCTCGTTCAGACTACCGCGATCGGTCACGCGCTCAACCGGCAATGGTGTCGGCAAGGCATAGGGCGTGTGGTTGGACAGGGTTTGCAGCAGCGCATAGAACGGCTTGCCGTTTTCCCGTGCCTTGAGCTCCACCAGACCACGGTCGAACATGTCCTGGTCGGACACGCCCCAGGTCGGATCGGAGAACACCGGGTTCACGAAGTCGTTACGACCAATGAAGTTGGTCATGCCCTGGTTGCTGAAGAAACCCGACTGGTTATCCCAGGCGAAGTCGCCGTTGTAGACGTACACGTCTCCATAGTCACGGGCACTGAGCAATTGCGGCAGGCCGGACAACTTGTGGCTGCCTTCCGGCGTCTGCATCAGGTATTCGAAACCCGGCAGGTTCGGGAAGCAGGCCATGGTGGCGAACATGCCCTGGTGGGTATGGGTGCCGTTGGAGAAGAAGCGGTCGAACAGCAGGCCTTCTTTCGACAATTTGTCGAGGTACGGCGTGATGTTGCCCGGTGCGCCCAAGGCGCCCACCGAGTGACCGGCCATGCTTTCCATCAGGATCACGACGACGTTCTTGATTGGCAGGGTCTTGTCGGCCGGCGGCGTGTAGTCGCGACGCACGGCTGCAGTTTCGGCATCCACCAGTTTGTCGTCTGCCATTACCAGCATGTCACGCACGATTTTCTGCGCTTCAGGCTGTGGCAACGTGGCCTTCCAGACGTTGTCGCGATCTTCGGACATACGGCTCTTGGCCGCGGCGACCAGCGACAAGGTGCCGTTGAGGCCCAACTGGTTGGCGAAGTTCGAGTTGGTGGTGTAAACGTCACCCCAACGCAGCGGCGGGCCCTGACGCAGGGTGCCACGAGCGGCGACCACGCAGACCAGCAGGCAGACGACGAACACTGTGAGGCGCGCATACCAGGGGGCGATCTGGCGCGTGCCGATGCTGCCGCCGCTGAAGGGACCGCGAGGCCGGGTGGCGCGGTCGGCGCCTTTGAACGCCAGGGTCAGGATCAACGTGCCCACGGCCCAGGCCAGCAGGTAGCGAACCACCGGGAAACCGTACCAGAGCATGCTCATCACAGTTTTCGGGTCTTCCTTTACATATTGGAAGACCAGGCCGTTGAGGCGCTGGTGGAACTCGCGGTAGAAGTCCATCTCCATCAGGCCCAGGAACAGCGCGATGCTCGAGGCGATGGTCAGCCAGAACCGGAAGAATCCGCGTGCGGCCATCGCCCGGGCGCTGAACAGCGCCAGCAGCAATGGAATGCTGAGGTAGACCACCAGGCGCAGGTCGAAACGCAGACCGTTGGCGAATGCTTCGAGAAAGGTCGAGGCCGGGGTGTCGAGGATCATCTCGCGGTTGTATACCAGCAGCGCAACGCGCAGCAGGCTGAACATGACCATCATGACCAGGGCACACAGCAGCGTGTAGGCCAGATGCGATTTGACGGTCGGTTGCAGCAGGCGACTAGAAGCTCGCTGCTGACTCAGGGCGTCCGGGTTTGCCATGTCGTTTTAGGACCCATTGGAAGTTGAAGTTTCAAAAATACAGCGGCGCCTTGCCCTCTGTTGGCCAGTTCTCGGCCCCGGGGCTTGCGCGGTGCGCAAATGTTGCACGATCACTCGCGGCATTGCCATTGATTACTGTCCGCATGTTGGCGCGGGCGAATTGTCTTGGAGGCTTTGTGAAAATTTCGTGCAACGTATATTCGGAAACAAAATAAAATTCCTAGCTCCGAATGCCCGTTAGTTCGGGGGTATATCCGTTTCTTCGGTAATAGCTGCTCTTTGATCGGGGGCATATCCGTTTCTGCGGTAACGGCCGCTTAGGGTTCCGCCCTTACGGCGGGTCACTTGGAAAAGCCCCAAGTAACCAAGGGCTCTTGCCCCGCCATTCGGTGCCTCGCCCAGGCTCGGCATGCCCTCACTCCGGCATTGCTCCGGGGGCCCGCCGCCATCGGCCATCCATGGCCGGGGGCGGCTACCGCGGCATCCTTGCCGCGGTGCCCCCTGCGCAACGCCTGCGTTCGGCCTCTGGGAAAGGGGCGGCAGATCTGAAGCCAAAGCAAAGCAACAGCAACAGCAACAGCAACGGCAAGATCAACAGCTTCGCGAGCAAGCCCGCTCCCACATAAAGCAGATCGGCGGACAGCTTTTGCTCCTCACCACTCAACAGGCCGAGCGTTAGCTCGCCTGCAGCTTTTGATCTGGATGCACCGCCGCCTCGAGAGGCCGAGTGGAGGTTCTGCGCAGTGGGCAACCCGGCATGGATGCCGGGTTAGCCGCCCCCGGCCATGGATGGCCGATGGCGGCGGGCCCACGGAGCAGGACCGGAGCGAGGGCATGCCGAGCCTGGGCGAGGCACCGAACGAAAGGGGCAAGAGCCCTTGGTTACTTGGGGCTTTTCCAAGTGACCCGCCGTAAGGGCGGAACCCTAAGCGGCCATTACCGCAGGAACGGATATGCCCCCAATCAAATAATCCGCCCCACCCAATAGAAAACGCCCCAAACAAGTCAGGGCGTTTTATCAAAAAGAGCGATTACTTCTCGGCGCGTTCTTTCAGGGCTTTCAAGGTATTGAACGGCGCATCGACCACAAACTTGTTGGCCACCATCGACGGAATGCTACCGCCCGGCTCAGTGTGCACCTGATAAGTCACTTCAATCTGATCGCCCTTGGGCACGAACTTCCAGAAACCGTCGACCTTGGTAACCCGGACGAAGCCTTTTTCTTCGGGAAGGTACTTCGGTACGCCTTCGAGCTTGCGGGTCAAGCTGCCGTCAGCACCCTCGATGGTGGTCACATGCAGCACCGAATCACGCTCAGTAACCGGCCAAGGAGTATTGAACTGGGTGTAGGTCCAGCTCTGATCACCTTCGTGCTTGAGCAATTTCTGGGTCTTGCATTCGTGAATCCAGGCACAGGCCCCTGGCACGTCTTCCTGCAATGCGCGCAGTTTGGCCACGGTGGTCTTCATCAGCGTGACACCACGGTAGGCCTTGTAATCTGAGCCGGCCACCTCGCTCAAGGAGATCTTGATGCCGTCCTGTTCCTTGGCGACTTTCCAGTCTTCGGCGTGAGCAGCCGTGGTGGCGAACATTACCGTCAAACCACACAACACAGCCATACGATGCAGCGAACCCATAATCTTATTCCTTATTGTTGAAGATCCGTTCGTTGAACACATCACGCCGCCGTCATTTGCTCCCACCAACCCAGCAATTTGATCGCTTCGTCACTGCTGTTTCCGCAGACTTCGATGTCGGCTTCGAACGCCGAACACACTGCAGGACGTTCCGGTTTGCCGAAAATGCCGCACAGGTTATCGACAGAGAGTTGTACGCAACGTTCTCCGGCGGGCTTGCCATTGGGCATGCCGGGAATCGGTGAACTGATGGAAGGGGCAATGCAACAGGCGCCACAGCCTTCACGGCATTTCATGACGACGAGCTCCTCGAAGGGCGATGTGTTAAAGGACGTGGCACAGAGTAACCGCTAAAACGCTTGTTTAAAATTGTCTGGACCCGGGTTTTTACGCTTAAAGGAGCGTGACTGACCAGTCTCCGACAAAGCGTCTGGCCATCGGGTCACGGACGGGAAGAAATTATCGTTTGAACTCGAATTCCAGCGCTGCGCCTTCGACTTCACGGCGCTCTTCGTTGCGCAGTTGCAACTTCATTTCGTTGCTGATCAACCTCCCGTTGAGCTGAAACGGACCCGCCTTCTCACCAAACATTTGCGGCAATACTGCATCGTGCCGTGGCAACGCTACCGTACCGAGCGGTTTCAGCTCCTCGGCCATGTCTTGGGGCAGGCTCAAATCCAGGTCGGCCGAAGGAAGCTTGGTTTTCGCGATTTCACTGGCGGATTTAGACTTGGAGGCAATCGGCGGTCGCTTTTTCACCTTGGCCGCTTTGTTTTTGACCGGCGCGGCTTTCTTGACCGGTGCCGGTTTTTTCGCGGTGGCGCTGGCTGCCGGTTTTTCTTGAACGGAAGCCGCCAATACGCCTTCTGTCTGGAAGGTCATCAGCAGGCAGATCGATAGCCAGACAGCGGGAAAAATCGGCTTCATGGACCCAACGGTACAAACGGCAGGAGCCATATGCTCGCCTGTTGCACGCGACATGACAAGCGCGGGCAGAAATAACCTGCCCGCCCCCTCAAAAGCCCCCGACCATCTCCTGACAGAGCTGGGTAGCGAGCATGCCCAGGGTCATCAACGCACGCTCGGCTTCACGGTTCCAAGGCGTGCCGCAGTTCAACCGAATGCAGTGATTGAACTGCTCGGTGTTACTGAAAATAAGCCCCGGCGCGATGCTGATGCCCTGCTGCAACGCACGAACATGCAGCTCCTGGGTGTTGACCCGCCCCGGCAGGCTGACCCACAGAATGAAGCCGCCGGTCGGCCGGGTCATCTGCGTGCCTTCCGGGAAGTATTGCTGCACCGCCAGTTGGAAAGCGCTGAGGTTCTTGCGGTACTCCTGACGGATATAGCGCAAATGCCGGTCGTAACCACCGTTCTCCAGGTAGGCCGCAATACCCATCTGCGTGACACTGCAGGCCGAATGGGTGCTGAAGGTCTGCAAACGCTGGATTTCCTGCTGGTACTTGCCGGCAATCATCCAGCCGATCCGCACGCCCGGCGACAAGGTTTTGGAGAAGCTTGAGCAATAGATCACCCGATCCAGTCGATCGTAGGCTTTCAGTGATTTGGTGCGACCCTGCTCGAACATCAGTTCGCCGTAGATATCATCTTCGACAATCTGGATATCGAAATCCGAGGCCAGCCGCAGCAGTTGCTTCTGCCGCTCTTCGGGCATGGTGCCGCCCAATGGATTGCTCAGACGAGTGGTCAGCACCAGCGCCTTGATCGACCACTGGTTGGCCGCCAGCTGCAACGCTTCGAGGCTCATGCCGGTGGCCGGATCGCTCGGGATCTCAATGACCTTGAGGCCCAGCAAGTCAGCCAGTTGCAGCAAACCGTAGTAGGTCGGCGATTCGGCGGCGATCAGGTCGCCCGGGCGAGTCAGCACTCGCAGGGACATCTGCAACGCATCGACGCAGCCGTGGGTAATCACCACTTCCGACGGATCGACCACCACGCCGGCATCGCGCATGCGGATCGCCACTTGTCGGCGCAACGGTTCGAAACCGGGGCTGAACATGTAACTGAACGCCCGCGGGCTATGGAAACGGGTGACTTTGGCCAGTTGCTGATGCAGCGCCCGCACCGGCAGATAATCAACGCTCGGTACCGCCGCGCCCAAGGGAAACACACCCTCGCGGCGGGATTCGACCAAGACTTGTTGGATGATGCTGCTGCGAGTGACCAGACCAGGACGCTCGACCCGGGCGATGTCCGGTGTCGGCGCGGTCAGGGCCGGGGTCTGGTGCACGTAGTAACCCGACTGCGGCCGGGCGCGGATCAACCCCTGATCCTCGAGGTTGGCGTAAGCCTGCAACACCGTCGCATGGCTGACGTTGAGCTGCGAGCTCATCTTGCGCACCGAAGGCACGCGTTCCCCCGGTTGATAGACGCCACGGCGGATGTCTTCGGCCAGTTGCTGAGCAATACGTTGGTAGAGCAAGAGATTGGTCATGACGCAGCACTCGATTTCACGGGCATTTTATTCTTGTGTGAAACAATACCGGAACAGTTTAGAAGTGTACTGGGACAGTTGCCACAATAGTCGACCGTACAGCGCAGTGTCAGCAAAAACTGTACTGTTTTGTGAGTTGATTAGCAGGCGTAAAAAAACCCGGCGCTGACGGGCAGGCCGGGTTTTCCAGTGACGCAGCCCTTAGCGGGCAGCGCCGAGCTGGCCTTTTTCGTCAGAGAACACAATTTCTACCCGACGGTTCTGCGCACGTCCCCGTTCGGAAGCGTTCACGTCGACCGGATATTCATCACCGTAGCCTTCGACCTGGATGCGTTTATCGTCGATGCCCAAATCCATCAGCACGTCCGCCACCGATTGCGCACGGTCACGGGACAGCTTGAGGTTTTCCTGCTTGCCGCCGGTACTGTCGGCGTAGCCTTCGATGCGCACCACGCGCTTGGGGTTGAGCTGCAGGAACTGCACGATCTTCAACACCACGCGGTTCGCCGAGTTTTTCAACTCCGCTTCGCCCGTGTCGAACAACACGTCGCCCAAGGTCATCACCAGACCACGGTCGGTCTGGGTGGTCGCCAACGCGACAATCTGTTCTTCGAGCCACTTGCCCTGCTGCTGCACGCTGAGCAGTTTGGATTCGCGCAGGGCCAGTTGCAGGCGCTGACGCTCCAGTTCGAGCTTCGCCGCACGTTCTTCGTTGAGCACCTGGTTGGTGTGTTCGCGCGCGATTTCGCTATAGCGCTCACTCAGGTAAGCGTAATGCAACACGTCCGTTCCACTGCCCCAGTAACTGGACAGACGATCGGCGCGGGCCAGCGACTCACCGGCACGAATCACGTCCTTGGGCGCGATTCGCAGCACGTTGGAATCTTCCTTGACCTTCTGGAAGTCAGTACTGGCCTGCTGCAACGCGGCCTCGCTGTGCTGACCGGCACAACCATAGAGGCTGGCGCAGCCTGCCAGGATCAAACCGCCCAGGGCTTTGGTCTTGAGGCTCATTGGGCATCTCCCAGTTGCTTGCGCAGGCGAGTGATGCGGGTATTAAGCACGTTCAACTGCTCCTCGCTCTTGAGGGTCAGAACCCGGGCTTCGGCCAGACGCGCGTCCAGCTCGGCCTGCTCGGCCCGCATGCGCGCGTTCTTGAAGGATTGGTCGTTCATGCTGCCCTTGGCGCGGTTGAACTTGTCTTCGGCCAGTTTCATTTCCGGCACGTCGGCGGAGGTGGCGCCCACGGCCTTGGCCTGCTCGAGTGCCTGTTCGGTCAGGCGCATTTGTTCATTCGGCGCCGGATCGGCTGCACAACCCGCCAGAGCCAGAACGGCCAGGGCAGCGAAAAGAGGTCGAATACTCACTAAAAATCCCTACTGTTTTGGGGTACTGACAGGTTGTTGCTGCGGTTGTGAGAGCTGCGCCTTCCAGCGCTCGATATTGCGTTGCAGCACGGCTTCCGTCAGTCCGGACGCGGGCAATTCTGTCATCTTTTTGGCCAGCTGTCCGCGCAACCACGGATCGTTGCAGGCGGAGTTGTGGGAAACCGCGAGGAACAGGCCAGGTTTGTCGATCGGTTGAGGACGGGCGATCAGGTCGTTGGCCAGGTTCAGTGTCTGCGCGGCCGCCATGCCCGAGTAGCGTCCGGCAAGGACAAATTCCACCTCACCCAGCAGCAATTTCTGAAAGGCCTGGGTCAGGTTAGGCGTACGGGCTAGGGTCAATTGCTGCTCGGCAAACGTGCCAAATGCCGGGGTCATACGAGACTTTTCCGACAATGCGCCGGGATGGCCGTGAAGGTCCTGCGCTTCGTTGTAGACCAGCGTCGAGTCTTTTCGGGTCCAGACCAGGTAATCGTTTTCCAGTAACGGCGGATGAATGTAATCCAGGGATTCCAGTTGACTGACCGTCAATGACGCATCCGCCAGCATGTCCATTCGCCCACTGCGCACTTCGTCCAGGGCCTGAGAGCGTTTGCCGGCGTAAAGCAGTTCAACCTTGATCCCCAACTCCCCCGCCACCTGCTGCAACAAATCTGCACTGGCGCCGATCAGGTGCTTGGGGTTTTGCGGGTCTTGCCACAGGTACGGCGGTGCGTCCGGACTGCCGGTGACCACCAGGCGTTCGCACTTGCCCGCGGCGACGGACAGCGCCGGCAACACCGTCAGACCCAGCAGCAATGACCAGCCGTAAACGCGGCGCAGATCCATGGCAATACTCTCCCACTCAAATCCGGAACAAAAAAAAAGCCCGACCAAAAGGTCGGGCTCTTTATAAGTCAGGCCGCTGGATTAGACCAGCTTCTCGAACTCAGGGATTGCTTCGAACAGGTCTGCCACCAGGCCGTAATCGGCCACCTGGAAGATCGGCGCTTCTTCGTCCTTGTTGATCGCGACGATCACTTTGGAGTCTTTCATGCCGGCCAGGTGCTGGATCGCGCCGGAGATACCGACGGCGATGTACAGCTGTGGAGCAACGATCTTGCCGGTCTGACCGACCTGCATGTCGTTGGGTACGAAACCGGCGTCGACCGCGGCGCGGGAAGCACCGACGGCAGCGCCCAGCTTGTCGGCCAGGGCGTACAGGTGTTTGAAGTTGTCGCCGTTCTGCATGCCGCGCCCGCCCGAAACAACGATCTTGGCAGCGGTCAGTTCCGGACGATCGGACTTGGCCAGTTCTTCGCCGACGAAGCTGGAAATCCCCGCATCGTGAGCAGCGGCAACGGCTTCAACAGCCGCCGAACCACCTTCAGCAGAAACCGGGTCGAAACCGGTGGCACGCACGGTGATCACTTTGACCGCAGCGTTCGATTGAACGGTGGCGATGGCGTTACCGGCGTAGATCGGGCGCTTGAACGTGTCAGCGCTTTCGACCGAGATGATCTCGGAGATCTGGTCAACGTCCAGCTGAGCGGCAACGCGCGGCAGGATGTTTTTGCCGTTGGAAGTGGCAGCAGCCAGGATGTGGCTGTAGCCCTTGCCCAACTCGGCCACCAGAGGAGCAACGTTTTCCGGCAGTTGGTGAGTGTAGGCAGCGTTGTCGGCCACCAGCACTTTCGCCACGCCAGCGATTTTCGCAGCGGCTTCAGCCACGGCGCCAGCGCCCTGACCTGCAACCAGAACGTGGATGTCACCACCGATTTTAACGGCGGCAGCCACGGTGTTCAGCGTGGCCGGGGCCAGCACTTTGTTGTCGTGTTCAGCAATAACCAAGATAGTCATTTAGATTACCTTCGCTTCGTTTTTCAGTTTCTCGACCAGTTCAGCCACCGACTTGACCTTGATACCCGCGCTGCGTGCAGCTGGCGCTTCGACTTTCACGGTCTTGTTGGTGGAGGCGGTGGAAACGCCCAAAGCGTCCGGAGTCAGCACTTCGAGAGGCTTCTTCTTGGCTTTCATGATGTTCGGCAGGGACGCGTAGCGCGGCTCGTTCAAACGCAGGTCGGTGGTGACGATGGCCGGCAGTTTCAGGGAAACTGTCTGCGCGCCGCCGTCGACTTCGCGAGTCACGGCAACGCTGTCGCCACTGATGTCGACTTTGGACGCGAACGTGCCCTGACCGTAGCCGCTCAATGCCGCGAGCATCTGGCCAGTCTGGTTGTTGTCGCTGTCGATGGCTTGTTTGCCAAGGATCACCAGCTGAGGCTGTTCCTTGTCGACAACAGCCTTGAGCAGCTTGGCAACGGCCAGCGAAGTCAGGTCTTCAGCGGATTCGACGAGGATGGCGCGGTCGGCACCCAGAGCCAGCGCGGTGCGCAGTTGCTCTTGAGCGGTGGACGGGCCGATGGAGACGACGACGATTTCAGTCGCAACACCTTTCTCTTTCAGGCGTACGGCTTCTTCCACTGCGATTTCGCAGAACGGGTTCATCGACATCTTGACGTTGGCGAGGTCGACGCCGGAATTGTCCGCCTTGACGCGAACCTTGACGTTGTAATCCACAACGCGTTTGACAGCTACAAGAACCTTCATGGATTCCTCGTTACTCTCCGGTGAAAAGAAAGTCGCCTAGGCGAACCTGGCGGTTTGATGCTCATCGGCGCAAGGGCACCTCTAAAAACGCTGGCAAAGGTGTCAAGTGACAAGCGCTCACGATGAAGATGACCGTTCGTCAGTGGTGACTGACGAGTCATTCATTATCGCGGCGTGTAAACTGCGCGCCAGAATCTGCACTGCGCATCACCTTGTACTGCCATCGCCCTGTCTTTAGAGGTGCTCTTGATACCAACAGTCAGCCTACGGCGAGCGCAAAACCGACCGTATCTTGACCGCAACGCCTATTCCGGTCAATACGGCAAAATGGCCAGTCATAAGCCGCGTGACTTTGATTTCTCTGGCTTTGAGCCGATTCAAACAAACGTTTGTATTGGACGCTAGGAGTGGTGTAGATATAATGCGCCACCTTAGAGAGAAAGGTGGCTCATCGATTGTCCTCTTCCTGCATTGCGCAGGAATTCATGGATGCGACACCAAACCTCCAATTAGAAAAAAAACTGTTGAGCCTTGAGTAGGAGATAACCTGTGGAACGCGAATACATGGAATTCGACGTGGTCATCGTCGGTGCCGGCCCCGCTGGTCTTTCCGCCGCCTGCCGATTGAAGCAGAAGGCCGCCGAAGCCGGTAAGGAAATCAGCGTCTGCGTGGTCGAAAAAGGCTCCGAAGTCGGTGCTCACATCCTGTCCGGCGCCGTGTTCGAACCACGCGCCCTGAACGAATTGTTCCCGGACTGGAAAGAACTCGGCGCCCCGCTGAACACGCCGGTCACCCGCGATGACATCTTCGTTCTCAAGAACGCCGACAGCGCGCAGAAGATTCCCGACCTCTTTGTGCCCAAGACCATGCACAACGAAGGCAACTACATCATCTCCCTGGGCAACCTGTGCCGCTGGCTGGCCCAGCAGGCCGAGAACCTGGGCGTGGAAATCTACCCGGGCTTCGCCGCTCAGGAAGCGCTGTTCGACGAGAACGGCGTGGTTCGCGGGATCATCACCGGCGATCTGGGCGTTGACCGCGAAGGTCACCCAAAAGAAGGCCTTTACACCCCGGGCATGGAACTGCGTGGCAAGTACACGCTGTTCGCCGAAGGTTGCCGTGGCCACATCGGCAAGCAACTGATCAAGCGCTTCAACCTCGACAGCGATGCCGACGCCCAGCACTACGGCATCGGCCTGAAAGAAATCTGGGAAATCGACCCGGCCAAGCATCAACCCGGCCTGGTGGTCCACACCGCCGGCTGGCCGCTGGACATCATGGGCACCGAGAACACCGGTGGCTCGTTCCTCTATCACCTGGAAAACAACCAGGTTGTAGTCGGTCTGATCGTTGACCTGTCCTACAGCAACACTTACCTGTCGCCGTTCGACGAGTTCCAGCGCCTCAAGCATCACCCGGTGCTCAAGCAGTACCTGGAAGGCGGCAAGCGCATCAGCTACGGCGCTCGCGCCATCTGCAAAGGCGGCCTGAACTCGCTGCCGAAAATGGTCTTCAAGGGCGGCGCGCTGATCGGTTGCGACCTCGGCACCCTGAACTTCGCCAAGATCAAAGGCAGCCACACCGCCATGAAGTCCGGCATGCTCGCCGCTGAATCCGTGGCCGAGGCGCTGTTCGCCGAGAAAGACGGCACCGAAGAGCTGACCACTTACGTCGACGCGTTCAAGAAGAGCTGGCTCTACGACGAACTGTTCGCCAGCCGCAACTTCGGCCCGGCGATCCACAAGTTCGGCGCCATCGTCGGTGGCGGTTTCAACTGGCTCGACCAGAACATCTTCGGCGGCAAACTGCCGTTCACCTTGCACGACACCAAGCCGGATTACGCTTGCCTCAAGCTTGCGGCCGACTGCAAGAAGATCGACTACCCGAAACCGGACGGCAAGATCAGCTTCGACAAACTCAGCTCGGTGTTCATCTCCGGTACCAACCATGAAGAAGAACAGCCATGCCATCTGAAGCTGGCCGACGCGAGCATCCCGATCGCCAAGAACCTGCCGCTCTACGATGAGCCTGCCCAGCGTTACTGCCCGGCCGGCGTGTACGAAGTGGTGACCAAGGAAGACGGCGAGAAGCGCTTCCAGATCAACGCCCAGAACTGCGTTCACTGCAAGACCTGCGACATCAAGGACCCTGCACAGAACATCACCTGGGTAGCGCCGGAAGGCTCTGGCGGCCCGACTTACCCGAACATGTAAGTCGAACGGCTGAACATCAAGGCTCCCGAACGGGGGCCTTTTTGTTGCCTGCCATTTAAGCCACACCACAATCCCCCTGTAGGAGTGAGCCGGCTCCGGGCGGCGTTCCGACGATTGCGGTGTGTCATCCAGAATAGATGTCGACTGACCTACCGCAATCGCGAGCAGGCTCACTCCTACAGGGGCCTCATTGCCAACTCAGGCCGCGCGTTCATCCCCGGGATTACGCTCGAAGTAGCGCTTGTACTCGCGACTGAACTGCGACGTACTTTGATACCCGACCCGATGCGCCACCTGCGCCACGCCCAATCCCTCGCCCAGCAATAACTGCTGGGCCCTGAGCAAACGCAAACGCTTCAAATACTGCACCGGCGACAACAAGGTGCTGCGTTTGAAATGCTCGTGAAACGTCGACGCACTCATGTTCGCGCAACTTGCCAGGGTTTCGACGTTCAGCGGCTCGGTGTAATGCGCATGCAGATGGCTGAGCGACGCCGCGATCCGGGCGAACTGCCCCTGTTGCTCGACCAGCGCCCGCAGCACATCGGCTTGCGGCCCGCGCAAGGCGACGAACAACAACTCGCGCAATCGCGCCTGCCCCATCACCTGGCATTCCAGCGGATCGTGCAGGCAACGCAGCAGCCGTTCAACACAACCACGCATCGCATCGTCGAGCACCGCCGAGGTCATGGACGCTGGCGTTTGCGCCGCAATACTACGCCCGGGCGCCAGCCCCATGGCCAAGACCAACTCACCGAGCAACACCCGGTCAATGGCGATGGAAACGCCCAGCATCGGGCCATCGGGTGCTGAAAACGTCTCGCACTCGAACGGCACCGGCAATGCCTGAATCAAATAATGCCCGGCGCCGTATTCCAGTGTACGCGGCCCCAGATACGCCAGTTTGCTGCCCTGGGCGATGATGACCAGGCTCGGCTCGTAAATCTGAGGGCCACGGGCCACATCGCAACTGGCCCGCAAAACCTGCACACCCGGCAACGCCGTGGGCGCGAAACCGTCGCGATTAGTCAAAGGCTGAATCAGCGAAACCAGCGTGGCATTGGCATCCAGATGACGGGTCAACAACATGAGAGCTCTTCACAAAAAAGTCGCGGAAACAGGGATGAAAGCATCATCGCAGGTCTGATGACCAATGCGACCCATTGAAGGCTGATGCCGGAGGATTAGGCATGACACCCGGAGGAATCGCCATGGCCGATGGCCGGTGCGGCGCCCAGAATGCGCCACCTCACCCGTCACAGCTTTTGCGAGGTTCATCATGTACACCGCCATCGGATACGCCGCCCAGTCGGCCACCACTCCCCTCGCCCCCGTGAAATTCGAGCGCCGCAGCCCACGGGCTGACGACGTTGCAATCGACATTCTCTACTGCGGCGTCTGCCATTCCGACATCCATCAGGCACGCAACGAGTGGGGCATTGCCGTTTACCCACTGATGCCCGGCCACGAGATCGTAGGCAAAGTTACCGCCGTCGGTGCGAATGTCACCAAGCATAAAATCGGCGATCTGGTCGGTGTCGGCTGCATGGTTGATTCCTGCCGCAGTTGCGAAGCCTGCCAGTCGAACCTCGAGCAATACTGCCTCGAAGGTCCGACCATGACTTACGCCACCCCGGACCGCGTCGATGGCAGCAACACCATGGGCGGCTATTCCGACAGCATCGTGGTCAGCGAACATTTCGTGGTGCGCATCCCGGAAAAACTCGACCCGGCCAGCGCCGCGCCGATCCTGTGTGCCGGCATCACCACCTACTCGCCGCTCAAGCACTACGGCGTGAAGGCGGGCGATAAGGTCGGAATTCTCGGCATGGGCGGCCTCGGCCACATGGGCATCAAGTTCGCCAAAGCGATGGGCGCCGAAGTGACGCTGTTCACTCGCTCGGCGAGCAAGGCTGAAGAAGGTCGTCGCCAGGGTGCGGACCACGTGATCGTGTCCACCGATGCCGAACAGATGAAGGCTGCGGCAGGACATTTCGACTTCCTGCTGGACACCATTCCGGTGCAGCACGACCTCAATCCCTACCTCGATACGCTACGTTTCGACGGCGTGCACATTCTGGTGGGCTTGATTGAACCGATCGATCCACCGGTCCACGCTGCCAAACTGGTATTGGGCCGCCGTGTGCTGGCCGGCTCGCTGATCGGCGGCATCGCCGAAACCCAGGAAGTGCTGGATTTCTGTGCCGAGCACAACATCACCTGTGACATCGAAATGCTCGACATCCGCCAGATCAACGAGGCTTACGCCCGCATGATCGCCGGTGATGTGAAGTACCGCTTTGTGATTGATATGGCGACGCTGAAAGTCTAATCAGACCTTCGCGCCAAGCTCCGCCGACAGCCGGGCTGTGACCCCTTTGATCAGGGGAATCAGCTCGGCCATTTTCTCCAGCGGCATGTACGGCACAGTGCTGGCGATGCTGATGCCGGCAACGATGCGTTTGCTGGCATCGCGGATCGGCGCCGCTACACAGCGGATCGACGGTTCGTTGTCTTCCAGATCGAAGGCATAACCGCCTGCCACATACTCCACCATACGCTGCTGAAACTGCTCCCAGGACTGCTCCGGGTGCTGCGGCCAGAACTGATTTTTCCCACCCGCCGGCAAGCTGACTTCGTACAGCCGCTGCCATTCTTCCTGCGTGTCATCGAGCATCAGCGCCTTGCCGATCCCGGTGCGCGCCAATGGCATGCGATGGCCAACCCGCGAACGCATTTCCGGGCCATTGCGCCCCGGATTCTTGTGCAGGTACAGCACCTCGTCGCCTTCGCGAATCGCCAGGTGAATGGTGTCGCCGGTCAACGCCGACAACTCATCCAGATACGGCCCGGCCAATGTGACCAGCGGCAATTCTTCACGCGCCTGGAAGCCCAGCTCGATCAACTTCGGCCCCAACAGATAGCCGACTTGCGGCACCACGCGCAGATAACGCTCGTCCACCAGGCAACTGGCCAGTCGATGAGTGGTGCTGCGCGTGGTGCCGATCAGCCGGGCGATCTCCTTGAGATCGCGGGCACCACTGGCCACGGCCTGAACCACACCCAAACCACGAAGCAGTGTCTGGGTGCCGGTCGGGGCAGCGTCCTTGGCGATTTTTGGGGCGTCTTCCTGCATATCCAGCCTTTACCGTTGAGCGAGTGAACGGGCGGCATTATGGTCGCCCGCATGCCGCAACTACAACTTGATACGCTCGACTTTGCCGACCAGCAAGATGTAGGAAAGCGCGCCAATCAACGCCAGAACCGAGATATAGGTGATCGCCGGGGCGAACGAATCACCGGTAGCGAGGAAACCGATGACGATCGGCGTGGTAATCGCCGACAGGTTGCCGATGAAGTTGAACACCCCACCGGTCAACCCGAGCAATCGTGCCGGGGCCAACGTTGAAACCAGCGACCAGGTGATCGAAGCCAGCCCGTTACCGAAGAACGCCAACGCGAGGAAGGCAATCACCAGCGGTGTCGACTCGACGAAGTTGGCGCCGATAATCGAAGTGGAAATCAGCAGGCCGCCAATGATCGGTAACTTGCGGGCGAAACCTACGGTGTAGCCGCGGCGGATCAGCCAGTCGGAGAAAAACCCCGAACAAAGCACACCGACGAAGGCGGCGAGAAACGGCAGCGACGCCAACAGGCCGGACTTGATGAAGTCCATGCCGCGATATTTCACCAGGTAGGTCGGGAACCACGTCAGAAAAAACCACAACGTCGAGTTGAGGCAGAACTGGCCGAGATAGATGCCCCACAACTTGCGTTTGGTCAGCACGATGCCGAGGTCGGTCCAGCTGAATTTGGCTTTGACTTTGGCTTGTTCAGCCTGGATATCCACCAGCCCGCCGCCCTCGCGGATCAGGTCGATTTCGGCGTCATTGGCGCCTTTGAAATCCCGTGGCTCGCGATACACCGCGTACCAGATCACCGCCCAGAGAATGCCCACCGCACCGGTGCTGACAAACACCATGTGCCAGCCATATTGATGTTGCAGCCAAGCCAATACCGGTGTCAGGAACGCCAGTCCGACGAACTGCCCGGACGTGTAGAAACCAATGGCGGTAGCGCGTTCGCGCTCGGGGAACCAGGTGGTGACCACACGGCTGTTGATCGGATACGCCGGCGCTTCCAGTGCACCGACTGCCATGCGCAATACGAACAGTGCGATGAAGCTAGCCGCGAAGCCGAGCATGACAGTGGCGATCGACCATAGCAGCAACGCGACGCTGTAAAGGATGCGCGGCGGAACGCGATCCACCAACCAGCCGCCGGGGATTTGCATGGCGGCGTAGGTCCAGCCGAATGCCGAGAAAATCAGTCCGACGTGGATCGGGTCGATGCCCAGTTCGCTGGTGAGTGCCGGAGCGGCGATGGACAGGTTGCTGCGGTCCAGGTAGTTGATCACCACGGTGATAAACAGCAGCACCATGATGAAAAAACGCTTGCGACTGGGCGTCACCAACGACGCCTGCCCTGCGAGGGTTTGCGGTTGCATGGGGAATGCCTCTTCTTATGTTTATTGAGGTCGATTTGAAGGCTTGCGCTGCACCCTGTGGGAGCGGGCTTGCCCGCGATGGCGGCGGCACATTCGGTATTGATGTGACTGACAGGACGCTATCGCGGGCAAGCCCGCTCCCACAGGGACTTGTGGTAGATCAGAGATCGATCACCACTCGGCAAAACTGCCATCGGCATGGCGCCAGATCGGGTTGCGCCAGCGGTGGCCGACGGCCGCGCGTTCGATCACGTATTCCTCGTTGATCTCGATCCCCAGGCCCGGGCCATTCGGGATTTTCACGAAGCCTTTGTCGTAGTCGAACACCCGCGGATCCTTGACGTAATCCAGCAGGTCATTGCTCTCGTTGTAATGAATGCCCAGGCTCTGTTCCTGGATGAACGCGTTGTAGCAAACCGCATCCAGCTGCAAACACGCCGCCAGTGCAATCGGGCCCAGCGGGCAGTGCAGCGCCAGCGCCACGTCGTAGGCTTCGGCCATGTTGGCGATCTTGCGGGTTTCGGTGATACCGCCGGCGTGAGACGCGTCCGGCTGGATGATGTCGACGTAGCCTTCGCTGAGCACACGCTTGAAATCCCAGCGCGAGAACAGCCGCTCACCGAGGGCAATCGGGGTGCTGGTCAGCGGCGCCAATTCTTTCAGCGCTTCGTAGTTTTCGCTGAGTACTGGCTCTTCGATGAACATCAGTTTGTACGGATCAAGTTCCTTCATCAGCACCTTGGCCATAGGCTTGTGCACCCGGCCATGGAAGTCCACGCCGATGCCGACGTTCGGCCCCACCGCATCGCGCACGGCGGCGACGTTGGCCAAGGCCAGGTCGACTTTTTCGAAGGAATCGAGGAATTGCAGTTCTTCGGTGCCGTTCATTTTCACCGCAGTGAAACCACGCTCGACGGCCTCTTTCGCGGCGCGAGCGGTGTCTGCCGGCCGGTCGCCGCCGATCCACGAATAGACACGAATCTTGTCTCGCACCTGCCCGCCCAGCAGATCGCTGACCGACACCCCCAGGGCTTTGCCCTTGATGTCCCACAACGCTTGATCGATACCGGCCAACGCGCTCATGTGGATTGCGCCGCCCCGGTAGAAGCCGCCGCGGTAAAGCACGGTCCAGATGTCTTCAATGTTGCGTGGGTCTTTGCCGATCAGGTAGTCGGACAATTCTTCAACGGCAGCCGCCACCGTGTGGGCACGACCTTCGACCACAGGTTCGCCCCAGCCCGTCACGCCCTCGTCGGTTTCGACCTTGAGGAAGCACCAGCGCGGCGGAACGATGAAGGTGGTCAGTTTGGTGATTTTCATCTCATTGTCTCTCTTATAGATGTAGCGCTCGCAGCGCCAAAAAGTCTTAGCGAAGGGCTTTCCAGGCAGCGACATACGCCTTGGCGTTTACGGCCACTTCCTCTGGCGTCATCCCCGGTTTGAATAACCCGGAACCGAGGCCGAAACCTTTGACGCCCGCGTCGATAAACACCTGCATGTTGTCCGGTGTGATCCCGCCGACCGGCGCCAGAATCGTTCCCGCAGGCAGCACCGCGAGCCAGGCTTTGACGACTGCCGGGCCCATCTGCTCGGCCGGGAACATCTTCAGTACGTCCGCCCCTTCGGCCAATGCAGCAAAGGCTTCAGTCGGTGTGGCCACACCCGGCGACAGGAACAGCCCCGCCGCTTTCGCTGCGCGCAACACCTTGGCATCGCTGTGTGGCATGACGATCACCTGACCGCCCGCCGCTTTCACTTGCTCGACCTGCTCCGGCGTCAACACCGTGCCGGCGCCGATCAGGCAATCGGCGGGCAAGGTACTGCGCAGGATGCGGATACTTTCGTACGGTTCAGGGGAATTGAGCGGCACTTCGATGACGCGAAATCCGGCGGCATAAAGGACTTCGCCGATGGCTGCCGCTTCTTGCGGGCGCAGGCCACGCAAAATCGCGATCAGACCGTTTTGCGCCAATGCTTGCTTGAGCATGTCAGACCTCCAGTCAGGTTTAACGGGATGGGTTGGGTGCGATCAGTCCGGCGGCAACCGCCAGTTGCCACAAGCCGCGCTCGGTGGCTTGTTCGGCCAGGGTCACCCGGGCAAAACCACAGGCGTCGAGCGCCCGGCTGTAGCGGGCACAGAGTTGGGCGTTGCCGATGAGGATGATCGAAGGCAGATGAACGCTGTTGCGTCGGCGGCGCTGAACACTCGCCAACGCTGACAGTTCATGGCCGATCAACAGACCGGACAAGTAATCCGGCTGGGCAGTGGCGCTGAGTTCGCCCGTCAACCCGAGGCTGCGGGCACTGAACAATGTCGACAGCGGGCCGATCTCGCCATCCGCCGACAGGGCCACCTGCACACCACGATCGAAGGCGTGGCCATCGAAGGACGCGCCCTTTTGCTGGGTGCGCCCCAGAATGCTGTGTTCGCTGAGCACGGCGAAGACTTCGCCGGTCATGAAGGTATCGAACCGCACGATGCAGCCGTCAGCCACTTCCACCCATTTCGAATGACTGCCCGGCAGGCCGATCAACAGATCGCCACCCGCCTCGGCCGGCAGATTCTGCAGGACGCCGAGCACTTGGGTTTCTTCGCCGCGCATCACGTTTGGCAAGCGAGACCGCTGAATCACGCCCGGCACGATGTGCACATCGACACCGCGAAGACTGCGAACCGTTTGTAGGGAGGTTCCGAGATTGGCGACGTTCGCCGGCGTATCGCAGTAGGCCGCTTCACGCCAGCCTTGTGCGCTGCCGACCATACCGCAAGCAATCACCGGCAAATCGGGCTGCGCGTCGAGCCAGTCACCGCAGGCCTCATCGAAGGCCAGTTCAAAACCGTCGGTACATTCCTGACCCGCGATCATTCGCGGCGTACCGGGCAGCTGCATGATCCCCGACGACAGCGAACGCTGTTCGAGCACCTGGCCACCCGTGGTGAGTTTGTAAGCACGTAATGAGGTTGTCCCCCAATCGAGCGCGATCAATTGCGCCAGCATCGCTTCACCTGTTTTGTTTATTGGCAGTGAGTGAGCTGGACTATAAACCCGGACGCAACAAAATCTCAATATATAAATATCAATCCCATATATTGAGATGAAACCAAAAAAAGATCGCAGCCTTCGGCAGCTCCTACGGATAGGTGTAGGAGCTGCCGAAGGCTGCGATCTTCAATAGACGCCGGTTGCGATCTAGCCCTCGGCAAACTCCCGCAACACCGCCCCGTCCATCCGATACCGCACCCACTCTTCCTGCGGCTGCGCGCCCAACGATTTGTAGAATTCGATCGCCGGTTTATTCCACTCCAGCACGCTCCACTCAAATCGACCGCAATCATTGGCGCAGGCGATTTTCGCCAGGTGGCGCAGCAAGGTTTTACCCGCCCCGCCGCCACGTTGTTCGGGGGTGATGTAGAGGTCTTCGAGGTACAGGCAGTTGCTGCCCAGCCACGTGGAATAACTGAAGAAAAACACCGCAAAGCCAATTGGCGAGCCATCGCGTAGGCAGATCAGCCCGTGAGCGGTGGCGCCTTCGCTGAACAGGCTGCGCTCGATGTCGGCGACACTAGCGATGACTTCGTGGCGGGCACGTTCGTAGTCGGCCAGTTCGGTGATGAACCCGAGGATTTGCGGTGCATCGCTCGGGGTCGCCGGGCGGATCTCGATCGTCATGGACGTGCCTTCGTCAAAAGAGGAAAACGCCATACTAAGTCGGCGCGCGTCGCTCGTCACATGGCAAAGCCAAAACGTCATCCGCCGAACCCGCCCAAGGCTTTACTCCGGCCAGCGCTAACCCTGAAATCGATAACCTCATACCTGACATCAGCGCCTTGCGTGATAGATAGATGAAGCTCTCTTCTATCGGGTCAAGGAACCGCGTCATGCCTAGTGCAACACCTCAAGTCTCCAGCAGATTGTTCGGCCTGTTTTGCCTGGCCAGCTATTTGCTGTCGCTGTCCTATGGCTCGACCTTTTTGCTGTCGTTGTTGATCGGTTCCCGCGGCGGCAACGAGCACGATGCCGGCAGTGTTATTTCGGCGGCGATGCTCAGTACGTTTGCAGCGGTGATCGTCTCCGGGCACTTGTCCGATTTGCTCGGCGCGGCGCGTTCGATTGCGTTGTTCGGCATTCTGCTGGTGGCCGCCAGCCTGGGCTTCGCCTTGGCGCCAGGCTTCGGCAATTTGCTGTTGTTTTTCGGGCTATTGCTGGGACTGGGTTGGGGCGTGTTCTATACCCTCGGCCCGATCATTGTGGCGAGTCTGGTAACGCCTGCCCAACGGGCGAAATACTTTGCGCTGCTGTCGGGCAGCATGATGACCGGGATCGGCAGCGGTCCCTTGTTAGGCCGCGCTGCCAGTGCCCTCGGGTATCCGATCACCGCGGCGTTTCACCTCGCGGCGCTGGCCAGCCTGATCGGTGTGCTGCTGTTCTGGCGGTTGGATTCGCAGCTGAAAAAAGCGCCGGGGCACTCGGCAGCGGTGTCACGAATTTCCTGGCGTGCGGCGGTGCAAGTGCTGTCGTCCAGAGCGGTGTTCCCGATCATCATGGTCGGCCTCGGTGGCTGCGTATTCGGCGGTCTGTCGAGTTTTCAAACCAGTTACGCGGCGGCGCGTTCACTCGACTATTCACTGTTCTTCCTCGGCTTCATGAGCGCAGCGATCAGCAGCCGCATGCTGATCGCCGGTTTCGTGGTCAAGCGCGACCCGTTCCGGGCGTCCTGCCTGCTGTCGGGCTTGATGATGGGCTCGATCCTGATGTTCGCTTTTGTGGTCAACGACGGCTTCAGCTACGTGCTGGCGGCGGTGATGCTCGGGGTCGGTTACGGGCTGACCTATTCGGTGATCAACGGCCTGGCGGCCAACGAGGCACCGAACGGCACCACCGCGCAATCCTTGCTGCTGTTCAGCCTGTCCTACTTTATCGGCGTGTTTGGCTTTCCGTTGCTGGCCGGGAAAATCATCGTGGAACAGGGGATGGCGACGCTGTTGCTCACGGTGTTAGGGGTTGCTGTATTGAATTGGCTGATCAGCGTCGGTCGTCTGATCTGGCGTCGGGCCGTTACCAGCAAAGCGTTGCAGCAGGCCTAGACCGTTCGTCGTTCATCAGGCACCAATCCAAATCGGGGGCTGACCAATATCAGATAAGGACTCTAATTAAATGGACCTATCCACACCACGAAGAGGTAACCATGAACGCCGATAAAAACCTTGAGAATGAAGTCCTGACCCGTCTGCTGCATGCCCATCCAAGCGGTTTGGGCAAAGAGGTCCTGGACAATTACCGCGGGGAGAGAGTCGTGGCCAGCACCCTCGCCACGCTGCAGGATCGTGGATTGATCCAGCATGGTCATGTGATCTGCAACGAGGCCGGTGAGCACTCGTTGAACCTGCCGATCAAACTCAGTGCCGCAGGGGTTGAGGCGGCGCGCAAGCTGGACGTTTAACAAGACGAATCAGGTCGCAGTCGTGCGCGGCTGCGACCAGGTAAGGTCAGGATTGATGTTGAATCTTATGGCCTCATCGCGAGCAGGCTCGCTCCTACAGGGGATTTGTGTCGTTCACAGATTCAGTGTAGGAGCGAGCCTGCTCGCGATGGCGGCCGATCAGGCGCCGGAGGTCTGGCTGATTAACGCATCCACTTCCGCAGCCCCCGGCGAAGTCGCCGGCCCCCATCGAGTCACCGCCAACGCCGCCGCCGCATTAGCCCGCCGCGCCGCGTCAACCGGGACCAACCCTTGCGCCAACTCGGCCACAAATACCCCGGCATGCGCATCCCCCGCGCCATTGCTGTCCACCGCCTCAACCTTGAAACCCGGCACATGCTGGCGGTCTCCGCGCTGGCTGATCCAGCACCCTTGCGGGCCGTCACGCACCACCATCAACACGTCGGCCGGCAGGTGATCGGCCAACCGGCTCAAGGCCTCGGCAATGTCCGACGCACCGGTAAACTTCAACGCCTCGACACTGTTGCTGGTCCATAGATCGATGCGCGCCAGCAAGGCTTGCATCAACGGCTCATCCGGTGAATCCACCAGTGGGCCCGGATCGAACACCACGTTGATTCCTCGCGGCAAATCCAGCACCCAATCCACCAGTGCCCGGGCTTTGCCGCCATGCAGCAGGCTGTAGCCGCTGACGTAGACATAGTCACCCGCCCTGGCCGGCACGCTGGCCAAATCCTCGGCATTCAGCTCACCTTCAGCACCGATATAGGAAATGAAACTGCGCTCGGCCGAGGCTTCGGTCAACGCGACGCACAATCCCGTATCCCGTTCGGCGCGGTGAGTGATGCCGATCCGAATACCTTCAGCGTTCATCGCCTCACGGGCAAGATCACCGAAACGCCCGGTGCCGTGGCGACCGAGGTACACCACCGGCAAGCCATTGCGCTGGGCGGCAGCCATCACATTGAAGCCGCCGCCAGCCTCGAAACTGGCGGATTGCGCCAGCACGTCGCCGCCCGAATGCGGCAGTTTATCCACGGCCATGACCAGGTCGATCATGACCTGGCCGGTGTGCAGCAATCTAGGCATGAGCGTTCTCGACCAACGCAGCGCGGCGATCCTTGGCCCCGCCGAGTACAAAGTAAATGCCGCCGGCCACCAGGAACGTCACGATCCAGCCGAGGCCGTTATGGCCCAGCCAAGAGTCGGACAGGAAACCGCGGAACCAGACAGTTTGTTCGGTGGTGCCGATGGTGGTGAAGCTGAAGCCCAGCACGATTGCCACCGCCCATGCACCGAAGGCACGCCACTCGATACCGCCGCTGTACCAGTAAGCGCTGCTCGGGCTGACGTCCAGCAGGTCTTGGGGGCTGTAGTAATGACGATGGATCAGGTCGACGACGAAGATCCCGACCCACGCGGTGATCGGCACCGCCAGCAGCGAAATGAAGGTAATGAACGGGCCGTAGAAACTGTCGGCGATCAGCATGAAATAGATCGAACCGGCGAAAATCGCAACGATGTCGACGACCACCGCGTAAACGCGTTTGACCTTCAGGCCGAGGGTCAGCGTGGTCAAACCGGCGGAGTACACCGACAGGTTGTTCGACAGCAGCAACCCGCCGAACGCGGTGATCAGGTACGGCACGGCCATCCAGGTCGGCAGCATGTCGCGGATGGCAATGATCGGGTCAGTGGCGGAGGCCAGGTCATTGTTGCCCACTGACAGCAGACCGCCGAGGGTGATCAGCAGCACCAGCGGAATCCCCGCGCCGAACGCTGCCGACGCCACCAGGCGTGCGGCTTTGACGCTGCGGTGCTGGTAGCGCGACATGTCGGCACCGGCGTTGGCCCAACCGATCCCGGTGCCGGCAGCCATGGTGCCGACGCCGATAATCATCGCGCTCAGCGGTGCCGGTGTGGCGTTGAACACCGCGCTCCAGTCGATGGTGGCGCAGAGGAAACCGCCGACCAAAATGTTCAGCGCACCGAACACGTAGGTTGCCCACTTCTGGATGACCAGCAAGGTGGCGTGACCAAGACCCGACACCGACAGGGTCAGCAGCACGAAAATCGCAATGAAGATCAACGTCAGCACAGGCGCGCTTTTGGCTTCCACCGGCGAGCCGAACAGGATCGAGCACAGCGACAACAACACGAACGCGGCGGTGGTGGTGTTGACGGTTTCCCAGCCGAGACGCGACATCAGCGAGACCAGGGTCGGGCCGATGTTGCCGCGTACGCCGAAGATCGCTCGCGACAACGTCAGGCTCGGGGCGCGACCACGGCGACCGGCAATGGAGATGATCCCGACCACCGCGAAGGAACCGGCAGCCCCCAGGATCGCGACGATGATCGCCTGCCAGATCGCCAAGCCGCGAAAGGCTACAAGGGTCGCACCCAGCGGCAGGCCGAGGATGGAGATGTTGGCAGCAAACCAGACCCAGAACAGTTGCAACGGATGACCGTTGCACTCTGCTTCCGGCACCGGTTCGATGCCACGGGTTTCCAGTTGCCCGGCGCTTGGCCCGGCGTTTGTTGAACTCATGTGAAATGCTCCTGTTGCCTTTGTTGTGGTTGTGGGCAATTGCGGAAGTCGACATAACATCCCGGCGGTCCTGGCCGTGTTTGTGCGATCCATTGCGGTGAAAAATTCAAGTAGGCGGCGCGCCTATCGCGAGCAAGCTCGCTCCCACAGGTACGGCGTGTACCGTGCGGCCTGCACTATCCCTGTAGGAGCGAGCCTGCTCGCGAAGAGGCCAGTCCAGTCAGCGCAAAGCCAGTAGACCCTGCACCAACGGTTCCAACTCCAGCGAGTTAACGGTTTTGACCTTGTCGATCATCGCCGCCGGCCAACTCTCAAGGCCCAGGCAGGCCCCGAGCATGGCGCCGAGAATCGCCGCGATGGTGTCGGTGTCGCCGCCAAGGCTGGCGGCCATGCACAGCGCTTCGAACGCGTTCATTTCACCGATAGCCACTTGCTGGGCCAGGGCAAACGAGACCACCACCGATTCCTGTGACGCCACCGAAGTGCCGATCACGTCGTACATCAAATCCGCCAGCAATGCCTTGTCGCTGTCGACACTGATGGTCCGCGCCCAGCTGATGCGCGAGGCGATGCGTCCGCCAGCCACCCAGTAACCGTGGCTTTCAGCTTGCTGAGCGATTTGCTGGCCGAGGTTCAACGCTTCGCCCAGGTCCATGCCGTTGATACCGGCCGAAACCACCGCCGCCACCGCCGCCGCGCTGGAAATGCCCAGCGTGGTGTTGTGGGTGACCTGGCAAGCCTGCACGACAGCGTTGATGAAACGCTCAGGGTTGGCGACATCCGCCGCGATCCCCACCGGCGTGATGCGCATCGCCGCGCCATTGGTGGTGCCGTAGCGCCCCGCTTCTTCCGGCGAGTGGCCGGCGAGGATCATTTCGATGGCACGTTTGGTCGAAGGGCCGAGCAAGTCTTGCGAGCCCTTGGCCTGCATGTCGGCTTCCCATTCGATCAACCGCTGGGCTAGCAGGGACGGTTCAATCCGGCCCTGGCCTTCAACCAGCAATTGGCCGACCAGAATCGCCTGTTCGGTGTCATCGGTGATCGAGCCTTTGAGCATGTTGGCGGCGATCGGTTGATCGGGACCTGCGTCTTCCAGGTCAGTGATTTTGCCGAAGCGCACCTTGATCTCGGCGCGGCTCAGGGATTGGGTCGGCATGCCCAGCGCATCGCCCAGGGCCAGTCCGTAGAACGCGCCCAATGCACGATTGAGCGCGGTCACTTTGACTCTCCAAATTGCAGGTGCAGGCGAAAATGCACCGGGTCGAGCAGGCTTTCGACCTGTTCCATAAATCGGTTTTGCCGGTCGTAGGTGGTACGCAGGGCCTTGAGGAACACCGTGCCTTCCGGACGGCCGAGCAGTTTGGCGTCTTCGGCGTTCAAGGGTTCGGCGCCGATCCATTGATCGCCGCGCTCGCCGATATAGCCGTAGGCGGCCAGGGTAATGGTCAGGGAGTTGTCGATAAGGCCGACCCGCGGCAGGCTTTCCAGGCCTCCGGTGGCGGGCATCAATGAGCGTTCAAGGGAGACCAGCTTGCCTTCGTTGGAACGGCGGCGGCGGTCGAGGGTGATGAATTGGTCGGTGCCGAAACGCGGCAACAGGTCAGGACGGGTGACCGCCTCCAGCCGCAGCACTTCGGTATTGATCAGCGCCCCGCTGTCGGCCAGGGCCTGGGCCCAGCCGCTGCGTTGATCAAGCACCACGCCGTCGAAGGTGACGATGGAACCCACCCCGCTTTGCGTCGCGATGTAGTTGCGCCGTTTCAATTCAGCCAGGGCTTCGCGCAGCGTGCCGCGGCTGACTTTGAATTCTTGAGCCAATTGATGCTCGCCCGGCAACAGAAAGCCGTCCTCCATGAGGCCGCTTTCGATGCGCCGGATGAGTTCGTCGACCACCCGTTGTTTCTTGTCAAATCGTACCTGTCTAATCATGTACAACGAAATACCTGAAACGGGGTTGGGCGGGCAAGGAATATTTCAGGGAAGTGACGGGAGGTGGGATGTTCGGAGGTGGGGTGTCAGGTGAATCCACCCCTCACCCCAACCCTCTCCCCAAGGGGTAGAGGGGGCTGACCGAGGAGTTTGGAGGATTTACTGCGACCTGAAATAGCAAGTCGAACTCAGGTTTTGAAAGGCTTGAAGATCTGCTCCCTTTCCCCCTCTCCCCACTGGGGAGAGGGCTGGGGTGAGGGGTGGATCTTGATCTCAGCGTTGTTTGAGGCGGTCGATGACCACGGCCAACAGCAAAATCGAACCGCGAATCACGTACTGGTAGAAGGTATCGATGTTCTTCAGGTTCATCGCATTCTCGATGATCGCCAGAATCAACACCCCGGCAATCACATGCCGGATCATGCCGATCCCGC
Source organism: Pseudomonas sp. BT76 TE3572 (assembly GCF_050435365.1). Lineage (NCBI taxonomy): Bacteria > Pseudomonadati > Pseudomonadota > Gammaproteobacteria > Pseudomonadales > Pseudomonadaceae > Pseudomonas > Pseudomonas sp. BT76 TE3572. Next base: position 2,719,526 of record NZ_JBNDKE010000001.1, read on the forward strand.
CGCTCAACGACACCCCGCCCAACACACAGGCAGAAATCACCGTCAGCTCAAAACCCTGGCCAATCATCGGCTGGCCCGACGTCATGCGCGACGCCAGGATCACCCCGGCCAACGCCCCGATCAACCCGTGCACGGCAAAGATAATGATCTTGGTCCGATCAACGTTTACCCCCGCCAGCAGCGCCGCTTCCTGGTTACCGCCGATGGCCATAGTGTTGCGCCCGTAGGTGGTGTAATTCAGCAGCCAGCCGAAAAACAGGAAGCAAACGATGGTGATCAGGATCGGCACCGGCACACCCAACAACTGGCCATTGCCGAAGACGAAGAACTGCTCTTGCGACACGCCCACCGCTTTGCCGTTGGCGAAGATGTAAGCCAGACCGCGAACGATCTGCATGGTCGCCAGCGTGGTGATCAACGCATTGACCCGCAGCTTGGCGATCACGATGCCGTTGATCAACCCGACGATCAGCCCCATGAACAGCGCCGCCGCCACACCGAGAAACACGCTGTCGGTGTCGCGCATCACCACCGCTGCAACCACACCAGCGCAGGCAATCACCGAGCCCACCGACAAATCGAAATGCCCGGACGCCAGGCAATACAACATGGTGCAAGCGGCAATCCCGGTCGTCGAAATCGCCAGGCCCAGGCCGCGCATGTTCAGCGGCGAGAGGAAGTTGTCGATCAGCAAGGTGCAGAGCACGAAGATCCCGACGGCCGCCAGCAGCATCACCCAGTCATCGAGAAAGCGCCGCAGGTCCAGAGGTTTGCGTTGGGTGGGCAAAGCATTGTTTTGAATTGTCATAGTCACCTCTCAGTTCGCCACGCCGTCAGCGCGTTGGCGCGGCAAAGCCAGTTGCAGCAGGTTGGATTCATTGGCCTCTGCGCGAGACAACTCGCCGCGCATCGCGCCTTCGCAGAGCACCAGGATGCGGTCGGAAATACCCATCACTTCCATCAGGTCGCTGGAGACCACGATCACCGCGATGCCGCTGGCGGCCAGGTTGTGGATGATCTGGTAGATCTCGGCTTTGGCGCCGATGTCGATACCGCGAGTCGGTTCGTCGAGCAGCAGGACTTTCATCGGCATCGACAGCCAGCGGCCGAGAATGGCCTTCTGCTGATTGCCGCCGGACAGGTACATGATTTTCTGCGCCGCGTTGGGGGTCTTCACTTTCAGCGCCTTGATCTGCTTGTCGGCGTTGTCCTTCTCCCACAAGCCACGCAACAGGCAGCCGAAGGTGGAATGGGCGCCGCGGGCGCTGATGTTGATGTTCTCGGCGACGCTGGCGAGCGGCAGAATGCCCTCTTTCTTGCGGTCCTCGGGGCACAGCAGAATCCCGGCGGCAATCGCATCGCGGGGTGAACGCAACTTCAGTTCATGACCGCGCAATTCCAGGCGTCCGGCAGTGTTGCGCTCAAGGCCACTGAGCATGCGGAACAGCTCGGTGCGACCGGCGCCGACCAAACCGAACAATCCGAGAATCTCGCCTTTGTGCACCTCGAAACTCACCGGCTCACGCAAACCCGGCCCCAGCAAACCGTCGACCTTGAGCGCCACCGCGCCACGCTGACGGTGGCGGTAATCGTAGATGTCCTGAATGTCGCGACCGACCATGCAAGTCACCAACTGATCGTGAGTCAGTTCGCTCATGTCCTCGAAAGTACGCACAAAGCGACCGTCCTTGAACACCGTCACCGCGTTGCAGATGCGGAACACTTCTTCCATCCGGTGGGAGACGTAAAGCACCACTTTGCCTTCGTCGCGCAGGCGACCGATGATCGCCATCAAGCGATCAATCTCCCGCGCCGACAGGCTGCTGGTCGGTTCGTCGAACGCGATCACATGCGCACCACGGGACAAGGCCTTGGCGATTTCTACCAGTTGCCGCTGACCGAGGGACAAGCGCCCTACTTTCTCTTGCGGATCGATTTCATCGGCCAGGCCCTTGAGGCAGGCCAATGCCTGTTGCCGCAACGCGCCGCGATTGATCAGGCCGAAACTGGCCGGCAGATGCCCCAGGAACAAGTTCTCTGCCACGGTCATTTCCGGGACCAGGTGCAGCTCTTGATGGATCACGGCGACGCCACTGCCGATGCTGTCGGCGGTGGACTTGAAGACCATCGCTTGCTCGCCGATCTGCAGGTCGCCGCTGCTCGGGGTGTAAGCACCGCCGAGGATTTTCAGCAGAGTCGATTTGCCGGCGCCGTTCTCGCCCATCAAGGCGTGAACCTGCCCCGGGTGGGCGACGAAGCTGATGCCATCCAGTGCCTTCACCCCGGGAAAGGTCTTGCCGATCCCGTTGAAGCGCAAGCTGCCGCCGGCATTGTGTTGTTGTGTTTTTGATTGCGCGTGCATAACCCACCTCTTCACACAGATCAGGCAGCCCCGTCGCCAGGGCCACCGATGAAATCAACCGTGCCTCAGTTCCAGAGGCCGATCTTTTCCAGTTCCTGCTTGAAGTTCTCGCGAGTGATCAGTGTCACGTCGTCCATCGCGGTGTACTTCGGCGGTTCTTTGCCGGTGGTGACCCACTCGTGCATCATGCTCGCGGTGTTGTAGCCCTCGATGTGCGGGCTCGGCAGCATCGAGCCGAAGAAGCCGCTGTTGGCCTTCTTCAATTCGCCGATGGCGTCGGTGCCGTTGATGCCGATGCCGATCACATTGGCCGCGGCAAAACCGGCGCTCTCGGTGGCGCGCACGCCGCCCAGTACGGTGTTGTCGTTCATGCCGCCAATGATCAGGTTTTTCGCCGCGCTCGGCAGTTTCACCAGCGCCGAGTTGGTGGCGTCCATGCTGCCGGGTACGTCGAGGGTTTTCAGCGCCGAGAACAGAATGTGGTCTTTCGGCATGCCGGCGTCTTCCAGCGCTTTGACCGAACCGTCGGTGCGTTTCTTGCCGGTGTCGAGTTCGTTGAAGGTGTTGATCACCGCGTAGGTGTCTTTCCAGTCCCAGCCGCGTTTCTTCGCTTCGGTGGCCATGGCGCTGCCCTGCTTCTGGCCGACTTCGAACGCGGCCATGCCGAGGTACGGAACGTCTTCCATGAACTTGCCGCCGGCATCGACAAAGCGGTCATCGACAGCGATGACTTTCAAACCGTTGAGTTTGGCTTTGGCCATGATCGCCGGGCCTAGGGATACGTCTGGCGGGCAGATCACAAAGCCCTTGGCACCGTTGGCGGCGAGGCTGTCGATGGCCGAGAGGGTTTTCTCGCCGTCAGGCACGGCAATCTTGATGACGGTGAAGCCCTTCTCTTTCCCGGCCTTTTCGGCAAATGCCCATTCGGTCTGGAACCAGGGCTCTTCCGCCTGCTTGACCAGGAAACCGATCTTCACTTCCTCGGCCGCCAGCAACGTACTGCTCAGGCTGACCGCGGTGACCGCCAAAGCGGCACAGCACAGGGAACGGATCCCACGACGACGATTCATAAGCTGACTCCTTGTTATTTTTTTGAGCGTTATTTGAAAGCCAATCAAACTGTGCAGCTAATAGTCATATCATATGATGATTGAATTTCAGACGTAGTTCCGCGCCTGAAACCCGATTGACTCAGTCGTGATACATGACCGAGCGACCACCATCGATGGTGATGCACGAGGCATTGATGAACGGCGCTTCATCGCTGGCCAGGAAAACAGCGGTCATCGCCACTTCAATCGGCTGACCGATGCGACGTGGCGGATGCAGATCGAAAGCGCGCTGACGCTCGGCATACGGATCGGCAAAACCGTTCCAGTAATCGACGTTCAGTTGGGTTTCGATGTAACCCGGCGCGATGGCGTTGACGCGAATGCCCTTCGGCGCGTATTCGATGCCCAGGGCGCGGGTCAGGCCGAGCAAACCGTGCTTGGCCACCGGGTACGGGAAGCAACCGGGAATAATGTGAGTTGAATGGGTCGAGGCGATGTTGATGATGCTGCCGATGCCCTGCTCGATCATTTGCGGCAATACCGCTTTGCAGCCATACCAGGCGCCGTCCAGGTCGATGGCGAAGCAACGGCGCCAGTCTTCTTCGGTCATTTCCAGTGGATCGCGGAACACGTTGACCCCGGCGCAATTGACCAGCACGTCGATCCGACCGTGCAGCTCGATCGCCAGTCTGGCCATGGCGTGCAGGTCTTGCTGGCTGGAAACGTCAGCCTTGATTGCCTGAACGTCGAAGCCTTTGTCGCGCCAGTGAGCTGCGACTTTTTCGACTTTCTCTCCCTGGATATCGCTGATGATCAGCTTGGCCTGCTGGGAAGCAAAGGTCGCGACAATCGCCTCGCCAATACCCTGAGCGGCGCCGGTCAGCAGCACGACCTTGTTTTTCAGGCGCTCACCCTTCGGTGGTTCGGGCACCGGTGGCAAGGATAGAGGTTCAGCCATGGATCAAAACTCCTTTTTGAAGGCACGCCAAAAACCGGGCATCTGTCGATGTCCGGTCAAAAGGCTTTTTGGAAAATCGCTGCATCACTTCACCTGTTTTGTTTTTTTAAGTGTGAGTGCGTGTAACTGATGGAGCCGACTATAAACCCGACCGCCAAATAATCTCAATATATAATTTTACATCCCATATTTTGGGAATCATCCCGCAAACCGAGTACAGGCTTTTCCGGGCACATCGACTTGAATCGACAACAACGCGCCGTCCAACGGATGGTTGAGCGGGCTCGCGGCGCTGGTGATGTACAGGGTTTTCAGGTCTTCCCCCCCGAATACGCAGCTGGTGGGGCGGCTGATGGGCAGCTCGATCACGCGATCAACCTGTCCGTCCGGGGTCAACCTGAACAGACAGCTGCCATCCCAGCGGGCGTTCCAGAGGTAACCTTCGGCATCCATCGCCGAGCCATCCGGCACGCCGCGTTCATGTGGTTCGAACCAGACCCGGGCCGGGTCGAGGTTACCGTCGGTGCGGATAAAATACTGGTAGAGCGTTTTGTCGAGGCTGTCGGCGAAATACACGGTGGTCGCGTCGTCGCTCCACAGCAAGGTGTTCGGGATGCCCAACCCTCGAAGCAACGGCGTGACCCGAGCATCGCGATCGATGCGAAACAGGCCACCGGAACGCCGCACGATGGGCACGTCTTCGCCCTGCTCGCCGATGTTGTTCTGCATGGTGCCGAGCCAGAGCCGGCCCTGAGCATCGCAGCGGGCTTCATTGGCGCGATTGCCGGGTTGTGGATCGGCGACACAGAGCAAAGTCAGTCGCGGCTCCAGGCCGGGGGAATCGAGATCGAGTCGATACACGCCGCTGTTCAACGTCACCAGCGCATCGCCGCTTTCGCAGGGGATGAAGGCAGACACATGCTCGGGCATCTGCCAGATCTGCACGTTGGCACCCATCAGCCGCAGCGCCTGTTGACCAGCGATATCAACCCAGTACAGCGCCTGGGTCGGCGCATCCCAGAAGGGGCCTTCACCCAGTCGTGCCCGGTGTTCGGTAACCGCAGTCCACGTCATGAAACCTCCTGCTTTCTTATTTGTTGTCAGCTGGCCTTCTTGTCGGCCATGACTTGCGGGTAGAAACGCTTGATGGCCAGGTCGGCGTTATCGATCAGGGTCATGCAGGCCCAGACGCCCCGCGCGGCATCCCGGGCGGCGATGGCCTCGGCCATGTCTTTGTGTATCGGTAGCGTGCGGCGCAGTTCGTCCGGGTCGGCGGCGGACACTTCAAAAGACACCGCCAGCAGCGCGCCGAGGGCCGGGACCATTTGTTCGATGAATTGATTGTGGCTGGCCGCGAGGATGCACTCGTGGAAGAACTGGTCAGCGCGGTTGTAATCGACGCCGCTGTCCACTGCCCGCTCCAATGCGTTGTAAGCCTGAAGGATGGCGTGAACCTGCTCGACGGTAGCGCGCTCACAAGCCCAGCGTACGGCCATGGGTTCGATGGTGCGGCGCAGGTCGAGCAAGTCGTCGACGAAGTTTTCCGGCAAGCCGCTGCGTGACAGCCAGCCTACGACTTGCGGATCGAAGAGGTTCCAGCGACGCACCGGCAACACTCGCGTGCCAACCTTCGGCCCGACTTCGAGCATGCCCTTGGCGACCAGGGTTTTGATGGCCTCGCGGATAACGGTGCGGCTGACACCGAGTTGCTCGCCCAGGTCGGCTTCGACCTTGAGCGTCTCGCCCGGTTTGACCTGCCCCGTGGCGATCCAGCAACCCAGCCAATCGACCGTCGACGCATGAAAACTGCTGGACATGGACACCTCGATTCAGGGACGGCACAAAGCCGTTCGCGATGGATGCTTACGCTAATCATCATATGATTGGGTGTCAATTTGATTTTTCTGTCTGACGGCGTTCAGGCGAGCGATTTGAACGAACCTACGTTGTGACCTACGGTTAGCCGCGACAGATCAAGCGTAACTAAAGTCCGCTATCGACAGGTATAAGCATGAACATGGATGCGTCTACGCAATACCCGATTGTTTTGGTCCACGGCCTGTTTGGCTTCGATAAAATTGCCGGTTATCCCTACTTCTTCGAGATCAAGGAAGCGCTGGAACACGCTGGGGCCAAGGTGTTTGCCGTTAACATCCCCTCTGTTAACGGAAACGAGGAGCGCGGTAAAAAACTGCTCGAACACGTCAATCGAATACTGCTGGAAACGGGAGCGGCCAAGGTCAACCTGATCGGCCACAGCCAAGGTCCATTGGCTGCACGCTACGTAGCGGCGCTACACCCGGAAAAGGTCGCGTCAGTCACTTCTGTCAGCTGCCCCAATCATGGCTCCGAGATTGCCGACCAATTGCATAAGGCGCTGACGCCTGGGGAGTTGCCCGAAGCGCTCGTACTGGTTCTGTTCAAAGCAGTCGGCACCTTGATTTCGTTGATCAGCGACCATCCGGAAAACCCTCAGGACGCTCAAGCGGCTTTCGAATCCCTGACCAGCGCAGGATTGGCCGCTTTCAATCTCAAGTACCCGCAAGGGCTACCGCAACATTGGGGCGGGGAAGGCAACGAAATTGAAAACGGCGTGTACTACTACTCCTGGAGCGGGATCCTGCAAAACTTTCAAAGTCTGCAACCGCTCGATCCGTCCCACTTGAGTTGTATCGTGTTGTCGAAGTTTTTTTATAAAGAGAAACACGCCAACGATGGGCTCGTCGGACAGTACAGCTCGCACCTGGGCAAAGTCATTCGTTCGGATTACCCGATGGACCATTTCGACGCAGTCAATCAAATGGCCGGGATCACGAGCTGGAACGTCAGCCCGGTCCACCTCTATCTTGAACATGCTGCTCGGCTCAAGGACAAAGGTTTGTAGGCAAAAAAAATGGCCCGCTTGAATAGCGGGCCATTTTTCAGAACACAGCAACCTGGCGATTTACGGCTCAAGCCCGATGGGGAAGAACTCGCCAGCGCTCCACACGCCTAACCAGCGCTGCCCGTCGATCTCGCGGGTGACGGCCAGCTCCACCAGTTGGTAGAACACGTTGCGATGGATCAGGGCTTCAAGGTTGGTGCGCACATGCACGTAGGGCGCCGGCTCCTGCGTGACCGGGTCGATCACCACGCGCATGGGGTGTTCGGGGCCGGCCTCGGCGGTCTCGTCAACATTGGTGGTGAAGCGCAAGACCTGGGTTTCACCCTCGCCTTCAACCTCCACGGCAATCGCCACGAAGGGCGCGTCGTCGACCTTGATGCCAACCTTCTCGACCGGGGTGATGAGGAAGTAATCGTCACCATCGCGACGAATGATGGTGGAGAACAGCTTGACCATCGGCTTGCGTCCGATCGGCGTGCCCAGGTAATACCAGGTGCCGTCACGGGCGATCCGCATGTCAATGTCGCCGCAGAAGTCGGGGTTCCACAGGTGAACCGGCGGCAAGCCTTTGGTTTTGGGGATTTGCCCCAACAGATCGTTGGCTTTTTGCGGGCCACTCATGGCGTTCTCCTTTTGAATTACTGATCGCTGAGCCCCAGCAGGCTGCGCGCGTATTGTTCCAGCGGCGGGCCCATCAGGTCTTCTGGCTTTTTGTCGTGGAACGTCAGTAAACCGCCACGACCCTTGATGCGTGCAGTATCAATCAAATACTGGGTGCTGGTCTCGATCAACATGATTTGAATGACACCACCGTCGATACCGAGGCGATCCAGGGCTTCCTGATCGAGCCACTCGTCCGAGTTGCCGATACGGTCATCAGACTTGGCGAACCGGGTATAGAGCAGGTAATGGGCACCGGCGGCACGGGCTTCGCCCATGGCTTGATCAAGACCTTCCGGGGCACGGGCGCGGCGGACCATGGGGAAGTATTCGACAAAACCATCGAAGGCGACTTCGGCAATCACGTTAGGTCGTGGGTAGACAGTACTGCCTGGCGGCACAAAGGCGCCCTGGGCGATATAGACGAATGAGTCCGGTTGAATGCGCAGGTTATTCACACGGCGGCTGTCGCTATGGTCGAGCAACCCCGCGTCGCTCATGTGGTAGCGAGTCCCTTCAGCCAGATCGCTGACATTCATGCAGCCACCAAGCGCCAAAACGGCCAGCAGCAAAACCAGGCTACGCATCCTACCCTCCAGAGGCCGGTGACGGAAAACCGGCGAATGGCCATGGGATGCAGCTTCCGCGCCATTTCGGCGTGGCAGGATCGGAGTTTAGCCGCCGATGATTTTCATCACGGTAGCGCCACCGGAAAATGCCACTTCCTGCTTATCCCCCAAGGCTTTCACCAAGAGTCTCTGCAAGGCGGGCAACGCTTGATGACGGGGCTTGTCCAGCAGGTCGCCGACATAGTGGCGGTTGCTCGACGACAAACAGCCGTGCAGCCAGCCCGTGGAGGACAGACGCAGCCGCGAACAGGTGCGGCAGAAAGGAACGCTTTCGTTGGCGATAACGCCGAAGTAGCCCTGCCCCGGAATCTGGTAACGCACAGCGGTGGCGTCTACCGGCGCATCGGCCTGAAGGTATTCGTAGCGCTCGCCGATCAGGCTGAGCAACTGCTGGAGGCTGACAAACTGTTGCAGGAAAGCATTGGAGTCGCTGGCCAGGTGACCCATGCGCATCAACTCAATGAAGCGAAGCTCATAGCCGCGCTCCAGACAGTAATCGAGTAGCGGCATCACTTGATCGAGGTTCTGCCCACGCAGCGGCACCATATTGACCTTGATCTTCAGGCCGGCGGCGCTGGCCTGATCCATACCGTCGAGCACTGTTGCCAGATCGCCGCCACGGGCAATGCTGCGAAAGGCGCTGGCATCCAGGGTATCGAGGGAAACGTTGATGCGACGAATGCCGGCATCCACCAGCAGCGGCAGTTTCTTCGCCAGCAGCTGACCGTTGGTGGTCAGGCTGATGTCCGCCAGGCCCATCTGCCCGACGGCAGTCATGAAGGTTTCGAGTTTGGGGCTGACCAGCGGCTCGCCGCCGGTGATGCGCAAACGCTCGATGCCGGCGGCCTCGATCAGATAGGCCACGCCACGCGCCATGGCCTCGGCCGACAATTCATCCTGCGCAGCGACCAACCGCTTGCCGTTGGGCACGCAGTAGGTACAAGCGTAATTGCAGGCTGAAGTCAGACTGATTCGCAAATTGCGAAAACGCCTGCCTTGACGGTCAACGATCATGGACTACTCCGGCGGAAGAATATTCGGACCGCTAAAACTTGACTCACAAATCAAGTTTTAGCAAGTCCTATGCCTGAGTATATTCCTGCGGTACTGCACCACGTAGCGAAATCATGGCGCAATAAGGCAACTGAATGGTTCAGCTGCTCGGGGTGTCGGTATCGCGCTTGCGCTTGTTGCCCATGCGCACGCCGATGTCCATCAGGAACTGGAAGAAACCTTCCTGATCTTCCAGCACATTGCTCCAGAATGGCGAGTGGTACAGCGCCACGGCACCGTGCACCAGCGCCCAGGATGCGCAGTAATGGAAATAAGGCGGTACGTCTTCAAGTTTGCCTTCGCTGATCCGGCCCTTGATCAGCAGGGTCAGGCGTTCGAAGTTCGAGGCGCGAATCTTGTGCAGTTCCTCGACCATCTCCGGCACCTGATTGCCCTTGACCACCTTCTCTTCCAGGCGATCGAACAAGCGATAGCGTTGAGGGTCGCGCATGCGGAATTCGAAGTAGGCCCGGGACAGGGCTTCCTTGTCCTTGTCGACATCGGCCGAATGCAACAGCTCGTTCAAATCACGCTCGTAATCGAGCATCAGGCGCAGATAGATCTCGGCCTTGGATTTGAAGTGCTTGTAGATTGTGCCTTTGCCGATACCGACGGCATCAGCAATCATCTCGACGGTGACACTGTCTTCACCTTGATCGAGGAACAGCTTGAGCGCGGTATCGAGAATTTCTTGCTCGCGGCGACGAAACTCACGGACCTTACGAGGTTCTTTATGCATAAGAAAAGGTCTGTAGGGGTCAAAATTCGAAGCCGCGTATTATGCCTAACTTGCGCAAAAATGCACGGATCATCCGACCATATATGTGTTTCTTGATGAATTCCGGCAGCCTCGCAGATGAATGAGAACTCAACCGAAGCGCCCGTATTCCAAATTTGTTTAAAAACCGGCGCCGGTAAACTGGACTAGGCGCAATAGTGATCAATACTTCAACTGTCGGCGGGACATCTCCCCCAAGTGTTGCGCCGATATAGGTACCAACGGACCGCGTGCCTTTGTTTTACTCCTAATGGTCTTAACCCGGATTCACCCCCCAGAACCCGGGTTTTTTTTGCCTGCGATTTAACCTTTCACGTGCGCCAGCGGAAACAGTCGCTTGAAATTCTCGGTGGTTTGCTCGGCAAACCGCTCGTAGGGCTCACCTCGCAACATTGCCAGAAATTCCGCTACGTCGCGCACGTACTGCGGCAGGTTCGGCTTGCCGCGATGAGGGATCGGCGCCAGGTAAGGCGAGTCGGTTTCCACCAGCAATCGATCAGCCGGCACTTTACTGGCCACGTCACGCAGAGCGTCGGCATTGCGGAAAGTGACAATCCCGGACAAGGAAATGTAATACCCCATGTCCAGTGCGGCTTTGGCCATGTCCCAGTCTTCGGTGAAACAATGCAGCACGCCAGCCTGGGGCAGCGCTGCTTCACGCAGGAGGTTCAACGTATCGGCGCGGGCACCACGGGTGTGAATGATCACTGGTTTGCCCGTCTGCTGCGCGGCGTGCAGATGCAGACGAAACGACTCCTGCTGCAACTCCGCCGCTTCCGGCTCGTAGTGGTAATCCAGACCGGTTTCACCGATCGCCACCACACGCGGGTGGTTGAGTTCGCGCAACAGCCAATCAAGTGCTGGCGCGGCACCCGGCTGCACATCCAGCGGATGCACGCCAACCGAACAGTCGACATCGTCATAACGTTCGGCCAGGGCTTTGACGTCGGCGGCATTCTCGACGCTGACGCCGATACACAGAAAGTGCCCAACCCCACGCAGACGGGCCGCATCGAGTGCGGCATCCAGGGAGCCGTCGTGGGCGGCGAGGTCGAGGCGATCAAGGTGGCAATGGGAATCTACGAGCATAAAAGGGCTGCAACTTACATCGTATGAGTGGGACGGTCGGACTTCAGGGCTCCGGCCAGATGGGTTTCGATTCGACTGCGCGCGGTATTGTCGCCATCGTTGAATTGTACGCCGACCCCGGCGGCCCGGTTGCCCTGCGCACCTTTGGGGGTGATCCAGGTGACCTTGCCGGCCACCGGAATCTTCTCCGGCTCGTCCATCAGGTTCAACAGCATGAATACCTCATCGCCCAACTTGTAACTCTTGTTGGTCGGGATAAACAGGCCACCGTTCTTGATGAATGGCATGTAGGCCGCGTAAAGCACGGACTTGTCCTTGATCGTCAGGGACAAAATGCCGTTGCGCGGCCCAGGATTGACGAGTTCATTCATGCTGACCTCCGTTGCTGATGCTCAGAGTCTAGGCACAGGCGGTCACTTCTGGGTAGGTAAACCCACCCATTGCACCAACAGCGCCTCGAGCAACAACACCCGATTGAGGTTGGCTTTGCTCATTACTTTCTGGCGCTGGGCGAGGATCCAGTCCTGAATATTCAGGACTTTGTCCTGGCCGGCTTTCTGCGCCAGGTACTGAATCACCTTGCGCATGTCCGTCAGCCCCAGGCCTTCTTCGTCCTGAGTCAGCTGATAGCGCAGGATCAGGCTCGACCAATCGCAGAACCAATCGAACAGCAACAACAGCGGAATCGCATTCCAGCCTTCGGCCAGTTGCGTCGGTGACTGTTGCTGCTTGAGCAACTTCTTCACGCCATCGACCACCAGCGCCCGTTGCTCACGCACACCCTGGGCCTGCAAGTTGACGGCGGCCAGTGGCGAACCGGCGGCCAGGGTCAGCAACTCGACACGCTCTTCTTCCGAGCAGTCCGGCAAGGCTTTCGCCAGCCATGCAAGACTCATGGCTTCGCTCGGCAATGGACAAGCCTGCTGCACGCAACGGCTCTTGATGGTCGGCAACAGACGACTGGTCTGGTGGCTGACCAACAGCAAAACGGTATCGCCGGAAGGTTCTTCAAGGCTTTTGAGCAAAGCGTTGGCGGCGTTGATGTTCATCGACTCGACCGGCTCGATCAGCACCACTTTGCGGCCGCCCATCTGCGCGGTCTGCACCACGAAGCTGACCAGATCACGAACCTGATCGACCTTGATCGCCTTATCGGCTTCTTCCGGTTCCAGAATGTAGTTGTCAGGGTGACTGCCGGCCTTGAGCAGCAAGCAGGATTTGCATTCGCCGCAAGCATCGTGGGCGGCGCTAGGACGCTGGCACAGCAAACTGGCCATCAAGCGCTCGGCCAGCGCACGCTTGCCGATCCCGGCCGGACCGTGCAACAGATAGGCGTGAGCATGTTGCTTGCGACCGGCCAAATGCTGCCAGAGACTGTCCTGCCACGGATAGGCTTCAGCCACGAGTCAACTCCAGCAGGCGCGGCAGCAAGGCATCCAGTGACTGCTGAACCTGCGCCAACGGCTGGGCGGCATCGACCAGGACATAACGCGCAGGATCCGCTTCAGCACGCTTGAGGAAGGCACTGCGCACCGCATCAAAAAAGGTTCGGCCTTCGAGTTCGAAGCGATCCAGACGACCGCGAGCGCTGGCGCGGGCCAGGCCCACTTCCACCGGCAGATCGAAAATCAACGTCAGGTCCGGGCGCAGATCGCCCTGGACGAAGGTTTCCAGGGTCGCGATACGCTCCAGCGACAGGCCGCGACCGCCACCCTGATAGGCGTAGGTCGAATCGGTAAAGCGATCACACAAGACGACCGCGCCGCGGGCCAGCGCCGGGCGAATCACCTCGGCCAGATGCTGGGCTCGCGCGGCGAACACCAACAGCAACTCGGTGTCGGGGTTCATGACTTCGTCAACCGGCGCCAGCAGCACTTCGCGGATCCGCTCGGCCAACGGCGTGCCGCCTGGTTCGCGAGTCAGCACGACCTCGATACCGGCGGCGCGCAGGCGCTCGGCCAGGTACTCGCGATTGGTGCTCTTGCCGGCGCCTTCCGGGCCTTCCAGGGTAATAAACAAGCCAGTCACAGGCAGTCCTTAGTCAGAGTCATTGCGGGCTTTGCGGCGCAGGTGCATCCGGTTCGGGCGCGGGTGCGGCTGCGGGCTCTTGAGTGGGTTCTGAAGCAGACTCCGTTGAGAGCGACGGGTCAGGCGCTTGCGGCGCTGCTGGCGCCGCCTGAGCAGGCTCTTGCGGCGGCACTTGCGGCAAAGCCTCGGGGGCCGTGTCGGGCGAAGCAGCCGGAATCGGTGCCTGCTCATCCGTCGCCTCTGGCGCCGTAGCCGGCGCCGGGCTGGATCGGTAGTCGGCACGGCGCTTGATCTGGAACTCACGCACAGCGTTATTGTGCGCGTCCAGATCATCGGAGAACACGTGGCTGCCATCACCGCGAGCAACGAAATAGAGGCTATTGCCAGCCACCGGATTCAGCGCTGCATGAATCGCTTCGCGACCGACCATGGCGATCGGGGTCGGCGGCAGTCCCGAAATCATGTAGGTGTTGTACGGCGTCGCTTCCTTGAGATGGGCGCGAGTCAATTTGCCGTTGTAACGATCACCAAGGCCGTAGATCACGGTCGGATCAGTCTGCAACAACATGCCCATTTCCATGCGCCGTACAAACACCCCAGCGATTTGCCCACGCTCCTGCGGCACACCGGTTTCCTTCTCCACCAGCGAGGCCATGATCAGCGCCTGATAGGGTTCGGTGTACGGCACATCAGCGGCGCGCTGGCTCCATTCCTTGGCCAGGACTTCGTCGAGGCGGTCGTAGGCTTTTTTCAGCAGCTCGACATCGGTCATGCCACGCACGAAGCGATAGGTGTCAGGGAAGAACCGTCCTTCCGGAAAAATCCCGGTGTGGCCGAGTTTGTCCATCACCTCGCTATCACTCAAACCGTCGAGGGTCTTTTCGAGTTTTTCATCCTTGGCCAGAGCAGCGCGGACCTGATGGAAATTCCAGCCCTCGACCAGCGTCAGGCTGTACTGAACCATTTCCCCGCGCTTCCACAGGTCAATCAGGCCTTCGACGGTCATGCCGGGCACCATGCGGTACTCGCCTTTGTGCAACGGTTGTTTGGCGAGATTGAAGCGCCAATACACCCGCAACCAGAACGCGTCCTTGATGACGCCATCGGCTTCGAGTCGATAGAAGGTGCGCGTCGGTGTCGTGCCTTTGGGCACTTCCAGCAGCTCTTCCTGAGTGATGTTCAGCGGCTGTTCCAGCGCCGAATGGATTTTCCAGGCGGAAGCGCCCAGACACAGCCCTGCCAGAACCAATCCGGTTTCCAGCAGCAGCAAGAATTTACGTCTCACGTATCAAGCATCCAGTAGCGCGCGGGCAATGGTTTGGAGTTTACGGGTGAGCGGACCAACCGGCCAGCTCAGTGCGGCATAGGCGCGCACCGGCCAAACGCCATACACGCTGTTGCAGACAAAAACTTCATCAGCCCATTGCAGCTGATCGAGGGTGATATCGGTGGTTTGCGTGGGGATCCCCAATGTCTCGGCTTGAAACAATAATTCGGCACGCATCACGCCGGCCACGCCGCAGCGCTTCAAATCAGCGGTGATCAGCACGCCATCGCGAATCAGGAACAGATTGCTGAACACTCCTTCAATGACGCGCCCGGCCTGATCGAGCATCAAGCCTTCGGCATGATCGGTGTCTTGCCATTCGGAGCGGGCGATGACCTGCTCAAGACGGTTCAGGTGTTTGAGTCCGGCAAGCAGTGGCTGTTTGGAAAGCCGCGTCGCACAGGGGAACAGGCGAACGCCCTGCTCCGCATTGGCCGCAGGATAAACCGCAGGAGGGTTGCCCAGCATGATGCGGCGCGCCTGAGCCGAAGGGTCGGGCGCATAGCCGCGCGCGCTTTCGCCACGCGTAACGATGAGTTTGAGCACGCCTTCGCCCAACGCTTGGGCATAGGTCAGCAACTCAGTGCACACAGCCGCATGATCGAGATTAATTGCCAACCGCTGGCAACCCTTGACCAAACGCACCAGATGCCGATCCAGCAGCACAGGACTGCCGTTGTGTACGGCGATGGTCTCGAACAGACCATCACCGTAAGCCAGGCCGCGATCCTTCAGCGACAAAGCGTCAGCCGGCTGACCGTCGACCCAGCTGTCCATCAGTCAGCGAACCGGCGGAACACCAGCGAGCCGTTGGTACCGCCAAACCCGAAGGAATTGGACAGCACCACATCGATATCCATATTGCGCGCGGTATGCGGTACGAAATCGAGGTCGCAACCTTCGTCCGGCTCATCAAGGTTGATGGTCGGCGGCGCTACCTGGCTGTTGATCGCCAGCACACTGAAGATCGCTTCGACCGCGCCCGCCGCACCCAACAGGTGACCGGTCATGGACTTGGTCGAACTGACCGCCAGCTTGTAGGCGTGATCGCCGAACACCGACTTGATCGCACAGGCTTCGGCAAGATCGCCGGCCGACGTCGAGGTGCCGTGGGCGTTAACGTACTGGACCTGGTCGCCATTGATCTTGGCATCGCGCAGCGCATTGGTGATGCAACGTGCAGCACCCGCGCCGTCGGCCGGTGGCGAAGTCATGTGGTAAGCATCGCCACTGGTGCCAAAGCCGATCAGCTCGGCATAGATGGTCGCGCCGCGGGCTTTGGCGTGCTCCAGTTCTTCGAGAACCAGAGCGCCGGCACCGTCGGACAGCACGAAGCCATCACGGCCCTTGTCCCATGGACGGCTGGCGCGGGTCGGTTCGTCGTTGCGGGTCGACAGTGCGCGGGAGGCACCGAAGCCACCCATGCCCAGACCGCAAGCCGCCATTTCAGCGCCGCCGGCAATCATCACGTCGGCTTCGTCGTACATGATGTTGCGTGCCGCCATGCCGATGCAGTGCGTACCGGTGGTACATGCGGTGGCGATGGCGTAGTTAGGTCCCTGTGCGCCCAGATGGATGGACAGGAAACCGGAAATCATATTGATGATCGAGCCAGGCACGAAAAACGGAGAAATCCGTCGTGGGCCGGAATCATGCAGGGTGCGGCTGGTTTCTTCGATATTGGTCAGTCCGCCGATACCCGAGCCCATGGCCACGCCGATGCGCTCACGGTTGGCGTCGGTGACTTCCAGACCGGAGTTACGAACGGCCTGAAAACCTGCGGCCAGACCGTATTGAATGAACAGGTCGAGCTTGCGAGCTTCCTTGACCGACAGGTATTCCTCGACATTGAAGCCCTTTACCGAGCCGCCAAAACGGGTGGAATAGGCAGAAAGGTCGGTGTGTTCGATCAGACCAATGCCACTGCGGCCAGCCAGAATGCCCTGCCAACTGCTCGGCACATCCGTGCCCAGTGGCGACAACATACCCATACCGGTGACTACGACGCGTCTACGCGACACAGCACTCTCCTTTTTCAAATGACGACTTTGCATCAGGCCTAAAGAAAAAACCGCACGCCGTGATGGCAGTGCGGTTTTTCCATGACAGCAAGCAACGATTACAAGCTATTAAGCCTGGTGGTTAGTAACGTAATCGATTGCGGCTTGTACAGTAGTGATCTTCTCAGCTTCTTCGTCAGGGATTTCGGTCTCGAATTCCTCTTCCAGAGCCATCACCAGCTCAACGGTGTCAAGGGAGTCGGCACCCAGGTCTTCAACGAAGGAAGCAGTGTTGACCACTTCTTCTTCTTTAACGCCCAGTTGCTCAGCAACGATTTTCTTGACGCGCTCTTCGATGGTGCTCATACCTTGTTTTCACTCCTAATGGACAAATTCAGGCAGCTGGCCAGTGGGTAAGTGTATAGAAAGACTTTTCAGTTTTTCAACTGAAAGCTTCACTCCTCAAACCCGACGACCCTCTGCCTATAAATAGATTGCAGCTTTATAACGGATTTTAGACAGCTCGTATGACATTTTTTTGAAGCGATCCGTCACATTTAACTCATGTACATCCCGCCGTTCACCGGGATTGTAGCCCCAGTAACGTAAGCCGCACCGTCGGATGCAAGAAAAGCGACCACAGACGCGATCTCTTGAGCTTGTCCCAAACGGCCCAGCGGAATCTGCGTCTGCAAGGCTTCACGCTGTGCCTCGGGCAGTTCGCGGGTCATATCGGTGTCGATGAACCCAGGGGCCACCGAGTTTACCGTAATCGAACGCGAACCGACTTCACGCGCCAATGAACGGCTGAAACCTTCCAGACCGGCCTTGGCGGCTGCGTAGTTTACTTGGCCTGCGTTGCCCATGGCACCCACAACCGAGCCAATACTGATAATTCGTCCCCAACGGGCTTTGGTCATACCGCGCAAAACACCCTTGGACAGGCGGAACAGACTGTTCAGGTTGGTATCGACGACGTCATGCCATTCGTCATTTTTCATGCGCATCATCAGATTATCGCGGGTGATACCGGCATTGTTGACCAGGATCGCCGGCGCACCGAACTGCGATGTAATGCTCGCCAGTACTGCAGCAACGGATTCGTCGCTGGTGACATTGAGTTCCAGGCCAGTGCCTTGAATCCCGTTTTCCGTCAGGGTTGCCGCAATGCGCTCGGCACCCGAGGCAGATGTCGCGGTGCCGATAACGATGGCGCCCTGACGGCCCAGTTCCAGGGCGATAGCCTGGCCGATACCGCGGCTCGCGCCAGTGACCAGTGCAACTTTACCTTGCAGACTCATGCAGGCTTCTCCTGATTCAGGCCAGCGCTGCGCGAGCGGCAGCGAAGGCGTCGGGGGTATTGAGGTTGGATGTCGACACGCCTTCGGCGCAACGCTTGTTCAAGCCAGCCAGCACTTTACCTGGGCCGCATTCGACCAACTGGGTAGCACCTTTGGCGGCCAGCGCCTGAACCGATTCGACCCAGCGTACAGGCTTGTAAAGCTGCTCAAGCAGATCGCGCTTGAGGGTTTCCAGATCGGCCGGCACGCTGGCGCTGACGTTCTGAACCACCGGAATCTGCGGCGCCTGCCAGTCGATCGCTGCGATCGACTCGGCGAAACGCTCGGCCGCCGGACGCATCAGCTCGCAATGGGACGGCACGCTGACCGGCAATGGCATGGCGCGCTTGGCACCACGGGCCTTGCAGCCTTCGATGGCGCGCTCGACCGCTGCCTTGGCACCGGCGATGACCACCTGGCCAGGGGAGTTGAAGTTGACCGCACTGACCACTTCGCCTTGTGCCGCTTCGGCACAGGCAGCCAGCACATCAGCATCGTCCAGACCGAGAATGGCGGCCATGCCACCTTGCCCGGCCGGAACAGCTTCCTGCATTAACTGACCACGGCGCTCAACCAGCTTCACCGCGTCGCCCAGGCTCAGGCTGCCCGCAGCGACCAGAGCGCTGTATTCACCCAGGCTGTGACCGGCAACATAAGCCGGACGCGCGCCGCCTTCAGCCAGCCACAGACGCCACAAGGCAATCGAGGCGGTCAGAATGGCCGGCTGGGTTTTATCGGTTTGATTGAGTTGCTCTTCCGGCCCTTGCTGGGTCAGTGCCCACAGGTCGTAACCCAGAGCATCGGAAGCTTCTTTGAATGTTTCGAGGACAATCGGATGTTGCGCGCCCAACTCGGCCAGCATGCCGAGGGACTGCGAACCCTGTCCCGGAAAGACGAATGCGAGGGAAGCAGACATGTAACAAGCCCCTAATGATCTTGTCGTCGGAGAATTGACGTCCCGCTGGGGGGACGCAAGAAACTGACAGTTGGATGGCAAATTGAACTGAGCGGTCACATTTAAGCATTGTCCGACGAAAACGCCTAAAGCAACAAATCCTCCAGGCGACCGTGAATACGTTCCGGCAGGTTTTCCTGGATCTCGATCAAGGCACGCTGAATCGCACTCTGGAAGCCCTGAACCCCCGCCGAACCATGGCTTTTCACCACAATCCCCTGCAACCCGAGGAAGCTTGCGCCGTTATGCCGCGCAGGCGCCAGATCAGCTTGCAAGCGCTTCATCAGCGGCAATGCCAGAGCGCCGACCACTTTAGACGCGAGGTTTTTCTTGAACAAGGCTTCGATGCGCCCGGCAATCATGGTCGCCAGGCCTTCGCTGGACTTGAGCAGGATATTGCCGACAAAACCGTCACATACCACCACATCCGCCTCGCCACGGTACACACCGTCACCTTCGACAAAACCGATGTAATTGATGCCGCGAGCACTCTGCAACAAGGTGGCCGCCAGCTTGACCTGCTGGTTGCCCTTGATGTCTTCAGTACCGATGTTCAGCAGCGCCACCCGCGGACGAACGATGCCCAGGGTTTCCGCCGCCACCGAGCCCATCACAGCGAACTGCAACAGGTGCTCGGCGCTGCAATCGACATTGGCGCCCAGGTCGAGCAACTGACAATAACCCTTCTGCGTCGGAATCGCCGCCACCATCGCCGGCCGATCAATGCCCGGCAAGGTCTTGAGCACGAAGCGCGACAACGCCATCAGCGCACCGGTATTGCCGGCACTGACGCAAGCCTGGACCTTGCCATCGCGCAGCAACTCGAGCGCCACACGCATCGACGAGTCGGGCTTGCCGCGCAGGGCCTGCGCAGGTTTTTCGTCCATGGTGATGACTTCGGACGCCGGAGCAATCGACAGGCGCGAGCGATCCACAGCCGATTGGCCAGAGAGCAATTCTTCAAGAAGGGAGGGTTGACCGACGAGGGTCAGGTGCAGCGAGGGCGTAGCAGACAGACAAGCAAGGCTGGCCTGAACAATGCTGCGGGGACCGAAGTCCCCGCCCATTGCGTCAATCGCGATGACTTGAGCAGACAAGTGATTACTCGTCAGCGCCCTTGTCGATCACTTTACGGCCACGGTATACGCCTTCTGGCGATACGTGGTGACGCAGGTGAATTTCACCGGTGGTTTTTTCTACAGACAGAGTGCTTGCCGTCAGGGCGTCGTGCGAACGACGCATGTCACGGGCAGAGCGGGATTTTTTGTTCTGCTGAACAGCCATAATTGATTAACTCCTAAACGTTTGGGTCACGCTTTAACTGCGCCAATACACTGAACGGGTTGGACCGCGTTACCTCGTCCTCGCTCGGTTCGGGCTCATCGAGACCCGCCGGCTGCTGGCATTCTTCCGGATGATGAGCAGGCACAATGGGCAAGGCGAGCAGAAGCTCCTCCTCGATCAGTGACTGCAGATCCAAAGGATCTTCGCCCAGTTCCAGCACGTCATAACCTTTCGGCAACGACTGGGTATTCGCACCCTCCTTCACCACAGCATAACTGCATTCGCTATGGATCGGCAGGGTGACCAGCTCAAGACAACGCTGGCAAACCATTTTGACTTCGGTGTCGATAAAGCTGTGGATTACCACAGACTTACGTTCATCTCGTTCAAAAACGAATTTAGCCTGCACCGTACCGACAGTGTCGGAAAGCGGGTCGCAGAGTCTCTCCAAATCGGCCAGCAGCAGTTCACCTTGAAGGGTGGTGCCACGATCAGCCAATTTGCGCGGGTCAACGTGAGGTGGAATCGGGTCATTCAACATAGGCGCAGCATTATAGGGATGCCCCCAGCCATGTCAAAGGAAATTCAGCCCTGTCCGTCACTTGCAAGCCTCCGCTAGAATTCGCGCCTGTCTTCTGGAGATGCGCATGCTGCCTTTATTACTCGCTTCAAGCTCGGTTTATCGCCGGGAATTGCTGGCCCGCTTGCAGCTGCCGTTTATCTGCAGCTCGCCGGATATCGACGAAAGCCATCGTCCGGGCGAGTCCGCCATCGAGCTGGTCAAGCGCCTCGCCGAGGAAAAAGCACGTGCGCTGGCCGGCAGCCACCCCGCTCATCTGATCATTGGCTCCGATCAGGTCGCAGCGCTTGGCGAGCGGATTATCGGCAAACCCCACACCTTCGAAAAGGCCCGCGAACAATTGCTGGCTTCGAGCGGTGCCAGCGTGACCTTCCTCACCGGCCTGGCCCTGCTCAATAGCCAGACTGGCGATTGCCAGGTCGATTGCGTGCCGTTCACCGTGCACATGCGCACACTCGATCAGGCGCGCATCGAACGCTACCTGCGCGCCGAACAGCCCTACGACTGCGCTGGCAGCTTCAAGGCCGAAGGTTTGGGGGTGAGCCTGTTTCAAAGCACCGAAGGCCCTGACGCCACCAGCCTGATCGGCCTGCCATTGATTCGCCTGGTAGACATGTTGCTGGCCGAAGGCGTGCAAATCCCCTGAAGACAAAAAACCGGCCACGAAGGCCGGTTTTTGATGCCACCAGGAGTATCAGCGCAACGAAGGTCCCTGGAAGCCCATCCACATTGCCAGATGCTCAGCCACGCTGGCACCGAGCTTTTTCGAGAAGCGATCGAAAGGCGACTCCTGAACAGTGAAATCCACCAACTCTTTCTCGCCGATCACGTCACGCGCCACCGAACTGGCATTACCCAGACCATCGATCAGACCCAACGGCAGCGACTGCTCGCCGGACCAGACCAACCCGGAGAACAGCTCTGGATGCTCCTTGTCCTTGAGGCGGTCACCACGACCTTTCTTGACGCTGTTGATGAATTGCTGATGAGTGGTGTCGAGCACGCCCTGCCAGAACTGAGTTTCTTCAGGCTTCTGCGGCTGGAACGGATCGAGGAATGATTTGTGCTCGCCGGAAGTGTAAGTGCGACGCTCGACACCCAGCTTCTCCATCGTCCCGACAAAGCCATAACCGGCCGCCGTCACACCAATGGAACCCACCAGGCTCGCCTTGTCGGCGTAGATCTGATCCGCCGCACTGGCGATGTAGTAAGCACCGGAAGCGCCCAAATCCGAGATCACCGCGTAAAGCTTGGTGTCCGGATGCAGGCCGCGCAAACGCCGGATCTCGTCATAGACATAACCCGACTGCACCGGACTGCCGCCCGGACTGTTGATTCGCAGGATGACACCTTTGACCTTCTCATCCTCGAACGCCGCACGCAGACTGCCGACGATGTTGTCAGCGCTGGCAGGCTCCTTGTCGGCGATCATGCCGGTCACGTCGATCAGCGCGGTGTAGCTGCCACTGCGGGTGGCCGCTTTTTCCATGTCCATCAGCGGCGTGAACAGGACCAACGCGCCAAACAGGTACACAAAGGTCAGCAGCTTGAAGAAAATCCCCCAGCGACGGGACCGGCGCTGCTCCTGCACGCTGGCCAGCAGGGTCTTTTCCAGCAGCTTCCAGCTTTTCTCGTCACCGCTCTCCGCGCTTGCCTTGGCGGGCGCTTTCCATTCGTCGGTCATGACATCTACCCCAGCAAAAACCTATTAAGCCCGCTGACTCAGCCAGGCATGCAATTCCGAAAAACGATCAATGGCCAGTGCCGGCTCGAACACCTTCAACGCTTCTATCGATTGCGCGCCATAACTGACGGCCACCGAATCCATGCCAGCATTGCGCGCCATCTGCAAATCAAAGGACGAATCGCCCACCATCAGCGCTTGTTCCGGGCGAACCCCGCAGTGAGCGAGGATCTGCTCGAGCATCAGCGGATGGGGTTTGCTGGCGGTTTCGTCGGCTGCACGGGTGATGTCGAAATAATCTTCCCAACCGTGAGACTTCAGCACCCGATCCAGCCCGCGACGAGCCTTGCCGGTCGCGACCGCCAAGTGATAACCGTCAGCACGAAACGCTTCCATCGACTCGACAACGCCTTCGAACAACGGCGAAGGCACGGCTTCTGACGCAATGTAGTGATCGGCGTAATGCTCACGGAATGCGATCAGTTCGGCATCGCTGATTTGCGGATACAAGGTACGAATCGCTTCCGGCAGGCCCAGGCCGATGATGCCCTTGACGGCACAATCATCGCGCAACTGAAATCCGGAGCGCTCGGACGCGACATGCATGGCCTCGACAATCCGACCAATGGAATCAGCCAGCGTGCCGTCCCAATCGAAAATCAGCAGCTTGTAATCAGATGGGCGCACTCAATCGCTCCACGGTTTTAGCCCACATCTCGTCGACCGGCGCCTGCAACTTCAGCTCACTACCATCCGGCAGCGGCACGGTCAGCATGTAGGCGTGCAGGAACAGGCGCTTGCCGCCCAGGTCACGAATCTCTTTGCTGAAGCCTTCATCGCCGTACTTGGTATCGCCAGCGATGCAATGCCCGGCGTGCAGGGTGTGGACGCGGATCTGGTGAGTCCGGCCGGTGATCGGCTTGGCTTCGATCAGGGTGGCAAAGTCGCCAAAACGGCGCAGGACCTTGAACACGGTCACGGACTCCTTGCCCTCCTCCTCATCGACCTCGACCATACGCTCGCCGGAGCGCAGATTGCTCTTGCCCAGCGACGCCCGGACTTGCTTGATCGAGGCCGCCCAGTTGCCGCGAACCAGCGCCATATAGCGCTTATCGACGCCATCACCGCGCAATGCCGTGTGCAAGTGACGCAGCATGCTGCGCTTCTTGGCAATCATCAGCAGGCCGGAGGTGTCACGGTCGAGACGGTGAACCAGTTCGAGCTCCTTGCAATCGGGCCGCAACTGACGAAAGGCTTCGATCACCCCGTAAGTCAAGCCGCTGCCACCGTGAACCGCAATGCCGCAAGGCTTGTTGATCACGATCAACGCCTTGTCCTCGAACACAATCGAGGCTTCGAGGCGTTGGAGCAGGCCTTGTGCCAGTGGCACCGGCTCGTCGCGCTCAGGCACGCGAACCGGCGGCACGCGCACGATATCGCCCGCCTGCAGCTTGTATTCGGGCTTGATCCGACCTTTGTTCACTCGCACTTCGCCTTTGCGCAAAATGCGGTAAATCAAGGTCTTGGGCACGCCTTTGAGCCGAGCGAGAAGGAAGTTATCAATACGTTGGCCGGCATATTCCGGCGAGACCTCCAGCAGTTGTACGGCTGGGGTCGAAGGGGCAGTAGTCGTCATGGCGCGGATGATAACAATTTTTTATGGAATTGAAGCACTTAATCATTGCTGCTATAGTCGCGAACGCCGCCAAAAGTGGCCTGGACAGCGGACTAACGGTCAAAAACCGGCCCTGACCAACGCAATTCACGAGGACGAGAGGCCGTCCTACGGGGCTTTCGCTACGAAACGGTAGAGTTTGCAGTTGTAACGAGCGCAGGTGACATGAGGCCTGAAGCATGCCGCAAAGCAGAGTTTTCACTCGCCTTGCGAGCAAATATTCACGGCCAGTTCACAAAGTGCAGTCAGCTACGAGCAACCCCGAGCGAACGCTTCGGAAACAACGCCTAAATTAGCCATGATGCGTGACCTCCCCTTTCGGAGCTCACGGTAAATGCCAACCCGCTGCGGATTCTGCGCGCGGCAGCACCCGAATTATCAGGGATACGTGTAGGGTGGAGATGCACAACCGCTGGACTGTGTAGCAATAGGCTTTATCAAGACGCTTCATCTCGTCCACAGCCGCTGGTTGATTCCTCCTCCTGACTGAGTGCTTAAGTAGCCACAGCAAGCAGGACGCGTACGTCGCGACGCCGGCCCAATTGGTCGGGGTTCGCTAGACACTGGAGTGTCCAACCACTCCTGACGCACCTGACACCGACCATGAGAAGTCGTGTGTGCCGAACGCCGTTTCCGGCAGCCCGGAAACCGACGGTACTACATGAAAAGAATGCTGATTAACGCAACTCAACCCGAAGAGTTGCGTGTTGCACTGGTAGATGGCCAACGCCTCTACGACCTGGACATCGAATCCGGTGCACGCGAGCAGAAAAAGGCCAACATCTATAAAGGCCGGATTACTCGCATCGAACCAAGCCTTGAGGCTGCCTTTGTCGATTTCGGCTCTGAGCGCCACGGCTTCCTGCCCCTCAAAGAAATCTCCCGCGAATACTTCAAGAAAGCCCCAGAAGGCCGCGTCAACATCAAGGACGTCCTGAGCGAAGGCCAGGAAGTCATCGTTCAGGTCGAAAAAGAAGAACGTGGCAACAAGGGCGCAGCCCTGACCACCTTCATCAGCCTGGCCGGTCGCTACCTGGTTCTGATGCCGAACAACCCGCGTGCCGGCGGTATTTCCCGTCGTATCGAAGGTGAAGAGCGCAACGAACTGCGTGAAGCCCTGAACGGTCTGGTTGCACCAGCCGACATGGGTCTGATCGTTCGCACTGCCGGCCTTGGCCGCAGCAGCGAAGAAATGCAGTGGGACCTCGACTACCTGCTGCAACTCTGGACCGCCATCAAAGAAGCCTCGCTGGATCGCTCCGCGCCGTTCCTGATCTACCAGGAAAGCAACGTGATCATCCGCGCCATCCGCGATTACCTGCGCCAGGACATCGGCGAAGTGCTGATCGACAGCGTTGAAGCCCAGGACGAAGCCCTGACTTTCATTCGCCAGGTAATGCCGCAGTACGCCAGCAAGATCAAGCTGTACGAAGACAGCGTTCCGCTGTTCAACCGTTTCCAGATCGAAAGCCAGATCGAGACCGCTTTCCAGCGCGTCGTTGAACTGCCTTCCGGTGGTTCCATCGTTATCGATCCGACCGAAGCCCTGGTGTCCATCGACATCAACTCGGCGCGCGCCACCAAAGGCAGCGACATCGAAGAAACCGCCCTGCAGACCAACCTTGAAGCCGCCGAAGAAATCGCCCGTCAGTTGCGCCTGCGCGACATCGGCGGCCTGATCGTCATCGACTTCATCGACATGACCCCTGCCAAGAACCAGCGCGCCGTGGAAGAGAAAGTCCGCGAATGCCTGGAAGCCGACCGCGCTCGCGTGCAAGTCGGTCGCATCTCGCGCTTCGGCCTGCTGGAAATGTCCCGTCAGCGCCTGCGTCCATCGCTGGGCGAAAGCAGCGGCATCGTTTGCCCGCGTTGCAACGGCACCGGCATCATCCGTGACGTTGAATCGCTGTCGCTGGCGATCCTGCGCCTGATCGAAGAAGAAGCCCTGAAAGACCGCACTGCCGAAGTTCGCGCACAAGTGCCGATCCCGGTCGCCGCGTTCCTGCTCAACGAAAAACGCAACTCGATCACCAAGATCGAACTGCGCACCCGTGCCCGCATCGTCATTCTGCCGAACGATCACCTCGAAACGCCGCACTTCGAAGTTCAGCGTCTGCGCGATGACAGCCCGGAAGCCGCGGTCGGCCAGTCCAGCTACGAAATCGCCGCTGCCGCTGCCGAAGTCGAAGAAGTCCAGCCAGCCGCTGCGACCCGCACCCTGGTTCGCCAGGAAGCCGCGGTCAAGACTGCTCCGGCCCGCGCCAACGCTCCGGTTCCGACCGAAGTCGTCGCTGCCGCGCCAGTGCCTGCACCGGTCGCCGCGCCAGAGCCAAGCCTGTTCAAAGGCCTGGTGAAGTCGCTGGTCAGCCTGTTCGCGAGCAAAGAAGAGCCTGCTGCCCCGGTTGTGGTTGAAAAGCCAGCGACCACCGAGCGTCCGGCCCGCAACGAAGAGCGTCGCAACGGTCGTCAGCAGAGCCGCAACCGTAACGGTCGCCGCGATGAAGAACGCAAGCCTCGTGAAGAACGTGCACCGCGTGAAGAGCGCGCACCACGTGAGCCACGCGAAGCCCGCGAAGAAACCCCGGCAGTCGCCCGCGAAGAACGCGCTCCACGTGAAGAGCGCGCACCACGCGCCCCTCGCGAAGAACGTGCACCGCGCGCTCCTCGCGAAGATCGCAAGCCACGTGGCGATCGTGAAGAGCGTCCGGTTCGTGAACTGC
The DNA here is from genome assembly GCF_050435365.1 of Pseudomonas sp. BT76 TE3572. Classification (NCBI taxonomy): domain Bacteria; kingdom Pseudomonadati; phylum Pseudomonadota; class Gammaproteobacteria; order Pseudomonadales; family Pseudomonadaceae; genus Pseudomonas; species Pseudomonas sp. BT76 TE3572. The sequence goes on from NZ_JBNDKE010000001.1 coordinate 2,746,584, forward strand.
GCGAGCCTCTTGATGCTGCTCCGGCCGCTGCTGCTGCGACTACTGCTGAAGAGCGTCCAGCCCGTCAGCCACGTGAAGAACGCGCTCCACGCCCACCGCGTGAAGAACGTCAGCCACGTGCCGAGCAAGCCGCTGCCGCAGTAGCTGAAGAAGAGCTGGTGACCAACGAAGAGCAACTGCAGGAAGACGGTCAGGAAGGCGCCGAAGGCGATCGTCCACGCCGCCGCTCCCGTGGCCAGCGTCGTCGCAGCAACCGTCGTGAGCGTCAGCGCGATGCCAACGGTAACGTGATCGAAGGTTCGGAAGAATCCGACTCCGCCGAAGGTAACGAAGCTGCCGAAACCAACGAAGCGCCAAGCGCTGCCGATCTGGCCGCCGGCCTGGCTGTTACCGCAGCCGTTGCCAGCACCGTGATCAGCGCTCCAGCCGAAGCACAGGCTAACGAGCAAGCTGAACGCGCGACTGCCGCCACCCTGGAAACTGCTCCAGTGGAAGCGCCAGTGGTTGAAGCAACGACTCCGGTCGAAGCCACCGCCGCTCCGGAAATCGAAGTCGCCCCGGTTCGTGAAGCACAGCCTGTCGTTGAAGCTGTCGCTGAGCCAGTGGTTGCCGCAGAACCGGTTGTCGAAACATCCAGCGAAACAGTGACTGAAGCTGTCCGTGAAGTTCGCGAAGAGCAAACCGCGTTCAACTGGGTTGCCGAGCCAGCCGCCGCCGAAGCGCCAGTAGCCGAGGACATGGTGTCCGAGCCAGTGGTTGCTGCCGCCGAGCCTGCTCCGGTGGTTGAAGCTCCGGTTGTTGCCGAAGTGGCTGCACCGGAAGTCGAAGCCGCCCCTGCCAGCGCCCTGACGCCAAGTGGCCGTGCGCCGAACGACCCACGTGAAGTGCGTCGTCGCAAGCGTGAAGAAGAGCGTCTGCAGAAGGAAGCCGAACTGGCTGCCGCTGCTGCTCCGGCTGTTGTCGAAGCGGCACCGGTTGTCGCTGAAGTCGTCGAGGCAGCTCCTGCCCCGGCTGCTGAAGTCGCTGCCGCCGAACCCGCTGAATCGGCGATCAACGAAGCACCGCGCTCCGTTCAGGAAGCGGTAGAGCAACACGAGCAAGCCCTGGAAAAAGAACACGAGCCTAAACCTCTCGTCTGATTCCATCGGCCACTAAAAAGCCCCGCCTGGTGATCCAGGCGGGGCTTTTTTATGCCCAGTGTCTACGTGAACACTAACTTCTCAGGCACATCCACATCCCACAACACCCCAGGATCGTCCACCGCGACCTCGACCACCCTCGCCTGCGCAAACAATGCCTTGGCCCCTCGATCACCGGACAACGCTATCAACGCACTACCAAAGCTGCGCCCAAATCCCACCGGATGCCCAAACTCACCTTGATGCACCGGAACACTGACGGCGTCATCAGCAATCCCCGCCACCACACGCTCAATACTCGTTGGAAGGATGAACGGCATATCCCCCAGCACAATCAGCCAGCCGCCGAGCTGCGGACATGCCGCCACCCCGGCCGCGATGCTGTCGCCCATGCCGGTCGATTCGATCAGCACAATCTCGCAGCCATAAGCCTTGGCCATGCGGATCACTTGCGGTCGATCCACAGTGGTCACCAGGACACGCTTCTCAAGGGAGGCCGGCAAATTCACCAGCACTTGCTCGATCATCGAATGGACAGCACCCTCGCGCCCCTTACAATCCGCCACCAGTTTGTCCTTCTCGGGACCGGCCTCCTGTCGAAACCGACTGCCCTGCCCAGCTGCCAAAACGATGACGCCGATGGGTTCGCTCATACCACCTCCTGCGACGGCTTCTTCTGCTTCAGTTCGACGCCATTCTTGATCGCGACGATTTCGGCCAGCAGCGACAAGGCGATTTCCGCCGGTGTGTGACTGCCAATGTGCAAACCGATCGGGCCGTGCAACCGCTCGATTGCCTCTTGTGACAAGCCTAGCTGAGCGAGGTTGTCCCGGCGTTTCTGGCTGTTGACCCGCGACCCCAGCGCACCGACATAAAACGCCTTGGAGTCCAGCGCCGTCAGCAGCGCCATGTCATCCAGTCGCGGATCGTGGGTCAGCGCGACGATGGCCGTGCGCTCGTCAGTCTGGATGGTGAGCACTGCTTCATCGGGCATGCCCGAGACAAACCGCCCGTGCTGCTCTTCCCAGCCGTAGACAAACTCGGTGCGCGGATCGCAGATCAGCACTTCAAAATCCAGCAGCCGCGCCATCTCGGCGACATACCGGGACAACTGCCCCGCACCGATCAGCAGCAGCCGCCAACGCGGACCGTAAATGGCACGCAGGGTTTTGCCGTCAAAACTCAGCGTATCGGTCTTGTTTGCCGGTTGCAGAACCACTTCACCGGTCGTGAGATCAAGCGAGCGAGCCACGATTTCATGCGCCTCGCAGCGCGCCAGCAACTCAGCGACCCAATCAGGATCGCCGACCCGCTCCTCAGTCAGGCGCAAGGTGCCGCCGCACGGCAAACCGAAGCGCGCAGCCTCCTCACGGGTGACGCCGTAAGTGATCAATTGCACCGGCGGCCCATCGGCCGGAATACGACCGTCGTGCAGCCGGGCAATCAAATCGTCTTCAACGCACCCGCCGGACACCGAGCCAATCACCACGCCATCTTCACGCAAGGCCAGCATGGCGCCAGGTGCCCGCGGCGCGGTGCCCCAGGTCTGGACCACGCTGTACAACACCACCCGCTGACCGGCGCAGCGCCATTCGAGCACGCTGCGCAGGACGTTCAGATCGACGCTGTCCATCAGGCTTGCGCCTTCTGCCAGCCTTGCAGCTGATAGCGAACCGGCAGGTTGCGGATGCGCTTGCCGGTGGCGGCAAAAATGGCGTTGCACAGTGCTGGCGCAATCGGTGGCACGCCGGGTTCACCGACACCGCCCAGTGGCACATTGCCGGGCGGTGTGACCAGATGAACCGCCACTTCCTTCGGCGCCAGCGACATGCGCGCCACTTCGTACATGTGGAAGTTGTCCTGCTGGACCTTGCCGTCCTTGAAGCTGATTTCCCCCAATACCGCGTTACCCAGGCCCATGACACAGGCGCCTTCGAACTGCGCACGAATCCGCTCGGGGTTGATCTGCGGACCGCAATCCACCGCGATGTCGGCCTTGTGCACGATCAGCGTGCCGTCGTCTTTGACTTCAACCTCGATCACTGCCGCCACATAGGTCACAAAGCTGTAATGCACCGCCAGACCCAGGCCTCGGCCCTTGGGCAACTCGCGACCCCAACCGGCAGCTTTCGCAGCGGTTTCCAGCACCGTGCGCAGACGCGCCGTGTCGATCGGATAACGCTCGGGCGATTCGCCGTAGTTCCACTCTTCACTCAACGTGCGCGGATCGATCTGCCGGTCCGGGCCGAGCAATTTGATCTGGTACTTGAGCGGATCCTGGCCGGCCTTGTGCGCCAGTTCATCGACAAAGCTCTGAATCGCAAAACCGTGAGGAATGTTCGATACCGAGCGATACCAGCCGACGCGGGTATGGACCGTCGCTTCCGGGTTTTCCAGGCGCACGTTAGGAATCGCGTAAGCCATGTTGGTAAAGCCCATGCCCAGCTCGAAGGCCGCCTCATGGTTCATGCCCGGCGCAAACAGCGCGGTGATGCTCGGCGCCACGGTGCGGTGCAACCAGCCGGACGGCAGGCCGTCATTGTTCAGGCTGGCTTTCAGGTACTCGGCAGACACCGTGTGGAAATAGGAGCAGTGGATGTCGTCTTCACGGGTCCATTGCACTCGCACCGCCTTGCCGGGGAATTCCTTGGCAAGGATGGCCGCTTCGATAATGAAGTCAGGCTTGGATTTACGACCGAAACCGCCGCCCAGCAAGGTGACATTGAAGGTGACGTTATCGAAGGGAATGCCGAGGCGTTCGCCAATGCGTTCGCGGGTGACTTGGGGAGCCTGGCTTGGGGCCCAGGCTTCGCACACGCCGTCCTTGAAACGGGCGATGGCGACCATCGGTTCCATTGGCGCTTGTGTGAGGTGCGGCAGGTAATAGGACGCTTCGAGCGTGCTGTCGGCGCTGCCCATCGCGTCATCGATGTTGCCGGTATTGCGCACCACTTTGCCGGGTTTGAGGGAAGCAGCCTCAATTTCCTTGCGGTAGGCGATCGAGTCGTAACTGGCGTTGGGGCCATCGTCCCACTCGATTTTCAGCGCATCGCGGCCCTTGATCGCCGCCCAGGTATTACTGGCGACCACGGCCACGCCGCCCAACGGCTGAAACTCCGATGGCAGAGGATGGCCTTCGATCTGCACAACCTTGATCACGCCCGGGACTTTCATCGCCGCGCTGGAGTCGACGGACTTGACCTTGCCGCCGTACACCGCAGGGCGTGCAATGGTGGCGTAGAGCATGCCGTCGAAATGTACGTCTGCACCGTAAACGGCGCGGCCATTGACGATGTCGGCACCGTCGATGGCCTTGGTGCCTTCCTTGCCGATGTAGCGAAATTCCGACGGCTGCTTGAGCCGCAGGCTGTCACGCGCCGGTACCGCCAGCGCACCGGCCGCGGCGGCCAAGGCGCCGTAACCCAGCTCACGACCGGTCGGTTGGTGAATGACTTTATGCAGTTGCGCGCGGCATTCGCTGACCGGCACTTTCCACTGCTCGGCTGCGGCTTGTTCGAGCATGGTCCGCGCGGCAGCACCGCAGCGACGCATCGGCTCGAACCAGTGGCGCATGCTGCGCGAACCATCGGTGTCCTGGTTACCGAAGCGCACTTCGTCGCCCGGCGCCTGCTGCACCTTCATCATCGCCCAGTCGGCTTCCAGCTCATCAGCCACCACCATCGTCAGGCTGGTGCGCACACCCTGGCCCATTTCCGAACGGTTGCAGACCACGGTCACCGTGCCGTCAGTGGCGATGCTGACGTACACCTTGGGATCGTCGATCCAGCCGTTGGGCATGCCATCGGCGCCGAATTTCTTGTCTTTCTCGGCAGCAAAAGCGTCTTGCCAGCCCCAGCTCGCCACCAGAACCAACGCACTGGTGGCACCGACACCCTTGAGGAAACCACGGCGACTGAGGTTGCTCAGCGCGAAATCATTTGGTAACTGGCTCATGCCTTGGCCTCCTTCAGGTGAGTGGATGCCTGGCGGATGGCGGTCTTGATGCGGTTGTAAGTGCCGCAGCGGCAAATATTGCCGACCATCTCCTCTTCGATCTGTTCGTCGCTGGGGTTCGGGTTGGTCTTGAGCAGTGCCGTGGCGGACATGATCTGCCCGCCCTGACAGAAACCGCACTGGGCCACGGCGGTGTCGAGCCAGGCTTGCTGGACGATTTGCCCGACCGGGTCGACGTGCAGGTTGTCGATGGTGGTGACGTCCTGGCCGACCACGGAACCGATCGGCGTGATGCAACTGCGTGCCGGGGCGCCGTCGATAAGAATGGTGCAGGCACCGCACAGGCCCATGCCGCAGCCGAATTTAGTGCCGTTGTAACCGGCCACGTCGCGGATCGCCCAGAGCAGCGGCATGTCCTCGGTGACATCGAGTTGATGGTCTTGACCATTGAGCTTCAGGGTAATCATGGGCACGCCCGCATAGTTATTGGTTATGGGGTCGAGCAATCTGCCGCCGAGGGTTGGCGGTTGGCATCACGCAGATCGGCTCAGGCTAATGGGGCTCTCTTATGCGGACGGTAGCGTCTGCATCGGGCCTTTGATGGAGCAAACGTTTGCATCGTTAGGTGGCTAAGTTAACCCAGCATTAACAAAAAAGCCCTGCACCGTTAAACGAGTGCAGGGCTTTGAAATCAGTCTTGAAAGCGTAGCCTCAATACCGATTGGGCTCCATTTCCAGGTCGACATGGAAACGTTCTGAAATGTCTTTCTGGATGCGTTGCGCCAGGTCCAGCAATTGCAGACCCGTCGCGTTGCCGTAGTTGACCAGCACCAGCGCCTGCAATTTATGCACGCCGGCGTCGGCGTCACGGAAACCTTTCCAGCCGGCTCGCTCGATCAGCCAGCCCGCCGCCAGTTTCATCTGCCCGTCAGGTTGCGCGTAGGCCACCAGATCCGGGTATTCACCTTTGAGTTGCGCGACCAGCGCCGCTGGCACCAAAGGATTCTTGAAGAAGCTGCCGGCATTGCCGAGCACTGCCGGGTCCGGAAGCTTTTCGTTGCGGATGCTGCAAATCGCCTGGCTGACATCGGTGGCGGTCGGGTGATCGATGCCTTGCTCGGTCAGGCGCTGACGCACCGGGCCGTACTCCAGATGCAGGTGCGCGGCGCGGCCCAGGATGAAACGTACCCTCAGGATCAACCAACGCCCAGGTTCCTGCTTGAACAGGCTGTCGCGGTAGGCGAAGTTGCATTCTTCCAGGGTGAAATCCCGCAAGTCGCCGGTCTGGCGATCCAGCGCGGTCAGGCCGGCGAACACGTCCTTGATCTCCACGCCATAGGCGCCGATGTTCTGCATCGGTGCCGCGCCGACCGTGCCGGGAATCAGGCTGAGGTTTTCCAGGCCCGACAAACCTTGCGCCAAGGTGTGCTGCACGAACGGGTGCCAAGGCTCGCCGGCCTCGGCTTCGATCACGACCTTGCTGCCGTCATCGCTCAGGATGCGAATCCCGCGCGTGGCCATGCGCAGCACCAGCGACTGGATATCGGCCGTCAGCAGCAAATTGCTGCCACCGCCAATCACCAGCAGCGACACGTCATGTTCCACCGCATAGGCCAGGGCTTCACGCACGTCGGCATCGCTGTGGGCCTCGGCAAACAGCCGGGCCTGAACGTCAACGCCGAAGGTGTTGAACGGTTTGAGCGAAACCCGGGGTTGAACCTGCAAACTCATAACCGTCCCTTCAATTCGATCACCAGCAAATCACTGGCGCGCTCGATCAGGTCCAGCACCTGCTCAAAGCCTTGGTCGCCGTCGTAGTACGGATCCGGTACTTCATCGATTTCCGACTGGTAGCGACGCAGGAACAGGTCCAGCTCGGCCTTGCCCCTGGCCGGTTGCATGGCCTCGAGATTGCGCAGGTTGCTGTGGTCCATCGCCAGAATCAGGTCGTAGGTGGCGAAATCGGCGCGGGACACTTGCTGGGCGCGCTGAGCGGACAGGTCATAACCGCGCCGCTTGGCCGCCGCCTGACTGCGCTTGTCCGGGGCCTTGCCGACGTGCCAGTCACCGGTGCCGGCGGAGGCAACTTCGATTTGATCGGCCAGCCCCGCTTCGCGCAGTTTGTGTCGTAGCACGCCTTCGGCCGTCGGAGAACGGCAGATGTTGCCCAGGCAGACAAACAAAACCCGCATCAGGCCTCCAGCAGGCGACGAACGCGCTCAAGGTCTTCAACGGTGTCGACACCGGTTGGCGGTGCGATCAGTGCATCGGCGACGTGAATCCGCACGCCGTGCCACAGGGCACGCAGTTGTTCCAGGGATTCGGTATTTTCCAGCCAGCACGGGCCCCAGCTGACGAAGTCATGCAGGAAACCGGCACGGTAGGCATAGATGCCAATGTGGCGGCGATACGGCACGCCTTCCGGCAATTGCTCGCGGCTTTTGGCGAACGCGTCCCGGGCCCACGGCAACGTGGCGCGACTGAAAGTCAGCGCCAGGCCATTAAGGTCGCTGACGACCTTAACCACGTTGGGATTGAACAGGGTTTCCACGTCTTCGATCGGCTCGGCCAGCGTGGCCATGCGCGCTTCGGTGTGGGCGGCCAGGTTGGCGGCAACCTGATCGATCACACTCGGCGGGATCAGCGGTTCGTCACCCTGAACGTTGACCACAATGGCGTCGGGCGCCAGGCCCAGCTTCGCGGCGACTTCCGCCAGACGGTCGGTGCCGGAATTGTGATCTTCGCGGGTCAGCACCACTTCAGCGCCAAACCCTTTGCAGGCCTCGACGATGCGCGCATCGTCAGTAGCAACCACCACGCGCTGGGCGCTGCTTTTGCTCGCCTGTTCCCAGACGTGCTGGATCATCGGCTTGCCGGCGATCAGTAGCAGCGGTTTGCCCGGCAAGCGGGTGGAGGCGTAACGCGATGGAATGACAACGGTAAAGGCTGTGGTCATTTATCCAGGCGCTCGTCGGTGGTCAGGGTGCGGGCTTCGGTCTCGAGCATCACCGGGATGCCGTCGCGAATCGGGTAAGCCAGGCCTGCGCCCTTGCTGATCAGCTCGGTTTTGTCGGCACTGAGCTTGAGCGGGCCTTTGCAGACCGGGCAAGCGAGGATATCGAGCAATTTGGTGTCCATGAGCATTCCCTGGATAAAAACGGATTTAAGGCAAAAGACGAGCCGGCAACAGGCGCATCAGCTGCGTATCGAACCAGGCCACGAAGGCCGGCGATGGCGCAGCATCGACCGCCAGGTACCACCAATCGGCGGCGGCGAAGGCACGGCACTTCACCGCGTCCTTTTCGGTCATCACCAACGGCAATGACGGTGTGAAATTCAAGGCCTGCACGCTGTATTCGGCGTGGTCGGCAAACGCATGCGGCACTGGCTGCCAGTGTAGCGTTTCGAGGGTTGTGAAGAAACGCTGCGGATTGCCGATCCCGGCCACGGCGTGCAGTGCCTGGCCTGCGGGGAAGTGATCGAGGGGACGCCGCTCGCCGCTTTGCAGATTGATCAATTCGGTGGGTTGAAGCTGAAAGGCAAAACCGCCGTCGCGATCGGCATCGGCACCGTTGTACAGCACCGCGTCGACACTTTGCAGACGCTCGACCGGTTCGCGCAACGGCCCGGCGGGCAGGCAACGCTGGTTGCCCAGGCCGCGGGCGGCGTCGATCAACACCAGCTCCAGGTCGCGGGCCAGACGGTAATGCTGCATGCCGTCATCGGACAGGATCAGGTCCAGTGGCTCACTTGCCAGCAGGGCTTTGACGGCGCTGCTGCGGTCCGGGTCGATCATCAACGGAACGCCGGTGCGCTGGACGATCAACAGCGGTTCGTCGCCCGCGATATCGGCGCTTTGATCCGCCTCAACCCGCCACGGCAGTTGCGGCGGTTTGGCGCCGTAACCGCGGCTGACCACGCCGACCCGCAGGCCACTGCGCTGGCAGTGCTGGATCATCCACAGAATCAGCGGCGTCTTGCCGGTGCCACCGACGGTGATGTTACCGACTACGATCAGCGGCACTGGCGGTTGATAGATCTCTCCCTCACCCGCCAGAAAACGCTTGCGCTTGTTATTGACCACGCGCCGATACAGCCACTCAAGTGGCTGCAACAGCTTCAGGGCCGGATGACCTTGGTACCACGCGGCGAGCAAGCGGTCGGACATGGCCATCAGGGCGCGGGCGGCGCCGCCTCGACAGTGGTCATGCGCAGGTGACTGAAACCGAGTTTGCCGGCGGCGTCCATGGCGGTGATAACAGACTGATGCTGAGTCTTGCCATCAGCGCTGATGGACAGTGGCAGGTTGGTGTCGCCACTGGATTCTTTTTGCAGCGCATCCATCAACGAGGCCAGGTCGTTTTTCGGCAACAATTGGTTGTTCACCGAAAATACGCCCTCGGCACTGATGGCAACGTCCAGATGCTTGACCTGCTGGTCTTCGGCAGGTGAACCGCTGACCGCTTCCGGCAGATCGACACGCAATTGGGTTTCACGGGTAAAGGTGGTGGTCACGACGAAAAACAGCAGCAGGATAAACACCACGTCGATCAGCGACGCGAGGTTGATGTCTACCGTTTCCCGCGGTTTGCGGCGGAATTTCACGCTTTGCCCCCATTAAGGTCAACATCGCGGTCGCCCTGCACCACCTCGACCAGTTTGATCGCTTCCTGCTCCATGCCCACCACCAGCTCATCGATCCGGCGTTGCAGGAACCGGTGGAAGAACACCGCCGGGATGCCGACCATGAGGCCTGCGGCTGTGGTTATCAGCGCCTTGGAGATACCACCGGCCAATACGGCGGCGTTGGTGGTCATGCCCGAACCCATGAATGCGCTGAAGATATCGATCATGCCCAACACCGTCCCCAACAGACCCAGCAACGGGGCCATGGCGGCGATAGTGCCCAGCGCATTGATGTAGCGCTCGAGTTCGTGAACCACTCGCGCGGCGGCTTCTTCTATGCACTCTTTCATGATCTCGCGACCATGCCTGGAGTTGGCCAGGCCGGCAGCCAGGATCTCGCCCAACGGCGAGTTGGCGCGCAGTTCCTTGAGTTTGTCTTTATTGAGTTGTTTGTCCTTGATCCAGACCCAGACCTGCCCGAGCAAATGCTCCGGGGTCACACGGCTGGCTCGCAGGGTCCAGAGACGTTCGGCGACGATCGCCATGGCTGCGATGGAACTCAGAATGATCGGTATCATCATCCATCCGCCGGATTTGACCAATTCCCACACAGTGACAGTCCCCTCGAAAAAGTGCGCCACTCTAACATAGGGGGTGAGCGCACCGAAGACCGTGATGTCGCATCCAGTCGGTCTTTGATCACTCCGGGTTACTGCGCAGAGCGCCAGAAACGCCGTTCTTGACGCATCGTCCATGGCGGCTTGAAGCGTCCCAGTTGCAGACGGATGGCACCCTGCTCGGCGCTGTCATGGATCGATAGGCCGCGCTTTCGATAGCGCGCCATGACCGTGGGATGGGGATGACCGAATGAATTGCCCTGACCGCGGGAGATCAGCACTGCTTTGGGTTGCAGCCCGGCAAGCAGCGCCATGGAAGATGAACTGCGACTGCCGTGGTGCGGCGCCTGCAACCAATCGGTGGTGACGGCCAGTGGACTGTCGAGCAAAGCTTGCTCGGCTGCGGCGTCTATATCACCGGTCAGTAACAGACGCTCACCGTTGGCCTCGATCTGCAGGACGCAGGATTTTTGATTGCTGTCGCTGGCCGAAGACCATTGCCAGAGCTGGAACCTCACATCATCCCAGACCCATTGCTTACCGCTCTCGCAGCCTTCTGCCTGCAACTCGGCCGACAGCGCCGGGGGATCGCCACTGACCACCCGTTTCACCGGCAGGCCATTGGCAACGGCCCGGGCGCCGCCCGCATGATCGGCGTCAGCATGGCTGATCAGCATCAAATCGAGCCCATTCACACCCAGTTTGCGTAATGTCGGCAGCACCACCCGCTCACCCAGGTCGAAATCGCCGAAACGTGGCCCGGTGTCATACAACAGTGTGTGATGGCGGGTGCGCACCAGGATGGCCAAACCCTGGCCGACATCCAGCTGCCAGACTTCGGCGATGCCTTCAGGCAAGACCTGCCGGGGTGGAAAAACCAGCAACAGCAGCATCGGCCAACCCAGCGAGCGAAACGGCACACCTCGAGGCATCAATAGTAGAAAGGCACCGAGTGTGCCGAGTGCCCAGATCCACAACGGGATGGCCACCGGCACCCACGCGGGCAAGTACCCGGCCATCAGCGTCAGGCCGTTGAACAAGAGGTCGATCAAACCTCCCGCCAACCACAGCAACCCTTCGCCCACGTAAGGAAGGGGTAAAAGCAACGTACCCAGCAATGCCGGAGGCAGCACCACCAGGCTGATCCACGGCACCGCGAGCAAATTGGCCACCGGCCCGCTGAGACTGATCGGCAACCCGAGCACCAGCAGCAACGGGCACAGACCGATCGCGATCAGCCATTGGGCGCGGGTCCACGTTTGCCACCAACGCCATGGGCCCAGCCGACCGCCGAAGGTGAAGATCAACACCGCCACTGCCGCGAACGACAGCCAGAAACCCGGTTGCAGACTCGCCAGTGGATCCAGCAGCAAAACACCGTCGAGCGCCAGCAACAGCGGCCACCAGGCGCCGAGGTGACGAAATCGCAGGCGCCACAACAGCACCAGACCGATCATCACGCAGGCCCGCCGCACTGGCACCTCGAAACCGGCCAGCAGCCCATAACCGAGAGCGGCCGCGAACGCGAGTCCACAGGCCCACGGCAGCCAAGGCAAGCGTTTCGGCCACAGGCCATAACGGGCCAGCCCGGCGATCAGCAGATACACCAGCCCTGCCAACAACCCGATGTGTTGTCCGGAAATCACCAACAGATGGACGGTGCCGGTGTCTTGCAGCACCTGCCAGTCTTCGCGACTCAGTCCGGCGCCGTCCCCCAGCACCAACGCCGTCAGCGCACCCGTTCGCCCCTGGGCATCCACGGCCTGCAAGCGCTGACGGATGCCGTCGCGCCAGGCCCATTGAGCTTCCTTGAGTCGCTCGCCATCCTTGACCGTCCCGGTAGCCCCGATGCGTTGCGCCAGCAGCCAGGCGTCGTAATCGAAAGCATGGGGATTGAGCAGTCCCGCGGGACGCTTCAACTTGACCGCCAGTCGCCAATGTTCGCCGCTGTTGACCGGCGGCCCGTCATACCAGGCCAGGCGCATCCGTTGCGGCACCTTGCCATGCCTCGACCGGGCGTCCGCCAACTCGAAACGCACGACGGCCTCATTGTTCTGGGGCAATCCCGTCACCCGCCCTTCGACCCAACGGGTTTCGCCATCGAGGCTCATCGGCAGCCGATCATCCAGCGCCCACTGTGCATTCGCGCCTGCCCAACTGAAGCCGAACAGGAAAAATGCCAGTGGATAGCTGCGAAACGGCAGCACCATCAAACCGATTACCGGCAGCAACATCCATAACCAGACCGGCGGTAATACCGGTAAAAAACGCAGGATCAACAGACCCAACGCCAGCGCCATCATCCCTGTGCGCATACGCCCGTCCTTGAGAGTCCCCTACTAGGCATAGCCGGCTAATCGCACGGGCATCGTTATTAATTGTCACAAAGTCTGAATGGGCGGGTCATAGAATCCAGACATACTTGCCGCCTTAACCGACCGAGAAGCCTTATGCCCCGGCGCTTATTCAAACGTTACATGCCAGACCCGACCAGCATCAGGGAACACAAGTCCTTACGCTTTCTCGGCACCCTGCTGCATGACCCGAACCTCTGGCACCTCAACCGCCATTCCGTCGCACGGGCCATGGCGGTGGGTTTGTTCGCGGCGTTCCTGCCGATTCCACTGCAGATGCTGGTCGCCGCCATTCTCGCCATCATGGTGCGCGGCAACATGCCGATTGCGGTCAGCCTGGTCTGGCTGACCAATCCGATCACTATGCCGGCGGTGTTCTTCTGCACTTACCAGACCGGTGCCTGGCTGATGGACGTTCCCACTCGCCATTTACCGGACGAATTGACCTGGGAATGGATCAGCGGCGAACTCTCGACTCTTTGGCAGCCGTTTTTACTCGGTTCGGTGGTGACGGGACTGGTGCTCGGCGCGCTCGCCTATTGCCTGACCATGATGTACTGGCGCTGGTGGGTCGGACGGCAGTGGCGGCGGCGCCAGAAAAGACGAACGCAAGAATAAAAAAACGGCACCCTGAGGTGCCGTTTCTGATTGAGCAGTGCGCGATTACGTGCGCATCCCGCGACCACTGACCAGCAGCCGTGCGCAACCGATGTACAACACCACGGTCGCCACCAGCATGAAGGTGATCGCCACGCTGATCTTGATGTCAGAAACGCCAAGAATGCCGTAACGGAAAGCGTTGACCATGTGCAGCACCGGGTTGGCCAGGGACACGGTCTGCCAGAATGGCGGCAGCAAGGAGATCGAGTAGAACACCCCGCCCAGGTAAGTCAGCGGTGTCAGCACAAACGTCGGGATGATCGAGATGTCATCGAAGTTGCGCGCAAACACGGCGTTGATGAAGCCCAGCAGCGAGAAGATCGTCGCCGTCAGCACCACCACCAGAACGGTCACGCCCAGGTGATGCACCTGCAACTTGGTGAAGAACAGCGAAAGGAGGGTCACGATGAGCCCGACCATCAAGCCACGCAGCACGCCGCCCAGGGTGTAGCCGATCAGAATCGTATGCGGCGACACGGGCGACACCATCAATTCTTCGATGGATCGCTGGAACTTGCTGCCGAAGAAACTCGAGACCACGTTGCCGTAGGAGTTGGTGATCACCGACATCATGATCAGCCCCGGCACGATGTACTCCATATAAGTGAAGCCACCCATGTCACCGATCTGCCGGCCGATCAGATTGCCGAAGATCACGAAGTACAGAACCATGGTGATGGCTGGCGGCAGCAACGTCTGCGGCCAGATCCGGGTAAAGCGTTTGACCTCTCGGTAAACGATGGTGTTGAGGGCAACGAGGTTGGGTTGCAGCTCGGAACTCATACCGCCACCTTCGACAGATTTTTCTCCACCAGGGACACGAACAACTCCTCGAGGCGATTGGTTTTGTTACGCAGGCTCAACACTTCGATGTTCTGCTGCGCCAATTGGGTGAACAGCGCGGTGATGCCCATGGCCTTGTCGACCTGAACTTCCAGGGTGTGGCTGTCGAGCAACTTGGTCGGGTAACCGAGCAACTGCGGCGCGGTTTGCACAGTGTTTTTGAGGTCGAGCAGGAACGTTTCCACATGCAGTTGGCCGAGCAACTGTTTCATGCTGGTGTTCTCGACGATGGTGCCGTGGTCGATGATGCCGATGTTGCGGCACAACTGCTCAGCCTCTTCCAGGTAGTGGGTGGTGAGAATGATGGTGATGCCTTTCTTGTTCAACTCGGTGAGGAACGTCCACATCGAGCGACGCAGTTCGATGTCCACACCCGCCGTCGGTTCGTCGAGGATCAGCAGGCGCGGTTCGTGAACCAGCGCACGGGCGATCATCAGTCGACGCTTCATGCCGCCGGACAGTGAACGCGATGGCGTATCGCGCTTGTCCCACAGGCCCAGCTGGGTCAGGTACTGCTCGGCGCGTTCCTTGGCGATTTTCGGCGGGATGCCGTAATAACCGGCCTGGGTCACGACGATGTCGAAGGTTTTTTCGAACTGGTTGAAGTTGAATTCCTGAGGAACCACACCGATGGAGCGCTTGAGTTGCGCAGGATTCTTGTCCAGGTCGTGACCGAAGATATTCACCGTCCCGCTGGTCTTGTTCACCAGGGTCGAGAGAATGCCGATGGTCGTGGATTTGCCGGCGCCGTTAGGGCCGAGCAAGGCGAAAAAGTCACCTTCGGCGACGTCCAGATCGATACCACTCAGGGCCTGGAAACCGTTGCCGTAGGTTTTGGTTAGCTGCCGGATGGACAGAGCGGAACTCATATCGGATTTACGCACCAAGAAGGGAAGAAAGGGACAAATCAGGGCGGGCGGCGACTAATACAACCGCGGCGCACGAGCGCAATGGTGCTTGTCGCCGCCACACAAGTACAGTCAAGTGTGTCGATAGTGAGTATTAAGTCAACGCGGTCATAACCGCTTTCTGATACGCCGGACGCTGTTTCAGTCGTGCATACCAGGCTTGCAGATGAGGCTGCGGTGCGCGCTCGATCGGCATCTCGAACCAGGCATAAATGAAGCTGCCCAGAGGAATGTCGCCCATGCCGATCTCATCGCCGGACAAGTACGGTTGGGTCGCCAGCGCCTGATCAGCCATGGACAGCAGGCCATCGCACTCCTTGATCGCAGCGTTGATGGCCGGCCAGTCCTGCTGGTCTTCCGGGGTGCGCAATACGCCCCAGAACACCGTGCGGAACGGCCCGGCAAAACTTGAAGTGGCCCAGTCCATCCACTTGTCGGCAGAGGCCCGGGCTTGCAGATCCTCTGGATACCAGGCGGTGCCGTTGGCGTGGCGAGCCATCAGGTAACGCACGATGGCGTTGGATTCCCACAGCACGAAACCATCGTCTTCAATCACCGGCACGCGACCATTGGGGTTCATCGCGCGGTACTGCGGCGTATCGACTACACCAAAGGCGCCGCCCGCATCGATGGCTTCATAAGCCAGGCCCAGCTCCTCGGCGGCCCACAAAGGTTTTCTGACATTCGACGAGTTTTTCCGACCCCAGATCTTCAGCATGACCGCCTCTTTATGGATGAATGCGCAGGCAGCATACGCCGGATCAGGCGTGACTCAAATCGCTCTGCATGTCACCCAGCAGCACGGGCAGTGTGTCGCTGAACAGATGCGGATAGCACTTCTCCAGATGCTCGAAAAAGAACGCTTCAGGCACGTCGGTGAACTGGCCGTGATCGATCAGGTACTCCATCAATTGCTCGCCGTCGCGATTGAACGGATGGAAAACGCTGTCGTTGATTCCGTCGAATTCCAGGGGGGCGACATTGAACAATTCGCACAAGCCTTGGTTGAACGCTGGCGTGGCTTTGACCCAACGACCATTCAGATACAGCTCCGTATAGCCGTGCATGGCGAACACGTCGCTCTTGAGCAATTCAAGCAAACGTGGCGTCGATAAATGATTGCGTACATCCGCCAGGCCGATCCGTGCAGGGATCCCGCAATGACGGGCCGCACCTGCCAGCAGCGTGGCTTTGGGCACGCAATAACTCTCCCCCGCCGCCAACGCATAACTACCGCGCAAGGTGCCCGGGTCGCGACTGAAGGTGTAAGGGTTGTAACGCACGGCTTCGCGCACGGCGTAATAGAGATTGATCGCCTGCTCTAGAGGATCGCGATGACTGCCGCGATGTTTTTCGGCGAACTCCACCACCGACGGGTGGTCACTATCGATGAAGCGGCCGGGACTCAGATACTCGTGCATGAGAACAATCTCCTGGGGAAGCCACGAGTCTAGCGACACGCTCAGCACAGAGACAACGACGTTTCGGCCAAACATGGACGCTTTGCCGCCCGCCCAACGAACGATTTCCGAGGCCTGTTGCCCGCAAGGCCTACAAAACTCATCCATGGTTTCCCACGAATTCAATCACATCGCTCTGACCAACCTGTTTTGCGGATGCCGTCTAAGCTCTGAACGTTGGTTTTGCCCTGGTTTCACGGAGGATTAAATATGCTGCTGTTGTGGATACTGGTTCTGGTTGTCGGGATTGCCTATTTAGCCCACCGACGCATCGCGCCACTGCCTGCCCTGTGCGTCGTTGCCGTTTACGTGGTGGTGATGGGCGCTTTCAGCCACGCGCCAGGCTGGCTGTTGCTGATTTTCTGGGTGCTGATCGCGGCCGTGGCTGCGCCTTTGTTGTTGCCCGACCTGCGCCGCAAATTTTTCAGCGCACCGCTGTTCAGCTGGTTCCAGAAAACCCTGCCGCCGATGTCGCAAACCGAACGCGATGCAATCGATGCGGGCACGGTGTGGTGGGACGGCGAACTGTTCAGCGGTCGCCCGGACTGGAAAAAACTGCTGTCCTATCCAAAAGCGCAGCTGAGCGAAGAGGAACAGGCCTTCATCGACGGCCCGACCGAAGAACTCTGCGCCATGGTCAGCGACTGGCAGATCGGTCAAGACATGGACCTGCCTCCCGAAGCCTGGGCCTACATCAAGGAAAACGGCTTCTTCGCCCTGATCATTCCCAAGGAGTTTGGCGGCAAAGGTTTCTCCGCCTATGCCCACTCTCAGGTGGCGATGAAACTGGCAACCCGCAGCGGCGACCTCGCGTCCACCGTGATGGTCCCCAACTCCCTCGGCCCGGCCGAACTGCTGCTGCATTACGGCACCGACGAGCAACGCAACCACTACCTGCCACGACTGGCGCGCGGCGATGACATCCCGTGCTTCGCACTGACCGGGCCACTGGCCGGCTCCGATGCCGGCTCCATGCCCGACACCGGGGTGATCTGCAAAGGTGAATGGGAAGGCAAGGAAACCTTGGGCCTGCGCCTGAACTGGGAGAAGCGTTACATCACGCTGGGACCAGTCGCCACCCTGCTCGGCCTCGCGTTCAAGGCCTACGACCCGGACCACCTGCTGGGTGAGGAGGAAGACCTGGGGATCAGTCTGGCGTTGATCCCGACCGATACCGCCGGTGTTGAAATCGGCCGCCGTCACTTGCCGTTGGGCGCTTCATTCATGAACGGCCCGAACTCCGGCAAAGACGTCTTCGTACCGTTGGAGTTCCTCATCGGCGGCCAGGAAATGATCGGCAAAGGCTGGATGATGCTGATGAACTGCCTGTCGGTCGGGCGTTCGATTTCGTTGCCAGCGGTCGGCACCGGCGCCGCCAAGTTCACCAGCCTGGTGACCGGCCAGTACGCTCAGGTCCGTGAACAGTTCAACGTTCCACTGTCGGCCTTCGAAGGGATTCAGGAAGCGATGGCCCGTATCGGCGGCAACGCCTGGATGATGGACGCGGCGCGGATGCTCACGGCCAATGCGGTGGATTTGGGCGAGAAGCCGTCGGTGCTGTCGGCGATTCTCAAGTACCACCTCACTGAACGCGGCCGCGAGTGCATCAGCCACGCCATGGATGTTCATGGCGGCAAGGCAATCATCATGGGGCCGAACAACTACCTCGGTCGCAGCTGGAACGGCGCGCCGATTTTCATCACCGTGGAAGGCGCGAACATTCTCTCGCGCAACCTGATGATCTTCGGTCAGGGCGCGATTCGCTGCCATCCATTCGTGCTCAAGGAAATGGCCCTCGCCAGTCGTGAAGACAAGGACCAGGCCCTCACAGAGTTTGATGGCCTGCTGCTCAAGCACATCGGTTTCGCCGTGAGTAACGCCGCCAGCACGCTGGTGCTGAACCTTGGTTTCGGTCACTTCGAACACGCGCCAGGCGACAAGCTCAGCCAGGGTTACTTCCGTGCCCTCAATCGCCAGGCTGCTGCGTTCGCCCTGCTCGCCGACCTGAGCATGATGCTGCTGGGCGGCGAATTGAAACGACGCGAGCGTCTGTCGGCGCGTCTTGGGGATGTGCTCAGCAACATGTACCTCGCCTCCGCCGCACTCAAGCGTTACCACGACCTCGATTCGCCGGAGCACATGGCACCGCTGTTTACCTGGGCCATGGAAGAAAGTCTGGGTCAGTCGGAACGAGCGATGGATGAACTGCTGACCAACTTCCCGAACAAGGTGTTGGGTTGCCTGTTGCGGGTGATCGTGTTCCCGTTCGGTCGTCGCCACAAAGGGCCATCGGACAAACTCGGCGCCGAAGTGGCGGCGGTGATCGGTCGCGCCAAGGGCGATCCAACCCTGGAAGAGTTGCTCGGCGGTTGCTACCGGCCGCAATCCACTGATGACCCGGTCGGCGCCCTGCAACATGCGTGTAACCTGCTGAGTGCCGCGCAACCGTTGCGTAAAAAGCTTCATGTCGCGCTCAAAAGCGGTCAGGTCAAACCGGTCGCCGGAGAAAACGTCATCGATACAGCGCTTGAGGCGGGCGTGTTGCAGCCCGTGGAGGCGCAGACCCTGCGTGACGCCGAAGCGGCGCGGCGCAAGGTGATCGATGTCGATGATTTCGACAAAGACGAACTCGCGCTGGCCGACGGAAAGGTCCGCTGATCCTGTAAAAATGGGCGCGAGAGCTTTATACTCCCGCGCCCGTTTTGCTCTTGAGGACTTATCTCGTGTCCAATGTCGTTGCCGATCATCTTGTCTTGCTCGACCACCTGCGCAGCATCCTGGTCGCCGTAGGTGAGGCCGAACAGGTTCCCGAAGAAAGCCATGCCTTGTTCCTGGAGCGCTTCGACGAACTGCGTGCGTTGCTGCCGGTCGACCCGATCGAAAGCCAATACCTGGGCCAGGACATTCTGTGCCAGGTGATCACCCGCTACCCGCAAATCGCCCACCTGGTCCCGCGTGACCTGCTGTGGTACTTCGCCGGTGACTGCCTGCATTACATGCCCGACGATGAAATCGACTTGTACCAGGCGTTGGAGGAACGTCGTTTCGAAGCAGAACAAAACGACGAACCTTTCGACTGGAACCAGGAAAAACAGCTGCTGGCGATGTCGAAAGACGACAGCAAGCACTGATCCTCGGTCAGAAATGCAAAAGGCCCGCATGGTTGAACATGCGGGCCTTTTTTTGATCTTCGCTTCAGAGCAATCCATCACTCTCGGGCAACTCATAATGCGCAGCGACTTTTCCCAACGCACTGGGCTTGCCCGGCTTGCTCAGGGTCGGCTCCTTTTCCAGGCACTCCACCAGATAGTCGATCAGCACCCGTAACTTCGGTGGCAGATAACGGGTTGGCGAATGCAGCAGCCAGGCACCGCCGTGGTATGACGCCAGAAAGGTCCAGTCCGGCAACACCTGCACGATCAGCCCCTGCTCCAGCGCATAACGTGCGGTGAAGTACGGCAGGCTGCCAATCCCGATGTGCTGCAACACTGCGCCCAAGCGCACGCCGGTGTGATTGGCCGCATAACGTCCGCGCACGCCGACGGTGACAGCCTTGGTGCCTTTCTTGAACTTCCAGCGGGCATCGCTCGGGGTTTCGCCCAGATAGATGCAGCTGTGGTTGAGCAAGTCGTGGGGATGGGTCGGTGTGCCGTGTTCGGCCAGGTATTGCGGCGTTGCACAGAGCATATGATCGATGGTGAGCAATTGCCGGCCGACCAGTCCAGGGGGCGGCCGATCTGTAATTCGAATCGCCAGATCAACGTTGTCGTCGATCAAATCCACCTGGCGGTCTTCAAGCAACAGCTCCACATCCACTTTGGGATAGCGACGCAAAAATTCCGGCATATGCGGATGAATCACGAAACGCCCCACCGCCTTCGGCACACTGACGCGCACCAGTCCCTCCGCTTCCTGGGTGAACTGACCGCTGATCTCCATCACCGACTTGGCTGCGCTGACCATCTCCTGGCATCGCGTGAACACCTCTTCACCACCGTCGCTCAAGCGCAACTTGCGCGTGGTTCGCTGCAGTAATCGGGTGGCGAGTGCCTTCTCCAGGCGCGAAATGCTGCGACTGACCGCCGAGGGGGAAGAACCCAACTGTCGAGCGGCCTCGGAGAAGCTGCCGGTCTCGACAACCTTGACGAAAATCGCCATTTCACCAAGCAGCGGTAGTGGAAGATTTATGCTCACAGCGCAACAGTCCTTTGATGTTTGAACGGATTATCACGCAATTCCACGCTCCATATAATAAAAAATAGAATTTTTAATAAGGGCATGGAATATGACGCTTCGCCTCTTTTTCCATAG
Organism: Pseudomonas sp. BT76 TE3572; assembly: GCF_050435365.1. Taxonomy (NCBI): domain Bacteria; kingdom Pseudomonadati; phylum Pseudomonadota; class Gammaproteobacteria; order Pseudomonadales; family Pseudomonadaceae; genus Pseudomonas; species Pseudomonas sp. BT76 TE3572. Next base: position 2,767,456 of record NZ_JBNDKE010000001.1, read on the forward strand.
TGATGACCTCAAGGCCAATGTGGAAGTCCTGGATTGCACGCCCCACGAGAACGAATTTGCCGTGGTATTGCGCGCCACATTGTTTCATCCCCAAGGCGGTGGACAGCCCTTCGACACCGGCTGGATCGGCGAAAGCCAGGTGCTGCGCGTGGTTCAGGATCCGGACCGGATCATTCATTTTGTCGACCATCCGATAAAACCGGGCATGACTCAGATTCGGGTCGACGAACAACGCCGCCAGTTCAATTCACGCATGCATTCCGCCGGCCACCTGATCGGCCACTTCGTCCAGGCCATGGGCTGGATGCCGATCAAGGCTCATCACTGGCCCGGCGAAGGACGCGTGCAATTCAAACCGGCAGAGTCGGCAAAAGAGGTAGATGCCGAGATGATTCAACTCGGCATCGAGCAGTGGATCGCTGAAGATCTGCCGCGCCTCTCGTCGATGCGTGAAGGCGCCCGGGAAATCGGTTTCGGTGAACTGCCCGCCTACGGCTGCGGCGGCACCCATGTACGTAGCCTGAAGGATTTGGGCACGGTCACGATCGCTTCCCTTTCACTGAAGAAGGGAACGCTGTCAGTCCACTACAGCGTGGATTGAGCATTTGGGCGATGCCGTTCCTGTCATCGCCTGACGCCGGGGGAACCTGCGGTCGCGGGTTCTGTTGACTATTTGTTAGATGGACCTAAGACATGATGCTTGACGTCGAGCGTCTCGATGAGACGTGCATAAAAAAACTGGCCAACGAAGAAGTCCTCGCCATCCGCGTCAAAGGCTTGTTGCCCAAGCCACTGGCGATTCAGATTGGCGACAAGATCCTTGCCCCTGGCTTCGAAGGCTATATCAATGCGCCGAGCATCGGTCGCATCGGCATGGCGTTTTATGAAGCGGAAAACCAGCCGCTGCTGATCGAAGATTATTTCGAACGCGCCACCCGCAACATTGCGGAGTTGCGCAACCGGTGTGCGCCCTATTCGTCCCCCGTCGACACCCTGCGCTGCATGCTCGACGAGTCCTGGCCGGCGGGTGCGCACCTGGAAAATCTCTACGGTCGCAAGATGTATGTCGGGCTGTCCCGGGTGGTGAAACCCGGGATCTGTTTTCTGGCCCACCACGACATTTTCGCCAAGGACGCCCCGGACAGTTACCAGGCCAAAAGCCTGGAAGCGCAGTTCGCCTGCAATGTTTACCTGAACATGCCCACCGAGGGCGGGGCACTGCAGATGTGGGACCACGACATCTCCCCGGACCAGTTCGACGAAATGCGTGGCGACAGTTACGGCATCGATCCGGCGCTGCTCGGGACTCCGACCCTGGAGATTCTTCCCGAGCCGGGTGATTTCATCATGTTCAATTCGCGCTGCATGCACTCGGTGACCCCGGGTGTGGCTGATCCGCGCTTGAGCCTTTCGTTCTTTGTCGGCTATCGCGGCAATGCTTCACCCCTTACTTTCTGGAGTTGAAATGCTTTCGAATTACCTGGGCGAGTTTCTGGCGCTGGCAACGATCCACTTTCTGGCCGTGGTTGCACCCGGACCGGACTTCGCAGTGACCATCCGTCAAAGTGTGCGCTTCGGTCGACTGGTCGGGATTTGCACGGCGCTGGGCATCGGTGCGGGCATTTCCGTGCACGTGCTTTACACCTTGCTCGGGGTCGGCGCGTTGATGCACACGACGCCTTGGCTGCTGACGGTGGCCAAGGTTGTGGGTGGCGCTTACATTTTGTACCTCGGCGTCAGCCTGCTGCGCAGCAAGCCCAAGACCGTACTGGAAGGCGACAAGCCTGACGAACCGGTCGTAGAACAGACATTGCTGAAGGCATTTACCACCGGTTTCCTGACCAACGCGACCAACCCGAAAGCCACACTGTTTTTCCTGGCGATCTTCACCACCATCATCAGCGCCACAACGCCACTGAAGATCCAGGCGCTTTACGGAATCTGGATGTGTTTTGTGAATGCGCTGTGGTTTGTAATCGTCGCGCTGTTCTTTTCCAGTGCCCGGGTACGGCTGCTGTTTATGCGCATGGGGCACTGGTTTGAACGCACCATGGGGGTGATTCTGATCCTGTTCGCCGGGCGCCTGATTCTGTCGATGTAAAACCTGCGCCCATGCAAAAGGCCCGCTCAGTCGGCTGACGGGCCTTTTTCGTTTCTGCGTCGCTTTTGCATTTCTGTGCGACAGATCTCACTTCTGGTACTCCCGTACTGCTCACTCCTGGTGTTAGTTTGGGAACGTTTTTTTGTCCCATCGATCAGAAACTTCTCATAAACGCCTGCAAAGGAATGCCCCCAGCAATGAATTTTTCTCTCAAGCACCTGGCCGCGACCACCCTGGTACTGGCCGGCCTTTCGTCGCTCACCACGCTCGCGCACGCCAACATCAGCCCGCAACAGAGCGCGACTATCCTCAAGACCTTCAGCGACGCATCGGTAACGGATTTCAGGCAATTCCTGGGAGGCGTGGTCAAGAGTGACCTGGCCAAAACCGCCAACCTCGGCCCGGCCATCAGTGCCTTTCTCGACAACAAAACCCTGTCTGCCGAACAGCAGAACGAGATCAATCGCCTGCTGGGTATTTATGCCCGGGTGAAATATGGCAGCGCGGCCACCGAGACCCTGCGTGAACTGGTGGAAATACCGACCTTCCAAGTGGACGGTGTAGCCCAGCACGACAACCCTGAATTCATCAAGATCGCCGACAAGATCAAGGGCCTGGCCCAGGCCTTCAACCTGAACTTTCGCAACATCGATAACCGCGTCTACGAAATCTCCCTGGAAGGCAGTGGCGATGAAGTCGTGGGCATCCACGCCCATGCCGATGTGGTGCCCGTGACGCCGGAGAACTGGGTCCTGAAGGACGGCACCAAACTCGATCCGTTCAAGGTCACTCTGATCGGCGACCGCATGTATGGCCGGGGCACCGAGGATGATAAAAACGGCATCGTGGTGGCGATGTACGCCATGAAGATCATCAAGGAAGAGAAGCTGCCGCTGGCCAGGAACTTCAAGCTGTTAGTCGACACCACCGAAGAAACCACCGGCGACGCGATCCCTTATTACTTCGAACACAACCCGACACCCAACTACAACCTGGCGCTGGATGGCGGCTATCCGGTGGTGATTGCCGAGAAAGGCTACGGCACAGTCATGGCCAACTTCCCGCGACGTAATGGTCAAGGCAAGGGCGCCGAAATCATCTCGATGACAGGCGGGATGGCCACCAACCAGATTCCTTCTGCTTCGGTGGCCACCCTTGTCACCGACAAGCCCGCCGAACTGGCCGCCAGCCTGCAGAAAGCCGGTTCGGATTATGCCAAGCGCAATGGCGGTAACTTCGAGGTAAACGCCAAGGTCGACGGCAAGGACGTCAAGCTGACCGTCACCGGCGTTTCCGCTCACTCCTCCGAGCCCGAGTCCGGTGTTAACCCAGTGGCCAGGATGCTGGGCTTCATCCATAGCGTTGATGGAAAAGTCGCGCTGAAGCACAACCACATCACTGACGCTGCCCGCTACGCCGCCGACAACTGGGGCCTGGATTACCTGGGTGGCAAATTGGGGGTCGGCTTCTCCGATGCCTTCATGGGCCCGCTGACCACTTCCCTGACTTTTGTCGGGATGGATGACAAAGCCTTCAAGCTCGCGGTCAACCTGCGCGTGCCGAAGGGCGAGTCCCCGGAAGCGCTCAAGGCGAAAATTGCTGAAAAGATTGGCGCCTGGAGCAAGAAGTCCCACGTAGCGGCGACCTTCACCTACTCGATCGCCGAGCCGATGTACCGCAACCCTGAGGGTGAATGGGTCAAGGCCTTGCTGGCGGTGTCCACTGAAAACCTGGATATGGAACACAAGTTCGGCAGCTCCGCCGGCGCAACGTCGGTTCATGAACTGCCCAACGGCGTGCAATTCGGCCTGGCCAGGCCCGAGGTCAAGTACACCGGCCACACCGACAACGAGTTCAAGACCGTCGACCAGTTCCTCCTGGACCTGCAGATCGTGACCGAGATGATGGGGCGCATCGGGCAGTTGCCGAAGCTCTGATCCCTTTCGGACCCGCCATTTTTGGCGGGTCCAACGCTTTGATCGTCTTGATTCCAACTCAAACAAAAAAAGGACCTTAAGGTCCTTTTTCATGGATGACGCACAAACAAAAACGCCGCTCATTGCTGAGCGGCGTTTTTGTTAAATATGGAGCGGGAAACGAGACTCGAACTCGCGACCCCGACCTTGGCAAGGTCGTGCTCTACCAACTGAGCTATTCCCGCAAATGGCGTCCCCTAGGGGACTCGAACCCCTGTTACCGCCGTGAAAGGGCGGTGTCCTAGGCCACTAGACGAAGGGGACACGCTAACTGAAACACATGGTGTGTATTTCAGTGCCCAAATCCGCATCCGAAGATGCTGGTTCTGGTTTCACTCAGCCCTGCCCGAAAGCAACGCTGTTTAAAATTGGAGCGGGAAACGAGACTCGAACTCGCGACCCCGACCTTGGCAAGGTCGTGCTCTACCAACTGAGCTATTCCCGCATTGGCGTCCCCTAGGGGACTCGAACCCCTGTTACCGCCGTGAAAGGGCGGTGTCCTAGGCCACTAGACGAAGGGGACACACGTACAACATTCACTCCCTACCGCGTTTCGCTGTGTGCTTTACGCTGTAAGTGGCGCGCATTCTATGGATGGATTGAGGGGTCGTCAACCCCCAGATATAAATTTATTTAAATCAATGACTTCGCCCTGCTTTGAGACACTAATCCGGCCTTTCCGTCGTCCGGCGTTTGACGCCTATATTCTGACACCCGCCAAGACGTTATAGTCCACCCACGCCAAAGATGATGGCAATGTGCGCCTAGCACGCTATTACTTATATAAGCAGGAACGCGGCCGATACAGGCAGTGCAGTAGCTGATTGAACTCGCTGAGCGGCGCTATGCGTCCCAATGCCAAGCCACTACACTCGCACGCGAACCCCATAAAGAGGTCTTACCGGTGACACCACTCATGATCACCCTGCTAGTCGTAGCCGGGATCGCACTATTGATCGCCATTGGCTACATGAACCATGTGGTGGAAAACAATAAGCTGGAAAAGGCCCGCGCCAAAGTTGAGCTCAACGATCGTCTGCGTCGTTGCGGCGAAATCACCGAGACCTTCCCCGGCCAATTGATGACACCGTCACTCAAGCTGCTGTTGACCCGTCTGGAACTGAACGTCTGCCAACGCCTGCTCAACCTGGAAAAAACCAGCTCCAACCTCAAGGCACGAATTGGCGAACTGAGCGCTCTGGTTGGCCAGGGCGAATCGATCCCGGTCAACAACCCGCCGGCACCGATCCAGACCGAAGCCAAAGCCAAGGACGTACGTTTCCTGCTCGAAGCCCTGCACGGCCAAATCACCCGCGCCGCACAGGACGGCTTCCTGCCGACCAACGAAGCCAAACGCTGGATCCGCGAAGTTCGCCACATCCTGGTCCTGCTGCACATCGAATTCTTCAACAACCTCGGCCAACACGCCCTGCAACAGAACCAGCCCGGCCAGGCCCGCCTGGCATTCGAACGCGGCGTGCAATACCTGCGCAAACAACAGGAACCGCAGGTCTACGCCGAACAACTGGAATACCTGGAAAAACTCCTGGCTCGCGCCAACGCACAAGTCATGGACAACATCGCCCCGGTAGAAGGCGAAGTGAACCAGCTGACCGAAGGCCTCAAAGACGTCGAGGCCGATGCGGACTGGAAGAAAAAAGTGATCTACGACTGATCAGAGAAAGCAGAAAAGCCACCTAAGCAGGTGGCTTTTTTTTTGCGTTGAGTTTGATGGTCGGGTACAGCCAGGACAGAAAGGTCGACTATCAGGCCGCCATCGCAGGCAAGCCAGCTCCCACAGGGGATCGGTGTTCGCCTTTCGCCTTTCGCTTCTCATCACTCAACAGGCCGAGCGTTAGCTCGCCTGCAGCTCTTGATCTGGCTTTTGATTTTGATCTGCCCGCCCCTTCGGGAGGCTGAGTGGAGGTGTTCATCCGGGGAGTGGCGCGCAGCGCCGTTCGACGCAGTCGAACACGCTGCATGTAGGTCGTCGCGAAGCAGACCGGAGGGCAGTGTCCCCGGATGGATACCGGAACGAAGGAACGCCGAGCCTAAGCGAGGGGCCGGACGCTTGGGGCGAGCCTTTTTTTGCTTACTTATTTTTGGCGTTTGAAAAAAAAGTGAGTCGCCGTAAGGGCGAAACCCTAAGTGGCCGGTACCGCAGCAACGGATATGTACTCAATCAACAAAACATAGCTCCCACCTCAAAGCCGAAAGTGCCCCACCATCCCCTTCAACTCAACCCCCAACTGCGCCAACTCAATACTGGAAGCCGCATTCCCCTGCATCGCCAACGAAGACTGATCCGCACTGGCCCGAATACTCGTGACACTGCGATTAATCTCCTCAGCCACCGAACTCTGCTCCTCGGCAGCCGCTGCAATCTGCTGGTTCATCTGCTGAATCAAAGACACTGCCGCCGCAATACTCCCCAGCGCACTCTCAGTCTGCAACGCATCACTCACCGCCAGCTTCACCAGCTCGCCACTGTTCTGAATCTGCTGAACAGAAGACTGAGCCGCCGAGCGCAAGGCACTCACCAGTCGTTCAATCTCCTCAGTCGATTGCTGAGTACGCTTGGCCAGGGCCCGCACTTCATCGGCCACCACCGCAAAGCCCCTGCCCTGCTCGCCGGCTCGAGCCGCCTCGATCGCGGCGTTGAGGGCCAACAGATTGGTCTGCTCTGCCACACTCTTGATGACGCTCAGCACCGTACCGATGTTCTGGATTTCCGCACTCAAACTTTCGATGCTCGAACTGGCCGAGGTGGCTGAATCCGCCAACTGTTCGATCCGCGCCATGCTCTGGCGCACCACCTCCTGACCACTTTCAACCTTGTCGTCCGCTGTCTGCGCCGCCTGAGCGGCCTCCTCCGCGTTGCGCGCAACGTCGTGCACGGTGGCGGTCATCTGATTCATCGCGGTAGCGACCTGTTCGGTTTCTTCCTTCTGGCTGCTGACTTCAAGATTGGTCTGCTCGGTCACCGCCGACAGTGACTGCGCTGAACTGGCCAACTGTTCGATACCCGCCTGCAAACCGCTGACAATGCTGCTAAGCCCCGCGCCCATCTGCTGCATGGCCTGCATCAGCTGCCCGATCTCATCACGACGGGTCACCTCAACCGTCGCACTCAAATCGCCAGAAGCAATCTGTTGAGCAACACGGATCACACTGCGCAGCGGTGCCACGATCAACCGGGTAATCACCCAGGCCGCAATCAGCCCGACCAGCAGCGCCAGCGCCGAGGAACCGATGATCAGCAGCGCGTTCTTTTTCAGCTCCGCCTGCATCGACCGGTCTTCGGCAACATAGGCCTGATCCACCCGCTCCACCACCTGAGCGGCGCGCTGATGGAGTTGCTCAGAGACGGTTTTTTCCTGCGCCAGCAGGCCGGTGTACTCGGCGAGTTTTTCGCTGAATCCGCCAATGTGCCCGACCACCTCATTGAGGACCGTCTGGTAACCCTCATCCTTGACCGTGGTTTTCAGCTGCTCGGCCTGGGCCAGTGCCTGGTCGGCCTGCTCGATCTTGCCCTGCCCTGCACTGTCGTCGCCCTTGCGGCTCAGGTCCAGGCGCACACGCGCTTCGTTCATGGCTTGCAACATCAACCGCGACACCTGGCTGACCTGATTGGCCTGTTCGATGAACTGACCACCGTCCTTGCCTTCGGATTCCTTCAAGGTATAAGCGCCGTCATCGGCCAGCCCGGCCTGCAGCACGTCGAGGTTATTGGCCACGCTGGACACCGACCAACTGGCCATCTCCAGTGCCAGGTCCTTGCCCTGGCTGAGCGAGACGAACTCGTCAAAGGCCTTGCGGTAAGCCCCCAAGGACTGCTCGACGTCATTCATCACCGGCACGTTGGCCGCAGACGCCGCTTTCAGTTGGGTTGCCAAGGCGATCAGGCCGTCAACGCCCTCACGCAGCGCATCAGCGGTTTTCGGGTTGCCGTGCAAGGCGTAATCCTGCTCGATCAGTCTCACCTTGAGCAAACCGCTGTTGAGCGACGACATCTGCTTGAGCCCGTCGAAGCGCTGGCTGATGGTTTGCAGGGACCATACGCCGATGGCCGCCACCAAGGCGGTCAACAGCAGCACCAGTACAAACCCGACACCCAGTTTTTTCGCCATACCGAGGTTGGCAAAACGTCCTTGCACGGCCGAAATCATTGCACTTAGTCCCCTGACATAGTCTGTTGACGCAGATTCGCAACGGGCCTGTATCAACACAAGTCTCCGGCGTCGGAATAATGGCAAAAAGCTACGCTCACGTCGTTTTCAGAACGCTTGAGGTCGATCCAGAGCGGTGGCCTGAAAAAACGCCCGGGCTCGCGGATCACAGGCATAGGCCACATTGATACGCTGCCAGTCACTGGCTTCTGCGGTGGGACTGAATGCCGTCGCAGAAGACAACAGGACACCGAAGCGCTGGGCTTGTTTACGCACCTGAGCGTAGTCGGACATCCGCGATCGCGCCCAGATGAACAGGCCTCCAACCGGCTTGCCGAAAACCTCCCATTCGGCGTCTTCAAGCACTTGCAACGCCGCCTCCCGGTCATTGCTCAAACGCTGGCGCTGGCGCTGGACCAGTTTGCGGTAGGCACCGCTGGCTAAAAGGCTTGCCAGCACCGACTCGCAAAACCGTGAAGCGCCCATGCTGCTGATCATCTTGACCTCGGCCAGCCGCGAAACAACCCCGGCGCTGGCCACTACAAAACCGACCCGCAACGAACTGCTGAGGGTTTTGGAGTAGCTGCCGACGTAGATCACGTTGTCATCGATACCCAACGCAGCGAGGCGCATACCGGGGCCGCTGTGCAAATCCGCGTAGACGTCATCCTCGATAACCAGAACGCCATAGGTTTTGGCCAGTAGCACAACCCGCTGCGCCACCGCCGGCGCCAGGCTGCTGCCAGTGGGATTGTGATAGAAACTATTGATGAAGATCCCGCAGGGCCTGTACTTAACCAGCAGCGCCTCAAGCGCTTCAATATCCGGCCCGTGCGGGGTTCGCGGTACCTCGACCATGCTGACACCGTGCAGCCTGAGCAAATCGAACAGCAAGGAATAACCGGGATTCTCCACCACCACACAATCACCCGGCTTGAACAAGGTCCGCACGATCAGGTCCAGCCCCTGACTGGCCCCCGCCGTTGTCAGGATCCGGCTTTCCTCCACCAGGATATCGAGCTGTTTAAGGCGCTTGCGGATCTGTTGGCGCAAGGCTGGCAGCCCCAGCGGCGTGCTGTAGTTGAACAGGCCGACCATGTCGGTGCGGCTGACCTGGCGGATCGCGTAGCTCAGGTCGTCAGTTTCGCGCCAGCTCTCGGGTAGCCCGCCACACCCCAGTTTGAGTTCGCCCGAAGTGCCACCCTGCTTCCTTTCTGCCCCCTCGAACCAGGGGCAATCCTGTTGCCCCTGAGCGGCCAGCGCTGGCATGGCGACAATGAAACCGGCGCCATGCCGCGACGCCAGCACCCCTTGAGCCACCAGACGCTCACAGGCCTCAACGACGCTGGACTGACTGAGCAAATTGACCCGGGCGATTTGCCGCACAGAAGGCAAACGCGTCCCCGGCGGCACCTCGCCACGGCAAAGCCAGCAGGCTAGCGCGTCGACGATTTGCTGTACGACCGGCACCAATGCCTGTCGATCGATTCTCAACTCCATGAGCAAGCAAACTCCTGTCCGTTTTGCGGGAAACAGTTAATCACAGGAGTGGTCAATCAGCTGTGCGACAACGCCGCTAAAACCATCGGTTCTAACCATTTGAAACACATTGTCCGGTACCTTTGAGGAACCGAAAAAAAACCCGCACAAATGCGGGTTTTTTCCTACGTTGCAGTGCGTGGTTCAGAACGCCGTGACGCCACCGTCCACCGCCAGCGAATGCCCCGTGGTGAACGCAGCGCCGTCGCTGCACAAGTACAGCACCGCACTGGCAATTTCCTCGACCTTGCCGATGCGCCCGACCGGGTGCATGGCATTGGCGAACTCGCCTTTCTTCGGGTCGGCTTCATAGGCACGGCGGAACATGTCGGTGTCGATCACTGCCGGACACACCGCGTTCACGCGAATCTTTTTCTTGGCGTATTCGATGGCTGCCGATTTGGTCAGGCCGATCACCGCGTGTTTCGACGCCGCGTAAATACTCATCTTCGGCGCAGCCCCAAGGCCCGCTACCGATGCGGTGTTGACGATTGCACCGCCGCCCTGGGCCAGCAGCAGTGGCAACTGGTACTTCATGCACAACCAGACGCCTTTGACGTTGACGCCCATGATCGCGTCGAACTCGTCGACCGTGCCTTCGGCCAGTTTGCCTTTCTCGATCTCGATGCCGGCGTTGTTGAAGGCATAGTCGAGACGGCCGTAGGTATTGATCACTTCGTCCATCAGATTTTTTACATCGCTTTCCAGCGTGACGTTGCAGCGCACGAAGGTGGCTTCACCGCCAGCGGTACGAATCAGCGCCACCGTGCCCTCACCACCCACCGAGTCCAGGTCGGCCACTACCACTTTCAAGCCTTCAGCGGCGAACGCCTGGGCAGTCGCGCGGCCAATGCCATTGGCGGCGCCCGTTACAACGGCGACCTGGCCAGAAAACGTCATGCTCATTGTTATGTCCTCGAAGAGAAGGTGCGGGGGATCGCGTGTTCGCAATCTAGCCACAAGGGCCTGCGGCGCGGCAGCACTATCAGAAGGCCGGTTGGGCGCCCATGAGTGACAGTGATAAAACCGCCCGTGTGACTATCACTGCACTGGATCGATATGCATTCGCCGCATCAGCCAAACTTGCGGCATCGATCATGAAGGTCTATCAACAAGTCTTCATTCATCTTGAGTGCCTGTCATGACTACCCAGACCAATCGCCAGTTCCTGCTCGCCAAACGTCCGGTGGGCGCGGCGACCCGCGAGACCTTCACCTATCAAGAAGTACCGGTCGGCGAACCGGCTGCGGGTCAGATCCTGGTCAAAAACGAATACCTGTCCCTGGACCCTGCCATGCGTGGCTGGATGAACGAGGGCAAGTCCTACATCCCGCCGGTCGGTATCGGCGAAGTGATGCGCGCATTGGGCGTAGGCAAAGTCGTTGCCTCGAATAATCCGGGTTTCGCGGTCGGGGACTACGTCAACGGTGCCTTGGGTGTGCAGGATTACTTCCTCGGCGAACCACGAGGCTTCTACAAGGTCGATCCGAAACTGGCGCCTCTGCCGCGCTATCTGTCGGCACTGGGCATGACCGGAATGACCGCCTATTTCGCCCTGCTCGATGTCGGCGCGCCAAAGGCTGGCGACACCGTGGTGCTGTCGGGCGCGGCCGGTGCGGTGGGCAGCATTGCCGGGCAGATTGCCAAGATCAAAGGTTGCCGCGTGATCGGCATTGCCGGGGGCGCGGACAAGTGCCAGTTCCTGATCGACGAACTGGGTTTTGACGGTGCCATCGATTACAAAAACGAAGACGTCCACGCCGGCCTCAAGCGTGAATGTCCGAAAGGGGTCGATGTGTATTTCGATAACGTCGGCGGCGATATCCTCGACGCGGTGTTGAGCCGCCTGGCCCTGAAGGCGCGGGTGGTGATCTGTGGCGCCATCAGCCAGTACAACAACAAGGAAGCGGTCAAGGGCCCGGCCAATTACCTGGCGCTGCTGGTCAACCGCGCACGGATGGAAGGCTTTGTGGTGATGGACTATGCCGCGCAGTTCGCCGCCGCCGGGCAGGAAATGGCCGGATGGATGGCCAAGGGGCAGCTCAAGAGCAAGGAAGACATTGTTGAAGGACTGGAGACGTTCCCGGAGACGCTGATGAAATTGTTCAGCGGCGAGAATTTCGGGAAGTTGGTGTTGAAGGTTTAACCCAGTATTTCAATACACCACAAACCAATGTAGGAGCGAGCCTGCTCGCGATAGCGGTGTATCAGTCAACATAGATGTCGACGGATACACCGCTATCGCGAGCAGGCTCACTCCTACATTTTGGTCTTCAGTGTTTGATCAGGCGAGCTCGGCGACTACGGCGGCCAACGCCTTGGCCGGGTCTGCAGCCTGGCTGATCGGACGGCCAATCACCAGATAATCGGAACCGGCATCCAGCGCCTGACGCGGGGTCAGGATGCGGCGCTGATCGTCCTGGGCACTGCCTGCCGGACGAATCCCCGGGGTCACCAGTTGCAACGACGGGTGCGCCGATTTCAGGGCCTGGGCTTCCAGGGCCGAACAGACCAGACCGTCCATCCCGGCTTTTTCCGCCAACGCGGCCAGGCGCAACACTTGCTCCTGCGGCTCGATATCCAGACCGATACCCGCCAGATCCTCACGCTCCATGCTGGTCAGCACGGTCACGCCGATCAGCAGTGGTTTCGGACCGGTGCGCTGGTCGAGCACTTCGCGGCACGCGGCCATCATGCGCAAACCACCGGAGCAGTGCACATTGACCATCCACACGCCCATCTCGGCAGCCGCCTTGACGGCCATGGCGGTGGTGTTCGGGATGTCATGGAACTTGAGGTCCAGGAACACTTCGAAACCCTTGTCACGCAGGGTGCCAACGATTTCCGAAGCGCAGCTGGTGAACAATTCTTTACCCACTTTGACCCGGCACAGCTTCGGGTCCAACTGATCGGCCAGCTTCAGTGCGGCGTCACGGGTGGGGAAATCCAGGGCGACGATGATAGGAGTCTGGCAGGCGGACATGAGTGGGCTCTCAGGCAGGTCGAAATCGGCGCGCATTGTAGCGGAACCAGCGCCTCTGCGGGACCCGATGATCGGTAATTCGTCGAGGCGGCTCAAGCAAGACTAGTCCTTGCCCTCATTGTGTCGAGTCGGATACACACATGACACGCCTGCAACACCCTTCAACGTTACCTTCGGCAGCCGCAACACGTCCTACAGCACTTCCCGCCTCCGGGCCGGACGCCTATGCTGAAACCACAACCTCGCAGCCCATCTTTGTGGTTGGTAGCCTACCTGGCAGATGAACGCACGCATGCACAACCTCCACGCACCTGTGAACGACGATCAAAAAGCGCCCGGCGACGACAAACGCTGGAGCATTCGCGCCCTGATCGTCGACGATGACGTCCCGATCCGCGAACTGATGATCGACTATCTGGCCCGGTTCAACATTCACGCCAGCGGCGTCACCGATGGCGCCGCGATGCGCCTGGCGCTGCAAGCGGAGCATTTCGACGTGGTGGTGCTCGACCTGATGCTGCCCGGCGAAGACGGTTTGTCGCTGTGCCGCTGGCTACGCGCCGAATCGGACATCCCGATTCTGATGCTCACTGCCCGCTGCGAACCCACCGACCGGATCATCGGCCTGGAGCTGGGCGCCGACGACTACATGGCCAAGCCGTTCGAGCCGCGAGAATTGGTGGCGCGCATCCAGACGATCCTGCGCCGGGTACGCGACGATCGCACTGAACAACGGGCGAACATCCGTTTTGATAACTGGCGCCTGAACAGCGTGCTGCGCCAGTTGATCGCCGCTGATGGCCTGGTGGTGCCGCTGTCCAACGCCGAGTTCCGTTTACTCTGGGTGTTCATCGAACGTCCGCGCCGGGTACTCAGCCGCGAACAACTGCTGGACGCCGCTCGCGGTCGCTCGATCGAAGCCTTTGATCGCAGCATCGACTTGCTGGTCTCGCGTCTGCGCCAGAAACTCGGTGATGACCCGAAAGCGCCGCAGTTGATCAAAACCGTTCGCGGTGAGGGTTATCTGTTCGACGCCCGAGACATCGGCTGATGCGTGTGCGCTTCGATACGCTCTTCGGCCGCCTGTTTGGCATGTTGCTGGTGGCGATCATCCTGGCGCACGTGTTGGCATTTTTCTGGTTTCACTATTACGGCCCGCCACCGCCCCCTCCGCCGCCGGGGTTTTCCGAAAACTTCGACGGACAGCGCCCGCCGATGGACCCGCGCTTCGGAAATCGGCCACCGCGGCCGTGGTTCGGCGGCCCCTTGGTGCCACTGACCTTTCAACTGGTCTCGCTGATCATCGCCGCCTGGTACGGCGCCAAACTGCTGAGCCGGCCGATCCAGCGCCTGAGCGATGCGGCCGAACGACTGAGCGAAAACCTCGACAGCCCGCCTCTGGATGAGTCCGGCCCACGGGAAGCCAGGCAAGCGGCGCACACCTTCAACAAGATGCAGCAACGCATTCGTGAACAAGTGCAGCAACGTTCGCGGATGCTGGGCGCCGTCTCCCACGACCTGCGCACGCCGCTGTCGCGGCTCAAGCTGCGGCTGGAGCAGATCGACGACAACAAACTGCAAGGCCAGATGCGACAGGATCTGGACGACATGATCGGCATGCTCGACGCCACGCTCACTTACCTGCACGAGCAGCGCACCAGTGAGGTCCTGCAGTGGATGGACGTGCAGGCGCTGGTCGAATCCCTCAGTGAAAACGCCCAGGACCAGGGCGCCGATGTGCTCACCAGCGGCCACTGCGCGCCGCTGCAAGTGCAGCCGATGGCCTTGCGTTCGTGCATCAACAACCTGCTGGACAATGCCCTTCGCTATGCCGGGCAGGCCATGATTACGCTTGAAGACACCCGCGAAAACCTGGTGATCCGGGTTATCGATCATGGGCCGGGTATTGCGGCGGATAAACGTGAAGCCGTGTTCGAGCCGTTCTTTCGTCTGGAAGGATCGCGCAACCGCAACTCCGGTGGCGTCGGACTGGGCATGACCATCGCCCGCGAAGCCGCCGAACGCCTGGGTGGACAGTTGAGCCTTGAAGAAACGCCTGGTGGTGGCCTGACAGCAGTGATTCGCCTGCCCCGAGCCTGATTACCCGCACTGTGTACCGCTCGGTACAAACCTCACATACCCACGACAACTTGCCCCTTGAGGCTGCATAAGCCGGTACACCCACCGGCTATCCATTCCAAGGAGTGAGCGCAATGATTGGTAGCGTCAGCAGTTACACGAGCTATACCAGCACCAGCAGCACCACGACCAGCACCGCCCGCAGTCAGCAGTTTCAGAAAGAGCTGCTCGCCAAACTCGACGGCAACAGCGACGGCGCGGTGGATCAGGATGAACTCAAGAGCGCCCTGTCGCAGAAAACCGACGACGGTCTGCTGGTCAGCCTGAGCAAGAATTTCGCCGACCTGGACAGCGACGACAGCGGCAGCCTGAGCGGTGAAGAGATGGCCGCGATGGCCCCTCCGCCGCCACCACCACGGGACCAGGCACCGAACACCGAACTGGCTGACGCGCTGATCAGCGCCCTGGACGCCGACGGTGACGGCGCCATCAGCAGTGATGAACTGAGCAACGGCCTGGCCAGCGCCGGCAGCAGCGCCGGCAGCACCTCATCGACCAGCACCGATACCAGCGCCGCGTTGCTCAAAGTGCTGGATAGCGACAGCAGTGGCGGCGTCAGTAGCGACGAGTTGAACGTAGCGTTGCAAGCAGGCCGCGAGCGAAACACCGACAGCTCCACCGATCAGTCGAACGTGACCGAAGCCCTGAGCAAAATGATCGCCAACCTGAGCAAGCAGTACTCGCTCGACAACGTGGCGACTGTGGGCAAATACCTGAACGAGGCCACTTAAGTCAAAAGCCCACTGACCTTCACAGGTTCAGTGGGAACGATCAAGGCCGGCGATCCTCAACCCGAGCCTGACTCTTGCTCCAGTCATTCAGCAGGCTGTAGGCCACCGCCAGCAACGTCGGGCCGATGAACAAGCCAATAAACCCGAAGGCAATCAACCCGCCAAACACCCCGAGCAGAACAATCACCAACGGCAAATTCCCGCCCCGGCTGATCAGGTACGGTTTGAGCACGTTGTCGACGCCGCTGATGATGAACATCCCCCAAATTCCGAGAAACACCGCCATCCCGTACTCACCCTTCCAGGCCAGCCAGGCCGTGGCCGGAATCCACACCAGCGGCGGCCCCATCGGAATCAGGCTCAGCAAAAACGTGACGATCCCCAGCACCAGCGCCCCAGGCACCCCGGCAATCAAAAACCCGATCAACGCCAGAACCGCCTGGGCCGCCGCCGTCCCGATCACGCCGTTCACCACCCGCTGCACCGTGCCCGCCACCAATTCAATGTAATACCCGGCTCGGTCACCAATCAGACGTTCCAGCAACCCGTGAACAAACGCCGCCAGACGCGGCCCGTCACGGTAGAAAAAGAACACGAAGACGATACTCAACGTCAGCTCGAGTATCCCGCCGCCAATCTGCGCGCTACGCGCCAGCAGCCAATTGCCGACCTGGCCCAGATAAGGTTTGACCGCCAGCATCAGCGCCGCGCCCTGCTGATCGATGCTGTTCCAGACCCCGACCAACCGCTCGCCCACCAAGGGAATACTGCCCAGCCAGGTCGGCGCTTCCGGCAGCCCGTCGACCTGCACATCCTTGATGAACGCCGTGGCATCGCGCACATGGTCCGCGAGGTTGAACCCCAGCCAGACCAATGGCAACGCCACCAGCAACATCCAGCCCAGCGTCAGCACGGCGGCCGCCAGAGATTCGCGACCATTGAGCAAACGCGTCAGCAAACGCATCAGTGGCCAACTGGCAAACGCCAGCACCGCGCCCCAGAACAGCGCCGACCAGAACGGCGCCATCACCCAGAAGCTCGCGCCAAACAGCACCAGGAGCAGGATCTGCACCAACAGCCGATCGTTATTGATCATCTAAATCTCGAAAAAAGTCAGTCCGCAAAAAAGTAGGCGAACGCAGCGTGTACGTTCACCTGATAAAGCTTACCGCAACAGTTCGATGTGCAAGCCAGCGCCGTCGACGCTACCCGCTTCCATCCTGGCGGTACGCACACCCTGCCCGATCAGTGCCTGACGCCAGGCTTCGGCCTTCGGCCCGGAAACACTGACCCGCAACGTGGTGTCCAGATTCAGCCCACGGGAGATCAGGCGCAGCCAGGTATCGTCAGGATCGCCGGTCAATTTGGGAAAATCGAGCTCACCGGTGCTTTTGAGCTCTCGAAGCAAGGTTGCAGAAGTCGGCAGCAAATCACCCAGCGGCGCGGCGGCGTCAAACTGTTCGACGTGCAGATACGCTTTGCGATTGCCGCGCGTGATGCTGTAAAGCGCCACCAGCGTGTTGTCCTGTGGGGCCGCCAGGCGCAACAGCAAGAACGCTTGCTGATCATCAGCGCCATACAGCTTGGCATTGCCGAAGACATCATTGGCCCACAGGCTGCTTTCGCCGCAATCACGGGCCTGGCACCAGAACAGCAACTGGGCATCCTGCTTCTGCAAGGCTTCACGAGCGGCGGTGAAGGCCTCGGTGGAGGAATGCTCCGGTGGCAACTCGTAGGTCACCGACGTGGTTTTCCCCCGGGCACCGACCTGGCCGTCAAAGCGTAACTGGCCGCTGATTTTGCGGATCGAGCCCAGTGGATAGATCCGCTCAAGTTCGGCGACCGGACGATAGTCGACGATCTGCGCATCGGCCATACGCGGGACGATCGGCAAGTCCTGACTGCCCGGGATATCGGCGGCAAACAACAGGGGACTGAAACAACACAGCGCCAGCAGACTGAGTGAACGCATGGATAGACTCATCGGATCAGCATGGCCTGGGCACCCTTGATGATACTGGCGTCATCGATGCGCTCAGGCACCAGCAAACCACGCTGTACCGCCGGACGCGCCTCCATGGTTGCCATCCAGCGCTGCAAGGCCGACAAACCGTCGACCTCGACACCCGACCACTCATAGCCACGGACCCACGGATAAGTGGCGATGTCGGCAATGCTGTACTCACCGCCCAGAAACTCCACGGTTTGCAGGCGCGTGTCGAGCACTTCATAGAGGCGGCGGGTTTCATGTTGATAGCGGTCGATGGCGCCTTGGAGCTTCTCCGGGAAATAACGGAAAAACACGTTGGCCTGACCCTGCATCGGGCCGATTCCCCCCATCTGGAACATCAGCCATTGCAGGACCACTGAACGCCCCTTGGGGTCTTTTGGCAGCAGTTTGCCGCTCAGTTCAGCCAGGTAAATCAGGATCGCGCCGGATTCAAACACGGCGAAATCGCCGTTGGCGCGGTCGACAATCGCCGGAATCCGGCCATTGGGATTGATCTTGAGGAAGTCCTCGGACTTCTGTTCCTTTTTGTCGAAACTCAAGGCGTGCACCGTGTAGGGCAGGCCGAGTTCCTCGAGCACGATAGAGACCTTGTGGCCATTCGGGGTCGCAGCGGTGTAGAGATCTATCATGGTTGTCTCCCATTTCAACCCGCCCAGCCTCGACAGTTGCCCGGCGCAAGTCAAGGAACGGCGAAGAACCGATTGAAACAGTCTGCGACAAGGTCGGCGCCGGGTTCGTCATTCAGGTGTAAATGATGGCCGCCAGGCAGCTGTTCACGGCTAAAGGGTAGACGCTCCAGCAACTCGGGATGTTTGGCGAGCATGCCGTCGGCAGCCACCACCAGTTTTGCAGGACAACTGACTCGCAGGACGAAGGCCATCGCCTGTTCGGTGGTCAGACGTAGCGGCGACGGTAAGGTCAGGCGGTTATCGGTGCGCCAGGTATAACCGCCCGGCACCGGCATCAATCCACGTTGGGCCAGCAGTTCTGCGGCTTCGCGACTGACAGCGACCAAGCCTTTCATGCGCGCCTCGATGGCCCGGTCGAGGGTGTTGTAGACCGGTTTGCGCTTCTCCCGCAAATCCAGCTGCGCTTGCAGGGCCATGCCCATCCGTTCGGCAGCGTTTTCGCCTTTGTCTGTAGGAGGAATGACGCCGTCGATCAACGCCAGGTGGGTCACGCGTTCCGGCAACGAACCGGCCAGCACCAGCGAAACGATCGCCCCCATGGAATGCCCCAGCAGGCCAAAGCGCTTCCAGCCCAATTGCTCGGCCACTTGCAGCACGTCATGGGCGTAGTCCCACAGCGCGTAACCGGCACCGGTCGGCCGATGCCCGGAATGACCGTGACCGGCCATGTCCAGCGCGATGATGCGCAAGCCTTTGAGCTTCGGCGCCAGCCGGGCGAAGCTGTTGGCGTTGTCCAGCCAGCCATGCAAGGCGATCACCGGCATGCCGTCTTCGGGGCCGAACAAATGCGCTGCCAACTCGATATGCGGCAGGCTCAGGCGAACTTCTTCAACGAAGTTGCTCATGCGCAATCCTGTTGGCGGCGACCGTCCCAACGGCTGAGCAGGTTCTTCAGCAGCGTAGCCGTGTCCTGGGGACGTTCGAGGGGAAACATGTGGCCGCCAGGCATGGTCAGGGACTCGCCCAGCGGCAAGCGCCCCACAAGGCTTGCGTGATGACGCATCACCACCCGACTATTGTGCCCCCGAACCACCGCCAGCGGCACTTTCAATTGCCGTGTGCGACCGGGACTGGTGTGCGGCACGCCACGGTAGATACTGATTTCCGTGGCCGGGTCGAAGCGCAGGCGCAGCCTGTCGCCCACCTTGTGCAAGCCGTGTTGCAGGTAAGCGTCGAAGCATTCCGGGTCGAAACTGCGAAACAGGGTTTTGCCAGCGAAATAGAGTCGGGCCGCTTCCAGATCGGTGAACTCTTCCCGACGTCCCAACGTACGACCGGCCGGGGTCAGGCGATCGATGAAACCGAAACGTTTGGCGGCGCGGATCACCCATTGATCAGCGCGGGTCAGCACCGGCGAATCAAGCATCACCACGCCGCGATAGAGCTCGGGGCACCGCAACGCCGCGTGCAGATGCAGCACGCCACCGAAGGAATGGCCGACGCCCCATACCGGTTCCGGTTGCTGCTTGAGGTGATGAATCAGCTCGTCGACCAGGTTGTACCAGTTGTCGTCCGCCGGAAAACGCGGGTCGTGGGCGTGCTGCTGCAGATGCGTCACCTGATACTCGGGCGCCAGCGCCGCGAACAACTTGCCGTAGGTGCCCGAGGGAAAGCCGTTGGCGTGGGCGAAAAATATCTGTTGCGACATACCGGTGATCCATCAACGAGAACAAGGGTTGATTGTCCGTAAGACGACGTCCTACAGCAATGACCGTAAGTGCCAGGAATGATGACAGTCCGGTCAAGGGAATGGCGTGTAAGATGAATACACCCCTCATCGGAACGCCGCCCGCCCATCCCTCTCCCCACGGGGGAGAGGGGGAAAGGGAGCAAATCGGGGGCTTTTCCAGACCGGAGTTCGGCTCGGACTTTCAGGTCGATGTAGCTCGAAAGAACACCTCGTTCAGTCCCCTCGCCCCCTTGGGGAGAGGGTTAGGGTGAGGGGCAGATCTAATTGAAGAAACACACCCTCAGCGGGCAGGCGGATTCTCACCCAATGGCACTACCGCCATGGTCAACCGCGACACACAACTGGCCTTCCCCTCATCGCTGGTCAAACGGATATCCCAGACATGCGTCGTGCGGCCAATGTGAATGGGCTTGGCCACCGCCGTGACCCGCCCACTGCGCAAGCCGCGCAAATGGTTGGCGTTGATTTCCAGCCCCACGCAGTAAAACTTGCTGGCGTCGATGCACAGGTAACTGGCCATCGAGCCGACCGTTTCGGCCAGCACCACCGAGGCGCCGCCGTGCAGCAAGCCGTAAGGCTGGTGAGTGCGATGGTCGATGACCATGCTCGCAGTCAGGGACTCGTCGTCGAAGGCTTCGAAGCGAATATCCAGTATTTCGCCGATGGTGTTTTTCTGGATTGCGTTCAGCTGCTCAATGTTGGGATTGGTACGCCACAAGCTCATTGCAGACATCCTTTGTTGGTTTTATTCGTGACTCAATCCTGCCACAGCACCGCTTCGCTGCGCTCGCTCCATTCTTCGAAACGGGCACCGTAGGCGGCTTCGATCACGTTGCGCTTGATCTTCAGGGTCGGCGTCAGGAAGCCGTTTTCCACCGCCCAACTGTCCTTGACCACCACCAATCGACGCAAGCGTTCGTGCTTGTCGAGGACGCCGTTAACCTCCTCCAGAAGTTTTTCCAGGCTTGAATGCAGGCCCGCCCTCGCCGTTCCGCTGGCGTCCTGCTGACCGACCGCCGAGAGCACGCACAAACCCAGCGGCGCACTCAGGCCATCGCCCACCACGCACACCTGCTCGATGCGCGAATGCTCCGCCAGACGATTCTCGATCGGTGCCGGAGCGACGTATTTGCCTTTGCTGGTCTTGAATATTTCCTTCAATCGCCCGGTCAGGCGCAGGTTGCCTTCGGCGTCTTGCTCGCCCTTGTCGCCGGTGCGCAGGAAGCCGTCCTCGGTGATGGTTTCGGCGGTTTTCTCAGGCTCCTTGAAATACCCGAGCATGGTCGCACCGCTACGCACCATGACCTCGCCCGACTCAGCGATCCGCACCTCGACCTCCGGGCAGGGCTTGCCGATCCAGCCAGGTTTGTTCTGGCCCGGCAGGCCAACGTGCGAATAGCCGCAGCTTTCGGTCATGCCGTAGACCTCCAACACATCCAGGCCCAGTTTGCGGTACCACAGCAGCAAGGTCTGCGGCACTGGCGCGGCGCCGGACAAAGCAATGCGCAAGGCATCCAGCCCGAGCCCGACCAGGACTTTGTGGCCGACCCGCTTGCCGATGATCGGCAGACTGAGCAGGAAGTCGAGGCGCTTTGCCGGGATCTTGCTGTACACGCCCATCTGGAATTTGGTCCAGATCCGCGGCACGCCGAACAGCGCGGTCGGTCGTGCACGGCGCAAATCGGCCAGGAAGGTGTCGAGACTCTCGGCAAAAAACACCGTTTGCCCGGTGTAGATCGACGCCAGTTCAACGAACATCCGCTCGGCGACATGGCACAGTGGCAGGTAGGACAGCAGCCGATCCGACTCATTCAAGCCAAACAACTGCGTGCCGCGAGTGGTGGCAAAACCCAGATTGGCGAAACTGTGCATCACGCCTTTGGGCATGCCGGTGGTGCCGGAGGTGTAAATGATGGTCGCCAACTGGTCGGCGGATGGCTTGGGATCATCCTGGATCGGTGAGCTTTTTTGCAGGTCGGTCCAGCTGAAATCGAAAGTACCAGGTGGATGTAACGGCAGACTGATCGTTGGCAAATCAGGGCTGACCCCGCGAGACATTCCAGGCCAGTCATCGAGTTTGCCGATGAACACCAGCGCCGCTTCGGAATGTTCAAGTACCTGGGCCACGGTCTCGGCGGTGAGGTTCGGGTAGAGCGGCACCGACACATGGCCGGCCATCCAGATCGCCAGGTCGGCGATGATCCAGTGCGCGCAGTTTTTCGAGATCAGGGCGATGTGGCTGCCTTGGGGCAGTTCGCGTGCGCGCAGCCAATGCGCGGCGCAACGCGCCTGATGCCCGACGTCTTCCCAGGTCAGCGTTTCGACCTGGCCGCCGCCCACGGGCTGGACCAGAAAGCGTTGGCGGGGATGACGGGCCTCACGCTCGTAGAAGACGTCCAGCGGCAAACGAAAAGCAGCAGGCATGCGACTCGCTCCTTTATTTCTGGTCTGGAGCAAGCGTAGTCAACCAAGCAGTTGCTCGGTTGACTATTTTACGGGTGCTTGATGCTGACGAGCTTCATGGCTCCGGCCAGCGGTAAATCGCCTTCCAACTCCGCAAGACCCGCGGTTCCCACCTTTTCAGGGTCCTGCACATGGCCGTTCTGCAGGTAACCCAGCAGGTTGCCCACCAGCGGGTTATGGCTGACCAGCAATGCGTAATCCACCGACACCAATTGCTCCGCCACGACTTGCGGGCTGTAGCCAGGGGTCAACCATTCGACGGTGCGAATATCCGGTTGAAATCCCAGCGCTTCACGCACCAGCTGCGCAGTCTGCTGCGCGCGTTGGTAGGGGCTGGCATAGATGGCCGTAATCGGCTGACCGATCAGTTCCGCAGCGCTGCGCAGCACTTCTTCGCAACCGTGGGAAGTGAGTGCCCGCTCCGAGTCGGAACAGGAGCCGTAAGGCTCGGCTTCACCATGACGCAATACCCAGAGTTTCATAGTTTCGGTTCCTCATCTCGTACCGGATGCGGGGCCGGCGCCACAGCGTGCGGCGCTTCACCTTCCGGTGTACGCGGCGTCGGCCAGTCGGCGAATGGCCAGGGCTTCTGGTCACTGTGGAAACTGCCGAAACGACCGATCTGCGCCAGGAACTGGCTCAGGCTGTCGCCGAAGTTCATCAGGCTGGCGCTCGGGGCGCCATAGATCAAACGATAGATCAGTTGAACCAGCACCACGGCGCCAAGGATGAATTGCGCCACTTGCCAGACCAACACGTAGACGATCATCCACAACACGCGCAGCAGGATGGATTCGTACTTGGCTTCTGTTTTCGGATCGTTCATGTCTCGCTCCCTGCCCCTGTCAATTGAGTGCTCAGTTGAAACCGCTGGTGGAAATAAAGTCGACGTCGGTTTTTGGCTCGGCACGCATTAATAGACCGATCACCTGCTCCAGCGTGCGCCCTTCGAACAGGATGGCATGCAGTCCGGCGACCAGCGGCATGTACACGCCCACCTCCTGGGCCTTGGTCTTGAGCACCTTGAGGGTGTTCACGCCTTCAGCGACTTCGCCCAGGCGCGTCACGGCATCTTCCAGGCTCAAACCCTGGCCGAGGGCGAACCCGACCTGGTAGTTACGGCTTTTTGGCGACGAGCAGGTAACGATCAAATCGCCAACGCCGGCCAAGCCGAGAAAGGTCATCGGGTTGGCGCCCTGATTCACCGCAAAGCGGGTCATTTCCGCCAGCGCCCGGGTGATCAGCATGCTCTTGGTGTTTTCACCCATGCCCAGCGCCACCGCCATGCCGGCGATGATTGCGTAGACGTTTTTCAGCGCGCCGCCCAACTCCACGCCGAAGCGGTCGGCGCTGGCGTACACGCGAAAGGTCCGGCCATGCAGCGCTTCTTGAACTCGCTGGCAGAGTTCTTCGTCTTCGCTGGCGACCACCGTGGCGGTCAGCGCGTGTTCGGCGATTTCTCGGGCCAGGTTCGGCCCGGACAGCACGCCGATGCGCGCTTGCGGGGCGATCTCTTCGAGGATTTCGCTCATCAGTTTGAAGGTGTGGGCTTCGATGCCTTTGGTCAGGCTCACCAACAATTTGCCGGTCAAACGTTCGGCGTGCGGCATCAATACCGAGCGCAGCGCGCTGGACGGCAGTGCGACGAAGCACAGGTCGCAGGCTTGCAGAGTGGCCAGCAGGTCGGTGACCGCTTCCACGGCCGGCAGAATCTTGATGCCTTTGAGGTAACGCGGGTTCTCGCGATTGACCCGAATGGCCTCCGCCTGCTCGGGGTCACGCATCCACAGACGGACCTGATGCCCGTTCTCGGCCAGCAGGTTAGCCACGGCGGTACCAAAACTTCCGCCTCCCAGGACCGCAATTGGGCGCTGTTCAGTCATATGCAATCCGTTAATCCATACCAGTGGCGATGTCGGCATTATACGGAGCGGCCCAGTGGCGGCCAGCCCCCGCATCAATTACCGACACTTGTAGGAAGAAGACCAAGAAAACCGAGGAAAATGCCCACAACGTGACTGGAAAAGTCATTGCGCTCGGTTAACATGCGCGCCAATTGTTCGCTATCAAGGATGTGTTGTGTCGTTTGGCTCTCCATCACCTCGCTCGCCGCTGGTACTGGCGCTGATTTTCAGCTCGCCATTGCTTGCCGACGACTTGTTCCTCGACAGCGAGGCGCTGCCGCAAGTATTGACCGCGACGCGGCTCAAGCAGTCGCCGGCCGCGGTACCTGGGAGCATGACGGTGATCGACAGCGAACTGATCAACGCCAGTGGCGCCCGGGACATCAGTGAGTTGCTGCGACTGGTGCCAGGAATGATGGTCGGCAACATCAACGGCAACCAGGCAGCGGTGAACTATCACGGCACCAATGCCACCGAAGCGCGACGCCTGCAAGTGTTGATCGACGGCCGTTCGGTGTACCGCGCAGGCCTGGCCACGGTGGACTGGAGTGACATTCCCGTGGCCCTGGAAGACATCGAACGCATCGAAGTTTTCCGCGGCCCCAACACCGTCAGCTATGGCGCCAATGCGCTGATGGCGGTGGTCAACATCATCACGCGCAACCCGGCCGACAGCCACGGCACGCGAATGAAAGTCACCCGTGGGCAGCGCGGCATCGACGACTTTTACGCCAGCCAGGGCGTGGGCTGGGACGGCGGCGATCTGCGCCTGTCACTGTCCGGCCAGCAAGACGACGGCTTCGACTCGGACCGCAATGGCGCCGACTACCGCGACAGCCGCCGCTTGAACCGCTTCAACCTCGCCGTCAGCCAGACGCTCGCTGAAAACCAGAGTATCGACTGGCAATTGAATGCCAAGGAAGGGACCAATCAGCGTCCGTATACCTACCGCCCGGTCTTCTCGGGGATTACCGCTGCCGGGAACAATTCCGACGTCATCGCCAAGGACTACGCAGGCTCGTTGCGCTGGAACCTCGACATCAATCCCGATCACAGCCTGTACATCCAGGGCTCGGCGCAGCACTGGGATCGTCAGCAGACCTGGCGTGCCTGCGATGCCGAGGTTTCGTTCAGCCCGCAGTTGACCGAACTCTGGCAGCTCAACCCGAATTACACCGAACGCCTGGCGCGCAACATGGAGCGCTACACCGGCCCCGGCGCGCCCGCAGGTGACCCGGCCCAACGTGCACTGGCCAATCAAGTGCTCGACCAATGGCGAAACGGCGCCCGGCAAACCCTCTGTGGCGATATTGACCAGAGCACCCGGGAATCGCGCTACGACCTTGAATTGCAGGACACCCTCAGCCTGTCCGACAGTCTGCGGCTGGTCAGCGGTATGAACTATCGTTACGACCGGGCAGATTCCGAGACCTACTTCAATGGCACCCTCGACGACACCACCTGGCGGGCGTTCGGCCAACTCGAGTGGCGCGCCACCGAGCATTGGTTGCTGCAGGGCGGTGCGATGTTCGAAGACACGCAATTGATCGGCAGTTCGCTCACCCCGCGGGTGGCGGTCAACTACCTGATCAACCCGCGCCATGGCCTGCGGGCGGTGTACTCGGAAGCCACCCGCTCGCCGGACATGTTCGAGAACAACGTTAACTGGAGCTATCAGGTAAAGAACCTGCGGCCCAGCGCCTATGGCCAGTCCAGTGCCCGGTATTTCGTCAAGACCCGTGGCCCCGGCGACCTCGAACAGGAACACATGCGCTCCCGGGAGCTGGGCTACAACGGCTACTTTGCCGAAGTGGGACTGGCGGTCGATGTGAAACTGTTCTACGACGAAATCACCGGGATGATCAGCGAGCCGCTGCGCAACAATCAGTACATCGCCAGCAACTCAAACCGCGCGCGCTTTTCCGGGGCAGAAACCCAGCTCGACTGGCGAATCAGCAGCGCCGATCGCCTGCGCCTGACTTATGCCTATGTCGATGCCGAGGCGAGTAACCCGCAGGATGCACAACAGACGGCTCGAAACAGCGGTTCCGCCGGTTGGCTGCGCAACTGGGGCCACGGCTGGAACAGCGCGCTCTTCTACTATGGTGACGATGCCCTGAACGGCTACCGCTTCGAACGGGTCGACACGCGCATCGCCAAACGCATCGGCCTGGGCAAGGCCAGCCTGGAACTGGCCGGTGTGCTCCAGCAACGTCTCGACAGCCAGCCCACAACCTTCGTCGACAACAACTACGACGAGCGCCGGGTGCTTTACTTCAGCGCGGAGCTGGCGTTCTAAGATGCGGTATAGCCCGTCACGCAAGACGCCAATCCTTGGCCGCCTGCTGGTCGGGTTGTGCCTGGTGTTTGCCGGGCTGCTGAGCAGCCTGGACGCCAGTGCCGCGGACATTTTGCTGACCGGCGCCGAGGACGGCCCGGGCATGCAATCCTTCACTCAGGCCCTGAGCGCTTTGCGGCCTGCCGATAACGTGCACTTCCAGCCACTGGCCAGTCTGCCAGCGCCGGGCAAACTGCCTGCCGACACCCGTTTGATTCTGCTCGACCTGGCGAGCCTCGACTGGCGCCTGCAAGATAATCAGGGCCCGGCAACGCTGGTGCTGCGCATTAGCCGCCTGCAAGCCCGTCAGCATCTGGGGGCCACCCTGCCCCCGCGCCTCAGCCTGCTCTGGAGCGATCCGCCCCTGGACCGACAATTGCGCCTGACCCGACTGCTGCTGCCGCAGGCCAAACGGGTCGGCGTACTCTTCGACAGCCACAGCGAATTCCTCTTGAAAGAACTGCATCAGGCCGCCCACTCCCTGGGCCTTGAGGTGGTCACCGAGCGCTGGGATAACACGAACGACAGCCGGCCGCTGCAGACCTTGCTGAAGAACAGCGACGTGTTGCTGGGCCTCGACGACCCCGATCTGTACAACCCGAAAACCGCGAAAAACCTGTTGCTCAGCAGCTATGCACGGCAATTGGCGCTGATCGGCCCTAACGCCGGGTTCGTCAGGGCCGGGAGCCTGGCCAGCACCTACAGCGATCAAAGCGATTGGCTGGCGATACTCGACGAACTGCTCGACCGGTCACCAGCCACGTGGCCACGCACGCACTACCCGCAACGCTTCAAAATCTTAAGCAACCCGCAAGTGGCTCGTTCATTAGGTATTGAACAGATGAATGAAGCGTCTGTCGCAACACAGTTGGCCGAAGGAGAAAACCGCCCATGACCTTCCGTCGCCGTTGGGACATCAACACCCGCACACAGATCATCAGCCTCGGCCCAGCCCTGTTGCTGACGTTGCTGTTGATCAGCTTCTTCACCTTCGTGCGGATCCAGGACCTGCGTCAGGAGCTCAATCACACCGGGCAACTGATCGCCAACCAACTGGCACCGGCCACCGAATACGGGGTGATCTCCGGCAACAACGAGGTGCTCGACAGTTTGCTCAAGGCCACCCTGGCCACGCCCAATGTGCGCTTTCTGGAAGTCCAGGACAGCGCCAACCGGATTCTGGTGTACGTCGAGCAGCCGTCGGAAACCCACACCCGCTCGCACCAGGTCGAAGTGTTCCAGGCCCCGGTGCGGCTGCAACGAATCCAGCTGCACAATGATTTTCTTCAGGGTAGCCGCGTCGCCAACACGGCGCCCTCTGAGGATTATCTGGGTCGGGTGATCGTCGGCCTGTCCAATGACGCCTTCAGCCAGCGTCAACAGGAAATCCTGCTCAAGGCCGGGATCCTGGCGCTGTTCGCCCTACTGTTCACTTTTCTGGTCGCCCGGCGACTGGCCGGCAGCCTGTCGCAACCGATCCGCGACATCGGCAACGCGGTCAAGGCGATTCAGGACGGCGACTACAAAACACCGCTGCCGATCGTCGACGACACCGAACTGGGCGCGCTGTCGCAACACATCAACAACCTCGCCAATGGGCTCGAACAAGCCAGTCGCGAACAGCATCAAGCGATGGCGCAGTTGATTCAGACTCGCGAGGAGGCGGAAAAGGCCAACAACGCCAAATCCGATTTCCTTGCGATGATGAGCCACGAACTGCGCACGCCGATGAATGGCGTGCTGGGCATGCTGCAATTGCTGGAAACCACCGAGATGACCGAGGAGCAGGTCGAATACGCGGCGCTTGCCTCGGAGTCCACCGAACACCTGCTCAAAGTCATCAACGACATTCTCGATTTCTCGCGCATCGAGCGTTCGGAACTGGAGCTGGAGCACATTCCGTTCAACCTCGCGGACCTGATCGGCAGTTGTGCCCAGTCGTTCTCGCACGGCGCCGTGCAACGCGGGCTCGACCTGGCGCTGTCGATTCCGGACGATATGCGCGCGTTGCAGGTGCAGGGCGACCCGACGCGGATCCGGCAGATCCTGGTCAACCTGATCGGCAACGCGCTGAAATTCACCGAACGGGGCCGCGTCAGCATCGAACCGCAATGGCAGTCGCTGGATCACGAACTGCTGTGGTTCACCTGCACCGTGCGCGACAGCGGGATTGGTATCTCGGCTGAAAGCCTGGAATTGATGTTCAACGCCTTCCAGCAGGCCGACAGTTCTATTTCGAGGCGATACGGTGGCACCGGGCTGGGCCTTCCGATTGCTCGCACGCTGGCTGAACGCATGGGCGGCACGTTGCGCGCCCAGAGCGAGGAAGGTCGCGGCTCGGTGTTCACCCTGGAAATTCCGCTGGCGCTCTATAAACAGACGCTGCCCGTGCTGGCGCCGCGCTCACCGACCGGCAGCGGTGATGGCGAGGGGCGCAACGTGTTGCTGGTGGAAGACAATCCGGTCAATCAGACGGTCATCGAAGCAATGTTGCGCAGTCTGGGCTTTACTGTCAGCGTCGTCACCGATGGCGCGCAGGCAGTGCGCAGTGCCGAGAGTCTGATTTTCGAAGCGATTCTGATGGACTGCCGGCTACCGATCATCGACGGCTACGAGGCTACCCGACAGATTCGCCAGTTACCCGGCTGCACAGACTTGCCGATCATCGCGCTGACCGCCAACGCCTTGCAGGGTGACCGCGAAGCCTGTTTATCGGCGGGAATGAACGATTACCTGGCCAAGCCCTTCAAACGCACAGATTTGCAGCAAATTCTGCAACGCTGGGTGCAGTAGTGCAGGCCTTTCGGCTATCTGCGACTGGCGTGAAAGGCGAAAGTGCGGCAGTCTTAGGCACCCGAACAGGCCCGAAAAGGGGCTTGAATAATAATTTCAGTGCACAAGTGTACATTCATGTCCTTGGTGCTGTGACTTTCACCACAACGCAATAGTCTATGAGTAGGCTGCTGACTCGAGGCATGAACGCTTCGATCGGCCGGGAAGATTTGCCCCACCTGCCGCATGGGACTATTGAGGAGCTCGCATGACCCAACAAAACGCCTTTACTCGGGAAGACCTGCTGCGCTGCAGTCGCGGTGAGCTGTTCGGCCCAGGTAACGCACAACTGCCCGCCCCGAACATGTTGATGGTGGATCGCATCACCCATATCAGCGCCGAGGGTGGCAAGTACGGCAAGGGTGAATTGGTCGCCGAGCTGGATATCACTCCGGACCTGTGGTTTTTCGCCTGCCACTTCGAAGGTGATCCCGTGATGCCAGGCTGCCTGGGCCTCGACGCCATGTGGCAACTGGTCGGCTTCTTCCTCGGCTGGCAAGGTCTGCCGGGCCGCGGTCGCGCCCTGGGTTCGGGCGAAGTGAAATTCTTCGGTCAGGTCCTGCCGACCGCCAAGAAAGTAACCTATAACATTCAGATCAAGCGCGTACTGAAAGGCAAGCTGAACCTGGCCATCGCCGATGGTTCGGTCAGCGTCGACGGTCGCGAGATCTACACCGCCGAAGGCCTTCGGGTCGGCGTTTTCACCTCCACTGACAACTTCTAAGGGTTATCCGCATGCGCCGCGTCGTTATCACTGGTCTGGGCATCGTTTCGTGCCTGGGCAATGACAAAGAGACCGTCTCCGCTAACCTGCGTGCAAGCCGCCCTGGCATCCGGTTCAACCCGGAATATGCCGAAATGGGTCTGCGTAGCCAGGTTTCCGGCTCCATTGACCTTCCCCTCGAAGAGATGATCGATCGCAAGATCTTTCGCTTCGTCGGCCACGCGGCGGCTTACGCCTACCTGGCCATGAAAGACGCCATCGCCGACTCAGGTCTGACCGATGAGCAAGTCTCCAACCCGCGTACCGGCCTGATCGCCGGTTCCGGTGGCGCCTCCACGCTGAACCAGATGGAAGCGCTGGACATCCTGCGCGAGAAAGGCGTCAAGCGCGTCGGCCCATACCGCGTCACGCGGACCATGAGCAGCACCGTTTCCGCTTGCCTGGCCACACCGTTCAAGATCAAGGGCCTGAACTACTCCATCGCTTCTGCCTGCGCCACCAGTGCTCACTGCATCGGTACCGCCATGGAACAGATCCAGATGGGCAAGCAGGACATCGTGTTCGCCGGCGGCGGTGAAGAAGAGCATTGGAGCCAATCGTTCCTGTTCGACGCCATGGGCGCACTGTCCAGCCAGTACAACGAAACCCCGGAAAAAGCTTCCCGTGCCTACGACGCCAAGCGTGACGGTTTCGTCATCGCCGGCGGTGGCGGCATGGTCGTGGTCGAAGAGCTGGAACACGCTCTGGCCCGCGGCGCGAAGATCTACGCGGAAATCGTTGGCTACGGCGCGACCTCCGACGGCTACGACATGGTCGCCCCAAGCGGCGAAGGCGCCATCCGCTGCATGCAGATGGCCATGTCCACCGTTGACGCTCCAATCGACTACCTGAACACCCACGGCACCTCGACTCCGGTCGGCGACGTCATGGAAATGAAAGGTGTGCGTGAAGTGTTCGGCGACAAGGCTCCGGCCATCAGCTCCACCAAGAGCCTGTCGGGTCACTCCCTGGGCGCCGCCGGCGTTCACGAAGCGATCTACTGCATGCTGATGATGGAAGGCAACTTCATGGCGGGTTCCGCCAACATCGACGAACTGGATCCGGAAGTGGCTGACATGCCGATCCTGACCAAGACTCGTGAAGACGCCACCATCAACACCGTGATGAGCAACAGCTTCGGCTTCGGTGGCACCAACGCTACGCTGGTACTGAAGCGCTGGGCAGGTAAGTAATACCTCGCCGTTTCGCTGCACACAAAAACGCCCCGACTGGTTCGGGGCGTTTTTGTGTGTCCGAAAAATGTGGAACACCGCAATCCCTGTAGGAGTGAGCCTGCTCGCGATTGCGGACTTCCAGACAACACATGTGTCGACTGAAACACCGCAATCGCGAGCAGGCTCACTCCTACAGGGTCGGTGCTGAACTCGCAGTTTTCGACGTCGTGAACATGAAGCTTTTGTCATGAAACTCAACGCCCTGCGACCGAATGTCGCGTGTTTGGCGGGCTGCAGGACTTTTACCAAACTCGCAAAAAACCGTTACCAAACTCAGTCATTTACTTAGCAGGCTAACCAAACATATAACGGAGTCCTGCACACGCCTTGCTGCAGATAACAGAGATTGGAGCTAGCAGATGACTGTAAAAGTAACTGAACGCGACGATTCACATAAGTCCCACGAAGGCGTAGCCGCCGGTATCCGGATCTGGGACGTGCACCAACAAGACATGCTGGTGGGGATGTTCCACTCCGAAACCGATGCCCACAGCTACAAGGCCGAACTGGAAAAACTGGAGCAGCAACGAGCGCTCCAATCCGCATAAGCAATGACAGCATTGAAAACGACAAACCCCGCCATGAGCGGGGTTTGTCGTTGTTGCAGCCTTTAACGGCTTACCACATCAGATCGTCCGGGATCTGATAGGCCGCGTACGGATCGTCTTCGACAGCGACCTCTTCGGTCTTCACGTTCAGCTGCACGATACGCTGTGGATCGCGCTCCTGGATCTTCAGGGCCGCCTCACGCGGGATTACTTCATAACCGCCGGCGTGGTGCACGATGGCCAGCGAACCGCTGCTGAGCTTGTTGCGCATCAGCGTGTTGACGGAGATGCGCTTGACCTTCTTGTCGTCAACGAAGTTGTAGTAGTCCTCGGTCGTCAGCTTCGGCAGACGCGAGACTTCGATCAACTGTTTGACCTGAGCAGCGCGAGCCTTGGCCTCGGCCTTCTCCTGTTGCTGACGGTTCAGCTCCTGATCGCGCTTGACCTTCTCGGCCATGGCTTCCTGGGCGGCACGCTGCTGCGAGTCATCCAGTTCGATCTGACCTTTGTGGGCCAGACGCTGCTGTTTCTGCTTCTCTTTGCCGACCTGTTTGGCCTGCTTCTGGTTGACCAGCCCTGCTTTGAGCAACTGGTCGCGAAGGGAAATGCTCATGGTGCTTATTACTCACTTAGGCAACTGCTCAACCGCAGCTGGGCAAATTCTTTTCCTGACGTTTGGCTTCGCCCCACAAGGCGTCCAACTCTTCGAGGGTGCAATCTTCTATGGGACGGTGGGTGTCGCGCAATGCCTGTTCGATAAAACGGAAGCGTCTTTCGAACTTGCTGTTGGCGCCACGCAGTGCAGTTTCGGGATCGACCTTGAGATGACGCGCCAGATTGACCACCGAAAACAACAGATCACCGACTTCATCGGCAATCGCTGCCGAGTCATTGTCGGCCATGGCTTCGAGCACTTCATCGAGCTCTTCGCGCACTTTGTCGAGCACCGGCAAGGCGTCAGGCCAGTCGAACCCGACCTGCCCCGCGCGCTTCTGCAACTTCGCCGAACGAGACAATGCCGGCAGTGCTGCGGGCACGTCGTCGAGCAAGGACAGTTGCATTGGCGTGGATGATTTCTCGGCACGTTCTTCAGCCTTGATCTCTTCCCAGCGCTGCTTGACCTGCTCTTCACTCAAGCGCGGAACATCCATCGGTGCATACAGATCACCGGTAGGAAACACGTGCGGATGACGGCGAATCAGCTTGCGAGTGATGCTGTCGATGACACCGGCGAATTCGAAGCGCCCCTCTTCCCGGGCCAGCTGGCTGTAATAAACCACCTGGAACAGCAAATCCCCCAACTCACCCTGCAAGTGATCGAAGTCACCGCGCTCGATGGCGTCGGCGACTTCGTAGGCTTCCTCAAGGGTGTGCGGGACGATGGTTGCGTAGGTTTGCTTGATGTCCCAGGGGCAGCCGAACTGCGGGTCGCGCAGACGGCTCATCAGGTGCAGCAAGTCTTCAAGGCTGTACATCGGTTTCATGGAGTCCGGTTACGACGGGTTTCGATGATGTTCGGCAACTGGGAAATCCGCCCCAGCAACCGCCCCAGTGCATCCAGCCCCGGAATCTCGATGGTCAGGGACATCAACGCGGTGTTGTCCTCTTTGTTCGAGCGGGTGTTCACCGCCAGCACGTTGATCCGCTCGTTGAGCAGCACTTGCGAGACGTCACGCAGCAGGCCGGAGCGGTCGTAGGCGCGGATGATGATGTCCACCGGATAGGTGAGCACCGGCACCGGGCCCCAGCTGACCTGGATGATCCGCTCGGGCTCGCGGCTGCCCAGTTGCAGCACCGAGGCGCAGTCCTGACGGTGAATGCTCACGCCGCGGCCCACGGTGATGTAGCCGACGATCGCATCCCCCGGCAGCGGCTGGCAGCAGCCGGCCATTTGGGTCATCAGGTTGCCGACGCCCTGAATCTGGATATCACCGCGCTTGCCCGGTTTGTAACCGGTGGCCTTGCGTGGAATCAGCTCAAGCTGTTCGTTGCCGCGCTCCGGCTCGACCAGTTGCTGCGCCAGGTTCACCAGTTGTGCCAGGCGCAAATCGCCTGCGCCCAACGCGGCGAACATGTCTTCGGCCGTTTTCATGTTGGCCTTTTCGGCCAGCTTGTCGAAATCCACCGCTGGCAGACCGAGGCGGTTGAGTTCGCGCTCGAGCAAGGTTTTACCGGCAGCGACGTTCTGATCGCGCGCCTGCAATTTGAACCAGTGAACGATCTTCGCCCGCGCCCGCGAGGTGGTGATGTAACCCAGGTTCGGGTTCAGCCAGTCGCGGCTCGGGGTGCCGTGCTTGCTGGTGATGATCTCGACCTGTTCACCGGTTTGCAGGCTGTAGTTGAGCGGCACGATGCGCCCGTTGATCTTCGCTCCACGGCAGTTGTGACCGATTTCGGTGTGCACGCGGTAGGCGAAGTCCAGCGGCGTCGCGCCTTTCGGCAAGTCGATGGCGTGACCGTCCGGGGTGAAGATGTACACCCGGTCCGGTTCGATATCGACCCGCAGCTGTTCAGCCAGGCCGCCGATGTCACCCAGCTCTTCATGCCACTCGAGGACCTGACGCAGCCAGGAAATTTTCTCTTCATAGTGGTTGGAGCCGGATTTGACGTCGGTGCCCTTGTACTTCCAGTGCGCGCAAACGCCCAGCTCGGCTTCTTCGTGCATGGCGTGGGTGCGGATCTGCACTTCCAGCACCTTGCCCTCGGGGCCGATCACCGCGGTGTGCAGCGAGCGGTAGCCGTTCTCTTTCGGGTTGGCGATGTAGTCGTCGAATTCTTTCGGGATGTGCCGCCACAGGGTGTGGACGATACCGAGCGCGGTGTAGCAGTCGCGCATTTCCGGCACCAGCACGCGAACGGCACGCACGTCGTAGATCTGGCTGAATTCCAGACCCTTGCGCTGCATTTTGCGCCAGATCGAATAGATGTGTTTGGCCCGGCCGCTGATGTCGGCATCGACGCCGGTAGCCTGCAATTCATTTTTCAGCTGAGTCATCACGTCGCTGATGAAGCGCTCGCGATCCAGACGCCGCTCATGAAGCAATTTGGCGATCTGCTTGTACTGATCGGGCTCAAGGTAACGGAAGGACAAGTCCTCCAGTTCCCATTTGATGTGACCGATACCAAGACGGTGAGCCAAAGGCGCGTAGATGTCGAAGACTTCACGGGCGACGCGGTTGCGTTTCTCGTCATCGGCGGTTTTCACCGCACGGATCGCGCAGGTGCGTTCGGCCAGTTTGATCAGTGCAACGCGAACGTCGTCGACCATGGCGACCAGCATCTTGCGCAGGTTTTCGACCTGGCCCTGAGTGCCCAGCACCAGGGATTGACGAGGGCTGAGGCTGGCGCTGATCGCCGCCATGCGCAACACGCCGTCGATGAGTTTGGCGACCACCGGACCGAAACGCTGGCTGACCGCCGGCAACTCAATCTGGCCTTCGCGCACGCCGCGATACAGGATCGCGGCAACCAACGAATCCTGATCGAGTTTGAGGTCGGCGAGAATCTCGGCGATCTCAAGGCCCGTGCGGAAACTCGAGGTCCCTTCGGACCACAGGTTTTTCGCCGCATTGGCTTGTTGTTCAGACGCACGAGCAAACTCGCACGCTTCCTTCAAGGCTTCGCGATCCAGTGCCGGATCGACACTGACCGCGTGATCGAGCCAAGCCTCGAGATTGATACTGCCGTCGGTGTTGATCGGCTGGTGTGCTCTCACCTGTACCATCTTGCTTACCTTCCCTACGACGCAGATTCAATGCGTCAAATCGCTGACCTTCGTTGCCCGTGTGCCCACATCAGGGCCGGTACGCGGCTGCACGGGCGGGCCAGTCGGACCAGACGAGCCGTCCTAGCTCGCTTCAAATAACGCCATGGCCTCGACATGTGCCGTCTGAGGAAACATATCGAGAATCCCGGCACGTTTTAACCGGTAGCCCTGCTTGATCAATTCGACCGTGTCGCGCGCCAGCGTTGCCGGATTACACGACACATACACCAACCGTTTGGCGCCCAGGGACGCAAGCTTGCGCACTGCCTCGAAAGCACCGTCACGCGGTGGGTCCAAGAGTACCGCACAAAAGCCTTCGCGCGCCCATTCGGCATCGGCCAAAGGCTGGGATAAATCGGCCTGAAAAAACTTCGCATTATGAAGATTGTTGCTAGCAGCGTTCGCGGCTGCTCGCTCGACCATCGCCTGCACACCTTCCACCGCCACCACTTCACGAACGACCTTGGCCAGCGGCAAGGCAAAGTTACCCAAACCACAGAATAGATCGAGAACTCGTTCCTCCGCCGCCGGCTTCAGCCAGTCCAGCGCCTGGGCGATCATCGCTTCGTTGACCCCGGCGTTGACCTGGATGAAATCTCCCGGTCGGTACGCCAGGTTCAAGTCCCACTGCTCAAGCCGATAACCCAACGACTGGTCAGCCTCGACCGGTTGCGGTTCACCGTCGCCGTGCAGCCACAGTTGGGCTTCATGGAAGGCGCAGAAATCCTTGAGGATCGTCATGTCCGCGTCGGACAGCGGCGCCATGTGCCGCAGCAACACCGCCAACGACGAACCGCTGAACAACTCCACATGCCCCAGCGCCTGAGGTTTGCTCAAGCGCCGCAACATCTCCGGCAAGCGGGTCATGATCGGTTGCAAGGGCTGTACCAGCACCGTGCATTCGTTGATTGCAACGATGTCCTGACTGCCAGCGGCGCGGAATCCGACTTCGAGCTTTTTCGCCTTCATGTCCCAGCGCACCGCCACTCGGGCGCGACGCCGGTAACCGAATTCCGGACCGCTCAACGGCGCGGCCCATTCTTCGGGTTCGACACCGGCGACCTTCGCCAATTGCTCGGCGAGCATGCGCTGTTTCAGGGCGAGTTGTTCGTTGTGCGGCAGATGTTGCACGCTGCAACCGCCACAGCGACCGGCATGCGGACACGGTGCCGGGCGGCGCAGTTCGCTGGCCTTGAACACCCGTTCGGTGCGCGCCTCGACCACTTTGCCGTGGGCGCCCAACACGCGTGCTTCGACTTCTTCACCGGCCAATGCGCCGATGACGAACCAGGTGCGACCTTCAAAAAACGCGATACCGCGACCGTCATTAGCCAGGCGCTCAATACTCAAGCGCTGCTTTTTGCCGGTCGGAATTTGCGGGGCCTTGCTGCCGCCGGTGGGCTGGAAGCGCAGGCCTCTTTCTTGCTTGGCCATCAGTTAGGCGCGTCGAAAATGCCGGTCGACAAGTAACGGTCGCCACGGTCGCAGATGATCGCGACGATCACCGCGTTTTCAACTTCTTTGGACAGACGCAGCATGGCTGCCACGGCACCGCCCGAGGACACGCCGCAGAAGATGCCTTCTTCGCGGGCCAGACGACGGGTCACGTCTTCGGCTTCGCTTTGCGCCATGTCGACGATCCGGTCCACGCGCTCGGCCTGGTAGATCTTCGGCAGGTATTCCTGCGGCCAGCGACGGATGCCCGGAATCGCCGAGCCTTCCATCGGTTGCAGACCGATGATCTGCACGTTCTCGTTCTGCTCTTTCAAGTAGCGCGAGACGCCCATGATGGTACCGGTGGTGCCCATGGAGCTGACGAAATGGGTGATGGTGCCTTCGGTCTGACGCCAGATTTCCGGGCCGGTGGTGGTGTAGTGCGCTTGCGGGTTGTCCCCGTTGGCGAACTGATCCAGCACCTTCCCGCGGCCTTCGGCTTCCATTCGCTGCGCGAGGTCACGGGCGCCTTCCATGCCCTCTTCCTGAGTGACCAGAATCAGCTCGGCGCCGTAAGCCGTCATGGCGGCTTTACGTTCGGCGCTGGAGTTGTCCGGCATTATCAGGATCATCTTGTAACCCTTGATCGCGGCGGCCATCGCCAAGGCGATCCCGGTGTTACCCGAGGTCGCTTCGATCAGCGTATCGCCGACGTGGATCTGCCCGCGCAATTCAGCGCGGGTAATCATCGACAGCGCCGGACGGTCCTTGACCGAACCCGCCGGGTTATTCCCTTCGAGCTTGAGCAAAAGGGTATTGCTGGTGGCGCCAGGCAGGCGCTGCAAACGGACCAGCGGAGTGTTGCCGACGCAATCGGCGATGGTTGGGTACTGCAAGGTCATGGCGTATTCGCAATCCAGACTGCGGGGGCGCCTATCATACCGGCAAACGTTCGCAGGCCATATCACGCAAAGTACGGTGCTTATGGTTTATGGGAATAAGGGGCTGTTTCAACGTTAAGCTGTCTGCGCGAAATGCGTCTGGGCAGCCGCTCAAAAACTCTGTATTAACAATGCCCGCGCCGAGGGACGGGTTTGTGTCAGCAGCGCTGACACTTTTGCCCGCTGGACGTCGCTGCGTCCGAAGAGTGCAGCGTTAAACAAGGTTTTTGCACTGAGGGGAAATGATCAGGTTGTTCGACAAGGAATTGTCGCACCGGTGGTGCGACTTTCACTTCAACGTGACAGATCTTATTAATCCGATGGTTTTTGGGTCCCGGAAGATTGTCTCACCAGCGATGAGACTTTTTCTTGATGGTGACTCGACAGGCCTCATCGCGAGCAAGCTCGCTCCCACAGGGTGCGGGGTTGATCACACCATTTGTGGCCGACACACCTCCACTGTGGGAGCGAGCTTGCTCGCGATAGCGTCATCACTCACACCATCAATATCAGCCACCAACCGCATATTCAGCCGCAACCCTACCTCAGTGTTCTCTGCACAAAGACTCCCGCCCTGCCGCTGCACCGCATTCCTGGCAATGCTCAACCCCAACCCGAACCCGCCATCCCCCGGCCGTGAACCGTCGAGTCGAATGAACGGACAGAAGATCCGCTCAAGATCCGCCTCAGCCACCCCGCCGCCCTCATCCTCCAGCCACACATGCCAGAAATCGCCATCGCGCTGCCCACCAAGGCGCACAACGCCGCCCTGCGGTGAATGACGAATGGCATTGCGCAGGATGTTTTCCAGCGCTTGAGCCAACGTATTGAGATGGCCGCGCACCCAGCAGGACGAATCCACCGCACACTGCAACTGGCTCGCCGGCCAGCCGCTTTCATAGCAGGCGTTTTCCGTGAGCATTTCCCACAACGCCTGAACCTGGATTGATTCGTCGGGCAGCGGCGCGCGCTCGGTGTCGAGCCAGGCCAGTTGCAGGGTGTCTTCCACCAGACGTTGCATGCCATCGACCTCCCTGCCGATGCGCTCGCGCAATTGCGTCAACCCCTGCTCGCTTTCGCTGGCCACGCGCAGGCGACTCAGTGGCGTGCGCAATTCGTGGGACAGGTCGCGCAGCAGTTGTTGTTGCAGGGCCACCGTGCTTTGCAGGCGCTCGGACATGTGATCGAAGGCCCGGCCCAGTTCACCCAGCTCATCCGGGCGATTGGTGATGCGGTTCGACAACCGCACGTTCAACGGGTCGGCGCGCCAGGCATTGGCCTGTTCGCGCAGACTGTTCAAAGGCACGACCAGCAACCGATACAGGCCGACGCACAACAGCAAGGTGAACAGCCCGGGAATCACCCCGTTGGTGATCACCCGCCAGAACACCCGGTATTGCCCGGGCACGAAACGCCGGGGCAGTTCGATCACCAGGCTGCCAGCGGACGGATCGTTGGGAAAAGGCACTCTCAACCACGGCAGGCCTTTGGTATGGCGACTCGTCGGCCAATCCAGACCGCGTAGAAAGGTCAGGCGCTGGCTTTCTTTTTCCGTCAGCGGGTAACTGCTCAATGACTGCAAATCACCGCCAATCACACCGACCCATGTCGACTCGCGATGGCCGACGCTTTGCAACCAGGCATCGACGCCTGCATTCTGGCGCTCACTCCACACCTGCTCGGCCTCGGCGGCATAGCGCGTCAGCGTGCCCCGAGCCTCATCGGACAGGAACAGGTTTTTCTGTTCCATGTAGCGCCCCCAGGACCAACTGAGCCAGATCATCAGCAGACAGAACGCCACCAACAAACACGCCAGTTTCCAGAACAGCGAATGCCTGCCCGGCAGGTCAGTCCACTTCATCGACAGCACTCAATACGTAACCCTTGCCCCACACCGTGCGCACTTCGCGCTCGAGGTAGCCGACAGCCTTGAGCTTGCGACGGATCTGGCTGATGTGCATGTCGAGGCTGCGGTCATGGGGTGCATAACCGCGCTGCAATACATGCTGATAAAGGAAGGCTTTGCTCAAGACTTCATCGCCATTGCGGTTCAGCGTCTCCAGCAACCGATACTCGCTGCGGGTCAGGCCGGCAGCGTGTTCGCCATAAAAGACATCACAGCATTCATCGTCGAAACGCAGGCTGTCCGCCGAAGGGGCAATCGGTGCCGGCGCTGGCCGGCGGTCGAGCGCGACCCGTCGCAGGATGGCTTCGATGCGCACCCGCAACTCGACCATGCTGAAGGGTTTGGGCAGGTAATCATCGGCGCCCAACCGAAAACCACTGATGCGATCCGCCTCGGCACCGAGCGCCGACATCAGCACCACCGGAGTGGAATGGCTCTGGCGCAACTGCGTCAGTACATTCAGCCCGTCCAGGCCCGGTAGCAGAATATCCATCAGCACCACATCGAAGGCTTGCTGGCGGGCAATGGTCAAGCCTTCCAGACCGTTCTGGCACCACGTCACCTGAAAACCGCAACGTCCCAAGTGCTCATGAACATAAGCACCGAGTATGAGGTCGTCTTCTATAGACAGGATACGAGGATGGCCAGCGGTGATGGGAGTCATGACTATCTGCAAATAATTCTCAGTTGTCGATTATTCAAGATTGCCTCTCTGCGGGCAACACAAGGTTTGCCCATGAGGTAAAAGTGGCGATCCGGCCGACGAATGACGACATCAATTTTACGAAGATTGCCCGCCTGCAAATCGCTACACTGCGCAGGTGGTGCGTGCTGGACGTACGTGCAGGTCATTAAATCGCTGGATGCAGGAGAGATGCGTGCTCAAGAAACTGGGAATTAAAGGCCGCGTGCTATTGCTGACCCTGTTGCCGACCAGCCTGATGGCCTTGGTTCTGGGCGGCTATTTCACCTGGATGCAGCAATCCGACCTGCAAACCCAGCTCATGCAGCGTGGCGAGATGATCGCCGAACAACTGGCGCCCCTGGTGGCCCCGGCCATGGGCCACAAAAACACCGAGCTTTTGGAACGCATTGCCACCCAATCGCTGGAACAAGCGGACGTGCGCGCCGTTTCGTTTCTCGCGCCCGACCGCACCCTGCTGGCCCATGCCGGCCCGACCATGCTCAATCAGGCGCCGATCGGCAACAGTTCGCAGATGCTGCGCCGCAGCGGCAATGACGCGACGCGTTACTTGCTGCCGGTGTTCGGCAAGCACCGCAATCTGGCCGGTGACTTGATTCCCGAGGAAACCGACCGCCTGTTGGGCTGGGTCGAACTCGAACTGTCCCACAACGGCATGCTGCTGCGCGGTTACCGCAGCCTGTTTGCCAGCCTGTTGCTGATTGGCGCAGGCCTGGCCGGCGCGGCGCTGCTGGCGTTGCGCATGGGCCGGAGCATCAATCGGCCGCTGAGTCAGATCAAGCAAGCGGTGGCCCAACTCAAGGACGGTCATCTGGAAACCCGTCTGCCACCCCTCGGCAGCCAGGAGCTGGACACACTGGCGTCCGGCATCAACCGTATGGCGGGCACCCTGCAGAACGCGCAGGAAGAATTGCAGCACAGCATCGACCAGGCCACCGAGGACGTGCGCCAGAACCTGGAAACCATCGAGATCCAGAACATCGAACTGGACCTGGCACGCAAGGAAGCCCTTGAAGCCAGCCGGATCAAATCCGAGTTTCTGGCCAACATGAGCCATGAAATCCGCACGCCGCTCAACGGCATTCTCGGCTTTACCCACCTGCTGCAAAAAAGCGAGCTGACCCCGCGCCAGCTCGACTATCTGGGCACCATCGAAAAGTCCGCCGACAGCCTGCTGGGGATCATCAACGAGATTCTCGACTTCTCGAAAATCGAGGCCGGCAAACTGGTGCTCGACCATATTCCGTTCAACTTGCGCGACCTGCTCCAGGACACGCTGACCATCCTCGCCCCGGCTGCCCACGCCAAGCAACTGGAGCTGGTGAGCCTGGTTTACCGTGATACGCCGCTGTCGCTGGTGGGTGACCCGCTGCGGCTCAAGCAGATTCTCACCAACCTGGTCAGCAATGCGATCAAGTTCACCCGCGAAGGCACCATCGTCGCCCGGGCCATGCTCGAGGAAGAGCACGAAGACAGCGTGCAACTGCGCATCAGCATTCAGGACACCGGCATCGGGCTGTCGAACCAGGATGTGCGCGCCTTGTTCCAGGCCTTCAGCCAGGCCGACAATTCGCTGTCCAGGCAACCGGGCGGCACCGGTCTGGGGCTGGTGATTTCCAAACGTCTGATCGAACAGATGGGTGGCGAGATTGGCGTCGACAGCACCCCCGGTGAAGGCTCGGAATTCTGGATCAGCCTGAGCCTGCCCAAAACCCGCGACGATGCCGAAGACCTGCCCGGTCCGCCGTTGCTCGGGCGTCGGGTGGCAGTGCTGGAAAACCACGAACTGGCCCGTCAGGCGTTGCAGCATCAACTGGAAGACTGCGGCCTGGAAGTCACCCCGTTCAATACGTTGGAAAGCCTGACTAATGGTGTGACCGGCGCGCACCAGACCGATCAGGCGATCGACCTGGCGGTGCTCGGCATCACCAGCAACGACATGCCGCCAGAGCGCCTCAATCAGCACATCTGGGACCTCGAACACCTGGGCTGCAAGGTGCTGGTGCTGTGCCCGACCACCGAACAGACGCTGTTCCATCTCTCGGTGCCCAACCCGCACAGCCAGCTCCAGGCCAAACCGGCCTGCACCCGTAAGTTGCGGCGGGCCTTGTCTGACCTGGTCAACCCGCGTCAGCACCGCAGCGAACCCGGCGAACCGGTGTCCAGCCGTGCGCCAAAAGTGCTTTGTGTCGACGACAACCCGGCCAACCTGCTGCTGGTGCAAACCCTGCTCGAAGACATGGGCGCCAAAGTCCTCGCGGTGGAAAGCGGCTACGCGGCGGTCAAGGCCGTGCAGACCGAAACCTTCGACCTGGTGCTGATGGATGTTCAAATGCCCGGCATGGACGGGCGGCAAAGCACCGAAGCGATTCGCCAGTGGGAAAGTGAACGGCATTGCACGCCGCTGCCGATCGTTGCCCTCACCGCCCACGCCATGGCCAACGAAAAGCGTGCGCTGCTGCAAAGCGGTATGGACGATTACCTGACCAAACCGATCAGCGAACGGCAACTGGCCCAAGTGGTGCTGAAGTGGACCGGCCTGGCGCTGCGAAATCATGGGCCGGAGCGCTCCAGCGACAGCCACGGTGGTGGTCATGAGTTGCAGGTGCTCGATCACGAAGAAGGTTTGCGCCTGGCCGCCGGCAAGGCTGACCTGGCAGCAGACATGCTGGCAATGCTGCTGGCGTCGCTGGAAGCCGACCGCGAGGCGATTCGCTTCGCCCGGGAAAACAACGACCAGAACGCCCTGATCGAGCGCGTCCATCGCCTGCACGGCGCGACCCGTTATTGCGGCGTCCCGCAACTGCGCGCCGCCTGCCAGCGCAGCGAAACCCTGCTCAAGCAACAGGACCCCAAAGCCCCCAGCGCACTGGAAGACCTCGACCGGGCCATCAATCGCCTGGCCGCCCATGCCCGTATAAATGCCTGATGTACATTCCAGGAGGACCGCATGCGCACGATTCTTTTCAGCAGCCAGACCTACGACCGCGACAGCTTCCTCAGTGCCGAGCTTCCGGTCGGCATTGAACTGCACTTTCAATCGGCGCGACTGAGCCTTGATACGGTGGCGCTGGCCGAGCATCACGAAGTGGTCTGTGCCTTCATTAATGATGACCTCAGCGCGCCGGTGCTCGAACGCCTGGCCGCGGGCGGCACACGCCTGATCGCCCTGCGCTCGGCCGGTTACAACCATGTCGATCTGGCTGTGGCGAAGCGTCTGGGACTGGCGATTGTGCGCGTCCCGGCCTACTCGCCCCATGCGGTGGCGGAACATGCGGTGGCGCTGATCCTGGCGCTCAACCGACGCCTGCACCGCGCCTACAACCGCACGCGCGAAGGGGATTTCAGCCTGCACGGGCTGACCGGCTTCGACCTGGTGGGCAAGACCGTCGGCGTGGTCGGCACCGGGCAGATCGGCGCGACCTTCGCGAAAATCATGAACGGCTTTGGCTGCCAATTGCTGGCGTACGACCCCTTCCCCAACCCGCAAGTCAAAGCCCTCGGTGCCCGTTACCTGAGCCTGCCGGAACTGCTGGCCGAGTCGCAGATCATCAGCCTGCACTGCCCGCTCAACGAACAAAGCAAACACTTGATCAATCGCGAATCACTGGCGCACATGCAAGC
Source organism: Pseudomonas sp. BT76 TE3572 (assembly GCF_050435365.1). Lineage (NCBI taxonomy): Bacteria > Pseudomonadati > Pseudomonadota > Gammaproteobacteria > Pseudomonadales > Pseudomonadaceae > Pseudomonas > Pseudomonas sp. BT76 TE3572. The sequence continues at coordinate 2,811,941 of NZ_JBNDKE010000001.1, forward strand.
CGGTGCGATGCTGATCAACACCGGCCGCGGTGGCCTGGTGGACACACCGGCGCTGATAGACGCGCTGAAGGACGGTCAACTGGGTTATCTGGGGCTGGATGTATATGAAGAGGAGGCGCAGCTGTTCTTCGAGGACCGTTCCGACCTGCCGCTGCAGGACGATGTGCTGGCGCGGCTGCTGACCTTCCCGAACGTGATCGTCACCGCTCACCAGGCCTTCCTGACCCGCGAGGCCCTGGGCGCGATTGCCGCAACCACCCTGCAAAACATCGCCGCCTGGGCGGCCGGCGCGCCTGCGAATCTGGTAAAGGGCGACTGAACCAGATCGAAGGTCATATGCCCGCGCCATGCTGCGCTGATGTCCGTGCTAGCATGCCGCGCATATTTGGAGGACCCATGGTCGAACACGATTTCCGCTATAGCCTGATGAACCCGCAACACACCCTCACCGAATGCCGCGCCCTTGTGCCGGGGCGTTATCAAGTCACCGGCAACGGCGGCTCGATTCGTAACAACGACGTGCTGGTCGTGACCCTCAAAGGCGCCAAGGACTTGTCCATGCGCCTGACCGTCGAAACGGTTCGCCACTTGATCAATCCGCCAGGCCAATGGGTCGCGGTGGCCAGTGGTCCGGTGTTCGGCGAACTGGCGATCCACACCTGGAAAGTCAACTGCGACAGCTGCGCCAAAGAGCTGAGCTTCGAGTTCGCGGTCGACGCCAAGCTGGGCAACAAGGCTGAAAAGCCTGCTGCCACCGCACGGATCGCCGAACTGGGCTGGACCACGGTTGGCGAGAAGCACCTGTGCCCGAAATGCCAGGAGCCCGCGTGATGAAACACCTCGCTCTGACCGCTATGGTTGGTGCCAGCCTGCTGGGCTGCGCCGCCGAGCCGGTGCAATTGCAACAGAACCGCAGCTACATTCTGGAATGGATCGGCGAACGTCCGTTGATGGATTACAGCCACCTGACCATCACCCTCGGTGAAGACGGTCGGGCCTACGGCAACGGCGGCTGCAACCACTGGTTCGCACCGTACACCCTGGAAGGCGACAAGCTGAGCTTCGGCAAGGTCGGCAGCACGCGCAAACTGTGCGCGCCGGCGGTCATGGAGCAGGAAAAGCGCTTCATGCAGGCGCTGGAAGGCGTACAGCGTTGGGATGTTTCACCGATGGAGCAGATGCGCTTCTGGCCGGCCGAAGGCAAGCCGCTGCGTTGGTGGCTTGAAGAGGGTTGATCATTCAGCCCTGAAAAGATCGCAGCCTCGTTTCACTCGACAGCTCCTACAGGTGGAATTCGAAACCCTTGTAGGAGCTGTCGAGTGAAACGAGGCTGCGATCTTTTGCTTTCAGTTCTTAGCCTGCAACGCCTCAAGCTTCGCCATCACCCCCGCCGCCGTCTGCTCGCCCATCAACTGTTCCCGTACCTTGCCCTTGTTATCGATGATGTAAGTCACCGGCAACGCCTCGCTGCGCGGCAACTCGAAAAGATCGGCCGGATCAGAAGCCAGCACGGTGAACTTGATGCCCAGCTTCTCGCTGGCGCTTTTCAGCTCTTCACCCTGCACATTGTCGAAGTTGACCCCGAACACACCAATCTTCTTGTTCTTGAGCTGATCGGCCAGTGTGTTCAATTCCGGGATCTCGGTCCGGCACGGCCCGCACCATTCCGCCCAGTAATTGAGCACCAGCCATTTTTTGTCCAGACGTTCGGCGGCGACTTTCTGGCCGCTCTGGTCGCTGCCATAGTCGTTGCCACAGCCTCCCAGCAATAACGTACCGATGATCGCCAATGCCGCTGCCAGTCGCCTAGTCATGTCGTATTCCTTGTTCAAAATTGAATGCGCCTGCGACCCATCGCCTCCCAAGGTTCTGGATTACGCGCTGCACAGTTAGAATAGCCGTCACCTTACGCAAGATGCGAACCGCACATGACCGATCTGACGCTTTATCACAACCCGCGCTGCTCGAAATCCCGCGGTGCGCTCGAACTGCTCGAAGCCCGTGGTCTGACCCCGACGGTGGTCCGCTACCTGGAAACCCCGCTGGACGCCGCGCAAATCCAGAGCCTGTTGACCAAGCTCGGCATCAGCGCCCGGCAACTGCTGCGCACCGGTGAGGACGAGTACAAAACCCTCAACCTGGCCGACAGCAGCCTCAGCGAAGCGCAATTGATCGCCGCCATCGCCGCCAACCCGAAACTCATGGAGCGACCGATTCTGGAAGTTGGCGACAAAGCCGTCATTGGCCGGCCGCCGGAGAATGTGCTGGAGTTGCTGCCGTGAGTGCACCGTACATTCTGGTTCTGTATTACAGCCGCAGCGGCTCGACCAATGAAATGGCCCGGCAGATCGCCCGGGGTGTCGAGCAGGCCGGGATGGAAGCGCGGTTGCGCACCGTGCCGGCGATCTCCAGCGAATGCGAAGCCGTGTCGCCGGACATCCCCGACGAAGGCGCGCTGTACGCCAGCCTCGACGATTTGAAAAACTGCGCGGGCCTGGCCATGGGCAGCCCGACCCGGTTCGGCAACATGGCGGCGCCGCTCAAGTACTTCCTCGACGGCACCCAGCAACCTGTGGCTGACCGGCGCGCTGGTGGGCAAGCCGGCTGGCGTTTTCACCTCCACCGCGAGCCTGCACGGCGGCCAGGAAACCACGCTGCTGTCGATGATGTTGCCGTTGCTGCACCACGGCATGCTGATCACCGGCCTGCCTTACAGCGAATCGGCCCTGCTGGAAACCCGCGGCGGCGGCACGCCTTACGGCGCCAGCCATCATGCCGGGGCCGACGGCAAAAGCGGCTTGAATGAACATGAAGTCGCGCTGTGTCGGGCCTTGGGCCTGCGCTTGGCGAAGACTGCACAGAAACTGGGGAACTGACGTGGCCAAAAAGCCGAAGATTTTGCCCTCCATCGAATGGCTCGAACCCCGGGTCCGAGCGATGCGTGTCGTCAGCCTGCTGTGCTACTTCGGTTTGGTGGGTTTGCTGTGCGCCTACTACCTGGTGGTCGCCGACCTGCACGGCGCCCGGCCGTGGGTGATTCTGCTGATCGAACTGGTGCCGCTGCTGTTGCTGGCGCCGGGGATGATTATCGGCAGCGCGCGCGGGCATTCATGGATGTGTTTTGTGGTGAACCTGTATTTCATCAAGGGCGCATTGGCGGCGTATGACCCGAACCGGCAGCTGTTTGGTTTGCTGGAAATGGGCGCGAGCCTGGCGGTGTTCTGCTCGGCGCTGCTGTATGTGCGGTGGCGGTTTCAGTTGAATCGCAAGCTTGCTGGCGAAGGCGAGATCTCCGCCGCCTGACCGGACGCCTTCGCGGGCAAGCCTCGCTCCTACAGGGATGGTGGTGCTCTTGTAGGAGCGAGGCTTGCCCGCGAAGGGCGCGACTCGGTTTTAATGATTCACTGTGTAGGCGAGCATCATCGAAATCTGGCTCATCGCCCGCCCGCCACTCTGTTCATGCCACTGGTTAAACACATCCTGTACCAACGCCAGATCCCGCAGACTGGTCGGCACCTTGTCGACGATCTTCTGCGCATTCAACGCCGCGACCACGTCGTAGCTCGGCACAAACGTATCCTTGCCCACCATCCGCAAGAACCGCGGTGCCGACAACCCGCCCAATTGATGACCGCGCTTTTTCAGGAAGGTCCACAACCCAACGATATCCGTGACCGGCCAATCGGCGATCAACGCACCGAAGCTGCCCTTCTCATGCGCCACATCCAGAATGAACTGCGCATTGCGCGGCACGCTCTTGAGTTTGCCCAGGTGACGAATAATCCGCGCGTCCTGCATCAACCGCTCGAGGTGTTCGGCACTCATCAGCACGACTTTCTCAGGGTCGAACTTGAAGAACACTTCTTCGAACGCCGGCCATTTGGCGTCCACCAGGCTGTGCTTGAGCCCGGCGCGGAAGACGCGCAGCGCCATGGTCGAGAGGTAGCGGTCGTCGCTGATCTTGCGCAATTGCGCCGGGGTTTTCGGAACGGGCAGATGGGCTTCCAGTTCAGCTGCTGAACCGAAGCGGTTCAGACAGTATTCGTGCAGCCACTTGTAATCGCGCATGCCCTCTCCTAAGGATTGAAACGAGAAACTGAATGTAGGAGTGAGCCTGCTCGCGATAGCGGTGTGTCATTCAACGTTGATGTCGACTGACACGACGCAATCGCCGGCAAGCCGGTCTCACTCCTACAGTTTCTGATTAGAGGTTGACGACGTTGACGAACCGCGAAGCGGCGGTTTCATCGATACGCAGGTTGGTGAAGTCGAACAGATTACGATCCGCCAGTTGCGACGGGATCACGTTCTGCAGGCTGCGGAAAATGCTTTCGGTGCGGCCTGGCGTCTTGCGTTCCCACTCCTGAAGCATGTCCTTGACCACCTGGCGTTGCAGGTTTTCCTGGGAACCACAGAGGTTGCACGGGATGATCGGAAACTGCTTGAAGTCCGAGTAGGCCTGGATGTCTTTTTCGTTGCAGTAGGCCAACGGGCGGATCACCACGTTGCGGCCATCGTCGGCGCGCAGCTTCGGCGGCATGGCTTTGAGCGAACCGTTGAAGAACATGTTCAGGAAAAAGGTCTCGACGATGTCGTCGCGGTGATGACCGAGGGCCATCTTGGTCGCGCCGATTTCGTCGGCGAAGGTGTAGAGCGTGCCGCGACGCAGGCGCGAGCACAGCGAACAGGTGGTCTTGCCCTCCGGGATCAGCTCCTTGACCACCGAATAGGTGTCTTTCTCGACGATGTGGTACTCGACGCCCAGCTCTTTGAGGTAGGCCGGCAGCACATGCTCAGGAAAACCTGGCTGCTTCTGGTCCATGTTCACGGCCACGATCTCGAACTTGATCGGGGCGACCTTCTGAAAGTGCATCAGCACATCGAGCATGGTGTAGCTGTCCTTGCCACCGGACAGGCAGACCATGACCTTGTCGCCGTCTTCAATCATGTTGAAATCGGCAACAGCCTCACCGGCCTGGCGGCGAAGGCGCTTTTGCAGTTTGTTCTGGTTGACCGTAAGAGTGCCCATGACGCGAAATCCGTGAGGTGTGACGAAAGGCCGGCATTTTACGCAAAAACGCGTCGTCGGCGAAGAGCCCACCGTCCCCTGTAGGAGTGAGCCTGCTCGCGATGGCGGTGTGCAGTCATCATCCATGCAAGCTGACCCACCGCTATCGCGAACAGGCTCACTCCTACAAGGTAGGTGTGCACAGACCCGACGGCGATTAACAGGAGGGTTTACAGCGCAATTTGCTCTAAAGCCCTGCAACCTGCGCCGTTAAGACCTTTCTATACTGCGACATAAGGTCGCACACATATCCAGACCTTTCCTTACTAGGCCACTTTGGCCCGTAGGCGCTCCACTGGGGGGCGACGGTAAAAACAAGAGGAGTGACTGGCATGATCCATCACGTAGTGGGGCTCTTCACCCACCCTGACCAAGAATGGAAAGAGATTCGTGGCGACCAGGAGGAAAGCATCAGCCACATGTATCTCACTCATACCCTGATTCTGGCGGCGATTCCCGCGGTATCCGCGTTTATCGGCACCACTCAGGTCGGCTGGGTCATTGGCAGTCGCGCACCGGTGATGCTGACGGTGGAAAGCGCGATATGGATGACGGTCATGTCATACCTGGCGATGCTCGGCGGTGTGGCGGTAATGGGCGCGTTCATCCACTGGATGGCTCGCACCTATGATGCCAACCCGAGTCTGGCACGCTGCGTTGCATTTGCGACCTACACCGCGACACCGCTCTTTATCGGCGGTCTGGCGGCGCTGTACCCACACATGTGGCTTGGGATGATCGTCGGCACCGCGGCCATCTGCTACACGGTGTACCTGCTGTATGTGGGGCTCCCCACTTTCATGAACATTCCATCAGACGAGGGATTTCTTTTTTCAAGTTCGGTGCTTGCTGTAGGCCTGGTGGTGTTGGTGGCCATCATGGCGTTCACTGTAATTGTCTGGGGACTCGGCGTGGGGCCGGTCTACACCAATTAGCAACACATCACCCAAAACAAGATCTGCCAACACAGGCCGCCGCAAGGCGGCCTTCTAATGCCCAAGGATAGAAAACGGTGACGACCATTCGGCGCCTCGGCGATTCGCAACGCTCGAGGGTTGCGGCATACTCGACGTCTCTGGAGATCCATCAAGCATGCCCGAGCAACTCAATACCCGCGTCGAAGACTGTTACCAACTAGCCGAATCCTTTTTCAAACGACCTTTCAAACGCCCCGTGGTGAGTCTCAAGCTGCGCGGGCAAAAAGCCGGTGTCGCGCATTTGCACGAGAACCTGCTGCGCTTCAATCCGCAGCTGTACCGGGAAAACACCGAAGACTTCCTCAAGCAGACCGTGGCCCACGAGGTTGCGCACCTGATCGCCCATCAACTGTTCGGCGACAGCATCCAGCCGCATGGTGAAGAGTGGCAATTGATCATGCGCGGCGTGTACGAACTGCCGCCCAATCGCTGCCATACCTATGACGTCAAACGCCGCAGCGTGACCCGCTACATCTACAAATGCCCGTGTGCGGACAGCGATTTCCCGTTTTCGGCCCAGCGTCATGGTTTGGTGCGGCAAGGGCGGCGGTATTTGTGTCGGCGATGCCGGAGTACGTTGGTGTTCAGCGGGGAAATGCGGGTTGAGTAGTTAGATTTTTGGTGCCTGTGCTCGCGAAGGCGTCCTGGCAGGCGCTACACAACCACCTTGGCACGCCGCAACGCTTCGATACGCTCTGCACTAAACCCCAATTCCCCCAACACCTGATCCGTGTGCTGCCCCAGTCGAGCACCAATATGCCGTGGCTGCGGCAACCCTTGCGAAAACTTCAACGGACAGGCCATCTGCGCCTGAGTCGTCCCGTCACCACGCGGCACTTCGGTCACCAGCGCCCGAGCCTTCAACTGCGGATGACGAACCGCTTCGCCCACACTCAACACCGGCTCGACACACGCATCCAACGTGGCGAACAGCGCGCATAACTCGGCAAAATCGTGGGTCTCGAATTCAATCCTCAGCGCGTTCTTCAGCGCCTTTTGCAAGGCCGGTTCAGGCGATAAGCCCAAGGTTTCCAGCTCTTCCAGCCCCAACGCTGCACACAGTTGCTTCATGAACGCTGGCTCAAGACTGCCCACCGAGAACCAGCGCCCATCGCGGGAACGGTAATAGTCATAGAAACTGCCGCCATTGAGCATCTGCTCCTCCCTTCCCGGCTCCACGCCACAGGCCAGATACCCGGCGCCAGCCATGGCGTTCAGGCTGAACGCGCAGTCGGTCATGCTCACATCCAGGTGCTGCCCCTGCCCGGTTTGCTGTCGGGCGATGACCGCCGCCAGCAGCCCGATCACCCCGTGCAACGAGCCACCGGCGATATCCGCCACTTGCATGCCCAACGGCAGCGGTCCGCTGTCGGCCCGGCCGGTGTGGCTCGCCAGCCCCGCCAGCGCCAGGTAGTTGATGTCGTGGCCGGCGCGGTCCTTGTAGGGGCCGGTCTGGCCGTAACCGGTGATCGACACGTAGATCAGTTTCGGATTGATCGCCTTCAAGGCTTCATAACCCAGGCCCAATCGTTCCATCACGCCGGGGCGGAACTGCTCCAGCACGATGTCGTAGTCCGCAAGCAACTGCTTGATCACCTCCAGCGCCTCAGGCTGCTTGAGATCCAGCGCCAGGCTGCGCTTGTTGCGATTGAGGTAGGCATGACTGGCGGAGACGCCCTGATCGTGAGGTGGCAATACCCGCAGCAGGTCCATGCGCGTTGGCGATTCGATGCGCAGCACTTCGGCGCCCATGTCAGCCAGCAACAACGAGGCAAACGGCCCCGGCAGCAGTGTCGAGAAATCCAGAACCTTGAGTGATGCCAGTGGACCGAGCATGGGCGTTCTCCGTAAACGATGTTCCCAGACTAGGCAGCCGATGGCATTGCAGCAATCACCTTATGCGTCAGATGCGCTGACCGTTGCGCTCAAATCGCAGGCATGAAAAAACCCGCCGAAGCGGGTTTTTTCAGTGCAGCCGTCTTACTTGACGTTGCTTGGGGTTGCCCCTTCGGCGTGGCCCAGAACATCGTCTTTAGGCTCGTCGGAAATACCGCGACCGCCAGAAGCCAGTTCAGCGTGCATCACGTCAACGTCCAGCTCCTTGACCCACTTGGCCACAACCAGGGTGGCGACAGCGTTACCGACCAGGTTGGTCAGGGCACGGGCTTCGGACATGAAGCGGTCGATACCGAGGATCAGCGCCAGGCCGGCAACCGGCAGGTGGCCAACAGCGGACAGGGTGGCCGCCAACACGATGAAGCCACTACCGGTCACGCCCGCAGCGCCTTTGGAGGACAGCAGCAACACCACCAGCAGGGTGATCTGGTGAGTGATGTCCATGTGGGTGTCGGTTGCCTGAGCAATGAACACCGCCGCCATGGTCAGGTAGATCGCAGTACCGTCGAGGTTGAACGAGTAACCGGTCGGGATCACCAGACCCACAACGGATTTCTGCGCGCCCAGGCGCTCCATCTTGATCAGCATGCGTGGCAGCACCGATTCCGAAGAAGAAGTACCCAGCACGATCAGCAGCTCTTCACGGATGTAGCGGATCACTTTCAGCACGCTGAAGCCGTGAGCGCGAGCGATAGCGCCCAGCACCACCAGAACGAACAGCAGACAGGTGATGTAGAAACACGCCATCAACTGACCCAGTTGCACCAGCGAACCCACACCGTAGGCACCGATGGTGAACGCCATGGCACCGAAGGCACCCAGTGGCGCGAGCTTCATGATCATGTTGATGATGTTGAACATCACGTGGGCGAAGCGATCGATGAAGTCCAGGATCGGCTTGCCGTAGGCACCCAGGCGATGCAGGGCGAAACCGAAGATCACCGAGAACATCAGCACTTGCAGGATATCGCCTGTGGCGAACGCGCCGACGATGGTGGACGGGATCACGTTCAACAGGAAGCCAACAACGCTTTGATCAGCACCGGCCGCTACATAAGCAGCGACTTTGGAGGCATCCAGCGTCGTGACGTCGATGTGCATGCCGGCACCCGGCTGCACGATGTTGACTACCACCAGACCCACCAGCAAGGCGATGGTCGAAACGATTTCGAAGTAGAGCAGCGCGTAACCGCCGGTCTTGCCGACCGACTTCATGTCCTGCATGCCCGCGATACCACTGACGACGGTGCAGAAGATGATGGGGGCGATGATCATTTTGATCAGTTTGATGAACCCGTCACCCAGCGGCTTGAGGGCAACACCGGTCTGCGGGTAGAAGTGACCAAGCAGGATGCCGATGGCAATAGCAACGATCACCTGGAAATACAGGGATTTGTACAGTGGCTGACGAGTCGTCATTGCAAAGTTCCTCAAGAGTGCCCGGTGACAACATCCACCTGTTGCCAAAGACACTTCAATTGCGAACCCTCCTGCACTGGAGGGATTTGTTTTGTCGAGCTGCGCAACGGCAGGCATCTGCGAGTTGTATCGCAAGGCCCGTGCCACCTTCGTCAAATCGCCAGCAAGCCTTTTGACATCAAGGGTTGCAGGTTTTTCTTTGTCACCAAACGGTTACCGCAAAGTGGCGGATTTCCGCCCATCGACCTGACCTCGTCCTGCAATTTGGCGGATATCCGCCTTGTTCATCTTCAGGCACCACGGCTACCATCCGTCGTTCAATGGACGGACTTGCCTTCTATGCGCGAACGCACCATCGCCAGTCATTTCGCCCGTGCCGCCCTCGGTGGCGCACGCCGGCTGGGTTATGACTATTCAAATTTGCTGCAACAACTCGGCATCAGCCCCGAGTTGCTTGAAGAGCCGCGAGCGAGAATCGCGCCTGAACAGTTCACCCGATTGATCCAGGGACTGTGGCTGGCACTGGACGACGAATACCTGGGCTTCGGGCCGGTTCCGAGCAAAACCGGCAGCTTCGCGATGATGTGCCATGCGGTGATCCACTGCCGCAATCTGGAGAAAGCACTCCACCGCGGCTTATTGTTTTATAGCTTATTCCCCGACAGCCCGCGTCTGACCCTGACCCGCGAAGACGACATGATTCGCCTCAGCCTCGACGACTCGCAGTTCCGCGACCCGGACCACTTTCTCACCGAGAGCCAGTTGATGGTGTGGCATCGACTCGGCAGCTGGCTGATCGGCCAGCGCATTCGGCTGGAACAGGCGACGTTCAGCTACCCGAAACCCGAGCACGGCGCCGAATACGATTTGCTGTTCCCCTGCCCGATGGAGTTTTCCACGGCTCAGAGCAGCCTGTTGTTTCACAGTCGCTACCTGAACATGCCGCTGTTGCAGGACGAACGGACACTCAAACATTTCCTCGAACACTCCCCCGCCGACCTATTGTCGCGCCCGGATGACGGCGACAGTTTGAGCAGCCAGTTGCGAAGGTTGCTCAGCCGCGACAGTTCACACTGGCCGGACCTGGAAGCGGTGGCCGCACACTTGCACATCAGCCCGCAGACATTGCGTCGGCATTTACGGGAGGAAGGGTCGAGTTTTCAGGAATTGAAGGATCAGTTGCGAAGGGACATCGCGATTTATCACCTGGGGCGGGCGGATTTGTCGTTGCAGCAGATTGCCGAGCAGCTGGGGTTTTCAGAGCCTTCGGCGTTTCATCGGGCGTTCAAGAAATGGACGGGGCTGACGCCTGGGGCTTATCGGGCGCAGGAGATCCAGCCCTCACCCTAACCCTCTCCCAGGGGTAGAGGGGACTGACCGAGTTGTTTTAAGAAATTCTGCGACCTGAAAGACCCCGTCGATTATGGATTCGATGCAGGACTTTCAGGTCGCAGGATAGGCCGAACATCCCCCGATCAGTCCCCTCTCCCCCTGGGAGAGGGTTAGGGTGAGGGCTGGATCTCAAGCCAGGCGAGTGTTATCCAGTGCCCGATTCACCGCCAGTTCGCCCAGCATGATGATCTGCGCAATCCCCAACAGCGAATTGCGACTCGGCCCCTCCATATGATCCGCCAGGTCCATGGTCATGACATTGGCCGAGGCCAGCGACTCGCACGCGTGGGCCAGCAGGGTTTCGGTATCGAGTTCCGGGTTGACGATGAACATGGTGCTGGGTGTGCGCGGGGTGGCTTTGATATGGGACGCCGGGTTGAGGCAATCATCGAGGACGCGGTCGTCGGTTTCTGGTGGGTTGGGCGTAATTTTGAACATGTGAAGCTCCGTGATTGGTTGAGCCACCACGACCTATCGCTAAACAAGTAAAGGTGGCGGCTGTACGCAGGTTAGCGATCCGGGTCACAGAAACCCCGGGTAGACCTCGAAGGTCTCCCACGCACAGCCACCATTACGCGAATTGCAGGCACTAAAAACTGCAATCAAACTTGGGCGCTTTTGCGTCTGTGCAAGGGATCGGATCGCTAAACCCGATCGCTGATTCGTCAGCGACCCGGAAACGATAGAACCCACGCCCCAGGCGCACAAGCCGGCGGATTCTGGCGTAGTCGTAGGCAGCGGCGCAAGGATGTGTAGCCTGCGTGAGTGTCTGGAAGTGTCGTTTAAACAGTGCTTGTTTAGCGGTCTGACACCGGGCCTTGTGGTGGCTGTACCGGCCTCATCGCGGGCAAGCCCGCTCCCACAGTGATCGGTATCGTTCACAAATCCTTCGGTCAAAGCAGATACCTGTGGGAGTGGGCTTGCCCGCGATGAGGCCCAAAAGAACACCCTCACCCCCAGGATCAACCCACCGGAAAATGAATCCGAAACGCCGCCCCACCCATGGGCGAATCCCCCAGCGTCAGCTTCGCGCTGTAGCTCTCGATAATGTCCTTGACCACCGCGAGACCAATCCCCTGCCCCGGATGCTGGCGATCCAGCCGCTCTCCCCTTTGCAGAATCCGCGCTCGCTGATCCGGTGGCACGCCCGGCCCGTCATCCTCAACGCACAACTCAACCCCGCCGAGGCTTTCACGCACGCTGATGCGTACTTCGCCGAGGCACAGGCGATAGGCGTTTTCCAGCAGGTTGCCCATCATTTCCAGCAACGCCCCCTGCTCGATCGGCACGTAACACTGTTCCGGCAGATCGAAGGCCACCCGCACGCGTTTGTCGCGGTAGACCTTGTCCAGGGTGTCGCACAGGCTTTGCAGCACCGGGCGCAGGCGTACCTGATGGCGCACCAGGCCGCTTTTGCGCAGGCTGGCGCGTTGCAGTTGATAGCTGATCTGCTGGCTCATGCGTTCGATCTGGGTTTGCAGCACCCAGGCCTGATCACGATCGGCCGGGCGCTGGGCCATGTCTTCGCTGACACCTTGCAATACGGTCAGCGGGGTTTTCAGGCTGTGGGCCAGGTCGTCGAGGGAATCGCGATAGCGGCTGCGTTGTTCGCGCTCGCTGTACAGCAAGCGGTTGAGGGAGCCGGTCAGGCGCAGGAGTTCGCGCGGGTGTTGTTCGCTGAGGCTTTCGCGGGTGCCGCTTTCGATCTCATCCAGCTCCTGACTGAGCCGGCGCAACGCCTGCAAGCCCCAGGTCAGACCGATCCACAGCAGCGCGAGCAACACCAGCAAGGCCGCACCGAAACCGAGGTAGAGATTTTCCCGCAGACCTTCGAGGGTGGCTTCGTACTCACGCACCGGTTGCAGCGCGACGATGCTGAACGCCGCGCTCTTGCCGCCGAGCAGTTTGACTTCGACGTCGTAGACGAAGAATTCCTGACCGTCGGCCTCGCGAATTCGGGCGAACTCGTTGCCGCGTCCGTCGTAACGCGGTTTGTAGTTGATCTTCTCTTCGCGGGTGGCTTTCGAGCGCCACACCAAGTGAGCTTCGCGGTCGTAGATGTAGCCGAGCAAACGGCTGTCGGTCAGGTTGAAGCGCTCGTCGGGCAACTGCGCCGGCATTTGCAGGGTGTTATTTTCCACCCGGGCGGCGGAGATCAGCGTGGTGACGTCCGACGCCAGGCGCTGCTCAATCGAATCCTGCAACGCCAGGCTGAACGCGCCCTGCATCGCCGGCAGCAACGCCAGCATGAACAACACCGCCAGGATCGTGGCGGCGAGCATCAAACGGACACGAAGGGAACGAATCAAGTGCAGCGCTCATTGAACAGGTAGCCGAGGCCACGCACCGTATCGATCGGCTTGAAGCCGGACGGGCCTTCAAGTTTGCGCCGCAGACGGCCGACCAGCACTTCGATCACGTTCGGATCGCGCTCGTCGTCGTCCGGGTAGAGCTGTTCCATCAAGCGGTCCTTGGCCACCACTTGCTGGTGATGCCGCATCAGGTACTCGAGGATCCGATACTCGTAAGCGGTCAGCGCCAGCGGTTGTTCATCGAGGGACGCCTGTTTGCGATTCAGATCCAGCAGCAACGGCCCGGCGACAATGGTCGATTGGGTGAAACCGCTGGAGCGGCGCAGTAACGCGTTCAGCCGGGCATCGAGTTCTTCGAACTGGAACGGCTTGACCACGTAATCGTCGGCACCAGCGGCGAGGCCTTCGACCTTATCCTGCCAGTTGCCACGCGCGGTGAGGATCAGGATCGGGAAGGTCTTGCCGCGCGAGCGCAGTTGGCGGATCAGGTCGAGCCCGCCCATGCCCGGCAGGCCGAGGTCGATCACCGCCAGGTCATGGTTGAACTGCTCGGTCTGGTACAGCGCCTCTTCGGCATTGGCCACGGACTCGACCACATGGCCGCTGTCCGTCAGGCGGGTTTGCAGGTGATGGCGCAACAGCGCTTCATCTTCGACGACCAGCAGTTTCATAACGCTCTCCTACGCAAATCGATATCTCCAGCAGCACGGCTTTCAGTCAGGTCGAGGAACCTGTAGGAGTGAGCCTGCTCGCGATAGGGCCAGCACATTTGACATTGTCGTCGGCTGACACACCGCTATCGCGAGCAGGCTCACTCCTACGAGGATTGTGCTTACCTGTTAGAAAGCGTAGTTCGCCGACAGGTAGGTCTGGGCGCTGCTGGTCAGGTCCAGCGAACCCTGTTTGCTGCCACCGCGCTCGCTCATCTCGGTGCTGGCGTTGCTGCGCAGGTAACGGTAACCCAGTTCCACCGAGGTGTTTTGCGAAACCTGTTGCAGGACTCCCAATTGGCCGCCGAGGGCGTAACCGATGTCGCTGTCGCGGCTGAAGCCTGGTGAATCCTGAGTCATTTTGGTCAAACCCGCCGTGGCGCCGCCGAACAACTTGGTGCTGCCGCCCACCGGGTAGAACAGATCGTAGCTGCCCAGGAGGTTTTCCTGACGCAGTTTAATGCCATTGTGTGAGCCCGACACGTTGTCGTAAGTGGCGTAGTAACGGCCCTGGCTGTTTTGCTGGCCCAGACGCACACCCCAGGTGTTGTCCTTGCCGATCACGCCGTCGGCGTTCGGGCTGTTGAGGTTGTCGTTCAGGGCGTGGGACTTTTTGACTTTGTCGCTGGTCTGTCCAAAAGTAAGGCTGGCGAAATTGTCGTCGGAAGCGAAAGCCGCGGTACTCGCGCTCAGGACAGTGAAAGCCAGAAGCAGTTTTTTGAAGCCAGTCATAGGGGAGTTCCTTATGCGCTATGTGCTATTTGGGTACGGGGCAAGGTTACTCACCCCGCCCTGAACTCCCCCTGAACGCACTCTGAACCTGAGCTGAATCAAATCGACTCGGCTGTTTTAATGACCTTTTGCAGGAGATCCGACGATGCGTATTTTCCTCGCCCTCGTATTGCTGGCCTTGAGCGGGCTCAGCCAAGCCGCGATCAAGACTCAGGAAATCCCCTATCAAAGTGCTGACGGCACCAAGATGATCGGCTACTTCGCCTATGACGACGCCATCAAAGGCGCACGCCCTGGCGTTGTGGTGGTGCACGAATGGTGGGGGCTCAACGAGTACACCAAGCGTCGCGCCCGTGATCTCGCCGGTCTCGGCTACAGCGCGCTGGCCATCGACATGTATGGCGATGGCAAAAACACTGAGCATCCCAAGGACGCCATGGCGTTTATGCAAGCCGCGTTGAAAGACAGTGGCGCGGCGAGCGCGCGTTTTCAGGCCGGGCTTGATCTATTGAAGAAACAGCTGCAAACCGATCCGGACAAAATCGCCGCTATCGGTTATTGCTTCGGCGGCGGCGTGGTGCTGAATGCGGCGCGTCAGGGTTTACCGCTGGCAGGCGTGGTGAGTTTTCACGGTGCGTTGGCGACCAAGACGCCTGCGACGCCGGGTAGTGTGAAAGCGAAAATCCTTGTTGAACATGGCGCGATGGACAGCATGATCACGCCGGATAACGTGGCAGCGTTCAAGGCTGAAATGGACAAGGCCGGGGCCGACTATAAGTTCGTCAGCCTGGAGGGCGCCAAGCACGGGTTCAGCAACCCTGATGCGGATCGGTTGAGCCATGGCGATCATGGCGGGCCGGATATTGGCTACAACAAGGCGGCGGATGAGAAATCCTGGGCGGACATGCAGGCGTTCTTCAAAAAAATCTTTGGCTGAGACGGCGCCAGCAGTGAATCGAGCATCGCTCCCTGTGGCGAGGGAGCTTGCTCCCGCTGGGTGGCGAAGCCGCCCCAAAACCTGTAGACGCATGACGTCAGACATACCGCGTTCGCCGGTTTACGACTGCTTCGCAGCCGAGCGGGAGCAAGCTCCCTCGCCACAAAAGCCCACTGCCACTACCCAGCAACAAGGCAACCCGGCAAAATGCCCGACATGAATCGCGCCCCCGCCCTACCCGTCTGCTGCACTCCACTCGATGCCCATTGGCCGCTGCCGTTTGCGCTGCCCGATACGGTGCTGTTGAGCACTCACTTCGATACTTCGCAACTGGCCAGCGATGATTTCCAGCGCAGCGCCATCGAGCCGCCGCCCAGCATCCAGCGTTCGGTCGCCAAGCGTCAGGCGGAGTTCCTCGCCGGGCGGGTTTGCGCTCGGGCTGCGTTGCAACAGTTGGAAGGGCTGAGCTTTATCCCGGCCATCGGCGAGGACCGGGCACCGGTGTGGCCCACGCACATCACGGGCTCGATCACCCACAGCACCGGCCGGGCCTCGGCGATTGTCGCGAAGAAAACCCACTGGCGCGGTCTGGGGATGGACCTGGAAAACCTGCTCAACCCCGAGCGGGCTGAACGACTGGCCGGGGAAATCCTCACCGCGCCCGAGTTGCAACGCATGACCGCCGGCCGCCGCGATCAACTGGCGATGTTGGTGACCCTGACGTTTTCAGTGAAGGAAAGCCTGTTCAAGGCGCTGTATCCGATCGTTCAGCAGCGCTTTTATTTTGAACATGCCGAAGTGCTGGAGTGGGCCGAAAGCGGTGAAGTGCGGCTGCGGTTGCTGACAGATCTGTCCAGTGAATGGCGCAATGGCACTGAGCTGGATGCGCAATTCGGGGTGGTGGATGGGCAGTTGTTGAGTCTGGTCAGCATCAAGGCCTGAAGATTTGTAGCGCCTGTACTGGCCTCATCGCGAGCAGGCTCGCTCCTACAGGGGATCTTCGGTGTCGCACAGATCCATTGTAGGAGTGAGCCTGCTCGCGATGAGGCCAGTACAGGCGCCGCCAATCTCAACGCTTCTCCTGATTCCTCGGCCAGCTCAGGCTGAAACACGCCCCACCCAGGCTTTTGCTCTTGCTGATCAACGCCCGGCCATCATGCCAATGGATGATTCGCCGCACGATGGACAACCCCAATCCGTGCCCACCCGAAGCGCGGGTGCGGCTGTCGTCGAGGCGCAGGAAAGGTGTGAAAATCTTCTCCCAGGCCGTTTCCGGTACGCCCGGCCCGTCATCCTCGACATCCACTCGACAGCGCTGCTGCCCGACCTGATAGCTGACGGTCACCCGTGATTGAGCGTGGCGCATGGCGTTGCTCACCAGGTTCTGCAACGCCCGGTGCAGGTATCGCGGCTCGGCCTCGACCCAAGCGTCGTCGTTGTCAGCGGCGGACAAACACAAACCGCGCTGCACCGTGACCTCGGCGCGTAACGGCGCCAGTTCTTCGATCACCTGATTGACCAACGCATCCAGATCGATCCGCTGAAAATTCAGCGCCGGTGAACCCTGTTCCAGACGCGCGTAGGTGAGCATCTCGTCCACCAGCCGATCGAGATCCTCGATGTCGTGGTCCATGCCTTCACAGTATTTTTCCAGCGCCTGCGGCGTGGTGGCCGAGCCGATCATTTCCAGACCAAAACGCAACCGCGCAACTGGCGTGCGCAGTTCGTGAGACACGGCGCGCACCAGCTCACGCTGAATCGCCAACAGTTGCTGCAAGTGCTCGGCCATGCCGTTGAACGCCGAGGCCAGCCGTCCCACCGAGTCCGCGCCGCGTGCCGGCACGCGGGTTTCCAGGCTGCCTTTGGCGATGCGCGTGGCGGCCGCTTCCAGGCCACGCAAGCGGCGCTCAAGTTGGCGCACCAACAAGTAGACGATCAATCCGATCAAGCTCAAACCCAGGGCGGCGATCAGCACCAGCCACTCCGGCGGATAAGGATTCATCTGATATAACGGGCCGATTTCCAGCACCCACGGCGTACCGACCATGCCGGCAAACACCCGGATCGAATCGCCGCCCTTGCCCAGCGCCATCACCGTGTCGCCCTCGGACACCCGGCGACTTTGGTCCTCGTCCATGTCCGCCTGCTCGATCGTCACCAGCCGCAAGTCGAAACCAAACCCTTTATCGCGTTTCAACTGCGCCAGGCGCTCGGGTTGCTCGGCCACCGGGTAGCGCACCAGTTCATCGGCCAGCAGGTAAATCGTCGCCCGGGCCAGTTGTTCACTGATCTGCTGGACTTCGCCGGTCAGCACCAGCTGTTCCTTGTCGCTGACCAGTCGATACACCTTCGCCGCATGCGGACCGGTCTGTTCCACCAGCGCCTGACCGCGCAGCACGCGGGTGCGCTGGGTGAGGTCGAGGTCGGTCTGGGCGAAAGTCTTCAGCGCCAACGGAATGCCCAGCAAACGCTCCCACACCAGCAAGGCACGGTGACGCTCGGTTTCATTCATCGGGTTCAGGTTGTCGGCCATCAGCGAGAACGTGCCGTGGGCCAGGCGTTCGCGGTATTGCTCGCCGCGCACCTGGTTCAGCAGGTGCAAGGCCAGCACGCCGAGTACCGCCACCAGAATCAGCGCCGCGCACATGCCTCCATAGATGCGCAGGAAGATAGAGTTCACAGCGTGCAGGCTTCCGGAACGAACAGATAACCCTTGCTGCGGATGGTCTTGATCAGCCGTGGATGCTCCGGGTCATCGCCGATTTTCGGGCGAATGCGCGAGATGCGCACGTCGATGGAACGGTCCTGGCCGTCATAACCAATACCGCGCAATGCCGTGAAAATCTCTTCCCGGGACAGGATGCGCCCGGCGTTAGCGACCAGCAGCCAGAGCAGGTCGAACTCCGCACTGGTCAGTTCGATACCGTTGTCGTTCAGCCAGGCTTCGCGCAATGCGTTGTCGACCACCAAGGGACCGAACTGCAAGCGCCGTTGTTTTTCCGGCGTCACTTCAGGCGTTTCACTGCGTCGCAACAGGGCCTGGATGCGCGCCAGCAGCAGGCGTGGGCGAACCGGTTTGCACACGTAGTCGTCGGCACCCAGGTCCAGGCCAAGAATCTGATCGGTGTCGTCGGTGCGGGCGGTAAGCATCAGGATCGGGCCGTCATACTTGTCGCGAACCTTGCGGCAGATGCTCAGGCCATCTTCACCCGGCAACATCAGGTCGAGGATCACCAGGTCCGGTTTCTCCTTGATGATCCGTGCCGCGGCCAAGGCACCATTGCCCTCGATCGATACGCGCAGGCCATTGGCTTCCAGGTAGTCGCGGGTCAGTTCGGCCAGACGCTGGTCGTCCTCCACAATCAATACCTGCCAGGCTTCTTGCTCCACGGTGACCTCTGCTTGCCAACAACACTTAATAAGGAAGGATCCCCCCGTCTTTTTGTAATGATTGGGGGGGATAAGAATGCGTACGCGCTGGCCGATTGTATAAACGCCGCCCGCCGAGAACACAAGCCGGTAAATGCGTTCGGACAACCCGGATTTTTGTGATAGGGTTCGCGCCCTTAAAAATCCGAATGACTGTTTTCAATCGCTGAAAATCAGTGAAAAACGGTCCGCTCCAGCTAGGTCGCGGCCTACACGCTCGTTCCACGTTTCACACACAATTTACGCACAGGTTTATCCACAGGTAGTACGTTGCAACACCCTCCAAAACGCATTATCTTGTACCTCGGCGCGAAAAAAACCCTACATGTAGGGTTTTACGCCAAAAACCAAACACAAACCGGACACTGATTTCAAGCGCTTTTATTGCCTCTTTCCGGTTGAACCAAACGTATTTTCGAAAGACCAAACCGCGCGTGCGGATGGCTACTGTTTTTGAGCCGAAAACGGCGTTAACGGTACGGGTGTTGCAGTCAGTTACTGTCACCCAAAAGGATCCCGGTTTCAGGTTCAAGGCCTGGGATCAAAGACTTCGGCATGGAAGCGGCGCCCCAATTGCCCCTTCCTGATCTGTCCCGAAGTTGGTATGCCCGGCCCCTCGCCGGTTGTAGTGCTTCAGGACGGAACGGTGGGCACCGTGATGGTGCCCAAACAAACATAGAGAATGTGGAGACAACCCCCCATGCAAACCGACACAACTCGCGAGAACCCGCAGGGCACCTTGCCGCAGGCCGCTGATTCGACTTCGGATCTGTCCGCCACCGCGCCTGGCCAACTGCGCGTGATCAAGCGTAACGGCACTGTCGTTCCTTACACCGATGACAAGATTACCGTCGCTATCACCAAAGCGTTTCTCGCAGTTGAGGGCGGCACCGCTGCCGCTTCGTCGCGAATCCACGACACCGTTGCCCGTCTGACCGAACAAGTCACCGCAACCTTCAAGCGTCGCATGCCATCGGGCGGCACGATCCACATCGAAGAAATCCAGGACCAGGTCGAACTGGCCCTGATGCGTGCCGGCGAGCAGAAAGTAGCGCGCGACTACGTGATCTACCGTGACGGTCGTTCGAAAGAACGCGCCGCCCACGCACCGGCCGAAGAAGCCGTCAACGCTCACCCGTCGATCCGCATCACCCGCGCCGATGGCACCTTTGCTCCTCTGGACATGGGCCGCCTGAACACCATCGTTACCGAAGCGTGCGAAGGCCTTGCAGAAGTCGACGGCGACCTGATTCAGCGCGAAACCCTGAAAAACCTGTACGACGGTGTGGCCCTGACCGACGTCAACACCGCGTTGGTGATGACCGCCCGTACGCTGGTCGAGCGTGAACCGAACTACTCGTTCGTCACCGCCCGCCTGCTGATGGACACCCTGCGTGCCGAAGGCCTGAGCTTCCTGGAAGTCGCCGAAAGCGCGACCCACCACGAAATGGTCGACCTGTACGCCAAGGCCTTGCCTGCGTACATCGCCAAAGGCATCGAATTCGAATTGCTGAACCCGGTCCTGGCCACCTTCGACCTGGAAAAGCTCGGCAAGGCGATCAACCACGAGCGCGATCAGCAGTTCACGTACCTGGGCCTGCAAACCCTGTACGACCGTTACTTCATCCACAAGGACGGTATCCGCTTCGAACTGCCGCAAATCTTCTTCATGCGCGTGGCCATGGGCCTGGCGATCGAAGAGAAGAACAAAGAAGACCGTGCGATCGAGTTCTACAACCTGCTGTCGTCCTTCGACTACATGTCGTCGACCCCGACCCTGTTCAACGCCGGTACTCTGCGTCCACAGCTGTCGAGCTGCTACCTGACCACCGTGCCGGATGACCTGTCGGGCATCTATCACGCGATCCACGACAACGCCATGTTGTCGAAATTCGCGGGCGGCCTGGGCAACGACTGGACCCCGGTTCGTGCACTCGGTTCGTACATCAAGGGCACCAACGGCAAATCCCAGGGCGTTGTTCCGTTCCTGAAAGTCGTGAACGACACCGCCGTCGCCGTTAACCAGGGTGGCAAGCGCAAAGGCGCTGTCTGTGCCTACCTGGAAACCTGGCACATGGACATCGAAGAGTTCATCGAACTCCGTAAGAACACCGGTGATGATCGTCGTCGTACCCACGACATGAACACCGCCAACTGGATCCCTGACCTGTTCATGAAGCGTGTCTTCGATGACGGCAAGTGGACCCTGTTCTCGCCGTCCGAAGTACCGGACCTGCACGACCTGACCGGCAAGGCCTTCGAAGAGCGTTACGAGTACTACGAAGCCCTGTCCGAGTACCCGGGCAAGATCAAGCTGTTCAAGACCATCCAGGCCAAAGACCTGTGGCGCAAAATGCTGTCCATGCTGTTTGAAACCGGCCACCCATGGCTGACCTTCAAAGACCCGTGCAACCTGCGCAGCCCGCAGCAGCACGTTGGCGTGGTTCACAGCTCGAACCTGTGCACCGAGATCACCTTGAACACCAACAAGGACGAGATCGCCGTTTGCAACCTGGGCTCGATCAACCTGCCGAACCACATCACCAACGGCAAGCTCGACACCGCCAAGCTGGAACGCACCGTGAACACCGCCGTTCGCATGCTCGATAACGTTATCGACATCAACTACTACTCGGTGCCACAAGCGAAGAACTCCAACTTCAAGCACCGTCCGGTCGGTCTGGGCATCATGGGCTTCCAGGACGCTTTGTACCTGCAGCACATTCCTTACGGTTCCGACGCTGCCGTCGAGTTCGCCGACAAGTCGATGGAAGCGGTCAGCTACTACGCGATCCAGGCTTCCTGCGACCTGGCCGACGAGCGCGGCGCCTACGAGACGTTCCAGGGTTCGCTGTGGTCCAAAGGCATCCTGCCGCTGGATTCGCAACAGATCCTGATCGAGCAACGTGGCCAGAAGTACATCGACGTTGACCTGAACGAATCCCTGGACTGGGCACCGGTTCGTGCCCGCGTTCAGAAAGGCATTCGTAACTCCAACATCATGGCCATCGCACCGACCGCGACCATCGCCAACATCACTGGCGTATCGCAGTCGATCGAACCGACCTACCAGAACCTCTACGTGAAATCGAACCTGTCGGGCGAATTCACCGTGATCAACCCGTACCTGGTTCGCGACCTGAAGGCTCGCGGTCTGTGGGACTCGGTCATGATCAACGACCTGAAGTACTACGACGGTTCGGTGCAACAGATCGAGCGCATCCCGCAAGAACTCAAAGAGCTCTACGCGACTGCCTTCGAAGTGGACACCAAGTGGATCGTTGACGCGGCAAGCCGTCGTCAGAAGTGGATCGACCAGGCTCAATCGCTGAACCTGTACATCGCTGGCGCATCGGGCAAGAAGCTGGACGTGACCTACCGCATGGCCTGGTACCGTGGTCTGAAAACCACTTACTACCTCCGTGCCCTGGCCGCGACCAGCACCGAGAAGTCGACCATCAACACCGGCAAGCTGAACGCTGTTTCCAGCGGCGGCAACCACGGTGAAGATTCGGTCCTGGCAGCACCTGCCGGCCCTGCTCCAGTGCCGAAGGCTTGCGCCATCGACGAGCCGGATTGCGAAGCTTGCCAATAAGCTGAGCCGGTAGGCGCCGCAAGGCGCTTACCTGGATAACCCCCGATCGGTCCTCTGGATTGTCGGGGGTTTTCTTTTGCCTGCAAGATCGCAGCCTCGTTTCACTCGACAGCTGCTACGGGGAACGCTATTTCCTGTAGCAGCTGTCGAGTGAAACGAGGCTGCGGTCTTATTGTCGGCCATAAAAAAGCCCCTCTTGCGAGGGGCTCTTTTTGCAGCGCTATCCGCCAACCCGCATCAGGTCATCTGAATGATGGTCTGCATGATGGTGCTCTGGGTCGAGATGGTCTTGGCGTTCGCCTGGTAGTTGCTCTGCGCCTTGATCAGGTCGACCAGTTCATTGGTCAGGTTGACGTTGGACTCTTCCAGGGAGTTGGAGTTGATCTCGCCCAAAGTACCGGTGTTCGCCGCATCGTAGCCCGGGATACCCGACGCGTAGGTTTCTTTCCAACTGGTGCCGCCTATCGCTTGCAAACCTTGTTCGTTGGTGAAGCTGGCGAGCGAGATCTGGCCGATGGGCTTGGTCTGGCTGTTGCTGAAGTTGGCCAGCATGACACCACTGGTGTCGATAGTCAGGTTGGTGATCTGGCCGGTGGCGTAGCCGTTCTGCGTAGGAATCGAACGCGCGGTGTCAGCGTTGTACTGCGTGGTCTTGTCCATGGAGACCGTAACGACACCGGAGGCAGCGCCGTTGGCTGTCCACACGCCATTGGTCACGGTACCCGGAACCCAGCCCGTGACTTTCAGGTCAGGGCTGACAATCGGCAAAGGGACGGCTGGAGTGGTGACGGAAACCAGATTGCCTGACGAATCGAACGCCATGGTCGAAGCGACAGGAGGCGTAAGCGTCGGGTCGCTGCCATCCGGGTTGCGCCCCTCGATCAGGGTGTAGGTCTTCCAGGTGTTGTCAGCAGTCTTGACCATGTATTGATCCATGATGTGCTGGTTACCCTGGGTATCGTAAATCGGGGTACTGAACTGCTTGGTGAAGGACGCTTCCTTGGACGGGTCAAACGGATTGATAGTCTGGTCGATGATGGTCGCTGTGGAGTTCAGGTTGATCGTCGACGACACCGTGGAGGTGTTTTTTGGCGCCAGGTTCGACGTATCGATGCGCAGGTCAGTCAATACACCATTGAGGATCTTGCCATTGGCGTCCACGCCATAACCCTGCAGACGCGCAGAGCCATCGCTATTGGTGACGTAACCGTCCTTGTCGACCTTGAACGTACCGGCACGGGTGTAGGACATCGAACCGTTCTCGCTCAACACGAAGAAGCCGGAACCGTTGATCCCCATGTCCAGCACGTTGCCGGTGTTGTTGACGTCGCCCTGGGTGAACTGCTGGGAAACGTTGGCCAGGCGCACGCCGTTACCGATGGTTTTGCTGCCGGAACCCAGCTTGGTGGCCGAGTAAACGTCTTCGAATTCCGCACGGGACGATTTGAAACCGGTGGTCGCGACGTTGGCGATGTTGTTACCGGTCACGTCCAGTTGTTTGTTGGCTGCATAGAGACCGCTAAGGCCGATATTGAAAGACATATTCCACTCCTTTGTGCCGTGTTAGTCGGCTCTACATACCAATAGTTTGTACTTTGGACAGGGCGATGCTGCCCGCCCCGGCCAGGTTGAGCATCAACTCACCGCCGGTCTGGCTGATGGTCACGCTGTTGACGGTGGCCGGCAGGTACGTCACCAGCGAGGTCGCCTTGCCGTCGTAGGTCGCCGTAGCGCCAAAGGTATAGGTACCCGCCGTGGCCACTTCGCCTGCATCGTTTTTGCCGTCCCAGATGAAAGTCGAAGTACCGGCGACCTCGCTGCCCAGGTCGATGGTGCGGACGACCTTGCCATCGGCATTGGTGATATTGACCTTGACCGGGTCCACCGACGCCGGTACGGCAATGGTGCCGCTGAAACTCTTGGAGGTATCGACCACAGCCTTGCTGCCCGGTGCAATAACCGAACGCCCGACCAGCGACGACGCCTGCAACGCCTGGGACGAGTTGTAGTTGCTGGCCAGGCCACTCACGGTGGTGTTGAGCGAGGTGATGCCTTCCAGGCTACTGAACTGGGCCAACTGGGCGACGAACGCGCCGTTGTCCTGCGGTTCCAGCGGGTTCTGGTTTTTCAGTTGCGTGACCAGCAACTGCAGGAACGCATCCTTGCCCAGGGCCTTGCTGCCGGTGGCGCTGTTCGTTGCCGCCGCCAGGCCATCGGCACTGGTGTTGGTCTTGATCGAGGAGTTGGCCAGGATGTCCTTGAGGCTAATGCCACTCGTGGTATCGGTAACACTCATCTGAGTCGCCCCTTATCACTGACCCAGGGTCAGGACCTTTTGCATCATGGTTTTGGCGGTGTTCATCATTTCGGCGTTGGTCTGGAACGAACGGCTCGCGGAAATCATGTCAGCCATTTCTTCCACCACGTTGACGTTCGGGTAGTAGACGTAGCCTTTGGCGTCGGCCGCCGGATGGTTCGGCTCATAGCGCGCTTCAAGGTTGCTCTGGTCTTCGACCACGCCCAGCACTTGCACGCCTTGACCGGCCGCATCCTGGTTCTGGAACAGCGAATCGCTGCCGCCGCTCTGGCCGCCCTGGAACATGGTGGCGAAAACCGGGTGCCGTGCACGGTAGGTCTGGTCGATGCTCGACGAGACGGTCTCGGCGTTGGCGATGTTACTGGCGACGGTGTTCAAGCGAGTGGTCTGGGCACTCATGCCGCTACCGGCAATGTTGAAAACACTGGATAGAGACATGGCTTACTCTCCGCGCAGGGCTGACACCAGCCCTTTGAATTTGCTGTTGAGCAGGGTGAAGCTGGCCTGGAAGTTGACCGCGTTTTCCGCGTAGTTCGACTGTTCAAGCTGGGCGTCCACGGTGTTCTGGTCGATCGACGGTTGCATCGGCGTGCGATACAGCAGCGATTCGTCGCCATTGCCCAGGCCTTCGGCTTCGATATGACGGCTGTTGGTCATGTTCAAGGCGAAAGTGCCGCTCTTGGTCTTTTCGTTCTGCTCGGCAAGCACTTTCGAGAAGTCCAGATCCCGAGCCTTGTAGTTCGGGGTGTCGGCGTTGGCGATGTTGTTGGCCAGGACTTCGGCGCGCTGAGCGCGGAAGCCCAGGGCTTGTTCGTGGATACCGAGCGCTTTATCGAAACTGATGCTCATGTCGGAAACCTTCGGCTGACCTGATTTTTCGTAACATGGACACAGCAAGCGTCGTGCCAATTCAAAAAAAGCCCGTAAACCGGGGCTTTGCGGGCAGTGGCAATGTGGCAATGCCAGAAAAGCGGCAACAGATTTCCGCCGCCTGCCGCTTTTCTGCCGCTATCACCCCTGCAAGAACACCACCACTCCTACAAGGGTTTTGTTAGTGGGGCTGGGAAATCATCAGGCATAAAAAAACGGGAGCCCCTGAGGACTCCCGTTTTTTGTGTGCCGCTAACCAATCACTTCGCCTGGTAAATGATCCCCGGGCTGCACTGGACCATCTGGTAATGATCCGGCAAACCGTTCAGCGCCTCGGAAGCACCGAGGAACAGATAACCGCCTGGTTTCAACGTGCTGTGAATGCGCAACAGGATGTCCTTCTTCACCTCGGCAGAGAAGTAGATCAGCACGTTGCGGCAGAACACGATGTCGAACTTGCCGAGGCTCGCGTAGCTGTCCAGCAGGTTGAACGAGCGAAACTCCACCCGGCTCTTGATCGGTGCCTTGATAGCCCAACGCCCCGGCCCTTTCGGGTCGAAGTAACGTTGAAGGCGCTCGGGCGACAGGCCACGGCCGATGGCCAGGCTGTCGTACTCGCCGGTCTTGCAGTTGGTCAGCATGGTGCCGGACAGGTCGGTGGCAACGATCTGCACCCCCATCTTCAACTGGCCCATGTTCACGCGCTCGAACTCATCGATCGACATCGAAAGCGAATACGGTTCCTGCCCCGATGAACAGGCCGCCGACCAGATCCGCAGACGCTGGCCAGGGGCGGCCTTGATCGCTGCCGGCAGCACCTTGTTCTTCAAGACTTCAAACGGATAGGTGTCACGAAACCACAGGGTTTCGTTGGTGGTCATGGCATCCACCACCATCTCGCGCAAACCGCTGCGAGGCTGGGTCTGGATGCGCTGGACCAGCTCACCCAGGGACTTGATGCCTTGCTGTTCCATCAGTTTGTTGAGACGGCTCGAGACCAGGTACTGCTTGTTTTCACCGAGCAAAATGCCACAGGCTTTTTCCAGGAAGACCCGGAACTGTTCGAAATCCAAATTACCCGTAGACAAAGATGCCGCCTCTTAAATCGTATAAACCGCCAGGGGCAAAAGGCCCCTAGCTGATGTCTGCTGCTTTGATCCGGTTGACTACCCGGGATGCCAGGTCATCAGGACGGAATTTGGCAAGGAAGTCATCGGCACCGACTTTCTTGACCATCGCCTGATTGAATACACCCGATAACGAAGTATGCAGGATGATGTGAAGCTTTTGCATGCGAGGGTCGTTGCGGATCTCGGCCGTGAGGGTGTACCCGTCCATCTCCGGCATCTCGATGTCGGAAATCATCATCAGGAACTCTTCTTCCGGCTTCTTGCCCTCGTCGACCAGCTTGCGCAGGTAATCCAGCGCTTGCCGACCGTCGTTCAACGCCACCACTTCGACACCGACCGTCTGCAGGCAACGGGTCACCTGCTTGCGCGCCACCGACGAGTCATCGACCGTCAGTACTCGCAAAGAGAGCGCCTTGTGCTGGGTGTCGACATCCACCACGCCAACGGAAATCGCTTCCGGTGTCGGCGCCACTTCTGCCAGCACCTTCTCGACGTCGATGATTTCGACTAACTGATTGTCGACCCGAGTCACAGCCGTCAGGTAATGATCGCGTCCCGTGCCCTTGGGTGGTGGATGAATCTCCTCCCAATTCATGTTGACGATGCGTTCCACCGACCGCACCAGGAAACCCTGGGTCTTGGTGTTGTACTCCGTAATGATCACGAAGGGATTGCTTTGATCTTTCAGCGCACCGGAACCGGTCGCCATGGCCAGATCAAGAATCGGAATGGTCGCCCCCCGAATATTTGCCACACCGCACACGACAGGACTGGATTTTGGCATCAGCGTCAGTTTGGGGCATTGCAGCACCTCCCGAACCTTGAACACGTTGATCCCATACAGCTGTTGGCCGTCGAGACGGAACAACAACAGTTCAAGGCGATTTTGCCCTACCAGTTGCGTGCGCTGGTTTACCGAATCCATTACCCCAGCCATGCACAGACTCCTACACCAACGCTTAAGTGTGTTGCGACGCGCATTCATCACTAAACGGCACGGCGCTTGCTTTTTAACTCTTATGAACACAGAACCGACATTTTTCCGACGCCTGACATCAATCGCCCGCAAATTGCTTTGCGCGGTGTCGGCCGTCTGCCTGTTCAACGCTGGCTGCCCTGCCCTTGCTGACGCGGTTACCTTGCCTGACATGCTTATCGGCGTCACTCAGGGCTTTCTTGAATTCACCGTAGAGGACTATCTGGCAACCAGTCAAACGGAAGGCCGTTACGAGATCGAGGTCAAGCAGCTCGATCCGCGGCTGCGCATGCCCATGTGCGACAAGGAATTGACAGCGTCCCTGGAGAGCCCGGCCACGCCGCTGGGGCGCGTTACAGTCAAGGTGCGCTGCGAGGGCGCGTCACCCTGGACAGTCTTCGTACCCGCGCAAGTGCGCCTGTTTCGCGACATTGTGACCACCACCCGCCCGCTGCGACGCGCCGGTATCGTCGAACCTCAGGATGTGACCCTGCGCGAGCGTGACATCAGCCTGATCAGCCAGGGTTACCTGACTTCCGTCGATCAGGCGATCGGGCAAAAACTTACCCGACCAATGGTCGCCGATCAGGTCATGACCCTGGTGCACATGGAACAGGCAGAAGTCATCAGCAAGGGCGACCAGGTGGTGATTACCGCCCGCAGTGGAACGCTCAGCGTGCGCATGCCGGGTGAAGCGCTGTCCAACGGCGGTATGCGCGAACAGATTCGGGTGAAAAACCTCAATTCCCAACGGGTCATCAAGGCGCAAGTCATCGCGCCCGGCCAGGTGGAAGTGGCCATGTAGAACTCTCTGCTTGTGAAGAAGTGGCGCGCCACTCGACTGTTCCCTAGACTGTGCCCTATGCAGGGCAAGCGCTGACGCGCGCAAGCTCATTGATAATTGGGCCTAAAGTTTTCCCGGGTATGGCCGAAAACATGGCAAGCGTCCAAATACCCAGAGGTTTTTTTGTCATGGTCATCGATTTCAGCCGTTTAAACAGTTCCTCGTCACTTACCGGTAGTACACGTACCAGCACCGCGAAGGAAACCGTCGAAGCCGGTAAACCCGCACCGCTGAATACCCCGGCCGAACAGGCCAGTACCGTCAAAAGCGGGGAATCAGTACATCTCAGCAATGAGGCTCAACAGTTGCAGAAGGTCACTGACAAGCTGCGTGATCAGCCTGCCGTCGACAACGCCCGCGTGGCCGAGTTGAAAGCAGCGATTGCCGATGGCAGCTATAAAGTCGACAGCAACCGTGTAGCCAGCAAACTGCTCAACTTCGAAGCCCAGCGCTAGGCCAAGGCCTGCGCCAGGCTTTTGGACGCTTAAAACCCAAGGCCAGCCATGCACGACACTAATTTACTGCAACTGATCACCGACGATTTCGCTCCAGCACAGCACTTGCTGGAGTTACTGCAGACCGAGTCCCTCGCCTTGCACGGTCGCGACATGCCACTGCTCGAAGAAATTCTGGCGCAGAAACAGGCATTGATCATTTTGCTCGATCAGCATGGCCGCAAGCGCAGTGAAATCCTCGCCAGCCTCAACCTGCCGACCAATCGCAACGGCCTGGAGCAACTTGCCAGCCATTCGAGCATTGGCAATCAGCTGTTGGAGCAGAGCGATGTATTGACCGATCTTCTGGCTCAGTGCCAGGCGGCCAACGTCAAGAATGGCCAGTCAATCCTGGTGCAACAGGCCGCGACGGCCAATCAGCTGAAAATCCTCAACGGCGGCGAGCCACCAGCGCTCTACGATGCACGCGGATCAACCTCCATGCTTGCGAAGCCACGCCCGCTCAGTCAGGCTTGAGCCTGCTGCAAAGCGCGCACTATCAAGACGCGTAACATACTGGCAATATGCTGGCCAGCCGTAGTCATATTTTGTCTGGAGATTGATGAACCGTGTTCAATGCCTTAAGCGCGGATGATGCTCCGCAGCCACCCAAGGTGCTCACCACGCCGTTGGAGATCTCCGGCAACCTGCGCCAGCTGCAAGACAGCCATGATCCGCTGATCATCACGTTCCATGAGCGCAGCCAGCGCTTCCAGAGTTATCTGGTGGACCTTGACCGTGACAGCAACATGATTGCCCTGGACGAAATGATTCCCCGCGATGGTGAACGCTTCCTGCTCGCCGGCGAACCGTTCAAGGTCGAAGGCTTTCATGACGGCGTGCGCATTGCCTGGGAAAGCAACGGCCCGCTGACCATCGACGAATCCGGTGGCGGTCGCTGCTACCGTGGCGCCCTGCCCTCCGAGGTGGTTTACCACCAGCGTCGTAATGCATTCCGCGCAGCATTGAAGCTGGCACAACTGGTCAACGTCGATCTGGGTGGTGAAAAGCTCAAGTCGCCGATCAGCGGCAAGCTATTGGACATCTCCGCCACCGGTTGCAAATTACGCTTCGAAGGCGACATCACGGGCAGCCTGCAACTGGGCCAGGTTTATGACCGCTTCATCGCCGCCCTGCCCTTTGGCAACATGACGGCCCCCGTCGAGCTGCGTTACCTGCACTTCGAAGAAAGAATCTCCACCACCTTCGCCGGCGTACGCTTTCACAACATGAGCGGGCTGGTGCAGCGGCAGGTCGAGCGGTTCGTCTATCAGCTTCAGCGCGAAGCGCGGCGCTTCGACAAAGACGACATGTAATAAGACGCTTCAATAGAAAACGGGCAGTCCCTTGCGGTGACTGCCCGTTTTTTTATGCGTTGGATTTAAGGCCTGGCCTCGGTAAAACTTGGTTCGCGAGGTGCATCAGGATCTTCGGGCGGCGGATCGGTTTCGGGCTCCGATTCAGGTTCCGGGTCCGGCTCAGGGTTGATCGGGTTCTGCATCTGGTCTTGCACCACCTGCTCATCGACCCGCGGGTCAAGGCAAGCCACCAACGGCGAACTCGACATACTGTCCGGCATGGCGACGTGATGCAGCGGTGCATCGTCGACCTGATGCAGGTTGGTCACCGCTTTCGGGCGAATTCGCCACACCAGCACCAACGCGAAGAAACTGAAGAAGGCATAGAGCATGTGGCTGCCGAACAGTTTCATCAGCACCCCGGCCACCAGCGGCCCGATACTGGCGCCGACACCGTAGGTCACCAACAGCATCGCTGTCAGGGACACCCGACGATCACCCTCGACGTGGTCGTTGGAGAACGCCACCGCCAGCGGATACAGACAGAACATCACCAGCGAACAGCAGAACCCGGTGATAAACAAAATCTCCAGCGGTACCTGTTGCATGATTGCCAGCGGCAACGCGGTAAGCGCCAGGACCAGCGCAAAACAGCGGATCAACAGCGCCCGGTCATAACGGTCGGACAGCCAGCCCAGCGGCCACTGCACCAGCAAGCCGGCAAAAATGCAGCTACCCATGAACAGACCGACCTGCTCCGTGGACAACCCCTGCTGTGAGGCATACAGCGGTGCCAGACCATAGAACGAACCAATGATCAGTCCCGCCCCCAGCACCGTGCTCAACGACTGCGGCACGCGCTTGATGAAGAAGCGCGGCTCCATCGGGGCCGGGTGCAACGGTGCCGGGTGAATCCGGCGAGTCAGGGCCACCGGCACCAGGCACAGCGCGAAGCACAAGGCGACCAGCATCAGCAGCTCAAGGCCCAGGCCCGGGTGCATGACCAGAATCAACTGACCCAGCACCAGCCCCAGGTACGAGGCGATCATGTAGCCACTGAACACCGTCCCGCGCTGCGAGGCTTCGGCCTGCTCATTGAGCCAGCTTTCGATGACCATGTATTGGCACATCATGCCGAGGCCGACGATGACCCGCAGGAAGATCCAGGCAGGCAACCAGTCCACCAGGCCATGGCCCAGCACCGCCGCACCGACAATCCCGGCGCAGGCCGAATAGGCGCGAATGTGCCCGACCCGGGCTATCAGCCGGTGGCCGATCTTGCCACCCAGCACCAGGCCGCAATAGTTGGCTGCCATCAACGCACCGACCCACAGGCTGTCGACGTGGTCGGCGGCCAGGCGCAAGGCCAGGTAAGTACTCAACAGGCCAGAGCCGATCAACATCATCAGCGAGGCAAAATATAGCGCTCGAAAGGGTTTCCAGATTTGGCGCATCGGCGTTCCGAGCGGCTCCTTGCAGTGAGTTTCAGGCTACCGACAAACGATAGCCTGATGTCGACGGATCGTCAGGCCTGGGCCGCTAAAACACGCCGTTCCCAGGGAGTAATTTCATCAAAGAAGCTGGTCAACTCCATGGTCTTCGAGGCGACGTAGCCTTCGATGAATTCCTTGCCAAACAGTTCCTTCGCCAATTGACTACGTTTCAGACGCTCAAGAGCCGCATGCAAGGTACACGGCAACGAAAGATTGTCCGGCACTTCAAATTCGCCCTGGATCGGCTCGCTCGGCTCCAGTTTGTGTTCAATGCCATACAACCCTGAGGCAAGGCTGGCGGCGATCGCCAGGTAAGGATTTGCATCAGCCCCCGGCAAGCGGTTTTCGACCCGACGAGCGGCGGGCGAACTGGCTGGAATACGCAATCCGGCTGCACGGTTGTCGTAGGACCAGCAGGCATTATTCGGTGATGCATACGGATGGCACAAGCGCTGATACGAGTTCACGTTCGGTGCGAATAACGCCGTGAAATCCGCCATGCCGGCCTGCTGACCCGCGATGAAATGACGGAAGGTCGCGGTCGGCTCACCCGCCTTGTCGCTGAACACGTTACGCCCGCTGCCGATCTCGATGATGCTCTGGTGAATATGCATCGAACTGCCCGGCGTGTGCGCCAGCGGCTTGGCCATGCAAACCACGGTCAGGCCATGCTTGAGCGCGACTTCTTTAAGCAGATGTTTGAACAGGAGTGTCTGGTCGGCCAGCAGAAGCGGGTCGCCGTGCAGCAGGTTGATCTCGAACTGGCTGACGCCCATCTCGTGCATGAAGGTATCGCGCGGCAAGCCCAGGGCCGCCATGCAGGCGTAGACCTCACTGAAGAACGGCCGCAAACCATTATTGGAACTGATACTGAAGGCCGATTGACCGTCCTCGCGACGACCGTCCAGGCCCAGCGGCGGCTGGAACGGTTGAGTCGGGTCGGTGTTGGGCGCAAACACAAAAAACTCCAGCT
The DNA here is from genome assembly GCF_050435365.1 of Pseudomonas sp. BT76 TE3572. Taxonomy (NCBI): domain Bacteria; kingdom Pseudomonadati; phylum Pseudomonadota; class Gammaproteobacteria; order Pseudomonadales; family Pseudomonadaceae; genus Pseudomonas; species Pseudomonas sp. BT76 TE3572. Next base: position 2,844,803 of record NZ_JBNDKE010000001.1, read on the forward strand.
CGGTCGCCACCACCGGCGCCAGGCCGAGCGCCGCGTAACGCGCGATCACGGCTTTGAGCTGGCCGCGGGTCGACAGCGGCGAGCTTCCACCGGTCAGCTCGTCCGCATCGCAAATGGCCAAGGCTCGCGGCTGCTTGCTCCACGGCAAGCGATGGATCTGTGCAGGGTCGGGCACCAGCGCCAGGTCGCCATCATCGCTGCCGTAAAAGCGCGCTGGCGGATATCCGCCCATGATGCATTGCAGCAGCACTCCCCGCGCCATCTGCAAACGCCGCCCCTCGAGAAAGCCTTCGGCGGTCATTACCTTGCCACGGGGCACGCCATTCAAATCCGGCGTGACACATTCAATCTCATCAATGCCCGTCAATCGCTGTGCGAGTGAGCGATGGCCATCGGTTGTCATGACGCAATCCTTTGTTGTTGTGCGAGCCGCGAACGGCGACCGTACAAAATAGGCTCCGCCTGTTCGGAATATCAAGCAGCGGCCAACAAAAAGAACCGGTCAGGGCAGATAGAGGCTGAACACCCCGCCGCCCAGCGGGCCGCCATTGCTGATTTCGGTGCGTCCGCCCACGCCATTGCGTTGATGGAGTGCGGCAATCCGCCCGGCAAAGTACAGGCCCAGGCCTGTGCTTCCGCTGCTGTGGTTGATGCCCTGCACGTAATCGGCCTGACGCTCGATCATCTCGGGTGGATAACCCTCGCCATCGTCGTTGACGGTCAGCACCAGTTGCCCGGCTTCATCGCTGACGCTGATCAACACCGCGTGGCGGGCGTAACGAATGGCGTTGTTGATGCTGTTGCCCAGGACCGACGCAATCAGTTCCCGGTCGAAGAAACCCAGAGGGCTCAACGGGTCCACTTCATAGGTCGCCATGATGCCGCGACTGGCAAACACGTCCTGGTGACAGGCCAATTGCGCTTCGATGAAGTCATCCAGCTCATGGTAGGCCGGCTGCAACGGCATCTGGTTGACGCCGAGTTTGTACAGCCCCAGCAATTGCACCAGCATGCCATTGAGATGCGCGAACTCGAATTCGATCACACCCTGCTCCGGGGTATGCTGCTGCGGATCCGGCAAGCGCGCCAACCATTGGCTGTGGGCCTGCATCAGCATCGCCAGGGAGTTCTTCATGTCGTGCACGGTGGAGGCAATCACCGTGGAAAAATCGAGTGCCTGTTCGCTGTCGTTCATTTGCCAAACGCCTTGCTTCGCAACTTCTGATAACGGGGAAAACGTGCATCGGTGTCGGGCATCAGGCCGACCATCTTCAGGCACGTCCGACATTCCTCCAGCTCCGCCGAAGGGACACTGGTGTCGGTGCCATGCAGCAGCGACTGCGCCATGTTCAGCGCGATACTGATGTTCTTGGGTTGCAGCGCCAGGGCTTTGCGGAACACCTGCCGCGCCTCCACCAGGTCACCGGTCTTGTACACCCGCACGCCCTGACGGTTGAGGTCCGCAGCGGCGTTGCCGGAGTTGAGAATGGTCGGATCGTCGGTCAACTTGGCGATGCCCTTCATCACCGTCGGGTCGTCGCCGTAGATTTCCGCGCAGTTTTTCAACATCGAGGCACCGGCGCTGGCCTGCCCGAGCATCTGCAGTTGCTTGGCCACCAGCAGCGCTGCTTCGGCGCTCATGAACTGTTCCATGCCATCGAGGCGCATCATCGCCTGCTCGGTGAGCTTCTCGGCGGTTTCGGCATCGTTGAGCAACAGGCTGGTGGCTTTCATCAATCGCGCACGAATCTGCAAACCCGGGTCGGCAGGGTTTTCCTTGGCCACCGCACTCAGCGTCGTATTGATTTCCAGGCGAGTCCGGGTATCCAGGCCTTTTTCACTGCCTTTACTGATCAAGGCATGGGCCAGGCCAAGATTGCTCTCCGCATCCTTGAAACGTGACTGCGCGCCCTGCGCCACCGCCTGACGATAGGCTTTGGAAGCGGTCTCGAAATCTTCGTTGGCCATTGCCAACTTGCCCAACTGCGCTTGCCGGCGCACCGCCAGCGGCGACAAACGGATCGCCTCTTCCAGTACATTCTGGGCCGCCTTGGTGTCGCCTTCGGCGACCAGCACATCGGCCATGCCGTCGTAGAGCGCCGGCATCATCGGGAACACTTTCAGGGCTTTTTCATACACGCCTTTGGCCTGACCGACCTGGCCACGCTTGAACAGCAATTTGCCCAGGCCGGAAAACGCCCACGGCAAAGGCCGATCAGCAATGATGCTGTCGTAGAGACGCTCCAGCGCCTCGTTCTGATTCAGGTCGCGCAAGGCATCGGCGCGGTAGCGCAGGCACAACGGCGAGTAGCGGATGTCTTGCTTGCACAGGGCGATGCAGGCATTGAGCACTTCAACCGGTTTGCCCCGGTCAAGGGCCTGCAGAATCGGCTTGAGCAAGGTCTTGCGTTGCTCCAGCCGCTCCAGCCGTTGAGCCAGGCCGGAACGGTTGAACGGTTTGGTCAGGTACGCATCGGGTTCGTGTTCCAACGCACTGAGCACCATCGCCTGACTGGTCTCGGCGGTGACCATGACGAACACGGCCTCATGGCTGATCAGCTTCTCGATCATCAGATCTTCAAGCACCTGCTGGCCATTCTTCTTGCCGTCACCCAGGTGAAAGTCCTGCAGGATGAAATCGTAGGCCTTCTGCGAACACATACGCAGCGCCTGTTCACCGGAGTCGGCGGTGTCGACATCCTTGACGCCCAGTTCGCGCAGCATGGACCTGACGGAACTGCGGAAATCCGAGAAATCATCGACGATCAAAAAACGCTTTTGGTGATACGACAGCATCGAAGATTTCCAGGCAGTTTAAGAAGAAGACCATGACTGTTCGGGTTATCGGCCAGTAGTGCCGTTCCCTTGAGAAGTCATGCCGTTTAGTACGCGCTAAATATTTGAAGGTGTTATCAAAAAACAGGATTATTCTGATCTATTGAAGTGCGCTTTCTGTCGCTTGAAACCAAGACGCTCTACGTCGCTGCTAAAGGCCGAAGTCATGACCACCACACCCAAGCGCTCGGATACGGATTCTGAGCGAAAGACCCTGAGCCCCAGCACCCTGGACTTTCCGGTGGTGGGCATCGGTGCGTCGGCGGGCGGGCTGCAAGCGATCAAACTGTTCTTTGAAAACATGCCCCAGGACAATGGCATGGCGTTCGTGATCATTCTCCATCTGTCCCCCGATCACCAAAGCATCGCTGACAAGATCATCCAGGAATCGACCAAGATGCCGGTTCTGCAGGTGACCGAAACGGTGGCCATCCAGAAAAACCGGGTGTACGTCATTTCACCGGCGCAACGGCTGACAATGAACGATGGCTTTCTGGAGGTCAGCGCCACAGACCCGAGCGAAGGTCGCCACGCGTCCATTGATCTGTTCTTCCGCGACCTGGCCGATGTGCACCGCGAGCGCGCCTTCTGTCTGGTGTTGTCAGGCACCGGCTCGGATGGCGCGGTTGGCTTGTCACGGATCAAGGAACAAGGTGGCATCACCCTGGCCCAGGCACCGGAAGATGCCGAATTCGATGGCATGCCTTGCGCCGCCATCGAAACCCGCATGGTTGACCTGGTGCTGCCCGTGGTGGAAATGCCGCAAAAGCTAATGGAGCTATGGCGCAACTCCAGGGAAATCAGTTTGCCCACCGCCAACGATCCGGAACTGCAAACCATTGCAGCGGTGTCCGAGCGTGACGCGGCACTTGCCGAACAAGTGCTGCGCGACATCCTGATTCAGTTGCGCACCGGTACCGGCCATGACTTCAAACACTATAAACGCGCCACCGTATTGCGCCGGATCGAACGCCGGATGCAGGTGACCGGCCAGTCGGACCTGAGTGCCTATTACCAGTATCTGCAGAACAATCCCGAAGAAACCAAGGCACTGCTGGGCGACATGCTGATCGGCGTGACCAACTTCTTCCGTGACAGAGAGGCTTTCGAAGCCCTGGAGCGGGATGTCGTACCGCAACTGGTCAGCGCTGTCGTGTCCGCGCAACCTGAAAAAGAAGAAATCAGGGTCTGGTCCGCGGGCTGCTCCACGGGTGAAGAAGCCTACAGTCTGGCGATGCTGCTCAACGATCAACTGCAACTGGACGCCAGCGTGGCGTCGATGCAGCTGTTCGCCACCGACATCGACGAACGCGCCATCAGCGTCGGCCGGGCCGGCCTGTATCCACAAGCGATCATCACCGATGTGCCACCCTCGCGGCTGCGCCACTATTTCATCAAGGAAGACGATCACTATCGAATCCGCAAGGAAATCCGCGAAAAGGTCTTGTTCGCCAAACACAGCCTGTTGTCCGACCCGCCCTTCTCGCAGATCGATCTGATTGTTTGCCGCAACCTGCTGATCTATCTGGATCGCGAGGTGCAACGCGAAATCCTCCAGATGTTCCACTTTGCCCTGCGCCCCGGCGGCTTCCTGTTCCTCGGATCTTCCGAGAGCGCGGACGCGTGCCACGAATTGTTCGCCCCGGTGGATAAACGCAACCGGATCTTCCGCGCCAAGACCGGCACGGCCAACAGTCGGCGCACACCGACCATGCCGCGTGGGGGTTATGTGCGGACCAACACGTCCCAACAGGTCCCGCAAAGCAGCGCGCCGCGCAAATTGTCATTTGGCGATATCCATCAACGCGCCCTCGAACAGTCCGCACCACCGAGCGTGATCGTCGATGCCAACGCCGACATCCTGCACATGAGCGAGAGTGCAGGGCGTTTCCTGCGTCATGTCGGCGGTGAATTGTCGCGCAACTTGCTGACGCTGATTCTTCCGGAACTGCGCCTGGAAATCCGCACCACGCTGTTCCAGGTCCAGCAGAGCGGCCTGCCGGTCAAGTCCCGCGAAGTCCCGATCAAGCGTGATAAACGCAGTTACCTGATTGATCTGGTCGCGCATCCCTACAAGGATGAAGAATCGGACGGCGAATACGTCCTGGTGATTTTCGAGGAAGTCGAGGTCGACCCTGCCGAACGAGCGGCCACCACCGTGCTACAGACTGAAAGCCAGGTGCTGTCCAACCTTGAGCGCGAACTGCAACGCACCAAGCTGCACTTGCAGGACACCATCGAACAATCGGAAGTCTCCAGCGAAGAGCTCAAGGCTTCCAACGAAGAAATGCAGGCCATCAACGAAGAACTGCGCTCGGCCACCGAAGAACTGGAGACCAGCAAGGAAGAGCTGCAGTCGATCAACGAAGAGCTGCTGACGGTCAACTACGAGCTGAAAACCAAAGTCGAAGAAACCGACAAGATCAACGACTACCTGACCAACCTGATCGCTTCCACCGACATCGCCACGGTGTTTGTCGATCGTGGCATGCGCATCAAGTGGTTCACTCCGCGCGCTACTGACATCTTCAGCATGTTGCCGGTGGATACCGGGCGCTCCTTGCTCGACATTACCCATCGCCTGCATTACGAGGACCTGGTCGCAGACGCGGCGCAGGTGTTCGAATCGCTGAACATGATCGAGCGCGAAGTCAGCAGCACCGACAACCGCTGGTACATCGCCCGCCTGCTGCCCTATCGCTCCAGCGAAGACCACATCGACGGCACCGTGCTGACGTTCATCGACATCACCAAACGTCGAGCGGCTGAAGAAGAGCTGCGACTGGGCGAAGAACGCATGCGCCTCGTCGCCGAAAGCACTCGCGACTACGCCATCATCACCCTCGATGAGCAGGGCGTGATCACTACCTGGAACAAAGGCGCCGAATTGATTTTCGGTTACAGCAAGGCTGAGGCCGAGGGCGCCTATTACGACTTCATTTTCTCGCCTGAAGATCGTGCGTCCGGGGTGCCTGAAAACGAACTGTTGTCAGTGCGCACCCATGGCCGCAGCGAAGATGAGCGCTGGCACGTGCGCAAAGACGGCAACCGCTTCTTTTGCAGCGGCGAGGTGACCTTGCTTAGCGGCGACAATCTCAAAGGCTACGTCAAAATCGCCCGCGACCTGACCGGTCATAAGCGACAGCATGAAGAACAGAGCCAACAACTGGCCGAAACGCGCAACACCAACTATCTCAAGGATGAATTCTTCGCGGTCATGTCCCACGAACTCAAGCATCCTTTGAACCTGATTCAGCTCAATGCAGAACTGCTGCGTCGCTTGCCGGTGACCAAGTCGGTGGCGCCGGCCGCCAAGGCCGTCAACACCATCTGCGACGCCGTCAACAGCCAGGCACGGATCATCGATGATCTGCTGGATGTGGCGCGGGTGCGCACCGGCAAACTCAAACTGAAACCCATTGCTGTCGATCTGGCCGGTGTGTTGCGCGATATTCACGCCGTCGTGCTCAACGACCGACACGATGCCACCGTCGAGCTACACGTGCCTTCAGACGCCTTGATGGTCCATGCCGACCCGACGCGCCTGGAGCAGATCATCTGGAACCTGGTGAATAACGCGCTGAAATTCACGCCCTCCAACGGCCGCGTGCAATTGATCGCCTGCCAGGTTGGAAACATGGCGCGACTGGATGTCAAAGACAACGGTACAGGCATCGCACCCGAGAACCTCGATCACGTGTTCGACCTGTTCGGCCAGGCTGAAAAGCAGCACGTCAGCCACAACCGTGAGGGTCTGGGGATCGGTTTGTCCTTGGTCCGTCAGTTGACCGAGGCCCAACGGGGAACGGTTGAGGTGAACTCTGCCGGGGTGGGAACGGGTTGTACCTTCACGGTTTATCTGCCCTTGGCCCACACCAAAGATGAGCCGCAATCCCCGACTCAGGTCGAAGAATCCTCTGGCAGGCTGAGCGGTTTGACGATCCTTCTGGTCGACGATTCCGCCGATGTGCTGGAAACCTTGAAAATGCTGCTGGAAATGGAAGACGCGCAAGTGATTGCCTTCGACCGTCCGGTGGCGGCTTTGGACGCGGCAAAAAGCACCCGTTTCGACCTGATCATCGCTGACTTGGGCATGCCGGTCATGAACGGCCACGAGCTGATGAGCGCATTGCGTCAGTTGCCGCTGGCCAAAGATGTGCCGGCCATTGCACTGACCGGCTATGGCGCCCACAGCGACATTCAAAAATCACGGCAATCGGGCTTTAACCAGCACATTGGAAAACCGGTGTCCTACGATGAGCTGATCGAAACGATTGAAACTCTGCGGCGCTCCCAGATCTGAGACAGGGTCAGCACAGATAGGCGCGCTGTACGCAGGCTCGTCGATCGATGGCCTGCCTGAGCCGATCCTTGTGATCGGCCCAGTCCTTGGGGTCGACTTTGGTTGAGCGCATCAGCATCAACATGGCCGACTTGGCGGCGAGGTACTCCATCCAGGCATCGTCAGACCTGAGCTTCAACGACTCGCGCTCGGTCATTTCCATCTGCCGCAGCGCCAGTACCGACTCATCGGTGATCACCGGACTCAAGGTCAGTTGCACCCGGTGCGGCGCGACGAATTCCTGCGTGTCCGCCACAACTTCCCTCGCCCGCTGCGCCCCCCACTTCAACGCCACACAGTAATGCTCACCTGCGTAGCGGTCATGAAACTCCTCGCAAATCGCCCAGCCGTCAGTGTCGTAGACGCCTATAAATACCTGTGTAACCCCCTCATGACTGACCCGTGCTTGCACCTCGATGTGCAGGCCATTGCTGAGCACCTCTTCATGCGTATGGAGGGGCAACCGCGTGTTGGTCCATAACCAGAATTTTGTGCCTCTACGCCGCATCGACGTCGCTCCATGAGTTGTGTCTGGAGTAAGGCACAGCAATGACGGACTTTCCATGTAGATCGTCGGGTGGTTCCATTGACGATGCTACTGGAACCTGGGACAGCGGATGGACTGTCCCTTGTTTGCCACGCCACTTTCCTGCGGGCAAAACAAAACCCCTACCTGCATACGCAGATAGGGGTTTCGGAATTTAATCTTGACGATGACCTACTCTCACATGGGGAAACCCCACACTACCATCGGCGATGCATCGTTTCACTGCTGAGTTCGGGATGGGATCAGGTGGTTCCAATGCTCTATGGTCGTCAAGAAATTCGGTAGCCAGATCGTTTGCCTTACGGCTCACGCTCCAGCGAATGGGTAAGTGATAGATTTGGTGTTTTGTGAGTATCTCGAACTTTCGGTTCGTTTCGTCTTCACACACCGCAATCTGGTGCCTTTTCAGGTCAGCAAATTGCTTGGGTGTTATATGGTCAAGCCTCACGGGCAATTAGTATTGGTTAGCTCAACGCCTCACAGCGCTTACACACCCAACCTATCAACGTCGTAGTCTTCGACGGCCCTTCAGGGGACTCAAGGTCCCAGTGAGATCTCATCTTGAGGCTAGTTTCCCGCTTAGATGCTTTCAGCGGTTATCTATTCCGAACATAGCTACCCGGCAATGCCACTGGCGTGACAACCGGAACACCAGAGGTTCGTCCACTCCGGTCCTCTCGTACTAGGAGCAGCCCCTCTCAAATCTCAAACGTCCACGGCAGATAGGGACCGAACTGTCTCACGACGTTCTAAACCCAGCTCGCGTACCACTTTAAATGGCGAACAGCCATACCCTTGGGACCGGCTTCAGCCCCAGGATGTGATGAGCCGACATCGAGGTGCCAAACACCGCCGTCGATATGAACTCTTGGGCGGTATCAGCCTGTTATCCCCGGAGTACCTTTTATCCGTTGAGCGATGGCCCTTCCATACAGAACCACCGGATCACTAAGACCTACTTTCGTACCTGCTCGACGTGTCTGTCTCGCAGTCAAGCGCGCTTTTGCCTTTATACTCTACGACCGATTTCCGACCGGTCTGAGCGCACCTTCGTACTCCTCCGTTACTCTTTAGGAGGAGACCGCCCCAGTCAAACTACCCACCATACACTGTCCTCGATCCGGATAACGGACCTGAGTTAGAACCTCAAAGTTGCCAGGGTGGTATTTCAAGGTTGGCTCCACGCGAACTGGCGTCCACGCTTCAAAGCCTCCCACCTATCCTACACAAGCAAATTCAAAGTCCAGTGCAAAGCTATAGTAAAGGTTCACGGGGTCTTTCCGTCTAGCCGCGGATACACTGCATCTTCACAGCGATTTCAATTTCACTGAGTCTCGGGTGGAGACAGCGCCGCCATCGTTACGCCATTCGTGCAGGTCGGAACTTACCCGACAAGGAATTTCGCTACCTTAGGACCGTTATAGTTACGGCCGCCGTTTACCGGGGCTTCGATCAAGAGCTTCGCGTTAGCTAACCCCATCAATTAACCTTCCGGCACCGGGCAGGCGTCACACCCTATACGTCCACTTTCGTGTTTGCAGAGTGCTGTGTTTTTAATAAACAGTCGCAGCGGCCTGGTATCTTCGACCGGCATGGGCTTACGCAGTAAATGCTTCACCCTCACCGGCGCACCTTCTCCCGAAGTTACGGTGCCATTTTGCCTAGTTCCTTCACCCGAGTTCTCTCAAGCGCCTTGGTATTCTCTACCCAACCACCTGTGTCGGTTTGGGGTACGGTTCCTGGTTACCTGAAGCTTAGAAGCTTTTCTTGGAAGCATGGCATCAACCACTTCGTCACCCAGAGGGTAACTCGTCATCAGCTCTCGGCCTTAGAATCCCGGATTTACCTAAGATTCCAGCCTACCACCTTAAACTTGGACAACCAACGCCAAGCTGGCCTAGCCTTCTCCGTCCCTCCATCGCAATAACCAGAAGTACAGGAATATTAACCTGTTTTCCATCGACTACGCTTTTCAGCCTCGCCTTAGGGACCGACTAACCCTGCGTCGATTAACGTTGCGCAGGAAACCTTGGTCTTTCGGCGTGGGTGTTTTTCACACCCATTGTCGTTACTCATGTCAGCATTCGCACTTCTGATACCTCCAGCGAGCTTCTCAACTCACCTTCACAGGCTTACAGAACGCTCCTCTACCGCATCACCTAAGTGATACCCGTAGCTTCGGTGTATGGTTTGAGCCCCGTTACATCTTCCGCGCAGGCCGACTCGACTAGTGAGCTATTACGCTTTCTTTAAAGGGTGGCTGCTTCTAAGCCAACCTCCTAGCTGTCTAAGCCTTCCCACATCGTTTCCCACTTAACCATAACTTTGGGACCTTAGCTGACGGTCTGGGTTGTTTCCCTTTTCACGACGGACGTTAGCACCCGCCGTGTGTCTCCCATGCTCGGCACTTGTAGGTATTCGGAGTTTGCATCGGTTTGGTAAGTCGGGATGACCCCCTAGCCGAAACAGTGCTCTACCCCCTACAGTGATACATGAGGCGCTACCTAAATAGCTTTCGAGGAGAACCAGCTATCTCCGAGCTTGATTAGCCTTTCACTCCGATCCACAGGTCATCCGCTAACTTTTCAACGGTAGTCGGTTCGGTCCTCCAGTTAGTGTTACCCAACCTTCAACCTGCCCATGGATAGATCGCCCGGTTTCGGGTCTATTCCCAGCGACTAGACGCCCTATTAAGACTCGCTTTCGCTACGCCTCCCCTATTCGGTTAAGCTCGCCACTGAAAATAAGTCGCTGACCCATTATACAAAAGGTACGCAGTCACCCAACAAAGTGGGCTCCCACTGCTTGTACGCATACGGTTTCAGGATCTATTTCACTCCCCTCTCCGGGGTTCTTTTCGCCTTTCCCTCACGGTACTAGTTCACTATCGGTCAGTCAGTAGTATTTAGCCTTGGAGGATGGTCCCCCCATATTCAGACAAAGTTTCTCGTGCTCCGTCCTACTCGATTTCATGACTAAGAGATTTTCGCGTACAGGGCTATCACCCACTATGGCCGTACTTTCCAGAACGTTCCGCTAATCTCAAAGCCACTTAAGGGCTAGTCCCCGTTCGCTCGCCACTACTAAGGGAATCTCGGTTGATTTCTTTTCCTCAGGGTACTTAGATGTTTCAGTTCCCCTGGTTCGCCTCTTAAGCCTATGTATTCAGCTTAAGATAACCATCTTATGATGGCTGGGTTCCCCCATTCAGACATCTCCGGATCAAAGTCTGTTTGCCGACTCCCCGAAGCTTTTCGCAGGCTACCACGTCTTTCATCGCCTCTGACTGCCAAGGCATCCACCGTATGCGCTTCTTCACTTGACCATATAACCCCAAGCAATCTGGTTATACTGTGAAGACGACATTCGCCGAAAATTCGATAATACTCAATTAAGAGCAACTCACAAATTTTACCTTAGCCTGAGCCGTTACCAGTGAAAGTAACGTTCAGTCTATCTTTCTATCACATACCCAAATTTTTAAAGAACGATCTAATCAAAGACTAGAAATCAATATTCATAGTGGAATACTCATTTCTAAACTCTAACGAAACAGACAATCTAATATATTGTCCATCGCCTCTACAGTGAATCAAGCAATTCGTGTGGGAACTTATGGAGCAGCTGATGTCGTCGATTAAGGAGGTGATCCAGCCGCAGGTTCCCCTACGGCTACCTTGTTACGACTTCACCCCAGTCATGAATCACACCGTGGTAACCGTCCTCCCGAAGGTTAGACTAGCTACTTCTGGTGCAACCCACTCCCATGGTGTGACGGGCGGTGTGTACAAGGCCCGGGAACGTATTCACCGCGACATTCTGATTCGCGATTACTAGCGATTCCGACTTCACGCAGTCGAGTTGCAGACTGCGATCCGGACTACGATCGGTTTTCTGGGATTAGCTCCACCTCGCGGCTTGGCAACCCTCTGTACCGACCATTGTAGCACGTGTGTAGCCCAGGCCGTAAGGGCCATGATGACTTGACGTCATCCCCACCTTCCTCCGGTTTGTCACCGGCAGTCTCCTTAGAGTGCCCACCTTAACGTGCTGGTAACTAAGGACAAGGGTTGCGCTCGTTACGGGACTTAACCCAACATCTCACGACACGAGCTGACGACAGCCATGCAGCACCTGTCTCAATGTTCCCGAAGGCACCAATCCATCTCTGGAAAGTTCATTGGATGTCAAGGCCTGGTAAGGTTCTTCGCGTTGCTTCGAATTAAACCACATGCTCCACCGCTTGTGCGGGCCCCCGTCAATTCATTTGAGTTTTAACCTTGCGGCCGTACTCCCCAGGCGGTCAACTTAATGCGTTAGCTGCGCCACTAAGAGCTCAAGGCTCCCAACGGCTAGTTGACATCGTTTACGGCGTGGACTACCAGGGTATCTAATCCTGTTTGCTCCCCACGCTTTCGCACCTCAGTGTCAGTATCAGTCCAGGTGGTCGCCTTCGCCACTGGTGTTCCTTCCTATATCTACGCATTTCACCGCTACACAGGAAATTCCACCACCCTCTACCATACTCTAGCTTGTCAGTTTTGAATGCAGTTCCCAGGTTGAGCCCGGGGATTTCACATCCAACTTAACAAACCACCTACGCGCGCTTTACGCCCAGTAATTCCGATTAACGCTTGCACCCTCTGTATTACCGCGGCTGCTGGCACAGAGTTAGCCGGTGCTTATTCTGTCGGTAACGTCAAAACACTAACGTATTAGGTTAATGCCCTTCCTCCCAACTTAAAGTGCTTTACAATCCGAAGACCTTCTTCACACACGCGGCATGGCTGGATCAGGCTTTCGCCCATTGTCCAATATTCCCCACTGCTGCCTCCCGTAGGAGTCTGGACCGTGTCTCAGTTCCAGTGTGACTGATCATCCTCTCAGACCAGTTACGGATCGTCGCCTTGGTGAGCCATTACCTCACCAACTAGCTAATCCGACCTAGGCTCATCTGATAGCGCAAGGCCCGAAGGTCCCCTGCTTTCTCCCGTAGGACGTATGCGGTATTAGCGCCCGTTTCCGAGCGTTATCCCCCACTACCAGGCAGATTCCTAGGCATTACTCACCCGTCCGCCGCTCTCAAGAGAAGCAAGCTTCTCTCTACCGCTCGACTTGCATGTGTTAGGCCTGCCGCCAGCGTTCAATCTGAGCCATGATCAAACTCTTCAGTTCAAACATCTTTGGGTTTTTAAGAAACCCTAAACTTGGCTCAGCAATCGTTGGTTACATCTTTGATTTCTCGCGGAGTAACTTGTGATGCTGATAATCTTGTTGACTATCAGTCTGACTCCACAAGCACCCACACGAATTGCTTGATTCAGTTGTTAAAGAGCGGTTGGTTAAGAACTTTCGTCTCAACCGAGGGGCGCATTCTACAGCACACATCCTCAAGTAGCAACCTTAAAAGCTTCTGATTTTATCAACAAAATCAATTACTTAAACTAGGCAAGCATCAATATGCTTGTTAGCGGGAGGCGAATAATACAGGATTAAAATACGCGGTCAACCCCCGCCTAAAAATTCTTTTCCTTACCATTCCCCTCCTTTATATAGAAGGAACAGTTATGAAAAAGCCCCGCCAGATTTATCTGAGCGGGGCTTTTTTATGCCTGAAGGAATCGCTTGCACCCACCCTACACCCATGAGGGTTTGTCGGAGGGGTCATGAATTTCTAGAGGCCCTTTAGTTATGTGGTGTCCCAGGGCAGGTTCGAACTGCCAACCTTCCCCTTAGGAGGGGGATGCTCTATCCAATTGAGCTACTGAGACACAGATCGACCACAAAGAAACGCGGTGCGATGGACGGCGTGCATGTTAACGGGCAGGCCTGCTTTTGTCATGTCGTCCGTTGGGCTTTTTAAGTGTAGGCAGATGCCTCGCAGGAGCGTGGCTTTGTTTACCGTGCAAATTGCATCACCGCAAAAGGCCATCATTGCAAAATGCAATGCAGACACTTCGGCAAAATATCTTAATCCGTTGTTTTTAAAGGATTTAACTACCGTTAGACTCTTGGCATGCGAGCTGCTTCAGCTGTTCTCGAAGAACAACGGAGGCAAGCCTCATGAACAGCGCCCTTTTACTCTCGATCGCGATCGCTCTGGCGATTCTGTTGGGCTTTCATTTTTCCCCCGCGAGCGGTGTTGAGCCGGTTGCTCAACGCATGCCTCATTACCTTCAGGTGCAACGGGCCCCTCAACTGGCGGCAATGAGCGATCAACGCAGCTCTGTCAGCCAAGAAGTGAGCCAGGAAGGCATTCTGGTGCCGGCTCAGTCTTCAGAACGTTTGGTATTTTGAATCCCCCCATCAGGAACACCGCATGTCCAAATCAGCCGCAGGGTTTTTCATCCTCGCCTTACTGAGCGGCATTCTTCATCTGTCAGTGGCCCAGGATAGGATCCTAACCCTGCCCTCGATCGCCAGCGGCGTGTTCGGTGCGTTGTTTGTGCTGGCGCTGATTGCCGGGCGCAAGATCAAGTTCGATCCGGTACTGCGTTAACCCTCAGCAAGTCCAGCAAATTGGCAACTGTGGTGGACAGCTCACCTGAATTGTCGAGCCGATAAATCTGCGTGTCACCGTTTGAACCCTCTGCCGCGAATAACCCATTGCGATGCAGCCTTGCTTCAATCTCCGTAATACTCTCGCGACCACGACGCAGCAGGCGCTCTCGCAGGACTTCATCGTTGACCGTCAACAGAACCGGCAACAGCGTTGGATACCGGAGCAGCGCTTCAGCCAGATGGCCACGAGAGCCGTTGACCAAGACATGCCGACCTTCATTGAGCCATTGATCAATTTCGATCGGAATACCGTAATCCAGGCCATTGGCGTTCCAGCACAGCGCGAAATCGCCCTCGACTCTGCGCTGCTCGAACTCATCCCTGGAAACGCCAATCGCATCCTCACCCACTGATTCGGCCGACCGCGTGATAACCCGACGCACCACTTCACAATTGAGCGTCTGCAACGCCTCTCGGGCGGCTTCGATGAGGCTGTCTTTGCCGGACCCAGATGGCCCCATCAAGTAAATCAGCCTGCCATCCATCCTGAAATCACCTCCCACTGAACGTCTTCCCCTAGTAAATCGGCCAATTGCCACTATCCTGTACCAGTAAGGAACACTGATCGAATCTACACAGCATGCGCCTTCAGCCGCCCCAGGACATCACCTGTCGGGCAAGAGGAGGCCGTCAGTGATACGGACCAGCGCAAACTTTTCAAACCAGTCCGCATTTCTGATAATTGGTGCTGGCATAACGCCTTTATCCAGTTCAATATTTGTCACAGAATTGACGCCAACGAACTGGCTACTTTGAGGCATGATGCGAGCCTTTATCAATTCAGGTTGAACATTTGGCCAGACCGCTTGTCCTATCAGACATCCTGCGGCCAATCCCGAGAACCGCTCCCCTGAACTAACCGGTTAAATATATGCGCCCATTGAAACAGGCAATTTATTCCAGCCGTACGGCTGACAAGTTCGTCGTACGTCTGCCAGACGGAATGCGTGAACGCATTGCCGAGGTGGCTCGCAATCATCATCGCAGCATGAACTCCGAAATCATCGCGCGCCTTGAGCAGAGCCTTATTCAAGAAGGCGCGCTGGGCGAAGAATTGAGCATGCGCCTGGACAGCCCGGAGCTGTCATTACACGAACGTGAACTGCTGCAACGTTTCCGCCAACTCTCCCACCGCCAGCAGAACGCACTTGTTTCGCTGATTGCGCATGATGCCGAAATGGCCGCAGACGCTTCCTGATCTCATCCGAAAGTTCAAGCCAGCTTAATCGCTGGCTTTTTTTTGCCTGAAATTCGGGCAAAAAAAACCCGCCGATTGGCGGGTTTCTAATGTCGATAAGTCAGAGCAGGAAGATCGTCGCCAACCCGAGAAAGATGAAGAACCCGCCGCTGTCCGTCATGGCGGTGATCATCACGCTGGCGCCCATCGCAGGATCGCGGCCAAGCCGCGCCAGAGTCATGGGAATCAAAACCCCCGCCAATGCCGCCAGCAACAGGTTGAGCGTCATGGCAGCGGTCATCACCACCCCCAGAGACCAACTGCCATAGAGCAGATAGGCGACGACGCCGATCACACCACCCCACACCAGGCCATTGATCAGACCTACCGCGATTTCCTTGCGCATCAGACGCGAAGTATTGCCGGTACTGACCTGATCCAGCGCCATGGCCCGAACGATCATGGTGATCGTCTGGTTACCTGAGTTACCACCGATACCTGCCACAATCGGCATCAGTGCCGCCAACGCCACCAATTTCTCGATGGAGCCTTCGAAAAGACCGATCACCCGGGATGCAATGAACGCGGTAATCAGGTTCACCGCTAGCCAGGCCCAACGGTTACGCAGGGATTTCCAGACTGACGCAAAAATATCTTCCTCTTCACGCAGACCCGCCATGTTGAGAACTTCGTTTTCGCTCTCCTCACGAATCAGGTCGACCATTTCGTCGATGGTCAGACGGCCGATCAACTTGCCGTTTTTGTCGACTACAGGCGCCGAGATCAAGTCGTAACGCTCAAACGCCTGAGCAGCGTCATAGGCGTCCTCGTCCGGGTGAAAACTCACCGGGTCGCTGGCCATGACGTCCGAAACCTGTTTTTCCGGATCGTTGACCAGCAAACGCTTGATCGGCAAAACCCCCTTGAGCACGCCGTCGTAATCGACCACGAACAGTTTGTCCGTGTGGCTGGGCAACTCCTTGAGCCGGCGCAGGTAACGCAAAACTACTTCAAGACTGACATCCTCACGGATCGTCACCATCTCGAAGTCCATCAGCGCACCGACCTGCTCCTCGTCGTAGGACAACGCAGAGCGGACGCGCTCACGCTGTTGACCGTCGAGGGTTTCCATCAGCTCGTGGACGACGTCTCGCGGCAGCTCGGAGGCCAGGTCAGCAAGTTCGTCGGCGTCCATGTCCTTGGCCGCAGCCAGGAGCTCGTGATCGTCCATGTCGGCGATCAGCGTTTCACGAACGGAATCGGATACTTCGAGCAGAATGTCGCCGTCGCGATCGGCCTTGACCAATTGCCAGAGCGTCAGACGATCGTCCAGCGGCAAGGCTTCAAGGATATAGGCGACGTCGGCGGAGTGCAGATCATCGAGCTTACGTTGCAACTCGACGAGGTTTTGCCGGTGAACCAGGTTCTCGACCCGGTCGTGATGCGGACCTTCCTGGCGGTGAGTCAGGTCTTCGACCACCCGCTGACGCTGCAGCAGCTCAACAACTTGAGCGAGGCGGTCCTGCAAGCTTTCCTGCGTTTTCTTTACTTCAACTTCAGACATAGGCGAACTCCACTCCCAGCAGCGGGGCACGCCGGAAGGATCAATCAGTCAATTCATGATTGGAAAAACGGGGTACTGAGTAACTACTGGGTAAGTCCATGGAGGTATTCCACAAGCCCCGGCGGGGCTGACGGGCGCAATGATACACCGCCCGACGGTTTAAAACGTTAAAAAATCGTGGCTGAAACAAGCGCTTGCAAGACAAACCTGAGCGCTGCCTGATCCATCAAACTGCGACGACTCATCCTGAAAAGAAAACACACCACGACTGAAAAATGTAACGACTACTCTTTAGATGGACCGTCATGGAGGACGTTTAATGCCATCGAATGCCTATTATTTTTTATTGATTACCCTGCTCTGCCCGTCGCCCTGGGCGCTTGCCACGACCGTTCACCGCTGCGAGGCGGCCGACGGGCGCATTACCTTCACTACGTTGAGCTGTACGGCCGGAGACAGCCTTTCGCTGCAGGATGCCCGCACCTTCACACCGGGCAGCGTGATCGCTCTCATGCCGGAGGCCGAGAATCGCGAAACATCAGGTATGAAAATCAAAAGGAGGGATCCGACTGTCGTCGGCAAGACCGAGGACAAATGTGGAGACCTGATCAGCGCCAAAGAACGCCGCGAAGCCATCATCAATCAGCGGGTTGTTGCCGGGATGAGTCAGCAGGATGTCGAGAGCGCCCTCGGCAAGCCAGACAAGATCAATATTCGCAATTCGGCCATGAGCTACCGCTACGACAACAAGCGAGGTCGTAGCGCGAACATCGAGTTCGATGAGAGAGGATGCACCAAAGGAAAAGCCAAATCCCAGACGGCAAAAAGCCCGCGTTAAACGCGGGCTTTTTGTTGTTTGGTGCACTCGACAGGATTCGAACCTGTGACCGCTCGGTTCGTAGCCGAGTACTCTATCCAGCTGAGCTACGAGTGCATTTGTGTTTTTATACCAGATCACAACTGGTTGAAGCCAAGTCATTCACATTACTGCAGATGACTCTTAAATGGTGCACTCGACAGGATTCGAACCTGTGACCGCTCGGTTCGTAGCCGAGTACTCTATCCAGCTGAGCTACGAGTGCATTTGTTGCCGCGCATTATAGGCCGTCTAATCTCTATGTCAAACACTTTTTCTAGTAATTTCAACAACTTACCGAAGAAGCCAGATTACAACGTACTACGCAAATAATGGCGGAGAACGGGGGATTCGAACCCCCGACACCCTTTTGAGGTGTACTCCCTTAGCAGGGGAGCGCCTTCGGCCACTCGGCCAGCTCTCCGCAACACGGGGCGTATATTAACCAGCTTCTTCCCCGTTTGCAAACATAAAAAACGATAAAAATTAATGGCTTGGTTCTTCGTCCTTCTCTTTCTTTATACGCAGGTAAATTTCCTCACGGTGGACCGCAACCTCTTTCGGGGCGTTGACACCGATACGCACTTGATTTCCTTTGACGCCGAGCACGGTCACGGTGATTTCGCCATCACCAATAATCAGGCTTTCTGCGCACCGACGAGTCAGAATCAGCATACCTTTCTCCTCACGCATTTCATTTCAGGGACAACAGTCTGCAAAAAAAAGGCACTCGACCTACAACCGGAACGATCGCAGCCCTACATGCCTGAGTATTGACTAGCGCGAGCAAAAGAACAGCCTCGGGTCGCACCATTCAAAAAAACAAAAGGGCGCGGTCAGACCGCGCCCTTCGGTTAACGCATCACTCGCCCTGTCGGACCGGTGCGTCCAGTTCGAAAGCCGTGTGCAGAGCGCGCACAGCCAGTTCCAGGTACTTCTCTTCGATCACTACGGAGACTTTGATTTCCGAGGTCGAGATCATCTGGATGTTGATGCTTTCCTTCGCCAACGATTCGAACATGCGGCTGGCCACACCTGCGTGGGAGCGCATGCCGACACCGACGATCGACACCTTGGCAATCTTGATGTCGCCAACGACTTCACGGGCACCGATCTCGCGAGCGGTGTTTTCCAGCACGGTTTGCGCGGCCTGGAAGTCATTGCGGTGCACGGTGAAGGTGAAGTCGGTGGTGTTATCGTGCGCAACGTTCTGCACGATCATGTCGACTTCGATGTTCGCGGCACTGATCGGGCCGAGAATCTTGAATGCAACGCCCGGGGTGTCTGGCACGCCACGGATGGTCAGCTTGGCTTCATCGCGGTTGAAAGCGATGCCGGAAATGATCGGCTGTTCCATGGTTTCCTCTTCATCAATAGTAATGAGGGTGCCCGGACCCTCCTTGAAGCTGTGCAGTACGCGCAGCGGAACGTTGTACTTGCCGGCGAATTCCACCGCACGGATCTGCAACACCTTGGAACCGAGGCTGGCCATTTCCAGCATCTCTTCGAAGGTAATCTTGTCCAGGCGCTGAGCCACGGACACCACACGCGGGTCGGTGGTGTAGACGCCGTCGACATCGGTGTAGATCTGGCATTCGTCAGCCTTCAAGGCTGCCGCCAGCGCCACGCCGGTGGTGTCGGAACCGCCACGACCAAGGGTGGTGATGTTGCCGTGCTCGTCGACGCCCTGGAACCCGGCGACAACAACCACACGACCGGCCTTCAGGTCGCCACGAATCTTCTGGTCATCAATCTGCAAGATACGCGCTTTATTGTGCGCACTGTCCGTCAGAATCCGCACCTGGTTGCCGGTGTAGGACACCGCTGGCACGCCGCGCTTGATCAGCGCCATGGCCAACAGTGCAATCGTCACCTGCTCACCGGTGGAGACGATCACGTCCAGTTCACGAGGAACTGGCTGGCCGTCGCCACTGATTTTCTTGGCCAGATCGATCAGACGGTTGGTTTCGCCGCTCATTGCAGACAGCACAACCACCAGGTCATCGCCGGCTTCGCGGAACTTCTTAACCTTGTCGGCGACCTGTTCGATTCTCTCGACAGTGCCGACCGAGGTGCCTCCAAATTTCTGTACGATCAAAGCCATTTCAAAGCCGCCTCTGCCCATGAAGGGCGCCCAAATAATCACTCAAACAGCGTTGCGGCCCGCCACTAGACTGCGGGCCGGACACACTGCCTTATAAACCCTGCTCTACAAATGGAACAGTCAGGGCCAATGCCGCATCCAGTGCGCCAGCGTCAGTACCACCGCCTTGCGCCATGTCTGGACGACCACCGCCCTTCCCGCCCACTGCAGCAGCGGCTTGCTTCATCAAATCACCGGCTTTGAGTTGGCCAGTCAGGTCTTTGGTTACGCCTGCAACCAGAACGACCTTTTCCTCATGGACACTGCCGAGCAGGATCACTGCGCGGCCGAGTTTGTTTTTCAGTTGATCGACCAGCGCCAGCAGCGCCTTGCCGTCCTGACCGTCCAAGCGCACGGCCAACACTTTCACGCCTTTGACATCCAGGGCAGAAGCCGACAGATCGTCGCCCGCTGCGCTGGCAGCCTTGGCCTGCAACTGCTCGAGCTGCTTCTCCAGCAGACGGTTGCGCTCCAGCACAGCCGACAGCTTGTCGATCAGGTTGTCGCGGCTACCCTTGACCAGGTTGGCCGCTTCCTTGAGTTGTTCTTCAGCAGCGTTCAAGTATGCCAGCGCCGCAGCGCCAGTGACCGCTTCGATACGACGCACGCCGGAAGCCACACCGCCTTCGCTGATAATCTTCAGCAGGCCGATGTCGCCGGTACGGTTGGCGTGGATACCACCGCACAGCTCGACGGAGAAATCACCGCCCATGCTCAGTACGCGCACATTGTCGCCGTACTTCTCGCCGAACAGCGCCATGGCGCCCTTCTGCTTGGCGGTTTCGATATCGGTTTCTTCGGTTTCAACTTCGGAGTTCTTGCGAATCTCGGCGTTGACGATGTCTTCCAGCGCCTTCAACTGCTCAGGTTTGATGGCTTCGAAATGGCTGAAGTCGAAGCGCAGGCGCTGACTGTCGACCAACGAACCTTTCTGCTGAACGTGATCGCCCAGCACCTGACGCAGTGCCGCGTGCAGCAAGTGAGTCGCCGAGTGGTTCAGCGAAGTCGCGTGACGCACTTCGGCATCAACGTGAGTCTCTACCGGCGCGCCGATGGTCAGGCTTCCCGAGTCCAGCACGCCGTGATGCAAGAAGGCACCACCGGTTTTGGTGGTGTCGCGTACGTCAAAGCGCGTGTTGCCTACCTGAAGGAAACCGCAGTCGCCAATCTGACCGCCGGATTCAGCGTAGAACGGCGTCTGGTTCAGTACGACCACACCCTCGTCGCCTTCACTTAATACGTCGACCGCCTGGCCATCTTTATAGAGGCCAACGATTTTCGCCGAACCGCAGGTGGCGTTGTAACCGGTGAACTCGGTGGCCACATCAACCTTGACCAGGCTGTTGTAGTCCATGCCGAAGGAGCTGGCGGAACGGGCACGGACGCGCTGGGCTTCCATTTCGCGCTCGAAGCCTTCTTCGTCGATGGTCAGGCTGCGTTCGCGAGCGATGTCGCCGGTCAGGTCCATCGGGAAACCGTAGGTGTCGTAGAGTTTGAACACTACGTCGCCCGGCACCACATCGCCTTTGAGCTCGGCCAGATCCTGCTCGAGGATTTTCAGGCCCTGCTCCAGGGTCTTGGCGAACTGCTCTTCTTCAGCTTTCAGTACGCGTTCGATGTGCGCTTGCTGGGATTTCAGCTCAGGGAAGGCTTCGCCCATCTCGGCAGTCAGTGCCGCAACGATCTGGTAGAAGAAGCTGCCCTTGGCGCCCAGCTTGTTGCCGTGACGGCAGGCGCGACGAATGATCCGGCGCAGCACGTAGCCGCGACCTTCGTTGGACGGCAGCACGCCGTCGGCAATCAGGAAACCGCACGAGCGAATGTGGTCGGCGACAACTTTCAGGGACGCCTGATTGTCGTTGGTGCAGCCGATGGCTTTGGCCGATGCGCTCAGCAGGCTCTGGAACAGGTCGATTTCATAGTTCGAGTGAACGTGCTGCAGCACGGCACTGATCCGCTCCAGGCCCATACCGGTATCGACCGACGGCGCTGGCAACGGGTGCAACACGCCATCGGCGGTGCGATTGAACTGCATGAACACGTTGTTCCAGATTTCAATGTAACGGTCGCCGTCTTCTTCCGGCGAGCCCGGTGGGCCGCCCCAGATGTCGGCGCCGTGATCGTAGAAAATCTCGGTGCAAGGACCGCACGGGCCGGTATCGCCCATGGTCCAGAAGTTGTCGGAAGCATACGGCGCGCCCTTGTTGTCGCCGATTCGAACCATGCGCTCGGCCGGAACGCCGATTTCCTTGGTCCAGATGTCGTAGGCCTCGTCATCGCTGGCGTAGACGGTGACCCAGAGCTTTTCTTTCGGCAGGTTCAGCCACTTGTCGGACGTCAGGAAGTTCCAGGCGTAGGTGATCGCGTCGCGCTTGAAGTAATCACCGAAGCTGAAGTTACCCAGCATTTCGAAGAATGTGTGGTGACGGGCGGTATAACCGACGTTTTCCAGGTCGTTGTGCTTGCCACCGGCGCGCACGCATTTCTGGCTGCTGACTGCGCGGGTGTACGCGCGCTTTTCCTGGCCCAGGAAACAGTCCTTGAACTGGTTCATCCCCGCGTTAGTGAACAGCAGGGTTGGGTCGTTGCCCGGAATCAAAGAGCTGGAGGCTACACGGGTGTGGCCTTGCTCTTCGAAGAAGCGAAGGAAGGCTTCACGGATTTCTGCGCTTTTCATTAGGTTCTTCCACGGAGGCTGCGGCCAAAGGCCTGTGCGAAACGTCAACAGACGAAGCGACGGCAAAGGGCCGCATTATATCGGCCCTGCGCGCGGGGTACAGCGTGTTTATACGATAGAAACGGTCAATTGGACCGCTAACGCTATCAGTTGCGCGAAAACTCGACGAATGTCGCGACGACCTGCTCGATTTGAGCGCGGCTGACGTCCATGTGCGTGACCATACGCAGACGTCCGGCAGCGCTCAGCTTGATCCCACGTTCGGCGGCAAACGCCTTGATGGCCTCGGCCTTGTCGCCCATCTGCACATAAACCATATTGGTTTGCACCGGCTCGACCTCGTAACCCGCCGCTCGCAAGCCTTCGGCCAGCAACTGCGCATTGGCGTGGTCATCCGCCAGACGCTGAACATGGTTATCCAGCGCGTACAAACCGGCTGCTGCCAGAATCCCGGCCTGGCGCATGCCGCCGCCGACCATCTTGCGTAGGCGTCGCGCCTTAGTGATCAACTCGACCGAACCGCACAACACCGAACCGATCGGTGCGCCCAGGCCTTTGGACAGGCAGACCGATACGGAATCAAAGTGCTGAGTAATTTCCCGGGCATCGACACCCAATTTGACCGCCGCGTTGTACAGGCGCGCGCCGTCCAGGTGCAGTTGCAACCCATGTTCACGGGTAAAGCTTCGAGCCCGCGCCAGATACTCCAGCGGCAAAACCTTGCCTTGCATGGTGTTTTCCAGCGCCAACAAACGGGTACGGGCGAAGTGGAAGTCATCCGGCTTGATCGCCGCCGCGACGTGCGCCAGGTCCAGCGAGCCGTCGGCCTGCACCTCCAGCGGTTGAGGCTGGATCGAACCCAGCACGGCCGCGCCGCCACCTTCGTACTTATAGGTGTGAGCCTGCTGGCCGACGATGTATTCGTCACCGCGTTCGCAGTGGGCCATCAAGCCCAGCAGATTGCTCATGGTGCCCGTCGGAACAAACAGCGCTGCAGCAAAACCCAGCCGCTTTGCAAGCTCGGCTTCCAGTCGATTGACCGTCGGATCTTCGCCGTAAACGTCGTCACCGGTGGCCGCTGTGGCCATCGCGTCGAGCATCCCTGCGGTCGGTTGGGTGACGGTGTCGCTGCGAAGATCGATAACACTCATGAATCTGGCCTCGGTAAGCAGGGAAAATCCCTTTCAATCAGGAATTACTGCGGTCATGCAGACCAATAATCAACCCTCGAGCAGGAAAAGGCTTCCTGAACCGACGAAAAAGTTGATAGCAATCATCAGATAGCAGCAATGCACAGGTGAGAAATATGTGTTAAAAACGCTTCGCCGCCAAACATTCTGGCGGCAAAACGTTCTCAGGGCGGGGTGCAACTCCCCACCGGCGGTAATTGCGCGCAATGCGCATAGCCCGCGAGCGCTTGGCGACAGGCACGGCAATGGCTGTGATGGCGGCAAGGTCAGCAGACCCGGTGTGATCCCGGGGCCGACGGTCATAGTCCGGATGAAGAGAGAACGGGATTGGCGCCAAAGGGCCGTCCGCAGGCATTCGTGCGAGCGTGCGTACCCTTAAATCCCATTCGATTCATATGCCCTGTTTTTTACATAAACAGGAGTCAGAACATGCAACCCACCGCAATCGATAGCAAAAGCAAAAACCATCAGGGCGAGCGCGTTGCGTTCATCCAGGCCTGCTGGCACAAGGAAATCGTCGATCAGAGCCGTAAGGGCTTTGTGGCCGAAATGATTGCTCAGGGTTATCAGGAATCGGAGATCGATTTCTTCGAAGTCGGCGGCGCCTTTGAAATTCCGCTGCACGCCAAGCTGCTGGCCAAGTCCGGTCGTTATGCCGGCATCGTCGCGGCGGGCCTGGTGGTTGACGGCGGGATCTACCGCCACGAATTCGTCGCCCAATCGGTGATCAGCGGGCTGATGCAGGTTCAGCTGGAAACCGAAGTGCCGGTGTTCTCGGTAGTCCTGACCCCGCACCACTTCCATGCCGGCGAAGAACATCAGAAATTCTTCTTCGAGCACTTTGTGCATAAAGGCCAGGAAGCGGCGAAGACGTGCGCGGATACGCTGCACAAGATGCGTGCGTTGCGTCGTAGCGAGCCACGTGCGGTAGCCGTGTAAGCACAAAACCTGTGGTTTGGAGTGAAGCCTTTGGCTTCACTCAAATCAAATGTGGGAGCAGGCTCACTCCCACATTTGTAATGTGTTGAATTCAGGCGAGGTTTTCGTCGGTAGTCGGCACAATCAGGATGCCGGCGCGCAGGCCGTTCTTGACCTTGGGGTTCGGGAAGATGATCCGCGCACCCTCCTCCTCAATGATCCACCGGGTCTGGGCGATGTCTTCGGCCAGCAGGTAACCCACTTCCAATTCCGAAAAGTTCTCAATGTCCGCTGGCAGGTTCAAGCGGAAGCTATCGCTGTGCTTGATGATTTCTCGCGCCACGCTAAACAGCTGCAAACCGTCCAGCGCCTCTTCGGTCTGGGCTGGCTCGTTGCCTTCGATAATCTGTTTGAGGCGAGTTTCCAGCAGATCGACGTTAACCCCATCGTTCTGCCCGAATGGCCGCGCCTTGCCCAACTCGAGGGTAAAGGACTCGGCACCGAGCTTGTCGTAGGTATAGGAACTGAAAACGATGGACGGCTTGTTTTGCAGCAGCACCGCTTCCATGCCAGCGGCACGCAGACGCGCCAGTTCCTGGCGTGAATGCTGACGGCCTTCTTTCCAGGGATACAGAGCGAACTGCTCGATCTTCGAACCGCGAATCGCGGTGTGCAGGTCGTAGTGCAGGCGGTTGCGATCCGGCAGGCTGAAGAAACTCGCCGCCAGCCGCTCCAGTTCACACGCGCGCAGGGCTTCGGAGCCGCTGCTTTGTTCGTGACGGCCGTTGAACAGCCGATTGACGTCCTGCTCGATGAAACGCTCGCCTTTGCGAATCGCTTCCGGGTTACCGAACAGAAACAGAATACGTGTACGCGGCTTCAAGTCGCCGCGGGCGATGTCATGCAACAGACGATCAAGCAACTCGATCGGGGCTGTTTCGTTGCCATGGATGCCGGCCGATAGCAGCAGGTCCAGGCCGTTGTCGCGAGCTTCAGGTGGCCGGACTTCCAGCGCACCTTCGCTCAACCAGCGCATGCGCACGCCTTCGACAGTCAGTTGAGTCTTCTCCGCCGGTTCGCGGCCGGCGAGGGTCAGTTCAAGCAGTTTGCCGAGGGCGAGCATAGAGCGGTTTCCTTAGTGGTCGTGTGCGCAATCCGGGCCGTGCACGTGGTCTTCGTCACCGACTTCAGCCGGTTCCATTTCCAGTTGCAGACTTACCAGATTAGTCGCCAATGGGCGCAAAAGCAGGTTTGCGTACTCAGCGTCACCTTCTTCGACGTCCACGCCGATCAGCAATTGGCCGCGGCCGTCCTGCTGAATCCACAGCTCTTTGCCTTGCCACATGACCGCGACGCGGGTGCAGGAAGTTTCCAGTTGCGTGCCGTCGGTGTCTTCAAGGATCAGCTGCAGGGTATCGCTCATGTTTTTTACGCTCTCGACGTTCAATTGATCTGGAATGGATAAACCGCGCCCAGTTTAAGGATTTGTGTCAGTTCATCCAGTGCCGTCCGGCACTCAAGCAGCAATTGCGGGTCCGCGAGATCGTTTTCGGTCATGCGGTCGCGGTAGTGCTTGTCGACCCATTCGGTCAGCGTGCCGTACAACGGTGCCGTCATGATAACCCCTGGGTTGACGGCCGCCAGTTCGGTTTCGTTGAGCGCGACGCGCAGTCGCAGGCAAGCCGGGCCGCCGCCGTTCTGCATGCTCTGCTTCAAATCGAACACTTTCACTTCGCGGATCAGGCCGCCGGAGCTGGTCAAACCTTGCAGGTACTGCCAGACACGTTCGTTGCCACGGCATTCTTCCGGCACGATCAACAGCATCGAGCCGTCAGGACGCGACAGCAGTTGGCTATTGAACAGGTAGGAACGAACGGCGTCTTCCACGGTGACCGCGGAACGCGGTACGCAGATCGACTGAAATTTCCCACCGACTTTGGCGAGTTTGCTCTGCAATTCGGCCAGCATCTGCTCGGTGTCGAGGAACGCGTCCTCGTGATAGAACAGCACCTCGCCATTACCCACCGCGATCACATCGTTGTGGAACACGCCCTGATCGATCACCGAAGGATTCTGCTGAGCGTAAACCACCCCGTCATCGCTCAAGCCGTGCAGGCGGGCGACCGCCTGGGAGGCTTCGAGGGTCTGGCGGGCCGGGTACTTCTGCGGTGCCGGGTAACGGGTGTCGAATGCGCTGCGACCGAACACGAAGAACTCGACGCCGGCTTCGCCGTATTCACGGCAGAAACGGGTGTGGTTGGCGGCGCCTTCATCACCGAACTGCGCCACGGCCGGCAAGGCGGCGTGGTGAGCGAAGTGTTTCTGGTCAGCGAACATCGCCCCCAGCACGCGACTGGTAGTCGGGTGTTCGATGCTGCGGTGATATTTGCAGTTCAGGTTGGCCGCGGTGAAATGCACACGGCCATCCGCGGTGTCGGCACTCGGACTGACAGTGGCGGCGTTGGCCACCCACATGCTCGACGCCGAGCAACTGGCCACCAGCAACGGCATCGCATCTTTAGCCGCCTGCTCGATCACCTGAGCGTCGGTGCCGCTGAAACCCAAACGACGCAGGGCTGCCACGTCCGGGCGCTCCTGAGGTGCCAGCACGCCCTGTTGAAAGCCCATTTCCATCAGCGATTTCATTTTCGCCAGGCCTTGCAGCGCGGCTTCCTTCGGGTTCGAAGACTGCTGGCTATTGCTCTGGGACGCGACGTTGCCGTAGGACAAACCGCCGTAGTTATGGGTCGGCCCCACTAGACCGTCAAAATTGACTTCATAGGATTTCATCAGCGAGGCTCCACGAGAATCTGTTGTTATAGGCATCAGTAACTAACTGTTCAGTGCGACCGAGTCGCGGCCATCGCGAGCAGGCTCGCTCCTACAGGTTCGGTGGTGTCACACATTTTATGTAAGACACAAATCATGTAGGAGTGAGCCTGCTCGCGATTGGGCGTTACGTCATCTTCACGCCAGGCGTCAAAGCGGTCGGCAAAGTCAGGCTCGGCGTTTCCAGCGAAGCAACCGGGTACGCGCAGTAATCTGCCGCGTAGTAGGCGCTGGCGCGGTGATTGCCCGAGGCGCCGACACCGCCGAATGGCGCGCTGCTCGCAGCACCGGTCAGCTGCTTGTTCCAGTTGACGATACCTGCACGGCTTTCCAGCCAGAACTGCTGATAACGCGCTTCGGAATCCGACAGCAGACCGGCCGCCAGGCCATAGTCGGTGTCGTTGGCTTCAGCGATCGCCGCCTCAAAATCAGCGTAGCGGATCACTTGCAGCAGCGGGCCGAACAGCTCTTCGTCAGGGCGATCAACCACTGCCGTTACGTCCAGAATGCCAGGGGTCAGCAAGGCGGCTTGAGCTTGCGGTTGAGTCATTTCCAGCAATGCTACTGCGCCGTTACCCAGCAGATGTTCCTGCGCATCCATCAGTGCTTTCGCAGCGCCGAGAGAAATCACCGAGCCCATGAACGGTGCTGGTTGCTGATCAAACGCGCCAACTTCAATCGTACGGCTGACCGCCACCAGACGCGTCAGCAGTGTGTCGCCCCAGGCGCCCTGCGGCACCAGCAAGCGGCGCGCACAGGTGCAACGCTGACCGGCGGAAATGAACGCAGACTGGATGATGGTGTAAACGGCAGCATCGAGGTCTGCGACCTGATCAACGACCAGCGGGTTGTTACCGCCCATTTCCAGCGCGAGGATCTTGTCCGGACGACCGGCAAACTGTTGATGCAGGTGATTGCCGGTGCGGCTGGAGCCGGTGAAGAACAAGCCATCGATGCCAGGGTTCGCCGCCAGGGCGATACCGGTTTCGCGGGCGCCTTGCAGCAGGTTCAGCACGCCTGCTGGCAGGCCGGCTTCAATCCAGCATTTAACCGTCAGCTCGGCGACTTTCGGCGTCAGCTCGCTTGGTTTGAACAGCACACTGTTACCGGCCAGCAGCGCCGGCACGATGTGACCGTTCGGCAAGTGACCAGGGAAGTTGTAAGGCCCGAACACCGCGACCACACCGTGTGGCTTGTGGCGCAACACGGCGGTGGCGTCGCCCAGCGGGCCGCTCTTCTCGCCAGTACGTTCGCGGTAGCTCTGCACCGAAATCGCAATCTTGTTGACCATGCTGGTGACTTCGGTCGCCGCTTCCCACAAAGGTTTGCCGGTTTCCTCACCGATGGTTCGAGCCAGTTCGTCAGCGTTGTTCTTCAGCGCGGCGGCAAAGGCCTCCAGCACGGTGATGCGCTCTTCCAGGGTACGTCGGGCCCAGCTCGGGAATGCCTGGCGTGCGGCTTGCACGGCCGATTCAACCTGAGCAGTGGTAGCGCCTTCGCCGGCCCACAGCACCTGTTGGGTGACCGGGTTCAGCGACTGAAAGGCTTCACCTTGGCCGGCCAGCCATTCACCTGCGATGTATAGCGAATTCATTATTTCGACTCCCTGGCAGCGGACAACGGAACGGCGCGCACTTGATCGCCGGCGTTGAGTTGAAGACGTTTGGCAGTCAGTGGGTCGACCACCAGCGTACCGGCGGCGAAACGTGCAGGAGCAGCAGTGATCCGGCAGTCTTCGCGCTTACGGTTATGAATCAGGAACGGAGTGGCGTCGTCACCCGGCGTGCCGATGGCCAGCACCAGTGCCTGGCTGTCGCGCACTGCGCGGATCTTGCCGGTTTCACACTCAACAGCAGGACCGGCGTCGAAGATGTCGACGTAGCCTTGATAGCTGAAGCCTTCGCTTTTGAGCATGGCCAGCGCCGGCTCGGTGTCTGGATGAACCTGACCGATCACGTTGCGTGCATCTTCCGACAGGAAGCAGGTGTACAACGGGAATTTCGGCATCAGTTCGGCGATGAACGCCTTGTTGCCCACGCCGGTCAGGTAGTCAGCCTGGCTGAATTCCATCTTGAAGAAGTGACGGCCCAGGCTTTCCCAGAACGGCGAACGCCCTGCTTCATCGGACATACCGCGCATCTCGGCGATGATCTTGTTGCCAAACAGCTGCGGGAACTCGGCGATGAACAGCATCCGCGCCTTGGCCAGCATGCGGCCGTTGAGGCCGGTGCGGTAGTCGGCGTGCAGGAACAGCGAGCACAGCTCGGAATTGCCGGTCAGGTCGTTGGCCAGGAACAGCGTCGGGATTTCGCGGTAGATGTTCAACTCTTGCGAAGCGCTGACGGTCAGGCCAACCCGGAAGTTGTACCAAGGCTCACGCAGACCAACGGCACCGGCAATAGCGGAGATACCCACCACGCGGCCGTCATCGTCTTCGAGCACGAACAGGTAGTCCGCATCGCCCCGCCCGGCTTCGCCGCGGAAGGTCTTCTCGGCCCAGCCGACCCGATGGGCCAGACGCTCTTCGTTGGCCGGCAAGGTGGTCAGGCCAGTGCCGGTGCTGCGGGCCAGGTCGATCAGAGCGGGTAAATCGCTGCTGCGTACGGGACGAACGATCATGCTATCTCCTCAAACGGGCCGCTTGCGCCACCCGTGAAACTCGCTGCTTTTTAGGCATTCTTTCCAAGCATTTTTGCCAGGCGTAGCAGCGGGTGTTAAACCGCTACCAGGCGCACGCTGGCACCTTCACCGACGCCCAGGGCTTCGGCCGCTTCAAGATCCAGGGTCACGGGTTTGCCCGGCGCGTAATCGAGCTCAAGCAAAACGGCGCGGTAATCCTGCAACTGGGCGTTGGCCACCAGGTACTGACGACCGGCGCCTTTGACCGGCTCGCCGATTTTCACCGGGACTACACGGCTCTGGGCGATCGAACGGATCCCCGAGACACGGGCGTGCAGGGTCGGCCCACCGTCGAAAATGTCGATGTAGTGATCGGTCTCGAAGCCTTCGCGCATCAGGATGTCGAAGGTGATCTGCGCCCGTGGGTGCACCTGGCCCATCGCCTCTTGAGCGGAGTCCGGCAGCAGCGGCACATAGATCGGGTAATGCGGCATCAACTCGGCCAGGAACGTCCGGCTCTTCAGACCGCACAGACGCTCGGCAGCGGCGTAGTTGAGGTCGAAGAAATTACGACCGATGGCATCCCAGAACGGCGAATCACCGTTTTCATCGCTGTAACCGACGATCTCGGTCACCACCGAATCGGCAAAACGCTCCGGATGGCTAGCGACGAACAGCAAGCGACCACGGGAGTTGAGCTCCGACCAGGCCGATCCCACCAGCTCCGGCAGCACGTAGAAACTGGTCAGCAAACTATTGCCAGTCAGGTCGTGGCACTGGGAGAGCACGTGGATCTTGTTGTGAATCTTCAGCTCGCGAGAGGCGTGCACAAAGGTTTCATTTCGGAAGCTGTAGAACGGCTCGGAATAACCGGCCGACGCAACGATGGCCGAGCAGCCCACCAGTTTGCCGGTGGCGGTGTCTTCGAGGACGAAGAAATAGCTCTCTTCACCGTTGAAGCTGACTTCGGCGGCGAACGAGGCTTCGCTTGCTGCGATCTTGTCGCTCAGGCGTTCAACGTCATCCGGCAAGGAAGTGACACCAATCGGGCTGTCCGCAGCCAGACGCTGTACCTCGCCCAGATCAGCCATTTGCGCGGGGCGCATCACCAGCATGGTGTCACTCCTTACTTAACTTCAGGTTGGCGATTTGCGCCAACTCGGGGAAAAAAATGCCGGGCAGGCCCGGCACAGGAAAATTGTCTCAGCGCCTATCTATAACGATAGGCGCTGAGGAGCACTGCATGAATCAGGCTTGAGTCAGTTTCGCCGCCGCGCGCTCGAAACGATCCAGACCGGCATCGATATCGGCGTCTTCAACCACCAGGCTTGGCGCAAAACGAACCACGTCCGGACCGGCTTGCAGAATCATCAGGCCTTCTTTTTCAGCGGCGTTGAAGATGTCCTTGGCCTTGCCTTTCCAGGCATCGTTCAGCACGCAACCGATCAACAGGCCCATACCACGGACCTGGGTGAACAAGCCGTACTTCTTACCGATCTGTTCCAGACGGGCCTTGAACTTGTCGTGCTTGGCGTTGACGCCGGCCAGCACTTCAGGGGTATTAACCACGTCGATCACAGCTTCAGCGACAGCGCACGCCAGCGGGTTGCCGCCATACGTGGTGCCGTGAGTGCCGACGACCAGGTGTTTGGCCAGGTCTTCGGTGGTCAGCATCGCGGCGATCGGGAAACCACCGCCCAGGCTCTTGGCGCTGGTCAGGATGTCCGGGGTCACGCCGTAATGCTGGTAGGCGAACAGCTTGCCGCTGCGGCCCATACCGGTTTGCACTTCGTCGAAAATCAGCAGCGCGTTGTGCGCGGTGCACAGTTCACGGGCGCCTTGCAGGTATTCGAGTTCGGCCGGGATGACGCCGCTCTCGCCCTGGATCGGCTCCAGAACCACAGCGCAAGTCTTGTCGGAAATGGCGGCTTTCAGCGCGGCCAGATCGTTGTACGGCACGTGGGTGATACCGGTGATCTTCGGACCGAAACCGTCGGAATACTTCGACTGGCCACCGACGTTCACGGTGAACAGGGTACGGCCGTGGAAGCTGTTGAGCGCGGCGATGATTTCGTACTTCTCGCTGCCAAAACGATCGAAACCGACGCGACGGGCCAGCTTGAAGGCGGCCTCGTTGGCTTCGGCCCCGGAGTTGCAGAAGAACGCGCGATCAGCAAACGTAGCGTCGATCAGCTTATGCGCCAGGCGCAAGGCCGGCTCATTGGTGAAGACGTTGGACACATGCCACAGCTTGTTCGCCTGCTCGGTCAAGGCAGCGACCAGCGCCGGGTGCGCATGGCCCAATACGTTAACGGCAATCCCGCCGGCGAAGTCGATCAGCTCGCGGCCAGACTGGTCCCAGACGCGGGAACCGGCGCCACGAACAGGAATGAAAGCGGCAGGCGCGTAGTTGGGAACCATTACCTGGTCGAAATCGGCGCGTTGTACCGCAGCGTGCTCAACGGACATCGGAGTCTCCTGATGAGGAACACTCGCCTGAAACTGGCGAGCGATGGGGGGATTGTAAGGACAGTTTTCAGCCCGGCCTTGCCGCCAAGCGACAACTTCTTATAGCGCAAACCCCGGTTTCAGCCGGGTTTACGGCAATGCGACATATAGCGTCGCAAAGGCGCAGTTTAAACTGCCGGCACAGGTTATAGGCAGGGTTGTCGAGCGGTGCGGTAAATATGTACCGCACGGAACCGATCATCGTCTGTTTTGCTGGCGGCTCATCCAAAACGCTAAGGGAATAGCGCATGAGCCGATACGAGAACGATCGCCTTTCCACTACTGGGGACAGTGAATCCGCTACGCAGCCGGACGATCACTACCATCACCTGTTCAACAATCTGCCAGCCTGGGTATTAGAAGCATCGTCCAGCACACACCGCGCCCTTAAGACCGCTACGCTGATGACGCCGGACTGGCATGCCACCGCAACACCCCAGCAGCACCAGTCGCTGAAAAAGATCACTCAGGAACACTGGACCCATCGAAATCGTCTGGACTCAATGCTGTCGAAGCTGCAAAGCGCGCAAGCCTTTGCCGAACCGCTGCTGAGCGACGCCCTGAAAGCCCGGTTTGACCTGAATCTGGACGTCAAAACCACCTTTCTGCGCCTGTACATCCCTCAGACCGTGGCGCTTTTCGGAATCAAGTCTGGCGCCGCGCGCACCTGGACCGTGTCGATGCTCGACGCCGCCCTGCATAACTTTCAGGAATCGGAAACAGCGGCAGGGGCTTACGAGTCAGCCTCGACGTTCATCACCCAACCTTCACCCACAGGGCAGTTCGATACGCTGCCGGCGGTCAAGCAAAAGCTCACTATCCCGGCCTTTGTCCGGTTATGCCGGGAACTGGATATCGGCGCCCGGTACAACGCTTACCTCAAAGACAATCTGGGGCTCTCCAACCCGGTGGCCGGTGCGGTGTTGAAAACGAAGGTGATCGGCTCACACAAAACAGCACTCCAATCTGCGCTGCAGATGGCGCAAGTCCGAAAGGATATTCCAGCGGATGCCCATCTCTCGATCCTGCGCATTCTGCAAGGGCGTTCGGGTGCTCGACTGGATGGGCAGCCGCTATATGGCCACGACCTGACAATGATGTCCTCCTCGCTGACCGGCATTGTCGTTTTCGCGGCGAGCCTGGAGCGCGCACGCACGGCAAAACGGATCATTGCCTACATTCCCGATGATCCAGAGCATCCTCTCAAGGAATACCCGAATACGTTGGCGTTCATGGCCGAGCTGACCCGAAAACTGCGCTCGCCCGCTTATCAAACGTTCTTCAGTCGTTTCGTCGACCACAAGGAAAGAGGGCATTTTTTCGCGGACCTCAACCGTCGCCTCCAGAGCGTGACCTGGCATCAACACCGACAGGGCGACCCACTGCCGAGCTGGCGCGAAACGCCCATCGACAAGCCTGATTTGCGGTTTTCGGCGATCCCGTTCAGAGCAGACCTGTGGAACCATCTCTATCAACGACAGCTGAACAAGATCCTCAACGATGCAAGCACGCTTGCCGTCTCCACCGCCACCGCCGACAGCAACGCGCGATGGGCATTGTGGAATGCCTTCAGCAAAGTGGCCTCAACGCTCCTTGAAATCGCGACATTCGTTGCGTTGCCTTTCGTCCCGTTTCTCGGCGAATTGATGCTGGGCTACATGGCCTACCAGTTACTCGACGAAACCTTCGAAGGCATAGTGGACCTGGCTGAAGGGCTTAAAACAGAAGCGTTCGGGCATCTGATGACGTTCGTCGAAACAGTAGTTCAGGTGGGGACATTTGCGGTGGGCGGCGCCATCGCTGCCCGCACCCTTAACCATCTGCTCTCTCGTGAAGTTATTGCGCTTGTCGACCCACTCAAACCCGTCACAACGCCCGAAGGAAAAACCCGCTACTGGAAGCCGGATCTCAAGCCTTACGAACGAGCACTCATTTTGCCGGAAGGAGCAATACCCGATCATCTCGGCCTCTATCAAAACAAGGGCAAGATGCTGCTGCCACTGGAGGAAAAACTGTTTGCCGTGAAGCCCGACCGCGTGTCAGGCACATTTCAGATTGAGCATCCGAACCGAACTGATGCCTATCAGCCGCCTCTGCTGCATAACAACCACGGTGCCTGGCACACAGAACTGGAGCAACCGCTGAACTGGGACCGGGAAAAGGTCATGCGCCGCCTCGGCCATAGCGTCGAGTCGTTCACCAACGCCGAGCGCGAACAGATCCTGCGGGTCAGCGGTTACCACGACAACGCAGTGCGCGAAATGCATGTCGAACATTATCGCCCGCCTTCGCTGCTGACAGACACGATCAAGCGCTTCAGGATCAACCGGGACATCGAAACCTTTATCGAACAGATCGGCAGCAACCAACCCGAGCGCTATCGCAAGGCCGATCTGATCCTGCAACACCAATTGCTGACCACCTACGACGACTGGCCTGCCAACACGCCAATGCCGGCACCGGAAACCCAAACACAAGCCTTCAGAAAACAAACGGCCGAACTTGCCCTGAAGCATCACAAATCGCTGTTCGATACACGCTATCGCGCGCAGGAGAAAGCCGGCAACGCGCAGGTCCAGCGACTGCTCGACGACGTGCATGGATTGCCGGCCGATGTCGCGCAAGAGCTAGTGAGCAATGCAACCGGGACCGAGTTACGCCAGTTGCACAACGGTCGCTCGCCCCAGCGGCTCAAGGAAGCAGCACTCAAAGCCATGGAGGCCGTACGCGCAACCAGAGCCTGTGAAGGCCTTTACTCCGACGCTCTGGACAACACCGACACCCACCGACTGGCCTTGCAAAGCCTGAATTCGCTGCCCGGTTTTCCCGCCGAGCTGCGTATTGAAGTGAGGGATTATGCCCATGACGGATTTGTGCGCGACAGCATTGGCCAGTCCGATGCCCCGATCGTGAAAACACTGGTGCGCGCGGAAGACGGCACTTATCAGGTTTATCAAGACAGAGAGTCAGTGCCCGGTGATTTTTATCAGGGACTTTTTAAGGTGCTGCCGCCAGCACAGCGCAATGCGCTGAACCCATCTATCGCAAATGCTCAGTCGCTCAAAGTACGCATCGCCGAACATGCATTGAACCAACCGGCACTGCGCAAGTTGTTCGCAAAAAATCCCCATCGAAAACCGTTCTACGACCCGACGACCATGCGCTTGCCCGGCGGCACAGAGGGTTACAGGCGCAGTTACGCCCCGACGCCATCCCTCAACGACCGTGTTCGCGAGGTTTATCCCAGTCTTTCCGAGGAGGAACTCCAGTCTGTTGTTCTCCAGTTACAAACGCATCCCGATGGCGCGCACATGGAGCTCTCACGCCTGTCCAGCGAGCTCTCGCGACTGCATCAGGACCTGAACAACTGGATAGATGACTCGCCCACTGTTCACCCGCAAACCCGGGCCCCTCTGAGCGATTTGGAACAACAGGCCGCTCGACACAACCGTAGGCTGCTGGCCCAGGAAATCCAGCGCAGCTGGCGTCGACAATCAGAGCGGGACTTCGATGGCCCGATTGACACGCCGCGCTACACACTCAGATTTGCCGAGCCGATTCTTGGCGATCTACCGACGCTGACGGCCGACTTCCCCCATGTGTCATTGCTGTCCCTTGAAGGCAGTCATGCTGTGCAGGGCGTTCCCGAGTTTCTTCAGCGCTTCAACAGTTTGCGTCGCCTCGATTTAAAACGCTTTTCCCTGACCACCCTCCCCGAGGCCATTCCTCAAATGACGGACCTTGATGCGCTGGTGTTAAGCGATTGCGCAATCAGGTTCGATGCAGCCAGCTGGTCGAAGCTGTCTTCATTGAACAAACTGGTCATGCTGGATCTGTACCAGAACCTGTTCACTATGGTGCCCAGTGTCGAATCCATGCCTGAGCTTGTTCACCTGGACTTGAGCCGTACCGGTCTGACCGATATTCCCGACAGCGTAGTTCGCCACCCTAAACTTGATACTGCCAAGCTGCTGCACAACAGGATCAGTGAGCTGCCTTCGCAATTATTCGAAAGCCCCGTGTACACCAAACACGCACTGCACCTGACGCACAATCCGCTTTCGGATAACGCCCGACAACTGATCAAGCATCACTACTTCGACAGCTCATACGATTTGGGTATCTACGCCCCAGAGGCGGACATCAACCGAGTCAGGGCGCTGTACCCGAACCTGGAGGTCGAACAGGCGAGCGAGTTTGTCTATGAATTGCCAGGCACCCTGGCAGACGGCCGGGTCGAGCTGACAAACCTTGAAGCGGAGTTGGCACAACTGAGCAACGACTTGGCGGCATGGACCGCCAACCTTCCGGCCCAACACCCGTTGACGGGTGAACCATTCACCGCCCAACAACAATTTGTCGAGCACATGAACCGCGACCAGTTCAAACAGACACTGGAGCAGTGCTGGCGGCATGAAAGCGAACTGGATGATTTCAATGAGGCGCTGGAGCCCACCTATGACCTCGTTTTCGAGTCCTACATCAACGGCGACCTGCCTACCCTGAACGCCGACTTCAGTCATGTGACATCGCTGCAGTTACTCAGCGTGAACGGAGTGACCCGCGCCGGGCATTTTCTGGAGTCTTTCCCCAAACTCAAAAGCCTCAGGCTTCGCGCCTGCAATCTGGGCAATATTCCTGAAGCGGTGTTCAAGATGGGGCAACTGCGGACGCTGTCGATCCCTGAATGCCGGGTCAGACTGTCAGCGGAATCGGCAAGTGCGCTGGCGGGAATGGAACAGCT
The DNA here is from genome assembly GCF_050435365.1 of Pseudomonas sp. BT76 TE3572. NCBI lineage: Bacteria > Pseudomonadati > Pseudomonadota > Gammaproteobacteria > Pseudomonadales > Pseudomonadaceae > Pseudomonas > Pseudomonas sp. BT76 TE3572. Next base: position 2,882,313 of record NZ_JBNDKE010000001.1, read on the forward strand.
CGATTATCTCGATCTGGCTCACAACCCCTTGGGACAAACGCCTGACCTGAGTCAGATGACGGAGCTCGCGACCGTACGGCTGAATGACACCGGTATCAGCGAAATACCGCACGGCCTGCTGCAAATGACAGAGCTGGACTGGGCCGACCTCAGTGACAACGCCATCACCGAAGTCCCCGGCGACGTGCTGGAACTGCCGGTGGAAATCGCTGAGAACATCAGTTTTCGAGGTAATCGGTTTTCCGAAGAGAGCCTGCTACGACTGATCAGCTACTTCGAACAGACGGGCATGGACTTTGGCGTGGAAGAGGTAATCAATCGAGGAGAGATGGGCATCTCGACTTCCGAAGGCTCCGACATGGAGGAATAGATCAGCCTTCAGCAGGTGGCGTGGTTGCTCAGTCACCCACGCTCCGACGGCACCGACGACAATTCGAACGGGCTGCTGCTGCGCCGCTGGTTGCGATCTTCCCGCGGCGTGGCACCGAAGAAGTTGCGGTAGGCGCTGGAGAAATGCGGCCCTGAAGAGAAGCCACACGACAGGCCAATCTGGATGATCGACTTGCTGGTTTGCATCAGCATCTGCCGGGCCTTGTTCAGGCGCAGTTCCAGGTAGTACTGGCTCGGCACACGGTTGAGGTATTGCTTGAAGATCCGCTCTAACTGCCGACGGGACACGCACACATGCTGGGCGATTTCGTCGGTGGTCAGTGGCTCTTCGATGTTGGCTTCCATCAGCAACACGGCTTGCGTGAGCTTCGGATGGCTGGAACCGAGACGGTTCTGCAGCGGAATTCGTTGGCGTTCGCCGCCCTCACGGATGCGCTCGACCACCAGTTCTTCCGACACCGCGCCGGCCAGTTCTGCGCCGTGATCACGGGCCAGCACGGCGAGCAGCAAGTCGAGTACCGACAAGCCGCCGCACGCGGTCAGGCGATCGCGATCCCAGTCGAACAGGTGACTGGTGGCGATGACTTTCGGGAAGCGTTCGGTGAAATCGTCCTGCCAGCGCCAATGCACGGCAGCACGATAACCGTCGAGCAAACCCAGTTGGGCCAACGGGTAAACACCGGCAGACAAACCACCGATCACGCAGCCAGCACGCACCAATTGTTTCAGCGAACTGCTGAGCGCCGGCGCAAGTGCGGTCGGCGGCTCATCGGCGAGCAGGAACAGTTTCTGGAAGTTTTCGAGCTTGCCGGCCCACGGTTCACCCGGTAATTGCCAGGCGCCTTCGGTCGGCGGTTCGGCCTGCAAAAACGACAGTTCGTAGACAACGTCCGGATGCACACGCTGGGCAACACGCAAGGCCTCCTCAGCCAGCGCAAGCGTCAGTGCTTTAGTGCTGGGCCAAATCAGGAAACCAATTCGATGGGCAGTCATGGGTGAGCGATCCGAAGCGAAGAACAGTGATGAAGGCATGGGCCAATGCTAGCCCGGAAACGAACACAAATCTCAAAACCGGCACAGATCAACTGTAGGAGCTGTCGAGTGAAACGAGGCTGCGATCTTTTGATCTTGAAAATCAAAGTCAAAAGATCGCAGCCTTCGGCAGCTCCTACAAAGGGTTGGGGCCGGCCTCTAGGTTGCGAAGCATGCACTATCCCGGTGCACAACGGCAGTCTTGATTACTTCAGGCTGCCCGAGAGGAATTGTTGCAAACGTTCGGACTGTGGATTGACCAGTACCTCACGCGGGTTGCCGCTTTCTTCGACGACACCTTTGTGCAGGAACACCAGCTGGTTCGACACTTCACGGGCGAAGCCCATTTCGTGCGTCACCACCACCATGGTCCGGCCTTCCAGCGCCAGGGCCTGCATGACTTTCAGCACGTCGCCAACCAGTTCCGGGTCGAGCGCCGACGTCGGTTCGTCGAACAGCATCACCTCAGGTTCCATCGCCAGCGCACGGGCAATCGCCACACGCTGCTGCTCGCCGCCGGACATATGGCCCGGGTAAGCATCTTTACGATGAGCCACACCGACCTTGTTCAGGTAGTGCTCGGCCTTCTCGCGGGCTTCGGCCTTGGACATGCCTAGCACGTGGACCGGCGCTTCCATGATGTTTTCCAGCGCGGTCATGTGCGACCACAGGTTGAAATGCTGGAACACCATCGACAGGCGCGAACGCATGCGTTGCAGCTGTTTCGGGTCGGCCGCCTTCAGCGCGCCGTCCTTGTTGGCGACCAGTTTCAGCTCTTCGTTGTTGAGCAGAATCTTGCCCGCGTGCGGCTGCTCCAGCAGGTTGATGCAACGCAGGAAGGTACTTTTGCCGGAGCCACTGGAGCCGATGATGCTGATCACATCGCCAGCCGCCGCTTTCAGGGACACGCCCTTGAGCACTTCGTGACTGCCATAGCGTTTATGCAGGTCTTGGACTTCAAGTTTGTACATGCGGTCGGTTCTCACAAAAACAGTCAGTCAGTCGTTGAGCAAGCGCCCGTGACGCAGCGCTTCGCGCCCCGCCACCTTGGCCAGCCAGAAACCGGGTTGGGCATAACGCAGCCGTTCAATGGCAAACAGCACCCCGGACGTACCAGCACACACCGTGCTGACCCGATCCGATAACGGATCGATCACTTCGAAAATCTCATCGCCGGCTTCAATCCATTCACCGGGTTTACGCAAGAAACTGATCACGCCAGGGTGTGGCGCAAACAGCAATTCGGTGCCTTCGAACGGCATGCCTTCGCAAGCGTCTTGCGCCGGTTTTGGCCATTCACCGCTGATCAAGCCTTGCTCGGCGAGGAACGCCAGAATGCCTTCGGCGTAAGCGCAGGCTTCAGCGCGACCGGTATCGGCTTGACCACCTAATTCAATGGTAGTCGCCAGGCAGGCCAAGGGAATCTGCGCATCAGGAAACAGACGCGACAGACGCAACCACGGCAGCGAACAGGCTTCGTCGAAGGAACTGCCGCCGGAATCTTCCGCCAACAACCCCACCTTCACATCCAGGTGCGCGGCCAACGAACGCCATTGCGGCCAGTGTTGCGGCAAGGCGTACATGTGCAGCGCCGCTTCGGCATCGCAATGCAGATCCAGCACCACATCAGCGGTGCAGGCATGGCTGAGCAAAATGCGCTGCATGCCTTGCAACTGACTGGCGGCTGGCGGCAATGCAGCCAACGCATCGCTCATGGCCTGACGGATCAGCTGAATATTGGCGTGCGGATCATCACCCAGGTGCCCTTCCAGCTCGGCGGCCACTGGCGCGCTCAGCTCGACGAAATCCCGGTTGAAGTTCTTGCCGCTGCCCGCCTCAAAACGCCCTTGATGATTGCCTTGCAGCAGTTGACTGAGGCCCAGTGGATTGGCCACAGGCACCAGTTCGATCACACCGTTGAGCAAGCCTTGGGCTTCGAGTTCGGTCAGGCGCTTCTTCAGCTCCCAGGCCACGCGCATCCCCGGCAATTCATCGGCGTGCAGGCTGGCCTGAATGTAGGCCTTACGCTCGCCACTGCCGAAGCGGAACACCGAAATCTGGCGTTCGCTGCCCAAGTGGTTCCACGGCAATGAATGATCGATGCGTTCCATATCAGTGCTTCCGCGGGGCCAGATAGCCCAGCCAGCGGCGCTCGGCCAGTTTGAACATCCGCACCAGAATGAACGTCAGGCACAGGTAGAACACGCCTGCGGTGATGTAGGCTTCGAACGGCAGGTAGAACTGCGCGTTGACCGTGCGTGCGGCACCGGTGATGTCGATCAGGGTCACGATGGACGCCAGACTGGTGGTCTGCAGCATCATGATCACTTCGTTGCTGTACTGCGGCAACGCCCGGCGCAGGGCCGACGGCAGCAGGATGCGCTTGTACATTTTGTAGCGCGACATCCCCATTGCCTTGGCCGCTTCGATCTCACCGTTCGGTGTGGCGCGCAGGCTGCCGGCGATGATTTCAGCGGTGTAGGCACTGGTGTTGATCGCGAAGGCCAGGCACGCACAGAACGTCGCGCTGGACAGCCACGGCCAGAGGAAGCTTTCACGTACCGCTTCGAACTGCGCCAGACCGTAGTAGATCAAGAACAGCTGCACCAGCATCGGTGTGCCGCGGATCACGTAGGTGTAGAGCCAGGCGCTCATGTTGACGGCCGCGTTTTTCGAGACGCGCATCAAGCCCAGCGGCAAGGCGCACAGCAGGCCGAAAAACAGCGACAGCGCGAGCAATTTGAGGGTGGTCACCAGGCCGCCGAAGTACAGCGGCAGGGCCTCCCAAATGACGTTGTAGTCGAAGATCATAGATCAGCCGCCCTTACGCCTACCGAGTAGCGCTTCTCAAGGTGACGCAATGCCAACAACGAGACGCTGGTAATCACCAGGTACATTGCCGCCACTGCGAGGAAGAAGGTGAAAGGCTCGCGGGTGGCATCTGCCGCCTGCTTGGCCTTGAACATCATGTCTTGCAGACCCACCACCGAAATCAGCGCGGTGGCCTTGGTCAGGACCAGCCAGTTGTTGGTGAAGCCCGGAATCGCCAGGCGAATCATCTGCGGCACCAACACCCGGAAGAACACCTGAAAACTGCTCATGCCGTACGCCATGCCGGCTTCTGCCTGACCTTTCGGGATCGCCATGAAGGCACCACGGAAGGTTTCCGACAGGTACGCACCGAAGATGAAGCCCAAGGTGCCGATACCGGCGGCCAACGGGTTGAGATCGATGTACTCGTCAAAACCGAGCAGCGGCGCGACGCGGTTGAGCAGGTCCTGACCACCGTAGAAAATCAGCAGGATCAGCACCAGGTCGGGAATCCCGCGGATCACCGTGGAATACAGGTCGCCCAGCCAGGCCAGCCAGCGAATCGGGGACAGACGCAGCGCAACGCCGATCAGACCCAGAACAATGGCCAAGACCATGGACGACAAGGCGAGCTGAAGCGTCAGCCATGCGCCATCGAGGATGACAGCCCCGTAGCCTTTCAACATGATTCAGGTCCTCGAAAAGGGGGATGAAAAAATGGCGCAAACCTCAGAGATCCTGTTGCTTGCGCCATTTCGGACTTGTCGCCGGGACGTGTTACTTGCCGTAGATATCGAAGGCGAAGTATTTGTCCTGGATTTGCTTGTACTTGCCGTTCTCGCGAATGGCGGTGATCGCGGTGTTGACCTTGTCTTTCAGCGCGTCACCCTTGCGAACTGCGATACCCACGCCGTCGCCGAAGTATTTGACGTCGGTGAAGGCCGGGCCAACGAAGGCGAAGCCTTTGCCAGCGTCGGTTTTCAGGAAACCGTCATCCAGCAGCGTAGCGTCTGCCACGGTGCCGTCGAGGCGGCCAGCAGCCACGTCGAGGTAAATTTCGTTCTGCGAACCGTAAGGCTTGATCTCGGCACCCAGCGGGGCCAGGACTTCACGGGCGAAACGCTCGTGGATCGAACCACGTTGCACGCCGATGTTCTTGCCCTTGAGCTCAGCCAGGCTGTCGCTGACTGGAGTGCCGGCCTTCATGACCAGGCGAGCCGGGGTGTTGTAGTACTTGTTGGTGAAGTCCACGGACTTCTTGCGGTCTTCAGTGATCGACATGGACGACAGGATCGCGTCGATCTTGCGCACTTTGAGTGCCGGGATCAGACCGTCGAACTCTTGCTCGACCCAGACGCACTTGACCTTCATCTCTTCGCACAGAGCGTTGCCGATGTCGTAGTCGAAACCAACGATGCTGCCGTCCGGCGCTTTGGAAGCGAACGGAGGGTAAGCCGCTTCGATACCAATTTTCAGAGGCTTTTCATCGGCGAATGTCGGCAGGGACAGCACGGACAGTGCCAGGGCGCCAAGCAGCACGAGTTTCTTCATCTTGGGACTCCATCGGTAAAGGGCTAAAACGGCAGAGTGAGCGACAGCCCAATATGCGAATGAGTGGAACCGCAAAGCGGTGCTGCGTTGTAGGAATCGCGCGCTTTTTTCAACGCGAGCAACAACGAGCGAGTGATCGGCATTCTAACGACAGGCCCGAAGCCGATATTTCTTCAATGCGACAACTAATTACAGAAGCACCGAGAAAGCCACTTGGGCGCGTTGACAGCCTTGCAAATTCATGCAAGAGCAAAAGACAGTGAACCGATCTATGCTGCAAATTGCGGGCCTATTATTGGCAAACCCTTCTAATCCGGCAAGCGCAGCGTTGTGTCTTATTTTTAAAGCGGGCTATAGAGGCCGAATGACGGGGCTTTGCGTTTCCCAATGCCCCGTATCGGAACGAGCGGTTACACATTCAGTTACTTGAAGGGTGATGGGTAACAGTGGGAAATCACCTACAGGTGAAGCCGATAATTATTGGAAGTTGTTTATTTGGTGTCAGATAGATCGCCATCGCGAGCAGGCTCACTCCTACAGGGTTTTCGGGGGTGGCTCAGATTGCAGGCACACCTCAATTCCCTGTAGGAGTGAGCCTGCTCGCGATGAGGCCAGAACTGCCCACACAAAAACAACAGGCAATAAAAAGCCCCACCAGACTCATCACCTGGCGGGGCTTTGGCAACTCAAGAGCCGCTACTTACGCAACGTTCATGGTCTTGTGCGTATCAATCAAATGCTGCACCACACCCGGATCCGCCAAGGTGGAGATATCCCCCAACCCATCGTATTCGGCCGTAGCAATCTTGCGCAGAATCCGGCGCATGATTTTGCCCGAACGGGTTTTCGGCAAGCCCGGCGCCCATTGGATGACATCCGGCGAAGCAATCGGACCAATCTCTTTACGGACCCAGTTTTTCAGTTCCAGACGCAGTTGCTCGCTCGGCTCTTCGCCACCGATCAACGTGACATAGACATAAATGCCCTGCCCTTTGATGTCGTGCGGCACACCGACCACCGCCGCTTCGGCGACTTTCGGGTGGGCGACCATCGCGCTTTCAATCTCGGCGGTCCCCATGCGGTGGCCGGACACGTTGAGCACGTCATCCACGCGACCGGTAATCCAGTAGTAACCGTCTTCATCGCGACGCGCGCCGTCACCGGTGAAGTACATGCCACGGAAGGTCTTGAAGTAAGTATCGACGAAGCGGTCATGGTCGCCATACAGCGTGCGCGCCTGGCCTGGCCACGAATCGAGAATCACCAGGTTGCCCTCGGCAACGCCTTCGAGGATGTTGCCCAGGTTGTCCACCAGTGCCGGCACCACGCCGAAGAACGGACGTGCCGCCGAACCCGGCTTGAGGCCATGAGCGCCCGGCAGCGGGCTCATCATGTTGCCGCCGGTTTCGGTCTGCCACCAGGTGTCGACGATCGGGCAACGGGATTGGCCGACGTTCTTGTAGTACCAGTCCCACGCTTCCGGGTTGATCGGCTCACCGACCGAACCCAACAGACGCAAGCTGCTGCCATCAGCGCCTTCAACGGCGGCTTTGCCCGACGCCATCATCGCGCGGATCGCGGTTGGCGCGGTGTAGAGGATGTTGACCTTGTGCTTGTCGACGATCTTCGCCACCCGGGTGATGTCCGGATAGTTCGGCACGCCTTCGAACAGCACGGTGGTCGCGCCGTTGGCCAATGGGCCGTAGACGATATAAGTGTGGCCGGTGACCCAACCGACGTCGGCGGTGCACCAGTAGACTTCGCCTGGGCGGTAGTCGAACACGCGCTCATGGGTCATGGCGGCGTAAAGCAGGTAACCGCCAGTGGTGTGCTGTACACCCTTCGGCTTGCCGGTCGAACCGGAGGTATAAAGAATGAACAGCGCTTCTTCAGCGCCCATTTCTTTCGGCGCGCACACAGTGCCCGCTACTTTCATCAGGTCTTCGAACCAGATATCGCGATGCTGGTTCCACTTGATGTCGCCGCCGGTGCGCTTGCACACGATGACTTTCTGAATGCTGCTGGTTTCCGGATTGGTCAGCGCGTCGTCGACGTTGGACTTGAGCGGGACCTTCTTGCCGGCACGAACACCTTCATCAGCAGTGATCACCACTTTGGATTTGCAGTCGATGATCCGACCGGCCAGGGCTTCCGGGGAGAAACCACCGAACACCACCGAGTGAATCGCGCCGATCCGGGTACAGGCCAGCATGGCGACCACGGCTTCGGGAATCATCGGCATATAGATAGTCACCACGTCGCCGCGGTGCACATCCTGGCCACGCAGGGCGTTGGCGAACTTGCAGACTTGTTCGTGCAGCTCGCGATAGGTGATGTTGCGGCTTTCGGCTGGGTCATCCCCTTCCCAAATAATCGCGACTTGATCGCCGCGCTCGGCCAGATGACGGTCGAGGCAGTTGTAGGAAACGTTCAGGGTGCCGTCGGCGAACCATTTGATGTCGACGTGGTGATCGTCGAAGGAAGTCTGTTTCACCGTGGTGAAAGGCTTGATCCAGTCGAGGCGCTTGGCTTGCTCGCGCCAGAAGCCGTCCGGATTAACGACGGACTGCTGGTACATGGCCTTGTAGGTCGCCTCATCAGTCAGCGTGTTGGCCGCAACCTCGGGACGAACGGGATACAGAGAAGCCGCACTCATCTTTGTTACCTCGGTGGAATAGTTGTTTTTGTATGACCCAGTTGTAGCCGGGCCGGGCCTATAGAACCATTCGACGATGGTAGTAACAAGCCCCTACAAAATGTGGCTATACCTCGTCGAGATGCTCAAGAGCGGTGATTTCAGGGGCTTTGGGCATTTATGACATTGGCTTCATCAGCAAGCCAAAGGTCGCTTTTCGAGGATTGTTACAGGATCTGCCAATAGTGTTTATCAAAAGCACGCCTATATGAATGTAAACCCCACGCCTAAAATCAGCCTCGCCAACAAGGCAACGTGATTAACCAAGTTGCAGCCCCCACGAAGGCAGTTAATCCAAAACCAGTACTTAAGTTCTACACGCAACCCCAAAAAGGTTGCGTGACCCCATTCGACCTCTAAAAGGTAAATCTGAAATGAAAGCTTTATTAGTTCTGGCCCTCAGCAGCCTGTGCGCAACAGCCATGGCAGACGAGGTCCCGACTGATGTCGCGCAGCAGCAACCCGCCGTCGAGGAATACACTTACTCCACTCATCTGGACATCGCCAAAGTTATCTCCATGAGCGAAATCCCGAATGTGTGCGAAGTTGTTCCGGCGAAAATGGAATACGACGACTCCAAAGGCCAACGCCACATTCTGCGCTACAGCGTCATGGGTAACGGCTGCTCTAACGGCTAATCACCCGCTCTCACTCTCCCAAGGTTCGACCCACCCGCCCGCTATTAAGGCAGATGAAGCGCCGAACCTTATATATCGATAAAAACGATTGAATTAAGCGTTTATTTGCGCTTTTTAATCAAATTTACTGGCGTAGTATCAATTCCACACCCAAGGCACAAAACGCCAACGAACCTGGAGCCACTACCATGAAAACCAAACTGATCCTCGCCCTGACCCTCTCCGTCCTGGCCGCTAACACCTTCTCCGCTGATGGCTACGACCGCACTGGGTCGGCTGCTTACACCACGCAAGCGGCTGTCGCTTCTGACGGTTACGACCACACCGGTTCGGCGTCTTTTGCCTCCGATGGCTCCGACCACACAGGCGCTGCCAAGCTCGCTTCTGACGGTTTTGATCACACCGGCGCTGCCAAAGTCGCTGCCGATGGTGCGGACCACGTCGGTGCAGCGCGCCTCAGCTGATCATCGAGCGTGACTTTACAGCCCGACCTCGGTCGGGCTTAGTTGTGTCTGGAGCCATCGAAAACCGACTCAAAACACAACATGTAGTGAAAAAGGCGATTTTCTGGCTGTTTTTTGAACAAAAAAATTGCCCGCCAAAATTTATGAAAAAAAATCTGCACCCGTGACATCCAGCCAAAGCCCTGTAAACCCTCGCTCCGACCGAAAAACCCGCCTTCTCGTCCGCTCCATGCGCGGATTCGCCCCACCACGAGCGCAAAAATTTCCCTATAATGCCGCCTTAAACGGGCCTGCAATATTCCCTTACAGGGATAACAGCCAGTCTGAAGCCCACGCCGAAGTCTTCACCGATTTCTGCGCCCCTCAGAGGCTCTCGGAACCCCGTACAAAATTATGTTTATTTGCCTGCGTGTACCGCTGCAAAAAACGCTATCCAACGCGGCCAGTAAGGTCGTGTGAAAAACCAACCTATCAGTTTTCACACGGGCATCTGGCCCTCACGCAGGAGACGACACGTCATGCTGAGCTGGGACGAATTCGACAAAGAAGACAGCGGCGAAACCGTTGTAAAAGGCGCCAACGCTGGGCACGCAACTGAAGCCAACATGGACCGCCTCGACACCGCTGGCGGCGTCGCGGCTCAAGAAGCCCGCGCTGTAACCGCGTCCGACTCCGCCGCAATCGCCCGTGCAAAAGCTGCCCTGGACAACCTCGACATCGCCGAAGGCCTCGCCGAACTCGAAGGCGCCTCCGCCCGTGTGGCTGTCGACGAAAAGCGCATGATCAACTGCCGCGCCGACCTCAACCAACTCGTGCCATTCAAGTACGACTGGGCCTGGCAGAAGTACCTGGACGGTTGCGCAAACCACTGGATGCCGCAAGAAGTCAACATGACCGCCGACATCGCCCTCTGGAAAGACCCGGAAGGCCTGACCGACGACGAGCGCCGCATCGTCATGCGCAACCTCGGCTTCTTCTCCACCGCCGACTCCCTGGTTGCCAACAACCTGGTCCTGGCCGTGTACCGCCTGATCACCAACCCGGAATGCCGCCAGTACATCCTGCGCCAGGCGTTCGAAGAGGCGATCCACACTCACGCCTACCAGTACTGCATCGAATCGTTGGCCATGGATGAAGGCGAGATCTTCAACATGTACCACGAGATCCCATCGGTCGCGAAGAAAGCCACCTGGGGCCTGAAATACACCCGTTCGATCTCCGATCCGAAGTTCGAAACCGGCACCGTCGAAACCGACAAAGAGCTGCTGCGCAACCTGATCGCCTACTACTGCGTTCTGGAAGGCATCTTCTTCTACTGCGGCTTCACCCAGATCCTCTCCATGGGCCGCCGCAACAAAATGACCGGCGTCGCCGAGCAGTTCCAATACATCCTGCGCGACGAATCCATGCACCTGAACTTCGGCATCGACGTGATCAACCAGATCAAAATCGAAAACCCGCACTTGTGGGATGCTGAGATGAAGGAAGAAGCTTCGCAGATGATTCTGCAGGGCACTCAGCTGGAGATCGAATACGCGCGTGACACCATGCCTCGCGGCGTGTTGGGCATGAACGCGGCGATGATGGAGGACTACCTGAAGTTCATCGCTAACCGTCGTTTGAGCCAGATCGGTTTGAAGGAAGAGTATCCAGGGACGACTAACCCGTTCCCTTGGATGAGCGAGATTATGGACTTGAAGAAAGAGAAGAATTTCTTTGAGACTCGGGTTATTGAGTATCAGACTGGTGGGGCGCTTAGCTGGGATTGATCTTAAGCAACCCTAGCGATCTCCAATCTGATCGTGCAGTTGTAAAAAAGCCCTGACCATCCAGGGCTTTTTTATAAATCTTCGAAATTCAAATTATCTATCCACACTTAGATATTCTGAAGTCCAGGCCACTCAAAAATAGAAGAACTAGTCCTTATCAACCAAGGTCAAGATAGAATTTAGATTATCTTTGTGACTGCGTATTGCGATGAGAATCTCCTTAAGTTTTTGCACGTCCCAAGGCTTCTCGTTTCTACCAGTGAACACCAGAGCACCATTTACTTCCCTGTTCGCAACATGAGCCGCCTGAATTCTATATTGATTAATCTCATCGTTAAATCGCTTCAAAACCTCAGAACAATCCTCAGACAACCGATCTCCGATTCTATCTAAAACCTGAAGTATCAAATTCACTTTAATGTATAGATTCAAATCTTTAGAAACGAACCGATCTATTGGTCTGCTCGCCTGTTTGGCCAATGCATCAACGCCCATCTCAATGCTATCTTTGAGTCCTTCTACTGCAAGTCCTCTCAGCTCTTCCTCCGTCATGTAACGAGATTTTTTTACTATACGCAACAATATATCCGAGAGCAGTTCATCCATTTCACTTACGGACCCAACCACTATCCCCCGAAAATAGTTGGGATGGGCAAGCCGGTGAAAAGTAGGTTTTATGATGGAAAAAATATCATCTGCCAATGATACGCCCCTACTCACACAGAATACCCCATCGATATCTAACTCAAGCAATATTTCTCTAAGCTCACGAGGTTTCTTCGCGCTATAGAAAATGACTTCACCTTGAGAATATCTTCGCAACTTTGTGAGCAATGTTGCACCAGTTTCGTGCTGCTGACCTAAATCAAAATCAACCAAAATAATATCGTAATTACTATTTTTTCTTAACTCATCCAAAATAGGATTGATAGTCTCATTATCAAAAGATGATATTTTATTAGCGTGCAACTCCAAGCCATAAGGAGAGACTTTTCGATTAAGTTTGTGCTCAACAGCCTCTATATACTCGAGCTGATCATCAAACCAGAGCACTCTGTATTGGTTTTCCATTATTTATTAACCTTAATCAAAAACGCCGCCCCGGAAAGCTTTCCGCTAGCTACCGATATTGCACCCTTCAATGCTTGTAGAACTTCTGTAACGTGATACAAACCTAAGCCAGATCCGTCAGTGGTAGTAATGCCTTTCTCAAAAATTCGAGATACATCTTCGATATCTTGTGATATTCCATCACCATCATCTTCCACATGGATTTCCAATGTATTAGAAGACATCTGCCTTATATCAAACCGAATAATAGATGCATTAGCTTTCTTTGCATTCTCAATTAAATTATCAATCATAATTGATACTTCAATTGGAAAAAACTCCAACTCAAACAACTTTCCATCCGAGGAAACTTCAGCTTTTATACGCTGAATATAGATAGGACATATCTTCTCAATATATTCCACCAAGTACTTCGTAAAATCCTCGGTAATCTTACTTGAGTTCAACTTAAAGTTCGCAGATGTTGCAAATCTTGAAGCCGCGATAATTTTTTTGTTTAGAAGCAGTAGATTGCCAAGAGATTTTTCCAGCTCAACTCTATCAATTACATGACCGTCTCTAACGTCTGCAATACTTCCTTCGAGCCTATGATGAGCACTAATAGCGTAGATAATCACTTGATGATGCAAATTCTCAAGAGTCTCTTTATCACGGCTTTTCAGAGATGTAAGAAAAAGGTTTTTTGAACGCTCAGTTTCTAGCGCCTTTTTTGTCTTCGCTGCTAGCTTTTCAGCGACATGACGTGCCTCTCTCTCTCTTTCGGCGAAACGGATAGCTTCAGCCTCAGACTCTTGAAGCGCCTGAAACTTGTTAAAAGCCTCAAGCGCCCTAACTCGAAGAGAATCGTCTCCGGCTTTCATAGCTAATGCTGCCAGATCGTTCATGGCTCTAGGAAAGTCGGAAATGCTATCGCTTAAGATTCCGAAAAGGTCTTTATTAAAATACTCAACTTTAATATCGGGCACGCTGGTTAGTTTCGACAACACCTGCAAAGCTTTGGCTCTAGCTTCATGCCCCTCAAGAAATGAAGCGTCCTCTAGATCATGATCAAACTTAAACTTCCAGGTAACACCTACAACGTAATTTTCCAGTCGTAACAGGCACTTCCTTTTGAAGCACTCGAGTAATTCCTCATACGCACTTGTTTCAATCAAACCCTTATCACGGCTAGAGGACTCTTTAAACTTAGAGTCATCACCGTGAACATCTATCCGACCGAGCAAATCACGCGACCCTAGATACCGCGACGTACCTTGCTGCTTCCGTCTATCGATACCAAAAGTATCATCAGAATCATCTCCAACAGGGTAAACCCGGAATCCATTTTTAAACAAAAAAACTGAGCCAAAGTTAATTGACGATATACCCATCCGTCTTGCAAAAGTGCTTTTCGCAGATCTATTTAGATAAAAAAGATTACATTCAAAACCAGCGCCATCAAGCTCCAAATAAGGATTAGGCTCAGACACCTTATACAGCACCTCTCCCCTATCAATTAACTCGGACACAACCATACCATCGATAATCTTAGTCGAAAGCCAAGTAGTTTTTTTCTGAAGAGTTTCAAATATAAAATTCTGGACAGCACTATTTACTATCGCATTAGGTGGGAGTTCACCGTCAAAATCTGAAATCAACCTCTCATCTTCGGACAACTCTTCAATGCAGTGAAACTCAATACCAAAAGTCTCAGAGGTACTATTGAATGGATTTATTAGCTTCGACAAAGAACTTTTCAAACTTAAAATTCGATCCCGAGACCATTCATCTCTAAGCTCGTAAATTTTTAATACTGTACCAGTACCACTGGGAGGCTCCACAGCTTTAGGCAGTTTGAAAATCGCTAATCGATCATACTCAACTTGCACATCAACAAAATTCTCTACAGAAGAGTCTTCAAAATCTCCCCAATCAACCCTCACTCTAGATACGTAATCACCATCAAGCGCTCTAGACATCATAGAGAGCTTTACGCCAAGCCGGTCACATGAAAATCGACCCACTCCTTTACTTCCAGCATAACGCTGTGTTGCTCCATCATCCTCAGTACCGTCATTTTTCGCTGAATAAGCGACATAAAGCCATTTATGCTCAATATCCTCAAACGACATCCCCTTGCCATTATCAACGATATAAATACAATCGCTAAAAAAGTGTATATGCACCTTAGTGGCACGAGCGTCATATGAATTTTTAACTAATTCAAATATCGCAACATAATCATCAGTAATTAGATCTCTTCCGATAATAGACTTTAACTGCGGACTGACTTTAAAGTTCAGCTGCATTTTTCTTGTCCTTACAAAGACTAATATCGTCGAAAGCTGCTTTAATGACCTGAGCAATGGCTTCTGACAGAAGAGGAGGGACCGCATTACCTACTTGCGTATAGCGAGGACAATCAAGTTTCCTACGTGCCCCCCCTGTGGTGTATTTGCCTAGAAATTCAAACCAATCAGGGAAAGATTGCAACCTTGCGGATTCTCGAACTGTCAAAATCCTAGCTTCTGAATAATGAATTATGTCATCAGGCAAGGTCGTTACTGTCGGTGCGGGTTGATTCCTTCCAAGCACCGTAATTGCTTGTTTTTTTATACCAAGACTCTCTCGTACACTTTTTGATACCGAGCGCCCAGGAATTGATGCAATCTGTATTCTCTTAAAATTAACAATGGTATCAGGTGCATGCCTAGGCAATC
The DNA here is from genome assembly GCF_050435365.1 of Pseudomonas sp. BT76 TE3572. Taxonomy (NCBI): domain Bacteria; kingdom Pseudomonadati; phylum Pseudomonadota; class Gammaproteobacteria; order Pseudomonadales; family Pseudomonadaceae; genus Pseudomonas; species Pseudomonas sp. BT76 TE3572. The sequence goes on from NZ_JBNDKE010000001.1 coordinate 2,897,433, forward strand.
GAAGACTGTTAGGCGCAAGATCACTCCCAGCCCTCATTAAAGACAAGTAATTAGATTTAACATCAGGTTCAACATAGTCAATTTGAGCAAATCCTGATCTATCGCCATCTACAGATGGTATTAGCCGCTTAGTTCCAATCTCCAAATCCGATAGAGCTTCAAATACAGAGGTGGGCCGATCGAGGTTAAGCTTCTTACTGGACAAAAATTGCTTTGAAGATCCGATCAAACTGTCAAACAATGGTTCAGCCAACTTCTTTAACGAACAAATTATCAAATATCTATGTCGATTTTGGGGAACGCCGAAATTTGAACAATTGACCAGTCCAGAACTCACCGAATATCCTAAACCTTCTAAACTATCGACAATAAACTCGGCGTACGAAGCCTTACTAAACTTGTCATTCAACTCATTGTTCTTAGTTTCGTTAAATCTTGAGGCGAATCCTGAGACGTTCTCAATCACAAGATAGGTGGGTCTTAGTATGCTAACCAGCTTTAGATATTGCTCTGCCATTTGATTGCGTGGATCAGATGGATTTCGCCTTCCAGCTGTCGAAAAACCTTGGCAAGGTGGGCCACCAACTAACAAATCAATCGTTCCAGATATTTCTGCGAGTTCAGTTGAGTACTCAGAGAGAAGTTCTTCACAACTCATTGCTTTTTGAGGAAGCCATTCCGGCCAATCAAATTGGAATTTTTTTCCATTTATCAAGTTATGCTGAAGGGTGGAAAATGCCATCGGATTTTTTTCGATAGCAAAGACGCCAGACATCCCAGCTTGCAGCAGCCCCAAGGAAAGACCACCACACCCCGCAAAAACGTCAATAAAACGCATCTTTACCTCGCCACCCATAATAGACATTCACACGCAACCGAAAATCAATTGAGATCAAGGATCTACGACCCAGAACTTCAACATAAAATAACTATGTAAACTGTGATGTATCCCCAAACCTAAAGATAACAACACCACTTTCAATAAACCGCCAAAAACAATCGAGAAGTTTATTCTTATGCGTCCCCATGAATTCTCACACTCCTTGTAGCAATCCTATGGTGCACAATATCTAAGGTAGGAATTTTCGCGAAGTCTCGCGGCTTTTTTCTCGAGACTTTGTCATCCATATCGAGCGGGCCAACGCTACTGCTTTGCCATCATTTTGTCTACAAGATAAGGAGACAAATTTAGAGGTTTCCTCGGCCGAAAATCGGCGAGTAAACGTATTGACCAGAGAGTGGAGAGCTCATAGTCTCTTGCCCATGGTGCCTAAGAAACACCTCACACAGCGGACTGACCGCACCCGACAGTAGCGGCTTTTTTGTGCCTACGGTTTCTCCGTGCGCATCAAAAAATCTCTGTTATGCCGGGAGTGGACTAATACAAGACCCGAAAGGGGAATATGTCCGGCCCTCTGTGTGGGGTTTCTTAACTCCCGGCACCCAGCCCTAAGAAAGCTGACATCACACAGAGGTAAAGGATATGCCTAAAAATCTCTACTTCTCTCCGAAGGTAATCTGCTTTAGCCGCGTCATCTTTGAGCTTCCATCTGCGGAGGCTTGCCATGATTGACCCCTACACCCCTACAATCTTCACCCGCCACAAGCTCCCCCTCCACGCCCTCCTTCTTGAAAACCAGCCATGGTTCTGCGCCCGCGATCTCGGTCGGTTAATGGGCTTCCATTTGAACGATCGTGTGGTCAGCAAACTGGACGAGGATCAGCGGCATACGTTGCTGATTGAGTGCCACGGCCAACCGGAGAAGCGGTTGATGCTCAGTGAGTCCGGCGTGTATGCGTTGTTGGTGTATCACTACGCGCCAGGGAACCGGTTGTTGCGTGAGTGGCTGACACATCAAGTGGTGACGGCCTTGCGCGATGCGGGACAGTCGAAGAACGCTGATCGACCGATGTTGAGCTTGTTGGATTGGCCGGAGATGTCGTTGAGTCTGTTGCATTGGCAGGATGAAGGCTGGATTCGGCTGCGTGACATGCCTTGTCTACTGTTAAATCGCACGCGGCGGCGGGTTCCGGTGGTTAAGCCTTGGTGGCGGAAGGTGGCAGAGGTATTTCAGTCTTCGAATCATTCAGTGGGTTAGTACCGTTACTCCTTTGTAGCGATCGATTGAACGTTGTGTCGGTTATTTCTGTAGGAATTTTCGTAGACAATCGTAATGGCCACTCAGTATCGTCCGAGGGTTTTCAACCCTCGGCGATCTTATGGATATTGAAACAAACAACACCGATTGGAGTGTCACCGAGCTCGAAGCAGCTGTTGACGCTTACCTGAAAATGTTGGAACTCGAAAAGATCGGGCAGAAATTCAACAAGGCCCAGGAAAACCGTACTCTGCGAGCAGGCGCCTTGGCTGGGCGCACCGAAAGCTCCATCGAGTTCCGGATGCTAAACATTTCAACTGTGCTGGAGCGGATGGGCAAAAAGCGCATCAATGGTTACAAGCCAGCACCTCATGTCGGTTCGAATGTCGAAAACTCAATTCGCGACGTCCTTGCCGGCCGAGGTATTTTGGCTGGCGACGAGTGCATTCCAACCGCTGATGACGAGACCCTGGAACGTCGCGCCATTGCGCTTCAAAAGCAAAAGATTAAGGAACCGCCGAAGGGCATCCTGAAACCGAAACGCGCGCCAAGCTTAGGTAAGGTGTATGTGCGTGATCCCGAGGTTAGGGCCTGGGTTCGAAACGAAGCAGAAGGCCAATGTGAAGCCTGCGATGAGCCAGCTCCGTTTCAAAAGCTTGGCCTGCCTTATCTAGAAGTTCACCATGTAAGGCCACTCGCCGAAAAAGGTTCGGATCGCATCACTAATGCCATAGCGCTGTGCCCGAACTGCCATCAGCGCTGTCATCATTCGAATGATAGGCACGATTACACAGAGTCGCTGTATTCGAAGATCGGTCGACTGATTCGAGAGTAGGCGGTCGAGCCGTTCTCCAGACTAACCTTGACCTAACGGCAACACCGTTAGCATGCTCTCCTAAGATGCAAGGCAGTCGAGAAGGCAAATCTGAAATGTGCGCTGACAGACTCACACCAGAACAACGCTCCAAAATCATGGCGCAGATAAAGGGCAAAAACACGAAACCAGAGATGGTTGTTCGATCCTTGTGCCATGCGATGGGGCTGCGCTTTCGGCTGCATCGAAGAGATCTGCCCGGAACACCCGATCTAGTGTTCCCCAAACATCATCTATGTCTGTTTGTTCACGGTTGTTTTTGGCATCAACACGGGTGCAAATATACGTCCACACCTAAAACCCGCCCCGATTACTGGGCAAAGAAGTTCGACATAAACACCAGTCGTGACGAGCGATGCATCAATCGATTAAAACTGATGGATTGGCGGGTGGATGTGATTTGGGAATGCGAGCTAAAAGACCTCGACCGCATCAAAGAAAAACTCCAAATGCTCACCACCCACCTCGACTAGACGCTTTACCAAAAGGACTTACCCCCAATGAAATTCGACCTCGCCTACTGCCTCAGCCTCGACGACAAGCTGTCGATCTATGACGTGCGCGATTTGAATTTCGACGAAACCATGGAGTTCGACTCCGCCAAGGAACACTTCCAATGCCCCAACGATGCCTGTCGTTTGGCGTTCGATGTGGCGAATGTGTTGACGACGTTCAACGCCAAGAACGTGAATTACGTGCGCACCCCGCACTTCAAGAACACGCCCAGCACCCGGCATGTGGTGGATTGTCCTTATGTCAGTCTCAAGGCGTCGGCGTCAGGTGTGGATGCGGACGGTGCGGAAACGGATGACAGTCGCGAGGAGCATTTTCCGTCGGAGTTGTTGCTGACGCGGCGTGAGTATGTGCGTAAGCCGTCGAACCCGGCGGTGGCCGATGATGTGAAGCGGGACGATCCGAAACCGCCTTCAGCGGCCAGTAATGTCGAACACCCGAGCCGCGAATCAGCACCGGACAAGACCAGTGTCTTCGCCCATCCGGTGGAGTGTTTTGTGTCGAACTTCGAGGACAAGGAGTTGCTCAAGCGCATGCCGCTGAAGATTGGCGAGCACACGGCGCCTTATGGGTCGTTCTTTAAGAAGATCGAATATCTGCAAGACAACAAGGGGCTGATTTACTGGGGCAAGATCAAGGAGATCAAGGATTACACGCAGAGCTTTCGCATCGATTTCGAACAGAAGGTCTGGTTCAAGCAAGCGGACGAGGCGAAGAAGAAGCCTTATTCAGTCAATGTTTACCTGAGCAAAAAGCTGATCGACAACTACCGCAAGCGCAAAGCGTTTCTGGAAGAGATCAAGCACGCCAGTGAGAGCGGGAAGGAGTTGTATTGCTTCTTTTATGGCGTGACGCCGGAGTTGAAGCAGGTGCCGAGCAAGAAAAACCCCGAGCAGACGTTCGGGGTGTTCAGTGCGAATATTGAGAACCTGGATCACTTCATCATTCGGGAAGCGCCGGGGTTGGAGGCGAAGTAACTGCGATTAACTCAGGCACAGGCTGATCATCACCACCACCAGCAAACCTACATACACCCGCGCATGGGATCGATCCGGTATCCGCCCAATCCACGGCGTAGCCAACCGAATCCCCACCAGCGACCCCACAGTCAACACCGCAAACGCCAGCACATCCACATAACCGACAAACCACGGCCCCAGATCAAACTCGGTGAAACCGGCCATGGCCATGTAAGTCAGCGTCCCGGCCAGCGCCACGGGCAAACTTAGCGGATTGGCCATGGACGTCGCCTGGGACATGCTCAACCCACAACGCCGCAATAACGGCACGGTCATGACGCTGCCGCCTACGCCGAGAAACGTGGCGATGGTGCCGATTCCTACACCGCCGCCAGACACTTCTGCCCTTCCCAACCGCCGTGGGATGACGGAATCGGACGCTGTGAGAAAGCCGCGTCGCAACAGGCAATCCGCTATGGTCACGCTCAGGTAGGCGATGAAGGCGTAGCGAATCACCTCGCCACTTGCCCACATCGCCGCTACGGCGCCGACTACCGCGCCCACGCCGATAAACCCGCCCAATGGCCACAGGTAATGACGAATGAGATTTCCCGCGCGGCGGTGTTTTCCGGTGGCGATCGTGGCGTTGACGATCATTACGCAGGTCGAGGTTGCCACAGCAATGTGCATCGCCGATTGGCTGACGGGGTCGTCTGTGCCGTGGCTGGTCATGAGTATGCGGTAGAGCAATGGCACGACGACGAAGCCGCCGCCGAAGCCGAACAGCACCGCGGTGATGCCGGTCATGCAGCCGAATAGTGCCAGCAGGAGATAGAACATTGCGCGTCGTCCGTTGGTTGAGAGCGGTCGACGATAGAGCGATGCGCCTTGGCCTGCTTCAGCAAGTCAGCCAATAATGTTCGCGTTTACGCCAACCGCTGGGACTGCTCGATGCGCAATGTTTCGATTGATCTGCTGGACTACACGCCACGGCCGGTGGTGGCCATCGGTACGGATTATTCCCACGGCCATTTGTTGCCTCGTCATACACATCGGCGAGCGCAATTGCTGTACGGCGCCACCGGGATGATGCAGGTCAGCACGCTCGACGGCAGTTGGGTGGTGCCGCCGCAGCGGGCGGTGTGGATTCCGCCGGGGGTGGCGCATGAGGTGCTGATGCTGGGGGTGAGCACGCGCAGTGTGTATATCGAGCCGGGGGCGGTGGATCTGGGGGATCGCTGCCAGGTGATCAGCGTTTCGCCATTGATGCGGCATTTGCTGATGGAGGCGGTGGAGATCCCGCTGGCGTATGACGAGCGCGGGCGCGACGGTACGCTGATCGGCTTGCTGCTGCATGAACTGGCGCGCAGCACTCACCTGCCGTTGCACATTCCGCTGCCCGTCGATGCGCGGCTGCTCGCGTTGTGCCAGGGCTTTGTGCAGCGGCCCGACGCTCATCAGTCGCCACAGCAATGGGCCGATCAGTTGCACATCAGCCTGCGTACGTTCAATCGCCTGTTCCGCCAACAGACAGGCCTGAGTTTCAGCCAATGGCGGCAGCGGGCCTGCGTGGTGCTGGCTCTGGCGCGGCTGGTGGTGGGCGAACCGGTGACGCGCATTGCCTTGGATTTTGGCTATGACAGCCCGGCGGCGTTCTCCACGATGTTCCGCCGCGTACTGGGACAGGCGCCAACGACCTGGCTGGACGGGACGAGATAGAACCGATCAAAAAATGAGTTTGATTCGGGCTCAAAACAACTGTACAAAAACACAGTATTTTTTGAATCAGCACTCTTGAGCCCGGAGAACACCATGGCCTCTCTTGCGATGAAAATCACCCTGGAACGTATCGCCCTTTTCCAATTCACCCCCGCGCATAGCGTTCAGGCCCGAGCGATGCTGGGTTGGAGTGTGGAGGAATTGTCTCGGGAATCCGGGGTTTCGGTTGACGCTATACAGCGATTTGAGGATGAACGCGATGTGCTGGATGTTACGCGGCTGGCGCTGGCCTATCGGTTTGAATCAGAGGGATTGGTGTTCTTCCCGGGGTTCGCGCCGGGTCGAGGGATGAATGTGAAAGGGTCTACGCCTGATCCGGTGGGGCGGGCGGATTATGCGATGGTTGAGTGAGGTGTCAGCGAATGAATGAAGTCGATGGAAGCGACAGCTGTGTTTATGAAGAGCTGGGATATCCCGATGCGGGTGAGATGCGGGCCAAATCTGAGTACGTTATGAAGATTGGCATACTTCTCGAAACCGGTCGGCTGAGTAAGACTGAGGCGGCACAAAAGCTCGGACTGTCTCAGGAGGAGCTGAATGAAATGCTCCGCGGAAAATTTCGCGATTTGACCGTGGCAAAGATCTCGGAATATCTAAACCTGTTACTGGATGAACGCAGCTAGTTTAGTTGTGAAATTCGGGCCGCTCCCGTGTGGCGGCCCGGCGGCACGTTATCAAGCGCTCTGAGGCTCCACCTGATCGCCAACGTTTTCCATCTCCGACCACCAGGCACTCCCCCGCTGCGGATACATCACATTGAACGCCTGACCCATCTGCGGCGTGGTGATCGACACATTCCGCTCCCAGGCCAACGCCAGAATGCGGTCGAAAGGTTCAAACCAGGCATGCATCGACAAATCGAACGTGCCGTTGTGAATCGGTAATAACCAGCGCCCCTTGAGGTCGATGTGCGCCTGCAGGGTTTGCTCCGGCTGCATATGAACATGCGGCCACTCGACGTTGTAGGCACCGGTTTCCATGAGCGTCAGGTCGAATGGGCCGTACTGTTCGCCGATGCGTTTGAAGCCGTCGAAATAACCGCTGTCGCCGCTGAAGAAGATTCGCGTGTCGCCGTCGATCATCACCCACGAGGCCCACAGCGTGCTGTTGCCATCGAACAGACCGCGGCCGGAAAAGTGTTGCGAAGGGGTGGCGATGAACTGAATTCCGTCGACCTCAGTGCCTTGCCACCAGTCCAGTTGTCGGACTTTGCTGGCGTCGATGCCCCATTTGATCAGGGTGTCGCCCACGCCCAGTGGCGTGAGGAAGTACTGGGTCTTGTCCGCCAGTTTGAGCACCGCCTGATAATCGAGGTGGTCGTAATGATCGTGGGACAGGATCACCGCTTCGATCGGCGGCAGTTCTTCGAGGCTGATCGGCGGCTGGTGAAAGCGCTTCGGCCCGGCCCATTGCACCGGTGAGGCGCGCTCGGCGAAGACCGGGTCGGTGATCCAGAATTTGTCCCGCAGTTTCAGCAGTACGGTGGAATGACCGAGACGGTAAACGCTGTGGTTGGGGGCGGCGATCAACGCTGCCTGAGTCAGGGTTTGCACCGGGACAGGCGCCGTCGGGCGGGTGTTACGCGGTTTGTGGAAGATCATGTTCCACATGATGCGCACCATTTTGCGAAAGCCTTCACGTTGCACGGGCGCATGGTTTCGGAAGTGCCCTTCTGCCTGACGGGATGCTTCAGGTGTGGAGGCGTTGTCCGCAGGGGAAGTTGAAGTGGCCATGACTGAATGACTCCAGGAAAACCTCATGATTCGCAGTTTTCCGCTTAAGACGATAAATGGCCAAGGCACGCACGCATCAGCCGGAGATCTATTGTTCACTGCGCAGGATTAACAAAACATTACACTGCACAGTGTAGTTTCTAGGTTGCATCAAACCCGATCACAAGTAAACTGCCAAGTGTAATTCTCCACTTCTTCCTGCCGAAGCGTACTTATGACAGCTCCACAGCGCCTCACCGACCGAAAACGCGAAGCCATCATTCAAGCGGCGATTGCCGAATTCCGTGCCAACGGTTTCGACATCACCAGCATGGACAAGATCGCCGCCACCGCTGGCGTGTCGAAGCGCACGGTGTACAACCATTTCCCCAGCAAGGAAGAGTTGTTCGCCGAAATCCTCAATCAATTATGGGCGCGGGTGACGTCAGAACAGGAAACGCCCTACCACCCTGACCAGCCGCTGCGCGACCAGATGCGCCGGATGCTGATGGCGAAATTGCAGATGCTGGGCGATGACAATTTTCTCGACCTGGCGCGGGTGGCCATCGCCGCCACCATCCATTCCCCTGAGCGCGCCCAGAATATGGTTGCGCGAATGGGTGAGCGCGAAGAAGGCCTGACTGTGTGGATCCGCGCCGCCCAGGCTGATGGCCGTTTGAAACCGATCGCCCCCGAATTCGCTGCACAACAGATTCAGGGAATGCTCAAATCCTTTGCGTTCTGGCCACAGATTTCCATGGGCCTGCCCGGCCTGTCAGCCGAGATGCAGACCACGGTGGTGGATTCGGCGCTGGACATGTTCCTGGCCTGTTATCAGCTCTGAATCGAGTTGCAATAAATGACAAGGTCTGCCGATTTACCGATCACAGGTCGCTCTGAATAAAACACCGCAATGTGTTTCAGAATGAAACTGGCGCTGGGGCTATAGTGAGCCTCAGTCCCAGCGCCATGCAGAGAGCACCATGACCACCACGACCTCCGACACTCAACCCGCCCTCCCCGTTGACCATCTGCGCTTTCATCGCCCCCATGCCCACCTTGCGCCCACGTTCGGCAACGACAAGTTTGCGCTGCGTGCCGAGGCCTTTGCGCGGTTCTTCGGCACGCCGACCTTTCTCGGTGCGCAGACGCTGATCGTGGTGTTATGGGTTTGCCTCAATGTGTTTGGCGTGGCGCACTTCGATCTCTACCCGTTCATCCTGCTCAACCTGGCGTTCAGCCTGCAATCGGCGTATGCCGCGCCGTTGATTCTGCTGGCCCAGACCCGTCAAGCGGCGCGGGATAAAGCCCAGTCCGACGCCGACGCCCTGCACCGCGAAACCCTGGCCGTCGCCAACAGTGAACGTCAGGCGCAAGCGGCGCAGAACACCGCGCAACTGCTGGAGTTGCTCGAACAAAACACCCGGCTCACCGAAATGACCAAGGCCCTCACCGAACGCATTGAAAGCCTGACCTCGGAAATGCATCAACACTTCGTGCGCAAGGATCAGCCGAAGGTTTAGCGCTCGGTCAAGGCAATCGAAGCGCCCGCCCCAGCTCATCGAACAACGTCACCACCGAGCGCAAGGCGCGGCAGTCCGGGCGGGTCAGCAACCAGAGCGCTGTGTCGTAACCGTGTAGCGGCTCACTCAACGGTTGCAGCCCGTCACCGATGAGGAAGTCCGGCAATGCCGCGACACCGAGCCCGGCCCGCACCAACTCAGTCACCGACAACATGCTGTTGCAGCGATAACCCGGTGTGACGCCGGGCAACTGCTGACGGCGCCACGCGACGGTGGGGTGATCGGGAAGGAAGTCGTCCGGGGCGATCCAGGTCAGCGAAGCCAAGTCTTCGGAATCGACCGATTTCAGATACGCCTCGCTGGCGCAGACTCGATACGACACCTGGGCCAATCGCCGGCCTACCAAGTGCTCGGGCGGTGTACGAGTCAGGCGCAAGGCGATATCCGCGTCCCGGCGGCTGAGGTTGGCGAAGTCGTTGGAGGTACTCAACTCGATGGTCAGCGCCGGGTAGCCGGGCATGAACTTCGCCAACGCCGGCAGCAGCAAGCCTTGCAAGACCGAGTCGGTGCAGGTCAGGCGCACCGTGCCGCTGATGACTTCACCGCCCTGCTCCACGCCAATGCGCGCCGCCTCCAGCGCCTGTTCGGCCCGCTCAGCCTGCTCGGCCAGGGTTTGCGCCAACGTGGTGGGCAAGTAGCCGGCGCGGCTCTTTTCGAACAGTTGCTGGCCCAGCGCGGCTTCCAGTCGGCGCACCGCGCGAAACACTGTCGAGACGTCGACTTTCAACAGCGTCGACGCCCGGGCCAGAGAGCCGCCGCGCACCAGCGCGAGGATCAGGGACAGGTCGGGGTAATCCAGTCGATAGTGCGTCGGTGCATTGATCAATTGGGATAACGCCAATATTGAGTGCGTGAACGCCAATTTATAGTGGGTACCAGGAATCAACAAGCGTGGAGCGCACTCATGGAAACCCGCCCAATCCGCATCGCACTGATCGGCGATTACGACCCGCACGTCACCGCTCACCAGGCCATCCCCATCGCCCTCGGCATGGCCGCTGAACAGGCGAAAACAGACGTGCAGTTCCAGTGGCTGGCCACCGACCGCATCGGCACCGATGCGCCATTGGCTGGCTTCGACGGTTTCTGGTGCGTGCCCGCCAGCCCTTACCGCGATATGGACGGTGCGTTGCGGGCGATTCGTTTTGCCCGTGAACAGCAACGGCCGTTTCTTGGCACCTGTGGCGGTTTTCAACACGCCGTACTCGAATACGCCCGACATGTTCTGGGCTGGGAAGATGCCGAACACGGCGAGACATCGCCCGATGCGACGCGAGCGCTGATCACGCCACTGAGCTGTTCCCTGGTGGAGGCCGTCGACAACATTCATCTGGTTGAAGGCTCGTTGATCGCCGAGACATACGATAGCGCTGAGATTGTCGAAGGATATCGCTGCCGCTACGGCGTTAATCCAGCGTTCGAACATGAGTTATTGACCCAACAGTTGTGCGCTGTTGGACACGATGCTTCGGGCGACTTGCGTGCGGTGGAACTCAAAGGGCATCCGTTCTTCGTCGCAACGCTGTTCCAACCTGAACGCGCAGCACTCAAGGGCAAGCTGCCGCCGCTGGTCCGTGGGTTGATCGCAGCTTGCAAGAGGCAGAAGTCATGATCGCCAAGACTCCACCAGCGCCTTACTACGCGGTGATTTTTACCTCCCTGCGCACTGACGGTGATCAGGGTTACGAGCAGGCCGCCACGCGCATGGTCGAACTGGCCCGTGAGCAACCCGGTTTCCTGGGTGTGGAATCGGCCCGGGGTGACGACGGGCTCGGGATTACGGTGTCCTACTGGGCCAACGAAGCGGCGATCCTGGCGTGGAAACATCATCCCGAGCACAGTGAGATTCGCGAACGCGGGCGCTCGACCTGGTATTCGTCTTGCCATACGCGGGTGTGCAAGGTCGAGCGGGCGTATCGGTTTGATCAGTGACTACTTGGCGCTCTGAAGAACGCCACCACAGCCACCGCAACAGCTCTGCACCAGACTGCGAACCGCCGAAATCTCCGGCACTTCCCGCCGATTCATGTACACCCGCAACGGCTCGGTGATGTTGATCCGGTCATCGATATTTTGATCCAGCAACAACTGAATCAACTCACGCTTGAGCGTCATGGCCTGCGCGGAACCTAGGGCCCAGACGAATTCGCTGGTGGGAATAATGCCGTCATCCGCCACGTCCATGCCGAAAGAGTCTTCGCTGAAACGAACGATGTACTGGCCAGTCTTGCGATTGAGGCCGACGAAGCCTTTGAGTTGGTCGGCGGCCTGGCAGATGAGCTCGGAAGTGATGCGCATGATAAACCTCACAGAAGGTCGCAAAGGACCGGTGATCGATGGTTTACACGCAGGGCAAGCGAATGGGCGTTCCCTCTGCCGGGGTAACTGCCGGGGCCAAGAGTACTGCAAAGAAGCGCACAAAAGCGCTGAAAAAATCTGCTTTAAACACGTTTATGTCGGTCTGGCGATAGCGCAAGCGGCGCTCAGTTGTTAAAAGATACGTCTTTGAAAATCTGCGAAAGGACCTCGACCATGCCTGTTACCTTCACCAAGAGTGCCCTGCTGCTGAGTCTGATGCTGGGTCTCGGCCAGGCACAGGCCGCCAGCGAGCCAAGCCCCACCGCGCTGGCCACCCGCATGGGCATTCCGCATCCGGCCGTGATCGCCCACCGTGGCGCGTCCTTCGATGCACCGGAATCCACCGCCGCCGCCTACAAACTGGCCCGCGATCTGGGTGCCGATTACCTGGAACTGGACCTGCAACGCAGCAAGGATGGCGTGCTCTTCGCCCTGCACGACAACAACCTGCAACGCACCACCGACGTCGCCAGCAAATTCCCTGAACGCAAGGACCGCCCGGCCAACGAGTTCACTATCGCCGAGCTGAAAACCCTCGATGCCGGCAGCTGGTTCAACACCGCCTACCCGGATCGCGCGCGTCCTGCGTACGTCGGTCTGAAAGTTCTGACCCTCGACGAAATCATCGACATTGCCCAAGGCAACCCGCTGCACAAACCCGGCCTGTACATCGAAACCAAAGAACCGAAGCAGTTTCCCGGGATCGAGCGCGACCTTAAGGAAAAACTCCAGGATCGCGGCTGGTTGAGCCCGGCCGGTTCGAAACTGGCGAAGAGCGATCTGGCGGTTGGCCAGGGCAAAGGTAAAGTCGTGCTGCAAACCTTCGAGAAAAGCAGCCTCGAACTGCTCGAGAAGGAAATGCCGAAAGTGCCGAAAATCCTCCTGTTGTGGGTCGGCGAAGGCAGCATCGAACCGAAATCCAAAGTGACGTTTGCCGAGTCCGGCGACAAGGACAAAGCCACTTACTACGCCAAACAGCAACCGAAAGACAAAGCCGAATTCCAGCAATGGGTCGAGTACGCCAAAGCCCAGGGCGCGATCGGCACCGGCCCTTCTGCCGCGCTGACCCAGGGTGGTGATCAGAGTTACTCGGATCTGGTGCAACCCTGGATGAACCAATACACCCACGATCAGGGCTTGTTGGTGCACGTGTACACCATCGACGATGCCGTGGATTACCAGAAAGTCATGGACGCCGGCGTCGACGGCATTTTCACCAACCGCGCCAGCGAACTGCTCAAGTTCTACAAACGCCCGGCGGCGGCCAGTGTTGCGCAGTTGCTGCAGAACAACGGTTACTGATGAACGAGGGGCGGTCTTCGCTCAGTCGCGTTGGGAGAATTAAGGGTGGATTAAGTTGCGCCGGTTAGCCTGATCCCACTTAAACAGATCACCCAAGGATAGAACCTCATGAAAACCCTGACCGCCCTGTTCACTGCCGCTGCGCTGACCCTCACCGCTGGCCTGGCCCAGGCCGATGTCCGCGTCGACCAGATCCCTGAGCTGGTCAAAAGCGGCAAGATCAAGCCATTGGAAGAAATGAATCAGGCTGCGCTGAAACTGCATCCGGGTGCGACCATCACCGACACGGATCTGGATAACCATTTCAACAACTATGAATACGAAGTCGAACTGAAAGCCGCTGACGGCACCGAGTGGGACGTGGATTTCGATGCCGCCACCGGCAAAGTCCTGAGCGACAAACAAGACACCTGATGCACAAACACCAAGCCGCACGATCTTCGGATCGTGCGGCTTTTTTGCACGTCAAATTCAGGTAATCAAGTCGCGCCAACGCCGCGTGAGCCCGCTAGAATCCCACCACACCATTCATACAGGGATAGATTGAAATGGGGCAAGCAGCGGCAGCAGACATCGCCATGATCGGTCGGATCAGCGCGGTGCCGGCGATTCTTCAAGTGATCCGAGAACTGACGGGCCTGCGCTTCGCCGCCGTGGCCCGGATCACCGAACATTCGTGGACAGCCTGTGCGGTACTCGACCAGCTGAATGTCGGTTTGCAGGTCGGCGATGAGCTGGATCTTGTCACGACCCTGTGCCACGAAATTCGTCAGGCGCATCATTCGGTGGTCATCGACAAGGCCAGTGATGACCTGCTTTACCGCGATCACCACCCCCCTCGCCTCTATCCGTTCGAAAGCTACATCGCCGTGCCGATTGTCCGCACCGACGGACGCCTTTTCGGCACCCTCTGCGCACTTGATCCCAATCCTGCCCCCCTCAAATCCAGCACGATCCAGAGCACCATGGAATCCTTCGCCCGGATGCTGGCGCTGCAAATCGAGGCCGAAGAAAACCTGCAAAAGACCGAAGCAGCGCTGAGGAAGGAACGGGAAACCGCCGAACTGCGCGAACAGTTCATTGCCGTGCTCGGGCATGATCTGCGCAACCCCTTGTTCGCCATCAGCGCCGGCGCTGAAATGTTCCTGCGCAAACTACCCGATCCGGCGAATCAGCAGCGGGCCCGGCACATCCTCACCAGCGCCCGACGTGCGGCCAAACTGGTCGATGACGTTCTGGATTTCGCTCGCGGCTCTTGGGGACGTGGCATTCCCGTGAACATCAAGCCGTGCCCGGATCTCGAGGATGCATTGCGGCGTGTGATTTCTGAAGTTCAGAGCGTCCATCCCGGCCGTACCCTTCAATCGTCCATCGGCGACCTGCACAGCGTTCAGTGTGATCGCGAGCGGGTCGCACAGTTACTCTCCAATCTGGTGGCGAACGCGGTTGCACATGGCGATCCCGACGGCCCGATCGATATCAGCGCGCAGATCAATGAAGGACAGTTCGTGCTGAGCGTGAACAATCAGGGGTTGATTGCGGAGGATACGCTGCCCCATCTGTTCCGGCCTTACTCGCGATCGGCCAGCGGAACACCGCAGGCCGGCCTCGGGTTGGGGTTATACATTGCCAGTCAGATTGCGCAGTCCCATGGCGGAAAACTGGACGTGGTTTCGACCGAGCAACAGGGCACGACGTTTACTTTCAGCCTTCCAATCCGGACTTAAGCGGTCGTACTGACCAAGGAGCCGGAAGTACTGCCACCCTCATCCTGCAACGCCTGCAACAACGCTGCCGTCGCGGTCTGCAACGAAGCTGAAGTGGCCGCCATCTGCGACTGAACCGCCGCGACGTCCGCCGCTTTGGCTTCGGCGCTTTCCTGTTTGGCCTGCGCCGCTTGCAGTTGCTGCTGTTGTTCCTGCAATTGCTTTTGCAGCTCGGCGATCTGCTTGCGCAGCTCTTTCACCGTATCGGATTCTTCGCTGCTGCTGGCACTGCTGCCGCTCGCTGCAGGGGCGCCACCAGCGGATACCTTGGTGGTGTCGCTGGACGCCTCAGCGGTTGCCGTGACCGACGTGTCTTCGGTGCTGTCGCTGACAGCAGTCTTGTTCGAAGCAGTCGTGGCCGTCGGGGGGATCGAAACGGATGTGATGCTGACCATGGCGGTTCTCCATTGGGTTTATAGGATTACCGTGGTCATCGACATCGACACTGCGGACTTGAGATCGACTGTGTACCGACTCGGTAAGCAAACCGGTACACAGCCATTCCCGTTATGCGCTTAAACGTGCCGTTACTTCATTCAACTGCCCCGACAACCCGTGCAGGTTGTGGCTGGCCGCTTCGGTGCGCTGCACGTTGTCCAGATTGGTGCTGGCGATGCTGGTGATCTCGGTGAGGTTGCGCGAGATGTCTTCGGCCACCGACGTCTGCTCTTCCGCGGCGGTGGCGATCTGGCGGTTCATGTCGCGGATGGCTTCCACGGCAAGGGTGATGCGCTCCAGCATGGCGCCAGCCTGAGTCACTTGCTCGACACTTTCCTCACTGCGTGACTGACCGCTTTCAATAGCCTGAGCGGCGTCCACCGCACCGGTTTGCACCGTTTGAATGATCTGGTTGATCTCGATGATCGACGCCGCCGTGCGCTGGGCCAGGCTGCGGACTTCATCGGCCACCACCGCAAAACCGCGCCCGGCTTCACCGGCACGGGCTGCTTCGATGGCGGCGTTGAGCGCCAGCAGATTGGTTTGCTCGGCGATGCCGCGAATCACTTCCAGTACCTTGCCGATGCGCCCGCTGTCGGTTTCCAGACGACGGATGACCGTGGCGGTATTGGCGATTTCGCCGCGCATTTGGGTGATGGTGTGAATGGTGCCCTGCATGACCTTTTCGCCCTGCTGGGCGGACTGGTCGGCATCATCGGCGGCACGTGCCGCATCGGCTGCGTGACGTGCGACTTCTTGTGCGGTAGCAGACATTTCGTTCATCGCCGTGGCCACCTGATCGGTGCGGTTGAACTGCTCGTTAGTGCCGCTGGCCATCAGGGTGGCGATGGAATTCAGCTCACCGCTGGCACTGTCCAGATCCTTGGCGCTGCGCTGTAAACGGCTGAAGGTTTCGGCGAGGAAGTCGCGCAAGGTGTTGGCCGCTACCGCCAACCTGCCCAACTCATCCTGACGGGTGCTGGCCACGCGTTCGGCAAACTTGCCTTGGCTGAGTTGCGCCACGTATTCGATCAGTTTGCGAATCGGTTCGACCAGGTTGCGGTTGATCAGCCACAGGCTCAACAACCCGATCAGCAGACCCGAGACGAGCATCACTATGATCCCCAGCAACACGGTGCGGTCGGCTTCGGCGCTGATCAGTTTCGATTGCTCGGCACCCTGCTTGCGCAGTTCGCTGACCAACTCGCTCATCTGATCGCTGGTTGCGCGGTCCACACCTTTGACCGCCGTGTCGCCAGCCGTTGGGTCGGCGCCTGCCGCCACGTAGGCGTCACGGCCCTTCTGATAAGCCGCGCCTAACAGACGATGTTCGTCCCGCAGGCGTTCGATACGAGTCTTGAGTGACGGCTCGATACCCTTCTGTCCGGCCAGTTCACCGAGGATGCCCTGCACGTCGCGCTGACGGTCTTCGAATTGCTTCCAGTATTTGTCCAGGTCCGCAGGCTGCTTGCCGCGTAGCAGGACGTTTTTCCACTCCTGTACCTGCACCTTGAATTGCAGGTTGGCTTCATCGATCAATTGCGAGGTGTGCAGTGGGCCTTCGACCAGATTCGCGTAGTTCTGAACACCGCTGGACAGAAAGTGAAAGCAGGCCAGGGCGATCAGCAGCATCGCGAACAGACTGCCGCTCAGCAGGGCGAGAATTTGCGCTCTCAAGGACTTTTGCAAAAACATCGGGAGGTACTCATGACAGGAATGAGGCACGCCGCAACAAGGCGTGAAAGGTGTCCGGACATCCCTGTCTGCGACCTTGGTTCGTGGCCAAAGCCGTGCAAGTTAACGTCAGCGTAATCGGCGTCCCAGAGCGGTTCTTGAATGAAATCCGACCATCGGTACGGCCACTATTTTGCCGCCATCCAACTGTCACAAAACCGTCAAAACTCCTTGCGATGATGCGGCTCAAGTGAACCTGCAAAATCCGCCGTAACGCGACCTGCTACACAAAGTGACCGACAGCGCCTCCTTCAGTGAGACCTCATGAACCACAGCATCGACCAAAGTCATCGCGACACGGACCTGTTCGGTCTGCTGTACGGTTTCAGTTTTCGCCCCGGCGAGCGCGGGCGGGAGCTCGATTCGGCCAAGGCCTTGCAGTGCCTGCAACATCCCGGCGACAACGACGAATTTCTCTGGCTGCACCTGAATCTGGCTCATGCGGCGTGCGAGCGCTGGATGAAAAGCCATCTGGAATTGCCCGACGAGTTTTTCGAAGCGCTGCATGAGGGCTCCCGTTCGACGCGCATCGAGCATGTGGATTCGGCGTTGCTGGCGGTGGTCAACGACGTGGTATTCAACCTCAGCAGCATGGTCTCGTCCGATGTTTCGACGCTGTGGGTTTGCGCCCGCAGTCGGCTGATCATCAGCGCACGGCTGCAACCGCTGCACTCGGTGGACAAGCTGCGCTCGTCGGTGAAGGCCGGTGAGTGCTTTCGCTCGCCGCTGGAATTGCTGGTGCATCTGCTGCGCGATCAAGGCGAAGTGCTGACCCAGATCGTGCGCAAGACCAGCCTCAGTGTCGACCAGATCGAAGATGAGCTGCTGTCCTCGCGGCTGTCGACTAATCGTGCTGAGCTGGGCGCCAACCGACGGGTGCTGGTGCGCCTGCAACGCTTGTTGGCGCTGGAACCGGGCTCGTTGCTGCGCCTGCTCAATCGCCCGCCGCAGTGGTTGCAAAAGGAGGACGTCAAGGAGCTGCGCAAGTCCACCGAGGAGTTCGCGCTGATCATCAACGACCTCACGGCGCTGGGCGAACGGATCAAGCTGTTGCAGGAAGAAATCGCCGCCAACCTCAACGAACAGAGCAACCGCACGCTGTTCACCCTGACCGTGGTCACGGTGCTGGCGTTGCCGATCAACATCATCGCCGGGTTCTTTGGCATGAACGTCGGTGGGGTGCCGCTTTCCGGCGACCCGGAAGGGTTCTGGATTCTGGTGGCATTGGTCGCGACGTTTACCGTGATCGCCGGGCGTTGGGCGTTTCGCAAGCGCCAGGATTATTGAACATCCCACCACCACCGTCCCGTAGGAGCGAGGCTTGCCCGCGAATGAAGCGCCTCGGTTTAACTGAATGACCGCGTTATCGTTCTTCGCGGGCAAGCCTCGCTCCTACGGGGACGGGGTGGACTCGGATCAACGGATCTGTAAAAACCCAAAACACTGACCCAGCGCAGCTTCCCTGTAACATTCAGCAACGATCATGGGCGACACTCCTTCTTCCCTCAGGATTGTCCGTCATGGCTACTCCTTCCTTCACCGCCGCCCAGGCGCCCGCCCGTAGCGCCAAACCGCAACTCGATAAAAAGCCCAGCTTATTGACCATCGTTA
The DNA here is from genome assembly GCF_050435365.1 of Pseudomonas sp. BT76 TE3572. NCBI lineage: Bacteria > Pseudomonadati > Pseudomonadota > Gammaproteobacteria > Pseudomonadales > Pseudomonadaceae > Pseudomonas > Pseudomonas sp. BT76 TE3572. The sequence goes on from NZ_JBNDKE010000001.1 coordinate 2,916,161, forward strand.
TTTTCTTCGCCGTGCTGGGCAGCGGGCTGTTGTTCACCGCCTACAGCCTGATGCACGACATGAGCGAACTCGGCACCGTGGTCACCACCTGGACGCCGTTTCTGCTGTTGGGCGTGGCGCTGCTGATTGCCCTCGGCTTTGAGTTCGTCAACGGTTTCCACGACACCGCCAACGCGGTGGCCACGGTGATTTACACCAACTCCTTGCCGCCGAATTTCGCGGTGGCCTGGTCCGGGTTCTTCAACTTCCTCGGGGTGCTGTTGTCCAGCGGCGCGGTGGCGTTCGGCATCATCGCCCTGCTGCCGGTGGAGCTGATTCTGCAAGTCGGTTCCTCCGCCGGTTTCGCGATGATCTTCGCCCTGTTGATCGCCGCGATCCTGTGGAACCTCGGCACCTGGTGGCTGGGCTTGCCGGCGTCTTCGTCGCACACCCTGATCGGCTCGATCATCGGCGTCGGCGTGGCCAATGCCCTGATGCACGGTCGTGACGGCACCAGCGGTGTGGACTGGGCGCAGGCAACCAAAGTCGGCTATGCGCTGTTGCTGTCGCCGCTGATCGGCTTCGCGTTTGCCGCGCTGTTGCTGCTGGCCTTGCGTGCTTTCGTGAAGAATCGTGCGCTGTATAAAGCACCGAAGGGTGACACTCCGCCACCGTGGTGGATTCGCGGCATGTTGATCCTGACGTGCACTGGCGTGTCTTTCGCCCACGGTTCCAACGATGGCCAGAAAGGCATGGGCCTGATCATGTTGATTCTGGTCGGCACGCTGCCGATGGCTTACGCGCTGAACCGCACCATGCCGGCAGACCAGGCGCTGCAGTTTGCCGCCGTGGCCGAAGTCACCCAGCAAGCGCTGGTCAAAAGTGCGCCGCTGCCAGCGCCGGCCGACCCGCGTCCGGTGCTGTCCGATTACGTGCGCAGCAAGGAAGTCACGCCGCAACTGATCCCCGCCCTCGCCGCGTTGACCGGCAACATCGGTAACGAAGTGAAGGGCTACGGCTCGCTCTCAAAAGTCCCGGCCGAGGCCATGGGCAACGTGCGTAACGACATGTACCTGACCAGCGAAACCATTCGCCTGATGGACAAAAACAAGGTCGGCAACTTCGACGCCGACACCACCGGCAAACTGCAACTGTTCAAGCAGCAGATCGACAACGCCACGCGGTTCATTCCGCTGTGGGTAAAAATCGCGGTGGCCATCGCCCTGGGGTTGGGCACCATGGTCGGCTGGAAGCGCATCGTGGTGACGGTCGGCGAGAAGATCGGCAAGACCCACCTGACGTATGCGCAAGGCGCCTCGGCGGAAACCGTCGCGATGCTGACCATCGGCGCGGCAGACATGTTCGGCCTGCCGGTCTCAACCACGCACGTGTTGTCTTCGGGCGTGGCCGGGACCATGGTCGCCAACGGCGGTGGCTTGCAGATGAAGACCATCCGCAACCTGCTGATGGCCTGGGTGTTGACCTTGCCGGCGGCGATTCTGTTGTCGGGCAGTTTGTATTGGTTGTTCACCCGGTTGTTCTGAGATCAGGTGGTGTTTTTGTAAACGCCACCAAGATCTTTTGCTTTTATCCCGAGACAGCCTGGCGCATCACCACCCGCTCGCGCACCACGTCATAGACCCAGTGGTAGACGTAGGTGTACGGCAGGAAAAACAGCAACACGCCGATATCCAGCACGAACGCTTGCCACAGGCTGACCTTCAGCCACCAGGCTATCAACGGCACACCCACCGCGACCAGACCGCCTTCGAACAACAGCGCATGGACTACACGTACCCACGCGTTGTGCGCGATGTCGTAGTGTTGGAGCGCACGGTCGAACAATCCGTTGAAGATCACGTTCCAGACCAGGGCGAGTGCCGCGAGAGCCATGGTCACGAGGCCCATGTCGAGCATCGGTTTGTCCATGATCCACGCCAGCAACGGGGTACAGATCAGGATGGCCAGCAATTCGAAACCAATGGCCTGGAAAATACGTTCAGTGATGGATTTGTTGGCGCTCATGGCCAGACTCCTCTGAGTGACTGTGGTTGCCATGATCCTTCTTCACACCGATACTTCATAACCAATAACCATCGATCAAGGCGATAGTTCATGGCCTCTCAAGAAGTGTTGCAGGCGTTTGTGCAGGCAGCGACTCAAGGCTCGTTTTCCGCCGCAGCGCGCAAACTGGGCCGCAGTCAGTCGACCATCAGCGCCGCCGTGGCCAGCCTTGAAATCGACTTGAACCTGACTCTGTTCGACCGCAGCAGCCGAAAACCGAGCCTGACCCCGGCCGGGCACGTGATGCTGCAACGGGCCGAGGAAATCCTGGCCGCCACCAGCCGACTGGAAATGACTGCCAGCCAATTGTCCCAAGGGGTCGAGCCAAAACTGACCGTGGCGATTTCAGACACGTATCAGTCCGACCGCTTCGAAGCGGCGCTCAGTGCCTTCGAGCAGCGTTATCCGGATCTGGAACTTGAATGCCTGATCGCCGAGTGCGATGACCTGGTGGCCCTGGTGCAACGGGGTCGGGCGCATGTCGCCTTCGCCGAAAAGCAAGACAGTTACCCGCCGGACCTGGTCAGTTCGACCGTGGAAGAACGAACCGAAATTGCCCTGTTCGTGTCCCGCGAGCATCCGTTGGCGGCGCTGAACCACATCGATCAAGACGTGCTGCAACAACACCGGGAGCTGCGTCTGGCGACGATCGTCAATCCGTATGAAAGCCGTGCGAAGGGGCGCGTCTGGTCGGCGCCGAGTTATCTGATGCTGCTGGAAATGGCCCAGGGCGGATTCGGCTGGGCGCCGTTGCCGCGGTGGCTGGTGGAGCGGTTTGGGCCAGGGACGTTGCAGGAACTGGACGTGCGCGGCTGGCCGAAACCGGTGTTCGTCGATGCACTGTGGTCGCGGCTGCATCCGCCAGGGCCGGCGGGGAGTTGGTTGCTTGGCAAGATGCTGGAATAGCGTTGGCGATGGTAAGGGCCACCCCTCACCCCAGCCCTCTCCCCACGGGGGAGAGAGGGAAAGGGAGCTCGATCTCCATAGTTTTCAGAACCTGAGTTCGACTCGATTTTTCAGGTCGATGTAACTCGAAAGAACACCTCGGTCAGTCCCCTCTACCCCCTGGGGATAGGGTTAGGGTGAGGGGTCGATCTAACTCCCGCAACCGGGCCTCAATAAACCGCCGCTCCGGAACTTGCTGCGTCAACTCCGACGCCCGCTCATAAGCCGCCCGCGCCTCATCAATCCTTCCCAGCTGCCGACAAAACTCCGCCCGCGCCGCGTGCGCCAAGTGGTAATCCAGCAAATCACCCCGCGCCAGAATCCCTTCAACCAACGTCAGCCCCGCCAACGGCCCATCCCGTTTGGAGATCGCCGCCGCACGGTTCAGTTCGATCACTGGCGAAGGCGCCGCCCGCAACAGCACGTCATACAGACCCACAATCTCCCGCCAGTCCGTTTCCGCCGCCGTGGGCGCTTCGGCATGCGACGCCGCTATCGCTGCTTGCAGGCAATAAGGACCGAATTGCCGAGTCGTCAGCGCCCGCTCCACCAGTGCGCAACCTTCTTCGATCATCGAAGCGTCCCACAACGAACGGTCTTGCTCATCCAGCACGATCAACTCCCCGCTCGCCGACGTCCGGGCCGGGCGTCGGGACTCATGCAACAGCATCAGCGCCAGCAGCCCCATCACCTCGGGTTCGGGCAACAGTTCCATCAACAGGCGACCGAGCCGAATCGCCTCGCGGGTCAAATCCTCACGGGTCAGTTCCGCGCCCATGGACGCGGAATAGCCTTCGTTGAACACCAGGTAAATCACCCGCAGCACGCTGTCCAGGCGCTCGGGCAATTCCGCCAGGGTCGGCACTTGATAAGGAATTTTCGCGTCACGGATTTTTGCTTTAGCCCGCACGATGCGCTGGGCGATGGTCGCTGGCGCCGACAGAAAGGCCCGGGCGATTTCTTCCGTGGTCAGGTCGCAGACTTCCCGCAGTGTCAACGGCACCTGGGCGTCCGCCGCGAGTGCCGGGTGGCAACAGGTGAAGATCAGGCGCAGGCGATCGTCTTCCACGTCTTCGTCACTCCAGTCGGCCTGCTCCAGCGCCTCCAGTTGAGCGATCAACATCGGTTGCGACGCGATGAAGCGTGCACGTCGACGCAACACATCGATGGCCTTGAAGCGCCCCGTGGACACGAGCCAGGTACGCGGATTGTCCGGCACACCGTCACGCTGCCAGCGCTCGACCGCGACGAAAAACGCCTCGTGCAAGGCTTCTTCGGCGAGGTCAAAATCGCCGAGCAAACGGATCAGGGTCGCCAGAATCCGCCGTGAGTCCTCGCGGTAAACCTGCTCAACCTGCGCCCGTACCGACTCGGCCGACATCAGGCGCCGGGATTCAACTGACGAACGGGACGCACCTCGACACAGCCGACCCGGGCCGCCGGAATATTGCCGGCAACCTGGATGGCTTCATTCAGGTCCTTGGCATCGATCAGGTAGAAGCCGGCCAATTGCTCCTTGGTTTCGGCGAACGGGCCGTCGGTGATCGACATTTTCCCGTTGCGCATACGCACGGTCGTCGCGGTCTGCACCGACTCCAGCGCCTCGGCGGCGACCATTCGACCGCTGCCCTGAATCGCCTCGGCGTAGGCCATGCATTCCGCGTCATTCGGGCTTTCGGGCAGCGAGTGCAACTCGTGCTCGTTGCTGTAGACCAGGCATAAATACTTCATGGGGCTCTCCTGAATCGAACGGATCAACTATGGCTGCTGATTGACGCTTTCGCGACATTCCCGACGAATCGGCCTGACGGTCAGGGTTCCAGGTTGAACAGCGCCGTGCCGCTCATCATGTCGAACGGGGCCGACCAGTGTTCGTGGACGATGCGCCAGTGCCCATCGTCGCGCCGATAGCAGGCGGTCACGCGCATCCAGCAAGCTTGGGTTTCGCCCTTCTCGTTGGTGCCGCCGCAATGGGCCAGCCAATGGGCGAAGGCGATGTGCTCGTCCGCGACGATGTTCATATGGTCGAAGTCGAACTTGTGCGCGCCCTGGCACATTTCCATGCATTCCTGCCAATGCGCGCGGTAGGCGGCCTTGCCCCGGAATTGCAGGGCTTTGACAGCGTCATAGGAGACGATGTCCTCGGCGTACAGGGGCATGAGTTTCTCGATATCCTTGGCGATGACCGCCTGACGATAGGTGTCGATCAGGGCCTGGATTTCGTGGGTAGCGTTCATGGTGGTTCTCCGTGGTTTTTGTTGTGAAGACACCCTTAGTCGTCTGGCGAAAAGCCAAATCGACAGTCAAATAAAAAATAATCCATGGGCGCAAACTCGTTAGAATTCGAAACACATTTATGTTGGAAAAAGGACACTCCAGTGACAGCCCGACTCGTGCCTTACGACAGCCTGAACGCGCTCCAGCGCCAGCAGGTCGAGGCCATTGAAGTTCATAAAGAACAAATCAGGTTCTCCGGCGACATCCACGGTGCGTTGCACACCTTGCTGTCCAAACCCGGCCCCGGCGTCAAAGGATTCGCGCTACTGGTCGAGGATATTCCCGTAGCCTTTCTCCTGCTCAAGCGTCCGCCCGTATTGCCAGCGTGGGCCGATGAACACAGTGCCACCCTTCACGCACTGCAAGTCGATCATCGGGCTCAGGGCAAAGGCTATGGCAAGGCCTGTCTGCAAGCCCTGCCCGAGGTGGCGCGTCAGGCGTTTCCGGAAATAAAGGGGCTGGAGTTGTCGGTGGATGCGGATAACGCATCGGCCATCGCGCTCTACGCAAAATTCGGCTGGGTCGACAGTGGCGAAGCCTACAGGGGCCGGATCGGTTACGAACGGCGCATGGGTCTGATTTTCTGAGGTGGTTATGCTCAACAGCATCGAAGAACTGGAAGCCCTCTACGGCCAGCCCCACGACCGCGCCGTGCGCAAGCAGATCCCTTTTCTGAACGAGGACTACCAAGCGATGGTCCGCACCTCGCCGCTGGTGATCATCAGCTCGGTGGGGCCTGACGGGATGGACGGTTCGCCGCGGGGCGACACGCCGGGTTTCGTGCGGATCATTGATGAACGCACCCTGGCGATCCCGGATCGGCCGGGCAACAACCGCATCGACACGCTGCGTAACGTCGTGCTCGATTCGCAGGTGTCGCTGTTGTTCATCATTCCAGGGATTGGCGAAACGTTGCGGGTTAACGGCACAGCACAGATCAGCGCCGAGCCTGGGTTGCTGGAGAGCTTTGCGGTGAATGGCAAACCGGCGCGCACGGTGATGCTGGTGACGGTGGAAGCGGCGTTTTTTCACTGTTCGAAAGCAATCGTGCGCTCAGACTTGTGGAACCCTGAAAAACATCTGGAGCGCTCGGCACTGCCGACGGCGGGTGCCTTTCACAAGCGGTTGAACGATGGGCAGTTCGATGCCGAGACGTATGACCGGGAAGCGCCGGCCAGGGTGCGCGACAGCCTCTACTGACACAACGCCCCCCTGTAGGAGCTGTCGAGTGCAACGAGGCTGCGATCTTTTGATTTTGGTGGTTTTGAAGCTGCTGAAGATCAAGATTAAAAGATCGCAGCCTCGTTGCACTCGACAGCTCCTACAGGGGTCGTGTTTACAGGTTCAGGATCATCTCATGCCACGCCATCCCGCCATGGTCAGACGCTGAAGGCTTGATGTAGGCAAAGCCAAACCCGGCATACAGCGGAATGTGCTGCTCCTTGCACATCAGATGGATGCTGGTCTTGCCCAACACCCGCATCCGCTCGATGAATTCGCCCATCAACCGTTTCGCCAGGCCCTGGCCCTGATAATCCGGGTGCACCACCACCGACATGATCACCACGTGCGGGCCGGCCGGGTCGTGGCCGATCAGTTCCTTGAACGCCTCGTCCGACATTTCTACCTGAAACGCCGCACCGGAATTGATGAAGCCGGCTACAACGCCATCGACTTCGGCCACGATGAAACCTTCGGGCCAGGTGGCAATGCGCGTGGCGATTTTTTCGCGGGTGGCGGCTTCGTCGCCTTCGTAGGCAACGGTTTCGATGGCGTAGCAGCGATCCAGATCAGCAGGTGTGACGTGGCGGATGACGGTGTTCATGGCAGCTCGAAATCAGCGAGGGAATGGCTGGGGATCATAAATCAGCGCCACCACGACATCGAGAGGCGAATCACCGATCCGCCTCCCGATGCAGTCATTACGGTTTGAGTGGCAGCCAGATTTCCAGCACGCCGGTGTTGAGCTTCGGGTTGAAGTCTTCGCTGTAGCGTTCGAATTCCGGCGCGTCCGCCGCCTGATAACCGGACTGCGGCAGCCAGGTTTTCCAGATGTACTGGAAGGTCTGGGGCAACTGATCGAGAGAGCCCTTGTGCTCGAAGACGGCGTAGTGCTGAGGTTGAACCTCAACCCAGCGGTACTTTTCGGGCAGGTCGTCGAGCTTGCTGATTTCAACGCCAGCAATGTATTCGAAGCCACCCTTGCCATCTGGATTGCAGCAGATGCCGTAGGTCACTTCGCTTTTTTGACCGGGAATTTTGCCAATCTCGGGAATGAATTTCTCCCAGAGATCGGGAATGCCTTTAGTCGTATCTGCAGTAAATCGTCCGCCGAGCCCTGCGATGAGCAGGAAGTGCCCGTGTTCGAAGCGTGGCTTGGCGGTTTCGACGCCTGTTTGCTCATCCATGACTCAACTCCTGGAACAAAAAAGTGGGTTCGGCTGGGAGTATAGAAGCCAAACCCGATTCGCCCAATTACAGTGCGTGCAACTGCTCGACGGCACCTGCGCCGACGAACTCGTTATAACCCGATAGGATCACGTAGACCGCGAAATAGCAGAAGATCGCTGCCGATGCCATATAGGAGTAGCGCAACAGTTTGTCCCCCAGCAACTTGCCGCCGTGACTCGCTGCGAAGCACAAAGCCACGCACCAGAGCAGCCCGGCACAGAGAAATCCGCCAAGAAACAGCGCCGAGCTGAGGGCGCCACCGCCGCCGGAACGAGCGATCAATGTGCCGCCCACCGCCGCGAACCAGAGAATGGCGCTGGGTGAAGACATGGCGAGGAAGATCCCGCGGAAAAACTCCCGTCGATGGGAGTTCTGCCCCACCTCCTCGGCCTGCGCCAGGACCGCCTCATGGTGAATCGCCGAATAGATCATCTTCGCCGCGAAGTACAGCAACAGCGCCGAACCTCCGATCCACAGCACCCAGCGCACCGTTTCGTATTGCAACAAAACGGTCATCCCGGCCAAGGCCAGCACGGCGTAGATCAGGTCACCGACACACGTCCCCAAACCCAGCGCAAAGCCTTGAAAATAGCCGCGCTGCATCGCCAACGTGATCATCGCGATGTTGGCCACGCCGATGTCCAGGCACAGCGAAAGGCTCAGCAAGAAGCCACTGGTAAATTCCATCAACCGATTTCCTTCGGACAAATTTGTTTACATAGTCGCTGGACAGTTTGCCACATCAGCCCTTACATTCCGCCACAGGTCACCGCAGTGACCAGCGTCGCTCGGACGGTTCCGGGCGCTCACGTTATCCGAGGCAACAATGGCTAACCCAGGTTCGCCGCGCCGCTTTGCGCGCATAGATCGACTCCCCCCTTACGTATTCAACATCACTGCCGAGCTGAAGATGGCCGCCCGTCGTCGTGGCGAAGACATCATCGACTTCAGCATGGGCAACCCTGATGGCCCTACTCCGCCGCACATCGTCGAAAAACTGGTGACCGTCGCCCAGCGCGAAGACACTCACGGCTACTCGACGTCCAAGGGCATTCCGCGTCTGCGCCGGGCGATTTCCAATTGGTACAAGGATCGCTACGAGGTCGACATCGACCCGGAAAGCGAAGCCATCGTCACCATCGGTTCCAAGGAAGGCCTGGCGCATTTGATGCTGGCCACCCTCGACCAAGGCGACACCGTTCTGGTGCCGAACCCGAGCTACCCGATTCACATCTACGGCGCGGTGATTGCCGGCGCCCAGGTGCGTTCGGTGCCGTTGATTCCGGGCGTGGACTTCTTCGCCGAACTGGAAAGCGCCATTCGCGGCTCGATTCCGAAACCGAAAATGATGATCCTCGGCTTCCCGTCGAATCCCACTGCTCAATGCGTGGAACTGGATTTCTTCGAGCGGGTGATCGCCCTCGCCAAGCAGTACGACGTTTTGGTGGTGCACGACCTGGCTTACGCCGACATCGTCTACGACGGCTGGAAAGCCCCGTCGATCATGCAAGTACCAGGCGCCAAGGACATCGCGGTGGAGTTTTTCACCCTGTCCAAGAGCTACAACATGGCGGGTTGGCGCATCGGTTTCATGGTCGGCAATGCCGAACTGGTCAACGCCCTGGCGCGGATCAAGAGCTACCACGACTACGGCACGTTCACCCCGCTGCAGGTCGCGGCGATTGCGGCTTTGGAAGGCGATCAGCAGTGCGTCAAGGACATCGCCGAGCAGTATCGGCAGCGTCGCAACGTGCTGGTCAAAGGCCTGCATGAACTGGGCTGGATGGTCGAGAACCCGAAAGCGTCGATGTATGTCTGGGCGAAGATTCCTGAGGCATATGCGCACTTGGGCTCGCTGGAGTTCGCCAGGAAACTGCTGGCCGAGGCCAAGGTTTGTGTTTCACCGGGCGTAGGGTTTGGTGAGTATGGGGATGATCACGTGCGCTTTGCGCTGATCGAAAACCAGGACCGGATTCGTCAGGCCGTACGCGGGATTCGCGGGATGTTCCGGGCGGATGGGTTGGTACCGAAAACTAACGGTTAACACATAACCTGTAGGAGTGAGCCTGCTCGCGATGAGGCCATCACCTCCAATTGAGGTGTGAACTGGCGCCACCGCTATCGCGAGCAGGCTCACTCCTACAATGGTGATGTCTTGAGTCATGAAATCATCACCCACAAAAAAACCGCATCGCTGCGGTTTTTTTGTGTTTGGCGTTTGTGTCAGACAAACAGCGACAACAGCAGGATGAAGCCCAGGCCCACCACGGACAGGATGGTTTCCATCGCGGTCCAGGTCTTGAAGGTTTCCGCCACGGTCATGTTGAAGTACTGCTTCACCAGCCAGAAACCCGCGTCATTGACGTGCGACAGGATCAACGAACCAGCACCGGTCGCCAGTACCAGCAGCTCACGGTTCACACCTGGAATCATCCCCACCACCGGCACCACAATGCCCGCGCCAGTAATGGTCGCCACCGTTGCAGAACCCGTGGCGATACGGATCACCGCTGCCACCAGCCACGCCAGCAGGATCGGCGAGATCTGTGCGTTCACCGCCATGTGGCCGATCACGTCACCCACGCCGCTGGTCACCAGCATCTGCTTGAAGCCACCACCGGCACCGATGATCAGAATGATCGCGGCGGTCGGCGCAAGGCTCGCGTCGAGCAACTTGAGGATCTTGTTCGAGCCCATGCCCTGACGGTGGCCGAAGGTGTACAGCGACAGCAGCAACGCCAGCAGCAGCGCCGAAATCGGGTGACCGATCAGGTCCATGAAGGTGCGGAAGAAATTGCCGTCCGGCAGCACCACGTCAGCAAAAGTCTTGAGCAACATCAGGAACACCGGCAACAGCACGGTGATCAGGGTGATGCTGAAGCTCGGCAGTTCAGCCGCATCTGGCTCGCGCGCCAATTGATCGACCAGTTCCTGGTTGGGATGACCCGGAATGTACTTGGCGATGAACGTGCCGTAGATCGGGCCGGCGATGATGGCCGTCGGCAGCGCAACGATCAGGCCGTAGAGAATGGTTTTACCGATGTCGGCACCGAACACGCCGATGGCCAGCAGCGGACCCGGGTGCGGCGGAACCAGACCGTGCACCGCGGACAGACCGGCCAGCAGCGGGATACCGATCTTGATGATCGACACGCCGGTACGCCGGGCCACGATGAACACCAGCGGGATCAACAGCACGAAGCCGATTTCGAAGAACAGCGGAATGCCGACCAGGAACGCGGCAAACATCATCGCCCATTGCACCTTGTCCTTGCCGAACGCGCGAATCAGGGTTTGGGCAATCTGATCCGCCCCACCCGACTCGGCCATCATTTTGCCGAGCATGGTGCCCAGCGCGAGGATGATCCCGACGAAACCAAGCACCCCACCGAAGCCGTCCTGGAACGCCTTGATGATGGTGCCGATCGGCATGCCGGAAGTCAGCCCGAGAAAAGCGGCGGCGATGATCAGAGCAATGAACGGGTGAAGCTTGAACTTGGTGATCAGGACGATAAGCCCGATCACCGTAACCACTGCATCGAGCAGCAGGAACGTCTCGTGGGACATGCCAAACATTAGGGGTGTCTCCTGGTTGTTGTTGTTATTAAAGCGGGTAATTCGCAAGCCAACAGGACAGCGCTATCTCTTCTGGCAAAACTCATACGGCGTGTTTCAGGCCATGAGCCTGCCACCAGTCATGAGCTTGCTTCGCCAATTGGTCGACGCTGTGAGTCGAAGCGTCCAGAGCCAGGGTCAGGGGCTCGCCAACGGGCGATTCAAGGGTGGCGAACTGGCTGTCGATCAAGGTTGACGGCATGAAGTGGCCCGGCCGATGGGAGACACGATCGGCGGCAACTTCAGGGGTCAGTTCAAGGAACACGAAGCCCAGGCCCGGCAAGGCGCTGCGCAGACGTTCACGGTAAATGTGTTTGAGGGCCGAGCAGGTCAGCACCGGGCGTTCGCCCTTGGCGTCGATGCGGCGCAATTCATCGCACAGGCTGTCGAGCCAGCCGGCACGGTCGTCGTCGTTCAGGGGGATCCCCGCGCTCATCTTTTCGATATTGGCGGCAGGGTGGAAAGTGTCGCCTTCAATGGCGGTCGCGCCGCTGAGTTGGCACAAGGCCTCGCTGACGCAAGTCTTGCCGCAACCGGCAACGCCCATGATGACCAGGGCGGTGATGGGATGATTCATGTAACACCTCAGCGCGCAGACAGCGCTACCTTTGCCGGTTATGACACTAGAACAAAGGTAGAAGTTGCCGACGCCTTCTTGTCATTTTTGTGGGTTGCAGCATGTTCGTTCCCAACGCCAAAAAACGGGGATCAGGCAAACCCCGCTCACGCATTTGCAGCTGCGTCGAGACAGCGCTACCTTAGTGCCTCGAATTTTGTTTGGCAAGCCGTCCGATGATCTCCCCTAAAAACGATAAAAATACGCGCACCACTGGCCGCCCCACTTTGAACGAAGTCGCACGCCTGGCCGGTGTCAGCCCGATCACCGCCTCTCGCGCCCTGCGCGGGGTCAGCACGGTGGCCACCGAACTGGTGGAAAAAGTCCAGAAAGCCGCCCTCGACCTTAACTACGTGGTCAACCCCGCCGCCCGCGCGTTAGCCTCGGCCCAGAGCCATTCGGTGGTGGTTTTGGTGCCGTCGCTGTCCAACTTATTGTTCATCGACACGCTAGAAGCCATTCATCAGGTTTTGCGACCAAAGGGCTTCGAAGTGCTGATCGGCAACTTCCATTACTCACGTGATGAAGAAGAAAACCTGCTGCGCAACTACATGGCCTATCAGCCTCGCGGATTGCTGCTGACCGGTTTCGACCGCACCGAAAGTTCGCGACGGATGATCGAAGCCAGCAACATTCCCTGCGTGTACATGATGGAACTGGACAGCGCCGCCGGCCTGAATTGCGTGGGTTTTTCGCAACTCGCGGCTGGCGAAACAGCGGCCGGGCATTTGCTGTCGCGCGGTCGTAAACGCTTGGCCTACATCGGCGCGCAACTCGATCAACGCACGTTGCTGCGCGGCGAAGGGTTCCGCAAAGCCCTGCAAAAGGCCGGTTTGTATGACCCGGATCTGGAAGTGCTGACCCCGCGCTCTTCCTCCGTCGGTCTCGGTGGTGAACTGTTCCTGCAACTGCTCGCCAGTCATCCCGATGTCGATGCGATCTTCTTCGGCAACGACGACCTGGCCCAGGGCGCACTGCTCGAAGCCCTGCGCTGCGGGATCAAGATCCCCGAGCAAGTGGCGATCCTCGGCTTCAACGACCTGCCGGCCTCGGCCCACATGGTGCCGCGTCTGAGCAGCATCAGCACCCCGCGAGAAGCCATCGGCCGGCGCGCAGCGGAGCAGATGTTGACGTTGATGGCTGGCAACACGGTCGCCAAACCGGTGCAGGACATGGGGTTTGAGCTGAAAGTGCGCGAGAGTACGTAGCCGGCAAGAACTTTTGTGGCGAGGGAGCTTGCTCCCGCTGGGTTGCGAAGCAGCCCCAAAATCTGCAAACGCGCCTTTCAGGTAAACCGCACTCGACGGGTTACGACTGCTGCGCCCGGGCGCGGATCGGCCGGCGGGAGCAAGCTCCCTCGCCACAGGTCAGCGTTTACTCCATCACATATCCGCACCGTCAAGCGGTGCATCGTCCACGACGTTGGTTTTCAACTAACCTTGATTGTGTTCCTCATCCTGTTTGATCTGCCGGAAACGCTGCTAAATTCCGAAGCCTCGATCCGCTAACGGAGTAGCTCAATGGAACATGCACTGAAGATTCTGGGTAAAGCCTCGTCCATCAACGTCAGAAAAGTCCTGTGGACCTGTGAGGAACTGGGTGTTGCCTACGAACGTGAAGACTGGGGCGGCGGTTATGCGTCGACCCACACGCCGGAGTTTCTCAGGCTCAACCCCAACGCACTGGTGCCCGTGATCATCGATGAGGCCGGCGTGCTGTGGGAGTCCAACACCATCTGCCGCTATCTGGCCGGTAAACACCACAACACCGATCTGCTACCCCACGAACCGGCGGCCCGCGCTCGGGTGGAACAGTGGATGGATTGGCAAGCGACTGAACTCAATGCCTCCTGGAGCTATGCGTTCACGGCATTGGTACGCAAAGATCCGGAGTTCCAGGACGCGCATCACATTGCCGCCGGTGTACACGGCTGGAATCAGAAAATGGGCATCCTCGAGCATCAGCTCGCGGCCACCAAAGCGTATGTCGCCGGGCCTCACTTCACGCTGGCGGACATCGTCATCGGGCTGTCGATCAACCGCTGGCTGATGACACCGATGGAACGCCCCGACTACCCGGCCATCGACGAGTATTTCCAACGATTGGCACAACGCCCGGGATTCCTGAAACATGGCTGCAACGGCCTGCCATAACACCAAACCCGCAACGCTCCTACCCTGAAAAGAGAGACTCATGAACGGACTCAACGTACTGCTGACCGGTGCCTGCGGCAGAATCGGCAAAACTTTTTTCGAAGCCTCAAAAGACCGCTACACCTTCGTCCTGACGGATCGCGTCGAGCCCGACTTTGTGGTCGATGCGCCTCACCGTTTCGTCAGCCTGGACCTGTCCAGCCCCGCGGCCATGGGCGAAGTATTGAAAGGGATCGACGTCATCGTGCACCTGGCCGGCATTCCTCACGCCACTGCCACTTTCAATGAGCTGCTGCCCAATAACATTCTGGCCACCACTTACCTGTTCGAAGCTGCGGCAACGGCTGGCTGCAAACGACTGGTGTTCGCCAGCAGTGCGCAAACCATCGAAGGCTATCCGGTGGACCGGCAGATCACCCCGGGCATGCAGGTCATGCCGGCCAATCTGTATGGCGTCAGCAAGTGTTACGGCGAAGCGTTGTGTGCGTTCTATGCTGCCAAACGCAACCTCTCGACTATCGCGATACGGATCGGCGCTTTCGAATTCCCGGACCGTCATGAACTGACCAATGCCCGAGACCTGAGCGCCTGGCTGAGCCCGCGCGATGCGGTGCAGTTGCTGCAACGTTCGGTGGAGGTCGAAGGCGTGCAACACCTGATCGCCCACGGCATTTCCAACAACCGCTTCAAGCGTCTGGACCTCAGCGAAACCATGCGGGTGTTGGGTTACCGGCCGGTGGATGATGCGTTTCAGACGTTCGATATCCCGATTGCGCCATAACCCCTCCGATCAGGGCACCTTCGCCTAGGCGACGTTTCTCGGGTTGTTCCTTGGCGCGAGCGAACCTGCAATCAATAAAAGAGGGTCCCTTCGAGGGACCCTTTTCAATGTGCCGCTATCAACTTATCTGCAACGTCGAATTAAACTGACTGATCGCATCCACCACATGCCGCGACCCTTGTTGAATCTCCAGAATCACGGCTCCCGCCTCATTCGCCAGTTCCACCCCAAGCCCGGTTCGACTCAAACTGGACTGCATGCTCGACACCGCACTCA
This sequence comes from Pseudomonas sp. BT76 TE3572, assembly GCF_050435365.1. NCBI lineage: Bacteria > Pseudomonadati > Pseudomonadota > Gammaproteobacteria > Pseudomonadales > Pseudomonadaceae > Pseudomonas > Pseudomonas sp. BT76 TE3572. The sequence goes on from NZ_JBNDKE010000001.1 coordinate 2,931,318, forward strand.
ATGACAAATCGTGGTTCTTGCGCACCACTTCAACGATCTCCACCGTTGCCTGGCTCGTTCGTGCCGCAAGGCTGCGAACTTCATCGGCGACTACCGCGAACCCGCGCCCGTGTTCCCCGGCCCGGGCCGCTTCGATCGCGGCGTTGAGCGCCAACAGGTTGGTCTGATCGGCAATTCCACGAATGGTCTGAACGATGGTGCCGATGATGTCGGACTGTTTGCTGACGGCATCAATGCTCAGCGCCGCTTCGTTCAAGTTTTTGGAAATGTCCTGGATGATCTGCACCGTTTGCTGCACCACCTCAGAACCCTTCTGCGCACAGGCGTCGTTTTGAACCGAGGTGCTGTGGGCCGACTCTGCGGCGGTTTGCAGGGTGGTCACTTGATCGGTGATGTCGCTGGCGAACTTGACCACTTTGTACAACCGCCCCTTGGTGTCGAACAGCGGGTTGTAGGAAGCCTCCAGAAAAACCGTATGACCGTGCTTATCTTTGCGCTCGAAACGGCGCGATTGATATTCGCCGCGATTGAGCGAGGCCCAGAACGCTTTGTAGGCCTGAGATTCAGCTTCAGCACGATGACAAAACAGGCTGTGGTGCTGGCCAACCACTTCGTTGAGCGAGTAATGCATCGTCTTCAAGAAGTTGTCGTTGGCCGTGATGACTTTGCCATCCGGGGTGAATTCGATCACGGCCATGGAACGACTGATCGCCGCGAGCACGCTCTCGTTTTCGTGTTCCTTGTAGGTCCTGGCTGAGATGTCAGTGGCGACTTTGATCACACTCCGGACCTGACGATCGGCGCCGAACACCGGCATATAGCTGGCTTCGAGCCAGATCTCCTTGCCGCTCCTGTTCAAGCGTAAAAAGGTCCCGCTCACCGGTTCGCCGCGGGCCAGGTCACGCCACAACTTGGCGTAGGCTTCGCTTCGATAAAACGCTTCTTCGCAGAATATCCGGTGATGTTTACCGCGTACTTCTTCGGCGCTATATCCCATGACATTGCAAAAGTTGTCGTTGGCATCGAGCACGATCCCTTCGGGGGTGAACTCAATCATCGCCATCGAGCGGCTGACCGCGGCCAACTTCGCGTTAGCCTCGGTCAGCGCGCAATTGAATCGTTCGATTTCCAGCAAGTCAGACTTGTGACGTCGGTTAAACATAGTCATATCACCTTCAGCGCGGTCTTTTGTTTGATGAAAGTTCTTTGGTCTTTCAACAGCTCCAGCACTACGTTCCAAGGAACAGGCACACGCATCCCTCCACAGGAAGGACTGGGTCAGGTGATCAATGATGTTTAATCGGAGAGTCCATGCTGCAACGCTCTTATCAAGACATCCTTCTCTTGATAGCCCGGAATCGGGCCAGCCCTAACGTTCTGATAAGACATTCCATTGACCGGACAGCTCCATGTTGTTCAGCGTCGGCGCCTTGGGTTGCGCGCACTTCTAACGTGTATGACGGCCTTCACATGGCAGACATAGTTAGTTACGAGTCAGCATAGACAGGCGAGGAAGGTACGCAAGGCCACTAGTCGGCCAGTATCGAGGACAAAATCGGTTCAGCATCGGTATGCGTCATTTCTCAGCGAGCATGCCCATTAACGCCTGCACTGCTGCCGAAGGTGGCTTATTCGCAGCGGCCACCAATGCAAACTCTCGATCGATGCGCGGTTTGACCGGCACCACACGCAGCCCCTGAAGTTGGCCCGGCAGTGTCATCTCCGGCACCAGCGTCACGCCGATGTTTTCCCGCACCAGAGTGAACGCACTGCTCCATTCACGGACCTCGACCCGCACATCAAGCAGTTGCAGCCCGGCATCCTCTGCCAGGCTGCGAGCGTTGGTCGAACAACCGCCTGTGGCCAGTACAAAAGGTTGTTCCGCCAACTCCGCCAGGGAGACGCCTTCTTCATTCGAACGGCGAGCCAAGGGATGGCCGCCGGGCACCACCGCCATCCAGGCATCACGTCCCAGGCGACCGGCATTGCGCTCCGGTGCCGGGTTCAACACCACGCCGACATCCACCAACCCGGCGCCGAGCAGCGTTTCCACTTCATCGTCGCTGACCTCCAGCGCGACCACCTGAATGCCGGGATAAAGCCGGTTGAACTGACGCAGCAGCGGCGGCAGGAAAGTCGCCAACACCATGGGGAAACTGGCCAGGCGAATCGTCCCGCGCTGAATGTCTTTGGTGGAATCGACAGTACTGCGAATGGTTTCCAGAGCACCGAGCATGGTTCTCGCGTGTTCGATCACAGACAGGCCGATTGCCGTCGGCAAGGTCTGGCGATTCTCTCGACTGAACAGTTGAACGCCCAGGGTTTCTTCAATCAACGCCAAGGCCTGGCTGGCACCGGACTGCGTCATGCCGACCCGCTCGGCAGCCCGCGTAATGTTGCCCGTGTCAGCCACGGCCACCACCATTCGCCAGTGCATCAGATTCATCATGGCAGTAGCTTTCCTTATGGCGGCTTTCTGAAAGATTAATTTTACCGAGGGTGCCGCGCACTATGACACTGGCGCAAATCCCCAACCAGAGCCCTGCCGATGAAGTTGTATTACGCCCCACACGCCTGCTCGCTGGCGCCACATATCGTGCTGCGCGAACTCGATCTGCCGTTCGAATTGATCCGCGTCGACAACACCACCAAGCGAACCGCCAACGGCGACGACTTTCTCGCCATCAACCCAAAGGGCTACGTCGCGGCACTGCAATTGGATAATGGCCAAGTACTGACCGAAGGTCCGGCGATCCTGCAATACCTGGCTGACCTGCGCCCCGAAGCGTACCTGGCCCCCGTGAGCGGGACGTTCGAGCGGGTGCGGTTGCAGGAGTGGCTGAATTTCGTTTCGACGGAGATTCATGGCGGGCTGGGTTGGCTGTTCAGTTCGCAGTTCCCGGATGAGGTCAAAGCGCTGATCAAGGAGAAACTGTTCAAGCGGTTTGCGGTGTTATGTCAGACGCTGGAGCGCCAGGATTATTTGATGGCTGACGGGTTCAGCATTGCCGATGCGTATTTGTTTACGGTGTTGCGCTGGGCGCACCTGTTTGCCATCGATTTGGATGAGTGGCCGGCGTTGGCGCAGTTTCAGGCGCGGGTTGATCAGCGGCCCGCCGTGAAGGCTGCATTGGCCGCTGAGTCGGAGTAAGGCTTTAGATCCCTTCGAGAGCGCCACCGAACTACAAACTTGCACTCACTTTGGTGGCCACTTCACCGGGCACCCAGCCCTTCCACACCTGCGGCTGATCACGCAAAAACGTTTCGGCCACCTGACGCGGTTGCAGGCGCTTTTCGCTCATCTGGCCGAGCGTCTGGTTCAGCAGATCGATCGGCAGATCGACCTTTTCGAAGAACGCCACCAGGTCCGGGTACTGCGCCTTGAATGGCGCGGACACGCCGATCGCCAGGCTTGCCGGCATCGACCGCGTGCCTTTCGGATTCGGGTTGTTGGCGTCGGCCAGAGTTTTCCAGGCGTCGGCATCGAAAGCCGGCTCGTCGAGTTTCACCAGTTTGAACCGCCCCAACAGCGGCGTCGGCGACCAATAGTAGAACAGCACCGGTTTGCCACGACGGATCGACGAAGCCACCTCGGCATCCAGTGCAGCGCCAGAACCCGTGCGGAAGTTGACGAAGCTGCCGGTCAGGTCATAGGCCTTGAGCTTCTGACTGTTGACGATCTCCGAGGTCCAGCCGGTCGGGCTGTTGAGGAAGCGTCCTCGGCTCGGGTCTTCCGGGTCGCGGAACACATCTTTGTAACGTGCCAGATCAGCGACGGATTTCAACTCCGGGGCCAAGGGTTTGATGCCGCGTTCGGGATCGCCCTTGATCACGTATTCCGGCACCCACCATCCTTCGGTGGCGCCTTTGACCGTGTCGCCCAGCCCAAACACTTTGCCTTCCGAGGCGGCTTTGACCCACGCCGGACTGCGCCCAGCCCACTCTTCACCGATCACTTGAATATCGTTCTTGGCCAACGCCGCTTCGAGGCTGACGGTGCTGCCCGGCAGGGTATCGGTCGGGTAGCCGTAACCTTTCTCGACTATCAATCGCAGGATTTCGGTGATGAGGCTACCGCTTTCCCAGGTGATGTCGCCGAAGTGGATCGGCGCGGTTTTCTCCGCGGCCGGTACGTGGGTTGCCACAAGGCTCAGGGCCAGCAGCGAACTGCCGAGCAGGGTTTTGATCGATCTCATGCGGACCTCCGGGTCAGGGAATTCAAGGATTGGTTGGCGCTGTGCCGGGCGCACAGGGCTTGGGTACGCGTCATGTAAACGCTGACCGAACGCTGGGAAATGCCCAGTTCGGCGGCGATTTGCGGGTAGGTCAGACCGTCGATTCGCGACAACAGGAACGTTGCCCGCACCTTGCCCGGCAAGCGCTCAAGCGTACGGTCGAGGCCATGCAACGCCTGGGTCAGTTGCACCCGTTCTTCTGGTGAGATCGCTTGCTGCTGATCGAGGTGTTGCCACTGATCGAGGTGTTGGCGTTCCAGATCACGGCGGCGCCAGAGCTGATAAATCAGCCGCTGGGCAATGGTGGTGAGCAAGGCGCGAGGCTCGCGGATCGGGGTCAGTCCCGGCGACTCGAGCAGCTGTAAAAAGGTTTCGGCAGCGATGTCTTCGACGCTGGAACTGGCGCCCAGATGCCGGCGCAACCGTGTGCACAGCCAGGGGTAATGCGCGCGGAACAAGCCGCCCACGTCGTTGCGATGGGAAAGGTCGGTGCCGGACATAGAGGCTCCAAAGGTTAGGGGTCGCTGAATGTCCGGTGATCCGGTGACGCGATCCTAGCAAGGAGCCTTATTCATTAATAATACTTAAAAAGCATTTTTATATTCCATTGGAGAATTAAACATCAAATAAACGCAGCCTCGTTTCACTCGACAGCTGCTACAGATGCACACCGACTTTCTGTAGCAGCTGTCGAGTGCAACGAGGCTGCGATCTTCCCCCCCTACCGCAATCGCCCATACCCCAACGCCTCAGCCTCCTGCTGATAGTCGAGCACAATCCGATAGTCGCTTTCGCCGGCCGGCAATACCTCTCGCAGCCCGAGTGTTTCACTGACGTCGGGCAACTCCTGCAACGACGTGTTCATCACCTGCCGCAGCGCCTCGACCTGTTCATCGGTGACGGTCGCGGCGGTGATGAACGGCAAGGTCGGACTGAACGCACTTCGCGCAATCACCCGCAGACCAGCCACTTCTTCTTCGGCGTGCCGCGCCAGATAGGCGAAGGTGACGCTGTCGATGGCCGCCAGGTCCGCCCTCTCTTCACGCAACCAACGCAAGCTTTCGCGGTGGCTGCCGCTGATACCGACACTGGCGAAGAACTGCCCGTCTTGATGCAGCGGCGCCAGTCGGTGGCGCAACAGGTTCATGCCGCTGTTGGAGTCTTCGCCATTGATCACCCCACGGCTGTCGCGAAAGGCCGGCAAGCTGCGCCGTGGATCATCGGCGCGACTCAGCAACAGGCTGCAATGGTTGCCGCCGTTGGCGTCCGGCAGTTCATAACGAGGACGACCGATGACCCGGACCCGACCGCGCAACGCGGTCATCAGCGGATAGCCGCAGGTTTGGGTCAGCAGCAGATCCGGCGAGAGCCAGAGTTCGGGCAGCGACAGGCCTTCGGCACTCAAACGGTCATGGCCCAGGTGATCGAGTATGCGCGAGAGCCAGCGCTCGTTGGCCTCGCGGATCACCTCGGGGGCGACGTACATCAAAAGTTCTGCATAGGCTGAAGTCATTGGATTTCTCAACTGAACGGATGCCGAGGGCTGTCGATGGCCTTCACCCCGTACCGGCGCCACAACTGACCATAACCCTGCACCAGAAACCCGCCGCTGCGCGCCAGCCACTGCTCGCGACGCGCGTGGTAGGCGCGGGGCAAGTCGTACCAGGGCAACCCTGGCAAGTCGTGATGCACCAAATGCAGATTGAGGTTGAGGAACAGCCAGCGCCACGGCCAGGCGGCTTCATTGATAACCGTCCTTTGCTCGGGCTCGGCGTGGGGACGGTGTTCATAGTAGGAGCGAATCATCGCAATCGATAGCGCCGGCACGCTAATCAGCAACAGGTAATGCCACACCGGCAGCACGCTGTAACGGGCGACAAACAGCAACATCAGCAGGGTCAGCGTGCCGTGGCTCAACCACATCAACCAGGCCTGCCGCTCACCTGCTTTCAGACGTTGCAGCTCTTCCCGGGCCAGCGCCAGCAAGGCCAGCGGTGCACCGAGGACGAAGCGGCCGAGCACGGTTTTGTTCAGCCAGTGCAGGCCTTGTTCAAACAGTGAACTGCCCTGCCACTGCTCGGCGCTCAGATAACGACTTTCCGGATCGCGCCCCGGAAGGGTCAGGTCTTCGTCGCGGTGATGCAGCAAATGGCTGTCGCGATACAGGGTGTAGGGATACCAGACGGCGAACGGCGCGTAGCCGAGGACCTTGTTCAGCGATGTCCAGCGGGTGGGATGACCGTGCAGCAATTCGTGCTGCACCGATAACCAGAGCACCACCAGTGGAATCAACAACACCGTGCTCCACCCGAGCCCCAGCCGATGGCTTCCTAAAACAATGCTGAACCAACCAGCGTACACGCCGACCAGCAACAGCCAGGTCGGCCACTCGGTACGAGCGGTCAAGCGTTGGCGCAGGGTGTCGATTTCTTCACGGTGGGCGGTATCGAAGTAATGGGGCATGGCGTTGCTCAGATCGGGGACCAGTCCTTCTCTGTGCAATGACGCTGATGAATCTTGCAGATTATTTCGTAAGTGTTTGACCATTCGTCTGAACTGTCATTTCTGACAGTAGCGGTGGAACCTTGGCCAAGCGCCTCATGTTTCCACGTCGATTCCGTCGACGGCAGATCATGACTCGACAGGAGCCAAGACATGAGCCTTTACATTCCACGATCAGAAAATCTCAGCGAATTCATTGACACGTCCGACTCGGCAGCGCTATCGCCGCTTAAGGTTGGCGGCATGATTGAAAACGTGGTCGACGCCGACTTCGCCTTGGGCATTGATCAGCTCAGGAACGGCGCAGTGTGCGCAATCGACCATTACCTGAATATGGCGGTAGGTGACACTGTCGAATTGTTTTTTACGTCCCAGGATCGTGCCGACGCTTACAAATTCATCCGCAAGGAAGACATCGATAATCCCGACGGGCGCATTGTCTTCACTATCTCTCGGTCGAGCTTCATCTCCAGGACGTACGAAAACGTTCACTACCGGGTCACGCGCTTCAGCGGCTCACCCGAGAACTCTCCACTTCAAAAGGTCCTGGTGTTGTTGACTCGCCCCGGCGGTGTCGACAAAAACTCGGACCCCATCAGTCATTCGGAACTGCATCAGACCCTGGAGCCCGACGTGGCCGAGCGCGGCATTGACGCAGAGCGCGCCAAGGCGGGCACCTGGGTGACGATTGAGCCTTACCCGTTCTTGCGTGTACGCGACAGAATCGAATTGAAGTGGGGCACCGAGTCGCTGCGTCATGTCGTCACCAAAGAACAGGCCGAAGCCCCCAATAGCAACCCGATCAAGATCTTCGTCAGCAGGACCGTCATCGAAAACGCCGGCAGCTCGAACAAGCTGCCGGTCATGTTCAAACCGATTGACGAAGCCAACAACCTGCCCGATGAAAACGGCCCGTGGTCAACTCCTTCCTACGTGGATGTCGATCTGGATGACTCGAAACTGGTCGAACCCTTTGTCGAAAAAGCCGACTACATCACCGGCGAGATCGACCTCAAGGCCTTGAACGGCGAGGACGTGAAGGTCGAGGTCCAGACCAATCGTCAGCATTACACACCAGGGAGCCGAATCTACCTGACCTGGGCAGGCGAAACCGTTGACGGCACACCGGTCTCGCAGACGTTCGAGATCCCTGTCGACGTCCCCGGCCGGACGTATGAAGCCTTTGTCAGCTATGAAAATGTCAAAAACATTCCCTTCGGCCGGGCCACCGTTTCCTACGAGGTGCAGACCGACAAAGGTCGGCTCTATTCGAAAAAGACCTTTGTGCGCGTCGTCGGTCAGCTCAATGCCTTGCTCGCCCCCACCATCGACAAGGCCAACGGCAACTATTTGCCGCCGAACCTGAGCAAAGTCACCGCCACTATCGCGTACTACCCTGGGCGTACCGCCAACGATCTGGTGATCCTATTCATCAGCGCCGTGCGGCCCGGCGGCGATACCGAGCTGTACGAGGATGCGCGACTGGTCGGTGACTTACCGCCCGGCCTGCCGATTCTCCGGGATATCCAGAAAGCAGATCTCGATCGTTTCGACGGACTTAACATCACGGTTCTGTATGAGATTCATACCACCAGTGTGCGAACGTCCGACGCGTTGAAACTGACCGTCGGCGAGCCAAGGAAAGAACTGCCGCCGCCGGATCTGGAAGGCGCAACGGAGGACAACGTGTACGATCCGGTCCCTGATCGCGAAGTGATTTATCGGATACCGCTGATCCTGACCATAACCAAAGATAAGGGCTCGTGGTATTTCCAGGGCGTGAATCAGGCGGCCAGCACTCAGGGCACGTTCGAACTGATGATCGGATCGTCCGCCAGGCCCATCCGCATCCCGCTGGCCCGCCACTACGTCGACCTCAATCAGGGGCATACCGTCCGGATGTTCTACAACCTGACGCGTGACGGGAAGGTGATTTACTCTGATTTCCGCGAAGTGCGCATTGGCACCCCGCTGCCGACGCTGCTGGAGCCAACCGTGGTAGAGGCGCCGGATCGCATGCTAGACCCGAACCGCTATCAGGACGGATTCACCGTTCGGGTGATGACGTCGACATTCGAACCGGATGACGCCATCGAACTGACTGTTCACGGACGTCCGGGAGATGGCTCGACGACTCCAGAACGCAAGAGGGTCAACGGCCAGGCGTCTGTGGATTTCAATGTTCCTGCCGCCATTACCGGCGCCAATCTGAAAACGGTGGTGGATATCAGCTACAAAGTGATTCGGTTGGGGCAGGAAACGCCGTCGAAAACCCTTGAACTGAGCATTGGCGCATTGTTGCAGCAGAGCATGCCGAGACCGTTGATCGAGGGGTTCGTCGGAGAACTGCTGCAAATCGGTTCAATCAAGGCCAACACCAAGGTGCTGAGCGACAAGTGGCCGTTCCAGCGCTCCGGCCTCCCGATCTGGTTAAGTTATGTGGAAAGCAGAACCGACGGAACTACGCGCTCCAGAGAGCAGTTCGTGGGCACGTCACATGATCAGGGGGCGGGACTGAGTTATACGACCGAGGTGCAGTGGCTGCGGGAGTGCAAGGCGGATTCGAAGCTGGCGATTGTTTTAAAGGTGGGGTTGTTTAAAGAGGCTACGGTGAGTGATGCGGTGGAGTGTCAGGCCAGGGTTTATACGGTCAAGACGGGGCTGGACAAACTAACAACCTTTACCGATTTCGATTGGGACCAATGGACATTGCTCGAAGATTATTACAGAGCACAAATATCACTTTTAGCAGGGGAGTATTTTGTAGAGTCAATAAGACCTGCTAATGGCACTCACTATGTGCAAATGCGAAAAATCTTCCAGGACATCAAGATTGGTGAGCAGTATCAGTTCTCTTTTGACTACCGAGTGGCAGTCAACTCGACCTTTCATATCACACAAAACGGTACGCTGGTCCAAATCATCACCATCCCGGGAGGCAGCGGATGGCAGTCCAGAAGCGTCAGTTTCTACTCAGGGACGACGCAAACAGCGTCACCCATGACAGTAGCTTTCTATGTAGGTGGCTCGGTTAATGTTGTGCAAATAGATAACATTCGTCTAAGGGAAATTGCGCATAGCTAGCCTTAGGTCTTCAGCCATTACGGTGTCCCGTAATGGCTGTTTTTGGCTTTCAATGACCGAACACATCCACCTTCTTGGCCTTCTTGTCCGCGCGCTTTTCATCGGCGGTTTTTGCCGGTTTCTTCTTTGCCGCTTTTTTTGAATCCATGCCTTTGGCCATGATACGTACTCCACTCATACGGGATGTGAGATCAGGTATACACCTATCCCTGCGCGCGCGTTCTTTTATAATCGCCCGCTTTGCGCACCGACAGTCGAAGACCATGCCCAACACCCAGTACACCTTGCTCGCCGAGCCTTTATGGCCCTTGATGAACAAGTTTTATCGCGCTCACCAATCCTCGATGAAAGCCGTTCGCGACGCTCAACTCTGGGTGGCCAGGCGCGAGGAGATCATTGGCGCACTGTGTTTGCGACCGGTGGCGGACGGGCATTGGCTGACGGGTTTGTTTGTCGATCCGGCCTGCCGTGAACAGGGCATCGCTGCGGCGCTGATCGCCGAGGCGCTCAAGGAGCTTGAAGGCCCGGTGTGGCTGTTTTGTCATCCGGACTTGCGCGGGTTTTATGAACGTCGCGGTTTTACCTTCGACCCGCCACTGCCCTACTCCATGGCGGAACGCTTGAGCCGTTATGCGCGGAGCAAACCGATGATCGCCATGGGGTTGGAAGCCTCTGGATGACTCAGAAAGGCGTCAGTCGTCTGCAGCAGGATCGAGATCCGGGAACATCACGTCGGTAAACCCGAACTTGCTGAAGTCACTGATGCGCGACGGGTATAAGCGGCCGATCAGGTGATCGCATTCATGCTGCACTACGCGCGCATGGAATCCCGAGGCGATGCGCACGATCGGATTGCCCTTGGGGTCGAAACCTTCGTACCGGATGTGCTGATAGCGATCCACCGCGCCGCGCAGGCCGGGCACCGACAGGCAGCCTTCGAAACCCTCTTCCAGCGTCGGGCTCAACGGTGTGATCAGCGGGTTGATCAGAATCGTCTGCGGCACCGCTTCGGCGTCTGGATAGCGTTCGCTGTGCTCGAAACCGAAGATCACCAGTTGCAGGTCGACGCCGATCTGCGGCGCAGCCAGGCCGACCCCGCCGACGCTTTCCATGGTCTGGAACATGTCGTCGATCAGTTGCCACAGCTCGGGGCTGTCGAACATTTCGGCCGGTACCGGCGGGGCGATGCGCAGCAGGCGCTCGTCGCCCATTTTCAGGATTTCACGGATCATTTGATGACTTCGTCAGTGGTCGGCTTGATCGAGTGGTCCCGACCCAGTCCAGAAACGTGGAGTTTGGGTTCTTCGTGGGCGAGTTCGCCGGGGACTTTTTCGCCATCATTCTTGCCCTCGGACGACATGTGCTCAATCACGGCATTCATCTCCGCGCCGAGCAACAGCACCGCGGCGGAAATGTAGAAGTACAGCAACAGCACGATGATCGCGCCGATACTGCCATACATGGCGTTGTAGTTGGCGAACATCTTGACGTACAGACCGAAACCCAGCGACGCGATGATCCACACCACCACCGCCAGCACCGAGCCTGGGGTGATGAAGCGAAACTCCTGTTTGACGTCGGGCATGACGTAATAAATCAGCGCCACCGCCATCATCAACAGAATCACGACCACCGGCCAGCGCACGATGGTCCAGAGCGTCACTATAAAGTCTTCGAGGCCGACTTGCGAGGCGATCCAGGCCATCACCTGCGGCCCGAGCACCATCAGCGCAGCGGCGATCAACAGCATGCCGGCGATGCCGACGGTGTAGATAATCGACAGCGGAAAGCGCTTCCACGCCGGCCGACCTTCAACCACGTCGTAGGCGGCGTTCATCGCGCTCATCATCAGCCGCACACCCGCGGATGCAGTCCACAGGGCAATCACGATACCGACCGACAGCAAGCCACCCTTGGATTGCTGGAGCTGGTCGATGACCGGGTTCACCTGCTCCAGCGCCTGGGGCGGCAGGACCAGTTCCGATTGCAGGCGCAGCCAGGAGAAGAAATCAGGAAGGTGCAGGAAACCGATCAGGGCGATCAGGAACAGAATGAAGGGAAACAGCGAGAACAGCATTTGATAGGCCAACGCCGAGGCATAGGTCGACATCTCGTCGTCGACGAACTCGGTGATCGTGCGCACCATGACACGGTGCAGGCGCAGACCTTTCATGTGTGGGAAAAACATTAGCGTCTCCGTTCGCCGTAAAAAGGTTGAAGTCGTGGCGACTCAGGGGCCGTTTTCTACATCAAAGTAGCCTACTTGGCGAGTTTGAAACAATTTCCTTGTGCAAGTTCAGGCTGACACAAAAACGGCCATCCGCGGATGGCCGTTACTGTTGCTCATCAAAGGCCGGATCACGCCTTGTCGATGCCTTTTTTGAGAGCATCCTTGGCTTTGCCGACCGCTTGCTGGACTTCGCCTTTCTTTTCCTGCACGACGCCTTCGGCGCGCATTTTGTCGTTACCGGTAGCCTTGCCGACGCCTTGCTTGACGTTGCCGACGGCTTCGTTGGCCATGCCTTTTACTTTATCGCCAGTGCTGCTCATGGTGTTTCTCCTGTGAACCATTCAACGGGAAAGTCGTTACACAAGGTTGACCGGAGGCGTTTGCGCGGAGTTTCATTTATTTTCACGGCGACATTTCATCGTTCAGTGCAGGTTGGGCTTTATGTTTGCCCACCAACCCCCGAGAATGCGCAACGTATTCAGGCCATGGCGCTGAAGATCCAATCCCGTAGGAATGTTATGAAACTCGATAAAAAGCAGGCCATTGCCCGCAGAAACCAGGAACTTGGCGGTGCTGTGCTTGGCGTCAACAACTGCCATTTCACCGAATTGAACCGCAACCGTAATATCTGGTGGTTCGATATTCCGGTCGCACGCCTGGCCATTGGTCAGTACGAGTGGGTTCACCTGCTGATGCACACCCCGGATACCGACGAACTGCTGCACCTGAAAGTGCCGACGGTATTCCTGCGCGAGAAGCTCGAAGGTCTGGTGGTGCGCAACGAAGGTAAACGCAAAGCGGCCTTGAGCCTGGAACTGAGCGCCGACAAGGACTCGTACCTCCAGGACATGCGCCCGGCGGGTACCAACGTCAATTTCGCGCAGTTCCGCCTCTGAATAGCACTGAGCACCTGTGGCGAGGGAGCTTGCTCCCGCTCGACTGCAAAGCAGTCGCTATCCAGGCGATGGAGATACATCAAAAGTATCGCAGTGTCTGATCTGGGGCCGCTTCGCAGCCCAGCGGGAGCAAGCTCCCTCGCCACAAGAGCACCAACAAAAAGCCCCGCATCTGCGGGGCTTTTTTTTTTGTTACGCGCTGACCTTCTTGACGCCGAGCTTCTTCAGCTCTTCGTCGCGCAACTCGCGGCGCAGGATCTTGCCGACGTTGGTGGTCGGCAGCGCGTCGCGGAACTCCACGGAGCGCGGAACCTTGTAACCGGTGACGTTGGCGCGCATGTGCTCCATCACCTGTTCCTTGGTCAGGGTCACGCCCGGTTTGGCGACGATGAAGATCTTGATCGCCTCGCCCGACTTCTCGTCCGGCACGCCGATGGCTGCGCATTGCAGCACGCCCGGCAGGGTCGCGAGTACGTCTTCCAGTTCATTCGGGTACACGTTGAAACCGGAGACCAGGATCATGTCTTTCTTGCGATCGACGATGCGCATGTAACCGTCAGGCTGGATCAGCGCGATGTCACCGGTCTTCAACCAGCCTTCGCTGTCGAGGATTTCATCGGTGGCGTCCTGACGCTGCCAGTAGCCCTTCATCACTTGCGGACCTTTCACACACAGCTCGCCGATGTCGCCTAACGGCTGTTCAACGCCAGCATCGTCGATGACTTTGCACAGGGTCGACGGCACCGGAATGCCGATGGTGCCGATCTGGATGTTCTGGATCGGGTTGACGGTGGCCACCGGGCTGGTTTCGGTCATGCCGTAACCTTCGCAGATGGCGCAACCGGTGACCGCTTTCCAGCGCTCGGCCGCAGCCAGTTGCAGGGCCATGCCACCGGACAGGGTGACTTTCAGTGCCGAGAAGTCCAGCTTGCGGAAGCCTTCGTTGTTGCACAGCGCCACGAACAGCGTGTTGAGGCCGACGAAACCGCTGAATTTCCACTTCGACAGTTCCTTGACCATCGCCGTCAAATCGCGCGGGTTGCTGATCAGGATGTTGTGGTTGCCGATCAGCATCATCGCCATGCAATGAAAGGTGAAGGCATAGATGTGGTACAGCGGCAGCGGCGTGATCAGGATCTCGCAACCTTCATTGAGGTTGGAACCCATCAGCGCCTTGCACTGCAGCATGTTGGCCACCAGGTTGCGGTGGGTCAGCATCGCGCCCTTGGCCACGCCGGTGGTGCCGCCGGTGTATTGCAGCACGGCAACGTCGCTGCTGGCCGGGTTGGCTTCAGCGACTGGCTGGCCGTGGCCCTTGCTCAGTACGTCGTTGAACTTGATGGCCTTGGGCAAGTGATACGCCGGGACCATCTTCTTCACGTACTTGATGACGCTGTTGACCAGCAGGCGCTTGAGCGGCGGCAGCAGGTCGGCCACTTCGGTGACGATCACGTGCTTGACGCCGGTTTTCGGCACGACGAGCTGGGCCAGGTGCGCCATGTTGGCCAGGCAGACCAGGGCTTTGGCACCGGAGTCGTTGAATTGGTGTTCCATTTCCCGCGCGGTGTACAGCGGGTTGGTGTTGACCACGATCAGCCCGGCGCGGATGGCACCGAAGACGGCGACCGGGTACTGCAACACGTTGGGTAACTGCACGGCGATTCGATCGCCCGGCTTCAAGTCGGTATGCTGTTGCAGGTACGCGGCAAAGGCACCGGACAATTCGTACAGTTCACCGTAGGTGATTGTCTTGCCCAGGTTGCTGAACGCCGGTTTGTCGGCAAAGCGTTGGCAGGACTGCTTCAACACCGCCTGAATATTCGGATACTCGTCCGGATTGATGTCGGCAGCAATCCCGGCAGGGTACTTATCCTTCCAAAAGTCTTCGATCATGGAAGCCCACTCCTCAGCAACGCGAATTCATCACCGCATTTGATGCGATTATTATTGGTGTATGTTTTTTTATTGGTGTCTGTGTGTTGGTGAGTCTGGCTTTATATATAGGCCGAGAAGTCACAAAGCGCGCCGAGAGTAGCAGCTTTGCCAGAGGCCGACTAGAGCCAAAAACAGCCTCTACAGTCACATTTGTGACTCAAGACCAATCAATGGTCTTTTTTAGAGCAAAGATTCTATACAGGCTTTAAGCCCTCTAAAACAGGGGTTACAGCCAAACTGCGAAGACAAAAAAAGGGGCGTCCGTATTTGGCCGCCCCTTTTTGATGCTGCGTCGCTAACAATTCATTACGCGATATCGCGCAACTCCCGCCGCAAGATCTTGCCCACCGGCGTCATCGGCAACGACTCACGCAAGACGATGTGCTTGGGCACTTTGTACGCCGTGAAGTTTTCCTTGCAGTAGGCTTTCAGCTCTTCAAGGCTGACACCCGTTTCACGGGCCACCACAAACAGCTTCACCGCCTCCCCCGAACGCTCGTCCGGCACGCCGATCACCGCACAGTTGGCGACTTTCGGGTGAGCCATCACCACGTCTTCAATTTCGTTCGGGTACACGTTGAAGCCCGAGACGATAATCATGTCTTTCTTGCGATCGACGATGCGCACAAAACCGTCCGGGTCGATCACCGCGATGTCACCGGACTTGAACCAGCCTTCGGCATCCAGCACTTCGGCGGTGGCTTCGGGTTTCTGCCAGTAACCCTTCATGATCTGCGGGCCCTTGATGCACAGTTCGCCGCGCTCGCCCAGCGCCTGCTCGACGCCTTCATCGTTGATGACCTTCAGCGTGGTGCCCGGCACCGGCAGGCCGACCGTGCCGAGGCGCGACTTGTCGCCGTACGGGTTGGTGCAAGCCACCGGCGAGGTTTCGGTCAGGCCGTAACCTTCGGTGATGCGGCAACCGGTGAGCTGTTCCCAGCGCTCGGCCGTGGCCTTGACCAACGCGGTGCCGCCGGAGTTGGTGAGTTTGAGGCTGGAGAAATCCAGGGTCTTGAAATCCGGGTGGTCCATCAGCGCGACGAACAGGGTGTTGAGCCCCAGCAGCGCCGAGAACCGCCAGTTCTTCAGCTCCTTGATGAAACCGCCGATGTCCCGCGGATTGGTGATCAGTACGTTGTGGTTGCCCGAAACCATCATGCACATGCAATTCGCGGTGAACGCATAGATGTGGTACAGCGGCAGCGGCGCGACCATGACCTCTTGCCCTTCGCGCAACAGCGGCTGGCCGTCATTGCCGAACTGCTCCAGGCACGCCCGCACTTGCTGCATGTTGGCCACCAGGTTGCCGTGGGTCAGCATCGCGCCCTTGGCCAGCCCGGTGGTGCCGCCGGTGTATTGCAGCACAGCGATGTCGTCGAGCCCAACCTTCAGCGGCTTGATGCCCAGGCCCCGGCCCAGGCGCAGCGCGCTCTTGAAGGAAATGGCCTGGGGCAAGGAGTACGCCGGGACCATCTTCTTGACCTTGCTCAACATCGTATTGACCAGCCAGCCTTTGGCGGCGGGCATCAGGTCGCCCATCTTCGCTTCGATCAGGTACTGGATGTCGGTGTCGGGCAGCACTTCCTGGACTTTGGCCCCGAACATGTTCAGGTAGACCAGCGCCCGGGCACCGGAGTCCTTGAACTGATGACGCATCTCCCGCGCGGTGTACAACGGGTTGGTGTTGACCACGATCAGCCCGGCGCGCAAGGCACCGAACACGGCAATCGGGTAATGCAGGACGTTGGGCATCTGCACCGCAATGCGATCCCCCGGCACCAGGTCAGTGTGGGCTTGCAGGTAACCGGCGAACGCTGCGCTGTAGCGTTCCAGTTCGGCGTAGGTCAGGGTTACGCCCATGTTGCTGAATGCCGGGCGGTCAGCAAATTTCTTGCAGGAACGCTCGAACACCTCGATCACCGACTTGTAGGCCCCTTGATCGATGTCCAGGGGCACGCCGGCCGGGCGTTTGTCATTCCAGAAATCAGGTTGCATTGTTCTTGTCCTCTTTACCTGAACCTATCCGGGGCCGCTTTTCTGTCCTTTTTCAAAACAAAGAGCGAAAAAGCGGGTTGCACGGACACTAGCAGCTATGGCGAATCAGGCAAATATGCGCACGGTCGACATTGATCGTGTGAATCTTGCTGCCGTGGCGTGGCCTGATCAGACGGCACGCTTTGGATGCGCTATACAATGCAACGACGTCCATGCCACATGCAGCCCTACGCAAAGGAACCGCCATGATCCACGACACCTTCTGGCTGACCGCGAGCGACCGCAGCCGCCTCTTCGTCAACCAGTGGCTGCCCGCCGCGCCATTAAAAGCAGTGATCCTGCTGGCCCACGGCATGGCGGAACACAGTGGCCGCTACGCGCGTCTGGCGGAAAAACTCTGTGATCAGGGCTACGGTGTGTATGCGCCGGACCTGCGTGGACATGGCAAAACTGCCGAAAACGGGACACTCGGCCATTTCGCCGACGATGACGGTTGGTGCAAGGTGGTCGGCGACCTGGCGAGCCTCAATCAGCACATCGGCCAACAACATCCGGGAGTGCCGATTGTGCTGCTCGGTCACAGCATGGGCAGCTACATCGCCCAGGCCTATCTGCTGCACCACAGCGCCAGCCTGCACGGGGCCGTTCTCAGCGGGTCGAACTTCCAACCGGTGGCGCTCTATCGCGCGGCGCGGCAGATTGCGCGGCTGGAACGCTTGCGCCAGGGCCCGAAGGGTCGCAGCGCGATGATCGAATGGCTGTCGTTCGGCTCGTTCAACAAGAAATTCAAACCAGCGCGCACGCGGTTCGACTGGCTCAGTCGCGACCCGGCGGAGGTCGACCTGTACGCCAACGACCCGCTCTGCGGCTTTCGCTGCACCAATCAGCTGTGGATCGATTTGCTCGGTGGGTTGCAGCAAATCAGCAAAGCGTCCAATCTCGCTCAGATTGATCCGGGCCTGCCGTTGTTGGTGATTGGCGGTGAATGTGATCCGGTGAGCGAAGGCAAGCGTCTGAAAGATCTGGCCCATGCGCTGCAAGCAGCCGGCAGCCGGAGCCTGCAACTGACTATTTACCCGCAGGCGCGGCATGAACTGTTCAACGAGAGCAACCGCGATGAAGTGATCAATGACGTGTTGAGCTGGATCGCCCAGGCGCTGAGCCACCGTCGGCCACCCAGATCGGAATAGTTTTTTCTGAATTTATTTATTCGTGACAGGAATTGAAACAGATGACCCAGGTTACCAACACCCCTTACGAAGCCCTTGAAGTCGGCCAGACCGCCAGCTACAGCAAGACGGTCGAAGAGCGCGACATTCAGTTGTTCGCCGAGATGTCCGGCGACCACAACCCGGTGCACCTGGACGCTGAATTCGCCGCCGCTACCATGTTCAAGGAGCGCATTGCTCACGGCATGTTCAGCGGTGCGCTGATCAGCGCTGCCGTTGCCTGCGAGTTGCCTGGGCCGGGGACTATTTATATCGGTCAGCAAATGAGCTTTCAGAAACCGGTGAAAATTGGCGACACGCTGACCGTGCGTCTGGAGATTCTCGAGAAGCTGCCGAAGTTTCGTGTGCGGATTGCCACTCGCGTATTCAACCAGCGTGATGAGTTGGTCGTGGATGGCGAGGCGGAGATTCTGGCGCCGCGTAAGCAGCAGACGGTGACGTTGGCCAAGCTGCCGGCCATCAGCGTCGGCTGATTCGGGGAGGGGTGTCAGCTGAATCCCCCCCTCACCCTAACCCTCCCGAAACGTCGGACCGCCCCAGAGGGTAGAGGGGACTGACCGAGGTGTTTGGACGAGCTACTGCGACCTGTAATTCCGAGTCGAACTCAGGCTCTGGAAACAACAGAGATCAGCTCCCTTTCCCCCTCTCCCCCGTGGGGAGAGGGCTGGGGTGAGGGGTGGTTCTTAAATCAGGCATCGGTCTAAAACTCACCGCGACCGCTCACCCTCCCCAACCTGCACACTCGCCGTCATCCCCGAACTCAGATTCATCCCTTCCGGCAACTGATCAATCTTGATCCGCACCGGAATCCGCTGCGCCAATCTCACCCAGTTAAACGTCGGCTCCACCTCCGCCAGTAACTGCCCATCCGGCGTGGTATTGCGATCGGTAATCCCGCGACTGATGCTTTCCACATGCCCCTGCAACGCCTCCCCCGCGCTCATCAACCAGACCTTCACCGGATCGCCAACACGAATCCGTGGCAATTTGGTTTCCTCGAAATACGCCTGCACATAGAAAGTCGAATCGTCGATCAACGCCATCACCGATTGCCCGGCATTCACGTAGTTGCCTTCAGCCAGACGCAGGTTGGTGATGTGACCATTGCGTGGCGCATGAACCTGACTACGGGCGAGATTGAGTTCCGCCACCTTGGCTTCGGCCTGGGCTTCGCGCAGTTCGCCACGGGCGATGCCGGCGTTGATTTGCGCGTTTTCACGCAGTTCGGCGCTGATGGCCTGCGGACCGAGGGCAGCGCGACGGCTGGCTTCATGTTCACGCAGATTCAGTTGCTGCTGACGGGTCTGCACCACCGCTTGGGCTTTCTCCAGCGCCGCTTCGAAACGGTCGCGATCAATGCTCAGCAATAAATCGCCGGCCTTGACCTGCTGGTTATCAAAAGCCTTGAGCTCACGCACCCAACCCGAGACATCTGGCGCGATCACCACCACGTCGGCGCGAATCCGCGCATCCCGGGTCCAAGGCGTGAGCATGTAGTACTGCCACAAATGGAAGCCGGCAAAAATCGCCGCCGCCACCAGGCACAAGGTCACCGCGACACGTATGGGTGTACGCATTTCCAACTCCTTATAAAGGTCCGAGGACGACGGTGATCAAGGTCAATACACAGACGTACAAGGCGCAATCAAACAATGCTTCGTGCCAGATCCAGCGGCCCACCGGTGTCAGGCGCAAGAGCATGCGCAAGGCTCCAGTGACGAGCAGCGCCAGCAGCACATAAATCAGAAACGGACTGAGCAGCACGCCACCCACCGACCACTCACACAAGCCCATGGCTTTGCTCCTGTTGACGGCACCATGCGCGCCAGCTGCTTTGCAATTGCAGCACCGCGCCTTGGGCCAGTTTCACCGCATCGCTGGGGGGCAATGCGTACAAGGTCTTCAGAAAGTCTTCACTCGGCTGCGCCAACGCCTCGGCGCGACTGCCAGCCGGACCTTGCTCGAGGATTTTTTGCAGCTGTTCAAGATAACGCCGCTGAGGCGCACTGACCGGTGCCTGTGCCACCGCCAGACTTAAACGCAAATGCAGCAGTTCGTCGCCGATATCCAGGCCGAGCAGGCCATCGTCCCAGCGACTGCGCGCCGGTTCCGGCAACTCGGGATAGTGTCGCGCCAATTGCAGCAAGCGGTCGGCCATGCGCCCGCCAAACCAGCTTTCGGCACCGCGCAGGTTGCGCCGGGTCAGGCGCACCAGATCGTCGAGGGTTGCCGCCAGCAAACGCCGGCCATGCCACGTCGGGTCGCGCAGGATCAACAAATGGAACGCTAGCACGGCGGCGCCAACACCGATCAGCATGGCCTGAGCGCTGTTGAAAAAGGTAGCGACATCAAACTTCATCGTGTTGAGCGGCGATACCAACACAATGAAGTGCAGACAAAACGAGGTGGCCGTGGCGCCGATCTGCGGTTTGGCCATGCCCAATGCACCGAGAAACAACGGCACGCCCATGCCCATGCACAGCAACGCAAAACCACTCCATTGCGGCAGCAGAATCTGTCCGACGAAAAACGCCGCGGGAATCGCCAACAGGATCCCGCGCAGGAAACTCATGCCGATTTGCGCACCGTTCTCGCGACTGGCGAACAGACTGCAAACCACACACGTCAGCACCAACGCACCCGAAGCGGCAGGCCAGGCCGTCGCTAGCCAAAAGCACGAGACCACCAGAAAGGCCAGCGCACTGCGGGTACCGAACATCAGCGCCAATGACAGGTCGCGGTGCGGGGTCAGGGTTCTCGGTGGATCGACCGTTTCCTTGCCCTCCTCCACCGCTTTCAACGCCGCCGTCGCCGCCATGGCGGTATCGACCAGCAAGGTGAAACGGACCAGGCAATAGCTTTGTGCAGAACTGACGTGTGGACCGTGGGAGGCGTCGAGCAACCGCGGCCGCAAGACCTGGAGGGTGGCGGTATCGGAGCCGGCGAGCGCCTCTTGAACCTCGGTCATCCAGGGCAACAGTTGCTCGGCTTCCTGGGGTTCCAATTGCTTCCACTGACGGCGTACCGAACGGGCGATGCGCAGCAGCATCAACAGCTTTTGGCTCAAGCCGCTGATCGCCCGCGCTCGTTGCCGCCCCAGGCTTCCTTCAAACCAGGCATGTTCGCGCTGGGCATCGACGGCGACAATTCTCCCGAGGATTTCCAGCAAGCCTTTACGCGCCTGAGCATCACCAGCCAGGGTCGCACGCGCGGCATTCATCCCGCTTTGCCACGCTGCTCGCGCCTGATCCGCCAGTTGCCGTTCGACCCGCATCGGCCAGAGCAGTGCACTGGCGGCGGTGGCGCAAAGAATGCCCAGGCAGATTTCTGTGCAACGAGCCACGGCTTGATCGAACACCGTCAGCGGATGAGTAATGGCCGGTAGCGCGATGATCGCCACCGTATAACCCGCCAGCACGAATGAATAGGACCAGGCGCTGCGCAGCAAGGTCGAACTCGCCGTACACAACCCCAGCCACAACGCCAAGGCCAACAAAAACAGCCAAGGCGTCTGGGCAAACAACCCCATGAACACCACGGACATGATCGTCCCGACCAGCGTCCCCAGCAATCGCGCCAACCCCTTCTGCACCACCATCCCCGACAAGGGCTGGGCGACGATGAACGCCGTCATCAACGCCCACGCCGGTTGCTCCAGGCCCCAGCGCAATGCCAGCCACAGCGCCAGGCCGCCACCGATCAAGGTCTTGATTGCGAATTGTAAGGCTCGGCGGTCAGGCGCAAACAAAGCCTGCAGGGTGATAGGCACGTAATGGACTCTTGGAAAGACGATTTAACGATAGTCGGGATCGGTTCAGTCACTTGATAAACAAATTATTAGCTAGCTAACTAACATCCGTCCAGTGCTAATTCCCGGACACAAAAAAACGCCAGACTGGCTGGCGTTTCTGACAGACAACGAACGCTTACGAGCGTGCGCGAGCCTGATTACGCAGGGCTTTTACCTGATCGTGATTGCGTTGCACGCCGTGGTACTGACGCTCAACCAGGTCACGAATGCCCACCAGGTTGTGTTTGTTGATTTTTTCCATGGCTTCTTTGTAAGCCTTCAGTGCATGGTCTTCACCCCGCTCGGCTTCGTTCAGCACGGCTTCTTCATCCTTGCCGGTGAACATCGCTTTCACGTCGACCCAGCGACGGTGCAGGTCAGCGCTGACACTGGTGGACGTTTCCGGATCGCCGCCTAGCGAACGCACCTGCGCTTGCAGTTCGGAAGCCGCAGTGGCGCAGTCCGCCGAGCGTTGCACGAACAGGGTTTTGAGTTCAGGGTGTTTGATGTCTTCAGCGCAAGTCTTGAACCCTTCCTGACCGTCTTTGCTGGTTTCAATCAGGTCGTTGAGTACAGAGATGGCTTCTTTATTCATGTCGGTCATTTTCAATTCCTCGCGGGTTGATGAAAGATGCAATAGGTATTGCACCCTGCATGCCAGCTTTGAATTGATAAATTATTTCTTATATTTCAACTGCTTATCGATCAACCCGAAATCTGTATCCGCTTTTTTTGCATGATCTGTCATTTGGCCTGCATGCAGAATGCCTGTATTTTCCAGACTGTTTGAATCAAGACGACTGATTGATGAACCCTGAAAAGCTCGAACTGTTGATTACCCGTGAAATGCCCTTCGGCAAATACAAGGGCCAGATCATTGCCGACCTCCCCGGCCAATACCTGAACTGGTTCGCCCGGGAAGGTTTCCCCCATGGTGAACTCGGCGGCTTGCTGGCCTTGATGCAGGAAATCGATCACAACGGGCTGTCGGAGCTGCTCGAACCGCTACGCGCCAAACATGGCAAACCCGCACCGCGCCATTGACCCGACATCCATACCTGGCCCCTGATTGAGTAGCCCATGCCCGATAACACCCGCCGTGCCCGTGATGAAGCCTTCTGGCGAACCTTTGCCGACCGATATGCGGTTGAACCCGGCCCGGTCAACCTCGAAAACGGGTACTTCGGGCGCATGTCGCGCACGGTAGTCGAGGAATATCAGCGCAATATCGAGCTGATCAATCGCAGCAACTCGGTGCACGTGCGACAACGCTTCGAACAGGGCGAAAGCCTGAAGATTCGCAAACAGCTCGCCGATCTGGTGGGCGTACCCGCCGACACCGTCGCCCTCACCCGCAACGCTTCGGACGGTCTGCAATCGCTGATCCGCAACTACAACCGCCTGACACCGGGCGACCAGGTGCTGATAAGTGATCTGGAATACGACACGGTCAAAGGGGCCATGCGCTGGCTGGCACGTCATCGCGGCGTCGAGGTGATCGAGATCGAACACGCGCACCCCGCCAGTTTCGACAGTTTGCTGACCACTTACCGCGAAGCTTTCGTGCGTTATCCGCGACTCAAACTGATGGCCCTGACCCACGTCACCCATCGCTCCGGGTTGGTGATGCCGGTGCAGGCCATTGCCGCAGCCGCCAGGGAACATGGCATCGACGTGATCCTCGACGGCGCCCATGCGTTCGGCCAACTCGAGTTCAATCTCGATAAACTGGGCATCGCCTTTGCTGGCTACACCCTGCACAAATGGATCGGTGCACCGCTGACGCTGGGCTTCATGTACATCGCCCCCGAGCGCCTGGCGGACATCGACCCGGACATGGGCGAGATGCATTTCCCGGTTACCGATATTCGCGCCCGCACGCCATACAGCACGCCCAACATCCCGGCGCTGCTGACCCTGCCGCTGGTGTTCGAGGAACATCAGGCCATGGGCGGTTCCGCCGCCAAGGGCGCTCGGCTCAATTACCTGCGCAACCGCTGGGTGAGCGCGGTACGCGAGTTGCCGGGGATCGAAGTCATGACCCCGGACGACCCGCGACTGTATTGCGGCATCACCTCGATGCGCTTTACCCGGCATGCCGATCAACAGGTGATGGTCGAGCGGCTGCTCAAGGACTACAACCTGTTTACCGTGGCGCGCAGTGGTGCCGCGAGTGGTCCGTGCATTCGCATCACCCCGGGGCTTACCACCACCGGTGCAGACATGGATCTACTGGTCCGGGCGTTGACCGAACTGCGCTGACGTCACACGGTGTATTTGTCGAAGTCCTCGGGCTTGATCTGCGTCGATACCGCGAAGGTGTCGATGCCGATGGTCGTGTGCCCGAAGTAGCCGTCTTTATTCGAATCTCGACTCAGGCTGTGAACGGTCAGCGTCGAGGCTTCGCCGCCCATGTTTTCATAGAAAAAGTCTTGTTCGTTGGTCCGCGGCGAAACGGCTCGGCCGCGGTACTCCCTGGCGTTGAGTACCGAGCGCGAGGCGACCTCGGGAAAGTAGAGCTGACCGACCCAGGCAACATGTCGCTCTTCCAGGTAATTGTTGCCTTCCATGATGCGTACCACGACGTGAATGTGCAGGGCACGGCCGGCATAGAACCCCGGATAGATCGTGGTAAACCGCACGATGCCGTTTTTGTCCGTGAACTGCCCGCCTCGCAGGTAAGTGTCGTCGTCGGTGCGCGGGATCGAGCCTATGTCGCCGACGTCGACTTCCTTGTCCGGATTGACCTTGGTCCAGCCCGAATACGCCCCGCGTGCATTGCAATGCCAGATATCCACCAGGGCGTCTGTCACCGGCTGCCCCGTCATGGCATCGACGATCGTCAGCCTCAGCACCAAGGGGATGCCATCCATGCCTTCGCTGATGTTTCGTCTGATCAATTTCGGATTTCGGAAATAAGGCCCGGCGATCTGTTCAGGTGAAAGCAGGTAAACCGCTGGTGAGGGTGAAACCGCAGTGTTGTCGTCCATGACGTTCTCTCTTCCATAAGATGAACGCAGGTTAGGGCGGGACGAAACCCGATGTGCGGTAATTATTTATCGCATTGCACGGTTTTCACCGGGCAAAAAAAAACGGTGCACCGACCAAGCGCACCGTAAAGCCGTAGAACACACAACGAAGTGTTTGGTAAAGCCGATCAGTCCAGCAGCGCCAGTGCCTCGGCGGTGCATTCCTGAATGCGGGCCCAGTCGCCGTTCTTGATCCACTCGGGATCAAGCATCCAGCTACCGCCCACGCACATCACGTTTTTCAACGCCATGTAGCTCTTGATGTTGGCCGGGCTGACGCCGCCAGTCGGGCAGAATTTCACTTCGCCGAACGGGCCGCCCAGGGCCTTGATGGCCGCGACACCGCCGCTGACTTCCGCCGGGAACAGCTTGAAGCGGCGATAACCCAGGCCATAGCCTTCCATGATGCCGGAGGCGTTGCTGATGCCCGGCAACAGCGGAATCGGGCTGTTGACGCTGGCTTCCAGCAGGTCACGGGTGATGCCCGGCGTGACGATGAACTGCGAACCGGCCGCTTCGGCAGCCGCCAGCATGTTGCGATCCAGCACAGTACCGGCACCGGTCACCAGTTCCGGGCGTTGCTCGCGCAGAATCTGGATAGCCTTGAGGCCGAACTGTGAACGCAGGGTCACTTCCAGGGCTGTCAGGCCACCGGCCGCGAGGGCGTCGGCCAGCGGCAGGATGTCCTGCTCGCGAGCGATGGTAATCACCGGCAGGATCCGCGCCTTGGCGCAGAGGCTGTCGATCAGGGCAACTTTGTCCGCCATGGAAACGGTCGGGGATGGGGTTGTCATAGCGGCTGTTCCTTGGCTCATGGGCACCAGTAAATCTCTAACGTAGGTTGCAGAAACGCGCGAATCGGCATGGCGGCGACATCATCACCGGCCAATGCGGCACTCAGGGTGGTCAGCTTGGACTGACCGGAAATCGATAGAACGGTGGTCTTGGCCGAGGCCAGCAGCGCGCGGCTCATGGTCAGGCGCTGATGCGGCACGGTCGGCGCCAGCATCGGGTAGCAACGACGTGTGCCGTCGGCTTTCAAGGCATCGCTCAGGTTCGGGCTGTTGGGGAACAGCGAAGCGGTGTGACCGTCGTCGCCCATGCCGAGTATCAGCACGTCGATCGGCGGCAACTCGGCGAGCAAACGGTCCGCCTGCTCGGCTGCCAGCTCAAGGTTCGCGGTAGCGCTGTACAGGCTCAGAAACTGAGCCTTGGCCGCTGGGCCTTGCAACAAATAGCGCTTGAGCAGACCGGCATTGCTGTCGGCGTGTTCAACCGGTACCCAGCGCTCGTCGGCCAGGGTCACCACGACTTTTGACCAGTCCAGCGTCTGCTTGGCCAGGTGCTGGAAAAATGCCACCGGGCTGCGTCCACCGGACACCACCAGCGTCGCGGTGCCGCGCGCGTCGATCGCGTCACTCAGTTGCTTGGCCACATTCAGCGCCAGGCCTTCGGCCAACAACACCGGGCTTTTAAATGCATGGGCGCTGACGCCCTGAGGCAATTGCAAATTAGATATCGCCATACCACGACCTCCCATCCCGCGTGATCAGAGCAATGGAGCTCATCGGCCCCCAGGACCCGGCCGCGTAAGGCTTGGGCGCATCACCGGATTTTTTCCACCCGGCGATCAACTGGTCACACCACTTCCACGCGGCTTCGATTTCATCTTTACGGACAAACAGGTTCTGATTGCCGCGCATCACTTCCAGCAACAACCGCTCGTAGGCATCGGGAATCCGCGCGCTACGCCAGGTGTCGGGAAAAATTCAGCTGCAACGGACCGCTGCGCAGCTGCATGCCCTTGTCCAGGCCTTGTTCTTTGGTCATCACGCGCAAGGAAATGCCTTCGTCCGGTTGCAGGCGGATAATCAGCTTGTTGCTGATTTGCAGGCGCTGCTCGGGAGCGAAGATGTAGTGGGACGGTTCCTTGAAGTGGATGACGATCTGCGACAGCTTCTGCGGCATGCGCTTGCCGGTACGCAGGTAAAACGGCACACCGGCCCAACGCCAGTTGCGGATATCGGCACGCAGCGCAACGAAGGTTTCGGTGTCGCTCTGGGTGTTGGAGTTCGGCTCTTCCAGGTAACCGGGAACCGATTTGCCTTCGCTGTAACCGGCAATGTATTGACCGCGCACCACCTGAGTGGTAAGGCCTTCCGGGCTGATCGGCGCCAGCGCCTTGAGCACTTTGACTTTCTCGTCACGGATGCTGTCAGCAGACAGGTCGGCCGGCGGGTCCATGGCGATCAGGCAGAGCAGTTGCAGGAGGTGATTCTGGATCATGTCCCGCAGCTGGCCGGCCTTGTCGAAGTAACCCCAGCGGCCTTCGATCCCGACTTTCTCAGCCACGGTGATTTCCACGTGGGAGATATAATTCTGGTTCCACTGGGTTTCGAACAGGCTGTTGGCGAAACGCAGGGCGATCAGGTTCTGGACGGTTTCTTTGCCCAGGTAGTGGTCGATGCGGTAGGTGCGGTTCTCCGGGAAGAACTGCGCCACGGCGTCGTTCACCTTGCGCGAGGATTCCAGGTCCGAACCAATGGGTTTTTCCAGCACCACGCGGGTGTTTTCAGTCAGGCCGACCTTCGACAGGTTCTCGCAGATCGCGCCGTAAACGGCGGCCGGTGTCGCGAAGTAGGCAATCACTCGCTGGGCGCTGCCGGCCATTTCGGCCAGGGCGACGTAATCGTCAGCCTTGAGGAAGTCGACGTGCAGGTAACTCAGGCGGGCCAGAAAGCGTTCGACCACGGCTTCGTCCAGCTCTTTGGCGACGACGTAGCGGCGCAGCTCGGAGGCGATGAACGCCAAATGCTCTTGCTCGCTGCCAGGCTCACGGGCCAGCGCGATAATTCGCGTGTCCTCGTGCAAGAGGCCTGCGCCATCGAGCTGATAAAGGGCAGGAAACAGCTTGCGCAGGGCCAGATCGCCAAGGGCGCCGAACAAGGCAAAGGTGCACGGTTCAACCGTAATCGAAGGCATGATGTTTGTTCTTTTATCAAGTTAAGCTACAAATACCTTTTTTCAAGGCATCACTCAAGGGAAAATGTAGTAATAACCACAACATTTTCGCAAAATACAGATTCCGAGTGGTGGACGGTCGGAGCCATCAGTAGGATAGGCCACCGTTTGGGGCCGCATCAAAGGCCCAATTTGCATAGCAACACGCTTGTTTGCATTGCAGATGCACTCTTGTAGGCGAACCAAGGAAACCATATGGACCGCGTGCGAAATTTACTGGAACAGATCCAGAATCGCCTTGAAGACCTGAACAAGGCAGAACGCAAAGTCGCCGAGGTGATCCTGCTCAACCCACAGCAGGCCACCCGGTTCAGCATCGCCGCCCTCGCCCAGGCCTCAAAGGTCAGCGAGCCGACGGTCAACCGTTTCTGCCGTTCGTTCGGCGTCAGCGGCTACCCGGAACTCAAGCTTCAATTGGCGCAGAGCCTGGCCAGCGGCGCGGCGTATGTCAGCCGTGCGGTCGAGGCCGACGACAATCCCGAGGCGTACACCAAGAAGATTTTCGGCAGCGCCATCGCTTCGCTGGACAGTGCCTTGCAGGCGCTGGACCCGAACCTGATCAGCCGCGCCGTCGACCTGTTGATCCAGGCCCGGCAGATCCACTTCTTCGGCCTCGGCGCCTCGGCCCCGGTGGCGCTGGATGCGCAGCACAAGTTCTTCCGCTTCAACCTGGCGGTCACCGCCCACGCCGACGTGCTGATGCAGCGCATGATTGCGTCGGTGGCACACACCGGCGAGTTGTTCGTGATCATTTCCTACACCGGGCGTACCCGCGAACTGGTGGAAGTGGCGCGTATTGCCCGGGAGAACGGTGCTTCGGTGCTGGGTTTGACCGCCGAAGGTTCGCCGCTGGCCAAGGCCAGCACGTTGAGCCTGAACATTCCGCTGCCGGAAGACACCGACATCTATATGCCGATGACGTCGCGGATCATTCAGCTGACCGTGCTGGACGTGCTCGCCACTGGCATGACCTTGCGCCGAGGCGTGGACTTCCAGCCGCATTTGCGCAAGATCAAGGAAAGCCTGAACGCCAGTCGGTATCCGATTGGGGATGAGTTTAACTGAGGCTGCAAGAGCCACCCCTCACCCCAGCCCTCTCCCCATAGGGGAGAGGGGGAAAGGGAGCTGAGCTTCAAGCGTTTCAAATCCTGAGTTCGACTCGGTTATTCAGGTCGATGTAGCTCCAAGAACACCTCGATCAGTCCCCTCTCCCTCCGGGAGAGGGTTAGGGTGAGGGAGTCCGCGCCTGCAAACTCAAATGCGCCCTCTCCCCCGGTGCCAGGCTCAGGCTATCCGTCCCGCCACTCGCGGCTTCCACACAGACAAACTCCGAAATCTCATTCCAGCTCACCCCCAACAACGGCCGCGTGCCCGGATGCCAGACCACCGTGTCCGCATGGTCGCCGGTATCGATGCACAATTCGCGTTGCCAGGCGTGGTCCTTGAGCTGTAATTCGCCGTCATGCTGGAACACCCGCTGACAGCCACCCTCTACCCGCAACTCGCCTTCCTGATGACAAACCTGCCGGTTCAACTGGTCGTAACCCTGCGCCCCGTCGAGGCCAGACAGCGCTATCTCACCGACGTCGCCAATACGCCAATACGCATGCAACGCCTGACTCAATTGGCACGGCAGGCTGTCCTGATGCTCGGTACTCAGGCGTAAATCCATGCGGTCGCCCAAGTGCGCGTGCAGGTCCACTTGCCAGTCGCACAACTGAAGTTGCCAGTGCAGGCGCACGCCATCGTCATCGGCGCTGCTGTCCAGCAGCTTCCAGTCGATCAGCCGTGCCCAACCATGGGAAGGCCAGGCGTTTTCGCTCGGATGACGGCCATACCACGGCCAGCACACCGGAACGCCACCACGTATCGCGCCGACCTGCGGCCACTTCGCCGCGCACCAGAGCCAGGGTTTCTGACCCTTTGGCTGGAAGTGCAGCAACTGCGCCCCCTGCCGACTGAACACCGCCTGACACAGCGGATGGTCGATCACCAGCACGTCGCGCTTCTGATAGCGCTCCCACGCAAACACCGGACGTTCGCGCAAGGATTTGAAGAAGCGTTGTAGCGGATGCTCATGCATGTGCCACGGTCCTGAATATCACCCGGGGTGCGCCGCCCCCAAAAAAAAGCGGACAGCCAAGGCTGTCCGCAAAAATGCGCACATGGAGAAGAGCTTATCGCAACAGCGTTAGAACACCGACTGAATTTTCAGGCCGGCGACCAGCGCGTTGTCGACTTCATCAACACCACCTGGGTGAGTGATGTATTGCAGGTTAGGACGCACGGTCAGCCAGTTGGTAACGTGGAAGCCGTAGTTGATCTCGTAGTTGTACTCGGTGCTACGCAGTGGCGAGAACAGTGGATCTTCATACTCGGTGACACCATTGGCGGCGTTGACCAGTTCGGCGTTTTTCTTCACGTCATCGTTGACATGGATACGGGCGAAACCGATACCCATGTCATCTTTTGGACGTGCATCGAACGGGCCCTTGTACACAAACATCAGCGACTGGTAGTTGTCGACGAAGTTGGTGTCCTTGTCGTGGAAAGTGGCGTTGGCTGCGATGTTCAGACCGCGAGATTTGTCGCCGTTGTGGCTGGTGAGTTGTTGTTGGGCAACAAACCAGTAGCCGTGCTTGCTGTCGTGGCTGCGGTAGGCGTTGCCGCTGGTGGCTGCGTCATTGCCATTGTCATCCTTGCGGACGTCATCGGCATTGGCGGTGCTTTTGTAGTAACCGACACGGTATTCGCCCGGCAGGTTATTCGGGTTAGGCAGCCACACCAGTTCGACTGGCAAAACGGTGCCGGCAGTACCGCTGCCGCTGAGCTTGAAGCCGTTACCGTGCTCCAGTTGCGTCGGGTTCTGGTTATACGCGCCGATCTGCGCATACCACTCAGGCGAGATGTTGTACTTCACGCGAACCGCAGCCTGCATGACCGGCCAGTTGTACCAGATGTTGGTGGCCCAGTTACCCGCTTGGGAACCGCAG
This sequence comes from Pseudomonas sp. BT76 TE3572, assembly GCF_050435365.1. Lineage (NCBI taxonomy): Bacteria > Pseudomonadati > Pseudomonadota > Gammaproteobacteria > Pseudomonadales > Pseudomonadaceae > Pseudomonas > Pseudomonas sp. BT76 TE3572. Next base: position 2,962,257 of record NZ_JBNDKE010000001.1, read on the forward strand.
AATGCCAGGTTCTGGAACTCGCAAGGGAAGGTGTTGAAGTCCTCGCCTTCACCGAAGTAACCGGCTTTGACGTCCAGTTTACCGTCGAGGAACTGGTGCTTGATCCACAATTGGGTCAGACGGACCATATGGCCTCGGCCGTAGACTTCCTGGGACGAACTCAAGGTGCCGGCACGCGGGTCGCCGACACGGTCATTGGAGATGTTCTGACCGTTACGGTTGGTGAGCTGGATCTTGGCCTGGGTGTTATCCCAGCCCCACAGTTTTTGCAGGTCCAGCGCCACGCCCAGACCAAACTGGTCGGCGTAACGCGCCGTCTTGTCATCATTAAACCCGCCGTGGAGGTTGCCGCCCACTTCACCGACGTAGTCCATCTTGATGTCGATACCCTGCTCGATCAGCTTGGTCCGCTCGCCACCCCAATCACCGGTCATCCATTCCGAATCGGCGCTGAACGCGTCAGCCGCGTGCACGCTACCAGCCAGCATCATTGCCGCAACGGCTGACAACTGGCAGATAAGCTGAGCGTTGTTCTTCTTCTTCATCCCTACATCCTCGTTTTATTGTTATTAACTGTTTTTATTTAACGCGGTGACATCCGGTGCAGCGGGTGACAGGCCACCCGCCGCATATCCCCCTGTAGGAGTGAGCCGGCTCCGGGCGGCGTTCCGACGATTGCGGACTTTCATTCAACATTTTTGTCGACTGATACACCGCTATCGCGAGCAGGCTCGCTCCTACATTTTTTGATCTTCAGCGGCCTTTGAACTGCGCCACATTGGCACTGTGAGTCTCGGTTTTAGGCTGACCGGCCACCCCCAGGCGCTCACCGGTCTTGGCATCGAACAACAGCACTTTCGATGGATCGAATTGCAGGGTCAGGGTCTCGCCCACGGCCGGTGCAACGTCTGGCGCCAGACGGCAGCAGACTTTGGTTTCGTTGAGATTGACGAACACCAGGGTGTCGGGACCGGTTGGCTCGGTGACCTGGACTTCGGCGCGAATGATCGGCAAACCATTCGGCTCGCTGCCCGCCAGAACGATCTGTTCCGGGCGCATGCCGAGGATCACTTCGCGGTCTTCAAGACCGGCGTCCTGCATGCCCAACGGCAATTCGCAGCGCGCCTGACCACTGTCGAGCAGCGCCACCAGACGACCGTCCTTGCGCTGCAAACGCAGGGGGATGAAGTTCATCGGTGGCGAACCGATGAAGCTCGCCACAAACAGGTTGGCCGGGTTGTTGTAGATGTCTTTCGGCGTGCCGAACTGTTGGATGATCCCGTCCTTCATCACCGCCACTTTGTCGCCCAGGGTCATGGCTTCGATCTGGTCGTGGGTCACGTAGACCGTGGTGGTTTTCAGGCGCTGGTGCATCAGTTTCATTTCGGTGCGCATCTCGACGCGCAGCTTGGCGTCGAGGTTGGACAGCGGTTCGTCGAACAGGTAAATCTTCGGCCGCCGCGCCAGGGCACGGCCCATCGCCACGCGCTGTTGCTGACCACCGGAGAGCTGGCCGGGTTTGCGGCCGAGCAAATGTTCGATCTGCAACAGCTTGGCTACCCGCGCCACTTCCGCTTCGATGTCGGCGGCGGGCATTTTGCGGATCTTCAAGCCAAAGGCGATGTTCTCGCGCACGCTCATGGTCGGGTACAGCGCGTAGGACTGGAACACCATGGCGATGTCGCGGTCTTTCGGGCTCATGCCGCTGACGTCCTGGTCACCGATCATGATCGCGCCGCCGGTGATGGTCTCCAGACCGGCGATGCAATTCATCAGGGTCGATTTGCCGCAACCCGAAGGTCCGACCAGGATCAGGAACTCACCGTCCTTGATCGACAGTTCGATGTTCTTGAGGGTATCCGGCAAGCCGGGGCCATAAGTCTTGTTTACATTGCGAAGTTCGAGCGTAGCCATGATTACCCCTTGACTGCGCCGGCCGTCAGCCCGCGCACGAAATACTTGCCTGCGACCACATAGACCAGCAGGGTCGGCAGCCCGGCGATCATCGCCGCCGCCATATCAACGTTGTATTCCTTGGCCCCGGTACTGGTGTTGACCAAGTTGTTCAACGCCACCGTAATGGGTTGCGAGTCACCGCTGGAGAACACCACGCCGAACAGGAAGTCGTTCCAGATCTGGGTGAACTGCCAGATCAGGCAGACCATGATGATCGGGGTGGACATCGGCAGGATGATCAAGCGGAAGATGGTGAAGAAACCCGCGCCATCCAGCCGCGCCGCCTTCACCAGCGCATCGGGAACGCTGACGTAGTAGTTACGGAAGAACAGCGTGGTAAACGCCAGGCCGTAGACCACATGCACGAACACCAGGCCCGTGGTGGTGCTCGCCAGGCCCATCTTGCCGAGGGTGAACGAGGCCGGCAGCAGGACGGTCTGGAACGGCAGGAAGCAACCGAACAGCAGTAAACCGAAGAACAGTTGCGAGCCTCGGAAGCGCCACATCGACAGCACATAACCGTTCAATGCACCGATGGCAGTGGAGATCATCACCGCCGGGACGGTGATCTTGATCGAGTTCCAGAAGTACCCGTCCACCGTGCCCCAGGCCTTGACCCAGCCAATGCCGCTGACCACGGTCGGCCAGCTCAGCAGGTTGCCGGAGTTGATGTCTTCCGGCGTCTTGAAACTGGTCAACAGCATGACCACCAGCGGTATCAGGTAAAGGAATACGGCAAGGATCAGCACGCCGTAGATCGCGATGCGACTCAGGCTGATGGAAGGTTTGGCAGCGAAACTAGTCATGGCGCTTGGTCCTCAGCTCGGAGTACAGGTAAGGCACGATGATTGCGAGAATCGCACCGAGCATCAGAATCGCACTGGCCGAACCCATGCCCATCTGGCCGCGACTGAAGGTGAAGGAATACATGAACATCGCAGGCAGGTCGGAGGAGTAACCCGGGCCACCGGCGGTCATTGCCGCCACCAGGTCGAAACTCTTGATCGCGATGTGGGCCAGGATCATGACCGCACTGAAGAACACCGGACGCAGGCTGGGCAACACCACTTTCAGGTAAATGCGCGGCATGCTCGCGCCATCGATCTGGGCGGCACGGATGATCGATTGATCAACACCACGCAGGCCGGCGAGGAACATCGCCATGATAAAGCCCGAGGCTTGCCATACCGCAGCGATCACCAGGCAGTACACCACGCGGTCCGGATCGATCAGCCAGTCCAGGCGAAAGCCTTCCCAGCCCCAGTCACGCAGCAATTTGTCCAGGCCCATGCCCGGGTTGAGCAGCCACTTCCAGGCGGTACCGGTGACGATCATCGAGAGCGCCATCGGGTACAGGTAAATGGTGCGAATGAAACCTTCGCGACGAATGCGCTGATCAAGAAACACCGCCAGCAGTACACCGATCACCAGGGTGATACCGATGAACATGCCGCCGAAAAGCGCCAGGTTCTTGCTCGCTACCCACCAACGGTCGTTGTCGAACAGCCGCTCATATTGCGCCAGGCCCGCCCATTTGTAGGTCGGCAGGAAGGTCGACGTGGTGAACGACAAGACGAACGTCCACAGGATATAGCCATAGAAACCGACCAGGACGATGAACATGCTGGGCGCCAGCACCAGTTTGGGGAGCCAGCGCTGCAGTGCATCGAACGGCGAGGCCTTGCTGAACACAGCAACAGAACTCATGGGAAGATCCCGTACGAAGAGAAAATTTACGTTGGAAATGCTTCCCCTTGCAGGAGTGAGCCTACTCGCGATAGCTGAGTGTCAGACTCTGGATGTATCAACTGATACACCGCTATCGCGAGCAGGCTCGCTCCTACAGGGGCCAAGCATTACTTGGCAGCTTTGATGGCAGTGCCGAGCTGCTTGGCGGCAACGGCAGGATCGGCTTTCGGATCGTTGATGAAGTTGGTCACGACATCAAAGAACGCACCTTGTACCGCCAGCGTGGTCGCCATGTTGTGCGCCATGCTCGGCTGCAGGCCGCCGGACTTGGCGTCCGCCAGGAAGTCCTTGGCAGCGGTCTGGGCGCAGGAGTCGAAACCGTACTTGCCCATGTCGCTCAGCATGTCGATTCGAACCGGAATCGAACCCTTGTTGATGCTGAAGACTTTCTGGAAGTTCTCACCCAACACGATCTTGGCAATGTCCTGCTGAGCGGCAGCAGTGCCCTTGTCTTTCTGCTTGAACACCGCCAGGGAGTCGATGTTGTAGGTGAAGGCCTTGTCGGTGCCCGGGAAGGCTACGCACTCGTAGTCTTTGCCGGCGACTTTCTTGGCCGCTGTCCACTCGCTCTTGGCCCAGTCACCCATGATCTGCATGCCGGCCTTGCCGTTGATGACCTTGGCCGCTTCCAGGTTCCAGTCCTGGCCTTTGCCGTCGGCGTCCATGTAGGTCGCGACTTTCTTCAGCTCGGTCAGCGCCTTGACCATTTCAGGGCCGGTCAGTGCAGCGTTGTCGAGGTCGACCAGGGCTTTCTTGTAGCCGTCGACGCCCATGACCGAAAGCACCACCGCTTCGAACACGGTGCTGTCCTGCCAAGGCTGGCCGCCGTGGGCAAGCGCAATGAAGCCCGCCGCCTTGAGCTTGTCACCGGCCGCGTAGAATTCCTGAAGGGTGGTTGGCGCTTTTTCGATGCCGGCTTTCTTGAAGACTTCCGGGTTGATCCACAACCAGTTGACGCGGTGGATGTTCACCGGCACGGCCACGTAATCACCGTCGTACTTCACGGTATCGGAGACTTTCTTGTCGAGCAGGCTGTCCCATTTTTCTGTTTTGGCAGCGTCTTTCAGGACGTCGGTGTCGAGCAGACCGGTAGACGCCCATTCCTGGATGTCCGGACCTTTAATCTGCGCTACGCCCGGCGGGTTACCGGCAACGGCGCGGCTTTTGAGTACGGTCATGGCCGTAGCACCGCCGCCACCGGCGACTGCGCCGTCCTTCCAGGTAAAGCCGTCTTTTTCGACTTGAGCCTTCAGAACATCGACCGCGGCCTTTTCACCACCAGAGGTCCACCAGTGAACGACTTCCACCGAACCTTTGGAATCGGCAGCAAGCGTACTCAGCGGGAATGCAGAAAGGGGAAGCAATGAGGCGAGAGAAATGACAGTAGCGAGGCGAGAAATCGCATTCATCTAGTAGTACCTTTCTTGTTGTTATGCATGCAAGTCTGGTGCTTGCGCTGCATAGGATTCTAAACAGGAGTGATCCCTTCGCAGGTAACGAAGGGACGTTCGAATGTCACCACATGGTTACACAGGAGCGCTCTGGGATAACTGTGCCAGGGCAGTCGCCATGCTCGGCGCCAGAGGCAATCGCGGGATCAATACGGCTTGCCAGGCGTGATAAAGATCAGGTTTACCAGCCCAGATATCGGCGCTCGGGCGATTCTGCGGATCGAGTTCGTGATGCCAGCTGCCGCTTTCACGGTCGATGAAATGGCTGTCGCAGAATTCCCAAAACAGTCGGTACCAGCTTTCGTATTGCGCATCGCCTGTGCGTTTAAGCAGCGCACTGGCGGCGGCGCTGGCTTCGCAATGGGTCCAGTGCAAGCGATGGCGAACCACGGCGCGATTGTCCCAGTCGAGGGTGTAGACAATCCCCGGCGCCCCGTCGATATCCCAGCCGTGACGGCAGTTGTGGTCGAAGAGTTTTTGCGCGTCGGTGGCGAGCCAGCCCGGCGTGAGCATCCCGGCCTTAACCCGCGCCGCTTCGAGATGCAGCATTAGCCGGGCCCATTCGAAACCGTGCCCCGGCGTGGTGCCGTAGGGGCGAAAACCATCGGCCGGGTTGTCGTGGTTGTAGTCGCGCAAGGGTTGCCAGTCGCGGTCGAAATGTTCGACCACCAGGTAATCGTTGGCAGCGGCGTGACCGTGGATCACACGCTCGACGATGCGCTGGGCGCGGCACAGCCAACGGTTCTCTTCGGTGACATCGGCCAACGCGAGAAAGGCTTCGGTGGCGTGCATGTTGCTGTTGGCGCCGCGATAGCGTTCCTCTTCACTCCAGTCGCGGTTGAAGGACTCGCGCATCGCGCCCTCTTCCTCGCTCCAGAAATGCGTGTCGATGATGTCGATGGCATCGTCGAGCAAGGCCTGCGCGCCGGGACGCTGAGCGACGACCGCAGAACTGGCGGCCAGCGCGACGAAGGCGTGCAGGTACGCCGCCTTGCCGGTGTTGCCGTCGCGAAGTTCGGGAGCCGAAAACCAGCCACCGTGTTCGGCGTCACGCAATGGGCCGCTGAGGGCTTTGACGCCGTGATCCACCAGCTCGGCGAAACCCGGCAAGCCCTGAATGTGGGCCATGGCGAAGCTGTGGATCATGCGCGCGGTGTTCATGGTTTCGGCGTGGGCGTTGGCCGGGAGGCAGCCCTTTTCATCAAGATTGCCGAAACCTTCGGGAAGCTTTGAAGCCTTGGCAAACGCCAGCAGGCGCAGGCCTTCGGCGGCGAGCCAGTGCTGATGGGCGGGTGCGTTCAGCCAACTGCTGAACGCGGGTTGGAAGGAGTCCATGGGGTGCCTTTTTTGTTGTTATGACTGGGGGCAGTCTAAACAACGGGCGGTGGTGGGCTTGTAACGAAGGGGGCAGGTTTTGTCACTGGGTGGTGACAAATGATTTAGGGGCTGTGTCGGGCTCAAAATCCACCCCTCACCCTAACCCTCCCGAAACGTCGGACCGCCCCAGGGGGTAGAGGGGACTGACCGAGTTGTTCTTGGAGTTACATCGACCTGAAAAATCTGAGTCGAACTCAGGATCTGAAAGTTCTGGAGATCGGCTCCCTTTCCCCCTCTCCCCCGTGGGGAGAGGGCTGGGGTGAGGGGTGGATCTAAAGGCAGAAACTCAATCCAACGACCGAGGCAAATGCAACGTCACCCGCAACCCACCCTCACGCAGATTTTGCAGGCTGACTTCGCCGCCATGGCTATGCGCAATATTTCGCGCAATCCCCAACCCCAACCCATAACCCTGCTGCTGCCCGGCCAGGCGGAAGTGCGGTTCGAACACCTGCTCCATTCGCTGTTCCGGCACGCCTGGGCCTTCGTCGTCCACATGCAGGATGAACGCACTCTGGTCGTCATCAATGTGCAGATGCGCTTTCTGCCCATACTTCAAGGCATTGTCGATCAGGTTGCCGATGCAACGCTTGAGCGCCAGCGGCTTCCCCGGATACGCCGCCAGCGCACGCCCTTGCTGAGTGACGCGACCATTGCCGTTGGGTGCCAGATACGGCTCCACCAGACAATCCAGTACATGGTTGAGATCGACCGGTTCGATGTTTTCGTGGATGTCGGTGTCTTTCACGCATTGCAACGCGCCTTTGACCAGCAGCTCCAGCTCATCCAGATCCCGCCCGAACTTGGCTTGCAGCGTTTCGTCTTCGAGCAATTCAACCCGCAACCGCAAACGGGTAATCGGTGTGCGCAAGTCATGGGAAATCGCGCTGAACAACTGGCTGCGCTCGGTCAGGTAACGGCTGATACGCTCGCGCATCGCATTGAAGGCGCGACCGACCTCGACCACTTCACTGCCGCCGCCCTCGGCCACCGGTTCGACTTCCGCGCCGAGGGACATGTCACGGGCTGCCCGCGCCAAACGCTTGAGCGGCCGGCTCTGCCAGTGCACCAGCAGACCAATGAACAACAGCAAAAAGCCGCTGGTGAGCACGATGAACCAGACTTGCTGCGCCGGCAGGCCTTGTTCTTCAAGACTGGTGTAGGGCTCGGGCAACAGTGAGGCGATGTACAGCCACTCGCCCGGTGCCATCTGGATCTGGGTGACCAATACCGGCGGGTTAACCGGCTCCAGGGTCAGCGCGTAATGCGCCCAGGAGCGCGGCAATTCATCGAGTTTCAGCCCGCTGTTGAAGATCCGCAGGTCTTCGGGGCTGACGAAGGTCACCGAGATATCGGTGTCCTGGCCCAGGGATTGGCGCAGCACTTCGTCCACCGCTTTGAGCACGGCTTCCTTGCGTGGGGTGATCGGCAGCACTTCCATGCCCAAGGGTTTGTCGTTGAGTGTCACCACAAAACGGGTGCCGCCCATGCTGCGCAACTGGTCGAGTACCAATGGCCGAAACGCTACCGGCAGAGAGCGGAAGTAACTGACGCTGGCGGTCATCGAATGAGCGAGGCTTCGGGCGCTGGTGACCAGGCCTTCAAGCTGGGTGGCGCGCAGTTGCGAGACCCAGATCACGCTCGACAACGTCTGGGCGAACAGCACCGCCAACAGCGTCAGCAGTAACATCCGCCCGAGCAGAGAACGCGGCACGGGAATCCGTGCGGCGAGCTTGCGGAAAAACTCAGTGGCCATTGCTGGCAACCACATTGGCGGCCAGTTGGTAGCCGCTGCCGCGTACGGTACGGATCAGACGCGCTGGTTTTTCGGTGTCACGCAGGCGCTGGCGCAAACGGCTGACGGCCATGTCGACGATGCGATCCAGCGGCATCAAATCACGACCACGGGTAGCGTTGCCGATGGTGTCGCGGTCGAGAATTTCCTGGGGGTGATCGAGGAACAGTTTCAGCAGCGCGAAATCGGCGCCGGAGAGAATCACTTCTTCGCCGTCGATGTGGAACAGCCGGTGGCTGACCATGTCCAGCCGCCAGTCATCGAAGGCCAGCACTTCACTGCCGGAACGTTCCTGACCGAACTGCGCGCGACGCAACAAGGCTTTGATGCGCGCCTGCAACTCACGCGGGCTGAAGGGTTTGCCGAGGTAATCGTCGGCGCCCAATTCCAGACCGATGACGCGGTCGGCCTCGTCGGAGCTGGCCGTAAGCATGATGATCGGCACCTGCGCCTGACGCGGGTGCTGGCGGATCCAGCGGCAGAGGCTGAAACCGTCTTCGTCCGGGAGCATCACATCGAGGATCACCAGATCGCTCGGTGCCTCGTTCATCGCCTGACGAAAGCCTGCGCCGTCGGGCGTGGTACGAACCTGGAAACCGGCGCGGGTCAGGTAAGTGTCCAGCAACTCGCGTATCTCTTGATCGTCATCGACCAACAAAATCGACTTGTTGACTGAGCTCACAGGGGCGGCATCCTTGTTGTTTGAATTGGGCGGATTATGCCTTAAGCGCGGAATCTACAAACACCGCAAAACTACTGTAGGAGTGAGCCTGCTCGCGATTGCGGTTGGACTTCCAATATTTCCGTCTACTGACACACCGTCATCGCGAGCAGGCTCACTCCTACAGGTTGATTGCATTTCAAACGGGGATGGATTGCTCCAGCGCTACCCCTGCCCCCATCAGGCCGGAATACGGCGCCGTCACCAGCCACACCGGGATGCCTTTGAAGTAATCGCTCATGCAGCCCTTGTCGGCAAAGCACCGGGCAAAGCCGCTTTCGATGAAGAAATCGGCAAACCGCGGAATTACCCCACCGACGATGTACACGCCACCCCGTCCGCCCGTGGTCAGCACGTTGTTGCCGGCCACACGACCCAGCCAGCAGCTGAACTGCTCAAGCACTTCCAGGGCAATCGGGTCGCCCGCCAGACCGGCCGCGGTAATCGACTCGGGGGAATCCAGCACGGGCTCATGACCGTCCACCGCACAAATCGCCCGGTAAACCCGCGGCAAACCGCTGCCGCTCAAGGCTGTTTCAGCGCTGACATGACCGATCTCATTGAAGATGTGCTGCCACAACTGAGTTTCCCGCGGGCTGCTCAGTGGCAAATCGACGTGACCGCCCTCCCCCGGCAACGCAGCGAAACGACCTTCGCCGAGGTCGAGCAACGTGCCGACACCGAGGCCAGTCCCCGGACCGATCACCACCGCCGGCCGCAACGGTTCCGGCGTGCCTTCGCAGACCACCCGAAACTCGTCCGGCTGCAAACGGGTCATGCCCAGCGCCATCGCCGAGAAGTCGTTGACCAGCAACAGTTGATCCACCTGCAAGGTCTTGCAGAAACCCTTGCGGCTGAGTCGCCAGTGATTGTTGGTGAACTTGAATTCATCGCCGCTCACCGGGCCGGCCACCGACAGGCACACCGAACCGATCGAACCCGGTTCCAGGCCAAGCCCGCTCAGGTAGAGCGCAATTGCCTCTTCCGGGCTGGCGTGGTCGGCCGTTGCCAGCACCTGGATCGATTCCAGTTGCTGGTTTTTCCACAACGCGAAACGTGCGTTGGTCCCACCGATGTCACCGACCAAAGCCAGTTTCAATTAAGCGTCTCCAGGGCAGAAGTAAAGGCGCTGGCGCCCTGCTCCGCCGAGCTGAAGGCCATGCGCATGAAACCAAACAGTTCGCGACCGCTGCCGATGTTATTGCCCAACAGGCCCTTGGCAGGTTCGCGCGCTGCGAATTCTTCGGCGTCCACCTTAAGCTCCAGGGTGCCTTTGACGCCATCGACGCGAATGATATCGCCCTCTTGGACGCGCGCCAAAGCGCCGCCCACATACGCTTCGGGGCTGACGTGAATCGCCGCCGGAATTTTCCCCGACGCACCGGACATGCGCCCGTCGGTGACCAGCGCCACTTTGAAGCCGCGATCCTGTAGCACGCCGAGGAACGGCGTCATCTTGTGCAGCTCCGGCATGCCGTTGGAACGCGGGCCCTGGAAGCGCATCACCGCGACAAAATCCTTCTCCAGCAAACCAGCCTTGAATGCATCGGCCAGGTCCTGCTGATCCTGGAACACCATGGCCGGTGCTTCGACGACCTGGTTTTCCAACGCAACGGCGGACACTTTCATGACACCGCGGCCGAGGTTGCCTTCCATCACTCGCAAGCCGCCCTCTGGCGAGAACGCACGAGCGACCGGACGCAGGATGGTTTCGTCGAGGCTTTCGATCGGGCCTTCGCGCCAGACCAGTTCGCCGTTTTCGAGGAACGGTTCCATGGTGTAGCGGCTCAGGCCGTGACCCAGCACCGTGTTGACGTTTTCGTGCAGCAACCCGGCTTCCAGCAGTTCGCGGATCAGGAACGACATGCCGCCCGCCGCCTGGAAGTGGTTGATGTCGGCTTTGCCGTTCGGGTAGACGTGGCTCAGGGTCGGCACCACCTCGGAGAGGTCGGCCATGTCCTGCCAGGTCAGTTGAATACCCGCCGCCATGGCAATCGCCGGCATGTGCAAGGTGTGGTTGGTCGAGCCGCCAGTGGCGTGCAACGCGACGATCGAGTTGACCAGCGAACGTTCGTCGACGATTTCGCCGATCGGCATGAAGTCGCCGCTCTGCTTGGTCAGACGCGTGACCTGATGCGCCGCTTCGCGGGTCAGGGCATCACGCAACGGCGTGTTCGGGTTGACGAAAGAGGCGCCCGGCAAGTGCAGGCCCATGACTTCCATCAGCAACTGGTTGGTGTTGGCGGTGCCGTAAAAGGTGCAGGTACCCGGGCTGTGGTAGGACTTCATCTCCGATTCCAGCAGCTCTTCGCGGCTGGCCTTGCCTTCGGCATAGCGCTGGCGCACGTCGGCTTTCTGCTTGTTGGAAATGCCCGAGACCATCGGCCCGCCCGGCACGAAGATCGTCGGCAGATGACCGAAACGCAGCGCGCCCATCATCAGGCCCGGCACAATCTTGTCGCAGATGCCGAGCATCAGCGCGCCGTCGAACATGTTGTGGGACAGCGCCACGGCGGTGGACAGCGCAATCACTTCGCGGCTCGGCAGGCTCAGTTCCATGCCCGGCTCGCCCTGGGTCACGCCATCGCACATGGCCGGGGTGCCACCGGCGAACTGGCCGACGGAGCCGATTTCGCGCAGGGCCTTTTTGATCTGTTCAGGAAAGACTTCGTACGGCTGGTGCGCCGAGAGCATGTCGTTATAGGACGAAACAATCGCAATGTTGGCGGAGTTCATCATCCGCAGACTGTTCTTGTCGTCGGTGCCGCAACCGGCTACGCCGTGGGCGAAGTTGGCGCATTGCAGCTTGCCGCGCATGGGACCGTCGCTGGCAGCACCACGAATCAGTGCAAGGTAAGCCTCACGCGTGGCGCGGCTACGGGCGATAAGCCGTTCGGTGACCTCAAGGACGCGGGGATGCATGTTTAGAACTCCAGGCTAACGGATGTGGCGACCTGATTGTCTATGCTGATCAAGAGCTGTTGTCGATGGGATGACAGACGGTTTTCTTGATCGGTCGGACCAGTTGATTCAGGTCACTCGTTGTAGATTGAACAAAATATTGCCATTAAAAAGGCTTGTTTTCTATTTTTATGCGAATAATCTTGTAATTCCAACAACAAAACGACGGCGGCCCTGTTAAATGACTCTTCGAATCGCAATCAATGGTTTTGGCCGAATTGGCCGTAACGTCCTGCGCGCACTGTATACCCAAGGTTATCGCCAGGATCTGCAGATCGTTGCCATCAATGATCTGGGCGACAGCGCGATGAACGCTCATCTGCTCAAGTACGACACTGTTCACGGCACGTTCGATGCCGATGTCCAGCACGATAAGGAAAGCCTGACCGTCAACGGCGACCGTATTTCTGTCAGCGCCATTCGCAACCCGGCCGAACTGCCTTGGGCCGCCGAGAAGATTGACGTCGTATTCGAATGCACCGGTTTGTTCACCGACCGCGACAAAGCCGCCGCGCATATTACGGCCGGCGCACGCAAAGTAATCATCTCGGCCCCGGCCAAAGGCGCCGATGCCACGGTGGTGTATGGCGTTAACCACGACATTCTGCGCCAATCGCACCAGATCATTTCCAATGCTTCGTGCACCACCAACTGCCTGGCCCCGGTGGCCCAGGTGTTGCACCGCGAGCTGGGAATCGAAAGCGGCCTGATGACCACGATCCACGCCTACACCAACGATCAGCACCTGACCGACGTCTATCATGTCGATCCGTACCGTGCGCGTTCGGCCACCCAGAACATGATCCCGAGCAAAACCGGCGCGGCTGAAGCGGTCGGCCTGGTGCTGCCGGAACTGGCGGGCAAACTGACCGGTATGTCGGTACGCGTGCCGGTGATCAACGTGTCGCTGGTGGACCTGACCGTGCAACTCAAGCGCGAAGCGTCGGCCGATGAAGTGAACGCGCTGCTGAAAGAAGCCAGCCAGCACTCGAAGATTCTTGGCTACAACACCCTGCCGCTGGTCTCCAGCGACTTCAACCACAACCCGCTGTCGTCGATCTTCGACGCCAACCACACCAAGTCCAGCGGCAAGCTGCTCAAGGTATTGGCCTGGTACGACAACGAATGGGGCTTCTCCAACCGCATGCTCGATAACTGCCTGGCGCTCTGCAACGCTGAGTAACCCGCCGTGAAAAAGCAGGAGCAGCACCGATGATCGGTATCAGCTTTACGCAAAAGACCATGGCAGCGCGCAAGCGTATTGCCTTGGTCGCCCATGACCACTGCAAAGTGTTTTTGCTGGACTGGGCCGAGCGGCAGAAAGACAGGCTCGCGCAGCATGAACTGGTCGCCACCGGCACCACCGGGTTGTTGTTGCAACAACGCCTGGATTTGCCTGTGGAGAGCATGATCAGCGGCCCGTTGGGCGGCGACCAGCAACTCGGCGCGCGAATCGCCGAGCAGCGGGTCGACATGCTGGTGTTCTTCTGGGACCCGTTCGAACCACAGCCGCACGACCCGGACATCAAGGCGTTATTGCGCGTCGCGGCGGTCTGGAACATTCCCGTCGCCTGCAACGAATGCAGCGCCGACTACCTGCTCAGCAGCCCGATGATGGAGCAGGCGCACGAACATCGGATTCCCGATTACGCGACCTATCTGCTGGGCCGCGCCTAGCCCTTCGAAAATCAGCTTCACAAATCAATACTTGACCACTCGAGCGGATGATAAGCATTATCATTCGCTCGAAATGGATCAGGTTCTCCCGTGAGTCAATCTCGCTTCAATCACGTCTTCATCGCCCAGCGAGTCTCTCTGCTGCGCACCTTGGAGAGGATGGTCAACAATCACAGCACCGCCGAAGACCTCCTGCAGGAGACCTACCTGCGAGTGACCCGGGCGCTCAATGAGCGGGCCATCGATCACCTTGAACCCTTCGTTTTCCAGACCGCCCGCAACCTGGCGCTGGACCATTTACGTGCGCGGCGCATCCAGTCCCGCACGATGCTCGACGACGTGCCGCTGGACGTGGTGGAAAGCGTCGCCGCCCCCGCCAGCAGTGCCGAGGACGCCGCCCATGCCGAACAATTGCTTGAGCGTTTGAACGTGAGTCTCAATGAACTCAGCGCCCGTCAGCAGCAGATCTTCATCCTCAGCCGTCTGCACGGGCACAGCTATCTGGAGATCGCCGAGAAGCTCGGCGTGTCATTGAGCACCGTGCAAAAGGAGCTGAAATTGATCATGGCGATCTGCATCGGCGTGGCCGAACGGTTAAACGGCGACTGAATCTGTAGGTTTATTCTCCATGCATGAGGATGACCTGCACTGACTATCGGGCTTTGCTACCCTTGCCCACTTTCAAGCTTCACTAAAAAAACAGCGGTGCCAAGACACTGCCGAGGAAACACCGTGACGGACACCCACCGCTCCCTTCCGCCCTCCCCGGCGCGGGACCCTGCAAGCGCGATGGACCAGGCCCTGGACTGGCTGATCGTGCTGGACAGTCCGAGCGAGGAACAGACCCGACAGTTTCATGACTGGCTGACCGCCCATCCGTCGCATGCCGAAGCGTTCGCCAAGGCTCAGGCGATCTGGGAGGGTCCGCAGGTCGTGCAATGCGCGCAAAGCCTGGCCGCCCGGCCGCCGAAAGTGACCGTCCTGTCGCGCCTGCGCCCCCACTGGAAACCCTTGGCCACCGCCGCCGTGCTGATCCTCGGTTTGTTCAGTTTCAGCAATCTGCCGATTCGCCTGCAGGCTGATCACCTGACCGTGGTCGGTGAACGCCAGCGGCTGCAACTGGAGGACGGCTCGAAGGTCCTGCTCAATACCAACTCGGCGTTCTCCAGCACCATCAACGATCAACAGCGCGTGGCCCGTTTGTATCAGGGCGAGGCGTTTTTCGAGGTGGCGGCCAATCGCGGCCAGCCGCTGGAAATCGACGCAGGGCCGGTCAAGGCCAGCGTGCGGGACACCGCGTTTGCGGTGCGTTATCTGGACGGCGTGGCACAGGTTCGGGTGCAGCGTGGGGATGTCGACCTGCGAGCGACCCGCGACGACGCGCGAATTCGATTGTCCGCCGGAGAAAGCATTCGCATCGGCCCCAACGGTTTCGATCGCCCCGTAAAACTCGATGCCGCGACCGAGCTGGCGTGGGTCCAGGGCCGACTGGTGTTCGAAAACTGCCCGCTAAGCCAGGTGCTGGCGGAGCTGCGTCGCTACTACCCAGGCTGGATTATCAACAACAACGAGCAGTTGGCCGACATCGCCGTCACCGGCAATTACCGCCTCGACCAGCCGCTGGACGTGGTCCGTTCGCTGGCCCACATCACCTCGGCACGGCTCCAGGAATTCCCGGCGCTGGTGATTTTGAACTAAATGAGAATTATTTTTACTCGATAGCCAAACCCCGTACGTCTCGTTATAGCCAATGCAATTGATTCGCATCTTCAGATGCCAGTCAGCACCTATAAAGATTCGTGCGACACGGAGCGCTATCGATGTCCTCTCGCCTTACCCGCCAACCTTCTTCACCTTCTCGCGTGCTGTCGCTGCTGACCGCCGCCATCCTGATGGCCGGCAGCGCGCAGCTCTGCGCCGCCCCCGCAGCAGAGCAACCGACCCGCAACATGGGTGATTACGCGTTTGCCATCCCTCAGCAGTCGTTGGTCTCGGCACTCAATGCCTTTACCGCCGTGACCGGTTGGCAGGTCGGCTTGCCGGCAGAACTGGCTGAAGGCGTGGCCTCGCCGGGCGTACGGGGTTCGCTGCCACCGGAGAAAGCCCTCGATCGCCTGTTGGTGGGGACCAACCTGAGCTATCGCAAACTGGGCAGCAACAACATCGTGCTGGAGAAGCGCAGCAACAGCAACGCGCTCAACCTGGACCAGGTGACCATCAGCGCCACCCGTAACGAGCAGGACGTCAACAGCGTTCCGGCGACCGTCACCGTCCAGACCCGCGAAGACCTGGACCGCAACAACGTCAATAACATCAAGGATCTGGTGCGCTACGAGCCGGGTGTTTCGGTGGGCGGTGCCGGTCAACGCGCCGGCCTCACTGGCTACAACATCCGCGGCATCGACGGCGACCGCGTACTGACCCAGGTCGACGGTGTGCAGGTGCCCGATAGCTTCTTCAACGGCCCTTACGCCCAGAGCAACCGCAACTACGTCGACCCCGAGATCGTCAAGCGCGTCGAGATTCTGCGCGGCCCGGCGTCCGTGCTCTACGGCAGCAACGCCATTGGCGGCGCGGTCAGCTACTACACGCTGGACCCAGACGACATCATCAAACCGGGCAAGGATGTCGGCGCACGCCTGAAAACCGGCTACAGCTCGGCCGACGACAGCTGGCTGACCTCTGGCACGGTGGCCGGTCGCACCGGCGACTTCGACGGCCTGTTGCACTTGAGTCAGCGCAATGGTCATGAAACAGAGTCCTACGGTGAAACCGGCGGCACCGGCCTGAACCGCACCGAGGCCAACCCCGAGGACGTACGCACCACCAACGTGCTGGCCAAACTGGGCTGGGACTACGCCGACGATGCGCGCTTCGGCCTGACTTACGAGCACTACAAGGATGACCGCGACACCAACCAGCTGAGCGCAGTGGGTGGACCGTTCAACGCAGGACGCGGTTTCGGCTTCTATAAATCCCGTACCGGCAACGACACCGTCACTCGCGAACGCTTCGGCCTGGAACACAGCTTCGGCCTGGACAGCATCCTGGCAGACAACATCAAATGGACGCTGAATTACCAGATCGCCAAGACCGACCAGAGCACCGAAGAAATCTACGCGCCGTCGCGCACCGTGCTGCGCAATCGCGATACCACCTACAAGGATCGCCAATGGGTGTTCGATGCCCAGGCTGACAAGTCGTTTGCCATCGCCGACACCGACCACCGCGTCACCTATGGCACCACCCTCAAACAGGACAAAGTCACTGGCCTGCGAACCGGTAGCGGCACCTGCCTGACCGTGGCTGGCGCTTGCCGGGTAATCGGTGCCCCTAGCGCCGCCGACACCCTCAAACCGGCCAGCGACTTCCCGGACCCGACCATCAACAGCTACAGCCTGTTCGCCCAGGATCAGATCAGCTGGGGCAACTGGACCTTCCTGCCCGGTGCCCGCTACGACTACACCGAGCTCAAGCCGCACATCACCGACGAGTTCCTGGTCACCGCCGACCAGAGCGGCAATGGCGTGGTGAGTGACAAGACAAAGACCTGGCATCGTCTGTCGCCTAAATTCGGCACCACCTATAGCTTCAACGACCACTACACCTGGTATGGCCAATACGCCGAAGGCTTCCGCACGCCGACCGCCAAAGCCCTGTACGGTCGCTTTGAGAACCTGGCTGGCGGCTATCAGGTCGCACCTAATCCCGACCTGGAACCGGAAAAGAGCAAGAGCTATGAAACCGGCCTGCGCGGCCAGTTCGACGCTGGCACTTTCGATGTGGCGGTGTTCTACAACAAATACCGCGACTTCATCGACGAGAACGCCATCACGCCCGGCTACACCGAGACCACCTTCCAGAGCAACAACATCGCGCACGCCACCATCAAAGGCGTCGAGCTCAAGGGTCGCCTGAACCTCGACAGCTTCGGCGCCCCGACCGGTCTCTACACCCAAGGTTCGATGGCCTACCTGTATGGCCGAAACGATGACAGCGGCCAGCCGCTTAACAGCATCAACCCGCTGACCGGCGTGTTCGGTCTGGGTTACGACCAGGACAACTACGGCGCCCTGTTGAGCTGGACACTGGTCAAGCGCAAGACCCGCGTCGACAGCACCAGCTTCAAAACCCCGGACGGCACCAGCACTCAGTTCAAAACCCCGGGCTATGGCGTGCTCGACCTGGCCGGCTTCTACAAGGTGACCGACGACGTAACCGTCAACGCCGGTTTGTACAACCTGACCAACAAGAAGTACTGGCAGTGGGACGACGTGCGCGGTTACGACAGCGTCGGCGAAGCCTCGGTCACTCAACCGGCCAACCTTGATCGCCTGACCCAACCCGGTCGCAACTTCGCGATCAATCTGGTCTGGGATATCTGACCCCATCACCTCACTGCGTTGCTTTTAGAGAAGTGGCGCAGTGAGGTTTTTTTACTGTCAGGCGCCACGTCATTCGTCTCGTTACCAAGCGCCTCATTTTCCCAAGGACTTCTCATGACCACTCAGGACACCGCTTTGCGTTCACAACGTTTGAACCAGATCACCAACGAGCCTCACACCAGACTTGATGCCTTGGTCAAAGCCCACGCACCGTTTGAAACCCAGGCCAACTTCGCGCGTTTTGTGGTGGCTCAGTATTTGTTTCAGTCGGAACTGGTGTCGCTGTACAACGATGCCGAATTGACCGCCATCGTCCCGGACCTGCCGGCTCGTTGCCGTGCTGAAGCGGCCAAGGCGGACCTGGCGGATCTGGAAACTGAAGTGCCGGAGCCAGTCACAGGCGCCGTGAAGAATCCAACCAGAGCCGAAGCACTTGGCTGGCTGTTCGTGTCGGAAGGTTCGAAACTCGGCGCAGCATTTCTGATCAAGCGTGCTGTGGGTCTTGGGTTAAGCGAAACCTTTGGTGCCCGCCATCTCGGCGAACCGGCCGGCGGTCGCGCGGAAGGCTGGAAGCGCTTCGTCAAAACCCTCGACGGACTGGAACTCAGCGCACAAGAAGAAGCCGAGCTGGATAAAGGTGCTATCGACGCGTTCAACCGCTTCACCGTGTTGCTGGAACAGGCCTACGCCTCCACCCCCGAACACGCCTGACAACACCTCCCTGTAGGAGCGAGGCTTGCCCGCGAATGGTACGGCGCGGTACTTCAGACAGACCGCGTTATCGTTCTTCGCGGGCAAGCCTCGCTCCTACAGAGCATTCGTAAACTTTATGAGCACCACTTCAAAACTCGCCCGAATCCTCTTCGGTCTGCTCGCCTACATCAGCCTCGGCATCGGCCTGATCGCCATCGTCGTGCCCGGCCTGCCGACCACCGAGTTCATCCTGCTGGCCGCCTGGGCCGCGACCAAGAGTTCGCCGCGCCTGAGCGCCTGGCTGGAAAACCATCGGCTGTTCGGTTCCATCCTGCGTAACTGGCGCAACGGCAAAATCATCGCCCGCCGAGCCAAAGTCAGCGCCACCGTCAGCATGCTGCTGTGCGCCGGGTTGATGCTGGCGATGCTCGATCCTGGCTGGCCGATCTTCCTGGCGATTGCCGGCATGAGCCTGGGCAATCTGTGGATCTGGTCGCGACCGGAATCGCTGCCGACAATTTCCTGAATTTCTGCCCTTTTCAGGGCATTTTCCTGCGCAAACGTTCACCTGTTACCGTTCGTCGGCTTCGCGTTCATGCAACCTGCGCCCACGCCGATGTGCATTAAATGGCGCTGAATGGACTTGGCGAACCGGGTCGATCCCGACTCACAGCCAACACCTCATCCATTCGCGAGTTCGTCCTATGTTCGACTCTCTCTCCATCCGCCTGAAAATCGTCCTGCTGTCCGGTCTGTGCCTGCTGGGCGTGGTCGTCCTGATCGTCGGCATGAACATCTACCAGACCGATCAGAACGATGAACTGGTCAGCGCCTCCAGCAGCAAGATGCTCACCGCCAGCGTGCAGAACCTGCTCCAGGCCAAGGCTGCCGAGCAAGCGGTGCGGGTGCAGAAGACCTTCGGCGAAAGCCTGCTGGTGGTGACTGCCCTGGCCGATCAGATCAAGGACATGCGCAACATGGCGAGCAATCGCTCCCTTGACGCCGGCGCCCTGCGTGAAGAGTTGAACCAGAGCCTGAAAACCGCCTTCGAGCGCAACAGCAAAGTGCTCGGCATCTGGCTGGCATTCGAACCCAATGGTCTGGATGGCAAGGACAGCGAATTCGCCAACGATGCCGCTCGCCAATCCAATGAAGCTGGTCGTTTCGCCAGCTACTGGAGCCGTGCCGGCGGTGTCGGGATCAACACGATCATGGTCGAAGACGACATGACCAAAACCACCTTGAGCCTCAGCGGCACACCCTATAACAGCTGGTACACCTGCCCCCGCGACAGCAAGCGCACCTGCCTGCTCGACCCGTATGCCGACACCGTCGCCGGCAAGGAAATGCTGATGACCACCATTTCCGTACCGCTGCTGGTGGATGGCAAATCCATCGGTGTGGTCGGTGTGGACATCGCCCTCGACGCACTGCAAGCGGCGGCTGTCGACTCCCAACGCGATCTGTTCAACAGCGCCGGGCACATGCTGATCGTCTCCGGCAGCGGCGTACTCGCCGGTTACAGCGTCGACGCGAGCAAGGTCGGCAAAAGCATCGGTGACACCCTGGGTGCAGACGGTAAGGACGTCCTGCAATTGCTCAGCGCTGGCACGCCGAAGATTCTCGAGCAGGGCGACCTGATCCGTGCGGTGTACCCGGTCAGTCCGATTGCCGAGTCCAAGGCCTGGGGCGTGGTGATCGACCTGCCGAAACAAGTGTTGCTGGCCGACTCGGTCAAGTTGCAAGCCGTACTCGATGACGCCCAGCAAAGCGGCACGATCAAAGCCGTTTTGCTGGCGGTGATTGCCGGGCTGGTCGGACTGGTGCTGATCTGGCTCACGGCGTCCGGCGTGACCCGGCCGATCAACAGCGTGGCCCAGATGCTCAAGGCGATTGCCAGCGGCGACGGCGACCTGACGCAGCGTCTGCACTACAGCAAGAAAGACGAACTGGGCGAACTGGTGAGCTGGTTCAACCGTTTCCTCGACAAGTTGCAACCGACCATCGCGCAGATCAAACAAAGCATCACCGACGCGCGCGGCACCGCCGACCAGTCTTCGGAAATCGCCCGCCAGACCAGCGAAGGCATGCAGGTGCAGTTCCGCGAAATCGACCAGGTCGCCACCGCGTCCAACGAAATGAGCGCCACCGCCCACGACGTCGCCAACAGTGCCTCGAACGCAGCGAACGCGGCCAAGGGTGCCGACCAGTCGGCCCGCGATGGCATGCAGATCATCGAACGCAGCACCCGCGACATCAATCAACTGGCCGACGAAGTCAGTAAGGCAGTGACCGAAGTCGAAGCACTGGCGGTCAACAGCGAGCAGATCGGCTCGGTGCTGGAAGTGATCCGCAGCATCGCCGAACAAACCAACCTGCTCGCGCTCAACGCGGCGATTGAAGCGGCGCGTGCCGGCGAGAGCGGTCGTGGGTTTGCGGTGGTCGCCGATGAAGTGCGCAACCTGGCCAAACGCACCCGGGACTCGGTGGAAGAAATCCGCATCGTGATCGAGCGCATCCAGACCGGCACTCGCGGCGTGGTGGCCACGATGCATTCGAGCCAGACCCAGGCTCACAGCAATGCCGGGCAGATCCAGCAAGCGGTGCAGGCCCTGAGCAAAATCAGCGACGCTGTGACAGTCATCAGCGACATGAACCTGCAAATCGCCAGCGCCGCCGAACAGCAAAGCGCCGTGGCCGAAGAGGTCAACCGCAACGTCTCGGCGATCCGCACCGTCACCGAAACCCTGACCGGCCAGGCCACCGAATCGGCGCAGATCAGCAGCCATCTCAACTCGTTGACCTCGCACCAGATGAAATTGATGGATCAGTTCAGGGTTTAAACAGGCGCCACCGAACGATCATCGCAGGCAGCATTTTGATCTATGATCAGGCCCTCTCCCGGAGGGCCTTCGATGACTGATTTACTCACGTCCATTCAAGCCGCACTCGGCTTGCCTCACACCCAGGTCAAGTTCACCTCGAGCGGCGCCCTGCCCTCGGCGTTTGCCGTCACCGACCTGGCGTGCGCCAGCATTGCCGCTGCCGGCCAGGCTGTCAGCGAATGGCTGCAGCTACAAACCGGTCGCTTACCCAGCCTTGAGGTCGACCGCCGCCTGGCTTCTTTCTGGTTTGCCACGTCGATCCGCCCGGTAGGCTGGAGCATCCCGCCGCTATGGGACCCGGTCGCCGGTGACTACGCGACCAATGACGGCTGGATCCGCCTGCACACCAACGCGCCCCATCACCGCGCCGCCGCCGAAAAGGTGCTCGGCGCCTGTGCCGACCGTGCCGCGATGGCGAGCAAGGTTGCTCAATGGGCCAAAAGCGATCTGGAGCTGGCCGTGGTCGAGGCCGGTGGCTGCGCCGCCGAGATGCGTAGCTGGGCGCAATGGCAGGCGCATCCCCAAGGTCAGGCGGTGAACGCCGAACCGCTGATTCAGTTTGCTGACAACAGTCACCAGAGCGCGAAACCGTGGCAAGGCTCGGTGGCGCAACCGCTGGCCGGGATCAAGGTGCTGGATTTGACCCGAGTGCTCGCCGGGCCGATCGCCAGCCGTTTTCTGGCAGGCCTCGGCGCCAACGTTTTGCGGATCGACCCACCGACCTGGAACGAACCGGGGGTAGTGCCGGAAGTCACCCTGGGCAAACGCTGCGCGCGCCTGGATCTGCACGACAAGACGGATCGCGCGGTGTTCGAAAGCCTGCTCAAGGACGCCGACATTCTGCTCCACGGCTACCGCGCCGACGCACTGGAACGCCTGGGTTATGGTGTCGCCGAACGCCAGAAACTGGCGCCCGGCCTGATCGACGTCAGCCTCAATGCTTACGGTTGGAGCGGCCCGTGGCAGAACCGCCGCGGCTTCGACAGCCTGGTGCAAATGAGCAGCGGAATCGCCGACGCCGGCCTGCAGTGGAAGCGCGCGGACAAACCGACGCCATTACCCTTGCAAGCGCTCGATCACGCCACCGGGTATTTGATGGCGGCCAGTGCGATTCGATTGTTGGGGCGTAGTGGATCGGCGCGGTTGTCGTTGGCGCGTACGGCGAAGTTGCTGATCGAAAATGGTGCGGGAACAGATGAGCCGTTGCGGGCGGAGGATGACAACGATCAAGGACTGTTGATTGAGCAGACGCCTTGGGGACCGGCGCATCGACTTCATGTGCCACTGAAAATAACGGGGACACCGCTGCAGTGGACACTTCCGGCTTCGGAATTGGGCTCCCATCGCGCGCAGTGGTAAACCACTGATCGTTCCCACGCGGAGCGTGGGAACAGACTGGAAAAGTCGCGGTGATCGGTCCACTCTCGGACACGGCGACACCCGGATAAGCTATCAATAAAAGAAACTCCGAGGGCAGGCCTGAGGTCTGCCCTGATTCAATGCCTTTTTGAAGGAGAGACGTTAAATGGCAACGTTCGAGCCCGGTCACCTGCACATCGAGCGCCACGCGCTGAACAAGGAAGATTACAGTTTCAGCCTGAGTATCGACTATGAAGTCAGCCAGGACCCCAAGGAAGGTCAAGGCATGCTCTTCAAGATGCATGGTTCGGTCGAGGGTAAGGACCTGAAGGAAGAATTTTTCCTGCCCAAGGATCAGGCGTTCGACTTCGCCCGACATGCCACGCGCATCGCGCAAAAATACGGCTTGCCCAAGGAAGCCAGCATCGTTTCGATTCACAAGCAATATGACGAGATGTTTGAAGATGTGCGCGCGCAGCTCGACGTCAAATCCGGCGACCCGATAAAACCCGAGCATCTGGATCGAATCTGAAGGCCACCCCGAGGGGCGAGGGGACTGACCACGTTGCTCTTTCGAGCTACATCGACCTGAGATATCGAGTCGAACTCAGATTTTGAAAGCGACAGATATCTGCCCCCTTTCCCCCTCTCCCCACTGGGGAGAGGGCTGGGGTGAGGGGTGGCTTTCGAATCCACCATCAATCTCAAGATTTCACCCCAGCCCTCCTCCAAGGCATACTTGCCACCCTCCGCACTCCAGAACCCAACAACGCCCCATGCGTATCCACGTCAGCTTCATCGACCGCGTCGGCATTACCCAGGAAGTCCTGGCCTTGCTCGGTGGGCGCAATCTCAATCTGGATGCGGTGGAAATGGTCCCGCCCAACGTCTACATCGACGCCCCGACCCTGAGCCCGGAAGTCCTCGAAGAGCTGCGCGATGCGTTGTTCAGCGTGCGCGGCGTGCAAGCGGTGACGGTGGTCGACATTCTTCCCGGTCAGCGTCGGCACCTGCAGCTTGATGCGTTGCTCGCGGCCATGACCGACCCGGTCCTGGCGCTGGACAGTGCCGGCAAGGTGCTGCTGGCCAACCCGGCACTGATCGCCTTGTACGGTCGCGAGCCTGACGGCGAAAGCATCGCCGACCTGTTCGCCGACCCGACACTGCTCGAAGCCCTGCTGGAAAACGGCTTCCGCCTGCCGCTGCGGGAAGTCACCGTCAACGGCCAGACATTACTGCTGGACGCCACACCGATTACCGATGCCGGCGCCCTGCTGACCCTGTATCAACCCAACCGCATCGGCGAACGCCTGTCGGCGCTGCACCACGACCATGCCGAAGGTTTCGATGCGCTGCTCGGTGAGTCCCCGGCGATTCGAACCCTCAAGGCCCGTGCCCAGCGCGTTGCGGCGCTTGATGCGCCGTTGCTGATCCAGGGCGAAACCGGCACCGGCAAAGAACTGGTGGCGCGTGCCTGCCACGCCATCAGCGCCCGGTACAGTTCACCATTTTTGGCGCTGAACTGCGCGGCATTGCCGGAGAACCTCGCCGAAAGCGAACTGTTCGGCTACGCCCCCGGCGCCTTCACCGGCGCACAACGGGGCGGCAAACCCGGGCTGATGGAACTGGCCAACCAGGGCACGGTGTTTCTCGATGAGATCGGCGAGATGTCGCCGTACTTGCAGGCCAAGTTGCTGCGTTTCTTGAACGACGGCAGCTTCCGCCGGGTGGGCGGGGATCGTGAGGTGAAGGTCAATGTGCGGATCCTCAGCGCCACGCACCGCGACCTGGAAAAAATGGTCAGCGAAGGTTCGTTCCGCGAAGATTTGTTCTATCGCCTCAACGTCCTGAACGTCGAAGTCCCGCCCCTGCGCGAACGTGGCCAGGACATCCTGCTGCTGGCCCGCTACTTCATGCAGCAGGCCTGTGCGCAGATCCAGCGTCCGGTCTGTCGCCTGGCGCCCGGCACCTATCCGGCACTGCTCGGCAATCGCTGGCCGGGCAACGTGCGGCAACTGCAGAACGTGATCTTCCGCGCCGCCGCCATTTGCGAAAGCAGCCTGGTGGACATTGGCGACCTCGATATCGCCGGCACCTCCGTGGCACGGCAGAGTGACAGCGACGTCGATAGCCTCGAACAGGCGATGGAAGAGTTCGAAAAAACCCTGCTGGAAAAACTCTACGTCAGCTACCCCTCGACCCGCCAACTGGCCAGCCGCCTGCAAACCTCCCACACGGCGATTGCCCATCGGTTGCGCAAGTACGGCATTCCGAATAAGCCGTAAGCCTGACAATTCAATCTCTCTACCAACACCAAACCACTGTAGGAGTGAGCCTGCTCGCGATAGCGATATGTCAATCGCTGCATGTATTGACTGATACACCGCTATCGCGAGCAGGCTCACTCCTACAGGTTTTATGTCCGGCTTGAAATCTGTTCAAAAACGACCTCCATCTGTACTGAAAGCGCTACAGTGGAACGATATCGCTACACTCTCTTCCGATCACCGCTGTGCAAGGCTTTGATCCACTTAGGCTTTTTTCTCCACCTTGTGCTGTAGCGATTTCGCTACAGCCAGCAAATCGCTGCACCTCGAAAAAACACATAAAGTATTGATATTTAACAATAAAAAAACATTGGCCGCGATTTTGCTTAGTAACCATCCATAAAGCAGGGCTTTGCCCAGTATTCAATCGCGTCCACCAGACGAGTCTGGCCCCTTAGGAGTTTCCATGAGCGAGTTGCGTTTTACTGAAGATCACGAATGGCTGCGTACCGAAGCTGACGGCAGCGTCACAGTCGGCATCACCGCTTTCGCACAAAACGCCCTGGGCGACGTGGTTTTCGTACAACTGCCTGAGCTGCAGTCCTACGACAAAGGCGCTGAAGCCGCCACTGTGGAATCGGTAAAAGCCGCCAGCGGCGTGTACATGCCACTGGACGGTGAAGTGCTGGAAGTGAACCCGGCACTCGACAGCAGCCCTGAACTGGTCAACGAAGACCCGCTGGGCGAAGGCTGGTTCTTCCGCTTCCAGCCAAGCGACGCCTCGGCTGTCGCCAAACTGCTGGATCAAGACGCTTACGACCGTCTGATCAAAGCCAACGCCGAAGCCTGAGGAGCGCTGACATGACTCAAGTAAGCCTGACCACCGCCAACGAATTCATCGCCCGCCACATCGGCCCGCGCGCCGGCGACGAGCAAGCCATGCTCAACAGCCTGGGTTTCGACTCGCTGGAAGCCCTGAGCGCCAGCGTCATCCCCGACAGCATCAAGGGCACCAGCGTCCTCGGTCTGGAAGACGGCCTGAGCGAAGCCGATGCCCTGGCCTTGATCAAGTCCATCGCCGGCAAAAACCAGCTGTTCAAGACCTTCATCGGCCAGGGCTACTACGGCACGCACACGCCGTCGCCGATCCTGCGCAACCTGCTGGAAAACCCGGCCTGGTACACCGCCTACACCCCGTATCAGCCGGAAATTTCCCAGGGCCGTCTCGAAGCGCTGCTGAATTTCCAGACCCTGATCAGCGACCTCACCGGCCTGCCGATCGCCAACGCCTCGCTGCTGGATGAAGCCACCGCCGCTGCCGAAGCCATGACCTTCTGCAAACGCCTGAGCAAGAACAAAGGCAGCCATGCGTTCTTCGCCTCCGTGCATTGCCACCCGCAAACCCTCGACGTGCTGCGCACCCGCGCCGAGCCGTTGGGCATCGATATTGTCGTTGGCGACGAGCAAACACTGACTGACGTGACGCCGTTCTTCGGCGCCCTGTTGCAATACCCGGCGAGCAACGGTGATGTGTTCGACTACCGCGAACTGACCGAACGCTTCCACGCCGCCAATGCGCTGGTGGCGGTCGCCGCCGATCTGTTGGCCCTGACCGTGCTGACCCCGCCGGGTGAGTTCGGCGCCGACGTGGCCATCGGCAGCGCGCAACGCTTCGGCGTGCCGCTGGGCTTCGGTGGTCCGCACGCGGCCTATTTCTCCACCAAGGACGCGTTCAAGCGCGACATGCCGGGCCGTCTGGTCGGCGTCTCGGTGGACCGTTTCGGCAAGCCGGCGCTGCGCCTGGCGATGCAGACCCGCGAGCAACACATCCGCCGCGAGAAGGCCACGTCGAACATCTGCACCGCCCAGGTGCTGTTGGCCAACATCGCCAGCATGTACGCCGTGTACCACGGCCCGAAAGGCCTGACGCAGATCGCCAACCGCGTGCATCACCTGACCGCGATTCTGGCCCAAGGCTTGAAAACCCTCGGTCTGAACGTCGAGCAGGAAAACTTCTTCGACACCCTGACGATCAAGACCGGCGCCAACACCGCCCAGCTGCACGAGAAAGCACGCGCCCAGCAGATCAACCTGCGCGTGGTCGATGCCGAACGTCTGGGCCTGTCCCTCGACGAAACCACGTCGCAAGCGGATGTGGAAACCCTGTGGGCCCTGCTGGCCGACGGCCAGACCCTGCCGGACTTCGCCGCCCTCGCCGCCGCTGTTCAAAGCACGATCCCGGCCGACCTGCTGCGTCAGTCGCCAATCCTCAGCCACCCGGTGTTCAACCGCTATCACTCGGAAACCGAGCTGATGCGCTACCTGCGCAAACTGGCGGACAAGGACCTGGCGCTGGACCGCACCATGATCCCGCTGGGTTCGTGCACCATGAAACTCAACGCCGCCAGCGAAATGATCCCGGTGACCTGGGCCGAATTCGGCGCCCTGCACCCGTTCGCCCCGGCCGCGCAAAGCGCCGGTTACCAGCAACTGACCTTTGAGCTGGAAGCGATGCTCTGCGCCGCCACCGGCTACGACGCGATCTCGCTGCAACCGAACGCCGGTTCCCAGGGTGAATACGCTGGCCTGTTGGCGATTCGTGCGTACCACCAGAGCCGTGGCGAAGACCGTCGCGACATCTGCCTGATTCCGTCGTCCGCCCACGGCACCAACCCGGCCACCGCCCACATGGCCGGCATGCGCGTGGTCGTCACCGCCTGCGACGCCCGCGGCAACGTCGACATCGAAGACCTGCGCGCCAAGGCCATCGAGCACCGCGAACACCTCGCCGCGCTGATGATCACCTACCCGTCGACCCACGGCGTGTTCGAAGAAGGCATCCGCGAAATCTGCGGCATCATTCACGACCACGGCGGCCAGGTGTACATCGACGGCGCCAACATGAACGCGATGGTCGGCCTCTGCGCGCCGGGCAAGTTCGGCGGCGACGTGTCGCACCTGAACCTGCACAAGACCTTCTGCATCCCGCACGGCGGTGGCGGCCCGGGCGTCGGCCCGATTGGCGTCAAGTCGCACCTGACCCCGTTCCTGCCGGGTCACGCCCAGATGGAACGCAAAGAAGGCGCGGTTTGTGCCGCACCGTTCGGCAGCGCGAGCATTCTGCCGATCACCTGGATGTACATTCGGATGATGGGTGGCGCGGGCCTGAAGCGCGCGTCGCAATTGGCGATCCTCAATGCCAACTACATTTCCCGTCGCCTCGAAGAGCACTACCCGGTGCTGTACACCGGCAGCAACGGCCTGGTGGCGCACGAATGCATCCTGGATCTGCGTCCGCTGAAAGACAGCAGCGGCATCAGCGTCGATGACGTCGCCAAGCGCCTGATCGACTTCGGCTTCCACGCCCCGACCATGTCGTTCCCGGTCGCCGGCACGCTGATGATCGAGCCGACCGAAAGCGAATCCAAGGAAGAACTGGACCGCTTCTGCGACGCCATGATCCGCATCCGCGAAGAAATCCGCGCGGTGGAAAACGGCACCCTGGACAAGGACGACAACCCACTGAAAAACGCCCCGCACACCGCGGCGGAAATCGTCGGCGAGTGGACGCATCCGTACAGCCGTGAGCAAGCGGTGTATCCGGTTGCGTCGCTGATCGAAGGCAAGTACTGGCCACCGGTCGGTCGCGTCGACAACGTGTTTGGCGACCGCAACCTGATCTGCGCCTGCCCGTCGATCGAAAGCTACGCTTAAACGAATAAGGGGGCGGGTTCACTCGCCCCCTCTTTCAAGAACACCACAAAACCCTTGTAGGAGTGAGCCTGCTCGCGATGACGGACTGACATTCACCATAAATGTCGACTGAAAGATCGCTATCGCGAGCAGGCTCACTCCTACAGGGGGTCCGTGCAAAGCCCCAGATTCCGTGAATTCCTATAACAAGAAACCGGAGAACAACCATGTCTTTAAGCGTGTTCGACCTGTTCAAGATTGGCATCGGCCCCTCCAGCTCCCACACCGTCGGCCCGATGCGTGCTGCCGCACGTTTCGCCGAAGGTTTGCGCCGTGAAGGGCTGCTGGCCGCGACCACCTGCGTCAAAGTCGAGCTCTACGGATCACTCGGCGCCACCGGTAAAGGCCACGGCAGCGACAAGGCTGTGTTGCTGGGCCTGGAAGGCGAACACCCGGATACCGTAAACACCGAAACCGTCGCCGCCCGTCTGCAAGAAATCCGTGGCAACGGGCGCTTGAACCTGCTCGGTGAACACAGCATTGCGTTCAATGAGAAAGAACATTTGGCGATGATCCGCAAACCGTTGGCCTATCACCCCAACGGCATGATCTTTCGCGCCTTCGATGCCGCAGGCTTGCAAATCCGCAGCCGCGAGTACTACTCGGTCGGCGGTGGTTTTGTGGTCGATGAAGACGCCGCCGGCGCCGACCGCATCGTTGAAGACGCCACACCACTGACCTTCCCGTTTAAAAGCGCCAAGGACCTGCTCGCTCACTGCACCACCTATGGTCTGTCGATCAGCCAGGTGATGCTGACCAACGAAAGCGCCTGGCGCCCGGAAGCGGAAACCCGCGCCGGTCTGCTGAAAATCTGGCAAGTGATGCAGGACTGCGTCGCTGCCGGTTGCCGCAACGAAGGCATCCTGCCGGGTGGTTTGAAGGTCAAACGGCGGGCGGCCGCGCTGCATCGGCAACTGTGCAAGAACCCGGAGTCTTCACTGCGCGATCCGCTGTCGGTGCTGGACTGGGTCAATCTCTACGCACTGGCGGTCAACGAAGAAAACGCCAACGGCGGGCGCGTGGTGACGGCGCCTACGAACGGTGCGGCTGGGATCGTCCCCGCTGTTTTGCATTACTACATGCGCTTCATCCCCGGCGCCAACGAAGACGGCGTCGTGCGTTTTCTGCTGACCGCGGCCGCGATCGGCATTCTCTATAAAGAAAACGCCTCGATCTCCGGCGCTGAAGTCGGCTGTCAGGGTGAGGTCGGCGTAGCCTGTTCCATGGCCGCCGGTGCTTTGTGTGAAGTCCTCGGTGGCACCGTGCAGCAAGTGGAAAACGCCGCCGAAATCGGCATGGAACACAACCTCGGCCTGACCTGCGACCCGATTGGCGGGCTGGTGCAAGTGCCTTGCATCGAGCGCAACGCCATGGGCTCGGTGAAAGCCATCAACGCGGTACGCATGGCCCTGCGTGGCGACGGTCAACACTTCGTCTCCCTCGACAAGGTCATCCGCACCATGCGCCAGACCGGCGCCGACATGAAAAGCAAATACAAGGAAACCGCCCGTGGCGGTTTGGCGGTCAACATTATCGAGTGCTGATGCTTACGCGCATCTGCACACTTTTTCAGGAGCTGAATATGTCCACCGAACAACTGTCGAAAACTCCGCTGCACGCACTGCACATCGAACTCGGCGCCCGCATGGTGCCGTTTGCTGGCTACGACATGCCGGTGCAATACCCGCTCGGCGTGATGAAAGAACACCAGCACACCCGTGATCAGGCCGGGCTGTTCGATGTCTCGCACATGGGCCAGATCCGTCTGACCGGCGCCAATGCTGCCAAGGCGCTGGAAACCCTGGTGCCGGTCGACATCATCGACCTGCCGGTGGGCATGCAGCGCTACGCGATGTTCACCAACGAGACCGGCGGCATCCTTGACGACCTGATGGTCGCCAACCTGGGTAACGACGAACTGTTCCTGGTGGTCAACGCCGCCTGCAAGGACCAGGACCTGGCGCATCTGCGCAAACACATTGGCGACCAGTGCACCATCGAGCCGCTGTTCGAGGAACGCGCCCTGTTGGCGCTGCAAGGTCCGGCTGCCGTCACCGTACTCGCGCGCCTGGCGCCTGAAGTGGCGAAGATGACCTTCATGCAGTTCGCCCGCGTGAAACTGCTGGGTGTGGACTGCTTTGTCAGCCGTTCGGGCTACACCGGTGAAGACGGTTACGAAATCTCCGTACCGGCCGCCAACGCCGAAGCCCTGGCTCGCGCCCTGCTGGCCGAACCTGAAGTAGCGGCCATCGGCCTTGGCGCTCGCGACTCCCTGCGCCTGGAAGCCGGCCTGTGCCTCTACGGCCACGACATGAACACCGAGACCACCCCGATCGAAGCGAGCCTGCTGTGGGCTATCTCCAAGCCTCGTCGTGCTGATGGCGCTCGTGCTGGCGGCTTCCCCGGCGCAGAAACCGTGTTCGGACAGCAACAAGCCGGTGTCAGCCGCAAACGCGTTGGCCTGTTGCCACAGGAACGTACGCCGGTGCGCGAGGGTGCAGAGATCGTCAATGAATCAGGCGAGATCATTGGTGCGGTTTGCAGCGGTGGCTTCGGTCCGACCTTGGGCGGCCCTCTGGCGATGGGTTACGTCGACAGTGCTTATATCGCTCTCGATACGCCGGTATGGGCAATTGTTCGTGGGAAAAAGGTGCCTTTGCTTGTAAGCAAAATGCCATTTGTTCCACAACGCTACTACCGCGGCTGATTGACTGTTTCTATAAGTAACGCGGTTGCGTTAACCGTGCACTAATGTGTAACGCAACCGCCATGAAACAGTGCATTACTTTACCAGTCAGCTTCGTTTATGAACTTTGCTTATAACGATCGAAAACAATTGAACACGGCGATTGCATAAGCCAACACTAGTTGCGGTATAACGCCCCGGCGCGAGCAAATCCGGGCCCTCCACAGGGCTTGTTTTTTCTCCCGTAGTTGGCGTAGAGTTTGTTCACTGTGTTTGCATGGGTCGCTTGGAATCGTGACCTGGGCAGTAGCCTACAAGTTAGCTACATCCCGTTCGACGTCTTCTTACTCTCCTGCAACCAGCCCCAGTACTCTTTCACAAGAAGGAGGCTGTCATTAATTTTTTGCGTCAAAGGAAATAAGAAATGTCCCAACGTCAGAGCGGTACCGTCAAGTGGTTTAACGACGAGAAAGGTTTTGGTTTTATCACTCCAGAAAGCGGTCCGGATCTGTTCGTACATTTCCGCGCTATTCAGGGCAACGGCTTCAAGAGCCTGAAAGAAGGCCAGAAAGTGACTTTCGTTGCTGTGCAAGGCCAGAAAGGCATGCAGGCTGACGAAGTACAAGCAGAAGCCTAATCTTCTGTAACGAAAAAGCCCCTGATGCTGACATCAGGGGCTTTTTTGTGCGCGTAAATCCGTAAAATGGCTTCTTTTTTCCGTCCAGAGGCTGCCATGTCGAAACACCTGCTCAAACCCCAGGGCGACTTTCCCGCCGCCACCCTGGGCCGTCGCCTGGCAGCGATGTTCTATGACTTCTTGTTGTGTACCGCCCTGCTGATCGTCACCAGCGGCATTTACAAGATGATCCAGATGGCGCTCATCGGCGAAGACAAAATGCGCACCCTGACCGAAGCCGGCGCGCTGGACGGCGATCCATTGCTGTCGACGGTGCTGCTGTTTGTGCTGTTCGGCTTTTTCGCCAAGTTCTGGACCTGGTCCGGCCAGACCCTGGGGATGCAGGTCTGGTGCATCCGCGTGCAAAACGCCGACGGCTCATCCATCAGCCTGTGGCAGGCGTTGCTGCGCTTTGTGGTGTCGATTGCGTCCTTGCTGTGCGTCGGGCTGGGTTTCTTCTGGTCGCTGTTCGACAAACAGAAACGCAGCTGGCATGACATCTACTCCAATACCCAGCTCGTGCGGATTCCAAAGAAAACCAAGTAATCCAGCAGATGCAAAAACGCCCCGATCGAATCGGGGCGTTTTTTTTGGCTCACTGTCGGCGAATCAGGCGTTGCCGGCCAATTTCATCCGCGCTGCCTGTGTGAAGTCGAGCATGCGCTTGAGCGGCCGAATCGCTTGTGGAATCAGTGCGGGATCGACAAAGATCTCGTTAGTCCCTTCCTTCAAGCTCTTGAGCGTGCGCTCAAGGGTATTCATCGCCATCCACGGGCAATGTGCGCAACTGCGGCACGCAGCGCCGTTACCGGCCGTTGGCGCTTCGATGAAGACCTTGTCCGGGCACAGCTGCTGCATCTTGTAGAAGATGCCGCGATCAGTGGCGACAATAAAGGTCTTGTTCGGCAGGCTCTGCGCTGCCGCAATCAACTGACTGGTGGAGCCGACGGCATCCGCCAACTCGATCACTGAAGTCGGCGACTCCGGATGCACCAGAATCGCTGCGTCCGGGTACAGCGCCTTCATGTCTTCGAGTTGCTTGGACTTGAACTCTTCGTGAACGATGCAGGCACCATCCCACAGCAGCATGTCCGCGCCGGTCTGACGCTGGATGTAAGTGCCCAAATGTTTATCCGGGCCCCAAATGATGGTCTCGCCGTTATCCATCAGGCTTTCGACGATCTCCAGCGCGCAGCTTGAAGTCACCACCCAATCCGCCCGGGCTTTGACCGCCGCCGACGTGTTGGCATACACCACCACGGTACGTTCCGGGTGCTGATCGCAAAACGCTGAGAACTCGTCCACCGGGCACCCCAGGTCCAGCGAGCAAGTCGCTTCCAGGGTCGGCATCAGGATGCGTTTTTCAGGGTTGAGGATTTTAGCGGTTTCGCCCATGAACTTCACACCGGCGACCACCACGGTCTTGGCCGGGTGAGCATTGCCGAAGCGGGCCATCTCCAGCGAGTCGGAGACGCAACCGCCGGTTTCTTCGGCCAGGGCCTGAATAACCGGATCGCAATAGAAGTGAGCAACCAGCACCGCGTCCTGAGCCTTGAGCTCGGCGGCGATGGCGGCACGGTAATAGGCCTCCTCCTCGGCAGTCAGCGGCTTGGGCTGCTTGGCGTCGAGGTGGGCTTGAACCAGAAGGCGTTCGGAAATCTGCGTCATGTTCGCAAGACCTGCAGGCGCTTTCGCGCGAAAGTCGAGTATACACCCGGCTCCGGACCCTTCAGGGTACCGCCGGGAGAGTGAGTATCATCAGGCACGGACAACGTTGGAGCTGCGCAAGGCTACAGAATATCCCGTGGATGCAAAAGATGATTCTGACCTGCGTCATGCGGTGCAGCCCCGCCGCGAGCCGAGCTCAAATCGCGGGCAAAAAAAAATCCGGAAATCCTCACTTGCGTGGGCCTTCCAGACTTTTAAAACTGCTACAAAAATGGTGGGTCGTGTGGGATTCGAACCTACGACCAATTGGTTAAAAGCCAACTGCTCTACCAACTGAGCTAACGACCCGCTGTGTGGTGGCGCGTATAATACTGATTTTTAAGGACTATTCAACACCTAATTTGAAATAAATCAAAAATAAGGTGTTGGGTCGCTGATTCCGGCTGCCGCAAAGCCTTCTGCACGCAGGCGGCAGCTGTCGCACTTACCGCATGCGCGGCCTTTATCGTCGGCCTGATAGCAGGAAACAGTCAGCCCGTAATCAACACCCAGCTTCACGCCAGCCTGGACGATCTGCGCCTTGCTCAGGTTCTGCAGTGGCGCCTGAATACGGAAGCCATTCCCTTCTACGCCGGCCTTGGTCGCCAGATTGGCCATGCGTTCGAAAGACTCGATGAACTCGGGACGGCAGTCTGGGTATCCGGAGTAATCCACGGCGTTCACACCAATAAAGATGTCACGCGCGCCCAGCACTTCGGCCCAGCCTAATGCCAAGGAGAGAAACACGGTGTTGCGCGCCGGCACGTAAGTCACCGGAATACCTTCACCCGGCACTTCCGGGACATCGATGCTGCTGTCGGTCAGTGCCGAACCGCCGATACCGTTCAGGTTCAGACCGATCACCTTGTGTTCGACCACACCCAGGTCGCGCGCAACACGTTCAGCGGCGTGCAGTTCGGCATGGGACCGCTGACCGTAGTCGAAGCTCATGGTGTAGCAGCTGTAGCCTTCAGCGCGAGCCATGGCCACGACGGTCGCCGAGTCCAGGCCGCCGGACAGCAAGATGACTGCACGCTTTTCGGTAGTGTTCAGTTGTTCAGTCATTTCAGCGCCCCGGCTCGTCATTCCAAAGATATTTATGCAGCTGCAATTGCAGACGCACTGGCAGGTTGTCCGCCACCACCCAGTCAGCCAGATCCCGAGCATTCAGGTCATGGTGGCTTGGCGAGAACAGAACTTCGCCGGCACGCTGATCCAGACCGTACTGGATCAGCTTGGACACAGCCCAGTCGTAGTCTTCCCGCGAGCAGATGACAAACTTCACCTGATCGTTGGGCGTGAGCAGTTCGATGTTTTCGTAGCGGTTGCGATGGGCTTCTTTCGAACCCGGCGTTTTCAGGTCGACAACGCGACTGACCCGGGAATCTACCGCCGAGATGTCGAGCGCACCACTGGTTTCCAGTGACACTTCGTAACCGGCGTCGCACAACTGCTTGAGCAATGGGATGGCGTTGGGTTGTGCCAGCGGCTCGCCGCCGGTAACACAGACGTAACGCGGGCGAAAACCGGCCACTTGCTCGAGGATGTCGTCGAGCGTGCGAATGGTTCCGCCAGTGAACGCGTAGGCGCTGTCGCAGTACTGGCAACGCAATGGGCAACCGGTCAGGCGCACAAAAACAGTGGGCAGCCCGGCAGTCCGCGTTTCACCCTGCAACGAGTAGAAAACTTCGGTGATTCTCAATGTGTCTTGCATAGTCGCCACGGGCATAACAGCTAAACAGGCTGTCCGCCTCCGTCAGGCACTTCAAGGAACCCCGCCACCGCGTAGATCCCAAAAAGCGTGTTTCAAAAAAGGGTGTGAATTCTAACGAAAAAACCCGCGACAAGCGCGGGTTTCTTCGAAACAGGTCAAGCAACCTTACATTTTTTGCAGATCCCGCTGAGCCAGCTGAGCGGCGGAAGTGCCCGGGTATTGCGACACGACCTGTTGCAGAATGCCTTTGACCTTGTCGGGATGACCAAGGCGGCGCTCTACATCTGCCAGCTTGTACAGCGAGTCAGGCACTTTTGGGTGCTTGGGATAGAGCTGTGAAACCTTGGCAAAAGCCTGACCCGCACCTTGCAGATCGCCTTTGGCCAGGTTCACTTCGCCCAACCAGTACTGGGCATTACCCGCGTACTGACTGTTCGGGTATTTGCGCAGGAATGCGGCAAAAGCCTGGCTGGCCTTGTCGAAATCCTTGGCTTTGATCAGGTCGAAGGCTGCATCGTAATACAGTTTTTCCTTCGCCGGATCAGCCGGTTCGCTACCCGCGGCAGGCGCTTGAGCGGCTGCCGCTCCTGCGGCTGCGCCCGCTGCTGCACCGGGGGCATTCAAGCTGCCACCGGCGGAAGAATTATCAGGAGTCGCGGCTGGTGCAACGCCGGTTCCTATGCGCCGATCAAGATCCTGATATCGCTCCAGGTTCTCTTGCTTCATGCGCGCTACATCATTTTGCAGAACTTCGATGATGCCTTGTTGGCGCGAGATCTGCTCCTGCATTGATTGCAGTTGGTTGAACAGCTCGCCCTGTGCCGAGACAGGGGCCGAAACCCCTCCCCCGGCATAGGCGCCGTTCGTACCGTAACCTGCAGGCGGATTATTAGTCCCGCTATTGGTATAGCCGGAGTCATTATCGACCACAGGAACCGCAGCCCACACCGCAAGCGGTGCGAGGCTGAGAGCCAGAACAGTTACAGCACGACGGCACGTTCGCATGACGAATTACTTACGCAGTTCGACGCGACGGTTTTGAGCCCAGGACTGCTCGTCGTTGCCGGTAGCAACTGGACGCTCTTCGCCGTAGGAAACCAGTTCCAGCTGAGCTGGGGAAACACCTTGCAGTACCAGGTAACGCTGAACGGCTTTCGCACGACGCTCGCCCAGTGCCATGTTGTACTCACGAGTACCACGTTCGTCGGTGTTGCCTTCCAGAACAACGCGAGCGCCGTTTGCTTTCAGGTCTTTGGCGTGAACGTCCAGAGCGCGCATGGCTTCTGGCTTCAGGTCCGAGCTGTCGTATTCGAAGTAGAAAGTGGTGATTGCGCGCAGAGCAGCTTCTTCGCTCAGGGAGCCGTCAACTGCACCAGTGTTTGCGCCGTAACCAGCGTTTGGATCTACAGCGCCTTCACCGGCATTGTCGCCGCCTTTGGACGAGCAACCTACAGCTACAGCCATGGCCAGAGCCAGCGCAGCAAATTTACCAAACTTCAGCATTTCCATCGTGAAACTCCTAATGAACCCCAATGTGTTAAGTACAACGTGTAGCGCCGCGTCAGTTCAGGTAAGGGGACCAGGAAGGTTCTCTGACTTCGCCTTGTGCGGTAGGAAGCGGGAGCCTTACGCGTCCATTAATGGACACGAGCATCAAGACTCCCCGGCCCTGCTGGCGGGTGGCGTAGATTACCATGGTGCCGTTGGGCGCAACAGTAGGCGACTCGTCCAGAGTGCTATCAGTGAGGATCTTTACACTACCTCGCTGCAAATCCTGGGCCGCCACCTTGAAATTAGTGAAACCTTCCTGACGATGGATCATCACCAGGGTCTTTTCGTCAGCCGAAAGTTTAGGGTTGGCGTTGTAGTTACCGATAAAGGTCACACGCTCCGCACCACCACCGCCTGCGCTGGTTTTGTAGATCTGAGGCTTGCCGCCACGGTCCGAGGTGAAGTAGATGGT
This sequence comes from Pseudomonas sp. BT76 TE3572, assembly GCF_050435365.1. NCBI lineage: Bacteria > Pseudomonadati > Pseudomonadota > Gammaproteobacteria > Pseudomonadales > Pseudomonadaceae > Pseudomonas > Pseudomonas sp. BT76 TE3572. The sequence goes on from NZ_JBNDKE010000001.1 coordinate 3,000,032, forward strand.
CGAACCATCTTTACCCCAGAACGGTTCGGTGTTGATGCCAGGACCGTTGGTGACACGCGTGATCTGACGCGAACCCAGGTTCATCACGTAGATGTCCGGGTTGCCGTCTTTCGACAGTACGAATGCCAGACGATTGCCATCCGGCGACCAGGCTGGCGCGCCATTCAGGCCTTCGAAGTTGGTGATCTGCTCACGGCGACCGGTGTCGATGTTCTGCATGAAGATACGCGGACGCTTCTGCTCGAACGACACATAAGCGATGCGCTTGCCGTCCGGTGCGAAACGCGGCGACAGGATCGGCTCGCGCGATTGCAGCAGGGTCACGGCACGGGCACCGTCATAGTCCGAACGTTGCAGCGTGTAGCGAGTGTTCTTCTCGGAGAAACGCTCGGCTGTCACGTACAGCAGACGAGTCGAGAACGCACCTTTGATACCGGTGAGTTTTTCGAACGACTGGTCCGCGATGTAGTGCGACATGTCGCGCAGTTGATCGACGCTGCCCGACACGCTGCCGGTCAGCACTTGCTGCTCGGTGGCGACGTTGAACAGTGCGTATTGAACCTGCAGGCGACCGCCCGCAGGAGCAATGCTGCCGACCATGACGTACTGGGCACCCAGCGCCTTGAAGTCACGGAAGATGATTTCGCTGGCCTGGCTTGGCTGGCTGATCATGTTCTGTTTTGGAATCGGCGAGTAGTAACCCGAGTTGCGCAGGTCGTTACCGATGATTTCGGCCATGTCGTCCGGCAGCACGCTGCCGCCCTGGTTGCCAAACGGAACGACTGCAATCGGGGTGGCCCGATCACTGCCGCTGGTGACCAGAATGTTTTTTTCATCGGCTGCCGCTATCCCTGCCATGCAGCAGATAACGACAAGCATTCCTCGAAGAAGGTTTCTCACAAGGCTAGATCCTCAGGTGTGAATGTCATCTTGAATGAACGATACGGAGCGAAATCGCTCGGCTTCATTCCCTGCATTTCTGTCAAACGTCCAATATTCTTGACCGCCGCAACAGCCGACGCGTCGAACGGACCATCGCCACTGGACTTGGCCACACTGACCGAAGTCACCGTACCGTCCGGCAACATGCCGATTTGCAACACGACTGTCATGCCTTTGCGGGCTGAAGGTGGACGAGCCCAGCCTTCCGCTGCACGAGCACGGATCAGATCATCGAAACTGCCGGCGACTTCGTCACCCTGCTCATCCGCCAAGGCTTGCTGACGCTGCGGCGTGTCGGAAAGCAAATCTGCCAAGGCCTGAGCCTTTTTGTCTTCGGCGGATTTACGTGCCGCTTCCTGCGATTTTTTCTTCGCAGCATCGGCAGCAGCTTTCTTCTTCGCGTCTTCGGCGACTTTCTTCTTCGCGTCTTCAGCTTCAGATTTCTTCTTGGCGTCTTCCGCGGCTTTCTTTTTCGCGTCTTCGACGATCTTTTTCTTCGCTTCTTCAGCGGCCGCTTTCTTGGCCTCTTCTTCAGCTGCTTTCTTGGCGTCTTCTTCGGCTTTCTTCTTGGCTATATCAGCCAATTGTTTCTCTTCGGCCTTTTTGGCTTCGGCGGTCTTCTTCGCTTCATCGGCTTTCTTGGCTTCATCAGCCTTTTTTGCCTCTTCCGCTTTCTTCGTCTCGTCGGCCTTTTTGGATTCTTCGGCTTTTTGAGCCGCGTCTTCCTTCTTTTGTTCCGCGGCTTTGATCGCTTCCTGCTCGATCTTTTTCTGTTCCATCTGTTCGACTTCGGTCTGGCGCGCGGCGGATTTCTTCGCCTCACCCGCAATCTTCTGATTGGTCTGGGTGGTCGCCTGACTTTTCGATTTCAGTTGGTACAGAGTCGCCTGGACAATCGGCTTGGCCGGCGGCAGTTCCGGTGTGAAGGCGAAACTGACGAACAGCATGCCAAAAACCAGCACGTGCAAGACAAGCGCCCAGACACTAGGCCAGAAGTAGCTTTCCGAGGCGGACGGCTCTCGCATTTGCTGCATCAGGGTGCCTCGGTAATCAAGCCAACATTACCGACCCCGGCTTTCTGCAACCCGCCCATGGCGCCCATGACGGAACCGTAGTCGACGGTCTTGTCGCCGCGGATGAACACCTGGGTACGCTTGCCACCTTCAGTGCCGGCGCGAATGATCTTGGTCACGGCGTCAGTCATCTGCGGCAAGGTCATGGCCTTGTCCTGTTGCTTTTCAGTGTCGACTTCGCTGCCAAGGTTCCAGTAGTAGGTCTTGTCAGCCTTGATCGAAATGGTCAGGACCTGGGTGTTGTTGTCCTGCGGCAAGGCTTCGCTGGAAACCTTGGGCAGATCAACTTTCACGCCCTGATTGAGCATCGGCGCGGTCACCATGAAGATGACCAGCAGCACCAACATCACGTCGATGTAAGGCACCACGTTCATCTCGGCAACCGGCTTGCGCTTTTTGCGAGCTCGAGCGATTAAAGCCATTGGAAATTACCTGCTTATTCTTCGCTGGTGTGCACTTTGCGGTGCAGGATCGCCTGGAATTCATCGGCGAAGGTGTAGTAACGGCCCAGCAAGGTTTCACTGCGAGCAGCAAAACGGTTGTAAGCGATAACGGCCGGGATGGCGGCGAACAGACCGATCGCGGTAGCAATCAGTGCTTCGGCAATACCTGGAGCCACAGTGGCCAGGGTCGCTTGCTGGGCAGTAGCCAGACCACGGAAGGAGTTCATGATCCCCCAGACAGTACCGAACAGACCGATGTACGGGCTGACGGAACCTACGGTCGCGAGGAACGGCAGGCTCTGCTCGAGCTTTTCTTCTTCGCGGGAAATGGCGACGCGCATGGCGCGGGCCACGCCTTCCATGACCGCTTCCGGGTCAACGCCTGGCTGCTGGCGCAGACGGGAGAATTCCTTGAAACCGGCACGGAAGATCTGCTCTACGCCCGAATCCGGATCAGGGTTGCTGCCGGCCTGACGGTAGAGTTTGGACAGGTCGATACCCGACCAGAAGCGCTCTTCAAAGCTCTCCAGGGCACGTCGACCGGCGCGCAGCAGGTTGCTGCGCTGAAAGATCATGATCCATGAGGTCACCGATGCGGCTACCAGGATCAGCATTACCAGTTGCACCACGATACTGGCATTGCTGACCAGGCTCCACATGGAGGAATGGTCGACGACGTTAGCTTCCACGCTTTATCTCCTGCTTTGAGTGTGTACCCGCGCCGCTCACGTCGGCAAAGGCCGCACGTAGAGCTTCGGGAATGGCCCGGGGTTTCAAACTGTTAGTGCGCACACAGGCCACCAAAAACTGCCCTTCGCAGAGCAGCGCATTATCCGTGGCTCGCCTGACCTGCTGTTTGAAGCGCAGGCTGACACGGTTCAATTCGATTACTTCAGCGCTTACCAGCAGTTCGTCATCCAGTCGCGCCGGCGCGTGGTAACGCGCTTCGCTGGAATGCACGACGAACAACAGGTCCTCACCTGCCAGCTGGGATTGGGCAAAGCCCAGTTCCCGGAGCCGCTCGGTTCGAGCCCGTTCCATAAACTTGAGGTAATTGACGTAATACACGATGCCGCCCGCATCGGTGTCCTCGTAATAAACGCGACAACGAAGTGCGAAAGGCTCAAGCCCGTTTTGCGCGCGCATACTCTAGTGCTTACTCCTCAGGTTGCCAATCCGGCCAGGCAACTGTTTTTCATTGATTCACGGCTTTCTGGCGAAAGTACGGTCCTACGACCGCACAAACCCCGAATAAATCAGCGCGCAAAGGTTATTAATCGTCCACGGCATCGAGGAACTCGTCTACCACGGGCATCTCGCCCAATCGTGACGGGATGTTTAAACCGAAGTGCAGGTACGCATGCCGAGTCACCACCCGCCCCCGTGGCGTGCGCATAATGTAGCCCTGCTGGATCAGGTATGGCTCCAGCACGTCTTCAATGGTGTGGCGTTCTTCACTGATGGCTGCGGCGAGGCTATCGACCCCGACCGGCCCACCGTCGAACTTCTCGATCATCGTCAACAACAGACGTCGATCCTGGTGATCGAAACCACGCTCGTCGACATCCAGCAGGTTCAAGGCCAGGTCCGCGATCGGTTTGGTGATGTGGCCCTTGGCGCGTACTTCGGCGAAATCCCGAACCCGGCGCAGCAAGCGGTTGGCGATCCGCGGTGTACCACGGGCACGGCGGGCGATTTCGAAGGCGCCTTCCGGGTCCAGCGGCAAGCCGAGGATGTTAGCCGAACGACTGACAATCGTTGACAGGTCAGCGGTGTTGTAGAACTCCAGGCGCTGGACGATGCCGAAACGGTCGCGCAGCGGATTAGTCAGCATCCCCGCCCGCGTCGTCGCACCGACCAGGGTGAACGGCGGCAGATCAAGCTTGATCGAGCGCGCGGCCGGCCCTTCGCCGATCATGATGTCGAGCTGGAAATCTTCCATGGCCGGGTACAGCACTTCTTCGACGATCGGCGAGAGCCGATGGATTTCGTCGATGAACAGCACGTCGTGTGGCTCAAGATTGGTCAGCAGCGCAGCCAGATCACCCGGACGCTCAAGCACGGGGCCCGAGGTGCTCTTGATCGAGACCCCCATTTCCTGGGCGATGATGTTGGCCAGGGTAGTTTTACCCAGGCCCGGCGGGCCGAAAATCAGCGTGTGGTCCAGGGATTCATTGCGCCCACGAGCCGCCTGGATGAACAACTCCATTTGCTCGCGAACGGTCGGCTGGCCAATGTATTCGGCCAGGCTGACAGGGCGAATCGCGCGGTCCTGGACTTCCTCGCGGTCACGAGGGCCAGGTGTGGCGGCAATCAGACGATCAGCTTCAATCACTTAGATCATTCCCTTCAGGGCACGACGAATCAGGTCTTCACTGCTCAATCCTTTCTCCTTGATCGCAGAAATCGCCTTGCTGGCTTCCTGCGGCTTGTAGCCCAGGGAGATCAGCGCGCTGACCGCGTCATTTTCGGCGGTAGCGACCGGCGCTGGCGCATCCGGCCCACCCGGCTGGTTTGGTACCAACGCGAACATCGCCGGTACGGTTTCCCAGGCCTTGAAGCGATCCTTGAGTTCCACCAGCAAACGCTCGGCCGTCTTCTTGCCCACGCCCGGCACCTTGGTCAGTGCCGAGGTGTCCTGGGACTGCACACAACGGACCAGTTCATCGACTTCCAGGCTCGACATCAGGGCCAGGGCCAATTTCGGCCCTACACCATTGAGACGGATCAACTCGCGAAAAAAGTCTCGCTCACGCTTGCCGAAGAAGCCATAGAGTAACTGCGCGTCTTCGCGTACGACTAAATGGGTGTGCAAGGTCAGCGGTTCACCGACCGACGGCAAGCGATAAAGCGTGGTCATGGGCACTTCCAGCTCATACCCCAGACCGTTTACATCCAGAATCAGGTGCGGCGGCTGTTTCTCAGCCAGTGTGCCGCGCAAGCGTCCAATCACGTTTCAGATCCTTGAGCGTTGGCCAGATCAGTGCTGGCGACTGACAGAACAAGCGGTTTTGCGCCGACGGCACAGGCGCAAAACCCTCGTTCCATAAAAATGATTGCTGATGCTATCAGAGACGCAGGCGCCCGCCACGACTGCGTGCCGTACCCAGGCCATGCGGCAACAGGCTGGAACGGGTGTGAGCATGGCAAATGGCAATGGCCAGGGCGTCCGATGCATCAATTTGCGGCTTGCTGGTCAGTTTCAGCATGTGCATGACCATCATTTGCACCTGCTCTTTATTCGCCGCGCCGGTCCCGGTCACCGCCTGTTTGACCTGGGTCGCGGTGTACTCAGCGATTTCCAGGCTTTCTTCCGCCCCGGCAACAATAGCTGCGCCGCGAGCCTGGCCAAGTTTCAACGCAGAGTCGGCGTTGCGCGCCATGAAGACCTTTTCGATGCCCATGGTCACCGGGCCATAGGTCTGGATGACTTCGCGCACACCGCGATAGACGATTTGCAGGCGTTCATGCAGCTCGCCGGAACCTGTGCGAATGCAGCCCGACGCCACGTACACGCAACCTCGCCCGGTATCACGCACTACGCCATAACCGGTAATGCGCGAACCGGGGTCGATACCAAGAATTAAAGTCATAACGCCTGCAGCTTCAAAATGATGCCCGCCGGCAAACACTTGCACGGCGTAAAGGCAGAAGCCGGACGTGCGTGGCGGTGAATTCATCACGGCCTGCACTTCCGGCTTCAAGAGTATTGCAGATCAATCAACCGAGCTGTGCGGCGACTGCCTCTGGAATGTCCGCGTTGGAGTAAACGTTCTGCACGTCATCCAGGTCTTCAAGCATGTCGATCAGCTTGAGCACCTTCTCGGCGCCTTCCAGGTCCAGTTCGGCACTGGTGGTCGGCAGCATCACGATTTCCGCATCATCACCTTTGAAACCGGCCGCTTCCAGCGCGTTACGCACGGAGTAGAAACCGGCGAACGAGGTGAATACGTCGATGGAGCCGTCTTCGTGGGTGACCACGTCATCGGCATCGGCCTCCATCGCCGCTTCCATCAGCGCATCTTCATCGACGCCCGGCGCGAAGGAAATCTGCCCCTTGCGCTCGAACAGATAGGCCACCGAACCGTCCGTACCGAGGTTGCCGCCGCACTTGCTGAACGCATGGCGAACAGCGGCAGCGGTGCGATTGCGGTTGTCGGTCATGCACTCGACCATCACCGCCACGCCACCCGGGCCGTAACCTTCGTAGGTCAGCTCGACCATGTCGTCGGTGTCGGCAGCACCGGCGCCGCGGGCGACCGCGCGATCGATGATGTCGCGACTCATGTTCGCGCCAAGGGCCTTGTCCAGCGCCAGACGCAAACGCGGGTTGGAACCCGGATCACCACCGCCCTGACGGGCAGCAACGGTCAGTTCACGAATCCACTTGGTGAAAATCTTGCCCTTCTTGGCATCCTGACGTTCTTTGCGGTGCTTGATGTTCGCCCACTTGGAATGACCCGCCATATCTCGCTCCGAATTCTCTTTGAAACATTGCCCGCCGCGCCATGACGCGCGCCAGCCGGCAAATAAAAATCTCGACCATTCTATAAAGAAAGGGCGCATCCGAAGATGCGCCCTTCTGGCCAGCCTTACTCAGCTTTAGGCGTTTCGCGCAGACGAATGTGCAGTTCGCGCAATGCCTTGGCATCTACCACACCCGGAGCCTGAGTCATGACGCAAGCGGCGCTCTGGGTTTTCGGGAAGGCGATTACTTCACGGATCGACTGGGCGCCGGTCATCAGCATCACCAGACGGTCCAGACCGAAGGCCAGGCCACCGTGCGGCGGCGCGCCGTATTTCAGGGCGTCGAGCAGGAAGCCGAACTTCTCTTCCTGTTCCGCTTCACTGATACCCAGCAGACGGAACACCGACTGTTGCATTTCCTTGCGATGGATACGGATCGAACCGCCACCCAGCTCGGTGCCGTTCAGAACCATGTCGTAGGCACGGGACAGAGCGGTCGCCGGGTTGGCTTCCAGTTCTTCCGGGGTGCACTTCGGCGCGGTGAACGGGTGGTGCAAGGCAGTGAAGCTGCCGTCGTCGTTCTCTTCGAACATCGGGAAGTCGACAACCCACATCGGTGCCCACTCGCACGTCAGCAGGCTCAGGTCGTGACCAACCTTGATCCGCAGCGCGCCCAGGGCTTCGCTGACGATCTTGGCTTTGTCGGCACCGAAGAACACGATGTCGCCGTCAACCGCGCCAACGCGATCAAGGATCACATTGAGGTTGGCTTCAGGGATGTTCTTGACGATCGGCGATTGCAGACCTTCAACGCCTTTGGCGCGCTCGTTGACCTTGATGTACGCCAGGCCCTTGGCACCGTAGATGCCGACGAACTTGGTGTAATCGTCGATCTGCTTGCGCGGCATGCTCGCCGCGCCAGGAACGCGCAGAGCGGCAACGCGGCATTTCGGGTCGTTGGCAGGACCGCTGAACACCTTGAAGTCGACTTCTTTCAGTTGATCGGCAACGTCAACCAGTTCCAGCGGGTTACGCAGGTCCGGCTTGTCGGAACCGTAACGACGCATGGCCTCTTCGAAGGTCATGTGCGGGAAGTCGCCGAACTCCAGGTCCAGCACTTCCTTGAACAGGTTGCGGATCATTTGTTCGGTGATGCCCATGATCTCTTTTTCATCGAGGAAGCTGGTCTCGATGTCGATCTGGGTGAATTCCGGCTGACGGTCGGCGCGCAGGTCTTCGTCGCGGAAGCACTTGGCGATCTGGTAGTAACGGTCGAAGCCGGCGACCATCAGCAGCTGCTTGAACAGCTGTGGCGATTGCGGCAAGGCGAAGAAGCTACCTGCGTGAGTACGGCTCGGCACCAGGTAGTCGCGAGCGCCTTCTGGCGTGGCGCGGGTCAGGATCGGCGTCTCGACATCGAGGAAGCCGTTCTCGTCCAGGAAGCGACGGATGCTGGTGGTCATGCGCGAACGCAGACGCAGCTTCTCGAGCATTTCCGGGCGACGCAAGTCGAGGAAGCGATAACGCAGGCGGGTTTCTTCGCCGACGTCGGAGAACTCGTTGAGCGGGAACGGCGGGGTTTCCGCTTCGTTCAGTACTTCCAGCTCGTAGCCCAGCACTTCGATCATCCCCGACGCCATATTGGCGTTGGTGGCACCGGCCGGACGCAGGCGAACCTTGCCGGTGATCTTGACCACGTATTCGCTACGCACGCGATCGGCGGCGGCGAAGGATTCAGCGCGGTCCGGGTCGAACACCACCTGGGCCAGACCGTCACGATCACGGATATCGAGGAAAATCACCCCACCGTGGTCACGGCGACGGTGAACCCATCCGCAAAGGGTAATTTCCTGGCCTTCCAGGCTTTCGTTCAGTTGGCCGCAATAATGGCTGCGCATCATGGTAGTGGTTTCGCTTCTCGTAATTCGAAATTCGGTTGGAGACCTTGCTCATATCCTGCCCTTGTGAAAGGCGCCAGACGATGCAAGAGCTCGCTCGTGTCGTTCAACTCAGGCTCAAGACCCTAGTCAGCTTTGTCGCCGCCGGCCAGATTCTTCTTGGAACCGGTCTTGAAATCGGTTTCGTACCACCCGGTGCCGCTAAGGCGGAAGCCCGGCATGGACAGCATCTTCTTAAGCTCTGGCGCCTGGCAGGCAGGGCAGTCGACCAGCGGTGCTGCGCTGATCTTTTGAATGGCTTCCAACTGATGACCACAGGAAGCACATTGATAGTCGTACATCGGCATGGGGGTTGTCTCGGCGATCAGATTGCTACCGCACACGCTGGGTTTTGCGGCAAAGAGCGGGATTATATCCATTAAATGCAGCCTGTGCAGCCGTAAGACTGCACAGACCGACACTCTACCCATTCCACCCCTGTGGCTGAGGCATGGCGACGCAGCCGCCTTCCTTCAGGCTGTGCACGACGCACACAACCCGCACCAGCCCGGTGAAGTTCTTGACCCCGCCGTGACGCAAATGCACCTCGCGGTCCACATGGGACAACAGCGCACTGACCGTACAGCAGTTGACCTTGGCCATGTCACCCAAAATATCCCAATAGACCTGTTCAAGCCGCAAACAGGTTGCAAAACCATTCAACCGCACTGATCGGGATAAAGGCTGGGCCAGGCCCATATCAAATTCACTGACAAATGGATCGATCCTTATATCCTTGACTGGACCGCCACTCCCCTCGCTTCGCCTGTCTTCGTAAACCATATCGTTGACACTCCTTTGCCATCCTTGCTTTTTATAAGAGCAACAAGCTGTTTCTCTATAAAAGCGCAGGCGCAAAGTTATATCCAGATGACTTTATGACCATCAACGTAGGATAAGCCAACAACGGAAGAGCGATCATGGAGACCGTCCTACTCTAGATAATTTCCTACACGCCTGGGCGCAATATCGTTCAACAGAAGACACTAAAAGTTACGAGAGGACCGGGCGCGAACAGCACCCCAAGAGCGCAATCCGCGTCGATTGCCATGCGTTCCCTTAAAGGTGATGAACTCACCCATGGGTGCAGGACCACTCCAGCAAGCCTGCCGACACCCCCGTATTCTCGGGTTACCTGCGACAAATCGCACCTCAGGGCACCGCTGGACTGCCTGATTTGAGTAGCTGCAGGCTTTGCTGTTAAATAGAGAGTGTGTCGCTACCGCCTATTTTCCGGGGGCTGCGCATAGGCTGATACCGGGTACGTGTCCAACGCCTCTTATTGTTCTGAAGCGAACCGTGCTCAATCAGCTCTTCCTTGTGATCCGTCTTAACGTGAGTTACTCAAAATGTTGAAAATTGTCCACCTGCTAATGGGCGCAGCAGCCTTGCTGTTGTCCTTCATCCCTAGCCTGCGATCCGAAGCCGTACCTTACCTGCAACAACCTGATGCGCTGTACCTGGCCTTTTTCGGCCTGCTCAACCTCACCCTCGCTCCTGTCATCCCTTACTGGAACAAAGGCCCGCGTCATCAACTGCAAAACCTGGTCAGCGCCCTGCTGGTTCTGACTGTCGTCCTGCAAACCCTGACGCTGATCGCGCCAATGCCTGTCATTGCCGGTCAACCTGCTGTTCTGTTCAGCCTGGTCGCTGCCCTGATTGCCGTTCTTCTGCACCTGGCCATCAGCTTCTACAAATCTTCACCGGCCGCCGCCTCGCCAAGCTATGACATGAGCAACCGCGATACCGGTACCGTAAAGTGGTTCAACACCTCTAAAGGCTTCGGCTTTATTTCCCGTGATTCCGGCGATGATATTTTCGTGCATTTCCGGGCCATTCGTGGCGAAGGTCATCGTGTTCTGGTCGAAGGCCAGCGCGTGGAGTTCTCCGTTATGAATCGTGACAAAGGCCTGCAAGCCGAAGATGTGATCGCCGCTCTGCCGCGCCGCTGATTCAAGGCTAAAAAAAACCGCGAACAGCCTGGCTGATCGCGGTTTTTTATTGCCTGCCTGTTGGTCACACTCAGTAATGCGGCGGTGGCGCTTCTTCTTCAAACGTCTCGAATTGACCGGCCATTTCCTCTTGCCGTTTGAGCAAGGCGGTCATTTGCAGTTGCAGGCGCTCAACCGCACGCTGCTGCGTCGCCAGCACATCACTCAATGCCTGGATGGTGTCATCCTGAAACGCCAGCTGGCTCTCCAGATCGGTAACGCGTTCTTCCAGGCTCATGATTCAACCCTCCAGAAACGTAAAATCATCGGTCAATACCAGGCGCAACCGCTCGCGAATCAACGCGATCTGCTCCGGGTTATAAGGCTTGGCCGGGTGTTTACCCCAGACCGGCGCTGGCCAGGCGGCATCCTCACGCTTGCGCACAATCACATGCATGTGCAACTGACTGACGACGTTACCCAGGGCCGCGACATTCAACTTGTCCGCGTCGAACGAGTCCTTGAGCGTTTCCGCCAGTGCGGTCGTTTCCTGCCACAACTGCTGTTGATCGGCGACATCCAACTGAAATATCTCACTGATATCGTCGCGACGTGGCACCAGAATGAACCAGGGGTAGTTCGAATCATTGGACAGCAGCAACCGGCACAGTGGGAAATCACCGATCGGTAACGTGTCTTGTTGAAGCCGTGGATCTAAAGCGAACACTGCGCGCACTCCCGCCTGGTCATCAATTTCAGCTTAGCGTCCATCCCGAGAGACGGCGCACCAAGCGACAGGACGGCAGCATACCTGCGAACGTCGCTGGCTTCACGACGAACCATTGTCGAAGCTTCCCCGAGAAAATACGAACGACTGGTCGCGCGCCCCGACATGAGTCATTTTCGATCAGGGCGCACCATTACAGAACCAACCTCCATGCAAAAAACGCCGAACTGACTGAAAAATAACGACGCGTTCGCGCTTGGCAAACAGCCGCACTGTATGAATTCAGTACAGCGATTAAAATTTTTTGCACCAAAACCGCACAGTGCGTCTACGCTGAGTCGGTCAGGCATCCCCCATTTACTCACTGGTGGGGTGAACCGGTAACATTTTTGGTTGTCACGCAGTCGACCATGAGGGTACAACACGATGCAAACCATGGCGTCAAGCCCAAACAAAACGTGCTTGAACACCCCGGTTTTATGAGGTTTTTACAGCGACACGCAGGCTTTCAGAAAAAAAACCAGCAGGATTCTGATTTGTGCACGCTTGTTGCATTACACCTACATCGCCTCTAAAGCGTCCGCTGGAAGTGGAAGCCTTAAGGCAAATAAAAACAGTGGCAGGGTTGCCCGATGGAGATTCAAGCGTTTCACCAGGGACTCTTTTTACCAATGCTCAGGCCCTGGAAAACAACGCTAAAGTTGCCAGCCCGCTTGCATTGAGGCTGTAAATTTGCGACATCTACCAAGCTGTTTGCGACAGGGTCGTAAAGAAGCTGAAAGGTTAGATACGCAAGTATCGCCAACATGGTCGGCGTGATATAAGTTTGCGCCGACACAAAAAGAAAGAGCCGCCCAGATAATAAATCAGGTGGGACGGCAGTACTCTTCTAAAACCAAAGGAGCAAATCACGATGCGCGTGATGAAGTGGAGCATGATCGCACTGGCAGTTGCAGCAGCAGCCAGTACTCAATTGGCTACGGCCGCACCTTTTGTAAGTGACCAGGCTGAAGCCAAGGGTTTTGTTGAAGACTCCAAGTTGAACTTGAATCTTCGCAACTACTACTTCAACCGTGACCGCAAAAATGGCTCAAACGATCAGAAAGACTGGACCCAGGGTTTCTGGGCTAACTACAGCTCCGGTTACACCCAAGGTCTCGTAGGCGTCGGCGTTGATGCGTTCGGTTACCTGGCGATCAAACTGGACGGTGGCGACGGTACTGGCGGCACGGGCAACATGAGCCGCGACTCCGATGGCCATGTCAACGACAGCCAAGGCAAATCCGGTGCGGCCGCTAAATTCCGCATCTCCAAAACCGAGCTGAAAGTCGGCGACATGCAGCCAAGCACTGCTCCAGTGTTCGCTGTTGGTGGCTCCCGCGTCCTTCCGCAAACTGCCAGCGGTTTCCAACTGCAGAGCAGCGAAGTCAAAGACCTTGACCTCGAAGCCGGTCATTTCTACTCGTCGACCAGCCAGGACAAAAACGCTCGCGACGGCGGCCTGTGGGCAACCTACGCTGGCGTGGAAGCCAACTCCATCGACTACTTCGGTGGCAAGTACGGCATCACCGACAACCTGAGCGCATCGCTGTACGGCGCCAAGCTGGAAGACATCTGGAACCAGTACTACGCCAACCTGAACTACACCATCCCAATGGGTGGCGATGAGTCGGTTAACCTGGACGGTAACATCTACCGCACCACCGACACCGGTGACGCTAAAGCAGGCGAAATCAGCAACACCGCCTACTCCCTGGCAGCCGCTTTCTCGTTCCTGAAAGCACACACCATTACATTGGCGTTCCAGAAAGTTAACGGCGACACGCCGTTCGACTACATCGGTGTAGGTGGTCACAGTGGCGCCACTAACCGCGGCGGCGACTCGATCTTCCTCGCCAACTCCATCCAGTACTCTGACTTCAACGCCCCAGGCGAGAAGTCTGCCCAGATCCGTTACGACCTGAAAATGGCTGAGTATGGCGTTCCAGGTCTGAGCTTCATGACCCGTTACGTGAAAGGCTGGAACATCGACGGTACCAACACTCCAGCAGGCAGCCCGTACACTGGTCTGTATGGCGAAGATGGCCGTCACCACGAAACCAACCTGGAAGCCAAGTACGTCGTACAAACTGGCCCGGCAAAAGATCTGTCCTTCCGTATTCGTCAAGCATGGCACACTGCTAACGCCGAGGAAGGTGAAGGCGATATCAAAGAGTTCCGCCTGATCGTCGACTACCCGATTTCGGTTCTGTAATTGCCGAAAGCTAGTTCGCGGTAATAAAAAAAGGCCCATCTTCGGATGGGCCTTTTTTGTTGCTTGCTTGTTACTTATTGCACCGCCGATTCCTGAACCACTCGAATCACCCGCTGTGGAAACGGAATATCGATACCGGCCGTTTTCAATCGATCACGGGACTGTTCGTTGAACATGAACATCACGTCCCAGTAATCCGCCGTCTTTACCCACACTCGCAGGGAAACAGTAATCGAACTGTCACCCAGGGTAGAAATCACTGCCTGAGGTGCCGGATCAGCCAAAACACGCTCATCTTTGGCCAGGTCCAGCAAAACATGACGGGCCTTCTGCAGGTCCGCTTCATAATCAACACCTACATCAAACACAACTTTGCGCGTCGGCTGACGGTTAGTGTTGGTGATGATGCCGTTCGACAGGTTGCCGTTCGGCACGATGATGGTTTTGTTATCGCCGGTGCGCAGGACGGTGTGGAAGATCTGAATGCTGTCGACCGTACCGGCAACACCTTGGGCTTCGATCCAGTCACCAATGCGGAACGGGCGGAACAACAGAATCAGCACACCACCGGCGAAGTTCGCCAGGCTGCCCTGCAAGGCCAGGCCGATGGCCAGACCTGCCGCACCGATAGCTGCGACGAATGAAGTGGTTTCCACCCCGATCATCGATGCCACGCTGACGATCAGCAGAACCTTGAGAATGATGTTTGCCAGGCTGCTGATGAAGCCTTGCAGCGCGAGGTCGGCGTTACGCAGCGCCAGCAGGCCACCGAGCTTTTGCGTGACCTTGTTGATCAGCCACCAGCCGATGGCCAGGGTGATCACCGCCAGCAGCACGCGGCTGCCGTATTCCATGATCATCGGAATCCAGGCTTGAGACGCCTTGACCAGGTTGTCCACTTCAGTATTCAAATCCATCTACATTCTCCTGATTTCCGGCTACCCGGCACGCGAAAAAATGAGCGGCAGGAAATTGCCACCAGGTTAAACACAATCCGGGTAGGAGTGAGCCTGCTCGCGAAAGCTGCGTGTCAGTCACCGTTAATGTTGAATGACACACCGCTTCGCGAGCAGGCTCGCTCCCACAAGGTTCCCGCCTGAAAAGTCAGTCGCGGAAGTTATTGAACTGCAGCGGCATATCGAAAGTCTTGGCGCGCAGGGCCGCGATGGCTTCCTGCAAGTCGTCACGCTTCTTGCCGGTAATGCGCACCTGCTCACCCTGAATGGCAGCCTGAACCTTGAGCTTGGCGTCTTTGACATGAGCGACGATTTTCTTCGCCAGCTCTTTGTCGATGCCTTCCTTGAGGACCGCTTCCTGCTTCATCAGTTTGCCCGACGCATAGGCATCCTTGACTTCAAGGCACTGCACGTCGATTTTGCGCTTGACCAGGGCCAGCTTGAGGATCTCAATCATCGCTTCGAGCTGGAAATCGGCTTCAGCAGTCAGGTTGACGGTCAGGTCCTTTTCCTTGAACTCGAAGGTGCCTTTGCCTTTCAGGTCATAACGACGATCGAGTTCCTTGACGGCGTTTTCGACCGCGTTGGTGACTTCGTGTTTGTCCAGTTCGGATACCACGTCGAACGACGGCATGTAATCTCTCCAATAAAAGGGCATGCTCGATCACGATGGAGCACGCCTGGCTTGCGGTTAAAATCCGCGCTGATTATAACGGGTCTTTCCCATCATTCACTGCGAGCCTCCCATGCGCGCGATAAACAGAGCAAAAAGCTGATGTCCACCACCTGGCATGTTCTGGGCGCCGGCAGCCTTGGCACCTTATGGGCCACTCGACTGGCGCGGGCCGGTGTGCCGGTCAAGCTGATCGTGCGGGACGCTGCGCGCTTGCAGGCGTATGAGGCGGCGGGCGGGTTGACGCTGGTCGAACACGGTAAAGCGCAGTGCTATCCAGTGCCCGCCGAGACACCCGACAACAATGAACCGATCAACCGCCTGCTGGTGGCCTGCAAAGCCTACGATGCCGAGAAAGCCGTGGCCCAACTGGCACCGCGCCTGGCCCCAGACGCCGAGCTGATCCTGTTGCAGAACGGTCTTGGCAGCCAGGACGCCGTCGCCACACAGGTCCCGCAAGCGCGCTGCATTTATGCGTCGAGTACCGAAGGTGCCTTTCGCGATGGCGACTGGCGCGTGGTATTCGCCGGCCACGGTTACACCTGGCTGGGGGATGCCGGGCATCCCGTGGCGCCGATCTGGCTGGATGACGTGAGCGCCGCCGGTATTCCCCACGAGTGGAGCACCGACATTCTGACCCGGTTGTGGCGAAAACTGGCGCTCAACTGTGCGATCAATCCGCTGACCGTGCTGCACGATTGCCGTAATGGCGGTTTACAGGAACACCACTGCGAAGTCGCCACCCTTTGCGGCGAATTGACCGAGTTGCTTGAGCGCTGCGGTCAACCGGCAGCGGCCGAAGACCTTCAACAGGAAGTCGAACGGGTGATTCACGCGACCGCCGCCAACTACTCTTCGATGTACCAGGACGTCGCGAACCAGCGCCGGACCGAGATCAGCTATCTATTGGGTCATGCCTGCAAAGTCGCCGCGAGGCATCAACTCAACCTGCCACACCTCAATCAGCTTGAGCAAAGGTTGATCACCCATCTGCACAGCCTTGGATTGCCCAGCGACTGAGCAGCGGCTACGCTGGCCACTTGTTCCTATTCAGCGATGAACCTGATGCCATTGCGCCAGCGCCTTGAAAACCTTCCGGTCGGCCAGAAATTGCTGGCCGCCCTGCTGGTGCTGTTAACCACCGTCCTGCTGGTCGCCAACCTGACCTTTATCAGCGCCGCGTACTACATCTCCCAGGAAAGCATGGCCCCTCAGGCCTTGCAGACCATCGGCCGCCTGGTGTCCAACCCCAGCCTGGTGTCCGAAGCCTTGCAGTCACCGCAAAGCGCCGAACGCCTGCTTAATGAGCTCAACAGCTATTCACCGTTGCGCGCGGCGGCCCTTTATGACGGCAAGGGCGAGCGTCTGGCGCAGTTGCAGCATGGCGACAATCTGAGCCTGCCAACGCGTTACCGGCACATTGAATCCTGGCAAGCCACCGAGTTTCGCAGCAATCAAATCATCACCCTGCCCCGCCCCGGCACCGCGCCCGGCCACCTGTTACTGGTCGCCAGCAGCGAACTGCCGATGGCGTTCTACACCGGGACCCTGACCGCGAGCCTCGGGATTCTGATCTTCAGTGTGCTGTTGTGGCTGGTGATCGCCCGGCAGATCAAACGCCTGATCACCCGCCCAATTCATCAACTGGAAGAGCTGTCCCGGCAAGTGACCCGGGAAGAGAACTACGCCCTGCGCGCCTCCCGCGGCAACCATGACGAAATCGGCAGCCTCGCCGAGGCGTTCAACACCATGCTCTCGCGGATCGAGGCCCGCGAGCAGCAACTCAAGCGGGCCCGGGATGACTCCCAGGCTGCGTATGACCAGGCTCAGGGGCTGGCCGAAGAAACCCGGCATACCAATCGCAAGCTGGAACTCGAAGTCCAGGTGCGCAGCAAGATCGAGAAGAAGCTCACCGGTTTCCAGAACTACCTCAACAGCATCATCGATTCCATGCCCTCGGCGCTGATCGCCCTCGATGAACAGCTCTACGTGACCCAATGGAATCAGGAGGCCAGCGCCCTCTCCGGCACGCGCCTCGACGAAGCCTTGAACCAGCCGATCTTCCTTGCCTTCGAACCGCTCAAGCCGTTTCTGCCACAGCTCAAGCAAACCGTCGAGCAGCACACAGTGGCCAAGATTGAACGGGTGACGTGGCTCAAGGACGAAGAACCCAAGCACTACGCGCTGACGTTCTACCCGCTGATGGGCGGTGCCGGGCGTGGTGTGGTGATCCGGATCGACGACATCACTCAGCGCCTGTCGCTGGAAGAAATGATGGTGCAGTCGGAAAAAATGCTCTCGGTCGGTGGCCTCGCTGCGGGTATGGCCCACGAGATCAACAACCCGTTAGGCGCGATCCTGCACAACGTGCAGAACATTCGCCGACGCCTTTCGCCTGATCTGCCAAAGAACCTCGAACAAGCCGAGCAAACCGGAATCTCGCTGGAAACGGTCAACAAATACCTGCAAGCGCGCGAAGTCCCACAGTTGCTCGACGGCATTCAACAAGCTGGCGCCCGGGCGGCAAAGATTGTCACGCACATGCTCAGTTTCAGCCGCCGCAGTACCCGGCAAATGGCCCCGTGCGACCTGCCGGCGCTGATCGATCAGGCGGTGGAAATCGCCAGCAACGACTTCGACCTGGCGATCGGTTTCGACTTCAAGGGCCAGGCGATCATTCGCCAGTTCGATCCAGCGTTGGGCCCGGTGCCCGGCACCGCGAACGAACTGGAGCAAGTGCTGCTCAATCTGCTGAAAAACGCCGCGCAGGCGATTCACCAACGTGAAGACGACCGCGAGCCGGGACGGATCATTCTGCGCACCAAACTGAATCCGCCGTGGGCGGAAATCCAGGTGGAGGACAACGGCATCGGCATGAGCGAGAGCGTGCGCAAACGCACCTTCGAGCCGTTTTTCACCACCAAGGAAATCGGTCAGGGCACCGGCCTTGGCCTGTCGGTCTCGTATTTCATCATTACCAATAACCACAAGGGACAGATGGAAGTGCAATCGACCCTGGGCCAAGGCACGTGTTTCACCTTGCGCCTGCCCTTGGCGGGCACCCCGCTCGTCTCTCAAGAACTCAATCAGCTATCGAGGTAACCATGGGCTTTCGCTTGTCGAAGATTTACACCCGCACCGGCGACAAAGGCGAAACCGGGCTGGGCGACGGCCGCCGCGTGCCCAAGGATCATCCGCGGATCGAAGCCATTGGCGAAGTCGATACGCTGAACAGCCAGGTGGGTGTGCTATTGGCCGGGTTGGCGGCGGAAAGTGGCACCTATCCGGGATTAAACGAGGTGATCGAGGTTTTGGCGCCTTGCCAGCATCGGTTGTTCGACTTGGGTGGTGAACTGGCGATGCCGGTGTATCAGGCACTGAACACGGCAGAAGTCGAACGTCTGGAAGCCGCGATTGATGTGTGGAATGAAGAACTGGGACCGCTGGAGAATTTCATTCTGCCGGGTGGTTCGGCGTTGATTGCCCAGGCCCATGTGTGCAGAAGCCTGGCGCGCAGTGCCGAGCGGCGGTGTCAGCATTTGAACGCTGTCGAACCGTTGGCCGGGGTTGGGTTGGCGTACATCAATCGGTTGTCGGACTTGTTGTTTGTGGTGGCGCGGTTGATTGCCAAGCGACAAGGGATTGCCGAGATTCTTTGGCAGTCGGCTGCCAAACCAGAGGCTTGATCGGCGTATCCAAAGACGCCTTCGCGGGCAAGCCTCGCTCCTACAGGTCTCATGTGATTCTGTAGGAGCGAGGCTTGCCCGCGAAAGGGGTCAGCGGCTTCACTGCAGAATCTCAGGCTTGGGGCCAAAATGCGCGAATACCCGCCACACCCTGTGCGCCCGTTTCCCAGGCTTTCTGAAGATCCGCCGGGCCAACGCCACCCAGCAAAAACACCGGCTTGCTGAAACCTTCGATCAACGCGCTAGCCTGCTCCCAACCCAGCGGCTGAGCCCCCGGATGCGTCAGGGTAGGCTTCACGGGTGACAGGGTCACAAAATCCACCCCCATCTGTTCGGCCAACGCCAGCTCTTCAGCGTTATGGCAGGACGCCGCCAGCCAGCGTGACGCCGGTAACGGGCGGCCAGCCGCCGCGTATTTGCGCAGTTGCGCGGAGGTGATGTGCCAACCGGCGGACGGGAAATCTCCCAGCCACTCGAACGGCCCCTTGATCATCAACTGCGCCTTGCCGGCACACAGCCCCGCCGCGTCCACCGCCAGATCGCGGTACTTCGGATCGTAGCCGTTGGGTGCCCGCAACTGGATCAGCTTGATGCCGCCGGCAATGGCTTTCTGAATACCACGCAGCAAGGCCGGGGTTTCCAGATCTTCCGGGGTAATCAGGTACTGCGCCGGTAACCGTGCAGCCGCGACAATCGGCTGGTTGGCCGCCGGGAACTCGTAGTTCAGCAGATCGCGGGGCGCGACCCATTCCAACGGCTGGCCTTCGGCGCCGTGCGGTTCGCCGGTAAAGGCCGACACTTCCCAAACGTCCAGCAACACTTGCTTGTCCGGGTAGTCGTGCCGGACCTTGATCAGCGGGCGAGCCGCGTTGACCACGATGCCCAACTCTTCATGGAGCTCGCGAGCCAGGGCGGTTTCGACGGACTCGTCGGCCTCGACCTTGCCACCGGGGAATTCCCACAGGCCACCCTGATGTTGGGTGTCGGCACGGCGGGCAATGAGGATCTTGCCACTGCCATCGCGGATGACGGCGGCGGCTACGTGTACTCGCTTCACTGCCCGACCTCCTCCAGACCCGCCTTCTGCCACGCCTTGAAGGCTGGCCATTGGTAGATGGTTTCGACGTAGGCCGAGTCCGCTGCGGGCAGCCTTACCTGATAGGTGCGCAGGCGCACGGCGATCGGTGCGAAGAAGGCATCGGCCAGGGTCGCGCCGCCAAACAGGTACGGACCGGTTTCGGTGGCGGCGGCGCGGCACTCGGCCCACAACGCCAACATCCGCTCAATGTCGGCCTGGACGTCAGCCGGGGTCGGCGACAGCGCAGCGTCGTGGCTCAGGTCGAATGGCATGTTGCCGCGCATGGCGAAGAAACCGCTGTGCATCTGCGCACAGGCCGAACGGGCCTGGGCGCGGGCGGCGGTGTCTTTGGGCCAGAGGCCGGCGTCGGGGAACTGCTCTGCCAGATACTCGGCAATCGCCAGGGAGTCGGCGATGGTGCCGTGTTCGGTTTTCAACAGCGGGACTTTGCCGGTCGGCGAGTGCTTGAGCAGACGTTCACGCGTATCCGGCTGGTTCAGCTTGATCAGTTCTTCTGTGTAAGGAACGCCGGCCAGGTCGAGGGCCAACGCGCCGCGAAGGGACCAGGAGGAATGCAGTTTGTCGCCGATGATCAGGTGAAGGCTCATGTTCGGGACCTTTTGATGAGGGAAGCAGGCCAGTCTTGTGGTGACTGACAAACCGCCTTCGCGAGCAGGCTCGCGAAGGCCGCGACTCGGTCTTAAGTACGGTATTCGGCGTTGATTTTCACGTATTCGTGGGACAGGTCGGTGGTCCAGATGGTTTCGCTGCAATCACCGCGACCCAGCTCGATACGGATCGTGATTTCTTCCTGCTGCATCACGGCCGCGCCCTGAGCCTCGGTGTAGGTCGATGCGCGCGCGCCACGGCTGGCGATACACACTTCACCGAGGAACACGTCGATCTTGCTCACGTCCAGGTTCGGTACGCCAGCACGGCCCACGGCGGCCAGAATGCGGCCCCAGTTCGGGTCGGAGGCGAACAGTGCGGTCTTGATCAGCGGCGAGTGAGCCACGGTGTAACCGACGTCCAGGCATTCCTGGTGATTGCCGCCGCCGTTGACTTCAACGGTCACAAACTTTGTCGCGCCTTCGCCGTCGCGAACGATGGCCTGGGCCACGTCCATGCACACTTCGAACACGGCCTGTTTCAGCTTGGCGAACAAATCACCGCTGGCTTCAGTGATTTCCGGCAGTGCAGCCTGACCGGTGGCGATCAGCATGCAGCAGTCGTTGGTCGAGGTGTCGCCGTCGATGGTGATGCGGTTGAACGACTTGTTGGCACCGTCCAGCAGCAGGTTTTGCAGCACGTCGCGGGAGACTTTGGCGTCGGTGGCGATGTAGCCGAGCATGGTCGCCATGTTCGGGCGGATCATGCCCGCGCCTTTGCTGATACCGGTGACGGTGATGGTCACGCCGTCATGCTGGAACTGGCGGCTGGCACCTTTGGGCAGGGTGTCGGTGGTCATGATGCCGGTGGCGGCAGCTTCCCAGTTGTTGACCGACAGGTCGTCGAGGGCGGCTTGCAGAGCCCCTTCAATTTTCTCGACCGGCAGCGGCTCGCCGATGACACCGGTGGAGTACGGCAGCACCAGGCTGGCGTCGACGCCGGTCAGCTCAGCCAGCTTGGCGCACGTGCGCTCGGCGGCGGCAAGGCCAGGTTCGCCAGTGCCAGCGTTGGCATTGCCGGTATTGGTCAACAGGTAACGCACCGGACCTTGCACGCGCTGCTTGGCCAGGATCACGGGAGCCGCGCAAAAAGCGTTCAGGGTGAACACGCCCGCGACCGTGGAACCTTCGGCACAGCGCATGACCACAACATCCTTGCGCCCCGGGCGCTTGATGCCAGCCGAGGCAATACCGAGTTCAAAACCGGCAACCGGGTGCAACGTTGGCAAAGGACCAAGACCAACAGCCATGAATGCGCTCCTTAATAAATGATGTCAGCACCGCTTTCAGGAAGAACGGTGGTTTAAATGGCAAAACGCCGCGACGGCATAAGCCGGTCGCGGCGCGGGTATTTCAGCGTATGAAACGGGTTTTACTGGATCTGCCCGTGGCAATGCTTGAACTTCTTGCCCGAACCGCAGTAGCAAAGTTCGTTGCGGCCCAGCTTCTGTTCATTGCGTACCGGCGCGATGGCCAGGGCGACATCGACCTCTTCACCCAGCAGTTCCGGTTGCTCAAGCCCCGGTGCTTCGTCGTGCTGGAACTGCATGCGCGCAGCCAGCGCTTCGGCTTCCTGGCGCAGGCGTTGTTCTTCTTCGATCGGATCTTCGCGGCGAACCTGAACGTGGGACAGCACACGGATCGAGTCGCGCTTGATCGAATCCAGCAGCTCGGAGAACAGCGTGTAGGACTCGCGCTTGTACTCTTGCTTCGGGTTCTTCTGCGCATAACCACGCAAGTGGATGCCGTGACGCAGGTGATCCATGGTCGACAGGTGGTCTTTCCACAAGTCGTCGAGCACACGCAGAACGATTTGTTTCTCGAAGGTGCGCAGCGCTTCGGCGCTCGCCTGCTCCTCTTTCTCGTTGTACGCGGCCAGCAGCTCGGCCATGAGCTTCTCGCGCAGGGTTTCTTCGTACAGATGATCGTCTTCGTCGAGCCATTTCTGGATCGGCAGCGCCACACCAAAATCGCTCTGCAGCGCCGCTTCCAGACCGGCCACGTCCCACTGCTCAGGCAGCGATTGCGGTGGAATGTGCGCGCTGACGGTTGCGTTGAGTACGTCCTGACGGAAGTCGGCGATGGTTTCACCGATGTTGTCGGCGGCCAACAAACTGTTACGCATGTGATAGATCACTTTACGTTGTTCGTTGTTGACGTCGTCGAACTCGAGCAGTTGCTTACGAATGTCGAAGTTGCGGCCTTCAACCTTGCGCTGAGCCTTCTCGATGGCGTTGGTCACCATGCGGTGCTCGATCGCCTCGCCAGGCTGCATGCCCAGGGCCTTCATGAAGTTCTTCACCCGATCAGAGGCGAAGATGCGCATCAGGCTGTCTTCCAGCGACAGGTAGAAACGGCTGGAACCGGCGTCACCCTGACGACCGGCACGACCACGCAGCTGGTTGTCGATACGGCGCGATTCGTGACGCTCGGAAGCAATCACCTGCAAACCGCCCGACTCGAGCACTTGCTGGTGACGTTTCTGCCAGTCGGCCTTGATCTGGGCAATCTGCTCAGGGGTCGGGTCTTCCAGGGTGGCCACTTCCACTTCCCAGTTACCGCCCAACAGGATGTCGGTACCACGACCGGCCATGTTGGTGGCGATGGTCAGTGCGCCTGGGCGACCGGCCTGGGCAATGATCTCGGCTTCTTTTTCGTGGAACTTGGCGTTCAGAACCTTGTGTTCGATGCCTTCCTTCTGCAGCAGCGCAGACATGTGCTCGGACGTTTCGATGGTTGCAGTACCCACCAGCACCGGACGGCCCTGGGTCATGCATTCCTTGATGTCATTGATGATCGCCGCGTATTTCTCTTCGGCGGTCAAGAACACCAGGTCGTTGTAGTCTTTACGCGCCAGCGGTTTGTTCGGCGGGATAACCATCACCGACAGACCGTAGATCTGGTGGAATTCGAACGCTTCGGTGTCGGCGGTACCGGTCATGCCGGACAACTTGTTGTACAGACGGAAGTAGTTCTGGAACGTGGTCGAGGCCAGGGTCTGGCTTTCGGCCTGAATGTTCAGGTTTTCCTTGGCTTCGATGGCCTGGTGCAGGCCTTCGGACAGA
This sequence comes from Pseudomonas sp. BT76 TE3572, assembly GCF_050435365.1. Lineage (NCBI taxonomy): Bacteria > Pseudomonadati > Pseudomonadota > Gammaproteobacteria > Pseudomonadales > Pseudomonadaceae > Pseudomonas > Pseudomonas sp. BT76 TE3572. The sequence continues at coordinate 3,023,932 of NZ_JBNDKE010000001.1, forward strand.
CGGCGACCCGGCATGGTACGACCGGTGTGTTCGTCGACCAGGACGACCTGGCCATCCTGCACGATGTATTCGATGTTGCGATTGAACAGTTTATGAGCGCGCAGACCAGCATAAACGTGGGTCAGCAGACCGAGGTTGTGCGCCGAGTACAGGCTCTCGCCTTCAGCCAGCAGGCCAACGCGGGTCAGCATGTCTTCGATGAACTGGTGACCGGCTTCGTTGAGCTCAACCTGACGGGTCTTCTCGTCGACGGTGTAGTGGCCGGCCTTGGTGACTTCGCCTTCCACTTCTTCGATGTGCAACTCAAGCTGCGGGATCAGTTTGTTGATCTCGATGTACAGCTTGGAGCTGTCCTCGGCCTGACCGGAAATGATCAGCGGGGTACGGGCTTCGTCGATGAGGATGGAGTCGACTTCGTCGATCACGGCAAAATTGAGTTCGCGCTGGAATTTTTCTTCCATGCTGAACGCCATGTTGTCGCGCAGGTAGTCGAAACCGAATTCGTTGTTGGTGCCGTAGGTAATGTCGGCAGCGTAAGCCAGACGTTTCTCTTCCGGCGGCTGGAACGGCGTGACAACACCGACCGACATTCCGAGGAATTCGTAGAGTGGACGCATCCAGTTGGCGTCACGACGGGCCAGGTAGTCGTTCACCGTCACAACGTGCACGCCCTTGCCGGACAGTGCGTTGAGGTAAACGCCCAGTGTTGCCACCAGGGTCTTGCCTTCACCGGTACGCATTTCCGCGATCTGGCCTTCATGCAAGGTCATGCCGCCGATCAACTGGACGTCGAAGTGGCGCATACCCATGACGCGCTTACCGGCTTCGCGGGCGACCGCAAAGGCTTCTGGCAGCAGCTTGTCGAGGGTTTCCCCTTTGGCGATGCGGGCCTTGAACTCATCTGTCTTGGCACGCAATTGATCGTCCGAAAGGGCCACCATTTGCTCTTCGAAGGCATTGACGAGTTGCACCGTCTTGAGCATGCGTTTGACTTCACGCTCGTTCTTGCTTCCAAAAAGTTTCTTTAACAAAGGCGCAAACATATCGGCAGGATCTTCCACACTAAAGGGATGGAGGGCGGCCCCGTGAGTCGCCCGAGCAGCCCTCATGGCCGCATGCGAACGAGCATTCTACCCGGAAACGATGGTGAGGAAAGTGGCGTTGTTCCACGATGCATGCACTGCGCTATAACGGGGCTCACTTAAAATAAGGGCTTTTTGCACAACTTCAAGCCATTCGCGGCAGAAGTTACTTGTTGATTTAATGGGTAAAGCGCTCGCAAAGCAATGGCTCGGGTGCATCCGGTGCTTTCTGCTACCATGGCGGCTCTGTTACTTCAGGTGTCTGATCATGGCATTTCGCCCTCTTACGGCCAGAGCACCCGCCGTCCTGCTTCGCGAAGCCAAACCGCTGAAAGCCATCTTCGGCCACGCTCAACGCCTGGGTCATTTACAACGCCTGCTGGAAAGCCAATTGCAGCCCGCTGCCCGCGAGCATTGCCATGTGGCGTCGTGGCGCGAAGGCAGTCTGTTGCTGATAGTGACCGACGGTCATTGGGCAACCCGCCTGCGTTATCAGCAAAAGCGTCTGCAACGGCAACTACAGATGTTCGACGAATTCGCCAGCCTGACGCGGATTCTGTTCAAGGTACAGCCACCGACCGTTCAGCAAGGGGCGGCTGGCCATACCATCAGCTTGTCGACTGATGCAGGCGCGACCATTCAGGCCACAGCCGACGGGATCAGCGACCCGAATCTGCGGGCGGCGCTGGAACGGTTGGCGGCTCACGCCAAACCCAAGACCTGAAATCACTACATTCCCCTGTAGGAGCGAGGCTTGCCCGCGAAGCTTTTAGCGCCCTCACGGGCCTCTTCGCGGGCAAGCCTCGCTCCTACAGGGGATGTGTCAACTCAAAAGTTATTCAGCGGCGTTTACTTCCGCCGAGCAGCGAGCCCATCAACCCGCGCACCAACTGTCGGCCCAATTGATTGGCCGCCTGGCGCATCGCTGATTTCAGTGCCTGCCCCGCTGCGGTGCCGAGGAATTCCCCGGCCTTGTCGGTGAAGCTTGGCTCTTCGGCGGCCGGTTTGCCCGGCACAGCGTCAGGCTCTGGCGCCAACCCTTTGCGCCCCATCAACACTTCATAAGCCGATTCGCGATCAACGGGTTTGTCATACCGCCCCTTGAATGGCGACCCCGCGATAAGCGCTGTGCGTTCAGTCTCGCTCAACGGCCCGATCCGCGATTGCGGCGGTGCCACCAACACCCGCTGGACCATCTCTGGCGTGCCCTTGTCCTGCAACGTGCCGACCAGCGCCTCGCCAATCCCAAGCTCGGTCAGCACCGACAAGGCATCGAACGCCGGGTTCGGCCGGAAGCCTTCGGCCACCGCTCGCAGGGATTTCTGCTCCTTGGCGGTGAACGCGCGCAGGCCATGCTGAATGCGCAAACCGAGCTGAGCCAGCACGTCATCCGGCAAGTCGCCCGGCGATTGGGTGACGAAATACACGCCAACACCTTTCGAGCGAATCAGCCGCACCACTTGCTCAAGACGATCCTGCAACGCCTTGGGCGTACCGGCGAACAATAAATGTGCTTCGTCGAAAAACAACGCCAGCAGCGGTTTGTCCGAATCGCCGCGCTCTGGCAGTTGCTCGAACAGTTCGGCCAGCAGCCACAACAGGAACGTTGCGTAGACCTTCGGCGCTTCGTGCACCAGACGGCTGGCATCGAGCAGATGAATGCGCCCGCGGCCCTCGGCGGTCGGCTGCAGAATGTCTTCGAGTTGCAGTGCCGGCTCACCGAACAGCGCTTCGGCGCCCTGCTGTTCCAGGGTCGCCAGACGCCGCAACAGCGCCTGACTGGAACCGGTGGTCATCAGCGCGGCGTCCTCACCGAGCAATTCGGGGTTGTCACGCAGGTGATTGAGCAGTGCCTTCAGATCCTTGAGGTCCAGCAGCAACAGCCCTTCACGGTCCGCCACCTTGAACGCGGCGTACAGCGCCGACTGCTGACTGTCGGTCAGCTCCAGCAGACTGCCAATCAATAACGGCCCCATTTCGCTCAAGGTTGTGCGCAACGGATGACCGGACTGACCGTGAATGTCCCACAGGGTCACCGGATACGCTTGAGGCGTGTGGTTCAGCCAGGGCATCCCGGCGATCCGCTCGGCGATTTTGCCTTGAGGGTTGCCGGCGGCGCCCAGACCACACAGGTCACCCTTGATATCGGCGGCGAACACCGCCACGCCGGCATCGCTGAATGCTTCGGCCATCCGTTGCAGGGTGACGGTTTTGCCCGTCCCGGTAGCGCCCGCGACCAAACCATGACGGTTCGCCAGACGCATGGCCTGGGCAATGGGCTGCCCGGCGAGATCGGCACCGATAACGAGTTGTAATGAGTCAGGCATTTTGTCACCCATGGTTAATCTTTGATCCTTCACGGCCGATAGGAATAAGCGAGAGACCCAATTGAAAGCAAGGTCCGACATTCCCCTATGGAGAGCAGGAATTACCGACTCGCTCCATTGCGCACTCATTTTGCGCGCATTCACAGCAACGCGCCCCGAACAATAAGACCTTAGCGGACCCCTCAAGCCATGAACAAAAATCTGCGCTTCAGCCATAAAATCCTGCTGGCCGCCGCCCTCATCGTCATTGCCGCCTTCGCCTCGTTCACGCTGTACAACGACTATTTGCAGCGCAATGCGATACGCCGCGATCTGGACAATTACTTGCAGGAAATGGGCAGCGTCACCGCGAAAAACATTCAAACCTGGCTGGCCGGCCGCAGCCTGCTGATCGAAAACCTGTCGCAAACCGTTGCCTTGAACGCAGATACAGCCAATGTTTCCAACCTGCTGGAACAGAAGGCCGTGTCGTCGACCTTTATGGGCGCCTACCTGGGCAACAAAGATGGCACCTTCATCATCCGCCCGGACAGCAAGATGCCCGACGGTTATGACCCTCGTGCCCGTCCTTGGTACAAGAGCGCGCAAAGCACCAGCGGTTCTGCCCTGACCGAACCCTACATCGACCTGGCTTCTGGCCAGTTGGTGATTTCCATCGTTAATAGCGTACTCAAGGACGGTCAAAACATTGGCGTGGTCGGTGGTGACTTGAGCTTGCAGGTGATCACCGACAGCCTCAACGCACTGGACTTCGACGGCATGGGTTATGCGTTTCTGGTCGGCGCCGACGGAAAAATCCTGGTCCACCCGGACAAAGCGCTGGTGATGAAGTCCCTGAGCGAGGCGTACCCGAAAAACACCCCGCGCATCAGCAGCGACTTCAGTGAAGTAGACGTCGACGGCAAAACTCGCATCGTGACCTTTACACCGATCAAAGGGCTGTCCTCAGTCAACTGGTACATCGGCCTGTCAGTGGACAAGGACAAAGCCTTCTCCAAACTCAGCGAATTCCGCGCCTCGGCGCTCATTGCGACGGTCATTGCCGTGGCCATCATCATTGCTCTGCTGGGCATGCTGATCCGCATCCTGATCCAGCCGCTGCACGTCATGACCCGCGCCATGGCAGACATCGCCGACGGCGAAGGCGACCTGACCAAACGTCTGACCATCGTGAACAACGATGAATTCGGTGTCCTCGGTACCGCGTTCAACCGCTTCGTGGAACGCATTCACGGTTCGATCCGCGAAGTGTCGTCGGCCACCGGGCAAGTCAACGAAGTGGCTCTGCGTGTCGTGGCCGCCTCGAACTCGTCGATGTTCAACTCCGACCAACAGGCTTCGCGCACCAGCAGCGTGGCCGCAGCGATCAACCAGCTCGGCGCCGCCGCTCAGGAAATCGCCCGCAATGCCGCACAAGCCTCGAGCCAGGCCAGCGATGCCCGCAGCCTGGCCGAAGATGGCCAGCAAGTGGTGGATCGCAGCATTGTCGCGATGAATCAGCTGTCGAGCATGCTCAGCGCCTCGAGCACCAACATCGAATCGCTGAACAGCAAAACCGTGAACATCGGGCAGATTCTCGAAGTAATCACCAGCATCTCCCAGCAAACCAACCTGCTGGCGCTCAACGCGGCCATCGAAGCAGCACGTGCCGGTGAAGCCGGTCGGGGTTTTGCCGTGGTGGCCGATGAAGTGCGCAACCTGGCGCACCGCACTCAGGAATCGGCGCAACAGGTGCAGACCATGATCGAGGAGCTGCAAGTCGGCGCCCGCGAATCCGTCAGCACCATGAGCGACAGCCAGCGCCACAGTCAGGACAGCGTCGAAATCGCCAACCTGGCCGGCGAGCGGTTGAACAGCGTGACGTTGCGTATTGGCGAGATTGACGGGATGAACCAGTCGGTGGCCACGGCGACCGAGGAACAGACGGCGGTGGTGGAGTCGATCAACGTCGACATTACCGAGATCAACACACTGAATCAGGAAGGGGTGGAAAACCTGCAGTCGACGTTGCGGGCGTGTGCCGATCTTGAGCAGCAGGCGGCGCGGCTGAAGCAGTTGGTGGGCAGTTTCCGTATTTAAACTTCAAGATCCCGCCCTCTCCCCAGTGGGGAGAGGGGAAAGGGAGTCGATCTTCAAGCCTTTCAAACCTGAGTTCGACTCGGACTTTCAGGTCGATGTAGCTCTAAGAACAACTCGGTCAGTCCCCTCTACCTCTGGGAGAGGGTTAGGGTGAGGGGGCGCGATCGACGCCCCGCCACAAAACCCCAACCGAACATCTATCCTTCATAAAGGTCAACCAAGGGAGCTCAACGGACCGGAGGGATGTTCATCGTGCATATCGCTGACATAACCATGTTCTACGCCCCTGCCAGCGGTGGCGTGCGCACGTATCTGGATGCAAAGCACCGTCGCCTGAGCATCAAGCCGGGCATTCGCCACAGTCTGCTGATCCCTGGGGCTCACTTGAGCGAACAGGATGGCGTTTACACGGTTCCGGCCCCCGCCCTGCCCTTCGGCAAGGGTTATCGTTTCCCCCTCCGTCTAGCGCCCTGGCGCAATGTTCTGCAGGATTTACAGCCTGACCTGATCGAGGTCGGCGACCCCTATCTCACCGCTTGGGCGGCCCTCGACGCCCGGCGGCAACTCGATGTCCCGGTGATCGGTTTTTATCATTCAGACCTGCCGCTGCTGGTCAGCAATCGCATGGGCAACTGGGTCACCACCAACGTCGAAGCCTATGTCAGCAAGCTCTATGGCAACTTCGATCGGGTTCTGGCGCCCAGCCAGGTCATGGCCGACAAACTGATCGGGCTGGGGGTGAAGAACGTTTTCGTGCAACCGCTGGGCGTCGACTTGCAAACCTTCAATCCCACTGCACGAGACTCGGGTTTGCGGGCCGAATTGGGCATTGATGAGAACACTCATCTGCTGATCTTCGCCGGGCGCGGCTCCAAGGAAAAAAACCTGCCGGTGCTGCTCGACTGCATGAAACACCTGGGCCGACGCTATCACCTGCTGCTGGTAGGTTCGTCGATGCCGGCCGCAGTGCCCGACAACGTTACCGTGATCGGTGAGTTCTGTACGGCGGCACACGTGGCGCGATTGATGGCCAGCGCCGATGCGCTGCTGCATGCCGGTGACCAGGAAACCTTTGGCCTGGTGGTTCTTGAAGCCATGGCCAGTGGCATTCCGGTGGTGGCCGTGGCGGCCGGGTCCTTTCAGGAAATCATCACCGAACAATGCGGCCTGCTCTGCCCGCCGAATAATCCATTGGCGATGGCCAACGCGGTCCGCGAGCTGTTCAGTTCGGGCAGCGTCGTTTTGGGCAAACAGGCCCGCAGCCATGTCGAGCGGCAGTACTCCTGGGACACGGTGGTCAACAGCCTGCTGGGGCATTATCACGCGGTGCTCGGCAGCCACTGGCCGCTGACCGCCAATGGTTGAGCCCATGAACCCGCCCAGCCTGTTACTCGTGCTGCACGACGTCGCACCGCAAACCTGGGCCGATTATCAACCCTTTGTTGAAACCGTCGACGCCTTGGGCGAGGTGCCGATGACCTGGTTGGTGGTGCCCGATTTCCACAAGCACAACGATCTGGAGGAGCATCCGGGATTTCGCCGTTTGCTCAACAGCCGTATCGCCCGAGGTGACGAACTGGCATTACACGGTTACTTTCATTGCGATGAAGATCCGCCCCCCCACACACCACGAGATTGGTTCATGCGCCGGATCTACACCCACGAAGGCGAGTTTTACAGCCTGTCTCAAGAAGCCGCCCTCGCCCGCCTGCGCGCCGGCATCGAAGTGTTCCACCGTTATCTCTGGCCGCTGGAAGGCTTCGTCGCTCCGGCCTGGTTGATGAGCGAAGGGACGCGCCAGGCCTTGCGCCAGTTACCCCTGAGATACACCAGCGATTCGCAGCATCTGTATCGTCTGCCGGACTTCACCGCGGTCGACGCGCCGGGCCTGGTCTGGAGTGCGCGTAGTGCCTGGCGTCGGGGGTTGTCGAAGCTCGTCAGCGATCAACGCGAACAACGCTGGCAGCAAGCACCGGTGATTCGTCTTGGCTTGCACCCGGTCGATATGCGCCACGAGTTCTCGCGCACTTACTGGCTGCAAACCCTCAAGCGCTTGCTCGACGAAGGACGTGTACCGATGACCAAGGCGCGCTGGCTGGCGCTGCAAAGCGACCGTATGGGTCGCGCCGCATGAGTCGCGGGATTCTGCTGCTCGTCGCGCTGCTCGCTGCGGTGCTGATTCCGTCGCTGCTGGGCGGTAACGAAACCTGGTATCGACTGCGAAGCTTTCCGCTGACATGGCTGCTGATCATGTTCGGCATGATCCTGCTGTGCTGGGTGCTGAACACGATGCGCTTGCGCCTGTTGCTCGGGGATCAGCGTGACAAGGTGGGCCCGCTAAAAAGTCTCGGGGTGGTGATGGCCGCCGAGTTCGCCTATTGCGCTACCCCCGGCGGCAGCGGCGGGCCGCTGACGATCATGGCGCTGCTGGCACGCAATGGCGTCCGGCCAGCCAGGGGCAGCGCCGTGTTTGCCATGGATCAACTGAGCGATTTGCTGTTTTTTCTCTGCGCGCTGAGCGGGATCCTGATTTATGCGTTGTTCCAGCACCTCAGCCAACGCATGGAATGGCTGCTGACCGTCAGCGCCATTTCAATGTTCGGCGGGTTGTTCAGTTGCGTGGTGGTCGCCCGCTACCATCGAGTGCTGATTCGTCTGAGCGGTCGGTTGCTCGCTCGCCTGAATGTCAAAACCACCACACGCCTGCGCTGGGCGCGAAAACTCCTGCACTTTCTGGCGGCGTTCACGGACACATTGAAGCTGCCCTTTCAGACGCTCATCACGGTGTTTGCCCTGACCTGCCTGCATTGGGTCTTGCGCTATAGCGTGCTGTATCTGGCATTGCGTGGGCTCGGGGCGGATTTGCAGTGGGCCTGGAGCTTTCTGATCCAGATGCTTTCGCTGAGCGCGGGGCAATTCAGCCTGTTGCCGGGCGGTGCCGGGGCGGCGGAGTTGACGTCGGCGGCGCTGCTGGCGCCAATGGTGGGAAAATCCACCGCGGCGGCGGCGATTCTGATCTGGCGGGCGGTGACTTATTACTTTTATCTGGTGGTTGGTGGCCCAGTGTTTTTGCTGATGCTTGGGCGGCCGCTGCTGAAGAAGTTGATGAAGTTCAAACAGGCTTGATTTTATCGTCGGGCTCGTTCTGCAACTGTTCCCACAACTCGGCGGCACCGGGAAACTCCGTGCCGTCTTCGGGGTTCATGTCATCCGGGTCGTAGCGGCTCAAACAGCCCTCTCCCAATGTGGCAGGCGCCTTGGATGTCGCTTTGTCGAGTGGATCGGCCATGGTCATGTCCTCAGTGCAGAAACGGCGAAGGGCCTGAAGCGATTGAACGCCCAGGCCCTTCGAATTTCAACCGTGTTGAATGGCTGTCAGAAAACGACGGTTTTGTTGCCGTGCACCAGCACCCGATCTTCCAGGTGATAACGCAGACCACGGGCCAGCACCATCTTCTCGACGTCCCGACCGAAACGCACCATGTCGTCGATACTGTCACTGTGGCTGACGCGAACAACGTCCTGTTCGATGATCGGACCAGCATCCAGTTCTTCGGTCACGTAGTGGCAAGTAGCGCCAATCAACTTCACGCCACGCATCGATGCCTGGTGATACGGTTTGGCACCGACGAACGACGGCAGGAAGCTGTGGTGAATGTTGATGACCTTGTGAGCATATTCGCGGCACAACTCGGGCGGCAGTATTTGCATGTAGCGGGCAAGTACGACCACTTCGGCGTCGTGCTGTTTGACCAGGCGTGAGACTTCGGCGAATGCCGGTTCTTTATCCTGTGGATTGACCGGTACGTGGTAATACGGAATCCCGTGCCACTCGACCATGCTGCGCAAGTCGTCATGGTTGGAGATCACGCAGGAAATTTCGCAATCCAGCTCATCACTGTGCCAGCGGTGCAACAAGTCGGCGAGGCAGTGAGACTCGCGACTGGCCATCAGGACCACGCGCTTTTTCTGCTCGGTATCGGTGATGCGCCAGTTCATCGAGAACTCTTCGGCAATCGGTGCAAACGCTTCGCGAAAGGCATCGATACCGAAGGGCAGCGAATCGGCACGAATTTCGTGACGCATGAAAAACCAGCCACTGAGATTGTCCGAGTGATGGCTCGCTTCAGTGATCCAGCCGTTATGTGACGCCAGAAAGTTACTGACTTTAGCAACGATGCCGACGCGGTCCGGGCAAGCAATCACCAGCCGAAAAGTGCGCATGAGGGTCAAACTCCAGAACTTCGCAAAGGCGGCCATTCTAGCGATTGCGCAGCAAAACTGCAGTATTGATGACGTTTGGGCCGGCACAAAGGTGGGCGGCACAGGTTCTGGCAGCACCCGCTACCCGCGCGATGGTGTTCATGTTGCCAATCTTCAAGTGCCCAATTGTGAACATCTGTGATGACTGCATCACACTATTTAACTGCACCGGCAATTTATTCCCTATTCACCGTAACTAATTTAAATAAAACTCCGGTTAAATGTTTACTTGATGAAACACCCTGACTATTATTGCCGCACTGTCACCTGCCATCCAGCGCCTCAACATAAGGTAGTCCTCATGTCCTTGATCAACGAATACCGCGCCACCGAAGAAGCTATCAAAGAGCTGCAAGCCCGTTTGAAGAACCTGTCCCAAGACGACAAACTGCAAACCGAGCTGGAATTCGAAGGCAAACTGCGCACCCTGATGGGCGAGTACTCCAAGTCTCTGCGTGACATCATTGCGCTATTGGATCCAGAGTCCAAATCCAAAGCACCACGCGGCGGCGCAGTAAAAACTACTGGCACCAAGCGTGCTCGCAAAGTTAAACAATACAAAAACCCGCACAACGGCGAAGTCATCGAAACCAAAGGTGGCAACCACAAAACTCTGAAAGAGTGGAAAGCCAAGTGGGGCGGTGACGTGGTTGAAGGCTGGGCTACCCTGCTGGGCTAAGCCGTAGCGCTTGTCGCAGACCATCCGCGACAAAAAAGAACGCCAGCATCTGCTGGCGTTTTTTTATGCCCGGGATTCAGCACCCGGACATTTTCGATTTCAAAGATTCAAACGTTTGCGTAATTCCTGGACATAATTCTGCCATTCATTCAGCACCTCTCGCTGAAACGATGTAGCCGTAATACTCCATTGGGCGGCGGCCTCTTCAAAAGTTTCCAGCGTATTTGGCGCCCCCCACTCGGGTGCTGACAAACGTTGCTGACAGAATATTCGCCAGCGTTCTTGCTCTTCGAAACTCAACGTATCGGGGAAGTTGCGTGCGCGATATCGAAACAATAATTCAGGCAATCGTTCATCATCGAAAGGCCATTGTTGTTGCGCTAATTGAGCAGGGTCGGCAGACCGGACTTGCTCACAAAGACGCCGATCCCGATCACCGATAAAACCATCGTATAACTGTTGCTCAGGGTCTTGGCTCGAGGTGAAATCTTCGCTGGCGTAAATCGCCTGAACTTTATCTCGCCAAACTGTTTGTGCGTCACTTAGCCGCAGCGTGCGCTCTTGGTAGAGCGACATATCCAGCCCCAAACGTTGCTGATCTTCAGAGCGAAGTACCGACAACGGCGCCACCACCGGGCATTTATTGATGTGGATAAGTTTGAGCGGCACCGGCAACTCGCCCTCGGCCAAGTCATCGCGGCGGGTATACAGCCGTTGACGCAAGGTGTCGGCATCAAGATCCAGCAAACCCTGAGGGTCCAGGTGCAGATCACAGACAATCAAGGCGTTTTTGTTGCGCGGGTGCCAGGCCAAGGGCAGCACCACACCGACATAACTGCGCGCCGCTGAAAAGCGCCCGGAGATGTGCACCATCGGCTGCAACAACCGAATCTGATCCATCACCTTTTGTTTACCGCGCAACTGAAACAACCAGTCATACAACTTCGGCTGCTTTTCCCGGATCAGACGCGCCAGGGCGATGGTGGCTCGAACGTCCGATAGCGCTTCGTGAGCATTTCCGTGATCAATGCCATTGGCGGCGGTCAGGCGTTCGAGTTTGAGCGTTATCCGCCCCTCGTCGTCCGTCGGCCAAACGATGCCGTCAGGGCGCAAGGCATACGCTGCACGCACCACATCGATCAGGTCCCAGCGGCTATTACCGCCCTGCCACTCGCGCGCATAAGGGTCGAAAAAGTTTCGGTAAAGACTGTAACGGGTCATCTCGTCGTCGAAACGCAACGTGTTGTATCCCGCCCCACACGTGCCGGGCGCAGCGAGTTGGGCATGCACCCGGGTCATGAAATCGGCTTCGCTCAAGCCTTGCTCGGCCAGTCGGCCGGGCGTAATACCCGTGATCGCACAAGCCGCCGGATGGGGCAGGATGTCTTCACTGGGCTGGCAGTAAAGGTTGACCGGCTCGTCTATTTCATTGAGATCGAAGTCAGTGCGAATCCCCGCCATCTGGAGTGGGCGGTCGCAACGGGGGTTGATGCCAGTGGTTTCATAGTCGTACCAGAAGATAGAGGTCACGGGCTATTCCTGAACTGAAGATCGGCGAAGTCTAGGCGTTCACATCCCGCCCCGGCCAGTAATCTCGTCATTCAATCACCTCTGGCCACTTGCCGTGCAATACATAGTTATGTCGTTTTCCCCCGAGAGGCTGCTAGCATCGGACGGACATCGAATCCCGAACAGGCCACATCAAGGTTGCCCATGCTCGAGACCACAGCACTGCCAAGGAAAGCGACGCTGTCCCCGCCACTGGATACGCGGTACCAAGTCGAAACGCCGGAAGGCATCGACCTGCCACTGCGCCCGGCCGGGTTGATGGTTCGTGCGCTGGCGTTCTCCATTGATCTGGCGCTGCGCGGTTTGATCGTCGGCCTGCTATTTATTGTCCTGGCATTCCTCGGAAAACTCGGTGCAGGGCTCGGCTCGATTCTGTTGTTCGTGGTGAGCTGGTGGTACATGGTGCTGTTCGAAGTGCTCAATCAGGGTCGTTCGCCAGGCAAGCACTGGATGGGCCTGCGGGTGGTACAAGACGATGGCACGCCGATCGGCTGGTCTGCTTCGCTGCTGCGCAACCTGCTGCGATTTGTCGACATGCTGCCGTTCGGGTATTTCCTCGGGGCCATCAGTTGCCTGCAACATCCCACCTTCAAGCGCCTCGGTGATCTGGCCGCCGGCACGCTGGTGATCTACCGCGAACAACCGCTCGCCCGACCACAACTGCCCACCGCTCAGCCCCGGCGCCTGGCCTTTGCGCTGACGCTGACAGAACAACGCGCCATCCTCGGGTTTGCCGAGCGTCAGGGTGAACTCTCTGAAGCACGGGTCAAAGAGCTGGCGTCCATACTCGCGCAACCATTGCAGGTGTCGGCGCCAGGGGCCGTGGACGAACTCAACGGCATCGCCCGCGGCTTGTTGGGTCCCACATGAAGCAAAGCCTTTTCGAAAGTCGCCACAAGGCCGAATGGGAGCAATTTACCCTTGTGCTTGAACAACTGGAGCAAGGCAAGGAAGCCGAACAAGTCGCCGGCTTCCCCAGTGATTATCGTCGTCTCTGCCAACACCTGGCGCTGGCCCGGGAACGTGGTTACAGCAGCTTTCTGATCGATTCGCTACAGCAACAAGTGCTGCGCGGGCATCAACAGCTTTATCGCCACCGCAGTCGACTGGGTGCCAACGTGCTGGGCTTCATCCTGGCTGACTTCCCTCGACTGGTACGCGAACAGTGGCGCTTCGTGCTCGCCGCCGGCCTGATGTTTTTTGGCAGCCTGATCGGCATCGCACTGCTGGTGTATCTGTTCCCCGACCTGGTCTACAACCTGATCCCGGCCGAGCAGGTCAGCGAAATGCAAGGCATGTACGACCCCGAGGCCGGTCACCTGGGACGCTCGGCGGAACGGGCGGCCAGTGAAGACTGGGTGATGTTCGGTTACTACATCATGCACAACATCGGCATCGCCTTTCAGACCTTCGCCAGCGGTTTGCTGTTTGGCCTGGGCAGCGCGTTTTTCCTGTTCTTCAACGGTTTGATGATTGGTGCGGTGGCCGGGCACTTGACGCACATCGGCTACGGGCAAACCTTCTGGTCATTCGTGGTTGGTCACGGCGCCTTCGAACTGAGTGCGATTGCCCTGGCCGGTGCCGCCGGCCTGCAACTGGGTTGGGCATTGATCGCGCCGGGACGCCTGCCCCGCTCCGAAGCCCTGCGATTGGCGGCACGCAAGAGCGTGCTGCTGATTTGCGGGGTCATGCTGTTTCTGCTGATTGCGGCGTTTATCGAAGCTTACTGGTCGTCCACGGTCGGGGTCGCGCCAATGACCAAGTACCTGGTCGGTGCTGCGCTCTGGTTGTTGGTGGCGACTTATCTGCTGTTTGCCGGACGGGCCCGCCATGCGCCTGAGTGACGCCACGGTTGTCATCCGCCCGCGCACGACCTGGGAAGCCATGGACCTGGGCGTCCTGCTGAGTCAGCGACACCGGCGCCTGCTGATGACCAGTTGGGCCATCGTGACCTTGCCGGTTTTCGCCCTGCTCAGCTGGGCGCTGTGGGATTCGCCCTCTCTCGCCGTGTTCATCTTCTGGTGGCTGAAACCGGCGTTCGACCGCCTGCCGCTGTACATCCTGTCCAAAGCCATGTTTGGTGAAACGCCCACGCTGAAGCAGGCGCTGCGCCAATTTCCGCGGCTGCTCAAACCGCAACTGCTGGAGAGTCTGACCTGGCGGCGCTTGAGCCTGAGCCGCAGTTTCCTGATGCCTGTGATGCAACTCGAAGGCCTGAGTGGTCAGCCACGACAACAGCGCTTGCAGGTGCTGTTGCAGCGCAACGCCGGTGCCGCGCGGTGGCTGACCATCATCGGCGTACACCTGGAAAGCGCGTTGTGGATCGGCCTGATGGTGCTGTTCTATATGTTCTTGCCGCAACAGGTCGAACTCGACTGGAGCTGGCAGACCTTGATCACCGCCGCTACACAAGACTGGCGATGGCTGGAACACCTGACCAATGCCTTTTACGCACTGGTGCTGATTGTCTGGGAACCGGTTTATATCGCCTGCGGTTTCAGCCTTTATCTGAATCGGCGCACGGTGCTGGAGGCCTGGGATATCGAACTGGTGTTCCGCCGCATGCGTCAACGCTTGACCAGCGCCGCCGTCGCCCTGTTGCTGGCGGTATTCCTGTTGATGCCGACAGCACAAACCGTATGGGCAGCCGAGCCAGTCATTTCACCCGACAGCCCACGCTTGCTGGACCAGCCACTGACCAGTCAGGCATCCCGGGACAGCATCAAGGCGATCCTCGATCAGCCTCCGTTCAAGAACAAGGAATCGGTCACGCGCTATCGGTTTGGCGAGGACAAACCAGCCGCCGATACAGCGGACGATGACCCATCAACCGAATGGCTGGAGGCGCTGCTCAAGCTGCTGGACAACCAACGCTTCGGCGCAGCAGCCACGCTGATTGAAGTTGTGTTGTGGGGGGTCGTGATCGGTGCCATTGGTTTATCGATCTGGCATTACCGTGACTGGTTGCAAGCCTTCGTCAGCCGTCGACCGGCCTTGAACCGCAAGGTCGCGCGGCCGTTACCGCAACAGGCTTTCGGCCTGGACCTCAACCGCGAAACCCTGCCCGCCGACATCGCCGCCAGCGCCGAACGCCTCTGGCAAACCCACCCTCGCGAGGCCCTCGGATTACTCTATCGCGGTCTGCTCAGCCACTTGTTGCACGACTTCAACATGGCGCTGAAACCCGCCGACACCGAAGGCCAGGTCCTGGAGCGCATCGAACACCTGCAACAACCTGCCTTGCTGGCCTTCAGTAAAAACCTGACCGGGCACTGGCAGAACATGGCCTACGGGCATTGCCTGCCTCCCGCGCATTTGCAACAGGAACTCTGTGACGGCTGGCGGGCCCTGTTCGGCCCGGGAGCGGTGCGTTGAACCGGCAACGCTGGCTGGCGCTCGGCGTGTTCATCGCCGTGCTATTGATCGCGCTGAGTGTTTATCTGTACGTCAAGGCGACGCCCTATCAGGCAGACATCGATCACGGCCCCTCGCCCGAAGCCCAGGCCAACCCTTATCTCGCTGCCGAGCATTTCCTGCGCAAACAGGGCCTGTCGGTGAGCCACGCCAACAGCCTCGACATTCTGCCCACCCTGGAGCCGCGTCAGCGCAGCCTGTTGTTACTCGGGGACCGGTACAACATGACCCCGCGTCAGATCGATCAAGTGCTGAACTGGACCCGGGCCGGCGGACGTCTTTTGTTTGTTGCCCAGTCGCTGTGGGATGAAAAGACCGGCCAAAGCAATGACCTGCTGCTCGACCGGGTGCAGTTGCACCAGTCGCTGAGCAAAGACCTCAAGGACCCGCCGCCCGCAATCGACGACGATCCTTATCCCAAGCTGACCAAGCTGTATCTGGAAGACGAAAACGCGCCGGCCTACGCCGGTTTCGATACCGCATTCCATCTCGAAGACCCGAAAAACCTCGCGCAAGCCTGGGCCAACAGCGGCAAGGCCACGCACATGATGCAGCTCAATCACGGGCTCGGTTCGATCACCGTGGTCACCGACGCCGACCTGTGGAAAAACCCGGCCATCGACCAGTACGACAACGCCTGGCTGCTGTGGTACTTGACTGCGGACACGAACGTGACCTTGCTGTTCAACACCGATCACGACAGTCTGCTGACCTTGCTCCTGCGCTATTTCCCTCAGGCTCTGGTCGCCCTTTTTGCCCTGATCGGTCTTGGCTTCTGGCACGTCGGCGTACGCCAGGGTCCGCTGCTGGAGCCGGCCCCAAGAGCCCGCCGCCAACTTCAGGAACACCTGCGCGCCAGCGCCGATTTCATGTTGCGCCGCAACGGTCAGCAGCACCTGATGCAAGCCTTGCAGCACGACATCTTGCGTCGTGTGCGACGCCGTCATCCCGGTTTCGAGCAACTCGGCGTTGCCGAACAATGGCTGGTGCTCGCACGCCTGACCGGCCAACCCACACGCGCTATCAGCCAGGCCATGAGCCCGCGACCGAAGCAGCGGCTATCCAGCGCTGAATTCAGCCGTCAGGTCGCCCACCTGCAAACCTTGAGGAACGCCTTATGAGTGAACAGATCGAGCCCGGCACACTGAGCCACACGGCGCAGCAACGTCAACGCGCCAGCCAACTGGCCCAAGCGGTACGGACCGAATTACAAAAAGCAGTGATCGGCCAGAACACCGTGATCGACGACGTTCTCACCGCGTTGATCGCCGGCGGCCACGTGCTGCTCGAAGGCGTGCCTGGGCTGGGCAAGACACTGCTTGTTCGCGCCCTCGCCCGCTGCTTCGGCGGCGAGTTCGCACGTATCCAGTTCACCCCGGACCTGATGCCCAGCGACGTCACCGGGCATGCGGTGTACGACATGCAGACCGAGCAATTCAAACTGCGCAAAGGTCCTTTATTCACCAACCTTTTACTGGCTGACGAGATCAACCGCGCCCCGGCGAAAACCCAGGCCGCGCTGCTCGAAGCCATGCAAGAACGGCAAGTCACCCTCGAAGGCCGCGCCCTGCCCATCGTGCAACCGTTCATGGTGCTCGCCACACAAAACCCCATCGAACAGGAAGGCACTTACCCGCTGCCGGAAGCAGAGCTTGATCGCTTCATGCTCAAGGTGCGCATGGACTACCCCGACGCCGATCAGGAGCTGAACATGGTCCGCCAGGTCAGTCGCTCGACCCGGGCCGACATGCTCGATGTGCAACCCCTGCGCACGGTGTTGCAAGCCAAGGACGTGCTGGCCTTGCAGCGCATTGCCAGCGATTTGCCGCTGGACGATCAGGTGCTCGACTATGCCGTGCGCCTGGCCCGCACCACCCGCAACTGGCCGGGCCTGATCCTCGGTGCCGGGCCTCGGGCCTCCATTGCCCTGGTGCGTTGCGCTCGGGCGCGAGCGTTGTTGCGTGGCGGCGAGTTTGTGATTCCGGATGACATCAAAGGCTGCGCCCTCGCGGTGTTGCGTCACCGTGTGCGGATTGCGCCGGAGCTGGACATCGAAGGGCTGGACGTCGATCAAGTGCTCAAGCAACTGCTCGACCAAGTGCCGGCGCCACGCCTGTGAAACCCTCGCGCCTGTTACTGATCTGGCTTGCATTGCTGCTAGCCATCGGCATCGTGCTGGGCGCGTTGCGGGCATTGGAATTCGCGGTTCCATCGAGCCTGTTGTCGATCAATTGGGGATTGCTACTAGCGCTGCTGGCCCTGGCAATACTCGACGTCGTCCGCCTCAAACGACTGCCCTCGCCCCGCCTCCAGCGAAAAATGCCCGGCAGTCTTGCACTCGGTCGATGGGGTGAAGTGCGACTGGAGCTCAAACATGACTTCGCTCAGCCACTGACCGTACAAATTTTCGACCATGTGCCGGAAGGCCTGAGCTTCGAATACCTTCCCCTGTCGGTCGACCTGCAACCCGGCCAGCACAGCCACATCGGTTATCGATTGCGCCCTCTCAAACGCGGGCACTTCAGTTTCGAGTTCTGTGAAATCAACCTGCCGAGCCCATTGGGGCTGTGGTCCGACAAACGCTTGCTCAACGTGGTCGACAACACCCGCGTCTACCCGGACTTCGCCCGCCTGTACGGCGGCCAACTGCTGGCGGTCGACAACTGGCTCAGCCAACTCGGCGTGCGCCAACGCCAACGACGCGGCCTGGGCCTGGAGTTTCATCAACTGCGCGAATTCCGCGAAGGCGACAGCCTGCGCCAGATCGACTGGAAAGCCACCGCCCGCCAACGCACACCCATCGCCCGCGAATACCAGGACGAGCGCGATCAACAAATCATCTTCATGCTCGATTGCGGCCGGCGCATGCGCAGCCAGGACGATGAGCTGTCGCACTTCGACCACGCGCTGAATGCCTGTCTGCTGCTCAGCTACATCGCCCTGCGCCAAGGCGATGCGGTAGGCCTGAGTACGTTCGCCTGTGACCGGCCGCATTACCTCGCCCCGGTCAAAGGCACTGAACAACTCAAGGTCCTGCTCAACACCGTCTACGACCTCAACAGCACCCAACGCCCCGCTGATTACCAGGCCGCCGCCAACCAGTTACTGGCCCGCCAAAAACGCCGGGCGCTGGTGGTGCTGGTGACTAACTTGCGGGATGAAGACGATGAAGAACTGCTGACCGCCGTCAAACGCCTGAGCAAGCAGCATCGGGTGCTAGTGGCGAGTCTGCGTGAGGACGTGCTCGACACGCTGCGGCATACGCCGGTGCAAACATTGCCGGAGGCGCTGGCCTATTGCGGGACGGTGGAATATTTGAATGAACGGGCGGAGCTCCATGAGCGGTTGAGTGCTCATGGAGTGCCCGTTGTAGATGCTCGGCCCTCAGAATTGGGGGCCGAACTGGTGACGCAATATCTGAGCTGGAAAAGAAGCGCCGCGTTTTGATTTTTCAATCAGTCCACTACCGTGACATCTACGGCGCCAATGTCCGAGGAACCATCAGAATTCTCAACCTTGACGGCCAGGGACACGACATCCGATGTGTCCATCGGCCTCCAATAGCTCAGGTATTTTCCGTTGTGGTCGGTAGTGGCATCTATGAATGGCGCGCCATTATTGGAAACCAGAATGCCCCTGCCTGACATTGGCTGACGGGTTTCCTTGTCCACTATCTGCGCAGTCATCGTGACAAACGTGTTCACCGGAACCGGATTCACCGACGCGACAACGGACTCGACAGCCGCATGACTCGCTTCAAGAACGGTTAATACCAACGATTTCGTATCCCATCCAGCCAGGCCCCCTTTCACCGATGCCCATAACACAGCCTCACCCGACACCCCCGGGGTGAAGCGAACCGTGGCCTTTCCATCCGCATCGGTCAGTGTTGGCGCCAAGGACGTGTTGTCGTATTCCCACATCACCTCGACATTCACCAAGGGCTCATCCGTGTTGGCTGAAATCACCAAAACCCGGGCGGTCTTTTCTTGCCCCGGATAACCGGGCGGATCATCGCTGACCAACTCTTTTATCTGACGAGGCTCACTCAGGTAAAACGGCAACGAAACCGAATCCGAATTCAGCGCATCCCCGACCGACGCCGTCAGTTCAAACGCACCCGGTGTGGCTGGCATGAAACGAATCTTCGCCACCCCGTAAAAATTGGTGATCGATGTGGTTACGCCAAGATCAGGGCTGCGCCAGGTCACGGTCAGGCCCGACATCGGTTTGCCGGTTATTCTCGAGACAACGGTGATTTGTTCCGACACCTCCGCGCCCCACAGCAGCGTCTGGTTGACACGCTGACGCTCGGCGATTTTCACCACTTGAGAGCCCTCACCCAACGACATCGCATTGGCCGGCGACAGGCTTGCCAGTCGCTCCGACGACAGGCGCAACGCAAAACTGCCATCCTTCAAATCGCCAACGTTGAATAGGTACTGCAATCCCGCGTCGTAGAATGGCCGGGGCACGCCAAGCCCTTCCGACAAAAACCTGATCCCCAGTTCGGCAGGTCCGGTGCCGGTCATTCCCAGCGTCAAGGGATGACCAAACAATGGACTGTTACTGGCGGCCTCCAGATCGACAGAATGCTCCCCCTTGCGACGCGGGAACCAGGTTTTTTCGCCCCAAGGCTGGAAGGGTTGCTTGTCAAAACTGACCCTCAGCCCTTCCCACGGATCGCTCGCCAGCGCAGTGACCGTCATGGCGCGTTGCTCTTGATAACCGTCGTAAGGGCTCACTACCAACGCCTCTACCCGATGCTCCAAATTACCGGCTGCGGGCGCATAAGCAAAACCAGACCAGCCATCGTCATCGGTTTTCGCCTCACTTGAGCTCTCTGATGTCGTCCATGTCACCGGCACCTGATCCACGGCATTCCCGGTGAAATGAGAGAACACCCGAACCCACTGCCAGGCAGGGTCTTGTCCGACGACCGGGTCCACAGGCGATTCACGAAACGTCTCAATCCTGACTTTGTTATGCGCCAGTGCCATCGGGTTGGCTGTGGCAACGAAATCCAGCTGCGGCAGTGCCAACGCCAGGGCAAATTGGCCAGGCTTCTCGCTGGCGGTAAAGTCCAACGTCCAGAGTGCGCCCGCGTCGCTGATGGGTTGAGGGAGGTTCAAAGCGGGTTTTACAGTTGCACCCAACTGGTCGGCAGGTGTCCCCGACCACGTCAGCGATGACATCAACCCCACCAACGGGCTCAACGCATTGGGCTGCACGTTCAAGCGATGAAGCGCACCCAGACAGGGATAGAGCGTCTGACCGTCAAGCGTTGCCGGGACCTGATCCAGTACCAGGCTCACTTCTTCTGTCAGATCCACGGACGCCAACCGCCCAGACAGCTCTCGAACGGTTGAAACCCCATCAAGGCGTAGTTCCAGTTCAAACAGACTGCTTAGACTGGTATTCGCCTCCGAGACGAGCGTCCATTCCACACCGTTTGCCAGCAGGGGTTTGGGTGTTCCAAGGTCACCAGGCACCAATCCGATATCAGGCGCTGCACCTCGCCAGTGCAAACTGATGTTTTTGCCAACCCATGAGCTGCCGGAGACAGGCGCGACCTTCAGAGTATGTGTCTGACCACGTCGGCAGAGTACGCCAAGCGCGACCCGATCAACCTCGACGTTATCGAGCAGGATCTTGACCTCGCTCTTCCATGGACTGGTCGCCAGCGGCTTCACATTGAAAGGCTGTTCTATTGGCACCGCCTCTGTGTGAGCCCTGACTTTGGCAGTGATGTCGTGAGGCTCAGCGCGTTTAGGCGTATACAGCAAACTGGCCCAGCCGCCTCTACCCGTAACAGTGGAAACGGTTGCTTCAGGGGTCTCCCAGTCAACCAGCGCATTGATGACAGGACCACCGTCGCCGCTAGCCACGACATGCAACACCTGCACCCTCAGCAGCACACGTTCCTGTTCATCCACCACCGGAAACTTGTTGGCTTCACGCACGTCACCGATCTTCACCAGGTTACGCGCCAGTGACATGCGTTTTTTCGGCGATGGCAGCAACAACTTCGAGCAGACCAGCGACAGCTCAAAACGGCCGTCAAGACGGTCCTCACTCGTCAGTGTCCAGAGAACGTCCGAGCCTTCGACCGGCACCGGCGTTTCAAGCGCCGGATTGACGGTAACCCCCAATTGTTCAACAGAATCGCCGCTCCAGTGCAGACACACATCCGTTCCCGACAATACCGCGGGCAGTTTCACGTAAACCTGATAGGTTGAACCCCGATTGGGATAGCCGATCCTTTCCTCCCAAGGCGTCCCCTGCTCCTCGACAACCGCCAGGACCTCCTTCCACGGATCCGTCGCTAACACCCGCACCGTCAGCATTTGAGTCACGACGCCAGTGGCGTAATACGGGCTGTCGACCGAGGCCTGGATGTCGTATTCACCCGCATCCGTCGGCTCAAAAGGGAAGTATGCCCAGCCATCGGTATTGGTGACGGCAGCACTTTTGACGCCCGTTGCGGTGACCGTCCAGTTCACCGTCCGTCCGCTGAGAAACTGACCGGTGTAATACGACGCCACTCGAACCCCCAGACAAACGCTTTGCCCCGGAATCGGGTAGTAAGCCGCTTCCTGCACATCACGAAACACCAAGCGGTGATGCCCCAGCGACACCGTGATCGGGTAAGGTTCGGCGGTGTACTGGTTAAGCAGGTTTATCGAAAAGAGGTAGGGTTCTTCATCTCCGATCCACGGGCAATCGAGCCGCCATTGATCCTCAAGCGGATGGTCAACACCCCAGCCAGGCGTTGTGACAATCGCCTCTTGCGGGTTGTCGTTGCTGGTCAACGCGGCCTTGGTGCCCAGCCAGGTATTGTCTGGTGCGAGGTCGAACTTCAGCTGGTGAGTAAAGCTCGCGGCAGCCCCAAGGCATAAGTGCAAAGTCCCCGACGGTAGCACCGGTTCATCGTCAAGGATCAGCCGTTGCATCTGCGCCGGCTCCAGATGCAACAGAAGCTTGATCCGGGTAATACACACCTGCGACGTGTAGTCCCCGAGCTCGTTGGGCGGGCTGAACACGCTGACGGTGATGGTGTCTTGGCCGAGGAACGGCAGATCCAGGTCGACTTCGTATTCGATCGGCTTGAATACCAGCGGCTGGCCGCTCTTCAAACGCGCCTGATCCTCCTCCAGATCCCGGGGTTTACCCGGCAACAACAGGATTTCCAACGTCTCTTGCTGCCCGTCGATACTGACTACCAATCTGCCCGCTTCGGTATGCCGCATCTCGCACAGGAAACTGAGGACATAGCGAGCTTGAGCACCCGGATCTTTTGGAATCGTCAATGACTGACTGACCGAAGACTTATTACCGGCCTTCAGAAAGCTAATCAGTATGCCTTCATAAGTTTCGCTCGACGTACCCAGCCAGTCCTGATTGACCGGGCCTTTTTTCCAATGACTGAATCCCTTCTCGAATTCGCCATCGAGCACCAGATTCTCATTGGCCAGAATAATTGGTTTACCCATGACGGCTTGCTCCTTCGACGTTAAAGCTCTGGGCTGGCATCTCGGCTCGGGTCACCAGGTCTTCCACGGCTCGAATGAACGTCGGCTCCCCGGCTTTGGCCGTGTAGCGAATGCGCACAATGACGTCCGTCAAAGAGAGCAGCATGGCGAGCTGTGACTCTTTTTTCGGCCAAGGAAAGTTCAACTTCCAGCGAGATACCCCCCCGGTATTTTCGAAGGGGTTGAGCAAGCCTTCATCAGGTTTCATCGCGGTCATGCCGTTGTCGGCCAGCCCTGCCGACAACGCTATTTGCTGACCGCTGCGCAGGTTGATTTGCACGTCGGCGGGGGCCACGGCACCGTCAGGTTTGTGCAAATACCTCACCGACGGGGTCGATGCCTTGGTCGCGATCATGCTGCCGACCTGGAGCAAAGTGGCCCGCACATCCTGGAAAGGCCCGGTCAGCACCGGCAGATCGACCTCGACCGAGCTGATTTGCCGGCAGTAATGCCCCGGATGGTCACGATCAAAAAGCAACTGCGTGAGCCTGAACTCCAGCGTTCCTTTATCCCTCAATTGTTTCAATGCATCCGTCCAGGTGGCAAAACCCGGCTGCGGATCGATCGTGTCCTCGAACAATTGCCGAAGCGAAACGGTTTTGACCAATTCCAGCCGTCGCTCATACCGTTGCAGATACTCACGTTCCATGCGCAGCAAATGCCCGCGCAGGTGCTCGCCTGCCGTCAGACCGTGGCGGTTGTCCAGCCAGACTTGGGGCAACGGAGTCTGAGCGTCGTAATCGCCGGTTTCGGCGCTCAGCGAGGCCTGGGCGCTGAGGCACAAGCTGACGACCGCATCGTACGCCTGGTAGTGCAACGCCTTGAACTGGCCGAGCAACCAGCCGAACAGTTCGGCATTGGTCGCACGCTTCTTGAGGAAGTTGTAAACCGTCAACGACTGACTGTTGGCCCTGAGGGTTTGCTCCAGGCTGGTTTGAGCAGCCTGCACGGCGCAGGTCTGTGCAGTGACTTGCTCATCGATTGCACGGACTTCCGCCAACGCCTGATCACGTTGCAGTTCCCATTCACCGCGGCGACGGCGGTAGCCTTCAGTGGCGGCCTGTTTGTCTGCGTCCATTTGCACCACCGACGAGGCGACGCCCAATCCGAAGACAACCGCATCGACAGTTTTCTCGAGACGATGCCCACCATTCGAAAAACCGAAAATGTTGGGCATTGAAGCAAGCACCGCGCCGGCGGGTTTGATGCTTGAGGCCGTCAACGACAATTGTTTTGACAGATACAGATTTTCCATGACCTCGTACTCAACCGCCGACACATTCTCGTCATAGCGTTGTGCATAGGCATCAGCCCGTTCCTGCGCGACTGCCCGGCTTTGCGCCAGGGCGGTCACGTTCGCTTGCAGTTGGGCGATGGTTTGCTCCTGTACGGTCTTGGCATAAGTTCCAAGCTCCACCAGATGGTTTTGCTGCATTTCTTCCTGTTCGGCGCGATCCCGTTGCTCAAGCAAGCGCAGTACTTGATTGCCGTACTCCTGCAGGACCTGCACTGCACGCAACGCAACCTCGAACGTCACGCGCCAACGGAAGGCACCGACCACCAGCCGCCCGCCCATCGGTCTTGGCCCGCCAACACCTCCAGACGCGAGATCACGCAACAATTGATTGGGATCCGTGGGCGGGCTGAAGAGCGGTATATCCAGCGGTTTGCCATCGAGTGTCAGATTGTTGCGCAGGTTATGCAGGCGCTGGCCCGGCAAGTCGTACAGCGCGAGCAACTGTTCATTGATCGGGCAGGTGAAGGGTTCGTTTGCCAGTAGCCCGAGCTCGGGAGGCGCCTCGGCGGCGGGAAAGTCCGTCAGACTGTACGCGAGGTTTTGTTCAAACTGCTCAAGCGCTGGTCGCGAAGCGCTCCGGTTTAACAGACTGTCCACCGTCTCTGTTTGCCAACGGTTCGCCGTTCGCACCAACGGTGGTTGGCCCATCAGGAACTCAGCCTGGACATAGCACAGCTTTGCCGCGACCAGACTGTCACGGGTGAGTTGACGGTAATACCAGTCCCCCCAGGCCACCAGATTCTTGACGTAGTCCGTGAACACCAGAACCTTGAAGTGATAAGGCGCGGAATAGCCAATGGCGTCCGGGTCGGTCGGGGCTCGGGTTTCACAGCCCACATTGCCTTCGACGTTCAGTGGACGACAGCGCCAATACAGGGGTTTTGGATTCGGACGTGATGGTTGTTCAGGATCCGCCGGCGCCTGCGGATCAAACAGGTAATGCAGCCATTTCTGCGCCTCCAGGTAACGATCCTCCGCCCGTAGACGCGTCGCGACCAGATGAGGCAAATGGAAAAACAGCTCCCAGAAAAACAATCCGTTGGCGCCGTTGAACGCACCGTTCGGCTCGTTGATCGGGCCTGATGCCGGGGGCGGTTCCGGCAGAAATTGTGTGTCCCAATCGAGTACGGCATCGACGGAGATGTTCGAACGCTGTACCAGTTCCGGGCCGAACAGTGAGTTCAGACGGACGAACTTGAGCCCCAGGTCTGACTTTGTCAGATCGAGAAATTGTGCCGCATCGAGGGTGTTTTTCAGCAGCACAGGCGGGATGAAGTCGGTAACGTTGACGATCGTCAATTCAAATGTTTTACGTCCCCCCGTAGCGGAACCAAAGGTAAAGGTCGGATTGCTCCATGTCCCTTTTGCTCGTCTGAAAACCTGCCATTCGGTTCCCCAGCCACCGGCATTCGGCTTGGTTATCTTGATCGGCTCCGGGTCCGGGGAAGTTTTGCCCGTAAACGTCAATTCAAATTCAGCGTTGCCGGCAACGAGTGTGGGCCGCAAGAAGCCCCGAACAACAAGCACATCGTCAACACCGTCGCGATACGCGACAGCCTGCAGGTCCAGGTAGGGCAACAGGGGGCCCGCAGTCTCCTGACTGACAACGATTGTCGGCTGATCCATCAGCGGATGCTGCACCGTCTCGGCAGTGATAAAGCGATGCTTCGCCGCGTAATCCAGCCAACCGCCATCATCGTCGGTCAACGGACGGAACAGCACATCACGCACTGCATAGACATTGAGGGAATTGGCGTCAGACTTGCCGTTAGTCAACAAGACCCCCAGCTTGCCTTTGGGGTTGTGATCATCGGCCCACACGGTCGCAATCAGCCGTGCTCCCTCAGAAAGGTCCTTGGGTGGCTCGGAACTGTGCAGGCTCAACGGTGCCGACCATTGGCCATTCTGCGTCATGAAGGCCACGCTGATGTCCAGCCTGTGCGGCAAAAACTCGCCAGGCTGTTGCCCCTCCACCCTTTCGCGCCACTCAGCCCACACCAGGCACAGCCGCCCGTTCCAGAACACCGGTCGCATGTCCAGCACCCTCGCACCGGTGGGAATATCCACCGGCTGCCACTCACTCCACGCCGCCGGATTGATGGCAACATCGGCTGTCGAGAGCTCCACCTCGGCCTTGCGCCAGAAGTACTGGAAGGACGGCACGCGCTGGCGACCGACAAAGTAATAATCGGCGCGCGTGGGTGATCCACCGTCCATGTAGCTGCTGATCACGTCCAGATTGCAGGTCTGCTCGAACGTTTGCAGATAGTCCCGCAGGGCGGCTTGAACGGAGTCGCTGTTCAAACGGGTCTGGTTCAGGTTGTTTTCAAGCGTTTTGAACAGGCTGGTTTTGCGCTGCCGCACAAAGGGGTTGATGAAGTTTTCCGGGTAAAGCGCAATCAGCTGTAGCGCTGCCCAATCCGGGTAATTGCTGTAAAGCTCCCAGGTGGCCAGATCCTGCTTGTCGAATTCGATCGACCCATAGCCCGGTTCGAGCTTGCGGTATGCGGCATGAATGAACTGCTGGGCGCAGCTCGTCGCTTCGGCGACCCAGGAGCTCTGAACCGGGTAGCTGTCCAGCGGATCCATGCGCAGCAGTTCGAACAAATCCGCCGGCGTTCTCAGGAAGCCCAACGTCGGCTTGTCTCCTTTGCCAACTTGCCCGATGCAGTACTCGACCAACGCGTTACGGCGTTTTTCGAGCAACCCAGCCATATTGTTCAGTGCCATGATCCTTCCTCCAGAAGGTGTAAATCGGGGACACACAACCAGCGAGCGACGCCGTTCACAGGCCAGCCTCTTGGCCATCAAAAGTGATGGTTTCAAAATGCTCGACCGACTCACCGGCCTCGCTCATGACACTGATCTTGAACTTTCCACCGGTGGAACTGGAGACGAACACGCGCGTCAGGCCCTCCTGGTTCGTGTAGCCCTGCGCCGGGCGAATGACCAGCAAAGGTGGCGCAATACCGGACGCCTCTGACTCGGAAGACCATCTCACGAGGCTGTTTTTCCCAAGGTTTCGGTAGTCATCCATCAGCGTGGCGTAAAGTTCGATTTCCTCGCCGAACGCCACAGGCCCCAACGGCACCCGCGCCATGAGCGGTGGCGGAAATTGCAAGCTGGCGTTGTCGGCGATGACGTTGATGGGGGGGGCGTACTTCGGTTCAAACAGATCCAGCCAGTACAGCGGGGTGTCCGTCCCCATGACATTGCCGGGTATGAACTGCGCCTCGACCGTGCCATCAGGCTGCGTTGCTGCGCTGGCAATGCTGCCCAGGGTGGCGCTCCAGTAAACGTTGACACCGCTCAGCGGTTGTCCGTCGATGCCCCTGAGAGTCACGATGAAGGTGATGGTTGCCCCCGGTTTGTTGGCAATCACCTCGTTCTTGTTGTCCTTGACAGTACAGGTCATGGTGACGAGCTGTTTCAGATCCTCGGAGAAGGCAAGCTCAGGCGCAGGGGTTTCGGACAGGCTCAGCAAAGCATGCTCTGCAGCATCCTTGTACTTCGTCTTGTCGACGGTCTCCGGCAATGTGCCGATCAGGAAGATCGTCAAGGCATCCATGCCGGTGTGCCTGGCCAGCACCCGAACGCGCATCAGCAGATCCAGCTGGGTCAGGTTTTTCAGGACTTTGAGTTGCGGATCAATGCGGCCGACGCACTCGCGCACCTCCTGCACGCTCCAGTCGAAAAACTCGGCCAGCCGGATCGATGCCGCTTGTTGGGCCAGAAGCAGTGCGTGTCCGGTCAGCGCGGAAGGCAGTGCGTTGACCTCGCGCAAATAAGCGAGCAGTTTCTGTGCGGGTTGCTCGCTCAGCTCGAACGCCCGGGTGAGTGACGTCAAGTAATAAAGCGTACTGACCGTGAACGCGTGTTTGTCGTCCTGGTTCAACCAAGCCCTATGGCCATAGTCCAGATAATCCTGCAACAGCTCGGCCCCGAGCTCCAGTTTCGTCACCACCGCACTGCGGCGGCGTACGTCGGCCAACAGCGTGAGCAATGGATCAGATTGTTCGTTACGCCCCCTCACAGACTCGTCAAGATCCAGCCCCGTACGCTCGAGCACCTGGCGCAACAGCCAGTACACCGTGGCATTGGCCCAGGCCAGAACCAACAATGCCTGCTCGGCGTTGACGCCCGCATACACCGCCAGGCACTCCTTGACCACCGACACCTGAGTCTCTCTGGCCTGCAGGAGCACGGTGAGCATTTTTTCGACGATGACAGCGCGCACGCTTGCATTGCTTTCACCCAGGCCATCCTTCACCGCTTGATCAAGCGCTACGCGTGCAAAGACCAGATACTCGGCCTCCGTTCCCGTTGGAGCCTGGATCAATCCGTCGGGATCGACCAGCGCCGTCAGCAGGCCCAGCCAACTGGCACCCGCCAGCGCTGGCACACCGGCCGCCAACAACGCTGCGTTGGTGAACAGTGCACCGGGCAACAGATTGCGCACCTGTTCAAACAACTGGCGTTCATTGTCAGAGACGGCGGCCAGAGCCTGTGGCGCCGAGACCTGCTGCAGCATCCAGAGCACCGGAATGTTGCGATCTGCACACCATCCCGCGCAGGAATGCATCGCATAGATGAGGTTCAACGCATCCGGCGTACTGACGATGGCCGTATTTAATGGGAACCGACTGATCAGGGGAGCCCCCGCCAGGCCATCGAGCCAAGACTCCCCACCCAACAATGTGAGCATCAGGACGCCTTCGACCGGCGTAATGCCCAACAGGCGCGGCAGCTTCACCAGGCGGTAAAAACTGGACAGGGTCGCCGCGTTACGCGTCAGATTGTTGCCCGCGACACTCTGTGCTTCGGCAATCGCCAGGGCCAGATAACTGTAGGTCTGCAGATCGATCGCCAACGCGCTGCATATCTGGATGACCGTCAAATCGGGCACGCCCTGTGCCGGCAGCACCGGGAACGTGTCGTTATCGAGCACCAAGGCTTGACGATAATCGCCCTGCCCATTGAAGACTTGATCGAATTGCGAGAGCGCTTCACCACGACCGTAAATCGACAACTCGTCGATAAACACGGCAAAGTCTTGCGCCGTACACCCATAGCGCTCGCGCAATGACTGAAACAGGCCCAATGCGTGCACGACTCTTTCCGTGATCTGCCATGCAGCGGCCTGCGCACCACCGCGCGCTTCAGCCCTGATGGCGGCCACCAATAGTGCATCCACCTGCTCGCTGGGCAGCTCCAGCCACTGATCCAGGCGCAGTTTGCGGTTCATCCGGTCGTATCGGTCAAAACCAGTGGTATTGTCGGGATCTGCTGTCAACCGATGCAGAAACGAAGGCTCTCCTACGCCGTCCGCAATACTGACGCCAGGGTGGGTATTGGCATTGAGGTAAACCGAACCGGAGCGCCCGCTTTCCGGCTCCACAGGCGCCGATCCCTGGAACGTCACATTGGCAGAGCGCACAGGGGCGAAGCTGCGAACCGACAGCAGCGCCTCGAGCCCCGGAGTGTCGAGTTTGGTTCGCCCGCCGAAGAATGGAACTTGATTGAGGTTCTGCCAAGTCACCCCATCGGCACCGAAATTCCGTGCATAGAATCCCTCCATATCTGTAAATGCCGGAGGATCTTCCGTCAGCAACGTTCGTTGATAAGGTCCCAGCCGCGACGCGTGGGCCAGGGCCCGAGCCGCATCGTTGTCCCAGGCCTGATCCTGCAAAAAATAGGGAAAGGAGTTGTCCACCATGTGCGCAAAATTGCCCACCGACAGGCCATGGTGACGGGCGACCGCATCCAGGGTGACCCAGTGCTGGTAGTACGGGAGCCCGTTGGGATATCGCGCATCGATCATCGCCTGCTCAAGATCCGCGTCATCCCTGCTTCCGCTTTCTTCCCCGTATTGATTGATGAACGTTTCAAGCACTGGAACGATGATGTCGACCGAGGACACTGATCGATGTACCGCGTTGAAGTCGACGGCCAGCGGCTTCAGGTCTTTGCGGCGGTCATGCAGCAGCAGCTTGCCATCGGTGTTTTGCAGGGACTCGATGCGGCGCTGGATCCACCGCAACAGCTCGATCAGATACGCCACTGGCGAGGCGAGAGACTCCAGAGCATCCGGGGGGCACAGGCTGTCGAACCTGGGGCTGAACAGACGCTCAAAACTGGGTCCGTCAACCATCGACAACAAACCGCTGCGCGGCCCGGCACCCTCTGCTTTATCACCGTGCAGGCTGTGCTCGATAAACTGGCGCCGCACGTAGATGGCCATGCTGTTGGCCCGGCGCAAAAACCGGCGCGCGTCATCGGGGCTAATGCCGTAGTCCATCACCAGCCCTTGAACGCCCTTTTCCACCAGCGAAAAGATCGACCCGCCTTCCCTCAGGTAAGTCCCGAGGCCGGCGTACTGTGTGAGTTGTTGTTCACTGAATACTTGATTCAGCAGCTGCAAGGCAGGGCGAGAGTCAGTCATGGTCAGGTTCCTTGGGTCGATAACGTCCCTGAACGGCCTGGAAAACCGCTCAGGCCGTGCGTTCGATTGAAGAGATTTGGCGCCTTGGCGCGGTCACAATCCACTGTCATAACTGACAGTTTTGATGACCGCTCGTCGGTAATCGGATGTCAGGGCTCCGCTACCGGGGGCACGCTTTCGAAGCGTTTGCTCTCGACCCAGTCGGAAACCGTCGCGCCATCGGCAACATCAGTGATGCTTTGCCTGAACCGGCACCATTGGCCACCCAGGGGCAGCGATTGCTGCGCCTCCCCCTGCCAGGCCCCACCCGTGACGGGAAGATCGGGCGCCCATACTTGATCCGGACTGAACCAGCTCACCACTTGCCCAACGCCAGGCCTGCCCCGGCCTTTGAACCCGACCGGATGACTGACCCACTGCCCCTGCGCTGGCGCATCGACGGGAGGCTGATACGTACCCAACACCACCGCACGCGCAGTAGAATCGCCCGAATCGAACCCGTCGCACGACGCTACAGCCACCAGTGCGTAGAGGCCGCCGGGCTGATCGAACGCCACCGTCACCGACCAGGTGCGATCCTCCAGCACCGGACTGAGTCCCAGCACAGAATGTGTGGCATCGGCCAGCTTCACAGTCACACTGTCCCCCGGCACACCGAAGCCTGACACCACCACCCGCCGACCGATGTGCTCGTCCGTGGCCGGGGTTTCGATAAACGGGGCCGCCGGCACGACGTTGTAGTTAAGAGGCTGGCTGTCCTTGGATGTCCATCTATCAAACGTTTGCCTGGCCCAGATGGTTTTGGCGCCGACCGGCAACTTCGTTACCTCGGCTTGCCAGAAGCCGTCATTACCCACCGCAATATCCGTCAGCAAAGGCACGGCAGCATCCTTCAACCAAACCTCTACCCGCCCGCCCGGCATGGCCCATCCCGAAAGAGTCGAGGTTCGCGGCAGATCGCCGTTTTCCATCGGCACCGAAATGACCGGCGGCGCCAGCACCACCTCAAACACACGGGGTTCACTGCGCTCGGACGCCCCTTGATTGAGCTTCTGCTGCGCGTCAATGGTGTAGCGACGAAATTCCAGCCCGGTGAGATCCATTGACCATTCACCGTCCTCGGTCAATACCTTGGGCTCGCCCAGAGCTCTGTCGAATTGAGCGTCGCGCAGCTGCATCGTCGCCCCGTTGTAGCCCTTGTCGCCCTTTACGGTGAAGTCGCGCCACACGTCTGCCTTATCATCAGGGCCGGTAATCTGCGGTGTTGGCAATTTGACTGCAAATTGTCGGGACGCCGGGGGGGACGGCTCCAGATCAGCAAAAGTCTGTGTCGCAGTGACCGTATATTCTTCTGTCGGGGTGAACGGAGTCGGGCGTTTAAAAACC
The DNA here is from genome assembly GCF_050435365.1 of Pseudomonas sp. BT76 TE3572. Lineage (NCBI taxonomy): Bacteria > Pseudomonadati > Pseudomonadota > Gammaproteobacteria > Pseudomonadales > Pseudomonadaceae > Pseudomonas > Pseudomonas sp. BT76 TE3572. Next base: position 3,056,002 of record NZ_JBNDKE010000001.1, read on the forward strand.
CAGGTGCCGTTGATGACATCAGGCTTATGCACATCAGCGCTGTCGTTGAACTTCAGAGTGACCACCGCCCCGGCCCAGCACGTGCCCGCCACTTCCGCATGTAACTCGTCAACGGTGACACGGGTGATCTCAGGTGCCAGCAGCCCGATGGCGACATTCAGTTCAACAGGCGTAGAGGTCAATCCATCTTTTTTATGGACCACAAAGACTTTTCGCGACTTTGTCGGCCCCCAAGTGGCCGACGCTGCGATTGACCAGCCTGGACGGGTGAGCAGAACAGGGCGAGTGACATCGTTATTGCCCGCATCCAGAACGTGAATCGTCGCCCCGACAATGCCCTTGCCGGTAAAGGTTGGCGTGTAGTCCGTGACGCTGTAGGCCACCTCGCTCGGTGGCGCAAGATTTTCGATGGTGACCTTGATCTCGACGAAAGCAGAAGTCGCCGTTTCGATTTTCTGCACCACCTTGATGGATCGCGAGTTCACCGGCGCCCAAGGTGCCCTGGCACGGGTCAACCAGGTTCCGGCGTTGACGGAAGCATCCGGTACATCCACGGAGCCGCCTGCAGTGTCCGTGATGATAACTGTTGCCCCATTCTCGCCATTGCCAGTGAAAATCGGCGTGCGGTCGTCCACGGTGTACTTAACGTTGGTGGGCGGCGGTACGGCCCTGACCACATCGAATGTGTTCGGCTGCGAAGGTATCCAGCCATTGGCATTGTCGGGCACTTTCTGAACCGCACTCAGCTTGTATGTACCAAAGGTCCAGTTCGCCGCCGTGGTTTCCCACTGGCCGTTTCTCACCTGTACGGCGGGCGGTGCCGTTCCCCCGGGGCCGCTGACAACGGTGATCTCGACCGTGGCGCCAGTATGGCCAACACCTGAAAACTTCACGCTTGCTACAGGTGTGGTCAGAAATTCCGTTTTGATGGCCGCCAATTGGGGCGGGCGGATTTTGAAGCCGCGCGCCTGACTGCGTCCGGAACGCTCACCGCTGCCATGGATCCGCTCCGCCACAAGGGAAAGAGACCCCGGGGGCAAGCCACTGAGTGCCACGCTCCAGTTTCCATTGTCCTGGAGACTATGGCGGCCCCAAGACGTGTCTGTAAGATCGGTAAAGACCTCGATCTGGACACCCGTATTACCCAACCCATTGTTACCCAATCCACTGTTACCGATCAGCGTAAACGCCGGTTCCTGCTCCGTCCCCGCGCCAGGGCCAGTGATCGAAGGTACACCCGAGACAACCACTGGAACCGCGGTCGACCACCTACTCAAACCACCATCCTTGGTCTGCCATGCATGCAGGGAGTTGGCGCCTTGCGGCAAAGGCCGTGTGAGCGTCGTCGACCAGCTACTGTCTGATCGTACCTCTACGGCGCCATACGGTATTGCATCATCAAACTTGTGGATAACGACCGTTGCGCCTGGCTCACCCCTTCCTGAAACAACCGGCTTGCTCACCCAGATCACTTCATCTTTAACTGGAGTAGTAATGCTCGGTGGTGGGCGCAAGTGGAAGGTGAAGCTATCGGAGTACAACGCAGTGTAGTTAGTTATCCAATGTTTAACGATTGCCGTGTAAGTATCGGACACTAATGACTCATTAAGTCCGAGTAACCAATTAGAGTTTCTTTGCAAGGTCCCTACACCGCTGAGCGGTTGCAGATTGTCTGCCCGAAGAATTTGTACATGACCGCCAATCGTTGCGGTTCCTGAAACCGTCCCAAAAGGCCCCCACAGCGCCTGTTCTGGCGTGGGTGAGCTGACTGTCACCGGGTCACTGACGTAAAATTTTGCCGAAGCGTACCAGTCAGACCATCGGTTACTGCTCGTATTGAAATACTGGTAATGAACTTCGTATTCACCGCTGTCTAAATTATCTATTGCCCGATGAGTAAAAGGTAAAGATATATTAGTTAACAGATCTTCTTTTACAAACCTGCCGTAGCGGTAAAAATGTAGCTTGACCTCTGCGTCTTTCAGGTCTTGACCTGAAGGCCCTCTGATCAAGACCTCCTGGCGCGATACCATTGCGTTCACCTCAGGGCTCCCCAACGGTCGGTACTGAGGAGCAAAGGTCTGATCTGGTTGATCTGGTTGATCTGGTTGATCCAACACGATGGCGCTCCGATGCGAGGCATTCAGCCACTTTATTGAAGCCATTTAAAACCTGAAGGCAGTGCGCAAAACACCTGTCAGATATGACAGGTCAGACGAACGGTCACCCTACGAAACCTTTTCGTCAGTCAGCATCCTGCTGCTCGACCTGGCTGAAAGCCTGGACGACAAGCCGCGACATCTGGCGATGGCGATTTATCAGTTAAGTGAGTTGGGGTTGTTGCTGGTGGAGAGGTGGCTGGAGAACGAGATGGCGACTGCTATGGCTTAGCTGTTAGTTATTGGTGTCTGCAGAACGCCGCCCGGAGCGAGCTTGCTCCGGGCGGCGTTCCGACGATGGCGGTGGTGAAGACACCACAGGGCTTCAGGCCGAAGCAGGCAACGGCTGAAAACTGAAGTATTGCTTCAAGGCCTCCACCAATTGCCCATATTCCGGCGGCGCCCGTTGCAGGCTGAACCCTGCGTCATAGTGGTGAGGAGTCGTGTCTTCATGGCACCACAGGCAACACGCCTGAAGATCAATGACCTGAATGCAGCCATCGCTGGCGGGGATTTTCAGGCGCAAATCGAATTCAGCGCCGATCATCATCGGCAACTGACTGATCAGCATCAGCCCTTCATCGGACACGTTGCCCAGAAAGCCGATGGGTTTGTCAGTGACGCTGTTGAACACTCTTAGAAAATACGGCAGTTGATGCCGCTCGATCCGGCGGTCAGTAAACATGAGCAAATGGCCCAGCAAGGCTCTTAAGCAGAGCCGCACTAATGCTTCGGAACGGGCCTGCTTCTTTTAATACAGAGGCATGGGCTCGCTCTCCCTGATCCCGGTGCGACAGTCCATAAAGCCGCTGCCGCTTACTCCTGCCGATCACAGGTGTTGCGTCGATTAGAGGCAAGGCTCTAAACCGATCTATTCGACTATAGCTCACCCCCGCCGGTGGGCCAGCCTTTGAACAACCAGGACAATCAGAACTGCGTCGGGCGCACGACCGCAGTTGCACTGCGCAGCGGATAGTGGCCCAGCGACTGCAAGGTTTCCAGGCGGGCGCGAGCGCGGTAGGCGTATTCACTTTGCGGGTACGAGGCGATGATGAACTGATAGGTTTGCGCCGCATCGACAAACATTTTCTGACGTTCCAGGCACAACCCGCGCATCATCGATGCTTCCGGCCACACGTAAGGCCGAGCTCGGCTGGCGCGTTCGACTTTGGACAGTTCGAGCATCACCTGCTCGCAATTGCCACGGTCATAGGCGCTGTAGGCGTTATTCAAATGATGGTTCATCGACCAACGGGTGCAGCCCGTGATACTGAGGGCACTGATGGCAAGGGCGGCAATGAGCACGAATCGCATGGGGGTTCTCCTGTCTTGAGCTCTGTATCGACCCGTGGCGCGAAATCTTCAGGAATGTTCGTTTAAAGAAACAAACGAAAAAGTAGTGCACATGAACAATGACTACACCCGAGGACCATAGTAGCCTCACTCAGCGCTTGAACTCAGGAGTCTATGCATGTCCGTCCGTCGCACCAAAATCGTCGCTACCCTTGGCCCGGCCAGTAACTCGCCGGAAGTTCTCGAACAGCTGATTCTGGCTGGCCTGGACGTCGCCCGCCTGAACTTCTCCCACGGCACCCCCGACGAGCACAAGGCTCGCGCGAAGCTGGTGCGTGACCTCGCTGCCAAGCACGGCCGCTTCGTCGCCCTGCTGGGTGACCTGCAAGGCCCGAAAATCCGTATTGCCAAATTCGCCAACAAGAAGATCGAGCTGAAGATCGGTGATCAATTCACCTTCTCCACCAGCCATCCTCTGACCGAAGGCACCCAGACCATCGTCGGCATCGACTACCCGGATCTGGTCAAAGACTGCGGCGTAGGCGACGAGCTGCTGCTCGACGACGGTCGCGTGGTCATGCGCGTTGATACCGCCAATGCCACCGAGCTCAATTGCACCGTGCTGATCGGCGGCCCGCTGTCCGACCATAAAGGCATCAACCGTCGCGGTGGCGGCCTGACCGCTCCGGCCCTGACTGAAAAAGACAAGGCCGACATCAAGCTCGCTGCCGAGATGCAAGTCGACTACCTCGCCGTGTCCTTCCCGCGTGACGCCGCCGACATGGAATACGCCCGTCAACTGCGCGATGAAGCCGGCGGTACTGCCTGGCTGGTGGCGAAGATCGAACGCGCCGAAGCCGTGGCTGACGACGAAACCCTCGACGCGCTGATCAATGCATCCGACGCCGTCATGGTGGCTCGTGGTGACCTGGGTGTGGAAATCGGCGACGCCGAGCTGGTGGGCATTCAGAAGAAAATCATTCTGCACGCGCGCCGCCACAACAAAGCTGTGATCGTGGCGACCCAGATGATGGAGTCGATGATCCAGAACCCGATGCCGACCCGCGCCGAAGTGTCCGACGTAGCCAACGCCGTACTCGACTACACCGACGCCGTGATGCTCTCGGCTGAAAGTGCTGCTGGCCTGTACCCGCTGGAAGCGGTGCAAGCCATGGCGCGCATCTGCATCGGCGCTGAAAAGCACCCGACCAGCAAGACCTCCAGCCACCGCATCGGCAAGGTTTTCGAAAGCTGCGACCAGAGCATCGCGTTGGCGGCCATGTACACCGCCAACCACTTCCCGGGCGTAAAGGCGATCATTTCCTTGACCGAAAGTGGCTACACGCCGTTGATCATGTCGCGCATCCGTTCCTCGGTGCCGATCTACGCGTTCTCCCCGCACCGCGAAACCCAGGCCCGCGCGGCCATGTTCCGTGGCGTCTACACCGTACCGTTCGACCCGGCATCGCTGCCGCCTGAGCAAGTCAGCCAAGCCGCGATCGACGAGTTGCTCAAGCGCGGCGTAGTCGAGAAAGGCGACTGGGTCATCCTGACCAAGGGCGACAGCTACCACACCATCGGCGGCACCAACGGGATGAAAATCCTGCACGTTGGCGACCCGATGGTCTGAGTGACCGGTTGCTGAAAAACAAAAGCCCCGCCATGTGAATGGCGGGGCTTTTTGGTTTCTGGATCCGGAAGATGTGTTGCCTGGGCGGGCCTCATCGCGAGCAAGCTCGCTCCCACATTGACCGGTGTTGTTTACAAATCATGTGACCACCACAAAACCCTGTGGGAGCGAGCTTGCTCGCGATGAGGCCTGCCCAGGCAACGCGAATTTAGTGGCGTTTGATAAACCCGGTCAACGCCGCAATCGCTTCCGGCGAGCGCAGCCGTTGGGTGAACTGTGCGCTCTCTTCTTCTATTACCTTGCGCAGTTGTTCGCGGTCCGGGGCTTTCATCAATTGCTTGCTGATACGCACCGCTTGCGAAGGCAGCGACTCGAAACGCAACGCCATCTCCCGCGCCTTGGCCAGCGCCTCTTCGCCACTGCCCAAAGCTTCGGTCGCAATCCCCCACTGCGCGGCCTGCTCACCACTGAAACCTTCGCCCAGCAGCAACAATTCAGCGGCTTTGGCATGCCCGAGCAATCGCGGCAGAAGCAGGCTGGAACCAAACTCCGGGCATAACCCGAGATTTACGAACGGCATCCGAAGGCGCGCATCGCGGCTGACATACACCAGATCGCAATGCAGCAACATCGTCGTGCCAATGCCCACGGCTGCACCGGCCACGGCGGCGATCACCGGTTTGCGGCATTCGAGCAGGGTGAGCATGAACTGAAACACCGGGCTGTCGAGGTTGCTCGGCGGTTGCTGGATGAAGTCGGCGATGTCGTTGCCAGCGGTGAAGCACTCGGCAGAACCGGTGATCAGCACGGCGTTGATTTCAGGGTCGGAATCCGCCAGTTGCAGCGCTTCGGCCAAGTGGCTGTACATGGCGCGGGTCAGGGCGTTTTTCTTGTCGGGACGGTTGAGGCGCAGGGTCAGCAGGCCGCGCTCACGTTCAAATCGGATGGCATCGCTCATGGTCGGTCTCGCGTCTGAAAATCAGCGCTCAACCGCGGAGAACAAAGACATCCGCCAGCAGTTGATTACGCGGCAATCCCGCCAGGTACAAGCGCCGGGCAAAGGCGTCGACGCTGTCAGGGGCCCCGCAGAGTAAGGCCAGGGTTTGCCGTGAAACAAGCCGCAGTTGCGCCAAAGCCTCTGGCAACTCGGCCGCGGTCCACAGTTCAATGCTCAGGTTCGAGCGGCTGGCGGCCATGGCCTGCAGGGGCTTGGCCAGGTAATGCGCCTCGGCATCATGGGCCAGGTGAATGACGCGAATGGCACCTTGGTGATCTTGCCGTAGCGCTTCACGCAAGATACCGAACAACGGCCCCAACCCCGTGCCGGCGGCCAACAGCCAAAGCGGTCGGGTGTTCCAGTCCGCGTCGTAATGCAACGCCCCGCCGCGCAACTCGCCGAGGCGGATCGAATCGCCGATTTTCAGCTGGCGGGCCGCGTCGCTGAATTCCCCCGGATGGCGACAATCGAGATGAAACTCCAGAAAGCGGTCTTCTTCGGGCAGGCTGGCCAATGAATACGGGCGCGCCACGTTGCCCGCCCACAACACCAGATGCTGCCCGGCGCTGTAGCGCAAAGGGCTTTGAGGGGTCAGGCGCAAACGCAACACGCTGGCGCTTAACCAATCGACAGCCGCCACCTCGGCCGGGCGGCCATCCTGCTGAGGATCGAAGGTGTGCACCTGCAAGTCCTCGACCACCTGACACTGACACGCCAGGCGCCAGCCTTGCTGGCGCTGGTCTGCGCTCAGGGCGTCGGGGCGGCTGTCACTCGGCAGCCCTTGGACACATTGCACCAGACAGGCATGGCAGCTGCCGGCGCGACAGCTATAGGGCACCGATACGCCGTTCTGATTCAACGCATCGAGCAGATTGCTGCCCACCGCCACCGACCATTGGCGTTCGCCGACCCGTAACTCAGGCATCGACGTTCTCCCACGCCGCCGCGCAACGATTGCGGCCGTCACGCTTGGCGCGATAAAGCGCCTGATCGGCGCGCTGCAAGGCTTCATCGAGATCGTCGCCCAGTTCGAGCAACGTCATGCCCGCCGACAAACTGAGATGGGCGACGTTGAGTCCGATCAGTTCTACATCGGTGAACGCAATGCGCAGCCGCTCGCAACAGGAGGTCAAGCGCTCGGCGTTGCAATCGGGCAACAGCACGACGAACTCTTCGCCACCGTAACGGGCCAGAACATCGCCATCGCGCAGGCAGGCGGTGGCCACGGCGGCAAAGGCTTGCAGCACCTGATCACCGGCGGCATGGCCGTGCACATCGTTGATTCGTTTGAAATGATCGAGGTCGATCAGCGCCAGGCCATGCATGACATCGGCGTCCATGGCCTTCAGCTCACGGGAAGCCAGGCGTAGGAAATGCCGGCGATTAAACAACCCGGTCAGTTCGTCGGTGGCCACCAGGTCTTCGAGCTGGCGCATCATCCCGCGCAGGGTGTCCTGATGCGCCTGCAAGGCAAATCGGCGCTGACGCATGCGTTGGCGGGAGGCCTGGACGTGACGGGCATAAAGTTCCAGCCAGACCAACACGATGAGCAGCACGCACACCTGCAACGCGGCCAGCGCCGGGTCGGGTAACTGGAAGTGGTAGCCCTCCCACAGCGTGATCGCGCTGAAACTGAAAAACACCAACAGCGCGCACCGCAAAAAGGCCATGCGCGAAAGATGGAACAACCCGAACAGCAGAATCAGCACGTAAAACACCAGGAACGTGCCGCGTGCCTCGTCCAGATGGGCGATCAGCCAGGTTTGCCAACCCAGCCCCAGCAACACCTGCGCTTCCGTCAGGCTGGGGTCGGAAAAACGCAGGTTGCAGCCACTGTAAAACACCGCAAACAACGCCGCCTGACTGATGACCACCAGCGCACTGCCGATGGCCACGTTGGGCAGGGATTCATCGTAATGACCGGTGAAAAACGCCAGCCACAATAGCAGCAAAGCCAGGGCGTAGGTGCCGGCTGCGAGGGCAAAGCGTTTGAGCAACAAGCGCTGGATGGCGTTATGGGTCAATCGTTGACTCACCGTGCGAAGGGAGGCTGCTTGAGTGTCCTACTCTACAGACCGACTGCCACTTTAGTAGTGTGCCTGATAAATGACCATTCAATTTTTAGTGCGGAAAACTGGCGTCAATGCCATGACTGCGCGTGTACACCATTTCCCCTCACCCTAACCCTCTCCCCAGGGGGCGAGGGGACTGACCCAGGTGTACTTTCGAGTTACATCGACCTGAAAGTCCGAGTCGAACTCAGGTTCTGAAAGGCCCCCAATCTGCTCCCTTTCCCCCTCTCCCCCGTGGGGAGAGGGCTGGGGTGAGGGGTGGATCTCACAATGGAAATCCAATTCCCCCCAACCACCCCCAACCCTATACGACCAACGATTGACTACCGGCGGGTGTGCCCGGAACCGAGGCGCGTTATACTGCCGCGCCTTTTTAGCGTCGCGCCAGCAGCCCCGGCGTGCCTTGTAAAGGTGCTTGCAACCGACCGATGCACCCAAGCTGCAAGCACCTTATTGAATGTTCCCGTCTTTTAGAGGAGCGCGACTCATGACCGTGATCAAGCAAGACGACCTGATTCAGAGCGTTGCCGACGCCCTGCAGTTCATTTCCTATTACCACCCCGTTGACTTCATCCAGGCGATGCACGAAGCCTACCTGCGCGAAGAATCGCCAGCGGCCCGTGACTCCATCGCGCAAATCCTGATCAACTCGCGGATGTGCGCCACCGGCCACCGCCCGATCTGCCAGGACACCGGCATCGTGACCGTCTTCGTTCGCGTGGGCATGGACGTACGTTGGGATGGCGCCACCATGGGCCTGGACGACATGATCAACGAAGGCGTGCGCCGGGCTTACAACCTGCCGGAAAACGTCCTGCGTGCCTCGATCCTCGCCGACCCGGCGGGCGCTCGTAAAAACACCAAGGACAACACACCGGCCGTTATCCACTACTCCATCGTTCCGGGTAACACCGTGGAAGTGGACGTGGCGGCCAAGGGCGGCGGTTCCGAGAACAAGTCGAAAATGGCCATGCTCAACCCGTCCGACTCGATCGTCGACTGGGTTTTGAAAACCGTTCCGACCATGGGCGCCGGCTGGTGCCCACCGGGCATGCTCGGCATCGGCATCGGCGGCACCGCCGAGAAAGCCGCCGTGATGGCCAAGGAAGTGTTGATGGAATCCATCGACATTCACGAGCTGAAAGCACGCGGCCCGCAGAACCGCATCGAAGAAATGCGCCTGGAGCTGTTCGAGAAGGTCAACCAACTGGGCATCGGCGCCCAGGGCCTGGGTGGCCTGACCACCGTGCTCGACGTGAAGATCATGGATTACCCGACCCACGCCGCTTCGTTGCCGGTGTGCATGATCCCGAACTGCGCCGCCACCCGTCACGCGCACTTCGTGCTCGACGGTTCCGGTCCGGCCTCGCTGGAAGCGCCACCGCTGGACGCCTACCCGGAAATCGTCTGGGAAGCCGGCCCGTCGGCTCGTCGCGTCAACCTCGACACCTTGACCCCGGAAGAAGTGCAGAGCTGGAAGCCGGGCGAAACCGTCCTGCTCAACGGCAAGATGCTCACCGGTCGCGACGCCGCGCACAAGCGCATGGTCGAGATGCTGAACAAGGGTGAAACCCTGCCAGTGGACCTCAAAGGTCGCTTCATCTACTACGTCGGCCCGGTTGATCCGGTGCGCGAAGAAGTGGTGGGCCCTGCCGGTCCGACCACCGCGACGCGCATGGACAAGTTCACCCGTCAGATCCTCGAGCAAACCGGCCTGTTGGGCATGATCGGCAAATCCGAGCGCGGCCCGACTGCAATCGAAGCGATCAAGGACCACAAAGCCGTTTACCTGATGGCAGTCGGCGGCGCGGCTTACCTGGTGGCACAAGCCATCAAGAAATCCCGCGTGGTGGCTTTCGCCGAACTGGGCATGGAAGCGATCTACGAGTTCGACGTGAAAGACATGCCTGTGACTGTTGCAGTCGACAGCAAGGGTGAGTCGGTACACATCACCGGTCCTGCCATCTGGCAGAAAAAGATCAGTGACAGCCTGGCGGTGGAAGTGCAGTAAGCGCTTCAGCCTGCCACTACGGCCGGGTCGTCTTATAGATGACCCGGCCGTTTTTTTTGGCAACGGTTTTACCATTCGCGATAAAGCGCCGTGCCGTCCACCTTATTCGTTCTAAAAATATCGGCCTTACCTGTCACATCTGACAGGTCACGCAGCACCTTGATCTTGTTAGCGTTGCTTCATCACGCAACTCCAGGATCAACCCCATGGAAGACCAAGCCTCCCTGAGCATTACTGAACCCTCCATCGCCAAGAGTGCTTCCATTGCCACGATTGGCAAAAGTTGGGGTTCGGTCGGCGTAACGGGCAGTGCCTCGTTCGAGTTGCCGCTGCCCCTTTCAGCAGGACGCGGTTTCGACCCCTCCATGGCGCTGAGCTATGACAGCCAGGCCGGTAACGGTACGTTCGGCTTTGGCTGGGGTTTGGGCATCAGTGCCATCACTCGCCGGACCCGCAACGGCGTGCCCGATTACCTTGCCACGGACATCATGATCGGCCCCGGTGGCGAGGAGTTGATGCCCGAGCTGGATGACGAAGGCAAGCCAAAGTCCAGAATCGAGACTCAATACCGCAAGCTCCCCATTGGTGAGCACCGCGTTGTGCGCTACTGGCCACGGGTCGAGAGTTCGTTCGATCTGATCGAGCTGTGGCGTTCTGACGTCACCCCTCAAGGATTCTGGCTGGTGCACGGTGCGGACGGCAGCCTGCATCTTTATGGCAAAACCGAAGCCTCCCGTCGGGCAGCCCCTGAGGCCGAAGACCGGGTGGGCGCTTGGCTTCTGCAGGAAAGCATGAATACCCATGGCGAGCACATTTGCTTCGAATACAAGCCAGAAGAAACTCATGATCCAGACGATGCACATGACTACAGCACACAGCGTTACTTACAGCGTGTGCTTTATGGCAATTTTGAGGCAAGCAGCCACTTGTATGGCTGGAACGTACTGAAGCTGGCACCACCTTCGTGGCATTTCCACCTGCTGTTCGACTACGGCGAACGCACCCCCGACCTGGAAAAGAAACCGCTCTACGGCCCACCGTTTGATGCTCCCGGCGAGGGTTTTGGTGAGTGGCAACTGCGCAGCGACCCCTTCCACAGCTACACCTATGGTTTCGAACTGGGCACCCGACGCCTGTGCCATCAGGTTTTGATGTTTCACCATTTCCCCGAGCAGTTGGGCCCGAAACCGGCGCTGGTTCGTCGATTGCTGCTGCAATACCAAACAACATCACTGTCCTACACCCAACTGGTGGCCGCGCACTATCAGGCGTACGACGCCAGCGGTGCCGTGGAAAACATGCCACCGGTGGAATTCGACTATTCACGCTTCGAACTCAATAAGCAGTCGAGCCCGTTTTTCCCCTTCGAAAACATGCCCGGCATCGAGGACGGCGCGCACCACCAATGCGTCGATCTGTTCGGTGAAGGTGTGCCCGGATTTATCTGTCGTTACGACCAGAGCTGGTATTACCGCGAACCCTTGCGCGCGCTGACGGGGGCCGATGACATCCACTACGGTCCATGGACAGAACTGTCCCGAATTCCTGTGGCCGATCGCAATCAACCGACTTATCAGGCGTTGACCGATCTGACCGGCGACGGTCGGCTCGACTGGATCCTCGCCTCACCCGGCATGAGCGGTTTCCACACCCTCAACCCCGATCGCAGCTGGTCGGGGTTCATTCCCTTTACGGCGTTCCCGGTGGAGTTCTTCTCCACGTTTTCACAGTCTGGCGATTTGATGGGCGACGGGCTCAGCTCGATGGCGCTGATCGGCCCGCGAAGCGTGCGCCTGTACGCCAATCGGCGTGAGGAAGGTTTCGCGCCGGGCCAGGAAGTCGAGCACAAACCGGACACCGATCGCCTGCCGCTGTTCAGCAACTCACGCACCGAACTGGTGATGCTGGGCAACTTGCTGGGCAGCGACATGACCGAGCTGTGCCGCATCCGTCACGACGAAATCAAATGCTGGCCGAACCTCGGCCACGGTCGGTTCGGCGAGGGTTTTGTCATGAGTGCCCTGCCCTTCGACTACGCGACATTCGACGCGGCGCGGGTGCGGATTGCCGACCTCGACGGCTCCGGTGCACCGGCACTGATTTACCTGAAGTCCGATAGTTTCGAGATCTATTTCAATCGTGGCGGCAATGGCCTGGAACAGATCCCCGTCACGATCCCTTGGCCCGACGGCATTCGCTACGACAACCTGTGCCAGGTCACCCTCGCCGACCTGCAAGGCCTGGGTTGCGCGAGCCTGATCCTGACTGTGCCGCACATGAAGCCGCGGCACTGGCGCTACGATTTCGTCAGCGCCAAGCCTTACATGCTGGTCGCCAGTAACAACAACATGGGCTGCAGTACGCAGGTGGTGTATCGCAGTTCCGCGCAGGAATGGCTGGATGAAAAGAATCGGATACTCAAGTTCAAGCGTTTACCGATTTGCTACTTGCCGTTCCCGGTGCCCGTGGTCAAGCAACAACGTCAGCTCGACGAAATCACCGGCAACCGCCTGAACCAGTTTTTCCAGTATTCACAGGGTTATTACGATGGCCGCAACCGAGAGTTTCGCGGCTTCGGCCTGCTGCGCCAGACCGACAGCGAAACCGGCACCAGTGAAGATGACATCGGCTTCACCGCCCCGGCACTGGTCTGCACCTGGTTCCATACAGGACGGCTGATCGACCTGCCACGCGATGGTTACTTTGATCGTGATCCCGAAGCCCTTGCCTTGAAGCCCACGTTGTTTTGCCAGTATCACCGCAACGACCATTTTGATGATCCTGTCCCGCCCGCCGACGAAGCCACCGTCCATGAAATCACCCGCGCCCTCGCAGGTTCAGTGCTGCGCGTGGAGACCTACGCCGCCGACGATGACTTGGCCACAGCGGTGCCTTTCGCCGTGGAGGAAAGTCGTTACAAGGTCCGCGAACTGCGCAAAAAGGGAGGTCATGACGCCTACCCGATCATGCTGCCCTTGCAACTGGAGAAGATCAGCTATCAGTACGAACGCTTCGAGAATGACCCGCTGTGCCGTCATGAAATCTCGTTGAGCCATGACGAGTGCGGTCTGCCCAACCATTCCATCACCGTCAGTTACGCACGGCGAAGGACCAACACCGAGATAGAAAACCCCTTCGAAGATCCCGACGAAAGAACATGGTGGTCGGATGCCCACGACCCGGCCCAACAGTCCTACTACTTGAGTGAATCCCGCGCCACATTCATTCACCTGAAAGAGAGTCTGCAAGGCTGGCGACTGGGCCTGCCTTATCTGCAACGTGGCAATGCATTGGTACTGCCCAAGAAGCCAGCTTCCGGGGGGCTCGCCCCCGCAGACATTTCCTATGAAGGGTTGAACAAGCTGTACGCCTCGCCCGAATGGGCCGCTAAGCGGCTGCTGACCACGCAGTCGGTAAATCGCTACTTCAAGACTGACGACCGGACAGTGCTTGCCGACGGCAAGGCCGATTTCGAGGCACTGCGGGCACCGCTGGAAATTGCCCAACTGGACAAGACAGCACTGCAAGCCTACGACACGGTGCCGTCGCTCGTTATTCGGGACGAACTGGCAAAAATCGGCTATTCGGCCATGCCTCTGGTGCTGGGGGTAGACGAGGAGGCAGACAAAAAAGAGGACCAGGAAAGAAACCTATGGTCGTCCCGGTATGGTTTTGCCAAGTACGGCAAGCTCGATAGTTTTTACAAAGTGATGGAGTACAACGAAACGCCCAGTTACGGCATCACGACAGCCTGCTACGACGCCTACTGTCTGCTGCCGAAAAGCATCACGCAGCCGGACGGGTGCGAAGCCCGTTTCGAATATGACTATCACGCGCTGCAACTCAAGCGCAGCATCGATGCCAATGACAATGTCGAGGAGGCCCTTTACGAGCCGTCCGGACAACCCCTTGCCATCAGTTTTCATGGCACTGAAGACGGCGAAGAAATGGGGTTTCGCCCCCTCGACGAACACGAACGTCCTGCGGACCATCGTCCGGACCCTGCCATCGAAAATCCCAAAGGCGCCCTGCAAAAAGCGGCCAGTGTATTGCGCAAGGACCTGTTCAGCTGGATGGGCGAACTCCCCCATTCCGTCAGGCAGACACCTGACTGGCTGGCCACCTGGATTGCGCAAGGTGACGTGTTACCCAGCCTGCACATTCGCGCCAGCGCCCGACGTCGCCTGGCCCGACTCACCTCCCTGAGCGAGCCGGAGCAAACGCTACTCGACCTGATCCACGCCGCTCATCGCGAACCGGTGCACAGCGTTGTCCTCACCGCTGACCGCTATTGGGATGATGAGCTGCAGCAAATCCAGATCGTTAAAGCTTTCGTGGATGGCTTCGGCCGGCCACTGCAGATCAAGCAACTGGTCGAACCCGGCCTGGCGTTTGTGGTGGAAAACGGTGAGCTGGTGATTGAAGACGGCAAGCCAAAGGTCGCGCACGCCGACCCGCGCTGGCGCGTCAGCGAACGCGTGGAATACAACAACAAAGGCCTGGCTGTTCGGGTATTTCGCCCTTACTTCGCCAATGGGCACCGCTATATCAATGACCATTCCTTCCGTGAGTCTGGCCATCACGATCAGAACTTTTACGACGTCCTGGGTCGCCAGAAAAAAGTCATCAACGCCAAAGGAGATGTCGCGCTCGAGATCATCCACCCCTGGTACACCACCAGCCTGGACTTTAATGACACCTACGTCGCGCCGCCTGAAAGTGAGTTGAAGGCAGGCAAGCCATGACGACCGGGGTCCATTGGCGCACCCCGAACCTGACGGTCATTGATAGTCGGGGCTTGCCGATTCGCCAGGTTTCCTACTTGCGCAAGGTCGATGGCGGGTCGCTGGAAACCCTGATCTCCCGCCAGCGACATGACGCCGCCGGGCGACTGCTCGAACAATGGGACCCGCGACTGTTCGGTGTCGTCCCCAACCTGGCCACCGTCTACCGCCTGTCCGGCGAGCCGTTGAAGGTAGATTCCGTCGACGCCGGCTGGCGCTTGAGCCTGCCAGGCTTGGCCGGGGAAGTGTTGGAGCGTTGGGACCAGCGTGGCAGTCATTGGCGCACCACCTACGACCCTCTGTTGCGCCCGCTCGCCATCGAGGAAAACGCTGAGCCAAACGTCGAAACCTTTACCTATGCCGATGCCTCCGCCGACCCCGCCCGCAACCGGCGCGGTCAGTTGACCGAACACCTCGACCGCTCCGGCACCTTGAGTCTCGACAGCTACAGCCTGCTGGGACAGCCACTGCGCGAAACCCGAACCCTGGTCGAGAACAAGCCACACCGCAGCAGCCAAAGTTACAGCCCGCTCGGCAAGCTGTTGAGCCAGACCGATGCCGGTGATCACCAGCAACAGTCGCGTTACGACGTCGCCGGGCAGCTCAAGCAGGTTCAGCTGCGGATAAAAGGCAGCTCGAACTGGCAGCCAGTTTTGAAAGACGCGCAGTACAACGCTGCCAGTCAGATCATCGAACAACGCGCCGGCAATGACGTAGTCAGCAGCTGGACCTACGACCCGGCCGATGGCCGCCTGTCCACGCAGCACGCGCAAAAAAACGCCGAGCCGGCGCTGCAAAAATTCGAATATCTCTACGACCGCGTTGGCAACATCACCCGCATCGAAGACCTCGCGTTCAAACCGATTTACTTCGCCAACCAGCTCATCGACGGCCACCGCGACTTCACCTATGACTCGCTGTACCGGCTGACCAGCGCCAGCGGATACGACGATGCGCCACCATCGGATATTCCGGGCCGGCCCCTGCCCGGCGACCCCGGCAATCGGCTCAACTACCAACAAGACTATGAATACGATCGCGGCGGCAACCTGATCAAGCTGCGTCATGTGCGGGCGGGTGCCTCACATACCCGCGAGATGCGCATCGACCTCACCAGCAATCGCGGTGTGCGCTGGAAAGAGGGGGATCCTGTACCCGATTTTCCTGAGTTGTTTGACCGCCACGGCAACCTCCTGGACTTGCAACCGGGAAAAGCCTTGCGGTGGAACAACCTGGATCAACTGGAATCGGTGACGCTGGTCAAACGCGCCAACGGCCCCAACGACGAAGAGTTCTACCGCTACAGCCAGGGCATGCGCGTGTACAAACGGCATGAAACCCACACGCCGTCACTGACCCACTTTCAGGAGGTGATCTACCTGCCGGGGCTGGAAATCCGCACCCGCGACAACGGCGAGGAACTGCACGTCATCACCCTGCCCAGCGGACACGGCAGCGTGCGTTGCCTGCACTGGGTCAGCGGCAAACCCGCAA
Source organism: Pseudomonas sp. BT76 TE3572 (assembly GCF_050435365.1). Lineage (NCBI taxonomy): Bacteria > Pseudomonadati > Pseudomonadota > Gammaproteobacteria > Pseudomonadales > Pseudomonadaceae > Pseudomonas > Pseudomonas sp. BT76 TE3572. The sequence goes on from NZ_JBNDKE010000001.1 coordinate 3,072,442, forward strand.
AAATTTCCGCCGATCAATTGCGCTACAGCCTCAATGACCATTTGGGTTCCAGCACACTGGAACTCGACCAACAGGTGCAAGTGATCAGTGAGGAAGGTTATTACCCGTTCGGCGCCACCGCCTGGTATGCGCGGGGAAGTGAGGTGGACGTCGACTACAAAACCATCCGCTATTCGGGCAAGGAAATGGATGACAGTGGGTTGTATTACTACGGTGCGCGTTATTTCGCACCGTGGTTGCAGCGTTTGGTCAGTGCCGACCCGTCGCAGGCTGACGGACTGAACAGGTATGCATACGTGCAGAACAACCCGATGCGCTATGTGGATCCTGACGGGAAAACCAAAGCCGAAAGCGTGATCATGCTTTATTCGGGGTTTATTTCTGCCGTCGGTGGACATGCCGAGCAGACACTGGGGCAACTCCACAACATCATCCAGCAGAAGAGCCCCATACGAAGTCTGGCAGCGAATATGGCGGGCGAGGTAGCAGGGGGAATCGCTGGCTATGAGGGTGGCCTTAAAGGTAGTGGGATAGCGGGCGCTGTTCTGCCAAATGCCCCTCATACCATCCAGTTCACGGATCCGAACTCGCTGATCGGCGGTAACGCAGGTGGGGATGTGGGCGGCGCGATGGCAGCCCCGATAACGACCAGCAATAGTTGGTTTGGCCCACTTATTCCGCAAACCTCGAATATGTCCGTTGCTGCGATTGATCGCCAGTTAGGCATCCCTGATGCCGTTAACGAAATCAACAGCTGGAAAGACGTAAAGAGTGAGCTGATCAACCCGGCGCTCAACGCAGTCCTCAACCCTGAATTTATGATGAACAGGGTGATGGCCTCATGGATATCGATAATCCCGGGCGCTCTCAATATGTTTGCTCGCGCCATAGAAGCCGAAGACATCAAGAACCGGCTCGATCCGGTCAAGATCGGCAAAATCGAAACAATGCTCAGCGATTGGAAAACGGCTATTGAGCAGCGTTCGGCCTGGAGCGAAGCGGCCTTCGATGCATTGGGAACCGACGTTGTCTTCCTTCCCAATGCCAACAACATGGCATCCGGAGAAAACTCGGCACCGATTAACCGGTCAGCCTTGCGCCAGCAAACCAGCGCCGTCCTTGCCGACATAAAACACGCTCGAGGAGTGATCGCCGCCTACAAAGAGATGGGTACCACGGATAATCAGTTTTTAAGACGGCAAGCTCATCCGGCCCCCGCAAGTCGCTCCAGGTTGGTCAACTGGTGGAATAATGGATAGTTCTGTCTATTGGCGTACGCCCTCGCTCACGGTGAATGAAAGTCGCAAGAAGCGGCATCAAACAGGCCAGAAACCTGGCGGGCAGAGTCTCGCAGCACCTCATTGAAAAGCACGCCGCCTGACGTGCCCGGCAAAAACCGATTGGCCGCCGTCACTCCATGTTATGGTGCCGGCCCCGACCTTTTATGCGTTTGCGACAAGCATGCTGCCGACTTCCCGTACGTTGCGTTTGACGCTTTATACCTTGCTGATCGTCGCCGGTGCCGCGCTGGCAGCAGGGCTCGCCATGCGTCACACCGAGCGCCAGGCGCTGGTCGAAGACGCCGCCCGTGCCAATCAGCAATTGGCGCTTTATGCCAATTCCCTGCACACCCTGATCGATCGCTACCGCGCCCTGCCCGCCGTGCTCGCGCTGGACCCGGAGTTACGCGCAGCCCTCAAGGGTTCGGTATCGACTGAACAGCAGGACGCCCTGAACCGCAAACTGGAAAAGATCAACGGCGCGGCGCAATCCTCGACCCTCGAATTACTGGATCACACCGGTCTGGCCGTAGCCGCCAGCAATTGGCGTTTGCCCAGCAGTTACGTCGGTCACAACTATGGCTTTCGCCCCTACTTCAGCGAGACACGCACCCAGGGCACCGGGCGTTTTTACGCAGTGGGCGTGACCAGCGGGATTCCCGGTTACTTCCTGTCCAGCGCGGTCACCGGTGACGACGGCCAGTTCCTCGGCGCGATGGTGGTGAAACTCGAATTTCCGGAGCTGGAGCGCGAGTGGCGTCAGGGCAGCGACACGCTGCTGGTCAGCGATGCACGAGGGATTATCTTCATCGCCAACCAGCCGGGCTGGCGCTATCGCCTGTTGAAACCGCTGAGTGACAGCGATCACGCCGAACTCAAGGTCACCCGCCAATACGATAAACAACCGCTGACACCGCTCGAGTATCAATCGGTGCGGCGCTTCGACGACAACAGTGATCTGACGCGGGTCGTGGGTCCGGACGGCACGGCGAATTACCTGTGGGAATCGCTGCCGCTGAGCACTGAAGGCTGGACGTTGCACCTGCTGCGCCGCCCGCAAGTTGCGTTCGAAGACAGCCGCAACGCCGGGCTCGCCGCCGCCGGGTTGTGGCTGGCCGTGGTGTTTCTGTTGCTGTTCCTCAATCAGCGCTGGCGTCTGGCCAAGCTGCGCCAGCGCAGTCGCGAAGAGCTCGAACAACTGGTGGAAGAGCGCACTCGCGACCTGCGCACCGCTCAGGACGGTCTGGTGCAATCGGCCAAACTCGCCGCGCTCGGCCAGATGTCTGCCGCGCTGGCCCATGAAATCAACCAGCCCCTGACCGCCCAGCGCATGCAGCTTGCGACGCTGAGGCTGCTGCTCGATCACGGTCGGGTCGATGACGCTTACAAGGCACTCAAACCGGTGGATGACATGCTGACGCGCATGGCCGCCCTCACCGGCCACCTGAAAACCTTCGCCCGCAAAAGCCCCAGCGGTTTACGCGAACGCCTGGACCTGGCGGCAGTGGTCGACCAATCGTTGCAACTGCTCGACACGCGGTTGCGCGATGAACAGGTCAGCACGGTGCTGCACCTGACGCGCCCGGCGTGGGTACGTGGCGATGCGATTCGCCTGGAACAGGTGCTGATCAATTTGCTGCGCAATGCCCTGGACGCCATGCAGGACAAACCCTGCAAACGCCTGGAAATCCGTATCGAAGCCGACGAACAACTCTGGCGTCTGACGGTGGCTGACAACGGTGGCGGCATTGCCGAAGAGCACTTGGCCAACGTGTTTGATCCGTTCTTCACCACTAAACCGGTGGGTGATGGCTTGGGCCTCGGGCTGGCCGTATCCTTTGCCATCGTTCACGAATCGGGCGGACGCCTGAGCGCCGACAATCATGCAAACGGCGCGGTGTTCACCGTGACCTTGCCCATCGACCTGGAGGCCCCTGGCTCATGCTGAATTCAGTGATGGTGGTCGACGACGAAAGCAGTATTCGCAGTGCCGTTGAACAATGGCTGAGCCTGTCGGGGTTCGAGGTGCAATTGTTCAGCCGCGCCGATGAGTGCCTGGCGCAGCTGCCGAAGCATTTCCCCGGGGTGATCCTCAGCGACGTGCGCATGCCTGGCATGACCGGCCTGGAACTGCTGGCCGAGGTTCAGCGGCGCGATGCCGACTTGCCGGTGATTCTGCTGACCGGCCATGGCGATGTGCCGATGGCGGTCGAAGCGATGCGCGATGGCGCCTACGACTTCCTTGAAAAACCCTTCAGCCCCGAAACCCTGCTCGGCAGTCTGCGCCGTGCGCTGGACAAGCGGCGGCTGGTGCTGGAAAACCGCGCCCTGCACGAACAGGCAGACAACCGCGCCAAACTCGATGCGACGTTGCTGGGTGTGTCCCGTGGTTTGCAGACGCTACGTCGGCAAGTGCTGGACCTGGCGACGTTACCGGTCAATGTGTTGATTCGCGGTGAAACCGGCAGCGGCAAGGAGTTGGTTGCCCGTTGCCTGCACGACTTCGGTCCACGTGCCGACAAACCCTTTGTGGCATTGAACTGTGCGGCGATCCCCGAGCAGTTGTTCGAGGCCGAACTGTTTGGTCACGAGAGCGGCGCGTTCACCGGCGCCTCGGGCAAACGCATCGGCAAACTCGAATACGCCGACGGCGGCACGCTGTTTCTCGATGAAATCGAAAGCATGCCATTGGCCCAGCAGGTGAAATTGCTGCGGGTGTTGCAGGAGCAGAAGCTGGAGCGGCTAGGCTCCAATCAGAGCATCCGCGTGGATTTGCGGATCATCGCCGCGACCAAACCCGATTTGCTCGACGAGGCCCGGGCCGGACGCTTTCGCGAGGACCTGGCCTATCGATTGAACGTGGCCGAGTTGCGGCTGCCACCGTTGCGCGAGCGGCGTGAAGACATTCCACTGTTGTTCGAGTCGTTTGCGCACAATGCCGCCGAGCGTTTGGGGCGCACTTTTCCACCACTGAGCGGCCCGCAGTTGAGCCACCTGCTGAGCCACGACTGGCCGGGCAACGTGCGCGAATTGGCGAACGTGGCTGAGCGACAAGTGTTGGGACTGGGCGAGCCGGAACCCGTGGGGATTGATCCTGGGCAATCGCTGGCAGCGCAGCAGGAAGCGTTTGAAGCGCATTGTCTGCGCGCGGCGTTGACCCGGCATAAGGGCGATGTGAAAGCGGTGTTGGAAGAGCTGCAACTGCCGCGCCGGACGTTCAATGAAAAGATGCAGCGGCATGGGTTGAGTCGGGAGATGTTCCTTACTGACAACTGATTTTTGTGGGCATCGACGGCCCCATCGCGAGCAGGCTCACTCCGACATTTGAACCGTGTACACCGCCCCCCTGTAGGAGTGAGCCTGCTCGCGATGAGGCCGGCCCACGCAAAGCAATTCCATGTCAGCTAAGCGAAAAACCGCTCACACACCATCCAGCATAAGCGGAATTCCGCTCACCAATTCCCCGCAACCCCTCTAAACCGGCCCTCCTCCCCTTGGCACATCTCCTGCTATAGCCCAAGCAGGCTGCGTTTCAACGCGCTCCACAAAAACAATTAAATGAAGGATCCGTCATGGATAACTCACAAACCCTGCCTCTTGGGTCGGCAGCTTCGCCTGCCAAAGAAAGAACCACTGCCAGTCGCATCAAATCGATCTTCAGCGGCTCTGTCGGCAACATGGTCGAGTGGTACGACTGGTACGTCTACGCCGCCTTCTCCCTGTACTTCGCCAAGGCCTTTTTCCCCAAAGGCGACACCACCGCACAACTACTGAACACCGCCGCGATTTTCGCCGTGGGCTTCCTGATGCGCCCGATCGGTGGCTGGTTGATGGGCCTCTACGCCGACAAGGCCGGTCGCAAGAAAGCACTGATGGCTTCGGTGTATCTGATGTGTTTCGGCTCGCTGCTGATTGCCCTGAGCCCTGGTTATGAAACCATTGGCATTGGCGCACCGATCCTGCTGATTTTCGCCCGCCTGCTGCAAGGCCTGTCGGTCGGTGGCGAGTACGGCACCTCGGCAACGTACCTCAGCGAGATGGCGACCAAGGATCGTCGCGGCTTCTACTCCAGCTTCCAGTACGTGACCCTGATCTCCGGTCAGCTCATCGCGTTGGCCGTGCTGATCGTGCTGCAACAGACCCTGACCACCGAGCAGCTGTACGCCTGGGGCTGGCGCATCCCGTTCGCCATCGGCGCGCTGTGTGCCGTGGTCGCGCTGTACTTGCGTCGTGGCATGGAAGAAACCGAGTCGTTCACCAAGAAAGAGAAGGCCAAGGAAAGCGCGATGCGCACCTTGATGCGTCATCCGAAGGAACTGATGACCGTGGTCGGCCTGACCATGGGCGGCACCCTGGCGTTCTACACCTACACCACGTACATGCAGAAATACCTGGTGAACACCGTCGGCATGAGCATCTCCGACTCCACCACCATTTCCGCTGCCACGCTGTTCCTGTTCATGTGCCTGCAACCGATCATCGGTGGGCTCTCGGATAAAGTCGGTCGCCGGCCAATCCTGATTGCCTTCGGTATTCTCGGGACGCTGTTCACCGTGCCGATCCTGACCACCCTGCACACCGTGCAGACCTGGTGGGGCGCGTTCTTCCTGATCATGGCGGCGCTGATCATCGTCAGCGGCTACACCTCGATCAACGCGGTGGTCAAAGCCGAACTGTTCCCGACCGAAATCCGCGCCCTGGGCGTCGGCCTGCCGTACGCGCTGACCGTGTCGATCTTCGGCGGCACCGCTGAATACATCGCACTGTGGTTCAAGAGCATCGGTATGGAAACCGGTTACTACTGGTATGTCACCGCGTGTATTGCCGTGTCGTTGCTGGTCTACGTGACCATGAAAGACACCCGCAAACATTCGCGGATCGAGACGGACTGAGTCAGCCAGCGCGATAAAAACAGGGGCAGACCTTAACGGGTCTGCCCCTTTTTCATGGTCTCGACACAGAACCCTAAGGGAGCGCATCGCTGGAAATTATCTGTTCGTCCCAGCACTATGAACGCCCACGAATAAAGCCCCAGGAACCCGCGCCCATGCCCGACGACATCCATTTCTACGAACCCGCCAACGGCCACGGCCTGCCGCATGACCCGTTCAATGCCATCGTCGGCCCGCGTCCCATTGGCTGGATTTCCTCTCAGGATGCCGATGGCCGCCTGAATCTCGCGCCCTACAGCTTCTTCAATGCGTTCAACTACATTCCGCCGATCATTGGTTTTTCCAGTGTCGGGCGCAAAGACAGCCTGAATAACATCGAGCGAACCGGCGAATTCGCCTGGAACCTGGCGACCCGTCCGCTGGCCGAGCAGATGAACCAGTGCTCTGCCATGGTCCCGCCTGAGGTCAACGAGTTCGAACTGTCGGGGCTCACGCCGGCAGCGTCGAAAATCATTCAGGTACCGCGCGTCGCCGAAAGCCCGGTGTCTTTCGAGTGCAAGGTCACGCAGATCATTCAGTTGCAGCGGGCCGACGGCAACGTGGTGCCGAGCTGGCTGATTCTCGGCGAAGTGGTCGCCGTGCATATCGCCAAGTGGCTATTGAAGGATGGGGTGTACGACACCGCCGCGGCAGAACCGATTCTGCGCGGCGGCGGGCCAGCGGATTATTTCCAGCTGGGGCCTGAGGCGTTGTTCAAGATGTATCGCCCGGGGGCGGTCAAGTAATTACCAGACCAGGTCGCCGTCTTCGCTGACGTCTTTGAGGTGTGTCAACTGCAGCGCGGCGGCTTCATCGGCCTCGCGGGCTGTTTTGAAGGTCTGTTCTTCGAGCAACTTGTGAAAGCGCGGTGCACCCGAACCACCGATGGCTTTGGTGGCGATTGCGGCGTTATAACCGCCCTCGCGGGGTACTACGGCTGATACGGCTTCGAAGGTTTCAAAGGCTTTGCGTGCCATGTCGTGGATCCTGGCTGAATGGAGAATTGAGCCATTAAACCCTCAACCCGCCATTTTGTGTACCCACGACTGGGACTGCCCTTGCGCTTGGGCGGCCGACACGTCCTTGAAGGTATGAAAATCCAGGCTGTTGACCACCAGGTCCTGCACTAACCCGGCAAAAATCTGCATGGCCGGGGTGCTGAAATAAGCAGTCATGGCCTGCTGGTTCATCCAGAAACCGGACACCAGCCACAACTCCGGATCGCACTGCGAATGTTGCAGGGCAAAATTCAGGCAACCCGGTGCGTTGCGGGACGGCTCGATCAAGGCGCTCAGGCGCGCACCGAGCTCCGCCGAACGCCCGGCGCGGGCGCGGACAAAGGCCATATGACTGACGGGGATCTGCGTAGACATGTTCAACCCTCCCAGGTACTCGAGTGGCAGCCGTGGGACGGGCTGCGACAGGATCCAAGGTTAAGCGCGCAGGTAGAAGCGCGGTTAGTCGATTCCTGCCGGCTTATTGCACAATCCTGCGCGGCTTGTCGAAAAACCTGTAACAACCTGTTAAAGCTTTCGTGCCAATGAAACAGGGCTTTCAAGCAAGTTTTCCTTGGGCGGCCCTGTCATAGAGGCACCGTTAATACACGCCATGCAGAATCAGGCAAGCTTGAGGCAGGATGTGTCTACCGCTTTGTCTTGCACAAATTTAAGCTCAGCTCATTACCAACGCCTTGCCGAGGATGCCTAGCATGTCGTCGCTCGATCATTTTCAAGCCCCGCTGGACGCCGACATGGAGAAACAGCGGGCGGAACTGGCCGCCATCATCCGTCGTAACACCACGGAGGATGGCAATTATGCGACTGCCATCGGCTCCCTGTTCATGTCCAAACACAGCAAGTCCCATGACTTTGCCCCGGTGCTGGCGCAACCGGCGCTGTGCATCATGGCGCAGGGCAGTAAAGAGGTCAGGCTGGCCGATGAATACTTCAATTACGATCCGCTGAATTACCTGGTGGTGTCGGTCTCGATGCCATTGAGCGGGCGCGTGGTGAATGTCACGTCTGAAGAACCGATCCTCGCGGTGCGGCTGGATATCGACCCGGCGGAAATCACTGCGCTGATTGCCGATGCCGGTCCTCTCGGTGTGCCGACCCGGCCGACGGGACGCGGCTTGTATGTCGAACGGATCGACACCGCGATGCTCGACGCGGTGTTGCGCCTGGCGCGTTTGCTGGATGCACCGAAAGACATCGCCATGCTCGCACCGCTGATTCGCCGGGAAATCCTGTATCGACTCTTGCGCAGCCAGCAGGGTTATCGGCTGTACGAAATCGCAATTGCCAACAGCCAGAGCCATCGCATCAGCCAGGCGATCAAATGGCTCAACGGCAACTATGAACAGCCGCTGCGCATCGATGATCTGGCGAAGGAAGTGAACCTGAGTGTGTCGACGTTGCATCACCGCTTCAAGGCGATGACGGCGATGAGTCCGTTGCAGTATCAGAAGCAACTGCGCCTGCAAGAAGCGCGGCGGTTGATGCTGGCGGAAGGCTTGGAGGCTTCGGCAGCGGGGTATCGGGTGGGGTATGAAAGCCCCTCGCAATTCAGCCGGGAATACAGCCGATTGTTTGGGGCTCCGCCGTTGCGGGATTTGGCGCGGTTGCGGTTGACGGTTTGAGGTTGTGTATTGCCGTCAAAATCCACCCCTCACCCCAGCCCTCTCCCCAGAGGGGAGAGGGGGCCGACGGCGTTGTTCTGTCGAGTGACATCGACCTGAAATATCGAGTCGAACTCAGGCTTTGAAAAGCGTGGAGATCGGCTCCCTTTCCCCCTCGCCCCTTTGGGGAGAGGGTTGGGGTGAGGGGTGGATCTAACGGCAGGAACTCAGGCGCCGAGTACGCGACAAGCCTCAGCCGGAAGGGTCACCGACACCGGATTGCCAATGCTCAACCCAAACCCCTGACACGGCGTGCTCAACGCTGTAAACGAAACCCCGGAACACTCCACGGTCGTCTCAATCGTCGCGCCAATGTCACGCACGAACGTCACCTTACCGAGCAACCGATTCCCCGCCGTCGCCTGTGGATGCGACAGTTGCAAGTCTTCCGGGCGAATCAGCATCTTCACCTTCTCACCCACCACAATGCTGCTGCAGATCGGCACTTCCAGCGCATCGCCACCCGGCAACCCAACCTTCCCGTTGCCCAGTGCGGTGGCAGGGAAAATATTCCCCGAGCCGATAAAGTCCGCGACAAATTCATTGGCCGGGTGACGATAAATCTCAATCGGCGTGCCCACTTGCTGCACCCGATGTTCACCCAATACCACGACGATATCCGCCATGGTCATGGCTTCACGCTGGTCGTGGGTCACCATGATGGTGGTGATGTTCAAGCGTTGTTGCAGCTGACGGATTTCCACCTGCATCGACTCACGCAGCTTGGCGTCCAGCGCCGACAACGGCTCATCCAGCAGCAGGATTTTTGGTCGCGAAGCAATCGCACGGGCAATCGCCACGCGCTGACGCTGCCCCCCGGAGAGTTTTGCCACCGGGCGATCAATCATCTCGCTCAGCTGGATCAACTCCAGCAACTCCACCACCCGCGCCTGCTGATCAGCCTTGCTGACGCCACGCAGTTTCAGCGGATAGGCGATGTTCTCCCCCACCGTCATGTGCGGGAACAGCGCCAGCGATTGAAACACCATGCCGAAATTACGTTGATGCGCCGGCGTGTGGCCGATGTCTTCACCGTCCAGGCGAATCTCGCCGCCGCTCAGGGTTTCGAGCCCTGCAATCATTCGCAGCAACGTGGTTTTACCGCAGCCCGACGGGCCGAGGAAACACACCAGTTTGCCCTCAGGCAAATGCAGGTTTACATCCTTTACCGCGCAGGCCGAGCCGTAATGTTTCTCGACGTTTTCCAGAATCAGACCAGTCATGTTGCACCTCAAGAATCAGAACGAAACGCCACCTTCACCAACCAGCTTCTCCAACGCCCAGATCAGGACGAAGTCGATCAGCACGATCAGCACGGCAAACGAGAAAACGGTTGGGTCGAGCGAAGACACGGTGCGGCTGTACATCCAGATCGGCACGGTCATGACGTCGATGGTGTAGAGGAAGTAGGTCACGGTGAATTCGTTGAACGAGACGATGAACGCCAGCAGCATCCCCGCCAGAATCCCTGACTTCATCAACGGCACCACCACATCGATAATCGCCCGGGTCGGTGAAGCGCCGAGCATCTGCGCGGCCTCTTCGACTTCGCTGCCGATGGAGAGCATCGCGGCGGTGCAGTTTTTCACCACGAACGGCAGCGCCAGGATCACGTGGGCAATCACCAGCCGCGACGTAGTGATTTGAAATGGCAGGCTGTCGAACACCAGCAGCAATGCCAGCCCCAACACCACCATCGGAAACACCAAGGGCAGCGACATCAGTTGCAGCGCCACGGCTTTGCCGCGGAACTCACAACGGGTCAGTGCGTAAGCCGCCGGCACCGCGACAATCGTTGCGAACACCATGGTCAGGCACGCCACCATCAGGCTGGTGGTCATGGCTTTGCCGAGGCTCAGCACATCGCTGGCATCCGGCGACACGAAGGTGTGCCAGGCGGCCTTGTACCATTGCAGGCTGTAGCTGCTCGGCGGGAAGTCGAGGTTCGACGCACCGCTGAACGACATCACGATCATGGTCAGGATCGGCAACACCGCCAGCAGCAGGATGAAGCCCGACAGGATGCCGGCAAACTTGCCGGTTTCGCCAGGCAGCAGCCCATAACGTTTCTTGATCAGGGTGCTCATTGGGAAGCCTCCAGCATGCGCCGACGACGGCCAGTGATGTATTCGGACAAGGTCATGATCGCGAGCGTGGTGACAATCAACACCACACCGGCAGCGGAGGCGGCAGGCCAGTTCATCAGCGGGGCGATCTGGTCATGGACCATCACGGCCAGCATCGGCACGCGTCGGCCACCGAGCAGCAAAGGCACCACGAAGCTGCTGGCGTTGTAGGCGAACACCAACGTCGCGCCCGTGATGATCCCCGGCATGCTCATCGGCAGCACCACCTGACGGAACACCTGCAAACGGCTGGCACCCAGCGTTGCGGCGGCTTCTTCATAAGTACGAGCGACGCCGCGCATGGCGCTGGCAATCGGCAGCACGGCCAACGGGAATGCGGTTTGCACCAGGCCCATCAGTACGCCGTTCTGGTTGTAGAGCAACATGATCGGGCGCTTGATCAAGCCCAGGCCCATTAGCGCCTGGTTGAGCATCCCGCCCGGGCCGAGAATCACCAGCCAGCCGTAGCTTTGCAGCAGCAGGTTGACCAGCAATGGCAGCAGCACTGCGGCGAGGAAGATCCGTCGCACAAACGGTGAGGTCAGCCGCGACATGGTGTAGGCCACCGGGATCGCCAGCACGACTGCAATCACTGCGCTGATCAAAGCCAGACGCAGGGTCAGCAGCAAGGATTTGAGGTAATACGGTTCCAGCAGCTGGGCATAACTGGCCAGGCTGAACCCGGTCCATTCCGCACCTTTGGTGCCCACGCTCATGCGCAGAACCAGCAGGCTGGCGGCGATCAATACGCCCAGAAACAGCATCGACGGCGAAAGGAAAAACCAGGCACGCGTCGTCGGCGAAACACCCCGATTGACGCGCACAGGAGCGGCGGCGACCGGATGAGTCAGAGGTTGGTGTTCCATAGCAAGGGTCTCGTCAATGGAAAGCAGCTGGCAAACACAGGTCCTCAGGACACCCCGGTCCCTTGTAGGAGTGAGCCTGCTCGCGAAAGCGGTGTGTCAGTCACATCTATGCTGGATGTGCCGACGCAATCGCGAGCAGGCTCACTCCTACAGGGATCTTCAGTGGTTGAAGATCCTGTGTTCGTCACTCGATCAGGAAGAAAAGATTTCCGTGTAACGACGAATCCATTGGTCATGCACGGTGGCCAGGAAGGCGTTGTCGTGCATGATCGCCTTCTCGGCAATCTGCTCAGGCGTGAGGATGTACGGGCTCTTGCGTGCTTCGGCGGAGATGATCGCCTTGGCGTTGACCGGACCGTTGTAGATGTCTTCAGCCATCTTGCCCTGCACCAGCGGATCCAGAGAGTGGTTGATGAAGGCATACGCCATGTCGGTGTCGCCCGGACGGTTCTTCGGCATCACCGAGAGCATCAGGTCGGTGTAGAACCCTTCCTTCATGCCGAACGTGGCGCCCAGGCCGTAGGCCGGATCGCGGATCTGTTTCGGGAAGAATGCCGGCGCGTACAGGCCGCCCATGTCCAGCGAACCGGTGCGGAACAGTTCGGCGATCTGGTTCGGGTTTTCACCCAGGGTCACTACGCGGTCTTTCAGCTCGGCGAGCTTCTTGAAGCCAGGCTCGATGTTGTGTTCGTCACCACCGGCCAGTTTGGCGGCGATGATGATCAGGTCCATGGCCTCGGTCCAGTTTGGCGGCGGCAGGAAGATGTTCGGCGCCAGCTCCGGGTCCCAGAGGGCGGCGTAGCTGGTCGGGGCTTCTTTCTGGGTACGGGTGCTGTAAACCAGGCTGTTGCACCAGAGCAGGTAACCGATACCGTGGCCATTGGCGCCGGTGCGGTATTTTTCCGGTACGTCGACCAGGTTCGGAATGCGGTTGAGGTCGGGTTTTTCCAGCAGGTTGGCGGCGGCCAGACCTTCAGCGCCGACGCCGGCCAGGGTGATGATGTCGTACTGCGGACGATCACCGCCGGCCTTGAGTTTGGCGACCATTTCCGAAGTACTGCCGGTACGGTCAGCGATGACCTTGCAGCCGTACTTGTCTTCGAAAGTTGCCGCGATGTTACGCAGGGCTGCCAGGCCGGTGTCATCGGACCAGGTCAGCAAACGCAGGGTCTTGCCCGCAAAGCGTGTGTCGCTGGCGTTAGCCTTGATGAACGGCATGCTCATGGCGGCCGCTGCCACCGAGGCTACGCCCACGGTTTTGATAAATTGACGTCTGTTCAGATCATGCTCGCCCATTACGGACTCCCTTTGTTTTTGTAGGTATGAGGCTGGTCGCAACCGTTGCATCTGCGCCGCCAGATCTGCTTCAAGCCCCCGTATTCACGGGGTTTGCGCTGAGCCGACGGGTTCATCCTGAGGTCGTGTAAAACACCTGACTATCGATAAAAACTCATTGAAGCCATGACGCCAGCGCATGCCTCATCACGAGGCATGCGCTGACCCTTTTCGAGCCGTCAGACCGCTCGAATCACGTGTTTGATTTCCTGGAAAGCCTGCAAACCCCACGGCCCCAATTCGCGGCCGATGCTGCTCTGTTTGTAGCCACCCCAAGCGGTCTGCGGGAAGATCACTTGCGGCGCGTTGATCCACACAAGCCCCGCCTGCAAAGCGTTGGCGACCCGATCTGCCGCTTCGGCGTCGCGAGTGACCACGCTGGCCACCAGACCGAACTGGCTGTCATTGGCCAAGGCAATCGCCTCGGCTTCGGTGGCAAAACTGCGTACGCAGATCACCGGGCCGAAAATCTCTTCACACCACAGCGCACTGTCGAGGGGCACTTCGGTGAAAATCGTCGGCTGCAAAAAATAGCCGCGCGACAGGTCCGCCGGACGATTGCCGCCGCAAACCAGCTTGGCACCAGCACTTAAACCACGGTCGATGTGCCCCAGCACGCGTTGGTATTGCGCTTGGTTAACCAGTGCGCCCATTTCCACGTTCGGGTCGAACGGGTCAGCCACGCGAATCGCTTCGGCGCGGGCCTTCAAACGGATGAGGAATTCGTCCGCCAGTTCATCGGCGATCAGCACGCGGCTGGTGGCCGAACACATCTGCCCGGCGTTGAAGAAACCGCCGCCACAGGCCACTTCCACGGCCAGTTCGATGTCTGCGTCTTTGAGCACCAGCAGCGAGGATTTGCCGCCCAGTTCCAGGCTCACGCCTTTGACGGTTTCTGCTGCGCGCTGCATGACCTGCACGCCGACGGCGTTGCTGCCGGTGAAGGAAATCTTGGCGATGCGCGAGTCGGCCGACAACGGCGCGCCGACCGCCAGGCCCGTGCCGCAGACCAGGTTGAACACGCCCTTGGGCAGACCGGCCTCGGCGATGATCTTCGCCAGTTCCAGCTCCGGCAGCGGTGTCACTTCGGACGGCTTGAGCACCACGCAGCAACCGGCGGCCAGGGCCGGGGCAAGTTTCCAGGCGGTGGTGACCATCGGGAAGTTCCACGGCACGATCAGGCCGACCACACCGCACGGCTCACGGCGCACACGAGCGCTGAAGTCGTCGGTTGGCAGTTCGACATTGCTGTCTTGCTTGGCATCGAGACCTTCGGCCAGACCTGCGTAGTACTCGAAGGTGGCGATCACGTCGTCGACATCGATGGCGGCTTCAAACAGCGGCTTGCCGTTGTTGCTCGACTGCAAATGCATTAACTGCTCACGACCGGCCTGCACGCCCGCAGCAATTTTGCGCAGGATCGCACCGCGCTCGGCGCCGGTGGTTTTCGACCAGTCGGCGAAGGCGGTGGTCGCAGCCGTGACGGCTTGTTCGACTGAGCGCTCATCGCCGCCGTTCACGGTGGTCAACAGGGCTTCGGTCGCCGGGTTGATCACGCGCAGATGTTCATTGCCCGCCGACCATTGGCCATTGATGTAGAGGCCATCGAGAGTAGTAGGGAAACTCATTTCGACACCGCCTTCATCCACACAGTCTGATCGATCTCAATCAGGGTCGGGCCCTGACGATCGGCGGCGGCGCGCAGTGCGCTGCGCAATTGCTCGACACCGCAGACGGCTTCGGCTGCACAGCCCAGCGCCTTGGCCACGCCGATGAAGTCCGGGGTGTAGATGTCGACGCCCACCGGTTCGATGGCGCGGTTGACCATGTATTTCTTGATCTCTTCGTAGCCCTGGTTATTCCACAGCAGGACGATCACCGGGGTGCGCGCTTCAACGGCGCTGGCCAGTTCCGGCAGGGTAAATTGCAGGCCGCCGTCGCCGATCAGGCACACCACCGGAGGACGTGCGCCGTTTTCAACGCTGCCGCCGAGCCAGGCGCCAATCGCTGCCGGCAAGGCGTAACCGAGGGTGCCGTAACCGGTGGACGAGTTGAACCAGCGACGCGGGCGCTCCGGGTTGAACGTCAGGTTGCCGGTGTACACCGGTTGGGTCGAATCGCCGACGAAAACGGCCTCTGGCAATTCGTGCAGAACAGTTTCCAGAAAACGGGTCTGGGCCAGGGTCGGCGCGTCCCAGGTGGCGGCGAGGTCTTCGCGCAAGCGTGCGGCACGGACCTGGCCCCAATCGTTACGGCGCTCGGCCAGCGAGTGGTGGGACAGTTCGCTCAGCAAGGCTTGGGCGGCGTTGCGCGAGTCGGCTACCAATGCGACTTTCGGCGGGTAGTTGCGCACGGTCTGGTCGGGATCGATGTCCACACGCAGCAGCACGCCAGGAATCTCGAAACCGCCGGCGAAGGTGACGTCGTAATCGGTCTCGGCCAGTTCGGTGCCGATCGCCAACACTACGTCAGCTTCAGCCACCAAAGCACGCGTCGCGACCAGGCTTTGGGTCGAGCCGATCAGCAATGGATGGTTGGATTCGAGCATGCCTTTGGCATTGATGGTCAGGGCCACCGGGGCGTCCAGCAGTTCGGCCAGTTCAGTCAACTCGGCAGCGGCATCGATGGCGCCGCCACCGGCGAGAATCAGTGGGCGCTTGGCACCGGCCAGCAGCGCGGTCATGCGGCTGATTGCGCTCGGCGAGGCACCGGCGCGGTCGATGTTCACCGGTACGCTGGCGAGCAAGTCATCTGCCTCTTCGACCAATACGTCCAACGGAATTTCGATGTGAACCGGACGCGGACGGCCGGCCTGGAACAGAGCAAAAGCGCGAGCCAGGACGCCCGGCAATTCAGCCGCCGACATCAAGGTGTGGGAGAACGCCGCAACGCCACCGACCAATGCGCTCTGGTTTGGCAGCTCGTGCAGCTTGCCGCGACCGCCGCCCAACTGGCTGCGCGATTGCACGCTGGAGATCACCAGCATCGGGATCGAGTCGGCGTAGGCCTGGCCCATGGCGGTGGTGATGTTGGTCATGCCAGGGCCGGTGATGATGAAGCACACCCCCGGTTTGCCGCTGGTGCGAGCGTAACCGTCGGCCATGAAACCGGCGCCCTGTTCGTGACGCGGAGTGACGTGGTTGATGCTCGAACGGGCCAGCCCGCGATACAGCTCCACGGTGTGAACCCCGGGAATGCCGAACACCTGCTCAACCCCGTAATCTTCGAGTAACTTGACCAATACTTCGCCGCACGTCGCCATGTCTTTGCCCTTTTTGTTCGTTTGAGACGCCGGACCTGCGCAGTGTTTATGATGAGTGGGCAGGTCCAGGGATGGCCTCATTGGAACGGGCGACACGTAGCCGCAACAATGGATAAAAAGTCATACTAGCCATGTCCTCACGTCATACCTTGGATCCCAATGAAACGATTGCCTCCCCTGCCGGCGCTGCACACTTTTCTGATTACCGCGCAGTGCTGCAACTTCACCCGTGCTGCCGAACAGCTGTACATCACCCAAGGTGCGGTGAGTCGGCAGATCGCCGGGCTGGAAGAACATCTGGGTTATGAACTGTTCATTCGCCAGGCCCGAGGCCTTGACCTGACGGCCGAAGGACGGGAATGGCTGCCACGGGTCCAGCAGATTTTCGGCTTGATCGACGAGGCGGTGGAGCAGATCGGCGAGAAGCGCGAAACCCTGCAACTCAAGGCCCCGACGTGCGTCATGCGCTGGCTGTTGCCACGGTTGTTGCAGTGGCAACGGGAGCGCCCGGATGTGCCGGTGGAATTGACCACCACGGTCAAGCACGGCGTGGATTTTCATCGCGAGCAGTTCGACGCAGCGGTGATGTACGGCGCACCGCCGGACAGCGCGCTGGCCTCTTTTCATTTGTTCGATGAGCAACTGACACCGGTCTGCTCCAAACCTCTACTGGAAGGTCCAGTGCCGCTGATGACGCCGGAGGATCTGGAGCAGCACATGTTGCTGCACCCGACACGGGATGAACGTGACTGGAAGGCCTGGCTGGCCACCGCGGATGTTCGTTTGAGCAATGTCGGCAAGGGTCAGCATTTCGAAACGCTGGACCTGGCGATGTCGATGGCGTCCCAAGGGACAGGCGTGGCGATCGGGGATTGGTCGCTGATTGGCGATGATTTGAGTGCCGGGCGGCTGGTCATGCCGTTTGGATTGAAGGTGAAAACCGGGTTGGCGTATTACCTTGTTTTCCCCGAGAAACCCGGGCCTTCGCCGAAGTTACGTGAGTTGATGGGGTGGTTGGTGGAGCAGGCTCAGGCGCGGTGAATGTGTGTGGCGTGGTGTGTCAGCTAGATCCACCCCTCACCCTAACCCTCCCGAAACGTCGGACCGCCCCAGAGGGGAAAGGGGGAAAGGGGGAAGATCTGAGGCCGTTCAAAATTTGAGTTCGACTCGGAATTTCAGGTCGATGTCACTCGAAAGAACACCTCGGTCAGTCCCCTCTCCCTCCGGGAGAGGGTTAGGGTGAGGGCTGGTTTTCAGCTCAATACCCGACTGCAAACCGTTGCCGAGGGTGCTTCGGCGCTTCCAGTTCATCAATCATCGCAATCGCATAATCGGCAAACGTAATCCAGCTACGCCCTGCACTGCTCACCAGCAAATCATCCTTGCCGATCCGAAACGTCCCCGTGCGTTCACCTTCGACAAACTCTGCCGACGGCGACACAAAGGTCCAGTCCAGCTCTTTTTCCTGCCGCAGGTTTTCCAGAAACAGCGCACCGGCACTGGCCTCAGCCTTGTACGCCTGCGGAAAACCCTCGCTGTCGATGACGCGGGTTCCGTCCGGCAGCAACAGCGAACCGGCACCGCCCACCACCAGCAGACGTTTTACGCCGGCCTGTTTCACCGGTCCGATCACAGCATCAGCAGGAAGGGTCGAGAAGTGCGCAGCACTGATCACCACGTCATGGCCCGCAACAGCCGCCTGCAACGCTTCGGGATCGAGGGCATCGACATTCTTGGCGACCACACCGGCGCGCTGGCCGATCTTCGAGGTGTCGCGGGCTATCGCGGTAACGCTGTGACCACGACGCAGGGCTTCTTCCAGCAGTTGGCTACCGGCACGACCGGTGGCACCAATGATTGCGATTTTGCTCATGACGTTCTCCAGCTGTTTGAGTGGCTTTATGTGTTACCTGTGGCGAGCGAGCTTGCTCCGGGCGGCGTTCCGAAGCTGGGCTGCGTAGCGGCCCCAAAATCCTGCGAGTGCTACGCACTCGAGCGGGAGCAAGCTCCCTCGCCACAAAAGCGGTTCAGCTTCAGGTGCGGCGGGTTACCACTTCATCTCGCCCTTGGCGACTTTGGCGCTCAGTTCAAGCGAGCTTTCTTCACCCAGCGTCGGGTAGCGTTTTTTCATCGCGGCGATCAGCGCGGCAGCATCTTTTGCCTTGGCGGTTTCTTCGTCGAAGGCCTTGATGTAATCGGCGGTGAACTGCACGGCGGCCAGCGAGCGGGCGCTCTCACCGAGGTAGTGACCCGGCACGATGGTTTTCGGTTTCAGGGTTTCGATGGCGTGCAGCGTGGTCAGCCAATCGGCGTGGGACTGCGGCGTCTGGGTGTCAGCCATCCACACGTGGATGTTTTCCGCAACGACAACGCCACCGACCACAGCCTTGATCGACGGAATCCAGACGAAGGTGCGATCCGGTTGCTTGCCGTCCAACCCCACCACCTGCAACTTCTGCCCTTCGAGCATCAGGCTGTCGCCTTTGAGTACACCCGGCACGATGGTTTTGGCTGGCACGTCGGCGCCCATTTTCGGCCCCCAGAACGCCAGTTTGCCGTCGACGGTTTTCTGGATGTGATCCACGGTCGGCTGCGAGGCGAGCACTTTGGCGTTGGGGAAGGCGGCGGTCAGGGTATCGAGGCCGAAGTAGTAATCCGGGTCACCGTGGCTGATGTAGATGGTGGTCAGTTGCTTGCCGCTGGCGCGGATCTTCTCGACCACTTGCTCGGCCTGGGATTTGCCAAATTGGGCATCCACCAAAATCGCGTCTTTCTCGCCGCTGACCAACACCGAGGTCACCGGGAAAATCGCCTTCTCGCCCGGGTTGTAGACGTCCAGGGTCAGGCTCGATGCAGCCGCTGCATGGGCGGCGAAACCGAGGGTGGCGGTGGCCAGCAAAATACGTTTAAGCGAGGTGAAGCCGATCATCTGTTGCTCCGTTGTCGACGGCCAGGGTTGGCCAATGGCTCTGTAGCAGCTGTCGAGTGAAACGAGGCTGCGATCTTTTGATCTTGCCTTTACAAGCTCGCAGCCTCGTTTCACTCGACAGCTGCTACAGGGGACAGAGCTTAGTTGCATGACTCAGTACAAAAAATGCGATGCTGGGACATAGTTTGTTTCTGAAAGTGAGCAAATGATGGATCGTCTACAAGCAATGCGGGTGTTCGTCACGGTGGTTGACCTCGGCAGCCAGTCGGCCGCCGCCGATCACCTGGACCTGTCACGGCCCGTGGTTTCACGCTATCTGGCGGAGCTGGAGGATTGGGTCGGCGCACGCCTGATGCACCGCACCACGCGCAAGCTGAGCCTGACCGCCGCCGGCAGTGAAATCCTGCCCCGTTGTCGGCAGATGCTCGACCTGTCCACGGACATGCAGGCCGCCGTCAGCGAGCCGGACGACGCGCCGCGCGGCCTGCTGCGGATCAGCGTCAGCACTTCGTTCGGCCAGGCACAACTGGCGGATGCCATGGCCGCTTACGTCAAACGTTACCCTGGCGTCAGCATCGACATGCAGATGCTCGACCGCACAGTGAACCTGGTGGATGAGCGCATCGATCTGGCGATCCGCACCAGCAACGACCTGGACCCGAACCTGATCGCGCGACGGCTGACGGTCTGCCGCTCGGTGATCTGCGCCTCCCCCGCTTATCTGCTCGAACACCCGACACCGCTGCGGGTCGAGGATCTGAGCCAGCACAATTGCCTGACCCACTCCTACTTCGGAAAAAGCCTCTGGCATTTCGAGGAGGACGGTGAGCAGGTGTCAGTGCCGGTACAGGGCAACATCAGCGCCAACGAAGCCAGCACGCTGTTGCGCGCGGCGATGGCCGGCGCCGGGGTGGCGATGCTCCCCAGTTATCAGGCCGGCGTGCATATCCACAGCGGCGAACTGATTCGCCTGCTGCCCCACGCCGAGCCCAGGCAGATGAACGTTTACGCGGTGTATACCTCACGTAAACACATGCCGGCGACACTGCGCAGCATGCTGGATTTTCTGGTGCTCAGATTTCCGGAAGAACCGGCGTGGGATGTGGGTCTTTAAGCGGACCAATGTGGGAGCGGGCTTGCTCGCGAAAGCGGTCGATCATTCAACAATGATGGCGACTGACCCACCGCTTTCGCGAGCAAGCCCGCTCCCACAGAGGTTCATCAGTGTTCTGAATGTCGGGGTAGATGCAGCGGCACCGTTGCTGGCAACTCACCGGCACTGACCTATGCTCAAAGTAATACCGAAGGGTATTCGTTCAGAGGTCAACGCCATGAACATCAAAACAAGAAGATACCTCGCGATCTTCATCACCTGCGCGGCCACGCTCGCGCTGTATGGCACCGCGGCCTGGCGCGTCGAGCAGTTGCGACAACTGCCCCGTGAATACGCGAGCTGCAACTTCGAACGCTGCATTCCCCACAACGCGACCCTCAACGCCCTCAAGTAACGAAGGGGATCAGGCCTCGTTGTCCTGATCGGCCTTCAAGCGGTCGCGAAATGCCTTGGGCGAGATCCCCACTCGACGCCGGAACAGGCGCGTGAAGTTGGTCGGATCAGAGAACCCCAACACGTCGGACATTTCATAAATGGTCATGCTGGTGTAGGTCAGCAAGCGCTTGGCCTCCAGCAATTGACGCTCGTGCATGATCTGCAACGCCGGTTGCCCCGCCAGTTCACGGCAAGTGCCATTGAGGTGGGACACGGAAATCCCCAGCCGATGCGCCAGGTCCTCGACCTTGACGTGTTGGCGATAGGTCTCTTCCACCAACTGGATAAAACCGTTGAGGTATTCCCGGGCACGTTGCGGACGCTGGCTGGCGTTGCGGCGGGAAATCACCTGGCGGCTGACCCACACCATGATCACGCTGACCAGCGAATGCATGAGCATTTCGCGAGCAGGCTGGTGGCCGGTGTATTCGTCTTGCAGCGCTGAAAACAGGCTGTTGAGGTATTCGCTTTCCTTGCCCGCCGGGTAACTTTCGGCCTGGGCCAGGGCGTTCACCGAGTTGCCCAGTTGCGCCTGAAGATGGGCGACCAGCGGCGCGGCAAGCGTCACCACAAATCCTTCGACGTCCTCGGAAAAGCGGAAACCGTGAACGGACAGCGGTGGCAGGATCTGGATCGCCGGCTCGGTCAGTTGCGTACGTTTGCCTTCGATTTCAAGCTCTGCCTGACCTTTGAATACGAAGAGCAACTGGCACAAATCGGCGTGGCGGTGGGGTTTGATTTCCCACTGGTGTTCGCGGCTGCGTTTGGAAATGGTTTCACAGTGCAGCAAGTCCGGGGTCGGCCAATCCAGGCTTTCACCGTAGAGCTTGAACACTGGAATCGAAGGTAGGTCAGGCTTGTTCATCACTTCAATCCAGGCCTCGGGGGTAGACGGGCGATAATCGCACCGATTGGCAGAATGTACAGCTATCGGCTCAGTTTTCCCCTTCAATTGACAGACTCGCGAGAGAAAAATGCAAGCACTCGATCCATAAAAATTATTCACCGGCCCAGGTCGCGTGAAGCTTGCGAGTCATAAAAACAATGAAAATACTGAAAACCCAAATCGCCATCATCGGCGCCGGTCCGTCCGGTTTATTGCTCGGCCAATTGCTGCACAACGCCGGCATCGACACCCTCATTCTCGAACGCCAGACCCCGGACTATGTGCTCGGACGAATCCGGGCCGGCGTCCTCGAACAAGGCATGGTAGAGCTGTTGCGCCAGGCCGGGGTAGGTCAGCGCATGGACGCCGAAGGGCTGGTCCACACAGGCTTCGAACTGGCCCTCGACGCACGCCGCGTACACATCGACCTGCAAGCCCTGACCGGTGGAAAAACGGTGATGATCTACGGTCAGACCGAGGTCACCCGCGACCTGATGGCCGCTCGTCGGGAGGCCGGTGCGCAGACGATTTACGAGGCAAGCAACGTCGTTCCTCACGGGATGAAAACCGAAGAGCCGTTCGTGACTTTTGAGAAGGACGGCGAGCTGTATCGACTCGATTGCGACTACATCGCCGGGTGCGACGGTTTCCATGGTGTGGCCCGGCAGTCGATTCCTGCCGAGTGCCTGAACGTGTTCGAGCGGGTCTATCCGTTTGGCTGGCTCGGCATCCTCGCTGACACGCCGCCTGTTCACGAAGAACTGATCTACGCCCGCCATGAACGCGGTTTTGCCCTGTGCAGCATGCGTTCGGCCACCCGCACTCGCTATTACCTTCAGGTACCCGCCGACGAGCACGTCGAGAACTGGTCTGATCAGCGCTTCTGGGATGAACTCAAATCCCGTCTGCCTGGCGCGTTGGCAGCGTCGTTGGTGACTGGGCCTTCCATCGAAAAAAGCATCGCGCCGTTACGCAGTTTTGTCGTCGAACCGATGCAGTACGGGCGGATGTTTTTGGTCGGTGATGCCGCGCACATCGTCCCGCCCACCGGCGCCAAGGGCCTGAACCTGGCGGCCAGCGACGTCAGTACGCTGTTCAACATTCTGCTAAAGGTTTACCAGGAAGGCCGTGTGGATTTGCTGGAGAAATACTCCGAGGTTTGCCTGCGCCGGGTGTGGAAAGCCGAACGGTTTTCCTGGTGGATGACCTCGATGCTGCACCGCTTTGACGATAACGAAGCCTTCAGCCAGCGGATTGCCGAGTCGGAACTGGAGTACTTCGTCGACTCCGAGGCCGGTCGAAAAACCATTGCTGAAAATTACGTCGGACTCCCATACGAGGCTATCGAATAGCCTGCTATCGACTTACACTGGCGAGCATCCCCGCTCGCCTTGCACCTTGCGGGTCAATCACTGTCCGCAGGTTCTAACCCGTGACCAATCTCAACCAGCCTGAAACGCCAAAACCGGCCATTCGCAGCGTGTTGATCGCCCTGATGCTGGCGATTTTTCTTGGCGCGCTGGACCAGACCATCGTTGCCGTTTCGATGCCGGCCATTTCCGCACAATTCAAGGACGTCAGCCTGCTGGCCTGGGTGATTTCCGGCTACATGGTGGCGATGACGGTGGCCGTGCCGATCTACGGCAAACTGGGCGATCTGTACGGTCGCCGCAAGTTGATGCTGTTTGGCATGGGGCTGTTCACGGTCGCTTCGTTTTTCTGCGGCATGGCCCAGAGCATGGAGCAGTTGGTGCTGGCGCGGATTCTTCAAGGCATCGGCGCCGGCGGGATGATTTCGGTCAGCCAGGCGATCATTGGCGACATCGTGCCGCCCCGGGAGCGCGGCCGCTATCAAGGCTATTTCAGCAGTATGTACGCAGTGGCCAGCGTGGCCGGCCCGGTACTCGGCGGTTACATGACCGAGTACCTGTCGTGGCGCTGGGTGTTCTTGATCAATCTTCCGTTGGGCCTGGGAGCCTGGCTGGTGGCCAATCGAACGTTGGTGGGTTTGCCAGTGCCGCAACGCAAACCGATCATCGATTACCTCGGCACGTTGCTGATGATCATCGGTTTGACCGCTTTGTTGCTGGGCATCACCCAGTTCGGTCAGGGCCATTCGTGGCGCAGCGCCGAAGTGCTGGGCCTGCTCGGTTGTGCGGTGTTGGTTCTGGCGCTGTTCGTCTGGCATGAACGCCGGGCGCGGGAGCCGCTGCTGCCGATGCATTTGTTCGCCAATCGCAATGCGATCCTGTGCTGGTGCACGATCTTCTTCACCAGTTTCCAGGCGATATCGCTGATTGTGTTGATGCCGCTGCGCTTCCAGAGCGTTACCGGCGCCGGGGCTGATAGCGCCGCGTTGCACCTGTTGCCGCTGGCGATGGGCTTGCCGATCGGGGCGTATTTCGCCGGGCGCCGGACCTCGGTGACCGGGCGCTACAAACCCATGATCCTGATGGGCGCCGCGCTCATGCCGATCTCGATTCTCGGCATGGCGCTCAGTCCTCCCCAGGCATTTGTGCTCAGTAGTCTGTTCATGTTGTTCAGCGGGATCGCTAGCGGCATGCAGTTCCCGACGTCCCTGGTCGGAACGCAGAACGCGGTGGCACAACGGGACATCGGCGTCGCCACCAGCACCACCAACCTGTTCCGCGCCCTGGGCGGCGCGGTGGGTGTGGCGTTGATGTCAGCCCTGCTGTTGGCATTGTTGCAGGACTCAAGTTTTGCCCACCTGGCCGGCTCTTCGGTGATTGCCGAGGGCAGTTCAGGGAACGTCTTGCTCGATGGTTTGAGCGCCGCACCGGGGGATGCGCAAAACGCCTTGCGCGCCGAACTGCTGCTGACTTTCCGGCACTTGCTGATGGTCAGCGCGGCGGTGTCGCTGTTGGGGCTGGCGGCGGCGATAGCCATGCCGAATATGGTGTTGCGGGGGCGCGAGGATAAGGTCCGCTAAAAGCAAAAGATCGCAGCCTGCGGCAGCTCCTACAAGGGTGTACACATTCCACTGTAGGAGCTGCCGCAGGCTGCGATCTTTTGATCTTCAAGGGCTGTAATACCCGACAGCCACCAGAAAATGCCCGACCTTTTTCAGGTAGGCATGCTTGTCCTCGACCTTGCCGGTCACCGGGTTTTTCCAACGGTATTCGTATTCGCCGTAGTCCTGCTTGGCCATCAGCGCCAGGATCGGCTCGCCAACCGGCTTACCTTCCGGGTCCTTGATCTTGCTGAAATCGGTATTGATCAACCGCAGGTTGGTGCCGTGGGCGACATAACGCTGGTTATTCAGGTCGACGACGAAGACGTACAGGTCATCCTGCAAGTACCCGCCCTTGAGGGCGTTGATGGCCGTAAGCGTGCCCTTTTCGTCCTTGGCCAGATCGGCCGCCGCTTTGTTCAGCAACGCCATCGCCTGTTCCGCTGAAGCCCGTGGCAAGTAGTAACCGACCGCCAGGATCCGTTGGCCGACGCGCTGGTAGAACACATGCTTGCGCTCGACCTTGCCGTCGGACCAGTTCTGCCAGCGGTATTCGGCCTGCTGAATGCCATTGCCCTCCGGCACTTTCAAGGCGTCTTTGAAGGCTTTCTGCACATCCGGCCCGAGCACATCGGACACATCACGACCAATCAACGCCGAAGACGGCCCGCCGCTGGCGAGCATCACGCCCTTGGTGTCGACCACGAACACGTAACGATCCTTGTCGACGAACTCGCCCTGCCGACTGAAAGCAGCGAAGGCCTTGTCGCCATGGTCGTGGTAGTACGCCAGGGCTTTTTCCAGCAAGGCTTTGGCAGCCTGGCTGTCGTCCTTTTCCGTGCCGGCAGCTTGAACCTGGCCAAGACACAGCAAAAGCATCACGCCCAGCAAGGCCAACCTATGCAAAAACCCCATTGCGCATCCCTCGTTCTTGTTGGTGTTTCAAGAGCGTAGACGGCGTGGGGTTATGTACGAATATTCAGGAAAGCACAGGGCGTGTAGCCGCTGTCGAAAACTGCATTCGGCCCTGTAGCAGCTGTCGAGCCCCAGCGAGGCTGCGTTCGGCTGCGCAGCAGTCGTAAATCAACCAACGCGGTGCTTCAGGTAATCCGAGTTAATCGAATTGACGACTGCTTCGCAGCCGAACGCAGCCTCGCTGGGGCTCGACAGCTGCTACGCAGGCCGGTTGAAGGCTCAAGGCCGGGCGCGCAGCTGCTGCTGCAAATTCTGGATCTGCGCCTGAAGGGTGTTGATGTTGCGGGTGACCTGGCTACGGAAGGCGTCGAACTCGGCGGTATTCGTCCCGCCTGCCGTCGCGGCCGGGCGATTGTCCTGTTGGCTTTTGAGGATGATGACTTCCTGCTCCAGACGCTCGATGGCGGCGCTCGGGTTGCCTTGTTTCTTCAGTGCAACGATGTCTGAGCCAAGGCTTTTTAGCTGTGCGTCGAATTTTTCCGTGTCCGCCGGGGTGCTTTTCAGCACGGCTACATCGCTGTTCAAGACTTTGACTTGAGCCTGTAATTGAATGGTGGCGGTCTGTTGCTCAGTGGTCTGAGCGGTCATTTGCGCCAGACGCTTGTCCAGATCAGTGGTCTGGGCGGTCATCTGCGCCAGACGCTTGTCCAGATCGGTGGTCTGGCCGAGAACGCCTTGCTGTTGTTTGCTTTGATCCTGGAGCTTGCTTTCCAGCTGTTTGATTTGCAGCTTCAAGGCTTCGCTGTCGCTACTGACGTTGGTCTGACTGGCGACAACCTTGCCGGAAATGTCCTGCAAACGCCCCGCCGCTTCTTCACTGATACGCGCGAAACTTTCCTGGGTCGCCACCAATTGCTGTTCCATCAGCGAAAGCTGCTGGAAGCTCCACCAGGCAAGGCCTGCAAACGCAAAGAACAAGGCGCCGACCAGCGCCCACAGCGGGCCGGTGCTCGGGCTTTTGACTTTGACGACTGGCGCGGGCCGCGAATGCACGGAGGTGCGAGCGGTGGTCGGAAAATCATCGTCGTCGAGGCTGTCGGCACGCAGGCTCGGTACATCGAAGTCGTCGTTGGCATCGTTACGCATGGACATTGAGTCAACCTTTGTGGAACGCAGTGATGGCTTGATGCGGCGCAGTATAACCCCCCCTGCCGCATCGATTGACCCTCAACCCCGAACTCGGTTCAGTGATGCGGCACTAACCCATGCGTCAGCGAATGTCCTGGGCCTTCCACCAGCCGCAGAATTCATCGAGGGCGGTCCAGAGACTGACTTTTGGATCGTAGTCCAGATAATGCCGGGCGCGACTGATGTCCAGGGTGAAGTTTTTGTTCATCACCTGCATGCCCAGGCGCGACAGGGTCGGTTCGGGACGACCCGGCCACAACTTGCACACCCCCTCGTTGAGCGCCGCAACGGTGTAGGCCAAGCCGTAGGAACGGTAGCGCGTGACCTGTGGGACTTCCATCTTGCGCATCACGTAATTGACCACGTCCCACAGCGGAACCGGCGCGCCGTTGCTGATGTTGTAGGCCTTGCCCAACGCCGAACCACTGGCCAGCAAACTGCTGAGCAACGCTTCATTGAGGTTTTGCACGCTGGTGAAATCAACCTTGTTCAGGCCGTTGCCGATGATCGCGAGCCGTCCTTTACGCTGCATGTTCAGCAGCCGCGGGAAGATGCTCATGTCGCCAGCCCCCGTCACGAAACGCGGGCGCAGGGCCAGGGTTTCGAGGCCGAACTCCTGAGCGCCGAAAACTTTTTGCTCGGCCAGGTATTTGGTCGCGGCGTAGGGATGCTTGAAGCGCTTGGGCACCTGTTCTTCAGTCAGCCCCAAATGATCGCGGCCATCGAAGTAGATCGACGGCGACGACAAGTGCACCAGTCGCCGAACCCGCTGTTTCAGGCAGGCCTCGACCACGTTTTCCGTAACCTGGACATTGCCTTGATGGAAGTCCTGATAACGCCCCCACAAACCGACCGCACCGGCACAATGCACGACGGCTTCAACGTCTGAGCACAGGTCGCGTGCCAGTTCCGGGTCGCTCAAATCACCCTGGATGAACTCGGCGCCACGGCGCACCAGATGCTCCACACTTTCGGCCCGGCGACCGTTGACCCGCACGTCCAGGCCCTGCTCCAGGGCGAAACGCGCAAAGCGCCCGCCGATGAAGCCGCTTGCGCCGGTAACCAGAATCTTCATGAATTGCTCCGAATATTTCGTTTTGCGTATTGCGTGAGGTCTTGACGCTGCCCGTCAGTCCAACGGCACCAGCCATTGCTTCGACGAACGCACCAACTGATCGGTGAGTAACCCCAGCAACTGACCGCCATTGCGCCAATGATGCCAGTACAGCGGCACATCAATCGGCTTATCGGGCAAAAGTTCCACCAATACACCGCGCTCCAGTTGCTCGCGCACCTGCAGTTCAGGCACCAGCCCCCAACCGAGTCCCGCTTCCGTGAGGCGGATGAAGCCTTCGGACGAGGGGCATAAATGGTGTTCGAATCCGCCATCGACGCCGAGGGACGCGAGGTAGCGATGCTGTAGGAAATCGTCCGGGCCAAACACCAACGCGGGGGTTTTCGACAACAGATCGGCGCGCACACCTTCAGGAAAATGCCGGGCAATGAATGCCGGGCTGGCCAGCGCACGGTAGCGCATGGCCCCCAGCAAAACGCTGCGCGCGCCGGCCACCGGGCGCTCACTGGCGCAGACGCACGCCGCGACTTCACCGGCGCGCATGCGTTTGAGGCCGACGGTCTGGTCTTCGACCACCAGATCGAGCAGCAAATGTTGTTCCGCGCAAAAATCCCCGACCGCCACGGCCCACCACGTGGCGAGGCTGTCGGCATTCAAGGCGATGCGCAGACGTTCCGGCAGGCCTTCTTCGTCGAGTGCCGGCACCAGTGTTTGCAAGTCCCGTTCAAGCAGACGCACCTGCTGCACATGGTTGAGCAGCCGTCGGCCGATTTCGGTCGGGGCCGGCGGTGTCACCCGCACCAGCACCGGTTGGCCGACCCGCGCCTCGAGCAATTTGATGCGCTGGGAGATTGCCGATTGCGACAAGCCGAGCACCTGAGCCGCACGTTCGAACCCGGCCTGCTCGACCACCGCGGCCAAGGCAGAAAGCAATTTATAGTCGAACATCAGTTTTCCTAATGAGCGATCAGCATGATTGGTTTTTCTTATACAGCCTGACACCGGAGAATGGCCAGCAAGAACTCTTCAACAAGGATCATCGACATGGCTGGCGAAACTTCATTGGCAACCCTGCTGCGCAGCATGAGCCCGCAACTCAACGTCGGCGAATACGTGTTCTGCACCCTGCGCGACGGCAAGTTGCCGGCAGGCCTTGAAATTGTCGGCAGCTTTCGCGAGCAGGAAGGTCTGACGGTGATTCTGGAACGTTCCCACGCCGAGAAGGCGGGTTTCAGTTTCGATTACGTCGCGGCCTGGATCACCTTGAACGTGCACTCGGCCCTCGAAGCCGTCGGCCTGACCGCCGCGTTCGCCACGGCATTAGGCCAGGCGGGCATCAGCTGCAACGTGATCGCCGGCTATTACCACGACCATTTATTCGTCGGCCAGGCCGATGCCGAACGCGCCCTGCACGTGCTGCGGGATCTGGCGGCCAACGCGGAGTAAACATCTTATGTGGCAAAGCTATGTGAACGGCCTGTTGGTGGCCGCGGGGCTGATCATGGCGATCGGTACTCAGAATGCGTTTGTGTTGGCCCAGAGCCTTCGGCGTGAACATCACCTGCCCGTGGCGGCACTTTGCGTGACCTGCGATGCCTTGCTGGTGGCCGCCGGAGTATTCGGCCTGGCGACGGTGCTGGCGCAGAACCCGACGTTGCTGGCAGTCGCCCGTTGGGGTGGCGCGGTGTTTCTGATTTGGTATGGCAGCCTGGCGTTGCGTCGAGCCTGCTCGAAACAGAGCCTGCAACAAGGCGAAAACCAGACCGTGCGTTCGCTGCGTGCAGTGATGCTCAGTGCTTTGGCCGTCACGCTGCTTAACCCGCACGTTTATCTGGATACCGTGTTGCTGATTGGCTCCCTCGGTGCCCAACAAACAGAGCCCGGCGCTTATGTCGTGGGCGCGGCCAGTGCGTCGTTGCTGTGGTTTTTCACCCTGGCGTTGGGCGCCGCATGGTTAGCGCCGTGGCTGGCCCGGCCGAGCACCTGGAGAATTCTCGATATGCTGGTGGCGGCGATGATGTTTACCGTGGCCTTTCAATTAATCGCCGCAGGCTGATTATTCCAAAAGGCTCTGGAACCTCTATTCCACACAGTTGTTGCGTGGTTATGCCGCACCCCCGGTGCTATGATCCGATCCGATGCGCCGCAAAGAGTACAAACTCCCCGGCGCTTGTCTGGCCGCCCGTGATCGGCCTTGCGCTCACCGCAACTGACCTGATTAGGAGAATCATCATGGCTTTCGAATTGCCGCCGCTGCCTTACGCACACGATGCCCTGCAGCCGCACATTTCCAAGGAAACTCTGGAATACCACCACGACAAGCACCACAACACCTATGTCGTGAACCTGAACAACCTGGTGCCAGGCACCGAGTTCGAAGGCAAGACTCTGGAAGAAATCGTCAAATCTTCCTCCGGCGGTATCTTCAACAACGCCGCTCAGGTCTGGAACCACACTTTCTACTGGAACTGCCTGGCGCCAAACGCCGGCGGTCAACCAACCGGCGCACTGGCTGAGGCGATCAACGCAGCCTTCGGTTCGTTCGACAAGTTCAAGGAAGAATTCAGCAAGACTTCCATCGGCACCTTCGGTTCCGGTTGGGGCTGGCTGGTGAAAAAGGCTGACGGTTCCCTGGCCCTGGCCAGCACCATCGGCGCCGGCAACCCGCTGACCAACGGCGACACCCCGCTGCTGACCTGCGACGTCTGGGAACACGCTTACTACATCGACTACCGCAACCTTCGTCCAAAATACGTCGAAGCGTTCTGGAACCTGGTCAACTGGAAATTCGTGGCTGAGCAGTTCGAAGGCAAAACCTTCACCGCTTAAGATCGACGCCAGTCAAAAAAACCCGGCTTTTGCCGGGTTTTTTTATGCACTAGGGAAAGTCTTGGGGCGGCAGTTGGACCGCCTTCGTCGGATCGCTGCCTCGAGCCGGCTCGCTCCGACAAGGACACCACTGTACCTGTGGGAGCGAGCTTGCTCGCGATAGCGGTTTGTCTGTCACAAAGATGTTGAATGTGCTGCCGTCATCGCGAGCAAGCTCGCTTGTATGTTTAGACTTGAAGGGGTGGGCGTGACTAAAAGCTCGATTCCGACTCTAGCCAGTACGGACCGTGGGAGACTTCTCGTCCCGCCCTTTCTACCCAAAGCGCCGATAAGGAATTCATCGGTAAAACCGACGATAGAGGCAAGCCAGCGCAACGGTAGACCCCGACAAGCTCTTAAACCCTAGCTCCGAGGATTCGTCATGACAATCCTTACTTCGCAGACGGTTGTTGGCATCGATATCGCCAAGGCTGAAATAGTTGTCTATCGCTCCGACCTGCAATCCACTGACGCCATCAAGAACGATCGAACAGCCCTTAAACGCTGGCTTAAAACATTGCCCGCCCAAAGCGCTATCGCCGTTGAAGCCACCAACATCTACCACCTGGACACTGTCGAGCTGGCCCATGCGATGGGTCACCAGGTCTATGTCGTGGATGCTTATCGGGTAAGCAACTATCGCCGCGGCATCGGCCAGCGCGCCAAGAACGATCCCTGCGATGCCCGTCTGCTGGCGCGCTATTTGACGAACGAACAAGACGGACTACGGATCTGGAGCCCGCCACCCAAGGCCTACACCTCGCTGAAAAGCCTGCTCCACAGACGTGCAACGCTGATCCAGAACCATGCTGGCCTGATGCTGAGCTGGGCCAATGAACCCTTGTTGAAGAAAGTGCAGGCCGCCCAGCAAAAGGCCTTCAAGCAAGCGGATCAGGCCATTCAGAAACTGCTGCGCAAGGTCAGCAAAGAGGCGGGAATTGAAGAGAATATCGACCGCTGCAAAGCCATCGAAGGTGTTGGCGAACTGACTGCAACCGGGTTGGCGACGACCTTTATGCGCGGTGATTTTGCCAATAGTGATGCGTTCATCGCGTTTCTAGGGATGGACCTTACGGTCGATGACTCCGGGAAGAAGAACGGCCCCCGGCACCTGAGCAAAAAAGGGGATCCGGAAGTACGCCGGTTGGCTTACAACGCCGCAATGGCAGCCTGTCGCTCAGCTAAATGGAAACCGTTTTACGAGTCGTATTTGGCAAGAGGCTTCTCGAAAACCCAGGCATTGGTGGCCCTTGCCCGGAAACTCTGTCGGGTGGCATTTGCCCTGATGAAAAATCAGAGCGAATACCAGCCGGCCTGAAGTTGCAGGGTTGCCCTGCAACATAGAATCTCCCACAGGGGATTGATGTATGACCGGAAGAAAATGGTCGGCTGTCAGGCCGCCATCGCGAGCAGGCTCACTCCCACAGTGGGACGGTGTACACCCGAGGCTTCTCACCACTCAACAGGCCGAGCGTTAGCTCGCCTTCAGCTTTTGATCTTGATCCACCCGCCCCCTCGGTAGGCTGAGTGGAGGTGTGCATCCGGGGAGTGGCGCGCAGCGCCGTTCGACGCAGTCGAACACGCTGCATGTAGGTCGTAGCGAAGCAGACCGGAGGGCAGTGTCCCCGGATGGATACCGGAACGAAGGAACGCCGAGCCTAAGCGAGGGGCCGGACGCTCGGGGCGAGACCTTTTGGTTCCTTTTGGGGCGTTTGCCAAAAGGGACTCGCCGTAAGGGCGAAACCCTAAGCCGCCGTTACCGCAGCAACGGATATACACACCAGACCAAATCCCCACAGCGAACCCTTGCCCCAACGCCACAGCCGTCTAACATCAACCAAACGGAAAATATGTCCAAATCCCCCTCAAGTTGAAGGCCCCAACAACCGACACAGTACGAATAGCGCAAATACTCCAGACGACAGCATTTCAGCCAAGCTACAGGCAAAACCCCATGTGATTGATTGTCCCTTTGACTGCCATCACCGGATTGCCAATACTCATGGCAACTTGACGCTACCCGCACGGAACAAGGAATGACTCTTTGAAGCTGGAACTCAAGAACAGCTTGTCGGTGAAGTTGCTTCGGGTCGTGCTCCTGTCGGCATTGATCGTCGGCGTGGTCTTGAGCTGCGCGCAGATCGTTTTCGATGCCTATAAAACACGCCAGGCCGTGGCCAGCGATGCCCAACGCATCCTCGACATGTTCCGCGACCCCTCGACCCAGGCCGTCTACAGCCTGGACCGGGAAATGGGTATGCAGGTTATCGAAGGCCTGTTTCAGGACGACGCTGTGCGCAAGGCCTCCATTGGCCATCCCAACGAAGCCATGCTCGCGCAAAAGGCTCGCGAGCTGCAGCATTCCGACAGTCGTTGGCTGACCGACGTGATCCTCGGCAAGGAACGCACCTTCACCACCCAACTGGTGGGTCGCGGCCCTTACAGCGAGTATTACGGCGACTTGAGCATTACCCTCGACACCGCCACCTATGGCCAGGGTTTCATCATCAGTTCGGTGATCATCTTCATCTCCGGCGTGTTGCGTGCGATGGCCATGGGGTTGGTGCTGTACCTGGTCTATCACTGGCTGCTGACCAAGCCGCTGTCGCGGATCATCGAGCACCTCACGGAAATCAATCCGGATCGCCCCAGCGAACACAAAATCCCGCTGCTCAAGGGGCATGAAAAGAACGAACTGGGGATCTGGATCAACACCGCCAACCAGTTGCTCGAGTCCATCGAGCGCAACACCCATTTGCGCCACGAAGCGGAAAACAGCCTGCTACGCATGGCCCAGTACGACTTCCTCACCGGCCTGCCGAACCGCCAGCAACTACAGCAGCAACTGGACAAAATCCTGGTAGACGCCGGCAAGTTGCAACGACGGGTCGCGGTATTGGTGGTCGGCCTGGATGACTTCAAGGGCATCAACGAACAATTCAGCTACCAGACCGGCGACCAACTGCTGCTGGCCCTGGCCGATCGCCTGCGAGCTCACAGTGGACGCCTTGGCGCCCTCGCCCGCCTCGGCGGCGACCAGTTCGCCCTGGTTCAGGCCGACATCGAACAACCCTACGAAGCGGCCGAACTGGCCCAAAGCATTCTCGATGACCTGGAAGCGGCATTTGCCCTCGATCATCAGGAGATTCGCCTGCGCGCCACCATCGGCATCACCCTGTTCCCCGAGGACGGTGACAGCACCGAGAAACTGCTGCAAAAAGCCGAGCAGACCATGACCCTGGCCAAGACTCGCTCGCGCAACCGTTATCAGTTCTATATCGCCAGCGTCGACACCGAGATGCGCCGCCGTCGCGAGCTGGAGAAAGACCTGCGCGACGCCCTGGTCCGTGGCCAGTTCTATCTCGTCTACCAGCCGCAGATCAGCTATCGCGATCACCGGGTAGTGGGTGTCGAGGCGCTGATTCGCTGGCAGCATCCCGAGCACGGACTGGTTCCGCCGGACTTGTTCATCCCCCTGGCCGAACAGAACGGCACCATCATCGCCATCGGCGAATGGGTCCTGGATCAGGCGTGCAAACAATTGCGCGACTGGCATGACCAGGGTTTCGCCGACCTGCGCATGGCGGTGAATCTGTCCACGGTGCAGCTGCACCACGCCGAGTTGCCGCGGGTGGTCAACAACCTCCTGCAGATGTATCGCCTGCCACCGCGCAGCCTGGAGCTGGAAGTCACCGAAACCGGCCTGATGGAAGACATCAGCACTGCCGCCCAGCATCTGCTGAGCCTGCGCCGCTCCGGTGCGCTGATCGCGATCGACGACTTCGGCACCGGTTACTCGTCACTGAGCTATCTGAAAAGCCTGCCGCTGGACAAAATCAAGATCGACAAGAGCTTCGTTCAGGATCTACTCGATGACGACGACGATGCGACCATCGTTCGAGCCATCATCCAGCTGGGCAAGAGCCTGGGCATGCAGGTGATTGCCGAAGGCGTGGAAACCCCCGAGCAAGAGGCCTACATCATCTCCGAGGGCTGTCACGAAGGTCAGGGCTATCTCTACAGCAAGCCGCTGCCGGCGCGGGAATTGAGCGCGTACCTGAAACAGGCCCAGCGCAGTAACGCGGCCATTTTGTAAAAGATCGAGAAATCGCAGCCTCGTTTCACTCGGTAGCAGCTGTCGAGTGAAACGAGGCTGCGATCTCTTGATCCACGACACAACTCCCGCCTGAATAAGAAATATTTACAACCACAACCCTTTACACATAATGCGAAAGATTTGCATTATGTCGCAGTTTTGCGCGCTTGCTGCGCCTCTCCACCCTCTCTCGAAGCAGGATGTTCGCCATGATTCGTATGCCTCTGGCTACCGCCAGTCTGTTGGCCATCGCTATTTCCCTCGCCGGTTGTGGCGAAGGTAAAGACAAAGCTGCCGCTGCGCAGACGCCGACTCCGGCCGCCAGCACCACGGCCCCGGCCGTTGCACCTGCCGCTACCAGTAAAGTCGACGAAGCCGCCGCCAAAGCCGTTGTCGCGCATTACGCCGACATCGTCTTCGCCGTTTACAGCGATGCCGAATCCACCGCGAAGACCCTGCAAACCGCCGTCGACGACTTCCTCGCCAAGCCGAACGCCGACACCCTGAAAGCTGCCAAGGCTGCCTGGATCGCTGCCCGCGTTCCTTACCTGCAGAGCGAAGTGTTCCGCTTCGGCAACACCATCATCGACGACTGGGAAGGTCAGGTGAATTCCTGGCCACTGGACGAAGGCCTGATCGACTACGTCGACAAATCCTACGAGCACGCACTGGGTAACCCGGGCGCCACGGCCAACATCATCGCCAACACCCAGGTTCAGGTTGGCGAAGACAAGGTCGACGTGAAAGACATCACCCCGGCAAAACTTGCCAGCCTGAACGAGCTGGGTGGTTCCGAGGCCAACGTCGCCACCGGCTACCACGCCATCGAATTCCTGCTCTGGGGCCAGGACTTGAACGGCACCGGCCCTGGCGCCGGCAACCGTCCTGCTTCCGACTACCTGGAAGGCAAAGGCGCAACCGGCGGTCATAACGATCGCCGTCGCGCTTATCTGAAGTCCGTGACCCAATTGCTGGTCAGCGACCTGGAAGAAATGGTCGGTAACTGGAAGCCGAACGTGGCCGACAACTACCGCGCCACCCTGGAAGCCGAGCCAGCTGAATCCGGCCTGCGCAAAATGCTGTTCGGCATGGGCAGCCTGTCCTTGGGCGAACTGGCGGGCGAGCGCATGAAGGTTTCCCTGGAAGCGAACTCCCCGGAAGACGAACAGGATTGCTTCAGCGACAACACCCACAACTCGCACTTCTACGATGCCAAAGGCATTCGGAACGTGTACCTGGGCGAATACACCCGGGTCGACGGCACCAAAATGACCGGCGCCAGCCTGTCGTCCCTGGTGGCCAAAGCCGACCCGGCTGCCGACACCGCGCTCAAAGCCGACCTGGCCGCCACCGAAGCCAAAATCCAGATCATGGTCGATCACGCCAACAAGGGTGAGCACTACGACCAGCTGATCGCCGCCGGCAACACCGCTGGTAACCAGATCGTCCGCGACGCTATCGCTTCCCTGGTCAAGCAGACCGGTTCGATCGAAGCCGCCGCTGGCAAACTGGGCATCAGCGACCTGAACCCGGACAACGCTGATCACGAGTTCTGATCAACGCTGGCTGAATAAAAAGGCGACCTTCGGGTCGCCTTTTTCATACCCGCCTGAATGCAATCCCACAGGGTTGTGGGTGCCCAGAAAAAATGCTCCACATCAACCAAACGATAATTCCTCTTATTCAAACTCCCCTGCCCTGTTAGACTTTGCGCCCCTTGTTTTGCTCGTCTTGCAGGATGTCCGATGCCCTCGCTGCCTCTTCGCTTGTCCGCACTGTTTCTGGCCCTGGGCCTGAGTGCCTGCGATGACGCCCCGCGTTTTACCCAAGCCGAACCCGGTGAAGCCCGGTCCGGTGGCAGCGCAACTGTGCGCAAGACCGATCAGAACTCATTTTCCCTGCCGTCCGCCAACCTGCCACCCTCACGGCGCGTTGACTTCAGTGTCGGCAACAGCTTTTTCCGTAACCCCTGGGTG
Organism: Pseudomonas sp. BT76 TE3572; assembly: GCF_050435365.1. Lineage (NCBI taxonomy): Bacteria > Pseudomonadati > Pseudomonadota > Gammaproteobacteria > Pseudomonadales > Pseudomonadaceae > Pseudomonas > Pseudomonas sp. BT76 TE3572. The sequence goes on from NZ_JBNDKE010000001.1 coordinate 3,109,372, forward strand.
ATCGCGCCGTCGACCACCACCGCCAGGGACGGACTCGGGCCGTTGTTCAACACCAACGCGTGCCAGGGCTGCCACATCAAGGACGGACGAGGTCATCCGCCCACGCCTGATGCGCAGAACGCCGTGTCGATGCTGGTACGCCTGTCGATTCCCGATGCGCCGGCCTATGCCAACGTCATCGAGCAGCTCGGTGTCGTCCCGGAGCCGGTCTACGGCGGACAACTCCAGGACATGTCTGTGCCGGGTGTCGTGCCGGAAGGCAAAGTGCGGGTCGATTACTCGCCCGTTCCGATTCGCTTCAAGGACGGCACCGAAGTCGAGTTGCGCAAGCCAAGCTTGAACATCACCCAGCTCGGCTATGGTCCGATGCACCCTGACACGCGTTTCTCGGCCCGGGTCGCTCCACCGATGATTGGCCTGGGCTTGCTCGAAGCGATTCCCGACGCGGCGATCCTGGCCAATGCCGAGGCTCAGGCAAAAGACAAAAACGGTATCGCTGGACGCCCGAACCGGGTCTGGGATGACGCGCAGCAAAAAACCGTCCTCGGACGATTTGGCTGGAAGGCTGGCCAACCCAACCTCAATCAGCAAAATGTTCATGCGTTTTCCGGTGACATGGGCCTCACCACCAGCCTGAGACCCGTCGACGACTGCACCGCCGCGCAAACCGCCTGCAAGCAAGCGCCCAACGGCAATGGCCCGGATGGCGAGCCGGAAGTCAGCGATAACATCCTGCGTCTGGTGCTGTTCTACAGCCGTAACCTCGCCGTACCGGCCCGCCGCGATGTCAGCGCCCCCGAGGTGCTGGCCGGCAAGACTCTGTTTTTCCAGGCTGGATGCCAGTCCTGTCACACCCCGAAATACACCACCGCCGCCAACGCCGCAGAACCTGAACTGGCCAATCAAGTGATTCGCCCTTACAGCGATCTGCTGCTGCATGACATGGGCGACGGTCTGGCCGACAACCGTACCGAATTCCAGGCCAGTGGCCGCGACTGGCGCACCCCGCCGTTGTGGGGCATTGGCCTGACGCAGGCGGTCAGTGGGCACACCCAGTTTTTGCACGATGGCCGCGCCCGCAATCTGCTCGAAGCCGTGCTCTGGCATGGCGGCGAAGCCGCAGCGGCGCAGCAACAGGTTTTGTCTTTCAATGCCGAACAGCGCGCTGCGTTGCTGGCGTTTTTGAATTCCCTTTAATACGTATTCCATAGCGGGAGCCCGACATGTTCCGTCCCAAATTGTTGTTCACCAGCCTTGCCGCGCTAGCCTTGGGCGCCTGTTCGCCTCAGGATCCGCAGGCCGTTACCTCAGCAGCCATCGCCAAGTCGGTGATCCTGCCAACCTACACGCGCTGGGTTGAAGCCGATCGCCAACTGGCCGTCAGTGCGTTGTCCTACTGCGAAGGCAAGGAAAACCTCGAGACCGCTCGCGCCGACTTCCTGCACGCGCAGAAAGCCTGGGCCGAGCTGCAACCGCTGCTGATCGGGCCGCTGGCCGAAGGCAATCGCGCCTGGCAGGTGCAGTTCTGGCCGGACAAGAAAAACCTCGTCGGCCGTCAGGTCGAACAACTGGTCACCGCGCAGCCGCAGATCGACGCCGCTGCCTTGGCCAAGTCCAGCGTTGTGGTTCAAGGCCTTTCCGCCTACGAATACATCCTGTTCGACAGCAAGCCTGATGTGGCCAACGCTGAACAGAAAGCCAAGTACTGCCCGCTGCTGATCGCGATTGGCGAGCGTCAGAAACAGCTGGCCGAAGAGATCCTGAAAACCTGGAACAACACCGACGGCATGCTCGCGCAATTGAGCAAATTCCCGAACCAGCGCTACGCCGATTCCCACGAAGCCATCGCCGACCTGCTACGTGTGCAAGTCACCGCCCTCGACACCCTGAAGAAAAAACTCGGCACGCCGATGGGCCGTCAGACGAAGGGTGTGCCACAGCCGTTCCAGGCCGATGCATGGCGCAGCAAGTCGTCCCTGACCGGCCTCGAAGCCAGTCTCGCCGCCGCCAAAACAGTATGGGAAGGCGTCGACAACAAAGGCCTGCGCGGCCTGTTGCCGAGCGAGCAGAAACCCTTGGCCGACAAGATCGACGCCGCTTACGCCGCGGCCCTGAAACTGTTCGCCAGCAACCAGCGCTCGCTGACTGAAATGCTCAATGACGATGCCGGTCGCCAGCAACTCAACGACCTCTACGACGGCCTCAACGTCGTCCACCGCCTGCACGAAGGCGAACTGGCCAAGGCGCTGGGCATCCAACTGGGCTTCAACGCCAACGACGGTGACTGATGAGGGCAAGTTCCATGCTGCGACGCCAGGCTTTGACGTTAGGTAGTTTGCTGCTGGGTGCGGTGACACTGGGCGGCTGGACGCTGTTCAAGCAAAAGGACAAAAGCCCGCTGCTGCTCTCGGCGCGGGACGATACCGACGGCAAGCACTACGCCGTCGGTTATCGGCTGGACGGCACCCGGGTGTTTGCCACCCAGGTCGGCCAGCGTTGCCACGACATCATCAACCATCCGATGCTGCCGATTGCGCTGTTCGTCGCCCGTCGTCCGGGCACCGAGAGTTACTTGATCGACCTGCGCGACGGCACGTTGCTGCAAACCGTGACCTCGCTGCCGAACCGGCATTTCTATGGTCACGCAGTAATTCACAAAAGCGGCGACTGGCTGTACGCCACCGAGAACGACACCTCCGACCCGGGTCGCGGCTTGCTCGGTGTGTATAAGTTCGAAGGCGAGCGGCTGGTGCACAGCGGCGAGATGTCGACCCACGGCGTCGGCCCGCATCAGGTGTCGTGGATGCCCGATGGCGAAACTCTGGTGGTGGCCAATGGCGGCATTCGCACCGAGGCCGAAAGCCGCGTCGAGATGAACCTCGACGCCATGGAACCGAGCCTGGTCCTGATGCAGCGCGATGGCACCCTGCTAAGCAAGGAAACCCTCGCCCAGCAGATGAACAGCGTGCGTCATTTGGGGATTGCCAGCGACGGCACCATCGTCGCCGGCCAGCAGTTCATGGGGCCGTCTCACGAGTCGTCGGAGCTGCTGGCGATCAAGCGGCCCGGCCAGCCGTTCGTGGCCTTTCCGGTGCCTGAGCATCAGTTGCAGGCCATGGGGCATTACACCGCCAGCGTCGCGGTGCACAGCGAACTGCGCCTGGTGGCGTTGACCGCGCCCCGGGGCAACCGCTTTTTCATCTGGGACCTGGACAGCGGTGAAGTGCGCCTGGACGCGCCGCTTCCCGATTGCGCCGGGGTCGGCGCGGTAGCCGATGGCTTTGTCGTGACCTCGGGTCAAGGACGCTGCCGGTTTTACGACTGCCGCCAGACAAGCCTTGTTGCAAAACCCCTCGATCTACCCGCAGGGCTCTGGGACAACCACCTTCACCTCATTTGACCTTGCCTCTCCTGCTGGAGGTTTTTCCCTGTGGCGAGGGAGCTTGCTCCCGCCGGGCTGCGCAGCGGCCCTGAAAAAAGGGACTGCTACGCAGTCCAGCGGGAGCAAGCTCCCTCGCCACAGGTTTGTGTTCCATCCCGTCCGCGCTGACATGCAGGCCTACCTGTAAGTTCTGCCAGTTGGAAACCCCCTCTGACTCGGAGTAATGTGCCCGACTGTGTCACCTGATTTTCTCCAAGGAAGTGGAAATATGCTGCGTCGCCGCATGCTGATCATGTTGGGTGTTGTTTTGCTGATCGTGCTGGTTCTGGGCGGTTACAAAGCCTTCTCCATCTATACGATGATTCAGGGCTTTGCTGTGCCGAAACCAGCGATCAGTGTCGCCGTGGCCACGGCCACCGAACGGCCGTGGCAAGCCCGCCTGCCCACCGTCGGCACCTTGAAGGCGCTGCAAGGGGTCGACCTGAGCCTGGAGACCGACGGCACCGTCATCGATTTGCGGTTCGAGTCAGGGCAGAAGGTCAAGGTCGGCCAACCGCTGCTGCAACTTGATAGCGTGGTGGAAACCGCCCTGCTCGAAACCGCTCAGGCGGACCTGGGTCTGGCGCAGCTCGATTACGGTCGCGGCAGCCAATTGGTCGGCAGCCGGGCCATTTCAAAAGGCGAATTCGACCGGCTCTCGGCGGTGTTGAAAAAGAGCCAGGCCACGGTTAATCAGCTCAAGGCGGCGCTGGCCAAAAAACGCTTGCTCGCACCGTTCAGCGGGACCATCGGCATTCGTCAGGTGGACGTCGGTGACTATCTCGCCAGCGGCACCATGATTGCCACCCTGCAAGACCTCAGCAGCCTCTACGTAGACTTCTTCGTGCCCGAGCAGTCGGTACCGAAGATCGCCCTCGGCCAACCGGTACAGATCGTTGTCGCGGCCTACCCGACACAAACCTTCCCCGGCACCATCAGCGCGATCAACCCGAAAGTCGAAAACAGCACGCGCAACGTCCAGGTCCGCGCGACCCTGGCCAATCCCGACGGCAAACTGCTACCGGGCATGTTCGCCAGCCTGCAAGTGTTGTTGCCCGACCCACAGCCGCGCATCGTCGTGCCGGAAAGTGCGATCACTTACACGCTGTACGGCAACTCACTCTATGTCGTCGCGCAGAAAAAAGCCGAAGACGGCAGCCTGGAAAAAGACGACAAGGGCCAACCGATCCTGATCGCCGAACGGCGTTTCATCGAAACCGGCGAGCGCCGCGATGGGCAAGTGATGATCACCAAAGGCGTGCAGAACGGCGAAAAAGTGGTCACGGCCGGCCAGATCAAACTGGACAACGGCGCACACATTGCGATCAGCGACGACAAGACCTTAGCCGAGAAGAACAGCCCGCCGCGCGCGGACTGATCAAGGAACCCCCATGGCTTTTACCGACCCGTTCATCCGCCGCCCGGTGCTCGCCACCGTGGTCAGCCTGTTGATTGTGCTGCTGGGCTTCCAGGCCTGGAGCAAGTTGCCGCTGCGCCAATACCCACAAATGGAAAACGCCCTGATCACGGTGACCACCGCTTACCCCGGGGCCAACGCCGAAACCATTCAGGGCTACATCACCCAACCGATGCAACAAAGTCTGGCCAGTGCCGAGGGCATCGACTACATGACCTCGGTCAGTCGCCAGAACTTCTCGGTGATCTCGATCTACGCGCGCATCGGCTCCAACAGTGACCGCCTGTTCACCGAACTGCTGGCCAAGGCCAACGAGGTGAAGAACCAACTGCCCCAGGACGCCGAAGACCCGGTATTGAGCAAGGAAGCCGCCGACGCCTCGGCGCTGATGTACATCAGTTTCTTCAGCAAGGAGCTGAGCAACCCGCAAATTACCGACTACCTGTCGCGGGTCATCCAGCCGAAACTGGCGACTCTGCCGGGCATGGCCGAAGCCGAGATTCTCGGCAACCAGGTGTTCGCCATGCGTCTGTGGCTGGACCCGGTCAAGCTCGCCGGTTTCGGCCTGAGTGCCAGCGACGTGACCGATGCCGTGCGCAAATACAACTTCCTTTCCGCCGCCGGCGAAGTGAAAGGCGAGTACGTCGTCACCAGCATCAACGCCAATACCGAGCTCAAGTCCGCCGAAGCCTTTGCCGCGATTCCGCTCAAAGTCGAGGGCGACAGTCGTGTACTGCTCAGCGATGTGGCGCGGGTTGAAATGGGTGCGGAAAACTACGATTCGATCAGCTCCTTCGGCGGCACCCCTTCGGTGTACATCGGCATCAAGGCCACGCCCGGCGCCAACCCGCTGGACGTGATCAGGGAAGTGCGCAAGATCATGCCGGAGCTGGAAGCCCAGCTTCCGCCGAACCTCAAAGGTGAAATCGCCTACGACGCCACGCTGTTCATCCAGGCCTCGATCAACGAGGTGATCAAAACATTGTTCGAGGCGGTGCTGATCGTCATCGTGGTGGTGTTCCTGTTCCTCGGCGCACTGCGTTCGGTGGTGATCCCGGTGGTCACCATCCCGTTGTCGATGATCGGCGTGATGTTCTTCATGCAGATGATGGGCTACTCGATCAATCTGCTGACATTGCTGGCGATGGTATTGGCCATCGGCCTGGTGGTGGACGACGCCATTGTGGTGGTGGAAAACATCCACCGGCACATCGAAGAAGGCAAGACGCCGCTGGATGCGGCCATCGAAGGCGCCCGGGAAATCGCCATGCCGGTGGTCTCGATGACCATCACCCTGGCGGCGGTCTATGCGCCGATCGGCTTCCTGACGGGGCTCACGGGGGCGCTGTTCAAGGAGTTCGCCCTGACGCTGGCCGGCGCGGTGGTGATCTCCGGCATCGTCGCCCTGACCCTGTCGCCGATGATGTGCGCCTTCCTGCTGCGTCACGACGAAAACCCCAGCGGTCTGGCCCATCGCCTGGACCTGATTTTCGAAGGCCTCAAGCGCCGTTACCAAAGCATGCTCCACGGCACCCTCAACACCCGGCCGGTGGTGCTGGTGTTCGCGGTGATCGTGCTGTGCCTGATTCCGGTGCTGCTCACGTTCACCAAGTCGGAACTGGCGCCGGACGAGGACCAGGGCGTCATTTTCATGATGGCCAACGCCCCGCAACCGGCCAACCTCGACTACCTGAGCAGCTACACCGACGAGTTCGTCACGATCTTCAAGACGTTTCCCGAGTACTACTCGTCGTTCCAGATCAATGGCTTCAACGGCGTGCAATCGGGGATCGGTGGCTTCCTGCTCAAACCGTGGAACGAACGCAGCCGCACTCAGATGCAAATCCTGCCCGAGGTCCAGCGCAAACTGGAGAGCATATCCGGGCTGCAGATCTTCGGCTTCAACCTGCCCTCCCTGCCGGGCACCGGCGAGGGGCTGCCGTTTCAGTTCGTCATCAACTCCGCCAACGATTACGAGTCGCTGCTGCAAGTGACCGACCGAGTGAAAAAGCGGGCAATGGAATCCGGCAAGTTCGCCTTCGTCGACCTCGACCTGGCGTTCGACAAACCTGAAGTGGTGGTGGATATCGATCGCGGCAAGGCCGCACAGATGGGTGTTTCCATGCAGGACCTGGGCGGGACGCTCGCGACGTTGCTGGGTGAGGCGGAGATCAACCGCTTCACCATCGAAGGCCGCAGCTACAAAGTCATCGCGCAGGTCGAACGGCCCTTCCGAGATAACCCCAACTGGCTGAACAATTATTACGTCAAGAACACCCAAGGCGAACTGCTGGCCCTGTCGACCCTGATCACCGTGACTGACCGGGCGCGTCCACGGCAATTGAATCAGTTCCAGCAACTCAACTCGGCCATCCTGTCCGGGGTGCCGCTGGTCAGCATGGGTGAAGCCATCGACACCGTGCGCCAGATCGCTCGGGAAGAGGCGCCGGTGGGTTATGCCTTCGACTATGCCGGAGCATCCCGGCAATACGTCCAGGAAGGCAGTGCGCTGTGGGTCACCTTCGCCCTGGCGCTGGCGATCATTTTCCTGGTACTGGCCGCCCAGTTCGAAAGCTTTCGCGATCCGCTGGTGATTCTGGTGACCGTCCCCTTGTCGATCTGTGGCGCGTTGATCCCGCTGTTCCTCGGCTGGTCGAGCATGAACATCTACACCCAGGTCGGCCTGGTGACGTTGATCGGGCTGATCAGCAAACACGGAATCCTGATCGTCGAATTCGCCAACCAGTTACGCAAGGACAAAGGCCTGACGCCGCGCGAGGCCGTGGAGGAAGCGGCGGCCATTCGTCTGCGTCCGGTGTTGATGACCACTGCTGCAATGGTGTTCGGCATGGTGCCGTTGATCATCGCCACGGGGGCGGGCGCCGTCAGCCGGTTCGACATCGGCACGGTAATCGCCACGGGGATGTCGATCGGGACGCTGTTTACGCTGTTTGTGCTGCCGTGTGTGTACACGCTTTTGGCAAAACCCGATAAACCCTGAAATCAAAAGATCGCAGCCTTCGGCAGCTCCTACAGGGTGTACCCCATTCAATGTAGGAGCTGCCGAAGGCTGCGATCTTTTGATCTTGCAATCTAAAAAAAGGCCTCGCATTAGCGAGGCCTTTTATTTGGGCTTCAATCTGTTCAACTCTGTGGCCTCAATCCTTGAGAAAGGCCGAACATGAACAGCAATAAATCATGATCGGGTTGGGTTGCCACGGATGCCTTCGCAACCCGTGGCAATGGACAGTGTGCGTCGCCGTTCACTGAACTGAGGACTTGCGTGCGGGGCTGCTCCCAAGCCGCCACCGCTAGTGAAGCAACTGCCAAGGCTCCTATTAAAAATACACCTCGTGCAATTTCGAGTTTCATTGCTATAAACCCTTGATAGCGCTGCCAAACGCCGTCTTATAAAAGTAGACGAGTTTCTGCCAGTCCGTCGTGCTGAACGACGAGTGGCGACGCAGTTGCTTCATGTCATGAGTAGCCGCTTGCCCGGCGGTCAAACGCTGCCGACATTTCTCCAGATCAATCAAGGCCACTTCAACGTTGGCAGCCTCGCCTTCACCGGTGACGCGCACGAATACGTGCTTGGCATAAAGGCAGCTGTGCTGCCAGCGGCCCTTGTGCATCCGGGCCAGGTTCTCGGCCAGTTCCTTCAACACTCGATCATGCACAGCCTCACCGTGACGCTCGCGACCGCCGCCGGCGTACCAGTGGTCAATTTCCTCGAAGCCGTCCAGCGCCTTGGTGATCAGCAATGCGCGCCATTTATGCACCGGATCGCGCTGTGCGCCGCAGAAAACGATTTCCGGAACGAGAACGTCGAGCCGGTTCAGGCCGATGAGCGCATCGCGCTCGCGCAACACCGTCGGCCGACCGAACGGGTGCAGCAAGCTGCGATGGATATGCCCGAATTGACGTTTAACGTACAGCAGTTGTCCATTGCCGCTCACGACGCGCTGCACACCGCTTTCGCCACCGCGACGGGCGTTCGGTTCTTCTACCCATTCACCGCGCTGATTCCAAAAATAATCGAAGCGGTCCTGAGGAGGGATTTCCGTTTCTGCTGCACATCGCACTGCCATTCTGTTACCTCTTGCGTAATACGTAGACCCGCCACATGGCATAGAGCGGTAAAAAGTCCAGTTGTTCCTGGATGCGGAAACCCGCCTGCTCAAATTCCTTTTCGACGGTAGCAGCGGGTAACACAAATCGATTTTGGTAACCTTCCTGCTCACGGGTTTTCTCGAGGCGCTTGCGTCTCCACGCTTTGAAATTGCCGTCCACCCACAAAGAAAGGATCACGCTGTCGCGAGTGACTCGCTCGAATTCGCGCAAAATAGCCAGTCGATGCTCGGCTTCACCGATGTGATGGAGCAATCGCATGCAGAAAATGCTGTCGACGGCGTTATCAGGCAAGGCGATGTCGAATGCAGAAGTGTGCAAGGGTTGTACCCGTTTCACCACCTCGGCAGGTTGCGACTGCATGGCAATCTTCAGCATGGACTCGGAGTTGTCAGCCCCAATGATCGCACGATTGGTTTTTTCCGCCAGCAATGGCCAAAAGCGCCCCGCACCGCAGGGTAAATCGAGGATCAGCCCCGGCTCGTCGGCCAGTGCCAACGCCTTGCGCGCCAGTTGCTCGTCACGCCAGTGAGACAGGCGGCGAGCAAGGCCATCCTGGTGTTTGCGCAGGTATCGTTGAGCGTGTTGATCGTCGTATTTTTCGGAAAAATCCAGTTTGATCGGGCCGTCCATCACCAAGGTCTCCTTAGCTGCTGATGGCACCTATGATAGAAAGCGCCGTGTCAGCGTCAGGTCATCCCGCTGTGAAAAAAACGTCATGTAAAATCCCGAATCATTTCGAGGTTTTACAGCGCGGCAACGAAGGCTCTGGGCCATTACGAGCGATTAGCTCACATCCGACAAACACAACTCCACCTGAAAACGACAGCCGTTGGGCTCCATGTTCGTCAGGCTGACGCTCCAACCCTGGTTTTCGCAGATCCGTTGCACCAGCGACAGTCCCAGCCCCAGGCCTTCGCCGCGTTTCTCGCTGCCCCGCACGAACGGCTCGAACATCGCCTCGCGTTTTTCTTCGGGAATACCCACGCCACTGTCTTCGACAATGAAACCGGTGGCCGTCAGCGTCAGGCGAATAAACCCGTGCTCGGTGTAATGCAGCGCATTACGCAGCAGGTTGCCCATGACCGCGTGCAGAAGGGTTGCGTTGAAGCAGGTGTCTACCGGATTGCCCGGTTCAAAGATCATCGCCAGCCCCTTGGCCTCGATCGGCTCGCGCCACAGATTGAGCAGTCCATCGGCTACCTGGCTCAGGCTCTGCTGGGGCGACATGCTGGCGTCTTCACGTTGTGCGCGGGCCAACATCAGAAAGGTTTGCACCAGCTCGCGCATCTCTTCACAGGCGCGGGCGATTCGCTCGACCTGTGCTCGTCCACGCTGATCGATGCCAGGGTTTTCCAGCAGCAGCTCGCAGGAACTGGCCAGCACCATCAATGGTGTGCGCAACTCGTGGCTGACGTCACTGGTGAACAACCGTTCGCGGGTCAACGCCTGGCGCAAGCGCCCCAGAGTGGCGTCGAAGGCCACGGCCAACTCGCCCACCTCATCAGCGGCATAATCCGGTGCCAAGGGTGGCGCCAGACCTAATAATTGATCACGGTGACGGACCTGACGGGCCAGTCGCACCACGGGCGCCATCACTTTGCGCGCCAGTATCCAGCCGAGAAACACCGCCAAGGCCAGACTCAGGACGAAGCCCACCAGCACCACGGCAAACAGCACCCGTTCACGCTCTTCGAAATCGCTCTGATCCTGCAACAGCACATAATGCCGGCCGTCGACGACTTCGACCATCGCGTGATACGACAGCTGCTCACGAAACACTTCGTGAAAACCCGGCTGCAGATGGCGTAAATCCTTGGGCAACTGAAAATCGCCCGGCCCGCCGCTGAAATAGAACAGCTGGTCCGGCTCGGGACGATGGCTCCAGTCCGTAACACTGTCCATCAGCAACAAACGCTGTAAATCGCCGCCCAGACCTGCCGAAATCAGTTTTTCTTCGACCAGGTGAACGGTCGCCACAATGCCCATGGCGAAGGCCCCTGCCACCAACGCGCTCATCAGCGCAAAAGCGATGATGATCCGTTGAGCAAGGCTCTGTTTAAACTCCATCTCGGCCCTCGGCCAAGCGATAACCCACACCGTGCACGGTTTGCAGCAACGGTTTGGCGAAGGGCTTGTCGATCACCTGGCGCAATTGATGGACGTGGCTGCGCAGGCTGTCGCTGTCCGGGCAATCATCGCCCCACAGCGCTTCTTCGAGAATTTCCCGGCGCAGCACATGAGGACTTTTCTGCATCAACACGGCCAGCAACTTCAGGCCCACCGGGTTGAGTTTGAGCAGACGACCTTCGCGGGTGACTTCCAGGGTGTCGAGGTCGTAGTTCAGATCGCCGACCTGTAAAGTACGGCGACCGCCACCCTGGGTGCGACGCATGACCGCCTCGATGCGCGCCGCCAATTCAGACAGGGCAAAGGGTTTGATCAGGTAGTCATCGGCGCCGGATTTGAAGCCTTGCAGCCGGTCGTCCAATTGATCGCGAGCGGTGAGCATGATCACCGGCGTGTCGCGGCGCGCGTCTTCACGCAGACGTTTGCACAGGGTGTAGCCGTCGATGCCAGGCAACATGATGTCGAGCACGATCAGGTCATAATGCTCGGTGGCCGCCAGGTGCAAGCCTGACAAGCCGTCCTGCGCGCAATCCACGGTATAACCTTTGAGCCCCAGGTAATCGGCCAGATTGGCCAGGATATCGCGGTTGTCTTCAACCAATAGAATTCGCATGGGTATCTCCTGCGTACACAGTAACGGCCGTCTTGGCCCGCGCAGCTTAAGGCCAAGTGTGGCTGAGGGCTAGGACTGCGTGCAGTTGTAAATCCACCCCATAAACCCGGGGCGGCTATAACGACTTTTTCACTATCGATTCACACGCTGACAACAGCATCAGGCTCAAACTCCACGCCGCTGCGTTTTCTGAACATTTCACCGACCAAGGAACTGCCATGGTTTCGACTACCGTCCGCCCCGCCTCTCGCCCTCTGAACTTCTGGGTGTGCCTCGGCGTTCCCGCCATCGCGGCGATCGCTCTGGTGCTGCTCGAACTGACGTCCCTGGACATGGACCTGGCCAAGCTGTTCTATGACCCGGTCGCGGGGGATTTCATCGGGCGGCACAGTTACTTCCTGGAAAACATCTTGCATGACCGCGCCAAGCAGGTGGTCATCGCCTTCTCAGTGTTGGCCATCTTCGGTTTCATCGCCTCCTTTTTCATGGACAGTCTCAAACCGATCAAACGGGAACTGGGCTGCCTGGTGCTGTCTCTGGCGCTGGCGACCTCCTTTGTCACGCCAGTCAAAGCGGTGACGGCCGTTCAATGCCCGTGGAGCCTTGAGCAGTTCGGCGGTCACGAAACCTATAGCGAGTTGCTCAGCCCTCGCCCGCACACCGACAAACCAGGCCGCTGCTGGCCCGGCGGTCATGCGGCGACCGGTTTCACACTGTTTGCGCTGTTCTTTGTCCTGCGTGACCGTCGTCCGCGTCTGGCGCGCAAGGCGTTTGTGTTCGCTTTCGCGTTAGGCACGGTGTTTTCCATCGGCCGGATGATGCAGGGCGCACACTTCTTTTCGCACAACGTGTGGACGGCGATTTTCTGCTGGCTGATTTGTCTGGGGGCGTATTACTACATCCTTTATCGGCCGGCCTCGAAGGCTGAGCGAGAGTCCAAAGCAGAACCGGTCAGCGCCTGAAACACAGATCAAAAGGTGGGAGCGGGCTTGCTCGCGAAGGCGGCGTTTCAGTCACTGATGATGTTGACTGATACGGCCCCTTCGCGAGCAGGCTCGCTCCTACAATGGATCGAGGTGACCCTCGAAATCCGGGCAATAAAAAGCCCCGCCTGCTTATCGCAGGCGGGGCTTTTTATAGGGGTAAGGCTGGCTTACATCATGCCGCCCATGCCGCCCATACCGCCCATGTCTGGCATGCCGCCGCCAGCTGGACCGTCTTCCTTGATCTCAGCGATCATGGCTTCGGTGGTGATCATCAGGCTGGCAATCGACGAAGCCGCTTGCAGAGCCGAACGAGTCACTTTAGCCGGGTCCAGGATACCCATTTCGATCATGTCGCCGTATTCGCCGGTAGCAGCGTTGTAACCGTAGTTACCCGAACCCTGCTTGACCTTGTCGACCACTACGCTTGGCTCGTCGCCGGAGTTGGCAACGATCTGGCGCAGTGGCGCTTCAACAGCGCGACGCAGCAACTGGATGCCAACGTTCTGGTCATCGTTGTCGCCTTTCAGCTCGGAGATAGCCTGCAGAGCGCGAACCAGTGCCACGCCGCCGCCAGGTACCACGCCTTCTTCAACGGCTGCACGGGTAGCGTGCAGGGCGTCTTCAACGCGGGCTTTCTTCTCTTTCATTTCAACTTCGGAACCAGCGCCAACCTTGATCACTGCAACGCCGCCGGACAGTTTGGCCAGACGCTCTTGCAGTTTTTCACGGTCGTAGTCGGACGAAGTGTCAGCCACTTGCTGACGGATCTGCAGAACGCGAGCCTGGATGTCAGCCTCAACGCCGGCACCGTCGATCACGGTGGTGTTTTCTTTGGACAGGATCACGCGCTTGGCATTACCCAGGTGTTCCAGGGTAGTGCTTTCCAGGCTCAGACCGATCTCTTCGGAGATGACGGTACCGCCAGTCAGAACAGCGATGTCCTGCAGCATGGCCTTGCGACGGTCGCCGAAGCCTGGAGCCTTGACGGCTGCGACTTTAACGATGCCACGCATGTTGTTCACAACCAGAGTCGCCAGGGCTTCGCCTTCAACGTCTTCGGCAACGATCAGCAGTGGACGGCCGGCTTTGGCAACGGCTTCCAGTACTGGCAGCATTTCGCGGATGTTCGAGATCTTTTTGTCGACCAGCAGGATCAGCGGACCGTCCAGCTCGGCAGTCATGGTCTCTGGCTTGTTGACGAAGTACGGGGACAGGTAACCACGGTCGAACTGCATGCCTTCAACAACCGACAGTTCGTTTTCCAGGCCCGAGCCTTCTTCAACGGTGATCACGCCTTCTTTGCCGACTTTTTCCATGGCTTCGGCAATGATGTCGCCGATGGAGCTGTCGGAGTTGGCCGAGATGGTGCCGACCTGAGCGATGGCCTTGGTGTCAGCGCAAGGCTTGGACAGGGCTTTCAGCTCTTTGACGATAGCGATGGTCGCTTTGTCGATGCCGCGCTTGAGGTCCATCGGGTTCATGCCGGCAGCGACGGCTTTCAGGCCTTCGTTGACGATCGATTGAGCCAGAACGGTAGCGGTGGTGGTGCCGTCGCCTGCGTCATCGTTGGCACGGGAGGCAACGTCTTTGACCAGCTGCGCGCCCATGTTTGCGAAACGATCTTTCAGTTCGATTTCTTTGGCAACGGACACGCCGTCCTTGGTGATGGTCGGAGCGCCGAAGCTCTTCTCGATGATCACGTTACGGCCTTTAGGGCCCAGGGTCGCTTTTACTGCGTCAGCCAGGACGTTAACGCCCTCAAGCATTTTCTTACGGGCGGAATCGCCGAATTTAACTTCTTTAGCAGCCATGATCGATATTCCTTAAATACTTTGTAGTAACGGGAAAATGAGCGGGGAATCAGCCTTCGACAACAGCGAGAATCTCGTTCTCAGCCATTACCACCAGGTCTTCGCCGTCGACTTTCACAGTGTTGCTGCCGGAGTACGGGCCGAACACAACCTTGTCGCCCACTTTCACGGACAGTGCACGCACTTCACCGTTGTCCAGCACTTTGCCTGGGCCTACAGCGAGGACTTCACCCTGGTTTGGCTTTTCAGCAGCCGAACCTGGCAGGACGATACCGCCAGCGGTTTTCTTTTCTTCTTCGCTGCGACGGATAACGACGCGGTCATGCAGAGGACGAAGCTTCATTGTCGATCTCTCCTAATTGTGGTTTTCATCGGCCGGTGTATTCCCGGCGGGTTTAACAAATCCGGCGGTGCCGGGTGCGGTTCGTCGAGCGAACCGCGGAAGTCTGTCTGGCGCAATCACCAGAAACCTTGCGGTGACCGTTACATAAGGGCGCATAAGCTTATTACAAGGGTGAGGAAGCAAATTTTTTCAGGTTGCTGCCCCACAAACGAACACGGCACCCGAGGGTGCCGTGCCAGTGTTGCGGTTTACTTGGTATCGCGGTGTTCGAACTCGCCTTCGATCACGTTCGGCTCACGGCCCAGCGGCTCGCGGGTCGCAGGGCCGCCACGTGGCTGTAGGTCGTCGGCGAATGCACGCTGACGGATTGCAGCCTCTTCGGCACGCTGGCGCATTTTATTGGCCAACAGTCGACGAGAGATCGGCAGCAACATGATCAGACCCAGCACGTCAGTGACGAAGCCCGGCAGGATCAACAGACCGCCCGCCAGCGCCAGCATCAAACCTTCGAGCATGGTCTGGGCCGGCAACTCGCCGCGGTTCAGGCTTTCACGAGCACGCAATGCGGTTGCCAGACCAGCGATACGCAGCACGAACACGCCGAGCATCGAGCCGAGAATGACCAGCAGCAGGGCCGGGAAAAACCCGATCGCCCCACTTACCTTGACGAATACGAACAGCTCCAACACCGGAAACAGTACAAAGAGCAACAAAAAAGGGCGCATCAAATGGTTCCTCAACGCAAGAATGCCTTGCCAGTCTTCCCTAGATGACGTCGCCGATTCGTGAATTCAAGCGTCGGCCACTTCATTTTTCGGCCAATGTTCGGCGTGAGCCAGGAAAACCAAGGCTTCGCGCACTTGTGTCGGCGTATTACACGGCGCTTGAAACGGTAACCAATAGACCCCTTGGCCAATGCGCAAGTGCATGCCTTCGGTGTCGATACCCGCCAGTTGCGCCGGCTCGGTTTTCGGCAGGCCCGCCAGTTCGACATAGTGGGCGATGGCTTTGGCGTGATCGGCATTCATGTGCTCGACCATGCTTGCTTCGGCTTTTCCGGCGAACGGGTTGGCCAGGGTCAATTGATCGACCCAGTGAATCGCACCGAAACCGCCGATGTAGCGATGACGTACCGGTTTGAGCACCCAAAAATCGAAATCGTGGGCCTTGTGGTAGCTCTGTGAATCCGGGAAATAGCGGTAGTAACGCTCAGCCGCCGCTTCGATGGCGGCCTCGTCCTCGAGCTTTTCTGCTTCGGCGAGGTAGGTCAGGCGACCAACGGCTTGCACGTCTTCGGCCCCGCGCTCGCCCACAAACAGTGAGCATTTTGGATCTTTCTGCAGGTTGTGGGTGTGCTGGGCGATACGGCTGATAAGGATCAGCGGCCGGCCCTGTTCGTCCAGACAGTAGGGAACCACGGAGCCAAACGGGAAACCGGGCATCGCCTTGGAGTGTGTCGAGAGCACTCCACGGTATTCCTTGAGAAGCAATTCTCGGGCATTCTTGGCCGCTTCAACGCTCAATTTATGACTCCTTATATAGAATCCGTCAAAAAAACGGACAGGCGCCTGGGGATAAGTTCCAGTCCGCCATCGGGGCAGTTCTCATGTGCAACCAGGCCGTATCAGGTGCAGATCGAGAGGCTACTCTCTAAAAGGAAACCACTCCCTCTGACCTGCTATTGGGGCATGCGAATGCAACTCACCGACAAAGTAATCATTATCACTGGCGGTTGCCAAGGTTTAGGCCGCTCGATGGCCGAGTATTTAGCCGGTAAAGGCGCGAAGCTGGCGCTGGTTGACCTGAACCAGGAAAAGCTCGACGACGCCGTCGCCGCTTGCAAGGCTAAAGGTGTCGAGGCTCGCTCTTATCTGTGCAATGTCGCCAATGAAGAGCAAGTGACGCACATGGTCGCCCAGGTGGCCGAAGACTTCGGCGCGATCCATGGCCTGATCAATAACGCCGGGATCCTGCGCGACGGCTTGCTGATCAAGGTCAAGGACGGCGAGATGACCAAGATGAGCCTGGCCCAGTGGCAGTCGGTCATCGACGTCAACCTGACCGGCGTATTCCTGTGCACCCGTGAAGTCGCGGCCAAAATGATCGAGCTGAACAACAGCGGCGCGATCATTAATATCTCGTCGATCTCCCGCGCTGGCAACGCCGGCCAGACCAACTACTCCGCCGCCAAGGCCGGTGTCGCTGCGGCGACCGTGACCTGGGCCAAGGAATTGGCACGCTATGGCATTCGCGTGGCAGCCATTGCACCGGGCTTTATCGAAACCGAAATGACGCTGAGCATGAAGCCTGAAGCGCTGGAGAAGATAACGTCCGTGATTCCACTCAAGCGCATGGGCACGCCTGAAGAGATCGCCCATTCGGCGGCGTACATTTTCGAGAACGACTACTACAACGGTCGGATTATGGAGCTGGATGGCGGGTTGCGGATTTAAAGCAAGATCAAAAGATCGCGGCCTCGCTTCGCTCGACAGCTCCTACATGAATTGGCTTACACCTGTAGGAGCTGCGAGGCCGCGATCTTTTTTCAGCGAATCAATCGTCGCTGATGGTGATGTTCGGCATCGCTGGCGATACCGCTTCCTGCAACACGATCCGCGCGCCGACATGGCGGGCCAGTTCCTGGTAAACCATCGCAATCGGGCTGTCAGGCTCGGCGATCACCGTTGGCTTGCCGCCATCGGCCTGTTCGCGGATGGCCATCGCCAGCGGCAACGAAGCCAGCAGCTCGACGCCGTACTGGCTGGCCAGCTTCACACCGCCGCCCTCACCGAACAGATGCTCGGCATGCCCACAGTTGGAGCAGATGTGCACGGCCATGTTTTCCACCACGCCCAGCACCGGGATGTTGACCTTGCGGAACATCTCCACGCCCTTGCGCGCGTCCAGCAATGCCAGATCTTGCGGCGTGGTAACGATCACCGCGCCGGCCACCGGGACTTTCTGCGCCAGGGTCAGCTGGATGTCACCGGTGCCTGGCGGCATGTCGATGACCAGGTAATCCAGGTCGCCCCAGGCTGTTTGCGTGACCAGTTGCAACAAGGCGCCGGAAACCATCGGCCCGCGCCAGACCATCGGCGTGTTGTCATCCGTCAGGAACGCCATGGACATGACTTCGACACCATGGGACTCGATCGGAATAAACCACTTCTGATCCTTGACCTTGGGTCGGGTGCCTTCGGGGATGCCAAACATGATGCCCTGGCTCGGACCGTAAATGTCCGCGTCGAGGATCCCGACCTTGGCGCCTTCGCGGGCCAGGGCCAGGGCCAGGTTGGCGGCAGTGGTGGATTTGCCCACACCACCCTTGCCGGACGCCACGGCCACCACGTTCTTGACGTTGGCCAGCCCCGGGATCTGCGCTTGAGCCTTGTGCGCGGCGATCACGCTGGTGATGTCAACGCGAGCGCTCGTCACGCCGTCCAGGCCTTCGATGGCCATTTGCAGCATCTGTGACCAGCCACTCTTGAACAGACCGGCGGCGTAACCCAGCTCCAGCTGGACGCTGACGCGATCACCCTGAATGTCGATGCCGCGTACGCACCCGGCGCTGACCGGGTCCTGGTTCAGATAAGGGTCGGTGTATTGGCGAAGGACGGCTTCCACCGCTTCGCGATTGACGGCGCTCATGGGCAACTCCGATAGCAAGACTGGAAAATCAGGCGGGTATCCTACGCCGGACACACATTTGTGGCGAGGGAGCTTGCTCCCGCTCGACTGCGCAGCAGTCGCAATAGGGCTGATCCGGTTTGTCTGACAGATCGGCATCGCCGGGTTTGGGGCGGCTTCGCCACCCAGCGGGAGCAAGCTCCCTCGCCACAGTTTTTTGCGATCGCCGCATTTGGATACAGGCACACGGGGTGAAAAATATGCGCTGGCGCTTTATAGTGGCCGACCTCCGTTTCATCAAGTAGCCGAGCCCCATGTCCGAGCCACGCAAGATCCTCGTCACCAGCGCCCTGCCCTATGCCAATGGTTCGATCCATCTTGGCCACATGCTGGAATATATCCAGACCGATATGTGGGTGCGCTTCCAGAAGCACCGCGGCAATCAATGCATTTATGTCTGCGCCGACGACGCCCACGGTTCGGCCATCATGCTGCGCGCGGAAAAGGAAGGCATCACCCCGGAACAACTGATCGCCAACGTCCAGGCTGAACACAGCGCCGACTTTGCCGAGTTCCTGGTGGACTTCGACAACTTCCACTCCACTCACGCCGAAGAAAACCGTGAGCTGTCGAGCCAGATCTACCTGAAGCTGCGCGACGCCGGGCACATCGCCCAGCGTTCGATCACTCAGTACTTCGACCCGGAAAAGAAAATGTTCCTGGCCGACCGCTTCATCAAGGGCACCTGCCCGAAATGCGGCACCGAAGACCAGTACGGCGACAACTGCGAAAAATGCGGTGCGACCTACGCACCGACCGACCTGAAGGATCCGAAGTCGGCGATCTCTGGCGCCACCCCGGTGCTCAAGGATTCCCAGCACTTCTTCTTCAAGCTGCCGGACTTCCAGGAAATGCTGCAAGCATGGACCCGCAGCGGCACCCTGCAAGAAGCCGTGGCGAACAAAATCGCCGAATGGCTGGATGCCGGCCTGCAACAATGGGACATCTCCCGCGATGCGCCGTACTTCGGTTTCGAAATCCCTGACGAGCCAGGCAAATACTTCTACGTCTGGCTGGACGCGCCGATCGGCTACATGGCCAGCTTCAAGAACCTCTGCGACCGCACGCCGGAATTGGATTTCGACGCGTTCTGGGGCAAGGATTCCACCGCAGAGCTGTACCATTTCATCGGCAAGGACATCGTCAACTTCCACGCCCTGTTCTGGCCAGCCATGCTCGAAGGCGCCGGTTTCCGTAAACCGACCGGCATCAACGTACACGGCTACCTGACCGTCAACGGTCAGAAAATGTCCAAATCCCGCGGTACCTTCATCAAGGCCCGGACCTATCTCGACCACCTGTCGCCGGAATACCTGCGCTACTACTACGCGGCGAAGCTGAGCCGTGGCGTCGATGACCTGGACCTGAACCTCGAAGACTTCGTGCAGAAGGTCAACTCCGACCTGGTCGGCAAAGTCGTCAACATCGCCAGCCGCTGCGCCGGTTTCATCCATAAAGGCAACGCCGGCGTGCTGGTAGCGGGAAATGCCGCGCCGGAACTGACCGAAGCGTTCCTCGCCGCAGCGCCGAGCATCGCCGAAGCCTACGAGGCTCGCGACTTCGCCCGTGCCATGCGCGAGATCATGGGCCTGGCCGACCGCGCCAACGCCTGGATCGCCGACAAGGCGCCGTGGTCGCTGAACAAACAGGAAGGCAAGCAGGACGAAGTCCAGGCCATCTGCGCCCTGGGCGTCAACCTGTTCCGCCAGCTGGTGATCTTCCTCAAGCCGGTGCTGCCGCTGCTGGCCGCCGATGCCGAGGCGTTCCTCAACGTCGCCCCGCTGACCTGGAACGACCACGCCACCTTGCTCAGCAACCATCAGCTGAACGAGTTCAAACCGTTGATGACCCGTATCGACCCGGTAAAAGTGCAAGCCATGAGCGACGCCTCGAAAGAAGACCTGACCGCCAGCGCTACCGACACCGGCGACGCTGCACCTGCCGGCAACGGCGAACTGGCCAAGGATCCGCTGTCGCCGGAAATCGATTTCGATGCCTTTGCCGCTGTCGACCTGCGCGTCGCCCTGATCCTCAAGGCCGAACATGTGGAAGGTGCCGACAAACTGCTGCGCCTGACCCTGGACATCGGTGACGAGCAACGCAACGTGTTCTCCGGGATCAAGAGCGCTTATCCGGACCCGTCCAAGCTCAATGGTCGTCTGACCATGATGATCGCCAACCTCAAGCCACGGAAAATGAAGTTCGGTATCTCCGAAGGCATGGTGATGGCAGCCGGCCCTGGCGGTGAAGAAATCTACCTGCTCAGCCCTGACAGCGGCGCCAAGCCAGGTCAGCGCATCAAGTAAGGCTCTGCAGTAAACCGATCCCACAGTCGTGCCTGGCGCGACTGTGGGATTTTCATGCCTGGCCCACCCTCCGTCCTTGCCGGATAATGCCTAAGCTTTTTAGACCGCTCCGTTAAAAAGCCCCGTTCTTGCCGGCACGATCATGACCGAAATTGTTCTTACGCTTATCAGCACTGCCCTGATCAACAACCTCGTGTTGCACTGGCCGCTGGGCGTCGATCCGCTGTTGGGCAATGAGCACCGGCAGGTCCACGCGCTGGGCCTTGCAACGACTTGCTTGATGTTGATTGTCGGCATAGCGGGCTACTCGGCCTATCGTTGGATGCTGGTCCCGCTGGAGCTGACGTCGCTGCGCCTTTTCGTGTTCCTGCCATTAAGCGTTCTGCTGATTGGCCCGCTGCTGAAAGTGCTTTCCCGATTACTTCCAAAGCTTGCGTTCGATGGCCTCTGGCCCCTGCTGCTGGGCAATGCTGGCGTACTCGGGCTGACGCTGCTCAACGCTCAGGACGACAAAGGCTTCTTCTACGCCATGGCCCTGAGCCTGGGTGCCGGCCTGGGTTTCTGGCTGGTACTGAGCCTGTTCAGCGACTTGCGCCAACGCACCATCGAAAATGATATCCCCCTGCCCTTTCGCGGCCTGCCCATCGACCTGATCGGCGCCGGATTGATTGCAGTGGCCTTTCTCGGATTCAGCGGGCTGATCAAAACATGAGTCTGATTCAACGCATCGACGCCCTCTTACCGCAGACCCAATGCGGCAAGTGCGGCCACCCCGGATGCAAACCGTACGCCGAAGGCATTGCCAGCGGCGAACCGATCAACAAATGCCCACCGGGCGGCAGCGAGACCATCGCGGCCCTGGCCGAGCTGTTGAAAGTGCCGGTGCTGGAACTGGACGTCAGTCGCGGTTCGGCCCCGGCGCAAATCGCCTACATCCGTGAGGCCGAGTGCATTGGTTGCACCAAGTGCATCCAGGCCTGCCCGGTGGATGCCATTGTCGGCGCGGCGAAATTGATGCACACGGTGATCGTCGACGAATGCACCGGTTGCGACCTGTGCGTAGCGCCCTGCCCGGTGGATTGCATCGAGATGCGGCCGTTGCCGCTGGACACGGTGCTGCCGATTGTCGGCGGCCTGGCGTTCAGCCTTGAGGAACAACGCGCCCGAGCGGCCAAGCGCAATCACGCGCGACGCCGATTTGAACAGCGCAACGATCGCCTGCATCGCGAAGAACAACAGAAAATCGCCGAACGTCAGGCCCGCGCCCAGCGCGCCGTGCAGCAAAGCGAAGTGGCGACGCTCGATCCGGTTCAGGCCGCTCTTGAGCGAGTCCGTGCACAGAAGGCAGCGAATGCGGATACGGCGCTGAAAAAGGCCAAGATCGATCTGGCGATGAGTCGGGCGCAACTGAACAAGTCACTCAAGGCGTTCGGGCATCCGCCGACCTTCGAACAGCAGTCGCAACTGATCGTCCTGCAACAGCAGTTCGAGGCGGCCGAACAGGCGTTGGCAAAACTGGAAAGTACTGCACCGCCAGCCGCGGCCCCCGTCGTTCCGGCGAAAAATGCGCAGCTGAATCGGGCCAAGATCCAGTTGGCCATGCGTCGCGCCGAACTCAAGAAAGCTCAAGCCAACGAAGCGCCGACTGAGCAGATCGAAGCCCTGGAACTGGCGGTGAATGAAGCCGAGCGTCAGGTGGATGCCTATGCCGCCCCTTGAGTCGGTCGACGAACGCCTCCAGCAAGCCATGAAGCTGGTATTGCTGGCCACCGTGCCGGGGATGCTGGTGTTTTTCTGGCTGTATGGCTGGGGCGTGTTGATCAACCTGATGCTGACGGGTGTTACCGCACTGGCCGTCGAAGCGACCGTATTGCGCTTGCGCAAGCTTGCGCTGAAGCCGACCTTGAGCGACGGCAGTGCGCTGGTCAGCGCGACGCTGCTGGCGCTGGCCTTGCCGCCTTATTGCCCGTGGTGGCTGACGGTCTGTGCCGCGGCGTTCGCGATGGTGTTCGGCAAACACCTGTATGGCGGCGTTGGCAAGAACCCGTTCAACCCGGCAATGCTGGGCTTCGCCCTGGTGCTGGTGACTTTTCCCCAACAGATGACCCATTGGCCGTCATCCCATGGGCTGGACCTGATCGGCGGCTTGCAGCAGGTGTTCGGATTCAGCCTCGGGCAGACGCCAGACGCCTGGGTCCAGGCCACGGCGCTGGACAGCCTGCGGATCAACAAAAGCCTGACCATGGACGAACTGTTTGCCGCCAACCCGGCGTTCGGCCACTTCGGCGGCCGAGGCATGGAATGGGTCAACCTGGCCTTTCTGGCGGGCGGTGCGTTTCTGCTGCAACGACGGGTGTTCAGTTGGCATGCGCCGGTCGGCATGCTGGCCAGCCTGTTCGTCATCAGCCTGCTGTGCTGGAACGGCTCGGGCTCCGACTCCCATGGTTCGCCGCTGTTTCATCTGCTCACTGGCGCGAGCATGCTGGGTGCATTCTTCATCGTCACGGAACCGGTGTCCGGCGCAAAGAGCCCCGGCGCGCGACTGCTGTTCGGCGCGGGCGTCGGGCTACTGACGTACTTGATTCGTACCTGGGGAGGTTATCCGGACGGCGTCGCCTTCGCCGTACTGTTGATGAACCTCTGTGTGCCGGCGCTGGAGCGGTTTGCCGCCTCCAGACTGGAACGGGGTACGCCATGAGCCGAGCGTCGAGCGTTGTGATCCTGGTGGTGCTGGCAGGCCTGGGCATTGGCGCGACTTACCTCGTGCAGCACACCAGCGCGCCGCGCATTGCGGCCGAACAGCGCCTGATCGACAGTCGTAACCTGCTGGACCTGCTTCCGGCTGAAAGCTACGACAATCAGCCGCTGGAACAGCCACTCGCCCTCGAAAATACTGGGCTGGCCAACAGCACGTTGCTAGGTGGCTACCAGGCGACCAAGACTGGCCAACCCAGTGCCGTGTTACTGCGCAGCCAGACCCTGGGTTACGAGGGTTCCATCGAATTGCTGATCGCCATCGGCGCCAACGGCAAGGTGCTGGGCGTCAAAACGCTCAAGCAATCGGAGACGCCGGGGCTGGGCGGTCGACTCGCCGACTGGCCCAATGCCTGGCTTCAGGCTTTTTCCGGAAAGTCCCGAACCGAACCCGCCGACAATGGCTGGGCCTTGAAAAAGGATCAGGGGCAATTCGATCAAATGGCGGGGGCGACCATTACTTCGAGAGCAGTCATCAACGCCATCCATGACGCGTTGCGCTACTTCGATGAACACCAGCAACAGTTGATCGGGAGCAGCGCTCATGAATAAGTCATCGACTCTGCAGAATTCACTGATGCTTGCGCCGCTGATCGGTGCCACGGATTCATTGGTGTCCGCTCTGGGTTTGTGGCTGATGTTCATCGTGGTGATCAGTGCCTTTGGCGTGAGCATGGGCGCGTTGCGATCCCGACTTGTCCCGGCGACACATCTGCTTGCCAGCGTCCTGCTGGCGGCCACGCTGACCAGCTGCGCGGAGCTCGCCGCGCAAGTCTGGTCGCTGCAATGGCACCAACATGTGGGGTTCTATGCAGGATTGACCGCCTTGCAATGCGTTGTGCTGGAACACACCGGTTTTCTCCAGAGTGCCTGGCGTGATCGCCTGCGCCTGTGTGGCCTGTTCGGCGCGATGATGGCGGGCCTTGGCGGGCTGCGCGAATTCATCGGCAACGGAACATTCGGCAGCCATCTGCCATGGCTGGCTGGCACCGCGAAAGCGGACTGGCAAGGCTGGGTACTGACCGCCGACGGTGGCTTGCACCTGGCCACCCTGGCCCCAGGTGGATTCATTCTGCTGGGACTGCTGATCGCCGCACGTCAGGCCTGGACCCGCTCGACGCACTCTCACTGACCGCCTTCGAGGAAACGCACTGCCCATGAATGCCGCAAAACGCCTGGAAATTTTTCGCCGGTTTCACGAAGACAACCCGGAACCGAAAACCGAACTGGCCTACTCCTCGCCGTTCGAGTTACTGATCTCCGTGATTCTCTCGGCGCAGTCGACCGATGTCGGTGTCAACAAGGCCACCGCCAAGCTCTACCCGGTAGCGAATACACCGGCGGCAATTTATGCCTTGGGTGTCGAGGGACTGTCGGAATACATCAAGACCATCGGCCTGTTTAACAGCAAAGCGAAAAACGTGATCGAAACCTGTCGCTTGCTGATGGAACGTCATGGAGGCGAAGTGCCGCAAACCCGTGAAGAACTGGAAGCGTTACCCGGCGTCGGCCGCAAAACTGCCAACGTGGTGCTCAACACCGCATTCCGCCAGCTGACCATGGCCGTGGACACGCATATTTTCCGGGTCAGCAATCGTACCGGCATAGCGCCAGGCAAAAATGTGGTCGAGGTTGAGCAAAAACTCATGAAGTTCGTGCCGAAGGAATATCTGCTCGACTCCCATCACTGGCTGATCCTTCACGGACGCTACGTTTGCCTTGCCCGCAAGCCTCGCTGCGGCAGTTGCCGGATCGAAGACTTATGCGAATACAAGCACAAGACATCGGACGATTGAGGCGCTATTAAGATTTTCGATTTACCGATTGAAAAAATCTTTTTTACCCGCAGGGAGATTATCGATATAAGGAGCGCCAAAGGCAGTCTTAGCCTGGAGTAATGCTATGAGCACTGGCAAAGAGCAATTGGACGTAGAAGACGACTTCACCCCTGTTGAGACAGATGATGCTGAACCGGTGGTTGAAGTGGCGAAGACCAACCTGAGCAAACGCCGTACCATCGACAATCTGCTGGAGGAGCGCCGACTGCAAAAGCAATTGGCCGATTACGACTTTGATCTATGACACCTAAAAGCCTCCCGAAACGGAGGCTTTTTACTAAGTGCCGACCCCTGATCCCCCCCGCTCATCGCGCCTTGTCAAACGCTGAGGCATTCACACCAGACCATTGCGTTGAGCCAATTCGATCAGGTCGACCAAGGAGCGAGCATTGAGCTTCAACAACAGACGAGTCTTGTAAGTACTAACGGTCTTGTTGCTGAGGAACATTCCATCGGCGATCTCCTTGTTGGTCTTGCCTCGGGCCAATTGTTGCAAGACCATCATCTCCCGCCCCGACAGTCGATCCACCATATCGGCTTCACTGGCGTTCCCCAAACTGGAACGTACGGTATGCAAGGCTTGATTCGGAAAGTAACTGTAGCCTGACAATACCGCCTTAATTGCACTGAGCAACTCAGTGAGATCCTGTTGTTTACAGACATACCCTGCGGCACCAGATTGCATGCAACGCATGGAAAAATGCCCAGGCGCCTGGGAAGTTAATATCAGTACTTTCATGGGCATTGCTGTCGATGTCAGACGCGCAATGACTTCCAGTCCATCAAGTTTCGGTATTCCAATGTCCAGGATGACAATATCCGGCATATGCTCACGGGCAAGTTGCAACGCATCCACGCCATTATCTGTCTCTGCAATAACTTCGTAGCCGTGACGCTCCATTAGCATACGTACCGCAAGACGAATGACGGGGTGATCATCCACGATCAGCACTTTATTCATGGGCAAGTCCAATTTTCGCTGTTCGAATTTTTAGAGCCCGCACGATAGCCTAGTCGTTTCACCCATGGCATGCCGCCCCCCTCGGCCACCCACACCGAGAGACATTCCCTACAGACATTAAAGAATAATCTTACAAAATCCCCAAAAATACCGTGAGGGTAAAAACTTTATCAACCTGAAAACATTTCGATTATCCCCAGTTTTTTTGTTTCTATTTAAAACCAGAAAACCAATAACAGGGTTCATCGCAAGACGATCCAACGAATACCGACTATTGAGCTACCCTTAAAAGTAACCGATATTTACCACTTGAAACCCCACACCACAAACACCGAACATCAAGAATGTAATAAAAAATCACACCAGGCAACACTTCAATAAAAAACTCAACCCAACATCCCCTAAAACCCAACAACAGAGGTACCCGCCGCATGCTCAATACCGTTACTATCAAACCTTCGCATTCAACAACTTAAAAGGAGAACTACAGCAACACAAACACCGACCACTTAGTTATTAAAATGAAAACCAAAAACATCAATCAACCGAGATAAGACACTATTCCAATGAGCAAAAAACATGATCAAACTAAAGAAAAAAATCTTCAACCCCATGACAGTTATTGCCATATTTGCCGCTATTTCTGAAACATCAGCCGCCGTCTCACTGCCCTTTCTCGACAATAAGGAGCGGGAGCTTTATGTCTGGTTCCTGATCAGTTTCCCTTTTTATTTGCTTTTTCTTTTCTTCGCCACACTCAACTTCAACTACCGGTCGCTGTACGCGCCATCCGATTTCGGCAAGGGAAAGCATTTTATAAAAGTGATGGACAACGCTGAACGCGGTCAGCGGCCCGACAACCTGAAGGCCCCTCCCCTCCGGATCGGTATTCAGACGGGCCTCTCGGCTCTACAGCACGTTTGCCTGGCCGAGCCGCTAAAAAACCTGCACATCGTCGATGCGCGGTGGCTAAACAAGAAAATGGAATTCGGTGCCTGGATTGAAAAAAACCGGCACCCGCAGGGAAGCCCGGCAAAAGTGATCGTATTTCTCACCTGTACCGATTCGGAGGCATTACTGAAGGAGAGCGCGAGCAAGCAACCAAAACAGGCAAAAAATCGCAGCGGACCAACGCTTTGCATTGCTTACAATTTGAATTCACACGGTCTGACGATTCTTGATCACTCTTTTTACCTGACACGCAGCAGGTAACGCTTGAAGAGCATTCAGAGAGAGGAAACAGAAGGAAGGTATTGCAGATACAAAAAGAGCGCTGATAAAACGATGTCCGGCAGGAAAACTCCCCCTATTCAAAATTGTGGCCTTGTCACCGACAAGGCCACAACTCTATTAACGTCTTTCCACTACGGTTTCAAAGATCTCAGAAAAGCTTCCGGCCTTTGTTCGCCGCAATACGCATGCGCAAGGCGTTGAGCTTGATGAAGCCCGCCGCGTCGGCCTGGTTGTAGGCGCCGCCATCTTCTTCGAAGGTCGCGATGTTGGCATCGAACAACGATTCGTCGGACTTGCGACCGGTGACGATCACGTTGCCCTTGTACAGCTTCAGGCGCACAACGCCGTTCACGTGGGCCTGGGATGCATCGATCATCTGTTGCAGCATCAGACGCTCAGGGCTCCACCAGTAACCGGTGTAGATCAGGCTGGCGTATTTAGGCATCAGCTCGTCTTTGAGGTGAGCCACTTCGCGGTCCAGGGTGATCGATTCGATCGCACGGTGGGCGCGCAGCATGATGGTGCCGCCTGGGGTTTCGTAGCAGCCACGGGACTTCATGCCCACGTAACGGTTCTCGACGATGTCGAGACGGCCGATACCGTGTTCGCCACCGATACGGTTCAGGGTCGCCAGCACGGTAGCCGGGGTCATTTCGACGCCGTCCAGTGCGACGATGTCGCCGTTGCGGTAAGTCAGTTCCAGGTATTGCGCTTTATCTGGAGCCTTCTCCGGGGAGACGGTCCATTTCCACATGTCTTCTTCGTGCTCGGTCCAGGTGTCTTCCAGCACGCCGCCTTCATAGGAGATGTGCAGCAGGTTGGCATCCATCGAGTACGGGGATTTTTTCTTGCCGTGACGCTCGATCGGGATGTTGTGCTTTTCAGCATAATCCATCAGCTTTTCACGGGAGAGCAGATCCCATTCGCGCCACGGAGCGATCACTTTCACGCCTGGCTTCAAGGCGTAGGCGCCCAGCTCGAAACGAACCTGGTCGTTGCCCTTGCCGGTAGCGCCGTGGGAAATGGCGTCAGCACCGGTTTCGTTGGCGATTTCGATCAAGCGCTTGGCGATCAACGGACGAGCGATGGAAGTACCCAGCAGGTACTCGCCTTCGTAAACGGTGTTGGCGCGGAACATCGGGAAAACGAAATCGCGCACGAATTCTTCGCGCAAGTCGTCGATGTAGATCTCTTTCACGCCCATGGCCTGTGCCTTGGCGCGTGCAGGTTCGACCTCTTCGCCCTGACCCAGGTCAGCGGTGAAGGTCACGACTTCACAGTTATAAGTATCCTGCAGCCACTTGAGGATCACCGAAGTGTCCAGGCCGCCGGAATACGCCAGAACGACCTTGTTTACGTCCGCCATGCCATCACTCCACGGGGTTCTACGGAAAGCCGTCAAGTCTACCGCTCATGCAGGATAATTTACAGAGGCGCGACAGCTTATGACGACGAAGCGACAGATTATGTCGAGTGAGCGACGATAACAGCGGGTTCAGGAGGTCGACGCGGCCCTCGCCGATACAGTGGCCTGAGGGGCCGGCGTTTCGGTGGGCGCAACGCGCGCGAGGTGCACATTGACCCGACGGTTCTTCGCCCGGTTGGCGGAATTGGTATTGGGCGCCAATGGATAACGCTCGCCGTGAAAGCGCACGGTGATCTGCGATTCCTGAATGCCGTTGGCCTTGAAGAACTCCATGACGGCCAGGGCTCGACGCCGCGACAGATCACGATTGGTCAGGCGGTTGCCGCTGTTGTCGGAGTGGCCATCGAGTTCGATGTGGTTGACCGTCGGGTCGGCCTTCATGAATTCCAGCATCACTTGCAATTGTGCCTTGGCCTGCGCGTCGAGATCGATGCCTTCGCCGGGGAAGCCGATCTGCGATTGTTTAACCTGCTCGAAATTCTTCGGCAGCAGCTTCGCCACGCAGCCCTGATAGTCGTTGAAGGCCTGGCTGAACTTGACCGGCAACAGGCGCACTTCCGACACCCGGCCATCGCCAGAGTAATGTCGAACGACCGGACTGCGGCCATCCATCAGGCCACTGATCAAGCGGCCGGCCTGAACTTGCGAACTGTTGAACAACACATTGCCGCTGCCGATCCGCACAGAACCGAGGTTGATGTCACCACGCCCCGGCTGCCACGGTGCAGCCGCCGCCAACAAGGTGGCCGAACCGCCGCCGATCATCGCGTTGTAGGCCTTCAGACGAAACGTCGCTTGCTCGCCAGCGCGACGCACGAACTCACCCGAACCGAAATCAGTGATCGGTTGGCTCAGGCGGCACTCGAACTTGTCCCCTTCGACCTTCCACTCGATGCTCTCCAGACGGGTCTGGAAAGTGAGCGCCATCGCAGGAAGGCTGGCAAACACGCTGAGCAAGGCTAAATAACGCTGGCGCACGGGAGGCTCCACTGGCTTCTACAACAAAAAGACCGACACACAGATGTTTACGGCATACCTGTTGGATATCGGAAGCTTGCTGCAAAACTTGATAGCGAGTGCCTGGAAGAGTCTTTTCCGGTAGCATTCCCCTCAGTTTGACCCGCCTGGAATCCCCTCATGTCCGACCGCCTGACCCTGCTGCGTCCCGACGACTGGCATATTCATCTTCGCGATGGTGCTGTGTTGCCCAATACAGTCGCGGATGTCGCGCGCACCTTTGGTCGCGCCATCATCATGCCCAACCTGGTACCTCCGGTGCGTAACACCGCTGAAGCCGACGGCTATCGCCAGCGGATTCTCGCTGCACGCCCGGCTGGCAGCCGCTTCGAACCGTTGATGGTGCTGTACCTGACCGACCGCACCCAGCCCGAAGAAATTCGCGAGGCCAAGGCCAGCGGCTTCATTCACGCCGCCAAGCTGTACCCGGCCGGCGCGACCACCAACTCGGACTCTGGCGTCACCAGCATCGACAAGATTTTCCCTGCACTTGAGGCCATGGCCGAAGTCGGGATGCCCTTGCTGGTTCACGGTGAAGTCACCCGTGGCGATGTCGACGTGTTCGATCGCGAAAAAATCTTTATCGATGAGCACATGCGTCGTGTGGTCGAGCGCTTCCCGACGCTCAAAGTGGTGTTCGAACACATCACCACCGCTGATGCCGTGCAGTTCGTCAACGAGGCTTCGGCCAACGTTGGCGCGACCATCACCGCGCATCATCTGCTGTACAACCGCAACCACATGTTGGTGGGCGGGATTCGGCCGCACTTCTATTGCCTGCCGATCCTCAAGCGCAACACCCATCAGGAAGCCCTGCTCGACGCCGCCACCAGCGGCAGCGACAAGTTCTTCCTGGGCACCGACTCGGCGCCTCACGCCCAGCACGCCAAAGAAGCCGCTTGCGGCTGTGCCGGTTGCTACACCGCTTATGCAGCGATCGAGATGTATGCCGAAGCCTTCGAACAGCGCAACGCGCTGGACAAGCTCGAAGCCTTCGCCAGCCTCAACGGCCCGCGTTTCTACGGCCTGCCGGTGAACACCGATCGCATCACCTTGGTCCGCGAAGAGTGGACCGCCCCAACCAGCCTGCCATTTGGCGAGCTGACTGTAATCCCGCTGCGCGCCGGTGAAAAACTGCGCTGGCGCCTGCTGGAGGAACACGCGTGAGTGAAGACCATTTCGACGACGAACAGGACGGTCAAGGCGGCGGAGGTGGTTCGCGCCACCCAATGGCTGAGCGCTTCCGTGGATACCTGCCAGTTGTTGTCGACGTTGAAACCGGTGGTTTCAACTCTGCCACTGACGCCTTGCTGGAAATTGCTGCAACTACCATCGGCATGGACGAAAAAGGGTTTGTGTACCCCGATCACACCTACTTCTTTCGTGTAGAGCCTTTTGAAGGCGCGAACATCGAAGCGGCCGCTCTGGAATTCACCGGGATCAAACTCGATCACCCGCTGCGCATGGCAGTGAGTGAAGAAGCAGCGCTGACCGACATCTTCCG
Organism: Pseudomonas sp. BT76 TE3572; assembly: GCF_050435365.1. Classification (NCBI taxonomy): domain Bacteria; kingdom Pseudomonadati; phylum Pseudomonadota; class Gammaproteobacteria; order Pseudomonadales; family Pseudomonadaceae; genus Pseudomonas; species Pseudomonas sp. BT76 TE3572. The sequence continues at coordinate 3,140,947 of NZ_JBNDKE010000001.1, forward strand.
CGGCATCCGCAAGGCCCTGAAAGCCAACGGTTGCAAACGGGCAATTCTGGTCGGGCACAACAGCAGCTTCGATCTGGGCTTTCTTAACGCCGCTGTCGCGCGCCTGGACATGAAACGCAACCCGTTCCATCCGTTCTCGAGCTTCGATACGGCAACCCTGGCCGGTCTGGCTTACGGCCAGACCGTACTGGCCAAAGCTTGTCAGGCCGCCGATATCGACTTCGACGGTCGTGAGGCCCACTCGGCTCGCTACGACACCGAGAAGACGGCAGAGCTGTTCTGCGGCATCGTCAATCGCTGGAAACAAATGGGCGGCTGGGAAGATTTCAACGACTGATCTGTCGCTGATTAATCCCGCGCATAAAAAAACCGGCCACTGAGGCCGGTTTTTTTATGCCTGACGCTTGGGCTTACAGCGCCGCAGCGTGCTCGGTCAGGTAAGCAGCAACGCCTTCTGGAGAAGCGTTCATGCCCTTGTCGCCTTTTTTCCAGTTGGCAGGGCAAACTTCGCCGTGCTCTTCGTGGAATTGCAGAGCGTCGACCAGACGAATCAGCTCTTCCATGTTACGGCCCAGCGGCAGGTCGTTGATGATCTGCGAGCGGACAACGCCTTTGTCGTCGATCAGGAACGCGCCACGGAATGCAACGCCGTCAGCGGACTGAACGTCGTAGGCCTTCATGACTTCCTGCTTGATGTCGGCAGCCATGGTGTAGCGAACCTGGCCGATACCGCCATTGTTCACCGGGGTGTTGCGCCAGGCGTTGTGGGTGAAGTGCGAGTCGATCGAAACGGCGATCACTTCAACGTTGCGTGCCTTGAAGTCAGACATGCGGTTGTCCAGAGCGATCAGCTCGGACGGGCAAACGAAGGTGAAGTCCAGTGGGTAGAAGAACACCAGGCCGTATTTGCCTTTGATGGCCGACGACAGGGTGAAGCTGTCTACGATTTCGCCATTGCCGAGTACGGCCGGTACGGTGAAGTCTGGGGCTTGTTTGCCTACGAGTACGCTCATTGAATATCTCCTGGTCTATTAACGTGAAGAACTGGGTTCGCATCAGCCTGCCACCCTCAGGCGACAGCCCTGTGACACGACCCCCTTCGCAAGGACCGACCATCATACACGGCGTTTTTGAGCTGTCCTTAACGGATTTTCAACGTCACGGTGAAATTGCCGTCTGCGACGATGCTGGCAGATTGCCGGTCTGAAACCGTTCGTCAGTGACCCGCGCTTATAACGCGAAGCTTTCAGAAAGCACTTTGACAATCATTCTCGTTAACATTAAGATCCATCGCAATTGAGTCACAACCAGCGACGGTTTTCACTTATGTATGTCTGCCTCTGCACTGGCGTCACCGACGGTCAAATCCGCGATGCAATCTATGAAGGTTGCTGCAGCTACAAAGAAGTCCGTCAGGCCACCGGCGTAGCCAGCCAATGCGGCAAATGCGCCTGCCTTGCCAAGGAAGTGGTTCGCGAAACCCTGACCAAATTGCAATCGGCCCAGGCCGCGATTCCTTACCCTGTAGAATTTACTGCTGCGTAAATACCGTATTTCAAAGAACCGGACTTAATGTCCGGTTTTTTTATGTCTGAAAATCAAACGCTTACGCTCTAGACGCGGAACACAAACATTCTTATTCCGATTAATTTTCATTTAAGTTTCAATAACTTAGGTTTGACACTCTTAGTTGTGCGGCTCAAACTCTGCCTTATAGACAGCTACTTAGGGCAGGACCCCACCATGAAAGGCGACGTTACAGTCATCCAGCATCTCAACAAGATCCTTGCCAATGAACTGGTCGCGATCAATCAATACTTCCTGCATGCACGCATGTACGAAGATTGGGGCCTGAACAAGCTCGGCAAGCACGAATACCACGAATCCATCGACGAGATGAAGCACGCGGACAAGCTGATCAAGCGCATCCTGTTCCTTGAAGGCCTGCCGAACGTCCAGGACCTGGGCAAGCTGCAGATCGGCGAACACACCCAGGAAATGCTTGAGTGCGACCTGCGTATCGAACGCACCGGTCATGCCGATCTCAAAGTGGCTATCGCTCATTGCGAAACCGTTGGCGACTTTGGTAGCCGCGAATTGCTTGAAGATATTCTTGAATCCGAAGAAGAACATATCGACTGGCTGGAAACCCAACTGGGCCTGATCGATAAAGTCGGTCTTGAGAACTATCTGCAATCGCAGATGGGCGAAGAGTAAGTTAGCGCCCGCTAAATTCGAGATAACAAAAAGCCCCGCGCTCTTTTAAAGAGGCGGGGCTTTTTTATTGCCTACAGAGCCCGAATCAAGCTTCGGTCTTGTTGGCAGCAGCCGCTTCGACAGCAGCCTTGATGGTGGCCTGCAACGAACCGTCAGCAGCCATCTCGGTCATGATGTCGCTACCGCCGACCAGCTCACCGCCCACCCACAGTTGCGGGAAGGTTGGCCAGTTGGCGTATTTTGGCAGGTTGGCGCGGATTTCCGGGTTCTGCAGGATGTCCACGTACGCAAACTTTTCACCACATGCCATCACGGCCTGCGCGGCTTTCGCGGAGAAGCCACACTGCGGGGCATTCGGCGAACCTTTCATGTAAAGCAGAATGGTGTTGTTAGCAATCTGCTCTTTAATCGTTTCGATGATATCCATGGAGCACCTCGGCTGAACTTTCCGACTCAGGGGTCGGCACGGTGGCGCATTGTAACGGAAACCCGAGCACCCTGCTCGGTCTCCCCGACAGACTTGATCAAGCCGCCGCCACGGTCACTGGTACACCGTTCAACGCGGCATTGCCCGACAACTCATCGAGCTGACACTCGTCGGTCAAGTCATTGGCGCTGGAGCCCGGCTGACCACTGGCAATGGTCATCTGCACGCCCGGCCGCGCATGGCCCCAACCGTGAGGAAGACTGACCACACCTTTCATCATATCCAGACTGCCAAGCACTTCAACTTCAATCACACCGACCCGCGAACTGACCCGCACGCGCTGCCCGTCGTTGAGCCCACGGCTGGACAGGTCATCCGGGTGCATCAGCAATTGATGGCGCGGTTTGCCCTTCACCAGACGGTGATAGTTGTGCATCCACGAGTTGTTGCTGCGAACATGACGGCGGCCAATCATCAGCAACTCATCGGCCGCGGGTGCTTGCAAGGCTGCAAAGCGCGCCAGGTCGGCAAGGATCACTGGTGGCGCAGCCTGGACGCGCTGGTTGGCGGTTTTCAGGCGTGGCGCCAGATTGGATTTCAGCGCCCCGAGATCGACACCATGCGGGTGATCGAACAAGGTCGCCAGCGACAATTTCTGTTCCGAAGCATCGCCATACAACCCCATCCGCAAGCCACGGTCGATCATCTGCGCTGGCGGGATCGTCGGTTTCAGTTCCTTGCCGGTCTTCGCAGCAAAGGCCTTGGCCAGCCCGACGAAAATCTCCCAGTCATGCAACGCACCTTCGGGCTTGCCCAGGATCGCGCGGTTGAACCGAGTGACGTTACGCACCGCGAACATGTTGAATGTGGTGTCGTAGTGATCGTTTTCCAGGGCCGATGTGGACGGCAGGATCAGGTCGGCATAGCGCGTGGTTTCATTGATGTACAGGTCGATGCTGACCATGAACTCCAAACCGTCCAGGGCCTGTTCCAGTTGTCGGCCATTGGGCGTCGACAGTACCGGATTACCCGCCACGGTAATCAGCGCGCGAACCTGCCCTTCCCCTTCGGTAAGCATCTCTTCGGCCAGCGCCGAGACCGGCAGTTCTCCACCATATTCAGGACGCCCGGAGACCCGGCTCTGCCACAGATTGAAATGCCCACCTGAGGTGGAAGCCACCAGGTCCACCGCAGGTTCGGTGCACAACGCCCCTCCCACGCGATCAAGATTACCGGTGACCAGGTTGATCAGTTGCACAACCCAATGACACAAGGTGCCGAACGCCTGGGTCGAGACACCCATACGGCCGTAACAGACCGCCGTCGGCGCCGCCGCAAAGTCCCGCGCCAGTTGGCGGATCTGTTCGGCGGGCACCGCGCACAGCGGGCTCATGGCTTCGGCGGTGAAGTTCGCGACGGCTTCCCGCACGTCATCCAGACCGTCCACCGGCAAATGACTGTCTCGGGTCAGATCTTCAGCGAACAAGGTATTGAGCAGTCCGAACAACAGCGCGGCATCGCCACCGGGGCGCACGAACAGATGCTGGTCGGCAATCGCCGCGGTTTCGCTGCGGCGCGGATCGACCACCACCACTTTGCCGCCGCGGGCCTGAATGGCCTTCAAGCGCTTCTCCACATCCGGCACGGTCATGATGCTGCCGTTGGAGGCCAGCGGATTGCCGCCGAGGATCAGCATGAAATCGGTGTGATCGATGTCCGGGATCGGCAACAGCAAACCGTGGCCGTACATCAAATGGCTGGTCAGGTGATGGGGCAACTGATCGACCGAGGTCGCGGAAAACCGGTTGCGGGTTTTCAACAGGCCGAGAAAGTAATTGCTGTGGGTCATCAGCCCATAGTTGTGCACGCTGGGGTTGCCTTGATAGACCGCCACCGCGTTTTGCCCATGACGCTCCTGAATCGCCGCCAGACGTTCGGCTACAAGGCTGAAGGCGTCTTCCCACTCGATGGGTTGCCATTCGCTGCCGACCCGCAGCATCGGCTGACGCAGACGATCCGGATCGTTCTGAATATCTTGCAGGGCGACGGCCTTGGGGCAGATGTGCCCGCGGCTGAATGTATCCTGAGCGTCACCCTTGATCGACGTGATCTGCACCGCGCCGTCGGCCTCGGTGGTTTCGATGGTCAGGCCGCAGATGGCTTCACACAAGTGGCACGCACGGTGATGGAGAGTCTTGGTCATGGCCAGTCTCTGTCTTGTTCTGGGCGGGCGATATCGGCCGCGGGAACAAAACTATGGCGCCTGATCCACGGCTGCGCCAGCGACGTTCGTCTTGTGAATCGGCGGCCATCAGGCCAGCCGATGACCGCTGGGGATCAGTTCGGCGGCAGTCTCGGCGGCGCCTGCAACTGGATCTCCTGGATGGTTTCGATCTGCTCTTGAGCGACATGAACACCGGTGAGTTCGCCGATCAGCCGCCAGTGCTCGTCGAGCCCGGTGCTGATGGTTGCCATGCGGTCGATCATCCGCCGGCCGGCGGCCTTGGTCACGTCGTCTTCACTGCGCATCAACTCGAAGGACATCGAGGTCATGGACGCGGTGAGATGGGTCAACGAGCGAGCCGTGAGGCCGAGTAATTCCATTAACTGTCGTTCTTTCGATTCCATTCCGAAGGCTTCCTGCGTCGTTCGTACGTTAGTTATAACCCGCCACTTTGCATTAGCAAATGTTTCAGACCAGACACACCCCGCCATCCTGAGTACAAATGTTTCGAATGACAGGTCAGAAACCGACCGTTGCTACGCCTTCCCCGCCCCGTTTGATTGCAAAGCCCCGCGACCCCAGTGTACAAATGACAGGCTGCTGTCAGGAAACAGGCTTCAAAAGCGCTACTGCGGTCATCCCGTAGCCCCTCTGAAATCCCCTAAAAACCGTAGCCCTATTGGTAAGACGCGACATTTAATTATAAGATCGCGCCTTCCCCTATTTCGTCGCCCCGTGCGGCTTACGCCGCAGGTCTCGCCCGTTTTTCAGTTAAACAAGGCTTTGAGTATCTGCGGTCTGTTGCAAAAAGGTAGTCAATGATGAGCGCAAGGCACTTTCTCTCCCTGATGGATTGCACGCCCGAAGAGCTGGTCAGCGTGATCCGTCGAGGCGTTGAGCTCAAAGACCTGCGTAACCGCGGCGTACTGTTCGAGCCTCTGAAAAACCGCGTGCTCGGGATGATTTTCGAGAAGTCCTCGACCCGCACCCGTATTTCGTTCGAAGCCGGCATGATCCAGCTCGGTGGCCAGGCGATCTTCCTGTCGCCGCGCGACACCCAACTGGGCCGTGGCGAGCCGATCGGCGACGCCGCCATTGTCATGTCGAGCATGCTCGATGCGGTGATGATCCGTACGTTTTCCCACAGCACACTGACTGAGTTCGCCGCCAACTCCCGTGTGCCGCTGATCAACGGCCTGTCCGATGACCTGCACCCGTGCCAGTTGCTGGCCGACATGCAGACGTTCCTCGAACACCGCGGCTCGATCCAGGGCAAAACCGTGGCCTGGATCGGCGACGGCAACAACATGTGCAACAGCTATATAGAAGCGGCGATCCAGTTCGACTTCCAGTTGCGCGTCGCGTGCCCGGAAGGCTTTGAACCCAACCCTGAATTTGTGGCCAAGGCCGGCGATCGGGTCACCATCGTCCGCGATCCGAAGGAGGCCGTACGCGGCGCCCACCTGGTCAGCACCGACGTCTGGACCTCCATGGGCCAGGAAGAGGAAACCGCCAAGCGCCTGAAGCTGTTCGCGCCATTCCAGGTCAACCGCGCCCTGCTCGACCTGGCCGCACCGGACGTGCTGTTCATGCACTGCCTGCCGGCCCACCGTGGCGAGGAAATCAGCGTCGACCTGCTCGATGACCCGCGCTCCGTCGCATGGGATCAAGCCGAAAACCGTCTTCACGCACAAAAGGCCCTGCTCGAGTTTCTCGTCGAACCGGCGTACCACCACGCATGAGCCATCCATTACTGCTGAACCTGCGCAACCTCGCCTGCGGCTACCAAGACCAGCGCGTCGTGCAGAACCTCAACCTGCATTTGAATGCCGGCGACATCGGTTGCCTGCTGGGCTCTTCGGGTTGCGGCAAAACCACCACGCTGCGGGCGATTGCCGGTTTCGAACCGGTACACGAAGGTGAAATCCAGTTGGCGGGCGAGACCATCTCCCGCGCCGGTTTCACCCTTGCTCCGGAGAAACGCCGGATCGGCATGGTGTTCCAGGATTACGCACTGTTTCCGCACTTGAGCGTGGCCGAGAACATCGCCTTCGGGATCCGCAAGCATCCGCAAAAGGATCGCGTCACCGAAGAGTTGCTGGAACTGGTCAACCTGAAAAACCTCGGCAAACGCTTCCCGCATGAGCTGTCCGGTGGTCAACAGCAGCGCGTCGCACTGGCCCGCGCGTTGGCGCCGGAACCTCAACTGCTGCTGCTCGACGAACCCTTTTCCAACCTTGATGGCGAGCTGCGACGCAAGCTCAGCCATGAGGTGCGCGATATCCTCAAGGCCCGTGGCACCAGCGCGATTCTGGTGACCCACGACCAGGAAGAGGCCTTCGCGGTGAGTGACCACGTGGGGGTTTTCAAGGAGGGTCGCCTGGAGCAGTGGGACACGCCTTACAACCTGTATCACGAACCGCTGACGCCGTTTGTGGCCAGCTTCATTGGCCAGGGTTATTTCATCCGCGGTCAGCTGAGCAGCCCCGAGTCGGTGCAGACCGAACTGGGTGAGTTACGCGGTAATCGTGCCTACACCTGGCCGGTTGGCGGTGCGGTGGATGTATTGCTGCGTCCGGACGATATCGTTTATGCACCAGACAGCACGTTGAAGGCGCGGATTGTCGGCAAGTCTTTCCAGGGTGCGTCCACGTTGTATCGCTTGCAGTTGCCGACCGGCGCGCAGCTGGAATCGATTTTCCCAAGCCATGCCGATCATCAGGTGGGTTCAGAGGTCGGCATTCGTGTCGCGGCTGAACACCTGGTGCTGTTTCAGGCGTCGGGCAGTACGGCGGCGCAGATTCCGGTCGTAGAATCCGGTGTCCGCCGCTATAGCAGCGCCCACTAAGCACACGCAATAAAATGTGGGAGCTAGCTTGCTCCCACATTGGGTGTTCGTTTAACTGAGCATTAGCGTGCCGCTTGCAACGAGCGTCGCATTCCCGCCGATTTTCACCCGATCCCCTTCCAGCCGACAGAACAACTCCCCGCCTCGAGCTGAGCGCTGGCAAGCCGTCAGGCTTGACTTGCCCAAACGTTTCGACCAGTACGGAATCAGGCTGCAATGGGTGGAACCCGTCACCGGGTCTTCGTTGATGCCGATCGCCGGTGCGAAGTAGCGGGAAACAAAATCATGCTGGCTGCCCCTGGCTGTGACAATTGCTCCTGGCCACGGCAGTTTCGCCAATGCCGCCATGTCCGGCTGACATTCGAGCACCGCCTGCTCGGATTCCAGCACCACGAACAACTCGTTAGCCCCCAGCACATCAACCGCTTCCACACCCAGCGCGCGCTCGACATCCAGGGTCACGCCCACTTCCGACGGAATGAGCGCCGGGAAATCCAGCCACAAGCGCTCACCCTCACGACTCACGCTTAGCGGGCCGGACTTGCAGATAAAGTCCAGCCGCTCGACCGGCTCTTTATAGATTTCAAACAGAACATAAGCGCTGGCCAGGGTCGCATGACCGCACAATGGCACTTCGGTGGTCGGGGTAAACCAGCGGATGCGCCAGCCCTGCCCTTCGCGCACCACGAAAGCAGTTTCGGCGAGGTTGTGCTCGGCGGCGATCTTCTGCATCAACTCATCGGCAAGCCAGGCATCGAGGCGATAGACCATCGCCGGGTTGCCACTGAACGGCCGATCACTGAACGCATCGACCTGATGAAACTCAAGCTGCATAACCTTCTCCCTTTGTCAGGTCACGGAGCATGAAGCTCCCGGCAACCCGGCACCAGTAACAGAGTCTTTACATTTCCACCATACAGCGCCAGACCGGGAGCCCTCGTCAGGCGCGGCCGATATCAGCGAATTTCGCTTGGGTATGTTCGGCCAGCACCGCGGGTGCCAATTCGACTTCCAGCCCACGCCGCCCCGCGCTGACAAAAATGCTGGCAAAGGGCTGAGCCGAATTATCGATAAAGGTGCGCAAGCGCTTTTTCTGTCCCAGCGGGCTGATCCCGCCCAACAGGTAGCCGGTGGATCGTTGCGCAGCGGCAGGATCGGCCATTTCGACTTTTTTCACGCCCGCAGCATGCGCCAGGCCTTTCAAGTCCAGACTTCCGACGACCGGCACCACGGCCACCAACAATTCACCTTTTTCGCTGGCCGCCAGCAAGGTCTTGAACACCTGCGCCGGATCCAGTCCCAGCTTCTCCGCGGCCTCCAGCCCGTAGGACGCTGCCTTCGGATCATGTTCGTAACTGTGCACGCGATGTTCGGCACGAACTTTTTTCAACAAATCCAATGCGGGGGTCATGACAGCTCCAGGCTTGGCGGCAGAAGAAAAATACTGCGCTGGATTCTAGGCCATTGATCGACAAATGGCTCTATTGCGGCGCTATTTCAAAGGCTTGGCGGCGCCTTATGCCGTTCGTCCACCTTCAGCCTGACGCGTGAACGATGCGGTCATTCATGTGACTAATAGTTCGATTGTGACTGACGGTTCACTTTCGACCTTTGACAGCAGCGTTTCTTGTCTATATTTTTTCGAATCTGAATACTGTACGAATGTTCCTATCGCAGCACCCAGCAGTAGGCCGAGAACAGGATGGGGATCCTGCCTCGGTGAAAATCGCGCTTTGTCCCTGAGGAAAAAGCGCCAGACAACAACAAAAACGAGGTTTTCAATGACAACTGCTTTACAACAACCGTCGCTCTCAAGCCAATGCATGGCCGAATTTTTGGGCACTGCGCTGCTGATATTTTTTGGTACAGGTTGTGTTGCCGCGCTCAAGGTCGCGGGTGCCAGCTTCGGCCTTTGGGAAATCAGCATCATCTGGGGGGTCGGCGTGAGCATGGCGATCTACTTGACCGCCGGCGTTTCCGGGGCTCATCTCAATCCCGCCGTCAGCATTGCCCTGAGCATTTTCGCTGACTTCGAAAAGCGCAAACTGCCGTTCTATATTCTCGCCCAGATCGCTGGTGCCTTCTGTGGAGCGTTGTTGGTTTACACGCTGTACAGCAACTTATTCTTCGATTACGAACAAACTCACCATATGGTTCGTGGTACTCAGGCCAGCCTCGAATTGGCGTCGGTGTTCTCCACCTTCCCCAACCCGGCCCTGACCACGGCACAAGCCTTCCTGGTTGAGGTGATCATCACCGCCATCCTGATGGGCGTGATCATGTCCCTGACCGACGACAACAATGGCTTGCCAAAGGGTCCGCTCGCTCCGCTGCTGATCGGCCTGCTGATTGCCGTGATTGGCAGTTCAATGGGGCCGCTGACCGGTTTTGCGATGAACCCGGCGCGCGACTTCGGTCCTAAACTGATGACTTTCTTCGCTGGCTGGGGTGAAATTTCCTTCACCGGCGGGCGCGATATCCCGTATTTCCTGATTCCGATTTTTGCACCGATTGTCGGTGCCTGCCTCGGTGCTGCAGCTTATCGCGGGCTGATTGCCCGTCATCTGCCCAGCGCCCTGACTGCTACACAGGACGCTGCACCGGCCATTGACGGCAAACCAAGAACTTCTTGATACCGTTGGCGTGTGATCCTGCCCATCAGATCACGCGCCGGACCTCACTCCCTTTTTTCGTCCAAGGCAATCGACATGACCGACACTCAGAATAAGAACTACATCATTGCCCTCGATCAGGGTACGACCAGCTCCCGCGCGATCATTTTCGACCGCGACGCGAACGTGGTCTGCACCGCCCAGCGCGAATTCGCACAGCATTACCCGCAAGCCGGTTGGGTCGAACACGACCCGATGGAAATCTTCGCGACCCAAAGCGCCGTGATGGTCGAGGCCCTGGCTCAAGCCGGCCTGCATCACGACCAGGTCGCCGCCATCGGCATCACCAACCAGCGCGAAACCACCGTGGTCTGGGACAAGACCACAGGCCGCCCGATCTACAACGCGATCGTCTGGCAGTGCCGCCGCAGCACCGAGATCTGCCAGCAGCTCAAGCGCGACGGTCACGAGCAATACATCAGCGACACCACCGGCCTGGTTACCGACCCGTACTTCTCCGGCACCAAGCTCAAGTGGATCCTCGACAACGTCGAAGGCAGCCGCGAACGTGCGCGCAAAGGCGAACTGTTGTTCGGCACCATCGACAGCTGGCTGATCTGGAAATTTACCGGCGGCAAAGTGCACGTCACCGACTACACCAACGCCTCGCGCACCATGCTCTTCAACATCCACACGCTGGAGTGGGACGCGAAGATGCTGGAGGTGCTGGATATTCCGCGCGAGATGCTGCCGGAAGTTAAATCCTCGTCCGAAATCTACGGCCACACCAAAAGCGGCATCGCCATCGGCGGTATCGCGGGTGACCAGCAAGCAGCCCTTTTCGGCCAGATGTGCGTTGAGCCAGGCCAGGCGAAAAACACCTACGGCACCGGCTGCTTCCTGCTGATGAACACCGGCGACAAAGCGGTGAAGTCCAAGCACGGCATGTTGACCACCATCGCCTGCGGCCCGCGCGGCGAAGTGGCTTACGCGCTGGAAGGTGCTGTGTTCAACGGCGGTTCGACTGTTCAGTGGCTGCGTGACGAACTGAAGATCATCAACGACGCCCACGACACCGAATACTTCGCCAACAAGGTCAAGGACAGCAACGGCGTGTACCTGGTGCCAGCCTTTACCGGCCTGGGCGCACCGTACTGGGACCCGTATGCCCGCGGTGCATTGTTTGGCCTGACTCGCGGCGTACGCGTGGATCACATCATTCGTGCAGCCCTGGAGTCGATTGCCTACCAGACCCGCGACGTTCTGGACGCGATGCAACAGGATTCCGGCGAACGCTTGAAATCCCTGCGTGTGGACGGCGGCGCAGTCGCGAACAACTTCCTGATGCAGTTTCAGGCCGACATCCTCGGCACTCAGGTCGAGCGTCCGCAAATGCGCGAAACCACTGCACTGGGCGCCGCTTACCTGGCCGGTCTGGCGTGTGGCTTCTGGGGCAGCCTGGATGAGTTGCGCGGCAAGGCTGTGATCGAGCGCGAATTCGAACCGACCCTGGACGAAACCGCGAAGGAAAAACTCTACGCCGGCTGGAAAAAAGCCGTCAGCCGCACCCGCGACTGGGAACCGCATGAAGGCGCTGAATAAGCCAAGCTGAGTACTCGTAACTGGTAGGGAGCAGATTCCTGCGGCATCATGGGCAAATTTTGCACGGCAGCCCAAAGGAAGCCCCATGAATCTGCCTCCCCGTCAGCAGCAAATCCTCGAACTGGTCCGCGAACGCGGCTATGTCAGCATCGAGGAAATGGCTACGCTGTTCGTCGTTACACCGCAAACCATCCGCCGCGACATCAATCAGCTCGCGGAAGCTAATTTGTTGCGTCGCTACCATGGCGGCGCAGCCTACGATTCCAGTGTCGAAAACACCGCCTACGCCATGCGTGCCGATCAGATGCGCGATGAAAAGCAGCGTATCGGTGAAGCCATTGCGGCTCAAATCCCCGATCACGCCTCGCTGTTCATCAATATCGGCACCACCACCGAATCCATCGCCCGGGCGTTGCTCAATCACAATCACCTGAAGATCATCACCAACAACCTGCATGTGGCTTCGATGCTCAGCGCCAAGGACGACTTCGATGTCCTGCTGACCGGTGGCAACGTGCGGCGTGACGGCGGCGTGGTCGGTCAGGCCAGCGTCGACTTCATTAACCAGTTCAAGGTTGATTTCGCCCTGGTCGGCATCAGCGGTATCGATGAAGACGGCAGTCTGCTGGACTTCGACTATCAGGAAGTTCGGGTGTCCCAGGCGATCATCGCCAATGCCCGACAGGTCATCCTCGCGGCTGACTCCAGCAAATTCGGGCGCAACGCCATGATTCGCCTGGGGCCGATCAGCCTGATTGATTGCCTGGTCACCGATCAGCAGCCTGTGCCGGCGTTGGCGCAGTTGTTGAGTCAGCACAAGATTCGGCTGGAAGTGGTTTAATCCTTTCCAAACAGCGCGCTCCCTTGTGGCGAGGGAGCTTGCTCCCGCTCGGCTGCGCAGCAGACGCAAATCAGACGATGTGTTCTTCCTGAAAAACCGCGCTCGCCGGTTTTAGGGCTGCTTCGCAGCCCAGCGGGAGCAAGCTCCCTCGCCACAAAAGCACTCAAATCGCACTTTTAATGTTCGCAAATTTTCCTTTGACGGCCCTTCGATCAGTATTTTCAATCGAAGTTAACTGGCTGTGGGCGACTTTATGGGCTACCATTTTCGCAAATGAACATTAATGTTCGAATTCCAATACAGAAAATCATAAAAGCCCGAGGCTAGCCGATGCCCACTTCTACCTTGCCTACGCCCCCTCTCGCTGAGATCTACGATATCGCCGTTATCGGTGGCGGGATCAATGGCGTGGGGATCGCAGCGGATGCCGCCGGTCGCGGTCTTTCGGTGTTTCTTTGTGAGAAAGACGACCTGGCCAGCCACACCTCGTCAGCCAGCAGCAAGCTGATCCACGGTGGCCTGCGCTACCTTGAACATTACGAATTCCGTCTGGTGCGCGAAGCCCTGGCCGAACGCGAAGTGCTGTTGGCCAAGGCCCCACACATCGTCAAGCAGATGCGCTTCGTGCTGCCACATCGCCCACACCTGCGTCCGGCCTGGATGATCCGCGCCGGTCTGTTCCTTTATGACCACCTCGGCAAGCGGGAAAAACTAGAAGGCTCGAAAAGCCTGAAGTTCGGCCCGGACAGCCCGCTGAAAAGCGAAATAACCAAAGGCTTCGAATACTCCGATTGCTGGGTCGACGATGCTCGTCTGGTGGTCCTGAACGCCATGGCCGCCCGCGAAAACGGCGCCCACGTTCACACCCAGACCCGTTGCGTCAGCGCCCGTCGCACCAAGGGCATGTGGCACCTGCATCTGGAACGCGCCGATGGCAGTCTGTTTTCGATCCGCGCCAAGGCACTGGTAAACGCCGCCGGCCCTTGGGTCGCCAAGTTCATTCGTGACGACCTGAAGATGGAATCGCCGTACGGCATCCGCCTGATTCAGGGCAGCCACCTGATCGTTCCGAAATTGTACGAAGGCGAACACGCGCACATTCTGCAAAACGAAGATCAGCGCATCGTGTTCACCATTCCGTACTTGAACCACTTCACCCTGATCGGCACCACCGACCGCGAGTACACCGGGGATCCGGCTGCCGTTGCGATCACTGAAGGTGAAACCGATTACCTGTTGAAAGTGGTCAACTCCCATTTCAAGAAACGCATCAGCCGCGACGATATCCTGCACAGCTATTCCGGTGTTCGCCCGCTGTGCAACGACGAATCCGACAACCCGTCGGCTGTCACTCGCGACTACACCCTGGCGCTGTCGGGCACCGGCGAAGAAGCGCCGCTGTTGTCGGTGTTCGGCGGCAAGCTGACCACCTACCGCAAACTGGCCGAGTCGGCGCTGGCGCAACTGGCTCCGTACTTCAAAGACATCAAGCCGAGCTGGACCGCCAGCGCTACCCTGCCGGGCGGCGAAGACATGACCACCCCGCAAGCCTTGTGCGCCTTGATCCGTGACAAGTACGACTGGGTGCCGACCGAAATCGCCCGCCGCTGGTCCACCACCTACGGCAGCCGCACCTGGCGCATGCTGGAAGGCGTGCAGAATCTCAGTGATATGGGCGAACACATCGGCGGCGGGCTCTACACCCGTGAAGTCGATTACCTGTGCAGCGAAGAGTGGGCGACCACCGTGCACGACATCCTGTGGCGCCGCAGCAAGCTGGGGCTGTTCACCACCCCGGTGGAACAGGAAAAACTCAAGGATTACCTGAACAAGGTCGAACAGAACCGCAGCAAGATCGAAGCGGCCTGATCGCAAATCCGGTTAAACGAAAGCCCCTGAATCGAGAGATTCAGGGGCTTTTCGCATGCTGCCAGACACTAAACATCCCCTGTGGAATCGTCGCACCGCCGCTCCCACAGGGGGATTTCGGCGCCCTCGGGATTTCATTCGGTTTTCCGAACGCGACTTGCCGGTCGATTCGGTTAACCGGATTCTTCAACATCAAAAACCTCGCCACAAATATTTAATCCCCTTATAAATCAATGTATTGACCTGACTGTCCTGGCCTGGCACGAGTCATGCTCTACACTCTTGGACGAATGTCCGCTGAGCCAACCCTTCAGGAGCCGGCAAGCATTCAAAGCACAAAAAGGGCCGATGAACTGGCTCCATATAAAAACAATGTCGAGGAAAATTTGATGCGCATCGTTCCCCATCTCCTGGGCGCAGCCATTGCTGCCGCTCTGATCAGCACTCCAGTTTTCGCCGCCGAGCTCACCGGCACCCTGAAGAAGATCAAAGAGTCCGGCGTTATCACCCTCGGACATCGTGACGCTTCCATTCCGTTTTCCTACATCGCTGATGCTTCCGGCAAACCGATGGGCTACTCCCACGATATCCAGCTGAAAATCGTCGAAGCCATCAAGAAAGACCTCGACCTGCCGAACCTTCAGGTCAAATACAACCTGGTCACCTCGCAAACTCGTATCCCGCTGGTGCAGAACGGCACCGTGGACGTCGAGTGCGGCTCCACCACCAACAACGTCGAGCGTCAGCAGCAAGTTGACTTCTCCGTCGGTATCTTCGAAATCGGTACCCGCCTGCTGTCCAAGAAAGGTTCCGCGTACAAGGATTTCGACGACCTCAAAGGCAAGAACGTCGTGACCACCGCCGGCACCACGTCCGAGCGCATCCTCAAGTCGATGAACGCCGACAAACAAATGGGCATGAACGTCATCTCCGCCAAAGACCACGGCGAATCCTTCCAGATGCTGGAATCGGGCCGTGCCGTCGCGTTCATGATGGACGACGCGCTGCTGGCCGGTGAAGCGGCCAAAGCCAAGAAGGCGGATGACTGGGCCGTAACCGGCACTCCACAATCCTTCGAAATCTACGGCTGCATGGTCCGCAAGGGCGACGAGCCGTTCAAGAAAGTCGTGGATGACGCCATCGTTGCAACCTACAAGTCCGGCGAGATCAACAAGATCTACGAAAAATGGTTCATGGCGCCAATCCCGCCAAAAGGCCTGAACCTGAACTTCCCGATGAGCGACGAGCTCAAGGCCCTGATCGCCAATCCGACCGATAAAGCGGCTGACGAAAAGAAATCCTGATTTCTGACTAACCTTATCTCCTGAGAGGGCCCCTGCCCTTTCAGGGGATAGTCATTCCCTGCTGGCATTTCTGGAAACACTCGAACCGGTGGCTGTCGAGCCGCTCGTGTGTGCCTGACCGTCAAGGTTGGGCGGGAACGGAGCTTCCCCAGGCGGGCACTTGTACATCGAACGATCTGAGGGGAGACCCTAATGAATTACAACTGGGACTGGGGCGTGTTCTTCAAGTCCACCGGCGTGGGCAGCGAGACGTATCTCGACTGGTACGTCGCCGGTTTGGGCTGGACCATCGCCATCGCCGTCGTGGCCTGGATCATTGCCCTGCTGCTGGGCTCGATTCTGGGTGTCATGCGCACCGTACCGAATCGCATCGTATCGGGCATCGCGACCTGTTACGTCGAACTCTTCCGTAACGTGCCGCTGCTGGTCCAGCTGTTCATCTGGTACTTTCTGGTGCCCGATCTGCTGCCTCCGGACCTGCAAGAGTGGTACAAGCAGGATCTCAACCCAACCACCTCGGCTTACCTCAGTGTTGTCGTCTGCCTGGGCTTGTTCACCGCCGCTCGTGTTTGCGAACAAGTGCGTACCGGTATCCAGGCGCTGCCTCGCGGCCAGGAATCCGCCGCTCGCGCCATGGGCTTCAAGCTGCCGCAAATCTACTGGAACGTGCTGCTGCCCCAGGCTTACCGGATCATCATTCCGCCGCTCACCTCGGAATTCCTGAACGTGTTCAAGAACTCTTCCGTCGCGTCGCTGATCGGCCTGATGGAGTTGCTCGCGCAGACCAAACAGACCGCCGAGTTTTCCGCCAACCTGTTCGAAGCCTTCACCCTGGCAACGCTGATCTACTTCACGCTAAACATGGGCCTGATGCTGCTGATGCGCATGGTCGAGAAGAAAGTGGCCGTACCGGGTCTGATCTCCGTAGGGGGTAAATGATGGAATTCGACTTCTCGGGCATCGTCCCGTCCCTGCCGGGTTTGTGGAACGGCATGGTCATGACCCTGCAACTGATGGCACTGGGCGTGTCCGGCGGGATCATCCTCGGCACGATCCTGGCGCTGATGCGCCTGTCCCACAGCAAACTGCTGTCGAACATTGCCGGCGCCTACGTTAACTACTTCCGCTCGATTCCACTGCTGCTGGTCATCACCTGGTTCTACCTGGCGGTGCCGTTCGTACTGCGCTGGATCACCGGCGAAGACACCCCGATCGGCGCGTTTGCCTCGTGCATCGTGGCGTTCATGATGTTTGAAGCCGCGTACTTCTGCGAAATCGTCCGGGCCGGCGTACAGTCGATTTCCAAGGGCCAGATGGGTGCAGCCCAAGCCCTGGGCATGACGTATAGCCAGATGATGCGGTTGATCATCCTGCCGCAAGCGTTCCGCAAGATGACCCCGCTGCTGCTGCAACAGAGCATCATCCTGTTTCAGGACACCTCGCTGGTCTACGCGGTCGGTCTGGTGGACTTCCTCAATGCCTCGCGTGCCAGTGGCGACATCATCGGTCGCTCCAACGAGTTCCTGATCTTTGCAGGTCTCACGTACTTCACAATCAGCTTTGCCGCCTCGCTGCTGGTCAAGCGTCTGCAAAAAAGGTTTGCCGTATGATCTCTATCAAGAATGTCAACAAGTGGTATGGCGACTTCCAGGTACTGACTGACTGCAGCACCGAGGTCAAAAAAGGCGAAGTGATTGTGGTGTGCGGGCCGTCCGGTTCCGGAAAATCCACCCTGATCAAATGCGTCAATGCCCTGGAACCGTTCCAGAAAGGCGACGTGGTGGTCGATGGCACGTCCATCGCCGACCCGAAGACCGACCTGCCGAAACTGCGTTCGCGCGTTGGCATGGTGTTCCAGCATTTCGAACTGTTCCCGCACCTGACCATCACCGAAAACCTGACCATCGCGCAGATCAAGGTGTTGGGCCGCAGCAAGGAAGAAGCCACCAAGAAAGGCCTTCAACTGCTTGAGCGCGTCGGGCTGTCCGCCCATGCGCATAAGCACCCGGGCCAGCTCTCCGGTGGTCAGCAACAACGTGTGGCAATTGCCCGTGCGCTGGCGATGGACCCGATCGTCATGCTGTTCGACGAACCGACTTCGGCGCTGGACCCTGAAATGGTCAACGAAGTACTCGACGTGATGGTGCAACTGGCTCACGAAGGCATGACCATGATGTGCGTGACCCACGAAATGGGCTTCGCCCGTAAAGTGGCGGACCGGGTGATTTTCATGGACCAGGGCCGGATCATCGAAGACTGCAAGAAAGAGGAATTCTTCGGCGACATCAATGCCCGCGCCGAGCGTACGCAGCATTTCCTCGCCAAGATTCTGCAGCACTAAGACGGTACTGGCTTGCCCTTGTGGCGAGGGAGCTTGCTCCCGCTGGGTCGCGCAGCGGCCCCAAAACCTGCCAATGCATGATGTCAGACACACCGCATTGACCGGTTTTACGACTGCTTCGCAGCCGAGCGGGAGCAAGCTCCCCCGCCACAGGTTCCGCATTCGACTGGAAACCAGAGCAAGCCTGTTGCCACGCTGGTTGACCCAAGGCATCTGTGATGAAATGCGACCCCACTCTCTATCGCGCCGCGCCGCCATCACTCGCCGTGAAACCCCGTCTGATTCGCCATCTGTTCCTGCCGCCGCTGGTCATCGCCCTGATGATCGGATTGGGTTACATCGGCTTCTGGGTCAGTGAACACTACGGGATCCGCAGCCTCAGCGAGAACGGCCAGCGTCAGCTGGAACTGCACGCCCGCGCCGTCGAGAGCGAGATCAGCAAGTACACCTACCTGCCCAGCCTGCTGGAACTCGAATCCAGCGTTTCGAAGCTGTTGGCCGACCCGTCGCCGGAACACCGACAGACGGTCAATGAATACCTCGAAGGCCTGAACCGGCGCAGCCGCAGTCGGGCTATCTATGTGATGGACACCACCGGCCGTGTCATGGCCACCAGTAACTGGCGCGATGTCGACAGTTACCTGGGCGAAGACCTGTCCTTCCGCGCCTATTTCCAGAATGCCGTTCGCGGTCAGCCGGGGCGTTTCTACGGCATCGGCAGCACCAACGGCGAGCCCGGTTATTACCTGGCTCATGGCCTGGAAGAACAGGGCAAGATCATCGGTGTCGCGGTGGTCAAGGTCCGCCTCGAAGCGATGGAAGAACGCTGGCAGCGCGCGCGGCTGGAAGCGTTCGTCAGCGACGAGAACGGCATCATCATTCTTTCCAGCGATCCGGCACGGCGCCTGAAATCGGTTGTGCCGCTGAGCGACGAAACGAAAGAAAAACTCGCTCGCAGCCTTCAGTACTACTGGTTCCCGCTGAACGAACTGCAACCGCTGGCCCGGGAAAAACTGGCCGAAGGCGAGGAAAAACTCACCTTCCCCGCCAACAGCGAAGTGGAATCCGACGATGAAGACATCAGCTACCTGTCGCAAACCCGTCCGCTGAGCGACACACCATGGAATTTCACCCTGCTCACCCCCCTGCAGGATTTGCGTCGCGAAGCGATCAATCAGGGGATTCTGGTGGCGGTGGCGTTTGCCCTCGTGGCGTTCCTGCTGATCGCCTGGAACGAGCGGCGCAAGGTCATTGCCACGCGTCTGGCCGCCCGGGAAGCCTTGCAGGAAGCCAACAATCAACTGGAGCGTCGGATTACCGAACGCACCACTGATCTGCGCGCCAGCAACGAACGGCTCAAGGGCCAGATCCGCGAACGGCGTCTGGCCGAAGAGACGCTACGCCGCGCCCAGGATGAACTGGTGCAGGCCGGTAAACTCGCGGCCATCGGCCAGATGTCCACCAGCATCGCCCACGAATTGAACCAGCCATTGGCGGCGCTCCGAACCTTGTCTGGCAACACCGTACGGTTTCTGGAACGCGGTCAACTGGACGTTGCCAGCACCAACCTCAAGACCATCAACGAACTGATCGACCGCATGGGCCGGATCACCGCCAGCCTGCGTTCATTCGCTCGACGCGGCGACGACAAAGGTCAGGCCAGCCTCGGCAAAGCGGTGGATGCAGCCTTACAGTTGCTCGGTGGTCGCGTGGAAAGCACGCACCTGCAACTGCACCGAGACTTCGCCGATCTGCAGGTGCAGATCGACCAGACCCGTCTGGAGCAGATTCTGGTCAACCTGATCGGCAACGCCCTCGACGCCATGCAGGCACAGCCGCTGCCAGAACTGTGGCTCGAAGGCGAAGAGTTCGATGGTAAATATCGCCTTCGTGTACGCGACAACGGCCACGGCATCGACGCCGAAGCCCGCAAACATCTATTCGAACCGTTCTTCACCACCAAACCCGGCGAACAGGGCCTGGGCCTCGGCCTGACCCTTTCCGCCAGCCTGGCCGCCGCCACCGGCGGGCACTTGGGTGTCGAGCACCCGGCCAGCGGTGGTACCACCTTCGTCCTCAGTTTACCGTTGGTAAGCCCCACTCACGCCGAGCCAATATGAACAATGACCTTAGTGTGCTGATCGTCGAAGACGACCCCCATGTGCTGCTCGGCTGCCAACAGGCGCTGACCCTTGAAGACATTCCCTGCGAGGGCGTCGGTAGCGCCGAAGAAGCGCTGGAGCGAGTCGGCGACAACTTCGCCGGCATCGTCATCAGCGACATCCGCCTGCCGGGCATCGACGGTCTGGAATTGCTGACCCGTCTCAAGGCCCGCGATCGTAGCCTGCCGGTGGTGCTGATCACCGGTCACGGCGACATTTCCATGGCCGTCGGCGCGATGCAGAAAGGCGCCTATGACTTCATGGAGAAACCTTTCTCCCCCGAGCGTCTGGTCGATGTGGCGCGCCGTGCGCTGGAGCAACGCAGCCTCGCGCGGGAAGTCTCTTCGTTGCGCCGGCAACTGGCGGAGCGGGATTCCCTCGAAGGCCGGATCATCGGCCGCTCGCCCGCCATGCAAAACCTGCGGGAATTGATCGCCAACGTCGCCGATACGTCGGCCAACGTGCTGATCGAAGGCGAGACCGGCACCGGTAAAGAGCTGGTTGCGCGTTGCCTGCACGACTTCAGTCGGCGGCACACCAAGCAGTTCGTCGCGCTGAACTGCGGGGGTCTGCCGGAAAACCTGTTCGAAAGCGAAATCTTCGGCCATGAAGCCAACGCCTTCACGGGCGCTGGCAAACGGCGGATCGGCAAGATCGAACACGCCGACGGCGGCACGCTGTTCCTCGACGAAGTGGAAAGCATGCCGCTGCCGCTGCAGATCAAACTGCTGCGGGTATTGCAGGAACGCACCCTGGAACGTCTCGGCTCGAACCAGAGCGTGGCGGTGGATTGCCGGGTGATCGCGGCGACCAAGTCCGATCTGGATGAGTCGAGCAAGGCTGGCGAGTTTCGCAGCGACCTGTATTACCGCTTGAACGTGGTGACCCTTGAATTACCACCGCTGCGTGAACGCCGCGAAGACATCCTGCAATTGTTCGAACACTTTCTGCAGCAATCGTCCCTGCGTTTCGACCGTGCCGTGCCGGACTTGGACAACCAGACCCTGTCGAACCTGATGAGCCACGACTGGCCGGGCAACGTGCGCGAATTGCGCAACGTCGCCGAGCGTTTTGCCCTCGGTCTGCCGGCCTTCAAGAAATCCGGCGCCAGCGGCAGCAATCAGGGCCTGGCCTTCGCCGAAGCGGTAGAAGCGTTTGAACGCAACCTGCTGAGCGACGCCCTGCAGCGCAGCGGCGGCAACCTGACCCAGGCCAGCCTGGAACTCGGGATGGCCAAGACCACGCTGTTCGACAAAGTGAAGAAGTACGGGCTGAGCCACTGATGGACCTGATTCTCAAAGCAACCCTGGGCGCGGCCGTGGTGGTGATCCTCGCCGCGCTGGCCAAGACCAAAAACTATTACATCGCCGGATTGGTGCCGCTGTTTCCGACCTTTGCACTGATTGCTCATTACATCGTCGGCAAGGGCCGTTCGCTGGAGGATTTGAAGACCACCATCGTGTTCGGGATGTGGTCGATCATTCCTTACTTCATCTACCTGGCGACGTTGTATGTCATGGTGGACCGGATGCGGCTCGAGGCTTCGCTCGCTGTGGCGGCGGTGGCCTGGTTGATGGCGGCGGCGGTGTTGGTTTCGGTTTGGGTTCGTCTTCAAGGCTGACTGATGTGATCGGTTTTAGAACCACCCCTCACCCCAGCCCTCTCCCCAGCGGGGAGAGGGGGAAAGGGAGCAGATCTTCATGTGCTTCTAAGCCTGAGTTCGACTCAGACCTTTCACGTCGCAAAATTTCAACTAGGCGCATCGGTCAGTCCCCTCGCCCCCCTGGGGCGGTCCGACGTTTCGGGAGGGTTAGGGTGAGGGGTCGATCTAGAGAGTCGCCAAAGCACCTCACCCGTTGACCGTCCCACCCTTCGCTTCACTCATGATCTGCCGAATCGCCCCGACAAACGTCTCCACTGGCTGCCCGCCCGTGACGGCGTACTGCCCGTTGAAAACAACAGTCGGCACCGAACTCACCCCGCGCGACAGCCACAACTGCTCTTCCTCACGAACTTCCTTGGCAAATTCATCCGACGCCAGTATCGCCTCGGCCCGCTGTCGATCCAGGCCAACGCTTTCGGCGATCTGCGCCAATTGCCCATGGTCGGACGGATTGCCGCCCTCGGTGAAATACAACGTGAACAGCGCCTCTTTCAGATTGAACTGCAACCCTTCCAGCCCCGCCCAGAACAGCAAGCGGTGGGCATCGAAGGTGTTGTAGATCCGACTATTGCCGTCCGTGCGAAACGCAAACCCGACCTCGGCGCCACGCGCGCGGATCATCTCGCGATTCTTCTGGGATTGCTCGGGCGTCGAGCCGTATTTCTCGGTGATGTGTTCGGTGATGTTCTGCCCTTCAGGTCCCATCTTCGGGTTCAGCTCGAACGGCTGGAAACGGATCTCGGCCTGCACCTCGTCGCCCAGCAAATCCAGGGCCCGGGTCAGGCCGTAAAGGCCGACGACGCACCAGGGGCAGGACACGTCGCTGACGAAATCGATTTTCAGGGGGGCACTCATCACACACCTCACAGACTGGAACGCGCCGGAAAGCTCGAACGATATCACCCGAAAGACCGGTGCGCGCAGCTCCCACATTTAATCGGTGGGTTACAGGAGGTTATGTTCGACCACCGGATCAATCTGCGCCCAATGCGAGGTGTCTTCACGGTGGGCCTGCAAGTACGGTAACACCGCCGCCAGCAATGGCGCCTTGAATGCTTCCTGGAATCGATGCGCCAACCCCGGAATCAGCTTCAACTGACTGCCGCGAATATGCGCCGCAAGGTGCACACCGTGCATCACCGGCAGCAACGGATCAGCCGTGCCGTGAACCACCAGCGTCGGAACGCGCAATTGATTGAGCAGCGCCACCCGACTGCGCTCGGCGAGGATCGCCATGATCTGGCGCTTCACGCCCTCTGGGTTGAACGCCCGGTCATAGGACAGCGCCGCCTGATGCAGTAGCGCTTGCCGATCATCGCTCACCGTCGGGCTGCCCAGCGCCGCCAGCAAATCGGCTTGCTGTTCCAGCGCCACTTCGCGATTGGGCGCCCCACGGCGCGACAACAGTTGCACCAACGCCGCACTCGGCGCTGGCAACCCTTCGGCCCCGGAACTGGTCATGATCAGGGTCAGGCTCTCGACCCGCTGTGGCGCCATGGCCGCCATATGCTGGGCAATCATCCCGCCCATGCTCGCGCCCAGCACGTGGAATTGCTCGACGTGCAACGCATCCATCAAGCCAAAGGCATCGTCTGCCATATCGGTCAGGGTGTACGGCGCCGACACCGGCAAACCGAGTTTGTAGCGCAGCACTTCGAACGTCAGGTTGGCATCGACGGGCGCTTGCCGCCAGGTCGAGAGCCCGACATCGCGATTGTCATAACGAATCACCCGAAACCCTTGCTGGCACAGCGCGACCACCACCTCGTCCGGCCAGTGAATCAACTGCCCGCCAAGGCCCATCACCAGCAACAACGCAGGGTCTGACGCACGGCCGATGCTCTGGTACGCCAGGCTCACCTGTGCCAGATCGACCCGCTCGGTCGGAACATTGATATCGCAACGAGACGCCGCCAAGGACGGCAGGCCGAACAACAGCGCGGCCAGGAAAACCGTTGTGGAAAAAAATCGTACACGCATGAAAAACACCGAAACGCAGAACTCCAGTAGAGCGCGAGTCTGATGAAGTTTGTTCAAGCGCGCTGCCACAGTTACGTGACAGTTTGATGAAGAGTGCTGAGCGGTCATTTTCAGGACCGCGTTATCGTTCATCGCGAGCAAGCTCGCTCCCACAGGGTAAGGGTCGATCACAGATTTTGTGTACGGCATCAATCCTGTGGGAGATTCTATGTTGCAGGGCAACCCTGCAACTTCAGGCCGGCTGGTATTCGCTCTGATTTTTCATCAGGGCAAATGCCACCCGACAGAGTTTCCGGGCAAGGGCCACCAATGCCTGGGTTTTCGAGAAGCCTCTTGCCAAATACGACTCGTAAAACGGTTTCCATTTAGCTGAGCGACAGGCTGCCATTGCGGCGTTGTAAGCCAACCGGCGTACTTCCGGATCCCCTTTTTTGCTCAGGTGCCGGGGGCCGTTCTTCTTCCCGGAGTCATCGACCGTAAGGTCCATCCCTAGAAACGCGATGAACGCATCACTATTGGCAAAATCACCGCGCATAAAGGTCGTCGCCAACCCGGTTGCAGTCAGTTCGCCAACACCTTCGATCGCTTTGCAGCGGTCGATATTCTCTTCAATTCCCGCCTCTTTGCTGACCTTGCGCAGCAGTTTCTGAATGGCCTGATCCGCTTGCTTGAAGGCCTTTTGCTGGGCGGCCTGCACTTTCTTCAACAAGGGTTCATTGGCCCAGCTCAGCATCAGGCCAGCATGGTTCTGGATCAGCGTTGCACGTCTGTGGAGCAGGCTTTTCAGCGAGGTGTAGGCCTTGGGTGGCGGGCTCCAGATCCGTAGTCCGTCTTGTTCGTTCGTCAAATAGCGCGCCAGCAGACGGGCATCGCAGGGATCGTTCTTGGCGCGCTGGCCGATGCCGCGGCGATAGTTGCTTACCCGATAAGCATCCACGACATAGACCTGGTGACCCATCGCATGGGCCAGCTCGACAGTGTCCAGGTGGTAGATGTTGGTGGCTTCAACGGCGATAGCGCTTTGGGCGGGCAATGTTTTAAGCCAGCGTTTAAGGGCTGTTCGATCGTTCTTGATGGCGTCAGTGGATTGCAGGTCGGAGCGATAGACAACTATTTCAGCCTTGGCGATATCGATGCCAACAACCGTCTGCGAAGTAAGGATTGTCATGACGAATCCTCGGAGCTAGGGTTTAAGAGCTTGTCGGGGTCTACCGTTGCGCTGGCTTGCCTCTATCGTCGGTTTTACCGATGAATTCCTTATCGGCGCTTTGGGTAGAAAGGGCGGGACGAGAAGTCTCCCACGGTCCGTACTGGCTAGAGTCGGAATCGAGCTTTTAGTCACGCCCACCCCTTCAAGTCTAAACATACAAGCGAGCTTGCTCCGGGCGGCGTTCCGACGATGGCGTCCGCACAGACGCTACATCCGTTAAGCCAATTGACTCCGCAACTGCCGCGCCGCCGCCACCATGTTCACCAACGCCGCCTCAGTCTCCGGCCACGCCCGGGTCTTCAACCCGCAATCCGGGTTCACCCACAACCGCTCCGCCGGAATACGCTTCACCGCTTTGCTCATCAACTTGACCATCTCGGCCGTGTCCGGCACCCGTGGCGAGTGGATGTCGTAGACGCCCGGACCGATGTCGTTCGGGTAGTCGAACGCTTCGAAAGCCTCCAGCAATTCCATGTCCGAACGCGAGGTTTCGATGGTGATCACATCGGCGTCCATCGCCGCGATGGACTGAATCACGTCGTTGAATTCGCTGTAGCACATGTGGGTGTGGATCTGGGTTTCGTCCCGCACACCGGAGGCGCTCAAGCGGAAAGCTTCCACCGCCCAGTCGAGGTATTCCTGCCATTGCGCCCGACGCAGCGGCAAGCCTTCACGGAACGCGGCTTCGTCGATCTGCACGATCTTGATGCCGGCGGTTTCCAGGTCCACCACTTCGTCACGCAGGGCCAGGGCCAACTGCTGCGCCTGGATTTTTCGCGAAACGTCTTCACGCGGGAACGACCACATCAGCATGGTCACGGGACCGGTGAGCATGCCTTTCATGACCTTGTCGGTCAGGCTCTGGGCATAGGTGATCCAGTCGACTGTCATGGCGGTCGGACGGCTGAGGTCGCCGTAGATGATCGCCGGTTTGACGCAGCGCGAACCGTAGCTCTGCACCCAACCGAACCGGGTGAACAGGTAGCCGTCCAGTTGCTCGGCGAAGTACTCGACCATGTCGTTGCGTTCGGCTTCACCGTGTACCAGCACGTCCAGACCCAGGCGTTCCTGGACTTGCACCGCGTGGCGGATTTCGCTGTGCATGGCGTCGGTGTAGTCGTTGGCCGACAGCTTGCCTTGCTTGAAGGCCTGGCGCGCCAGACGGATCGAACCGGTCTGCGGGAACGAGCCGATGGTGGTGGTCGGGAATGCTGGCAGTTTCAACCGCGCACGCTGCTGCTCGATGCGCTTGGCGAACGGCGATTGGCGTTGGCTGTCCTTATCACTGATGGCGTCGATGCGCGCCTGCACCTCGGCTTTGTGGATACGCGGTGACTCGGCGCGGCTGGCCTGAATCGCACGGCTCTCGGCGAGGGCGGCTTGCACCTTGGGCGATTGCGGATCGTTCAGAGCATCGCGCAACACGGCGATTTCTCCGCACTTTTGTACGGCGAAGGCCAGCCAGCTTTTCAGTTCCGGGTCGAGTTTGTCTTCGCGATCCAGATCCACCGGGCTGTGCAGCAGCGAGCAGGAACTGCTGACCCACAGGTTGTCGCCGAAGCGTTCCTGGGCCGGTTGCAGTTGCGCCAGCACTTGCTCCAGTTCGCAGCGCCAGACGTTGCGACCGTTGACCAGGCCCACCGAGAGAATCTTGTAAGTCGGCAGACGGTCCAGCACCTGGCCGAGTTGATCCGGGGCGCGCACAGCGTCGATGTGCAAGCCTTGCACCGGCAGGCTGACCGCCAGGCCGAGGTTGTCTTCCAGGCCGCTGAAGTAGGTCGCCACCAGTTTTTTCAGCGGCGAGTATTGAAGGATGTGGTAAGCGCGCTCGAAAGCGTTTTTCCAGGCCTGTGGCAGGTCGAGGGTCAGGATCGGTTCGTCGATCTGCACCCACTCCACGCCTTGTGCGGCGAGGCGACCGAGGATTTCGCCGTAGATCGGCAGCAGGCGTTCCAGCAGGTCGAGCTTGTCGAAGTCGTTGCCCTTGGCTTTGCCCAGCCACAGGTAAGTCAGTGGACCGATGATCACCGGTTTGACGTTGTGGCCGAGGGCCTTCGCCTCGTCGACTTCGTCGAACAACTGTTCCCAGCTCAGCTTGAACTGCTGGTCAGCGGTGAATTCCGGGACCAGGTAGTGGTAGTTGGTGTCGAACCACTTGGTCAGTTCCTGGGCATATTGCGCTTTGCTGTGTTCGCCGCCGCAGCAGGCAGTCGAGGCGCCACGGGCCATGGCGAACAGGGTGTCGAGGGTCGGCAGGCCGCGCGAGTCCTTGGTGCTGTCGAAACGCTCGGGGATCACACCGAAGGTCAAGGAATGGCTCAGGACCTGGTCGTACCAGGCGAAGTCGCCCACGGGCAGCAGGTCGATGCCGGCGTCTTTCTGCAATTGCCAGTGGGTGGCGCGCAATTGGCGGCCGACGCTTTTCAGCGCGTCTTGATCCAGATCGCCCTTCCAGTAGGATTCGAGGGCTTTTTTCAGTTCGCGGTCAGCGCCGATGCGCGGGAAACCAAGTGTGTGGGCCAGAGCCATGGTGAATTTCTCCCTGTAAAAGATGGTGCTATTGTCGACAGCTAACCCAACATGAGACAAACTCAACCTTTTCGTGTTGATCACAAGTTTTCCTCATGGAGCCCCCCCCGGTGCTTGAAATCCGTCACCTGAAGACCCTGCACGCCTTGCGCGAAGCCGATAGCCTGGTAGATGCGGCCGACCGCCTGCACCTGACGCAGTCGGCCCTGTCCCACCAGTTCAAGGAACTGGAGGAGCGCATGGGCATGCCGCTGTTCGTGCGCAAGACCAAACCGGTGCGTTTCACCAGTGCCGGTTTGCGCCTGCTGCAACTGGCTGACGCGACCTTGCCATTGCTGCGCGGCGCCGAGCGCGATATCGCGCGGCTGGCCGGTGGCACTGCCGGGCGTTTGCACATGGCGATCGAGTGTCACAGTTGCTTTCAGTGGCTGATGCCGACCATCGACCAGTTCCGCGATGCCTGGCCGGAAGTCGAACTGGACCTGGCCTCAGGCTTCTCCTTCGCCCCGCTGCCTGCGCTGGCCCGCGGCGATCTGGATTTGGTGGTGACTTCTGATCCGCTGGAACTCGCCGGGATCACTTACGTGCCGTTGTTCACCTATGAAGCGATGCTCGCGGTCGCCAACCAGCACCGTTTGGCGAGCAAGGCCTACATCGTCCCGGAAGATTTGCTTACCGAAACGCTGATCACCTACCCGGTGGAGCGTGATCGACTGGACATCTTCACCCGTTTCCTGGAGCCGGCCGATATCGAACCGGCGCAGGTCCGCACCTCGGAACTGACGGTGATGATGATGCAATTGGTGGCCAGCGGCCGCGGTGTGTGTGGCATGCCCCATTGGGCGCTGCATGAATACAGCTCACGGGGTTATGTGAAGGCCAAGCGGCTGGGTGAGAAAGGTTTGTTTGCGACGCTGTACGCCGGGATTCGCGCCGACATGCTGGATGCGCCATACATGCGCGATTTCTTGCTGACGGCCAAGGACACGTCGTTCTCGACACTCGACGGCGTCAGCGCCGTCCGTTAGTACACCACAACACCTGTAGGAGTGAGCCTGCTCGCGATGACGGTCTGACATTCAACATTTGTATGGACTGACACACCGCTATCGCGAGCAGGCTCACTCCTACAGGGGATTTTCGTGATCCTTAGATCTCGCGCCACATGTGGATTTTGTCGAAGTAGTCCTCGCCCACCCGTACCGCCAAAGGTTCGAGACCAAACTGGATGAAGCCGCAACGCTGATACAGGTTTAACGCGGCCTCATTACCAGCGGTGACGGTCAGCTGGATCAACTTCAGACCTTTATGGTTCTGCGCTTCAGCCAGGGCGGCCTGCACCAGGTGATAACCGATCCCGCGTTGCCGGACTTTGCCGGACACGTACATGCCAAACAATGTCGCCTTGTGCCGGGCCTTTTCCCGAGGCTCGAAGGCCAGGCCGACGATGCCCGCCAACTCCCCGCCTTCGAACGCACCGAACACCACGTCCAGCTTGCTGGTCAGGCGTGATTCCCACCAACTCAACGGCATCACGGCGCGTTCGCGCACGCTGGAGGTAAACGCCTGGGGATGCAGGTCATAGGCTTCGAGCATCAGCGCCCGATAATCCAGAGCATGACTGGCATCAAGCCGTTCAATCCACATGTTCAAGCCATCCGTCGTTGTTCCAGCATCAGTCGCACCGCCAGCGCCGACAGCACGAACCCCATGAAATAGCGCTGCACCGCCAGCCAGGACGGGTTGTTGACGAACCAGGAGGCGATACCCGCGGCGAACAGCGCGATCAGCAGATTGACGCTGAAACTGACGCTGATCTGGGTCAGGCCCAGCGTGATGCTTTGAGTGAACACCGAGCCATGCTCAGGTGTGATGAACTGCGGAAACACCGACAAATAAAACACAGCGATCTTCGGGTTCAGGGCGCTGGTCAGAAAGCCCATGGTGATCAGTTTGCGCGACGAGTCCGGTGGCAACTGCTGCGCCTCAAAGGGTGAACGCGCACCCGGTTTGACGGCTTGCCAGGCCAACCACATCAGGTACAGCGCGCCAGCCCACTTCAGCACTTCGTAGGCCATCGGCACCGCCAGAAACACCGCGGTCAAACCGGCAGCGGCCGCGAACAGGTGCACGAAAAACCCCGCGACCACACCAAGCAACGAAGTCACACCGGCCTTGCGCCCCTGGCAGATCGAACGGGAGATCAGGTAAATCATGTTCGGCCCCGGCGTCAGCACCATCAGCAATGCGGCAGCGGCGAAAATCAGCAAGTCTTGAAGCGGGATCATGGGCAGTCCTTTAGTCCAGAGATGATCAAGCGATTGCGGTTAAGGAGGCTCGATAAAACGGCAGGATCAGGTCCCGTGTCAATGGCGCCAGCGTGACATTGCCGTCGGTGGCCGGGTCGATCCAGCGCACTTCTTCGATCTCCGCCGCAGGCGATACGTCAGAATCGATGGTCATCTGAAAGAGTTCGGCCTGGACGACAAAACCGGGCTCGTTGGCCGCCGGCGCCGAGAATTTCCCGAGATATGTGGCGTGTGCCGGATCGATGACCAGGCCCAATTCCTCTTCCAGTTCACGGGCCAGCGCGTGGACCGGTTGCTCATGGGCTTCAATCTTGCCCCCCGGCTGCATGAACGCCTCGGTACCGCGCTTGCGGACCAACAACGTGCGGCCATCCGGGCCGATCAACAGGGCAGCGGCGATGCGAATGAGTCGGGGCGAAACAGCGGATGACAGCGTCATGGATCAGGATCGTCCTTGGAAAAAGGCGCAAGGATCACATGAGTCTCGGCGCCTCGTCACGCCGAAAAAAGCATCTGCCGAGCCCTCTGTGGGAGCGAGCCTGCTCGCGATGAAGATAACGCGGTTTTTCAGGTACACCGCATCATCGTTCATCGCGAGCAGGCTCACTCCCACATTGGACTAGTACGGCGCCTAGACCTCACTCGCCTCGAGAACCGCAACGTCTTCCGGCACCTTCACGAAAATGCTGTATTTCGCGCCTTCCATGGCTTCGAAGGCGATCAACTTGTCCACCAGCGGCCCATTCAACACCTTGCCGGCATTGAGCAGCAGCATGCCGTTGTCGGCATTGAGGTTGCGCGCCAGGATCATGCCCGCCGTCACTTCCCGTGTGGTCATCACCTTGACCGACGGATCGGCCAACGAGACATCGCTCTGGTACGCGGCACAGACCTGGATGAAATCCTCCACCAGTTCGGGATCGTAGAGCCGCCCGGCATAGCTGCGAATGTAGACCAGCGCTTCATCGCTGTTCATTTGCCGCTCGAGGATCAGCCCGCGCTGCAACTCGATGAAATCCACCGCGAGTTTCAACAGTCGCGAACCGAACGGAATCGCCTCGCCCTTGAGCCGGTCGGGGAAGCCGTTGCCGTCCCAGCGCTCCTGATGATAAAGAATCAGACGGGCGGCGTCCTTCATCGGGTCGAGGGTCATCAACAGCGATTCGCTCTGCTTGGGATAACCGCGATAGCGTTCCCGATCACTGTGGTGCAGCAGGTCCGCGGGCGCGGTCATCATGCTGTCGGTCCAGCTCAGCTTGCCGATGTTGTAGAGCGCCGCGGCCATGGCCAGGTCGCGACTGGTGCCCTCGTCCAGGCCATGAAGTTTGCAGTAGACCCGCACCAGTTCGATGATCTGGCGGTTGGTCTGTTTGGACGGCGGCAGGCGCAGGTTGGCCAGCAGCGAGAACACTTCGGTGCCGGTGACATAGCTGTGCTTGAGCTCTTCGTAGGCCAGGTCGAGCATGTCGGCGGTCTGCTGGAGTTCGGCAGTGCGGGCGGCGACGTGTTTTTCCAGGGTGACGTTGAGCGACTTCAACTGGTCGTTCTGCAGCCGGGTCAATTGCTCCAGGCGCTGGCGTTCGCGCTCGGAATATTGATGAGCCAAGGCCTGGCGCAAGGTCAGGAGCATTTCCTCGTCGTTCCAGGGTTTGCTGATGTAGCGGTGAATCTGCCCTTCGTTGATCGCTTTGATGATCGTCGGCATGTCCGCGTAGCCGGTGAGCAGAATCCGGGTGGTCGTCGGGTACAACTGATGGATACGGGCCAGCAGCGTGGCGCCGTCCATGTTGGGCATGCGTGCGTCGGTCATCACCAGGTCAATGGAGTGTTGTTCCATGATCTCCAGCGCCTGGGCACCACTGGTGGCCAGCAGCAACTCGTAGGGCTGGCCGCGTAACAGGCGACGCAGGCTGTTGAGGATTGACTCCTCGTCATCGACCAGCAGCACCTTGGGTTTATCGTTCAAAGTCGTGGGGAGTTGCTCTTCCATGGCGTCACCTCAAGTGAAACGGGCACATCGTTATGACAGGATCCGGCAAACATCCCCTATTGCCGGAGCCTGACCTACAGGCTAGATGATTTTCAGCCCGGCAACAGAAATGATTCAGCTCATTCAGTTGCACGAAGTTCTGGACAGACGACTATGCTCAGCTGACTCGGATCCATAATCTGTACGTTCGGCCAGGTGATCAGGGAAAGGATGCCCCCTATGACTAAACCGCATCAAACCACTGCCGGTACTGGCGTATGTCGATAAATACGCTGCTGGCACGGACCAACCGGCGGATTCTTATCGTCGACGACACCGCTTCTATTCATGCGGACTTCGCCAAGATCCTCAGCCCGCCATCGATTGATGACGACAGCCTGATCAGCGCCGAAAACGCCCTGTTCGGAACCCCTGCGGCGCTATCGCTGCAAAGCTTCGTGCTCGACTCGGCGTTTCAGGGCCTCGAAGCCCTGGGCAAGGTCGAGACGGCGCTGGCCAACGACATGCCCTATGCAATGGCTTTCATCGACATGCGCATGCCGCCGGGCTGGGACGGGCTGGAAACCATCGAACGGCTGTGGCAGGTCGATCCCAAGCTGCAAGTGGCGCTGTGCACCGCTTATTCCGACTATTCCTGGGAAGACATCGACGAACGCCTGGAACTGGGCGATCGCCTGCTGATTCTGAAAAAACCCTTCGATGCCATCGAAATCCGCCAGATGGCCAGCGCATTGACGGCCAAGTGGCAAATGACCGAAGACGCAGAGCTGAAGATGTCGCTGCTCGAACAGGCGGTCGAAGAGCGCACCCGCGAGCTGTCCGACGCCAACATCATCGTGCAGAACAGCCCCACCATTCTGTATCGGTTGCGCGGCGAGCCGTCGTTTCCGTTGATGTATATCTCGCACAACATCACCAAATACGGTCATGTCGCGGCGAAACTGGTCGCCTCGGCCAACTGGGCCCAGGAACTGGTCCATCCCGATGATCAAACCAAGGTCGACACCGCCATGGCCCGGGTGCTGGACCGTCATGCGGCGGGCGCTTCCATCGAATTCCGCATGCGCACAGGCGAAGGAGCCTGGCGCTGGGTCGAAAACCGCTACATCCCGGTGCGCGACGATGAAGGCCGTTTGCTGGAAGTCGAAGGCATCATCATCGACATCACTGAACGCAAAATTGCCGAGGAGAAAATTGCCCTGCTCGCCCGCACCGACGGGCTGACCGGGCTGGCCAACCGTGCGACGCTGATCGAGCGGCTGCACCAGGCGTTCGCCTCTGCGCGTCGGGGGGCGGCACCGTTCGCCATGTTTTACCTGGACCTGGATCACTTCAAACGCATCAACGATACCCTCGGCCATCCGGTGGGCGACCTGTTGCTGCAAGAGGTTGCACGCCGGATCAAGGCCTGCGTACGCGAAAACGATGTGGTTGCCCGCCTCGGCGGTGACGAGTTCGCGATCTTGCAACTGGACGTCAGTGACCCGACCCAATCCGCGGCCCTGGCCGCCAAGATCCGCGATACGTTGGTACTGCCCTACTCCCTGGCCGGCAATGATGTGCGGGTCTCGGTGAGTATCGGCATCAGCAGCTGCACCCCCGAAAGCATCAGCGCCGACGGCCTGCTGACCCAGGCCGACATGGCGCTGTATCGCTCCAAGGAAAAGGGTCGCAACCAGTACCACTTCCACTCAGAGGAGATCAATCAGGAGATGGTCGAACGCATGGCCATCGCCAGCGACTTGAGAGCGGCCATCGAACACGAAGAACTTGAACTGCATTATTGGCCGGAAGTGGACCTGAGCAGCGGCAAAATCCTCGGCATGGAAGCGCAAGTCACCTGGAACCACCCTGAACGCGGTCTGCTGGACGCCTCGACGTTCCTGCCCGCTGCGGAGAAGACCGGCACCATCGTCGCGCTCGGTCACTGGGTGCTGGATCGCGCCTGTCAGCAAATGCGTCAATGGCGCGATGAGGGAATGGCGCCGCCGGTGATTGCGATCAAGCTGTCCCTGGCCCAACTCAAGAGTGGTCCCGAACTGATCTATGACGTGCTGCGCACCACCGCGCGCTGGGAGCTCTGCCCCTGGGACCTGCGCTTCGACGTCACTGAAGCGACGCTGGCCCAGACTAAATGGACCCACAACGATGTGTTGCCGCGCCTGCGTGAACTGGGCGTGAAGATCGCCATCGACGACTTCGGCACCGAGTACTCCTCGTTCGACTACCTCAAGACCTACCAGGTCAATCACCTGAAACTCGCGCAGGCCTTCATCGACAACGCCGCCCGCGATCCGGCCAGCGCGAACACCTTGCGCGCCATCATCAACTTCGCCCGTGACGTCGGGATCGGCATCATTGCCGAGGGCGTCGAAACCCAGGAGCAGCGCAGCTCGCTGATGGCCACCGGTTCACCGATGAACGCCCAGGGTTACTTCTTCAGCAAAGCGGTCAGCAGCCAGCAGGCTGCCGAGCTGCTGAAAGCCGGCAGCATCGTGCCCCCGAACCACGACATCGGGCCGATCCGGAACAACCCGCCACGCTTCACGGAGGACAAAGGATGAAAACGCCTTTCGTGCGGACCAACCGGCGCATCCTGATCGTCGATGACACGCCTTCGATCCATGAGGATTTTCGCAAGATCCTCGGCCCTGAGATTGAAGGTGAACAGACCCTGGCCGGTGCTGAAGAGGCCCTGTTCGGCACCGTGCAGCTAGATCGGCTGACGTTCCAGCTCGACTCGGCCTACCAGGGCGAGGAAGCCCTCGAACTGGTCACTCGCGCACTGGCCGAAGGCCGTCCCTATGCCATGGCGTTCACCGACATGCGCATGCCACCAGGCTGGGACGGCCTGGAAACCATCGAACAACTGTGGAAAGCCGATCCTCACCTGCAAATCGCGTTGTGCACGGCCTATTCCGATTACACCTGGGAAGACATGGCCGAACGGCTGGAATTCGGCGACCAGTTGCTGGTGCTGAAAAAACCCTTCGACAGCCTGGAAATCCGCCAGATGGCCAGTGCCCTGACCTGGAAATGGCAGATGGCGCAGGACGCGGCGATGAAGGTCCTGAGCCTGGAGCAAACCATCGAGGCGCGGGTCCACGAATTGCTCAAGGTGTCGCACCTGTTGCAGTACGACGTGCTGACAGAGCTGCCCAACAGCACGTTGCTCGGTGACCGGTTGAACCAGTCCCTGGCCCTGTCCCGTCGCCATGACAAGCAACTGGCCGTGATGTTTCTGGGCCTCGATCGCTTCAAGCGCATCAACAATGCCCTGGGGCATCCGGCCGGTGATGAAATGCTTAAACAGGTCGGCCGCAGTCTGGTGGCGACGGTGCGCGAGTCCGACTCGGTGTTTCGCTATGGCGCTGACGAATTCGTAGTGATCCTCGCCGATGTCCGCCACCCTCAGCAGACCAAGGGCATCGCCGAAAAACTCTTGAGTGCCATCCGCGCGCCCCAGCACATTGCCGGTCACGACTTGTGTGTGACCGCCAGCCTGGGAATCAGCATCTATCCCGACGATGGCTTCGATGCGATCTCGCTGATCAAAAAAGCCGAAACCGCGATGCGCAACGTCAAGGAAAGCGGCCCGAACGATTTCAGGTTTTTCATCGACGACATGAACCAGCGCGCCCGGGATCAGCAAAGCATCGAGACCGGCATTCGCCTGGCGCTGGAGCGCAACGAATTTGTCCTGCATTACCAACCCAAACTGGACCTGGGCAGCGGCCAGGTGGTCGGTGCCGAGGCACTGATCCGCTGGCAAAAACCGGGGCACGGCCTGGTCTACCCCTCGGATTTCATCAGTGTGGCCGAAGACAGCGGCTTGATCGTGCCGCTGAGCAAATGGGTACTGGCCGAGGCGTGCCGACAAGCCTGCGCCTGGCAGGCCGCGGGGCTGCCGAAGATCTGTATGTCGGTGAATATGTCGGCCATTGATTTCCGTCAGCGGGACTTTGTCGACGGCATCGAACAGACACTCAAAAAAACAGGGATGGAACCGGCCTTGCTGGAGCTGGAAATCACCGAAGGCGTGCTGATGCAAAACGTCGACACCACGGTGAACGCCCTGACCCGGCTCAAGGTGATAGGCGTGCGACTGGCCATCGATGACTTCGGTACCGGATATTCCAGCCTGAGCTACTTGCGGCGTTTTCCCATCGACGTGCTGAAAATCGACCAGTCGTTCATTCGCGGTTTAAGCAGCGACAGCAACGACGCCGCGCTGGTCAGCGCCATTATCAGCCTGGGCCGGAGCCTCAAGCTGACCATCATTGCCGAAGGGGTGGAAACCCTCGAACAACTGGATTTCCTCAAGGCCCATCAATGCGAGGAAGGCCAGGGTTTCTACTTCAGCAAAGCCGTGGAGCCGGACGCCTTCGTCCGGTATCTGGGGTCGGTGAAGCCCTCTTCATCCGCAGCTACGTGAACGATGCACAACGACACACAGGCCCCATGCCAAGGAATCATCAGATGTCGCCTTCCTTTCCCCGTCTGCTATTGGCGCTGCTGTTCGGACTCTGCCTGAGCGCCGGCGCCGCGCCGCTGAATGAAGCGCTCAA
This sequence comes from Pseudomonas sp. BT76 TE3572, assembly GCF_050435365.1. Taxonomy (NCBI): domain Bacteria; kingdom Pseudomonadati; phylum Pseudomonadota; class Gammaproteobacteria; order Pseudomonadales; family Pseudomonadaceae; genus Pseudomonas; species Pseudomonas sp. BT76 TE3572. Next base: position 3,177,643 of record NZ_JBNDKE010000001.1, read on the forward strand.
ACCACTGCCGGCAGTGCCCCAGCAGAATCCGCTGCAGGTCGAACTCGGGCGCCAGTTGTTCAATGAACCGCGCTTGTCGGTCGACAGCTCACTGTCCTGCGCCAGTTGCCATCGACTGGAAAACGGCGGCGCCGACAACAAGGCGTTTTCCATTGGTTTCGCCGGCCTTCCGTTGACGATCAACACCCCCAGCGTGTTCAACGCCAGCCTGAACTTCCGGCAATTCTGGAACGGCCGCGCCGACACCCTGGAAACCCAGATCCACGGCGTGGTGCAAAGCCCCAGTGAAATGGGCAGTAACTGGGAGCATGTGGTGCAGATGCTGAGCGCCGATCCGGCTTATCGGACCTCGTTCGCCAACGCCTACCCGGACGGCGTGACCATGAATAATGTGCAGAATGCCCTGGCCACCTATGAACGCACGCTGATCAGCGCCAACTCGCGTTTCGATCAATACCTGCAAGGCGATACCGACATTCTCACCCTCGACGAGAAATACGGTTACCAACGCTTCAAGGACTACGGCTGCATCGCCTGCCATCAGGGCGTCAACATCGGCGGCAACATGTTCCAGAAGTTCGGGGTCATGGGCGACTACTTCAAGACTCGGGGCAACCCCACCGAAGCCGACCTGGGCCGCTATCTGGTCACCAAAGACGAAGAGGACCGCAACGTGTTCAAGGTTCCGAGCCTGCGCAACGTCGCCGTGACCGCTCCGTATTTCCACGATGGTTCGGCCAAAACCCTCGAAGAGGCGGTGGATGTGATGTTCAAGTTCCAGCTCGGTCGTATTCCCTCTGCCGATGACAAGACGCTGATCATCAAATTCCTCAAGACCCTGACCGGTGAATGGGGAGGCAAGCCCTTATGAAAACGTCTAACCGTCGCAACCTGGCGTTGCTCGGCGTCGTGGCCCTGATGCTGGCTTCAGTGCTGCTGTTTCTGTACCTCAAATCCAGCTCGAACCAGACGACGACCTACACCGAATCCCGGGACTTGATCGGCCGGATCAAGCAGTTGAACGCACAATGGGAAACCGAGATCCTCAAGGCCAGGGTCGCCATCAGTCACAACTACGATCCGTTGGTCACACCGCTGACCGAGATAACGAACCTGTGGGAGCGGTTCGATACCATGGAGTCGAACCACGGCCGCAACGACTCGCCCATCTGGCGCGCCAGCCATGAAGCGTACCTGACTGCCATTCAGGAAAAGACCCGCTTGGTGGAGCAGTTCAAGTCTCACAACGCCGTGCTGCGCAACTCACTGGCGTTCCTGCCCACCGCCGAGGACGACATTCAGGAACAGCTGTCCCGGTTGGTGGACGAGGACCAACTGCAACTTCAGAACATTGCCACCGACACGTATGACTTGCTGCTCAGCAGCCTGGAGTTCGCCCAGGTCACTTCCGATGACAAGGCCGCCGACATCCTGGTCGGGCTGAACAAACTGGGGGTGAACAAACAGCGTCTACCTGAACAGTTCCACAGAACGATCGATATCATGAGCAACCACATCGCGCTGATCCTGCGCGAACAACCTGTGGTCAATCGGTTACTGGAAAACATCGAAGCCGTTCCCGTGGCCGAACGCCTGGACGACATTACCAACCTGCTGAACACCGACCAGCAGCGGACCGACGCGATCGATCAGCGTTATCACTTCTACATGCTGGTGTTTTCCGTACTGTTGGTGCTGTTGCTGGTTTACCTGGCGATTCACCTGATGCGCAGTTTCACCGTGATCAATCGCGTCAACAAAGCCCTGCAAACCGCCAATGAGGACCTCGAACTGCGCGTTGAAGAGCGCACCCGCGAACTCAAGGATACCCAGAGCGAACTGCTCGACACCGCGCGCCAGGCCGGCATGGCCGAGATCGCCACCAATGTGCTGCACAACGTCGGCAACGTGCTCAACAGCGTGAACATTTCGGCCGACCTGGTGACCCGCAAACTGCGCGCCAGCAAAGCGCAGGGCCTGGGCAAGGCCATGCAGCTGATCAACGAACACCCAGGCGACCTCGGCACCTTTCTGACCGAGGACCCAAAAGGCAAGTTGCTACCGGGCTACCTGAATCAACTGGTGGACGCGATAGCCCTGGAACAACAAGGCATGACCGACGAACTGTCCCAACTGACCAAAAGCGTGGACCACATCAAGGACATCGTCGCCACCCAGCAATCCTACGCGGGCGCCAACAGCCTGATGGAACCGCTGCACATCAGCGAATTGCTGGAGGACGCCCTGCGCATGAACTCCGGCGCCCTGACCCGACACCACGTCACGGTGGTCAAGGAGTACAGCGACGTGCCGCGAGTCATGGGGGACAAGCACCGGTTGCTGCTGATCCTGATCAACCTGATCAGCAACGCCAAATACGCCATGTCCGACCTCAGCAATCGCCCGCGACAAATGACCCTGGGGGTGAAAATCGTCGAAGACAAGACCCTGCAAGTCAGCGTCAAGGACGACGGCGAAGGCATCGCCGAGGAAAACATGACGCGCATCTTTGCCCACGGGTTTACCACCCGCAAGGAAGGCCATGGCTTCGGCCTGCACAGCTGCGCCCTGGCCGCCATCGAAATGAACGGCCACCTCACCGCCCATAGCGACGGACCGGGCAAAGGCGCGCTGTTCACGTTGCAGATCCCGCTGAAAACCGTACCGGAGGAAGCATGAGCAAACCTTCGAACCGACGCATTCTGCTGATCGATGACACCCCGTCCATTCACGTGGATTTCCGCAAGATTCTCACCCCCATGCCGGAGCAGACCGTCGAACTGGACGAGATGGAGGCCGCGCTGTTTGGCAACGAAGTGAAATCAACCACTGCGCTGTTCGAGCTGGACTCGGCCTATGGCGGCCAGGAAGGCCTGGGCAAACTGAACGAAGCCATGCAGGAACAACGCCCCTACGCCCTGGCCTTCGTCGACATGCGCATGCCCGAGGGCTGGGACGGTGCGCAGACCATCGAACATTTGTGGCAGGCCGACCCGCGCCTGCAAGTGGTGGTGTGCACCGCCTATTCCGACTATTCCTGGGATGAACTGCTCGATCGATTGAAGGCCCATGATCGACTGTTGATCCTGAAAAAGCCGTTCGACAACATTGAAGTCCAGCAAATGGCCAACACCTTGCTGACCAAATGGGACATGACCGAACGGGCCAGCGTGCAGATGGACCATTTAGGGCAGATGGTCGAACGCCGAACCCGGCAGTTCACCGAGGCCAGCGTTGAGTTGCAGCGGGAAATCGACGAGCGCAAACAGCTTGAAACCCAATTGGTGCAATCGGAAAAACTCGCGTCATTGGGGCAACTCGCGGCGGGCGTCGCTCATGAAATCAACAACCCCATCGGCTTCATTTCCTCCAACCTCGGCACTCTGGATGGCTACTTCAAACAGCTGCAGGAAATGCTCGACGCCTATCGGGATGCGGAAGAGGCAATCGGTTCCAGCGAGCTCGTAGAGCGTTTGAACCAACTGCGCGAACGGGTCGAGCTGGAGTTCCTGCGCGAGGACATTCCGCTGCTGATCAAGGAATCCAAGGACGGCATCAACCGGGTCGGGCAGATCGTCAAGGACCTGAAGGACTTCTCCCGGGTGGACTCCAATCAGGAATGGCAGTGGGCCAATCTGCAACAGGGCATCGAATCGACCTTGAACATTGTCGCCAACGAACTCAAGTACAAGGCCGATGTGCTCAAGGAATATCAGATCCTGCCCGACATCGAATGCCTGCCTTCGCAAATCAATCAGGTGATCATGAACCTGATCGTCAACGCTTCTCAGGCCATCGGCCCGGAGCGCGGCACCATCACCTTACGCACCGGGCTTGAAGCGGAAACGGTGTGGATCGAAGTCGCAGACACCGGCGCCGGCATTGCGCCGGACTGCCTGCAGAAAATCTTCGACCCGTTCTTCACCACCAAACCGGTGGGCCAGGGGACGGGACTGGGGTTGTCCCTGTCCTATGGCATCGTGAAAAAACACCGGGGGGATATTACGGTGCGCAGTGAAGTTGGCGTGGGGACGACATTCAGGGTTGAGCTACCGATGCGCCAAACAAAACCATCCGCCTGAACACCATTCGCCCATCAGGCAATTATGTGGCTTCCTGGAAATCCATCTCCGGTGGTTGGCGACGGAAGCCACTGGTCAGCACCGCCAGGTACACCACGCCAATCGCCAGCCAGCTCAGGCCCAGATAGATCGCCAGGTGATCGAGGCTGACCATCAGCCACAAATCCGCCGCCAGGCCGATAAACGGGAACAGCAGGAACAACACGAATTCACGCAGCCCTTTGTTCTCACCGCCAATCCAGTAGTGAAAGATCACCGACAGGTTCACCAGGCTGAACGCCAGGAACGCGCCGAAGTTGATGAACGAGGTTGAGGTGGTGACGTCCAGTTTCAGTGCCAGCAACGCGACCACGGCGCACAACAGGATGCTGTTGACCGGCGTGCCAAAGCGTTCATGCAAAGTGCCGAAGAACGATTTTGGCAGCACACCGTCACGGCCCATGGCGAACAACAGTCGCGAGCCGCTGGCCTGCGCCGACAGGCCCGACGCAAACTGGCCGACGATCAGGCCAATCAGGAAGATCGACACGAACAGGTCACCACCAATGTTGCGGGCAATTTCATAAGCCGCCGAGTCGACGCTGTCGAACTGGAACGACGGGTGCGCGATCTGTACGAAGTACGACACACCGACAAAGATCAGCCCGCCAATCAGAGTGATCAGCATGATCGCTCGCGGGATGGTGCGGCGCGGGTCGCGGGTTTCTTCGGTCAGGGTGCTGACCGCGTCAAACCCGAGGAATGAATAACAGGCGATGGCTGCACCGCTCATGATCAGCGGCATCTGCATGTCACCGTTGAAGAACGGTTTGACCGACCACAACGGCGTGCTCGCATCGCCGCCGACGTAATGAACACACAGCGCAACGAAGGCGATCAGCACCAGGAACTGCACCAGCATCAGTAACGCGTTGATGCCGTTGGCCAGTTTCAGACCGACGATGTTGATCGCACTGGTGATGCCGATGAACGCCAGCACCCAGATCCACTGCGGCACGGCCGGGAACGCGGAGTTGAGGTAGGCCGCGCCGATCAGCCAGATCGCCATCGGCAGGAACAGGTAGTCGAGCAGCACGGCCCAACCGGCGATGAAACCGAGTTTCGGGCTGATCGCCTTGCGGACATAGCTATAGGCCGAGCCCGCGACGGGAAACGCCGAGGCCATTCGGCCGTAACTCATGGCGGTGAAAAACATCGCCACCAGCGCCGCCAGGTAAGCGGCCGGGACCATGCCGGCGGTGGATTGAGCGAGGATGCCAAAGGTGCCGAGCACGATGATCGGCGTCATGTAGGCGATGCCGAACAGCACCACCGAACCCAATGACAGGGTGCGTTGCAAACGAGCCATGAGCGACTACTCCGAATTTATTAGATTTATGGCAGAGCCGAGTTCGGCGCTAAATTTCGGGTGTTTCGTTGTTGTAATTGGGTGAACTATTAAACAGGTGTGACGACCGGGCGGGCCTCTTCGCGAGCAAGCCCGCTCCCACAGGTGTTATGTGTCGTTTACAAATGCTGTGTCCGCTGAAGATCCCCTGTGGGAGCGGGCTTGCTCGCGAAGAGGCCTGCCCTGACAACACAGGATCCGGATCAGCTCTGAGGAATCATCAGCTCCCGCAATCCACAAGCATGCTCAACAATCTCCCCCGGCAACCGCAGCCGCTGATCATCCAGATACCGATAATCCTGCCGCGCCGCCGTCAGCTGATTCAGGTCCAGCTCCACTGCAAACTGCCCTTCCTCGCGCCCGGCCTCGAACAACAAAGTCCCCAGCGGATCCACCAGCGCACTGCCGCCCGCGAACACCAACCCGCCATCGCCCTCTTCCACCCGGTTGACCATCAGCGCAAACGCCTGGTTTTCCTGGGCACGGGCCATGATCGCGGTGCGGTGAGTCGGGCCGTATGGGTCCATGTTGCCGTTGGTGACGATCAGCAGTTCGGCCCCCAATTGCGCCAGGGCCCGGGCGGTTTCAGGGAATTCGATGTCGTAGCAAATCAACAGGCCAACACGCACACCGTTCCACTCACACGTGGCGTAACGGTCTCCGGCCTCGAACACACCGCGATCCGACGCCCACAGGTGCGTCTTGCGATATTTCAGCGCGATACCTTCGGGGGTGATCAGCAGCGTGGTGTTGTAGAAGCGGCCGTTGTCGTTCTCTGCCATGCCGATCACCACGGCGATGCTGCGTTCACGGGCCGCAGCGAGCACCGCGCTGACGGTCGGACCGTCCAGCGGTTCGGCGGTTTCGGCCAGCGCCTCGAGGGACGGGAAGCCCATCAGGTGGGTTTCGGGAAACACGATCAGCTGCGTATCGGCAGCACAGGCAGCCATCGCCTTCAGAGCGCGTTCGAGGTTGTAAGCCGTGTCGTTGTCACGGCCCGCCAACTGGGCGAGTTCGACTTTCATGGGTATTCCTTGTTCTTAACCAGGCTGGCAGAAAGATTGCCCGGTCGGTGTCTGTGCGCCAGTATGCGCAGCAAGCCACCGGCCGGGAAATCACGCCGCTGGGGTAACCCGATAGGGGTAGAGGCATGACACTTTCGTTAGACGACATCGCGTGGCACCGCTCGGTCGGGCAACTGATCGACGCCCTGGACAAGCCCAATTTCTGGACGCAGCTGGTACGGTTGCTTGATCAGTACGTGACCTTCGACAGCTGGGTGGCGCTGCTTTTCAGCGCCGATCAGCACCCGCAAGTGTTCGCCGAATGCCCGGGCGCGGACGGCAGTCCCGATCAGTTGTTCCAGGATTACCTGCGCGGTTTGTACCTGCTCGATCCGTTCTACATCGCCTGTCGCGAGCAGTCGCGCACCGGGCTTTATCGCCTGTCGGAAGTGGCGCCGGAGCATTTCGAGTTGACCGAGTATTACCAGCGCTACTTTCGTCTGAATGTGGTGGCCGATGAAATCCAGTTCAATTGCCAACTCGAAGGCGACCGCACGCTGTGCCTGTCACTGGGCAGCAAGCAACGTTTCAGCGGCCAGCAGATTGCCTTGCTGTCGCTGATCCAGCCCTGGGTGCTCGGCCTGTTGCGCCAACGCCTGCCCTATGAAATCAACGAAGTCGTGGCCCTCGCACCGGCACCACCGCAAGTCGACTGGCGCGTGCAGCTGGAGGCGTCGGTGCAGCAACTCAAAGGCGCGCAATTGACCGCCCGAGAGCTGGATGTCGGGCGCTTGATGCTCAGCGGTTGCTCCAGTAAAGAAATCGCCCGCAAGCTGGAAATCTCTGTCGAAACCGTGAAAGTCCATAAGAAACACATGTACAGCAAACTGGGGATCAAATCCCAGTCAGAGCTGTTTTCGATTTTTCTCCAGGCACAGAACGCCTGACATTTTCTGTAGGAGCGAAGCTTGCTCGCGAAGAGGCCATCACATTCAACATTGATGCTGGCTGATATACCGCTTTCGCGAGCAAGCTTCGCTCCTACAGAGATTGATGTATCCAGGTTATGTAACGCGCCGACACAACCGAGTCCGAACCCAAGGAAACCGTATGAGCCTGTCACTCCTGAGCCGCTACGCCTTCTTTGCCGTCTGTGTGATGTTCACCCTCGCCAGCCTGCCCTTCCTGGAACACGACTGGCTCTGGCCAATCACAGCCGTCACCGGTGTGCTCAGCTTGATCGGCATTTTCGATCTGCTGCAAAGCCCTCACGCCGTGCGCCGCAATTACCCGATCCTCGGCAACATCCGTTATCTGGTGGAGGGTATCCGCCCGGAAATCCGCCAGTACCTGCTTGAATCCGACAGTGACGCCCTGCCCTTCTCCCGGGCCCAGCGTTCGCTGGTCTATTCACGGGCCAAGAACGAAAGCGCCGACAAACCCTTCGGCACGTTGATCGATGTGTATCAGTCGGGTTTCGAATTCATCGGCCACTCCATGCGCCCGGCGCCATTGAGCGACCCGAACAGTTTTCGGGTAACGGTCGGCGGCCCGCAGTGCACGCAGCCGTACTCGGCGTCCGTGTTCAACATCTCGGCCATGAGCTTCGGCTCCCTCAGCGCCAACGCCATTCGCGCGTTGAACCAGGGGGCAAAACTCGGCAACTTCGCCCACGACACCGGCGAAGGCAGCATCAGCGCCTATCACCGGGAAAACGGCGGCGACCTGACCTGGGAACTTGGCAGCGGCTACTTCGGCTGCCGCACCGCTGACGGGCGCTTCGACCCGGAACGCTTCGCCGCCCAAGCGCAGACACCCCAAGTGCGGATGATCGAAATCAAGATGAGCCAAGGCGCCAAGCCCGGCCATGGCGGGATTCTGCCCAAACACAAAGTCACCCAGGAAATCGCCGAAACCCGCGGCATCCTGATGGGCGAGGATTGCATCTCACCATCGCGGCACAGCGCGTTTTCCACGCCGATCGAACTGATGCACTTCATCCAGCAGTTGCGTGAACTGTCCGGCGGCAAACCGGTGGGTTTCAAGTTCTGCCTGGGCCACCCGTGGGAATTCATGGGCATCGCCAAGGCCATGCTGGAAACCGGCATCCTCCCGGACTTCATCGTGGTCGATGGCAAGGAAGGCGGCACCGGCGCCGCGCCCGTGGAATTCACCGACCACATTGGTGTGCCGATGCGCGAAGGCCTGCTGTTCGTGCACAACACGCTGGTCGGCCTGAACCTGCGGGACAAAATCAAACTCGGCGCCAGCGGCAAGATCGTCAGCGCCTTCGACATTGCCAGCGTCCTGGCCATCGGCGCCGACTGGGCCAACTCGGCGCGCGGCTTCATGTTCGCCATCGGTTGCATCCAGTCGCAAAGCTGCCACACCAACAAATGCCCGACCGGCGTCGCCACCCAGGACACCCTGCGCCAACGCGCACTCGTCGTCCCGGACAAGGCCCAACGCGTCTTCAACTTCCACCGCAACACGCTCAAGGCCCTGGCCGAAATGCTCGCCGCTGCCGGGTTGGAACATCCTTCGCAGCTATCAGCCAAACATTTGGTACGGCGCATGTCGGCAACCGAGATCAAATTGTTCTCGCAGTTGCATGTGTTCTTGAAGCCGGGAGAGTTGCTGACCGGTGAAGTGAATGGCGAGTTTTACTCGCGGATGTGGCAGATGGCGCGGGCGGACAGTTTTGAACCGAATGAGGTCGTAGCGGCCTGAACCCGACGGCCCCTGTCATCGCGCTTCACCAGTGAAGCGACTTAATCGGGGCCGGCTCTTTCATGACAATAAAACCGTAATCGCCGAGCAGATAAATCCGGTAGTACTGGCGCTCCAGCACCGGTGGATAGCCCTGATAACCCACCCTCGTCGCATTACGTCGCTCCTTCTCCGCAACGACGTTGGTGATCCCCACTTTCGGCAGGTTCTCGGCCAGCATGTAGAAGTCGATGTTCAGCAGATAGTGCAACACCGGCATCTGCTTGAACGAGCCCGCCGCCCCCAGCAGCCAGTGATCGGAATAGGTCACTGACATGTAAATGCGCTTGGCCTCGAGCAGCTGTCGATTCGACGCGATGTCGTGTTCAAGACTTAACAACGCGCTGGACGCGAAGGCTTTCTGCACGGTCAGCACACGCCCATAGGCATACGAAATTGAAAGCATTGCCAACAATGGCACCATCAACAACAGCGGTAATCGCTGGTGGATTCGTGCCAGCGCCAGATGGCTCAAATAGAACAACAGCACCAACAGAACCGCGAAGCCCATCAGGGTCCTGGCCCCTTCATTGAAGTCCCGGAAAAACAGCGCGACACCCGACACCAGCAGCGTCACGACCGGCAATGTCAGTAGACACACCAGGCCGATCAGGATTTTCTTCAGCCCTGTGTCCTGACGCTCCCGCACGTTCAGCCCCAGCCGGACACTGCCGGCAATGGCACACAGCAGCAGTGCGGCGAACACCCAGGTAAATCCGCCGTGAAACAGCAGCACGACTTTTTCCAGCACCCGGCCGATATTGATTTGAAGTTGCAGCAAGGGCTGCGCCGTCCAGTTCAACAACAAGGTGCGATTTCCACTCATGAACGGATAAGCACTGACGCTGTAAATCAACCAGCCCAGGATGGCCTGCGATATTTTCCAGCCGATCAACTCGCACCACTGCGGCCAGGCCAGCTTGTCATTCGCGTTCCTGAGCAGTTCCAGGCAACACAGGCCCAGAAACACATTGAAGCTCACTTGATAGAGCCCCAACCCCAGCGCAATCAGGAACGACGGCACCAGCCAATGAACGATGCGCGAGGGATGACGGAAGGTGATCGCATAGATGACCGCCACCACGCTCAACGCCATGGCGGGCCCGTCGTATTGATAGGACAGGTTTTGCAGAAAGAACGGGTTGTACCAGAGCGGCAACGGCACCAGGCAGCAGGCAATCGTCGGTTGCGGGTAGTAATGAAACGTCAGGCTGGTCAGTGCCGCGGCCATGGCCAGCGTGACGATCAACAGCGGCAACGGAAAGATGTTCGGCGCGGCATTGCTGAAGGTCAGCAGGTTGTAGAACAGCTCGGTGAATAACCGTCCCTGCTCCGCCCAGGCCGAACCGGCCGCAGCCGACAACGAGCGCCAGTTGTCATCGATATACGGATAGTCCGCAAGGATCAGCGGCACCACATACACAAAGGTCGCCAACAGAAAAAACAGCCAGACTTGTCGACGCCCGAGTTCCTTGCTGAAAAAGTCGCTGAACCTGCCCATGCTAAATCCCGAGCCGGTCTTTGCCGCCGACGATGTCTTTCACCACATAACGCGGCCGATGTTTGGCTTCGATGTAGATGCGGCCGACGTACTCACCGAGGATGCCGATGCCGATCAATTGCACGCCGCCGAGAAACAGAATGGCCGTCATCAGCGACGGGTAACCGGGGACGCTGTTGCCGAAGAAAATCTTGTCCAGCACCATGTAAACCGCGTAGAGCACCGCGAAGATCGAAATGCCGCCACCGATGTAAGTCCATAAGCGCAACGGCACCGTACTGAACGAGGTCACGCCTTCCAGCGCCAGGTTCCAGAGCTTCCAGCCATTGAACTTGCTGGTGCCCGCCACTCGCTCGGCTCGCTCGTACTCCACCACCACGGTGGTGAACCCGGCCCATGACAGCACGCCTTTCATGAACAACTGGTGCTCGGGAAGCGCGCGAATCACGTCGACCACCTTGCGGTCCATCAGACGAAAATCCCCGACGTTTTCTTCGATGCGGGTGTAAGCGATACGGTTCAGCACACGGTAGAACAGCGATGCGCTGTGGCGTTTCAGGTAACTATCGGCGGTGCGATTCCGGCGTTTGGCGAGCACCACATCCGCGCCTTTTTGCCATTCGCCAATCAATCGCGGGATGACGCTGATCGGGTCCTGCAAATCGACATCCATGGGAATCACCGCATCGCCGGTGGCATATTCCAGGCCGGCGAACAACGCCGGTTCCTTGCCGAAGTTGCGCGAGAAGTTGATCAGTAGAACTTGTTCATCGGCTTGCGCCAGGGCCTTGACCTCTTCAGCCGTGCGGTCGGAACTGCCATCGTTGATGAACACGATCTCGACCTCAGCCTGGTCAAGCCTCAACTCGCGACGCACGGCCTGATAGAACAGGCTGATCGCCTGTTCTTCATTGAATACCGGAACGATCAACGAGACTTTCATGCGTTACGCTCGCGAAAGACCACGTACTTTGAAAACAGAAAGCCGAGCATCAGGCTCAATGCTGAAAAGATAGCCACCGTCAGCAGGCCGTGAAGTCTCCACACGTCGCCTGCATGGCCGACGCCCAGACTCAGCGCCCCCATGGCTCCCAAGAATAGAAGATAACCGCCGACCGACGCCTTGGCATCGAAGGTGTACAGCGCGTTCATATAGAAGGAAAACGAGGCGGCAACGCAGAAGGCTGCCAGGTTGCTGACAGCCTGACTGAAGCCGGCCCCCACGCTCAGCAGGAAGAAGATTTGCCAGTGGATCAGGGTGTTGGCGACCCCGACCACCGTGTAGCTGGAAAATCCTTTCCACAAAAGTTTCATGGTGAGCCTCCTGTTTCACGTCATAAAACTTTGAACCTGTCTACTGTCAGAAATCACAGGTTGGACCGCCTTTCAGACCAGCGGTCAGGGCTTGCCTCAACGCCAGGAGACATCCCGTAATATCCCGGTTTTGCAATTACCCGCGAATCACGCCACCCTGCGCGCCGCCGATGTGCCGCGCTACCTTTGGCACCTCGGTTACTCCTTATCTCAACACCCGTTCACGAGCCCGCCGTCATGACGTTTGAGCGCGATCACCGAATCGACTTTTTTCGCGGCCTGGCACTGATTTTCATTTTTTGGGATCACGTGCCTCAAAACCCCCTTGGCCAAATCACCCTGCGCAATGTCGGATTCAGCGATGCCGCAGAAATATTCGTGTTTCTCGCCGGCTACGCGGCCGTTCTGGCCTACGGCAAAATCCTTGGGCGCGATGGTTACCTGATCGCCTGCGTGAAGATTCTGCGGCGCGCCTGGGTGCTCTACGTGGTCCATATTTTCCTGCTGGCCATGCTGATGGGCATCGTGTTCTTCGCCAACAGCCATGTGGAAACCCGCGATCTGGTGGAGGAAATGGGCCTGCATCACTTCATCACCAACCCCCAGCAAGCGTTGACGGATGAGTTACTGCTGCGCTTCAAGCCGAACCTGATGGACCCACTGCCGCTGTACATCGTGCTGCTGGCGGGATTGCCACTGGTCCTGCCGTTGCTGGTGCGCAAGCCGTGGGCGGTCGTCGCGGTGTCATTGGCGGTGTACTTGCTGGCACCGCGGTTTGGCTGGAACCTTGCGGCCATCAAGGACGGTGTGTGGTACTTCAACCCCGTCACCTGGCAACTGCTGTTTATCCTCGGCGGCTTTGCGGCGATTCACGGGCTGCGGCCACGGTTGCCCGACACTCGCCCGCTGTTGCGCCAGCCCTTGTTTGTCAGCGCCGCGGTGTACGTGGTGGTGACCGGCGTGATTACCGTCTCCTGGCGCTGGCCGGAAATACACGATGCCGTGATGCCCGCCAGCCTGAGTAACCTGCTGTACCCGATCAGCAAGACCGATCTGTCGCCGGTCCGTCTGCTGCACTTCCTGGCGCTGGCTTATGTCACCGCCAGGCTCTTGCCCGGCAACGGCTGGACGCAAAACTGGCTGGCGCAACAATGCTGCCGAATGGGGCGCTACTCACTGGAAGTTTTCTGCCTCGGCGTGCTGTTGGCGCCCTTGGCGGACATGCTCAACGCCCTGACGGACGATGCGTTTGCCATGCAGGTTTTCACAGCGTTGGTGGGTGCCGTGGTGATGGCGTTGCTGGGGGCGTGGCTGGATTTCAACAAGCGGTTGAATCGGCCAATGTCGGTGGCGGCCGCTTAAGATCCAAACGCAAAAGCCCCGGCCAATGGACCGGGGCTTTTTCATTTCAGGCGTTACGTCTTACGAAGCCGAACGCACCGCACCCTGCGACACATTGGTCGGTTGCAGCTTGAACACGTAGAACAACACCGTCAGCAGGACCAGGAACGCCGGGCCCACATAGAGCGCCACGCGAGTGTCCGGGAAGTACGCCATCAGGCCGACCACCAGCACCAAAAACGCCAGCGCCAGGTACGAGCTGACCGGGTACAGCCACATCTTGTATTTCAGGCCGGCACGTTCGCTGGCGCTCAGGCCTTGGCGGAACTTGAGCTGGGCCAGCAGGATCATCACCCAAGTCCAGATCGCGCCGAAGGTGGCAATCGCCGTCACCCAGACGAAGACTTTTTCAGGCACCAGGTAGTTGAGCAGCACGCCCAGCAACAAGGCACCGATCGACAGCAGCAAGGCGCGACGCGGCACGCCGTTGTTCGAGGTCTTGGCGAAGCCGGCCGGGGCCTGACCGTTCTGCGCCAGGCTGTAGAGCATGCGCCCGGTGCTGAAGATGCCGCCGTTGCAGGACGACAGTGCCGCGGTGATCACCACGAAGTTGATGATGCCGGCGGCGGTCTTGATGCCCAGGCGCTCGAAGGTCATCACGAACGGGCTGCCCTGGGTGCCGATTTCGTTCCACGGGTAGATCGACAGGATCACGAACAGCGCGCCGACGTAGAACAGCAGAATCCGCCAGAACACCGAGCCGATCGCATTGGGAATGGTCTTCTGCGGGTTCTTCGCTTCACCGGCAGTCAGGCCGATCATCTCGACGCCGAGGTAGGCGAACATCACCATTTGCAGGGACATCAACACGCCTTGCACGCCGTTGGGCATGAAGCCGCCGTGTGCCCAGAGATTGGAAATCCCCAGCGCCACGCCGTCGTTGCCGAAGCCGAAAGCGATCACGCCGATACCGCCGATCACCATCGCAACGATGGTGACGATCTTGATCAGGGCGAACCAGAACTCGAACTCACCGAAGGCTTTCACCGCGATCAGGTTGATCGAGCCCATGCTGATCAACGCGGCGAGTGCCCAGATCCAGCGCGGCACATCGGGGAACCAGACGCCCATGTACACCGCCACCGCGGTGATTTCCGCCACACAGGTCACCAACCACAGGAACCAGTAATTCCAACCGGTCAGGAAGCCCGCCAATGGGCCGAGGTAGTCTTGAGCATAACGGCTGAAGGAGCCGGCGACCGGGTTGTGCACCGCCATTTCGCCGAGGGCGCGCATGATCACCAGGATCGCCAGACCGCCGATGATGTAGGACAGCATGATTGCCGGGCCAGCCATCTCGATGGCCTTGGCCGAACCGAGGAACAGACCGACGCCGATACAGGCACCGAGCGCCATCAAGCGAATATGCCGTTCGCCGAGTTCGCGTTTGAGCGGGCCGCCTTGAGCGGTCTCGCCATGGGGCAGGTGATTGCCTGGCATAGGGGTACAACCTCGTCTTGTTATTGGATATGACCACCGAGTGTCGAAGCGTTGACCGGTAAGCCAATGCTTTTCTGAAACCGGGCCTGCTTCGTGGGCAAACCCGTCTTGTAGGACAAAACCTGCAAGATCAGCGGGGCGTGCAGTATAAAAAGCTTCTTACAGGGTTTTTCACTCTATAAACCACAACATTCAGCGAGAACTCTCGGGAAAAGCGCGGTTTACGGAGGGGCATTACCTGCCTAAAGCGGGATTATTCGTAACTTAAACGGCGCGGAGTATTGCACGGTAATGGTGCATCGTCATGCCCCTATCCAGCCAGCATTCGCACGGTGATGGCTCTAGCTCAACCATTCCAGCACACATCAATACTGTGGCGAGGGAGCTTGCTCCCGCTCGACTGCGCAGCAGTCGCAACACCTGTAATCCATATTTGTCAGACCGATCACGATTGCAGGGTTTAGGGCCGCTTCGCAGCCCAGCGGGAGCAAGCTCCCTCGCCACAGGAATCTCCTTCGAAAGTTTCAGAAATTTCACTCAGGAGTTGCAGCCACTTGGGAATGATTGGATAGCTAAGGTGAATTCGAACAAATACTTAAATAAGGACGCAAAGGAATGCATCCACGCCCAAATTCACATCTGTTACGCCATGGACGCTGTTCAGAACAGGGTCGGGCCTATCTGATTACTGCGGTTACTCATCAGCGCTGCTGCATTTTCACCGATTGGCGGTTGGGTCGTTTGCTGGTCGCCGAACTCAGGCGAGCTCATGAACAGGAATGGGTCAACTCGATAGCCTGGGTCGTCATGCCGGATCACTTCCATTGGCTGGTGCAACTCGAACAACGCACCTTGGCGCAACTCATGCAGGCCATCAAATCACGCAGTACTCTCACAATTAACCAAGCGTCAAACCGCCGAGGGGCCTTCTGGCAAACCGGCTATCACGACCGGGCAATTCGAGATGGCGAAGAACTCCTGCCGTTCGCTCGATACATCGTCGCAAATCCATTACGTGCAGGCCTGGTGGAAAAAATCGGTGATTACCCGCTCTGGGATGCCTGCTGGCTCTAAACACTTCCTGAAGATTACTTTGCATTGTGGCGAGGGAGCTTGCTCCCGCTCGGCTGCGCAGCAGTCGCAAAATCTGTGAACCGCATTTATCAGACCAACCGCGGTTGCAGGGTTTAGGACCGCTTCGCGACCCAGCGGGAGCAAGCTCCCTCACCACAAGGAATGATGGGAATTCGATATTTGTGTATTCACAATTTTTTCACCGAGGCCAACCACCGTCTAAGCTTCAGACAAGTCCTCTCAATCTGCGTGAATGGATCAGTCGACTATGGGCGTTTTGTGGCAAACAGATCCGAGAAAGAATGTGGTTCCGACTGAATGTGTGGATGAAGCGCCTATACCTGAAAAACCCCCTCGCAGTCGCACAAAGCACGGGTGGGGGGCGTTCTGGTTGTTGTTGCTGATAATACTGATTGTCCTGGGGCTGGCCGCGGCCAAGGAAATGCGCACGTCAAAGTTTCAATCCCGGGAACTCAGCCAATACGCCGCCACCCTGAGCTACGAGCTGAAACCCGGTCCCAGCGATGCCATTCACTATCCCGGTGCCGGTCCTTTCGACCTGCGTCTGGGTTATAGCTCCCTGGGTGAATTCCTGCCGCGACTGATCAAGCGTGACTACGTCGTGGAGTCCCAGACCCGGTTTTCCAAAAAGTTGATGGACTACACCGACAAGGGCTTTTTCGTGCCCTACGCGGAGAAAATCCAGGCTGGGTTGTCGATCACCGATTGCCGTGCGGCACCGCTTTACCAGTACAAATACCCACAACAACTGTATTCAAGCTTTGCAGCGATCCCCCCGGTGGTGGTCAACAGTTTGCTGTTCATCGAAAACCGCTTTCTGCTCGATCCCCGTCAGCCCCGGGCCAACCCTGCCGTGGATTGGCCTCGGTTCGGCATGGCGGCGTGGTCACAGGTCGCCAAGTTAATGCACTTGCCGGGCCAGTCGGCGGGCGGCAGTACCCTGGCAACGCAACTTGAGAAGTACCGGCACTCACCCGATGGCCTGACCGTGTCCGGTGCGGAAAAAATCCGTCAGATGATTTCTGCCAGTGTGCGCGCCTATCAGGCCGGACCGGACACCCTCGAAGCCCGGCAGAACGTGATTCGCGATTACCTCAACAGCGTGCCCCTGTCGGCAGTACCGGGCCACGGTGAAGTGCATGGCATGGCCGAAGGTTTGCGCGTCTGGTACGGCGCCGATTTCAACCAGGCGAACGAGCGGCTGGCCAGCAAGGAGACAGATCCGAAAAGCATGTCGGAAAAAGGTCTGGCCCTGCGTGAGATGCTGTCTTTGATGATTGCCCAGCGCCGTCCTTCCCACTACCTGACCAAGGGCCGCGATGAACTGGCCGAACTCACCGACAGCCACATTCGCCTGCTGGCACTGAATGGCGTGATCGATGCGCCACTCGCCGCATCGGCATTGGCCAGCAAAGTGACCTATCGCGACTGGCAGACACAGCCGACCATTCAGCCGATCGAAACCAACAAGGGCATCAGCGTGGCACGCAGTCGTCTGGGCGGGTTGCTCAACCGTCCGCTGTACGACCTCGATCGCCTTGATCTCTCCGCCACCAGCACCCTGCAAGGCGAGTTGCAAGCCCAGGCTACCGAGTACCTGAAGCATCTGGCCGACCCTGTGTTTGCGGCGCAGATCGGCTTGATGGGCGAACGCCTGCTGACCCCCACCAGTACCGCCCAAGTGCGCTACAGCTTCACGCTGTTCGAACTGACCCCGGACGGCTCGCGGGTGCGGGTACAGACCGACAGCACCGACCAGCCGTTCGATATCAATGAAGGCAGCAAGCTGGAACTGGGCTCCACCGCCAAGATGCGTGTGCTGACCACCTATTTGCAGATCATGGCCGAGTTGCACGATAAATACGCAACGATGACCGTCCCGGAATTGAAGAAGGTCGACGTCCCTGAACAGGACCGACTGAGTCGCTGGGCCGTCGATTACCTGATCCAGAACAAAGACCGCAACTTGCCAGCCATGCTCGGCGCGGCCCTGGATCGCAAATACTCGGCCAGCCCCGGCGAAGCTTTTTTCACCGGTGGCGGGCTGCACACATTCGTTAACTTTCGCAAAGAAGACAACGGCCGCCTCCCTACCCTGCGTGATGCCCTGCGGGAGTCGATCAACCTGCCGTTCATTCGGTTGATGCGTGACCTGGTGCGCTACACCACGTATTCCGGCCCCAGCAGCAGCGCCGAACTGCTCAAGGACGACCGCGACCCTCGGCGTCAGGAATACCTGGCCTCGTTCGCCGACCGCGAAGGCACGTCGTTCCTGCTGAAGTTCTGGAAGAGGTACAAGAACAAGGACACCCAGGCGCGGCTCGAGACCTTCCTCGACGGCATGCGCCCGACCCCGATCCGCATGGCCGCGGTGCATCGTTATCTGTTGCCACAGGCCAGTCAGGAAAGCTTCAACATGTTCGTGCGCTCGCACCTCTCCGGCGCCAAGCTCACCGAGAAACTGACCGACGAACGCCTTCAACGGCTCTACGAAAGCTACGGCCCTGGCGCCTACGATCTGCCGGACCAGGGCTTCATCGCCAAGGTTCACCCGCTGGATCTATGGTTGATCGGCTACTTGTTGAACAACCCCGACGCCAAGTTCAGCCAGATCGTCAAAGCCAGCCAGTTCGAACGCCAGGAAGTCTACAGCTGGCTGTTCAAAAGCCGTCACAAGGGTGCCCGCGACAGCCGCATTCGCACCATTCTGGAGATCGAGGCGTTCCTCGACATTCACCAGCGCTGGCAGAAAGTCGGCTACCCGTTCGATCACCTGGTGCCGTCGCTGGCCACCGCCATCGGCAGTTCCGGCGATCGCCCCGCAGCCTTGGCGGAACTGATCGGTACCATCCTCAATGACGGCGTGCGCATGCCGACGTTGCGCATCGACAGCCTGCACTTCGCAGCGAACACGCCGTACGAAACCAAACTGATCAATGACCCGGATGTCGGTAAACGAGTGATGCCTTCCGAGGTCGCCGCCGCCATGCGCGAAGCGTTGTCGCAGGTGGTGGATGCCGGCACAGCCAAACGCATCTCCGGCAGCTTCGTAACGCCCGATGGCAAACCGTTGGCCATGGGCGGCAAAACCGGTACGGGCGATAACCGCATCGAAGCCTTCGGTTCGGGTGGGCGAATTCTGAGTTCGAAATCCATTAACCGCACCGCGACTTTCGTGTTCTACATCGGCGATCGTCACTTCGGCACGATGACGGCGTTCGTGCCCGGGCAATCGGCCGAAACGTTCAAGTTCACCTCGGCCCTGCCCGTGCAAGTGCTCAAGGGGATGGCGCCGATCCTCACGCCCTATTTGCAACCGGGCAGCGCGTCACGCTGTCTCCCGGTTGAAGCGTCGAAAGTAGCCGCAGCGGATAAACAGCATTGAATAATGGGTATGCATTGCAATATTAAATGAGTCCCTTGTTTCACCCAGCACCGGTGTGGTCGCCATGCCAAGCACCGCCGCTATGGCCCCCCGGTTAGATGCCACACACTCATGGATTCACCGCTTCGAACATCAGGTGCACCGTCCCGAAGTACGAACCGGGGACGTAACCATCGGCCGGCTTCACCGCCTCGATCTCCAGCTGTACCCGCTGCCCGGCACGCGCCTGTTCGTCATTGATCACCGGCGTATCGAGCAACGACAACAACTCCCGGTTGAACCGCACGTTCAGCTCGATACGCTCGCGCCCATTGAACAGGTAAGGCATCGCCGCCAACCGTGCAGAAATGCTGCCGTTCACATTCTTCACATCGAACGGTTCGCGCAACGAACGCAATTGGGCGGTTACCGGATTCCAGTGCATGACCTGTTCCTGCTCCAGAAACCCCGCGTTCACCGGCAGCACATAGAACGCATGGGTGGGGATGGTGACCGAGACATGAAATTCCTCTTCTTCACGGATGCCCCACGCCAGGCTGCTGACCAGCAGCAAGGCTGCCCCCACCATCGCTCTAATCCCTGGGCCGGGGTAACGATTCACCCTTTCACCTCATGCTTTTTCTGCTCACTACCTTCCACCAGCGTGAAGTTGTAGTGCCGGCCAGCCTGTTTCTCGAAGCTAAAGGCCTTGCCTGGCATCACATGACTTTTGATCACAGGACGGCAGTCGTTTTCATCTTTGGCTGCGCAGTCCTTGAACTCGTCGACCACCACCACCGAATTACCCTTATTGGTCACCGTATAGTTAACGGCGCCGTCGTCAATTTGAGTGCTATAGCGTGTGTCCTTGGGGCGCACGAAAAAAATCGTGCCGTAGCCCGCCAGCACATTGACCCCGGCCGACAGTGATTGCTTGTATTGCTCCCGCTCTTCGGCGGGGATCGCGAATTCGTCTTCTTTTTCGGGGACGACCGGGACAAAGCGCACCCGAAAATAGCGCTCGCGATCACGCGGGCCCATGAACAGCAGTCGCGTACCCTGCATGCCGTTGGCCGGGACAATCAACCGCGCCGGGCTGGCCATCAGGCCGTCTCGGGAAGCCGCGTCGCTTTGCGGCTTGAGCTCCACTTCTTGGGGTTTACCCTGGGCGTCGTAGATGATTTCCAGAATGTTGACCTTGACGAAGGCCGTACTGTCACCGCCATTGAATACCCGTTTCAGGTAAGTACTTTTATCCCCGTCCAGGTAGTCGTAAACCACCCCTACATTGATTGCCGGTCCGGCGTGGGCGATCAGCGGCAACAATCCTGCAAACGGCAGTGCCCATCGATAGTTCATGTGCTTGTCCTCTTGGTCATATAACAGGGGGCGGGTGCAGGCGGTCTGGATAATCAGATTTCAGAATCCCAGATCACCGTGACGTTGCCGGAGTAGGTTTTGGCGGAACCGGTGAGCATTTCCTCGACGGCCGGGCGGGCGATTTCGAAGTGCAGGGTGCCCGGTTTTCGATCAACGTAATGACCGGGTTGAAAGAGTTCGGTGCCGCTGCCATCAAGCAACAACCGGCGTCGGTTGACCGGTTGACCAGCCGCGTCGGTCATGCCGTTGGGCAGCGTGACGGCGATATCCACAGGCACCGCGCCCCCGGAGTTCGGCTCATACAACATGCAGGTATTGCCACCGTCGCCGTACTGACACTCGAGGCGCATCTTGAAACGGCTGGACGCCGACAGATTGAAGGTCTGGTCGCGGAACAGGCGCTCCGGTTTGCGGTTGCGTTGCAACCAGGCCTGCCAGCCACCTTGAGGGACCAACTCAACCCGGTTACCACCCGGAGGCACTTCCACCTTGAGGGTGTGCTCAACATTCAGGGTGAAGTTGAAGGTCATTTGGCTATCCACCGGGATCATGATGTCGCCAAAATCGAAATCGCCCCCTGGGACCATCGTGTAGGTCAGGCTGCCGACATATTGCCCGGTGGACATTTCCAGCGGCTTGGGTGTTTTAAGTTCGTAGGCATATTCGAGCGTACGATATTCCAGAGACGGGATTTCGATTCCTGGAGTGACCGTACAAGCGCCGGCACCTTCCGGCACCACCCAGAAAAAGTTGGCATTTTTGATATCCGCCGTAAAGAAGCCCGTTGCAACACAGGGCGATGGCGGCGCCCGCCAGGGTCGGTCCCAACTAACGCCAGGCCAAGCCCAAACCCCTACGCCAGGTGATCTCCAATGGCTTCCAATCCCGGCAATACGCACCTCAACCGTCGCCACTTCGCCGGTACCGACATGGGTGACTTGCACAGGTCGAAATTCCGACGGCACCTTGAACATTGCCGCACGTCGAGAATCAGGCCCCGCCGCCAGTGCAGGCATCGGTCCAGAGGCCAGCGCCCTAAAGGCCTCATCTCGCAGACTGAAAATCCCCAGCCGCTCGCATTGAGTCGGAATATGCCCCCGGCAAATGGAACTGATGGGGGTGGTGTTCTTGAATTTATTCACCTGAGGATTATTAGGATCTGGCCGAAACACTGCCGTGATCTCATGGGTCACGGCGCGTGCTGGGTCAGCGAACAGCATGCCGATTAACAGCAAGCCCCGAATGCCTTGCTCAAACTGCTTTTTCATCATCACCCCGCCTTTTGAACATTGAGAGTCGAGTCGGCGAGCGTGTCCGGCGTGCAACGCAAGTCGCCAATCATCAGAACATCCTGCTCGACGCGGGCCTTGCCCGGATCAAGACGGAACTGACACAGCAGTTGATTGCCTGAACGCACTTCCAGCGTCGGCGAACCGGCGTTCATTTCCATCGAAAAGAACCCGTCGACCTCGGTCACACCCCGACTGGCGTGGTTGATGATGTGATGCCCTCTGAGCGGTTGGCCCTGAGGGTCGACCAAGCGACCGAGCACGCTCACGGTTCTCATCACCTGCACCTTGCGATAAGCCACGCCGCCCTTGTTCAGGTGGTAGTTCATGCGGGCCGGTTGAATGGTGGCGGCCGGCACGTGATTGCCTTCGAAATCGAAGCTCACGGAGCTGTTCTTGTAAGCCGTAATCGGCACAAAGTTGCGCCCTGGGCGCAGGGCCGTGCTGGCGCCGCTCAGGTCGTCGGCACGCAGGGCGATGCCATCCACGTCCGACTCCACATCGATAATCATCCCGGCGCCGCGTCCAGTGTGCTGGCTGGTGAGAGCGATTTTCTGACCGCCCACGGCCAAGGTGCTGTTCAAGTTCAGGCCGCCGGTGAAGTCGTCGCTGAAAGAAGAGCGTTGGACGAAGGCGTCGCCTATCAGGGTGTCCGTCATGAAATTCGCGGTGCCGGACACGCCCACACCGTAAGTGTCGGTAATACCGGTGGCCGAGACGCTTTGCAGCACATGGTTTTGCAGGTCTTTGCGGTAAGTCAGCGATGCATTGTTGTCGCGCCCGCCATCGCGCGACGTACGCGAACCGATGCTGCCGGAGATTTGCTCCCCCGGTGCCCCAAGGGCCAGGCTGACGCTCAGGTCCACGCCCCGGTTGCGGTCATTGCCGCTGCTGACACTGCCCGGTCGATCAAATACGGTAAATCGCCAATTGGCATCGCTGCCAAACAGGTTGCCGCGCTGACTCCATCCCAGGTCCAGGCCCATGCCCTCGATGTTGCCTTCGCTATGCGACACGCGGGCGTTGAGCGAGGTGCGCTGGCTCAAACGATGGCTCAGCGATAACGACGAATTGCTGGTTTGGCCGTTGAAAACATTACGCTGACGAATGCGCGTACCGTCGGGCAGGGTTTCGTAAGTGTTGCGCGTATCCAGCCAACTACGATTGTGACTGGCCACCACGTTGCCCGAGCCATAGCTGTAGAGCGTTTGTAAATCGAGGCCAGTGCCGTGGTTCTGGGTTTGATAGACGTTGGCGAACAGGCTGGCGTTGTTGGCCACCGTCCAGTCGACCGAGGTGCCCAATTGCAATGAGTCGCGAACCTGACGCCCCGACATCCCAAGGATCACCCGTGGGTGCAACAGGAAGTTGAACGCGGCACCGGCCGTCATGTCGCCCTCGGCCTGTTGCTCCCAGTTGCTCAGCAGTTTGCTTTCGCGACCGGCAAACAGGTTGTAGCGCCAGCGTTCATCGTGGTTACGCCAGTTGTTGGGCTTGTACACCAGTTCCTGGGTGGTGGAGGTGATCTGGCCGTCTTCGATCAGGCGTATTTCGACTTCATAAATACCGCCGGGCAATGGCCGGGTATCGAGGGTCTGTAAACCGGCAGGTACCGGCTGGGTATTGATCAACAAACCGTTGCGATAGATTTCCACCGACCCCAGACGATTGGCCGTGACGTAAATCGGGTAGAGGCTGGGTGTGGGGGTGTTGACCGCCAGGCTGTCGGAACTGCCGTACATCACGCCGATCGCGGTATCCGGGCTGGCACCAAACGCACGCGGCTGGCGACTCAAACCCTCGGAGTTAGGGGTGAAATACCCCAGGCGCACAAACGTGCCCTGCAATTCGCGCTGGCTGTAGAGTTCGTACACCGCGTGATAGAGCTTGTCATCCTGGCCCCCCAGGCGAGCCAGTTGCATGTTCACGCTTTGGGTCCAGTTGCCCAGGCTGCCGCTGGCCTCAAGACCATAACGACCGCCCAGATCCTGCCCCTGCCCACCGTTGAGGTTCACCTGGTTGTGCACGATCAGGCCGCTGCTGCCGCCTTCGGGCAACTCGTAGTGGCGTTTGGCTTCAGTGTCGCGCTCAGCGTTTTCAGTAACGATCGATACCAGCGAATTAGCCAGGTTGTAATGCACGGCCAGCATCTGCTCTGGGCAACTGCCTTCGCAGGCGCCCAAGGCCACGCCTTTTTGCAAGTAAGCCGACCAGACTTCACGTTCACTGGCATTGAAGTGACTGTCGCTGCTATCGGTGAATTCAAGCAAGGTGATGCGATCATCGCGCGTTAACACAATCATCGCCTCACCCAGATTTTGTTGGTCCAGTTCCACCCGAACAGCCAGCGGCACGTCAAAAAAGTGCTCTTCGAATTCCGCAGGCAAACCTTTGGCTTGTGCGAGCAAACCTCTAGGAGTTGTACTGTCTTTAGTGGGCGCAGCTAATGCACTTGCACTTGCGCACGCCCACAAAATAAGCGCAGCCGCGATCGGCGTCATCGGGAACATGAACGAAATACTCAAGTTTCGGAAACTTAAAAAAGATCCGACAGGCCGCCGATAACGACGACCTTTCGGTTTACACCATCAAACAACTAATGCGTGTAAATCACGGCTTGATGACAGGTTCATAAACGACGGTGAACGTCCCGGCAAAGTTACCGGTCTGGCTTTTCGTCGGCGTGGCGGTCCTGATCGACATTGCGCGTTGTACGCCGGCGACGGAGTCCGTTTCGTTGACGATTTCCACAGAGTCGTCAGTCAACATAACACCGCCCATGTAAACCGCCATTGGAATACCGCTAGTGCCATTGTAGAGGGTCGCAGCAGCCTGACCACCCTCGATGTAAGCATTAATCGCGCCTTTCGGATCGGTGTGCTTGAGGTTATGAACGGCACTCACAGGTCGAAAACCGGCACTGCTGTCGTTGTTATCGACCAGGACAATTTCCAGGTCCTTGCCGAAGTCGACATCCTGCGGCGCAACGTTAAAGGTGGCCGTCGGAACGAATGCACGTACGTTAATGGATTGCGAGATGGGCTCAACAGCAAATGCCATGGAAGTGTTCAGTGCCAACACAGCCAGCGGGGAGACGATTGCGAGTTTCTTGAACATTATTCTTTACCTGTTTTTCAAATTGATCGGGCCGTCGAATTGAACAAGCTGCCTTAGCCGCCACCGCTTACGAGATGATGGTGATTTGCCTCATTTCGACGCCGGGAATAGTCGATCAATTGTTCCGGAAAGTAAGCCGGAAAGTTCCTAAACCCCTGTAACCATAGTGCTATAACGCCCGAGTGAAAAAACTCTAAATAACGCAAAAGAGAAAGTACTGCTGTAAGAGACAGACTACAAAGCGCGGAGACTCGGCAATTAATGGTTCACACTCACTAACTAGCATCTGTAAGACAAGTACCACATCTACCGCAAATATTGGCTCCGATGAATCAATTAGAGAGTTTGCACTAATTCAACTTATTTACTTCAACTAAAAGCGCTGACTTTTCCAATCAATAGGTTTTTCGGCGGGGCCTGCCGGGCAAGCGGGTGGAAAGCCATTCGTCGGGGGGCATTGATCTTCTCGCAAGATATATCTTAAGTTGTATCTAAATACGACGAGAGCTGCGAAAAAAAATGAGAGACCATCATTCCCCCCACCGCGAACACGGTGACGGCCGCGACGGCTTCGAAAAACGCCCAGGCCCCGGCCGCGAACGGGGTGGCCGAGGCCCGCGGGTGTTCGCCCCAGGCGATCTGAAACTGCTACTGCTGGCGCTGATCGCCGAGCAGCCCTGCCATGGCTACGACCTGATCCGCCAGATCGAAAGCATGTTCGACGGCGCGTACAGCCCCAGCCCCGGTGTGATTTACCCGACCCTGACCTTCCTTGAAGAAAGCGAAATGATCCAGGGCGACGCCGAGGGCGGAAAAAAACGCTACACCATCACCGACGCCGGCCGACTGTCGTTAAGCGACCAGGCGATCGCACTGGATGGCGTACGGATGCGCATCGAGGTCAGCAAGCGCTCATTGCGCGGCCATGACCGCCCCGCCGAGATCCACGAAGCGGTGCATAACTTGCGTCATGCCTTGCAGATGCATCACGGCCGCTGGAGCCCGGAAGAAATCCTGCGGGTGCGCGACCTGCTCAACAACACCGCTAAAGCCATCGTCGATGGCTCTGCCGTTCAACCCGCTCAGGAGCAAGCCGAATGACTGAAGTGATCGTGCAAACCATTCACCGCGTCATGCATGAAATCAAACGCCGTCGTCTGGAAGTGTTGCGGGTGGTCGACCTGACGCCGCGCATGCGCCGCATCACGCTGGGTGGACCGGAGTTGGCGGGCTTCGTCAGTCTCGGCACGGACGACCACGTCAAACTGTTGTTCCCTCAAAACGCGGCGGAACAAGCCGCCCTGGAAACCCTGGTGCTCGGTGCCGGCAAAGACAACGGGCCGATGCCGGCGATGCGTGATTACACCCCGCGGCGCATTGACCTCGACGCATTGGAACTGGACATCGACTTCGTGCTGCACGGCGACGGCCCTGCCGCGACGTGGGCCGAGCAGGCCAAACCCGGCCAATTCCTGCACATCGGCGGCCCACGGGGCTCGATGATCGTGCCGGACATCTTCGACAGCTACTTGCTGATCGGTGACGAAACCGCCCTGCCCGCGATCGCTCGACGGCTGGAAGGCCTGGCGGCCAATCGCCGCGCATTGGTGATCGTGGAAGTCGAGAACGGCGCCGAACAGCAGCTTCTGGAAAGCGCCGCGCAGGTCAATGTGATCTGGGTATTGCGCGAGGGCGGCAAGGACAACCTGCTCAAGACCGTGAAGCAGCTGCAAGTGCCCAGCGGCAATCTGTACGCATGG
Organism: Pseudomonas sp. BT76 TE3572; assembly: GCF_050435365.1. NCBI lineage: Bacteria > Pseudomonadati > Pseudomonadota > Gammaproteobacteria > Pseudomonadales > Pseudomonadaceae > Pseudomonas > Pseudomonas sp. BT76 TE3572. The sequence goes on from NZ_JBNDKE010000001.1 coordinate 3,204,546, forward strand.
GTGGCGACCGAGAGCAAAGTATCGCGGCAGATACGCCGGGTGTTGCTGGATGAACACGGGCTTAACGAGCAGTCCGTCAAAGCCGTCGGCTACTGGCGGCTGGATGACAGCGACGAAGATTGATTCTGGCTGGCGGCGCTATCGGCGCCGCCCAAGCTGACGGTCGCCCCCCATCACTAGCAAGGCAATCACCACAAACCCCACCAATAACCCCCCGGCATTCACAAACACCTGTGGATAACCCAGCTTGGCGACATCAATGAACGGATAGGGATAAACCGCCAGCAGATGCCCGCGCCACAACGAGTACGCGAAATACACCACGGGATAGATCACCCACGCCGCGACATGCCGCAGTCGCAACGTGCCTTTCGGCACACAGCACCACCAATACGCCAGAAACAGCAGTGGCATGACGTCATGCATCAGCTCATCGGCCAGCCATTGCCAGCCTTGCGGATGCCATAAATGGCGCAACAACACGTTGTACCCCAGGCCGACCACGGCGATGCTCACGGCAATGCCGCTACTGACCCACGGCTGTAAAAACCAGCGTCGCGCGGCCGACTCGCGGGACGTCAGCTCACACGTCAGCACGGTCGCCACCAGCGTATTGCTCAGCACGGTGAAATAGCTGAAGAAGCTGATCAGCCCACCGAGCAGGCTGGCTGCCAGCGTCCAGCGTGAGTAGAAAATCAGGTACAGCTGAATGGCCAGTCCCGCCCAGCCGAGCACCGCCGCCACAGCGACAAAACGACGCCTCGCGGCAGAACCTGGCGTCGGTGGGCTGACCATGCTCAGACCGGTCGCTTGGTGCGCATCAACTTCACGTACAAGCGTTCGACCTTCTCCCGCGCCCACGGAGTTTTGCGCAGGAAGGTCAGGCTCGACTTGATGCTCGGATCACTCTTGAAGCAGCGGATATCGATGCGCTCGGCCAGCCCCGACCATTCGTAGTGTTCAACCAGCGCGTTGAGGATTTGCTCCAGCGTCACGCCGTGCAGCGGGTTGTTGTTCTGTTCGGTCATGCCGGGCCTTCGAGCGGTGAAAGAATGGGAAGCCGCGCACCTTAGCCGAGGGGCTGGTCAGGTGGAAGGGCTCTGTGCGCTATCTGTTAAATGTAGGTGAACCCGCAAAGATCGCCTCCCGGCACTGTTACCGAATACGAAAGAATTCATGTCGTTAAAAGCGCTTTCTCTATTTGTAACAGGACATTATCCTTGCGCCCGTCAAGCTGAAACGCTTCCGCTGCCCGCGACATACTGCCGCTTCAGTTCACCCCCCAGAAAAAGACCCAGAATTACTTCCCCTATGCCTTATTTTCAAACTCCGCGAGACAGCGCTGTCTGCACCGCTATTGCCCATCGAAAAGCCCTGAACCTGATCGGCGGATTCACCGCGCTGGGCCTCGCTACTTGCACCCAGGCCGCTCCGGCTTTCGATAGTGATTCGCCGTGGATGCTCGGCGACTGGAACGGCACGCGCACCGAACTTTCGGAAAAAGGCTACGACTTCAAAGTCGATTACACCGGCGAAATGGGCAGCAATCTGCACGGCGGCTACGACCATCACCGCACCGCTCGCTACAGCGACCAGTTTGGCCTCGGCACCCACATGGACCTGCAGAAGATTCTGGGCTGGGACGACGCCGAATTTCAGCTGACCATCACCGAGCGCAACGGCAACAACATCAGCAACGACCGCATCAATGATCCGCGCGTAGGCGGGTTCACCTCGGCTCAGGAAGTCTGGGGTCGCGGACAAACCTGGCGCCTGACGCAGATGTGGTATCAGCAGAAATTCTTCGATCAAAAGCTCGACATCAAGGTCGGTCGTTTTGGCGAAGGCGAAGACTTCAACAGCTTCCCTTGCGACTTCCAGAACCTCGCGTTCTGCGGCTCGCAGGTCGGCAACTGGGTCGGCGGCATCTGGTACAACTGGCCGGTCAGCCAGTGGGCGATGCGGGTCAAATATCACCTGACGCCGGAGCTGTATGCGCAGATCGGAGCCTACGAGCAAAACCCGTCGAACCTCGATCGCGACAATGGTTTCAAGCTCAGCGGCAGTGGCACCCAGGGTGCGATCCTGCCGGTGGAACTGGTGTGGTCGCCGAAGCTCAACGGCCTGCCGGGTGAATACCGCGCCGGCTATTACTACAGCAGTGCCAACGCCACCGACGTTTACAAAGACAGCAACGGTCAGCCGGCAGCCCTGAGCGGCGAGGCTTACCGCAGCGCGTCGAGCAAACACGGGGTGTGGCTGGGTGTGCAGCAACAATTGACCAGCCGCGCCAGCGACAACTCCCGCGGCCTGAGCGTGTTCGCCAACGGCACGATGCACGACAAGAAGACCAACGCCATCGACAACTATGTCCAGGCAGGCGTCGTCTACAAAGGCTTGTTCGATGCACGCGCCAAGGACGACATCGGTTTCGCGCTGGCCCGCGTTCACGTCAACCCGGCCTTTCGCAAGAACGCCGAGGCGACCAATCAGGCCCGCGCCGTTTTCGACTACAACGACCCGTCCTTCCTGCCACCGCAGGACACCGAATACAGCGCCGAACTCTATTACGGCGTGCACGTCACGAACTGGCTGACCGTGCGCCCGAACCTGCAATACATCCGCCACCCCGGTGGCGTGGACCAGGTCGATGACGCGCTGATTGGCGGGATCAAGATCCAGTCCTCGTTCTAACCAACACCACAAACCCTGTGGGAGCGAGCTTGCTCGCGATAAGGCCAGCACAGCCAATATTGATGTTGTCTGACCCAACGCTATCGCGAGCAGGCTCACTCCTACAGGGAATGCATCAACCCAACCATTTTTATATGAACCCTGCCCGCACCGGATCGTCATCTACAGTGAACTTGCGCGGGACTACTTAAAACGTCACGGAGAACCACACTATGAGCACTGATGGTGCTTTGAGTCGAAGCCGTCTGCTGCCGAGCCTGCTCGGTATCCTGCTTCTGCTAATGGGCCTGGCCATGCTGGCCGGGGGGATCAAGCTGAGCATGCTCGGCGGCTCGCTGTATTACCTGCTGGCCGGTATCGGCCTCGCGCTGACAGGGGGGCTGCTGATCGCTGCCCGCCGCTCTGCGCTGGGGCTGTATGCAGTGGTGCTGTTCGCCAGCACCGTCTGGGCCCTGTGGGAAGTCGGCCTCGATTGGTGGCAACTGGTGCCGCGTCTGGCGATGTTGTTTGCCCTCGGTATCGTCCTGCTGCTGCCGTGGGTCCGCCGCCCGCTGCATCTCGGTGAGTTCAATCCGGTCGGCACGGGTGCGCTGAGCGCTGCCGTGGTGATTGCCGGTGTTGCCGCGCTGGCCAGCCAGTTCACCAACCCCGGTGAAATCAAAGGCCAACTGGACCGCGACAGCGTGCCGGGCATGACCAACACCGCCCCGGCCATGCCCGACGGTGACTGGAATTCCTACGGCCGCAGCGCTCACGGCGATCGTTACTCGCCACTGGCGCAGATCACCCCGCAGAACGCGAACAAGCTCGTTCCGGCCTGGACCTTCCGCACCGGCGACCTGCCAGGGCCGAACGACCCGGGCGAAACCACTGCCGAAAACACCCCGCTGAAAGTCAACGGCATGCTCTACGTCTGCACGCCGCACAGCCAGGTGATCGCACTGGACCCGGACACCGGCAAGGAAATCTGGCGTTTCGATCCGAAGCTCTCCACGCAAAACGCGGCGAACTTCAAGGGTTGGGCGCACATGACCTGCCGTGGCGTGACCTATCACGATGACGCCGCCTACGCCTCCGAGCAAAGCCCGACCGGCACTGCCAGCCCTGCGCCGGTCAGCAACGTCTGCCCACGCCGGATCTTCCTGCCGACTGCCGACACCCGTCTGATCGCCCTCGACGCCGACACCGGCAAGATGTGCGAAGACTTTGGCGACAAGGGCCAGGTTGATCTGCGCGCCAACATTGGCGGCTTCACTGCGGGCGGTTACTACTCCACCTCACCTCCAGCGGTCACTAAAGACCTGGTGGTGATTGGCGGCCACGTGACCGACAACGTTTCCACCGACGAGCCAAGCGGCGTGATCCGCGCGTTCGACGTGCACACCGGCAAACTGGTGTGGAACTGGGACAGCGGCAACCCGGACGACACCACGCCGATTGCCGAAGGCAAGGTTTACACCCGTAACTCGCCGAACATGTGGTCCATGTTCGCGGTCGACGAAAAACTCGGCATGCTTTACCTGCCGATGGGCAACCAGACCCCGGACCAGTTCGGTGGCGCACGCACCCCTGAATCGGAATTGCACGCCGCCGGCCTGACCGCCCTCGACATCGGCACCGGCAAGGTGCGCTGGCACTTCCAGTTCACCCACCATGACCTGTGGGACATGGACGTCGGCGGCCAGCCAACCCTGATGGACCTGAAAACGGCTGATGGCGTGAAGCCAGCGGTACTCGCGTCCACCAAGCAAGGCAGCATCTACGTGCTGGACCGCAGCACCGGCAAGGCCATCGTGCCGATCAACGAAGTGCCGGTGCCGCAAGGCGCTGTCGAAGGTGATCACACTTCGCCAACCCAGCCGAAGTCCGACCTGAACCTGATGCCGCCGCCGCTGAAAGAGCACGACATGTGGGGCGTCACCCCGTTCGACCAACTGATCTGCCGGATCGACTTCAAATCCATGCGTTACGACGGCCCGTTCACGCCGCCATCGCTGCAAGGTTCGATCGTTTATCCAGGCAACTTCGGCGTGTTCGACTGGGGCGGCATCTCGGTTGACCCGGTGCGTCAGATTGCTTTCATGAACCCGGACTACATGGCGTTCAAATCGAAATTGATCCCGGCCGCCGAAATCGCCGCCCAAGGCCCGCGCAAAAGCGAAACCGAAGGCGTGCAGCCCAACAAAGGCGCGCCATACGGCGTCATCCTCGAACCCCTGCTCTCGCCACTGGGCCTGCCGTGCCAGGCACCGGCCTGGGGTTACGTGACAGCGGTCGACCTGACCACCAGCAAAATCATCTGGAAACACAAAAACGGCACCGTGCGCGACAGCTCGCCGGTTCCGATCCCGTTGAGCATGGGCGTGCCTAGCCTGGGCGGTACCTTCGTCACGGCTGGCGGCGTTGGTTTCCTGAGCGGCACCCTCGACCAGTACCTGCGCGCCTATGACGTGAAAAATGGCAAGCAACTGTGGGAAGGCCGCCTGCCAGCCGGCGCGCAAACCACACCGATGACCTACACCGGCAAGGACGGCAAGCAATACGTGCTGGTCGTTGCAGGCGGTCATGGGTCGCTGGGCACCAAGCAAGGTGACTATGTGATTGCGTACAAACTGTCCGAGTAGGTTTTAGCGGCGGTTAAAGGAAAGGCGACTCCTGTGAGGGGGTCGCCTTTTTTTGTGGCCGCAGTTTTCGCCACGCTGCACATCAAAATGTGGGTTGGTCTGAAGAAATTTGCAAACGTCCTATGGAGTTGGCTGTTCTGGAGGAGGATTCCAACAGGTTCCCTCGGTTGTTGTGTCAGAACATCGGGAGATAGGCTTTTCCCGTCGCTGCACATTCAGCGACCGGGTTTGTTCGATCAACCTGTGTACGGTTCGCCCCCCAACTGCTGGGTCTCAGCAGTGGCGGGCGCCCTTTCTGAGTCGTCATTCCTGACGCAGGTCAAAGCTGCCAAGGATGTCTACATCGGGGATCCCCGGGCCTTTGGCCACGACATGGAAAGACATTTTGTAGTGTTGAACACTTTCATCGAAATTGACGGTAAAGGTGCCTTCATTCGCGATGGCCTTATCCCGAATCGGCCCTGAGCCGGTGACATATAACAGCTTATGAAAAGTCAGTGATAAGTCCGTTTGGTTCCGTTTAACGAGAATGTAGATGACTCTGAAATCACTGGCTGGATCGTTGCCCCCTTCTCTCCCGCTGCAGTGATAAAACTCGCCATCAAAAAAAACGCCGACCTTATCCGCGTCGAAGTCACGCTGGCTCTGGACTTTTGCGGCGTAGGTTCCAGTTGTACTGGAAGTTACTGTGCGTTCGGTTGTCATATTCAGCTCCATTGAATTGCAAGGTGGAGCGTCAAATCGTACGAGTCGATCGCTAAAAGCGTAACTGACAGAACTGACAGGTTTTTAGACCGATACCTTTGAAATGACCGCGAGGCTTATGCTTTTTGCTTCGTCGCGAAAGCTGCGTCACACAAACGAGCGGTAACTGGCTTGCCTGGAATGGAGGCTACACAGTCGAAATTGATTGCGACTGACACTCCGCCATCGTCGGAACGCCGCCCGGACCAAGCCCGCTCCCACAGTGGGACGGTGTACACCCGAGGCTTCTCACCACTCAACAGGCCGAGCGTTAGCTCGCCTGCAGCTCTTGATCTTGATCCACCCGCCCCCTCGGAAGGCTGAGTGGAGGTGTTCATCCGGGGAGTGGCGCGCAGCGCCGTTCGACGCAGTCGAACACGCTGCATGTAGGTCGTCGCGAAGCAGACCGGAGGGCAGTGTCCCCGGATGGATACCGGAGCGAAGGAACGCCGAGCCTCAGCGAGGGGCCGGACGCTCGGGGCGAGCGCTTTTGGTTACTTTTGACTGGGCCGGCATTCCGGGCGTTTGTTAAAAGTGACTCGCCGTAAGGGCGAAACCCTAAGCCGCCGTTACCGCGGCAACGGATATGTACACCATCAACCCAGAACATGGTCGGCCCAAAGGCCGCCAAGTCAAACGCACCTGTCAAAACCCTGAACACACACCCAGAAATATCCCAAGCCATTGAAACCACCCCCCACCTGCCCCATCTAAGACCCATACCCCATTGCGCAGGTGCCCCATGAGCGACCAGCAAGAATTCCCCGAAGACCCGAGCGAATACGCCGACCCAGAGAACGCCGAACACCACTCCACCGGCAAAGGCCTCGCCCTGCCAGGCCAGAACCTGCCGGACAAGGTCTACATCATCCCGATCCACAACCGCCCGTTCTTCCCGGCCCAAGTACTGCCGGTCATCGTCAATGAAGAACCGTGGGCCGAAACCCTCGACCTGGTGAGCAAATCCGATCACCACTCCCTGGCCCTGTTCTACATGGACACGCCTCAGGAAGATCCGCGCCATTTCGACACCTCGGCCCTGCCGCTCTACGGCACCCTGGTCAAGGTGCATCACGCCAGTCGCGAAAACGGCAAACTGCAATTCGTCGCCCAAGGCCTCACTCGCGTGCGCATCCGCACCTGGCTCAAGCACCATCGCCCGCCGTACCTGGTGGAAGTCGAATACCCGCACCAGCCCACCGAGCCGACCGACGAGGTCAAGGCCTACGGCATGGCGCTGATCAACGCGATCAAGGAACTGCTGCCGCTCAACCCGCTGTACAGCGAAGAGCTGAAAAACTACCTCAACCGCTTCAGCCCCAACGATCCGTCACCGCTGACCGACTTCGCCGCGGCCCTGACATCGGCCACCGGCAGCGAGCTGCAAGAAGTGCTCGACTGCGTCCCCATGCTCAAACGCATGGAAAAAGTCCTGCCGATGCTGCGCAAGGAAGTCGAAGTCGCGCGCCTGCAGAAAGAAATTTCCGCCGAAGTTAACCGCAAGATCGGCGAGCATCAGCGCGAGTTCTTCCTCAAGGAACAACTCAAGGTCATCCAGCAAGAGCTGGGCCTGACCAAGGACGACCGCAGCGCCGACATTGAGCAGTTCGAACAACGCCTGGAAGGCAAGGTTTTGCCGGCTCAAGCGCAAAAACGCATTGAAGAGGAAATGAACAAGCTGTCGATCCTCGAAACCGGTTCGCCGGAGTATGCGGTCACCCGCAACTACCTCGACTGGGCGACCTCGGTGCCGTGGGGCGTGTACGGTGAGGACAAACTCGACCTCAAGCACGCGCGCAAGGTCTTGGACAAACACCATGCCGGCCTCGACGACATCAAGGACCGCATCCTCGAGTTCCTCGCCGTCGGTGCCTACAAAGGCGAGATCAGCGGCTCCATCGTGCTGCTGGTCGGCCCGCCGGGCGTGGGTAAAACCAGCGTCGGCAAATCCATCGCCGAATCCCTCGGCCGGCCGTTCTACCGCTTCAGCCTCGGTGGCATGCGCGACGAAGCCGAGATCAAGGGCCATCGCCGCACGTACATCGGCGCGCAGCCGGGCAAACTCGTCCATGCGCTGAAAGATGTCGAAGTGATGAACCCGGTGATCATGCTCGACGAGATCGACAAGATGGGCCAGAGCTACCAGGGCGACCCGGCCTCGGCGCTGCTGGAAACCCTCGACCCGGAACAGAACGTCGAATTCCTCGACCACTACCTGGACTTGCGTCTGGACCTGTCGAAAGTGCTGTTCATCTGCACCGCCAACACCCTGGATTCGATCCCCGGCCCGTTGCTCGACCGGATGGAAGTGATTCGCCTGTCGGGTTACATCACCGAAGAAAAAATCGCCATCGCCAAGCGTCACCTGTGGCCAAAGCAGCTGGAAAAGGCCGGCGTGTCCAAAGGCAGCCTGAGCATCAGCGACAGCGCCCTCAAAGCGTTGATCGACGGATACGCCCGTGAAGCCGGCGTGCGGCAGTTGGAAAAACAACTGGGCAAACTGGTGCGCAAAGCCGTTGTGAAACTGATCGACGAGCCGAAAGCGGTGATCAAGCTCGGCCCGAAAGACCTCGAAGCCTCACTCGGCCATCCGGTGTTCCGTAACGAGCAAGTGCTGTCCGGTACCGGCGTCATCACCGGGCTGGCCTGGACCAGCATGGGCGGCGCGACCTTGCCGATTGAAGCCACGCGTATCCACACTTTGAACCGTGGTTTCAAACTCACCGGGCAATTGGGTGACGTGATGAAAGAGTCGGCAGAAATCGCCTACAGCTACGTCAGCTCCAACCTGAAGTCGTTTGGCGGTGATCCGAAGTTCTTCGATGAAGCCTTCGTTCACCTGCACGTCCCGGAAGGCGCCACCCCGAAAGACGGCCCAAGCGCCGGCGTGACCATGGCCAGCGCCCTGCTCTCGCTCGCCCGAAACCAGGCGCCGAAAAAAGGCATCGCCATGACCGGCGAACTGACGCTGACCGGGCATGTACTGCCAATTGGCGGGGTGCGCGAGAAGGTGATTGCGGCGCGGCGGCAGAAGATCTTTGAATTGATTCTGCCGGAGCCAAACCGCGGTAGCTTTGAAGAACTGCCGGATTATCTGAAGGAAGGGATTACGGTGCACTTTGCCAAGCGCTTTGCGGATGTGGCGAAAATTCTGTTCTAACCCCTTTAACTGATCGTTCCCACGCTCTGCGTGGGAACGATCATCTCCCGTAGCGCCGTCACAATTTGTCTCATCTTCGGTTATGCTCGCCGTTCGTCGTGAATGCCGGAGCCACTGACCTTATGTCCCCCACCCGCCTGTTTGTCCCCCTCGCCCTCTCCTTGCTGGCCGCGTGCGCCACGCAACCGAAACAGAACGTGACCGTGGAAAAACAAAGCGAATGCCCGGTGCAACTGCACAACGGGCAAAACCTGATTCTGACCCTGCCAAGCAACCCGACCACGGGTTACCGCTGGGCGATCCAGGATTCGGCCGGTGGCGTATTGCGCGCACTCAGCCCCGAGGTTTACAGCAATCCGGAAGACGTGGGGATCGTCGGCAGCGCCGGCCTCTCGACCTGGCGCTTCCAGTCCTTTGCCGCTGGCACGGGCCGTTTGCGCCTGACTTACTCACAGCCATGGGCACCTGAAGTACCGGCAGTGCAAACCTTCGACTGCGCGATCTCGGTTAACTGATTGTGGGCTGGCTGATTCTGGCGCTGATGGGCGCGGTGACGTTCCTCTACGGCGTCAGTGTGCATGCGGCGTTGCTGTGCCTGCTGGTCAAGCCGCTGCCGGTTTTGGCCTTGCTCGGCTGGTTACATGATGCACCGCCCACCGAGTATCGACGCTGGATCAGCCTTGGATTGATTTTCTCCCTGCTCGGCGATGTGCTGCTGGCGTGGCCGGGGGATTTGTTTGTGTTCGGTCTCGGGGCGTTTTTGGTTGCCCACTTGGCGTATCTGAAGGCCTATTTGAGCGATTGCCGGCGGGTGGCGCTTTTACCGTTGATCATCGCTTTGGGCGTCGGCGCGGTGTTGTTGGGGATCTTGATTTCCAATGGGCTGGGTCCATTGCTCATCCCGGTGATCGTCTACGGTCTGGCCATCAGCGCAATGCTTTGGCGGGCGCTGGCCCGGCTCGGTACCGACGTGCCCAAACGCTCGGCGCTGCTGGCGGCGGCAGGTGCGGTGGCGTTTGTGTTTTCCGACAGCGTGATTGGCATCAATCGATTCGTCGCGCCGTTTCATGCCGCGCCTTACGTGATAATCCTCAGCTATTGGTTGGGGCAATGGGGGATTGCAGCCTCGGCATTTAATAAAGAAAAATATCAACTCGGGCAGATTTCATAACCATAAAATCGACAAGCTATCTCGAAACGTTATAAAAACCTGTCAGATCTGACAGTAGCTCAGACTTTCTAACCTACTTACTCTCCCAGTGGCGTTATCCAACCACGAAAGTAAACCAAGGAAGAAAATCATGAGTCTTTTTAAAAGCAAAAATTCGACACTTTCTTTTGACCCCTTTGTCAGCGTTAACTGCGATATTGAAGCCAAGATTTCAAACCGCGTAAAGTTTCATACTCAAAACATTCAGTTCGAAAAAGACACTAACAGCAATTTGATTGCTTATATCGGTCGAAGCTATGAAAACGGCTTTAGAGACTCCCAAAAAGGGATGATGTTTATTTTTCCAAGTGACATTCAGTCCGGCACCTATTCACCCAAAGACTCTAACTTTCCATTTGACACATTCCAATATTATGAATCTGGAGCTAACGACGATTTTTCGACTTCTTACACCTACAAACCCGAAAGCGGCACTATTACCGTCGAAGTAGTCCAGAGCGACTCCGAGACATTGCGCTATCTCATCAACTTTGACTTCAAAGGCAAAGACAGCAGGACCGAAGCGCTGCACATCGTTGGCAGAGCCGAACTCAATGTATTCATGCGTAATTTATGATCTCGCTCTAAACAAAGAATGACCAAGTCTTGCTTCTCGACCTGGTCATTCATTTGTCTTTTCCACATGCTCTCTGCAGCCAAGGCCCCACCTGCCTCCTTCGCAAATCCCCCACGCTTTATCAGACAACCCGCGCATCCCCCCGTCAATTTGGCTAAAATGCCGGCCTTTTCCACCTATGCCGCTGGAACCGCCGTGAGCAAAGAACCCGATCGCCTTTTCGCCCAGCCTTTGGCCCAGGTGCCTGACTTCGCCTTTAACGAGGACGTGGTGCGGGTGTTCCCGGACATGATCAAACGCTCGGTGCCGGGTTATCCAACCATCGTTGAAAACCTTGGCGTGCTTGCCGCGCAGTTCGCCCAGCCCAACAGCGTGCTTTACGACCTGGGTTCGTCTCTCGGCGCCGTGACTCAGGCCCTGCGCCGTCACGTACGCACCGACGGCTGCCGGGTGATCGCTGTGGATAACTCGGCGGCGATGGTTGAACGCTGCCGCGAGTACCTCAACGGTCAGGACTCGATGTTCCAGGAGTTGCTGCCGGTGGAAGTGATCGAAGGCGACATCCTCGCACTCGAATTCCAGCCAGCCTCGGTGGTGGCGCTGAACTTCACCCTGCAATTCATCGCCCCGGAACAGCGCACGGCGTTGCTCTCGCGCATCCGCCAATCGCTGTTGCCCGGTGGCGCGCTGATTCTGTCGGAGAAGCTGCGCTTCAACGATCCCGAAGAACACGCGCTGCTCACTGATCTGCACGTCGCGTTCAAACGCGCCAACGGCTACAGCGAACTGGAAATCGCCCAAAAGCGCAGCGCCATTGAAAACGTCATGAAGCCCGACAGCCTCGAAGAACACCGCGAGCGCCTGTTGGCCGCCGGTTTCTCGAAAGTCGTGCCGTGGTTCCAGTGTCTTAACTTTGCCTCGTTGATTGCCTTGCCATGATTGATCTGTCCCCCCTCGCCCGCCGTTTGGCCGGCACCCCGCTGGCCGATTGGGCCAACACTCTGCAAGCTCAGCTCGACAAGAAAATGGAAAAGGGTCATGGCGACCTGGAGCGCTGGCAGAGTGCGCTGGATGCTTTGCCGAAAATTCAGCCGAGCGAAGTCGACTTGCTCAATGGTCTGACGCTAGACACCGATTGCGACGACGAAACCCGCGTTCAGATGCGCACTGCGCTGATGGGTTTGTCGCCATGGCGCAAAGGGCCGTTCGATCTGTTTGGTGTGCATGTCGACACTGAATGGCGTTCGGACTGGAAGTGGTCGCGGGTTGCACCGCATCTGGATCTGAAGGGCAAACGCATCCTCGATGTCGGTTGCGGCAACGGCTACTACATGTGGCGCATGCTCGGCGCGGGTGCCGACAGCGTGATCGGCGTCGATCCGAACTGGCTGTTTTTCTGTCAGTTCCAGGCAGTGCAGCGTTACTTGTCCGAGCCCAATGCCTGGCACCTGCCGTTCCCTTTCGAAGACTTGCCGCCGAACCTGGAAGGCTTTGACACGGTGTTTTCCATGGGCGTGTTCTATCACCGTCGCTCGCCGATCGAGCATCTGCTGGCGCTGAAGGATTGCCTGGTCAAGGGCGGCGAACTGGTGCTGGAGACCTTGGTGATCGAGGGCGATCAGCAGCAGGTATTGGTGCCGGAAGACCGTTACGCGCAGATGCGAAACGTGTGGTTCCTGCCGTCGGTGCCGGCGCTGGAATTGTGGTTGCGCCGGGCAGGGTTCACTGATGTTCGTTGTGTGGACGTGAGCGTGACGACGGTCGAGGAACAGCGCGGGACAGAGTGGATGAAGTATCAGTCGTTGAGCGATTTCCTTGACCCGGAAGATCACAGCAAAACGGTTGAAGGGCTGCCGGCGCCGATGCGTGCCGTGATCGTCGCCCGTAAGTAGTCGTTACTTGCCCAGACGCTGAAGATCCCCTGTAGGAGTGAGCCTGCTCGCGATAGCGGAGTATCAGTCAATAGTGATGTCGACTGACACACCGCTATCGCGAGCAGGCTCACTCCTACAGGGGTCGGTGTTTAGTCTGTGGGTTTGGCTCTACGGGCCTTGAAAAATTCACTGAGAACAGCCCCGCACTCCTCGGCCAACACCCCGCCTTCGTACAGCACCCGGTGATTCAAAAAGCCCTGGGTAAAAAACTGCCCCTGACTCTGCACAATCCCGGCCTTCGGCTCCAACGCGCCATACACCACCCGCGCAATCCGCGAATGCACGATCAGCCCGGCGCACATGCTGCACGGCTCAAGCGTCACGTACAGCGTGCTGCCCGGCAGGCGATAGTTACTGGCCGCCAACGCCGCCGCGCGGATCGCGACCATTTCGGCGTGAGCACTCGGGTCGTTGCCGCTGATCGGGCAGTTGAACCCCCGGCCAATGATTTCACCGTCCTGCACCAGCACCGCGCCCACCGGCACTTCACCGAGCGCCGCGCCTTGAGCGGCCAGGGCCAGGGCTTCGCGCATGAAGTCACGGTCACGGCTGCGGTCGATGATTGCTGTCGGGCGTATCTGACGCATCACGCCACCTCGATGGCGGCCATCAGGCCGGTTTCCATATGGTCGATCACATGGCAGTGGAACATCCAGATCCCCGGGTTATCCGCCACCAGTGCCACTTGCGCGCGCTCGTTTTTGCCCAACAGGTAAGTGTCGGTGAAGTACGGGATGACCTTGCGCCGGTTCGAGGCGATGACCTTGAAACTCATGCCGTGCAGGTGAATCGGGTGTTGATACTGAGTCATGTTCTTCAATTCGAAAATGTAGCTCTTGCCCTTCTCGAGCTTGGCAATCGGGCGGTCGGCGCAGGTTTTGTCGGTGATGTCCCAGGCCTTGCCGTTGATCTGCCACAGGCTCGGCGGCTTGCCATTGTCGACGTTCACCGACACCGAGCCTACCCATTCGAAATTGAAGTTGAGTTTCTCGGCATTGGCCAGGTCCGGCTCGGCCACCGGGTTGGCGGGCAGCGCGGGCGGCCATTCGGTTGGTGAGTCGGTGTTAGCCACCGAACGGAACGTGCCAAGGCGAACCGGGCCGTTGCGCAGGGCCAGCTCTTCACCGGCCGGCGGTGCCTTGATCGCCAGGCAAATGCGCATGCCCGGGCCGAGCCAGTATTCCTTGCCCAACGGGCGCGGTTCGATGGGGTTGCCGTCCAGCGCATAGATCTGCGCTTCGACGCCAGGAATGTTGAGTCGGTAGGTCAGGGTGTTATCGAGGTTGAGCAGGCGCACCCGGGTGATCTGCCCGGCGGGCAAGTCGATCACCGCTTGCGAGACGCCATTGATCGTCGACAGGCGCCCCGCCGTACCTCCACGGGCCGCTTCGCGAGGAACGCTGAACGCGACAAAAGCGCCCTCTTCATCGACGTGCCAGCTCTTCAGGCTCAGGGTCTTCTCGTACTTGAAACCGGTAGGCTCGCGCTCTTCGATGATCAGCGGGCCGACCAGCCCGCGACCGAGTTCTTCGCTGCTGTTCACATGCGGGTGATACCAGTAGCTGCCGGCGTCGGGCACGCGGAATTTGTAGTCGAAGTATTCGCCCGGCAGCACTGGAAGCTGCGAGACGTAGGGCACACCATCCATTTCCAGCGGCAGGCGAATGCCATGCCAGTGAATGGTGGTGGCGACCGGCAGGTGGTTGATGAAACGCACCCGCAGCCATTCGCCCTGACGCACCCGCAACTCGGTACCCGGCGCCGACGGGCCGAACGCCCAGGCTTCGGTCTTGTGCCCGGCCACCAGCTCGACGTCCAGCGGTGCGGCGATCAGCTCGTAGTCGTGGCCCGCGTCGGCGTCGGCCATTTTGCCCAACCAGTACCGCGACGCGCCGCCCGCTCCGACACCAACGACAACAAGACCGGCCAGGCCACCGAGGATTTGGCGACGGGTAAAGGACATGAACTCAACTACCTCTCGTATCAGCGACAGGCGCGGGGGCCTGCAAAAGGCGAATACGATACACCTGCGGATGAGAAACAGTAAGGGCAGCGCGGCGTTCTGGGACAAGTTCAAAGGCCACCCCTCACCCTAACCCTCTCCCCAGGGGGTAGAGGGGACTGACCGAGTTGTTCTTGGAGCTACATCGACCTGAAAAATCGAGTCGAACTCAGGTTTTTTCCTCGCGATTTCATGCCGAACTTTAAACCTGAAAACTATGGAGATCTGCTCCCTTCCCCCCTCTCCCCCGTGGGGAGAGGGCTGGGGTGAGGGGTGGATCTTGAATCTGATCAACTAGCGTCCGGCGACCACCGCCCCCATCAACAAATGCACAACGCCTTCGTCCAGCATCATGACTCCCGGCACACCGGCCATATTCAAAGCCTGCCGATCCATCCGCCCCACATCCCGCAACTCCACTCGCACCCTGGTCAACGCCACAGGCTGCTGCGACTTGAGGTTATCCACTCCGCCCAGTGCGGCGACGATATCCGGGGCCAGACCAGAGACAGGCTGAGCAACCACTTTCGGTTCATCCACCACCAGATCCGGGGTCAACGCTTTCCAGAACGCTCGCTGCATTTTCTCGAACATGCTCAGTTCTCCAGTACCAGTGAAGTATCGACCGTCGCCTCGTGATACAGCCGCAGCGCCTCGCGCACTTGATCGGCGCTTTCCAGGCCCAGCACTTGCTGGGCGATGGCCTGGCAGTCCAGCAGATCCACTTCGCGAACCGTCGCCTTGATCGCCGGAATCAGCGGCACGCTCACCGACAGTTCATCCACCCCAAGTCCCAGCAACAACGGCACCGCCAGCGTTTCGGACGCCATGGCGCCACACACACCGACCCATTTGCCATGGGCGTGGGCGGCCTTCACGGTGCTGGCAATCAAACGCAGCACCGACGGATGAAAACTGTCAGCCTGACTGGCCAGGCGCGGGTGATCGCGGTCCATGGCCAGGGTGTATTGGGTCAGGTCGTTGGTGCCGATCGAGAAAAAATCCACTTCAGGCGCAAACAGATCGGCCATCAGGGCTGCTGCCGGCACTTCGATCATGATCCCCAGTTTCGGCAGCTCGGTAAGGCCCAATACCAGCGCCTCTTCCTCAAGCAGTTGCCGGGCCTGTCGCAACTCCGACAGCTGCGTGACCATGGGCAACATGATGTGCAGACGGGCCAGCCCGGCGCTGCTCAGGATCGCCTTGAACTGATCGCGCAACAGCTGCGGGCGCTCCAGGCACAAACGAATCCCGCGCATGCCGAGGAACGGGTTGGTTTCGCGGTCCATCGGCACGTAGGCCAACGGTTTGTCGCCGCCGACATCCAGAGTCCGCACCACCAGATTGCGCGCCGGCCCGAGTGCTTTGGCGATGGCGCTGTAGGTTGATGTTTGCTCGTCATGGCTCGGCGCATGATTGCGATCCAGATAAAGAAACTCCGAACGCAGCAAGCCGACGCCCTCGCCTCCCAGTGCCACGGCCTGCTCCGCTTCAGCCAGCGAGGCGATGTTGGCTGTCACTTCAAAGTGGTGACCATCGCGGGTACAAGCCGCCAGCGCAGCGTGCGACAGTTCATGTTGATGGCGCTTCTGCTGACGCTGACGATTGGCTTGCAGCTGCTCGATGGCCGCCAGATCCGGGTCCAGATGCAGCTCGCCCTTGTCGGCGTCGAGCAACACTTGGGTGCCGTTGGCCAGCCCCAGGACCTGAACGGGCAACCCGCAGATCACCGGCAAACCGGACGCCCGAGCGAGGATCGCGACGTGGCTGGTAGCGCCGCCACCGACCGTGGCGAACCCCAGTACCTTGCGGGTATCGAGCCCGGCGGTCTGTGACGGCGTCAGTTGATCGGCGATCAGGATCGCCCCTTCAGGCAGCTCCATCGCCTGATCCTGTACGCCGAGGATCAGCTTGAGCACTCGCTGGCCGACATCGGCCAGGTCTGCCGCCCGCTCCGCCAGCAAGGCATTGCCCAGGCTTTTGAACAGGGTTGCCACCGACTCGGTGGCCGCGCGCCAGGCGAACCCGGCACTTTTGCCTTCGATGATCAGCGCCTCGGTCTGATCCAGCAGGCTCGGGTCTTCGAGCAGTTCTTGATGCGCCTTGAAAATCTCTGCCTGGGCATCCCCGGTGGCGTTGTCACGCAGCTGCTGCAAGGCCAGCACCGCTGCGGCCAAGGCCCGAGACAGATGCTCTCGCTCAACCTGCGGACCGACGCCGAACTCGCTGACTTCAAGTGTTTGCTCGGCGATCTGCACAACCTGGCCAAACGCCGAACCCGCCGAGGCACAGACTCCGCGCAAAACGTTCAGCGATGACGCTTCAACCGTCTCAACTTCTGCCATCGCGGCGACCGTCTCGCCACACCCGGCGGTCAGCAATTCGGACAGCGTCTTGATCGCCGCTTCAGCGTCCGGCCCCGCCGCGCTGACTTGCACAACGTCACCGTGAGCCGTCTGCAAACCCATGATCGCCACCAAGGATTTGGCGTTCGCACTCGCCTGCTGTTTATGCAGGTAAATGCTCGCCGAAAAACCTTTCGCCGCCTGAGCGAATACCGCTGCCGGTCGGGCGTGCAAGCCGTTCGGATTGGCCAGCGTCACTGGTTTGGAAAACAGTGCTTCACCCTCTTCCGGCACCGGCTCATCCGTTGCCTGCTCGATAGGCTTCAAATTCAGTAGCGGCTGACCACTGTCGACCAAACCCGCTTCCGGTGTCAGCCAAGTGAATGGCTCACCGCTGACCACCAGCATCAACGTCAGCAGGCTGCGGGCATTCAATGCAATAAAGTCGGCATCGAATTCGATCAGCGACTGCCCCACGTCAACCTGCTGGCCCTCCTCCACCAACCGCGTGAAACCCTTCCCCGCCAGGTTCACCGTGTCGAGCCCAATGTGCATCAACACCTGCACACCGTTTTCGTCGGTGATGCTGATCGCATGCCCGCTGGCCTGCACATTGCTGACAACCCCTGCCAGCGGCGCGCACAACGTCGTTGAAGTCGGATCGATGCACAGGCCATCGCCGATCACGCGGCTGGAAAACACCGGATCGGGCACAACGTCCAGTGGCATCAATACGCCGGACAGGGGCGCGTGCAGTTGCAATTGTTGGGGTGTGGCCATGACGTCACCTGCTGTTTTGTTCTTTGAAGTGCCGATGGAGCGCGAGGCTCCGACAGCATCGCTTATTTCCACCAGTACTCGACCTGCAATCCGACGTTCGAACCGTGTCGCGCCGTGCCAAAGGTGCCGGTGTCGGACAATGCCGAACCCGCCGCCAGTTCATTGGCCGCCCGTTTGGCCGCCTCGTTCCAACTGGCATAGGTGTAATACAGACGCACCTCGGGGCGCGCCCAGAATTCCGGGCCTTTGGGCGACCAGGTCGGGGCGAAGGTGACCTTGCTCAGCTTGCGGGTGCCGCCCGTGGCTTCGACCTGATCGTGACCCAGTTCGGTCACCAGTTTGAACTGCTCGGTGATCGCATAGGTCGGGCGCACGCCCAGGGAAATCCAGTTCTGATCACTGCCGTCCTGGCGAATGTCTTTCTGATAGACCGCCTCGACTTGCCCGCCAAATCGCGGCGTCACTTGCCAGTCGAAGAACTCCACCACCCGGTAACTTTTGTTGCTGTCGTCCAGCTTCACGTTACCGGTATAGCCCAACCCGGTGCCGGGGCCTTCGCCGTACTGGAAGGCCAGTTTGTTCTTGCCGCCCAGAAAACCTTTCTGCACATGCTGGGTGGTGATCGCCCAGCCACGGTGAGCGTCGCGGCTGTCGGGTTTGTCGATGTAACTCAGGCCGAACTCCAACGCACCGCCAGGGTTGGTGTTGAAGCCGGCGACGTTGAAATCGTGTCGGTTGATGTAGTCCTTCTGGTACAGGTTGTCCTTGCGCGAGAAGGCATAGCTGTATTTCAGATCGCCGATCAGTACGTCCTCAATACCGCCGCCGGTGGCGCTCTGGTTCCAATAGTAGAAATCGGAAATGTGGATGTCGTTCCGTTTGTAGTAGCGCCGGCCAGCCCACAACGAACCGCCGTTCAGGCTGGGCATGTTCGACCATTGCGCGTACGCCTGCGGCAGGCGCACCGAGCCGTTGTCACCGTTGAAGGTCAGGTCCTTGTCGTACTGGTTGTACAACGAAGCCATGCCATCGACGCTCAGCACCGAACCGTCATCCAGGGTGTACAAATCCTGGCGCAACTCCAGTTCAGCGTACTGCTCACATTCGTTGCCCAAGCGGTATTTGGTCTGAGCGCCCGGTAGCTGGAAACACTGCTGTTTACCGCTGTTGACCGAGGTCCCAACGCCGCTGCGCAAGTAACCGGCGAACTCCAGCGCGTGTGCCGAAAGAGGCAAAGCCAGGCACAGGCCCGCCACTACAAGGCTGCGATTTATTGTTGTTTTCAAGAGCTACCCCATTATTTTTATTGTGTGCAGCGGCAAAATCGGCGCGCAAAACTCCCCCGCGCAGCGTGCTGCGTATTTTTTTGAGTCGGTGTTTTTTTGCGGTCGGTCAGTCGGTCATGTGCAGCACGAACGACTCATAAGGCCGTAAGAGGACCTGACTATTTCGCACCGGACAGTCCGGGTAATTGCTGATGACCAGACGTTGGGCCATCGCTTCGCTGATCACTTCATCCGGCAGTTCGACTTCGCATGGCGTGCCGTAGAAATTGTTCAGCACCAGCAACCGTTCGCCATTGCCCTCACGCACGTACGCCCAGATTTGCGTGTGCTCTGGCAACAACTGCCGATAGACACCCTCGGACATCAGCGCCTCAGTGCGACGCAAGGCGATCAGTTGACGGTAGTGATGCAGCACCGAATCCGGGTCATCGAGCTGAGCGGCAACGTTGATCTGCCCGGCGTTCGCCGGCACCCCGATCCACGGTGCGACAGCGCTGAAACCCGCATTGGGTTCGGCATTCCAGTGCATCGGCGTACGGCCGTTATCCCGGGACTTCTGCATGATCGCCGCCATGTTGTCGGCATCACTGACTCCGGCGTCGCGCTTGAGGCGATGGATGTTCAGCGTCTCGACATCGCGGTACTGATCGATGTGATCGAAGCCCGGATTGGTCATGCCCAGTTCCTCGCCCTGGTACACGAACGGCGTGCCCTGGAGGAAGTGCAGCGCCGTGCCGAGCATCTTCGCCGAGAGCACCCGATATTCACCGTCATGACCAAAACGCGAGACCACCCGTGGCTGGTCGTGGTTACACCAGAACAACGCGTTCCAGCCACCGCCGGCCTGCATGCCGGTTTGCCAATCGGAGAGAATGCGCTTGAGTTCGAGGAAATCGAAATCAGCGCGGACCCACTTCTGCAGGTTCGGGTAATCGACCTTCAGATGATGGAAGTTGAAGGTCATCGACAATTCTTTCGACTCTGGCCGCGAGTAGCGGATGCAGTGTTCGAGGCTGGTGGAAGACATCTCACCGACGTTGATCAGGTCATGGCCTTCGAACACTTCGCGGTGCATCTGCTGCAAGTATTCGTGCACGTTCGGGCCATCGGTGTAGAAGCGTCGACCGTCGGTATTGTCCTCGGGAAAATCCGCCGGTTTGGAGATCAGGTTGATCACGTCCAGACGGAACCCGCCTACGCCCTTGTCGCGCCAGAAACGCATCATCTTGAAGACTTCGGCGCGCACCTTGGGGTTATCCCAGTTCAGGTCGGCCTGAGTGTGATCGAACAGGTGCAGGTAATACTGACCGGTCTGGGCTTCGTATTCCCAGGCCGAACCACCGAACTTGGACTCCCAGTTGTTCGGCTGGTCGCGCCAGATGTAGAAATCCCGGTATGGGTTGTCGAGGCTGCTGCGGGCCTGCTGGAACCAGGGGTGCTCGATGGAGGTGTGGTTGACCACGATGTCGAGCATCAACTTGATCCCGCGCTTGCCGGCCTCGGCGATCAGCAATTCGCAATCGGCCATGGTCCCGTAACTCGGATCGATGGCGTAGTAATCACTGATGTCGTAGCCGTTGTCGCGCTGGGGCGAACGCAGGAACGGCGTGATCCACAGGCAATCGACACCCAGCCAGTGCAGGTAATCGAGCTTGGCCACAACGCCCAGCAAATCACCCGTGGGGTTGCCGGCGTGGCTGTGAAAACTCTTCGGGTAGATCTGGTAGATCACCGAACGTTGCCAGTCTTGCATGGCGGATTCCTTCAACAAATTGATGTGGCGACCGTCAGGCAACCCGATATCCCGGCCGAACAATCTTCATGCTCAACCCGCAGGTCAGAACAAACGGCACGACCATGGCAATGACCATCCCGATCACGAACATCGGAATGAACTGCGGAATGATCGAGATAAAACCGGGCAAGCCGCCGACGCCGATCGCCGATGCCTGGACCTTGTTCAGCGACAGGAAAATGCAGCCCAGGGCCGAACCGATCAGGGCTGCATAAAACGGAAATTTGTAACGCAGGTTGACCCCGAACATGGCCGGTTCGGTGATGCCGAAATAAGCGGAAATCGCCGAGGTCGAGGCCATGCTTTTGTCCCGCACATTACGGGTCATGTAGAACACCGCCAGTGCCGCGCTGCCCTGGGCAAGGTTGGACATGACGATCATCGGCCAGATGAAGGTCCCGCCCTGGGTGGAGATCAGCTGCAAGTCGACCGCGAGAAACATGTGGTGCATGCCGGTGATCACCAGCGGTGCGTAGAGCAAACCGAAAATCGCCCCGCCGACCATTGGCGCCAGGTCAAACAGCATGACCACGCCTTCGGTGATCAGAATCCCCAGATGCCGGGTCACCGGGCCGATCACCGCCAGCGCCAGCACGCCGGTCACAACGATGGTGGTGATCGGCACCACCAGCAATTGCACCGCGTTCGGCACCCGCGCCCGCAGCCATTTCTCGATGACGCTCATCACATAGGCCGCCATCAGGATCGGCAGGATCTGCCCTTGGTAACCGACCTTCTCGATCTGGAACAACCCCAGGATGTCGAAGTACGGCAGGCTCTGCCCGTCCAGCCCGGCCACCGCTTTACCGTAGTTCCAGGCATTGAGCAGATCGGGGTGCACCAGCATCAGGCCAAGCACGATGCCAAGGATTTCGCTGCCGCCAAACCGCTTGGCCGCCGACCAGCCCACCAGCGCCGGGAGGAACACAAACGAGGTGTTGGCCATGAGGTTGATCAGGCTCCAGAGCCCGTCAAGCTTCGGGTAGGCGTCCAGCAAGGTCTGGCCCTCGATGAACATACCCTTGGCGCCAATCAGGTTGTTGATGCCCATCAACAGGCCGGCAATGATCAGTGCCGGCAGAATCGGCATGAACACATCGGAAAACACCCGCACCAGACGCTGCATCGCGTTGATCTTGTCGGCACTTTTTTGTTTAACGTCGGCGATGGTCGAGGCCGCGAGACCGGTTTGACGGCGCAGTTCGGCGTAGACCTTTTCGACTTCACCTGGGCCGATGACCACTTGGAACAGGCCGCCGGTGAAGAACGAGCCTTTGACCAGATCGATCTGGTTCAACGTGGCGCTGTTGACCAGGCTTGGGTCCTTGAGGGCCAGGCGCAAGCGAGTGACACAGTGCGCGGCCTGCTCGAGGTTGTCGCTGCCACCGAGGCTTTGCAGCAGCTCGCTGGCGATATTCGGGTAGTCGTGGCTCATGATTGTCCTTGCGCTGTAGTTTTTTGTTATTGGCAGCACGCCGAAACGAAAAGTACTCGTCTGTACGAGTTAAAGCAACAACTCGTACAGACGAGTTTGATTTTGTTTATCCTGAACCCGACAGGCGGCGAACTTTCCTACCTCAAAAGTCAAAGAAACCTAACGCCGCATGGACAAACCCCTACCCTGCCCTTAAGGTTCGAAACCTTGAGCACAGCGCGGTACAGAGCCATCCCCATGAGTAAATACAACCAGATCTACAGCGATCTGCTTGCCAGCATCACGACCGAACGTCTGGAACGCGGCGCCCGGTTGCCTTCCGAAACGGAACTGATGGACAGCTATCAGGCCAGCCGCGGCACCGTGCGCAAGGCCATCGAGCAATTGCAGGAGCGCGGTTTCGCCCAGAAAGTCCACGGCAAAGGTACGTTCGTGCTGTCGACCAACCCGATCGAATTCCAGTTGGGCGGCATCGTCAGCTTCCAGGAGACGTACCCGCGCCTGGGCAACGACGTCAGCACCGACGTGGTCGAGTTCACTCAAATCCCCCTCGGAGGCCCCTTGCTTGAACACATCAAGGCCGAAGAAGGCAGCCTGATCACACGGATCAAACGAGTGCGGCGGATCGACGGCAAACGCGTGATCCTCGACATCAACCATTTCGTCAGTGATGTGATTCCAGGCCTGTCCCGCGACATCGCCGAGCACTCGATCTACGCCTTCATCGAGCAGACCTTGCAACTGCAAATCGCCTACGCCCAGCGCACTATTGAAGCGGTGCCCCGGAGCAAGGACGACCAGCAACACCTGGACCTCGACGGCCAGAGCCATGTGATCGTGGTCAGTAACCAGACGTTTTTGCAGGACGGGCGGCAGTTCGAGTACACCGAATCGCGGCACACCCTGGACAAGTTTTACTTTTCCGACATTGCACGGCGCTGAGCCTGATTCTGGTACTCGCCAACTCCTACGTCTTCCGTCAGCAACTGACCACCGACAGCTAGCCTGTGCCTTACAGATGGAATCGATGCCCCTTGAGATAGTGAGCACCCTCTTGGCAACCTCTCAAGGCGAGCATCATGGACGATACTCAAGACATAACCCTGCCCGACGCTACCGATGCGTTGGCCCTCCTGGCCCTGATCCCTGATCTGGTAACCGATTGCCCCGACCTGCACGCCATGGCGTATCAGGTCGCCAAGGACATTCTCGTCCAGCACAGCATCACCGATATCGAACCCGACAAAGTCTACTGGCATCGGTTTAATGCCGCTCAAAGCAGCTCGAAGACCTTTACCGGCTGGCAGCATGTGTTTGAAACCCCCAGGGAGTCGATGACCTTCCCGCAACTGGTCATGCAGCGTTTCAGTGTCCACGACCAGGACAACGGGGACCTGCTGGACGTTGACAGCGGTTTCTACCGTGCCGACGGCAATGCCGGAAACTACGACGAAACCAACGAGATTCGCCTGCATGCCCGGGATGTGTTGAACACCTTTTGGGATGTCAATTTCGCTGAGCGTTACAAAACGGCCATCGCGACGTTCTGGGAAAAGCACAGTGACAACTTCCGTGCGTTGGCCAAGTGCACGTTCATTGCCAAAGCCATTGAAGACTACGAGAAGGGTCACTTGACCCGAGAACACTTCACCACCGTGCTCAGGGCTGTCGTCGGTAATGTCAGCAGGCCGCTCACCTGGCAAATGCTGCTGGACGAGGCGCCAGCGGGCAGCGGTTTATCGATTCGCACGTTTTGCATTGACCACTTCGTGTCGACGGACATCCTCAGCATCACTGACGACAGTGACCTGAACATTCTCTACGTTCCGGGCGAACCCAGAGGGTTTCACTGTTTTAACAAGGTCGAGGAACTGCACGAATGGCTGGTCAACGAGGTCAAGGACGCTGAAGGCCGCGAACGCATGCTCATGCACTTCAAACAGGAAGAGCGGGATACCCTTCAGGAAAAGCCTGCTTCGCTGGGGCATAAGCTGGCCAACTTCACCGGCATTGGTCTGATCGCTCATTTCCTGGAGAACACGGAATATGAAAATGTCGGCCTCACCCACGCCTATGACGTTCTAACGAGTGACAATGAAGCCGCGAACGTTCATTTGCTCTATTACCGTGGCGAGAAGATTGCCGGTGATGCGTTCACCCACCTGAACCGGTCCACTCATGAGCGCATGCTCAGCGACGCCAATTACCTGCTGCACTCCAACGGCGAGATCAGAAAAAAGCTGTGGATAGGCTATCTCAATGCCTTCAACCACACCTTCGGGCCGATGGCCGCCCTTGCATGGCCGGCAGCACTGGTTGTCGTTGGCGCGGGCATTGCCAATGTCGGCCTGCACATCGATCAAGCCATCAACGCGACTACCCCTGCGGAACGCAAGGCAGCCATTACCGGTGCCATTCTCGGTAGCGTGGACGTACTGTTCAACTTGCCATTTTTACGAGGGGCGGCCGAACTCGCAGAAGCAGCGGAAGCCGAGGAGGTACTCACGGCCGAGAAAGATCCAGCAGAGTCGGGCGTAACAGTAAATCCCCCCGTCGAAGCCATTGCCCCCCGCCCAAGCGATTCCGACATATTGGCGCCTTTTGAAACCAATGAAATTCTCGATGGCGATTCCCCAACCAACGCCGAAGGCAAGTTTCAAGGTATCTATCAGCCTGAGACAGGCGGTAATTACATTGCCGTCGGTGACAGTTTCTACCTGGTGCGCTACAGCAATGACATGAGGGCCTGGACAATCGTCGACCCGGTCAACCCCTACTCCTTTTACCGCAACATACCGGTGCGCCTGAATGAACAGGGTGAATGGACGGCCCTCACGCGTCCCGGCCTGGCGGGAGGTGGCAGGTTTTCAGATTTTTTTGCCAGGGCCGAGCCGTCACTCCCGGACTTCGATGCACCGGCGACTGCATACGATGTTCCGCAGGACATCAAGCCAGCCCTCAAACAGGCGGCCAAGGGTATGGCCGCGAAGGGGGATTTGAAGGACGGATTTGTCAATCTCAACAATCCGAACAATGAGCTGGAAGCCTTCAAGAGACTGCGCCGAACGCTGCACGACGACGCCGTGACCTTCTATTCGCAACCGCCGCTGCGACCCAGACCGCCCCTTCCATCGTTCATCGCGAATGCAAAGATCAAGGACATCATCAAGACGCTTTTCAAGCGGTCACAGAGTCTGGTCATCGGTGAAAACCACTCCAGCGTGGGCAGCAAACAGTTTCTGATCGAGAACATGAGCGTGCTGCGCAAACAAAAGGTCAAAACCTTGTACATGGAGCATCTGCTAACCGATTTCCATCAAGCTGACCTGGACGTGTTCAATCGCACCGGGGTGATGTCCGAGGACCTGCAAAGCTATCTCAAGAACCTTGACGCAGGTTTTTCGACTGACCCCAGCGAACAATTCACCTTTGAGCAGGTGGTCAGGACAGCACAAAAAAACAACATACGCGTTCAGGCCATCGACTGCCTGGCCAGTTACCGCAGCACCGGTATTACACCGGCCAGTATCAATTTTCGGCAAAAAATGATGAATTTTTTCGCCCGACAAGTCATCGGCGCCGACCAGACCGCCAGAGGCGCACATAACTGGGTGGCGTTGGTCGGGAACTCCCACGCCAATACCTATGACGGCGTGGCGGGAATCAGCGAGCTTGAAGGCAGCATCGGGCTGCGTATTGAAAGCGTAGGCCCGGACGAGCTCGGCGGTATCAAGGTCGACCCGGGGGTGTCCGACGGGCCCCGCCCGGGGCAAGCAGCCGGTTTTGCCAAAAATGACTTGTTGCTGCAAATCCCGACGCCGAAAAGCGTGATCCTGGCGCAAAGGCTCGAGGATGGGCTACCCAGGCCTGGCACGTACACCCTCAGCACCAGTACCGGCGAACCCTTGCTGGTTCACCGCAGCAGAACCCTCACCAACAGAATCATCACCAGTAACGGCATCATCACTCGGGGAAAACTCCTCCGAACGCCCATAAAACATGATGCCGCCGGGTACTACGTCGAACGGGATACCTGGCAGATCAACGGCCGACGCTTTCAAACGCTAGAGAACTTGAGTTCAGCCTTGCACAGAATGGGCATGACCCCTGTCCGACTACCCGGCGTCTAAAACGCAAAAAGGCCGTGTGAACAGTGTTCACACGGCCTTTTCAGTTACCTGCGATCAAGCCATCAAGGCTAGTGCAGGATCATTCCCACTCAATCGTCGCCGGCGGCTTGCTCGACACGTCATAAGTAACGCGGGAGATGCCTTCGATTTCGTTGATGATGCGGCCGGAAACAGTCTCCAGCAGTTCGTAAGGCAGGTGTGCCCAACGCGCGGTCATGAAGTCGATGGTTTCCACGGCACGCAGGGCAACAACCCAGGCGTAACGACGGCCATCGCCGACAACGCCAACCGATTTCACCGGCTGGAACACCACGAATGCCTGGCTGACCTTGTGGTACCAGTCGGCCTTGCGCAGTTCTTCGATGAAGATGTGGTCGGCGCGACGCAGCAGGTCGGCGTATTCCTTCTTCACTTCACCGAGGATCCGCACGCCCAGGCCCGGGCCCGGGAACGGGTGACGGTAGACCATGTCGTACGGCAGGCCGAGTTCCAGGCCCAGACGACGGACTTCGTCCTTGAACAGCTCGCGCAGGGGTTCAACCAGCTTGAGGTTCATTTCTTCCGGCAGGCCACCCACGTTGTGGTGCGACTTGATCACGTGCGCCTTGCCGCTTTTGGCGCCAGCCGACTCGATCACGTCCGGGTAGATGGTGCCTTGGGCGAGGTACTTGATGTTGTCCAGTTTGTTGGACTGGGCATCGAATACGTCGATGAAGGTACGGCCGATGATTTTGCGCTTTTTCTCTGGATCGCTTTCGCCAGCCAGGTTGTTCAGGAACTGTTCTTCGGCGTTGGCGCGGATCACTTTGACGCCCATGTTCTCGGCGAACATGGCCATCACTTGCTCGCCTTCGTGCAGACGCAGCAGGCCGTTGTCGACGAAGACGCAGGTCAGCTGGTCGCCGATGGCTTTGTGCAGCAGCGCGGCAACCACCGAGGAGTCAACGCCGCCGGACAGGCCGAGCAGTACGTTGTCGGTGCCGACCTGGGCGCGAATGTTGGCGATGGCGTCTTCAGCAATCTTCGAAGGCGTCCACAAGGCTTCGCAGCCGCAGATGTCGAGGATAAAGCGCGAGAGGATGCGACCGCCCTGCTTGGTGTGGGTCACTTCCGGGTGGAACTGCACGCCGTAGTAGCCACGAGCATCGTCGAACATGCCAGCGATCGGGCAGCTTGGGGTGCTGGCCAGGATGTGGAATTCCTGAGGCATCTTGGTGACCTTGTCACCGTGACTCATCCACACGTCGAGGCCGAACAGGCCGTCGGCGTCGATGTGGTCTTCGATGCCGTCGAGCAGACGGCTTTTGCCGACCACGTCGACACGGGCGTAACCGAACTCACGCAGCTCGGAACCTTCAACCTTGCCACCCAGCTGTTCAGCCATGGTCTGCATGCCGTAGCAGATACCGAAGACCGGTACGCCCAGGTCAAACACCGCTTGCGGGCAGCGAGGGCTGTTGGCTTCGTGCACGGACTCGGGGCCGCCGGCGAGAATGACGCCTTTTGGAGCGAATTCGCGAATCGCGTCTTCATCCATATCGAACGGATGCAGTTCGCAGTACACGCCGATTTCACGCACGCGGCGGGCAATCAGCTGGGTGTACTGGGAACCGAAATCGAGGATCAGGATGCGGTGAGCGTGAATGTCGAGGGCCATGTGGTCAGTCTCGTCTATGCAGTTCGGTGAAGAGAATTCAGAAACAACTCGGGGCTGAAAACAGCCCCGGTTACTTAACTTATTGCTGGAAGGCTCAACCTACGCGGTAGTTTGGCGCTTCTTTGGTGATCTGTACGTCGTGAACGTGGGATTCGGCCATGCCAGCGCCGGTGATCCGCACGAACTCAGGCTTGGTGCGCATTTCTTCGATGTCGGCACTGCCGGTGTAACCCATCGAGGAACGCAGGCCGCCCATCAGTTGATGGATGATGGCGCTCAGTGTGCCCTTGTAAGGAACACGCCCTTCGATACCTTCCGGAACCAGTTTCTCGGCGCCTGCCGAGGAGTCCTGGAAGTAACGGTCGGAGGAGCCTTGAGCCTGGGACATGGCGCCCAGCGAACCCATGCCGCGGTAAGCCTTGTACGAACGACCCTGGAACAGTTCGATCTCGCCCGGTGCTTCTTCAGTACCGGCGAACATCGAGCCCATCATCACGCAGGAAGCACCGGCAACGATGGCCTTGGACAGGTCACCGGAGAAACGGATGCCGCCGTCGGCGATCAACGGAACACCAGTGCCTTCGAGGGCAGCGGCGACGTTGGCGATGGCGCTGATTTGCGGGACGCCGACACCGGCGACGATACGGGTGGTGCAGATCGAGCCTGGGCCGATACCGACCTTGACCGCATCGGCGCCCGCTTCGGCCAGAGCCTTGGCGGCAGCGCCGGTGGCGATGTTGCCGCCGATGACCTGCACTTCAGGGAAATTCTGTTTGACCCAGCGAACGCGGTCGATCACACCTTTGGAGTGACCGTGAGCGGTGTCGACCACCACCACGTCAACGCCGGCATTGACCAGGGCGGCTACGCGATCACCGGTGTCTTTACCGGTACCGACAGCAGCGCCAACACGCAGACGACCTTGGTCGTCCTTGCTGGCCAGCGGGTATGCCTTGGCTTTTTCGATGTCGTTGACGGTCATCATGCCTTTGAGGGCAAATTTGTCGTCGACGATCAGCACGCGTTCGATGCGGTGTTTGTGCAACAGCTCACGGACGTCGTTCTTGTCGGCGCCTTCCTTGACCGTGACCAGACGCTCTTTAGGCGTCATCACTTCACGGACGGAGGCGTCCAGACGGTTTTCGAAACGTACGTCACGGGAAGTGACGATGCCGACCAAGTCGCCATCGTGCAGTACCGGAACGCCGGAGATGTTGTGCATGCGGGTCAGTTCGAACAGTTCACGAACCGTGGCGTCAGCCTCGATGGTGATCGGGTCCTTGACCACGCCGGCTTCATAACGCTTGACCTTGCGCACTTCGGCAGCTTGCTGCTCGATGGTCATGTTCTTGTGGATAATGCCGATGCCACCTTCCTGAGCCATGGCAATTGCCAGACGGGCTTCAGTAACGGTGTCCATGGCGGCAGAAACCAGAGGAATATTCAGCTCGATGCCACGGGTTAGGCGGGTCTTGAGACTGACTTCGTTAGGAAGCACCTCGGAATAACCAGGCACTAGGAGAATGTCGTCGAATGTCAGAGCTTCTTGGCTGATACGCAGCATCGCGGGGGCTCCCGAGCGGGAAAATGGAAGCGCGCCATTATAGTCAGACACCCCCTCGGGTTCAATGTAAAACTCTGTCTATTATTAGCATTACTGATATACGGGGATTGTCGCCTCCTACAGCTCGACTTTCACCCAACTGACAGGCTGATCGAGCCAATCGGCAAATTCGTCGATAAAGCTCTGTTTGAACCCGGCCTCGGCCCAGTTGTTGAAGATAAAGCCCAGGTTGGAAAAGCCGCATTCCTGCAAGAAAAGAAAGCCGTTGATGTCATCTTCATGCCCGCACTCCGGACACGTGAAGTTATCGGTGCGCCCCGGCATCCAGTCTTCCAGGCTTTCGAACAGCGCTTCGCCGACTTCCTTGCGGCACTCGGCGCAACCCGCCTCTTCAAGGAACCCCTTGGCCGGCGTATAGATGCAGCGCTTGGTGATGATTTCCAGGCCATTGACCGGTTCGCCGAACGGCAGCGCTTCAGGATGCAGCACGACAGCGCGGGCACCGTCGGCGATGGCATGAGCCATGCGGTTGCCAGTGCGACCACACGTGGTCAGTTCTTCTTTGATGATGTTCTTGCGCACTAGCCAACGCACGACCGCCCGGGCCCGGGGTTCGTGTACCGGCAGTGTGGAGATTTTCGGGACAATAATGCTTTGCGAATTCATGGTGCGGCCTGCTGCAACGCTTTAACGAAGCCCGGCAGCATAAGCACCCGGCTTCAGAGGTCAAGCACTCAAATAACGTCCGATCAAGGCAATTCCGCTGGCCAGCACCAACCAGGTCACCAGCCGCACAAACGCCTCGCGGGACAATCTCATGGTCAACCGCCGGCCGATCCACAGCCCCAATGCCATGGCCGGCAACAAACACAGCGCTAATAACAATAAGGGTAGCTCGGCATACACACCCGCGACAGCAAACAGGCTCAAGCGCACCACGGTGCTGCAACTGATCAGCGCACTCTGGGTCGCCCGGGCCGCCTCTTTGGGCAGGCGACTGTTCAAATAGATCGCATATAAAAAGCCGCCACTGCCAAACAATGCCCCGAACATCCCGCCCACCGTGCCCATCGGCACGGCCCAACCGGCGGACAATTGTGTCGGACGGGTTTTGACCCACAAGCTGTAAATCGCGTAAGCGCTGATAAACAGCCCCATCAACAGCAACAACACATCGGATTTCAGATTCAGTAAAAAAATCACCCCCAACGTGCAGCCCACCGCCATGCACGGCAGCAGCCGCAGCAACTCAGGCTTCGCCACATCCCGTCGCGAAGGCAGCAAATTGCCAAACGCCGCGACGAAATCCAGCAGCACCAGCAAGGGAATGATCTTCGACAGCGGCATGAACAGGATCAATATCGGCCCCGCAACCAACGCGGTGCCGAAACCGGCTATGCCGAACACGATGTAGGCCAGGGCAATGCCCAGGCCGATTACCAGCCAATCCGTAGCGCCGAATGGCCATTGGTTCAACAACTCGAATGCATTCATTGCATGTCTTCCTTGAGTCCGGGCCCCGACTTTACCCTTGTAGGAGTGAGCCGGCTCCGGGCGGCGTTCCGACGATAGCGGTTTAGCATTCAATACTGTTGTCGACTGATACACCGCTATCGCGAGCAGGCTCACTCCTACAGGGGAATTTCGCTGATTCATGGAGATTGATCGTCGAATGCCTTTAAACTGCGCCCCATGATTAAAGATCCCTTTGCAAGACTCGGCCTGGACCGTGAAGTCCTCACTGTCAGCCAGCTCAATGGCCGCGCGCGGGTGTTGCTCGAAGACGTGTTCAGCAACATCTGGGTCGAAGGCGAAATCTCCAACCTCGCCCGCCCGGCGTCCGGCCACGTGTATTTCACCCTCAAGGACAGCGGTGCCCAAGTGCGTTGCGCACTGTTCCGGCAGAACGCGGCGCGGGTTCGCCAGGCCTTGAAGGATGGCCTTGCGGTCAAGGTCCGCGGCAAGGTTTCACTGTTCGAGGGCCGCGGCGACTATCAGCTGATCCTCGACACCGTGGAGCCGGCCGGTGACGGTGCGCTGCGTCTGGCGTTCGATGCGTTGAAGGAAAAACTCAGCGCCGAAGGCCTGTTCAGCGCCGAACGCAAAGTGCCGCTGCCGGCGCATCCGCAACGCATCGGCATCATCAGCTCGCCCACCGGCGCGGTGATTCGCGACATCATCAGCGTATTCCGCCGCCGTGCGCCGCAGATTCAACTCACGTTGATCCCCACTGCCGTGCAGGGCCGCGAAGCCACTGCGCAGATTGTCCGCGCCTTGAAACTGGCGGACGCCCGTGGTTTCGACGCGTTGATCCTGGCCCGTGGCGGCGGCTCGCTGGAAGACCTCTGGTGCTTCAACGAAGAAGCCGTAGCCCGCGCCGTCGATGCCTGCGTGACGCCGATTGTCAGCGCCGTCGGCCATGAAACCGATGTGTCGATCAGTGACTTCGTGGCCGACGTCCGCGCCCCGACGCCGTCCGCCGCCGCCGAACTGCTCGCGCCGGATTCCAGCGACCTGGTCCGTCGGGTCGAAAGCCTGCACCGACGGCTGGTGATGCGTATCCGCGATCGCTTGATGCGTGATCGGCTGCGCCTGGAAGGCATGTCCCGCCGCCTGCGCCATCCTGGCGAACGTCTGCGCCAGCAAGCGCAACGCCTGGATGATCTGGACATGCGCATGCGCCGCGCGTTCGAACGCAGCCTCAATACCCGTCGCGAACGCTTGATCCGTCTGGAAACCCGCCTCGCCGGGCAACACCCGGGACGGCAACTGGCGATGCTCCGTCAGCGCCTCGACAGCCTTGCCGAACGCCTGCCCCGTGCCATGCGCGAAGGGCTCAAATCCCGTCGCCTGCAACTGCAAAGCCAGATGCAGACGCTGCATGTGGTCAGCCCTTTGGCGACCCTTGGCCGTGGCTACAGTATTTTGCTGGACGAACGCGGCAACGCGATCCGCAACGCCGCGCAAACCCACAACGGTCAGCGCCTGAAAGCCAGACTTGGCGAAGGCGAACTGCAAGTGCGGGTCGAAGACAATCACCTGACGCCTGTCACCCTTTCTTTACTGGATTGATCCATGCCGCGTTTTTTAGCTCCGCTGCTGTTGCTGTGCCTGACCTTCAACGCCCACGCCGACAGTTACATCACCCGCCTGTTGAACAAACCGGTGCCGGGCGGCGTGGCCGTGGTGGATCTGGGGGCCGCTGCGCAGGCGCCGAAGGCCAGTTATCAAGGCAAGCCTGTGTTGGTGATCAAGGAACAGAACAATTGGCTGGCGATTGTCGGTGTGCCGCTGACGGTTAAACCGGGCACGCAGCAGGTCAGCAGTGGCGGTCGCACTCTGAATTTCAATGTGGGTAACAAGAAATACCCGGAACAGCACATCACGTTGAAGAATACGCAGCAGGTCAATCCGAACCCGGAGAATCTCAAGCGCATCGAGGGTGAGTTGGCCGAACAGATCCAGGCTTATCGCAGCTTCAGCCCGAACACCCCGAGCAACCTGTTGCTGGACAAACCGGTCAACGGTCCGCTGTCGAGCAAGTTCGGTGTGCGCCGCTTCTTCAATGGTGAAGAGCGTAATCCTCACGCCGGCCTGGACTTCGCCGTGCCGGCCGGTACGCCGATCAAGACCCCGGCTGCCGGCAAGGTGATCCTGATCGGCAACTACTTTTTCAACGGCAACACGGTGTTTGTCGATCACGGACAGGGCTTTATCAGCATGTTCTGCCACATGTCCAAAATCGACGTGAAGGTGGGCCAGCAATTGGCCCGTGGTGGAGTGGTCGGCAAAGTGGGTGCCACCGGGCGCGCGACCGGGCCGCATATGCACTGGAACGTCAGCCTGAATGATGCACGGGTGGATCCGGCCATCTTTATAGGTGCATTTCAGCCATAAATAGTTGTTGAGGCTGCCGGCCTCATCGCGAGCAGGCTCACTCCTACATTGGATTTGTGTACGCCATAGATCACCTGTAGGAGTGAGCCTGCTCGCGAAGGCTGCATCACAGGCACCACTTATTCAGCCTCAAGATCCTCAATCCCATGAATTTCCCGGTGCGCCAGGCATTCCTTGATCCAGGCCTGGGTTTCCGCCGAGAAGCCCGCCAACTCTTCAGCGCTGATCAACTCATGAGTACACAGCCCCAGCAAGTGAGCCGGCGCCTCATTGCGTGAGTGACGGAAAACACCAAACGCCCAATACAGCTCCTGCTGACCCGCCTTCAGCCTTTCCTCACTGGTTTCAATACGCTCGTAAGGCGCAATGCTTTTATCCAGCACGATGCGCTCGACCTCGTCCATGATCCGGATGCATAGCCGCTCATGGGCCAACGGACGCAATGCGCTATAAAGCTTCCAATCTGACTCGTTCATGGTCGACTCCTGCCTGCCAGTAGTCCTTGGGTAGGCTTTAAGAATAGCCGCGCTGACACACCCCAACACCGAAAACCTTCAATTGCGCATCGCTCAAACCTCGCGCAAACATAAAAACAATCACCGCCATTCACCGCAATAAAATCTCGATAACCACGACTTTTAGAGGATTCCTCTCAATTTTTTTCGACCGCTTGCCATCCTTCACCCTCGCGGTTAGGGTTGAAGGCATGAAAACCTCTCACACCCTCATTCAGCTTCGCCAGCACCGCAGCCTGTGCCTTGTCAGTGCACGACTGCCAGGCTGAATCGCGGTGCCTCGTCCTACGCTTTATCCCCAGAACATTTGATCCACCGGCAGGCCGCCTTTTTTCGGCCCACACAATAAGGATTTCCCGATGAGCATGCTCAAAGACCCGTCTTCGAAATACCGCGCGTTCCCGACCATCGACATCCCGGACCGCACCTGGCCGTCGAAGACCATTACCGCCGCGCCGATCTGGTGCAGCTCCGACCTCCGTGACGGCAACCAGTCGCTGATCGAGCCAATGGACGCGGTCAAGAAGCTGCGTTTCTGGAAAACCCTGGTGTCGGTCGGTGTGAAAGAAATCGAAGCGTCGTTCCCGGCGGCTTCGCAAACCGACTTCGACTTCGTGCGCACCCTGATCGAAGGCAACCACATCCCGGACGACACCACCATTCAGGTGCTGACCCAGGGCCGTGAAGATTTGATCGAGCGCACCTTCGAATCCCTGCGCGGGGCGAAAAAAGCCATCGTTCACCTGTACAACGCCACCTCTCCTTCCTTCCGCCGCATTGTCTTCAATCAGGACAAGGAAGGGGTCAAGGCCATCGCCGTGAACGCGGCCAAGCTGTTCGTCAAATATGCCGCCCAGCAGCCCAACACCGAGTGGACGTTCGAGTATTCGCCAGAAACCTTCAGCGCTACCGAGCTCGAGTTCGCCAAAGAAGTCTGTGACGCCGTCATCGAAGTCTGGAACCCGACGCCTGAGCACAAGGTGATTCTCAACCTGCCAGCCACCGTCGAATGCGCGACCCCGAACATCTATGCCGACCAGATCGAATGGTTCGGCCGTCACATCAACCGTCGTGACAGCGTGATCATCAGCCTGCACACCCACAACGACCGTGGCACTGGCGTTGCGGCGACCGAACTGGGCCTGATGGCCGGTGCCGACCGTGTCGAAGGCTGCCTGTTCGGCAACGGCGAACGTACCGGTAACGTCGACCTCGTGACCGTGGCATTGAACCTCTACACCCAGGGCATTCACCCTGAGCTGGACTTCTCCGACATCGACGGCGTGCGCAAAGTCGTCGAAGAATGCAACCAGATCCAGGTGCACCCACGTCACCCGTACGTCGGCGACCTGGTTCACACCGCGTTCTCCGGCTCCCACCAGGACGCCATCCGCAAGGGCTTCGCCCAGCAGAAACCGGACGCCCTGTGGGAAGTGCCGTACTTGCCGATCGACCCGGCCGATATCGGCCGCAGCTACGAGGCGGTCATCCGCGTCAACAGCCAGTCGGGCAAGGGCGGTATCGCTTACCTGCTGGAACAGGAATACGGCATCAGCTTGCCGCGTCGCATGCAGATCGAGTTCAGCCAGGTTGTACAGCGTGAAACCGACCGTCTGGGCCTCGAGATGACGGCTCAGCAGATCCACGCGCTGCTGCACAGCGAGTACTTGCAGGCCAACACCCCGTACGCGCTGGTCAGCCATCGCCTGCAGGAAGAAAACGGTCACAGCGCCGTCGAAGTGGAAGTCTCGGGCAAAGGCCAGGGCGAAACCAACCTGCACTGGCGTGGCAAGGGCAACGGTGCTTTGGAAGCGCTGGTGGCCGGTCTGCCGATTCCGGTTGAAATCATGGACTACAACGAACACGCCATCGGTGCGGGCACCAACGCCAAAGCGGCGGCCTACATTGAACTGCGTGTGAACGGTGAACGTGCGGTGCACGGCGTCGGTATCGATGAAAACATCACCACCGCCAGCTTCAAGGCCCTGTTCAGCGCGCTGAACCGTTCCCTGAGCCAGCCGGAAGCGAAAGCGGCGTAAGCCTTCGCTGAAACGCAAAAGGCCCCGAGGTGCGAACCTCGGGGCCTTTTTGTTTGCCTGTATTTTTTGTGTCGCCTGTCATGGCCTCATCGCGGGCAAGCCCGCTCCCACATGGGATTGTGGTGTACACAAAATCTATGTCACACCGGACAACTGTGGGAGCGGGCTTGCCCGCGATGAGGCCCTGTCAGGCAGCGAATATCTCAGGTGAACTCAAACGTATCGGCATCCAGGTTCGCTGGAAAGCGTGTTCGATAAGCCTGAAGATCTGCAGCGTTCAGAACAACCTGGAACACGCCATCGGCTTCGCCCGCACTGAGTAACGTCTCACCCTGGAAATCCAGCACCTGGCTGTCGCCGGTGTAGGCAAAACCTTTGCCGTCAGTACCAATGCGATTCACCGCCGCCACGTAGCAAAGGTTTTCGATCGCCCGCGCTGGCAGCAAACGGTTCCAGTGCTGACGCCGTGCTCCCGGCCAGTTCGCGGTGTACAGCAGCAAATCGGTGTCCTGAGCGTCGCGGCTCCACACCGGGAAGCGCAGGTCGTAGCAAATCAGCGGACGCACCCGCCAGCCCTTGAGTTCGAACTGCACCTGCCGCTCGCCGGGGGTGAAGTGGTTGTGCTCGCCGGCCATGCGAAACAGATGGCGCTTGTCGTAGTGCCACACCTCCCCGTCCGGCCGCGCCCACAACAGGCGATTGCGATGGCTGCCGTCAGCTGCCTGGACGATCAGGCTGCCGGTGATCACCGCATCCAGTTTCGCTGCCTGAACCCGCAGCCATTTGCTGGTCGGACCATTTTCCGACTCGGCGAGGGTCTCGGACTCCATCGAAAAACCGGTGGTGAACATCTCCGGCAGGATGATCAGGTCAGCCCCGCGAGCCTGTTCCAGCAACGACTCGAAATGCTCCAGATTGGCCTGACGATCGTGCCAGGCCAAAGTGGTCTGGATCAGCGCGATGTTCAGATTGGGCAGTGCACTCAGATCACGCATAATTTTGCCGCTGCTTCACGCAGGGTCTCCTCGCGTTTGGCGAAGCACAGGCGCACCAGGCGCTGGCCTTCGGGCGGGGTCTGGTAGAACACCGAGATCGGGATGCTCGCCACGCCATGTTCGCGGGTCATCCACAACGCCATCTCGACATCATTGAGATCCGGGCGGATCTGCGAGTAATCGACCAACTGGAAATACGTGCCGGTCACTCGGGTGAAACTGAAACGCGACGGCGCCAACAGATCGCAGAACAGATCGCGCTTGGCCTGATAGAAAGCCGGCAGTTCTTCGACGTGTTCCGGATGCTCGGCCATGTAGTCGGCCAAGGCATATTGCAGTGGCGTCACGCCACAGAAACTGACGTATTGGTGAACCTTGCGCAGCTCGGCGGTGAGGGCCGGCGGTGCGACCACGTAGCCGGTTTTCCAGCCAGTGACGTGATAGGTCTTGCCGAAGGAGCTGACCACGAAAGCACGCGGGTACAGCTCTTCGTGATTCAGCACGCTGACGTGAGGCAGGCCATCGAACACCAGGTGTTCGTAGACCTCATCGCTGATGACATAGATGTCGCGGTCGCGGATCAACGCCGCCAGCTGATCCAGTTCGGCACGATTGATCAGCGCGCCGCTTGGGTTATGCGGGGTGTTGAGGATGATCATCCGCGTGCGTGGGGTAATGGCGTCACCGAGCTTCTGGAAGTCGATGGCGAAGTCATTCAGGCCCAACTGCACGTGAACGCAGCGACCACCGGCCAGTTCAACCGAAGGTTCATAACTGTCGTAGGCCGGATCGAAGACGATCACTTCGTCGCCGCTATGGATAACTGCTTGAATGGCGCAAAAGATCGCCTGGGTGGCACCCGGCGTGACGGTCACTTCATGGTCGGCATCCACATTGACGCCATAGCTGCGGGCGACCTTCACCGCAATCTGCTGACGCAATGCCGGAAGGCCGGTCATCGGCGAATACTGGTTGTGGCCATTGGCGACATGCCGACCGACCGCATCGCACAGGGCCTGCGGGGCATCGAAATCGGGAAAACCCTGGGACAGGTTCAGCGCCCCGGTTTGCGCCGCGAGCTGAGACATCTGAGTGAAGATAGTGATGCCGACATTCGGCAGCTTACTGGTGATCATCGGTGATTCCCTGCTCTACACCCGGCTCTACGGCGGCACGGGAGAGCCCGAGAATAGCCCAAACGACAGGCATGAAAAAGGGCGCCATTGGCGCCCTTCTTCTAAAACATTCACCGCATACCTGTGGCGAGGGAGCTTGCTCCCGCTGGACCGCGAAGCGGCCCCAATATCTGCAACCGAGATTGTTCAGTCAGAACGAGTCGGCCGGTTTTTTACGACTGCTGCGCAGCCGAGCGGGAGCAAGCTCCCTCGCCACAACAGCCCCCACACACAAAGGTGTGGGGTTGTGAATCAACGCTTGTCGCGGCGCTTTTTGTCGGCTTTCTTGTGGTGCGACATCATGCGACGCTTCTTGTTGACCTGACGGTCGGTGAGCGAGGTCTTGTTACCTTCGTACGGGTTCTCGCCGCCCTTGAACTCGATGCGGATCGGCGTACCGACCAGCTTCAACACGCGACGGTAAGTGTTTTCCAGGTAACGGACGTACGACTTCGGCACCTTCTCGATCTGGTTACCGTGAATCACGATGATCGGCGGGTTCGCACCACCCAAGTGGGCATAACGCAGCTTGATCCGGCGGTTGTTGACCATCGGTGGCGCGTGCTCACCAACCGCATCTTCCAGAATCGTGGTCAGGCGGTTGGTTGGCCAGCGGGTGACCGCAGACTTGAACGAGTTCTGTACGGAGGCGTAGAGGTTGCCCACGCCCGTGCCGTGCAGGGCCGAGATGAAGTGAATGTCGGCGTAGTCAACGAAGAACAGTCGACGTTGCAGCTCGACCTTCACGAAGTCGCGTTCGCTCGGCGTCATGCCGTCCCACTTGTTGATCGCGATCACCAGAGCACGACCCGACTCAATGGCGAAGCCCAGCAGGTTGAGATCGTGATCGACCACACCTTCGCGGGCGTCCATCACAAAGATCACCACGTTGGCGTCTTTGATCGCCTGCAGGGTTTTCACCACGGAGAATTTTTCGACTTCTTCGTGGATCTTGCCGCGCTTGCGCACACCGGCGGTGTCGATCAGCGTGTACTTCTCGTCGTTACGCTCGAACGGGATGTAGATACTGTCGCGGGTGGTGCCGGGCTCGTCATAGACGATTACCCGGTCTTCACCGAGCATGCGATTGACCAGGGTCGACTTGCCGACGTTCGGGCGTCCGATGATCGCGATCTTGATCCCGTCTTTTTCGCTAGGGCCAGGAATGCGCTTGGCTTCCTCACCTTCGGCAACGATCTCTTCCTCGCCTTCTTCCAGCTCGTCAGCGTCTTTCGGGAAGTCGCTGAGGGCGATTTCCAGCATCTGGGTGATGCCACGACCATGAGCACCAGCGATCGGAATCGCGTGGCCCATGCCCAACGGGGCGAATTCGGCGCGGGCCATTTCAGGGTCGATGTTGTCGACCTTGTTGGCAACCACGTAAGAACGCTTGTTACGCTTGCGCAAATGCTCGGCGATCATCTGGTCGGCGGCGGTGAAACCGGCCTTGGCATCTACCAGGAACAGAACGACATCCGCTTCTTCAATGGCCAGCAGCGACTGCTCGGCCATTTTTTCGTCCATACCGTGCTCGTCACCGGAGATACCGCCGGTGTCGACCAGAATGTAGGAACGCCCTTGCCACTTGGCCTCACCGTATTGGCGATCACGGGTCAGACCGGACAAGTCGCCAACGATGGCGTCACGAGTCCTGGTCAGGCGGTTGAACAAGGTGGACTTGCCGACGTTCGGTCGGCCCACCAGGGCGATTACGGGAACCATGCGGCTCTCCACTTCGTTATTTCAGAAAATACAAAAGCCGCTGCGAGGCAGCGGCTGGTGCTCGGGGCAGCGCTTGAGGGCGCTGCGAACCCCGTGTTATGGGGCTGCCTGGGGGTTAACCCCAAGCATAGTCAAACCTTTACTTAATGGTCAGGGCTTCCAGTTTGCCGCTGTTGCCATACAGATAAATCGTGTCACCCACCACCAGCGGACGGGCACGCAGGCCGTCGCTGTCGATGCGCTCGCGGCCGACGAAACGACCGTCCACCTGGCTCAGCAGATGCAGGTAACCTTCCATATCACCGACTGCAACATAGCTGGAGAACACTTCCGGAGCCGACAGTTGACGACGGGCCAGCGAATCATTGCTCCACAAGGCTGTGGTGGAACGTTCGTCGACGCCTTCAACGGTGCCCGAAGACAGGCTCACGTAGACGTTGCCAAAACCCTGGGCGACACCGGCATAGCTGGAAGCATCACGCTGCCAGAGCTGACGACCGCTTTCCAGGTCCAGTGCCGCAACGCGACCCTGATAGCTGGCGACATACAGCGTACCGCCGGACAGCAGCAGGCCGCCGTCGATATCGACAACGCGCTCCAGTTCCGAACGACCTTGCGGAATCGCTACACGTTGTTCCCATACCGGCACGCCGTTGGAAATATCGAGAGCGACCACTTTACCAGTCGACAGGCCAGCCACCGCGAGGCGGTTGGTGACGATCGGCGCACTGGTGCCGCGCAGGGTCAATACCGCCGGAGTGCTGTCATACAACCAGCGCTGGGTGCCGGTAGCGGCATCCAGACCGATCAGACGGTCATCCTGAGTCTGAACAACAACGACATCACCGTTGTTGGCCGGCGGTGCGAGGACTTCACTGGACACGCGAGCGCGCCATTTCTCTTCACCGTTGATGGCGTCCAGGGCAACGATTTCACCCTTGATCGTACCGATCAGGAGCAGACCGTAACTGACGCCGACAGCGCCGGAAACAGGCAGTTCGAGATCTTTCTTCCATTTGACGTCGCCATTGCTGCGATCCATCGCCATCACCACACCGGTGACGTCGGCGGCATAGATGGTATCGCCATCGATCGCCGGAACCAGCATGTTGTACGAATCGCCCTGACCGTTACCGATCGAACGACTCCACTGCTTTTGCAGAACTACTTCTTCTTTGAAGTCGGTCAACTCGGCCGGTGGCAGTTCTTTTTTGCTGTTGCTGCTGCAACCCGCGGCCAATATGGCCAGAGCCAGCAATGCTGCATGTTTCCAACGAATCACGTCACGCATCCCCTTTGGCCAGGTCGTCCAGCTTGATTTGTAGGCCACCCACTGCCGCTTCATCCGACAGTGCCGCCTTGGCTTTTTGATACGCCGCGTTCGCTTCGTCTGTACGACCCAACTGCACCAGCAGGTCGCCTTTGAGTTCTTCACGAGTGGCCAGGAATGCTTTATCGGCATCGCCTTCGAGCAGTTTCAGGGCTTCATCGGCCTTGTTCTGCGCGGCCAGCACCTGGGCCAGACGCTGACGAGCAATTTCGCCCAGCGCCGGGTTGGCCGGTTTGGCAACAATGGCTTTCAGCTCGCTGGCTGCGTCATCCAGCTTGCCGCTGTCGACCGCGACTTTTGCCACGAACAGGCTGCCGTACTGCGCGTAAGCGCTACCGCCGAACTCGCTGTTGAGCTTGCCGGCCAGGTCCGCAACACGGGCGGCATCAGGCTTGCCGTCTGGCGTCAGCGTGGTTTCCAGCAGTTGCTGATAGAGCATCGAGGCGCCTTGCGACTGATTGCTCTGATACTTGTGAAAGGCCTGCCAGCCGAACACGATGACCAGCGCCAACAGGCCGCCAGTGACCAGGGGCTTGCCGTTGCGTGTCCACCAGTCCTTCAAATCCGACAGCTGTTCGTCTTCGGTACTCGACACCCCAATACTCCTTAATCGCTAAATCGGCTGTTTGACAGCTTCAACCCTGCACGACGCAGGTGGCCAGGTGTGCAGCAAGCGCATCCCAGGCAATGCTTTGTTGTTCGCCCTGGCCACGCAGGGGTTTGAAACCTACCACTTGCTGGGCCATTTCGTCGTCACCGAGGATCAGCGCGTACAACGCACCGCTCTTGTCGGCTTTCTTGAATTGGCTTTTGAAGCTGCCGGCGCCGGCATTCACTTGCAGGCGCAGGTTGGGCAATTGATCACGAACACGTTCACTCAGGGCCAGACCGGCCAGCTCGGCGGCTTCACCGAAGGCGCAGAGGTAAACGTCGACCTGACGGGAAATCTCTTCCGGGATCTGCTCCAGGGTTTCAAGCAACAGCACCAGGCGCTCGATGCCCATGGCGAAACCAACGCCAGGGGTCGGCTTGCCGCCCATCTGCTCAACCAGACCGTCGTAACGACCACCGGCACACACGGTGCCCTGGGCGCCCAGCTTGTCGGTGACCCATTCGAAAACGGTCTTGCTGTAGTAATCCAGCCCGCGAACCAGCTTCGGGTTGATCACGTAAGGAATGCCGGCGGCGTCCAGGCGAGCCTTGAGGCCCTCGAAGTGCACGCGGGATTCTTCGTCGAGGTAGTCGGCCATTTTCGGCGCGTCGACCAACACGGCTTGAGTGTCAGCGTTCTTGGTATCCAGAACCCGCAAAGGGTTGGTCTTCAGGCGGCGCTGGCTGTCTTCGTCCAGCTTGTCCAGGTGGGCCGAGAGGAACTCGACCAACGCTTCGCGATAACGACCGCGGGACTCGGCAGTGCCCAGGCTGTTGAGTTCGAGCTTGACCGCATCACGGATGCCCAGCTCGCCCCACAGGCGCCAGGTCAGCACGATCAGCTCGGCGTCGATGTCCGGACCGTCGAGGTTGAAGACTTCGCAACCGATCTGGTGGAACTGGCGATAACGGCCTTTCTGCGGACGTTCGTGGCGGAACATCGGGCCGATGTACCAGAGTTTCTGCACCTGGCCACCGCCGGTGATGCCGTGCTCGAGCACTGCACGCACACAGGCCGCTGTACCCTCGGGGCGCAGGGTCAGGGAGTCGCCGTTGCGGTCGTCGAAGGTGTACATCTCTTTTTCGACGATGTCGGTTACTTCACCGATGGAACGCTTGAACAGCTCGGTGAACTCGACGATCGGCATGCGGATCTGCTTGTAACCGTAGTTATCCAGCAAACGCGAGACGGTGCCTTCGAAATGACGCCACAGGGGAGTCTGCTCGGGCAGGATGTCGTTCATGCCACGTATGGCTTGCAGAGACTTGCTCACTATAAATCCTTAAATTCGTTCGGCTCTTCAGTCGGGCTCAGCCGCGCGCGATAACCGCTGCGTCAGCTTCGACCTTTTCGGCCGCTTTCTGGCGGATCAAGCGTTCAAGCTCATCCACCAGATTGTCATTCGTCAGTTTCTGCGACGGTTTGCCGTCGATGTAAATCAGGTTGGGTGTGCCGCCGGTCAAGCCGATATGGGCTTCCTTGGCTTCACCCGGCCCGTTGACCACGCAACCGATGACCGCGACATCCAGCGGCACCAGCAGGTCTTCGAGGCGCCCTTCCAGCTCGTTCATGGTCTTGACCACATCAAAATTCTGCCGCGAGCAGCTCGGGCAGGCGATGAAGTTGATGCCACGGGAACGCAGATGCAGGGACTTGAGAATGTCGTAGCCGACTTTCACTTCCTCGACCGGGTCGGCCGCCAACGAGATGCGAATAGTATCGCCAATCCCTTCGGCGAGCAGCATACCGAGGCCCACGGCGGATTTCACCGTGCCTGAACGCAAACCACCGGCTTCGGTGATGCCCAGGTGCAGCGGCTGGACGATTTCCTTGGCCAGCAAGCGGTAAGCAGCGACGGCCATGAACACGTCGGAGGCTTTCACGCTGACCTTGAAGTCCTGGAAGTTCAGACGCTCAAGGTGCTCGACGTGACGCAGGGCAGACTCAACCAGTGCAGCCGGGGTCGGCTCGCCGTATTTCTTTTGCAGGTCTTTTTCCAGGGAACCGGCGTTCACGCCGATGCGGATCGGAATCCCGCGATCACGGGCGGCATCGACTACCGCACGCACGCGGTCTTCGCGACCGATGTTGCCCGGGTTGATGCGCAGGCAGTCAACACCCAGTTCGGCTACACGCAGAGCGATCTTGTAGTCGAAGTGGATGTCGGCAACCAAAGGGACTTTGACCAGTTTCTTGATCTTGCCGAAGGCTTCGGCGGCATCCATGTCGGGCACGGAAATTCGCACGATATCGACGCCAGCCG
The DNA here is from genome assembly GCF_050435365.1 of Pseudomonas sp. BT76 TE3572. Classification (NCBI taxonomy): domain Bacteria; kingdom Pseudomonadati; phylum Pseudomonadota; class Gammaproteobacteria; order Pseudomonadales; family Pseudomonadaceae; genus Pseudomonas; species Pseudomonas sp. BT76 TE3572. The sequence goes on from NZ_JBNDKE010000001.1 coordinate 3,249,071, forward strand.
CTTCCAGACGATTGATCTGGGCCACGGTGGCGGCTACGTCATTGGTGTCGCTGTTGGTCATGCTCTGCACAGCGATAGGCGCATCGCCGCCAACGGGCACGTTACCGACCCAGATCTTGCGGGATTCGCGACGTTTGATTGGAGATTCGCCGTGCATGACTTATTGACCCAACTTCAGGCGAGCAGTCTCGCCACTGGTGAACGGAGCGACATCAACCACCTTGCCGTTGTAGCTGACCTGCGCGCCACGGGCGAAGCCCAGACGCACGGTAAACGGTGGCTTGCCGCTCACGGAAACGTTTTCGCCTTTGCGCTTGAGACCGCTCAACAACACCTTGCCAGTGCCATCGGTCACTTGCGTCCAGCAATCGGAAGTGAATTGCAGTTGAACCTGGCCTTGGCCGGCAACCGGAGCCGCCGCTGCTGGAGCGGGGATGGTCGGAGTCACCGAAGCGCTCGCCGGCGGGGTTGATACAACCGGAGCCGTCGCGGCTGGCGCGGCCGGAGTCGCGACAACCGGAGCGGTGCTGTGGGCAGGTGCAACAGGCGTTGGCGCTGGTGCTACCGGTGCAGCAGGCGTAGTCGCTTCAGCTTCGGCCGGTGCTTCACTCGAATTCTCGGCTTGCGGCAACGCAAGAGCGGTTGTGCCTTCAGTCTGTCCTTCCGCGACAGCCTGGTCTTCCGGCTCGTCCAGCGGATGGATCTGGGTGGTGCCGTCAGCGCCTTCGACTTCAACGTGTTCCGGGCTCAGGCTGGTCAGGTCTTTGGTGCGCAATGAGGTTTGATCCTGCCACCAGACAAAACCACCACCAATCACCGCGATCAGCAACAGCAGGCTGACAATTCGCAAAATGGTGTGGGAAACCCGAACCGGTTCTTCGATACGTCCCAGGCTATGAACGTTGCTGCCCTGGGAGTCGGTGCCGGTGGATTGGTCGAACTGTTGGACCAGTACGGCTTGATCCATGCCGAGCAATTTCGCGTAGGCGCGAATATAACCGCGAGCAAAGGTATGCCCAGGCAGCTTGTCGAAAGCGCCGGCTTCCAGATTGCTCAGGGAATTGACGGTGAGGTTGAGCTTGAGGGCCACTTCGGCCAGCGACCAGCCATTGCTTTCGCGAGCCTGGCGCAAAGTCTCACCGGGATTAACGCGATTCGCTGCTACAACTTCGGGATGCGCCGCTTTCATCATTGCTCCGACAGGTATTGCTGATATTCCGGCGTACCGGGATAGAGTCGTTTTAGTTGCAGGCCAAAACTGGCGGCCTTGTCGCGATCTTCAAACACTTTTGCCAGCCGAACGCCGAGCAATAGACTACGTGCATTTTGCTCGGTGAGCAGGCTAAAACGATCGTAATAGTCACGCGCGGGCACATAATGCCTGTCTTCGAAGGACAACTCAGCCATTTCCAGCAATGCACGTGGCTGTTGGCGATTCAAACGCAGGGCTTTTTCCAGCTGCTGCTGGGCCAGATCACGCTGCCCCAGCTTCGAAGCGGTCATTCCGAGGTTCTCGAACACCCGCGAACGCTCAGGATACAAGGTATCGGCGGCGGCCTGTTCAAAGCGCTCGTAAGCTTCTTTGTAGCGTTTCTCTTCGTAAAGAAAACTGCCGTAGTTGTTCAGGATTCGCGCATCGTTGGGGCGGGAAGACAACGCCTTGCGAAAATGCTGATCCGCCAGCTCCGGTTCCATCTCGGCCTGGAATACCAGGCCCAGCGCAGCGTTGGCATCCGGATCCGAGTCATCCAGATCCAGCGCTTTCTTCAACGGTACTTTCGCCCGTTCGGTCATGCCCTGCTGCAAGTACCCCAAGCCCAGCTGCACATAGGCAACGCGCGCCTCATCGCGGCCCTTGCTGGTCTTCATCGGGTTGAAATCGCCCGACAGGACACAACCAGCACACAGGCTGGCCAACAGCAAAAGCAGCGCTAAGCGCAGGGACATAGAGATCCTCTCTTAATTATTGTTCGCAGCGTTCTGTGCGATATCGTTTTCGGCGCTTAACTCACGCACGGCGATATAACGCTCGCTGCGACGGGTGCGATCCAGCACCTGCCCTACCAATTGGCCACACGCGGCATCGATGTCTTCACCGCGGGTGGTGCGTACGGTGACATTGAAGCCGGCATGGTGAAGCTGATCCTGGAAACGACGAATCGCGTTGTTGCTCGGGCGCTCGTATCCGGAATGCGGGAACGGGTTGAACGGAATCAGGTTGATCTTGCACGGGATGTTCTTGAGCAACTCGATCATTTCGACCGCGTGTTCGACCTTGTCGTTGATGTCCTTGAGCAACGTGTACTCAATGGTCAGGACGCGCTTCTCGCCCAGGGACGACATGTAGCGCTGGCACGACTCGAGCAGCATCTTAAGCGGATACTTCTTGTTGATCGGCACCAATTGGTTACGCAATGCGTCGTTCGGTGCGTGCAGGGACAACGCCAGGGAGACGTCGATGTGCTTGGACAGCTCATCGATCATCGGCACCACACCCGAGGTAGACAGGGTTACGCGGCGCTTGGAGATCCCGTAGCCCAGGTCATCCATCATCAGGTGCATGGCGGCCACGACGTTGTCGAAGTTCAGCAGCGGCTCACCCATGCCCATCATCACCACGTTGGTGATGGCACGGTCGGCGGTCGCCGGGATGCTGCCGAACGATTTATTGGCAATCCACACCTGGCCGATGACTTCGGCGGCCGTGAGGTTGCTGTTGAATCCTTGCTTGCCGGTGGAGCAGAAACTGCAATCCAGGGCACAGCCTGCCTGGGACGAAACGCACAAAGTGCCGCGTTTGCCCTGGGGAATGTACACGGTCTCGACGCAGCTGCCGGACGCCACGCGCACCACCCACTTACGGGTGCCGTCGGTGGAGATGTCCTCGCTGACCACTTCAGGACCACGAACCTCGGCAATAGCCTTGAGCTTGTCGCGCAAGGCCTTGCTGACGTTCGTCATGGCGTCGAAATCATCGACGCCAAGGTGGTGAATCCATTTCATTACCTGACCGGCACGGAAACGCTTCTCCCCGATTGAGTCGAAGAATTTTTCCATTTCCAGCTGAGTCAGACCCAGCAGGTTGGTTTTTACAGTCGATGTAGTCATGGATTCACCTTCACTCTTAAGCCAATGCTTAGCGAGTGGTTACTTCAGTAGCTGCGAAGAAGTACGAGATTTCGCGAGCAGCAGCGGCTTCGGAGTCCGAACCGTGTACAGCGTTGGCGTCGATCGAATCAGCGAAGTCAGCGCGGATGGTACCGGCAGCAGCTTCTTTAGGGTTGGTAGCGCCCATCAGCTCACGGTTCAGAGCGATAGCGTTTTCGCCTTCCAGAACCTGAACGACAACCGGACCGGAGATCATGAAAGCAACCAGGTCGTTGAAGAAACCACGAGCGCTGTGCTCAGCGTAGAAGCCTTCAGCTTCAGCTTTGGACAGTTGCTTCAGTTTCGAAGCTACAACGCGCAGGCCAGCTTTTTCGAAACGAGTGGTGATCTCGCCGATAACGTTTTTTGCAACAGCGTCAGGCTTGATGATGGAGAAAGTACGTTGAACAGCCATGGTGTAACTCCAGAAACGGTAATTTGCGAAAAATTAAACCCGCGAATTATACGCGGGTTCTTTGGTATTGCCTAACTGCGTACGGCGCAGACTCAGTCTGCTTCTTCGATCCAGGCGGCCTGAATGGCTTCAAGCACCTTCTCGCCACCGCGGGTCGGATCATCACTGAACTCCGGCAATGCCAGCACCCATTGGTGCAGATCGACGAAGTTCACGAAACGCGGGTCCACATCTGGCTTGGATTCAGCCAGCTGGATCGCGATTTCCAGCACATCAACCCACTTCAGACTCATTTCAGTTCCTTGAATCAGTGCGGCGCTTCAGCCGCATGGTTGACCGAGTATTTCGGAATTTCGACAGTCAGGTCTTCATTCCCGACGATCGCCTGACAGCCTAGACGCGATTGCGCCTCCAGACCCCAGGCACGATCCAGAAAATCTTCTTCCAGCTCATCCGCTTCTTCCAGCGAGTCAAAGCCTTCACGAATGATGCAATGACAGGTGGTGCAGGCGCAGACGCCACCACAGGCGCTTTCCATCTCGATATGGTGTTCGTGGGCCAGCTCGAGAATGGATGTGCCAGGCTCAGCCTCCACAACCATACCTTCCGGGCAGAACTTCTCGTGTGGCAGAAAAATGACCTGTGGCATCGTTATTCCTCAATCTCATTCAGGTTGCGCCCCGCCAGCGCGGCTTTCACCGTCGAGTCCAGGCGGCGGGCAGCAAAGGCGTCGGTCACTTGCGACAGACGTTTGGTCTGCTGCTCGATGGCGTAACCATCGGTGCCTTTCATCAATTCGGTCAGTTCCTGCATCTGCAATTCGATGACCATGCGCTCTTCGGCGTCGAGCAAACGCTCGCCATCAACATCGAGGGCACCCTGCACCGCTTCGATCAGGCGCTGGGCATCGACCTGCTGTTCACGCAACACTCGAGCGACTTTGTCGTCGTTGGCGTGCTGGAACGAGTCCTTGAGCATTTTGGCGATTTCGCCATCCGTCAGACCGTAGGACGGCTTGACCTGGATGCTGGCCTCAATGCCCGAGCCCAGCTCGCGGGCAGAAACACTGAGCAGACCGTCGGCATCAACCTGGAAGGTCACGCGAATTTTCGCCGCACCAGCCACCATCGCCGGAATGCCGCGCAATTCGAAGCGCGCCAGGGATCGGCAGTCGCTGATCAGCTCGCGCTCACCCTGCAATACGTGGATCGCCATGGCCGACTGGCCATCTTTATAAGTCGTGAAGTCCTGGGCGCGGGCGACAGGGATGGTGGTGTTGCGTGGGATCACCTTCTCCATCAGGCCGCCCATGGTTTCCAGCCCCAGGGACAACGGAATCACGTCAAGCAACAACAACTCATCGCCATCACGCTTGTTGCCAGCCAGGGTATCGGCCTGGATCGCGGCACCAATGGCCACCACTTGATCCGGATCGATTTCGGTCAGCGGCTCGCGACCGAAGGCTTCTGCGACAGCTTCGCGGACGCGAGGCACACGAGTCGAACCGCCGACCATGACCACTGCGTGCACTTCTTCCAGCTCGACGCCGGAATCACGTACAGCGCGACGGCAGGCTTTCAGGCTGCGAGCAACCATCGGCTCGATCAGCGCATTGAAGGCTTCACGGGTCAGCTCGGCTTTCCAGTCGCCATAAGCGACTTCAACGGTCGAGGCATTGGTCAGGGCTTCTTTGGCCGCGCAAGCGGTTTGCAGCAGATGGCGTTGCGCACCGGGATCAAGGTCGGCGGACAAACCGGCGCTCTCGATGATCCAGCCAGCGATTGCGTGGTCGAAGTCATCGCCGCCCAGCGCACTGTCGCCGCCGGTAGCCAAAACCTCAAACACACCGCCGGTCAGGCGCAGAATCGAAATATCGAAGGTGCCGCCACCCAGGTCATAAATAGCGACCAGGCCTTCAGCGTGTTGATCCAGACCGTAAGCCACAGCGGCGGCGGTCGGCTCATTGAGCAGACGCAGCACATTAAGACCGGCCAGTTTGGCCGCATCCTTGGTGGCTTGACGCTGAGCATCGTCGAAATAGGCCGGAACGGTGATCACCGCGCCTACCAGTTCGCCACCCAACGTCGCTTCGGCGCGCTGACGCAGCACTTTCAGGATATCGGCAGAGACTTCGACCGGGCTTTTCGGGCCCTGGATCGTGTCGATGAACGGCATGTGCGATTCGCCGCCGACAAAGCGGTACGGCAGTTGGTCGCCCAATTGCTTGACGTCGGACAGACCACGACCCATCAAGCGCTTGACCGACAGCACGGTGTTCAAAGGATCAGTGGCGGCAGCCAGCTTGGCCGACTCGCCGACTTCAACGCGGTCCGCGTGGTAGCGCACGGCAGACGGCAGGATGACCTGCCCGTCAGCGTCAGCCAGAGGTTCGGAAAGACCACTGCGCAACGCAGCGACCAGCGAATTGGTAGTACCCAAGTCGATCCCCACAGCCAGACGACGCTGGTGCGGTTGAGGACTTTGGCCGGGTTCGGCGATCTGCAGTAGGGCCATCGTTATCAGGACTTATCTGTATATCAGGCGTGCGACCGGAGCGGCACTGGGTTAATCGTCGAGGCGCTCTTCTAACTGGCGCACTTCGTAGGTGAGCTTGTCGAGGAACTGCATGCGCCGCATCAGGCGTTCGGCCTGTTCACGTTGCGCTGCATCATCCCAACAGGCTGCGAAGCTTTCGTTCAGTTCATCCTGCGCAGTCTTCAGGCGACGCTTGAACACTGCAACACCCGCCAGGTCGGCGCTGTCTTGCAGGTCTTCGAGCTCTTCACGCAGCTCCATCTGCTGCAGAAGAAACTCCGGATCATGCACCGTGACCTCCAGCGGCAGCTCGCGACCACCCATGGCGAGCAAGTAACGCGCGCGCTTCGGGGGACTTTTGAGCGTCTGGTAGGCCTCGTTGAGGCTCGCGGATTGCTCTAGCGCCAGCCGCTGCTCGCGCTCGGAAGCGTCTGCAAAGCGGTCCGGATGAACACCGCGCGCCAACTCACGGTAGCGCGTGGCCAACTGATCGAGATCCAGACGGAAGCTCGGTTTCAGCTCAAATAAAGCGAAATGACAAGGAGTACCCACGCGCAGCCTCAGATGTTGAAGCTTTCGCCGCAGCCACATTCACCGCGCACGTTGGGATTGTTGAACTTGAAGCCTTCGTTCAACCCTTCCTTGACGAAATCGAGTTCGGTGCCGTCCAGGTAGGCCAGGCTTTTCGGGTCGATGATCACTTTCTCGCCGTGACTTTCGAACACCTGATCCTCTGCAACCACCTCGTCGACAAACTCCAGCACGTAGGCAAGGCCGGAACAGCCTGTGGTGCGAACACCCAGACGAATCCCTTCACCTTTGCCGCGCCCGTTGAGGGAGCGTCGCACGTGTTGAGCAGCCGCTTCTGTCATGCTGATAGCCATCGGTGACTCCTTACTCGTCGCCAAATCTTGAAAGTCAGATCAAGCCTTTCTTCTGCTTGTAGTCGCGAACGGCCGCTTTGATAGCGTCTTCAGCAAGTACGGAGCAGTGAATTTTTACTGGCGGCAGAGCCAGTTCTTCGGCCAGCTGAGTGTTTTTGATGGTCTCTGCTTCATCCAGAGTCTTGCCTTTCATCCACTCGGTCGCCAGGGAGCTGGAGGCGATAGCCGAACCGCAACCGTAGGTCTTGAACTTGGCGTCTTCGATGATGCCTTGCTCGTTGACCTTGATCTGCAGACGCATCACGTCGCCGCACGCCGGAGCGCCGACCATGCCGGTGCCGACATCAGGGTCTTCCGCGTCCATCTTGCCGACGTTGCGCGGGTTCTCGTAGTGGTCGATGACCTTTTCGCTGTAAGCCATGATTCTTAATCCTCACTCATCAGAGAGTCGCTCTTGAGCCCTGAAGACCTGCGTCTTACTGGGCCGGTTTGCGGCGACTTGAAATCAGTGTGCCGCCCACTCGATTTTCGAAATGTCGACACCGTCTTTGTACATGTCCCACAGCGGCGACAGAGTGCGCAGCTTGGTAACGGCCTCGCAGACTTTCTGCGCGGCGTAGTCGATTTCTTCTTCGGTGGTGAAACGGCCGAAGGTGAAGCGAATCGAGCTGTGTGCCAGTTCGTCGTTGCGGCCCAGGGCGCGCAGTACGTACGAAGGCTCAAGGGAAGCCGAGGTGCAGGCCGAACCGGACGAAACCGCCAGATCCTTGAGCGCCATGATCAGCGACTCGCCTTCAACGTAGTTGAAGCTCAGGTTCAGGTTGTGCGGAACGCGGGCGGTCATGCTGCCGTTGACGTACAGCTCTTCCAGGCCTTCGACCTGTTTGAAGAAGCGATCGCTCAAGGCCTTGATGCGGATGTTCTCGGCAGCCATGTCTTCCTTGGCTACGCGGAAGGCTTCGCCCATGCCGACGATCTGGTGGGTCGCCAGGGTGCCGGAACGCATGCCACGTTCGTGACCGCCGCCGTGCATGGTCGCTTCGATGCGAACACGCGGCTTGCGGCTCACGTACAGTGCGCCGATGCCTTTAGGGCCGTAGGTTTTGTGGGCAGAGAACGACATCATGTCGACTTTCAGCTTCGACAGGTCGATATCAACCTTGCCGGTGGACTGAGCAGCGTCAACGTGGAACAGGATGCCCTTGGAACGGGTCAGTTCGCCGATGGCTGCGATGTCGTTGATGGTGCCGATTTCGTTGTTCACGTGCATGACCGAAACCAGGATGGTGTCGTCGCGCAGGGCAGCTTCGATCATCTCTGGAGTGACCAGACCATCAGTGCGAGGCTCGATGTAGGTAACTTCGAAGCCTTCACGCTCCAGTTGGCGCATGGTGTCGAGGACAGCCTTGTGCTCAATCTTGGTGGTAATCAGGTGTTTGCCTTTGGTGGCATAGAAATGCGCCGCACCCTTGATTGCCAGGTTGTCGGACTCGGTGGCACCGGAGGTCCAGACGATTTCACGCGGATCGGCGTTGACCAGGTCTGCGACCTGACGACGAGCGTTTTCGACGGACTCTTCAGCTTTCCAGCCGAACACGTGGGAACGGGACGCCGGGTTACCGAAGTTTCCGTCAACCAGCAGGCATTCACTCATTTTTTGCGCTACACGCGGATCAACCGGGGTGGTCGCAGAGTAATCAAGGTAAATCGGCAATTTCATGGACTATCTCCTAAATCAGGCTGGCTGGCGTGCCGCTAGCTCTTTGGCTGTCATTCGACGGCGGACGCTTCAATCTTGTCCAGGCGCGGCGCTTTGCTGTTGCAACGGCGCTGATCCTGACGCTGGGCTACTTCTTGTACCTCACGGCGAGTGACAAGGTCAGCCAAGCTGATACCGCTGAGAAATTCGTGAATCTGCAGGCTCAGATCGCACCACAAGTGGTGGGTCAGACAGGTGTCGCCTTGATGGCAATCACCTTGGCCCTGGCATTTGGTGGCATCGACCGATTCGTTCACCGCATCGATCACCTGAGCGACCTGGATACCCTGCATGTCGCGCGACAGCTGATAGCCGCCGCCTGGACCACGGACGCTGGACACCAGATTGCTGCGGCGCAATTTGGCGAAGAGCTGCTCGAGGTAGGACAGGGAGATGCCTTGGCGCTCGGAGATATCGGCCAGGGACACCGGCCCGTGCTGCGCGTGTAACGCCAGGTCAAGCATGGCAGTCACGGCGTATCGGCCTTTTGTAGTCAGTCGCATGGACAATTACCACGGAGTTCGGAATGGGGCGAGTATGCAATTCCCGAGTATTTAAGTCAACTATAAGACCTAGTGCTTTAGTCAGGAATACCCGCAAAAGAGCGGGCGCATCATAGCAAAGGCTGGCCGGTTACAGCCAGCAAATGCGCGTTATCGTTCTTCGCGAGCAGGCTCACTCCTACAGGGAAACGCATTTCAAATGTAGGAGTGAGCCTGCTCGCGATTGAAGTCGACTCGATTTAGCTGGCCTGGCTCTGATCCTTGTCCTTTACACAGGCGAAGTCTTCTTCGCGCAACTCAGGCAGATCTTTCGCACAGTAATTGCTGCCCAAGTCCTTCAGCGCCCCGCACATCCCTTCCAGACGGCCATCAACCGCCTGCAAATGATCGAGCAACTGATTGATGGCACGCGCCACCGGGTCCGGCATGTCTTCGCCAACACCGTAGGCATCGAATCCGATCTTCTCGGCCATGGCCTTGCGCTTGGCGTCCTGCTCTTCATCGGATTTGACGATGATTCGCCCCGGTATACCGACCACTGTCGCCCCGGCCGGCACAGCCTTGGTAACCACAGCGTTGGAACCGACCTTGGCCCCGGCGCCGACCGTAAACGGGCCAAGCACCTTGGCGCCCGCCCCCACTACAACGCCATCTTCAAGCGTCGGGTGACGCTTGCCCTTGTTCCAGCTAGTACCACCCAGGGTCACGCCCTGATAAAGGGTAACGTCATTGCCGATCTCAGCGGTTTCACCGATGACAATGCCCATGCCATGGTCAATAAAGAAGCGACGGCCGACCTTGGCGCCCGGATGAATCTCGATCCCGGTCAACCAGCGACCGAAGTTCGACACCAGTCGCGCCAGCCACTTCCAGCCCATGCCCCACAGGGCCGACGACAAGCGGTGGATCCAGATGGCGTGCATGCCCGGGTAGCACGTCAGAACTTCAAAGGCGTTGCGCGCTGCCGGATCACGATGGAAAACACTCTGGATATCTTCACGCAAACGCTCGAACATTTTTAATCCTTCCGCTTAAGAAGCTCACCACGGGCCGCTTTCTGGGTTTCCGTGAGGATGCCACGCAATATATTCATTTCCGCCCGGCTGACCGAGCTGCGTCCGTACAACCGGCGCAGGCGCGCCATCAAGTGCCGTGGTTTTTCCGGATCGAGGAATTCAATGGCCACCAGGGTTTGCTCCAGGTGCTCATAGAATCGCTCCAGCTCATCCATGGTCGCCAGCTCACCACTTTTGGTGGACGCCACTTCATCCTTCTCGATCTTGCTCGGCTGGCCTTGGGCCGCGAGCCAGGACATACGCACTTCATAACTCAACACCTGCACCGCCGCCCCAAGGTTCAGCGAGCTGAACTCAGGGTCTGATGGGATGTGCACGTGATAATGACATCGCTGCAGCTCTTCATTGGTCAGGCCAGAATCTTCACGACCAAAGACCAAGGCAATCTCGGCTCCCGACGCAGCTTCCTCGACCACTTTCGTTCCGCATTCGCGGGGATCGAGCAACGGCCAGGGAATGCGACGGTCACGGGCGCTGGTGCCGAGCACCAGATTGCAGCCGACCAAGGCATCTTCCAAGGTGGCGACGATTTGCGCGTTTTCAAGGATGTCACCGGCACCGGAAGCACGAGCATCGGCTTCGTGATGCGGGAACAGCCGCGGTTCGACCAGCACCAGCCGCGACAGGCCCATGTTCTTCATGGCACGCGCAGCCCCGCCGATATTCCCGGGATGGCTGGTATTGACCAGGACGACACGAATGTTATGCAGCACGGGAGGCGTTCTCGAACACAAATTTGGGAGCCGAATCTTACAGTTCATCCTACCGTTAAGCTATGAAAGCGAACACTGACCTTCACCTGTAGAAAAGTTCTGATAGAATGCCCGGCTTTCTTTAACAACCTTAGGTGACACATCCATGCAGCCCATGCTGAATATCGCGCTGCGCGCCGCCCGCAGCGCCAGTGAATTGATCTTCCGCTCCATCGAGCGCCTGGATACCATCAAGGTCGACGAAAAAGACGCCAAGGATTACGTATCCGAGGTGGATCGCGCCGCCGAACAGAAAATCATCGACGCGCTGCGCAAGGCCTACCCTACCCACGGCATTCTCGGCGAAGAAACCGGCATGCACCCGGGCAGCGGCGAAGGCGAAGACTACCTGTGGATCATCGACCCACTGGACGGCACCACCAACTTCCTGCGCGGCATTCCTCACTTCGCTGTCAGCATCGCCTGCAAATACCGCGGTCGCCTGGAACACGCTGTTGTTCTGGACCCGGTTCGCCAGGAAGAATTCACCGCCAGCCGTGGTCGCGGCGCCCAACTGAACGGTCGTCGTCTGCGCGTCAGCGGCCGCACCAGCCTGGACGGCGCCCTGCTGGGTACCGGCTTCCCGTTCCGCGATGACCAGATGGACAACCTCGACAACTACCTGGGCATGTTCCGCGCCCTGGTTGGCCAGACTGCCGGCATCCGCCGCGCTGGCTCGGCGAGCCTGGACCTGGCTTACGTAGCGGCCGGCCGTTTCGACGCATTCTGGGAGTCGGGCCTGTCCGAGTGGGACATGGCTGCAGGCGCCCTGCTGATTCAGGAAGCAGGCGGCCTGGTGAGCGACTTCACCGGCGGTCACGACTTCCTTGAGAAAGGCCACGTTGTTGCCGGTAACACCAAATGCTTCAAAGCAGTACTGACGGCCATCCAGCCGCACCTGCCGGCCTCGCTGAAGCGCTAAGCGAGCAGCCACAAAAAAGCACCCTCCGGGGTGCTTTTTTTATGCCTGGAATTTGCCCCTGCCACACCACAGACCCAATGTAGGAGTGAGCCTGCTCGCGATAGCGATGTATCAGTCACCACCTATTTCGAATGATAGATTGTTATCGCGAGCAGGCTCACTCCTACAGGGGTTTTGCCGTGTCGCTTAAATCGTGAGCACAAAAAAAGCACCCCGCAGGGTGCTTCTTTTTTTACTCTTGAACCCGAGTACTTAGCGATTCTGTTCGTTCTGCCCCAGGATCAGCTTGCCTTCCTTGTCGACCGGAATCTGGTTACCCGGATCGCGATCCATCCGCACCTTGCCTTCCTTGCCGTCCAGCGAATAACGGACGTCGTAACCCACGACCTTGTCACTGATGTCATTCACGGTGTTACACCGCGTCTGAGTCGTGGTGTAGGTGTCGCGTTCCTGCATGCCTTCCTGAACCTTGTTGCCGGCATAACCACCACCGACAGCGCCTGCAACCGTAGCAATCTTCTTGCCGGTGCCGCCGCCGATCTGATTACCCAACAGACCACCCGCCAACGCACCGACCACGGTACCGGCGATCTGGTGTTGATCTTTCACCGGCGCTTGCCGGGTTACTGCAACGTCCTTGCATACTTCACGTGGCGTCTTGATTTGTGTCTTGACCGGTTCAACGGCTAAAACCTGCGCATATTCAGGGCCGCTTTTAACCAGCTTGTAGGTGGCAACAGCACCACCGGCAGTTACACCGACAGCACCCAATACCGCACCAACCAGCAACGACTTGTTCACATGAACCTCCTGACCATCACATACGGGACAAGCCCGCGCTTCTCCTAGCCTTGGAGCAAAAAAAAAGGCGCGAGTTCAATACTCGCGCCTTTTCGACCGACAGCTGGAAAACGATGCCGTTATGGGCGGTCGTCGACTTCCTTATCGGTAGCCACTGTAGGAATCAGATCCTCAGTGCTCAGGTTCAGCCAGATCAGCACCACGTTGGCGATGTAGATCGACGAGTAGGTACCCGCCAGAACACCGACGAACAACGCAATGGAGAAGCCGAACAGGTTGTCGCCACCAAAGAACAGCAGCGCAGCAATCGCCAGCAAGGTGGAGATCGACGTCGCCATGGTCCGCAGCAGGGTTTGCGTAGTCGAGATATTGATGTTCTCGATCAGGCTGGCCTTGCGCAGCACACGGAAGTTCTCACGAACCCGGTCGAATACCACGATGGTGTCGTTGAGCGAGTAACCGATGATCGCCAATACCGCCGCCAGCACCGTCAGGTCGAAGGTGATCTGGAAGAACGACAGGATACCGATGGTCACGATCACGTCGTGGATCAGCGAAACGATGGCACCGACCGCGAACTTCCACTGAAAGCGGAAAGCCAGGTAGATCAGGATGCCGCCCAGCGCCATCAGCATGCCGAGGCCGCCCTGGTCGCGCAGCTCTTCACCGACCTGAGGGCCGACGAATTCGACGCGTTTGACCGTCGCCGGGTTGTCGCCGCCGACTTTCAGCAGCGCTTCTGCCACTTGATGACCCAGCTGCGGATCTTCACCCGGCATACGCACCAGCAAATCGGTAGTCGCACCGAAGCTCTGCACGATTGCCTCGTGATAACCCGAAGTGGCCAGTTGCTCACGCACTTTGGTGACGTCGGCCGGACGCTCGTAGGTCAGCTCAATGAGCGTACCGCCGGTGAAGTCCAGACCCCAGTTCATGCCCTTATGGAAGACACTGAATATTGCCAGTGCAGTAAGGAACAATGTGACGCCGAACGCAAAGTTGCGAACGCCCATGAAGTTGATTGTACGTAACATGGCAGCCCCTTAAATCCACAACTTCTTGAAGTCACGACCGCCGAAGATCAGGTTGACCATCGCGCGGGTCACCATGATGGCCGTGAACATCGAGGTAAAGATCCCGAGGGACATGGTCACTGCGAAGCCTTTGACCGGGCCGGTGCCCATCGCAAAGAGAATCCCGCCGACCAACAAGGTTGTCAGGTTGGCGTCGAGAATCGCGGTGAATGCCCGGCCGAAGCCTTCGTTGATTGCCCGTTGTACGGTCATGCCCGCCGCGATCTCTTCACGTATCCGCGAGAAGATCAGAACGTTGGCGTCGACAGCCATACCCATGGTCAACACGATACCGGCGATACCCGGCAGGGTCAGCGTTGCACCCAGCAGCGACATCAGGGCCAGCAACAGCACCATGTTCACCGCCAGAGCGACGGTGGCGATGATGCCGAAGAAGCGGTAGATGGCCATGATGAACAGCGAGACAAACAGCATGCCCCACAACGAAGCATCGATACCCTTGACGATGTTGTCAGCACCCAGGCTTGGACCAATGGTGCGCTCTTCAGCGAAGTACATCGGTGCAGCCAGACCACCGGCACGCAGCAGCAGCGCCAGTTCGGACGACTCGCCCTGGCCGTTCAGGCCAGTGATGCGGAACTGAGCCCCCAGCGGCGACTGAATGGTCGCCAGGCTGATGATCTTTTTCTCTTCCTTGAACGTCTGGACCGGCACGTCTTTCTCGACGCCGTTAACCACTTGCTTGACGTAAGTGGTAACCGGACGTTGCTCGATAAAGATCACCGCCATGCTGCGACCGACGTTGCTGCGAGTCGCACGACTCATCAGCTCGCCACCGTGGCCATCCAGACGGATGTTCACTTCTGGCGTGCCATGCTCGCCGAAGCCAGCCTTGGCGTCAGTTACCTGGTCACCAGTGATGATCAGGCCACGCTCGATCTGTGCTGGCGGACGCTTGCCTTCACGGAACTCGAAGGTTTCGGAAGTGGCTTTCGAAGCGCCTGGCTCAGCAGCCAGACGGAACTCAAGGTTGGCCGTCTTGCCGAGGATACGCTTGGCTTCGGCGGTGTCCTGCACGCCCGGCAGCTCAACCACGATGCGGTTAGCGCCCTGACGCTGAACGATTGGCTCGGCAACACCCAGCTCGTTGACGCGGTTACGTACCGTGGTCAAGTTCTGCTTGATGGAGTATTCGCGGATTTCCGCCAGCTTGGCCGGGGTCATCGCCAGACGCAGCACCGGTTGGCCATTAAGGTCGGCCGGAACAATGTCGAAATCGTTGAAGCTCTTGCGGATCAGCGCGCGGGCCTGTTCGCGGGAAGCTTCATCACTGAAACCCAGCTGAATGGCACCGTTGAGTTGCGGCAGGCTGCGATAGCGCAGTTTCTCTTTACGCAACAGGCTCTTCACATCGCCTTCGTAGACTTTCAGGCGCGCATCGAGCGCTTTGTCCATGTCCACTTCCAGCAGGAAGTGCACGCCACCGGACAAGTCCAGACCCAGCTTCATCGGGTGCGCGGCCAGGCTGCGCAGCCATTGCGGGGTGGTTTGTGCCAGGTTCAGTGCAACGACGTAGTCATCACCCAATGCCTTGCGCACGACGTCTTTGGCAGGTAGCTGATCTTCAGCCTTGGTCAGACGAATCAGACCGCCCTTGCCGTTTGCTGCCAGGGTGGCCGCCTTGACGTTGATCCCGGATTCCTTGAGCGCTGCGCTCACGCGATCCAGATCAGCCTGATTGACTTGCAGCGCAGTGCTTGCACCGCTGACCTGAATGGCCGGGTCATCAGGATATAGATTGGGAGCGGAATAAATCAGACCGACCGCCAGCACCGCCAGGATCAGAATGTATTTCCACAGAGGGTATTTGTTCAGCATCACGCCGCCCGCTTATGACGCGGGGCGCCTTGCGCGCCCCGTCGATTGAGTAGAAGTTGAAACTTAGATCGCTTTTAGCGTGCCTTTTGGCAGCGTGGCGGCGATGGCGCCTTTCTGGAACTTCATTTCGATGGTGTCGGAAACTTCCAGAACAACGAAGTCGTCTGCCACTTTAGTGATCTTGCCGGCGATACCACCGGTGGTCACAACTTCGTCGCCTTTCTGCAGGCTGCTCAGCAGGTTTTTCTGCTCTTTGGCGCGCTTGGCCTGTGGACGCCAGATCATCAGGTAGAAGATGACCAGGAAACCGACCAGGAAAATCCACTCGAAACCGCCACCCATTGGGCCTGCAGCTGCCGGTGCAGCAGCGTCAGCCATGGCATTAGAGATAAAAAAGCTCATTTAGCACTCCAGTTGCAAATGTTGAATCTTGGGGTCAGAAAACTCAGTCCAAAGGCGGAACAGGTAACCCGCGTTTGGCGTAGAAGGCATCGACAAAGGCGGCCAATGTACCCTGTTGAATAGCCTCGCGCAAACCAGCCATAAGCACCTGGTAATGGCGCAAATTGTGGATGGTATTCAACATGCTACCCAGCATTTCGCCGCACTTGTCCAGATGGTGCAGATAAGCACGGGAGAAGTTCTGGCAGGTGTAGCAATCGCAGGTCGGATCCAGCGGCGAATCATCATGGCGATGGAACGCGTTACGGATCTTCAGCACGCCTGTATCAATGAACAGATGCCCATTGCGGGCATTACGGGTTGGCATCACGCAATCGAACATGTCCACACCGCGGCGCACACCCTCAACCAGATCTTCCGGTTTGCCAACGCCCATAAGGTAACGAGGTTTGTCAGCCGGCATCTGACCCGGCAGGTAATCCAGGACCTTGATCATCTCGTGCTTCGGCTCGCCCACCGACAGACCGCCAATGGCCAGACCATCGAAGCCGATATTGTCGAGGCCTTCCAGGGAGCGCATGCGCAAATCCTGGTGCATGCCGCCCTGAACAATGCCGAACAGCGCCGCCGTGTTGTCGCCATGGGCTTCTTTCGAACGCTTGGCCCAACGCAACGACAGCTCCATCGATACCCGCGCGACGTCTTCGTCAGCCGGGTATGGGGTGCATTCGTCGAAAATCATCACGATGTCCGAGCCCAGATCGCGCTGGACCTGCATCGACTCTTCCGGGCCCATGAACACTTTGGCACCGTCGACAGGAGAGGCGAAGGTCACGCCCTCCTCCTTGATCTTGCGCATCGCGCCCAGGCTGAACACCTGGAAACCACCGGAGTCAGTCAGAATCGGGCCTTTCCACTGCATGAAATCGTGCAGGTCGCCGTGCTTCTTGATCACTTCGGTGCCAGGACGCAGCCACAAGTGGAAGGTGTTACCCAGAATGATTTCCGCGCCAGTGGCGGTGATATCCCGCGGCAACATGCCCTTCACCGTGCCGTACGTGCCCACCGGCATGAAGGCCGGGGTCTCGACGGTACCGCGAGGGAAGGTCAAACGACCGCGACGAGCCTTGCCGTCAGTAGCAAGCAACTCAAACGACATACGACTTTGGCGACTCATTCTGTTTCCTCAGGGCCACGTGGTGCGGGGTTACGGGTGATAAACATCGCATCACCGTAGCTGAAAAAGCGGTATTCGTTGTCAACGGCGGCTTTGTAAGCGGCCATGGTCTCGGGATAACCGGCGAACGCCGAAACCAGCATCAATAGCGTGGATTCGGGCAAATGGAAGTTGGTGACCAGGGCGTCGACCACATGAAACGGCCGGCCCGGGTAGATAAAGATGTCAGTGTCGCCACTGAACGGCTTGAGCACGCCATCGCGCGCGGCACTTTCCAGGGAACGCACGCTGGTGGTCCCCACCGCCACCACACGACCACCGCGAGCGCGGCAAGCCGCGACGGCATCAACCACGTCCTGGCCGACTTCCAGCCATTCGCTGTGCATGTGGTGATCTTCGATCTTCTCGACGCGCACCGGCTGGAAGGTGCCCGCACCAACGTGCAAGGTCACGAACGCAGTCTCGACGCCCTTGGCGGCAATCGCCTCCATCAGCGGCTGATCGAAATGCAGCCCCGCCGTCGGTGCGGCTACCGCGCCCAAACGCTCGGCGTAGACCGTCTGATAACGCTCGCGGTCCGAACCTTCATCCGGGCGGTCTATATAAGGAGGCAACGGCATGTGCCCGACGCGATCGAGCAGCGGCAACACCTCTTCGGCGAACCCCAGCTCGAACAACGCATCGTGACGCGCCAGCATCTCGGCTTCGCCACCGCCGTCGATCAGGATCTTCGACCCCGGCTTCGGTGACTTGCTGGAGCGCACATGCGCCAGCACGCGATGACTGTCGAGCACCCGCTCCACCAGGATTTCCAGCTTGCCGCCGGAAGCCTTCTGGCCAAACAGCCGCGCCGGAATCACCCGGGTATTGTTGAACACCATCAAATCGCCCGGGCGCAAATGCTCGAGCAAATCAGTGAATTGACGGTGTGCCAGGGCGCCGCTGACCCCATCAAGGGTCAACAGGCGACTGTTGCGACGCTCAGCCAAAGGATGGCGAGCGATCAGCGAATCAGGGAGTTCGAATGTAAAGTCAGCAACGCGCATGATGGGGTTCGTCTAGCAGGGGCCGGAAGTCTAGCCGAAATAGTGAAAATTCTCTATGTACCTGATTGACCGACGGTAATCTCATCTCTATACTTCGCCGCCATTGAGCCCTGATGGCGGAATTGGTAGACGCGGCGGATTCAAAATCCGTTTTCGCAAGAAGTGGGAGTTCGAGTCTCCCTCGGGGCACCAAAATTAAGAAAGGTCTTGCTTTGCAAGGCCTTTTTTTTCGCCTGCCAAAAAGTGCCTGACACCCCGTCGATCTGTAGGAGCCGGCTTGCTGGCAATTCTTTTGATCTCCTCGCTTGTTTTGGCGGGTACGACAATCCTCAAGGATTCATCCCATGGAACTGCTGCTGGAAACTGTTGCTCTGTTCTGTCTCAAGCTGACTTATGAGACGGAGGGGTCGAGTCCGATTCTGCGGGATGATCCGATCATGAGCGATTACGAGCGGGAGGTATTTGGGTTGCTGGTGCGTCGGGGGGATGTTGAGGGTATTCAGTTTAGAGTGGCACATTGTGTAAGTCTGGCGCTGGACGCTATAGGAGGGGCTGAAATGCCACTGGGGCGTGAGCTGCATCGGTTGTCAGCTGATTTCAGCAGTGCGCGGACAATGGAACAGCTTAATGCGCCGCTCATCGCGCTTAAGGATTACTTGAAAGACATTCAGTGAATGATCGGAGTGAGGCAAAGTTTAGTAACCCTTTACACCGACTAGTGCTGGCTAGGGACTTGGCTGATATGGAAATCTATCTGCCCACTTTTCAATTGCGTCAGCAGACAGCAACGAAAGATCTTTTCGGCATCACAAGGACGTACCAATGCGGCAAATCGCCCTCAGCAACAAGCCACTCAGAGGCATTCCCCGCCGCCTTCGCGCTCTGGAACGCTGGGCCTCCAGTTTTCGCGACGAGTTTTACCCGCGATCCGCGCACATGGAGCGCTACACACATTGGAAGATCCCGGTGCACGCGGCCTTGGTTCAAGGCCCTCAAGCCAGGATCGAAGTTCAGGCCTTCTGCATTCAGCAACTGCTCGAAGCCGCTAGCCACCTGTCCAACGCTGCTGACCACTCACAGGGTTACTACCGTGTCGCCTGCCTGCTGGTGTGGCCATGGGTTCATCAGAGCGAAGTCACTATCTTCTATGACCGGGACTATTATCTGGGTTTTCTCGGTGAAACTAACGCTCTGATGCCAGAGCGGATCAGTCATTATCTTGCGTTGCACACACCAGCGAACTTCATCGAGCACGGGCATGACGTAACTCAACCTGACGATGAGGTCGCAGTACAGTGGTGGTGCATCGGGGAACTCGCCTGACGGATTTGGCGAGCAGGCTCGCTCCGACAGAGATTGCGGTGAGCTGACAGGCATCGGTTGGCCCGAGTGTGTGAATAATAAATCTGCCCCCTTTTCCGTCCAAAATTGGACGGAAAATATATCCGTCGCCTTTCCCCCTCGCAATTAACGAAATCGCATCGAATTTCAGCCCGAATATCATTTATGCAAGTAAAACAAACCTTGCTTCAAGCTTGTGCAGCAACTCAAACGTATTTAGAAATGGAACGTTTAGCTGCTCACAAATATTCGGGATGATGAATTTTCGTCTGGCGTCGCGATTCAGCCTTTCGTGAGTGACTAAAGTCGCTCCTGTCGTCATAGCCTTTGCAATAAGCCAAGGGTCTGCTCCCGCTAAAAATTCGTCCATGGCGCCTATCTTCATACTCGGCGCTTGATTTGCGACAAGCTCAACTACTTGCGCGAATGCTTCTTGCGTAGCGTCATCGGTGGTGATGTGGAAGAAACCAGCGTTCTCCTTAGCCCAATCAGCCAGTTCGTCATTCCCTTTGGTTAGCTCATCCATTACGGGGGCGATGCTGGATAAAGCCAACGCTTCATTTTTCAGCAATAACCATTGCCAAAAGCCAGGACAGATCTTCATGCCGTAGTAACGGTTCTTGGCTTCGATCAGCGTGTTAGCGTCGAGTAGATGATTCATTCCGTGATCTTGCTGGCTAGGGTCCTTAATTTGGCAGGTTGCACGCCGAGCAAATGTCCCGCATCGCGCAGCAGCATCCGGCCACTCATTGCTTCAGTCAGCACTGCCTTACTTAGGCGAGGGCTATTTTTCGCGGTGGCGTTGCGGTAATAGTCACCCGCTCCACCTTTATCATCCTGAAAAGTTTTGAGGATCATTCGATAGTAAGCGCTGTATTGCGCCTGGCTTAAATATCCAAGATCCAATGCGCGGCGACCAATCGCCAATTTACTGATGTGAAACCGAGTTGCCAGCGGAGCCAGGTTGTCTTCCCAGCTAACATCAGCGTTCCACAGGGCGCGGAATTGGGCTTCGGGAGCCAGAAACTCGCCTGCAACTGCATTGCAGAATCGCTCCTCCTCTCGACCATTCGCGGTGCTCCCGTCGGACACTCCGCTGCTACCAATCCAGATATGGGCCAGTTCGTGGAGCAAAGTGAACAGCCGTGCGGTGGGGGCGTCGGAACTGTTGACGAATACAACGGGGGCGTAGGCGTTACTGATGGCGAAACCCCGAAACTCGCTCACTTCAAGTTTACGATGGGTGTTTCCTAGCGCAATGCCACTGCGCATCACCAAAATGCCAGCCGCTTCTGCGGCGTCAATCAAGGCACGACTGTATTTGTCGTAATCCAATCGAGCAGCGTCAGGGTTCACGCCGAGGGTCCGGCGGATGTCGTCCACCACCTCGGCGACTTGAGATCGGCTATTGAAGCGACCGACAAATGCCAACGGCTGATGATCTTGGTTTTGCAGATACTCCAGGTACCAATCCTGCTTTCGTATGGAATCCCTGACAGTGTCCAACAGTTCCAGACTGGGACGTTGAGGCGCAACCCCACCGACGGTCCGAAGATCAGGTAAAGGCAGTTGTTCGACGGGAGGCTGCTGAAGAAACAGGAAGCCAAAAGGAATGTGAGCGAGACTCGCCCACTTCTGAGCCTGGAGGAATGTTGGTTTGGTCTCGCCAGACTCCCATTCCTGTACTCGATAGGGTTTCACTGGCAACTTTTTAGCAACCTGCTCAGTGGAGAGACCTGCGCGCTCACGAGACCAGGTGAGCAGGCTTGGATTGACTAAGGCGGCTTGGCTCATAGGGTCGCAGGCAATTCAGACAGGGCTGGTAAACGTTCGAGAGCATCCTTGGCAGATGCATCCGACTGACGCTTGTTCCAGTTATCTGTCATTGCCTTTCTCCTTGGCTATTAAAAATCTGGTGGCAGCGGCTACAGATTAGTCGAAAAGCAGCGCTAACTAAGGTTGAAGCGCGCGATTATGGGGTAACTTCGCAACCACCCGAAGCGCAAATTTGTAACCCGCAGACAGAAGGTATTGACCTGTTTCAATGCATTTCATGATGCAAGTGCGACTCGCCCCGAAGGTTGCAGGAATTAGATCTCCACGATACCCTCCCACCGTCGCTGCCAATTCAGCGACCGGGTGTGGAAACCCGTGTAATTCAAGGCGCAACAGCGCCCCCATCACGTCTGCCGGCGCTTTTTTTGTGCCTGCGGCGTGAGTTATGGCGGCTGTGCGTGGGACGTCTTCGGGCGTGCCGGTTTCCTTGATTCCCGGTTTTCCACCCTGCGCACAGCTGTCACCCATTCGTGTGGAAACGAATGTGGCAGCTCCCCATATCAAGGAGTCTGATAATGCGCAGCATCAATCCGTACAAATTTTGGCTTTTCCCTCAACGCAATTCCCAATCGCGTAACACCCTCCCCGACCGCCTCTCCGTCATCGGAGGTGGCCAATGACCGAACAACCCGAACTCAAAACCATCGGCCTAACACCCGCCATCTACTGCGCGGATCTACCACTCTTCCACGTCACCCACGGCGTTCCCCTCGGTGATGCCCTATCCATGGCCTCTGACTTTCTGTTTCTCGCCAAGAAGCTGACCGAAGATGCTGCTTACGCCAGAGACACCGACCGCCACGCCTGGGCCGCGCATTATTTGACGGCGATGAGTAAGGCGGTTGTGGATGATGCGGTGAAGGTGCTGAATCGGGATCGGGATAATGAGCTGGCGTCTAAGCGGGCGGGGGCGAAGGCTGAGGGGTAGTGGGCGAAGCGCCGGGGTAACTTTCGGGTTCAAAAGTTAGGCGCGATGTTATGGGAGCGGGCTTGGTTGCGGTGGGTGGGGTATTCAGCGGGATAGGTGGATGCCTTGCGTTTTTCGCGAGCGAGCTCGTTCCTACAAGGGGTTGTGGTCACTTCAGGGTTTTGCGTTGGTTGGGCTGGCGCTTTCGCGAGCAGGCTCGCTTCCACAGGGGTTTTGTGGGTTGACTGGGATTGGGGATTTGCTCCCCTTCCAGTAGCAACCAAGCATGACTTCACGCCGTCGGCTTATCCGGCTCTTCCTGCCCCGCTGCCCGCACTGCAACTTCAATCGCTCGAACACTGATCGCTGCAAATATCGCTGTCATCAGCACCCCGTTGAACCCCAGCAAAATCGCCAGAATCCGCGAGACGCCAAGTTTCGGCACGAGCTCTCCATAGCCAATGGTCAAACCGGTCACGAAGCCGAAATAGATGCCGTCAAGAGGATCCCAGCCCTCCAGGTAGCTGATGATGAAGCCGAACAGCAGGATCAAAAAAAACAGTACGGAAAAGATCGGCCAGACAACACGCAAGTAGAACCCGATTGCTTTGAAGAATTCTCGACGGACGTGCGATGCATGAGTGGGCTTCATGTCATGGGCTTCCTGAGGGTTGCCTGAGCGGCAGGCGTATTAACACTTCATCAGCTTGGCACAAGCACTGGAAACTGGTGCATCAGCAGCGGATTGGGGTGGTTCAAGCATGATTCGCGATAACGCTGCACATTGTGCCCCGACCATTTAGGGACGACGTCTCGGGCCGCACTCTTCTAGACTTAATGGATAGTCGTAGGCAGAACCGAACACGTCGCTTTGGTGCAGATGAATCAAAAGCAGCGTGGCAAGCTGCCTTAATGCCCTTATTGAGGTGCGGCGAAGACCGTGCCGGGCACAACAAGATGCCCATTCAGGGTGCCCTGGCCACCGGCCTGAAATTGCCACGATACCGTGACGTGGTGTGAGTGCCGCAGCCGACACTTTCGGACGACCGACAACCATCTGGTTTGTCCGTGACCGTGAGGATTGCTGAATGCCTGATGAGAGTTTGCACCTGCCTGTGGTCAACACCCTGCTGGAGCGCCACAAGGGCACTCCGGGTGCACTGTTGCCCATTCTTCATGATATTCAGGAACGCATCGGTTACATCCCCGATGCGGCCATCCCCGAAATTGCTCACGCCCTCAATCTGAGTCAGGCGGAGGTTCGCGGGGTGATCAGTTTTTACCATGATTTCCGTACTGCGCCGCCGGCCAAGCATATCCTGCGGCTGTGCCGCGCCGAGTCCTGCAAAAGCCGCGGTGCCGAGCAGTTGGCGGCGCAGTTGCGCGAGCGCCTGCAACTGGATGACCACGGCAGCAGTGCCGATGGCAATATCAGTTTGCGTCCGGTGTATTGCCTTGGCGCTTGCGCCTGTTCGCCCGCTCTGGAGCTGGATGGCCGGGTGCATGCGCGGCTCAGTGCTGAGCGTCTGGATGCTTTGCTCGACGCTTGCCGGGAGGACGCATGATGCCGTCGCTCTATCTGCCTACTGATTCTCTTGCCCGTGCCGTGGGTGCCGATGAAGTCGCGGTGGCGCTGATCACTGCGGCTCAGGAACGCAATCTGCTCCTGGAGTTGCAGCGCACCAGCTCGCGCGGTCTGTACTGGCTGGAACCGCTGCTGGAAGTGGACAGCCCGCAAGGCCGTATCGGCTTCGGCCCGTTGACCGCCGATGATGTGCCGTCAGTGCTCGATGCCTTGCAAGGCGAGCCGTCCGCTCATCCACTGGCCTTGGGCCTGGTGGAAGAATTGCCTTATCTCAAGTCTCAACAACGCCTGCTGTTCGCCCGCGCCGGTATTACCCGACCGTTGTCCCTGGATGATTACCGGGCGCACGGTGGCTTCGAGGGCTTGACCCGTGCCATCGCAGTGGGCGGCGAGCAGGCCGCGACGGAAGTGTTCGATTCGGGCCTGCGTGGCCGTGGCGGCGCGGCCTTCCCGGCCGGGATCAAATGGCGCACGGTCCGCGCCACCCAAGCGGCGCAGAAATACATTGTGTGCAACGCCGACGAAGGTGACTCCGGCACTTTCGCCGACCGCATGCTGATGGAAGGCGACCCCTTCCTGTTGATCGAAGGCATGGCCATTGCCGGCATTACCGTCGGTGCCACTTACGGCTACATCTATGTGCGCTCGGAGTATCCGGATGCCGTGGCCACCCTGCGTCAGGCGCTGAACATCGCCCGGTCCAACGGTTACCTCGGCGCCAATGTCGGCGGCAGCGGTCAGGCTTTCGATATGGAAGTGCGGGTCGGTGCCGGCGCTTATATCTGCGGTGAGGAAACCGCGCTGCTGGATTCGCTCGAAGGCAAACGCGGGATTGTCCGCGCCAAGCCGCCGATCCCTGCGTTGCAAGGGCTGTTCGGCTTGCCGACGCTGGTGCACAACGTGCTGACTTTGGCCTCGGTGCCGCTGATTCTGGCCAAGGGTGCACAGTTTTATCGCGATTACGGCATGGGCCGCTCCCTCGGCACGATGCCCTTCCAGTTAGCGGGCAATATTCGTCACGGCGGGCTGGTGGAACGGGCCTTTGGCCTGACCCTGCGGGAACTGGTGGAAGACTACGGCGGCGGGACAGCCAGTGGCCGACCGCTGAAAGCTGCGCAGGTCGGCGGCCCGCTCGGCACATGGGTGCCGCCGTCGCAATTCGATACGCCGCTGGATTACGAAGCGTTCACCGCCATCGGCGCGATGCTCGGTCACGGTGGTGTGGTGGTGGCAGATGACACGGTGGATATGGCCCAAATGGCGCGTTTCGCCATGCAGTTTTGCGCCGAGGAATCCTGTGGCAAATGCACGCCGTGCCGCATCGGCTCTACCCGGGGCGTGGAGGTGATCGACCGCCTGCTCGCCGCGCCGGACCAGAGCGGTCGCGAAGAGCAGGTGATCATCCTCAAGGACCTGTGCGACACGATGCAATACGGTTCGCTGTGTGCGTTGGGCGGCATGGCCCCGTTTCCGGTGGCCAGCGCCCTCAAGTATTTTCCCGCTGACTTCGGTCTGCAGCCCTCGGAGGCTGACCAATGATCACTGTATTCGACCCGAAAACCGATATGGATCTGGGCACACCGGCCCGCGAAAGCCAGGTGCAAGTCACCCTGAACATCGACGGCCGCAGCATCAGCGTGCCCGAAGGCACCTCGGTGATGCGCGCCGCTGCGCTGCTGGGCACCACGATTCCCAAACTGTGTGCCACCGACAGCCTGGAAGCCTTTGGCTCCTGCCGCATGTGCCTGGTTGAAATCGACGGCATGCGCGGCTATCCCGCGTCCTGCACCACGCCGGTGACTGAAGGCATGACCGTGCACACCCAGACGCCGAAGCTTGCGACCCTGCGCCGCAACGTCATGGAGCTGTACATCTCCGATCACCCGCTGGACTGCCTGACCTGCTCGGCCAACGGCAACTGCGAGTTGCAAACCGTCGCCGGCCAGGTCGGCCTGCGGGAGGTGCGTTACGGCTATGAAGGCGAGAACCATCTGGACGACGTGAAGGACACGTCCAACCCCTACTTCGACTACGACCCGAGCAAGTGCATCGTCTGCAACCGCTGTGTGCGTGCCTGTGAAGAAACCCAGGGCACCTTTGCCCTGACGATTACCGGGCGCGGTTTCGAATCCCGCGTGGCCGCTGCTGGCGGTGATAATTTCCTCGACTCGGAATGCGTGTCCTGCGGCGCCTGTGTGCAAGCCTGCCCCACCGCGACCCTGATGGAAAAAAGCGTGGTCGAACTGGGTCAGCCCGAGCGCAGCGTGATCACCACCTGTGCCTATTGCGGCGTGGGCTGCTCGTTCCGCGCTGAGATGAAAGGCGACCAACTGGTGCGCATGGTTCCGGACAAAAACGGCCACGCCAACCACGGTCACTCCTGCGTCAAAGGGCGCTTTGCCTGGGGCTACGCCACCCACCCGGATCGCATCACCAAGCCGATGATCCGCAAAAACATCAACGATCCCTGGCAGGAAGTCAGCTGGGATGAGGCGGTGACCTACGCCGCCAGCGAATTCCGCCGGTTGCAGCAAAAATATGGCCGCGACTCCATTGGTGGCATCACCTCCAGCCGCTGCACCAACGAAGAAACCTACCTGGTGCAAAAACTGGTGCGCGCCGCGTTCGGCAACAACAACGTCGACACCTGTGCGCGGGTCTGCCACTCGCCGACCGGCTATGGTCTGAAACAAACCTTGGGCGAGTCCGCCGGCACCCAGAGTTTCGACTCGGTGATGCAGGCCGACGTGATCCTGGTGATGGGCGCCAACCCCAGCGACGCCCACCCGGTGTTCGCCTCCCAGCTCAAACGCCGCCTGCGTGAAGGCGCACGACTGATCGTCATCGACCCACGCCGCATTGATTTGGTGGACTCGGTGCATGCCCGCGCCGAACTGCACCTGGCCCTGCGCCCGGGCACAAACGTCGCCATGCTCAACGCGTTGGCCCATACCATCGTGACCGAAGGCCTGCTCAACCAGCCGTTTATCGACGCCCGTTGCGAGGGCAACGATTTTGCGCGCTGGAGCGAATTCGTCAGCCGCGCGGAAAACTCGCCGGAAACCCTTGGACCTGTCTGCGGCGTAGAACCTGCCGACATCCGCGCCGCCGCCCGCCTGTATGCAACCGGTGGCAATGCTGCGATCTATTACGGTCTGGGCGTCACCGAGCACAGCCAGGGCAGCACCGCTGTGATGGGCATCGCCAACCTGGCGATGGTCACTGGCAACATCGGGCGCGAAGGCGTGGGCGTGAACCCGCTGCGAGGGCAGAACAACGTTCAGGGTTCCTGCGACATGGGCTCCTTCCCCCACGAGTTACCCGGCTACCGCCACATTTCCAACGAAGTGGTACGGACGCAGTTCGAGCAGGCGTGGAATGTCACGCTGCAACCCGATCCGGGCCTGCGCATTCCCAACATGTTCGAGTCTGCGCTGGCCGGCAGTTTCAAGGGCTTGTATTGCCAGGGCGAAGACATCGCTCAGAGCGATCCGAATACCCAGCACGTCACCGCGGCGCTGTCGGCCATGGAGTGCGTGGTGGTGCAGGACATTTTCCTCAACGAAACCGCCAGGTTCGCCCACGTGTTCCTGCCGGGCGCTTCGTTCCTGGAAAAGGACGGCACCTTCACCAACGCCGAACGACGCATTTCGCGGGTACGCAAAGTCATGGACCCTCTGGGCGGCAAGGCCGACTGGGAAGGCACGGTGGCCCTGGCCAACGCCCTGGGCTACCCGATGAACTACAAACATCCATCGGAAATCATGGATGAAATCGCCAGCCTGACGCCGACCTTCACCAACGTCAGCTACGCCGCACTGGACAGCCACGGCAGCCTGCAATGGCCGTGCAACGCCGAGGCACCGGACGGCACGCCGACCATGCACATCGAGGAGTTCGTGCGCGGCAAAGGGCGTTTCATGCTCACCGGCTACGTGCCCACCGAGGAAAAGGTCAACAATCGCTATCCGCTGCTGCTGACCACCGGACGCATCCTCAGCCAGTACAACGTCGGCGCCCAGACTCGACGGACCGAGAACGTCGCCTGGCACGATGAAGACCGCCTGGAAATCCACCCGACCGACGCCGAGAGTCGTGGCATCAACGAAGGTGACTGGGTCGGCATCGGCAGCCGCGCTGGCCAGACCGTGCTGCGTGCGCGGGTCACCGAACGGGTTGCGCCGGGCGTGGTGTACACCACCTTCCACTTCCCGGAATCGGGGGCCAACGTCATCACCACCGACAACTCCGACTGGGCCACCAACTGTCCGGAGTACAAGGTCACCGCCGTGGAAGTCAGCCGCGTCTACCACCCTTCCGAGTGGCAAAAACGCTATCAGGCATTCAGCGACGAACAGGATCGTCTGCTTAAAGAACGCCGTCAGGCACGTGGTGCCAAAGCCGAGGTGCGCCGATGAGTACGGACAACCTGATCAAGATGGTCAACCAGATCGCCCAGTACTTCGCCACCGAACCCGACCAGCAACAGGCCGTGCTCGGTGTGCGTAATCATCTGCAGATGTACTGGACGCCCGGCATGCGCAAGGAACTGCTGGCCTGGCAGACGGAGCATCAGGGAGCAGACTTGCACCCACTGGCGCAGGCGGCGGTCAGTGGGGCGGGCTGGGAGGCTTAAGCTCCCACGATCCGTTAAGCCGTCACGCAATTTTTTGTAGCAGCTGGCGCAGCCTGCGTTCGGCTGCGCAGCAGTCGTAAAACCTGAGCTTGCGGTCTTCCTGTAACACCGCATCTTCTTATTTCACGACTGCTGCGCAGCCGAACGCAGGCTGCGCCAGCTGCTACAAGATTGCGTCATTGCAGAAATTACTTAACTGTCCGGGGTTGGATGCACTGGCAAAACGACCAACGCCTCCAACCCACCCTTCGACCGATTACGCAGGGTCAGCTCGCCTCCGTGCTCCAGCACAATCGCCCGCGCCGCCGATAACCCCAAACCAACGCCCCCCGTGCTTTTGTTCCGCGAGCCTTCCATGCGAAAGAACGGTGCAAAAACCTGTTCAAGACTGGCCTCCGGAATACCCGGCCCACGATCCAGCACTTTGATCCTCACCTCCCCGGCTCCGGGGATCAGTTCAATCGCCGGCTCACTCCCGTACTTGATCGCGTTATCCAGCAGATTGGTCATCACCCGCTTAAGCCCCAGCGGTCGCCCGAAATACACCCACCGCAGCGGCCCGCTGAAAGCAATCTCGACACCCTGATCACGGTAATCATCCAGCAGCGTTTGCAGCAGTTCCGCCAGATCAAACTGGGTCGCCGGCTCAAGCCGGGCATCATCGCGGAAGAACTCCAACGCCGAGTTGATCATCGCCTGCATTTCATCCACATCACGAAACAACCGCTGCTGTTGCTCGCTGTCTTCTATGAATTCGCCCCGCAAACGCATCCGCGTCAGAGGCGCGCGCAGGTCGTGGGAGATGGCGGCGAGCATTTGCGTGCGGTCGCGAATGAAGTGCTGCAACTGGGCTTGCATGGCGTTGAACGCGAGAATCGCCTGGCGGATTTCCTGTGGGCCCAGCGGCTCGATGGGCGGTGCGCGGAAGTCCACGCCGAAGCGTCGGGCACCTTCGGCAAAGTGCTGCAACGGCGTGGCAAGGCGCCGGGTGGCGATCAGCGCGACCAGGGCGGTGGAGATCAGTACCAGCAGGATCACGATCAGGTAGCGTGGCGTTTCATCGAGGCCCCAACTGCGCGAGGGCGCGGAGAACATCAGCCATGTCGAATCCGATAGCTCGATCAGCAGCGCGTAATGCGCGTCCGCCGTGTGCTCCGTCCAGTCGGCCGGTTCATAGGCTTCGATGCGCCGGTCTGGGGCTCTGAGCATCGGCTGCAGGATGGTCGAGCCGATGTCGGACTTCGGATCGTCCACGGCCGGCAGATTGAGATCATGCCGGTCCGGGTGCCAACTGACGGTGAAGCCGTTCTCGCTGGCGGCTTGCGCCAACGGGTTGCGCAGGGGCGCAGGAGCGGCCTCGATGACGCGGCTGATGGCGGCAGCTTTTTCCAGCAGGCCGGTTTCGGTCAGCGGCGGGCGCGCCCAGACGCCGGCCAGTTGAATAAACAGCCCGTTGAGCGCCAGTGAAATGAGCATGGCCAAAATGATTGTCAAGGCGATCCAGCGAGCCACCGTATCCCGACGAATCCGCTTCAACCAGCTCATCGCCGCGTCACGCTGGGGGTGAACAGGTAACCGCCGTTGCGCACGGTGCGTATCATCGCCGGCCGTTTGGTGTCGGACTCGAGTTTGCGCCGCAGGCGGCTGACTTGAACGTCGATGCTGCGATCGAACGCTTCATGGCAATGCCCACGCGCCAGGTCCAGCAATTGCTCGCGGGTGAGGATGCGCTGCGGGTGTTCGACGAAGACCAGCAGCAAGTCAAACTCACCGGCCGACAGCGGAATCATCACATTGTCCGGCGAACGCAGCTCCCGACGGGTGACGTCCAGGTGCCAGTCGGCGAAGTCGATCAGCGGCCGTGGCCGTTCCTGCGATACCGGACGGCGCTCGTCCACGCGGCGCAGCACGGCGCGCACTCTGGCCAGCAGCTCACGGGCGTCGAAGGGTTTGGTCAGGTAATCGTCGGCGCCCAGTTCCAGGCCGACTACCCGGTCGCTGAGTTCACCCATGGCGGTGAGCATGATCACCGGCATTGCGTAGCGAATCCGCAGTTGCTGGCACAGGATCAGGCCACTGTCCCCCGGCAACATCACATCAAGAATGATCAGGTCTGGCGGTTGGCGCTCGATGGCCGCCCACAGCGACGCGCCATCGGTGGCGACTTCGACGCTATAGCCGTGTTGCACGAAGAATTTTTTCAGTAGATCGAGGACCTCAAGGTCGTCGTCCACAATTAAAAGACTGTTCACCAAAGGTCACTTAAGGGGCGAATGGAACCGCCATCTAAAACTATTCACGGCAGCGCGTCATATATTTCAATCCTGCAATAAACCAGACATCTTTGAGCAAGGCTTAGGGCTCAGCATCTCGGCGAATTCCTCCCGAGAATCGCGTCCATGTTGCCTTTAAAGTGTGCTCCCTGGCTGACCCGCAACACCTCGATTGCCGTGCTGACCGCAGGGCTGGCGGGCTGCAGCAGTCAGCCGCCGTCCACCACCGAGGTGAGTTGCGCGGACATCGCCTATTCGGTGTACGACCCGGCGGAACCGTTCAATCGTGGGGTCTTCGCGTTTAACCGGGTGGTCGATGACTACGCCCTGGCGCCGGTCGCTCGCGGCTATCGCTACTCGCCGGACTTTTTCCAGACGGGTGTGCATAACTTTGTCACAAACTTTGGCGAGCCCAAGGTATTCATCAATGACCTGCTGCAAGGCAACCCGATGCGCTCGGCCAATACTCTGGGGCGTTTCGTGCTGAACACCACAGTGGGTGTGGTGGGCTTGATCGACGTCTCCGGCATGGCCGGCATCCCGCGTCACGACGCAGATTTCGGCCAGACATTCGGCGTGTGGGGCATCGGCGACGGGCCGATCGTCGAACTGCCTTTGCTCGGCACTTCCAACAGCCGCGACGCCGTCGGCCGCGTGCTCGGTTTTGTGATCGATCCGTTCGGCAGCAACAGTGACACCGTGGACACGCTGTCCACCATCAGCACGGTCGGCGGCATCGTCGATGATCGAGCAGAAGCCTTACCGCTGACCGACAGCCTGCAAAAACTGCCGGACTACTACAGCGCGTTACGCAACGTAGTCGCCGAGCATCGTGCCGCTTACGTGGTCGATGGCAAACAAGGTTCGGCGCAGACAACCAAACATCAATGCACAGGAGCACCGGCCGATGGTTTCTGAAGGCAATAGCCTGATTCTGCAGCAACGGGTCATCCAGCCCGACCCGGCCACTTTGAACTGTCGGGAAATTACCCTGCGCCTGTCAGCGGACTGTCGCCATCTGGTACTCACCCGCTACACCGAACACTATGGCCCGGCGCTGGTGCGATGGATCGAGCGCAGCCACACGGTGTCCGTGACGGAGCTGTTTCGCTGGCTCGTGGCCAATGGCGAGACGGATGTAATAAAGGCCGACAGCGAGCAGTTGCCTTGATTGTCAGATTCGGGCCCGTTGCGTTTCATTGACGTCAGCTGCGTTATCATCCCGCGCTTCTCTGTTCCAAAAACCCGGATATCCATGTCTTTGCCGCTGCCTGACAATCATCAATCCCTGCCACCCGTCCTGGTCGGGCCGCTGTTGCGGCGGCTGGAACCGACGCGGTTGGTGATGTGGCTGGTGGGGTCGCGGGCATTGTCGCTGACGTTGCGCTTGCAAGATCGCGACGATATCCACCTCGACGCGAGTCAGTGCACGGTCATTGCGGTGGGCACCCAGGCCTTTGTTCATTTGATCGATGTGTCGCTGGACACCGCCCTGCCCTGCGACACGTTAATCGAATACGACCTGCTGATTGACGACGCTGACGCCGGCATCGCCGTTTGGGCCCCGCACTTGCTGTACGGCGACGCCCGTTGCCCAAACTTCGTCCTGCGTAAACGGGCCGATCATCTGTTGCACGGCTCCTGCCGCAAACCTCACCATCCGGCCCCGGACGGTTTGCTGTGCGTCGATCGTTTGCTGGAGGCCGAGCCGGACGCACACAAACGCCCGGCGCTGTTGATGATGAGCGGCGATCAGGTTTATGCCGACGATGTCGCGGGCCCGATGCTGCGAGCCATCCATGCCTTGATCAAGCGACTGGGGCTGTTCGAAGAGCACCTCGAAGGCGCGGTGGTCAGCGACAGCGCCAAGCTCTACGAGCACCCCGCCAGCTACTACCATCGTGCGGATTTGTTACCGGCGCTGGAGAGCAACGAAACCCTGCGCGAGCGATTTTTCGGTGGGGCGCGTAAGCCGATTTTCACCAGCAGCAGTGCCGATAACCATCTGGTGACGTTCGCCGAAGTCATGGCCATGTACCTGCTGGTCTGGTCGCCGACACCCTGGACCTTGATCGCCCCGCAACCACCGGCACTGACGCCAGCAAGACGCGAGCGTTATGCCCTTGAGCAGACGCGCATCGATGGCTTCCAGGCCGGTCTGGGAGGCGTCGCCCGAGCACTCGCTCACCTGCCGTGCCTGATGATTTTCGACGACCACGATATTACCGATGACTGGAATCTTTCCGCGCAATGGGAGGAAACGGCCTACGGCCATCCGTTCTCCAGGCGCATCATCGGTAACGCGCTGATTGCTTACATGCTGTGCCAGGGCTGGGGCAACAACCCGGATGCGTTCGGCGCGGTGCTGAAGAAGGCCAGCGGACTGAGCGCGACCGGGCATGACCGCTACCTCGACAGTGACACTCAGGACGAGTTGATTGACGAACTGCTGAGGTTTCAGAACTGGCATTACGTGCTGCCCACCCGCCCGGCCATCGTCGTGCTCGACACCCGAACCCGACGCTGGCGCAGCGAGATGAACCTCAAGCAGCCTTCGGGTTTGCTGGACTGGGAAGCCCTCAGTGAACTGCAACAGGATCTGCTCGATCACCCTTCGGCCATCATCGTTTCGCCGGCACCGATCTTCGGCGTCAAACTGATCGAAACCGTGCAGCGCGTCTTCAGCTGGTGCGGTTATCCCCTGCTGGTGGATGCCGAAAACTGGATGGCCCATCGCGGTGCGGCCCAGGTGATCCTGAACATTTTCCGACACTCGCGCACACCCGGTAACTACGTGGTGCTGTCGGGCGATGTGCATTATTCCTTCGTCTACGAAGTACTGATCCGACACCGCAAGGCCGGCCCGCGCATCTGGCAGATCACCAGCAGCGGCATCAAAAACGAATTCCCGCCGGCGCTGCTCGAGTGGTTCGACCGCCTCAACCGCTGGCTCTACTCGCCCCGCTCGCCGCTCAACTGGCTGACCAAACGCCGACGCATGCGCATTGTTCCCCATGTCCCGGAACATGCTGAAGCGGGTGAACGGCTGTGGAATTCGGCGGGGATCGGGCAAGTGTTCTTTAATGAAAAAGGACAGCCGCAGGAGATCTATCAGCACAACTCAAACGGTTCGCCGAAGACCCGGATGGTTGCGCCTGAGAATGATGACTGAAGGCTGATCGTTCCCACGCTCTGCGTACAAGATCGGCGTTGCTCATGAACCTCACCCGAACCCTGATCATCGGCAACTCCGGTTCCGGCAAAAGCTGGCTGGCCGAACGTCTGGCCAACCGCCTGCAAGTGCCGTGGGTCGATCTCGATTCGATTCACTGGTTGTCCGACGAACACAGCATCGCCCGCCCCCGTGCCGAGGCGCTGGGCATGGCACGGGTGGTGGCCAGTGAAGAGCGCTGGGTGATCGAAGGCGTTTACGGCTGGATCATCAGCGAACTCTTGCCCCGGGCGACAGCACTGATCTGGCTGTGTGTTGAAGATGAGGAGTGTGTTGCCAATATTCGTCAGCGAGAAGCACAGCGGGACAAGAATGACGAGTTGTTGATTGCGTTGCTCGACTGGGCCGGCAGCTATCGCATGCGCGAAGAGT
This sequence comes from Pseudomonas sp. BT76 TE3572, assembly GCF_050435365.1. Taxonomy (NCBI): domain Bacteria; kingdom Pseudomonadati; phylum Pseudomonadota; class Gammaproteobacteria; order Pseudomonadales; family Pseudomonadaceae; genus Pseudomonas; species Pseudomonas sp. BT76 TE3572. The sequence goes on from NZ_JBNDKE010000001.1 coordinate 3,283,584, forward strand.
CCAGTGGATTTGCTGCGCATCAGCGTCTGTTCGATGGGTTTGGCGGTTCGAAACGGCAACTCGTGAGCCGAGCGCAAATGAATGATTTCATCCATTCTCCACCCCGCACCTGGCGCATTTGAGCGCTGGGGATGGCGTGTTAATCGGATCGGGATTACATCGATCACGGAAACGTCTCGAAGAATCATCGGCGATACTCAGTACAAACGTAGATGCATCGTCTGCGTAACGACCACTCGTAGGTATCACCTTGTCATCCTGTACTCATTTCTGTACGTTCTTTGCATTGAGCGAGGACTACAACATGCAAACCATTAACTACACCACAGCACGTGCACACCTTGCAGAAACCATGGATCGGGTAAATGAAGACCGCGCCCCATTGTTGGTAACGCGCCAGAAAGGCGAACCCGTGGTGATGATGTCTCTGGCGGAATACAACGCCCTCGAAGAGACAGCCTATCTGCTTCGTTCTCCTGCCAATGCTGAACGTCTGATCAAATCGATCGGCAACCTGCGAGCAGGGAAAACCAAAGCAAGGCAACTCATCGAAGAATGAATATCGAGTTCACTACAGAAGGTTGGGACGACTACCTATGGTTCCAACAAAACGACAAGGCCGGCCTCAAACGAATCAACCTGTTGATTAAAGCGATTCAGCGGGAGCCATTTGAAGGCGTGGGTAAACCTGAGCCGCTCAAACACAATTTGAGCGGCTTCTGGTCTCGGCGAATCACTGCCGAGCATCGCTTGGTCTACGCAGTCGAGGACGGTGAAATACGCATCGTGATGTGTAGATACCACTACTGAGATAAATCTCAGGCCACTTTCACCGCCCGACAAACCCCTCTGACAATCATCTCCACTTCCCGCTCATCAATCGTCAGCGGCGGCAGCAAGCGAATGGTCTTGCCCCTTGTCACGTTGATCAGCAAACCGTGATCCCGCGCTGCGATCAGGGTCAGGTCGCGAATCGGCTGTTTGAGTTCGATGCCAATCATCAATCCCAGGCCGCGGATCTCCAGGACGTTCGGGTCGTCCGCCAATTCAATGCGCAATCTGGCCAGCAAACGCTCGCCCTGAAGTTTGGCGTTTTCCAGCAGCCCTTGTTCTTCGATGATTTCCAGCACGGTGCAACCGACCCGGCAGGCCAGTGGATTGCCGCCGAAGGTGCTGCCGTGACTGCCGGGGGTAAAGAGGTCGGCGGCTTTGCCTCGGGCCAGGCAGGCGCCGATTGGAATACCGTTGCCGAGGCCTTTGGCCAGGGTCATGACGTCCGGAACGATGCCTTCGTGCTGAAAGGCGAACCACTGGCCGGTGCGGCCGATGCCGGTCTGGATTTCGTCGAGCATCAACAACCACGAGCGCCGAGTGCAGAGTTCGCGAATGGCTTTCAAATAACCGGGCGGGGCCATTTGGACACCACTTTCACCCTGAATCGGTTCCATCAGGATCGCCACAATGCGCGGGCCGTGGGCTTGTTGCACCTTGTCCAGCGCCTTGAGGTCACCGAATGGCACTTTGACGAAGTCCCCCGGCAACTCGTTGAAGCCCAGGCGCACGGCCGGGCCATCACTGGCGGACAAGGTGCCCAGGGTCCGGCCGTGAAAAGCGTTTTCCATGACCACCACCAGCGGTTGTTCAATGCCTTTTTGCCAGCCATACAACCGAGCGAGTTTCAGCGCCGTCTCGTTGGCTTCGGCACCGGAGTTGTTGAAGAAGGCTCGCTCCATGCCCGCCAATTGCGTCAATTTCTGCGCCAGCCGCTGTTGCCAATCAATGCTGTAGAGGTTGGAAGTGTGCAACAGCAACCCGGCCTGTTCGCTGATGGCCGAGACAATTTTCGGATGGGAGTGACCGACGTTGGTCACTGCCACGCCCGCCACCGCGTCCAGGTATTCACGACCGGCCTGATCCCACAGGCGTGTGCCCAGGCCCTTGCTGAAACTCAAGGGCAAGGGTTGGTAAGTGGTCATCAGGCAGGCGGCGGTCATGACATCAAGCTCCATCAATGGTCGGTGTTTTTGCAGTATGGTTAGCCACCTGAGCTAGATAAACGCTGCAACACTTCAATCATTTTAAAGCTGGGTTTGATAATGGATTTATTCCAGGCAATGACCGTTTACGTCAAAGTGGTGGAAACCGGCAGCATGACCGCCGCCGCGTTGCAGTGCGAAATGTCCACCACCATGGTCGGCAATCACCTGCGGGCGTTGGAGCAACGCCTGGGTGTGCGCCTGCTCCACCGAACGACACGACGCCAGCGGTTAACGGAATTCGGCACCGCTTATTACCAGCGTTGCCTCGAAGTGCTGGGGCTGGTGGCCGACTCCGAACGGTTGGCCGAGCAGGCCCTCGACGAACCCAGTGGCACCTTGCGCATCACCGCACCGCTGACGTTCGGCAGCGAAAAACTGGCACCGGCCCTGAGTGAATTCACCCTGCTGTGTCCACGCGTCAAATTGGATGTGGTCCTCACCAATCGCCGTCCGGACCTGATCGAAAACGGTTTCGACGTGGCATTTCGTCTGGGCAATACCGAGGAGGCCCACTTGATCGCCCGTCCACTCCTCGACTACAGCCTGACCATGTGTGCATCACCGGAGTACCTGGCGCGCAAAGGCACACCGCAGAAACCTGACGATCTGCAACACCACGACTGTCTGTCCTTTGCCTATCCGGCCGGGGATGACTGGCAGTCGGTGGAAAAACATTGGCGCCTGACCGGTCCCGAAGGCGAAGTGGCGGTAGCGGTCAATGGACCGATGCTGATCAACAGTTCGGCAGGACTGCATCAAGCGGCGCGAACCGGCATGGGCATCGTGGTGTTGCCTGATGCGTTGATGGAGCAAGATCTCAAGGACGGAAAACTGGTGGCATTGATGCCCAATTACTTGCCGCCGAGCCGACCGATGAACCTGATGTATGCCCAGGATCGCTACCGTTTGCCAAAACTGCGTAGTTTCGTCGACTTTGCCTTGCAGAGATGGGGCAAGCACTAGCCGGCTCAATACGCCATCGACTAATCTCCACGACAGGCGGGTCACTTAGATATCAGGGCGGCAAGGAGTGCGGAGATGGGTGAAGCGTCGAATATCGAGCCGTTGAAGTTCAATCTGTCGGATTTGAACGAAGACATGCTGCACACCATTCTGGAGCTGGTCAGCGACGGCATCTGGGACTGGAACGCCAACACAGGGTTCGTCTATCGCAACCCCGGGTGGTACGAGATGCTCGGCTACCCGCCTCATTCCCTGGATAACAACGTGTTGACCTGGGAAAACGTGATCCATCCCGACGATTACCAGCAGGTCATGACACTGTTCGATGACTACCTGAATCAGCGCGCTCCCGGCTATCAGGCCGAGTATCGCTGCCGCATGCAGGATGGCAGCTATACCTGGATCGAAGACCGTGGCTACGTACTGGCACGCAATGCCGACGGCTCGGTGGCGCGGATGGTCGGCGCGCACCGCAGCATTGAAGACAAGAAGCGCCTGTACGAAGCGCTTGAACGGCGCAACCAATCCCTGGAAGCGATCGTTGAAGAACGCACCCGAGAACTGTCTCGCGTCAATCAGCAACTGCAAATCCAACTCGAAGAAAACCGAAAACTGGCGGAAACCGACACGCTGACCTCAATCGCCAATCGCTACCTTCTGGAAAAAGCCCTGCCCCAGGAATGCGACCGCGCCCAACGCTTTCGACAACCGCTGTCGCTGATTGCGATGGACATCGACGACTTCAAGAACATCAACGATCACTATGGCCACGCGCTGGGCGATGCAGCATTGGTGCAGGTGATCGAGAGCGTGAAGCACTGCGTACGCGAGGGTGATCTGCTCGCCCGTTGGGGTGGCGATGAGTTCATCCTGATCCTTCCCAATACACCACTCGCCGACGCCCGGACCCTCGCCGAACGTATCCGCCATGACCTCGCAAGCCTGCTGCCAGTGGGGGACTTTCAAGTGACCATGAGTTTTGGCGTGGTTCAGCGCTTTGACGAAGAACAACAGACCGGACTGCTGGCCAGGGCCGATCAGGCGCTGTATCGGTCGAAGATCGCGGGCAAGAATGTGATTTCCGGATGAACAACGCCTTGCATGTCCGCGATGTACTCCCTTCGGAAGTCGAGTCCGTGCGCCTTTTCCTGGGGCAAAACGGATGGGCTCATCGCACAGGTTCCGCTGAACATTTTGCTCAGTTGATCACTCACTCCCAACGCACAGCCCTTGCTATGAAGGACTCCCAAATTATTGGTTTTGCCCGAGGCATCACAGACGGCCTATCAAACGGTTATCTGTCGATGGTCGTTGTCTGTGGACAACATCGACGTGAAGGTGTCGGGCGCGCGCTGGTCGAGCATGTCATGGGCGAGAACACCGACATGACCTGGGTTCTGCGAGCAGGCCGGGAAGGTGCTTCGGATTTCTTTTCAAGCCTGGGGTTTGAAACCTCGACCATTGCGATGGAGCGCCCGCGTCGTAAATAGCCAACCCGCCATTCACATCCCCGCCTTCACCAACACCGGTTTCTCCTGGTACCGATCCGGATAAAGCTTTTTCAGCTGCGCGACCTTCGGTAGATCGTTGATCACAATGTACGGATAGGTCGGGTGCTCGGTCAGAAAGTCCTGATGTTCCTCCTCCGCCGGGTAGAAACCGTTGTAGGTCTCCAGCTTGGTGACAATGGGTTTGTTGAACGAATGGGCGGCGTCGAGCTGGGCGACGTAGGCCTGGGCGACACGTTGCTGTTCGCTGTTTTCCGGGAAAAGCGCCGAGCGATACTGAGTGCCGTGGTCAGGTCCCTGACGGTTGAGTTCGGTAGGGTTGTGAGCTACCGAGAAGTAGATTTGCAGCAAGGTGCCGTAGCTGACCTGATGGGGGTCGAAGGTGACTTCGACGGATTCCGCATGACCGGTATCGCCACCGCTGACCCGCTCGTACTGAGCCGTGTTGGCTGCACCGCCGGCGTAACCGGAGACCGCTTTTTTCACCCCTTTGACATGTTGGAACACGCCTTGGACGCCCCAGAAACAACCGCCGGCAAAGACCGCCCTTTCGCTGGCGGCCTGGGTGGTTTCGTCGAGGGTGGGTGGAGGAATGATGACCGCGTCTTCCGTCGCACCGAAGGAGAACGCCAGGCATTGGCCGATGACGCCGGCAGCGGCCAGGCCCAACAGGGTGCGGCGCCAGGTGAATAGGGTTTTCATGAGGCTGATTCCTGAATGAATGGGATGACGATCAACCGAACGTAAACGCATACGCCGACACTCCGGAGTCGAGAAACTCGATGCTGAAGGTCCGATCCGTCACGCCGCCGGTCTGGCGCACCAATTGGTACAAGCGTTGTTCAGTCACGCTGCCGCTGCCGTCGGGCGCCACGTCGGTACCGTGGGCATCGCCGGGGACTTTTCCGTCAATCAACACTTTGAAACGCACCGGTTTACCGTCAGTGCCAGGCCCCAGCACCAGGTGTAGATCGCGGGCATGGAAGCGGTAGACGATGCGACTGGCCGGGGCGCTGGAAGTCGCTCGCTCCGAGCCGACATTCCATTGACCAGCCAGGCTCCAGTCGTTGAGTGCCAATTGTGATGGAGCGCTATAGGCCGACACCTTGTCCGGCACCAGGCTGGTTTCAGGCACGAAATTCTCGGCACGCTGGTAGCCGACATAGGTTTCCGGCGATTGCACTTCATTCATGTCCGGCGCCAGTTGAACACCCTCGGCGCTGGCATTGATCAGGCCGTCCGCGACCTTCGCGGCACCTGCTTCGCGCAGCAGTTGCTGGATCACCCGCTCCGATTCGGCGTACTCGCCCTCACCAAAATGGTGATAACGAATGCGACCTTGAGCGTCGGCAAAATAGTGGGCCGGCCAGTATTGGTTGTTGAACGCTCGCCAGACCTTGAAGTCATTATCGATGGCCACCGGGTAGTTGATGCCCAGGTCCTTCATGGCTTTGGTGACATTGCCGACGTCTCGTTCGAAAGCAAACTCGGGCGCATGGACGCCAATCACCACCAATCCCTGATCGCGGTACTTCTCGGCCCAAGCCTTCACATAGGGCAGTGTGCGCAGGCAGTTGATGCAGGAGTAAGTCCAGAAGTCCACCAACACGACTTTGCCTTTCAAGGCCTGCGCTGTGAGGGGTGGCGAGTTGAGCCATTGCACCGCGCCATCCAGCGGTGGAAGGTTGCCTTCAATCGGCAATGCGTCCGGCGCCTTGTCAGCCGCTTTCATTACACTTCCCGAACTCGGAACCTGCGCCATCATCGCCCCGCTACCATTTGGTGATTTGCCGGCCAGCCGCCCCACCAACGCCTGCTCGATACCGCCGGTGGACGCCGTCGAAACCCGCGCCAGAATCCCGGTGTCGAGCCCCAGGGCGATGGCCGCGACACCGGCCAGCATCATGGCGCCCAGACCTCGACGCAGCCACTCGCCAGCGCCGATGGAACGCTTCATTGCCGCAAAGACTTTACCGCCCAGCAGCAACGCCACCGCGAGGGAAGTTGCAGCACCCGCGGCGTAGGCCAGCAACAACAAGGTGGTTGCGATGCTTGCCCCTTGCAGCGCGGCCCCGGTCAGCAACAGACCCAGAATCGGCCCGGCGCACGGCGCCCAGAGCAGGCCCGTGGCGACGCCGATCAGGAACGAAGCGCCAGGACGCGGCCGTTTATCGGCGCCCGCGGCTTCCGACAACCGGCTACCCGCGGCCACCAGTGGTCGGGTCAGACGCTCGGCCAATCGAGGCAACAACAGCGTCAGCCCGAACAGTGCAACGAACAGCAACGCGAGCCAGCGACCATACTGATTGACTTGCACCACCCAACCGCCGCCCACCGCCGCCAACGAGGCGACGAGCGCGAAGGTCAGCGCCATTCCCGCCAAAAGCGGCAACCCGCTCTTCATAAACGGCTGCCCGGTGCGAGCGAAGACAAAGGGCAGCACCGGCAGGATGCACGGGCTGACAATCGTCAGCACACCACCGAGATAAGCGAGGACCAGAAGCCACATAACGTCGACCTGCAAAAATGAGTGGAAGGGAGTACCCGCGGATCAAGCCGTCTGCGGCACAAACGTCATCGCAAGGCCGTTCATGCAGTAACGCAAACCGGTGGGTTTTGGCCCATCGTCGAAAACATGGCCCAAATGACCGCCGCAACGCCGGCAGTGGACTTCTTCGCGCAGCACCCCGAAGGAACGGTCCTGACGAGTGGCCACCGCCTTGTCCAGCGGTGCCCAGAAACTCGGCCAACCGGTTCGGCTGTCGAACTTGGTCGCGGAAGAAAACAGCGGCAGCTCGCAACCGGCACAGGCAAACGTACCTTCGCGGTGCTCATTGTTCAGCGGGCTGCTGTAGGCCCGTTCAGTGCCCTCTTCGCGCAGGATTTCGTACTGCTCGGCGCTGAGCATGGCGCGCCATTCACTATCGCTGTGAGTCACCTCGAACACCTCCGCCGCGCCGGCATCACTGACCAGTGCAGAACGCGCGGCAAATTTTGGCAATACACCGATGACCAGGGCTGCAGCGCCTAGCCCGCCGCTTGCTACGAGAAACTGTCGCCGTGAAAACATGGTCGTCTCCGAAAATTCCAGGGGCCTGTCATGGAACACAGCCTAGGCTTGGGTTGATCGCCAAATCCTCACGAGAAGTTAAACAATTCGTGATAACTCAGGCCCCGAAAAACCCGCACAATGCGCTCATTGCGCCGAAGGATTGAGCTTGATGGAACAGACCAAACGCGTCCTTGTGGTCGAGGACGACCTGCATATCGCCGACCTTATCTGCCTGCATCTACGCGATGAGCAGTTCGAGGTGGTGCACTGCGCCGATGGCGATGAAGGCATGCGCCTGCTGCAGCAAGGAAGCTGGGACGCACTGATCCTCGACCTGATGCTGCCCGGCGTCGACGGCCTGGAAATCTGCCGCCGCGCCCGCGCCATGGCCCGCTACACACCGATCATCATTACCAGTGCGCGTTCCAGCGAAGTGCACCGGATTCTCGGGCTCGAACTCGGCGCCGACGATTACCTGGCCAAACCCTTTTCGATGCTCGAACTGGTGGCCCGGGTAAAAGCCCTGTTGCGACGGGTCGACGCCATGGCCCGCAACCTGAAAATGGACGCCGGCAGCCTGATCACGGACGGCCTCGCCATCGACCCGATCACGCGCGATGTGTCCCTTGACGGTCGCCGCCTCGACCTCACGCCACGGGAGTTCGACCTGTTGTATTTCTTCGCCCGTCAGCCCGGCAAAGTGTTCTCGCGCATGGACCTGCTCAACGCCGTCTGGGGCTACAGCCATGAAGGCTACGAGCACACGGTCAACACTCACATCAACCGCCTGCGGGCAAAGATCGAGGCCGATCCGGCGCAACCGGCGCGCATCCTCACGGTGTGGGGACGCGGCTACAAATTCGCGGCCAGGGAGGAGCAGACGTGAAACTGACCCTGACTCAGCGCCTGTCTCTGGTATTCGCCCTGTTGCTGCTGGTGTGCTGCGGCACGTCGGCCTGGATGCAGGTGCGGTCCAACAAGATGCATGAACTGGAAGTGGTGCAAGGGTTGTCGCGGGATCTGGCCCGGCACATCGCCCATGACACCGTGCTGATGGACACCCAAGGCCTGATGCCCGACGCCGTGCGCGACCTGTTCAGCCAACTGATGCTGGTCAATCCCAGTGTCGAGGTCTATCTGCTCGACCCCGAGGGCCGGATTGTCGGCAGTGCTGCGCCCGAGGGTCGGATACATCGGGAGCGGGTCGACCTGACGCCGATCCAGCGTCTGCTCAAGGGCGATGCCCTGCCGATTCTCGGCGACGATCCGCGCAGCGTCGATGGCCGCAAAGTGTTCAGCGCCGCGCCATTGCAGGTCAATGGCAAACAGGTGGGTTATCTCTATGTAGTGCTGCTCAGCGAAGAACACGACCGCTTCGCCGAACGCGGCGCCACCAGCGCCGCGCTGAATACCGCGCTGTTGTCCATCGGGCTGGTGGCGTTGCTGTGCCTGATTGCCGGTCTCACGGCATTCGCCCTCATCACCCGACCTTTGCGCCGTTTGACCGAAACCGTCAGCCGGTTCGACATTGATGGCGCTCCGGTAACGCCACCTGCATCCGCTCCGATGGAAAAAGCCGCCAGCCACGATGAAATTGCCATACTCGACGCCACCTTCCGGCAGATGCAGGCACGCCTCGGCGAGCAATGGCGCTCATTGACCCGCCAGGATCAGGAACGCCGCGAACTGGTGGCCAACATCTCCCACGACCTGCGCACGCCTCTGGCCTCGCTGCACGGTTATCTGGAAACCTTGTCGCTCAAGGACGCCACGTTGTCCCCCGCCGACCGCCGCCGTTACCTGGGCATCGCGCTGGATCAAAGCCGCAAGGTCGGTGGTCTGGCGCAATCGCTGCTGGAACTGGTGCGCCTGGAACATGGCTTCGTGCAACCGGTACTGGAGCGCTTCTCGCTGACCGATCTGGTGCAGGACATTTTCCAGAAGTTCGAACTGACGGCCGAGGCGCGTCACGTCGAACTCAAGGCCACCTTCGCATCCAATGTTTCGGCGGCCTGCGCCGACCTTGGCCTGATCGAGCGGGTGCTGACAAACCTGTTCGACAACGCCCTGCGTCACACCCCGCAAGGGGGAGAAGTCGAGCTCAGCCTGCGCCCTCAAGGACCTTTTATCGAAGTCACCGTCAGCGACACCGGCCCCGGCATTGCTGCCGAACTGCGCGAAGGTCTGTTCCTGCGCCCGTTCAACATTGGCGGCGCACGGCGTGACGGCGGACTGGGGTTGCGGATCGTGCACCGGATCCTGCAATTGCACGGCCGCGAGATCCAGCTGGTTGATGTTCCCGGCCGCGGCGCGACCTTCCGCTTTTCGTTGGCGGTGGATCAGCAAACGGCCGAGCAATTGGCGGTGCGGTCGATGAATCTGAATTCGCTGGGGAAATAGTCGACTGCCAGGGCTGCAGCAACGGCTAATATCCCGGCACCCATTTCGGCAAGGACGCTGCACGATGCTCAACACCCTGCAAAACACCCCATTGTGGGTGTACGCGATTTTTCTACTGCTGTGCTACTACGGTGTCAAAGCCCTGTCCCCGACCCGTGAAAGCAAAACTTCATTGTTCGTCACAGCGCCGATTTTGCTGGTCTGGTCACTGTATTCGCTGAACCTGACGCTGAACCGCCACTCTTGAGATGTTGCTGCTCAAGGCGTCGGCTTCGGGTTTTGTCTGTGGACTGATCAGCGGTCGGGCGTTGAAGTTTTATCGGCTGCTGCTGACACTTCAGGCAAATCGCCCCCCGATAGCCGCCGGTTAAAAGCCGCTGTGCCAAAAATGATGATCAGCCGCCTGTTCATCCGTGACAACGCCGCCTCGGTCCAATAGATTAGGCGGCCTGAAAAGGCCCAGAGCTTTCTCGCCTCAATCCAAGTTAAAAGAAGTAGTGAAATTTCAATGTCCGATTCCAATACCGCTGAATCCGTAGTCACCTTGTCGTCCAAAGCGGAATACGAAAACTCCATCAATCTTTCACAGCACGTGCCCCAGGCCAAGACCATCAGCGAGATGGTCCTGGACGCTTTCCAGTCCACCCGGGAAAGCGACCAGATCCGCGAGCTGCGCGCCGCGATTCGCCACGCTCACGACAGCTTCGACGACGATAAAGCCTACGATTTGATGGGCGAACTCAAGCAGCTCAAGGACGCCGAGGCTGCCGACATTGCCGCCCTGGAAGACTTGAGCAGCAAATTCCCGATCAGCCGGATTCTCTCCAGCTTCAAGGACGACCCGGCCTTTCAGGAATTGGTCTATGGCCTCGCACTGAAAGTGCTGAACCAGACCCACCAGGCCATCAGCAACCCGAGCAGTAGCAAAAGCAAGGCTGCTCGCGCCAAGAAAGATGTCGAAGTGTTCACCATCAGCAAAGACGGCATCAGCGTCACGCTGCCGCTGCGCACCCCGCGTTCGCGACTGAACGTTGACCGTGAGGCACTGGAGTTCCTGGGCTTTACCTTCGTCGGCGAAGGCGAAGAAGCGGAGCTGGAAAGCGAGACCTTCCTGGACAACGCCGGGGCCGAACAAGCAGTTAACCGCAAGAACATCATCACCGCGCTTCAGCAGCAAACCGCGTTCGATGGCTTCAGCATCGCCGCGCAGTAACACGTTCCATCAGTAGCGCTTTCAGCGCCACTGACCCAAGAGCCCCGCCCTAGAGCGGGGCTTTTTATTGGTTCTTCACGGAATCCCGGGAAACACAGAAACAAGAACGCCGATTTGATTGATGATGTTCGTGCGAGCAAACACATCTAACAAACCGGCGTTCTTATGCGCGATATTAATACTTTCCTTCCTTTTTGGGAGGGCTTTTCTGTCGTCACGATCAAGCCTGATGGTGACGCGCTACAGATCGACCTGATTCCCCACACCACCCGATTCCCTTCCTGTGGTGGCTGCCAAAAACCTTGTTCAACCACGCACGAGTATTGCGAGCGAACCGTTCGTGATTTGCCCATTCTCGGTCGCGCGGTGCGCCTCAGCGTTTTGCTCAGGCGGGTTGGCTGCCGCGATTGCGGCAAGCGCATGGAGGCCGTCAGTTGGCTGGATCGCTATGCCCGCATGACGCGCCGCCTGGCCGGTGCAGTCATTCAAGCCTGCGAGCGCCTTCCCACCCTACACGTGGCTCAGATGTTTGGGCTGCATTGGGACACCGTTCGGTTGCTGGAGCGTCGAGCCTTGCAAGCGGCGTTAAGCATTCTGCCGAAGGCGCAGCCGCGCCGCCTGGTGATGGACGAGTTCGCGCTGTTCAAAGGTCATCGTTACGCCAGCGTGGTGCTGGATGCCGATACACGACGGGTTCTGTGGATTGGCGAAGGCCGTAGCCGGGCGGCGGTCAGGCCATTTTTTGAAGAACTGGGGCCGGAGGGTTGCGCTCGAATCGAAGCGGTGGCGATGGACATGAACACCGCTTTTGACCTGGAGGTTCGTCAACACTGCCCGAACGCGCGAGTGGTCTACGACCTCTTCCATGTGGTGGCTAAATATGGCCGAGAGGTGATTGATCGGGTCCGCGTCGACGAAGCTAATCGGCTACGCCATGACAAGCCTGCTCGAAAGGTCATCAAACAAGCGCGCTGGCTGTTGCTGCGCAATCCGCAGAACCTGAAAACGCCGGAACAGCAGGTTCACTTGCAGGATTTGCTGGCGGCTAACCAATCGTTGATGACGGTCTATTTGATGAAGGCTGAACTCAAAACGCTCTGGACGCCGAGTACCGCCTGGGACTGGAGATCCGCTTGGAAGCAATGGCTGCGCCATGCCAATGAAAGTGAAATACCGGCTCTGATCCAGTTCGCCAAACGGCTAAAGGGTTACTGGAGGGGCATCGTAAGTCGCGTTCGCTGGCCGATGCATACGGGCCAACTGGAAGGAATAAACAATCGAATCAAAGTCATCAAACGGATGGCGTACGGCTACAGGGATAGCGAATTCTTTTTCATGAAGATCAAGAGCGTCTTTCCCGGTAATCCGTGAAGAACCTTTTTATTGCCCGTGATTTTATAAAATCCACAATTCCCCTTCCTGTCGTCATCGCCCACACCAAGACAGTTGCAAAGTGCCACCCCGTTCGGCAATCAATGCCCAAAGGCACTCATGCCACGGTGATTCGGCGCCAGAAAAACACTTTTCCTTAACCCTTCAGCACCACGGGTCCGCCTGCAGGGAGCGTCAACTCACTTTCCAGCCCAAGACTTCAGTGGTGCGATTGCTGAGGTCATCATGAACACAACTCCCCTTTACCGTCAGTTGGCCAACCACTACCTCGACGCGATCCGCAGCGGCACCTTGAAAACCGGTGAACGATTTCCCTCCATTCGGCTGATGATGGAAAAACACGCCGTCAGCCTGTCGACCGCCGTGCAGGTTTGTCGTGAACTCGAGGACTGTGGCGTGCTGGAAGCCCGGCCGCGCTCCGGCAACTACATTCGCCAGCCCGATACGTTGCGAAAACCCATCCCGATCACGTCTCCCCCGCCGCTGGACACCGGTGTCTACGTCGGCATTCACGAGCAGGTGTCATCGGTCCTCAAAGCCAGTCAGCGCGCGACGATCAAGGTCAATTTCGCCAGTGCCTTCTGCGCGTCGGAACTCTATCCGTTGAAGATCCTGCAAGATCATATGATCAAGGCGCTGCGTCACGATCCGCACTTGCTCGGCGCGGCGGGCTCCACCTGCGGCAACAGCACATTGCGCAGCATTCTTGCGCGACGGGCGCTGACCGCAAAGTCCAACCTGCCAGCGGAAAAGATCGTGATCACCAACGGCGCGACCGAAGCGATCAACCTGGCCTTGCGCGCGGTCACCCAACCGGGTGACACCGTGGCTGTGGAGTCACCGACCTTTTACGGCTTGCTGCAAATTCTCGAAAGTCTGAACCTGCGGGTGCTGGAAGTTCCGGCAACTGCGCACGCCGGAATCAATCTGTTCGCCCTTGAACAATTGCTCCAAGGCCCCGAACGGATTCAGGCGCTGATCGTCATTCCCAACCTGCAAAATCCGCTGGGCAGCATCATGCCCGACGCCAACAAGGCGCGGCTGGTACAACTGTGCGCCGAGCACGCCACGGTGTTGATCGAAGACGACACCTATGGCGATCTGGTGGATACCGAGCAGCCGCTGTCCACGCTCAAGCACTGGGACCGCACCGACAACGTGATCTATTGCGCCTCCCTGAACAAAACCCTGGCGCCGGGCATTCGCCTGGGCTGGATCAGCGCGGGGAAATGGCACGACCGCGTGGAAATGCTCAAACACACCCAGTCCCGGGGATGTGAGGCGTTGTCGCAATTGGCGGTCAGTGCGTTCATGAAGACACCGTCCTACGAACGTTACCTGCGCCGTTTGAGGAAAATCCTGACTCAACAACGCCAGCAAATGAGCGCGGCGATCATTCGCTACTTTCCCGCCGGCACCTGCGTGACCACCCCTCGAGGCGGTACGTTGTTATGGGTGGAACTGCCGCGCCACCATTCATCCATGGCGTTTTTCCATGAGGCATTGAAGGCCGGCATCCAGATTTCGCCTGGGGATATCTTTTCCAACGCCCAGCGTTTCAATCACTTTGTGCGCATTGGTTGCGGCGCGCCGTATTCACCGCGGATAGATGAAGCGCTGGCGACCCTTGGCCAACTCCTCAAAAACCAGCGATGAACACCCCCACTGTAGGAGCGAGGCTTGCCCGCGAAGAACGATAATGCGGTCAGTCTGACCGACCGCGTAATCGTTCTTCGCGGGCAAGCCTCGCTCCTACAGGGTTCAGCGTTGGGGGCAGATTGGGTTTTGGTGCAGGCAAATGATGTGCGGATCGTCATTCCAATGCGGGAAGCGCTCGGCAATCAGTGGGTCATGACCGGGGATGACGTGATCCTCGCCGTCGGCCAGGCTGTCGATCAAGCTGAACGCCTCAAGCGTCTGCGCCAGATCATCCAGAATCGGAAACGGACTGCGCTGACGGATGTTGGCCCACAAGTGCGCGGCATCCGAGGCCAGAACAATCCACCCGCGCGCGGTGTTCACCCGCACCACCTGGCTACCCGGTGTATGCCCGCCCACCGGGTGCAACGTCACACCGGGAACCACCTCCACCGTGCCGGTGTGCAAGCGCATCCGGCCTTCAAACAGCGGTGGAAGCGCCGACATCACGTCGTCGACCTCGTAGGTTTTGTTCACCGTGTGATGGGCCATTTTCGGCCCGGTGCAGAAGCGCAGTTCCGCTTCTTGCAAATGCACCGTGGCCTTGGGGAAAAGCCCCAGGTTGCCAGCGTGATCCCAGTGCAAATGGGTGAGGATCAGGTTGTCGACCTGCGCCGGATCAATATCCAGTTGGCGTAGGGATTCTTCCGGCAGGCGATACATCTGACGGTTGCGCCGGTCTGCCGTGGCCGGTTGGAAACAGGTGTCGACCACGATCACCTGCTGCTCGTTACGAATGACCCAGAAGTAATAATCCAACGGCATCGACGCATTCGGATCGCCGCAGCAGGCATCGTAGAGAAAGTTCTCCCGGGCGGTGCGTTGGGCATTGGCGCCGACACGGATCGCGAATACTTCGTACACAGGAACGGACATATTCACCTCCTGGTTCAGGCCGCTGCAGTGGTTTTGAGGGTCGGACGGAAGTCGAAATCGATCTCGTCGCTGATCCCCAGATCCTGGGCCAGACGATGCAGGCCACTGTAGTCCCGCATGATCGTGGCGTTCTTGTTGCTCTCCCGGGTGTCGGCGATGATCAGCGCGGCATCCTCGACCCCTAGCTGCGTGAGAATCGCCTCCCACATCGAGTAGTCCTGGGCGACAAAGGCACTCAGCGCCACCGACAACGTGCGAGCGAAAAACGCCCGTTGGGTCGGCTGCATGTTCGCGTACATGACCTTCGCCACTTCAGCGAGAATCTTGCTGTGGGCATATTCGTCGCGGTTATGCAGTTCGGCCACGCGGCGGTTTTGCGGTTGAATGCTCTGGTCATCGGCCAGCAAATCCAGATAGGCGTTGACGCTGATCTCGGCCACCACCGCAAAGGTGATCGCCGCGAGGTCGCGCTGCCACTGCTCCGGCAGTTCTTCGCGCAGGGCGATCAGCCGCAGGTAGGTGACCGACGGCGGCAGATCCAGATCCTGATCGAGCGCCCGCTCCAGCTTGGTCCGTTCGATGGCCCGCAGGTGCATGAGAGTGTGGTAGTGCTCGTCGATCAACGTCTGTTGCATGGCCTCGCGAAAGTGCCAGTCATCTTTGCCCAGGTATTGATTGGCGATGACGCTCAGCGCCGGGTTCACCACGTGTTCTTCGGCGGTCACCGTGCGCAGGTTGTAGCCGATCCAGCCCCAGGTCACCACGGTGCTTTTGAGTTCTTCGCTCAGGGCCTGGAATTTCGGATGATGGAAAAACGGCACCATGCACTCCGGGTAATCCGGGCGCGTCGGGTCGAATGCTTCGCTGGCCTCGGCCTTGTCCGGTGCACACACGGTGGCTCTTTTGGTCCACGCCTGATTCAGTCGCACGACCAGTTGATGATCGACCTTGGCGATCTCGATTGCTGTTTGCATGACGCGATACCTGTAGGACGCGTACCCGATGACGGGTACGCCAATAGAATTAAGGGCGACGGATGAATCAGGCCAGCCAATAGCGGGTCAGGTTTCGCGCCGGGTCAGTGTATCGGCTACGGGCGTGGATCATTCGCCAGTTGTCCCAAATCAGCATGCATCCGTCGGGAATCAGCACCGGTGTGTTGTGCTCAACGAAATACGCTTCGCCCAGGACTGCAAACCTGGCCAGTGGCGAGGCGCTGTTGGTGACTTGCGAGTGCAGCAGCGCTTCCTTGGAAGGATTCACATCGCCGTAGTGAAACTGGTTGTAGCTGAAGCGGAAAATATCCCCGTCCTCTGTAGGCGTCAGGATGTATTCCTTGACCCGGCGTTGCGCGGCTTCACCGGGTTTGGCGGTAGCGACGAATTCCACAGGCGTGTCGTCGATCCATTCACGCAACTCGGGGTCGGTGCGTTCGAGAAACGCCAGCAATTCATAACCGTCCACCAGCCCTGTATGCCCGCCACCACACGTGGCCTGTTGATGACAATGCAACGCCAGGTAGCGCGGCGGCGGTCCATATACCGGTGCTTCGGTGTGTGGGCCGATGCCGTTCATGCTCTGGGAATACGGCAAGTCTTCGTACCCCGGCTTGCGGGTGATGGCGAACGCGGTCTGCCCGTTGAATTGCGGAATGACCGGGCCGAACTCATGCAGCGTGCCGAGCACATCGTCGGCGAACTCGTCCGGCGTCAGCACTGTCCAGCCTCGCGCCGACAACTCTTCGTGGCGGTGGCCCAGTGAAACGTAAGGTTTAGACGCAACAATCCCTTGATCTGACATGGTGAGATTCCTGGCGGTTTATCAGGCGTTGACGGTTGAGGTGTAGGCGGCAATGAATTCACGGCAGGCGTTGCCCGGTCGATAGTGATGTTCATCGATGCGCTGCACGGGTGTGATTTCGGCAGCGGTACCGGTAAGAAAACACTCGTCGAAGTCGCCAAGCTCCGTAGGAACAATGGTTCGCTCCACCACCTGGTAATCCAGCGCCTTGGCCAGTTCGATGACGGTCTGACGGGTAATGCCGTTGAGGAAACAATCCGGCACCGGGGTGTGCAACGTCCGACCTTTGACGAAGAACACGTTGGCGCTGGTGGCTTCGGCAACGTTGCCGCGCCAATCGAGCATCAAGGCGTCGTGGTAACCGCTGTTTTCAGCATCGTGCTTGCTCAGCGTGGCGATCTGATAATGCCCGGATGCCTTGGCTTCAAACGGGCTGCAGCTCGGTGGTGGACGACGCCACTCGGCGGTTTTCAAGCGAATGCCGGCCATGTGCCCGGCCGGGTCGAAATAGCTCGGCCATTGCCAGCAGGCGATCGCCACATGGACGCTGTTGAAGCGGGCCGAGGTGGAAATCATTTCACTGCCGCGCCAGGCCACCGGCCGCAGATAGCCGTCGACCACGTTGTTGCGTTGCAGCAGCTCATGGCTGGCCGCTTCCAGCTCGGCCAGCTCATAGGGAATGACGAAATCCATCAACTGAGCCGAGCGATACAAACGCTCGCTGTGTTCGCGCAGTTTGAAGATCTTGCCGTTGTAGACACGCTCCCCTTCATACACCGTGCTCGCGTAATGCAGGCCGTGGGTCAGCACATGCAGACGGGCCTGGGACCACTCGACGAACTCGCCGTCGAGCCAGATGAAACCTTCTCGCTGATCAAACGGGATACCGCTCATATCCATATCTCCTGATGAATCGTCCTACGCCGTTTCGAGCAGAACCGGTATTAATTCGGGCGCCGGCGCAACCACAAGATCAGGCTCGGGCTGAAAGAAGAACAAACGCTCGCCGAACGCCGGCCGCAACTCATCGAACCAGGTCGCTTGCGGATCGAAGCGCGCATAGAACGTGCGCAACACCCATTGCGGATCGCGTGCCTGGAGGAACTGCAGCACGAAGACTTTTTCCCCGGCCACGGTTTCGATGCCGTTGATCAACACCTTGCCGTAGAAGGTGCTCATGGACGGACCGCGAACCGTGCGCGCCAATCCGGACACCGTGCGATACGCCGCCTGAAAGATCTCGAATGCCCGGGCCAGCGGCATCGCGAAGTAATGGCTGGGGCCGGTATCGCGCTCGACAAACATGTAATAAGGCACGGCGCCGAGCCGCACGCCTTCGGTCCAGAGCGCGGCCCAATCAGCAGGGTTCTCGTTGATGTGCCGAATCACCGGCGCCTGCATGCGCAACGTCGCGCCGCTGGAACGAATGCGTTCGATGGCCTGGCGGGCGATGTCCTGACGGATCTCCACCGGGTGGTTGTAGTGCCCCATGATCGAGAGATTTTTCCCCGCCGCGACGATCCGCTTAAACAGCTCCAGCAGCTCGGGCGCGTCCTTGTCGCTGACAAACCGTTGCGGCCAATACGCCACGGATTTGGTGCCGATGCGGATGTTTTTCAGGTGGGGCAAATCCAGTAACGGCTCGATGTACCCGGCCAGCGAACGGGTGTTCATGATCATCGGATCGCCTCCGGTGATCAGCACATCGGTGACTTCGGTGTGCACCCGCAGGTAACTCACCAGCTCCTGGGATTCGCGCGCATTGAACTTGAGTTCTTCTTCGCCGATGAACTGCGCCCAGCGGAAACAGAACGTGCAGTAGGCGTGGCAGGTCTGACCGGCGCCGGGGAAAAACAGCACGGTTTCGCGGTACTTGTGCTGAATACCCGGTAGGACTTTTCCGTCGAGGGTCGCGCCGTTGTGGGTCAGTTGCCCGGCCGGATGCGGGTTCATGCGCAACCAGATCGCCTCGATCCGCCGCTTGATGGCGACGGCGTCATCCCGTTCGATCAGTTGCTTGAGCGACGCGTACTCGTCCGGGAGCAGCATGTCCTTGTGGGGAAAGGTCATGCGGAAAATCGGATCGTCCGGGATGTTGTTCCAGTCGATCAACGTGCCCAGTACATATTCATTGGTGCGAAACGGCATGACCCGGGCCACGACGGTCATGGCTTCCTGCAACGCTGGCGTCAGTTTCTGCCAGTACGGTGTGTCTCGAATGGTGCGTGAGTTATAGGGCTTGTAGCGTTCCTGCTCCGACATTCCCTGCATGGCAGCGCTCCTGGTGATTGGCTGGCAGTTCTTACTGGATGGCCGGCGCGGCGCGCTCTATGTCCATCCATGCCCGAACACTGTCGCGATCCCACTGGCGGCGGACATACGCGGCGAGTCGGGAAGGAACCTGATCACCATTGGCGACCAGTCGGTTGAGCATGATTGCCAGGTCGGTGTCGGCAATGCTCCAGTCATCGAACAGATGCTCGGCGCCTCCCTCCAGCAATCGATCGGCGACAAAGAACAACCGGTCGACGGCGGCCAGGGCATCGTCGGACAGCGGGGTATCTTTTTTGCCGAAATAAATTAGGTCTGCCGGGCGTTCTTTGCGAATGACCAACAAATCGCTGCGCAACCAGGCCTGGAGTTGACGGGCGCGGGCGCGCTGTTTGATGTCCTGCGGTAATAGTTTGTTATGCCCCGGCGCTATTTCTTCCAGGTATTCGGTAATGGCCGAAGATTCCGACAATGCGAAATCCTGGTGAACCAGCGTGGGAATCTTGCAGGTCAGCGAAAGATTACGGTAAGTCGCCTGGTAGTTTTCTCGCGACTTCAAATCCAGCGTGACCAGTTCAAACGGAAGTTGCTTTTCCTTCAATGCAACAAACGCCGACATCGCAAAGGCACTGACAAAATCCGCACCAACATACAGTTTAAGCTTTGCACTTTCCATAGAACGCTCCCTTGCATTAACCACATTAATCCGTTGCCTTGGAAGTGATCGTAGTTAGTTGCTCAAGCGCTGAACAGATACAGAAATTATCTGTTTCTATCGATACAGAAAGTTCAAAAACGCAGGTCGCCCGGAGGATTTTTCAGGGTCGCAGAAAAGAAAAAGGGAGTCAGCGAACGCTGACTCCCTGGTGTGCAACGAAGGGAAAATGACGGTTGGACAGTGATCAGGCCTGGCGATCGCCCAGACTCGAGAGCGACGCCATTTGCGGCATGTTGCTCATGTTCAGCATCGCCAGCGGCTCGTCATCGCTGGTGTTGACGAAACCGTGCCGGGTCCATGCCGGCACCAGCAGCACATCGCCCATGCTGACGCTCACTTCATCGGCATCGCCCAAGGTCAACGCGCCGCGGCCGGACTGAATGATAAACAGGTGCCACCACGAATGAGCATGCCCGTTCAACACCGCGCCCGGTTTTAACCATTGCATGGACACCGCCATCCCTGGCGTCAACTTGCAACCTTCGATGCTGTTGTCGTGAGCCAGCGCGACAATATCGACTTCGCTGGCCTCGAGGCTCTGACGCATGTTTGTCAGTTCACCCCTCTTCCACACCTGTGCACTGACCGGTGGCTGGTGCAAACTCTGGCGAAAGTCCTTATATGAAAAAAACGCACCTTGAACGTTATTCATCACGAGTTCCAACTTATGTTGTCGACTTTAATGACCGAACCTTAGGCCAACCATTCAGCGCTGTAAAGCCGAACAACTAACACTTATAACGCTGACGGTTTCAGCGCTGCAATCATGTCCACTTCTATCGCGGCATTTTTCGGTAATTGATAAACACCCACGGTCGTTCGAGTATGTTTACCGGCGTCACCCAACACATGACTGAATACATCCGACGCGCCGTTGGCCACTTCGCTGAGATCAACAAAGTCTGCTGTGGATTTCACATAGACCGTTACCCGTATCAGCGACTTTATTTTATCCAGCGAACCAATGGCATCAACGATCAGCGCCAGCCCGCGCATCGCGCTGATGCTGGCTGCCGTTTGAGCATCCGCCATGCTCAATTCCAGGCCGACTCTGCCGGGGTACTGGATTTTGCCGTTCATGCGCGGCACCAGGCCACTGATGTACAGCTCATCGTGATGCCGAACCAGCGGAGCATAATGCCCGCCGGCGGTGTTCTCGCCGTAGATGTCATAGCCGAGCTCTTTTGCCAGGTCGATGAAACGCTCATCACAGCTCTTTTGCTCAATCATTTACCAAACCCTCTGAATCAATAATGCAAAAAAACGCAGGCCCCACCGGCTCAACCACAAGAAGCCCTCGTCGCCGGTGCCAGGCACGTGACTTCAACGCGAGACTCGATCGCTTCTGCCAGCCGCAACAGGTTGTCGCTGAGTTGTCCGTAGTCCTTGCTGAACAACACGATGTGGCCGATGAATGAGGTGTTGTCCTTCACCAATGCCGTGACCGAATCACCGACGCGCTTGGCATACACCGCTTCCACCAGTTCGATGTTCAGTTTCCGGGCCAGCGATTCGATGTCTGGCGTGGCGCGTAAAAGACCGCCGGCCGGCGCCCTGAGCAGACGGATGCCGCAATAACCCCGGGCGACGGGATCGTGGTGTTCGGTCTTGCCTTCCACCGCCCATCTGACCCAGCGTTCCCACGGATCGAAATCCACGAACGCCAGACGGGCCAGGTCCCAGATGTGCATGCCACCGGGGCGCATGTTGGTTTCCACTGCCGAGGTCAGGCCGTCGGCGCGCAGGAACACTTCGTTGTGGTAGGCGCCGTTATCCAGCGAGACCAGCCCGGACATGTGATGCCCCGCAGCCGCCAATCGAGCCTGCACGTCGGCCGTCAACGGCGCGGGCACCACCTGCTGAATTTCCGCGCGATAGGCGCCTTCGGTGGTGGTTTTTTCGGTCACCCAAGTGCTGCCGGCCACGTAATCCCAGCTGTATTCCCGGGCGTTCTGGATCAGCTCTTCGAGCACGATGCCGCCTTCGCGATACGGCTTGAGTGCGTGCCAGGCCTCGTCGCATTCGGACGGATGATGGATGACCCGACACCCTCTGCTCGCCCCTTCACACGCCGGTTTGATAAATGCCTTGCCGCCCAGTTCGATGACCCGCTGGCGCAGTTCCGGCAGGCTCTCGATGCGTGCGGAAAACACCGGCCGGTAATGCTCCGGTGCAGTGCTGGCAGCCGCTTCCAGCTTGCGAAAGATCTGCTTGTCCAGCCCCGCCCGTGCCTCGCCCGGGGTGATGCCGGGCAGACCGAAATGGGAAGCCAGCGCGGCGCCGAGCAACACGCCACGGTCGGAGAAAGGCAGAACCCCGATCAGCTTCCAGCGATCGGCGTTCAGACAGCCCACCACCAGTTCGAGGGAGGCCGCTACCGCTTCGGGCGCCAGTGAAGTGCTGCAGACGTGATCGGCCACCTGCTCGTCATCGGGCTGAATCTTGTCGACCAGCAGGATGAGCCGGGCGTTATAGAGCGTTTTGCAGAGCTCGCGCAGTTTCTGGATGTCGTGAACCCGATTGCCGTTGTACCCGACCACGACTACGCATGATGTCGTATTCATGAAGCCTCCGACCTGTGAAGTGAATAGCGCAACCGCGCTGAGTCAGTCGTGCAACGACGCATTGGATTTACGGTTGAGGTAGTACCAGGCCAGGATCCCGCCCGCGCCAATGGCGGCCAGCACCAGTGCGTTGTACGGCGGCGGCACGACCCGCATGATCAGCACCGTCAGCCCGGCGCCGACACCGAGGGAGACTTCCTTGACGAACATGTTGTTTTGTTTGACGGAGAAGTAATCGAGGTAGCTGAACGCACATTCGGCGAGGGACAGCAGCGCCACCCAGATCAACGCGCCGGCGAGGGTTTCGACGTGAAAAGCGGCCGGAGACGAAAGCACCGCAAAACCGCCGACGATGATCCCGATCACCGCGACCACCTTGAAGCGCCCGGTGCGTTCGATCAGTTTCATCATCGGCACCTGAGCGAACACCACCACCGCGCTGTTGAGGATCAGCATCAGGCCATACCAGGCCGGTAATTCACCGGTTTCGAGCAGGATGGCTTGCGGCAGGATCGAAAACACGCCGAACAGTTTGATCCCCATGATGATGCCGGCGATCACCCACGGCAGTTTGTTGCGCCAGCCGCTGCCGTCCTGGGCCACCGGGTGGGCAACGACCGGTTGAGTGGTGAACGTTGCGCCCATGGCGATGGGCAAACAGAGCAGTACGAAAGCGGCGGCGCCGAGGAAAAACATGCTTGGGGTCAACAGGGGCGAGAGCAGGATCAACCCCGCCAGCAGGCTGCCCATGTTCATGGCGACGCGGTTGTAGGCCGCGCCCTCTTTGGTCTGGGCGGCTTCGCTCTTGATCAGGTAACCGGCAATGGCGATGCCGTAGGCAAACAACGCGGCGGCGAACATCACCATGCCCTGGTTGCTGGTGACCGCGAGCAGGACCAATCCGAGGGCGGCGCAGAGCAACGTGACACTCAGCGAACGCCGGCCCAACACCAACAAGGTCAACGGCAACAGCAACAGCAAGGCCCGATAACCGAGGGCGAGGATGCTGTTGGTGGCGGTGTCGAGCCAGACGTTGGCCTTGCCCAGCACGGCAAACAGCGACACGGCCGTGATGATTCGGATTGTGAACAGGCGAATGTTAATCACCGGTTTGGCGATGGCGACCGTTGTTTCTACACTCATGCAACACCTCTGGAACCAAGCGATTGCCAAGGCCACAGGCGCTGACAATCAAGAAAGTCTGTAAGGTGATGGTAGAGAGAGACGTTTGTTTTCATCAGAGCAAGTTCGTATAGAATCCAACGAACTTTACTGCCGGAGAGACCAGTAAAATGCAGGTTCAGCGTGCAGTGATCGCCGCCATCGAGTTCCAGCAGGGTGTACCGCTGGTTCAGCAGATCGTCGATCAGTTATCGGAGGCCATCAGCCACGGAGGCCTGCCTCACGGCTCCCGGCTGCCGCCGATTCGCGAACTTTCCGAGTTGATGAACGTGGGCAAGTCCACGGTGGTGGATGCTCTGGACCGCTTGCGGGCCAAGGGTCTGGTGGTTTCACGCCAGGGCTCGGGGCATTACGTGCACCGTTCCAGCACCCCGATCAAGACCGATGCCGGCCCGGACCTGCAACCCCAAGACACGCTCAGCGTGGTCCGCCGCGCAGTGCTGCTGGACAATGGCGCGCTGCGCCCCGGGGCCGGTTTCCTGCCGTCCTCGTGGCTGCCGGCTGAAGAGTTGCTGAAAGCCGTGCGCGGCACGTTGCGCGCAACCTCCCTGCGCATGGGCGAATACGGCGTCGCCAGCGGTTATCTGCCGCTGCGCGAGGCGTTGCAAGTCAAGCTGGCGGCCTTGGGCATCGAAGTGCCGGTGGCCCAGATCATCACCACGGCCAACACCGTGCAGGCCATCGACATGCTGATGCGCCTGCTGGTCAAACCCGGCGACACCGTGCTGCTCGACGATCCGTGTTACTTCACCATGCACACCAATCTGGCGTTGCATGGTGTCAGGGTCATCACCATCCCTCGCGGGAGTGACGGCATGGACCTTGAGGCTTTCGAGCGACTGCTGATTGCCCATCGTCCCGTGCTCTACATGACCAACAATACCTTGCACAACCCGACCGGGCATTCGTTCACCCCGGCGCAGGTTTATCGCTTGCTGGAGTTGAGCCACCGCTATGGTTTCCACATCGTCGAAGACGATTTGTATTGCGACTTGCAGCAACGAAGCACGCCGCGTCTGGCAGCGGGCGGGCTGGACAATGTCAGCTACGTGTCCGGTTTCTCCAAGACCCTGACGGCTAACAGCCGTGTCAGCTACGCGGTACTGTCACCGCAACTGGCTGCGCGGCTGGTTGCGCTCAAAATGGCCGCCGGTGGCATGACCTCGGAACTGGCGGAGCAGATTATCTGCACGATGCTCAGTGATGGCAGCTATGCCAAACATACCCGGCGCACGGTGGACCGGCTTTACGAGTCGAGCAGTCGGGTGACGAGTTGGCTGGAGGAGGCAGGTTGCTCAGTGTCTTCGCTGCCGGGGGAAGGGTTGTTTATCTGGACGCGTCTGCCGGAAGGGCTGGATGCCGAAACACTGGCCAGGAAAGGCCTGGAAATCGACCTTGTACTGGCGCCCGGCAACCTGCTCAGCAAAGCGCCGAGCGCCAGCCACTTCCTGCGTTTCAACGTGGCGCACAGCGATAACAGCCAGGTGCGGGAACGGTTCTTTCGGTTGCTGGATAGCTGAGCACTCTCGTGGACAAAGCGATTCCATGTGGCAGCTGCCGAAGACGGGCGATCACGTTGTATCGAACGCTGTTATCACTGATAAACGCGAACCTGGCAGCACAACCGTAACATCATCACTCAGGTATGTTTCTTGACGCCGCTGCGCAGGGCCCCTGAAAATGCTTCGCGCTTTTCCCAAAAGGCACCGATATACGATTACTCCACAGCAACGGTTCGTTTTTCCTGAAAAACCTCTTTACCGGGGCTTTCGCCATTCCCCAGGTAAAAACGACTTGTTTAGCTCTAGCTCGACCAAATATCACTACCTGAGGATAAGGAAATTAGAAATGCTCTCAGAAGACGCAACGAAGCCTTGCCTGCCCCCACTCCCTTCAAAGACTTCCACTGCAAAAGAAACCTCGCAGTCTACTGAGCGCGCACCTGTCCGGGTTTTTATAAACAATTTTTCCTCGACGAACTCTGAGCGCCTGCTAGGGAACCTCCCTGAGGCACCGCACTTGAATTCATTGAGCTCGATGAGTATCCCCTTAGACGATGCGACGGGCCTACCGTCCCGCGCCCTGCCAGATCGTCTTCTGCGAACAACAAATGGCAACTTTGTCTTCAGTGAACGTATTGCTTCCTCATTACTAATCAACGAACTCCTCATCGATGCTACAAATGCCGAATGGGCCGTTGTCATCGTCGATGATGATCAGAGATCAGCCGAGTTGTTGAGCTCAAGGCTAAACATACTCTCGATCCTGGGTATCAAACACCTGCTTCTGGTTATTTATACCCCGCACTTATCGACCTCTCCCGAAAGCGCCTATGACGCTATAACACTAGAACTCTCCCGCGCAATAAAACCATTGGAGTTCAAGTCCGCTCAAGCTTTACGGTTACCCGACGATCCCAAAACACCTGGCAACGTAGCACTTCCCAGCAGCGGTCTCTTGACTTGGATCGAAAGCATAAACTTGCCTTCCATGGTCGACGAAAAAACAGTTTTCATTATTCATCAATCGCCTCAAACATCAGCTGGGTCGCAACAGTGCAGCGGTTACTTGGCCTCAGGCACCTTAAAAATAGGTGATGAGATCCGTGTGACACGTTCCGGTTGTAAAGCCATCGTTACCGGATTGATCGGACCGCAAGGTGATGTATTTGAAGCTAACAAGAACACGTCTCTGGCCCTCACTTTGGACGCTGATATAAAAATCGAAGCTGACGATGTTATCAGCTTGGCGCAAAACCCTTTGGAATCGACGGACCAATTCCAGGCAACACTTGTCTGGACCGACAAAGAGCCAGGGTTGATTGGACGATCTTACGAAGTTCAACTAGCGAATCAGGTGTGCAACATATCAATAACAAACCTGAAGCACCGTATTAACCTGGACACCTTGGCCCACGAAGCCAAAACAACAATAGAATACGGCGACGTAGTTGTCTGCACACTGGCAACAACTCACTCTCTCGCAACAGCCTCTTACGAAGACAACAAAGCACTCGGCACCTTCATCCTCAAGGAGCACCTAACTCAAAGACCCTTAGCGCTCGGCATGCTGAAACATAATTTGAGACGCGCTGACAATGTCCATGCACAAGCCCTTACCGTTACTGCACAAGAAAGGTCAACATTAAACGGTCACAAGGGCAAAGTTATCTGGTTTACCGGCCTGTCAGGGTCAGGTAAGTCAACCTTGGCGAATGCACTGGAAGTCGCCTTGCATCGCTTGGGCCATCATACTTATTTGCTTGATGGCGATAATATTCGTCAAGGGCTTAACAAAGATCTGGGCTTCACCGATGCTGACAGGGTAGAAAATATCCGTCGAATCTCAGAGGTAGCCAAATTAATGCTGGATGCTGGGCTAATAGTAATGACGGCCTTCATCTCGCCGTTTGCCCAAGAACGAAAAATGGCTCGGGAATTGATAGGGGAGAATAACTTTATAGAAGTATTCGTAAGTACTTCTTTAGAGATTTGCGAGGCCCGCGACGTAAAAGGGCTTTATAAGAAAGCCCGAGCAGGTCAACTACCAAATTTAACTGGAGTGGGCAGCGCTTACGAAGCTCCCGTGGCCGCGAATATAGAAATCGATACCGCAGAAGATAGCGTAGATGCAGGAATTGAAAAAATTCTAAGTCAATTACTCTCTACCAGCAGACGTTGAAAAATTAGTTTTAGACTTTTAAGCGTTGGCTTTAGCAGCGGCGAACCATGGCTCGAAATAAACTTAAGTAATGGAAAGCCCTGGATCTAAATTTTCTCATCCAGCCACCGTGCAGACGATAATAAGGTGGCCGGAATCCAAAGTCCCTCCATAACAGGGTTATTCCGGGCAGCCGGCGGGAGTACTCATTAGCGTCCAACTGGGCCAGCAACGACGGCCTTACATGGCCTGCTTCGACCTCTCGCAGGACCTCGCCTCTGCTGATGAAACCTGAATCTATCGCCCTTCTCAAGCAGCAAACCCAAAGACCTTCATTTATATTATTAAGCGAAACCCATGGCTGGGTGTTCATATCAGTATAATGAATAAGTGCTGTTTTTTGAGGTATGTAAGCCTCAAGGGAATTCCACTTCAATGGAATGCCGTAACCAATTTCACAGGCAACTTTCATATCATATACCAACGATTGATAATCCAGTGAGCCGTCGTCCAACCTAGCGATAATATCCTCGACCTTCCAATCGAGACGTGCGCAATCCAAGAGCATAACGCTAAACTGCGACCGTCTTCCATTATTCGCACTGCTCACCGTTTGCAGGTGATTGCCTTCAAGTGGGTGTTCCCAAAGTTCAGCGATATCCTGTAATACCTGCATATCCGCATCAAGATAAATGGCTCGACCGGTGAATTGACACAACTCTGGTATCAGAAAACGCTGAAATGAAAATGGCGTGCGCGCCTGATTTTCCCGAGCCTTTGGTTTTGGAATGTCACGTTTATGAGAGTAAATAGCCGACAGTTCAATACGGAGCGTCGAGTGTTCACGAATCGAATATTCGAGCACTCGCATGGGCAACCATTCCGCAGGAGTTGCTGCAACAAAAATACGAATCGTGTCATCAGGGCATCCTGAAGGAACAGTCATCTCGCCCCCCTTAATCAACGTTTAAACATGCCAAGCGAAGCCGCAACACTCGGATAATCGACACTGCCGGAAAATCGTTTGACGTAATGCATGACGTGAACATTGGAGTCAATCAACTGTTGAATCTCATCAGTAATATAACTCCGATCATAATGCTTGGCCGGGTCATCGACCATTACGTTCTGATACGTAAAATCAACTCCAAGGAATGAATTTATCTGCGCGATCGTCTTATCAAACTCGAAAACCATACTTTCATACTGTATATGCAACGTGTTCGTAGCCGATTCAACCTTGCGCATCGCCTTATAGGCACTCGCCCAGGCGTCAATCATACTTTCTACATCAGTGATTGCCTTCCACCAGTCTTTCCCTTGCTTCGACAACTCGGTACGTCTGAGCATTGAATTAACTACATCATAGGGATTACGCGTGATGTGCAGATACTTAACCAACGGAACCGCTAGAACTGTATCCAGTTCCTTGTAATAGTTAGGCAGTTTGTCGCCCCATAAAACAAGAGGCTGATCACTATTGGATTGCTTATGATGCCACTTGTACAAGTAGCGGATAGCAGGCCAGAGCGACTTTTCGGTAAAGTTATGACTGTGAATATTGTTAGCCGTTAGCGTTTCGCGCTCAGAAAGCTCACGCATCCCTCCTGCCAATGTCAATGCCCTGCGCTCACGAGTCCCCAAGGTCTTGCCAAATACTTTGATCATATTCAGAAGGTTCTCTTCGGACGACACATAAGCGTTGACGTTGGAGTTCAATACCTGCAACAACGCCGTGGTGCCGCTGCGCGGGGCACCACCGACAAAGAGAGGAGAGCGCAACATATCCATTTCAACATGATTCCTAATTAATTATTTACTTTAACCGAGAGCCCGCCCACGCGATCCTCTGCATAGAATCGCTTTAGCGACAATAACGGTCTTTCAAAAAAAATGTATGAGATGCTGGCCAATGCGATAGAAAAAACCCCAACCACAAAAAATAATAGATAGGGCTGCAAGGCTGAGGGAAAAAGATCTGGATAGTGAGAGAGCAGCGAAGCGCCATAGGGCCTCGCAATATAATGAATGACGTAGACCCCGTAGCTCACGCGACCAAGCCATCTAAAGGCGGGCCACTCAAGCATTCTGACCAATAGGCCTGATTGATCCGCAATAACATGGGCCACCAATGTGAACGAGAGCAGTGCAAAACAAATATGCGAGAAAGAGGTATAAAACGGATCCTGATTGATATCCGAAAAATTAAAGTATCGATAGGCACTCGCGCAAAAGGTCAAAACAATACCCAACGACATCCAGCTTTTGTTTCCAAACCTGGTACCAAGGGATGGTTTGTAAGCGAGTAAAGCTCCTAAGCACAGCCCTTCAACGCAACCCCACACGGGATGCGTCACCTTATTCCAGAGTCCTTGCACCCCATGGGACGCTAACCAGTAGGCCGAGAGGATTTTTATTAACATACCCACAAACAGGATGCCGATAATCAAGGCACAGGAGCGCTTCCGAGTAAAAAAAATAACCAGGAAAGGGACAATAAAGTAAAACTGCTCTTCTATCGCTAATGTCCAAAAATGGTCCGCGCTGTCAAAGCTGATATCGAATAGAGGACCATAATTTGATCCGTAAAAAACCAGCCAAGGCAGCTTGTCAATAAACGCTGGATCAGCGTTACTCCAGCACAAAAAAATCAAGGCAAGGTAATACAGGGGAAAGATACGCAGCGCCCGCCTGAATCCAAATACAGACAACACCCCCCAGTACGAACCTGAATTACTTTCTACCTTGCCCCGCAGATCCAGCAGGGACCTGACTACGAGGAAGCCACTGATCACGAAAAAAAGGATGACACCTACCCGTCCAAAATGGAAGAAATCGAGCATTGTTCCAGGGCGAGGCCAGAGATGCGCTATCAGCACCAGAATCACACCGATGGCCCTCAGGCCATCCATGCCCTTTAAGTACGACTGACTCATGACTCTCTGTCGACTTCCTTGAACGACCACTGGGCCGTACGTTGAACCGGCACCGCGTAGTAATAATCACCCGTTACACGGAAAGGAATCGACTCGGATAGCGACACATGATCCACACCATCCGGGCTCATGACCTGAACTGAAAAAGAATACGCACCAGGCGTAAGCTCAGCGCGTCCCAAATCCACATGCAGGATACTGGTTGCTTCAGGCCACTCCAGATTACATCGTGCCGAATTCCAATCCATAAGCACACTCTGGGATGCATCTTTCAAAAGCACGCGTATTTGAACATTGTCAGCAAGCCTTGATACGTCAATGTCCAATGCCATCGCCGTACCATAACCCAGGCTCTTTCCTGGAGTGAAAAGCTCTCCATTGACTTTCAAATCAAACGATACAAGGTCGGCGTGGTAAACGTGTCCACGCTTCTTTTCGTTTTGGTCGCCCAACTTGTCCTGATAAAGCGAAATAGCTTGCTGAACGCCACCATCGAAGAGCACTCGCCCCTTTTCCAGATAGACGCCGCGGTTGCACAGTCTTGCGACCTGACCGATGGAATGGGAAACAAAGATCACCGCTGCATTGCGTGCAAGTTCGTTGATACGTTCGTAGCACCGCAGCCGGAATGCCAAATCGCCTACAGCAAGAACCTCATCGATGATGAGAATATCAGGCGTCATCACCGACGATGCAGCGAACCCTAGACGTGATTTCATTCCAGAACTATAAAACTGGACCGGAGAATCGAAAAAAACGTCGATATCAGCAAACTCTTTAACCTCCTCGATATACCGAGCGAGGTCTTTTCCACTTTTACCCATTAAACGACCACGTACCGAAACATTGTCCCGGCCAGTCATCGTTTGCGCAAACCCGGCACTCATTTCCAGCAAATAACCAAGCTCACCGTGACGAACAACACTTCCACGATCGGCCACCAATTTTCCCGCGATACACTTGAGCAAGGTACTTTTCCCAGCCCCGTTGTGCCCCATTACCGCAAGAACCTCTCCCCGGCGAAGGGAAAAGTTCATATCTCTCAATGCCCAAAACTCGGATTCACGCAGCTCTGCATTCACGTCCTTTCCCAGAAAGGCTGCTCGCATCAAATCTTTTGCTGCATATTTAACGGACGAACCCAAATTTCTTGAGTATTTTTTCCAAAGCCCATTTACCTCTATGAGAGCACTCATTAGTTGCCCATCCGCTCGAGAAGAATAGGAATTTGACGATTCAACATTTTAAATGACCAACATAAAATCACCAGTGCTCCGACTGTAAACAACACCATAGGAAGCATATAAACTGAAGGTGCATCACGCAGAGAGCTGGATATAACAGCGAGAGGCGACGCGATCGGATTGAAGATATTCAACCAATAAAGTGCTCCTGCCGTCTGCTCAACAGCGGGATAGAAGATTGGAGAAATCAGAATGATCGGCAAGCTGACTGACGTCAGCGCTTTTCGCACGTCAGAATATAAAACAGCCCAAGGTGCCAGTAACAGCCCGACCATTGTGGCGGATATCAGCAAGGCGAGCAGGCTGAAGAAAAACCATACCCAAGACACAAGGTCTAGCGGGAAGGGTACTCCAAGAATGGGGATCGCAATGATAATCAGCAGGCTCCGAATCGCGATAGCAATAATGCCCTCAAACACCACGGCCAGTACAAATGGGATGGGCCCTACATTTATTCCACGTAATAGCCCTCGGTGTGTTCGAATAAATGCCGATATATCCTGAACAATTTGAATCCAGCACTGGAACAGCGTGATACCCGCGAACGCTCTCAGTACGTCCCTCGCGCCATCAACCGTCGGTGCTGAACCACCACTCAACTCGCGCTTGATAAATATGTAACACGCCGCATACAGCACGGGAGTAATCAACACCCAGGCATAGCCGAGTGCATGTTGCTTGATTTGTAGGCGAATGCTCCGCACTGCAAGAGTGAAACCAGAACGGATTACGTCTGTAAACATTATAATTTTAGCCTTGGCGTGAATCGGAAGTGGAAACCTTCAATGCGACCTGAGCGGCAATTTCATCAAGCCTCAGAGATGAACTCTCAGCACTCGACATATCGACAGCATAGTGCTCAAGGAACCAGTTAACAAACCTTGCGTACTTCAACTCCAACTCCGGAGCACTGCAACCCTTAGTATAGCCCCACGCCTCATCAAGATTAGTCAGATTTGCATTGAAGGATACGCAGTCATACTCCACCCGCCCGAAGGTAACAACAGGCTTTAACTGCAATAATGCTTCAAAACCCACCCCACTATTGATCGTATACACCGCCCGAGAGTGCTCGATTAAATCCTGGATATTGGCATCACTATAAAAAACCGTTTTCTCATCAACCAAGCTTTCGAACGGTTTCATGCTTTTCATGTTAGCCGGGTGCGGTTTCAGGACGATCGCCAACCCCTTTTCACGAGCCCAGTCCACCAGCGCCTCTACAACATCCAATTCGGCAAGGTCAGAGAAATACTGGATCGACTGGTCGGTGGGGATTTGAAGAGGAAAGAAAATATAGTCTCTCAGCACATTGATAGGCTGGCCGTAAGAGTTTCTTGCACAAGGAATCAACCCTTCCGTCATCAATTGAAGCTTCGTTTTAGAGTCCCGTTGTCCAAACTTACTAGCTAATGTGCCCTCCAGTAACCGCTGACGATACCTGTCAAAAGCCTGCCCACCAGTGCACGCATCATCCAGGATGACAGGGTAGATGCTTGAGGCCGCACTCCAACCTTGATCATTCACGACGAAAGCCCAACGGAAAAACTCCTGCATGTAGAAAAGAACCGGTGTTTTTCCATCCTCGAAGTCAATATGACAGCGATGGGGTATAAGGGCGAGCGCCGATCCATCAGCCTCGACCCTCTCTCTATTAATTTCCCAATTAGGCAATTCGAAAATATCAACAGACAACCCTGCCCGCTCCAACGCATTTGCCAAACGCAGAGCAAACTCTTTCCAATACAGCCGTAAGTTAATGACATCATCACTAAGCGGCTTGGGTAGACCGGACACCACACCACTCCGTTTCCAGGGCAGGTCCAGCCTTGGAATATATAATGCGATGCGCTTGGTCAGATAAACTGCGGCCTGGATACGTTGAGACATCCACTCCGTAATCATATTATTTCCCTGGATGAAGAACGCTTCCACTATGTTCTTCACCACCTTGCGCTTGACATCATCATCCGACAATAGATTCTGGAGGATAAAGAAACGCATATCGTATAGTTTACGGTCGCCCTTACCTGCCCAGACCATGCTTGAATGCCCAAACTCCCAATCGGCATATTTCCGTTTTAGGTTGTAGAACTTAACCTGCTTGGCGAAGTCTTTCATACGCCGGTAGAACACCCGCTGATCGACAAACCATTTCAGTGAGCCGTCGGTGAGGTGCTTATCTATATCCTCAGCGACCTGACTCAAAAATGCGATAACATTCTGCGAAGGAGTGAACCAGATAGAACCGGTAAGAATTGCCAAGTGCTCAGGCTGCTCTTCAAGCAAATCACGTTTCGTAATAACAACTTGTGCATCGAGCTTATCTGAAAAATTAAGATCGAACGGGTTCACAACCAATGAATCTGCATCCACGCTAAAAACGGGAAGTGAACATTCAGTAAGTATACGGGTAATCTGGAGAAATCGCGCACTGGCATAATAAGCGCGTTTCTGATCGACATTCAACATTGAAAGATCAATGGTTTCAAACGACACGCTTAATCGTGTCGACTTTAGAACCTCAAGCGTACGCCTAATACGATCAATTGTATTAGGTACTGGGTTCACGACATGCAGAAAAAAAGTAAAGCCCGGAGAAAAAAGATCTACACTTCTGATCAGGGATATTGCGTAATCAAGATATCCCGCATCACAGGCAGAAAATAAGATAACCCGATCTTCACCTGTGATCTTCGGTGGAATAACCCACTGTGTTGCCCGATCCACCATACCAACAATTCCTCAACCAGCGTGTATTATATGATCACGGCGTCAACATAGCATAAAATCAAACATTTCAAAAACCTGACAACACAGCCATCAAAATGACATTATTTGCCGCACGTTTCCAAGCGAGTGTTATCTTTTTGCAACATATGTTGCTCTACAACTGGTAACAATTGGTGCTCAGAGGAAAAAGACTCATAGCCTTTTTCGAGGGCCAGTATAAGCAACCCTGTTCCTATGCAGGTCTCGAGATGGTCTTCATCACTGAACAATGTCCAATCATTCATATAACCGAGTTCGGGCTTATCCAAGTCGATAAAGGGCACGTTATATTTCGAGGAGACCCGAATTAAATCATCTACGTGTTTTTGAAGCCCATATTGAACCTGAAACCCATATAAATCAGAACGAACCGGCGGCTGAAAGAAAACAATTTGTATATTATTTTTCTTACCCCAAAGAGCAATCAAATCAAACAACCCATCCCAGGGTGCGTTGCTTGAAATTTCACGCAAGCGTTGAACTTTAACATGCTCATTTGTAACATCCGGGAGCATATCCGATTTATCTGTCAACCTCCGGAAAGGTGCTTTCTTTTCCCCATTCACGTCTAATTTCTTAAGCAATGGGTCAGCCAGAACTGGAATACTTTTATCACGACTCACCAAAAGCTCGGTGAATCGCAACTGATTCCTGACGCCTAATACCTCAGGCTTCCAACTGCTGATGTGTGAGCTCTTTACTTTGTGAACTGCTTCAAACACTGCCTGACATCCCGGCACAGAGCCATCATCTGGACACAGTGTCTCCATCGAACGCAACAAAGGAAGATACTTCAAATGATCCGCCTCAACGATAAGCCTTCCCGGACGACGCAAGAGTAGTGAGGTTTCAATGTAAACGCGCTTTAACTCAGGAAATTTCAAACGAAGAATCTCTGCTTGAAGCAGAAGTCCATAGGTAATTTCATTATAAGTATTTCCCGCCCCCACTACAGCGCCAGGAATACCAAACTCATTAGGATGTAGAACCTTACTCCGAGAGGTGCCCACATAGCCCGTGGTGACATCCGCAGGCGTAGGATACTGGCTGAACAAGGCCACATTGTGCACCAGCATTTGGTTACCTATTTCCCGGCCGGAAATGCTCATGCCTGGCAATACTTCCATCAGCTCGGAGACACTTCTATCCACACCGGATTCTGAACTTCTCTGGTGGTAACGAACGGCCAGTTCAAGGCAAACCATTCCGATGAGAGTAACCACAGCTGATAACACGTAGAGCTTTATTAGCCTCGCACGATCCAGTGTTTTATTCTTAAAATTGAAAGTATATGAAGTCATTGCCGTCTACATAATAGATACACGTAAATATCATTAACGTGGCAAAGCCAAGTGCGGCTCGCCAAGCGGTTGAGTTAGTGACATCGAACTGATAAGTCGTCTTGTGAACCAACCATTGAAGCGGCAGATAGATAACCAATAGTTCAAAGAACAACGGAGCCAGTTTAGTCAGTGACCACCCTTCGATGGGCGTTACAATGCGGCCAATAATAAGAATCGCATCACTGAAACTGGCTGCGCGAAAAAATATCCATGCCAAGAAAACAACAAGCATCGTTAACAACCAGGCGACAGGTGGGCAACGTAGAATACTTTTTATCGTTGCCGGCAATTTGGCATTATCAAACCAGCGATTAGTCACTAACGCGCTACCATGCAAACCACCCCAAATGATGAAATTCCAACTCGCTCCGTGCCATAATCCGCCCAGAAGCATGGTTAACAATAAATTACGCTGAGTTTTCCATTCGGCACCTGTTCTCGAGCCGCCCAAAGCTATATACAGATAGTCGCGCAACCAATTACTCAAGGTAATGTGCCAGCGGCGCCAGAAATCCTTGATGGAGAGAGACCCATAAGGATTGTTAAAGTTATAGGGCAGCACATACCCGAACAACAGGGCCGCGCCTAGAGCCATCAACGAATAGCCCCAGAAATCACAAAGAATCTGAACCCCAAAACCGAGGACGGCCATGAGATTATCGAGTCCGGAGTAACTGCCCGGTGACTTGAAGATAACATTAACGAATGTTGCCAAACCGTCGGCGATACCACACTTCAAGGCCAGACCGGCTATAAAGTAATAGATTCCATTATAAAACCGAGCACCATCAAACTTTTGCAGTATATGGATCTGCGGCATGAACTGGCCCGCACGGCAAATGGGGCCTGCTATCAAATGAGGGAAGAACAAAACAAAAATCCCGAACACCACGATATTTTTTTCATGCTCAATTTTCCCTTGATACACATCAACCTGATAAGAAATCAGCTCAAAAATGTAAAACGAAATACCCAACGGCAAAATAACGTTAAGCAGACCGATTTCAAAGTCAGGATCCTTTAGTCGAGCCGCATACTCAAGGTTCTCCAAGAAAAAATTCATATACTTGAAATAACACAGCAGTGCCAGGTTCAGGACACAAGCAAACACCAGCCATGGCCGATGTTTCGTTTTCGATATTTTACTTGCCAGCAACCAATTGGCGGCAATGACGACCAATAGCATAAAACCAAAGGCATTGCTCCAACTCATGTAGAAATACACGCTGGAAAGCAAGACTACCCACTGCCTCAACTTCAATGAGGGACATAGCCAATACCCCCCCAAGGTGATGACCAACAAGATCACATATTCAATTGAGTTAAATAACATCAGTGAAAAAACCCCAAATGACTACAGTTATCA
The DNA here is from genome assembly GCF_050435365.1 of Pseudomonas sp. BT76 TE3572. Taxonomy (NCBI): domain Bacteria; kingdom Pseudomonadati; phylum Pseudomonadota; class Gammaproteobacteria; order Pseudomonadales; family Pseudomonadaceae; genus Pseudomonas; species Pseudomonas sp. BT76 TE3572. The sequence continues at coordinate 3,320,581 of NZ_JBNDKE010000001.1, forward strand.
TCATCAATGTTTCACAACGGTGATCAAGGAAATGACGCACACGAGGATCATGAGCCCCATCAGGGTAAATACCAACGCTACCTTCTTTTCGCTGGCAATGATGCTCTGGCGCATGTCGAGAATAGGCTTCTCGAAATACCTAAAAGATAGATAAGACAAAACGAGTGAGACTACAAAATAGAGCACGCCAGGTAACACGATGCCTTTGCCAAAAATCTCAAGGACAGACCATGAAATAAAGAAGTGAATCAGATAGATCCCGAAACATAGCTTGCCCACCCATGCCAGAGGGAAAGAAGTAACGAGAGGTCCCTTTTCAACTGTATACGCAACAAGAAGAGCCAGCACGAAGCTCACGCCCCACCAAATCCAGCGAAACTCCTCGATGCCGTTGACGACACCTTTTGCACCGAGCCAGAAAACAAAAAATGCCAGCCAGGCAGCGAGCAGTAATTTAATGCCATTTCGACCGAAGGCAATGAGTGCTCCCATGGCAATATACTGCATATTACCATGCGTAGTTTTGAAGATGATTCCAGCGCCTCGAGGTATCAAGTCCGCATCAAACCCCAACCCCACAAAGACAATAACTGCTGCGCATACTGCGAACGCCCTGCCTCCACCTAATAAAAAAGCCACCGCTGGCCAGATTAGATAAAACTGCTCTTCGATAGCCAGTGACCACATAACATCTGTTCGCACCATGGGCTCGACACCCTTGGCATACGCATAATTATTAACCATCAACAAGTTATAAACACCCGCCCCAATTTTATCAGGAAAAAGCAGAGCGCTCACAACCAGGGCCAACAACATCAATGGCCATATCCGAAATATTCGGCTTATGTAGAAACTTGAAAAATACTTGGGTTGCCCTTGCTGGTCGATCAATATTTTCGTGATCAGGTAGCCGCTGATTATAAAAAACAACACGACACCATGAAAACCATATCCCGAAAAGACTGAAGGCATCCAGGACCACAGCGCAGTACCGTGACACCACATCACCCAAAGTATCGATATCCCTCTTAGTTCATCCAGCCCCAATATTCTTTTACTTTGATGAATCACCAAAGGCTTAGCAGCACTGAGTTCCAAAACATCGCCGATTTTAGCCACAAGCGTCATTTAACTTTCACTCTATTCAAGACATCCAATACTTGTTGCTCGAGTATTGTGGTTGAAAATTTTTCGCGACAATACGCCTGGGAAATCGACAACAACTCGTCTCTGGATTGTTTCGATTCAAGAAGGTTTTCTATTGCTGAGCGCCATTCAACATCCACTAACACGCCCCCACCTTCTGGAATAACCTTGCTGTATACCGGTATATTCGAAGCAATAACAGGTATGCCCGCAGCGGTATATTCAATATATTTGGTCGGTGCCTTGCAGAGGTTGAACTTGTCATTCACCAGCGGTGCCAGACCAACATCCCAGTTCAGCTGGGCCAGTATTGATAGAAAATCAGCATAACCTTTATTGACTTTATGGCTCTTTACACGATCGCCAAAGCGCTCAAGGCTAGTGGGCATCCGTATGGTGCCAAACACTTCAAAACTCAGATCTGGCCGCGTGTTCAGTAGTTGCTCAAGAGCAGGTACTACGAGTTCCAGGTCCTCTTGGTGGCCCTTTGACCCCATATAGCCAATCGTTTGTTGATTACGGACTTGCTTTAGGGCACTTATTTTCTCGCCCATATAGGGTGCGTACATGCCGTGATATATTTCTTGTTTCGGGAAAAGGCCTTGAAACAAATCTTTTAAATATGACGTGGATGCGTAGATCAAATCGCAATGCTCAAGCATATAACGTCGAGCGGCGACGACCTGTTCAGCACCTTGCCTTTTTTGAATTTCGGCCCCTAAAGACTCTGGTATTTCCAGAAGGTTATCATCGATATGGTAAATGACTGGAACCTTCCTGGATTTGAAGTACTCCAGAATTTCAGCACCAAATGGCAACGCATAACGCGTCATGACCACGACATCAGGTTTGAAAGACTCATACCATTGATGCCAGCAGTGTTCGCCCTTTGCAGTAACGTACTGCTGTGAGACGACAGCGAAATTCACCTTGCCTTGAGCATGCAACTCTCTCAGCGGGATATCAAAACTGATGTAGTAAGTGGCGTTGACATGTTCCGTGAATATCAGAACCCTTTTGGCTTTTTTATTACCGGACAGCTCGACTTCAAATTTTTCCCGCGCCAGGTCCACGTCCTTTTTGAACAGTTTTTTCAAAAAGGTCATCATATTGCTGGTGCCTTATTGTCCACAATGGCTTCCGCCGCTTTAAGTTTCGCCTCATAGGCTTTAATCACTTTCTGGCGATTACGCTTGGCCTCATATACCGCTTTGTGTGGAACGTAACCCGACAACTTGTCAGCGGCCGCATTTTTCTTGTCCCACACTCCGTGCAGGAATGAAGGAATCAAATGGCGGTATTTAACGTCCTTGATCAAGGAAGGCCTGAAATACCCGAGTTGTATTTCTTTCTGAATTTCGGCTTCAGTCAGTGCCCCCTCCGACAGCATCCTGCGGACCTCTCGCAACCAAAGCCAGGCGAATTTGTTGCCACAGGCGGACCAAGGCTGTGTATAAACGTCGGTATAGTGAATCAAGCGCGTCTCCGGATCCCAGTGTTCAAGACTGTTCCACTCGAACGGCACACCATACTTCACATGCTCTTCATCCAAAATAGCAAGTTCCGACATGAGCTGGTCATAGTCGTACTTGCCTTCGTCCATGCCTGCGATAATTGTTTCAACATCCCAATCCAGACGATCACAGTCCAGCAGCATCACTGCACACTGCTTCTTTCTAACTTTAGGAGCACCTACTTTCTGAGTAGACTCCTCCGCAAATTTCACTTCTTGCTGAATGACAATTTTCGCTCCGTCAAAAGGAATATTCCATAACTCACGAATATCACGGAACACCAACATATCGGCATCCATGTAAATGGCCTTCCCCTTGTAACCACTTAGCTTAGGGATGCAAAAGCGACTGAAAGAAAAGCCAGTACGTTGACCATTACGTGGATCCGCGGGCACGGGTACAGGCAGATCAAGCATCGGAATGACTTCAACTTTGGCGGTGGTATGCCGCTTGATCGAATACTCTAAGACAGGAACGGCTAATAATTGCGAACGGTCAACACCAACATACACTCGTATTACTTCTTCATTAGCCATTCCAAATCCCTCTTAAATAGTAACTATTTTAAATTCGCTTTTAGCCCAGTCAGCCAAACGCTCTACGCCGGCCTGAATGCTCACTTGTGGATGCCAATTCATTACCTTTTTGGCCGCAGTGATATCCGCGCACGCATACCGAATATCACCGATACGGAATTCGCCGGTTATCTTATAGGCTTCGTCGCTGACGTCCAAAGCGCGCATCAACATCCTGGCCATTTCAAGGATCGTAATGGACTCACCACTGCCAATGTCCAGAATGGTGCCGTGAGCTATCACGTTGAGGCTGGACTGCACCAAAGCGTCAACAATGTCATCCACAAACGCGAAGTCACGCGCGATGTCGCCATCCTCGAATATCGCCAACTCACCACCCGAGAGCAACTGACGAGCGAAGATCGACAGAACGCCGGTATAGGGGTTACGCAAGGACTGCCCAGGACCATATACGTTCTGGAAACGCAAGATCACGGCATCCCATGGGGCGCCCTCTCCTGCCTGACACAACAAGTACTCTTGCATCAATTTGGTGGAGGCGTACACCGATGCCGGTGCTGGGGCCAGTCCGGCATGGCTTGGCGCCGGCTTGGCAGGTAAACAGGCCGATTTCGCCAGCGGCACACTAAAATCACCTTTGGCCATACTTTCAGGCTCGCGCGGCAAACCTACGAACTCCACTCCCGCAGCGTCTACATAGCCACCTTCGCCATAGACTGCCCGCGATGCAGCTAGCACAACTCTACGAACGTTCGCTTGACCACGAAGAGCTTCGATCAAATGAGTGGTGCCCAGAATGTTGACGGCGCAGTAGCGTGTCGGCTCATCGTAGGACTGGCCTGTGCCTGTCTCGGCAGCAAGGTGATAAACCAGTTCTGGATCTGATTCACGGACGGCAGCGAGCAAGTGCTGAGCGTCTGCAACGTCGCCACGGATAAAGTGCACATTTTTTGGAAAAACCGGCTCTACGGCATCCGGGCCATGCACCTGCGGATGAAGGTTATCAAATACCCAAATGTGTTGGGACGGGTCGTTTTTAAGTAAAGCCTTTACCAACCGGCTCCCGATAAAACCAGCACCACCGGTGATGAAAATACGCTTAGTCATTCTTGCCATCCAAAAAATTCTTATGCTGGGCTAAATAAATCATCCAAAATCCGCACCGAGGCATCACCACGCAAGATCATGCGATCTACATAGTGTTCGGACAGACTTATTTGCTCTTGCTTCAACGACTCATTTAAAGCTTCTGCCACAAACGTGGTCCAATCTGCGGCATTACGGATTTGAAAGAGCGGTCGGTAATTATCGATGTCCATCTCGTGGGCAACTACTGCCACCTGCAAATTACGCCGTGCAGCATCCAACGCCACCGTCGACGGAGTGGTTATTACCGCTTTCATACGACCTAACAACCCGCCCGCTGTGTGGCTTTCCCACTCCGGAGCTTGCGGGTCGGCAATCACTAGATTGGGAGCAACGGGCTTGTCACCTTGATACCGAGCAGTCAACCAAAGCCCCGCATGATGCGGCTTGAGCAAAAAGATGACCGAGGGAAACTCTTCGGCTAAGGCAATCACGCCGTCAAGGAAGAACTGTCGATAGTCCTCCGAGTACCTATGCCAATGCAGGTTCTCGAATATTCCAATGACACAGGCATCTTGTGCAATCAATGCGCTCAAGTCCGCCGCGACCTCCGACGTAGGTTTGGGGCAGCCTACGGGCACACATTTTGACTTTGTTTCGATGCTCACATTGGAATGCAAGGTTTCCAATGCCCCCCAGAGATAAATCCTGCTGGCGGCAAAGTTGATTTTCTCTACAGCATGCACTTCGTCACTGTAGGTCAAACCGACGTTTTCCAGCCCATGTTGTAACGTAACAGTCAATAATCCGGCTTTTTTTGCATGCTCCGTCAACGTCCGCGTAAAGCGATGCGGCCCTAGGTTGGTTTCGGCTACCGACAGCATGACTTTTGTGTGCTCGCTGAAAACCGGTGTTTCACCAACCGCTGCTTCTGCAATGGGACTCAAGAAAATATCGTGCTCACGCATGGTTTTTACGACGCGTGGAGACTTCCTTAACAGAGTGATACTGCTCCACACCTGGAGTGGTATCCCACGACTTTTGGCTTCTAATATGAGTGGCAGCGCCAGGTCCAGGTCTTGAATGAGGTGCAGCAGAACGATCAACTCCGGATGTTCCGCATTGTCTTTCGCCAGCTGAGTGTCCATGGACGCTAACAGAACGTCCTGCCACAGCGCACCAATCACAGGAGAACTGAAGTGTTTCTTGATTAGCTTGAGACCGAGTGCAACATCGGCCGCAGCCGCCTCTTTACTTGATAGATACCGGCGTAATCCCGATACAAAATCGTCCATTACAATGCTGCCAGCCAATGGCAAGAGGGCAGGTGTTCCCGTCGCCACAACTGGAATGCCACGGGTAAGTGCATGCACCGTACGGTTGGCCGACTTACAGATACTGAAGGCATCGCAAGAGTTCGGGATCAGCACGACATGTGCGTCGCCCATATACTCTTCAACTGTCTCTATCGACCATTCACGGTAGATAGAAGGAATACCCATCGGTTTGATATATTCTTCGTACTTACTGAAATTATTACTTATGACGACCAATTCAATCGGAAACTCAAGAGCAATCATTTCAAGTGCTTCACGAATCTCAAGCAGGTCAAGCATGCCAAACCGGGCATAATCGGCACCGTGGTTGCCGAACCACAACAAACGCATTCGTCCCTTAGGAACGATTATCTTCGCCTGGACTTTATTTACAAAAGTATCTTGTGCATAGCGTAGAGCACCTTTGACCACTTTCTTCGCAACGGTACGTGAGGCATCAAAAATCTGATAGGTCTTTTTTGCCCAGGCTCTCCATCTTAACCAGGACTTTCTGCGTTTGATCTGTGCCTTGATCAACACCTTAAAAGAAGTTGTCCGTAAAACATTGATACGGGCAGAGAGCTTATTCGCGTGCCTGGAAGGATCAGACTTGAGCTTGACTCGCTTAACGCCAAGCGCATCAAGAATACGCCGATTTCCTCTCTGGGTCATTGACACAGACGCGACACCATCCGGAACAATGTAAACCGGAACACCGGGCACCCGGCCCCTGATCACTTCGGCAAGGGGCTCTGTTGTTGTGACAATAGCCGTTGCATGTCTGCACATCGCAATAAACATGTCAGACGCTTTGTTTTTATTTTTCTTCCCATAGCCATCAACAAAGACGTTATCACACAAATCAATAATGACGGGCTTTCCACTCGCGCGGGCTTTCTGTGCCAAGCTATAACTTTCAAAAGAGAAACTCTTAACAATGACCAACGCGTCTAAAGTTTCTATATCAACAGGCTTTTCACTCGTAAACAGCTGATTTGTGTGCCCTATATCTTCTAGTGCCAAGAGCGGCAAAATAGCACGATAGCGCACACTCGCCATATCTAGTGATAATGAAGTGACACACCACCCCACCTTTAGCCTACGACCTCTTGACTCAACACTCATACTTAAAATCCATTTCTCTTTTATATTTGAATGGTTCAATAATTTAATTGAAAAAACACCCCCCTCTTCTCAAGGTAAAGGCATCGATTCAAGCGATTTTTTCGCTCACGCTTTTTTTAAAAATGCAGTAAATACCAAGCCGAGACGTTTGATCCTAGACAGTTAAAACCCTGCTGTCGGTAAAAAAACAAGAGAGTTTTAATCGTCATAGTCATTCCTCGGGATGAGCGTGCCGATTCTCCACTCTAATGACGGGCAAAACTCCATCCGACTTACTTCACACACTCCTGCCCCCTATTCCTGATTTCCCGAATCGTCTCGCGTACCGAACAACGACCGAGCGAAAAATCTCAGAGGGCGTCGAGATGCGGCTTTCTTGTGCAATATATCAAAACGCCACCCGCGGAGCATCCAGTTCGTACTAATAAACCCCACAAGTATTCAGTTTTATGGCATCCATTACCCTTGACTTGATTCCTGCCCCCAAAATGTCCTGCGGGGCTTATTCAGGACCGGACAAAAAAAGCCCCGCTCTTCTCTCGAAGGCGGGGCTTTTTGTGCAGCATTTGAAACTTAAGGCGCGTACGTCAGCAACAGCTCACTCGGCACTTTAAAGTCCAGCGACATCATCACGCTCAACGCGGTAATGGTGAAGATCGAGAACACGAACAGCTTGCGTGCCCAGACCGTGTCATCCACTGCCTTGTAACCGGTCCAGGCCATGTACAACCAGTACATGCCCATGGCCGCGGCGACGGCGAGGTAGCTCATGCCGGCGTAGCCGCTGAAGGTCAGCATCAAGGTCGCCACGAGGAACGCCAGGATGTAGAGCAGGATGTGCTTCTTGGCCACTTCAATGCCGCGCTTCACCGGCAACACCGGAATCGATGCAGCCAGGTAATCGTTGAAGCGAAAGATCGCGATGGCATAGGAATGCGGCATCTGCCACAGGCTGAACATCACCAGCAACGTCAGTGCGGCCATGTCGAAGCTGTTCGTCACAGCGACGTAGCCAATCACCGGCGGCATGGCGCCCGACAGACTGCCCACCAGCGTGCCGTGAACCGACTTGCGCTTGAGGTAAAGGCTGTAGAAGCCGACGTAGATGACAAAGCCGATTACCGCGAACAAAGCGGCCAATGGGTTGGCCACTTTGTACAACAGTGCAACGCCGAAAACACCCAGGACGGTCGCAAACGCCAGGGCCAGTTTCAGGGAGATCAAGCCCTGGACCAGCGCCCGGTTTTTGGTGCGCTCCATCTTCAGGTCGATGTCGCGGTCGATGCAGTTGTTGAACACGCAACCGGAAGCCACCACCAGCGACGTGCCGATCATGGCGGCCAGGAAAATGGCCAGATCGACATGCCCTTTCGAGGCCAGGAAAAATCCGCCTGCCACAGAAAGCACGTTACCGAAAATGATCCCCGGTTTGGTGATTTGGATAAAGTGCTTAAAGGACATCCGGACTTTCCTCAGTGCGCCATCATGTTGGAGTGGATGCTGAACATGATCCACAGCGACAGGCCTACCAACAGGACGATGACCAGTGCAGCGAAGACAAACGCGATCACGTTGTTACGCTGGGCAGCGGAGCGGTCCAGGTGGAGGAAGTACACCAGGTGCACCAGCACCTGGATGACTGCGAAGGCCAGTACGATCCACAGGGTCAGGGCTTTCGGCAGCGATGGGTACATCACCAGGCCGAAAGGAATGACCGTCAGGATCACCGACAGAATGAAACCGATAGCGTAAGACTTGACGCTGCCGTGGCTGGCGTCGTGGCTATCGTGGGAATGAGCGTTAGCCATTTACATAGTCCCCATCAGATAAACAACGGTGAATACGCAGATCCACACCACGTCCAGGAAGTGCCAGAACAGGCTCAGGCAGCTCAGACGGGTTTTGTTGGTCGCCGTCAGGCCATTTTTCTGCACCTGGTACATCATGATCGCCATCCAGATCAGACCGCTGGTCACGTGCAGACCGTGGGTGCCGACCAGGGTGAAGAACCCGGACAGGAAGCCGCTGCGGCTAGGACCGAAGCCCTCGGAGATCAGCATGTGGAACTCGTTGATCTCCATGCCGATGAAGCCGGCACCGAACAGGAAGGTCATGCCCAGCCAGCCCAGGACCTGGTTCTTCTTGCCCTTGAACAACGCCAGCATGGCGAAGCCGTAGGTGATCGAACTGAACAGCAGCAGAGCGGTTTCGCCCAGTACGTACGGCAGTTCGAAGATGTCGTGGCCCGACGGGCCACCTGCTACGTTGTTAACCAGTACCGCGTACGCTGCGAAGATCGACGCAAACAGAATGCAGTCGGTCATCAGGTAGAGCCAGAAACCGAATACGGTCATCTCGCCCGAGTCGTGGTGATGGTCGTCGTGCCCATGGTCCGTGCCATGGGCGTGTCCAGCAGTGGTCACTAAGTTCGACATGGTTTAAGCCTGTTCCAACGAGGTTTCAACACGGGTGGCGGTGGCTGGAACTTTCCCGGCCGCTACCAGACGCTTGTGCTGCTCGGCTTCGATGCGCTCGATCACGTCGACCGGCACCATGTAGCCTTGATCATCACGTGCAGCGTGGATCACGAAGTAGCCCACGGTGCCAACCAGGCCAACGATGGCCAACCACCAGATGTGCCAGATCATCGCGAAACCGAACACGGTCAACAGAGCGCCCATGACCACACCGGTCGCGGTGTTGTTTGGCATGTGGATCGGTTCGTAACGGGCCGGAGCCTTGTACGCGGTACCGTTTTCCTTGGCTTCGGTGAACGGATCGATGGTGTCCGCTTTTGGCAGCACGGCAAAGTTGTAGAACGGTGGTGGCGACGAGGTCGACCATTCCAGCGTGTGGGCATTCCACGGGTCACCGTGGTCGCACATGTTTTCTGGCTTGTTGCGATCACGCACGCTGACGTACAGCTGGATCAGCTGGCAGGCGATACCGACCGCGATCATCACCGCACCGAACATGGCGACGTACAGGTACGGCACCCACTCAGGGTTGGTGGTGGCGTTCAGACGACGGGTCATGCCCATGAAGCCCAGTGCATAGAGCGGCATGAACGCGACGAAGAAGCCCGAGATCCAGAACCAGAACGCTGCCTTGCCCCAACCTTCGTGCAGCTTGAAGCCGAACGCTTTAGGGAAGTAGAAGCCGAAGCCTGCGATGTAGCCGAATACCGCGCCGCCGATGATCACGTTGTGGAAGTGAGCGATCACGAACAGGCTGTTGTGCAGGACGAAGTCCGCACCCGGGATGGCCAGCAGTACGCCGGTCATGCCGCCGATGGCGAAGGTCACCATGAAGCCCAGGGTCCACAGAACCTGGCTGGTGAAACGCAGACGCCCTTGGTAAATGGTGAACAGCCAGTTGAATAGCTTCACCCCCGTCGGGATCGAAATCAGCATCGTCGCCAGACCGAAGAAGGCGTTGACGCTGGCACCCGAACCCATGGTGAAGAAGTGGTGCAGCCAGACCATGAAGCCCAGGATCGAGATCGCGCCCGATGCGTAGACCATCGAGTGGTGGCCGAACAGACGCTTGCCAGTGAAGGTCGAGATGACTTCGGAGAAGATCCCGAACGCCGGCAGAATCAGGATGTAAACCTCGGGGTGACCCCAGGCCCAGAACAGGTTGACGTACATCATCGGATTGCCACCAAGTTCATTGGTGAAAATGTGGAAATCCATGTAACGGTCAAGCGTCAGCAGTGCCAGGGTAGCGGTCAGGATCGGGAACGAGGCCACGATCAGGACGTTGGCCCAGGTGCAGGTCCAGGTGAAGATCGGCATGTCCATCAGCTTCATGCCCGGGGTACGCATTTTCAGCACGGTAGCCAGGAAGTTGACCCCCGTCAGCGTCGTACCCAACCCGGATAGCTGTAGCGCCCAGATGTAGTAATCCATCCCCACGCCCGGGCTGTATTGCAGGCCCGACAGCGGCGGATAGGCAACCCAACCGGTCTTGGCGAATTCGCCGACGCCCAGGGACAGGTTGATCAGCACCACGCCCGACACCAGCAGCCAGAAGCTCAGGGAGTTCAGGAACGGGAAGGCAACGTCACGCGCGCCGATCTGCAGCGGCACTGCAAGGTTCATCAGGCCGGTGAAGAATGGCATCGCCATGAAGATGATCATGATCACACCGTGAGCGGTGAAGATCTGGTCATAGTGTTCAGGCGGCAGGTAGCCAGGCGAACCCTCGGTGGCCATGGCCAACTGGGTACGCATCATGATGGCGTCGGCAAAACCGCGCAGCAGCATGACCATGGCAACGATGATGTACATCACGCCGATTTTCTTGTGGTCGACCGAGGTCAGCCACTCGGACCACAGGTAGGTCCACTTCTTGAAATAGGTGATTGCAGCGAACAGCGCCAGACCACCGAGCGCGATCATGGCGATGGTTATCATCACGATCGGTTCGTGGAACGGGACCGCTTCCCAACTTAATTTACCAAACATCGTTTACTCCTCTGCCCCGGCAGCTGAATGCGAACTCATGTCCATCCCTTCCATGGCGGCCATTTCGTGCTCTTTCTTCTCGTGGTGCATCGGCTTGCCCGGATTCATACCTTCGTACTTGTCGACGATGATCTGGAACAGGTTTGGCGTGACCGAGGAGTAGAGCTCGACTGGGTTGTTCTGGCTTGGCTTGGAAAGGGCTTCGTATTCAGCTTTTTCAAGCTGTTTAGGTGCCTTTTTGACTTCGCTGACCCAGGCGTCGAAATCTTCCTGAGAGGTGGCGATAGCTTTGAATTTCATGCCGGTGAAACCAGCGCCGCTGTAGTTGGCGGAGATACCGTCCATTTCAGCGTTCTGGTTGGCGATCAGGTGCAGTTTGGTCTGCATGCCGGCCATCGCGTAGATCTGGCCGCCCAGCGCCGGGATGAAGAACGAGTTCATCACGGAGTCCGAAGTCACCTTGAAGTTGATCGGCGTGTGCGCCGGGAACACGATCTTGTTGACGGTGGCGATGCCTTGCTCTGGATAGATGAACATCCATTTCCAGTCCAGCGCGACGACTTCAATGGTGATCGGCTTGACGTCGGATTCCAGCGGCTTGTATGGATCCAGCGCGTGGGTCGACTTGTAGGTGACATAACCCAGGGCAATGATGATCAGCACTGGAACAGCCCACACCGCGATTTCAATCTTGGTGGAGTGCGACCATTTCGGCGTGTAGACGGCGTCGGTGTTGGACGCGCGGTATTTCCAGGCGAACAGGAAGGTCATGACGATGACCGGAACCACGACCAACAGCATCAGCAGCGTTGCGGTGATGATCAGGTTTCGCTCGTCCAGGCCGACCTGGCCCTTGGGATCGAGCAAGGTCATGTTGCAGCCTGACAGCAACAACGTGCCGATCAGCGGCAATAAGCCTAGTAGTCTGGGGTACCTGTTTTTACTCATCTCACGACCTCTAAAGCAGCTTGCGCAATGCAGTTGGGTTTTGATCGCCAACACTTCACCCTGCCAAGGGTTGGCATTTTTCTTGGATTGAATAAGTGGCTGCCCGTCGCGCGTCAGACGCTGTTCGACAAATCCTGGGCCAGCGTTGAGTTCTTATTCGAATTCGTGGTCAAAGGCCTTGTTACAGACCAATTCCATTTGGTGCGGATAGTTGGAAGGCACCGACACCTGGGAGTCGCATGAAGCCAATTGGCCTCTCGACGCCCTATTCCTGCTCAGGGATGAGCAGTGCCGGGAATTCAGTGCGGGCGATTGTAGATATGTAACGTTTTATAAACCATGTCTCATCCCGAAATAATTTTTATCCATTCCAGCAACAATCATTAACGGTATTTGCAAAAGTGCGCCATGGTATCGAAATTCATTCTCAACAAAAACACCAAAAATTGTAGGTCTACCTCAGGTAGTTCAGACAGTATCGAAGGCTCTGCGTCCTCCTTCGATCCTGCCAAGGCCCCCATGTGACAAGGGCTTCGCCGATTCGCCAGGGCCTGTTAAAACTGCCTGTTCCGGATTACTCGGGCTGAAGTTACCAGACGCTAAAACAGGCCAATTTTGTTGCGTAGTCATGTACCAATCCGACGCCCTGAAATGCCTTGCGACACTCCCGCTGTGACAACATGTCGCACACGTGCCACACCCAGACTTGTCGCGCATCAAGGTCATTTTACCTGTGTCCTGAAATGCAAAACGCCCCGGCCCCCTCAACGAGGGCCGAGGCGTTTTTTTGTGTGGCAGCGATGGCGGCAGATGACTTCAGCGCAGCGCTTTGCGGTTATGCGAAGTGAGCAGCGGCACCAGCACCACGATCAGCACAAAGGCTAGCAGCGCCCACTGTGCAAGCGACAGACCGAGGATCGGCGGGTACGGCGTGGAGCAGAAGCCGTCGACCTGGAAGCCCAGCGGGAAGATCTTCGCCAGTGGCAAACCGTCGACAATCGGTTGCAGTACATCGATACCGCAACTGACCGCCGGATAGAACTGGGTAAAGACGTGATGCCCGGCCACTCCGACGCCTGCCAGGGCGCAGATCACCACCAGGGTTTCAAATACCGTGATGCTGCGACGGGTGCGCATGGCCGCGCCGATGAACGCGAAGAGCGCAATCAGCAGCAACGCATAACGTTGCAGGATGCACAGCGGGCACGGCGCCTCGCCCAGAACAATTTGCATGTACAGCGCGCCACCGATCAGCGCCAGGCAGATGATGCCCAGCAACACCAGATAGCGCCGTTCACGGCCCAACCGCATCGTTTCCTCGCTCATTGCGTTTCCCTTCTAAATATCGATTGCCCGGAAGTCTACACGCTGGCCCTGACCTTTGAGAGTCCGGCGCGCACAGCGGGGTATCGGGGAATAGACGACAAGCCGGTTAAGAAGGGATTAAATCTCAAGCCATCTGGAGCAGGCGAACTAATGCTTAACGCTAATTCATTGTAGGAGCGAGCCTGCTCGCGAAAAACGCCTGAACAACGCGTTCATTCAGACAGCCCGCGTTATCGTTGACGTCCATCGCGAGCAGGCTCGCTCCTACAGGGGGAAGCGTGCTTGATCAGTCGCCGTAGATATCAGACTTGAAGTACTTCTCTGAAATCTTCTGGTACTCGCCACTGGCGCGAATGCCGTCGATGGCCGTGTTCAGCTCGGAGACCAACTCGGTGTTGCCCTTGCGCACTGCAATCCCGGCGCCCTCGCCCACGTATTTCGGGTCCTTGAGCTCTGGCCCGACAAAGGCATAACCCTTGCCACGAGGCATCATCAGGAAGTCATTCAGCGGAATGGTGTCGGCAAAAATGGCATCGAGGCGACCGGCAGCCAGGTCCATGTAGATCTCTTCGTTGTTGCCGTAACGCTTGACGTTGATACCCTTCGGTTCAAAAACCTCAGTGGCATAACGGTCGGTGGTGGTTGCACGCTGCACACCGACCGTCTTGCCCTTGAGGCTGGCGTATTGGTCATCCACGACTGCGCCTTCCTTCATCACCAGACGCGATGAAGTGAAGTAGTACTTGTGGGTGAAATCCACCGACTTCTTGCGGTCTTCGTTGATGGTCATGGACGACAGCGCCATGTCGATTTTCTTCACCTTAAGGGAAGGAATCAGACCGTCGAACTCACCTTCGACCCAGACGCACTTGACCTTCATCTGCGCGCACAGGGCATTGCCGATGTCGTAGTCGAACCCGACAATCTCACCTTTATCGGTTTTGGACGCGAACGGTGGATAAGCTGCTTCGATGCCGATACGCAGGGTTTTATCGGCGGCGAACAGGCTGCTGCACGCCAACAGGCTCAGGGCCAGACCGGTGATGAGGGGGAATCTCTTCATGTTCGTTCTCTCGCGGGTTGTTGTTGGTTTGGCAAGACAGAAGAAAGAGCAGAAACGGGGAAGCGCTTTTTTGTACTTATAAATCCATACTGGACTTTTATGTATTGATCGTCAATCAGGATGCCAGCAGTTCTGCCAGCCGATGGTCGGGAGGGAAATTCAGGGGAATTGATCGCTCCCACGCAGGAGCATGGGAACGATGTTTATCGGCTACTTACTGCTTCCAGCGATCCGCCGCCGCATGATCACTGTCGCGCCCTTCAACCCAACGCGACCCGTCAGGGGTGTTTTCTTTCTTCCAGAACGGTGCGCGGGTTTTCAGGTAATCCATCACAAAGGCGCAGGCGTCGAACGCCGCCTGGCGGTGGGCGCTGGCAGCGCCGACGAAGACGATCGGCTCCCCCGGCTCCAGAGCGCCGATGCGATGCAGCACTTCAAGTTTGAGCAGCGGCCAGCGTTGCTCGGCCTCTGTGGCGATCTTGGCGAGGGCTTTTTCGGTCATGCCCGGGTAGTGCTCAAGGAACATCCCGGCGACGTCGAGTCCGTCATTGAAGTCGCGAACATAGCCGACAAAACTCACCACCGCCCCCACGCCCACATTGGCGGCATGCATGGCGTTGACTTCAGCACCCGGATCAAACGCCGTGGATTGCACGCGAATCGCCATGGCTCAGCCTCCGGTCACGGTCGGGAAAAAGGCCACTTCATCGCCATCGCTCACCGGCTCATCGAGCTGGCACAGGTCTTCGTTGCGAGCACACATCAGGTTCTGCTCGCTCAACACTTCGGCACCCTCTCGCTGGGCCAGCAGCGCTCGCACATCGTCGACGGTGGCAAAGCTGCCTTCAACCTTCACCGAATCCACGCCGAGCGCTTCACGGTAACGGGCAAAAAACTTCACGGTGACGTTCATGGTTGATCCGCCTGAAAATGGCCGCTCTTGCCGCCGAGTTTCTCCAGCAGCCGCACGCTTTCAATAGTCATGCCGCGATCCACGGCTTTGCACATGTCGTAGATGGTCAGCGCCGCGACGCTGGCGGCGGTCAGGGCTTCCATCTCCACGCCGGTTTGTCCGGACAACTTGCAGCGCGCCACGATGCGCACGGTGTCGTCGCCTTCGGCACTGAGCTCGACCTTGACGCCGGTGAGCAGCAGCGGATGGCACAGAGGGATCAGATCGCTGGTTTTCTTCGCGGCCTGAATGCCGGCGATACGCGCCACGGCGAACACATCACCCTTGGGGTGACCGCCGCTGACGATCATCTGCAGGGTTTCGGGCAGCATGCGCACCAGCGCTTGGGCCGTTGCTTCACGGAACGTCACGGCTTTTTCAGTGACGTCGACCATATTGGCGCGACCTTGGGAATCGAGATGAGTCAGCACAGGGATACTCCTGATCAGGAGCACCGATTGTAAACCTGTGGGTCAAAATTCCGCACGTTTGATTATCGGATCACCACAGGGGTTATGTGTCGGGCATAAAAAAACCGGGCGGCCTGTGAGGTCGCCCGGTTTTGGTGAAGGTTACAAATGCGATTCGGCGTATTCGGCCAGAATCGAACGTGGCACCCCTTGCAGGGTGATGTGCACACCGTTGGGGAAATCCTTGAAGCGTTCTGTCAGGTACGTCAGCCCGGAACTGGTCGCGGACAGGTAAGGGGTGTCGATCTGCGCCAGGTTGCCCAGGCACACTACTTTGGAACCGGCGCCGGCACGGGTGATGATGGTTTTCATCTGGTGCGGCGTGAGGTTCTGGCATTCATCGATCAGGATCAGACTCTGCTGGAAGCTGCGGCCTCGAATGTAGTTGAGGGATTTGAACTGCAACGGCACTTTGCTGAGGATGTAATCGACGCTGCCATGGGTGTTTTCGTCATCCATGTGCAAGGCTTCGAGGTTGTCGGTGATGGCGCCCAGCCAAGGCTCCATTTTTTCTGCTTCGGTGCCGGGCAGGAAACCGATCTCCTGATCCAGGCCCTGCACGCTACGGGTCGCGATGATCCGGCGATAGCGCTTGCTGACCATGGTCTGCTCGATCGCAGCCGCCAGTGCGAGGATGGTTTTACCCGAACCTGCTGCCCCGGTCAGGTTGACCAGGTGGATATCCGGGTCGAGCAAGGCGTACAGCGCCAGGCTTTGATAGATGTCACGCGGTTTCAGGCCCCAGGCTTCCTGGTGCAACAGGGGTTCCTGATGCAGGTCGAGAATCAGCAGCTTGTCTTCCTCGATCTCCTTGATCCAGCCGACAAAGCCCTGTTCATCGATGATGAACTCGTTGACGTGTACCGCCGGCAGGTTGTCGATCAACTGCACCTGGTGCCAGGTGCGGCCATGGTCCTGACGGGTGTCGACATTCCTCACACGGTCCCAGAAGGAGCCGGTCATGTTGTGATAACCGTTGGGCAGCAGCGACACGTCGTCGACCAGTTGGTCGGTGCTGTAATCCTCGGCCGCGATCCCGCAAGCCCGGGCCTTGAGGCGCATGTTGATGTCTTTGGTGACCAGCACCACGGGCAGCTTTGGTTCACGCGCGTGCAGGTCGATCAACTGGTTGATGATGATGTTGTCGTTCAGGTGCTCGGGCAGAATGAGGTTCGGTTCTGCACGCTTGCTCATCAGAATTGACAGCAAACCCTTGGGACCACTTTTACCACGCTGGATCGGAACGCCGAGCTCGACGTCTTCAGGACTGGCATCGCCCAGGGTCTTGTCGATCAGGCGAATCGCCTGACGGCATTCCGCAGCCACGCTGTGATGCCCGCTCTTGAGCTTGTCGAGCTCTTCAAGCACGGTCATCGGGATGGCGACGTGGTGTTCTTCGAAGTTAAGCAGGGCGTTTGGATCGTGAATCAATACGTTGGTATCGAGTACATAAAGGATTGGCTGGTTGGAGGAAGAACTACGTCCGTGATCATCCATACTCGGTCACCTTTGTGGGAGCCAGTCGACGCAATACCGTGACAGTGCTGCGCCTCGAAGTGGCCACCGAATTCACCTGCGAGGACTCAAGTGAACTGCACACAAATGGGGGTCTTGGAAGACGCCACCTGTCTGCAGGTTTCGGCGGTCTGTCTTCGTAATACTCCAAAACCTGTGACAGAAAAAAGTACTTTGACGTTTTTTTGAAGTTTATTTTTCAGAGTGACCAATAGCACTAGGCGGATTGCCATCACCCCGTTAAAGTCGGAAGTCCGCCTGCATCGAATTCTCGCCCAAAATCACCCTTCGCCCAATGTTTACGGCCTTTCACCGTTTTCAGCGAAACGCGTCCTGACAGTCTTCCCAGCCGATTCCGCTTTGCGCCGTTTGCGTGATGAGCCAGGGCATCGCCGTTTTCAGCGCATCCTGCTTCACGTTGAAGTTGATCACCCCGTGGCGCCACAACAACATCAGGCTCAACACCCGTTGCGCGCTCTGATTGGCTTTCAGCTTGCCGGCACCATCCTGGGCATCGATATCCCACAGCGCCACCTGCAAACCCTGTGATTCGAAGAATCCTTCAGCGTCAGACCGACGCTGGCCATCGGGCGGCCGAAACAATGGCACGTAGTTCTCGGGCAGTTTGCTTTTGACCAGTTCGACGCTGCGTCGCACCGAGTCCTGCCAGTCCTGCCAGTGACTGTGGGAGCGAAATTCCCAGCCTTGCGCGCCAATGCATTGTTTGGAGTACGTCGCTTGCAGGCTGGCTACCGAACGATCGGCCAGACGGGCCTGGATGTCCTTGCCGAGGACGAAGAACGTGCCGGTCATGTTCGACTTGCGCAGGTATTCCGTGGCCCAGGCGGTGTTATCCGGCGTGGCATTGGCGGCACTGTCGAAGGTCAGCAAAAACAGCCGGTCATGCATCTGATCGCCGTTGCGCTCATAGTCGCCAAAACGATCGACTTCGCTACTGGTTTGCGGAAACAGCGCAGCCTTGCGCAATTGCTCGTCCAGGTACTGGGCGTGGAACAGTCGGCTCGGCTCGGCCCACTTTATGTAGTAGCTCTCATCGCTGATCTGAAACTTGGCGGCTTGCTGGCGCAGGGTGTCCATGTCCTCGACCAGGAAACAGAAGGAGGCATCCTGATCGCAGCTCTGCTGGGCGTAGTTGTAGTTGGTCAGCAGCCGCTGCCACATGCGCTGGCGCAGGTTGTTGATCGATTCCAGATTGACCGTGCGCAACCCCAGGCGCTGGGCCAGACTCACTTCATCCAGGGATTCGCTGGCCAACAAGACGCGAGAAAACATGAGGATCTCGGCCCGAGACGCCACATCAAACAGGGTCGGGCTGTTGAGTTGTTCAGGCCAGGTGCTGCGATCAAGCGTCGCCACATCGCCCGGCGCCGCCATGGCACCGAAGCTCAACAGCCAGGCCGAGAATAGAAAAACGATACGCAATGGGATGTCTCCATAACAAAACCCGCGCGGCACTATAGCTGATCCAGCCCCAACTCCCGCAGAAGCACCTAAATCCCTGTGGCGAGGGAGCTTGCTCCCGCTGGGCTGCGAAGCAGCCCCCAACCTGCAACCTCATTCCTTCAGCTAAAACCAGTGCACCATTTTTGCGACCGCTTCGCGCTCGAGCGGGAGCAAGCTCCCTCGCCACAAAAGCCGCCCCACGTTCCGCCACCGATCACCTATGGACTTGATAGCTGGAGTCAACAAGGACAACCCCCTAGAATCGCCCCCACGATTAAAGGAGACGACTTCATGCTGATGGTGATTTCCCCCGCCAAGACCCTCGATTACGAAACACCGCCGGCGACCCAACGCTTCACCCAGCCGCAATACCTCGACCATTCCCAGGAGCTGATCCTGCAATTGCGCGAGCTGGCCCCTGCGCAGATCAGCGAGTTGATGCACGTCTCCGACAAGATCGGCGGGCTCAACGCCGCGCGTTTCGGCAGCTGGACGCCTGCGTTCACTCCGGAAAACGCCAAACAGGCACTGCTGGCATTCAAGGGCGACGTCTACACCGGGTTGAATGCTCAAACCTTCAGCGAGGCCGATTTCGATTACGCCCAGCAGCACTTGCGCATGTTATCCGGCCTGTACGGCCTGCTGCGCCCACTGGACCTGATGCAGCCGTATCGACTGGAGATGGGCACCAAACTGGCGAATGCCCGGGGCAAGGACCTGTATGCCTTCTGGGGCACACGGATCAGCGAATGGCTGAACGAAGCCCTGGCCGATCAAGGCGATGATGTGCTGCTGAACCTGGCCTCCAACGAGTACTTCTCGGCGGTCAAACGCAACGCCTTGAACGCGCGCATCATCAATACGGAATTCAAGGATCTGAAGAACGGCCAGTACAAGATCATCAGCTTCTACGCGAAAAAGGCCCGCGGCATGATGAGTCGCTTCGTCATTGAAGAGCGCATCAACGACCCGCAAGCCCTCAAGCAGTTCGATGTACAAGGTTATCGCTACAGCGCCGAACAGTCTAAACCGGACAATCTGGTGTTCCTGCGCGATCACGCGCCCGAGTAAACATCCACTTGGCGCACACCTCATTAACGGGGCGTGCGCCATGTCCAATCGTCCAACAATTCCCCGCCCCATTCGTCACTTTGCTGACGCCAATAATCAATCACTCTATTTTCTAACTTTAGTTTCACTCGACATCGCTGATTTTTTTCAGTAGTGGCACTTAATTTTTTTATCGGTAGTGGCACATGACCATCTAACCCGACAATAACCTTATGTATCAAGGGCGAAACAGGTGTTGCTATCAATATGAAGGCAGTGCCATCTTTTTCAATATTTCAAGAAATTTCAGAATTCGCGATGGGCGGACTGGAACTATGTCCAGATGCGTCGTTCATACCATCGGTAACCATTCTCCCTGAGCTTGTACGAGATAACTTACGCAGAGAAGAGACTCACATAGCAAAGTTGTCACATTAACTTCTGCTTACTGATCCCTGATTTGGGCAACACATGAAGGATAGGAGATAAGCATCATAAGTATCCCCTACAAGGCCAAGGCAGCGCCCCTATAAACGTGCTCACCTGAGCACCCAACCGCTTGATTTACGGGCTTATGGCCTGGCATTGAGCGCGCAAGACCTTTGCACGAATGTCTTCTGACTGGAAGATCTGCTGCATAACAGGGCACGCCATAACAATAAAAGCCTAGTTGCGCACCTTTTGAGTGAACTTATTTAGACACTCGGAACTTATATGCCTGCACGCGGCATCGTGACGCCTTTAAGGCGCACTTCCGAGTGCACTACAACCGCTGAACACCATTAACTCCGGCCATGTGATGGCTTGATAAACACAGAGGTAATTGCGATGCGCATCAGCATATTTGGTTTAGGTTACGTCGGCGCAGTATGTGCCGGTTGCCTGTCTGCACGGGGCCATGACGTCGTTGGCGTCGATGTTGCCAAGGACAAAATCGATATGATCAACGCCGGTAAATCGCCGATCGTTGAGCCGGGTCTGGGCGAGCTTCTGCAGAAGGGTATCGAGACGGGCAAACTGCGCGGCACGACCAACTTCGCCGAGGCGATTCGTGACACCGACCTGTCGATGATCTGCGTCGGCACGCCGAGCAAGAAGAACGGCGATCTGGAACTGAACTACATCGAAGCTGTGTGCCGCGAGATCGGTTTTGTCCTGCGTGACAAGACCACCCGTCACACCATCGTGGTTCGCAGCACCGTACTGCCAGGCACTGTGGCAAACGTAGTGATCCCGATCCTCGAAGACTGCTCCGGCAAGAAAGCCGGCGTCGACTTCGGCGTTGCAGTGAACCCTGAGTTCCTGCGTGAAAGCACCGCGATCGCCGACTACGACCTGCCGCCTATGACTGTTATCGGCGAGTTCGACAAGGCTTCCGGCGACGTTCTGCAATCGCTGTACGAAGAACTCGACGCTCCGATCATCCGCAAGGACATCGCAGTGGCCGAGATGATCAAGTACACCTGCAACGTGTGGCACGCCACCAAGGTGACCTTCGCCAACGAGATCGGCAACATCGCCAAGGCCGTCGGCGTCGATGGTCGCGAAGTGATGGAAGTGGTCTGCCAGGACAAGACGCTGAACCTGTCCCAGTACTACATGCGCCCTGGTTTCGCGTTCGGCGGTTCCTGCCTGCCGAAGGACGTTCGCGCCCTGACCTACCGCGCCGGTTCCCTGGACGTGGAAGCACCGCTGCTGAACTCGCTGATGCGCAGTAACGAGTCCCAGGTGCAGAACGCCTTCGACATCGTCACCAGCCACGGCAAACGCAAAGTCGCCCTGCTGGGTCTGAGCTTCAAGGCCGGTACTGACGACCTGCGCGAAAGTCCACTGGTTGATCTGGCAGAAATGCTGATCGGCAAGGGCTACGACCTGAGCATCTACGACACCAACGTCGAATACGCCCGTGTCCACGGTGCGAACAAGGATTACATCGAGTCGAAGATCCCTCACGTCTCGTCCTTGCTCAACGCTGACTTCGACGACGTGATCAACAAGTCCGACGTGATCATCCTCGGCAACCGTGACGAGAAGTTCCGCGCCCTGGCGCAGAACGCTCCACACGGCAAGCAAGTGATCGATCTGGTTGGTTTCATGTCCCAAGCCACCAGCGTGAGTGGCCGGACTGAAGGCATCTGCTGGTAACAAGCGGCATCGGGAGGGTTTGCGGGGCTCACAAAGCCCGCAACCCTCCCGGCTTTTTCGCCTGCCTTAACCCCATCGGGCCACCCCACAGGCTCGCCCGAGATAGAGACGGATGCAGATTATGCACAGGCTAAAGCACGGCCTACTTCAGGTCGCCGGTTGGCTGTTTTACCTAAGTTTATTGATGGGCATCGCCATGGCGTTGCCTGCGTCCACGTTCGACTCCGAGTCGAAGGACTTCATCTTCCTGATCGGTATCGTCGGTATCTGGCGCTACTCGATGGGTGCTACGCACTTTCTGCGCGGCATGCTGTTTCTGTACGTGGTCTACCCGCACCTGCGGCGCAAAGTGCGCAAGCTGGGTAAAGCGGCAGACCCGTCCCATGTGTTTCTGATGGTCACCAGTTTTCGTATCGACGCGCTGACCACCGCCCAGGTCTACGCCTCGGTGATTCGCGAAGCGATCGACTGCGGCCTGCCGACTACCATGGTCTGCTCCATCGTGGAAATGTCCGATGAGAAGCTGGTGAAAAGCCTTTGGGCCAAAATGAATCCACCGGCTCGCGTCAAGCTCGACTTCGTGCGCATTCCTGGCACCGGCAAGCGCGACGGCCTGGCCTACGGTTTCCGCGCCATCTCCCGCCACCTGCCGGATGATCGCGCAGTGGTTGCAGTGATCGATGGCGACACCGTGCTCGCTGAAGGCGTCGTGCTCAAGACCGTGCCGTGGTTCCAGCTGTTCGGCAATGTCGGCGGCCTGACCACCAACGAGTTCTGCGAAGTGCGTGGCGGCTACATCATGAGCGAGTGGCACAAACTGCGCTTCGCCCAGCGCCACATCAACATGTGCTCGATGGCCCTGTCCAAGCGCGTGCTGACCATGACCGGGCGGATGTCGGTATTCCGCGCCACCGTGGTGACCAACCCGGACTTCATCGCCGACGTGGAAAGCGACTCGCTGCAACACTGGCGCCTGGGTCGCTTCAAGTTCCTCACCGGTGATGACAAGTCGAGCTGGTTCAGCTTGATGCGCCTGGGCTACGACACGTTTTATGTGCCGGACGCCGCGATTCACACCGTGGAACACCCGCCGGAAAAAAGCTTCATCAAGGCCAGTCGCAAACTGATGTTCCGCTGGTACGGCAACAACCTGCGGCAGAACTCCCGCGCCTTGGGCCTGGGGATGAAACGTCTCGGCCTGTTCACTTCGGTGGTGCTGTTCGATCAGCGCGTGTCGATGTGGACGTCGTTGCTGGGCCTGACCGTCGCGCTCATCGCCACCTTCAAGTACGGCGCCGCGTTCATCCTGGTTTACCTGCTGTGGATCGGCATTACCCGCCTGATCCTGACCGTGCTGTTGTCTTTGTCCGGTCACACGATCGGCCCGGCCTACCCTGCGATTCTCTATTACAACCAGATCGTCGGTGCGCTGGTGAAGATCTACGTGTTCTTCCGCCTCGACCAACAGTCCTGGACTCGCCAGCCCACTTCCCTGACCCGTGATCTCGCCAGCTTTCAAGGTTGGTTCAACACTTGGTCGTCTCGGACCATGACCTTCTCCGCCGGCAGCATTTTTGTTGCTGTGCTGCTGATGATGGTCTGACCGAACTCGCCTGAATTAACTAGGAAATCGCCCATATGAATACCGCCGTCAACGCCAACGTAGTGCATGAATCAGAAGCCCAGCGCCAGCACGCCCGGGTAAAAATCCCGGCCAAGCTGCGCTTCTTCGGTCCTGACCGGACCCCGGTAGAAGCTCGGGTCCTCGACCTCTCCGCTGGCGGCCTGGCTTTCAACGCCGGTCAGCTGCCATTGAAGATCGGCGACGTGTACAAGGCTCGCCTGCAGTTCGTCATCGATAACCTCGGCCTGGCCATGGACGTCGAATTACTGGTGCGCTCCCACGACCGCGAAACCGGTCGTACCGGTTGCCAGTTCCAGAACCTCGAATCCCAGGACATTTCCACCCTGCGCCACCTGATCACTTCTCACCTGGCCGGCGACATCGTCACCATGGGTGAAGTGTTGGCCACCCTGCAACGCGACAACTTCACCAAGGCGCGCAAGGCCAAAGATGGCGGCCACGGCATGACCCCGTTCGGTCGTCTGCGTGCAGTGACCTTCAGCTTCGCGATTTTCCTCGTCGGTCTGACGGCATTCGGCTTCATCTTCAAGTCGGTGTACGGCATGTACTTCGTCAGCCACGCCCAGGCCGGTCTGGTCAGCGTAGCAGGCATGAACATCACCATGCCGCGCGACGGCACGGTGAAGAGCCTGATCAAAACCGACGGTATCGCCGCCAAAGGCGCCCCGCTGGCGACGTTCAGCACCAGCATGCTCGACGTACTCAAGGGCCATCTGGACGAAGACCAGCTGCAACCGGCCAAGGTTGAAGAACTGTTCGGCAAGCAAATGACCGGCACCCTGACGTCGCCGTGCGATTGCACCGTAGCGCAGCAAATGGTCGCCGACGGTCAGTACGCCAGCAAAGGCGACGTGATCTTCCAACTGGTGCCGCGTAACAGCGAAGCCAACGTTGAAGCGCGCTTCTCCTATCGCCAGTTCGGCGACGTACTGCCAGGCAGCACGGTCAGCTTCCAGATCGCCGGCGAAGACAAAACCCGCTCCGGCACGATCATCAGCAGCACCAGCCTGAAAAGCGCCGACCTGTCGTCCGACATTCGCGTGCAGATCAAGCCTGACGAGCCGCTGGACAGCAAGTTCGCCGGTCGCCCGGTTGAAGTCAACGCCACCCGTGGTCCGAACCTGAACTGGCTGATCGACAAAGCCATGGCCGCCGGTCGTTAAAAACAAGAGGACATGCCCGTGACTAGCCCACTCAGAATCCTGCCAGTCCCGCTGACTCTGGCCATGGCAATCGCCCTGGCCGGATGCGCCGGCCTGCCCGACCAGCGTCTGGCCAACGAAGCCCTCAAGCGCGGTGATACCACGCTGGCGGCGCAGAATTACCAGCAACTGGCAGACCTGGGCTACAGCGAAGCACAGGTTGGCCTCGCCGATATCCAGGTCGACAGCCGTGACCCGGCGCAGATCAAGAAAGCCGAGGCGACTTATCGCGCTGCAGCCAGTGTCTCGCCGCGAGCTCAGGCTCGCCTGGGTCGTCTGCTGGTGGCCAAACCCGGCTCCACCGAAGCCGAACAGCACGAAGCTGAAGGCCTGTTGAAGAAAGCCACTGCCGCAGGCGAAGGCAACACCCTGATCCCGCTGGCAATGCTTTACCTGCAATACCCGCACAGTTTCCCGAACGTCAACGCGCAACAGCAGATCAGCCAATGGCGTGCCGAAGGCAAGCCGGAAGCGGGCCTGGCCCAAGTGCTGCTCTATCGCACCCAGGGCACTTACGACCAGCATCTGGACGAAGTGGAAACGATCTGCAAAGCCGCGTTGAACACCACCGACATCTGTTACGTCGAACTGGCCACGGTCTATCAGAAAAAAGCCCAGCCAGAGAAACAGGCCGAGCTGATCAAGCAAATGCAAGCCGCTCAGGCTCGCGGCGCAGTTTCCGCCCAGCGGGTGGACAGCGTGGCCCGCGTATTGGGCGATGCATCCCTGGGCAAGACCGACGAGAAAACCGCCCAGTCGCTGCTCGAAGGCATCGCCCCTGGCTACCCCGCTTCCTGGGTCAGCCTGGCGCAACTGCTCTACGACTTCCCGGAACTGGGTGACGTCGACACGATGATGAAGTACCTGGACAACGGCCGCGCCGCCGACCAGCCGCGCGCCGAGCTGTTGCTGGGCAAGCTCTACTACGAAGGCAAAATGGTACCGGTTGACGCGAAGGTCGCCGAAGAACACTTCAAGAAAGCCGTCGACAGAGAAGTGGCCGCCGATTACTACCTCGGCCAGATCTACCGTCGCGGTTACCTGGGCAAGGTCTATCCGCAAAAAGCGCTGGACCACCTGCTCAAGGCTGCGCGTAACGGCCAGAGCAGCGCCGACTTCGCCATTGCCCAACTGTTCTCCCAAGGCAAGGGCACCCGGCCCGACCCGCTTAACGCTTATGTCTTCAGCCAATTGGCCAAGGCCCAGAACACCCCGCAAGCCACCGAGCTTGCGCAAACACTCGAAACCCAACTGCCGCCTGCCCAGCTCGCCGAGGCCCAACGTCTGTTGAAACAAGAACAGGCCGTTCGTGGTGCCTTGAGTCAGAACACGCTGGAACTGCATGCCCTGGAAGAAGAAGACGGCGAGGAATCCCTATGAAGTTGAATCCATTTGTGAAGGCCGGTATCGGCCTGTCGTTCGCCCTCTTGTGGTCGTGCCCGACCCTGGCGGCCCTGACTGAAAGCAAGAACTACGGCCTGGACGTGAAAGTTACCGCCCAGTCCGAAGACGACACTGACCTCGGTACGGCGAGCGGCGGCGACGTCAATGGCGTCGGCCTTGACCTGCGTCCATGGATCTACGGCGAGAGCGGCGCGTGGAGCGGCTACGCCATGGGTCAGGCCGTGACGTCCACCGACATCATCGAGACGGACACCCTGCAACAGTCCGACAGCGACGGCACCCAGGCCACCGACAGCGGTGATCGCAAGAGCAAGAAAAACTACCTGGCGATGCGCGAGTTCTGGGTCGGTTACAGCGGCCTTACGCCCTACCCCGGCGAGATACTCAAACTCGGTCGCCAGCGTCTGCGCAATGACGATGGCCAATGGCGCGACACCAACATCGAAGCCCTGAACTGGACCTTCGACACCACCCTGTTGCGCGCCAACGCCGGTGTTGCCGAACGCTTCAGCGAATACCGCACCGACCTCACAGAGCTCGCGCCCAAGGACAAGGATCGCCTGCACGCTTACGCCGATGCGGCGTATCAGTGGACCCCGGGCAACTGGGTCGGCATTCGTGGTCACCACACTCACGATGACGGCAAGCTCGATACCGCGCAGCCAGGTGTTCCCGCCGATTCTCTGGACAAGAAAGAGAACGGCGATATCAGCTGGATCGGCCTTACCGCCGACAGCGATGCCTACAACTGGCGCAACACCAACACCGTCAATTACTGGGGCAGCGTCACGGGCATGAGCGGCGACCGCGACAAGGTCAACCCGCTCAACGCCGATGGCACCGCTCCGGCACAAGCCAAAACCAGTGGCAATATTGATGGCTGGGCCACTGACCTGGGCGTGCGTCTGCGCCTCGATCCGCAATGGCAAGTCGGTGCAGCCTATGCCCGTGCCAGTGCCGATTACGAACAGAACGGCCTGCAAAGCAACCGTTCGAACTACACCGGTACTCGCTCGCGGGTTCACCGTTTCGGCGAAGCCTTCCGTGGCGAAACGAGCAACATGCAGAGCGCTACCTTGTTCGGTTCGTGGATGCTCAACGACGAATACGACGCCAGTGTGATCTACCACAAATTCTGGCGCGTCGACGGCAACAAGCCGGTCGGCAGCAACGGCATCAACGCCGTCCAGAACGACACCGACGACGTGACCGGCGCGATTCTTTCCAGCACGTCCCTGCCGCTGGACGATGGCAACAAAGACCTCGGCCAGGAAATGGACGTGGTCGTCACCAAGTACTTCAAGCAAGGCCTGCTGCCTGCCTCCTTGAGCCAATCGATCGATGAGCCTTCGGCCCTGGTGCGGTTGCGTGGCGGTGTGTTCAAACCCGGCGATGCGTATGGCAAAGGCGTCGACTCGTACATGCACCGCGCGTTTATCGACGTGATCTGGCGCTTCTGATGCGAACCGCTAAGGGAGTTCCTGACATGAACAGTCCGAAGAGAGGCTCGATAACCTTGCTGGCCGGCGCGATGTTGCTGGCCAGCACGGCGGTCTTCGCCACTGTGGAGCCGGCCTCGCCCGTTCACAAAGGCCAGCCGGCGACCCTTGCCAAGGGATTGCAACAGGCCAAGACCTACACCGTCAGCAGCGCACCGACCGCGCCGCTGGAGTTGGCCACGCCGAAACTGCCGGACACCTCCGGCTACACCGCCGAAGCCATCGCCGCGAAAATCGTGCGCACCAAGGCCGGCAAAATCAGCGTGCGCCGGATGATGCAGGAAAACGCCCTGAAGGACTTCATCGGCGGCGATAACAAGATGGCCGAATGGGTCGTGCGTCAGCACGGTATCCCACAGGCGATTTTCATCGACGACGGCTACATGAACCTCAAGGATCTGGCCAACAAAGTACCCAAGCAGTACTTCAGCGAAACCTCGCCAGGTGTATTCCTGGCGAAGTTGCCGATCGTGGTGGGTCAGAAAGGCATCCTGGAAATCGACAAGCAGACCCAGGAACTGCGCCTCTCCCAAGAGTCCGGTTCGTTCCTGGTCAATGACGGCCAGCTGTTTGTGCGTGATACCAAAATCACTGGCTGGAGCGAGAAGGCAAACGGCCCGGCGGCCTTCAAGTCGCCGAAGGAATTCCGTCCGTTCCTGCTGTCCTGGGGCGGTACCGAGACTTACATCGCCAACAGCAAGATCGCCAGTTTCGGCTACGCCAACAGTAAGTCCTATGGCGTGAGTATTTCCCAATACACGCCGAACATGGCCAAGGTGCTCAAACGCCCTGAACCGACCGGCTGGATCGTCGGCTCCGAGTTCTCGGACATGTGGTACGGCTTCTACTGCTACGAAGCCCGCGACTTTGTGGTCAAGGGCAACACCTACAAAGACAACATCGTCTACGGCATTGACCCGCATGACCGTTCCCACGGTCTGATCATCGCCGACAACACAGTGTTTGGTACCAAGAAGAAGCACGGGATCATTATTTCCCGTGAAGTGAACGACAGCTTCATCTTCAACAACCGCAGCTACGACAACAAGTTGTCGGGCCTGGTGATCGACCGTAACAGCGTCAACAACCTGATTGCCTACAACGAGATCTACAAGAACCACACCGACGGCATCACCCTCTACGAGAGTGGCGACAACCTGCTGTGGGGCAACAAAGTGATCAGCAACAAGCGCCACGGCATCCGGATTCGTAACAGCGTAAACATCCGCCTTTACGAAAACCTGTCCATGGCCAACGGCCTGACCGGCGTCTACGGCCACATCAAGGACCTGAGCGATACCGACCGTGACATCAAGCTCGACCCGTTCGATGCCCAGGTGTCCCTGATCGTGGTCGGCGGCGAACTGGCCGGCAACGGCAGCGGACCGCTGTCCATCGACTCGCCGCTGAGCGTCGAGTTGTATCGCGTGTCCATGCTCGCACCGACCAAAACCGTTGGCATCAGCTTCTCGGGGATTCTCGGCGAGCGCCAGGATGAAATTCTCGACCTGCTGGTGCGCCAGCAGAAAGCCGTGCTGATCGACCCTGTCGAACGCCAGACCGAAATGCGGGACTGAGGATAATTTTATGCACTCACACTTGATCAAATTACTCAGCTTGTCGGCCCTGACCGCCGGCATTCTCGCGGCCAGCGGCGGTGTTCGCGCGGACGAAGTCCAGGCACCAAAATTTTCCGCCGAACCGTGCTGCAGCTTGTGCCCGGCAGCCCACGACCCGAAAAACTACACCACGCGTTACCAGCAGAACTTCACCACGCTGGTGCAGGCTCAGGGCGATTGGCTGTTCCGTACGCAAGAAGACTTGCGCACCGAGTTCGACACCACCCCCGTCGGCTACAAACGCATGAAAGAACTGCACGATGCGTTCAAGAGCAAAGGCATTGAACTGGTCATCGTTTACCAGCCGACCCGTGGTCTGGTGAACCGCAACAAGCTCAATCCGGAAGAAAAGGCCAAGTACGATTTCGACAAGGCCTTGAGGAACTACAAGACCATGCTGGGGCGTTTCGCCGCCATGGGCTACACCGTGCCGGACCTGTCGCCGCTGACCAACGAGTCGCTGCCTGACACCCTGCCGGCCCACGACTTCTACTTCCAGGGCGACCAACACTGGACGCCGTATGGCGCCCAGCGCACGGCGAAAATCGT
The DNA here is from genome assembly GCF_050435365.1 of Pseudomonas sp. BT76 TE3572. Classification (NCBI taxonomy): domain Bacteria; kingdom Pseudomonadati; phylum Pseudomonadota; class Gammaproteobacteria; order Pseudomonadales; family Pseudomonadaceae; genus Pseudomonas; species Pseudomonas sp. BT76 TE3572. The sequence continues at coordinate 3,350,624 of NZ_JBNDKE010000001.1, forward strand.
CGGTGAGCAAATCAAGAAAATGCCGGCCTTTGCCGACGTGCCGAAACGCGAATTCGAGAGCCATAAGTCGGGTCGCATGGGTAAGACCGGAACGTTACACAACATGGCTGGTCAACTCTGTGGCACCAGCTACGCGATCCAGTACATGGATCAATTCACCACCGAGCCGAAAGGCGAAGCAGCTGATGGCGATCTGTTCAGTGACTCCGGCAATCCGGAAGTCACCCTGGTCGGCACCAGCCACAGTGGCAAGAACTACAACTTCGCCGGTTTCCTCGAAGAGGCCATCGGCGCCGACATCCTCAACGTGGCGTTCCCCGGCGGTGGCCTGGAAGGTTCGATGCTGCAGTACCTGGGCAGCGAAGAGTTCCAGACCAAGCCGCCGAAGATTCTGATCTGGGAATTCTCGCCGCTTTATCGCCTCGACCAGGAAACCATCTACCGCCAGATGATGGCGCTGCTGGACAACGGTTGCGAAGGAAAGGATGCACAGATGACCGGCAGTGCCACGTTGAAACCGGGCAAGAACGAATTGATGGTCAACAGCAAGAACCTGAATCTGCAAAACAGCAGCCACCAGGTTGATATCCGCTTCGCCGATCCGTCGGTGAAAGTTCTGCAAGCCACCCTCTGGTACATGAACGGTCGCCACGAGGACATCAAGATCGAAAAACCGGAAACCTCCGATACCGACGGGCGTTTCGCCTTTGAGTTGCGCACGGACGAAGACTGGGCCTCGCAGAATCTGCTGGCCGTCGAAGTCCAGGGCCCTGAAGCAGGTGCCGCGCCACAGAAAGTCGAAGCGAAAATCTGCAAACGCAACGTGTTCTCTGGCGCTGGGCAGCGTACCGCTCAGGCCGGGCAATGAGGCAACTATGCAAACCCGAACTTTGAAAAGATTGATCGCACCGTCCCTGTTGAGCCTGGCCATGTTTGCCGGTGCGACACAGGCCGCCGCGCCACTGCGTCCACCACAGGGATACTTTGCGCCGATTGAAAAAGTCAAAACCGGCGACAAGAGCGAAGGCTGTGATGCGATGCCGACGCCATACACCGGCTCGCTGCAATTTCGCAGCAAATACGAAGGTTCCGACAAGGCCCGTTCGACCCTGAACGAGGTATCGGAAAAAGCCTTCCGCGACACCACGGCTGACATCACCAAGATTGAGCGCGGCACCAGCAAGCGCGTGATGCAGTACATGCGTGACGGTCGTCCGGAACAGCTCGAATGCACCCTGAACTGGTTGACCGCATGGGCCAAGGCCGATGCGTTGATGTCCAAGGATTTCAACCACACCGGCAAGTCCATGCGCAAATGGGCGTTGGGCAGCATGGCGTCGTCCTATATCCGCCTGAAGTTCTCCGACTCGCATCCGTTGGCGAACCACCCGCAAGAGTCGCAGTTGATTGAAGCCTGGTTCAGCAAAATGGCTGATCAGGTGGTCAGCGATTGGGACAACCTGCCGCTGGATAAAACCAACAACCACTCGTACTGGGCTGCCTGGTCGGTGATGGCGACGTCGGTCGCCACCAACCGCCGCGACTTGTTCGACTGGTCGGTGAAGGAATTCAAGGTCGGCGCCAATCAAATCGACGCCGAGGGTTACCTGCCTAACGAGCTCAAGCGCGAGCAACGCGCCCTCGCCTACCACAACTACGCCCTGCCGCCACTCGCGATGATCGCCAGTTTCGCTCAGGTCAACGGTGTGGACTTGCGTCAGGAAAACAATGGCGCATTGAAACGCCTGGGTGATCGAGTGCTCGCGGGTGTCAAAGACCCGGAAGAATTCGAGAACAAGAACGGCAAGGAACAGGACATGACCGACCTGAAAATCGACTCGAAATTCGCCTGGCTCGAACCGTTCTGCACGCTCTACACCTGCTCGCCGGATGTGCTTGAGAAAAAGCACGAGATGCAGCCGTTCAAGACTTTCCGCCTCGGTGGTGACCTGACCAAGGTCTACGACCCGGCAAATGAGAAAGGCAAAAAAGGCTCCTAGAGCCAAACGCAAAACCCTGTAGGAGCGAGCCTGCTCGCGAAGCGGTGTATCAGTCGACATCAACGTTGAATGTCAGACCGCAATCGCGAGCAGGCTCACTCCCACAGGTTCTGTGTCAGGTGTGAGTTTTTGTGTGTTACGCCCTCCGGTTTTTGGTGGGGGGTTTGGGGGGGCTGCGGCCCTTGACTGTTGGTTAAACATGGAGAGACCGGGATGGTATTTTCATCCAACGTGTTCCTGTTTTTGTTCCTGCCGATCTTTCTCGGCATGTACTACTTAAGCGGAATACGCTATCGCAACCTGCTGCTGCTGATCGCCAGCTACGTGTTCTATGCCTGGTGGCGTGTGGACTTCCTTGCGCTGTTCGCAGCCGTCACCTTGTGGAACTACTGGATCGGCCTCAAAGTCGGTGCCGCAGGCGTTCGGACCAAACCGGCACAACGCTGGTTGCTCCTGGGCGTGGCCGTCGACCTGTGCATTCTCGGCTACTTCAAGTACGCCAACTTCGGTGTCGACAGCATCAACGCGATGATGACCTCCGTCGGTCTGTCGCCGTTTATCCTGACCCACGTGCTGTTGCCGATCGGGATCTCGTTCTACATCTTCGAGTCCATCAGCTACATCATCGACGTATACCGTGGTGACACGCCGGCGACCCGCAACCTGATCGACTTTGCCGCTTTCGTGGCGATCTTCCCGCACCTGATCGCCGGTCCGGTGTTGCGTTTCCGCGACCTCGCCGACCAGTTCAACAACCGCACCCACACCCTCGACAAGTTCTCCGAGGGCTGCACGCGGTTCATGCAGGGTTTCATCAAGAAGGTTTTCATCGCCGATACCCTGGCGGTCGTGGCCGACCATTGCTTCGCCTTGCAGAACCCGACCACGGGCGATGCCTGGCTCGGCGCGCTGGCCTACACCGCGCAGCTGTATTTCGACTTCTCCGGTTACAGCGACATGGCCATCGGTCTGGGCTTGATGATGGGTTTCCGCTTCATGGAAAACTTCAAACAGCCGTATATCAGCCAGTCGATCACCGAGTTCTGGCGTCGCTGGCACATCAGCCTGTCCACCTGGTTGCGTGACTACCTGTACATCACGCTGGGCGGTAACCGTAAAGGTACGCTGATGACCTATCGCAACCTGTTCCTGACCATGCTGCTCGGTGGTCTGTGGCACGGCGCGAACATCACGTACATCGTCTGGGGGGCCTGGCACGGCATGTGGCTGGCGATCGAAAAAGCCCTCGGCCTGAATACCTCGCCGCGCAGCATCAACCCGATTCGCTGGGCGCTGACCTTCCTGCTCGTTGTCATGGGCTGGGTGATCTTCCGCTCGGAAAACCTGCACGTCGCCGGCCGTATGTACGGCGCGATGTTCAGCTTCGGCGAATGGTCACTGTCGGAACTCAATGCGGCCAGCCTCACCGGCCTGCAAGTGGCGACTCTGGTGGTGGCTTACGTGACCCTGGCGTTCTTCGGCATTCGTGACTTCTACAGCAACCTGCCGCCTGAAAAGACCAAGCCTGTTGTGAACGTCGCGGCCGATGGCCCGGCTGCCGCTACGCCTGGAATGATCAAAGCCGTACCGGGCGACAACCCGGGCAGCATCCACGAGCCTGGCTACACCGTCGGCGTTGAAGCGACTGTGCAACCGGCCTACTGGACGGCGGACTGGTCTCGTTACGTGATGCGCACGCTGGTACTGGTGCTGTTCATCGCCTCGATTTTCAAACTCTCGGCGCAAAGCTTCTCGCCGTTCCTTTACTTCCAGTTCTGAGGGATCTGACTATGACCCGCTCATTACGCATCCTCTACATCGCCCTGTTCATGGTGACGCTGTTGGTCCTGGGCCTGTGGTCCACGCGCAGTTTCTTCGGCTTTAGTACCTCTGCCGAAACGACAGTGCTCAACGGCCGCTGGACCAAGGCTGTGGAAACACATTACGACGACGAGTTTCCGATCAAGCGCCTGGGCACCAACCTTTGGGCTGCGCTGGATTTCAAACTGTTCAACGAAGGTCGTCCGGGCGTCGTGCTCGGCCGCGATCAGTGGTTGTACAGCGATGAAGAATTCAATCCGATCGTCAACGAAGAGTTGAACCTACAAGGCAACTACGCACTCGTAGAAGGCGTACGTCAGGAATTGAAAGCCAAGGGCGTGAAACTGGTCATGGCGATCGTGCCGGCCAAGACTCGCCTGTACCCGGAACACCTGGGTGAAGTGAAGCCTTCGAGCATCCACGCCAACCTCTATGAGGACTTCCACGCTCATGTGGCGGCCAACAAAGTACTCGCGCCCGACCTGTTCGGCCCGATGCTGAAAGCCAAGCTGGACGGTCAGCAAGTGTTCCTGCGTACCGACACCCACTGGACCCCGGAAGGCGCACAAATCGCCGCCGAGACCCTGGCGAAATCCATTACCGATAAATACCCGCTGAGCGGCGAGCCGCAACACTTCGTCACTGAACCTGCGGAGAAGGTGACGCACAAGGGCGACCTGCGGTTGTTCCTGCCGCTGGACCCGCTGTTCGAAAACATGATGCCGAAGACAGAGCCGTTGCAGAAGCGCAACACCGTGGCAGCACAAGACCAGTCGGCCGGTGATGACGCCCTGTTCGCCAACACCGAAGTACCGGTGGCCCTGATCGGCACCAGCTACAGCGCCAACCCCAACTGGAACTTCGTTGGTGCGCTGAAACAAGCGCTGAACAGCGACGTGGTCAATTACGCCGAAGACGGCCACGGCCCGATTCTGCCAATGCTCAGCTATCTGAAAAGTGATGCTTTCAAGAACAGCCCGCCACAGGTGCTGATCTGGGAGTTTCCTGAACGTTATCTGCCTGTGAACAACGAAATCGGTGACGCCGACCCACAGTGGGTCGCAGAGCTCAAAGAAGCCGGCGCTCGCCAACAAAACGTAGCAGCAAACACTAAATCCGAGACGCCCGACCGGGCGCAAAACTGAAAGAGAGGTACACCATGACTTTCACTACTACTCCTCGCCGTCTCGCCAAGACTTTCGCTCTCGTTGCTGGCATGAGCGTGCTGTCGATGTCCGCCTTCGCTGGCGACGCAGCACTCTACGGCCCGACTGCACCGAAAGGTTCGAGCTTCGTGCGTGTCTACAACGCCGGTAACGCTGAAGTCAGCGCCACCGTCGGCACCACCAACCTGGCCGACGTCGCGCCACTGTCCAGCACTGACTTCAGCTTCATGCCGGGCGGCGACTACAGCGCCAAGGTCGGTAGCCAGTCCCTGCCAGTGAAACTGGCCGGTGATCACTATTACACCCTGGTCAACAACGCCAGCGGCGCACCGCAACTGATCGAAGAGCCGCCGTTCAAGAACAAGCAGAAATCCCTGGTTCGCGTGCAGAACCTCAGCGACAAGGCCCTGACCTTGAAAACTGCTGACGGCAAGACCGAAGTGGTCCCGACCGTGGCCGCCAAGGGCCGTGGCGAGCGTGAAATCAACCCGGTTAAAGTCAGCCTGGCGCTATACGATGGCGACAAGAAAGTCGGCGACGTAAAACCGGTTGCCCTGGAACGTGGTGAAGCCGCCGTGCTGTACGTGACCGGCAGCGGCAGCAGCCTGGCGCCAGTCTGGGTAAAACGCCCGGTTTCGACGCGTTAATCATTTTGTCGGGTAGCCCACGGGCTACCCGGACACGGAATAAGAACAAGAGTGAAACGACAGAACGCAGTAGCTCTGACCCATACGATTTTCGAGGAGTAACAACATGATTCCGGTGATCTTGTCAGGTGGTAGTGGCTCACGTCTTTGGCCGCTTTCGCGCAAGCAATTCCCTAAGCAATTCCTCGCCCTGACCGGCGAACAAACATTGTTCCAGCAAACCCTGGAACGCCTGGTGTTCGAAGGCATGGACACCCCGATCGTGGTCTGCAACAAGGAACACCGTTTCATCGTCAACGAGCAGCTGGCCGCCCGAAAACTGGACGTGCAGCGCATCCTGATGGAACCGTTCGGCCGCAACACCGCGCCAGCCGTGGCCTTGACCGCGCTGATGCTGGTCAACGAAGGTCGCGACGAGTTGATGCTGGTGCTGCCAGCCGACCACGTGCTGGAAGATCAGAAAGCCCTGCAACGCGCGCTGGCCCTGGCCACCGTCGCTGCAGAAAACGGCGAAATGGTGCTGTTCGGCGTACCGGCCACCAAACCGGAAACCGGCTACGGCTACATCAAGTCGGCTAACGATTCGCTGCTGCCCGAAGGTGTCAGCCGCGTCTCGCACTTCGTCGAAAAACCGGACGTGAAACGCGCCACCGAGTTCGTCGAGTCCGGCGGTTATTTCTGGAACAGCGGCATGTTCCTGTTCCGTGCCAGCCGTTTCCTCGAAGAGCTGAAAAAACACGATCCGGACATCTACGACACCTGCGTGCTGACCCTGGAACGTAGCGAGCAGGATGCCGACACGGTCGACATCGACTCCGCCACCTTCGCTTGCTGCCCGGACAATTCCATCGACTACTCGGTGATGGAAAAAACCCAACGTGCTTGCGTTGTACCCCTCACTGCGGGCTGGAGCGATGTCGGCTGCTGGGCGTCGCTGTGGGAAGTGAACGAAAAAGACGCCAACGGTAACGTCACCAAAGGCGACGTGGTCATTCAGGACAGCAAAAACTGCATGATCCACGGCAACGGCAAACTGGTGTCGGTGATCGGCCTGGAAAACATCGTGGTCGTCGAAACCAAGGACGCCATGATGATCGCCCACAAGGACTCGGTCCAAGGCGTGAAACAGATGGTCAACACCCTCAATGAGCTGGGCCGCAGCGAAACCCAGACCCACTGCGAAGTCTATCGTCCGTGGGGTTCCTACGACTCGGTGGACATGGGCGGCCGCTTCCAGGTCAAGCGCATCTCGGTCAAACCGGGCGCGTGCCTGTCACTGCAGATGCACCACCACCGCGCCGAACACTGGATCGTGGTCAGCGGCACTGCTGAAGTGACCTGCGACGAAAACGTGTTCCTGCTCACTGAAAATCAGTCGACCTACATCCCGATCGCCTCGGTCCACCGCTTGCGCAATCCGGGCAAGATCTCGCTGGAAATCATCGAAGTGCAATCGGGCAGCTACCTGGGCGAAGACGATATCGAGCGGTTTGAAGATATCTACGGTCGTTCCAACCCGATCGAACGCGGCGTGTCGGTGAAAACCATCGCGCAGTGATTGATCTGTAACACAAGAAGCCCCCGTCCAACCCGCTGCGTTTCCCCATCCGCAGCGGGTTGGGTGGGGGCTTTTTTCTTGCATCAGCCTTTTGACATTTGCCGAACGGGGGCTGTCCTGGACACTCAATTCAGTGATTGTCGTCTTCCGGCATAAGGCTTGGGCGCGACAAGTTCAATGAAATCCTGGTGTCGGTTCAACCTCTGAACCACCTGCTGCGTCTGCGTCGAGAGCTCGGTGATACGCTCGAAGGTTTCCGGATCTGCACCACCGGAAACGGCGAATTCAGTTTTGATTGCCTGCATTCTGAACTCCAGCATATCGATCACTGCTGGCGTATCGTCGTAAGCCTCACTAAGTGATGCCGCGCTCAGTCCTTGCGTTGCCTGGTAAAACTCCCGACCTGTCTTGATCAGCCCTGGCGCCTCCGATCCCAGCTTATTGGCGACCTTTTCGATACCCTTATCAACCACCGCTGTGGTGACTTTTTTCCTTAATTGCTTTCGCCCTTCACTCGTCCGCGGGTCAATCGCCGACAGCTCAAGTTTTACCGTTGCAAGACTGAGTTTCTCTTTGGGCTCAACGCGCTCAATGAACGCTTTAGGGTTCATTTCGTTACCCTTGAAGTTGATCGGACGATCCAGTTGGTAGGTGTCCACCACCTTGGAAATCAAAGCATCTGCTGCCTTGGAGCCGGCTTTCGCCCCGACCTTTGCCCCCAGCATTGCGCCCCCCGGACCTATCAACCCACCCAAGGCACCGCCTGCCGCAGTACCTGCCGACGTAGCGGCAGTACTTACAGCACTGCTAACAAGCTGGGTAGCGACTCGCCTGCCCAATGCTTTGAACCGATGCTGCGCATAGGCGTGGTTAAGCATTGAATTTTTGAGATCAGAAACGGTTCCTCCAACCGATGAGACCAAGGCTTGTTGCTTGTCCAGGCTTTGGCTCAACTCTGAAGCTTCGGTCTTTCCACCACCGTCGCTATCGACATAATTCATCGGCGAGTTACCAACCATCTGATACAGGTTCGGCCCATCGATGAACCCCTTGGGATCGGGGTTCAGCCAGCGCTGCAACCACGGCACGTAATAACGCAGGCCGTAGTAGTAAAGCCCGGTGGCGTCCCGTTCCTTGCCCGAGTAACGAATGACTTTATAACCGACCTCAATCACACCATCCCCGGCAAACCAGGCCGTTGCGCCAAACGGGTAATAGGTTTCCCGGCTGATGATTCGCGCGTCATCCGCAAGCTCCACGGTGCACGAACTCAAATGGTCGACGAGGCTGTAACGGTACTGATCGTTGCTTATGCCGTGCGGTGAGTCGGTCTCCCAGTGCAGCACTCGCACGCTGTTGAGACCCGCCTGGGCGGTGATCACCTGCAATTTCTCCCCGGCCCCGTCATCGGCGCGCAGTTCAAGTCCCGGCAAGTAACGCACTTCAGCCACTACGGTTCGGGCATTGGTCTGCAACGAGCGAATCTTGCGCACTCGCTGACCACCGCCATCGTAGACATAGGACTCCCGGTCATTGAGGCCGGAAGCGCGCTCCACCGGACTGACCGACTGCAACTGGTTACGCAGGTCCCACCTCAGGGACCGTCCCTGATCCAGCTCCAGCAAATTGCCCCGAGTGTCGAACGCAACGGCGATTGCTTCCTCGGTGGGCGGTACGCCGTCGCGCCAGGGCAGACAGCGATTGCTGTCACGCGCTGCCTTCAAATCACGTCCAGGTCCCTGCGCGCCAACATGCGTCAGCTTTAGCAAATTGCCGCTCCCGTCATAGCGGTAGGTCTGGTGATAATTGCTGAGCGCTGCCGGATCAACCCGCCCCACCAATGCCGGTCCCTGATTGGCGCTGCCCGCCTCCCAACCGAACGCCTCGATCAATTGGTAAAGGCTGTCATAGATAAAGCGACTGACCGGATCGATACGCTGGTTGGCGAAGTAACGCACTGGCAGTGCCTTGTCCTCAATGCTCAGGACATTGCCCATCCGGTCATAGTCGTAGATCAGATGCTGCAACGGCCCGGAATGCTCGCTGTACGCCCGTCGCTCCATCAGGCGCCCGTTTTCAGGGCAATACTTGAGGGTCGTTTGTACAGCGTTACCCGCCACTTCCCGTTCAACCTTTCCCTCGGCGTTGTACTGGATATCGCTGACCAGCGTTTGCCAGGTGGTCAGTCCCTGAAGTTGCAGACGCGTCTCACGCAAGCGACCGTCAAGCGTCAGGTTGAAGGCCTGGCGGTTTTCCCTGGCATCGATCTGTTCCAGCACATCATTCAGCGGACCGAAATTCCACATTGAAACGGCCCCCTCCCCCGGCTCAAGCAGCCGCTGGCGATCGGCTTCCAACGCCGGCCAGTCAGGTGCAACAGGGTCCAGGGTGAAGTGACGCACTTGCTTCACGCACTGGCCAGTGATTGAAAACGCCTCGAACAGCACCGTCCCGGCGGGGTCGTCATGACGGATCAACTGCCCGGATTGATTCTGCTCGTCATGGTCCGGACCGCCATAGGTCATGCGTTCAACAGCTCTTCGCGGTTCAGTCACGCCCTGCTCGAACACTGCCACGGGGCGAAGCAAGTCGTCGTACTCAACCTCACGGCGCGTACCTCGGCTGTCCCATCCCAGCAACACCTCATTGCCCAGACCTGGCAGGTTGAGCTGCCAACCCGCATCGACGCTGTCAGTGAACAGCGCGTTACCCGACAGCGAAAACACCGTCGTGAGGTTGGCGCGCCTCAACGGATCTTCTTTTGGCAGCGCCCAAAGCCGCGGATCCCACTGTTCAACTGCACGTCCTGCGGCATCATAAAAAGTGCGATTGATGCATGCTTGAGTGGGGTCGTTTTCGTCAGCACGCCAGTAATCAATCGAACGGATCGGCAGACCACGCGGGTCGACAACGGACAATCCGGGTGTTTTGTGGTGCATTCCCATCGTCAAGGCCTGCATGCCGGTCGCGCCCCTGTTTGCCAGCAGTCATCTAACCGTTCGTGGGCAGGCCAGGCTACTGTCAGAAATTACAGTGCCGACCAACGGCAACAGACCTTGATCGACGAATGTCCATTCCTTCGGCCCTTCGGTAGGATGGTGGTCATGAGTTCAAGGAGCGTTCAAACATGTTCATCGGCGTCCTGCTGGTCATCACCTGGCTGATTTTGTTGCTGCGCTACCCGGCCAAGGCGTTGCCGGTCTCCGTGGCGGCTGCCATCGGATTGGGTGTGGTGGCAACATGGGTGATCTGGATGGACAACCGCGAGGTCAAGCAACTGGCGCGCCTGGAGTTGCGCATCACTTACGCGCCAGAACAGTGCCCGGCCGATCGCCCGTTGCAACTGAAAATGAACAACGGCAACGACGTGCCGCTGACCGAACTGCGCTGGCGCATCGCGGCCTATGCGCCGGGCGACACGGTCAATCTGGCCGACAATCAATACGCCGCCCCGCGCTATCGCGGCCCTGGCGAACTGCAGGCCGGCGCAAACTGGGAAGACTGTTTGCCGATGCCGCCGCTGCGCCCTGGCTATCGCCCGCAAACGCTGGAGTTTCGCGCCGAGCATTTGCAAGGTAGTTTCTCCGATTGATCTTCCCTTCCTCTTTTTGCACAAGGACCGCGCCATGCCTGTTGCGTTGATTACCGGTTGTTCCAGCGGCATTGGCCGCGCCCTCGCCGAGGTGTTCAAAAGTGCCGGATACGAAGTCTGGGCCAGCGCCCGCAAAGATGAAGACGTGGCGGCGCTGGCCGCTGCCGGTTTCACCGCCGTGCAACTGGACGTCAACGACGGCGCGGCACTGGAACACTTGAGCGAACGCATCAACCAGCAACATGGCGGCCTCGACGTGCTGATCAACAATGCCGGTTATGGCGCCATGGGGCCGTTGCTCGACGGCGGCGTGCCGGCCATGCAGCGACAATTCGAAACCAACGTGTTCGCCATCGTCGGCGTCACCCGCGCCCTGTTCCCGGTGCTGCGTCGCGCCAAGGGTCTGGTGGTGAACATCGGCAGCGTGTCCGGGGTTTTGGTCACGCCGTTTGCTGGCGCCTACTGCGCCTCGAAAGCGGCGGTACATGCCTTGACCGATGCGTTGCGCATGGAACTGGCGCCGTTTGGCGTGCGGGTCATGGAAGTCCAGCCGGGCGCCATCGCCTCCAGTTTTGCCAAGAATGCCGGTCATGAGGCGGAGCAGTTGATTACCGAACAATCGCCGTGGTTTCCGCTGCGTGAAGGCATTCGTGCACGGGCCAAGGCCTCCCAGGACAACCCGACCCCGGCCAGTGAATTTGCCAGCGGTTTGCTCAAGGCCGTGCAGCAGAGCAAACCACCACGATTGATTCGTCTGGGAAATGGCAGTCGGGCGTTACCGTTGCTGGCGGGGTTGTTGCCTAAAGGGCTACTGGAGGCGGGGTTGATGAAGCGGTTCGGGCTGAAGGGGCAACTTCCATGACCGATTACACCGAATACTTTGACGAAGTGATCCGGGCCCACGTCGCCATCGAGCAATGGTTGGCCGAGGATCAAGACGAGCCGGCGCTTGAGCAGTTGCTGGCGCGTTTTTCACCGCAGTTTTCCATGGTCTCGCCGTTGGGCCGGGTGCTGGATTTCGACGCGTTAAGCGAATTGTTTTTGATGGCGGGCGGGAAGAAACTCGGGTTCAGAATCGAGCTCAGCGAGTTGCGCGGCATCGCTTTGTACGACGGCGGTGCAGTGGTGAGTTACCGCGAGCAGCAGACCGATGCGACGGGGCTGCACTCTGATCGGCGGTCGACGGTGGTGTTTGAGAAGCAGGCGGACGGCAAGGTGGTTTGGCGGCATTTGCATGAGACGTTTTGCAAAGGCTGATGCGGTCGCTTTTTGTGGCGAGGGAGCTTGTCGGAACGCCGCACCGTCCCGCTGGGCAGCGAAGCGGCCCCAAAATGGGACTGCTACGCAGTCCAGCGGGAGCAAGCTCCCTCGCCACAGGGTTACTCACCTGTTGCCTGTTTGACCACAACCGTGCACGTAATCCCCGCCGCCAACAGCACACCCTCCGGCACTTCATCAATGTGAATCCGCACCGGCACCCGCTGCGCCAAGCGCACCCAGTTAAAGGTCGGGTTCACATCTGCAATCAGCTCGCGACTCTCCGGGTTATCACGGTCGTAGATGCCGCGAGAAATGCTTTCCACATGCCCCTTCAACACTTCCCCACTCATCAACTGCATGTCGGCTTTATCGCCGATCCGCACGTGGGGCAGTTTGGTTTCTTCGAAGAAGCCGTAGACCCAGAACGAGTTCATGTCGACCACCGCCATTTTCGCCTCACCGATGCGCGCGTAGTCGCCGCGATGCACATTGAGGTTGGTCACGTACCCGTCCACCGCTGCGCGAACTTCGGTGCGTTTGAGGTTCAGTTCGGCGGCTTCGAGCTGTGCCTGAGCGTGCTGGTAATCCGCCAGGGCCGAGTCGGCGATGTTGCTGGCGTCGTCGCGGTTTTCCCTGGAGATCACCAGGTTGTCCATGTCGGCTCGGCGGTGGGCGTTGACCTTGCGCATCTCCCACGTCGACTTGCGCGAGGCCACCAGCGCCTGCGCCTGTTTGACCGCAATGCGGTAGTGCTCGGGGTCAATCCGCATCAGCAAATCACCCTTCTTGACCTGTTGATTGTCGCGCACCGGCACGTCCACCACTTCCCCGGTAACGTCCGCCGCCACGTTGATGATGTCGGCGCGCACCCGGCCGTCGCGGGTCCACGGCGTGTCCATGTAATGCACCCACAGGGTCCGGCCGATCCACATCGCAAGGGCCAGCACCAGCAGGGTGGCGAGCAGGCTGAAAAGCTTTTTCATCAGGGCCTTCTTCAGTGATAGAGAGTCAACGGTAGACAGTCAGCGCCAGGGCGCCGAACAAACAGATAAACAGGCTCAGGCGCAGCAGCGCCGGGTGCCAGAAGAAGCGGTACAGATCGAACCCGGACAGGAACCGGTCAAGTGCCCAGGCCAGCGCCGCCGCGATGAAAAACATCAGGGTCATGGTCGGCATGTACACGCCGTGGAAGGCGATTTCACGAGGCATGTTCAACTCCTTGGGGCTTGGCAATTGCGTAGGCGGCCAGCGGTGATTGCGGGTCCAGCAACGAAGTGCGGATGAAGTGCAGGTAGCTCTTCACCCGGCGCAGGGCCGAGGTGTCGAAGTGCGGCGCGAAAGGTTCGTCGGTGGCTTGCACGCGGCTGATCGCGTGATCGACGGCGATCAGTCCACGCTCCAGATTGCTCTGGCTCGGTTGCAGAAACAGCCGCACCAGCGAGCGCCCCATCACCCGGATCGCCTGACGCCACGGCTGGGATTCGGCATAGGCCGGATGCACCGGCAGGATCGCCTGTTCCTTGCGCAACTCGATGATCGCGTGGCCGACTTCCAGCACCACGAACATCCAGCGCAGCAAGTCCCGTTGCACCTGCGGCTGCCCTGCCGCGAGACCGTAGGCCTGATGCAGCAGGTCGCGGGTGCTGCTTTCGAAACTCGACGCCAACCCCTTGAGTTTGCCGCTGATGGCGTACACCACCTGGCCACGCAAATCCTGCTCCAGCCGACGCCACAACCAGCGACTGTTGGGCGGCAGGATGATCGCCCCGGCCGCTGCGCAAACCAGCATGCCGAGCACCATGGCGATGTAGTCGTTGATAAAGGCGTAAGGGTTGTAAACGGTGAGGTTGTCCGGCACCGAACCGGTGCTGAAGAAGATCAGCAAACCGAGCCCTACGCCCGCATATTGCGGCCGGGAAGTGAGGAACGAACCGAGCACGATCACCGGTGCGAGCATCACGCAGAGCAACGGAAAACCGTCGATCCAGGGGAAGATGAAAAACATCTCGACGAAGCCGATCAGGGCCCCGAGAAATGTCCCGCATGCCATCTGAAACGCCATGCGTTTTGGATTCGGTGTCGCCGCCGAGAGCCCCACGGTCGCGGCGGCGATCAGGGTCATCGTCGCACCGCTCGGCCACGCCGTTGCGACCCAATAGCTGCCCAAAACCACCAGAATGAACGCCGCGCGAATCCCCGAGGCGGCCGACGCCATCCAGTTGGTTTGCGGGGTGAACGGCTCATCCCATTGCTCGCGCGCATGGCTGTGATCGGCCAGCGACGCGTGGGTCTGTGCATAACTGTGCAAATCGTCGACGAAGCGATAAAGCAGTTCATACGCGGTATGAAAATCCAGCTGCTCGGCGTCGCTCGGATTGCTCTCTTGAAAAACCGCCCGCAAGCTGCGAACGCGTGTTGGCAGACCTTCTTTATAGGCGCTCAGCGCGATGACCAGACGGCCCGCATCGGCGTTGGTCAGCGCACGGCCGCTGAAGCCGTCGAGCAGTTCGGCGAGGTCCTGCAAACCCGGTTTGATCGCCGCCACCACATGATCGGTGCCGCTGCTGCGCAAGCGTTCGAGCAACTGGTGCAAGGCATTGAACCGCGTGGTGATGCCCATGAATTCGCTGTTCAAGCGACTCAGCCGACCGTTGCGCCGACGCATGTGCGGGTCTTCAAACACGGTGACGCTGCGCAGTCCTTCCAGCCCCACAGCCTCGGCGATGAAGCGCACGTTGCTCGCTTCAAAAGCTTCCCGTTTGCTGCGACCGCGCAAGCCGTCGGTGACGAACAAGGCGAACACGCCGAAGCGCTGGTACAAGGCGTTGCGCATCGCGGCGCTGGCGGTTTGCGGCAGGATCGCGGCGCTGACCACGGTGGCACAGAGAATCCCCAGGGAAATCTCCAGCACCCGCCAGACCGCCGCCATAAACGCGCCATCCGGGTGCGCCAAGGCCGGCAAACCGACCATCGCCGCGGTGTACCCGGCGAGCACAAAACCATAGGCGCGGAAGTTGCGATAACGCGCAGCACCGGCCGAACAGATACCGACCCAGATCGCCAGCGAACCGAGGAACAGCTCGGTGTTCTGCGCAAACAAGGCAATCAGCGCGACCATCACCGCCGACCCGGCCAACGTGCCCAGAAAGCGATAAAAACTCTTGGCGAACACGTGACCGCTTTGCGGCTGCATGACGATGAACACAGTGATCATCGCCGTGCGCGGCTGCGGCAACTCCAGGCGCATGGCCAGCCACAGGGTCAGGAACGCGGCGAACAGCACCTTGAAAATGTAGACCCAGGTCACGCCATCGCTGCGCGCCCAGTCGAAGAAACCCCGGCGCCATTCAAGGGAATACAGCCAGCGCAAAGGTGCGGGCAAGGGAGTCATGGAATCCTGTTCATCGATATTCAGTCAGGTGAGGTTTTGTGTTCACTTAAGAAGCATCGGGGTTTTCGGTACGGCGGTCTGGCTGTCTTTCGGCACGTCGTTACCCGCACCCAATCCACCGCCCAACGCCGTCACCAATTCCGCATGAGCACTCAGTCGCGCCGCCTGCACCTGCTGCTGAACCTGCTGCTGTTTGAACAACAAGGTCTGAGCGTTGAGCACGTTGAGGTAGTCGGTGAGCCCGCGCTGATAGGCGATCATCGCGATGTCGTACGTCTTCTGGGCCGTGGCCACCGACTCGGCGGCGAAGGTTTGCTGCTTGTCCATGGATTCGCGGCGGATCAACTGGTCGGAGATGTTTTTCAGCGCGTTGACCAGCGTCTGGTTGTACTTGGCCACGGCGATGTCATAACCGGCCGAGGCTTCGCCCAGCTCCGAGCGCAAACGGCCGCCGTCGAAGATCGGCAACGAGATGGCCGGGCCGACGCTGTAGTTGAGCTTCTTGCTGGTCAAAAACTCCAGCGCCCCGCCGCCGGTGGCCATGTAGCCGAGACTGCCGACCAGATCTACGTTGGGGTAGAACCCGGCATGCGCAACATCTATACCCCGCGCCTGCGCCGCCACTTGCCAGCGACTGGCGACCACGTCCGGCCGTTGACCGAGCAGTTGCACGGGCAAGGTCGATGGCAACTTCAGTGCCGCGCCCAATGACAACGTTGGCCGCTGCAACTGCGCGCCCTCCCCCGGACCTTTGCCCGCAAGTGCTGCGAGCTGGTTGCGGCTCAGGGCGATTTCTTCGTCCAGTGCATCGATCTGACGGTGGGTTTCCGGCAGCGGCGTTTCAGCCTGACTGACTTCAAAATGGGTGCCGATGCCACCGTTCAGGCGCTTTTGCGCGAGGTCGAGGATTTGCTGCTGCTGATTCAGGGTCGCGGCGACGATGTCCCGTTGCGCGTAATGCAACGACAGCTCGATGTAAGCGCGCACGATGTTGTTCTGCAATTCGAGCTGGGCCAGACGCGCTTCGGCGGCTGTCATGTGAGCCATGTCCACGGCGCGCTCGGTAGCGTTGCTTTCGCGGCCCCAAAGGTCGAGGGCATAGCTGAAGCCCAGCGCAGCGTTGTTGTCCCACGTGGTGGTGTTGGCCAATTCGCCCGGCCCGTAGAACTGATCGGTGGGCCAGTTGTGGCGTTTGAGCGTGGATTCGCCATTGATCTGCAGCGACTCGGCGGACTCGGCGATCCCGGCCATGGATTTGGCCTGACGCACTCGCGCCGCCGCCATGGCCATGGTCGGGCTGCCTTGCACGGCCAGGTCGATCCAGCGATTCAATTGCGGGTCGCCATAGGCCTGCCACCATTGGGCGGTAGGCCAGTGAGCGTCCTGTGCAGCGTTCTGGATGGCTTCGTCGGTGGCCAATGAATCGGCCTCCAGTGCCTTGCCCTGCGGGGCAATACCTCCGGTACCGATGCAGCCGCTGATTGCCAGGGTTAAAGCCAAAACACTGAGCGTCTGAAGCGCTCTGTTGATGCGACGCGGCACTGCTGCGATTTCCTGAGGTGGGGAGTTGTTCCTGAGGTGCACAATTCTAGGGGTCGGCTTTGTTGGCGATAAGCTGGGAATCCTGTGAATCTTTGTTACCGTTAACGCGATAATCCGTTGGTCGGGGTCTCAGCCCCCGTAACTTCGTGTCACAATTTGCCATCGCCTCCGAGAGCACCCCATGGACACTTTGCAAAACATGCGCGCCTTCAGTTACGTGGCCGAGGCCGGCAGCTTCACCGCCGCCGCCGTACAACTCGACACCACGACGGCCAACGTTTCGCGCGCGGTCTCCAACCTGGAAGCCCACCTGCAAACCCGCCTGCTCAACCGCACCACCCGACGCATCGCCCTGACCGAAGCCGGCAAACGCTATCTATTGCGCTGCGAGCAGATCCTGGCCTACGTCGAAGAAGCCGAAGCCGAAGCCAGCGACGCCCACGCCCGCCCGGCCGGGCAACTCAAGGTGCACACCATGACCGGCATCGGTCAGCACTTCGTGATCGACGCCATCGCCCGCTACCGCAAGACCCACCCCGACGTCACCTTCGACCTGACCATGGCCAACCGCGTACCGGACCTGCTGGACGAGGGCTACGACGTGTCCATCGTCCTCGCCAGCGAACTGCCAGACTCGGGCTTCGTCTCCCAGCGTTTGGGCATCACCTACAGCATCGTCTGTGCTTCGCCCGCTTACGTGAAAGCCAACGGCTGCGCGCAGAAGCCCAGCGATCTGCTGAACCACGCGTGCCTGCGTTTGGTAAGCCCAGTGATTCCGCTGGAGAAATGGACCTTCGACGGCCCGGAAGGCCAGGAAATGGTGACGATTAATAGCTCCCCGTTTCTGGTGAATTCTGCAGACGCAATGAAGACGGCAATCATCAGCGGCATGGGGGTTGGCGTGTTGCCGGTGTATGCAGCGATTGAAGGGTTGCGCAACGGGACGCTGGTGCGGGTGATGCCGAACTACCGGTCGCAGGAATTGAATCTGTATGCGATCTATCCGTCGCGGCAGTATCTGGATGCGAAGATCAAGACGTGGGTCGAGTACTTGCGCGGGTCGCTGCCGGAGATCTTGGCGGCGCATCAGGCGGAGTTGGTGGCGTATGAATTGAGCGGGAGCATGGGCGGGGTTCGGGTGGCGAACTGATTTCACGGTCGATTGCGGTCTAACATTCAACATTGATGGCGATTGACACTCCGTCATCGCGAGCAGGCTCGCTCCTACAGTTGAATTGGGTACATCTGCAAGATAGTGATCGGCTGTCAGGCCGCCTTCGCGAGCAGGCTCGCTCCCACAAAAAGCAAAGCAGCGCATACCCGCCTTGCTTCTCACCACTCATCAGGCCGAGCGTTAGCTCGCCTGCAGCTCTTGATCTTGATCCACCCGCCCCCTCGGGAGGCTGAGTGGAGGTGTTCATCCGGGGAGTGGCGCGCAGCGCCGTTCGACGCAGTCGAACACGCTGCATGTAGGTCGTCGCGAAGCAGACCGGAGGGCAGTGTCCCCGGATGGATACCGGAGCGAAGGAACGCCGAGCCTTAGCGAGGGGCCGGACGCTCGGGGCGAGCGCTTTTGGTTACTTTTAAGGCGTTTGTTAAAAGTGACTCGCCGTAAGGGCGAAACCCTAAGCCGCCGTTACCGCAGCAACGGATATGTACACCACTAACCCAGAACATGGTCGGCCCAAAGGCCGCCAAGGACAAAAGCGCCCAACAACCTCGCCCAAATCCAAAGAAGAATGTTAGCGTGCTTGGCACTCTCCAAGCCCGACGAGCCCTCACCCCATGAAAAAGACCGTCCTCGCCTTCAGCCGCATCACCCCCGAAATGATCGAACGCCTGCAGCAAGACTTCGACGTCATCGTGCCAAACCCGAAAAACGGCGACATCAACGCCCAATTCAACGAAGCCCTTCCCCACGCCCACGGCCTGATCGGCGTCGGTCGCAAACTCGGTCGCGCACAACTGGAAAATGCCGCCAAACTGGAAGTCGTCTCCAGCGTCTCGGTCGGCTACGACAACTACGATGTCGCCTACTTCAACGAACGCGGGATCATGCTCACCAACACCCCCGACGTCCTCACCGAAAGCACCGCCGACCTGGCCTTCGCCCTGCTGATGAGCAGCGCCCGCCGCGTCGCCGAACTGGACGCATGGACCAAGGCCGGCCAATGGCAAGCCACCGTGGGTGCACCGTTGTTCGGCTGCGATATACACGGCAAAACCCTGGGCATCGTCGGCATGGGCAACATCGGCGCGGCCATCGCCCGACGTGGCCGACTGGGCTTCAACATGCCGATCCTCTACAGCGGCAACAGCCGCAAGACCGAGCTGGAGCAACAACTCGGCGCGCAGTTCCGCAGCCTTGATCAACTGCTGGCCGAAGCCGATTTTGTCTGCCTGGTAGTGCCACTCAGCGAAAAAACCAGACACCTGATCAGCCATCGTGAACTGGCATTGATGAAACCAAGCGCGATTCTGGTGAACATTGCCCGCGGCCCGGTGGTAGACGAACCTGCCCTGATCGAAGCGCTGCAAAACAACCGGATTCGCGGCGCCGGGCTGGACGTTTATGAGAAAGAACCGCTGGCCGAGTCCCCCTTGTTCCAACTGAAAAACGCGGTGACATTGCCGCACATTGGCTCGGCGACTCATGAAACCCGCGAAGCCATGGGCAACCGTGCCTTGGCTAACTTGCGCAGCGCCTTGCTGGGTGAGCGACCGCAAGATCTGGTGAACCCACAAGTCTGGAAACACTAACTAAAGCGGGCAGGCGTTTAACCGCCTGCCCGTTACACACACCTTGTAATTCAGTTCACCGCTACAAAAAACACACTCACTATAGACTCTACTTACTGAGTCCAACTTACGGACTTTAGTTATGGAGAGCACCTACTTTGAATTACCTGACAACCGACAAACTCATTAGATACAGCAAAGTCATTCTAATGGCCTATATAAGCTTCTTTGGCTTGATGGTGATGTACAGTAACTTTACCGACTACTCGTCCAATTACGAATACGTCGGCCACATCCTCAGCATGGACACCACCCGAGAAAACCTGAACCTGAGTTACAGAGCAATCACTTCACCGATGCTCCATCACCGCATTTATTGGTTCATCATCACTCTGGAAGTTATTTATACGGCTTTCTGCTTGCTGGGCACCTACCATCTTTATCGAAACATCAATACACCTGCAGCCGTTTTTCACGAAGCGAAGAAGTTTGCGATCATCGGACTATTGATCGGCTTTTTTGTCTATTACATCTGCCTGCAAGTGATCGGCACCGAATGGTTCAACATGGATGAGTCCGCGACGTGGAACGCCAAGGATTGGGCCAGGCACATCGTGGACTTCATGTTTCCACTGCTGATTTACATCGTAATCAAAATCGAACGCTGAAGTTTCAGCGTTCGACTAACCAAACCTTCACGCCAGTTTGCCGTTCCCTTGCACCATCGCCACCCTGGGCTTACGAAACACCAGCACATTGCCCAGCATCACCAGTACCAAACCCACTAAGGCGGGCGCAGTCCATTGATAGCCTTCGGCAAACGCCGACACGTTCAGCGCCACGACGGGGAACAATACGGTGCAATAGGCTGCACGTTCCGGCCCCATCCGCCCGACCAACGTCAGGTAGGCAGTGAAACCGATCACCGAACCCGGAATCACCAGGTACAGCAGCGAGCCGATGTAGCGCGTGTTCCATTCCATGTCGAACGGAATGCCTTTGACCAGGCACCACGCCGACAGCATGGCCGCGCCATAGGCCATGCCCCAGGCGTTGGTGGTCAGCGGCTTGAGCCCGGCTTTCTGTTGCAGGCTCGATAGCATGTTGCCCGCTGAGAAGCACAGTGTCCCGAGCAATGCCAGGCCCAACCCGAGCAAGGTTTGCGGGCTCGCGGTGTGGCCCGCCACCTCAGGCCAGAACAACAGGCCAAGCCCAAGCAGCCCCAGCGCACCGCCCATCAGCACATTGCGAGCGACTTTCTGGCCGAAAAACACGCGTGCATTGAGTGCGTTCCACAACGTGGCGGTAGAAAACACCACCGCGACCAGACCACTGGGTATCCACTGGCTGGCAGTCAGGAAGCACATGAAGTTGATGCAGAACAGGCACAACCCTTGTGCCAGGCAAATCAGATGCCCGCGACGGTTCATCACTTGCAGGCGGCGACTCAGCAGCAGCACCACGAACAGCACCAACGCCGCGAGGCCGAAGCGATAGACGATCGACACCGGAATCGCCACCACGCCCAATTGCCATTTCAAGGCAATCCAGGTGGTGCCCCAGATCAGCACGGTCAGCAGATACAACGAAAGGTTCATGGCAAAGACTCCTGAATAGGCCTTCAGTGTCCTGCGCCAAGGGCTTTCGCACTTGCATAAACTTGCGCTTTTGTCCGGCCACAGGCTGGCAGCCGAACGGCTACGGAGTAGGATGCAAGGCGTCGGAGAGAAGCCATCATGCCCGCACTGGAAACCCTGCAAGTCTTTCAAGCCCTCAACCGCTCGCCCAATGCTCGCCTCGAGCACAGCGCCGAGCTCGGTGACGGCATGGCTGCAGCCTTGTGGAGCAACCATCACGACGCCCAGGATTACGAAGCGCCGAGCCATCACACCTTGTCCTGCTACATCGCCGGCGGCACCGGAACCTTTCGTCGCGACCAGCCTGACACCAAGGGTGGCCCCGACAAGCTGTGCATCCTGCCGGCCGAGCATCAATCGGGCTGGGTGATCAACGGTGACATTCGCCTGGCCCATGTGTATTTCAGCCCCGAACAATTTGCCCTCGGCTGCGTTACGTTGCTGGACCGAGAACCTCGCGAGCTGCAGTTGCGCGAAGCCACCTTTCTGGACGACCCGGCGCAAGCCCGGCGCTTTCGGCAAATGCTCACACTCAACTGGGACGAGCCCGGCGAACGCGTGCTCACCAGCAGCCTGGCCCATGAAATGCTCAGCCATGTACTGCTCGGCCAGGTTGGAATGCGTGAGGGCTTGCGGCTCAAAGGCGGATTGGCGGCGCATCAGCGGCGGCAGTTGGTGGAGTTCATCGACAACCAATTGGCCGAGGCCATCAGCCTGGGGCAGTTGGCTGCGTTGTGTGCGCTATCCGAATACCACTTTGCGCGGATGTTTCGCGAGAGCTTTGGGTTGCCGCCGCATCAGTATGTGTTGGCTCGCAGACTGAGCCGGGCGCGGGAGTTGTTGCGTTCGACGTCGCAGCCGTTGGGGGAAATTGCGTTGGCGTGTGGGTTTGCCAGTGCGAGTCATTTCACCAATCGGTTTCGTCAGGCATTGGGTGGAACGCCCGGCGAGTATCGGCAGGCGTTTTTGCGGTAGGTTTCTATGGTGGCGTGGTGTCATTTAGATCCACCCCTCACCCTAACCCTCTCCCCAGGGGGTAGAGGGGACTGACCGAGTTGTTTGTAGAGCTACATCGACCTGAAATATCGAGTCGAACTCAGGATTTGAAAGGCTTGGAGATCTGCTCCCTCTCCCCCGTGGGGAGAGGGATGGGCGGGCGGCGTTCCGATGAGGGGTCGATCTTAAACTCGTCCTAGAACTCCAACGTGCTCGACAACGAAATCTGCCGCGAATCCCCCATCGATACAAAAAACCGACTCGCCGCCGAGGTGTAGTAGGTGCGGTCAAACAGGTTCTTCACGTTGAGCTGGAACTTGACCTTCTGCCCTTCGACTTTGGTGTCGTACGTGGCAAACGCATCAGCCACGGTGTAGCTCGGCAGGTCGAAATCGTTCACGGCGTTACCCGCTCGCTCACCGACATACCGCGCCCCCGCGCCAACCCGCAACTGATCACCACCGACGATGGTGCCAAAGTCATAAACCGCCGACAGCGAGCCGCTATTCTTCGCTACGTTTTGCAGTTTTTTGCCTTTGTAGGTCGGGTCTTCGGTGACTTCGGCATCGGTGTAGGCATAGCTGCCGATCATGCTCCAGCGATCACTCAGCTGACCGCTCAGGTCCACTTCCAGACCACGAGAACGCACTTCACCGGCAGCGCTGTAGATCGTCACGGGGCCTTCGGAGTTGGCCACCAGCACGTTGCGTTTCTTGATGTCGAACAGCGCGACATTACCGGTGACGCGGCCCGGCATGTCGAGCCTGGCGCCGATTTCCCAGGACTTGGCTTCTTCCGGCGCGATGCTGCCGTCCAGCACGGTGCTGCTGCCGCTCAATGGCGCAATGGTCGAGTTGGGTTTGAAGGATTCGGTGTAGCTGCCGTAGAACGACAGTTCATCGGTGTAGCGATACACCAGGCCGGCGCGAGGCACCCATTTCTGGCCGTTGCTGTCGGTGTTGGCCTTGAACGGCACGCCTTTGCCGGCGTACTGGTCGTATTCCTGGAAGCGCGCGCCAGCGACGAAAATCCATTGATCGGTCAGGTGGATCGAGTCCTGGAGGAATACCGAATCGCTGCGCAGTTCATCGGTCTGCGTGCTGTCCGCCGGGCTGACAGTGGTGCCAGCGACTTCACGGCCGTAGACCGGGTTGAGGTAGCTGAAGGTGCTCAGGCTTTTCTGGCGGATAAGGTCTTCGCGGTAGATCTTGCGGTACTCGTCGTCGACGCCGAACACCAGGTCGTGCTTCATTCCCGCGAGCTGGACATTGCCTTCAAGGCTGGCGGTGGTGAAGCGGTCGGTGCTGATCGCGTTCTGAGTGCCGTCCATGCTGCGAGTCAAGGTGCCTTTCTTGGTGTCGATGGCGGTGATGCGCACCTGGCTGGCGTCGTAGGTTTCGCGGTTCCAGCTGTAACCGAAGTGGGCTTTCCAATTGTCGTTGAGCTCGTGATCGGCCTCGAAGTGATAGAGGTCCGAGCGGCCTTCCATGTTGTTGAAGGGCTCGTCGAGGCGACGCTCGCGGGAGATGTCCAGCGGATGATTGTCACGCGGGTCGATGATCGTGCCACGGTCGAACGGGGTCAGAAACTCGCGGTGTTCGTAGGAGAACAGCAGTTGAGTGCTTTCGCCGAACCAGGCCAGTGACGGTGCGACCAAGGTCTCACGATGGGTGCCGAAGTTGCGCCAGTAATCTTCGTCTTCGTGGTCCAGTACCATGCGGTAGGCAAACCCGGAATCACCCAACGCGCCGGTGCTGTCGAGGCCGCCACCGCTGCCGTTTTTGCCGTCGCCGTAGGTCGAGCCACGCAGGGTCAGGGCGTTGTATTGCTCAAGCTCGGGCTTTTTGCTGACCATGTTGACCACACCGCCCGGGTCTTGGATGCCGTACAGAAGCGAGGCCGGGCCCTTGAGCACTTCGACCCGGTCCACGGTCGCATTCATGCCACGGCCCTGCACGATCGGCATGCCGTCGCGCATGATCGAGCCGTTACGGTTGTCGCCAAAACCGCGAGTCATCACCGAGTCCTGAGTGCTCGCCAGTGTGTTGCCTTGAGTGATGCCGCTGACGTTGGCCAGCGCGTCATCCAGATTGCGCGGCGCTTGATCGCGAATGACCTGAGCCGGAACCACGTTGACGGTCTGAGGGGTTTCCTGAAGCAAGGCCGATGAGCGCATCACCGAACTGGTGGGCGGCGGCTGATAGCTCATGGATTGATCAGCCACCGAGGTGATGGTGGTCGCGCCCAGGTTCAAGGCGCCATCGGTAGGTAACGGCTCCAGCACCCATGTGTGGCCGTCGGTGCGACGGAAGGTAAACCCCGAATCGCTGAGCAAACGCTGCATCGCCTGTTCGGCGCTCATCTGCCCGCTGAGGGCTGGAGCGTTGATGCCGTACGGCGCCTCATCGGTGTAGACCACGCTGATGCCGGTGATCCGGCTGAAGTCGCTCAAGGCCTGGGGCAGCGGTTTGGCAGCCATTGCGAAGCTGAATGGCGCACTCTGTCGGGCACTGTCGGCCTCAGCCGCCACCGCCATACTCAACGGCAGCAGCGCCAACGCCGAAAAGCTCAAGGCACATGTACCCAACCATTGTTTGACCGAACCCGATTTCGCCCTGGACTTCATTGCTCATGACCTGTGTAGAACCGCTACGGATGCGAATGACTCGCAGTTTCAGTCACTACACGGATGGCGTCGGGGTTTACCTCACCAGAAAGTTGAAAATATTTTTACTCGGACCATGCGGCGTCAGTCGTCTCAACGAAGAATAATCAGATGCCCCAGAACCTTGTGCTGCTCAAACCCCAACACCCCTTGCAACGAACTCAACACCGCTTGCGGATCCTTGCTCGGAAAGCTGCCACTGACCCGCCGCGCCGCGAGTTCATCGTTGAGCAGCACAATCCGCCCCGGGTAATACCGCCCCAGGTCTTGCACCACGTCGGCGAGTGTCGCCTTGTAGTAGTTGAGCCATCCCTGACGCCACGCCAACTGCGCTTCGCTGTCGACGCTTTGAAGTTTTTCCGCCGAACCCTCGCCATACGCCACTTGCTGGCCAGCGGTGAGGATTTGTTGCGCGGCGTTTTTGTCAGCCGTCACACCCACCCGCCCGGACAACACAGTGACCTGAGCGCCGTGCGGTTGCAGACGCACTTCGAACTGAGTCCCCAGTACCCGCGCCTGGCCTTTTTCAGCGTCCACCACAAACGGATCGCCGGTGTGGGTCACGCTGAAAAATCCAGCGCCGCGCCGCAGCTGAACGTGCCGCTCGCCACGACTGAAATCCACGGCAATTGCACTGTCGGCGTCCAAGGTGACTTGTGACTGATCCGCCAGCGTGACGGTGCGAATTTCCCCCGGCGCCGACACATAGTCCGCGCCCAGATCATCGACCCAACGCGACGGCTGCCAGCCAGCACCGAAGCCGATCATCAGCACCAGACACGCGGCCATCGCCAACGCACCAGACCAACGCCGAACGCGGGTACGGCACGAGCGATTCATGGCGTTGAGGTAACCCTGCAAGGCAAACGCGTCTTCATCGGCCAACGTTCGGGCCGGTGTTTCGGTCAACTCCCACACCACTTGCGCCTGGGCGTAAGCCTCCGCATGGGCAGGATCGGCCTGTAGCCAATGACTGAAGGTGACCTGATCGCCGCTGCTCGGCTGGTCATGCAACAGACTCAACCAAGCGAAGGCCGCCTGTTCCTGAGCAGGCGTCGGGGTGACGCGTTCTGTGTTGTTCACGGTGCTTTCCCTGGCGTGCGCGGTTCGGGTTCCCGCAGGCTGGCCTTGCAAGCCTCGAGGGCGCGCATCATATGTTTTTCCACGGCGCTTTGGGACAAACCCATGGCCTTGGCGATCTCGGCGTATTTGCGCCCGTGAATACGATTCAGCAAAAAAATCTGCCGCGTGCGCTCAGGCAGCGCACGCAACGCCGCTTCGACGTGACGCAAGTCGTTGCCCGCCTCCAACGCCGCTTGCGGTTCGCTGCCGTGGCTGTCGGGTTGATCCGGCATCCAGCCCTCGTTGACCCGCACCCGCGTGCTTTCGCTGCGCAAATGGTCGATGGCGATGTTGCCGGCGCAGCGCAACAGGTAAGTGCTGAGCTCTTCGACCTGCACCAGCGGCCGACGCCAGAAACGCAGGAACAAGTCCTGCACCAGGTCCGCAGCCGTCGCCCGACACCCGACACGACGGCTCACCAGCGCTTCCATTTGCGAACGCTGGGAAAGGAACACCTGCAGGAAATGCGCACGCGCACCATGATGTTCATCGTCATGGGATTCCGGTGGACGGGTGATCATCAGGTCAGCCCTTTGCAAACACGGCGACGGGGCTGGCGAGCAGGCTCAAACCGGCCAACGCCAAGGCCAGGCGCGGGCGATACGGCATCAACCACACCAGCAGCAAAGCGCTGAGCATCAACACCGCAAACCACTCCACCAATCCAAGTCCCCAACCCGTCGACGACACCGCAGCCCACAGCGATAACACCAGCAACAGCCAGCCACTGAGTTTCATTACTTGACGGCGACGAGCCGAGGGCTTGCGCCCCAGCAGTTCGGCGTGATGCCGATCCATCGATAAACAGAGCGCGGTGAAACCGCCGTAGCACAGCAACCAGGCCAGGAACATTCAGTGCGCCTCTTGCTCAAGCATGATCGATTTCGCCCGCAGGCGGGTGACGATTGCAGGCTGCCCCGCGCGCTGCATTTTCCACGCAGCCCACGCGAAAAACAGACCGCTGCCCAGGCACGTCAGATCGAAACCGGCCATGGCCCAATCGCCCTGAACCAGGGTGACGCCCAAGTGGTAAGGCGTGGTCAACGCGTTCAGCAGCGGCACTGCACAGAACAGCAACGCCGCCAGCATCAACTGTTCGACCCACGCGGCGCGACCACGGCGAACCATGGCGTGCAACACACCCAAGCCCCAGACGATGAAGAAGCTGTTCACTTCCCAATCCGCCCGCTCGGCCATTGCGACCGGCAACAATCGATTGGCCCAGAAGAACGCCGCCACCGCGACCATCAACCCCGACATGCTGGCGATGTTCAGGACTTCCACCAGTCGCAATTCAAACGGCATCACGCCGCTCTTCACATGTTTGAGCTGACGCTTGCCGAGCCAGATCACCAGCCCGGTACCGATCATCGCGGTGCCTGCCAAACCACAAATGAAGTACAGCCAGCGCAACACCGGACCGGCGAAATGGCCCATGTGCAAGCCATAGAAACTGCCGGCAATCGCCATGGGCAGTGCTTGCTTCGGCGTCGTGCTGAGCAACTGCCCGGTCACGCCGTTGAAGGTCAACGCGCTGCCAAAGTCGTGGACCACTCGGTCGGCGCCGTCACGCACGAGAATGACCGAGGCATTCCCATCGCCTGGATTGTTCACCGTCAACCGCCCGGCCTGCCCTCCCGACCATTGCTCGCGGGCTCGCTCCAGCAGCGGTGCCAACGCTGCCAACTGGCCCGGCTTGCGTGCCATTTCAGGCGTATTGGACGCCGGAAACACCTCATCGTAATACGCCTCGACATCACCGTTGTACGAGGCAAGGATGCTCGCCGGCATCACCATCGCCATGAAAATCACCAGGCTGCTGTAAGTGATCATCAAATGAAACGGCAACACCAGAACGCCCACCGCATTGTGCCCGTCGAGCCAGGAGCGCTGGCCCTTGCGCGGGCGGAAGGTGAAGAAGTCCTTGAAGATTTTCTTGTGGGTGATGATCCCGCTGATCAGCGCGACGAACATCACCATCGCTGCAATGGTCGACAGCCAGCGACCCCACGGATAGGGCATCTGCAACTGAAAGTGGAACCGGTAAAAGAACTCGCCACCGCGTGTGTCCCGGCCCTGCACTTCTGCGCCGGTTTGCGGGTCGAGCAGTTTTTCGGTGAATTGACCGCGCGTGCCGGGCTTGGCCGGTGCTTGTTGCCACCTCACCGACAGCCCGGGTTCGCGAGCATCCGGTAAATCGATGAGCCATCGCGAGGCACCCGCTGCGTGCTGCTCAAGGTAGTGCTGGGCCAGGGTCAGACTGGCTTCGGAGGACACTGAACGGGCGGGGATTTCCGGCTGCATCCAGTGGCTGATCTCGTCCTTGAAATAGGCGAGCGTGCCGGTCAGGAAAATTGCGAACAGCAGCCAGCCGAAGATCAACCCGGCCCAGGTGTGCAGCCAGGCCATGGCCTGCCGAAAGCCCTCTTTCATGAGTGGCCCATCCAGTAGGCCAACCCCGACACCGCCGCCAAAACCACGCTCGCCCCGATCAATCCGAACCAGGCTTGCCACGCACTGCGACAGGCAAAGCACCAGAGTACGGCGACCAGATAGACCAGAAACGAGGCCATCATCCCGGTGACCACCGCTTCGCCACGAGCCATCGGCAGCCACATCGTCAGGCTGACACTGGCCAATGCCGCGACGAGGTAACCCCCCAACACGGCCGCCAGCACTCGGGAAGTGACGGCCAGTCGGTAGGCAACGGGGAGCTTGGTGATTTTGCCTTTCATGTTTCGACCTTGAAACGGGTGGGTAAGCCTCGTGAATGTCACGGAGCCAACAAGGTCGCAATATTAATGATAAATATTCTCATGTGCAAAAGAGATCCGACGGGATCGTTGTTACGGCAGTCCAAATGTCAGTCAGCACAAACAAAAACGGGCCTGCATAAGCAGACCCGTTTGTCAGTGGAAAGGAAAAAATCAGTCAGGCTTCAGCCGTTTTGCGCAGCCTGTTCGTTCTCGAGAAATTCGTCTTCCAGCAGCGCATCGGCTGCAACTCTCTCGAACGGCACGACAGCGGCACGTGGTTTGCCCCGCAGTTTGCCGAACAGGTGTTCAAGCGCATGTTCAAGTTTTTCGGCCGCACCGTCGATCGCCAGTTCCAGGTTTGCGGCTTTGTGGGTGACAGAAATCGGTTGGTGGCCTTTTGGCCGCGCTTCAAGCTGACAGCGCATGTCATGGGGACCAGGCTTGTCGCCGTTCTCGTCCCGCAGATGAACCTCGACGCGTGTCAGGTCCTCTTCATAACGTTCGAGCGTGCTCTCAATGGTAGTACGTACCCACTCCTCCAGTCGGATGCTGCTTTGAATATGGTTATCGCTGTTGACTTGGATTTGCATAGTTCATCCCTTATTTCAGCTAGCTCGCGAGAGGCACATCGGCTGGCCCTTGGGCGTCATCACCGTGACCTCTTACTTACACAATCGGTCTGCTCGCAGAACAATTCAACCCCTAAAAAAAGATAAATTTTGATTCGTAAAAAAAGCCGGACAAGGAACAAAAGCGCTGTTAAGGTCGGGAGTTGGGTCGCCGGACTCTTTTGTCACAATTGCTCACATCTGCCGCTCCGCCAGCGGGTGCAGGCTTCGAAATATCCCCGCCTCCTCCACCAGCCAGTCATGCACCGCACGCACACCCGGATGGCTCAGCGCCCCCGGCGCATAGAGCAGCACGTAACGCTTGTGATTGGGCACCGCCAGGCCAAACGGCACGATCAACGTCCCCCGCTCCAGTTCGTCATTCAGCAACGTTCGTCGCGCAATCGCCACGCCCATGCCGGCAATCGCCGCTTCGATGGTCAGGTGATTGCGATTGAAGGTGTGCCCGCGCCGCACGTCCGCGCCTTCGAAGCCGATGGCGTTGAGGTAGAACTCCCACTCCGCGTACTCGTAACTGCCGCGCCAGGCGGTAATGTCGTGCAGCAACGGGAAATGCATCAGGTCCGACGGGCCATGCAGCGGCGGCCGGCCGCGCAGCAGGCTTGGGGCACAGACCGGAAATATCTGTTCGTCGAGCAAGGTTGTGGATAACAAACCGGGATAGCTCCCGTCATTCAGGTCGATGGCCAAATCGAAGTCGCCTTCGTGCAATGGCACGCTGCTGTCCTCGGCTACGAGCCGTAATTGAATGTCCGGGAATCGCTGCTGCAAACGCGGCAACCTCGGGGTCAACCACTTGCTCAGGAACGATGGGATCGAGCGCACCCGCAAAATCCCGCTGATCATTCCGGCGTCCAGTCGTCGCAATTCCGCATCGATGCTGCCGTAAGCCTCGTTGACCGTGATGGCCAGTCGCTGGCCTTCGGCGCTCAGTTCCACACCGCGAGCGCGACGATGAAACAGGCGAAAGCCCAGCCGCTCTTCCAGCTGCCGGATTTGCTGACTGACCGCACCCGGCGTGATGTGCAGTTCTTCGGCGCATCGGGTGAACGACAAGTGCCGCGCGGCACAGGAAAACACGTGCAGCCAGACGTAAGTCTGGGCGTGCAATTGGCGACTCATTGTTTAGTCCTGCTAAAGGCTGTCTTAGGAAGTTTCGTTGGTCACGTAGGACCGAGGCAGGCAGTATCGCCGACATTGCGCTTGTCCTACAAAAATGGCAGCGATTTCTCTTCCATTGCTTGTATAGGCTTTAGCATGGCTATCAGTGTTTTCGATCTCTTCAAAGTCGGCATCGGTCCGTCCAGTTCCCACACCGTCGGCCCGATGCGCGCCGCCGCGACCTTCGCCCAAGCCCTGATTGACCAACAATTGCTGGCCGACGTACGGCGCGTAGAAATCCGACTTTATGGCTCGCTGTCGGCGACCGGCGTCGGTCACGCCACCGACCGCGCCTGCGTCATGGGCCTGATGGGCGAGTGGCCGGACAGCATCGACCCCACGTCCATCGACAGTCGAATCCAGTCGCTGCGCGAAACCGGTGAATTGTCTCTGGCCGGCAAAACCACCATCGCCTTCAACTGGCAACGCGACCTCCTGCTGCTCGACGAGAGTCTGCCCTACCACCCCAATGCGATGTCTCTGACAGCCTTTGGCGAAACTGGTGAATTGTCGGAGCAAACGTACTACTCGATCGGCGGCGGTTTCATCATCGAAGCGGCCGAAGCCGAGTCCGGCATCGCGCCAACCAGCGATGTGGTGCTGCCGTACGATTTCTCCAGCGCCGCCGAATTGCTGAGGCTCTGCAACCTGCACGGCCTGCGCGTTTCCGAGTTGATGATGGCCAACGAATTGGCCTGGCGCAGCGAAGCCGAAATCCGTCAGGGCCTACTGCACATTTGGTCGGTGATGCGCGAATGCGTCGAGCAAGGGCTGCGCCATGAAGGCATCCTGCCTGGCGGCCTGAATGTTCCGCGCCGCGCGGCGAAATTGCACCGCAGCCTGCTGGAAATCGGCAAGCCGAATGTCATCACCTCCACGCTGTCGGCCATGGAGTGGGTGAACCTGTTTGCCCTCGCCGTGAACGAAGAAAACGCAGCGGGCGGGCGCATGGTCACGGCGCCGACCAACGGCGCGGCGGGGATCATTCCAGCGGTGCTGCATTACTACATGAAATTCAACCCGGACGCGTCGGACGATGACGTGGTGGCGTTCTTTTTGGGCGCAGCGGCCGTGGGCATTCTCTGCAAGAAAAATGCGTCTATCTCCGGTGCCGAAGTTGGCTGCCAGGGCGAAGTCGGCTCGGCCTGTGCCATGGCCGCTGCCGGTCTGGCAGACGTGCTCGGCGCCACACCCGAGCAACTGGAAAACGCCGCCGAAATCGGTTTGGAACACAACCTCGGACTGACCTGCGATCCGGTCGGCGGCCTGGTGCAAGTGCCGTGCATCGAGCGCAATGCCATCGCCGCCGTGAAGGCGATCAACGCCACGCAAATGGCCCTGCGCGGCGACGGCAAACACTTCATTTCCCTGGACCGGGTGATCCGCACCATGCGCGATACCGGCGCCGACATGCATGACAAATACAAAGAGACTTCACGGGGCGGCCTGGCTGTTAGCTGGGTGGAGTGCTGAGGAGCACTCCCTGACCGTCCGCACGTGAGCCCGAGCAAGAACAATAACGAGGCCAAACGATGACCGATGTACGTACACCTGCTGCCGATAACCCAGCTGTAGAACTCAAACGCGACACAGCAACAGCCACCAAGGGCTGGAGTAAACACGACACCACCTGGATGCTCGGTCTTTACGGCACCGCCATCGGTGCCGGAACGCTGTTCCTGCCGATCAACGCCGGTGTAGGCGGTTTCTGGCCGCTGCTGATCCTGGCAATACTAGCCTTCCCGATGACCTTCTTCGCCCACCGAGGCCTGACCCGCTTCGTGCTGTCCGGGCGCTCCGGGGACATCACCGAAGTGGTGGAAGAACACTTCGGCATCGGCGCCGGCAAGCTGATCACGCTCCTGTATTTCTTTGCGATCTTCCCGATTCTGCTGGTGTACAGCGTGGCGCTGACCAACACCTTGAGCAGCTTCATGGAGCATCAGTTACACATCGCCCCGCCACCGCGGGCGATTCTGTCGCTGGTGCTGATCCTCGGTCTGATGGCGATCGTCCGTTGCGGTCAGGGTGTCATCGTCAAATGCATGAGCGTGCTGGTTTATCCGTTCGTTGCGGCATTGCTGCTGCTCGGTTTGAGCCTGATCCCGAACTGGAACGGCGCATTCTTCGCCACCGCCAGTGAAGGCATGCCGATGCCGCTGTTCTTCAAGACGTTATGGCTGGCGATCCCGGTGATGGTGTTTTCGTTCAACCATTCGCCGATCATCTCCGCCTTCTCCGTCGATCAGAAACAGCGTTACGGCGAACAGGCCGAACGCAAAAGCAGCGGCATCCTCGCCATCGCCCACGCGATGATGGTGGTGACGGTGATGTTCTTCTGCTTCAGCTGCGTGCTGGCCCTGTCCCCGGCTGATTTGGCGGCGGCGAAGGCGCAGAACATCTCGATCCTGTCGTACCTGGCCAACCACTTCCAGACGCCGGTCATCGCTTACGCCGCGCCGTTGATTGCGCTGGTGGCGATCACCAAGTCCTTCCTCGGCCATTACATCGGCGCCAGCGAAGGCTTTCAGGGCCTGATCGTGAAAAGCCTGCGCGGCCGTGGCCGGGTGATGTCTGCCAGTTGGCTGAACCGCGTGACTGCGCTGTTCATGATCCTCAGTTGCTGGGCCGTGGCAACGTTCAACCCGAGCATCCTCGGCATGATCGAAACCCTCGGTGGGCCGATCATCGCGTGCCTGCTGTTCCTGATGCCGATGTACGCCATCCGCCGAGTGCCGGCCTTGCGCCAGTACTCGGGTCAGGCCTCGAACGTGTTCGTGGTGCTGATCGGTTTGATTGCACTGTCTGCGATCATCTACTCATTCATGCCCTGAAACGGGCAGGCAAAAAGAAGGCGGGCCACGGTGCCCGCCTCTTTTTTGCCGTGTCTATTGTTCGACAGTTTTCCCGGCATGCCCCTTGCTACGTCACTGCTGAGGCAAAAAGGACTTTTTAAAATCTCAGCGAACGGCCTGCCGATGGTCTGGTATTGCGAACCAACCCGATCATGGCCGGTCAACAACTGCACGTTCAATCAGGCGGTGACGCATCATGGACAACCCTTTTCAGCTCATTACCGATGCCTTCGCACCGGATTACCAGATCAACCTGAGCATTCAGGGGCTGGATGGCAGCATCATGCTGACCCTGTCCAACAGCGGTCACGTGGTCGCCAAACGAATGATCAGCGCCGAACAACGCAATGACCCCCAGCGCCTCAAACGCCTGGTGCAAAGCATTCAGTTCGGCATCGCCATCGAACAGGGCCACAGCGCCGTGGCCATCCTCGAAGCCATGACCGACGGCGACAATTGCAACCTGCCACCGCCCCGCGTCAAGGGCCACAGCCGGCCGGCCATGCGGCTTTAAAGCTCGCCCTTCTCCACTTCGGGATGCTCACCGGAACCCGCACCGATCTTGCGTTGCGGGTGCGCGATTTTCACCGAAGGGAATTGCGACGAGGCGTAACGCACCACCAGAATCGCAAACGCCAGCAGCAGAATCCCGCCGCACAGGTAGATGATGCCGATATCCGGCGGGTTGTGGTGCGAGACGTTGGAGATCAGCAGCCGCGTCAGCGCAGTGATCGCCACGTAGATCAGGAAGCGCACCGGCATGTGGTTGGTCTTGAAATAAATCCCGACCATCGCCCCCAGTTCCAGGTAGATGAACAGCAGCAAGATGTCATCGATCTTGATGTGTCCCGCCTCGATCATCTGCAAAAACTCCATCACCGCCGCCCACGCGGTGACTGCACCGATGGCGAACAGTGCCAGGTAGTGGAAGGTCTCGACGAACAGGTTGCCCAGAGACTCGGCCAGTTGATGCACGTTCTGCCGCAGGTTCTCGGCCCAGTTGATTTTCACGATGATTCTTCCTTAGCTCGGTTCGAACGGATGATGCGGGTTTGACGTGACGGTTGTTCTGCATGCAGAAAAAAGGCCAGGGGCGCCTGCCACATGATGGCGAGGTGCTCTAAAACGCGCTCCGTGGCGTTTGGTCGCACCTGCACCTCACAAACCCTGATTTCGGTCTACATTAAAAAGCCACTACCCAAAGCGCAGGGATTCGCTTATCCTTTTCGCTGTATATAAATACAGTAGTCGAATAAGACAACTTAATGTGAAGGCATGTGAGGTGGTGAATGGCCGTCGAAGTGGTATACCGCAGCAGCCGAGATCTGGAGCGCTTGTTCATGGATAAAGCCGAAGCTGACCGTCATGACAAAATGCTCGAACTGGCCGAATTGCTGGCTGAAGTGTTGCAAAAAGCCGTTCCGTCCCTGACCGAACAGCAAGTGGAAGAAGCCGGGATCTACATGGCGAAGAACCGCGATGTGTTCGCCAAGGCGTTCAAGAGCCAGCCGGACGCGTTGTCCGAATTGCTCAATGCGCCGGTTGAAGTCGTTGAACAGGCTGCCCCCGTTGAGGCGCCTGCACCTGTTGAAGTCGCTGAGCCAACCAAGCCAGCTAAAGCCCCCAAGGCTGCCAAGTAAGCAACGCCCGAATTGAATAGGCCCTGAGTCAAATGGCTCAGGGCCTTTTTCATGCCGGCGAAAAACCTAAGCGTCGGGTTGCTCCAGCGCCTCGACCAGCGCCTTGAAGAAACGCGCCGCCTCGCCCCCCGTCACCACGCGATGATCGAAGGTCAGGGACAGTGGCAGGACCGGATGCACCACCACCGCGCCATCGACCGCCACCGGTTCGTCGCGGATCGCGCCAGCAGCGAGGATTGCCACTTGCGGCGGCACCACCACCGGGTTGGCATAGCGACCGAACAAGGTGCCGAAATTCGACAACGTCAGGGTCGCCCCCATCATTTCCTTGGGAGGAATCGATCGCGCCTGCACGTCGGCCCTTAATCGCATGACGCCTTCCTTCAAGTCAGCCGGGGTGCGGTGACCGACATCGCGCAGCACTGGCACGAACAAGCCGTCCGAGGTGTCCACGGCGATGCCCAGATCGAGCCGTTCGTGTTGTTTGAGCGACAGGCTTTTGCCATCGAAAGCACTGTTGAGTACCGGCTCCACGGCGCACGCGGCCGCCATCGCTTTGGCGAGACGAATCAGCGGTTCGCGTGCCTGCCCCCAGCGATGCAGGTCGGCGTCACCGAAAATCGTCACCGGCACCACTTCGGCATGAGACCGCGCCATGTTCAGCGCCATGCTGCGCCGCACACCGCGCAACCGTTCGCCGCCGAAGCGCTCGCGTTCGGTTTGAGCCGCGCTTTCCACATCCGTGCGGGTGATCAGCCCCTCGTGGCCGGAGCCCGTCACCCCGCTCAACTCCACGCCGAGTTGCCGGGCCAGTTGCCGCACGGCCGGCGTGGCGCGAGTCGCCAGGTGCTCTCGGGTCGAGGGGGCTGCCCCGATGAAAAACGAATCCTCCTGACTGCTGCCGCCACCTTCGAGTCGCCCCACTACGGTGCCCGCGTCCGCTTCGCCTTCGTAACCGAGCAGGGGTTCACCGACGTGAATGATGTCGCCCTCACCGCCATGAAGTTTCGCCACCACTCCGTCATAAGGTGCGGGGATATCCACAAGAGCCTTGGCGGTTTCCACCGACACCAGCAGTTGATCGGCCTTGACGGTATCGCCGACTGCGACGTGCCAACGGACGATTTCCGCTTCCTGCAAACCTTCGCCCAGATCCGGCAGTTTGAAATACTTCATCGCAGCCTCCTTGGGTTCAGGAAAAGTGAAGTACGTTGTCGCAGGCCTGAAGAATGTCCTCGACGTTCGGCATATAGAGCAATTCCAGTCGATACAGCGGCGGCGGGATGTCCGGTGCGGTGACTCGCTGAATCGGTGCCTGCAAGTCCAGCAACACCCGCTCGTAGAGGCTCGCGGCGATTTCCGCGCCGACGCCGCAGGAACGTGGCGCTTCGTGGACGATCACGCAGCGACCGGTCTTGCGCACCGAGGCTTCCAGCGTGTCGAGGTCCAGCGGCTTGATACTCGCGACATCGATCACTTCCGCCGAGACGCCCCGCTCGGCCAATGCGGTGGCGGCTTGCAGGGTTTCCATCACACTGGCGCCCCAACTGATCAGCGTGATGTCGCTGCCTTCGCGCAGGGTGAAACAGCTGTCCAGCGGCAGGCGTTTACCGTCATCCACCAGCGTTTGCGGGTTCATGCGATAGAGCCGGGTCGGTTCGAGAAACACCACCGGGTCCGGGTCATCGATGGCCGCCAGCAACAAGCCATAAGCCCTTGCCGGCGATGACGGAATCACCACCCGCAGACCTGGAATGTGCGCGAACAATGCTTCAGTGCTTTCACTGTGATGTTCCGGCGCACGAATCCCTGCGCCCATCGGCGTGCGCATCACCATCGGGCAGGTGATCCGCCCGCGCGTGCGATTGCGCATGCGGCTGGCGTGGGACACCAGGTGCTCCATGGCCGCGTAGATGAAACCCATGAACTGGATTTCCACCACCGGTTTCAAGCCCTGCGCGGCCATGCCGACCACGATTCCGCCGAGCATGGTTTCGGCCAGCGGCGAGTCGATGACGCGCTTGAAGCCAAAGCTGTCGCGCAGCCCTTGGGTGGCGCGAAACACGCCGCCATTCACTCCGACATCCTCACCGAGGACGATGACGTTCTCGTCTTCGCTCATCGCCCGATGCAGCGCGAGATTCACCGCTTCCAACAACGTGACTTTGCCGTTACTCATGGCTCGAATCTCCCGCGCGGCGCGGCGCCCGCTCGAGCAACTCTTCACGCTGCCCGGCGAGGGACGCCGGCCATTGGGCGTAGACGTGATCCATGATCGATTCGGGCGCCTGAGTACCCGCTGCTTCGAAGTTATCGACAGCGCGCTGCACCAAGCCCTGGCATTCGCTGATCAGCGCCTGTTCGCGGCCTTCGTCCCACACGCCCTGGCCGACCATGAAACGTTGCAGGCGTTTGATCGGTTCTTCGAGCCAGGCCTGCTTGACCTCGTCTGCCGACCGGTAGCGTGTGGCATCGTCGGCCGTCGTGTGGTCGCCGAGGCGATAGCTCAGGCATTCCAGCAACACCGGGCCTTTACCGTGACGCGCCCTTTCGAGGGCCGCTTGTACTCGGTCGTAAACCGCGAGCATGTCATTGCCGTCGACCTGCTCACCGTGGAACCCTGCACCGATCGCTTTCTGTGCCAGCGTCGGGGCGCCGCACTGAATCCGTCGTGGCACCGAGATCGCCCATTGGTTGTTATTGATCACAAACACCACCGGCAACTGCCAGGCACCGGCGACGTTGAGGGCTTCGAGGAAATCGCCCTTGCTGGTGGCGCCGTCGCCGCAGGTGGTGACGGCAACCCGATGTTCGCCGCGGATTTTGAATGCACTGGCAACGCCGCAGGCATGCAAGGCCTGGGTGGCGATCGGCACGCAGATCGGAAAGTCCTGGGCCGCCGCCGGTTCGGCAAAGTCGCTGCCGCGCTCGTCACCGCCCCAGTACAGGAGGATTTCTTCCATGCGTACTCCGCGCATCAACTGCACGGCGGTGTCACGGTAATACGGAATCAGCACGTCTTCGGCGTGCATCACGCTGCCGATGGCGACGCCAATGGCTTCCTGGCCCAATGTCGGCGCATAAGTGCCGATGCGCCCGGTGCGTTGCAGGGCGACGGCTTTCTGATCGAAAAGGCGGGTCAGGACCATCTGCCGATAAAGGCGCGTCAGCAAATTGAAATCGTCGGTCCAGGCAGG
Organism: Pseudomonas sp. BT76 TE3572; assembly: GCF_050435365.1. NCBI lineage: Bacteria > Pseudomonadati > Pseudomonadota > Gammaproteobacteria > Pseudomonadales > Pseudomonadaceae > Pseudomonas > Pseudomonas sp. BT76 TE3572. The sequence goes on from NZ_JBNDKE010000001.1 coordinate 3,388,998, forward strand.
AAGATCGCCGAGCAATTGGCCGTCAGGGGATAAAAACCGGGTGAAAGGCAGCTCAACCTTGTGAGGCATCACAGAGGCTCCTGGCACGCCGCGTCAGCGTGCGTCAGTCAAGCCTGACGCTTGTGGCGCCAGGCCTTGGGAGCAAGTCTGCCGGATAGGCCCTCACTCCTTCATCGGTTCAGGCTCATCGATACAGCACTTTCTCCGCCAACTCGTCAGCCACTCGGGCCGGCGAACGTTTTTCCGCTTGGGCATGGGCGAAGACTTCGGTCAGCCGGGAGCTGATTTTCGACAGGTGTGCGGTGATGGTCGATAGCTCTTCGCCGCGATGTTTGAGCGATACGTAGATCAACCCGCCTGCATTGATCACGTAATCCGGCGCATACAGAATGCCCCGCCGCTCCAGTTGATCAGCGACTTCCAGATGGGTCAGCTGGTTGTTCGCCGAACCGGCCACCGCCGCGCAGCGCAGTTGCGTCACGCTGTGGCTGTTGAGCACGCCACCGAGGCCGCAGGGCGCGAGAATGTCACAAGGGGTGCTGAGCAGCGCGTCGTTGGCGATCGGGTGAGCGCCCAATTGCTCCATCGCCAGTTGGACTTTGCCGTGATCGATGTCACTGACCAGCAGTTCGGCACCGGCGGCATGCAGCTGTTCGGCCAGGGCAAAACCAACGTTGCCGAGCCCTTGAATCGCCACTCGCAGGCCTTCGAGGTTATCGCTGCCCAGCCGGGCCATGGCGGTCGCACGAATACCGGTGAACACGCCCATCGCCGCGTGCGGTGCAGGGTCGCCCGCCGAGGTGGTGCTGGTGACGTGCTGGGTCTGTTGGGCGATGCAATCCATGTCCGCCACCGAGGTGCCACTGTCGATGGCGGTGATGTAGCGGCCGTCGAGCTGATTGATGCAACGCCCGAACGCTTCGAACAGCGCGGCGCGGTTTTCCACATGGACCGGGCGAACAATCACCGCCACGCCGCCGCCCTGAGCCAGGCCGGCCAGCGCCGCCTTGTAACTCATGCCTTGTGCGAGACGCACGGCATCCTCGACGGCGGACTCGTCGCTGGGATAGGCAAGGTAACGACACCCGCCCAGGGCAGGCCCCAGACGGCTGTTATGAATGGCAATGACCGCCTTCAACCCGGTGACCGAGTCGACGCTCAGATGCAGGGATTCAAGGCGAGTGCTTTGCATGAGAGCGAACATCGTAGGGCTCCCGAATCACTTCTTGTAGTCGCCAGTATAGGCTTGCGCCCGAAAATTGCAGAAGCGCACCGGAATAAGCGGCGCCGCCAAGCAGACTTTCGGACATAACCTGTAACCGCCTATGTTCGGCACTGGACGAATGCCTGAGACGGGGCTAAAACGAGGCATTACCCGGAGATTTTGATGACCCCCCGCCAACGTTTCTTCGACTGTCTGCAACGTTCACCGCCCGCACTGTTCGAGGCGGCGCTATGGATTGCCGCCGAACATGACAGTGAGGTCAATCCCGAAGCGGTGCTGCACGATTTCAAGGACCTGCAACAACGGGTCAGTTATGGCTTGCCGATGTTGCCGGTGAGCGAGTTGGCCCAGCCGTTGTTACGGCGCATGAATGACATGGGATTCGCTCAGGACGACTCCACGCCATTGCGTCCGCAAGTCGCGCTGGTCAATAAAGTGCTGGAACGCAGGCGTGGGCAGCCGCTGAGTCTGGGATTGATTGCCCTGGAACTGGCCAAAGGTCTGGAAATCCCCATGGTTGGCGTCAACTTCCCCGGGCATTTTCTGCTGCGGGTACCGGGCGCCGATCACCTGCTCGACCCCTGCGGCGGGCGTCGGTTGTACCCCAACGATTGCCGGGAGTTGCTGCAGCGCCAGTACGGGCCGAACATGCAGCTCAGCGCCGAGCATATGCTCACCGCCGAACCGGTGCAGATGCTGCAGCGGCTGTCGCGCAACCTGCGTCAGTTACACCTTTCCAACGATGACTACATCGGCGCCCTGATCGACGCCGAACGTGTGCTTGAACTGGGCAACGCCATCGCCTCCGACTACCTGGCCCGGGCCAGCCTCTATCAACGGCTGGATTGCCCGAACGCCGAGCGCTTTGACCTGGAACATGCCCTGCTGCTTAGCGACGACCCGATCCAGCGGATTCGCCTGACTGAGCGATTAGGGCATTTGCCGCCGAACTCTATCGTCCATTAAAAGCAAAAGATCGCAGCCTCGTTTCACTCGACAGCTCCTACAGGGGGCGACTTTCTGTAGGAGCTGTCGAGTGAAACGAGGCTGCGATCTTTTGATCTGATGTTTTTAAGGAGTGTCTGGCTGGTTCGCCGGATGCGCCTTGATGAACGCCGGATGCGTCGCCGCCAGCGCCGCCACTCGACGAATCCGTGGATACGCCTCAAGCGAAATGTTGAAACGCTCGGCGGCATAAAGTTGAGGGATCAGGTAAACATCCGCCAGCCCAGGCGTCGGGCCAAAGCAATAACCCTCATCGCCGATCAACTGTTCCACCGTCGCCAACCCTTGGCTGATCCAGTGCCCGATCCATTCCACCACTTGCGGTTCATCGTGCCCCAACTGCCGCAGCTTGTTGAGCACGCTGACGTTGTGCAGCGGATGCACGTCGCAACCAATCACCGCCGCCACACCGCGCTCATGGGCGCGAGCGGCGAGGTCTTTGGAGAGCAGCGGCACCTGTGGATAACGTTCCTCCAGGTATTCAATGATCGCCGGCGACTGGATCAACAGTTCACCTTCGTCAGTGCGCAAGGCCGGCACTCGGCCTTGCGGATTGATGGCGAGATACGGCGGCTGTCGATGTTCGCCACCTGGCGGCGCGATCAGATTGATCGGCAGCGCCTGGTAATCCAGCCCCTTGAGCGCCAACGCAATGCGCACCCGATAGGACGAAGTCGAACGGTAGTAGGTATAGAGTTCCATGACCCGATCCTCTTAGCGCGCCGGCAGCACTTTGCCGCGGCATTCGCCGAAACCGATGGAGGCAAAACCCTCGCGGCTGCAACGGGCGCGCAGGATGATTTCGTCGCCGTCCTCAAGGAATTTACGCACCTCGCCGGACGCGAGTTCGATCGGCTTTTTACCGCCCTCGGTGATTTCCAGCAGGCTGCCGAACTGACCGTTTTCCGGCCCCGACAAGGTGCCCGAACCGAACAGGTCACCGGCCTGCAACTGGCAGCCGTTGACGCTGTGGTGCGCGACCATTTGCGCCACGGTCCAGTACATGTGTCGGGTGTTGCTCAGGGTCAGGCGATGCGCCGGCAGTTTTTGCTCGCGCAGGCCTTCGGTGAGCAGCAGCACTTCCAGTTCGATGTCGAAGGCGCCAGCGGCCTGATCGCGTTTATCGAACAGGTACGGCAGCGGCTGCGGATCGCCTTCCGGACGTGCCGGTTGAGCACGACGGAACGGCTCCAGCGCTTCGGCCGTCACCACCCAAGGCGAGATGCTGGTGATGAAACTTTTCGACAGGAATGGACCGAGCGGCTGGTATTCCCAGGCCTGGATGTCGCGCGCCGACCAGTCGTTAAGCAGGCAGAAACCGGCGATGTGATCGGCGGCGTCACCGATGGCGATCGAGTCGCCCATCTCGTTGCCCTGGCCAATCCAGATGCCCAGCTCCAGTTCGTAATCCAGACGTGCGCACGGACCAAACGTCGGCTCGGTCTGACCGGCTGGCAAGGTCTGGCCTTTCGGACGGCGAACATCGGTGCCCGACGGGCGAATGGTCGAAGCGCGGCCGTGATAACCGATCGGCACGTACTTGTAGTTCGGCAGCAATGGGTTGTCCGGACGGAACAGTTTGCCGACGTTCTGCGCGTGCTCGATGCCGACGTAGAAGTCGGTGTAGTCGTTGATTTTTGCTGGCAGGTGCATTTCGCAATTCGCTGCCAGTGGCAGCAGTTTTGCGCCTTGGGCTTCGATCTTGCCGTGCAGGGTGCTGCCTTCTTTGAACAGTTCCAGCAGGCGTTCGCGCAGGGCAACGCGAGCGTCACGCCCCAGTTCGAAGAACGCATTCAACTGGCCGCCACGGGTGGCTTCGACTGCCGTTTTTGCGACGCCCTCGAACAGGCCGGCATCCAGTGCAGCTTCCAGGTCAAAGATGTGTTCGCCAATGGCCACGCCACTGCGCGGTGCCGAACCCTTCACGCTGAACACACCCAGCGGCAGGTTCTGCAATGGGAAATCAGCATGGCCGTTGGCGGAGGCAACCCAGCTACGAGTGATGGAAGTCTGAGTCATGGGTTATCTCCGGGTCGGGTCGAAAGTGGCGGGCAGCGTGGCCCAGCAGGCATCGTAGTTGGTTTGCAGTTGCGGGCAATCCAGGGCGAAACGGCTCGGGCGCAGCACCTGGCTGGTCTCGAACATGAAGGCCATGGTGTTGTCGATTTTCGCGGGCGCGAGTTCGGCGTTGATCGCCTTGGTGCAAGTTTCACCGTCCGGGCCGTGGGCGCTCATGCAACTGTGCAAGGACGCACCGCCGGGCACGAAGCCTTCGGCCTTGGCGTCGTACTCGCCCTTGATCAGGCCCATGAATTCATTCATCAGGTTGCGGTGGAACCACGGTGGACGGAAGGTTTTCTCAGCGACCATCCAGCGTGGAGGGAAGATCACGAAGTCGAGATTGGCCAGACCATGGACGCTGGTCGGCGACGTCAGGACGGTGAAGATTGATGGATCCGGGTGGTCGAAACTGACCGTGCCGATGGTGTTGAAACGACGCAGGTCATATTTGTACGGCACGTTATTGCCGTGCCAGGCGACCACGTTCAGCGGCGAATGATCGAGCTCACAGCCCCACAACTGACCGAGGAATTTCTGCACCAGCGTGGTCGGTTGCTTGAGGTTTTCGTAATGCGCGACCGGGGTCAGGAAGTCCCGCGCGTTGGCCAGACCGTTGCTGCCGATCGGCCCCAAGTCCGGCAGGCGCAGCGGCGCGCCGTGGTTCTCGGCAATGTAGCCGCGAGCTTGCGGGTCGAGCAGTTCGACACGAAATTTCAGACCGCGTGGCAACACGGCGATTTCCAGTGGTTCCAGTTCCAGCACGCCCAATTCGGTCGCAATGCGCAAGCGTCCGAGCTCAGGCACCAGCAACAGTTCGCCATCGGCGTTGAAGAACACTCGCTCCATGGAGCGGTTGGCGCGGTAACTGTAGATGCTGATCCCGGCCGGTTTTTCCGCGCCCGAGTTGGCGGCCATGCTCACCAGCCCGTCGATGAAATCGGTTGGCTCGGTCGGAATGTCCAACGGGTTCCAGCGCAGACGGTTGGGGGTCACTTCACCCAACGCGCCGCCGGCCAGTTGCCGATCCAGTTTGACGAACGCCGGGTGATTGGCCGACGGCTGAATGCGGTACATCCAGGTGCGCCGCGCTTCACTGCGAGGCATGGTGAATGCCGTGCCGGAGAACAGTTCGGTGTAGAGACCGTAAGGCGCTTTTTGCGGGGAATTCTGGCCGACGGGCAGTGCGCCGGGCAACGCTTCGCTGCTGAATTCGTTGCCGAAGCCGGACTGGTAAGCCAGCGCTGGCGCCGTTGAATCGAGGTTCATGGAGCCTCCTGAACAGGGAGTAGGCAATGGCCTGTCGCTCCGTTGAAGAGGTCTCGGCACGCCTGGGTTATTTTTATCGTAATTCGATTACGCTTAACGTAATTTGATTGGTATTGACCGTCAAGCTATAAAGACGCCCATTCGTCCCGGGATCAGACCGCCTCCATGGAAACGCCGCGCAGCAACGATAAACAGAAAGTCCGCTCGGCCGAGGTCGGCACCGACATCCTCAAGGCCCTGGCCGAGTTGTCGCCATCAACTTCACTGTCGCGCCTGGCCGAACACGTGCAGATGCCGGCAAGCAAGGTTCACCGTTATTTGCAGGCGCTGATTGCCAGCGGTTTTGCTGAACAGAATGCGGCCACCAACCATTACGGCCTGGGCCGTGAAGCCTTGCGTGTCGGTCTCGCCGCACTCAACAGTATGGACGTGCTGAAAGTCGGCGCCCTGCCCTTGGCCGAGTTGCGCGATGAACTGAACGAAACCTGCTTTCTGGCGGTGTGGGGCAACCAGGGCGCGACCGTGGTGCATATCGAACCGGCGGTCCGCGCGGTGACGGTGGTGACGCAATTGGGCTCGGTGTTGCCGTTGCTCAGTTCGTCCACGGGGCTGGTGTTCGGCGCCTATCTGCCGAAGCGTGAAACCGAGGACTTGCGTGAGCAGGAACTGCAGAGCGGTTCGCCCCATGCGCTGGCGGATGATCAGGCCTACAAGGCGTTGTGCGAACAGATCCGCGAACGCGGTCTGCATCATGTGCATGGTTTGCTGATGCCGGGGGTCGATGCGTTGTCGGCGCCGGTATTCAATGCTGTCGGGAACGTTGCGGCGGTGATGACCATTGTCGGCCCGGCGTCGTTGTTTCACGCCGACGAAAACGGCCCGGCGGCGCAGCGGTTGTTGGCGGCGACGCGGGCCGTTAGTTGGCGGATGGGGTATGAGACATCTCCCATCCATTGTTGAAATGCAGTTTTAGTTCGACGCCTGGGTTTTGCCAAGCCTATTGATCACTGCATTAACCTATCAATCGAGTCGTGCTCTGCACGTCGTGTTGTGGAACGGCGACTGCCGTTATATAGCTGATGCCTACCGGGACCCCGGTTACAGTCGAGACGAGGTCGGCAATATCCTTGATGCTGGACAGTAGGCCAACAGCATTAACAGGAGCTCCTACCGAAGCGACTTTACCGATGTACAGAATAATAGCCGCTCTCCAGGCAGAGGCAAAATAGGCGTTGGCTGCCTTGTCATCCCCCTCGCTGGAAGCAATTATTCCCAAGACGACTGAGTGAGTGATTCGCAGCACGCTCACCACAACGCCAACCGGCGGGATTAACATCGACACCACATCGAGCGCCAAATCAATCAGGATTTTTGCTTCCTGCCATATCGCTTCAGCCGGGCTTGTTGTTTGATAGTCCACATCGGCAATAAAACGGTTGATCATGGATTGGTACTCGCCCTTAAAACTCTTTACCTGATAGCTATTCTTTAGCACAGGCGCAGACAATAAGGGCGGAGACTTCCAAGAACTGTAACTGTCTATTTTGTTTTGAATGACACCTTGATCTTTCAGACGCGCTAATTTCAAAATACTCTTGTAATTATAGGCACCGTTCAATCGAGCGACTAACTCTTCGACAGGAAAGAAGTCTCCGCCATAGGACATACCAGGCACATAGATAATAAATTCTTCGCGACCGTTAACCCTACGACCGAAGACATAGGCGCCCTCCAGTTTGCGACCTTCAAGCGTAAATTCGTAAACCCCAATGCCCGGGTTACCACCTGCGGTATTGTAACCCCCATGAGGTATGTCTCGATCAAAACCGTCAATCAAACCCTTCAACCAGTTAAACTGTTCCTGCGACATCTGACCTTTCATTTTCTGCGTGAGTGCCGACCTGAACATTTCATTTTGTTTGAGCTTGCGATAAAGGCTCACCTTCAAATCAACATCCGGAGCACGCAGAAATTTGTCCCTAAGATACTCAATGTATTTCTCACCTGGCATCAGATCAATGACGTCATTAATTACTTTTGCATTCAGCGCCGCAATGGGTTGATTGGAAAAAGTCCAGAACGATGCTTTTCTGAGGTGTTCCTTGAGGTCGAGAATTCTTTCGCCAAAAGGATAGCTATTGAAGAAAATCTTTTCAAAGATCGAGATATCACTGCGCCACAACTGCCACTGGATGAACAAGTTGGTCAAACTGATTTTCGAATCAGCGTGAAACTTCACCCACACCTCATCAGGATCAATTTCCGGATGAGACCCGGAGCGACTCAGGTACTCATTCAGAGTCTTCATCACCAGGTTTCGAGCGAATTTATGGAATGGCTCAATATCAAGATTGTCTTTGGAAATCTGATAAATCGCCTTGAAGTCTGTATTTAAGCGGTTCAACAGAAGCTGATCTGCCACATTCGAGTCCCTGTACCACCGCGGCGTAGCGACTTCCACCTCGCCAGCCTCCCAGCTGATTATATTCTGAACACTCCCTTTTAATGGACTATCTTCGATCCACTGTGTCAGTTGGATCGAGGACCACCACCACTCTTGCAACATCAAGCTCGGCTCTTCTACGTGATAAATTTTTTCCAACTCTTCTCTTTCACTTGAATACCCCTTCTCCCTCAAATAGGTCTGCCCTTCTTTGTCAAAAGCCCAACGACCCATTTGATGTTGTAAGCTTTTCAAATCAGGAAACTGAAACCACTCCTGCCCCGTCGGAAAACCCGGTGCATAAAGTACATGAGTGCTTTTATTGACATCGGCACTTTTTCTCCGATACACCATCAAATCTTTCATCGGTTTGGTTCTAGCCCGCAGCGCAATCCCGGTTGTCTCTACGGACGGATCGCCGAAGTTGTAACGCTGCACTATGTCCTGAGCGACCGAGGTAACATGTTTTTGCAAGATGGCGCCGAACATTGTCAGGGCGGTCTTTCGCCCCAAGCGCTCCCGCATCGATTCGACGACGTGATCCTGGGAATAAACCCGTTGTCTCGCCATGTTATACGCCACACGAAGATTTAACGACTGAATCGCTCGCACAATATTAGAAGGACTTAACCTTGGGTTGTTATAGAACTCCTCTAGAACCACCACATACTGTCCCTCTTGATCATGAGTACCGTACATGAAAGCCTGAGTCAGCGTTTTTCGCTCACTGTGCTCTACTTTTTTTCCGTCCGCTAATTTAACAGTATGCCGAACGCTCACAAAGATGGTGTCTGGATCAATACGTTCATCTGTACCTGACGAAATGAAATCTTCTACAATTCCGTGAACATAGTTTTTAAACGTTGAAGCAACTTTAGTCGCTTCATGAAGCTTCACCTCGCTTTCAAGCAATACCTGTTCAAGGGACGCATAAATTTCTTGATTAGTTTCATAACTCTCCTTCAACCATTCTGGCCGGGCATTTCTCGACATCAACTTAATGAAAACGGCGGCACGACCTTTGGCATCCTTGGTCATCTCTTCCAGGTGCAGCATTGAGCCAATTGCCTGCACCGTTTTTTCGTTATCCGAACGCGAGCCGTTCATTTCCCGTAGCTGACCAACGATATTGGCGCGTTGCTTCTTCAGCGCGGCATTGATGCAAGCCGAAAATACATCTTCATCAATTCTCGAATAACGAATATCAGGACTATTGCTGACCTGATCTACGTCATCGGACGAAAGGCCTTTCAGGAGCTCTGCCCGCTGGTCCGGCTCACTCAGACGCTTCTTGAGTGCCTCATGCAGAGCCCGCGAAGTAGCGAACTTCTCCACACCTCGACTCGGTGTATAAAGAATCACTGCACTGTCAGTCGCCGGGATAATCGCCCCCAACGACTGGCCATCCAGGCGCATGACGAAGGTCGAAGCCAATGCCGCGAAGCCTCCTTTGTGCAACTGAACCGAGACACCATAAAACGCGCTGGGAAGCAGAGGGCTGGACAACTCATTGACTTGCTTTTCGTCGTCCGGTGTCAAACCACCCTCCGCTGCCATGACGGCCAACTCACGCCAGAAAAGCCTGACATAGAGGGTTCGCAATATGCTTTTACGCGTAGACAATGGTCGCCCTGTGGCGTCGGCCCCCTGAGAGGCAGCCCAATACCGGTCAATAACTGCAGCGTACTTTTCCGGCAGATTCAGGAGTAGTTCTGTGATCAGTTTGCCAACCGCTACGATATCCAGAACAGGGTGGCGGTCCTCTTCAGCCGTCGAGTCACGCCAGTCGTATACACCATACTCAGCGGCGTTATAAACAGGTGCATGCCCGCGTAACAGACACTCCATAACTACGTCATTCAGCACGCCTGCTGGCTCTTTGGCAGACGCAGAAGCACTGTCGCGCCGATTGATAAAAACCCTGCTGGCATACACTTCCGGATCCAGTCGCTGAAGTTCCTTCAACACACAGTCCTGAAGAAATCCTTTGAACGAAGGAGCATTCGCCAACTGACTAGACAACTGCTTAATAGCCTCATTCACTTCAGCCAATTTAAACTGCGAATTTAAAATCTTCTGATCATCCATAACCAATACTCTCTGAATTATTTAATTGCAGGAGTGAAGCTTTTAACCTCACCCACTTGCCATCAAGCTAAATCAGACACCACCCACAAATAAAGCCAAACTTCCTTTCAACTCATGTAGTACGTTTAAGTTACAGTATTACCCCCCTCAGCACTCTACTGCCACAAACCCAACAATCGGGCTTTGGCAACAGCATGAGTTCTGCGTTCCACACCTAATTTTCCGTGAATTCGCCGCACGTGAGTTTTTACCGTATGCAATGAAATAAAAAGTTGTTCTGCAATCTGCTGATTCGAATGACCAGACGCAATTAATGTCAACACCTGTGTCTCTCGCAGACTAAGCGGGTTATCGTCACTTATTGCATCAGTTTGTTCTGCCAAGCAGTCGATCATCCCCAGTTCCACTAACAGATTCGGCTGCCGCAAACGAAGCTGGCTCAATAAAAGCGGCAAGTTGCAACGACGAACGAGTTCCAGACCTTGCTCAAGAACCTCTCTGGCCAAAGCAAAGTTGCCCTGAACAAAAGCGACTTCCGCGATCGCCAGGTGCAACTCGGCTTCGAGCCCCTGCGCGCCGCCGGCTTCTGCACGATCTGCAAACTGCTTGAGCAGGGTCAGCGGCTCGAGCGCTCGTTGCAGATGAACCTCCGCCAAAACCAGCAGGTACTCGATACGCGGTATCAGCTCCATCGTCGCTGGTGGCGCTTGACGTGCGTGCGGTCCGCGAAAGTGACGCAATACACGAGTCAACGCTTCATGAGCCAGTTCCGGCCGCCCTTGCTGCAACCAGAAATGACTGCTGACTTGCAACAGGACGCTCCTGTAAACGGTGTCCGGAATCTGTCGCTGTTGCATCAATCGCTCGGCATCGCGCAGCCGCACAAAGGCTTGCCCATAGTCACCGTGATTGGCTGCCAGTTGCGCCTGACCGAGAAAGCCGTACAGCACGCGCTTGTCGTGGTTGCGCAAACAAATATCCAACCCTGCCTGAAAGAATTCCGCTGCCCGCTCGTCTTGCCCCTGGCACAAAGCCAAACGCCCGCGACGCAGGGCGATTCGGCCGAGCAAGGGTGTGGAACGGGTTGATTGTTCACGGAGCAGATCAGCAATGTTGGCAAGTAGTGTTTCTGCACGACCGAGCGCCCCGCGTTGCTCCAGTAGTTGCGCGTGATCGAGTTCCAGTAGCCCTTCGAACACCAGCGAGCCTTGTGCTCGCGCCAGGCACAACGCATCGCGGTTTATCGCCTGCGCCACATCGAGTTCACCCCGCAGCAAGGCCTGTTGCGTCAAACCCGACAGGCACATCAAGCGTACGGGCCAGAGGTCAGGACCGAGCACGGTCAGCGCGTCGAGAAAATGCGCGCGCGCCCCCTCCATGCGCCCCTGCAAATGCAGTAGCCAACCTTGCTGGGCCTGCCAGCGCGCAATCAATTGCCGCTGAAAGAACGCCGACGGCTGAGGGGTGAATCGGGACAGATGCTCGATGCAATCAGCCGCTTGCTCGAATCGACCGGCGAACAGCAAGGCTGCAGTGATCAACCCCACCAGTTGCGACGACCCGAACATCAGCTCCTCGCCCTGTTGCTCATGCAAACGCAACAACAGCACAACCGTCTGTTCCTCGAACAGGTGCTCGAAACTGAAATGCTGCAACAGGCTGACGGCGACCTCGAACTCTTCAGCCAGCAGTGCTTGTTCGAAGGCGGCTTTCCAATCGAGTTCGGCCGCAAACCACTGGCAGGCACGACGATGCCAGGAACGTCCCGCCGGCCATTGCTCATCGCGCATCAACTGGGTGAGTGGTGGGAAAATCTGCAGCCAGTCTGCCGAGTCCTGCCAAGGCTCGATAAAACAACCCAGTTCTTGCAACGTCCTCAAACATTGCGCACCTTCACCCGCGCCAAACAGGTGATCGCACAGCCTTGCATTGAATCGCGGTAAATGGGCGAGTACCCGCCAGGCTTCGGTCAGCTCCGGCGTCAACGTGGTAAACAACTCGTGCTCCAGGTAATCGAGCAAGGTGTTCATTCGGCCAACGGGTGTGTTGTTGTGTGACCAGTCGCATTTTTGCAACAGCGCAATCCGCACACCGGCGCACCAACCACCACTGCGCTGGATGATCTTGCCGGCGACAGTATTGGCCTCGGCCGGTGCCAAATGCCGCAACAGCTTGGCGATCTCACTTTGATTAAACGCCAGCGTGGAGTGCTCGCACTCATACAACTCATCATCAAGCAGCAAGCGCGGCCAGTTGCATTGCGGCCGGCGGCGAGCACCCAGCCACCAGGTCAACATCGGGCTGCTGACCGCCAGCATGCGATCCAGTAACAGGTCCAGCTCCGGGTTTGGCAGGCGGCAATAGTCATCGAGAAACAGCCAGGTGGGCGTCTGCAATCGTGACAGATACCCCAGCAACTCGGATTCGCCCGACGAAGCCAACCCCAGCGTTTCTGTCAGACGATGACGAAAATCCGCCGCGCTCAACACCGAGCCAGACAATGGCAACCAGAACACGCGGCACTGCGGCGGTGCCTGCAACAGGCATTCGGCGAGCAGCGCTGTCTTGCCACTGCCGGCCGGCGCGCACAGTAATTTCACCCGGGCCGTGGAGGCCAGTAACGGCTCGGTCAAGCGAGCCCGTGACTGGTGATGAGTGGACAGACGGGGCAGGAATCCAGAACGGTCCAGACACGGGATCATGGCGGTCATTGCGGCGTGCCTTTTTATAATTGTCCGGCAACCCTAGCCCTCTCTGACTCGCTTGTTGAGAAGTATTCAGCGCGCTGATTGGCAGCCATAAAAAAGGCGACCACCCGGTCGCCTTTTGTACTGCCAATGTATCAAAACCCTTACCGAACGCCCTCGGCGCGCAAGGCCGATGGCGTGTAGTCGGCAGCCTTGGCTTCGAAGCCGAATTCGAAACTGTGCTTCTCTTCGTTCTTCATGCCCAGGGCAATATATCGACCGGCAATGATGTCGTAGAGCGCTTCGAGGGTGTAGGCCGGGGTCTGGTGATCGTAGTAGTACTGAGCGTGACCCTCGGCCACCCGCCACAGCTGACCGCGACCGTCGTAGTGGTCAGCCAGCGCCACTTGCCAGCTGTCTTCGTCGAGGTACATGTGGCGTTTGGCGTAGATGTGCCGTTCGCTCGGCTTGACCGTACCGATCACTTCCCAGACCCGGTGCAACTCATAACGGGTCAGGTCCTGATTGATGTGCCCGGCTTTCACAATGTCATCGTACTTGAGGCTCGGCGAGTCGAGTTTGTAGCTGTTGTAAGGGATGTACATTTCCTTCTTGCCGACCAGTTTCCAGTCGTAGCGATCCGGTGCACCGGAGAACATGTCGAAGTTGTCGGACGTGCGCAGGCCGTCAGCCGCAGTACCCGGCCCGTCATAAGCCACTTGCGGTGCGCGACGCACACGACGCTGGCCGGCGTTGTAGATCCAGGCCAGACGCGGCTCTTTCACCTGATCGAGGGTTTCGTGCACCAGCAGCACGTTACCCGCCAGACGCGCAGGTGCCGTCACCGATTGCTTGAAGAAGGTCAGCACGTTGGCGGCTTTTTCCGGGTCCAGTTCCTTCATCAGTTGCGGCACGGCGATCTCTTCCTCGAAGCGGATCGGCGTGTAGCTGCCGTTCGTTTGAGGGGTTACCTGAGTGATGATGCGTCGCAGGTTGCCGCCGTGATAGCGGGTGATGTGGTTCCACAGCACCTCGACGCCGGTCTTCGGAATCGGGAAGGCGTAGTAGCGGTTGCCGGTGAAGTTGGCCAGGCCGTTACCGTCGTTGATGCTGTTCACGTTCAGTGCGCTGCGCTTGGCCGACTCGTAAATCTCCGGGGGCAAGGCCACGGTGCGGTGGGTCGGATAGACCGGAATCTTGTAGGTTTCCGGGTAGCGCTTGAACATCGCCACCTGGCCTTCCGACAACTTGTCTTTGTACTTGTCGACCGTCGCAGCGGTGATGGTAAACAGTGGTTTTTCGCTGGCGAACGGGTCAGCCAGGAAACCCTTGCTGTCCACCGCGCCGGCGTTTTTCGGGATGCCGCCGGTCCAGGCCGGGATCGAGCCATCAGCGTTGCCGGCCTTCTCGGCGCCCAGCGGCGTGAGGCTGGTGCCAAGCTTGTTGGCTTCTTCTGGCGAAACCGTCGCCATCACGTTGGCAGCCAACAGACTCAAGGCCAGGGCGCCGCATTGCAGAATCATCTTGCGCATTACAATCATCCTTCTCAGCCAGATCAGAAGTTCACGCCGAAGCTCAGCGCCAGGAAGTCACGGTCTTCCAGGGTGTTGAAGTCACCGCCGAAGAAATCGGTGTAACTGAGGCTCGCGGTATAGGTGTTGCGGTAGTCGGCATCGACGCCGACGCTGACCGCCTTGGCGCCTTCGTTGAACAGACCGTTGGGGCCGTAGCCGGCGACGTCATGGGACCAAGACAGGTTGGGCTTGAGGTTGATCCCGCCGATCACGTTGGCGTAATCAAGGATCGCCCGGGCGCGGTAGCCCCAGGAGGTCGAGGTGACGAAACCGTCGGTATCACCACCAAAACCGTACTGGCCATAGACCGAGTCACGGCCGTAACGCAGCTTGGTGCGCGACTCCAGACCACCGACGTGCACCACCGCCGCCTCGCCGACCAGGGTCAGCCGCTGGGCACCCAACACTTGGTCAAAGAAGTGCGTCAGAGTGCTCTGGACCTGCGTTACTTCCTTGCGGCGGTAGCCTTTGTTGTCGGTACCTGGCGTGGTCGCGATAGGCGATGCCGCACCGCCTGCGATCGGGTTGAGCAAGGCCAGGGTCAGGTCGTTGGTGTTGACTTGCACCGGAGCGTTGGGGCGATAGCTGATCTCGCCGGTCCACGCCGTGCCGGTAGGCAAGGTGGTGGAAAAGCTCGCGCCGTAGAGACGAATGTCTTCCGGGTATTCAAGGTAGTACTGACCGCGTCCGAGCATCACGCTTTGCGCCAGCCCCGCACCGCTGCCCGGCGCCAGACGGTTGGCCGCACGCGTCATGCCCGGCAGGCTGGCCAGCGTCGACAAGCCCGCGGTGGTGGTGCCGACGGTCGGCGTACGGCTGTGGTAATTCATGAAATACAGGCCGTACTCGGTATCGTCACCGAGCCAGCGCAACGCCGTGCCCCACTGCCCCGAGTCCCGCGCATCACGGTCGCCGCCACGGGGCACGACCACGCCCTCGCGGGTCACCTGGATCGGTTGACCGAAGGCTGCCGCCACCGGCGCCAACGGTGCAATCGCCGGGCTGCCGACTGTGTAGTTGTTGTTGCAACCATCCGCCACCACGTCGTTGCCGAAGAAGGTGCCGCAGTTGTCGACGACGGTCTGGTCCCACTCCAGTTGATAGAAACCTTCCACGGTCAGTTGATCGGTCAGGCCCTGGGAGGCGAACAGCATGTTCACCGGAATCAGGCCTTCCTTGATCTCAGCGCCGGGACGACGGAACGCAGAAACGTCGACCGGGTTGATGCTGTTGATCGAGTTGCCGATGAAGGTACTTTCACCCCAACTCACCACCTGCTTGCCAGCGCGCACAGTGCCCGGCAGATCGGCGATGGAGTAGTTGTGATAGACGAAGGCGTCGAGCAACTGCGCCCCGGAGGACTTGGCGCCTTCCTTGCGATTACTGTCACTGATCTGCTTGAACTCGCGGTCTTCGTCCTTCAGCTCGAAGTCGTACCAGTACTTGCCGCGGACGAACACACCGGTATCGCCGTATTTCAGTTCGAGGTCGTGAATGCCCTTGAAGATCTTGGAGAAGGTTTCACCCTTCTTAAAGTTCAGCCGGCCGTCGTCACCAGTCGAAGACTGACCGGTCCCGCCGTTGACGATACCCACCAACGACTTATCGGCATCGCGCATGCCCCAACTCGCGCCGACGGACAACGAGGAGTCAAACGATCCCTCGATTTCGCCAATGTTGAATGAAACAGCCTGCGCCTGGGCACAGCAACCCAAGGCAACCGCCGCGGCGAGCGCTTGCGGCGTGAAGATGGCGCGCATTGTTGTTTTTGTCATGCGTCTTCCCCGGTGAGTGACAGAAGGCCCCACCCTACTGCCGCACGTGGGGAGCGATAAGCGCACCAAGGAGGTATTCACGATGTACCTCCAAAGGATGAATGCCCGCATGGGACGGGGATATGCGCGGGTTATGGATGGGCTGGATGGGGGGTTATCAACGCAGCGCATGGCGTGTGGGCGAGGCTTGTTGCCACTGTTGCTCATGCTGCAACAGTTCATGTCATGAATCGCTATTTTTCCTTTTGACTCAAGGCCTTATTCTTGCCGGGCTTTCACGGCAATAGGCCGGGAAGCACGAAGCGATGGCGGTGGCCAGTCCACGCCATTAGCGAAAGATTTCAGATGAATTGAAGCTATTCGACTCATCGCCCTGTGTTCACTGACGTTGATTTATTGCTCCTTGATCAATCGTCTTACTTTGGCCGCTGCGTTTGCAGCGGCCTTTTTTATGGGCGAGTTTTGTCCCATTGCTGAATTCCCCTTGTTAGAGCAAGTGCTGCTCGACAACTAGAGAATATTCTTACATAAAATAAAGACCAATCTCCCCACACACAAAACAGTAAACAACTGCGCACAGTCCAAATAGAAACCACCTACAACTTTCTCGGACCCAGCCTCACCCTCCCTGACGTAAGCTTGTTCAGCACCACCGATTAATTACGTTCATGGAAGATCCAAAATGTCAGGAAAACACGGCCCCCCGCACGAATTACCGGCAACTAGTATTGTTGGACAAAGCACTACCATTGAATTGCCAACAACTTATATTGGAAAACAACCAAAACCTGGAAAGCACCCAAATGGCGGTGGGTTCAGCGTTCCACCGACACGACCAGGAGGAATAGGCCCTGGAATTACATATAAGGAACATTTAAGAAGTCAAACTCTGAGGAACGTATTTGCTACGGAGAAGTCAGCACAAAACGATTACGCGGCGAAATCCCAGGACTTGCCAAGAGCAACGGATGTCGAATTCGAAAATTTTAAAACCCAATACCCCGCTGCAACAGCTACACAGACACAGGTACACCAACACGAACTGAACATCAGTAATATTTTAATTCAGCAGAAAACAGCTGAACTGCATGTACAAACAGGGCTCGCCAACGCGTTCTACGGGCACAGCCCTCTCAATGCAACAGCAAAAGACTATATCGCCAAGGTAGAAAGTCTGGAGAAAACTGTACAGCCTTATGGAACAGCTTATACAACATGGGCTAACTCCTACAAAGCTGCTTACTCTGCAAAACTACTGACAGAGCAAATTCAGCTTTTAAATAACAAACAAGTCCATGTGCAGAACCTTCTTGCCGCTGCGCATGCGCAAAAACAAAGGCAGCAAGCAGCGGAACATGAAGCCCAACGGGTTGCCGCCGAACGGGCTCGATTGGCGGCAGAACAAGAAGCGCAACGCGTTGCCGCCGAACGGGCTCGATTGGCGGCAGAACAAGAAGCGCAACGTGTTGCCGCTGAAGAGGCCCGCAAAGATCAAAAGAAGAGATCAGCAGAGGAAGCTGCTGCCAAAAGCCGTGCAGAACAGGATGTACGATTGAAATATCTTGGTTCTTGGTCGGAGTCGTTAGATACCGACCAAGCCCATCGCCTGTTCCCCGTATCGGGTTCAGCTGCTTCGGTAGTTCCGGTATTTACCGTAGCAACAGGAAGCATCTTTACAACTGCGAATAACGCTTTGGCAATCAAGGATGCACTGCGATTGGCAGTAGCAGCAGTTATTGCAGCATTAACCACGTCTACCGGTGTGGTAATTGGCGGATTTGCGGCGCTCCTGTTCCCCTCGCCACTTAGTAACAGCGAGCTCTACGCTTTGAGCGTCCCGCTCTCGGATCTCACTCCCGACGATCTCGATGACTTACACGCCATCGCCGAGGCCAGTGGGGAAATCGAATTGCCGGTATCCATCGGCTCGAGAACGGTGGATGACACTATAGAGTTCGTTGTCGCCGCCACAAACGGAACGACGGTACCTTCCAAGGTATTGGTGCGGCTTGCAACTCTCGATCCAGGCCTGAATATTTACAGGTCCTACAGCCCAGATGCCCCTTCTATCGGCATGACCTGGACGCCGATTGTTGAGCAAAAAAACGCATCAACAACGTCTCCAGCTCGCGAGTCGAGGATTTTCATTTACAACGGCACTACTCCGGCCCCTTTGGAAGGAAGACTTGATGAATATCCGGAACTGGATCTCTACAGCTTTGGTGGTTTCATCAATGTCTTTCCGGCTGAATCTGGTATTCCTCCGATCTACACGATGTTCCGGGATCGGCGGGATGATCCCGGAGTGGCCAGTGGGTATGGAGAGCCAGTATTGGGTATTTGGCTGGGATCAGCCTCGCAAGATAATGGAGCGGTGATTCCCAATCAGATTGCGGATAAACTTCGAGGACAGAATTTTTCGAGTTTCAGGGCTTTTAGAGAAGCTCTCTGGAAAGCTGCAATTGCCGATTCTGAGTTATCCAAACAGTTTACTGCCAACAATATTCAAGAAATGAAAAACGGAAGAGCCCCTTTTTCGAGAAAAGACGACAGGTCAGGTGGCAAAGTAAAATTTGAGTTACACCATTTGAACCGTGTTTCTAGAGGTGGCGAGATCTACGATATCGAAAACATCCGAATTGTCACTCCCAAACGACACTCAGAACTACACAAAGGAGGAAACTGACATGAGCAACATTTCCGATTACACCGAAGAAGAATTTCTTGAATTTTTAACTGAGATCTGCAGATCGGAATACCCGACTGAAAAAGAACAAATAGCTGCAGTACTTTTGTTTGAGGAGCTGACGGAGCATCCAGACGGTTCTGACTTAATTTACTACGCAGACTCAGACGAAGACTCCACCCCCGAAGCCATCATTAAAAAAGTAAAAGTCTGGCGAGCTAAAAACGGAAAGCCGGGGTTCAAAACCGAATAACAAAGAAACGCGATGACTATTAAAACCAAGTGCAAACCCGACTTCAGCCGCTGCATTTTCAGCGGCTATTTTTATAGGCGACTATCCGACTGAGTTCGTCACAGACAAAACGCATGCCTGAAACCCCACTGGTCCCAAGCCGCGTCCCCGCGACTCACGGCACAAGGCCGGCACCCAGGCTTCGCTCCCAACTGACATGGCCCATTCGCAGCCAGTATTCATGCGAACCAGTGAGAGACTATCTACCACCTACACACTTCTAGGAAAGCGACTACACAGTTTTGTAATCACGCGAATCGCCCCAACGATTAAGGTTAAAAACAAGGCAGCCATTCTTTTGTAATTGCGCGCTGACTCCAACCTAATTCAATTGCGAGCATTCTTTTCATGAAATCCATCGACCACAACAAATACCGCGCCACCAAAAGCTCCAACTCCCGAATACGCTTTCTGATTTTTCACTACACAGCCGGTAACTTCTCCAGTTCGGTCAACGCACTGACCGGTCCGAATGTCAGTGCCCACTATCTGGTTCCCGACATCACCGATCCGAGCTACTTGAAAGCAGGTTATACCGGGCAGGAAGTGTTCAGTCTCGTCGACGAAACCAAGCGTGCGTGGCATGCGGGCGTCAGTACCTGGGGCAATCGAAGCAATCTGAACGACACGTCTATCGGCGTTGAAATCGTCAACCGTGCAACGTATAGCCAAGGGGTTTTCAACTTTCCGCCGTATCAGCCAGAACAAATTGCCGCCATTGAAGAGCTGGCGTTGAACATCCTTGAGCGCTACCCGGACATCAGCCCGACCCTTGTTCTGGGACACTCGGATATTGCGGTCGGCCGCAAGAGTGACCCAGGGCCGAAATTCCCCTGGCATGCCCTTTACTTGAAAGGCATTGGTGCCTGGTTCGACGATGCCACCCGAGACGCCTATCTGCAGCAATACAACGAGACCGGCATTCCAGTCCGAAGCGACTTGCTCAAACTGTTCAAGACTTACGGGTATGACGTTTCCCGTGCGTCAACCGAACAAGGCTTCTCACAACTGGTCAGGGCCTTTCAGCTGCACTTTCGCCCGCAAACGTACGACGCGATCATGGATGCGCAAACGGCCGCGAATCTGGCGGCATTGGTTCACAAGTATTTTCCTTGATCGCCGCTGCAAACCAGATGTCGAGGCCGAATATCAAGAACCCGCAAGGTCAGGAACGATGACCTTGCTGGCTTCCTTTAAATCGAATACTTCTGCAAATTCGCCATCATTTCCTTCAGCGCTTCAAGGTTGTCCTGCGGATGCGCCGCGCCTTCGAAGTCGCAGATCTGCTGCCAATGCGCCGCCACATCTTCAGGGGAGAAACCAATCCGAGGATCAAACCCCGCGCCGAGGCTTCGTTCCCAGCGCACCTTGCCCATCCAGCCGCCACCGACTTCAAACAGCCCGGAGGTTTCCTGGCAGTTCTCGCTGGCGAGGTACACCACCAGCGGGCTGACCAGTTCCGGTTTGAGTTGCTCAAAGACCTGCGGCGGGATCAGGCCTTCGGTCATGCGGGTGCCGCCAGTGGGGGCGATGGCGTTGACCAGGATGTTGTTCTTGCGGCCTTCGATGGCCAGGGTGCGGGTCAGGCCGTAGAGGCCGAGTTTGGCCATGCCGTAGTTGGACTGACCGAAGTTGCCGTAAATGCCCGAGGTCGAAGCGGTGAAGATGATGCGGCCGTAGTTTTGCTCGCGCAGGTGCGGCCAGGCGGCACGAGTGACTTTGTAGGCGCCTTCGACGTGGACGCGGTAAACCAGGTCCCAGTCGCCGTCTTCCATTTTGTGGAAGGTTTTGTCCCGCAGGATCCCGGCGTTGTTAACCACTACATCGACACGCCCGAAGGTGTCCAAGGCGTTCTGAACGATTTTGTCGCCGTCGGTGACAGAGTCATGGTTGGCCTCGGCGATGCCCACCGGCCTCGCGGATTTCGGCCACTACCCGGTCGGCTGCCGAAGCGTTTGCACCTTCGCCCTGAGCCGAGCCGCCGAGATCGTTGACCAGCACTTTGGCGCCCTGTTTGGCGAACAGCAGCGCGTGGGCCCGGCCCAGGCCGCCGCCTGCACCCGTGATGATCACGACTTTATCTTCGAAGCGCACAGACTCATTCATTGGGAGGACTCCAGCAGGCCAAGGGACAATGAGTCCGAGTGTCAGGCACGGCGATGCGGGTCACAATGAACTGAGGTGACGCTGAATGGTGCGCAATAAGGCAGAGGGATAATCAGGAACAGGCGACCTTGCGCGGCGGTGAAACCAACTGATCGCGAAACTCCAGATAGTGCTTGAGCACCTGCCCTGGCGCCTCGGTTTGCGGGTAGTGGCCAATACCGGGCAACAACACCGTGTCCGGGTTCGGGATCAGTTCCCGATAGCGCTCGACCATGTGCGCGCCGGAGATCGGATCGACCTCCCCATCGATCACCCGCAACTGCACTTCACCCCGCTGCATCGCGCTGACCCAACGTTCGCGCTGGGCACGCCGTTCAGGGATGTAGGCGATCAATTTGTGCATGATCCGTGGCCCTTGATTGCTCTCGATCAAGCTCCAGAAATCATCCATCTCGCTCTCGGAGGGACTACTTTGCGGACCGAAGATCTGTCGGAAACTCTTCACCAGACCCTCACGGGAAAAGGCGCGCCCGATCATCCAGCCCAAGGGGCTGAGCAGGAGTTTTTGCATCAGTATCGGACGATGGGTTTCGGGAAAGAGGCCGCCATTGAGGAACACACAACTGGCGATATGGATGCGCGCTTCGTAATGCCGGGCCACCAGTTCCTGAGCCACGCTGTCGCCATAATCGTGGGCCAACAGGTGCACCGGCTGCTCGACCTTCAGGTGTGCCAGCAAAGCCTGTTGCAGATCGGCCTGCTCCAGCAGGCTGTATTCATGATTCACCGGTTTGGCTGAGTCACCAAAGCCGAGCATGTCGCAGGCAATCACCCGATAGCGCTGAGTCAGCGGCTGCCAGAGGAAATGCCAGTCCCAACTGGCGGTCGGGAAGCCATGAATGAGCAACAGTGGCTCACCCTGCCCGGCCGTCCAGTAACGAATGGTCTGGCCACGGAATACGAACGACTGGCCGCGTTTGCGCCAGACACACAGGGGGATCTCGGCAAGTGCCATTAGAGTTTATAACCCGCGTCTTGTTTATCGAGTTTACGCAGCAGCGCTGGCCAGGCCAGTGCGCCGCCCATCCCTTGAGCACTTTTGGTGACGCCGGCGATCATTGCCTTGGCGCCTGCCAGAATCTGCGGTTCGATGGCGATCAACTCGGCGCCACCGTTCTGCGCCAGCACCTGGATATCGCAGGCGCGCTGGAAGGTAAACATCATCAGGAACGTGTCGGCGATGGTCGCGCCGCAGGTCAGCAGACCGTGGTTGTGCAGCATCAGGAAATTGTTTTCGCCGAGGTCGGCTTGCAGTCGCGCCTTCTCTTCATGGTTAAGCGCAACACCTTCGTAGGCGTGATAAGCCAGGCTGGACAGGACAAACAATGATTGCTGGCTGATCGGCAAAATGCCTTGTTTCTGCGCCGACACTGCGACACCGGCAGCGGTGTGGGTGTGCAGCACGCAGACGACATCGTGACGAACCTCGTGCACCGCGCTGTGGATGGTGTAACCGGCCGGGTTGATCTCGTAAGGGCTGTCCATCAGTTTGTTCCCGGCCTGATCGACCTTGACCAGGCTGGACGCGGTAATCTCGTGGAACATCATCCCGAACGGGTTGATCAGAAAGTCTTCGGTACCGGGGACCTTGGCCGAGATGTGGGTAAAAATCAGGTCATCCCAGCCATGCAGGGCGACCAGACGATAGCAGGCGGCAAGATCGACTCGGGTCTGCCACTCGGCGGCGCTGACCTGGTCTTTGACACTGTGTGGCGATTGGACGGGGGCTACGTACACGGCAAGGAACCTCTAATTTTTATTCTTGGGGTTTCTATTGTTTACCGACGTTACAGCAGTCTAGTCACGCCCTGGCGATCGTGTAGTTGCATTGGCAGCCAGCTTGATGGCCTAACGAGTCAGTACGCGAACGAACGTGGATCCATGTCAAAGTACTGCCGCCAACAAGGGTGCAGCGAACAGATTCAGCAGCCCCGTCAGAACCATGACTAACCCCGCCACCGAGCCCTCTTCACCTCCCACTTCATGTGCTCGACTGACCCCGGCACCGTGCGCGCCGACACCAAACAATGCCCCTCGAGCCAAGGCACTGCGCAAGGGCAACCACTTGAGCAAAATGCCGCCGAGCATCGCCCCGAACACCCCGGTGAACATCACAAACACCGCCGTCAGTTCCGGTACGCCGCCCAGGTCATGAGCCAGTGGCATGGCAAAAGGCGTGGTGATCGAACGCGGCACCAGCGACATCGTCACCGAACTGTCCAGCGCCAGCGCTTTGGCCAGCCCGAACGAACTGCCGATAGACGCCGCGCTGCCCGCCAGCATCCCCAGCAACAACGCCGACCAATGCCGCATCAGCATCTGCCGCTGCTGCCAGATCGGCACTGCAAAAGCGACGGTAACCGGCCCCAGCACCAGCATCAGCCAATGGGTGTTGCTCGAGTATTCGGCATACGCGGTGTGCAGCGGCACAGCGAGCGCCAACAGCAAGGCTGGAACCAGAATCAGTGGCGACAACACATAGCGCCCGGTGCGCCGGTAGATCCAGCGACTGAACAGATAGGCCAGCAGCGTGAAGGCCAGCCAGAACATCGGCATCAGCTCAAGCTTCACGAGACCTCCTCAACCGCACCACCAGTTCCACGGTAAAGGCGGTCACCAGCATCACCATCAGCGTGCTGACGCCGATCACCAGCAGAATTCGCCAACCGTCGCTGCGCAACAGGCCGCCGTAATCGAGCAGGCTCATGAGCGCCGGAATGAAGAACAACAGCATCTCGGCCATCAACAGGCCGGCGCCCATTTGCAGCGCTGCCGGTTTGACCACACCCAAAGCGAACGCCAGCAGCAACAGCACCATGCCGATGACACCACCGGGAATCGGCCAGGCAAAGCACACGGCCATCTGGCACCCGAGCAGGTAGATGGCCAGCAGCACGGCTAATTCGGTCGCCAGTCGAGCCAAGCTTTTCAAGGTTGATGCGTTCATGTCTTCGGTCCTCACAGGTGCTCATTTTACGGAGCGGGCTGCTATACCCGAAGCGAATTGTTAGACTCGAAGCCATTCCAAAATGGAATCAGGCAGATGGAATTCAAACAGCTACGCAGCTTCGTCGAGGTCATACATCAGGGTGGTTTTACTCAAGCCGCCAAGACCTTGCACATCAGTCAATCGGCGGTGAGCAAACAGGTCGCTCAGCTGGAACAGAGCCTGGGTACTGCGTTGCTCGAACGGCAGGGTTCGCAGCTGCGCCTGACCGCCGCCGGCAGCGTGGTCCTGCAACGGGCCGAAGGCATGCTGCGGCTGCGCAACGAACTACTCAGTGAGCTGGATGACTTGAGCCAACTGGCCCGCGGGGAATTGCGTCTGGGTTTGCCGCTACTGGGCAGCGACGCGCTGTTCGCTGGACTGTTCGCCGAGTACCGGCGACGCTACCCGAACATCAGCATTCAATTGCTTGAGGGCGGCAGCCTGAACATCGAACAGGCCGTTTTGAGTGGAGAGCTGGAACTCGGTGGCGGCCTGTTGACGAAGGACCCGCAATTCGCCTTCCAGCCTTTCTGCGATGAACCGCTGGACGCCCTGCTGCCGGCCGATCATCCACTGGCGTCGAAGACTGTGATTGGGCTGGAGGAATTGGCCGACACGCCCTTCTTGCTGTATCAGCGCAGCTTCGTACTCAATGACCGTTTGCTGCAAGCCTGCCAGCAGCTGGGGTTTACGCCGAAGGAAGGCGGTCGCAGCGGTCAGGCTGACTTTCTTGCAGCGCTGGTGGCTGCTGGCCAAGGTGTGGTGCTGTTGCCGCGCGTGGTGGCACGCGGGCTGGTGCGGCCAGGTGTGGTGCGCCTGGCCTTGAACGCACCGAGCTATCTGCGTTGGGATATTGCCTTCATCTGGCGTCAGGGCGCGTACTTGTCAAAAGCCGCGCAAGCCTGGCTCGCCTTGTTGCGCGAACGACCGGTCAGCCCTGCAGAGCGCTGACCAGTTCCGCCAGCCAAGGCTCGGCGTCGGTTTCCGGCGTCACGCTTTCGCTGGCGTCCAGGCGCAGCATGGGCAGGACTTCGCGCAGGCCCAGTTCGCCGAACAATTCGCGCATCAACTCACCGCCGCCGCAAAACGTGTCGCCGTAGCTCGCATCGCCCAGACCAATTACGGCGCCCGGCAAGCCACGCCAGGCCGCAGGCAACTGGTCGCGAATGGCGAAATACAACGGTTGCAGGTTGTCCGGCAACTCGCCCATGCCGGTGGTCGAGGTCACCGCCAGGAAGGCTTCGGGGCCAAAGGCCTGAACATCGGCGAGGCTCGCACGCGGGTTGTGAAAGGTTTCGAAACCTGCGGTTTTCAACATATTAGCGGCGTGGCGGGCGACTTCTTCAGCCGTGCCGTACACCGAGCCGGAAAGGATGGCGACTTTCATCAATCTGATCCTGAAGCTGAGTAAAAAGACGGGGGATATTAACAGCCGTGGCAAAAAAGCCGCGATTGACTCTCAATTAACGCGGATGACCAGTAGAAAGTTTTCAATGTTCTTTTAGAATGCATCTCACTATCAAATTGGAAAGGACTCTCCGATGATTAACGCCCAACTGCTGCAAATGGTGATCAACGCTTCCAACGACGGCATCGTGATTGCCGAAAAGGAGGGCGAGCAGGACAACATCCTGATTTACGTCAACCCGGCATTCGAACGCCTGACGGGTTACACCAGCGAAGAAATCCTCTACCAGGATTGCCGCTTCCTTCAGTCCGGGGACCGCGACCAGGAAGCGCTCCCGTTGATTCGCGAGGCCTTGAGCAGCGGCGGTTCCTGCCGGGAAATCCTCAGGAATTATCGCAAGGACGGCACGCCGTTCTGGAACGAGCTGTCCCTTTCGACGGTGAAAAATCCGGATGACGGACAGACTTATTTCATCGGCGTGCAGAAAGACGTCACTGTTCAGGTCAAGGCGCAGCAGCGAGTCGCACAGTTGGAGGCGCAATTGGCCGAGGTCCAGGCCGAGCTTGCCGCACTAAAAGCGACGAACGGCGAAAACAAAACAAAGAATTGATTGTCATTAACTACAATCACCAGTGACTTTGTAACTTTTTCTGTCGAGCTGATCATGCAACGCGACGCACTCCTGACCCAGGATGAGCTGGATTTTATCCAGACAATGCAACACAACCCGCAACTCAATATGCGGGATGCGACGTCGAGCCTGCTCGTCAATGGTGGTTCGCAGATCCGTGACCTGCTCACGCGCCTTGCCGCTCATGAGCAAGTCACCATCCAGGCCAATTTCGAAAATCAGCAAATGACCTTCCCGCTGCACTTGGTGGAAGACGAGTTTCATGCGCTGCATTTACGCCTCGGCGTCCCCAGCATCTACGAAGACGGACCGATGATCCGGCCATGGCGCCTGGTACTCGAAGAACCGGTAGCGCTGGAGAATGCCAATGGCCAGCCCGGTACGATGTGGGTGCACGAAGTGTCGTTCAAAGGGGTTTTGCTGGAAGTTCGCAACAAGACCAAACCGCCCAAACATTTCGCCTTGTGGTTCAGCCCGTCAGGCTATGAGCGCATCGCGTTGCGCGGCACCTTCGAGAAAGAAACCGGGAGCGGCTTCTTTGCCTATCAGTTGAATCAGGATGACAAGGACGAAACCGAGCGTCTGCGCCAGTACATCCTTCAACAGCATCGGCTGACGCATCCGGCCATGCATCTCTGATTCAAGTGTCCAGGTTGCCTGTCAGGAACTGTTTCAAACGCTGACGCATGACCAATCCTTCGTTACCCAGACATCCAATCGACGATCCAGCCAGGCTTTCCTGCACCAGATCGGACGCATCCCCCGCCAGCATCAACTGACAATCCAGACTCAAGGCCAGGCGCTTCAATCGCCGTGGCAATTCGGACGCAGGCGCGTGATTGGAAACCAGCACCAGCGCCTGGGGCTTGATCCGTTCGCAGACCAGGGCCAACTCGTCGAATGGCTGACCGATAGCCAACACTTGAATAGCCGAATCGACACTGCTCAGAAACAGCGCGGTTATCAGCACTTCGAGTTCACGACACTGATCGTTGAGGGCGCAGACAATCACCCGTCGTGGCTGCAGGACACGCACCAGCAGCAGGCGTTGCAACACTCGGGAGCGCAGAAAGCCATCCAGGAAAAGCCGCTCGCTGGCCTGGCCGAATGCTTCATGGCGCTGCTGCAATTTCTTCCAGAGTGGAAGCAAAATGTCCTGAAACACGACCGTCAGCGGATAACTGGAAAAGATCTGTCCATAGACCTGCTCCAGTTGAACCTCGTCAAAGGCATTCACCACCACCTGAACTTGTTGCTGCCATTGCGTGTAGTCCGCTTGCACGAGCTCATTCGGGATGATGTGCGACAGCGCCTGAAGCGGTGCAATCCTGGCCAGGATCTTGCCGACTTTACTGACAGCAACGCCGCGTTCGATCCAGCCAAGGATGCTGCGGACACGACCGATATCGGTCATCGAATACAGTCTGTGCCCACTGTCGGTGCGCGCGGGCTGTATCAGCCCATAGCGGCGTTCCCATGCACGTAGCGTGACCGGGTTGACCCCGGTCAGGCGCGCCACTTCGCGTATCGGAAACAGTTCTTCCTGCTCGAGTGGAAGACCGGGTTGCAATCCAGGGAGAGCGTCAGTCAGGACAGGCATTTGATAATTCTACGTCCATGTATAAATTGGATCCCATTCTACCCCCCCTGCCCCCATACCCTTCAAGACGTTGATGGCGACGAATATCACAGACGCACCCGACAGAATCAGGAATAATCCTTGCTTGTTCCAAGACGCAGCCCACTACCCGGCGCTGCGCCTGGCGAAACTCCTATCCGGAGCGACGCGATTGTCATATGGAGATACACAATGTCTACCTCACCCGTCACGCTGATGGTTGCGCGCCGCGTCGCCGATGGGCGTTATCAAGACCTGATCGCCTGGTTGCACGAAGGCGAACAACTGGCCACCGATTTTCCCGGCTACCTCGGTTCTGGCGTGCTCGCTCCGCCGCCCGACGATGACGAATTCCAGATTATTTTCCGCTTTGCCGACGAGCAGACTTTGCACGCCTGGGAGCATTCCGTCTCGCGCACCGCATGGCTGGCACGCGGCAGTGACTTGTTTGCCCATCCAATGGAACATCGTGTCAGTGGCATCGAAGGCTGGTTCGGCGCGGCCGGCCAGCGCCCACCACGCTGGAAACAGGCCGTGGCGATCTGGTTGGCATTCTTTCCGGTTTCCCTGCTGTTCAACGTTGTCCTCGGGCCGTTGCTGAACGACATGGGGCTGCTGAGTCGGGTGTTCATCAGCACCTTGTGCCTGACCCCGCTGATGGTCTACTTCTTCATTCCGCTGTCGACCCGCCTGCTGGCCAGCTGGCTGAACACCACGCCGCAACGGCCGTTGCCCGCCGAGCCTTCAACGCAGAATCGCTAGGCCTGCTGCCACAATAGGTGTACGCCTCTCGTCGCTGGTATAGTTTTGCTCTTACCGCGACGCGAGCCGTTCATGACCTCTTTCGTAGCCCCAATCCTCATCACCGGTGCCGGCCAACGTGTCGGCCTGCACTGTGCGCAGCGTTTGCTCGAGGATGGCCAGCCGGTGATCTTCAGCTACCGCAGCGAACGCCCCGGCGTGCAAGTTCTGCGCGACCTGGGGGCGACCGCGGTGTTTGCCGACTTCTCCACGGAAGCCGGAATCTTCGCGTTCATCAGCGAACTGAAAAACCACACCGACAGCCTGCGGGCGATTGTCCATAACGCCTCCGAATGGCTGGCCGAAACCCCGGACACCGACGCCGCAGCCTTCACCCGCATGTTCAACGTCCACATGCTGGCGCCCTACCTGATCAATCTGCATTGTGTCGACTTGCTGCAACGCTCAAGCCCCGCCGACATCGTGCACATCAGCGACGACGTGACCCGCAGGGGCAGCAGCAAACACATTGGCTACTGCGCCAGCAAAGCCGGGCTCGACAGCCTCACCCTGTCCTTCGCCGCGAAATACGCGCCGACAATCAAGGTCAACGGTATCGCGCCAGCCCTGCTAATGTTCAATCCCGACGACGACGCGGCGTACCGCGCCAAGGCACTGGCCAAGTCCGCGCTGGGTATCGAACCCGGCTGCGAAGTGATCTACCAGAGCCTGCGTTATTTGCTCGACAACCCTTATGTCACCGGCACGACCCTGACCGTCAACGGCGGACGGCACATCAAATAAGCGGCCCCCGCGAGGATGTTCCATGACGTTATCCCTGTCCCAGAGCTATCGCGATATCCTCATCGGCCTCGGTGAAAACCCCGACCGCGAGGGTTTGCAAGACACCCCGGTTCGCGCGGCAAAAGCCATGCAGTACCTCTGCCATGGTTATGAGCAAAGTGTCGAAGAGATCGTCAACGGCGCGCTCTTCGCTTCCGACAACGATGAAATGATCATCGTCGACAACATCGAGCTGTACTCGCTCTGCGAACATCACATGCTGCCCTTCATCGGCAAGGCGCATGTGGCTTATATTCCAACGGGCAAGGTGCTGGGCCTGTCGAAGATTGCACGACTGGTGGACATGTTCGCCCGTCGCCTGCAAATCCAGGAAAACCTCACCCGGCAAATCGCCGACGCGGTGCAGCAAGTGACCGGTGCGGCGGGCGTCGCGGTGGTCATCGAAGCCAAGCACATGTGCATGATGATGCGCGGCGTCGAGAAACAGAATTCGACCATGAACACCTCGGTGATGCTCGGCGCCTTCCGCGAGTCGAGCAACACCCGCCAGGAGTTCCTGCAATTGATTGGACGGAGCAAGTAGCAATGCCACAACTTCAACCAGGAACGGCACGCATCCGGGTCAAGGACCTGCGCCTGCGGACCTTCATCGGGATCAACGAGGATGAAATCCTCAACAAGCAGGATGTGCTGATCAACCTGACCATCCTGTATGCCGCTCAGGAAGCGGTGCGTGACAACGACATCGATCACGCGCTGAACTACCGCACCATCACCAAGGCGATCATCGCCCACGTGGAAGGCAATCGCTTCGCCCTGCTCGAACGCCTGACCCAGGAAATTCTCGATCTGGTCATGGTCAACGAGTCGGTGTTGTACGCCGAGGTCGAAGTCGACAAGCCCCACGCCCTGCGATTCGCCGAGTCGGTGTCGATTACCCTGGCCGCGAGCCGCTGACCGCGTCTGGCGCATTGTTCGTCAGACTTTTATCATCCGCGCACGATTTGATTGCACAGAGCCCGCCATGACCGATCAACAACGCCTGGAACTCGAAGCCGCCGCCTTTCGCCGGCTGGTCGCCCACCTGGACAGCCGCAAGGATGTGCAGAACATCGACCTGATGAACCTCTCCGGTTTCTGCCGCAACTGCTTGTCCAAGTGGTACAAGGCCGCTGCCGACGAACGCCAGATCGAGGTCAGCCTCGATGACGCCCGCGAAGTGGTTTACGGCATGCCGTACGCAGAGTGGAAAGCCCAATACCAGCAAGAAGCCAGCGCCGAACAACAAGCGGCGTTCGCCAAAGGAAAACCCAATGAGTGATTTGAACACCCTGCGCGCCAGCCTCAAGAGCGGCGAACACGTTTTTGCCGACACCCTGGCCTTCATCGCCGCCGGCTACGACTATCAGCCGCAGGCTTTCAACAATGGCGGTGTGGAAAACGCCGCTGGGCAGAACGAAGGCTCGTGCAAGACCCTGGGTCTGGCGCTGCTGGAAGGCTTGAGCGATGAAGAAGCGCTGCTGGCGTTCGGCGAGCATTACCGCTCGGTGGTGGCGACGCCTGAGGGCAGCGATCACGGCAATATCCGTGCGTTGATTGCTCATGGATTGGCCGGTGTGAAGTTCTCGCAGCAACCCCTGACCCGTCGCTGATTCAACATCAAAAGATCGCAGCCTCGTTTCACTCGACAGCTGCTGCAGAGATCGTATTTCCCTGTAGCAGCTGTCGAGTGAAACGAGGCTGCGATCTTTTGCGATTTCACCGTACATCCCGACTTTTAAGATTGACCCGGCAACTTTATTTCGTTTGCCGGGCACCGCTGCTCACGGCTTAGATAAAAAGAAGCATCCCTTCTTCAGAGTCGGTCATCCATGAGCAGCGAAACCATCAGCCAGTCGATCAACATCGTTCATCCCGTCACGCTCAGCCACGGCAAAAATGCCGAGGTCTGGGACACCGATGGCAAACGCTACATCGACTTCGTCGGCGGCATCGGTGTACTCAACCTCGGCCATTGCAATCCACGCATCGTCGAGGCCATTCGCGAACAAGCCACCCGACTGACGCACTACGCGTTCAACGCCGCCCCGCATGTGCCTTACCTCGAACTGATGGATCGCCTGACGGCGTTCATTCCTGTGGACTACGCTGTCAGTGGCATGCTCACCAACAGCGGCGCAGAAGCGGCGGAAAACGCCCTGAAGATCGTCCGTGGCGCCACCGGTCGCACGGCCGTCATCGCCTTCGACGGCGCCTTCCATGGCCGCACCCTCGCCACACTCAACCTCAACGGCAAAGTCGCGCCTTACAAACAGAAGGTCGGTGTGCTGCCCGGTCCGGTGTTTCACTTGCCATACCCGAGCAAGGACAACGGCGTGACCTGCGCCGAGGCCCTGAAAGCCATGGACCGGCTGTTCAGCGTCGAAATCGATGTCGAAGACGTGGCGTGTTTCATCGTCGAACCGGTGCAGGGCGAAGCGGGCTTCCTGGCAATGGACGTGGAGTTCGCCCAGGCGCTACGTCGTTTCTGTGACGAAAAAAACATCCTGCTGATCGCTGATGAAATCCAGTCCGGCTTCGGTCGCACCGGCCAGCGCTTTGCATTTTCGCGACTGGGCATTGAGCCGGACCTGATCCTGCTGGGCAAAAGCATCGCCGGCGGTGTGCCGCTGGGTGCGGTGGTCGGGCGCAAGTCGCTGCTCGACACCTTGCCCAAGGGCGGACTGGGCGGCACCTATTCGGGCAACCCGATTGCCTGCGCCGCAGCACTGGCAACCCTGGACGAGATGACCGATGCGAACCTGCACGCCTGGGGCTCGCAACAGGAAGAAGCCATCGTCAGCCGCTACGAGGCCTGGTGCGCCA
The DNA here is from genome assembly GCF_050435365.1 of Pseudomonas sp. BT76 TE3572. Taxonomy (NCBI): domain Bacteria; kingdom Pseudomonadati; phylum Pseudomonadota; class Gammaproteobacteria; order Pseudomonadales; family Pseudomonadaceae; genus Pseudomonas; species Pseudomonas sp. BT76 TE3572. The sequence continues at coordinate 3,421,322 of NZ_JBNDKE010000001.1, forward strand.
ACAAGCCTTCCCCGTTTCTGGGCCGCTTGACCGGCGTTGGCGCGATGCGCGGCATCGAGCTGACCAATGCCGACGGCACACCGGCCTCGGCGCAATTGACGCAGCTGCTGGCACTGGCACGAGACGCCGGTTTGCTGCTGATGCCCAGCGGCAAGTCGCGCCACATCATTCGACTGCTGGCCCCGTTGACCACCGAAGCGGCGGTGCTGGAGGAAGGGCTGGATATCCTCGAGACGTGCCTGGCGAAACTGTCCTGACAGCAACGTGAGTTCCGGGACTGACGTAGCGAATTATGTTCGCTTGTTGTCCCGGAATCGTCGTCGCAATACTGACCAAAGACCCTTTTACCTAGCGAGAACATCACCACCTACAAGCTGAGGCAGACATGTATCACGACAATATAATTTATAAGAAAAAGTCCAACGATCCTCAGTTCCTGCTCGGCGTAGCCGTGGTGTTGTTCCTCGGCTCCTACCTGATGAACCTGGGCAACAGCGCCCTCAGCCATTTTCTGCAACCGCTGCTGGGCAATGCTCCAGACAGCCTTACCGCTCGCAACATCGCCATCGGCCTGGGCATCGCCGCACTCGGAACGCTGAACTTCCATGTCCTGGGACGCTTGAAGTTCAAGGTGCAGACCACCGTGGTGTGGATCGAGCTGCTGATCCTGTTCCTGGCGTTCTTCGACACCTTCGACCTCTCCTACAGCTTCATCCTCGACAAGATTGGCTTCCTGATCATTCAGGGTGCCGCTACCACGTTGTACATCTCCGCCATCGCCATTGTGCTTGCCTTTGTGCTGGCACTGATCGGCGCGGTGGCCAAGCTGTCGAACAACGGCCTGGCCAATGCCCTCGCCTCGTTCTACACCTCGTTCTTTCGCGGCGTTCCGCTGTTGATCCAGATCTACCTGATTTATCTCGGCCTGCCGCAACTGGGCTACGTGGTCGATGCGGTGCCGGCGGGCATCCTCGCGTTGTCGCTGTGTTACGGCGCCTACATGACTGAAATTTTCCGTGCGGGCATCCAGAGCATCCCGGTCGGCCAGTGGGAAGCTTCCCGGGCATTGAACATCAGCCCGTTCAAAACCCTGAGCCGGGTCATCATGCCGCAGGCCTTGCGCGTGATCATTCCACCGACCGGCAACCAGTTCATCGCCATGCTCAAGGACAGTTCGCTGGTGTCGGGGTGATCGGCGTCTGGGAACTGATGTACCTGGCCAAGACCCAGGGTCGCGCGGACTTCCGCCACCTGGAAATGCTGATCACCGCCGCGATGATTTACTGGGCCCTGTCATTCATTCTGGAACGGGTGCAGGCGCGAATCGAAAAACGGGTCAACCGATCCGTGGCAAGGGGTTGATGCGTGATGACTCGAACCAATACCGCTGAGCAACTCGACCTGGCGCCTGCTGCGCAGGTCGGTCCTTCGATGATTTCCATCTCCGGCCTGAACAAGTGGTACGGCAATTTTCACGCACTGCGCGACGTCGACCTGAACGTCGCCACCGGCGAAATCCTCGTAGTGTGCGGGCCGTCGGGCTCGGGCAAGTCGACGATGATTCGCTGCATCAACCATCTGGAAAATTTCCAGCAAGGCCACATTCAGGTCAACGGCATATCCCTCACCAGCGAAGCGGAAAGTGTCAGCGCCGTGCGCAGTGAAATCGGCATGGTGTTCCAGAGTTTCAACCTGTTCCCGCACTTGAGCGTGATGGACAACCTGACGTTGGCCCCGCAACTGGTGCAGGGCGTGTCATCTGCCGAGGCGAAGAAACGCGCGCAGGTTTACCTGGAACGTGTGCGGATTGCCGAGCACGCGCACAAATACCCGTCACAACTGTCAGGTGGCCAACAGCAGCGCGTGGCGATTGCCCGGGCGCTGTGCATGAACCCCAAAGTGATGCTGTTCGATGAACCGACCTCGGCGCTGGACCCGGAAATGGTCCACGAAGTGCTGGACGTGATGGGCGAACTGGCCACCGACGGCATGACCATGATTTGCGTGACCCACGAGATGGGTTTTGCCAGCAAGGTCGCCGACCGCGTGCTGTTCATGGACCAGGGCCAGGTCATCGAACAAGCCACCCCTTCCGAGTTTTTCAACAACCCGAAGACCGAACGCGCGCAGAAATTCCTGTCGCAGATCATCGGTCACTGAGAAGCGCTTTACCCCCGCATAACAATAACGAGAAGTGGAGATGGACATGCTCAGTAAAAAACCCGCAATCACCCTCGCAGCTGCCTTGTCACTGTTGTTCGTCGGCGCTGCGAACGCCGGAGCCGTGCTGGACAAGATCGAGAGCAGCAAGACGTTGACCGTCGCCACCTCGGCGACCTGGCCCCCGCAAGGATTCATCAACGACAAGAATCAAATCGACGGTTTTGATATCGACGTGTCCAAGGAGATCGCCAAGCGTCTCGGCGTCGAAGCCAAATTCATCACCCCCGACTGGGATGTGATCACCGCCGGCAAGTGGAACGGGCGCTGGGACGTGTCTGTCGGGTCGATGACCGCGACGAAAAGTCGTGCGCGGATTCTCGATTTCCCCGGGACTTATTACTACGTGCCCTACGTATTCGCGGTGCACAACAAATCCACGGTCACCGATCACAAAGCGCTGAATGGCAAAACCATCGGCGTCGAAGGCGGCACGACGTCCGAGGACTATTTCAGTCAGGCGCTGGCGATCGAAACCACTGACGTGCCACCCGTGGTCTACGACGTGAAAACCGAAAAAATGAAGACCTACGCCGGCTCCGTCGGACCGCTGGACGATCTGCGCCTGGGCGACGGTACCCGACTGGATGCCATCCTCACGCAACGCAGCACGCTGGATGCCGCCGTCAAGAAGGGTTATCCGCTACGCGCCGTCGACACCAATGTGGTGTTTTACGAACCGCTGGCCGTTGCCACCGACAAGGGGGACGCGCAGCTGAACGCCAAATTGAGTGAAATCATCGGCCAGATGCACAAGGACGGCACGCTGACCAAGCTGTCGGACAAGTGGTACGGCGTGGACTACTCGACCATCAAATAACCACCGCCCTCCCTGTGGGAGCAAGCCCGCTCCCACACTTGATCTGGCATTTCCCAAGGATCGACCATGTCCTTCCCCAACACCTGGTATTCCCAAACCTCGCTGCCCCGCGCGGCCAGGACCGAACTGAACACTGACCAAACTTGCGACGTCTGCATCATCGGCGCAGGGATCGCGGGCCTTACTGCTGCCCTGGAACTGACCCGGCGCGGCAAACGCGTGATCATCCTCGAAGCCCAGCAAGTCGCCTGGGGCGCGTCCGGCCGCAACGGCGGCGTGGTCTCGCCGGGCTGGGCTGAAGGGTCGGGAGCGATCCGCAAGAAACTGGGGCTGGAACACGCCAAGGCGCTGTTCCAGATGTCAGTCGAAGGCGTGGAGATTGTCCGCCGCAACATCAACGAACTGGCCCTGAGCGGCTGCGTACCGTCTGCCGGCACGATCCGGGTCAAGCGCTACGACGACAGCGCTGGCGTGAAAAACCACATCGACTCCATGCGCCGTGACTTCGGTTACGAACTCAACTTCCTCGACACCGTTCAGGTGCGGGAACGGGCGCACACCCTGCGTTATTTCCAGGGTGTCGAAGACCCGAACGCCCTGCATTTTCATCCGTTGAATTATTGCCTGGGCCTGACCCTCGCCATCGAAGCGGCCGGAGGGCAGATTTTCGAACACTCAAAAATGCTCGCCTGGCGTCGTGAAGGGGCCGACAAAATCGTCCAGACCGCTCACGGCAGCGTGCGCTGCCAAGACCTGGTGTTTTGCGCCGGGGGTTACGGCGGCCCGGAGTTGCAAAAGCTCAGCCGCGCCTACCTGCCCATCGCAACCTATGTGGTGCTGACCGAGCACCTGGGCGACTCGATCAAAAACGTCCTCGACTCCGGCGCCGCGTTCTCCGACGACCGCCGCGCCTCGGACTACTACCGCGTGGTCGAAGGCGACCGCCTGCTCTGGGGCGGACGCATCACCACCCGCAACGAACAGAACGAAAAGGCCCTCGCCGCCATGCTCAAGGCCGACATGGTATCGGTCTACCCACAACTGGCCCCGGTCAAAATCGAATTGGCCTGGTCCGGCCTGATGGGTTACTCCACCAATAAGATGCCCAACCTGGGATTGCTGGAACCGGGCGTCTGGGCCTGCACCTCGTTTGGTGGCCATGGCTTGAACACTGGCTCGATTGGCGGCAGGGTCATCGCCGAAGCGGTGTGCGGGGAAAGTGCGCGTTATCAGCTGTTCAAACCGTACCTGCTGGACTGGAATGGAGGACCGTTTGGACGGGTTGCCGCTAATGCCATCTATCAATCGTTGAAGGTGATGGACTTCGTCCAGGAACGGTTTCGCGGTTGATCGATTTTTTTGGCCAACACAACAACCCTGTAGGAGCGAGCCTGCTCGCGAAAGCAATTTATCATTCAACATTGATGTCGACTGATACACCGCTTTCGCGAGCAGGCTCGCTCCCACAGAGGTTTGTGATCAGGCAATAAATCGCAAGCACAAAAAAACCGGCCGAAGCCGGTTTCTTAGTTTCTACAGAATCAGAATCAAGCGTTCTGCAGGTCGTCGAGGTAGCGCTCGGCGTCCAGTGCCGCCATGCAGCCAGCGCCGGCCGAAGTGATGGCCTGACGGTAAACGTGGTCGGCCACGTCACCGGCAGCAAAGATACCTTCGAGGCTGGTGGCAGTGGCGTTGCCGTCACGGCCGCCCTGCACAACCAGGTAGCCGTCTTTCAACGTCAGCTGACCTTCGAACAGCGAAGTGTTCGGGGTGTGGCCGATGGCGATGAACACGCCGTCGACTGTCAGCTCATCGAAGCTGCCGTCGTTGTTCTTCAGACGGGCACCGGTCACGCCCATGTTGTCGCCCAGGACTTCGTCCAGCGTCGAGTTCAGCTTCAGCTCGATTTTGCCTTCGGCAACCCGGGCATTCAGCTTGTCGATCAGGATCTTCTCGGCGCGGAAGGTTTCGCGACGGTGGATCAAGGTCACCTTGCTGGCGATGTTGGCCAGGTACAGCGCCTCTTCAACAGCGGTGTTGCCGCCACCGACGACAGCCACTGGCTTGTTGCGGTAGAAGAAACCGTCGCAGGTCGCGCAGGCCGAAACGCCTTTGCCCATGAACGCTTCTTCCGACGGCAGGCCCAGGTAACGCGCGCTGGCACCGGTGGCGATGATCAGGGCATCGCAGGTGTAGGTCGCGCTGTCGCCGGTCAGGGTGTACGGCTTGGCAGCGAAGTCCACGGCATTGATGTGATCGAAGACGATTTCGGTTTCAAAGCGCTCGGCGTGCTCTTTCATGCGGTCCATCAGCGCCGGGCCGGTCAGGCCGTGGACGTCGCCAGGCCAGTTATCGACTTCGGTGGTGGTGGTCAGTTGACCGCCGGCTTGCATGCCGGTGATCAGCAGTGGCTTGAGGTTGGCACGGGCGGCATAGACCGCGGCGCTGTAACCGGCAGGGCCGGAACCGAGAATAATCACTCGCGAATGACGGACTTCAGACATGACCTGCTCCTGTTGACCGGCCCGAAATATCTGGCACGGAACGCCGGGTTGCCGGCGGGAATAAAAAAGGACCGTTGAAAGCACTTGGGGAAGGCTTGAGCTCGACAGTCCTGTAAAAAGTATGGGGTGCAGCGTATCGAGGGGGCGAAGATTAAGGAAATACGGTTTAACAATCCAGCTCATAGGCGGTCTCTATCCCATCGCGAACGATGCATAGACGCCTTTGTTACAGTTAATGTCGATGCTGCTACCGCGCTTTCACCTGTCAGACAAAGCCGGTAAGGTCGGCGCGTTTCCCCTTTGCTCGGAGCACGTTATGCCCGCCCCTGTTCTGTCCGGCCCGCAATACCTGCGCGAAGGCCTCAAGCTGGTCCTGAGCCCAAGCCTGCGTTTGTTTGTGCTGTTGCCGCTGATGATCAACCTGGTGCTGTTCGTCGGATTGATCTACCTGGCCAGCCATCAATTCAGCCTGTGGGTCGATACGTTGATGCCGTCCCTGCCCGACTGGCTGAGTTTTCTCAGTTATGTGCTCTGGCCGTTGTTCGTGGTGCTGGTGGTGTTGATGGTGTTCTTCACCTTCACCATGCTGGCCAACGTCATCGCTGCACCCTTCAACGGCTTCCTCGCGGAAAAAGTCGAAGTCGTGGTGCGCGGCACCGATGACTTCCCGTCCTTCAGCTGGGGCGAGCTGATCGCCATGATCCCCCGCACCCTGGCCCGGGAAATGCGCAAGCTCGGCTACTTCCTGCCGCGTGCCATCGGGTTGTTCATCCTCTCGTTCATTCCGGTGGTTAACATCATCGCGGCGCCTCTGTGGCTGCTGTTCGGGGTGTGGATGATGGCGATCCAGTACATCGACTACCCGGCGGACAACCACAAACTCGGCTGGAACGAGATGATCGCCTGGCTGCGCGAGAAGCGCTGGCAGAGCATGAGTTTCGGCGGCAGTGTTTATCTGGTGCTGCTGATTCCGGTGGTCAACATCCTGATGATGCCGGCCGCCGTGGCGGGTGCGACCCTGTTCTGGGTGCGTGAACGCGGCGCGGAAAACCTGGTAGCCCAGCGCTGATCCGGTCACAAATTCATCATCCCAGCGTCACACTGACGACATGGCCTCAGCCGACACTGAGGTCATGACGACAGCTCTGCATATCACTCTGATCACCGAAACCTTCCCTCCCGAAATCAACGGAGTGGCCAATACCCTCGGCCGCTTATGCGACGGCTTGCGCGCGCGCGGGCATCAGGTGGAATTGGTGCGACCGCGTCAGGGTTGCGATCAGCAGTTGGGCAGCGACGATGCCTTGTTGCTGTGCCGGGGCTGGCCGCTGCCGGGTTATCCCGGCTTGCAATGGGGCCAGTCGTCGATGCACAAGCTGCTGCGACGCTGGAAACGTCATCGACCGGACGTGCTGTATATCGCCACGGAAGGACCGCTGGGATTGTCCGCGTTGCGCGCGGCGCGGCGCTTGGGGATTTCCGTGGTCAGCGGCTTCCATACCAATTTCCAGCAGTACTCCAGTCAGTATGGGCTTGGACTGCTGACGCGATTGCTGACCCACTACCTGCGCTGGTTTCACAATCGTTCGACGCTGACCCTGGTGCCGAGCGTGAGTCAAAGAATGGAACTGGAGCGCCGACACTTCGAGCGCCTGGCGTTGCTGTCGCGTGGGGTCGACAGCCAGTTGTTTCACCCGACCAAGCGGATTAACGCCCTGCGTGAGAGCTGGGGGTTGGGTAACGACGACATCGCTCTCATCCACGTAGGACGTCTGGCACAGGAGAAAAATCTGGGCCTGCTCAAGCGCTGCTTCGACGCACTGAAAGCCACTTATCCACAGCGCAAAATCCGGTTGATTGTGATTGGCGACGGCCCGCAACGAGCGGCACTTGAGGCAGAACTGCCCGAGGCGATGTTCTGTGGTTCACAACGCGGTGAAGCCTTGGCCAGTCACTACGCGTCGGGCGATGTGTTTCTGTTTCCAAGCCTGACCGAAACCTTCGGCAATGTCGTGCTTGAGGCGCTGGCCTCGGGACTGGGTGTGGTGGCCTACGATCAAGCGGCAGCGGCTCAACATATTCGCCATGGCTACAACGGTGTGCTGGCGATGCCGGGGGATGAGGAAGCATTCTGCGATGCGGCGTGTTGGTTGTTGGAGGAGCGCGAAACCTTGCGTTGCGTGCGGCTTAATGCGCGTCAGCATGCGAGTCGCCAAGGATGGGCAGCGATTATCGAGCAGTTTGAAGGGCAGTTGCGCGGGGCTTGTCAGACCCCGCGTGCCTCAGGCATTGAACCTCGGCTTAAACCAGGGTCATCAACGCCTCACGGCTGAACGGCAGGATGTCTTCTTCACGGCCGTCACGCACCTTCTGCGCCCAGTCCGGGTCCACCAGCAGCGCACGACCTACCGCCACCAGATCGAACTCATCATTGTTCAAACGCTCCAGCAGTTTTTCCAGGCTGGCCGGCTCCGCGATCTTGTCGGTGTTGACCATGAACTGCAGGAATTCGCCATCCAGGCCGACACTGCCCACGGTGATGGTCGGTTTGCCAGTGAGCTTACGGGTCCAGCCGGCCAGGTTCAGCTCGGAACCGTCGAACTCTGGCTCCCAGAAACGGCGCGTCGAACAGTGGAAAATATCCACGCCAGCGTCGGACAACGGCTTGAGGAATTCACCCAGAGCCTCCGGGGTTTGCACCAGACGCGCGGTGTAATCCTGCTGCTTCCATTGAGAGAAACGGAAAATAATCGGGAAGCCTTCGCCGACCGCTGCACGCACCGCCTGGATCAGTTCAATGGCGAAACGCGAACGGTTGGCCAGGCTGCCGCCGTATTCGTCAGTGCGCTGGTTGCTGCCTTCCCAGAAGAACTGGTCCACGAGGTAGCCGTGGGCTCCGTGAATTTCCACGCCGTCCATGCCGATGCTCTGGGCATCTTTGGCGGCCTGGGCAAACGCGGCGATCACGTCCTGGATATCTTGCTGGGTCATGCCGTGCACCACGACCTGACCGTCCTTCAATTTCTCCGACGGACCGTAACCCGGCACGCTGGCGTCCGGCTCGGTGCCGATGCGGCGCACGCTGCCGACATGCCACAGCTGCGGAACGATCTTGCCGCCTTCAGCATGAACCGCATCGACCACTTTTTTCCAGCCGGCCAGCGCTGCTTCACCATAGAAATGCGGGACGTTCGGGTAGCCGTTGGAAGCCTGGTGGCCGACGGTGGTGCCTTCGGTGATGATCAAGCCAACGCCTGCGGCGGCGCGACGACGGTAGTACTCGATCACTTTGGAATTGGGAACGCCACCCGGCGAAAACGAGCGGGTCATCGGCGCCATGACGACGCGGGTCGGCAGTTCGAGGGTGCCGAGGTGGAACGGTTTGAACAGGGCTTTGACGGGCATGGGACGCTCCACGGAAACGGTATCGACGGGACAGAGGTTTTATGACGGCGATAATATGCGGAGCGACAAGCGATGCACAGCACTATTGATTGCGGTGATTAAGGTTCAAAAGGCAGGCATAAAAAATCGCAGCTCGGTGGCTGCGATTTTTTGGGTTCAGCTCAGGGCTTTTTCGATCGCATGAACGACAGTCGGATCATCCGGCGCCGTGCGCGGCGAAAACCGCGCCAGCACGCGACCATCCTTGCCCAGCAGGAATTTTTCGAAGTTCCAGGTAATGTCGCCCGGGAATTCAGCACCTTCGCCCGCCAGCAGACGGTACAGCTGATGACGATCGTGACCGTTGACTTCCAGCTTGCTGGACAACGGAAAGGTCACGCCATAGTTGAGGCTGCAGAAATCCTGGATCTCTTGCTCGGTACCCGGTTCCTGCCCGGCAAACTGGTTGCACGGCAGGCCGAGTACGCTGAAACCTTTGTCCTTGTATTGCTGGTAAAGGTTTTCCAGCGCTGCGTACTGTGGGGTCAAGCCGCATTTGGAGGCAACGTTGACCACCAGCACGACACGCCCCTTGAACGGCGCCAGCGGTAGCTCCTGACCATCCAGGGCTGTCAATTTAAGGTCGTGAAAAGCACTCATGACGAACTCCAAATTCCCGTGATCTTCTCGAAACAGCCACTTGGCGGTGCCACCAAGGACAGCCGCGGACTAAAAAGGCGCCCCTCGGGCGCCTCTCCAGTTCTCTGAGCTTAGCGCAGAAAATCAGTGGTGATGGCCACCTTCGCCATGGACGTGACCATGAGCGATTTCTTCCTGGCTGGCATCACGGATGTCGATGATCTTGACCTGGAAATTCAGGCGCTGACCGGCCAACGGGTGGTTGCCGTCAACGGTGACATCGTCGCCGTCCAGATCGCGAATGGTGACGATCTGCATTTGGCCATCCGGAGCGGATGCGTGGAACTGCATGCCCACTTCCAGCTCGTCGACGCCTTCGAACATGCTGCGGCTCAGCGTGCTGACCAGTTCGGCAGCGTATTCGCCGTAGGCATCTTCAGGTTCTACGGCGACAGTCAGTTCGTCACCGACTGCTTTGCCTTCCAGAGCCTTTTCCAGGCCCGGAATGATGTTACCTGCGCCTTGCAGGTAGACCAGCGGCGCGCCGCCGGCGGAGCTGTCGATGACCTCACCAGCGTCGTTGGTCAGGGTATAGTCGATGGAGACAGCCTTATTGGCGGCGATCAGCATGGGGCGAGACCTTTTGCATAAGAATGAAGAATGGCCAAGTTTAGCGAAGCAATCGCCCGAAAGCGAACACAACCCGGACAGACGGGTGACGGCGAAAGGCTCAACGGTCACAGGCTTCCATCAGGATGAGGACGGGCACTGGGTGGCCGAGCTTTCCTGCGGTCACACCCAGCACCTGCGGCACCAGCCACCGTGGCAATCGCGCGCCTGGGTCCTGGACCCCGCGCAACGTATTGAAAAAATAGGCCAGCCCTTTGATTGCGGTTGGTGCGCACAGGGCTCGGTTAGCGATAACCTTGGCGACTGAATTTCGGTAAACGGCCAGGCATAGGTCGTCACCATTGCCATGCACCTTTAGAGAATCCGCATGCAAACTTTTTTTATCGCACCCACCGATTTTGGTGTGGGTCTGACCTCCATCAGCCTCGGGCTGGTGCGTACTCTAGAGCGGGCCGGCCTCAAGGTCGGCTTTTTCAAACCGATTGCCCAGCCGCATCCGGGCGACACCGGCCCTGAACGGTCCACTGAACTGGTGGCGCGCACTCACGGTTTGAAACCGCCTCAGCCGCTCGGTCTGGCGCACGTCGAGCGCATGCTCGGCGACGGCCAGCTGGATGAGCTGCTCGAAGAAATCATCACCCTCTACCAGCAGGCCGCTGTCGGCAAAGACGTGCTGATCGTCGAAGGCATGGTCCCGACCCGCAGCGCCAGTTACGCCGCACGGGTCAATCTGCATTTGGCGAAAAGCCTCGACGCCGAAGTGATCCTGGTCTCGGCACCGGAAAACGAGGTGTTGACCGAGCTGTCCGGCCGAGTGGAATTGCAGGCGCAATTGTTCGGCGGTCCGAAAGACCCGAAAGTCCTCGGCGTGATCCTCAACAAGGTCAAAACCGATGAAAGCATGGAGGCTTTCGCTTCGCGTTTGAAGGAACACTCACCATTGCTGCGCAGTGGCGATTTCCGTCTGCTGGGTTGCATCCCGTTCCAGCCGGAATTGAACGCCCCGCGCACTCGTGACGTCGCCGATCTGATGGGCGCGCAAATTCTCAATGCCGGTGATTACGAGACCCGGCGCATGACCAAAATCATCATCTGCGCCCGCACCATGCGCAACACCGTGGAGCTGCTCAAGCCTGGTGTGTTGGTGGTGACGCCCGGTGATCGCGACGACATCATCCTCGCCGTCAGCCTCGCCGCCATGAATGGCGTGCCGCTGGCCGGCCTGTTGCTGACCAGCGACACCCTGCCCGACCCGCGCATCATGGACCTCTGCCGTGGCGCGTTGCAGGCGGGCCTGCCGGTGTTGTCGGTGAGCACCGGCTCCTACGACACCGCCAACCAGTTGAACGGTTTGAACAAGGAAATCCCGATCGACGACCGCGAGCGCGCGGAGATCATCACCGATTTCGTTGCCAGCCACCTCGACGCCAAGTGGCTGCACCAACGCTGCGGCACGCCACGGGAAATGCGCCTGTCGCCCGCCGTGTTCCGTTATCAATTGATCCAGCGCGCCCAGGCTGCCAACAAACGCATCGTCCTGCCCGAAGGCAGCGAGCCGCTGACCGTGCAAGCCGCAGCCATCTGTCAGGCGCGTGGCATTGCCCGTTGCGTGTTGCTGGCGAAACCGGCAGACGTCGAAGCCGTGGCCCGCGCCCAAGGCATCGAGCTGCCGCCGGGGCTGGAAATCCTCGACCCGGACCTGATTCGCGAGCGCTACGTCGAGCCGATGGTCGCCCTGCGCAAAAGCAAAAGCCTCAACGCGCCGATGGCCGAGCAGCAACTGGAAGACACCGTGGTGATCGGCACCATGATGCTGGCGCTGGATGAGGTCGACGGATTGGTGTCCGGGGTCATTCACTCCACCGCCAACACCATCCGCCCGGCCCTGCAACTGATCAAGACCGCGCCGGGCTGCACGCTGGTGTCGTCAGTGTTCTTCATGCTCTTCCCCGAGGAAGTGCTGGTCTACGGCGACTGCGTGATGAACCCGCACCCGAGCGCCAGCGAACTGGCCGAGATCGCGCTGCAAAGCGCCGACTCGGCAGCCGCCTTCGGCATCACCCCGCGCGTGGCGATGATCAGCTACTCCAGCGGTGAATCGGCCAGCGGCGAAGAAGTCGAGAAGGTACGCGAAGCGACATTGCTCGCCCACGAGCAACAAAACGCGCTGTTGATTGACGGCCCATTGCAGTACGACGCCGCTGCCAATGAAACCGTTGCCCGGCAATTGGCGCCGAACAGCCTGGTGGCCGGTCGCGCCACCGTGTTCGTGTTCCCCGACCTGAACACCGGCAACACCACCCACAAAGCCGTGCAGCGCAGCGCCGACTGCGTCAGCCTCGGGCCGATGCTGCAAGGCCTGCGCAAACCGGTAAACGACCTGCCGCGCGGCGCGCAAGTCGACGACATCGTGTACACCATCGCGTTGACCGCGATTCAAGCTGCCAACCGACCTTTGGATCTTTAAATGCTGGATTCCCTACCTGCACCGCTGCGAGGCGTGATTGCCTCGCTGCTGTTGGCGCTGAACACGATTGCCTGCTGCACACCGCTGTTCATTGTGGCGATTTTCAAACTGATACTGCCCTTCCCCTCCGCCCAGCGTTTTACCGATTGGCTGATGGGCCACATCCACGAAGCCTGGATCAGCAACAACAAAGCGTGGATGGACTTGCTCGGGCACACCCGCTGGACGCTCAGCGGCCTGGAAGGCCTGGACTATCAGCACTCGTATTTGATCACCAGCAACCACCAGAGCTGGGTCGACATCATGGTGTTGCAGTACGTGCTGAACCGGAAGATTCGCCCGCTGAAGTTCTTCCTCAAACAGGAACTGATCTGGGTGCCGGTGATTGGTCTGGCGTGGTGGGCGCTCGGCTTTCCGTTCATGAAGCGCTACTCCAAGGCCTACCTGGAGAAGCACCCGGAGAAGAAAGGCAAAGACCTGGAAACCACCCGCAAGACCTGCGACAAGTTCCGCCATAACCCGGTGGGGATTTTCAACTTCGTCGAAGGCACGCGTTTCACCGAAGGCAAGCATGCCCAGCAGAAATCGCCGTTCCGCCACTTGCTCAAACCGAAGGCTGGCGGCATTGCATTTGTGCTGGATGCCATGGGTGAGCAGCTGGAAGCCATCGTCAACGTGACCATTCATTATCCGGCCGGCCGTCCCGGTTACTGGGATTTGCTCTGCGGGAACGTGAAGGACGTGGTGGTGCACTTTCAGGAGCTGAAGATTCCGCCGCAGTTCATCGGCAAGAACTACGACCAGGACGGCGAGTATCGACTGCAGTTTCAGGGCTGGATCAATCAGTTGTGGGACGACAAGGACGCGTTGCTTGCACAGATGCACCGCGAATACCCAGGCAAGCGCTGATCCCCTGTAGGAGTGAGCCTGCTCGCGATAGCGGTCGTACATTCAGAGTTTATGTCGACTGATCCACAGCTATCGCGAGCAGGCTCACTCCTACAGTTGACCGAGTTGAGCAACAAAAAAAACCCGCCGATGATCACTCATCGGCGGGTTTTTTATTAACGGCTAACGCTTAGATCGCGCCACGCTTGCGCAGCAGATCCAGTACTTGCTTGACGCTTTCTTCCAGCGACAGCGACTGGGTGTCGACCACGAGGTCGGCGTCCAGCGGCACGTCGTACGGGAAGGAATCGCCCGGGATGTTATCCCCGGCCGCCGCGTACAAGCCTTGTGGATCACGCTCGGCACAGACCGTCGGAGAGGCCTGGACGTAGACCGTCAGCAGACGCTCCTTGCCGATCAGTTCCCTGGCCTGCTCACGTCCTTCGGCACTCGGCGCAACGAAGGCTGCCAGTGTCAGCAGACCCGCTTCGTTGAACTGACGCGCAACGTGCGCCGCACGACGCCAGTTCTCGGTACGCCCGGCGCGATCCTGTGGCAGACCTTTGTTCAGGTCGTGACGCAGGTTCTGGCCATCGAGTACAAACACCGCTCGGCCCATGTCGAACAACTTGCGTTCAACGGCGTAAGCCAGGGTGCTTTTGCCGGCACCCGACAAACCGCTGAACAACACGGTGGCCGGTTGCTGGCCGAAGCGCTGGGCGCGTTCTTCGGTGGCGACGTGCGCCAGTTTGCCGTGATGCGTGCTGGTGCCATGGCTCAACGGCTGAGCGATGATCATGCCGGCCGCGACGGTGCCATTGGTCAAGCGATCGATGACGATGAACGAACCGGTGGTGCGGTTGCTCGCGTAACCGTCCAGCGCGATGGCTGCGTCGAGGCTGATCTTGACCCGACCGATTTCGTTCAGGTTCAACGAACTGGCCGGACCTTCTTCCAGGGTGTTCACGTCAACGCGATTGACGATGCTGGTGATCGAACCCGGCACGTAGGTGGTCGCGCGCTTGATGTCGTATTTCTTGCCCGGCAGCATCGGTTCTTCCGCCATCCACACCAGCATGGCGTCGAAGGCGTCAGTCACTTGCGGCAGGTTGTCGGCATGCACCAGCAAGTCGCCGCGGGAGATGTCGATCTCGTCTTCCATGGTCAGCGTCACCGCTTGACCCGGACCGGCGTGCTCCAGCTCACCTTCGAAGGTGACGATGGATTTCACGCGGCTGCTCTTGCCCGACGGCAGCACAACGACTTCGTCGCCTTTGTGCACGACGCCGCTGGCCAGGGTGCCGGCGAAACCACGGAAGTTCAGGTTCGGACGGTTGACGTACTGCACCGGGAAACGCAGGTCGGTGTAGTTGCGGTCGTTGGCGATTTCGACGGTTTCAAGAATTTCCATCAGCGACTGGCCGGTGTACCACGGCGAGCGCTCGGACTTGTTCACCACGTTGTCGCCTTTGAGCGCCGACATTGGCACGAAGGCCATGGTGGTCGGCTTGAAGGCGATACCTTCGGCGAACTTCAGATAATCGGCCTTGATCGACTCGAAGACGGTTTCGTCGAAGCCGTTGAGGTCCATCTTGTTGATGGCGACAACGATGTGCTTGATGCCCAGCAACGAGGCAATGAAGCTGTGGCGACGGGTCTGGGTCTGCACGCCGTAACGGGCGTCGACCAGAATGATCGCCAGGTCACAGGTGGACGCACCGGTGGCCATGTTGCGGGTGTACTGCTCATGGCCAGGGGTGTCGGCGATGATGAATTTGCGCTTGGCGGTGGAGAAGTAGCGGTAAGCGACATCGATGGTGATGCCCTGCTCCCGCTCGGCCTGCAAGCCGTCGACCAGCAATGCCAGGTCGATGTCATCGCCAGTGGTGCCGACTTTTTTCGAGTCGCGGGTAATGGCTTCCAGGTGATCTTCGTAGATCATTTTGGAGTCGTGCAGCAGGCGCCCGATCAGGGTGCTCTTGCCGTCGTCGACGTTGCCACAGGTCAGAAAGCGCAGCATTTCCTTGCGTTCGTGCTGGCCCAGGTAGGCGAGGATGTCCTCGCTGATCAAATCAGATGCGTGCGACATGACAACCCCTTAGAAATAACCCTGACGTTTCTTTTCTTCCATCGAGCCTGCGCCATCGTGATCGATGACCCGGCCCTGGCGTTCGGAAGTTCGCGTCAGGAGCATTTCCTGAATGATGTCGGTCAGGCTGGTGGCCTCGGACTCGACCGCACCGGTCAACGGGTAGTCACCCAGTGTGCGGAAACGGACCTTCTTCTTGACGATGCGCGCCTTGTCTTCATCGCTCAGGTGATTGAGCAGGCGTTCGTCGTCGATCATGATCCAGGTGCCATTCATCTCGATAACGTCGCGCTCGGCGGCGAAATACAGCGGCACAATCGGGATGCCTTCGAGGTAGATGTACTGCCAGATGTCCAGTTCGGTCCAGTTCGACAATGGGAAAACACGGATCGATTCGCCCTTGTTGACCTTGCCGTTGTAGACGTTCCACAACTCGGGACGCTGGTTTTTCGGGTCCCAGCGGTGCTTGGTATCGCGGAAGGAATATACGCGCTCTTTGGCACGGGACTTCTCTTCGTCACGACGGGCACCACCAAAAGCGGCATCAAAACCGTACTTGTCGAGAGCCTGCTTGAGGCCTTCGGTTTTCATGATATCGGTGTGCTTGGCGCTGCCGTGGGTGAGCGGGTTGATACCCTGCGCAACACCCTCGGGATTCACATGCACCAGCAGGTCAAGGCCGAGCTCTTCGACCATGCGGTCGCGGAACGCGTACATTTCCTTGAACTTCCACCGGGTGTCGACGTGCATCACCGGGAACGGCAGTTTGCCCGGGAAGAATGCCTTGCGCGCAAGGTGCAGCATCACGGCGGAGTCTTTACCGACGGAGTACAGCATCACCGGGTTATCGAACTCGGCGGCGACCTCGCGGATGATGTGGATGCTTTCGGCCTCCAGCTGTTTCAGATGCGTCAGTTTGTCGACCATGGCTACTCACGAAAACGATCTTATGGACGGCCAGCGGGCCGTGTTCGAGCGAGGAATCCTAGCACAGCGACCTCTTCTAATCAGGACGCAAGCTAGATCGAAAGGGTATATGAATATACCCCCGCGTTTGGGCAATCAGATGGGGTTCGGGCAATCAATGAAGATGTGCTCAAGGGCAAAACGCCGCGCCAGATAATCCCCAAGTGCCTGCACGCCATAGCGCTCGGTGGCGTGATGGCCGGCGGCGATGAAGCTGATGTCGTTTTCCCGGGCGCTGTGGAAGGTCTGCTCGGACGCCTCACCGCTGAGGTACAAGTCGACGCCAGCCAACACGGCCTGATCGATGTAACCCTGACCGCCACCGGTGCACCAGCCAACACGGCGGATCATCTCGCTGCCTTCGATCAGCAACGGCTCGCGGCCCATGACTTCTTGGACGCGACGGGCAAAATCGCGGGCCGTCACCGGCTCGCTCAATGAACCGACCAGGCCGACAACTTTGAGATTGTCCGGGTCCAATGGGCCTTCCACAGTGATATCGAGCTGACGTGCCAGTTGCACGTTATTACCGACTTCCGGGTGCAGATCCAGCGGCAGATGGTAGGACAACAGGCTGATATCGTGCCTGAGCAAGGTTTTCAACCGACGCTGCTTCATGCCGGTGATGCACGGATTCTCGCCTTTCCAGAAATAGCCGTGATGCACCAGGACCAGGTCAGCGCTGGCTTCCACAGCGGCGTCGAGCAACGCCTGGCTGGCGGTGACGCCACTGACGATGCGCATGACCTGCGGCCGGCCTTCGACCTGCAACCCGTTGGGGCAGTAATCGGCAATCTTTGCACTGTTAAGGTAACGGTCGGCTTCTTCGACCAGGGTGCTCAAGGCGACGGCCATAAAAGACTCCTAAATATCCCGTTCAGAGGCAGCTTCGCCTCGTATAATGCGCGACATTATGGGCGGTCTCATACCGCCTGCAACCTCTCAGGACGTGCTTAATGCTCAAGGCGCTGCGTTTTTCCGGCTGGCCGCTGTTGGCCGGCGTGCTTATTGCTCTGTTAATCATCCAGCGTTACCCGCAGTGGGTCGGGCTTCCGAGCCTCGACGTCAACATGCAGCAAGCTCCGCAATCCACCTCCATGCAACAGGGTCCGGTGTCCTATGCCGACGCGGTGACCACGGCCGCGCCGTCCGTGGTCAACCTGTACACCACCAAAGTCATCAACAAACCGAACCATCCGCTGTTCGAGGATCCGCAGTTCCGCCGCTTCTTCGGCGACAACTCGCCCAAGCAGAAGCGCATGGAGTCGAGCCTCGGTTCCGGCGTGATCATGAGCCCGGAAGGTTACCTGCTGACCAACAACCACGTGACCACCGGTGCCGACCAGATCGTGGTGGCGCTCAAGGACGGTCGTGAAACCCTGGCCCGAGTGATCGGCAGCGACCCGGAAACCGACCTCGCGGTCCTGAAGATCGACTTGAAGAATCTTCCATCGATCACTGTCGGGCGTTCCGACAACATCCGCATCGGCGATGTAGCCCTCGCCATCGGCAACCCGTTCGGTGTCGGCCAGACCGTGACCATGGGCATCATCAGCGCCACCGGGCGTAATCAGCTGGGCTTGAACAACTACGAAGACTTCATTCAGACCGACGCGGCGATCAACCCCGGCAACTCCGGCGGTGCGCTGGTGGATGCAAACGGCAACCTGACCGGCATCAACACGGCGATCTTCTCCAAGTCCGGCGGTTCGCAGGGCATCGGTTTCGCAATCCCGGTGAAACTGGCCATGGAAGTGATGAAGTCGATTATCGAGCACGGCCAGGTGATTCGCGGCTGGCTCGGTATCGAAGTGCAGCCGTTGAGCCAGGAACTGGCGGAATCGTTTGGCCTGTCGGGGCGCCCGGGCATTGTGGTCGCGGGTATTTTCCGTGACGGTCCGGCGCAGAAGGCTGGCCTGCAACTGGGTGACGTGATCCTCAGCATCGACGGCGAGCCGGCCGGCGATGGTCGTCGTTCGATGAACCAGGTCGCCCGGATCAAACCGACCGACAAGGTCACGATCCAGGTGATGCGCAACGGCAAAGAGCTCAAGCTCACCGCAGAAATCGGTTTGCGTCCGCCGCCTGCGCCGGTCAAAGAGAAAGAAGAAGAGTAAGCAGCCAGCACAAAACCCTTGTGGGAGCGAGCTTGCTCGCGATAGTGGTCTGACATTCAACATGGATGCTGAATGTTATGGCCTCATCGCGAGCAAGCTCGCTCCCACAGGGATCGGGGGTGTTGGTTAGAGAGTGCCGAGGCCGTCGATCAACGCCTGATTCTGCTCCGGCGTGCCAATCGAGATCCGCAGGAATTGGGCAATCCGCTCCTGCTTGAAGTGCCGTACGATCACGCCTTGCTCGCGCAACTTCGCCGCCAGCCCCGCCGCATCGTGTTTCGGATGACGGGCGAAAATGAAGTTTGCCGCCGACGGCAGCACTTCAAAGCCCTTCGCCTCCAATTGCGCAACGACCCATTCACGATTCTCAATGACCAACCGGCAGGTCTTATCGAAATACTCACGGTCTTCGAACGCTGCGGCTGCACCGACATTCGCCAGACGATCCAGCGGATAGGAGTTGAAGCTGTTCTTGATCCGCTCCAGCGCCTCGATCAGGTCCGGATGCCCCACCGCCAGCCCCACTCGCAGACCGGCCAGCGAACGGGACTTGGACAGGGTCTGGGTCACCAGCAGGTTCGGATAACGATCCACCAGGCTGATCGCCGTCTCACCGCCGAAGTCGATGTAAGCCTCATCCACCACGACCACTGATTCCGGGCTGGCCTTGAGGATTTGCTCCACGGCGTCCAGCGCCAACAGACAGCCAGTCGGTGCGTTCGGATTCGGGAAGATGATCCCGCCGTTCGGCTTGGCGTAGTCCGCCGGGTTGATCTGGAACTGCTCGTCCAGCGGCACCGCGTCGAAGTCGATGCCGTACAACCCGCAGTAAACCGGATAGAAGCTGTAGCTGATGTCCGGGAACAGTAGCGGCTGATCGTGTTGCAGCAAACCGTGAAAGATGTGCGCCAGGACTTCATCGGAACCGTTGCCGAGAAACACCTGATTGCTCTGCACGCCGTAGTACTTGGCGACTGCTTGCTTGAGCACATCACTGTTCGGGTCCGGGTACAGACGCAAATTGTCATTCAGTTCGGTCTGCATCGCCGCCAAGGCTTTTGGCGATGGACCATACGGATTTTCGTTGGTGTTGAGCTTCACCAGTTTCGCCAGTTTCGGCTGCTCGCCCGGCACGTAAGGCACCAGATTCTTGACGAACGGGCTCCAGAATTTACTCATCTTCAGTTCCCCTGCCCTTGTGAAGAGTCTTCGTCAATGATGCGGTATTCGGCGCTCCGCGCGTGGGCGGTCAGGGACTCGCCACGGGCCAGCACGGAAGCGGTTTTGCCCAGTTCCGACGCACCCTGCTCGGAGCAGAAGATGATCGACGAACGCTTCTGGAAGTCGTACACGCCCAGCGGCGAGGAGAAACGCGCGGTGCCGGAGGTTGGCAACACGTGGTTCGGACCGGCGCAGTAGTCGCCCAAGGCTTCGGAGGTGTGACGGCCCATGAAGATCGCGCCAGCGTGGCGAATCTTCGGCAGCCAGGCCTGCGGATCAGCAACGGACAACTCAAGGTGTTCCGGCGCGATGCGGTTGGCCACTTCGATGGCTTGGTCCATGTCGCGCACCTTGATCAGCGCGCCACGGCCATTGATCGACGTTTCGATGATCTCGGCGCGTTCCATGGTCGGCAGCAGTTTGGCGATGCTGGCGGCCACCTTGTCGAGGAACTCGGCGTCCGGGCTGACCAGAATCGCCTGGGCGTCTTCGTCGTGCTCAGCCTGGGAGAACAGGTCCATGGCGATCCAGTCCGGATCGGTGTGACCGTCGCAGACCACGAGGATTTCGGATGGGCCGGCGATCATGTCGATGCCGACCTGGCCGAACACGTGGCGCTTGGCGGTGGCAACGTAGATGTTGCCCGGGCCGACCACTTTGTCGACCTTCGGCACGCTTTCGGTGCCGTAGGCCAGCGCGGCAACCGCTTGGGCGCCGCCGATGGTGAACACGCGGTCGACGCCGGCGATGCAGGCTGCGGCCAGCACCAGCTCGTTGATTTCGCCACGAGGCGTCGGCACCACCATGACCACTTCGGTCACACCCGCCACCTTGGCCGGAATCGCGTTCATCAGCACCGAGGACGGATAAGACGCCTTGCCGCCCGGTACATACAGGCCAGCGCGATCCAGCGGCGTCACTTTCTGGCCCAGCACGGTGCCGTCGGCTTCGGTGTAGCTCCAGGAATCCTGCTTCTGTTTCTCGTGGTAGCTGCGTACTCGGGACGCGGCTTTTTCCAGCGCTTCACGCTGAGGCACGGTGATTCGGGTCAGGGCCAGTTCCAGGCGCTCACGCGGCAGGATCAGATCCGCCATGGACGCGACCTGCAGGCCGTCGAACTTCTGGGTGAATTCCACCAGCGCCGCATCGCCACGCTCGCGCACGGCCTTGATGATGTCCAGCACCCGCTGATTGACCGAGTCGTCAGACACACTTTCCCAGCTCAGCAGATGATCCAGATGATGAGCGAAATCCGGGTCAGCAGCGTTGAGTCGGCGAATTGCAGTCGGTGCGGTCATAGCGAGAGCCTCATAGGATTGGCAAAAAACTCAGGCGCCCGAAGCTAACATTCGATCCGCTTGGGCACCTGAGAATTCTGGCTATGAGGCGGATAGACGGCGCGCCTTGCGGTCGCGCAGGTGAATCAGCCGCGGTGTCGAGACTCCACTGCCTTGCGCAGGGTGTCGATCAACGCCTGGATACGGGCGTGCTGCATTTTCATTGAAGCTTTGTTCACGATCAGCCGGGAGCTGATGTCGGCAATGAAATCCTGGGGTTCCAGACCATTGGCGCGCAGGGTGTTGCCGGTGTCGACCACGTCGATGATCTTGTCTGCCAGACCGATCAGCGGCGCCAGTTCCATCGAGCCATAGAGCTTGATGATGTCGACCTGACGGCCCTGTTCGGCGTAGTAACGCTTGGCAACGTTGACGAATTTGGTCGCCACACGCAGGCGGCCCTTGGGCTCGACATCGCCGACACGGCCGGCGGTCATCAGCTTGCAGAGGGCAATTCGCAGGTCCAATGGCTCGTACAGGCCCTGGCCGCCATATTCCATCAGCACATCTTTACCGGCGACGCCCAGGTCAGCGGCACCATGTTCGACGTAAGTCGGCACATCGGTGGCGCGCACGATCAGCAGACGTACATCGGCCTGAGTCGTGGGGATGATCAGCTTGCGGCTCTTGTCCGGATTCTCGGTCGGCACGATGCCCGCTTCAGCCAGAAGCGGCAGGGTGTCGTCAAGGATGCGGCCCTTGGACAGTGCGATGGTCAACATGGGAAACGTCAGTCCTTATCAGGCTACTGATGCCCGGTCGCAAATGGCGCCGGACACACATCGAGCCTGAAACAGGCTCGACTTGAAACGAATTCAACGGGCGCGTCCCTGCGCCCATGCAGCAGAAACTAGCCCGGTACGCGGCGGATCTTGGCGCCGAGCATCTGCAGTTTCTCTTCGATGCACTCGTAACCACGGTCGATGTGGTAGATGCGGTCGATCAGGGTGTCACCTTCAGCGATCAACGCCGAAATCACCAGGCTGGCCGAAGCACGCAGGTCGGTGGCCATGACTGGCGCGCCCTTGAGCTTTTCGATACCGGTAACGATGGCAGTGTTGCCTTCGACCTGGATGTGAGCGCCCATGCGGTGCAGTTCGTAAACGTGCATGAAGCGGTTTTCGAAGATCGTCTCGATCACGGCACCCGTGCCTTCGGCAATGGCGTTGAGGGAGATGAACTGCGCTTGCATGTCGGTCGGGAACGCCGGGTACGGAGCGGTGCGCACGTTAACGGCTTTTGGCCGCTTGCCGTGCATGTTCAGCTCGATCCAGTCTTCACCGCAGGTGATTTCGGCACCCGATTCCTTGAGTTTCTCAAGAACGGCTTCGAGGATGGTCGGATCGGTGTCCTTGACCTTCACACGACCGCCGGTCACAGCAGCTGCGACCAGGTAAGTGCCGGTCTCGATACGGTCAGGCATCACTTTGTAAGTGGTCGGGTGCAGACGCTCGACGCCATCGATGGTGATGGTGTCGGTGCCGGCGCCAGTGATCTTGGCACCCATGGCGTTCAGGAAGTTCGCCAGGTCGATGACTTCAGGCTCGCGAGCGGCGTTAGCCAGAACGCTGCGGCCCTTGGCCAGAGCGGCCGCCATCATGATGTTTTCGGTACCGGTCACACTGACGGTGTCGAAGAAGAAGTGCGCACCGCGCAGGCCACCTTCAGGCGCCTTGGCCTTGATGTAGCCGCCGTCGACGTCGATGACCGCGCCCATGGCTTCGAGGCCACGAATGTGCAAGTCAACCGGACGCGAACCAATGGCGCAACCGCCAGGCAGTGCAACTTCGGCTTCACCGAAACGGGCAACCATCGGGCCCAGCACCAGGATCGACGCACGCATGGTTTTCACCAGTTCGTACGGAGCGATCAGGGTCTTGATGGTGCGCGGGTCGATTTCGACGCTGAGTTTCTCGTCGATCACCGGCTCGATGCCCATGCGACCGAACAGCTCGATCATGGTGGTGATGTCGTGCAGGTGCGGCAGGTTGGCCACGGTCACCGGGCCGTCACACAGCAGGGTTGCAGCCAGGATCGGCAGGGCAGAGTTCTTTGCCCCGGAGATGCGGATTTCGCCATCAAGACGAACGCCACCGGTAATTATCAATTTATCCATAAGAATCTCGACGCCCTTGGGCTCAGGTGCGCTCGGCCCAGGCCGCGCTGCTGAAAAATTTCATAGTGACCGCATGGATGCTGCCATCGGTGATCCATGGGTTCAAATGGGCATAGACCTGCTGCTGACGCTTCACCGGGCTCAACGCCGCCAGTTCATCGCTAATCACGTTCAGCTGGAAATTGCAGCCTTCGCCTTCAACTTCCACTTTGGTGTTCGGCAGCTTTCCTTCAAGGAAGCTCTTCACTTCTACGGCCTGCATGCTCAACCTCAATCGGCGCCCTGTGCGCGCGGGTCGGACATCATACAAAAAAGCCCCGCGCCTGCGAACCCCGCGAAGCAGGACTCTGACGGGGGGCTTCTTTATAGATGCGGTTAGGGATGCGCCAACAGCTCGGTCAATTCGCTGACCTGAGCGATTTCGCGCATGTCTTCTGGCATCCCACGGATGCTCAACGCCTTGCCGGCCGCCTCTGCATCACGCATGAAGCACAGCAGCAGCGACAAGCCGACGCTGCTGGATTTCAACACTGCCGAGCAATCGACCACCAGTGCAGCGGCCTTGCTGGATTTGATCAGCGCCTGCCCCTGCTTGCGCAAGCCAGGGCCGGTGCGGTAATCCAGCATGCCGCTAAGCGTCAGCTCGCCGGATTCGCTCATGCGAATGGCCGATACACTCATTGAGCTTGCGTCTCGGTTGTTTGCTTCTGAGTGGCTTCCTTGGCTTTGGCGACTTCCCCGGCCCAACCATTGATGGTCTTGTCCAGGTCGTTGCCATTGCGCTGCATCGCATCAGCGAACTGATCACGGAATAGCTTGCCGATGTTAATGCCGTTGATGATCACGTTGCGCAGTTTCCACTCGCCATTGATCTTTTCGAGTGTGTAAGACACAGGATAGATCGCGCCGTTGCTGCCTTTGACCGTCATGGCGACGCTTGTACGGTCTCCCGACTCATCCTTGGCAGGGTCGACGACGATTCCCTGATTGTTGTATTCGAGCAAAGCATTGCCATAGAACTGGAAAAGACCCTTTTTGAAGTTTTCTTCAAAGGTCTTCATTTGCGCAGGCGTGGCTTTGCGCGAGTACTTGACCGTCATGATGCTCTTGGAAATGCCCTCGGCATCCACAACAGGCCCGACGATGGTGTCCAGCGCGGTATAAAAGTCTTTCGGATCCTGCTTGTACTTCTCTTTATTGGCCGCCAGATCGGCAAGTAACCGATTGGTGGTGTCCTGCACCAGTTCGTGCGCAGAAGGCGCCGCCACGGCGTTAGCCATCAACGGCAGGGCCGCGAGTAATACCAACAGGCCACGTCGCAAGGTAGAGATCATTTAAAAGCTCCTCATTTGGCGTCTTTACTAACGGTATTGAGCAGAAACTTACCGATCAGGTCTTCGAGTACCAGCGACGACTGCGTGTCGTGGATGGTTGCACCTTCCTTGAGCAAGGTTTCTTCCCCGCCCACGCTGAGACCGATGTACTTCTCGCCCAACAGCCCAGCGGTCAGGATAGATGCAGTAGAGTCAGTCGGCAGGTTATCTACGCGTTTTTCCAGCTGCATGGTCACCCGACCGGTGAAACTGTCGCGATCCAGATCGATTGCCGTGACCTTGCCGATGGTCACACCGGCCATGGTCACTTTAGCTCTGACAGTCAAACCGGCGATATTGTCGAAGTACGCATAAAGTTTATAAGTGTCGGTGGTTGCGCTCGGGGACAGGCCACTCACCCGCAACGCCAGCAACAGCAAAGCCAGGATGCCAGCCAGCAAGAAAAGGCCGACACCGATTTCCAGGGTGCGGTTTTGCATCAGAAATCTCCAAACATCAAGGCGGTCAGAATAAAGTCCAGGCCGAGTACAGCCAAAGAGGCATACACCACGGTCTTGGTAGTGGCACGACTGATCCCCTCGGAAGTGGGCTCGCAGTCATAGCCTTGGAATACGGCGATCCAGGTCACGACAAAGGCGAAAACGATGCTTTTGATGATGCCGTTGAGCACATCGTCTGCAAAGGTCACGCTGTTCTGCATGTTGGACCAGTAGGAACCTTCATAGACACCCAGCCAGTCGACGGCCACCCACGAACCACCCCAGATTCCCACCACGCTGAAGATCATCGCCAGCACTGGCAGGGAAATGAAGCCGGCCCACAGGCGGGGGGCAATGATGTACTTGAGCGGGTCGACACCAATCATTTCCAGACTGGACAACTGCTCGGTGGACTTCATGTTGCCGATTTCGGCAGTCAATGCCGAACCGGCGCGCCCGGCGAACAACAATGCCGTGACCACGGGCCCCAATTCGCGCAACAGCGTCAGCGCAACCATCTGGCCGACCGCCTGCTCCGAACCGTAGCTGGATAGAATATTGAAGCCTTGCAGCGCCAGCACCATGCCGATGAATACCCCGGAGACCACGATGATCACCAGGGACATTACGCCCACCGAATGCAGTTGCTTGATCAGCAAGCTAAAACCGCCGCCAATGCCGCCACGGCCAAGCAAGGCATGAAACAGGAATATCGCCGAACGGCCGAACACCCCCAGCACGTCAATGCCAGAGTGGCCGAACCGGCGAACCCGCTCTATTAGTGAAATCTTGCGCATCAACGCTGCCCCAGAAGATCTGCGCGGTAATCCGTCGCTGGAAAGTGATAGGCGACCGGACCGTCAGGCTCGCCTGTCATGAATTGACGGATGCGTGGCTCCTGCGAGTTCATCAGTTCCTCAGGCGTGCCCTG
Source organism: Pseudomonas sp. BT76 TE3572 (assembly GCF_050435365.1). Lineage (NCBI taxonomy): Bacteria > Pseudomonadati > Pseudomonadota > Gammaproteobacteria > Pseudomonadales > Pseudomonadaceae > Pseudomonas > Pseudomonas sp. BT76 TE3572. The sequence goes on from NZ_JBNDKE010000001.1 coordinate 3,447,464, forward strand.
CCCCAACACCTGGCCTTCGCCGACGACATAGATGTAATCGGCGATGCTCGCGGTCTCGGCCAGGTCGTGGGAGACCACGATACTGGTGATGCCCAACGCATCGTTGAGCAGGCGGATCAGGCGCACCAGTACGCCCATGGCGATGGGGTCCTGGCCGACAAAGGGCTCGTCATACATGAGGATCTGCGGATCGAGGGCAATCGCCCGGGCCAGCGCGACGCGACGCTTCATGCCGCCGGACAACTCGTCAGGCATCAGGTCGATGGCGCCACGCAAACCCACGGCCTGCAATTTGAGCAGGACAATGTCCCGGATCATTTCTTCCGGCAGTTCGGTATGAACGCGTAGCGGAAAGGCGACGTTCTCGAACACATCGAGATCGGTGAACAGCGCACCACTCTGAAACAGCACGCCCATGTGCTTTCGCGCATCGAACAGATCACTGCGCGACAGTTTCGGCAGGTTCTGTCCATTGACCCAGACATCGCCTTTGGTGGGCCGCAACTGTGCGCCCATCAGCCGTAACAGCGTAGTCTTGCCACACCCGGAAGGCCCCATGATGCCGGTGACCTTGCCGCGCGGGATACGTATATCGACGTTATTGAAAATGCTGCGCGTTCCGCGCTTGAAGGTCAGTCCCTTCAGCTCGACCGCGTAGGCTTTATCGGCACTCATCTAATCTCCTTGCGATGCAGCCTCTCACTCGGACGCCTGGCTTTCTGGCGAAAGCACATACCTCCCGGGCAGGCCGAACTGGCGGCGAACTATATCACTGCAAAGGCCAAGCGCCCAAGGCCCAAGCCGGGCCATGTTGAGCAACATGACGGGGTAAAAGCTTCTATTTAGGGGTATTGGGTAACCGGGAATGACAAAGCGCGACGAACTTGCGTGAGGGTTTCGATCATTACCGTTATAATCGCCGCCTTTTCATCAGGCTATACGATTTCTGACATGAGCCAATCCAGCGACCTGATTCAATCAGCACAACGCACCATCCGCCTCGAACTGGAAGCCGTACAAGGCTTGCTGCCCCGTATCGACGCAGATTTCGTGCGCGCTTGCGAGATAATTCTGGCCAGCAAAGGGCGCGTGGTCGTGGTCGGCATGGGCAAATCGGGGCACATCGGCAACAAGATCGCCGCCACCCTGGCCAGTACCGGCACCACGGCTTTTTTTGTGCACCCGGCCGAAGCCAGCCACGGCGACATGGGCATGATCACCCGTGACGACATCATCCTGGCACTGTCGAACTCCGGCTCGACCAATGAAATTGTCACCTTACTGCCGCTGATCAAACGCCTGGGCATTCAATTGATCAGCATGACCGGCAACCCTGACTCAGCGTTGGCGAAGGCTGCCGAGGTCAACCTCAACGTGCACGTCGAGCACGAAGCCTGTCCGCTCAACCTGGCACCGACCTCGTCGACCACTGCCGCGCTGGTCATGGGCGACGCCCTGGCCGTTGCGCTGCTGGAAGCCCGCGGTTTTACCGCTGAAGATTTCGCCTTTTCCCACCCCGGCGGCGCGCTTGGCCGACGCCTGCTGCTGAAAGTGGAAACCGTCATGCACGCTGGCGCACAACTGCCCCAGGTGCAACGCGGCACGCTACTCAAGGACGCCTTGATGGAAATGACCCGCAAGGGCCTGGGCATGACCGCGATTGTGGGGCCTGATGGCAAACTGGCCGGGATCTTCACCGACGGCGACTTGCGCCGCACCCTTGACCGGACCGTCGACATCCACCATACGACCATCGACGAGGTCATGACAGTTCATGGCAAGACCGCCCGGGCCGATATGCTGGCAGCCGAAGCCCTGAAAATCATGGAAGACCATCGTATCAACGCACTGGTAGTGGTGGACAAGGAGGACCGTCCGATCGGCGCCTTCAACCTGTCCGATCTGCTGCGCGCAGGAGTAATGTGATGAGCACCGACCTGTTGCAACGCGGCAAGAACATCAAACTGGCGGTTTTCGACGTCGATGGCGTACTGACCGACGGACGCCTGTACTTCCTCGAAGACGGCAGCGAATTCAAGACGTTCAACACCCTCGACGGCCAAGGCATCAAGATGTTGATGGCAGCCGGCGTGCAGACCGCTATCATCAGCGGCCGCAAGACCCCGGTGGTTGAGCGACGAGCGAAGAACCTCGGTATTCCACACGTGTACCAGGGGCGCGAAGACAAACTGGTGGTACTCGACGAACTTCTTGCCCAACTCAACCTAAGCTATGAGCAAGTCGCCTACCTCGGCGACGACCTGCCGGACCTGCCGGTGATTCGCCGCGTCGGCCTGGGCATGGCGGTGGCAAACGCTGCCAGTTTCGTCCGTGAACATGCCCACGGCATCACCCAGGCCCGTGGTGGCGAGGGTGCCGCTCGCGAATTCTGCGAATTGATCCTGCGCGCGCAGGGCCGCCTCGATGCGGCAAACGCCGCGTACCTGTGAGCCAACTATGCTGAGCAAAAAGTTTCGCAAATTCCTGGTGTTCGGTTGCATCGCAGCGATATTCGCGGCGGTCGGCTACTGGAACATCAGCCCGGAACGCTTCCTCGATAAGCCGGTGGCAAAGATCGATGAAACCGTGATCGACTATTACGCGATCAACGCCCACAGCGTGCAATACCTGCCGGACGGCAAACTGCAATACGAAATGACGTCCGACAAGGTTGAACACCTGAAAGCCACCGAAGTGACACTGTTGACCAATCCCGACCTGAACATGTTTCGCGGCACCGAGTTTCCGTGGCATGTCCAGAGCGAGCACGGCGAAGTGAATCCCGACGGCACTCAGGTCGAACTGATTGACTCGGTGCGCATCACGCGCTTCGACGAGAAAAACCGCAAGACCCTGATTACCACCACCCGCATGACAGTGTTCCCGCAGCAGCAATATGCGCAGACCGAGCAACCCGTTAGAATCGACGGCGCTGGTGGTGTGTCGACTGGCAACGGAATGAAAGCGTATTTGAAAGAAAGCAGGATACACCTGCTATCTAACGTAAGAGGACAGTATGAGGCTCGTTAAAACCCTCCCTATTTTGCTCGGTCTGAGCGCAGCACTGGGAAGCGTGAGCGCCTGGGCTCTGCCGACCGATCAAGCGCAGCCTATCCGCATCCAGGCCGACGACGCCCAGCTGGACGACAAGAATGGCATTGCCACCTATAAAGGTGACGTGATCATCACTCAGGGCTCGATGATCGTTAAAGGCAATACTGTGACCATCACCCGCACCCCGACCGGCGACATCGACGTGGTGACTTCGGTGGGCAACCTGGCCTACTTCGAGCAAATGCAGACCGCTGGCGACACCAAACCGGTTCAGGGTTGGGGAGTGACTATCCAGTACCACGCAGCGCAAAACCGCGTCGTGCTGATCGACAAGGCAAAAGTCGTCGACAAGGACAACAACGTCACTCAAGGCGAGAAAATCGTCTACGACACGGTCAAAAAGCTTGCGAGCGCCGGTCGCGCGACGGGCAACAAGGTCACCGAGTCGCGTCCGCGCATTGACATGGTGATCCAGCCGAAGAAGAAAACCGACGAGCAAAAGGCCCAGTAATGGCAACTCTGAAAGCTCAGCATCTGGCCAAGAGCTACAAGAGCCGCCAGGTCGTGCGTGACGTCAGCCTGTCGATCGACAGCGGTCAGATCGTCGGCCTGCTGGGTCCCAACGGCGCCGGCAAGACCACCTGCTTTTACATGATTGTTGGTCTGGTACAGGCCGATCAGGGGCGCGTACTGATTGACGACATGGATGTCAGCCACCAGCCTATGCACGGTCGTGCGAAGGCCGGTATCGGCTATCTTCCGCAAGAAGCGTCGATCTTTCGCAAACTCTCGGTAGCCGACAACATCATGGCGATCCTCGAGACCCGCAAGGAACTCGACAAGGCCGGTCGTCGCAAAGAGCTGGAAAGCCTGCTGCAGGAATTCCACATCAGCCACATCCGCGACAACCTCGGGATGAGCCTGTCCGGTGGCGAACGCCGCCGTGTGGAAATCGCCCGGGCACTGGCTACCAACCCGAAATTCATCCTGCTCGACGAACCATTCGCCGGCGTGGACCCGATTTCGGTGGGCGACATCAAACAGATCATCTATCACCTCAAGGCCAAGGGCATTGGCGTGCTGATCACTGACCACAACGTCCGTGAAACCCTGGATATCTGCGAAACCGCCTACATCGTTAACGATGGCCAACTGATCGCCGAAGGTGACTCTGCCACCATCCTGGCCAACGACCTGGTCAAGGAAGTGTATCTGGGCCATGAATTCCGCCTGTAAGCACTGAGGTGTCTGGCTGGTTGCCCGGGCGCTTGTCTCGATAAAAATCAACATTTTTTTATTGTTACAGCGCTCTAGGCAAACGCTGCAGTTTCGGGCATATAATTTGCTTATGTTTGGCGCTCCGGCGCCCTGTAGTGGATGGCGCATGTGCGCCGGCGAATAAGGTGTTAAGCCCCTGCCATGAAACCATCGCTAGTCTTGAGAATGGGCCAGCAGCTGACGATGACACCGCAGCTGCAACAGGCCATCCGCCTGCTCCAATTGTCGACCCTGGACCTGCAACAGGAAATCCAGGAGGCCCTGGAGTCCAATCCGATGCTCGAACGCCAGGAAGAAGGCGACGACTTCGATAACGCCGACCCCTTGGCCGACAAAGCCGAACAGCAACCCAACGCTGACATTCAGGAACCCTCCTACCAGGAAACCGCCCCGACGGTTGATAACCTAGAGGAAGGCGACTGGAACGAACGCATCCCCAACGAACTGCCCGTCGATACCGCGTGGGAAGACGTCTACCAGACCAGCGCCAGCAGCCTGCCGAGCAACGATGACGACGAGTGGGACTTCACCACCCGGACATCGGCCGGCGAAAGCCTGCAAAGCCACCTGCTGTGGCAACTGAACCTGGCCCCGATGTCCGACACCGATCGCCTGATCGCGGTGACCCTGATCGACTGCATCAACAATCAGGGCTACCTGGACGAAACCCTCGAGGAGATTCTCGAAGCCTTCGACCCGGAACTGGACATCGAACTGGACGAAATCGAAGCCGTCCTGCACCGCATCCAGCAATTCGAACCCGCTGGCATCGGCGCCCGCAACCTGGGCGAATGCCTGCTGCTGCAATTGCGTCAGTTACCCGCCAAGACGCCTTGGCTGGTCGAGGCCAAACGCCTGGTCACCGATTACATCGACCTGCTCGGCAGCCGCGATTACAGCCAACTGATGCGTCGCATGAAGCTCAAGGAAGATGAACTGCGCCAGGTGATTGAACTGGTGCAGAGCCTCAACCCGCGCCCAGGCTCGCAAATCGAGTCCAGCGAAGCTGAATACGTCGTTCCCGACGTGATCGTTCGCAAGGACAACGAACGCTGGCTGGTGGAGCTGAACCAGGAGTCGGTGCCACGACTGCGGGTCAACGCTCAATACGCCGGCTTCGTGCGCCGCGCCGACACCAGCGCCGACAACACCTTCATGCGCAATCAGTTGCAAGAGGCCCGCTGGTTCATCAAGAGCCTGCAAAGCCGCAACGAAACCCTGATGAAAGTAGCCACTCAGATCGTCGAGCATCAACGCGGCTTTCTTGAATACGGTGACGAAGCCATGAAACCGCTGGTCCTGCATGACATCGCCGAAGCGGTGGGCATGCACGAGTCGACGATTTCACGGGTGACCACGCAAAAATTCATGCATACCCCTCGGGGCATATATGAGCTGAAATACTTTTTCTCCAGTCACGTCAGCACCTCAGAAGGCGGTGAATGCTCGTCCACAGCGATCCGCGCGATCATCAAAAAACTGGTTGCCGCGGAAAATCAGAAAAAGCCGTTGAGTGACAGCAAGATCGCTGGTTTACTGGAGGCACAAGGCATTCAGGTGGCTCGCCGCACCGTCGCCAAGTACCGTGAATCCCTCGGGATCGCGCCTTCGAGCGAACGTAAGCGGTTGATGTAGAGCCACGCCACAGCGTTCCAGTGGCAGGCATTTCTGCCTGCCGCTTTATGCACTGGCAACGAAGGAGAAGCTGTATGCAAGTCAACATCAGTGGACACCAACTGGAAGTGACCGAACCTCTTCGCACCTACATCGGCGAAAAACTCGAACGATTAGAGAGGCATTTCGACAAGATCACCAACGTGCAAGTCACGATGACAGTCGAAAAACTCAAGCAGAAAATCGAAGCCACGCTGCATATTCCCGGCAATGAAGTGGTCGCAAACGCGGAGCATACCGATATGTACGCGGCGATCGACGCACTGACCGACAAGCTGGATAAACAACTCAAAAAGCATAAGGAAAAGACCCAAAGCCTCCTCCAGGGCGCGACCGGTCGTTAACACTCCCAACCCATGATCCGACTTGAAAGCATCCTGACCCCCGGCCGTTCCCTCGTGAACGTGCCGGGCGGCAGTAAAAAGAAAGCCCTCGAGCAAATTGCCAACCTTATCCACAAAGAAGTCCCGGATCTGGAGATGCAAGATGTCTTCGAGGCTCTGATTGCCCGTGAAAAACTCGGCTCAACTGGTTTTGGCAATGGCATCGCCATTCCCCACTGCCGTCTGAAGGGTTGCACCTCGCCCATCAGCGCCCTGATGCACCTTGATGCACCCATCGATTTCGACGCCATCGACGGCGCCCCGGTTGACCTGCTGTTCGTTCTGCTGGTCCCGCAAGCCGCTACCGATGCGCACCTGGAGTTACTGCGCCAGATCGCCAGCATGCTCGACCGCAAGGAAGTGCGCGAAAAACTGCGCAGCGCCCCGAGCAATGAAGCCTTGTATCAGGTTGTCCTGGACGAGCAAAACGGTCATTAATCATGCGCTTGATCATCGTCAGTGGCCGCTCCGGCTCAGGTAAAAGTACCGCACTCGATGTTCTCGAGGACAACGGCTACTACTGCATCGACAACCTGCCCGCCGGCCTGCTGCCGGAACTGGCCGAACGCGCGTTGATTCACACCGAGCTGGCGCAACCGCTGGTTGCCGTATCCATCGATGCGCGCAACTTGCCAAGTCACTTGTCGCGGTTTCCCGAACTGCTGGAAGAAGTGCGCAGCCGGCATATCCAGTGTGATGTGCTTTATCTGGACGCCGACGAAGAAACCTTGCTCAAACGTTTCTCGGAAACCCGCCGTCGTCACCCGCTGAGCAATGCCAATCGCTCGCTGGCCGAGGCCATCAACGATGAGACCGCCCTGCTCGGGCCGATTGCCGACCTCGCCGATCTCAAAGTAAACACCACCAACCTGAACCTGTATCAGCTGCGAGATACCATCAAGCTGCGCCTGCTGAACCAGCCGGAACCCGGTACGGCGTTCCTGGTGGAGTCTTTCGGCTTCAAGCGTGGCATGCCGGTGGACGCTGATCTGGTGTTCGACGTACGCTGCCTGCCGAACCCTTACTGGAAGCCAGAGTTGCGCGATCAATCCGGGCTCGACCAGCCGGTTGCCGAGTACCTGGCGGCACAGCCAGACGTCGAAGAGATGTTCCAGGACATCTCCACCTACTTGCTCAAGTGGCTACCACGCTTCGCCGCCAGCAACCGTGCTTATGTCACCATCGCCATTGGTTGCACCGGCGGCCATCACCGTTCCGTCTACCTGACCGAACGTCTGGGCCAGGCCCTGCAAAAATCCCTGAAGAACGTCCAGGTTCGCCACCGCGACCTCAGCTAAAGGATTCACACCGCGATGCCTGCTCTGGAAATTGAAATCATCAACAAGCTGGGCCTGCATGCCCGCGCTTCTGCAAAATTCGTTGGCGTTGCCGGTGAGTTCAAGGATTGCACGATCAGAGTAGGACGCACGCCGGAATCCACCGTCGACGGAAAAAGCATCATGGCAATGATGATGCTCGCTGCGGGCAAGGGCACCAAAATCCACCTGAGCACCGAAGGTGAACAGGCTGATGAGGCGCTGCAGGCATTGGTGAATCTGATCAATGACTACTTCGGCGAAGGCGAATAACGCCTCGCCCTGTAGCAGCTGCCGAAGGCTGCTACAAAGTTCGTGCTCAGCCACTAAGCCAACGCTGTATCCATCACCATCATCAAGCAAAACCCGATCAGCAACCCAAGACTTGCAAGCTTGTCGTGACCATTGCGGCGCGACTCGGGGATGACTTCATGGGTGACCACCAGCAACATCGCCCCAGCCGCCAGTGCCAACCCCAAGGGCAACAACAATTCGGCCAGGCTCACCAGCCAGGCACACAACAGTGCAAAAACCGGCTCGACCAGACCTGACGCAGCACCGATCAGGAACGCCTTGACCCGCGACATCCCTGCCCCGGCCAAAACCAGCGCGATTACCAGACCTTCCGGCACATCTTGCAAGGCGATGCCCATGGCCAGGCTATCGGCGTCGGGCATGCTCCCCCCCGCCGACACACCAACCGCCATGCCCTCGGGGATGTTGTGGGCAATGATCGCAAACACAAATAACCAGATTCGCGGCGGGATGACCGGCCGCTCCAGCGTGCCTACAAGCATTTCCGGCGACGCACCCGACACCTTGCGATCAACCAGGAACAACCCAAACGCACCCAGCATGATGCCGAAACTGATCAGTCCGCTCGCCGCCCAAGGCGTCAGCCCCAGGTTTTCAGCGGCAGAGATCCCCGGAACGATCAACGAAAACGCTGTTGCTGCGAGCATCACCCCGGCCCCGAAGCCGAGCAGCGTATCGCTGACCGCCTGGGGCATCCGTCGAATCACCAGCACGGGCACCGCGCCCAAGGCAGTGCCCAAGGCGCAGATCGCCCCGCCTTGCAGCGCGCGCAGCAGTTTCGGCTCGAGGTCCAGCCACGCCAAGCCTTGGGCAACCAACAACGTCATGCCTGCCAGCAGTAACAGCGACCCGAATGCGTAACGAAACATTCGCCCACTACCGATCGCCAATGTTTCAGTGCCCATAGCCAGCCTTGGATTGTTTTTGCAGAAGTCTTAAACCAGTGCAGCCTGATAGCGCTTAGCGACTTCAGGCCAATTGATCACGTTGTAAAACGCGTTGATGTATTCCGGGCGACGGTTCTGGTATTGCAGGTAATAAGCGTGCTCCCAGACATCCAGGCCGAGGATTGGTGTATTGCCGTTCATCAATGGACTGTCCTGATTGCCGCTGCTTTCAACGACCAGTGTCTTTTGCGGCGTCACACTGAGCCACGCCCAGCCGCTGCCGAAACGAGTCAGCGCGGCTTTGGTGAAGGCTTCCTTGAAACGGCTCAGGCCGCCCAGTTGCCCATCGATCGCCTCAGCCAGGGAGCCTTCAGGATTGCCGCCGCCGTTGGGCGCCATCACTTCCCAGAACAGCGAATGGTTGGCATGCCCGCCGCCCTGATTGATCACCGCCGCGCGCAGCTTCTCCGGCAGTTGCTGGACAGCAGACACCAGTTTCTCCACCGGCCACTCGGCAAACTCGGTGCCTTCCACCGCAGCGTTGAGGTTGTTGATGTAGGTCTGGTGGTGCTTGGTGTAATGGATTTCCATGGTCTGCGCATCGATGTGCGGTTCCAGCGCATCGTAGGCGTAGGGCAAGGCAGGCAAGGTAAAAGCCATTTCAATGAACTCCATGATGTAGGGGCGCAGGCGAGGCGGCATCGATGTGCAGCAATCGATGCGTGCGCGGGTATTCGCCGTGTTCGCTGATGAAATTCAGCAGCTCGACGTAGGTTTTGCTGCTCTGGCGCAGCGCTGCTTCACGCAGGGCTGGGGCCAGTCGTGGGTCCTGCATAGTCTGCAACAATCGCTGGTGGATGGCGCACAGGTACTCGGCGCTCTCCTCCGGCTGGTTCAGACGCAAATGCAGATCCGCCAGGTTGTGGTGGGAAATCACGCAGGCCGCGACCGCCTCGTCGGCATCTGCCCAGCGCTCGAACAACACCTGGGCCAGGGCCAATGCCTGCAAGTAAGCCTCGCGGGCATCCACCAGTTCGCCCAGCATGAAACAGCGATTAGCCCTTTCGATCGTGCGTTTCCAGTGCTCCATGGTGAGCCTCCAAAGCGGTTGCGGCGATTACACGCCGCCTGCGGTGAGTTTTTCCGGGTCCAGCAGGACCTCAAGCTGGCTGCGTGTCAGGTCGGTGTGTTCCAGAGCGACATCGATCACCGGCCGGCCCTGTTGATAGGCCTTCTTGGCGATCTCCGCGGCTTTTTGGTAACCAATGATCGGGTTGAGTGCGGTGACCAGGATCGGGTTACGCGACAGCGCTTCCTTGAGCCTGGCTTCGTTGACCTTGAAGCTGGCGATAGCCTTTTCACCCAACAGATGGCTGGCGTTGGCCAGCAACTCGATGCTGCTCAACAGGTTCTGGGCGATGATCGGCAGCATCACATTCAGCTCGAAATTGCCCGATTGACCGGCGATGGTGATAACCGTGTCATTGCCGATGACCTGAGCGGCGACCATCGCGGTCGCTTCCGGGATCACCGGGTTGACCTTGCCAGGCATGATCGAAGAACCCGGCTGCAAGGCTTCGAGCTCGATTTCACCAAGACCGGCCAGCGGGCCGGAGTTCATCCAGCGCAGGTCATTGGCGATTTTCATCAGTGAAACGGCCGTGGCTTTGAGCTGACCGGAAACACTGACCGCCGTGTCCTGAGAGCCAATCAGCGCAAACAGATCCTCGCCCGGCTGGAATTGCACCTGGGTCAGCTTGCTCAGTTGTTCACTGAAACGCGCCGCGAATTGCGGATGAGCGTTGATTCCGGTGCCCACTGCCGTACCGCCCTGAGCCAGGGATTGCAGACTCGGCAGCAGATCCTGCAGATGACCGATGTTGGCCTTGAGCTGCTGCGCCCAACCGTTGAGCACCTGGCTCATGCGTACCGGCATTGCGTCCATCAAGTGAGTGCGGCCGGTTTTGACGTGGTGATGAACCTCTTCGGCCTTGTGCTCGATCACTTGAACCAGACGTGCCAGCGCCGGCAACAATTGCTCGTGCAACGCCAACGCAGCACTGACGTGGATAGTGGTCGGGATGATGTCGTTGCTGCTTTGGCCGCAATTGACGTGATCGTTGGCGTTCACCGGCTCGCCGAGCAGGCGGCTGGCCAAGGTGGCGATCACTTCGTTGGCGTTCATGTTCGAACTGGTGCCGGAACCGGTCTGGAAGATATCCACCGGAAAATGCTGCATGAAGTCGCTTTGGAGCAGACCCAGCGCCGCATCGACAATGGCTGTGCCCTGGGATTCGCTGATTTGCTTGAGCTCGACGTTGGCGCGGGCAGCGGCGGCCTTGGCCAGGATCAGCGCGCGAATGAACTGCACGGGCATCGGTTTGCCGCTGATGGGAAAGTTGTTCACTGCTCGTTGGGTCTGTGCGCCGTAGAGAGCGTCCACCGGCACCTGGAGTTCGCCCATGCTGTCGCGCTCAATACGTGTCTTGGTCATCTGTAAATCCTTGCACCAGTTCTATGAGAGGAATCGAGGGCTGCAACTCGCAGGTCGCCAGTTGCCAGGTGTAGCTCTGCCAGCGCTTGAGGCGGCACTTGCACAGAGAGAGGCGTTCCAGATCACGCAACGGCCGCCAGGCCTGGTCCAGACAATAGGTGCGCCAGTGCCAGGGCAGCGCGACATCGGCGGCGGTGTCGAGTAACAAACGGAAAGAAGTTTCGGCGATGGTCCAGGGAGAGGTTGCCGTGCAACAGGCGAGATAACGACCTTCGGCCAGGTAATGTTCGATCAGGCGAGGCTCGTCAGGGTCCATCGCGCAACGGATCTGGCGACTCATCCAGCGCCAGCTTTCGAGGTAAGGCTGCTCGTGCAAGGCAGAACTCATGATCCGGGCTCATTCGGTAATGAGATTTATTATTAGATGATAATGAGAACCAAAACAACCCCGAGAAAATCTACGCACAAAAAAGGCGCGCCACCCAACGATGGGTGGCGCGCCTTTTTGTGTAACGGTTAAGCGTTAGCTGCCCGCTACCGTCATTCGCTCGATCAGTACCGAACCTGTACGAATGTTGCTGCGCAGTTCCAGGTCATTACCGACGGCAACGATCTGTTTGAACATGTCACGCATGTTGCCGGCGATGGTCACTTCCTGGACCGCAAACTGGATTTCACCATTCTCGACCCAGTAACCCGCCGCGCCACGGGAGTAATCGCCAGTGACCATGTTCAGGCCCTGGCCCATCAATTCAGTCACCAGCAGGCCGCGGCCCATGCGGCGCAGCAAGGCTGCCTGGTCTTCGTCACCATGGGTGACGAACAGGTTGTGCACACCGCCAGCGTTGGCGGTGCTCGGCATCCCGAGTTTACGGCCAGAGTACGTGCCGAGGATGTACGAGACCAACTCGCCCTTTTCGACGAACGGTTTGGCGTACGTCGCCAGACCGTCGCCGTCGAACGCCGAACTGCCCAGCGCGCGCATCAGGTGCGGACGCTCATCGATGGTCAGCCATTCCGGGAACAGCTTCTGTCCCAGCGTGCCTTCAAGGAACGAGGATTTGCGATACAGGCTGCCGCCGGAGATCGCCGAGAGGAAACTGCCGAACAAGCCACCGGCCAGTTCCGCGGAAAACAGCACCGGCACTTCGCAGGTCGGCACCGGACGCGCGCCCAGACGGCTCGCCGCCCGTTGCGCGGCACGCTGGCCGATGCTCTCCGGGCTGGCCAGCAAGTTGCCCTGACGGTTTACGTCGTACCAGTAATCGCGCTGCATCTGGCCGTCGGCCTCGGCGATCATCACGCAGCTCAGGCTGTGCCGGGTCGACGCGTAGGCGCCGATAAAACCGTGGCTGTTGCCGTAAACGCGGCAACCCTGGTGGGTGCTGAGGGTGGTGCCGTCGGCGTTCTTGATCCGGCTGTCGGCAGCAAATGCCGCGGCTTCGCAGGTCAGCGCCTGCTCGATGGCTTGCTCCGGGGTGATGTCCCATTCGTGGAACAGGTCGAAATCCTGCAGATCCTTGGCCATCAGCGCGGCGTCTGCCAGGCCCGACGCTTCGTCTTCCGACGTGTGCTTGGCGATGGCCAGCGCGGCGGCGACGGTTTCGCGAATCGCCTCCGGACCGCTGGCGGACGTGCTGGCCGAGCCCTTGCGCTGGCCAACGTACAAGGTGATGCCGAAGCCCTGATCGCGGTTGAATTCGACGGTTTCGACTTCACGCTGACGCACCGAGGTGGACAGGCCCTGCTCCAGGGACACCGCCACTTCACAGGCACTGGCACCCTGGCGCTTGGCTTCAGCGATGATCTGCTCGACTTGTTCTTGCAGTGCCGGCAACGCTTGTGGGCCGACGCTTTCAACTGCACTCATGCTGTTCTCCACTCAAATTCTGCTTTCGGCTAGGGCCTTCGAGCGACCGGGCCGGACAAGCGGCCCCCGACTGGTTATCATGGCGGCGTTTCTTTGCGGACGGCCACCATGGTTGATTCTTACGACGACTCCCTCGATACGGGAGAAAAAAGCAAATCCCAGGTTAAACGCGAGCTTCATGCTCTGGTTGACCTCGGCGAGCGCCTTACAACGCTCAAGCCTGACTTGCTGGCAAAACTGCCGTTGACCGACGCTATGCGCCGGGCATTGGCCGATGCGCCCAAGCACACCGCGAATATCGCGCGTAAACGGCACCTCATGTTCATCGGCAAACTGATGCGCGATCAGGACACTGACGCCATTCTGACTCTGCTCGATCAACTCGATGCCTCCACCCGGCAGTACAACGAACGTTTCCATGGCCTGGAACGCTGGCGCGATCGCTTGATCGCGGGCGACGATGCGGTCCTGGAGAAGTTCGTGGTCGACTACCCGGAGGCTGATCGTCAGCAATTGCGCTCCCTGATCCGTCAGGCCCAGCACGAACTGGCGACCAACAAGCCACCGGCATCGAGCCGTAAAATCTTCAAGTACATCCGTGAGCTGGACGAGACTCAACGCGGTCTGCGTTAAATCTCGAATCGGGTGAGTCGCCAAGCGGCTCACCCGAAGCTCCATCCTTTTACGATCCTGTGCCACCCACAGTGATCGCATCGATTTTCAGCGTTGGCTGGCCGACACCCACCGGCACCGACTGCCCATCCTTGCCACACGTCCCCACGCCGCTGTCCAGCGCCAGATCGTTACCGACCATCGACACCTTGCTCATCGCTTCCGGCCCGTTGCCGATCAACGTCGCACCTTTGACCGGGGCAGTGATTTTGCCGTCTTCGATCAGGTACGCCTCGCTGGTGGAGAACACGAATTTGCCGCTGGTGATGTCCACCTGACCGCCGCCGAGGTTGGCGCAGTAGATACCGCGCTTCACCGAGGCGATGATTTCCGCCGGGTCGCTTTCGCCGGCCAGCATGTAGGTGTTGGTCATGCGCGGCATCGGCAGGTGCGCGTAGGATTCACGGCGACCGTTGCCGGTGCGGGCCACGCCCATCAGGCGGGCGTTGAGCTTGTCCTGCATATAGCCTTTGAGTACGCCGTTTTCGATCAGTGTCGTGCACTCGGTCGGGGTGCCTTCATCATCGACGCTTAGGGAACCGCGACGCCCGGCCAGCGTGCCGTCATCGACGATGGTGCAAAGCTTGGACGCAACCATCTCGCCCATGCGCCCGCTGTAGGCCGAACTGCCCTTGCGGTTGAAGTCGCCTTCCAGACCGTGGCCGACCGCTTCGTGCAGCAACACGCCGGACCAGCCGGACCCCAGCACCACTGGCAACGTACCGGCCGGCGCAGGGATGGCTTCGAGATTCACCAGCGCCTGACGCAGCGCTTCACGGGCGTAGCCCATGGCGCGGTCATCGCTGAGGAAATAACGGTAATCGGTACGACCGCCACCGCCATGACCGCCGCGCTCTCGGCGACCGTTCTGCTCGACGATCACACTGACGTTAAAGCGCACCAGCGGCCGTACATCCGCGGCCAGGCCACCGTCGGTGGAAGCCACGAGGATTCGCTCCCAGACGCCGGCCATGCTCACGGTGACTTGCTGGATACGCGGGTCGAGTGCGCGAGTCGCAACGTCGATACGCTTGAGCAGTTCGACCTTCTCGGCACGGGTCATCACTTCCAGCGGGTTGTCCGGCCCGTACAACTGGGCGACATCCTGGGTCGTGAAGGCTTGCACCGTGCCGTTCTGGCCGGCGCGGGAGATCGAACGTGCAGCACGGGCCGCGGCACCGAGGGCTTCGAGAGTAATGGCATTGCTGTAGGCAAAACCGGTTTTCTCACCCGATTGCGCACGCACGCCGACACCTTGGTCGAGATTGAAGCTGCCTTCCTTGACGATCCCGTCTTCCAGCGCCCAGGACTCGGAAATCTGCCCCTGGAAATACAGGTCGGCAGCATCGATGCCCGGGCCGGCCAGATCACCGAGCACACCTTGCAGGCTCTCGATCGTTACGCCGCCGGGCGCCAGGAGGTGTTCACTGACTGAGGACAACAACTCGCTCATATGCTTTACGCCTTAAATTCATCGTTCTGAGGCAGGTCGCTGTGCGCCCTGCGAGAAAAAGCGCCGGTGACTGGACACCGGCATCCGCGCCCTGATGGACGCCTGTTCGCTGCTATCGCGTTCGGCCAGCAGCACGGCCTCGCCTTGGTCCTGTTGCGCCAGCACACGTCCCCACGGGTCGATGATTGCGGCATGACCCCAGGTTTCTCGCGGCCCCGGATGCGTCCCACCCTGGGCAGCCGCGAGCACATAACATTGAGTTTCGATGGCCCGCGCGCGAATCAACACATCCCAATGCGCCGCGCCGGTCACCGCGGTAAAGGCCGACGGCGCGGTAATCAACTCCGCACCGGCCGCGCGTAATTCGCTGTACTGCTCCGGGAAGCGCAGGTCGTAACACACTGTCAGCCCGACTCGACCGACGGGCGTGTCCGCCACGACAACCCCACTGCCATAAGCATAGTCATCGGATTCGCGATAACGCCCGCGATTGTCCGCCACATCGACGTCGAAAAGGTGCAACTTGTCATACCGTGCAACGGTTTCGCCGTGGTCATCCACCAGCAGCGAGCAGGCATGCACTTTGGCCGTCGGTTGATCCACCGGCGGCAACGGCAATGTGCCGGCCACTATCCATAACTTGAGGTCGCGGGCGGTCTGTTTCAACCATGGCAGGATCGGACCTTCGCCCAAGGCCTCGGCGCGGCCGATGTCGGCGATGTCGCGACGGCCCATCGCAGCGAAGTTTTCCGGCAGTACGGCAAGCTGCGCACCACCGGCCGCCGCTTGCTCGAGCAGCCGACGGGCCTGGGCCAGATTGGCCAGCACATCGCTCTGGCTGACCATTTGAATTACCGCAAAAGACATGGCCTTTCCTTATGTGGAATCAACACATACTTACGGCCATGCTACTCCATCGGCTCGCGGCGTGGCGTTGTCAAAAAGGCTTGTCGAAGGTGATTTTTGGCTCTTTCCACGGCCCCTTGACGGTGTATTGGACGCTGGCGAAGCGCGCCACACGGTCACCGATGAGCTTATCGATCAGGAACAGCGCGCCGCCGATAGCCGGTGCACCAACGATCAGCGCGGCAATCGGCAGGTTGTTGGTCACAGGCAACGTCACCATCAACTTGGCATCAATCTGGTCACCCACCAGGTTCAGCGTGCCGTTGAGCTCAACATTACTCGACGGACCGGTCATCTGGATCGGCTCCTTGGTCACGTAAACGCCGTTGGTCGCGACCAGCAGGCCTTTGACCCGGTCATAACTCAAGCCTTTGCCGAACAGGTCGGAGAAGTCCAGACGCAGTCGGCGGCCGATGGAGTTGAAGTTGAGCAGGCCAAATACCCGCAGGGCCTGGGCGCTGCCCTCGACTTCAACGAACTGGCCTTTATTCAGCGACGCATCAAGGGTGCCGGAGAACCGCTTGGTGGCCAGCCAGGCCGGCGAACCCGGCCAGCGACCATCGACATCCATATGAAAATTTTCGCTGGTGACACTCGGCGCAAAGCCCCAGCCCTTCAGTACATCGGCGAGATTCTTGCCGCTGATCCGACCCTTGTACCAACTGCTACTTGAACCGGGCACACCTTCCCAACCACCGCTGCCCTGCAGAAGAATGCCCTTGAGGCCCAGATCCAGCGTATTAAGCGCAATGCCCTTGGCGGTCGGACGGACTTTCAGATACCAGGCCCCGACGAGGTCCTTGCCCTGGAACAGCTGATTGATGGTGATGTCCAGTGCCGGGATCTTCGTCGGATCCACCGAGGCCAGCGGATCTGGCGAGTTTTCGTCGGCCAGGACCGTCGGGTCTGGCGCCGGCAAACGCACGTATTGCAGATTGATCGCAATCGGCGCGGCTTTCGCATCGGGAATGCTGGCGCTGCCCTTGACCTGTTGGCTGTCGAGTTGCAAGGCCCATGTGGCAGGTTTGCGGTTCAACTGCACCGACGCCTGATCGAGCGTAGTGCCAACACCGCTGAGCTTGCCAATCTGCAAATCAGCGCTACTGAGCAACTGTTTGGCGTTGCCGCCCGGATCCTGGCCGGCGTACTTGTCTACCAGGTCCTTCCAGGGGCCGACGTCCAGTTCCGACAGCACACCGCGCACCCGCAGGCCTTTGGCGCCGGGGAGCACGGCATTACCGCCACCCAGGAACAACTCGCCACGACCATCGGCAAAATTGCCGGGCGGTGCCGCAAACGTGAAGTTCGCCAGCTCACCGTAGTTGACCCAGTAGCGCCGCTCCGGCCCCTGCAGGGTCATGCGGAACGTGGTGTCGCGGCCGACGTCGGCCGCCATGCCGAACGGTGCCGGCAAATCGATTGCTACGCCCTTGAGGCTGGAGCTGACCATCAATTGACTGTCGGGCCCATCAAGATTCAGTTGCAGCTGATAAGGGATCACACCGGACACTGGCAACGGCTGAGTCACACTCAGCCAGTCAGTCAGTTTCTTGACCTCGACCTGGCCCGAGGCAGCGACGCGAGTCTTGAGGTTGCCGGGGCTGCCATCGGCGAAAATCTGTGCAGTAACCGGTTTATCGAAGGCGCGCGCGGTGATGTTTTGTCCGCTCAAACCCTTGGTGCTGTCGAAACGGAAATCGCCCTTGAGCTGAGTCAGCTCCAGAGTTGGTTCGGCCAGTTTCAGACGGGCGTTGGCGGTCTTGAAGTCGACGAGGATCTTCGGCTGCTCGCCTTTGACCAATGGAATGTCCAGTTTCAGTTTGCCCCGCAGATCGCCTTCCCCTTCCCAACCGGCAAAGGTGGCTGCGGTGCCGATCGGCGCTTCCTGGAGAATCTTCAGGCCATCGCCCAACCCGCCAGCGAATCCGCCGTCGAGGAACAGATGGACGCTTTGCCCCGCTGGCACATGGGGAATATTGACGTAAATGTCGCTGACCTGGGTATTGAGCAACTGCCCCTTGCTGGCGAGGATCCGCACACCGCTGTCTTCAACAAACACGTCACCCGTGACGTTGCTGACATGTGGCCAGCCTGGCTGGAAGGCCAGTTCGGCGTCGTGAACCTTGAAGAACAGGCTGATGCTGCGCGCCGCATCCTCGGCCCCGTGGTTCAGCGACCCCTGGTACTGGAAGAAGCCTTCGTCCACCGCACCTTTGAGAATCGCCGTACGCAGCCATTCGTCGAGCCCCGGGCTGAGCATTGTCGGCAAGTACTTGGCGGTGTAGCTCCCGTCGCCGTCCACCAGACCGACCCGCAGGTCCATGTAGTCTTCCTGGGTGTGGTCGAAATGCAGGCGGATCAGAAAGTCGCCGGCTATCTTGCCCTCCTCGCCCAGCACCTTCAGGTACGGCGCGATCAAGGTGAAGGCTTCTTTATCAAGTTTCCAGGTCAGTCGGGCATTGGCCTGAATGTACTGCCATGGCTTGGCGAAGATCGGGTCCAGATGCAGGGAAAAATCCTTGCTGTCCATGCGCAGCTCACCACCGCCCAGATCACCGCTGATGCTGCCACTGACATTTCGTGCCGCCGGAGCGCCGTGATAGGCATCGAAGCCGACCCGATCCAGGTTGGCGGCAAAGCTGAATTTGCTGTCGTCGGTGGCATTGGGCCGGAAGTCGATCAGCACGTTGCGCAGGCCACCGGTCACTTTGAGTCGCTCGACGGCCGTAGCAACGCCTTCGGGCAGCGGCCCCAAGGCATTCAGTATCGGGGTGATCGGAGTGAGATCGAGGCGGTCGGCTTGCAGATGCCAAAGCTCTTCAGTCTTGTCGGTCGCCACGTTTTGTTTGAGTTGCAGGTGCGATTCCCAACGGGTCTCGCCAAGGCTCATGGCCAGCGAATCCAGAGTGATCAGAGCGCCTTCGGAACTGCGCTGAAAATAGCCATTGAGCGCCAGATTGTTGATCTGGATCGGCTTGCGCTCGGCGTACGCGCCCTTGAGTTGCGGCGCGTTCAAGCGAATCGCAGCACTTTGCAGGGCGCCCTTGTTCCAGTTCACCCAAAGCTCGCCGCCGGCCTTGATCTCGGAAAAATTCCATTGTTGGGTCAGGCGCTCAGGCAACCATTTCGACCAGTCGCTTTGCGGCAGGCTCAAATAAGCTTCGGCCTCGCCGTCTTTCCATTCGCTGGCGCGCAGACGGGTACGCAGACTGATGGCCACCGGTTGTCCGTCTGGCAGGGTCAAACGGGCGTCGAGTCGTTGGCGGGAGACGCCGGTTTTCAGATTCAGACCGACGTAAGTCAGGGTCAGCGGCTGCTCTTTGAGTGGCTGCAAAGTGACCTGGCTATCGAGTACCGACAGTTGCTGAACCATCTGCATGCGATTGAGCAACTGCTCAGGATCCAGCGGCTGATCCTGCTGCACCGGCAAACCTTCCAGCGCCCAATGACCGTCCTCGCCTTCCTTGAGGCTGATCTTCAGGCCGCTGAGTTCCAGGTGAGCGATGCGCACTTCACGAGCCATCAGACTGGCCCAAAGATCCGGTACCGCGCGCACCTGATCCAGACGCAGGGCATTGGCGCCCTCGCCGACCATCACGTCGTGAGCCAGCATGATCGGCGCAAAGCCGCTCCAGTTGCCTTCCAGTTCGCCGATACTCAGCGGCATACCCAACGCAGCGCTGGCTTTGGCTTCGACTTCGGCACGGTACTCGGCCACCAGCGGCGTCAGCTCTCGGCCGAGGCTGACGTACAACGCCATCAACACCAATACCAACGCACACAGCCCCAGACCCCAGCGGGTCAGTGCGGCTAAAATGCGTGTCAGACGTTCCATGTCAGTTGGCTCCCATGGCAAAAATACTGCAAAAAGCTGAGGCCAGCCGTTCTAACAGGGTTGAAAGACAGTGATTCAGAGCAGCACCACGTCGTATTGTTCCTGGGAATACATGGTTTCCACCTGGAACCGGATGGTGCGCCCGATAAAACCTTCGAGTTCGGCGACATTGCCCGATTCTTCATCGAGCAAACGGTCGACCACTTTCTGGTTTGCCAATACACGATAGCCTTCCGCCTGATAGGCGCGAGCTTCCCGGAGGATTTCGCGGAAAATCTCGTAGCAAACGGTTTCCGGCGTCTTGAGCTTGCCGCGGCCCTGACAGCTGCTGCACGGCTCGCACAGTACTTGTTCAAGACTTTCGCGAGTGCGCTTGCGGGTCATCTGCACCAGGCCCAACTCGGTGATGCCGATGATGTTGGTCTTGGCGTGATCACGCTCCAGTTGCTTCTCGAGTGTGCGCAGCACCTGACGCTGGTGCTCTTCATCTTCCATGTCGATGAAGTCGATGATGATGATCCCGCCCAGGTTGCGCAGGCGCAGCTGACGAGCAATGGCGGTCGCGGCTTCGAGGTTGGTCTTGAAGATGGTTTCTTCGAGGTTGCGATGACCGACGAACGCCCCGGTGTTGACGTCGATGGTGCTCATGGCTTCCGCCGGATCGACCACAAGGTAACCGCCGGACTTCAGCGGGACTTTGCGCTCCAGGGCTTTCTGGATTTCGTCTTCAACGCCGTACAGGTCGAAGATCGGTCGCTCGCCCGGGTAATGCTCAAGACGATCGGCGATTTCCGGCATCAGCTCGGCGACGAACTGTGTGGTTTTCTGGAAGGTTTCCCGGGAGTCGATCCGGATCTTCTCGATCTTCGGGCTCACCAGGTCACGCAAGGTGCGCAGCGCCAGGCCGAGGTCTTCGTAGATCACACTCGGCGCGCTGATGGTTTTGATCTGCTCGTTGATCTGATCCCAGAGACGACGCAGGTAGCGGATGTCCATGAGGATTTCATCGGCACCGGCACCTTCGGCTGCAGTGCGCAGGATGAAGCCACCGGCCTCCTGGATGCCTTCTTTGGCCACGCAATCAGTGACCACTTGTTTGAGACGCTCACGCTCGGCCTCGTCTTCAATCTTCAACGAAATGCCGACGTGTGCCGTGCGCGGCATGTACACCAGATAACGCGAGGGAATCGACAACTGAGTCGTCAGGCGTGCGCCTTTTGAGCCGATCGGGTCCTTGGTGACTTGCACCACCAGGCTCTGGCCTTCGTGAACCAGAGCGCTGATGCTCTCGACCGCCGGGCCTTCGCGCAGGGAGATTTCCGAGGCGTGAATGAACGCGGCGCGGTCCAGTCCGATGTCGACGAATGCCGCCTGCATGCCGGGCAATACCCGCACAACCTTGCCTTTATAGATGTTGCCGACGATCCCGCGCTTTTGCGTGCGCTCGACGTGGACCTCTTGCAGAACACCGTTTTCAACCACCGCCACGCGCGATTCCATCGGCGTGATGTTGATCAGGATCTCTTCACTCATGGCAGGGTCTCGTTCAGGCATGTTCACGATAATGGCCGCATCTTGTCAGTACGACGCTCAACGCGCGTTAAGGGTTTGCCAACAGGGTATGCCGAAATGGCCCAGCAGCTCAGCGGTTTCGCACAGCGGTAACCCGACCACCGCCGAGTAGCTGCCATTGAGCCCGGCGACAAACACCGCACCAAGTCCTTGAATGCCGTAGCCGCCAGCCTTGTCTTGCGGCTCGCCGCTGGCCCAGTAAGCCACCGCTTCATCGCGACTGATGTTGCGAAAACGCACCAGACTGCTCACCACCCGAGACTCGCAACGCTCTCCATCGAGCACCGCAATCGCCGTCAGGACTTCATGTTCACACCCGGACAACATCATAAGCATGGCGCACGCCTCGGCTTCATCAACCGGCTTGCCGAGAATTTTTCCGTCCAGCACCACGGCGGTGTCGGCGCCCAGCACACAAAAATCTGTGGCGGACACGACAGTCCCACACCCGGCCTCGGCTTTGCCGCGCGCCAGGCGCTCGACATAGGCCGAAGGGGATTCATTTTCTAAAGGGGTTTCATCGATGTCCGCGCTGATGGCGGAGAACGGCACGCCGATCTGCGTGAGCAGTTCACGCCGACGCGGTGAGCCTGAGGCGAGGTACAACATTTTCATCAAGACATCTCCCTTGTCGAGGTGCGGGCAAATGCCTGACCGAATTAATTGATCTTGTAGCGCCGACGCAAACCGCGCAAACCGTAGCTGATCCACGGCCAGAGTAATGCGCTGACCAGTGCCGGCAAGACCAGCGCCAGCGTCGGCTGACGATTGCCGGTCAGGGCGCTGAGCCATAGTTGAACAAGCTGCGCGAGGCCGAAGATCACCAGGATCACCAGGCTCTGTTGCCACATCGGGAACATGCGCAGGCGTTGTTGCAGCGCCAGCACCAGGTACGTGATCAGCGTCAGGATCAATGCGTTCTGACCCAGCAGCGTGCCATAGAGCACATCTTCAGCCAGGCCCAGGCACCACGCGGTGACCATCCCGACTTTCTGCGGCATGGCCAACGCCCAGAATGCCAGCAGCAGGGCCAGCCACAGCGGACGGAGGATTTCCATGAATTGCGGCAGCGGCGAAACGCTGAGCAGCATGCCTATGGCGAATGTCAGCCAGACCATCCAGCCGTTTCGGGAGGCAGTAGCACCCACCATTATTCTCGTCCCCCAGTGGTAGCCGGCGCAGAGACAGGCGGTTTGGCTGCAGGCTTCGCGGCAGCAGGTGTCGTGGCTGGCGGTTTAGCGGCCGCAGGTTGCGTCGCGGGCGGCTTGCTGGCCGCAGGTTTCGCAGGAGCAGAATGAGTTGCCACAGGTTTGGGCGGGGTTGTGGCAGCAGGGGCAGCAGGGGCAGTCGTCGGCGCAGCCGGAGCCACGGGCGCAGCAACAGCAGCCGGGACCATGGCTGGTTTCGGTACTGTCGCTGGAATGATCGGCCCACCACCGTGCTGGTCCAAGGCTTCTTGAGCCTGGGCAGCTTCGTTGGCGCGCTCTTCGGCTGTGCGACCGTCGGTGAACACCAGCAGCAGGTAACGGCTACGGTTCAAGGCGGCGGTCGGCACGGCGCGCACGATAGCGAACGGCTGACCGGAATCGTGAATCACTTCCTTGACCGTCGCTACCGGATAACCCGCCGGGAACCGCTGACCCAGACCGGAGCTGACCAGCAGATCGCCTTCTTTAATGTCGGCGGTATCGGCCACGTGACGCAGCTCCAGGCGTTCCGGGTTACCGGTGCCGCTGGCGATCGCGCGCAGACCGTTACGGTTCACCTGCACCGGAATGCTGTGAGTGGTGTCGGTCAGCAGCAGCACACGAGAGGTGTACGGCATCAACTCGACAACCTGGCCCATCAGGCCGCGGGCATCCAGCACCGGCTGACCAAGGACCACACCGTCACGCTCACCTTTATTGATGATGATGCGATGGGTGAAGGGGTTGGGGTCCATGCCGATCAATTCGGCCACTTCGACCTTCTCGTTGACCAGCGCGGAAGAGTTGAGCAACTCGCGCAGCCGAACGTTCTGCTCGGTGAGGGCGGCAAGCTTTTGCATGCGGCCCTGCAACAGCAGGTTTTCGGTTTTGAGTTTTTCGTTTTCGGCGACGAGCTCGGTACGGCTGCCAAACTGGCTGGCCACACCCTGCCATAGCCGCTGCGGCAGGTCGGTGATCCAGTAAGACTGCATCAGTACCAGCGACATCTGGCTACGCACTGGCTTGAGCAGTGTGAAGCGGGCATCGACCACCATCAACGCGACCGATAGCACGACCAGCACCAACAAGCGCACGCCCAGTGAAGGCCCTTTGGTGAAAAGCGGTTTAATAAGCCGCTCCTCCCAGGCAAATGTTCTCTTTATTCATACGGCATCAAACCGGCCTGGATGCAGACTGACAGAAGATAAACGCCAACAGGCAGCACTGCAAAGTGCTGCCTGCGCGCCAACAGCATAGAGGCGTCGGGCGAGATCACTCGCTCGACAGCAGGTCCATGGTGTGTTTATCCATCATTTCCAACGCACGGCCACCGCCGCGAGCAACACAGGTCAGCGGGTCTTCGGCAACGATTACCGGCAGACCGGTTTCCTGGGCCAGCAACTTGTCGAGGTCACGCAGCAAGGCGCCGCCACCGGTCAGTACCAGGCCACGCTCGGCGATATCGGAAGCCAGCTCCGGAGGCGATTGCTCCAGCGCACTTTTCACAGCCTGAACGATGGTGGCCAGGGACTCTTGCAGAGCTTCCAGCACTTCATTGGAGTTCAGGGTGAATGCGCGTGGAACGCCTTCGGCCAGGTTGCGACCACGAACGTCGACTTCGCGAACTTCGCCGCCCGGGTAGGCAGTACCGATTTCCTGCTTGATGCGCTCAGCGGTGGATTCACCGATCAGGCTGCCGTAGTTGCGACGCACGTAAGTGATGATCGCTTCGTCGAAGCGGTCGCCGCCAACCCGTACGGACTCGGCGTAAACCACACCGTTCAGGGAGATCAGCGCGATTTCAGTGGTACCGCCACCGATATCGACAACCATCGAACCGCGAGCTTCTTCAACCGGCAAGCCAGCACCGATCGCAGCAGCCATTGGCTCTTCGATCAGGAACACTTCACGGGCACCGGCACCGAGGGCCGACTCACGGATGGCACGGCGCTCAACCTGGGTGGATTTGCAAGGAACGCAGATCAACACACGAGGGCTAGGCTGCAGGAAGCTGTTTTCGTGAACCTTGTTGATAAAGTACTGCAGCATCTTTTCGCAAACGCTGAAGTCGGCGATCACGCCATCCTTCATCGGACGAATGGCAGCAATGTTGCCCGGTGTACGGCCGAGCATGCGCTTGGCCTCGGTGCCGACAGCAACGACACTTTTCTGGTTACCGTGTGTCCGAATAGCCACAACTGATGGCTCATTCAGGACGATACCGCGCTCGCGCACGTAAATAAGGGTGTTGGCAGTGCCCAGGTCAATGGAAAGATCGCTGGAAAACATGCCACGCAGTTTCTTGAACATGGGAAAGGGACCCTAGGCAACGCGTGGGTAAAAAAGTGCGGCAAACTCTAACAACGACAGGGATTTTGGGCAAGGCGCCAATATGTTAAATTGGCCGCTTTTCTGTGCACCAACCCCCACAATCGCGGCCTTATGACCGTAGAAATGCGGTAGTGTTCCGACAATCTAACACACGGATAGCATCCGTTCTGTTTTCCTTCCACTGGAGAATCCCATGACGCTTGAACGCTCCGACGTGGAAAAAATCGCTCATCTGGCCTGTCTTGGCCTTAATGATGCCGATCTTCCACACATCACTTCGGCCCTGAACAGCATTCTGGGGCTGGTCGACGAAATGCAGGCGGTCAATACCGACGGTATCGAGCCGCTCGCCCATCCACTGGAAGCCAGCCAGCGCCTGCGTGCAGACGTCGTGACCGAGACCAATCATCGCGAGGCCTATCAGTCCATCGCACCAGCGGTCGAAAACGGCCTGTACCTGGTTCCGAAAGTCATCGACTAAAGGGAAAGAGCCTGCAATGCATCAATTGACTCTGGCCGAGATCGCCCGCGGACTCGCCGATAAAAAGTTTTCTTCCGAAGAGCTGACCAAAGTCCTGCTGGCGCGCATCGCCCAGCTCGATCCGCAGCTCAACAGTTTCATCAGCCTCACCGAAGACCTGGCGCTCCAGCAGGCGAAAGCCGCTGACGCACGCCGGGCCAATGGTGAGAGCGGCGCCCTGCTCGGTGCGCCGATCGCCCACAAAGACCTGTTCTGCACTCAGGGCATCCGCACCAGCTGCGGATCGAAGATGCTCGACAACTTTAAAGCACCGTACGACGCCACCGTGGTCGCCAAACTGGCCGCTGCCGGGGCTGTGACCCTGGGCAAGACCAACATGGACGAATTCGCCATGGGTTCGGCCAACGAGTCGAGCTACTACGGCGCCGTGAAAAACCCGTGGAACCTGGAACACGTGCCCGGCGGTTCGTCCGGTGGTTCGGCCGCGGCCGTTGCCGCTCGTCTGTTGCCGGCCGCTACTGCCACCGACACCGGCGGCTCGATCCGCCAGCCGGCCGCGTTTACCAACCTGACTGGCCTGAAACCGACGTACGGTCGCGTTTCGCGCTGGGGCATGATCGCTTACGCCTCCAGTCTCGATCAGGGCGGCCCGTTGGCACGCACGGCCGAAGACTGCGCCATCCTGCTGCAAGGCATGGCCGGTTTCGACCCGCAAGACTCCACCAGCATCGACGAGCCTGTGCCTGATTACAGCGCCAGCCTCAACGGTTCGCTGCAAGGCCTGCGCATCGGCGTGCCGAAGGAATACTTCAGCGCCGGTCTCGACCCGCGTATCGCCGACCTGATCATGGCCAGCATCGAAGAGCTGAAAAAGCTCGGTGCCGTGATCAAGGAAATCAGCCTGCCGAACATGCAACACGCGATCCCTGCGTACTACGTGATCGCCCCGGCAGAAGCGTCTTCCAACCTGTCGCGTTTCGACGGCGTACGTTTCGGCCATCGCTGCGAAGACCCGAAAAACCTGATCGACCTGTACAAGCGTTCCCGTGGCGAAGGCTTCGGGCCTGAAGTGCAGCGCCGGATCATGGTCGGCGCCTACGCGTTGTCCGCCGGTTACTACGACGCCTACTACCTGAAGGCGCAGAAGATTCGCCGTTTGGTGAAGAACGACTTCATGGCGGCCTTCAATGAGGTCGACATCATCCTCGGCCCAACCACGCCAAACCCGGCCTGGAAGCTTGGCGCCAAGAGCAGCGACCCGGTTGCTGCGTACCTGGAAGACGTCTACACCATCACCGCCAACCTCGCCGGTCTGCCGGGCTTGTCCATGCCAGCCGGTTTTGTCGATGGTCTGCCGGTCGGCGTGCAATTGCTCGCCCCGTATTTCCAGGAAGGCCGTTTGCTCAACGTTGCGCACCAGTACCAGCTGAACACTGACTGGCACACCCGCACCCCAACCGGCTTCTGAGGAGAAACACATGCAATGGGAAGTCGTGATCGGGCTGGAGATTCACACCCAGCTCACCACCCGGTCGAAAATCTTTTCCGGTAGCTCCACCACTTTCGGTTCCGAGCCGAACACCCAGGCCAGCCTGGTTGACCTCGGCATGCCCGGCGTATTGCCGGTGCTGAACCAGGAAGCAGTGCGCATGGCGGTGATGTTCGGTCTGGCAATTGATGCCGAGATCGGCCAGCACAACGTGTTCGCCCGTAAAAACTATTTCTATCCGGACTTGCCGAAGGGCTACCAGATCAGCCAGATGGAATTGCCGATCGTCGGCAAAGGCCACCTGGACATCGCGCTGGAAGACGGCACGGTCAAACGCGTCGGCATCACCCGCGCGCACCTGGAAGAAGACGCCGGTAAAAGCCTGCACGAAGAATTCAGCGGCGCCACCGGCATCGACCTGAACCGCGCCGGCACGCCGCTGCTGGAAATCGTTTCCGAGCCGGACATGCGCAGCGCCAAGGAAGCCGTGGCTTACGTCAAGGCTGTCCACGCACTGGTTCGCTACCTGGGCATTTGCGACGGCAACATGGCCGAAGGCTCGCTGCGTTGCGACTGCAACGTGTCGATCCGTCCGAAAGGCCAGGTTGAATTCGGCACGCGCTGCGAGATCAAGAACGTCAACTCGTTCCGTTTCATCGAGAAGGCGATCAACACCGAAGTGCAACGTCAGATCGAATTGATCGAAGACGGCGGCAAGGTGATCCAGCAGACTCGCCTGTACGATCCGAACAAGGACGAAACCCGTCCGATGCGCAGCAAAGAGGAAGCCAACGACTACCGTTACTTCCCCGATCCAGACCTGCTGCCAGTCGTCATCGAGAACTCGTTCCTCGACGACGTACGCGCCACCCTGCCTGAATTGCCGCCGCAGAAACGCGAACGCTTCCAGGCGCAGTTCGGTCTGTCGGTCTACGACGCCAGCGTCCTGGCCACCAGCCGCGAGCAAGCCGATTACTTCGAGAAAGTCGTGAGCATCGGCGGCGACGCCAAGCTGGCGGCCAACTGGGTGATGGTTGAATTGGGCAGCCTGTTGAACAAACAGGGCCTGGACATCGATCAGTCGCCGGTCTCGGCCGAGCAACTGGGCGGTATGCTGCTGCGCATCACCGACAACACCATCTCCGGCAAGATCGCCAAGGTGGTGTTTGAAGCCATGGCCAACGGAGAAGGCAGCGCGGACGAGATCATCGACAAGCGTGGCTTGAAGCAAGTGACCGACACGGGTGCGATCTCGGCAGTATTGGACGAGATGCTCGCGGCCAATGCCGAACAGGTTGAACAGTACCGCGCGGCAGACGAAGCCAAACGCGGCAAGATGTTCGGCTTCTTCGTCGGCCAGGCCATGAAAGCCTCCAAAGGCAAGGCCAACCCGCAACAGGTTAACGAACTGCTGAAAAGCAAGCTCGAAGGCTGATGAGAATGGAGCCAGATTTAAAGCCTGGCTCATTCCCCTGTGGCGAGGGAGCTTGCTCCCGCTCGGCCGCGAAGCGGTCGCAACGTCGGCTGATGCACTCTTCCAGAAAGAATGCGGTTGCCGATTTGGGTCTGCTTCGCAGACCAGCGGGAGCAAGCTCCCTCGCCACATTTATTTTGGGAACCTTTGAATGAAGCGTCTGCTCAGTACCTGCGCCCTGCTCTCTCTGCTGGCCGGTTGCGCCAGCACCGATGTCATCGATCCACACGGCTACGACAAGACCGGCGTTGCTTCGTATTACGGCGCCAAACACCAAGGTAAACGCACCGCCAGTGGCGAGCGTTTCAACAAGAATTCCCTGACCGCCGCCCATCGTCAGTTGCCCTTCGGCACGCGGGTGAAGGTCACCAATCTGAACAACGACAAGTCCTGTGTAGTGCGCATCAATGATCGCGGGCCGCACACCCGTGGGCGTCTGATCGATGTTTCACATGAAGCGGCCGAACAACTGGGTATGCTCAGGAGCGGCACCGCGAAGGTTCGCGTGCAAGCCCTCGACGACTGATAGATGGAGCGCTGACCATTTTCGGACTTGCCGATTTACCCCTGATCAGCGTGATTGAATTGCTCAGCGGCTTGCTGTTATTGATCGCCGGCGCCGAACTGATGGTGCGCGCCGCCGTACGCCTCGCCGCGCGCCTGCATGTACGACCGCTGATTATCGGCCTGACCATCGTCGCCCTCGGCAGCAGCGCACCGCAGATGGCGGTCAGCCTGCAAGCGACCCTGGCAGAGAACGCCGACATCGCCGTCGGCAGCGTGATCGGCAGTAGCATCTTCAACATCCTCGTCACCCTCGGGCTCTCGGCACTGATCATCCCGCTGCGGGTTTCACGGCAACTGGTGCGCCTGGATATTCCGCTGATGATCGGCGCCAGTCTTTTGGTGTTCGTATTGGCGTGGAACGAAGAACTGACCCGCACCGATGGCGTGATGCTGCTCGCGGCACTGGCCCTGTATCTGGGCCTGCTGCTGCGCCAGTCGCGGCACTCGACCCGCCCGCAATCGACGACCCACGAAGTCCCGCAAGCGCCATGGTTCAGCAGCCTGCTGATGATCGCCGTGGGTTTGGCGATGCTGGTCTACGCCGGTCACTTGCTGTTGGGCGCGGCGGTTTCGGTCGCGACCGATCTGGGATTGTCGGAGCGGATCATCGGCCTGACCATCGTTGCCGTCAGCACGTCCCTGCCGGAACTGGCGACCTCGTTGATCGCCGCCTTGCGCGGCCAGCGCGACATCGCCGTGGGCAACGTGATCGGCAGCAACCTGTTCAACCTCTTGGGCGTGCTGGGCTTCACCGCATTGATCGCGCCTTCGCCGTTGTCGGTATCGCCCAATGCCCTGGATTTCGACTTGCCGGTGATGCTCGGCGTCGCGACATTGTGTCTGCCGGCGTTCTATTCCGGCTACCGGGTGACCCGCGCCGAAGGTCTGCTGTTTTTGGGTTTGTATCTGGCTTACGGTCTGCACGTGGTGTCGTTCACCACCGGCATGCCGCTGGCCGGCAAGCTTGAACACCTGATGCTGTTTTTTGTCCTGCCGGCGCTGGTGGCGTATTTGCTGTTCACGTCGCTGCGCGCCTGGCGTCGCCAACACCACAATAAGGAATTGCCATGACCGATGATAAAAAGCCTGGGATTGAAGTCCGCCGCCAAGTGATGGGCGACGCCTTCGTCGACCGCGCGCTGGGCAATGCCACCGAATTCACTCAACCGCTGCAGGATTTCGTCAACGAACACGCCTGGGGCGGCGTCTGGAACCGCGAAGGTTTGCCATTGAAAACCCGCAGCCTGATCACCCTCGCCGCCCTGACCGCGCTGAAGTGCCCGCAGGAATTGAAAGGCCACGTGCGCGGCGCGCTGAACAATGGCTGCACCGTGGAAGAGATTCGTGAAGCGCTGTTGCATTGCGCGGTGTATGCCGGTGTACCGGCGGCGATCGATGCGTTTCGCGCGGCGCAGGAAGTGATCGATAGCTACCAGAGGCCTGAGTAACCGCCAGACATCTTGGGTGTCGAGTCGATTGCTATCGCGAGCAGGCTCACTCCTACAGTGGTTTTGTGTCGAT
This sequence comes from Pseudomonas sp. BT76 TE3572, assembly GCF_050435365.1. Lineage (NCBI taxonomy): Bacteria > Pseudomonadati > Pseudomonadota > Gammaproteobacteria > Pseudomonadales > Pseudomonadaceae > Pseudomonas > Pseudomonas sp. BT76 TE3572. Next base: position 3,478,223 of record NZ_JBNDKE010000001.1, read on the forward strand.
CACATACCTTGTAGGAGTGAGCCTGCTCGCGATGAGGCCCTGAAGGACAACACAAAATCCCCGGGCTAAATCCACCCGCCCCACTGCAACAGGAAGATCCCGACATTGGTGGTGATCGCCGCCATCAACGTGGTGATCACAATGATCGCTGCCGCCAGTTCATGATTGCCATTGGCCTGACGGGCCATGACAAAACTGGCCGCGGCGGTCGGGCTGCCGAAGTACAGAAACAGAATCCCCAACTCCGCACCGCGAAAACCCCAGAGCCACGCCCCCAGCGTCGCCAGGACCGGCAGGCCGATCATCTTCACCAGACTTGAGCTCAGCGCCATGTTGCCGCTTTTGCGCAGGGCCGCCAGCGACAGCGTGCCGCCAATGCAGATCAACGCCAACGGCAAGGTGGTTTGCGCCAGGTATTGGCCGGACGTCTCCAGCCATCCCGGCAAGCTGATCTTGAAGTAGGCAAACGGCGCCGCCGCAAACACGCTGATGATCAACGGATTGACCATCACGCTTTTGCAGATGCTCCAGGGGTCGGACTTGATCACCGGGCTGTACACCGCCAACACGATTGTCGAGAGCGTGTTGTAAAACAGGATCACCAACGCCGCGAGAATCGCCCCGAGGGAAATCCCGTAGTCGCCGTACATACTTGCAGCCAGTGCGAGGCCGATGACCCCGTTGTTGCCGCGAAAGGCGCCTTGGGTGTAAATCCCCCGATCTTCCCGCGGGCACTTCCAGATCGCCCAGCCCCAGGCGATGGCAAAACACACCAGCGTCGCCAGCGAGAAGTAGATGAGCAGCGCCGGTTGCAACGCGGCGTGCAGGTCGGCATGCAGGATGCCCAGAAACAACAACGCCGGCATGGTGACATTGAACACCAAGGCCGACGCTGTGTGGATGAAGTTGTCGTTGATCCAGTCGATGCGCTTGAGCAGCGCCCCCAGAAACAGCATGGCAAACACCGGCGCGGTGATGTTCAGGGTTTCGAGGAAGATAGCCAGCATGCCGGGGGTAACCTTGGGTGAGCGTCGTTAGGGGGCTAATGATAAGCCACTGAGGACATCGGCGTCTGGTAGAGCACCGCCGCGAGCAGGCGATGAGTAACCTGTGGCGAGGGAGCTTGCTCCCGCTGGACTGCGCAGCAGGCCCATTTTGGGGGCCGCTTCGCGCCCCAGCGGGAGTAAGCTCCCTCGCCACAAGATCAGGTGATCGGCGCGGGGTTGAACAACGTGATGTCGTTATGCAGCTTGTGCTTCTCCGCCCACGTCTGCTTCTTCCCGCTAGCCACATCCAGGTAGTAGTGGAACAACTCCCAGCCAAGGTCCTCAATCGACGCCCGTCCGGTCGCAATCCGCCCGGCATCGATGTCGATCAAATCCGGCCAGCGCTGCGCCAGCTCGGTCCGGGTCGACACCTTCACCACGGGCGCCATCGCCAAACCATACGGCGTACCACGCCCGGTGGTGAACACGTGCAGGTTCATCCCCGCCGCCAATTGCAACGTCCCGCAGACAAAGTCACTGGCCGGGGTCGCACAGAAGATCAGCCCTTTACGCTTGAACCGCTCGCCAGGGCCAAGCACGCCGTTGATCGCGCTGCTGCCGGATTTGACGATCGAGCCAAGCGACTTTTCGACAATGTTCGACAACCCGCCCTTCTTGTTCCCCGGCGTAGTGTTGGCGCTGCGATCCGCTTCACCCTTGGCCAGGTAACGGTCGTACCAGTCCATCTCGCGCACCAGTTCCTGAGCGACCTCTTCTGTTTCCGCACGTGAAGTCAGCAGGTAAATCGCATCGCGCACTTCGGTGACTTCGGAAAACATCACCGTCGCACCCGCGCGCAACAACAGGTCCGAGGCATAGCCCAACGCCGGGTTGGCGGTGATCCCGGAAAACGCATCGCTGCCGCCGCACTGCATGCCAAGAATCAGCTCGGACGCCGGCACCGTTTCCCGGCGACGTTGATCGAGCTTCTTCAAACGGGTCTCGGCCAACGCCATGATCTGCTCGATCATCTCGGTGAAACCGTGACTGGAATCCTGCAAGCGGTACAACCACGGATCGCTCAGATCCACCGAGCTGTCGTTCTCGTGCATCACCTGCCCGGCCTGCAATTTCTCGCAGCCCAGGCTGATCACCAACGCCTCGCCACCCAGGTTCGGGTTGCGCGCCAGGTTGCGCACGGTACGAATCGGGATGTACGCGTCAGTCGCGGTAATCGCCACGCCACAGCCGTAGCTGTGGGTCAGCGCCACCACGTCGTCAACGTGCGGGTACTTGGGCAGCAACTCGTCCTTGATGCGCTTGACCGCATGGTCCAGCACGCCGGTGACGCACTGAACCGTCGTGGTGATCCCCAGAATATTGCGCGTACCGACGGTGCCGTCGGCGTTGCGATAACCCTCGAACGTGAAGCCCTCCAGCGGTGCCTGCGCCGCCGGCACTTCGGTGGACAGCGGCAAGCTGTCCAGCGGTGGCGCGGTGGGCATGCGCAGTTGATCTTCCTTGACCCAGCTGCCGCGCGGTATCGGCTGCAACGCGTAGCCAATGGTCTGGCCGTAACGAATCACCTGGCCGCCCACGGGAATGTCTTCCAGGGTGACCTTGTGGCTCTGTGGTACGAAATCCACGGTGACCAGGCCGTCCGGAAATTCGGTACCGGCCGGCACGCCTTGGTCATTGACCACGATCACTACGTTGTCCCGCTCGTGCAGGCGGATGTAGCGCGGCGAGTCGGAATGTTCAATCAACTGCATGACGCCGCTCCTCAGGAATGCGCTTCAGATAATTTGTTGTTGGTTTCAGGACCGCTGACTGGCGGTTCCTTGAGTACCACACGTTTGATCGGACCAACGATCACCAGGTAACTGAACACTGCGACCAGTGCGTTGCAACCGACAAACACCAGCGCCCATTTGAACGAACCGGTGGAGCTGATGATGTAGCCGATGACAATCGGGGTGGTGATCGAAGCGATGTTGCCGAAGGTGTTGAACAAGCCACCGCTGAGACCGGCGATCTGTTTTGGCGAGGTGTCAGACACCACGGCCCAACCCAGCGCACCCACGCCTTTACCGAAGAATGCCAGGGCCATGAAGCCGACGACCATCCATTCAACGTCAACGTAGTTGCAGGCCACGATGCTGCTGGAGACCAGCAAGCCAGCAATGATCGGCGCCTTGCGGGCGAAGGTCAGGGAATGGCCCTTGCGCAGCAGGTAGTCGGAAATCACGCCGCCGAGCACACCACCAATAAAGCCGCAGATCGCCGGCAACGAGGCAATGAAACCGGCCTTGAGGATGGTCATGCCGCGTTCTTGCACCAGGTACACCGGGAACCAGGTCAGGAAGAAGTAGGTGATGCCGTTGATGCAGTACTGCCCCAGATACACGCCGAGCATCATGCGGTTGGTCAGCAACTGGCGGATGTAGTCCCACTTCGGACCGTCGACCTTTTTGCCTTTGCCTTTGTCCTGGTCCATGTCGACCATGCCGCCGTTGTCGGCGATGTGTTTGAACTCGGCGTCATTGATCATCGGATGCTGACGCGGGCTGTGGATAACCTTCAGCCAGATCCCCGAGAAGATGATGCCGATCACGCCCATGACGATGAACACGTGCTGCCAGCCGAAGCTGTAAACGATCCAACCCATCAGCGGCGCAAACAACACGGTAGCGAAATATTGCGCCGAGTTGAAAATCGCCGACGCCGTACCGCGCTCAGCGGTCGGGAACCAGGCTGCAACGATGCGCGCGTTACCGGGGAAGGATGGCGCTTCGGCCAGGCCCACCAGGAAGCGCAGCATGAACAGCGCAACCACCGCCGTGGACATGCCGAACTCACCGACATAACCCTGCAACACGGTGAACAGCGACCAGGTGAAGATGCTGAGCGCGTAGATTTTTTTCGAGCCGAAACGGTCCAGCAGCCAGCCACCGGGAATTTGCCCGGCCACGTAGGCCCAACCGAATGCAGAGAAGATATAACCGAGGGTGACCGCGTCGATGCCGAGGTCTTTTTGCAGGCTGGAGCCCGCGATGGCGATGGTAGCCCGGTCGGCATAGTTGATCGTGGTCACCAGAAAAAGCATGAGCAAAATCAAATAGCGGACGTGGGTCGGCTTGGTCGCTTGCATGTAGATGTACTCCCACTGATTATTTTTATGCGCGGGTGGAGCTGTTGCGGTATCGATGCCGATACCGCGATGTTTCCTGTCAGGAGCCGATGTAGCTGGTCTTCACGACCGTGTAGAACTCTTGCGCGTAGCGACCTTGCTCGCGGGACCCATAGGATGAACCTTTACGCCCACCGAATGGAACGTGGTAATCCACGCCTGCCGTCGGCAGGTTGACCATCACCATCCCGGCCTGGGAGTGGCGCTTGAAGTGGTTGGCGTACTTCAACGACGTGGTGGCAATGCCCGCCGACAGACCGAATTCGGTGTCGTTGGCCATGGCCAGCGCGGCCTCGTAATCCGCTACGCGAACCACGTTGGCCACCGGGCCGAAGATCTCTTCACGGCTGATGCGCATCGCGGCTTCGCTGTCGGCAAACAGGGTTGGCGCGAGGTAATAGCCTTCGGTATCGCAGGTCACCAGACCGCCGCCACTGACCAGACGTGCACCTTCGGACTGGCCGATGTCGATGTACTTCATGTCCTGTTCAAGCTGCGCTTGCGAGACGACCGGACCGATGTCGGTGCCGGCTTTCAGCGCGTGACCGACCTTGATCGACTTCATGCGCTCAGCCACGGCTTCGACGAACTTGTCGTGAATCCCGGCGGTGACGATGAAGCGGCTCGAGGCGGTGCAACGCTGGCCAGTCGAGTAGAACGCACTCTGTACCGACAGCTCGACCGCTTGCTTGAGGTCGGCGTCGTCGAGAATGATCTGCGGGTTCTTGCCACCCATTTCCAGCTGAACCTTGGCCTGGCGCGAAACGCAGCTGACCGCGATCTGACGACCGACGCCCACCGAACCGGTGAAGCTGATGCCGTCGACTTTCGGGCTCTGAACCAGCGCATCGCCAACCACTCGACCGCTGCCCATCACCAGGTTGAACACGCCGGCGGGGAAGCCGGCGCGGGAGATGATTTCGGCCAGCGCCCAGGCGCAACCCGGCACCAGATCAGCCGGCTTCAGCACGACGCAGTTGCCGTAGGCCAGGGCCGGGGCAATTTTCCACGCCGGGATCGCGATTGGGAAGTTCCATGGCGTGATCAGACCGACCACACCCAGCGCTTCGCGAGTCACTTCGACGTTCACACCCGGACGTACCGACGGCAGGTAATCGCCGGACAGACGCAGGCATTCACCGGCGAAGAACTTGAAGATGTTACCGGCGCGGGTCACTTCGCCGATGGCTTCAGGCAGGGTCTTGCCCTCTTCCCGAGCCAGCAAGGTGCCGAGTTCTTCGCGGCGAGCAAGGATTTCAGTGCCGACTTTATCCAGCGAATCGTGGCGAGCCTGGATGCCCGACGTCGACCAGGCCGGGAACGCGGCGCGAGCGGCGTCGATGGCCGCGTGAACCTGAGCCAGATCAGCCTTGGCGTACTCGCCAATGGTGTCGGTCAGTTCGGACGGGTTGATGTTGGTGGAGTAATCGCTACCCGAAACCCATTCACCGTTGATGTAATTATCAAAACGCTTTGTATCAGCCACAACAAATCTCCTCACGCAAAAGGCCGCTGAATACTCAGCGGCCTTGTTTAATCGGGTTGTTACTGCGCACCTTGCTTGTCGATCAGCGCGGCGAGCATTTCGTACTCTTCGCCGGTCAGATCGGTCAGCGGTGCACGCACAGGACCTGCGTCATAGCCGGCAATTTTTGCCCCGGCCTTGACGATGCTCACGGCGTAACCGGCTTTGCGGTTACGGATGTCCAGGTACGGCAGGAAGAAGTCGTCGATGATCTTGCCGACGGTGGCGTGATCTTCGCGGGCAATGGCGTGGTAGAAATCCATCGCGGTTTTCGGGATGAAGTTGAACACCGCCGAGGAGTAGACCGGTACGCCCAGCGCCTTATAGGCAGCGGCGTACACTTCGGCGGTCGGCAAACCGCCCAGGTAGCTGAAGCGATCACCGAGGCGGCGACGAATCGACACCATCAACTCGATATCGCCCAGGCCATCCTTGTAGCCGATCAGGTTCGGGCAGCGCTCGGCCAGACGTTCCAGCAGCGGCGCGGTCAGGCGGCAGACGTTGCGGTTGTAAACCACCACGCCGATTTTTACCGATTTGCACACAGCCTCAACGTGGGCGGCAACGCCGTCCTGGCTGGCTTCGGTCAGGTAGTGCGGCAGCAGCAACAGGCCTTTGGCGCCCAGACGCTCGGCTTCCTGTGCGTATTCGATGGCTTGACGCGTCGAGCCGCCAACGCCGGCCAGAATCGGCACGCTGGTTTCGCAGGTGTCGACGGCGGTCTTGATGATTTCCGAATATTCGCTGGCCGCCAGAGAGAAGAACTCACCGGTGCCGCCCGCGGCGAACAACGCCGTGGCGCCGTATGGGGCCAGCCATTCGAGACGTTTGATATAGCCCGCGCGATGGAAGTCGCCCTGAGCATTGAAATCGGTAACCGGGAAAGACAGCAGACCGGAGGAGAGGATGGACTTCAGTTCTTGTGGATTCATTATTCGAACACCCTGGTAGCAACGTATGTGTGTGTGAGTAAACCGTTCAGCCTGCGCCGAAGTTGTAGGTCATCGTACAACTTAAAAAATAACCGTCAACTGCATTTCATCGCCAACCGCAGAATTTGAGTCGGAAAGGTATTTTCTTGACGTAGGAAATTTCTCATCTATGATCCAGACAGCTGTATATACATACAGTTATTTTTTGATCGTACCGACGACATATCAAGGAGATAGAAATGTCAGGTCTACACGCACAACCGAAGGAAAAACCGAAACAGGTCATCGCCGAACTGGATGATCTTTTTACCGAACATGGCATCCCTCTCATCGGGGAAAACCAGCACGTGGTCTTGCAGATTGCTGATCATCACAACGCTGCGTCTGCCCTTCCCGCGTCGCTACCCACAGCCTCCGGTAAAGCCCTGAAAGGCAAGCCACAGCTGAGGTTCGAGGGTGGCGAACACACCGCCATCGGCGACAGCACCCTGCTGCGTTTCATCAAAGATGCACCTGCTATCCCGGCTTCGCAGGTGGAGCTGCATCTACCCAATGGGCTGGCGCTCACCTATGGCCAGGTCGTTGCGCTGGGGGGTGATTTCTATGGAATTCCCGATCAACCGATCAGCGAAGGCGCGACGGCCGCCGACCGAATCCAGCGTTTTACCAATGCCTTCAATTCGCTGGCCGTGCTGCCTGCTTCTAACGCTGAGGCCAAGCTGATCCTCGGTGTCATGCAAAAGGAAATCGCCGCGATCAAGCAGGCGATCAAGGACGGTAAACAGCCTCACGAAGCCTATGACGCCCTCGGTGATACGTTGTCGGAAGAGTGGAACAAGATCACTGGCGGTGGCAGTGTCGTCTCGGCGCTATTTCCATTGGGGCGCTACCTGAAACTGGCCGCCAACAATGCCGATCACTTCGCCGAATGGGCACTGCTGGCATATATCGCCGGTCACACCGCGGCGGTGCAACAAGCGGTGCAGGCCCACGCCAGCGGCGATGAAAAGCAGTTGGAGCAGGCCTATGCGATGAACGCTTTTGCCGATCACTACCTGACCGACCTGTTTTCCGCCGGCCACCTGCGAGTGCCGCGCAAACAATTGGCCGCGGTGGTCACGCCGAGCGATCTGGGTTCGTTGATCACGCGCTTCATGCACGACGAAGACAGCAAATTCGGCCTCAATGTGCGCAATAGCAACGGCGATCAATGGCGTGCGTATGGGGACAAGCGCTACTTCGACGCCATCGACAGCGCTAATCGCGCCCAGGTGAATCAGGCGGTTCAGGTGTCGGCGGATGAAGTGTTTGCGGCTTATCTCAGCGGGATCGCACCGTCGGCCGGCAGCTTTGCTGCGTTAAAAAAACTGCCTGATCTTCAAGCGGTCCTGAACCCGACGGGTAATTTCTCGCCGTTGTTCAAGGTCGAGGGCAACAAGGTGTTGCGACGTAAGGACGTCAACAACCTGAACGACACCGCCACCGTGGATGACTGGTGGGGCTGGAGCACTTATTTGCTGCTCAAGGATTACAAACCCACTGGCAACGTTGCCTGATAAGGAGATCGATGATGACTATCAAATTGAAACTGGAATTGGCTTCGGGCCAATCGCTGAAGGGTGCGCCGTTGGAGTTGTTGGTCAAGGGAGTGCCAATTGCTCGGGCGGTGGTTGATGAGCATGGGCATGTGGCGTTCGATGCCAAGGCCGGGGCTTCTGAGTGGGCCGTGAGGGTGGATCGTTCGATTCTCAGGACCGGCTGATTCCCCGCACCTGATCGTTCCCATGCTTTGCGTGGGAACGATCTAATTCGTCAGCCCACTTCACCTACCATTCGTCGGCACTGTAATTTCTGACAGTAGCCGAACAACTGTCGCTGCGGCCTAAATGGTTCCGGAGTTAACGAACCGGCTCCGTCAGCGAAGCGTTTCAGTTCGCGTCTTTCAAACGGTTTGATTGATTGCTAAAAGGATTTTGATCATGACTGCACAACTGAAAACCTTGCCTGCACCGGTGCTTCCAGACGCCGTCGGCAACATTCTTTACGTTCACAACTTGCCAGACCCGACACCTGGCAAGGTTGAACCATACCCAAATGCTAAGGCAGGAGATGTAGTCAAACTTACGGTAAGCACTTCTACGGGTAATAACTGGCAGGAACAGCACACGCTGACAGCCGGGGAGGTCGGGAAACCTATCAAATTCTTGATTAAGAAAGAGGCCTTTGAAAAAGGCCTGGTCCCAGGTGCCACTGCCGAGCTGCATTACACGGTGACCAGCGCATCCAGTAACCCGGTTCAATCCCCGGTGCTAAAGGTTCGCCTCGAACGCTAAACAGCAATGAGCGCTGCGCCTCCGCTTCTTCATGAGCATGGCGCAGCCGCTCGCGGCTATTGGTCAGGTGCAACCGCATCGACTGACCCGTGTTTGGTGCCAAGCCCGGTGCCAGGAGTTGGGCTAAAACTGAATCACTCGCTGATCAAATGTGCGATTGAATGGCTGTTCTTTTGCTTCAGACCGTTCGTCGTAACTAGTAATTCTTACAGTATCGTTGACTGAGGGGTTGCTCCTAGTTTGAGTGACCTCATTAAGTAAGCAGGAGTAGAGCGTGAACATTACCTATACGTTGAAGCATCCCATCGGCAAACGTCAGAACTTCATGTTCGACGGCATTATTTATGCGACGGACGTATTGCAATTCGAAGGTCTCGATGATCAGTACATCGTCACCAAAAGAACGCTGACCATCCCTTTCGAAATCGATCAACCGATCGAACGCGTCACACTTGAAACCGAGCTTTATAAACCTAAGCCTTAACCCCGCTGCGCCTCAGCCTCTTCATGCGCATGACGCAGCCGCTCGCGGCTGTTCGTCAGATGCAACCGCATCGCCGCCCGCGCCGCATCCGAATCCTGACGAGCAATCGCGTCGTAAATCTCTTCGTGCTCACGGCTCAGGCGATTCATGTAGTGCTGCTGGTCGTCATGGGCCAGGCGCGCGGAGTTGAGGCGCGTACGCGGAATGATGCTGGTGCCCAGGTGGGTCATGATGTCGGTGAAATAGCGGTTGCCGGTCGCCAGGGCGATTTGCAGGTGGAACTGGAAGTCGGACGCCACGGCATCGCTGGCATGGGAAACACTTTCATTCAATGCATCCAGCGCAGCACGCATCAACGCCAGTTGCTCAGGGCTGCGGCGCTGCGCGGCGAGGCCGGCGGATTCCACTTCGAGGCTGATGCGCAGTTCCAGAATCGCCAGTACATCCCGCAGCGTGACCACCGTCGCCGGGTCGATTCGGAAACCGCTTGGGCTTGGGGTGTCGAGTACAAAAGTACCGATGCCGTGGCGGGTTTCAACCTGGCCTGCGGCCTGCAAACGGGAAATCGCTTCGCGCACCACGGTGCGGCTGACGCCATGGGCATCCATGATCGCCGACTCGGTGGGCAACTTGTCGCCACGCTTGAGGTGACCGTCGCGGATCTGCTCGGACAGCACCGTCACCAGTTCCTGAGCGAGGCTGCGGCGCTTGCGAGGGAGGCGTGGTGCGTCGATCGGGTTTTCCATGGTGAACGTCTTTCTCGAAAGTTGCGGCTGAAACCGCATCATAGCTCAACGCGGTTGTACGATCACCCCGCCCCGGTAGGCGCGACCTGTGGCGAGGGGATAAATCCCCTCACCACAAAATCCACCCCACAGGTAGGGCGGAGGGGTTTACGCAGTCACGGTCTGGTCCACCAGATGCCCATTCTCGATACGAACATGCCGAGGATGAAAGCGCTTCAGGCTGCTGCGATGCCCGACGCTGACAATGCTCAACCCCGGAATCTCATCGATCAAAGTCTGATACAGCGACGCCTCGTCCTCTTCGTCCATCGCCGAGGTCGCCTCGTCCATGTACAGCCATTGCGGTCCATACAGCAGCGCACGGGCAAAGGCCAGACGCTGTTGCTCACCCGGCGACAACATGCGCTGCCAGTGATTGGCGTCATCAAGACGCGACACCAGATGCGGTAAACGACAGGCTTCCAGCACGTGAACGTAGCGCTCGTGCGGATACGTATCGCCAGCCTGTGGATAACTCAGCGCCTCGCGCAGCGTGCCAATTGGCAAATAAGGTTTTTGCGGCAGGAACAGATAACGCCCCGTCGGCAGTCGAATACTGCCGTGGCCCGCCGGCCACAGATGACCCATTGCTCTGAACAACGTGGATTTACCACTGCCGGAACGACCGCTGAGCATGACGCGCTCACCCTCCTCCACGGTCATGTCGGCGTTGCTCAGCAGGTGACGACCGTCGGCCAGATCAAGGCCGAGGTTATGCACCTTCAACGCCGAGCCTTGGTTTTGCACATCAATCGCGGGCGCACGCTCTTCGTTGTCGGTCATGGCCTGACGGAAACTCAGCAGACGATCACAGGTGGCGCGCCATTCGGCGAGGTCCTGGTACGCGGTGATGAACCAACTGAAATTGTCCTGGACGTTAGCGAACGCCGAGTTGATTTGCATCAGCTCACCCAGCTCGATCTTGCCAGCGAAGTAACGCGGCGAGGCGACCATGAACGGGAAGATGACGGCGATCTGCTCATAACCGGAAGTAAAAAAGGTCAGGCGCTTGGACACTTTCATGATGTCCCAGAAGTTGTGCCAGACCATCCCGAACCGGCTGCTCAAGCGGCGGTTCTCATTCGGCTCGCCGTTGTACAGCGCAATGCTTTCGGCATTCTCGCGAACCCGCACCATGGAGAAACGCAGGTCGGCCTCGAAGCGTTGCTGGTTGTTGTTGAGGCCGATCAGGCGGCGACCAATCAAATGCGTCAGCCAACTGGCAACCGCCGCGTAAACCAGCGCGCACCAGAACATGTAGCCGGGAATGGTGAAACCAAATACTTCGATACTGCCGGACACGCCCCACAGAATGATCGAGAACGAGACGAGGCTGACGATGTTGCGAATCAACCCGAGCCCAAGGCCCAGCGTGTTGGTAGTGAATTTATTGAGGTCTTCGGAAATCCGCTGGTCCGGGTTATCGGTGTAACCGCCCTGCTCCAGCTGGTAGTAATTCTTGTTGTCGAGCCAACGGGCAAAGTGCTTCTCGGTGAGCCAGGCCCGCCAGCGGATGGTCAGCATCTGCGTCAGGTAGAGCCGATACACCGCGCCGAGAATGGCCACCGCCGCAATGCCGCAGAAATACAGGATCAACTGCCAGAAGGCCGCTTCGTCCTTTTTCTGCAGGGCGTTGTAGAAGTCCTTGTACCAACTGTTGACCCACACCGAAATCGCTACGCTGAACAGCGACAGCGCGATCACGGCGATCAGCAACGTCCAGGCCTTGCCCTTCTCTTCGCTGCGCCAGTAAGGCGTGGTCATCGCCCAGACTTTGCGAAAAAACTGCCCGCGCACAGCATCATTGACCGCGGAATATTCAGCGTTCTGATTCATGGATAAGGCTCGATAAAGAAAAGAACACACACGAACCGATCATAGATGATCGGTTCGGTTCCTCGCGAGGAGCGGCCCACATTCGTTCAGCGCCGGTTCAGCGACGGAACAAATGACAGCGGCACCCTGCGAATCATTGCACGACAGCCATCACCGTTGGTCTGGACTGTCAGATATGACAGTAGAATGAAAAATTTCAATTTGCCCTAATCCGTTCACACCGCAGGCGCGAGGTGCCAAGTCGATAAAGCGCTATAACGCAAAAGGAGTTTTTACATGAGCAATGACAAAAATAATTTTGCCGCCCCAATCGCCAAAGATGTGCATCAGAATGCGTTTTACATGTACCGACTACATGAAAAAGAAACCACTCCATTAACGCTGCCATTAGCAGCATATCCTGTACCCGCAACGCTAGTGTTCGTGGCCAAGATGGAAGGTACTGACCCCGTGAAAAAATGGGAGTCCCCCCCTATGCCCTCCGGCGCGGATAACATAGCTCACTTACCCGTAAGCTTCCTGAGAGAGAATCTACACCGAGAAGTCGATATCACGTTCAACGTTGATGGCGTCGACTCTAAATCGTTGAAAGTTCGTATCTTGCCGTAAAGCCTTACGAAGCTGGAAAGCGACACTCGATAGAGTGTCGCTTATTAGCCTCTTCATCAAAAATATCAGCTCAACGACGAACGGGACGCTTCTGCAGTTTGCGCTGCAGCGTGCGGCGGTGCATGCCCAGGGCGCGGGCAGTGGCGGAGATGTTGCCTTCGTGCTCGGTCAGCACGCGCTGGATGTGTTCCCACTGCAGGCGATCCACCGACATCGGGTTTTCCGGCACCAGCGTGTCGAGGTCGGCGTGCTCGGAGAGCAGCGCGGCCAACACGTCATCGGCGTCCGCCGGTTTGCACAGGTAATTGCAGGCGCCGCGCTTGATCGCCTCGACGGCGGTGGCGATGCTCGAGTAACCGGTGAGGATCACCACGCGCATTTCCGGGTCCAGCTCAAGCAGCTTGGGCAACAGCACCAGGCCGGAATCGCCGTCCATTTTCAGGTCCAGCGCGGCGTAGTCCGGCAGGTCGGCCTGAGCGATGGTCAGGCCTTCTTCGGCGGAACCGGCGGTGCTGACGCGAAAACCGCGGCGGGCCATGGCACGGGCCATCACCCGGGTAAAAGTTGCGTCGTCATCTACCAGCAGCAAATGCGGCAGTTCTTCGCCTTCGCCTTCGACTTGGATCTCGTCACTCATGTTCGTCTCCTCGGGCGACACGGGGCAGGCGCAGCTCGGTGAGCGTGCCGCCTTCCTCATGACTGTAGAGTTTCACTGAGCCGCCGGCGCGTGTCACGCTGGCCTTGCTCAAAAACAGGCCCAGGCCGAAACCTTTGCCCTTGGTGGTAAAAAACGGTTTGCCGATCTGCTCGGCGATGGCCAGCGGCACCCCGGCGCCGTGGTCGCGGATGCTGATGGTCAGGTCTTCGGCATTCCAGTCCAGCGTCACTTGCAGCCCTTCGGGGCAAGCGTCGGCGGCGTTGTTGAGCAAATTCAGCAGCGCCTGGGTCAGGTCCGGCGGCGGCGCCATGCGCGGCACGGCGCCTTGGCCCAGGCGCTGGAAGCGGTAACTGGCTTCCGGGCGCATCAGGTGCCAGCGGTTCAGCGCTTCGTCGAGCCAATCAGTGACGTCCTGCATCTCCACTGCCAAGCGGCGGTTGGCCTCGGCGGCGCGCACCAGTTGCTGCAAGGTTTCCTTGCAGAGTTTGACCTGATCCTGCAGCACGCTCAGGTCGTCCTGCAACATCGGGTCGTGATGGTCCTGACGCATTTCCTTGAGCAACACGCTCATGGTCGCCAGCGGCGTGCCCAGTTCATGGGCCGCACCGGCGGCCTGGGTGGCGACGGCCAGCAGTTGCTGATCACGCAGCCCCTCTTCGCGACGGATGGCGCGCAGTTCTTCCTGACGGCGCAGCTCTTCGGCCATGCGTGCGGCGAAGAAGGTGATGACCGCCGCGGCCAGGGCGAAACTCAGCCACATCCCGTAAACCTGCAGGTTTTCCCGAGCGATCGGGAAGGTTTGCAGCGGATAGAAGCGCGCCAGCAGCAGGGTGTACATCGTCAGCGCAATGCCGGACAGAATCACCGAATAACGCCACGGCAAGGTTACGGCGGCGATGGTCAGCGGTACCAGGTAATAAGAGACGAAAGGGTTGGTCGAGCCACCGGAGAAATACAGCAAGGCACTGTGGATAAACAGGTCGCAGGCCAGTTGCACGGCGTATTCGAGTTCAGTAACCGGCCATGAGGTGCGCAAGCGAATCGCCGTGAACGCGCACAGCAGCATCGAGCAACCGAGGGTCGCGGCCAGTTGGAACCAAGGCAGCGGCAGTAAGTCGAGCCAGTAGGCAAGCCCCACGGAACCGGCCTGAGCGGCCAACACCAATGTGCGGATGAACGTCAGCCGCCAGAGATTCTGGCGAGTTGCGGAAGTGATTTGAACGGGGGCGAGCATGAGCTCTCCTGATGAGCGCTCCAGGCGGATCGCACGGAGTATAACCAAGCACGGGGGCTGACAGGCAAAAGTGCGGCAAACCGCCACAGGCCTTCAGCCAACACAAAGCCTTGTAGCAGCTGCCGAAGGCTGCGTTCGGCCGCGAAGCGGTCGTAAAACCTGAGACCTTATTCCTTCATGCAAAACGCGCCAGCCCAATTGCGACCGCTTCGCGCTCGAACGCAGCCTTCGGCAGCTGCAAGAGATCGCGTCGATCTGTATAGAAGTTGTAACTGTGCGAACCGGATCATAAAAGCTAGAGTCTGATGGTTTCACGCAGGCTCGGCCCCATACCCCTGCGCACCGCCCAAGGAGCTTTTCATGCACACATTGCGCCGCAGCGTCGCCCTTCTCGCCCTCAGCGCTGGCACCGTCGCCAGCCTCCCGACCCTGGCTGCCGACGAACTTCATTACAACCAGATCGCCCTGCGCGCCGAAGTCAGTCAGGAAGTCGCCCGCGACCTGATGATCGTGACCCTCTACACCGAAGAACAAAACACCGACCCGGCCAAACTCGCCGCCGACGTCAGCACCACCATGAACAAAGCGCTGGCCCAGGCCAAACAGGTCAAGGAAGTCACCCTGCGCCAGGGCAGCCGCAACAGCTACCCGATCTACGACACCAAGGGCCAGAAAATCACCGGCTGGCGCGAACGCGCCGAACTGCGCCTGGAAAGCTCCGACTTCGCCGCACTGTCGAAACTGACCGGCGAACTGCTCACCGACCTGAAAATGGGCGGCATGGACTTCGCCATCGCGACACCAACCCGCAAGGCCAGCGAAGATGCGCTACTCAAAGACGCTGTCAGCGCATTTAAAGCCCGTGCGCAATTGGCTACCGATGCATTGGGCGGCAAGGGGTACAAAATCGTTAACCTGAACTTGAACAGCAACGGTTACCCACAACCGTACATGCGCGCGCCGATGATGATGAAAGCGGCGAGCATGGACGGTGCGCCGGTGACGCCGGACGTTGAGGCTGGCACCAGTCAGGTCAGCATGACGGCGGATGGTTCGATTGAAGTGTTGATGCCTTGATTCGATAACCCGTGCACAGAAACGGCGATCACTGAAGTGATCGCCGTTTTTTTATGCCAGAGCAAAACCCATGCAATTCCCCTGCAGGGGTTTCAGAAGGCTTAGAAGCGGAACGCGGAGCGTCCCAGTCGGCATTCCCACGCGGAGCGTGGGAACGATCAATCGAGCACAGCAGCAAGATATTGCTCAGCTATAAGGCGGCCAAGCCGACAACCCGCTTGAATATGCCGAGATAGAGGGGTCCCCCTCCAAAAACGATATTTCCGCGACACCCGCCAACACCGCTACTCTCAGAAAAACACCGCTACCCAAACCCTCGGGGACTCCATGGAAAGAACCACCGTCAAACCACTGCTGCTCGCTCTCGCCCTCGCAATGACCGCCCCACTCGCCCAAGCCGCCACCACCCTGGTCTACTGCTCCGAAGCCAGCCCCGCCGGCTTCGACCCCAGCCAGTACACCAGCGGCACCGACTTCGACGCCTCGGCCGAAACCCTCTTCAATCGCCTCACCCAATTCAAACGCGGTGGCACCGAAGTCGAACCCGGTCTGGCAACAAAATGGGAGGTGTCCACGGACGGCCTCAGCTACACCTTCCACCTGCGCGACGGCGTGAAATTCCACACCACCGACTACTTCACCCCGACCCGCGACTTCAACGCCGACGACGTACTGTTCACCTTCCAGCGCCTGCTCGATCCGGAAAATGCGTTCCGAAAAGCCTACCCCGCCGAGTCGCCATACTTCACCGACATGGACCTGAACAAAACGATCAAGAGCGTCGACAAAATCGACGACCACACCGTGCGTTTCAACCTGAACAACATCGACGCGGCCTTCATCCAGAACCTCGCCATGAGCTTCGCCTCAGTGCAATCCGCCGAGTACGGAGCGCAGTTGTTAAAAGAAGGCAAAGCGGCGGATATCAACCAGAAACCTGTCGGCACCGGCCCGTTCGTGTTCAAGCGCTATCAAAAGGACTCGCAGATCCGCTACGCCGCCAACAAGTCGTACTGGAAACCCGAGGACGTGAAAATCGACAACCTGGTGTTCTCGATCACCCCCGACGCCGCCGTACGCTTGCAGAAACTCAAGGCCGGCGAATGCCAGGTCAGCGGTTACCCACGCCCGGCAGACATCGAAGTCATGGAGAAAGACCCGAATCTCACCGTGCTCAAACAAGCCGGTTTCAACCTCGGTTTCCTGGCCTACAACGTGACGCATCCACCTCTGGACCAGCTCAAGGTACGCCAGGCCCTGGACATGGCCATCGACAAACCCGCGATCATCAAAGCCGTTTACCAAAGTGCCGGCCAACTGGCGCAGAACGCCCTGCCTCCTGCCCAATGGTCGTATGACCCGAGCATCAAGGACGCGCCTCACGACCCGACGAAAGCGAAGGCACTACTGAAAGAAGCAGGGGTTGCACCCGGTACCACTATTAATTTGTGGGCGATGACCGTGCAGCGCGCATCGAACCCCAACGCCCGGATGTCGGCACAGATGATCCAGCAGGATTGGGAGAAAATCGGGATCAAGGCCAACATCGTCAGCTATGAATGGGGTGAGTACATCAAGCGCGCCAAGAACGGCGAACACGACACGATGATTTACGGCTGGACGGGCGACAACGGTGACCCGGATAACTGGCTCGGCGTGCTCTACAGCTGCGCTGCGGTGAAAGGTAGCAACTACGCCAAGTGGTGCGACCCGGCGTACGACAAATTGATTCAGCAAGCCAAAGTGTCCACTGACAAACAGCAACGGGTCAATTTGTACCAGCAGGCACAACAAATCCTTAAGCAACAAGTACCTATCACACCGATTGCGAACTCGACGGTGTTCCAGCCGCTGCGCAAGGAAGTGACCGACTTCAAGATCAGCCCGTTTGGCCTCACACCCTTCTATGGTGTGGGTATAAATAAGTAACACCGCGCTCCAACCGGGTGCGCCAGGCGCCCCGGCCGCCCTCTGTCGGTGCGCGATTTGCACTGGAAAAAACCTGCGCAAACGGTCAAATGCGCCTGAATTTATACATATGCGACATTAAGGTACGTTCGTGCCACTGTTTAAGACATGTGGCCGCTCTGGATCTTGCAATGGGTATGGCCCCTGCATAAGTATCCGCAGGCACGACTCACGAGGTCGTCCTCTAATTCCAAAAATGACAACAAATCATGAGGCCACCATGCTTAAACACGCGGTCATTCCGTTTTTAGTCGGCGCCAGCTTGTTAGCTAGCGCACCATTCGCCCAAGCAGCGACTAACCTGGTGTTTTGCTCCGAAGGGAGCCCGGCCGGTTTTGATCCTGGTCAGTACACCACCGGAACCGACTTCGACGCCTCTGCAGAAACCATGTTCAACCGTTTGACCCAGTTCGAACGTGGCGGCACCGCTGTCATTCCTGGTCTGGCGACCAAATGGGACATCTCCGATGATGGCCTGACTTACACCTTCCACCTGCGTGAAGGCGTCAAGTTCCACACCACCCCGTACTTCAAGCCGACTCGTGAGTTCAACGCCGACGACGTGCTGTTCACCTTTAATCGCATGATTAACAAGGATGATCCGTTCCGTAAGGCGTACCCGACCGAATTCCCGTACTTCACCGACATGGGGATGGACACCAACATCACCAAGGTCGATAAAGTCGACGACAAAACTGTCAAGTTCACCCTGAAAGAAGTCGACGCCGCGTTCATCCAGAACATGGCCATGAGTTTCGCTTCCATCCAGTCCGCCGAGTACGCCGCCCAGCTGCTGAAAGAAGGCAAAGCCGCCGACATCAACCAGAAGCCGGTCGGTACTGGTCCGTTCGTGTTCAAGAGCTACCAGAAAGACTCCAACATCCGCTACACCGGGAACAAGGACTACTGGAAGCCTGACGACGTCAAGATCGACAACCTGATCTTCGCCATCACCACCGACCCGTCGGTGCGTATCCAGAAGCTGAAGAAGAACGAGTGCCAGATCACTCTGTTCCCACGTCCGGCCGACCTGAAGGCGCTGCAAGAAGACAAGACTCTGAAAGTACCTAACCAGGCTGGTTTCAACCTGGGTTACATCGCCTACAACGTGATGGACAAGATCAAGGGCAGCGATCAGCCGAACCCGATGGCCCAACTGAAAGTGCGTCAAGCGCTGGACATGGCCGTCAACAAGCAGCAGATCATTGACTCCGTTTACCAGGGCGCAGGTCAGCTGGCCGTCAACGCCATGCCGCCAACCCAGTGGTCCTACGACACCACCATCAAGGATGCGCCGTACAACCCTGAGAAAGCCAAAGAGCTGCTCAAGGAAGCCGGCATCAAGGAAGGCACCGAGATCAACCTGTGGGCGATGCCGGTACAGCGTCCTTACAACCCGAACGCCAAGCTGATGGCTGAAATGCTGCAGTCCGACTGGGCCAAGGTTGGTATCAAAGCCAAGATCGTGACCTACGAGTGGGGCGAGTACATCAAGCGCTCCAAAGGCGGCGAAAACGGCGCGATGCTGATTGGCTGGAGCGGCGACAACGGTGACCCGGACAACTGGCTGAACGTGCTGTTCGGCTGCGACTCGCTGCAAGGCAACAACTTCTCCAAGTGGTGCGACAAGAAGTTTGACGGCATCGTGAAAGAAGCCAAGCGCACGACCGATCAGTCCAAGCGCACCGAACTGTACAAACAGGCGCAACACGTCCTCAAAGATGCCGTTCCAATGACACCTATCGCTCACTCGACGGTGTTCCAACCCATGCGCGACAACGTGCAGGACTTCAAGATCAGCCCGTTTGGCTTGAACTCCTTCTACGGCGTCAGCGTCAGCAAATAAGGTTTTGCAACGGCGACGTTTTTGACGTCGCCGTTGTTCTATCTGCCGAGAAAGTAGGAAACCACCTACATCCAATTCCGCTGGGTATTACAACAGCGGCGTCGGACGCGTTGCCATTTCCTACGAGTCTTTAGGACTCTACGCATTTACTGCCAGGCCCGCGGCTCATACCGTCGGGACCTGACCCGTTCATGCGTGGGCTCTCGGTTATTGCTGCCTGTCATGGCTTGAGATCAGTGATGCCTCCACGTCCCCGGACGAGGCGGCGGTTCATTGAAAACACTTAGAGAAAGAGAAAAGGGAGCGTCATGCGCCATACCTTGGTTTTATCCGCATTGCTGGGCACCGGCCTGTTGGCCGCCACTTCTATCAGCCAGGCCGCCAATAACAGCCTGGTGTTCTGCTCCGAAGGCAGCCCTGCTGGCTTCGACACCGCGCAGTACACGACCGCGACCGACAATGACGCCGCCGAGCCGTTGTACAACCGACTGGCAGAGTTCGAAAAAGGCGCCACCAACGTCGTACCTGGCCTGGCCAAAAGCTGGGATATTTCCGAGGACGGCCTCAAGTACACTTTTCACCTGCGCGAAGGGGTGAAATTTCACACAACCAAATACTTCACGCCGACCCGTGATTTCAACGCCGATGACGTGCTGTTCACGTTCAATCGCATGCTCGATCCACAGCAACCTTTCCGTAAGGCTTATCCGACCGAGTTCCCGTATTTCAACGGGATGAGCCTGAACAAGAACATCGCCAAGGTCGAGAAGACCGGGCCGCTGACCGTGGTCATGACGCTCAACAGCGTGGACGCCGCGTTCATCCAGAACATCGCCATGAGCTTCGCCGCCATCCTGTCCGCCGAATACGCCGACAAACTGCTGGCCGACGGCAAGCCGAGCGACATCAACCAGAAGCCGATCGGCACCGGGCCGTTCGTGTTCAAGAGTTATCAGAAAGATTCCAACATCCGTTACACCGGCAACAAGCAGTACTGGGACCCGAGCCGGGTCAAGCTTGAGAACCTGATTTTCGCCATCAACACCGACGCTTCGGTGCGGGTGCAGAAGCTCAAGGCCAACGAGTGCCAGATCACCCTGCACCCGCGCCCTGCCGACGTGACCGCACTGAAGAACGACCCGACGCTCAAGCTCATCGAGAAGCCTGGTTTCAACCTCGGTTACATCGCCTACAACGTGCGCCACAAGCCTTTCGACCAGCTCGAAGTGCGCCAGGCGCTGGACATGGCGGTGAACAAGCAAGGCATTCTCAACGCCGTCTATCAAGGCGCCGGTCAACTGGCGGTCAACGCCATGCCGCCGACCCAATGGTCCTACGACGAGACCATTAAAGACGCCGCCTACAACCCGGAAAAAGCCAAGGAATTGCTCAAGGCTGCCGGCGTGAAGGAAGGCACCGAAATTACCCTCTGGGCCATGCCGGTCCAGCGCCCGTACAACCCCAACGCCAAATTGATGGCCGAAATGCTCCAGGCCGACTGGGCAAAAATCGGCCTCAAAGTGAAGATCGTCAGCTACGAATGGGGCGAGTACATCAAGCGCACCAAGAATGGCGAACACGACGTCAGCCTGATTGGCTGGACCGGTGACAATGGGGACCCGGACAACTGGCTCGGCACGCTTTACAGCTGCGACGCCATTGGCGGCAACAACTACTCCATGTGGTGTGATCCGGCTTACGACAAGCTGATCAAGCAGGCCAAGGTCGTCACCGACCGCGACCAGCGCACCGTGCTTTACAAACAGGCGCAGCAGTACCTCAAGCAGCAGGTACCGATTACGCCAGTCGCCCACTCGACGGTTAACCAGCCGTTGAGCGCCAAAATCGAAGGATTCAAGGTGAGTCCTTTCGGTCGCAACGTGTTCTCGGGCGTCAGCATAGAAAAATAACCGATTAGCCAAAAACGCAGGGGGCGGATTTCGCCCTCACGCAAGCGTATTGCCGTAATTCGTCAATCCGGCCTACAGCAAACGTTTGCGATGCCTTGTATGAGTT
The DNA here is from genome assembly GCF_050435365.1 of Pseudomonas sp. BT76 TE3572. Taxonomy (NCBI): domain Bacteria; kingdom Pseudomonadati; phylum Pseudomonadota; class Gammaproteobacteria; order Pseudomonadales; family Pseudomonadaceae; genus Pseudomonas; species Pseudomonas sp. BT76 TE3572. Next base: position 3,499,702 of record NZ_JBNDKE010000001.1, read on the forward strand.
CAAAACCAAATAGCCGGATCACCAAAAAAGACCGGCATTAATAAAAGAAAGAAAGGAGCTTCACCCCATGAAACTGAGCAGCACCGCGTTATTGGCCCTGGCCATCAGCAGCGTAACCGCCTCGGCGTACGCAGAAACCCAAAGCCAGGCGTACACCCCGGTTACCGTGAAAGAGAAAAGTGCTCAGAGTGAAGCCACTGGTTTCGTCGAAGGCCAATCGATCACCGGGAGCACGCGTAACTGGTATGCCAACGAGCAACTGAAGCGCGGCGGTGTGTTCCGTTACAACAAGAACGGCGCATTGCAAACGACAGACCGCCGTATCAACTGGCTGCAGGGCACCATCCTCAAGTACAACTCGGGCTTCACCGAGGGTGCTGTCGGTTTGAGCACCGAAGTTGCGGTATATAACGCCGTTGCCCTTGAGCGTGATCGCAAGGATCTGGCCTCTGGTTTCGGCGGCGTTCCCTTCGACCGTGAGCGTGCCGGTAACAACCGCACCCTGACCAAAGAAGGCGGCGATGCCCAAGGCCAGTGGAGCAAACTGGGCCTGGCCAACGTCAAGGCCCGCTTCTCCAACACCACCCTGACCGCCGGCCGCATGAACTTCAGCAGCCCGCAGGTCGATGTAATCGGCAACCGTGCACTGCCTTCGAGCTTCGAAGGTGTGGCGATCCACAGCGAAGAGCTGGAGAACCTGTCGTTCGACCTGGCCACCTTCGATCGCAACTCACCGCGTACCGAAGAAAGCCAGCGTAAATTCCGCGCGGAATACGCCGACCACCTCGTTGAAATCGATCACGTGTACACCGGCGGTATCACCTACCAGCCGTTCGCCAGCCTGACTACCAGCCTGTGGGGCACCCAGGCCGAAGACATGTGGAACCAGTACTACTTCGGCGCCAGCCATGTATTGGGTGACAGCTCGGTACTGAGCCTGACCACCGGCCTGAACTACTACAAAACCGTCGACGAAGGCAAAGCCGTACTGGGCGAAATCGATAACGACACCTACTCCCTGTCGTTCGGCCTGACCCACCAGGCCCACAGCCTGACTTTCTCGTACCAGGAAGTGAACGGTAACGAGTACTTCGACTACCTGCACGAAACCAACGGCATCTACCTGGCCAACTCCCTGCTGTCGGACTTCAACGGCCCGAACGAGAAATCCTTCCAGATCGCCTACGGCTTGAACATGGCCGAATACGGCGTGCCAGGCCTGAAGTTCAACATCTACCAGGCTCGCGGCTGGGGTATCGACGGTACTCATAACAAAGGCGGCGAGTACGCCAGCGTGCAGACGATGGACGGCGAACACCATTACGAATACGGCATCGGTACTTCGTACGCCGTGCAGAGCGGCCCACTCAAGGCCACCACTGTTCGCGCGACCTACACCGCTCACCGCGCCAGCGAGAACCAGGCTGACGGCAGCATCAACGAGTTCCGTCTCGTGACCACCATTCCGTTCAACATTCTGTAAAAACGCACGCCTGCGGCTGACTCATGACGAGTCGGCCGTTTGGTTTTCTTCAGTTCAACCGATTGCAGAGGGTTCTTTGATGAAAATGCTTCCCCTACGTGCGGCCATCGCGGCCGCGTTGCTGAGTGTCGCTGTTGGCGTCTCGGCCAAACCCCTGGTGGTCTGCACCGAAGCCAGTCCGGAAGGCTTCGATATGGTCCAGTACACGACTGCAGTCACAGCCGATGCGGTGGCCGAAACCATCTTCAATCGTCTGGCGGACTTCAAGCCCGGCACCACTGAAGTGATTCCGGCACTGGCCGATTCCTGGGACATCAGCGAGGACGGTCTGACCTACACGTTCCACCTGCGCAAAGGCGTCAAGTTCCACACCACCGAATACTTCAAGCCGACCCGCGACATGAACGCCGACGACGTGGTCTGGAGCTTCCAGCGTCAGCTGGACCCGAATCACCCGTGGCACAAACTGTCGAGCGTGGGCTTCCCGTACTTTGAAAGCATGGGCTTCAAAGAGCTGCTCAAAAGTGTCGAGAAGATCGACGACAACACGGTCACCTTCACCCTGACCCGCCGCGAAGCGCCGTTCCTGGCCGACATCGCCATGGCCTTCTCCTCGATCTACTCCGCCGAGTATGCCGACCAGTTGCTCAAGGCCAACAAGACCGGCGACCTGAACAACAAGCCTGTCGGCACCGGCCCGTTCGTATTCCAGCGTTACAACAAGGACGCTCAAGTCCGCTTCAAGGCCAACCCGGATTACTTCCGTGGCAAGCCACCGGCTGATTCGCTGATCCTGGCCATCGCCACCGACAACAACGTGCGTCTGCAAAAACTGAAAGCCAACGAGTGCCAGATTGCGCTGTACCCGAAACCGGATGACATCCCGAGCATCAAGAAAGACGCCAAACTGAGTGTCGATGAACTGAACGCGATGACCGTTTCGTACATCGCCATGAACACCTCGCACAAATACATGAGCGATGTGCGCGTCCGTAAAGCCATCGATATCGCCTTCGACAAGGCCGCCTACGTCAACGCGCTGTTTGGCAAAGGCAATGCGACCGTGGCGGTCAATCCGTACCCGGACACCCTGCTGGGCTACAACCACGACCTGAAGAATCCGCCACGTGATCTGGACAAGGCTCGCGCCCTGCTCAAGGAAGCCGGCGTGCCGGATGGCACCACATTCACCCTGTTCACCCGTAACGGCGGCGGTCCAACCAACCCGAACCCAATGCTCGGCGCGCAGATGATGCAGGCTGACCTGGCCCAGGTCGGGATCAAGGTCGATATTCGCGTCATGGAATGGGGCGAAATGCTCAAACGCGCGAAAAACGGCGAGCACGACATGGTGTCTGCCGGATGGGCGGGCGATAACGGCGACCCGGATAACTTCCTGACGCCTATGCTCAGTTGCGAGGCCGCCAAAAACGGCGAAAACTACGCACGTTGGTGCAACGAGAAGTTCCAGGCGCTGATCGATGAAGCCAGGGCTAAAGTGAACCCGGCGGAACGCGCAGCGCTCTATGAGCAAGCCCAAGAAGTCTTTAACCAGGACCAACCTTGGATCAGCATGGCGCACACGCGTATGTTCACCGCAATGCGCAACAACGTAGAGGGCTATCACATTAGCCCGCTCACCACTAATAACTTCGCCACCACCCAGGTGAAGTAGATAAGAAACTACCGGCATTCCTGACCCAGGAATGCCGGGCACGCCTAACCGGCTGATGAGGTACACCACAAGATGTTTAGTTTTATTGCCCGCCGATTGGGGTTATTGATCCCCACGTTCTTCGGCATCACCTTGCTGACTTTCGCGTTGATTCGCATGATTCCAGGCGACCCCGTGGAAGTGATGATGGGCGAACGTCGAGTCGACCCCGAAATGCACGCTCAGGCAATGGAACGCCTAGGTCTGAACAAACCCCTGTATGCCCAATACCTGGATTACGTTGGCAAACTGGCCCACGGCGATCTCGGCGAATCCCTGCGTACCCGTGAAAGTGTCTGGAGCGAATTCACTTCTCTATTCCCCGCGACCCTGGAACTGTCCATGGCCGCCCTGTTGTTCGCCGGCGTCCTGGGCCTTCTGGCCGGGGTGATCGCGGCACTCAAGCGAGGATCCCTGTTCGACCATGGGGTGATGGGCGTCTCCCTGGCGGGATACTCGATGCCGATCTTCTGGTGGGGCCTGATCCTGATCATGTTCTTCTCGGTGTCCCTGGGCTGGACCCCGGTGTCCGGGCGGATCGACCTGCTCTATGACATCGAGCCACGGACCGGTTTCATGCTCATCGACACGCTGCTGGCCGATGACGTCGGTGCGTTCTTCGATGCCCTGCATCACCTGATCCTGCCGGCCATTGTGCTCGGCACCATCCCGCTGGCGGTGATCGCGCGGATGACCCGTTCTTCGATGCTCGAAGTGCTGCGTGAAGACTACATCCGTACCGCCCGCGCCAAAGGCCTGTCGCCGTCGCGCGTAGTGTTCGTTCACGGCCTGCGTAACGCGCTGATTCCGGTACTGACCGTGGTCGGCCTGCAAGTCGGCACATTGCTGGCCGGTGCGGTCCTGACCGAAACCATCTTCTCCTGGCCCGGCATCGGCAAATGGCTGATCGAAGCCATTGGCGCACGGGACTATCCCGTGGTGCAAAACGGCATCCTGTTAATCGCCTGCCTGGTGATTCTGGTCAACTTCGTGGTGGACATCCTCTACGGCTTTGCCAACCCACGCATTCGTCACCAGCGCTGAGATCATTATGACCATGACCACTTCAATTCCAGCGGTAGCAGTCGATCAAAGCCTGCTGTATCCGTCCCCTTACAAAGAATTCTGGCAAGCGTTCTCCAAGAACAAAGGTGCCGTCGCCGGCCTGATGTTCATGCTGCTGGTGATTTTCTGCGCCCTGTTCGCCCCTTGGGTGGCACCGCATAACCCGAGCGAGCAGTACCGCGACTTCCTGCTGACCCCGCCGTCCTGGCTGGAAGGTGGGCAACTCCAGTTCCTGCTCGGCACCGATGAACTGGGTCGCGACCTGCTGTCGCGACTGATCCACGGTTCGCGCCTGTCCCTGCTGATCGGCTTGTCGTCGGTGGTGATGTCGCTGATTCCGGGCATCCTGTTGGGTCTGTTCGCCGGGTTCTTCCCGCGCTTGCTCGGCCCGACCATCATGCGTCTGATGGACATCATGCTGGCCCTGCCGTCCCTGCTGCTGGCCGTGGCGATTGTCGCCATCCTCGGCCCTGGCCTGATCAACACCATTATTGCCATCGCCGTGGTTTCGTTGCCGTCCTATGTTCGTCTGACCCGCGCCGCGGTGATGGGCGAATTGAACCGCGACTACGTGACCGCCGCGCGCCTGGCCGGTGCCGGTCTGCCACGCCTGATGTTCGTCACCGTGCTGCCTAACTGCATGGCGCCGCTGATCGTTCAGGCTACTTTGAGCTTCTCCTCGGCGATCCTCGATGCCGCCGCACTGGGCTTCCTCGGCCTTGGCGTACAACCGCCAACCCCTGAGTGGGGCACCATGCTGGCTTCGGCTCGCGACTACATCGAACGCGCCTGGTGGGTGGTAAGTCTGCCTGGTTTGACCATTTTGCTCAGCGTGCTGGCAATCAACTTGATGGGCGACGGCCTGCGCGATGCGCTGGACCCGAAACTCAAGAACGCCGCCTGAGGAGATTCAAATGTCACTGTTAGAAATCAAGAATCTCAACGTTCGCTTCGGCGACAAGAACGCCGTTCCGGTGGTCGACGGTCTCGACATCACCGTGGACAAGGGCGAAGTTCTGGCCATCGTTGGCGAATCGGGTTCCGGCAAGTCCGTGACCATGATGGCGCTGATGGGCCTGATCGAACATCCGGGGATCGTCACCGCCGACGCCCTGAATTTCGACGGCAAGAACATGCTCAAACTGAGCAACCGTCAGCGTCGGCAAATCGTCGGCAAAGACCTGGCCATGGTCTTCCAGGACCCGATGACCGCGCTGAACCCGAGCTACACCGTTGGTTTCCAGATCGAAGAAGTGCTGCGCCTGCACCTGAAAATGTCCGGCAAGCAAGCCCGCGCCCGCGCCATCGAACTGCTGGAAAAAGTTGAAATCCCGGGCGCCGCCAGCCGTATGGATGCTTACCCGCATCAACTGTCCGGTGGTATGAGCCAGCGTGTTGCGATCGCCATGGCGATTGCCGGCGAACCGAAACTGCTGATCGCCGACGAACCGACCACCGCACTGGACGTAACGATTCAGGCGCAGATCATGGACCTGCTGTTGGCCCTGCAGAAAGAGCAGAACATGGGCCTGGTGCTGATCACTCACGACCTCGCGGTCGTGGCCGAAACCGCTCAGCGCGTGTGCGTGATGTACGCCGGCCAAGCGGTCGAAGTGGGTCAGGTGCCTCAGCTGTTCGACATTCCGGCGCACCCGTACAGCGAAGCGCTGCTCAAGGCGATTCCGGAACACAGCCTGGGCGCCACCCGCCTGGCCACGCTGCCGGGCATCGTTCCCGGTCGTTATGACCGTCCGCAGGGTTGCCTGCTGTCGCCGCGTTGCCCGTATGTGCAGGAGACCTGCCGTCAGCAACGTCCAACCCTTGACCCGAAAAGCAACAGCCTCGCCCGCTGCTTCTACCCGCTGAATCAGGAGGTGGCGTAATGGCCGTCGTACTTACCGCCCGCGACCTGACCCGTCACTACGAAGTGTCCCGTGGCCTGTTCAAGGGCCATGCGACCGTTCGCGCGCTGAACGGTGTGTCGTTCGAACTGGAAGCCGGCAAGACCCTCGCTGTCGTCGGTGAATCGGGCTGTGGCAAATCCACTCTGGCCCGTGCCCTGACGCTGATCGAAGAGCCCTCCTCCGGCTCCTTGAAAATCGCCGGGCAGGAAGTCGCCGGTGCGAACAAGGCTGAACGCAAGCAACTGCGCAAAGACGTGCAGATGGTGTTCCAGAGCCCTTACGCGTCGTTGAACCCTCGGCAAAAAGTCGGTGACCAGCTCGGCGAGCCGCTGCTGATCAACACCAACCTGTCCGCTGCCGAACGTCGCGAAAAAGTGCAGGCGATGATGAAACAGGTGGGCTTGCGTCCTGAGCACTACCAGCGTTATCCGCACATGTTCTCCGGCGGTCAGCGCCAGCGGATCGCCCTGGCCCGCGCGATGATGTTGCAGCCTAAAGTGCTGGTCGCGGATGAACCGACCTCGGCGCTGGACGTGTCCATCCAGGCGCAGGTGCTGAACCTGTTCATGGATTTGCAGCAAGAGTTCAACACCGCTTACGTGTTCATCTCCCACAACCTGGCGGTGGTGCAACACGTCGCCGATGACGTGATGGTGATGTACCTCGGTCGCCCGGTGGAAATGGGCCCGAAGAACGACATCTACGAGCGTCCTCTGCACCCGTACACCCAGGCGCTGCTGTCGGCCACCCCGACCATTCACCCGGACCCGAACAAGCCGAAAATCAAGATCGTCGGCGAATTGCCCAACCCGCTGAACCCGCCGTCCGGCTGCGCATTCCACAAGCGCTGCCCGTACGCGACCGAGCGCTGCAGCACTGAAGAGCCGGCCCTGCGCCTGCTCGACAGCCGCCAGGTGGCTTGCCACTACGCCGAGCAATTCCTCGACGGCGCGGCATAAAAATGTGGGAGCCGGCCCGCTCCCACAGGGATATTTGAGCTGTTCAATAACCCCTTCTGCTTCGATTGCGCATCAATCGGTCAGAAGGGGTTTTCTTTTGTCTGTCATTCAAGCCCCTTCATCCTCGTCGGGGTCCGGTTCGTCGGTGGTCGAGTCGTCATCGTCCGCGCTGCCACCCTGCCCCTCATCACCGGGCTCCGATTCGGATTTGGCGATCATCTGGGCAGTGTGCGCCACCGGCCCACTCGAAGCCTGTTCTCCGTGATCCTCGCACTCGGCCCACGCCGCCGACATGCCAACGGACAGCATCACCAAAACCTTAAGCAACAGCACAATGCGTTGAAAAATGCTCATAGCCGATTCCATCCTTCATTAGTGAAGCGTGGGGTGTCTGTCTGGCACTCAATGAAATTTAGTTCCGATCAGCGCGGTTCTCCAGATAGGACGCTAACGAATGGACGGAATGCCGTTTGCGGGGAGATTGGTTTTGCATAATGGCTATAACCAGATCAGCTAAGTGGGGCGGGCTCGCCGCGCGCAGTTGGATGAACCCTTTGATGCTCCGACAAGCGAGTCGCTTGATAAAACAGCGGTATGGACAACACCGCCAGCGCCGCGCTTGCGAGCCAGACACTGTGGCCACCGAAATGACCGTAAAGCTGGCCGCCCAGCACAGGCGAAAGCAGTGCACTCGCACTCCAGCACATGAAAAAAAGGCCGAAGTAGTGCCCGCTTTTTCCTGCTTGCGCATGCTGCATGACCAGCACGTTCAGGGGTGGCATGAACAGCGCTTCGCCAAGCGTCCAGACCGCCGTCGACAGGCAGACATACGCCAACCCCGAGCCCAACGGCAACATGCCGAGACCGCAAGCCAACAACACGCTGCCTGCCAGCAGTTGCCGACGCGCGCCCCACTGCTCGGTCCAATGGGATATCGGTATCTGCAGCAGCACGACCAACAGCGCATTGAGTGCAAACTGCCATCCGATGGCTTCCGTACTCAACCGGTAGTATTCGCGTAAATAGTTGCCCAGCATGCTGTACACCGAGTCAAAGGCAATGCCGAGCAAGACAGACGCCGCCAGCAACCAAAGAAAAGGTTTGTCTCGATACGGTACGCATGAACCTGTCGCGCCATCAGGCCCCACATCCGGCGGCAATACCGGTCGATGAAATGTCGCCCGGACAAACCAGGACAACGCCAACAGCGTCATGGCCGCGCTGACAAAAAACACCCAGCGAAAATCAGCCTGCGCCAAGACCCCGCCCATCACCCCGGCGACAGCCATGCCCAGGTTCCTGGCCACTCGACTCAATGACTGCGCCCGAGCGCGCTGCGCAACCGGGCAATACTCCATGATCAACCGTTGGTGCAGCGTACGAATCGCACCATCGAGTACACCGCTCAACAGCAGCAATCCAGCCAGCCAAGGCACGTCAGTGACCAGCCCCAACGAGACCAAAACCCACACCGAGGCAAAAAACAACGCGCCGGTGAGCCGCGCCGTAGAGCAATGATCACTCAACAAGCCACCCACCATTGACCCAATCAGCAAGCCGGCCCCGTACCCGGATAACAACCAGCCAACGGTTTCAATCGCAAGCCCCAGTTCCTGGCGTAGATACAACGCCATGAACAGCTTGACCATGGCGCTCAACCGATTGATGAAGAGCAACGCAGCAAGCATCCAGGCCATTGGACAGAAATAGCCATCGAACCGAATCAGGTGAGTGAACCGACTGGTCATTCCATTGATCTCGTGGAGAATCGCTGCTTGCGAAAGGTCCTCCAAACACTAGACGCCAACAATTGCGTTGTCGCGGGTAAAACCCCTCGTATCGAAAAAACAGAGTCAAGCCACGACAACAGGAAAAAAGACCTACAGAAAAGCCTTACCCGCGAGGGCTCCTGCCCGTTCAATGATCAAAAAAAACCCGCAGCTTTCGCAACGGGGCTAGTTGAAAGACTGCTTTTAATATCTCTTGCAATCTCATCAGGTAAACACTTATTCGCGAGCCCCAGCGTCCGATCGACCGAGTTCTCCAGATAGGACGCTAACGAACGCAGAGAATTGTCGTTAATGGGCTGATTGGTTTGGAGCAAGAAATATAGCGAAAAACTTTCCAAAGACTACTTGCCGACCCGCGCGAATAGTCTCGGGAATGCGCATTGGATGTCCGCTTACTTGAGAACTGTGCTGGCCCGACGGGAGAGGGAGAAACCTGTTAAGTTCGCCCCGCCCACAAACTTGGCGACATTGCCATCGCCCTCTGCAGAGAAGCCGAAACTGACCTCGACATGGGCATTGGGCAGGTCCATTTTGTTGACCGTGAGCGTGCCACCCGCCAGTGTTTCCCATCTAACGCTGTCGTCAGTGGCGAATTGTACATCCACGGAGACGTCATGATCCCCTTGATCCGGATAGATCTTGTAGGCATGACCTGGCACGACATTCTCATAATTATAAATCGTGATAATTAGCCCCCTCCCGTCGTTGTCCCATCCTTCCAGAGCCAGCTCATCATAAGGAGATGGAAACGAACGAAGTGAAATACACTCTGCTTTGAAATAGTCCTGTCCCGATACATCAGCCTCAAATTTACCTGTGGTGGCTAACTTTTCATTGGCGCTCATGGCAACGTCCTGTTTATGTTTGGGTTCAGAGAGGGTTTTCTCTTCGCGAATTTATAGGAAGTAAACATAGGAGCGGTCTACTGTCAGATCTGACAGTGAAACGATTTTTCTGCAAAAAAACAGACTAAAGGTAAAAAGCCGTGTCTGGAGTTGGGCGGCGTCGCGATCAGCGGGAGCAAGCTCCCACAGGGATTTCGCTTAACTGGCTGAAATCGGGTCAATAAAAAACCCCGCAGCTTTCGCAACGGGGTTTTGAATGTAGCCGATCAGCGCTTAGTGATGCTCACGCGTCGCACGGAATTTCACGTCCGGCCAGCGCTCTTCCATCAGCGCCAGGTTGACCCGCGTCGGGGCCAGGTAGGTCAGGTGACCGCCGCCGTCAATCGCGAGGTTTTCCACAGCCTTGATGCTGAACTCTTCGAGCTTCTTCTTATCGCTGCAATCAATCCAGCGCGCGGAATAAACGGTGATCGGCTCGTAAGAGCACTCGACCTTGTATTCCTCTTTCAAACGGCTGGCGACCACATCGAACTGCAGCACACCGACGGCGCCGAGGATGATGTCGTTGCTGCGCTCAGGGAAGAACACCTGAGTGGCGCCCTCTTCCGCCAATTGCTGCAGACCCTGACGCAGTTGCTTGGATTTCAGCGGATCACGCAGACGTACGCGACGGAACAGTTCCGGGGCGAAGTGCGGGATACCGGTGAAGCCCAGGACTTCGCCTTCGGTGAAGGTGTCGCCGATCTGGATGGTGCCGTGGTTGTGCAAACCGATGATGTCGCCGGCAAACGCTTCTTCCAGTTGCTCACGCTCGGAGGAGAAGAAGGTCAGCGCATCGCCGATCCGCACGTCCTTGCCGGTGCGCACGTGGCGCATCTTCATGCCTTTTTCGTACTTGCCGGAGCAGATACGCATGAAGGCGATACGGTCGCGGTGTTTCGGGTCCATGTTCGCCTGGATCTTGAACACGAAGCCGGCGAATTTCTCTTCAACCGGTTCCACGGTGCGTTCGTTGGCGACACGGGCCAGCGGTTTCGGCGCCCAGTTGACCACGGCGTCGAGCACGTGATCGACACCGAAGTTGCCCAGTGCGGTACCGAAGAACACCGGGGTCAGTTGGCCGTCGAGGAATTCCTGTTGATTGAATTCGTGACAAGCGCCCTGCACCAGTTCCAGCTGATCGACGAAGCGATCGTACTCGTCGCCCAAGTGCGCGCGGGCTTCATCGGAGTCGAGTTTCTCGATGATTTTCACATCGGTGCGCTCGTGGCCGTGGCCAGCGGTGTACACGATGATGTAGTCGTCGGCGAGGTGATAAACGCCTTTGAAGTCGCGGTAGCAACCGATCGGCCAGGTGATCGGTGCCGCCTTGATCTTCAGGACCGCTTCGATTTCGTCGAGCAGTTCGATCGGGTCGCGGATGTCACGGTCGAGTTTGTTGATGAAGCTGACGATCGGCGTGTCACGCAGACGGCAGACGTCCATCAGCGCGATGGTCCGTGGCTCTACACCCTTACCGCCGTCGAGAACCATCAATGCCGAGTCAACCGCCGTCAGGGTGCGGTAGGTATCTTCGGAGAAGTCTTCGTGGCCCGGGGTGTCGAGCAGGTTGATCATGTGATCGCGATACGGGAACTGCATGACCGACGTGGTAATGGAAATACCCCGTTGTTTTTCCATTTCCATCCAGTCGGAGGTGGCATGGCGGTCAGACTTGCGAGATTTCACCGTGCCAGCAATCGCAATCGCCTTGCCCATCAGCAAGAGCTTCTCGGTGATGGTGGTTTTACCGGCATCGGGGTGGGAAATAATGGCGAAAGTGCGGCGTTTCGCGACTTCGGCGGCCTGTTTGGTCATGGGAAATCGCCTGGCAGGTGATTCAAAAAAGGGCGGCGAGTATAGCGCAAACCGGCCTCTACGGACCACCGTTCGCCCTGTAGCAGCTGCCGAGCAGCGCGAGGCTGCGTTCGGCGGCGCAGCCGTCGTAAAACCGTACGCTGCGGTGTATCAGACCGACCGCATGGGCCGACTCTACGACGGCTGCGCCGCCGAACGCAGCCTCGCGCTGCTCGACAGCTGCTACGGGAGGCAATACGGAATGCGCGGTGGCTAAATGCTGCTAAATATGGAACCTTTTAAAAGGTGGAGGCGTCCACTCCCCTGTTACAGCACTCGTAGCAGGGTTTGAAAAATCTGCAAGTTAGCCTGACGAGGCTGCGCTTATGGCTCGATCTCATGCGGCTTCATCAGCATGTAGAGCTGCTTCTCGCGAACGTTGATAAGCCCGGCAGCCAGGAATGGCCCTGCCACACGGGACTGCGTTCGCCGACAAAGAAAAAAGGAGTCTGCCTGTGGCTATTCGCTATGGCAAAGGGCTGATAGGAGGTGCGGTTGTCGTCGCTCTCCTGGCCCTGCTGGTCCACTGGATTGGCATCAACACGATCGAACATTACCGCGACGATTTGTTGTTTTACCTGCAAGCCCATTTGATTCTCGTCCTCGCTTCCATGCTGGCCGCCCTTGTTGTGGGCATACCCGCCGGTATCTTTCTCAGCCGCCCGACCATGGTGGGCCGCGCTGAACGCTTCATGCAGATCTTCAACATCGGCAACACCGTGCCGCCTCTTGCCGTACTGGCCATCGCCCTGGGGATCCTCGGCATCGGCAGCGGCCCCGCGATTTTCGCCCTGTTCCTCGCCTCGCTGTTGCCGATCGTGCGCAACACCTATGAAGGCCTGAAAAACGTCCAGGGTTCGCTCAAGGAAGCGGCCGTCGGCATCGGCATGACACCGACTCAGGTGCTGTGGCGGGTCGAACTGCCGAACGCCGTACCGATCATCATCGGTGGCGTGCGCGTGGCCCTGGCGATCAACGTCGGTACCGCACCGCTGGCGTTTCTGATCGGCGCCAACAGCCTGGGCAGCCTAATTTTCCCTGGCATCGCCTTGAACAATCAGCCGCAACTGCTGCTCGGCGCTGCCTGCACCGCCCTGCTGGCCTTGCTGCTCGACGGCCTGGTGACACTCGCCAGCCGCCTCTGGCTCGAACGCGGCTTGCGCCCGTCTTAAGCCTCGGCAAAGGAATTAACATGAAAAAAGTATGCTTGTTTTTAGGCTGCGCTCTGCTGTTCGCAGGATTTGCCCAAGCCGCTGAAAAACCGGTGATCCGCATCGGCGCCCGGGTGTTCACCGAACAAACCCTGCTGGCGGAAATCACCTCCCAATACCTGCGCACCAAGGGTTACGACACTCAAGTGACCGGCGGCCTGGGCAGCAACCTGGCCCGCAGCGCCCACGAAAGTGGCCAGCTGGATTTGATGTGGGAATACACCGGCGTGTCGCTGGTGGCTTACAACCACATCACTGACAAGCTCGACAGCGCTCAGTCCTACGCCAAGGTGAAAGAACTCGACGCGCAAAAAGGCCTGATCTGGCTGACGCCGTCGAAGTTCAGCAACACCTACGCCCTGGCGCTGCCGGAAAAAACCGCAAAGGCTTATCCGCAGATCAACACCATCAGCGAGCTGAACACGGTGATGCAGGCCGAGGCGAAGACCAATCACATCGTCGCCCTCGACACCGAGTTCGCCAACCGTTCCGACGGTCTGGACGGCATGGTCGATCTTTACGGCATGAACCTGACCCGCAAAAACATCCGCCAGATGGATGCCGGGCTGGTTTACACCGCCTTGCGCAATGGCCAAGTGTTTGCCGGTCTGGTTTACACAACGGACGGTCGCTTGAACGCCTTCAAGCTGAAACTGCTGGAAGACGACAAGCGTTACTTCCCGGACTACACCGCCGCGCCCGTGGTGCGTCAGGTTTACCTCGACGCCCATCCAAAACTGGCGGAAGAAATGAAGCCGCTGGCTGAACTGTTCGACGACGCCACCATGCGCCAGCTCAATGCGCGGGTCGACGTCGATCACGAAAGCCCTTCATCCGTTGCCGCCGATTTCCTGCGCCAGCACCCCATCAAATAAGGAGGAAAAGACATGGAATTTCTGAACGCCTTTTCCCATCTCGACTGGCCGCTGGTGCTGCAACTGACCGGACAGCACATCACCCTCGTCGGTATCGCCGTGACCCTGGCGATTCTGGTCGGCGTGCCGCTGGGCATCCTGATGACACGCTTCCCGACGCTTGCCGGTCCGCTGCAAGCCAGCGCCACGGTGCTGCTGACAGTGCCATCGATTGCGCTGTTCGGTCTGCTGCTGCCGTTCTACTCCAAATTCGGCCAGGGCCTGGGCCCGATGCCGGCGATTACCGCAGTGTTTCTGTATTCGCTGCTGCCGATCATGCGTAACACCTACCTCGCCCTGACCGGCGTAGACCCCGGCATTCGCGAAGCCGCCCGCGGCATCGGCATGACCTTTGGCCAGCGCCTGCGCATGGTCGAGCTGCCGATTGCGGTGCCGGTAATCCTCGCTGGTGTGCGCACTGCCGTGGTCATGAACATTGGTGTCATGACCATCGCCGCGACCATCGGCGCCGGCGGCCTCGGTGTACTCATTCTCGCTTCAATCAGCCGCAGCGACATGTCGATGCTGATCGTCGGCGCCGTGCTGGTCAGTCTCCTGGCCATCTTCGCCGACCTGCTTCTGCAATGGCTGCAACGCACGCTGACTCCAAAAGGATTACTCAAATGATCGAACTTCAAAACCTCAGCAAGACCTTCCAAAGCAACGGCAAAGATGTGAAAGCCGTGGACTCGGTAAGCCTGACCGTCAATGAAGGCGAGATCTGTGTGTTCCTCGGGCCATCGGGCTGCGGCAAAAGCACCACGCTGAAGATGATCAATCGCCTGATCAAGCCGACCTCCGGCAAGATCCTGATCAACGGCGAAGACACCACCGACCTCGACGCCGTGACCCTGCGCCGCAACATCGGTTATGTGATCCAGCAGATCGGTCTGTTCCCGAACATGACCATCGAGGAGAACATCACCATCGTTCCGCGCCTGCTGGGCTGGGACAAACAGAAATGCCACGACCGCGCCCGCGAGTTGATGAGCATGATCAAGCTTGAGCCCAAGCAGTATCTGACTCGCTACCCGCGTGAATTGTCCGGTGGCCAGCAGCAACGAATCGGCGTGATTCGTGCGTTGGCGGCGGATGCGCCACTGTTGCTGATGGACGAACCGTTTGGCGCGGTCGACCCGATCAACCGCGAGATGATCCAGAACGAGTTCTTCGAAATGCAGCGCGCGCTGAACAAGACCGTGATCATGGTCAGCCACGACATCGATGAAGCGATCAAGCTGGGCGACAAGATCGCGATTTTCCGTGCGGGCAAGCTGTTGCAGATCGACCACCCGGATACGCTGCTGGCGCACCCGGCGGATGACTTTGTCAGCAACTTCGTCGGCCAGGACAGCACCCTCAAGCGTCTGTTGCTGGTGAAAGCCGAAGATGCAGCGGACAACGCGCCGTCGGTGAGCCCGGAAACACCAGTGGCCGAGGCCCTGGAGTTGATGGACGAACTGGACCGTCGTTATGTGGTGGTCACGGATGGTGAGAACAAGGCGCTCGGTTATGTACGACGTCGCGACCTGCACCGTCAGACCGGGACTTGCGCGCAGTACCTGCGTGAGTTCAATGCCACGGCGGCGTTTGACGAGCATTTGCGCATCCTGCTGTCGCGCATGTACGAATTCAACCGCTCGTGGTTGCCGGTGATGGATGCGGAGCGGGTGTTCCTGGGTGAAGTGACTCAGGAATCGATTGCCGAGTATCTGAGCTCCGGCAAGTCCCGTGGGGGCAAGACCAGCATTGTTTCGCCTGCCGAGACTGCTGTCGCCTGATCTGACCCTGTGGCGAGGGAGCTTGCTCCCGCTCGGTTGCGTAGCAGCCGCAAAATCCGGGGCCGCTACGCAGCCCAGCGGGAGCAAGCTCCCTCGCCACAAAGGCTATGTAAATCCCTTCAGAATTCCCCATCCGGGGAACATCACACTGTCATGCAGGTCGGTTACATCAGTAGTTGTCCGGGACCGCACGACGGATGCGTGTAAAAACGCGACATTTTTTGTTGATCTCAAGCCCCTCACGCCCTAAAGTTCGCGCCGAACGTCCATGCTGGAAACGATCCATCCGGCTCAAGTACTGACGACGAGACAGCAAGGCCAAGGGAAAGCACCGCTTCCCATGGCCTTTTTGCTTTCGGCGACATGCCTTGGGAAGTAGGCGAACCAAAGTGGGGATACGGAGGACGTTCATTTGCACCCATTGTTAATTTCAGTTTGCCAGTAGGAGTTCCCAGCATGTCGATCAACGTCGAAGACTATTTCGCGCGCGATACCTTCAACAAAATGAAGGCCTTCGCCGACAAACAAGAAACCCCGTTCGTGGTGATCGACACCGCGATGATCAGCCAGGCCTATGACGACCTGCGCGCCGGTTTCGAATTCGCCAAGGTCTACTACGCGGTCAAGGCCAACCCGGCCGTCGAAATCATCGACCTGCTCAAAGAGAAAGGTTCGAACTTCGACATCGCTTCGATCTACGAGCTCGATAAAGTGATGAACCAGGGCGTCGGCCCGGATCGCATCAGCTACGGCAACACCATCAAGAAATCCAAAGACATTCGCTACTTCTACGAGAAGGGCGTGCGTCTGTATGCCACCGACTCCGAAGCCGACCTGCGCAACATCGCCAAGGCTGCACCGGGTTCGAAAGTCTACGTGCGCATCCTCACCGAAGGCTCGACCACCGCTGACTGGCCTCTGTCGCGCAAATTCGGCTGCCAGACCGACATGGCCATGGACCTGCTGATCCTTGCTCGCGACCTGGGCCTGGTGCCGTACGGCATCTCGTTCCACGTCGGCTCGCAACAGCGCGACATCAGCGTCTGGGACGCGGCGATCGCCAAGGTCAAAGTGATCTTCGAACGCCTGAAAGAAGAAGACGGCATTCACCTGAAGCTGATCAACATGGGCGGCGGCTTCCCGGCCAACTACATCACCCGCACCAACAGCCTGGAAACCTACGCTGAAGAAATCATCCGTTTCCTCAAGGAAGACTTCGGTGACGAACTGCCGGAAATCATCCTGGAACCGGGCCGTTCGCTAATCGCCAACGCTGGCATCCTGGTCAGTGAAGTGGTGCTGGTCGCCCGTAAATCCCGTACCGCGGTAGAGCGATGGGTGTACACGGATGTGGGCAAGTTCTCCGGCCTGATCGAAACCATGGACGAAGCCATCAAGTTCCCGATCTGGACCGAGAAGAAAGGCGAGATGGAAGAAGTGGTCATCGCCGGCCCGACCTGCGACAGCGCCGACATCATGTACGAAAACTACAAGTACGGTTTGCCGCTGAACCTGGCGATTGGTGATCGTTTGTACTGGTTGTCGACCGGTGCGTACACCACCAGTTACAGCGCCGTTGAGTTCAATGGCTTCCCGCCGCTGAAGTCGTTTTACGTGTAAAAACCGCTGGTAAAAGAAAAGGCCCATGACATGTCATGGGCCTTTTTTATTATCTGGACCACTGCTGAATCTGATGCCTCATCGTCACGAACTCCTTCAACACGTATTCAACCTGCGCCAAAGAAGAGATCAATTGCGATAGTTTCATCGTCGGTTTGACTGCCAGCAGCTCTTTTTCTGCCGTGCTTGAAAAGCCGCACATTGCATACAAAAAATCACTCAAATTGTTAATCGCTGAACTGGCGTCAGTGTAAACAGCGACAAGCTCGCGAAGGTGTTCTTTGGACTGGGCCAGACTTGCGCCCCTGAAACCACCGATTGCAGGTGGAGTTTTCATTCCTGACAAGCTGAATCCGCCTTCCACGTACCAGGCTTCAATCCGGGAATAATGGGAATGGCATTGGCAGGACTTCAGTGTCCATGACCGCACAAATCGCGAAAACACAGTGTGGATATCAAGATTGAGTTCGAGAGGCACAGCCTTGAGCTCCATAATCGCCGATGTAGCGCGATTCAATCGAAAATAAAGCTCATGGGTCAACCCTTTCACATCCGTGGGTGGAACCCAGATCCACCATGGCGAACGGGATAAGCTGAATCGCTTGAAGTCCAGCTCACGGAGGGTGATACCCCGGCCATTGCGCGGCGACTCTTTCGCGAGAACCCGACACTCTTGAATAAAATCAGAAAGGTAAATCAAGTTTTCATCACAGATTTTCCCAGCCTTCGCGATGTTACGTGCAAGTTGGTCCAGGTAACCCGTACTGAAAGAGGCCAGCACTGTCAAACGTTGCGTGTCCGGCAGGGTCGTCAGTACATGGCCCTGTCGCTGCAAACTTTCCGAGAAACTCTTGTATTGATTGAACGTGACAGGAAGTGCCTGGAGAAACTTGAAATAATTTTTCAGAGAAACAAAGTGTTTCTCGGCCAGCAGAAATTCATACATAAAATAGAGCCTGGATAAACGGGCGATAGCGTGTCGAAGAATCAAAAACCTTTAATAGGTGCCAGACAGGGCGCAACTGTCTTTGATAAAAAACGCGTTGCCCCCTGCGTACCCGTCAAACGTCTATGGTTATGGCAACGACACCGGGGCGAGGAAGGTGACGAGCTTCTTCACCTCTTTTATCGCGAGCGATACGCGCTGACCGAGATCACTTGTTTTGTTTTTTTCTACAGCGCTCAGAAAATCCGCAAATACCACGACTGCTTTCTTGTATTCCGAGACATAGACCTGACGTTGATCATCCAGCGAATGGACCACGCGAATAAACTCGATGCGCCCGAGGGTCTGGCTGATGTTTTTATCTTCCTGGGCAATCCTCTTGAAAAGGTCGTTCACTTTCTCTTGCAGCTTCCGACTCTCATGGATCATGTTCAGGAAAGAGATACCGTCATTGATATCGGCCATACTCTTTTTAAGCTGTTCGATCGCGAACATCACAATCTGAGCTTGCGGCGGCGCCATACCCAAGGCCTGAATCTTGTCGATGGTTAACGCAACATCGTTGCCGATTTTCTCTATAGCGGTTTTTTCAATTGCACTGATGGCGTCGGCAACCGCCTTGAGTTCACCCTGGGCGTTGACCAGGTATTCACCTAGCTCCGCCTTCACCTCACGAGCCCCCGCCAGATCTTTTTCCAGACCGGCTGCAAATCCTCGCGTAACGCCTTGGTCATACCCATCACTGATATTGGCCAGGCGAGTGCTGATTTTTCCTGCCTGCTTACCTGTTAATACCGGCAACTTTTTCAGCTCTGTCGCAATATCGACCTCGATCTCCAAGTACTCCTCGGAACCCGCAACCGCACCCGCCAGTTCTGCTTCAAGAGCGGCGAGTTTACGAATCCTGGACTCCAGATCCATCTTACTGTTGAGGCTGCACTCCCGTAGGTCGCGAGCACTGGCGTTAACATCACCTACCAGCCTTTTGAAGCGGTCAAAGACACCAGGGAGGTAGTTGAGCCGGATGAACAGCGCTTCAGCCGTGATGCCATCGTCGAGCATTGCCGACTGACTATTTTTCAGTGCCTGAAGATCAAGCACCGAGTATTGCTGCTGCTCAATGAACATGGTTCTCATCATCCTTGGTGCCGCCATTACCTGGCTTTGGCTGTATTCCTGATCTGCGTCCTTGAATACTTGAATCAAGGCATCTGCATCCTGGTGAATTTGTACCCAAGGACTAACCACTTCCCTGAATGTCGACATAAACCGCCGAAGGCTCAGTGCATCGTTAATCCCCGAAATCGCGGTCGCAGACTCCGTGACATAGCGATGCATTACGTTCCACACGTGCATCAGGTTTTGCGTCGCCAGATCCGCATCGATGGCGACAACCGTCAGATTTTGCAAATCGTGCTCAACGCGCTTCAACGAACCCAAGGTCTGGTTCATGTTTTTAAGGATTTCGATGTCCTTGTCTTGCTGCTCATTCAGTTTTTTGCGTTCGGCCCGGACATTTTCTGCCTCGACGCCGTAATAGATTGCCATACCAAGACCAAAGATATTCAGGCCCGCCGCAGAGCCCAGCGCCTTCTCGACCAGCGCTTTATATTGCGTGTTCTTTTCCTGGATCTCTGCAGCACGCCGAGTGATAACGTGGTCCTGCGCCTTGATGTCGGCAGGGTAAGAGTTGGTCTGGATCAGGCCAACTCGAAGTTTTATCCCTGGAAGTACCTTCTCTCGCAGGTCATAACCAAATTTATCCAGATCGGTTTTTATGGCACTGACATTCGCCAGATTGGACGCAACCCGGGCAAAGATCTTACTCAGGTAGTGCTGAATATCCGGAAGGGTGTCAGGTTCCAGTTCAATACCTGGAAACTTGCCACCCATATTGATTTGCAGCGTCTTTAGTTCAGCCAGGGTCTTAATATTATGTTTATCGAGCAATGGCGCAGCCTTGAGATCATCGTAGACCTCCTGCATATCGTCGCCATAGGTCTGCATGCTAGCGCCAAACAGTTTCAACTCGGTACCGGTGAGCATGATGCGTTCGCGCAGTGGCGACCAGCGCTTGGCATGATCACGGGTGTCGGTGAACGTCTTCAGAAAATCAGCCGCCTTGAGGCCCGCGCCACCGTCCTGCCCGGCACCAAAGCGCAAATAGTCGATTACATCCTGCAAGGTATAGGGCAGGGCCAGACCCGCAGCCTCGTACTTCCTCAGATCGATGATTTGTTTCTTGGTCAGCAACAGACCGGTATCGCGAGTAACACCATCGCTGTCAGCGGTGGAGGCATCGGTCAGAAGTTTTGGCACTTCCGTTGCAAACTCGGTAACTTTTTCATAACTGGCACCCTGCAAAGAGGCTGCCCACAACTTATTATCACTCATAATTATTCCATTAATTATACGACTGTTTATCCAAGGCAAATTACCTGAACAGTATTGCGCAACTTAAAACAACTTAAAGTCACGACACCCGAAAGACTAAAACAACTTCGAAAGTACTGTCAAAGACTAACAATCAACTTATATAAGAGAATAATACAGAGCAACTTATTACCACCAACCAACTTACTCACGAGCTCAGCCAAACATCTCCCGCTCGTGTTTTAAATAATCCTCGCCTAACAACTGCAGCAGAGGTTGCGGCGCATTCAGCAATCGCCGGGCACTGATCTGAAGAAAACGCTGATTACCGTTGAGCATGGCTTGGCGTAGCCAGACGAGCCCGTCTTCGATCCGGCCCTGCTCGACCAGCACGGCGCCAAGGCTGAATTGGCCACGAAAGTCGCCACCTTCGGCCGAGCGCTTGTACCACTCGACGGCCGCGGCAGGATCGCGCGGACAAAAACGCCCTTCTTCCAGATAACGCCCGAGCAGGTTCATCGACTTTGCATGCCCGAGTTCGGCTGCCCGGCGATAGCAGCCCAATGCTTGCGCCTGGTCTTCAGCCACCCCGCGCCCGGTGGCCAGCAGATTGGCGTAGTTATACATCGCCCAATCCAGTCCCTTCTCAGCCGCCAGTCGATAATGCCCCGCAGCCACTGAAGCATCGGCGGAGCAACCCCAGCCATGTTCATGACAACGACCGAGCATGTTGCGCGCCATCAAGTGCCCGCCATGGGCAGCGATCTCGAACCAACGCACAGCCAACGGCTGATCCTGCTCGATACCCTGCCCGTCCAGCAGAATCTGCCCGAGCAAGGCCTGAGCGTCGAGAACACCTTCGCGGGCGGCGATCAGAATCGCCTGTGCCGCGCGCGCCGGGCTTTCGTCGAGCATGGCCTTAAGCGAATCACCGTCGAGGATTTCCTCGCGCCGTAGTTGAAAACTCATACCTCGACCCAGCGACGCAGCAGGTTGTGGTAAGTGCCGGTGAGGCGAATCAGCGAAGGGTGATCGGGCATGTCCTGGGTCAGCTGCTGGATCGCCCCGTCCATCTCGAACAGCAAGGCGCGCTGGCTGTCTTCCCGGACCAGGCTTTGGGTCCAGAAGAACGAGGCGTAGCGAGTGCCGCGCGTCACGGCGTTGACCTTGTGCAGGCTGGTGCCGGGGTACAGCACCATGTCACCGGCCGGTAACTTCACCCGTTGGGTGCCGAAGGTGTCCTGGATTTCCAGTTCGCCGCCTTCGTAGTCGTCCGGCTCGCTGAAAAACAGAGTGGCCGACAAATCGGTGCGCACCCGCTCGATGCTGCCCTTGGGCTGGCGCACGGCGTTGTCGATGTGAAAGTCGAAACTGCCGCCGGCCGTGTAACAGTTCAGCAACGGAGGGAAGACCTTGTGCGGCAGCGCCGCCGACATGAACAGCGGATTTTTCCACAGCCGTTCCAGCATCGCCGCGCCGACTTCCTTGGCCAGCGGATGACCTTCCGGCAGCTGCAGATTGTGCTTGGCTTTGGCCGACTGGTAGCCGGCGGTGATCTTGCCGTCCGCCCAATCTGCCTGCTCCAGAGCCTCGCGGATGCGCTGCACTTCTTCTTTCGCGAACAGGCCGGGAATGTGCAGCAGCATGGGGATGACACCTGAAGACAAAGAGGCGGCAATGGTATTGATTCTTATTGCCTGTGTAAAACCCCTAGGACGAACGAGACGCCAAAAACCGTAAGGGTAAATTGTAAAGAATGTAAATTTAATGCGAATAGTAAAGTTTCGCAATTGATACAAATACCTGTTTACCCTATATTCCGCGGCCTCAAATCCTTGGGGAGGGGAATTCAAATGTCACGTCAACAACCACAAGTACCGGTCAGTTCACCACGTTTGCTCGCATCGGCCATCGGCATGGCGATTACTGCCGGTTCTGCGGGCCACATGGTTTTCGCAGCGGAAAAAGCTGACGAAAAGGCACCGGGTAATGTGATTTCTCTGGGCGCAACCGCCATCACTGGCGAGGCCCAGGACGAGACGTCCTACAAAGTCGAAAAAGCCTCCTCACCCAAGTACACCGCGCCGCTGGTGGATACCCCACGTTCGATCACCGTCATCCCGCAACAAGTACTCAAGGACACCGGCGCCCTCAACATGCAGGACGCGCTGCGCACTGTTCCAGGCATCACCTTCGGTGCCGGTGAAGGCGGCAACCCTCAAGGCGACCGCCCATTCATTCGCGGCTTCGATGCCCAGGGCGATACGTATCTGGACGGCGTGCGCGATACCGGTTCGCAGAGCCGCGAGATCTTCGCCGTTGAGTCGATCGAAGTCAGCAAAGGCCCGAACTCGGCAATCGGCGGCCGTGGTGCTGCCGGCGGCAGTATCAACCTGGTGAGTAAAAAAGCTCACCTGGGCAATTCGCTCGATGGCGGTTTCACCTGGGGTTCCGACCAGACCCAGCGGTACACCATGGATGGCAACTATCAGTTCACCGACACCGCGGCTGGCCGTCTGAACCTGATGAGCCACGAAAGCAACGTCGCTGGCCGTGACAGCGTCGACTATGACCGTTGGGGCGTCGCACCTTCGCTGGCTTTCGGCCTGGGCACCGACACTCGGGTCAACCTCGACTACTACCACCTGGAAAACAACGACACGCCAGATTCCGGGATTCCGTACAGCATCCCGGTCGCAGGTTCGACGGCTCGCACCAAGTCCAGCCCGGACAAGCCTGACGATGGCGGCGACAGCAGCAACTTCTATGGCTTGAACGGCCGCGACTTCCGCAAGGGCCGCACCGACACCGCAACCATCGCCATCGAGCACGATCTGAACGACGCGCTGACCATCAAGAACACCCTGCGCCACGGCACCAGCATGCAGGACTACATCCTGACCCAGCCGGACGACAGCAAGGGCAACGTCAACAATGGCAGCGTCTGGCGTCGGGCCAACACCCGGGTCAGCAACACCGAAACCACCACTAACCAGACCGATCTGTTTGGCGACGTCTACATCGCCGGATTCAAAAACAGCTTCTCTACCGGTATCGAGTTGAGCCGCGAGGAAAGCGAAAAGTCCTCGTATAACGTCAACACCGACACCACCCCGGGAACGACCGCGCCTCCAGCAAGCACCAACTGCACACCGGCGATGATTGGCGCACCGAGCGGTTACAACTGTACCTCGCTGTCCAACCCGAACCCGAACGACCCATGGAACGGTGCAATCTCGCGCAACTACGCTGGCACCGACACCAAAGCCAACACCTATGCGCTGTATGTGTTCGACACGCTGGAATTGTCCGAGCAATGGCTGGTGAACATGGGCCTGCGTTACGACCATTTCGACACCCAGTACCGCACCTTTGACAGCGCAGGGGCGACGGTCATCAACAAAGGCGTACCTGCAAAAGGCAAAGACACCAGCGAGTTCGTCACCGGTCAATTCGGTGTGGTCTACAAGCCGGCCGAAAACGGCAGCATTTATGCGTCCTACGCGACTTCTGCCACTCCACCAGGCTCCACCCTCGGCGAAGGCATGGACGGCAACCCGCTGGGTGGCACGGTTGATCGCAACAAAGATGTGCTCAAAAGCGACATGGAGCCGGAAACCACCAAGAACTACGAAATCGGTACCAAGTGGGACCTGCTGAACGATCGCCTGTCGTTGACCGCCGACATCTTCCGCACCGAGAAAGAAAACGCTCGCGTTCAAGTCGACACCACATCGTATGAAAACGCCGGTAAAACCCGCGTTCAAGGTATCGAACTGTCGGCCAGCGGCAAGATCACCGACAAATGGCAAGTGTTCGCCGGTTACGCCTACATGGACAGCGAGCAGGTCGATGCCGGCCCGCTGAACCGCGCCAACGAAGGCAACGAGCTGCCTAACACACCGAAAAACAGTGCCAGCGTGTGGACGACTTATCAGGTCACGCCGAAGCTGACCATCGGTGGCGGTGCGTTTTATGTCGATGATGTGTTCGGCAACGTAGCCAACACCACCATGGTTGATTCCTACGTTCGTTACGACGCAATGGCCGCGTACAAGCTGAGCAAAAACGTCGACCTGCAACTGAACGTGCAGAACCTGACCGATGAAACCTACTACGACAAAGCTTTCTCGACCCACTTCGCCAACCAGGCGGCGGGCCGTACCGCCCTGCTGAGCACCAACTTCCACTTCTGATAGAAGCGTGAAGACCAAAGCCCCGTTCATCCAGATGAACGGGGCTTTTGTGCGTAAGAAAGAATGTTTCTCGACAACCCACGGCATAATGCGCGCCGTGATCATTATTTCCGAACGAACAAGGCGAGTGACGTGTTGAAGAAAACCCTGTTCCAGTTGCACTGGTTTTTCGGCATCAGCGCCGGACTGGTCCTGGCCCTGATGGGCATCACCGGGGCGACGGTGTCGTTTCAGGATGAAATCCTGCGCGCGCTGAACCCTTCTGTGCTGCAAGTCGAGAAGCAGGTCGCTGGCGTCCTGCCACCCGCCGAACTGGTGGAAAAAATCGAGGGTGCCTCGGGCAAGAAAGTTTCGATGCTCTGGGTTGAGACCGACAGCGGTAACGCCGCGCGTGTGATCTTTACCCCGCCACCGGGCGAGCGCCGTGGGCAGATGCGCTACTTCGACCCGTACACCGCCGAGTTCATGGGCGACGCCACCGGCCAGGATTTCTTCGGCCTGATGCTGCAACTGCACCGCTTCCTCGCCATGGGCGATACCGGTCGGCAAATCACCGGTGCCTGTACGCTGATACTGGTGTTCTTCTGCCTGTCCGGCCTTTACCTGCGCTGGCCGCGCCAGTGGAAAAGCTGGCGCGCCTGGCTGACCCTCGACTGGAAGAAAAAGGGCCGCAGCTTCAACTGGGATTTGCACTCCGTCGCCGGCACCTGGTGCCTGGTGTTTTACCTCCTGGCAGCGCTCACCGGGTTGTCCTGGTCCTATGAGTGGTACAACAAGGGCCTGACCCGATTGCTTTCCGACTCACCGCAGAACGAGCGTGTTCGTGGCGGTCGCGGCCCTGCGCCAAGCGGCCCGGCCCCCACCGCCGATTACGCCGCGATGTGGAGCAGCATCTACAGCGCCGCTGGCCCGGCACTGAGTGCCTACAACATCCGCATGCCGTCCGTGGCCGGGCAGCCGGCCACCGTGTTCTACCTGTTGAACAGCTCGCCCCACGACCGTGCGCTGAACCAGATCACGCTGGATCCGGCCACCGGCATCGTCAAGCGGCATGACCGCTACAGCGACAAGAGCCTCAAGGCGCAACTGCTGACCAGCATTTACGCGCTGCACGTCGGCAGCTATTTCGGAATCATCGGGCGCGTCATCCTGACGATCAGTGCGCTGACGATGCCACTGTTTTTCGTCACCGGTTGGTTGTTGTACCTCGATCGTCGACGCAAGAAAAAACAGATCAAGGATGCCCGCGCAGGCTTCGCGCAAACAGGCAGCAATACACCCGCCTGGTTGATCGGCTTCGCCAGCCAAAGCGGCTTTGCCGAACAACTGGCGTGGCAGACCGCCGGGCAATTGCAGGCGGCCGGCCTGCCGGTGAAGGTTCAGCCGTTGGCGAATGTCAGCGCGCAGGACTTGCGTGAATCCAGCAACGCACTGTTCGTGGTCAGCACCTTCGGCGACGGTGAAGCGCCGGACAGCGCCCGGGGTTTTGAGCGCAAAGTGCTGGGCCGGACGTTGGGCCTGGAAAGCCTGAACTACGCCGTGCTTGGGATTGGCGATCGCCAGTACCAACATTTCTGCGGTTTCGCTCGACGCTTGCACACGTGGCTGGGCGAGCACGGCGGCAAGACCCTGTTCGCCCCGGTGGAGGTCGACAGCGGCGACCCTTACGCCTTGCGTCACTGGCAGCAGCAACTGGGCCTGCTGACCGGACAGGCGCCCGTGGACACCTGGCAAGCACCAAGCTATGACAACTGGACCCTGACCCGCCGCGAACTGCTCAACCCTGACAGCACGGGTTCTGCTGTGTACTTGCTGGGCCTCACCGCCCCCACCACCAGCAGTTGGCTGGCCGGTGACCTGGTGGAAGTGTTGCCGCGCAATTGTCCGTGGGCGATCGAGCATTTCCTCGATGGCCTGGGCATTGACGGTCGCGCCACGGTTACGCTCGATGACCTGTCGCAACCGCTAGAGCAAGCCCTCGCCAGTCGACAACTGCCGGAAAACAGAGCTCACCTGGTCGGCCTGCATGCCCAGGCGCTGGTGAATGCGCTGGTGCCCCTGGCCATGCGCGAATACTCCATCGCCTCGATCGCCGCCGATGGCGTACTCGAACTGATCGTGCGCCAGGAACTTCATCCCGACGGTAGCCTGGGTGTTGGTTCCGGCTGGCTGACCGAACACGCCACGGTGGGCGGCACCATCAGCCTGCGCGTGCGGCGCAACAGCGGTTTCCATCTACCGAACGAACCCGTGCCGATGATCCTGCTGGGCAATGGCACCGGCCTGGCCGGGCTGCGCAGTTTGCTCAAGGCACGGATCGCCAATGGGCAGCAACGTCATTGGCTGTTGTTCGGCGAACGCAATCGCGAGCATGACTATCTGTGTCGCGATGAGCTGGAAGAATGGTTGATTTCGGGGGATCTGGAGCGGCTGGACCTGGCGTTCTCGCGGGATCAGGCCGAGAAGATTTATGTGCAGGATCGACTGCGTGAGTCGGCTGGGGAGTTGAAGAAGTGGTTGGCCGAGGGTGCGGTCATTTACATCTGCGGCAGCTTGCAAGGGATGGCTTCGGGGGTGGACCACGTGCTCAACGAATTGCTTGGGATTGCAGAGGTTGATCGCCTGATTGAGCAAGGTCGGTATCGGCGTGACGTCTACTAAAAAGCCTCCCTCACCCTAGCCCTCTCCCAGAGGGAGAGGGGACTGACCGAGTTGTTCTTAGAGTTACATCGACCTGAAAAATCGAGTCGAACTCAGGTTTGGATACGATGAAGATCGGCTCCCTTTCCCCCTCTCCCCCGTGGGGAGAGGGGTGGTTCTACAAGCAAACGACAAAACCTCGGCTACAGTTAAACCTCCATCCCCCTTCACACGGACGTGAAGCATGCCCACCCGCCCCTCCTCCAACCAACGCCAATTCGCCCGCCATCTGCGCACCCACCAAACCGACTGCGAACTGCTCCTCTGGCAAAAACTCCGTTCTCGGCAAATCGCCAATCTGAAGTTTCGTCGGCAGTTTCCATGCCCGCCGTACATCCTGGATTTTTATTGCGTGGAACTGAAGTTGGCCATCGAACTCGATGGTGGTCAGCATTACGAGACGGCGGCAAAAATACATGACCAGCGTCGAACGCTTTACCTTCAGCAGCAAGGTATTGAGGTTGTGCGGTTTAGCAATCTGGAGGTCATTGAGAGGATGAGTGACGTGCTTGAGCAAATCCTGAGGTTTGCGGCGAATCGAACATCGCCCCCTCACCCTAACCCTCTCCCGGAGGGAGAGGGGACTGACCGTGGGTTTCTTTAGAGTTTCTGCGACCTGAAAGTGCTGTGCCGAATCCACAATCGACTCGATTTTTCAGGTCGATGGATTACGGGAGACACTTCGATCGGCTCCCTCTCCCCTCTGGGGAGAGGGCTGGGGTGAGGGGTGGATCTATCAGACTGGCTGCAACTTCTGCTCAAACACCCCAACCCCATCCAGATCCCGCAACACCACACTCATCTCCCCCGTCTGCCCATCAATATTCACCTCACCAAAAAACTGAAACCCGGCAAACGGTGAGGTGTTCTGTGCCGGCGGTGCTTTCTCGAACACCACGTCCGGGCCAAAGGTTTTATCCAGCACATCAGGCCCGAAGCTCCCCGCATTCAAAGGTCCGGCGACAAACTCCCAGAAGGGTTCGAAATCCTGAAACGCCGCACGGTCCGGGTGGTAATGGTGCGCGGCGCAGTAATGCACATCCGCCGTCAGCCAGACGAAATTGCGCACCTGCTGCGCCCGCAGAAAACCCAACAATTCGGCGATTTCCAGTTCACGCCCCTGGGCCGGTCCCGGATCACCATTGGCCACGGCTTCCCAGCGCGCCACACCGGGGCTGACTTCACCATCCGATACGCCGAGGCCGATCGGCATATCAGCAGCAATGACTTTCCACTGGGCATTGGAGGCCTTCAATTCACGCTTGAGCCAGTCCAGCTGTTCACGTCCGAGGAACGGTTTAGCGGCACCCAGGTTGGCATCATTGGCCCCGCGATAGCTGCGCATGTCGAGCACGAACACATCAAGCAATGGCCCATAACCGAGCTTGCGATAAATCCGCCCGCCGTCATCGGCGCTCTGCAACCGCATCGGTGCGTATTCAAGCCAGGCCTGACGCGCGCGACCGACCAGGCTGTGGATATCTTTGCTCTTGTAGCGATCATCCAACTGCTTGCCCGGCGACCAGTTGTTCACCACTTCATGATCGTCCCATTGCCAGATCTGCGGGACCTCGGCGTTGAAGCGGCGGATGTTTTCGTCCATCAGGTTGTAGCGGTAATTGCCGCGATAGTCGTCGAGGGTTTCGGCGACTTTGCTCTTGGCTTCAGTGGTGATGTTTCGCCACACGCGGCCGCTCTCTGTGGTGAGCTGCGCAGGTATGGGACCGTCGGCGTAGATGGTGTCGCCGCTGTGGATAAAGAAGTCTGGCAGGCGCAAACGCATGGCATCGTAGATGCGCATGCCGCCGATGTCCGGGTTGATGCCGAAGCCCTGGCCGGCGGTGTCGCCGCTCCAGACGAAACGGATGTCACGACGGGTTTGCGGCACGCTGCGCAGATGGCCAAACCAGGGTTCGCTGGCGACACCGCTCTGGGCGTCTTCGAAGAGCACGCGGTAGAAAATCGCCTGGTCGGCGGGCAGGCCAGTGAGTTCGACGCGGGTAGTGAAATCGGTAGTGGAGTCGGCCAATGGCGAGACAAAACGACGGGGGTTGGTGAACAGACTGCGGGTGTCCCACTCCACCACCATGCGCGCCGGGCGATCACAACGACTCCAGATCATCGCCCGGTCGCCCAGTACGTCGCCGGACTGCACGCCATCGGTGAGTTGCGGACGATCCTTGACCGAAGCAATCACCGCCGGCGCCAGGCCTGGCAACAACAGCCCGGCACCGACGGCTTGTATGACACGACGGCGGCCGAGGTCGAATTCGCTCATGGTGTTCTCCCTGAAAAGGAAAACTTAAGCACATGCCCATGAAACCGGTGTGACACGTCCCTTTGTAGGAGTGAGCCTGCTCGCGATAGCGACTTAACATTCAACGAAAATGGTGACTGCTAAACCGCTATCGCGAGCAGGCTCACGCCTACAGTAGTGCGGTGGGGTGTCAGGCGTTGGCGGGTTCCAGTGCCAGCTCGACCGCTTCCGGCCGCTTGAGCAGCGCATACGCCACCGCCGTCAGCAGACTCCCGGCCACAATCGCCAGCAGGTACAACAGCGCATGGTTGATCGCATTCGGGATCGCCAGCACGAACAATCCGCCGTGCGGCGCCATCAGTTTGCAGCCGAAATACATCGACAACGCACCGGTCAGCGCACCACCGGCAATGCTCGCCGGGATCACCCGTAGCGGGTCTTTCGCGGCAAACGGGATCGCGCCTTCGGAGATGAAGCACAACCCCAAGACCAACGCCGCTTTACCGGCCTCGCGTTCGGTCTGGGCGAACTTGCGCCGCGCAATAAACGTAGCGATGCCCAGACCAATCGGCGGCACCATGCCGGCCGCCATGGTCGCGGCCATCGGTGCATAGCTTTGCGACGCCAGCAGCCCCACCGAGAACGCATACGCGGCTTTGTTGATCGGCCCGCCAAGGTCGACGCACATCATCCCGCCCAGCAACACACCGAGCAGAATCGCGTTGGTGGTACCCATGCTGTCGAGGAAGTGCGTGAGCCCTTCGAGCATCCCGGCCACCGGTTTGCCGACCACATAGATCATCACCAGACCGGTGAACAGACTCGCCAGCAACGGGATGATCAGGATCGGTTTCAGCGCCTCAAGACTTTGTGGCAAGCGCGCATAACGGTTGATCGCCTGCGCCGCGTAACCGGCGATGAAACCGGCAATGATCCCGCCGATAAAACCGGCCCCCAAAGTACTTGCCAGCAGACCGCCAATCATCCCCGGCGCCAGGCCCGGACGGTCGGCGATCGAGTAGGCGATGTAACCCGCCAGCAGTGGCACCATCAACTTGAACGCAGTCTCGCCGCCGATCTGCATCAGCGCCGCCGCCAATGTGCCCGGCTCCTTGAACGCCGTAATGCCGAACACAAACGACAAGGCGATCATCAGACCGCCCGCTACCACCATCGGCAGCATGAACGACACGCCCGTCAGCAGGTGTTTGTAGACACCGGTTTTCTCTTGCTTGGCCGGGCCTTTGGCACCGCTCGAAGCGGTTTCCTGCGTGCCTTCGGCCAACGCTTTGTTCAGCGTCGCTTCGGCTTGCTTGAGGGCGATGCCGGTGCCGCAACGGTAAATCTTCTTGCCGGCGAAACGATCGGTGGCGACTTCGATATCGCAGGCCAGCAGCACCACGTCCGCATTGGCAATCGCCGCTGCACTCAACGGATTGCGCGCACCGACCGAGCCCTGGGTTTCCACTTGCAGGTCGTAACCCAGACGCTTGGCCGCTTGCTGCAAAGCCTCCGCGGCCATGAAGGTGTGAGCGACGCCGGTCGGGCACGCGGTAATCGCGACCAGACGCGGGGCGTTTTTTACCAGGGCGGCAGGCTCGGCCACGGCTTCCGGGACGACGTAAACCTGGGCCTCTTCAGCACCACGACGCAGCACCGCTTCAACATCTTGCAGGGCTTGCGCCGGGGTGCTCTGGAACACCCGCTTGCCGACGAATCGCGACATATCCACCGGCGCGCTGGTCACCAACAACACCCACTCGGCCGCCTCAATCGTGGCCGCCGATAATTGACGTTCAGGGTGCGCGGCATCGTTGACTTCGACACTGGTGCTCCAGCCCTGACGCTGGGCCGCTGCATCAAGCAAGCGGGCGCACAGCACACTGGTGACCATGCCGTTCGGGCAGGCCGTAACAATGGCTAACTTCATGACAAACCCTCTTATTGTTCTGTCAGGGGGCGCACGCGCACACCCTGTTCAAGCCGCGCCAACTGCGTGGCGTCGCCAATACCAAAACCGATCTGGGTGACCGCCATCGCGGCAATCGCCGTGGCGGTGCGCAAGGTTTGTTCAGGCGTGTCGGCGCTGAGCAAACCGTGGAGCATGCCGGCCAGTAACGAATCGCCTGCGCCCACGGTGCTGACGACACTGACCTTGGGCGGCGTGGCATGCATCGCCGAGCCGACACTGAACCAGTTCACACCGTCAGCACCGTCGGAGATCACCACGTGCTCGATGCCTTGAGCGTGCAAGCGGCTCGCGGCTTGCGCTTGCGCAGCCACCGAAACCACATCGCAGCCCAGCACGTCGGCCAGCTCTTCGGTGTTCGGCTTGATCAGCCACGGGCCGGCATTGAGCGCGGCCCGCAAAGCTTCGCCACTGCTGTCCAGCGCCACGTTCAAACCGAGATTTTTCAAACGCACAATCAACGCCTGCAACCACTGAGGACTGATGCCTTGGGGCAGGCTGCCGGCAACGACGACCGCGTCATGACCGGGAGCGATTTGATCAAGTCGATCAAGCAATGCCTGCTGCGCGGCTTCACTCACCAAGGGTCCGGGACCGTTGATGTCGGTGATGCGTCCATTGCCTTCCGCCAGTTTGATGTTGCTGCGCGTCTCACCCGGAACACGGATGAACGCGTCGACAAACCCGCGTTTGGCGAACAGGGTTTCGAACGCTTGAGGGTTGTCCTCCCCGAGGAAACCGCTGACCGTGAGCTGATGCCCGAGGTCCGCCAGCACCTGTGCCACGTTCACGCCTTTACCGGCGGCATGCGTGTGCATCTCGTCGCTACGGTTGACTTGGCCGGGGGTAAGCAACGGCAACTGGACCGTGAGGTCCAGCGCCGGGTTGAGGGTCAGGGTCAGGATCTTGGCCATTACAGGGCCTCCACTAATGCGCGCACTTCGTTTGCGCTGCCCACGGCCAGGGCCTGTTGGGCAAGGATTTTGGTCTGCGCCAGGCTGAGTTCGCGAACCCGCGCCTTGACCTCGGCGATGCTGCGACCGGACACGCTCAACTCATCCACACCGAGACCGACCAGCACCGGCACCGCCAGCGGATCGGCCGCCAACTCCCCGCACACGCCGACCCACTTGCCGTTGGCATGCGCCGCACGCACGGTGATGTCGATCAGTTGCAGCACCGCCGGGTGCAAGCCGTCAGCCTGGGCCGACAAGGTTGGGTGACCACGGTCGATGGCCAGGGTGTATTGGGTCAGGTCATTGGTGCCGACGCTGAAGAAGTCGACCTCTTTGGCCAGCACCGGCGCCAGCAACGCAGCCGACGGCACTTCAATCATGATCCCCAGTTGCAGGTCGGCAACCGGAATTTCCAGACGCAGACGTTCGGTCATGTCCCGCGCCTGGCGCCATTCATCGACGCTGCCGACCATGGGAAACATGATCCGCAATGGACGGTTGTCCGCCGCACGGAGCAACGCACGCAATTGCGCTTCCATGATGTGCGGACGTTGCAGGGTCAGACGAATACCGCGAACGCCGAGGAACGGGTTTTCTTCTTTGGCGATCGGCCAATACGGCAGCGGTTTGTCGCCACCGACATCGAGAGTACGCACCACCAGCGGCCGACCGGCCAGACCATCGAGGACGCGACGGTATTCGACTTCCTGGGTCGCCTCGTCCGGCGCTTGCGAGTGAGCCATGAAAATCAGTTCGGTGCGCAGCAGGCCAATGCCTTCGGCACCCTGCTCCACCGCGCTGGTCACGCCGGCGCTTTCGCCGATGTTGGCGAACACTTCGACCGCATGTCCGTCAGTGGTCAGTGCCGGTTGATGACGTTGTTCGGCGGCCGCTTTCAGACGCAGCTCGCGGGTGTCGCGTTCTTCGGTGGCGCGCTGCAAGGTCGCCGCGTCGGCGTCCACGTGCAGGCGGCCGCGTTGGCCATCAATCAGCAACGGCGTGCCCGGCGCCAGCAGCAACACGGCCGGGCCGGCGCCGACCAGCGCTGGAATACCGAGGGCTCGGGCAACAATCGCACTGTGTGCGGTGGCGCCACCACGGGCGGTGAGGATCCCGGCGACACGCGCCGGATCAAGGCGGGCGACGTCGGACGGACCGACTTCATCCATCACCAGAATGTACGGTTGCTCCGGCTCGCTCGGGGATTCGACGCCACTCAGTTGCGCCAGCACTCGACGGCCGATATCACGCAAGTCGGCGGCACGCTCGGCGAGCAAGGCGTCCTGAAGCGATTCCTGTTGTTTGGCCGCCGCTTCAATCACCGCCATCCACGCCGCTTCGGCGCTTTCGCCCTGCTTGAGACGGGTGTCGACTTCATCGGTCAATTCCGGGTCGTCGAGCATTTCCTGGTGGGTGATGAAAATTTCACGAATAGCCTTGGACTTGCTGCGTTCGATCAGGCCTTCAATGTCGCGACGCACGTCCGCCAACGCCTGTTGGAGGCGCTCACGCTCGATTGCGGCAGACTCACCGCGCAGCGGGTATTCAATGATTTGCAGCACTTGAATGTGCGCCGGGCCGATGGCGATGCCCGGTGCGGCGGCGATGGCCTGAACCAGACTGCCGGAGGCTGGCGCGAGGACCACTTCGGCCACATCGGCGATCACTTCGCGCTGTTGGCTCACGGCTGGCAGCGGCTCGACTTCTTCACCGAGGCCTTCTTCGATGGCGGCCAGCAAGGCTGGCAAGGCATCGGCGGAGATGCTCGGTTCAGCGACAAATTCCAGAACCTGACCGCGACGGGCGCCGAGGCTGAGCAGTTTGCTCAAGCTCTTCACCGACACAGCGCTGTCCTGGCCATCGACGATGCGTACGCGGATTTCACCTTCAAAACTTTTCGCCAGTTGCGCGAGGATCTTCGCCGGACGTGCGTGCAAGCCGTGGGCGTTGGCCAGGGCGATGCGAGCGCTGGGCCAATCGGCCGGCAGCTCACCGCCAAGGACTTCGAGGACTTTACGGCTGCTGGTGGCGCGGCCCAATTCGTGGCCGCGACCTTCGATCAGCAACGCACAAAGGCGTTCGAGCAAGGCCTGATGGGCTTCACCGAGGCTGGCCAGGCAAAACAGACCGCTGAGCGGCTGGCCGAGGTAACGCATGGGTTTGTCCGGCGTAACGAAGGCCAGGCCCGGGCGCTTGACCGTTTGCTCGCTGTGCAACCACCACAGGCCATCGCCCAATGGCAGCGCGTCGACTTGTTGCAACACGGCAGAGAAACCGTTGCTCACACAATCGGCCTGACGCAGCAAACGCGCACCGCGCCAGACCAGCTCTTCGAAGTCATCGGCGGACACACCGAGGCCGATCATCTGTGCATCCAGCGCCAATTCTTGCGGCGCGCCTTGCAGCAGTTTCAGCAAGGCTTCGGCGGAACCGGCGCGACGCAGGGCCTGGCCGAGGTCAGTTTCGCCGAGGGCGCGGGTAAGAAGTTGTAACAAGCGCAGGTGTTCGTCGGATTTGGCCGCAATACCAATCGCCAGGTAGACGATCTGACCGTCGCCCCAGTCCACGCCTTCGGGGAACTGCATCAGTCGCACGCCGGTGGAAAACACCAGATCGCGGGTTTCCGGCGTACCGTGGGGGATGGCAATACCTTGACCGAGAAAGGTCGAGCCCTGGGCTTCGCGCGCCTGCAACCCGGCGAGATAACCCTCGGCCACCAGGCCATCGGCGACCAGATGCTGGGCCAGCAGTTGCAACGCTGCGGACTTATCCACAGCCGATTGGCCCATGGATATCTGCTCTATGGTGAGCTCGAGCATGCTTTCTCCTTTTTGGCGTCTTGTGACGCCAGGTATTGTTTTGAATGATTCAGCTTAAGCTCTTAAGCACACCTTTTCAGGGGCAGTTTTGGCGGTTTCGCGGCAGAACCGTCAAAGGAGCCTATAACGTAGAAAATACGCCTGCTGAAACGTTTAATCTAGAATGATTGGCACGTTACTCGATAATGTCTCATCCTTGAAGCCCAATTGTCGGATGCGTCACGACGATGGTCGTCTGCCTGAATCGGGTAGGATTGGCGAAAATGTCGGGGCAAGCTCGAAAAAACAAGGAAAACCCGGGTTGAAACTCAGTGATATTGCCCAGTTGGCCGGTGTGTCCGTTACCACCGCCAGCTATGTCATCAATGGCAAGGCAGAACAACAACGTATCAGCAGTGCCACCGTCGAGCGCGTGCGCGCAGTCGTCGAACAACATGGCTTTACGCCCAACCCCCAGGCTGCCGGGCTGCGCAGCCGGCATACCCGCACCCTGGGTTTCATTCTGCCGGACCTGGAAAACCCCAGTTACGCGCGAATCGCAAAACTGTTGGAACAAGGTGCCCGCGCTCGCGGCTATCAGTTGCTGATCGCCAGCTCCGACGATGCGCCGGACAGCGAACGGCAATTGCTGAAACTGTTCCGGGCCCGGCGCTGCGATGCGTTGATCGTTGCCAGTTGCCTGCCGGCCGGCGATGACAGCTATCGCCAATTGCAGGCCAAAGGCATTCCGATCATCGCGATCGACCGGGTCATGGAGCCTGAGCATTTCTGTTCGGTGATCAGTGATGACCGCGAGGCCAGCCTGCAACTGACCCGCAGTCTACTGGACCCGTTGCCCAAGCAGATCGCACTGATCGGCGCACGCCCCGAACTGAGCATCAGCCAGGAACGGGCGGGTGGTTTCAAAGAGGCGTTGGACGGGTTCAAAGGCGAAGTGCTGATCGAACACGGTGAGTCGTTCAGCCGTGAATGCGGCAAACAGTTGATGGAAGAACTGCTACAGCGTCTGGGCCATTTGCCGGATGCGCTGGTAACCACGTCCTACGTGTTGCTTCAGGGCGTATTCGATGCCTTGCACGACTTCCCGCTCAAAACCCGCCCGCTACGCCTCGGCACATTCGGCGACACGCAGCTGCTGGATTTCCTGCCGCTGCCGGTCAACGCCATGGCCCAGCAGCATCAGCTTATCGCCGACAAAGCGCTGGAACTGGCCCTGGCCGCCATCGAGCAATCGGATTACCGACCCGGCGTGCAGGCCATCGCGCGGACCTTCAAGCAGCGTATTCGCCAGGACTGAACCGTGGAGCTGATCGACAGCCATACTCATCTGGATTTTCCGGACTTCGACGAGGATCGCACGGCGTTGTTGGCCGAGAGCCGCGCCCTCGGAGTGCGGCGGATGGTGGTGCTGGGGGTTTATCGGGGCAATTGGCAGCGCGTCTGGGATCTGGTGCAAAGCGATCCCGACCTGCATGCGGCGTTCGGTCTGCACCCGGTGTATCTGGATGATCATCGCCCTGAAGATTTACACGAACTGGGTGATTGGCTGACCCGGCTGGCGGGTCATCGGCAGTTGTGCGCGGTGGGCGAGATCGGTCTGGATTACTTTATCGAAACCCTGGACCGTGAACGCCAACAGGCGTTGTTCGATGCGCAACTGCAGCTGGCGGCGGACTTCAACCTTCCAGCGCTGATACATGTGCGACGCAGCCACGCTGCTGTAATTGCCACGCTTAAACGGTTTCGCTTGAAACGCGCGGGGATCATTCATGCCTTCGCCGGCAGCAAAGAAGAAGCCCGCGAATACATCAAGCTCGGTTTCAAATTAGGCCTGGGCGGTGCCGCGACCTGGCCTCAGGCGTTACGCATGCATCGTGTGCTTGCCGAATTGCCGATTGAATCGGTGGTACTGGAAACCGATTCGCCGGACATGGCACCCGCCATGTTTCCCGGCCAACGCAACAGCCCGGCGCATCTGCCGGCAATCTGCTCGGCACTGGCCGGGATCATGGCGATCAGCCCTGAGCAATTGGCCGCCGCCAGCACGGCCAATGCTTGTGAGCTGTTCAACTGGTAATCAGTCGGCGTGGGCCTTGGCGGCTTCCAGCGTCAGCGTCATGTGTTGCCGGTGCCGGGCAAACCGCATGACGGCGAAATAGACGAAAATCGCCAACAGCGAAAAATTCAGCTGCTCCACGACGCTGAACATCCCGATCCACTCCAACACCAACGCCACCAGCAACGCGGTGCAAACCATGACCAACGTGCTCGCCCGCAGCAATGCCAGGGAGTCGAGGGACTTGAAGCGCTTGATCTGTTTCGGATCGTTCAGTTGCAAAGCTTTCTGGCAGTGGGAACACGCGAACACTTCATTGATCGCAATGGCGTTGAGTTGCCAGGGTTTGAGCAGGAGTGTGCTCCCGCAATGAGCGCAGTGACCCTGGATTCCAATCGTTGCAGCAGACATAACCGAGCCTCCTCAGGGCAGGTCCAAGTGATTGATCTTCCTCCATTAAAGACCAAAAACCAGATAACGGAGGAAAACCGGACATTGCCGACCTGAAGAGGAAACAAATACTACAGATTGTGCGCAAGCCCACTCCCACACTCGATCCGATGTGTGACATCAAACCCGGAACGCGCTGATCAACTGCTTCAACTCCACCACCTGGGCCGACAACGCACGACTGGCGTCCTCGGTCTGGTGTGCACCTTCGGCTGTACGCTCACCGGCGCGGTTGATTTCGACAATATTCTGGTCGATGTCATGGGCCACGGCGGTCTGCTGCTCTACCGCGGCGGCAATTTGCTGGTTCTGATCGACGATCATGCCGACGGCACCGAGGATGTTTTCCAGCGCTTGCTGAACCTTTTCCGACTGACCCACCGTGCCGCTGGCCATCTGATGACTGGTCCCCATCGCTTTCACCGCAGCGCCGACACCGCTGTGCAGCTTGGCGATCATCTGCTCGATTTCCTCGGTCGATTGCTGGGTGCGCTTGGCCAGGGTCCGGACCTCGTCCGCCACCACCGCAAAACCACGCCCCTGCTCACCGGCCCGAGCGGCTTCGATGGCGGCGTTGAGGGCCAGAAGGTTGGTCTGTTCGGCGATGCTTTTGATCACCTCCAGCACGCGGCTGATGGACTGGCTGTCGCTGGCCAGTTGATTGATCACCAGCACCGACTGATCGATCTCACTGGCAAGGGCTGCGATGCTGCCTTGCTGGGATTCCACCAGCCCGCGACCGCTGATGGTCTCGTCGTTGACGCTGTGTGCGCTGCTGACCGCTGCCGCGGCACTGCGTGCAACCTCAAGTGAGGTGGCAGACATCTGGTTCATGGCCGTGGCGACCTGTTCGATCTGCGTGCGCTGCCCCGCCACCGCCTGGTTGCTCTGGGCGGAAACGTTTTCCACCTGCCCGGCCTGGCGCTCGACCTCACTGACGGTCTGGCCGACCCGCTCGATCAGGTCATGGATTTTCTTCACGGTGCCGTTGAACACCTCACCCAACTCACCCAGTTCATCGCGGCTATTGGCGCTGAAGGTCACCGTCATGTCGCCGGCCGCGACTTTGTCCATCACCGCGCCAAGACGCTTGAGGGTGGTGCGGGTCGAGGCGTAGAAGCCGCCGTAGAGGTAAAAAATCAGCACAAACACCACCGACAACGCCACGGCCTGCAAGACCATGTGGGTGCGGTTCTGCTCCAGTCGCTGTTGCAGCTGGGTGCCAAGAAACTTCAGCGTGGCTTCGTTGAGTTGGTACGTCTGGTCCATCAGGCCCGTGACCTGATCGTAAAAGCCCTGCCACGGCGCATCGAGCGTGTCGGCCATCACCACCTGCTCTTCGAACAGTTCACTGGCCTTTTTCAACGACGCCTTGCTGCTATCGGCCTGAGCGGCCAGGGTTTCACGTGCCGCTTTGCTGGAACCCAGCGCGTCTTGCAACTTCAGGGCATATTCGGCGTGCAGTTTTTCGATCTGCGCCAGCAACTCATCAAAACGGGTACTCGATGCCGAGTTGAGAAAACCCTGCCCCAGCGAAAAAGAGCCCATTGCCCGACCTTCACCCAGAAGCTGAGTCACGGGCGGGGTGACATTGGTAATGAGTTCGCTCAGCTGGCGCATGTCGCTCTGGGTGTCGCGGCTGAGGCCGGCCTGACTGGCGATGATCTGACTGAAAATTTGCGCGTTACCGAGCAACTTGCCGATCATCGCGCTTTTGCTTTGCAGGGAGTTTTCCGCTTGCTGGGCCTTGAACGCGGCGATCATTTCATCGCGTTTGCCATCGAAAACCATGATTTGCTCGGGGTCAGCGGTCATCGCCGACAGCCCTTGCAAACGGGTCAGCACACTTTGCCCCAGGGTACTAATCTGCGACTCGACATTGCCGGCCTTGCCGGACTGACCGAGGGTGACGTTGATCTGCACAAGGTTGTTCAGGGTTTCCAGATCGCGCCGTAACGCCAGGCTGCTGCCCAGCAGGTCGAGGCTTTGCAGTTCGACTCGGGTGCCTTGGAATTCGCGATAGGAATCGCGTACCAGATAGAAGTTAGTCACCAGCATCGGCACAAGGAACAGCACGCTGATCAGACTGAACTTCATGCCAAAGCTCAGGCGATTCATCAGCGCGACGGCGGGATAGAGCAAGCTCTTCACTGGAAGTCTCCCTTTGATTTCTTATTTTTATTGGCAGGCGCGGGTCGAGAGCAGATAGCCACTATTCGGCGCTGTCTCTGTATAGCTCAAATCGGCGGGAGGTTTTGTAACTTAAGGTTAACGGCAGGATACACGCGGACCGGTAGCAGCTGGCGCAGCCTGCGTCAGGCTGCGTCAGGCTGCTACAGGGGGTCAGTGTGCTTACGGAAGGACGGTCCACAACGCAAAACCGGCGTACCAGAGCACCGCCGCGCGCAGCAACAGTTCCCAGATCCGGTCGAGGCTGTTGATGCCGTCTGGCCCGACCACCGGTGCCGGGATTTCACCGGCCACCAGCCCGACCTTCTCGATCAATTGGGCGGCGCTGATGTTCCAGTTCAGCAGTTCGTGCAACATCACTCGGCTGACCGCGACAAAGTTGCCGACCAACGCAAAACTCGCCGCCAACAAACGCACCGGCAGCCAATCGAACGCATGACGTAGTTTTGCCGCGCGCTCGACCACGGCCGGATTCTGCCCGTGTTCTTCGGCCAGGGCCAGCAGGCGATAGCTCAGGGCGGCGACCGGGCCCAGCAGGAAGTACCAGAAAATCACTGCGAAAAAGCTCTGATAAGCCTCCCACAGCAGATGCCCTTCGACCCGTTCCAGCAATTGTTCGCCACTATCGGCGCAAATACCCAGGTCGCGGTTCGCCACATGAGCGGCCGCTTGCAGGTCTTCCCGGCGCCAGGCATCGCGAAACGGCCCGAGACCGGCCAGCAGATCACCGCGACCGAGACTGTAAATCACCACCAGCAGGTGCACCGGCAAGGCCAGCAGACCGTAAGCCACCGGGTCCAGTACCAACAGCAGCAAACCCAGCAGTGCCACTGGCAACAACACCAGTACGACCAAGATCAGCCACGGACTTTTCGCCAGACGCGGATTGACCTCAAGCTTGTTCAGCTCGCGAACCCATCCACCATCGCGCTGAATCCGATGACGCAGGGCCGAGAACTTCTCGATCCAGACCGCCAACAGCAACACCAGAAAACTCATTGTTACTCCTTACTTTCCAGAGCAGCTTTTGCCAGGGCCGCTCGATAGCGTGCCCAGTCGAACGCCGGCCCCGGATCGGTTTTACGCCCGGGTGCGATGTCGCTATGCCCGCAGATGCGCTGTGCGGTGATGGCCGTGAAGGCGCTTTGCAGCTGCCGGGTCAAGGTCGTCAACGCTTGATACTGAGCGTCGGTGAACGGCAGATCATCCGTGCCTTCAAGTTCGATGCCCACGGAAAAATCGTTACAGGTTTCCCGACCTTCAAAACTCGAGACGCCGGCATGCCAGGCACGCTCAAGACAAGAGACAAACTGAGTGACGGTGCCGTCACGTTCGATCAGAAAATGCGCAGACACACGCAGGTCGGCGATCCCTTCAAAGTAGGGATGCTCCGTGACATCCAGACGATTCTGGAAAAATTCCTGCACCTTGCCGGTAGCGAACTGCGCTGGCGGCAGGCTGATGTTGTGGATCACCAGCAGGGAAATTTCGCCCGAGGGGCGC
Organism: Pseudomonas sp. BT76 TE3572; assembly: GCF_050435365.1. Taxonomy (NCBI): domain Bacteria; kingdom Pseudomonadati; phylum Pseudomonadota; class Gammaproteobacteria; order Pseudomonadales; family Pseudomonadaceae; genus Pseudomonas; species Pseudomonas sp. BT76 TE3572. Next base: position 3,541,299 of record NZ_JBNDKE010000001.1, read on the forward strand.
GCATTGAAGTTGGGCGAGGGGCAAATATCTACGCCCTGACACCAACCGCTCGCGGGGTCCAACTGCATAAAGGTTCCTTCAACGACGACTGTGTAGGCGCCCAGTATGCCGCGATAGACCCTCGGGGCGCGATCACTTGCCGCGATTGAGGCGCCGCAGGTTGCCGATCACCGACTCCAGCGCCCGGTCGAACAGCAAGGTGTCATCCAGCGCGCGCACCGCGCCACGACGGAATTCCAGCGCCAGGCCGATGCGGCTGCGCTCCAGCACTTTCATCCCGGTGCGATTGACGAAAATATACTTGCCGGTGGCTTCAATGATCGCCGCCAGCTTGCAGCGAAGGGTGTTTTCCTCATCTTCCTGAAACTCGACCCAGCCCCCCAACCGCAGTTGATCGACCTGAAGCAGACCGGCATCGTCCTCCGGCAAGCGCACTGAAGCCGTATCGACTGGCCCTTCGTCCGCGGTTCGCAGGACGACTTGCTGCCGCACTTCGACCATTACCGGTGTTTTGACAGACTGCTCAAGCTTTTGCCCAGGACGTTCGAACAGTTGAACGTGCAAGGCTTCCAGCTCACTGAAAAATTCGCTGGTGGCGAACGGATCGAAGGCCGAACTGCTCAGCCCGTCGCGCAACGACTTGAGTAACCCTGGCACCAGCGCCAACAAGCGCAGGCTCGCACCGGGTTCATCATGACGCTGCACGCTCCAGATCAATTGCTCCATGGACTGCACATCGGCGTGCCACTCGGCCGACTGATCGCCGTGCTTGAGACAGGTCAGCAGCAACACCTGGCTCCAGGCTTCCTGTACAAACACCACCACCCGTTGCGGCAATACTTTGCCCAACAAGGCCTGATTCAGCACCTGCTCGACGCGCTGACGGGCCAGTTCAGTCCTGGCACGGCCTTCTTCGGCGTCACGGGTACGTTGCTCCAGCAGATCACTGCGACGGCGCTCGTCGCTGGTGAAGGCGAGAAAATCCGCGAGCAATTCGGAAAAGACCGCCGGATCATCGACAAAATCATTCAGCAACCGTTGCACCACTTGCTCGATGCGCAGATACAGGCTGTCGCGCTCATGATCATCGCACTCACCCCAGCCCATGGCTGCGTTGGCGATTTCATTGAGCAGGCGCCGGGCCGGGTGACTGCTGCGGCTGAAGAAGCTCTTGTCGAGCACCGCCACTTTCAGCATCGGGATCTGCAAACGGCCGATCAACGCCTTGAGCGAGTCCGGCAGGTTGCGGTCATCGAGAATGCATTCGAAGAGCATGGCGATCAGGTTGATCACGTCTTCGTCAGCCACCCCGACCACGCGTGACTTGCCACTTTTAACGCTGACCCGGGTCAGCAGCTGTTCGAGCTGGTTTCGCAGATCGAAGTCATCCTGGGCTGCCGGCGCCGGCACGTATTGCTGCAAGTGCGAGAGCAGGCGCATGAGGTCACGGGTGGAAATCGGCTGGGTCTGGGCACTGGCTTCGAGCGTTGGCGCGACACTGCCACGCACATGAAACAGCAACTCCTGCAACGCCGCGAAGACTTCCTGCACGCTGTCGTCGGTCGGCGGGCCACCGACGCGAGTGCTGGCCTGTGCGGGTTCAGTACCGACGCTGGCAGCCGCACGATCCGTGGACCGACGCGCAGGGGCGGGCTTGAGATCAGGCAGAACACCGGTGGCGGCCAGCAACTGATTGGCTTCGGCGTACAGCTGATTGGCATCCCTGAGTACATAGCGTTCGAACAGTTTGAGGATGATCAGCTTGACCTTGATTTCCACCCCCAGGTTGCGCCCGGCCTGCATAAAGTACTCGCAGAGCATCGCCGGCCCCATGGGATTGTGCCGATCGAGCAGTTCCCTGCCCAGCAGTGCGCTGAGTCGGGCGGTCAGTTGGTCCAGGGCGAAGCCGTCGCGGTTCAGCACTTTGCTGACCATCGCTTCCACTGCCACGCTGCGCTCCATGTCGTCATTGGGCTGCGCCACCGAGGCGTCGAAGGCCAACGCCTGGGGCAAGGCAGACTGAGTGGTGTCGTACTGGGTAAGGCTGACAAAGGCCTCGAAGAATTGTTCGAGAAAGCCGCGCTCGATGTTTTTGCGCTTGAGGCGCAAGTCACGCATGGCTTCGAAGAACAGGTTCTGTTCGACGTCATTACGGGCCCGGTCGGCCATTTCGAACAGCGTGTCGTCGGCGTTATCGAACAGTTCCTGCAAGCCCTGCCTGAGCTGTTGGGCGGCCTTGTCGCGAACCTGAAGCAGAATCACAGGCAGGCGGGCGAGCGGCGAGGGAGTCGCCTGGTCGGTAGCAACCTTGTGCAAAGGCACTACATTCCCGTCGTTGTGCATTCAGGCCTCCTGAAACGGTGAGTCTTCGAAGTCGTCCATTCAAATCTACGTCAAAGCCATGACGTCAAAAGCAAGGCGGATTATCTTGCAAAAGATGCCCCCTCTACCAGCAGACTCTGCGTTTCCCATTGAAATAGACGCTTATGGCAGACGCAGACTTAGGGCCGATTGCTCAGGCGAATCGACCAAATGCAGGTTTCAGAGCGATGGGAACGCCTCTGATGCCTTGGGTTGCCCAGCGCCATGGCCCTATAATCGGGCCACTTTGTTTGTGGAGTCCGTTATGCCGAATCTACGTCTCGCCGATTTGACCGCCGAAATCGAAGCCAACGTGCGCCGTGCGTTGCTCGAAGACATCGGCAGCGGCGACATCACCGCACAGCTGATCCCGGCCGAACGCCTGGCCAAAGCCACGATCATCACCCGCGACGCTGCTGTCATCTGCGGCACAGCCTGGGTTGATACTGTGTTTCGGCAGCTGGACCCACGAGTTGCTGTGCACTGGCAGGTGTCCGATGGCGAGCGGGTGAAACCCAATCAGGTGCTGTTCCACCTCGAAGGCCCGGCGCGCTCGCTACTGACGGGCGAACGCAGCGCACTGAACTTCCTGCAACTGCTTTCGGGTGTGGCCACTCGCGCGCAATACCTGGCGGATTTTGTCGCCGAGACCCAGGTGAAGTTGCTCGACACCCGTAAAACCTTACCGGGGCTGCGTCTGGCGCAGAAGTACGCCGTGACCTGCGGCGGTTGCCACAACCACCGCATCGGCCTGTACGACGCCTTCCTGATCAAGGAAAACCATATTGCCGCCTGCGGTGGCATCCCGGAGGCCATCAAAGCCGCGCACAAGATTGCCCCGGGCAAACCGGTGGAGATCGAAGTGGAAAGCCTGGACGAGCTGAAGGAAGCCCTGGCGGCCGGTGCCGACATCATCATGCTCGATGAGTTGAGTCTGGATGACATGCGCGAAGCCGTGCGTCTGAACGCAGGCAAGGCGAAACTGGAGGCTAGCGGCGGCATCAACGAAAGCACGCTGCTGCCTATCGCCGAGACCGGGGTGGATTACATCTCGATTGGTGCGATGACCAAGGATGTGAAGGCTGTCGATCTGTCGATGCGTCTGAGCCTTTGATAACGCCTGCGTGAATGAAAAACGCCAGCCTCGTGAGGCTGGCGTTTTTATCAGACCACCAGATTATTCATCTCGCAGTACTCTTCCCACTCGACACCCAACACCTCGGCCGCCTCCTTGTGCAGAACAAGGCGCGCAGCCTCGAACTCTTCCGGAGTCGAGGTGTACTTGAGCGTCAGCTCCCACGGCTGTAAGCCCTGAGACTCTGCTTCGTCTTCGAACGCCCACTGGATCTGGTCTTTCTGATCGTCGGCGGGCAAGTCCTTGATCTCTTCGGCTAGCTGGGGCGATTCCAGCAAGTACTTCTTCAGCGCTTCTGCGTGTCTGGCTTCTTGGGTCAATTCTTTAACGGTCATGGCGTTCTCTTTGATCTGGGGAATGGAAGATGGATCTGGATCATCAAGGATCTCTCTGACGCAAAAAACCGTTTGAAGCCCGGTTTGTCTGGCCTTCAGAACCATTCGGGATCATCTGAAAACAACGTGTCGCTCGTGCCCGAGACAGGAATCGAACCTGCGACCTTCGCGTTACGAGTGCGCTGCTCTACCAACTGAGCTACACGGGCAGTGGGCTAAACCTAGCACTGACTTTGGGGTCAGGCAACTTCATGACTCGTCTCATTTTTTTGCAGGCAAAAAAATGCCCCGCAGCTTGCACTGCGGGGCATTTTTTATAACGTTGAAGCGGTCAGGCGTGGGGAGTGATTAAACGCCCGAAGCCTTGGCTGCTGCTACGTCTTTGATGGACAGCTTGATACGGCCGCGGTTGTCCACGTCCAGTACCAGTACTTCCACTTCCTGGCCTTCTTTCAGGATGTCGGTCACTTTCTCAACGCGAGCGTCGCTCAGCATCGAGATGTGAACCAGACCGTCCTTGCCAGGCAGGATGTTGACGAATGCGCCGAAGTCGACGATGCGCTCAACCTTACCGACGTAGATCTTGCCGATTTCAGCTTCAGCGGTGATGCCCAGGACGCGCTGACGTGCTGCTTCAGCCGCTTCCTTGGTTTCGCCGAAGATCTTGATCGAGCCGTCGTCTTCGATGTCGATCGAAGCCTTGGTCTCTTCACAGATCGCACGAATGGTCGCGCCGCCTTTACCGATGACATCACGGATTTTGTCGGTGTCGATTTTCATCGCGATCATGGTCGGAGCGTTTTCCGACAGTTCGGTACGCGACTGGCCAATGATCTGGTTCATCTGACCGAGGATGTTCAGGCGCGCTTCCAGGGCTTGGCCCAGAGCGATCTCCATGATTTCTTCGGTGATGCCTTTGATCTTGATGTCCATCTGCAGCGCGGTAACACCTTTGGCGGTACCGGCTACTTTGAAGTCCATGTCGCCCAGGTGGTCTTCGTCACCCAGGATGTCGGTCAGGACGGCGAACTTCTCGCCTTCTTTAACCAGACCCATGGCGATACCGGCAACCGGTGCCTTCATCGGAACGCCGGCGTCCATCAGAGCCAGGGAAGCGCCGCAGACCGAAGCCATGGAGCTCGAACCGTTGGACTCGGTGATTTCCGATACCACACGGATGGTGTACGGGAACACGTCGGCAGCAGGCAGCATGGCCTGAACCGAACGACGGGCCAGACGGCCGTGACCGATTTCGCGACGACCAGCGCCACCCATGCGACCACACTCACCTACCGAGAACGGAGGGAAGTTGTAGTGCAGCATGAACGGGTCTTTTTTCTCGCCTTCCAGGGTGTCCAGCAGCTGTGCGTCACGGGCAGTACCCAGCGTTGCAACAACCAGAGCCTGAGTTTCGCCACGGGTGAACAGAGCCGAACCGTGGGTCTTTGGCAGAACACCGACTTCGATGTTCAACGGACGTACGGTCTTGGTGTCGCGACCGTCGATACGTGGCTTGCCGTTTACGATGTTTTCGCGAACGGTGCGGTATTCGATTTCGCCGAAAGCCGCTTTGACTTCGCTGGAGGAAGGCTGACCTTCTTCACCGGACAGCTTGGCAACGACCTGGTCTTTCAGCTCACCCAGGCGAGCGTAACGGTCGGCCTTGATGGTGATGGTGTAAGCCTGGGAGATCGCGTCGCCGAACTCGGCACGGATAGCGCCCAGCAGAGCAGTGGCTTCTGGCTGTGGAGCCCAGGTCCAGGTCGGCTTGGCAGCTTCAGCGGCCAGTTCTTTAACGGCGTTGATCACAACCTGGAACTCGTCGTGAGCAAACAGTACCGCACCCAGCATCTGGTCTTCGGTCAGCTCTTTGGCTTCCGATTCAACCATCAACACGGCTTCCGAAGTACCGGCAACGACCATGTCCAGGCTCGACGCTTTCAGTTGTTCGTAAGTCGGGTTCAGCAGATAGCCGGTGCTTTCGTGGAACGCAACGCGGGCAGCGCCGATCGGGCCATCGAAAGGAATGCCGGAGATGGCCAGCGCAGCCGAGGTACCGATCATCGCAGCGATGTCCGGATCGGTCTTCTTGCTGGTGGAAACGACGGTGCAGACAACCTGCACTTCGTTCATGAAGCCTTCTGGGAACAGCGGACGGATCGGACGGTCGATCAGTCGGGAAGTCAGGGTTTCTTTCTCGGAAGGACGGCCTTCACGCTTGAAGAAACCGCCAGGGATCTTACCGGCAGCGTAAGTTTTTTCCTGGTAGTGAACAGACAGAGGGAAGAAGCCCTTGCCTGGATCGGCTTGCTTGGCGCCGACCACAGTCACCAACACGCTGACGTCGTCGTCAACGGTGACCAATACTGCGCCGGAGGCCTGACGGGCGATACGGCCAGTCTCGAGGGTAACGGTCGACTGACCGAACTGGAATTTTTTGATTACCGGGTTCACGGTGTCCTACCTTCTTTTGTGGCTCTTGGGGAACTTGTCTTCTTGCGAAATTCTTGGGCAACGCCGGGAATCGGCCCGACTGTCATTGTCCAGGTAAAGCAGGTATCCAGATAAAACTTGAGGCTGGGAGCCTGCCATGCGCCAGCGGGAAACCCGCTGACGTACGACAGACAACCAACCTCTAGCGCAATCGCTTATTAGCGACGCAGACCCAGGCGACCGATCAGAGTCTGATAACGACCCAGATCCTTGCCTTTCAGGTAGTCCAGCAGCTTACGACGCTGGTTTACCATGCGGATCAGACCACGACGGGAGTGGTGATCTTTACCGTTGGCCTTGAAGTGACCTTGCAGCTTGTTGATGTTGTGGGTCAGCAGTGCAACTTGCACTTCTGGCGAACCAGTGTCACCAACAGCTTGCTGGTAGTCAGCTACGATTTGAGCTTTTTCTTGAACGTCGAGAGCCATGAGGCAATCCTTTTATCAGGAAACTGTTTCAAAGAAACAGCTTCAACAGGCCAGGGACAAATCCCTGTATCTAAAAATGAGTAGTGACCGTGCCTGTTAACAGCCACACTCGTTCGGTCATTCTGACCGAATCAGTCGACGTGGCGCGATGCGCCCGTCTTCGCTCACTTCACCGATACCGATGAAGCGACCATTGTGATCCTGTACCCGTACCATGCCGAACTTCGGTGCATCCGGGGCTCGTACCGGTTGGCCGTTAAGCCAGTAGAACGAGCTGTGCTCCGAGAACTGCAACAGTGGCCAATCCAGCAGGCCGCTGTCCGATGGCATCAGGAAGCGGTCGACCGCTTCGTTGCCGCCTTCGGCATGTACCGCTTCCAACTCTTCCAGCGTGACCGTCTGGGCCAGCGTGAAAGGCCCGGCCTGGGTACGTCGCAGTTCAGCAACGTAAGCGCCACAACCGAGTTGCTCACCGATATCCTCCACCAGGGTGCGGATATAGGTACCTTTGGTGCAATCCACTGCAAGCCGCGCAGTATCACCTTCAAAGGCCAGTAATTCCAAGCGCGTAATAGTAACAGAACGCGGTTCGCGCTCCACTACTTCACCTGCCCGGGCCAGCTTGTACAACGGCTGGCCATCACGTTTGAGCGCCGAGTACATGGGCGGTATCTGACTGATTTGCCCACGAAATTTCGGCAGTACCGCTTCGACATCGGCGCGACCAACGGTCACCGGGCGCTCCAGCAAAACATCACCCTCGGCATCGGCCGTGGTGGTGGTCTTGCCCAGTTGCGCCAGAGTCTCGTAACCCTTGTCGGAATCGAGCAGGTATTGCGAAAACTTGGTGGCCTCACCGAAGCACAACGGCAACACGCCGGTGGCCAGCGGATCGAGACTGCCGGTGTGCCCGGCCTTCTCGGCGTTCAGTAGCCAGCGGACCTTCTGCAACGCCGCATTGGAGGTGAACCCCAGTGGCTTGTCGAGCAGGATGATGCCGCTGACGTTACGACGGATACGTTTGACCTGAGCCACCGATTACTCCTTGGTGTCTTCGGCTTCTGCCGCAACCGGATGCTGATTGTCTTCAGCCACTGCACGTTCGATCAATGCCGACAGATGAGCACCACGCACGACGCTTTCGTCATAGTGGAAGTGCAACTGCGGAACGCTGCGCAACTTCATTTCGCGAGCCAGCTGCATGCGCAGGAAACCGGCGGCGGAGTTGAGCACCTTGATGCTTTGCGCGATGTCTTCAGCGTTATCCTGACCCATCACGGTGATGAAGATCTTGGCGTGACCGACGTCACGGCTGACTTCAACAGCGGTAATGGTGACCAGGCCGACGCGCGGGTCTTTGACTTCACGACGGATCAGCTGTGCCAGCTCACGCTGCATCTGATCGCCGATACGTTGGGTACGGCTGTATTCTTTTGCCATGTCTTGTTACCTGTTACTGCCCCACGGTGAAACCCGAAGGGTCTGAAAGCGGCAAACGCCCGGCCTGACAAAAGCCAGACCGGGCGTTGCGTTTAGAGTCCTGACGCTGTGTCGCGCATCTGCATGCGGCGGCTCATCGTGGCCCTTGAAGTGCGCGAGTTAGAGGCTGCGAGCAACCTGAACCTTCTCGAAGACTTCGATCTTGTCACCGACTTTGACGTCGTTGTAGCTCTTCACGCCGATACCGCATTCCATGCCGGCACGTACTTCGGAAGCGTCATCCTTGAAGCGGCGCAGGGATTCCAGCTCGCCTTCGAAGATAACGATGTCTTCACGCAGTACACGGATTGGACGGTTACGGTGAACAACACCTTCGATAACCATGCAACCGGCGATCGCGCCAAACTTCGGCGAACGGAACACGTCACGCACTTCAGCGGTACCCAGGATGTTCTCGCGAACATCGCTGCCCAGCATACCGGTGAGGGCTTTCTTGACGTCTTCGATGATGTCGTAGATCACGTTGTAGTAACGCATATCCAGACCTTCCTGCTCGACGATCTTGCGAGCGCCAGCATCGGCACGCACGTTGAAGCCGAACAGTACAGCGTTGGAAGCCAGTGCCAGGTTGGCGTCGGACTCGGTGATACCACCGACACCGCCACCGACAACACGCACTTGCACTTCGTCGTTACCCAGGCCGTTCAAGGCACCGTTCAACGCTTCCAGCGAACCACGGACGTCGGATTTGAGGACGATGTTGAGCGTCTTCTTCTCTTCCTGACCCATGTTCTCGAAGATGTTTTCAAGCTTGCCAGCGTGAGCACGGGCCAGTTTGACTTCGCGGAACTTGCCTTGACGGAACAGAGCCACTTCACGGGCTTTCTTCTCGTCGGCAACTACGCTCATCTCGTCGCCAGCGTCCGGGGTACCGTCCAGGCCGAGAATCTCGACAGGGATGGAAGGACCCGCTTCCTTGATTGGCTTGCCGTTCTCGTCGAGCATGGCGCGAACGCGGCCATAGTTCGAACCGACCAGCACCATGTCGCCTTGGCGCAGGGTACCGTCTTGAACCAGAACGGTAGCAACCGGGCCACGACCTTTGTCGAGACGCGATTCAACCACAACGCCACGGCCAGGGGCCGAAGGAGTCGCTTTCAGTTCCAGGACTTCAGCTTGCAGCAGAACAGCTTCGAGCAACTCGTCCACGCCAGTACCGACTTTCGCCGAAACCGATACGAACGGGGTGTCGCCGCCCCACTCTTCCGAAGTCACGCCGTGAACCGACAGTTCGCTACGGATGCGATCGAGATCAGCGCCCGGCTTGTCGATTTTGTTCACTGCAACAACCAGCGGAACACCGGCAGCCTTGGCGTGCTGAACGGCTTCAACGGTCTGCGGCATTACGCCGTCGTCCGCTGCAACCACCAGGATCACGATGTCGGTCGCCTTGGCACCACGAGCACGCATTGCGGTAAACGCGGCGTGACCCGGGGTGTCGAGGAAGGTGACCATGCCGCGTTCGGTTTCAACGTGGTACGCACCGATGTGCTGGGTGATACCGCCGGCTTCGCCTGCAGCTACCTTGGCACGACGGATATAGTCGAGCAGCGAGGTCTTACCGTGGTCAACGTGGCCCATTACGGTCACGACTGGTGCACGGGAGAACGCTTCACCTTCAAACTTCAGGGACTCGGCCAGGGAATCTTCCAGGGCGGTGTCGCTGACCAGGGTCACTTTGTGGCCCAGCTCTTCAGCAACCAGTTGGGCAGTTTCCTGATCCAGTACCTGGTTGATGGTCGCTGGAGTACCCAGTTTGAACATGAACTTGATGATTTCAGCAGCCTTGACCGACATCTGCTGGGCGAGATCGCCAACAGTGATGGTCTCGCCGATCTTCACTTCGCGCACAACAGGGCCGGTTGGGCTCTGGAAACCGTGAGCGTTGCGTTTCTTCAGCTTGGCCTTGCCGCGACCACCACGACGGAAGCCATCGCTTTCTTCGTCGGTAGTACGTGGGGCAACGCGTGGAGCAGGCGCTTTTTCCTTGACCGAAGCACGATGCGGAGCGTTTTTGCGCTCACCATCGCCACTGCCACGACGACTGTTATCGTCGGCACGTGGTTTGTCCGGACGGCGCTGTTCGTTCTGCTTATTGCGAACATCGGCAGACGGCGCTGGAGCAGCAGCCACAACCGGCGCGCTTTCACGTACTGGCTCGGCAACTGCAGCAGGTGCTGCAACGGCGTCATTAGTAGCGGATTGCGCAGCAGCAGGCTGGCGACGCGCTTCTTCTTCGGCGCGACGCTTGGCTTCTTCTTCAGCCTTCTGACGTGCAGCATTTTCTACTGCGCGACGTTCTTCCAGTTCGCGTTTGCGCTCGGCTTCGATTTCTTCCGGGCTGCGCTGTACGAAAACTTTCTTCTTACGGACTTCAACGCTGATGCTTTTGCTGCCAGCAACACGCAGGGTGCTGGTGGTTTTACGCTGCAGCGTGATCTTGCGTGGTTCTTCCACTTTCGCCTTGTGGCTGCTTTTCAAGTGAGTCAGCAAAGATTGCTTCTCACTGTCAGTCACATGTTCTTCGGCGGCGGTGTGCGGCAGACCTGCCTCACGCATCTGCTGCAACAGGCGCTCTACCGGTGTTTTGACCTCATCGGCCAGTTGTTTCACCGTGACTTGCGTCATGCACTTCTCTCCTCAGGCCGCGCCTAATTACTCGAACCAGTGGGCTCGGGCGGCCATGATCAACTTGCCGGCACGATCATCGTCAATGCCGTCGATGTCGAGCAGGTCGTCAATAGACTGCTCGGCCAGGTCTTCGCGGGTAATTACGCCGCGCACCGCCAGTTCCATCGCCAAATCCTTGTCCATACCCTCAAGCGAGAGCAGGTCTTCGGCCGGATGGGCGTCTGCCAGCTTTTCCTCAGTAGCGATGGCTTTGGTCAACAAACGATCCTTGGCGCGAGCGCGAAGCTCGTTGACGGTTTCTTCGTCAAAGCCGTCGATGTTGAGCATTTCTTCCAACGGTACGTAGGCAATCTCTTCCAGGCTCGTAAAGCCTTCATCTACCAGCACCTGTGCCAGGTCTTCGTCGACTTCCAGCTCGTCGATGAAGTTGCGCAGGATGTCGCCGGTTTCTGCTTGCTGCTTAGCCTGGATGTCCGATTCGGTCATCACGTTCAGGGTCCAGCCAGTCAACTGGCTAGCCAGACGCACGTTCTGACCACCCCGACCAATGGCCTGAGCCAGATTGTCTGCGCCAACGGCGATGTCCATTGCATGGGCATCTTCGTCAACGATAATTGCCGCCACTTCAGCCGGCGACATTGCATTGATCACGAACTGAGCCGGGTTGTCGTCCCACAGGACGATGTCCACACGCTCACCGCCCAACTCACCCGACACTGCCTGGACGCGCGAACCGCGCATACCGATGCAAGCGCCTTGCGGGTCGATGCGTTTGTCCTTGGAGCGGACCGCGATCTTGGCGCGCGAACCCGGGTCACGGGATGCTGCCATTACTTCGATCAGGCCTTCAGCAATTTCCGGCACTTCGATGCGGAACAACTCGATCAGCATTTCCGGCGCGGTACGCGACAGGATCAGCTGCGGGCCGCGGTTCTCGGTGCGGATCTCCTTGAGCAGCGCACGCAAACGCACGCCAACCCGGAAGGTTTCGCGAGAAATGATGTCTTCGCGAGCCAGCAACGCTTCAGCGTTGTTGCCCAGGTCGACGATCACGTTGTCGCGGGTCACTTTCTTCACGGTGCCGGAGATGATTTCCCCCAGGCGCTCGCGATAGGCATCAACGACTTGAGCGCGCTCGGCTTCGCGAACTTTCTGCACGATGACTTGCTTGGCAGTCTGTGCAGCAATGCGGCCGAACTCGATGGATTCGATCTTTTCTTCGACTACATCACCAACCTGAGCACCAGGATGCGTTTCTGCAACCTTGCTCGGCCAGGTTTCGATGGCCGGATCGTCCAGGTCTGCTTCTTCGACGACCGTCCAGCGACGGAATGTCTCGTAAGCACCGGTGTGGCGATTGATTTCCACACGCAGATCGACTTCGTCCTCGAAACGTTTTTTGGTAGCAGTGGCCAGAGCCAGCTCCAGCGCTTCAAAAATTACGTTTGCCGGTACGCCCTTTTCATTGGATACCGACTCAACAACCAGCAGTACTTCTTTGCTCATCGTACGCCTCGCCTTTCGCAAGCCATTGGATCCGCGGGATCCGCGTCTCAGTCAAAACTGGGAATAATGTTGGCCTTGTCGATCATATCGATCGGCAACAGGAACTCATGGTCTTCAACCTGCACCACGACGTCCTGCTCTTCTACACCGCGCAGAAGGCCCTGAAAGTTGCGTCGGCCTTCAAAAGGCGAGCGCAGCTTGATCTTCACTTGTTCACCGGCAAATTTTGCAAACTGCTCAATAGTGAACAGCGGGCGTTCCATGCCAGGCGAGGAAACTTCAAGGGTGTATTCAACGGCGATTGGATCTTCAACATCCAGGACACCGCTGATCTGACGGCTGACAATGGCGCAATCGTCCACCAGCACACCGCCCTCTTTATCGATATAAACGCGCAACATTGAGTGGCGACCTTGAGCCGAAAACTCAATACCCCAGCATTCATAGCCTAGGGCCACGACCACCGGGGCCAGCAAGGCCTGCAACTCTTCTAGCTTGCTCGACACCTGAACCCCCTCGTGCATGTATGTGCATGCTGTGCAAAATAAAAAAATGGGCGAAACGCCCATCCTTGAAACGCCGTCGAACAGCGGCGTTGAAAGTGTCCAGCTAACAAAAAGCCCCTTAAAAGGGGCTCCTTAAACTGGTTGCGGGGGCCGGATTTGAACCGACGACCTTCGGGTTATGAGCCCGACGAGCTACCAGACTGCTCCACCCCGCGACAAAGCTGGGGCGGAAGTATACGACCGATCCCTGACAGGGTCAATGTAACCTTCCACCTACAAGAAAGCCCGCAACAGCGGGCTCTCCTGATAATTGGTACCGAGAAGGGGACTCGAACCCCTACACCCTATGGGCACAACCACCTCAAGGTTGCGTGTCTACCAATTCCACCACCTCGGCAATACTACGTTTGAAACCTTCTTACTTCTGCTCTTGAGCTGGAGGCACGTCAGTCGCTGGAGTAGCCGACTTTTGCTCTTGAAGCACCGGGACATCATCAGAAGCCGGTTGTTGCTTTGGAACTTCCAACACTGCTGGATTTGGCAAACCTACTTGAGTCAGCTGGTGAGCCTTCTCTTTAGCAAAGTAACCTAACCCTAAGCTGGTTATGAAGAAACCGGCGGCAAGTATAGCAGTAAACTTACTAAGAAAGGTAGAGGAACCTTGGCTTCCGAACACAGTATTTGAAGCACCTGCTCCGAAAGACGCGCCAGCATCCGCACCTTTACCCTGCTGCAGCAATACCAGAGCAACTACGCCCAATGCACCCAGCAGATGAAAAACGACTACGACTGTTTCCAGCATTTTTTCAGTTTCCCGCGGCGCGACAAATCGCACCGAACTCATCTGCATTCAGGGAAGCTCCACCAATGAGCCCCCCATCGATATCCGGCATGCCGAACAGTTCGACCGCATTGGCCGCCTTCACGCTGCCGCCGTATAGAAGCCGCACACCTTGTGCGACCTCAGAATTCTCTGCCGCCAACTGAGCGCGAATGGCTGCATGCACATCCTGCGCCTGTTGCGGCGAAGCAGTCAGCCCGGTACCAATGGCCCAGACCGGCTCGTAAGCAATTACTGCCTTTGCAAAGGCACCAACACCCAGCTCTTCTATGATACTGCCTAGCTGACGCCCGACAACCTCAAGAGTTTTCCCAGCCTCGCGCTCTTCAAGGGTCTCCCCTACGCACAATACCGGAATCAAGCCGCATGCCTGTGCCGCTGCGAACTTGCGAATCAGCATTCCGTCCTGCTCGCCCATTATCTGGCGGCGCTCGGAGTGCCCGACAAGCACCAGGGAACAACCTGCATCCACTAACTGACTCGGCGAAACTTCACCGGTCAATGCACCTTGCATGGATTCCACCGCAGAGTTCTGCGCGCCGACCGAAATCGACTTTTCCTTCAAGCCATCAATCACTAGATTGATATGCAAGCAAGGCGGGAATACCGCTACATCAACATCGCTCGGCAAGGCCAGATGACGAAGGCCATTGATCAGCTCAGCGACGCTGGCGCGGGTACCGTGCATCTTCCAGTTACCAGCTACCATAGGGCGACGCATGCTGTACCTCGTCGGTCAAAGTGGGCGCAGATGTTACCCAACACAATCATGGCTGGCAAGCCGAAATCAGGCAGAAACTTCAGTAACCAGTTTTGCCAGCTCTTCGGCGTAGCCGCGAACCTGTGTTTCGTCCTCGCCTTCGACCATGACACGCACCAGCGGCTCCGTCCCGGACTTGCGCAACAGCACGCGCCCACGACCCGCCATAGCCTTGGTAACGCGCTCGCTTGCCTCCTTGACGGAGGGATGATCAAGAGGGCTCGCACCACCGCCGAATCGTACATTGATCAGCACCTGAGGGCACTTGCGCAGTGCCTGACGCGATTGCGCCAGCCCCTCGGAGCGGGTCTTCAGCGCCATCAATACCTGCAATGCGGCAATGATCGCGTCACCGGTGGTGGTGTGGTTGAAGCAGACAATGTGCCCCGAATTTTCACCACCCACCAGCCAATCGCGCTCCAGCAACTCGGAGATTACGTACCGGTCGCCAACATTGGCCCGCACAAAAGGAATTGCCAGATCCGCCAGGGCCAATTCCAGCCCCAGGTTACTCATCAGCGTACCGACCACACCGCCCTGCAACTTGCCGTGCTCATGCAGGTCGCGAGCAATGATGAACAACAGCTCATCACCGTCGACAACAGTACCGGTGTGATCAACCATTTGAACGCGGTCACCATCACCGTCAAATGCGATACCCAAATCAGCATGCTCGGCCAATACAGCTGCTTGCAGCGGCCCCATATGGGTCGAACCGCAATTTTCATTGATGTTCAGGCCGTTAGGATGAGCGGAAAGCACAACGACATCGGCTCCCAGCTCACGGAATACACTAGGCGCCACCTTATAGGTCGCACCGTGAGCGCAGTCGATCACGATCTTCAGGCCCGCGAAGCTGGTGCCGGTCGGGACGCTGCTTTTGCAGAATTCGATATAGCGACCTGACGCATCGTTGATGCGCGATACCTTGCCGATCTTGCTCGACTCAACCACGGTCATCGGGGTGTCGAGCAATTCTTCGATCATATGCTCGACTTCATCAGGAAGCTTGGTGCCCTTCCCGGAGAAAAACTTGATGCCATTGTCATCGTGAGGGTTGTGCGAGGCACTGATCACGATGCCCGCTTCGGCCTGGAAGGTACGCGTCAGGTAGGCGATGGCCGGTGTCGGCATCGGCCCCAGGAGCATGACATCGGCACCTGCCGATGTAAGTCCGGCCTCGAGCGCAGATTCGAACATATACCCGGAGATCCGCGTGTCCTTGCCCACCAATACCTTGCAGGCGCCCATTTTGCGGAACGCCATGCCAGCAGCCCAGCCGAGCTTGAGCATGAAGTCAGGAGTAATCGGATATTCGCCGACCCGACCACGAATGCCGTCGGTGCCAAAGTATTTTTTAGTCATAAGTACTCCATCATTCTTATTCGGCTGAGTCCACTGCGGCGATCATTCGCACCACATCGACGGTTTCGGCCACATCATGGACGCGCAATATACGCGCACCCTTGACCGAAGCCAGCGCTGCAAGCGCCAGACCACCATACAGACGCTCGCCAACCGGACGATTCAATGCCTGACCTATCATGCTCTTACGCGAGACCCCGACCAACAGGGGTCGCCCCAAGGCATGCAAGGCCTCCATATGCTTGAACAAGCTTAGATTGTGCTGCAAGGTTTTTGCGAAGCCAAAGCCCGGATCCAGGATGATCCGGTCCGCCGTAATTCCTACCGACGCACACTGAGCCATGCGCTCGGCAAGAAACTCGCCGACCTCTTTCGTGACGTCCTGGTACTGCGGATTGTCCTGCATGTCGCCCGGCTCACCGAGCATATGCATGAGACAGACTGGCAAGCCGGTGGCCGCAGCCGCATCCAGAGCACCATCACGCCGCAGCGAGCGCACGTCATTGATCAACCCCGCGCCAAGCCGTGCGGCTTCGCGCATGACAGCCGGGGTGGAAGTGTCGACCGAGATAATTACATCCAGCTCGCGATGTATTCGCTCGACGACCGGAGCTACGCGTTCAAGCTCCTCCAGCGGTGAAACCACCCTGGCACCCGGCCGGGTCGATTCGCCACCGACATCAATCAACGTCGCGCCGGCCGCCACCATAGCCTCAGCGTGGCGCAAGGCCGCATCGAGCTGGCTAAATTGGCCGCCATCAGAGAAGGAATCGGGAGTGACATTGAGAATACCCATGACGTGCGTCAGGGCTAAATCAAGAACCCGATTGCCGCAAGGCAACCGGGTCGAGGACTGAACAGAAGTCATTTCAAACCTTAAACGTCAGCAGCCGGACCGCCGATCGGTGTTTCCGGACGCGGATCCTGTGCCACCGGAGGAGTTCCGGAGGTACCGGTGCCGCCGCCTGACCAGTCGCGAGGCTCACGAGGCGTACGACCCGCCATGATGTCGTCGATCTGATCAGCGTCGATCGTTTCGTACTTCATCAAGGCATCAGCCATGGCGTCGAGCTTGTCACGGTTATCAGTGAGGATCTGCTTCGCCGTGCCGTAGCACTGATCGATGATGCTGCGCACTTCGGAGTCAATCAACTTGGCTGTCTCACCGGAGAAGCTTGCACCCTGACCGCCACCGCCGCGACCGAGGAACACTTCGCCCTCTTCTTCTGCGTACATCAACGGACCGAGTTTTTCCGACAAGCCCCACTTGGTCACCATGTTCCGTGCAATCTGGCTGGCACGCATGATGTCGTTTGACGCACCGGTGGTGACGCCGTCGAAGCCCAAGGTCATTTCTTCAGCAATACGACCGCCATACAACGAGCAGATCTGACTGATCAACGCACGCTTGGACAGGCTGTAGCGATCTTCTTCCGGCAGAAACATGGTCACACCCAGCGCACGACCGCGCGGGATGATCGACACCTTGTAGACCGGGTCATGCTCAGGCACTACGCGCCCAACAATAGCGTGACCTGCCTCATGGTAAGCGGTGTTCTGCTTCTCTTTCTCGGACATGACCATGGATTTGCGCTCGGCGCCCATCATGATCTTGTCTTTGGCCAACTCAAATTCTTTCATTTCGACGATGCGCTTGCCGGCACGGGCCGCGAACAACGACGCCTCGTTCACCAGGTTAGCCAGGTCAGCACCAGAGAAACCAGGGGTACCACGAGCGATCACGGCCGGAGCGACATCGTCACCCATTGGCACTTTTCGCATGT
The DNA here is from genome assembly GCF_050435365.1 of Pseudomonas sp. BT76 TE3572. Classification (NCBI taxonomy): domain Bacteria; kingdom Pseudomonadati; phylum Pseudomonadota; class Gammaproteobacteria; order Pseudomonadales; family Pseudomonadaceae; genus Pseudomonas; species Pseudomonas sp. BT76 TE3572. The sequence continues at coordinate 3,558,944 of NZ_JBNDKE010000001.1, forward strand.
GAACCTTGAGAATCTGCTCGCGACCACGGATATCCGGCAGACCGACGACAACCTGACGGTCGAAACGGCCCGGACGCAGCAACGCAGGGTCCAGCACATCCGGACGGTTGGTTGCAGCGATGACGATAATGCCGTCGTTCATTTCGAAGCCGTCCATCTCTACCAGCAACTGGTTGAGAGTCTGCTCGCGCTCATCGTGACCACCACCCATCCCGGCGCCACGATGGCGACCGACGGCGTCGATTTCATCGATGAAGATGATGCAAGGCGCGTGCTTCTTGGCCTGCTCGAACATGTCACGAACACGGCTGGCACCGACACCGACAAACATTTCGACAAAATCGGAACCGGAAATAGTGAAGAACGGTACTTTTGCTTCGCCTGCAATCGCTTTGGCGAGCAACGTTTTACCGGTACCTGGAGGACCCACCATCAGCACGCCGCGAGGAATGCGACCACCCAGACGCTGGAACTTGCCCGGATCACGCAAGAACTCGACCAGCTCACCAACTTCTTCCTTGGCTTCGTCACAACCGGCAACGTCACCCAAGGTGGTTTTCACCTGATCCTCGGAGAGCAGGCGCGCCTTACTCTTGCCGAAGCTCATTGGCCCGCCCTTTCCACCGGCGCCACCCTGCATCTGCCGCATGAAGAACATGAACACGGCGATGATCACCAGGATCGGGAAGCTTGCGACCAGGAGCTGAGTCCAGATGCTTTGCTGTTCAGGCTGCTTGCCTTCAACTACGACATGGTTGTCCACGAGGTCGCCGATCAGACCGTTGTCCTGGATTGCCGGACGAATGGTCTTGAAGCTGTCGCCATCGTTGCGTTTGCCGGTAATCACGTAGCCGTCAACCGCTACGCGCTCGACCTTTCCATCCTTGACCTGCTGGATGAAGTCGGAATAGTTGAGGGTCTGCGGCTCGTTAGGGCTGGAGAAGTTGTTCATCACTGTCACCAGGACAGCCGCGATGATCAACCACAGGATCAGATTCTTTGCCATATCGTTCAATTAACTACCCTCTGAAGCAAGCTCCGCTAATGGCGCGCGCTTCGCATGATATTCACCGGCCTAACTTACTACATTACCTACGGCTCTGGCAGGCGCCGTCTGTAACCCTTTGTGAAACACTTTCTACACAATATTCGTTTATGCACGCGGGGCGAAATACGAAAAACCTATCACCCCGCAAAAAAACCTCGTTTTACTCACTACGGCCGCGATAGCCCCAAGCCAGCATGTATTGCTCGCGGGAACTGCCACGGGAAGAGTCCGGCTTGATCATCTGGACCTTGTCGAACTTCTGACGAGCGTCCTTCACGTAAGCATCAAACCCCTCACCCTGAAACACCTTGATCACGAAATTACCACCCGGCTTGAGTATCCGAGCCGCCAGATCAAGAGCCAGCTCGCAAAGAAACATGGCTTTTGGCATGTCTACGGCAGGCGTACCACTCATATTGGGGGCCATATCGGAAATCACAAGGTCCACCTGCGAATTACCCACGGCTTCAAGGATCTGAGCGAGCACTTCGTCCTGGGTGAAGTCACCCTGGATGAAAGTCACGTCCGGAATGCTGTCCATTTCGAGGATGTCCGACGCGATCAGGCGCCCCTGCCCACCGATCAGCCTGCTAGTGACCTGCGACCAGCCACCGGGCGCCGCACCCAGGTCGACAACGCTCATACCCGGACGGATCAGCTTGTATTTCTCTTGGACCTCCAGAAGCTTGTAACTCGCACGCGAGCGGTAGCCATCCTTCTGCGCCTGCTTCACATACGGATCATTGACATGTCTTTTCAGCCAACCAAGGCTTGTCTTGGAACGCGCCATTGGGCACCTCGATGATAAGGGTCGTGATTAATTGGGCGGATCCACGAACCCTCGGGTAAAATGGCCGCCATTTTACAGAATCCAGACTAAAGGGTCAGATTATGCCGCTCACTCAAGAGCAGAAGAAACAGTACAAATCCATTGGCCACCATTTGAAACCAGTTTTGATTGTGGCTGACAACGGTTTGACTGAAGGTGTATTAGCCGAACTTGAACGCGCTTTGGCGGATCACGAGCTGATCAAAATCAAGCTCAACATCCTCGATCGCGAGTCGCGTCTGGCGAACATTGCAGAACTGTGCAAGGTCGGCAAAGCGGACCTGGTTCAGGTCATCGGCAAGATGGCACTGATTTACCGCAAGAACTTCAGCGTCAACAAGCAGCTGTCGAACGTTCATCGCTTCAAGTGATGGCAAGGGTCAAGGGTGTGCTTCGCGCACCCTGCCACTCCATCCAGGCACCGGCTGCAACACCAGCACCAGCCCGGAAAAGCCCAGAACAAGATAGCTGAACACCTGCCAACGCACTGCATCCGGCCAACCGAAGCGCACCGCGAAAAACATCGCACACGCATACAGCGCCATCATTAGCAGTTGCCCACGAATATCGCGCCATAGACTGACGAGGCCCTCGGCCTGAACCAGCACCAAAGCCTGAAAAATCACGCACGCTGTGGCGAAACCCACCATCAGCGCATCAAGCATGCCTGCAATTTCGTCGATCAGCAGCGGCGCCAGGCCAATCTTGGCCAGCACCGGCAGCAGACCGATGTGCAACAGCCACAGGCCACCCACCCACAACATCTGAGTCAGTTGCCAAAGCATGGCGCCCGCATGTAGCGGGCGCCTGCGCTCAGATGTGGCGAACTTCGACAATCTCGTACTCGATAACGCCGCCAGGCGTTTTCACGGCAACCACATCACCCTCTTCCTTGGCAATCAAGGCGCGGGCCAATGGCGAGCCGACCGAAATCTTGCCGAGCTTGAAGTCAGCCTCATCCTCACCAACGATGTGGTAAGTGACGCTTTCATCTGTCTCGACGTTGGCGATTTCAACGGTGGTGCCGAAGATCACTTTGCCGGTATGAGGAATGGTCGTGACATCAATGATCACCGCGTTCTGCATGCGGCCTTCGATGTCGCGGATCCGTGCCTCGACCATACCTTGCTGCTCGCGAGCAGCGTGGTATTCGGCGTTTTCTTTCAAGTCACCCAGCTCGCGGGCCGTACCGATGTCCTGGCTGAGCTTCGGACGGACGACCTTGGTCAGGTGAGCGTGTTCTTCTTCCAGGGCTTTCGCGCCCTGAACGGTCATTGGGTACTTGGTTATGCTCATGCCTTCAATCCTGCGTGTAGATCCTGCAAGCGGCGCACGGTCTTCTCGGGACCGAACTTCAGCGCTTCGCAGATAGCTTCGCCAGCAGCAATGGTAGTGGTGCAGTAAATCTTGTGCTGCAAGGCATTACGACGAATGGAGTACGAATCAGCGATCGATTGACGACCTTCGGTGGTGTTGATGATCAGGGTGACTTCGTCATTCTTGATCATGTCGACCACGTGCGGACGACCCTCGGTCACCTTGTTCACACGACGCACTTTCAGGCCTGCGGCTTCGATCAGCTTGGCAGTACCGGCAGTGGCGACCACTTCGAAGCCCAAGTTGATCAGATCACGGGCCACGCCTGCAACCAGTGGCTTGTCGTCATCACGCACGCTGATGAATGCGGTACCGCCGGTCGGCAGCACTTCGCTGGCGCCCATTTGGGCTTTGGCAAACGCTTCACCGAAGGTGTCGCCCACGCCCATCACTTCACCAGTGGACTTCATCTCTGGGCCCAGAATCGGGTCCACGCCAGGGAATTTGGCGAATGGGAACACCGCCTCTTTCACACTGTAGAAGTTCGGAATGATTTCTTTGGTGAAACCAATTTCCTTCAGGGTTTTACCGGCCATCACGCGAGCCGCGATCATTGCCAGGGAAACACCGATGCACTTGGACACGAACGGCACGGTACGGGAAGCGCGCGGGTTGACTTCGATGACGTAGATGTCTTCGCCTTGCAGCGCCAACTGAACGTTCATCAGGCCGACAACGCCCAGCTCCAGGGCCATTTTCTTGACCTGTTCGCGCATTTCGTCCTGGATGTGAGCAGGCAGCGAGTACGGCGGCAGGGAGCACGCGGAGTCACCGGAGTGAACGCCGGCCTGCTCGATGTGCTGCATGATTGCGCCGATCACCACGTCGGTGCCGTCGCAGACCGCATCCACGTCCATTTCGATCGCGCAGTTGAGGAAGTGGTCGAGCAGCACCGGGCTGTCGTTGGACACTTTCACCGCATCACGCAGGTAGCGCTTGAGCTCTTCTTCTTCGTAAACGATTTCCATCGCGCGGCCGCCCAGTACGTAGGACGGACGAACGACCAGCGGGTAACCGATCTTGCTGGCTGCGCGGATCGCTTCGTCTTCGCTGCGCACGGTGGCGTTTGGCGGCTGACGCAGGTTCAGGCGCTCAACCATTTGCTGGAAACGCTCACGGTCTTCTGCACGGTCGATGGCGTCAGGGCTGGTGCCGATGATCGGCACACCGGCTTCTTCCAGGGCACGAGCCAGTTTCAACGGGGTTTGGCCGCCGTACTGGACGATCACGCCTTTCGGCTTCTCGACGCGGACGATTTCCAGTACGTCTTCCAGGGTCACTGGTTCGAAGTACAGGCGATCGGAAGTGTCGTAATCGGTGGAAACGGTTTCCGGGTTGCAGTTGACCATAATGGTCTCGTAACCGTCTTCGCGCAGCGCCAGTGCCGCGTGTACGCAGCAGTAGTCGAACTCGATACCCTGGCCGATACGGTTAGGACCGCCGCCGAGGATCATGATCTTGTCGCGGCCCGACGGCGCAGCTTCGCACTCTTCCTCGTAAGTTGAGTACATGTAGGCGGTGTCGGTGGCGAACTCGGCCGCGCAGGTGTCAACGCGCTTGTAGACCGGGAAGATTTCCAACTTGTGACGGTGGCGACGCAGAGCCTTCTCGGTCACGCCCAGCAGCTTGGCCAGACGCATGTCGGAGAAGCCTTTGCGCTTGAGGCGGAACATCAAGTCGCGGTCGATGCTGGCCAGACCCAGGGTCTTGATCTTCTCTTCTTCCTTGATCAGATCTTCGATCTGTACCAGGAACCACGGGTCGATCATGTTCATGCCGAAGATGTCTTCGACCGACAGGCCGGCGCGGAAGGCGTCAGCCACGTACCAGATACGCTCGGCACCCGGCACGGTCAGTTCGCGCTTGAGGATGCTCATGCTTTCCGGATTGCTCAGGTCGAGCTTCTCGTCCAGGCCGCAAACGCCCACTTCCAGACCTCGCAGGGCTTTCTGCAGGGATTCCTGGAAAGTCCGGCCGATGGCCATGACTTCACCCACCGACTTCATTTGAGTGGTCAGGCGCGCGTCGGCTTTCGGGAATTTCTCGAAGGCGAAGCGTGGCAGCTTGGTCACGACGTAGTCGATGGACGGCTCGAAGGAAGCGGGAGTAGCGCCGCCGGTGATTTCGTTCTGCAACTCGTCCAGGGTGTAGCCGATCGCCAGCTTGGCAGCGATACGCGCAATCGGGAAACCAGTGGCTTTCGAGGCCAGCGCCGAAGAGCGGGATACACGCGGGTTCATCTCGATCACGACCATACGGCCAGTGTCCGGGCAGATGCCAAACTGAACGTTGGAGCCGCCGGTTTCCACGCCGATCTCACGCAGTACCGCCAACGAGGCGTTACGCATGATCTGGTATTCCTTGTCCGTCAGGGTTTGTGCAGGAGCAACGGTGATCGAGTCACCGGTGTGCACGCCCATCGGGTCAAAGTTTTCGATGGAGCAGACGATGATGCAGTTGTCCTTCTTATCGCGGACAACCTCCATCTCATATTCTTTCCAGCCGATCAGGGATTCGTCGATCAGCAGCTCTTTGGTCGGCGACAGGTCGAGGCCGCGGGCGCAGATTTCTTCGAACTCTTCACGGTTGTAAGCGATACCGCCACCGGTGCCGCCCATAGTGAAGGACGGACGGATGATGCACGGGAAGCCAAGCTTCTCGAGGACCACGTTGGCCTCTTCCATGCTGTGGGCGATACCCGAACGCGGGCAGTCCAGGCCGATGGATTTCATCGCCTTGTCGAAGCGCGAACGGTCTTCAGCCTTGTCGATGGTGTCAGCGTTGGCGCCGATCATCTCTACGCCGAACTTCTCCAAAACGCCTTCGCGCTCCAGATCCAGTGCGCAGTTCAGAGCGGTCTGGCCACCCATGGTCGGCAGCAGTGCGTCCGGACGCTCTTTCTCGATGATCTTGGCAACGGTCTGCCACTTGATCGGCTCGATGTAGGTGGCGTCGGCCATGGCCGGGTCGGTCATGATGGTCGCTGGGTTGGAGTTCACCAGGATGACGCGGTAACCCTCCTCGCGCAGGGCTTTACAGGCCTGGGCGCCGGAGTAGTCGAATTCGCAGGCCTGGCCGATCACGATCGGGCCAGCGCCGAGAATCAGGATGCTTTTAATGTCTGTACGTTTTGGCATGGGTTTGTCACTCAAATCCGCAGGTCAGTCGGCAAGCCGTCTTGTTCAATCTTTGAAGACCTGAGGGGCCACCGTGTGTCGGGACCGCCCTCAAGCTTTGCTACATCAAGGCGAGCGATTAGCGTCGCTTGGCCATTTCGTTGATGAAGCGATCAAACAGTGGTGCTACGTCGTTCGGGCCAGGGCTGGCTTCAGGGTGACCCTGGAAGCTGAAGGCGCTCTTGTCGGTACGTTCGATACCTTGCAGGGTGCCGTCGAACAGCGATTTGTGGATCGCCCGGACGTTGGCTGGCAGGGTCGCGTCGTCTACCGCAAAACCGTGGTTCTGGCTGGTGATCATCACCACACCGGTGTCCAGATCCTGGACCGGGTGGTTGGCACCGTGGTGGCCGTGACCCATTTTCAGGGTCTTGGCACCGGAGGCCAGGGCCAGCAGTTGGTGACCAAGGCAGATACCGAAGACCGGAATGTCGGTTTCCAGCACATCCTTGATCGCCTGGATCGCGTAGTCGCAAGGCTCCGGGTCACCAGGGCCGTTGGACAGGAACACGCCGTCCGGCTTCAATGCCAGCGCTTCAGCAGCTGGCGTCTGTGCCGGCACCACGGTCACGCGGCAACCGCGCTCGACGAGCATGCGCAGGATGTTCAGCTTGACGCCGTAGTCGTAGGCAACCACGTGGTACGGCAGCTCAGAGGCCTCGATGGTCGCGTGGCTGTCGGTTTTCAAATCCCAGACAGTTGAGCGCCACTCGTATTTCTCTTTGGTGCTGACGACTTTCGCCAGGTCCATGCCTTTGAGGCCAGGGAAACCCTGGGCGGCGGCGATGGCGGCTTCTTCGGAAATGTTGTCACCGGCCATGATGCAGCCGTTCTGCGCGCCTTTTTCACGCAGGATGCGCGTCAGGCGGCGAGTGTCGATACCGGCGATTGCCACAACGTTGTTGGCTTTCAGGTAGTCGGACAGAGACATCGTGTTACGCCAGTTGCTCGCAACCAGTGGCAGGTCACGGATAACCAGGCCCGCGGACCAGACGCGGTTGGACTCGGCGTCTTCCGGCGTGGTGCCGGTATTGCCGATGTGCGGGTAAGTCAGGGTAACAATCTGTTGGGCGTAGGAAGGATCGGTAAGGATTTCCTGATAGCCGGTCATTGCGGTGTTGAACACCACCTCACCAACGGTTTGACCGTCGGCTCCAATGGCTTCGCCGCGAAAAATGCTGCCATCAGCAAGGGCGAGTATGGCTGGCTTAGTCAAGAAGACCTCCCGTAAATAAAGCCTGAAAGGGCGATCGCAGGTTGTAAAAAAGCGGAGTGACGTATGGACACGTCACCCCGCTTCTTCACCGAATAATTCTGCGCGCTTTTAGTGGACACACTAAAGCTGTAGCTTACAGAAAAAGGCATTTTTGGTCTACCGCCAATGAGCCTAAAAGGCCGGAGAATGCGACAGGACGTCGCTTGGCGGAATAAAACCGGGTTCAAACACACTCTTTGAACCCGATTTCGGGGCGCATCTTAACGCAGATCGAGTACATCTTGCATGTCGTAAAGACCCGGCTCACAACCGTCCAGCCACAACGCAGCACGTACCGCGCCCTTGGCGAAGGTCATGCGACTGGAAGCTTTATGCGTGATCTCCAGTCGCTCGCCCTCACAGGCGAACAGCACCGTATGATCGCCAACTACATCACCACCGCGAACAGTGGCAAAGCCGATCGTTTCACGCTCGCGAGCACCGGTATGACCTTCGCGACCATAAACCGCAACCTTCTGCAGATCACGATCCAGGGCGCTGGCGATGACTTCGCCCATGCGCAGAGCCGTACCTGAAGGCGCATCGATCTTGTGCCGATGATGAGCCTCGATGATCTCGATATCCGCGTCATCACCCAGCACACGAGCAGCCATGTCGAGCAGCTTCAGCGACAGGTTTACACCGACACTGAAATTGGCGGCGAACACGATCGGAATATCCTTGCCGGCCTCGGCCAGCAGCTGCTTCTGCGCGGCGTCCAGCCCTGTCGTGCCGATCACCATGGCCTTGCCCGCCTTACGGCAGAACGCCAGGTTTTTCAGCATGACTTCCGGGAGCGTGAAGTCGATCAGCACGTCGAATTCATCAACCACCGCGTCCAGATTGCCAGACAGTGGAACGCCGATACGCCCCAGCGAGGCCAGCTCACCAGCATCTACGCCAATCAGCGTGCTGCCAGGGCGTACGATGGCTGCCGTCAGCCCGGTCAGCGGCGCGCGCTGCTGCACCGCCTCGACCAGAATCTTGCCCATGCGCCCGGCAGCGCCCATCACAGCTATACGTCGCATGCCGACTCCTTACAAATCGCCGAAGAAGCGCTTCACGCCTTCGAACCAACCAGTGGTTTTAGGCGAATGGCTGTTGTCATCCGCCAGCGAGCTACGGAACTCTTCCAGCAGTTCGCGCTGACGACGCCCCAGATTGACCGGGGTTTCGACCGCCACTCGGCACATCAAGTCACCAGCACCGCCGCCGCGCACTGGCGCCACACCCTTGCCGCGAACACGGAACTGCTTGCCAGTCTGAGTCCCTTCAGGGATTTTCAGTTTGACGCGACCATCAAGGGTCGGAATCTCCAGCTCGCCACCCAGCGCAGCATCGACAAAGCTGATTGGCACTTCGCAGAACAGGTGCTTGCCGTCGCGCTGGAAGATCGCGTGCTCACGCACGTTGATCACCACGTACAGGTCGCCAGTCGGACCACCCTGAGCACCCGCCTCGCCTTCGCCGGACAGACGAATGCGGTCACCGGTATCAACACCGGCCGGCACTTTCACCGAGAGGGTTTTGTACTCTTCGACACGACCTTGACCGTCGCACGAGCTGCACGGATCGGAAATGATCTTGCCTTGGCCATGGCAGCGCGGGCACGTCTGCTGCACCGAGAAAAAGCCCTGCTGCATACGGACTTGACCGATACCGCCGCAAGTCGGGCAAGTGATCGGCGCGGAGCCTTTCTTGGCGCCCGAACCGTCGCACGGCTTGCAGTTGACCAATGTCGGAACACGGATATTCACGGTCGTACCGCGCACCGCTTCTTCCAGGTTCAGTTCCAGGGTGTAGCGCAGGTCGCTGCCGCGCTGAGCGCCGCCACGAGAACCGCCGCGACCACCGCCGAAGAAGTCACTGAAGACATCACCAAAGATGTCGGAGAAGTTCTGACCGCCAAACCCGGCACCGCCGCCGCCCATGCTCGGGTCAACACCGGCATGACCGTACTGGTCGTAGGCCGCGCGCTTGCTGGAATCGGACAGCACCTCGTAGGCCTCGTTGGCCTCCTTGAACATATCTTCCGACGCTTTGTCATCGGGATTACGGTCCGGGTGGTGCTTCATCGCCAGGCGACGGTAGGCCTTTTTCAGGTCTGCTTCGCTTGAGCCACGCTCAACACCCAATACTTCGTAATAGTCACGCTTTGCCATAAGTCTTTGCACTCTTAAGGACGTTCGGCAAACCTCTCCTGAGCCTTGCCAAACTCGTTGAGCCCCAATACAGGCCCGGACCCAACTCACGTCAATTCAACGATCCTGGTCTTTGATTCACGCGGTACTTTCGGCTCGAAAAGCAGGAGCATTCCCGGCCATACCGCCAACACACGAGCCTTGTCGCATGCTGTAAAAATTCGTTAACTCCAGACACGCCAACGCGGGAGCAAGCCCCCGCGCGGCGACATCCTACCAGTCACTGCCTAAAGGCAGTCAACCGGCCGACCAACAACTTACTTGTGGTCTTTGACTTCTTCGAACTCAGCGTCGACGACGTCGTCAGCCTTCTCAGCCGATTCGCCTTGCGGTGCAGCACCTTCAGCAGGTTGAGCCTGCTCGGCGTACATCTTCTGCGCTACTGGAGCGGAGACTTTCGACAGCTCTTCAACCTTGGCTTCGATCGCGGCCTTGTCGTCGCCTTTGACAGCGGCTTCCAGGGCAACAACAGCAGCTTCGATTGCAGCCTTCTCTTCAGCAGTCACTTTATCGCCAGCGTCTGCGACCATTTTGCGAGTCGAGTGAACCAGCGCATCGCCCTGGTTGCGAGCAGTTGCCAGCTCTTCGAACTGGCGATCTGCGTCGACGTTGGCTTCAGCATCGCGAATCATCTGCTGAATTTCTTCCTCGGACAGACCGGAGTTGGCCTTGATCACGATCGACTGAGTCTTGCCGGTAGCCTTGTCTTTGGCGCCTACGTGCAGAATGCCGTTGGCGTCGATGTCGAAGGTCACTTCAATTTGTGGCACGCCACGTGGTGCTGGTGGAATCTCGGCCAGGTCGAACTTGCCCAAAGACTTGTTTTGAGCGGCTTGCTTACGCTCACCTTGCAGCACGTGAATGGTCACAGCGCCCTGGTTGTCGTCGGCAGTCGAGAACACTTGCGATTTCTTGGTAGGAATCGTGGTGTTTTTCTCGATCAGCGCGGTCATCACGCCACCCATGGTTTCGATACCCAGGGTCAGCGGGCTAACGTCCAGCAGCAGAACGTCTTTCACGTCACCAGCCAATACTGCGCCCTGGATAGCAGCACCCATGGCAACAGCTTCGTCCGGGTTTACGTCTTTACGTGCTTCTTTACCGAAGAACTCGGTCACCAACTTCTGAACCAGTGGCATACGGGTCTGACCGCCGACCAGGATCACGTCATTGATAGCGCCAATGTCGATACCGGAGTCTTTCAGAGCGATGCGGCAAGGTTCGATGGTGCGTTGAACCAGGTCTTCTACCAGCGCTTCGAGCTTGGCGCGGGAGATTTTCACGTTCAAGTGCTTAGGACCGGTAGCGTCTGCGGTGATGTACGGCAGGTTCACGTCGGTCGAATTGCTCGAAGACAGTTCGATCTTGGCTTTTTCAGCGGCTTCTTTCAGGCGCTGCATGGCCAGCGGGTCACCTTTAAGGTTCATGCCGCTTTCTTTCTTGAATTCGTCAACGAGGTAGTCGATCAGACGAATGTCAAAGTCTTCACCACCCAGGAACGTATCACCGTTGGTGGCCAATACTTCGAACTGGTGCTCGCCATCGACTTCAGCGATTTCGATCACGGAAACGTCGAAAGTACCGCCGCCCAAGTCGTAAACGATCACGGTGTGATCGCCCTTCGCCTTGTCCATACCGTAAGCCAGAGCGGCTGCGGTTGGTTCGTTGATGATACGTTTTACGTCCAGGCCCGCGATGCGGCCGGCGTCTTTGGTGGCTTGACGCTGGCTGTCGTTGAAGTAGGCCGGAACGGTGATTACCGCTTCGGTCACTGGCTCGCCGAGGTAGTCTTCGGCGGTCTTCTTCATTTTCTTCAGAATTTCAGCCGAGATTTGTGGCGGCGACATTTTCTGGCCGTTCACTTCAACCCACGCATCGCCGTTATCAGCCTTGGCGATTTTGTAAGGGACCATCTTGATGTCTTTCTGTACGACTTCTTCGTCGAACTTACGACCGATCAGACGCTTCACCGCATACAGGGTGTTGTGCGGATTGGTCACAGCCTGACGCTTGGCCGATTGGCCAACGAGGATTTCACCATCGTTGGCGTAAGCGATGATCGACGGCGTGGTACGCGTGCCTTCAGCGTTTTCAATAACTTTGGCTACGCCGTTTTCAAGCACGGAGACGCAGGAGTTGGTAGTCCCCAGGTCGATACCGATAATTTTGCCCATGTTCACTCTCCCGAAACTTTGGATTTGGTTGCCGCAGCAGTGGTGGCTAACTGCGGTAGCACTTAAACGCTTGACTTCTAAATGGGGGCCTTGCGGCTAATTTCAAGCCTGCTCGTCAATCGAAGGCGAAACCGGTGCAGGTGCCTTGCTGACCACGACCATGGCCGGGCGCAGCAGGCGACCGTTGAGCTGATAGCCCTTCTGGAACACCTTGAGCACGCTGTTCGGCTCGACGTCGGCGCTTTCCTGCATGGCCATTGCCTGATGCTGAACGGCGTTGAACGGTTCGCCATGCGGATCGATCGCTTCCAGCTGATAACGTTTCAGGGTGTCCTGGAACATTTTCAGGGTCAGCTCGATGCCTTCGCGCATTGGACGAATGCTTTCGTCGTCCGGGCTGGACAACTCCAGACCACGCTCGAGGCTGTCGATGATCGGCAACAAGTCACCGGCGAATTTCTCCAGTGCGAATTTGTGAGCCTTTTCGACATCCTGCTCGGCGCGACGGCGGACGTTCTGCAGATCAGCCGCTACACGCAAAGCCTGATCATGAGCGCCAGCCAATTGCTCTTCGAGCACTTGAACACGAGCCGCCAGTTCATCACCCGAATCCTGGGCAGCCTGATCGGCGTCTAGGTTTTGCGTATCCACTGTCTGTTCGTCAGCCATAGATTTCTCCTTTCAATATCGTCCGCGAGCTCAACTCGCGCTTCTGCCCAGCTATATGGGGCCGCAAAATTCAGCTTCAAGGGGCGCTTATTTATTAACCCTACAAAAAACAGCTGCATTGTCATTCCCGGGCGCACTAAGGATTTCGTCGGATCAAGCAAATCGAGCTAAGTGAGGGCATTGTCAGCCAGAAACAAAACACTGTATAAATAACCAGACCTAAAGCCTGGGAGCGGCCTTTATGCTGGTGCACCTGTCCGTACATAACTACGCCATTGTTGAACATCTCGATCTCGAACTCGATCGCGGGATGAGCGTGATCACTGGGGAAACCGGCGCCGGCAAGTCGATCATGCTCGACGCCCTCGGCCTGACCCTGGGCGATCGCGCCGACAGCGGCGTGGTCCGTCCCGGCGCCGACAAGGCCGATATCCTGGCAACCTTCGACCTGGTCGATATTCCAGAAGCCAGTGTCTGGCTGGCCGAACGTGACCTGGAGAGCGATGGCCCGTGCATCCTGCGCCGGGTGATCACCGCCGAAGGGCGCTCGCGTGGCTACATCAACGGCACGCCCTGCCCCCTCGGCGACCTCAAAGCCCTGGGTGAACTGCTGATCGATATCCACAGCCAGCATGAACATCAATCCCTGCTCAAGACCGACACGCACCGCCGTCTGCTCGACGAATACGCCGGTGCAACGGACCTTGCCCGCCAGGTACACCTGGCCGCCCAACGCTGGCGCCAGACCCGCCAGGAGCTGGAACGCCTTTCCAATTCCGGCGATGAACAGCGCGCTCGCCATCAATTGCTCAGTTATCAACTCGAAGAGCTGGAAAACCTCGGCCTCGGCGAAAACGAGCTGGAGCAGCTGGAGCAGGAACACAAGAACCTGACCAACGCCGAAACCCTGCTGGGCATTTGCCGGCAAGTGGTCGAACAATGCAGTGAAAGTGATTCCGGAAATGTGCTGAACGCCCTCACCGCCAGTCTCAATCGCCTTTCGAGCGTCAACAATTCGATTGGGGCCCTGGGTGAAGCCAGCAGCCTGCTGACCAGCGCACAGATTCAGGTTGAAGAAGCCGTGGGAGAACTGAACCGCTTCCTTGATAACTTCGATGCCGATCCAGCGCGTCTTCAGTACCTGGAAGAACGCCTTGATGCGATCTATACCATGGCGCGCAAACACCGCATCCAGCCGACCGAAGTGGCCGAGATGCAGCAGCGCCTGCTGGATGAAATCGAAACCCTGAATGCCAACGACGAATCCATCGAGCGACTGAGCGATGAACTGGCTTCCTATGCCCGTCATTATCAGGAAAAGGCTCGCGAGCTCAGCGATTTGCGCCATCAAGCCTCGAACAGCCTGGCCAGCGCCGTGGAGCATGAAATCCAGCGATTGGGCATGCCCGGTGGGCGCTTCACTATCGAGCTGCGACCCAACAGTAGCGATGAACTGCTACCCAATGGCCTCGAGCAGGTAGAGCTGCTGGTGAGTGCTAACCCGGGCCAACCTTTGAAAGCGCTGGCAAAAGTCGCGTCTGGCGGCGAATTGTCACGGATCAGCCTGGCGATACAAGTGATCACCGCACAAACCTCCCGCGTACCGACACTGGTGTTCGACGAAGTGGACGTAGGCATCGGCGGCCCGACCGCCGAAATCGTGGGCCAATTGCTGCGCCGACTTGGGGAGCGCGGGCAGGTATTGACGGTAACTCACTTGCCGCAGGTTGCAGCGCAGGGCCATCAACATTTATTCGTACACAAAGTGCGCGGCGAAGAGGCCACTCACACAGCCGTCTCCAAGCTGAGCAAGAACGATCGTGTCGAAGAAGTGGCGCGGATGCTGGGCGGCATCGACCTTACAAAGGAATCCCTGGCTCACGCCAGGAAAATGGTCGTCACCGCGAAAATTTAAGACTGACAGAAAGCACGAAGGCGACCCTGGGGTCGCCTTCGCTCGTTTCGCGAACCTTAAGTTCGCGCGACATGCTTACTTTTTCTTGCGTACGTACAGCACAAGATTGTGATCAACCATCTCGAAGCCATACTTGTCGACGATTGCCTTCTGCAGTCGCTCGATTTCTTCGTCGAAGAATTCGATCACTTCACTGGTCTCAACGTTGACCATATGGTCGTGATGCTTGCCGTCGTCCAGCTCGAAGACCGCATGGCCCCCGTCGAAGTTGTGCCGCACCACAAGGCCAGCTGCCTCGAACTGGGTCAGGACACGGTAAACCGTGGCCAGACCGACGTCCTCACCAGCCTCCATCAGCGCCTTGTAGACATCCTCGGCACTCATGTGGCGTTGCTCGGCGGAATCGAGCATTTGCAGAATCTTGACCCGTGGAAGGGTCACTTTGAGGCCGGCTTTGCGTAGTTCGCTATTTTCAACCATGGTCAGCTTTCTCGCGATGCTGCTTCGCAGCTTCTCTTAATGCGGGTATGATCGGCGTTTACGTTGTCCCAGCCAAGATAGTGGAAGTCGCCCACCGATGCAAAACACCAAGCTCTTGCTAACCAGTTTCACCTTTGTGGGACTGCTCGCACTCGCCGGTTGTTCATTCCCCGGGGTTTACAAAATCGACATCCAGCAGGGCAATGTCGTCACGCAGGACATGATAGACCAGTTACGCCCGGGAATGACCCGCAAGCAAGTACGGTTTATCATGGGCAACCCTCTGTTGACCGACACGTTCCATGCCGATCGCTGGGATTATCTGTACAGCCTGCAACCGGGTGGCGGCGAACGCCAACAGGAACGCATTAGCGTTATCTTCAACCCAAATGACCAGCTTGTCAGCCTCTCTGGTGATTTCATGCCAGGCGTGAGCCGCGACGAAGCCATTCTCGGCAAGGACAGCGGCACTACAGTTGCTGCACCAGCAGAAAACGCCGAGAAGCCGAAACCAGAAAAACCGGTCAAGCCAGGTTCTTTGCTGGACCAGATCCAGAAGGATGTCGACGGTGTAGAAACCGTTCCAGTCCCGACTCCAGAACCGCTGGAAACCTCGCCGCAATAATTTGCGACGCAATAAAAAACCCGGCATGTCCGGGTTTAATGAGATGGTCAGCCTGACCGAGAAGCCCTGCAGGTTTACGCTTGCAGGGCTTTTCTCGTTTTCGGCGGAGGATCTCTCATGAACACGATGACGCTTCTCGGTATCGACATTGGCAAACACAGTTTCCACCTGCATGGCCAGGATGCCAAAGGTCATCAGGTACTGCGCAAGAAAACCAATCGCGGCCAATTGCTCAGCACCTTGGCCCAGCTACCGGCCTGCACGGTGGTGATGGAGTCATGCGGCGGCGCTCACTGGCTGGCTCGACAGATCGGTACTTTGGGCCACGAGGTGAAGCTGATCGCCCCGCAGTACGTCAAACCGTTCGTCAAAGGCAACAAAAACGACTTCATTGATGCCGAAGCGATTTGCGAGGCGGCGAGCCGCCCCGCGATGCGCTTCTGCTCGATCAAAACCGCAGAGCAACAAACGCTTTCAGCGCTGCATCGTGTCCGAGATTCCCTGATTAGCCATCGCACCGTCGCGACCAACCAGATTCATGGGTTTCTGCTGGAGTTCGGGATCAGCCTGCCTATTGGAACCGCTGCGCTGCACCGTGTGCCGACGTTGCTCGACAACCCGCAACACTCGGTGCCGTTGCGCCTCAAGGGTTTGGTGATGCGTCTCTACCGACAAATTCAACAACTGGACCAAGAGATCAAGGATATCGAGTCCGACCTCAAGCAACAGTTGAAAGAGGACGACGCCGGAAACCGTTTGCAGAGCATCCCTGGCATCAGACCGATCACTGCCAGCGCCTTGCTGGCAGATATAGGGGATGTCTCGAACTATCGCAGCGGACGTGATTTCTCGGCTTCGTTGGGGTTGGTACCGAAACAGCATTCAACCGGCGGAAAGACAGTGCTGCTGGGGATCACAAAACGCGGCGACAAACACATACGCCGGCTGCTGGTGCAGGGCGCACGAGCCATCATGCAGCATATCGACGGTAGGGATGATGCGTTGGGGCCTTGGGTTCGAGAGCTGCTGACGCGTCGGCACTCCAATATCGTCGCCTGCGCGCTGGCGAACAAACTGGCGCGAATCGTGTGGGCGGTACTGGCCAAAGGCGGCCAGTACGACCCACATCCGAACGCTTGAACGTACAGCTTTAGCACCGGCTTTTGCGACGTCACTGACTGATGACAGTAAACGGCAAACGGCCCGACTGCGAACCTGGCAATAAAATCAGCTTCAGAAGCTGAGGGTTTTTTCAGGACAGTCGGGAGCGGCTACTCATCGAGGGCCGAGCGTTGTGGCGCAACGCTCACAATGAGCCCGGATACATTAGCGCAAGCCAGCTTTACCGAAAACAGCCCATGAGGTTGCAGGAGATGGGCTGACCATACATTTTATTGTCCAGCGTTTGAGCGAATTACTGATTCCGGTTTTTGGCCTCGGCAGCCTTGGCTGCGCGCAACCGACGAACTTCTTTCGGATCAGCCAGCAATGGTCGGTATATCTCGATCCGATCTCCAGCCTGGACAGGATGCTTGTCCGGATCAGCGATCACTTTACCGAAAATCCCCACCGGGCAACTGGCCAGATCCAGCTCGGAAAACGCCTCGCCGATGCCTGACTTCAGCAAAGCCGCCCGCACGGTTGTTCCTGCCGGTACCGACACCGACAGGAGCACCTGACGATCAATGGCGGCATACACCACCTCAACGTCGATCACGGCCTCAACCATGCATCTGCTTGGCGCGCTGGCAGAAGGCATCCACCAGCGTATTGGCCGCCTGATTGAACAACGGCCCCAAGGTTGCGCGGACAATCGGCCCGGCGTAATCGAACGACAGGTCCAGGCTGATCTTGCAGGCTTTCTCGCCCAACGGCTTGAACACCCAGACGCCATGCAATTGATTGAACGGGCCTTCCTCGAGGTTCATCTCGATCGAATGCCCAGGCACCAGCGTGTTGCGCGTTACGAAATGCTGGCTGAGACCGCCCTTGGCCACCCCGACGCTTGCGCGCATATGTTCAGGAGAACTCTCCAGAACTTCGGCCGATGAGCACCACGGCAGAAATTCCGGGTAACGCGCCACGTCGTTGACCAGGTCATACAGCGCTTGTGCCGGATACGGCAGCAGGGCCGAACGTTGAATGTGTGTCGTCATGTCAGCGTCACTTCCACAGCTGGGCGGCAAACACTACGAGAATGCCGATGGGCGCCACATAGCGCATCAAGAACAAGGACAGGGCGAACAATACGGGGCTGCGGATCGACAACTCGTCGCGTACCGCTTCACGCCCCATCACCCAGCCTGCAAACACCACGAAACACAAACCACCGAGTGGCAACATGATCCGCGAGGTGAAGAAATCGATCACACCAAAGAAGTCCAGGCCACCGGCCGCACCCCATTGATAGAGGTGGAACATCCCGCCTTCGTTCACGAAAAACTTGGCTTCCTTCCAGATATTGAAGGAAAACACCGTGCCCAGACCGACAAACCAGCAGATAAATGCAAGCCAGAATGTCACCCAGGCGCGGCTGACTTTCGTGCGTTCAACCAGGTAAGCCACCATCGGCTCAAGCAAGGAGATCGCCGAGCTCCAGGCTGCAATCGCTACCAACACGAAGAACACTACGCCCATCAACTGGCCGAACGCTACGTTACCAAAGGCAAATGGCAGGCTGACGAACATCAGGCCAGGGCCCTCGCTCGGATTCAGGCCTGCGGCAAACACGATCGGAAACAATGCCAGACCAGCGACCAGGGAAACGAAGGTATCGAGCAGTGCCACACCGACGATGGTGCCGGAAATCGATGAGTTCTTCGGCATATAGGCGCCGTAGATCATGATCGAACCGACGCCCACGCTCAGGGAGAAGAACGCATGCCCCATAGCGGGCAGTAAACCGTCGAGGACTTTTTCCGGGTGGAAGTCGAACATGAAGTGCACGCCCTCCATGAAGTGGCCGGTCGTCATGCTGTAACCCAGCAGCACCAGAATCATCACAAAAAGTAGCGGCATCATGATGCGCAGACTGCGTTCCAGGCCGGCGACCACCCCTTTGGCAATCACCACCGCCGACAGCAGCATAAATATTGTGTGCCAAAGTGTCAGGCGCCATGGATCGGCGATCACATTGCCAAAGTACGTGCCGACCTGATCCGGCGTTACTCCCTGGAAGTCGCCACGGCCCATGTCGATGATGTAATCCAGCGACCAGCCGCCGACCACACTATAGAAAGACAGGATCAACAACGCCGTGATCATCCCGGCAAATGCGCCCCAGGACCACTTCGTCGAATGCCCGGCTTCCAGTGCCAATACCTTCAAGGCGTTGGCCGGGCTCTGCCGTGCACGGCGACCGATCAGGGTTTCGGCCAGCATGACCGGCACACCGATCAGCGCGATACAGGCCAGGAACATCAGCACGAAGGCGCCGCCGCCATAGACGCCGACCATGTACGGGAATTTCCAGATACTACCCAGGCCCACGGCCGAACCGGTCGCGGCGAGTATGAAGACCCAGCGGCTAGCCCAACTGCCGTGGACAGAAACCTTGTCTGTCGACATCGTTATCACGTCCAAGCGTTCAAAAAAGAGGCCGCATTGTCCGGGATTCAATCAACCTGCTCAAGCACGTAGCGATACCGTAGCCGACTCGCGTGCAACTCCCTATAATGCCGCCCCTATGGCTAAACAGAAGAAACACCCAACAGGGACCATCGCGCAAAACAAAAAGGCGCGACACGATTACTTCATCGAGCATAAGTTCGAGGCTGGTCTGGTCCTGGCCGGCTGGGAAGTAAAAAGTCTGCGGGCAAGCAAGCTGCAACTGGTTGACAGTTACGTGCTGCTCAAGGATGGCGAAGCCTGGCTGCTCGGCAGCCACATTACGCCGCTGATGACCGCCAGCACCCACGTCATCGCTGATCCGACCCGCACCCGAAAATTGCTGCTCAACCGGCGCGAGCTGGAAAAGCTGGCCACGGCCGTGCAGCAAAAAGGTTACGCCTGCGTGTGCCTGTCCTGGTACTGGAGCAAGCACATGGTCAAGTGCGAGATCGCTCTGGGCAAGGGCAAGAAGGAATACGACAAGCGTGATACCGAACGCGAACGCGACGCCGGCCGCGAGTTGCAGCGTGCGGTGCGCAACAAGGGCAAGGAAGATTAATCTTTCGGCCTGAGTGTTGTGGCGCTAGCGAAAAGATCGCAGCCTGCGGCAGCTCCTACATAGATCGCGTATCCATGTAGGAGCTGCCGCAGGCTGCGATCTTTTGCTTTAAATAATCACATCCCTTTGCGCCGCTCCGCCCGAGCCATGCGCTGTACTTCCTGACGCACTTCTTCCAGCACTTCCTGCACATACAAGATATGTCGGCTGGAGACTTCCCGCGCCTGCTCGGCCCTTCCTTCGATAATCGCCAGGTACAACTCACGATGCTGGGTAATCAGCATGTCGCGGGTTTCCGTACGCTGCTTGTACATCCCGCCGATGTTGGTCACCACGTTACGCTTGAGCAGATCGAACAACCCACGAATGGTGTGCAGCAACACCGCGTTGTGACTGGCTTCAGCAATTGCCAGGTGGAATTTCGCATCCGCCGCCCCCTCTTCCGCCCGACTGACCTCGTCGTGACGCGTATAGCAGTCCTGCAATTCGTTGAAGGCCGCGGTCAATCGCTCGCGATCAACGTCCGTCGCACGCATGGCCGCGTAATAGGCGCAGGAGGCTTCCAGGGTGTGACGAAATTCCAGCAGATCGCGCTGCGCTTCAGGGTTGCTTTCCAGCAGATGCAGCAACGGATCACTGAAGGTTGACCCCAGCGACTCCACCACATAATTGCCGCCACCCTGGCGACTGACCAGCAAGCCCTTGGCCGCCAGCTTCTGAATCGCTTCGCGCAACGAAGGGCGTGACACGCCGAACTGCTCGGCCAACGCACGTTCGGCCGGCAAGCGCTCACCCGCCTTCAGCGTGCCCTCGAGAATCATCCCCTCGAGCTGCTCGACAATATCGTCAGACAAACGGCGCTGACGAATTTGATCAAACCCCATAACTCATTTCTCCACGATCCCGACGGCTCGCCGGGGTCTCTATTCTGGCCTATCAGGGCTGTGTCAGCACCTGCCAGACGGCATTTGGTCGAGCGGACCAGATGACTTCTGCACCACGCATTCGACAAAAGTTCTAGGACGGCAAATTGACACATCGCCTACAACGCTTTTACCCTAGCCAACAGCGATTGTAAATTGGTATTACCAATTATCCAAGAACGCTGACCAGTGCCTGACCAACAACAATTAGGGGCCACCCCATATGCAAACCTGGCAACAGCTCTATTCTCCGCTCGGCAGTCTCGGCGTGTCCGCGCTCGCGGCCGTTATCCCCATCGTGTTTTTCTTCCTGGCATTGGCCGTGTTCCGACTCAAAGGACACGTGGCCGGCAGTATCACGCTGGCCTTGTCCATTGCCGTGGCGATCTTCGCCTTCCAGATGCCGGTCGACATGGCCTTCGCTGCCGCCGGGTATGGTTTCGCCTACGGTCTGTGGCCGATTGCCTGGATCATCGTGGCAGCGGTGTTCCTCTACAAACTGACGGTCAAGAGTGGTCAGTTCGAAGTGATCCGCAGCTCGGTACTGTCGATTACCGACGACCAGCGCCTGCAAGTGCTGCTGATCGGCTTCTGCTTCGGTGCCTTCCTGGAAGGTGCCGCCGGTTTTGGTGCGCCGGTCGCGATTACTGCCGCCCTGCTGGTAGGGCTGGGCTTTAACCCGCTGTACGCCGCAGGCCTGTGCCTGATCGCCAACACCGCGCCGGTTGCCTTCGGTGCCTTGGGGATTCCGATCATCGTCGCCGGGCAAGTGACCGGTATCGACGCGTTCAAGATCGGCGCCATGGCCGGTCGGCAACTGCCATTGTTGTCGGTGTTCGTGCCGTTCTGGCTGGTGTTCATGATGGATGGCCTGCGTGGAGTTCGGGAAACCTGGCCTGCCGCACTGGTGGCCGGTTTGAGCTTTGCCGTCACCCAATACTTCACTTCGAACTTCATTGGCCCGGAGCTGCCGGACATCACCTCGGCGCTGGTCAGCCTGGTTTCTCTGACCCTGTTCCTGAAAGTCTGGCAGCCAAAACGCGCCGCAGGCGCACACATCGTCGGCGCCGTCTCGGCTTCCGTGGTGGCCAGCACCGGTGGTTTCGGCCAGAAGCGCACCACCGTGGCTTCGCCTTACAGCTTGGGGGAAATTTTCAAAGCCTGGTCGCCGTTTCTAATCCTCACCGTGCTGGTCACGATCTGGACGCTGAAACCGTTCAAGGCCATGTTCGCTGCAGGTGGCTCGATGTATAGCTGGGTGTTCAACTTCGCTATCCCGCACCTGGATCAAATGGTGATCAAGATCGCACCGATCGTGACCGCACCGACGGCGATGCCAGCGGTGTTCAAACTCGACCCGATTTCCGCGACCGGCACGGCGATTTTCTTCTCCGCACTGATCTCGATGCTGGTACTGAAGATCAATATCAAAACTGGTCTGACCACTTTGAGAGAGACCTTCTACGAGCTGCGCTGGCCGATTCTGTCCATCGGTATGGTGCTCGCCTTTGCCTTCGTCACTAACTACTCGGGCATGTCTTCGACCATGGCGCTGGTTCTGGCAGGCACTGGTGCAGCATTCCCGTTCTTCTCGCCGTTCCTCGGCTGGCTGGGTGTGTTCCTGACCGGTTCCGATACCTCGTCCAACGCACTGTTCAGTTCGCTGCAAGCGACTACTGCGCACCAGATCGGTGTGAACGATGTGTTGCTGGTTGCAGCGAACACCAGTGGTGGCGTGACCGGCAAGATGATCTCGCCACAATCGATCGCCGTCGCCTGCGCCGCGACCGGTCTGGTGGGCAAGGAATCGGATCTGTTCCGTTTCACCCTCAAGCACAGCCTGTTCTTTGCAACGATCGTCGGCTTGATCACTTTGGCTCAGGCCTACTGGTTCACCGGCATGCTGGTGCACTAAGTACTACACGAAAAAAAGCAAAAACCGACGCCGGACCACGATTCCGGCGTCAGCTATTCACTACCCGGTCTGTAAGGCTGCTGAAAGTTTGCCTCTCTATATTCAGCAGCCTCAGCGGACGGATAACCGGGCCCACCCGGAGACACGCCTGATGAGCGAGCTTTTTTACAACGCCGTGCCGAACGCGACCCGAGTCGCCCCGCCACTGCCCGAGCCTCGGCAATACCCCAGCAAAAAACCGTCACGGGTCTACCTGTTCGGAACCTGCGTCGTGGATTTGTTCTACCCTGAAGCCGGGATGGACGCGATTCACTTGCTGGAACGCGAAGGCATTCGTGTCGAGTATCCGCAGGGGCAAAGCTGCTGCGGGCAACCAGCCTACACCTCGGGTTACACCGAGCAGGCGAGGACCGTGGCACGCTCGCAACTGGCGCTGTTTGCCGGGGACTATCCGGTGGTGGTGCCGTCGGGATCGTGTGCCGGGATGTTGCGCGAACACTACGCCGACTTGTTCAAGGACGAGCCGGACACGCTGAAACAGGTTCAGGCGCTGGCTGGCCGGACTTATGAACTGGCCGAGTTTCTGTTGTTTGTCTGCAAGGTGCAGCTCAAGGACAGTGGCGAGCCAGTCAAAGTAGCGTTGCACACGTCGTGCTCGGCACGCCGTGAGATGAACACCCACTTGCATGGCCGTGAGTTATTGGCGCAGTTGAGCAACGTGGAGCGAGTCGACCACAGCCATGAAAGCGAATGCTGTGGCTTCGGTGGGACTTTCAGCGTCCGTATGCCAGACATTTCCGGCGCGATGGTGGCTGACAAGACCCGCTCGTTGAAGGAATCCGGCGCGCACAAGGTACTGAGTGCCGACTGCGGTTGCCTGATGAACATCAACGGCTCGCTGGAGAAACAGAAGGAAGCGTTGCGCGGCCAACACCTGGCCAGCTTCCTTTGGCAGCGAACCGGAGGTGTTCTATGAACGCTTCCGCGATTATTCCTACGGTTGCCGTAGAAGAAGATTTCCGCACCCGTGCTCACAAGGCGCTGGGTGACAAGCAACTGCGAAATAACTTTCGCACGGCGATGGATTCGCTGATGACAAAACGGGCAGCGTCCTTCAGCGATGCCCACGAAAGAGAACATTTGCGAGTGCTGGGCAATGCGGTCCGTGCCCGTGCTCTATCCAAGTTGCCCGACCTGCTCGAGCAGCTTGAACAGAACCTGACCCGCAACGGTGTGACAGTGCACTGGGCGGAAACGGTGGACGAGGCCAATGGCATCGTCCTCTCGATCATCCGCGCTCACGAGGGGCGGCAAGTGATCAAGGGCAAATCGATGGTCAGCGAAGAGATGGAAATGAATCACTTCCTCGCTGAACAGGGCATTGAATGCCTGGAATCGGACATGGGCGAGTACATCGTCCAGCTCGACCACGAGAAGCCTTCACACATTATTATGCCGGCGATCCACAAGAATGCCGGTCAGGTCGCGTCCTTGTTCCACGACAAACTTGGCGTGGAATACACCAAGGACGTTGACCAACTCATTCAGATCGGTCGCAAGGTCTTGCGGCAGAAATTCTTCGAAGCGGACATCGGCGTCTCCGGCGTCAACTTCGCCGTGGCCGAAACCGGCACCTTGCTGTTGGTGGAAAACGAAGGCAACGGGCGCATGACCACCACGGTGCCACCGGTGCACATCGCCGTCACCGGCATCGAAAAAGTCGTGGAAAACCTGCGCGATGTGGTGCCACTGCTGTCACTGCTGACCCGCTCAGCCCTCGGCCAACCGATTACCACTTACGTCAACATGATCTCCGGCCCGCGCAAGGAACATGAGCTCGACGGCCCTCAGGAAGTGCACCTGGTATTGCTCGACAACGGTCGCAGCCAGGCCTTCGCCGACAGCGAATTACGCCAGACCCTGAACTGCATCCGCTGCGGCGCCTGTATGAATCATTGCCCGGTCTACACCCGAATCGGCGGCCACGCCTATGGGGAGGTTTACCCTGGGCCTATCGGAAAAATCATCACCCCGCACATGGTCGGCCTGGCGAAAGTCCCGGACCACCCGAGCGCCTCGTCGCTGTGTGGCGCCTGCGGTGAAGTCTGTCCGGTAAAAATTCCGATTCCGGCGCTGCTGCGGCGCCTGCGGGAAGAGAACGTCAAAGCCCCTGACAGTCCCCATCAAGTGATGCGCGGCCAAGGCAGCAAGTATTCGCGCAAGGAACGCTTTATCTGGAACGCCTGGGCCAGGCTCAACAGTTCACCTACGCTCTATCGTCTGTTCGGCTTTTTCGCCACGCGCCTGCGTGCGCTGACGCCGAGCAACGTCGGTCCCTGGACGCAAAATCACAGCGCACCGAAACCCGCTGCCCGCTCACTGCATGACATGGCCCGCGAGCATCTGGGCAAACAGGGAGATCGTTGATGAGCGCCAAGCAAAATATCCTCGCCAAATTGCGTAAAAGTCTGACAGGCACCACGTCGGTGCCTGACGAGTTCGACGTCGAACTGGTGACCGCGCCCTACACGTACACCGCCGAGCAACGCATCCCGCAGCTGCGCAAACTGATGGAAGCGGTACACACCGAAATCCATCTGACGTCCGGCGAAGGTTGGCCTTCGTTGCTTGCTCAGTTGTTGCGGGACCGTCAGCTGCCGAGTTTGTTGATCGCACCGACTACACCGCACGGGCAACGCGTCACTCAGCACTGGGCGAAAAATCCTGGCTTGCCAACACTCAAAGCCTACGACCGTCCGGTTGAAGAATGGAAGACTGAATTGTTCAACGACACGCCGGCCAGCCTGACCGGCACACTGGGCGCAATCGCCGCGACAGGTAGTCTGATTCTCTGGCCGACGCGGGAAGAACCACGCTTGATGAGCCTGGTGCCGCCGGTGCATTTCGCCCTGCTCAAGGCCAGTCAAATCCGCGACAACTTCTATCAAGTGCAGCAGGAGTTCGAGTGGGCACAAGGCATGCCGACCAATGCCCTGCTGGTGTCCGGTCCTTCAAAAACCGCTGACATCGAGCAGGTCCTGGCTTACGGCGCTCACGGTCCGAAAGACCTCGTGGTCATGATCCTGGAGGACCAATGAATCTACCCGCGGCTTTCCTGCGAGATGCGCAGCAACTGATTCCCCAGGAGCGACGTTTCGACGACCCGCTGTCGACCTTGGCCTTCGGCACCGACGCCAGTTTCTACCGGCTGATTCCGAAACTGGTGATTCGTGTCGAATCGGAAGATGAAGTCGTCGCGCTGCTCAAACTGGCACAACGGGATAAAGTCCCGGTGACCTTCCGCGCCGCCGGCACCAGCCTGTCCGGCCAGGCCATCAGTGACTCGGTGTTGATCGTCCTCGGGGATAACTGGAACGGTCGCGAGATCCGTGGGCAAGGTACGCAAATCCGTCTGCAACCGGGTGTGATCGGTGCACAGGCCAACGCATGGCTGGCACCGTTTGGGCGCAAGATCGGCCCGGATCCGGCGTCGATCAATGCCTGTAAAATCGGCGGCATCGTCGCCAACAATGCCAGCGGCATGTGCTGCGGCACCGCGCAAAACACCTATCACACGTTGGCTGGCATTCGTCTGGTGCTGGCCGACGGCAGCCGTCTCGATACCGAAGATGCGGCGAGTGTTGTGGCGTTTCGTGAGAGCCACGCTTCGCTGCTTGAACGCCTGGCAACGTTGGGCCGCGAGACCCGCGCCAATGCCGAACTGGCTGCAAGAATTCGCCACAAATACCGTCTGAAAAATACCACCGGGCTGTCACTGAATGCGCTGGTGGATTTCGACGAGCCTGTGGATATCTTGAGCCACTTGCTGGTGGGCTCCGAAGGCACCCTCGGTTTCATCAGCGCGGTCACTTACGACACGGTGATTGACCATCCGAACAAGGCCTCGGCACTGATCGTATTCCCAGATGTGGAGACCTGCTGCAACGCCGTGACTGTACTGAAAAGCCAACCGGTGTCGGCCGTCGAACTGTTGGACCGACGCAGTCTGCGTTCAGTGCAGGACAAACCCGGCATGCCGGCTTTCGTACAACAGCTGTCGAACAATGCCTGTGCGCTGCTGATCGAATCCCGCGCAGCATCGTCCACGTTGTTACAGGAACAACTGGCGCACATCATGGCGTCGTTGACTTCTTTCCCGGTGGAAAAACAAGTCGACTTCACCGAAGACCCGGTGGAAAACGCTCGGCTCTGGGCGATCCGTAAAGACACCTTCCCTGCCGTCGGCGCCGTGCGCAAAACCGGCACCACGGTGATCATCGAAGACGTGACCTTCCCGGTGGAACAACTGGCCATCGGCGTAAACCGTTTGATCGAACTGTTCGACAAACATCACTACGACGAAGCGATCCTTTTCGGACACGCGTTGGAAGGCAATCTGCATTTCGTCTTCACTCAAGGCTTCAACAACCCGGAAGAAGTCGCACGCTATCAGGCGTTCATGGACGACGTGGCGCAGTTGGTGGCGGTGGAGTTCGGCGGCTCGTTGAAAGCTGAACACGGCACCGGCCGCAACATGGCGCCCTTTGTCGAACTGGAGTGGGGCAGCGATGCCTACCAGTTGATGTGGCAGCTTAAACGTCTGCTCGACCCCAACGGCATTCTCAACCCGGACGTGGTGCTCAGCGAGGATCCGCAGATCCACCTCAAGCACCTGAAGCCGTTGCCGGCCGCCGATGAGATTGTGGATAAGTGCATCGAATGCGGCTTCTGCGAACCGGTCTGCCCGTCTAAAGGCCTTACCCTGAGCCCGCGCCAGCGCATCGTGATCTGGCGTGACATTCAGGCGAAGAAACGCGCTGGCGTGGACACCACCGAACTCGAAGCCGCTTACGAATACCAAGGCATCGACACCTGCGCCGCCACCGGCCTCTGTGCGCAGCGTTGCCCTGTGGGAATCAACACCGGCGAGCTGGTGAAAAAGCTCCGCAGCCGGAAGGCAACTCATACGAAAACCGCCAATTGGCTGGAAGGTAATTTTGCCACTGCGTTGCAAGGCGCGCGTTTCACCCTGCACGTGGCCAACGGTGCGCGAATGCTGCTGGGGGCGCCACGATTGGCAAAGCTTTCGGCGACATTAACGCGCCTATCCAAAGGTCAGGTCCCGCAGTGGACCAACGCCATGCCGCAACCGGAAAAAGCCATTCGCTTCAGCCCGACGGTGTCGGACGAACGCCCTCGAGTGGTGTACCTCGCGGCCTGCGTATCGCGGGCAATGGGCCCGGCAGCGGGTGATAAAGAGCAAATGTCGCTGTACGACAAAACCCGTGGGCTGCTGGAAAAAGCCGGCTACCAAGTGGTCTTCCCGGACAACCTGGACAACCTCTGCTGCGGGCAACCGTTCGCCTCCAAGGGCTACGCCGAACAGGCCGAACACAAACGCCAGGAACTGATCGGTGCCTTGCTGCACGCCAGTCGCGGTGGGCTCGATCCGATTTATTGCGACACCAGTCCGTGTACGTTAAGACTGGTTCAGGACCTGGGCGATGTGCGACTGGACCTGTACGACCCGGTGCGTTTCATTCGTACACATCTGATGGATCGTCTGGATTTCACGCCGCAGGAAGCGCCAATCGCAGTGCACGTCACCTGTAGCACCCAGCACCTTGGGGAAAGTCAGGCGCTGATCGATCTGGCGCGCAAGTGCAGCAAAAACGTGGTTATCCCTGAAGGCATTCATTGCTGTGGGTTTGCCGGCGACAAGGGCTTCACCACGCCTGAACTGAATGCTCATTCGCTGCGCACGCTCAAGGATGCGGTTCAGCAGTGTAGCGAGGGGATTTCTACCAGCCGTACGTGTGAGATCGGTCTGACGCAACACGGTGGAATTGATTATCACGGGCTAGTCTATTTGGTGGATCGGGTAACGCAGGCGAGGGTTATGCAAGAAAAATAGAACCCTGATGCGCTGCCATAGTCCACAGAATTAGCCCGGCCGTTACCGGGCTTTACCCAAACTCGGCAGCCCGTCCTGATGGCCAGCGATGCCTGGACCCTCAGTTCAAGGAGATACTCATGAAACGTTCTGTACTGTTAGGTCTGTTCGTTACTGTCTCGCTGATGGCGTCCACCTCGTTTGCCGCTGAAGACCTCTGTGCGGTCAACTTGAAAACCATCGAAAATGCCAAGGCACAGACACCTCCGGAGATGACTGATCAGGTAATGGACAGCGTCAAAAAAGCCAAAGCCGATCAGGCAAAAGGCACCAAGGAAGGGACTGATGACTGCATCGCCGAGACCGAACAAACTATCCAGCAAATCAAGAACGCGAACAAAGGTGCGAAGTAATCCAGCACTTGGCCAACCTTCGGGTTGGGCTTGTGGCCCACGGTGGCACCCAATATGAAGCAAACCAAAACCCGCCAATCGCGGGTTTTGTTGCATCTGCGGTTGGCCATGTGTGCCCACTTTTAATGCCATTGTTTCTATCAAACAATTTTTTCATAGCCCTTCTGCCAAAACCGAATTCTTGCGTCGTGCCGTAGTCTTTTAAGTAGGCCTCTTCAATCGTGGCTTATTTTCCGACCTCGGCCGAGCCGCCCGCACATACGGCAGCACCGAGACCATCAGCTCAAGGTGATATCCATGAAACGTACCGCACTCGCTGGTCTGTTCATCTCTGCTGCAATGTTGGCCTCCCCCGTATTTGCTGCGGACAACGACCTTTGTACGAGCAAGCTGCAAGAGCTCAAAAACAAAGTGACGTCATTGCCGGTGACCTCCAGCAACACCGCCATGGAGGTCAAAAGACTGATGTCCAGCGCCGAAGCTTCAAAAGCCTCCGGCGACGACAAAAAATGCGTCACCGAGGCCACCCAGGGATTGTCTCTCGCTAACAACCTGAGCAATCAACCGACCCCATAATCTGCTGGAGCCAACCTTCGGGTTGGCCTTCTGAGGCGTGTTGGCGTACACTGCGCGTGCTTGTTGCTCACTTTGATTCACAGAGCAACAGGCTCGGGGCCGTTTAGGATTCGACGCCGGTTGCGAAACTTTAGGTGCATGCCGAGTTGGTAAC
The DNA here is from genome assembly GCF_050435365.1 of Pseudomonas sp. BT76 TE3572. NCBI lineage: Bacteria > Pseudomonadati > Pseudomonadota > Gammaproteobacteria > Pseudomonadales > Pseudomonadaceae > Pseudomonas > Pseudomonas sp. BT76 TE3572. Next base: position 3,588,735 of record NZ_JBNDKE010000001.1, read on the forward strand.
AGAACTCGTAAATCCACTGTTGCAACTTTCTATAGTTGCCAATGACGAAACCTACGGGGAATACGCTCTCGCTGCGTAAGCAGCCTTAGCCCTTCCCTCCTGGTACCTTCGGGTCCAGCAATCATCAGGGGATGTCTGTAAACCCAAAGTGATTGTCATATAGAACAGAATCGCCGTGCAGTACGTTGTGGACGAAGCGGCTAAAACTTACACAACTCGCCCAAAGCACCCTGCCCGTCGGGTCGCTGAGGGTTAACTTAATAGACACGGCTACGCATGTAGTACCGACAGCGGAGTACTGGCGGACGGGGGTTCAAATCCCCCCGGCTCCACCACTTCATCATCTAAAGACGTCCACGGACGTCTTTTTTTGTGCCTGGAATCCAGTAAATACGCGGCTTCCATGGCTTCCGAGGACTTTTGAGGATTTCTGAGTTCCAGGCGCTTTGGTATCCCAGGTGGTATCCCGGGCTGCCAAATGCTACTTTCAGGATACCAAAACGGTGCTGGAGGTAGCCCCCATGCCTACTAACGCAACCCGCCTCTCCGATCGCCAGCTCAAGGCAGTCAAGGCAACTGGTAAAGACTTCGTCCTCAGCGACGGCGACGGCCTGCAGCTTCGAGTACGCGCCAGCGGCTCGATGATGTGGAATTTCAATTATCGCGAACCGTTGACCAGAAGCCGTCTTAATATGGCGCTCGGTCCATACCCCGACCTCTCATTAGCGAATGCTCGGAAGAAAGCAGTCGAGGCGCGAGAGCTACTTGCTCAAGGCATTGATCCCAAAGCCCAGCGCGATGAGCAAAGGCAAGCCAGATTGGCTGAGACCGAACACACCTTCGAGAAGATAGCCACCGCCTGGTTCGAACTGAAGAAAGACTCAGTGACGCCAGCGTACGCCGAGGACATTTGGCGTTCACTCACGCTGCATGTTTTTCCGAGCATGAAATCGACGCCGCTCTCTGAGGTCAGTGCTCCTATGGTGATCAAGCTCCTTCGCCCGATTGAGGCCAAAGGCAGCCTCGAAACAGTGAAGCGGCTGAGCCAACGACTCAACGAGATCATGACTTACGGGGTGAACTCCGGACTGATTTTCGCTAACCCCCTCAGCGGCATTCGGGCGGTCTTCAAGAAGCCCAAGAAAGAGAACATGGCCGCGCTACGACCCGAAGAGCTATCCGAGCTCATGATCGAAATCGCGAACGCCAGCATCAAGCGAATCACCCGCTGCCTGATCGAATGGCAACTGCACACCATGACCCGTCCTGCCGAAGCGGCGACCACCCGATGGGCAGACATCGACTTCGACAAACGCATTTGGACCATCCCGCCGGAGCACATGAAAAAGCGTCGTCCGCACACCATCCCGCTGACTGAACAGGCGCTCGGGCTGCTGGAGACACTCAAGCCCCACAGCGGCCACAGGGAATACGTGTTCCCGGCAGATAGGAATCCGCGCACCCACGCCAACAGCCAGACCGCCAACATGGCGTTGAAACGCATGGGCTTCCAGGACCGCTTGGTCAGCCACGGCATGCGCTCCATGGCCAGCACCATCCTGAACGAGCATGGGTGGGATCCGGAGCTGATCGAAGTCGCGCTGGCGCATGTCGACAAGGACGAAGTCCGAAGCGCTTACAACCGGGCGGACTACATCGAACGCCGGCGTCCGATGATGGCTTGGTGGAGCGAGCACATCCAGAAAGCGGCCACTGGCAACCTGTCGGCATCTGCGATCAATCAAACCAGAGACCACAACGTCGTGCCGATACGGTGAGCGCTCACCGGATGCCGCCGGTAACCGAAAATGACTCCCCAGATGGAGTGATGGTTGATTTGGCGACAGCGGCGACACCGGCGACAACCCGCGTAATACCTGGCTTGCAGCATGGCGACAGAAGTGGCGACTGTCGCCGTTGCAAGCCTCCCTCTTGGGGCTTTCTCGGCCAAGCCCACGCGAGCGGGAAGGCTCCGCATTCCCACTCGCATGGGCTCTGCGTAATTACATCTCATTTGACCACCTAAATGCATTGCCACTGACCAGTCATTCGCATTCGCGCTGACCAACCGCTTGCAGTTGATGGATGTCAGCGGATGCCACTCAGCCGCGAGTGCGTCAGCCAAGCACTGAAGGACTGCAACCGCCCCATAGCTGTCGGTGGCGACAGGCAAGAATCGGCCAGGAGCAGTCATTCGCACAGGAGTATTTCAGACCCCAGATTGCGGACGCATCCGCTGCCAACGGCTTGGGTGGGTGCGTTTTACAGGTCGCCCCCACGACTAATCCACAATGAACAACTTCGCCCCGATCGTAGTGAATGACCGATGTCCCTCAGCATTATTGCCCACCTGATAGCTCATGCCTGGCGTCAGTGTGAACTGACGACCATCTTCCAGTTCTGTATGCAACTGACCCTCTAGGCACAACAGGATGTGCCCCCTCCAACACCAGTGATCGGCCAGATATCCAGGGCTGTATTCGACCATCCGCACGCGCGCTGAACCAAACTGGCAGGTACGCCAATAGGCTGTGCCTGTCTGACCGGCATGCGCCACTGGTTCTATCGTTGACCAATCGGTGGTACCAAATGGGATTGCAGTGAAATCCATTGTTGCCTCATCGAAATGCAATAAATGCAGACCGTATCATTCGGGCGATAGTGCCGATAGACACAGAAGGCCCGCATTTATGGGATACAGGCGCGGTGAGAGAAACTGCCTTCAGCCTGCCACTGGATAACCATTCGGTGCTGCTATCGCGGGTAACTCATTGACCGCTTCACGCTCTGAGCCGGTCGTGACAGGCAGAGAATGGTAAGCGTCTTGCGAAGCCATCTCGACGAAGGAAAATCACGCGTTTTGCAGTGACGGCCAGAAACCTTAGCAACATATCGACAGCAGCATTTAGGCTACTGGCGATCTAGGATGGCTTTATTTTTTTTCGATGATGGAGGTGATTGCGGACGAAAATTGGTGGGCATCCTCAAGCATCATCAGATGGCCACAATTTTTCATTACTCGGTATGACGCGGCTTTCTCTTTGACCCAGGCGGGAATGTGCCATCCATTGGCTGATCGTTCGCCTGCAATAAGATGGAGCGGAATGTCATCAACCCAGCCTTTGATTCCATTCAGGTAGGCTGGGGCGCCCGTGATATCAACGACTGAGGCTGCCATTTGTTGAAGCGTGCTCGCCGGCTGAAAGGAAAGAGAGGTTATCGCAGCCAACAAGGTTGCCTCGGTTGGTTTAACTCCAGCTCCATGCAGCCATTTTTCAGGTTTTGAACGGTCATTCGCCAACTTGGCCTCGACTTCTTCGAGTGGCATCTTTGCCAGCTTTTGCGACCAAAAGGCGTCATCCAACGTGAAGTTGCCTTCAACACTTATCACGGCTTCCACGCGATCCGGGTACGCTGCGGCAAAAAGCGCAGCAATTGCACCACCGACCGAGTGCCCTACGAGGTACCAGCGGTCATGTGGTGCAGAGACTGCATTCATTTCCTTATGAAGATACTCGACCTGAGCATCTAGGCTAATCATCGCCGGATCGACTTTTGCCAAGGAGCCGTAGCCGAGCATGTCAGGAGCGAGCATTTGCGTAAACTTCGCCCCCTCCATCAGGATGGTTTCCTTGAGTGGGCCGATTAAGCCGTGAATAAAAACTATGCGAGTTGATTGAAGCATCTATATCTCCAATTAGTATTTTGAGTTCCTATTCGAGTAAGCCACGAATGCATCTTGTTCGGCCAACCTGTTCTCCGTCAATGCTACTGCGATGAAAACTATGATTTTTCATGTCGGGTGCGTTGAACCGTTGGTGCCCACGTCAAATTGATCCAGTTGCCGATGTCACTGACCCAATCTGTTCTTCTCGAACCATTGCCTATGCGTGACTTGTGCAAATTCAGAGGTGAGGCAGTCTTGCATCCGCCCGTGGTCAATTTGGCGTCGGTGTTAACACAAGCACCTTTTTTCGCTTTGCCACTTGATTTGTACACACCCCATGCATTTCGATTAAGCGCACCCTTGGGCGCTAGTCCTTAACCAATGTTGTTGGTGGTACTAACAAAAGTCTAATGCGGAGCATCAGTAATTATTTTTATTAAAACGCTATCTGTAAGGTTTCTAATTCTTATGCACTAATCAGCGTATTCGGACTTGCTCTTGCATCGAGATAGCAAGCCGGTGTTACCCCTCCCTGTTGAGTCGTTCAAAGCCCAAGGTGAGATCGTGCTTCAGATCATTGATGTCTTCCAGCCCAACTTGAATACGCAAGGCGTACCCAGTTTCCAACCAATCAGTCGCCGTTCTGTACGATTGGCAGTTGAACGGCACGATCAAACTTTCGAAGCCACCCCATGAAAGCCCCATACTAAAAACAGACATATTATCAAGCATGTTGCTTAGGCTTTTTTTGCAGTACTTCTTGTTTAAAATGACAGAAAACAACCCGGATGACCCGGTAAAGTCACGTTTCCAGAGTTCGTGCCCTGGACATCCTTCAAATGCTGGATGTAGCACCTTTTCGATCTCTGGACACTTTTGAAGCCAGGCAGCGAGTTCTATGGCCTTCTTCTCAGCCTCCTTCAACCTCAAATGCATTGTACGTAAACCGCGCAATGCCAAAATACAATCATCAGCACCAGGCAGCATTGCTATTGCATCGTACGTAGCTCTGAGTGCAGGCCAGCACTCTTCATTGGCGGATGCTAGTCCAAGCAGAATATCGGAGTGTCCTCCAAGGTATTTGGTGCCTGCCTCGACAGATATATCAATCCCATGAGCATGGGCATTAAAGAAAATTGGCGTGGCCCACGTATTATCCAAGATAGTCTTAATGCCATATTTTTTTGCCACTTGGACAATGGCGGGGATATCTTGGATCTCCATCGTTTGAGAGCCAGGCGACTCCATGAAAATAACCGTGGTATTGTTTTTTACGAGTGCCTCAATGTCATAACCAATCAAGGGATCATAATAGCTCGTCTGGACACCAAATTTAGCGAGAAAACCATCACAAAAAACTCGAGATGGTCGATAGATGGTGTCTGGCATCAGTATGTGATCGCCTACCTTAGTTAAACTCCATAGTGCTAAAGCCACGGAACCCAATCCTGATGGCGACAGAACAGTGCCCGCCGCACCAGTTAGCTGTGTCCATGCATCTTCTAGGTTTGCAATCGTTGGAGTACCGCAGGTTCCATAATGAAAACGGTTGCGCTTAAGCTCTATATCCTCAAGCGTTTTATAGATGACGGTGGAGCCTTTGTAGAGCGGAGGATTGACAAAGCCTGACTGCTCATCAGGATTTCTTCCGAGCATTGTAAGTTGAGTGCCGATGCTAAATTTCGAGATATTTTTGCGAGAGTCCATAATCGACCTCAGCGAACTGATTAAGTTTAACAGCTGCCTTACCGCCAAGTCCTCTGGTGCATCTAAATACACCCAGACTGGTACGATGTGATATTTAATGATTTTGACAACGGCGCCTCATGACAACCCGCATGCATCTAAGTGTCGGAGAGCTAACACTTAGGCACATGATGCGGAACGTCCATCCACGAACATTCAATTAGTTCGCAGCAACAGCCATTTCAGGAGCATCAACGGCTATCGGGGTGAATCGACTTGTTTTTCCCGCATGGAATCTACCTGGCGACACCAATAGTCAAACGTTCCGTTAACAATCGAAGGCTTCAGGAGGTAATCGTGAGCCTCACTTGCCAAGGCATCATCCAGCGGTTCCAATGGGCCGAACACCCGAGCACGAACCTGCATGCGTGCTGCGCGCTCGAGATACACACAGAGGTAAGTAGCTTCCTGGATGTTCCCGGTGGTGAGTTGACCGTGGTGCGCGAGCAGGATGGAGCGCTTTTTTCCAAGGGCGGCGGAAATGACTACGCCTTCGTGATCGGCAATCGGGACGCCTGGCCATTCGCTCAGAAAAGCGCAATCGTTGTGGAAGGGTGTCATATCCATTTGAGAAACGATCAGGGGCTGGCGCGCGGCGACCAAAGCAGATACCCAAGGAGAGTGGGTGTGAATGATGCTCTGGATATCAGGACGCGCTTCATAGACCCACAGGTGGAAACGCGTAGCAGGGTTTGCCATCCCGGATCCCGTAAGGGTATTCAGGTCACGGTCAACCTCGATAAAGTCTCCTGCTGTCGCTTCGTCGAACCCCAAGCCGAAACGCAATGTCCAGTAGGCATCAGGCCGTTCCGAACGAGCACTGATCTGGCCAGCCAAACCAGCTTCCTGACCTGTCATGGCGAGGATGCGACATGCGTAGGCAAGCTGTTCCTGTATTGAACGCTGTTGGGGTTTCAGATGTTCCTTCATCTCTCGTGTGGCACGGTCGTCGAAATATTCTTTGCTTCGTAAGTCCATACTATCTCCTCGAGGAGGTGCCTTCGACACCAGCTTTTCTCCAAGCGCGAAAACAATTCAGGTTGCCACTTCGTACAACTTTTTGCCTGTATCTGTTTTACCGGACGCATCCTGTCGGATGGACTGGAGCACGACATCGTTTGCGTGCCCAAGTCGCGGAAAACCTGTCGCCTAGCACAAGTGAAGTGCGAACTATCGCTCCAGCTCCAATTCTTTCAACAACGTGGCGACAATTTTCCGATCATTGCCCTCCAACGCTTTCAGGGGCAGCGGCAAACATGGTCGGCTTACCACGTTCAGCAACTCGGCCATCGCCGCCACGACTCGGAGGCTTCCGTGATTGCCAAACAACGTCCATAAAGGCCGTAACTTCTCCGACAGCCGAGCAGCTTCCTGCCAATTCCCTGCTTGTGCAGCGCGTGTAATTGCCACCGCCAAGTCTGGTAGCAATCCTCCGATTACGGAGTACCAAGCGTCGCAACCGGCATTCAACCCAGTCACAGCCGAAGCATCACCACTGACACCGATGGTCACATTGACGGGTATCAATGCACGAAGGCGATCAACTCGTGCCCTGGCAGCATCTAGATCTGCCGGTACCGCCGGGATCTTGATAGAGCCCACATTAGGCAGTTGCGCGATACGCCCATGTAGTTCGTCGCTGAACTCGAAGTGGGTAGTGTAGGGATTGTCATACACGCAAAGTGGTACAGACAGATCACGCGTCACTGCTTCATAGAGCCCAAATACCTCGTCAGCAGTCAGCTTCTGGTAAGACACTGGGGCGAGCAGAACGGCGCTTGCTCCAGCTTTCTGCGCCTGTTCCGCCAGAGCCTGTACGTCTCGAGTGCGCAACGCACCGATACCAACGATTACCGGAACGTCGCCTGCGTGCTTCACCGCAAGCTGTGCGGTTCGCAGCCGCTCTGCATGAGTCAGATATGCATAACTGCCGGTCGAACCGAGGGCTCCAATGGAGTCAATACCGGCAGTCGCAAGGCGCTCGATCAATCGGATATAGGCCGTTTCGTCAAGGCCGCTTTCATCCATGGGGGTCAATGGAAATGCACTGAGACCGGAGAACATTGTTGAGACTCCTGCGGTGGTTGAAGTGGAAAAGTTGTGCGTTTGTATTGCTTTGGCACTACAGAGACATCAGATCAGTCAAGGTCTTCGGCAGTGCTGATAAGACCTTCATTCAAATTGTGTTGATTAATTGGCCTATGGTATAGAGCCAATATCTAACAGAATTAATGAGCCAGAATTGATGGCAAGAAAAGCGAATGTTGTTGAAATTCCATCGCTAGGCGCTCTGGATCGAACCACAGGCCAATTAGGACGACAGCTTGCGCAAGCTCTGAGATCTGCGATCCGCAGGGGCGACGTTAAACCGGGCGAACTCCTTCCATCGACACGCATTCTCGCCAAATCGCTGACGATTGCCCGAGGCACCGTTATCGAGGCATTTGAGCAGCTGATCGCAGAGGGCTTCTTGGAATCGCAAGGTAGAGCGGGCACGCGGGTTGCCCGTTCTTTGGTCGACGTGCCTCCAACTAGCAACCAGAAGGAAAGTACGCCAACTGAAACACTGCCGTGGACGCCCTCTGCGCGAATCGAGAGGTTCGCTCAAGTGGCCCAGCAATTTGGAGCAGCTCCTCAGATTCCATTCTCAGTCTCTGTCCCGATCGGTAAAGCTGCTCCTGACGATATTTGGCGCCGCCTTGGTAATCGTATAAGGGCGCGAGGCCCAGGAGCGCCATCGGGATACGGCGATCCGAAGGGCGCCCTTGAGCTACGGGAAGCCGTAGCCGATTACGTGCGCAAGTCACGATCTGTCAGATGTGAAGCGAACCAAGTCATCATCACATCCGGCACGCAACAGGGCCTATACCTCGCTTGCCAGGTGCTTCTTGATGTCGGGGATTTTGCGTGGGTGGAGGATCCGGCCTACCGGGGTATCACCGCGATTTTGGAAAGTGCAGGCCATACGAATCAAATGATCCGCGTCCCTGTTGATGCTGAGGGTTTGAATGTTGAAAGCGGAATAGAGCAATGCCCCCAGGCCCGTGCAGCCTTCGTGACCTCATCACATCAATACCCGCTCGGCATGCCGATGAGCATGGCCAGACGCAATGCTTTGTTGTCATGGGCCAGAGCTTCAAACTCCTGGATTGTCGAGGACGATTATGATGGTGAGTTGCGTTATGCAGGCCATCCCTTTCCGTCCTTACAGGGACTAGACCCCGAGCGCGTCATCTACTTAGGAACATTCAGCAAAATATTGTTCCCATCTTTACGGCTCGGATACGCAATCGTTCCACCATGCCTGGTGCAAGCCTTTTGTGGGGCAAGAGTCCTGATGGATAGGCACCCTGCCAATGCTGATCAGCATGTTCTCGCGGCATTCATCGCAGAGGGACATTTGGATCGACACATCCGGAGAATTCGCGGAGTGTATGCGGATATTCACAGGCAAATAATCGAGGCCGTAAATAAGCTGATCCCCCACAACCTTGCATGGCTGGAACCCAGTGATCAGGGTATGCATTTGGTTCTATGGCTAAGGGACGACATCGATGATAAGTGGGTTGCCTTGAAAGCCTCAGAAGATCAAGTATCAGTACGTGCGGTGTCCACAATGTACGCCGGTGGCAATGGCCGCCCAGGGGTGATTTTGGGCTTGGGTGGGTTCAGCCCTGAAGAAATTGAATCTGCCACCCGGCGTCTTGCATACGTCATCACGCTGGCTGCGCAGAACCCTGCTGAATGATCTTGCTCCAAGTGTCCCCAGCCTGTTGTCGCTGACGCCCCCCCAACTGCCAAGACGTCACTGACCCAGTTTGTTCCTATAGAACCATTGCCTATGGGAGATTTTTGCAGATTTAGAGGTGGGTCAGTCTTGCTTCAGCACGAGGGTCAATTCGGCGTAGTGGAAGAGAATCACGTAATGGATTCGATCCTGGATGACAAGAAGGAACCAAAAGCGCTCACTCAAGAAACATCCGAAGGTGTTGGATGGCTGGCGTGCCCACATGGAATGGCAGATCGGGTCTGGAAACTGTAAAAGCCAGGCTACGGCCCTGGAAAGCGGAACTTGAAGATGTATCCATGACAATAATTTGATTGCCTTGCATGCACTCCATAGCATGCTTTTTTCAAGCCTGACTTGAGCAGCCGACGCTCGCCGTTGTGGCGTACCTGCTTCACGTTCCATTCCTGACCATATGCAGAGGAAGAAAACAGCATGCACGTCGCAATTCTTACTTTTGAAGGCTACAACGAACTCGACTCGCTCATCGCCTTGGGCATTCTAAATCGAATCAAGAAGCCTGGCTGGCGTGTATCAATTGCCAGCCCAACAGCCAAAGTTCGCTCCATGAACGGGGTTGTCATCGAATCCCATGTGTCGCTTTCAGAAGCGAGCAAGGCGGACGCCGTTATCGTCGGCAGTGGCATGCAAACACGAGAAGTGGTCGCTGACCCTGCGCTCATGGCGCAATTGAAACTTGATCCTAAAAGGCAATTGTTGGCCGCTCAGTGCTCCGGAACGTTGATTCTGGCAAAGCTCGGGCTGCTCGATGGTATTCCTGCCTGCACGGATCTCACGACGAAACCTTGGGTTCAGGAAGCAGGTATCGAAATTCTCAATCAAGCATTTTTCGCCCAAGGTAACCTTGCCACTGCGGGTGGGTGCCTTGCTTCCCAATATCTGGCCACCTGGATTATCGCCCGCTTGGAAGGCATTGAAGCAGCAGAGAGTGCAATGCATTACGTAGCGCCGGTAGGCGAAAAGGAAGACTACGTTAAGCGCGCAATGCGCAACATCACCCCCTACTTGCCCCAGAAACAAATCGCTCTTTAAACGCCATCAAAAAAGACGGGCCCTCGAAGGGCCCTTTTGTACTCAAATAAAATCACTTGGTCAGCCAGGACTCAACTGTCGCGGAGCCGTGCTCTGCTTTCCATTCTTTTAGGCCTTTGTGATTCCCACCTTTGGTTTCGATGATCTCGCCAGTGTGCGGGTTCTTGTAGACCTTAACCTGGCGCGGTTTGCGAGTCCCGGTCTTGGGCTCGGCTGCTGGAGCGCGACGACCAGACTTCGGATCAAGCAGGTTGATCACGTTCGGCAGGCTGTAACCGTACTCGGCAAGCAGAGCGCGCAGCTTGGTTTCAAATTCGATTTCTTTCTTGAGGCCCGCGTCGCGCTTTCAGCGCTTCAAGAGCTTGGAGCTGCTCGGCGAGGTGTTTTTCGAGCTGGCGGAATTCAGCTAATTTAGACATGAGAAATCTCTTTTCAGTAGTTGCCTAACAGTATATTGCAAATCGACCAGTGCAATACGGGCTGCTGGCGACAACTGAGCTAGCAGCCGAAAACTATGACTCAGCAGTAATTACGGCTGAGCCATAATTTGGAATAATCCAGTTTTGCTGCGAAATTTCACTCCACGTGGCCAATCCTCTCGACTCTCAGTTTTCGAGGTATTCAGCGCGTTTTCACACAGCCTGGGTCGATAGCGACCACAACGCACCGTGACTGTTCCACCCTTGTCCTCCCTCAACCTGGAGGACAAGCCATGAACTCAATTGCTACATATCGCCATCAGCCTTGGAACAAGGGAAAGCTCGTCGGGCAAAAGGCGCCGCTCCGAGTCAGAGATATCTGGGCCATCCGCGTAAGACTTCAGCTTGCTGAGAAGACACGGGATCTGGCGCTCTTCAACTTGGCTATCGACAGCAAACTGCGTGCCTGTGACTTAACCAAGCTGCGAGTCCGAGACATAGCCCATGGGGAACATGTGTCGTCACGGGCCATCGTGATGCAGCAGAAAACCCACCACCCAGTGCAATTTAAAATCACTGAGCAAACCCGAACGGTTCTGGAGGCTTGGATGCATCAAGCTCACCTGCACAGCGAGGATTTCTTGTTCCCGAGCCGTTTGCACGACTCAGACCATCTCTCCACCAGACAGTACGCTCGAATAGTCAAAGCGTGGGTGACCGCCATTGGCCTTGACCCAACCATGTACGGCACTCACACGCTACGGCGAACCAAGGCATCGTTGATTTATCGCAGGACAAAGAATCTGAGAGCAGTTCAACTCTTGCTGGGACATACGAAGCTTGAAAGCACCGTCAGGTACTTGGGCATCGAGGTCGATGATGCCCTGGAAATGGCAGAGCAGACGGAAGTCTGACCATCCACTGCGACGGTCCACGACAGACCGTCGCTATCCGACCCTAAGCGGTCTTACGACTTTCGCGGAAGCGGACATTCAAAGTAGTAGCGCCTTGCCTAATTATCCAACCAAACTTCAACTACTACACTGAGCCCAGTAATTCATTTTTTTAATCACTTTTTAAACGTCAATCAGGCGAACTGCCTGGCGCGAATCAATTGTTGGAATAAATCCGATGCGTTGGTGCTCTGTGATCCACCTCCGAGTCAGCTCTATATCGAAGTACCAGCCGTGGGTTTTCATCAGCACAAGCGCCGCACCCGTAATTCGACAATGCCCACAGCTCGGACAGGTTCTTTCCTCGTATTCACCATCAGTTTCAACGACCGCCGCAGACTCACCACAAATCAAGCAAGTCATGAACTACTCATTTTGGCTTTACCAAATCCCCCAGCGGGACGATAAATCTGCAATCCCAACGCGTAATCGACCCGAGTGGCGGCCAGGGCTGGGAGCTTGCCTAGTTGGCTTCTTTCACCGCACTGAGAAACGCGCACGTGCGTTCCTGCTGCGGGTGTTCGAAGATTTGCGCCGGGGTGCCCTGCTCGTGAATCTGCCCTTTGTAGAAAAAGCACACACGATCAGCGAACTCCCTAGCGAAACCCATTTGATGCGTAACCATCAGCATGGTCAGGTTGTGTTCGGTGCCGAGCTTGCGGATCACGTTGAGCACTTCGCCGCACAGTTCCGGGTCGAGCGCGGAGGTCACTTCGTCGAACAGCATGACTTTCGGGCGCATGGCCAGTGCCCGGGCGATCGCCACCCGTTGTTGTTGACCACCGGATAACTGCGATGGGTAATGCCCGAGCTTGCTGCCCAGACCCACCAGTTCCAGCAAGTCTGCTGCACGTTCACGGGCCTCGGCCGGTTTCATGCCGAGCACCTGCACCGGCGCCTCGATAACGTTTTGCAACGCTGTCATGTGAGGGAACAGGTTAAAACTCTGGAACACCATGCCGATCTTGCCGCGCACTCGGCGGATGTGCCGGTCATTGGCGGGCACCAATACACCGTTGCGATTGGGCATGTGGGTCAGCAAGTCATCCTCAATGCGGATCAGTCCGTCATCGATGCCTTCGAGTGTCATCAGTACCCGCAGCAGTGTGGATTTTCCGGAGCCGCTGGGGCCGATGATCGCGACTTTCTCACCCGGCGTGACGTCCAGGTTCAAATGATCGAGCACGGTAAAGTTGCCGTAGCTCTTGGTAACGTCCTGGAAGCTGACGATCGGCTTTACCGGTTTGGTTTCCTGCATGGCCATGGCCTCCTGCGGATGCAGCGGGGTCGGGTTGCTGTGCCGTGAAAGGTCACCGGGTGTCGACAGTGGAGTAGTCATTAGCGTAGCTCCAGGCGCACTTCAAGGCGCCGTACCAGATAAGCCAAAGCAATGCTTAGGGCGAGGAAAAACAGGCCGACCATGGTGATCGGCTCCAAATAGCGGAAATTCTCGGAACCGATGTTCTTGGCCTGTTGCATGATTTCCACCACGGTAATCGCCGACAGCACCGGCGTGTCCTTGAGCATCGCCACCAGGTAGTTGCCCAATGGAGGCAGGATCGGCCGCAGGGCCTGGGGCAGTATGATGTTGCGATAAGCGCTGTATGGGGCGATGTTCAACGCCGTGACCGCTTCCCATTGCGCGCGCGGCACCGCATCGAGGCCGCCGCGATACACCTCGGCGATGTAGCAGGCGTAATGCAGGCCTATGCCGAGAATCCCCACTTGCATCGCGGTCATGCTGACACCGTAATTGGGCAGCACGTAGTAAAGGAAATACACCTGGATCAGCAGCGGCGTGCTGCGAATGAACTCGATCACGGCGGTGGTCGGCCACGACAGCCAGACTCTGCGGCTCCTTCGACCGATAGCCAGGAACAGCCCCAGCACAATGGCAATCAGGAAGCCGACCAGGGTAATCCCCACGGTGTTAAGCGAAGCGCGCAGTAAATCGGGGAGGATTTGCCAGGCATAGGTCCAATCGAACAGTGTCATGACAGACCTCCACGCATCCGCCCGCGAGCCAGATGGCGCTCAATGTGACGCATGCCGATGTTGATCGCCTGCGCCAAGACGAAGTACATCACCAGCGCCAGGCTGAAAATTTCCAGAGTCTCGAAAGTTGCCTGATCCAATTGACGAGCCCTGAAGCTCAGGTCTGACAGGGTGATCAACGACACCAGCGAAGTATTTTTCAGCAGTTCGATCAGCAGGTTGGTACCCGGCGCAATAGCGGCCAGCAATGCCTGCGGAAGAATGATGCGGCGAAAGCGCTTGTAGCCGCTGAAGTTGAGTGCTGTGGACGCCTCGTATTGACCCTTGGCGACGGAGCTGATCGCACCGCGCATCACCTCGGCGCCGTAAGCGCCAATGTGCAAGCCGAGACCGACGATGGCCACGCTGTAGGGACTCAGTTCAAGGTTGAACGGCGGCAGCGGCAGCACGAAAAACAGCCAGAACAATTGCACCAGCAACGACGTGCCGCGAAACACTTCAATATAAGCAATGGAAAACCAGCGCAATGGCCGCCAAGGCGACATGCGCCCCAGAGCCGCGACAATTGCCGCGACAATCGCCAGCAGCGAACCGAAAATCGTCACCTGGAGCGTCACCCAGGCGCCTTGTATCAATAGCGGAAGTAATTCACCCATGGGTTAAACCTGTCCATCCGGATTAAGCAGGGAAATAGGCATCGCGCCGTGGCGCCATGCCTGTTTCGACTATTGAGCGCAGAGCTCGGCAGCCGTTTTGCTTGTCACGTTGGATTTGTCAAACCCGAAAGGGGCAACAGCCTTGAGGTGCTCTTCGGAGCCCAACCACTTTTTCAACTCGGCGTTGACCGCATCGCGCAGGTCTTTGTCTTCCGGACGGAAGGCGAGAGCACCGTATCCAATGTGTGACGGGTCGTCCTTGAACTCGGTGACCGCTTCAACTTTGTCGCCACCTTTGGCGGCCAAACCTTTCATGGTCAGTTGAGTACCCACTGCCGCATCGGCACGACCGGCGCGCACGGCTTGCAACTGGGCGGTGGTGTCCGGTACCTGGAGGATTTGCTCATCCTTTACACCCGAGTCTCGCGCATAGGCCAAGTTTACCGTGCCGGCCATGATTGCCAGCTTCACCTCGGGATTCTTGGCGATGTCTTCGTAACTGTGCAGACCCTTCGGGTTGCCTTTGGCCGTAAGCAGCGCGTCCGGCAGTTGATACTGCGGATCGGTAAACAGCACCTGCTTGCAGCGAGCCGGCGTGATGTACATGCCGGCGGCAATCACGTCGAAGCGCCCGGCGCGCAGACCCGGGATCAACGAGCCCCATTCGGTCAACACGCCGTCAACCTGTTTGATGCCCATTTTGGCAAAGATGGCTTTGGCGATTTCCGGTGATTCACCGGTGACCCTGCCGTCGGTTTCGGTAAAGGCGAACGGGGTTTCGTTGGCATAACCGATACGGATGCTGCTGTTCTGTTTGACGGTTTCCAGTGTCGTAGCGGCATGGGCGCCGGCGACTAGGCCGAACATCGCGCAAGCTACGAACAGGTGACGCAATGCATGGGTGCTGCGGGAAGGGAAATTGCTCATCGATAAAATCTCCTGTTTCTTGTTGACCCGTCGGTGACGGCTCTGTGGTAGGAGGCAGTGTTACAAGAGCAAAGCGTACAAGGACTGATCTCATGGATCTGGACGCAGTCCGGTACAGGTCGATTGATTTTGTTGTGGGCTTGAAGGTGCCCGGCTGTCGACCTTGAGCCGAGCATACAAAAGCGCTGAGCATCATTGTATTGCACTAGGACAATTGCATTGCATGGATACTGGCGCGATGCTGTCCCGACGAGCACAGACCCGGGTTTTAGCGCTGATGGACAAATGGAAAGCGGCACTGGATATCGCCCGCAGTGGCGAGTCAAAGTACAAGATTCTGGTGCAGGCGATTGCCGATGATATCGAGCAGGGTGTCTTGGCCAATGATCAGCGCCTGCCGCCGCAGCGGCATGTTGCCGATACCATGGGCATCAGCGTGCAGACGGTCACCAACGCCTATAAAGAGCTGGAGCGTCAGGGGCTGGTGCGTTGCGAAGTCGGGCGCGGCAGCTTTGTGTCGCGGCGCATGAGCGATCGAGTGGCTACCTATATTCTCGATAGCCCTGAACGGGCCCTGGTGGATTTTTCCATCGCGCGGATCCTGCACACCCGCGAGCACGACCAGTTCTGGCGTGACACCTGCCGCGAGCTCAGCACGGAAGAGGATCAGCCGTGGATACACGCATTTCGTCCGATTGCGGGTTTCGAGTCGCACCGCGAAGAGGCCATGCACTGGATCGGACGGCAAGGACTGCGGGTCGAGCGTGATGACATCCTGATTACCAACGGCGCCGCTCACGGCATCTTCCTTGCGCTGGCGTCTCTGGCCGGCCCCGATGATGTCGTGCTCTGCGAAGGGCTCACCGATCACGGGGTAATCGGCAACTCTCAGGTATTGGGATTCACCCTCAAAGGCCTGGAAATGGACCGTTATGGCATCGACCCGGAACACTTCGAAGACATGTGCAGCAATGAGCGCATCACCGCGCTGGTGTGCACGCCCAACCTGAACAACCCGACCACCAGCCTGATGCCGGACAGTCGTCGGCGGGAGATTGCCGACATCGCCCGGCGTTTCGGTGTGCACATCATTGAAGACGACGTATACGGGCCGTTGCTGGATGAGCATCGCGCGCCGCCGATCAGCCATTACCTGCCGGAGCTGTCGTTCTATTGCACCAGCATGACCAAGTCAGTGCTGACCGGTTTGCGCATCGGCTATTTGGTAGTGCCCAAGCGCCTGGCGTTGCGCACCGAAAGTATCTTGCGGGTCAACAGCTGGATGGCCACGCCCATGGTCTCCGAAATCGCTGCGCGCTGGATTCGTGACGGTCGCGCCGACACGCTCGTGCGATTGCAGCGCAAACTGTTGGCCGGCCGGCAGGCGATGGTCAGCGAATACCTGGGCGAGCACCTGCTCGGCCAGCATCCTCATGCACTGAACGCGTGGGTTGGCATTCCAATACACTGGGAGGTCGACAGCCTGGTGCGAGCCTTGCGTCACCGGCACATCGCTGTCGCATCGCCTGATCCGTTCACCGTGCGTGGAACGCCGCGAGCTCGAGCGGTGAGGGTGTGTGTCGGCGCCGAATGCAGCGACGAAGAAATGCGGGACGCACTGATGAGCATGCGCGAGATATTCGGGCAGTACCCGCAAATCCACGATGTCTGACCGGGAAAAAGTTCGCAAAAAAGTTTGTCGACTAAATTGCCCTAGTACATTCATTACGACAATCCAGTCCTCTTAGACTGCGCCCAACACCACAGTCGGGACGCGGTCATGTCAACGTTACAGCTACAGGATATTTACCTCGCTCGCCAGCGCATCGAATCGCTTGTCCGGCGTACCCCCTTGGAATATTCGCCCAGCCTTTCGCAACGATTGGGCGTGGCGGTGTACCTCAAACTCGAATCCCAGCAAATCACCGGCAGTTTCAAATTGCGCGGCGCGAGCAATGCCGTGGCGCAGCTCAGCGCCGAGGAGAAAGCGCGTGGCGTGGTGGCGGCGTCGACCGGTAATCACGGTCGTGCTCTGGCGTATGCCGCTTCCCGGCAAGGCGTGAAGGCGACGATTTGCCTGTCGCATCTGGTGCCGGCGAACAAGGTTCAAGCCATTCGTGATCTGGGCGCCGAGGTATGCATCGTCGGCCAGTCTCAGGACGACGCCCAGCGTGAAGCCGAACGGATCGCCAACGAGCAAGGCGCGACATTGCTGCCGCCGTTCGATCACCCGGCCATCATCGCCGGGCAGGGCACGCTGGGGCTGGAAATCCTCGAACAGCAACCGGACGTGGCGCAAATCCTCGTGCCGTTGTCCGGCGGCGGTTTGTTTGCCGGTGTGGCGCTGGCGATCAAAAGCGTCAGCGCGAACATCATCACCCACGGCATCAGCATGCAACGCGGTGCGGCCATGCACGCCAGCCTCGCAGCCGGGCATCCGGTGGAAGTCGAAGAGCT
The DNA here is from genome assembly GCF_050435365.1 of Pseudomonas sp. BT76 TE3572. NCBI lineage: Bacteria > Pseudomonadati > Pseudomonadota > Gammaproteobacteria > Pseudomonadales > Pseudomonadaceae > Pseudomonas > Pseudomonas sp. BT76 TE3572. The sequence goes on from NZ_JBNDKE010000001.1 coordinate 3,606,395, forward strand.
GCCGACTCTGGCCGACTCGCTCGGCGGTGGCATCGGCCTGAACAACCGTTACACCTTCAACATGACCCGCGATCTGTGTGACCACGTGCATTTGCTCAGCGAGACTTCCATCGCCAATGCCCTACGCCATGCCTATCGCGAAGAGCGTCTGGTGCTGGAGGGCGCGGCCGTGGTCGGGATTGCCGCGTTGCTTGATGGATTGATTGAGCCGCGCGGGCCGATCGTGGTGGTGGTCAGCGGCCGTAACGTCGACATCGATCAGCACCTGCGAGTCCTCGCGGGCGCAGATGCGTGAACCCCAACAATAACGACTGAATGGAGTGCCGCATTGATGAGTGACATCACCTTATTGAGCGAAGCGGATCTGCGTGCCTGTGTGGCACTAGACTTGCCGAGCATCGAAGCTATCGAACAAGCCTTTGTGCTGCTGGCCACGGCAGCGGTGGCCATGCCGCCGATCCTGCGTCTGGACATCCCCGAGCACAATGGCGAAGTGGACGTGAAGACTGCATACCTGCCGGGCCTGGAGCGTTTTGCGATCAAGGTCAGTCCGGGTTTTTTCGACAATCCGAAACTGGGCCTACCGAGTCTCAACGGCATGATGATGTTGCTTTCGGCGCGCACCGGTTTGCTCGACGCCTTGCTGCTGGACAACGGTTATCTGACCGCCGTACGCACAGCCGCGGCGGGCGCCGTGGCGGCTCGAGCCCTGTCCCGGGTCGACAGTTGCAGCGTAGCGCTGATCGGTGCCGGCGAGCAGGCCGCGTTGCAGCTTCAGGCGTTGCGTTTGGTTCGGCCGATTGAATCCGTTCAAGTCTGGGCACGCGACAGCGCCAAGGCCAAAGACTTCAGCACCGAGCTGGCGCGCGACAGCGGTCTGACGGTCACGCCTTGCGCTAGCATCGACGAGGCCATGACCGGCGTGGACATTGCGATCACCTGCACCCCGAGCCGTGAACCGCTGATCGAAGCGCGCCACTTGCACCCCGGCTTGCACATCACCGCCATGGGTTCGGATGCCGAACACAAAAATGAAATTTCTCCCCAAGCGTTGGCCAAGGTCGACCGCTACGTGGCGGATCGCTTGAGCCAAACGCGAATCCTCGGCGAGTTGCATCACGCTCTGGCGGCCGGTGTTATTACCGACGAATCGGGCTTGGCCGAATTGGGGCAAGTGCTCGCGGGCCAGCACCCGGGTCGGACCAGCGATGCGCAAGTCACCTTGTGCGACCTCACCGGAACCGGCGCCCAGGACACCGCCATGGCCAATCTGGCCTTCGAGCGCGCGCGCTCGGCCGGCAAGGGTTTTCAGTTCGGTAGCTAATCCACTTTTTTCATCCGTGCGTCATTTATCAGAGGGCATGTGCATGTCTCAGATAGTCGTCAATCTCCCGTTCGAACGGGAGGAATACGCCCAGCGTCTGGCCAAGGTTCGAGCGGCCATGCAGGTTCAGGGCATCGAGCTGTTGCTGGTCACCGATCCGTCGAACATGGCCTGGTTGACCGGCTATGACGGTTGGTCGTTTTACGTTCACCAATGCGTGTTGTTGGCGCTCGACGGCGAGCCGGTCTGGTTCGGTCGCGGGCAAGACGCCAACGGCGCCAAGCGCACGGTGTTCATGCAGCACGAGAACATCATCGGTTACCCGGACATCTACGTGCAGTCCCGGGAACGCCATCCGATGGATTACCTTTCGCGGGAAGTCATCAGTGCCCGGGGTTGGGACGCGCTGACCATCGGCGTGGAAATGGATAACTATTATTTCAGCGCCGCCGCGTATTTGTCGCTGCAGAAAAACCTGCCGCAGGCCAAGCTGATCGACGCGGTCGGGTTGGTGAACTGGCAGAGGGCGATCAAGTCGCCCCAGGAAATCGCTTACATGCGCATCGCTGCGCGCATCGTCGAAAACATGCACGGGCGGATCCTCGAACGGATCGAGCCGGGCATGCGCAAAAATGAACTGGTGGCTGAAATCTACAGCAGCGGGATCCTCGGCGCTGACGGTCATGGCGGCGATTACCCGGCCATCGTGCCGCTATTGCCCACGGGTGCCGACGCCAGCGCGCCGCACCTGACCTGGGACGATTCGCCGTTCGAAAAAGGCGCCGGGACCTTCTTTGAAATCGCCGGTTGCTACAAGCGTTATCACTGTCCGCTGTCGCGCACGATCTATTTGGGCAAACCTCCACAGCACTTCCTCGACGGCGAAAAAGCCGTGGTCGAAGGCATCGCCGCAGGACTGGAAGCAGCCAAACCGGGCAATACCACCGGCGACATCGCTGTGGCGTTTTTCAAAGTGTTGGAGAAATTCGGCATCCACAAGGACAGCCGTTGTGGCTACCCGATCGGGATCAGCTATCCGCCAGACTGGGGCGAACGCACCATGAGCCTGCGTCCCGGCGACACCAGCGTGTTGCAGCCGGGCATGACTTTCCACTTCATGCCGGGCCTGTGGATGGACGATTGGGGGCTAGAAATCACCGAAAGCATTCTGATCACCGAAACCGGCGTCGAGACGCTGTGCAACGTGCCACGCCAACTGTTCGTGAAGGATTGAGCCATGAGCGACCTGCCTGACAACCCGATCAGCGCCACGGTGGATTTTGCCCGCGAAGGCGTGCAGCACGGGTTCCTCAAATTGCCGTACTCCCGGGACGACTCGGCCTGGGGCTCGGTGATGATTCCGGTCACGGTGATTCAGCGCGGTCAGGGTCCGACCGCGCTGCTTACCGGCGGTAACCACGGTGACGAATACGAAGGCCCGGTGGCGCTGAGCAAACTGGCCCAGGGCCTGACGGCCGCCGATGTCACGGGGCGGGTGATTATCGTCCCGTTCATGAACACCCCGGCGTTCCATGCCGGTCGGCGCACGTCGCCGATCGACAAGGGCAATCTGAATCGCAGTTTCCCCGGTAAGCCGGACGGCACCGTGACCGAGAAAATCGCCGATTACTTCAACCGGACCTTGTTGCCCTTGGCCGACATCGTGCTGGATATCCATTCCGGTGGCCGCACCCTGGACTTCCTGCCTTTCGCGGCTTGTCATGTGCTGCCCGACAAGAACCAGCAAGAGCAATGTGAAGCCGCTATGCGCGCCTTCAATGCGCCTTACAGCATGCGCATGCTGGAGCTCGATGCCGGGTCGATGTACGACACCGCCGCCGAGCGTCAGGGCAAAGTTTTTGTCACGACCGAACTGGGTGGCGGTGGTTCGTCCACGGCGCGCAGTGTGGCGATTGCCGAGCGCGGGGTGCGCAATCTGCTGGTGCATGCGGGGATTCTCGAAGGTGAGATCCAGACCACGGAGTCAATCATGCTCGACATGCCCGATGCCAATTGCTTCATCGACAGCGAACACGATGGCTTGCTGGAAATGTGCCGCGATCTGGGCGATAACGTGAGAGAAGGAGACGTGATTGCCCGCGTTTACGACGCTACCCGGAGCGGCGTCGCCCCGGTGGAATATCGCGCGGCCCGCAGCGGGCTGCTGGCGGCGCGCCACTTTCCCGGCGTGGTGCAGTGCGGCGATATCATTGCCGTCATCGCCGATGTATTGACCTGATCTAAAAACCTGTGGGAGCGAGCCTGCTCGCGATTGCGGCGTTACATCTCTCATTGATGTGACTGAAATATCGCTATCGCGAGCAGGTTTGTCCTACTCATTCAGGAGATCCTCGACCCATGCACAAGCTCGATCGCTATGACCTGAAAATCCTGCGAATCCTCGCCGAAGACGGTCGGATCACCAAGTCGAGCTTGGCCGAGGCGATCAATCTCTCGGTGACCCCGGCGTGGGAGCGGGTTCGCAAGTTGGAGTCGCTTGGGCTGATAAAGGGCTACCGGGCACTGATCGACTGGAACGCGGTGTTCAAAAGCCAGCAGGTGCTGGTGGAAATCACCCTGGCCCGACACACCGCCCAGGACATGCGGCGGTTCGAACAACGCATGAACGAGGCCGCCGAAGTGGCATTCTGTTACGCCACCGGTGGCGGTGTTGATTACATGGCGATGATCCAGGCGCCGGACATTGACCATTACCAGCGTTTTATCGACCAGTTGTTGCTCGATGACCTGGGCATCGAGCGCTACTTCACCTATATCGTCACTAAAACCATCAAGACCGCGGGTGCCTTGCCGGCCGAGCTGGCGCAAGAGCCATAAACCGGGGCAAAACCTTCACCGCAAAAAGCCTCTGTTTGCCGACGTTCAATCAGAAAAAACCAATCGTTACACCCCGCCAAACGCCAACTCATCTTGGCTGCGCTGCCCTAGCATGGATTCACGCACACGGTTTGGAGTGAACGCCATGACATACAAACATCCGCTGTTGTTCAAAGCACTTTGCTACGTAGACGGCCATTGGGTCCACAGTGACAGCGGCCATAGCGTCGCCGTGCACAATCCGGCCGATCAGACGTTGATCGGTCATGTGCCGATGCTCGATCAGCCTCAGATCATCGCCGCCGTAGATGCCGCACACCGGGCGTTTTCAGCCTGGAGTGAACAAAGCCTCGATGACCGCGGAACGATTCTGCGGCGCTGGGCGGCGTTGATCCTTGAGCATCAGGAAGACCTGGCGCGGATTCTCAGCCAGGAACAAGGCAAGCCCCTGGCCGAATCACGCGGCGAAATCGCCTACGCCGCCAGTTTCATTCCATGGTTTGCCGAAGAAGCGCGGCGCCTTTACGGGCAGAACATCCCCAGCCATATCCCCGGCGCGCATCTGGGCACGATCAAGGAACCGGTTGGCGTCTGTGCACTGCTGACGCCGTGGAATTTTCCTTCGGCGATGATCACCCGCAAAGCCGCCGCCGCATTGGCCGCCGGTTGCACTGTGGTCATCAAACCGGCCCACGAAACGCCGTATTCGGCATTGGCCCTGGCGCAACTGGCAGAAGAGGCGGGCTTCCCGGCCGGCGTGTTCAACGTGGTGCTGGGCGAACCGCAAATGACCATGCAAACCCTGGTGCAGGACACTCGCGTGCGTTCGGTCAGCTTCACCGGCTCGACCCGGGTCGGCAAGTTGGTGCTGCAAGCGGCGGCCCAGGACGTGAAGAAAGTGTCGCTGGAACTGGGCGGAAACGCGCCGTTTATTGTCTGCGCCGATGCCGATCTGGATCTGGCGGTGAAAGTCGCGGTAGAGGCCAAGTTCCAGACCTCGGGCCAGGATTGCTGCGCGGCCAATCGGATTATGGTCGAACGCTCGATTTATCCGGCGTTCCTCAGCCGCTTTGCCTCTGCGGTGCGCGAACTGCGGGTCGGCCCGGCACTGGTGGGTGATCAAGAGCAAAGCGTCGACATCGGCCCGCTGATGCATCAGGCCGCCTTCGATGTGACCGCCGAGCGTGTGGCTGATGCGCTGAAGCTGGGCGCGCAACGTCTGGTGGGCGGCGAAGCGCATGCCCTCGGCGGATTGTTCTATCAGCCGACGGTGCTGGCCGACGTTACGCCGCAGATGCGTATCTACCGCGAAGAGAATTTCGCGCCGATTGCTGGCGTCATGCCTTTCGACACCCTCGAGCAAGCCATCGAAATGGCCAACGACACCGAATACGGTCTGGCTGCCTACATTTGTTCCAACCGCCTGGACCTAATCTACCCCCTGATTCGCCGCCTCGACCACGCCATGGTCGCAGTCAATGGCGTCAAGTTCACCGGCCATCCGATCCCGTTCGGTGGCATGAAAGCCTCGGGGCTGGGCCGCGAGGGCGGTACCGAGGGCTTCGAAGCCTTTGTCGAAACCAAATACTTTTGCCTGCACCATCAAGGCCAGTTCTAAGGAGATCCGCCATGAGCCAAAAACTCGATTCGTTGTTCGAACAAGACCGTGCGCACTTCATGCACCCGTCGACCCATGCCCATGACCACGCCAGCGGCACGCTCAAGGGACGCATCATCAAGAGCGCGTCAGGCATTCGTATCCGCGACCACGAAGGCCGCGAATTCATCGACGCCTTTGCCGGGTTGTACTGCGTGAATATCGGCTACGGGCGCACCGAAGTCGCCGATGCGATCTACAAGCAGGCCAAGGAACTGGCCTATTACCACACCTATGTCGGGCACTCGACCGAAGCGATCATCGAGCTGTCGAGCCGCATCATCGACTGGGCGCCGGAGGGCATGAAAAAAGTCTACTACGGCCTGTCCGGTTCCGACGCCAACGAAACCCAGATCAAACTGGTGCGTTACTACAACAACGTATTGGGTCGCCCGCAGAAGAAGAAAATCATCTCCCGTGATCGCGGTTATCACGGCTCGGGCATCATGACCGGCAGCCTGACCGGCCTGCCGACGTTCCATCAGCATTTCGACCTGCCGGCGGAGGGCGTCAAACATACCGTTTGTCCGCACTGGTATCGCAAGGCACCGGTGGGTATGGATGAAGCAGCTTTCGTGCGCTATTGCGCCGACGAGTTGGAGAAAATGATCCTGGCCGAAGGGCCGGACACCGTCGCCGCATTTATCGGCGAACCGCTGATGGGCACCGGCGGCATCATCGTTCCGCCGGCCGGCTATTGGGCCGCCATACAAGCGGTGTTGAACAAGTATGACGTGTTGTTGATCGCCGACGAAGTGGTCTGCGCCTTCGGTCGCCTGGGTTCGAAGATGGGCAGCCAGCGCTACGGCATGCGTCCGGACCTGATCACTACGGCCAAAGGCCTGACCAGTGCCTATGCGCCTTTATCAGCAGTGATTGTCGGTGAAAAAGTCTGGGACGTGATCGAAAAAGCCTCCGAATCTCAAGGTGCCATGGGGCATGGCTGGACGTACTCCGGGCATCCGATCTGCGCGGCGGCGGCCTTGGCCAACCTCGACATCCTGGAGCGGGAAAACCTGACAGCCAACGCAGAGAAGGTTGGCAGTTATCTGAATCGTCGGTTGCGGGAAGTATTGGAAGGTCATCCGCTGGTAGGCGAAGTGCGTGGCGACGGCATGCTTGCCGCAGTCGAGTTCATGGCCGATCGTGAGCAACGCACACCATTCGATGCTGCATTGAAGATCGGTCCGAAAGTATCGGCAGCCTGTCTTGAACGCGGAATGATTGCCCGAGCGATGCCCCATGGCGACATTCTCGGCTTTGCACCACCGTTGATCTTGACCGAGGAGGAGGCCGACCTGATAGTCGACATCACCAAAAGTGCGGTCGATCACGTGGCCAGCGAGATACTGGGCTAAGCCTTGCCGCTCATCCCTCACTCCCCAAAAAACCGTTCGATCCTTCACCGTTCGGGTGGTTTTTTGTATCGCCAGTTTTGGCCTTATCGTGAATAAACTGCGAATAGAAGATTGTGACTACATAAACTCATTTTGGGAGTAAGGAGGCCCGGAGATGAACTGCTGAAGGCCCATCGAATGACTGCTTTTGGCCGATTCTGTTGAAAAAGTCGGTTCTTCCAGACTGCCCGCATACTGACGGCTGAAAACGCCTTTTTTGCGCGCCGCTACGCGAAATCTGAACCCGGAATCCACTGCTCAAAGTAAAGATTTCAATCTCAAACGCGTACTTTTCTGTCGTGGAATCCATGACCGACTTTTTCAACAGAATCGGCCGAATTCTGCCTGTCGCGACGGGCTGATGTCGACCCATAGCTGCCCTTCACGAAGGGTGGAGATTGGCCGTTCTCTGCCTGTCGACTCTTGTGTGTGCATTGGTCAACCGTATGCAAACGGCGGTCTCCGCGAATGCAAATGTCTTGTGAGTGGCAATGCAATGGGTGGCCATGTGCGATGCAATTAAGCGTTTAGGAACACTTGAGAATTCACCACATTCGACGTGTCGCATAAGGCTAAACGCTCTACGACGACCTCTTTGCTTCGATAAAAGAGGCCGATGGTAGTGGGTAATCCTGCGTTGGTGCCTGCCTGAGCGTGGGCCGGATCAATGAGAGATCGCTGTCCAAGTGTTTGTAGAATGGGCGCCAAAGTGCGCGTGGAATCCGCAGACCAACTTGCGCACAGAGGCTAAACCCCCTTGAAACATTGGGTTTGGGGTTTATCAGAGAGGGAGAGAGAATTGTGTCAAAGTCGAAAAACCAGCGCGGATATGCCGCTCGGCGGCAACGAAGTGAGAGCCCAACCGATTCGACTACCAGCCTTTGACACCGCTCATGTCAGGCAACTTGTGGGCGATGCCCTTATGACAGTCGATACAGGTCGCCTGACCGCTGGCCAGTGCCGTGGAGTGCATATTGGCGGCGCGTTTGCCCTGGCGGGTAAAGTCCATGAATTCAAAGTTATGGCAATTGCGGCATTCTCGGGAGTCATTTGCCTTGAGCCGCCCCCACTCGTGCTCGGCCAGTTCACGCCGCATACCGAGAAATTTTTCCCGGGTGTCGATCGTTCCGAACACCTTGCCCCACACCTCTTTGGAAGCCTGCATCTTGCGGGCAATCTTGTGCGTCCATTCGTGCGGGACGTGACAGTCCGGACAGGTGGCGCGTACGCCAGAACGATTGGTGTAGTGAATGGTGTCCTGCAACTCGACAAACACGTTATCGCGCATTTCATGGCAGGAAATGCAGAACTTCTCGGTATTGGTGGCTTCCAGCGCAGTGTTGAAACCACCCCAGAAAATCACTCCGGCGATGAACCCGCCGAGCGTCAGAAAGCCCAGGCTGTAATGCACGCTGGGGCGACGCAGAATGCCCCAATAGTCTTTGAGCAGCGCACGCAAGGATTTCATGGCCTCTCCTTAAGGTTTCTGCTGGCCGTTGATTTCGTCTTGCAGCACCTGGTCAATGTTCTTGAAGTTGTTGCCCACCAGAGGCTTTACGTCTTTCTGTGGCACGTGACACTGAGTACAGAAATACCGACGCGGCGAAACAGCGGCCAGCGCCTGACCATCACGGTCCATGTAGTGGGTGATACTGATCATCGGCGCCTGAGTGCGGGCACTATTGGCACGGCTGTGACAGGACAGGCACTTGTTGCTGTTCTTGTCGATCGGATACCCCCGGATACTGTGGGGGATGGTGGGCGGCTGGTCAGGATAATTGCGCTCGCGCTTGAGGTCCTTGTTCTCGTCATCAGCCATCAACGGTGCCGCAAATTCCTGGGTCAAGGTCCCTCCGGGTCGCCGGCCATCCGGCGCAGGCGCATCCAGCGGGTAATCGGGCTGCGCCGCGAATGCCAGCGGCATCCACAGCAACAGAGCAGCAAGCAAAGACAGCAAATGACTCTTCATCTGAGCGCTCCTTATGCCGTCTTGATCAACTCAATCCTGATCGCACATTTTTTATAATCAGTCTGCTTGGAGATGGGATCCGTCGCATCGAGTGTGACCTTGTTGATCAGCTTGTTGGCATCGAAAAACGGCACAAAAACCAAGCCTTGTGGTGGCTTGTTGCGCCCTCGGGTTTCGATGCGCGCACGCATCTCACCGCGTCGACTGATCAGCTTCACTTCGCTGCCTCGACGGGCATTCAAGGCTTGGGCATCAGCCGGATGCATGTAGACCAATGCGTCGGGGACTGCTTTATGAAGTTCCTCGACACGCTGCGTCATCGACCCGGTGTGCCAGTGCTCAAGCACTCGTCCGGTGCTCAGCCAGAATGGGAACTCCGCGTCGGGGGATTCCGCCGGGGGCTCGTAGGGCAGCGCGAAAATAATCGCCTTCTTGTCGGGATAGCCATAGAACTGCACACCGCTGCCCTTCTCCACGTAGGGGTCATAGCCTTCCCGGAAACGCCAGCGTGTTTCCTTGCCATCGACGACGGGCCATCGCAACCCTCGTTCGGTGTGATAGAGATCGAACGGGGCGAGGTCATGACCGTGGCCACGGCCGAATTGGGCATATTCTTCGAACAGCCCTTTTTGCAGGTAAAAACCAAAATCCCGGGCTTCGTCGTTTTTATAGCCCGCCGCCATTTGATCAAGCGGGAACTGATCGACCTGACCGTTCTTGAACAACACCTCGTACAGGGTTTTGCCCTTGTACTGCGGTGAGGCCGACAATATTTCCTCGGACCAGACTTCTTCCGTTTTAAAGCGTTTGGAAAATTCAACCAGTTGCCAGAGGTCGGACTTGGCGTCACCCGGGGCCGAAACCAATTGATGCCAGAACTGCGTGCGTCGCTCCGCATTGCCGTAAGCGCCCTCTTTCTCGACCCACATCGCTGTGGGCAGAATCAGATCGGCCGCCTGGGCAGAGACGGTGGGATACACATCCGAGACAATCACGAAGTTCTCGGGGTTGCGCCAACCCGGCAACACTTCCTGCATGATGTTGGGGCCGGCCTGCATGTTGTTGCTGGCCATCGTCCAATACACATTGAGCACGCCGTCCTTGAGCATCCGACTCTGCTGCACGGCATGGAACCCGACTTTTTCATTGATGGTGCCTGGCGGCAATTTCCAGATTTTCTCCGCCGTGGCGCGATGCTTTGGATTGGTGACCACCAGATCAGCGGGCAAGCGATGGGAGAACGTTCCCACTTCCCGCGCCGTGCCGCAGGCCGAGGGCTGGCCCGTCAGGGAAAAAGGACTGTTGCCCGGCTCGCTGATTTTTCCGGTCAGCAGGTGGATGTTGTAAATCAGGTTATTCGCCCAGACGCCCCGCGTGTGCTGGTTAAAGCCCATGGTCCAGAAGGAGACCACCTTGCGCTTCGGGTCGGCATACAGCTCAGCCAAGGCCTTGAGTTGCTCGGCCGGTACGCCGGTTTCCTTGGCGGTGCGCTCAAGGGTGTAAGGTTTTACGAATGCCGCGAATTGCTCAAAGTCGATGTCACTCCAAGTGTTCGCCTTGGCCGCATTTTGGGCCTTCATCTCCAGCGGGTTATCGGAACGCAGGCCGTAGCCGATGTCATCCGTACCTTTGGCAAATTTGGTGTGTTTGCTGACAAAGTCCTTGTTGACCGAGCCACTTTCAATGATGTGGTTGGCAATGTAATTGAGGATAAACAGGTCCGTCTGTGGCTTGAACACCATGGGAATGTCGGCCAACTCAAAACTGCGATGCTCGAAGGTCGACAGTACGGCCACCTTGACGTTGGGCTGACTCAATCGGCGATCCGCCACCCTGCTCCAAAGAATCGGGTGCATCTCCGCCATGTTTGAACCCCACAGCACGAACGCATCGGTGACTTCTATATCGTCATAACACCCCATCGGCTCATCCATACCGAACGTGCGCATAAAACCCATGACCGCCGAGGCCATGCAATGACGCGCATTGGGATCAATGTTATTGGAGCGAAAACCCGCCTTCATCAACTTGTTGGCCGCATAGCCTTCCCAAACGGTCCACTGACCTGATCCGAACATGGCGATGGACTCGGACCCTTTGTTTTTTATCGCCTCCTTGAACTTCAACTCCATCACATCAAACGCTTGATCCCAGGACACCGGTTGAAACTCGCCTTGCTTGTCATACTGCCCGTTGGTCATGCGCAACAACGGCTGAGTGAGCCGATCAACGCCGTACATGATTTTCGACAGGAAATAGCCTTTGACGCAGTTCAGTCCGCGATTGACCTCGGCTTTCACATCACCATGAGTGGCGACCACCCGATTGTCCTTTGTTGCCACCATGACGCTGCACCCGGTACCGCAAAAGCGGCAAGGCGCTTTATTCCAGTCCAGGGCTACCCGGTCCTCTTCGGTGATCAGGTTGCTGGCGGATGTAAACACCGGGAGCCCCGCCGCCGCTGCGGCGATCCCGGCAGCCTGGGCTTTGACAAACTCGCGTCGAGTCATAGGCATGTGCTTTCTCCCGTTACATCGAGAATCTCGTGATAAACGAGGGCGGCATTGAGTACACCCGGCAAGCCGTTGATCTCACTGATGCGCCGGGAAATCTCACTTTCTTCTTCCATCTCCAGCACCACCACCAGCTTGCCGGCGGGACTTTCCTGATGCAGCTCAACGCCTTCGAGCAAGCGCAAGTTGGCTTTCACCGCCTCGAAAAACTCAGGAAGGGCAAGCACCACCAGACTGGCAATATGCAGCGTCTTTTCCATGACCCGTACTCCCCGTCTTTTGCTAAAGATGGACAACGATCAGTGAAGTGAACCAGGAGGGCCGAGCAGCATTTGCAGAAACCAGACAAAGAAACCGTAACCACCCACTATCGCCACCGACAGCAGAGGAAAAAAAACGACAATCAGAAAAAAGAACAGACGGGTTTCTTTGCGCGCTTGCCGGGTAGAGTCATCCGCTGATGGCATGGTTATCGCTCCTGCCAAACTTTGAATTCAGCCTAGACGGCCCACATCACAAATTCCACTAAACGGATTAACGGCAAAGCTAAGGAAGGTCTGAGCCAAGAGACAGATATTTTCAGATGGCGAGTCGAAGGACAGGCTGACACAACCAATTCAAGCTCAGGTGACCGGCGGCAAGCGAGAAGCGGAGGGGGTATCGACCAAAATTTGATGTTTTCCCCAGTCAACTGGAGCCCAACCCATTAGCGACGCCATATCGCTGATATTGCACTTTTTGAAAATCGAGCGTCCACTTTTGGCCGTTCTCCGCCGGTCGTCACTATGGCGTTTGCTGGTCAAGTCGAATGCAAACGGTTGATCAGCACGAATGCAATTGACTGGTCAGTGACGATGCAAATGGGTGGTCAAGTCCATGCAATTACGCAGGCTCACATTAAAAACCGACAAACGACCACCCGGCTATGGAAAACCACCGGACTCCAAGGTCTTCTAGCACTACCGATTGGCGCAAGAGTCGCCTCCAAAATATGGTTGACCGCGAGTAGAACGAGCGCTAAACCAGAACCGTACCAGCGCTGTCCTCGACAGCACCCAGGTAGCCAGAACCTTTGAGGCTACGCCACATCGTGGTGGTTCACCCCAAGTGCGATTAGCGTCCGGCGGCTCGCACAGTCACAGCGATGTGATGGATGCCACTTCTTCCAGAATGCCCACTGCGGAAACTCATGCCCCCTCCTGGCTGCTCTGCAGCAACTGATCCGCTTGGCTATTTCTTGCGCCAACCTTTTGCCCGTCTCTTTGCCCCCTAAAGAGACGGGCGCATATCACACTGCTGCAGCCCTGCTCGCACGGGCCTTTGCGGCTTTCCCCCTCGTGACAATCGGCGTGACAAACACCGAATGCTCACTCGACACAGCGATGCCGATGATGGTGCCGCAGCCCAAGGAATGGACTGCCCCTGACTGACAGTCAGGCATGCCCCGGTCATCACATCACTGCCTTCACCCGACTCAGGATCTCGCGGCATTGGTCTCGTCAGCCAGTGCAGCCTCTACCCGCCCACTTCTACGGAAGTGTTCAGGAGGCCAGATCATGAGATGCCCAAGTTCCCGGTCGTAAGGAGCCGTCAGTCCCGCGTGAGTGGACAAACCTCACAGGTCGCAGGGGGCTTGATCCCTGATAACACTCAACAACCGTGGCGGGATGAGTGAGGACGAAGTCGATAATCTCAGGAGAATAGCGATGCAACTGTGCGAAGCATTCGAGCCACCACAACCATTGCTGGAATACCAGCAGGCGCCACTGTCCTACCCGGTCGAAGCACTCGGGGATCTGTTGGGCCCTGCGGTCGAACGACTGGCCGAGGTGATCGGCGTGCCCTGCGCCATGGCCGCGCAATCGGTGCTGGCCAGCGCTGCTCTGGTGAGCCAGGGTCATGCCAATGTCCAACTCGACGGCCGAACCTATCCGCTGTCCCTCTACCTACTGACGGTGGCGTCCTCGGGTGATCGCAAAAGCGCGGTGGATCACCTGGCATTAAGGGCGGCGCGCGACTGGGAGCGGCAGCAGTGGACCCTGTATGTGGAAAAGCTCAAAGCCTATCGCGCCGCTACCAGCCTCATGGCCAAACCCAAAACCTCAACAGAGCGTGCTGAGGCGAAAGGCGCTGAGCTGTCCGAGCCGGTACCACCGAGACTGATCATTGCCGAACCCACCATTGAGGCCCTGGTCAAAAGTCTGTGCCAGGGCTTGCCCAGCATGGGCTTGTTCAATGATGAAGGTGGCCAGTTCTTGGGCAGCAGCACCATGAGCAAAGAGAACCTGCTCAAGGCGATCACCACCTTGTCGACACTGTGGGATGGCAGCCCAATCGACCGGACGCGCTCCATGGCCGGAGAAAGCCTGCGTGCCTATGACCGCCGCCTCAGCCTGCACCTGATGCTGCAGCCCTACCTGGCCAACCAGCTGTTCAAAGACCCGGTGATCAATGGCCAAGGCATCCTCGGCCGTTGCCTGATCAGTTGGCCCGAGCGCCTGGTCGGCCAGCGGCTCTACAAGGCGATCGACTTGACCCGAGATGCCAAAGTCCAGCGCTACCAACAGCGGATCACCGCTCTGCTGCAAAAGCCCTGGCCACTCCACAAGGATGGCTCACTCAATCCTGCCGCGCTGGAGCTGACGTCCCGTGCCCGCCGAGCCTGGATTGATATTCACGACACCATCGAGTGCCAGTCTGGCGAGTTCGGCGAGCTGGCCGGCGTCCAGCCTGTCGCGAGCAAGGCGGCGGCAAACGTACTGCGTATCGCGGGCGTGCTGGCCATGGTTGAAGAGGCCAGTGCGTTGGACGAAGCACACATCCAGCGCGCCTCCACGTTGATGGATTACTACCTGGCCGAGATTCAGCGCCTGACCGAACAGGAGCCAGTCAATAGGCGACACGAAGAGGCGGATCGGCTGCTGCGCTGGCTGGTGCAGAAAGGCTGGACTCACTTCACCATTCGCGACGTCAATCGCAACGGCCCTCGTTTTGCCCGCAAGAGCGCTGACCATACCGCCTCTTTATTGGTCGTGCTGATCACCCATCGCTGGCTGAGCAGCCGCGACGGAAAAACTTTCGAGGTCCGCCATGTTCCGCCTCAATGACGCGGTGCGCCGCTACCAAGCGCAACATCAACCGCCGCAAGAGTCGCGATGTGTCGCCGCTTCTGTCGCCACCCTGTCGCCACGCCCCAGGCCAGAAACGAAGCGGGTTGTCGCCACTGTCGCCGCTGTCGCCACACCCCCCATGGACCCTGCCTACATCGTTCTGCTGATTGAGCAACTGCGTGAGGAAGGGGCAATGCTGCAACATCAAGAGAACGCCCTCCTATTCCGCCCGACACACTGGCAGCAGGTAGAGAGGCTCAGCCCTCACTGGAAAGCCTTGCTGCTCTTTCTGCAAATAAACGAAAACGGTGATGACGATGGCCTTGGTCGGTCGGCGTGATGGGCGCAATTTCGGCTACGGCCGTCAGTTGAGTTACGCCGGCCCGCAAGCGCTGAGGGATTTGTTTGCCGGCGGACACTTTGCCACCGTCAAAGCGCATAGCGATCGCTGGCAAGCGTTCGTGCGTTGGTGTCGGTCAGAGGACGGTCCCGGTTACAACGATGCGCGCCAGATTGATCGCCGGACGCTGCAAGACTACGCCGCGTATCTGCGCCAACAGATCCAGCAAGGTGAACTCTGCATCGCCACCGCGCAGAACCGCCTGAGCAGCGTCAACCGCACCCTCGCTGCGCTGCGCGGTGATCAGGACCTGAGGATCGCCAGCCCGAGTCAGGCGTTGGGACAGAAGCGCTCGAGCGTACGCACCCGCGCACCGGACGGCCAAGATCACCAACATCTACGGCGAGTGCTCGAGGCGCTTGGCGAACAGCAACACGAGCGGGTGGCCGCGATTGTCCTGTTGGCCCGAACAACTGGTATGCGTCTGCGCGAAGCGATCCTGGCTGACCTGCCACGCTTGCAGCGCGAAGCCGAACACTTAGGCTGCATCAATATCCAGGACGGCACCAAAGGCGGCCGCTCAGGGGCATCAGCGCCGCGTTGGATCATCGCAAATGAAAAGGTGAAAGCGGCGCTACAGCTGGCTCGTGAAGCGTCACCGGCCGGCAGTCGCAACTTACTGGACCGAGACGAAAGCTACGTCGCGTTCCTACAACGGACCGTGCTCCCTGCCCGCGAAATACTGCACACACGTGGACTGAAGGGGGTCCATGATCTGCGTGCGGCCTACGCTTGCGAGCGTTACGAACAGCTCACGGGCCATGCCGCACCGGTCAATGGTGGTCACTGCTATCGCATTGACCGCGAATTGGATCGACAGGCGCGCCAACAGATCAGCCTTGAACTCGGGCATAACCGGATCGATGTGGTGTCGGCCTATATTGGAGGTAGAGCGTGACTAGGCCCTTCGATATGGCGCTGTTCCTGAGCGGCGTACTGACCGGCTCGAAAACCACGCAGCAACGCCACCTGCGGCAAGCCCGAATCATGCAAGCGGCCATTCAACAACGATGGCAACGAGACAATCCCTGGACCTGGCAGCTCAAGCATGTGCGCTGGTTTCTCACTCAGCACCTGAAAGACCACTCCGACGCTACCCGGTATTACTATCAACTCACCGTTCTATTGATCTGGAAGCGATTAGGGAATGATAGAAAATACTGATCTATCGTTCGAATTTAGGTGATTTTTTATCAAATTATTCTTGGCAATAAACGATGGGATGTATACCCGCTTCTTTAGCGGCATGCACGAACGACGATAAGATCCAGTAGAGCTGGGTTATGTTACCTGCCACACTCTTTCCTTTCTGGATTTTTTTGAACTCCTTCTCAATAATTTTCTTCGATATGAACGAACAGCAGATGATACACCTTCGATTGAATCGATAGTCCTGCCTAATCTTGTAAAGATAGTCTTCAAACTTGCCAGGAATACTTTTTCTCGTGCGATTCAAAAGACCACCACTATATTTCTTTTGAAGCTTTTCCTTGTGCTTTTTTAGAAACAGCTTCGGGTCAACGTCCATATTACCGATGTTTTTGATGGCCTGGCCCACGACATCATGGAGATTACTGGCCGACTTGCTAGCCTTCCCATGTTTGGAGTGTATGAAAGACACGGAAAAATCAGTTTGGTTAAAAGTGATGTGATCCGCCCACTCATTGCCTAGATCATCGCAGAAAACGTAGTCGTCAGCACCATGAGCTATCTCAACGATATCAAATACCGAGGTGGAATCAAACTTGGTTATCTTCTTTGTGATTTCGCCTTTCTCAGAGGTCGCTGAGGCTAGCGTTGGTAGGACTTTTAAAGTCCGAAGCATTGAAGGGATTTCGTTGATCCCCGCACCATCCTCAAAACACTGTCCCATAAAGTACATGTACCTTGGATCGGAGAATGTGATAGTTGCCAAACTCTGCTTCTTGATGTACGCCTGGAGTGTGATCCGTTTGCCGTTCTGCTCAAAATGAACATTTCGGAGTGCCCGGCTATTGACGGCAATCGAGTGAAGATTCTTTTTGAGTGTGGCCGCCCTAAAACTACCTAGGAGTTCGTAATCGGGCCCCGGACCAATTTCGTAAACCTGTTCCATTTCCGCAATCAAGGACTTGATCTGCTTAGATGTCATCTCAATAACACGACCATGTTTGGTTGTGTAAAAAACAGGGATACCTTGATCTATTACGTTTTCAACAAAAAACGAATATTCCAGCAGAATTGCGTTTGGCGCACTCGATTTCCAGACTAAATCAAGCTCGATAAATTTTGCGAAATTATTGAGAAAGTCTTTTTCAGTAGAAGGATTATGGATGTCGTGCAGTTGTGCCTTAGCCCATTCCACGGCGTGATGTACCGATTTCCGTTCCGATGCCTCGACTACGCGACCGCTTTGCGCGGAAATAGTTTTAGTACGCCCCTTCAATTTAAGCTTAAAGAAGTAGGGTATTGATCTCCCCGCAGCGTGTACAGACATAAGCCCTTTCAGATCTGAAGCTTCAAAGGCCCGGCCACGCATTGCTCGATCGGACACAGTCATGTTGCGGGTCGCCATCTTTTGATACTGCGCATCGACGTCGCTAAAAGCAGAGGTCAGCTCACTACTTCTAATTAGCATCGCATGCTTGTCCATGCTTTCCGTTATGCTGGCACAAGACTTTTTGAATATAGCGATACAGTCATCTATGGCAATGATCAAAATGAACGCATAGATCGTATCTTTGAGTGGCTGCTGCCAAAAATGTACATCACGGTCGGTCTTGAAGACGCGGAGGCTATAGGAGAACTTGCTGCCGTCTGGAAGCGCATCATCCTGGTCCAGAATGTCCGCGATAAGCGCGCTACCAATAGTCATATTGGAACTGGCAGCTTCGAGGATTACCGTGAGCGTAGCCTTAGTAAAAGGGGCCGTAGGGCGGTAGAATTGGGCATTCTGTGTAAGCAGGAGATCTTGCGACATCAAGCACCCTTCCGTGGAAATTCTGATAATGGGTAGCATAATGCTACTTATGACTTGGGGTCTACGGCATACAACTCTCGGCTTCACGTCGAAAGGTTGAGTCCGCCGCCAAAAACCACCACTAAAATTTTTAGAATCGACCATTCCTTTGGATACCTGTCGAGTCCGGCAGGAAAGTACAGAGCCCCAAATTTTTAGGCTTCTTTGCCGATTGCCTAACGGCGTTGCTTCCTAGCCACCTTCACCCTGCCCTAGGGCACAATCCAAGATAAAAGCACTGCAGGGACGACGTGAAACACTAGTCCTGCTATGGCCTCGGCTTATCTTGCCTACAACTCCATCACCAAAATCCGATCTTCCCCCGTGCCACTATTAAACAAGGTACATTTACACCCATCGAGCACGATCAGCGGTGCCGGAATGGAGCGACCAGGCCGGCTTGAAAGGGAATTGGGTTATGGACAAAAAGTCGCTTTCCGAGCGAGATATCTGCAGCAAGTACATCGCCCCAGCCGTTCAGCAAGCTGGATGGGACATGCACAAGCAGGTGCGCGAGGAAGTCAGCTTTACCAAAGGCCGCATTATCGTCCGGGGAAAACTTCACAGCCGTGGCGAAGCACGCCGCGCAGACTTCATCCTCTACCACCAGGCCAACCTGCCTATCGCTGTGATCGAGGCAAAGGACAACAAGCACTCCGTTGGCTCCGGCATGCAACAAGCCCTGGGCTATGCAGAGGCCCTGGACGTACCGTTCGTGTTCTCTAGCAATGGCGATGGCTTCTTGTTTCACGACCGCAGTGGCACAGGCAGCCAGGTAGAAACCGAACTCACCCTTGATCAATTCCCCAGCCCTGCCGAACTTTGGCACCGCTACTGCCAGTGGAAGGGGCTGGATACAACAGCCCAACACAAGATCGAAGCGCCCTACTACGACGACGGCTCCGGGCGCATGCCGCGCTATTACCAGATGAATGCCATCAACCGTACCGTCGAAGCCGTAGCGCGTGGCCAAGACCGTATCTTACTAGTGATGGCCACGGGCACCGGCAAGACCTACACCGCCTTCCAAATCATCTGGCGGCTGTGGAAATCGAAACAGAAGAAACGCATCCTGTTTCTGGCCGACCGCAACATCCTGGTCGACCAGACCAAGAACAACGACTTCAAACCCTTCGGCCAGGCGATGACCAAAATCGCCAAACGCCAGATCGATACCTCCTACGAGATCTACCTGTCGCTCTATCAGGCCGTCACCGGCACTGATGAAGAGATGAACAGGCACTGCAAACGTCAGTCTGACTGTTGCAAAAATTGGTGATGTCCCGGTACCTCTACTACCAATATCAGCACAACGTAAAGTCGATGAACTGATGGCCCTCTGCGACCGCCTGGAAGCCCAGCAGGCCGACGCCGAAAGCGCCCACGCCCAACTGGTGCAAGCACTGCTCGACAGACTGACCCAAGCTAGCGACGCCACCGACTTCGCCGTCAACTGGCAGCGCCTGGCTGAACACTTCCACACCTTATTCACCACAGAACCCAGCGTCGAAGCCCTCAAACAAGCCCTGGTGCAACTTGCCGTTATGGGCAAATTGGTGCCGCAAGATCCCAACGATGAAACGGCCAGTGAACTGCTAAAGCGCATCGCTGAGGAAAAGTCACGGTTGGTAGGGGAAGGCAAGCTCAAAAAGCAGAAATCATTGCCAGAGGTCGACGACGAAGAAAAACCATATGCTTTGCCCTCAAGCTGGAAATGGGTGCGCTTCGACTCGATCTCAAATACCCGTCTTGGAAAGATGCTTGATAAAGCCAAGAACAAAGGCGAGCTGCGACCATATCTTCGTAATACCAACGTTCAGTGGTTCAATTTTGAGATCGACGATCTCAAAAGTATGCGATTTGAAGAGCATGAGCTTGATGAATATCGAGTTACCTCCGGCGACTTAGTAATTTGCGAAGGAGGAGAACCTGGACGGTGTGCTGTCTGGCAGGGCGATGTGGAGGATATGTTCATCCAGAAAGCACTGCACCGTGCTCGCCCCTGGCTGGGTATTTCGCCTTTTTTCCTTCAGTTTTGCTTGAAGGCAGCGACTAACTCTGGCTATCTGAATCAATTTTTCACCGGAGCTACAATTAAACACTTCTCCGGCGAAAAGCTGGCGAAGTACCCGATACCGCTCCCCCCACTTACCGAGCAACACCGCATCGTCGCCAAACTAGATCAACTGATGGGGTTCTGCAAACAACTCAAAACTAGCTTAAGCCAGGCCAGCCAACTAAACGAACACGTGGCCAGCACCCTCGTCAAACATGCCCTTACCGATGATCTCCAGCAAGCCCTTATCGCTACGGATCGGCAAGTAGCCCGTACCACACTCGCCGCCGAAATCACTTGCCGGCTGCACGGCCAACGAACCTTTGGCCAGCGTAAGCTACAAAAGGTGATTTACTTAGCCGAGCATGCAGCCAAGCTTGCCGCTATCCAGGGCGCTTATCTGCGTGACGCCGCCGGCCCACATGATCGACAATTGATGAGTCAGGTCGAAAGCGAGCTGCAAAACCATCATTGGTATGAACGCATCGAGCGCGAGACAGTTGGTTTTGCTTACCGCCCGCTTTCCCAAGCAGGGCAGGGGCATATAGCAGTGCCTGGTCGGCCGTTGAACGCACCACCATTGAGCAGGTTATAGAGCTAATGCGGGACTGGGATACGGACCGTTGCGAAATGACTGTAACGCTCTATGCCGTATGGAACGACTTTATTCTCGAAGGTCACCCGGTTACCGATGAAGCCATCGTGGACGAAGTCTTGCATAGCTGGAACGACACCAAGCTGCGCTTTGGCAAAATCGAATGGTTGGCGGTACTCGCAGAGATGAAAAAACACAAGATCCTAATGCCCACCGGCTTTGGCAAGCGCACCAAAGGCGGCATGCTCAGCTTGCCCGGCTTCGAGTAAACAGATGATCCTTTTGGCCGTCCTTTGCAAGATACAGAAACGAAGCATATTGCTCGTTCCAGCTTCTCTCGGTATTCCAATCGGTATTCCAAAGAAATTTACAAACCAACATTAATCAATTAAATCAAATACCTAAAAAATCAGTTCAGATTACCCCGGCCCACCAAATACGAAGCAAAACAAAACCCGCCAAGTGCGGGTTTTGTTGCATCTGGGGGATCGACAATCGATGACCCACCGCGCCCCTCTGTGGGAGCGGGCTTGCCCGCGAAGAGGCCAGCCAGGTCAATACAAATACCCAGCAGCCACAGAAGCCTCCGTCGCCGCGACCTTCCCCGGAGCCTCGCATGCGCCAAGCCCTCCTCATCCTCGACGTCCAGCCCGGTTTCGCCCCACCTCAATGGCTCACCGAAGGTGTCCAGACACTCATCGGCACGATGCCCAGCGTGATTTCCAGCGAAGGCGACCCAAAGCCCTTCTACACTCATCTCTCACACGTCTGAAACACTCACCAAACGAGCCCACATGACCACCCTCAAAGACCGTTTGAAGCAAGGCAAGGATGCTCGCAAGAACTGCTCCCGCGGTTCGCAGGCGTCCATGGGGAAAATAAATCGCGACCCGCTGCCGCTGATCAAAACGTCCAGTGAAGGCCGGATCAAGTCGCTGGTCGAATTGCGCTACGGCCGCATGCTGGTTTCGCCCTTCACCTTCTATCGCGGCAATGCGCTGCTACACGCCCACGACTTGGCCGCAACATCCAGCATGGGTCTGGTATCGCCCATCTGCGGTGACAGTCACTTGATGAACTTCGGCGGTTTTGCAACGCCGGAACGCAATCTGCTGTTCAGCGTCAACGATTTCGACGAAGCCCATCCCGGCCCTTGGGAGTGGGACTTGAAACGGCTGGTGGCAAGTTTCGTGGTGGCGGCGCGCGACCTTCGTCATGGCGACACGGTCGAAGAAACGGTCTGCCGCCAGGTGGTCGGCGCCTACCAACAGACCATGCTCGAATGCGCCGAGCAAAGCGCCTTGGAAACCTGGTACGAGTCCATCAGTTACAGCGATCTGCGGCAGCAGGCAAGCAAAGCGACCCTGGAGCATGTGGAGCGCGCCATCGAAAAAGCCGAGCGGCGTACCCATGCTGAACTGCTGCCGAAAATCAGTGACCGTGACGCACATGGCCGACTGATCATTCGCGATGACCTGCCGGAAATTTTCCATTTACACGAAAACACCACGTTGCTGGATGCCGACGACGACTGGCTGCGCTTGTCGAACTGGCCTGCGCTTTACGACGCGTTCATGCGCGACTATCCCGGCACACTGCAAGCCGACCGTCGCGAGCTGTTGTCGCGTTTTCATGCCCACGACATGGCGTTCAAAGTGGTCGGTGTGGGCAGCGTCGGGACTCGTTGCCTGGTGGCCCTGCTGACTGACGATCAGGAGTTCCCGCTGTTCCTGCAGTTCAAGGAGGCACGTCGTTCGGTGCTTGCCGATTATGTGAAGACTAAATCGCGGGTGCGGCATAACGGTCAGCGCGTGGTCGATGGTCAACGGTTGATGCAATCGGCCAGTGACCTGTTCCTCGGCTGGACCACCGGCCCCAGCGGGCGACACTTCTATGTGCGCCAGTTGCGCGACATGAAAGTCTCGGCTGAGCTCGAGACGTTCGATGCGGACACCTTCGCCGCCTACGGACGCGTTTGTGGTCGCGCGTTGGCCCGCGCACACGCCAAATCGTCGGGAAACGCCGCACACATCAGCGGCTACATCGGCAAGAGCGATGCGCTGGCCGACGCGTTGTTCAAGTATGCGCAAAGCTATACCGCGCAGAATGAGCGCGACTTCGAACAATTCCAGCAGGCCTGCCGCAAGGGCCGTTTGCGGGCGCGCTCGGAAGCGGACTTTGCGGCGGATCACTTGCCTTAGGCATGTCTCAGGGCGTGAAGCGGGGGGCACTCATCGACATGAATTTTTCTTCACCCCACGACCTTTCACCAACGGGTACATTGCGCTCGCTCATTCAAGAAACTACGGTTTGCCCGCCCTCCCGCGGGCTTTTTTTTGCCTGCTGTTTTGTTGTCAGTGGGTTTAAAACGGTACTACGGGCGCTCCAAACGATACAAAGCGGATTCCATATTGGCCAAAAAAGGCGATGTTTGCTTGTTTGTGCAGCTAACCGGAAGGACTTTATAGAGCCATGCACTAGAAAGAGTCGGGGTTTCGGGCCCTGTCGCAATCCCCTGACGCAAACCACTTCCAACACCGCCATTGGGTGTACCATCAAACACTGTCCATCAGATATCAGTTAGCCATGTCCACGCTAAGCGATGAGAGCCGCCAGATCGTAGCTTCTCTGGCGCACCGCGTTGGCCCCAACGCTGACATTGCAACAGTCGCGCAAGCGATCGCATCAATATTGCAGGATATGGACGCAGCCCTCACGCCCATCATCGGCCAACAAGGGGTTGCCGCGCTTTATCGCCGCAGCCTTCACCTGTGTGCCTCCAACCATCCGCGCCTGGTCGGCACCTATGACGGTGTGCTGGCCTCCCTGGATCTGACTGCCCTCAAGTCCGTACTCGTCGAGCAAAGCGAAGCCGATGCGTTGTTTTTCGGTGAAGTAATGCTGACCACGTTTTACGAGCTGCTGACCACGCTGATCGGGCCCTCGCTCACCGCACGTTTGCTTCGTGGCGTGTGGGAACCTTCTTTGAGCGACACCCCTTCGCAGGAAATTTCGCCATGAGCACCAAAGTGACTATCAACCGCCTGGCCACCGGCGTGCCAGGACTGGACGAGGTGCTGGGCGGAGGGTTGCCGGAGTTTTCGTTCAACCTGATCGCAGGTCCCCCTGGCTGTGGCAAAACCACCCTGGCGCATCAGATGATGTTCGCCCTGGCGACGCCCGAGCGCCCGGCACTGTTTTTTACGGTACTCGGCGAGCCGCCTCTGAAGATGCTGCGCTATCAGCAGCAATTCGACTTTTTCGACAGCGAAGCGATCAACCAGTCGATCCGCTACATCAACCTGGCTGACGACACCCTGGCCGGGAATCTGGACGAAGTGCTGCGGCGCATCGTCAGCGAGGTGGAGGCTCACTCCCCGTCACTGGTGTTCGTCGACTCGTTCCGTTCGGTGGTCCTGGCGAGCCAGACCCAGGACAACCCCAACAACAACCTGCCGCAGTTCGTTCAGCAACTGGGTATGTTGATGACCACCTGGCAGGCCACGACCTTCCTGATCGGCGAATATTTCACCGAAACCGACACCAACCCGATTTTCACCGTGGCCGATGGCCTGATCTGGCTGCGCCAGAGCGTTCAGCGCAATTCCATGGTGCGCAAGATGGAAATCATGAAGATGCGCGGCCAGCCGACATTGCCGGGGCTGCACACCTTCCGCATTGCGACGTCGGGGATCAAGGTCTTTGCGCCTGCGCCACTCAATCCGGTTGAAGCGCCGCTGGAGTTCCCGATCAAGCGCCTGAAAATGGGCGTGCCACAGCTCGACGAGATGCTTGGCGGCGGCCTGCCCCGTGGTTATTCCTTGCTGGTGGCCGGGCCGTCGGGCTCGGGCAAGAGCATTCTGGCAGCGACCTTCCTCGCCGAAGGCGCGCGCAATGGCGAAACCGGTGTGATCGCGGTGTTTGAACAACGGCCCAATCACTCCCAGAACGCCACCCTTGCGGGCCTGATCCAGAGTGGACAGGTCGGTCTGGTGGACAGCCGCGCCCCGGACCTGTCCATCGACGAAATCGTGCAATTGCTGCTCAGCGAGATCAGCCGACTGAAAGCCACCCGTGTGGTGATCGATTCGTTGTCGGGCTTCGAACTGGCGCTGGCGCCGACCTTCCGCGAAGACTTTCGCGAGTCGCTGTCGCGCATGGTCACTGCTTTGACGAGCGCCGGGGTCAGCGTGTTGATGACCTCAGAACTGGAAGACCGCTACACCGATCTGCGTTTCAGCCCTTACGGCACGGCATTTCTCACCGACGCCATCATCGTTCAACGCTACATTGAAGTGCAGAGCCGTTTGCTGCGCATCATGGCCGTGGTCAAGGTGCGGGCCAGCGCCCACTCCGATGAATTGCGCCTGTATCGCATCGACGATAACGGCCTGCAGATCGGCGAGATGTTGCCGGATCAGGAAGGCTTACTCGGCGGCCGGCCAACCCGGCAGCTCAGCAAAGACAAGGTATGAATCAGGACCATGACTGAGGCCAATGGCACGAACGCGCAAACGATGGCCACGGCCGCTCGTGAGTTGTTCCTGCTCGGCCAGAAAACCGTAGAAGCGCGCGCAGTGCTGGCGGCACTGCAAAAAGAGTTGAGCGATACCAATAATCGGCTGGTGGACGCCCAGCAAATCGAACAATTGGTCGAAGCCAATCAGCAATTGGTACTGGCCATTCTCCTGGCGCAAACGGATGCGGAAAAACCCCATCGTTCACAGGAAGAACAGAAGCTGTTCCTTGAGATGCGCGAGGCTAACGCGCAATTGGTGATCGCGGCCCTCAGCGCACAAAACCTGCAAGCCTCGGCAGAACACACGCTGGCGCAGCAAGGCAACATCCTCACGCTGGTCGCCCATGAACTTCGCAACCCGCTGACGCCCATCAGCATGATCGCCGGTCGACTGGTGCGGGTGCCCAGTGAAGAGCTGCCGCGCATGCAGGCGCTGATCGAAGGTCAGGTGCAGCACATGTCGCGGCTGGTGGATGATTTGCTCGACGTGTCCCGCGCCAGTACCGGCAAGCTGCGCCTCGATTGCCGGATTGTGGACATGGTGCAGATCATCCATCAGGCCATCGAAGTGTGCAGCCCGGTGATGACGGCTCACCATTTGCACTTCACCACTGAACTTCCCACGTGCGCGCTGGCGGTGAACGGAGACCCGGTGCGGCTCACGCAGATCCTTGGCAACCTGCTGGGTAATGCGGCCAAGTACACACCGGAGGGAGGCAATGTCACGCTTTCGGTCACGACCAAGGACGACGTGCTGCAGATGAGCATTTGTGATGACGGCATCGGTATTTCCGCCCAGGCCCTGCCGTTTATCTTCGACCCGTTTGTGCAAGACGTTCACGCCATCGGCTTCAACGGTGCGGGCCTTGGCATTGGCCTGACGGTGGTGCGCGAGCTGGTCGAAGCCCATGGCGGCACGGTGATCGGCATGAGCGATGGCGACGGCAAAGGCAGCACCTTTATCGTGACATTGCCGCTGGCGATTTGAGTTTTCCCGCTGGCCACGCAATGCTTGCGCGACGATCCCTGTGAACCGGAGCGCCCTATGCCTCTGCTATCCCTGCCCTGCAAACGCTTGACGCTGGCGGTTCTCGCCCCTGAACAGGCGGCGCTGGAAAGCGACTTCTACCGGCGCAACCTGAGGCATCTCGCCCGGTGGTCGCCGATTCGCCCCGTCGATTATCACAGCCCTGAACGCATCCGCCCGCGCCTTGAGGTGCAAGCCAGCGCTTTCCAGGCCGGTCTGGCGGTGCATTTCGCGTTGCTGGATCCGGACAACGGCCAGATGATCGGCGCCTGCAACTTCAGCGGCATCACTCGCGGGGCGTTTCAGGCCTGCTATCTCGGTTACCACATCGACGAATCTCATCAAGGCCAGGGCTTGATGCAGGAAGCCCTGGAAGCGGGAATCGGCTACATGTTCGATGAGCAGAAACTGCACCGGATCATGGCCAATTACATCCCTGGCAATGAACGCAGTGCGCGGCTGCTGGAGCGCCTGGGATTTGAACGCGAGGGCTACGCCAAGGCCTACCTGAGTATCGCAGGGCGTTGGCAGGATCATGTGTTGACGGCGTTGATCAACCCGGCGCCAAGTGCCGAGTACCACTAAGCGCTCATCGTGTTATTGCACGACCACCTTTTGCGCACCATCGGGCAACAGGCAGCCTTTGGCCATCCACTGACAATCCCGGTCCCAACGATAACCGGTTTCCAGGTTGCCTCGATCGTCATAGTAGGCCAGCCGCAATTGGCCGGGATTCAGATCAAGTTTGGCAAAACCGGCGTGTCCGGTGGCAAACGAGGTGTCCTGCGATCCAGCGCCAACGGCGTAGAGTTTCTGGCCCCCGGCCCCGGAAATCACCCAGGCTGGCTCGGCGGCGCGTAGCAGCAGTTGCTGGTTGTGGTCGTGCCCGGCCAGGAACATGTCGACCTTGTTGCGCTCCAGTGCGGGCAACAACAGGTTGACCAGTTCACCGTCCTCACCATGCTGGCCATGATTGCGGACCGGGTGATGGGCCGCCGCGATGCGCCATACAGGTACCGGTCCCGGTTGCTGGAAGGCTTGGTCAAGCAAGTCGATCTGACGCTGAAAGGTTTCCCGTGGCGCCGAGGTGTCGAGGAACACCATTCGCACTAACGGGCGACCATCGACGCTGCCAAAATCCTTGACGTAGAAATTGCCCGGCATCTGCCAGCGACCCGAACCCTTGCGCTGCCGGCCATATTTGAGTTCGACCTTTTGCGACGTGGGGTAATCGTGATTGCCCAGCACGGCGTAGAACGGCACATGACTCAGCCACTGGCCCCAATAGACGCGCTCGAATTTCATTTGCCAGCCGAGGTCGTGGGTACTGGTCAGCGGTTTGCCATAGAAGTTGTCGCCCAACAACACAACCATATCCAGCCGCCCGTCTCTGGCCGCGACTCGCTCCATGGCCTGCCCCACTCGCCACTGTTGCAGATCGCCGCTGCCCTGGTCGCCCAAGGCAATCATCGACACGGCGGAAGGATCCAGACCGCTCAACGGAACAAACGGCGCCGGCGGTGTAAACATCCAGTACCCGACCATCGCTGCGCCAATCACCAGGATGACCGCGATGATGCTTAACCTGCGAACAGCTTTTGCGGGCACAAAACGTTTTGCAGCCGGCGATGGAATTGGAGGGCGTTTCAATCAAGGGCTCACTTGGCATGGCCAGCCAGGTATTAAGGGAAAGCAATGGTTGACAACAAAAAACCCGCCACCCTCTTCAGGGTTGGCGGGCTTTGTCGTTCAAGTCTTTTGAATCAGCTAGCCGTCTGCGGCTGTGCAACGCGTTCAGGCCGTTCATGCGCCTGGAGCACCGGTTGCTCCAGCCGCGCTCGCCCATAGAACGCCAGCGCTGTCAGCAAACACGCCAGCCACACGAAGATTCCCGCCCAGAAGGTGTGGGACATGTAGTGCCAGCCTTGCAGAACCCGCGTCGTGCCGTAGACGAAACCGAGCAGCAGCGAGCCGTACATCACCGCTTTGGAGTAGCGCCAGCGGTAACGACGCGCCACGAAGTACAACGCCAGCATGGTGAAACCACCCGAAGCATGTCCGCCCGGCCAGCAGCGACCTTCCCCTGCGACTTTCAGCAGATCAAAATTCTCATACCACTCCTTGTGCTCGATTTTCCCGCCGTACTGGGTCGTTTCGATCGGGCAGTACACGCTGGTGTGGC
The DNA here is from genome assembly GCF_050435365.1 of Pseudomonas sp. BT76 TE3572. Taxonomy (NCBI): domain Bacteria; kingdom Pseudomonadati; phylum Pseudomonadota; class Gammaproteobacteria; order Pseudomonadales; family Pseudomonadaceae; genus Pseudomonas; species Pseudomonas sp. BT76 TE3572. Next base: position 3,634,980 of record NZ_JBNDKE010000001.1, read on the forward strand.
CCTTGAGGTAGTGGATGACACCGGTGCAGATGGAGAACGCGAACACCACGTAGAGGAAGTCCCGACGGTGCTTGGTGGCGAACCGAAGCACCGGCGCGACTTTGATTTTTTCCAGGAATGCGATGATTTTCGAATGCTTTTCGGCCTTCAGGCGCGGCCAGAGAAACGACAGCAAGGCGCCGACGATCGCTATCTCTCCGGTCCAGTTCGGGATGATCCGTGCCCACTTATGGGTGATCTTTTCGAACAGGTGGACATGATCCAGCGGAAACGTCTGCGTGACCGGATCATAAAAAAGATCATTGAATGCGATGTCGATTTTGGTCAAATCGAACATCAGGAAAACCACGACCGCACAGGCCAGCGGAATACCAAAGTTCACCCAGTAGAAGCGGTAATGGGAAGACGTCAACATCGTGTGTCCTGATCCAGAAAGTGAATTCACTCGGTGGTCATCGAGTGCCAGTCCGAGGCTTCGATGAAACCGAGCATGCGGGGTGCCTGTGGCGTTTCGGCCGAGATAAACAAAGAAGCGCCGTAGCCCAGCGTAGAGGCCGGCAACTTGAGGTCTTTCTCCAGTTGCGACATGCATTCGCTGTGGGTCACCAGAATCAGGTTTCGCCCGGCCACTTTGTGCGCCAGAGCGTCACGCAGCATGGTGCCCTTGCAATTGATCAACCATTCTTCACCGACACTGACCTTGTTGAACATGTAGCCAGCGGTCTGCGCTGTACGGATCATGGGGCTGTTGTAGATGTCAGCCTTGTTCAGGCCCAGTTGTTCGAACTGTGCACCGACACCCACCGCGACACTGCGAGAGCGATCGGTAATGCCATCGTTACCACTCAGGCAGGGGGCGCTGGAGTGATCGCAGCGTTCGACGTGCCGCACCAGCGCGATCACATTGCCTTTGGCCCAATCAGCCGTCAACCCCCGGGCGCCGGTTACATTGCCATGGGCCAGGTCCGGTACAGCGGCCGGCTGCAACAGCCACACCGTCAGCGGAATCACCACCAGTGCCGAGGCGAGCACGACAGCCGCATTGCGATAGCGGGCAAAACGGCTCAGATCAATCGAGCGTTTTATCCCGAACAGACTCAGTCTCAATTCCACATCAAACCGCCTCGCCGGCACGCATTACTGTCATTCGATGCCGCGAGGTTAGAGAGGCTGGCGTCGGCAGCCGGTGAAACTCATGTGAAAAAAAGCTTAAGACCGCACGAAAGTCTTGTTACACATCTGCCTGCAAAAACCATTCAGCTCTCGCAATTGCTGCCGATACAGTCCTGCTACACACCTTGCTGGCGACCAAAAACAACAATCTTCCAGCCAACCGACGATCTAGAAGCACAACGTTCCTGGAGGACTTTTGATGAATAGCTGGTTCGGCAATATCAGCGTGAACATGAAGCTGGGCTTGGGGTTCGGCCTGGTCCTGGCCCTGACCTGCGTCCTCGCCCTGACCGGTTGGACGAGCCTGGGCGGATTGATTGACCGCAGCAACTGGATGAGCGACATCACCCAGCTCAATGCCGGCCTGACCAAGCTACGTGTGGTTCGCCTGCAATACATGCTGACCAACGGCGACGAAACCGCCGCGCAGAACGTCCAGACCACACTCGAGGCGTTCTCCGCTCAGCAACAAGCGCTGCTGGTGAAATTCAAGAGCCCGGAAAACCTCAAGCTGCTCAAAGAGCAAGGCGCCGTCATCGACGCCTACAAGACGTCCCTGAACAAAATGCGCAGCGCGTACCGCACCGGTAACAGCGCGCGCGACACCATGGGCGCCAATGCTGACACCGCGAACACGCTGATCAATGCCATCAACACCAACGTGCAGCAAATGCCTCTGAGCGACCAACGCTTCGAACAATTCCAGGCCATCACGGCGGCCAAGGAAGCGTTCTTGCTGGCCCGCTACGAAGTGCGCGGCTACACCGCGACCACCAACGCCGAGACCGAGCAAAAAGCCGTCGGCCAACTGGACGTGGCCATCGCCAGCCTGAAACCCCTCAATGTACATTTCGCCGACACTCAGCAAGACGCCCTGCGTCAGCTGGAAACCGCACTGACCAACTACCGCAGCGCCTTGCAGGCTTATAAAGCGGCGAACAGCGATGCGGTGCAAGCGCGCAAGGAAATGACTGACCAGGGCGCCGCCATCGTGAGCTTGAGCGACCAGCTGTATCAGATCCAGCTCGATCGCCGTGACGCCGAAAGCGCCCAGGCTCGCACACTGCAGCTGATCAGCACCTTGCTGGCGTTGTTGGTGGGCATCATTGCTGCCGTGATCATCACCCGTCAGATTACTGGCCCGCTGCGCGATACTTTGGCCGTGGTTGAACGCATCGCCAGCGGCGACCTGTCCCAGGACGTCAAAGTGACTCGTCGCGATGAACTCGGCGTGTTGCAACAAGGCATCGCTCGCATGGGCGTGACCTTGCGCGACTTGATCAGCGGCATCCGCGATGGCGTCGCCCAGATCGCCAGCGCTGCCGAAGAACTGTCCGCCGTGACCGAGCAAACCAGCGCCGGCGTGAACAGCCAGAAGATCGAAACCGATCAAGTGGCCACCGCCATGCACGAGATGACGGCCACCGTGCAGGAAGTCGCGCGCAATGCCGAAGAAGCCTCCCAGGCGGCGGCCGCTGCTGATGGCGAAGCCCGCGAAGGCGACAAGGTTGTGAACGAAGCCATCGCCCAGATCGAACGCCTGGCCACTGAAGTGGCGCGTTCCACCGACGCCATGAGCGTGCTGCAACAGGAAAGCGACAAGATCGGCAGCGTCATGGACGTGATCAAGGCGGTGGCCGAACAGACCAACCTGCTGGCACTCAACGCCGCCATCGAAGCGGCCCGTGCCGGTGAAGCCGGTCGTGGTTTTGCCGTAGTTGCCGACGAAGTCCGCGGCCTGGCTCAGCGCACGCAGAAATCCACCGAAGAAATCGAAGGCCTGGTGGCCGGTCTGCAGAACGGCACGCAACAAGTGTCGGCGGTAATGAATAACAGCCGCGCCCTCACCGACAGCAGCGTCGCGCTGACCCGCAAGGCTGGCGTGTCACTGGAAAACATCACCCGCACGGTGTCCAACATCCAGTCGATGAACCAGCAGATCGCCGCCGCTGCCGAGCAGCAAAGCGCCGTGGCCGAAGAGATCAGCCGCAGCATCATCAACGTGCGCGACGTGTCCGAACAGACCGCCGCTGCCAGCGACGAAACCGCTGCGTCCAGTGTTGAACTGGCGCGGTTGGGTAATCAGTTGCAGATGATGGTGAGCCACTTCCGGGTGTAAGTCTCAGCTTGCTCCCCCCACCAGCACTCGTGCCGACTGGGGGAGCAAGCGTGTCGAATTCTTACAGGTTAATAGGCGTTTCTCCCGTCCAAACGGCGCCTTTTCCAGCTCTCCATGCAATGGACGGCTGACGGTTCTCAATCCTCCCGTGCAGTAATGTCGATAACTCCACTTCATAGGAGATTTATCGGCATGGACGGCTATCCATTACTCCAGGCACTTATCACGGCCAACAGTTCCGAGAAACACCGGGATCTGCAAAAACTCTTCAAAGACGCACTGAAGCTCACTTCAGTGTTCGATATCACTCGACTGACCGAAGCCAGCTTCAAGAAAAAAGTCGGGGACGCGATCAACCGTGACAGTACGCTCAAAGGGCACGCCTCCAGCATCGACATCGGGAAGCTCTACGACAACGCCAAGTGTCTTGCCGCCCAGGTCAGCCATTTATATCGGGAACAACAACTCTCATCTGGACAAACGCAACACCATTGGCACCCCCCAGGTATTCGTGCGGTCGAGAAACAAGGCCCCACCTATACCAATCTGTTTCAGGAAAACTGGGACGAGTCCTGCACAGTAGATTCGATCGCGGCAATCGACTCGCCAGTCGCTTACCTCAGAGCGCTGTACCTGTTTGCCAAGCAACTGGAAACCAGTGCCTCGCAATCAGCAACTGAGACCGTCAACCGAATCCTGCTGGAAAAGCGACGCCCGGATCTCGCAGCTCTGTCGATCGATCAGCAAAATACCTTCACTGCACAGCCCATGCTCAAGATCGTCAATGACATCCTGAACACGAATATTCAGGAGGCACTGAAGAGCACCGCCGACAAAAACAAATCAACGTATGACGTGTTGGCGCAACGACGTTATCCCTTCGCTCTTCCCTACAACATTTTTCATCATCAGTGCCTGCTGGGCCTCAGTGGAAAAACACCTTCGCTGGGAGAATTGAACTACCTCATCAGCACCCACCTTCCCATCACACAGACAGTCAACATTCAGTATGGCCAGGTACGGACATCCACCCCTTTCGAAGCCCAACAACTGTTGTCCGGGCTGAGTCCACAGCAGCAGGCATTACTGACAGAAGTCCCAAGAGAGGATGAGCAGTCTAAAGATAGCTATTGGCAAAGCCTCTATGGCACCGATGCACTTGCCAGCCTGAAAAACTTGGCAAGCTTTATGGAGCGCACAGAACTGAATGCAGGGCAAATCGAAGCGCTGCTCTCGCAAGGCAAACATGCCCCACGCCAATCCAGCAATGACCCAACGGCCGTTTCACTTCCCGGTCCGTATGGCGCTAGTTATATAAACGGCCCTTTCCCGGTAGGCACCACCACTGCCAACAACATGGCAATCATCAAAGTTGAGGGGGTTAAACAGATAGCCGAGGCGACAGACCCGCGACTTGTACGCTTGCAACGAATGATCCGCTTGCAACGCTGGCTCGATATCCCTTTCGCCGAGCTGGATACCCTGATCATCGGCGCGTTTGAATCACAAGTGCCGCGTAACACGCTCATGCAACTCGACACTTATACAGTGTGTACTTTGGGTGTTTATCGCTACTTTAACCGTCGGTACTCGATCAATGCCGAAGAGTTTGCTGCCTTGCTTTATCGAGTATCCCCCTCTGCCACCGGTGATGCCCCCGCCTTATTCGACCGGGTATTCAATCCGGCCCGACTATTCGATACGCCACTGGTACTCGATGGTCGAACCTTCAGCGCTGACGGCTCCGACCCGGCCTCGCATACCATCCTGCAACACCTGAGTGCCAGCCTTGGTCTGCCTCTGACCGAAGACTCGTTATTACTGATCGTCAGGAACACGAAGCGATACCTTGGCCCGCTGAAGTGTGATCTACGCACCCTGTCCTCGATCTATCGGCAGGCGCGGATTGCCCGAATGCTCGGCATTTCAATTGCCGACAGTGCGATGCTCGCAAACTTACTGGGGGGTGAAAGCCTCTCTAAATGCTTGGCAAACGGATACGCCCTAGACAGTCGAACAATCCAAATAAACATCAGAAATTCCAGTCAGTATTTCAATCTAGTCGCACGTTTTCGCGCACCCAAGCAAGTCGACCCTGAGAACCCTCCCCTGCTTCTGTCAGGATCAACACTTACAACCAATACTTCATTGTTCGCCGATAGAAATCTCATAGGAAAAATTCACATCCGTTTCCCCGGCGACTCAAGCAATAATGATGACTCCGATGATGAACCCAGCATCACTATCAACCAGATCCCGACCGTTGCCGGTGATACGGTGATCTCTCTTGAGGGTTGCCCAATAGAGCTGCCCAACGGCGATCTCAATGTATTAATACGCAGTGCAACCAAGTTAGCGACCGTGATACAGAGCCCACGCAGTCAAACTAGCAACGACCTCGATAACACTAGCAACTACACCGATGTCACGCTGACGCAGAATGAGCCCCAGGGGCTTGATGTACTCAACTTGCTTGATGTGCTGATGCAAATGGACTGGATAACAAACTGGCTCAGTGAGTCCGCCTACGACATTCCCAAGCTGCGACGCCTCCTGGAGCCCATGGGCAGCGATGATCATTCGTTTCGAGATTTGCGGCAACATCTCACCAAGCTGAACGGCGATACCTTGCAGTGTGTGGTAACCCCACGAGAAGTAGCAGAGCTGTCGCTTCCAAAAGACTTCGGGTGGCGTGCCCTACTGGCTAAAACATTGCTTGATGACAACGGCCTGGTAAAAAACTTCGCGCCTGCAATCAAAGACGATGTGCCGCAGAAACTGGCCACCGCACTGAACGACGTTATCGACCCACTGAAATTGGGTAACGTGCTCAAAGATGACTGCAAGCAAAAACTCAAAGACCTGCTACTGCGTGCCCATGATCGACAGCAGCACCTGATAGAGAAGCTCTTGCAGGAAACTTCTCAGCTCCCCATGAACTGCGCAAAGGGGGTGCTGTTATGGGCAAACTCCTCGACCCACGCGGTCCTCGCCGCCGCGCTGAGTGATGCACACTCAACCAGGCTCCCCACAGCACTCCACCCGGTTCTGCGCCACGCCGAAGCTGCCGTTCAACTGCATCTGAGCAACAGCGCCCTGCGCTTGTTCCTGCGCCATCCCGAGTGGCTGGAAACAGCAAACACGCAGCTGAAACTGACACTCAGCAGCTTGTACCTGCTGGATCGTTTCAACCACTGCATGAGCACCCATCAGCACCCGGAGGAAAGCCTTCTGAGCTATCTGGGGCTTGCCAATTCGACTGCCGATACCACAACAACGAACAGTTTCCTGGCCAAATTGCTGGGCTGGACGCCGACTGAAGTCAGTGTGGTGACCGCAACGCTGGCGTCCCGCAAAGCCAAAACAATGAAGGATGTGGATTGGGTAATGCGTTGTCATGCAACCTGCAAGACAACGGGGCTGAGCGCTACCTCACTCCTCGGCGCAACCGCCCTGAACAACGCAAGCGCGTCAGACGCCTGGAAGAAAGTCGGTGAAGCCGTCATGGCCGCCAGTCATTGATCCTGTTACATGCTCAAGGAATGAACATGTCTATCACCATTGAAAAGCAACTTAATGAAAGTTTGCGTGATGCTCAACTCGCACTCTATCTGTCAGCGATCGTACCTGAAGACGAGATGTTGAAGTCGCTGAAGATCGCCGAACATCTCAAGACGCCTAACGACCTCTATCACTACTGGCTTCTCGATGTGCTGGTCAGCCAGGACGTACCCACCAGTCCGGTGGCTTGCGCCATTGCCAGCCTGCAGCAATACATCAACAGCATTCTGGCCAACATGGAGCCCGGATATCACACCGCGAATATCCCGGCCGACCAGATCGAGACCTGGCGTACCGTGATGCATCACTATCCGACCTGGGTAGCCAACCAGCAGTTGCATTATTTCCCTGCGGTCTATCTGGACCCGACACTTCGCAGGACCAGGACCGACAGTTTTCAGCAACTGGAAAACGACATCAACCAGCATCAACTCACCTCCGAGTCCGTTCAGGCGGCCGTCTTGGCCTACCTGACAAGACTCGAAGAAGTTGCCAACCTGACACTACTCAATGGTTACATCGACGGAAACGATTTCGCCAACAGCACCTATTACTTCATTGCCAAATCCCGAGCCGCGAATACCTACTATTGGCGCTCGCTGGACATGGCCAAGCGTCCCCATACGGGAAGCTCTGCAGTGTCCCTCGCCTCGCCCTCCAAGTTCGATGCCCCCGAGCCAGAGGCCTGGTCGGACTGGAAACGCGTGAATCTGCCGATTTCCGAAAGTGCCATCGAACATACCATTCGCCCGGTCATGTTCAACAATCGTCTGTACGTGATCTGGGCCGAGTGCATCTTTCAGGAAAGTACGGCGGTAACCAAGACGGCAAAAGACAGCGCAACCAGCACAGAAAGACCTGACACCAATCCGCTGTTTCGTTTGAACCTGTGCTACAAAAAATATGATGAGAGCTGGAGCACCCCGCAGACCTGTCTACAGGGTTACGCTTCACGTGCACTGTTTCACAATAAGACCTTGGCTAATATCAAGCTGGACACACACACCATTGCCCTCAATGACGAGCATCACTCAACGCATTCATTGCACATTGGCCTGTATGTAAACGACCAGCTCCCCCAGTCAGATATTGCGCCGCAGTTCCAACTATCGGTAGATATCGATAAAGACTCGATTATCACAACGACCCCTACACGATCCAATACTGAAGAACTTGCCATAGCAATAATGCATAAACTTCTTCATTCGGGCATTCCCATCACGGCTGCCAGCGAGTGGAATAAGGCAAACAAAAGAACACTCCAGTTCAGCCGAATAAACGCGGACAGCGTAAAACTTAAAGCCCCTCGATTTAACTTCCGCCTGGCCGATAATTCAGGCACGACAGAATTTATTGATTTTGCAAATTCTACAATAGAAAAAAGTGACGTCTCGACCGACGAAGATCGCAATCCTGTTCGAATGAACATCACCTTCGCCAGGCATCTGATCGAGCGCGCCGAAACGGGCATGGACAAACTGCTGAGCTGGGGAACCCAGCACCTGCAGGAGCCTGCTTTCAGGGAAAACGGTACGCCTGAGAACGTGGATTTCTACGGCGCCTATGGTCGCTACTTCGTAGAGTTGTTCCTTTATCTTCCATGGCTGGTGGCACACCGCTTTAACCTGGAGCGCCAATACGGTGAGGCCGAACGCTGGTTGCAATACGTGTTCAACCCCGGCCGCAAAAAAGTCAATGAAGGCAACCCCGACTATTGGAATGCCGTGCCATTAATCAGCGCCAGTCCATCCCCCGGCCAACCCAGCTACGCCATCCAGGACCCACAAGACCCGCATCAGATTGCCCTTAGTTATCCCGTGCACTTTCGCAAAGCCTTGTACATGCTCTACATCGATATCCTGGCCAATCGCGGTGACACGGCCTACCGCACGTTGACCCCCGATGGGCTGGCGCAAGCCAAGCTCTGGTACATCCGCGCACTGGACCTTCTGGGCCCTCGCCCGGATCTCAGGCAAACCGACCTCTGGTCTACCGTCACACTGCAAAAATTCAGTGACGAGACCAACAGCGCTCTGCGCGCTTTTGAGAATGAGCTTGGAATAAACAAAAGAAACCAACCGACAGCAACCTCCCCCAACATTGCGCCCCAGGTGTGCGTGCGTCCGTATGCACCGCCCCCCTCGGTACACGCGATTGACACGCCACACTTGCGACTACCGTTCAACCCGGTGCTGATCTCGCGCTGGGAAAAGCTGGAAAGTCGCTTGCACAACCTTAGACATAATCTCGACATTGTCGGCAAGCCACTGAGTTTCTCCCTCTTCAAGGCGCCCGCTACACCAGGCGATTTATTGCGCTCCAATCCTCAGCGTGCGGCAGAACCCGGCATTGAGCGACGCCCAAGTCTGGATATCCCGCCCTACCGCTTCAGCACCCTGCATGCCCATGCCATAAGCGCGGTAGATACCGTGATTCAGTTCGGTACAACGCTGTTGTCATTCATCGAGCGTACCGAGCAAGCCAGCTATCAGGAAATTCAGCAACAACACCTCTGGGATCTGGCAAACATTACGGTAGACCTACAAACCCAGGCGTTGAAGATCGACCAGAAGAACAAGGAGGCCTTGCTAGCCAGTAAAGCCATTGTCGAAGGGCGTGTGGATTATTACAGTCAACGGGTCAATGAGGTGGTCAACACAGAAGAGGTCGCCGCCGCCACATTGCACCTCACAGGGCGTATTGCTGAAGCCTCTGCCTACGCGGCCCAAGTGGTCGGCCATGGCCTGAAGGTCATTCCCAACATTTTTGGCCTGGCAGACGGAGGTCATCGCGTCGAGGGGGTGCCCTTTGCGGTCATGGCCGGAGCTCAAGGCGTGGCAACTGCTGCTCATGGCGCTGGCGACGCCCTCGAACGTGCTGAGCAATACCGTCGTCGCCATCAGGAGTGGACACTCGCTCGCGATCAGGCAAGACTCGAAATCGCACAAATCGATGCACAACTGGCACTTGAAGCCGAACGGGAGACAGCCTCCCTGCTGCTGTTACGACAGACTCAAACGGCACTCAACCAAGCCAGAACCACCTACGACTTCCTCAGCAAGCGCTTTACCAGCTCGCAGCTTTACCAGTGGTTCACTGGCCAGCTGTCCATCTTCTATTACCAGGCGTATGACGAAGCCTTGTCGCTGTGCCAACTCACCGAGTCATGTTGGCGCTACGAGATGGCCGAGTATTCCACACAGCCGTTCTTCCAACCCCAGGGCTGGAACAGTACCTACCGCGGACTCGGCCCTGGGGAGTCGATGAAACTGGGCTTGCTGAAGATGAAGAGCGCCTACCTTTTGGGTCATGAGCGCGAGCTGGAAATTCGCAAGACCGTGTCGTTACGCCTGCTCAAAGACAAGGACAAGACCCCTGAATCCATTAATAAGCCCTGGAACGATACGCCTGCGCAGGGTGTGAAACCTGCGGTCACAGGCCTCAAATCAGGTCTTGTAAATAATGGCTCATGTGAATTCGAACTGACCCAGCCCCTGTTTGACAATGACTACCCAGGGCACTGCCTGCGCCGGATCAAGAGCATCAGCATCTCCCTGCCGGCGATCCTGGGCCCTTATGAGGATATCCGCGCTATCCTGACCCAGACCAGCAGCGATGTTGTCATGCCCAACGGCAGCAAAATGAGTAGCCGGCGAGCCAGTCAGCAAATAGCCCTTTCGACCGGTATCGACGACAACGGTCTGTTCACGTTGAACTTTCAGGACGAACGCTATCTGCCCTTCGAGTACACCGGCGCAATTTCAAAATGGAAGCTGTCGTTCCCTAATCACGCCGTTCAGAAAGCCATGCTCGAATCGCTCACCGATATCATCGTGCAGGTGCAGTACACCGCCAAGGCTGATGGGGGTGCCCGATGAGCGAACAAACCTCCATACCTGTCGATCTTCCGGCTCTGCCCAAGGGCGGCGGGGCGATTCAAAGCATTGGTAATGGCTTAGGCCCGATAGGGTCCAGCGGTGCGGCGTCCTGTGAGATCCCCCTGCCTGTTTCACCGGGTCGCGGATATGTCCCAGCCCTGGCCCTGAGCTACAGCAGTGCTCAAGGCAACGGTATTTTCGGCCTCGGCTGGAAATTGTCCCTGCCTACCGTTACACGACACACCCGTCTGGGCGTTCCGGCCTACACCCACGATGATTTGTTCGTCGGCCCCGGTGGTGAGGTCTGGATGCCTGAACGGGACAGAACAACAGGCGCAATCAAATCCAGCCACAAAATGTGCAGCGACGGCAAACAGCTGGTGCAACATGCTGTCGTGCGTTATCGACCTCGGATCGAAGCCGCCTTCGACTTGATCGAGCATTGGTCCAGCGCCACGAACAAACCGGGCTTCTGGCTGATACACAGCGCCGATGGCAGCCAACACCTGTACGGAAAAACATCGTCGGCACATCGCGCAGATCCCGACGCATCAGTGCGGGTAGGCGAGTGGTTGCTCGAAGAGAGCATGAATGCTCATGGCGAGCATATTCTTTATGAGTACACCGCTGATGAGGTCGCGACTCAGGGCTCCGCCGATTACCGCGCCCAGCGCTACCTGAGTCGCGTGCGCTATGGCAATTTCCACGGTGACTCACAGTTGTACCTGTGCAAGGTCGATGGCCTCAACGATAAGAAATGGCATTTCGAGCTGTGTTTCGACTATGGCGAACGCAGCGTTAGCCTGGAAGACACGCCTGGTTACGAAGGGACGCTGCCGTGCTCTGTACGCAGTGATCCGTTCTCGGAGTTCGCCTACGGTTTTGAATTGGGCACTCAACGCTTGTGCCAACAGGTTCTGATGTTTCATTACTTCCCGGATGAAACATCGATGGGCCGCGAACCAATACTGGTGCACCGCCTCCTGCTCCAGTACCAAACTGGCGCTCTATCCTATAACTGCCTGAGCGCAGCGTTGAACCAAGCCTTTGGCGACAATACCAATGAATATCAACCTCCACTTGAGTTCACCTACACCGGTTTCACGCTCAAGCCTGAGTCTCGCCACTTCAAACCCTTCGAGGCGCTGGCCAGGCTCAATCACCAGGAGCAGTTTCAGTTCGTCGATCTGCTGGGAGAAGGACTGCCGGGCATTCTTCATCGAACAGACAAAAGCTGGCGCTACAGCCAGCCTTTGCGGGACGACAACGCAGAAGATCACGTCATGTACGCACCATGGCGCGAGCTGCCACGAATCCCGCTGGCCGACAGCCGAAAGTCTCCTCGACAATTTCTCGGTGACCTCAGCGGTGACGGCCGTCCGGACTGGATCATGGCACACCCCGAGTTCAGCGGTTTCTTCACGCTGAGCCCGGATGGAGATTGGTCGAATTTCACCTCATTCACCGCTGTTCCGACCGAGTTTTTCCATCCTCAAGGACAATTGGCCAGTCTGATGGGGACCGGGCGCAGCGATCTGATCATGATCGGACCGCGCAGTGTTCGCCTGTACGCCAACCAGAACAAAATCGGCTTCGCCCCCGCAACCGAGGTGTCACGCCACACCGATGAAGATGATCTGCCGCAGCCCGGCAACTCATCCTGTGAACTGGTGGCCTTCAGCGATCTTCTGGGCAGCGGCCAACAGCACTTGATCCGTATTCGTCACAACGAAGTGAAATGCTGGCCCAACCTGGGCCAAGGACGCTTCGGGAAGGGGCGGGTGATCGCCACCCTGGATTTCTCATACGAGCAATTCGATGCATCCCGCGTCCTGCTGGCCGACCTGGACGGCTCGGGGGCCGCTGACCTTGTTTATCTGCAACCTGATTGCGCGCGCATTTTCATGAACCACGGCGGTAACACACTGGGGCCTGCGGTCGACTTACCCTGGCCCGAAGGCCTGCGCCATGACCGACTTTGCAAGGTCAGCGCCGCAGACCTGCAGGGGGTTGGCTGCTCCAGTCTGGTTTTCAGCGTACCTGGAGAGGAAAGCCGGCATTGGCGCTATGACTTCATTGACACCAAACCCTACTTGCTCAAGTCGACCAACAACAACATGGGCGCTAGTGGCAGCGTCAGCTATCGCAGTTCTGCACAAGAGTGGCTGGACGAAAAAAAGCAGTTACTCAAGAACAACAAACCAGCGATTTCACGTTTGCCATTTCCTCTGTTCCTGGTCAAGCAACAGACTCAGTACGACGAAATCACCGGCAATCGGCTGACCCAGCGGTTCAAATATCGACGTGGCTTCTACGACAGCACCGAACGAGAGTTCCGGGGTTTCGGCCTGCTCCAGCAAACCGATAGCCCAACCAGCCGTGGCAGCACAGAGAACAGTCCTCACACCTCAGCGACACTGACCAAGACCTGGTTCCACACCGGTGAAGAGGTAGACCCGTCCAACCTTGGTTACAACCGTAGCGATGCGACAGCCGCAGCCCTGAAGGCAACAGTTCTCGAGATGGGAGAAAGCTGGGGGCCAGCTGAACACACGCCGGCCGTTGACGCCATCAGTCACATGCTGGCCCGAAGGCGCGAGTTCGCTCGAGCGTTGAGCGGCCACACTTTGCGGGTAGAAACGTACGGTCAGGACCAGTCCCCGAAAGCAAAGCACCCTTATTCGGTGCAACAACATCGGTACCTGATACGTGAGCTCAGAGGCCTGGGGAAACACAGCCCCTATTCAATCGTGCATCCCGCGGTCGTGGAATCCATTAACTATCAGTACGAGCGCATTCCTGATGATCCTCGCTGCACCCACACGATCAATCTGGAATGGGACTCATATGGTCACCTCACTCACAGCCTGGAGATCAGTTACGCACGGCGTAAAACGGCTACCGATTCCCCCCCTTTCACGGATACCTGGCAAAACAAATGGTGGGGCGATGCCCATGACGAGGACCAGCAGTATTACTACCTGAACGAAACAAAAGCTCAATTTATCAACGTTAACACCCAGGGCAGGCGCCTGGGCCTGCGTTACCTGCAACGCACCAACGCGCTGAGGTTGCCCAAGACACCCTCGGCCGGAGGCCTGACCCCCAACACCATCAACTATGAAAACATATTGGAACTGAGCAATTCAGCGACCTGGGAAACCAGGCGGGTCATGACCGACCTGTCTTTACAGCGTTACAGAAAACCAGACACAAGCGACACCTTCGCTGATGGCCAGGCCAGCGTCGAAGCCTTGTTTGATCACCTTGAAACAGCCGAACTCAATGAGCTGGCGTTGAAGGCCTACGACGTGCTCAAACTTATACCGAGCAACGCGTCTTTTGATATGACGAAGAAACTCCAGGGCAGTGGCTACAAAAAAATGTCCATCGCTTTAGCGGCCGACAAGGAGTGGGATAAACAGGGCAACCTCTGGTCTGTACGACGCGGTTTCACCACTTACGCAAAACTGGACGGTTTTTTCAGGGCGCTGACATTCAAGGAAAGCCAACAGCATGGCTCAACGGCTATCACCTACGACGCTTATTACTGCCTGACCACCACTGTCAAACTACCGGACAACTGCACCACCACAGCGTCAAATATTGACTACCGAATACTCCAGCCAAAACAGATCACCGACCCCAACGGTAATGTCCAGGAAGCGTTGTACGATGTAGCCGGACAAGTTCAAGCCATCAGTTACCACAAAAGCAACTCGGGTGAGGATATCGGCTTCAAACCCATTGCCACCTATACCCGCCATTACGATGAGCGGCCCGACATCGCCATCGAAAATCCCGGCAGGGCACTCCAGGATGTCGCCAGCGCCTACTTTTACTCTCCGCTCAGTTGGATGGGACATATTGCGGCCACCACAACGCAAGAGCAGGACTGGCGCAAACAAGCCGTTGCGCAAGGCGATCTGTTGCCCAGCGGGCATGTCCGCGCCAGCGCTCGTACTCGTCTGGCCGACCTCAGTACCAAAACACCTTACGAGCAAAAACTCCAGACGCTGATAGAAAGCGTGGCACGCGAACCGGTGCACTGCGCCACGATGCAGGCAGACCGATTCCACAGCGACTCTGAACGACAAACCCGCATCGCCGTCGTTTGCTGGGATGGTTTTGGCCGGCAGTTACAAAGCAAACAAAAAGTCGAGCCAGGAATGGCCTGGATCGTTAATGAAGGCGGCACACTGACGCGGTTGAATGACAAACCGCAAGAGCGCGAAGTCAATCTTCGCTGGCGTGTCAGCGAGCGTATCGAATACGACAATAAAGGCCTGGTAATTCGTACCTATCGGCCCTACTTCAGTGACCGGCATCGGTACATCAACGATGAGTCGCTACGTCAGTCAGGACTTTGCGATCAGCATTTCCATGACCCACTGGGCCGACTCATTCGCGTCATCAATGCCAACGGCGACGAGCGTCGGTACACCTACCACCCCTGGTATTCCATCACCGAGGACGAGAACGACACCCGGCCCGACACGCCGTCCGATGATTCAACTACGCATGGAGGCGAAGTATGAGTACCACCATTCATCATCACACCCCGACACTCAACGTCGTCGACGGTCGTGGCTTTCAGGTTCGCGAAGTCACCTACCTGTGCAATGAATCCATCGCACAACCTCAGGCCCGTATTGCTCGTTACGTAAATGAAATCAATGGTCAGGTCGTTGAGCAACGCAGCAGCGCCAGCGTAATAACCGCTGATTCAAAGCAGCTCCGCAGTCTGTCGGGGGCTTTGTTACTGACCCAAAGCATCGATGCAGGCTGGCGCCTGACCTTCTTCGGCGAAGCCGGTCAGGTGGCGGAAAAATGGGACTCTCGCGGTAACCATTGGCAAACGCACCATGACAATCAGTTGCGCCCGACGGTGACTTACGAAAAGCCCGACGGAAAAAACCGCCAGGCCATCGAGCGTTTTACTTATGCAGATAACTCAACCGACCATGCGAAAACGAATCAGTGCGGTCGGTTGATTCGCCATGATGATCCGGCAGGCAAACTGCTTTTATCCGAGTATGACCTGACGGGAAAGTTGCTCAGCGAAACGCGACACTTTCTGAAAGATCTACAAGCACCGGACTGGCCGGAAGAACTCGACAAACGTGATGAGCTGCTAGAAAACGATACCGCGCACACCACCCACTGGCAGTACGCCCCCACTGGCGAGATCCTCAAACAAAAAGATGCCAAAAGGCATACACAATACTTCTGGTTCGATGTCGCCGGACAGCTCAAAAAAGTCACCCTGCAACTCGATGGTGTCATCAAACACACGCTGATTCTCGATCAGGTCAGGTACAACGCCCAGGGTCAGATCGAATCGCAGACCCTGGGAGGAAAGATCACCAGTGCAGCGGTTTACACGCCTGAAAATGGCCGCATGAACCAACTGAAAACGTCGCGAGCAGGAAAGGCTCTCCAAGAGCTGCACTACGCCTATGACGCTGTCGGCAATGTGTTGAACGTCGAGGATCACACCAAACCCGAACAGCACAACGCCAACCAACGCATAGAGCCGATCAGCACTTATGTCTACGACAGTCTCTATCAACTGACCCAGGCTTCGGGTCGTGAAGAGCACGGAGCACGGATTCACGCACCGCTCCCCGATTGGTTGCCGAGTCCGGGTGACCGGAGCCGGCTACGCAACTTCACTCAGCGTTATACCTATGATGAGCGCGCGAATCTGATCAAGCTGCAACATCAGTGCGAGGGAAATAATTACACCCGTGAGATGGGCATCGCCCCTGACAGCAATCGCGGGCTGTTATGGAAAACGGGCGATCCGACACCCGACTTTGCAAAGGGCTTCGACACCAACGGCAATCTACAACTGCTGCAAGCCGGGCAACCTATGGAGTGGAACGCACGCAACCAATTACAACGCGTGACACTGGTCGAACGCACAGAGCAAGCAGCGGATGCGGAAAGCTACTTCTACGACGGCAACGGTCAGCGCGTTCGCAAACGACAAATCCAAAAGGCACACGCGCTCATCCACTGCAATGACGTCACCTATTTGCCGGGCCTGGAGATCCGTGAAAGCACTAAGGAGAAACTCGATGTCATCACTGTGCAAGCAGGGCGCTGCAGTGTGCGTTGTCTGCATTGGAGCCAGGGAACTCCCTCGGCTATCACGAATGACGCTTTGCATTACAGCTTCGATGACCATCTGGGCTCCAATACAATGGAGCTGGACGCCGAAGGCAACCTGATCAGCGAGGAAGGTTATTACCCCTATGGCGGCACGGCCTGGAGGGCTGCCCGTACAGAACTGGAAGCGAAGTACAGAACCATTCGCTACTCAGGCAAGGAACGCGATGCCAGTGGGTTGTATTACTACGGCCAACGGTATTACGCGCCATGGTTGCAGCGCTGGATCAGTCCTGATCCGGCCGGTGCGGTTGACGGGTTGAATCTGTATTGCATGGTCGGGAATAACCCGGTGAGATTCATCGATCACCAGGGCCTGGGAAAAGACGATATCGTCACTGACTTTGCGGCTAAGGGCCGGGCCAGATCACAACAGATCATGTCATCAGCCTCTCAAGTGTATCCCGGCACAACACCGGCGAAGCGGGAGAGTTTCCGCAAGAAGAACATCGGAACGAACCCGGACTACAAATTCACCAAAGGCGTGCTGAAGGATCATCTTGTTGCTCATTCCTATGCGGTAGACACAGAGCATGAGCAAACATTTATGGACTATTTCAACATCGCAGCGCCCAAAAAAGGCCCGACTGACTATAACGGTGTAGACGCTGGCTATAAGGGCAGTGCTACGAGCACAGAGTTCTACCTGAACTTCGGAAGTTACAAAATCAATAATACTGCCGAGTACATGATGGATTTATCAACGCGGTACAGCGCAGCGAACGACGACTTGCTACATAAAAGAAGCTTCACCGAAGCTGAACTGATAGCTGATCCAACCCTGAGCAGGACGACCAGTCAAAGCAATGAACTACAACCGTATACGCGAGAGCTTATCGCAACGCATATCGAGCACAGCGACGGAATCATTCCGATAAGAGCTGGCGGTCCAGGGGCTCACTCAGAAGTCAGGCTCTTGAACTCGGTCGTTGCACTCTATCCAAACCGTGCTGAAAGGTTGCTTACTGACTTACACCTGTTCACGGACACCTTAATGAAAGGTGACGTCCCCGTGGCATTTCCAGCCTGCCACAATTGCAGCGGCATCATTCCTCAAGGCATCAATATCCCGACCGGGCGCAGTATTAGAGACTATCAATCGTTCAATGCTCATGTCCTGAGCATCAGGAGTGCTGAGCATTGACAGTCTTTGGCACAGAAGCCGCTAACGCAAAACAGTCCTAGCTCAAATACTGATCGCACTGGTAAACACCAACCGATTCCCAAACGGATCAGCGATGGTCATGTCCTGGCTACCCCAGGGCATGGCCTGGATCTGTGGGTGCGCAAACTTATATTCCTTGGCCAGCAACTGCTGCTGGAACACTTCCAACTCATCAGTCTCGATCCGCAACGCCGAGCCCGGTGTGCTGTCGCCGTGGTGTTCGGACAGATGCAGCACGCACTCACCACGAGAGACTTGCAGGTACAACGGAAAGTTGGGCTCGAAGCGATGCTGCCAGTCGATCTTGAAACCCAGGAAGTCGACGTAGAACTCCACGGCCTTGATTTCATCGAAAATCCGCAGGATCGGGGTGGTTTTGCCGAAGCTCATGGAGTTGCTCCCAGACTGATAAGGCCCAGAGTGTAGCTGGGCGAGATGTCAGCGCTTCGGCTTGGCGATGCCTTTCTTTAGTCTCAATGTGCCATCACTGTGACGCAGCACTCGGAATGTTTACTGGAATCCGTCACGCAAGTCCCCTTGCCGCGCCAGAAACCGCCCTTCCCTTCTTCCGTTTGCCTGGCCTTCGCTGTAACTCAAGACACCGTTGACCCACACCCCATCGATACCTTCCGCCGCCCGTTGCGGATCATTGAAATCAGCCACGTCGCGAATGGTCACAGGATTGAACAACACCAGATCCGCCCAATGTCCTTCACGGATGTCGCCACGTTCCTTCAAGCCAAATCGCGCCGCCGACAACCCGGTCATCTTGTGCACGGCGGTGTGCAGCGGAAACAGCCCTACATCGCGACTGAAATGTCCGAGCACGCGTGGGAATGCGCCCCACAAGCGTGGATGCGGAAACGGGTCTTCCGGCAATCCGTCAGAGCCCACCATCGACAGCGGATGCGCAAGGATTCTTCGTACATCCGCCTCATCCATTCCGTAGTAGACCGCGCCGGCCGGTTGCAGGCGTCGAGCGGCATCAAGTAGCGGCACGCCCCATTCGGCGGCGATGTCCATCAGGTCACGGCCACCCACTTCAAGGTGAGGCGTTGACCAGGTGATGGTGATGCGATGAGCGTCGGTGACTTGCTTGAGGTCCAGCGTCGATGAACTCGCCGCGTAGGGATAACAGTCGCAGCCTACCGGATGGGTTTTCGCCGCGTGTTCGAGGGACGCCAGCAGTTGTGGACTACGCCCCCAGTTACCGGCGCCGGCACATTTGAGGTGGGAAATGATCACCGGGGATTTCGCGTGGCGGCCAATCTGGAATGCCTCGTCCATGGCCTCCAGCACCGGCTCGAATTCGCTGCGCAAATGGGTGGTGTAGACCGCGCCGAAGGCGGTCAGCTCTTCAGTCAGCTGCATCACTTCATCGGTGGAAGCCGAGAAGGCGTTGGCATAGGCAAGCCCCGTGGACAGGCCCAACGCACCGGCCTCAAGACTTTCACGCAGTTGCTCGCGCATCGCGCTGATTTCGCCCTGCGTGGCAGTGCGAAACAGGTCGTCGAGGTGGTTGCTGCGCAGCGCCGTATGGCCGACTAGTGCAGCCACGTTCAGCGTGGTATTCGCCGCTTCGACGGCGGCACGGTAGTCGCTGAACCTCGGATAAACGAACGCTGCTGCGGTGCCGAGCAAGTTCATCGGGTCGGGAGGATCGCCGCGCAAACTCACCGGCGAAGCGCTGATCCCGCAGTTGCCGACAATCACTGTGGTCACGCCCTGGCTGAGCTTGGGCAGCATCTGCGGCTGGCGGATCACCACGGTGTCGTCATGGGTGTGCACGTCGATGAAACCTGGCGCCAACACGCGGCCGGCGGCGTCGATTTCTTCGCTGGCGCTGGCATCGTGCAAGTCGCCGATGCGCTCGATGCGGCCGTTCAGAATCGCCACGTCGGCGGGATAACCGGGGGCGTTGCTGCCATCGATGATCAGGGCGTTGCGAATCAGCGTGTCGTACTTCATGTCAGTCTCCCAGCGGCAAGTGATCGTCGCCGCCGCGGTAATCGTCGAGGGCGAGTTTGATCCGCCGCAGACGCTCTTGATTGTGTTCGGGATTGGCCAGCGCCAGCTCGGTGGCAAGCACGTCGATGGCCAGCAACATGCCGTAGCGTGCCGCCGTGGGTTTGTAGATGAAGGAGGTTTCGACGCCTTGCAGCGGCAGCAGCACATCCGCCAATTGCGCCAGCGGCGAGTCGGCCCGGGTGATGGCGATAATCCGTGCGCCGTAGTTGCGGGCCAGCTCGACGGCCTCGAGCAGTTCGGGCGTGATGCCGGTCAGCGAGCAGGCAATGACTGCGCGTTCGGCATCGAGGCTGGCGGCGGTGACGCGCATCATCACCGGGTCGTGGCACACCGCAATCGGGTAGCCAAATCGCACCAGCCGCACTTGCAATTCATCACTGCACAAGGTCGAGCAACCACCCATGCCGAACGCATGAATCATCCGCGCCTTGGCCAGCAATTTCACCGCGTCGGCGAAACGCGACTCGTCGAACGCCGACAGGTGCTGGCGCAAGGTCGACTCGATATCGCCAACGATCTGCCCGTAAAACGCCGACTGCTCGGGCGTGCCCGCCGGGTCCAAAAAACGGCTGCCGACGCCGCTGGCCTGGGCCAGTTGCAGCCGCAGATCGCGCAAGTCGCGGCAGCCGACGGTGCGAGCAAAACGCGAGAGCGTGGCGGTGCTGACTTCCGCTCTCTGCGCCAGTTCATCGAGGCTGGCGGCGGAGGCAAATCCTACGTCGTCGAGCATCAGCCGAGCGATGCGTCCTTCGCCCGCACTGAAGGAATCCTGACGGGCGCGGATCTGGTAGAGGATGTCCATGGCAGGCGGCTCCGGCTAAAGCAGATAAGAAAGACCCACGGTCAGGCCGAAGGCGACCACCGAGATAATGGTCTCGAGCACTGTCCAGGTCTTGAAGGTCTGGGCGACGGTCATGTTGAAGTATTCCTTGATCAACCAGAAGCCGCCGTCATTGACGTGGGAAAAGATAACCGACCCCGCGCCCGTCGCCAGCACCAACAGCTCTGGATGGGGATAACCCAGACCAATGGCCACCGGCGCGACGATGCCCGACGCGGTGGTCATGGCCACCGTGGCAGAACCGGTGGCGACGCGCATCAACGCGGCAAACAGCCAGCCCATCAACAGCGGCGACAGGTGGAATACCTGGGCCAGGCTGACGATTTGGTCGGTGACGCCAGCGTCCACCAGAATCCGGTTCAAGCCACCGCCCGCACCCACCAGCAAGGTGATGCTGGCGGTCGGTGCCAGGCATTCGTTGGTGAATTTGAGGATCGATTCGCGGTTGAAACCCTGAGCCAGACCGAGGGTCCAGAAACTCAGCAAAGTCGCCAGCAGCAAGGCAATTACCGAATTGCCGATAAACAACAGAAACTGATTGAAACCGCTGCCCGGCGTGGAGATCAGATTGGCCCAACCACCGACTAGCATCAGCACCACCGGCAACAGAATGGTCGCCATGGTGATGCCGAAACCCGGCAGGCTGTCGCGCGGTTCGCGCTCGAGGAACTGACGCTCCAGCGGGTTATCTTCCGGCAGTTGAATGCGCGGCACGATGAACTTGGCATACAAGGGGCCGGCGATGATCGCAGTCGGTATTCCGATCAAAATCGCATAGAGCAAGGTCTGCCCCACCGAAGCCTGATACGCCTGCACCGCCAGCATCGCCGCCGGGTGTGGCGGCACTAGGGCGTGGACCACCGAGAGCCCGGCGACCATCGGCAAACCGACCATCAGAATCGACACGCCCACGCGCCGCGCTACCGTGAAAGCGATCGGCACCAGCAGTACAAAACCGACTTCGAAGAACAGCGGCAGTCCTACAAGGAAAGCGATGCAGACCATCGCCCAGTGCGCATTTTTCTCACCGAAGCGGTCGATCAACGTTCGCGCCATCTGCTCGGCGCCGCCGGACTCAGCCATCATTTTGCCGAGCATCGTGCCCAGTGCGACCACCAGCGCGATATGGCCCAGCGTCTTGCCGACGCCCGCCTCGTACGCCCCCACCACGCCCGACGGCGGCATCCCCGCCAACAGCGCCAGGCCGATGGACACCAAGGTGATAACAATGAACGGATTGAGCCGGTAACGGGCGATCAGAACGATCAGCGCGATGATGGCGATGGCGGCGTAAACCAGCAGCCAATAGCCGAAGGACGGTGTCATGCGGTACTCCTCGAAAGGGTCACGTCGAATGGGTTGTGAAACTCATAAAACATTTCGAGGTGTGATTTTCAAACGAGGTGAAAGTAATTTTCGTGCAGGGATAAGGGTTGTCGCGCAGAGGTATGCGGGGTCGTGTGTTATGAAAATCGGGCAGGCGGATTTTCATCACGCCTGCGGTGGAGTCAGGCGTCAGTCGTGATTCACGCGGGCGCGCTTGAGCAGTTTCTTGCAGCGTTCGGACAAGTGCAGCACGCGCAGGTGCTTGCCAGCCTTGCTGTAGCGCTCTCGCAGCGCATTCAGCGCGGCGATGGCCGAGTAGTCGACGAAGCTCAGGTGGCGACAATCGATCGTCACGACGGGCGGATCGTTGGCGGGATCGAACTGATTGAGAAAAGGCGCCGTCGAGGCGAAGAACAGCGTGCCATGCAGAAGGTAAAGCTTACTGCCATCGGCTTCGAGGTGACTGTCGGCATAAAGCTCACGGGCCTGCTGCCAGGCGAAGTTGAGCGCCGCAATGATGATCCCGCAGAGCACGGCGGTGGCCAGATCGGTGAACACCGTTATGACCGTTACCGCGATGATCACCAACACGTCGTTCAGCGGCACTTTGTTCACCACCCGCAACGACGCCCAGGCAAACGTCTGCTGCGACACCACGAACATCACCCCGACCAATGCGGCCAGCGGGATGCGCTCGATCAGCGGCGAAAGGAAGAGGATGAACAGCAAAATCATCACCCCGGCCACCACACCGGACAGCCGACCGCGCCCGCCGGAGCTGAGGTTGATCACCGTCTGCCCGATCATGGCGCAGCCGCCCATACCGCCGAATACACCAGAGACCATGTTGGCCGCGCCCAGCGCCACGCATTCGCGATCCGGATAGCCACGGCTCTCGGTGATCTCGTCGGTCAGGTTCAGGGTCAGCAGGGTTTCCAGCAGACCGACCAACGCCATCAATATCGCGTAAGGGGCAATGATGCGCAGGGTTTCCAGGTTCCAGGGGATGTCTGGCAGCGCAAAGGTCGGCAAGCCGCCGGCGATGTGCGCCATGTCGCCCAAGGTGCGGGTCGGCAGGCCGAGCAGATAAACCGCCAGACCCACGCCCAGAATCGCCACCAGCGCTGGCGGCACGGCGCGCGTAAGACGCGGCATCACGTAAACGATGGCCATCGTCACGGCAACCAGCCCCGCCATCAGGTACAGCGGCGTGCCGCTGAGCCAGACGTCACCGTTCTTGAAGTGTTCCAGCTGCGCCAGGGCAATGATGATCGCCAGGCCGTTGACGAAGCCGAGCATCACCGGGTGCGGCACCATGCGCACCAGCTTGCCCAGTTTCAGCAACCCGAACGCGAGCATGATCAACCCACCCAGCAGCACGGTGGCCAGCAAGTACTGCACGCCGTGCTGCACCACCAGCGCGACGATCACCACGGCCATCGATCCGGCGGCGCCGGACACCATGCCCGGCCGCCCACCGAAAAGTGCGGTCAGGGTGCAAATAATGAAAGCGCCGTAAAGCCCCATCAACGGATTGAGGTGAGCCACCAGCGCGAAGGCGATGCATTCGGGTAGCAGGGCGAAAGACGTGGTGAGTCCGGCCAGGACATCGGCGCGCAGACGTTTGGGTTTCATGGCTGACCTAAAATACAGGCGGGGAAAGAGGGGGCGGATGTTACGGAATTGAGGGCGGCCCGGCCAGTTATTGGGCCGCCAGAAACGCAATCGCGGGCAAGCCACGCTCCCACAGGTTTTGCATCGTTCGCGAAACTGATGAACGACACAATACCTGTGGGAGCGTGGCTTGCCCGCGAAGAACGATGACGCGGTCTAAAGCGAACTCAAACCATCTCGTCCCGAATCCATTCAATCACCGATGTACGCTTCGGCGCCCAGCCCAGCAATTCGCGCGCCTTTTTACCGCGAACCCGACTGTTGGAGCCCAGGCCATAGTTGGCCATTTCATAACCCCACTCGGCTTCGGCATCCTTCAGCGGCCAGTCTTGTGGCTCATCCAGATTCAGCGCTTGGGCAATCGCAGTGGTCATGTCGATGAACGACGCTTCACCGCTTTCGACGAAGTAGAAGGTGCCCGGTACGTTGTTGGTCAGCGCCAGCAGGTACAGGGAAACCACATCTTGAATGTGCACGTTGGACCAGATGTTCTGGCCGCTACCGACATGCCGGACCACACCACTTTTACGCGCCTGTTTCAGCAAACGCGGTAGTTGCACGCTGTCACGATTGACGCCCAGGCTATGGCCGTAGATCAGGGTGTTGCAGATCACTGCCGAGTTCACCCCGTCCTTGGCTGCGGCGAGGATCAGGTTGTCGATGGCCACGCGAGCAGCCTTGTCGACGGTAGGGGCCGGCAGGTTGTCTTCGTAATAGATAACGTCACTGGATTTACCGCCCGACGCATCGCCGACGATGCTTGAGCCGCTGGTGTGCAGGAACACTTTGTTGGTACCGCGAAGTGCATCGAGCAACGCTTCTACCGCGCCGCGATGGTCGCTGCTGGCGGCGTTGATCACGGCGTCGGCAGCGCGGGCCTGGTCGGCCAGCAATGCGCTGTCGTCAAGCGTGCCGAGCACCGGGGTGATGCCCAGAGCACTCAGCTCATTGGCTTGTTCGGTACTGCGCACCAGGCCGGTGACTTTGTGACCGGCGCGGACCAGACCGGTGGCGATGGAGCCGCCGATGAAACCCGCGGCGCCGGTAATGAATACGTTCATGGAGAAACTCCCTGCGTTAATAAGTGATGCAGCCAGTATCGAGGACCGATGCCTGCGGAAACAGACAGCGTTGCCCAATTCACTCTTGCGCAGGGGTCACGAATCAGCCCTTGAAATCCGCGTTCGCGTAAGCCGCCAATTTGCCCTGGATGAAGTCCAGGAAGCACTGAATCCGTAGGGCTAGTTGCGAGTTGCGGTAGTACACCGCATTGATCGGCTGGCGATACCCGCTGTTGAAATCCGCCAGCAGCACCTGCAAACGACCGGCGCGAATGTCATCAATCGTCATGAAGTGCGACAGGCAGGCAATGCCCTGACCTTCCAGCACCAGGTGCCTGATCGTCTCGCCGCTGGAGGCGCTGATCGACGCCTGAATCGGCCAGCGATCACCGTGAACGTAACGCAGCGGCCATTGGTTGAGACCTTCGTTGTTGGTAAAACCCAGCAGCGTGTGCCCGGACAAATTCGCCACTTCAGCCGGTACGCCATGCTTTTCAAGATACGCCGGGCTGGCGACGATGTGCAGCGGGCTGCAACCCAGCGATCGAGCGTGCAAAGTCGAGTCGGCGAGCGTGCCGATACGGATGGCGATGTCGGTGCTTTGCTCGAGCAAATCGATGATCAAATCGTTGCTGTTGAGCTCCAGCTGGATGTCCGGATAGAGCCGGCGGAATTCGTCGATGTACGGCACGATGGCGTGCAGCATAAAGGGCGATGCGGCGTTGATCCGCAGACGCCCGGACGGGGTTTGCTGACGTGAGGTCAGGCGTTCTTCGAGCTCGTCCATCTGATCGAGAATCAGCTTGGCGTGCTCGAAGAAGTACTTGCCCTCTTCGGTCAGGTCCATGCGCCGCGTGGTGCGGTTGATCAGCGTGGTATCGAGTTTCGCCTCCAGCCGCGACAGCGTACGGCTGACCGCCGAAGGCGTTTGCCCGACCTGTTCGGCCGCAGCGGAAATCGACCCGCATTCAATCACGCAGACGAAAATCTGCAACTCATCGGATCTGGCTTTCACGGATGCCCCTCATTCAAAACTGGCTTGATAGTAGCTGGATGCGGGGCAAAAGGAACCTTACGCCGGCAGGCCGAACACCTCGGTCAAATGCTGCTCATAGCGCGCGACATCGGCTTCGACATTCGGGCGCTTCATCACATCGACGGCCAGGAACGTCGGCAAACCGGTCATGCCGAGGAACTCGTTGGCCTTGTGGAACGGGAAGTACACCGCGTCCACACCCTTGGCTTCGAAGAAGTCGGTCGGGTCGTCGAAGGCTTGCTGCGGCGCGTTCCAGGTCAGGGACAACATGTATTGCTTGCCCTGCAACAGGCCACCGCTGCCGTACTTTTGCGACGCGTCGGAACGGGTGCGGCCGTCGCTGGCGTAAAGGCTGCCATGGCCTTCGGTGAACACTTCGTCGATGTACTTCTTGACGGTCCAGGGTGCACCCATCCACCAGCCGGGCATCTGATAAATGATCACGTCGGCCCAGAGGAATTTGGCGACTTCTTCGGCGACGTCGTAACCCTCGTCGATGAAGGTGGCTTTCACGTCGACACCGCCGCGATCCAGCACGCTCAGCGCGGCTTCATGCAGGGTGGTGTTGTAGCGGCCATCGGAGTGGGCAAATTTTTTGCCGCCATTGAGCAACAGGACTTTTTTCATGGGAAGTCTCGGAAGGTTGGAATTCGATGGCGGCAGAGTAGCGATCTGCCTCGCGCGGAATAAGCGCTGAATTCACAAAATTCATTTGACCAATACGCACGAATCGACAGGTGATTGTTGCCATAGACTTGCGCCGATTCTGAACTTGAGGAGATTTTTGATGAGTGAAATGCAAGGCTTCATCCTGCACGCCAAGA
The DNA here is from genome assembly GCF_050435365.1 of Pseudomonas sp. BT76 TE3572. Classification (NCBI taxonomy): domain Bacteria; kingdom Pseudomonadati; phylum Pseudomonadota; class Gammaproteobacteria; order Pseudomonadales; family Pseudomonadaceae; genus Pseudomonas; species Pseudomonas sp. BT76 TE3572. The sequence continues at coordinate 3,661,840 of NZ_JBNDKE010000001.1, forward strand.
CCCGCCCGGAAAAATCTGACGCCTTTGAAGCGTTTTTCAGCGGCTATGTGGAAGCAAGCCGCGCCGAGCCCGGTTGCATCGAATACCACATGCTGCGCGATAAACAGGACCCGACGCTGTTTATCTTCTTCGAGATTTGGCAGTCCCAGGCCCACCTCGATGTGCACTCGAACCTGCCGCACATGAAGCAGTTCCTCGAGCAGCGCGATGAGTACCTGGAACGGGATTTCGATATCCGCGCCATCGGCATGCTCAGCCCGTCGTCCGCTACCCGCTGATCAGCAAGTGGCCGCCGAGCACGCCGAGGCCGATGAAGAACACGCGCTTGAACAACACGGCGCTAATCCGCTGGCGCAGCCATTGCCCCAGCAACATGCCGAGCACCGCCGGGATCAGCGCCAGCAACGACGCACTCAGCTCGCCGCCGCCTAGTGCGCCGCGCCATAACAGGCCGGCGGCCAAGGCCAGGGTCGAGACGGTGAACGACAGACCCAGCGCCTGCACCAGTTCATCCTTGCTCAAGCCCAAGGCTTGCAGATAAGGCACGGCCGGAATCACGAAGACGCCGGTGGCCGAAGTGATGACGCCCGTCAACACACCGCAAAGCGGACCGAGCCAACGCTCGGTGTGACGGCCGACGCGCAAGGTCGGCAGAAACAATCCGCTCAACGCATAGAGCAACAGCGCCGCGCCCAATCCCCGCACGACCCAATGACCACCGGCCATGCCGATCCACAACGTGCCCGCCCCGGTGCCGATGAAGATCGCCAACAGCATCGGCCACAGGCGTTTGATCAACCCTCGCAGATGCCCTCCGAATGTCAGTTGCCAGACATTGGTAAGCGTCGCGGGGATGATCAGCAGCGCGGCAGCCTGCGACGGAGCCATAGCCAGACCGAGCAAGCCCATTGCGATGGTCGGCAGACCCAGACCGATTACACCCTTGATCATGCCGGCCAGCAGAAAGGTCGCGATGACCATCAAGGAAAGGGCCAGACCGAGGTTTTGATAGAACGCGGCGAGTGTATTCATGGCGCTATCGTGAGCCCGGATTGGCTGCTTGAAAATCTGCCATATACTGAGACAGCCTCTTGTTTTGGTAGAGGCTTGACCTTCGGAACACACTATGCACTTCGACCTGACCGACCTGCGCCTCTACCTGAACATCCTCGACAGCGGCAACATCACCGCCGGCGCCGCTCGCAGTCATCTGTCCCTGGCGGCGGCGAGTGCACGCATCCGCGCCATGGAGGCTTCGTTGGGGATCGAGTTTCTGCAGCGAGGTCGCCGCGGTGTCAGCCCGACGCCGGCCGGCAAAGCCTTGGCACAACACGCCCGCGTCCTGCTGCAACAAGCCGAACGCATGCAACAGGACCTGGCCGAATACGCCAAGGGCGTCAAAGGTCAGGTGCGACTGTTGTGCAATACCACGGCGATCACCGAGTACCTGCCGGAGTTGCTCGCGGACTTTCTTCACGGCCACCCCAACCTCGACATCGATCTACAGGAACTGCCCAGCGCCCGCATCACCCATGCGTTGCGTCAGGGGGCTGCGGACCTCGGGATCGTGTCCGACGCCGTGGACACCGATGACCTGAAAACCCGGCCGTTTCGCGATGACCCGCTGGTGCTGATCTTGCCTTCTGACCATCCCCTGGCCGAAACGCCGTCACTGACCTTCGCCGACACCTTGAGCCATGACTATGTGACGCTAGGCGCCAGCAGTGCATTCGCGATCCACCTGGAAGAACAGGCCCTGCACATTGGCCAGCGCATGCCGATCCGCATTCGCGCCGACGGCTTCGACGGGGTCATTCGCATGGTCGCTCGCGGCGCAGGGCTGGCCATTGTGCCGCGGATGGCCATCGAGCGCTGGCCGCAGGTGCGAACGGTCACGATCCGGTCTCTTCCCGAAGACTGGGCCAACCGCACCCTGAAAATCTGTGCCCGCGACTTCGACAGCCTGCCCAGTTACGCCCGGGCCTTGCTGGAGGCACTGACCCCGAGAACGCCTTGACTCTACCGTTAGGGGCAGACTCTATGCTGCGAGCTTCATTTCAGGAGTACACGCGATGAGCAAACGAATGCTCGTGATTCTGGGGCACCCCTCCACCGACAGTTTCTGCGGGGCACTGAGCGAAACTTACGTCCAGGCCGCCAAGGATGCCGGTCATGACGTGCGCCTGCTGCGTCTGGATGCGCTGGACTTCGATCCGGTCTTGCACGACGGCTATCACACGATCCAGCCGCTGGAGCCGGACCTGTTGCAAGCCCAGGCCGATATCACCTGGGCCGAACACCTGACGTTCGTTTATCCAATCTGGTGGGGCGGGATACCGGCCCTGATGAAGGGCTTTCTCGACCGTATTTTCCTGCCCGGCTTTGCCTTCAAATACCGTGAGGGCAAGGCCTTCCCCGACAAATTGCTCAAGGGACGGACCGCACACCTGCTGGTGACCATGGACACGCCGCCCTGGTATTACAAATGGGTCTATCGCATGCCCGGCCTGCACCAGATGCGCAAGACAACCCTGGAGTTCTGCGGCATCAAGCCGTTGAAGACACTGACGTTCGGGCCGATCCTGGGTTCCAAGTCGACCCAGCGCGACGCCTGGCTGGAACAGGCCCGGGTCACCGCCGGCAGCTGACACCCCCTCGCTGTTTGCTGACGACGCGTCCTCGCCGTCAGCCCCTCCCCACGTCCCCTTCAAGCGGTCGTTCGTCGGTTGTGCGCGTCATTTACATGCTGCTGCAATCTTTGAACGCTATTCACTATATTATTCGCTCCGATCAGTCATGAAGTCTGGTCGCGCTACACCCTGTTTGATCATCGAGACGGATCTTTATGTATATCGGCAAAGCCGCCCAGCTGTCGGGCACCACAGTTAAAAGCATTCGCCATTACGAAGAAATCGGCCTGTTGCCCGAGCCCAAGCGTGAAGGCAAATACCGCATCTACAGCCAGCAGAGTGTCGAAGTATTAACGTTCATCAAGTGCGCCCAGCAACTGGGTTTCAAGCTCAAAGAGCTGCAGGTGATGTTGAACAACTACCACGGTGAAGAATTCCCGTGGGACATGGCGCAAAAAGCGATCGCCGAAAAAAAGGCCGAGCTGGTCTCCCAGATCGGCGCTCTACAGCAACTGCACAACGGCCTCGAAGAATTCGAAAACAACCTCAACGATGCCCGAGAGGAATGTCAGTTCGAGCGTATCGCCCGCTATGGCGAAAAAAACCCGAGCAATACGCTGAACTGAAGACCCTGCTGCGCCGGATGACCCGGCTCGCAGGTCACTTGCGCGCCTGCGTTACCGGTTATCAGGTCAGCTCAACGCTGGCTCCCGCACTGCTCGATCTTGTCCAGGCACCGGCGCGACCGGAACAATCGTCGCAAAGAACCACGGCGACACCAGCGTTACCAGCAGAATGGTCATGACACCGCTGGAAAACAGCGCCATCGCCACCAGTGCGCCCAGATCGACAATCGGCTTGAAGTCGGAAAACAGCAGCGCCATGAAGCCCACGGAGAAAATCACCACGTTGACCACGGTCGAACGGCCGACGCTGTGCATCGCCTGCAAAATGGCCGCATCGACATGAATTCCTTGCTGCACCAGCAGTTTGATTCGTGACAGCAGGTGCACCGCGTAATCGACCACACCGACTACCAGGAACGTCACCAGCGTCGTGCCGATGTTCAGCTCAATGCCGAACAGGAACATGCAGCCATAGACCGTCACCGAGGTGGTCAACAGGGTCAGCATGCCGAGAACGCCCAGGCGTACCGACTTGAGCCAATACATCATCATCAGCGTGACCACCACCAATGCCAGGGAAAAACTCAGGACCTGGCCCTGGGTGATTTCCTGCAACACGCCGGTCCAGATCAATGGCGTGCCGGCGTGCGTCACTTCGAGGTTGGCCGGTTTGTTCACCAGCAACCAGGCATCGAGCCGATCCAGCATGTCCTGGTAGTCGCTGGCCACCGAGGACGTCATGGTGTACAGCGTCAGCGCCTTGGAATAGTCGGCATTGAGCACGTTGTTGAGGTCCGAGCCGCCGCCGTTCTCGAACAGCATCACGTGTTGCTCGATCAGCGAATTGCCCGGCACCTCGAACCGCTCGACCTGTCCTTCGTCATTGACCGACGTGACCTGCTCTGTCGCCTGGGGCACGCGCAAGTAGTCTGGGTTCATGTCGTTGAGCACCAGGTTCATGCGCTTGACGTAAGTGGCCAGAGAGTAGCCGTAACTGACATGCGGTTGCTGCTTGATGAAGTGGTCGAGCTTGTCGATGAACTGCACCACCTCTGTGGTCAGCACGCCGCGCGGCTCTTTGCTGTCGATGGCGATCCAGCCCGGTGCCGTGCCCGCGACCTTGGCGTGGTTGATGAACTGGTCGGAAACGCGGATATGACTCTCGGACTTGAAATAGGCGATGCCCGAGTCTTCGATATCGACGCGGAACGTAAACACCGTCATCAGGACCAGCAACGGCAGCGTCACCATCAGGATCGGTTTGCGCCACTGAATCAGTCGCGCACAAAACGCCACCAGGTAACGCGAAATAATCGACTCCTTGTGCACGGCAGCCAAAGTTTTCGGCGTCTGGTCCTTGCCCCAGATCGAGATCCAGGCCGGAATCAGCAACAGCGAAATGATCAGCGCCGCCGTCAGGCCGATGGACATGAACACGCCGAAATTGCGGATGCTGACAATGTTATTGGTGGTAGAAATCATGAAGGTGGCGATGGTGGTCACCGTCGTCAACACCACCGGTATAACCATCAGCCGTTGCGTCTCGCGATTGGCTTCGCGGTTACTTTTACCGGCGTTTTTCTGCTCGTAATACTCCGCCATCACATGGATCGCATCCGCGCAGCAAATGGTGAACAGAAACACCGGCAGTACGCTGGTCAGCAAGTCGAATGGCACTCGCAACAAGGCCATCAGGCCGAGCGTCCAGATGGTACAGAACAGGATGTTAAACAGCGGCAATAGCACGCCCAGCGGTTTGCGAAAGAAGAAAATCAACAGCAGGGTAATCAGCAAAAAGACAATCGGAAACAGCACGGCCAAGTCATGGTCGATGATCTCTTGCTGGGCTGCGATGAAGATCGGCATACCGGCAATGAAAATCTCGTCCTTGAACTCGGGGTGCGCCGCCTGATAGTCCGCGACGATGCCACGCACGATCTGGTAGGCGCGCAGTTGCGCCTGGGCATCGTCTTGCTTGGTGCCCAGCTCGGCCACCAGCATCGCGACTTTCTTGTCCTTGGAGACCACCCCCTCGACCATCAGCTCGTTGCCCATGATCTGCGACTCGACCAACGCCGGGTCCATGTCGTAGGCGTTGAGGGTCTTGTGGATCAGCAACTCGCCATCGTCGGTCAGCACGATGTTTTCCAGATCACCCATGGAAGCCATTTCGCGGATCGGGTTAATCCGCTCGGCGAGAAAGGTCAGGAACTGCTGATCATGGGCATCCCAGTTCTGGCTCTGGGCATAATCACGCAGGGCCTTGGCCTGGGCATAGTCGTTCTGGGAAAAACCGTTCTCCAGAATGTCCCTCACCAATAATTGCGCGCGGCTGTCGTCCGGATATTTGGCGACGATTTGCGTCAACTGCTCCTTGTCGGCGTCGTTGGCCAGGATCATCTTGCGCATCGATTGCGACATCGAAAACAGAGCGTTGAGGGTCTGTTTGTTGAACACCGTCTGCGGGTTGTTCAGCGCCAGCATCACCGAGTCGAACGTGCCGGTGAACTCGCTTTGCAGATCGATGATGGTTTTGCGCGCAGGATGGCTTTCCTTGAGCAGATAAGGGTTGGTATCAGAGATCAGCGCGCCCAGCGTATAGGTGAAATACGCCGTGACCGCCACCAGCAGGAAAACGATCGCCCGCGCATAGCGCTCGACGAAGTTCAGGTATCTTTCCATAGTCATGCGTTCCAGGGTCGTCAGGGTCGGCGCTTAGCGGGCAGACACGGCAAAGTCGGGCACGTCGCCGGTTTTCAGCCCGCGCTTGATGGCGGTCTGAGTGAACAAACGGTCTTCCAGTTGCACGTTGTATTGCAGGTGGTTGAAACGCATCTCTGAGCGCGTGCCGTCGATGAAGTGCTCGGTTTCGCTCAGCACGATGCTGTCAATCGAGTCGATGGTGTCGACCTTTTGCGTGCGCATCTGCTTGACCAGCACGCCTTTGACATCGAAGAAGTCTTGGCGCATGACCAGGAAATTCTGTTTGTCGATCCACACTTTCAGTTTGTTGTAGCCGGTCTTTGCCAACACCTCCGGTGACGCTGGCTCACGCTCGATCACGTAACAGTCGCGGCCCTTGACCTGCTCTTCGCCGACCAGCGTCTGGGTGTAATCCTTGACCCGGACCTTGTCCAGGTCGGCGTAGGAGTACTCGCTGCCCATGAATGAGCCGCGCTTGTCGGTGGTGGAGATCCGTCGTGTCTGGCGGCTGACCGGCAAGTACATCCACTGGCTGTCTTCCAGGCCCAGGGTTTCGTGGGGGTTTTCGATATGAAAGGCAACGTCGCGCACGTCCGTGGGGGCGGAAAAATACATGCTGAATTTGTCGCTGTCCGGGTAATCCTTTTGCAGGTAGGTGAACTCGCGAACCCGGGTATTGCCCTTCTTGTCGTGGAGGATCAGCGACACCTGGGACATGAAGCTTTTACCGTCGTTTCGATCCCGCACCTGGCGGATGATTTCATCGGCATTCTTGCCGTCGGCGGCGGTGGCGCAAGCGCCGCTCAGGATCAATGCGGCAGCGGTCAGACTTTTGAATAGCGGCAACATGGGAACTTCCCTTTTCGTCAGATAAGTACGGTCGAGCCAATGCGCCAGTGGCACGCAGGCGTCATGGGGTTAAAACAGGTAACCGGCGGACAGCCGCACTTGATCGCGGTTGTCGTACTCGCCGAAGGTTTTGTCGGGCTTGCCGAAGAACACATCCACTTCAAGCCCGAGCTTGATCCAGTCCACCGGTTTGTAGGTGAAGATGCCTTGCAACAGCGCATCGTCCTTAAACGGTGGCGAGGCGGCGACCACCAGCCGGCTCTTGAGTCGGTCCTGCCAATGGGTGCCTTCGGCCGACAAGGTGAACAAGTGTTCGCGCTTGTCTTGCAGCATGCCGTCCTGCCAGTCGAGCAGTTGCTGCTCCTGCCATTGCAACGAGATCAGCCAGTCGCGCAGCAGGTAATCGACGCCCAGCAACGACTTGACCATCGGGGTGCTGTCGGCGCCGTAGGCGCGGGTCGGATTGGTCACCCGCCAGTTGTCGAACCAGGCAATTTCGCTGCGCACCACGATGCTGTGACCGGCGTCGATCGCCAGCCCCGCACCGCCCATGGTGTAACGGGGAAACTGGCGCTCCAGCCGAGTGCGACCGTCATCGGCCAGGCCTTCGACGGCGTACACCGGGTCTTTCTGGCGGGCATTCAGTGCGACGAAACTGGTGTCCACCGAACCGATCCGACCGTTGGCGCTCAAGCCATACGAAAAGCCCTCGTCACCGTCGTAGCCGGGCTTGGAATCCAACAGAAAATACTGAGGATCCGGCACAGCAAACAGTGGCGCGTCGAACTCGCTGCCCGCCACCGGCGGCTGGTTTTTGACAAAATCGGTGACCCACAGCGCCTCCAGTTCCCACTCGCCCACCGGTTGCGCAAACCGCACCATGGGCACCGCGATCCGGCTGTCTTCCAGCAGCGGAGTCAGGCCGTCGCGATAGTCCACCGGGTTGACCTGATCGAGCACACGCAACTCATCGGCACGCCCCCAGACCACTTGTTGCCAGCCGATGGTCACCTCGCCGTCGCCCACCGACTGGCCCCAGTACAGATGCCGCCAGTCGGCGTCGAAGCGGTATTTGTCCCGCGCCCGTTCGCTATACGGATTGTTACCGTCGTAGCGGGCGTCGTAACGCACCCGCCCTTTGGCCTTGTAGTAACCACCGTCCCAGTTGTCTTCCAGGTTGGCCTTGAAATACACGGCCTTCTGAGTGACCTGGTCGTCACCGTGCAAGCGCAACGCGGTGGCCACGCCGACTTCGGCATCGGCGTAATCCGGCTTGAAGTCGTCCACCGTCAATTCAGCCAGCGCCGGCGGCGCGGCCATGCACGCCAACACCGCCCACGCGGTGCGGCTAAAAGAAGATCCCTGCATGGCTACATTCCCAACCCGACACCGCCGTCGATCACCAGGCTCTGGGCGGTTACCCCGCCCGCTTCGGGGCTGGCCAGGTAACGCACCATCGCCGCGACTTCTTCGCTTTGAATGAAGCGTCGCATCGGCAGTTTCTTCTTGGCGTTACGCAGGATCTGTTCCTGGGTCAGCCCGGCAATGGCCGCTTGCGCCGCCAGTTCACCTTGCAGCATTGGCGTATCGATCCACGCGGGCAGAATCGCGTTGACGGTGATCTGCCGGGGCGCCAGGTCCATCGCCAGGGCTTTGGTCATGCCGACGATGCCGTGCTTGGAAGCGCAGTACGCGGTGTTGCGGACCTTGCCGGCGCGGCCCAGGATCGATGACATGTTGATGATCCGCCCGCGATCCGGCATCAACGGCAGGCATAACGAGGTGACGTAGAACGTACCGTTGAGGTTGACCGAAATCACTTTGTGCCAGTTGTGCAAATCTTCCGGTTCATTCTCGTTGCAGATGCCGGCGCTGTTGACCAGCACATCGACGTACTCCACTTGTTTGGCCAGCACTTTGAAGAACGCTTCCATGCCTGGCAGGTCGGCAATGTTCGCGGCATGGGTTTCGACCCGTGCCTTGATCTGCCCTTGTTGCTCATCGACCCAACGTTGCAGTTCCGGCAAATCCAGGTCCAGCAGGATCAAGCGGTGCCCGGCGTCGGTGGCAAAATTCTCCGCCACCGCCCGGCCGATGCCCTTGGCGGCGCCGGTAATCAGAATGGTCCGGCTCATGGCATTTTCAACCCGCCGTTGACCGGCAGGACCTCACCCGTCAGGTACAAACCACGATCGGCGATGTACAGCACCGCCTCGGCAATTTCATGGGGTTCGGCGTAACGTTTAATCAGCAGGCGCGACTGGATTTCCTGTTCCTGACTGCCAATCAGTGCCGTGCTCATTTCGGTGTTGACGATGCCCGGGGCCACCGCATTCACCCGAATGTTGCGCGGCGCCAACTCCACCGCCAGGGCACGGGTCAGCGCTTCGACACCGCCCTTGGCCGCGGCATAGTTGCTTTGACCCTTGCCGGGCTTCTGTGCGGCCACCGAGCTGATGTTGACGATGCAACCGCTGCGCTGGCGCATCATGGACGGAACCACCTGCTGACAGCAGAGCAAGGTGCCAATCAGGTTGGTCTGGATCACCTCGATGATGTCACGGCTCGGCATCGTCGCCAGCAACCCGTCACGGGTGATCCCTGCGTTGTTGACCAGCAGGTCGATGCGCTGGAAATGCTGTTCGACGCGTTCGAAAAAGCCCTTGATGCTGTCGCCGCTGCTGACGTCGCATTGCAGCGCCAGGCACTCGAGGCCCAGCGCCTCGACCTCGTCACGCAAGGACGCGGCCGACACTTCGTCGCGCACATAACTGAACGCGATCTGATAACCCGCGCCGGCCAGGGCCAGGACGATCGCCCGGCCGATGCCACGACTGCCACCGGTCACTACTGCTACTTTATTCGGCATGACCGTTCCTTAGAGTGAGTTATCAGTCTTGAACTGCGCGAGGCTGAAGCCGTGGGTCGCGGCCAGGGCACGAATCTGCTGCACCTGCTCGCGACTGATATCGCCGTAGGAATAGTGCTGTTTCATCCCGGACAAACCCATCAACACCGACTCCGCCATGCAGGCGTACAACTGACCTTCCTTGAGGTAGGCGCGCACGTTGCGGATCAGGCCATCGCCCAGCGGGGTCTGGACGATCCCGCCGTGCATATACAGCACGTCGGTCCGTTGGCCGGAGAGGTTCTGATCGACGTTCAGCGGCACCGCGATGTCGCAGATCACGCTGTTTTCAGCGAAGTGCCCGGCACCGAGAAACGGCTGGGGAGCGTTCGCAGCACAGAGCACGATGCGCGCCTGCTTCAGCACATCAAGGTCATTGCTGACCGTGATGAACGCATTCGCGCCCAGACGTTCTTCGACCAGGCGCTGCACCCGCTGACCGAGGTCGACGCCGGCACCGTGGGCCTGCAACAACGCGTCTATGCCGTCGAGTTTCTGCAAGCGGCTGGCGAGGCGGTCGTGCTCGGCGACACCCTTGAGAATCGCACGGGCGGCGTCGGCGTAAATCAGCTGGGCGGTCTTCTCCAGACGCCGCAGGGAGCCGTCACGACCGCTACCGATGAGGATCAGGTGTTCAACACTGGTGGACAGCAACGAGGCGTATGTCGAGGCAATGTTGCCGGCCGCGCCGACCACGGCGGCCGTCTGCTGGCTCAGTTCCAGGCCTTGCTGCTTGCAACCCTGCTCGATCGCTTCCAGGCCCATGCCGATGGTCAGCGCGTTGCCCGAGGTCAGCGCCATGTCGGGGATTTTCAGCGCCTGACAGTTGTTGGTGACGATCGAGGTGTACATGCCCAGACCGGCCACGCTGTAGCCATCGGCACGGGCATCACGGATGCGATTGCCGACTTCATCACGAATGGTGTCCAGGTCACCACTGGCGATGTACGCGGCCATGGCATCGGAATCCATGCACAACGGGTACAGGGTGAATTCCACGGCGGTGCCGAGTTTCGAGCGAATCAGCACCGGGCCGATCGGTGCGGCACGCCGCTCCGGAGCCATGCGTTTGATGAACTCGCGCTTCTGTTCGGCGCTCAGGGTGGACAGCGACGGGTCGACATCACTCAGCATGTCCGAATCGATCAGGTGATTGATGAACGCCACGCGCGCCACCACGCGAACGCTCTCGTCAGGCTTTGGGAGGTTTTCAGGCTCCTTGAAGCTCACCTCGCGTGCAGGCACTTCGCCGATGCTATCGGCGCACACACCGGCCGCCAGCGGAAAAGCATCACGGCGACGCAGCATGTCGCAGACCTTTTGCAATGAGCCCATCAAGCCGTCGATTTCCTCGAAGGTGATGCACACCGGCGGCTCCAGGCGAATCACGTTGGCGTTGCTGCCCGACGGCGCGACCCGCAGCGATTCGAATTGCAGCAGGTAGCCGGCGATGATGTAACCCAGCGCATCGTTGTACTGCGCAGACGCCTGGACCAGCGAACTGGTGCCGGTCAGGTCGTGCAGTTCGAACCCCAGCAACAACCCGCGACCACGCACATCGGCAATCACGTCCGGGTACGCGGCTTTGAGTTCGAGCAACGACGACTTGAGGTATTCGCCTTTCCTGTTCACATCCTTGAGCATCGCGCTGTCGTTCTCGAACAAGCGGCGCAACGCCGACAGGGCGATATGACACGAGGCATCGTCTTCGGCGAAGGTCGAACTGTGGATGTAGCTGAAATCGTTTTCGTAGTGGCTGGCGCGGATGACCGTCGCGGCGATTTTCATCAGGCCACCGCCCAACGCTTTGGACAGGCAGTAGTAATCGCCCTGCAAGTTGAAATGACTGGAGCCAAGCAAAGTGCCGGTGCGACCGAAGCCCGATTGCACTTCGTCGATGATCAGCGGGCATTGCTGCTCGTTGCACAGGCGACGCAGGCCCAGGTAGAACTCGCTGGCAAACTCGTTGATGCCGCCCTCGCCCTGGATCGGCTCCAGCAACACCGCAGTGATCGCACTGAACGCTTCACGACGCACTTGCAAGGTCTCGCCGCTCCACTCCAGGCTCAGCCAATGCCGAGTGTGACGGGCCGGCAAATCCTTGAGTTGCTGAGGTTGTTGCGGGTCGATGAACTCGACGTTGAGACCAAATCGGGCGAACGGCTGGCGGTACTGTTTGCCGTAAGTCAGCTGGACGGTATTCACCAATTTGCCGTGGAAGCTGCCGCGCAGGGCGACGAACACCGGCTCGACATGCAGCTGCGCGAGGTTGTGTTGACGCACCGCTTCCACCACTTGGCGAACGGTCACGTAGGACAGATTGTCCGGCAGCAACCCGACAGGCAGGTCGAGGTCGTCGACGTCCAGTTCGACATAGGCCTTGTCGCTGGCGGTCAGGTTGGCGAGGGCGAAATCCCGTTCGTCAAACTGCTTCTGCAAGGTTTTCTGGCGGCGGTATTCGGCATGCTTGACGGCGATTTCCACCGACTCGGCGCCACTGTTGGAGAAGGTCGAAATGTAGCGCTCGCTATTGTTCAATTCCCGGTTGAACGCCTCGCTGAGTTCTCGCCCCAGCAGACCGGCCGCGCCACGCACGGACATCTGCGCATTGAACGGCACATCGGCGCGCAACAGGCCGCAGAGTTGATCGACGAACTGCGGGTCATTGTGGCCAAACAACGCAGCGCCATAACCGCCGAGAAAGTCGGTGACGGTCACATCGCAGCCCTGTTTGTCGCGGTAGAACAGCTTGCTGCCCAACGCCCGATGGAACTGGCACTCCAAGCCCAGGGCCTGCATCAGTTCAACAAATTTCGGTCGTACGTAATCGCGATAATCCATGACAGTCATATCCCTTGATTAGAAAAATAGAAGCGATTCAATGCGTTCAAAACGGCTAGTCAGCCGCCTGATAATCGAGCTGGTAACAGGCGCTGAAACCATTGTCGTCGCGGTTGATGACCAGGCAGTCGCGCAGCACCGCGTCCCGCCCCTCACCGAGCACAAACGGCAGGCGCGGATCCACTGGTTGCTGCAACCCGATGATCGGCGGCACACGCTGGGCATGCAGCGCGTTGCGGGCCAGGATCAGGTCGACCAGGCTCGGCGCACCGCTGAGGATGCCGGTCACCGGCACGCTACTGGTGATGTGCGCGGCACCGGCGCGGGCCAGCGTTCGGGCCAGGTCGGCGTCCTTGTACGGATCGCCGCTGGCGCTGCTGACCAGCAGATCGATCTGCTTGTCCGGCAGGTTCAACGACCCCACACGCGGATGGGCGGAGAGTCCGGCCAGGCAGGTCTGCGGCCCATCCGCCAGATCGTCGGCCCGGCGCAAAATCAACGCCGCCGCCCCTTCGCCGGCAATCCCGCCGGTGCCTTGGCGATCGAATGCACGCAAGGTTTGAGAACCATCGGTGCTGATCACGCCAGCCTCGGCCAACGCGGCCAGTGCCAATGGATCGAGTTCACTGCCGGCACCGACCACAATCGCCGCATCGATACGACCGCTTTGCAACGCCGCGCACGCCTGGCGCAATGCCGCCAGATTGCCGGCCACGCCTTGCATGTAAGCGTTGCATTCACACTCCAGTTTCAGCGCCAGGCTGACAATCCCGAGCAAGCCGTTGCTCAGGCTTTTGAGTACCAGGAACGGGTCGAGCGCACGCTCCTGCAACACCCGTTGAGCGAGGCGCCGCATGTCGGCGCCGGACTCATTGCGGCACTCGTGGAGCAACTCACCATAGGCCACCAACGACGGATGGGTGTAACCGCCCTGACAGCAATAGAGGCCATAACGCAGACCGTCATTGCCCGGTTCAAGCCCGGCTTCGGCCAAGGCCTGGCGCACCGCGCTGACACCCCAGATCACTGCCGGCGGGCAATAGCGCTGGAGGTTCTGGGCCACGTCCTGGCGACTGGTTTGATGGTCTTCATCACTGACATGCCCGAAGGCCGTCACGCGCTCACTGTGAAACCATTTCGACTGCAGCAAAGCGATGCCGCTACGGGCTTCACTGGCCGCCGACCAGAAGCGTTGCACGCCCCAGCCGCTGGGTAATACGCAACCGCTGCCAGCGATCGCAACACGCACAGTAGCGTCAGTCATTGTCCGTGCTCCCGATATTTGCCAAGGGCCAGCGAGGTGTTGAGGCCGCCAAAACCGAAGGAGTTGCTCAAGGCAAAATCCACTCGGCGGCTGACCGCTTGCCCGGCGCAATAGTCCAGGTCGCATTGCTCATCGACGTCATGCAAGTTCACGGTCGGCGTGACCAGATCGTTCAGGCACGCCAGCGCCGTGACCATGCATTCCGGTGCCCCGGCGGCGGCAATCAAGTGGCCGAACTGCGACTTGTTGGCACTGACGGCCAAGGACCGGTAGTGCTTGTGCTCGGCGAACACACGCTTGATCGCCAGGGTTTCCGCGACGTCATTGAGCGGCGTCGAAGTACCGTGGGCGTTGATCAGATCGATTTGTTGCGCGCGCAGGCCGGCGTCGTCCAGCGCAGCTTGCATCGCCAGCGCCGCACCCCGGCCTTCGGGTTGCGGGGCGGTGACTTTGTAGGCGTCCAGGCTGCTGCCAAAGCCGAGGACTTCGGCATAGGGCGTCGCCCCTCGCGCCAGCGCGTGTTCAAGGCTTTCCAGCACCACGAAACCACCGCCCTCGCCGGCAATCAGGCCACTGCGATCACGGTCGAACGGCCGGCACAAATCAACACCCCAGCGCTGTTCGCTCGATGCCGCGCCGAGCAGGTACAGCGCGGCCATGGTGTCGAGGTTCAGCACCGAATCGGCGCCACCGGCAATCGCCACGTTCACTTCACCGCGACGAATCATCTGGAAGGCATTGCCGATGGCCTGGGAGGCTCCGGCGCACGCGCTGCTGATATTAATCACGGGGCCTTCACAGCCCAGTCCATCGGCAATCACCCGCGCCAGCCGATCATTGCTCTGGCGCAACGAGCCCTCGGCATTGACCTGTCCGGCACGAGGCATCAGGTGTTGCCAGCCTGGGGCACTGCCATCCGGTGCCAGCGTCAACAGCATGTCGGCCAGCATGTGCTGGGGCGCGCCCGAGGCGCAGAGCACGGCGGCTTCACGTAGTTGATCAGGCGCAAGTCGGCTGTCGTTCACCGCTTGGGTGGCGGCCACCCAGCCAAAGCGACTGCGCTTTTCCAGCGCAATGTTCCAGGCGGGATGGTCCTTCAAGGCCTCGGGCAACAGGGTCATATCCACGGCTGCGGCGTAGCGCACCGGGAATGTGCCGTCGCCCACCCCGTCGGGCTGCCATGGACATACACAATGTTCGGCGCCGAGCATTTTTTCCCAGAGGGTCTGCCATTCGAAACCGAACCCGGTCACGGCGCCCATGCCGGTGATCACAATCCGTGTCGCACTCATGTGTGCTTCTCCAGGGTTTCACTGGCCAGCAGCAAAGCGCCCCAATGACCGGCGCGGCTATGGCTGACAAACAGCGTGTGGCCCGGTGTCGCCGAGGCACTTTGGGTGTGGTGCAAGGCCAGCGCGATCTCGCTCAGCAACGTGCTGGCGCCAAGATCGCCGGTCATGGCCCGAGCGCTACGAACGCCCCGTGGGTGTTCGGCGAACAGGCTCATCAATTGCGCATCCTCGGGGTTGGCGACGATCTGCTCGACGTCACCGAGACACAGTTTTTCCAGGCTCAGCGCTTGGTCGATGACTCGCCGGGCAACCGCTGCGCCACGTTGCGGATCAGCGCTGTAACCCCGAGCGAACCCGGCGATGCGCAAGGCGTGCGGGGTGGTGCGCGAAGGGGCCGAACCCAGCAGCAGCGCCGCGGCACCCTCACCGAAAATCGCCTCGGCTGACGGAGTGGGTTCACGCAGATACAGGGCCGGCGTCAGGTTCGGACTGCTGCTGACCACCAGCGCGGCGTCGGCGCGTTGCTCGACAATCTGCTGGCAGGCTTCGATGAGGGCATCGAGCCCGGCGTTGTCCTGGGAACAGAACCCGCCCATCGGCCCGTGGCATTGCAACGCTTCGGCCACGTAGGCCATCACGCTGCTGTTGAGCAGCGTGATGGCGTGCAGTGGCGGTGTGTTGGCCAACAGTTGTGCCAGAGGCTTTTGCGGTTGCTCGCTGATCGCTTGCACCGCGTCCCAGCAAGGACTTGGCGCGTCGACCTCAGGAATGGCCGCCGTCAGGGCAATCCGTGCCGGCGGCAGTTGCAGGGCCGCCAGCGCGGGGGCCAGGCGTGCCACGCAATGCAACAGGCGCAAACCTTGTGGTTCGACGCTGCGCTGGATCTTGCGGTCGAACAGATCGCTGGCCAGACGCGGTGTCGGCAGCGCAAAAGCCCGCCGCGTCGCGTCGAATGCCAGCGGTTGCGGCGAGGGCGGCGTCCCGAGCAGGTCGGCACATTCGCTGCCGGCGGCGTTCAATACGGCCGCCGAATGGATGTAAACGGCAATGCTCATGTCATGCCCTCCCCAGAACCAGAGAGCTATTGACGCCGCCGAAACCGAACGAGTTGGACATCACCACGTTGATCGACTGGCGCATCGGCTCGCTGAGAAATGTCAGCGAGGGGTATTCGGCGCGATCGTGATCGTAGTTCAAGGTCGGCAACAGTACGCCATCCCGCAGGCTGATCAGAGACAGCACCGCCTCAATCGCGCCGCTGCCCGCCAGGGAATGACCGATGGCCGATTTGTTGGCGGTGAACGTCACGTGTTCCTGGCACTCGCCGAACACCCGCTGCAAGGCCAAGGCCTCGCAGCTGTCGTTGGCCTGGGTGGATGTGCCGTGGGTGTTGACGTGTTGCACGGCACTGCTGAGCAGCCCCGCGTCTTCGATTGCAGCTTCCATGCATTCCTCGTATTTGCTGCCATCCCGGCTGCTGGAGGTCATTTTCTGTGCCTCGCACACATTCGCATAACCCAGCACTCGCCCCACCGTCGTGGCTTTGCGACGTTGGGCATGCTCGGCGGATTCGAGAATGACCATGGCCGCACCCTCGCTGATCACGAAGCCGCAGCGGTCCGGCATGAACGGTCGGCTCTGCTCGCTGGCCGGCAGGTCGGCCTGGCACAGCGCGCCGAGGCTGTTGAACATGTAATACGGCAACTCGTTGGCCATCAGTTCGACGGCACCGCAAATGGCCAGATCGATTTCGCCACGCTCGATCGCCCGGTAGGCGCTGCCGATCGCCATGGTGCCGGCGGCGCAGGCATCGGAATGAGTCGAAATGTGATCGCGGATCCCGAGCGTCTCGGCCAGGTGCAGGGTCTGCTGATCGACCCGGCGCCCGAAGAGCGCGCTCGATGGCGCCGGGTTATCCAGCAGCTGATCCAGATCGACACGCCCGGTCTCACCCATGAAGCGACTGACCCGATGCAGGTCGTGACTGTCCGCGCAGTGCTTGTTGGCCCCCAGGAACAATCCACTGCGGGTGTGAGCAAAGGCTGTCGGGGTCAGGCCGGCGTGCAGCAAGGCTTGGCGGGCGACAAACTCGGCCAGCACGCTTTGCCGCGGGTGCAGCGCGGCATTGCCGCCGAAACCGGCGGCGATCTGCTGCCACTGGCCGTCGTCGATAAACCCGGCAGCGCTGTTGTTGAACCCCAGCGCCTTGAACCGTGGATGTTCGCGAACACAGGACTGCTTCTGGCAGATCCGCTCGAACAACGTGGCGGCGTCCAGCGCCATGGGCGCCACCAGACCGAATCCGGTCACATAGACTTCTCGTGTCCGCATGTGAACTCCTACACCGTCTCTTGGGCGAGAGTGGCCACAAATTTCTCTACCTGGCGGCGTGAAACCTCGTCGCCGTCGGCCGGCACCAGCCGTGCACTGCAAGCGCCGCAGACCACTTGCTGACGTTCGTTCAGTACGGCTTGATGAGCGCCGCAATCGGGGCAGTTTTGCGGCAGATAGTTGAAGAGGTTGCGGCACTGTTGCGCCCAGTTGCGCACGGTGGTGGCGGCAAATACCTGCGCCGGCTGCATACCGGTCTTGAGTTGATCCGGGGAGTAGCCGCTCAGGCTTTGCTCAAGCAAGGCCTTGCCGTTCTCGGTGATGCGACCGTTGACCAGGAACTCACTGGCGTCGCCACAGACTGCAACGGCGTGATCCAGCACGCTGGTTTTGGGCAAGGTGCAGCCATATTGACGACCGAGTTGAAAGCTCAGATCTACGATGTCCAGAGAATCGGCACTGAGGTCCTCGACGATACTGCTGTTTTCATCGATATCATCGGCGCTCATCACCAACAACTGCGCGAGAATCTCGCGGGTGCTGGCAATGACGTTTTCCAACTTCAATGGGTTGTTCATCTCTATCTCCCTATATCGTGATTTCTTCATGAATTCCGTATGTGAGAAGTAACTATTCCCACAGCAACTTCTCACGCGGCGGAAATCTAAACTCTGCCCTTAAGGGGAGAGTCAACGAACTATTCAAAGTTTTTTAACAACTTGAGAGTGGCGTCCGAGCCAGCCTGCGCGCAGCACTCGATTGGTACCAAGCCTCGCGCCAATCGACTTATTTACTTAACAAACGCTGCGTATGGTGGGAGAGCGCACTCAATCGTTGGCTAAATAGAGAGGGGCGCAAAAGTATCAACTTCCAGATCGCAGAACAGACGTGCAAATAATAGAAACCGGACAAGTAAAATAGTTATAACTTCATAACCATCGCTCTATATCAGCTCAGCCGTTAAATAACGCGCCTTGAGAATGTTCAAGCCGATCCGGGCAACCCGGCACAGCGCTTCTGGGTAACTGAGTGTCGAGCACAGACAACTGACCGGGCACGGGGCGCTATAGGGTGCGACTTCAGTTCTCTAGTCCATTGCCCCGGAGTCCACATGACCGCACCTATTACCGTTCTTCGCGACACTCACCCACTGCCGGTGCTCGATGCCTGCAAATGGGAAAAACTCGAAGGCGACCCGCACACCGTCAACCTCAACGCCTACACCAGCGAAGACGGCAGCAAAATCATGGGCACCTGGATCTGCACGCCGGGCAAGTGGTATGTGGAATACGTGAAGTGGGAATACTGCGATTTCCGCGAAGGCTATTGCATCATCACCCCGGAAGGGAAAGAGCCTATCCACCTGCGTGCTGGCGATATTTTCGTCATTGAGCCGGGGATGAAAGGTACCTGGGAAGTGGTTGAAACCGTGCGCAAGTATTTCGTGTTTGCCTGATGCAAAAAAACCGGGAGATCACCCGACGTGATTTCCCGGTCAATACGTTTTCAAGAGCGAGACACAACCTGTGGCGAGGGAGCTTGCTCCCGCTCGGCGGCGAAGCCGTCGTAAAGTCAGCCAATGCGCTCTGACTGAAACACCGCATTAGCCCCTATTGGGTCCGCTTCGCGAACCAGCGGGAGCAAGCTCCCTCGCCACAAAAACATCTTTCCAGAATCCCGGGGCAAACCTCTTACTGGGGTTTGCGATAGCTGTTGATGATCGCCGAGAAGTCTTTACCACCTTCCCCACGCTGGCTCATCGCCTGATACAACTGTTGGGCCACCGCGCCGAGCACCACCGGTTGATGCGCCTGACGTGCCGCCTCAGTGGCCAGCCCCAGATCCTTGAGCATCAGTTCGGCACCGAAACCGCCGGTATAGCCGCGCGAGGCCGGCGCCGTTTCGACGATGCCCGGCCATGGGTTATACATTTCCGAACTCCAGCAACGGCCGGTGGAACTGTTGATGATCCCGGCCAGTACTGTCGTGTCGATCCCGAGAGCATCACCCAGCGCCATGGCTTCGCTGACACCGACCATCGAGATCGCCAGCAGCAGGTTGTTGCAGATCTTGGCAATTTGCCCGGTGCCGACTTCGCCGCAATGGACGATGTTGCGGCCCATCTGCGCCAATACCGGTTGCAGGGTGGCGAACAGTTCAGGCGTGGCGCCGACCATAAAGGTCAGTGTCCCGGCTGCCGCACCGCCAGTACCGCCCGACACAGGTGCATCCGCCATGGCCACGCCTTGCTTGGCCGCCGCCGCAGCAACATCACGC
Source organism: Pseudomonas sp. BT76 TE3572 (assembly GCF_050435365.1). Lineage (NCBI taxonomy): Bacteria > Pseudomonadati > Pseudomonadota > Gammaproteobacteria > Pseudomonadales > Pseudomonadaceae > Pseudomonas > Pseudomonas sp. BT76 TE3572. Next base: position 3,681,561 of record NZ_JBNDKE010000001.1, read on the forward strand.
GCCGTCTGCGGATCGATGGTGCTGCAATCGACTGCCGGCACGCCCTTGCCGATACCCGCCAGCACGCCGTCTTCACCCAGCCACACGCTGCGCACATGCACAGCGGCTGGCAGCATGGTGATCACCAATTCTGCGCCTTGAGCGGCTTCACGCGCCGAAGCGCTGATGCTCCCGCCCAGTTGCTCCAGCTCTGCCAGAACGGTTTTGTTCAGATCGACCAGCCGCAGTGCATGGCCAGCCTTGATCAGGTTGCGCGCCATTGGCGCGCCCATGTTGCCGAGACCGATAAAAGCGATTTTCATGTTCGGCTCCTTAACGCAAGTTGATGGTGGTGTTCACACCGTCGTTGACGCTGTTGTCATCGAACCAGCGACTAGTGACAGTCTTGGTCTGAGTGTAGAACTGCACCACTTGCTTGCCATACGGACCGAGGTCGCCGAGTTTGGACCCGCGCGAACCGGTGAAGCTGAAGAACGGGACCGGCACCGGAATCGGGATGTTGATGCCGACCTGGCCGACGTCGATTTCAGTCTGGAATTTACGCGCCGCCGCACCGCTTTGGGTGAACAGGCCCGTGCCGTTGCCGAACGGGTTGGCGTTGACCAGTGTGATGGCCTCATCGAGCGTATCGACTTCCAGCACCACCAGCACCGGACCGAAGATTTCCTGGGTGTAGATCTGCATCTCGGGGGTTACGCCGGAGAACAGGGTCGGGCCGACAAAGTTGCCCTTCTCGAAGCCTGGAACCGTGATTTCGCGACCGTCCAGTTCCAGCTTGGCGCCTTCCTTGATGCCGCTCTCGATCAGATCCAGAATCCGCGCCTTGGCCTTTTTGGAAATCACCGGCCCCACATCAGTGCCCGGCTCGCTGCCGGCATTCACTTTGAGTTTCTGCGCCAGCGCCTTCAGATCAGGCAGCCATTGTTTGGCCGCGCCCACCAGCACCACGACGGATGTGGCCATGCAGCGTTGCCCGGCCGCACCAAAACCGGCACCGACCAGCGCGTTGAGCGCTTGTTCGCGGTTGGCATCCGGCAGCACAACGGCGTGGTTCTTCGCGCCCATCATCGATTGCACGCGTTTGCCGTGTTTACCGGCCAGGTCATACACGTGAGTGCCGACGGCGGTCGAACCGACGAAAGAAACAGCCTTGATGTCCTTGTGGGTGCAGAGCGCATCCACCACGTCTTTACCACCATGAACGACGTTGAGCACGCCGGCCGGAACACCGGCTTCGATCGCCAGTTCCACCAGCAGCATGGTTGACATCGGGTCCTGTTCGGACGGTTTGAGCACGAAGGTGTTGCCGCAGGCGATGGCCATCGGGAACATCCACAGCGGAATCATCGCCGGGAAGTTGAACGGCGTGATGCCGGCGCAAACGCCGATGGGTTGACGCAGGGTGTAGGTATCGACGCCGCCAGCAACGTTCTCGGCGAACTCGCCCATTTGCAGGCTGCCGATGGAGCAAGCGTGTTCGACCACTTCCAGGCCGCGGAAGATATCGCCTTCAGCGTCGGCGATGGTTTTGCCTTGCTCGTTGCTGAGCACCACGGCGATGCGCTTGGAGTGTTCGCGAATCAACGCCTGGAGCTTGAGCATGATGCGCATCCGCGCGCCGATCGGCGTCAGCTTCCAGGTCTGGAAGGCGCGATGGGCGGCGGTGATTGCGGCGTCCACTTCCTGTGCGGTTGCGAACGGTACTTTCGCCAGCACTTGCTGGGTCGCCGGGTTGACGATGTCGTGCCACTCGGTGGTTTGGGACTCGACCCACTCGCCGTCGATCAACAGCTTTACCGTTTGGACAGTGGTTTCGTTTGGCGTGAGCGAAGCGTTCATGTTGGGTCTCCGGGACGTTGTTCTTATTTAGAGAGCTCTCTAGAGAGCCAAAGCGATAAAGTCGCCTTGAAATGAGGCGTGTGTCGCGAATTGATTGTCGGACTGTTTTTGGAGTATAGATGTGCAAACTTCTAATAAGAACGCACATAAAAGCCGGTCCATCATGCAAAAAAACATCACGTCTCTTGGCTCGTTGAACTGGGATGACCTCAAGTTTTTCCTTGAAGTCTCCCGCACCCGCAAGGCTAGCACCGCAGCCAAGCGCCTGGCGGTCGACTACACCACCGTGTCGCGGCGCATCAGTTCGCTGGAAGCGGCGTTGGGCACTTTGCTGTTCGAGAAATCCCGGACCAGCGGTTTTGTACTGACCGCCGAAGGCCAGCGGTTGCTGGGTTACGCCGAGTCGATAGAAAGCACGCTGCACATGGCCTGCGAGCAGGTTTCGGGGTCTGGCGTGGCGTTATCCGGGCATGTGCGCATGGGCTGCACCGAAGGCTTCGGCAGCTTTTTCATCACCCCGCAGCTCAGCCATTTCGTCGACGCCTACCCGGCAATCTCCGTGGACATCCTGCCGCTGCCGCACTTCATCAGCCTGTCCAAGCGCGAAGCGGACATCGTCATCGCCCTGGAGCGCCCGGAGCATGGCCCTTACGTCTGCTGCAAACTCTGCCACTACAAATTACAGCTCTACGCGACTCAGGATTATCTCGACAAGCACCCACCGATCCGCCGCCCGGCTGACTTGGGCAAACACTCATTCATCAGTTATGTCGACGATCTGGCGTTCAGCTCGGAGCTGTTGTACCTGGCGAATGTGTTGCCCGGCGCCAGTGCCAACCTGCGCAGCACCAGTGTGATCGCGCAATTCGTGGCCGCACAACAAGGGCGGTCGCTGGCGATTCTTCCGTGCTTCCTGGCGGCCCAGGATCCGCGCTTGCTGCCGGTGTTACCGGAAGAGATCAACATCACTCGACAGTTCTGGATGTACTGCCGTGAAGACCTGCGCAAGCTCAAGCGGATCACCCTGTTGTGGGATTACATCCGCGCGGTCACCGAGCAGAATCAGGGTCTGTTGATGGGTGAAAGTCGGGAGATGGTGTTCGCCGATTAGTTGGCGCTCACCTCATCCAATTCCAGCATCAACCCGCTCAAGCGCTTGACCTTGCGCCGCACCGCCTCTTCGAATACGCCGGAGCGAGGTTCGATCAGGGTGAACCAGTTTTTGGCCCGGGTAATCCCTGTATAAATCAATTCCTTGGTGAGTACAGGGTTCAGGGCATCCGGCAAAATCAACGCCGTATGAGCAAATTCCGAGCCCTGGGATTTGTGCACTGTCATGGCGTACACGGTTTCGACATCATTGAGACGACTTGGCAAAACAAACCGTACGCCGCCCTGCCCATCATTACGCGGGAACGCCACACGCAACACCTGCTTCCCAACCTCTGGCCCCTCGCGCTCCGGCAGCTTGAGGGCAATGCCGATGTCGCCGTTCATCAAACCCAGACCATAGTCGTTGCGGGTCATCAGCACCGGTCGGCCTTCGTACCACTGCTGGTCGCTGTCGATCAGCCGAGCCTTGAGCAGCGCGGCGGTCACGCGTTGATTTAAACCTTCAACGCCCCACGGCCCTTTGCGTACGGCGCACAACAATTGGAAGGCGTCGAAGGCTTGCAGTACCTGGCGAGCCCAATCGGTCCAGCAGGGATCATCAAGCGTGCTGTCGAGCGGTGGCCGCAGGCTGCGCAAGAGACTCAGGTAATGGCGATACCCCTGCGGCCCATCGCCATGCCCCTCAAGCAGCAAGCGTTCCAGCGCCCGGTCTTGCTCCCCCTTGAGGGACAGGGAAAACACGTCGTCATGGCTTCGCGCTGCCAACAACTTCCGAGCTTCCTCGGGTTGCTGCTGGTTGACCCAACGAGCCAGTTGGCCGATGCCGCTGCCCTCGCCGAACCGGCGTGAATGACGCAGCATCACCACTTGCTGGGCCAGTGGATGAGTCCCTTGGGTGTCTTCCTGCAAACCGCTGGCATCCAGGTTTTCACCACTGACCGCTTGCAGCCACAGGCGAGTCTGTGGGCTGTACCAACCGGCCTCGGCGTCGCGGCACAGGTCGCCCAGAACGGCGCCGGCCTCCACCGATGCCAGCTGATCCTTGTCACCGAGCAGCACCAGACGGGCATGGGCCGGCAACGCGTCGAGCAGGTTGGCCATCATTTCCAGATCGATCATCGAGGCTTCGTCCACCACCAGGACATCCAGCGGCAAGCGATTACCGGCGTGGTGACGGAAGTGTCGAGTACCGGGACGACTGCCGAGCAGACGGTGCACGGTGGTGACGTCTGACGGGATCTTCACTCGTACGGTTTCATCGACTTCCAGGGTTCTGACCTGCTGACTGATGGACTCCGTTAGTCGGGCTGCAGCCTTGCCGGTGGGTGCCGCGAGACGAATACGCAACGGCTTGCCCGCCTCCACTGCCGGCGCCTGGAGCAACGCCAGCAAACGCACGACCGTCGTCGTCTTGCCGGTCCCCGGGCCACCGGTAACGATGCTGAATGCGCTGCGGGTTGCGAGGGCACAGGCGAGTTTCTGCCAGTCAATCACTTCGCCGGGCCTGGCTGAGCCGAACAAGCTGGTGAGCCGTTGGGACAAATCATCCGGCGTGGTTTCGTGTTCCACCAGGCGTTGGCGCAGCGAGTTGTCGATACGCCGTTCGTAAGCCCAGTAGCGACGCAAGTACAGGCGTTTGCCCGATAACACCAATGGCCGATGCTGCGCCGCCTCGCGACCATCGACCGCCAATGCGACCAGACTGCTGGAGGCCAGGACCTTGCACCAATGGGCACCGTCCAGCGCCTCAAGCAATTGCGACGGCAACAACATCGCGCCACTTTGCACATCACCTTCCGGTGGCAGCGACAGGGCGAAGTCCGGTTCCTTGAGCGTCTCGAACAAGTCCAGGCACACATGACCGTGGCCCAGCTGATGACTGGCCAACGCGGCGGCCAGCAGCACCAGCGGATCGTCGCTGGGAGCAAGTTCGTGAAGAAAAGCGACGAAGGCTTTGTCCAGCGCTCGCAGCCAGCCGCGCTCAACCCAGCGTGTCAGCAATAGCAGCAGATCATCGGCGCGACTCAACGGCGCCAGATCCGCCAGGCTTTCGGCTGTCAACGAAGTGGGCAGCAAATCAGCGAAGGTGCGACTCATAGCAAAACTCCCTGTTCCCAGGCGGGTTCGGCCTTGGGTTCTGGCTTACCCTGGAACAGACGGTCCAGACGCTCGATCAACTCCCTTGGAGGCCGGGCGAAATACACGCCTTGGCTGGACGCGCGCGTACCACGCAAGAACAGGTACAGCGCACCACCGACATGCCGGTCGTAATCGTAATCGGCAAGTCGCGCCTTGAGCTGGCGATGCAGCGCCAACAGGTACAGCACGTATTGCAGGTCGTAACGGTTGTCGAGAATCGACTGCTCCATGGCCTGCTCGGTGTAGGCCGCGTCATCGACGCCCAGCCAGTTGGATTTGTAGTCGGCGACGTAATAGCGGCCGTCGTGCTCGAACGTCAGGTCGATGAAGCCTTTGAACATGCCATTGAGCAACACCGGCTCGGCAGCCACCCGGGCCACGCCGTTGTGGGTGTATTGACGCACCAGTTCATCGAGCTTGAGCACATCGACCTTATGACTGGCGAACCAGAACTCCATCTCCACCCGGTATTGGGTGAGCTGCTCGAATACCACGGGGGGCTGCCCGCCGCCGATATGCAGCGGGGATGTAAGCAGGTGCTGCAGCCAGTCGCTCAGGGCGGTTATCCAGCCCTCCCAGCCACGTCGATTGCAACGACGGGCAATGGCGTCTTCCACCGCTTTCGGCGTGGCGGCAAAACCTTCGTCACCGGCCCATTCGAGCAAACCATGGAGAAAGGTGCCGGGATTCGGACCACGAGGGAATCGATGGATATCAGCACCACCGGCCACCACTTCTCGTGGTGCTTGCGGATCAAGGCGTTCGTCGTCGAATAGCTTTTGCGCCTGCGGGCTCTCCGGCGCTTCATCAGTGCCCACGCTCATGCTGTCGCCAATGCGCAGGGCACTGTAGGAAGCAATCCACCAGTTTTCGCTAGCCTTGCGTTTGGGTATCAGCGGAGCAAGCAACTTCGCATCGTTGTGCGGCGGATGGTAGTGCTCGACGGTCGCTTCAGGCATTTCACCGTAGTTCAGCGCTGCACAATCCTGCTGCAGGTCTTCCAGCCACCGCTTCAAACCTGCCGACTCGGCCAATGGTGCTCCGCCGCCCAGCAGATAACCCAATGCCGACAGGTGCAGCACCGAGCTGTTGTTATTACCGCGCTTGAGATCAGTCACTCCGAGCCAGCAGGCGTGTTGCGCCCGGGTCAGGGCCACGTAAAGCAAGCGCAGATCCTCGGCAAGACGCTCATCATCCGCCTGAACGATCAACTCGGCCGTCGGCTTCAAGGTCACTTGGGCCTTGCCCGTGGCGTCGTGGTAATGCAACGGCAGACGGCTGCCATCCACCGGTTTCGCCGAGCAAATGAATGGCAGGAACACCAAGGGATACTCAAGCCCCTTGGACTTGTGAATGGTCACGACTTTGACCAGTTGTTCGTCACTCTCCAGACGCAGGATCTGCTCTTCGCCGGCCTGACCGGACAACGCCAGATGCTCGGACAAATGACGGATCAGCGCTTGCTCACCATCGAGTTCGGCGGCCGCCTGTTGCAGCAACTCGGACAGGTGCAGCAGATTGGTCAACACCCGCTCGCCGTCGCTGCGCGTCATCAATGTCTGTGGCAACTGGAAGTCATGCAGCAATCGCCGCAGCATTGGCAATACGCCCTGCTTGCGCCAGAGCTCGCGATAATGGCGGAACTGCATGACCCGCGCTTCCCACGCCAGTTCATCCTGATTCAGCCGCTCCAGTTCAGCCAGCGACAGGTTCAACGTGATGCAGGCCAACGCGGCCCGCAGCGGACGCTCGACATCCGGCTCGGCGCAGGCCTTGAGCCAGGTCAGCAGATCGTGGGCCTCCTGGGCGGCGAACACCGAGTCCTTGTCCGACAGATAGACGCTGCGCACACCCCGGGCGGAGAGCTCGCCACGCACAGCCTGGGCTTCTTTACCGTCGCGGACCAGGATCGCGATATCCGCTGGCAGCAGCCCTCTGAAGTCCTTGCCGTCCTGTATGAAACCCGCACGACCTTGTTGCCCGCCGTTGAGCAAAGCGGTGATCTCACTGGCGCAGGCGGCGGCGAGTTGTTGTCGGTACACCGCGCCGGACAGCGGCTGATCGGCGGACAGGTGCCAGATGTTCAGGGCGGGCACAACCTGGCCGTCAATGTGCAGAACTTCTTTGCGCCCTTGGGATTCGACGGGCAGGAACGGTACCGGGTTCTCACCGTTCTTTTCACGAAACAGGAACGCGCCTCGCCCGGACTCGCGAGACTCTGCACGCTCGAACACATGGTTGACCGCACTGACCATGCCATGGCTGGAACGGAAGTTCGTACCCAGGGTATGCAATCGGCCAGCGGTGGCCTGACGGGCGCGCAAGTAGGTGTAGATGTCGGCACCGCGAAACGCGTAGATCGCTTGTTTGGGGTCGCCGATCAGGAACAGACCGCATTCGGGATTGTTGTCTTCGATGCGATAGATGCTCTCGAAGATCCGGTACTGCACCGGGTCGGTGTCCTGGAACTCGTCGATCAACGCCACTGGAAACTGCTCGCGAATCAGGGTCGCCAGCCGCTCACCGCCATCGGACTGCAACGCTGCATCGAGGCGCAGCAGCATGTCATCGAAGCCCATCTCCGCACGGCGACGCTTTTCTTCCTCGAACCGTGTACCGACCCATTGGGCGGCGTGTTGCAGCACGGCGGCATCAGGAGTCGGCAATCCATCGAGACTGGCCTTGAGGCCGGGCATGGCGTCCAGCCCGGGATGACGGGGTACTTCGCCCTTCCAGGCTTCAGCCATACCTTCGGGAGTCAGGCGCGTGAATCCGGTGCCGATATCCAGTTGCTCAAGGGATTCGTCTTCAGCCCAGGCTCTGATCTTTTCGAACCAGGGTTCGAAATAGCGCGCCTGCATCTTGCGACCGTCGACGCTCTTGCTCGCAACACCCTGGTGACAGATGGCAAGCAATTCGTCCGCCCACTGGCGCCAGGGCATCTTGAGTTCGAGCAAGGCGGCCCGTCGCTCTTGCAGACACTCAGTGATCAGCTCGGCAGGCTCTTTACCTTCAACGCTGTCTCGCTCACTGGCGAACAAACCACGTACTCGCGACAGTAAAGCCGCTGGACCGCCCCAATTTCCGCGCACCCAGTTCAGCGCATCGCCTTGCATCGGGTAACAAAACAGGCGCCAGTAATCGCGCAGGACTTCGCCCAGCAAATCGCTGTGATCGGTTTCCAGGGATTGTGTAAACAGGCTGCCACTGTCGAACGCGTGTTCGCGCAACATGCGCTGGCACCAACTGTGGATGGTTGAAACGGCTGCCTCGTCCATCCACTGCGCGGCGATGTCCAGGCGGTTTGCGCACCCGGACCACTGCTCGGGAAGGTATTCCTTACGAAGCTCCGCGATAAGGCTATCGGGCGCCGGTGTTTCATCGCGAAAAAATCGCGCTGCTTCAGCAAGACGCGTGCGGATACGTTCGCGCAATTCTTTGGTTGCAGCATCGGTGAACGTCACAACGAGGATTTGCGGCGGCAACAGTTCACGTCCGAAGCCGCTCGACTCTGCGCCGTGGCCAAGGACCAGGCGCAGATAAAGCGCGGAAATGGTGAAGGTCTTGCCGGTCCCGGCGCTCGCTTCGATCAGTTGGCTGCCACGCAGGGGAAATGCCAAGGCCAGAGGTTTTGTGGTCATCAGCGCGCCTCCTCGCTGTTCAATGAACGCCAAGGCGCTTCAAGCAACGGCCGGTACAACGCGTTGCACCAATCCGGGAACGTTTCGTCTGCGGTAAGCGTGTCGTAGTCGGCGAACTGCCGTGCGAGTGCCGGGCTTTCCCGACGCTCACCATCGGTAGTCAGGCCATCGCCTTCGTACGCCTTGCGGGCTGCGGCTTGGGCTTTGACCGGATCCGTTTGACCAAGCCATGCGAAGCCGGTCTTCACCGCAATCGGCAGTGGTTGACGCATGCCGGTTTGCCAAGCCATTAACAGGTCGCCCAGAATCCGCAAGGCTGCATCCTCCTCCATCGGACCGAGCTGAAGACTGTCGTCGCTGGCCACCAACGCGGTGGTCATCGCCATACCACTGGCGCAGGCAACCAGATGATTGACCCATGGCCGTGTCAACCGATGCCATTTGCGCGACTTGATCGAGCCGATGCTGTTGGGGATTGTCGTGACTGATAGCAAACCACCGTCCGCTCGTTGATGCAGGCCGCTGAGCCAACCTTCCAGACGCAAACCCTGCAACTCCAGATTGACTGGCAGAGCGTTGGTGAGCGGTGTTGGCCATAACGACAAAAGCTGTTGGTAACGCAGCAACAGATCCGGCAACGGTTCGATTAACTCTCGCTGAAGGCATTCGCCGAATCCGGCCATGGGCAGAAGCCCACTGTTTTGCAGACGTTTAGCCTGTGCTTCCAGTACCTGGTCGGTGCTATCCAGATGTCCCAGCGCCGCTTCGAGCAAGCTGTCGCTGAGGCTGTAGCGTTGCAACGCATCGAGTACAAATGGCTCTTCATCCGCCAAGGGCACTTCAGCCGCTTCGAAGTACACCTTCAGTCGTTGACTGAAGAAATGTCGCACAGGATTACGCAGGAAGTCCTGCAGTTGACCGAGACTCAGCGGCTCTTCCTGAATGTAGGGATCAAGGACCTCGATATCAGTCGACGGCTCACTGGTTTGATGCAGTACCTGCCATTCATTCGCGTAGCTGAACAAATCATCGCCTTCATGGAAGTAGCGGGCGCTGAACGGTTGCAGTGGGTGTTCCTGAGTGATGGCCTCAAGCAGATTTTCGTCGACATCATGCAGTCGCCAACCGCTGGCCAGATGATCTCGCAACTGGCCAATCAGTACCGACGCTGGGCGTTCACTGTTATCGCGAATGCTGCGACCGACCCAGCTGATATAGAGTTGATCACGTGCCGACAACAGCGCTTCCAATAGCAGATAGCGGTCATCTTCACGTCGGGAGCGATCGCCAGGGCGGTAGTCACTGCCCATGAGGTCGAAGTCCAGTGGCGGTTGGGCACGCGGATAGTCCCCGTCATTCATGCCCAGCAGGCAAACCAGTTTGAACGGGATCGCGCGCATGGGCATCAAGGTGCAGAAGTTAACCGCACCGGCCAGAAAACGCTGGGACAGGCGGCCTTGGTCGAGGCCGGCAAGCCAGGCTTCTCGGACCACGGTTAATGGCAGTTCATCATGCAAGCCAACTGACTCGCAGGTCTCAAGCCAGGTTTCACGCAGCTCTTCGAGTTGGGCCAACACGTAGTCGTCATGCTCGTTACTGGCCAGGAAAAATAACTGAACCAGTGCGTGCAATCGAAAGCCCCATTGTTTTGGAGCTGCGGGCTGAGTGAGCTCCTGGTGGGCAATCTCCAATGCGTCCAGCAACGCGACCAAAGGCCCAATGAGCGCGGCATCCAGACCTCCGATCTCGTCGTAGGGTTCGATACCCTCGCAGGCACTGGCACTGCCCACGGCATAACCGAGCAACATCCGTCGCAGGCCGAAACGCCAACTGTTTTGTTCCAGCTCCTGCGGCAGACCAAGACCCGCGCGCTGCTCGGCATTCATGCCCCAGCGGATGCCTGCGCCTTCGATCCAACGGTGCAGGGTCGGCAGATCACGTTCCTCTACACCGAAGCGAGCGCGCAGTGCAGGAACATCCAGCAAATCAAGGATCTCGCTCACGGGGAAACGGCTATCGGGCAGTTTGAGCAGATGCTCGATAGCAATCAGTAGCGGATCACGGCCACGCTGGCCTTGATCGGCGAGCGTGAAGGGAATGAAACGCGGGTCGTGGCGTTCAAGCTGAGCAAAAACCGCACGAATATGCGGTGCGTAGCTGTCGATGTCCGGGACCATCACGATCACATCGCGAGGCCTTAAGTCCGGATCAGCACTGAAGCGTGCGAGCAATTGATCGTGGAGGATCTCCACTTCGCGCTGGGCGCTATGGGCAATGTGAAAACGGATCGATTCGTCGTTTGCCGGATCGACAGCCGGCCAGCGCTCGCGAGTCTCGTTCAAGGGACGCAATTCAAGAATGTCGTCCTGCAATTGATTGAGCATGTTCTGCGGCTGGCTTTCGCTGAACAGATCGATACGACCATCGCGGAATGCCGAGCGATAGCTGTTGGGATCGTCGTAGCTGTCGAGCAGATTGATATAGTCCCGCCCCTGCTTGCCCCATGCCGCCAGTAGTGGATGGGCATGCTGGTGAAGGGTTTGCGGGTCGAGCACAACCGGCATTCCGCTCTTGCGAGCCTGACGCTTGTACTGGTGCCGCAACAGGTCTTTATCGGCGACGATGTCCGCCCAATGGTGACGACACGGGTTATGCACGCAGAGCAGAACCTGGCTGAACCGGGCCAGTCCCGCCAGTGCTTCCAGGGCTTGAGCGGGCAGTGAAGAAATCCCGAAAACGATCACCCGGGAAGGTAATCCGCTGGGGGCGACGTCGAGGCTGTTGATGCGCTCGATAAACCGTTGATGGACGCCGGCTCGGCTTTGCGCCATGCCTTGTTCACCCACATCCAGCAACAGCGCACGCCACAACTCTGCCTGCCAGCAGTTAGCCGGGGTCAGAGGCTTGGTTTCGCCTCTGCCATTTCGTAATTGATGGCGACCTTCGGCCCAGTCTTCAAGCCAATCGGCCCTGTACACCTGATATTGGTCGAACAGGTCTGCCAATCGCTCCGCCAATTGATAGCGTTTACGTAAATCTGTGTCATTCGTAAGGAAGCGCTGCAGCGGTTCGAAGTGCGGTTGATTGATCAACTGCGGAAGCAGACGCATCAGACGCCAGGTCAAGGGAGCTTTATCAAGCAGGGATTTGACCGGAATTTCGTCACGACCAAGCACCATGCGATAGAGCTGCCACATAAAGCTACCCGGTAACTGCACGTCGATGGCTGCTGCGATTCCGCAGCCGCCCATGTCATCGTCTTCAGGGTCTTCAGCCAGTGCCAGCTTCAGCCATTGGGCGATGCCGTTACTCTGTACCAGGGCAATTTCATTTTCCAAGGGTGCCAAGGGGTAACGCCGCATCCAGCTGACCACCAGGCTGCGCAACTCGTCCAGGCGGTTGCCGTGAACCACCATAAAACCAGCACTGAGGGACGTCGCGTCCGGCATAAAGGCTTCCTTGGGAAAATACAAAAGCTAGGGCCGAACCTTAGCATTGTCGGGAGACTGTGACAGCCGGGAGCCGTCCGGTAATGCTGTACGAACTTTCCTGCGGACAAAACAAAACCCCTACCTGCATACGCAGATAGGGGTTTCGGAATTTAATCTTGACGATGACCTACTCTCACATGGGGAAACCCCACACTACCATCGGCGATGCATCGTTTCACTGCTGAGTTCGGGATGGGATCAGGTGGTTCCAATGCTCTATGGTCGTCAAGAAATTCGGTAGCCAGATCGTTTGCCTTACGGCTCACGCTCCAGCGAATGGGTAAGTGATAGATTTGGTGTTTTGTGAGTATCTCGAACTTTCGGTTCGTTTCGTCTTCACACACCGCAATCTGGTGCCTTTTCAGGTCAGCAAATTGCTTGGGTGTTATATGGTCAAGCCTCACGGGCAATTAGTATTGGTTAGCTCAACGCCTCACAGCGCTTACACACCCAACCTATCAACGTCGTAGTCTTCGACGGCCCTTCAGGGGACTCAAGGTCCCAGTGAGATCTCATCTTGAGGCTAGTTTCCCGCTTAGATGCTTTCAGCGGTTATCTATTCCGAACATAGCTACCCGGCAATGCCACTGGCGTGACAACCGGAACACCAGAGGTTCGTCCACTCCGGTCCTCTCGTACTAGGAGCAGCCCCTCTCAAATCTCAAACGTCCACGGCAGATAGGGACCGAACTGTCTCACGACGTTCTAAACCCAGCTCGCGTACCACTTTAAATGGCGAACAGCCATACCCTTGGGACCGGCTTCAGCCCCAGGATGTGATGAGCCGACATCGAGGTGCCAAACACCGCCGTCGATATGAACTCTTGGGCGGTATCAGCCTGTTATCCCCGGAGTACCTTTTATCCGTTGAGCGATGGCCCTTCCATACAGAACCACCGGATCACTAAGACCTACTTTCGTACCTGCTCGACGTGTCTGTCTCGCAGTCAAGCGCGCTTTTGCCTTTATACTCTACGACCGATTTCCGACCGGTCTGAGCGCACCTTCGTACTCCTCCGTTACTCTTTAGGAGGAGACCGCCCCAGTCAAACTACCCACCATACACTGTCCTCGATCCGGATAACGGACCTGAGTTAGAACCTCAAAGTTGCCAGGGTGGTATTTCAAGGTTGGCTCCACGCGAACTGGCGTCCACGCTTCAAAGCCTCCCACCTATCCTACACAAGCAAATTCAAAGTCCAGTGCAAAGCTATAGTAAAGGTTCACGGGGTCTTTCCGTCTAGCCGCGGATACACTGCATCTTCACAGCGATTTCAATTTCACTGAGTCTCGGGTGGAGACAGCGCCGCCATCGTTACGCCATTCGTGCAGGTCGGAACTTACCCGACAAGGAATTTCGCTACCTTAGGACCGTTATAGTTACGGCCGCCGTTTACCGGGGCTTCGATCAAGAGCTTCGCGTTAGCTAACCCCATCAATTAACCTTCCGGCACCGGGCAGGCGTCACACCCTATACGTCCACTTTCGTGTTTGCAGAGTGCTGTGTTTTTAATAAACAGTCGCAGCGGCCTGGTATCTTCGACCGGCATGGGCTTACGCAGTAAATGCTTCACCCTCACCGGCGCACCTTCTCCCGAAGTTACGGTGCCATTTTGCCTAGTTCCTTCACCCGAGTTCTCTCAAGCGCCTTGGTATTCTCTACCCAACCACCTGTGTCGGTTTGGGGTACGGTTCCTGGTTACCTGAAGCTTAGAAGCTTTTCTTGGAAGCATGGCATCAACCACTTCGTCACCCAAAGGGCAACTCGTCATCAGCTCTCGGCCTTAGAATCCCGGATTTACCTAAGATTCCAGCCTACCACCTTAAACTTGGACAACCAACGCCAAGCTGGCCTAGCCTTCTCCGTCCCTCCATCGCAATAACCAGAAGTACAGGAATATTAACCTGTTTTCCATCGACTACGCTTTTCAGCCTCGCCTTAGGAACCGACTAACCCTGCGTCGATTAACGTTGCGCAGGAAACCTTGGTCTTTCGGCGTGGGTGTTTTTCACACCCATTGTCGTTACTCATGTCAGCATTCGCACTTCTGATACCTCCAGCAAGCTTCTCAACTCACCTTCACAGGCTTACAGAACGCTCCTCTACCGCATCACCTAAGTGATACCCGTAGCTTCGGTGTATGGTTTGAGCCCCGTTACATCTTCCGCGCAGGCCGACTCGACTAGTGAGCTATTACGCTTTCTTTAAAGGGTGGCTGCTTCTAAGCCAACCTCCTAGCTGTCTAAGCCTTCCCACATCGTTTCCCACTTAACCATAACTTTGGGACCTTAGCTGACGGTCTGGGTTGTTTCCCTTTTCACGACGGACGTTAGCACCCGCCGTGTGTCTCCCATGCTCGGCACTTGTAGGTATTCGGAGTTTGCATCGGTTTGGTAAGTCGGGATGACCCCCTAGCCGAAACAGTGCTCTACCCCCTACAGTGATACATGAGGCGCTACCTAAATAGCTTTCGAGGAGAACCAGCTATCTCCGAGCTTGATTAGCCTTTCACTCCGATCCACAGGTCATCCGCTAACTTTTCAACGGTAGTCGGTTCGGTCCTCCAGTTAGTGTTACCCAACCTTCAACCTGCCCATGGATAGATCGCCCGGTTTCGGGTCTATTCCCAGCGACTAGACGCCCTATTAAGACTCGCTTTCGCTACGCCTCCCCTATTCGGTTAAGCTCGCCACTGAAAATAAGTCGCTGACCCATTATACAAAAGGTACGCAGTCACCCAACAAAGTGGGCTCCCACTGCTTGTACGCATACGGTTTCAGGATCTATTTCACTCCCCTCTCCGGGGTTCTTTTCGCCTTTCCCTCACGGTACTAGTTCACTATCGGTCAGTCAGTAGTATTTAGCCTTGGAGGATGGTCCCCCCATATTCAGACAAAGTTTCTCGTGCTCCGTCCTACTCGATTTCATGACTAAGAGATTTTCGCGTACAGGGCTATCACCCACTATGGCCGTACTTTCCAGAACGTTCCGCTAATCTCAAAGCCACTTAAGGGCTAGTCCCCGTTCGCTCGCCACTACTAAGGGAATCTCGGTTGATTTCTTTTCCTCAGGGTACTTAGATGTTTCAGTTCCCCTGGTTCGCCTCTTAAGCCTATGTATTCAGCTTAAGATAACCATCTTATGATGGCTGGGTTCCCCCATTCAGACATCTCCGGATCAAAGTCTGTTTGCCGACTCCCCGAAGCTTTTCGCAGGCTACCACGTCTTTCATCGCCTCTGACTGCCAAGGCATCCACCGTATGCGCTTCTTCACTTGACCATATAACCCCAAGCAATCTGGTTATACTGTGAAGACGACATTCGCCGAAAATTCGATAATACTCAATTAAGAGCAACTCACAAATTTTACCTTAGCCTGAGCCGTTACCAGTGAAAGTAACGTTCAGTCTATCTTTCTATCACATACCCAAATTTTTAAAGAACGATCTAGCCAAAGACTAGAAATCAACATTCACCATCATCACAATGGAATGCTCATTTCTAAGCTTTCAACAACAGAAGCAGTAGTGGTGGAGCCAAACGGGATCGAACCGTTGACCTCCTGCGTGCAAGGCAGGCGCTCTCCCAGCTGAGCTATGGCCCCGTATTTCTACAGGTTCCCACACAAAATTGGTGGGTCTGGGCAGATTCGAACTGCCGACCTCACCCTTATCAGGGGTGCGCTCTAACCAACTGAGCTACAGACCCAATTTCGGGCTGCTTCTTTATCGTCTTCTTCAATGAATCAAGCAATTCGTGTGGGAACTTATGGAGCAGCTGATGTCGTCGATTAAGGAGGTGATCCAGCCGCAGGTTCCCCTACGGCTACCTTGTTACGACTTCACCCCAGTCATGAATCACACCGTGGTAACCGTCCTCCCGAAGGTTAGACTAGCTACTTCTGGTGCAACCCACTCCCATGGTGTGACGGGCGGTGTGTACAAGGCCCGGGAACGTATTCACCGCGACATTCTGATTCGCGATTACTAGCGATTCCGACTTCACGCAGTCGAGTTGCAGACTGCGATCCGGACTACGATCGGTTTTCTGGGATTAGCTCCACCTCGCGGCTTGGCAACCCTCTGTACCGACCATTGTAGCACGTGTGTAGCCCAGGCCGTAAGGGCCATGATGACTTGACGTCATCCCCACCTTCCTCCGGTTTGTCACCGGCAGTCTCCTTAGAGTGCCCACCATTACGTGCTGGTAACTAAGGACAAGGGTTGCGCTCGTTACGGGACTTAACCCAACATCTCACGACACGAGCTGACGACAGCCATGCAGCACCTGTCTCAATGTTCCCGAAGGCACCAATCCATCTCTGGAAAGTTCATTGGATGTCAAGGCCTGGTAAGGTTCTTCGCGTTGCTTCGAATTAAACCACATGCTCCACCGCTTGTGCGGGCCCCCGTCAATTCATTTGAGTTTTAACCTTGCGGCCGTACTCCCCAGGCGGTCAACTTAATGCGTTAGCTGCGCCACTAAGAGCTCAAGGCTCCCAACGGCTAGTTGACATCGTTTACGGCGTGGACTACCAGGGTATCTAATCCTGTTTGCTCCCCACGCTTTCGCACCTCAGTGTCAGTATCAGTCCAGGTGGTCGCCTTCGCCACTGGTGTTCCTTCCTATATCTACGCATTTCACCGCTACACAGGAAATTCCACCACCCTCTACCATACTCTAGCTTGTCAGTTTTGAATGCAGTTCCCAGGTTGAGCCCGGGGATTTCACATCCAACTTAACAAACCACCTACGCGCGCTTTACGCCCAGTAATTCCGATTAACGCTTGCACCCTCTGTATTACCGCGGCTGCTGGCACAGAGTTAGCCGGTGCTTATTCTGTCGGTAACGTCAAAACACTAACGTATTAGGTTAATGCCCTTCCTCCCAACTTAAAGTGCTTTACAATCCGAAGACCTTCTTCACACACGCGGCATGGCTGGATCAGGCTTTCGCCCATTGTCCAATATTCCCCACTGCTGCCTCCCGTAGGAGTCTGGACCGTGTCTCAGTTCCAGTGTGACTGATCATCCTCTCAGACCAGTTACGGATCGTCGCCTTGGTGAGCCATTACCTCACCAACTAGCTAATCCGACCTAGGCTCATCTGATAGCGCAAGGCCCGAAGGTCCCCTGCTTTCTCCCGTAGGACGTATGCGGTATTAGCGTCCGTTTCCGAGCGTTATCCCCCACTACCAGGCAGATTCCTAGGCATTACTCACCCGTCCGCCGCTCGCCACCAGGTACAAGTACCCGTGCTGCCGCTCGACTTGCATGTGTTAGGCCTGCCGCCAGCGTTCAATCTGAGCCATGATCAAACTCTTCAGTTCAAACATCTTTGGGTTTTTAAGAAACCCTAAACTTGGCTCAGCAATCGTTGGTTACATCTTTGATTTCTCGCGGAGTAACTTGTGATGCTGATAATCTTGTTGACTATCAGTCTGACTCCACAAGCACCCACACGAATTGCTTGATTCAGTTGTTAAAGAGCGGTTGGTTAAGAGCTTTCGTCTCAACCGAGGCGCGCATTCTACAGCAGCCTCTGTTGCTGTCAAGCGGTTATTTTCCGAAGTTTTCAAAGTTTCCTTTGCAACTTCAACCACTTGCGCTTTCGATCTCTCGTTAGCGGGAGGCGAATTCTACAGCGTTACTCGCTGCTGTCAACACCTCTTTTGTTCCGCTTTCGACCGAGAAGATCGAATCGTTAAAAGAGCCAAACCACCCTGCTCTTTCAACTCCTTCTGGGCTTCGATGAGCTGAAGCCACTCGCTGCCGAAAACTGCGTAACTCATTGTTTACCAAGGAGTTTTTCGTTTCGACTGCGCCGGAAGTGGGGCGAATTATAGACTTCCAGAATCTGCCGTCAACACCTATTTTCACAGTTCTGTCATATAGGTGAAAAAAGCCCCTGAAACGCAAAGGCCGGCCCCAAGGGGCCGGCCTTCTTCCCTTCTACTTACAAACTAGGGAATGCGAACTGCGAAGCTTCATGGCTTGCCCGTTGTGGCCAGCGCTGGGTAATCGCCTTGCGACGTGTGTAGAAACGCACGCCATCCGGACCATAAGCATGCAAGTCGCCGAACAGCGAGCGCTTCCAGCCACCAAAGCTGTGATAGGCCACCGGTACCGGCAGCGGTACGTTGACGCCGACCATACCGACTTCGATCTCGTCGCAGAACAACCGTGCCGCTTCCCCATCACGGGTAAAGATGCAGGTGCCGTTGCCATACTCGTGATCGTTGATCAGCTGCATCGCCTCTTCCAGGCTGTTAACCCGGACAACACAAAGCACCGGCCCGAAGATCTCTTCTTTATAGATACGCATTTCTGGCGTGACGTTGTCGAACAGGCAGCCACCCAGGAAGAAGCCTTCCTCATGACCAGCCACGCTCAGCCCACGACCATCCACCACCAAGGTCGCACCCGAAGAAACACCGTCTTCTATATAGCCACTGACTTTGTCGCGAGCCTGACCGGAAACCAGCGGCCCCATGTCCAGACCGCATGAAGTACCGGCACCGATTTTCAGCGCCTTGATTTGCGGTACCAACTTGGCCACCAGCGCATCCGCCACCTGGTCGCCGACACACACTGCCACCGAGATCGCCATGCAACGCTCGCCGCAAGAACCGTAGGCCGCGCCCATCAGTGCGCTGACCGCGTTATCCAGATCCGCATCCGGCATCAGCACCGCATGGTTCTTCGCGCCGCCCAGTGCCTGAACGCGTTTGCCGCGCTTGGTGCCTTCGGCGTAGATGTATTCGGCAATCGGCGTCGAACCAACGAAGCTCAACGCTTTGACTTCCGGCGCTTCGATCAGCGCGTCCACCGCAGCCTTGTCGCCGTGAACCACACTCAGCACACCTTTAGGCAGACCGGCCTCCAACAGCAATTGAGCAATCAACAGCGTCGAACTTGGGTCACGCTCGGACGGCTTGAGGATGAAGCAGTTGCCGCAGACGATCGCCAGCGGATACATCCACAGCGGCACCATGGCCGGGAAGTTGAACGGCGTAATACCGGCCACCACACCCAGCGGCTGGAAGTCCGACCAGGCATCGATGTTCGGGCCGACGTTACGGCTGTATTCGCCCTTGAGGATTTCCGGTGCGGCGCAAGCGAACTCAACGTTCTCGATACCGCGCTTCAGTTCACCAGCAGCATCTTCCAGCGTTTTGCCGTGCTCTTCGCTGATCAGCTGAGCGATACGCCCTTCGTTCTGCTCCAGCAATTGTTTGAAGCGGAACATCACCTGCGCACGCTTGGCCGGCGGAGTGTTACGCCAGGCCGGGAACGCAGCCTTGGCCGAGTCGATGGCTTTTTGAATGGTTTCGCGGCTGGCCAACGGCAGCTTGTGGATCGCCTGGCCTGTGGACGGGTTGAACACGTCAGCGGTGCGACCGTCTTCGGTCACCAGTTCGCCATTGATCAAATGCGGGATAAGGCTCATGCAGGGCTCCTGAAAAGTTGTCCACGAGACGCCCTTCAACGGGCGCCTCTATATAGAAGGGAAAATCAGTCGATCTTGTTCAGTACTTCGCCGACCGCGTCGAACAGACGATCAAGGTCTTGCGGCTTGCTGTTGAAGGTTGGGCCGAACTGCAGGGTGTCGCCGCCGAAGCGCACGTAGAACCCGGCTTTCCAAAGGGCCATGCCGGCTTCGAACGGACGCACGATGGCGTCGCCGTCACGCGGCGCGATCTGGATCGCACCGGCCAAACCGTAGTTACGAATATCGATGATGTTTTTCGAACCCTTCAAACCGTGCAGCGCATTTTCGAAATGCGGTGCGACTTCAGCCACGCTCTGCACCAGGTTTTCCTTTTGCAGCAGGTCGAGTGCTGCCAGGCCAGCGGCACACGCCACCGGGTGCGCGGAATAGGTGTAGCCGTGCGGGAATTCCACCGCGTACTCCGGCGTCGCCTGGTTCATGAAGGTCTGGTAGATCTCGGAGCTGGCAATCACCGCGCCCATCGGGATCGCGCCGTTGGTGACTTGCTTGGCGATGCACATCAGGTCCGGGGTCACGCCAAAGGTATCGGCGCCGAACATTTTGCCGGTACGGCCGAAACCGGTGATCACTTCGTCGAACACCAACAGAATGTTGTGCTGATCGCAGATCTCGCGCAGACGTTTGAGATAACCCTGTGGCGGAACCAGAACACCCGCGGAACCGGCCAGCGGTTCAACGAATACCGCGGCGATGTTCGATGCGTCGTGCAGCTCGATCAACTTCAGCAACTCATCGGCCAACGCGATACCACCCAACTCCGGCATGCCACGGGAGTAGGCATTGCTCGCCAGCAGTGTGTGCGGCAGGTGATCAACGTCCATCATCGCCTGACCGAACATTTTGCGGTTGCCGTTCACACCACCGAGGCTGGTGCCGGCGATGTTCACGCCGTGATAACCACGGGCACGACCGATCATCTTGGTCTTGGTGGCCTGGCCTTTCAGGCGCCAGTAAGCACGAACCATCTTCACCGCCGTGTCAGCGCACTCGGAGCCCGAGTCAGTGAAGAACACGTGATTCAGATTGCCCGGGGTCAGCTCGGTGATTTTCTCAGCCAGCTGGAACGACAGCGGATGGCCGTACTGGAAACCTGGCGAGTAATCGAGGGTGCCCAATTGCTTGGCGACCGCTTCCTGGATTTCCTTGCGGGTATGCCCGGCGCCGCAGGTCCACAAACCAGAGAGCGAGTCGTAAACCTTGCGGCCCTTGTCATCGATCAGCCAACTGCCTTCAGCCGCCACGATCAGTCGCGGATCGCGCTGGAAATTACGGTTGGCGGTGTAGGGCATCCAGTGAGCATCGAGCTTGAGCTGGCTGGCCAGGGAAGTCGGGTTGTTTTCAGGCAAGTTCATGGGCAAAACCTCGCAGGGCAATAAGCGGCATAGAGATCAAAAGCGTTCTTGCAGCTAAATTGCCACGGGGATAAAGTCGGTGAAATCTAACTCTTCTAACGTTCAGTCAGGTCACCACTAAACTATGAGCAGCCGCCGCCCCGATCCGCTGGCGCAAGTCAGTGACTTTGATATCCGCTTGCTTCGGATCTTTCGCAGTGTGGTGGAGTGCGGCGGCTTCTCGGCAGCGGAGTCGGTGCTGGGGATCGGCCGCTCGGCCATCAGTCAGCAAATGAGCGATCTGGAACAGCGCCTCGGTTTGCGCTTGTGCCAACGCGGTCGCGCCGGTTTTTCCCTGACCGAAGAAGGTCGCGAGGTTTACCAATCGGCCTTACAGCTCTTAAGCGCGCTGGAAAGTTTCCGCACCGAAGTCAACGGCCTGCACCAGCATCTGCGCGGCGAATTGACCATCGGCCTGACCGACAACCTGGTCACCCTGCCCCACATGCGCATCACCCACGCCTTGGCGCAATTGAAGGAACGCGGGCCGGACGTGCAGATTCAGATCCGCATGATCGCGCCCAATGAAGTCGAACAAGGCGTGCTCGACGGTCGATTGCATGTCGGCGTGGTGCCGCAAGCCAGCGCGCTGTCGGGGCTGGAATATCAGCCGCTCTATAGCGAACGCTCGCTACTGTATTGCGCGGTCGGTCATCCGTTGTTTTATGTCGACGATAAACAACTGGATGACGAGCGCCTCAATAGCCAGGATGCCATTGCCCCGACCTTCCGTTTGCCCGCGGAAATCCAGGCCCATTACCAGGCGCTCAATTGCACCGCCAGTGCTTCGGACCGGGAAGGCATGGCGTTCCTGATCCTGACCGGGCGCTACATCGGCTATTTGCCGGACCACTACGCCAGCCTCTGGGTGCAGCAAGGCCGATTGCGTGCGCTGAAACCAACGGTGCGTTTTTATGACCTGAGCCTCGCATCAGTCACCCGCAAGGGCCGTCGCCCGCATTTGGTGCTGGAAAGTTTTCTGGAGAGCCTGGCTGCGACACGCTAGGTTTTATCGCGTCAGGACTTGTCTGATGCCTGTGGGTGCGCTATCAACGCACTGGTTGTACCCACCCACTTGTCCGGAAGTGCCTATGACCTTTGAAGTCCCCGCTCACGGCGGCAAACCTGCCAGCCGCATTCGTCAGAAGAACGAAGAGACCATCATCAAAGCCGCCGAAGACGAGTTCGCCCGTCACGGGTTCAAAGGCACCAGCATGAACACCATCGCCCTGAATGCCGGGTTGCCCAAGGCGAACCTGCATTACTACTTCACCAACAAACTCGGTTTGTACGTGGCGGTGTTGAGCAACATCCTCCAGTTGTGGGACAGCACCTTCAACACCCTGACCGCCGAGGATGATCCGGCGGAAGCGCTGACGCGTTATATCCGCGCCAAGATGGAATTCTCCCGCCGTCAGCCGCAAGCCTCGCGGATCTTCGCCATGGAAGTCATCAGCGGTGGCGAGTGCCTGACCGAGTACTTCAACCAGGATTATCGCGCCTGGTTCCAGGGTCGGGCGGGCGTGTTTCAAGCGTGGATCGACGCCGGCAAAATGGACCCGGTAGACCCGGTGAACCTGATCTTCCTGTTGTGGGGCAGCACCCAGCATTACGCCGATTTCGCCACGCAGATCTGCCGCGTCAGCGGTCGCACCAAGTTGACCAAGCAGGACATGGAAGACGCTGGCGACAACCTGATCCGTATCATTCTCAAGGGCTGCGGCCTGACGCCAACGATCTAAGACACTTATGCCTTTTACCCTCAGCGGTTTTTGCGAGTACCGCGAAGAGATTCGCAAAAGCCGCTTCATCACTTTCGCCGCGCCGATCAGCAGCCCTGCTGAAGCCCAGGCGTTCATCGAACAGCACAGCGATTTGAATGCCTCGCACAATTGCTGGGCCTGGAAGCTTGGCGACCAGTACCGCAGCACTGACGATGGCGAGCCTGGTGGCACCGCGGGCCGGCCGATTCTGGCGGCAATCGACGCGCAGGATTGCGATCAGGTCGCGGTGCTGGTGATTCGCTGGTATGGCGGCATTCAACTCGGCACCGGTGGCCTCGCCCGGGCGTATGGCGGCGGCGCCAACAAGTGCCTGCAAGCGGCGGCAAAGGTTGAACTGATCAGTCGGGTGCCGGTGAGTTGTGCCTGTGCTTTTGCAGAATTGCCGCTGGTGAAGCTTCGGGTGGCGGAACTGGGTGGATTGGTGGTGGAAGAAACGTTCACGGCCAACGGTGTAGACCTGCAACTGGCCATCGGCGAAAGCCAGATCGATACCCTGCAAACGCAGCTGGCGCACTTGAGCCGCGGACGCATTTTGTTGCAGCACTAATCGCACCAACAACGTTCACAGCCCTTTCGTCGAACCGGTGCATTTGCCCACATCTACTGTGCACCCGGCTGTGGATAACCTGAGCACACCCGGCTGTAACCCTTCTGTCATGCGGCTTTGCGGGCTTTGCTCACTTTTCGTCCAATCCGCCATCAAAAAAGCTAAATCCACGTAAAAACAATCAGTTAGCGTGGTTTATCACCTTTAGAAGAAAGCCACGCAGTGCTTATGCCCGAGCTTCGGGCTTGCGCACAAATACTGTGGAGCAATCTGTGGATAACCCGTTCATGGCTGTCGCCGCCCCATGCCCGGCATGGCTTGCCGTGGGTTGCTCGTTTTTTGACCAAACACCCTGAGCAAAACCGGAGCCCGATCAACGGCTTTGCCCTCAAGTGGTGCCAGGTTCGGGATCGACATAGGGCGAGGCGCTGTCCTCAAAGCCTTTATCTGTAACGCTTTTGATTTTTCCTGACTCAATGACCAGGAAATTGTTTTATCCACAGGCATCACTTCAATCGGCCCGAGCCTGTCATGCCCAACCCCGTGCCGATCCCCGATCCAACACCTCGTCTGCAATTGCTCAGAGCGCGGGCAAGCCTGCTCGCGAAAGCGTCCGAACAGGCAACACCTGAGCAACGCCCCACGCCAATTCAAAGAACAGGAAAATCACCAACAAAGAGCTGGCGCCATGGACCAGGGCATACAGCTGCCAAGCCGAAAACAGAAATCTGCCGACTGCGTCATACCGCCCATACACCTGCTGCGGATCACGAATCCGCAGCACCGCCCAAACACACACAATCGACCCCAACAGATTGGCCATCAGCAGGTGCACCGGCTCAAACGGCGGCAGCTCGCCAGGCAAGTTGAACGCCTGACTCACACTCAACAAAACGCCATGCAATGCCGCAAAACTCCACGGCGTGACAAACGCCACCATGACGATCAAGTCATACCACGCGCTACCCTTCACCAACCGGCGATATTGCGTTGAAGTCCACATCCTTCGTGCTCCATAAATTCAGGGAGCAACAAGGCTAAAGCCTGGAGTATGCTCCAGGGTCAAGCCCTCTCGAGATGTCATGATGCGCATCGGTGAATTAGCCCAGGCCAGCGCCGTCAGCCGCGACACGCTGCGTTTCTACGAGCAGCGCGGGTTGATTGCGGCGCAACGCAGCGCCAACGGTTATCGCGACTATCCGGCGGACATGGTGCAACTGGTGCTGTACATCAAGACCGCTCAGCGGCTGGGATTTACCCTCGGCGAGATCGGCAACAGCGTCGCCGCGTTATGGCACTCGCCCGATCCCGACAGCGCCGTCACGCAATTGCTGCAGGACAAACTCAAACTGATCGAAACCCGAATCGACGAACTCGGCGCGCTGCGTCAGGAGTTGCAGCAACGGCTCGGTCAACGTTGTCCATTGAATCCGTGATCCTCATTTATCAAGGAAGCCACTTATGTCTACGGCAAAAACCGCACTCATCATCGGCGCCTCCCGGGGCCTGGGCCTCGGTCTGGTGAAAACCCTGCTGGCCGACGGTTGGCAAGTCACCGCCACCGTGCGCAACCCGCAGAACGCCGAAGCCTTGCAGGCCTTGGGCAAGGTGCGGATCGAAAAACTCGACATGGACGACCAGCAGGCGGTCATCGCCCTGAGCCAACAACTCAAGGGTGAAGTGTTCGACCTGTTGTTCGTGAATGCCGGGGTCAAGGGGCCGGAGGTTCAGACACCGGGCGGCGCGACGCTGGCGGAAGTCGGGCAACTGTTTTTCACCAACGCCGTGGCGCCGATCAACCTGGCTCAACGCTTCGTCGGGCAGATTCGTCCGGATACCGGCGTACTGGCGTTCATGAGTTCGGTGCTGGGCAGTGTGACCATGCCGGATGCGCCGGAGCTGGCGTTGTACAAGGCCAGTAAAGCGGCATTGAACTCGATGACCAACAGCTTCGTCACTCAATTGGGCGAGCAGAAACTCACCGTGCTGTCGCTGCATCCGGGCTGGGTGAAGACCGACATGGGCGGTGAAGGCGCTGACATCGATGTGGACACCAGCACGCGCGGATTGGTCGATCAGGTGAACGCATACACCGGTAACGGCGGGCATCATTTTGTGAATTACCGAGGCGAAACCATTCCCTGGTAATCACCACCATCCCCCCTGTAGGAGTGAGCCTGCTCGCGATGAGGCAGTGTCAGCCACATCAATGCTGAATGACACGGCCTCATCGCGAGCAGGCTCACTCCTACAAGGATCATTCCAAACAGGGATTTGTGTTGTCTGGTCGGGCCGGGCTTGCCGACAAAGCGGTTTTGTTTGAAACTCCGCACCTCGTCCCCGCGACGACCCTGGATCAGCAGACAGGGTAATCACTGAGCTGGCTAACCTGAACCCCACTTTCAGAGGAGCCGGCCAACATGCCTGCGACCCGTACCTGGTTAAAAAATCCCCTCGCGATCTTCACTGCCAATGGCCTCGATGCCCGTGGCGGCCTGGTGCTGCAAGACGGTTTGATCGTCGAAGTGCTCGCCGCTGGCCAGCAACCGTCCGCGCCCTGTGGACAAGTCTTCGATGCCCGCGAGCATGTGATCCTGCCGGGACTGATCAACACCCATCACCACTTCTATCAAACCCTGACCCGCGCCTGGGCACCGGTGGTCAATCAGCCATTGTTCCCGTGGCTGAAAACCCTCTACCCGGTCTGGGCACGCCTCACCCCTGAAAAGCTCGCCCTCGCCAGCAAAGTCGCCTTGGCCGAATTGCTGCTGTCTGGCTGCACCACCGCGGCCGATCACCATTACCTGTTTCCACAAGGCCTGGAAAATGCGATCGACGTACAAGTCGAAAGCGTTCGCGAACTGGGCATGCGCGCCATGCTGACGCGCGGTTCCATGAGCCTCGGCGAAAAGGACGGCGGCCTGCCACCGCAGCAAACCGTGCAGGAAGGCGAAGTAATCCTCGCCGACAGCCAGCGCTTGATCGCCGAGTACCACGAACGTGGCGATGGCGCTCAAATCCAGATCGCCCTCGCGCCCTGCTCACCGTTCTCGGTGACCCCGGAAATCATGTCGGCCAGTGCCGAACTGGCGAACAAACTCGACGTGCGCCTGCACACTCACCTGGCCGAAACCCTCGACGAAGAAGACTTCTGTCTGCAACGCTTCGGCCTGCGCACGGTGGATTACCTGGACAGCGTCGGCTGGCTCGGCCCGCGCACCTGGCTGGCTCATGGCATTCACTTCAACCCGGATGAAATTGCTCGCCTCGGTGCCGCCGGCACCGGCATTTGCCATTGCCCGAGTTCGAACATGCGCCTGGCTTCCGGCATTTGCCCGACGCTGGATCTGACCGCTGCCGGCGCATTGCTGGGCTTGGGTGTGGACGGTTCGGCGTCCAACGATGCGTCGAACATGATGCTGGAAACCCGTCAGGCGCTTTACCTTCAGCGGCTGCGTTATGGCGCCGAGAAGATCACCCCGGAATTGGTTCTGGGGTGGGCGACCAAGGGGTCGGCGAGTTTGCTCGGGCGTACCGATATCGGTGAACTGGCGGTGGGCAAGCAGGCGGATCTGGCGCTGTTCAAGCTCGATGAACTGCGCTTCTCCGGCAGTCACGATCCGGTGTCGGCGTTGCTGCTGTGCGGCGCTGATCGGGCGGATCGGGTGATGGTCGGCGGCAAGTGGCGGGTGATTGATGGGCAGGTTGAAGGGCTGGATCTCAAAGGCCTGATCGCCAATCACAGTCAGGCGGCCCGGCAGCTAATCGCCGGAACCTGATTCAACACAAATCAAAACTGTAGGAGTGAGCCTGCTCGCGATAGCGGTGTGTCAGTCGACATTGAGGGTGTCGGACACACCGCTATCGCGAGCAGGCTCACTCCTACAGGGGATTTGTCGTGGGGCTAGAGACCCAGCAGCGACAACATGATGAATGTCGCAAACAACACAAAGTGGGTCATGCCTTCGATGGCATTGGTTTCGCCATCGTTAAGGTTGATCGCGCTGACGATCAGGGTGAGGAAGATCATCACCGTCTGCACCGGGGTCATTGCCATCTGGAACGGCTGGCCGGTGTAGAGCGCCATCGCTTCCATCACCGGCACCGTCAGGATCACCGTCGACAGCGACGCGCCCAAGGCGATGTTGACCACCGACTGCATGCGGTTGGCCAGAGCCGCCCGCAACGCCGTCAGAATCTCCGGCGCCGCCGAGATCGCCGCCACCAGGATCGCCGTGATCACCGGCGGTGCGCCCGTCCCTTCCAGGCCCAGGTCGAGGGTCTTGGACATCACTTCGGCCAAGGCGCCGATCACCACCACGCCGAACACCAATGTCCCGATACTCAGCCCCAGATTGATGGGCTCAGGTTCTTCGTTCGGGACTTTATTACGGCGTTTTTCCGGGTAGCTGTAGCTGAAGAAATAACTGTGCGGCCCGACCTGCATGCGCAGGAACAAGGCGTAAAGCACGACCATCGCACCAATGGTGAACGCCGAATAGAGTTTCCAACTGGCCTCGGGAATGAACTCCGGCACCACCATGGAAACGCCCATGGCGGTGAGGATCATCACGCTGTAGCTGCGCGCCGAGTCGTCGTTGTAGGACTGTTCGCCGTGCTTGAGCCCGCCCATCAACGCAGCGAGGCCGAGGATGCCGTTGATGTCGAGCATCACCGCCGAGTAAATCGTGTCGCGTACCAGGGTCGGCGAGGCTTCGTTGCTCATCATGATCGCCAGGATCACCACTTCCACCAGCACGGCGGCCAGGGTCAGGATCATCGTGCCGTAAGGGTCACCGACTTTTTCGGCCAGCAGTTCGGCGTGATGGGCGACGCGCATGGAGGCAACGACGATGAAGGCGATCAGCACCAGGCCGGCGGTCAGTGCAATGGGCTGACCGCTGTGCAGCATCCAGTGTTCCAGCGGATAGGCGACGATGGCGGCGAGCAGGGCCAGCAGCAGAAACTTTTCTTGCTTGAGGAGTGTGAGCATTGCGGGCCTTTTTTGCCGACTGAAGCGAACAGAGTGATGAGCTACTGACTGCGGGGCGGCACTAACGTTTCGTTACACCTTAGCGCACCAGTGGATGGCAGCCGTGCCAGCCTATGCACTTTTATCGGCCTCGCTCCCACATGACCTGCACAAATCCTGTAGGAGCGAGCTTGCTCGCGATGGCCGTTACACGGTCTCGAGCCATTTGTTGTCCTGTTGGTCAGCAACTTGCATTGGCCTTGCCAACCTCACAACAACATGGAGTTCCCATTCATGCTCAAACGTCCGTTGACGAAGCTGCTTTGCGCCGTCGCCGCAGCCATCGGTCTGAGCGCAAGCCTGACTGCCAGTGCCGCCGACCCGCTGAAAGTCGGCTTCGTCTACATCGGTCCGATTGGCGACCACGGCGGGACGTATCAGCATGAACAAGGGCGCAAGGCGCTGGCCGAAAAATTCGGTAATCAGATCACCACCAACTATGTGGAGAACGTCGCTGAAGGCGCCGACGCCGAGCGGGTGATCCGCAACAGGGTGTTCCAGCACACCGACAGCCCGGCGCCGATCCAGGCGGCCGAACGTCGCGGCGTGTATGCCGTGGGCTACGCTTCGGACATGGCGTACTTCGGGCCGAAAGCCGTGCTGACGTCCATCGTCAACGACTGGGGGCCGCACTACATTCAGGCGGCCCAAAGCGTGCTCGACCACCAGTGGAAATCGCAGGATTACTGGGGCGGGTTGAAGGAAGGCACAGTTGAACTGCCGATCAGCGATCTGGTGCCAGCGCCGGTGAGGGCCGAGGCAGAGCAGATCATTGCCGACATCAAAAGCGGTGCTTTCCATCCGTTCACCGGACCGATCAAGGATCAGGCGGACGCCGCGAAAATTGCGGCTGGCGCGACGGCCAGCAATGCGGAACTGGCGTCGATGAACTACTACGTTGAAGGCATGAAGGCGGACATCCCGAAGTAAATCCCGAGCCGAATACAAAACCCTGTGGGAGTGAGCCTGCTCGCGATAGCGGACTATCAGTCAACATGGATGTTGAATGTGACGGCCTCATCGCGAGCAGGCTCACTCCCACAATGAGTTTTCAGCGTTCTTGAGAATTGCCCGTTCTTCGCCGACTACGCCTATCGACGGGAACAGGAAGCGCTGTGATGAACCGGCTGGTCAGGTTTTGCTAATTGTTTCCACGGGCATCTGTAGAATGCTCGCCATCTGCACCTGATGAGAAAAGACTATGTACGACTGGCTGAACGCCCTGCCCAAGGCAGAACTGCACCTGCACCTTGAGGGTTCGCTGGAGCCCGAGTTGCTGTTCGCCCTGGCCGAACGCAACAAGATCGCCCTGCCGTGGAGCGATGTCGAGACCCTGCGCAAGGCCTATGCCTTCAACAACCTGCAAGAGTTTCTCGACCTGTATTACCAGGGCGCCGACGTGTTGCGCACCTCTCAGGATTTCTACGACCTGACCTGGGCCTACCTGTTGCGTTGCAAGGCGCAGAACGTGATTCACACCGAACCGTTCTTCGACCCGCAGACCCACACCGACCGTGGCGTGCCGTTTGAAGTGGTGCTCAACGGCATCGCCGCCGCGTTGAAGGATGGCGAGCAGCAACTGGGCATCACCAGCGGTTTGATCCTGAGCTTCCTGCGTCACTTGAGCGAAGAAGAGGCCGAGAAAACCCTCGACCAGGCGCTGCCGTTCCGTGATGCGTTTGTCGCCGTCGGCCTGGACAGTTCGGAGATGGGTCACCCGCCGAGCAAGTTCCAGCGCGTGTTTGATCGTGCCCGTCACGAAGGCTTCCTGACCGTCGCCCACGCCGGTGAAGAAGGCCCGCCCGAGTACATCTGGGAAGCCCTCGACTTGCTGAAAGTCCAGCGCATCGACCATGGCGTGCGCGCCATCGAAGACGAGCGCTTGATGCAGCGGATCATCGACGAGCAAATCCCGTTGACCGTGTGCCCGTTGTCGAACACCAAGCTCTGCGTGTTCGATCACATGTCTCAGCACAATATTCTCGACATGCTCGAGCGTGGCGTGAAAGTGACCGTGAACTCGGATGACCCGGCGTACTTCGGCGGTTATGTCACCGAGAACTTCGACGCGTTGTACACCCATTTGGGTATGACCCAGGATCAGGCCAAGCGATTGGCGCAGAACAGTTTGGATGCACGGTTGGTGAAACCTTAAGGCCGCCTTCGCGGGCAAGCCTCGCTCCTACAGGTTTTGCATCGTTCTTGAGACCGACGCTGTACCTGTAGGAGCGAGGCTTGCCCGCGAAGAACGATAACGCGGTGATTAATTGATGACCACCGGTTCGCTCAACTCCTCCAATGTCTTGCCCCGGGTCTCCATCCCGAACACCCACACTACCCCCGCCGCAATCGCAAAACACATCGCCCCCAGCGCAAACACCCCGCCCTGCCCGGTCATCGGGAACACCAGCCCGGTCACCATTGGCCCGAGCAACGAACCCACGCGGCCAATCGCCGACGCAAAACCCGAGCCCGTGGCCCGCGCTGATGTCGGGTACAACTCCGGCGTGTAGGTGTAAAGCACCGCCCACATGCCGAACAGGAAAAACTGCATCAGCAACCCCGACGCAATCAACAGGCTGACATTGCCGCCAAACACCGCGCTCTGACCATAAAGAAACGCCATCGCGCCGCCGCCGAGCATCGTCACCACGCACACCGGTTTACGCCCCCAACGCTCCACCAGCCAGGCGGCCATCAGGAAACCGGGAATCCCGCCGAGGGAAATCAGCACCGTGTAATACACCGACTGGGTCACGGCAAAACCCGACTGCTGCAGCAAGGCACTGAGCCAGGACGTCAGGCCATAGAAACCCAGCAAGGCAAAGAACCAGACGCTCCAGATCATCATCGTGCGCTGGCGGTATAGCGGCGACCAGATCTGCCGCAACGCGGAAAAGAAATGGCCCGGCGTACTCGCCACTCTCGGCAGGCGGATTGGCTCAGGCAACTCCGAACGTCCCAGAGAGGTCCGGACCCGATCTTCGATGCGCAGCAAGACCTTGTCTGCCACGTCATGGTGCCCGGCCTGTTCCAGCCAACGCGGTGATTCGGGAATGAAAAAGCGAATCGCCAGGACAAACACCGCCGGCACCGCCAACACCAGGAAGATGTCCCGCCAGCCAATCACTGGCAGCAGGAAGTACGACAGCACGCCGGCGGCGACGAAGCCCAGCGGCCAGAAACCGTCCATCAACGCAATGTAGCGCCCGCGCCGTTTGGCAGGGATCAGCTCCGAGAGCATCGACTGAGCGATGGGAAACTCCATGCCCATGCCGATCCCCAGCAGGATTCGAAACAACGTCAGCGTTTCGACGTTCTGCGCCGTGGAGCACAGATAACTGGCGATCCCCCACAACACGATGCTCCACTGAAACACCGGCTTGCGGCCGAAGCGGTCGGCCAGCATGCCGGACAGCGACGCCCCCACGACCATGCCGAAGAAGCTCGAACTGGCCAGCAACCCGGCCTGCGCCGTGCTCAGGCCAAACTCGGTTTTGATCGAGCCGAGCAAGAAGGTCATCATTGCCAGGTCCATGGAGTCGAAGAAAAACGCCAGGGCAATGATGATGAAAATGATTCGGTGATAACCGCTGATGGGCAGCCGTTCCAGTCGTTCTGCCGCGCTGAAGCCTCGTGTTTCCATGTCACATTCCCCCAATCCGAAAGTCCCCGGACGAGTGTGCGCGATAGCTGCTGGGGGTTACTGCTGGATGCGACCTGTTCGCAGCTCTAAACGACGCCCGAAGCTACGGACGTCGATCTCGATGCGTCTACAACGCCATTTCCAGCTCGGTTTCCTTGGCGAATCGATGGATTTCACGCTGCCCTGCGGCGGTGATCTGCAAGGCTCGCGAATCGTTGGGCAGGCTCAGCCAGCCTGACTGCATGAACAATTGCAGCAACGCCGCCCCCAGAGATCCGCCCATGTGCGGGCGTCTTTCGCTCCAGTCCGGACAAGCGCAGGCAACCCGGTTGTTGCGATGAGCCAGCGCCTGGATGAACACGCCCCGTGTCGCCAATTGCGTGGCGCCCTTGTGGGTGATCATGACCCGCTGATCGAACTGTTCGATCCAGCCTGCATCCAGCAGACGCTGGTAAAGATCGGCGGCAAGGGTGCCGCCCAAATGGTCGTCGCAAAGCCTGGCGCGCAAGAGTGACGAAGGTGCGGCCTGAGGTTTGGCGATGGGTGTCGTGCGCTTGAAAATGTCCGGGATTTCCCGAGGCGTACTGGCCAGGGTGGCGCTGGCCAGTGCCTCTATCGCGGCGCCCACTTCAGGCGCGGCAAGACGGAAGAACCGCTTGCGGCCGCGGACTTCGACTTTCAACAGACCTCCGGCAGACAAACGCCCCAGATGCGCACTGGCCGAAGACGGTGACAGGCCGGCCAACAAGGCCAGCTCTTCGGTTTGCCGTGCCGAGCCGTCCATCAAGGCCCACATCATTGCGCTGCGCTTTGGGTCAGCCAGCAACGTGGCAATCTGGCTGATGCAAGGTGCATGTTCCATGTATTCACTCCCTGTTGAATCGTTTCGTCTACTGCTCAGAGACATCTTGACCAGTAATGTGTCGTCGGCCAAGGCGAGGAAACCGCCATAAACCGGGCAAAGCCGGCCAATCGCACTGGCCATTGCTTCGCAGGTTTCGCAAAGCCACGGCGATTGACCATGGGGCCTGGCTGACTCGGACGTGGACTCGCCATGGCGAGATCGACGGTGCGTACATGAGGCGGGCGCTAGTATATGCGGGTTAACCGCCGGTTCCTGCCCTTGGGAAACCATTGGTGGTGATACTTCCTGAGTGAAATTTCGCTATTTGCCTGCGACTAATGATCGGTGCCCGATAACGTCGGAAATTGACTACTCAACCGGGCGCATCGGCTGGCGAGCATTTCCCGTAAAAGGTTCACCGGCTTACTCAATTGTGCGCGATGGGCGCACAGCAAATTCAGCGGTGCGCGCTCGCAGAGCAGTTCCGGCATGAGCACTTTCAATCGACCGGCCAGCACATCGGCCGCGACATCGAGCCAGGATTTGTAGGCGATCCCGGCGCCCGCCACCGCCCACAGCCGCACGACATCGGCGTCATCGCTGAAACGATCGCCGCTAACGGTCAGGCTGACCTCGCGTTTGCCATCGTGGAAACTCCAATGGTCGTGGACCCGGCTACCGAGCATGAACAGCAGGCAGTTGTGCTGAGCCAGTTGCTCCAGTTGCCGAGGCTCGCCATGCCGGGCCAGGTAACTCGGAGCGGCACACAGGACGCGGCGGTTCTGCGGGGCGATGGGCAGCGCCACCAGACTTGAGTCTTCCGGCTCGCCGTAACGCAGGGCGATGTCCACCGGTTGGCGGAACAGGTCGGCGATGCGGTCGCCCAGCAGCAAACGCACCGTGAGCTTCGGATGCTCTCGCTGAAACTCGTCCAGCCAAGGCAGCAGCAAGTTGCGGCCAAAGTCCGAAGGCGCCGACAGCTGCAAAATCCCGCTGACCTGGTCCTGACCGCTGGCCAATAAACGGCGGCCCTCATCGAGATTGCTCAAGGCGGCCCGAGCGTATTCGAGAAACCCCTCGCCTTCAGCGGTCAGCCGCAGGCTACGGGTAGAACGGGCGAGCAATCGGGCGCCGAGCTGCTGTTCGATGCGCTTCAACGCTGCACTGGCTACTGCGGCCGACATGTCCATCCCGCGCGCCGCCGCTGACAGACTGCCCAGGTCGGCCGCCCGGACAAACAACTGCAAGTCATCGAAACGCAGCATTCTTTAGCCTCGATTATCAAAAAAATATTGAAAGAGACTGCTCTTTTAGCGGGTTTTATCTTGCAGAGAAATAGCCAATCATCCGTCCCATCGAATTCATCCCGTTCCCGGAGCCGAACATGTCCCAGCCTTTCACCGCTATCGCCACCCTCATCGCCAAACCCGGTCAGCAGGACGCCCTCGAACAGCATTTGCGAGCGCTGCTGGAACCGACCCGCGCCGAGGCCGGTTGCGGCCAATACGACTTGCACCAGGACCTCGCCAATCCACATGCCTTCTACATGATCGAAAAGTGGAGCAGCGACGAGGCCCTGCAAGCCCATGACGCCAGCGCGCATATCCAGAACTTCCGCGCCAAAGCTGGCGACTTTCTCGAACATTTCGACCTCAAGCGCCTGCGCGCCATCGTCTGATTTCTTCCTTCTTTATTACTGTTCAGGAGCCCCAATGAAAGCCATCGCCTACTACGCCTCGTTGCCCATCAACGACGCAAACTCGCTGCAAGACATCGAATTGCCAGAACCGGTTGCCGGCCCGCGTGACCTGTTGGTAGAAGTCAAAGCCATCTCGGTCAACCCGGTGGACACCAAGGTCCGTCAGAACGTCCAGCCTGAACCGGGCGCGCCGAAAGTGCTGGGCTGGGACGTGGCCGGTGTGGTCAAAGCCGTCGGCAGTGAAGTCACGCTGTTCAAGGCCGGCGACAAAGTGTTCTACGCCGGCTCCATCGCCCGCGCAGGCGGCAACAGCGAACTGCATGTGGTCGATGAGCGGATCGTCGGCCATATGCCGAAAACCCTCGATTTCGCCGAAGCCGCCGCGCTGCCGCTGACCGCTATCACCGCGTGGGAATTACTCTTCGAGCGTCTGCAAGTGCGTGAAGGCAAAACCGATGAAGGCCAGAGCCTTTTGATCGTCGGTGCCGCCGGCGGTGTGGGGTCGATCCTCACGCAACTGGCCAGCCAGCTCACCGGACTGAACGTCATCGGCACCGCTTCCCGCCCGCAAACCCAGAGCTGGGTGCGTGAGCTGGGTGCTGACCTGGTGATCGATCACAGCCAGCCGTTGAGCGAAGAACTCAAACGCGCGGGTGTCGATCAGGTGACCCACGTCGCTAGCCTGACCCAGACCGATCACCACCTGGATCAGTTGATCGAGGCACTGGCACCGCAAGGCAAACTGGCCCTGATCGATGATCCGAAGGCGCTGGACGTGACCAAGCTCAAGCGCAAGAGCCTGTCGCTGCACTGGGAGTTCATGTACACCCGCTCGCTGTTCGAAACCGCGGACATGATCGAGCAGCACAAACTGCTCAACCGCGTGGCTGAGCTGATCGACGCCGGGACGCTGAAGACCACGGTCGGCGAGCATTTCGGGACCATCAACGCGGCGAACCTGCGCCGCGCCCATGAGCTGCTCGAAAGTGGCAAATCCAAGGGTAAGATTGTGCTCGAAGGGTTCTGAAACAAACTGACACAGTTGTCGCCCAGATGGGCGACACCGTCAGTCCGAAGGTTGACCGTTGTCACAATTGCGATCGTATTCGGGTCTACAATCGTGAAGCTCTGTGACGCATTCCTTTAAGTGACATCTTTTACGAGAGGAGAGATCAGCAATGAAGATCCTGATAAAAGAACTGGCAAAATCCCAGTGGCAGGTCCGTCTGGACCAACACGTCGTCACATTCCGCAGCGAAGCCGAAGCTCGCGCTTTCACCCGCACCCTTGAAGCGCGACTGCAAGCCCCTCATCAGATTACTGAACACCAGCAGCAGCGCGCTGCTGGCTGAGTCCATCCTCAGACCTGGGCTTGCGCCAGCGCCCGGGCATTTTGCAAACGCCGGGTGAGCATCGCCACGCTCACCACCAGAACTCCGCACAGGCTGATGACCATGGCCATCGGCATGGCGCTGCCGTCGTGTAAAACACCTACCAGTGCTGCGGCCCCGGCGGCGACGCTGAATTGCAGGCAACCGAGCATCGCCGACGCACTGCCGGCCCGCGCGCCCTGCCCGTTCATCGCGCAGGCCGAGGCGTTCGGAAGGATGCAGCCGAGGCTGGCGATGCAGACAAACAGCGGAATCAGCAACGGCCATAGCTGCGCGGTGTGCAGCGAACTGACGGCCAGCAGCGCCAGACCGCCGCCGACGTAGATCCACACGGTGCGCGACAGCAGAAACGCCGGGCCACGCTTGGCCAGCAGTCGCGCGTTGAGCTGCGCCACCAGAATGAAGCCCGCCGCGTTGGTACCGAACAGCCAACCGAAATGCTCGGGCGGCACGCCATACAGCTTGATGAAGACGAACGGTGAACCGGCGATGTAGGCAAACATCCCGGCGATGGCGATGCCGCCGGTCAAGGCGTGGCCGAGGAACACTGGATCCGACAACAGTCGACCGTACTGACGCAACGCGCCCGACAACGGTTGACGCGGCACATGGGCCGGCAGACTTTCCGGCAACCCGAGCGCCACGGCCAACCCTGCCAGCGCACTGAAACCGGTCAACGCGAGAAAGATCGACTGCCAGCCCGTGGTGTTGACCAACAGCCCGCCCAGCATCGGCGCAAGAATCGGCGCCAGGCCCATCACCAGCATCAGCTGCGAAAAGACCTTCGCCGAACCCACCGCATCGCATTTATCGCTGACAATCGCCCGCGCGATCACCATCCCCGCGCACCCGCCCAACGCCTGAACGAAACGTGCGCCGATCAGCCATTCGAGGTTCGGCGCATAGGCGCAGGCCAAGGAAGCCGCAGTGAACAAGCCGACACCGGTCAGCAAGGGAATGCGGCGCCCAAAGCGATCCGCCACCGGGCCGTAAGCCAGTTGACCGATGGACAAACCGAGGAAATACGCCGCCAGGGTCAGCTGAACGTGTTTTTCATCGGTGGCGAAGGCGAGCGCCATCGCCGGGAAGGCCGGCAGATAGAAATCGATCGCCAGCGGACCGAAGGCGCTCAAGGCGCCAAGAATCAAAATGGAACGGAAATTCATCAGGCATCCAGTTGGACAGGGGGCGGCAGCCCCACAGTCTAGCCGCGCATGGACGCCTTGAACATTCCGTTAGGTCGCTAACTATTAAAAAGCTTCAGGCGACTTTCGCCTTGTAGCCCTCTTCGGTGATCACCGCGATCACCTGATCCGCCGACAAAGCGCTCTCGACGCCGACTTCTTTCGCGGCCAGATCGATATGCACGCTGGCCGCAGGATCCTTGGCTTGCAGCGCCTGGGTGATGGCTTTGACGCAGTGACCACAAGACATACCTTGAACGTTGAACACTTGCATGGGGTGACTCCTTTCGTGAAGTTGTGTGCAGTCTCGAGCTTGCCACCGTGGCAAGGTCAAGTTCTGAACTGCGCTGCCGGGCTGGCAATCGGCGTCTCGCTCGGCCAAGCTGCGTCCATCAATGACTCGACATCAGGAGATTCAGCCATGCGCTGGTCAGCTCTCAGCCTGTTTGGCTTTCTCAGCCTATTGGCCGCGACACCTTCAGTTCAAGCCGCCGGGGAGGACTATGGCGTACTGATCATTTCCCGCGAGCGCCTGGAAGTCGCGACCTCCTGCGAGATCGGCGTGTACATTCACGATCAGCTGTCGGCGCGGTTATTCCAGGAGCAAAGCACCTCGTTCAACCTGCCGCCGGGTAATGTTTCCTTGCGTCTCAAGCTGCTGCCGGGCCAGGCGCCGGGTTGCAACCCGGGCATGCTTGCACCGGGTTCGCAGAACATCACGCTCAAGGCCGGTGATGTGTTGAAGTTCCGGATTGCGATGACGCAGGAAGGGATGTACCTGAAACCCACTGCCCTAGAATATTAATCACCACACCGATCATCTTTTGATCTGAGACATGGCGCTTGACCTTGCCAGCATGGCAAGGTTGATCCTGTAGTCATCTTCTACAGGGAGCGTGACCGATGTCCGAATCCACCACTTTCGATCTGCCGATTGCCGGCATGACCTGTGCCAGTTGCGCCGGGCGTGTCGAGCGTGCCTTGAGCAAAGTCATCGGCGCCTCTGCCGTCAGCGTCAACCTGGCCACCGAACAGGCCCGGGTTCAAGCGCCCAGCGACAGCCTGCCGGCCTTGATGGACGCGGTGCAGCAGGCGGGTTACAGCGTGCCGCAGCAGAGCCTGGAGTTGAGCATCGACGGCATGACCTGCGCCTCCTGCGTTGGCCGAGTCGAGCGAGCGCTGGCCAAGGTACCGGGGGTCAAGAGCGTCAGCGTCAACCTGGCCAATGAACGCGCTCACCTCGAACTGCTCGGCCATATCGATCCGCAAACCTTGATCGCTGCCGTGACCAAGGCTGGCTACAGCGCCAGTGTCTGGGAAGTCGAACACCCGCAAACCGATAATCAACAACAACGCCTGCACCGCGAGCGTTGGGCCTTGATCATGGCGATCGTCCTCGCTGCACCGTTGGTGCTACCGATGTTGCTGCAACCGTTCGGCGTGCACTGGATGCTCCCGGCCTGGGTGCAATTCGCGTTGGCCACGCCGGTGCAATTCATCTTCGGTGCACGCTTTTACGTCGCGGCCTGGAAAGCCGTGCGCGCCGGTGCGGGCAATATGGATTTGCTGGTCGCGTTGGGCACCAGCGCCGGTTATGGCTTAAGTCTTTATGAGTGGGCCACCGCCGCCGGGCGCATGCCGCACCTGTATTTCGAAGCCTCGGCGGTGGTGATTGCCTTGGTGCTGCTGGGCAAATACCTGGAAAGCCGCGCCAAACGCCAGACCGCCAGTGCCATTCGCGCCCTCGAAGCCTTGCGTCCGGAACGGGCGATTCAGGTGATCGACGGCCGCGAGCAAGATGTCGCCATCAGCGCCTTGCGTCTGAATGATCTGGTCATGGTCAAACCTGGCGAACGCTTCCCGGTGGACGGTGAAGTGGTCGAAGGCCAGAGCCACGCCGACGAAGCGTTGATCAGCGGCGAAAGCCTGCCGGTGCCCAAGCAACCCGGCGACAAAGTCACCGGCGGCGCGATCAATGGCGAAGGCCGGTTGCTCGTTCGCACACTGGCCTTGGGTGCGGAAACCGTGCTCGCCCGCATCATCCGCCTGGTCGAAGATGCTCAAGCGGCGAAGGCACCGATCCAGAAGCTGGTGGATAAAGTCAGCCAAGTGTTCGTGCCAACGGTGCTGCTGATTGCGTTGGCCACCTTGATCGGTTGGTGGTTGTACGGCGCGCCGATGGAAACGGCGCTGATCAATGCCGTGGCGGTATTGGTGATCGCTTGCCCGTGCGCCCTGGGGCTGGCCACGCCGACAGCGATCATGGCTGGCACCGGCGTGGCGGCGCGCCACGGGATTCTGATCAAGGACGCCGAAGCGTTGGAGCGAGCCCATGAAGTCAGTGCGGTGGTGTTCGACAAGACTGGCACGCTGACGTCGGGTACGCCGCGCATCGCTCATTTGAGCGCAATCAACCATGACGAAGCGGCCCTGCT
This sequence comes from Pseudomonas sp. BT76 TE3572, assembly GCF_050435365.1. Lineage (NCBI taxonomy): Bacteria > Pseudomonadati > Pseudomonadota > Gammaproteobacteria > Pseudomonadales > Pseudomonadaceae > Pseudomonas > Pseudomonas sp. BT76 TE3572. The sequence goes on from NZ_JBNDKE010000001.1 coordinate 3,721,251, forward strand.
GCAAATGGCTGGCGCCCTGCAACGCGGCAGCGAACATCCGCTGGCCAAGGCGGTTCTGGACGCTTGCGCCGAACGCGGCTTGACCGTGGCCGATGTCACCGACAGCCAGTCCCTGACCGGCCGTGGCATCGCGGGCACTCTGGACGGTCGTCGATTGGCGCTGGGCAATCGTCGTCTGTTGGAAGAGAGCGGCTTGAGCGCCGGAGAATGGGCTGAGTCTGCTGCCGCGTGGGAAACCGAAGGCCGGACCCTGTCCTGGCTGATCGAGCAAAGCTCCGAACCTCGGGTGCTGGGACTCTTCGCTTTCGGCGACACCCTCAAACCCGGCGCGTTGCAAGCTGTGCAACAACTCAGCGCACGCAACATCAGCAGCCACCTGCTGACCGGCGACAATCGCGGCAGCGCCAAGGTGGTTGCCGAGGCGCTGGGCATCAAGGATGTCCACGCCGAAGTACTGCCGGCGGACAAAGCTGCCACCGTCGCCGAACTGAAAAAAACCGGCGTGGTAGCGATGGTCGGCGACGGCATCAACGATGCACCCGCCCTGGCCGCCGCCGACATCGGCATCGCCATGGGCGGTGGCACCGACGTTGCGATGCACGCGGCCGGGATCACCCTGATGCGCGGCGACCCACGGCTGGTGCCGGCAGCGCTGGAGATCAGCCGCAAGACCTACGCGAAGATTCGTCAGAACCTGTTCTGGGCCTTCGTCTACAACCTGATCGGCATTCCGCTGGCAGCGTTCGGTTTCCTCAACCCGGTGCTGGCCGGTGCGGCCATGGCGTTGTCGAGCGTCAGCGTGGTGAGTAATGCGCTACTGTTGAAAACCTGGAAACCCAAGGATCTGGAGGACAACCGATGAACATCGGCCAAGCGGCCCGCCAAAGCGGCCTGAGCGCGAAGATGATTCGTTATTACGAATCCATCGGCTTGCTCAAGGCCGCCCATCGTACCGACAGCGGCTATCGGGTTTACGGCGACGACGACCTGCACACCCTGGCGTTCATCAAGCGCTCCCGGGACCTGGGGTTCTCACTGGAAGAGGTCGGCAAACTGCTGACCCTCTGGCAGGACCGCCAACGAGCCAGCGCCGACGTGAAGGCCCTGGCCCGTCAGCACATCGACGAGCTGAACCAGAAAATCCGCGAACTCGGCCAACTGCGCGACACCCTGCAGGACCTGGTCGAACACTGCCACGGTGATCACCGTCCCGACTGCCCGATCCTCAAGAACCTGGAGTCGGGCTGTTGCGCACAACCCGCTCGCCCCTGATTGCCAGCCCTTTCACCACCAACAAGGTGGTGAGGGGAATGCCGTGGAACAACAGCACCACGGCACCCGGCGTCCACCACGAATAGAACGGCGCGGCGATCAACATGCCGACGCCGAACCCGGTCATTTGCAGTAGCGTCAAGAAGCTGAAAATCGGCAGGCGCAGGCTGTCCGGTTCACGCTGCAGGCGCGACATCAGGCCGACCTCAGAGAAACCGTCGCCCAACCCCGCCGGCAACGAGAACAACAGCAAACCGTATAGCGTTTGCTGCTGAAACATCAGGATGAAGCCGCAGGACATCAGCAACACCCCAAAGAAAAATCGCCGCTCCAGGTTCACGTTGTCCGAACCCTTCAGCCGGCTGGCGATGCGCGCGCCAATGAGTTTTCCGCTGGCCCAGACCGCCAACATCAGGCCCAGCGTGGTGCTGGCCGACTCGGGCGTCAGCAGTCTGGAAATGATTGGGAACCCCACGTTGTGCGCGGCACTGCCAAGGGTGTCGGCCATCGCGACCGCGAGCATCGCGGCCACCACAGGTGTACTGCGCAGGCCCTGAAGCAGGGCCGCCCATTCACCACGTTTGTGGGTGGGTTCATCACTGGGTGCTGGTTGTGAAAAGCGCAGCGGCACGATGAACAACGCTGCCAACAGATAAGTGACCACGTTCAGCGCAAACACTGTTTCAAAGCCGAATGCTGCCACCAATAGCCCCGACACCAGACTTCCGCCGACCATGGCCGCCGACGACGCCGATGTGATCCAGGCGTTGGTCTTGAGCAGGTGATCGCTTTCGATCAAGTGCGGCAATTGGCTGTTTAGGCCGATGGCGAACATCGAGTTGCCAAATCCCAGACCGAAAGCGATCACCGGTAACAGCAGCATCTGCTGGCCGACAGGTAGCACCAGCAGCAGGCCCAGCAGCCCGGCGCGCAACAGGTCGAAGGCAATCAGCGGCAGGCGCCCGACCCAGCGGCGATAAAACGTCGTACCGATGAGGCTGGCGAAAATCCCACCGGCCACGCGGCTGGCGAGGAAGATGCCGACGCTCATGGCGCTGTTGCTGAGCAGGTAGACGTAGGTGGCCAGGGCGACCATGTTGAGGAAGGCGCCGAAGTCTGAAACCAGGCGGGCGGAGATGATCAGTTGGGCGTTTCGGGTGGAGTTCACATTCAGTCCTTGAGTGTGGTTTTGAGCGGTGAAAGGTAGACGGATTCGGGGTGGATCTGAAAGCGCCCCCCTCACCCTAACCCTCTCCCCGAGGGGCGAGGGGACTGACCGAGGTGTTCTTGGAGCTACATCGACCTGAGATTCCGAGTCGAACTCAGGCTTTGAAAAACATGAACATCTGCTCCCTTTCCCCTCTCCCCGAGGGGTGAGGGGACTGACCGAGGTGTTCTTGGAGCTACATCGACCTGAGAGCCCGAGTCGAACTCAGGCTTTGAAAAACTTGAAGATCGGCTCCCTTTCCCCCTCTCCCCCGTGGGGAGAGGGCTGGGGTGAGGGGTGGCTTTAACTAACACCACAACACAAAGACTTACCATCCACAAAAAACCCGGCCGAAGCCGGGTTTTTCGTTAACCAATCACTGCATCCAGGGCGGAGGCGGCTCTTCGGTTTTGCCTGGTGGCGCATCATCTGCCGCGCGCACCGCTTGCTTGCGCTCTTCATCAAGGCGTGCCGCCTCGATCTCGCGCATGATCCCCCCAACATCGGCCAACTCTTCCGGCTCGTCGAACTCGCCGGTCAAGAGGCTGGCCGGGTGCAAGGTGCCGGCTTCGAACAGGGCCCACATTTCCTTGGCGTACTTGGTCTTTTTCAACTCCGGCGCAAACCGTCCGAAGTAGGACGCCATGTTGCCCACATCCCGCTCCAGCATGCTGAACGCGTGGTTGTTGCCCGCTGCGTCGACCGCTTGCGGCAGATCGATGATCACCGGGCCGGTCGGGGTCAGCAATACGTTGAACTCCGACAGGTCACCGTGCACCAGACCGGTACACAACATCAGCACGATCTGCGAAATCAGGAACGCGTGATACTCGCGCGCCTGATCCGGTTCCAGCACCACGTCGTTCAGACGCGGCGCGGCATCGCCGTACTCATCGGCCACCAGTTCCATCAACAGCACGCCTTCAAGGAAGTCGTAAGGCTGAGGGACCCGAACGCCAGCACCGGCCAGACGGAACAATGCCGCCACTTCGGCATTCTGCCAGGCGTCTTCGGTTTCTTTCTTGCCGAACTTGGAGCCCTTGGCCATCGCACGAGCCTGACGGCTGTTGCGCACCTTGCGGCCTTCCTGATACTCGGCCGCCTGACGGAAACTGCGTTTATTCGCCTCCTTGTAGACCTTCGCGCAACGTAACTCGTTGCCGCAGCGCACCACATAAACAGCTGCTTCTTTACCACTCATGAGTGGGCGCAGCACCTCGTCGACCAGACCGTCCTCGATCAGGGGTTCAATGCGTTTTGGAGTCTTCATCAGCTTTTATTGGGGGTCCTTTATTACCAAACACGCGAAAGTCATTCCTTATACGGCAATCCACTCATTCGGGGGAGGGGTTGCCGACCTATGAACGTTCCTGTGACCGTCAACAAGCACACAATGTGCCGGTTTAATCGGTCACAACCGCCGGTCGTCATCGGCCGCCACAGATCATAGCTGACCCTGCGTCACTTGTTGCTGAAGGGCTAAGCGGGTATTTGCGACAGAAGCTGACATCCCGATTCATACCCTTCGTAGGATTTTTCTTAATAGGCCTCAATTTCCGCCTCGGCCAGCCGAAGTCATCAGAGACAAAGTGATTTGTCCGACAATCGTTTCGGCAATAACAACGATGGCGCACTCACGGAACCGGGTCGATCAACAACGTTTACGGCTGCCAATAATCCGCGAGTCATCTGCACTGCGTGGGCCTACAAGAAAAATCTGGAGCGCGGATGAACATCAAACAGAAGTTGACCTGGGCGTTTGCAATCATCGCCTGCTTGCCGGTGGTGCTGGTCGCTACCCTGGTTGTGCTGAACTTGCGCAGTGATGCCAAGGACAGTTTCGTTGACGGCAGTGGCCGCGAAATTCGTCAGGTCAGCAACGCCATGCAACTGTTCTTTGACGGCATCAGCCAGAACGTGGATTACCTGGCGACCCAACCGCTGATTAAGAACTCCGATGACAGCCTCAAGACCTACATGAGCGCCAACGCCGAGAGCATTCCCCAAGGCGAGATGGACAAGAAGGTTTTCGGCCTCCTTCAGGACCTGGGTAACAGTCACCCGTCCTACGCCTACGCCATCCTCGGCACCGCGGCGGGCGGTTATGTGTCCTGGCCGGACGATGCGAAGCTGAGCAATTACGACCCGCGCCAGCGCCCCTGGTACAAGGCTGCCCAGGCCAAACCGGGCAAACCGTTGCGCACCGAGGCCTATTACTGGGCCCAGGACGACGCGACGTACGTCAGTACCGTGCGCACCATCGACAACAAATTGGGCACCAATGGCGGCGTGGTCAGCATCGACGTGACGCTCAAGCAGCTCACCGAAATCGTCAAACAGATCAAGCTCGGTGAAACCGGTTACCTGATGTTGCTGGAAAACACCGGCACCGTGCTGGTCGATCCGAAGCAACCGGAACACAACTTCAAACCCTTGAGCAGCCTCGGCGAGGGCTACGCGCAACTCGGCAAGGCTGGCAAAGGGCTGGTGGAAGTCGAGCTGAACGGCGAACGCTACATGGCCAACGTCTGGCCGTCGGAGCAGCTGGGCTGGACCTTTGTCGGCCTGATCAAGCAAACCGACGTGATGAGTTCGGCCACCCAGCTGACCTGGCTGATCGCGATCATCGCCGCCGTGCTGGCCGTGTTCTTCGCCATCGTCGGCGCCAGTTTCGCCAGCCTTATCGTGCGACCGATCCGCAGCGTGGCCAGCGGTCTGGAAGGCATCGCCCAAGGTGAAGGCGACCTGACCAAGAACCTGCAAATCCGTGGCAGCGATGAAACCGCGCAACTGGCCAACTGGTTCAATCAGTTCCTGGCAGCGATTCGCAACCTGATCCAGAGCATTGGCGGCGCCGCGACCAAGATCCTCGCCACCTCCAAGAGTTCGACCCAGGTCTCCAGCGACATGGCTGAAGCGGCCGGGCGTCAGCGTGAAGCGGTGGACATGGTTTCCACGGCGTTCCACGAAATGGTCGCCACCGCCAACGAAGTCGCGCGCTCTTGCAGCCAGGCGGCGGAATCGGCCGACAGCGGCCAGCGCCAGGCACGTGAAGGTCAGCAGCAGATTGATGCGGCCGTGACCAGCGTTGATCGCTTGAGCCAGGAAATCGAACAGTCGGCCCAGTCGATGCAACAGCTTGAGCGCGACAGCAACGACATTCAGTCAATCCTCGGGACCATTCGCTCGATTGCCGAACAGACCAACCTGCTGGCGCTGAACGCGGCCATCGAAGCGGCGCGGGCCGGTGAACAGGGTCGTGGGTTTGCGGTGGTGGCCGATGAAGTTCGGGCGCTGGCCAAGCGGACTGCCGATTCCACTGCGGAAATTGATGGTTTGCTGGGCAACCTCGCCAAGCGCACCAGTCAGGTGACTCAGCAAATGCATGCGAGCCTGGAAGTGTCCCAGCAATCGGTGACGCGGATCGGTGAAGCACGCAGCAGCTTCGGGCTGATTCGTGAGTCGGTCGACGTGATCCGCGATATGAACACCCAGATCGCTACCGCGGCGGAAGAACAGCATCAGGTGGCGGAAGACATCAATCGGCACATCAGCCAGATTCATGGTGATGCGCAGTTGGTGGCAGAACTGGCGAACTCGGCGCGGCTGGATTCGCAGAGTCTGGCGGGGTTGTCGAATGAGCTGGATGGGTTGGTTCGGAGGTTCAGGACTTGAGATTGGGGAGGGCTTGAGATCCACCCCTCACCCTAACCCTCTCCCCAGAGGGTAGAGGGGACTGACCGAGTTGTTCTTCGAGCTACATCGACCTGAAATTCCGAGTCGAACTCAGGTCTTGAAAGGCCCCCAATTTGCTCCCTTTCCCCTCTCCCCCGTGGGGAGAGGGCTGGGGTGAGGGGCTGGCTCTCACTGCCGAAACAATTCTCCGGGCGTAAACCCAAACAACCCCTTAAACGCCGCAATAAACGCCGAAGTCGAGTCATACCCGCAAGACAGCGCGGCATTTGTCACGCTGTCCCCCTCCTCCAGCAAACTCAACGACGAGAGCAACCGCATCCGCTGACGCCACCCTCGAAAGCTCAACCCGGTTTCCCGCTGGAACAACCGCATTAAGGTCTTCTCCGACATCCCCAACCGCTCAGCCCACGCCTGCAACGTCACATTGCGCTCAGGGCTTTCGATCAGCTCGTTGCACAATCCCAGCAACCGTTCATGGCGCGGTAACGGTAGCGAGAAGCCGACCTCCGGCAAATGCGCTAACTGGTCCAGCAGCACACTCACCAGCCGCGCTTCCTGGCTGTCGCCCTGTGGATATTCAACCGGCAGCAAACAAAAACTCTTGATCAACTCGCGGGCCAACGGCGTCACTTCCAGCACCCGGCAACGCCCGTCCGCCCATTCACAATCCTCACGGCGCACATAGAGGCTGCGCATTTCGGCGCGCATGGAAGTCACCACCTGGTGTTCGAGATCCGCCGGAATCCAGATGCCCCACTGCGGCGGGGCAAAGAAACTGCCTTCGGCGGTGTGCACGCCGAGAACGCCGCTGATCGCGTAGGAAAACTGCACCCAATCGTGTCGATGCGGCGGCGTCCATGAGCCGGCGTTGAGGCTTTCCGCACGGGCATACAGCGGACGCGGCAACGCCTTCAGCGTTGGAATCGTCCGTTCGAGGGAAAGTTGTCCGTTAGTCGGCATTGATTGGCCTTATGTCGCAAGACGGCTGATGGGGCCGACGTTAGGCTAAGTCACCAATTCTTACAAATGTATTCGGTGCCTGTTATGCATGCCTTCAAACACCTCAAACGCGTGGTCACTGACTGGTTCTTGTGCGGCATGTTGATCGCCACGCTGCTGGCGTATTTCTTCCCGACCTTCGGTGCTACCGGCGGCGGAATGCACGCTGAATACGTGATCAACATCGGCGTGTTCCTGGTGTTCTTTCTGCACGGGGTCAACCTGTCCAGCGAGCAGATCACCCGCGGTCTGAAAAACTGGAAGCTGCACGTGATGGTTCAGGGGTTCACCTTTGCGGTGTTTCCGCTGATCTGGCTGCTCAGTGACAAGCTGTTGGGTTCGCACATTCCGTCGCTGCTGATGCTGGGCTTCCTGTACCTCTGCGCTTTGCCCTCGACCATATCCTCGTCTGTGGCCCTGACCGGCAGCGCGGGCGGCAACGTACCGGCGGCGATTCTCAACGCGAGCCTGTCCAGCGTGCTGGGGATTTTCCTGACGCCGTTGCTGGTGAGTTTCGTGGTCGGCAGCGGCGCGGGCGGTATCGATCTGGGCGCAACCCTGCTCGACCTCTGCGCCATGTTGCTGTTGCCGCTGGTGCTCGGCCAATTGGTTCGGCCGTTCCTCGGCAAGTTCTTCGCCCGCCACAAGCGCTACACCAACATCGTCGACAAGCTGGTGATTCTGTTGCTGGTCTATGCAGCATTCTGCAATTCGATGGTCTCGGGGATGTGGCAAAAACAGGGCAACAGCGTGATCCTCACGGCACTGATCGGCAGTGCGATCCTGCTGGCGATCATCCTGTGGATGACCACCCGCACCGCTCGCGCCTTGAAATTCAGCCCGGCCGATGAAATCGCCGCGGTGTTTTGCGCCAGCAAGAAATCCCTGGCCGCCGGTGCGCCAATGGCGGCGCTGATCTTCGGCGCCAACCCGGGGCTCGGGCTGATCCTGCTGCCGATCATGATTTACCACCCGTTGCAGCTGATCGTCTGCTCGGTCATGGCCGAGAGTTACGCCAACCGCAACCGGCAACTGGCCCAACAACAAAGCACCCCGGCCCTCAGCGCTCGATAATCACTGTCACCCCCTGGCCACCGGCGGCGCAGATCGAGATCAAGCCTCGACCTTTACCCGCCGCATCCAGCAACTTCGCCAGGTTCGCGACGATGCGTGCGCCAGTCGCGGCAAACGGATGCCCCGCCGCCAGTGAACTGCCTTTGACGTTGAGGCGGCTGCGGTCGATGGAGCCCAGTGGCGCATCGAGACCGAGGCGGGTTTTGCAAAATTCCGGATCCTCCCACGCCTTCAGCGTGCAGAGCACCTGCGCGGCGAAGGCTTCGTGGATTTCGTAGTAATCGAAGTCCTGCAATGTCAGGCCGTTGCGCGCCAGCAAACGCGGCACCGCATACACCGGCGCCATCAACAATCCTTCCGCACCGTTGACGAAATCCACCGCCGCCACCTCGCCATCGCGCAAATACGCGAGGATCGGCAGGCCACGTTCCTTGGCCCATTCTTCACTGCCCATCAGCACCAGCGATGCGCCATCGGTGAGCGGCGTCGAGTTACCCGGCGTCAGGGTGCCTTTGGCGCTTTTCTCGAACGCCGGTTTGAGTGAGGCGAGTTTTTCCAGGGTCAGGTCCGGGCGCAGGTTGTTGTCGCGGGTCAGACCGAGGAACGGCGTCATCAAATCGTTGTGCCAGCCTTCGGTGTAGGACGCGGCCATTTTCTGGTGACTTTCCCAGGCCAGTTGGTCCTGTTCGTCGCGCGCAATGTTCCAGGCCTGGGCCATCAACTCGCAGTGCTCACCCATCGACAGGCCAGTGCGTGGCTCGTTGATGGTTGGCAGATCCGGGATCAGGTGACGGGGCCGCAGTTGCAGGAAGGCTTTCAGTTTGTCGGCAGTGGTTTTGGCGCGGTTGGCCTGCAGGAGGATTTTGCGCAGGCCTTCGTTGACGCCGATCGGCACGTCGGAGGCGGTGTCGACGCCGCCAGCGATTGCGGACTCGATCTGGCCCAGCGCGATTTTATTCGCCGCCAGCAGCGTCGCTTCCAGACCGGTGCCGCACGCCTGCTGAATGTCGTAGGCCGGGGTGGTTGGCGCCAGCCGCGAGCCGAGTACACATTCGCGGGTCAGGCTCATATCCCGGGAGTGCTTGGCCACCGCCCCCGCCGCCACTTCGCCCAGGCGCAAACCGTGCAGGTTGTAGCGTTCTATCAGGCCTTCGAGCGCGGCGGTGAGCATCGCCTTATTACTGGCGGTGGTGTACGGCCCGTTGGAACGGGCGAAGGGGATACGGTTACCACCAATAATCGCAACGCGGCGCAGCTGAGTCATGAAAAGCTTCCTATTCTGTGAAGGCCATAACCCACAAGCGTAGGCCTAATCTCGTGAATCGAACGACTGATTGCGATTCATGGTCCACACTTTGAACCCCAGCTGCTGGAGCGCGTTCCATGTCTGACCGTTATATCGACTTCGCCAATTCGTCCATCGGCCATCGTGTGGTCGGGGCCCTGGGTCTGCCGTCGCCGGTTCGGCTGGAGCGCTGGCAAGCAGGCCGGCTGCGGCCTGTAGAGGGGGCGCTGTTGATAGGCGGAGGCCCGTTGACGGAGAACATCGGCACCTTCGCCAACCGCCTGACCGACGCGATCTACAGCTACGGCACCGAGCCTTCACTGGCCACCGCGTGGATTCCCGGCCACGGCCCCAAACTCAAAGCCGTGGTGTTCGACGCCAGCAACCTGGTGCAAACCGATCAACTCAAACAGCTGCGCGAGTTCTTCCAGCCGTTGATTAAAAACCTTGATCACAGCGCGCACCTGGTGATTCTGGGTCGCGCGCCGGAGACCTTGAGCGATCCGTTCGCCGCCAGTGCCCAGCGAGCGCTGGAAGGCTTCAGCCGTTCGTTGGCCAAGGAGCTGCGCAGCGGCGGCACCTTGCAGCTGATCTATGTCGGCGAAGGGGCGGAGGATCAACTGGAAGGCCCGCTGAGGTTTTTCCTCTCGCCCAAAAGTGCGTTCGTTTCCGGACAAGTGATTCGCTTGAATGCCTGCGACACGCAGGTGGCGGACTGGACTCGCCCATTGTCTGGCCGTAAGGCTCTGGTCACGGGTGCTGCGCGCGGCATCGGCGCCTCCATCGCCGAAACCCTGGCCCGCGATGGGGCCGAAGTGATCCTGCTCGATGTAGCACCGGCCAAGACTGACCTCGAAGCCCTCGCCGCACGCCTCGGCGGGCGCAGCATTACCCTGGACATTTGCGCCGAAGACGCCGCCGCGCAGTTGGTCGAGCAACTGCCCGACGGCATCGACATCGTGGTCCACAACGCCGGCATCACCCGGGATAAAACCCTGGCCAACATGACCCCGGAATTCTGGGACGCGGTGCTGGCGGTCAACCTCAATGCGCCGCAAGTGCTGACCAAGGCACTGCTCGACAGCAGCACCCTGCACGACAACGGCCGGGTGATCCTGCTGGCGTCCATCAGCGGCATCGCCGGCAATCGCGGGCAAACCAATTACGCCGCGAGCAAGGCCGGGCTGATCGGTCTGGCCCAGGCCTGGGCGCCGCTGCTGAATCAGCGCGGCATCAGCATCAATGCGGTAGCACCCGGTTTCATCGAAACCCAGATGACCGCGCACCTTCCGTTCGGCGTGCGTGAGGCCGGGCGACGCATGAGTTCGCTGGGCCAGGGTGGCCTGCCGCAAGACGTCGCCGAAGCGGTGGCGTGGCTGGCTCAACCGGGCACCGGCGCGTTCACCGGGCAAGCGTTGCGAGTGTGCGGACAAAGTGTTTTGGGGGCTTAGGCATGATCATCGATTGGCACCTACTCAACCGCGAACCGAGCCTGTCGGGACTGTACGTGCGGGCCGCGACGCGACGCAAAATCACCGGCACCACCCTGCCCGATTCGGGTTTGCGCTGCTGGATCAATGTCGATCCGAAGCGCCTGGCGGACTATCGCAAGGTCTGCGGTTTTGCCGAGAACGGTTTGTTGCCGCCAACCTATCCACACATCCTCGCGTTCGCCTTGCAGATGCAGTTGCTGACGGCCAAGGAGTTTCCATTTCCGCTGCTGGGGTTGATTCACCTGAGCAACCGCATTCGCATCTTTCGCCCAATGGGCGGTGTGAATCGCGTGCGGGTCAGCGTTCAGGTGCAAAACCTTCAGCCACATGAAAAGGGCGCGACTTTCGATTTGGTGACCACGCTCGACGATCAGCTAGGGGCGTTGTGGGAAGCCGAAAGCCAGATGTTGTGCCGCGGGGTCAAACTCGAAGGCGAGCCCGTAGAAGACGTGTTGGCATCGACGCTGGAAATGTCGGAAGTGGCGCACTGGAAAGCGCCGTCGGACATTGGGCGGCAGTACGCCAAAGTGTCCGGCGACTACAACCCGATCCACCTGAGTGCCGTCAGCGCCAAACTCTTCGGTTTCCCGACGGCCATCGCCCATGGGTTGTGGAACAAGGCGCGTACCCTTGCGGCGCTTTCCGATTATCTGCCGGCGGCGAATGTCGAGATTGCGGTGCAGTTTCGCAAACCGGTGCGGTTGCCCAGTGAAGTGACATTACTGGCCAGTGCGGCAGGGTCGAGCGGGGATTTGCTGTTGGTGGGTGCGGGGGGGCTTGAACATATGGCGGGGCATTGGCGGCCGGTTGCCTGACCTGATCGCTCCCTTGCTCTGCGTTCGGCTCTTGGGACGCAGAGCGTCCCTGGCTGCATTCCCACGCAGAGCGTGGGAACGATCAATCACGGACTGACTAAATCCACGCGCGGCAGTGGAAACAAATTATTCAACGTCTCCAACAACCGCACGTGATAAATCGGCTTGCGAAACAGGTCGAGCACCTGCAACCGCAACATGTCACTGACATCCTCCATATCCGCATGCCCCGACGTCACAATCACCGGCAAATGCTGGCGGGACGTGTGCTCGCGCAACCGCTTGATCAACGACATGCCACTCTCCTCCGGCATCCGCAGATCAGTGATCACCAACGCAATATCAGGGTGACGCGTCAGATGTTGCAACGCGAGTTTGACCGAGGTGGCGGTAAAACAATTGAATCCCTCGCCCTCCAGCAATTCCGCCAATTCCAGCAGCGCATCCTCCTCATCATCGACCAGAAGAAGCTGTTGGCGTGGAAGTGAGGGAGCGTTCATGGGCAACACCTGCAATGGACTGAGCGCTGACGTTAGAAGCCCTTTGCGGGATTAGCAAGTAGCTGACCATTGACAGCAGGCAGGTCAAAGCGCGTTTTTGATAGTGGTAAACATGGTGGTGACAGACGTGGAGATCGGCGTCACAAACGCCGCTAAAGCGACTGCCACCATGCCCGCAATAATGGCGTATTCGATACCCGAAGCACCCTCGGTATCTTTGGCCAGGCCTTTGTAAAAAGCGATTTCGGATTTGATCTTCTGAGCAATCTTGATAAAGGACATGGCAGTTCTCCTGAAAGACGACGGGTGTTGCACAGTCGCAACATGGTTCCCCTTTGCCAGCATCAGCATTGTCGGCATTCCCCGTGCCCACAACTGTAAGAACGAATTATCACTAAAGTATTAGTCGCTTCGTTGACGCCAAAAAAGCCTCATTTGCGCCCTGCCCCCTTACTTTCGTTAGTTATTTTCAGGCCCGTAATGGCTTTTTGCTCTAGCTGAGCTACCGTCAAATAGCGAAATAGTTCCATTTTATTGCTGCCTGATTGCGAAGTTGACTCGTTGGATGCGATGAGGTCTCAAGCAGCAGGAAAGGGAGAGCCATCACGAACAGTCGTATCACTCTGGGCCTGGCTGGTTTGTTTCTGGTGGGCGCCATTATTGCCGGTTACTGGGGCCTCACGCTGAGCCGCCAACCCGCTCCCGAGCCTGTCGTGCAATCCGCAATCGTCACGCCTGCACCCATCGCCCAGACGCCGGCCCCCGTAGACGACCCCACTCGCCAACCGGTGGTGGTGCTGCTGCATGACGTGCCACCGTTCGTGCCGATCAGCGCCGCCGACGTGACCCTGGAAAAACTCCGTACCGTCCCGACCGGCAGCCTGAGCCGCCTCGATCAAGCGATTGGCCGCACGCCCTGGCGCGCCCTCAGCGCCGGCACCTGGCTCAATGATGAAAGCTTTGAAGCCGGCGGCAGACTGGCGCGGATGATTCGTCCCGATGAACGCGCCCTTGCCGTCGCGGTGGATGAAGTGATCAATGCCGGTGGGCAACTGACACCGGGGGACTATGTCGATGTGCTGCTGTTTCTGCGCATGGACAACAACAACCTTCAGCCGTCGGCGCAACTGGTGGTGCCGGCCTTGCGGGTGCTCGGGGTGGGCGAACAGATGGGGTTGACCAACGACGGTCAACCCGCAAGCCCGGCCCGCAGCCTCGAAGAAAAACTCCGGCAGGAACAATTGCGCGCCAGCGCCCGCAGCGTCTTGCTTGCCGTCCCCGAACAACTATTGAGCCGCCTGATGTTAGCGGCCCAGGCCGGCGTGTTGCGCCTGGCCGTACGCAGCGCCGATGAAAAACGTCTGGCTCGTTACTGGGCCGGCGAACGCGATTCATCGGCCAATCTTGCCAATGCCAACCGCGAGTTGATCCAGTTCAGCCAACTGGCCATGACGCCCCCACCCAAACCTGTCGTCACCCACGGCGGCACAGCACCGCGCAAGTCGAGCGTGGAAGTCATCCGCGGCAACGAAATTACCCAACAAACCCCCTGAATCGAGCAAGGACGCATCTAAATGCGCAGTCGTTCCATGCCCCTTTTTCAAGGCCTGCTCTGGATCTCTTTACTGAGCGGCGTGCCGCTTGGCGTAACGTTCGCCGCCGCCGGCAATTGCGCCGCGCTGGGTTCGTTGCCTGCAGTGCTGGAAGTCAGTGAAGGGCTGCAACAGGAGGTGCAATCGCCGGTAGCAATCACTCGGGTGGCGGTGGGTGACCCGAAAATCGCCGACGTGCGAGTCAACGGCAATCAAGCGTTTCTGCTAACCGGGATGGCCCCCGGCGCGACCAGCCTGATGGTCTGGACCGCCTGCGCCAGCGCTCCGCGCCAAAGCATGGTGTTCGTTCAGGGCAAGGCCACCGCGGCGATGACCAGCGCAACACGGTTACCCTCTGATGACCCACTGCTACCGTCGCAAGTACAGACCGACATTCGTTTTGTCGAAGTCAGCCGGACCAAACTGAAAGAGGCCGGCACGTCGATTTTCGGCAAGGGCTCGAACAACTTCCTGTTCGGCGCACCCGGTACCGTGCCCAACACGGCCGTGACGCCGGGCGTGGTGCCGCTGCCCAACATTAATCCCCGGATCGCGGTGCCCAGCATCCCGTTGCTCAACGACAGCTTCAACATTGTCTGGGGTGGTGGCAGCAGCAAATTCCTCGGCATCGTCAACGCCCTGGAAGGCAGCGGCTTCGCCTACACCCTGGCACGGCCGAGCCTGGTGGCCCTCAGCGGGCAGAGCGCGAGCTTCCTGGCCGGTGGTGAGATTCCGATCCCGGTGCCCAGCGCCAACAGCAACAGCTACTCCATCGAATACAAGGAATTCGGCATCCGCCTGACGCTCACACCGACCGTGGTCAGCCACGACCGCATCACCCTCAAAGTGGCGCCGGAGGTCAGCGAACTCGACTTCAACAATGGCGTGACCATCGGCGGCACCACCGTCCCGGCGTTCACCATTCGCCGCACCGACACCAGCATCTCGCTGGCCGATGGCGAGAGTTTCGTCATCAGCGGTTTGATCAGCACTCACAACATTTCGCAAGTCAGCAAGTTTCCAGGCCTGGGCGATATCCCGATTCTCGGTGCGTTTTTTCGCACCTCATCGGTCAACCGCGAAGAGCGTGAACTGCTGATGATCGTCACGCCGCACCTGGTCCAACCGTTGGCTGCCAACGCACAACTGCCGTCGTTGCCGGGTGAAAAGCTGCGCAACTATGACCCGAACTGGTATCGCTTGTACTTCCTCGAAAACGGCGACTTCGATAAACGCAGCGGATTATCGCAATGAGCCAGAGCCAGAACCTGAGCCAGACTTTCCTCGCGATCACGCGCAACAGAACCGACCTTGAGTGGCTGCAAGGCTCCCTCGCCCCGTTGGGCCAAGTGGTCAGCGCCGGCAGTGGCAGCCTCGACGAGTTGCTGGCGCTGGTGGACGTGACCTTCGCCAGCCTGGTGTTCATCGGCCTGGACCGCGAACACGTGGTGGCCCAAAGCGCACTGATCGAAGGCGCCCTGGAAGCCAAACCGATGCTGGCGATCGTCGCGCTGGGCGATGGCATGGACAACCAACTCGTGCTCAATGCCATGCGCGCCGGTGCGCGGGATTTCGTGGCCTATGGTTCGCGCTCCAGTGAAGTCGCGGGGTTGGTGCGACGGCTGAGCAAACGCCTGCCGCCCGTGGCCCCGAACACCCAAATGGGTGGCCTGACGGTGCTCTACGGTGTGCAGATCAACGCCGACGGCGCGCTGCTCGCCACGCACTTGGCGCAAGTGGTGCACAAGAGCGGACAGCAAACGCTGTTGCTGGACCTGGGCCTGCCGCGCGGTGACAGCCTGGCCTTGCTCGGGCTGGAGAGTTCGTTCCACTTCGGCGATGCACTCCGGCACTTGCGGCGCCTCGACTCAACGCTGATCGACAGCGCGTTCACCAACTGCGCCGCCGGGTTGCGGATCCTCGCCTACGCCAACCACGATGAGCCGCTGGAACACACCAGCACCGCCGAGTTGTACATGCTGCTCAGCGCCCTGCGCCAACACTTCCAGCACATCGTGGTGAACCTGACTGGCCAGCCGGACAGCGAAGCGCTACGCACCTTCGTCACCCATTGCGACAAGTTGCTGTGGTACACCGATCAGAACGTACTCGACTGCCGTCGCAACCTGGCGGTACTCAGCCTGTGGCGTGAAAAAGGCATGAAGCTCGATCACGCCAGGCTGCTGGTGGATCGCTACCTGCGCAACGTCGCACCGGACGCCGACACCCTGAGCAAAAGCTTCGGCATGGAGATCATCGCGACCCTCGTCTACAGCCCGGAAGTTCGACTTAACGCCAAGAACCAAGGTGTGACGCTGTTTGAACTGGCCCCCCGCGAAGGCCTGACTCAAAGCCTGCGCGCCCTCGGCGATCAGTTGGCCAAGCGCTCCGAGGGTCTGGCCAAACCCAAGTCTGGCTGGTTCAACCGGTTGAGGGGTGCGCAATGAACGGTGAAAAACTCTTCGGTGCCCCTGTACGCACCACCAGCGGCAACACCGACCACGAAGGTCTGAAACTGGTGCTGCACCGCTACATCATCGACGCCATCGAAGAGTCCGGCAAAAACCTGCTGGAGGGTTCGCGGCAGGTGCTCTCGCAGTTTGTCATCGACAAGGTTGCCGAGTACATCGCCCGGCTGCACCTGGCGATTTCCCGCTATGAAATGGAGCGCCTGGCCGAAGAAATCGTCGACGAACTCACCGGTTTCGGCCCTTTGGAAGTGCTGCTGCGAGACCCGGCGGTGACGGAGATTCTGGTCAACGGCCCGCACCGGGTGTTCATTGAACGCGACGGCGTACTGCATCAAAGCGACCTGCGCTTCATCGATGCACATCACGTCGAACGGGTCATGCAACGGATCCTCGCGCCCCTCGGTCGACGGCTCGATGAGTCGTCGCCCATGGTCGACGCACGACTGCCCGACGGAAGCCGGGTCAACGCGATCATTCCACCGATTGCCCTCGATGGTCCCTGCCTGTCGATACGTAAATTTCGCAAGGACATGCTCAAAAGCTCGGACCTGATGGCGATGCAAACCATCGATCAGGCGATCTTCGACTTTATTCAGGAGGCCGTGGGCAAGCGCTGCAACATCCTGATCAGCGGCGGCACCGGCACCGGCAAAACCACGCTGCTGAACATTCTCAGCCAGTTGATCAACCCTCACGAACGAATCGTCACCATCGAAGACGTCGCCGAACTGCAACTGGGCCACCCTCACGTGGTGCGTCTGGAAACCCGACCGCCGAATGCCGAAGGCCACGGCGAAGTGAAGTCCAGCGACCTGATTCGCAACGCCCTGCGGATGCGCCCGGACCGAATCATCCTCGGCGAGATTCGAGGCGTCGAAGTGGTGGACGTACTCACTGCAATGAACACCGGCCACGACGGTTCCATGAGCACCGTGCACGCCAACAACGCCCAGGATGCGCTGTTGCGCCTGGAGACATTGGTGGGCCTGACGGGTCGCACCATCGCCGAACGGACATTGCGGCAAATGATCTGCGCCGCACTGGACGTAGTGATCCAGCTGACGCGCATGCCCGACGGTCGCCGCTGCGTCAGCGAAGTGGTGGAGGTGATCGGCTTGCGTGATGACGTGTATGTCACCAACACGTTGTTCCGGCTCGACCGGCGCAGCGGTTTCGGATTCATGCGCGAGGCGGTCAACCCCGCCGGCGACAAACTGCGCCGTGAGTTGGCGCTCACTCCCTCCGCTTACTGAAGGCCACGGCATGCTCAAACCGGTGCTGCTCATCCTCGCTTGCCTGGTCTTGCTCGGACTGTCGATCCGCCTGTTTTATCGCGGTTTGCGCCAGACCGGCACCGAACGGGTACTGGGACGCCTGAACCAGGGGCAACCGCAGCCGGTGCAGGCAAAAACCTCCTGGGTGGGTCTGGATCGAGCCTTTCTGCGGGCCGGCCTTGGGCGTCCCTCTGAGCGTCTGGGGGTATGGCTGCTGCTGTGGGCCTTTGGCATCTTGCTCGGGTTTGCTAGCGGTGGCTGGGCGGGTTTGCTGGTTCTGTTACTGCTGCCGCCGTTGATTCTGCGGCTGTATGTCAATTGGCGTTATCAGCGCCGACTCCAGCGCATGATCGAACAACTGCCACCCATGCTCGATCACACCGTGCGCAGTCTGAAGTCCGGGCGCACCCTGGCCGATGCAGTGCTGGGCGCCATCGACGTCGCTGAAGACCCACTGAAAAATGCCATGGGGCGGATTCAGCGCAACGTGCAGCTGGGGGTCAGCCTGCCGGATGCCGCGGCTGACCTCGCCGAGTTGTATGAGAAAGACGAACTTCGCCTGTTCGCGCTCGGTTTGAAGGTCAATCACCGCTATGGCGGCAATGCCAGCGAATTGCTGGAAAACCTGATCAAGATGATCCGTGAACGCGAGCAAGCTGCGCGCCAGCTCAGGGCCATGACCGGTGAAACCCGGGTAACCGCGTGGGTCCTGGGCTGTTTGCCGATTGGCCTGGCCGGCTATTTCCTCGCGACCAACCCCCATTACTTGCTCGCCATGTGGCACGACCCTTCAGGGCAAATCATGCTCGCGTCCGCGTTCGGCTTGCAGGTGGTCGGCAGCCTGGCGCTCTGGCACATGTTGCGCAGCGTATGAAAGTGCCTTTGCTGATCTGCGCATTGCTGTTTCTGGGCGCAACCTTGTTGCTGCTCAGCGGTTTGCTGGAACACCGTCGGCGGGTTCGCCAGGTGGCGCAACGACTCGACGGCAAACTGGCGAACGACCACCGGGTGGATCAGTGGCTGCAGGTGCTGGGCAGCAGCCGGATCGGCCAGCGCTCGGTCAACCTGGATAACGAAACCCAGGCATTGCTTAACCGTCTCGGCTGGCGCAGCGCCCGGCGACGTTCACTGTTCGCGGCGTTCCAGGTAGGCGCTCCGGTGCTGGCACTGGCCCTGACCTTGCTGATCCAGGGCGTGTTCTTCCCTCATACCGACAACCACTGGATGGCCCCGGTGTTCGCCACCGGCATCGGCTATCTGTTGCCCAAACGGTTGCTGGCCGCTGCCGCGCAGCGTCGGCAGAAACAACTGGCAACCGAGATTTCCACCTTCATTCCGTTGCTGCGCATCCTGTTCGAATCGGGCATGGCGGTGGAGCAGTCGCTGCGAGTGTTGAGCAATGAAGGCAAACAATTATTACCGGCCCTGACCCATGAGTTGCGTCTGGTATTGGCCCGGGTCGATTCCGGCCTGGAACTGGGTGAAGAGCTGAACAAAGCCACCCGATTGCTGGCCGTCGACGAGTTCACCGACACCTGCGTCATCCTTGAGCAGTTGATCCATCAGGGGGGCGGGGCGATGAAATCTTTGCTGACCCTCAAGCAATTGCTGGATGACCGGCGCCTGACGCGCTTGCAGGAATACATCTCCAAGCTGTCCGCCAAAATGTCCGTCGTGATGATGCTGTTTCTCTTCCCGGCGTTATTGATCGTACTGGCCGGCCCGGGCTTCACCGCCCTGTCCCATGCCTTTGGTTCTTAGAGGGATCGTTATGAAAGCAATCATTGCCGGTTTGAGTCTGCTGCTGTTAGGCGGCTGCGCAAGCAACGGTGCGACGCCCTGGAGCGCCCTGACCAATACGGCCAGTTGCGGCAAGCTGACCTCCGAAGAACAGCTGTCGCTGAACCTCGCCGATGACATGGCCAATGACGGCAAACTGCACGCCAGCCTCGCCAACCTGCAAAGCCTGCCCGACAACCTGGCCGACGTGCGCCTGCGCAAGGCCAAGGTCTATCGACTGCTGGGCCGCAGCGAAGCCGAGCCGTTGTACCGCAGCCTGCTCGGCAGTTGCCTGGCTGCCCAAGCCGAACACGGCCTGGGCCAACTCGCCGCCGCCAAGGGTGACAACGGCCTGGCACAAGCCCACTTGCAACGGGCCGCGCGACTGGCGCCGACCGACGAGAAAATTCGCAACGACCTCGGTGTGGTGTACCTCAACCAACTACGCGTCGAGGATGCGCGTTTTGAATTTCTGACGGCCATGGAACTCAAGCAAAGCGATCAACTGGCCGCGTTGAATCTGGTCACGCTGCTGATCTACCAGGACGACTGGAGCCGCGCGGCCGAACTCGTCAGCCGTCTCGGCCTGAGCCCCGCCCAAGTCACCGAAGCCCAGGCCCGCGCGCAAAGACTCAAGACACCGGGCAAGTCCGGCCCGACCGCCGTAAACCAGGTCGCCGTCGCCATACCGACGCTTCAATAAGGAGAGGCTTTTGATGAAACCCACCATCCTCTGCTGCATCGGCCTGCTGGCCCTGCCCCTCACCGCTCACGCCATCGACCCCGGCCCCGCTTCGGCCCAACAACAGGAAACCGAAGGCTGGCTGCAACTGCAACGCAGCAACAAAGCGGCGTCCCAGAAACCGCAAACCTCAACCGCGACCGAGCGCGAACTGAGCATGCAGCGTTGGTTGAAAAGCTATCAGCATGAGATCCCGGAGTACTTTGATCAGTATGAAAGCGGGCAGGTGGATGGTGGAACGGGGGGGTAGTCTAGATCGGGGGGTAATGCCGCCAGCGAAGGAGCGCGTAGCCTTGGTAAGCGGCCGTTACCGCAGGAATGGACAGGTACACCAACAAATACCTAATGCGTAGTTACCCCCTGACGCAATCCAGAATGACCGGGTAACAACGCCAGCGCCAACTGCGTCCGATTATGCATATGCGTCAGCCGCAAAACCTGCGACACATAGAGCTTCACCGTGTTCTCAGTAATCCCCAACTCACAGGCAATCTGATAATTCGTCTGCCCCTTCCCCACCAACCGCGCCACCTCCCACTGCCTTGGCGACAGCTGACTGAAAATCGCCGGGATCTCAACCCGATCCACAGCACTGACATCCTCATCAGAGGAAACCGATAACCGCGGCCCACGCCGAACCTTATCCAGATCCTGATACAGATCATCGATCGACTCGGCAAGGTACTGCAGCTTCTGATCCAGATGCCCCAGCTGCACATTCTTCTGCCGTTCCTGCAAAACCACTACCTGACGCGCAATCCCTTCGAGCAACTCACCCAGATTAATCGGCTTCTGGTAGTAATCGGCAAACCCGGCCCGCAGAGCCTTGATCACATCCTGCTTGTCCGCACGCCCAGTGAGCATGATTGCTTCAAACACACGGTGCTTGCCGGATAGCCGTTGCAGCTCTTGAACCAGTTGAATCCCGTCCAGACCGGGCATGTGCAAATCGCAAAGCACCAGGCCGATCGCTTCGTCTTCATTGAAACGCTCGACGGCCTGTTTGCCAGTCTCGCAAGGAATGCAACGGTAACCGCGGCCTTCAAGAAACTCACAAAGCTGCGCGGCAATAAGCGGCTGGTCGTCGACCACTAGGATTTTTACAGCCCAAGAAAGCTTGTTCACGTGCGACTCCCTGCCGGGTCAACGTTGACCGTTCCTCTACAAACAGCAACAGACTGGACAACTGCTGAATTGAAAGTAGACGTACTTTCCGACTCTGTACATAGAACGGGGGACTAGTGAAACCAGGCGAGTGTGAGCATCAGGCCCACCAATACGAAGGGTGCAAAGGGTTGTTTCTTTGACATTCCAGGCCCCAGGTATCGAAGATGATCTCTAAGCCCTTGGCCCATATGAAGCCAGACTCTTGGCGCCAGCAGCAGCCACAGCACACTGGCCAATCCGGCACCGATGAACACGCCGAGCAGGTGCATGCCGTCAGTCGCCAGCCCCAGGCCGGTCATCAATTTCACATCGCCTGCGCCCAAGCGTCTCAGCGCATAACCGGGCAAGGTGAAAGCCAGCGCCAGCAAAAAAGCCCAGCCGCCCTGCACCGCCTCGGCCCCCAGCCAGGTAGTGCCCGTCCACAGGAGATACGCCAGCGCCAACACCGCGGCGCCAAGGGTCAGGCCATTGGCGATGTGCCGTTCTCGAGCATCCTGTGCTGCGCATAGCGTCAGCCAGATCAGTAGTACAAAGCTCTGCATCCGGTAAAAAACGTCCATTTTGGCTGAATGATTCTATGCTGATATCACGTCGTGAATGTCAGGGTAGACGCAGTCATGAAAATAGGCCTCCCCCGTAAGCAAAAAGGCGCTGTAGCGATTGAATTCGCTTTGGTGTTTCTGATCTTTTTCGCCGTGTTTTATGGAATCGTCACTTACAGCTTGCCGCTGTTGCTGATGCAATCGTTCACCCAGTCGACCGCCGAAGCGGTGCGCCGAAGCGTGGCGCTGGATCCGAGCACCCCCGGATACGACACCGCGGTAAAAACCGTGGCCACGACAGAACTGAGCCGGCAGCTGGCCTGGATTCCTGCCGCACTGAATTTCAATGTCGCCACCGACGCCAGCGCCACCTACGTGGGCGGCGTGTTGAAGGTCAGCATCAGCTACCCCACCAGCAAACTGCAGCAGGTCATCCCGTTTCTGAACTTGCCGGGAATTGGCCAAGTGCCCAATCTGCCGGCAAACCTCACCGCCAGTTCGAGCCTGCAATTTTGAGTTCCGCAGACAAACTTTTCGGGCGCCTGCTTAACCGGCATCCGCCTCAGCCAGTGGACATGCCAGACACCCTGAGCGTGCAAAGTGTCGGTTTGCAGATGCATCTGGATGCCGAAGGTCGAGTGATTCACCTGACCGGCCCGCTGCGGCATGTGCTGGCCCAGCAGACGCCCGCTGCGAAAGCACCCCACCTGCTCGATTTCCTCATGCCCCACAGCGGCCTCGCCGTTGAAGGTTCGCCCGTCGACTGGCAGGGACAGTCTCTGGACCTGGACTTTTACAGCCTCAACGGACAACCCCTGCACCTGCGTGGCTGGGTCCAGCCATTGGCCGATGCCTGGCTGTTGCAGTTGCTGGACATCGGCGACTTGTTGCTCGATCGCCGACAATCACGCAGCCGCGAACAATGCCAATTACTCGCAGCGCAGATCGGCGAACAGTTGCGCCGGTGCAACCTGACGCGTCTGCCCGAGGTGTTGGTGGAACAGCTGCAAGGCCTGGCCCAGCGTTTCCACATGCCATGCATTGCGGTGGCGTTACTCGATGAACAGGAAGAAGGCTGGCAGATACACCAGCAATACACGGCCTTCGATGCGCCCCACCTGTGGCAAAACGCTCAGCGCCTGGGCACGGGGCTCGACAGCCTGAACGGCTCTGCACCGCAATGCCTGACGCCCGCTGAACATCCCCGTTTGCAAGGCATCTTCGGTAATGCCGAAGGGTTCGCGGTGCCCTATCACGATGCTCAGGGTGTGGTCGCCTGGTTGCTGTGTGGCCTTTATCCGGTGCAACAACATGCACCCGACCTGAATGATCGCGACTGGCTACAACTGACCGCCGCATTGGCAGGCCCGTTGCTTGAGCGCTTGCGCGAGCAGCGGCACCATCTGCAACTGGAACGGCTGGAGTCGCTGCAAGCCTTGCTCGGCACCGGATGGTGGGAGGTGTTCAGCGACAGTCGCGAGGTGCAATTGGCGCCGTCGCTGGCCAGCAACCTGAACCTTGCGATCGATCGTTTGCCGCTGCACGACTGGCTGGATCAGGTGCACCCCGCCGACCGGGAAGAGCTGAGCAGTCGTCTGCAAGCCTTGCAAGACGACGGTACCCCGCTGCTGCTGTGCGTGCGTCTGGCACAAACGCCGAACTGGTATCGCCTGCAGGGCCAGGTTCTGGGCCTCGGTAAAAACCGGCGGATGCTGGGTTTCATGCTCGACATCAGTGACATCAAAAACCAGGAGCAAAATGCCGCGGCGGCCCATGCCCGACTGGACAATCTGATCGCCAGTTCGCCGGCGGTGATCTACGTGCAGCGCTATGTCGAAGGTGCGCTGCAACCGACGTTTTTCAGTGACAGCCTACTGCCGCTGCTCGGCTGGACACTGGCTGATTGCACGACGGGAAACCTGATTGAAAGGGTGCACCCGGATGACCGCGATCGGTACTTCGAACGTACCCGACATTTGCTGCGTGAAGGTTCGGTGCGCGCCCGCTATCGGCTGCGCGACAGTCGCGGCGAATACCACTGGCTACTCGATGAAGCCAAGTTACTGCGCGACGACCTTGGCTTGCCGGTGGAAGCCGTCGGCCTGTGGCTGGACGTCACCGAAGCAACCCTGGCCGCCGAACAGGTGAAGCAGAGTGAAGAACGCTACCGGATCCTGGTGGAAGACTCTCCGGCGATGATCTGCCGCTACCGCCCGGACCTGACCCTGACCTTCGGCAACCGCCCACTGGCGACTTACCTGGAGTGCCCGCCCGAACAACTGCCTGGGGTGAATCTGGGCAGCTGGATGTCACCGGAACAGCGCGAAGCGTTTCTCCAGCGGCTCGGCCGACTCAGCCCGGAATTCCCGGTCAGCACCGCGGAAATCAACCTGCAACTGCCGGGACGGGAACATGCCTGGTGGGTGTGGTCGGATCGCGGGGTGTTCGATGAGGACGGCCATTTGTTGGAGATTCAGGCCGTGGGTCGCGACAACACCGAAGTGCGCCGCGCCCAGCAGCAGCTCACCCAAAGCGCAAAAATGGCCACCCTCGGTGAAATGGCCACAGGGCTGGCCCATGAAATCAATCAGCCGTTGAATGTGATGCGCATGGCCATCGTCAACGTGCTCAAGCGTCTGAGCAACGGCGATGCGCAGATCGACTACCTGACCGACAAGCTCAACCGCATCGATGCACAGGTCCAGCGGGCCGCGCGGGTGGTGGATCACATGCGGGTGTTTGGCCGCCGCTCAGAGATCGAGCAACATCCGTTTAATCCGGCACAAGCCATCGAAGGCACGCTGTCGCTGCTGGCCGAAGGGATGCGCGGCAAAGGGGTCGATCTGCGGGTCAACGAGACCGGGTTTGAAGTGCAAGTGCGCGGTTACGTCGATCAGCTCGAACAGGTGTTGATTAACTTGATGGTCAACGCTCGGGATGCATTGCTCGGCAAACGCGAGGCCGACCGCGAGTTCAAACCGTGGATCTCGGTGTACGCCGAACGTGATGCGCATTCGGTGCGGCTGTGGGTCGAGGACAACGGCGGCGGTATCGATCCACGGTTGCTGGAGCGGATTTTCGAGCCGTTCTTCACCACCAAACCCGTGGGTGTCGGCACCGGGCTCGGGTTGTCGGTCAGTTACGGCATCGTCGAGAACATGGGCGGAAAACTGAGCGTCAGAAACTCGGTCGAGGGCGCACGGTTTTGTATCGAACTGCCGATTGCCGCCGACGATCAGATCGCCAGTGTCGCTCGTCCTGAGTGACAACTGAGGTTGGCGCCGACATCGACCTTGTTCAGATCGATCCCCAGGCTGAGCAGCAGTGTGTTGATCAAGGTGTCGAGTAACGGGCTGAGCACGCTGTTGATCGCGTTGACCAGCAATGTGGTGACACTGCTGAGGATGGCCCCCAGACCACCGACCAGACTGCCCGTCGGGCCGTACATGTCGACCTTGATGTTAGTCGCCGTGTCGGTAAGGCTGCTGACGATATTGCTGGTGGACCAGGAATAGTAGAACGGTGGCTGGTTGATCTCCGGCAGGCTGGTGGCCGGCGGAGCGGAATAGACGTGCGGCATGTTGGCGCTCTGTGCCACGGTGGTGTCGGCCATGATATCGATGCCGCCGCCGACGCCTGGAATTCGCGGGTCACAACTGACGGGCAAGATCAGGAACCGGCGGCAGGTCTTCACCCCGATATCGATCACCTTCAACGGCTGTACCACCACGGTGGGCGGCGTGGTGTTGTTGCCGAAAGCCGTGTTCGGATCGATCTTGCCGATTTTCAACTTCACCAGTGAAGTGCTGGTATTGGTGGTCAGGGATTTGTTGGTGGCGCTGACGCAACTGTAGGCAGTGACGTAACTGTTGGCGCTCGCGACGTCCAGTGCGACATCGAGGCTTACGGTACTGGAAAGCGGCACGATCGAAGGTGTTTCACAGGCCGCCCCCAGCGCGCAGGTCAGTGAGTCAATGACACCGACCAGATTGAGATGCAACAAGGCGTTCAAGGTATTGGTCAACGGTCCGGCAAGATCCGCCGCCGCCTCGAGCAAGGGTTGAATCGCACTCAGAATGGGCAAGTCGATCGACAGCAATGTACGCACCTGAGCGGTTTTCACATAGATCCGGTTGGGCCCCAAAGGCGCGAGCGCGGCGCTTTTCGGATTGCCGATGGCCGAGAGCTGTGGCGGCTCCAGTATCTGCACCCGAGCAGTGATTTGCGCGAGCCCCGCGAGGTTGATCGGCAGGGTCGCCACCAGGCCGTTTTTCTTGTTGGCCAGTTGCACGACGGCTTCGATCAGGTCGAACACTTTCAGGTTGGTCCCCAGCGCCGTCACGGTGCTGCCAGCCTCGACGTGCAGCACGTTGCCGAGTACGACGGTGGTTGCGCCTGCCGCGACCTTCAGCGCTTGAAGACTCGCAATGGTGGCGGTCGCACCGAGTGTGCCGCCGGGGTCCAGTACATTAACGGCGGTCTGGATCAGCTGGCTGACGGCAATCGTATTGCCCAACACCTGGTCATACCCGGCAGCGCTGAGGTTAAGGTCGACCTTCAATCGGTCGAGGTAGCCGAGCAGGCTGATGTTGGTGTTCACCAGTCCGTTCCAGCCCGCCGCGTTGATGTTCAGGCTACCCCCGAGCAAACCACCGAACAGCGCGTTGAGCGTCGTCGATTTGCTGGTGTCGACGCTCAACGTCGTGCTGCGCAGGGTCAGCGAAGCCTGCGGTGGCGGCAATGCGGCGACAGCGCTGGCCGTCAGGTTGATGGTTGCCCCGCGTGGAGCGCCACCGAACAGGGCGCCGACACCGCCAGCGAGGCTCTGCGGGACCGAATGGCTGGCGATCACCCGAATGGCTTCGCTCTTGCTCGGGTCGGCGCCAAATACCCGAAGGTTATTGGCATCCAGGGTCAAGGCGCCGCAAGCGACCAGCAGATTGTGATTGGGGTCAGGAAGGGTGAAGCCATTACGGTTTGCGCTGGCGGTGGCATAGACAGTGGCGGTGTTGCCAGCGGCGCAATCACCGCCTCGGGTGGAGGCTTCAAGTGCGGCCATGTCCGCTACGCGCTGCAGGTCACGTTTTTTCAGGTACAAACGCCCGCTGTCGACCACGACCAGCAAGAACATCAGGGCCATGCCCAATGTCAGCGCCGCCATCAAACCGATCGCCCCCCGTTGCCGGGACGGGCTGCGAAACTGCAAACGGGGAGACATCGCGCACTCCTTTGCCGGTGCACAGCTGAGGGCTACCTCCTTGGGTGAACAGCAGTGTAGACAAGACTTGGCTGGACTGCTGGCAACATGCCAGTGCAGAAAACAAAAACCCTGTACGAGCTGAGCTGCTCCTACAGGGTTTTGGGGTGTTTATTTCGGTGGATAGTTGGCGAGAATTCGCCCCACCGTTTCACGTATCGCCGTGCTGCGATCCGAAGGGTTCGGTGTGCGGCTGAGTATCTGCTCGTCACTGCCGCGCCACACCAGTTTGCCGTCCTTGCCATCAAGCAGGTCGATCTGGATGATCGCCACTTTGTAGCTGACGTTACGGGTTTCGTTGTACATCGGCCCCCCCCAGTAACCGTTCCATGGATTACCCCAAGCGCCGCCGTAGTTGGTGGTTACTTGTTGCTGGCGCTGCTCGACGATCAGATAGGTCTGTACGCTCAAATCGCCCTTTTTGCCATCCGCCGCCGGACGCAGGCCACGCTGATCCAGCTGATCGGTCACCGATTGGCGGATGCGTTGTTCAGTCAGGTCGCTCTTGATCCGCGGGTCATCGGGGCGATATTGCAGGGCGGGTTCTTTCCAGCTCCAGCTGCGATAGGCGGCGAAGTCGCGGCTGGCATCGAAGTCATGATTGACCTGGCTGCCGGCGCAGGCAGTGAGCAGCATGGCCACGGTCAGTAAAGCGAGACGGCGGAACATGATATTTCTCCGGTTGAAGACATGAACCTGCGTAATGCTTCTTAACTACAGAAGCTAACTAGGAGGATACGCCGACATCGCCTTTTCTACAGCCTCCCGTATCGCATCGACACGCTCGCTCTGGCTCCCGCGATTGCTGGTTTCGGCGCTGGCACTCCAGACCGGTTCACCGCTCTGAGCGTCAAACAAATCAACCTGCACCACCACGACCTGTTCCTGATAAGTCCGAACGATCGGCACGGTGTTGTACATGCCGTAACCGCTGCCGTAGCGGTTGTAACCGCCATAACCGCCGCCGTAGTAACCATAGTCGTCCTGAACCTGACGCAGGCGGGTTTCCAGGTGCAGGTCGGCGCTGACAAACAGGTCGACCGGGCGGTTATCGTGCAGCGGGCGCAAGCCACGTTGATCAAGGGCATTGCTGACGGCTTCGGCGACCTGCGCCGAATCCGCCCAGGTAGTGCCCGGCGGCAACTGCCCGTTGAGCCAGGCCCAGCTGCGGTAACGCCCATAGTCGCGCGGCGGTGCCGGGTAGGCGCTGCGGTCAAAGGTGTTGGCGGCCTGAGGCGGCGCGGGTGGCAAGGGGTTGGATGACGCCACATAAGGGTTGCTGCCCTGACAGGCCGCCAACCCGAGACAGATCACCAATAACCCCGAACGACTGTTCATTTCGCGCTCCGATCAGACCGGCCGACAGATCCAGTGCAAGTAGCGCCCAAGCCCGGCAAAGCTTGGGTGACGGCGGTGGGCCAGCTCCATTTCCAACAAGTCCACCAGTTCGGCACGGGCCTGGAATTCCACCGGCATGTAGTCGTGAAAAACTCGCACCCCGCTCTGGGTTTCGACTTGCCACAGGCCTTCAAGTTGCGCCGCCAGTTCCCGTGGATCAAGGGGCTGCTGCGGGGTCAGACTCTGTTTCTCACCGGCCATGTCGTTCTTGCGCATCTTGCGGAAATGGCCTTTGAGCAGGTTGCGATAGATCAGCGCATCGCGGTTGTAGAAGGCCAGGGACAGCCAGCCATCCGGCTTGGTCAATTGATGCAGCACCGGCAGGATCGCGTGAGGTTCGGCCAGCCATTCCAGCACGGCGTGGCACAGCACCAGGTCGTAGGGTTCGGTGAGTTGGCCGAGCAGATCCTGCCACGGCGCCTGAATGAACGTCGCTGTTTGCCCGGCGTCGGCAAAGCGCTGACGGGCGCCTTCGAGCATTGGCTCGGCGGGCTCGGCCAGTGTGACCTCATGACCACGCTGGGCCAGCCACAACGACATGTGGCCCAGGCCGGCGCCGATGTCCAGTACGCGCAACGGTCGGTCCGGCAGGGTTTCGGCCAGGTCGGCCTGAAGCACTGCCAGACGGATCGCGCCTTTGGCACCGCCGTAGATTTTTTCGGCGAAGCGGGTGGCCAGTTGATCGAAATGACGGTCGCTCATCAGCTGAACCTCCGTTCGCTGTCCGCGAGTTTGCTGCGCACCACTTCATTCATGTCCAACCCCAACTCGCTGCACAGCAGCAGTAAATAGAGCACGATGTCACCGATTTCCTGCCCGGCATGGGCGAGCTTGTCCTTCGGCAACTGGCGCGACTGGTCTTCGGTCAGCCACTGGAAAATCTCCACCAGCTCGGACATTTCCACGCTCGCGGCCATGGCCAGGTTTTTCGGGCTGTGAAATTGCCGCCAGTCATTGCGGTCACGGATGGCGTGCAGGCGTTCGGTCAGTTCAACAAGGTTCATCGGGCTCTCCTGAAGGCGTATAGCTTCGGGGGGATAAGGAATGAAGGCAAGCGGCAAGCGCTGCAAAACCACTATGCTTGGAGGGAACTCGGCACCCAGCTCGATAGCCCAAGGCTCAAGTCCGGCAACCCTGCCACCACTTTCATCAAGGACGCTCACAACATGCAGGTAGAAAGTTTTTTCGAATGGCTCGGCCAGGCACTCGGTTCGGTTATCCGCTTCATCGTTGACGGCCTCAGTGGCTTGTTCAATCTGTTGAGCCACGCCGGCAGCAACTTTGTCGAAGGGCTGTCCCGTGCGCTGGGCATGGACGCGTCGATCATCAGCATCATTGCGCTGATTTTGGGGTTGATGCTGTTGTGGTCGGCGATTCGGGCGTTCATGAATGCGTCGATCATCATGGGGATTATCTGGTTGCTGCTGGGGTTGTGGTTGTTGAGCTGGATAATCCATTGATCGGCTTGAGATCCAGCCCTCACCCTAGCCCTCTCCCGGAGGGAGAGGGGACTGACTGAGTTGTACTTTCGAGCGACATCGACCTGAAATTCCGCGTCGAACTCAGGTTTTGAAAAGCATGGAGATCAGCTCCCTTTCCCCCTCTCCCCACTGGGGAGAGGGCTGGGGTGAGGGGTCGATTTCTGATTCACAGCAAATCCCCAATCAACCGCTACAATGCCCGCTCCCCCAAGGAGCCTGCATGTCCAACCTGATCGCCGACTGGCGCGACCGCCCTACCCATCGTCGAGTCTGGGCGCTCGCCGCGCCGATGATTCTCTCGAACATTTCCGTACCGCTGGTGGCGCTGGTCGACAGTACCGTCATCGGCCACTTGCCCCACGCCCATCAGTTGGGCGCCGTCGCGGTCGGGGCCAGCCTGTATACCTTTCTCGCCTGGGCCATGGGTTTTCTGCGCATGGGCACCACGGGGTTCGCCGCACAGGCCGCCGGGCGTGGGGACGGCGCCGCATTGCGGCAGATTTTGTTGCAGGGTCTGTTGTTGGCCATGGGCCTGGCCATTGTCCTGGGAACACTGGGTGTGCCGTTGAGCGGGGTCGCGCTGCACTTCATGCAGCCGTCGGCGGAGCTGGATCAGCTGACCCGCGAATTTTTCCACACTCGCCTGTTCGGCCTGCCGGCGGCGCTGGCCAGTTATGCGCTGGTCGGCTGGTTCCTCGGCACTCAGAACGCCCGGGCGCCACTGGCGATTCTGCTGAGCACCAACCTGGTGAACATCGCGCTGAACCTGTGGTTCGTTCTCGGGCTGGAGTGGGGGGTGGTCGGCGCGGCCCGAGCGTCGGTGATCGCCGAATGGACCGGCGCGCTGATCGGCCTGCTGATGACCCGCAACGCCCTGCGCGCCTATCCCGGCCACATCGCCTGGGCCGCGCTGGCGTTGTGGCAGAGCTGGCGGCCGCTATTGGCGGTCAACCGCGACATTTTCATCCGCAGCCTGGCGCTGCAATCGGTGTTTTTCCTGATCACCGTGCAAGGCGCGCGACTGGGTGATGCCACCGTCGCCGCCAACGCGCTGCTGCTCAATGGTTTGCTGCTGACCGCCCATGCACTGGACGGCCTGGCCCACGCCGTGGAAGCCCTGTGTGGGCATGCCATCGGTGCTCGTGATCGAGAGGCCCTGCGCCGCTCATTGGTGGTGGCCTGCGGTTGGTCGTTGCTGGCGAGCCTGGGTTTTGCCGTGCTGTTCCTGTTTGCCGGGCATCTGTTTATCGAGATGCAGACCAACATTCAGAGCGTGCGCGACACGGCGTTCATCTACCTGCCCTACCTCGCCGCGCTGCCGCTGATCGCGGTCGGGAGTTACCTGCTCGACGGGCTGTTTATCGGCGCTACCCGCGCCCGGGAAATGCGCAACGGCATGCTGCTGACGGTGGTTTTATTGCTGCCATTCGCTTGGGCGCTGCAAGGTTTTGGCAACCATGGACTGTGGATAACCTTTCTGTTGTTCATGTTGCTGCGCAGCCTGACCCTCGGCACGTTTGCCTGGTACCTGCACAAAAACGACGGCTGGTTCGCCGGCAAAGCTCACTGAGTCGGCGTGGCGTTGACGAAGGCCGTGACCACATCCAGCACCGGAGCCAAACCGCGCATCGGCCGGGACAGCGTCGCCACCAGCGTGGCGTGGCTGGTACGCGAGAAATACAGGTCCTGCACCGGTACGCCCGCCTCGCGCAGTTTGCGCGCCAGACCACCGGTGTTGCGGACCGGGTTGACCAGTTCATCGTCGCTCGCCGCGATCAACAAGGCTGGCGGCGCGCCACGACTGACATGATTGATCGGCTGCGACCGGGGTGGTGAGTCCGGCCAGAAAAACACCGGGCGCACCTGCGGATTCTTGATCGGCAGAAAATCATAAGGCCCGGCCAGGCCGATCCAGCCACTGAGGTTATGCGGCGACAAACCCACCGCCCCCAATAACCCGGGGTCCAGCGCCAGCATCGCAACGTTGTAGGCCCCGGAACTGTGGCCCATCAGGTACAACCGCTGCGGATTACCGGAATATTGACGGATGTGTTCATGGGTCCAGGCCACGGCCCGGGCGCCATCTTCAAGGAACAGCGGATAACGCACCTGCGGGTACAACCGATAGTCCGCCAGCACCACCACAATTCCCCGGGACGCCAAGGCCTCGCCGACAAAAGCGTAATCGCTGCGTGAACCGCTGTTCCAGCTGCCGCCGTAGAAAAACACCACCACCGGGGCGTTTTTCATGGGAGGGCGCGGCACATACACATCGAGTTTTTGCCGCGGATCAGGGCCATAGGCAATGCCCTCGGTCTTGTCGAAGGTTGTGTCGGGGGTCAGCGCATTGAGCAACTTCAGCGGCGAGCACGCCGTCATCACGGCCAGTAAAACGCCGACGACAATCAGGCTGAACAATCGCCGCGTGGTGCTCGCCATTGATGTCGAACCTCGTGTTCAGGGCTGATCGTTCTGCCACAGGTTGCGCAGGCTATCGAGACGCTCCTGCTGGGTGAGTCCCGGCAATGCGTGCCCAGGCAAAGCGCCGGGGTACTGCAAGCGTAGCCATAACCAGTCATCGAGTACCGGGCGCTCGGTAAAATCCAGCGCCAGCCCTTCCTGCAGGTGGGACCACTGCGTGTTGTAGTCAGTCCCGGTGGATCGACTCCAGTGCCAGGCATGTTGCTCCAGCAGGCAGGTTTGCAGTTTTTCCTGCTGGCGAGGACTGAGGTTTTCTTCAACCGCCAAAGGGCTGACGGCAAGCCCCGGATTGACCAACTGCTGCCAGCCCTGACTGCCGATCGCGCGGTCGGCCCACGTCCCGCCGAACCAGCGCAAATGGCTGATAGGCCCCAGCCAGCGACTCAGCTCCTGCGCATCGCAGGCATCGAACAAATAACTGGCCGTTTGCGGGTTGTAGTAACTCAACAAGGCTCGGTGATGCAGACCGAACGTGACCGTGAGCATGCGGCGCAAATGCTCCAGCAACAGCGGCGACGACACCTCGCTGGCCATCAGCAAGCCGCGCCAGAGGGGCACTTCGCTGTCACATAACCCGACCAGCGCAGGGCATGTCCGAAGGTCGATCAGGGCCGGGCCGTGTTCACGCAACGCATGCCACTCAGTGCCTTCGAACAACCAGAACCACCGGGCATGTGCAAACTTCTGTTGTAGCATCGCCCCCGCCTGTGGCGCACCCGGCACATCCAGCAATAGCCATTGCGGGGTCGCGGCGATCATGCCGCACCGCTCTGGCCAAACTGCATCGCCGCCCGGCAGGTGCAGAGGGGCTGCGTGCAATGGCTGAAACTGCCGCCACCGGGCAGCAGACAGAGCAACGTCAATGGCTCGCTCGATTGCAGAAACTCCAGCAAGCCCTCGACGTCATCTGTGGCGACTGTGCGTGGCGGGTCGACCTCCTCAGCATCGTCAACGGACGCAGGGGCGTGAAGAAACCCGGTAATCAACGGCTGATCCGGATCCCCCTCGATAAAGCTCACCACCACCTCGGCCCCTTCACTCAACCGCGTGAATGCCGCGTCGCCCAGCTCAGCGGCCAACGGCAGCCAACAGTGGCTCGGCGCCGCCCCTTCGCCCTGATAGAGCCAGTCAAATTGCACCGCCACCGGCCTGGACGGATCGGGGCATGACTCATCAATGTCGACCACCCAGGCCCTTTGCAGGCTGTGCATCCTGGGTTGCACTGCGCAATGAGGCGAAACAAAAGGCATCTGCCAGTGAGTCGCGCGGATCTGGTTGCTGTAGGACGCCGTTAAATCCTGGCGGCCCTGATGCTCGACGTGAGTCAGCAGCCAGAGATGATTCCAGTCGGCAATCGGATGGCCGGACAGCGGCATCACCTGACCGCTGCGCAGCACCGTCAGGTCCGTGCAACCTTCGGCAATCGGCGCGGTTCGTTGCCCGGCGCCCCCCAGAAGCTTGAACTGACGCACGGCCGATTGCTCACCATCTACCTGAAAGACCGCACGGTCACCGAATCGAAAGTGCTCCTGACCATCACCGAAAACCACGCAATGCCCGTGCTCGCCGTGTTCGAAATGGTAGTGAAGCCGTTCCTGGGCACACAGGCGCTGGATAAATTGCAGGTCTGATTCCCGAAACTGCGTACAGAATTCACGGGCCGGGTAATCGCTACTCAGCTCAAAGCGCCGACTCTTGCCGGCAATACCGTGCTCCTTGAGCACCTGACTGAGGATTTGCGGCACCGAACGCGCGCTGAAAATTCGCTGGCTAAAGCGCAGGGAAAGGCACGCCAGCTTCGGCCCAAAACGTACGCGGCAAAGCCTGACAGCCGGGTCATGATCACGCTGGACGAGTTCATGCAATTGTCCGTGAAAGCCGTTTCCCGCAGGCCCGAGATGCAGAAAGGCCGGACGGTACAGCAGGCTTGCAAGGTCGAGTGTCGGGTCATCGATCAGCAGATCCACGTCGAACACAAAAGGCTCGCTGATCGCTTCACTACCGGTAAACGCCAAGACCTCGAAGGGGTCGGGCAGACCCTCTACATCCAGACGAAATGACGGCTCGTTGACTGGATCGAACATCGGCGATTCTCTACAGGAGGGGCGGCCGGGGATTCTCTCCGAGAGAGTTGGCCGAGTAGAGTGCCGAAGTACAACTTAGGAAATGACCTACGCGAAAAGAAGACCACATCGCTTGGATGGCCAAGAATGTAAGTCATTTCGCTCGAAATCAGAGAGGCATCCCACCAAGTCATCTGAAATTTCCGCTACGTGCGGAACATTTTCAGACAACTTGATGGGAGCGGTGCCTTACCTCAAGAAGACAGGTAAGAGGAACGGGTCAGCCCCAGACGCAGCGCGTCGAGGAACTGGGTACGCTCGGCGGAGGTGATGCGGGCACTGGCGCATTTGTCGCGGTAGTGGGTCATCAACTCTTCCGGCGACAAGTGCACGTAACGCAGCATGTCTTCAATGGTGTCGTGGGTTTCGATACCAGCGTGGTACACGCTGCCGTCAGCGTTCTGGTAGATGTTCACCGAGTCGGTGTCACCGAACAGGTTGTGCATGTCGCCGAGGATTTCCTGGTAGGCGCCGACCAGGAAGATACCCAGCAGGTAGTCTTCACCGTCGTTCAAACTGTGAACCGGCAGGCTGGTTTCGATGCTCTGCTCGTCGACGTATTGCTTGATCTTGCCGTCGGAGTCGCAAGTCAGGTCTTGCAGCACGGCACGGCGCAGCGGCTCTTCGTCGAGACGGTGCAGCGGCAGGATCGGCAGGACCTGGCCGATAGCCCAGGTGTCCGGCAGGCTCTGGAATACCGAGAAGTTGCAGATGTACTTGTCGGCCAGCTTGTCGTTGAGTTCGTCGAGCACCTGACGGTGCGAACGCTGACGAGCCTTCAACGAGTTGTGCAGGCGACGGCACACCGCGAAATAGCATTGCTCGGCCAGGGCTTTCTCGGCCAGGGTCAACTTGCCATCGGCGTACTGGGTCGCGATGTCGCTCATATAGTGCGTGGCGCGCCAGTAGGTTTCGGTGACCATCTCGATGTCGGTCGGGCCCAGCAGGTCAACCAGCCACTGCACGGTTTCCGGCAGTTCTTCCTTGTTGTCGATCTGCGGCACGTCGTCGTTGTGCTTCTCGACGTCGGTCACTTGCACCACCAGCATTGCGTGGTGAGCGGTCAGGGAACGGCCGCTTTCGGAGAAGATGTTCGGGTGCGGCAGGTTCTGCGCGTCGCAGAACTCCTTGAGCATCCCGACCACAACACCGGCGTAATCGTCCATGTCGTAGTTGATCGAGCTGGCGTTGCGCGAGTGCGTACCGTCGTAATCCACGCCCAAACCACCACCGACGTCGATGTGATCCACCGGCAGGCCGAGGTTGCGCAGTTCGCCGTAGTAACGAATCGCTTCCTTGAAGCCGTGCTGGTAGTCCGCCAGGTTGGCGATCTGCGAGCCCATGTGGAAGTGCAACAGGCGAATGCCCTGATCCAGGCCGGCAGCGCGGAAACGCTCGACCACCGACAGCAATTGCGCCGCCGACAGGCCGAACTTGGATTTCTCGCCACCGGTGTCAGCCCACTTGGACGACGCCAGGGACGACAGACGCACGCGCAGACCGACCTGAGGCTTGACCTTCAGCGAGGCGGCTTCTTCGATCACCAGTTCAACTTCGGATTCTTTCTCGATCACGATGAACACGTTGTGGCCGAGCTTCTGGCCCATCAGCGCCAGACGAATGAACTCGCGATCCTTGTAGCCGTTGCAGACGATGGTGCCGCCCTTCGGCGCTAGGGCCAGCACGGCCAGCAGCTCAGGCTTGGAGCCGGCTTCAAGACCGATGGACACGTCTTGGGTCGCAATGATGTTCTCGATCACCGCTTCTTGCTGGTTAACCTTGATCGGGTACAGCGCGGTGTATTTGCTCTGGTATTCCAGGCGCTCGATGTTGGCGTCGAAGGCGCCGGTCAGCTGACGCACGCGGTCTTGCAGAATGTCAGGGAAACGCACCAGCAACGGCAAGGACAGGCCGCTTTTACGCAACTGGTCAACTTGCTCGAACAGGTCGATAGGCGAACTGGTCGGACCGTTCGGACGAACTTCGACGCGACCGGCGTCATTGATCGCGAAGTACCCGGCCCCCCAATGGCGAATCCCGTAAACACTGCGGCTGTCCGCAACTGTCCATTGGCTGCCATCGTCTTTGCGTGTGCGTCGTACGGACATTGAAGTCCCCTATAAAGAAGTCATAGAGCGTCGCCTGGGTTCAGGCCGGCGCAGTCTAAAGAATGAAAATGACGGTTCGTCAACGAGGGGATAGACCTCGCTGACCGCAGTGAGTTTAGAAACCGGTCAGAACAGGCTCTGTGAAAACCATGTAGACGACGCCAAACCTGAATCGGATCAGGGCTGGATCAAGCCGAGGGTGGTTTTCACAGAAGCTGCTAGCCGCCGGACTTCTTCGCTTTGAAACCGTGTTTGATCAGCTCGGCCAAGAGTAGCTCGACATGATCGCCCTGGATTTCGATGATTCCGTCTTTCAACGCACCACCGGTCCCGCAACGTTTCTTCAACGTGGTCGCCAGGTCCTTGAGTGCGTCTTCGGCCAACGGCACGCCGGTGATGGTGGTCACCGTCTTGCCGCCACGCCCCTTGCTTTCGCGACGCACACGAGCGATGCCGTCGCCGGCCGGGATAACGGTCTGTTTGCAGATGCAGGCATCCACCGGTTTACTGCAATCCGGGCAATGACGACCTGCGTCGGTGGAAAATACCAAGCCACCAAGGGCGGCGAAGGATGCGGCTTTTTTGGCCACCGGCAATCCTCTTGGGAGGACAAAGACTGGTCGCGGCAACTTGGGCAAGTGCCATCGACCGCGAAGCCCCACTCAGGCAGGGGCAGCGCTACTGAGCCAGGCAATACTGGTTCAGCTTGAAAAGGTCGCGCAGTGTAACGGCAAAAAGCCGACTTGCTAAGAGCCAATCGGCGCCAATTTATGCCTCTTTTGCGACGTCCGACCCACGGGCCCGAAGATACCGCTTCAATGCGGCCAGAGAGTCCGGGCAATAAGGCTTTTGCTGGATTTCCAGCAGCACCTGATCGATGGGGATAAAGCGCGCCTCAAGGACTTCTTCGGGTTGCAGGATCAATGGACCGTCCCACACCGCCGAAAACGCCGAACACCAGAGCCGGTTACCGGTGTCTTCGAAGAAAAAGTGATCATGGGCGGTCAGTTCCACACCGCTTACGCCCAGCTCTTCTTCCAGCTCACGGGCAGCGGATTCGGCGTAGGTTTCGGTCGCGAGCACCATCCCCCCCGCCGCCACGTCCCAGAACCCTGGATAAATGGCTTTGCTCAGCGTGCGTCGATGCACGCAGAGTTCACCGGCGGAATTGAACAGCATGATGTAAGTGCCGCGCCCGATCAGCCCGCGCTCACGCAGGTCGGAGCGGACCAGGGCGCCGAGCAGGTTGTCCTGCTCGTCAACCCAGGCGATCTGTTCGGCATCCGAGGCCGCGCGATGCGCGACCTCTCTGGCGCTATCGACCATGACTTAGCCCTGATTGAGCAATTGACGCAAATCGATCACTGCGGCGTTGGCCCGGGAGATGTAGTTGGCCATGACCAGCGAATGGTTGGCCAGCACCCCGAAGCCGCTGCCATTAAGGATCATAGGACTCCAGACCGGTTCCTGCGAGGCTTCCAGTTCACGAATGATCTGACGCACGCTGACCGTGGCGTTCTTCTTGGCCAGCACATCGGCGAAGTCGACTTCGATGGCGCGCAGCAGATGGGACAGGGCCCAGGCCTGACCGCGAGCTTCGTAGAACACGTTGTCGATCTGCATCCACGGCGTCTCGACGATTTCTTCGTCGACCTGGGGCACCTGACCCGGGGCCAGGACTTCGGTTTTCAGCGCGGTGTTGAGCTTGACCCGGCCAACGCTGGCCGACAGCCGTTGCGACAGCGAACCCAGACGGGTACCGACATCGCCCAGCCAGTTGTTCAGGTTGTCGGCGCGGGCATAGAACAGCGCGCTTTTCTGACTCGGATCGGACAGGCGCGCCTGATAACGACTCAGGGAGTTGATGCCTTCCTGGTATTCGGACTCACTGGAAGGCAGCACCCAGCTCTTGTTGTCGAAGTTGAAACGCGGCTCGGCCTTGGCCAGGTCGGCGTCTTCGGTGGACTGCGACTGCGAACGGGCGAAGTCTTTACGCATGGCACGGCTCAGGTCGCGGACCTGGACCAGCACGCCATATTCCCAGCTCGGCGTGTTATCCATCCACAGGCCCGGCGGGAAACGGTCGTTGGAAATATAGCCACCCGGCTTGGTCAGCAAAGTACCGGCGACGGTCTTGAGGGTTTCGACCGTGGTGTAGCCGATGACCATTTGCTTGCCTTCTTTTTCGGCGGCCATCTGGGCGTTCTGCTGAACCGGGAACAGCGCAGGTTCCTGGCTCCAGTACCAGCCCAGCGCAATAGCCACCAGCAGGTAAAGGCCAATCAGAGTGGCCAGCGCCCGGCTGAACAACAGGCCACCGAAGTAACTCCGGGTGGCCGATTTCGGTTCAGCGGCACGTTCAGGCGCGCTGCCCGCGCGGTTCTTCCAGTCCAGCATGGCGATATCCTTTCAATCACTTGAGTTCATCGGTTCGACCACAACCCTATCTCATCGTGCCTCGTTTGCCGCGCATTAAATCCTGCGTAAACACGACCCGCACAATGACTACGATCGACGGCCACTATAAATGAAGCACAACCTGGATCCTATGCGACCAGTCGGTCAGGAACTGAATAAGGTCGCTTTGCAGTTAATTGACATACGACACTCATGCGATGGAAAAGAGGTGCTAGCATAGAGCCACCAGTCGATCTCAGCATGCACCCTAACTAGTAGTCAGGATATGACCGAGCCAGAAGACCCCAGCCGTGAGCGCCTCAAGCACCACTTTGCCCAGCGGGTAATTCATCAGGCACGTCAAATTCTTGAGATATGGCAGCGCCTGCAACGCAACGAGTGGTCCACCACCGACTTATCGGAACTGAGCGAGGCCAACCTGCGCCTGCTGCGTTTCGCCGAACGCTTCGAACAACCTGAACACTCGCAGCTGGCACGCCACATCGGTCAGTCGCTGGAGGCTGTCGACGCCAATCGCGGACGCCTGAGCAGCGGACTGATCACCGACCTCAATCGTTTGATGCAGCGCCTGTCGCGCACCGGCCTGCGCCACGGCGACCAATTCGAACAAACCTTCCTGCCGCCGCTGCGCAAGCCGATCTACGTGATGCTGCAGGATTACGACCGCGCCGAGCGTCTGGCCAAGCAGCTGGAATTTTTCGGGCTCAGCGCGCAAGCCCTCGACAGTGTTTCGGCATTCCGCTCTTCGATGGTCGAGCGCTTGCCCGCGGCAATCGTCATGGACGTGGACTTCAGTGGTACCGGCATCGGCCTGAAACTGGCCGCCGAAGCCCAGGAAGGCCTTGATCATCAATTACCGCTGTTGTTCTTCAGCCTGCACGAAACCGATACCCCGACCCGTCTCGCCGCCGTGCGTGCCGGTGGCCAGGAATTCCTGACCGGCACCCTCGAAGCCTCGAGCCTGCTGGAGAAGATTGAAGTCCTGACCTGCGTCGCCCAGTACGAACCTTATAAAGTGCTGATCATCGACGACTCCCGCGCCCAGGCCTTGCACACCGAGCGCCTGCTCAATAGCGCCGGGATCGTCACGCGGACGCTGATCGAGCCGATCCAGGCCATGGCCGAGCTCGCGGATTTCCAGCCAGACCTGATCATCCTCGACATGTACATGCCGGCCTGCACCGGCACTGAACTGGCCAAAGTGATCCGCCATAACGACCGTTACGTCAGCGTGCCGATCATTTACCTGTCGGCCGAAGATGATCTGGACAAGCAGCTCGACGCCATGAGCGAGGGCGGCGACGACTTCCTGACCAAACCGATCAAGCCCCGAC
This sequence comes from Pseudomonas sp. BT76 TE3572, assembly GCF_050435365.1. Classification (NCBI taxonomy): domain Bacteria; kingdom Pseudomonadati; phylum Pseudomonadota; class Gammaproteobacteria; order Pseudomonadales; family Pseudomonadaceae; genus Pseudomonas; species Pseudomonas sp. BT76 TE3572. The sequence goes on from NZ_JBNDKE010000001.1 coordinate 3,761,759, forward strand.
ACCTGATCACCACCGTGCGCAACCGCGCGGCGCGGGCGCGCAATCTGAAAGCGCGGATGGTCCGCGACAGCCTCACCGGGCTGTACAACCACACGCACATTCTGCAATTGCTCGAAGACTGTTCGTTCCGCGCCCGTCGCGAGAACAAGCCGCTGAGCTTTGCGATGCTCGACATCGACCACTTCAAACGGGTCAACGACAGCCACGGCCACCCCATGGGCGATCGGGTGATCAAGAGCCTGGCGCTGTTTCTCAAGCAACGCTTGCGCAAGACCGATTTCATCGGCCGTTACGGCGGTGAAGAATTCGCCATCGTCATGCCGGACACCGATCTCGAATCGGCCCATAAAGTGCTCGACGAAATCCGTCGACGCTTCGCTGAGATTCACTACCCGGCTCAACCGCAGGACCTCTGGTGCACGTTCAGCGCCGGCGTGGTGGAGCTGTGTGAAAACTCCGACAGCCTGATGATGGCCAGCCAGGCAGACGAAGCGCTGTACCGCGCGAAAAACGCCGGACGCAACCGCGTGCAGGCCGCGCGAACAGCAAAGCAAAGTGCCACCTTTTCATCGGAATCGACCCATTCGGTCATAACCCTGTAACACAAACGCAATAAATTCAGGCGCTTACCATTCTGCCGCTGGTAGACCCGCGATGCGCCTGAAGCTGCTGACCAATCTCAATACCCTCCTTTTAGTCGCCGTTTGCGTGGCCCTTGGCGCCACGCTGTGGTGGTCGCAAAAAGCCCTGGAGCGCCCCTATCTATTGATGGCGCGTTACCTGGGCCTGTCCCAGCAATTTCAGAATGAAGTCGCGCGCAACATCGACGACTATCTCGCCAGCGGCGATGCCCTGCGCCTGAGCAGCGCCAGCCAGGCCATCGACAGCCTGCAAAAGGAACTCGGTGAGCTGCCGCCGGCCTTGGCCGACACCTTGCGCCCGAGCCTGTCGACCCTCGAAGAATTCAGCAAAACCGACCTGCTGGCCGCCGGCAAACTCGCGGGCGATCCGCAAGCGCTGCTGCTGCAAGCCGAACGCGAGCTCGGTGCCAGCCTCGATCAGCTCAGCCAATACGCCAGCGCTAACGCGGCGTATCTGACGCCGTTGCTCGCTGCTTCTCAGCACTTGGGCAAGTTGTCTCTGGCCCGGGACAAACTGGTCAGCAGCGGTCGCAGCGAATTGGCCGCCGATGTCGAGCGCGAGGTCAGCAACATCCGCACCCAGGCTGAGTTGCTGGGCGCCTTGCCGCTGCTCGGTGTAGCCAGCAGCAGCGAATCCGGTACCGATGATTTCGCCGCGATGATGGGCCTGGAGAACACCGAAAAAGCGGTTGCCGAAGATGCGGGTGTCGGCCTCAAGCGCGAACTCAACAGCCTGCTGACACGCTACCCGGCCGAACTCTCCCGTACTCGTGAGCAGATCCAGAAACGCACCGACCTCAGCGCCGCCACTCACCTGAAAATCGCCGCCGTGCAGCAGGCCATCGCCGGACTGGAGCCGGTGGTTCGTGCCCAGCACGGGCAGATCCAGGGCGAAGTGCGGCTGATGCAAGGGGTGATGATTGGCCTGATTCTGCTGATAGCTTTGCTGATCGACACCTTGCAACGGAAACTGGCCCGGACGCTGACCAACCTCGCCCCGGCCCTTTCGACCTGGGCCGAGGGCGACTTCAGTCGGGACATTGAACTGGGCAAGACCAATCGCGAACTGCATGACATTCAAGCTTCGCTCAATCGCTTGCGCGCCTATCTGGTCGACCTGGTCGGGACCATTCGCCTCAACGCCGAGCAGGTCGCTGGTAGCAGCCGAACCCTGGCCGAGTTGAGCAATGACCTGCACAGCGGTGCCGAACATCAGGCCGGCGACACGGCGTTGATCCGTGACTCTCTCGGCGAGCTGGAAGCGACCATTCAACAGGTTGCCGGTGACGCCAGCCAAGCCGCCGACGCCAGCCGCCATGCCGGGCTGGCGGTGGAGCATGGCCAGAAAGTCATCGGTTTGAGCCTCACCGGGCTGCACGCGCTGGTCGGTGAAGTGCAAGGCAACGCGCAAATGATCGAACACCTGGCCGAAGAGTCGGCAACCATCGGTGGCGTGCTGACGGTCATCCGCTCGATTGCCGACCAGACCAACCTGCTGGCCCTGAACGCCGCCATCGAAGCGGCCCGCGCCGGGGAAATGGGTCGAGGGTTTGCGGTGGTGGCCGAAGAAGTTCGTTCACTGGCACAACGCACCGCTGGCGCCACAGCAGAGATCCAGACACTGATCGCTGGTTTGCAAACCGCAGCGCGACAATCGGTGGAAGGCATGCGCGCCCAGGTCGAACACGCCGAAGCCACCGCCAATCAGGCCCAGGCCGCCGACGGGGCGCTGGATAAAATCGTCGGTGCAATCCAGACCATTTCCGACACCGCCGTGCGCATCGCTGATGTCACCGCTCAGCAGAGCGGCGCCGTCAGCGAGATCCGCGATCACAGCGAGCGGATTCACCAATTGGGTGGGGATAACTTGCTGCGGATTGGTGAAGGGCGTGAGCAAGGGGAGCATTTGTTGGTGCTGGGTGGGCGGTTGCATACCGCCGTCCAGGCCTTCCGCGTCTGATAGATCGCCATCGCGAGCAGGCTCGCTCCCACAGGGGCACGCATTCCATTGTGGGAGCGAGCCTGCTCGCGAAGGCGTCATTGCAATCACCGCAAGACTCCCCGCCCTGCATACCCGACCGCTGTCCGCTATCATGCCCTCACTTTCGATACGCGAGATTGTCATGCGCCGTTTGCTCTGCCTGTTGTTTTTAATGCTCGCCCTGCCGGCCACCGCCGCCGGGTTACTGGACAGTCGGCCCAGCTCGACGCTGGGCTCGATCAACAACAGCGCCGACTTCCTGCCGGTACGTGAAGCCTTTCAACTGAGCCTGGTAGAAAGCACACCGCAATCGATCAAACTGCGTTTCGTCGCCACAGAGGGTTACTACCTCTACCGGCATCGCTTTCAATTTCGAGCCGATCCGCAGGACGTTAGCCTCGGCGCCGCGCAACTGCCCAAGGGCGAGCAGAAACACGACGAGTATTTTGGCGATGTCGAGGTCTACCACGGGGTTCTCGATGTAGAGCTGCCGCGCACCGATCAACGCGCCTTCACCCTGGTGGTTACGTATCAGGGTTGCGCCGACAAAGGCTTGTGCTATCCACCCGAAACCGAGCGTTTGAGTATTGATGGCAGCACAGGTGCGCCTCCGGCCTGGAGCTGGCGCGAATTGGCGCTGTTCTTCCTCGCTGGCCTGGGCCTGACGTTCACACCGTGCGTGCTGCCGATGCTGCCGATCCTGTCCGGCGTGGTGTTGCGCGGTCAGGTGGGTGGTTTGCGCGGTTTCAATCTGTCACTCGCTTATGTGCTGCCAATGGCCATCTGCTTCGCCCTGCTTGGGGCGTTGATGGGGATGTTCGGCGCACAACTCAATCTTCAGGCGCGGCTGCAATCAGCATGGGTGCTGGTGCCATTCGCGATGTTTTTTGCGCTGTTTGCCTTGGCAATGTTTGGCGTCTTCGAACTCAAGCTGCCTCACGCCATCAGCAGTCGGCTGGATCGGATTGCCGGTCGCACCGAGGGTGGCTCGTTGTGGGGCGCCGCCGTGCTGGGCGTGGTTTCCAGCCTGTTGGTGTCACCCTGCGTCTCGGCACCGCTGGCCGGCGCGTTGCTGTACATCAGCGCCAGCGGCGATGCATTGGGCGGTGGTCTGAAATTGTTCATGCTTGGCCTGGGCATGGGCGCCCCGCTGTTGCTGGTCGCCACCGGTGGCGCCGCCTGGTTGCCGAAAAGCGGCCCTTGGCTGATCTATGTGAAAAACGCGATTGGCGTTTTGTTGCTGGGGCTGGCGATCGGTCTGCTCAGTCGAGTACTGCCGGGCCAGATCACGTTGCTGCTGATCGGCTTGCTGGCCGGTGGCGTCGGGTTGTTCATGGGGGCGCTGGAGTTCGTCTACAAACCACCGAGAAAACGCCTGGGCCAGTTGCTGGGAATGTTCCTGCTGTTTTATGCGCTGGCGTGTTGGTATGGAGCGTTCAGCGGCCAGACCGACCCGCTCAATCCGATAGGCCAGCCGCGCACGGTTACCGGCAACGAGCAACCGCAAAACACCAGCACCTGGCAAACCATCAGCACCCCGGCTGACCTGGACCGCGTCCTCGCCGAAGCCAAATCATCGGGCACCCCGCTGCTGCTCGACTGGTACGCCGACTGGTGCATCAGTTGCAAAGTCATCGAACATGAAGTGCTCAACGACGCCAAGGTCGTCGAACGCCTCAAAGGCTATCGCCTGATCCGCTTCGACATCACCGCCAGTAACGCCGAGCAACGCGCCTTGCTCGACCGCTACAAACTGTTCGGCCCGCCAGCGCTGATGTTTTTCGGCAAGGACGGCGTCGAACACACCGATGTGCGGGTGATCGGCGAGATCAACGCCTCCGACTTCGCCGAACGTGTTGCGAAAGCAAATGACCGGATTTAATAACCCGGTCACATATTTCGCGCAAACATCGGCCATCGTGCTGGCTATTGCATAGAACTGGACAGTCACAAAGGCTTTGCGGCATAGTCGCCGGGTTCTGACAATTGCACACAGATCACAAGGAACAGCAGATGGCGACGCTACTGGTTCTGCACGGACCCAACCTGAACATGCTCGGCACCCGTGAACCGGGCACCTACGGCGCTACGACACTGGCGCAGATCAACCAGGACCTGGAACGCCGTGCCCGTGAAGCCGGCCACCACTTGCTGCACCTGCAAAGCAACGCCGAGTACGAATTGATCGACCGCATCCACGCTGCCCGCAGCGAAGGTGTGGACTTCATTCTGATCAACCCAGCAGCTTTTACGCACACGAGTGTCGCATTACGTGACGCGCTGCTGGCGGTGAGCATCCCATTCATCGAAGTGCATTTGTCTAACGTGCACAAACGCGAACCTTTCCGCCATCACTCTTACTTCTCCGACGTAGCGGTGGGAGTGATCTGCGGCCTTGGCGCCAGCGGTTATCGACTGGCCCTGGAGGCTGCCCTAGAACAGCTTGAAAGACCGGCAACAGCTTGAACAACAAGCGTAACGCCCCTGACCGACCCTTGGGAGTTGATGATTCATGGATATCCGTAAAGTTAAGAAACTGATCGAACTGCTGGAAGAGTCCGGCATCGACGAGCTCGAGATCAAGGAAGGCGAAGAGTCCGTACGCATCAGCCGTCACAGCAAGACCCCGGCTCAGCAGTACTACGCACCGGCTCCAATGCATGCTCCGGCGCCTGCGCCTGTTGCTGCCGCCGCCCCGGTTGCTGCCGCCGCACCTGCTGCTCCTGCCGCGCCAGTTCTGAACGGTAACGTTGCCCGTTCGCCTATGGTCGGCACCTTCTATCGCAAATCTTCGCCATCCTCGCCGTCCTTCGTTGAAGTCGGCCAGACCGTGAAGAAAGGCGACACCCTGTGCATCGTCGAAGCCATGAAGATGATGAACCACATCGAAGCTGAAAGCAGCGGTGTGATCGAATCCATCCTCGTCGAAGACGGCCAGCCGGTTGAGTACGACCAACCGCTGTTCACCATCGTTTGAACCGCGGAGAGACTTTGATGACTGCGAAGTTGGAAAAAGTTCTGATCGCCAACCGCGGTGAGATCGCCCTGCGGATCCTGCGTGCCTGCAAAGAGATGGGCATCAAGACTGTCGCCGTTTACTCCAAGGCCGACAAAGAGCTGATGCACCTGGGTCTGGCAGACGAATCCGTCTGCATCGGCCCGGCCTCGGCCGCGCATTCTTATCTGCACATCCCGGCAATCATCGCCGCGGCTGAAGTGACCGGCGCTACCGCCATTCACCCAGGCTACGGTTTCCTTGCGGAAAACGCTGATTTCGCTGAACAGGTCGAGAACTCCGGCTTCGCCTTCATTGGCCCGAAAGCCGACACCATTCGCCTGATGGGCGACAAGGTATCGGCCAAGCACGCCATGATCGCTGCGGGCGTTCCAACCGTTCCGGGTTCCGACGGCCCGCTGCCTGAAGACGAAGAAACCGCTCTGCGCATCGGTCGCGAAGTCGGTTACCCGGTGATCATCAAGGCCGCTGGCGGCGGTGGTGGTCGCGGCATGCGCGTTGTGCATAACGAAGAAGACCTGATCTCCTCGGCGAAACTGACCCGCTCCGAAGCAGGCGCGGCGTTCGGCAACCCGATGGTCTATCTGGAAAAATTCCTGACCAACCCACGTCACGTGGAAGTCCAGGTACTTTCCGACGGCCAGGGCCACGCCATCCATCTGGGCGACCGCGACTGCTCGCTGCAACGTCGTCACCAGAAGGTTCTCGAAGAAGCGCCGGCACCGGGCATCGACGAGCAGGCACGGGCTGAAGTCCTCGCACGTTGCGTCAAGGCGTGCATCGACATCGGCTACCGTGGCGCTGGCACCTTCGAGTTCCTTTACGAAAACGGTCACTTCTACTTCATCGAGATGAACACTCGTGTCCAGGTAGAGCACCCGGTTTCGGAAATGGTCACCGGCATCGACATCGTCAAGGAGATGCTCAGCATCGCCGCTGGCAACAAGCTGTCGTTCACCCAGGAAGACGTGGTCATCCGCGGTCACGCGCTGGAATGCCGGATCAACGCCGAAGACCCGAAAACCTTCATGCCGAGCCCAGGCACGGTCAAGCATTTCCACGCACCAGGCGGCAACGGCGTTCGCGTCGATTCGCACCTGTACAGTGGCTATGCCGTTCCGCCGAACTACGATTCGTTGATCGGCAAGCTGATCACCTACGGCGCAACCCGTGACGAAGCCATGGCGCGCATGCGCAATGCGCTGGACGAAATCGTTGTCGACGGGATCAAGACCAACATCCCGCTGCACCGCGACCTGGTCCGTGATGAAGGCTTCTGCAAAGGGGGCGTGAACATTCACTACCTCGAGCACAAGCTGGCAGGCGAGAAGCACTAAGCTTCGACCCCATAAACAAAGCCGCCTTCGGGCGGCTTTGTTGTTTCTGGACATTGCCAACACACAGAAACCCTGTGGCGAGGGAGCTTGCTCCCGCTCGGTTGCGCAGCAACCGCAAGACCATTCAACAGAGCTGTATCAGACAGATCCGGTTCGGGCATTTGGGGACCGCTACGCGCTCCAGCGGGAGCAAGCTCCCTCGCCACAGGTGATTTGTTCACCCCAGATCCTTGGCACCCGGTCGTCTTCTGCGTCGCGCTCGCGTAAACTTGCGCGCTTCTCGCAGCCCGCTAGGCTGCAATCAATATTTTTCAAAGGTGCCCGCCATGCCTTGGCTGCAAGTCCGTCTCGCCATCAGCCCAGAACAAGCCGAAACCTACGAAGACGCTTTCCTTGAAGTGGGCGCCGTATCGGTGACCTTCATGGACGCCGAAGATCAGCCGATCTTCGAGCCGGAACTCAACACCACCCCGCTGTGGTCGCACACGCACCTGCTGGCCCTGTTCGAAGGCGGCACCGAAGCCGCCACCGTGCTGGCCCACCTTGAGTTGCTGACCGGCAGTCCGCTGCCTGAACATCACAGCGAAGTCATCGAAGACCAGGACTGGGAACGTAGCTGGATGGACGGTTTCCAGCCAATGCGTTTCGGCCAGCGTCTGTGGATCGTTCCAAGCTGGCACGCCGCACCCGAGCCTGACGCCGTGAATTTGCTGCTGGATCCGGGCCTGGCGTTCGGCACCGGCACTCACCCGACTACCGCGCTGTGCCTGGAATGGCTCGACGGTCAGGACCTGAAAGACTGCAACGTGCTGGACTTCGGTTGCGGCTCAGGGATTCTGGCCATCGCTGCCCTGCTGCTGGGCGCCAAGCAAGCCGTCGGCACCGATATCGACGTGCAAGCCCTGGAAGCCTCCCGCGATAACGCCGGCCGCAACAATATTGCCGAAGAGCTCTTCCCACTGTATCTGCCAGAAGACTTGCCGCAGGTTCAGGCCGACGTGCTGGTGGCCAATATTCTTGCCGGCCCGCTGGTTTCCCTGGCGCCGCAATTGTCCAGCCTGGTCAAATCCGGTGGTCGTCTGGCGCTGTCGGGCATCCTCGCCGAGCAAGGTGAAGAAGTCGCCAAAGCCTACGCCCAGGACTTCGATCTGGACCCGATCGCCAATCGCGATGGCTGGGTGCGCATTACTGGCCGTCGGCGCTAGAATGAGCGCCTGCATAAACCGGATCGCCGCATGACCGACAGTTTCGTCACCCAGTGCCCGCATTGCCAAACCAGCTTCCGTGTCAGCCATGCTCAATTGAGCGTGGCCCGCGGGGTGGTTCGTTGCGGCTCGTGTTTGCAGGTGTTCAACGCCGCCAAGCAGCTACTTGAGCAACGGGCCGGCAAAGACGCGATCACGCCGCAGGTCCCGGCCATCGTCGAACCGCCTGAGCCGCGGGCCATCAGCCAAAAGCAATGGAGCGCCGCCGAGCTGGATCTGGACAGTCTGGACCTGGACGAAGAACTCGCCCGCCTCGAACAACGGGAGATCCAGCCGACCACGGAATTCGGCCGTCAGCGCGAAGACAGCCTGAGTGCCAGCCGGGATACCGTCGAGCACGAAGAAGCGCCGTGGCCCGACAGCCTGTTCAGCGAATCGGCCGCCGATCGTGCGCAGACCTCTGAAGCTGACTTGCCGGAGCTGGAACTCGATCCGAGCAAATACTCGCGCACCGAACCTTCGCTGTCCCTGGAACCGGTGGAACTGGAAGACGAGTCTCTGCCGCCACAATTGCGCCTGCACGACCCACTCGACGCACCGATACATCACGAACGCCTGTCGGCGACCGATGACATCGACGACGACCTACCCTCGATCGAGCCTGTGCGCAGAAAGCGTGAACCGGCTGTCCGCGCCGAAGCCCTGCAAGACCTGACCGACGACCCACTGCAACTGGACTGGCAAAAGCGCCGCTCGCCCTGGGGTCGCCGTTTTTTCTGGCTGCTGCTGATCCTGCTCGGCGGCGCCGCGCTCGCCGGCCAGTACATCGCCTACCATTTCGAGGAACTGGCCCGTCAGGACCAGTACCGTCCGTGGTTCCAGCAACTGTGCCCGCAAATCGGCTGCACCGTGCCATCCAAAGTCGACATCGCCAAAATCAAAAGCAGCAATCTGGTGGTCCGCAGCCATCCGGACTTCAGCGGTGCACTGGTGGTCGATGCGATCATCTACAACCGCGCGCCCTTCTCCCAGCCTTTCCCGCTGCTGGAATTGCGTTTTGCCGACCTCAACGGTCACCTGATCGCCAGCCGTCGCTTCAAGCCCGGCGAGTACCTCAACGGCGACCTCGAAGGGATGGCGGAGATGCCTCCGCAAACGCCGATCCACATCGCACTGGATATCCTCGATCCAGGCTCCAAAGCGGTGAATTACAGCCTGAGCTTCCATTCGCCTGAGTGAAACGCTTCAGTGTTACGGCTTTGACGGCATATTTCTGACTTTGACCGCTCACACCAAACCGCTGGCGATAACAGAATAACTGTTCAGATTTTGTTCAATTCAGCCTTTATCCAGTCATCGAGAGCGGGTATCATGCCAACCCTTTTTCGAACTCTCATGATCCGACCCCACAACAGGGAAGTCCTATGTCGGCGGTACGCATCGGTCCTTACACATTGCACAACGGCTTGATTCTCGCCCCGATGGCGGGGGTCACAGACCAACCCTTTCGTCAGCTGTGCAAGCGACTGGGCGCAGGACTTGTAGTCTCGGAAATGGTCACCAGCGACATGAGCTTGTGGAACACCCGCAAATCGCGGATGCGCATGATCCACGAAGGTGATCCCGAGCCCCGCTCGGTACAGATCGCCGGTGGTGACGCACAGATGCTGGCGGATGCGGCCCGGGCCAACGTTGAACTGGGCGCACAGATTATTGACATCAACATGGGCTGTCCGGCGAAAAAGGTCTGCAACAAGGCCGCCGGGTCCGCACTGTTGAAAGATGAAGCATTGGTGACCGAGATCCTGCAGGCCGTAGTGGCTGCGGTTGATGTGCCGGTCACCCTGAAGATCCGTACCGGCTGGGACCGGGACAACAAGAACGGCCTGACCGTGGCGAAGATCGCCGAGCAGGCAGGCATTACGGCGTTGGCGGTTCATGGCCGCACCCGTGCCGATCTGTACACCGGCGAAGCCGAATACGACACCATTGCCGCGATCAAGCAGGCGGTGTCGATTCCGGTCTTTGCCAACGGCGATATCGATTCGCCAGAGAAGGCCCGGTACGTGCTCGATGCGACCGGTGCCGATGGCCTGCTGGTAGGCCGGGCCGCCCAGGGGCGGCCATGGATTTTTCGTGAGATCGATCATTTTCTGCGTACCGGCGAGAAACTCCCGGCACTGGAACTGATCGAGGTGGAACGCATTCTGCTAGAGCATCTGGCTGCGCTGCACGTCTTCTATGGAGATGTCATGGGCGTACGCATTGCTCGAAAGCATGTGGGCTGGTATCTCGCAACCTTGCCGGGCGCCAGGGAGTTTCGCGCCCACTTCAATCGTTTGGAAGATACGGAAGCACAATGCGCCAACGTTCAGGGCTTCTTCGCCGAACGTTACAAGAGCCTGACAGGGGACGGAGACGAGGTGGCCGCATGACGATGATGACCGAGACTTTAGTGAGTGGAATAACACCCGTGAGCGACAACGTGAATTTGAAACAGCACCTCAACACGCCGAGCGAAGAAGGTCAGACCCTTCGCGGGAGTGTCGAGAAGGCGCTGCACAATTATTTCGCCCACCTTGAAGGCGCTGCCGTCACGGATGTGTACAACCTGGTGCTCTCCGAAGTCGAGGCTCCCCTGCTCGAGTGCGTGATGAACTACGTCAAGGGCAACCAGACCAAGGCCAGCGAGCTGCTCGGGCTGAACCGAGGCACGCTGCGCAAGAAACTCAAGCAGTACGATTTGCTGTAAGCATTCAATCAAACCAGAAAGGCGCCCGCGTAAAAACGGTCGCCTTTTTTGCTGACTCCTTTGCTTTTGATGGAAATTGAAATGACCGACCAGACTACCCGCCTGCCGATCCGCCGCGCGTTGATCAGCGTTTCCGACAAGACCGGGATCCTCGAATTCGCCAAAGAGCTTGAAGCCCTGGGCGTCGAGATCCTCTCCACCGGCGGAACGTTCAAGCTGCTGCGCGACAACGGTGTTGCCGCAGTGGAAGTCGCGGATTACACCGGTTTCGCAGAAATGATGGACGGTCGGGTGAAAACCCTGCACCCGAAAATCCATGGCGGGATCCTCGGTCGTCGCGGTATCGACGACGCCATCATGAACGAGCACGGCATCAAGCCGATCGACCTGGTAGCGGTCAACCTGTACCCGTTCGAAGCGACTATCAACAAGCCAGGCTGCGACCTGCCGACCGCGATCGAGAACATCGATATCGGCGGCCCGACCATGGTCCGTTCGGCTGCAAAAAACCACAAAGACGTGGCCATCGTGGTGAATGCCAGCGACTACGCCAACGTCCTCGAAAGCCTCAAGGCCGGCGGCCTGACCTACGCTCAGCGTTTCGACCTGATGCTCAAGGCCTTCGAACACACCGCGGCCTATGACGGCATGATCGCCAACTACATGGGCACCGTGAACCAGGCGGCTGACACCCTCTGCACTGAAGGCCGCAGCGAGTTCCCGCGCACCTTCAACAGCCAGTTCGTCAAGGCTCAGGAAATGCGCTACGGCGAGAACCCGCACCAGAGCGCGGCGTTCTACGTGGAAGCCAAGCCTGCCGAAGTCGGCATCGCCACCGCGACCCAACTGCAAGGCAAAGAGCTGTCGTACAACAACGTGGCCGACACCGACGCCGCGCTGGAATGCGTGAAGAGCTTCGTCAAACCGGCCTGCGTGATCGTCAAGCACGCCAACCCGTGCGGCGTGGCCGTGAGCCCGGACGCCGAAGGCGGTATCCGTCAGGCTTACGAACTGGCCTACGCCACCGACACCGAATCGGCATTCGGCGGCATCATCGCCTTCAACCGCGAGCTGGATGCTGAAACCGCCAAAGCTATCGTCGAGCGTCAGTTCGTCGAAGTGATCATCGCCCCTTCCGTCAGCGAAGAAGCACGCGCCATCGTGGCTGCCAAAGCCAACGTGCGCCTGCTGGCCTGCGGCGAGTGGTCGGCTGATCGCGCTGCTGCCTGGGATTACAAACGCGTCAACGGTGGCCTGCTGGTACAGAGCCGCGACATCGGCATGATCGGTGCCGACGACTTGAAAGTCGTGACCAAACGCGCTCCGACCGAACAGGAGATCCACGACCTGATCTTCGCCTGGAAAGTCGCCAAATACGTTAAGTCCAACGCCATCGTCTACGCCAAGAACCGTCAGACCATCGGTGTCGGTGCTGGCCAGATGAGCCGCGTGAACTCCGCTCGTATTGCTGCGATCAAGGCTGAACATGCCGGCTTGCAGGTGGCCGGTTCGGTCATGGCATCCGACGCGTTCTTCCCGTTCCGCGACGGCCTGGACAACGCTGCCAAGGTCGGCATCACTGCGGTGATTCAGCCGGGTGGCTCGATGCGTGACAACGAAGTGATTGCCGCGGCTGATGAAGCTGGCATCGCCATGGTCTTCACCGGCATGCGCCACTTCCGTCACTGATACGACGATCAACTGTAGGAGTGAGCCTGCTCGCGATAGCGTCCTTTCAGACACATTGATTCTGACTGTAACGCCGTCATCGCGAGCAGGCTCACTCCTACAGAAAAGCATCTCTGCGGTGCTCCACAGAATTAGCGTCATCCGAGGTTTTTGAAATGAATGTTTTGATCATTGGCAGCGGTGGCCGTGAACACGCCCTGGCCTGGAAAGTGGCTCAGGATCCGCGCGTGCAGAAAGTTTTCGTGGCTCCGGGCAACGCCGGCACCGCCATTGAAGCCAAGTGCGAGAACGTCGCTATCGACGTGCTGGCCCTTGAACAGCTGGCAGACTTCGCCGAGAAAAATGTTTCCCTGACCATCGTCGGCCCGGAAGTGCCGCTGGTCGCTGGTGTCGTCGACCTGTTCCGCTCCCGCGGTCTGGATTGCTTCGGTCCGACCGCTGGCGCTGCTCAGCTGGAAGGTTCGAAAGCCTTCACCAAGGACTTCCTGGCGCGCCACAAGATCCCGACCGCCGACTACCAGAATTTCACCGAGATCGAGCCTGCCCTGGCTTATCTGCGTGAAAAAGGCGCACCGATCGTGATCAAGGCCGATGGCCTGGCCGCCGGCAAAGGCGTGATCGTTGCCATGACATTGACCGAAGCCGAAGACGCCGTACGCGACATGCTCGCGGGCAACGCATTCGGCGACGCCGGTTCGCGCGTAGTGATCGAAGAGTTCCTGGACGGTGAAGAAGCCAGCTTCATCGTCATGGTCGACGGCAAGAACGTATTGCCGATGGCCACCAGCCAGGACCACAAACGCGTCGGCGACGGCGACACCGGTCCGAACACTGGCGGCATGGGTGCTTACTCCCCTGCCCCGGTCGTGACCGCGCAAGTGCACAAGCGCGTCATGGACCTGGTGATCTGGCCAACCGTGCGCGGCATGGCCGAAGAAGGCAACGTCTACACCGGTTTCCTGTACGCCGGCCTGATGATTGACAAAGCCGGTAACCCAAAAGTTATCGAGTTCAACTGCCGTTTCGGCGACCCTGAGACCCAACCGGTGATGCTGCGTTTGCAGTCGAGCCTGGTGTTGCTGGTCGAAGCGGCGCTGGCGCAAGCCCTGGACAAGGTCGAAGCACAATGGGATCCGCGTCCGAGCGTCGGCATCGTGCTGGCGGCTGGCGGCTATCCTGGTGACTACGCTAAAGGCGTTGCCATCAACGGTCTCGATGCAGCGGCGGCACTGGAAGGCAAAGTCTTCCACGCCGGCACGGCACTCAAGGACGGTCAAGTGGTGACGGCCGGTGGCCGGGTGCTCTGCGCCACGGCAATGGGTGCCAGCGTCGATGCCGCTCAGCAGCAGGCTTACAAGCTGGCGGCCAAAATTGACTGGGAAGGCTGTTTCTATCGCAAGGACATTGGCTACCGTGCCATTGCCCGCGAGCGTGGCGAAAATCAGGAATAAGAACGCCATTCGGCCAGGCAAGGGCTTCGGGCCCTTGCCGGACTATTCCGGTGCCGCGCATAGTTATATTCTGGCATTAACCTACGAAGGGATTTCGCCGTGCGCTGGCTCAGGATTGCCATAGGATTCACCGTCACTCTGCTGACCTTGCTCTGCATGATGCTCCCGGCCCAGGCCGCGCAAGGCAGTGGCTGGGCGGTATTGCTCGACGAACAGGGTGACCTGCAGCTCAGCGACATCCGTTCCGCTCGCTACACCAATCAATTCAGCCCCATTGAACTCGACCGCCTCACTGCCGCCGAGCCCGATGGCGCGTTATGGCTGCGTTTCAGACTCGCTCCCGGCAAGCATGAACAGTTGCTGCGGGTGTTCGCTCCCGACCTGTCGCACCTCAATCTGTATGTGCTGGACGGCGACACGCTGATCGAGCAACTGAACACCGGCACCGACCAGCCCCAGGCTGAACGGCCACTGCCCAGCCGCGACTTCATGTTGCCGCTGCCGCAAAACGAAAAACCTCTCGACGTTTACCTGCGACTGGTCTCCGATCATCAGTTGCGGCCTTACATCACCCTGCAGTCGGCGGTCATGACCGCGGCCAATCAGAATCAGACGCTGATCTACGGACTATTGTTCGGCTGTATCTCGATGTTGATCCTGCACAGCCTCGTCCGCTACGCCTATACCCGCTCACGCAGCAGTCTCTGGCTGGCCGGATGCGAAGCATTGTTGATGCTCAGCCTGTTGCTGTTGCTGAATCTGGCAGGGCCATGGCTGCCGAACTGGCACGCAGTACAGACACCCGGCGCCTACCTCGCCTTGCTGCTGACGGCGCCGTGCGGCCTGATGTTCGCCTATCGCTTCTTCGCCCCACTCGGCCCGCACCCGCTGAACAAGCTGCTGCTGGGGGACATTCTGTTCATCGTGGTCTGCGGCTTGCTGCTGTTGTTCGTCAACACGCTGCCGCTGAACATCATGACCTACGCCCTGGTCGCCCTGGCAGGCCTGAGCATGTTGTTCGTCAGCGCCTATCACTGGCAAAAAGGTTATCGCCCGGCGCGCCTGTTCGTCGCGGCGATGGTGGTGTTCAACATTGGCACCCTGATCATGTTGCCGGCACTGCTGGGGCTGACCCTGGTCGCACCGCAGGGCTTGATCATGACGCTGCTGGGGTTGATCTGCATCAGCGGCGTGTTGATGAGCATTGCACTGAGCGAACGTCAGCGCCGCATCACCGAAGACCGTTTCAGCGTCAGCCGCGACCTGGCCGCCAGCAACGCCGAGATCAACGCCAAGGCCGAATTCCTGGCAAAAATCAGCCACGAAATCCGCACCCCGATGAATGGCGTGCTGGGCATGACCGAGCTGCTGCTGGGCACGCCGCTCTCGGTCAAGCAGCGCGACTATGTACAGACCATCCACAGTGCCGGCAACGAACTGCTGACACTGATCAACGAGATTCTCGACATCTCCAAACTCGAGTCCGGGCAGATCGAACTGGACGATGTGCAGTTCGACCTCAACGCACTGATCGAAGACTGCCTGAGCATCTTCCGCGCCAAGGCCGAACAGCAGAACGTCGAGCTGATCAGCTTTATCCAGCCGCAAGTGCCGCGCGTCATCAGCGGTGACCCGACGCGCCTGCGTCAGACCCTGCTGAGCCTGCTGGAAAACGCCCTGAAGAAAACCGACGAAGGCGAAATCCTGATCGTCGTCGCGCTCGATGAGCGCAGTGCCAAACCTCGCTTGCGCATTGCCGTGCAGGACAGCGGCGAGCCAATGGACGCCGAAGAGCGCGACGCATTGATGCACGCCGAACTGCACAGCAAGCACTTCCTCTCGGCCACTCGTCTGGGAGGCAACCTGGGGCTGGTGATCGCCCGTCAGCTGATTCGCTTGATGCAAGGGGAGTTCGGGGTCAAGAGCGGCGCCAACCAGGGCAGCACCTTGTGGCTGACCCTGCCGCTGGACCCTGACCGCCTCGAACACCCGACGTCGGACCTTGATGGCCCGCTGCAGGGTGCACGAGTACTGGTGGTGGACGATAACGACACGTGTCGCAAAGTGCTGGTGCAACAGTGCAGCGCCTGGGGCCTGAATGTCAGTGCCGTAGCGTCCGGCAAGGAAGCGCTGGCGCTGCTGCGCACCAAGGCTCACTTGCGCGATTACTTCGACGTGGTCCTGCTGGACCAGAACATGCCCGGTATGACCGGCATGCAACTGGCCGCCAAGATCAAGGAAGACCCGAGCCTGAACCACGACATCCTGCTGATCATGCTCACCGGCATCAGCAATGCGCCCAGCAAGATCATCGCGCGCAACTCGGGGATCAAACGCATCCTCGCCAAACCGGTGGCCGGCTACACCCTCAAGACAACGTTGGCCGATGAGCTGAACCAGCGAAACAAGGGCCTGTCCATCTCGCAGCACCTGCCCACCGGTCCGACTTTACCGGTGAAGGTGCCAAGCGATTTCCGCATCCTGGTGGCCGAAGACAACAGCATCTCGACCAAAGTGATTCGCGGCATGCTAGGCAAGCTCAACCTGCAACCGGACACCGCCAGCAATGGCGAAGAAGCCTTGCAGGCGATGAAAGCCCAGCGCTATGACCTGGTCCTGATGGACTGCGAAATGCCGATCCTCGACGGCTTCTCCGCGACTCAGCAATTGCGTGCCTGGGAAGTCGGTAATCAGCGGATTCGCACGCCGGTGGTGGCGCTGACAGCGCACATCCTTGCCGAGCATAAAGAGCGCGCGCGCCAGGCCGGCATGGACGGGCACATGGCCAAACCGGTAGAGCTGTCGCAACTGCGTGACCTGATAGAGCATTGGGTGGCCCAGCGCGATCAGCAGAACCGCACGGCCTCGACCTTTTGAGCAGGCGTGTGGCGCCTGCTCGACCAGGACTCAATCTGCAGCGCAGATCCCTTTGTCCGAACCTTCATCGGTCAGTGTCAACATCGCAACGTTGTCCTCAAGCCTGTCTTTGACTTTCAAGGCAATGGCGTCGCGCACGGGGCTGTAGAGTGTTTCGGATAGGTTGGCGCCGGCGTAGCGCATGCAAACACTGCCTCGTATATCCTTGGCTTGATAGCGCTGGGCCAACGGGTTGGAGTCGAGGCCCTGGTCAGTCTTAAGTTCCATGTACACGCTTGTGACGGATGTCGGCGTGTACGCTACAACCACTAGCAAACGCACAGCCATGGCGGGTGAAAGCACATCCCCAGGCTCCCCCGTGGAAATTTTCTGCATGTGCCCGCGCAGCAACCCCATTGCGGGTTCGGTGCCGGACAGCCTTGTCAGCCGCTGCAACGTTGCAGCCGCTGCGCCTCATTTGTTCGCAGCATCTTTGAACAACGATGCGATGACCCAGTCGCCGACACACTCGACGCTATCTTGTGCGACAGGCCATTCCTGTCTTGCTCTTGAATGTCGCAGCCAGTAGTCATCCAGAAATTCTACATAGGCGTTGTACCAGTCAATATGCGGTGCTTTTTCGATCTTCTTGTTGGCAACCAATTGCGCCAACAACAGGGAGTCGATTAAATCATTATAACGACCCAGCTCATGCGCTGCAGGAACTAGCAAGACACCCGCCCCAACGATCAACAAAGAATACTCGTCACTCATATAAACTCCGCGACAACAACAAGGCAGCCGATAATCGGCTGCCGATTTAAATCAGTTAGACGTCAATATTTGCGATTTGATTTTTATGCGGGATCAGCTTGCTCTTGACCGATTCACGAACTGAGTCAGCGACGAATGTATTTTTGGCAAATACTGTTTCGCCGCGATACAGGCTCACATTACGGACATCCACATCAACGAACATCACTTTGGTCGAGTAGTTCTTGCGAAGAAAACGCACTGTACCGACGGCCATGATGCCTTCACCTTCGACTTCGACACACGCGCCGGCCGAGATTCCGCCTACGCCCTGTTCCAGCAGATTTCGCTCATAAACAGTCAGGGCAGCCGTGTCACGCTTTTGCAGGGCAGCGATCGCATCCCCCGCGACCTTGAGCATCAACGCGGTCGACGGACCAGGCAATGCAACGCCGGCAACCACCGAACCGAGAATCTCCAGCACCAGTTTGTCCATCCGCACGCTGGTGCCCTCGACTTGGAGGCCATTGTAGTACTTGCTGACAGGCGTCCAGCCTGCGATTGTCATGACTTCCCGGAACCTCAAATACCACTCTTTGCCCTGATGTTCTTGCGGGTATTGTTTGTTCGCTGCACGGGTTGCAAAGAGAAAGGCGTTTTCAGCATCCGACTTGTTTTCGACACTGAGTTTGCCAGCAAAGCCCAACGTGCCTTCACCCACAATAGAGCCTTTCGACGGCGCTTCAATCTCGTCGCCCACAACCTTCATGCCACGAGGACGAATAATCACCTGTTCATCGAGCTCACACTCTTCAATCGCTTCAATACAGGCCGCAACATAACTTTCACGAATAGCTTTATTGTACATAACGAACTCCTTATAAAAATATCAGACAAGTTCCTCATGAACTTGCGATAAAACAATAATCAAACAACCGAACAACTACAAACTCAAACCTGTAACATTAAAACCAACCAAACAATGCAACTTACAAGACGCCCACCAGGCTATAACAACACCCGACAAAAAAATTAATTGGCGCGTACGCCACAACTCAAATCCACAAGCAACTAACTGACTGATAGACTCCCCGTCATCCCTCTCCTGATGCGAGCCGAAACCATGCTCCACGTGTTGTTCAGCGTTTACCTGAAGATGCTGGTGCTCTACAGCCCGTTCTTCGTGTTGTCCTGCTTCATCAGCCTGACTCGCGGTTATTCACGCAAGGAACAACGCCGACTGGCCTGGAAAGTGGCAACAGCCACCCTGGTCTCCAGCGTCTTGCTGTATCTGTTCGGGCGAGTGATTTTCAGTGTCTTCGGCATCACCGTGGACGCGTTCCGCATCGGTGCCGGCAGTGTGTTGTTCATCTCGGCGCTGGGCATGGCCCAGGGCAAGTCGGCCGTGCAGACCGACAACGTGCAGCAGGACGTGACCATCGTCCCACTGACGATTCCCCTGACGGTCGGCCCCGGCACCATCGGCGCCTTGCTGGTGATGGGCGTGAGTCAGCCGCATTGGGACGACAAACTCACGGCCATTCTCAGCATTGCCCTGGCCAGTTTCACGGTCGGCGTGGTGCTTTATTTGTCCAACCGTATCGAGCGGATTCTCGGTGACCAGGGCTTGCAGATCGTCAGCCGGTTGATGGGGTTGTTCGTCTGCGCATTGGCGGCGCAGATCATCTTTACCGGAGTGAAGGGCTATCTGGTTCCGTGACGCCCACCTTCGTCATTAGCGCGGCGAGCTGCCTGTCCTCGCCATCGATGGCCAGTGCCGGCACTAACTCATCAAGGGTTACGGTCATTGTGGTTCCATGAACCTGCAGACTCAGATTCATCGAACGGCGTTCGGCCAAATCGTCGGAGTGATCGCGCAAGATCAGGCTGTGTCCGGTATTCGGGTCAATGAGCACCAACTGCCTTTCAACCAGGCTGACCCGCCACGCATCCTGCGCCCCCGTATCCAGAATCAATGTGCCAGGCATCAGTGACCCGGCACTCAACGAACGACGACAATCAACCACGATGCATTCAAGCCGCTGCCAGACAGTGCTCGATACGCTGCAACTGATCGCCCTGGGCCCATAACTCAAGATCAACTGGGTAACGCCGTCAGGTATCAACGGCATAACGTCATTGAGTTCACCCTGAAATTCCAGCATCAACACCTCAGCTTCACGACGGGCAACGCTGTTCTCCAGCCACACGTCCCTCGAAGCGCTGTATGTCAGTTGGCTGGGCGTTTCATGTAACAAGGCAACCGTTTTGTTTCGAACACCCAGCAGTCGGGTTTCCACGCTCGTATTGATCTCACCCACCACACGATCGATGTCCTCGACGTACCATTGGTAGCCCGAGTTACCGCCAACCGATACAAATGCTTCGTGGGGATGCTTGCTCAGCAGCGCCTTCAACGCTTGCCTCACCCCTTCATCGTTAGGGGCATTCGTCCCCTGTTGCGCCAGAACCCAGTCTCCCGTGACGCCGACAATACGTGCCGGCTCACCGAACATCATCTCGAGCTCAACCCCTTCAAGCGTTCGCCCTCGCAGACCGGTGCCATGTGTCCATACCTGCGCAAAAGACCATTTTGGCCAGACCTTTTGTGGCTCAGGCACCAGGTCCTGCCGCAGAAGCTCCAGACCATTATCAAAGAGTGTCGGCAGTTTTTCAGGCTCAAGGTACGCTTGGCGGTAAAGTTGCCCGACGGAAACATCCAGCAGCCAACCCGCCTCCTCATCTGGTGACGTTGCCACCAACTGCACGACCTTGCCGGGGCCGACATCAGCAATCAGCCATCGATGGTCGACGTACCAGGCACACAGTTTTTCATCCCGTACGCCGTTACCCAGACCAAGAATCGAAAAGCTCGACGCTTGATGCGCCTTCGCAAGCGCCTCGACGTCGGTCCAAAACTCAAAGCCAATGCCCAACGGCCCTCTGGCATCCTCCAGCCAGTCTTCGGAGACTCCGGCCAGCTGCGACTGCCCTTGCTCGTTGATGTCGAAATACAGTCCGTTCCCGGTCAACGCAACGTAGCGTTTTTCATTGGCGATGACGTCAATCACACTCTTGGGCCCGACAGGCTCAGCCTGGGCATCCACACCGGTGACGGTCATTCCGATCTTCTGGCGATAGAGGGTCCGATTGTGCTTGTCAAAGAACAGGACGGTATCGCCCGTGCTGGTCGCGGGTGTCAGCAACATCGGGCTGACCGCGCCGCCCGGCCCCTCGATCTGCGGCACATTGGGACGAATCAGCAGGCCATCGGCAGCACGGACCCACGTGCTGACCGGTTCCTTTCTGCCCTGGGTCAACGGTGTTATCGAGACAAACGCCGCGGGCTGATAATCCACGACTTTCACTTGGGTCAAAGGCCTGAGCTTCGAGTCCTTGACCAACAGTTCGTAATCCCACAAGAAATTCGACCACCCTGGCATGGCGCTCTTGAGCATCAGGTCTTGCTGACGGTCGGTCAGATGACCTGCAATCGCCAGCAGCAAGACTTCGTCTTCACCCAACAGGTAGACCACCTCGGCTTCACGCCCGGTGCGCTGGGTCACTTGCTGGACAATCCGCATGATCCCCTGCCCCAGGACCTGGAACACCGAAATGCTCGAACCGGGCACCGGATCCATCAGCCTGTAGAATCGATTAACCCGCCCGGTGACCACGTCAGAGCGCCAGATGAGTGCTTCCTGGGAGCAGTAGAAATACGCCTGCCCACCCACAACCGCACCTAGCCTGGCTTGGTTCGCCAGTGCTGATGGGAGGTCGCGAGCGTAGATAAAACGATCACGGGCCTGCTCATAAAAAGCCGTGGTGAGTTGTGGTTCTTGTGGGTCTGCGAACGGAACCGGGAAATGCTGTACCGCTGTGAACGGACTGGCCAAACGATTGGCGCGGCCCAGCTTCCTGACTCGGGCCTGGATCATCGCCGAGTCGCCAGTCGGATCGTTCTCCAGCTCTTCGAGCAGCAACTGCTGTTTCGCCCAGTTGACTCGAAACGACTGATGCAAAGTCTGGATAACCAGTTCAGGCGTACCCATGACGAGAACGTCGACATCCCCTACCTTCAAAAGACCTTCGCCGACAACGATATCCTCTTCGCTCAACCAGAGCGCACGCAGCGTCCAGGCCATGGGGCGAGCCTTCTGTGCCAGTGACAGATTCACCGAACGCACGCCCGAAGCGAGGGTCAGCGCGCAATGACCACCCACCCCTTCAATCCTGTAAGACAGCTTGCCGCGCAACATTTTTGGCAGCTCGGGCACCAGCAACGAACGCGGTTCCTGATCCAGCAAGACACTGATCGTCGTCTCGACTTCTATCGGATTCAAGTCGCGCATGATGTATTCGGAGGGGAACTTGTAAAAGGTAAACCAGAACTGGCGATTGCCTGCTGCGTCGTACTCCAGCTTCAGCGCCGTATCAAAATGCTCGGAACGCGTGGTCGAAAACGGCAGGGCCGAGTAATCGAAACCGAACCAGGTGTTGGCCACACACGGCAGGACAACGGCCTGAAAGGTCGTCAAATCGCCAATGTCCGCATGCTCTGGCAACCCGAGGTGTTGTCGAATGTTGATGGCTTTCGAACGATCAAGGTTGTGATTCGGCGGGTGCAGCGTGGAGGTGTTGGCCGATAAAATTTCCTGACTGCCGAATGTCAGTCGCTGGTTGCGTAAATCAATCTCATGGATGACCGCATAAGGATTCGGATAAAACACGCCCTCCCTGATCGAGTGACCGCCCGAGCGATACGCCCTATCGACGCGATTCAGGTACTGACCGATCCGCCGTCCTCGCTCCAATGTGCCGTTGAACCCTTCGACCAGCGCGCTCACGCCAATGGCCAACCCGCCCAGAATCACACCGGCCCCGCCAAGAAACGCAGCCGCCGTACTGGCACCGGCCAGGCCGGCGCCTATGCCGGCCACAGACAGTGCCAACCCCGCCGAATCGAACGCCAACTGCGTGCCGTATTGCGCCTGTTGCAGATCGTCCTTGGCATTGGCCAACAGGTAGATATCGAAACCCAGAGTCGCCAGTTGCATCACCGTGGCCAAACCATCCCTGGCAATATGTCCCAGCGCGTTGACCACTACCGAGGAGGTGGTCCGGGCCACCAGCGGTGCATCGTTTAATGCCACCCTGAACAGTTTCACCAGATCCACGATGTCGAGCAGATTGCCATGGGCCAGTTGCGCGTAACTGAGGTAACCGTGCAGTCGCACGGCAGTCGTCAGGCTGCGGTCTTCATTGATGTCGCTGATTTGCTCATGGGACTGGAGCGCCACCAGCAGCGCCTGAACCGTAAAAGCCGCATTCAAGGTATGCACGGCGCTGACATCGGTCGGGTCAAACTTACCCGGTACCGACGGCTTGACCGACAATGTCTGGAAGGTCTCCGTCAGGTAGGAGCGGATCCGCGACAGAACTCCATCAGTGCTTGATACCCTGACGGTGCGCGAGGGGTCCTTGAGATTGACCAGGCTGATTTCATAGCGCCCACCAGACACCTCTCGCACACTGTCGAACACCGGAGCAAAGTCTCGCCCAAGGTTACTTTCCGTGTGCAGGCGATCAGCGCTGCGCTGAATCTGCTGCGCCCAGTGACGAGCGTCCAGTTCGTTCAGTCCACGCCCCAGTCGGGCATTCTCCGACAATGATCGAGCCCGTAACGCAGCGTGATGTTCCCAGGGTGCCACCGTTACACCGGTGCTGATCGGATCATGGCTCAGCAACCCCGACACATTGATCTGCGACGGTAGGGTCAGATCGGCGATACGTGAGCCCTTGAGGCCGATGACGTTGAACGTCGCTTCCGTCAGGTGACTGATCTCATAGAGTTTGGCCAGTTCAGGGATGCTCAAAAACTGCTCAAGCCCACGGTGCAGGTCCTGCACCTGGTCAAATCCGAAGACACCGAAATTCGGATCGTAGAAGCGGTAGGTACTCGACTCGCCGTCGACGATTTTTGCCACCAGCAGGGAATGGCTTTCGGTGTTGATCATCAAGGTACTGGTGGACGTCCTGGCTTCCAGTGTCTGCATGACCTGGTCCAGCCGGGATGCCCCCAATAAAGTGCCCGACTGCGCCATTGGCACAGTTCGCAGCTCATCGAGGGTGCGCACAAATGCATGGGTTTCATTAGCATCAGGAGCGAGGTTGGCATTGGCCAACCTGCCGCTCAAAGCGTCCACGGCCGAGGGGCCTTTTTCGATGGCCGCCGCCATGGCCAACACCAGTGGATAACAGCGCATTCCGGGATCGCCTTCACCCCTGACCAGTAATCCTTGAGGCATCAACCTCCCCGTCGAAGCACCTTGCGCGATGAAGGTTTCCAACACCGTGGCGCTGCGCTGGAAGATGTGGTGGCGCAATTCGTATTGGGCCTGAAACCTGATGCGGGCCATGTGCTCGCCCCATTGGCGCAAGGTCAACGGCGTCTCGAACGCAAGGGCCTTGAGCACCTGAGCGCTGTTCTTCGATGGCTCAACCGTTGCCTGGGCAGCGGCAAACCCGGCTTCGAATGCAGGATTCCTGCGGGCGAACAAGGCCTGCTCGATGGCCATATAACGCTGGGCGAAACCGAGATCGACGGTGCTCTGCGCGAGGGTTCGGGTGTGCTGCCAGGCACCGTCGAATCCGGCATTATCCAGCGTCTGCGCGCCGAACAGCCCGCCGAGTAACACTCGATGCACCGGGCTCAACTGATCAAGTGGCAGAGAGCCGTGACCAATGCGAACGATCATTTCATTCAGATTGCCGATCGGCTCAAAACCGTGCGAGACCGGAAGTCCGACACGGTCTTGCGCCAGGATCCGCTGACGCTCATCGAAGCTCACGGACCAAGGCTTATCGAAGCTCAGGTCGCCGCTGAGTTTTTCGTTCATGGCCCGGATGAAGGGGCCTCCCAGGTCATCCATCAATTGCTGCAAGATGTCGGTCTGTAAAACCGGCCGGCCTTCAATCACAGGCCAACCCTTTTCAAACGTCATCAGCTGACCTTTAAGCAGCTCAGTGATGTTGCCTTTGAAATGGGCCTTATAGCCGCCCTGGCTCCCTTTTGTTGTTTCAAGCTCGAACCAGGCCGCCTCAGTCCTGGCATTGTCTTTCCAGCTGTGATGGGTTTCTTCTTCGGTGGCGAGGTTAAAGCCGTCGAACAGGTCAACCTTGTCGCTAATCAGTTGGCGGCTTTGAAGTACCGCATGGTCTTCGACAAAGTCACTCAAACCGCTGGATACCGCCGTCGGTCCGCTCATCGCAATGGCCGATTGGGCACCGAATTTGATGCCATCGGCATCATAGTCATTGATGGCCTGCAAAAAACTGTTGAGGCTTTGCAGATTCGCCTTCCAGGTTGAAATCGGACCGTGTTGTTTCTCCAGCTCCCGGATAATCAGATCGGGGAATGCCTGGCGATCCTGAAGCGATACATTGCTGCTCAACGCCTGCGCAACTACCTGGTCCAGGAACTGATAGTTGCTGCGAATTTTTTCCATGACGGCGGCGAGTTGCGCAGAACCCGCATGACCACTCAACAGGGCATTGGATAATCCGTTGAATGGCGTCTTGATTTGATTCGTCATCGAATCAGGCGTGTTTTTATTACCGACACGCAGACCGTTCGACGCCACCATGACGTCATTGAACGGGGCAAAAATATCGCTGAGCGACGGCATGCTTTTGGCAAATGCTGTTATCGCCTCTCTGTGTTGTTCAGGCACCTTGGGGCGAAAATCCGCATAGGCCTGCCCCCTATTCGGAAGTATTGTCGGGTTGTGATCAAACAATACCTGCATCACACCTATGCGTTCTTCGGCACTGAAGGCGGCGAGATCCACACCCCCGAGCACTTTATGCAGAGACGGCAGCAAATCAGCATCAAGATAGGTTCCACTCTCGAGATTCACAGCCTGTAGACGCGTGATATCGGACGCCGCCGCCAGGTTGGTACGAAAAGAGATTTCACGCTCATAAATATCGAACAACGGTTGATCGATAAGCTGAACTCGCAGGTCTCGAAGTGCGACGCCCTCACGCGCCAGGGACTGAAGGTTGCGCGCCTTGAGGGCCGTGAGCGCACCTTTATCCTGGCCGTAGGCACTCACTAAAAGATCGATTCGCGCCTGATCGGCGCTCCCGCCAGCCTGGATGGCGGACTGGATATGATTGAACATCTGCTGTCGCAATACTCGAGCTCTCTCGATGTAACGACGAGCCAGCGCAGCAGGCGTATCGACTGTTCCTGGTGGCGCAGAAGTTGTCCCCAGCGCTTTGGCTGACTCGACGATGATGCGATTGGTCTCATGGGCCAGCAAAGCCTCGCTGTCATACCACAGGTTGAGGCTGTAACCCTGAGGGGCAAGCATTTGCCGCCAGACATTGATGTAGTCTCCCTGAATAGCGCCAATGCCGCCGCCCACCCAGGCAAAGTGCAACTTTTTGGGGGCGGGCTTGACCGTATTCAGTAGTTCGACAGTGGTACTCAAACGCAGGAAATAGTCCGTCAATTTATCCCGGACTTTTTGCAGTGCGGCAGCCGACCCTTTCGGGTTTATTGATTCAAGCGTTTCCTTCAATAGACTTATCGGCGTCAGTTGGGCGTCCGGACTCGACGCGTCGATAGCACCGTCGAAGTAACGCAAGGCCGCTGCGTGCTCCGGCAGTTCTTTGAAGCTGCTCAACGCAACCTCCAACTCGCTGCGATCAAACGGCGTGGAAAAAGTGTCAGTCTGATTCAGTGTTCCGGTCGGTGTACTTTTCATTTTCATATCCATATGAAAAAAGCCGACAGCCACTGACACATCGAACAGGCTCTATGTGTCAGTAGCTGTCAAAACTCAATCTTCTATTTTTTCAACTATTGCGGTGGGCAAAATGTCTTTGAGTAACACACTGCTCGTACTGCCTTTCCTGGCAACCAGGGCACTCACCAGTGTTGACACTGCGAAGGACTGATAGCCGCTCATCGCCAGAAATACGTTCCGTTGCAAAACGACATCGGTCGAGAACACGTCGCGAAAGATCAAACTGTGTCCACTGTCCGTATCCACAATCACCAAGTGTTCATCGACCCGGCTCGCCCACAATTGATCCGCAACCACGATATCCCAGATCAGTTTTCCCGGAACCGAAGGCGAGTGGTCGAGCGAATGGCGGCAATCGACAATGACCGATTCAAGTTTCAACCATGCGGCTCTGGCAAGCCGACAGGTCGTTGAACCTTGACCCAGTTTGAGCACCAGAATGCTGACATCATCGGCAATCAACGGGAGCAGGTCCGTATGCGTTTTCGCTCCCTCGACCACCAGTATTTCGGTATTTCGTTCGACATAGTCGAACGGCCCGACCCTGTTGTCTTGCGGGTAGGTGTGCAAAAAACCATCCGCGCGGTCATGCAGCATCACATTGGTTTGATGCTGGGTGCCGACGAGCGTGAATTGCGCAGCCATAGCGGTCTTCGGAACGCGGATCAACCGTCCGGTCCGGACCACGTACCACCGTTGGTAGTCGGGGTCTTTGACGGACAGAAAATCGGCGCATCTATGTTCGTTCGCTAGCGCCGCCAGCCCCTCACTCAATTCACCTTCCAGTGCAGCGACCCAATGGCTGTTGACGCCCGTAATCCGTGCCGGTTCGTAGTGTTGTAAATCCACCTCCACGCCCTCAAGCGTCGTTGCCCTGAGGCCAGAGCCTTCCACTGCTACGTCGCTAAAGGTCCAGCTCGCCCATTCCTGCGTCGGGGCTGGTAATGCCTCAGCCACTAACAGTTTCGTTCCCTCGGCGAATGCGGTGCTCAAGTGGTCTGGATCGATAAAGCCCTGACGGACAATCTTGCCGGTTGAAAGATCAAACAGCCAGGTGGCCTGATTGTCTGGAGTAATACTCAGCAAACGTACTTCTTTGCCATACCCTATTTCAGCGAGCAGCAGCCGCCCTCCCAGGTACCAGGCGCACAAACCGCCCTTGAAACCGGCCAAACCCAGGATGGCAAAACTCGGCACCGGGTATTGCAACGCAACCGTTGCCAGCGCCGACCACCACTGGGTTTTATCCTTGAACCAGTGCTCGGTCAGCCCGCCAAACCTCAGATTCCCGTCCGGTGTAATGTCAAAGAACAGACCAGCGTCGGTCAGGGCGAGATAGTCCCGTTCAACGGCGATAACATTGTTCAACCCAGGGGGGGCGATTTCTCTGGACGACCATTGTGCGCGACCCTCCACCATCGACCTTTGCTGTCGCACGAGCCTTGCGTGAGGCTTGTCGTAGGTAATGAACACTTCACCCTCGGCACCGGCAGGGGCGATGAGCAGAAGCTCATTCAAGGCCTTGATCGAGTCTGCCCATCCCCGCTCGCGGTGACGCCTGGCAGGCGCACGAATAATCAACCCGTCACCGTTGCGCACCCAGACCATATCCCGCCACGTGTCATCGATCTGCCAACAAATCGAAACCAGTGCACCGGGACGCCAGTTAACGGTATTGGCGGACTCTGCCAGCAGCACATAGTCGCCCAGTACCTGCTTCCAGTCAGTCAGCGTGTCAGCCTCCAAAACAGCCTGCAGCGCAGGATCCTGACAGAGGGTGATCGAACTGAGCAACACGGCCCGGTCATGGATCACATAGGTCAGTTCATCGCGATGGCCGTCCTTTCCTGTGAGTTGCTGCACGATCTGAATGCCGCCATTGGTCACAGCCTCGCAGCGGACAATTTCCAGGTCGTCTCTGATCAGCAAACGATAGCGCTGAACCAGCGTGCCGGTGTTCGCATCGACCTGCCAGACATAGAAAGTCTCGGGGTGATAGAAGTAAGCCGAACCCTCCACCACTGCCCCTAACACGGCCTCATCGGCCAACAGTTCATTCGGGTCGCGGATGTACAGAAAACGATCCTGTGCCGAGTCGTAATACGCGACTACCGTCCTGGGTTCGTCCGGCTTTTCGAATGGCACCACGAAGTTGCGAACGGGGGTGTAAGACGTGGCCAGACGATGTTCATGGGTCAGTGTCTTGAAGTGATCCAGCAACGCTAGTTCCCCGAGGGCCGGATTGGCCTCTTCTTCGACAACCTCCAGCCGCCGGGCAGCAAGATCTACAAGCACGATTTTGTTACCCGCCAGCTTCAGCAATACATGGTGAACGCCACCGCCACTGAACGTCACATCCAGCGTCTGGGAAACAAGGCGTCCCCCCGCTTCTATCTGGATGTCTGTCTCCGCCAGCCAAGGCGTCAGCAGCACCCATTGCATGGCAGTGTGACCGGGTGCGGCGAGCTCGAGGCTCACCCCGGGATTGAGCAGCATGGAACATTGAGCGCCTGCGCCTTCTATCCGGTAGGACACCAGGCCATGCCACGCCTTCGGCAGCGCAGGTACCGCCAGTGAACGCTCGACGTTATCGAGACGTACATTGAATACCGTTGGTTTGTAGACCGGGTTCAGCCGGTTGACCACGTACTCGCCAGGAAACGAATAGAACGAAAACAGAAACTGCCATTGCCCCTGTTCGTTCTTTTTCTCCAGTCGACGTGCCGTGTCGTACCCGCCGGAATGACGAAATGTGACAAACGGCAGCAACTTGTATTGGTAGCCGTACCAGGTCCTGGGTCTGCAGGGCAGAACGATTGTCTGTCCGACCTGTGGCGAGAAACGCGCCGAGTCCGGCAACTCAAGGCCCTGACGAATATCGGTGGCCCGGTTGTAATCCACATCGAAATCCGGAACCCCGAAATGGTCCCGAAGCGGGAACAGTTTCGGACTGTCGAAATGGACGGTGGATGCGCGCAAATCCAAATCGGCAAACACCAGCAAGGGTTGCGCAATCCAGGCATTCGACGCCTTGTCCAGATAATAACCGCCTTGTTCATACGCCTTTTCAAGCCCATCAAAAAACAGCGCGACCTCCTTGGCTTCCTCCGCAATCGTCGCAAAACCTTCGGCCAGCGCCGTAACGCCCACCGCCAGCCCGCCCAGAATCACCCCGACACCCCCAAGCACCCCGGCCACTGTACCTGCGCCAGCCAGTGCCGCACCCAGGCCGGCTGCGCCTACCACCGTACTCGCGTAGTCAAAGGCCAACTGCGTTCCGAACTGCGCCTTTTCAATGTCATTGGTGGCGTGGCTTAACTGATAAATATCAAACCCGACATTCACCATCCCCAGCACAGTACCGACGCCTTCATTGGCGATGTGCCCCAAGGCCTTTTGCACCAACGGTGCGCTGGTATGGGCGATCAGCTTTTCATCGTCCAGTGCCTGACGCACCAGTTTCACAACGCCAATCAAATCCACGACATTGCCATGGGCCAGCTGGGCATAGTTGACGTAGGCATGCAGGCGAATGGCGGTGGTCAGGGCCTTGTCACCACCGCTCGCTGCACTCTCGTGATGACGCAGCGCATTCATCAGGGCCTGTATGGTGAAACCGGCATTTAGCGTATGAACGCTGCCGGCGTCCGTCGGATCATGCGAATTGACCGGTGCACGCGGGCGACCGGCTAACGAATGGAAGGTTTCCGAGAGGAAGTTTTTAATCCTCAGGAGTCGATGATCATCGGTGGTCACACGCACAATGCTCTTCGCGGCATCGGTGTTGACCAGACTGATTTTGTATTCTCCTGCCGGGGTTATCTCCAGCGTCTCGAACAACGCAACAGCGCCCGGTGGCAACCCGTGTTGCTCCTGCAACTGCCGAGTCGCCTGCGCGATCTGCCCACCCCACCAGTGCGCGTCCAGTTCCAGCAATGAACTGCCCAGCACCGCATTGTTGACCAGCGACTGCCCACGGGCGCTGGCCAGCCGTTGTCTTACCCGAGGCGCCTGCTCAGGCAGGCTGCCCGACTCGGAAAGACTGGACACCTGGACACCCGACGACAGCACCCTTTCATTGAGTCGGGTAGCGTCGATTTCAATCAAATCAAACGTCGGACGCGCAGGCTCTCCATAGGCTGCGTAATGCCTGGCCATTTCCTGTCGAACGAAAAAATGTGTCAGCGCTTCGCTGAACGCTTTGGCGGAATCAAATTCGAAAACACCAAAATTCGGATCGTAGAAATGGTACGTGCTGCGCCCGCCATTGGACGTTTTGGCCACCAGCATGGAATGGTTGTCAGAGTTGAGCATCAGCGTGCTGGTGCCGTTTTTTCCTTCGAGCGTCGCAATGACTTGCGTCAGATCGGAACGCACCACCGCCCCACCCAGGTCATGGATGTCGGTATCGCGTAAATCTTCGAGAATGCTCACAAACGCCTTGGAATCGCTGGTGTCGGGTTCAATGACCGCCAGGTAGAACCGCTCACGCAGAATGTTGGCCGCATCGCTCCCTTTACTCATGGCCGCTGCCATGGCCAGTGCCAACGGGTAACAACGCCCGGCGATACGGTCACCGGCCCCCTGAAGCAACAAGTCCTGCGGGACCAACTTGAAACTGCCGTGATTGAAGCTTTCCAGCACATCGGTCATCCGCTCGCCAATACGGTCACGGAATTCGAGTTTTGCTATCTGCTGAATACGGGCAACCTGGCGTCCCCATTGCAGCAAAGTCAGTGGCTGCCCGAGCGCCTGCTTCTTCAGCTCAATGCTGGTCTCGGACAACGCTACGGTGGGCGTCGAGGCACTGGCCAAACCCGCCACGAACGCTGGGTGATTTTCTTTAAACAGCTCCCGTTCAATAGCCCCGTAACGGTGAGACACGCCCAGTTCAGACACGTTGTTGGCGAGGTTTTCCAGCCGCGCGCTGACGTAATCAAAGTTACGCTGATCCATGGCCCTAGCGCCCAGCAACGAACCGATCAATAACCGCTGCAGGGGGTCAAGCTGTTCAACCTGCAAAGCACCTCGACCTATTCGGTGAAGCAATTCATCCAGGGGTAAAGCCGCTGTTGCCGGCTCACCGACCAACGACGGCGGGAGCGCGATCTCTTGCGCGAGGATAGATTGACGCTCGTCAAAACTCAGCTGCAACGGCTTGTCGAAAGTCACCCCACCGGTGGTCCGCTGACTCATCGCACGCAAAAACGGTTCGCCAAGGTGCTGTGCCAGGGATTGCAGTAATTCGGTCGACAACACATGTCGACCTTCGATGACAGGCCAGCCATGGTCGAAATGGATCGTCTGACTCTTTAACAACTGATCCACTTTGCCCACGTAACGTGCTTTGAACTGCCCGGCTTCCCAACGTTGTTTTTCTTTAATGAGCCATTGGGCTGTGTCGCTTTCGTTTTCTTTCCAGGAGTGGTCCAGCTCCTCCTCGGTTGCCCGGTTCACCGTTGCGGCGGCGACAATAGCCACATCCGCTCGCCAGGCGTCAGATGCACGAGGGGTGAAATGCATTTTTGCGTAGTCCGCGATTGCATCGCGCATCGCCGCAGGCCCGGTCAGATAGATGGTCACTTCGCTCTGAGGGCGGATGCCGTCGCTGTAGTAAATCGCTGCGGCTTCAACCAGAAAACTGAGCGACAGCTCTTCTTCCGGCGACAATTGGTGCATGGGACCAAATTTTTTCTCGACGACTTCCAGCGCAAGACCACTCATGGCCTCGGCGTCGATAAAGGCGACTTGCCGCTCCATGGCCAAGCGGGCCGTCGCATCGACAATCTCGTAGTTGCGTTTGAAGCGATCGAGAACGGCGTTCAACATCGCCGACCCGGGATGCGCCATTAGAAACGCATTACTCAGGCTGTTCTGTTCGGCAACCGCTCGCAGTCCGTTCGGACGAACGAGGCGTTCTGCGGGCGCGTGAAAGACGCTATTCAAATCCGGGCGACTTTTAGCGAAACGCTCCAGTGCCGGGCGATGTTCTTTGGGGATTAGCTCAACGTAGCTTGTGTACTTACTTTTTAACGCCTCACGACCTGGCATCCATTCCGGGTTGTGATTAAGCAGTAACTGCAACACGCCCAGGCGCGCATCGCTACCAAATTGACTGATGTCCACGTCGCCCAGCTTCTCCAGAAGGGGGGGCAGGTTATCGACATCCGCATAACTTCCGCCTTCGCCCCTCAATGCCTCGATGCGCACAACATCGGAGGCGGCGGCAAAATTACCACGCAGGCTGATTTCCCGATCGTAAATAGCCTGCAAGTGCAGCGGCGTTACATTCTGCGCAAGATCGCAAAGCTCTACACCGCCCTCGCCCAATGCCGAAATACTCTGACTGTTTTTGTCCCTCAAGGCGTTCAAGCGCGCTTCATTCTGGCCATAACCACGTACCAGAAGATCAATGCGGGCGTCATCCGCTTTAATTCCGTGCTCAACTGATTTTTTGATATGCGCGAACATTTGTTGCTTGAGGACGATGGCCCGCGCCTCATACTTATCGCCAAGTTCAATCGCCGATTGACTGATCAGACCACCGTTAACCATCGCATCGGCCTTCGCGGCCTCGACAATGATGCGGTTGGTTTCATAGGCCAACAATGCATCGCTGTCATACCAGAGTTTAACGGCATAGTCTTGCTCGACCAGAACCTTCTTCCAGACATTAATGTAGTCGCGCTGAATGTTCCCCAGGCCACCCCCCAGCCAAACGAAGTGCATATTCTTCGGTACTTCGGTTGCTACAGAAGTCAGTTGTTCGATGCTGTCGGACAGGCGTGCGTGAAAGCCTTCGACCCTGTTGCTGATTTCAGCCAGGCCCGGAGTGGCAGTACCCTCCGGCGCTGTTGACGGTTCCACCCCCGCCGCACGTCGACGCCGGCGCGTGGGTTCAACAAAAGTCTCAAGCGCCTCGCGCAGCAAACCCAGCGGTGGAAGCATTCTCGGAAAGTCGAGTAAGCCGATACACGCGAAGTAATACCGAAATACCGCGTCGTACTTGTCGGTACCTTTATGTTCCTGCAATGCCTGCTCAAGATCAGACAATTTAAAAAGATCAATAAAATTGACGTAGCCGTTCACACGGCTAACTGCTTGCTCATCCATAAATTACTTCCCTGTAAAAATTAAATGCTGGCAACCCACCAAGATGCAGAAACTATCCGACCTCAAACAACACTAACCGAACGCATTTCCCACCTCAAAACAGAAAACAAACAATTGATGACCAACCGAACATTCAGAAACTTAAACACCCACCCAAACAACAAAAGAAAGACAACAAAATGCTCGACCATCAATAAACCCGATAGCGACCTTACTTCCAAACCAAATATTAACTTACATCAAGACATCGAACTGTCGGCCGCAGTCAATGCGAGTTCATTAACCACAGACAGGTATAAAAGCGGCCCCTGGACGAGGCCGCCGACACTCACGAAGTTGGCTTGTCGCCGTACCAACGAGGCGTATACACCCACTCGCCACCCTCGGCACGAGGGAACACGCAGGTGGTGGAGGAACCGATCAGCACCATGGTGCGCATGTCGACCTGGTCCGGGGTCAACTGCCCCAGCGTGGTGACGCGCAAGGTCTGGCCCGGGCGACCAATGTCGCGCCCCAATACGACCGGCGTTTCAGCGGTGCGGTGCTGCGCGACAATCTCCAGGGCCCGACCCAATTGCCATGGACGTGAACGCGAGATCGGGTTGTAGAACGCCAACGCCAGATCGGCTTCGGCGGCCAGGTCCAGGCGCTTCTCGATGATCGCCCAAGGCTTGAGGTTGTCCGACAGCGACATCACGCAGAAGTCATGCCCCAACGGCGCACCGGCCTGCGCAGCGGTCGCCAGCGAAGCGGAAACACCCGGCAGGATTTCCAGATCGACGCTATGCCAGCTCTGCTCACTCGACTCATGCAACGCTTCAAGCACCGCCGCCGCCATGGCGAACACGCCGGGGTCACCGGACGACACAACAATCACCGAACGGCCTTGCGCCGCCAACTCGAAGGCGTGGCGGGCACGCTGCATTTCTTCGCGGTTGTCGGTGCAATGCAGCACCTGATCTTCACGGAACGGCCCGGCCATGCGCACGTAGGTTTCGTAGCCGAGTACGTCGGTGGCCCTGGCCAGTTCGGCCTTGACCGCGGGCACCATCAGTTCGGCGGCGCCAGGCCCCAGACCGATCACCGCCAAACGACCACGTGCACGGCCGATTTTCGCAGCGTCCAGCGGCTGAGTGGCGACCGCGATGGCAATGCCGGTATCCGCTGACACGATGGTAGCGTTCGGCACGGTGTGGCGGGACAACTCGCTAACGCCGCCGCTGACCGACGCAAACCGCAGAGGCACACCCAGTTCCAGTGCTGCTTCGCGCAATGCCGTGCTGGCCATGTTCAGATCGCTGGCCAACAGGCACGCCACCGATTGCACGGCGATTTTCGCTTGATGCAGGGCCGTGCGAATCGCGCCTGGCAGACCCGTCACCTCGCCGCCCACCGTCACCAACACATTGCGCGGGTAAATCATCAATTCATTGTCTGCCGGTGTCCGCTCGGCATTGCCGACATGGATCGACAGCTGCGCGTGAGGATCTTGCGGCAACTGCGCTTGCGCCAGCCACGGCGCAGCCCCTTCGACGCGGACGCTTTGGCCGGCGAGCAAATCCGAGACGAAGCGCTTGCCCAGTTCCAGATCGCCGAGGGCGTAACCGCTGGGTGGATTGAGCAGGCAGGTGCCGAAGCGCAATTCACCGCTGGTGGTGATCGCCGCAGCAACCTCAAGACCAGCAGCAATCTCGCGCGCCATGACGTTCACGCCACCGAGACCACCGAGCAGCGGCACCACGGCGCTGCCGTCTTCGGCCACGGCCAGCACCGGCGGCTCGGCGCCTTTTTCCAGCAGTAACGGCGCAAGAGTGCGGATCACGATGCCCGCAGCGCACAACGCGATAATCGGCGTGTCCTGCTGATAGAACTCACGCAAGGTGGCACCGAACTCGTGATAGACGCGGTCCGCGCCTTCCACCCGCTCGGCCAGGCCATGGACCAATGCGCCAGGGTACAACTGCGCAATCTTGCGCGCGGTCGCGAGGCTGCCATTGCCCAGAATGACAATCGCCGGAACTGGACGGGACATCAGCCTTGCCACCTTTCGCCGGGCACAATGATCAGCGAGAAGTACGGTGAGGACATCGGCTCGACCTGATCCAGCGGGACGATTTTCTGATTGGCCATGGTCGCGCGCTCAACGTACAACGCACGCTCCGCCAGCCCGAGCTCTTCGAGCACCTGACGGACCTTGGGAAAGTTGCGCCCCAGTTTCATGATCACGGCGGCATCGGCATCGGCCAGACGCCGCTTGAGATCGTCGGCGGGCAATACACCCGACAGCACCGACAAACTCTGATTGCGATACACCAGCGGCGCACCCAGTACCGAGGCACCGCCGAGCATCGAACAAACGCCCGGCACAACTTCGGCTTCGTAGCGCTCGGCCAGCCGATCGTGCAGGTACATATAGGAGCCGTAGAAGAACGGATCACCCTCGCAGATCACCGCCACGTCACGGCCAGCGTCCAGGTGCGCGGCGAGTTCTTCGCCGGCCGCATCGTAGAAATCGCTGATGACTTGTTCGTACGACAGCGGCGCCGGCAACGCTTCGGTGGTCACCGGATACACCAGCGGCAGCAGCGTTTGCGCGTCCTGCAAATGCGCCTCGATGATGCCGAAGGCGTTGCCCTTTTTGCCCTTGGCGACGAAGTACGCCACCACCGGCGATTCGCGCAGCAGGCGCAGGGCTTTGACTGTAATCAGCTCCGGATCACCAGGGCCGACGCCCAGGCCGATCAAACGTCCAGGTTGCTGCATCATTCGATCTCCGTAGCGAGGGCATTGACGGCGGCGGCGGCCATGGCGCTGCCGCCCAGCCGGCCTTGCATGATGACGAAGGGCACGCCACGGCTGTCCGCCGCGAGCGCGGCCTTGGATTCGGCGGCGCCGACGAAGCCCACCGGGAAGCCGAGAATCAGCGCCGGTTTCGGTGCGCCCGCGTCGAGCATTTCCAACAGATAAAACAGTGCGGTCGGCGCGTTGCCGATCACCACCACGCTGCCTTCCAGATGAGGGCGCCACAGTTCAAGCGCAGCGGCGGAGCGGGTGTTGCCCAACTCCCGGGCCAGATCAGGAACGCTTTCATCGCGCAGGGTGCAGATGACCTGATTGTTCGCAGGCAAGCGCGTGCGGGTCACGCCTTCACTGACCATCCTCGCATCGCACAGGATCGGTGCACCGGCGGCCAGCGCATCACGGCCGGCCTTGCCCGCGCCTTCGGAAAATTGCAGGCCGTCGATAGCGTCGACCATGCCGCAAGCATGGATCACACGGACCGCGAGTTTTTCCAGGTCGGCCGGAATACGCTCGAGGTTGGCCTCGGCACGAATGATCGCGAAGGAGTTGCGATAGATCTCCTGACCGTCGCGGATGTAATCAAGCATCAAGGGGGCTCCGTGAGCGGGCGTCGAGCAAGGCTGCGACCGCTTCAATAGTAAGGTTGCATGCGTGCAGCGCGCCGAAACCCGGCTGCGCTGCATCGCGAAAATAGAGGTCGTAGTGACCGGGAGAAACCGCCAGCAATGTGATGGGGGCGATGTGTGCGGCCGCGCAGGAACGTGAGCAACCGGACAGGTGGACGTTCTGTGTCTGGCCCTGATGTTGCAACAGCGCGGCCAGTTGCCGGGCATCGCCCTTGGTGTCGGCCAGGCCTTTGCTGCAACCCGTCGAGCCGGTGCAGGCGATCAGATGCGCCAAGGCATCGTCGGCCGAGCAACGCAGGCCAAGTTGTTCGAGGCTGTGGATAACTTGAGATGCATCGTCGCCATGGACACCGGGCAACAACAGGCTTTGCCAAGGTGTGAAACGCAGGCTGCCATCGCCCTGGTCGCGCGCCAATTGTGCGACGCCTCTGAGCATCGCGGGATTGAGGCGACCCAGAGGCGGCACCGCGCCGATATACACGCGCTCGGCCTCGCTCTGTGGATGAACGCCGATGTGCAAGACACTCGGACTAACCTTGCGCTGCCAACCCTTGATGGGCATTAACAGCACACGTTCGGCCAGACGAGCGAGAAACCCGTCGAGCGAACATTCAGCGAGCAAATGCCGCATTCGCGTCTGCTCGGGACGCGCCATGTCGAGAAACAACTCAAGCACCCCGACCACCAGCGCATGGCCCTGCTCCAGCGGCACCGCGCCCGCAGGCGAATCCACGGGACACCCCGCCAGACCGAATGCAAAAACCAACTCGCCGTCTCGTTCAGTGGCGGACAACCACAGGTCATGGGGATGTTCGAGCATCGCCAAGCCTTCGCCGCCATCCAGTTGCACGGCAAACTTGGCACTGAGGTCGTGGAAGCGTTCATGGCTTTGCAGCGTGACGAGGATCTGCTCGGCCAGCAGACGCGTATCGAACAGCATCTGCCGATCAATCCCGGCGCTGGGGCTGAGCATCAAATTGCGCACATCGTCGCCAGCGGCGGTGCTTGGCCCCAACCCGGCAGCCATCAGGCCATCGATCAAGGCGCCCTGTTCACTGCCGATCCCGCGAATTTGCAGATTGGCGCGGTTGGTCGCCTCGATTACGCCTCCGGCGAACCGTTCAGCGGCATCGGCCACTGCATCGGCCTGATCTGCCGTGATCGAACCACCATTAAGCTTGATCCGGCAGATCCCACCGTCCAGCGCCTGGACGATACGCAGCAACCCCGGACAGGCCGAGGGGCGTAAAGCGTTGGACATCGGGCGTTCGTTCAATGAGTGACCGGCTGACTGGATGCATGTGAAAGGCGAAGGGCTGCCATTATGCCTGCTTTGCCCGAGCGCATGAAAAGTCTGCCGGTCGGAAACGCTGCCAACGTATCAATCAAGCAAAAGAATGCTTCGGCCTGCGTGGATTAGAGCTCGAACTCGCTGAACTCAAGCGCAAGGGCTCGCGTGGCCTCTTCCACGCGTTGTCGAATGGCGTCCATGTCTCGACGCTTGATCTCCAACCGCCGAATCCGGATATCCAATTGGGACAGACTCTGGTCTATCGTCCAGACCAGATAGGGTGTAGTGATGCCCAACTTGATCAACCGGACATGACTGACCACCATTTCCAGATCTCCGTTGGGTTTATAACTGACCGGTACGATGTTGAATCCGCCTATTTTCCCACTGGTGCCCGCAATCTTCGCCAGCAAACTGGCGTCACGCTCCAGCTTTACAAGTACTGCTCCAACCTGCGCTATTTGAGCGCTCGTGAGGTAGGGACGTGCCACGTTCAACCAAGCCTGTTTCAAACTGCCCGAGAACTGCGGCTTGATGTACTCGACAGGCTCGGCAAGCTTCCAATCCATTGACCAAAACATATTGGTGTAATGATCGAACCAAGGCCCCGGCTGCGTCTCGCTCTTTGCGACTTTATCCGCGCCATGCTGGGCCAGATAAATGCAATTTTTAACAAAATTATTGTCGGCGATAGTCTGGCCGGCAATACCGGTCAGCAGCACATTTCTCATCACCAGCGCATCATGCTCGACGACACTTTTAGCTATCACGTTATCCATATAAGCTTCTTTCATCCTTGATAGTGTCGCGACCAACATCAACTATCGGCCAAATATTTAATACATATAAGTTTGCGCAACCTGAACAAAAACCAAACTATCAAAACTATCATTACAACAGACATTTTTTCGTCAACATTAAGTGTCTGCAACCCGAAGTACCCTTTCCCGGCCATAGACCTGCGTCAGATGACAGAAGCCGCGTTATCATGTCGCCTTGACGATGAACATTGGATTAAGGAACAACATGGCCTCCTGGCTGACAGTAGTGGGAATCGGTGAAGACGGCTTCAAGGGCCTGGGCAAAAACGCCCGGCACGCTCTGCTGCGCGCTTCGCGGATCATTGGCGGTCAGCGGCAACTGGATTTGCTGCCGGTGTGCATCCGTGGCAAGCGACAGTTGTGGCCCAGCCCTTTCTCCCTTGAGCCGGTTTTGGCGCTGCGCGGCGAACCGGTCTGCGTACTGGCCAGCGGCGATCCGATGTTCTTTGGCGTGGGCGCAAGCCTTGCCCGGAAACTGCCCAACGATGAAATGCTGATATTGCCAGCGCCCTCTTCTTGTTCATTGGCGGCGGCGCGAATGGGCTGGCCGTTGCAGGATGTGGTGACACTGTCGGTGGTTGCCCGTCCCATCGCCGCACTCAGCGCGCAGTTGTTCAGCGGTGTTCGCTTGCTGGTGTTGAGCAACGACGGTCAGAGTCCGGCCGCGATCGCTGCGTTGCTACGTGAGCGCGGTTTCGGGGCGAGTCGCCTCACCGTGCTGGAACATCTGGGCGGTGCCGCCGAACGACGCATCGAGGGTGTCGCCAATGACTGGAACGATCCTGTGATTGCCGACCTGAACCTGATCGCCATCGAGTGCATCGCCGAGCCCAATACGCCGCGACTCTCTCGACTGGCCGGCCTGCCGGACTCAGCCTTCAAGCACGACGGCCAATTGACCAAGCGCGACGTGCGCGCCATTACCCTCGCGCGTCTCGCTCCGATACCCGGTGAACTCTTGTGGGACGTCGGCGCCGGCAGCGGCTCGATCGGCATCGAATGGATGCGCGCCCACCCCAGTTGTCGGGCGCTGGCCATCGAGGCCGATGAAGGGCGGCAGCTGTTGATCGAACACAACCGGGAGGCCCTCGGTGTTCCCGGCCTGCAGCTGATTCGCGGCAGTGCACCGCTGGCCTTGGCCGGGCTCGAGGATCCAGACGCTATTTTCATTGGTGGCGGTGTCACCCGCGAGGGCGTGCTCAACACGTGCTGGGCCGCACTCAAGCCCGGCGGCCGACTGATTGCCAACGCCGTCACACTGCAAAGTGAAATGACCTTGATGGCCTGGCGCGAGCAGCACGGCGGTGAGCTGACGCGCATTCATATCGCTCAAGCGCAACCGCTGGGGGACTTTGATACCTGGCGTCAGGCGTTGCCGATTACCTTGCTGGAAGTGACGAAGCCTTTCGATGCGTGACGAAACCGCTGAACAACCCGCCCCGTTACGCAGCGGCCTGACCACCGGCAGCTGCGCCACCGCAACCAGTTTGGCGGCGGCTCGTTTGTTATTGGGCGGGCTGAGTGCTGACGCTGTGGAGATCGTTTTGCCCAAGGGCAAGCAGGTGCAGATGCGGCTGGAGTTCTGTCGTCTGATCGACAACGGCGCCGAAGCAGGGACGATCAAGGACGCGGGCGACGATCCGGACGTGACCCATGGCGCGCTGCTTTATTCCCAAGTACGACTGAGTAGCGAGCCGGGCATTCGCTTCAATGCCGGTCGCGGCGTCGGCACGGTGACCCGGCCGGGGCTGGTGCTGGGTGTCGGTGAACCCGCGATCAACCCGGTGCCACGCAAGATGATCACCGACCACTTGACCTTGCTGGCCGAGGAACTCGATTACCGCGGCGGATTCGAGGTCACGGTGAACGTCGAGGACGGTGAAGCGCTGGCCTTGAAAACCATGAACCCGCGCCTGGGGATTCTCGGCGGTTTGTCGATTCTCGGCACCAGCGGCATCGTCCGGCCGTTTTCCTGCGCGGCCTACATTGCCTCGATCCATCAAGGCATCGATGTGGCAAAAACCAACGGCTACCTGCACATCGCCGCATGCACCGGCAACGCCAGCGAAGACACCATGCGCCGGGTCTACGATTTGCCGGAAATCGCCCTGATCGAAATGGGCGACTTCGTCGGCGCCGTGCTCAAACACCTGCGCAAAGTGCCGGTGGATAAACTCAGCCTCTGCGGCGGCTTCGGCAAGATCAGCAAACTGGCGGCCGGGCACATGGATCTGCACAGTCGACATTCGAGCATCGACCTGCCGCAACTGGCCGAGTGGGCGGCGGCGATTGGCGCCGATGAGACGTTGCAGCAAGGGATTCGCGAAGCCAACACCAGCCAGCAAGCCTTGGCGATGGCCAGCGCTGTGGGTATCGCGCTCGGAGATGCTGTGTGTCAGCACGCGCTGGACTTTGCTCGCAGCGTGGTGCCGGCGCAGGTTCAGGTTGAAGTATTTGCCATCGATCGCCAGGGTGGGATTGTCGGCCATGCGGGAGCTTTTCAATGAAGCGCGTGTTGTTGCTGGGTGGCGTGACAGAAGCCTTGGCCATCGCCCGGACCCTGGGGCCAGAACACATCTATAGCCTGGCCGGCGTCGGGCGTGTGCCGACGGATCTGACCTGCCAGGTTCGCGTTGGCGGCTACGGCGGGGCCGAAGGGCTTGCGCAGTTCATTCGGGATGAAGGGATCGACCTGCTGCTGGACGCCACCCACCCCTACGCCGCACAAATCAGCCAGAACGCCGCCACTGCCGCGCAATTGAGCGGCATTGCATGTTGGGCGCTGAGGCGTCCGGCCTGGCAGCCACAGCCCGGCGACGACTGGCGAGACGTCAGCGATTGGGCCGAATTGATCGAAGCGCTGAAACCGTTTCGGCGACCGCTGTTCACCCTCGGCCGCGAACCCTTGCAGCATCTGCATGAAATCCCGCCAGAGCAATTCTGGACCTTGCGTGCCCTGGACGTTTACCCCGGCAACGAACGCTGCGAGGTGATCGGCGCGCGCGGGCCATTTCTGATCGAGGATGAACGTGCGCTGTTTGAACGTCGGCAGATAGATGTACTGATCAGCAAGAACAGCGGCAGCACCGCGACCGAACCGAAACTGGAAGTGGCACGGGAGCGTGGGGTGCCGGTGATAGTTTTGCAGCGGCCAGTGTTGCCGGGAGTTGATCGGGAGTTTGGGTCGGTGAGTGACGTGTTGGCAGCCCTGACAGCAGAAACCACTACATAACCCTGTAGCAGCTGGCGGAGCCTGCGTTCGGCTGCGCAGCAGGCGTAAATCCTGCATCCACGATTAACCTGAAAGACCGAGGCGTTTGATTTTACGACTGCTGCGCAGCCGAACGCAGGCTTCGCCAGCTGCTACAAAAAAATGCGCAACGCCCTACCTATCTATCGGACCTTACCCACAACATCATCCAACGCGGCTGACTAGTCAGGTCGCAACCCCGTCCCTATATTTCCGAGTCCCACGAATGTAGCGCTCGGAGTACCGAATGACCGAACAATTCACCCGTTTCGATGCCGCCGAATTTCTAAAAACCCCAGAAGAAATGGCCGCTTACCTGGACGCCTGTTTTGAAGAGGATGCAGGCGATGGAGTGCTCATACGTGCAGCCCTTAACGACATAGCCCGAGCAAAGGGCATGACACAGATTGCCCGTGATGCAGGCCTGGGTCGTGAAAGTCTGTACAAAGCATTGGGCAGCACTGGCAATCCGGAATTCGCGACTATCATGAAGGTTATGAAAGCTTTGGGCCTGCGCTTGCACGCCAGTACTCTCTGACTGCGCTGCGACACCAC
Organism: Pseudomonas sp. BT76 TE3572; assembly: GCF_050435365.1. Taxonomy (NCBI): domain Bacteria; kingdom Pseudomonadati; phylum Pseudomonadota; class Gammaproteobacteria; order Pseudomonadales; family Pseudomonadaceae; genus Pseudomonas; species Pseudomonas sp. BT76 TE3572. The sequence goes on from NZ_JBNDKE010000001.1 coordinate 3,804,714, forward strand.
ACCGCACGCCGCTTTTTTACTTATCGGCCCTGATCAGGCTAAATAGTCGCGCCTGATCGCCCACCCAACCGGATTATTCCCATGTCCCGACAACGGCTCGCATTTGCCTGGATCGCCTGCTTCGCAGTGCTGTTCAACATGCTTGCCATGCCGATGTCCGGAGCGATGGCACAGACGGCGAAATCACCCGCCGAGCAGTTGTTGTGGGGCAGTTTCTGCTCCGCCAGCGGCACGAAGATGGTGGCGATTTCCCTGGGCGATGTCGAACAGAAAGCCCCGCAGAACGACGATCATTCCAACATGCAGCATTGCTGGTGCTGTTCAGGTTCCGCGCCACTGGTGGCGCTGCCCGGGCATGTGCCGCAACTGTACTTCGCGCGTTTCGAGGCCAATCGAAGCCTGCCTCACGCCACTCTCGATACACCGACACCGCGCCAGCAATGGCCGAGCCTCAACCCCCGCGCTTCCCCTCTGGTGTGATTCCTTCTCGCAATTGACCTGCGTTTTGAATCGTTCTGGAGAACTGCCATGTTGAACAAACTCATCGTCCTGGCTGTGTTGCTGCTGCCTGCCTGTTTTGCCAATGCCCACGAATACACGGCCGGGGAGCTGGAAATCGCTCATCCGTGGTCGCAAGAGTTGCCGCCCAACGCGCCAACGGTCGCGGCGTATTTCGTGATTCACAACAGCGGTAAAACGGCCGACCGACTGCTCAGCGTCGACTCGCCGATTGCAGGCGAAGCCCAGCTGCACGAGCATGTGATGCAGAACGATCTGATGAAAATGCAGCAAGTACCGAGCGTCGACATTCCTGCCAGTGGCAACGTCACTTTTGCGCCGATGGCCTACCACGTGATGCTGGTAAACCTGAAAGACCGCAGCCTGTTGAGTGACGGCAAACGCTTCCCGCTGACGATGCACTTCGAAAAGTCCGGCGACGTGACGGTCGACGTCTCGGTGCAGAAGAAGCCGCCGGAAGGCATGCAGATACACGCCCACGCTCAGTAAGCGACTGAGCAAAAACGCCCATGCGCCCGCTTAGCGCCAGGTCATCCGCACACCGTCGTCAGCCGTTAAGCCTGACGCGCGGTAGCTGGATCAGCCTGTTCGCCATGTTGATGATCTTTATCGGCCCGCTGATTTCTCAGTCGATGCCGATGGATCAACGCGCCTCCTCGATGACCATGAGCATGTCGATGGACATGAGCATGGACATGTCGGCGATGGATCACGCCGTCCACGATGCGCAACCCGCTGCCGAACACTGCCCGCCCAAAGCCTCACATCACGCGCTCTGGGAAAAATGCGGCTATTGCAGCCTGCTGTTCAATTGCCCGGCGCTGACCGGCGGCCAGTCCTTCGTTGCCTTCGACACACCACAAGCCACCACTTTCACCACACCCTCCCCTCGCCTGGGCCACGCCCGCCAAACCTTCTTCCCCGGCGCCCGCACCCGCGCCCCGCCCATCGACGCGTAAACCCTCACATCCGATCTCACACGGTTTAGAAGTCAACCAAAGCAACCTGTGGGAGTGAGCCAGTGTGGCGAGGGAGCTTGCTCCCGCTTGAGTGCGCAGCACTCATAAATGGGGCCGCTACGCAGCCCAGCGCGAGCAAGCTCGCTCACCACAAAAGCTCGCTCCCACATGGATTGCGCAGGCTGCCGGCCGTGTCGTTTACGACTGTTCGATGGAAATTGTCATGTCCAGGTTTTCTGCTGACACACGCTTGAGCGCTGCCCAGGCTTCTTTTGCCCCGAACGAATCCAGCATTCGTTTCAAGCACGCCACCGCCTTCCTTTGCGGTGCAATGCTGACACCCATGGTGCTGGCCGATGAACACGCCGGTCACAGCGAAGAACTGAGCCCGACGGTGATCACCGCCATCGCGCCGAGTTCGCCACTGACCATCGTCACCAACCCCAAGGACCCGCGCCAACCGGTGCCGGCCAGCGACGGTGGCGACTACCTGAAAACCATTCCCGGCTTCGCCCTGGTGCGCAATGGCGGCACCAACGGCGACCCGGTACTGCGCGGCATGTTCGGCTCGCGGCTGAACATCCTCACCAACGGCGGCCAGTTGCTCGGCGCCTGCCCCGGCCGAATGGACGCTCCGACCTCATACATCTCGCCGGAAACCTACGACAAACTCACCGTCATCAAAGGCCCGCAAACCGTGCTCTGGGGACCCGGCGCGTCGGCCGGGACCATCCTCTTCGACCGTGAGCCGGAAAGCTTCGGTGAACTCGGCACGCGGGTGAACGCCAGCGTGCTGGCTGGCTCCAACGGCCGCTTCGACAAAGTGCTGGACGCTGCTGCCGGCGGGCCATTGGGTTACGTGCGAGTGATCGGCAACACCGCGCATGCCGACGACTACCAGGACGGTAACAACGACACCGTGCCGTCGCGCTATGACAAATGGAACGGCGACGTCGCGGTGGGCTGGACCCCGGACGCCGACACCCTGCTGGAACTCACCGCCGGCAAGGGCGATGGCGAAGCGCGTTACGCCGGGCGCGGCATGGACGGCTCGCAGTTCAAGCGCGAAAGCCTGGGCCTGCGGTTCGAGCAGTCGAACATCGGCGAAGTGCTGGACAAGGTCGAGGCCCAGATCTACTACAACTACGCCGACCACGTGATGGACAACTACACCCTGCGCACGCCGTCCGGCACCGGAATGATGGCCGGCCCAATGGCCTCCAACGTCGACCGTCGAACCCTCGGCGCACGGATCAAAGCCACCTGGCGCTGGGCCGATGTGCAGTTGATCAGCGGCATTGATGCGCAGACCAGCGAACACCGCCAACGCAGCGCCATGGGCATCGACGTCTACAAGGAATTGCCACGCAACAAGGACGCCGACTTCCACAACTACGGCGTGTTCAGCGAATTGACCTGGTACGCCGCCGACCGTGACCGGCTGATTACCGGCGCGCGCCTGGATCGCGTTTCGGCCAAGGATTTTCGGCAGACCACTGGCTCCGGGATGATGGCGCGCCCTAACCCGACCGCCGACGACACCCGTGCCGACACATTGCCGAGCGGCTTCGTCCGTTACGAGCATGACCTGGCTGACAGTCCGACCACGCTGTATGCCGGCCTCGGTCACACCCAGCGTTTCCCGGATTACTGGGAGCTGTTTTCACCCAAGTCCGGCCCCGCCGGCTCGGTGAATGCCTTCGATTCGATCAAGCCTGAAAAAACCACCCAGCTCGACTTCGGCCTGCAATACCAGACTGAAGACCTCGAAGCCTGGGCCTCGGGTTACGTCGGGCAGGTGCGCGACTACATCCTGTTCAACTACACGCCAACAATGATGGGCATGACCTCGCAAGCACAGAACATCGACGCGCGAATCATGGGCGGCGAATTGGGTGCGGCCTACAAGCTGACCAGCCACTGGAAAGCCGACGCGACCCTGGCCTATGCCTGGGGCAAGAACAGCAGCGACGGTAACGCACTGCCGCAAATGCCGCCGCTGGACGCACGTTTCGGCCTGACCTACAGCGAAGACAACTGGAGTGCCGGGGCCTTGTGGCGCGTGGTCGCGGCGCAAAACCGCATCGACCAGAACAAGGGCAACGTGGTCGGCAAGGACTTCGACAAGACCCCGGGGTTTGGCGTGTTCTCGCTCAATGGCGCGTACCGGATCGACAAGCACTGGAAGATCAGCACCGGCGTCGACAACCTGTTCGGCAAGGCGTACGCCGAGCACTTGAACCTGGCCGGCAACGCCGGTTTCGGCTACCCGGCCAATGATCCGCAAGCCATTAAAGAACCGGGGCGAACGCTCTGGACCAAAGTGGACATGAGTTTCTAACAAGAAAAGTCGAGAGATCGCAGCAGCGATCTTTCGACAAACAATTGATTCGCCAAGCGGAGCACAACCGATGAAACAGCCCAAACCGAATTTCTACAACCTGGCCTGGCGCTGGCATTTCTATGCCGGTCTGTTCGTCGCGCCTTTCATGGTGATGCTGGCCCTGACCGGCATCATTTACCTGTTCAAGCCGCAACTCGACCCGTTGATGTACGGCAGCCTGCTGAACGTCCCGGCCGGGCATCACAGCGTCCCGGCCGATGACCTGCTCAAGCGAGTGAAAGAGGCTTATCCACACGCCACGATCAAGCAGTATTTGCCACCGGTCGACGCCGAGCGCAGCGCGCAATTTGTCGTGCTCAATGGCGGTAACGAACTCAACGTTTTCGTCGATCCCTACCACGGCGACATCCTCGGCGAGCAAGACGCCAAGAAGAATCTGCAAGCCGTTGCGCGAGCGATTCACGGTGAGTTGATGATCGGCACCGTCGGTGATCGACTGATCGAACTGGCCGCCGGCTGGGGTGTGGTGTTGGTGGTCTCCGGCGTCTTTCTGTGGTGGCCACGCGGTCAAGCGGCCGGCATCCTGTGGCCACGCTTGAGCAGTCGCGGTCGTGTGCTCTGGCGTGACCTGCACGCGGTGACCGGGTTCTGGGGCGCGTCGTTGCTGCTGGTGATGCTGCTCAGCGGCATGACCTGGACCGGGTTCTGGGGCAAGCAATACGCCGAAGTGTGGAATGTCTTTCCGGCAGCGATGTGGGACGACGTGCCCAAGTCCGATGTCGAGGCCCGCAGCCTCAACACCGCCACCCGCCAGACCGTGCCTTGGGCGATGGAAAACACACCGATGCCAATGTCCGGCGACCACGCCGAACACATGGCCCACGGTAGCGCGCAAGCGGGCCCCGCCGCGCCGACCATCAGCTTGCAGGACGTGCAGAACATTGCTGCGCAACGCCAGGTCGAACCGGGTTACAGCATCACCTTGCCGACCACGGCGACTGGCGTGTTCACCATCGCGGTGTTCGCCGACGACCCGCGCAATGACGCCACGCTGCATGTGGATCAGTACACCGGCGACGTCCTCGCCGACGTGCGCTACGCCCAATACGGCGCCGTCGCCCGCGCGACGGAAATCGGCGTGATGCTGCACGAAGGCAAAATGTTCGGCCCGCTCAACCAGATCATCGTGCTGCTGATCTGCCTGATGATTCTGCTCAGCGCCGTCAGCGGCGTGGTGATCTGGTGGAAGCGTCGCCCGCAAGGCAAGTTCGGTGTTCCGCCGCTGCGCCACGACCTGCCGAAATGGAAAACCGCGATGGTCATCATGTTTGCATTGGCGGTGGCGTTTCCATTGGTGGGCGCTTCGCTGGTGGTGGTCTGGCTGCTGGATCGGGTGCTGCTGTCGCGCTTGAGCGGCCAGTCTGAATCCGCCTCATCTTCATCCTGAAGACAGCGAGATGCCTGTTGCAGTGCGGTTGACCTTACAATGTCGGCCCGCTGCAACAACCCGCACGTCGAGCGCGCAATGACCTCGCTGAACCTCACAAATCTCGCCTGGACACCCCTGGGCCACGGCCATTGCCATCACCAGTTCCAGCTGCGTGATGCAACCTTGCACGTGCTCCCCGGTGAGTTCGTCGGTCTGATCGGCCCCAACGGCAGCGGCAAAACCAGCCTGCTGCGCTGCGCCTGGCGCTTCAGCAAACCCGAGCGCGGCGAGGTCAAGCTCGACCACCACAATGTCTGGAAGCAATCCTCGCGTTGGTGCGCGCAACGCATCGCCGTGGTCCTGCAGGAATTCCCCGACGCCTTCGGCCTCACCGTCGACGAAGTCGTCGCCATGGGCCGCACACCGCACAAAGGCCTGTTCGACGGCGATACCCTCGAAGACAGAACTCTCGCGACCCAGGCCCTGGAATCAGTCGGTCTGAAGGGCTTCGAGGATCATGCCTTCGCCACCCTCTCCGGCGGTGAAAAACAGCGCGTGATCCTCGCCCGCGCCCTGTCTCAGCAACCGCAAATGCTGATCCTCGACGAGCCGACCAATCACCTCGACCCGCGCTATCAACTCGAACTGCTGCAACTGGTCAAACGCCTGAAGATCGGCACCCTGGCGAGCATCCATGACCTCAATCTGGCGGCGGCTTTCTGCGATCGGCTGTACGTGATCAATCACGGGCGCATCGTCGCCAGCGGCACCCCCAAAGAAGTCCTGACCGCCCCCCTGTTGCGCGACGTGTTCGGCGTCGAAGCGCTGATCGATGAACATCCTTTGCACGGCTACCCACGAATCACCTGGATAACCCAACCATGACTTTGCGTTCCCTGCTTTGCGCCGCTCTGCTGCTGGGCAATTCCCAAGCATTTGCCGAGGCCACTCACTACCCGTTGACCGTGCAGAGCTGCAACCGCGAAGTGACCTTCAAGCAAGCGCCGAAACACGCGGTCAGCCACGACATCAACATGACCCAGATGATGCTCGCCCTCGGCCTGAAACCCAGCATGGCCGGGTATAGCGGCGTTACCGGCTGGAAGTCGGTCACGCCGCAGATGCAGACCATCCTCGATGGCTTGCCGGAGCTGGCGGCCAAGTACCCGTCGGTGGAAACCCTGCTCAACGCCAACGTCGATTTCTTCTTCGCTGGCTGGGATTACGGCATGCGCGTGGGCGGTGACCTGACGCCGCAAACGTTGCAGCCGCTGGGCATCAATGTCTATGAGCTGACCGAGTCCTGCGCGTTCGTGATGAAGCGTCCGCCGGCCAGTCTGGAAGACACCTACAACGACCTGCGCAACCTCGGCAAAATCTTTGACGTGCAGGATCGCGCCAATGCCTTGATCGGCCAGATGCAGGCGCAAGTCACCGAAGTGCGCAAGGACCTGCCGGCAGACAAACCTCGCGTGTTCCTCTATGACAGCGGTGAAGACCGCGCCATGACCTCCGGCCGTCTCGGTATGCCGCAAGCGCTGATCGACGCTGCTGGCGGGCGCAATATTCTCGACGATGTCGAAGCGAGTTGGACCCGGGTCAACTGGGAGAACGTGGTCGAGCGCAATCCGCAGGTGATCGTGATCGTCGACTACGGCGAAGTCACCGCCGAACAGAAAGAGCAATTTCTGCTCAACAACAAGGCGCTGCAATCGGTGGACGCGATCAAGAACCAGCGCTTCATCGTGATTCCGTATGTGCAGGCCACGCCGGGTATCGACAACGTGCTGGCGGTTGAAACCCTGGCCAAGGGTTTCCACGGCGAATGATCAATCGTCGCTACGCCTTGTTGCTGGTGGCCCTCGGCGCGTTGTTGCTGGTGTCGTGCGTGGTGTCGCTGGGCTTTGGCCCGGCGCGGGTGCCGGTGGACGTTGTGTGGCGGATTTTGCTGCACAAGATGTTCGGTTTCGGCGTGCCGGACTGGGCCACCGGGCAGGAACATATCGTCTGGCTGATCCGCGTGCCGCGCATGTTGCTTGGCGCGTTGGTGGGGGCCGGGCTGGCGCTAATCGGTGCGGTGCTGCAAGCGGTGACACGCAATCCGCTGGCCGATCCGCACCTGCTTGGAGTCACCTCTGGCGCGACCCTCGGTGCCGTGATTGTGGTGCTGCATGTCGGTGAAATCGTTGGCCTGCTGACCTTGCCAATCGCGGCGTTTATCGGCGCGTTGCTTAGCATGCTGATCGTTCTGATGATCGCCAACCGCAACGGGCGGCTGGACAGTGATCGGCTGCTGTTGTGCGGCGTGGCGGTGTCGTTCGTGATGATGGCGATCGCCAATCTGCTGCTGTTTCTCGGCGATCATCGCGCGAGTTCGGCGGTGATGTTCTGGATGCTTGGCGGGCTCGGGTTGGCGCGTTGGGAATTGCTGGCGGTGCCGGCGGCCAGCGTGTTGCTCGGTTTGCTGTTGTTGCTGGGAATGGCTCGACCATTGAATGCGTTGATGACGGGAGAACAGACGGCGGTGACCCTTGGGCTGAATGCTCGCACCGTGCGGTTACGGGTGTTTTTGATTGCCTCGCTGATGACCGGGGTGTTGGTGTCGATCAGCGGATCCATCGGATTTGTCGGGCTGATGGTGCCGCATATTGCGCGGCGGTTGGTCGGGGCGGAGCATCGGCGATTGCTGCCGGTGTGCGTGTTGTTGGGCAGCCTCTTTCTCGTCTGGGTCGATGTCGCCGCCCGCACCCTGATCGCCCCCGAAGACCTGCCCATCGGCGTCGCCACCGCCGCCATCGGTGGGCTGTTCTTCATCGGCCTCATGCGCCGCCGCTGAACCCACAAGAACACCACCGAACCTGTGGGAGCGGGCTTGCCTGCGATGACGGCGGCACATTCAACATTTCTGTGACTGAACCACCGCTATCGCGGGCAAGCCCGCTCCCACAGGGGTAAGCGCCGTTCACAGATTCTTCGCCCCAATGTGGCGCACCCCTTCGCACCAACGCGCCAGAGGCGGTCTTTCATGGTGCACCACCTAAACCGCGCAACCGCTCTAATACGACATTTCCCTGCCTTTGGCCGACCAGGCACAGCCCTTGCTAAAGACTCTTCAGTAGTCCGCATCTGCCACCAAGAAAATTCATAAGTTCATGGAGATCGCACAATGAAGCGTCGCAGCTTGATCAAGGCTTTCACACTTTCGGCAAGCATTGCCGCGATGGGCATGACCTGGAGCCTCCAGGCCGCCGAGACCATCAAGGTCGGTATTCTGCATTCGTTGTCCGGCACCATGGCGATCTCCGAAACGTCGCTCAAAGACATGGCATTGATGACCATCGACGAGATCAACGCCAAGGGCGGCGTGAACGGCAAAATGCTGGAGCCTGTGGTCGTCGACCCGGCATCGAACTGGCCGCTGTTCGCTGAAAAAGGTCGTCAGTTGCTGACTCAGGACAAGGTGGCGGTGGTGTTCGGTTGCTGGACGTCGGTGTCGCGTAAATCGGTGTTGCCGGTGTTCGAAGAGCTCAACGGCCTGTTGTTCTACCCGGTGCAGTACGAAGGCGAAGAGATGTCGCCGAACGTGTTCTACACCGGCGCCGCACCGAACCAGCAAGCGATTCCGGCGGTGGAATACCTGATGAGCGAAGAAGGCGGCAGCGCCAAGCGTTACTTCCTGTTGGGCACTGACTACGTTTACCCGCGCACCACCAACAAAATCCTGCGCTCGTTCCTGCACTCCAAAGGTGTGGCGGACAAGGACATCGAAGAGGTCTACACCCCGTTCGGCCATAGCGATTATCAAACCATCGTGGCCAACATCAAAAAATTCTCGGCCGGTGGCAAGACAGCGGTCATCTCCACCGTCAACGGCGACTCCAACGTGCCGTTCTATAAAGAGCTGGCTAACCAAGGCTTGAAAGCCACCGACGTTCCGGTCGTGGCGTTCTCGGTCGGCGAAGAAGAACTGCGCGGTATCGACACCAAACCGCTGGTGGGCAACCTCGCAGCGTGGAACTACTTCGAATCGGTCGAGAACCCGGCGAACAAGAAATTCGTCGCCGACTGGAAAGCCTACGCCAAGAAACACAACCTGCCGGGCGCCGACAAAGCGGTGACCAACGACCCGATGGAAGCCACGTACGTGGGCATCCACATGTGGGCGCAAGCGGCTGAGAAAGCCAAGTCCACCGACGTCGACAAAGTCCGCGAAGCCCTCGCCGGCCAGACCTTTGCCGCACCGTCCGGGTACACCCTGACCATGGACAAGACCAACCACCACCTGCACAAACCGGTGATGATCGGCGAGATCCAGGCGGACGGTCAGTTCAACGTGGTGTGGCAGACCGAAGGGCCGATCCGTGCCGAGCCGTGGAGCCCGTTCATTTCGGGTAACGACAAGAAGCCGGATTATGCGGTGAAGAGCAACTGAGGCGGATCTGGAGTTTGGGGTGGGCTTGAAATCCCCCCCTCACCCTAACCCTCTCCCCAGAGGGGCGAGGGGACTGACCGAGTTGTCTGGTCGAGCTACTTCGACCTGCGCAATTAAGTCGAACTCAGGATTTGAAAAGCATGAAGATCGGCCCCCTTTCCCCCTCGCCCCATTGGGGAGAGGGTTGGGGTGAGGGGTCGATTTAACAGGAACACCACATATGCCCACTGCCCTCTACCGCTTCATCTTCGCGCTCGCGCTCTTGCTGCCGATGGCCGTACACGCCAGCGACACCGAAGACTTCGTCGCCGCCAATCCCGTGCAACAAGCAAAACTCCTCGAAGCCTGGGCCGCGCAGCCCGACCCGGTCCGTATCGAGCTGATCAACGCCCTGCAGCAAGGCGAGTTGACCGTCGACGGCCAACCGAAAACCCTGCGCCTGAACAACCGCCTGCGGGGTCTGATCGACACCGCTATGGCCAGTCACCAATTGCTCGCCACCGACACCAAACCCCGTCTGGCCGCCGCGCAGCAATTGCAGAAAAGCGCCAAACCGGCGCAGTTGAAATTCCTCGACCAGCAACTGGCTGGCGAGCAAGACAAAAGCGTTCACGCGGCTTTGAGCCTGGCGCTGGCCAACCTGCAACTGGTGGACACCGACCCGGCCGTGCGGCTTGCCGCTGTGCGTCTGCTCGGTGAAACCGGCGATCCGATGGCCCGCACTCGCCTCGAAAGCCTGCTGCAACCGGGTGTCGAAGCCGACGCCGGCGTACGCACCGCCGCCGAAACCAGCCTCGCTCAGGTCAAACGCAAATTGCTGATCGGCGAGATCCTCGGTCAAGCCTTCAGCGGCATGTCCCTCGGTTCGATCCTGTTGCTTGCCGCACTCGGTCTGGCGATCACTTTCGGCCTGCTCGGCGTGATCAACATGGCCCATGGCGAGATGCTGATGCTCGGCGCGTACTCGACGTACGTGGTGCAGTTGATGTTCCAGCGCTTCGCCCCGCAAGCCATCGAGTTCTACCCGCTGATCGCCTTGCCGGTGGCGTTTTTCGTCACCGCCGCCATCGGCATGGCACTGGAACGCACGGTGATTCGCCACCTCTACGGCCGACCATTGGAAACCCTGCTCGCCACGTGGGGCATCAGCCTGATGCTGATTCAGCTTGTCCGATTGGTATTCGGCGCACAGAACGTTGAGGTCGCGAATCCGGCCTGGCTGTCCGGCGGAATTCAAGTGCTGCCCAACCTTGTACTGCCCTACAACCGCATCGTGATCATCGCTTTCGCCCTGTTTGTGGTGGTGCTGACCTGGTTGCTGCTGAACAAGACGCGCCTGGGTTTGAACGTTCGCGCCGTTACCCAGAACCGCAACATGGCCGCTTGCTGCGGCGTGCCGACCGGGCGCGTGGACATGCTCGCTTTCGGCCTCGGTTCGGGCATTGCCGGACTCGGTGGCGTAGCCCTCAGTCAGATCGGCAACGTCGGCCCGGACCTCGGCCAGAGCTACATCATCGACTCGTTCCTGGTGGTGGTGCTTGGTGGCGTCGGCCAATTGGCCGGTAGCGTGCTCGCTGCGTTCGGCCTCGGTATTGCCAACAAAATTCTCGAACCGCAAATCGGTGCCGTGCTCGGCAAAATCCTGATCCTCGCGCTGATCATTCTGTTCATTCAGAAACGTCCGCAAGGCCTCTTTGCACTGAAAGGACGGGTGATCGACTGATGAACCAGCCCCTGATGCTCACGGCCACGCAAAAGGCCGGCCCAAAAGTCACGATTGCCCTCGGCGCAGTGATCCTCGTTCTGTTGCTGGCGTTACCGCTGCTGTCGCTGCTATCGCCGGACAGCACGTTTCACGTCTCGGCTTACACGCTGACGCTGGTGGGCAAGATTCTTTGCTACGCGATTGTCGCGCTGGCCCTCGATCTGGTCTGGGGTTACGCCGGTCTGTTGTCCCTTGGTCACGGCTTGTTCTTCGCCCTCGGCGGTTATGCGATGGGCATGTACCTGATGCGCCAGGCGTCGGGCGATGGCTTGCCGGCGTTCATGACCTTTCTGTCGTGGACCGAATTGCCGTGGTACTGGACCGGCACCAGCAGTTTCCTCTGGTCGATGTGCCTGGTGGTGTTGGCGCCGGGGTTGCTGGCGCTGGTGTTCGGTTTCTTCGCCTTCCGCTCGCGGATCAAGGGCGTGTATTTCTCGATCATGACCCAGGCCCTGACCTTCGCCGGGATGCTCCTGTTCTTCCGCAACGAAACCGGGTTTGGCGGCAACAACGGCTTCACCAATTTCCGCACCATTCTCGGATTTGGCATTACTGAACCGGGGACTCGCGCGGTGTTGTTTTTCGCCACGGTGGTGTTGCTGGTGGCGAGCCTGTTTATCGGCTGGCGTCTGGCGCAGAGCAAGTTCGGCCGGGTGCTGACCGCACTGCGCGATGCCGAAAACCGCCTGATGTTCTGCGGTTACGATCCACGCGGTTTCAAGCTGTTCGTCTGGGTGTTGAGCGCAGTGTTGTGCGGCCTGGCCGGTGCGCTGTACGTGCCGCAAGTCGGCATCATCAACCCGAGTGAAATGTCGCCAACCAACTCCATTGAAGCAGCGGTCTGGGTTGCACTTGGCGGTCGTGGCACCTTGATCGGTCCGTTGCTCGGTGCCGGTGTAGTCAACGGGATGAAGAGCTGGTTCACCGTGGCTTTCCCGGAATACTGGCTGTTCTTCCTCGGCGCGCTGTTCATCGTCGTGACCCTGTACCTGCCCAAAGGCGTGATCGGTCTGCTGAAGAAAAGGGGTGAACAATGAGAACCACTGCGACGGCTGAATTCATGCTCGAACCGGCGTTTTTTCCGCCACTGGAACCCAACAGGGACGCCGGCAGCAGCCGTGACGCCATCGGCCTCGGCCAAGCCGCCGGCAAAGGTCTGAACACTCGCCACGGCACCATCCTGACCCTGGAAGACATCAGCGTCAGCTTCGATGGCTTCAAGGCGCTGAACGCTCTGAACCTGTACATCGGCGTCGGCGAATTGCGCTGCATCATCGGTCCCAACGGCGCGGGCAAGACCACACTGATGGACGTGATCACTGGCAAGACCCGTCCGAGTCACGGCAAGGCCTGGTTCGGTGAAACCCTCGACCTGACGCAGATGAGCGAAGTGCAAATCGCCCAGGCGGGCATCGGTCGCAAGTTCCAGAAGCCGACAGTGTTCGAAGCCTTGAGCGTGTTCGAGAACCTGGAGCTGGCGCAGAAAACCGACAAATCGGTGTGGGCCAGCCTGCGGGCTCGCCTGAGTGGCGAACAGAAAGATCGCATCAGCGAGGTGCTGGACACCATTCGCCTGACCACGTCGGTCAATCGTCCGGCGGGTTTGTTGTCCCACGGTCAGAAGCAGTTTCTGGAAATCGGCATGTTGCTGATGCAGGACCCGCAACTGCTGCTGCTCGACGAGCCGGTAGCAGGCATGACCGACGCCGAAACCGAATTCACCGCCGAACTGTTCAAGAGCCTCGCGGGCAAACACTCGCTGATGGTGGTGGAACACGACATGGGCTTCGTCGGCTCCATCGCCGACCACGTCACCGTGTTGCACCAGGGCAGCGTGTTGGCCGAAGGGTCGCTGGAGCAGGTGCAGGACAACGAGCGCGTCATCGAGGTCTACCTCGGTCGCTAGACCTGTGAACACCTATCCAACTGTAGGAGTGAGCCTGCTCGCGATAACGGTGGGTCAGACAACATATCTGTTGATTGAAAGACCGCTATCGCGAGCAGGCTCACTCCTACAGGGGATTTGAGGAGAATTTGAACATGCTGCAAGTCGACAAGCTGCACCAGTATTACGGCGGTAGCCACATCCTGCGCGGCCTGACGTTTGACGTAAAGGTCGGCGAAGTCACTTGCCTGCTCGGCCGTAACGGCGTGGGCAAGACCACCCTGCTCAAGTGCCTCATGGGTTTGTTGCCGGCCAAAGAAGGCGCGGTGAACTGGGAAGGCAAACCGATCACCGCGTTCAAGCCACACCAGCGGGTTCACGCCGGGATCGCTTACGTGCCTCAGGGTCGGGAAATTTTCGGCCGGCTGACGGTGGAAGAAAACCTGTTGATGGGCCTGTCGCGATTTCCAGGCGCAGAAGCCAAGGAAGTCCCGGCGTTCATCTACGAACTGTTTCCGGTGCTGTTGCAGATGAAGCAACGGCGCGGCGGTGACTTGTCCGGAGGCCAACAACAACAATTGGCGATCGGCCGAGCGTTGGCCAGCCGTCCACGCTTGCTGATTCTCGACGAGCCCACCGAAGGCATCCAGCCATCGGTGATCAAGGAAATCGGCGTGGTGATCAAGAAGCTTGCGGCCCGTGGTGATATGGCGATTTTGCTGGTGGAGCAGTTCTACGATTTCGCCGCCGAACTGGCCGATCAGTACCTGGTGATGTCCCGGGGCGAAATCGTGCAACAGGGTCGCGGAGAAAATATGGAGGCCGAGGGTGTACGCGGTCTGGTTACGATATAAAGCTACGATCTAATCTGCAGCGTCCTGACGATAATTAGAGATCATGAATTTACCTCTTCCCACTGCCCTGTTTACCCCCAGCTGGCACGCCGAACTGGAACTCGGCTACGCCCGATTCGGCGACAGTACGCGCCCGGTTCAGCGCCGCCACAAAGGCCCGCTGCGGGTGCAAAAGCACCTGTATGCCGAAGGGCCGGAGGTTTGCCAGCACATCATCGTGCACCCGCCGGGCGGGATTGCCGGTGGTGATCGGCTGGACATCTCGGCCAGTGTCGGCCGCGATGCCTGGGCGCAAATCACCAGCCCCGGTGCGGCCAAGTGGTATCGCGCAGCGGGGCCCGCTTATCAGCAGCTGGATTTGAAAGTGGTGAGCGGTGCGACACTTGAATGGTTGCCACAAGAGACGATCATTTTCAGTGCCGCCCAGGCTGAACTCAGCACCTGCATCGACCTTGAAGGCGATGCCCGGGTGTTCTACTGGGACGTGGTAGCGCTGGGTCGCCCGGCCAGTGGCGAGCGTTTTGACCTCGGGCATTTTCAGGCGCAACTGGACATCCGCCGTGACGGCCAGTTGCTCTGGCACGAACGCCAGCGCATTGTCGGAGGCGATGGTTTGCTTGATTCGCCGATTGGCCTGGATGGGCAACCGGTGTTTGCGACGTTGCTGGTGACCGGGGACATCGATAGCGACTTACTGGAGCGTTGCCGTTCGCTGCCCCATGACGTGCGCGGAGACCTGACCCAGTTACCGGGGCTGTTAGTCGCACGTTGCCTGGCCAGTGAAGCGCTGTTGGCGCGCGGTTGGCTGATTGATTTGTGGCGGTTGCTCAGGCCTGCATTGCTTGGCCGCGAAGCCGTCCCCCCAAGAATATGGAGCACCTGAAACACAATCTCCTGTAGGAGTGAGCCTGCTCGCGATGGCGCCGGCACACTCAACACATAAGTTGCCTGACACACCGCCATCGCGAGCAGGCTCACTCCTACAGGGGTTTTGTGTTTACACATCCGAATACTTTTTTTACTGCCGATTATGGATTCCCAACGATGGACCTGACCCCACGCGAAAAAGACAAGCTGCTGATCTTCACCGCCGGCCTCGTGGCCGAGCGACGTTTGGCGCGAGGTGTGAAACTCAACTACCCGGAAGCCATGGCCTACATTTCCGCCGCGCTGCTCGAAGGCGCACGTGATGGCCGGACTGTGGCCGAGCTGATGCACTTCGGCACCACCCTGCTCAGCCGCGAACAAGTGATGGAAGGCATCCCGGAAATGATCCCGGAGATCCAGGTCGAAGCGACCTTTCCCGACGGCACCAAACTGGTCACCGTCCACCAACCGATCGCCTGAGGCCGCGCCATGACCTACCACATCCGCGATGCAGAGTACGCCGACTTGCCGGCGATCCGCGATATCTACAACGACGCCGTACTCAACACCACGGCCATCTGGAACGAACAGGCCGTGGATTTGGGTAACCGCCAGGCCTGGTTCAGCGCCCGGCAATCCCAGGGCTACCCGATTCTGGTAATCGTCGACGGCGACAACACGGTGCTGGGCTACGCTTCATTCGGTGACTGGCGGCCGTTCGACGGGTTCCGCCATACCGTCGAGCATTCGGTTTACGTGCGCAGCGACCAGCGTGGCAATGGTCTCGGCCCACAATTGATGACTGCGTTGATCGAGCTCGCCAAAGGCTGCGACAAACACGTGATGGTCGCCGCCATCGAAAGCGGTAACGCTGCTTCTATTCGCCTGCATGAACGGGCCGGTTTCGTGACGACCGGCCAGATGCCTCAGGTGGGCACCAAGTTCGGTCGCTGGCTGGACCTGACCTTTATGCAACTGACCCTCAATCCTGGCGCGGAACCGCCAACCGCCAACAAGGAGTAATTTGCCATGAACGCCGCCCAACTGCGCCGCGTCAATGTTGAAAGCTTTGCGCACTATCGTCAGGGTTTGATTGATCTGCTGCTCGACGCCGTCGGCTATGGCGCCAGCGTCGGGTTCATGGCCAATCTGGACGCCACCCAGGCCCGAGCCTATTTCGATGATGTCCAGGAGAACCTGAACAAGGGCAACGTGCTGCTGTGGGTGGTGGTCAAGGACGAACAAGTGCAGGCCAGCGTGCAACTGACCCTGTGCCAGAAAGCCAATGGCCTGAACCGTGCCGAAGTGCAAAAGCTGCTGGTGCGTGAACATGCGCGTCGCCGGGGACTGGGCCAACAGTTGATGAGTGCACTGGAAGCGGCCGCGCTCCAGCACAAGCGCGGCATGCTGTACCTCGACACCGAGGCCGGCTCTCCCGCCGAAGACTTCTACAAGGCCCTGGGTTACACCAAGGCCGGCGAAATCCCCGACTATGCCTGCGACCCGAGCGGTCTCTACAAACCGACCGCGCTCTACTACAAGATTCTCCAAGGAGCCCATTGATGATTCCTGGTGAATACCAGATCCAGCCCGGCGACATCGAACTCAACGTTGGCCGTCGCACCCTCAACCTGAAAGTGGCCAACAGCGGCGACCGGCCGATTCAGGTCGGCTCGCATTACCACTTCTTCGAAACCAACGATGCGCTGACGTTCGACCGCGCCGCCAGCCGCGGCATGCGCCTGAACATCCCCGCCGGCACCGCCGTGCGCTTCGAGCCGGGGCAGAGCCGCGAGGTCGAGTTGGTAGACCTGGCCGGGCATCGCCGGGTGTTCGGGTTTGCCGGCAGGATCATGGGTGACCTGGATTAACACCGCCCTTGTGGCGAGGGAGCTTGCTCCCGCTCGAGCGCGAAGCGCTCGCAATACAGCTAATGCGATTTATCTGAATAAACCGAGGCGGTAGATTTTTACGACTGCTGCGCAGCCGAGCGGGAGCAAGCTCCCTCGCCACAATGGACAGCGGACTGCCGCACTTTCCAAGGCAAACATATGAAAATTTCGAGACAAGCCTACGCCGACATGTTCGGCCCCACCGTCGGCGACAAGGTCCGTCTGGCCGACACCGAGCTGTGGATCGAAGTCGAGAAAGACTTCACCACCTACGGTGAAGAAGTGAAATTCGGCGGCGGTAAAGTCATCCGCGACGGCCAGGGTCAAAGCCAATTGCTCGCCGCAGAGGTCGTCGACACGCTGATCACCAATGCGCTGATCATCGACCACTGGGGCATCGTCAAGGCCGATGTCGGCCTCAAGGACGGCCGCATCGCCGCCATCGGCAAGGCCGGCAACCCGGACATCCAGCCGAACGTGACCATCGCGGTCGGTGCCAGCACCGAAGTCATCGCCGGTGAAGGCATGATCCTCACTGCGGGCGGCATCGACACGCACATCCATTTCATCTGCCCGCAGCAGATCGAAGAAGCATTGATGAGCGGCGTCACCACCATGATCGGCGGCGGCACCGGCCCGGCCACGGGCACCAATGCAACCACCTGCACGTCCGGACCGTGGCACCTGGCGCGGATGCTCCAGGCTGCCGATGCGTTCCCGATGAACATTGGCCTCACGGGCAAGGGCAACGCCAGTCTGCCGGAACCGTTGATCGAGCAGGTCAAGGCCGGTGCCATCGGGCTGAAGTTGCACGAAGACTGGGGCACCACCCCGGCGAGCATCGACAACTGCCTGAACGTCGCTGACCAGTACGACGTACAAGTGGCGATCCACACCGACACGCTCAACGAATCGGGCTTCGTCGAAACCACCCTCGCCGCCTTCAAGGGCCGCACCATCCATACCTATCACACCGAAGGCGCCGGTGGCGGCCATGCCCCGGACATCATCAAGGCCTGCGGCTTTGCCAACGTGCTGCCGAGCTCGACCAACCCGACCCGGCCGTTCACCCGCAACACCATCGACGAACACCTCGACATGCTGATGGTCTGCCATCACCTGGACCCAAGCATTGCCGAAGACGTGGCCTTCGCCGAAAGCCGCATCCGCCGCGAAACCATCGCCGCCGAAGACATCCTCCACGACCTCGGCGCGTTCTCGATGATCAGCTCTGACAGCCAGGCCATGGGCCGGGTTGGCGAAGTGATCATGCGCACCTGGCAGACCGCCGACAAGATGAAAAAACAGCGCGGCCCATTGCCCGGTGATGGCGAAGGCAACGACAACTTCCGCGCCAAACGCTACATCGCCAAGTACACGATCAACCCCGCAATCACCCACGGCATCAGCCATGAAGTGGGCTCGGTCGAAGTGGGTAAATGGGCGGACCTGGTGCTCTGGCGCCCGGCATTTTTCGGGGTCAAACCGACGCTGATCCTCAAGGGCGGCGCCATCGCGGCCAGCCTGATGGGCGACGCCAACGCGTCGATCCCGACACCGCAACCGGTGCATTACCGTCCGATGTTTGCCAGCTACGGTGGTTCGCTGCATGCCACCAGCCTGACCTTTATCAGTCAGGCGGCGCAAGAGGCCGGCCTTGCTGAAGCACTGGGTCTGAAAAAGAAAATCGCTGTGGTCAAAGGTTGCCGCGAGGTGCAGAAAACCGACCTGATACACAACGATTACCTGCCGAACATCGACGTCGACCCGCAGACTTATCAGGTCAAGGCTGACGGTGTTTTGCTGTGGTGTGAACCGGCGGATGTGTTGCCGATGACTCAGCGTTACTTTCTGTTCTGAGCCATCAGCGTCCTCAATGCGAAGCATGACGCCTTCGCATTGAGGCTGAACGTGCAGTGATCAGCTGCCCGCATCGACCTTGAAAGGTATCTCCACCCGATTCAATTTGGCCCGATCCATGGCGCTCTGAGTCAGTTGCAGTAACAAGGCTTCACGCTCGTTTCTAATCAAGGCCAGCGCTTGTTCATAGGCCTCGTCCGTCATGACCTGGCCCGCAGCGATAGCACTTTCCGGCTGGCCGAGTTCAGCGGCCAGGACGCGGATTTGCTCTTTCAATCCGGCTTTCTCCTCCGGTGACAGGCTCGCGCTGCGCGCTCTTGCATCCAGGGCTTCCTTGAACTCGGTCGTGGCAACTGTCTTGCGATCAATGGCCCGGAAGCGTGCCCGGTTGGAACTCTCGACAAAAGAATTCCAGAATGGCTGCTCGGCAATCGAATCACACAGCAGATTGCCCTCCTCCAGCCCCAGAATCCTCTGATAGGCATCTTCGATCATTTCACTGGTGACGCCTGCCATATTGCGAAACTGCATGCCGCGAGCCTGCCACGGCAGGTCCAGCCGTTCTGCCAGATCCGTCATGAAGGCCAGGTGAACTTCGACCTCATCAATCGTCCCGGTGATATCACCGGCGGCATTTTCACGACGAAATCGCTCCCCCGCGGCCTCTCGGGCCTCGATATGACGCCTGGCGATTCTCCCGAGCTCATCCAGCCTCGACTTGCCTTTTGCCAGGCTCACCAGCTCAGCTTCGATCAAACCGTTGTTGCCCAGTTTTTTAGCTTCTTGAACCAGCACATCGACACCCAGGACGTTGAAAAGCTGTGTGGCTCCGTCGACGCAGCTAGATCGTGCGTTGGCCTCCATGAAGAATTTTTGTCTTAACCTGGCGTCCTCGGCCATGGTCTCCAGCATTCGCCAGACCTTGGCCGTCAAATCGGCCCGATAGGCCCTGCTGGCGGTGAAGTCTTTAGACCGGGTAAGGTTTTCGATCTCTTCGAAAAAATCGGTCGAATTGAATTCATCCTCAACCTCGTTCCAGAGCTCCTGCTTCGCTACCCAGTCAGACCGCCTCAAGCCTTCCCCCCAATCGATGCTGGAACGCACACCTCGGGGCGGGTACGCACGATCAGGATCCATGCCCGCCGACCGAACATAGTCTTTGAGAATTTCCAGGTTTTCAGCTGACATCCATCTGGGTTCGCGGCTGAGCCACGTACGCCCCAACAGCTCGGCGTCCCATGTCCCCCGAACAACCCGCGGAATAGTCGTCAACGGGTTGTTGCGCAGATCCAGGAAAAAATGCCGAAACCGTGGCCAGGTAAACGTCCCGGGCGGCCAGGTAGTGGCCCCTGTGCCGGACAATATCAGGGTATGCAAATCGGGCATGCGACTGATGTCCGGCAACAACCCCAGCGGGTTGTCACCCAGGCATAAAGTGGTCAGTCGAGTACGGTTCCTGAGCATTGCGACGTCCGCGGGCCGCAGCACGATGCGGTTTCCCGTGAGGTCCAGGTCGGTCAAGTGCGGCATCTGGGTAATACTCTGCGGCAGCGCCGTCAGGGAATTACGCGCCACGTCCAGCGTTTGCACGTTGCGAAAGGACTCAAGAAACGGTTGCTCGATACTTGATAACCCTGTGTTGCGTAACCACAGACGTGTGACGTGATCGAAGTTGGCCTCCAGCTTGGGCATGCGATCGATGTGCAGGTGCAAATTGAAGTTACTCAGGTCCAGCGTCTGACCAAGAACGTTCCCATACGCATCTAGATGCCTGGGGCCGGTGCGCTGCCAACACCGCCTGATTTTTGCGGCGATGGTGTTCCTGGCGCGCCACTCGGCAACGGCACTGGGACCGAAACGAAAATCCTGGGTCGGCCCGTTTACCCACCGCTCCAGGGTTGAAACCAGTTGGTCGAATTCGATCTCAAGCGCATGAATCTGTGCGCCCAACGATGTGTTTCGCTGGCGCAAGGTCTCGATGAACGTATCGAGTTCGGCATCGCTGAGCGTTGGATAAAGACTGCGCACGCGAAGCCGTGCAGTACTTTCCCCGGAAGCACGATGGTAACCGTCCATCCCCCCGAGCAGCTTCATGGTTTGCGGGTCATAGGTCGGCTTGCGAATCGGATGTTCAAGCAATGTCGGGGCGAACTGCTCATGGCTCAGGGGTAAGCGATGTACATCGGCCTTGAGCCGTGCGCCATCGTGAATGCCATACCCCAACGCGTCACGCTGCGCATCCGGCAAGGCGTGCAAGACCGAAGCGTAGAGCTCATCGGTGCCGTGCAGGTGCTGATCTTCGGCATCACGTGTCTGGTAGCGCCCGTCCTCGTCGAGAATCAGTACTTTGCGGATGGACGCCTCTTGCAGCCCCACGCTGGCATGCAGTTTCCCGTTGAATCCCAGCTCGCGAATTTCGATGCGCACCTCGTCGGACCAACCTGGCAAGTTGGCCAGCGAACCCAGCTCAAGCCTGCGCGAGTCGGCACCGGCCAGTTCCTCAAGGTATAGGCCCTCATACGCACGGTTCAATCGCACCCGGTCGCGCATGTGTCGTGCCTGTTGGCGCAAACGCAGCGAGAGGCGCTGTTTTTCGGCCAGGTGTCGCAGATCTTCCGGTTCAGCCTGCTCCAGCAGTTCCTGAGCAGCGTTGGCCGGCAGCTCCGGAACCTCATTGAGCACTCGCTGCACACGTGGATCGCTGGAAACGTCGCGTTTTTTATACAGTGCTTCAAACAGGCTTTTTTTCTGTTTGCCTGCCTGCATGGCCATCTGCTGGTGCAGTGTTTGGATACGCGTCGGTTGATCGAGTGCAATCTCATGGCCCAGCAGGGTGCGCATGTCGGCTTCATTCAACGACTCAAGCACCCGCTCTGGCAGTTTCCCGGCCGCCAGCTCGGAACGGCTGATCCTGATCGTCATCGGGTCAGTGGCCATTGCATTGCCGTATTTGACCGAAGGCCCGGTGCGATTCTCGGCCTGAAACACTTCAATGGCGCGGCTCTCGGGCCAGCGCGGTAATGCGACCATGGCGGCCGCTTCAATGCCAATCATCTCATCGGGCACCTGATTGGCCAGGATCTGCTGCGGCAACCGTTCCGCCTCGCCGTAGGCGTCGAAACGGGTGACGGTATCGCGCAGCAACGCAGGTGGGGCTTCATGTTCGACATGCAGCCTGCGCAGCACGGTTTCCTGGACACCGCTCACTCGCTGAATCTTGGCCAGCGTTTGCGCGGAGTGGTTGGCAAGTCGGCTGTCCATGCGTCGCATCACTCCCTCCGCGTCCCATTCCAGCGGTTGTTCGGTTTCGACTTTCCAGGCGCCAGCGTCGTTGTGTTCCACCCGCGGTTTGTAGGCCGTGGGGCGCTGCGGATGCTCCAGTCGGTGCTGCCCCGTCACCGGGTCCTGGCTCACCTGATAGTTCTTTTCCTCCAGCCGCAGCCACGGCTTGCCGCGGTGCTCATACAAGCCGATGTCGTTGGGCACGGCATTGGCCGGCAGCGCCACCGGGTGCTCATAAGGCCCGACGTCGGGCTTCCACAGGCGGGATTTACCACCGGGGAGCTCCACCGGTTTAAGACTGTCGATCAATGCGCTGGGCTTTACTGCGACGGCACCCCGGGGCAGTACATGCCCGGCGCCCATCAGCGCCAACTGGGCAAAATTGATCAGCACCCCGTTTATATGAGACGCCGCCTCGTCCCGATCGCCCTTGCTCCAGTCTTCGATGCCTTCCACCAGCTCATCGACGATTTGCGCAACCATCACCCCCAGCAGGACTTCCCCCAGCACGGGCACCAACATTCCGACAAAGTTGAACACGTTCCAGCCGATGTTCAGATAAGAGCTCAGGCGCTTCCACCGTGCGGCCTTATCCTCGTCCCCTGTCGGCACCGCGATGACCCGCGCATCGGCAATGGCTTTGTCGCGTTTGTCGACACACAGCCACTGCCACACGTCATCGGTAATCAGGTTGGTGATCGGCTCGGCATTGGGGTTTTCGAGCGCGGTTTCCCGCCACCAGGGGCCCATGTCCAGCGGCTCGCGTTGCTGCCAGACGACACGCGACAAGCGCTCGTTGACCCGCGCGAAGAACTGTCCTTTGTCCTTTTGCCTCACGAAACGGCTGAAATACTCCTGATAGGGCTTGTCGCGAAGCTGGCCGAGCAGTTCCTTCATGAAATCGGCAAGGGAGTTGTACTCTTTCAAGGGGTGCAGCGGATCGTCTGGCACGTAGGCAATCAGCGGGCCGTCGAGACGGCTTTGCTGATAAAGGTCCTCGCGACGCAGCATGTCCTCCCGGACGCCGGAAGGACCGTTGGTGAGAAACGACTGCAGCAGTTTGAACTTCCCGTAAAGATCTCCTGGCATCACTGGCGCGCGATGCGACAAGTCGCTCCAGAATTTCACTCCGTCAGGGGTCAATGCGTCGACCAGTGGCTTGAGCCGGGACGGCTGGCTGACGGCGCTGAACAGCACGATGCCGTGCAACGCAAAGCCCATCAGCGTTAACCGATGCGGGTGCAGCGGCTGGTCATGGAAGTTGATTCCACGCTCGCCATCGTGCACCCGCTGAAGGATGTTATATGAATACGTACCGATGTCTTTTTTAACGTACGCCATCAGCGCCGCCAGATTGAAACTGGCCCTTTCCGTCGCCAACCAATCCCTTTCAAGTAACTTCCGGGCGTTCAGATCGGGCGGCATCAGGATATTTTTTATATGAGCCTGATACTTCGCACCCACGTCCAGGCTCCGACATAAAGTTGTAACTTTCTCGACGGTCATGGTGCGTTCAAGTTGCAACTCCCCTCTGGCATCCGTCGAATACACACCGGAGCCTGTCCTGAAATAATCCTCAGCGGTTTCGGAGGCTTCAAAGTTATGCAATGCGGCTTCCAGCAGCGAGTAATGACGCTGATAACTGGCGCCCCTGTCGATGAACAAGAGAATCCTGTCCGGCACATACAGCTTCAGCGTCAGCTCGCTGACGTCGGCACTTGAGTTGAAATTCAAGCGGATCGCCTCGGCCAGCAAAGGCTTGGCAAATGCCTGAATGTCGTGCTGCAAGTCTTTCAGGGAAGCGTCCACCTTTTCCTGCAACCGCCAGCGCACGTCAATCAGCTTTTTAAGCTGTTGCCGATGAGTGCTGGACATCTCCATGTACCAATCGGGGAATTCTGGACGTGCAATGTCCAGTGACAACAGACGGCTCATCGGCGCTTGCGTTATTGCGCGGGGCAGTGACTGGACAATAAGTTCGCGGGGCCGTTTTTTATCAACGCCCGGACGGATCACCGTCAAACCAGCAGTTCTATTCAATTCCAATTCAGACATTAGATACAACCAAACTAACAATAGGAGCAAACAGCTTAAATCGTACCGCTCAAAACAAAAGACTAAAAAACTGCTCGACCGTCCGCGTAACAAACAGAGCGAACGTTCGAATATTGCAGTGCGAAAAATACATATATAACACCCTGCGCCTACTGCAATACGAGCGGATTAATATTGGATATTACTTAACGCCCAACAAGCATTAAAAAAGCCCCAAACACTGCACAATTGGCAATATTTGGGGCCTATAAAGGAAACCTGTATTTATTCGAATGCGACGCCTGTCAATCCTGCCGCAGCCTCACTGTCCGGCGTTGAACCGGGGTAATTCCACCTTTGTCTTGCGCTCAATGAATGCTTGCTCCATCGCGTTGAACTCGCTCTTGAGTTCGTCGCTTTTGAGCTTGTACTCCTGACTCGTCATGCCTTGTTGTACGTCATCCAACGCTTGCTGACGCACCCACAGTGGACCTTGATCCAGCAGCAGTTCATCGGAGTATTTGTCTTTCAGGAACGCTCTCCAGAAATCACGCTGAGTGGTCGCCAACAGCTCCTGCGCTGAGTTGTCCAGACTCAGCACCCGCTGCTCGGCGGCCTCAAGCATCTGCGTCGTCACATTGGCAATCCCGGTGAACCTGGCCTGTCCAGGTTGCCCCGGCAAGCCCAGCCGGTCCTTCAAGCCGATGCGATAGGCAAGCCGGATCTCCACTCTATCGACCTGCAAGGCTCGTTCAACTTTCTTCAGGAGGGTATCGGTTGATTGCGCAATGACACGAATGCGAGCGTCTATATCCTGCTGCGCGATTCGCTCGACTTCATCGAGTCTGAACAGTCCTTTTGCCAAGGTCGAAAGCGCCTCTTTGGCCTGCCCGGCATTGACGCTCTTCAAGCCTTCGTTGGCGAGGTTCCTGACCTCCAACCGACTGAAAATCAAACTGGCCCCATCGGCGCAAGTCTCTACATCGCCTGCCAGAAGGAACAAGTCGGTACGCAGTTCCTCGGAGTGCGTGGCGGCATCCAGTATTTTCCACACTCGCGCCTGTAGATCCGGGTAAGCATTTCTGTACTCGGCCGTTTCCCTCAGGTCTTCCAACAACGTGAAGAACTCGCTCGACGTTTGCTGGCCATCGTCTACAAGTCGCCATTGGTCCTCCCTGATGGCACGCTCGCTGTCCGGAATGTCACGCATCCAGCGCTCAAGCCTCGCATCGGAGTTCGCCAGAGGGTCGCGAACCCCATTCGGTGCCATAGGCACATGCACCCCTTCGGGTGGCCGTGAAAAGCGCATCCACGCCTGTGCATAGTCATCCAGGGCAGAAGGCGTGAGCGGATTACCGTCCAGAGAGGTGCGTTTGAATGCCCGCTCGGCAGCGGCTGCATACTCTTCAGAAGGGTTGAGGATGTCGCCTGCGACCCGGGTGATCAGGTTATCGCGCAAATCGACGCGTTGAAGATCCGGCAAGGTATCCAGCCCTGTCGGCCACTCGGTGAGTGCGGTGCGGCGCAGGTCGATTTGCCGCAAGGTCGGCATGCGGCGAAAGTCAGGTGCGCGGCCCAGTGGGTTATCACTCAAGTACAGGTGTTGTAACGCAGGGCATTCTTCGAGAACCGCAACGGTCTGCGGCGTTAACGCAATCTGGTTTCTGGAAGCGTCAAGTGCCTCTAGCCAGCGCATCTCCCGCAACTCCGTCGGTATACGTGTCAGTCGATTATCCTCCAGGCTTATTTCGCGCACGTTGGGGAAGGCTTCCAGAAAAGCATCCGGCACCGCCCCAAGCGCCATAGCGCTGAGGTCTAGCGAGGGGACATGAAAAAACTGCGCCCTGGAAATCACCGGCAGCTCGCCAATCCGCAGACCAGCCAGGCTGAGCAAGCCTCCGGAGTGCAAGCCCCCCCCAGCCCCTTCCGGTACGTCCACTCTTTGCCAGCACTGGCGGAGCAAGTCCGCCACTCGCTGTTTGTCCTGCCGGCTGACCACCTCAGTACGGCCATCGGGCAAGACGTGCGTACTGGGTGTTTCCACCCAGGCTTGTGCCTCGGTTTTCAGGCTTTCCAGCTCAAATTCAAGGTTGAACAGATAGTTATCAATCGTCATCGGGAGCGTCGGATGAACCTGCGCATTCGCCGCCTGCGCCAGCACAAGTTCGATGTCTGCGTTGCCATAGGAGGGGTATAGCCTGCGAACCCTGTCGCGGCGCTCTGCGAGTAACCTTTGCATGCTCTGCCCACGACCACTCAACGGATAACCAAAACGACCATCGCCCCCACGCGCCGGCTTCTTGAAGAAGGGCTTGACCGGCTGCATCTGCAGAACCTCGCGCAGCGCCGTACGTGACAGGGCTTGCCGCCTGATCAGCAGCTTGAGCTGCGGCCCCTGCCCCACATGAGGCAGGCCCAACGCGCTGCGATGGGCATCCGGCAGTGCATGCTGCAATGCCGCGTACAGGTCATCGTCACCATGCAAATGGTTGTCTTCAGCATCACGCGTTTCGTAGCGCCCATCGTCCTTGCGCATCAGAACCTTGCGCTCGGTGGCCTGCTCGGGCCCGACACTGGCGCGCAGCTCCCCGTGCAAGGAACCCTCCCGGACTTCAATTCGCAAGTTGCCTGGCCAACCCGGCAATGCTTCCAGGGTGTTGAGGGCAAGACGCTCGGTGTCCTGGGTCAGCAGCGCATCCAGATAAAGCCCCTCATAGGCCCGCGACAGGCGCACTTCACGTTGCGCGTGACGTAACGCCTCTGCCAGACGCAGCGGGATGGGCTTGGTTTGTCGAGTGTCCGCAAAATTCCATTTGGCCATTTGTTCGCGCTCCGCACTCGATGCACCGGCCAACAGGTCTTCGACCCTACGGGTGGGAATACCGGAAAAACGACTTTTAATCAGATTGACCTGTGGGTCTGCGCTCGCTTGCTGGCTGGCATAGCGATCATTGAACAGCACACGCTTTCTGCTGGCGGTAACCGTTGCAGGCTCATCGATGTTCATCTGAGCGATCAAGCGCTCGGCCTGTTTATAGGCGTCAAACCGGCTGAGCGTATCGGCCAACAGCGCAGGCACAGGTTCGTTTTCGACGTGCATTTTGCGCAACACACCTTCATGTGTGCCGCTGATGTCCAGGATCTGCGCAAGCTCGGCATCGCTGAACGCGTCCGCCGAGTAACCCAGGCGCCGCATCAACCGCTTCGCGTCCCATTCCAGCGGTTGTTCGGTTTCGACCTTCCAGGCGCCAGCGTCGTTGTGTTCCACCCGCGGTTTGTAGGCCGTGCGGCGCTGCGGATGCTCCAGTCGGTGCTGCCCCGTCACCGGGTCCTGGCTCACCTGGTAGGTCTTTTCCTCCAGCCGCAGCCACGGCTTGCCGCGGTGCTCATACAAGCCGATGTCGTTGGGCACGGCATTGGCCGGCAGCGCCACCGGGTGCTCGTAAGGCCCGACGTCGGGCTTCCACAGGCGGGATTTACCACCGGGGAGCTCTACCGGTTTGAGGCTGTCGATCAGCGCGCTGGGCTTTACTGCGATGACACCCTTGGGCAGTACGTGTCCCGCGCCCATCAGCGCCAACTGGGCAAAATTGATCAGCACCCCGTTAATATGGGACGCCGCCTCGTCCCGATCGCCCTTGCTCCAGTCTTCGATGCCTTCCAGCAGTTCATCGGCGATCTGCGCCACCATCACGCCCAGTAGCACTTCACCCACGCCCGGAATCAACATCCCGACAAAGTTGAACAGATTCCAGCCGATGTCCAGGTAGCTGGTCAGACGCTTCCAGCGTGTCGCAGCGTCCTCATCGCCGGTCGGCACTGCAATGACCCGCGCATCGGCGATGGCTTTATCGCGTTTGTCGACATACAACCATTGCCACAGATCTCCGGCAATCAGGTTGGTGATGGGCTCGGCGGCAGGATTTTCGACTGCGGTTTCCCGCCACCAGGGGCCCATGTCCAACGGCTCGCGCTGCCGCCAGACGACACGCGACAGGCGTTCGTTGACCCGGGCAAAGAATTTACCCTTGTCCTTTTGCCTCACGAAGCGACTGAAGAACGCCTGATACTGCGACTCGCGCAGTTGGCTGAGCAGTTCTTTCATGAAGTCGGCGAGTGAGTTGTACTCTTTCAACGGATGCAGCGGATCGTCCGGCACGTAGGCAATCACCGGTCCATCCAGTCGGCTTTGCTGATAAATATCCTCGCGACGCAGCATGTCCTCATGGACGCCGGAAGGACCGTTGGTGAAAAACGACTGCAGCAGTTTGAATTTCCCGTAATGATCTCCTGGCATCACTGGCAAGCGTTGCGACCAGTCGCTCCAGAACTTCACTCCGTCAGGGGTCAATGCGTCGACCAGTGGCTTGAGCCGGGACGGCTGGCTCAAGGCGCTGAACAGCACGATGCCGTGCAACGGGAAACCCATCAGCGAGAGTCGATGCCGGTGCAGCGGCTGATCATGAAAGGTGATATCGCTTTTGTTATCGCGCACCTGTTGAAGTTTGCTGTACGCATACTCGCTGATATCTTTTTTCAAGTAAGCCGTTAACGCATCCAGGTTAAAGGAAGCTTTCTGCGCGGCCACCGTATTATCTTTCAATAACTGCCTGGCGTTTGGATCGGACGGTAGCAGAATGCTTTTTATATGGCTTTGATACTGCGCACCCAGGTTTAACCGCCGACACAGGGTGGCGATCTTGGTGATCGTCATTGCTTTTACAAGTTTCAGTTCACCCCTGAAGTTCTTCGAATACACACCGGAACCGCTCCTGAAATAATCATTTGCGGTTTCCGGTTCTTCGAAGTTATGCAACGCCGCCTCCAGCAGGGTGGATTCACGCAGATAACTGGCGCCACCGTCGATCACCCGCAGAATCGTGTCCGGCACATACAGCTTCACCTTCAACGCGCTGACGTCGGCATCGGAGTTGAAATTTGACCAGATAAGCAAGGAAAGCAAGGGTTTGGCAAACGCCTGGATGTCCTGCTGCAAGTCTTTCAGAGGGGCATCCACCTTCGCCTGCAGCCGCCAGCGCTCATCTACCAGCGCCTTTAGACGCTGCCGATCGAGGCTGGACGCATTTATGTACCAATCGGGGAACGCTGGACTTGCGATGTCCAGTGATAACAGGCGGCTCATGGGTGCTGCTGTTATTGCGCGGGGCAGTGCCTGGACAATACGTTCGTGGTGAGGGCTTTTATGGGGCACTGGATTAATCGGCTTTTGTTTAACGCCTTCCAACCCTTTTAATTCAGACATTATGTAACAACCAAAGATAACGATAGAAGTTATCAGCTTAGGCGGCACCCCTGGAAATAAAAGACTAAAAATTTGTTCGACCGGCGACCGACCAATAGAGTGATCGATCAACTATTAAAGGGTTGAATATACATATATAACACCATTATTTTCTGTTGAGCTTATGCCCTCGCCACGCGCTGTTTTACCGGCAGATCATGGCGTTATGATGTTCACTCACTGCCTTGGGACATGGGCCGACTACTCGATCACCAACCGAGCCAACCGCTGCTTGAGCATGCGGTTCTCGGCCCGCAGTTGCTGGACCTCTTCAAGCAGGTCCAGCGCCAGGGCGACGCCTTCCCATTCCAGCTCCAGATCGTGCCGCAGCTTCGCGGCACGTTTGGCCAGCGCCAACTCATAATCGTTAAAACGCCAATCCTTGGGCTGCTTGCCCTGAGGTTCGAGGATGCCGTGCTCGACGATCTCGATCACGTAGACGTCCGACAGGTCGGTCGCCTCACAGAATTCTGCCAGGTCCAGTTGAACGATCAGGGGGTTGCTCATGATGGGCTACTCCGTCTCTTGGATCAGAAGTTTTCTCTGGGGTTGAAAGCTGCTTTTTTCGCCAGTTCCTGCCACAACGCCTTGACCTCGTCATCCGAGGCTTTAGGCATGACGGCCTTGAGTTGTACAAACAGATAACCGCGATGACCGGCCTTGTTCATCAAGCCGTGGCCCTTGGCGCGCATGCGCTGGCCGTTCTGGCTGCCGGCCGGAATCTTGAGGTTGATCTTGCCTGTCAGTGTAGGCACTGCCACCTCAGTGCCTAATGCCAACTCCCACGGAGCCAACGGCAAGGTAATGATCAGGTTTTCGCCTTCGACGTCGAACTTGGGGTGCGGCGCAAAGCGAATGATCAAGAACAAGTCGCCATTGGGCCCGCCACCCGTGCCCGGTGCACCCTGGCCCTTGAGGCGGATGCGCTCGCCGTCGGTCACGCCGGCCGGGATCTTCACGTTCAGGCTTTTGCTGGTGTTGCTGACATGCTGGCCGGCAGCGTTGTACTGCGGCACCTGGAAGGTGACCTTCTTCGATTCGTTCGAGAGGGTTTCTTCCAGAAAAATCCCGAGTTCCATTTCCACGTCTTGCCCTCGACGCCCGGCGCTGCGGCCCGACTGTCCACCACCAAAACCAGGGCCACGGTTACCGAAAATCGAACTGAAGAAGTCCGAAAAATCGCCTGTGTCCTGACCACCACCGAAACCGCCTGCGCCACGCCCCTGCCAACCCGGCGGGCCCTGGAACGGTTGGCCGTGCTGGCCGTATTTGCGCAAGTCGTCGTATTCGGCGCGCTTGTCGGCGCTTTTCAGCGCTTCATAGGCCTCCGAGGCGTCTTTGAATTTGGACTCGGCGTCCTTTTCCTTGCTGACGTCCGGGTGATACTTGCGCGCAAGTTTGCGATAGGCGGCCTTGATCGTCTTATCGTCCGCGGTCGGTTCCACACCGAGAATCTTGTAATAGTCTTTGAAGTCCATCTAAGGATCACCATCCGTTATCAAAATCGCGCCACCACCGGCAGCATGCGCTTATTGGCAGCCGCGAGGTTGACCGATCTCAAGGTTGTGACCGGGGCGCGCATCAGAAGTTTATCGGCAGCGGAGGACGGTTCTTGCGACCGTCCGATGGCTGCCAGGGTCGATGCAGACAAGTTTGGGGCATCGGTCCAGCTTATCAAGGCGCTATTCGTGGTGATTTAGCGGATAGTCGGCCTTCGAATCTGCGCCGCACTGACATACACTGCGCGGCCGTTTTTTAACCGGAACCTGATAGACATGAAAAACGCATCTCCAGCCCGTGCCTGTGGTATCGACTTCGGCACGTCCAACTCCACCGTCGGCTGGCTGCGCCCCGGCATGGAAACGCTGATCGCGCTGGAGGACGACAAGATCACCCTGCCGTCGGTGGTCTTCTTCAACATGGAAGAACGCCGCCCGGTGTACGGCCGCCTCGCGCTGCACGAGTACCTGGAAGGCTATGAAGGCCGGCTGATGCGCTCGCTCAAGAGCCTGCTCGGTTCCAAGCTGATCAAGCACGACACCAGCGTCCTCGGCACGGCGATGCCGTTCAAGGACCTGCTCGGACTGTTTATCGGCCAGCTGAAGAAGCGCGCCGAAACCGCCGCCGGTCGCGAGTTCGATGAAGTGGTGCTCGGTCGTCCGGTGTTCTTCGTCGACGACGATGAAATGGCCGACCAGGAAGCCGAAAACACCCTGGTGGACGTGGCCCGCGCCATCGGTTTCAAGGACGTTTCGTTCCAGTACGAACCGATTGCGGCGGCCTTCGACTATGAGTCGACCATTGAAAAAGAAGAACTGGTACTGATCGTCGACATCGGCGGGGGTACGTCAGACTTCTCGCTCGTGCGCCTGTCCCCTGAACGCCGTACCCACGACAACCGTCACG
Source organism: Pseudomonas sp. BT76 TE3572 (assembly GCF_050435365.1). NCBI lineage: Bacteria > Pseudomonadati > Pseudomonadota > Gammaproteobacteria > Pseudomonadales > Pseudomonadaceae > Pseudomonas > Pseudomonas sp. BT76 TE3572. Next base: position 3,836,544 of record NZ_JBNDKE010000001.1, read on the forward strand.
ACGACATCCTCGCCACCGGCGGCGTGCACATCGGCGGGACCGATTTCGACAAGCAGTTGAGCCTGCAAGGCCTGATGCCGCTGTTCGGCTACGGCAGCCGGATGAAGAGCGGTGCTTACATGCCGACCAGCCATCACATGAACCTGGCGACCTGGCACACCATCAACTCGGTGTATTCGCAGAAGTCGACCCTGGCGCTGGGCAGCATGCGTTACGACATCGAAGACACCGGCGGTATCGATCGCCTGTTCAAGCTGATTGACCAGCGCGCCGGCCACTGGCTGGCCATGGAAGTGGAAGAAACCAAGATCCAGCTGACCCACGCCGACAGCCGCCATGTGCCGCTGGACCGCATCGAACCGGGTTTGAGCGTGGAGTTGAGCCGGGCACTGTTCGAATCGGCCATCGACAACTTGCTGGAGCGCGTGCGCAACAGCGTGACCCAGCTGCTGAACGACGCCAATGTGCGAGTCGATCAGGTGGATACGGTGTTCTTCACCGGTGGTTCGAGCGGGATTCCGGCGCTGCGCAACAGCGTCTCGGCAATGTTGCCGAATGCGCGGCATGTGGAAGGGAACATCTTCGGCAGCATTGGCAGTGGCTTGGCGATTGAAGCGATGAAGCGCTACGGCACGATGGACTGACCTAAAACCCTGTGGCGAGGGGGCAAGCCCCCTCTCCACAGTAGATCAACAGCGGATCAGACCATCCCCACCTGCTTCAACTCACTCTTCAAATACGCGTAATAAATCGGCCCTGCCACCACCCCCGGCAGGCCGAACGCGGCCTCGAACACCAGCATCGCCAGCAGCAACTCCCACGACTTGGCACTGATCTGCCCGCCCACGATGCGCGCATTGAGAAAGTATTCGAGCTTGTGGATAAAAATCAGGTAACCCAGCGCCGCCACAGCCACCCAGATCGACAGCGACAGACCGACGATGGTGATCAGGGTGTTCGACATCAGGTTGCCGATCACCGGCAGCAGGCCGAGCAGGAACGTCAGCACGATCAGGGTTTTGGTCAATGGCAGCTTGATCCCGAACATCGGCAGGACCACCGCCAGGAAAATCCCGGTGAAGAAGGTGTTGAGCAGGGAAATCTTGATTTGGGCGAACACGATGTTGCGAAATGCCTGGACCAGCAGGTGCAAGCGGTCGAACAGCGCGGCGGCCAAGGGCTTGCGCTTGGTCACGTCTGGCACGCGCTGCAAGGCAATGATCGCCCCCAGCACCATGCCGATCAGCAGCGTCACAAACATGTGCGCCACGTCCTTGCCCACCAGCTGCAAGTCGCTGAGGTGCTTGCTCACCCACTCGCCAATCGCCACGCGGAACTCGGCGGCGCTGGCGGGCAGATAGGCGTCGATGAACGGCGGCAGTTGCCCACGCGCCCGATCAACCACCCCCATGAATTTGTCGAGAGAAGCGCCGGGGTTTTCCGCTTCATGCAGCAGAAAGCTGAAGGCACCGGCAAAGATCAACGTCAACACACTGACCACTAGCGTTCCCAACAACGCCACCGCCAGCCAGCGCGCACGCCGACCTTCGATCAACCGCTGCAATTGCGGGGTGAGCATGTTGACCAGTTCGAACACCAGCAGCCCGGCCAGCAGGCTGGGCAGTAACCGCAGCGGTATCACCAGCAACAATCCGCCGAAAATAATGACCCAACTGATGACTAGCAAGACGTGACGTTGAGAAAACGTTGGCATACAGCCTCAAAACGAACGGCGTAAAAGGATTGGCAGTCTGCCAGCGTTCCGGCGGCGAAGCGAGCAGATGCCTTCGCCCCGTAGACGCTCGATTATTTTTTCTTCAGGCAATCGCTCATGAAGGTTTTGCGCGCATCGCCCTTGAGCGCCTTAGTGGCGGCATCAGCGTTGCAGGTTTTCATTTTCTCTTGCTGAGGCGTCAGGGGTTTGGCGGCATCGGCGGCGGGCGCAGCTTTGAGGCAATTGCTCATGAAAGCTTTGCGTTCGTCTCCCTTGAGGGTTTTCGCGGTAGCGTCAGCATTGCAGGTGGTCATCTTGTTCTGTTGCTCAGTGGCGGCGAAGCCTTGGGAGCAGAGCAGCAAACCGATCATCAACAAAGGGACACGCAACATCTTCATGGAGTTTTCTCCTTGTTGCCGCACCGACGAGCACGGCCTCGTTCTGGAGTGTAGACAACACCTGTTACACCTTCCTGCTCTCAAGGTGGCTGCGTCGATACTGTTCCGGCGTGCACTGCGCCTGGCGTTGAAACATCGCGATAAACGCAGAGCCGGTGCTGTAGCCCATGTCGAAGGCGATTTCCTGAATGCTGCGATGGCTGTCCAGCGCTTCGATCGCCGCCAGAAACCGCAACCGCTGCCGCCACTCACCAAAACTCATGCCCAACTCATGCACGAACCGCCGCGCCAGGGTGCGTTCGCTGACATGGATCTGCGCAGCCCATTCCGCTAAGGGCCGGTTATCTCCGGGCTCGGCCTGCAAGGCTTCGAGTATCCCGAGCAATCCGGGGCTGCTGGCGTAGGGCAAATAACACTCATGGACGGGCGCCTGTTGCAACTGATCCACCAACACCTGAGCCAGACGTTTGTCGGCTTCGTGCTCGGGAATCTTCACGTCACGGGTGGCGAAGTCTTTGAGGATCGCTTTGAGGATGTCGCTGATGGCCAGGGTGCAGGCCTGTTGCGGCAGGTCCTGGCACATCGGCGGTGCCAGGCAGACCGCGCGATAGTTGATGGGCTGATGGCTGTAGAAGCTGTGCTCGGTCTGCGGCGGCACCCACACCGCATATTGCGGCGGTGACATGAAGCGGCTGCCGCCGATTTCCATGTGCAATACGCCGTGGGCCGAATACTCCAGCGTGCCCCATGGATGACGGTGCGCCGAGGCAAATCGATGCGCATCAAAGTCGGCATAACGGAAGTACACCGGGGCAGGCAGTTCGCTGAAGTCGAGCAGATCGATGTGCTTACTGTTCATGCTGTCCGTCATCAGGGGCAGGTTGTCTGGATCGAAGTATAGGCCTGTATCCAGACAGGCGATAATCACCCCTCATTAACGTTCTGGTTTTCTCTGATGCAATACGCTTATCCCCTGCTGGCCATTTTCATTTGGGCCGGCAACACCGTGATCACCAAGATGTCGGCCGGGGCGATCTTCCCCGCCGAGATCGGCTTTTACCGCTGGCTGCTTGCCGGACTGCTGTTCACACCCTTCATGCTCAAACCGGTGATCGCCCATTGGCCAGCGATCCGCCCGAACCTGGGCAAGATCTTTGTGCTCGGCGTGCTCGGCATGGCTGTTTACCAAAGCCTGGCGTACTTCGCCGCGAGCCTGACCTCGGCCACCAACATGGGCATCATCCTGTCGCTGATGCCACTGATGTCGCTGGCCATGGCGATCATCAGTCTCGGTCAGCGCCTGACCATCGGGGCCCTGGTCGGAGCGGTGCTGTCGCTCGCAGGGGTTTTGGTGGTCGTCTCATCCGGCAGCCTGGGTGCGCTGCTCGAACACGGGGTGAACCTGGGTGACGCGATGATGCTGATCGCCACCCTGGCCTACGCGATCTACAGCACGCTGCTGAAAAAGTGGCAGCTGCGTTTGCCGCCGCTGGTGTTGCTGTACTTGCAGGTATGGGTGGCGGTGGTGGTGCTGTTTCCGATGTTCCTCGCGTCACCGAAAATCGGCCCGACGCTGCAGAACATTCCGCTGGTGCTTTACGCCTGCCTGCTGGCCTCGATGGTTGCGCCATTGGCGTGGATGCAGGCCGTGATCCGCCTGGGGCCGAGCCGGACCACCCTGTTTTTCAATCTGCTGCCGTTGATTACTGCGCTGATTGCAGCGGTGGTGCTGCATGAGCAGTTGGCGATGTATCACCTGGTCGGCGGGGTGTTGACGCTGGGTGGGGTGATTTTGTCGGAGCGCTGGACCACGGTTCTCGGCCGCGCGTAAACCTTTGTGGCGAGGGAGCTTGTCGGAACGCCGCACCGTCCCGATCGAGCGCGAAGCGGTCGCAATTCGGGGCCGCTTCGCAGCCCAACGGGAGCAAGCTCCCTCGCCACAGGAGGCTACACCCCGGCGGCTTTCAATCGGGCAGCATGCTCGACAAACAACCGGATCGGCTCCGCGCCCTTGCCCACCCAACCCAACGACTGATTGACGATGTCGAAGTGATCCAGCGGATACTCATCGCCGATCACTGTCCCCAGATGCGAGCTGTAACGCCCGACCATCCCGTCGCAATGCCCGACTTCTCGAACGAAGGTTCTGGAAAACAACCGACAACTGCGGTTGGTCCCATCAAACAGGTTTCGCCCGCGATCGGTCTTGCCCGGCTGCAAGGTCCCGGACCAGGAGTAATACCGCACGCCATTGACCTCTTCCGGCCCATGTCCGCCCCAGGTTTCAGGCAAGCCCTGTGGATAACGCTGGTTGAACAGCGCCACGCCTTCAGTCGTCAGGGAATGATGAGAGGCATGGATATCCACCGGCAATTTCGGTCCGCGATAACCGGTATCCAGCAGGCTCATCAGCGCACTGATCCAGCGCAGCAAAACGCTGAGCAAACGCCCCTTGGCACTGTCTCCCGGATAGTGTTTATGCAGGTAATCCGCCAGCTCCGAACCGTGATTGGGCCCTGCCACCGACGTCACCGACGCCACCCGATCCGGGCGCTTGGCAGCGGCGTAACGGGCGGTGAGCGAGCCCTGGCTATGACCGATCAGGTTGACCTTCTCGGCCCCGGTTTCCCGCAGAATCTCCTCGATCCGCGCCAGCAGCTGCTCGCCACGTACCTCGTTTGAATTGAGCGGCGAGACCTGCACCGCAAACACCAAAGCCCCACCCCGGCGCAACGCCGAGATAATCCCGTACCAATACGGATAGATCAGTAGACGGATAAACCCGAGCATTCCCGGGACCAACACCAACGGATAACGCGTGGCAGAACCTTGCGACATGGGTGAACGTCCTTGTGATCGGTGAGGTGACGCAAGGCTGAATGCAAGACACCAGCCAAGCATCGGCATCGAAGATGACAACTCAACGACCAGTCTATGACATCCCGCCCTACTTCAGTCCCACCACCCCCGCCACGATCAATCCGACCGACACCAGTTTGACCGCCGTCAGGCTTTCGCCGAGCAGCGCAAACCCGAGAAACACCGTGCCCAGTGAGCCGATGGCGGTCCAGATCGGGTAAGCGATGCTCACCGGCAACTCGCGCATGGCCAGGGTCAGGAAGTAGATCCCGCCCACCGCAGCCACCACGGTGATCATTGACGGCCAGAGCCGGGTGAAGCCCTCGGCGTACTTCATGCCCATCGCAAAGGTGACTTCGAAGCCGGCGGCGATCAGCAAAAACAGCCAGGCCATCTAGAACTCCCTGGCCAGCGCCCGCAAACGCTGCTCGGCCTCGGCGGCGGAGATCTGGAAGGTGCGCGCCTCGGATTCTTCGCCTTCGGCGGCCACGACCGTGATGTCGGTGATGCCGATGAACCCCAATGCCGTGCGCAACAACGGATCAGCATGGTTCATCGCCTCAAGTTCTCCACCGGGCCCGAAACCGAATCCACCGCGACTGGTGACGATCAACGCCTTCTTGCCCAGCACCAGCGGCTCGTATTGGGCGACGCCATTGTCCAGGGTGTGATTGAAGGTCAGCCCCAGTCGCACAATCTGATCGATCCAGGCCTTGAGGCCGCTGGGCACGCTGAAGTTGTGCATCGGCGTGGAGATCACCAGCAAATCGTGACCGAGTAACTCGCCCACCAGTTCATCGCTGAACGCCAGGTCGGCCTGCATCGACAGCGGCCGCGCATCGGGTTCGGGGTAAAACGCGGCGGCCACAAAAGCCTCATTGACGGGCGGAATCAACGCTCGACCGACTTCTCGACGGGTCAGGTGCGACTGAGGATTGGCCGCCTGCCAGGCTGAAAGAAACACCTCGGCCAAACGCCGGGAGTGAGAACGGTCGCCACGGGGGCTGGCATGTACGGCAAGAATTGTGCTCATCTGAATCTCCTGAAGGACTAAACTCAAACTGCTTGTGGCTTGCAGCTTGAAGCGCGCAGCCGCCCCTCTTCAAATGAGCAAAAATCAGTCTGGATGAATTGGATTCATCCATGGAGCTTTCAATGTTTGCCTCGCTGCCGCTGACCGCCCTGCGCGCCTTTGAATCCGCCTCGCGCCTGCTGAGCTTCAAGGCAGCCGCCGAAGAACTCTCGGTGACGCCGACGGCGGTGTCCCATCAGATTCGTTCGCTGGAGAGCTGGCTCGGTGTGCCCTTATTCGAGCGGTTGCCACGGCAAGTTCGCCTGACGGACTGCGGTGAACGGCTGTTCCACAGCTTGCACGGTGCCTTGCTGGAAGTGGCGCAAAGTGTCGATACCTTGCGCCCACAACGCAGCGGCGCGAGCCTGACGATCTCCACCACCGCCGCTTTCGCTGCGTTGTGGCTGGTGCCGCGGCTGGGCCGGTTCTACAGCCGACACCCGAACATCAGCCTGCGGCTCGATACCCATTGCGAAGTCATCGATTTGCATCAGGACGCCAGCATCGATCTGGTGCTGCGCTACAGCCTCGGTGATTACCCGAACCTTTATGGCCTGTGTCTGTTCGACGAATCCTTCGGTGTCTACGGCTCGCCCGAGCAAGTCGCCCTGGCCGCCAGCCGAGCGCCGACGCTGATCAGCGTGCGCTGGCACAACTCCAAACTGTACGCACACGGCTGGGAGGCGTGGTGCGCACACTCCGGCGAGAACTGGCTTGCGGGGCAGCCAGCGATCCGCGAATACGACGAAGAGCATTACGCCCTGCAAGCGGCGATTGCCGGGCAAGGCCTGGTGCTGGCGAGCAATATTCTGGTGTCCGAGAGCGTGGCGAACGGTTTGCTGGTGGCCTACAAGGGTGAGGTTCAGGTCGATGGTGCCGGTTACGCCGCACTATGCGTGCCGGGGCGCGAACGGCATCCGCCGGTCCGGGCGTTTTTTGCGTGGTTGCAGGAGGAAGCCGCGTTGTCAGGGTTATTGCCAAGATCGCGGCCTTAAGATGACTGATCGTTCCCACTCCGCGTGGGAACGATCGCTGGTTACCGGGTGGGTTTGACGGTGACTGGCGCCTTGCCGGCCTTCATCTGCTCCAGCAACGGCGCGCACTGATTCGGTTCGCCACCGCTCGGCGCCACCAACGCCAGCAACCCCGCCGCCGGTGCGGCAATCACACCCAGCGCCACCATCCCCGCCCCACGCAGTATCAGCGGCACAGCCTTCACACCCGCATCAGGCTTGATGAACTTGCCCCGCACATACAACGGCGAACGCAGCGATATCAAGCGCCAGCCCTTGGATTCCGGGGTGATGGTCAGGTCCAGTTGTTCAGTCGCCATGTTGGCGGTGCCATCGATGTAGATAATCGCGTTTTCGGTATCGAAGACGAACAGGCGCGTGGTCGCCAGACCGGTCGTGATATCGAAGTCGGCGGCAGCGCAGTTGATCTTCACTTCCTTGTCACCAAAGATTTTGCCGACCACATAGTTGCCAACGTTGAGCCCGGCCAGTTCCATGAGTTCGCGGCTGATGGCACCGTCATTGATCAGCATCTTCAGATTGCCATTGGCAGTGCCCAGCAGTTTGGCCACCGAGTTGCCACGACCGGTGATGTCGGCATCGCCATTGAGCTCGCCGAAACTGGTTTTCATCGGTTCAAAGGTCGGGAACAACTGCTTGAGTTTGAACTTGCGTGCGGTGAGTTTGGCCCGGCCTTCCAGCGGTTCGGTTCGGCCATTGAGGCGAATCTGAGCATCCAGGTTGCCGCCGGCCACGCCGAAGCGCAGGGGTTCAAGGCTGAGCACGCCGTCGATGAGTATCAGGTGGGTGTAGAGATCGTTGAACGGCAGTTTTTCGCTGTGGACGATGCGCTTGCCAGTGAACTCGACGTCAGCGTCCATATCGCGCCAGCGCTCGGTTTTAAACTCTTCGACCGGCAACACCTTGTCCGCCGGCTGCTTGCTGTCGCCGCCACGGGCCTTTTGTTTGGCGTTGGAATCAGCACCGATCAGCGGGGCCAGGTCGGCAAACAGCAGTTGATTGGATAGCAATGAGCCGCTCAGCTTCGGGCGCGGCTGACTGGCGACATAAGCAAGGCTGCCATGGATGTCGCTCTGACCGATCTTGCCGTTGAATTCTTCGTAACGGAACACCGCGCCGTCTGCTTCATGCAGCTTGGCGATCAGGTGCCCGTCAGTCTCGTACGGCGGTGTGTCCGGCAGGGTTACGCCGGTCAGCGGATAGAGATTGCCCAGGCTGGTGCCAGCCAGTTTCAGGCGCAAGTCCAAGGCGCCGAGGTTCAGTGGATCGGTGAGGGTGCCGGCCAGTTCGACACTGGTGTCGGCGATTTTCACTTGCGCTTGAAGCGGGAACGGTCTGGCCGCGTCCTGCAACGCCAGCAGGCCGCCGATCTTGCCTTCGCCCGCGAGTTTCTGGCCGTGGTATTGGCCTTTGACCTTCAGCGCGAATGCGTAATCCTGCGGCGCAGCGCCCTTCTGCGACGCGGTTTTCGCCGCTTTGTCACCGACGATGTCACTGAACGGAATCGGTTTGCCCAGCGGGTCGATGATCAAGTCGAGCTGAGTTTTCAGGTTTTGGTCGTCGAGGGTGACGTGGCCTTTGTCGAAGCCGATCGCACCGATGTCCACCACCCAGCTTGAAGGCTCGGCGTTCGGGTCTTTGGGGTCGAACTTGAAGGTCCAGTTAGCGCGACCATCGGCCAGGCGCTGGAGATCAGCATTCGGTTCGGTCAGGTCGATACGCGGGATCACCACGCGCTGCGCCAGCAAGGCCAAGGGCGAGAGGCGCAACTCGACACGCTTGAGGGTGACCATCTGCGGCTGCTTCGACCAGTCCGGGTTGCCCAGGCTCAAGTCCTGCGCCACTACATGCGGCCACGGCACCCACGCGCGCCAGCCGCCCTCGTCAGGTTCACGCTGCCAGACCACCGCGAGGTTGCCGTTGATGGCGAACGGGCGGTGCAGCTCTTCGGAAACTTTGGCGTTAAGCGATGGTTTGATCCGGTTCCAATCGAAGAACGCGATGATCAGAACCAGTACGGCCAGCAGGACAACAAGGCTGGCGAGGGTCCAGATAAAAACTTTACGAGTGCGCGTCATTGCACAGGGCTCCTGATACGACTGAGCGCCCTGACTGCGACGCACGTTTGAAACGTTAGGGCAGAACCGGCCTGCCATGGAGTCTACGACTGGGAAATGGCGCGCAGGTTTAACAGAAATATCGCTTAACGCTCAAATAATCGGCCGGCGACAGGATGCCCCTCAATCCAGCGTTACCGGCCCCGCACTTTTGCATGGCGCAAGTGAGTGGAAAATACCCATCTCAGCGCAAAAACGTCCGCCGGAAACGCCCGATTTAGAGCCGTTTCACGGAACAATCAATTCCGTTGATTATTACCATTGCGTTTATGAACTTTTATATCGACTTATCGAGAGTAGCATTGCCCTCGTACCCACTTTATCGCCCTCCTACGGAGCACCCAATCATGAAACGCCAATTACTGTTTAGCCTTACCCTCTCGATGCTGGCCAGCACGGCTTTTGCCCTGCCAGCGGCTGACCAGGCCACACCGCAAGTGAAATCCACCCACTCGGAGTTCAGCCAAACCGTCGCCGAAGGTGGCAATGATCGCCTGAAAGAAAAAGGCTTGATCACCCAGGATGGCTCGGACCGTACTCCACAAGGCCAAACCCTGGCTGCTGATGGTTCCGATCGCACTCCACAAGGCCAAACCCTGGCTGCTGATGGTTCCGACCGCACTCCACAAGGCCAAACCCTGGCTGCTGATGGTTCCGACCGCACTCCACAAGGCCAAACCCTGGCTGCAGATGGTTCCGATCGCACTCCACAAGGCCAAACCCTGGCTGCTGATGGTTCCGACCGCACTCCACAAGGTCAAACCCTGGCTGAAGGTGGTGGTGACCGTGTCATCGAACGCAACAGCGCTTTGAGCTAAGCCTATGGCGGCCCTGAAAAAAAGCCCAATCCCCGGATTGGGCTTTTGACGTTATAGATGCCTCACTTTCCCGCTTGATCCCCCGATAGTCATTCGACGCCGGCAAAGCCGATTTGCTAGAGTGCGTCGCTGTCTTATCCAGAAAACACCCTTGCGATGCTGCCCCGCGCCGAACAGAAACAACAGACCCGCAACGCCCTGATGGACGCTGCCCGCCACTTGATGGAATGCGGCCGAGGATTCGGCAGCCTGAGCCTGCGCGAAGTCGCCAGAACCGCCGGGATCGTGCCCACCGGTTTCTACCGGCATTTCGCCGATATGGATGAACTGGGCCTGGTACTGGTGAGTGAAGTCGGTCAAACCTTCCGCGAAACCATTCGCCTGGTGCGCCACAACGAGTTCGTCATGGGCGGCATCATTGACGCCTCGGTGCGGATCTTTCTCGACGTGGTCACGGCCAATCGCTCGCAGTTCCTGTTTCTGGCCCGCGAGCAGTACGGCGGCTCGCTGCCCGTGCGCCAGGCCATTGGCCGTTTGCGCGAAGACATCAGTTCGGACCTGGCGGCCGACTTGTCCTTGATGCCGAAACTGCAACACCTGGATATCGCCGGCCTGAGCGTCATGGCTGACCTGATTGTTAAAAGCGTATTCGCGACCTTGCCGGACATCATTGATCCGCCGGCGCAGGCGCTGCCCGAGCATCTGACGCCGCAAGCGAAAATCACTCAGCAACTGCGATTCATCTTTATCGGCCTCAAGCATTGGCAAGGCTTGGGCAGCACCGAATAACCCATGTGGGAGCAAGCCCGCTCCCACAAAAATCCCTCCAAGCATCAATTTGGTGCCGCTGAAAAATCCTCGCACCATTCCAGCTCAGAATTCTGCAACGTCCTGAAGCACTTGCTGAGTTCCGACAGGCATTTCCTACTCTTAGCTCGATTGGCAAGCCCCTTGCTCTAGCCTAAGCATTGTCCATTGCTGGAAGCCTTCCGATGCTGGTGATTCATCGCAGAATCGACCCTCAACCCGTCTGGGCCGCCGAGTTGCACCTGACCTTCGAAGCCCGGAGCAAAAGCCGTTTGCGCTGTTTCAGTGCCGAGGGTGAAGACGTCGGGTTGTTTTTGGAGCGCGGTCAGCCACCGCTGTACGACGGCGAGTGCCTGCAAGCCGAAGACGGACGCATCGTCCGCGTCTGCGCCCGGGCCGAACAACTGCTGCACGTCACCTGCGCCAATGCTTTCGAACTGACTCGCGCGGCCTATCACCTCGGCAACCGCCACGTTGCCCTGCAAGTCGGTGATGGCTGGTTGCGCCTGCTCGACGACTACGTACTCAAGGCCATGCTCGAACAGCTTGATGCCAAGGTCGAAAACATCGAAGCGCCGTTCCAGCCGGAACACGGCGCCTACGGTGGCGGCCATCACCATTCGCGCCACGGCGACGAAGACTTCAACTACCCGCCGAAACTGCACCAATTCGGCGTGCGGCTATGAACCCAGCCTGGGCGCTGTTGCGCCTGGCCAGTCCGCAGTTGCCGATTGGCGGTTACAGCTATTCCCAGGGTCTGGAAATGGCTGTGGATAACGGCCGCGTCAACGACTCCAATAGCGCCCGGCGCTGGATCAGTGATCAGTTGCTGCTGAACCTGGCGCGTTTCGAAGCGCCGTTGCTGCTCGCCCATTGCGTGGCCGCCTCTGATGAAAACTGGGGTGAGTTGCTGCAACGCTGCGAAGAACATCGCGCCAGCCGGGAAACCCGCGAGCTGCATCAGGAAAGTCGGCAGATGGGTTATTCGTTGCAGCAACTGCTCAACGGTTTGCCGGAGCTTGATGCTCCGGCCCGCGCCTTTCTTGAGCAACGTCCCGAGCCGCACCTGGCCCTCGGCTGGGCACTGGCCGCTCGCGCCTGGAATATCAGCCCGCAGGACGCACTGGCGGCGTGGCTCTGGAGTTGGCTGGAAAACCAATTGGCGGTGCTGATGAAAACCCTGCCACTGGGCCAGCAAGCCGCGCAACGCCTGACCAGCGAACTGCTGCCGCTGCTGCAAGAGGCTCAACAGAGCGCCACCCGAATCACCCCCGAACACTATGGCAGCGCTGCTTTCGGCCTGTCCCTGGCGTGCATGGCCCATGAGCGCCAGTACAGCCGTCTGTTCCGTTCCTAGGGCCTTTATTTTGGGCCTGTTATTTTGGAGAAGCACATGAACACACAACCTCTGCGCGTCGGCATCGGCGGTCCGGTCGGTTCCGGCAAAACCGCTCTGACTTTGGCCCTGTGCCTGGCCTTGCGCGACCGCTACAACCTGGCAGTGGTCACCAACGATATCTACACCCGTGAAGACGCCGACTTTCTGGTGCGCAACGAAGCATTGGCGCCGGAGCGGATCATCGGCGTGGAAACCGGCGGCTGCCCGCACACGGCGATCCGCGAAGACGCCTCGATCAACCTCGAAGCCGTGGACCAACTGAACCGCCGCTTTCCAGGGCTGGACCTGATCCTTGTGGAATCCGGTGGTGACAACCTGTCCGCCACCTTCAGCCCAGAGTTGTCCGACCTGACCATTTACGTGATCGACGTCTCGGCCGGCGACAAGCTGCCGCGCAAGGGTGGGCCGGGGATCTGCAAATCCGACTTGCTGGTGATCAACAAAATCGACCTCGCGCCATTGGTGGGTGCGTCGCTGGAACTGATGGACAGCGACACCAAGCGCATGCGCAACGGCAAGCCGTTCGTTTTCAGCAACCAGAAAACCGGTCTCGGCCTGGAAGAAATCATCGCCTTCATCGAACGCCAGGGCCTGCTGACTGCGGCGTGAACACGATCAACTTTTATCAACAAGGAAGCTTATCCATGACACTAAAACGCATTCTGGGCGCCATGGCCCTGCTGCTGACCCCGGCCATCGCCTTCGCCCACCCGGGGCATGGCGACAACGGTTTGATCGCCGGCATCAGCCACCCGGTCGGTGGCCTCGATCACTTGTTGGCGATGGTGGCGGTCGGATTGTGGGCGGCACAACAGAAAGGCGCTGCACGCTGGGCGCTGCCGTGCACATTCGTCGGCATCATGCTGATCGGCGGGTTGCTGGGGTTTGAAGGGCTGAACCTGCCGGCGCTGGAGAGCGGGATTGCGGCGTCGGTACTGGCGCTGGGTCTGGCTGTGGCGTTGGCTGTGCGTCCGCCGTTGAGCCTCGCCGTTGCGGCAACCGCGTTGTTTGCGTTGTTCCACGGGGTGGCGCACGGACTGGAGTTGCCGCAGATGTCGAGCCCTTGGGCGTATGCGGCGGGTTTTGTAGCCGCGACGGCTGCATTGCATGGCTTGGGTTATGCAGCCGTGCGGTTGTTGCCGCAAGCGGCGGCGCCGCTGGTTCGACTGGCGGGTGCAGCGTCGGCGGCGACTGGCGTGTGGTTGCTGGCAGGCTAAACGCCCAAAGATCGTTCCCACGCAGAGCGTGGGAACGATCGACGCGCGCTCTCTGCTAACATGTCGCGCAATCAACCCTGCCGTGACGACGCCAGCCAATGCCGCCTGTTTCCCGCTCCGCCTCCCAGCCTGAATTGACCGCTCTGTTTGCCTCAGTGCAACAGCACTTCCAGGACGTGATCGTGCCGCTCTGGCAAGGCCCCGGCTGGAATGCCGACATGGCGTTGCCCTATGAGGCGCTGGACGCCGAGCACCAACCGCTGCCGCCCCAACGCTACCGGGCCATGGCCTGCGCACGGCAGCTTTACCTGTTTTCCAGCCTGATCGGCCAGGTACCGGCCGCCGAAGAGCGCGCCGCAGCGCTGTTCCGTTCCCTGCAGCAGCATTTCCACGATGCCGAGCATGGCGGCTGGTTCTACAGCGTCGACCCGCAGGGCGCGCCGCTGGATCAGCGTAAAGACCTCTACACCCACGCCTTCATCCTGTTCGCCTGCGCCCATTACTGGGACAAGGTCCGCGAACCGCTGGTGGAATCGGTGCTCAACGCCGTACTGGAAGTGGTCGCGCAGCGCTTTGCCACGGGCGACGGCCTGTACGAAGCCAGCCTCGACCGTGACTGGTCCTCGCTCGAGTCCGGGCCGCTGCAAAATCCCCTGATGCACTTGGCCGAAGCCTTCCTCGCCACGCTATCGGTGCGCAAAGACGTCGCCGTGCAAGACGCGCTCGTCGAGTTATGCACAGCCATGCAGAAGCGTTTTATCGACCCGCAACACGGTGTGTTGATGGAAAAACCGCTGGGTGCTGTGGATAACTGGTTTGAACCTGGGCATCAGTTCGAGTGGTATTTCCTGCTGGAATCGTCTTCGCTGCTGCGCGGTTCGACACTCCACACCTCTCTGGAACGCGCCTTTGCGTTCACCGAGCAACTGGGTATCGATCAACAGACCGGCGCCGTGCGGGCCATGCTCGACCTGCAGCCGAACGGCTCACCTCGGGACGCTACGCAGCGAATCTGGGCTCAGGCTGAATACCTGCGTGCCCTGACCTTGCGACCAGACAGCGAGCCTGCAGTGCTGCACCAGTTGCAGGCGTTGCAGCAGCGCTTTCTGCATGCGGGTGGCTGGTATGAGTGTCGTGATGAAAACGGTGATGTGACACGCCGGGACATGCCGTCGACCACGCCTTATCACTTGGCGACCTGCTATCGCGGACTGATCGAATATCTTCGCTGACTGAAAGATAGCTATCGCGGGCAAGCCACGCTCCCACAGGTTTTTTGTCGTTCGCGAAATGGCGATTCAACACAAATCCTGTGGGAGCGTGGCTTGCCCGCGATGGCCGTTACGCGGTCTTAAACCTTGGCATTACGCTCAATCGCAAACCCGCTCCACGTCTGGCTCACCGGCATCAGCTCCAGGCTGTTGATGTTGATGTGCGCCGGGGCATTGAGCACCCAGAAAATGGTGTCGGCGATGTCTTGCGGCTGGATCGGCTCGGCACCGGCGTAAGTCGCGTTGTAACGCTCCTGGTCACCGGCGAAACGCACCAGTGAGAACTCGCTTTCGCACAGGCCCGGCTCGATATTGCTGACCCGCACACCTGTACCTTGCAGGTCGCAACGCAGGTTCAGGGAGAACTGTTTGACGAACGCTTTGCTCGCGCCATACACATGGCTGCCCGGGTACGGGTAGTTGCCGGCGATGGAGCCGAGGTTGACGATGCCCGCGCCGCGACCGTGAGCGATCAGGCGGGGCAACAGCAGACGAGTGCTGTACATCAGGCCTTTGATGTTGGTGTCGACCATCGTGTCCCAATCGTCGAGGTCGCACTTGGGCGCCGGGTCAACACCCAGGGCCAGCCCGGCGTTGTTGATCAGCCCGCGCAGTTTGGCGAAGGACGGCGGCAGGTTGGCAATCGCCTCCTCCATGGCCTTGCGATCACGCACGTCGAGCACCAGGCCATGGACCTCGGTCTGCTTCGACAACTCGGCGCACAGCGCATTGAGACGCTCTTCACGACGGCCGGTCAGCACCAGTTTCCAGCCGGCTTCGGCAAAACGACGGGCGCAGGCTTCGCCAAAACCGGAGGTCGCGCCGGTAATAAACAGGGTGTTGGACATCGTGTTCTCCTTGCTTCGGCTGATCGGCAGCCACTGGAATAGAAAATCAGCAGCCAGCATGCCCGGCCTTGCCCACAGCGGCAACTACCGCACGAGCTGTACAAAAAACGATCAAACGATGCCACGCCTTACCTGCCGTGGCTTGCAGCCATGTGCGCGCACCTTATCCACAGGCCGGTCCACAGTTTCCGGGGGCAAGTGGAAAAGCTGTAAGCCGCTGTGCACAAGGCTTTGCGGGCAAATTGGAAATTTTTTTGCTTGACCCTGGAACGCCGGCTGTGTAGCCCATGGCATTTTGCACGATTGGCCGGTCATACCGACGATGGCGCCAAGCCAGTAACTACGGCCTTCAGCCGAGTCTTTCCAGAGTTTAACCACAGACTTATCCACAGGCAGCCCCACTTCATTTCGGTCCGTTTTCGTCACCAACAAAAAGGTTGACAAAGCTCGCTCGCGGTCCCGCAAAAACGCCTGATCAAAAAACAACCACAACTCTGCAAGCCACGGTTTCAAAGGCTTTCAGCCAGCTACTCCCACGTTATTCACAGCCAGCTCCACAGCAAACGGGGACAAGTCAAAACCGTGACAAAACAACTATTTGCAGCGGCTTTATGTCGCGCTTTGAGAGCTTGTGAATATTGTTTTCCACAATTTCAAAAAAGCTTTAGGACCGGCATAAAAAAACGCCCTGACGTTGATTCGTCAGGGCGTTTTTTATCCACCCAGCCGTTTAGTGGCCGCCGAGATAAGCGTTACGCACTTCCTCGTTAACCAGCAGTTCCTTGCCAGTGCCTGTGATGCGGATCTCGCCGTTGACCATCACGTACGCCCGGTCCGACAGTTTGAGGGCGTGGTTGGCGTTCTGCTCCACCAGGAAGATCGTCATGCCGGTTTTGGCCAGTTCCCGCAGCGTCGCGAAGATCTGTTTCACCACAATCGGCGCCAGCCCCAGGCTCGGCTCGTCCAGCAACAGCAGTTTCGGCCGGCTCATCAGCGCACGCGCGATGGCGAGCATTTGCTGCTCGCCGCCGGACATGGTCATCGCCCGCTGGGTTCGCCGCTCTTCGAGTCGCGGGAACAACTCGAACATGCGTTGCATGTCTTCCTTGGCGTACTTGTCACCGATAGGGATGGTACCCATCAGCAGGTTTTCCTCGACGGTCATGTCAGGGAACACCCGCCGTCCTTCCGGCGATTGAGCGATGCCGTTGGACGCGATGTAGTGGGATGACTTGTGAGTGATATCCACACCCTGATAGATGATCTCCCCGTCCGCCGCTCGCGGCTGACCGAAAATCGACATCAGCAGGGTCGATTTACCGGCGCCGTTGGAGCCGATCAGGCTGACCGTTTCACCTTCATTGATGTGCAGCGAGACTTTCTTCAGGGCCTGGATCGGCCCGTAGAACACATCCAGATCCTTCAGTTCGAGGATGGGTTTGCTCATAGCACCACTTCCTCTTCATCGGCGCCCAGGTAGGCCGCAATCACTTTCGGATCGTGTCGGATGGCCTCGGGGCCGCCCTCGGCGATGACGATGCCGTGGTCCAGCACCACGATGTGGTCGGAAATGCTCATTACCATGCCCATGTCGTGTTCGATCAGCACCACGGTCAGATCGTGCTCGTCGCGCAGCAGCCGGATCATCGCGCTCAGCGCTTCGGTTTCCTGAGGGTTGAGGCCGGCGGCCGGTTCGTCGAGGCAGATGATTTGCGGCCGGGTGCACATGGCCCGGGCAATTTCCAGACGACGTTGCTGGCCGTAGGACAGTTCACCGGCCAGACGGTTGGCGCAGTCCACCAGGTCCACCACTTCCAACCAGTAGAACGCATGGTCCAGTGCATCGCTTTCGGCTTTGCGATAACCCTTGGTGTTGAGGATCCCGGCCAGCATGCTGCGGTTGACCCACATGTGTTGGGCCACCAGCAGGTTTTCCAGCACCGACATCTCCTTGAACAGGCGAATGTTCTGGAACGTCCGCGCCAGGCCGGCACGGTTCACCAGGTGAGTGCCGCCGAACATCTTGTAATGGAGCCGGCTGATGAAGTTTTTTGGCGATACAAAATCTGTCGCCTTGAACGGTTCGCCCAGCATTTTGATGACATCGGTGCGCTCGCCACGCACGTTGAGTTCAATCTTGCCGCCCGAGGCCTTGTAGAACCCGGTCAGGCAGTTGAACACGGTGGTCTTGCCGGCGCCATTGGGGCCGATCAGGGCGAAGATCGAGTTGCGTTTGACCTTCAGGCTGACATCGTTCAACGCCTTGATGCCGCCGAAGTGCATCATCAGCTTCTCGACCGAGAGTACGACTTCGCTCATGGCGCTACTCCTTTACGCGGGGTCACACCGGTACGGCTGATCCGAATCAGGCCGCGCGGTCGCCAGATCATCATCAACACCATCAGGATACCGAACAGCAGCACGCGATATTCCGCGAAGCCCCGCAGCAGTTCCGGGGCGACGGTCAGCACGAAAGCCGCAATCACCACGCCGATGGTCGAACCCATGCCGCCGAGCACCACGATGGCGAGGATCAAGGCCGATTCGAAGAAGGTGAACGAGGTCGGGTTGACGAAGCCCTGGTAGGTGGCGAAGAACACGCCGGCCAGACCGGCCGTCGATGCACCGATGGTAAACGCCGAGAGTTTGACCAGTACGTGGTTCAGCCCCATGGAACGGCAAGCGATTTCGTCTTCACGCAAGGCTTCCCAGGCGCGACCGACCGGCATGCGGGTCAAGCGGTGCTTGATGTGCAATACGGCCAATACCACCAGGAACAACACCGTGTAGATGAAGTAGTACTTCACGTCCGGGTTGTAGGCGATGCCAAAGAACTCATGGAACGGCACCCCGCCCTCTTTTGCCCGCTTGCCAAACTCGATGCCGAAGAAGGTTGGCAACGGAGCGGCCATGCCATTCGGGCCGCCAGTCAGGGACAACCAGTTATTGAGGATCAACCGGATGATTTCACCGAAGCCCAGGGTCACGATCGCCAGGTAGTCACCGTGCAGGCGCAGCACCGGGAAACCGAGGATGCAACCGGCCAGGCCGGCGGTGATCGCCGCCAGCGGCAGCACCGTCCAGAAGCCCAGACCGAGGTATTGGTAACCGAGCGCCAGCCCGTAGGCGCCGATGGCGTAGAACGCCACATAACCCAGGTCGAGCAGACCGGCCAGACCGACCACGATGTTCAGCCCCAGGCCCAGCAGTACGTAGATCAGTCCGAGGATGACCACGCCCAGCAAGTAGGAGTTGGAGAAAAACGGGAACACCACGGCAACGACAATCAACACCGGAATGATCCAGCGCAACCGGCTTTTATAGTCCGGCGGCAGTACATGAACGCCGGAGCCGGTGCTTTCAAAGCCTTCAAGAATTTTCAGGCCCTTGGGGGTTTGCAGGAACAGGCTCAAGGCAAAGCGGCCGGCCATGACAATGGCGACAATCCACGCTACCCGGGTCGTTTCCAGGTTGAAGCCGTAGCCGTCGAGAACCACGCCGACAATCGGGCCGAACACAATCAGGGCCACCAGGCCGGCAAGAATCGCGTCAACCAGGCTTCTTTTGAGATCAATGGTTTTTTTAGTGGTTGAAGACATCGCTTACACCTTCGACACAAGAGGACGGCCGAGCAGGCCTTGAGGCCGAAAGACCAGAACAAGAACGAGCAGCGAGAAGCTGAAAACGTCTTTGTAGTCCGAGTTCACCAGACCTGAGAACAGTGATTCGGAGATCCCCAGAATAATCCCGCCGAGCATGGCGCCAGGCAGCGAACCGATCCCGCCGAGTACCGCGGCGGTGAACGCTTTGATCCCGATGACGAAGCCTGCGTAGAAGTCGAACGTGCCGTAGTTCATGGTGATCAGCACGCCGGCCAGGGCCGCCATCGCTGCACCGATGATGAACACATAGGAAATTACGCGGTCGGTGTTGATCCCCAGGATCGAAGCCATCTTGCGGTCTTGTTGGGTGGCGCGGCACATGCGGCCGAGCTTGGTGTACTTGATGACGTAGGTCAGCAGGCCCATCCCGACAAATGCGGCGATCAGAATGAATATCTTGGTGTAGGTGAGCTGAACGAAGCCGCTCCCGACTTCAACTCGCCATGCACCGGTCAGCAGTGTGGGTACGCCTTGTTGACGGGCGCCTTGGGCGATCTGTGCATAGTTTTGCAGGATCAGCGAAATACCGATGGCGCTGATCAGCGGTGCCAGTCGTGTGGAGTTGCGCAACGGTTTGTAGGCGACACGCTCGATGACCCAGCCATACACCGCCGTGACGATGATGGTGAAGACCAGTGTGCCGAGCATCAGCAGAGGGAAGGATTCAATACCGAAGTAAGCCAGCAGAGCCAGACTGATCGCCGCGAGGTAAGCGGAAATCATGTAAACCTCGCCGTGGGCGAAGTTGATCATGCCGATGATGCCATAGACCATTGTGTAGCCGATGGCGATCAGGCCATAGACCGACCCGAGGGTCAGGCCGTTGACCAGTTGCTGCAGGAAAATACCATCCATAACGCAATCTCACGCATTTGAGAGACTGCACAGAAGCCGTGTACGACGGACCGGGGTTCAGCCACCGGCGCAACACGGTTGTGTGCAGCTCTACGAGAAAAGACAGGTACTGCACGGACATGTTGATTGATTGCCCGGCGCACAAGGTGCCGGGCAATCAGCAGGTCATATCACTTCTGTTTTTCCAGTTGGTGGTATTTGCCGTCCTTGTCCCACTGGTAAACCACGTAGTCGGAGACTTTCAGGTCGCCCTTGGCGTCCCAGGTCTTCTCGCCCATCACGGTTTGGACCTTGTTGGCTTTCAGCCATTTGGCAGCGTCGTCGCCCTTGTTGGACTTGGCGCCATTGAAAGCAGCTGCGAGGGTCTGGACCGAAGCGTAGGCGTACAGGGTGTAGCCTTCAGGCTCGGTGCCTTTTTTGCGGAACTCGTCCACTACCGTCTTGCTGTCTGGCAGCAGGCGCGGGTCGGCGCCGAAGGTCATGTACACGCCGTCAACGTTCTGCGGGCCACCGGCGGTGGTCACCAGTTCGTCGGTCACGATGCCGTCATCGGACATGAACTTGACGTCTTTGAGGCCTTGTTCACGCAGTTGGCGAACCAGTGGACCGGCTTCCGGGTGCAAGCCGCCGAAGTAGACCACGTCGGCACCGGCCGCACGGATCTTGGTCACCACGGCGCTGAAGTCTTTCTCGCCGCGGGTCAGGCCTTCGTACAGCACCGGCGTTACGCCGCGCTTGACCAGTTGTGCCTTGGTGGCATCTGCCAGACCTTGGCCGTAGGTGTCTTTGTCGTGGAGGACCACGACTTTCTTGCCTTTGAGCACGTCGACGATGTAGTCGCCGGCCACAATGCCTTGCTGGTCGTCACGACCGCACATACGGAACATGGCAGCCAGGCCGCGTTCGGTAACCTGTGGGTTGGTGGAGCCTGGAGTGATCGCGATGATGCCCGCTTCGTCGTAGATCTCCGAAGCCGGGATCGTCGAGGAGGAGCAGAAGTGACCGACTACGCCAGCGACTTTCTGGTTGGTCAGGTCCTTGGCGACCGTCACAGCCTGTTTCGGTTCGCAGGCGTCATCGCCTTTGACCAGTACGATTTTTTCCCCGTTTACGCCGCCCGCTGCGTTGACCGCATCGGCCGCAGCCTGTGCACCCTTCATGTACTGCTCGCCAAATGCCGCGTTGGCGCCTGTCATCGGTCCCGCCACACCGATTTTCACATCAGCCTGTGCAAACGCAGAAACACCCAACGCAGTTGCCACTGCGAGGGCCAAAAAGCCTTTTTTGTAAAACGTCTGGGACATGAGGTGGTGCTCCAAGGTTTTTTTTTAGTTGGCACTGCGACTTCCTGAATGCTCAGAGCAAGGGCCGTGCCATCGGTTTTTTATTCTGAAAAAAGTCGCTGCTTTATTGTTATTTCGACTGTTTCGATCCCATTTTCATTGGGCGTGCAACCGTCTAAACCGCGGGAGGTGAAACCATTTATTTTTAAAGGCGCAACCCGCATGCGCCATCATTGCAACCGCGGCGCCAAACGACGTGCAACCAGCCTGTAACAACGTGCGTCACCGAAGTGCACACTGCTGGTGCGGAACTGCTACAACCCGCACCTTTTACAGGCTAGTCGCTGCGCGAAAAAGCGCCGCTTCCAGCAACAAATTTCAACAATCAAATAACGATCCGCAGGCACTGGCCTGCGTGATACAGCGAGAATCCGGCCTCGTACAGACAGCTGCGCAATCCCACACCCGCCAATGGCTGCATAGGCGCAAAGGGAATCGGCAGCGCTTGAGGATTTCCGTTACACAGATAATCGGCAAAGGCTTTGCCGACGACAGTGCCAGTAGTGACGCCCCGGCCGTTGTAACCGGTGACTGCCACTAAACCGGGCGCTGGCTCGAATAAACGCATCAAATGATCGGGGGTAAAGGCGATGCAACCGGTCCAGGTGCATTCCCATTCCACCGGTTTGAGATAAGGAAAATAGTGCTGCTGAACCCGGTCGGCCCAAGCCTTGAGAAACCAGGTCGGTTTCTGATTGCCATTACCGAGACTGCCGAGCAGCAGACGGCCGTCCTTATCCCGACGAACACTGCTGAGGACCTGACGGGTGTCCCAGGAACCCTGGCCACCCGGGAGAATTTGTTGCGCGGCCTCTTCGGTCAGCGGGACCGAGGCCACCTGATAGTAATAACCGGGGAAGAAGTTGCGCCGCAATTCCGTCCAGTCACCTTCGGTGTAGGCGTTAGAGGCAATCACGACTTGCTCGGCAAGCACCGAACCCTGAGCGGTTTGTACCGACCAGCGCTGGCCCTGACGTTCGAGTCGGGTCACCGGGGAATGGTCGAACAACTGACCGCCGAGACCGATGGCCGCTTTGGCCAGCCCCGTCGTGTAAGCCATTGGGTTGATCGTGCCGGCACGTCGATCAAGCAGCGCAGCGGCAATCTTTTTGGTGCCTGTTGCTTGTTCACAGGCTTTACCGGTCAACAGTTCCACCGGCGCGCCGCGACGTTTCCATTGTTCTTCACGACTGCGCAAGTCCGCTTCGCCACGGGCGTTGTGTGCCATGTGCAGCGTGCCTTCACGGCGAAGCTGGCAATCGATGTTGTACTTATCCACAAGGCTGAACACCAGGGACGGTGCCGCTCCAAGCATGCGATTAAGCTGACTGCCAACCGCCTCGCCGAAACCGGCTTCGATCTCGTCCGGCGGAATCCACATCCCGGCATTGACCAGCCCGACGTTGCGCCCCGATCCGCCATGACCGGCGCGATGGGCCTCCAGTACACAGACGCTTTTGCCTTTTTCCAGCAGATGCACCGCCGCCGACAGACCGGTGAAACCGGCGCCGATAACGCAGACATCCACCGTTACCTCACCCTTGAGCGCCGCGTTGTCAGGCCTTTGCGGCGTCAGTTTTTCCCACAGACACTCTTCGCGTAACGGCATTGCCAGACTCCAACAGAAACCTAACCAACACACAGTTCAAAATGTAGGAGTGAGCCTGCTCGCGATTGAGGTCTATCAGTCAACATAGATGTTGAATGTTAAATCGCTATCGCGAGCAGGCTCACTCCTACAGGGGATCACTGCTCGACTTGAGGTATCAGTCGAAGGTAATGCCCTGAGCCAACGGCAATTCCAGCGAATAGTTCACGGTGTTGGTCTGACGGCGCATGTAGCCGCGCCATGCATCGGAACCGGACTCACGACCGCCACCCGTTTCTTTCTCGCCGCCAAACGCCCCGCCGATTTCCGCGCCGCTCGGGCCGATGTTGACGTTGGCGATGCCGCAGTCGCTGCCCACCGCCGACATGAACTGCTCGGCTTCACGTACGTCAGTGGTGAAGATGCACGACGACAGGCCTTGTGGCACGGCGTTGTTCAGGCGCAGCGCTTCGTCGAATTCCTTGTAACCCACCACGTACAGAATCGGCGCGAAGGTTTCGTGGCAAACCACATCGCTCTGCTCCGGCATTTCAACGATGGCCGGCGAGACGTAATAAGCGTTAGGGAATTTGTCTTCCAGTTGGCGCTTGCCACCGAACACCCGGCCGCCTTCGCTCAAGGCCTGCTCAAGCGCATCCTGCATGTTTTCGAAGCTGTGTTTGTCGATCAGCGGACCAATCAGATTGCCTTCCAGTGGATTGCCGATACGCACTTTGGAGTAAGCGGCTTTCAGGCGGGTGACGATTTCTTCTTTCACCGATTCATGGGCAATCAGGCGACGCAACGTGGTGCAACGCTGACCGGCAGTGCCGACGGCGCTGAACAGGATGGCTCGTACGGCCATGTCCAGGTCGGCGCTTGGGCCCAGGATCATTGCGTTGTTGCCACCCAGCTCCAGAATGCTGCGAGCGAAACGTGCGGCGATTTTCGGTGCCACTTCGCGGCCCATGCGGGTGCTGCCGGTGGCGCTGATCAGCGCGACACGCGGGTCATCGACCAGGGCTTCGCCAGCATCGCGACCGCCAATGATGACCTGGCTCAGGTGCGGCGGCGCGTCGCTGAAGTTCTTCAGTACGCGATCGAACAGCGCTTGGCACGCCAAGGCGGTCAGCGGAGTTTTCTCCGATGGTTTCCAGATCACCGGGTTGCCGCAGACCAGCGCCAGCGCGGTGTTCCAGGCCCAGACCGCCACCGGGAAGTTGAACGCACTGATCACGCCGACGACGCCCAGCGGGTGCCAGGTTTCGCGCATGTGGTGGCCAGGACGCTCGGATGCGATGGTCAAACCGTACAGCTGCCGGGACAGGCCGACGGCGAAATCGCAGATGTCGATCATTTCCTGAACTTCACCCAGACCTTCCTGAGTGATCTTGCCGGCTTCCCAGGACACGAGCTCGCCGAGATCGGCCTTGTATTCACGCAGGATGTCGCCCAGTTGGCGGACCAGTTCGCCACGGCGCGGGGCCGGGACCTTGCGCCACAATTCGAACGCATGATCTGCACGACTGATGTGCTGCTCGACTTCAGCGGCGCCTTCCCAGTTCACGGCGGCGATCTGGCTGCCATCGATCGGCGAATGCACCGGCACTTTGCCGTTCTGGTACAGGGCCGGGTTCACACCAAGACGATCAAGCAATGCGGCAACCATGGGTCACTCCTCAAGCAAAAAACAGAAAACGTGCAGCCGGATTGATTCGGCTGGTGAGGCCTGTAGTTTTAGCGCTCCCGACGTTACCCAACAAACGACCTTTAAGAGAGATATCATTCCGTTTATTCATGCTGCGAATTGCTGGTAAGAAAGAAACAAGAAAAAGGACAACCCATGCTGAATAAACGCTACTTGCCGTCGATCACCGCGCTGCAGTGTTTTGAGGCCGTGACCCGGCATTTGAGCTTCACCCGGGCGGCTGAAGAGCTGAACCTGACCCAGAGCGCTGTCAGCAAACAGGTCGCGCAACTCGAAGAATTGCTGCAGCACCTGTTGTTCCGCCGGGTACGCCGTCGCCTGCAAATGACCCCGGCCGGTGATTTGTACCTGGTGGAGGTACGAAAAATCCTCACGCAGGTCGAGATGTCGACCCACTACCTGCGCTCCTACGGCGGTGAAACCGAAGTCCTGCGCGTCTCGACGCCTCCGACCTTCGGCGCGCGCTGGCTAGTGCCACGCTTGAAAGGCTGGCGTCTGCGCCATCCCTCGATCCATCTGGACCTGTGCAGCGAACAGGAAGCCGACGATCTGCTGCAAGGTCGCAGCGACCTGGCGTTCTACTTCGGCCAGGGCTCACGCCCCGGCACTGAATGCCTGAAGCTGTTCGGCGAAGAGCTGGTGCCGGTCTGCGCACCCGGTAGCCTGCCGGACACGCCGTTCACCGATCCTACGCAACTCACCGACCTGGTCCTGCTGCAAAACGCCTCCCGGCCCCAGGCCTGGCACGACTGGTTCGACAGTCAGGGCTACCACACCGAACACAGCTACCACGGCCCGCGTTTCGAAACCTTTTATATGTGTATCCGCGCAGCCCAGGTCGGCTGCGGTGTAGCACTGTTGCCGCGGTTTCTGGTGGAAGAGGAATTGGCCGACGGCAAACTGGTCATACCCTGGCAGCACGCGATGCCGAGCACCGATGCCTATTACCTGGCGTATCCGGAGCATTCGGCGGAAGTGCCCAAGGTGCGGGATTTTGTGAAGTGGATGCTGGAGCAGATCGATAGCCCGGGTGCGGCGCAGAGTTGAGACCTGATGTAACACCTGTGGCGAGGGGGCTTGCCCCCGTTGGATAGGCCTCTTATGAGCCAACAACCCGGGTTGTCAGGCTCATAGTGGCGTCACGCAATACCAAAGAGGCCGTCGACGATTTTGGTTTGAGCGAGGCGTCCGCGCAGGTCCTCATCGATGGAGGGATCATCCATTCTGTACAGCCGCACCTTGCGATACGCATTGACTCGATTGATCTCCCGCCCCAAATACTCCCAAACCACCCGCGAACATGCCGGAGTGCGATGGTCGGCCGCTGAAACGCCCATTTTCAAGCCATTGAGTCGAATAATCCGGCTTTTGTAGTTTGGAATAAGAATGGTCTGACTGATCTCGTTGGACGTCAGCGACTCATAGTCGAGCAGGAACAAGCGATCCTGTAGATAGTAGGCAACCCCAACGTATCGATACCGCTCAAATGTCCCCTCTGCCCCACCAATCTGTATCCGCTCATTTCGTTCATACACGAAATGTTGGCCCTCTTCCCTTATGTGCACCAATGAACACAGAATGCAACCTGGCTCTGTCATCGCGTAGTAGTACTCGTAGTAATAACCACAATAGGCCTTGAGCTGCGACGAAGACTGTTTGCGAAGGTGATCAAGCATGCGCTGAGGCGCTGCCACCTCGTCCGAGGGTTTGATTTTCTTGGCTTTAACGCCAGTGAGCGTGATGAATTGCTCCGTCGGCAAATACATCTCGTACTCTTCAACCCCAAAAAAATCACAGATCCGTTTAAGGTTAAACGGTGTCGGAAGACTATTCCCACTCAAGTACTTATTAAACTGCCCTCGATTAATACGAAGTTTCCTACAAACCTCCGCGATAGATCGGTAGTGGCTGCATAGCTGTCTTAAGTTATTCGGAAAAAATTCACGCATATCAGCTCATCACAATAGTGCTAGAAGGCTCAAACATAGCAGCAACTCGCATCATTTTTAAGCAAGTCGCGAAATTGCACTCAGCGATACGATAACCGGATATTACGAGCCTTGAGGTTTTCTCAAGACAGCCAACAAAAGCTGAACAATTCGCCACTACTCTAAAAACAGCAGGGAGCACTCAATGCTTGAAGTCATTAATGACTTTCTTTCCGGAAAAATCCTTATTCCATTGGTCCTTGGTTTGGGAGGCTACTTCACCATCCGATCAAGATTTGTCCAGTTCAGGTATTTTTTTCACATGCTATCGGTATTGCGCGGCAGTTGGCGCACAGGCAATTATCATCTGAGCTCGCTACAGGCGTTAACCCTCAGCCTCGCAGGTCGCGTCGGGACGGGCAACATCGTTGGTGTCGGCATCGCCGTGAGCATGGGCGGACCAGGAGCGGTGTTCTGGATGTGGATAACCGCGCTCCTGGGCATGTCGAGCAGTTTTTTCGAATGCGCCCTTGGACAACTCTACAAACGCTGCGACGGAAACGGCCTTTATCGTGGTGGTCCATCCTGGTACATCCAGCATGGTCTGGGTAAACGCTGGCTAGGGATGATTGCCGCCCTCCTGTTGTTGGTGACCTTCGGTTTTGCAATCAATGGCCTGGAGGCTCATGCCGTATCGCACTCGCTTAAGGATGCTTTTGACATTTCGACCACTTGGTCGGGGTTGGCATTGTCGGTGATGCTGGCTGTTGTATTTGTGGGTGGGATCAAACGAATAGCAGCTGTTGCCGACCTGCTGGTACCGCTTAAAGTTCTCGCCTACATCGGGGTCACGCTCTATGTAATTGTCCTGCAATCGGAGCAGGTGCCCTCGATGTTAATGACTATCGTCAAGAGCGCGTTCGGCCTGGACCAAGCGTTCGGCGGACTGCTCGGCACTGCAATAATCATGGGTGTGAGGCGCGGTGTGTTTTCCAATGAAGCAGGTTTGGGAAGCGCGCCCAACGTTGCTTCGGTGGCCAAGGTCGAACACCCGATAAGCCAAGGCGTGGTGCAAGCACTGAGTGTCTTCATTGATACCTTCGTCATCTGCACCTGCACAGCATTGGTCATCCTGTTATCCGGTTTCTATACACCCGGTTTCGAAGGTGACGGCATAGCTCTTGCGCAAAACTCGCTGGCAGCCATTGTTGGCGAGTGGGGTCGAATTTTTATTAGCGTGGCGCTTACATTATTTGTATTTACCGCAATGCTCTATAACTACTACTTGGGCGAAAACAGCTTGCGGTTCATGTTCGGAGCCCCCCGAAAAACCTTGCTCATCTACCGCGCGCTGGTAATGGCGCTGGTGTTCTGGGGCTCGATTGAAGACCTTTCCACCGTACTCGCATTTGCCGACATCACCATGACATTGCTTGCCTTCGTCAACCTTATAGCCATGGCCTTGCTGTTTAACGTCGGCATGCGAATCTTGAACGACTATGACGAGCAGCGTCGCGCAGGAGTCAAGAATCCAGTGTTCGACTCCAGCAAGTTCAAGGATCTGGATCTCGATTTTATGGCCTGGCCAGCGATAGAGAATGACCAGAACACGTTAAAGCATCCTGCCCACCTTTCTCGTAACTGCACATATCCGCAATCGGCATAAATTAAAAAACTCTGAGCCATTGCGAATCCGCAACGGCTCAGCAGCGAAACCTAGCAACAATTATCTACAATAGATCTCACTATTCAAACACGATTAAAAACTCTAAAGGAGATTGTTAATGAATCGTTATCGCCCTCTTAAATCCAACACTTCCGAAGTTCCGGTACTTTGTATAGACACACACATAACGCCAAACCACCTCTTTGAAAATGCCTGTTTCAGGATTCGAACCGCTACTAGTCTTTTAGAAACACTCACATCTGTAACCATAAAGCATACCGCTGACATTGATCTATACCGGCTAATACTTCCAGCTTATGTATTACTGCAGGATGGTGTCGACACACTGGAACAAATCACCTTAAAGGCGGAGTGAAATCATGGCTACCCCTGCAACTAATGAAATGTTTAAGGCTGCAATGAGAAAAGCAATTGAAACCGGTCTTATCCCTAGTTACTCGCACCTTGATGGATATTTAAGAAGCTGGGAAAGCCTTGCGTTGGTCGTCCAAGCCGCGGTTGACGCTACCCCGATAGTTGAGCCCCCTCCGAATTGTTCAAACAAGTGCTGTCGAGGGCTGCCACTCTCCAATTTTTGTTCCAAGTGAACGGAGGCATTACGATGTTCCCGAAAAGATCGCAGCCTTCGACAGCCCATGAAATCCGCCAGAATCGATGCTACTGCAAAAAAGGCTGGCAAACCGGGCCACTGATATGCGCCACTAGCCCCATTCATTGAAACAGCTGCAACGTCGCTGCCACGGGCCGCGGCCAGCCTGGAGAACCCCGTTATGAGCGAGAGCGTGTTTGGCGATCGCATCGTGCAGAACCTGCTCGACACCGACTTCTACAAACTGACGATGATGCAGGCGGTGCTGCACAACTACCCGAACGTGGAAGTCGAATGGGAGTTTCGTTGCCGTAACAGTGAAGATTTGCGCCCGTACCTGGCAGAAATCCGCTTCCAGATCGAACGCCTTGCCGAATTGAGCCTGAGCGCCGACCAGTTGAGTTTCATGGAGCGCATCAGCTTCATGAAGCCGGATTTCCTGCGCTTTCTCGGGTTGTTCCGCTTCAATCTGCGCTATGTCCATACCGGCATTGAAAACGGCGAGCTGTTCATCCGCCTGCGCGGGCCATGGCTGCACGTGATCCTGTTCGAAGTGCCGCTGCTGTCCATCGTCAGTGAAGTGCGCAATCGCTATCGCTACCGTGAGGTCGTGCTGGAACAGGCGCGCGAACAGCTCTATCGCAAGTTCGACTGGCTCACCGCCAACGCCAGCGCGGACGAATTGTCCGAATTGCAGGTCGCCGATTTCGGCACTCGCCGTCGCTTCTCGTACCGCGTGCAGGAAGAAGTGGTGAACGTGCTCAAGCACGATTTCCCCGGCCGTTTTGTCGGCACCAGCAACGTGCACCTTTCACGGGAGCTGGACATGAAACCGTTGGGCACCATGGCCCACGAATGGATCATGGCCCATCAGCAACTCGGCCCGCGGCTGATCGACAGTCAGATTGCCGCCCTCGATTGCTGGGTGCGCGAGTACCGTGGCCTGTTGGGGATCGCCCTCACCGACTGCATCACCACGGATGCCTTTCTCAGCGATTTCGACCTGTATTTCGCCAAGCTGTTTGACGGCTTGCGCCATGATTCCGGTGATCCGGTGCTCTGGGCAGAAAAGGCCATTGCGCACTATCACAAGCTGGGCATCGACCCGATGAGCAAGACGCTGGTGTTCTCCGACAGTCTGACGCTGCCCAAGTCCCTGGAGATTTTTCGGGCGCTGCGGGGTCGGATCAATGTGAGCTTTGGCATCGGCACCAACCTGACGTGCGATATTCCGGGTGTTGAACCGATGAGCATCGTGCTTAAAATGGCCGCCTGCAACGGCCAGCCCGTGGCAAAGATTTCCGATGAGCCTGGCAAGACTCACTGCAAAGACCCGAATTTCGTCGCCTATTTGCGACATGTTTTCAAAGTTCCTGCCGCCCTTTCCAGCACATCAAGCACATCTAGCAAGGAGTGAATTCATGCAAGCCGAACAGCGTGAGATTGCTGAACAGCTCAAGGTCCAGCCGCCGTTCGCCGACCAGGCCGCCCTCGAGGCTGAAGTCGCCCGGCGGATTACCTTCATCCAGGATTGCCTGGTCAATTCCGGGCTCAAGACCCTGGTACTCGGCATCAGCGGCGGCGTCGATTCCCTGACCGCCGGCCTCCTGGCCCAGCGTGCCATGCGCGAACTGCGCACACGCACAGGCGACGACAGCTACAAGTTCATCGCCGTGCGCCTGCCGTACGAAACCCAGTTCGACGAACATGATGCCCAGGCTTCGGTGGACTTCATCGCCCCGGACGAGCGCCACACCGTGAACATCGGTCCGGCCGTCAAATCCTTGGCCAGTGAAGTAGCGGCCTTCGAAGGCAAGCACGCGGTCTCGGTGGATTTCGTGCTGGGCAATACCAAGGCGCGGATGCGCATGGTCGCTCAATACACCATCGCCGGCGCAGCCCAGGGCCTGGTGATCGGTACCGACCACGCGGCGGAAGCGGTGATGGGTTTCTTCACCAAATTCGGTGATGGCGCGTGCGACCTGGCGCCGCTGAGCGGTCTGGTGAAAAACCAGGTCCGGGACATCGCCCGCAGCTTCGGTGCGCCGGAATCGCTGGTGGAAAAAATCCCGACGGCCGACCTTGAAGACCTGTCGCCCGGCAAACCGGACGAAGCGTCCCACGGCGTGACCTATGCCGAGATCGACGCGTTTTTGCACGGCGAGCCGGTGCGCGAGGAAGCATTCAAGATCATCTGCGACACGTACAAAAAGACTCATCACAAACGTGTGATGCCGTTCGCGCCTTGATTGAGCGAACAGACAGGCAAAAAAAAAGCGTCCAGGTGGACGCTTTTTTTATGAGAGCGATTCGATTACTTCAGGACAACAGTACCTTTCATCATCGAGATGTGGCCAGGGAACGAGCAGAAGAAACCGTACTTCTCGGCAGCATCGAGCTTCGACACGTCGAAGGTCACCGAGTCGGTTTCCTTGGCGCCGATGATTTTGGTGTGGGCGATGATGCGCGCGTCACCTTCTGGCAGGTAGTTCTTTTCGATGCCTGCGGCCAGGCCCGCGGTGGCGATCGGCTGCATATCAGCCTCTTTACTCAGCACCCAGTTATGACCCATGACGTTTTTCGGCAGGCTGCCGGAGTGTTTCAGTTCCACGGTGAACGTCTTGCAGCTCTTGTCGATGCTGATTTCCTTGGTATCGAAGGACATCTGGTCAGTCGAGTCGACAGTGACCTTGCACTCGGCAGCCATCAATTGGCTGCTGGCCAGTGTCAGCAGGGATACCGCAACAAGTTTGGCAAACATGGTGAATCTCCAAGGCAGGGTTAACAAAAGTGCGAATGGACAGAAGACTGCCTGAAAACTTCGCAAGTTCCTATGACCTGAATCAAAAATTGTATACAACTTTCGGGCTATGACACCTATCGAAACAATCTACCAGCCAGACGTCTAGGGCGGCCCTATCATCAAGCCGTCATCACGTATCTGGAGCGTCAGTCATGTCCCTTAACAGCCTGTTGCGCAGTTTGCTTGCCGCCTACGCCTGTGGCGCCAGCGGAACCTTTGAAACACCTGAACGCGAAGTGTAGACCTTGGAACGTCGCGTGCCTGCCTTTACTCTGTGGCCATCCTGACCATGGAATAAGGCATGTCTTTAGCGTCCGTTTGTGTATTTTGCGGTGCCAGCACTGGCACCAACCCGGCTTATCGTGAAGCGGCTGTCGCCTTGGGGCGAGCATTGGCCGAGCGTAAGCTGACACTGGTCTATGGCGGCGGTGCCGTCGGACTGATGGGCATCGTTGCCGATGCTGCGCTAGCGGCCGGCGGTGAAGTGATCGGGATCATCCCGCAAAGCCTCAAAGACAAGGAAATCGGTCACAGCGGCCTCACTCGCCTGGAAGTGGTCGACGGCATGCATGCGCGCAAGGCGCGGATGGCCGAGCTCAGTGACGCCTTTATCGCCCTGCCCGGCGGCCTGGGCACGCTGGAAGAACTGTTCGAAGTCTGGACCTGGGGCCAGCTCGGCTACCACGGCAAACCGCTGGGGCTGCTGGAAGTGAACGGTTTCTACAGCAAATTGACGTCTTTTCTCGATCATATCGTCGGCGAAGGCTTCGTTCGTGAACCGCACCGTGACATGCTGCAAGTGAGCGAATCGCCGCAAACCCTGCTCGATGCACTGGATGCCTGGCAGCCGACAGTGGTGCCAAAGTGGCTCGAGCAAAAACCCAGCTAACGGCTGGGCATCGATACAGGGCAGAATACGCGCCGCTCAACCTCACCTTCGACCCCAGAGGATCGCCCATGGCTAAACCCAATTATTCCTTCGCCAAACGTCAGAGAGACTTGGCCAAGGAGCAGAAGAAAGAGGAAAAGCTTCAGCGCAAGAAAGCTACAGCTGAAGAAGAAGCCGCCGCACTGAACCCGGATGCAGAAGGTGAAGTGACCGCAGAAGACGATGTTGAAGCACCGAAAGATCAGGCGCCCGACGCCTGAGACCCTCAGGGCCCGATGATCTGATCAGGCCCACCGGATCTGTGTCCAGGGTCAGCAGTTACTTTGCTGACCCTCACAGCCCCCTCTGAATTACCCCTTCCCGAAAGAACTGCACAGCCCCCTGTAGGAGTGAGCCTGCTCGCGAAAGCGTTGGCACATTCAACTTCTTGGTGGCTGAAAGATCGCTTTCGCGAGCAGGCTCACTCCTACAGGGGGCCGTGCGTTAATCCAGTGGCATCACGGTGACGCGGACTTCCGGGTCATGGCTGCCGCCACCCAAGATCACCCCGCGCAACGGCGACACATCGGAAAAATCCCGGCCCCAGGCCAAGGTGATGTGTTCCAGCGCCGGCTGCACGTTGTTGGTCGGATCGAAATCCACCCAACCGAGCACCGGGCAAAACACTGAAACCCACGCATGTGACGCATCGGCGCCGATCAGTCGCGGCTGGCCCGGTGGTGGCTGGGTCAGCAGGTAGCCACTGATATACCGCGCTGCCAACCCACGCGAACGCACACACGCGAGCATCAGGTGAGCAAAGTCCTGGCAAACACCGCGCCGGCGCTCCAGCACTTCCACTAGCGGCGTCGCCACTTGGGTCGCTTCAGCGTCGAAGGTGAATTCGCTGAAAATCTTCTCCATCAGCACCTGAACACCCAACAGCAGCGGCCGACCCGGTGGAAAACAGCTTTCGGAAAACTCGACGAAGTTGCGCTTCAGATGCACATAGGGTGATTCGAACCGGTAACGACACGCTTCCAGCAATTCGGGGGAAAGCGGTTGGCTGCTGTAGGTCAGCGCGCTGCGGGTTTCTTCCCACGCAGGGGATTGATTGAAATCCAGCGCAGGCCGGGCCAACACTTCGACGGTGAGTCGGGCGTTGACCAGCAATTCATCGTGCGGCCGCTCGAACGCCAACCGGGTCAGCGGATTACCGAACACATCCAGTTCATCGCGGCGCGAAGTCGGGTCGGGACAGATCTGCAATTGCTGCTCGGTGCAGCGCTGCCAGGCACACGTCCGCGGCCATAGGTGCGCGAGCTGCTGAGCCAGGGACACCGGGCTGTCGTAGTGATAATGGGTGTCGTGGAGAATCTGGTAATGGGCGCTCATCAGACGGACACCGTGCGCTGGCTGACGTCATCGACGTGGGCGAAATGGCGCAAGGCCAGACGATCCGACACTTGCCCACTGGCGTCGGCGATTTCTTGCAACAGGTCGGCCAGCCCCTCAATGGCTGCCCGAACGCTGGCTTCGCCGAACAGCGAGTTCTCCAGGCATCCCAGATCGAACTGTGCCAAGCGTTCCACCAACTGCGGCAACCCCGCTTCGCGAGGCACGCCGAAGTCATCATTCAAGCGTTTCAAGGTACGAGTCACCAGTTTCAACTGAAACAGCACGGCGTGGGGGTTCTGCTCGTCGAGCAGCAACAGGTCGAGCACAGGGATCAGTTGCGCCACCGCCAGATACCGCGAACGGTAAGTGATGCTGCTGTTGCCCAGCTCCAGCAGCCATTCCAGTCCGGCCTGATCGAAAGCACCGGTACCGCGCAGAAATGCCGCCAGGCTGGCGCTGAGAAATTGCAGGCGTTCGATCCGGCGGCCGATCATCAGGAAGCGCCAGCCTTCGTCCCGGGTCATGTCGTCGAGGGCGAAACCGGATAACGCCGCCAGGGACATCACCAGACGGTTGAGGAAATCCAGCAATTCGCCGAAATCCGGCTCTTCGGCTTCCAGCTCCAAGGCCTCGCGCTGCAGCTCCACCAGCGCTTGCCAGTTTTCCCGCGAGAGCTTGCCGCGCACTTGCGAGGCCGCCCACTGCAAACGCTGCAGGTTGGAGCGCAGGCTGAACGACCAGTCATCGCCAAGCAATGCCGCCAGCAAACGCTCCGGCAACTCGCCTTCATCGGGCAACAACATCAATCGTTCGCCCAGATCGACCGCCGCTTCCAGGGCTTGCGGGTCATCGCCATCGACATACCGCGCCAGCATGATTCGCAGCAGTCGCGCGCTGTCATCACAACGCTCGCAGTAACGGCCGAACCAGAACAGATTTTCCACCACTCGCGACGGCAGATACGGATCCCGTCGCACCAGGTCGTGCACACCGATCGTGCGCTGGGTTTTCCATTGCTCACCGCTCGGCGGGCGATCGCCCAACACCCAGGTGTCTTTGCTCGCGCCACCGCGCTGCATCGACACCACTTCGGCGTCAGCCTCGGCGGCAACGCGGGTAAGACCGCCGGGCAGTACCCGATAGCCCTCACGGCTGGCCACGGCGTACACACGCATGCCAATAGCCCGAGGTTGCAGATGACCGTCTTCAGCCTGCCAGATCGGGGCTTGAGAGAGTTGAGCCAATTCTTGCGCGACATAGGCGTAAGGCCTGGCCTGCATGCGCCCAGCCAGCTCGTGACGCTGTTTTTCACTCAAATCACGCCCAAATACAGGATTGAAGCTCTGTGACGGGAAAGCCGGTTTGATCAACAACTCCGGTAATTTTTCCAGGGCCTGAGCCAGCACCGGAGCCTCACCGCACCACCAGGTCGCGATGGAGGGCAGAATCAGTTCTTCGCCGAACAGGAATTGATTGATCCTCGGCAGGAAGCCCAACAACCCCGGCGACTCCAGCACGCCGCTGCCGAGGGCGTTGGCCACCAGCACCCGGCCTCGGCGTACCGCTTCCAGCAATCCCGGCACACCAAGGGCCGAGTCAGTGCGCAGCTCCAGCGGATCGCAGAAGTCATCGTCGAGCCGGCGCATGATCGCGTGGACCCGGCGCAGTCCGCTCAAGGTTTTCAGGTAGACCGTGGCATCCCGGACGGTCAGGTCGCCGCCCTCTACCAGTGGATAACCGAGCTGGCGAGCCAGATAGAGGTGTTCGAAATAGCTTTCGTTGAAACGCCCCGGCGTGAGCAGCACGATCAGCGGCGCTTCGTCATCACTCGGCGCCTGACGGGCCAGGGTTTCCTGAAGCGTGCGGAAGAATCCGGCCAGGTGCTGCACTTTCAAATCGCGGTACAACTCGGGAAAGGCCCGGGACACGATGGTGCGGTTTTCCAGCGCATAACCGGCACCGGACGGTGCTTGCGTCCGATCCGCCGTGACCCACCAGCGACCGTCAGGCGTACGCGCCAGATCCACGGCATACAGATGCAGAAAAGCCCCGTCGGGCGGCGTGATGCCCTGACAGGGCCAGAGGAAGTTGTTGTGACCGAAGACCAGCTCAGCAGGCAGCAGGCCCTCAGCGATCAACCGTTGCGGGCCGTACAAATCTGCCAGCACAGCATTGAGCAAGCGTGCCCGCTGGGCGATCCCGGCTGACAACTGCTGCCATTCATCCGCAGCAATCACGTGCGGTAGCAGATCGAGTTCCCACGGCCGATCGGCACCCTTAGGGTCGGCGTAGACGTTGTACGTCACGCCGTTTTCCTGGATCTGCCGGGTCAGCAGCGCCTGACGCTGCACCAATTGCGTTGGTGTGCTGCGTTGCAATTGGTCGAACAACCGACGCCAGTGCGGGCGCACCGCGCCGCTGTCGTCGAGCAGTTCATGATAAGTGCCCGCCGTCAGCGGGTAGCGGTCAAGCAGGTCAGGCATGGAAAGCTCGGCAGACAGCAAAGAACGGTCAGACTAACGCAGGCTCATGACGCCCGGATATACGAAAAATCCGAGCGTCGTGTACGGTTTAGAAGCGTCGTAAATCGAGAGTCATCGGCAGCTCGTCGTTAATTTCCATATTGGGTATAGGAAGTTTCCCCGGCGTATGTCCGATGCGAAAAAAACGCGCCATCCGCCGACTCTCGGCCTCATTGGCGTTCACCGGCAAGCTGTCGTAGTTGCGCCCGCCCGGGTGGGCGACGTGGTACTGACAGCCCCCCAGCGAACGCTGCATCCAGGTGTCGAGCAGGTCGAACACCAACGGCGCATGGACCGGAATAGTCGGCTGCAGGCAGTTGGCCGGTTGCCAGGCGCGGAAACGCACGCCAGCGACAAACTCGCCGACCCGCCCGGTGGGTTGCAATGGCACCGGGATGCCATTGCACGTCAGCAGATAACGCTGCGGCGGCAGACCCGTGAGTTTGACCTGCAAGCGTTCCAGCGACGAGTCCACGTAACGTACCGTGCCGCCGACTGCGCCTTCTTCGCCCAGCACATGCCAGGGCTCCAGTGCCTGACGCAATTCCAGCTCGATCCCGCTGACGGCGTAATCGCCGACCTTGGGAAAACGGAACTCCAGATGCGCCGCAAACCACTCGGCGCGCACGGGATAACCGGCGGCATTGAGGTCGGCAATGACGTCGGCGAAATCCTGTTCGATAAAGTGCGGCAACAGGAAACGATCGTGCAGCTCAGTGCCCCAGCGTGCCAGTTTCGGCGGCGCATAAGGCTCGCGCCAGAACCGCGCCACCAGCGCCCGCAACAACAATTGCTGAGCCAGGCTCATGCGCGCATGGGGCGGCATTTCAAAGGCGCGCAACTCGAGCAACCCCAGACGCCCCGTCGCACCATCCGGTGAATAGAGTTTGTCGATGCAAAACTCGGCGCGGTGAGTGTTGCCTGTCACGTCGATCAGCAGGTTACGCAGCAGCCGATCCACCAGCCACGGCGCGCACTCCTCACCCGGCTCAGGCATCTGGGCGAAGGCGATTTCCAGTTCATACAAGGCATCGTTGCGTGCCTCGTCGACCCGTGGCGCCTGAGACGTCGGGCCGATGAATAATCCCGAAAACAGGTAGGACAAGGACGGATGGTTATGCCAATAGCTGATCAGGCTGCGCAGCAGATCGGGACGGCGTAGAAACGGTGAGTCAGCCGGTGTCGCGCCGCCCAGTACGAAATGGTTACCGCCGCCGGTGCCGGTGTGCCGGCCGTCGATCATGAATTTCTCGGTGGTCAGTCGGGTCTGACGTGCCTCTTCGTAAAGGAATTCGGTGCGCTCGACCAATTCATCCCACGTGGCAGACGGCTGTACGTTGACCTCAATCACGCCCGGGTCGGGCGTGATACGGAAGTTGTTCAGGCGCGGATCGCTCGGCGGTTCATAGCCTTCCAGCAACACCGGACAACGCAATTCCTCGGCGGTGGCTTCGATGGCACTGACCAGTTCCAGATAATCCTCGACCCGCTCCAGCGGCGGCATGAACAGGTACAACCGCCCTTCTCGCGCTTCGGCGCAGAACGCCGTGCGGGTCAGCCAGTCGGCGGATTCGTCGATCTTTGGCGCGCGGTCATCAGCAATCGCAGGCTCGCCTTGGCTTTGAAGTTGTGCAGTGTCGGGCAGTGCAGGGAAATCCTGATTCGGGTCCACAGGATGAATGAACGGGTACTCCGCCGCTTTCACCCAAGGCTGCGAGCCGAGCGGCAAGCGATAGCCCAGCGGCGAATCCCCCGGCACCAGTCGGCAATGCTCATCGCGCAGATACCAGCGGCCGCTTTGCCACTGATCACCCTTGGCAGTGCGCGCCAGCGGCAGGACCTGGCCTATGACTTTGTCCAGACCCTGGCTGAAGACTTTACGCAGACGCGCTCGCTCCAGAGGCTCTTCAAGACGCGAGTCTTCGGCGCTGACGTTCTGCGGCAAAGTACCTTCGCGCCAGAGGTAATAGAAATTGTCTTCGTAGGCCGGAAATACAAAGCGTGTCGGAATTTTCAGGCGTTCGGCGACACTCGCCAGAAAGCGTCCGGCCAGCTCGCCATTGGCACCGTAGTCTTGTTGCTCATCAGCAATCAGCGCGCTGTTGTGCCAGATCGGCACATCGTCGCGGCGCCAGTAGCAGTTCAGCGACCAGCGCGGCAACTGCTCACCGGGGTACCACTTGCCCTGACCGAAATGCACCAGGCCTTGGGGCGCGTAGTGCTTGCGCATGCGCTGGAACAATTCGGCGGACAGACGTCGCTTGTCTGGCCCAAGTGCCGCGGTGTTCCATTCGGCGCCGTCAGGATCATCGATGGAAACAAACGTCGGTTCGCCGCCCATGGTCAGGCGTACGTCACCCTCCAACAGGTCGGCATCGATCTGCCGACCCAACGCCTGGATCGCCAGCCATTGGTCTTCGGTGTAGGGCTTCGTTACCCGTGGCGCTTCCCAAATCCGCTCCACGGACATTTCGTGGGTGAATTCGCACTCGCACGGTTCAACCAAGCCACTGATCGGTGCCGCAGAGCCCGGATCGGGGCTACACGCCAACGGAATGTGTCCTTCACCGGCAAACAGCCCTGACGTCGCGTCCAGGCCGATCCAGCCGGCACCGGGCAAATAGACCTCGCACCAGGCGTGCAGGTCGGTGAAGTCCACGTCAGTGCCCGACGGGCCGTCGAGGCTTTTGACGTCGGCGGTCAGTTGAATCAGGTAGCCGGAGACGAAACGCGCCGCCAGACCGAGGTTGCGCAACAGCTGCACCAGCAACCACGCGGAGTCGCGGCAGGAACCGGAGGCATGTTCGAGGGTATGTTCGGGCGTTTGCACGCCCGGCTCCATGCGAATCAGGTAGCCAATGTCTTCACTCAGGCGCTGATTGAGTGCGACGAGGAAATCCACACTGGGCAGCGGTGTGCGGTCGATGCCTTCCAGATAGGCCTTGAACTTCGGCGTCAGGGGCAAGGTTTCCAGGTACGGCGACAGTTCCTTGCGCTCATCCGCGGCGTAGGCGAACGGGATCTTTTCCGCGTAGGGCTCAAGGAAAAAGTCGAACGGATTGAAGACCGCCATCTCTGCCAGCAGATCGACTTCGATCCGCAGCTCATCGGTTTTCTCCGGGAACACCAACCGCGCCAGGTAATTGCCCTGGGGGTCTTGCTGCCAGTTGATGAAGTGCTGCTCAGGCGACACTTTCAGCGCGTAGGACAGTATCCGCGTGCGACTGTGGGCGGCCGGGCGCAGGCGAACGATCTGCGGACCGAGCTCGACGGCGCGGTCGTAGCGGTAATGCGTGACGTGGTGCAATGCGACATGAATCGACACGGCGTGCCTCCTGCGAGCCTTAAGCGTATTGGAAAGCGCGCAAGACTTATGCCATCCAGCAGCGCTGGCGCTTTCTCCGATTGCTTGAGGCAGTACAGCACCAAAATCGGGCGACGCGGGAATTTGGTTAGGGGGAGTTGCACGGAAATGTTGCGGAGGGAGGGTTGGGTTCCGCTTGAGATCCAGCCCTCACCCTAGCCCTCCCGAAACGTCGGACCGCCCGTAGGGAGAGGGGACTGACCGAGGTGTTTGGCCGAGATGCTGCAACCTGAAAGTCCCGCGTCGAACTCAGGCTTTGAAAACCACCGAGATCGACTCCCTTTCCCCCTCTCCCCATTGGGGAGAGGGATGGGCGGGCGGCGTTCCGATGAGGGGTGGATCCCATTGGCACAACACAATTTCCAGACAGCCAAAACGCAAAACGCCAACCCGAAGGTTGGCGTTCTGTTCAGCGCTAGCGAGGTTTAGCGCGGTACAACCGGCTTGCGCGCAGGCTTCGGTCCCTTGCCTTTGGCCGCGTCCTTACGATCCTTGGCCGCCTGCTGGTTGCGGGCGAATGCCGCTGCCTTGGCCTGTTCACGCTTGTCCCACGGATTGCCGCCATCACTGGCGCGCGGTGGCAAGCCCGTGTGCTGGGTCAGGATCTTGGTGGTCTTTTCCCCAGCCACTTTATGGCTGCCGGCCGGTGTCGAGTTCTTGCGACGGGCGCTCTGGTAGCTGTCGGTCGCTGGCTGATGCAGCGGGATCAACTGGTTCTTGCCCGGCCCGATCAGATCGGCGCGGCCCATGCGGGTCAGCGCCTCACGCAGCATCGGCCAGCCTTTCGGGTCGTGATAACGCAAGAACGCCTTGTGCAGACGACGCTGCTCTTCGCTCTTGACGATGGTCACGGCGTCGCTCTTGTAAGTGACCTTACGCAGCGGGTTCTTGCCCGAGTGGTACATCGCGGTGGCGGTGGCCATCGGCGACGGGTAGAACGCCTGCACCTGGTCGGCACGGAAGCCGTTGCCCTTGAGCCACAGGGCCAGGTTCATCATGTCTTCGTCGGTGGTGCCCGGGTGAGCGGCGATGAAGTACGGAATCAGGTACTGCTCTTTCCCGGCTTCCTTGGAGTACTTCTCGAACATGCGCTTGAACTTGTCATAGCTACCGATGCCCGGTTTCATCATCTGATTGAGCGGACCTTCCTCGGTGTGTTCCGGGGCGATCTTCAGGTAACCACCGACGTGGTGGGTCACCAGCTCTTTGACGTATTCCGGCGACTCGACCGCGAGGTCGTAGCGCAGACCGGAAGCGATCAGGATCTTCTTCACACCCGGCAAGGCACGGGCGCTGCGGTACAGCTGGATCAGCGACGAGTGATCGGTGTTCAGGTTCGGGCAAATGCCCGGGAACACGCACGAAGGCTTGCGGCACGCGGATTCGATTTCCGGGGTCTTGCAAGCAATGCGGTACATGTTCGCGGTCGGGCCGCCGAGGTCGGAAATGACGCCGGTAAAGCCTGGGACCTTGTCGCGGATCTCTTCGATTTCGCGAATGATCGACTCTTCGGAGCGGTTCTGGATGATCCGGCCTTCGTGCTCGGTGATCGAGCAGAAGGTGCAGCCGCCGAAGCAGCCACGCATGATGTTCACCGAGAAGCGGATCATGTCGTAGGCAGGGATCTTTTCCTTGCCGTACGCCGGGTGCGGAATGCGCGCATAGGGCATGCCGAACACGTAGTCCATTTCTTCAGTGGTCATCGGAATCGGAGGCGGGTTGAACCAGACGTCGACTTCGCCGTGCTTCTGCACCAGCGCACGGGCGTTGCCCGGGTTGGTTTCCAGGTGAAGCACGCGGTTGGCGTGAGCATAAAGAACCGCGTCACCGCGGACTTTCTCAACCGAAGGCAGACGAATCACGGTCTTGTCGCGAGTCATCTTCGGGCTGGCCAGAATCTGCACGACCTTGGCTTCGCTCGGATCTTCAACCGGGCCTTTTTCCTGCTCGATGGCACAGGCCTGGGTGTCCTGGGTGTTCACGTACGGGTTGATGATCTTGTCGATCTTGCCCGGACGGTCGATGCGCGTGGAATCGACTTCGTACCAGTCTTTCGGCGTGTCGCGACGAATGAACGCGGTGCCGCGCACGTCGGTGATGTCTTCGATCTTGTGACCGTAGGACAGACGCTGGGCGACTTCGACGATCGCACGCTCGGCGTTGCCGTAGAGCAGGATGTCGGCGCAGGCGTCGATCAGGATCGAGTTGCGAACCCGGTCCTGCCAGTAATCGTAGTGGGCGATGCGGCGCAGGGAAGCTTCGATGCCACCGAGAACGATCGGCACGTTCTTGTAGGCTTCCTTGCAACGCTGGCTGTAAACCAGGCTCGCGCGGTCCGGACGTTTGCCCGCCAGGCCGCCCGGGGTGTAGGCGTCATCGGAACGGATTTTTTTGTCGGCGGTGTAGCGGTTGATCATCGAGTCCATGTTGCCGGCCGCGACGCCGAAGAACAGGTTCGGCTCGCCGAGCTTCATGAAGTCGTCTTTGGACTGCCAGTTCGGCTGGGCAATGATCCCGACGCGGAAGCCTTGCGACTCCAGCAGCCGGCCGATGATTGCCATGCCGAACGACGGATGGTCAACGTACGCATCACCGGTGACGATGATGATGTCGCATGAATCCCAGCCAAGCTGATCCATCTCCTCCCTGCTCATCGGCAGGAATGGCGCTGGACCGAAACATTCGGCCCAGTACTTGGGATAGTCAAATAACGGCTTGGCTGTTTGCATGACGATGACCGGTGTTGAGATGAAAAATCGCGGGCGCGGAATATAGCACAAAAAATAACCAATTCCGACGGCTATGGTCGGAAATTAGCGGCGCGCCCATCGCGGGCAAGCCCGCTCCCACAGGAATCACACGGAACCTGTGGGAGCGGGCTTGCCCGCGATGGGGCCCGCTCAGACGACGAAAATTATTCGTCGTCGAAGTTGTAGCTGCCCGGTGCCAGGTTTTCGAAACGGGTGTACTTGCCGATGAACGCTAGTCGTGACGTGCCGATAGGGCCGTTCCGCTGCTTGCCGATGATGATCTCGGCGATGCCTTTGTGTTCGGTTTCCGGGTGATACACCTCGTCCCGGTACACGAACATGATGACGTCGGCATCCTGCTCGATCGCTCCGGATTCCCGCAAGTCGGAGTTGATCGGGCGCTTGTTCGGGCGTTGCTCCAGGGAGCGGTTGAGCTGCGACAGCGCCACCACCGGGCAGTTGAATTCCTTGGCCAGGGCTTTCAAGGAACGGGAGATCTCGGAAAT
Organism: Pseudomonas sp. BT76 TE3572; assembly: GCF_050435365.1. Taxonomy (NCBI): domain Bacteria; kingdom Pseudomonadati; phylum Pseudomonadota; class Gammaproteobacteria; order Pseudomonadales; family Pseudomonadaceae; genus Pseudomonas; species Pseudomonas sp. BT76 TE3572. The sequence goes on from NZ_JBNDKE010000001.1 coordinate 3,879,669, forward strand.
CTCGTTGGTCCGGTTGTCACCGCCAGAACCCGGGATCTGCATCAATTGCAGGTAGTCGATCATGATCAGGGCGATATCGCCGTGTTCACGCACCAGACGCCGGGTCCGTGCGCGCATTTCCGACGGGCTGATACCGGCGGTATCGTCAATGAACAGCTTGCGATCGTTAAGCAAGTTGACCGCCGATGTCAGGCGCGGCCAATCGTCGTCTTCCAGGCGACCGGCACGAACCTTGGTCTGATCGATCCGGCCGAGGGACGACAACATACGCATGATCAGCGATTCGCCTGGCATCTCCAGCGAGTAAACCAATACGCATTTGTCGCTGCGCAGCACGGCGTTTTCCACCAGGTTCATCGCAAAGGTGGTTTTACCCATGGATGGGCGGCCGGCGACGATGATCAGGTCAGACGGTTGCAGGCCGCTGGTCATACCGTCGAGATCGGTATAACCGGTGGACAGGCCGGTAATGGCGTTGTCAGTGTTGAACAAGGTGTCGATGCGGTCGATGGCCTTGGTCAACAGGTCATTCACGCTCACCGGGCCGCCGGTTTTTGGCCGGGCCTCGGCGATCTGGAAAATCTGCCGTTCGGCTTCGTCGAGAATCTCTTCAGCCGAGCGGCCTTCCGGGTTGAAGGCGCTGTCGGCGATTTCGGTGGCGATGCCGATCAACTGTCGCAACGTTGCCCGTGCACGGACGATCTGCGCATACGCCTTGATGTTGGCGACGGATGGCGTGTTTTTTGCCAGCTCGCCAAGGTATCCGAGGCCGCCGACTTGCGAGGTCTGACCTTCCTTGTCCAATTGCTCGGCAAGGGTCACGACGTCGATCGGCGAGTTCTGGTCGGCGAGCTTGGCGATCGCACGGAAGATCAGGCGGTGGTCATGTCGATAGAAATCGCCGTCCGAGACCTGATCCAGCACGCGTTCCCAGGCGTTGTTGTCCAGCATCAAACCACCGAGCACGGCCTGCTCGGCCTCGATGGAATGCGGCGGCACCTTCAGGGCAGCGGTTTGCAGATCGTATTGCTCAGGAGCGGAGATATCGTTCATGGCCACTTGAATTAGTTTTGTGAAAATCAGGAACTGCAGAAAGACAAAGGGCACGACCTGTAAACAGGATCGTGCCCGATGTTACCGGCAAGCACCCGAGGGTGCCAGCCGACAAGTGCTGCTTAAGCTGCTACCACGACAACGCGTACGGTGGCTTCAACTTCGGCGTGCAGGTGCACGGCTACGTCGAATTCGCCTACGTTGCGGATAGTGCCGTTCGGCAGACGAACTTCGCTTTTTGCAACTTCAACGCCAGAGGCGGTCAGTGCATCAGCGATGTCGTGAGTACCGATCGAACCGAACAGCTTGCCTTCGTCGCCAGCGGTGGCAGTGATAGTCACTTCCAGCTCAGCCAGTTGGGCAGCGCGGCTTTCAGCCGAAGTTTTACGATCTGCTGCGGCTTTTTCCAGCTCAGCGCGACGCTCTTCGAACGCAGCCAGGTTGGCAGCGGTCGCAGCGGTAGCTTTGCCGTAAGGCAGCAGGTAGTTACGACCGTAACCAGCCTTAACGTTCACTTTGTCACCCAGGTTGCCCAGGTTGGTGACTTTTTCCAGAAGGATCAGTTGCATGTGAAAATCCTCTTAACTTTTAACCTTCACCGTTCGCGCTATCGACGTCTTTCGGCGTCGAACGACCGCGAAAATCAATCAGGCTGTCGACGATGGCCAAGACCACCAGCAACGGATAGATCAGCTGCATGAACAGCAACAGCGTGACGTACAACCCCACCAGCCAGAACCTGGCCAGTCGCTTTTGCGCCACCAGCCCGTGAATCAGGGCCAGCCCGGCGAACACCAGCGGTACACTGCACAACGGCGTCAACATGGCCATCTGCGGACCGATGTTCGGTCCCAGAAGCATGAACACCAGCAGTAACATCGCCAGCCCCAGCGGGAAGCGGATGGCGCGAAACTCGCGACCAAAACCACCCGGGTTGTACAACAACGCCTGCCAGTAGCGCCCGACAAGCAGGCTCAGCACACTGACGATTTGCAACAAGGCCGCAATCAGGCCGGTCAGGACCGGTGCGATCAGGGACGCAAAATGCGCTTGCTCGTCTACCGACAACTTCTGGTAGACATCACCGAGTAGCGACGGCATGACTTTTATCAAAGCCTGCGCCAGCATCTCGATTTGGGGACCAAAAGCCGTCCCCAGCACCACTGAAAACACCACTCCCATCGCTATGCTGACCAGCAGCACGCGGTTCCAGGATTCGCTTGCGCGCAAAACCAACGCAAGGCTCCAAGACCCCAGCAGCACCAGAAGTGCCCGTGGGTCATCGGAGTAAAGCCACCAGGCCAACGCCGGCAGCAGTCCCAGAGCAAGAACGCCCAGGGCGTCCTTCAATCCGCGCCGCAGGAGCACAAGGCAACCAGCGGCAGCACCCAACCAATACAACAACGGCAATATTGCGCATCCGGCCACTACGAGAGTGGCCTGCATACGGCCGCGCATGATGAACTCAGCTATGGCACGCATGCTTTCAATCCTTTGCTACGTGTCGACTGCCCGGTCTCAGCGGCCGTGGCTGTCGGTGTAGGCCAGCAGGGCCAGGAAGCGGGCGCGCTTGATAGCGGTGGCCAGCTGACGCTGATAACGTGCTTTGGTACCGGTGATGCGGCTTGGAACGATTTTGCCGGTCTCGGATACATAAGCTTTCAGAGTGTTGAGATCTTTGTAATCGATCTCTTTCACGTCTTCAGCGGTGAAGCGGCAGAATTTACGACGACGGAAGAAACGTGCCATGTAATAGGCTCCTCAAAAGGTCCGTGGATTACTCGTCAGCGTTATCGCTGTTGTCGCTGTCATCACTATCAGCGCTTTCAGCGCCTTCGTGCTCAGGACGGTCGCGACGCTCACGGCGCTCACTGCGGTTTTCTTCAGCCTTGAGCATCTCGGATTGGCCGGTAACGGCTTCTTCGCGACGGATGACCAGGTTACGGATCACTGCATCGTTGTAGCGGAAGTTGTCTTCCAGCTCGGCCAGGGCCTTGCCAGTGCACTCAACGTTCAGCATCACGTAGTGAGCCTTGTGAACATTGTTGATTGCGTAGGCCAGTTGACGACGGCCCCAATCTTCCAGACGGTGGATTTTGCCGCCGTCTTCTTCGATCAGCTTGGTGTAACGCTCTACCATGCCGCCGACTTGCTCGCTTTGATCCGGGTGGACCAAAAAGATGATTTCGTAATGACGCATGAATGCTCCTTACGGGTTGTAGCCTGCCGCTCAAAAGCGGTCAGACAAGGAGTGAATGACACTTATGGACTTGCTTGCGATAGACACATGCGTGCCTGCCGTCACAGCAAGGGGCGCAATTGTAGAGAAGGGACAGAAGAGGTGCAAGGCAATTGGTGATTATTTGAACAGCTCGTTCAACCCACTATTTTCGCCTCACCACAAACCACTGTGGGAGCGGGCTTGCTCGCGAAGGCGATATAACTTTCAACATTGATGCTGAATGTTACTCCGCTATCGCGAGCAGGCTCGCTCCCACAGGGATCGCAACTGGTTTAAGACTTTTTGGCGGTTCCGGCGGCTTTGACGCTACGCTGGCGCTGAGCCTCGAACAGGCAAACGCCAGTCGCCACGGATACGTTGAGGCTGCTGACGCTACCGGTCATCGGCAGGTGCACCAGATAATCGCAAAGATCGCGAGTCAGGCGACGCATGCCGCTGCCTTCAGCACCCATGATCAGGATGGTCGGGCCAGTCATGTCTTGCTGATACAGACTCTGCTCAGCCTCGCCCGCCGTACCGACAACCCACAAGCCACGTTGCTTGAGTTTTTCCAGGGTGCGCGCCAGGTTGGTGACGGCGACCAGCGGAATCACTTCCGCCGCGCCACAAGCGACTTTTCGTACCGTCGGGGTCAGCGTGGCTGACTTGTCCTTCGGCACGATCACCGCCAGTGCGCCGGCCGCATCCGCCGAACGCAGGCAAGCGCCGAGGTTGTGCGGATCGGTCACGCCGTCGAGCACCAGCAACAGCGGTGCGCCTTCAGTGCGATCGAGCAATTCGTCGAGCATGGCCTCGCCCCAGACCTGGCTCGGACTCACGTCCGCCACCACGCCTTGGTGCACGCCTTCAACCCAGGCATCCAGCTCGCGACGCTCAGCATTGCCGACGGCTACACGATTTTCGGCAGCCAACTGGATCAGGGTCTGCACGCGCGGATCACTGCGGCCTTCGGCCAGCCAGATCTGCTTGACGCGTTTTGGGTGGTGACGCAGCAACGCTTCTACAGCATGCACGCCGTAGATCTTTTCCAAATTACTCATGACTTGGCCTTCGGCTTACGCGCCCCGCCGCTTTTGGCGGCTGGAGCAGAACCCGCTTTTGGCGGGCCTTTACGGTGTTTGCTCGGTTTGGCTGGCTTGCCGCCGGGAGCCTTGTCAGGCGCCGACCGTCCGGTCTTTCCCCCAGACGCCGCTTTACCGCCGCTTTTCGCTTCAGACAACAACGCCTGCTTCATTTCGCGGCTTTTGCGCAATTCGGCATTTTTCGCCGCGGCGTCGCTCGGGCGATAGGCTTCGACAGCTTTTTCCTTGGCAGGACGACGACCTGTTTTCGCCGGGGCCGGTTCAGCAACTGTTTTGGCAGCAGGTGCAGCGGTTTCTGTTCCGCGCTTTTTGCGGCCAATCGGCGCGCTGATGGTTTTTTCAGCCATCTCGAAGTCGATCTTGCGTTCGTCGAGGTCGACGCGCATGACGCGCACTTCAACGGTATCGCCAAGACGGAAGCTGCGACCGGTACGCTCACCGGCCAGGCGGTGGTGCACAGGATCGAAGTGGTAGTAATCGCCCGGCAGCGCGGTGACGTGCACCAGGCCTTCGACGTAGATATCGGTCAGCTCGACGAACAGACCAAAACCGGTCACGGCAGTGATCACACCCGGGAACGACTCGCCCACACGGTCTTTCATGAACTCGCACTTGAGCCAGTTCACGACGTCGCGGGTCGCTTCGTCGGCACGGCGCTCGCTCATCGAGCACTGCTCGCCGAGCTGCTCCAGGATCGCTTCGTCGTACGGATAGATGCGCGCTTTCGGAATGGTCATCGCGCCAGCACGGCGAACGTGCGGGGTGTCCATTTTCGAATGGATGACGCTGCGAATCGCCCGGTGCGTGAGCAAATCCGGGTAGCGGCGGATCGGCGAGGTGAAGTGGGTGTAGGCTTCGTAATTGAGGCCGAAGTGGCCCTGGTTATCAGCGCTATACACCGCTTGGCTCAACGAACGCAGCATGACGGTCTGGATCAGATGGAAATCCGGACGGTCCTTGATGCTCGCCAGCAATGCCTGGTAATCCTTCGGCGACGGGCCGTCCTTGCCTTTGTGCAGGGACAGGCCGAGCTCGCCAAGGAAGGCGCGCAGTTTTTCCAGACGCTCCGGTGGCGGGCCATCGTGGACGCGGTACAGCGCAGGGATTTCGTGCTTTTTCAGGAATTCGGCAGTGGCCACGTTGGCCGCCAGCATGCATTCCTCGATCAGCTTGTGGGCGTCGTTGCGAACGGTTGGACGGATTTCGGCAATCTTGCGCTCGGTCCCGAAGATGATCCGGGTTTCCTGCGTTTCGAAATCGATCGCGCCACGCACGTGACGAGCGGCCAACAGCACCTTGTAGAGCGCGTAGAGCTGCTTGAGGTGCGGCAGAACGTCGTTGTACTCGCCACGGAGCTGACGCGCCTCGGTGAGTTTCGGCGTTTCCAGCATCGAGCTGACTTTGTTGTAGGTCAGGCGAGCGTGGGAGTGAATCACCGCTTCGTAGAAGCAGTAGTCGGTCATCTCGCCGGATTTGGAGATGGTCATCTCGCAAACCATGGCCAGGCGATCGACGTGCGGGTTCAGCGAGCACAGGCCGTTGGACAGCTGCTCAGGCAGCATCGGCACGACGCGCTCAGGGAAATACACCGAGTTACCGCGAACCTGGGACTCGTTGTCCAGTGCCGAACCGATTTTCACGTAGCTGGAAACGTCGGCAATCGCCACGTACAACTTCCAGCCGCCGGAGAACAGGCGCAGCTTGCCCGGTTTGGCTTCGCAGTAGACCGCATCATCGAAGTCGCGCGCATCTTCGCCGTCGATGGTGACGAACGGCAGATGACGCAGGTCGATGCGCTTCTCTTTGTCTTTCTCTTCGACTTCCGGCTTGAGCTTGGCGGCTTCTTTCAGCACAGCCTCAGGCCAGACGTGAGGAATATCGTAGGTGCGCAGGGCGACATCGATTTCCATGCCCGGCGCCATGTAGTTGCCCACGACTTCGACCACGTCGCCTTGCGGCTGGAAGCGTGGCGTCGGCCAGTGAGTGATCTTCACTTCGACGAACTGACCGATCTGCGCGTTGGCATTGCGACCCGGCGTGACCAGCACTTCTTGCTGGATCTTCGGATTGTCCGCAACGACAAAACCAATACCGCCCTCTTCGAAGTAGCGACCAACGATGGTCTCGTGGGCACGGGACACCACTTCGACGATCATGCCTTCGCGGCGACCGCGACGGTCAAGGCCGGAAACACGGGCCAGGGCACGATCGCCATCGAACACCAGACGCATTTGCGCCGGGCTCATGAACAGGTCGTCACTGCCGTCGTCCGGGACCAGGAAGCCGAAGCCGTCACGGTGACCGCTGATGCGGCCCAGGATCAGGTCGAGCTTGTCCACCGGCGCATAGGTGCCGCGACGGGTATAGATGAGTTGAGCGTCGCGCTCCATGGCGCGCAGGCGGCGGCGCAGGGCTTCGATCTGGTCTTCTGTCGTCAGACCAAACTCTTCGACCAACTGCTCGCGGTTAGCAGGCGAACCCCGATCAGCAAGGTGCTGAAGGATCAGTTCGCGGCTAGGAATAGGGTTGTCATATTTTTCCGCTTCACGAGCGGCCTCGGGATCGAGGGACTGCCAATCGGCCATTAGAGAGTTTTCACCTTGTCTATATGCGGGTTAGTTTGGCATAGGCGTAATGAAACGGGAAATTTCAGGCTGTGACAGCCCATCTAAAGCCCTTTATCGACACCGCGACGCTGAATTAAATGCCGCTGGTAAAATATTCCAGGTTTTTTTGATGTCGGGGGTTTACAGTTAAAAAGACGCTCCGTATAGTGCGCGCCATCGACGACGCAGACGCATTGCCGATAATGCCCAGATGGTGAAATTGGTAGACACGCCAGCTTCAGGTGCTGGTGACCGCAAGGTCGTGGAAGTTCGAGTCTTCTTCTGGGCACCAATTTCGAGCTTGAGATTAGTTCAATTTCAAGGCTCACACAAAAACCCGCGAAAGCGGGTTTTTTGCATTCTAAGCCTCTGATTTATTAAAACTAAATCAGGGGTTTACAGATCAAAAAGCTCTCCGTATAGTGCGCCACATCAACAGCGGCAACGCTGAAGATTATGCCCAGATGGTGAAATTGGTAGACACGCCAGCTTCAGGTGCTGGTGACCGCAAGGTCGTGGAAGTTCGAGTCTTCTTCTGGGCACCAATTCAAATTTCAGAGTCGATCTGAAATTTCACAAAAACCCGCGAAAGCGGGTTTTTGCGTTTCTGGCATTTGAAAAGATATCAATGCGGCCTTTTGTGGCGAGGGAGCTTACTCTCGCTGGGGTGCGGAACAGCCCTACTTGTTAATCTCTGCCATACATTTTTTCCTCTTTTGCGACTGCTTCGCAGCCGAGCGGGAGCAAGCTCCCTCACCACAAAGGCTCGCACTAGCCACCTCAGACTAAACCTCGCCCCCCCTGCAAGGCGCACTTGAGAAACAATATCGTTTATCATTGTTTCAAGTTTTTGCAATGCGACAGTGAGGAACCTTGCGAATGATATTTCGAAATACCCTGCGCCGCGGCCTGACCATCACCCTGCTCGGCCTGGCACTCGCCACTCCCCTCACCCATGCCGCCGAACCGGTTTCCCTGACACTCTATAACGGTCAACACAAAGAAGTCGGCGACGCCATCGCCAAAGCCTTCGAAGCCAAGACCGGAATTCACGTCAATGTGCGCAAAGGCAGCAGCAACCAGCTCGCCAGCCAGGTCGTCGAAGAAGGAGATCGCTCCCCCGCCGACGTGATCTACACCGAAGAATCGCCACCTTTGAACAAACTCGGCGAACAAGGCCTGCTTGCACAGACCGATGCCGCCACCCTCGCCGTTCTGCCCAAAGACTACGTCGCCGGCAATGGCACCTGGATCGGTGTCACCGCCCGGGTCCGCGTGGTCGCCTTCAACCCGAAACTGATTGATGAAAAAGACCTGCCCAAGTCGGTCATGGAGTTCTCCGATCCGAAATGGCAAGGCAAGGTCGGCTTCGTACCTACCAGTGGCGCCTTCCAGGAACAGGCCGTGGCAATCATCAAAGTGCATGGCATGGACGCGGCCGAAGAATGGCTGACCGGCTTGCGCGCTTTCGGCAAGACCTACAGCAACAACATGGTTGCGCTGAAGGCGGTGGAAAACGGCGAAGTCGCTACCGTGCTCGTGAACAACTATTACTGGTTCGCCTTGCAGCGTGAAAAAGGCCAGCTCGATTCGAAACTGCATTATTTCACCGGAGGCGACGTCGGCGGACTGATCACTGTTTCCAGTGCGGCCGTACTGAAGTCCAGCAAACACCCAAAAGAAGCCCAGCAATTCCTTGCCTACATGGCCAGTGAAGAAGGTCAGCGCGTGATCACCCAGACCACCGCCGAGTACCCTCTGCACAAAGGCATGGAATCGGATCGCGGGCTCAAGCCGTTCAGCGAACTTGAGGCACCGAAGGTCACGCCCGCCGATCTCGGCAATGCCGAGGAAGCCCTGGACCTGGAACGTGACGTTGGCTTGAACTGATGAGCGTATCGCTATCCGCCCCCGCCTCGAGCGGGGGTTACGTGCCACGGCGCAAGCGGCCATCGATTTGGTTGTTGTTGCCGGTTTTTCTGTTGGTGGTGCTCAGCCTGTTGCCGCTGGCGTATGTCGGACTCAAGACCTGGCAGGCCGGCTGGGCTGAGGCGTTGCATTTGTTGTGGCGCCCTTATGTGTTTGGCCTGCTGCGCAACACGTTGGCGCTGATGGTCGGTGTGACGCTCGCCTGTGGCGTGATCGGCCTGTCGCTGGCTTGGCTGCTTGAGCGCAGCAACTTGCCGGGGCGGCGCTTGTGGGGCGTGATTCTGTGCCTGCCGTTCGCGGTACCGGCATTTGTCAGCAGCTTTACCTGGGTCTCGCTGAGCGCTCATTTCGAAGGCTTGGGCGGGGCGATCCTGGTGATGACCCTGTCCAAGTATCCGCTGATCTTTCTGCCGGTCGCGGCGACCCTGCGCAATCTCGACCCCTCCCTCGAAGAATCCGCCCGCACACTGGGGCAGAATCGCTGGGGCGTATTTTTCAGAATCACTCTGCCACTGCTCTGGCCGTCACTGCTCGCCGGTTCGCTGCTGATCGCGCTGCACATGCTGGTGGAATTCGGCGCGCTGTCGATCATTGGACTGCAAACCTTTACCACCGCGATCTATCAACAGTTCGAACTGGAATTCAGTAACGCGAATGCTGCGATGCTTTCCGCGGTGTTGTTGGCGCTGTGTCTGATACTGCTGTGGCTGGAACTGCGCGTACGTGGCAAGGGCCGACACGTGCGTACCGGTCAGGGCGCGGCCCGGCATGCGGAACAGGTTCGGCTGGGGCCTTGGGCTGCCGCCGGACAACTTTATTGCCTGGTGCTGGCGATCATCGGCAGCGGTATTCCACTCGGAATGCTGGCGTACTGGCTGGCAGTGGGTTCGTCGGCAGCCTTCCCGGTGGCGGCAATCAGCGAGGCGCTGCTCTCCTCCCTGGCGTTGTCGCTGGGCGGCGCCGCGCTGTGCCTGGTGCTGGCAGTGCCGGTGGGACTGCTGGTGGTGCGCCACAAGGGCCAATTGGCGATCTGGGCCGAACGCTTGCCGTATCTGCTGCATGCACTGCCAGGACTGGTGATCGCGCTGACGCTGGTGTATTTCGCCCTGCACTATGTGCCGGTGCTGTACCAGACTTCTGCGCTGCTGCTGATTGCTTATGCGCTGTTGTTTCTGCCGCTGGCACAGGCACCAATTCGTACGGCGCTGAACAAGGCTGCGCCGCAACTGGAGGAGGCTGCACGCACGCTGGGAGCATCGTCTTTCAGTGCGTTTTGCCGGGTGACGCTGCCGATCATTTTCCCGGCACTGGGCGCAGCGTTTGCGCTGGTGTTTCTGGATGCGATGAAGGAACTGACGGCGACCTTACTGCTGAGTCCGACCGGGCTTAATACGCTGGCCACTGAAGTCTGGGCGCATACCGCGAATGTGGAGTTTGCGGCGGCAGCGCCTTATGCGGCGTTGTTGATTTTGGTGTCGGGGTTGCCGGTCTATTTGCTTACGACACGGATGTATCTGAGCCGCTGAGATTGCCATCGCGAGCAAGCTCGCTCCCACAGGGGAGCGGGCTTGCTCGCGAAGAGGCCAGTCCAAACAAAGAACATCCTAAGCCCGGAACTGCCCCAGGCTCGCCTTCAACTGCGCCGCCAATCCATCCAGCACCTTGCCGCTGGCCGTGGTTTCCACCACCGCTTGAGCCGCTTTCTCAGCCTGTGCATGAATGGTCTCAACGCGACCACGCACCGCTTGCGCGCCTTGCGCCTGATGCGCCGCTGCCTGCGTTGCCAGACCTATCGCCGCATGCACTTGTTCGACCGACGTCTGCACCGACTGCTGCAACCGCGCACTGTCACGCAGCACCAGCAAACCTTCGCTGGCCTGACGCCCGGCCTGACCGATCGCGGCCACCGCCTCACGCGCGCCTTGTTGCAAAGCAACGATGTGCGCCTGAATGTCGCCAGTGGAGCTTTGCGTCTTGCTCGCCAGCGCCCGCACTTCATCGGCCACCACGGCAAACCCGCGACCGGTCTCGCCCGCACGCGCCGCTTCGATCGCCGCGTTCAGCGCCAGCAGGTTGGTTTGCTCGGCGATCCCGTGAATCACCGTCAGCACCACTTCAATCTGCTCACTCTGCTGCGCCAGCCGCTCGATGACTTTCGCCCCGGTATCGACCTGCCCGGCCAACGCCTCGATCAGACTGCCGACTTTCGCCGAGGTCCGCGTGTTTTCATCCGTGGCCGAACGAATATCCACCACTTGCTGCAAGGCCGCCTGCATGGCGTGACTTTCAGACTGAGCGTCATCCGCCATCTGCGACAACGCACGCAGGCTCTCCGCCACTTCATCACGCTGCATGCCCGCTGCTTTATCGGCCCCGGCATTGCGTAAGGTCATGGCGCCGATTTCCACGCCAGTGCGCTGAGCCACATCGCCCGCTTCGCGCACGATCGGCTGCAACTTATCCACAAAGCGATTGACCGCCGAGGCCATATCGCCGATTTCGTCCTTGCTGTTGATCTGCACACGCTTGGTCAGATCGCCCTCGCCCGCCGCTAAATCATCCATGGCCGCAATCAGCAATTTCAGGCGATTGACCACTCGACGACCCAGCACCACCGCGAGCAACAGCAGCACACCGCAACCGACCAGCGCGAGACCCATGCCGATGCGCCAGCGCAATGTACCCGCCGCTTCCTGAACAGTGCTGGTGGTGTTGGCTTGCATTTCAGAAGCCGTGGATTGCGCCGACTTCAGACGCGCGCCCATTGCCGCTGCGCTATCAGCCGCCGCGCCTTTGAGGCTGTCGCCGACCAGTTGATCACTGCTGGCGATCAGCGCGGTGAAGCGCTTGTCCAGGGCTGCCAGATCGACTTCCACCGAAGCGGTAGAGACGCCCATCAAAACCTTGCCGATTTCCACTCCATTGGGGCTGATCGAGGCCTCGAGGTAGTAGACCGATGGATCGTTCTTCGCCGCATCCAGCACTTTGTCCAACGCACGCTCGCCTTGGCCCTTCTCCAGCAGCGCTTTGTTGATCGGGTTCTCGCGATTCAAATAGCGGGTCAGGTGCTGGCCGGTGGCGTCGTCATAGATCACGAACAACACGTTCGGATTGCGCTGAGCCCGGCGGGCGAATTCGGACAGGGTTGGAACGTCGCTGTCCCACATGGCGCGGGGCGCGACCGAAGCCAGAAGCTGCGCCATATCATTGGCGGAGTCCTTCAGATCCTTCTCGAGCGTCGCACGCAGCTGTGCCTGCTCGTCCTTCAATCGCGAGGACAAGCCCGCCGTAAGGCGCTGGCGCGTGCTGGTGGAGAGGCTGTCGAGGCTCGACGTGACTTCACGCCCTGCTTGCTCCAACTCTCCGGAAAGTTTTTGACTGTCGGCACCCAGGCGCACACCCAGGTCGGCTTCCAGTGCAGTCACCGTGCTCCGAGTCAAAGCAACAGCCACCAGCACCTGCACCAAAAGGGCGATACCAAGGGTAACGAACACAGGCCGTAATAGACGGCTTTGTAACAGTGAGAGAACGGCCGACACTTAGAATCCCTCTGCTTTAACGCCATTAAATTGATGGCACGCTAGAAGCGATGCGCTTAATGAAGTTCACAGCAAGGGTCGTGCCGTCCGACAGACAGAAACGACAAAGGCCCCAATTAAGGGGCCTTTGTGTTTTACATCAATGACTTATTAAGCGAACGGGTGACGCAAAACGATGGTTTCGTTGCGGTCCGGGCCCGTCGAAATAATGTCGATCGGCGCGCCGATCAGCTCTTCGACGCGCTTGATGTAGGCACGAGCATTGATTGGCAGCTCTTCCAGTGTCTTGGCACCCACGGTCGACTCGGTCCAGCCCGGCACTTCTTCGTACACCGGCAGCAGACCCACGTAGCTGTCAGCGTCAGTCGGGGCGACAACGTTACCTGCGGCGTCTTTGTAGCCGACGCAGATATTGATGGTTTCCAGACCGTCGAGTACGTCCAGCTTGGTCAGGCAGATGCCCGAGATGCTGTTCACATCAATAGCGCGACGCAGGATAACAGCGTCAAACCAGCCACAACGACGGGCACGGCCGGTAGTCGCGCCGAACTCGTGACCTTGTTTGGCCAAGTGCGCACCGACTTCGTCGAACAGTTCAGTCGGGAATGGACCCGAACCTACACGCGTGGTGTAAGCCTTGGTGATGCCCAGGATGTAGTCCAGGAACATCGGGCCAACACCCGAACCGGTAGCCACGCCGCCAGCGGTGGTGTTGGAGCTGGTCACGTACGGGTAAGTACCGTGGTCGATGTCCAGCAACGAACCTTGGGCGCCTTCAAACATGATGTCTTTGCCCGCGCGACGCAGGTCGTGCAGCTCGGCCGTCACGTCGAGCATCAGCGGCTTGAGCAGCTCAGCGTATTCTTTGCACTCAGCCAGGGTCTTTTCAAACTCGATGGCCGGCTCTTTGTAGTAACCCACCAGCATGAAGTTGTGGTAGTCCACCAGTTCACGCAACTTGTCTTCAAAGCGCGGCATGTTGAGCAGGTCGCCAACACGCAGACCACGGCGCGCAACCTTGTCTTCGTAGGCCGGGCCGATGCCGCGACCGGTTGTACCGATCTTCAGCTCGCCACGGGCCTTTTCACGGGCCTGGTCCAGCGCAACGTGGAAGGACAGGATCAGCGGGCAGGACGGGCTGATACGCAGGCGCTCGCGCACCGGTACGCCTTTCTCTTCCAGCTTGACGATTTCCCGCAGCAGGGCGTCAGGTGCAACCACCACGCCGTTGCCGATCAGGCACTGCACGCCTTCGCGCAGCACGCCCGACGGAATCAGGTGCAAGACGGTTTTTTCGCCATCGATCACCAGGGTGTGACCAGCGTTGTGGCCACCCTGGTAGCGCACTACGGCGGCAGCATGTTCGGTCAGCAGATCAACGATCTTGCCTTTGCCCTCATCACCCCATTGGGTGCCCAGGACTACGACATTCTTACCCATAACACTTGTCCTCATTCGCGCAAACTTGGTGCCGGCCGCGGCCGGCAGGAAAACTCAAGAAGCCAGTGGCGATACTTGCCAAAGCCCGTTCTGCTGAATCAATTGCCGGTCGCAGTCCGCTTCACGGGCGGCGGCCAAAGGTTGCCCAGGCAATGCCTGAACGACACGCTGACCCTCACTGCGCAACTGGCAAACCTGCTGCCAGAGTGCCGCATCCGTACTGTCAGGCATCCAGATACCGCCAGACGGTAACTCGATCTCAGCACGCCCCAGGGTCACCAGGGTTTTCAAATCGGTAGAGAAGCCGGTTGCCGGACGGGCACGACCGAAGTCGGCACCGATGTCGTCGTAACGACCGCCCTGAGCAATGGACTGGCCAACACCCGGCACAAACACCGCGAACACCACACCGGTGTGGTAGTGGTAGCCGCGCAACTCGCCCAGGTCGAAATACAACGGCAACTCAGGGAAACGCGTGGACAGACGCTCGGCAATCGCCAGCAAGTCGTCCAGAGCGGCCAGTACTGGCGCCGGCGCATTCGCCAGACGCTCGCGCGCAGCGCTCAATACTTCACGGCCGCCACACAGGTCGACCAGCGCCCGCAACATGCCCGACAGATCGGCAGGCAAGCCTTCGGTCAAGGTAATGACCTCGTCGATGGCCTTACGTTGCAATGCATCGAACAACTGTTGTTCAACTTCACCGGACAAACCGGCGGCGCGAGCCAGGCCGCGGTAGATACCGACATGACCGAGGTCCATGTGCACATCCGGCACATCGGCCAGTTGCAGCATAGCCAACATCAGGCTGATGACTTCCACGTCGCTGCTCGGGCTGGCATCGCCGTACAACTCGGCACCCAGCTGGATCGGGCTGCGCGAGGACGACAAGGCGCGCGGCTGAGCGTGCAGCACGCTACCGGCATAGCACAGACGGCTCGGGCCTTCGCGACGCAAGGTGTGCGCATCGATACGCGCCACTTGCGGCGTGATGTCAGCACGGAAACCCATCTGCCGGCCCGATTGCGGGTCGATGACCTTGAAGGTACGCAGATCGAGGTCCTGGCCCGCGCCGGTCAGCAGGGATTCCAGGTACTCGATATGGGGAGTCACGACAAACTCGTAACCCCAGCTCTGGAACAGATCCAACACCTGACGACGCGCGACTTCAATGCGCGCCGCTTCTGGTGGCAGTACTTCTTCGATGCCATCTGGCAGCAGCCAGCGGTCTACCGTTGCCATTACGCCATTCCCCTATGATCCGGGCGACAAGCCTTTGGGCGAGCCTTGAGTGAAGCAGAAAATGATCGGCTCATGCGCACAAACCACGCGCATGAACAACGCGGCGAAAAGCCTGAAACCGGCTTCGCCAACCACTTTCCTCGAAAAACCTGTCGAGTCATTCAACTCGGACGCCTGCATAAAAAACAGCAATCAAACGTGCAGACGCAAAAAAGCCGGGAATTTCCCGGCTGCCGCATCATACACACGTTTTCCCAAAGGATCACCCCGCCCGAGGTGTTAGCCGTCAGGCGGGGGATGATTCAGGTCAACGTCGTATCAAGGCTTGGCTTTTTCCAGGTAACGGAAGAAGTCGCTGCTTGGGTCCAGGACCATGACGTCGGATTTGTTCGCGAAGCTTTCACGGTAGGCACGCAGGCTACGGTAGAAACCGTAGAACTCCTGATCCTGGCCGTAGGCCTTGGAGTAGATTGCAGCGGCCTGGGCATCACCGTCACCGCGAACCTCTTCAGATTCACGATAGGCTTCAGCCAGCAACACGCGGCGTTGACGATCAGCGTCGGCACGAATGCCTTCCGACAGCTCGTTACCCTTGGCGCGGTGCTCGCGAGCTTCACGCTCACGCTCGGAACTCATGCGCTCGAACACACTGCGGTTCACTTCTTTCGGCAGATCGATGGCCTTGACCCGAACATCGACAACTTCGATGCCCAGCTCTTTTTCCGCCATCTTGTTCAGCGAAGCGGTGATATCGGTCATCAGCGCATCGCGCTCACCGGACACCACTTCGTGCAGCGTGCGCTTACCGAACTGGTCACGCAGGCCCGACTCCAGACGACGGGAAAGACGCTCGTCAGCAATCTGCTTGAGGCCGGAAGTCGCGGTGTAGAAGCGCTCGGCATCTTTCACGCGCCACTTGGCGTAGGCATCAACCATGACGGCTTTCTTTTCCAGCGTCAGGAAGCGTTGTGTCGGTGCATCCAACGTCATCAGACGTGCGTCAAATTTACGCACCTGGTTAACGTAAGGCACTTTCACATGCAGGCCCGGCTGAACATCTGTCTGGACCACACGACCGAACTGCAGCAGCACCGCACGCTCGGTCTGAGCCACGATGTAGAAACAGTTCCAGGCAGCGATCGCCACGACGACGCCGACAATAAGGGCGATCAGCGATTTATTGCTCATCAGCGACTCTCCCTGGTACGTGCTTGCTGTTGCTGCAGATCGGCTGCACGCACATTCGCTTCATTGCTGGTGGCTGCCGCGCCGGTCACCGGAGTGCTGGTGTTGCGACCGCCTTCGACCATCTTGTCCAGCGGCAAGTACAGCAGATTGCTCTGGCCATTCTTGTTGCCGGTCACGAGAACCTTGCTGGTATTGCTGAAGACTTCCTGCATGGTGTCCAGGTACAGACGCTGACGGGTCACTTCAGGTGCCTTGCGATACTCGCTCACCAGCTTGGTGAAGCGATCAGCCTCACCCTTGGCGCGCGAGACGGTTTCGTCACGGTAACCATTGGCATCTTCGATGATGCGCTGGGCCTGACCACGGGCTTCCGGCACGACGCCGTTGGCGTAGGTTTCAGCCTGGTTACGCGAACGCTGCTCGTCTTCACGGGCGCGGATCACGTCATCGAAGGCTTCCTGCACTTCACGCGGTGCGGCTGCGCTCTGTACGTTGACCTGAGTAACGGTGATGCCGGTGCGATAGGTATCCATGAAGCGTTGCAGACGCTCCTTGATTTCGCTGGCCATCAATTCACGACCTTCGGTCAGCACCTGATCCATCGCAGTGGAACCCACCACGTGGCGCAAGGCACTTTCGGTCGCGTGCTGCAGGCTGATTTCCGGCTGATCAACGCTCAGCACGAAGTCCTGCAGGTTGCTGATCTTGTACTGCACGGTCAGCGGCACTTCGACGATGTTTTCGTCTTCAGTCAGCATTTGACCCTGCTTGGTATAGGCACGCTCACGCGTGACGTTTTCCAGGTACTTGCGATCGATCGGCGGGAAATAGATGTTCAGGCCCGGGCCAACGGTTTCGTAGTACTTGCCGAAGCGCAGCACCACGGCTTGCTCCTGCTCGTCGACTACATAGACCGCGCTGTACAGCCACACGGCCGCCAACACGACCAGGCCGATGCCGAGCAGACCGCCGAAGCCGCTACTCCTGCCCGAACCGCCACCGTCATCACCGCGTTTCTTACCACCACCGAACAACCCGTTCAGGCTTTCCTGCAGCTTTCGGAAGGCCTCGTCGAGATCCGGTGGTCCCTTGCGGTCGCCGTTATTGCGGCGCTTGCCACCCCAAGGATCCTGATTATTCGAGTTGCCACCCGGCTCATTCCAAGCCATAGCGCTCTCCATCTGATAAAGCAAAGACGCACCCACGGCGCGCCGACCAATGCTACAGAATGCCCGTCACCGCGGCACAACCGCTTTTCCAGGCTTTTATTGCAAAGTGTGTTGCTCGATGAACTCTGTCGGCACAACGCCTTCACGGCTAACCAGCCGATTAAGCTCCGAACGGGGCAATCGAACGGCCAGCAAGCTGACACCTTCTTCGTCGTGTTCTTCTTTCTGCACCGCTCCAAGTTCGAAGAACTGCGCACGCAGTCGAGCGAATCGTTGCGGCAAGCGCAAGGTACCGATAAACAACTCACTGCCCAGCAACTCGGCAATGGCTTGCTCAAGCAATTCCAGACCACTGCCATCACGCGCCGATAGCCAGACCCGTTGAGGCTTGCCGTTTTCGTCGCGCTGGATTTGTGGCTCAACGCCTTCAAGCAAATCGAGTTTGTTATAGACCTCGAGGATCGGCAAGTCCTGGGCACCGATCTCGCCCAACACCACCATCACCTGCTCGATCTGCAACATGCGATCCGGTTCGGCCGCATCGATCACGTGCAACAGCAGGTCGGAGTTGCTCGACTCTTCGAGGGTAGACCGAAATGCTTCGACCAGCTTGTGGGGCAAGTGGCGAATGAAACCCACAGTGTCAGCCAGGACAATCGGCCCCAGGTCGTCCAGTTCCAGACGGCGCAAGGTCGGGTCCAGCGTGGCAAACAACTGGTCAGCCGCGTACACGTCGGATTTCGTCACGTTATTGAAGAGCGTGGATTTACCGGCGTTGGTATACCCCACCAAAGACACGGTAGGGATATCCGCACGCATACGGCCACGTCGCGACTGTTCGCGCTGGCTGCGCACTTTTTCCAGCCGGCCTTTGATCTGTCGCAGGCGAACCCGCAGCAAGCGGCGGTCGGTTTCCAGCTGGGTTTCACCCGGGCCACGCATGCCGATACCGCCACCTTGACGCTCAAGGTGAGTCCAGCCACGAACCAGCCGGGTGCTCATGTGGTCAAGCTGGGCCAGTTCTACCTGGAGCTTGCCTTCATGGGTGCGGGCGCGCTGGGCGAAAATATCGAGAATCAGACCGGTGCGATCGATCACGCGACACTCGAATACACGTTCGAGGTTACGTTCCTGACTGGGCGTGAGGATGTGATTGAAGATCACCAGATCTGCCTTTTCGGCATGGACCAGGTCGCGTAGTTCCTCGACCTTGCCGCTACCGATCAGGAATTTGGCGGTTGGCCGATGACGCGGCACGTTAAAAAACGCAACGGTCTCGGCGCCGGCCGAATTAGCCAATTCCTGAAACTCCTGCGGATCTTCGCGCGCCTCAGGGTCCTGTCCATCCAAGTGAACGAGGATCACTCGCTCACCACCACCGTGGCGCTCAAAGAACAAAGGAGACTCCTATCAGGCGTTACCTGGCTCAGCGTCACCTGCTTCGGATTCGGTTGCGCTAGGCAGACGAATTGGACGAACCGGCACCACTGTAGAGATAGCGTGTTTGTAAACCATCTGGCTGACGGTGTTTTTCAGCAGGATAACGAACTGGTCGAAAGACTCGATCGTGCCTTGCAGCTTGATACCGTTGACCAGGTAGATGGAAACCCCCACTTTCTCTTTACGTAAAGTATTCAAGTAAGGGTCTTGTAGCGAATGCCCTTTTGACATGTGCCGCACTCCTTTAAGGATTCAATATAAAAAATAGGTAAACAAATGGCTTGTGGCCGTCACACCCCCAAGGATAGACGGCAAATGCAAGGACTCAGCTCAATATGGAGATGGTCCCAAGGTATTTCAAGGCGCGCGGCAGATTGTCGCAATCGAGGCTGTCCAACCAGTGTAAATCAGCCCAACTGCGCAGCCAGGTGAACTGGCGCTTTGCCAATTGGCGCGTGGCAATGATTCCACGCTCCTGCATCTCGGCTTGCGTCAGCTTGCCATCCAGGTAATCCCAGACTTGTCGGTAGCCTACTGCACGTATAGACGGCAACCCGGCATGCAGGTCACTCCGTTTACGCAGGGCTACGACCTCGTCAATGAATCCCTGTTCCAACATATTCGTGAATCTTTGTTTAATTCGCTCGTGCAATACCTGACGATTTGCCGGAGCAATTGCCAAGTTCGCGACAGTATAGGGCAATTGTTGCAGTCCCGAGGCGGCTGCTTCAGTACTTTGCGCAGATTGTTGCAGCCTTAGTGCAGTCATGCTCTGACCACTGACGCGATAAACTTCCAGCGCTCGACTGAGTCGCTGTGGATCGTTCGGATGAATGCGCGCGGCGGATTCCGGATCAATGACCGCCAGTTGATCGTGCAGGGCTTGCCAGCCAAGGCGTGCAGCTTCTTCTTCGATCTGTGCGCGGACGTCCGGATCTGCCGCGGGCATGTCTGCCAGACCTTCAACCAAAGCCTTGTAATAGAGCATTGTGCCGCCCACCAGCAGCGGAATTTTGCCCCGTGCGGTGATCTCGGCCATGGCCTGGAGGGCATCACGACGGAAATCGGCGGCCGAATAGCTCTCTGCCGGGTCAAGAATATCGATCAACCGGTGTGGAAATTCAGCCAGAAGCTCTTTTGAAGGCTTGGCGGTGCCGATGTCCATGCCACGGTAGACCAGCGCCGAATCGACGCTGATCAGCTCGCAAGGCAAGACTTTGGTGAGTTCGATGGCCAGGTCGGTCTTGCCGGCGGCGGTCGGCCCCATCAGGAAAATCGCAGGAGGGAGCTGGTTCATCAACGACCGCGCAAGAACAGTTTGTCCAGATCGTCCAGGCCCAGTTGGGTCCAGGTCGGTCGGCCATGGTTGCATTGACCGCTGCGTTCGGTGTTTTCCATGTCCCGCAGCAGACCGTTCATTTCCGGCAGGGCCAGACGCCGATTCGCCCGAATCGCGCCATGGCAGGCCATGGTGCCGAGCAATTCGTTCAGGTGCGCCTGAATCCGGTCGCTGGTGCCATATTCCATCAGGTCCGCCAGTACGTCACTGACCAATCGATTGGCTTCAGCTTGCTTGAGCAAGGCTGGAATTTGCCGAATGGCCAGTGTTTCAGGACCAAGACGCTGCAGTTCAAAGCCCAGACGCTGGAACCACGCGACGTTTTCTTCGGCGCAATCGCCTTCGCGCTCGCTCACAGCCAAAGATTCCGGCACCAGCAGCGGCTGACCGCTCAGGCCTTCGCTGGCCATGGCGATTTTCAGGCGTTCGTACATGATCCGCTCATGGGCAGCGTGCATGTCCACCAGCACCAGCCCTTGGGCGTTTTCCGAAAGAATGTAGATACCTTTGAGCTGCGCCAGTGCATAACCCAACGGCGGAATATCATCCTGCCCGGCCGGCAGCGCAACCGCATTGGCTTCTGGCAACGGCGCAAAAAACTCACGGTAGGCGGCCTGAGCTTCAGCCACCGGCACGCCGGACTGAGGCCGTGGCGAGTACTGATATTGATAACCGGCACCAGCGCCCGAGCCTGCCGGCGTATTGAACGACGGCTGAGCCTGAGGCTGCTCCAGCAAGGCATTGGCCGCCAGACGCATTTCGCCCTGCGGACCGAACTCGCCAGCATCAATGCCGGTGGGTCGAACGATGGCTGTCGCCACCGGCGCGGCCAGATGGTCATCCGGGCGCACATCGCCCAAGGCGCGGTGCAGGGTGCCATAGAGGAAATCGTGAACCATGCGCCCGTCACGGAAGCGCACTTCGTGCTTGGTCGGGTGCACGTTGACGTCGACGCCTGCCGGATCGACTTCGAAAAACAGCACGAACGTCGGGTGCCGGCCGTTGAACAGCACGTCGCGATAGGCCTGGCGCACCGCGTGGGCCACCAGTTTGTCGCGTACCGCACGGCCGTTCACAAAGAAATACTGCAAGTCTGCCTGGCTACGGTTGAACGTCGGCAAGCCGACCCAGCCCCACAAATGCAGGCCATTGCGCTCGATCTCGATCGGCAGCGCCTGCTCGAGGAAACCCGAACCGCAAATCGCCGCCACACGCCGGGCACGGGCCGCGTCGTCATGGGCTTCATGCAGGCTGAGGATGGTCTTGCCGTTGTGGCGCAAATGGAACGCCACGTCGAAGCGCGCCAACGCCAAGCGCTTGATCACTTCTTGCAGGTGATCGAATTCGGTTTTTTCGGTTTTGAGAAACTTGCGTCGCGCCGGGGTGTTGAAGAACAGGTCACGCACTTCCACCGATGTGCCCACCGGATGGGCCGCCGGCTGCACGCGAGGCGCCATGTCCCGGCCTTCGGTTTCAACCTGCCAGGCCTGATCAGCATCACGGGTGCGAGACGTCAGGGTCAGGCGTGCCACGGAGCTGATCGAGGCAAGTGCTTCACCACGAAACCCAAGGCTCATGACCTGCTCAAGGTCTTCCAGATTACGGATTTTGCTGGTGGCGTGACGCGCCAGGGCCAGCGGCAAGTCATCGGCAGAAATGCCGCTGCCATCGTCGCGCACCCGCAGCAGCTTGACGCCGCCCTGCTCTACATCGACATCAATACGCTTGGCGCCGGAGTCGAGACTGTTTTCCAACAGCTCCTTGATCACCGAAGCCGGGCGCTCAACCACCTCACCAGCGGCAATCTGGTTCGCCAGTCGCGGGCTGAGCAGCTCGATGCGAGCCGTATTGGTCAGCACCTGGTTCATTCTTTGGCCGCCAGTTCAGTGCCGGGAATGGTCAGGTTCTGACCGATTTTCAGCTCGTCACTCTGCAGATTGTTGGCACTGCGTAGCGTGGCCGGCGACACCTGATAACGCACGGCAA
The DNA here is from genome assembly GCF_050435365.1 of Pseudomonas sp. BT76 TE3572. Classification (NCBI taxonomy): domain Bacteria; kingdom Pseudomonadati; phylum Pseudomonadota; class Gammaproteobacteria; order Pseudomonadales; family Pseudomonadaceae; genus Pseudomonas; species Pseudomonas sp. BT76 TE3572. The sequence goes on from NZ_JBNDKE010000001.1 coordinate 3,901,924, forward strand.
TCATTGCCAGCGTCTCGCCCGGGCTCACCCGATGGTCACGTGGACCTTGAGCGATTTTTCCGGAATCACGCAGCCAGGCGATGTAGGTGCCCGGTGGCGGATTCTGCTGGAAGAACTGGCGAACACCGGCGCTGATCGAGCGTGCCAGCGCCTGCTGGTGGTTCGCTGCGGCAAGCTTGGAGGCTTCGTTGGCGTTGGAGATGAACCCGGTTTCCACCAGGATCGACGGAATGTCCGGCGATTTCAGCACCATGAACCCGGCCTGCTCCACCCGTTGTTTGTGCAACGGCGTGACCCGGCTGATGTTGCTCAAGACCTTTTGGCCAACGTCCAGGCTCGAAGTCAAGGAAGCGGTCATCGACAGGTCGAGCAGCACACCGGCCAGCATGCGGTCCTTGTCGTCGAGGCTGACGCTGCCAGCACCACCGATCAAGTCGGAACGGTTTTCACTGTCGGCCAGCCAACGGGCCGTTTCCGAGGTCGCACCGCGATCAGACAGGGCAAACACCGAAGCACCGAAGGCTGCGGCCGAAGGTGCGGCGTCGGCGTGAATCGAAACGAACAGGTCGGCGCCCTTCTTGCGGGCGATTTCAGTACGACCGCGCAATGGAATGAAGTAGTCGCCGGTGCGGGTCAGTTCGGCGCGGAAGCCTTTCATGCCGTTGACCTGACGCTGCAATTCGCGGGCGATGGCCAGTACCACGTCTTTTTCACGCTGACCGCGAGAGCCGGAGGCACCCGGGTCTTCGCCGCCGTGACCGGCATCGATGACCACAACGATGTCGCGCTTGCCAGCCGGGGCTGGCGGCAACTTCACCGCAGGTTCCACCGGAGTGACCGGCACCGGGGCGACCGTCGCGACGTTGGTCGGCGCTGGTATTGGCGCGGCATCGGCGGCGTTATCGAACAAGTCGACTACCAGGCGATTGCCGTACTGGGCGTTTGGCGCCAAGGTAAAACTTTTCGGCGTCACGGCTTTTTTCAGGTCGATGACCACCCGCAGGTCAGTCGGCGTACGTTGAGCCGAGCGCATGGCGGTGATTGGAGTGTTCGAACTGTTGACGTTCAGCGGCGCCCCCAGTGTCGCGCCATTGATGTCGATGACCAGCCGATCCGGGGCGGTCAGGGTAAAAACGCTGTGCTGGACGGGACCGCTCAGGTCGAACACCAGTCGTGTGTTGTCCGGAGCCCGCCACAGGCGAACGCTGTTGACCTTTGTCTCGGCCACAGCGTCGACGGTCACCGCCAAAAACAACAATCCTACGGCAGCTACCATCGCGCGAAAGCGCATACCAAACCCCATCATTTAATTGGTTTCCAATGCCAAAGCGGCACACCACGACTCGCCACGCGAACCCTGGGACAAAATTTTCAGCGAACGCCCGCTGCCTTGCGGGCTAATGGTAATGGTCAGGTCGGGCTTTGGCAAAAAGCCTGCACCCTTTTCGGGCCACTCGATCAGGCACAACGCGTCGTCTTCGAAGTAGTCGCGGATGCCGAGGTACTCCAGCTCTTCAGGGTCGACCAAGCGATAGAGGTCGAAATGGAAGGCCCGGATGTCGCCAATCTCGTAGGGTTCAACCAGGGTGAAGGTCGGACTTTTTACCGCGCCCACATGCCCCAAGCCACGGATGATGCCCCGGGACAGCGTGGTTTTCCCCGCGCCCAGATCTCCCTCGAGAAAAATCAGACCGTGCCCTTCAGTGGTTTGTGCGATGCGTGCGCCAAATGCAGTCATCGCCTCTTCATCAGCCAGGTACAGGGTTACTTCAGACACGGTGCTTGCTCCTCCAACAACTGACGAATGGCTGGAATCAGATCACTGGCCGCCAGCCCACGGCCCGATTTACCTTCTTGCGCGCCAGCATTGGCGTGCAGCCAGACGGCCAGGCAGGCGGCGTCGAACGCCTCCATGCCTTGCGCCAGCAACGCGCCGACCAGACCGGCCAGCACATCGCCCAAACCGGCGGTCGCCATGGCCGGATGGCCCTGATGACACAACGCCAGGCGCCCATCGGGGCTGGCGATCAGACTGCCGGCGCCTTTCAGCACCACGACAGCTGTATATTTTTTGCTCAATGCGTGAGCCGCCGCAGGGCGATCGGCCTGAACGTCGGCAGTGCTCATCCCCAACAAGTGCGCTGCTTCCCCCGGATGCGGCGTGATCACACATTCCTTGGGCAAGCTCACGTGTTCTGTGGCCAGCAGATTCAATGCATCGGCGTCCCAGACTTGCGGCAGCGGCGCGTTGGCGGCCGCCGACAAAAGGCTGCGCCCCCAGGAAGCCTGACCCAAGCCTGGGCCGACAACCAGCACGGAAACCTTTTGCAGCAGTTCCATCAGCTGATTGGCCGACGAAGTGCCCAACACCATGGCTTCCGGAATTCTCGCCAGCGCGGCCGGAACATGTTCACTGCGCGTCGCCACGGACACCATGCCCGCACCGCTGCGCAGGGCACTTTGCGCGCTCAGCAGGATGGCGCCACCAAAGCCGCGATCGCCGCCGATCAGCAATACATGGCCGAATTTGCCCTTATGGGACGTTGGAGCCCGGCTCGCCAGACGCGGCAAGGAACTGGCCGTCAGGCGACGTGCACTGATGGCGACTCCGTTAAACGACTCGGGGGAGGCTTGCAGATCGTTGAACACCAACTCGCCGACCACGTCTGCAGCATCGCCGGCGAACAGACCCAGTTTCAGGCCGATGAACGTCACCGTCAGGTCAGCCCGCACCGCAGCGCCGAGTATTCGGCCGGTATCAGCGCACAGCCCCGAAGGGATATCCACTGCCGCAACCGGCAGTCCACTGGCATTGATCGCTGCGATGACGCCCGCGTAGGGCTCTCGTACTTCTCCCGTCAGACCGGTGCCGAGCAAGGCATCCAGCACGATACCGCGCAACTCTGACTGTGCGCTCCAGGCTTGAACCGCGACACCTTCGGACACGGCCTCGGCATGGGCCAATGCCGCGTCACCCTGTAAACGCTGGGGATCACCGGCCGCCAGCACCCGTACATGCCAGCCCGCACGTCGGGCCAGCACAGCCACCAGATAACCGTCGCCTGCGTTATTGCCGTGGCCGGCCACAACACTCAATTCGTGCGCCGTCGGCCAATGACGGACCAACGCGCGCCAGGTCGCACGCGCCGCGCGCTGCATCAATTCGAAGCCCGGTGTGCCGGCCGCAATCAGGCTCGCATCGAGTGCTCGCACCTGCGCGGCGCTATACAGCGCGTCGGGTAAATCATCTTTAGTGTGCGGCATGCGTCTTCGGGCTCCGATGTCTGGCAGAATTATACGCACCTCAGCTCCGGTTTCTCTCGCCTCATGCCCGCAATTACCACAGACCTGCCCGCCCTCGCCCAATCCATCAAGGATTGGGGCCGCGAGTTGGGCTTTCAGCAAGTCGGCATCAGCGGCCTCGACCTGGCCGAGCATGAGCAGCACCTGGAGCGCTGGCTCGCGGCCGGCTACCACGGCGAAATGGAGTACATGGGCGCCCACGGCAGTAAACGCTCACACCCGGAAGAGCTGGTGCCCGGCACGCTTCGAGTCATTTCCCTACGCATGGACTACCTGCCGGGCGACACCGAAATGGCCAAACGTCTGGCCCAACCGGAAAAAGCCTACGTCTCGCGTTATGCCTTGGGCCGCGATTACCACAAATTGATCCGTAAACGCGTGCAACAACTGGCCGATAAAATTCAGGCCGAAATCGGCCCGTTTGGTTTCCGCGCCTTCGTAGACAGCGCGCCGGTGCTGGAAAAGGCCATCGCCGAACAGGCCGGTCTTGGATGGATCGGCAAAAACACCCTGGTCTTGAATCGCAAGGCCGGCAGTTACTTCTTTCTCAGCGAACTGTTTGTCGACCTGCCGCTGCCGGTTGACCCGCCACACAGCACCGAACATTGCGGCCGTTGCACGGCATGCCTCGACATCTGCCCGACCAACGCCTTTGTCGGCCCTTATGTTCTCGACGCCCGACGCTGCATTTCCTACCTGACCATCGAATTGAAAAGTGCAATCCCGGAAGATTTGCGGCCATTGATCGGCAATCGGGTGTTCGGTTGCGATGACTGCCAGATCGTCTGCCCGTGGAACCGCTTCGCCCGCCCGTCCGGCGAAAGCGACTTCAAGCCACGGCACAATCTGGACAACGCAGAGTTGGCCGAACTGTTCATGTGGGATGAGGAGAAGTTTCTCAGCAGCACTGAAGGTTCGCCGTTACGCCGAGCGGGTTACGAGCGCTGGCTGCGAAACCTGGCGGTAGGCCTGGGGAACGCGCCGTCGAGCATTCCGGTGCTGGAAGCACTGAAGGCGCGGCGCGAACACCCTTCAGAGCTGGTGCGTGAGCATGTCGAGTGGGCATTGAAGCAACATGAGCAGCGCACTGGCACCCTTGGAACTCGCCCTTAGCGGTGCAAGTTTATCCACTTGGCGCTACGCCCCTTCCCAGTCGACTCGATTAGCCCTTCAGCTTTCAATGAACGCAAAACCATACGCACGGTGTCACGACTTATGCCAGGACAAGCCTCTTCAAGCTCAGTAATCGAAAACGGTAGGGCGCGCTTCAACGCTTCAACTCGAACTCGATCGCTTTTACCTCCATGGCGCTTATCGATCTTACCGACACGCTCCTCAAACTCCTTGTAAGCGCGAAGAAGCGCCCCCCAGAAATAGTTGAGCCATGGCTGAACATCGTGCCTGCCTTCATGCCAACCTTGAGAGCTGACCTCAAGTGTTTCGTAGTAGCTTTCCTTTGAGTCCTCGAAGATCCGCTCAAGGCTGATAAAACGACCTACGCGATAATCAAACTGGTAAAGCAATAACAAGGTAAGCAGTCGAGCTACACGCCCGTTGCCATCTGAGAAAGGGTGTATGCAGAGAAAGTCGAGAATACTCAGCGGGACCAATACGAGCGGGTCTGCCAGATTTTGATCCAGTGCTCTGCGGTACTGCATAACCATATCGACCATTGCAATGGGTGTCAGATGTGCAGCGACCGGCTGAAAGCGGATACGCGAACTGCCGTCCGGATGGCGCTCGATGATGTCATTGTTCGTTGCTTTCCACTCCCCGCCATCCTGCGGTAGATAGCGATAAAGCATGCCATGCAACTGCCGAATGACGCCCTCGGAGAATGGCATCCCTTCTGCCGCCTCATGGATAAGAGAAAGCGCATCGCGGTAACCCGCAACTTCTTGCTCGGAGCGACTTTTCGGGTCCGCATTTTTGATAATCAACGACTTCAACCGACTTGGTGAAACAACCACTCCCTCCAATCGGTTCGATGACTCTGTGGACTCAATGACTGCAAGCTGCTTCAGGTCCTGGAGAATTTCTGGGGACTGGGAAACGAACAATTGTTGCTTGCCCCGGTACTCACCGAGAGCCCGCAACGTCGCGACCTGCAATCCGTTGTAGCGAAGCGTTGAGAGAAATTCAGGTGTAAGTGACCGCATAGATGTTTTTCCTGCCAAATAGGGTAACCCAGAACTAAACAGGGTAACTCGACAGCGAATTACCCTATTTATTAACTTTTTACCCTATTTTTACTGTGTGACCTAGGCGAGTTCCTCGACAGGATATTTCGACGCACACATTTTTCGACCATGCACTCCGCTGGAGTCAGGCTTCGTCGTTATAAACGAACTTCGGCATTTCCCAGTGAAAACGGATTGCCAGTAATCGCAGCAGGAAACCGCCGAACAGGGTGATCAAAATCGCCTGTTCACCGGGTAATTGCAGGTAGATGCAGAGCATGTAGCACCACGCTGCAGCGAACGAGACGCTGGCGTAGAGTTCGCGGCGGAAGATCAGTGGGATGTCGTTGCAGAAGATGTCGCGCAGAATACCGCCGAAAACTCCGGTGATCACACCGCTGACGGACGCTACGAGCATGCCGTGGCCCATTTCCAGCGCGGTCATGCAGCCGATCAGGGTGAACGCCACCAAACCCACGGCGTCGAGCACCAGAAACAGCGAGCGCAGGTGACGCATCCAGCGTGCAGCGAACACCGTGAACATCGCCGCCACCGAGGTTAGCACCAGATATTCCGGGTGCTTGACCCACGTCAACGGGTAGTGACCGAGCAGCACGTCACGCACCGAACCCCCACCCAAAGCCGTGACGCAGGCAATCAGCACCACGCCAAACCAGTCCATCCCGCGACGACCGGCAGAAAGGGCACCGGTCATGGCTTCGGCGGTAATGGCGATCAGGTAAAGCATCAGCAACATGGCGGCGGTCCTTGCAGGAAGGCGCGCAGTCTACTCACTTCACCGAAGCCCCAAAAGAGGGCAGCCGTTACGCCAGCTGCCAGATCAGAACTTGATGAAGTGCTTGCGGTAGTGCTGCAGCTCGGCGATCGATTCGCGGATGTCATCCAGGGCCAGGTGAGTGCTGCCCTTTTTGAAGCTGTCGCGCACGTCCGGCGCCCAGCGTGCGGCCAACTCTTTCAGGGTCGAGACGTCGAGGTTGCGGTAGTGGAAGAAGCTTTCCAGGGATTTCATGTGGGTATAAAGGAAGCGACGGTCCTGGCAAATGCTATTGCCACAGATCGGCGACTTGCCCTTCGGCACCCATTGTTCCAGGAAGGCGATGGTCTGGGCTTCGGCTTCGGCCATGCTGATGCGGCTGTCGCGCACCCGCTGGGTCAGGCCCGAGCCGCCGTGCTGACGGGTGTTCCACTCGTCCATGCCGGCGAGAATTTCGTCGCTGTGATGGATGGCGATCACCGGACCTTCGGCCAAGGTGTTCAGGTCACTGTCGGTGACGATAGTGGCCATTTCGATGATGACGTCGGTATCAGGGTTCAGACCGGTCATTTCCAGGTCGATCCAGATCAGATTCTGCGGGTTTTGCATGTGTCGGCTCCTAGGCAATGCTGCGCAGTTTAGCCTAGGCAACTGGCCGGGCGTGCTAAACTCGCGGCCGTTTTACCTAATCGCTGCATTCTTCATACGGAACACCCATGGCCAAACGCCAACTCAATCGTCGTCAAAACTGGCGCATCGAAAAGATTCAGGGCGAACGCGCTGCCCGCGCCGCCAAACGCGAGTCCTCGGCTGTCGAGGCACTTGAGGGTGGCGATCTGGGCCCGGAACAGACCGGCCTGGTGATCGCGCACTTCGGTGTGCAGGTCGAAGTCGAAGCCCTTGATGGCGAGCTGGCTGGCCAAGTGTTCCGCTGTCACTTGCGCGCCAACCTGCCGGCGCTGGTGACCGGCGATCAGGTGGTCTGGCGTGCCGGCAACCAGGGCATCGGCGTGATCGTGGCGCAACTGCCGCGCAAAACCGAACTCTGCCGCCCGGACAGCCGAGGTCAGCTCAAGCCTGTCGCGGCCAACGTCGACATGATCGTGATTGTCTTCGCGCCACTGCCCGAGCCTCACGCCAACTTGATCGACCGCTACCTGGTCGCCGCTGAGCACGCAGGGATTCGTCCGTTGCTGTTGCTCAACAAGTTCGACCTGATCGACGAGCAGAACGCCCCGGCGCTGAATGCCTTGCTGGCGGTTTACCGCACACTGGGTTACCCGGTGCTGGAAGTCTCGGCGCACCACGGCAATGGCATGGAGCAACTTCAAAAACAACTGGACGGACGCATCAGCGTGTTCGTCGGCCAGTCCGGCGTCGGCAAATCCTCGTTGGTCAACAGCCTGTTGCCTGAAGTCGAAGCCCGTGTCGGCCCGCTGTCCGAGTTGTCCGGCCAGGGCACTCACACCACCACCACCGCGCGGTTGTTCCACTTCCCCGGTGGCGGTGAGTTGATCGACTCCCCGGGTATCCGCGAATTCGGCCTGGGCCACGTCAGCCGTGCCGATGTCGAAGCCGGCTTCATCGAGTTCAACGACTTGATCGGCACCTGCCGCTTCCGCGACTGCAAGCACGACCGCGAGCCGGGTTGCGCCCTGCTCAAGGCCCTGGAAGAAGGCCGCGTGCAGCAGCAACGGATGAACAGCTACCGCTCGATCATCGCCAGCTTGCCTGAAAACAGCTATTAAACAGACGCGCCCGCTGCCTCGACACTGACGGGGCGGCGCGCCGCTTGTAGCATCCTACAAATATCCTCACCATTTAAACGTCAGAAACTTCTGTAAGGCGCTTGCACGCCTGCGTGTAGGGAAATTCTCTTTATCAGCGCAGGCCTTGTTACGCCCACTCAAGTGCATACATTCGAGCCCTCATCGCATTTCTGGCGATACCGAGGGACAGCCATGCAAACCTATCATTTGTTCATCAGCCACTCGTGGAACTACCCCCACGCCCACGACAACCTCGTACGGCTGCTCAACGCTAAACCCGGCTTCACGTTCAAAAATTTTTCGGTGCCGCCAGACAACCCGATCATCGGCGCGAAAACCGACAAACAGCTGGAAGAAGCCATCGAAAACAAAATCCGGCCCTGCTCGGCAGTGCTGATCATGGCGGGGATGTATTCGACCTACAGCAAGTGGATCAATAAGGAAATCGAGATCGCCAGGCGAATGGGCAAGGTGATCATTGCGGTGAAGCCGTTTGGTGCGGAGCGGATTTCCACGGTGGTACGCCGGGCGGCGCACGCGGAGTGTGCGTGGAACACCAACAGCATCATCAATGCCATTCGAACTCACGCAGCGGGGTGAACCATGCGCAAGGGACTGTTCATCGGGATCAACCATTACGCCCACGTCTCTCCATTGAGCGGATGCAATAACGATGCGATGGCCATGGCCTCGGTGCTGGAGCGTCACGCCAACGGGCGGCCGAACTTCAGCAGCAAGGTGCTGACCTCAGCCGAAGATGACCTTTCGCTGACGGCCATGAAGCAGCACATCCAAAGCCTGTTTTCCGGTGATTGTGATGTGGCGCTGCTGTATTTCGCCGGCCATGGCCAATTCGATACCAGCATCGACGAGGGGCTGCTGATTCCTCAGGACTTTGCACCGGGTGGCGATGGTATTCGCATCAGCGACATATTGAGTTGGGCGGACAACGCCCCCCACATCAAGAACAAAATCATCATCCTCGATTGCTGCCAGGCTGGCGCAGCCGCCGCAATGCGCGGATTGCGCGGTGGTAGCAGCGTCATCGGCGAAGGCATGACCATTCTCACCGCCTGCAAAAAAGATCAGGTTGCACTCGAAGGACGCGGCCACGGCGTGTTTACCGACCTGCTGCTGCAAGCGCTGCACGGTGGGGCCGCCAACGTACTGGGCAAGGTCACTCCCGGCAGCGTGTATTCATTCGTCGACAATGCGTTGGGTGCATGGGAACAACGGCCAGTGTTCAAGACCAACGTCTCGCAATTTGTCCCCTTGCGCGAGGTCACGCCACTGATCGCCGAAGAAACCCTGCGCAAACTCAAGGACTGGTTCCCGGAGCCCAGCCATGTCTTTGCGCTCGACCCCAGCTACGAACCCACCGAAACAACGTTCGACCCGGACCACGGCGAAGTCTTCGCCCAATTGCAAAAATGCAACCGCCACAGCCTGATCGAACCGGTGGACGCCGAGCACATGTATTACGCGGCCCTGAACTCAACCGGTTGCCGCCTTACCGCCCTCGGCGCCTATTACCGCGAACTCGCCCTCAAAGGACATTTCTGATGCCCGTATTCATCAGCTACCGTCACGTGGATCGCCCCTACGCGATCGCCATCAACAGCCGTCTGATACGAGCCAACATCAAGACCTACTTCGACGTGCTGGACCCGGAATCACAGACCACCGACGACATCACCGGGGTCATCACCCGCAACATCACGGCGTGCACGCATCTGATGGCGGTGGTCTCTGACAAGACCGCGCTCTCATGGTGGGTGCCGTTCGAAATCGGTGAAGCGACCATCAGTAACCGACGGATATGCTCATTCAAGACAGAACCGGCCGAACTGCCGCTTTACCTCGATAAATGGCCAAAGCTCAGCACCGACAAGGATCTGGATTTTTTCATTGATGCCTACCGTGAAGAAGTGGCGACCAAGCGCTCAATGACGTTGGACTCGATCAACGAATCTCTTTACGGCACCTACAAACGCAATGCCGAGCTGTTCCACGACCAGCTCAAGAACCGCATCCGACGCGGCTTCTGACAGACACAAAAAAGCCGACATCACTGTCGGCTTTTTCGTGGGTCACTGCTTCGGTGGCTCACCCGGTTTCGGCGCCGGGTTGTCGAACAGGTTCAAGCGCTCCCGAAGCTCATGCGCCGGCAACGGCTCTTTATCCGCCGGCAACGCATTCGGATCGGCTGGCGTGGCAGGCACTTCGCCCGGGCCGCCCTGCCCTTGCGTCGGCTCTGGAGCCGGCTCCGCACCTTGCGAACCTTCGATGGCACGCTGGGCTTTCTTGGTCAGCACCACGATGTCGATACGGCGATTGATCGGATTGAACGGGTGCTCGCGATCGAACAACGCCGACGAGGCATAACCGACGACGCGCGCCACCTGTGCATCCGGATAGCTGCCGGCGACCAGCGCACGACGTGCAGCGTTGGCACGGTTGGCCGAGAGTTCCCAGTTACCGAAGTCACCCGTGCCCGTGTACGGCTTGGCATCGGTGTGGCCGCTGATGCTGATCTTGTTCGGCACCGCTTTAATGGTGTCGGCCATGGCCAGCAGGATGTCTTCGAAGTACGGCTTCAGACGGGCACTGCCAGAGTCGAACATCGGCCGGTTTTCGGCGTCCACAATCTGGATGCGCAAACCGTCCGGCGTGATTTCGAAACTGATCTGGTCTTTGAATTTCTTCAGCTGCGGGTTCTCTTCGACCTTGGTCTGCAGTTCTTGCAGCAACAGTTCGAGACGTTCCTTCTCGACCTGTTCGGCCATGCCTTCAACCTGCTCGGCGTCGACGGTCACCTTGTCCGGCTGCGGCTGAGATTTCACTTCGGGGTTGAGGGTGTTCTCCGGCGCCAGGGTCGGCGAGCCGCCCAGGTCGATGATGTACGGCGTGCCACTTTCGGAAAAGCCGACCGGGTCCTTGAAGTAACCGGCGATGGCGATCTTCTGCTCAGGCGTTGCGGTGGACAGTAGCCACAGCACCAGGAAGAACGCCATCATCGCCGTCGCGAAGTCCGCGAAGGCGATTTTCCAGGCGCCCCCGTGATGCCCGCCGGCGATGCGCTTGACGCGCTTGATGATTATCGGCTGGTTATTTTCCATGACTTAACGACCGCGAACCGCTTGTTCCAGCTCAGCGAAGCTAGGACGGTGCGCCGGGTACAGAACCTTGCGCCCGAACTCTACCGCCAGCGATGGCGGCATGCCGGAGGCCGAAGCGACCAGCGAGGCCTTGATGGCTTCGTAGACGTTCAGTTCTTCCTTGGCATCGTGGGCCAGGGAATGGGCCAGCGGGCCGAAGAAACCGTACGCCGCGAGAATACCGAAGAAGGTACCGACGAGTGCCGCACCGACGTGCAGGCCGATGGATTTCTGATCGCCTTCACCCAGGGAAGCCATGGTCACCACGATACCGAGTACCGCCGCGACGATACCGAAACCGGGCATGGCGTCGGCAATACCGTTCACCGCGTGGGACGGATGCTCGAGGTCTTCCTTGAGGCTGTAAAGCTCCATGTCGAACAGGCCTTCAAGCTCATGGGGAGCCATGTTGCCGGAGGACATGATGCGCAAGTAATCGCAGATGAACGCGGTCATGCGTTCGTCTTTAAGCACAGTCGGGTACTTGGCGAAAATCGGGCTTGCGGCGGCGTCTTCGATGTCGCCCTCGATCGCCATCATGCCTTCGCGGCGGCTCTTGTTGAGGATCTCGTAGATCAGGCCCAGCACTTCCAGATAGAACGTGTGGTTGAAACGCGAACTGAACATGCCCAAGGATTTCTTGAGCACGTGCATGGTCATGTAACCGGGGTTGGCCTGCAGAAATGCACCGAGTGCCGCACCACCGATAATCATGACCTCGAAGGGCTGAATCAGGGCGGCAATTTTGCCATGGGAGAGCACGTATCCGCCGAGCACGCTCGCGAATACGACGATGATGCCGATTAATTTAGCCATAGGTAGGAGAGCACTTACTGAGTCGGGTTCAAGGTCATATTCGGAAGTTAAAAAATCTCTTCTTCTACTTATCGGCAAAACTGCGCCAGACTATAGCCAGTTCAGGCGAAAAGCCAATTTGGCCCGCTCCGGGCATAGGTAATGCAGACGATGATCGCGTCCAACCATGGCTAACGAAACGAACGTTCCAACGCCAAAACCGACCACTCTCGAAGGCTGGGTCAAGCTTCTCGATGGCGTGCGCCTGCCCGTTCCGCAAGCCAGTCATGACCGCGTCTGCAACGCCATCGCCAACAGTCGCAGTTCCCTGCGCGATATCGCCGAACTGATACAGGACAGCCCCGCGCTGGCGCTGAGCGTGATTCGCGAAGCCAATCGCCACACCCATGGCAGCATGACCGAGCCTGCGGAAAACCTTGAGGTGGCGATCAATCGCCTCGGTTTGAAGCGCACCGAAGAACTGCTCGCCCGCCTGCCTGCCCAGCCTCAATCCGAAATCCCGGTGGGCCTGCGTCAGCTGCAACTGATCAGCCAGCACGCGACCCAACAGGCCAACGGTTTTTTCGCCAGTCGCCTGGCGCGGCTGTGGCAGGACATCCACTGGGGCAGCCTGCTGTTTCTCTCGCCGCTCTGGCCGATGGCGTTGACCCATCCGCAGTTGCTCGAAGAATGGGAGCTGCGGGTCATCCACAAAGGCGAGTCGGCGCGCAAAGTCGAAAAGCAATTGTTCGGCGCTCGCCTGCTGGAAATCTGCCTGGCGCTCGTGGACATCTGGCGTCTGCCGATCTGGGTGCAGCAGGGTTATCGGCTGCTGCTCAACGAGCAACGTGAGCTGGTGAAAGTGCTGCGCATCGCGCGCGACAGCGATCATCCATTGCGCCAGCAGAACCGCCTCGACGACGATCCGACCCTGCGCCGCTGGCTCAATCAACCGGCCAATACGGTGTTGCTGGCCAACGGTCTGGCGCTGTCGGCGCAACAGGCCTGGGACAGTCCGCACAGTGAACGCTGGCAGTACCTGACCAGCCTTTACCTGCAAATGCCGATGGACGAAGTGCAGCAGCAGTTGCACCAACAGGCCGCCAACAGCGCCCGTCATCACGCCATGCCGGACCTCTGGCACCCGGCCGTTTCATTGATCTGGCCGTGGGGCATGAACCGCGTTCACGCCGGATTGCTGCCAGCCCCGGCACCGACGGCCGAAGACCTGGCGAAATGGCGCAGACAGTGTGCCGAGTTGCTGGTCGAGCCCAGTCGCTTCACCAATGCCATGCACTTGACCACCTCTGCCCGGGACGCGTTGGTCGCGTGTGGCATGCGTCGGGTGATGATCCTGATGGCCGACCGCACTCACGCCAATCTGCGAGTGCATCAGACGGCCGGACTGCCAAAAGAAGCGGCCGGCCTGAACTTCGTCGTCAGCCAGAGCACCGTACTGCAACGCCTGCTCTCGCAACAGGCCCAGGTACGCCTGACGCCGGCCAACAACGCACAATTTTCCGAGCTGTTACCAGTCAGCCTGCGCTCACAGTTCGGCGGCGAACACTTGCTGCTGCGTTCACTGGTCAATAATGGTCGGGTGATCATGATTGTGGTGGCAGATCAGGGCGGCGGGCCGTTCTCTGAAATCACCGTGCAAGCCTTCGGCAAAACCGCGCAGTGCATCGAAAAGGCACTGCACAGCTTTAGCCACCGCGGCCAATGACGCTGCGCTACAATCCTCCCCTTTGTGTTCTGGAGACCTCACATGTCTGACTTCTCTGGCTTGCCGCTGGTGATCGAGCCGAGCGACTTGCTCCCGCGACTCGACGCCCGCGATCTGATTCTGGTGGACCTGACCAGCAGCGCCCGTTATGCCGAAGGGCATATCCCCGGTGCGCGTTTTGTCGATCCGAAACGCACTCAACTCGGTCACGCGCCTGCGCCGGGACTGATGCCGCCGCAAGCGGCGCTCGAAGCGTTGTTCGGTGAGCTGGGACACAACCCCGATGCGGTCTACGTGGTCTATGACGACGAAGGCGGCGGTTGGGCCGGGCGCTTTATCTGGCTGCTGGATGTCATCGGCCACAGCAAGTACCACTATGTCGACGGCGGCCTGAAGGCCTGGCTGGCAGAAGGCTTGCCCATGTCGATCCAGATCCCGCCAGCGGTCGGCGGCCCGGTTGCGTTGACCTTGCACGACGAACCCACCGCCACCCGCGAGTACCTGCAAAGCCGCCTCGGTGCCGCCGACCTGGCGATCTGGGACGCACGCGGGCCGCTGGAGTACTCCGGCGAGAAAGTCCTGGCGGCCAAGGCCGGGCACATTCCCGGCGCGGTCAATTTCGAATGGACCGCGGGCATGGATCAGGCGCGCAACCTGCGCATCCGCACCGACATGCCGCAGATTCTGGAAAAACTCGGGATCAGCAAAGACAAAGAAGTGATTACCCACTGCCAGACTCACCACCGTTCTGGCTTCACCTATCTGGTGGCCAAATCCCTCGGTTATCCGCGGGTCAAAGGCTACGCCGGTTCCTGGGGCGAATGGGGCAACCACCCCGATACGCCCGTAGAGATTTAAGGTTTTTAAGGACAGTTAATGAATAAGCGTTTGTTTATCCTCAGCCAATACCTGCTGCCCCATCACCTGCTGTCGCGACTGGCCGGCTGCATTGCCGAATGCCGCGTGCGCTGGTTCAAAAATGCCTTTACCGCCTGGTTCGCCAAGCGCTATCAGGTGGATATGTCGCAGGCGCTGGTCGAAGACCTGACGGCTTACGAGCACTTCAATGCGTTCTTCACTCGCGCTTTGAAGGATGGTGCTCGCCCGCTAGACCAGACGCCAGGCGCGATCCTCAGCCCGGCCGACGGCGCGGTCAGCCAACTCGGTCCGATCGAACACGGTCGAGTGTTCCAGGCCAAGGGTCATAGCTTCAGCGTGCTGGAATTGCTGGGTGGCGACGCGGCCAACGCAGCGCCGTTCATGGGCGGTGATTTCGCGACTATTTATCTGTCGCCGAAGGACTACCACCGCGTGCACATGCCGTTGGCCGGCACCCTGCGCGAGATGGTCTACATCCCGGGCCGGATCTTCTCGGTCAACCAGACCACCGCCGAAAACGTTCCGGAATTGTTCGCCCGCAACGAGCGTGTGGCGTGCATTTTCGACACCGAGCGCGGGCCGATGGCCGTGGTGTTGGTGGGTGCGATGATCGTTGCGTCGATCGAAACCGTTTGGGCCGGGTTGGTCACGCCGCCGAAACGCGAGCTGAAAACCTTCCGCTACGACGAAGCTGCCCGTGCGCCGATCCATTTGGAAAAAGGTGCAGAACTGGGTCGCTTCAAGCTGGGTTCGACCGCTGTCGTGCTGTTCGGGCCTGATCAAGTGAAGTGGGCTGAAGAACTGGCGGCCGGTTCGCCGGTGCAGATGGGCCAGGGCATGGGCATGGGCCTGGCAAAAGCTTGATCCCTGATCCGAACCCGCGAACGTCTTCGCGGGGTCGGACATTTCGGTGGTGCCGTTACTCTATCTGTCCACGGAAGCCGATCGGCCCTTCGTTGGCGTAGGTATTGGTGCCACTGAGGTTTTTCCCTCCATCGCCGGAGGTCACGCTCAACGCCACAACGTTCTGATTATCCCGACCTCCGATGACCCATTTGCCACCCGGATGCCACGGGGCATCGTTGCCGCCCCACTGATTTTCAACGTTGTACTGGTTCTGGCCCGTGCGCTGAGCCTTGAAGCCAATGGGACCTTCACCCGCATACGTCATGGTGCCGGTGAAACTCTTCCCGCCATCGCCCGATTTGATATCGATCGCGACAACGTTCTGGTTGTCCCGCGCGCCTAGCGTCCAGTCTCCGCCCGGATGCCAGGGTGCCGAACTACCGCCCCATTGATTTGCCACTACATATCTAGACATAAACTTCATCTCCTTGAAGTTACAAAGAGACCTGCCCTGCGTAGGCAGCAGGCCGCACGACTGTGCGTATCCAGTCGCACGACTGTCAGATTAGTAGTACGCCCGCAGGGCACTCGACTGACAGACAAACGGTAGAAGTCCATA
Organism: Pseudomonas sp. BT76 TE3572; assembly: GCF_050435365.1. Taxonomy (NCBI): domain Bacteria; kingdom Pseudomonadati; phylum Pseudomonadota; class Gammaproteobacteria; order Pseudomonadales; family Pseudomonadaceae; genus Pseudomonas; species Pseudomonas sp. BT76 TE3572. Next base: position 3,917,974 of record NZ_JBNDKE010000001.1, read on the forward strand.
ACTGCTACAGTCAGGTCATTCACTGCCCATTTCCCGGTTGGAGTTTTCCACGGCATGAATGAGACCAGCCCCCATCTGTTGCTACGCACCCCGATCCCAACGCAGTTGCGCCTGTCGTTCTGTGAAGCCACCCCGCGTGATCTCAAGCGTTGGATCGCCAATCTGCCCAAAGCCAATATCGGCGAAACCGCTCGCCAGCTGTATCAAGGCTTGAGCGAACTCAACCAGCTGGTCACGCCCAGCGACAATCGCCTGCAATTGCTCGAACTGTTGCGCCCCGAGGTGTATTACGTCTGCAAACACCTTGAGCGGCATTTCCTTCATCAGTCGATTGTCCTCGACGAGCGTTCGCGCAAGATCGCCAACCTCTGTCAGGCGCTGCAGAGTCATTTGGCGATTGGCTATAAACAGATTGTCGTGCGCATCACGCCACGCTTCAGCAAAGACCGTGCGCCACTGCTGACCCAGGCTCTGCAACGAGCGATCCATTGCCTGAACGGGCCGCTGACTCGTTCTACTGAACTGTATTGCCCGGTGCCGGAAGGCCTGTGGCTGGAGCTGCATCAGCTCTACCGGATCGCCTGCGCGCACCGGCTCCAGCACACCAGCCTGCGCGATGAGCTGGCCAGCCAGAGGCAAAACCTGAGCATCGAACAGACTTACGTGGTCGCCCTGCTGTTGGGCGCCTCACGCTGCAACCAACTGCGCCAGAACCAGATTGCCCGGGTGGCCGAGGTGCTGGAGCCCTGGAGCCAATGGATCAAGCTGCAACCCGACAAACCAGCCACCGGGCTGTTTGCCGTCTCGCCAGACCTCGACACCGGACCGCGTTACCGCACCAAGTTCCGGGCCGAGCAGCAAGAGCGCTTATTGGGGATCGATCCGCAGGGGTTGGTCGCGGCAATAGAAGCTCATTTGCAAAAAACCGACAGCTCATCGCCGCTGCCCGTGCCGCCAGGGTTAAGCCTGGATACGTTGCAACACCTTCATGCCGCCTGGGGCCAGGCTGCCGAGCGCAGTTTCCAGCGCACCGTCGGCCAAGGCACGTTGACCCTGTGCATAGGCATGAGCGCGCTGCACTTTTATCTGGGTGGGCAACGCTCATTCAGCGACATCCTGAAGAACCACGGTGCCCGGCCTGCACAATTTTCGGTAACGTCAGTGACCGGCCGGGAAAAGGACCAATGGCACGAGGCCTTCGACGCCGCGCCCCAAGGCAATTCGGACACTCTATTGCCCTACGAAGAGATCGAATACCCGCAGCTTCAGAATGACGACAGCCACGAAGCATCCGACCGCAATCAGCACTTCCCGACCCATGTCCTGTCAGTGGTCAATCACAGCCCCGGCGGTTACTGCCTGGCCTGGCCTGGCGCAGTCCCTGCCGAATTACAGGCGGGTGAGATGGTCGGTATCGAGGATTTTGCCGGTCAGGGCTGGAGCATCGCGGTGGTGCGCTGGATCCGTCAGGTGCGCGGCGGTGGTACGCAGATGGGCATCGAACAGGTCGCACCCTTCGCCGAGCCTTGCGGCCTGCAACTGGTGCGCACCCGTGATGACCACAGCCAATACCTTCGCGGTCTGTTGCTGCCGCAAATCAGCGCTATCGACGTGCCGGCCACCCTGCTCGCGCCGCGCCTGCCCTTTCAGGAAGGCAACAAAGTCATGATCAATACCCACGGCGAGGAACGCCGGGTCGGGCTGGAGCGACGGGTGGCAAGCAGCAACAGCTTTAATCAGTTCGCCTACCGCCCACTGGAGACCGCCAGAAACGACAACGCCGCAGTGAGCGGCGTTGAGGAGGATTTTGATTTGTTGTGGAAAACGCTTTGAGGGTGATGCCGGTAACTGTGGCGAGGGAGCTTGCTCCCGTCTGGACTGCGTAGCAGTCCTTTTTTGGGGCCGATTCGCAGCCCAACGGGAGCAAGCTCCCTCGCCACAAGGCTCTTTCAGCCCTGAAACAATCAGAGCTGCCCGTCGCGATCCCGGAAGCCCAGCAAATACAGCACGCCATCCAGCCCAAGGGTGGAAATCGCCTGCTTCGCCGACTGCTTCACCAGCGGCTTGGCACGGAACGCCACGCCCAACCCGGCAATCGCCAACATTGGCAAATCGTTGGCGCCGTCGCCGACCGCAATGGTCTGCTCCAGACGCAAACCTTCCTTGTGCGCCAGTTCCTTCAGCAGATCCGCCTTGCGCTGTGCATCGACAATCGGCTCGACCGCCACACCGGTGACCTTGCCGTCGACCACTTCCAGTTCATTGGCGAACACATAGTCGATACCCAACTTGACCTGCAATTGCTTGGCGAAGTAGGTAAAACCGCCCGACAGGATTGCGGTTTTATAGCCCAGACGCTTGAGTTCGGCGAACAGGGTTTCGGCACCTTCGGTCAGGCGCAGGGAGGCGCCGATGGAATCCAGTACGCTGACATCCAGCCCTTTCAACAAGGCCAGGCGCTCCTTGAAGCTGGCGCGGAAGTCCAATTCGCCGGCCATCGCCCGCTCGGTGATCGCGGACACCTGATCGCCCACGCCGGCAGCCTTGGCCAGTTCGTCGATCACTTCGGCTTCGATCAGCGTCGAGTCCATGTCGAACACCGCCAGACGGCGGTTACGGCGGAACAGCGAATCTTCCTGGAAGGCGATGTCGACGTTCAATTCCTGCGCGACGCTGAGGAATTCGGCCCGCAGCGCTTGCGGATCAGCCGCTTCACCACGTACGGAAAACTCGATGCAGCCTTTACCCTGATCGGCCGGGGTGTCCAGCGGCATGCGCCCGGACAGACGATCGATGTGGTCGATGTTCAAGCCATATTTGGCGGTGATCGAACTCACGGCCTGCAATTGCCCGGCGGTCACTTTGCGGGTCAGCAGGGTCACGATGTGGCGTTTCTTGCCCTGATTGCCTACCCACTGCTGGTAATCCTCTTCGGACACCGGCGTGAAACGCACCTGCTGATCGAGCTTGTACGCCGTGAACAGGATGTCCTTGAGCACCGACTTGCCTTGCTCGGTGTCAGGAATTTCAACCAGGATGCCGAACGACAACGTGTCGTGGATCACCGCCTGACCAATGTCGAGAATGTTCACACCACCCTGGGCCAGAACGCCGGTAATGGCCGCAGTCAGACCCGGACGGTCGACTCCCGTGATGTTTATCAGGACGATTTCGCGCAAGGCGCACCCCCGCAGGTGGAAAAAAACCGCATTCTACCCACTTTCAGTGACCATCGGGCACCGTGAGCGCTTTGACGGTCTAGGGCCTGTCGCTATACTGCGCGTCAACTTCACGGACAAAAGAGCCGAGCTCAAGTGAACCGGCCCACGCCAGTAAAAACCGATAACTTCTTTCTGCTGATCTTCCGTGCACTGCGCCACCGCCGTGTACCGATTGCATTGCGCATCGCCAGCCATAACGTGATCCTGGTCGCTCTGGCCCTGGTGATCTATGCCTGTGTGATGGGTTTGCAGTTCAAGCAGGCCATGCACGAGCAGGCGGATGCCCTGGGCGAAAGCCTGACCACCCAGACTGCCACGTCCGCCACGGAGCTGTTGGTGTCCAACGACATCCTCAGCCTCAACGTGCTGCTCAACAACCTGACCAAAAACAAGCTAGTGGCTCACGCTGCCATCTACAGCGTGGATAACCGCATCCTCGCCGAAGCCGGTCAGCGCCCCAAGCACAGCCTGCTGGGCGAAGCCGAAGGCATGTACCAGAGCAAGATCACTTTCCAGGATGTGACCGCCGGGCAACTGCGCATCAGCCTGGACATGGATCAGTTCCAGCAGCCGATGACCATCAGCCTGCAAAGCATGGGCATTTTGAGCGCGATCCTGCTGGCGCTGTCCCTGGCCTTGAGCCTGCGACTGGGTCGGCACATCTCCACACCGTTGCTGCAATTGCGGGTGTGGCTGCGCCATATCGACGAACACACCCCGGGCACCGAGCGTCAGGATGAGATCGGCGACCTGGCTCGCCAGCTGCACGCCGACTTCGCGCCAGAGCCCGCCGAGCCGGAACCCGCTCCCGAGCCTGAATACGACGAAAGCGACTACGAAGACGCGGACGATAACGAGCCAACCTTCGAAGTGCGCAATTTGCGTGACCCGAGTTTCGATGAATCCAAGCCTGTGGCTGGCCTCAAACCTGCGCCACGGCGCAGTGTCAGCACCGTTGAAGACGATGATGACGACGATGCATTTGCCGACCTGATTGATGAGTCAGCGTCGAGCGCGCCGAAACCGGTAGCCAAACCGCAACCATCGAACGTGCCGCAGCACAGCGCTGTGCTGGCCGTGCAACTGGGCGCTCAGGATCAACTGCGTCGTCTGCCCCGCACACGTCTGGAAGAACTGCTCAAACGCTATCGCGACTGCCTTGATCAGGCCGCCTCGCTCTACCAGAGCGAGCTGCACACCCTGAACGATGGCAGCACCCTGATGCTGTTCCACACCGAAGACAGCGGCGACGACTACCTGACCAACGCTATCTGCTGCGGTGAGTTGTTGCGGGCTCTGGGCCATCAGTTGCAGATCGAAGTTGCCGACAGCGGCATCACCCTGCAATTGCAACTGGGCCTGACCCTGGGTGACGAACTGTTCGGCCTGAGCCAGATAGATCTGCTGCTGACCGAAACCGCTCAAGATGCGCTGGCCCTGTCGCAACACAGCCGCAACCTGTTGCTGGTGCAGCGCAAGATCGGTGACGACGCGCTGATCCGCCAGCGCGCACGCATCCGCCCAATCGCAAGCCCGGAAGGCGCTTGTTGCGTAGAGCGACTGATGGAGCCTTATCCGTCGATGCTCGAGCGGCAACTGGCGCGGATGCATGAACGCCGGGCGTAAATAGCCCCGCTACGAAAAAGCCCGCAGACGAGTAATCGTCTGCGGGCTTTTTGTTGCTACCTGATTCTTGTAGCAGCTGCCGAGCCTGCGAGGCTGCGTTCGGCTGCGCAGCAGTCGTAAATCAGTCAGCGCGATGGGTCATGCAATCGTTTGAACAGGATTTGCGAGGGCTTCGGTCCAGCGCTACCCCGGCTCGAACGCAGCCTCGCAGGCTCGACAGCTGCTACGGAAACAACAAAGCCCGCACATGGCGGGCTTTGCTTTGGATCAATCCAGACTTAGAACCTGAACACTTCCATATCGGTCCGGATCGGCGAAGCCATCGGGATCTTTGGTTGCTTATCCTGTTCTGCCGCCGGCGCCACGGGCTTGGCAGCCTGTTTTCTTGGTGCTTCGGCAATTGGCGGCTGATTAGCCAGCGGCTTGAGCGCCGTCGACAGTTGCTCGGCCAGACGCTGCAGCAATACACCCTGAGCCTGAACCTGAGCCGCCGTACCACCGGCATGCTGTTCCTGCAGATGAATGATGCGGTTATCACGAACCTGGCCACGGCGGTCGATCAGACGCCATTGCGCATCAAGGATCGCCGGTTGCGCCTCACCCGAGTCCAGGCGAGTAATCGTCAGAAGAACCTGCACATCCGGCGTGAAGCCCACTGTCGCTGGCGCCAGCACCACGCGCTGGCTGTCCAGACGACCGGCGACCTGACGCAGCAGCAGCTGATCGATGTCCGAAGACAGGCTACCCGCCCAACGACCATCAGCCGAAGCTTGCAGGCTGCCATCCGGCTGTCGCTGCAACAATGTTTCGCGTTGCAGGTAATCAGCGACCGTTACCGGACCCAGCAAAACAGCCATGCCCGCGCTTTGCGCAGGCTGAGCCGGACTTCCGCTGTCCAGCTGATACAGCGACACCGGTTGGTGAACGCTGCAACCCGCCAGGCCAAGAACGCCAGCGAGCATCAAAATAAAAGGAAGGCGCAGAGCAGTCATCGTCCCATCCAGGTGGTCGCCACAAGGCTAACCACAGTGAAAATACTCAATAAATGTGAAGAACGCTCGGCCACGCCGGCGCTTGAAAGGCCATATCATCCGTGAATATGCGTTCCGACTCCAGCGGCAAAGCGTCGATCTACGCGTTAAATCGTAGATCGAGCGCTCTAGGACGCTTAATTGAGGTTTTCGACGAGCAGCGCATCTACCCTCTGAAAGCCACGTGGCAGTTTGTTACCACGACGTCCACGCTCACCTTTGTAGTGTTCGAGGTCGTCCGCTTTAAGGGACAAAGTACGTTTTCCGGCCTGCAGCACCAACGTGGCGCCATCCGGCAGTACCGCGATGTCCGTGACATATTCTTCGCGACTGGCGACACGCTCACCGGAAATCCCGATGATCTTGTTGCCTTTGCCCTTACCTAATTGTGGCAGATCACTGATTTTGAAGATCAACAGGCGACCTTCGGTGGTCACCGAGGCCAGCCAGTTTTGCTCACGATCAGCCACCGGTCGCGGCAGAATCACCTTGGCGTTGTTCGGCAGGCTCAACAGCGCCTTGCCCGCCTTGTTCTTGGCTTGGAGGTCTTCACCTTTTACCACGAAACCGTAACCGGCGTCGGACGCAATCACGTACAGCGAATCGTCTTCCGGCATCAGCACGCATTCAAAGCTCGCCCCTGGTGGCGGCGTCAGACGGCCGGTCAGCGGTTCGCCCTGGCCACGGGCCGATGGCAGCGTGTGCGCAGCCACCGAATAGCTGCGACCGGTGGAATCGATAAACACCGCAAACTGGTTGGAGCGGCCGGGCGCCAAGGCCTTGAAACCATCCCCGGCCTTGTAGGAAAGCCCGGTGGCGTCGATTTCGTGACCCTTGGCAGAACGAACCCAGCCTTTTTCCGACAGAACGACGGTTACTTTCTCGTTCGGCAGCAGATCGTGCTCGGTCAGGGCCTTGGCTTCGGCGCGCTCGACGATTGGCGAGCGACGGTCGTCGCCGTAGGTTTCGGCGTCCTTGATCAGCTCGGTGCGGACCAGTTTTTTCAGCTTGGCTTCGCTGCTCAGCAGGGCTTGCAGCTTGGCTTGTTCCTTGAGCAGTTCATCCTGCTCGGCACGCAGCTTCATTTCTTCCAGTCGCGCCAACTGACGCAAACGGGTGTCGAGAATGTAGTCGGCCTGGATTTCGCTCAGGGCGAAACGCTCGATCAGCGCGGCTTTTGGGTGCTCCTCGGTGCGGATGATGTGAATCACTTCATCCAGGTTGAGGTAGGCAATCAACAAACCGTCCAACAGGTGCAGGCGACGCTCGACCTTGTCGAGGCGGAATTGCAGGCGGCGACGTACGGTCTGCACCCGGAACTCCAGCCACTCGACCAGCAATGCGCGCAGATTTTTCAGCTGCGGCTTGCCGTCCAGGCCGATGATGTTGATGTTGACCCGGTAGCTCGACTCCAGCTCGGTGCTGGCGAACAGGTGCGTCATCAGTGCGTCGTGATCGAAGTTTTTGCGCGCGCCGGGAATGATTACGATGCGGCACGGGTTTTCGTGATCGGACTCGTCTCGCAGGTCAGCGATCTGCGGGGCTTTGGACGGCTTGGCCTGCATCATGGCCGCGATCTGTTCCAGCACCTTGGCGCCAGACACCTGATGCGGCAGCGCGGTGACAATGATGTCGCCGTCTTCGATGTGGTACACGGCGCGCATACGCACCGAGCCCTTGCCGGTTTCGTACATTTTCAGCAGGTCGGCGCGCGGCGTGATGATTTCCGCTTCGGTCGGGTAATCCGGGCCCTGGATGTGCTCGCAGAGCTGTTCGACCGTGGCTTTCGGCTCATCGAGCAAACGCACGCACGCCGTGGCAACTTCGCGCAGGTTGTGCGGTGGTACGTCGGTGGCCATGCCCACGGCGATGCCGGTGGTGCCGTTGAGCAGGATGTTCGGCAAACGTGCCGGCAACACCAGCGGCTCGTCGAGCGTACCGTCGAAGTTCGGCCCCCAGTCCGCAGTGCCCTGGCCCAGTTCGCTGAGCAGCACTTCGGAATAACGCGACAGCCGCGCTTCGGTGTAACGCATGGCGGCGAAGGACTTGGGATCATCCGGCGCACCCCAGTTACCCTGGCCGTCGACCAGCGTGTAGCGGTAGCTGAACGGCTGGGCCATCAGGACCATGGCTTCGTAGCAGGCCGAGTCGCCGTGGGGGTGGAACTTGCCGAGCACGTCACCGACGGTACGCGCCGATTTCTTGTGCTTGGAATCAGCGTCCAACCCCAACTCGCTCATCGCGTAGATGATGCGCCGCTGTACCGGTTTCAGGCCGTCGCCGATATGCGGCAAAGCACGGTCCATGATCACGTACATGGAGTAGTTGAGGTAGGCATTTTCGGTGAAGTCAGCCAGTGACCGGCGTTCTACGCCGTCCAGGCTGAGATCAAGGGAGTCGCTCATGCGGGCCTCATCGGTTCGTTGTCTGGCGCAGCAGCATGGTGCCACCGCGCTGGGTAAATTCAAGTTTGTTCAGCGCGCTCATTCCGAGCAGCACTTGCTTGCCATCCAGGCCTGGCACGACGAGGGCGCGCACATCACGCAGCACAATGTCGCCCAGTTGCAGCCGGTCGATGCGGGTTCGGTAACCCTGGGTGCGACCATTGGCTGTGCTCAGGGTCACCCCGAAGCCTTTTTCCAGTTTCAGGCGTTCGGCCATTTCAGCCGGGATCGACACGTCGGTCGCCCCGGTATCGAGCATGAAATCCACCGGCTGACCGTTGATCTGGCCGCTGGCGACGAAGTGACCCTGTGTGTTGCTGGCCAGTTTCACTTCGATAAACCCTTCGCCCTGCTCAGAGCTGACGACGGTGTTGGGGTTCTGCTGACGCGCCTCCCACTGGCCGAAAAACCGCGTCGCCAGAAACAGCGCCGCGCACCAGGCCAGCACCATCAACACTCGACCAGCGCGTTTGCCTGGCGGCTGCTGACTCATGGCTTGGCACTCCAGCCACCTTCAGGCGCGGCAAAGCGCCAGACGACCGGACGTTCCTCGCCATCGGCGCGGGCATCGTTGTTGTTGTCGGTGCCAATCCACGCGCCCTCGGCGTCAACAATCAATGCTTCGGTCAGGCCGTAAGGGTTTGAATAGCGGCGATGCGCTTTCAAGGCTTCATCGGCAAACGACCAGCAGCGATCGACCTTGGCCGTCACCGCATCACGGCGGCAGATCTGGTAAGCGTTGCGCTCAAGGGTAAACAGCTTGCCGTTGAACAGCGACAGGTCGGCAAAGTCTCGGGACACTGCTTTGGCTCGGGGAAACTGCGCCGGTTGCATTTCTTTCCCGGCTTCGCTCAGCAACACACAGCCACCCTCGCAATCCCAGACCGTTTGTTTGCGCTTGATCAGCAACAAGCCACGGCTTTGACGCTCGGCGGCGAGCCACAATTGATCACCCGCCGGATTGATCGCCAGGCCCTCGAACAACGCATTGAAATGCAGCAGCATGCCACTGGCCCGGGCTTCGCGAATCAGAATCGGCGAGATCTTCAGCCAGGACGATGGCCCAACGGGTGGCACTTGCAGAATCGCAGCATGGGATTCGCTGACGATGTAGCGATTACCGGCGCTGTCGCAGGTGATGCCTTCAAAATCCAGATCCCCGCCACGGACAAACGACGCCACCCAGGATCGCGAACGCAAACCCCAGGGCAAACCGCTGTCTGGCACCGGCGGTACGCCAATGCCCACGGTTTCGGCTTTCCATACCCTGTCGCGGGTATCGAGCCGGTAAATCTGATCGTCGTCGCGATCGGAGACCGTCCACAAATCCTTGCCACACTGGGCCAGCCCGGAGAGGTTGCCGCCGCGCATACCGTCAACGGGATGCTCGGACAACAGGCGCAGTTCCGGCACCGGTTCGGCAAATACCGAAACCGAGGTCAGAAGTAACGCACACGCCAGGGCAAAGCCAACCCGCATCAGCCAAGAACCTCGGCCAGGTTGCCTTTGGATTCCAGCCAGGATTTGCGGTCACCGGCGCGTTTCTTCGCCAGCAACATGTCCATCATTTCCGAGGTCGCTTCGAAATCGTCCAGCGTCAGCTGCACCAGACGCCGAGTGTTCGGGTCCATGGTGGTTTCGCGCAGCTGCGGCGGGTTCATTTCACCCAGACCTTTGAATCGTGTGACCTGCGGCTTGCCGCGTTTCTTCTCGGCCACCAGACGATCGAGGATGCCATCGCGCTCGGCTTCGTCCAGGGCGTAGTAAATCTCTTTGCCCAGGTCGATACGGTACAGCGGCGGCATCGCGACGTAGACGTGACCGGCATCCACCAACGGGCGGAAATGCTGGACGAACAACGCGCACAGCAAGGTGGCGATGTGCAGACCGTCGGAGTCGGCGTCGGCGAGGATGCAGATCTTGCCGTAACGCAGCTGGGCGATGTCCGTTGAGCCCGGATCGACACCGATGGCCACGGCGATGTTGTGCACTTCCTGGCTGGCCAGCACTTCGCTGCCGTCGACTTCCCAGGTGTTCAGAATCTTGCCGCGCAACGGCAGGATCGCTTGAAATTCTTTATCCCGCGCCTGCTTGGCCGAACCGCCGGCGGAATCACCTTCCACCAGAAACAGCTCGGAACGCATCGGGTCCTGCCCGGCACAGTCGGCGAGTTTGCCCGGCAGTGCCGGCCCCGCCGTGATGCGCTTGCGCTCGACCTTCTTGCTGGCCTTGAGACGACGGCCGGCATTGTTGATCGCCAGTTCCGCCAGCAACATGCCGGTTTCCGGGTTGGCGTTGAGCCACAGGCTGAACGCGTCCTTGACCACACCGGAAACGAACGCGGCCGCTTCACGGGACGACAGGCGCTCTTTGGTCTGGCCGGAGAATTGCGGCTCTTGCATCTTCATCGACAGCACAAAAGCGATGCGTTCCCAGACGTCTTCCGGCGCCAGTTTCACGCCACGAGGCAGCAGGCTGCGGAATTCGCAGAATTCGCGCATCGCATCGAGCAAGCCCTGACGCAGACCGTTGACGTGGGTACCGCCCTGCGCCGTCGGGATCAGGTTGACGTAGCTTTCCTGAACGCTGTCGCCACCTTCCGGCAACCACAGCAGGGCCCAATCGACCGCTTCTTTATTACCGGCCAGGCTGCCGCAGAACGGCTCGTCCGGCAGACGCTCGAACCCGTTGACCGCGTCCACCAGGTAGGAGCGCAGGCCGTCTTCGTAATGCCATTCGACTTTCTCGCCGGTGGCCTTGTCTTCAAAACTGACCAGCAGCCCCGGGCACAGAACGGCCTTGGCCTTGAGCACGTGCTTGAGGCGGCTGATGGAGAATTTCGGCGAATCGAAGTATTTCGGGTCCGGCGCGAAGAACACGCTGGTACCTGTGTTGCGCTTGCCGACGGTACCAATGATTTCCAGCTCGGTTTTCTTGTAACCGTCGGCGAAGGTCATCTGGTATTCGTTGCCGTCACGCTTGACGCGCACCCGGACTTCGTTCGACAAGGCGTTGACCACGGAAATACCCACCCCGTGCAGACCGCCGGAGAACTGGTAGTTCTTGTTGGAAAACTTGCCACCCGCATGAAGCTTGGTGAGGATCAGCTCGACCCCGGAAACACCCTCTTCCGGGTGAATGTCCACTGGCATGCCACGGCCGTCATCGCTGACTTCCAGGGAGTGATCGGCGTGCAGGATGACCTGCACCGAGGTCGCGTGCCCGGCCAAGGCTTCGTCGACGCTGTTGTCGATGACTTCCTGGGCGAGGTGGTTCGGCCGACTGGTGTCGGTGTACATGCCGGGGCGTTTGCGCACCGGGTCGAGGCCCGAGAGGACTTCGATGGCGTCTGCGTTATAAGAGCTAGCGCTGGGAGTGGCCATGGGGTCTCGTCGTCAAATGTTCTGTGAAAAAGAGGCGAAGGCTCACAGTGCTGTGAAATCAATCGCCTGATACAAATCTGCGCCGATGCCGGCAAAACTCAGCATTGCCGGAAGTTGCGCGGCAAAACCCTGGAAACTATGGTCGCCGCCGGCCTGGATACGCAAGGCACAGGCCCGGTAGTACTGCTGGGCGAGGCGATAGTCCAGCGTTTCATCGCCGGTCTGCAACCACACCTGATACCGCTGCGGGTCCTGAGGCGCCGGCACTTCCAGCTCGGCCAGGGCCGTCACGTGGTCGTGGGTCAACTCCCAGGCCTCATCGGTATACAGGTTTTTCTGCGTCCCCAGATACCCGTCGAACATCCGGTGCGGACTGACGGCAGGGTTGATCAACAGGGCCTTGAGGCCATGGCGCTCGGCCAAGTGAGTCGCATAGTAGCCGCCGAGTGAGCTGCCGACCAGCAGTGGCCGCCCAAGCTCCTCAATCGCCTTGTTTAGCTGACCGATGGCCTCGCGCGGATGGTGATGCAAGGCCGGAACGCGCAACTGATCGCTCAAACCCAGACGCTCCATCACTTGCACCAACTGCGTGGCCTTTTTAGACGAAGGCGCGCTGTTGAAACCGTGGATATAAAGGATCGAACCAGACATTTGAGCTCCCTGTGCGTCGGGTAAAGAGGCGCAGTTTACAGGGAGAAATGCGGGGATTGGGGCTGGATCGAGAATTTGCTGACAAGCAGGGCCACCCCTCACCCTAACCCTCTCCCAGAGGTAGAGGGGACTGACCGAGGTGTTCTTGGAGCTACATCGACCTGAGATATCGAGTCGAACTCAGGGCTTCAAGGACATGAAGATCGGCTCCCTTCCCCCCTCTCCCCTAATAACCGTCGGATCCGTAATCAACCTGGAAATCGAACCCGCTTACGCGCTCCACGCCAGTTTCCAGCCGGCCATCAGGCAAAAGCCGCAACCATCGATACCCCGGCGCCTGATCACTGACCTTGAAATCGTCACTGCCCGGCTCGAACTGAATACACGTCGAAGGCGACGCAATCAGCCGCACACCCTTGCGAACCTGATCGATCTCCTGATGCACATGCCCCCACAAAACAGCGCGCACCTGCGGAAACCGATCCAGCACAGCAAACAACGCGTCCGGATTGCGCAATCCAATCGGCTCCATCCAGGCACAGCCAATGGACACCGGATGATGATGGAAACACACCAGATGATGCCGCTCCGGCGCCTCACTCAACGAACGCACCAGCAACTGCAACTGCGCATCCTGCAAGAACCCCGGCACCGAACCCGGTACGGCCGAATCGAGCAACGTGACCCGCCAATTACCGACATCCACCACCGGCTCCAGCAACGCACTCTGCACCGCAGCCTCCGCCATGATCCGCGGCTCATCATGATTACCGGGAATCCAGCGCGCCGGCGCATCAAGCTGCCGCGTCAGGTCGCGAAACCGCTGATAGGACTCCAGCGTCCCGTCCTGAGAAAGATCGCCACTGGCAATAATCAGATCGATCTGCGGCTGCTGAAGCCGCACCAACTCGATGACCTTTTGCAGGCTGTCCCGGGTATTCATGCCCAACAACGTCCCGTCCGTCTCGGCAAACAGATGACTGTCGGAAAGTTGCACCAGCAACGCCGAATCGGCGGTGGTCAAAATGGATACGCTCGGCAAGGCGTTCTCCCAAGGCTGAATCACGGGATTGGATGAGTGCCGCAATTATGCTGGGGGATGATCAAAAGGGGAAACCTGTGAACCTGACGCAGTTCACATCTAACGAACGACCGCGTACTCATGCCCGCAGGCCAGGCAATGGCTCAGCCATTCGCCCAGAAACATATTCAGCTGGGCCTTTTCGTCCGGCTGATGCATTGAGGCATTCGGGTAAGGATAGATGCCACGAAAGCGTCGCGCATGTTCGGCGCTGACGACTTCGGCCATGCACGCGTCGTGATAGACCTGGACTTCCAGTTGCGGCACCGGCAGCCACGGCAGGCTGTGTTCCTGGCGCACTTGCAGGGTTGTGGTGTACGGACAGACCTGCAGCACTTCGAGGGCCAGCACGCCGAGCATCTGGTCGCCGTGGGTCACGGCAATGCGCCGCGCCTCCGGCTCGTTGCGCATGTCCGGCAACAGTCGCATCAGGCGCGCGTAGTTGGCCTCGCAGGAGGCTTGCAGCCCCACAAGGTCAACCCGATAGCGATCGCGCAGTTTGTTTACGACCATAACCCCCTCACTTCAGCGCGGTTCAAAGCTAGCCATTGCAAGGCAATGATGCTGGCCGCGTTGGCAATTCGTCCGTCGCGTACGGCCTGCAGGGCATCTTCGAACGCCCAGACCGTGACGCGGATATCTTCTGCTTCTTCCTCCAGCCCATGCAGGCCGCCGACGCCGGTGCTATCGCAACGCCCCAGGTACAAATGCACGAATTCATTGCTGCCGCCCGGCGATGGAAAATATTTGGTCATCGGCCAGAGCGCCCCGAACACAAGCCCAGCTTCCTCCTGCCCTTCGCGGTGAGCAACTTCTTCCGGCACTTCTTCCTTGTCGATCAGACCGGCGACCAGTTCGATCAGCCATGGATTGTCGGTTTTGCCCATGGCGCCGACGCGAAACTGCTCGATCAACACCACTTCATCGCGCTGCGGATCGTAGGGCAGCACGCACACCGCATCGTGGCGAACGAACACTTCACGATTGATCTCGCGACTCATACCACCGGCGAACAATTCGTGACGCAAGTGCACACGATCGAGCTTGTAGAAGCCCTCGTAGCATCTTTCGCGCCGAACGATATCAACGGCGGTCGGAATGGCGTTGGCAAAATCAGTCATGACTATCCTCTTTACTGCAAATCCGTTATGAGGCTCCTTTTTGTTACTTGCAACCTCGACTTCGCGCCATCCTAACGCGCCCGCGACCTTTGATGCAGCCCCTTTACAGTCAGCGGGATAGACGGTGAGGGCGAAACCAACTCTAATTAGCTTAGTGGCGAACTGACTGCTTCGTTGAGAGTCGAAGCGGATAACTTTTTGCCTTTCCCTGTTTTATGAAGGACGCCCATGTCGCTTTTTAAAATCGCCTCCGTGGCTGTAATCGCCCTGACCCTGGGCGCCTGCCAGAGTTTGTTCCAACCCAACTACCGGACGCCGCTGGAAACCACCCGCGATGCATCCGAACAGCTGAAACCGGGTTGCACAACACCTGACTGCCCGCTGGTGAACATCGATACGCTGCGCTTCCCGGCCGAACCGCAACTGGACGGCATCATTGAAAAACGCCTGCTGCAAATGACCCGCACCTCGCCCGACGCCCCGGTGGCGCCGACGCTGGCAGCGTATCGCGAGCAGTTTTTGAGCAGTGCCGGCCCGCGCTACAGCAGCTATCTGCAAGCCAAGGTACGTGAGCAGCATGACGGCTTGGTGATCGTTGAATTCTCCAGCTACCTGGACACTGGCGGCGCCCATGGCACACCCGGCCGCAGCTTCATCAACTATTCACGCCAGCAACACAAAGTACTGACGCTATCGGACATGTTGGTGCCGGGGCAGGAAGAAGCGTTCTGGAAAGCCGCGCAAGTGGCGCACAACAGCTGGCTGATCAGCACCAAGCTCGATCAGGAGCCGGAGTTCGTGAAGCAGTGGCCGTTCCAGAAAACCCAGAACGTGGCGCTAACCTACGGCGGGGTGATCCTCAAGTACGAAGTGAGCACCATCGCGCCTTACGCGCTGGGTCACGTCGAACTGAAGATCCCTTA
Organism: Pseudomonas sp. BT76 TE3572; assembly: GCF_050435365.1. Classification (NCBI taxonomy): domain Bacteria; kingdom Pseudomonadati; phylum Pseudomonadota; class Gammaproteobacteria; order Pseudomonadales; family Pseudomonadaceae; genus Pseudomonas; species Pseudomonas sp. BT76 TE3572. The sequence continues at coordinate 3,933,455 of NZ_JBNDKE010000001.1, forward strand.
CCCCCGCCTGAACGGCATTATCAAACCCGAGCTGTTTCCTGGCCGTAACTGAAAGCCCGACCCAGCACGAGTTGCAGCAGCCCTGCCAGAATCAGTGACGGCAGGGTTGCGCCGATATCCGGATACAGATTAGCCAGCAAATGATAGGTGCTCACGCCGCCCAACCAGGCGAGCAGCGCCGGCCAGCGCAACGCAGCTGACGCCACCTGAGCACTGCGTTTGCGCAGGATGAAGTGATCCACCAGCACCACGCCGAACAGCGGCGCAAACACCGAACCGATCAACAGCAGGAAGTTTTGATACTGGGCCAATGGCGCCAGGCACGCGATCAGTGTGCAAATCACGCCGATGGCCAAGGCCAGGTGCTCGACTTTCAAGCGCAACAGAATCCCGCTCGAAACCGCCGCCGAGTGAATATCGGCAAAAGCGTTTTCCGACTCATCCAGCAGAATCAGCAGCAGCGGAATCCCCAAGCCGGCACCGGCCAATGCCAACAGCAAGGCATTCACTTCACCGCTCGGCGCGAACGCCAGGGTGTAGGCCACGCCCAGGCTCATCAGCCAGAAGTTACCGATAAAGAAGCCCAGTGCCGTGCCGCCGAACACGTTTTTCGCACGCTTGCCGAAACGCGAGTAGTCGGCAATCAGCGGCAGCCAGGACAGCGGCATGGCGATAGCAATGTCGAAGCCCACGGCGAACGACATCGAACCGTCACCGGCCTGCGCCCACAACGCCGCCAGATCCGCCTTGGCGAACAGGTTCCAGGTCAGCCAGATGCACGCAGCCAGCAGCAACCAGATGCCCCACTTGCGCAGGATCTGACGGACGAATGTCAACGGACCACTGACGGCCAGCAAGGTTGCCAAACCACCAAAGAACACAGTCCAGAGCAGCGGATTCGACAGCAGACTGCCTTCGCTGAACGCCCGTGCGCCGAGCAGGCTGGCGGCATCGCGCATGACGATGATTTCGAACGACCCCCAACCGATCAGTTGCAGCAGGTTCAGCACGGCCGGCAGGCTCGCACCTTTTGCGCCGAGGCTGAGTTTGAGCGCGGTCATCGATGACAGGCCGGTGTCGCTGCCGATCACGCCGACCGCGGCCAGCAATAGAACACCGACCAGCGTGCCGAGGAAGATGGCCAGCAACGAGCCGGACAGGCCCAGACCTGGTGCGAGCAATGCACCGGTCTGCAGGACCATCAGGCCGATGCCGAGGGAGAACCACAGGGAAAACAGATCGCGGCCGCCGAAGACGCGTTTGTCTTTGGGCACCGCGATATCAGGGGAATATGTGCTGGGTTGAATGCTCAAGGGTGTTATCTCAGAGGGACATTTGTTGTTGTGTTGACCACCCCTTGTAGGAGCGAGGCTTGCCCGCGAAAGCGGTGTGTCAGAAAAAACGCCTTCGCGGGCAAGCCTCGCTCCTACAGGGACTACGCCAGCCTTGAGAGACAGGCGTTGCCGGTCAGATCAAACCTTCTTGTACAGCTGACTGCCTTCCTGTTTGAACCGCTCGGCCTGGTCCGCCAATCCCTGGGCGACTTCGGCGTCGACGGTTTCGATACGCTGGTTGGCCGCGTATTCGCGGACTTCCTGAGTGATCTTCATCGAACAGAATTTCGGTCCGCACATGGAGCAGAAGTGCGCGACCTTGGCCGAATCCTTCGGCAGGGTCTCATCGTGATACGAACGAGCCGTGTCCGGATCAAGGCCCAGGTTGAACTGGTCTTCCCAACGGAATTCGAAACGCGCCTTGCTCAAGGCATTGTCGCGGATCTGCGCGCCCGGATGCCCTTTTGCCAGATCGGCGGCATGCGCGGCGATCTTGTAGGTGATGATCCCGGTCTTCACGTCATCCTTGTTCGGCAGACCCAAGTGTTCCTTCGGCGTCACGTAGCACAGCATGGCGCAACCGAACCAGCCGATCATCGCCGCACCGATACCCGAGGTGATGTGGTCGTAGCCTGGTGCGATGTCAGTGGTCAGCGGGCCGAGGGTGTAGAACGGCGCCTCGTCACAGCACTCAAGCTGCTTGTCCATGTTCTCTTTGATCAACTGCATCGGCACGTGGCCCGGGCCTTCGATCATGCACTGCACTTCGTGTTTCCACGCGATCTTGGTCAGCTCACCGAGGGTTTCCAGCTCACCGAATTGCGCAGCGTCGTTGGCGTCGGCAATCGAGCCCGGACGCAGGCCATCGCCCAGCGAGAAGCTGACGTCGTAGGCCTTCATGATTTCGCAGATGTCTTCGAAATGGGTGTAGAGGAAGTTCTCTTTGTGGTGCGCAAGGCACCACTTGGCCATGATCGAACCACCACGGGACACAATGCCGGTCACGCGCTTGGCGGTCAGCGGCACGTAGCGCAGCAACACGCCGGCGTGGATGGTGAAGTAGTCGACGCCCTGCTCGGCCTGTTCGATCAGCGTGTCGCGGAACAGCTCCCAGGTCAGGTCTTCGGCAGCGCCGCCGACTTTTTCCAGCGCCTGGTAAATCGGCACAGTACCGATCGGCACCGGCGAGTTACGGATGATCCACTCGCGGGTTTCGTGAATGTGTTTGCCGGTGGACAGGTCCATGACCGTGTCCGAACCCCAGCGAATGCCCCAGGTCAGTTTCGCCACTTCTTCTTCGATGGACGAACCCAAGGCGCTGTTGCCGATGTTGCCGTTGATCTTCACCAGGAAGTTACGGCCGATGATCATCGGTTCCAGTTCGGTGTGGTTGATGTTGGCCGGAATGATCGCGCGACCGCGGGCGATCTCTTCACGGACGAACTCGGGGGTGATGATTTTCGGCACGCTGGCGCCGAAGCTGTGACCGGCGTGTTGCTGGTCCAGCAGCCCGGCGGCACGAGCCACTTCGAGCTTCATGTTTTCGCGGATGGCGACGTATTCCATCTCGGCGGTGATGATGCCTTTGCGGGCGTAGTGCATCTGGCTGACGTTGGCACCGGCCTTGGCCCGGCGCGGGTTGTTCACGTGAGCGAAACGCAGCTTGGTCAGTTCCGCATCGGCGAGGCGTTCCTGGCCGAAGTTGGAACTCAGACCCGGCAGACGCTCGGTGTCGCCACGGGATTCGATCCACGGCGAACGCACATCGGCCAGGCCTTTGCGCACGTCGATGATGACGTTGGGGTCGGTGTACGGGCCCGAGGTGTCGTACACAACGACAGGCGCGTTGATCTCACCGCCGAAGTCGGTCGGGGTCACATCCAGGCTGATTTCGCGCATCGGCACGAGGATGTCCGGGCGAGAACCCTGAACATAGATTTTTTGCGAGCGGGTAAACGGCTGAACCGATTGCTGATCGACTTGGGCCGAATCACTCAGGTTCGTAGTGTTTTTTAGTTTTATCGTCATCACGGGCTCTCCAGACACATCCAGGCAGTGGATTTTTGTCGGAGCGAACCTGTAATCGAATGGACGCACGGGCGCTGGGAAAACCAGCTGTGCTGTGCTCAGTGCTCGAGGGGTGTTCGATTGTCGAACAACATCCCGGACGAAGCACAAGAGGACTCGCCGGGTGACGAGAAATCTTGTTCCCTACGCAGGCGCTAACCTGATCAGGTTCAACGGGATCCGAAATTATTCGATCTCAGCCTCATAGCAAGGCACCCCGACAAGAACCCGGCCAGTCTAGACACAACTGGCAAAGAACGCCAACACCGCGGTAAACACCATGATGAATGGCGTAATTACAGGATTGTTGCCATGCCGATGCCCAACTACACTCGCACCCCATTCCCCGCCTTGACGCTGTGCGGGCTGCGCCGTACCTTTGGCGCTCAAATTATCAGCGTAATTTTTTAGGGATCGCCTCATGCTGCGCAAACTTTCACTGGCCCTTGCCGTGTCTTGTGCGTCCAACGGAATGGCCTGGGCAGCAGAAGCGCCCTTATCGACCAAGACGGATCTGGTCAGCGTCTACCAGGAAGCGGTGGACAACAACGCCGACCTGGCTGCAGCCATTGCTCAATATGGCGCCCAGAAAGAAGTCGTGCCCCAGGCCCGCGCCGGGTTGCTGCCGAACCTCTCTGGCGGTGCCGAAATGGCCAACGTGCGCACGTCGATCGATCAGCCTTCGTCCACCTTCAGCCGCAATGCTCATTCGTATCAGGCCACTCTGGCGCAACCGCTGTTTCGAGCCGATCGCTGGTTCCAGTTTCAGGCCGCCAAGGACGTGAATGAACAGGCTGCGTTGCAACTCTCGGCGACCCAGCAAAATCTGATCCTGCAGACCGCCGAAAGCTACTTCAACGTATTGCGCACCCAGGACAACCTGGCCTCGACCAAGGCCGAAGAAGCCGCATTCAAACGCCAGCTCGATCAATCCAACGAGCGCTTTGATGTCGGTCTGTCGGACAAGACCGACGTGCTGCAATCGCAAGCCAGTTACGACACCGCGCGAGCCAACCGCATTGTTGCGCAACGCCAGGTTGATGATGCATTCGAAGCGTTGATCACCCTGACCAACCGTCAGTACAACTCGATTCAGGGCATCGTCCACACCCTGCCGATCCTGCCGCCAGCACCTAATGATGCCAAGGCCTGGGTCGACACCGCCGCCAGACAGAACCTGAATTTGCTGGCAAGCAACTACGCCGTCAGTGCCGCCGAAGAAACCCTGAAGCAGCGCAAAGCCGGCCACGCGCCGACCCTGGATGCCGTGGCGAAGTACGAGAAAGGTGATAACGATGCTCTCGGCTTCAGCAACCCCAACTTCATAGGCCAGCCTTATAAGGGCAACGTGGACCAGACCACTGTGGGCCTGCAACTGAACATCCCGATCTACAGCGGCGGTCTGATCAACTCCCAGGTGCGCCAGTCGTATGCACAGCTGGACCAGTCCGAGCAGCAACGCGAATCCCTGCGTCGGCAAATCGTCGAAAGCACCCGCAACCTGCATCGCGCAGTAAACACCGACGTTGAACAGGTACAGGCGCGCAAGCAGTCGATCATCTCCAACCAGAGCGCGGTGGAAGCGACCGAAATCGGTTATCAGGTGGGCACACGAAACATCGTCGACGTACTGGATGCGCAGCGTCAGCTGTACACCTCGGTGCGTGACTACAACAACACGCGTTACGACTACATCCTCGATAACCTGCGCTTGAAGCAGGCCGCGGGCACGTTGAACCCGGGGGATTTGCAGGACCTGGCGCGTTATCTCAAGCCCGATTACAACCCGGATAAAGACTTCCTGCCGCCGGACCTGGCCAAGGCTGCGGCCGAGCAGATGAGGGCTAAACCAACGCAATAAAAAGCAAAAGATCGCAGCCTCGTTTCACTCGACAGCTCCTACATGGGATTTGTATTCATCCTGTAGGAGCTGTCGAGTGAAACGAGGCTGCGATCTTTTTGGTCTATCGGTCGATCAACCGCCCCAACCCATCCAGCAACCGCTGCAACGCGCCCTGATTGGTGCGCATCACCTTCAACCCCGCCTCCGCCATCCGCTGCGCATCGCGCGGCAACTCGAACAGCCGCTGCACCGCCAGCGCCAGACCTTCAGCATCCTCCACTTCCTGCAACGCCCCGGCACTGCGCAATTGCGCGGCGATTTCGAGGAAATTGAACAGATGCGGTCCGCTCAATACCGGTTTGGCCAAAGCCGCCGGTTCCAGCAGGTTGTGCCCGCCGTTCGGCACCAGACTGCCGCCAACAAAAGCGCTGTCAGCCAAGGCATACAGAAACAGCAACTCACCCATGGTGTCGCCCAGCAGCACCGACGTACCGGCGGTGACGGGTTCGCCAGTGGAACGACGGACCGTGGCGAAGCCCTGCTGCCGACACAACTCAAACACCGGGTTGAATCGCTCGGGATGGCGCGGCACCAGAATCAGCAACGCATCGGGATGATTGGCCAGCAACTGACGATGAGCCGCCAACACCACTTCGTCTTCACCTTCGTGAGTACTCGCGGCGATCCACACCGGACGCTCCTGCGCCTGCCATTGCGCACGCAACTCGGCGGCACGCTGAAGCAGTGCCGGGTCGATGGTCAGGTCAAACTTGATCGAGCCGGTCACTTCCACGGTTTGCGAACGCGCACCCAAATCGCGGAAGCGCTGGGCCTCGGCCTCGGTCTGCACCGCGAACAAGCTCATCTCGGCGAGCATCGGCTGGGTCAGTTTCCTGAAGCGGCCATAGCCCCTGGCCGAACGCTCGGACAGTCGCGCATTGGCCAACGCCACCGGAATGCCGCGCTTCGCACATTGGTGAATGTGGTTGGGCCACAGTTCGGTTTCCATGATCACCGCCAGTTTCGGCTGGACCCGATCAAGGAATCGCTTCGCTGCGCAAGGCAAGTCGTAAGGCAAATAGCAGTGCTGGATGCGCGGCTCATTGGCGAACAGCGCGTGAATGCGCTCGGACCCGGTCGGGGTCATGCAGGTCACGGTAATGGGCAACTGCGGATAACGTTGCAGCAAGGCGCGAATCATCGGCGCCGCGGCAATGCTTTCGCCCACCGACACCGCATGCACCCAGATGCCGCCCGTTTTCATCGCCGGTAACCCGAGGGAGAAACGTTCGCCAATGCGCTTGGCGTACGCGGGTGCCTTGCGCGAACGCAGCCACAGCCGAATCGCTACCAATGGCAGCCCCAGGTAAAACAGCGCGGTGTAGAGAGTTCTATTCATGGCGGCGGAGTTTATCGGCTTTTTTGACCGATCGCCTGCAAGTGCACGGCAAAACGTTCCGCCAGCCAACGCGCCGCCGGGCCGAGAGGTTCGTCGCGGCGCCAGACCAGCTCAACCACCAGCGCTGGCGGGGTCCATTCGCTGACCAGTTCGACCATCAGGTCCTGATACGCCGGGTACTGCACCACGTGTCGCGGCAGCCAGGCCCAGCCGAGCCCACGCACCAGCCATTCAGCCATCACGTAGAAACTGTCGGCCCGCCAGACTTGCGGACTGGCCGGCTCGCTGCCGGGGTAGACACTCGACTGTGTGGACATCAGCAACTGCCGATGCTGCGCCATTTGCTGGCAATCAATCTGCTTCTGCTGCGCCAATGGATGTCCGACACCGCAGACAGTCACCATCTCAACGCTGCCCAACACCCGCCGCTCAAGCGCTTCGGGAATCTGGTCGTGATAAAACAGCAACCCCAGATCGGCCCGACGCTCCACCAGTTTACGCGCCACATCTCCTTGGGCGGCGCTGGTCAGTTGCACTTCAAGGCTGGGAAATTTTTCGGCCAGCGCTTCGAAGCTTTCGATGATCGGCTGATAGGGCATCGCCTCATCCTGGGCCACACGCAAACGAGCCTCCTGGCCACGCATCATCGCCAGCGCCCGGCCGTTAAGCCGTTCGCACTGGCGCAGCACTTCCCGTGCCTCCTCCAGCAAGGCATTGCCGGCCTCGGTGAGTTTCGGCTGGCGGCCGCTGCTGCGGTCGAACAGGCTGACGCCCAGGTCCTCTTCCAACAGCGCAATCGAACTGCTGACCGCCGACTGCGCCTTGCGCTGATCCCGCGCTACCGCAGAAAACGAACGCTGCTCCGCTACGCTGACGAACAGCCGCAGCTGCTCCAGATTCCATTGCGTGTTCATGGCTCAACCCATCTTCAGAACAGATAGGTAATGACTTTACCGCATCTGGAGAATCTCTAAAATGCCGACCTCAGAAAGCAACACTTCACACGAGGATGCACCCATGACCGCTTACTACTACCTGGCCATTGCCATCTGCGCCGAAGTGATCGCCACTGTTTCGATGAAAGCGGTCAAAGGCATCAGCACCCCGCTGCCGCTGATTCTGGTTATTGTGGGTTATGGCATCGCCTTCTGGATGCTGACGCTGGTGGTGCGCAGCGTTCCGGTGGGCGTCGCTTACGCAGTGTGGGCCGGCATGGGGATCGTGATGGTCAGCGTCGCGGCGCTGTTTATCTACGGGCAGAAACTGGATGTGCCGGCGATGATGGGGATGGCGTTAATCGTGCTCGGTGTCGTCGTGATCCAACTATTTTCCAAAACCGCCGGCCACTAACTGACACCACCAATCCCCTGTAGGAGCGAGCCTGCTCGCGAAAGCGGTGTGCCAGTCGACTGAAAAGGTGCCTGACACATCGCCATCGCGAGCAGGCTCGCTCCTACAGGTTTTGTATGCGCCTACAAATCCCCTCTTCGTCGAGTCTGTATACTGCGCCCTCGTCTTGAACACTGAGGTCGCTGCATGCCATCCGTTATTTCCACCGACGTTCTGATTGTCGGCGCTGGTGTCGCCGGCCTCTGGCTGAATGCGCGCCTGCGCCGTCAGGGTTTTTCGACCGTGCTGGTGGAAAGCGCCAGCCTCGGTGGCGGGCAAAGCGTGAAATCCCAAGGCATCATCCATGGCGGCGCCAAGTACGCGCTGCATGGCGCCCTGACCGGTGCTTCGGAAGCCATCGCCGACATGCCTCGGCGCTGGCGTGAAGCCCTGGCCGGTGATGGCGAACTGGACCTGACCGGCGTGCGCCTACTGTCCGAAGCCCATTACCTCTGGTCCCCCGGCACGATCGCCGGCAATCTCACCAGTTTCTTCGCCAGCAAGGCCGTGCGCGGCCGTGTCGATCAGGTCAAGGGCGAGCAACTGCCGGCCGCCCTGCAAGACAAGCGCTTCAAGGGCAAAGTCTATCGCCTGGCGGAACTGGTGATCGACGTGCCGAGCCTGATTCAGCGCCTGGCCGATCTGGCGGGTGATGGTTTGCTCGCTGGTCAGAACATCGAACCGTTGCTGGAAGCTGGCATTCTGGTCGGCCTGAAGGTCGACGAGCGCGAGATTCGCGCCCAGCGCATCGTCTTGAGCGCCGGGGCCGGTACGGCTGCGCTGCTCGAAGCGCTGGGGCTGAGCCAACCTGCCATGCAACGCCGGCCGTTGCACATGATCATCGCCAAAGGCCCGGGCCTCAAACCACTGTATGCCCACTGCCTGGGCGGCGGCACCAAGCCGCGCATTACCGTGACCACCCATCCGGCCGCCGATGGTCAGTGGGTCTGGTATCTGGGCGGCGATATCGCTGAAGCCGAAGGTGTCGCCCGCGAACCCGCCGAGCAAATCGCCACCGCGCAGAAAGAACTCGGTCAGTTGCTGCCCTGGATCGACCTGAGCACAGCGCAATGGGCCACCCTTCGAGTGGATCGCGCCGAGCCACTGCAATCGGGACTGACCCGTCCTGATAATGCATTCCTTGCCGAAGAAGGCCGGCTGCTGGTCGGCTGGCCAACCAAACTGGCGCTCGCTCCGGACTTCGCTGATCGCGTCATCGCGTCCTTGCAGCGCGACGGCATCCAGCCAAGCCATTCTGCCCCGCTTCCCGACCTGCCAAAACCGCCGATGGGCGTCCCTGCCTGGGAGCAACTGCTGCCATGAGCCAACCGACCTTGCACGATCTGCATCGCCCGCTGGGTAGCACCGGCCTGTTGGTTTCGCCACTGGGCCTGGGCACGGTAAAACTCGGCCGCGACCAAGGCGTGAAATACCCCAACGGTTTCCAGATTCCCGATGATGACGAAGCGCGCATGCTGCTTAAACTCGCGCGCGACATGGGCATCAACCTGATCGACACGGCCCCGGCCTATGGCCGCAGCGAAGAACGCCTCGGTCCGTTGCTGCGTGGGCAGCGCCAGGATTGGGTGATCGTCAGCAAGGTCGGCGAAGAGTTTGCCGACGGTCAGTCCCATCATGACTTCAGCGCCGCTCATACCCGACTGTCGGTGGAACGTAGTCTGCAACGGCTGGAAACGGACTTCATCGATCTGGTGCTGGTGCACTCCGACGGCAACGACCTGGCGATCCTCAACGACAGCGAAGTCTATGCGACCCTCGCGGCGTTGAAGCGTGAAGGCAAGATTCGCGGCTTCGGTTTTTCCGGCAAAACCGTCGAAGGTGGTTTGAAGGCTCTGGAACAAGGTGATTGCGCGATGGTCACCTACAATCTGAACGAACAGAACGAGAAGCCGGTCATTGACTATGCTGCTGCTCACGGCAAAGCCATTCTGGTCAAGAAAGCCCTGGCCAGCGGTCATGTATGCCTGAGCCCGGGCGTCGACCCGGTGCGCGCCAGCTTCGAGTTGTTGTTTGAACATCCGGGTGTTGCCAGTGCTATTGTCGGGACCATTAATCCGCTGCACCTCGCCCATAACGTCGCGACCGTTGCCCAGGTCCTACGTAGAAACTGATGCCGCCCACGCGGCCTTAAGCAGGAGCCGACATGCCGCGTACGCTCATAAGAAAGAACCCGAGCAACTTCAAGACCCTGCCGTTATTCGTCGAAGCGACTCCCGAAGGCCTGAGTTATCAAAGCGTCGGGATGCCGCTCAATTTCTCCCAGACGCTGCAACGTCGCCGCCCGGTGACGGTAGCCGACACTCAGCGGTTTTCGCTTGAGCTGGCCAACCTCGGGGTTTCAGTGCGCCTGACCCTGCATTGGCAGAACCGCGATTACTGGGTGTTGGTGCGTCAGCGTCGGCAAGACCGCGGCGACGTGGTGCTCAAGCTAATCTCCGGTTACGTGCCAGCCCATGAGCTGAACCTGCCGCTGCACACCGCGATTCAGGAAATTGCCGAAGAGTGTCTGCTGGAAACTCCGGAAGGCTGGCTCGGCGGGCGTTTTAACGACACCTGGCTGCCGGCGCCCTACTCCTCCGCGCTGCATTATCGCGAAGCCCTGCCGTTTCGCCTGACGCCGTTGTCCGGATCGGCGCGGCCGGTGCGTTGCGCCAAGATGCAGTTGATCGAACGCCCACGGGCTTACGTGCATTTACCGACGGCCTCGCTGCAATTGATCTATGACTTGCGCCTGGACGTGCCCAAGGAAGCCAAATCCCTGAGCCTGTTCCATGTCGACGAACGACTGGAAGGCGATCAACTGGTGGCCCGCCTCGATCGCAAACGTCCCGATTTGTACTTGATGCCGCTGCAGGACGGCCAGCCGATGGCCGAGCTCTATACCTTGAAAAAGGATCAGCTGTACCCGGCGAGTACTCGCGGGTTGTACCTGGCAGAGAGTTTTGCCCAGCAGGAAGGCTGGCTGGTGAGGGATGAGCGGATTCGCTGGAAGGATTGGGTGCGACAACAGGGCTTGAGCCCACCAGGGAAGGATTCCGGTTTGGCGCGGTTGCGTGGGAAGGCAAAGCAATTGCTGAAGAGAATCGTACCGCGCAAGAAAGTCAGCTCTTAAAAACAAAAAGATCGCAGCCTCGTTTCACTCGACAGCTCCTACATTGAAATGCGATTTCCTGTAGGAGCTGTCGAGTGAAACGAGGCTGCGATCATTTCTGGCATCACTCGGACTTGCGGATTTTCTCGACAATCGCGGTAGTCGAGCTGTTTTCCACCAGCCCCAGCACTTTCACCGTTCCGCCGTAAGCGGTCACGATGTCTGCGCCGACAACCTGCTCGATCCCGTAGTCCCCGCCCTTGACCAGCACATCCGGCTTGACCTCGCGCAGCAGGTTTTCCGGAGTGCCTTCAGCGAAGCTGATCACCCAATCCACGGCGCCCAGACCTGCCAGTACGGCCATGCGACGGTCGACGCTGTTGATCGGACGCCCCGGCCCTTTCAGGCGGCTGACCGACGCATCGTCATTGACCGCAACGATCAAGCGATCGCCCTGGGCCCGCGCCTGTTCGAGGTAGGTCACGTGGCCGGCGTGCAAAATGTCGAAGCAGCCGTTGGTGAAGACAATCTTCTCTTTATGCGCACGCGCATCATCGACCGCCAGCAACAGCTGCTCAAGGCCGAGTACACCGCGCTCCGAACCTTCTTCTCGCTGGATGGCGCGACGCAGTTCCGGTGCGCTGATGGCTGCCGTACCCAGTTTGCCGACCACGATGCCCGCCGCCAGGTTGGCCAGCGCCACCGCGTGAGGCAGTTCTTCGCCAGCGGCAATGGCGGCCGCCAGGGTGGAAATCACCGTGTCGCCGGCACCGGTCACATCGAACACTTCACGGGCTCGGGCTGGCAGGTGCAGCGCCGGATGATCCGGACGCAGCAGGGTCATGCCGTGTTCGCCACGGGTCACCAGCAACGCGCCGAGGTCGAGGTCGTGCATCAGCTGCGCGCCCTTGCTCACCAGCTCGTGCTCATCGGCGCAACCGCCGACGATGGTTTCGAATTCGCTGAGGTTCGGGGTGATCAGGCTTGCACCCCTGTAGATCGAGAAATCCTTGCCCTTGGGGTCGGCCAGCACCGGAATGCCACGGGCACGGGCCGCCTGGATCAGCACCTGATGGTTTTTCAGCGCGCCTTTGCCGTAATCGGACAGCACCAGCACTTTGATGCCTTCGAGCAATTCGTCGACTTGCTCGCCCAACGCCAACGCGTCGGTGGCGAAAGGTTCTTCGAAGTCGATACGCAGCAGTTGCTGGTGACGGCTCATGACCCGCAGCTTGACGATAGTCGGCTGGTGCGCGATGCGCTGGAACAACGCCCGTACGCCGGCGCCCTTGAGGCTATTGGCCAGGCTGTCGGCGGCTTCATCGTCGCCGGTCACGCCGACCAGCGAGGCCGGTGCACCGAGGGCGGCAATGTTCAACGCAACGTTGGCGGCACCGCCCGGGCGGTCCTCGATTTGCTCGACCTTGACTACCGGTACCGGCGCCTCAGGGGAAATCCGTGAGGTACCACCATGCCAGTAACGGTCGAGCATGACATCGCCGACCACCAAGACAGGGGCTTGATCGAATCGCGGCATGGACAACTTCATGGAGCAACCCACATACAAAATGAACAGGGGCGCGATATTAACACAGGGTTGGCGTGGGCTTGTGTGACGGCTGCAACGGGATGATTCGGCGGCGCTTTCTGATCATTTATTGATCAGAAAATCCGACCGCGGTGCGCAGATTTATTCAGGATTGGTCAAAAAAGGGTAAATATCTGGATAGCAATCACCGGGCGCATTGCACGCCGGATGTGCAAAAGGGGTGAGCCAGGCCCACCCCTTTTGTGGGGTCAGGCGATGTCGCCAACCGGGGCGTCGAGGCCCATCGCATGCAGGCGCGAGTAGTAGCCGTTTTGCGCCAGCAGTTGAGCGTGGGTGCCGCGCTCGACGATTTCGCCATGGTCCATGACCAGGATCAGGTCGGCTTTCTCGATGGTCGACAACCGGTGAGCAATCACCAGTGTGGTGCGACCTTTCATGACCTGGTCCAGTGCTGCCTGAATGTGCCGCTCGGACTCGGTATCGAGTGCCGACGTTGCCTCGTCGAGAATCAGCAACGGTGCGTTCTTCAACAAGGCCCGGGCAATCGCCAGGCGCTGGCGCTGGCCACCGGACAGCAACACGCCGTTTTCGCCGACCTGAGTGTCCAGGCCTTGCGGCATCTCCGAGATGAAGTCCATCGCGTAAGCATCCGTGGCGGCCTTTTCAATGTCGGCACGCGGTGCACCGGCCAGGTCACCGTAAGCGATGTTGTTGGCGATGGTGTCGTTGAACAAGGTCACATGCTGCGTCACCTGCGCCACGTGTCGACGCAGATTGCGCAGACGATAGTCTTCGATTTCCACGTCATCGAGCATGATTTCGCCGGTTTCGTGGTGATAGAAACGCGGAATCAGGCTGGCCAGGGTCGACTTGCCGCTACCCGAACGACCAACCAGGGCGACCATTTGCCCCGGTGCCGCCGTGAAGCTGATGTTCTTCAGCACTTCACGCTCGGTCCCTGGATAGGTGAAGCTCAGGTTGCGCACTTCCAGGTGGCCGCTGACGCGATCGCGCTCCACGGTACCCTGGTCAATCTCTGGTTCGACGTCCAGTTGCTCGAAAATGCTCTCGGCACCGGCAACGCCTTTCTGGATTGTCGAGCTGACTTCCGACAACTGCCGAATCGGCTTGGGCAACAGGCCCGCCGCGGTGATATAGGCCACCAGGTCACCGGCGGTGGCGTCGCCGCGCAGGAACAGCACCAGGAACATCAGCACCGCCATGGCGGTGTAGATCACCAATTGCAGCATGGGCGTGTAGACCGCACCGGTCTTGGTCATGCGCAGTTGCTTGTCGGTGTTACCCTGGCTGGCTTCGGCGAAACGACGCTCTTCATAGCTCTCGCCACCAAAGCTGCGCACCACGCGATAGCCCTGGATGGTCTCGGAGGCCACGTGAGTTACGTCGCCCATCGCCACCTGGATTTTTTTGCTCTGCTTGCGGAATTTTTTGCTGGTGCTGCTCACCATGATCGCGATGATGGGCAGGATCGCCAGCATCACCAGGGTCAGCTTCCAGTTCATCCACAGCAGGTAAGCAAACAGGAACACCACGGTCAGGCCTTCACGAATGACCACTTTGATGGCGTCCGTGGCAGCACCGGTGACCATGGTCACGTTGAAGGTGATGCGCGAAATCAGGTGCCCGGAGTTATGGGTGTCGAAATAACGGTTGGGCAATACCAGCAACTTGTTGAACAGCTCGACACGCAAGTCGTGGACCAGCCCAAGGGAGACTTTGGCCAGGTAGTAGTTACCCAGGAAAGACCCCAGGCCTTGCCAGGCGGCGATCAGGATGATCAGCAGCGGCACGGCCATCAGCAACTGCAAGTCTTGCAGATAGGGAACAGTCGGGAAGAGCACCGCTTCGGGGTTGCTCAGGCCATCGACGAAATATTTGAGAATCCCTGCGAGCATGGGCTGCGTCGAGGCAAAAATCACAAAGCCAACAATACTGATGGCAAACATGCCCCAGTACGGGCGCACATACGACAGCAGGCGCAGGTAAATCTTCAAGCTCGACGGCGCAGGCGAATCAGGGCTGGTCATGAGAACCCGTTGTATGAGAAAAGAGCCCGCGAGTGTAACACAGGCCCCATTTTAGTCGCTGAGCTGCGGTAACATGGCCGGCTATCCATGCCTCACGGCGCCCTACCCGGAGTATTGATGCAAGCGCTTGATCACACCCGATATCTCGCCCTGCGCGAGGGAGCACAAGTCCTTGAAGCGGATGGTTCGGGGGACAAGGTTCTGCGGTTGACGGACGGTTCAATACTCAAACTGTTTCGCCGCAAACGCCTGCTGACGTCGGCCGCGTGGTACCCGTACGCCAAACGCTTTGCCGACAACTGCGATGCGTTGCGTGAACGGCACATCCCCTGCCCGTCGATTCGTCAGGTTTACCGTATTGCGAGTATCGAACGTGATGCCGTGCACTACGATCCACTGCCGGGCCAGACACTGCGTCAGCTGCTGGACGTCCAGGGCGATGCCGATCCGTTGCGCGGTCAATTGGGGGTTTTCATGGCCACTTTGCATGAGCGGGGGATTTATTTTCGCTCGGCGCACCTGGGCAACATCGTGCTCACACCCGAGCATCAATTGGGCCTGATCGACATCGCCGACATGCGGGTGTATCGCCGTCCGTTGCGCAAGACTCTGCGGCTGCGCAACTTCAAGCATATGGTGCGTTACCCGCAAGATCGGCAATGGCTGCTCGACGGTCACGGCGAAGTCTTCATGCACCATTATGGCCAGACCCAGAGCATCTGCTCCCCGGAGGAGCTGAGCGTCGCCCTGCAAAAATAATCTGACGACCTTCGCCTCCGGGGAGGAGGCGAAGGCCAGGCATTACGCCAGCGCGGGTTGTCGCGCCTTCAGCACGCGAGACAGGATCATCGCGGCGGGCAGCAGCACCAGTGGCCACAACTCGTCAGGGTTACCGATCAGCAAACTGCCATCGAAGTTCAGCATCACCAGCGCACACGCCAGGTACATACCCCACGCGTCGCGCAGACGCCAGGCCTGCCAAAGGCTTGCGGCCATCAGTGCTACGAACAACGCCAGCGCAACCCCGCCGCTGTACAGCCCCAGCGCTACGAAAATGTTGTGCGGATGCTGAATCGCCATCCCGCCATCGAGTACCTGGTCGGTGTGAAAGCTGATGCCGCAGCCCAGTGCCCAGCCGCAGTGGCGCCACTCGCCGACCATGATATGAAAAATCTCGATGCGGTACGAATCACCTCGGTTCCAGAGGGACTGGTACCAGGCTTCGTTGTGCACCACCAGGAACAGCAGGCCTAAAACAATTGCGCAAATTGCCACCCCACCGCCTACCAGCCGCGGCCTGTGGTAAATGCCGTAAAGCACCCACATACCAAACAGGAACACGGCCCCCACAAACGCAGTACGCGTCTGCAGCACAAAGGCTACCGCGAACACCGACAAAACGATGGCCAGGCCACCTTCGATATACTTCCGCTCCCTGAGCCAGAGAGGCAGCGCCAGCGCCAACGCACAGAACAGCCAAATGCTGGCGTAGATGACGTTCTCCAAGCGTGCCGGAAGTATCGCCAGCCGGCCGCCCACGGCGAATTCACCGGTTGTCCAACCGTAGAGCGCGCTGCTGAAAATGTACAACGTCAGGATCCAGAACTGAGCGCGAACAAACGCCGCACTGCGGAAGAACTGCGGATCGGTGAAGGCGCCGACCACCATGACGAACATCAGTACATAGAAGACGTGTTTGTAGAACTGCATCTGCCCTGCAATCGTCGCAGGCACCAGAAACCATAGAATGAACGCCAGCCAACCCCACGCCAGCGGTTCCTTGAGCAAGCCCGCACCGCGTTCCTTGATCAGGAAGATCAGGCCCGGCAATACCATCAAGGCGTAGAACAGGTTGTTGGTCCACTTCGACGACCAGCCCACCACAAAGCTCAAAAGAAACAGACAGAGCGCCGCTGCGAAATACACCATTGTGTTCTTTCCTGGCTTCATGCCGCTAAATTCCATGGAGCACCCAACCTATTGCCAGACCCAAAATAAGAGCCGCGATCAGCTTCAGCCGATCGAGACGTTTACGCCGTAATTTGTTCTCCCGTTCCTTGGGGACCACCACATGCTCACCGAAACCGGTATGCAATACCGCGTCGTTTTCCAGAATCAACGCATAACGATTTTCGCCAGCATACAGACGCGACAGGTCTTTCTCACCGGAAAATCCGGAATAGGGTGCATGCAACAAGTAATCCGCACGACGGCGCAGCCCTGGATTAAAGGAAAAACCTTGCCACTCGGCTTTTTGCGAGCCCAGTACGTAGAAAGGAATGCCATGGCTGACTTTGCGCTCGTTCAGGAACACGTAAGGACTGTGAACCATCAGGTCATGATTGAAGCTGCGCAACCACACCTGCAGTGCCTGCGGATCTTCCTCCAGCAGGCATTGGGACTCTTCGATGAACCCTTCGCGGTAGAAATCCCAGTCGTCTTCACAGTGGAAAATCCACGATGTCTGCACCTGAGCGTAAGCGGCGTCGATAGATCGCAACTGACCCAGGCGTGGCTTGTTGATGAAGAACTGGGTATGCGCCCTCCAGTGCTCCGGAATACAGGCCTCTACGGCGCTGTCGCCGGAGTCCTCTGTAATGAACACTTTACGGATGGGAGCCGTATTGAACCGGTCAAACGTTTCGAGGGTACGCTTCAACAAATCGAAGCGACCGCAACTAGTGATTACAACCGAAATGTCGCTAGTCTCGCTGAACAGCATTTATTTGCACCGCACCATAGGTTGTTTAATCGCCCGGCTTCACAGCCCCAGCGACAAGCGTAATTTTTCTTTCCAGCCCAGCGGGACGTGCTCGCGTAGCGGCGCACGCAGGGCGTCGACAATCGCATGCCCTACAGCCCGGAACGTGTAACGCTCCTCTACCAAAGCCTGTCCGGCCAATGAAATCGTCTCGGTCAGCTGTGGGGACTCGCGCAACACCGCCAGTTTTTCCCTGAGTTCGTCGCGGGTTCGATAGAGCACGATGTTGTGCATATCGACAAACCCCAGCGCGCGATTCTCTGCTTCCCCTTGATCGTAAGCAAACAGCACACAACCACAGGCCATGGCCTCGAAATTCTTGATCATGTATTCGCCCATGCCGACGTCGGCACTCACGAAGTAACGGATCCGGCTCAACGTCTCGCAGTATTCCTCACCCGACTTGGTGCGGGTGATCAGCAGGTTCTCCACTTCGGCCACGGACTCAAGCATGGCCTTGCGCCCGGCATACGCCACGCTGTTGAGACTGCCGACAAAACCCAGCTCGATATCCCGTTCACGCTGGCAGTTTTGCAACAGCGCCTGATCGTAGCCCTTGGGCACGAAATGCGCGTCAAACCCTTCATCACGCAAACGCTGGCTGACCATGAAGCCCGAGCTGATCACCCGCGCCCAGGGTAGCTTGCGGTAATGCGCGCTGAACTTGCCGGTGTACTTGCACGGGATGTAATTCTGGTACGCGTCGTGTTCCAGAATAACCAGATTGGGCAGGGTCTGGATGAACCTCACCTGTCTGATTTCTTTTTTGAAGCGCAGAAAAAAAACAATCCGGTCGTAGCGGGTCACATCGACATGCTTGCGAAAGTATCCACGCAAGTCGTCCTGCTCCGCGCTGGTCAGCTCACGCTTGTCGCAGTCGCAGTGCTCGGCGATACCGTCATACAGTCGATCGAGGATCGCTCGCTGCTCTTTCTGCACCAGAAACAGAACTTTCAATTGGTCTCTCTCTTTCCAGACAGCTCTTGGACCCAGAATAATTCGTGGCGTCGCACCGCTTTTCGGAAGAACTCGTTTTCGCCGAAAGCCGGCCAGTGTCGGGCCGCCAGACAACGTTGGATCGCCCGGCGAAGCAGACGCTTGAGGGGAAGTCGGGGCTGAAGGTCGTGCATCATGCCCAACGACATAGCCTTGTGCCACTGCTTTTCGGTCGACAGACACAGCGCCCAGGGCCGCAACGGTTCGTGATTATTGATCTGTGGTGGCAGTGTCACGCCGGTGCTGGCATCACCCATTGGCCAGCGATCGTTGTCGTGTAGATGATTGGCGTAATGCAACAAGGTTTCGGGCTGCCAGGCGGTTCCGTTCAGTGCCTGCATCACCGCTTGCTGTGAGCATAGATGGTCTGGGTGCGGGTCGAAACGCGGATGTGGCAAAACGATGACCTGGGGCTGGATACGCTCGATCAACTCACTCAGGTCGGCCAGCAGATTGTTCCAGGACGGTATGCCATCGACGTCACTGCCCAGGGCAAACGGATTGAACCGTCGAAAATATCGGGTATCGCCAAGCTGTGCCTCACGGGACACCACGGCCTCGGCCGGCGCGCTTTGCATGGCGGGCAATTGCAGGCAGAAATACCCCAACTGAATACAGCGTTCCTGAGGAACGCCGCCCCACAGCGGCACGCTGATGCTATCCCAGGCGCGAAGCGAGCCTTTCAACCGGGACGCTTCGACGCCATTGAGCCCCATCTGCTGATAGTGCCCGGCCTCGATTTCACCGGCGGTCAAGGTCACGATCCAGCTTTGGCTGGCGCTGCTGTACAAACCGAATGCAGCCAACTCGGCATCGTCGGCGTGGGGCGCGATCACCATCACTCGCTGACGACTGTAATCCGGATACTCGAATGCCCTGAGTACCGGCTCACCCAGCAGTCGGCAGAAACGCCCGCGCAGGCGTAGTTCACCTTGCGACAGAACCTGCGCCTGACCACTGAGGTTGAGGTAACGCAGGCCGTTCACACCACGTTCGAAGGTTTGTCGGTCTGGGTTATCTCCCCCCGACAACTCGACCACGGGATCGATAAAGCGTCCCAGCCAGGTGCTTTTTATCCGCAGCGCCAAAACCAGCGTGGCGTCGTCGACCAGCATGACGCCGTCGTCCAGACGCAAACGCTCACCGTCAAGGTGAACCTTGGGCTGCTGGGTGTACGGTGGAAAGCTGTACTGGTAATCGTCTTTGGGCGAATAAAACAGGTGGTCGGCGAACCAGGCCTCGTGGGCAATCCAGCCTAGAACCGCGAGCACCAGCGGCAGCCACCAGGTCACCAGCACACCCGTGGCAATCAACAGCACCAGCGCGATGAGCAGACCGACGCGTTTGTTGCGCCGATGGCGCTTGAGCAATTGCTGTTTGCGGTTCATGGGCTGACTCATACGGTGAACACCGGCACAGGATTGCACCAGCGATCCTTGTATTCACGGTCGGCGCGACCGAAAGAAAAGCGCAGCGGTTTGTCCAACGCCCGGGCATGCTCCCAGGCGCTTTGCGTATTGAGAAAACTCAGCACGCTGCCCGGACTGAATTCGCGGGTTTCGGGATCGACGCCGCCGTTGATGTACTCGACGCTGATCCACTGCGGTGTCTCGACACGGTAGACCAGTTGAATCGCTATTGGCGCATCGTTGAGGAAAATCACCGAGCCGATCAGCAAATCACGCAGCAACTCGATGACCTCAGCCATGCGCTCGGCCCCCGTCGCCGGGAAGCCCCAGCGACGCTGGAACAGATCGCAATAGATCGCCGCCAGTTCACTGCTGGAAAACTCGGCGACAGGCCGAACCACTCCGCCCGCTTCCTCCAGCAATCGCAATTCACGGCGCTGGTTGTAGCGAAACTTCTTCGACAGTTCTTCGGGAGTGCGGGCCATCGCCAACTGTTCAGCCTGCAACTTGATGCCGGTGAAGCGGCCTTCATTCAGTGCCGACAGGTAGCGTCCACGATGACGCAGCGGCGCTTGTGCATCGGCAGCGGCCGGCAGGATGAACTCGGCATTGCCGAGGTCGAACAGACCTTTTTTACCGCAGCGCTTGAGCACGTCCTTGGACAAGGCGAGGTCGCGCCCCCAAGTCGGGATCGCGGCTTTGACTTCACCGTTTTGCTCCCAGGCCAGGTAGCGCACAGGAATGTCGGCCAACTGCGCAAGCCGCTCGACCACCATGGGATGAGTGGCGACGCTGCCGCCATATCGTTGCCAGGCTTGAGCATATGTCGAGGCGTCGACTACCGCCCAGCCACGTTCGCGCCAGCCTTGAAATCGGTTGAGCATCAGCCCCTCGGCGCCAGTTCGGTAACGTGCGGCAAACGCCAGAAAGCATCGCGCACCGCGCGGTCGGAGAAGCGCTCACGCAAGCGATCGAGCATCAGCTCGGCGCACTGGTGACGTTGCTGCTCGTCCATCGCGGCCAGATGTTGCAGCCCTTGAGCCAAGTGTTCGGCATCGCCCAGCGGGAACAGAATACCAACGCCCTCGACCACTTCTTTCGCCCCGCCACACGCCGTGGCGAGCAAGGGCACACCGGCGGCCATGGCCTCCAGCAGCACCATGCCGAACGGTTCGTGATCGGAACTCAGGGCAAACACATCGAAGGCACGGAAATAACGCCGAGCCTCAGGCACCTGACCGAGAAACAGCACGCGGTCGCCGATACCCAACTCACGGGCCAGGGCCTTGAGGTCCTGTTCCAGTCGACCGGCACCGAGAATCACCAACTGGCTGCTGGCCGGCAAACCCGGCAACGCCGCGGCAAAACCGTGCAGCAGCGTGGTCTGATCCTTGTCCGGATGCAGCCGTCCGACATTGCCGACAACCCAGGCATCCGGCGCCAGACCGAGGGTTTCCCGGGCCTCGCGAACCGACACCTGACTGTCCTGCAAGGTCTGCACATCGATACGGTTATAGAGCGTCTGAATCCGCGCCGCCGGCCACTTTGGCAGGCAATGGCGCATGTCGTCGCGCACGGCATCGGAAACCCCGAGCAGGCTCAGGCGCTTGCGGAAAATATTCGCGAAGAGTTTACGTGTGCCGCGTTTGTAATCGTCAAACGCGTGATGCACGCCAATCACCGGCAACGACGTGCCGAGCAAGGCGATATAAATAGGTTTGAAACGGTGAGCGATGCAAAAACTGAAATTGCGCGAGGCGGCGATCTTGCGCAGATCGCTGATGGCGCCCAGCTTCAGGCCACGAATGGCCTTGGAGCTGTATTCCATGAACAGCACTTCATCTGAAGCACAGCCCGCGGCGACTTCGGCATCGGCAGACCCGGTCAAAAACACCGTGGTCACTCGATAACCGGTCCCCGCGAACAGGCTGGCGTACTGCCGGGCACAGTCCAGAAACGGCCCGTCATAGCCGTGACAGAACTGCAGCACATGGCGTTCAGCCGAGCGTGTCATATGCGTCCGCGCCCTCTTTGACCACCAGGATGTCTTCCATGATCAGATACTGTAGATCGGAACCGAAGAACATGTTCAGGGCGTCCGTCGGCGAGCAGATCATCGGTTCGCCACGACGGTTGAGCGAGGTGTTCAGCGACACGCCGTTACCGGTCAGCATTTCCAGCGCCTTCATCATGTCGTAGTAGCGCGGGTTGTATTCGCGCTTGAGCACCTGGGCCCGCGAGGTGCCGTCTTCATGGACGACTTCCGGCACGCGGGTCTTCCACTCTTCCGCCACTTCAAAGGTGAAGGTCATGAACGGCGCCGGGTGATCGATCTTGATCATCTGCGGTGCGACGGTGTCGAGCATCGACGGGCAGAAAGGCCTCCAGCGCTCGCGGAACTTGATCTGGTGGTTGATGCGGTCAGCCACGCCAGTTGCACTTGGGCAACCGATGATCGAACGACCGCCCAAGGCGCGCGGACCGAACTCCATGCGGCCCTGGAACCAGGCCACCGGGTTGCCGTCGACCATGATTTTGGCGATGTTTTCCGGCATGTTCTCAAGCTTGCGCCATACCGGCTTGCTCGGGTGACGGGCGCATGCAGCGAGGACGTCTTCGTTGGTGTACGACGGGCCGAGGTAGACGTGTTCCATCTTCTCGACCGGCACACCACGGGCGTGGGACACATAGGCCGCCGCGCCGACCGCGGTGCCGGCATCGCCGGACGCCGGCTGCACGAACAGTTCTTTGACGTCATCGCGGGCGATGATCTTCTGGTTCAGCTTGACGTTCAACGCACAGCCACCGGCGAAGGCCAGCTTGCCGGTTTCCTTGAGCACGTCGCCCAGGTAATGGTCGATCATCTGCAGCGAGATCTTTTCGAACAGCGCTTGCATGCTTGCGGCGTAGTGGATGTACGGCTCGTCGGCGATGTCGCCTTCGCGCTTGGGACCCAGCCACTCGATCAGCTTCGGCGAGAAGTAGAAACCTTTGCCCTTCTCTTTATAACGACGCAGGCCGATGACGTTGGCGTAGTCGGTGTTGATCACCAGCTCGCCGTTCTCGAACGAAGCCAGGCGCGAGAAATCGTATTTGCTGGCATCGCCATACGGCGCCATGCCCATGACCTTGAACTCACCGTCGAGCATCTCGAAACCGAGGAACTCGGTGATCGCGCCGTACAGGCCGCCGAGGGAGTCCGGATCGAAGAATTCCTTGATCTTGTGGATCTTGCCGTTTTCGCCGTAACCGAAAAAGGTCGTGGCGTACTCACCCTTGCCGTCGATCCCGAGGATCGCGGTTTTCTCTTTGAAACCGGAGCAGTGATAAGCGCTGGAGGCGTGAGCCAGGTGATGCTCGACCGGTTCGATCTTGATTTTCTTCGGATCGAAGCCCAATTGCTCGAGGCACCAGACAATCTTGTTGCGATAGCGCTTGTAGCGACGGTTACCCATCAGGATCGCGTCGAGCGCGCGGTCCGGGGCGTACCAGTAACGCTTGGCGTAATGCCAGCGAGCCTTGCCGAACAGGCTGATCGGCGCGAACGGAATCGCTACCACATCAACGTCGGATGGCTTGATGCCGGCCTGCTCGAGGCAGAACTTCGCCGACTCGTAAGGCATGCGGTTCTTTGCATGTTTATCGCGCACAAAGCGCTCTTCCTCAGCCGCCGCGACCAGCTTGCCGTCGATGTACAACGCTGCGGAAGGATCATGGCTAAGGGCGCCGGACAGGCCAAGAATCGTCAATGCCACAGGGGTCTAGCCTCTTTAGTCTGCATGCAGGCGCAAGGCGCCTCAAAGATTAATGTGCCCTCGCAATGGGCGAGTGGCAGCTAAAGGGCGGGATTATAGCGTAAACATGGCGGGAATGACCCAGTGCATATTGCCCCCGCAAAGATGATCCGGGCGAAAGCAGGCGGCACTGCTTATCCGCGGCCTGACCTCCAGTAAATACTGATATTGCCGTCGGTAGCTTGCCGGTAAACCGTATAAGGCAGGAGGACGGTGTCGAAAACACCCGAGAGGGTGAAATCCACCAATATGAACGGCAAAAGAATACCCGTGGGATCAGGCGCTGCGTTTAATACGCAAAAGTCGTAGGCCAGGCCGCTGTAAATACGCGGTATGGATTGACAGTAAGTCTTTTGTTTTCTGAGGCTGCGAGCCGCATCCTCGTCATCCTGCAGCACCGTAAGGGCGGTCCCGCAGCCTGATAAAACCAGTGCAAAAGTGCTCAGTAACACCGTTATTTTTATCGTCAAAATCTGCCCTCCGAGAACGACAGGCAAACTAACATCGCGGCTATTCAGGGCACAGTTCACGGACTCCGTAGATCATGTAGGACATTTCATAAGAACCTGTCCCAATGACATCGAAAAGCCCGCACAAGGCGGGCTCGGTACTACAGGGTTGTGGGCAAGCTCCGACTTACGCGGCGCTGTCGACATTTTTGGGAACGCGCTGATCAATGACCTGATACAGCGCACTGCTCTCAGGCCAGTTCCGCATGAACCTTGCCCGATCCCGCGCATAGGCCGGGGCGAAGCTGCTGAGCGAGGCATGCTGACACATAGAATCCAGATCAATCAGCGCCCAGCGATCGTGCTGCCAGAACAGGTTATGCCCCTTGAAATCCCCATGACTGATCCGCTCGCCAATCAGCTCGGCAAACAAATGATCCAGCGCCTGCAACTCGGCTTCCGGTGCCTCACCGCTTTCAACATAAGGCGCAAACCGCTCGATGATGTCCGGCCCCGGCAAATACTCGGTCACCAGATAAGCCCGACTGCGCAACCAGAGAAAACGCTTCTCCAGCAACGCCAACGGCTTGGGCGTGGCAATGCCGAGAAACGCCAGGCGATTGCCTTCGCGCCAGGAATGCCAGGCACGGCTCGGACGCCAGAAGCGTTTGAGCCAGTGGGCAAAACCCTTGATGTTGTAGCGTTTGATCACCAGCGTACGACCAGCCACCTCGACCTTGCCGACACTCGCCGCGCCGCCGGTCTTGTACAGATGGCCCTGATCGAGCAGCGCATCGGCCTGCGCCAGCACCGGCAGCATCGCCGCTTCTTCCTCGCGGCGAATCGCCCGCAAGCCGAACGCTCCGCGCTGGACGCTGAACAGCGTGCATTCGCGGCCAACCTTGATCAGGAAGTCCTTCAGGCGCCAGCTGCGCACCTTGTTGATCTGCTTCTGCAACGCTTCCATCGGCAAGGCATGCTCGCCGTTGCTCAGCAGGTAATACACCAGCAACTCTTCGGTGTAGGGTTCCAGCGTCTTGGGCAACTGGGCAAAAAACACCCCGAGGTTTTCCAGGACTTTCTGTCGCGAGAGCGGCTGGCCAGGCGTTTCGGTACAGATCCCGGCACCGTCGATCAAATACAGCCGACCGCCCTGGCGCAGCAGGTTGTCCAGGTGCAGGTCTTCCTGCCACAAGCCCTTGCGGTGCAATTGACCGATCGCACCCAGCGCATCGGCCAATACCGCCGATTGCTCATCCGCCAGCATCGGCAAGTGCTCGACCCGTTTCCAGGCATCCCCAAGGCTTTCGGCGCCTTCAAGAAAATCGAATAGCAGCCAACCGCCTTCGCCGTCCTTCAGGCCATCAGCCAGCAACAACGGCGTGGTCAACCCCTGAGCCGCCAGCAACCGCACGCCGTCCAGCTCACGCTGAAAATGCCGCGCCGCTTTGCTGCCGACCAACAACTTGGCCAGCACCGGTCGCCCGCGCCAGACGCCGGCACCGACATAACGCTGCCCCGGCAACACCCGCAACAGACTCAGCAACTGCAACTCGGCAGGGCCGGCGGCATCGGCCAGTGGAATGTTCAGCGGCAGGCGCGGGCTGCGGCCAGCGTTTTTCAGTTCGGACAAACGCATCAGCGCGCCTCCTTATGACTGCGCCGCGCGGACAGTCGCGCAAGCCAGCTGTCGATCAGCGAACTGTCTTGCGATTGATCCAGATAGGCGGCCAGCAGCTCACGCAACTGCGCTTCGCTCCACTCAGGCGCCCGACGCACCAACGGCTCCAGGTCTTTGGCCCGGTCACGCAGACCAAACAGCAACGGCCGGGTCTTTTCCAGGTCGATCAGCTGGGCCAGGTAACCGTCGCCGGTGGCCTGGAGAAAAATGTGCTTGGGGTAGAAGCAACCGTGAACCTGACGCGCGCCGTGCAGGCGCCGAGCCAATAGCCCACAAGCCTTCAGAATGGCCGAATGCTGCGCCGAACTTAGGTCCGACCAGCGCTGCAACAACGAATCCAGGTCATCCCAACCATCCAGGGCACGGGTCAGCAGAATCGCCCGGACTTCGCCGTCGACTTTGCGCTCACCGAAAAACGCTGCTTTCAGCGCTGGAATTCCGAATCGCTCATAGCGACTGATATTGCGAAACTCACGGGCAAAGCTCGGCTCGCCAAAGGGCGCATGCAAGGTGCGCATCTGGTAGTTGCTCTGGCGCTTGAGGTAGTAGCCATGACCCTCCAGATCCAGCCGAAACACGCTGCTCCAGCCACCGCGAGCGGTGTTGGGCTCATCCACAGCGTCGAGCTGCTTGGCCCAGAGTGCGTCAAAGTTGCCGAGACCGTGACGCTCAAGCAGAGCACGGTCTTCAGCCGCCAGAAAATCAGTCATTCGCGTCCCTCGAAAAATCTCACCACGTGCCGGATCCGCTTTTTGTCGGCGGCATTCAGCCGATCACACTGGCGGTATTGCAGGTAAAAGCGCAGGCGCTGGGTAGCCGACAAGTGATACTTGGCGACCTTGTCCAGACAGGCCAGGTCCTTGGTGATCCGGTACTTGAGCCAGAAGCCGCGCCAGAAATCGCCATTGGGACAGTCGATCAGAAATAGCCTGGCATCTTCGTCGATCAGCAGGTTGCGCCACTTCAAATCGTTATGGGTGAAGCGGTGGTCGTGCATGGTCCGGGTATAACCCGCCAGCTGCCGGCTGACGTTATCGACCCAGGCGCGATCCGCCAGTTTCGGATCATGCCGCTCGGCCAGTGCCGACAAGTCTTCGGTATGCGGCAGCTCACGGGTGATCATTGCCCCGCGATCGTACGCCGCACCGCGACGTTCCAGGCCCCAGGCCACCACTTCGGCGGTGGGAATGCCCCACTTGGCGAAGCGCTTGAGGTTCTGCCACTCGGCCTTCACCCGGGGTTTTCCCAGGTAGCGACGCAGACCTTTGCCAGCACCCACGTAGCGTTTGACGTAATAGTTGACGCCATTGCGCTGGACGCGAATGACCTCGGACAACAGGTCGCGCGTCAGGCGTTCGCCCTGAAGCGCAAACACAGCTTCAAGACTGCCGAAATCTTCTGCCAGATCGCTGTACTCAGGCTCCAGTTTCCAACCCGCCATCAGAGCGCATCCCCGTATCGCTGTTTACGGTCGTAAAGTTTGTTGGCCTTGCCTTCGAGCCAGGCGAGCAGCCCGGCTTCCTCGCCCAGAATCTGGCGCAGGGGCTGCTGGAAATAACCCTTGAGGAAGCGCAATTTGTCGCGACGGGTCAAGCCGATGTCCAGGGCCGAAAAGTACAGCGCCGCCAGGTCCTTGTTGCGCCAGCGTCGGGTAATCGTCGGACGGGTCTGGGCGCGGTGCAGGTCGATCACCGAGAGCCTGAAATCATCGGCCGTCACCGGTTTGTCGGTGTGCAACAGAAAGTGGCAGATGTAGCAGTCGCGATGGTTGACGCCGGCGCGGTGCATCATGCCGGTCATGCGCGCGACTTCGGCGATCAGCGCGCGCTTGAGCTTTGGCTCCGGCGGGTGCTTGACCCAGTCGATGCTGAAATCTTCGAGGCTGACCGTGGGCGCCAGCTCTTCGGTGACGATGAACGAATGCTGGTCCGCCGGGTTGCTGCCCTTCTCGCCATAAGCCACGGCGGTCATGGTCGGCACGCCGACTTCTTGCAGACGCTGAATAGCCTTCCATTCCTGGCCGGCACCGAGCACCGGCAACTTGGCGGTGAGCAGGTTCTTGAAGATCTCGCCCCAGCCAATGCCACGGTGGATCTTCACGAAAAAGCCATTGCCGTTGACTTCGGTACGTAGGGTCCGGCGCGCTTCAAGTTCGCGGTATACCTCGCCCTGGAGGCCCTCGACTTCAGCGAACGGGTCGCGTCCGGCCCAGAGGCTCTTGAACGGTTCAGCCAGCATCAACTTCATTAAGCGTGCTCCGCCAGAATCACATCGGCCGCGTGCTGCGGCATGCTGTAGAGGTCGGCCGTCTCGGCGAAGGCCAGACCATTGCGGCTCCAGGCCGCCCGTGCTTGAGCGTCGTTCAACATGCCGGTCAGGTACTGAGTCAGCTGCGCCTGATCGAAAGGTTCGTCCAGCACCAGACCGGCGTCGGCCTCGGCGATGTAATGGGCGTAACCACACACCGCGCTCACCAGCACCGGCAACCCGGCCACCAGGGCTTCGAGCAACACAGTCCCGGTGTTTTCGTTGTACGCCGGGTGAATCAACAGATCGGCGCCAAGCAGAAAACGCGGGATGTCGCTGCGGCCCTTGAGGAACGTCACGTTGTCGCCGAGCCCCAATGTGGCGCTCTGCATCTGGAACAATTTGGGGTCGTCCTGACCAATTACAAATAGCCGGGTGCGTTTCTTCAGATCAGCGGGCAATGCGGCCAGCGCCTTGAGGCTGCGATCCACACCTTTGGTCTTGAACCCGGAACCGATTTGCACCAGCAGCAGATCATCGTCTTTCAGGTTGAATTCGCGGCGGAATTCGGCACGAATCTCGGCGGCATTGGCCGGCGCACGACGGTCCTGAGAGATACCTGGCGGCAGCAGATGGAAGCGTTCAAGCGGCGTGTCGTAATGCTTGATGAACAGCGGCTGCTGGACTTCGGAAATCATCAGCACTTCGGTCTTGGCATCCTTGGCGAACACCGCGCGCTCGTACTCGGCGAAGTGCCGGTAACGGCCCCAACGGCGGTACAGCGAGTTGCGCAGGTTTTGCGCCTTGTCTTCGAAGCAGCCGTCGGCGGCGTAGTAGACGTCCAGGCCCGGCATTTTGTTGAAGCCGATCAAACGGTCCACCGGACGCTTGGCCAGATCCGCTTCCATCCATTCGCTGAGTTTCTCGTTGCGTCGATGATTGAAGAACGCCTTGACCGGCGCCACCAACACTTCGAAGCCCGGCGGAATGTCGCCCTCCCAGATCAGCGTGTAGACCCGAATCTGATGGCCGCGCTGCTGACATTCCAGGGCGATACGCATGAAATCGCGCTGCAAGCCCCCGAATGGAAAGTACTTGTACAAGACGAATGCCAATTGCATCAGCGCAGCTCCTCAGCCAGTAACAACGTGCTCAGTCGGGTCGCGACACGCTCGGGATTCAGACGCGTGAAGCACAGGGGCCACTCGCGTTTAAGGTCAAACTGACGGGCATCTTCGGCCGTCGGTTGATAGGTACATTTCTTTTGCATACACGGTGCGCAGGGGAAGTCGCTGGCGATGTGAATCTGCGCTTTACCGTAGGCGCCGGTCAGGCCCGGGTTGGTCGGGCCGAACAGCGACAGCGTCGGAACGTCGAGCGCTGCGGCCAAATGACCAAGACCCGTATCCACCGCCACGCAGGCTTGCGCGCCGGCGAGCACTTTGCCGACACCCGCCAGGTTCAGCTTGGGCAGCACTTCGACGTGCCGCATGTCTTTGGCGATGCGCTCGGCCCGGGCTTTCTCGATCGGATTACCCCACGGCAACTTCACTGCAACACCCAGATATCCGACGCGCTCGGCCAACTCGCGCCAGTAGGCTTCCGGCCAGTGTTTGGTGTCCCACGTGGTGCCGTGCAGGAACACCACGTAAGGATTCTTGCGCGGCAATTCCACCAGTCGTTCGATGTTCAAGCCGTAATCGCCCAAACCTTTTGGCAGGTCGTAACCCAGGGCCAAGGCAAATAGCTGACGCACTCGCTCCACCGCGTGTTGCCCACGGGCCACGGCCAGACGCCGGGAATAGAAGCGTGCGGCAATCGGCTCACGGGCCGAGTTTCTATCCAGCCCGGCCACCGGGGCTTTGGCGTATCGGGTCAGCAACGCACTTTTCAGCAGGCCCTGGGCATCGATCACCAAGTCATATTTGTTAGCGCGAACGCTTTGCTTGAAGCGCTTCCACTCGCCACTCTTGATGGTCTGCCAGATGTTTTTGCGCCAGCGACGGATCGCCACCGGAATCACCTTGCCCACGGCCGGGTGCCAGGTCGGAATTTCGGCGAAGCCTTCTTCCACCACCCAATCGAACGTGATGCCGGGGATCGCCCGTGCCGCGTCAGTCAGCGCCGGCAACGCGTGAATCACGTCGCCCAGCGAAGAAGTCTTGATCAGCAGTACCCGCAAACTATTTGACCTCGACCACAGTGCCTTGCAAACGCTGCAAGGCTTCGTTCACCGCTTGCGGCATGAGCTGGCGCAGGCAGTTGTAATGTCCGAAGCGACACGTGCGATCGAAGCAGGGGCTGCATTCGATGCCCAGGCGCACGATCTCGACGTGCTCGGCCAGTGGCGGCGTGAAACCCGGCGACGTCGAGCCGTAAACCGCCACCAACGGGCGATTCAGCGCAGCGGCGACGTGCATCAGGCCGGAGTCGTTGGACACCACCGCGTCGGCGCAGGACATCAGGTCGATGGCTTCGGCCAGGGAGGTGCCGCCGCTGAGGTTCACCGACTCTTCACGCAAACCGGGAATCAGCCGCGAACGGATGTCTTCGCCGACAGCGTGATCGTTTTTCGAACCGAACAGCCAGACCTGCCAGCCTTCGCGGATCTTCGCTTCGGCAACCTTGGCATAGTGCTCGGACGGCCAGCGCTTGGATTCGCCGAACTCGGCACCGGGGCACAGCGCCAACACCGGTCGGTCGAGCGCCAGACCGAACTTGGCCATTGCCGCTTCGCGAGTGACCGGGTCAATTTGCAGGCTCGGCCGTGGATAAGGTGTCGGCAGCTCGGCACCGGACTCGTAAGCCAGGGCCATGAAGCGCTCGATCATCAGTGGATAACGTTCTTTATCCAGCGTGCGCACGTCATTGAGCAGGCCGTAGCGGAACTCGCCACGCCAGCCGGTACGTTTCGGGATGCCGGCGAAGAACGGCACCAATGCCGACTTCAGGGAATTGGGCAGCAGAATCGCCTGGTCGTACTGGCCGGCCAGGGATTTGCCGATGCGCCGACGCGTCGCCAGCTCCAAAGCGCCGTGACCGAGCGGAAAGCTCAAGGCCTGGCGTACTTCGGGCATGCGCTCAAGAATCGGCCGGCTCCACTCGGGGGCCAGCACGTCGATTTCGCATTGCGGGTGGCGCTGCTTGAGACACTGAAACAGTGTCTGCGCCATCACCATGTCACCGACCCAACTGGGCCCAACGATCAGAATTTTCATGTGGTTTCCATAAACGAGCCGGGGAGGCATACGCCTCCCCGCCTCGAGAATCCAGCACCTGCAGCCTTGGCTGTCAGGTCATTTGGACGAGCCGGTTGGGGCTCGTCAGATCAATTTATGCACATCGATGTCAATTTATACAAAAGGACCTGTGTCAATTCACACACATTGTTGACGCACATCTTTGTCAATTAACACAAATCTTTGTGGCGAGGGAGCTTGC
The DNA here is from genome assembly GCF_050435365.1 of Pseudomonas sp. BT76 TE3572. Lineage (NCBI taxonomy): Bacteria > Pseudomonadati > Pseudomonadota > Gammaproteobacteria > Pseudomonadales > Pseudomonadaceae > Pseudomonas > Pseudomonas sp. BT76 TE3572. The sequence goes on from NZ_JBNDKE010000001.1 coordinate 3,964,974, forward strand.
TCCCGCTGGGCTGCGAAGCAGCCCCAAAACCTGCCATCGAATTCCGCCTGGCGCACCGCACCAGCTGAGTTACGACTGCTTCGCAGCCGAGCGGGAGCAAGCTCCCTCGCCACAAAAGCCCGCCACATTCCAAGTCAGCCTCAGCTTAGCCCCAGCTCGCGCCAGATCCGTACTACCTGCCGCCGTTCGTCCACGAACTGGTCGCCCGGTATCACCCCGGGGTCCTTCTGCAAGGCCTGCCGGTGAGCGGCGGAGCGGTAGGCTTTATAGGCCTCGCGCAACAGGCTGGCGTCTTCGACGGGCATCAGCCCTTCGTGTTCCAGCTCTTCCAGAATGCGGATATTGTCAGTCCAGCGCAGCAATGGCGGGTGCGATTCGGACCACGCCAGGGCCGCGTATTGCACCATAAATTCAATATCGACGATACCTCCGGCGTCCTGCTTGAGATCGAACGGCGCCGTGGCCTCGAAGGCATTTGCCCCAGTGCCCGCCGCGGTACTCTTGCTGCCAAGGTTATCGCGCATTTTGGCGCGCATCTCGCTGACCTCCTGGCGCAAGGTCGCCAGGTCCCGCGGCTTGCCCAATACCGCCGCGCGGACTTTCTCGAACGCCTGGCCGACGTCCGGGCTGCCCACCAGCACCCGCGCCCGCACCAGCGCCTGATGTTCCCAGGTCCAGGCTTCATTTTCCTGATACCGGGCAAACGCTCCGAGCGAACTCACCAGCAACCCCGACGCGCCGGACGGCCGCAGACGCATGTCCACTTCATACAGCTGACCGGAGTTGGTCTGGGCCGTGAGCAAGTGAATGATCCGCTGGCCCAGCCGAGTAAAGAATTGCGCACCATCGATAGGTTTCGGCCCGTCGGTTTCCGCCTGCGGGTCGCCATCGTGGATGAACACCAGGTCCAGGTCCGAACCATGCCCCAGTTCCAGACCGCCGACTTTCCCGTAACCGACAATGATGAAGCCGGGATCGCACAAGGTGCCGTCGGTGCGTTGCGGCGTGCCGTATTTGGCCACGGTCTGGCGCCAGGCCAAGGCCAGCACTTGTTCGAGAATCGCTTCGGCGAGCCAGGTCAGGTAATCACTGACCTTCATCAACGGCAGGCTGCCGGCGATTTCCGAAGCGGCGACGCGCAAGCGGTGCGCCAGTTTGAAATGCCGCAGGGCTTCCATTTGCTGTTCGAGGTCGTCTTCGGGAATCCGCGTCAAACGCTCGCGCAACTCGGCGGCCAGTTCCGGCGCCAGCGGCGGTTTGAACAGCCGACCTTCGTTGAGCAATTCGTCGAGCAGCAGCGGGAAGCGGGTGATCTGTTCGGCGATCCACGGGCTCGCGGCGCACAAGGTCAACAAACGTCGCAGCGCGCCGGGGTTTTCGGTCAGCAACACCAGATACGCGGAACGACGGGCCACGGCTTCCACCAACGGCAATACCCTTTCCAGCACCAGATCCGGATTGGCGTGCTCCACGGCCTGAGCCAGCAGCCGCGGAATAAAGGCATCGAGGCGTTCACGCCCCAAGCGCTGCATCGCGCGCAATTGCGGACTGCTGCGCAAGCCAGCCAAGGCTTTCAAAGCCTTGGAGGCATCGACGAAGCCGCCCTCTTCCAACTGACGGCAAGCGGCCTCTTCATCCTGAGCCTCTTCCCACAGCGGCAGCCATTCACCGCCGACCACCACTTCGCTTTCGGTGCCTTCCTCTTCGTCGGGATCGGCGATCACCTGACCGAAGTGCCAGGCCACGCGGCCACGCCAATACATCAGCTGTTCATGGAAAGCCTCCCAGTCGGCGAAGCCCAACATAAAGGCAATGCGCGCCTGATCCTGAGCGCCGTCCGGCAACATCTGGGTTTGGCGGTCGGCAATCGCCTGGATCGCGTGCTCGGTGTACCGCAGGAATTCGTAGCCTTCGCGCAGTTCGCTGATCACCGCCGGCGGCAGGTAACCCTGACCTTCCAGCGTGCTCAGTACTTTTAATAGAGGACGTTGCTGCAAGCTCAGGTCGCGGCCGCCGTGGATCAGCTGGAATGCCTGGGCGATAAATTCGACTTCGCGGATGCCGCCGGAGCCGAGTTTGATGTTATCGGCCATGCCCTTGCGCCGGACTTCCTGCTGGATCAATTGCTTCATGGTGCGCAACGCTTCGATCGCCGAGAAGTCGAGGTAACGCCGGTAAACGAACGGCCGCAGCATCTCTTGCAATTGCGCACCGGCGACTTGATCACCGGCCACCACCCGCGACTTGATCATCGCGTAGCGTTCCCAGTCGCGCCCCTGATCCTGGTAATACTGCTCCAGCGCGTTGAAGCTCAACACCAATGCGCCGGCCGAACCGTAAGGCCGCAGGCGCATGTCGACGCGGAATACAAAACCGTCGACGGTCATCGGGTCCAGGGCCTTGATCAGGCGCTGGCCGAGACGGATGAAAAATTCCTGGTTATCCAGCGAGCGTTTGACCCCGACGGTTTCGCCGCCTTCGGGATAGGCGAAGATCAGGTCGATGTCCGACGACAGGTTGAGCTCCACCGCACCGAGCTTGCCCATGCCGAGAATGACCATTTGCTGCGGCTCGCCGCTGCGCCGCCCAGTCGGCACGCCGAACTGCTGACAATGCCGCGAGTACAACCACTGATAGGCCTGATCGATGCTGGCATCGGCCATGTCCGAGAGGTCGCGGCAGGTCTGGATCAGATCGCACTGACGATTCAGGTCGCGCCAGATGATCCGCACTTGATGACGGGTACGTTGACGACGCAGGGCGCGACCGAGCCCATCGTCGGTTTCCGCGGCATTCACCGCTGCCGCAATCTGTGCGCACAGCTCGCCGGGCGCAAAACTTCGGTCCAGCTCACCGGACTGCACCAGCTCCAGCAACATCAATGGGTCACGGACACTTTGTTCAATCACGAAGTCGCTGGCAGCGGTGACGCGGGCGAATTGCGCCCAGCGTTCAGGCGTCCAGCCGGCCAGGCCATGGTCGTCATCCAGCCCGGCGGCGGCCGCACGGAACGACTGCTCGGCACGGGTGACAAACGGCAGGAGAACGCCGGGCAGTTCGGCAAGCGAAGGGAGGCTCATGGTCTATCCTTGATCGGCGTGTGGAGGGCTGCATGTAGTGATTCGCGAGAATGCACTACCTGATCGACTGTCGAACAAAGGTTAGAAATAGCTGAAATTTCTTTATTTTTGGCAGACAGCATCAAGCTTTCACCTTTTCTGGTTGGCAAAAGACCAACCTTAACGATTATTCTCACAACGCAGCTGGAGGCCACAAGCCGCTCATCTGTAGTTTTACTACTCGTATATACATTCGAAAGGCTGAAATGCCCGATGATTTGTAGTAAAACTACACGCCGCCGGAACAACCTCTCGGCAATCCAAGAATTTATATCGTCTGCCCACAAGGCCAGTCGCAAACTCAGGCAACCGATTCTGGAAGCCTTTCCGCCCTGGAGCAAGCCATGCAAGACCTCGATCCCGTCGAAACCCAGGAATGGCTGGACGCCCTGGAATCGGTTCTCGACAAAGAAGGCGAAGACCGCGCTCACTATCTGATGACCCGTATGGGCGAACTCGCAACCCGTAGCGGTTCGCAATTGCCTTACGCCATCACCACGCCATACCGCAACACGATCCCCGTTACCCACGAAGCACGCATGCCTGGCGACCTGTTCATGGAACGCCGCATTCGCTCGTTGGTACGCTGGAACGCGATGGCCATGGTGATGCGTACGAACCTGAAAGATTCTGACCTGGGCGGTCACATCTCCAGCTTCGCCTCCAGCGCAACCCTGTACGACATCGGCTTCAACTATTTCTTCCAGGCCCCGACCGACGAACACGGCGGCGACCTGATCTACTTCCAGGGTCACACCTCGCCAGGCGTTTACGCCCGTGCGTTCATGGAAGGCCGCATCACCGAAGACCAGATGAACAACTTCCGCCAGGAAGTGGACGGTCAGGGCCTGTCGTCCTATCCGCACCCTTGGCTGATGCCTGATTTCTGGCAGTTCCCGACCGTATCCATGGGTCTGGGCCCGATCCAGGCGATCTACCAGGCACGCTTCATGAAGTACCTGGAAGCCCGTGGCTTCATCCCTGAAGGCAAGCAAAAAGTCTGGTGCTTCCTGGGCGACGGCGAGTGCGACGAGCCGGAATCCCTGGGCGCGATCTCGCTGGCTGGCCGCGAGAAGCTCGACAACCTGATCTTCGTTATCAACTGCAACCTGCAGCGCCTTGATGGCCCGGTTCGCGGCAACGGCAAGATCATCCAGGAACTCGAAGGCGTGTTCCGCGGTGCTCAGTGGAACGTGACCAAAGTCATCTGGGGCCGTTTCTGGGACCCACTGTTGGCCAAAGACGTCGACGGTATCCTGCAACGCCGCATGGACGAAGTCATCGACGGCGAGTACCAGAACTACAAAGCCAAAGACGGCGCGTTCGTACGTGAACACTTCTTCAACTCGCCAGAACTCAAGGCAATGGTTGCAGACTTGTCCGACGACGAGATCTGGAAACTCAACCGTGGCGGTCACGACCCGTACAAGGTCTACGCGGCGTACCACGAAGCGGTCAACCACAAAGAACAACCGACCGTCATCCTGGCCAAGACCATCAAAGGTTATGGCACCGGTGCCGGCGAAGCGAAGAACACTGCGCACAACACCAAGAAAGTTGATGTTGAAAGCCTGAAGCTGTTCCGCGATCGTTTCGACATTCCGGTCAAAGACTCCGAGCTGGAAAACCTGCCGTTCTTCAAGCCAGAGCCAAACAGCGCCGAAGCCCGCTATCTGAGCGAGCGTCGCACTGCACTGGGCGGTTTCGTGCCTCAGCGCCGCGCCAAAAGCTTCGACATCCCGACGCCATCGCTGGATACCCTCAAGGCCATCCTGGACGGCTCGGGCGACCGTGAAATCTCCACCACCATGGCCTTCGTGCGGATCCTCGCGCAACTGGTCAAGGACAAGGAAATCGGTCCGCGCATCGTTCCGATCATCCCGGACGAAGCCCGTACCTTCGGTATGGAAGGCATGTTCCGCCAGTTGGGCATCTACTCGTCCGTCGGCCAGCTCTACGAGCCAGTCGATAAAGACCAGGTGATGTTCTACAAGGAAGACAAAAAGGGCCAGATCCTCGAAGAAGGCATCAACGAAGCGGGCGCCATGAGCTCCTTCATCGCTGCCGGTACTTCGTACTCCAGCCACAACCAGCCAATGCTGCCGTTCTACATCTTCTACTCGATGTTCGGCTTCCAGCGTATCGGCGACCTCGCCTGGGCCGCTGGCGACAGCCGTACCCGTGGCTTCCTGATCGGCGGCACCGCCGGCCGGACCACGCTGAACGGCGAAGGCCTGCAACACGAAGACGGTCACAGCCACATCCTGGCTGCCACCATCCCGAACTGCCGCACCTTTGATCCAACCTACGGCTACGAGCTGGCGGTGATCATCCAGGACGGCATGAAGAAGATGACCGAAGAGCAGCAGGACGTTTTCTACTACATCACCGTGATGAACGAGTCCTACCAGCAGCCAGCCATGCCGGCCGGTGTCGAGGAAGGCATCATCAAGGGCATGTACCTGCTCGAGGAAGACACCCGCGAAGCGGCGCACCACGTTCAGCTGATGGGCTCCGGCACCATCCTGCGCGAAGTTCGCGAAGCGGCGAAAATCCTGCGTGAACAGTTCAACGTCGGCGCTGACGTGTGGAGCGTTACCAGCTTCAACGAACTGCGTCGCGACGGCCTGGCCGTAGAGCGCAGCAACCGTCTGCACCCGGGCCAGAAGCCTAAACTGAGCTATGTCGAAGAGTGCCTGAACGGCCGTCAAGGTCCGGTCATCGCGTCTACCGACTACATGAAGCTGTTCGCTGAGCAAATTCGTCAGTGGGTCCCGTCCAAGGAATTCAAAGTCCTGGGCACCGACGGTTTCGGCCGCAGTGACAGCCGTAAGAAGCTGCGTCACTTCTTCGAAGTCGACCGTCATTTCGTGGTGTTGGCAGCCCTGGAAGCCTTGGCTGACCGTGGTGACATCGAACCTAAAGTGGTGGCTGAAGCCATCGCCAAGTTCGGGATCAACCCGGAAAAACGCAACCCACTGGACTGCTGAGGAGACACTCTGTGAGCGAACTCATTCGCGTACCTGACATCGGCAGCGGTGAAGGTGAAGTAATCGAACTATTTGTGAAGGTCGGCGACCGTGTCGAAGCCGACCAGAGCATCCTGACGCTTGAGTCGGACAAGGCGAGCATGGAAATTCCTGCGCCCAAGGCCGGCATCGTCAAAAGCATCAAAGTGAAGCTGGGCGATCGCCTGAAAGAAGGCGACGAACTGCTGGAGCTGGAAGTCGAAGGTGCCGCTGCTGCCGCCCCTGCGGCTGCCGCTGCCCCGGCTGCCAAAGCTGAAGCGAAACCGGCTGCTGCTCCTGCCGCGGCCCCAGCTCCGGCTGCCGCACCTGCTGCCGCTTCGGTTCAGCAAGTGCATGTTCCGGATATCGGTTCGTCGGGCAAGGCCCAGATCATCGAGATCCAGGTCAAGGTCGGCGACACCGTCGCGGCTGATCAGTCGCTGATCACCCTGGAATCCGACAAGGCCAGCATGGAAATCCCTTCGCCCGCCGCTGGCGTGGTCAAGGCCATCAGCGTCAAGCTCAACGATGAAGTCGGTACTGGCGACCTGATCCTGGATCTGGAAGTGGCGGGTGCTGCGGCACCGGCTGCGGCCGCTCCAGCTCAGGCAGCTGCACCGGCCGCCGCTGCTCCAGCGCCAGCCGCTGCGGCCCCGGCTGCACCGGTTGCTGACAGCGTTCAGGACATTCATGTCCCGGACATCGGTTCGGCAGGCAAGGCCAAGATCATCGAAGTCCTGGTCAAGGCCGGCGATACCGTTGAAGCCGATCAGTCGCTGATCACCCTGGAATCCGACAAGGCGAGCATGGAAATTCCATCGCCTGCCGCTGGCGTGGTGGAAAGCGTTTCCATCAAGCTGGACGACGAAGTCGGTACCGGCGACCTGATCCTGAAGCTGAAAGTCAAAGGCGCTGCGCCTGCTGCTGCCCCGGCGACCGCCGCTGCTGCTCCTAGCGCTCCAGCTCCTGCTCCAGCCGCCGCTGCGCCTGCTGCTCCGGCACCGGCTGCACCTGTTGCTGCACCGGCCAAGCCGGGCGCCAAGGTTCACGCTGGCCCGGCTGTACGCCAACTGGCCCGTGAGTTCGGCGTTGAACTGAGCGCGGTCAGCCCAAGCGGCCCGCACGGTCGTGTGCTGAAAGAAGACGTGCAGGTTTACGTCAAAGCCATGATGCAGAAGGCCAAGGAAGCACCGGCCGCCGCTGCTGGCGCAACCGGCGGCGCGGGCATCCCGCCGATTCCGGTCGTGGACTTCAGCCGCTTCGGTGAAACCGAAGAAGTGCCGATGACCCGCCTGATGCAAATCGGCGCGTCGAGCCTGCATCGCAGCTGGCTGAACATTCCACACGTGACTCAGTTCGATTCGGCTGATATCACCGACCTGGAAGCGTTCCGTATCGCTCAGAAAGCCGTTGCCGAGAAGGCTGGCGTCAAGCTGACCATCCTGCCATTGCTGCTCAAATCCTGCGCGCACCTGCTCAAGGAACTGCCGGACTTCAACAGTTCGCTGGCACCAAGCGGCAAAGCGATCATCCGCAAGAAGTACGTGAACATCGGCTTCGCCGTCGACACCCCTGAAGGCCTGCTGGTACCGGTCATCAAGAACGTCGACCAGAAGAGCCTGTTGCAACTGGCAGCCGAAGCCGCTGTGCTGGCCGCCAAGGCCCGCGACAAAAAGCTCACCGCTGACGACATGCAAGGCGCCTGCTTCACCATTTCCAGCCTCGGCCACATTGGCGGCACCGGCTTCACGCCGATCGTCAACGCGCCGGAAGTGGCGATCCTCGGTGTTTCCAAGGCAACCATCCAGCCAGTCTGGGACGGCAAAGCCTTCCAGCCGAAACTGATGCTGCCGCTGTCGCTGTCCTACGATCACCGTGTGATCAACGGCGCCGCTGCTGCACGCTTCACCAAGCGTCTGAGCGACCTGCTGGCGGACATCCGCACCATCCTGCTGTAACACCGATCGGCCCTCCTTCACCGGAGGGCCCGTCGCGTTCCACGTTTTCCGAGCGCCACGCTCGTACCTCAACCCCGCCAGTTTGGCGGGGCTTTTTTTGCCTTGAAGAAAGTCACCCAACACCCCTTTCCTACATTCGCGGCTTACGTTGCCCACAACTCCAGTCCACTTCCTCTCGATATTTCTTGCAAGCCAATAACTAAGCTCAATCCAACTAATTATCGTTAAACCCTCACCAGCCTATTTTGCTTAGTTAGCATTAATTCGAATGGATTCGAACATGTTCAAACCGACTGTCGGCCCTATTATTGGCCACACCACAACTAACCACGCACGAATCTTCTTGCGCGGCGAACTTCAAAACAATGCACCGGTATTTGCAGGCGCTCGTTATCGCAGACAGGGCGAAGAGCGCTGGTCCCAAGGCGTATTTGCAAAGTTGACAATCTTGCGTGATATGTCCGATGTGATTGCACTCAATGACCTTGCCACCGATACCGAGTACGAATACCAGGCAGGCTGGTTCAGCCCCATGAGCCCGGTGCACACCGTGGAAACGGTTCAGGAACTGCCGCTGCAATGGCCGCGGGATATTTATCGTTTTCGAACCCGCTCCAGCCAATCCGGAATGCCGAGGGCTTATGTCGTCGGGTCATGCCGTTACCTGCGCCTGACCGCAGGAGTGGCAATCGCACCGCAGGCCGGCGACCGGATATTTGCCTCGATCACGAATCTTGCGCAGCAGACTGAACCGCCCATCAGCGCTATGTTGATGACCGGCGATCAAATCTATGTCGATGACCTGAACGTCATTGCTCCCGACCGGGAGTACAAGGAAATACTCAGCAAGTACCGCGCAGCTTTTTCACAACCCAATATCGCAAAGTTAATGTCCGGCGTGCCGACTTACATGATCCTCGACGATCATGAAATTGAAGACAACTGGCCCCGCCAACGAAAGTAAGGCCGACGCCTACTTATACAAAAACGCCATCGCGGCGTATGAGTTGTATCAAGCCAGCCATAGCCCGGCGCATGAACTTCTTCCCAATGGGCAAATAAATAGACAACTGGAACACTATTGGTATCAATTCGCCGAGGGCGATATCGAATGGTTTGTCACTGACAGTCGAACCCGACGCAACCTGTCGGCCAATGATCGACGCATCCTCGATGAAGAGCAGGAACAGGCCTTGTGCAAATGGCTGATTCACAGCCCAGCCAGGGTCAAATTCGTGGTCACCAGCGTGATGTTCTACCCCGACCGCAAAGCCCATGGTGATGACGCGTGGAAGGCCTTTCCCGAACAGCGTCTGCGGCTGCTGGAGACAATTCGTACACACCGCATCAAGAACGTCTTCATCGTTTCCGGTGATGTCCACGGCTCTTTGACGAGTCGTCTGACCCACAGCGAAGACCCGGACTTCGAGGTGCACACCATCGTCTCCTCCCCCTTGTGCAACAGCAAACTGCTGCCATACGCCAAGGCATCCACCTTCATCCTCGATCAACCGTTGGCGCGAACAGCCGCTGGGGACTATCAGCATGAACTGACCAGGAAGGTGGTCAGCGAGGACAACTTTGCCCATTTGATCGTCGATGCCGAACAGGTTCGTGTCAGTTATCACAACCGGGACGGCAAGCTGCTGCAATCGGTAGGCATTCCTTTGCGTTAAACCAAACCTGTGGCGAGGGAGCTTGCTCCCGCTTGAGTGCGCAGCGCTCACAAGATTTTTGGGCCGCTGCGCAGCCCAGCGCGAGCAAGCTCGCTCGCCACAGGGCTCCAAACGATTACTTTTAGCCATCCATTGGAGAAATCCCGCCGCCGGCCGACATATTCTTATAGCACTTGGCCTTCATGTCTCTTGTCAGTCAGTGTCGCAATGATGCAACCTTGCTGCAGATAACAGTAAAGAGGGCGAGAGCCCGGCGCGATCAGCCTATTCGAAGCGAGTTTCCCTCCATATGAAAAGCCAACCCGATGCCGCCAGCCGTATGGTGGCCGAGGTAGTGACGCAGTTGCCTGTGCCCTCGCGGCTCGGCATGCTTCGTTTCGAACGGCTGAATGAAGCGAGTTGGGCGCTGCTGTTTCTCGATCCCAATTGCGAACGACAATTCGGCCTGCCGGCTGTGGAGCTCTGTGCTCTGGTCGGCTCGCCCTACGCCAGCCTGATGGAGCCCGAAGCGCGCTATCAGCTGCATGACGCGGTTCAGCAGCAACTTACCGAAAGCCCGCATTACCTGATCCGCTACACCCTGCACACCGCCGCCGGCTCCTTGAACCTGCTGGAACTGGGCGAAGCCTACAAACAACACAATCGACACCTGCTGCGCGGCTACCTGCTGGTGGTCGACGGCCTGTTCGAGGGCGAGCAACTGCTGCCGGCCCTGGACCTCGAAACCCAGAACTCTCGCCTGCAAATCGCCCTGGAACTCAATCAGCGCGCCCAGCAGGAACAGCTTCTGCACCTGGACCGGGTGCGCGCCCAGCAAGACTTGATCCTGCTGCTGACCCGCCAGCGCTACAGCAGCAACAACTCCCTGAAAGAAGCCGCCGAACTGATCACTCGCAGTGCCTGTGACATTTACGAAATCGACTGCGCCAGCCTGTGGAACCTCGAAGGCTCACAGCTCGTGCCGATTTCGGCCTATCACCGCGCCAGCCAGGAATACCTGCTGCCGGAGTCGATCGACGTCAGCCTCTTCCCTGATTACCTGGACGCCTTGCACACCGGCCGCGCCATCGACGCCCACAACGCCATGCGCGACCCGCGTACCCGGGAAATGGCCGAACACCTGCGCTCGCGTGATGTGAACGCCATGCTCGACGCCAGCATCCGCGTTGACGGCCAAGTGGTCGGCGTACTCTGCCTGGAGCAGACCGGTACGACCCGCGCCTGGCAATCGGACGAAATTGCTTTCGCGGGTGAACTGGCGGATCAGTTTGCCCAAGTCATCAACAACCACAACCGCCGCACAGCCACCAGCGCCCTGCACCTGTTCCAGCGTGCGGTCGAGCAAAGCGCCAACGCCTTTTTGCTGGTCAATTGCGATGGCGTGGTGGAATACGTCAACCCGAGCTTCACGGCGATCACCCAGTACACCACCGAAGAAGTCCACGGCCAGCGGCTGTCGGAACTGCCGGCCTTGGAAAACCTCAGCGAGCTGCTATTCGACGCGCCCTCGGCGCTGGCCAAGAGCAACAGCTGGCAAGGCGAATTCAAGAGCCGCCGTAAAAACCTCGAACCCTACTGGGGCCAGTTGTCGATTTCCAAGGTTTACGGCGACAACCGCGAGCTGACGCATTACATCGGCATCTACGAAGACATCACCCAGACCAAGCTCGCCCAGCAGCGCATCGAACGACTGGCTTACACCGACAACCTGACCAACCTCGGCAACCGCCCGGCCTTCATCCGCAACCTCGATGAACGTTTCGCCCGAGATAGCGATACCCCGATCAGCTTGTTGCTGGTGGACATCGACAACTTCAAGCGGATCAACGACAGCCTCGGCCACCAGACCGGCGACAAACTGCTGATCAGCCTGGCCCGACGCCTGCGCAACAGCCTAAGCCCGAGCGGCAGCCTGGCGCGGTTCGCCAGCAACGAATTCGCCGTGCTGCTGGACGACACCGACCTGCGTGCGGGCCAACAGATTGCCAATCAATTGCTGGCGACCCTCGACAAGCCGATGTTCGTCGACAACCAGCTGATCAGCGTCACCGGCTCCGTGGGCCTGGCCTGCGCGCCGTTGCACGGTCGCGACCCGCAAACCCTGATGCGCAACGCCGGCCTCGCCCTGCACAAGGCCAAGGCCAACGGTAAACATCAGGTCCAGGTGTTCACCGAAGCGCTGAACGCCGAAGCCAGTTACAAGTTGTTCGTCGAAAACAACCTGCGCCGCGCTCTGACCCAGAACGAGCTGGACGTGTTCTACCAGCCCAAGCTCTGCCTGCGCAGCGGTCGCCTGCTGGGGATGGAAGCCTTGCTGCGCTGGAACCATCCGGAAAAAGGCATGATCCGCCCGGATCAGTTCATTAGCGTCGCCGAAGAAACCGGGCTGATCATTCCGATTGGCAAATGGATCGCCCGCCAGGCCTGCCGCATGAGCAAAGACCTGACCGCCGCGGGTCTGGGCAATCTTCAGGTGGCAATCAACCTGTCGCCCAAGCAGTTTTCCGATCCGGATCTGGTGTCGTCCATCGCCAACATCCTCAAGGAAGAAGCGCTGCCGGCAAATCTGCTGGAACTCGAACTCACCGAAGGCCTGCTGCTGGAAGCCACCGAAGACACTCACTTGCAGCTCGATCAGCTCAAGCGCCTGGGCCTGACCCTGGCCATGGATGACTTCGGCACCGGTTACTCGTCGCTCAGTTACTTGAAAAAATTCCCGATCGACATCATTAAGATCGATCGAAGCTTCATCCACGAAATCCCGGACAACCAGGACGACATGGAAATCACCTCCGCAGTGATCGCCATGGCCCACAACCTGAAACTCAAGGTCGTGGCTGAAGGCATCGAAACCGCCGAGCAGTTGGCGTTCCTGCGCCGTCACCGCTGCGATGTTGGCCAGGGCTACCTGTTCGACCGACCGATCCCCGGCACCGAGCTGATCGAAAAGCTCAAGCGCTATCCGCGTGGCCCGATCGCCTGACAGCGGCGTAACACTCGGGCAAACTGCGTGTCTGACAATTTACATTCAACCTGACTGAGGGGACTGATCATGGTCTTGCGCTCGGAAATTCTGGTGAACAAAAACGTGCTCCCGACTAAAGAACAAGCTCTGCCTGGCCGCGAAACCCCAATGACCGTGCCGGAAAAACACTTCGTCCACGACGCCCCACTGCTGGGCCCGTTCGCGATGGATGTGGATTTTGCGATCTTCGGCCTCGGCTGCTTCTGGGGCGCAGAGCGCAAGTTCTGGCAGCGCGAAGGCGTAGTCAGTACGGCGGTGGGTTACGCCGGCGGCTTTACGCCGAACCCGACGTATGAAGAAGTCTGCTCGGGCCTGACTGGCCACAGCGAAGTGGTACTGGTGGTCTACGAGCCGGCAAAAGTCAGCTACGAAGCGCTGCTGAAGATGTTCTGGGAACTGCACAACCCGACTCAGGGCATGCGCCAGGGCAATGACATCGGCACGCAGTACCGCTCGGTAATCTACGCCACCAACCCGACTCAGTTGGCAGCCGCCAAGCACAGCGAGCAAGTGTTCCAGGCCGAGTTGACCAAGGCTGGCAAAGGCACGATCACCACTGAAATCGACGAAGCCCCGACGGTCTACTTCGCCGAGGCGTATCACCAGCAGTACCTGGCCAAGAACCCTGAAGGGTATTGCGGGATTGGCGGCACAGGCGTGACCTGTCCGATCTGATTTAGCGCAACTCCTGTGGCGAGGGAGCTTGCTCCCGCTCGGCTGCGAAGCAGTCGTAATTCGGTATGCGGGTTCTTACTGAAAGAACACCGATACCGATTTTAGGGCCGCTTCGCGCCCCAGCGGGAGCAAGCTCCCTCGCCACACATTACTCGGCGATCAACCAATCCATCTGCCACCCACCCTGGGTCTGTCCCAACTTCTTGGACAACCACGGCAGCAACTCACGCAATTCCTCTTCCAGCCCCCACGGCGGATTCGCAATCGCCAACCCGGAGCCGTTCAGACTGTTCGGCGTATCCAACGGATGCACCAGCAACTCGACGCGCAACAACTTCGGCGCGCCCGTGCCCGCCAGGTCCTGATAAAAACGACGCAACATGCGCTGGTCCTTCACCGGGTACCAGATCGCCGCAACGGTTTGGCGCATCCGGCCAATCGCTTCTTTCAGCGACGCCGCACAGCGCTGCATCTCATCCAGCTGCTCGAACGGCGGATCAATCAACATCACCGCCCGCTTCTCCTGCACCGGCAACATCGCACGCGGCACATGCCAGCCTTCCCCCAGATGCACCTTCACCCGACGGTCGCCGGCCATGTTGTCCTTGAGCAACACACCGTCCTCGGGGTGCTTCTCGTTGAGCATCACCCGATCCTGCGGCCGCGTCAGGCGCCGCGCCAACTCCGGCGACCCCGGGTAATAGCGCAACTGGCCATCCGGGTTCATGTCGTGCAGCACCTTCATGTAATCAGCGGTCAACGCCGGCAGATCCGGCTGATCCCACAAACGCGCAATACCTTCCAGGTACTCACCGGTACGGCTCGCCTGATCACCCTGCAGGTCATACAGACCAATACCGGCGTGAGTGTCGAGATAGGCAAACGGCTGCTCTTTGCGCGACATCAAAGCGATGATGCGGGTCAAAGTCAGGTGTTTGAACACATCGGCGTGATTGCCGGCATGGAAGGCGTGACGATAATTCATGATTGCTCCTGCGAAGGGCGGGAAGTTTACCTTGTACGGCGGCGAACGTCAGGACCTCACGGCTGAGCGGGCAAAGCCTCCCTCACCTTAACCCTCTCCCCAGAGGGCGAGGGGACTGATTTTGGCGATCTCTCGGCCTCCATCGACCTGAACGATCAAAGTGAACTCAAGCTTGGCCAAGCCAAGTTCACCTTGCAGTCGCAGGTCGCAGCAAACTCCCCAAACACCTCGGTCAGTCCCCTCGCCCCTCGGGGAGAGGGCTAGGGTGAGGGGGATGGATCTCAAGCCTTACACCTACTCCGAAGACCGCGCCCGTAACCGCCGCCCAAGAACATCCAGCACATCACACCCATCCCGCAACGGAATGGCACAGAGCAAAGCAAAATCACTAAGAATGAAGGACTGACACTCGATCGAACCGCGCATGGACAAGTTCTCCATCACTTGGGTGACGGCGCGAATTCGGTAGTTGGCAGCGTCATACAAAACATCCAGCGGCGCTTGGGTGTCGACGAACAGGGTTGGCATGTCGTCGCAATTGCTGGTGAGGGCCATGAAACGGCTTTTGGGGTGGGCGATTGGTTTTTCGTAGGGTGGATCGGGGGTAAGTGTTTTCATTTTTTTAAGACCTTGGAGTATGTATTTGAAGCTACCAATGGCCTTTCCTACGGGCTTGGGTGGCAGCCGTGCACGGGAGTAGGAAACTGAGACACTCCAACTCAGCCACGCCGAAGCGTGTCCCGCGCACAGCCGCCGCGAACGATGTTACGGCCACTAATTAAGTGCCGCAATCAAACGACAGCGTTGATGCACATTGGAGTTCAGGGTTCCTACGCCCTGCCACTGCTTTTGCAGTGACAGCCAAAGACTATCCATGGAGTTCACTTCGCACCAGTTCATGGAAACCGCCGCGGATTGAAGGAAACTTCCGACGACCTTGCCCAGAAAATTCGCTTTCCAATCAGAAAGCAACGTCAATTCTGTCCACGTTGACCTTTACGAATCGTTCATTGAGTTCTGGGTAGTCGTAGTGGATGTCCTGTTCCGTAAAGTCGACGAAGGATCGGAAGACACTTCCATCCAAAAAGCCATAAAGAGCACATGAAAATCCGTCCCCCGTCATTTCAATCAGTGTTTCGACTGGCGCTTCTGCAGCTAATACAAAATCACCCTCAGGAAGGACTATCTCGAACTCCACTTCGTAGGTTTCTCCAACCTCTATTTTTCTAGGACAGTAGCTCGCAAAGCATTTAACTTTTACCCCACTAACAAGCAATAAAATCTCCTCCTCAACTATTTTATCTACTGCCAATACAACCGCAGAGCACTTATTTATCACTGAAGACCCTTCTTTATCCCAAACAACACTTATAACTCTCCCGGATATAACAAGCATCAAAATTCATCAGCAACACATCACTCAATAAAAACTTAACGTATCGCATCGTCATTAAACAATTCTAGATCTAACGCTCCCCAGCTCCTGTAATAAAAATCACGAGAACCCCCTCTATAATCATGTCTAAAATCAAGAAGTTGTTTATAGAGAGACTGTATTGCTGGATCCTTTATGAGTCTCATACTATCCAAGACCAAGCACACATCATAAATTTTTTCCGCTCGAGCTTCCGTCTCAAACTTATAATCTTCTCTAGACT
Source organism: Pseudomonas sp. BT76 TE3572 (assembly GCF_050435365.1). Lineage (NCBI taxonomy): Bacteria > Pseudomonadati > Pseudomonadota > Gammaproteobacteria > Pseudomonadales > Pseudomonadaceae > Pseudomonas > Pseudomonas sp. BT76 TE3572. The sequence continues at coordinate 3,981,078 of NZ_JBNDKE010000001.1, forward strand.
TGATTCCTAGAAAACGTGAAAAATGAAATGGAAGCTCCCCATTCGAACGAAAAATCCATAAAAATAGAGTCACAAACCTATCTACAAAATATCTTCTGTTCGGGCAATCTGGATCCGCTGCAAACTCTAATAAGCCTTTCACTCCAAATATATTTATTACAGCATTATCAAAACTCGCGACGTCTCCATCACAATCGCTTTCAGCCAAATCAATAACAGCGCGCCCGTAGGCCCAATCTGTAATAATCTCACGCGTCAGTTCTTGACTAGACATCTACCACTCCATATCCTGCATAAACCCGAGCCAGCTTAATTAATTCGCAGTAAAAAAAAACGGGACAGATCTATTTACTCTCACATCTTAAGAACATTTTTCAGCCGTGTACTCGCCAGCTACTATTATCAAAATAACATTCCACTCGCGAGCACAAGTAAAACAATAGTTAACTCCGACACCCGAAGGGTCTATCACAGAAAGCTCCTGCGACAAGGGGGTTACATCCTTCACAAACATCTCTGCCACCTCCGCCCCCAATGCCCCAACAGACTTAAAACCTAGAACATTTTCAAATGTAATTATCCAACGTTCTTCCTGCCAATCCAGAAACTCTATAAAAATGCGCTCTCGCTCACATGTTATTTTTTCAATGGTGCCGTCTGAAACTGGAAATTTAGTCATTTTGAAGTACCTGGATGTTTTTCACCGGCAACAAAGCCGGTTCCGTGACCGAGTTGATAGCCGTCAGGCTTAACTTTGACAATAGCCTTCTTTTTATCCGCCTGACTCCAGCTTAAGTGACTAGGTTTAAGCTCCAAATGATAGTGCTCACCATGATGCCTTGCATTAAATTGCCCAGCATCTCCGGGATGACTTTCAAATCTAATAATCGTATCAGCGTTAGGTCGCCACGCCATTCTTTGACTTCCATGTTGCGTCTGTGAAACTTTGGGCTGGACTCCTAACGCTTCCGTAAGCTCATTTGGATCTTCAGGAAAGTGAGTGTAAGCGTTCGGCTGGGCCGGCTCACCCTCCTCAACCCTAACGCCAGTCGCATCATCCGGCGCCCCACACCGGGGCTTATTCGGCGGCGGACAATTCCCGCTCAACCCCAACGGATCAACCCACCCCGTCGGATTTGGCGTGTACTGATACTGGTTCAGCCCACCCGCCAACTTCACCGGGTCCGGCGTCAGGTAGCGGCCAATCTCTGGATCATAGTACCGATGCCGGTTGTAGTGCAGACCGCTCTCGGCGTCGAAGTACTGCCCTTGAAAGCGTAGCGGTTGCTCAAGTTGCTCGCCCCCGCCCAACGCCAGGTGCGTGACTTTGCCGTAGGCGTTGTACTTTGCCGACCAGACGATTTCGCCGCTGTAATCCGTCAGTTCCTGCGGCGTACCCAAGTGGTCGAGTTGGTAGTAGAACGGGCAGGCCTTGCGCGGGCCTTTGCCGTCGAGCATCGCTAACGGGCGGAAGCTGCCGGGTTCGTAGACGTAGCTGCGGTAGTGCTCGCGGCTGCTTTCGGCGATGAGGTTATCGCCTTGCCAGAAAAACTCGGTGGTTTTACCGTCGACGGTTTTGCTGATACGGCGGCCGAAGGCGTCGTAGCGGTAACTTGCGCAACTTCCGTCCGCCAAAGTGACGCCGACCAAGCGATGCTGGCAGTCGTAGCGGTATTCAGTGACAAGTTTTTGCCCGGTGCCGCGGCGTTCGCGGATGAGGTTGCCGAAGGTGTCGTAGTCGTAGTGGCGGTCGCCTTGCATGAGCAGGCGGTTGCCTTTGACGGTCGCGGCGCCGGGACGATCCTGCATCAGCAGGTTGCCCGCCGGGTCGTGGGCGAAGCTTTCCGGTTGTCGATCGCGGGAGTGTCGGACGCGGATCAGGCGGTCGAGTGGATCGTATTGGTAGCTGCGTTGGCCGTGTCGTGTGTCGGCAATGTAGTCGAGGTTGCCGTTGGTGCTGTAGGCATAGTCGCGGCGATACAACGCTTGGTGCTGTTGACTGACGGCATGGGCCTTCAATCGGCCCTGATCGTCGTAGGCATATTCGCTGAGCAGTTGCCCCTGCTGGCGTTGCTGCTCGCGACCGAAGGCAAATTGATGAGTGGTGAGTCGCGCGCCGTTGAGGTCAATGGCCGTCAGCGCGCCACCCTTGGCGTGGTGGTAATCGAGTTTGCTGTTGTCCGGCAGGCGCAGGCGATTGAGTTGGCCGCAGGCGTCGTAGCCATAACGTAGCGTGCCCCAGCCTTGGTGTTCGCTGATCAGGCGGTCCTGCTGGTCGTACTCGAATTCCAGCGGGTGATCGTGACCGTCATCGACGCTGACCAACCGGCCGAGGCTGTCGTAGCGGTATTCCACCTTGATGCCGTCGGGCAGGGTTTTGACCAGCAACCGTCCGGCCGAGTCCCGTTGATACGCCGTTACCAACCGCGAACCGTCGTCGCCGAACTCGATTTTCTCCAGCAACTGGCCGTTGAGGTCGTAGGCGTACGCCGTGCGTTGGCCGTCGAATCCGGTTTCCTGTCGGATCAAGCCGTTGGGCGTGTAGTCCAGGAGATATTTTTCGCCGGATTCGTTTTCGATCTCGGTGAGCAACAGCTGGGCGTTGTCGTAGCGGTACTTCAGCTGGGTGCCGTCGGCATTGATCCGGCGGCTGACAAGATGCAGGTCGTCGACGTATTCGTAGCGAGTGACGCGGCCCTGCTCATCGCGTTCGGCGGTGATCTTGCCGTAGGCGTTGTAGCTAAATGCGCGGCTGGCGCCTGTGGGAAGCGTCGTCTGGATCAGTCGGCCGACGGTATCCCATTGGTACTGGGTAACGGCGCCGTGTTCGTCCTGACGGGTAATCTGCCGCCCCAGCGCGTCGTAGGAAAACCGCCGCACACCACCATCCGGCAGCGTTTCCTCAACCAACTGCCCCAAGGCATTCCAGACGAACACCTGCCGGCTGGTGTCCGGGTAACGGATCGACAGCAGCTGACCTTTTTCGTCGTAGTGGTAGTGGGTGACTTGACCGTCAGGATCGATCGCTTCGGTGATGTCACCCTGGGCGTTGCGCTGATATTTCCAGACGGCTTTGCCGCGAAACCGTGCGTGCAGGAAACCGTTGCGATATTCGTAGGCCGTCGGCTCGTCTTCCGGCGGAATCAGCGCAACCAATCGTCCGATTTCGTCGTAACGGTATTCGGTGACAGCGCCGAGCGGATCCTGCTCGGCAATCAGCCGACCGTTGTCGTCGTAAGCCTTGAGGTGCTCACCGCCGTCCAGCTCGACCTTGCGCACCAGCCGTGCGCGGTCGTCGTGGACGTAAACCTCTTCACTGCCATCAATGTTCTGGACGGTGACACTGCCCTCGTCATCCCAGACGTAACGCGTGTCCATCTGCGAAAACGACGCCCAATGTCGGACACATCGGGCAGCCTTGCCGGACCTTTCCCACTCCCAGAAGAAACTCGCCCCACCGGTCAGTTGCCGCTGCAGGATCACGTGCTGATCGTCGTAGTCGTAACGCTCGCTTTCGCCGGCGGCGTTGGTGGCTTCGATCAGTTGATCGCGTTCGTCGTAGTGATACGTGACCAGCGTCTGTTCGGTGTGCCAGGCCTCGTCGAGGGTGTCGGCCGGATGAAAGCGCTGATACTCCACGGCGACCAAATGGCTGCGGTCATAGCGCAACAACAAGGCACGGCCGGCGCCGTTGTCGAGGCGTTTGATGCGGACTTGTCGATCGCGGGTGATGCGCAAGCGGTTGTCGTAAGCGTCGCTGATCGCCGTCAACCGACCGTTATGAAAGTGATAGAACCGTGCGTCGTCACCCGCCTGGGCGAGGATCAATTCTTCGGGTTCATCGCCGAGATAAATAGCCGCCCGCGACAGGCTGTTGTGGATCGCCGGGCGTTCACTGTTTGGCAGCGGGAACGTGGTCCGACGGTTTTCGTGGTCGATCCAGATGACGGTCTCGCCGTCGATTTCCAGTCGATGGGCGAGGCTGTGACTCCAGCCGAAACCGAGGCCGCAGTCGATTTCGGCGGCGCTGGTGCGGTAGAGCCGGGTGAAGTCGAATGGCAGGATGCCGTCCAGCGAACCGTCGGTGAGGGTCAGCAGTTCTTCGCCGGTGACCATCGACACCGGGCATTTGTTGGTGGCGGTTTTATCAACGGAATCGGCGCTGTCACCGTTGGGGTTTTTAGCCTGATCCGGGACGTTGTCGTGGTGTTCGTTTTGCTTGAGCGTGGTATTGCGCTTGGCATCCCAGCGCAGATGCATGCGCCCTTTTTTCAGACCCGCTGCAACACCGCGTGCGGCGACTTTTTTGTAGCGGTCGACGTAGGTCATGAAGGAGTTGAGGATGCTGAATGTCGCCTTGACGAAGCGCATCGCGAGACCAGACAGCAACATCCCGTACTTAAGTCCCCGAAGCTTCAGATAAGCGGCAGCTGCGGGTATACCGGCAACCGTCAAGGTCAGCACCAAAGCAATCAGAATATCGATCAGTAACGAGACGATGACATGGCTGGCGATCTCTGCTGAGTTGCCAGCAGTCTCGCTAGGCGGTAGCGCCGAAAGCCAAAGACTCGCGGTGCGAAATAGCAGGCAAAGCGCCGCTTCATCGCTGGCTAGCAGCATGGCCTGCTCCATCGCAACAGGTGATTGCTGTGCCAAATCGATGAGTTGCTGAGCACTACTACCGAGTCGATCAAGGTGATCGCCAGGATTTTTAAGGATGTCAAAAACGAGGCTGACGCTGTCCCAAACACCGATGATCGCAGCCCAACTTCCCGCGAGTGTTCCGTTACCCCCAGCCGTCAGAGTTGACTGCGACCACTGAGGCTTGAACCCTTCCCACTCATTGCGTAGCCAGGCTTCCAACTCCGTGGTCAGGCCGTCGTATGAGGAGAAAAGCTCATCGACTTGTTCCGGGGTGACTTCGCTCTGAACATGAACGCGATAAAACTTCCCGGGAACGCCGGTGAATTGTCCCTTACCGTATTGATCAAGCGTGACCGGCTTAGTCTCGCCGCCCTCTACGGCAATCACATCGACCTGAATGTTCCCTAACGGAATGTCGTAGAGCGATTCAAACTTGCTCTCAATCTCCAGAGTCCCGCTGTCCGAACACTGCGCAACACTGGAAAAGAAGTCCTCATCGCCACTGCTCACCGCAGTGGTGGTATTGCCGAATTTTATGATCCGCTCCATGCCCATCAGCGAAGGCAAATCAGCGGCGCGGCTGGCCGTGTCCGCCGCTTGGCTGAACCAGTGCTTGAGCTGTTCACGGTAGAGGGAAAGGGTGTCCTTGAAACCGTCGAGCTCCTGCTCGATCCGTACAATCTGATCCATCAGTCCAGCTCCGTTATCAAGTAATCCACCAAAGCTGATTTCGGTGCTTGAGGCAGATCAGGCGCCTGCAGAAAGATCGCGACCTTGTGCCGCAATACGCTCGCCGAAAACGCCTCATAAAGATCAGGTCGGTCCTCGCTCAACCACATCAGCAAGTTGTTAATACGGGTTGTTGCGGACTCGTTGGCGAGATGTTTGAGCAGCGATTCGGAAACTTCCCACCACGGAAAAACCCTGGAGGTTTTCAACGCACTGCCACCGATGTCGAGCGACTGGCCATTGATCAAAACGCGATCAATCACAGGCATTAACTGCATGGCGTTAACGTCGATGGACTGAAGAATCGGCAGCAAATAACGCCCGTCCCAGAAGCGGAAAAACACCGCATTACCGTTGGGCAAAAGGACTTGAGTGAGGCTGCGCAGGTGCTCGACCAGCACGTCTTGAGAGACGGAAGCCACCGCCAGCCAACCCCAATCCCGAGACTCAGTGGTGGCAACCCACTCCAGAAACTCACTGCCCGCAGCGACGATTCCGACATAGGGCATCACCGGTTCCCACTCGGCGTAAGCGGTGTCGGCCCAGATCGGACTGGGTGCTTGAGCTGTGATCGAACGCTGCCAGGCTTTGAACGGTTCAGCGTCGCTCGTGTTGCTGAAAACCGCGAACAACTGCTCGGAAGGTTTGAGCGGTTGGCGATCCAACCAGACGTGGGGTGACAAGGCATCAGGCTGCACAGATACCGTCCTTGCAGCGCTCACATTCCTCACAGAACGGCGCGTCGCTTTTCAGGCTCAGGATCTGTGCGGCACTCAGCAGCGCGGCCTGGGCGGCGACGAGTTTCAAGGGTGTGTCCGGCGATGCAGGTGCCGCCGCCATGGCCGGCATCAACGCCCCGCCCACCTGAATCGGCACGCTGCTGAAGATCCCGCCGGGACCGATGTTGATCCACTGCCCGCCCGCCTGAATCGTCGCGCTGGCCCCGCCGTCGATCACCACTTGCTGGCCGGCGCTGACATGGAATTGCTGACTGGCATTCAGCGCCTGACTGGTCACGCGAATGTGTCGGTCACCGACCACCACCAGGTGATCATCCCGCTTCACTTCGGTCTGGCGCTGGCCATGGGTGATGCGCTGCTCGTCGGCCTTCAGCTCATGGCGAGCGGTGCCGGTGACGACGATGCTGCGGGCGTTATCGACCTGCACCTGTTGATCATTCAGTACGTGCTGGGTCCAGTTTCGCTGGGCGCGCAGGTAGATTTCCTCGGCACCTTTGCGATCCTCGATGCGCAATTCGTTGTAACCGCCACCACCGGGGCTGCTCTGGCTGCGGAAAATGCTGCGGGTTTTGTCAGCGGGTAGATCGAGCGGCACCGGGGATGCGGCGTTTGGCAGGCAACCCATCACCAGCGGTCTGTCGGCATCGGCGTCGACGAATCCCACCAGCACTTCCATGCCGACTCGCGGGATCATCACGCTGCCATAACGGTCGTGCGCCCAACCGGTGGCGACGCGCAGCCAGCAACTGGAATGTTCATCGAGCTGACCGTCGCGGTCCCAGGCGAGCTGAACCTTGACCCGACCGAACTCGTCGCAATGGATTTCACTGTCGGTCGGGCCGGTGACCACGGCGGGTTGATAGCCGAGCATGCGTGGTTTTTCCGGCCCGAGTGGAGGGCGAAACGAAACGTCCCACGGTGTTGCCAGAAAGGTATTGCGGTAGCCCTGGAAATCATCCGGGCCGTCGCTGGTAACTGACTCTTCCAGCACTTGCGGTTGGCGGCCACGGTGTTCGATTTCGGTGATCAACCACAGGTCATTCCAAGCCTGGCGCGGATGCTCGGCCAGGTGTAGGAAATGCCCGCTGACCAACGCCGATTCGTCGCCACGACCTTCAGCCTGACGGAAGTCGGCGTTGTGTCGTTCGAGTGCTCGCTGGGCCAGATGTTTGCCGTGTTCGCGGTCGGTGAATTGGCCCGGGAAGTGGTAATCCTCGAGCACCGGTCGCAACTCACTGTCGAAGCGGCTTTCAAGTTGCAGGTGAGGTTTTTTGAAGTCGTAGTCGCGACGGGTTACCGCTGTCGTCCGGGTTTCCAGTCGCACGTTGAAACGTTTGATGGCCGGCGCATCCGCCGCCATTCCGCTACCCGGCAGGTATAGCGTCGGCTCGGGCAGACGAGGGAAAACCGTCTGGTCATCCCCAAACACCAACAGGTGTCCGTCGAGGCTGTGCTGAAAGTGGTAGTGAATGCCGATCTCGGCACACAGCCGCTGGATGAATGCCAGATCGCTTTCGGCGAATTGCACGCAGTACTCGCGCGCTGGGTAATCGCTGCCGAGCCGAAACTCGAACGCATCACGCTGGATGCCGTGGTCCTTGAGAATTTGCGCGACGATCGCCGGCACGCTTTTGTGCTGGAAGATCCGCTGGTTGATGCGCTGGCCGAGGTAGGCCAGACGCGGCACGAGGCTGATTTGGTAGCCCGTCAGGCGTTGCCCGGAATCGCTTTGGCCAACGCGAAAAATCTGACCCTGAATGCCGGAACCCTGCTCATCAAAACTCAGAAACGCCTGACGATGCAGGAGGCTTTCAAGCTCTATGTCGGGCCGTTCGCTGACCAGTTCCAGGTCAAAACGGTAGGGCTGGCTGATGGCTTCCGTGCCCGTGAACTCAAGCACCTTGAGCTCATTCTGGACGCCGTCGATGGTCAACGTGAAACGCGGTTGATTGGCAGGAGCGAACATCCGATGTGTCTCTGCAGAATGAAGGCGGGCGATTCTGCATGAGCGACAAGGGGTGTTGAGGGAGGGACAGGGAAATCAGATTTGCCCTACTTTTTTAGAGATTTCTCCTTCAACAATCAGTGTGTTTGGCTACAGACATCTCCTTCAAAACCACCCCCCCTGTAGGAGTGAGCCGGCTCCGGGCGGCGTTCCGACGATAGCGGTTAATCATTCAACATTGATGTCGACTGACCTGGCGCTATCGTCGGAACGCCGCCCGGAGCCGGCTCACTCCTACAGGGGACAAATAGAGATTCCAGATTTGCGTAGGCAAAAAAACGGCCCGCATCCAGTAGGAAGCGGGCCGTTTTGTTGTAGCCGAAAGGTCAGAGCATCAGCTCATTCCCATCACTTGTTCAGGCGGAAATCTTTCTCGGCCGCTGCAAAGCGCTGAAGCATGCCGGTAGTCGGCTCACCCATTTTGCTGACGATGTAGATCGCCAGGCTGGCGAAGATGAAACCAGGGATGATTTCGTACAGACCCAGCAGTTCGAAGTGTTTCCAGACGATCACGGTGATCGCGCCGACCAGGATGCCGGCCAGTGCGCCGTCGCGGGTCATGTCTTTCCAGATCACGGAGATCAGGACTACCGGACCGAACGCAGCGCCGAAACCGGCCCAAGCGTAGCTGACCAGACCCAGAACACGGTTATCCGGGTTAGCGGCCAGACCGATAGCAATCAGGGCAACCAGCAGCACCATGGCACGACCGACCCAGACCAGTTCAACCTGGGAAGCGGTTTTACGCAGGAAGGTTTTGTAGAAGTCTTCGGTCAGGGCGCTCGAGCACACCAGCAGTTGGCAGCTCAGGGTGCTCATCACAGCAGCCAGAATGGCCGACAGCAGTACACCGGCAACCCATGGATTGAACAGGATTTTGGCCAGTTCGATGAACACACGTTCGTGGTTTTCGCTCACTGGCATTGCCACGGCAGGGTTTGCCGAGAAGTAGGCAATACCGAAGAAGCCTACAGCCACGGTGCCGCCCAGGCACAGGATCATCCAGGTCATGGAGATACGGCGAGCGTTAGCGATCGACTTGACCGAATCCGCCGCCATGAAACGCGCCAGAATGTGCGGCTGGCCGAAGTAGCCCAGGCCCCAGCCCATCAGCGAAATCACGCCGATGAAGGTGGTGTTTTTCAGCATGTCGAAGTTGCTTGGATCTTGTGCTTCGATCGCCAGGAACGTGGTGTCGATGCCGCCAGTGGCCAGCAGCACGATGATCGGCGTCAGCAACAGGGCGAAGATCATCAGCGTGGCTTGTACGGTGTCAGTCCAGCTCACTGCCAGGAAACCACCGACGAAGGTGTAGGCAATCGTCGCCGCAGCGCCAGCCCACAATGCAGTCTCGTAGGACATGCCGAAGGTGCTTTCGAACAGACGGGCGCCGGCCACGATGCCGGAGGCGCAGTAGATGGTGAAGAACACCAGGATCACGACCGCAGAGATGATCCGCAGCAGGCCGCTTTTGTCTTCGAAACGGCTGGAGAAGTAATCCGGCAGGGTCAGCGCATCGCCGTTGTGCTCGGTCTGCACGCGCAGACGGCCGGCGACGAACAGCCAGTTCAGGTAAGCACCGATGATCAGGCCGATGGCGATCCAGCTTTCGGACAGGCCGGACATGTAGATAGCGCCCGGCAGACCCATCAACAACCAGCCGCTCATGTCGGAGGCGCCGGCGGACAATGCAGTCACGACGCTGCCCAGGCTGCGACCGCCCAGAATGTAGTCAGAAAGGTTGTTGGTGGAGCGATAGGCCATGAAGCCGATCAGCACCATTGCTGCGATGTAGATCACAAACGTGATCAGTGTTGGATTGCTTACGCTCATTAAGTGATGCCCTGGCTTTGTTTTTATGTAGCGGCAGAGTGTGAAACCGCCGACAAACGACAACGTTTGTTCAGACGATTACGGGGCCCGCGCATTTATGACTGATGTTTCCCCAGGAAAGCCATCAGCCGGTGCACCTGTCTTTTTTGACCGGTTGCACCTTGGGCGCGAATGCTATTCAACAAAGCAAATAAGGTGCAACCAGTTTCTTGAGAATAAGTTGCACCTAGTCGGATTTACCTGAAAAAAGCCTGTTTTTGCTCCCTTTTAGGGCAGTTCCATCGGTTTGCTAGAAGTAAAAGCACCAAGCAGGAGCGGTACGTTCGTACCGGAATTTAATTCCTGACGAGCTGCTTATAATTCCGACAAAAAAAGGGTTGCACCCGGTTGCACCTCGACGGTTGCACGGCTAATCTTGCCGCCAGCTGATGCCACGCGGTCGTGGCAAACATGAGGATAAAAATATGGCTACCACCACCCTTGGGGTCAAACTTGACGACCCGACCCGCGAGCGCCTCAAGGCTGCCGCGACCTCGATTGATCGCACGCCGCACTGGCTGATCAAGCAGGCAATTTTCAATTACCTGGAAAAACTCGAGGGTGGTGCAACCCTGACCGAGCTGAGCGGTTTGATCAGCAAAGACGCTGACGACGCCGGCGAAGTCCACGCTGACCACGCGCACCAGTGCTTCCTGGAATTCGCTGAAAGCATCCTGCCGCAATCGGTGCTGCGCGCTTCGATCACCGCCGCTTACCGTCGCCCTGAGCCGGAAGTGGTGCCGATGCTGATCGAGCAGGCTCGCCTGCCGATCGCCATGGCCGAAGCCACCAACAAGCTCGCCGCCTCGATTGCCGAGAAATTGCGCAATCAGAAGAGCGCCGGCGGCCGTGCCGGGATTGTTCAGGGCCTGTTGCAGGAATTTTCCTTGTCGTCCCAGGAAGGCGTGGCGCTGATGTGCCTGGCCGAAGCGCTGCTGCGGATCCCGGACAAAGGAACTCGTGACGCGCTGATCCGCGACAAAATCAGCACCGGCAACTGGCACCCGCACTTGGGCAACAGCCCGTCGCTGTTCGTCAACGCCGCCACGTGGGGCTTGCTGCTGACCGGCAAACTGGTCGCCACCCACAACGAAGCCGGCCTGACTTCGTCCTTGAGCCGCATCATCGGCAAGAGCGGCGAGCCGATGATCCGCAAGGGCGTCGACATGGCCATGCGCCTGATGGGCGAGCAGTTCGTGACCGGCGAAACCATCGCCGAAGCCCTGGCCAACGCCAGCAAGTTCGAAGCCAAAGGTTTCCGCTATTCCTACGACATGCTGGGTGAAGCCGCACTCACCGAGCACGACGCCCAGAAGTACCTGGCCTCGTACGAACAAGCCATCCACTCGATCGGCAAAGCGTCCCACGGTCGCGGGATTTATGAAGGACCGGGCATTTCGATCAAGCTGTCGGCACTGCACCCGCGTTACAGCCGCGCCCAGTACGAGCGCGTGATGGACGAGTTGTACCCGCGCTTGCTGTCGCTGACCCTGCTGGCCAAGCAATACGACATCGGCCTGAACATCGATGCCGAAGAAGCCGACCGCCTCGAGCTGTCGCTGGATCTGCTGGAGCGCCTGTGCTTCGAGCCGCAACTGACCGGCTGGAACGGCATCGGTTTCGTGATCCAGGCTTATCAAAAGCGTTGCCCGTATGTAATCGACTACGTGATCGACCTGGCTCGCCGCAGCCGTCATCGCCTGATGATCCGCCTGGTAAAAGGCGCGTACTGGGACAGCGAAATCAAGCGCGCCCAAGTCGAAGGCCTGGAAGGCTATCCGGTCTACACCCGCAAGGTGTACACCGACGTTTCCTACATCGCCTGCGCCCGCAAACTGCTGTCGGTGCCGGAAGTCATCTACCCGCAATTCGCCACGCACAACGCCCACACCCTGTCGGCCATTTACCACATCGCCGGTCAGAACTATTACCCCGGCCAGTACGAGTTCCAGTGCCTGCACGGCATGGGCGAACCGCTGTACGAACAGGTTGTAGGTAAAGTTTCCGAAGGCAAACTGAATCGTCCGTGCCGCGTGTACGCACCGGTTGGCACTCACGAAACACTGTTGGCGTACCTGGTGCGTCGTCTGCTGGAAAACGGCGCGAACACCTCGTTCGTCAACCGCATCGCCGACCAGTCTATTTCGATTCAGGAGCTGGTGGCCGATCCAGTGGCCAGCATCGAGCAGATGGCGACGCTGGAAGGCGGCTTCGGCCTGCCGCACCCGCGTATTCCGCTGCCGCGTGATCTTTATGGCGCCGAGCGCGCCAACTCCAGCGGCATCGACATGGCCAACGAACATCGTCTGGCTTCGCTGTCCTGCGCCCTGCTGGCAACCGCTCATAACAACTGGAAAGCTGCGCCGATGCTCGGTTGCGCCTCCAGCACCGAAACACCTGCGCCGGTTTTGAACCCGTCCGACCTGCGTGACGTGGTTGGCCATGTACAGGAAGCGACCGTCGAAGACGTCGACAACGCGATCCAGTGCGCCCTGAACGCTGCACCGATCTGGCAGGCCACTCCGCCCGCCGAGCGTGCCGCGATTCTGGAACGTGCCGCCGATTTGATGGAAGGCGAGATCCAGCCGCTGATGGGCCTGTTGGCTCGCGAAGCCGGCAAGACCTTTGCCAACGCCATTGCCGAAGTGCGTGAAGCCGTGGACTTCCTGCGTTATTACGCCGTGCAGGCTCGCAACGATTTCACCAACGACGCCCACCGCCCATTGGGTCCGGTTGTGTGTATCAGCCCGTGGAACTTCCCGCTGGCGATCTTCAGTGGCCAAGTCGCTGCTGCATTGGCCGCCGGTAACCCGGTACTGGCCAAACCTGCGGAACAAACCCCGCTGGTGGCTGCTCAAGCCGTGCGTTTGCTGCTCGAAGCCGGGATTCCGGAAGGCGTGCTGCAACTGTTGCCGGGCCGTGGCGAAACCGTCGGCGCTCGTCTGGTCGGTGACGATCGGGTTAAAGGCGTGATGTTCACGGGTTCCACCGAAGTGGCTCGTCTGCTGCAGCGCAACGTCGCGGGTCGTCTGGATGCTCAGGGTCGCCCGATTCCACTGATCGCCGAAACTGGCGGCCAGAACGCGATGATCGTCGACTCTTCGGCACTGACCGAACAAGTTGTGATCGACGTGGTGTCGTCAGCCTTCGACAGCGCCGGCCAACGTTGCTCGGCGCTGCGGGTGCTGTGCCTGCAGGAAGATTCCGCTGACCGTGTCATCGAAATGCTCAAAGGTGCCATGGCTGAATGCCGTCTCGGCAACCCGGAGCGCCTGTCCGTGGACATCGGCCCGGTGATCGACGCTGAAGCCAAGGCCGGTATCGAGAAGCACATCCAGGGCATGCGCGACAAAGGTCGCAGCGTGTACCAGGTGGCAATCGCCAACACCGAAGAAGTCAAACGCGGCACCTTCGTGATGCCAACCCTGATCGAGCTGGAAAGCTTCGACGAGCTGCAACGTGAGATCTTCGGCCCGGTGCTGCACGTGGTTCGCTACAAGCGCAAAGACATCGATCAACTGATCGGTCAGATCAACGCTTCCGGCTACGGCCTGACGTTGGGCGTGCACACTCGAATCGACGAGACCATCGCCAAGGTGATCGACAACGTCAACGCCGGTAACGTCTATGTGAACCGCAACATCGTGGGTGCTGTGGTCGGCGTGCAGCCGTTCGGTGGCGAAGGCCTGTCGGGCACCGGTCCGAAGGCCGGTGGTCCGCTGTACCTGTACCGCCTGCTGTCGACGCGTCCTACCGATGCAATCGAACAATCCTTCGCTCGCGGTGATGCCATCGTGGCACCGGACGTTCGCCTGCGTGATGCCATGAGCAAACCGCTGAAAGCCCTGCAAGCCTGGGCCGACAGCAACAAGTTTGCCGACCTGAGCACCCTGTGTGTGCAGTTCGCGGCGCAATCGCAAAGCGGGATCACCCGTGTTCTGGCGGGCCCGACCGGCGAGCGCAACAGCTACGCTATCCTGCCGCGCGAACACGTGCTGTGCCTGGCGGAAGTCGAAGGCGATCTGCTGACACAACTGGCGGCGGTATTGGCCGTCGGCGGTTCGGCGGTATGGCCGGAAGCTGAATTGACCAAGGCATTGTTCGCACGACTGCCGAAGGAAGTTCAGGCGAAGATCAAGCTGGTTTCCGACTGGAGCAAGGACGAAGTGCTGTTTGATGCGGCTCTGCATCACGGCCATTCCGATCAGCTGCGTGCGGTGTGCCAGCAAGTGGCCAAGCGTGCCGGTGCGATTGTTGGGGTTCATGGCTTGTCGCAAGGCGAGACCAACATCGCGCTGGAGCGTCTGGTTATCGAGCGGGCGTTGAGCGTTAACACTGCTGCTGCGGGTGGTAATGCCAGCCTGATGACTATCGGCTAAACCGCAAAAAGACCGGGCGCCCGCAACGGACGCCCGGTATGCAATACCCCTGTAGGAGTGAGCCTGCTCGCGATAGCGGAGTGTCATCCAATACATATGTCGAATGACACTCCGCTATCGCGAGCAGGCTCACTCCTACAGTCGTTTTGTGGTGTCTGGTAAGTCGGTGCTCTGATCTACCATCACGCTCATCAATCATCCTGTTCACCCCGCCCTCCCCACGCCTAGACTCGGTCCATTCCAAAAAAAGGTAGGCCGCCATGTCCGAGACGTTGCTCAGTTCCCGCAATCTGGCTTTTGAGCTGTATGAAGTCCTCGATGCCGAAGGCCTGACTCAGCGCGAGCGTTTCGCCGAGCACAATCGCGAGACCTTCGATGCCGCCATCGGCACCGCTCGCAACATCGCCGAGAAGTTCTTCGCCCCGCACAACCGCAAGAACGACGAGAACGAGCCGCGCTATGAGGACGGTCAGGCGATTCTGATTCCAGAAGTGAAACCGGCGGTGGATGCCTTCCTTGAAGCCGGTTTCCTCAACGCCGCACGCAGTTTCGATGCGGGCGGCATGCAACTTCCTACGCTGTTGTCCCAGGCCTGCTTTGCGCATTTTCAATCGGCCAACGCGGCGTCGACCTCTTATCCGTTCCTGACCATGGGCGCGGCGAACCTGATCGAAAGTTTCGGCACCGAGGAGCAGAAACTGCGCTTCCTGCAACCGATGATCGACGGACGCTTCTTCGGCACCATGGCGCTGACCGAACCGCATGCCGGCTCGTCGCTGTCGGATATTCGTACCCGCGCAGAGCCTGCGTCTGACGGCACCTATCGTCTGAAGGGCAACAAGATCTTCATCTCCGGCGGTGATCACCCGCTGTCGGAAAACATCGTGCACATGGTGCTGGCCAAGTTGCCGGACGCACCGGCCGGGGTGAAGGGTATTTCGCTGTTCATCGTGCCCAAGTTTCTGGTCAACGATGACGGCAGTCTGGGCAAACGTAACGATGTGCTGCTGGCCGGTTTGTTTCACAAGATGGGCTGGCGCGGCACCACCTCCACCGCGTTGAACTTCGGCGACAACGGCGAGTGTGTCGGCTACCTGGTGGGCAAGCCGCACCATGGGTTGAGCTACATGTTCCAGATGATGAACGAGGCGCGGATCGGCGTCGGTATGGGCGCGGTGATGCTCGGTTACGCCGGTTATCTGTATTCCCTTGAGTACGCCCGCGAGCGCCCGCAAGGTCGCGTGCCGGACAGCAAGGATCCGAATACTGCGCCGGTGGCGATCATTCAGCACGCCGACGTCAAACGCATGTTGCTGACTCAGAAAGCCTACGTCGAAGGTTCGTTCGACCTCGGGCTGTACGCCGCGCGGCTGTTCGATGACACCACGACGCTGGAGACTGAAGACCAGCGCAAGCAAGCCCATGAGTTACTGGATTTGCTGACACCGATCGTCAAATCCTGGCCCTCGGAGTTTTGCCTGAAGGCTAACGAACTGGCGATCCAGATACTCGGCGGCCACGGCTACACCCGCGAGTACCCTGTTGAACAGTATTACCGCGACAACCGCCTGAACCCGATTCACGAAGGGACTCACGGCATTCAATCGCTGGACTTGCTGGGCCGCAAACTGGCGCAGAACGGTGGTGCGGGGCTCAAGCAATTGATCCGTCTGATTGCCGATACCGCCGAGCGCGCTCAAGCGTATGAATCGTTAACCGCGCTGCGTGAGCCGTTGGAGAAATTGGTGGCGCGTCTGCAAACCGTGACCATTGGTTTGCTGACGGATTTGGGGCAAGGCAAGGTCAACAGCAGCCTGGCGAATTCGGCGCTGTATTTGAAAGTGTTCGGGCACACGGTGATTGGCTGGCGCTGGCTGGAGCAGGCGATTCGCGCTGAGGAAGGGCTGGCCAAAGGGAATGTGGCGGATGTGAGCTTCTATAGAGGCAAGCTGCAGGCGGCGCGATATTTCCTGACGTGGGAAGTGCCGGGTTGCCACCATGAACTGGCGATTCTTGAGGCTCGGGATGATGTGTGCCTGACAATGCAGGATGAGTGGTTCTGATCCTGCATTTTTGGTGTTGCTGAAGGCTAATCGCGAGCAGGCTCACTCCTACAGTAGTTCTGTGCTGAACACATTTCTCAATGTAGGAGTGAGCCTGCTCGCGATGGCGTCAGCTCAGCTTGAAGCTACCCATCTGCCGCGCCAAATCATCCGCCAACCGCTGCAATGTCTGACAATCCTCGCGGCAAGCCCTGACCTCCCCGGCGGTGGCATGGGCCAGATCAGAAATCCCCTGCACGTTCCGGTTGATTTCTTCCGTCACCGCCGACTGCTCTTCCGTCGCCGCCGCCACCTGATGGTTCATGTCGCTGATGCGCTCGACCTGTCCGGTAATCGCCGTCAAGGACGCCCCGGTGCGCTGGCTCGATTCGACACCCGTGCCGGTCGCCGCTTGCCCGGAATGCATCGACGACACTGCGTTCTCCGCGCCTTGCTTGAGGCTGCCAATCATCTGCTGAATCTCGTCAGTCGACGACTGCGTCCGCCGCGCCAACGTCCGCACCTCATCCGCGACTACCGCAAACCCACGCCCCATGTCCCCGGCCCGCGCCGCTTCGATGGCCGCGTTGAGCGCCAGCAAGTTGGTCTGCTCGGAAATCCCGCGAATCACTGCCAGCACCTGATCGATGGATGCCACCTGATGGGCCAACTCGCCCACCGCACTGGCCGCGAGACCAATCTCATCGGACATGCTTTCAATATGCCGGATCGACCCGCCCACCACTTCCCGCGCCTGCATCGCCTCATCGCGGGCAGTTTGTGAAGCCAGCGCAGCGGTGCCGGCATTCTGGGCGATTTCCTGCACGGTCAGGCCCATTTCGTGGACGGCGGTGGCGACCATGTCGGTCATTTCCTGCTGCCGACCGGAACGCTCTGCGGTGTTGTCCACCACCCGCGCCACCTGGCCGACGGCCGTGCGTAAACGCTCGCTGGTGGTCAGCACTTCGCCGATCATGTCGCGCTGGCTTTCCAGGAATCGATTGAAGCCGCGAGCAAG
The DNA here is from genome assembly GCF_050435365.1 of Pseudomonas sp. BT76 TE3572. Taxonomy (NCBI): domain Bacteria; kingdom Pseudomonadati; phylum Pseudomonadota; class Gammaproteobacteria; order Pseudomonadales; family Pseudomonadaceae; genus Pseudomonas; species Pseudomonas sp. BT76 TE3572. Next base: position 3,998,507 of record NZ_JBNDKE010000001.1, read on the forward strand.
GTCACCCAGTTCATCGGCGCGACTGGAATCTAACCTGTGGGTCAAATCTCCACCACCGCTACCGATAGCTACCAATGCCGCTGTTACCTGACGGATCGGCCGCACCAATCCACGGGCCAACAACACCACCAACATCAGGCAAATCAGCGCCACCGCCAGGCCGATACCGCTGCTCATCCACATCGCGCGGCGGGCTTCGGCGTAGATCTGCGACTGCGGCACTTCGGCCACCAGGGTCCAACCCAAGTCCCGCAACGGCAGGCTCAATGCCAGGAAATCTTCGCCATCGCGATCGAAGCTGCTGTGGGTGGCCGCTTGTTGGCCCATGACGGCTTGCGCTGCCGGGGCGCCAATCTGTTCGGCCAAGGAGCGTTTGCCGCTGAACTGCGCTTCGGGGTGAACCTGGATCAAACCGTCGGAACGCACGAGATAGACCTTGCCGCGCTCACCGAAGTTGAAGTTGTGGATCAGCTCCGACAGCTCTTTCATGCTCAGGCCAAGCCCGGCAACGCCCACGACTTTGCCGGCCTGCTCTACTTTGAGGTCGATGAACAGCGCCAACTCTCCGGTCGCGGTGTCATTGTCGATATTGAGGGTGCGCGGCTGGTTGCTGTCGAGGAACGAGTAGAACCAGGCGTCTTTGGGGTTGGAGCGGCTGAGGGTCCGGTCCAGGCCTTTTTCGTTGAAGTAGTGGTTTGAAGCTGTGCCGACGATCAGCGCGGTAAAGGCTTTGTGCTCGGCGCGGATGCCTTCCAGATAGGTAACGAAGGTGTTGGTCTGAGCACTGTTTTCACCCCCGGCCAGCCAGTCGCGCACCATGCTGTTGCTGGCGATGTCCTTGGCGGCGGTGAGGGGTTGAACGAGGATTCGCTCGATGTCGTTGCGCATCGCTTCGATGCTGGACGGCAGCGCTTGTTCGACCAGATAGCGCTCGGCGAGGCGGTTGACCACGAGGGTATAAATGCCAACCACGATCAGAATACTGACCAGCAGGGCGGTGCCCATGCTCAGGATCAACTGCCATTGAATACTGCGTCGCCAGAACTGCATGGAGCACCCCCAAAGAATAAGAGGCTGAAACACTGCAACAGCCGTGCCGATTGTATACAACGCAATCGACAATTTATTCTTTGGTTGTGCGCAAAGCCGATCAGGCCTGATTGATCGTCTTGGAGATCACTTCAACCGTGGCGCTGACTTGCTCTTGGTAACGGTCGAGTTCCTGCTTGTGCTGTTTCTGCATTTCGATCTGCTGGGAGCACAGATTCATCGCGGCCAGCACCAGCAAGCGGTCACCGATCAGCGTCGGGTACTTCCTTTTGGTGTCGGCCAGGGCAGCCTTCAGCATTAACGCGGCGTCCAGCAGGGTTTGCTCTTCCCCGGCCGGCGCCTTGATCGAATAGTCCTCCCCCAGGATCGAGACGACTTTTACCCCTGCGGCGCCGTGACTCATGCGCTGACTGGGCCGGCGCTGACGCGCTCAACCAGGGCCTGGATACGTGCAGCGGTGGCACCTTGTTTCTCTTCCTGTTCCATCAGGCTCAGCTGCAGGCTTTCGTTTTCATCCTTGGCCTGGGCCAGTTCTGCGCTCAGGGTTTGGTTAGTGCCGAGCAGGGTCTGGTTCTGTTGCACCAGGTCGCTGACCAGCTGTTCCAATTGGCTTAGGGATGCTTCCAACATTTTGATTTTCCAAGCATTTTCAAAGGGCGCGTACGATAAAGAAAAGTCACCACGGATGCCAGGGTTATTGGGGCGCAAGGCCTTGATTTTCCTGGCGGACGACCTTCCTCGCGAACTTTAAAGACTGTGATTGGCGGATCTGGTTCCTGCACTTCGTCGCCGGAGCCTTTATGCGACAAATACGCGCAGGGCCTCAAGACTTTAGTCGTATGACCGATAAGTCACCCATACGTCAGTCTCAGCGCCGCACGGATGCGCTCTTTTCGGTAAACACCATGTCCCTTCGTAATATGAATATCGCGCCACGGGCGTTCCTCGGTTTTGCCCTGATTGGCGGCCTGATGCTGATTCTGGGTGTGTTTGCCTTGAACCAGATGAGCAAGATTCGCGGTGCCACCGAGGAGATCACCTCAAGCAGCGTGCCGAGCATCAAGAGCCTCGACGAGTTCACGCAACTCACCTTGCGCCTGCGCGTGCTGTCCTACCGTTTGCTGGTGAACCGCGAGCCAGACGTACAGCAAAAGACCATGGAACTGCTGGAAACCCGCAATCAGCAGATTCGCGCCGCTCAGGCGATTTACGAAAAACTGATCACCAACCCGCAGGAACGTTCGGCCTACGACCAGTACGTGCAGTTGCTCGGCCAGTACCGTCAGATCGAAGACCGCATGAAGACCCTGTCGCGCAACAATCAGGTCGATGAGCTGCGCACCCTGCTCAACACCGATTTGCTGACCAACTCCGAAGCGGTGAATGCCGTGTTGAACCGCCTTCTGGAGATCAACACTCAGCAGACCCTCGACACCAATCAGCAAGCGGCCGACCAATACGCCTCGGCCTTCAACCTGGTGGTCACCCTGCTAGTGATCGCGACCGGCCTGACCCTGCTTTTCGCCTGGTTGCTGACCAACAGCATCACCAAGCCGATCGCCAACGCCCTGAGCGCTGCCGAAGAAATTGCCGAAGGCAACCTGACGCGCCCGATCCATGTCGATGGAGAAGACGAAGCCGGCCGCTTGCTGCTGGCCATGTCGAAGATGCAGGACAAGCTGCGCGACACCCTGCAACGGATTTCCGGTTCCGCCACGCAACTGGCGTCCGCCGCTGAAGAGCTCAACAGTGTCACCGACGAAAGCGCTCGCGGCCTGACCCAGCAGAACAACGAAATCGAGCAGGCCGCCACCGCGGTCAACGAAATGACCAGCGCCGTGGAAGAAGTCGCGCGCAATGCCGTCAGCACGTCCGAAGCCTCGAAAAATGCCACCACCTCCGCCGGTGATGGCCGTGACCTGGTGCAGGAAACCGTTAGCGCCATCGAACGTATGAGCGCCGATGTGCAGAGCACCGCGACCCTGATTGGCGACCTGGCCAACGAGTCCCGTGACATCGGCAAAGTGCTGGACGTGATTCGCGGTCTGGCTGATCAGACCAACTTGCTGGCATTGAACGCGGCAATCGAAGCGGCCCGTGCCGGTGAGGCCGGTCGTGGTTTCGCCGTGGTAGCGGACGAAGTGCGTGCCCTGGCCCACCGTACCCAGCAGTCGACCAGCGAAATCGAACGCATGATCGGCAGCATCCAGAGCGGTACCGAACACGCAGTGGATTCGATGCGCAACAGCACCGAGCGTGCTGAGTCGACCTTGAACATCGCCCGTGGTGCAGGCATGTCGCTGGACACTATTAATAGCGCGATCGTCGAAATCAACGAACGCAACCTGGTGATCGCCAGCGCTGCCGAAGAGCAGGCACAGGTGGCCCGCGAAGTGGATCGCAACCTGGTGAACATTCGTGATCTGTCGGTTCAATCGGCCACGGGTGCCAACCAGACGAGCGCTGCCAGCAATGAGTTGTCGCGGTTGGCGTTGGACCTGAACAATATGGTTGGGCGGTTTAGCCTCTGATCGGGATTTGGGGGTGCTTTCAAGAGCCACCCCTCACCCCAGCCCTCTCCCCACGGGGGAGAGGGGGAAAGGGAGCAGATCTTCAATCCTTTCAAACTTGAGTTCGGCTCGATATCTCAGGTCGATGTAGCACGAGAGAACAACTCAGTCAGTCCCCTCGCCCCTCTGGGGAGAGGGTTAGGGTGAGGGGTCGGTTGCAAGTCGAACAAAAATCCAGGCCACGCACTGTCAAAAAAGCTTTTTGACAGCATCACATTTCAACAGGTTAGAATCGCTGGCACGCAGACTGCATGGTCAGTTTGCGCCCGCCTTTCAGCTTTCTGGAGTACTGCCTTTGAATGCGACGACCATCAACAGCCTGTTCTTGATCGGCGCGTTGCTGGTAGGTGCAAGCATTCTGGTGAGCTCACTTTCATCGCGCCTCGGTATCCCGATTCTGGTGATCATCCTCGCGGTGGGCATGTCGGCCGGCGTCGACGGCGCTGGCATTATTTTCGATAACTACCCAACGGCTTATCTGGTCGGCAACCTCGCCCTGGCCGTCATCCTGCTCGACGGCGGCTTGCGCACCCGGGTTTCCAGCTTCCGCGTGGCATTATGGCCGGCGCTGTCGCTGGCGACGGTCGGGGTGTTGATCACCACCGGGCTGACCGGCATGGCAGCCGCGTGGCTGTTCAACCTGAACCTGATTCAGGGCCTGCTGATCGGCGCTATCGTCGGCTCCACCGACGCCGCGGCGGTATTCTCGCTGCTCGGCGGCAAAGGCCTGAACGAACGGGTGACCGCCAGCCTCGAGATCGAGTCCGGCAGCAACGACCCGATGGCGGTGTTCCTCACCGTGACCCTGATCGACATGCTCGCCAGCGGCCAGACCGGCCTGCATTGGAGCCTGCTCGGGCACTTGATGCGTGAGTTCGGCATCGGTGCTGTCATCGGCCTGGGCGGCGGCTGGGTCATGCTGCAACTGGTCAACCGTATCCACTTGGCCACCGGCCTGTATCCGATCCTGGTGATTGCTGGCGGACTGGTTGTGTTTGCCCTGACCAACGCCTTGCACGGCAGCGGCTTTTTGGCGGTTTACCTGTGCGGCCTGGTCATCGGCAACCGCCCGGTGCGCAGCCGCCACGGCATTTTGCACATGCTCGATGGCATGGCCTGGCTGGCGCAAATCGGCATGTTCCTGGTACTGGGGCTGCTGGTAACGCCCCACGACTTGTTGCCGATTGCCCTGCCCGCCCTGGGCCTGGCGCTGTGGATGATTCTGTTTGCGCGGCCGTTGTCGGTGATCGTCGGCCTGCTGCCGTTCAAGGCGTTCCATGGGCGCGAGAAGGCGTTCATTTCCTGGGTCGGGTTACGCGGCGCGGTCCCGATCATTCTGGCGGTGTTCCCGCTGATGGCCGGCCTGCCCAACGCCCAGCTGTATTTCAACCTCGCCTTCTTTATCGTATTGGTGTCGCTGCTGGTGCAGGGCACGAGCCTGCCGTGGGTGGCGAAGCTTTTGAAAGTGACCGTTCCGCCAGAGCCGGCGCCGATCTCCCGCGCAGCCCTGGAAGTGCACGTCACCAGTGAGTGGGAGCTGTTCGTTTATCGCCTCGGTGCCGAGAAATGGTGCATCGGCTCGCCCCTTCGCGAACTGAAAATGCCCGAAGGCACTCGGATTGCAGCACTGTTTCGTCGCCAGCAACTGCTCCATCCGTCGGGTAGTACGGTGCTCGAAGTCGACGATTTGCTGTGCGTAATCGGCCATGAACACAACCTTCCGGCCCTCGGAAAACTCTTCAGTCAGGCACCGCAACGGGGCCTCGATTTGCGTTTCTTCGGCGACTTCGTACTCGAAGGAGACGCCCAGTTGGCTGCGGTTGCGGCGCTTTACGGGTTGAAAGTGGAAGGCATCGATCCGGACATGTCGCTCGGTCATTTCATTGCCCAGAAAGTGGGCGGTGCACCCGTAGTCGGTGACCAGGTGGAGTGGAACAACACCATTTGGACCGTCGCAGTCATGGAAGGGAACAAGATCGGTAAAGTGGGCGTCAGATTCCCCGAAGGAAGTCGCCCCGGTCCGGGCTTGTTCCTCTAAACTCCACACTTCGTCTCGCTTTCGATCGGTCTCTATGTCAACCCTGCGCACGTTTATCATCACGGCCCTGCTGGGCTTGAGTCTTACTGTCGGTACATTGCAAGCGGCCGAACCGCCGTCCAGCGAAGCCGTGCAGGCGAACCTGGACAAGATCGCCGACCGCAAATTGCCGGAAGCCGATCAGAAAGCCCTGCAGAGCATCCTCCAAAACACGCTGACACAGCTCAACAACCAACGTGATTACGAGCAGAAACTGGCCGATCTCAAGCAGCAACTGGCCAACGCCCCGAAGCAGAACATCGAGAACCAGCGAGAACTGACCAAGCTTAAAGCCACCAAAGTGCTGCCAGTACCGCAGCGCTATGCCAAAGAGCCTATTCAGCAGCTGGAGCAAATGCTCACCGAGCGCTCCACCCAGCAAAGCGATCTGCAGAAAGCCCTGGCCGAGGCCAACAGTCTGGTGATTACTGCCCAGACCCGCCCAGAGCGCGCACAGGCCGAAATTTCTGCCAGCCAGACTCGCATCCAGCAGATCAACAACATCCTCAAGATCGGCAAGGACGCCGGCAAGACCTTGACCTCTGAGCAACGCGACCTGCTCAACGCTGAACTCGCGGCACTGAACGCCCTGATCCCGTTGCGTCGCCAGGAACTGGCCGGCAACAACCAGTTGCAGGACTTGGGTAACAGCCAACATGACTTGCTCTCGGAAAAATCCGATCGCCTGGATCAGGAAATCCAGGAGCTGCAAACCCTGATCAACCAGAAGCGCCTGGCCCAGTCACAAGAGACGGTGACGCAGCAATCCATCGAAGCGCAGAAGTCCGGCGGCAGCAGCCTGCTGGCTACCGAAAGCGCGGCGAACCTGAAGCTTTCGGACTACCTGCTCAAAAGTACGGACCGCCTCAACGAAGTCACCCAGCAGAACCTGCAGACCAAGCAGCAGCTGGACAACGTGACCCAGAGCGATTCGGCGCTGGACGAGCAAATCAACGTGCTCAAGGGCAGCCTGCTGCTCTCCAAGATTCTCTACAAACAGAAACAGTCTCTGCCACGCCTCAGGCTCGACCGTGACCTGGCCGACCAGATCGCCGACATTCGCCTCTATCAATTCGAAGTCAGCCAGCAACGGGAACTGCTCAGCAACCCGGCGGCCTACGTCGATAACCTGCTGTCGACTCAGCCTCCCGAGCAAGTCACCCCGCAACTGCGCAAGAGCCTGCTGGAACTGGCCACGACCCGCGCCGACCTGCTGGAGCGGCTGAACCGCGAACTCAGCGCGGTGCTCAACGAATCCATCACGTTGCAACTCAATCAGAAACAACTGCTCAGCACCGCGCAAAGCCTGCGGGCGACCCTCGATGAGCAGATGTTCTGGATTCCCAGCAACAAGCCGCTGGACCTGGAATGGATGCGCGCCGTGCCGGAGCGTCTGGAACGTCAGGTCACCACGCTGCCGTGGGCTTCCAGCCTGAGCGAATTAAGTGACGGCCTGACCCAACGGCCGCTGCTGTTCCTGCCCCTGGCACTGTTGATCGGTGCCCTGCTGTGGCGACGCAAAAGCCTGTATGCCCGACTGAGCAAGGTTCACCAGGACATCGGCCACTTCAAGCGCGACAGCCAGTGGCACACGCCGCAGGCAATCCTGATCAACATTCTGCTGGCGATGCCGGTCTCACTGGGCCTGGCCTTGTGTGGCCTGGCCTTGCAAATCGACGCCCGCGGACAGAACGCGAACATGGGCGCAGCGCTGCTGCAAATGGCCCAGGCGTGGCTGGTGTTCTACACCGCTTATCGGGTGCTCGCGCCGGGCGGCGTGGCCGAACTGCATTTCCGCTGGGAAAAACCTCAGGTCGAATTCCTGCAGGGCTGGGTCCGTCGACTCGGGCTGGTGGTCATGGCGTTGGTCGCCGTGGTGGCGGTCGCCGAGCTGCAACCCGCGACCCTGGCCGATGACGTACTCGGCATGCCGGTGGTACTGACCTGCTACGCGTTGATGGCCTGGCTGCTCAGCCGCCTGCTGGTCAGCAGCCCGACTCACCAGAACGCTTCGCTGTTCCGCAAGGCAGTGGGGATCATGTTCACCGTCCTGCCTGTCGCGCTGTTTGTGGCGGTGTGCTTCGGCTATTACTACACCGCGCTGAAGCTCAGCGACCGGTTGATCAACACCCTTTACCTGCTGATGTTCTGGCTGGTGATCGAAGCCACCTTCGTACGCGGCCTCAGCGTTGCGGCACGCCGTTTGGCCTACCAGCGCGCCCTGGCCAAACGTCAGGCTGCGAAAGAGGCCGGTGACGGTGAAGCGGTGATCGAAGAGCCAACCCTGGACATCGAGAAGGTCAACGAACAGTCCCTGCGCCTGATCCGCCTGGCACTGCTTGGCGGTTTCATCGCGGCGTTGTACTGGGTCTGGTCGGACCTGATCTCTGTGTTCTCGTACCTGGATAACGTCACCCTCTACGAATACACCAGCGGCACCGGCGCCAACATGAGCATGGTGCCGATCAGCATTGGCGACATGCTCGGCGCGCTGATCATCATCGGCATCACCTTCGCCCTCGCGCGCAACTTGCCGGGGCTGCTGGAAGTGTTGGTGCTGTCGAAGCTGAACCTGGCTCAGGGCAGCGCCTATGCCACCACCACCTTGCTGTCCTACGTGATCGCTGGCATCGGCTTCGTCTCGACCTTGTCGACACTCGGCGTGAGCTGGGACAAGTTGCAATGGCTGGTGGCGGCGCTGTCAGTGGGTCTCGGCTTCGGGATGCAGGAAATCTTCGCGAATTTCATCTCCGGGATCATGATCCTGTTCGAACGTCCGGTGCGGATTGGCGACACCATCACCATTGGTAACCTGTCCGGTACGGTGAGCAAGATCCGCATCCGCGCCACGACCATCACCGACTTCGACCGCAAGGACATCATCGTCCCGAACAAGACGTTCATTACAGGACAACTGATCAACTGGTCCCTGACCGACACCATCACCCGAGTGACCCTCAAGCTCGGTGTCGATTACGGCTCGGACCTGGACCTGGTCAAGGAGTTGCTGCTCAAGGCTGCACGTGAAAACCCACGTGTGCTGAAGGATCCCGAACCCCACGTGTACTTCCTGAACTTCGGCGAAAGCACCCTCGACCACGAGTTGCGTATGCATGTGCGCGACCTTGGCGACCGTAACCCGGTGCTTGATGAGGTCAACCGCTTCATCAATCGCGAGTTCAAGAAACAGCACATCAACATCTCGTTCCGGCAGATGGAGGTTTACCTCAAGAACATCCAGGGCCAGGAATACAGAATGGTGCCCGTCGATCCGGAAGCCAAAACCATTGCGCCGCTGGTGGAAGGCCAATCACCGTTACAGCCACCCGCGGCCAAGCTCGACTAAGCGGCCTATCCCTAGCAGAATGCTCGGACATTCTGCTGGAGATGGCCGTTGAAAGCCCTCGACGAACTGACCTTCGATAACCGTTTCGCCCGCCTGGGCGATACGTTTTCCACCCATGTGCTGCCTGAGCCCATCGACAACCCGCGCCTGGTGGTGGCCAGCCCCGCCGCCATGGCATTGCTCGATCTCGACCCTACCGTGGCCGAAACCCCGGAGTTTGCCGAACTGTTCAGCGGCCATAAGCTCTGGGCTGAAGCGATCCCCAGGGCGATGGTCTATTCAGGTCATCAGTTCGGTTCCTACAACCCACAACTGGGCGATGGTCGCGGTCTGTTGCTGGGCGAGGTCTACAACGAGGCCGGCGAGCATTGGGACCTGCACCTCAAGGGTGCCGGCCAGACGCCCTTTTCGCGCATGGGTGATGGCCGGGCGGTGCTGCGGTCCTCGATCCGCGAATTTCTTGCCTCCGAAGCGCTGTATGCCCTGAACATCCCGACCACCCGCGCCCTGTGCGTCATCGGCTCCGACACGCCGGTGTGGCGCGAGAAGCAGGAACGCGCCGCCATGGTCCTGCGCATGGCGCCGAGCCATGTGCGTTTCGGGCATTTCGAATATTTCTACTACACCAAACGTCCCGAGAAACAGAAAGAACTCGGCGACCACGTGCTGGCCATGCATTTCCCGGAGTGCCTGGAACAGCCGGAACCGTACCTGGCGATGTTTCGCGAAATCGTCGAGCGCAATGCCGAGCTGATCGCCAAATGGCAGGCCTATGGCTTCTGCCACGGCGTGATGAACACTGACAACATGTCGATCCTCGGCATTACCTTCGACTACGGCCCGTTCGCCTTCCTCGACGACTTCGACGCCCACTTCATCTGCAACCACTCCGATGACCAGGGCCGTTACTCCTTCAGCAACCAGGTGCCAATCGGCCAGTGGAACCTCAGCGCCCTCGCCCAGGCCCTGACGCCATTCATCAGCGTCGAAGCCCTGCGTGAAACCCTCGGTCTGTACTTCCCGTTGTACCAGGCCCATTACCTGGACCTGATGCGCCGCCGCCTCGGCTTCACCACGGCCGAAGACGATGACCAAAAACTGCTGGAGCATCTGCTGCAACTGATGCAGAACAGTGGCGTCGACTACAGCCTGTTCTTCCGCCGTTTAGGGGAAGAATCACCGGAACTGGCCGTCGCCCGTTTGCGCGATGACTTCGTCGACATCAAAGGCTTCGACGCCTGGGGCGAGCTCTACATCGCCCGGGTAGCGCGTGAAGGCGAGGCTGATCAGGAACAACGCCGCAAACGCATGCACACCGTCAATCCGCTGTACATCCTGCGCAACTACCTGGCGCAGAAAGCCATCGATGCGGCGGAGAGCGGCGACTATTCAGAGGTCCGTCGCTTGCACGCGGTGCTGAGTAATCCGTTCGAGGAGCAGCCGGGGATGGAAAGCTACGCCGAGCGTCCGCCGGAGTGGGGCAAGCATTTGGAGATCAGTTGTTCGTCGTGAGAGGGATCAATCCATGGGATCGATGGCACTGACGACTCGAGCAATGATGTCTGCCATCGTGATGTCATCAAGTCGTTCAATGAACTTGGCTGAGCCGTCCCGGACTCGCTGCTCAATATCAAAACTGCGCACCTGATTGCAAACCGCTACACCGTTCGTTTCGTGGCCGGAGACGATGACCGCCAAACCGGAGTTTCGACTGAAGCTCCCGCCACTAGTCACGGGCACAGTCATGCTGACACCCAGGGAGTTGATTTCCCTTGGCGTAATCACCACGAACCGATGCCGGTTCATCATCTCTCGTCCCGCAATCGGGTTCGGGTCAATCCAGTAGACATCGCCCCGCTGCGGGGCTTGCCGCCTAACCATCAACCTAGCTCCCGGCCAACTGGATCGCCTTCACGTGCAAACGCCGTCTGAGCATTCAGCTCAGCGACTTCTTCAGAACCTTCAAGCAATTCGGCAAGGCTGTACCGCTTGCGAGGAGGCTGTACAACCGGACGGGCAATCAACTCGCCATCGACCACATTCAGTTCCAACTGTGCCCCTACTTCCAGGTGCAGGAGCTTTAGTAAAGTTGGCGGGAGGGTAATCACCGCAGCCCCACCTTGACGGCGGATTTTGGAAGTCACGGACATGGGATAACTCCTATCCGATAATTGAAAGGCATCGATTTCTCGATAAGTGCAACAAAAGTAGCACGAGGTTAAAGGCAAAGCGAACTCCTCACTGAGAGATTTGAAGATGATGGCGTTGCTTCCAGCGTAGCCACCGATCCCAAACGGAACGCTTGGAAAATGTGAGGATTTGCGACAAGCGCGTCGCTCCTGCTGGCCCTTCTCAGCTTGATAAAAGCAGTTTGCGACACCAGATCAGTTCAAGATTGCCCACTCATTCAGAGCACGACTATGTCCGACCCACTCCTCATCCCCTGCCCCCACTGCAACCGGCCTCAACCGCATCCCCGCCGAGCGCCTCAATGACCATCCAAAATGCGGTCGCTGCAAAGCCGAAGTTCTGCTGAGTAAACCCTTTGAGTTGAAGCAAAGCGATTACACCAGCCAGATCAAAGGTGATCTGCCGTTGCTGGTGGACGTTTGGGCGGATTGGTGTGGGCCGTGCAAGTCGTTTGCGCCGGTGTTCGAGCAGGCGGCGGTGCAATTGGCGGGTCAGTGTCGACTGGCCAAGCTGGACAGCGAGGCGAACCAGCAGTTGTCGGCGCAACTGGGGATTCGCTCGATCCCGAGCCTGATTCTGTTCAAGAACGGCCGGGAAGTGGCGCGCCAGAGTGGCGCCTTCCCGTTACCGCAATTGATGAGTTGGTTGCGTAGCCAAGGGATCTGACGACGAGCTTTCAGGCATTTTCCAGCAGGTTGTGCAGATCGACGAATTGCTGCGTCAGCTTATGACGTGGGTCGAGGTGGATCAGCGGCATGTTGGCCTGGTGGGATTCACGCATGCGCACCGAGCTGCCCAGGTACACCGGTAATACCGGCAGGCCTTCGGCGATCAGTTCGTCGAGGATTTGTTGGGGCAGACTGGCGCGAGCCTGGAACTGGTTGACGACAATCCCTTCGACTTCCAGCCCTTCGTTGTGGTCGTCCTTCAATTCTTCGATTTCTGCCAACAAGCCGTATAACGCCTGACGCGAGAAGCTGTCGCAATCGAAGGGAATAAGCACACGATCAGCGGCAATCAACGCAGATACCGCGTAAAAGTTCAGCGCTGGCGGAGTATCGAGGTAGATCCGGTCGTAATCACCGTCCAGCTCCTCGAGCAATTTGCGCAGCTTGTTGATCTTGTGTTTGGCCTCAAGCTTGGGCTGCAAGTCTGCCAGCTCGGCAGTGGCGGTGATGAGGTGGAGGTTGTCGAAGGGGGTTTCGTAGATATCGACCTGGTTTTTCTTGGAGAACGGTCCGGAAGACAGGGTCTGTTTGAAAAAATCGGCAATGCCCATAGGAATGTCATTACCGGTGAGCCCCGTCAGGTACTGAGTGGAGTTGGCCTGGGCATCGAGATCCACCAACAGCGTGCGATAACCCTCGCTGGCACTGACCGCCGCCAGATTGCAGGCAATGCTGGATTTGCCTACGCCACCTTTCTGATTGAACACCACGCGCCGCATTTCAAAACCTCCGTGTATCAAAGAATGACCGAGTGTAGTAGTCCACGGCGCTGCTTAGCTACCTCGCCGGCATCGGGACTACACAGTCACCGGCAATCTCTCAATAAAAAAGCCGCTAACTCTGCCGTTGACCACTGACAGAGCCGACAGACATGCCCACCACGATATGGATAATGGCCAATTGACAGCCATGCACGAACCAAACGGTACATTTCATTGCGCAAAATGTAACCATCATTTGCTACACGCCCGCTGCAACGGGATAATGCGCACCACTCGGCGCTAAGCGCTACGTAAGGTAGTTCGCGTTTTTTGCGACTCACCGCGTCAAGGAAGCCCGCAGGGGCGGGATGAATGTCTGTGATCAATTTCAACATCGCCCATTGGCGCGCGTGGGCCCCTGGGCTCGAAAGCGTGGACGACTGGCAGGCCTGGAGCCGACAACCGGTCGTGCTTGCGAGCAGCGATGCCGCACCCGACGTCTCGTTTCTACCGGCCATGCAGCGCCGGCGACTCAGCCGTCTCGCGCGGATGGCGTTCAGTGTCGGCTGGCCCTTGGCCGATGGCCGCCAGGACCTACCGTTGGTCTTTATTTCTCGCCACGGCGAAACCCCGCGCACGTTCGATATTCTCAGTGATCTGGCTGCCGATCAGCCGCTGTCGCCGACTCAGTTCAGCCTGTCCGTGCACAACGCGATCATCGGCCTGTGGTCGATCATGCGCGGCGAAACCAGCGAAATGACGGCCCTCGCTGCAGCCGGCGATGGCCTTGAAAACGGCATGCTAGAGGCCGCGGCTTTGCTTTCCGAGGGCGCTCCCGCGGTACTGCTGATCGTCACCGAAGAGCAACCGCCCGAAGCCTACTCGACCTGGATCGACGACGTGCCGTTCCCTTACGCGGTCGGCCTGCTGATCACCCCCGGAAATGACTGGCAGCTGTCCCTGAACAGCGCCTCGGATGAGTTGTCCAAAGCCCAATGGCCCCATGCACTGAACCTATTGCGTACTCTGCTCGGCCAGCAGACAACCTGCCAACATGCCTGGAAAAATCGTGTATGGACCTGGCAACGCAACCTGTAACCGAAAAAAACCGCGACGCCTACTACTGGCGCCTGCTGGCTACCGCCGCGAGCTTCACCCTGTTCGGGTTGGGCGGGTTGTGCCTGCGACTTGTGGTTTTCCCGCTACTGAACTGCCTGCCCGGCGATGCCCGGACACACCGGCGGCGAGCGCGACACACCGTCGCCCGCCTGTTCTGGTTTTTTGTGCGATTCATGGCCCGCACCGGCGTGCTGACTTACGACATCCAGGGCGCCGAAAAACTCGGTCGACCGGGGCAAATGATCATTGCCAATCACCCGTCGCTGATCGATGTGGTGTTCCTGATCGGCCTGGTGCGCCACGCCAATTGCGTGGTCAAGAAGAGCCTCTGGGAGAACCCCTTTACCCGCGGCCCGCTGCGCTGCATCGAATACATCAGCAACGACGGCAGCATGGACATGCTCGATGCCGCTGCCGACGCGCTGAAAAGCGGCCAGACGCTGATCATCTTTCCAGAAGGCACCCGCACGCGGCCCGGTCAGGCGCCAGCCTTCCATCGGGGTGCTGCGTCGATCGCTCTGCGCGGTGCGAAAATCCTCACCCCGGTGATTATCAAGGTCAACCCGACCACGTTGACCAAGGCCGAGCCCTGGTATCGGATCCCAAAACGCCGTGTGCACTTCAGTTTCCGTGTCGGGGCCGATATAGACCCACAAGCCTTCGCATCTCTGGGCCCCGCTCCTCAGGCCTCGCGCAAGCTCAATGACTATTTGCATCATTACTACATTAAGGAGCTCGCCGAAGATGAGCGATCTACACCGTGAAATCAAAGAACTGATCATCGACGCCCTGGGCCTTGAAGACATGAGCGCACAAGACATCGGCGACGACCAGACGCTGTTCGGCGAAGGCCTGGGCCTGGATTCGGTAGACGCTCTGGAACTCGGCCTGGCCATCCAGAAAAAGTACGGCATCAAAATCGACGCCGACGCCAAAGACACCCGCAATCACTTCAGCAACGTGGCGAGCCTTGCGGCGTTCGTCACTGCAAAACAGGCAGCTTGAGACCGGACCATGCAAACTCGTGACGACATCTTCAACACCCTGCGCGATGCTCTGGTCGAACTCTTCGAGCTGGACCCCGAGCGCGTAAGCCTCGAATCCAACCTGTATCAGGACCTGGAAATCGACAGCATTGACGCGGTCGACCTGATCGATCACATCAAACGCCAGACTGGCAAGAAAATCGCTGCCGAAGAGTTCAAATCGGTGCGTACCGTCAGCGACGTGGTCGAGGCGGTCTACCGTCTGGTTCAGCCGGCCGCATGAGCCGACTGATCGGCCTCGGCCTGCTGCTGGCGGGCCTGCTGTACCCCTTCGCGGTGTATTTCGGCATGGAGCATTTCGCGCCGTGGCAGTTTGGTCTGCTGCTGGGCAGCCTGTGGCTGGCCCGGGCACTGTTCGGTACGCGCAAGCCCGGCAGTTTGTGGATGGCAGTCACCGCGATTGCTTTTTGCCTGTTGCTGGCGTTGTTCGACAGCCCGCTGCTACTGCGCTGGTACCCGGTGCTGATCAGCGCGTTCATGCTCGGGCTGTTTGGCCTGAGCTTGATCGTTGGCCCGCCGATCATCGAACGCCTGGCGCGTTTGCGCGAACCGAAACTACCGGCCAAGGCGATTGTTTATACCCGCCAGGTGACGATCGTCTGGTGCGTGTTTTTCTTCTGTAACGGTTTGCTCGCCGCCGCCCTGACCCTATGGGCGCCGCTGAGTTGGTGGATGTTGTACACCGGCCTGATTTCCTACGGATTGATGGGCCTGTTATTTGCCATTGAATGGCTTATACGACAACGGGTACGAGGCCACCCATGAATTGGATAAAACTTGAGCACCTGTTGCTCAAGGCGCAACCGGAACGTGCCGTGACGGCCGAACCGGCACTGAATCACGCTCAGCTGTGCGAACAGGCGTTGAGCCTCGCCGCGGGCCTGCAAGCCCAGGGTGTGCGGCGCATTGCCGTGCACCTTGAGGACGCCGCCGACCTGGCGATTGCCCTGCTCGGCGCCTGGCGCGCCGGGGTCAGCGTGCTGCTGCCCGCTGACCTGCAAGCCCAGACTCGCCAGCGCTGGTCGACCGAAGTCGATCTGTGGCTGACCGATCAGGCCGATGACGCACACCTGAGCGATTACCGGCATCCGCCGTTGATGCCCGCCGCGCTGGATCTGGATCGCTGTTCGCTGAGCCTGTGCACGTCCGGCTCCAGTGGCGAGCCCAAGCGCATCGACAAAACCCTGCGCCAACTGGCCAATGAAGTCGAAGCGCTGGAGCAGCTCTGGGGAGCCGATCTTGGCGATGCGTACATCATCGGCAGCGTCGCCACTCAGCATATTTATGGATTGTTGTTTCGAGTGCTGTGGCCGCTGTGCGCCGGGCGCTCGTTTGTACGCAAGCAGCTGGCATTTCCTGAAGACCTGCAGCGCGCCAGCCGCGAACACCCGGTGTTCGCCTGGGTCGCCAGCCCGGCGCTGCTCAAGCGCATGGGCGACAACCTCGACTGGTCCGCGTTAAGTGCGGTTCGCCGGGTATTTTCCTCCGGTGGTGCATTGCCGACCGAGGCTGCACAAAGCCTGCACCAGCGCCTGCAACAGTGGCCAACGGAAATCCTCGGCAGCTCGGAAACCGGCGGTATCGCCTGGCGTCAGGGCCACGCGCTCTGGCAACCCTTTGCGGATATCGAGTTGAGCCAGGACAGCGACGGCGCCCTGCTCATTGCTTCGCCGTACTTGCCTCCCGGGCACATCGAACACACCGCGGACGCCGCGCGAATCGCTGCCGACGGCCGATTCGAACTGCTCGGACGGCTGGACCGGATCGTCAAACTGGAAGAAAAACGTATCTCACTACCGATGCTGGAACAGGCCCTGATGGCCCACGACTGGGTCGCCGAAGCGCGTCTTGGCGTGGTTCAGGAAAATCGCGCTTCATTGGGTGCGCTGCTGGTGCTGACCGAGTCAGGCCTGCATGCCTTGCGCAATCAGGGTCGACGCACCCTCACGCAGGAACTGCGTCAGCATTTGAGCCAGCATTGCGAAGCCCTGGCGTTGCCACGACGCTGGCGCCTGCTGCGACAACTGCCGCTGAACGCTCAGGGCAAACTGCCCCAGGCCACCGTTGAAGCCCTGCTGCTGGCCCCGCGTCCAAAGGCGCCGGAAGTGCTGGATCAGGTCGAAGTCGATGGCGAATGGAGCCTGCAACTGGCGGTACCACCCGACCTCGCCTACTTCAGCGGTCACTTCCCTCAGGCGCCGGTATTGCCCGGTGTGGTGCAAGTGGAATGGGCGTTAACGCTGGGTCAGCAATTGATGGACCTACCGGCAAAATTCGCTGGCATGGAAGTGCTGAAATTCCAGCAACTGGTGCGTCCCGGCGATGAAGTCCAATTGCACCTGCGCTTCGACCCGACGCGCAGCAAGCTGTATTTCACCTATCGCAACGAGTCCGCGACCTGCTCCAGTGGGCGGATTTTGCTTAAGGCTGCAGGCGATGAATAATCTGTGGCGAGGGAGCTTGCTCCCGTTCGAGCGCGAAGCGTTCGCAATGAAATCTACGCCGGATGGTTTTGGGGTCGCTTCGCAACCCAGCGGGAGCAAGCTCCCTCGCCACAAGGGTTCTGTGGAGGTTTTAGATCGTGCATAACCCCTGCGCCGTGGTCCCGGTCTACAACCACGAAACCGCCATCACCACGGTGGTTGATGCGCTGCTCGCCAGCGGCCTGCCATGCATTTTGGTGGACGATGCCAGCAGCCCGGCCTGTGCAAAGGTGCTCGATCAACTGGCCCTGCGCGACAAAGTGTTCCTGATTCGGCTCAGCGCCAACCAGGGCAAAGGTGGCGCGGTCATGACCGGTTTTCGCGAAGCCTCGCGCCTGGGCTTCAGCCATGCCTTGCAGGTGGACGCCGACGGTCAGCATGATCTGCAAGACGTCCAGACCTTCATCGAATTGTCGCGCGCCCATCCCGAGGCGGTGATCTGCGGCTATCCGCGATACGACGCCAGCGTGCCGAAAGGTCGCTTGTACGCCCGTTACCTGACTCACGTCATGGTCTGGATCAACACCCTGTCGTTGCAGATTCGCGATTCCATGTGCGGCTTCCGTGTCTATCCGTTACCACCGACCCTGGCGCTGATCGATTCGGCGAAGATCGGTAAGCGCATGGACTTCGACTCGGACATTCTCGTACGCCTGGCCTGGCGCAATCTCCCCATGCAATGGCTGCAAACCAATGTCCACTACCCGCTGGATGGCGTCTCGCATTTCCGTCTGTTCCACGACAACGTGCTGATTACGAGCATGCACACGCGGTTGTTCTTCGGCATGTTGCTGCGGGCGCCCGTGATCCTCTGGCGGCGGTGGCGAACATGAGCACTGACGCGGATAAAAAGCACTGGGCTGATCGCGAAGAGCGCGGCAGCTTCTGGCTGATGAAATTCACCGCATTCTGCGCCAAAGTGCTGGGCCGGCGGCTGCTGAGCCCGTTGCTGTACGGCATCGTTCTGTACTTTTTCCTGTTCGGGCGCAGCGCCCGTCACAGCGCCTGGCAGTACCAGCAGAGGCTCGCTGACTGGAGTGGTCGCCATGAATTGCGCCCGACCCATTGGCGAGTGTTCGGCCAGTTCATGGCCTTCGCCGATTCCATGCTCGACAAGCTCGACGTATGGAACGGCAAGTTGAGCATCGAGCAGATCGAAATCATCGACCCGGCCTTGCTGCGCAATCAACTGCGCGGCACCCGCGGGCAGATGCTGGTGGGCGCGCACCTGGGCAATCTCGAGGTCTGCCGCGCGCTGGCCGAAATCGGTGAAAAAGTCACGATGAACGTGCTGGTGCATACCAAGCACGCTGAACAATTCAACCGTTTGCTCGGCGAAGCCGGCGCGACCAATTTGCGGCTGATTCAAGTCAGCGAGCTGGACCCGCTGATCATGCTGCAACTCCATGAGCGCCTGGAGCGCGGCGAATGGCTGGCGATTGCCGGCGACCGCGTGCCGCTGCATGGCGGACGCAGCGTGACGGTGGACTTCCTCGGCCATCAGGCCGCGTTCCCTCAGGGCCCATGGCTGCTGGCCGGCCTGCTGAAATGCCCGATCAACCTGATGCTATGCCTGAAGAAGCCGACGGGCGACTATCGACTGACCCTCGAACCGTTCGCCGAGGCCGTGGTGTGGAAGCGCAGCGACCGCGAGCAGGTCATTCATCAGTGGGCCTCCCGCTATGCCGAACGCTTGGGTCACTATTGCCTTGAAGCGCCCCAACAATGGTTCAACTTTTACCCTTTCTGGAAGACCGATGACGACGCCAACGCTTGAGCCGGTAACCTTCGGCGAACTCCCTTTGCGCATCGAAGACGTGCTGGCCCTGGCCAACCGTCAGGTGCCGACGCAGTTGCAAAGCGACCCTGCGTACCGCGAGCGTATCGCCAAGGGTGCGCGATTCCTCGACTCCCTGCTGGACAAGGAAGGCGTGATCTACGGCGTGACCACCGGTTACGGTGATTCTTGCGTGGTCGCGGTGCCGCTGCATCACGTCGAGGCGTTGCCCCGTCATTTGTATACGTTCCACGGCTGCGGCCTAGGCAAACTGCTCGACGCACAAGCCACTCGTGCGGTGCTGGCGGCGCGTTTGCAGTCGCTGTGCCACGGCGTGTCCGGAGTGCGCGTTGAACTGCTGGAACGCCTGCAAGCCTTCCTCGAACACGACATTCTGCCGCTGATCCCGGAAGAAGGCTCGGTGGGCGCCAGCGGTGATTTGACGCCGTTGTCCTATGTCGCCGCGACCCTGTCCGGCGAGCGCGAAGTGATGTTCCGGGGTGAACGCCGGCAAGCGGCCGACGTACACCGCGAACTGGGTTGGGAGCCGTTGGTACTGCGCCCGAAAGAAGCGTTGGCGCTGATGAACGGCACCGCCGTCATGACCGGCCTCGCCTGCCTGGCCTACGCCCGCGCCGATTACCTGCTGCAACTGGCCACCCGCATCACCGCGTTGAATGTGGTCGCGTTGCAAGGCAACCCCGAGCACTTCGACGAGCGCCTGTTCGCCACCAAACCGCATCCGGGGCAGATGCAAGTCGCCGCGTGGCTGCGCAAGGATCTGGCGATCGACGCGCCGACTGCGCCGCTGCATCGCCTGCAAGATCGTTATTCACTGCGTTGCGCGCCCCACGTCCTCGGCGTACTGGCCGACAGCCTGAACTGGCTGCGCTCGTTCATCGAGATCGAGCTCAACAGCGCCAACGACAACCCGATCATCGACGCCGAAGCCGAACGCGTGCTGCACGGCGGGCACTTCTACGGCGGCCACATTGCGTTCGCCATGGACAGCCTGAAAAACCTGGTGGCCAACGTCGCCGACCTGCTCGATCGTCAACTCGCCCTGTTGGTGGACGAGCGCTACAACCATGGCCTGCCAAGCAACCTGTCCGGCGCCACCGCTGACCGGGCGATGCTCAACCACGGCTTCAAAGCCGTGCAAATCGGCACCAGCGCCTGGACCGCCGAAGCGTTGAAAAACACCATGCCGGCCAGCGTCTTCTCGCGCTCCACCGAGTGCCACAACCAGGACAAAGTGAGCATGGGCACCATCGCCGCCCGCGATGCGATCCGTGTGCTGGAACTGACCGAACAGGTCGCCGCCGCCACACTGCTGGCCGCCAACCAAGGCGTCTGGCTGCGCAGCAAGGCCGAGGATGCGCGTCCATTGCCGCCGGCCCTGGCCGCCATGCACGAAGAACTGGCCAAGGACTTCCCGCCGGTCATCGAAGACCGCGCGCTGGAAGGTGAATTGCGCCTGTGCCTGCATCGCATCGCCGAGCAACACTGGAGGCTGCATGCGTAGCAAGGGAGTGCTTCACACCGATACGGAAATCCTCGTGCCGTTCTTTGATGTCGACACCATGAACGTCGTCTGGCACGGCCATTACATCAAATACCTGGAAGTCGCCCGCTGCGCGCTGCTGGACAAGATCGGCCACAACTACTCGGCCATGGTCGAGTCGGGTTACGCCTGGCCGGTGATTGATCTGCAATTGCGTTATGTGCGCGGCGCCGTGTTCGGCCAAAAGCTCAACGTGCGCGCCAATCTGGTGGAATGGGAGAACCGTCTGAAGATCAGCTACCTGATCAGCGATCTGGAAACCGGCGAACGCTTGACCCGCGCCAGTTCCGTGCAGGTCGCCGTCGACATGAGCAGCCGCGAAATGCAGTTGGCCTCACCCAAGGTCTTTACCGACGCAGTTGAAAGGATGCTCGCATGACCCTGCTGAAAACCCTCTGTAGCAGCTGGCGAAGCCTGCGTTCGGCTGCGCAGCAGACGCCCTGCGTTTTTCCTATTACACCGCATTGGCAGGTTTTACGACGGCTTCGCCGCCGAACGCAGCCTCGCGGGCTCGGCAGCTGCTACGGGTTCGTGGTGGGGCTGATGTTGATGGTTGGCTTTTCTTCGCTGGCGCAGGCTTTTGATTTGCAGCAGTTGAGCGATCAGCTAGCCAAACCCGACGTCATCCACGGCAATTTCATCCAGGAAAAACACCTGCGCGCCCTGCCCCAGCCGCTGACCAGCAAGGGCACTTTCGTCCTCGCGAAAAACCACGGCTTGCTCTGGCTGCTGAAAACCCCGCTGCAACAGGATTACCGCATCAGCGCCAAGGGCATCGCCCGGCGTGACGCCAATGGCTGGCAAATGCTGCCGAGCAAGAGTGCCGGTGCCGAGCAGAACCGCTTGTTCCTTGCCGTGCTGCAAGGCGACAGCAGCGGGCTGCAACGGGATTTCGAGCTTTCGCTGAGCGGCGACGCACAGAACTGGAAGCTGACACTGACCCCTCGCTCCATGCTGCTCAAGCAGGTGTTCACTCAGATCAACATCGCCGGTGGCGAACTGGTGCACAGCATCGAGTTGCTCGAAACCCAAGGCGACAGCACGCTTTTGCGCATGCAGGACAGCACCAGCACCCAACCGTTGAGCGATGCGGAGCAACATGACTTTGCCGAGTGAACGGAGTCTTCCGCGGCTATTTCTGATCCTGCTGCTGGCGGTGCTCGCGCTCGCCGGTTGGCAATGGCGTGACGGCGCCCCGCTGTCGGCCAACCTGATGGAACTGGTGCCAGGCACGGCGCCAGACGCACTGGAACTGCGCGCCGAACAACGCATGCAAGAACCGCTGAACCGAGAAATGCTGGTGCTGGTCGGCCACACCGATCGCCAGCAAGCAGTCGCCATGGCGCAGAAACTGGGCGAGCAGTGGCAGGCCAGCGGCTTGTTCGAAAAGGTCCAGTGGAACCTGCAAGCCGACCTGCCGGCGCTGCGCACGCAATTGCTCAATGGTCGACTGGCGATGTTGTCAGCGGCTGACCGGCAGCAACTGATCGAGCATCCCGACGCCTTTATCCAGCAGCGAGTGCAAGCGCTGTTCGACCCTTTCACCGGTTTCAGTCTGGTGCCGAGCCAGGATGACTGGCTGGGCCTGACCGGGCGGATCCAGAACAGCCAGCCGCAGCACGGTTCGGTGCAACTGGACATCGGCAGCGGTGCGCTGGTCGCCGATGCCGACGGCAAGAGTTGGGTGCTGCTGCGCTCGCGAACCACGGGCAACGCCTTCGACATGAACTTGCCGCTGCAAGTGGCCGATCTGCTACAGCACAGCCGTGAACAAGCCGCTCAGGCAAACGTTCAACTGCTGGCCGCCAGTGGCTTGCTCTATGCGGCCAGTGGGCAAAAACAAGCCACCCGGGAAATGACCTGGGTCGGTGGCGGTGCCACCGTGGGCATTCTATTGCTGTTGCTGCTGGCCTTCCGGCGCTGGCGGGTGTTGCTGGCCTTCGTCCCGGTGCTGGTCGGCATGCTCTTCGGTGCGGTGGCCTGTGTCGCGCTGTTCGGCCATATGCATGTGATGACGCTGGTGCTCGGTTCGAGCCTGATCGGCGTGGCGGTCGATTACCCGCTGCATTACCTGTCCAAGAGCTGGAGCCTGAAACCCTGGCACAGTTGGCCGGCCCTGCGCCTGACGTTGCCGGGCCTGACGCTGAGCCTGATCACCAGTTGCATCGGTTACCTGGCCCTGGCCTGGACACCGTTCCCGGCGCTGACCCAGATCGCCGTGTTCTCTGCCGCCGGTCTGCTCGGCGCTTATTTGTCCGCGGTGTGCCTGCTGCCGGCACTGCTCAAGGGTACAGACCTGCGGCCAGCGCAGTGGCCGCTGCGGGTGTCCGAGTTTTTGCTGGGGCGTCGTGAAGCGCTGCTCAAACTTGCGAGTACGCCGGTGCTGCTGGCGCTGCTGATTGCCTTTTGTGTGGGCGGCCTGCTGCAGCTCGACACCAAAAACGACATTCGCCAGTGGGTCGGTGCACCGCAGCAACTGACTGACGAAGCACAAACCATTGCGCGCATCACCGGCTATCAACCCACCAGCCAGTTCTTCCTGGTGCGCGCGGCCAATCAGCAGCAACTGCTGGAGCGCCAAACCACGCTGAACGAGCGACTGGATCAGTTGGTCAACCTGGAAAAACTCCAGGGTTATCTGTCGCTCAATCAACTGGTCAGCCAACCCACCGAACAGCGCAAAGTGCGTGAAGCGCTGAACACGTTGCCGCAGTTCTGGCAGCCGCTGCTCGATGTCGGCGTGCCGGCCGAGGCGCTGCAAGCAGAGCTCACGAAGTTGCAGGCACTGCCCACCGAAGACATCGACGCGGCGCTGGTCGGTCCGTTGGCGGAACCCTATCGCCCGCTGTGGCTGGGACCGACCGATGACGGCGTAGCGGCGATGGTCAGTCTGCAAGGCCTGAACAACCCAGCTCTGTTACAAGTCCAGGCGCTGGATTTGCCGGGCGTGGAATTGGTGGATCGCCTCGGTGAGTTGAACAAGGTATTCGCCGACACCCAGATCAGCGCCGCCGAGTTGAAACTCGCTTCCTGTGCGCTGATCGTGCTGGTGCTGATCCTGCCGTTCGGCTTTGGCGGCGCGCTGCGGATCGTCTCTCTGCCGCTGCTGGCCGCGCTGTGCAGCCTGGCCAGTCTCGGCTGGCTGGGGCAACCGCTGACGCTGTTCAGCCTGTTCGGCCTGCTGCTGGTGACGGCCATCAGCGTCGATTACGCGATCCTCATGCGTGAACAGGTCGGCGGCGCGGCCGTGAGCCTGCTGGGCACCTTGCTGGCGGCGCTGACCACCTGGCTCTCGTTCGGTTTGCTGGCGGTGTCCAGCACGCCGGCGGTGAGCAACTTCGGCCTGTCGGTGAGCCTGGGGCTGGCCTTCAGCTTCATCCTTGCGCCGTGGGCCGGACGCCAGGTTCACGCCGCCCCGGTCACCGAGTCAGCCACATGATGATCGCCGTGTTCTGGGTCATGGCCCTGGCGCTGTTCGCCGTGGCCACCCGTGTCGGTCGTCACTTCGGCGTGATCCCGATTGTCAGCCAGTTGCTGCTGGCCACCTTCGGTCTGCCACTGCTGATGTACTTCTGGATCGAACCCCAGTGGCAATTGAGCGGTGCCGCGCTGGTCGCGCCAGCCTGGCTGAAAAACCTCTACAGCCTGAGCTTTGCCTTGTTGCTGGGGCATATTCTCAGTGACGTGATCGACCTGCGACTCGACCGTCAAAGCCTGAAAATCGCCCTGCCGAGTTTCTGCATTCCGTTTGCCTGTGGCCTCGCGACAGCGATGTGGCTGTTACCGCCGCAACCCTGGATCAGTTCCCTGGCGGTCGGCCTGCTGTTCGCCATCACGGCGATTCCGGTGTTGTATTTGTACCTGCGACACATCAAATACCCGCCTGCCGCCACCCGGCGATTGGTGCAGACCGCGATCCTGATCGACCTCACTTGCTGGACCCTGTTCGCCATCGCCCAGGGCAGCCTGCACCTGAGCAGCCTCTTACTGCCGCTGGCCGGCGCCTGCCTGCCGTTGCTGCTGCGTCTGCTCCGCTTGCGCCAACCGTTGCTGCACAGCGGCTGCTTCTTCGCACTGCTGGTCGTGGCGGAACACTTCAAGCTCAATGCACTGATTTTCGGCATCGGTTACCTGCTGTGGATGGCCGCGCTCAAAGTGCCGCTGGTGCTGCCTTTGCCAGTGATCTGGATGAGTCACTTGCAGACGTATATCGCGATCCCGCTGATCCTCACGTTCGGCATCGTGCAGATCAACGTCCACGCGGCCATGGCCAGCCTCGGCTGGGTGCAACTGGCCGCACTGCTGCTGTTCCCGATTGTCAGCAAACTGCTGGGCAACTGGCTGGGCCTCGGTTGGGCCGGCGCTTCGTTTGAAGGCGCCAGTCGTTGGCGGGAAAGCGTCTTGCTGAATATTCGTGGTTTGAGCGAGATCGTCTTTCTCAACCTGCTGCTGCAACAACAACTCATCAGCCCGGCGCTGTACTTCGCGCTGATGGTGATGGGCTTGATCGCGACACTGCTGCCGGCACTCGCCGGCATGCACCGAACCCCTCTGAACATCGCCGTCCCGGCAAGGAGCCCCCGTGCCAACAGTTGAAATGGAACATCGTCAGGTCGTGGTGATCGGTGCAGGTCCATCGGGCGCCATCGCCGCCGCGCTGCTCAAGCGCAAAGGTCACGATGTGTTGATGATCGAACGCCAGCATTTCCCACGGTTTTCCATCGGTGAAAGCCTGTTGTCCCACTGCCTGGATTTCGTCGAAGAAGCCGGCATGCTCGAGGCGGTGAACGCCGCCGGATTCCAGTTGAAAAACGGTGCGGCATTCGCTTGGGGCGAGCACTACAGCGCCTTTGATTTCGGCGAGACGTTCAGCAACGGCAAGCCGACCACCTTCCAGGTCCAGCGTGCCGATTTCGACAAGCTGCTGGCCGATCAAGCCGCGCTGCAAGGTGTGGAGGTTCGTTACGGCGAAGCCATCGTCAGCGTCGATTTCACCCTGCCGAAACCGCAGCTCGACGTGCTTCGCGAAGACGGCAGCCAATACCGCGTCGAGGCCGATTTCGTGCTGGATGCCAGCGGCTACGGGCGTGTGTTGCCCCGCTTGCTCGACCTTGAAGCGCCGTCGGATTTCCCGGTGCGCCAGGCCGTGTTCACCCATGTCGAAGACCACATCGACAACCCGACCTTCGAGCGGGAAAAAATCCTCATTACCACCCATCCGATCCACCGTGACATCTGGTTCTGGACCATCCCGTTCAGCAATGGCCGTTGCTCGGTGGGCGTGGTCGCGGCAGCCGAACACTTCGAAGGCCGCATGGAGAACCTGGACGAGTGCCTGCGTGGGTTTATCGCTGAAACCCCAAGCCTGGCCGGCGTGTTGAACAACGCCGTATGGGATACGCCGGCTCGAACCATCGGCGGCTACTCGGCCAACGTCAAAACCCTCCACGGGCCAGGCTTTGCCCTGCTCGGCAACGCAGCGGAATTCCTCGACCCGGTGTTCTCTTCCGGCGTGACCATCGCCATGCGCTCAGCGAGCATGGCCGCCGGGGTTCTGCATCGCCAACTGCAAGGCGAACATGTCGATTGGCAGACTGAATTCGCCGTCCCGCTCAAGCGCGGCGTCGACACGTTCCGTTGCTACGTCGAAGGCTGGTACGCCGGGACGTTCCAGGATGTGATTTACCATGAGGGCGGCTCGCCGGATATTCGCCGCATGATCAGCTCGATCCTCGCCGGGTATGCCTGGGACGAGCGCAATCCGTTCGTTGCCGAACCCAAGCGCCGGCTGCGGATGCTCTCGGAGCTCTGTGCAAGGGATGTCACATGAGCTACTTGAGCGACACCTACGTCGAAGAGACCCGCTTTGGTTTCTGGTTCCTGCGCAGCCACACCTGGCAGCACCATGTACTGCGAGTGGCAATCGCCGATTTGCGCAGCCTGTTCAGCGAAACACCGCCGAGCAACCCGGTGCTGCTGGATGCCGGTTGCGGTCAGGGCAAGTCGTTCCAGTACCTGCGCCAGACCTTTTCCCCCCAGCGCCTGATCGCTCTGGACGCCGACCCTCACAGCCTGAAGCTGGCCGGCGAAGAAGCCGTCCGTCAGGGCATGGAGGTGGAATTGACCGGCAGCGATTGCGCGAGCATCAACGTCCCGGACGCCAGCGTCGATCTGCTGTTCTGTCACCAAACCTTCCATCATCTGGTGCAGCAGGAACAGGCACTCGCCGAGTTCTACCGCGTGCTCAAGCCCGGTGGCTATCTACTGTTCGCCGAATCCACCGAGGCTTACATTGATACCTGGGTGATCCGCTGGTTGTTCCGCCATCCGATGCACGTGCAAAAGAGCGCCCGCCGGGTATCTGGACATGATTCGCCAGCAGGGTTTCGAACTCGGCCCGCAAAACGTGTCTTATCCATACTTGTGGTGGAGCCGCGCCAAGGATTTCGGCCTGTTTGAACGCTTGGGTCTGCGCCGGCCGAAGCCCTTTGGCCAACGGGAAGAAACCCTGGTCAATGTGGTCGCGCGCAAACCCCTTGATAGGTGTGCCTGATGATCCGTTTTCTGCTGTTGGGTTGCGTCCTGTTGCTGAGCGCCTGCGCCAGCCGGGCGCCGCTGCCCGAGCAAACCCCAAACCTGTCGTTGCCGCTGCAATTGCACATCCAGCGTCTGGTGGCCGACCAACGGCAGGACTGGGTGCTGGTGATCCAGCGTGAAGGCCCTGGCATTCGCTGGTCGATGATGGACTTGCTGGGCATTCCCCAGGCACGCCAGAAACTGGTCGATGGCGAATGGCAGGCTGATGGCCTGCTGCCGCCCAATCCAGAAGCGCGAGAGCTGTTCGCCGCGCTGCTGTTTGCGCTGACCCCCAAAGATGAACTGTCGGGCAACTATCCCGCCGCGTGGCAGCATGGCTCGCAACGGTCCTTGCCAGCGCACTGGGAAGTCCGTTACTCACAACCCATGAGCTTTGAATTGAACCTGCCCAAAGGCCCGACATATCAAGTCACGCCGCTCAGTGGGGACGCACCATGACGGCCTACCTGAATGCCCTCGGGGTGATCTGCGCCCTGGGCCGTGACAAGTCCGAAGTCGCTCGCAACCTGTTTGCCGGTGACTGTTCGGGCATGCGCAATGAGGCCGGCTGGGTGGTGGAACGGTCGCTGCCCGTGGCTGCGGTTCAAGGCGAACTGGCGCCGATCCCGGCTGAGCTTGCGCCGCATGACACCCGTAATAATCAATTGCTGCTGGAAGCCGCGCTGCAGATTCGCGAAGACATCGACCAGGCGATCCAGACCTACGGCCGCGACCGCATCGGTATCGTTCTGGGCACCAGCACCTCGGGTATCGACGAAGCCAGCAGCGGCCTGGCCCATTACATCCGCGAGCATCAGTTCCCGGCCGATTACGACTACCAGCAACAGGAACTCGGCGCTCCAGCGAACTTCCTCGCCGACTGGCTGCAATTGAGCGGCCCGGCCTATGTGATTTCCACGGCCTGCACTTCCAGCGCCCGAGCGCTGATGAGTGCTCAGCGACTGCTGGACCTGGGCGTGTGCGACGCGGTGCTGTGCGGCGGCGTCGACAGCCTGTGCAAGTTGACCCTCAATGGGTTCTCGGCGCTGGAAGCGGTGTCCGGGCAACGCTGCAATCCGTTTTCGGTGAACCGTAACGGCATCAACATTGGCGAAGCGGCGGTGCTGTTTTTGATGAGCAAGAATGTCGGCGACAGCCAGCCGATTGCTCTGCTCGGCAGTGGTGCCAGCTCCGATGCGCATCACATTTCTGCGCCGGAACCGACCGGCCGTGGCGCCCTGCAAGCGATGCGCAAAGCCTTGAGCCGAGCACAACTTCAGCCACAGCAGATCGATTACCTGAACCTGCACGGCACCGCCACTCAACACAACGACGCCATGGAAAGCCTGGCGGTGGCAACGTTGTTCCCGACAGGTGTGCCGTGTTCGTCGACCAAACCCATGACCGGCCACACCCTCGGTGCGGCCGGCGCTCTGGAAGCGGCGTTCTGCTGGTTGAGCCTCAGTGCAGGCAATCGCGAGCACGCCCTGCCGCCTCACGTCTGGGACGGCCAACCGGATCCCCAGTTGCCAGCCCTGAATTGGGTGACCCCGGCCAATCGCCTGACGTCCTTTGCACCTCGCTACCTGATGAGCAACTCCTTTGCCTTCGGTGGCAACAACGTCAGCCTGATTATCGGAGACGCCCCATGATTGACTGGCCGATCGCCGAACTGCTGCCGCATGCTGGCGACATGATCTTCATCGAACAGATCCTGTCGTTCGATGACGAGCAGATTTACACCCGTCTCACAGTCAGACCCAACGGCCTGTTCAGCCGCCCGGACGGCAGCCTGCCGGCCTGGGTCGGCATCGAGCTGATGGCCCAGAGTGTCGCCGCCTACGCCGGTTGCCATGCCCGTCAGCGTGGCGATGCGGTGGAGCTGGGGTTTCTGCTTGGCACCCGCAAATTCGAATGCAACGTCGAGCACTTCCCCGCTGGTACGGAGCTGACCATCCACGGCATCCGCTCGCTGGAAGACGACAACGGCATGGGCGTGTTCGAATGCCACATCACCGCCCCCGGCATTCACGCCACCGCTCGTCTGAACGTGTTCCGTCCGCCTCAGGCTGCTCAATACCTTCATGAAACCCAAGGAACCCAGCCATGACTGAATCCGTACTGATCACCGGTTCCAGCCGTGGCATCGGCCGCGCCATCGCTTTGCGTCTGGCTCAGGCCGGGCATGACATCGTGCTGCATTGCCGCAGTGGCCTGGCGGACGCTGAAGCCGTGAAGGCCGAAATCGAAGCCTTGGGGCGCAACGTGCGCATTCTGCAATTCGATGTGTCCGACCGCGCCAACTGCAGAGCCATTCTCGAAGCCGACGTGGAAACCCACGGCGCCTATTACGGTGTGGTGCTGAACGCCGGCCTGACACGCGACGGTGCTTTTCCAGCCCTGAGCGAAGATGATTGGGACATGGTGATGCGCACCAACCTCGACGGTTTCTACAACGTGTTGCACCCGGTGATGATGCCGATGATTCGTCGTCGCGCGGCCGGACGGATTGTTTGCATCACTTCGGTTTCCGGGTTGATCGGCAACCGTGGCCAGGTCAACTACAGCGCGTCCAAGGCCGGTTTGATCGGCGCGGCGAAGGCGTTGGCGATTGAATTGGGCAAGCGCAAAATTACTGTTAACTGTGTCGCACCCGGCTTGATCGATACCGCGATGCTCGATGAAAACGTGCCGGTGGAAGAACTGATGAAAATGATCCCCGCACAACGCATGGGCACCCCGGAAGAGGTGGCCAGCGCGGTGAATTTCCTGATGTCGGCGGAATCGTCGTACATCACCCGGCAGGTTCTGGCCGTTAACGGAGGCCTGTGCTGATGAAGCGCGTCGTCGTCACCGGCATGGCCGGCATCACCTCACTCGGCAGCGATTGGGACACCATCGTTAGCAACTTCGCGGCCAACCGCAGCGGTATCCGCCGGATGGACGAGTGGGATCGCTTCACCGAACTCAACACGCGCCTGGCGGGGCCGATCGACGACTTCAAAGTGCCGAGCCACTGGACCCGCAAACAATTGCGCAGCATGGGCCGGGTCTCGCGCCTGGCGGTCGGCGCGGCAGAACAGGCGTTGGCCGATGCCGGGCTGTTGGGTGACGAATCGATCAAGGACGGACGCATGGGCGTTTCCTGCGGCTCATCCACCGGCAGCACCGACGAGATCAAGGCGTTCGGCAACATGCTGCTCAACTCGGTGGCCGAGGGGCTGAATGCCAACTCCTATGTGCGCATGATGCCGCACACCACGGCCGCGAATATCAGCATCTTCTTCGGCCTCACCGGCCGGCTGATCCCGACCTCCAGCGCTTGCACCAGCGGCAGTCAGGGCATTGGTTATGCCTACGAGTCGGTCAAGTTTGGTCGCCTGCCATTGATGCTCGCCGGCGGTGCCGAAGAACTGTGCCCGACCGAAGCGATGGTCTTCGATGCGCTCTACGCCACCAGCCTGAAAAACGATGCGCCGCAGACTTCCCCACGCCCCTACGACAGCGGCCGCGATGGCCTGGTGATCGGTGAAGGCAGCGGCATGCTGGTGCTCGAAGAACTCGAACACGCATTGGCTCGCGGTGCGCACATCCACGCCGAACTCGTCGGTTTCGGCAGCAACGCCGACGGCCAGCACGCCACCCGCCCAGAGCAGGTCACCATGCGCCGGGCCATGGAACTGGCCCTGGAAGACGCCGGGTTACAGCCTTCTGACATCGGCTACGTGAATGGCCACGGCACCGCGACTGAACAGGGCGACATTGCCGAAACACTGGCAACGAGCGCGTTGTTCGGCGAGCACATGCCGATCAGCTCGCAGAAGAGCTTCCTCGGACACACCCTTGGAGCCTGCGGTGCGCTGGAATCCTGGTTCAGCATCGAAATGATGAACCGCGACCTGTACATCCACACCCTCAACCTCGACGACGTCGACCCGCACTGCGGCAAACTCGATTACCTGCGCGGCGAGTTTCGGCAGATGAGCAACCAGTACGTGATGAACAACAACTTTGCCTTTGGTGGGGTTAATACGTCGCTGATTTTTCGGCGCTGGTCGTAACGAGGCAATGCCCGGCAGATAAAGAAACGCTGCGAGCAATGACTAACCTGTGGCGAGGGAGCTTGCTCCCGCTGGACTGCGTAGCAGTCCTTTCTTTTGGGGCCGCTTCGCGACCCAGCGGGAGCAAGCTCCCTCGCCACAATAGCGCCGTATCAAACAGGTCGGTTCGATATAGCCCCGGTCCTGCCTGGCTCTGCGATGGCTGGTTGCCCAGGATCCTCAGAGTCTCACAAGACCCTTTCGGGAAAGTAGTCAGTATTAGTGACCTGACGCACTAGAGTGGATCGAGGTTATCCAACACCCGGTTCACCGCCAATTCTCCCAGCATGATCGACTGCTGAATTCCCAGCAGTGTGTTGCTTTGCGATCCCTTCAGACACCTCGCGAAGTCACTCGCCATGACGTTGGCTGATGCCAGGGATTCACAGGCGTATTCCAGCAGAGTGTGGTTGTCGATATCGGGGGCGATGAGGAAGATTTTGCTTGGTTGGCGTGGAGCGTCCGGATCGGTGTCCGGTAGGTTTGTTGTTGTATTCGTCATGTTTCGGCTACCTACAAAGTGGAGCCACCGAGTCGCTACTAATCAAAAGGGTGGCAGCCGTACGCAGGTTAGTAGACCGGGAAACACGAACCGGCGCGCCCGAGAGCGCCCTACGCACAGCTACCATCAAAGTGCAGGCATGAAATTACCTGACTGTCCGGCATGCAAATGCGCATCGTGTAAACACGGGCTACTAAACCCGATCACTGGGAATCAGTGACGCGAATCAAGTTACCGACGGCCCCCAAGGCGCACAAGCCGGCGGATTCTGGATTAGTTGTAGGCAATGCCGCAAGGCGCTGAAGCCTTCCTAAGGTATTTCGGAAATGTCCCACGCTTATCAGCGAAGAGTCCGCTATAGCATTGGTAACTGCGCCTTTTTTGGTGAACTTGCGGACGCTTTCGCGAGCAAGCTCGCTCCCACAGTGGATGAGTGGTGGAACAAAAATCGTGTTCACACCGCAAATCCACTGTGGGAGCGGGCTTGCCCGCGATTGACTGCGAAGCAGTCACGCCTTCAACGGCTCAACCTTACGCGTCAACAACTCCACAAACGCCTTGGCCATCGGCGACTTCTGATCCTTGCGCTGCACCAGCCACACCGCCGACACGGCCTCTGGATCGAGCAGAGGCCGATAGACCACCCCTTCGATGCGCATCCGCTGGTAAGACGCCGGCAGCACGGATACACCCAATCCCGCCGCCACCAACCCGATGATCGTCATCGCCTCGCCAGCCTCTTGTGCGAAGTGCGGACTGAAACCGGCATCCCGGGCCAGGCTGAGCAATTGTGCGTACAGACCACTGCCATAGCTGCGTGGGAAAAATACGAAGGGTTCGAGGGCCAGGGCTGACAGAAACAAGCCTTCTTCACTATCGGTCACCAACGGATGCTTGGAGCTGAGCACCGCCACCAGCGGCTCACGCATCAGTTCCACCACGCTGAGCGAGTCCGGCAACCCAAGCGGCCGCATGATCCCGACTTCTATCGACTCATCCACCAACGCATCGGCGACTTGGGTGCTGCTCATCTCCCGCAGGTTCAGGTGCACCGCCGGGAATCGCTGGCGAAACGAAAAAATCGCCTGTGGAATGGTCGAGTTGAACGGCGCCGACGAGGTGAAGCCAATCTTCAGTTCGCCCAGCTCACCCAACTGCGCCCGCCGTGCAACATCCGCCGCCTTGTCGACCTGCGCCAATACCAGCCGCGCCTCTTCCAGAAATAGCCGGCCGGCTTCACTGAGCTCGACCCGACGATTGGTGCGTTCGAACAATCGCGCGCCCACCTCCTGCTCCAGCGCCTGAATCTGCTGACTCAGCGGCGGTTGCGAGATGCCCAGCACCTGGGCGGCGCGGCCGAAGTGCAGTTCTTCGGCAACAGCAATGAAGTAGCGCAGGTGACGCAATTCCATGAAAACTCCATTAGGTCGTTAAACCTATCAAACAGGTCGAACAATATATTGGATTGAATCATTAGGCAGCTATATGCTTTTTTCATTGCCTGACCGGCTGCGTCCTCCGAGGTCCGAAGTGAAAACTGCTGTCGCTCCACTTGCCCATGAAGTTCCGCCCGCAGCGGTGGACGATGTTGTCGCCGAACTAAAGGAGATCTACATCGAAAAAGGCACGCCGATGTTCATGCGCACGGTGTTGGCGCTGTTCTGCGGCGGCTTCGCGACCTTCGCCCTGCTCTATTGCGTGCAACCGATGATGCCGCTGCTGTCCCACGAGTACTCCATCAACGCAGCCCAGAGCAGCCTGATCCTGTCGGTCGCCACCGGCATGCTCGCCATCGGTCTGCTGATCACCGGCCCGATCTCTGATCGCATCGGGCGCAAACCGGTGATGGTCGCGGCGCTGTTCGCCGCCGCGCTCTGCACAATCGCCAGCTCGATGATGCCAAGCTGGCACGGCGTGTTGGTGATGCGCGCGCTGATAGGGTTGTCGTTGAGCGGTCTGGCAGCAGTCGCCATGACGTACTTGAGCGAAGAGATCCACCCGCAGCACATCGGCCTGGCCATGGGTTTGTACATCGGCGGCAACGCGATTGGCGGGATGTGCGGACGCTTGATCACCGGTGTGTTGATCGACTTCGTCAGCTGGCACACGGCGATGCTGGTGATCGGTGGTCTGGCGCTGATCGCGGCGGCCGTGTTCTGGAAAATCCTCCCCGAGTCGCGCAACTTCCGCGCCCGCTCACTGCACCCGCGAAGCTTGATTGACGGCTTCACCATGCACTTTCGCGATGCCGGCCTGCCGCTGCTGTTCCTCGAAGCTTTTGTGCTGATGGGCGCGTTCGTCACCCTCTTCAACTACATCGGTTATCGCCTGCTGGCCGAGCCGTACCACATGGATCAGGCCTTCGTCGGGCTGCTCTCGGTGGTGTATCTGTCGGGTATCTACAGTTCAGCGAAAATCGGCTCGTTGGCCGACAAACTAGGCCGACGCAAAGTGCTCTGGGCGACGATCGTCCTAATGCTCGCAGGCCTTGCACTGACAATGTTGACGCCGCTGCCGGTGGTGATCATCGGGATGCTGATCTTCACCTTCGGCTTCTTCGGCGCCCATTCGGTAGCGAGTAGCTGGATTGGGCGTCGTGCGATCAAAGCCAAGGGGCAGGCGTCGTCGCTTTATCTGTTCAGCTACTACGCAGGGTCGAGCATCGCCGGGACGGCGGGCGGTGTGTTCTGGCACCTCGGCGGATGGAACGGCATTGGTTTGTTCATCGGCGGTCTGCTGGTGATTGCATTGCTGGTGGCATTGAAACTGGCGAAGTTGCCAACGTTGCCCGGCAATCAACCCGCCTGAGCTAGAACGTCATGCGTTTAAGGACCCTGCGCCCGCACATCTCGTGTTTAATCACCGCCGAGATGTGCAACGCCACCAGTATCAACAACACCACACAAGACCAAACATGGACAGTAAAAAACCTGTCGATCCAAGTTGGGTCTTCCAGTGGCTGGGGAATCAAGATCAGGTCGAATATATTAACTGCGCGATCCATCATTAAAATCCCAGTGACAAGAACAACACTCGTTACTGTATAAATAAACTTGTGCATCAGGCACGCCACGTGGTCCATCAGTGTTTTGTTCGTAGCGTCCTCTGCACACGAATGAATAACAACCAGATAAATCCTCACCACAAAAACTGGAATAAACAAAGCGGTCACCGAAACATTGACAAACCCCACCCAGTCCTTTGTTTGCGGCAACACATCAACGACCGACACATAGAATCCGGACAACAACGCCCATAAAATCACTCCCGCCGAAAGCCAGTGCAACAGCACCCGGCCGGGTGAATAACCTATTCTTCTCATCACACTCACCAAATTCAAATTAGTGGCGCGATTACAATTAGTTATCTACAGACCGTCAAGACAACCAAATATGAACAAATATGGCATTAAGTAAGAAATTGAGAATACTGGCTCGCGAAAGTTGTCCACACCAAACAAACAACAAAACACTACAACAATAAAGTCTGCATTAAGAATAATAATGAAATAATTAGAAGAACTCTAATTACTGATTGCCACCCGGTTAATCGCCCCAGGCAGCAATCGAGAGAGGGTCTTACTCGTGATACTGCGCCGACAGTTCATGCACCGCGCGCAGGAAGGCGCCAGCGTGTTCCGGGTCGACTTCCGGGGTGATGCCATGGCCGAGGTTGAACACGTGGCCGCTGCCTTTGCCGTAGCTGGCGAGGATGCGGCCGACTTCGGTACG
Source organism: Pseudomonas sp. BT76 TE3572 (assembly GCF_050435365.1). NCBI lineage: Bacteria > Pseudomonadati > Pseudomonadota > Gammaproteobacteria > Pseudomonadales > Pseudomonadaceae > Pseudomonas > Pseudomonas sp. BT76 TE3572. The sequence goes on from NZ_JBNDKE010000001.1 coordinate 4,034,067, forward strand.
GATGGCTTCTGGTTTGGCGTAGAGCACGGTTGGGTCCATGTTGCCTTGCAGCGCGACTTTGCTGCCGACGCGATCACGGGCGCTGCCGATGTCGCACGTCCAGTCCAGGCCGAGCGCATCAGCGCCAGCGTCGGCAATGCTTTCGAGCCACAGGCCGCCATTCTTGGTGAACAGAATGACCGGCACTTTGCGGCCTTCATGTTCGCGGATCAGGCCGCTGACGATTTTGCGCATGTAGGCCAGGGAGAATTCCTGGTACGCCGCCGCCGAAAGGCTGCCACCCCAACTGTCGAAGATCTGCACCGCTTGCGCGCCGGCCATGATCTGGCCGTTGAGGTAGCTGGTGACCGTCTGCGCGAGTTTGTCCAGCAGCAGGTGCAAGGCTTGCGGGTTGTCGTAGAGCATGGTTTTGGTCTTGCGGTAGTCTTTCGACGAGCCGCCTTCGACCATGTAGGTGGCCAGGGTCCATGGGCTGCCGGCGAAACCGATCAGCGGCACGCGGCCGTTCAGTTCGCGGCGGATGGTGCTGACCGCGTCCATGACGTAGCCGAGGTCTTTGTGCGGATCAGGAATCGGCAGGGCTTCGATGTCAGCCATTGTGCTGATGACTTTCTTGAAGCGCGGACCTTCACCGGTTTCGAAGTACAGGCCCTGGCCCATGGCATCGGGGATGGTCAGGATGTCGGAGAACAGGATCGCCGCGTCCAGTTGCGGATAGCGGTCGAGCGGCTGCATCGTGACTTCGCAAGCGAACTCCGGGTTCATGCACAGGCTCATGAAGTCGCCGGCCTTGGCACGGCTGGCGCGGTATTCCGGCAGGTAGCGACCGGCCTGACGCATCATCCAGACAGGCGTGACGTCTACGGGTTGCTTGAGCAGGGCGCGAAGGAAACGGTCGTTCTTCAGGGCAGTCATGTCGGCATCCGGAAAAAAAGTGCGGGCATTTTCTCAGAGCTCGACGCAAAAGGCACGGTTGCAGGTCAGCCTTTTGTCTATCGGGTCAATTTGTCGCGGTGGAAACCGACTTTCTGCAACACCACGAAACAACTGTAGGAGTGAGCCTGCTCGCGATGACGGAGTGTCAGTCAATACATCTAGTGACTGATCCACCGCTATCGCGAGCAGGCTCGCTCCTACAAGGTTTGGTGTCGCGAGCTTAGACGCCCAGGTAATCCAGGATCCCTTCGGCGGCATTGCGGCCTTCGAAGATCGCCGTTACCACCAGGTCAGAACCGCGAACCATATCGCCACCGGCGAAGATTTTCGGGTTGCTGGTCTGGTGCTTGTACTGACCTTGCTCCGGGGCCACAACGCGGCCCTGGCTGTCGGTCTGGATGCTGTGCTGTTCGAACCACGACGCCGGGCTCGGACGGAAACCGAACGCGATGACCACGGCGTCGGCCGGGATGATCTCTTCGGAGCCCGGAATCGGCTCAGGGCTGCGACGGCCACGGGCGTCCGGTGCGCCGAGACGGGTCTCGACCACCTTCACGCCTTCGACGCGGTCTTCGCCGACGATCGCAATTGGCTGGCGGTTGTAGAGGAATTTCACGCCTTCTTCCTTGGCGTTCTTCACCTCTTTGCGCGAGCCCGGCATGTTCGCTTCGTCACGACGATAAGCACAGGTCACCGACTTGGCGCCCTGGCGAATCGAGGTACGGTTGCAGTCCATCGCCGTGTCGCCGCCGCCCAGTACCACCACCTTCTTGCCTTTCATGTCGACGAAATCTTCCGGCGACTTTTCAAAGCCCAGGTTGCGGTTGACGTTGGCGATCAGGAAGTCCAGCGCGTCATGCACGCCCGGCAAATCTTCACCGGCAAAGCCGCCCTTCATGTAGGTGTAGGTGCCCATGCCCATGAATACGGCATCGTATTCTTCGAGCAACTGCTCGACGGTCACGTCCTTGCCCACTTCGGTGTTCAGACGGAACTCGATGCCCATGCCGGTGAAGACTTCGCGGCGATTGCTCAGCACGGTCTTTTCCAGCTTGAACTCGGGGATACCGAAGGTCAGCAGACCGCCGATTTCCGGGTTCTTGTCGAACACCACCGGGGTCACGCCGCCGCGTACCAGCACGTCGGCACAGCCCAGGCCTGCCGGGCCTGCGCCGATGATCGCAACACGCTTGCCGGTCGGTATGACCTTGGACATGTCAGGACGCCAGCCCATGGCGAACGCGGTGTCGGTGATGTACTTCTCAACCGAACCGATGGTCACCGCGCCGAAACCGTCGTTGAGGGTGCAGGCACCCTCGCACAGACGATCCTGCGGGCACACCCGGCCGCACACTTCCGGCAGGGTGTTGGTCTGGTGCGACAGCTCGGCGGCCTGGAGGATGTTGCCCTCGGCCACCAGCTTCAGCCAGTTCGGAATGAAGTTGTGCACCGGGCACTTCCATTCGCAATACGGGTTACCGCAACCCAGGCAGCGGTGGGCCTGATCGGCCGAATGCTGGGGTTTGAAGGGTTCGTAGATCTCCACGAACTCTTTCTTGCGTTGACGCAACAGTTTCTTCTTCGGATCCTTGCGCCCGACATCGATGAACTGGAAGTCGTTATTCAGACGTTCAGCCATTGTTAAAACCTCATCAAACTCTTCAGGCGCATATCACTGCGGGTTGGCACGGGTGCTGGAAAGCAACGTTTTCAAGCTGGCAGCCTTCGGCTTGACCAACCAGAAACGACGCAGATAGTCATCGAGGTTTTCGGCAAGTTCACGACCCCACTCGCTGTCGGTTTCCTCGACGTATTCGTTCAGCACGCGTTGCAGGTGGCTGCGATAGGCTTCCATCGCCTCACCGCTGATCCGCTGGATTTCCACCAGTTCGTGGTTGACCCGGTCAACGAAGGTGTTGTCCTGGTCGAGCACGTAGGCGAAACCGCCGGTCATGCCTGAGCCGAAGTTGTAACCGGTCTTGCCCAGTACGCAGACGAAACCACCGGTCATGTACTCGCAGCAGTGATCGCCCGTGCCTTCCACCACGGTGTGAGCACCGGAGTTACGCACCGCGAAACGCTCGCCCGCGGTACCGGCGGCGAACAGCTTGCCGCCAGTGGCGCCGTACAGGCAGGTGTTGCCGATGATGGCACTGTCCTGAGTCTTGTAGACACTGCCCTTCGGCGGAACGATGACCAGCTTGCCGCCGGTCATGCCTTTGCCGACGTAGTCGTTGGCGTCGCCTTCCAGGTACATGTTCAGGCCGCCAGCGTTCCACACACCGAAGCTCTGACCGGCCGTCCCTTTGAAGCGGAAGGTGATCGGTGCATTCGCCATGCCCTGGTTGCCGTGTTTGCGAGCGATATCACCGGAGATCCGCGCGCCGATCGAACGGTCGCAGTTGCAGATATCCAGGGCGAAATCGGCACCGCTCTTGTCGTTGATGGCCGAGGTGGCCATGTCGACCATTTTCTCGGCCAGCAGGCCTTTGTCAAACGGTGGGTTGGCGGTCGACCTGGCAGAACTGAGGTTTGTCTGCCGGGATGTGATCGCTACCCAGCAATGGCGTCAGGTCCAGGTGTTGCTGCTTGGCGGTCTGGCCTTCGAGGATGTCCAGCAGATCGGTACGACCGATCAGCTCTTCGAGGGAGCGCACGCCCAGCTTGGCCAGCCACTCACGGGTTTCTTCGGCGACGTAGGTGAAGAAATTCACCACCATGTCGACGGTGCCGATGTAGTGATCCTTGCGCAGCTTCTCGTTCTGAGTCGCGACGCCGGTGGCGCAGTTGTTCAGGTGGCAGATACGCAGGTATTTGCAGCCCAGCGCGATCATCGGCGCGGTGCCGAAGCCGAAGCTTTCAGCGCCGAGGATGGCCGCCTTGATCACGTCGAGGCCGGTTTTCAGGCCGCCGTCAGTTTGTACCCGCACTTTGCCGCGCAGGTCGTTGCCGCGCAGGGTCTGGTGGGTTTCGGCCAGGCCGAGCTCCCACGGAGCGCCCGCGTATTTGATCGAGGTCAGCGGCGACGCACCGGTGCCGCCGTCGTAGCCGGAGATGGTGATCAAGTCCGCGTAGGCCTTGGCCACACCGGCAGCGATGGTGCCGACGCCCGCTTCTGCAACCAGCTTCACCGAGACCAACGCCTTCGGGTTGACTTGTTTCAGGTCAAAAATCAGCTGCGACAAATCTTCGATCGAATAGATGTCGTGGTGCGGCGGAGGCGAAATCAGGGTCACGCCCGGCACTGCGTAACGCAGCTTGGCGATCAGACCGTTGACCTTGCCGCCTGGCAGTTGACCACCTTCGCCGGGCTTGGCGCCCTGAGCGACTTTGATCTGCAGCACTTCAGCGTTGACCAGGTATTCCGGGGTCACACCGAAACGGCCAGTCGCCACTTGCTTGATTTTCGAGCTCTTGATGGTGCCGTAACGCGCCGGGTCTTCGCCGCCTTCGCCGGAGTTGGAACGCGCACCGAGGCGGTTCATGGCTTCGGCCAGGGCTTCGTGGGCTTCCGGCGACAAGGCGCCGAGGGAGATGCCCGCGGAGTCAAAGCGCTTGAGCACCGATTCCAGCGGTTCGATCTCGCTGATGTCCAGCGGCGTGTCCAGGGTTTTCACCTTGAACATATCGCGGATCATCGACACCGGACGGTTGTCCACCAGCGCCGTGTATTCCTTGAACTTGCTGTAGTCGCCCTGCTGCACAGCGGCTTGCAGGGTGTTGACCACGTCCGGGTTGTACGCGTGATATTCGCCACCGTGGACGAACTTCAGCAAACCGCCCTGCTGGATTGGCTTGCGCGGGCTCCAGGCTTCGGCAGCCAGGGCTTTCTGCTCGGCTTCGATGTCGACGAAACGCGCACCCTTGATGCGGCTTGGCACGCCACGGAAGCTCAGGTCGCAGACTTCTTCAGACAGGCCGATGGCTTCGAACAACTGCGCACCGCGGTACGACGTGATGGTCGAGATGCCCATCTTCGACAGGATCTTCAGCAGGCCTTTGGTGATGCCTTTGCGGTAGTTCTTGAACACCTCATAGAGGTCGCCCAGGACTTCACCGGTGCGGATCAGGTCACCCAGCACTTCGTAGGCCAGGAACGGATAGACCGCCGAGGCGCCGAAACCGATCAACACGGCGAAGTGGTGCGGATCGCGAGCCGTCGCGGTTTCCACGAGGATGTTGGAGTCGCAACGCAGGCCTTTTTCGGTCAAGCGGTGGTGCACCGCACCAGTGGCCAGGGAAGCGTGGATCGGCAACTTGCCCGGGGCAATGCGGCGGTCACTCAGCACGACCTGGGTACGACCGGAGCGCACAGCTTCTTCAGCCTGATCGGCAACGTTGCGGATCGCCGCTTCGAGGCCGACGCTTTCGTCGTAGTTGAGGTCGATGATCGCGCGCTCGAAGCCCGGACGATCGAGGTTCATCAGCGAGCGCCACTTGGCCGGGGAAATAACCGGCGAGCTGAGGATCACGCGCGAGGCATGTTCCGGCGACTCCTGGAAAATGTTGCGCTCGGCACCGAGGCAGATTTCCAGCGACATGACGATGGCTTCACGCAGCGGGTCGATCGGCGGGTTGGTGACCTGCGCGAACTGCTGGCGGAAATAGTCGTACGGCGTGCGCACGCGCTGGGACAGCACGGCCATCGGCGTGTCATCGCCCATCGAGCCAACGGCTTCGTAGCCTTGCTCGCCGAGCGGACGCAGCACCTGATCACGTTCTTCGAAAGTGACCTGGTACATCTTCATGTACTGCTTGAGCTGGTCAACGTCGTAGAACGCCGAACCGTGGTCGTTGTCTTCCATAGTCGCCTGGATGCGCAGGGCATTCTTGCGCAGCCATTGCTTGTACGGATGACGGGACTTCAAGCGGTTGTCGATGGCGTCGGTGTCGAGGATCTGGCCGGTTTCAGTGTCCACGGCGAAGATCTGACCCGGGCCAACGCGGCCCTTGGCGATCACGTCTTCAGGCTGGTAGTTCCAGACACCGATTTCGGACGCCAAAGTGATGAAACCGTTCTTGGTGGTGACCCAACGCGCTGGACGCAGACCGTTACGGTCGAGCAGGCACACCGCGTAGCGACCGTCGGTCATTACCACGCCGGCCGGGCCGTCCCACGGTTCCATGTGCATCGAATTGTATTCGTAGAACGCACGCAGATCCGGGTCCATGGTTTCAACGTTCTGCCACGCAGGCGGAATGATCATCCGCACGCCACGGAACAGGTCGATACCACCGGTGACCATCAGCTCAAGCATGTTGTCCATGCTGGAGGAGTCGGAGCCAACGCGGTTGACCAGCGGGCCGAGTTCTTCCAGGTCCATCAGATCATTGGTGAACTTGGTGCGACGGGCCACGGCCCAGTTACGGTTGCCGGTGATGGTGTTGATCTCGCCGTTGTGGGCGAGGAAGCGGAACGGCTGAGCCAGCGGCCATTTCGGCAGGGTGTTGGTGGAGAAGCGCTGGTGGAACACGCAAATCGAGGTTTGCAGGCGCTGGTCGCTGAGGTCTGGATAGAAGGCGGTCAAATCCGCCGGCATCATCAGGCCTTTATAAATAATGGTCTTGTGCGAAAAGCTGCAGACGTAGTGATCGGCGTCGGCGGCGTTGGCCACGGACGAGCGACGACGGGAGGTGAACAGCTTGACGGCCATGTCCTGATCGCTCAGGCCATCACCGGCAATGAACACTTGTTCGATCTGCGGCAGGCGCTCAAGGGCCAGGCGACCGAGGACGCTGGTGTCGATCGGCACTTTGCGCCAGCCGACGAGGGTCAAGCCAGCAGCGAGGATCTCGCGGTTCATGTTCTCGCGAGCGGCTTCGGCTTTGACCGGGTCCTGGTTGAAGAAGACCATGCCCACTGCATATTGCTTGGGCAGTTCGACGCCGAAGGTTTCCTGGGCGATGGCTCGCAGGAACACATCCGGCTTTTGAATCAGCAGACCGCAACCGTCACCGGTCTTGCCGTCGGCGTTGATCCCACCGCGGTGGGTCATGCAGGTCAGGGCCTCGATGGCCGTTTGCAAAAGGGTATGACTGGGCTCGCCCTGCATATGGGCTATCAGGCCGAAACCGCAGTTATCCTTGAATTCATCTGGTTGGTACAGACCTGCTTTCATAGACACTTTCTCACCAGGCTGCCTCTTACCGAGGCAAATTTCTTTTCAATTCAACCACTTACCGTCCGCGCCGAACGTACGCCAGCTTTGCGGGGGCAAAAGGGAGGTCATTGTACACACCGACACAGAGGCTCACAAATTTGACGACGAAATGTCGCAAATCTATGTCGCATTTGTGAAAGGTTTAAAGCGATATGCTGTGCTAGTCAAAACTTTTTTAATTTTGACCGCAACGACTCAAAGACTACTGTGACGCAGACACCACAAGGCACGCGGCCGAGGGTCTGTTGGTGCTTGCTGACGAACCGCGTTGTGATGCCAGCGTGTGCGAGGCAAGGCGCGGGATGCCGCCAATGGCTTCACCCTTGGCAAATCCCGCAACGCAGCCTCGCGCACGTTGGCGCGCAACGCGGTCGTCAGCAAGCGCCAACTGACCCTTAGGGCGGCATGCGCTTGTAGAAATTTTGAGGTGCTTGGAGAGGCGGCCTGGGTAAGGCCGCCGAATCTTCAGCGAGTTGTTGCCAGTTCCTGTTGGACGCTGGCGACAGTGCGAGGCCAAGGTTTACCAGCCTGAACCTTCGCTGGCAAGGCCTTGATGGCGGTAACGGCTGCATCGCGGTTGGCGAAGTTACCGTAAGTGATGACGTAAAGCGGCTTGCCGTTGAGGACTTTCTTGAAATAACGGTACTCGCCGCCCTGCTCCTTGACGAAGGATTGTGCGGCCGCTTCGGAGCTGGTGCCGAGGATCTGCACCACGTAGTTGCTCGTCGGTTGGCCGGCGTACCAAGTGCCACCAGCGCCTTTCGCGGCAGCGGCGACTGGTTTCTCGGCTGGCTTGGCGGCAGCAACGGCGGCGGCTGGCTTGGCAGGCGCTGGGGCCGGCTTCACGGCAGGCGCTACCGGAGCTGGCTTGGCAGTCGCGACCTGAGTGGGCGCAGGAGCCGGTTTGGCAGCAGGCGTCGGTGCCGGGCCAGGCTGGATACCCGCAGGCGGCGCGGTAGTGGTCACGGTCGGCGGCGTAGCGCTCGAACCTTCGACCGGCACGCCGTCGTCGCCTTCGGTGATGCCACCGGCAGCTTCGGCCAACGGACCACGCATGACCGGCTGCGAGTTGCCGACCAGCGGCAATGGCATCGGCTGCGAGTTACCGGCGAATTCGACGGCAGGCGCGCCGCCGCTGTTAGGTTGTGGCGTGCCCTGGCCGAGCGGCAGTTGCGCCTGCTCGTTGGCAGGTGCGCCAGTGGTCGGTGCTTTGCTGCGACCCGGCATCAACCAGGCGGCGGCTACCGCGACCACGACAACGGCGGAAATCGCCAATACGTGTTTCTTCGGCATGTTGAACCCCATACTTGGACGCTTCACCGCAGAGCGGCTGGCAATCATGGCTTCGATCATTGCATCGCGGGCAACCTGGTTGATGGTGCCAGGCCAACCGTCGGAGCTTTCGTGAATATCAGAGATCTGATCTGCGGTAAAAAGTTCGATACCCCGGCCAGCGCCTTCGAGCCGCTGCTCCAGATATTCGCGGGTTTCTTCTTCGGTGTAAGGTTGCAATTCGATGACGTGGAAACGCTCTTCCTCGAGGCTCAGCGCCTCCAGTTGAGCAATCAACGACGACTCGCCGAACAGGAACACATGCGGGCGACCTTCCGGTGCACCGGCGGCCAGGGCCAGCAAGGCTTCCAGCGCGGACTCGTCGAGTTGCTCGGCGTCATCCACCAGCAGATAGACTTCCTGCCCCGTCAGGGCAAGCTGCACCACTTGAGCCAGAATCGCGCCGATCTCGGCCTGGGCGACATTCAGCGCCTGAGCCACCTGACGCAGCACGCCGGCCGAATCACCGGCGCCACGGGCGGAAACCACCACGCTCTGCACCGACTGTTTGTTGGTGCTGGCCACCAGGGCCTGACGCAACAGGGTCTTGCCACTGCCTTGCGGGCCGGTGACGACCAGCAGCAACTGACTGTAGCGTGCCAGGTGATGCAGTTGCCCCAGCACCGGTTTGCGCTGGGCCGGGAAGAATTTGAAGCCAGGCACCCGTGGAGAAAAAGGGTCATGACTCAACTGGTAATGGCCGAGGAAAGCCTCGTCGGCGTGCAAACTAGTCATCGGGATCTTATTAACCTTTAAGCTGAGCCAGAGCGCGGTAATCCGCTCCCAGCGTGGCCTGTAAAACCTCTTTCGGATAATCGTCGGTCACCACCGCTTCGCCCATGTGGCGCAGCAGCACCAGGCGCAAACGACCGTCGATCACTTTCTTGTCAATTGCCATGTGTTCGAGAAAATCGGCTTCGGTCATCTCTTCAGGCGGGATGACCGGCAGGCCGGCACGCTGGAACAGACGGATGCCGCGATCGCGCTCTTGCTCGCTGATCCAGCCAAGGCGCGTGGACATTTCCAAGGCCATTACGGTGCCAGCAGCGACCGCCTCACCATGTAGCCAGACACCATAGCCCATGTGGGTTTCGATCGCGTGGCCGAAGGTGTGACCCAGGTTGAGCGTGGCGCGGACACCGGTCTCACGTTCGTCGGCACCCACCACCGCAGCCTTGGCCGCGCAAGAGCGCTCGATGGCGTAAGTCAGGGCGACCTGGTCCAGCGCGCGCAGGCGATCAACGTTGTCTTCAAGCCAGGTCAGGAACGGCTCGTCGCAGATCAGCCCGTATTTGATGACCTCGGCAAGCCCGGCGGACAGTTCGCGGGCCGGCAGGGTATTGAGGGTAGCGGTATCAATCAGCACCACATTCGGCTGATAGAAAGCGCCGACCATGTTCTTGCCCAGCGGATGGTTGATCCCGGTCTTGCCGCCCACCGAAGAGTCGACTTGCGACAGCAGCGTGGTCGGGATCTGGATGAAATCGACACCACGCTGGTAGCAGGCGGCCGCAAAACCGGCCATGTCACCAATCACGCCGCCACCGAGGGCGATGACCGTGGTACGACGGTCGTGCCGTGCGGTCAGCAGACCGTCGAAAATCAGTTGCAGGGTTTCCCAGGTCTTGAACGCTTCGCCGTCCGGCAGCACCACGGAAACCACCGAGAACTGTGCGAGGCTGCGGGTCAGACGCTCGAGATAGAGCGGCGCAACGGTCTCGTTGGAGATAATCGCCACTTGCCGTCCGCGAATATGCGGGGCCAGCAGCTCAGGCTGATCCAACAAACCTTCGCCAATATGAATCGGGTAGCTGCGCTCGCCTAGATCGACCTTGAGTGTCTGCATGTGTCCCCACAGTGAAGATGGAATCAGGCGTCCTGCCTTGAGTTAACGAATGTCCACGGCGTCTGCTGGTTGACGCCGTTCGGTAGCCATCTGCCACAACCTTGAGCGGCCATGACAGGACGCCGAGGATAGCGCATTTCGCGCTGCGCTTTAACGGGGAGGTAGCTGCTGCAAGCGTTCGAGAATATCGAGCACCACCATTCGCGGCGGCCGCTCATCGGTTTCCACCACCAGATCGGCGATTTCCCGATAAAGCGGATCGCGGATCGCCAGCAGATCCCGGAGGGTCTTGGCCGGATCGGCAGTACGCAACAGGGGTCGATTGCGATCGCGGGACGTGCGGCCCACCTGCTGCTCGACAGACGCATGCAGATAGACCACCCGCCCGCCGGCGTGCAGCGCCCGGCGATTGGCCTCGCGCATCACCGCGCCGCCACCGGTCGCCAGCACCACGCCGTCGCAGCCACACAGCTCGGCAATCATCGCCTGCTCGCGGTCACGAAAGCCCGGCTCGCCTTCTTTATCGAAAATCCACGGGATATTGGCGCCCGTGCGCAATTCAATTTCCTTATCGGAATCTTTGAATGGCAGGCGCAGCTCTTTGGCCAGCAACCGGCCGATGGTGCTTTTTCCAGCCCCCATCGGTCCAACAAGAATCAAATTTCGCACAGAATCAATGACTCACAGCAATCGCCTGGTTATTCATGATACGCGGAGTGAGAAATACCAGCAGCTCGGATTTTTTCTCCGAAACCACGTCACGCCGGAAAAGGCGGCCAAGATACGGCACATCACCGAGAAATGGCACCTTATCTACAACCTTGCTCTGAGTATTTGAGAAAACCCCGCCAATCACGATGGTCTCGCCGTCGTTGACCAGGACCTTGGCATTGACCTCGTTTTTCTTGATCGGCGGCACATCCTGCACCTTGTTCAGGTAGTCCGGTTCGTCCTTGGTGACCTTGACCTCCATGATGATCCGGTTGTCCGGAGTGATCTGCGGCGTCACTTCCAGAGACAGCGAGGCCTCCTTGAACGACACCGAGGTAGCGCCGCTGGAGCTGGCTTCCTGATAGGGAATTTCCGTGCCCTTGAGGATTTTTGCGGTTTCCTTGTCCGACGTAACCACCTTGGGCTGCGAGACGATTTCGCCGTTGCCGGTCTTCTCCATGGCCGTCAGCTCGAGATCCAGCAGCACATTGTCGGTGATGAAGGCGATGCCAAGCCCCGAGGTGTTGGCGGCGGTGCCCATGTCGACGAACGGCGAGTTGGTGCTGGTGCTGCCAGGCGTACCGATGGTCGATGAAGCATTCGCCCCATTGCTGACGCCTGAGGTGTTCCAGTTGCCTTTGTTCTGCAACGAACCGCCCCAGCGCACGCCGAGGCTTTTGTCATAGTCGACGTTGGCTTCGACGATGCGCGCCTCGATCATCACCTGACGCACCGGGATATCCAGTTGCGCGACGATACGGCGCAGTTCGTCGAGGCGATCCTGGGTCTGGTAGGCAATGATGTTGTTGGTCCGCTCGTCCACCGTTATCGAGCCCCGCTCGTCGGCTTTTGCCTCGGCACTCGTCACTGATTGGAACAGCTTGGCGATGTCGGCAGCTTTGGCGTAGTTGACCTGCAACAGTTCCCGACGCAGGGGCGCCAGGTCGGCGATTTGCTTCTGCGACTCCAGTTCCTGACGCTCGCGGGCGGCAATTTCATCGGCCGGTGCGACCAGCAAAACGTTACCGATCTTGCGTTTATCCAGGCCCTTGGTTTTCAACACCAGATCCAGCGCCTGATCCCACGGCACGTTCTGCAAACGCAGCGTGATGCCGCCCTGCACCGTGTCGCTGGCCACCAGATTGAGGTTGGTGAAATCGGCGATCAGTTGCAGCACCGAACGCACATCGATGTCCTGGAAGTTCAGCGAGAGCTTTTCACCGGTGTAGGCGAAACGCTCGGAGTTGCGTTTCTGCAAGTCATCGACCGTCATCGGCCGGATACTGACGGTCAGCTTGTTATCGGTCTGGTAAGTCGAATAATCGAAAGCGCCGCTGGGCTCAATGCTGATCGTGGCCCGATCGCCCGTGGCGCTGGCGTTGACGAACTGCACTGGCGTGGCGAAATCCTTGACGTCCAGACGCACACGCAACGGTTCAGGCAATTGGGTCCTGGCGAAACTGACGATGATTTTGCCGTCGCGCTCCTGTATGTCCGGGGCGATGGAAGGATCCGACAGATCGATAACCACATTGCCTTCGCCCTGGGTGCCGCGCTGGAAATCCACGCCCCGGATGGCCTTGCCTACTGGCGCATAGGCTTTCGCCGGCGCTGGCGTTGCAGTCGCGGCGCGTGGCGTTTTGGGCGCCGGGCTGGAGGCCGTTTTGTTGGCGCCTTGGCCGACCACCACGAACAGCGTGTTGCCTTCGACCCGTGCGCTATACGGCGTCAACTGGGTCAGATTGATGATCAGCCGTGTACGGTCCTTGGCTTCCACCACTGTAGCGCTGCGGGCATTTCCGCCGCCCAGGTCACGATTTTTGCTTTTTAGCTGACTGACGACGCCGGGCAGATCCAGCGCAATCCGTGCAGGCGATTCCGTGGTGTAACCGTGAGGCGTCGGTGGCGGCCCATCGAACGACAACTTCAACTCGACGCGGTCCCCCGGCAGCGCGGCGACATCCAGCGCTTTGAGGTTGGCCGCTAGTACCATCGGCGACAGCAACGCTATCCATAGCGAAATACCGAAGGTTGAGAAAATCCTGTTCATTATTCGAGTTCCACTATGAGTGCTCTTTCAAAGGGATGGTCCGCGGCCGCTCCAGCCAGGCGCCTTCGCCGTCGGGAACGATTTCGACCACATCGACCTGCGAACCGCTGATGGCGACGATCCGCCCATCGTTACGCCCCAGGTAATCGCCGACTTTCAACCGATGCACCCCGCCCGCCCCGCGCAGCAGCGCAAAGGAGCCGGTCGCATTGGCGATCGTTCCGACCATTTCAAACTGCTCGATGTTGAAACCTTCGAGGTACTGCTTGACCCGATTCGGGTCAGGTTTGACGTTGCGCGAGCCGTGTTTCTGGCCGGCCAGATCAATTCTGACCTGTCGGGAAAACGGGCTTCGCAGGTTGGCGGCGCTGTAGGTGAATGTTGGGTAAGACCGAAATGTCGGCGTTGGTTCAATCTTGCCGGGCGCACGCAAACGCATTTCGTTCATGTACGCGTCCAGGTCGCTGAAGTCATTGTCACTGCCGCAACCAGCCAGGACGGCGACCAGCACAACCATCGAAAAACAACGAATCGGGCTCATTCTTCCAGCCCCTTGTCGTTGTAGCGGTAGGTCTTGGCGAGGATGCTCATGCGCAACTTCGGACCACCTTCCGGGTTGGCCGGCGCAAGGTCGAAGTCATGCAGGGTGACAATCCTTGGCAGCCCGGCGACGCCGCTGACGAAGGTGGCTAGGTCGTGATAGGCACCGGTGACGGTGATCTGGATCGGCAACTCGATGTAGAACTGCTGCGTGTTCTCCGGCAGCAGTTTGATCTCTTCGAACTCCAGGCCACTGCCCAGGCCGGTGCGAGTGATGTCCTCCAGCAGGCCGGGCACTTCGGTGTCACTGGGTAATTGCCGCAGCAGCACGCCAAAGGAGTTCTCCATTTCCTTCATCTGCTGCGTATACAGCTCCAGATTCGCCGCCATATGGGCTTTGCTGGCGAATTGCTCCTTGAGGGTCAACTCTTCCTCGCGCTTGAGATCGAGGTGGCTCTGAAGGTCGCTGATGGAAAAACTGTAGCCCAGCGAAAGCACCAGGATCATGAGCAGGAAAGCCGCCAATGCCTTGATGGCTGGCGGCCAGGAACCCATGTTATGGGTGTCCAGGTCATTGATGTCGATCTTGCGCAGGCCTTCGAACCAGTCAGGCAGCCTCATTTGCCGCCCTCCGCAGCGGCGGGCTGAGTCTGACGAACGGTCAACTGAAAGACGTTGGCCTGATCCACCTGGCCGGCGGTCGTCGCTTTGACTTCCGTCAGGGTCGGCGCATTGAACCAGTCTGACGCATCGAGATTACGCATCAGGTCCGAAACACGATTGTTGGATTCTGCCGCACCCGTGATGGAAAGGGTTTTGTCGGCCATTTTCACCTCGGTGAAGTACACCCCGTCCGGCAAGGTACGCGCTAACTGATCAAAGATCCGCCCGCTGACCGGACGGTTGCCTTGCAGGTCCTGAATGATGCGCATGCGCTCGACCAGTTGCTGGCGACGTGCCTTCAAATCGCTGATCTGGTTAATCCGCTCGTCGACCACGGCAATCTGTTTGCCAATGTAATCGTTACGAGCCACTTGCCGATCGATAGCGCCACTGATGGCCTGGTTCGCGATCAGCACCGCGCCCACGGCCCCCACCATCACAGCGCCCAGCGCCAGCAAAAAGCGTTTGCGGCGCGCTTCACGCTGCTCTTCGCGCCAGGGTAAAAGATTGATCCGCGCCATCAGTCGAAACTCCTGAGGGCCAGCCCGCAGGCGATCATCAGTGCCGGCGCATCGCTGGCCAGGGCCCCGGCGTTGACCTTGCTGCTCAGGGTCATGTCGGAGAATGGGTTGGCCACTTGCGTCGGCGTCCCCAATCGTTGCTCGATCAACCGATCCAGCCCCGGGACCGATGCGGTACCGCCGGCCAACAGAATGTGATCAACCGAGTTGTACTGACCGGAGGCGAAGAAAAACTGCAACGAACGTGACACCTGTTGCACCAGCGCATCGCGAAACGGCTGCAACACCTCACTGACGTAATCGTCCGGCAAACCACCCTGCTTCTTCGCCAGCCCCGCCTGCTCGATGGTCAGGCCATACCGTCGCTGGATTTCCTCCGTCAGTTGACGACCGCCGAACAATTGCTCGCGGGTGTAGATGATCCGCCCCTGGTGCAGCACGCTCAGGGTGGTCATGGTGGCGCCAATATCAACCACCGCTACCGTCAGGCGCTCCTGAGAAGCCGCCAGTTGGCTCGCCAGCAATCCGTAGGAACGCTCCAGCGCATAGGCCTCGACGTCGACCACGCGGGCCGTCAGGCCGGCCAGGGCCAGGGCCGCTTCCCGGACCTCGACGTTTTCCTTGCGACAGGCCGCCAGCAACACATTGACTCGCTCGGGGTTGCGCGCAGAAACGCCCTGGACCTCAAAGTCGATGGCCACTTCGTCCAATGGATAAGGGATGTATTGATCGGCCTCGATCTTCAGCTGGTTTTCCATTTCGTCGTCGGAAAGACCGGCGTCCATCTCGATGGTCTTGGTGATCACCGCCGAACCGGCCACGGCGACGGCGACGTTCCTGAGGTTGGTTCTGGCCTTGAGCAGCACGCGCGCGAGTGCCTGCCCTACGCCTTCGAGCTCGGCGATATTTTTCTCGACCACCGCGTTGGTGGGTAAAGGTTCCACCGCATAGGCCTCGACCCGATAGCGGTCGCCTTGGCGGCTTAGCTCCAGAAGCTTGACCGACGTAGAGCTGATGTCGATCCCCAGAAGCGTATTGGCCTTTTTATTGAAGAGTCCTAGCACTACCAATTCCCTATGACTATCCGTGTCTTACGGACTCTGTAATATCCATTGCGTTCAAACCACCCGTCTTGACAGCAGCGCAAATGACGCTCTCGACAGAAAAATGCTTATAATGCCCAGCGTTTTTCTCCGGTTTTTACTTCAAGCGCGGGTCGTTCCCTGTTTATCTGAACCCTGATGCCTAATTCATTCTTTGCCCTGGATGTCCAAAAGCCTTGATTCGTCTGCTGAAATTTTTCGGTTGGTCCATCGTCGCCGTTTTCTGCGGACTGCTCCTCGGTCTTAGCGGCGCCTTTCTCTACCTTAGTCCGGGTTTGCCGTCCGTGGAGGCTCTGAGAAGCATCCAGTTGCAGATTCCTTTGCGGGTCTACAGCAGCGACAACAAGCTGATCGCAGAATTTGGCGAAATGCGCCGCACACCGATCCGGTTCGCCGACATTCCCCCCAATTTCATTAATGCGTTACTAAGTGCTGAAGACGACAACTTCGCCAATCACTACGGTGTCGACCCCAGCAGCCTGATGCGCGCGGCCACCCAGTTGGTAAAAAGCGGACACATTCAGTCCGGCGGCAGCACCATCACCATGCAGGTGGCGAAGAACTTCTTCCTGACCAGCGAACGCAGCTTCTCGCGAAAAACCACCGAAATTCTCCTGGCCCTGCAGATTGAACGGCAGCTGACCAAGGACGAGATTCTTGAGCTGTACGTCAACAAAATCTATCTGGGCAACCGCGCCTACGGTATCGAAGCCGCCGCACAGGTTTACTACGGCAAGTCGATTCGTGACGTCAGCCTCGCGCAGATGGCGATGATCGCGGGTCTGCCGAAAGCCCCCTCGCGCTTCAACCCGCTGGCCAATCCGGCCCGCAGCAAGGAACGTCGCGACTGGATCCTTGGGCGCATGTACAAGCTCGGCAAAATCACCGAAGCCGACTACACCACCGCGATCAACGAGCCGCTGAACGCCAGTTATCACGTGCCGACCCCGGAAGTGAATGCGCCGTACATCGCTGAAATGGCCCGCGCCGAAATGGTCGGCCGTTATGGCAGCGACGCCTATACCGAGGGTTTCCGCGTCACCACCACGGTGCCGAGCAACCTGCAGGAAATGGCCAACACCGCGGTTCACGAAGGGTTGATGACCTACGACCAGCGTCACGGTTATCGCGGCCCGGAGTCGCGCCTGCCGGGCAAGACTCGCGAGGCCTGGACAATCGAGCTGACCAAGCAACGCACCATCAGCAGCCTTGAACCTGCCATCGTCACCCAGGTCGACAAGACCGGCCTGCAAGTGATGACCCGTACCGGTGAGGAACACGTCGGCTGGGACAGCATGAAATGGGCGCGTCCGTTCCTGAATACCAACAGCATGGGCGCCAATCCGAAGCAGCCTTCGGACGTCGCCCAGGTCGGCGACCTGATTCGTGTGCAACGCCAGCCGGACAACTCGCTGAAATTCAGCCAGATCCCGCAAGCTCAGGGCGCGCTGGTTTCCCTCGATCCGCAGAACGGTGCCATTCGCTCCCTGGTCGGCGGCTTCGCCTTTGAACAGAGCAACTACAACCGCGCCATGCAGGCCAAGCGCCAGCCGGGTTCGAGTTTCAAGCCGTTCGTCTACAGCGCCGCACTGGATAACGGCTACACCGCCTCCAGCCTGGTGAACGACGCACCGATCGTGTTCGTCGACGAGTACCTGGACAAGGTGTGGCGTCCAAAGAACGATACCAACACGTTCCTCGGCCCGATCCGCTTGCGTGAAGGCCTGTACAAGTCTCGTAACCTGGTTTCGATCCGGTTGGTACAAGCCATGGGCGTTGGCAAGACCATCGATTACATCACGCGCTTTGGCTTCAACAAGCAGGACCTGCCGCCCAACCTGTCACTGGCCTTGGGCACCGCGACGCTGACGCCAATGGAAATCGCCACCGGCTGGAGCACTTTCGCCAACGGCGGCTACAAGATCACCCCTTACATCATCGACAAGATCGAAAGCCGCAATGGCGACACGCTGTTCGTCGCCAACCCGCCGAGTGTCCCGAAAGGCACCGTCGCGACCGATGGCATCGCCGCCCCTGTCGTGGCCAACGCCTTCACCGTCAACGCAACCCCGGGCGAAGCCTTGACCGCCCAGCCAGCGCCACAAACGCCGGCCGTGGCCGAGCGCGTCGTTGATGGTCGCACCACGTTCATCCTCAACAGCATGCTCGAGGATGTGATCAAACTCGGCACCGGGCGCCGCGCCCTGGCCTTGGGCCGCAGCGACATTGCGGGCAAGACCGGTACCACCAACGAATCCAAGGACGCCTGGTTCTCTGGGTACAACGCCGATTATGTGACCACTGTCTGGACCGGTTTCGACCAGCCTGAAAGCCTGGGTCGCAAGGAGTTCGGCGGTACCGTCGCCCTGCCGATCTGGATGAACTACATGGGCGCCGCACTCAAAGGCCTGCCGCCACATACGCAGCCAGAGCCGGAAGGCATTCTCAGTCTCCGAGTCGACCCGGTCAGCGGCCGTGCAGCTAGCCCAGGCACGCCAGGCGCCTACTTCGAGCTGTTCAAGGTCGAAGACACGCCACCGTCGGCGAACGAGCTGGGCAACGGCACTGCGCCGGGCAGCCCACTGCCAGCGGATGAAGCGGCGCCGATCGATTTGTTCTGATCACCTGAAGCTGCAAAAAGCCCCGCCTTCGAAAGAAGAGCGGGGCTTTTTGTTGCGTGCCAGTAGCTCGCGAAGAGGCCAGCACAACCGCTGCAAAACCCACCGGTAATAAAAAAGCCCCGACTCGCAAGAGCCGGGGCCTTTGATTGAAGCGCTACAACGACTTAGCCGTTGAACACGTCATCCACGCTTTTCAGCGGGTAGTTCTTCGGATACGGCAGGGTCGCTACGCCGGTCTCGATCGCAGCCTTGGCCACGGCATCGGAGATCACGGTGATCAGACGGGCATCCATTGGTTTCGGAATGATGTACTCACGACCGAATTCCAGTTTGATGCCGCCGTAGGCGTCGCACACTTCCTGAGGAACCGGCAGCTTGGCCAGTTCACGCAGGGCGTTGGCTGCAGCCACTTTCATTTCTTCGTTGATGCGCTTGGCGCGGACGTCCAGGGCACCACGGAAGATGAACGGGAAGCCCAGCACGTTGTTGACCTGGTTCGGGTAGTCCGAACGGCCGGTCGCCATGATCACGTCGTCACGGGTGGCGTGAGCCAGTTCCGGGGAGATTTCCGGATCAGGGTTGGAGCACGCGAACACGATCGGGCTGGCCGCCATGGACTTCAGGCCTTCAGCGCTCAGCAGGTTCGGGCCGGACAGGCCAACGAACACGTCCGCGCCTTTCAGGGCGTCGGCCAGTGTGCGTTTTTCAGTCGCGTGAGCGAAAACAGCCTTGTACTGGTTCAGGTCGTCACGGCCGGAGTGGATCACGCCGGTACGGTCAACCATGAAGATATTTTCGATGTTGGCACCCATGCTCACCAGCAATTTCATGCAGGAGATGGCGGCAGCACCGGCGCCCAGGCAGACGATCTTGGCGTCAGCGAGGGTTTTGCCTGCGATTTCCAGGGCGTTGATCATGCCGGCCGCAGTAACGATCGCGGTGCCGTGCTGGTCATCGTGGAATACCGGAATGTCGCACTGCTCGATCAGAGCACGTTCGATCTCAAAGCACTCAGGTGCCTTGATGTCTTCCAGGTTGATGCCACCGAAGGTGATGGAGATGCGCTTGACGGTGTCGATGAAGGCTTGCGGGCTTTCGGAGTCGACTTCGATGTCGAAAACGTCAATGCCGGCGAAGCGCTTGAACAGCACGCCTTTACCTTCCATGACTGGCTTGGAAGCCAATGGGCCGAGGTTACCCAGGCCGAGAATTGCGGTGCCATCGGAAATGACTGCAACCAGATTGCCCTTGCCGGTGTACTTGTAGGCGAGTTCAGGGTCGCGGGCGATTTCGCGGACTGGTTCGGCTACACCGGGGCTGTAGGCCAGCGACAGGTCGCGGGCGGTAGCGGTGGCTTTGGTGAGCTCGACGCTCAGCTTCCCTGGACGAGGATGGGCATGATATTCGAGAGCGGCAGTTTTCAAATCAGACATAGGGGCATTCCGCTTTTTACTGTGGGACAGACGGACCGCCGAGGATACTCGTGTCGCAAAGTCCCTACAAGACTGACCGGTCACCCCTGTCAAGCACCCGGCCCTACGACTTTGGACCAAGAGCCACGGAACACAAGGGATTGACTGTTCACAATCCACATTAAAAATGTCTACAATTTTTTATCACTGTGCCATCTGAAGCATCGCCGGGTCGGTCAATGGCAAAAGCCAGCGCGCCTGCCCTTCTTTCAGTCCGCCGCGCCGCGAACGGTCCAGCACCCAGCCTCGGGCCTCGATCTGCCTGCCCTTCAGCCGCTCGAGATTCGCAACATCAAACCGACCCAACAAATTGGGTGCAACGCGCAGTACAACCGAATCCTGCAACTCGATCCAAACCCCGCCGCGATTGCGTTGAACCTTGCTCACACGACCGCTGAGCACAGCGAAGCCGGAAGTGCTGATCTGCTCCGCTTTCAGCACAGGGGATTGACGCCACAACCCGAGTCCGGCCTGACGGGCACTGTGTTCCGCCGCTTGCTGGCAGTCGACCAGATCGACATTCGGCGCGACCGCTACCTGGAAACCGAGTCCTTCAGCGAGCATCAGCGCTTCAAGGTTGGCGCCATCGGCGCTGTAGACATGGGCCAAGGTGCGACCGTAATGATCTTTGCTTTCTTTACCGGGCAGTAAACCCACCCGCCCGTCGCTGGCGGCCACCAGAGCCTCCAGACGTTGGCGCGCAACCACCGCGAACGGTTCGTCGGAGCGGCCTTTCTTGCCCAGCTCCGGCGTATTCAAACCGATCATGCGCACGCTGCGGCCATCGCTCAGGCGCAGCGTGTCGCCATCCACCACCCGTTGCACCACAACGGGTGTCAGCCCGCTCGGCGCCGGACAGAAGGCCTGGGCACCGGAAAGCCAAATCGCAGACACAAAAAAGGCGCCCGCAAGGGACGCCTTTTTCATCAGCAAGGAAAAGCCCATGGGGCTTTCGAACCTTACTCTGCTGCAGCAGCAGGTTTCTTGCCGAAAGCACCGAAACGGTCTGCGAAGCGCTGTACACGGCCGCCAGTATCCAGAGTCTTCTGCTTACCGGTGTAGAACGGGTGGCACTCGTTGCATACGTCAGTACCCAGTGGCTTGCACAGGTTCGAACGAGTTTCGAACTTGTTGCCGCAGCTGCAAGTTACTTCGATGGTTTCGTACGCTGGATGGATATCGGCTTTCATGGTGTATTCCTCAGGCTAGTGTGCCGCCACTCAACACTATTGTTGAATACCGCACATAATTAGGCCGCGGATTCTACCAGACCTTTGCAATCACGCAAGCTGTCCCTTACACCAGTCGTCTGCTAGGCTCCCGGCCTTCTTCACCGCCCCATCATCGAGAAAACAACCGCGTGCCCGACGCCATTTTGCGCCTCGCCCTGCCTTCGCCCCTGCGCCGTCTGTTCGATTACCGTGCCCCGGCCGGGGTCCTGCGTGCCCAGTTGCAGCCGGGCATGCGCCTGCGGGTGCCGTTCGGCCGACGGGAGATGATCGGGATTCTGGTGGAGGTCACCGACACCAGCGAAGTGCCGGTAGAAAAGCTCAAGCCGGCCCTGGCCCTGCTCGATGCCACGCCACCACTGCCTCCCGCGCTGTTCAAACTGTGCCTGTGGACCTCCCAGTATTACCAGCACAGCCTCGGCGACACGTTGAGCTGGGCGCTGCCGGTGTTGCTGCGCCAGGGTGAACTGGCCGAAGCACGGCAGGAACGCTTCTGGTCCGCCGCGCCCGGTGCCAGCCTTGATGACCCGCGCATCGCTCGCGCCCCGCGTCAACGGGAGGCCCTGGCGACCCTGGCCCAGCATCCCCACGGCGTCGCCCATCAGTTGTTGAGCAAACTGATGCTGAGCAAGGACAGCCTGGATTTGCTGCTGGCCAAGGATCTGGTGCAAGTCGAAATCCGCAAGCACGCCCCCGACGCCCGCCACGAACACTGGCTGGCGCAGCCGGAACTGCCGCTCAACCCGGAGCAGCGTGCGGCCTATGAGGCGATTCGCGCCGGCTTCGACAGCTATCACGCGTTTCTGCTGGCCGGCGTCACCGGCAGCGGCAAGACCGAAGTCTATTTGCAACTGATCCGCGAAACCCTCGAGGCCGGCAAGCAAGCGCTGGTGCTGATCCCGGAGATCAACCTCGGCCCGCAGACCCTGGCGCGTTTCGAGCAGCGTTTCAATGCACGCATCGCGCTGATCCACTCGGCGGTCAACGACCGCGAACGCCTGGAAGCCTGGCTCGCCGCCCGGGACGGTGACGCCGACATTATTATCGGCACCCGTTCGGCGCTGTTCACGCCGATGAAGAACCCCGGCCTTATCATCATCGATGAAGAGCACGACGGTTCCTATAAACAGCAAGAAGGCCTGCGCTATCACGCCCGCGACTTGGCACTGGTGCGCGCACGCCAGGAAAACATCCCGATTGTCCTCGGCTCTGCCACGCCTTCGCTGGAAAGCCTGCACAACGCCTACACCGGTCGTTATGGCCTCCTGCGATTAAACGAGCGTGCCGGTGGCGCCAAACAACCGCGCTTCCTGCGCCTGGACGTGAAAAGCCGTCCACTGGACAGCGGCATTTCCGGGCCGATGCAGCAGGCCATCGGTCAGACGCTGGCCGCTGGCCAACAAGTGCTGGTGTTCCTCAACCGTCGCGGCTTTGCCCCGACCTTGCTATGCCACGACTGCGGCTGGATGTCCGAGTGCCAGCGCTGCGATGCGCGCATGACCGTGCACCAGCGCTCCGGTGAACTGCGTTGTCACCATTGCGGCTACGTCGAACGTGTCCCTCGGCATTGCCCGAAATGCGGCAAAGTCGATTTGCGGCCTGTCGGCGCCGGCACCGAACGCGCAGAGGAACGGCTGGGGATTCTATTCCCGGACGTCCCGGTGCTGCGGGTCGACCGCGACAGCACTTCGCGCAAAGACGCCATGAATCAGCTGTTCGCGACCATTCAGAAAGGCCAGCCGTGCATTCTGGTGGGCACGCAAATGCTTGCCAAAGGGCACCACTTTCCACGGGTGACTTTGGTGTCGATTCTCGATGCCGACGGCGGGCTGTTTTCCGGCGACTTCCGCGCCAGCGAGCGCATGGCGCAGTTGATCGTCCAGGTTGCCGGGCGCGCGGGCCGGGCTGAAGAGCCGGGCAAAGTGATCATCCAGACCCACTTGGCCGACCATCCGCTGCTGGTGCAACTGACTGAACAGGGCTATTTCGCCTTTGCCGAACAGGCGTTGAGCGAACGTCGCTCGGCGGGGTTACCACCGTTTGCGCACTTGGCGCTGCTGCGGGCCGAAGCGCACAAACCGGGGCAAGCTGAAGGTTTTCTTGATGAGGCGTGCAGCGAGGCCGAGCGTTTGCTGGCCGAGCAGAACCTGACCGGGATTGAACTGCTAGGGCCGGTACCTGCTCCGATGGAACGCCGGGCCGGGCGTTATCGTGCGCAGTTGTTACTGCAAGCGACGGCCCGGGCGCCGTTGCACCGACTATTAAGCAGCTGGCTGCTGGTGTTGGAGCAGATGCCGAGTGGGCGGGCGGTGCGTTGGTCTTTGGATGTCGACCCTGTCGATCTGTATTGATTTAGAGATCGCCTTCGCGAGCCTGCTCGCGAAGAGGCCCGAATAGTCACCACATATCCATAACCTGCCCGGTATAGTTGGCAAGCCCGTCTTCGCAACGGATAATGCCCAGTTTTTCCACTAGCGCATCCAGGCGCCGCCGCGCTTGCGGTCGAAAGAGAACACCATGAAAGACACCATTCGCCAGCTGATCCAACAAGCCATCACCCAACTCGTCAACGAAGGTGTGTTGCCTGAAGGCCTGTCGCCGGCGATCCAGGTGGAAAACTCCCGTGACAAGACTCACGGCGATTTCGCCAGCAACATCGCAATGATGCTGGCCAAACCGGCCGGCATGAAGCCGCGTGACCTGGCAGAGAAAATCATCGCTGCGCTGCCGGCTGACGAAAACGTCACCAAGACCGAAATCGCCGGCCCTGGCTTCCTGAACTTCTTCCAGAACACCCAAGCCCTGGCCACTCGCCTGGACGCCGCCCTGGCCGACGCCCACATCGGCGTGCGCAAGGCCGGCCCGGTGCAGCGCACTGTCGTCGACCTGTCGGCACCGAACCTGGCCAAAGAGATGCACGTTGGCCACTTGCGCTCGACCATCATCGGTGACGGCGTAGCGCGGGTGCTGGAGTTCCTCGGCGACGAAGTGATCCGTCAGAACCACGTCGGCGACTGGGGCACCCAGTTCGGCATGCTGATGGCGTACCTTCAGGAAAACCCGATCACCAGCGACGAGCTGTCGGACCTGGAAAACTTCTACCGCGCCGCCAAGCAACGCTTCGATGAATCCGAAGAGTTCGCAGATCGCGCCCGTGGTCTGGTGGTCAAGCTGCAAGCCGGCGACCCGGACTGCCTGGCGCTGTGGACCAAGTTCAAAGACATCTCGCTGTCGCACTGCCAGAAAATCTACGAACTGCTGAACGTCAAACTGACCATGGCCGACGTGATGGGCGAAAGCGCCTACAACGACGACCTGATCAACGTGGTCAACGACCTCAAGACCGCTGGCCTGCTGATCGAGAGCAACGGCGCCCAGTGCGTGTTCCTCGACGAATTCAAAAACGCTGATGGCGACCCGCTGCCGGTGATCATCGTCAAGGCTGACGGCGGCTACCTCTACGCCACCACCGACCTGGCGGCCGTGCGTTACCGCAGCGGCAAGCTGAAGGCTGATCGCGCGCTGTACTTCGTCGACCAACGTCAGGCCCTGCACTTCCAGCAAGTGTTCCAGGTCGCGCGTCTGGCCGGCTTCGTGACGCACCCGATGGACATGGAACACATGGGCTTCGGCACCATGAACGGCGCCGATGGCCGTCCGTTCAAAACCCGTGACGGCGGCACCGTGAAGCTGATCGACCTGCTGACCGAAGCCCAGGAGCGCGCCTACAACCTGGTGAAAGAAAAGAACCCGGAACTGGCTGAAGACGAACTGCGCAACATCGCCAAGGTCGTGGGCATTGGCGCGGTGAAATACGCCGACTTGTCCAAGCATCGCACCAGCGACTACAGCTTCAACTTCGACCTGATGCTGAACTTCGAAGGCAACACCGCGCCGTACCTGCTGTACGCCTACACCCGCGTGGCCGGCGTGTTCCGCAAACTCGGCAAGGACTTCAGCGAAGTCGAAGGCCAGATCGTCCTCGAAGCACCGCACGAACACGAATTGGCGGCGAAGCTCGCGCAGTTCGGCGAAGTGCTGAACAACGTTTCCGACAAAGGCACGCCGCACATCCTGTGCACCTACCTGTACGATGTTGCCGGCCTGTTCTCCAGCTTCTACGAGAACTGCCCGATCCTCAGCGCCGACACCCCGGCGCAAATGCAGAGCCGTCTGCGCCTCGCCGCGCTGACCGGCCGCACTCTCAAGCAAGGCCTGGAACTCTTGGGTCTGGAAACTCTGGAGCGTATGTAAGTTGGCTGCCAAGAAAAAACCTGCACCCAAGCGTGGCGCCAGCCGTTACCAAGCTCCTGCAAAACAACCGATCCCGGGTTGGCTGTGGATGGCCATCGGCCTGACGGTCGGCGCGTTTATTGTGTTCCTGATGAAGCTGGAACCGGGCAAGGGCAGCGAGAGCGTCAAGCGCGAGAAGATCGAGCAGCAGAAAGCCAAGATCGTCGAGGCCAACAAGACCCCGCCGAGCCCGACTCAACCGGTGAAGCCGAAGTACGACTTCTACACGTTGCTGCCGGAATCGGAAGTCATCGTGCCGCCGGATGCCGTGCCGGAGAAAACCCTGCCGACGCCACAAGTGCCGGCCATTCCGACGACGCCGGTCACACCAGAGCAAGCGGCGAAGATCGATACCGCGCGGGCTCAGGCCGCACTGGCCGGGATTACCCCGCCGCCAGCGCCACCGGTGTCCAAAGCGGCGCCAGTGACCAAGTTCTTCCTGCAGGCCGGTTCGTTCCGCAAGGAGGCGGATGCGGACAAGGTTCGGGCGCAGATCATATTGCTCGGCCAGGCTGTGGCGGTTGAATCCGGCACCGTGAAGGACGAAACCTGGTATCGGGTATTGGTCGGACCGTTCAGCAACCGCGAACAGCTAACCACCGCCCAGAAACAACTGGCCGGTAGCGGGTTCAGCAACCTGTTGTTACAACAACGCCAAAGCCGCTGACCTAGCAGAAACAACCTGCTTTTGTGGCGAGGGAGCTTGCTCCCGTTCGGCTGCGCAGCAGTCGTAAACCCGGCTACCGCAGTCTGTCTGACGGACCGCAGTGCCCGGGTTTGGGAGTGCTGCGCACTCCAGCGGGAGCAAGCTCCCTCGCCACAAGGATTCACTTACATCCTCCTTCGCGAACGACACACCGCTCGTCCCCTCTCCCTCTACGCAGTTGAAATACGCTCCACCACCCCCATATGAGTTGGCATAAGGCATTTTCGCCCCGCTGCGTGGAGACTCTCCCTTGACCACCATCGTTTCAGTTCGCCGCCACGGCAAAGTCGTCATGGGCGGCGACGGCCAGGTTTCTCTCGGCAATACCGTGATGAAAGGCAACGCGAAGAAAGTTCGCCGCCTGTACCACGGCCAGGTGATCGCCGGCTTTGCCGGGGCCACCGCTGACGCCTTTACCCTCTTCGAGCGTTTCGAAGGCCAGCTTGAGAAACATCAGGGCCACCTGGTTCGCGCCGCTGTCGAACTCGCCAAAGAATGGCGCACTGACCGCTCCCTCAGCCGCCTCGAGGCCATGCTCGCGGTCGCGAACAAAGACGCTTCTCTGATCATCACCGGCAACGGCGACGTGGTCGAACCTGAAGAAGGTCTGATCGCCATGGGCTCCGGTGGCGGTTACGCCCAGGCTGCCGCCAGCGCGCTGCTGAAGAAAACCGATCTGTCGGCCCGGGAAATCGTCGAAACCGCCCTCGGCATCGCCGGCGACATCTGTGTATTCACCAACCACACCTTCACCATTGAGGAGCAGGACCTCGCTGAGTAAGCCTGTTTTGGCCACCACGCCACGGCTCACTTTTACCTGAGGACCGCCAATTACTATGTCCATGACTCCCCGTGAAATCGTCCACGAACTCAATCGCCATATCATCGGCCAGGACGATGCCAAGCGCGCCGTCGCCATCGCGCTGCGTAACCGCTGGCGCCGGATGCAGCTGCCTGAAGAGCTGCGCGTTGAAGTCACGCCAAAAAACATCCTGATGATCGGCCCGACCGGTGTCGGTAAAACCGAGATCGCTCGTCGCCTGGCGAAACTGGCCAACGCGCCGTTCATCAAGGTCGAAGCGACCAAGTTCACCGAAGTCGGCTACGTCGGCCGCGACGTTGAATCGATTATTCGTGACCTGGCCGACGCAGCGATCAAGCTTCTGCGCGAACAGGAAATGACCAAGGTTCGCCACCGCGCCGAAGACGCCGCCGAAGAACGCATCCTCGACGCCCTGCTGCCACCGGCACGCATGGGCTTCAGCAGCGACGACGCCGCACCGTCGGCCGACTCCAACACCCGTCAGCTGTTCCGCAAGCGCCTGCGCGAAGGTCAGCTGGATGACAAAGAGATCGAAATCGAAGTCGCCGAAGTGACCGGTGTCGATATCTCCGCGCCGCCGGGCATGGAAGAGATGACCAACCAGTTGCAGAGCCTGTTCGCCAACATGGGCAAAGGCAAACGCAAGAGCCGCAAGATCAAGGTCAAGGAAGCACTGAAACTGGTGCGTGACGAAGAAGCCGGTCGCCTGGTCAACGAAGAAGAGTTGAAGGCCAAGGCGCTGGAAGCCGTCGAGCAGCACGGCATCGTGTTCATCGACGAAATCGACAAGGTCGCCAAGCGCGGCAACTCCGGTGGCATTGACGTCTCCCGTGAAGGCGTACAGCGCGACTTGCTGCCGCTGATCGAAGGCTGCACCGTCAACACCAAACTGGGCATGGTCAAGACCGACCACATCCTGTTCATCGCGTCCGGTGCGTTCCACCTGAGCAAGCCGAGCGATCTGGTGCCTGAGCTGCAAGGTCGCCTGCCGATTCGTGTCGAACTCAAGGCGCTGACGCCTGAAGATTTCGAACGCATTCTCAGCGAACCGCACGCATCGCTCACCGAGCAGTATTGCGCACTGCTGAAAACCGAAGGCCTGGTGATCGAGTTCCAGCCGGACGGTATCAAGCGCATTGCCGAGATCGCCTGGCAGGTCAACGAGAAGACCGAGAACATCGGTGCCCGTCGCTTGCACACGCTGCTTGAGCGTCTGCTTGAAGAGGTGTCGTTCAGCGCCGGTGATCTGGCCAGCGCCCACGATGACAAGGCGATCCTGATCGACGCCGATTACGTCAACAGCCACTTGGGCGAATTGGCGCAGAACGAAGACCTGTCCCGTTATATCCTGTAGGTCACCTACTGTGTGAGCGGGCTTCTGTGGCGAGGGAGCTTGCTCCCGCTGGGTCGCGAAGCGGCCCCAAAATCAGCGAATGCGGTTTATCAGCAAGACCGCATTCGCCGGATTTACGACTGCTGCGCAGCCGAGCGGGAGCAAGCTCCCTCGCCACAGGATCACCCGCCAACACAGGGCCTCCATTCTGACGGACGACCGGCCCCATGACGACCCAACTCCCCACCGATATCAAACTGCACAAAGCCTCGAAAACCCTGTCGCTGAAATACGCGTCCGGCGAGGAACATCACCTGCCCGCCGAGTTCCTGCGCGTGCACTCTCCTTCCGCCGAGGTCCAGGGCCACGGCAAACCTATCCTGCAATTTGGCAAGATCGGCGTAGGCCTGACCAAGGTAGAACCGGCCGGTCAGTACGCACTGAAATTGACCTTCGACGACGGCCATGACAGCGGCCTGTTCACCTGGGAATATCTGTACCAGTTGGGCGTGCGCCAAGAGGATCTCTGGAACGATTATCTTGCCGAACTAAAAGCCGCCGGAAAGACCCGCGATCCGAACGAGTCCATCGTCAAGCTGATGCTCTAAATCAGGCCTTTCGCTCATTAGAAGGCATTTTCTAATTCCATCTGTTTGAATGCTCCGCTTCCGGGCCGACGATTGGCCTGCTTGCGAAAAAAATTAAACTCGGGTAACCAATGGAGCTGGCAAGGTACCTGCAGTGCTCTCTGAACTGAAAAGCAGCGATGCAGAATTAACGGTCACCCGAGCAGTAGTACCTGGCATTGGCTGTGGACTGCACAGCTGGACCCAGGTACTCGTCTCAGGACAATGGAGCGTCGTAGATGAGTAACAAGAATAACGATGACCTGAAAGTTCAGGCCTCGGAAAATACCTTGGGGCTGAATCCGGTCGTTGGACTGCGTAGAAAAGATCTGTTGGGCTCTGCCCGCATGGTGCTGACCCAGGCCATCAAACAACCGATTCACAGTGCAAAGCATGTCGCTCATTTCGGCATCGAACTGAAGAACGTGCTGTTCGGCAAATCCGCGCTGCAACCGACAAGCGATGACCGTCGCTTCGCCGATCCGGCCTGGAGCCAGAACCCGCTCTACAAACGTTATTTGCAAACTTACCTGGCGTGGCGCAAGGAGCTCCACGACTGGATCGGCGAAAGTAACCTCTCGCCCAAGGACGTCGCACGCGGGCATTTCGTGATCAACCTCATGACCGAAGCCATGGCCCCGACCAACAGTGCGGCCAACCCGGCGGCGGTCAAACGCTTCTTCGAAACCGGCGGCAAAAGCCTGCTCGACGGCCTTTCCCATCTGGCCAAGGATCTGGTGAACAACGGCGGCATGCCGAGCCAGGTCAACATGGGCGCGTTCGAGGTCGGCAAGAGCCTGGGCGTCACCGAAGGCGCGGTGGTGTTTCGCAATGATGTGCTGGAGCTGATCCAGTATCGGCCGACCACCGAACAGGTGCACGAGCGCCCACTGCTGGTGGTGCCACCGCAGATCAACAAGTTCTATGTTTTCGACCTGAGCCCGGAAAAGAGCCTGGCGCGCTTCTGCCTGCGCAACAACATGCAGACGTTCATCGTCAGCTGGCGCAACCCGACCAAGGAACAGCGCGAGTGGGGTCTGTCGACCTACATCGAAGCGCTCAAGGAAGCGGTCGACGTGGTCACCGCGATCACCGGCAGCAAAGACATCAACATGCTCGGCGCCTGCTCCGGCGGCATCACCTGCACCGCCCTGCTGGGCCACTACGCCGCGCTCGGCGAGAACAAGGTCAACGCCTTGACGCTGCTGGTCAGCGTGCTGGACACCACCCTGGACAGCGACGTGGCCCTGTTCGTCGACGAACAGACCCTCGAATCCGCCAAGCGCCACTCCTATCAGGCCGGCGTACTGGAAGGCCGCGACATGGCGAAAGTTTTCGCCTGGATGCGCCCCAACGACCTGATCTGGAACTACTGGGTCAACAACTACCTGCTGGGCAACGAGCCGCCGGTGTTCGACATCCTGTTCTGGAACAACGACACCACACGGTTGCCCGCAGCGTTCCACGGCGACCTGATCGAGATGTTCAAAACCAACCCGCTGATCCGTCCTGACGCACTGGAAGTGTGCGGCACACCAATCGATCTGAAGCAGGTCACTGCCGACATCTTCTCCCTGGCCGGCACCAACGACCACATCACCCCGTGGAAGTCCTGCTACAAGTCGGCGCAACTGTTCGGTGGCAAGGTTGAATTCGTACTGTCCAGCAGTGGGCATATCCAGAGCATTCTGAACCCGCCGGGCAATCCGAAATCGCGCTACATGACCAACACCGAGATGCCGCTCAAGGCTGAGGAGTGGCAAGAAAACTCCACCAAGCACACCGATTCCTGGTGGCTGCACTGGCAGGGATGGCAAGCCGAACGTTCGGGCAAGCTGAAGAAGTCTCCGAGCAGTTTGGGCAACAAGGCTTATCCGGCGGGCGAAGCTGCGCCGGGCACCTATGTGCATGAGCGGTAATTGAAGTAACACACGTGGGAGCGGGCAAGCCTGCTCCCATACACACCTACAGGGCTCCGTGCATGCCGCAACCGTTCATATTTCGTACCGTCGACCTGGATGGCCAGACCCTCCGCACGGCGGTACGCCCCGGCAAGCCTCACTTGACGCCCTTGCTGATTTTCAACGGCATCGGCGCCAACCTGGAGCTGGTGTTTCCGCTCGTCGCGGCGCTGGACCCGGACCTGGAAGTCATCGCTTTCGACGTCCCCGGTGTCGGCGGTTCGTCGACGCCAAACCGACCGTATCGCTTTCCGGGACTGGCGAAACTCACGGCGCGGATGCTCGACTATCTCGACTACGGGCAAGTCAATGTCATCGGCGTTTCCTGGGGCGGCGCCCTCGCCCAGCAGTTCGCTTACGACTATCCCGAGCGCTGCAAGAAACTCGTTCTGGCGGCCACGGCGGCTGGCACGGTGATGGTGCCGGGCAAGCCGAAAGTCCTGTGGATGATGGCCAGCCCACGACGCTACATCCAGCCGTCTCACGTGATTCGCATCGCGCCGATGATCTATGGCGGTGCGTTCCGTCGCGATCCAACCCTCGCCGCCAGCCATGCCGCCAAGGTCCGCTCGGCCGGCAAGCTCGGATACTACTGGCAGCTGTTCGCCGGCCTCGGCTGGACCAGCATTCACTGGTTGCACAAGATCCACCAGCCAACCTTGGTGCTGGCCGGTGACGACGATCCACTGATCCCGTTGGTCAACATGCGGTTACTGGCCTGGCGGATTCCCAACGCCCAGTTGCACATCATCGATGACGGGCATCTGTTTTTGATTACCCGGGCCGAAGCAGTGGCACCAATCATCATGAAGTTTCTCGAAGAAGAACGTCAGCGTGCCGTGATGCATCCGCATCCAGCGCCATTGGGCGGCTAATCGGCCCATTGTCAGTCGGGAAGACGCAGCGCCGCGCAACAACCCGCAACAGCGTCTATGGTGTTCTGGTTCGGAGTAACTGTATTTGGCCTGAAGACGAAGGAGTGTTGATTCATGCGCGAAAAACCAGCGAGGGAATATTTGCCCACTCCCGCCGCGTTCATCAACGCACAGAGTGCGATTACCGGCCTGCGTGGTCGGGATCTGTTTTCCACCCTGCGCAGCGTTGCTGCCCATGGTTTGCGCAACCCGGTGCACACCGCCCGACACGCCTTGAAGCTGGGCGGTCAACTGGGCCGCGTACTGCTGGGCGAAACCCTGCACCCGACCAATCCGCAGGACAATCGCTTTGCCGACCCGGCGTGGAGCCTCAATCCATTTTATCGCCGCAGCTTGCAGGCCTACCTGAGCTGGCAGAAGCAGGTCAAACACTGGATCGACGAGAGCAACATGACCCCGGACGATCGCGCCCGCGCGCACTTCGCGTTCGCCTTGCTCAACGACGCCATGGCACCGTCCAACAGCCTGCTTAATCCGCTGGCGATCAAGGAGATCTTCAACTCCGGCGGCAACAGCCTGGTGCGAGGCATCAGCCACCTGGTCGACGACTTCCTGCACAACGACGGTCTGCCCAGACAAGTCACCAAGCAAGCTTTCGAGGTCGGCAAAACGGTCGCCACCACGACGGGCTCCGTGGTGTTTCGCAATGAGCTGCTGGAGTTGATCCAGTACAAGCCCATGAGCGAAAAGCAGTATTCCAAGCCGCTGCTGGTGGTGCCGCCACAGATCAACAAGTACTACATTTTCGACCTGAGCCCGCACAACAGCTTCGTCCAGTTCGCCCTGAAGAACGGCCTGCAAACCTTCATGATCAGTTGGCGCAATCCGGATGTACGTCATCGCGAATGGGGGCTGTCGACGTACGTTGAAGCCGTGGAAGAAGCGATGAATGTGTGCCGGGCGATCACCGGCGCTCGTGAGGTCAACCTGATGGGCGCCTGCGCGGGCGGACTGACCATCGCCGCGCTGCAAGGCCATTTGCAGGCCAAGCGACAACTGCGGCGGGTGTCCAGCGCGACCTATCTGGTGAGCCTGCTCGACAGTCAGATGGACTCGCCTGCGACCCTCTTCGCCGACGAACAGACCCTTGAAGCGGCCAAGCGCCGCTCGTATCAGAAAGGCGTGCTGGACGGCCGCGACATGGCCAAGATCTTCGCCTGGATGCGTCCCAACGATTTGATCTGGAGCTATTTCGTTAACAACTACCTGTTGGGCAAGGAGCCGCCGGCGTTCGACATCCTTTACTGGAACAACGACAACACACGTTTACCGGCAGCCTTGCATGGCGACTTGCTGGACTTCTTCAAACACAACCCGCTGAGTCATCCGGGTGGTCTGGAAGTGTGTGGCACGCCGATCGACTTGCAAAAAGTCAACGTCGACAGCTTCAGCGTCGCGGGCATCAATGACCACATCACCCCGTGGGATGCGGTATATCGCTCGACCCTGCTGCTGGGTGGCGAGCGACGCTTCGTGTTGTCCAACAGCGGCCATGTACAGAGCATTCTCAACCCACCCTCAAACCCGAAAGCCAACTTCGTCGAGAGCACGAAGCTGAGCGGCGACCCACGGGCCTGGTATTACGACGCCAAGCAAGTCGACGGCAGTTGGTGGACTCAGTGGCTGGGCTGGATTCAAGAACGTTCAGGCGCGCTAAAAGAAACTCACATGGTGCTTGGCAACCAGAACTATCCACCGATGGAGGCAGCACCCGGTACTTACGTGCGTGTGCGCTGACGTTCAACGAACCATTAAGAAGACTGGATGAAAACCCGCGACCGGATTCTCGAATGTGCTTTGCAGTTGTTCAATCAGAAGGGCGAGCCGAACGTCTCCACCATGGAAGTTGCCAACGAAATGGGTATCAGCCCGGGCAACCTCTACTACCACTTCCACGGCAAGGAACCGTTGATTCTCGGACTGTTCGAGCGCTTCCAGGCCGAACTGGCGCCCCTGCTCGATCCACCGGCCGATGTGGAACTTGCGCCGGAAGATTACTGGCTGTTCCTGCACCTGATCGTCGAGCGCCTGGCCCATTACCGGTTTCTGTTCCAGGACCTGTCGAACCTCGCCGGGCGCTTGCCGAAACTGGCCAAGGGCATACGCAACCTGCTCAACGCGTTGAAGCGCACGCTGGCTTCGTTGCTCGCACGATTGAAGGCTCAGGGGCAATTGGTCAGCGATACCCAGGCGTTGGGGCAGTTGGTGGAACAGATCACCATGACGCTGCTGTTCTCACTGGACTATCAGCGGATTCTTGATCGCGAGGGTGAGGTGAGATTGGTGGTGTACCAGATCATGATGCTGGTGGCGCCGCATCTGCTGCCCCCGATCAAGGTCGCGACGGAGCAGTTGGCGCTTCAATACCTCGAAGAACACGAGTGAACCAGTTGGAACCCCTCACCCTAACCCTCTCCCCAGGGGGTAGAGGGGACTGATCGAGTGGTTCATCCGAACTCCATCGACCTGAATTACCGAGTCGAACTCAGGTCTGGAATTATCCCCAATTGGCTCCCTTTCCCCCTCTCCCCACTGGGGCGGTCCGACGTTTCGGGAGGGCTGGGGTGAGGGGTGGTTCTGGAATTCACCGTATTCCCCTGCCGACTACCCAAACAAAAACGCCCGACCTTCACAGGCCGGGCGTTTTCTTGAGCCCTGAAAAATCAGGACTGACTGGTTGGCGTCGAAGGAGCTGGCGCGACAGTCGGGGTTACAGCAGGGGTCGGCGCAGTAGCGGAGTTCGAAGTGCTGACCGGTGCCGGGGTTGCCGGTTTGGCGGCAGCCACTGCTGGTTTTGGCGCAGCCGCTTTCGGAGCCGCCGGCTTTTTCACCGCTGGCTTCTTCGCTGCGGCAGGTTTGGCCGCTGGCTTGGTAGCGGGTTTGGCCGCTGCAGTTTTGGCAGCCGGTTTAGCGGCTGGTTTTGCTGCTGCTTTGACCGCTGGTTTTGCTGCTGCAGGTTTCGCTGCGGCAGTTTTGGCCGCTGGTTTGGCAGCCGGTTTAGCGGCAGCTTTAGCCAGTGGTTTGGCAGCGGACTTCGCCGCAGGTTTGGCCGCTGCGGTTTTCGCCGCAACAGGCGCCACCTTGGCACCGGTGAGTTTTTCGATTTGCTTGGTCAGGGTATCGACCTTGCTGTGCAGTGCTTTGACTTCATTGCGGCTCGGTACACCCAGGCGCGAAATGGCGCTGTTCAGACGCTTGTCGAAAGCCCCTTCCAGCTCATCCCACTTGCCCAGTGCGCGATCTTTCACGCCGCTGATGCGCGACTTGGCCGACGAAGCAGAGTCCTTGGCAGCATCAACTTTCTTGCCGACAGCGCTCTTGGTGAGCTTCTCGGCTTTCTCGCCATCTTTAACCAATGTATCGAAGAGTTTGCTGCCGTCAGTGTCGATCTTCGAGTACACGCCTAAACCAGCCAGCCAGATTTTGCGGGAGTAGTCTTCGACTTTCCCGATCCACGAGCTGCCTTCTTTTTCGGTGTTCTTTTTACCAGCCATCCCGTTCTCCTTAAGATTTACGCGCGACGCGTTCGAGCAATGCCGTCAGCTCA
Organism: Pseudomonas sp. BT76 TE3572; assembly: GCF_050435365.1. NCBI lineage: Bacteria > Pseudomonadati > Pseudomonadota > Gammaproteobacteria > Pseudomonadales > Pseudomonadaceae > Pseudomonas > Pseudomonas sp. BT76 TE3572. Next base: position 4,069,476 of record NZ_JBNDKE010000001.1, read on the forward strand.
TCGAGCTTGGCAGAGAGTGTCTCAACGTCATGTTTAGACGGAATGCCGATACGATTCAAGGTACTTGCGACACGCGAGTCAAAAGCCTTCTCGACCTTGTCGAGTTGAAGTTCGACCTTACCTTTGAAAGTAGTGACTTCACTCTTGGCTTCATCGATCTCGGCATTGGCCGCTTCAAGCTTCTCGGCAACTACTTTTTTGCCTTTCTTTTCAACAGTTTGACCAGCTTTAATCAACTCTTGAAAGTACTCGCTGCCCTCTTGGCCGACCTTGGCGTAGGCACCCAGGCCTGCCAGCCAGATCTTGCGGGCATAAGATTTAACGTCGCTCAGAGCAGTCGTCGAAGCGTCGATTTTTTTCTTCAAAATAACTTTGGCCATGGTGCACCTCACGCGCAGAAGGTTTGAGGAACTGCCCGCGAAAGAGTCGGGCTCAGGCACAAAGTAGTGAGAATAATTAGAAACGGCACCCTAACAACTGACACAAAACCTTGGGCACACCACAAAACAAATGTAGGAGCGAGCCTGCTCGCGATAGCGGTCTATCAGCCAAAATTGATGTCGACTGACAGACTGCTATCGCGAGCAGGCTCACTCCTACAAGAGTTGCATGTCACGTGAAAATCAAACCAACGCTTTATCCAGGGCCTTTTCGATTTCCGATTTGATCGTGCCGCTCATGGCCGACATCAACAGGCCAAGTTCGACATCGACCTTGATCGAATCCTCGCCCACATACACCGCGCCTTTCACACCGGAACGCTTGAGGTTCAGGGTATCGCCGGACCATTGCGGCTCCAGGCCATATTGATCGGACAGTTTCTGCGCCAACTGGTCGGCCTTCTCGCGGGCCGCTTCCTTACCCAGGCCGTGGGAACGCTCAACACTAATACGGGCCATCGAATGACTCCTGCTTTATGAATACTTTCCTGACGCATCTTGACCGCTACTGCGGCAAAACGTCCCGGTGGTTACCTATCTTACCTGCAGCCTTGCCAAGACAAAGCAGGCCACCGGGATTAGAATGTCCCGCATTCTCTTTTGGTGACAGCGATATGACTGATCAGCGCAAAGGCAGCGATGCCGAACCCACCACTCACTTCGGCTTCAAAAACGTTCCGGAAAGCCAGAAAGCGGAAAAAGTCGCTGAAGTTTTCCACTCGGTAGCCGCCAAGTACGACTTGATGAACGACCTCCTGTCGGGCGGCATGCACCGTCTGTGGAAGCGTTTCGCGATCGAGCTGTCGGGTGTTCGCACCGGTAACCGCGTGCTGGACATCGCTGGAGGCACGGGCGATCTGACCAAGAAGTTCTCGCACCTCGTTGGCCCGACCGGCCAGGTCGTGTTGGCCGACATCAACGAATCCATGCTCAAGGTCGGTCGTGACCGCCTGCTGGATCTGGGTGTGGCCGGCAACGTCGAATTCGTTCAGGCCGATGCTGAAAAGCTGCCGTTCCCGGACAACCATTTCGACTGCGTGACCATCGCTTTCGGCCTGCGCAACGTTACCCATAAAGAAGACGCCCTGCGTTCGATGCTGCGCGTGCTGAAACCGGGCGGCCGTTTGCTGGTGCTGGAGTTCTCCAAGCCAACCAACGCGCTGATGTCCAAAGCCTACGACGCCTACTCGTTCGCCTTCATGCCGCTGATGGGCAAGCTGATAACGAACGACTCGGAAAGCTATCGCTACCTGGCCGAATCGATCCGCATGCACCCGAATCAGGAAACCCTGAAGTCGATGATGGTCGAGGCCGGTTTCGACCGCGTGACCTACCACAACATGACCGCAGGCATCGTCGCCTTGCACCGCGGCATCAAACCCTGATGTTGCTGGCCGGCCTGCTCGCCAGCGTTGAACTCGGTCTGAACCGGGTGCTGCGTCTCGACAGCACGGCGTTGCCGCGGCTGGCGCATTTGAGTGGCAAGGTGATTGCCGTCGACTGCCGCAGCCCGGCGCTGCAAGTGTTCATCCTGCCCAGCGACGAAGGCTTGATGCTGGCTTCTCACTGGGAGACCGGTGCCGACTGCACCTTGCGCGCACCGGCCTCCAGCCTGTTGAAACTGGCCATGAGCAAGGACAAGACTTCGGTCCTGCATGCTCCTGAAGTCGAACTCGACGGCGACAGCGGCGTGCTGCTGGAACTGGCGGCGATCCTTCAGGACCTTGAGCTGGACTGGGAGTACGAACTCTCGCGCTGGCTGGGGCCGGTCGCCACGCAACTGCTCGGCGGTCATCTGCGCAGTCGCGCACGCTGGTATCAGCAAGGGTTCGCCAGCCTGAACCAGAACCTTGGCGAGTACCTGGCCGAAGAATCGCGCGCCCTCGTCGGTCAGCGCGAAGCCGAAGCCCGTTTCAGTGAACTGGACCAGATCAAACTCGATCTGGAACGTCTCGAGGCGCGTTTCGAGCGCCTTTCCCGATCCCTCGACCCAAGCGATAACGCATGAAGCTGCTTGCCGTCCGCCGTTTGTTGCGCATCCAGCGCGTTGTGATTCGCTACCGCCTCGATGACCTATTGTTCGCCCTGCCACTGCCGTGGTTTCTGCTGGCGCTGCGCTACGCCTTGCCGTGGCGCTGGTTCCCGCGCAAGACGCTGGACCTGAGCCGTGGCGCGCGATTGCGTCTGGCGTTGCAGGACCTGGGACCGATTTTCATCAAGTTCGGGCAAATCCTGTCCACCCGCCGCGACTTGCTGCCAGAAGACATTGCCGATGAGCTGATGAAGCTGCAGGACCGCGTGCCGCCGTTCGACTCGCAAGTGTCGGTCAATCTGATCGAAGAACAACTCGGCAAAAAGATCAGCGAAGTCTTCAGCCGCTTCGACGTCGAACCGCTGGCTTCGGCCTCGGTGGCGCAAGTGCATGCCGCGCAGCTGAAAACCGGCGAAGAAGTAGTGGTCAAGGTCATCCGCCCAGGCCTCAAGCCGATCATCGCGCAGGACCTGGCGTGGCTGTTCATCCTCGCCCGCGCCGCCGAAAAGCTCTCGGCCGACGCGCGCCTGCTGCACCCGGTGGACGTGGTCCAGGACTACGAAAAAACCATCTACGACGAACTCGACCTGCTGCGCGAGGCGGCCAACGCCAGCCAGTTGCGGCGTAACTTCGACGGCTCGCCGCTGCTCTACGTGCCGCAAGTCTATTGGGACTGGTGCCGGCCGAAAGTGCTGGTGATGGAGCGCATCTACGGCATTCAGGTCACCGACCTGACAACCCTGGCCGACCAGCGCACCGACATGAAAATGCTCGCTGAGCGCGGCGTCGAGATCTTCTTCACCCAAGTGTTCCGCGACAGCTTCTTCCATGCCGACATGCACCCCGGCAACATCTTCGTCAGCACCGTGAACCCGTGGAGCCCGCAGTACATTGCGATCGACTGCGGCATCGTCGGCAGCCTGACCCCGGAAGACCAGGACTATCTGGCGCGCAACCTGTTCGCGTTCTTCAAGCGTGATTATCGTCGCGTCGCGCAGTTGCACATCGACTCGGGCTGGGTACCGGCGGAAACCAAACTCAACGAATTCGAGGCGGCGATCCGCACCGTGTGCGAGCCGATTTTCGAAAAACCGTTAAAGGATATTTCCTTCGGTCAGGTGCTGATGCGCCTGTTCCAGACCGCCCGACGCTTCAACATGGAAGTGCAGCCGCAGCTCGTTTTGCTGCAAAAAACCCTGCTGAACATTGAAGGCCTGGGCCGTCAGTTGTACCCGGACCTCGATTTGTGGAACACCGCCCAGCCGTTCCTCGAACGCTGGATGCGCGAGCGCGTCAGTCCCAAAGCCTTGATCGGCAACGTGCAGAGCCAGTTCGAACAGCTACCGCACCTGGCCAACATGGCCCGCGACCTGCTCGAGCGCATGTCCCAGCCCCACGCCTACGACCCGCCGCCACCGTGGCACCGCCGCAAGGATGATTGGCTGCTGCGACTGCTCGGCTGTGCGCACTTGGCCGGCGGCACCATACTCGCTGCCGGTGGGCCGCTGAACGAACTGGGTCATTGGCCGGCCGGGATCATGGTGGCCGTCGGCTTGTATCTGGTCGTTCGCCGATAGCCAGAGCACCCGCACGCTGGCACACTGTTTCAACGCCTGCCCGACTAATGAAGTGTCGGGCCGCTGTCGGAGTCGAAGATGAAAAACTGGCTGGACGAGATCAAGTGGGACGCAGATGGCCTGGTGCCGGCGATTGCCCAGGATCACAAGACCGGGCGCGTCCTGATGATGGCCTGGATGAACCGTGAAGCGCTGGAACTGACCGCTGCCGAGAACCGCGCCATTTACTGGTCACGCTCCCGTGGCAAGCTGTGGCGCAAGGGCGAAGAGTCCGGCCACGTGCAAAACCTGCATGAGATGCGCCTGGACTGTGACGCCGACGTGATCATCCTGATGGTCGAGCAGATCGGTGACATCGCTTGCCATACCGGCCGCCAGAGCTGCTTCTATCGCGTCTTCGAGAACGGCGACTGGAAAACCGTCGACCCGGTGCTCAAAGACCCGCACGCCATCTATTCCGCAGGACACACACATGAGTGACACTCTGACCCGTCTGGCCGAAGTGCTGGAGGAGCGCAAAGGCGCCGCCGCCGACAGCTCGTATGTCGCCAGCCTGTACCACAAGGGCTTGAACAAGATTCTGGAAAAAGTCGGCGAAGAGTCGGTCGAAACCATCATTGCCGCCAAGGATGCCGCCATCAGCGGTGACTGCAGCGATGTGATCTACGAAACCGCCGATTTGTGGTTCCACAGCATGGTCATGCTCGCCCAACTGGGGCAGCATCCACAGGCTGTACTCGATGAACTGGACCGTCGTTTCGGTCTGTCCGGACACGCCGAGAAAGCCTCGCGTCCGTCCGCCTGAACAACTATTAGAGAGGAGCAGCGACATGGGCATTTTTGACTGGAAACACTGGATCGTCATCCTGGTTGTTGTCGTACTGGTGTTCGGCACCAAGAAACTGAAAAACCTCGGCACTGACGTGGGTGAGTCGATCAAGGGCTTCAAGAAAGCCATGAACGACGACGAAAAACCGGCTGATCCGACCGCGACGCCGTCCCAACCGGTACCACCGGTTCAGCCGCAGAACTCGGTGAACCAGCCGCACACCATCGACGTGCAGGCGCAAAAAGTCGAAGAGCCGATCCGCAAAGACGTGTGAGCACTGACTAATGTTTGGTATCAGCTTCTCTGAACTGCTGCTCGTCGGCCTCGTTGCCCTGCTGGTGCTGGGCCCCGAGCGTCTGCCGGGTGCTGCGCGCACCGCCGGCCTGTGGGTCGGCCGTCTGAAGCGCAGCTTCAACGCGATCAAACAGGAAGTTGAACGTGAAATCGGTGCCGACGAGATTCGTCGGCAGCTGCACAACGAGCACATTCTGTCGCTTGAGCAGGAGGCGCGGAAGATTTTCACGCCGACTCAGCAAGAGGCCACGCCGGTTCAGCCGGTTGAACCTGTGGCGGAGCAGACGATTCAGGCTCCGACTGCAGAAGCTACACCTGCCGCTGCACCGACGGAAACGGTGAAAGCTGTTGAACCTGCGCCGGTTGTCGCGTCCGTAGATCCTGTTGCTCCTGCCGCCGCGCCGACAACGCCGGCTCCTCACGACACCACTTTGCCGCCGCGAGCCCCATGAGCGATCTCCCAGAAAACGACCAGCACATGCCGCTGGTTTCGCACCTCACCGAGTTGCGTACCCGCCTGCTGCGTTGCGTAGCTGCAATCTTCATCATCTTTGCCGGGTTGTTTGCCTTCACCCAGCAGATCTACACCTTCGTCTCCACGCCGCTGCGTCAGTACCTGCCCGCCGGCGCGACGATGATCGCCACCGACGTGTCGTCGCCGTTCCTGACGCCGCTTAAGCTGACGATGATGGTCTCGCTGTTCCTGGCGATCCCGGTGATCCTGCATCAGATCTGGGGCTTTATCGCGCCGGGCCTGTACAAGCATGAAAAACGCATCGCCGTACCCTTGCTGGTATCGAGCATCATGCTGTTCTATACCGGCATGGCGTTCGCCTATTACCTGGTGTTCCCGCTGATCTTCAAATTCTTCGCCTCCGCCACCCCGGCCGGCGTGGAAATGATGACCGACATCAGCAGCTACCTCGATTTCGTCATGACGCTGTTCTTCGCCTTCGGCGTAGCGTTCGAGATTCCAGTGGCCGTGGTGCTGCTGGTGTGGATCGGCGTGGTCAACGTCGCTTACCTGAAGAAAATCCGCCCGTACGTGGTCATCGGCTGCTTCGTGGTCGGCATGGTCCTGACGCCACCGGACATCTTCTCGCAGACACTGTTGGCCGTACCGATGTGGCTGCTGTTTGAAATCGGCATCCTGTTCGGCAGCCTGATCACTAAGCGCGGCGAGCACCCGGACGACCAGCCGGCCGACGATCACAACGACCAGCCGCCAGCGACTCAACCGTGAACCTGCTGCTGCTCGAAGAGGCCGATTTCATTGCGGCCGACCGGGCGATCCTGCGTGATCGCCGGTTGACGCACATGCAGGAAGTCCATCGCTCCGTTGTCGGTGACAGCCTGCGCGTCGGCCGTATCGGCGGGCTGATGGGCTCGGCCGAACTGCTGCGCCTTGACGCCGATGAAGCCGAATTGCGCGTCACCCTCGACCAGCCACCACCGGCCAAGCTGCCGCTGACCCTGGTGCTGGCCCTGCCAAGGCCCAAAATGCTTCGCAGGGTGTTTCAGACCGTGGCGGCCATGGGTGTGCCACGAATCATTCTGGTGAACAGCTATCGCGTCGAGAAGAGCTTCTGGCAAACCCCGTTCCTGGAGCCCGAGGCGATTCGCGAGCAGTTGATTCTCGGCCTCGAACAGGCCCGGGACAGCGTGCTGCCGGAAATCGTCATTGAGAAACGCTTCAAGCCGTTCGTCGAGGACCGTCTGCCAGCGATCAGCGAGGGCACCCTCGGCCTCGTCGGCCACCCCGGCAACTACCCGCCCTGCCCTCGCGGCCTAAACGAACCGGTGACCCTGGCCATCGGCCCCGAAGGCGGCTGGATTCCTTACGAAATCGACCTGCTGGGCAAGGCAGGTCTGCAACCGGTGCAGCTCGGCGACCGCATCCTGCGGGTCGAAACCGCCGTGACCGCCCTCCTCTCACGCTTGTTCTGAAAGACCGACGGACGCGCTTCAGTTCGAGCGCGCCGGGCCGATGCAGTGTGTAACAACAATAATCTGCAGTTGAACCCGACCGGCTTTCGCCTGTTCCCGATGGAGTACTTCACATGTCTCGATGGTTAACCCAGAGTCTGGGAAACGTGAGCGTAAGTCTAAAGCTCGGAATGGGGTTCGGTCTGGTATTGCTGCTGACCCTGCTGATTGCTACCACTGGCTGGATGGGGCTGAGCACCTTGATCGACCGCGGCGAAAAGTCTGCGGCAATATCGCAGTTGAGTGAATTGAGTAAAGACCTGCGTGTCGCCCGCTTGAGTTTTGAACTGCAGAAGGGCCTTGAAGGCTCCACTGAAATCGCTCGTCTACGGGACCAGCTTGAACAGAAAGGGCAAGAACTTCGCCAACTTCTGCAAGACCCGAAAGACCGGACCATGGTCGATGAAGAGACAGTCTTGCTACGCGACTACAAAAGCGACCTCAACAACCTGACCGTGGCGATACAGAATCGCGAAACCAGCCGCAGCAACCTTGGCACCAATGCAGACCGCGCCGTTTCACTGATTGGCGAGCTTGAAAAAACGCTATTGCAGAGCGAAAACATCGCGCAGTACAACAGCGTTGTCGAACTGAACAAACTCATCCAGCAAGCACGCTTCCAGGTTCGTGGCTACACCTACAGCGGCAAGACCGACGCGGAACAGCCAGCCCTGGATGCCATCGATCAGGCCCTGAGCAGTATTGCCAGCTTGTCGGGCAAACTGCCTGAGCAATATGGCGCCAACCTGCAACAGGCTGGCGAAGCGCTGAAAGCCTACCGTAGCGCCGTCGGCCAATACCACGACGCGCTGATCAGCAGTACGCAAGCCTTCAAACAGATGGGTGAAAAGGTCATGCGTGTGTTCGAATTGAATACACAAATGAACGCAATACAAACCATCAAACGCGACAACGAAGCCCGGCAGGCCAAGACCATGCTGAGCATCGCCGCTGCTCTGGCGATGCTGCTCGGGGTTCTCGCCGCCTGGAGCATTACCCGGCAGATCGTCATCCCGCTGCAGCAAACCCTGCAAGTGGTCGAACGCGTGGCATCCGGCGATCTCAGCCAGGACCTCGACGCCCAGCGCCGCGACGAACTCGGCCAGCTGCAACGCGCCATACACCGCATGACCGTCAGCCTGCGGGAACTGATCGGAGGCATCAGTCAAGGAGTGACGCAGATAGCCAGCGCCTCCGCGCAGCTGTCAGCCGTCACTGAACAGACCAGTGCCGGGGTCGACAGCCAGAAGGTCGAGACCGACCAGGTAGCGACCGCCATGAACGAAATGACCGCCACCGTTCAGGAAGTCGCGCGTAACGCCGAAGAAGCCTCCGAAGCCGCCGTCGCCGCCGACCAGCAGGCCCGCGAAGGTGACAAAGTGGTCGGTGAAGCCATCGCCCAGATCGAGCGTCTGGCCAAGGAAGTCGGCAACTCCACCGAGGCCATGAGTCATCTCAAACGCGAAAGCGACAAAATCGGCAGCGTGCTCGACGTGATCAAATCCGTGGCCCAGCAAACCAACCTGCTGGCCCTCAATGCGGCCATCGAGGCCGCGCGTGCCGGTGAGGCCGGGCGTGGTTTTGCGGTAGTTGCCGATGAAGTCCGCAGCCTGGCCCAGCGCACCCAGAAATCTACTGAAGAAATCGAAGAGCTGATCGGCGGCCTGCAAAGCGGTACCCAGCAAGTCGCCACGATCATGGACAACAGCCGCACCCTGACCGAAAGCAGCGTCGAATTGACCCGCCGCGCCGGGGGTTCGTTGACCAACATCACCCGTACCGTCTCAGCGATTCAGGCGATGAACCAACAAATCGCCGCTGCAGCCGAGCAGCAAAGTGCCGTGGCCGAAGAGATCAACCGCAGCGTGCTTAACGTGCGCGATGTGTCCGAGCAGACCTCGGCAGCCACTAAAGAAACCGCGGCCTCCAGCGTCGAGCTGGCGCGACTGGGTACGCATCTGCAGACGCTGGTGGGACGGTTCAAAGTCTAAGAAGCATCGCCTACCCCTGTGGCGAGGGAGCTTGCTCCCGTTCGGCGGCGCAGCCGTCGTAAATCAGGCTGTCGGATTCATCTGAGAACATTTGGGGCCGCTTCGCGGCCCAGCGGGAGCAAGCTCCCTCGCCACAGGGATTTCAGCGTTAGAGGACCTGGCGCAAGAAGGCCTGAGCCCGCGGATCCTTCGGCGCATCGAAGAATTCGGCCGGTGAAGCGTCTTCCAGCAATTTGCCGTGATCGAAGAACAGCACCCGATCCGCCACTTCCCGGGCGAAGCCCATTTCGTGGGTGACGCAAACCATGGTCATGCCTTCCACCGCCAGGGTTTTCATCACGTCCAGCACTTCGCCAACCATTTCCGGGTCGAGCGCCGAGGTCGGCTCATCGAACAGCATGACCTTCGGTTCCATCGCCAGTGCCCGGGCGATGGCCACGCGCTGTTGCTGACCGCCGGACAGGCGCGACGGAAACTCGTTGGCCTTCTGTGCAATACCGACCTTTTCCAGCAACGCCAAGGCCTTGGCCTCGCGCTCCTTCTTGCCGCGCTTACGCACGACTTTCTGGGCCAGGCAGAGGTTTTCCAGCACGGTCATGTGCGGGAACAGATTGAAATGCTGGAACACCATGCCGACTTCGCGGCGATAGGCATTCACATCGGTTTTCGGGTCGGCCAGTTGCAAGCCGTCGATGCTCACCGAACCCGAATCAAACGTTTCCAGGCCGTTGAGGCAGCGCAGGAAGGTCGACTTACCTGAACCGGACGGGCCGATCACCACCAGCACCTCGCCCTTGGCCACGTGCGTCGAAACGTTATCCACCGCGCGAACCACGTGGCCGCGGGTGTCGAAAACTTTTACCAGATCGCGGACTTCAATCACTTTGCGCGAGCCTCCGCTCAAGCCGGCTGGCGATTTTCGACAGCGGCAGGTTGATCAACAGGTACAGACCGGCCACGCAGAACAGGATTTCGAACGGCGAGAACGAGGTGGTGATGACTTCACGACCGCTTTTGAGCAGCTCGGTAATGGCGATCACCGACACCAGAGAGGTGTCCTTGACCAGACTGATGAACTGACCGGCCAGCGGTGGCAGCACTCGCTTGAGCGCTTGCGGCAACACCACGTGGCGCATCGACTGGCCAGCGCTCAGACCCAGGGAGCGCGCGGCTTCGTTCTGGCCACGGGCGATGGATTGAACGCCGGAACGGATGATTTCCGCCACATAAGCACCGGTGAACAGCGACAGCGCGGCGATCCCGGCGAACTCCCGGGAGAGGTTCATCACGGTGCCGATGAAGAAGTAGAAAATGAAGATCTGCACCAGCAGCGGCGTACCGCGCACCAGTTCGACATAGATCGTCGAGAGATCGCGCAAGGTCGGGTTGCTCGACAGTCGGCACAGGCCCGTGGCCAAGCCGATCAGCAGACCGAGCACACCTGAAACCACGGACAGCCATAAGGTGGTCCAGAGCCCCCACATCAGCGGTCCGGCGGCCCAATGGCGGGTCACGCCAATCACGTCGCCTTCAGCCACGTCATCACCTTGGGCGACTTGCAGGCTGTTGTTGTCGACGGTCAGGTGCTGCTCGACACCGGCATCACTGCGCAGGGTGACTTTAGCCTGGTCGCCCTTGCGCACCAGTTCGCTGACGGTGGAGATATCGGCGGCACGCTGGGACTCTTCGGCGTGATAGGCGAAGTATTGCGGCACACGGTTCCAGCGCCATTCGTAGGACATCAGCGAGGTGGCGTAATACAACGCGCCAGCCAGGCCGATCAGCACCAGCACGGTTAACACGTGCCACGGCCATAGGGCTTTTTTCTGTTTCATTGCAGGTTCCGGATTTGTGTTGCCTTGGAGGCACCCATCGCGAACAGGCTCACTCCTACATTGGAATGCGCTCCCCTGTAGGAGTGAGCCTGCTCGCGATTGAGGCGACGCGGTCAGTCTGACCGGCGCTTATTCCATGTCCTTGAGCCAAGCGGTGTCTTTGAACCACTTGTCATGGATGCGATCGTAGGTGCCGTCTTCGTGGATCTGGCGCAGGAAGTTGTTGATGAAGTTGATGCTGTCGTAGTCACCCTTCTTCAGACCGAAGGCCAGCGGTTCGTAGGTGAACGGCTTGTCGAGGAACACCAGTTTGCCGGCTCCGACCTTGTTCACGGCCACGACGTTGTAAGGCGCGTCGTAGATGAAGGCGTCGGCCTTGCCGTTGACCACGTCGAGCACGGCTTCCTGCTCGTTGTCGTAGCCGTGGTAGTTGGCTTTGGAGATAAGCTTTTTGGCAACCATCTCGCCGGTAGTGCCGAGCTTGGAAGTGATGCGGTAATCGGCGGTGTTCAGGTCTTTATAGGACTTGATGGTGCCTTCCAGCTCCTTGCGGATCAGCAGGGTCTGGCCCACCACGATGAACGGTTCGCTGAAGTTCAGGCGCAGGTTGCGTTCCTGGGTCAGGGTCATGCCGCTGCCGATCATGTCGAACTTGTCGGTGAGCAGGGCCGGGATAATGCCGTCGTAGCCGGTGGAAACCATCTCCAGCTTGACGCCCATGGCCTTGGTCATGGCTTTGAGGAGGTCGACTTCGAAACCGATGATCTCGCCGCGCTTGTTGGTCATTTCGAACGGCATGTAGGTCGGGTCCATGCCGACTTTCAGCGTGCCGCGCTTGACCGCCTCATCGATGGCGCCGGCGTGCGCCGCGTTGACTGCAACCAATGCCGTGACGCCGACCAGCAGCATCGAGAGATACTTCTTCATCATCAAGTCCCCAAAACCATCGCGTTGTGAGGCGCACAAACTGCGGATTTTCCTTGGAAAACCGGCAGATACGAACAGAAAGTTGTCCGGGCGCACCAATTCGGGGACGGATGCTAACGCACTCGTTCGTTTGCACAAGGGTTTGGTTGGGATTTGTTGTGAATTCAAGAGCCACCCCTCACCCCAACCCTCTCCCCAAGGGGGAGAGGGGAAAGGGAGCCGATCGGGGACGTTACAAAACCTGAGTTCGACCCGATAGTTCAGGTCGATGTAGCTCTAAAGAACACCTCTGTCAGTCCCCTCTACCCTCTGGGGCGGTCCGACGTTTCGGGAGGGCTAGGGTGAGGGGTGGATCTGAAGGTTGATCCCAACTCATGCCCCACCACAAACAAAAACCCCGCTAATTTAGCGGGGTTTTTTATCAGGCCAACTGAGGCTGCGCACTCAACGGCTTGAGCGGCAACAGCGGCGCATGGGGATCGGCTTTCACCGATTTACGCCACGCCTCCAGCCACTCGGGGTGACCTTCGTTCCAGATCTGCTCATGCAGACGACCCAGTGCTACCGGGTCACTGAGCAGTTGCACGCGCTCATTGTTGTCCAGGCCCTCAGGCCCTACTTTCAGCGCATGACGCACCCGTTCGATCCGCAGCCATTCGATCGGCTCGGCCTCACGGTGGCGTGAAGTCGCCAGCGAGCACGCCAAAGCGTTCTGCTGTGGATCGACCACGGCCCGGACGAAGCCGTCGTTCAGCGCATGCCAACGGTTTTCGTGGGTGTACTGGTCGGTCGCCAGCAGCGCCTGTGGCGGATTGTATTCCTCAGGGATCAGGAACAGGCTCTCGTCACGGGACTTGAGGCCCAGGCCCACTCGACTGGAGATCACCGACACCGGAATCGACAGCATCAACGAACCGACGATCGGCACCAGCCACCAGAGGAAGCTCGGGTTCAGCCAGATCACCAACAGGGCCCAGAAGAAGCCCAGCAAGGTTTGCGGACCGTGGCGTTTGACCGCTTCGCTCCATGGCGTGGAGTCGTCGTCACGTTGCGGCGAGTTCCAGGTCGCGGCCCAGCCGAGGAACGCGGCGAGCACGAAGCGGGTGTGGAAAATCATCCGCACCGGCGCCAGCAGCATGGAGAACAGCATCTCCAGCAGCATCGACAGGGTTACCTTGAACTTGCCACCGAACTCTTTCGCGCCCTTGGCCCAGATCAGGATGATGCTCAACAACTTCGGCAGGAACAGCAGCACGACGGTGGTCGAGAACAGCGCGATCGCCTTGTCCGGGTGCCATTGTGGCCACAACGGATACAGCTGGCGTGGCTCAAGGAAGTACTGCGGCTCCATCAACGTGTTGACCGCCAGCAGCGCCGTCGACAGCACAAGGAAGAAGAACCACAACGGCGCCGACAGGTAAGACATCACGCCCGTCAGGAACACCGCACGGTGTACCGGGTGCATGCCTTTTACCAGGAACAGCCGGAAGTTCATCAGGTTACCGTGACACCAGCGACGGTCACGCTTGAGTTCGTCCAGCAGGTTCGGCGGCAATTCTTCGTAGCTGCCCGGCAAGTCGTAGGCAATCCACACGCCCCAGCCGGCACGGCGCATCAGCGCAGCTTCAACGAAGTCGTGGGACAGAATTGCACCGGCAAATGCGCCTTTACCGGGCAACGGCGCCAGGGCGCAGTGCTCGATGAAGGGCTTCATGCGGATGATCGCGTTGTGGCCCCAGTAGTGGGATTCGCCCAACTGCCAGAAGTGCAGACCGGCGGTGAACAGCGGACCGTACACGCGGGTGGCGAACTGCTGCATGCGTGCATACAACGTGTCCATGCCCGAAGCGCGCGGCGCGGTCTGGATGATCCCGGCGTCCGGGGTGGCTTCCATCAAGCGCACCAGACTGGTCAGGCAATCGCCGCTCATCACGGAGTCCGCGTCGAGCACGACCATGTACTTGTAGTCACCGCCCCAACGACGGCAGAAGTCGTCGAGGTTACCGCTTTTACGCTTGACGCGACGGCGACGGCGACGATAGAAGATCTTGCCGAAGCCCTTGGCTTCACGGCAGACGTCCAGCCAGGCTTGTTGCTCGGCGACGCAGATATCGGCGTCGTTACTGTCGCTGAGGACAAAGAAGTCGAAGCGATCCAGGTTACCCGTGGCCGCAACCGACTCGAAGGTCGCCCGCAAACCGGCAAACACCCGTGGCACGTCTTCGTTGCAGATCGGCATTACCAGTGCGGTGCGAGCGTCCGTAGGGATCGGCTCGTTACCGGCGCTTTTACCGGAAATGCGGTATTTGTCGTGACCGGTGAGCAACTCGAGGAAGCCCATCAGTGCCGTCCAGAAACCCGCCGACACCCAGCAGAACAGAATCCCGAACAAGATCAGGATGCTGGTTTGCAGTGCATACGGCAGCACTTGCGTAGCGGTTTGCGACAGCGGTTGATGCAGCACTTCGTTCAGGTCGACAAACGACCAGCCCTGGTACGGCATGATGCCTTTCATGTACCAGCCGGCGACGATGGTCTGGCCGAGCATCAGCACCAGCAGAATGTAGCGGCGGATCGAACCGACGGTGCGCCAGCGAGCAGCCGGCAGCACACGCTCATCCTTCGGCGGGGCCGGCGGATTGGTGCGACCGGTCAGACGACGCCAGCCACGCACCAGAATGTTGGTGCGCCATGGCTCCGGCACGACTTTGGTCCGACGAATCGGCGGGGTTGCCCGCAGGCAGACCCGGCCGCTGGCGTCGAGCACCAGCATTTCAGCGTCGGCCAGCTCTTCGGCGGTGTTCAGGGTCAGGCGACGACCCACCGAAGCTTGAGCAGCCTCGGTCGGCGCGTCGAACGTCGAGGACGACAGGCGCTCATGCAATTCGCTGAAAGACTTGCAGCCCGCGAGTTCCGCGCGCTGCTCGTCGGTCATCGGTAGATGCGCCAGATACTCGGCAAGAGTCTCTGGCTGTACTTGAGAATTACTCATCGGCAGGCAACTGGTAGCTCCAGGTCTCGGTCAGGACTTCTTCAGTCGGTGCCGATTCCGGTGTGGCTGGGGCCGCTTCGGCAGCAACAGGCTGCTTGGCGTCTTTGTTGTCCTTGTCCTTGGAAACTGCGGCTGGCTTGGCTTCGACCTGTTTGGTTTCAACCTGCTTGGCCTCAGTTTGCTTGGTTTCCTTCGCTTCCTTGGCTTCCTTGTCCAGCTTCTCCTGCTGCCGAGCGGCAATCTTGTCAGCCTTGGCGACGGAAGAGTTGGAGGCTGGAGACGATGCTTTGGCCAGGTCGGCAGTCACGATGTTCTTGACCAGTGCAGCACGCATCTCGGTAGGCTTGCCCGGATCCTTGATTTTCATCCGCAGCGTCAGGCGCCAGCCCTTGGTTTCAGGGTTGTAACGTACGCTGTTCTCGACCAGCTCGGCATTCTCGCCAACGCTGACCTGGCTACGAACGTCCGTATCATCCGGCAATGCCGCGAGGGACGGGCCTTCGAAGTCCACCAGATATGCAACGCTGCCGTCCGGCTGACGGATCAGGTTGGACTGTTTCACGTCACCCGTGGAACGCAGGGTCTGTTGAACCCAGGCGCTGTCCGGTGCGTGAAGCGCGGCTTCGTCGATGGTCCAGTGCAAGCGGTAAGCGACGTCCAGCGGCTGGCCAGGCTCGGGCAGCTTTTCCGGACTCCAGAACGCAACGATATTGTCGTTGGTTTCGTCGGCAGTCGGAATCTCTACCAGATCGACGGAGCCTTTGCCCCAATCGCCTTTTGGTTCGATCCAGGCGCTTGGGCGCTTGTCGTAGCGGTCGTCGAGGTCTTCGTAGTGGCTGAAGTCGCGGCCACGTTGCAGCAGGCCGAAACCGCGCGGGTTCTCGATCGAGAAGTTGCTCACCGCCAGGTGTTTCGGATTGTTCAGTGGGCGCCAGATCCACTCGCCATTGCCGGCATGGATCGACAGACCGCTGGAATCGTGCAGTTCACGACGGTAGTTCAGCACTTTCGACGGCTGATTGGCGCCGAACAGGAACATGCTGGTCAGCGGCGCAACGCCAAGCTTGGTGACCTTGTCACGCAGGAACATCTTGGCCTTGACGTCGACAATGGTGTCGCTGCCCGGACGCAGGGTCAGGCGATAGGCACCGGTAGCGCGTGGCGAATCCAGCAGGGCGAAGATCACCAGTTGCTTGTCACCCGGTTTCGGCTGTTCAATCCAGAACTCGGTGAAACGCGGGAATTCTTCGCCGGACGGCAACGCGGTATCGATGGCCATGCCGCGAGCGGACAAGCCATAGGTGTGACCCTTGCCGACAACGCGGAAATAACTCGCGCCGAGCATGGTCATGATTTCGTCTTGCTTGTCAGCCTTGTTGATCGGGTACAGCACACGGAAACCGGCATAACCCAGTTGTTCGGTGGCTTTAGGATCAAACTTCACGTCGCCGAAATCGAAACGACTTGGGTCGTATTTGATTTCTTCGACGGTGTTAGCTGTGATTTCGTTGATTTTCACCGGTGTATCGAAATGCATACCCTGGTGATAGAACGACAGCTTGAACGGGGTTTTCTGATCGGCCCACTCGGCTTTTTCGGTCAGGAAGCGAATTTTTTGATAGTCCGCAAATTTCATCTCGCGGAACTCGTTCGGCAGGTTACTGCGCGGAGCTTCGTATTTCTGCCCCGCCAGCTCTTTTGCCTTGACCGATACATCATCCAGATTGAATGCCCAAAGCTGACCGGCGCTGAGCAGGCAGAGCAGTGCAGAGCCCGCTACCAGAGCGCTTCGTAACCGTTTGGCAGACAATTTTGGTGCATTACAGGGACTAACAATCACGAGCAACCCTCGCCGAAAACAGATCAAAAAACCAACGGCCAGTTAAAGTGCCTGTGGGGTGCGCGGCATGAAAAAACCGACCCTACCGACCACTCTTGCCAAGTTGGCGAGCATTGTTCCGACTCCTATGGGGCTAAATGATTCCCCAAGAGGTTCAGGACAAGTCTCTACCTAAGTCAAAATGGACCAACGAACGCTGATCCCCGTAGCGCGCGATTATCTAGTAGGCCGCGTTACAACGCATCAGGGGTAACAAAGTATTTATCGCGAAAAACGCCTGTTTTCAGTCGAAATGCCCTTAAAAACATGTTTCAAGCGCTTTCAGGTCTGTAACAGGAAGGTTACCGGGCCGTCGTTGACCAGGTGCACCTGCATATCCGCGCCGAATCTACCTGATGCCACAGTGCCATGCACCTGTTTCGCTTTGCCTAATAGATAGTCGAAAAGTTCCTCGCCCAGGGCCGGAGGGGCCGCGGTCGAAAAACTCGGGCGCAACCCGCTCTTGGTATCGGCGGCCAGGGTGAACTGTGAGACCAGCAGCAACCCACCGCCTACATCCGCCAGGGACAGATTCATCTTGCCCTCGGCGTCACTGAACACACGATAGTTAAGCAGCTTCTGCAGAAGTTTGTCGGCGCTGGCCCGAGTATCCTCGGGCTCGACCGCCACCAGCACCAGCAAACCCTGATCAACGGCGCCAACCACCTCCCCCGCTACCTCGACTCGCGCGCCACGCACGCGTTGCAGCAGGCCCTTCATGCTTCTTCAGGGGCCAGGTCGAGCAAACGACGGGCCATCAGATTAGCGGCGCGAACCAGTGCGTCGGTAATGCCAGGTTCGGAGGCGGCATGGCCGGCGTCACGGATCACCTGCAATTCACTGTTCGGCCAGTTCTGATGCAGTTCCCAGGCGTTATCCAGCGGGCAGATCACGTCGTAGCGACCGTGGACGATCACGCCAGGCAAATGGGCGATCTTGCCCATGTCGCGGATCAGCTGGTTGGGCTCCAGGAACGCATTGTTGGTGAAGTAGTGACATTCGATGCGGGCGATGGACAACGCACGCTGTGGCTCGGAGAAACGATCCACCACCATCGGGTTCGGGCGCAGGGTGGCCGTCCGGCCTTCCCAAGTCGACCAGGCCTTGGCCGCGTGCATCTGGGCAATCTGATCGTTGCCGACCAGGCGCTTGTGGAAAGCCGAGAGCAAGTCTTCGCGCTCGTCCAGCGGGATCGGCGCGATGTAGTCCTGCCAGTAATCGGGGAACAGACGACTGGCGCCACACTGGTAGAACCACTCGATTTCCTGCGGACGGCAAAGAAAAATCCCGCGCAGAATCAGACCGTGCACACGCTCCGGGTGGGTTTGCGCGTAGGCAAGTGCCAGGGTCGAGCCCCACGAACCGCCGAACAGCACCCATTTATCGATGCCAAGGTGCTGGCGAATTCGCTCAAGGTCGGCGACCAGATCCCAAGTGGTGTTGTTTTCCAGGCTGGCGTGAGGCGTGGAACGACCGCAACCGCGCTGGTCGAAGGTCACAATGCGATACAGGTTCGGGTCGAAATACCGACGGCTCTGGGCATCACACCCGGCGCCGGGGCCGCCGTGGATGAATACAACCGGCAAACCTTCCGGCGAACCGCTTTCGTCGACATACAGCGTGTGGGTTTCATCGACGGCCAGATCGTGCCGGGCGTGGGGTTTGATCTGCGGGTACAAAGTCTGCATTGCGCGCTCCGTAAGGGGTCGAGGTCATCCCTGGGGGGACTTCTATTATTCTGCCGTCCGGCATCATAAACCCGAATTACGCCAATGAGCATGCCTTGCAGAGCCAGAGTTTTTCAGCCCGTTTTTTCAGACAAATAGCCGAGCAGCGTTTCATAGAGTGTGTCGACCTCGGCGACCTGCCCCCGAGCCCGCAAACAGCCGTGAACCAACCCCTCCCCGTAATAGAGCGTCGCGGCCACGCCTGCGGCGTTCAGTCGCTCGCTGTAGAGCATGCCGTCATCGCGCAGCGGATCGAATTGCGCCACGGCGATCAAGGTCGGCGGCAACCTGCTGAAATCCTCGGCGAGCAACGGCATTGCATAGGCACTTGGCTGTCCAGTACCGCGCAAGTACAGGGCGTGATAACAATCCACGTCGCTGCTGGTGAGCAAGGGAGCATCGACGCATTCGCTGCGCGACGGCAATCGGTGATCACCGCCCAGCCCCGGATAAATCAGCACCTGCGCGGCCGGCAATGGCTCGCCCGCATCGCGCAATGCCAGGCACAACGCCGCCGCAAGGTTGCCACCGGCGCTGTCCCCGGCCACCAGCGTTCGCTCAGGATCGAGCCGGAATGGCCCGGTCCGTAGCGCGCGCCAGACACCCAGGCAGTCCTCGAACGCCGCCGGAAACGGATGTTCCGGCGCCAACCGATAATCGACGGCGATCACCAGCACACCGAGGGTCGACGCCAGTTCGGCGCAGATGAAGTCGTGGGAGTCCAGATCCCCCACCACCCAACCGCCGCCGTGCAGATACACGATGCACGGGCAACCGCCGGTCGGTGACGAAACCGTCGGTTGATAAGACCGCACCGGCACGCCGGCCAATTCAAAATCGACCACGTAAAGCCCGGCGGGACGCGACGGGGTGAACGCCCGGCACATATCGCTATAAGCCTGGCGCAAACCACCGAGGCTGCTGTCGGTGCTGTTGAAGCTGACGGTTTTCTCGACGAAAGCCGTCATCTGCTCGGATAACGGATAGGCGTTCATCAAAGTTTCAAACGGGTCTGAACGGTCGCCACGCCATCCTTGCCATCAAAACTGGTGACACCGGCGAGCCAGCGTTGCAGATCCTCGGGATGATCACGCAGCCATTGTTTGGCAACGTCCTGCGGCGTCTTGCGCTCCATGATCGGCACCATCAACTGGCTTTCCTGGGCGGCGGTGAAGGTCAGGTTTTCCAGCAGGCGGTTTACGTTCGGGCAGCGCTGGGCGTAATCCGGGGCAGTCACGGTGGAGACGGTGGCGGCGCCTTCGTTCGGGCCGTAAACGTCTTCGCTGCCGGTCAGGTAGGCGATCTTCATGTTGATGTTCATCGGGTGCGGGGTCCAGCCGACGAACACCACGAATTCCTTGCGATTCACCGCCCGCTGAACGGCGGCAAGCATGCCGGCTTCGCCCGACTCGATCAGTTTGAAATCCTTCAAGCCAAATTGATTGGTCTCGATCATGGTTTTGATGGTGGTGTTGGCGCCGCTACCCGGCTCGATGCCGTAGATCTTGCCGCCGAGTTGATCCTTGAATTTGGCGATATCGGCGAAGGTTTTCAGACCCGCTTCGGCGACATACTCAGGTACGGCGAGGGTTGCCTGGGCGTCGGCCAGGCTCGGTTTGTCCATCACCTTCACCTGATTGGCGGCCACAAACGGCGCGATGTTTTTGTCCATCGCCGGTTTCCAGTAACCGAGGAAGATGTCGAGGCGCTTGTCGCGGATGCCGGCGAAGATGATTTGCTGCACGGCGCTGGTTTGCTTGCTTTCGTAGCCGAGGCCGTTGAGTAGCACGTCGGCCATGCCACTGGTGGCGATCACGTCGGTCCAGTTGACCACGCCCATGCGCACGGCCTTGCAGGAAGCGTCGTCACTGGCCAGGACGCTGGTGCTCAGCAGAGCAGTGCCGCAGAGTATTGAGAGACAGCGGGTAAACAGTCTTTTCATTGGGAGGATCTCGTGCGGCAGCGGATTATTGTGGGGCCGGTGTCTTTGTGCACCGTGCCCGGAACATTACGCAGCGTCGAGAGGGTAAAAGCGAACTGTGGCGACCGTGTTTTGCACGGTGGCGACTTGGTAACGAAGTACTTTACCTGTAGGAGCGAGCCTGCTCGCGAAGAGGGAGTGTCAGTCGACATTAATGTCGCCTGATCCAGCGTCTTCGCGAGCAGGCTCGCTCCCACAAGGGTTATGCGTTGTAGTGCTTCTCGCCCCAGGCCAGCAGCCCTTGCAGCAATTCCTTGAGCACCACCTGCGTCGGCGCCGCCAGGTCCGGGCGATAACGGAACGGCTCGAACTCTTCCATGTACGTGCACTGGCCCAACTCCAGTTGCACGGCATGGATGTTCTCGGCCGGATTGCCGTAATGCCGGGTGATGTGGCCGCCCTTGAAGCGACCGTTCAGCACATGGCTGTAATCGCCGTGGCGCGCGCAGATGGCTTCCAGCTGAGTGGCCAACTGTGGATCGCAACTGGCGCCGTTGAAGGTGCCGAGGTTGAAGTCCGGCAGCTTGCCGTCAAACAGGTGCGGGATGATCGAGCGGATCGAGTGCGCATCAAACAGCAGCGCATAGCCGAACTCGGCTTTCAGTCGCGCCAGCTCGTTCTGCAAAGTGCTGTGGTACGGCGTCCAGATCTGCTCCAGGTAAGTCGCGCGTTCCGCCGCTGACGGCTCATGCCCTTCGCGGAACAACGGAATACCGTCGAACAGCGTCGCCGGGTACAGGCCGGTGGTCGCGCCGACATACAAAGGCTTGTCGTCAGACGGTCGATTCAGGTCGATGACAAAACGCGAGTACTCGGCGGCCAAAGTGCTGGCGCCCAGCTCGGCAGCAAATTCATAGAGCTGCGGGATATGCCAGTCAGTGTCCGGCAGGCTTTTCGCGTCGGGGATCAACCCGGCTTCGACCGTCGGGGTCAGGCGCAGGCCGGCGTGGGGCATGCTGATCAGCAGTGGCACGCGGCCTTGTTTGAAGTTCAGAACCTTATCCACAACTGTTCTCCTAAATGCTCACTTCAACGCCGTGACGCACGACGCGTTTTTCCAGGTCACCGCCCAGCCAGTACGACAGGTCGGCCGGACGATCGATTTGCCAGGCGACGAAATCTGCACACTTGCCGACTTCCAGCGAACCGTGGGTTTCAGCCATGCCCAGCGCCGTGGCGGCATGAATCGTTGCACCCGCCAGCGCTTCTTCCGGGGTCATACGGAAACAGGTGCACGCCATGTTCAGCATCAAACGCAACGACAGCCCTGGTGAGGTGCCTGGGTTGAGGTCGGTGGCGATGGCGATTTTCACGCCGTGTTTGCGCAACGCTTCCATCGGCGGCAATTGGGTTTCCCGCAGGAAGTAAAAGGCGCCCGGCAGCAACACTGCGACGGTACCGGACTTGGCCATGGCGATGGCGTCGTCTTCGGTCATGAATTCCAGGTGATCGGCCGACAGTGCGTGGTAACGCGCAGCCAGACTCGAACCATGCAACGACGACAACTGTTCGGCGTGCAGCTTCACCGGCAAGCCGAGTTTCTGCGCGGCGATGAACACCCGCTCGACCTGCGCCGGCGAAAACGCCAGGTATTCGCAGAACGCGTCCACTGCATCCACCAGCCCTTCGGCGGCCAGGGCCGGGAGCATCTCGGCGCAGATGTGATCGATGTAGTCGTCGGCACGGCCCGCGTATTCCGGCGGCAAGGCGTGAGCCGCCAGGCAGGTGCTGCGCACGCTGACCGGCAGTTCGGCGCCGAGACGGCGGATGACCCGCAGGATTTTGCGTTCGCTGGCCAGGTCCAGGCCGTAGCCCGATTTCATTTCGACCGTGGTCACACCATCGCGCGTCAGGCTCTTCAGACGCTTGGCGGCGCTGGCGAACAGTTCATCTTCAGTGGCCGCGCGAGTGGCGCGCACAGTGCTGGCGATGCCACCGCCAGCCGCCGCGATTTCCGCATAGCTGACGCCTTGCAGACGCTGTTCGAATTCACCGCTGCGGTTACCGCCGAACACCGTGTGGGTGTGGCAGTCGATCAGGCCCGGCGTCACCCAGGCCCCGTTAAGATCATTGACTGCCGGGTACTCGCCCGACGGCAGTTCAGCGCGTGGGCCGATCCACTCAATGTGCGCTCCTGACGTCACGATGGCCGCATCCTCGATGATCGAGTAGGCGCCTAGCGCCATGGTTGCGACGTGGCAGTGTTGCCAGAGAGTTTTCATCCGTGGCCTCCGTTAGGTTATCGATGAGAAAAAGAGGGTTCCCGCTCCACCGGTACTGCCTTCCCTGCCGCCGGTTTCACCCACGTCAGGTAGGCCAGCACCAGCAATACAATCCAGACCACGCCGACAATCAGAGCCGCCTGGGTGTCCGGGAAATAGCCCAGCACACCAAAGATGAACAGCATGAAGGCAATCGCCGCCATCGGCGCATAGGGCCAGAACGGCACCGGGAATTTAAGTTGCGCGACCTGCTCGGCAGTCATGGAGCGACGCATGGCCACTTGGGTGAACAGAATCATCAACCAGACCCACACCGTCGCAAAGGTGGCGATAGAGGCGATCAACAGGAACACGTTTTCCGGAATCAGGTAGTTCAGCAGCACGCCCAGTAGCAGCGCTACGCTCATGACCACCACAGTCATCCATGGCACGCCGTTGCGCGACAAGCGGGCGAAGCCTTTAGGCGCATGCCCTTGCTGGGCCAGACCGTACATCATGCGGCCAGCGCCGAAGATGTCACTGTTGATCGCCGACACTGCCGCCGAGATCACCACGATATTGAGAATGGTCGCCGCCGAGCTGATCCCAAGATTGTCGAAAATCTGCACGAATGGGCTGCCTTGGCTGCCGATCTGCTGCCATGGAAAAATCGACATCAGCACGAACATCGTCAGCACGTAGAACAGCAGGATACGCAACGGTACGGCATTGATCGCCCTGGGCAGTACGCGCTGCGGGTCTTTGGCTTCACCGGCGGTCACGCCGATGATTTCAATGCCGCCAAACGCAAACATCACTACCGCGAACGAAGCGATCAAACCGCCCACGCCGTTAGGCATGAAGCCGCCATGGCTCCAGAGATTGCTGATGTCGGTCGCCTGGGCGCCGGGCGCCGTGCTGATGCCGAACAGCATGATGCCGAAGCCACCGAGGATCATCGCGACGATGGCCGCGACCTTGAGCAGCGACAGCCAGAATTCCATTTCACCGAAGACTTTGACGTTGCACAGGTTCAAGCCGCCGACCACCGAAACGATGCCCAGCACCCAGATCCAGCGGGCGACTTCCGGAAACCAGAAGCCCATGTAAATACCAAATGCGGTGACGTCGGCCATGCCGACGATGACCATTTCAAACGCATAGGTCCAACCGAGGATGAAGCCCGCCATCGGCCCAAGGTAGGTGCTGGCGTAGTGGCCGAAAGAGCCGGCCACGGGGTTGTGCACCGCCATCTCACCGAGGGCGCGCATGACCATGAACACCGCCGCGCCACCGATCAGGTAAGCGAGCAGGACCGCAGGACCGGCCATTTGGATGGCCGAAGCAGAACCGTAAAACAGCCCGGTGCCGATCGCCGACCCCAGTGCCATGAAGCGAATATGTCGGGCAGAGAGCCCGCGTTTCAAACCCTTTTCTGACTGTTGCATTGCTCGTCCTTAATTATTCTTATTCGACGTTGAATCGAATCGCGAGCAGGCTCGCTCCCACAGGTTCAGTGCATTCCAATGTGGAAGCGAGCCTGCTCGCGAAAAGGCCATTACAGGCTAGGCAACAACTTCGCCGTAACCAGCTCATTCAGGCAACGCGTGGCCAACAACTTGCTGGCCGCATTGATGTCCGGCGCAAAGAAACGGTCCTTCTCATAAAACGGCACGTCAGCCCGCAAAATCGCCCGGACCTTTTCCAGTTTGGCCGAGGTTTTCAGACCTTCACGCAGGTCGAGGCCCTGAGCTGCCGCCAACCATTCCACCGCGAGGACGCCGCGCGTGTTTTCGGCCATTTCCCACAGGCGCTTGCCGGCAGCCGGGGCCATGGAAACGTGGTCTTCCTGGTTCGCGGAAGTCGGCAGGCTGTCCACCGAGTGCGGATGAGACAACGCCTTGTTCTCGCTGGCCAGTGCCGCTGCGGTTACCTGGGCAATCATGAAGCCGGAGTTCACGCCGCCATTGGCCACCAGGAACGGCGGCAGTTGCGACATGTGCTTGTCCATCATCAGCGAGATACGACGTTCGCTCAGGGAGCCGATTTCGGCGATGGCCAGCGCCATGTTGTCGGCGGCCATGGCGACCGGTTCGGCGTGGAAGTTACCGCCGGAGATCACGTCGCCTTCAGCGGCGAATACCAGTGGGTTGTCCGAAACGGCGTTGGCTTCGATGGCGAGTACTTCGGCGGCCTGACGGAACTGGGTCAGGCAAGCGCCCATGACTTGTGGCTGGCAGCGCAGGGAGTACGGGTCCTGCACTTTTTCGCAGTTTTCGTGGGAGTCGGACACTTCACTGCGCTCGCCCAGCAGATCGCGGTAAGCGGCAGCGGCGTCGATCTGGCCTTTCTGGCCACGAGCGGCATGGATACGTGCGTCGAACGGCGAGCGCGAGCCCAGCACGGCTTCAACGGTCAGTGCGCCCAGCGCCACAGCGCCAGCGAACAGGTCTTCACCTTCGAACAGACCACGCAACGCGTAAGCGGTGGACACCTGAGTACCGTTGAGCAGCGCCAGACCTTCTTTCGCGGCCAGGGTCAATGGAGTCAGACCGGCGACTTTCAGCGCTTCGGTTGCTTCCATCCACTCGCCTTTGTAGCGAGCTTTACCTTCGCCCAGCAGCACCAGCGACATATGGGCCAAAGGCGCCAGGTCACCGGAGGCACCGACCGAACCTTTCAATGGGATGTGCGGGTAAACCTCGGCGTTGATCAGGGCGATCAGCGCGTCGATGACCTTGCGACGAATGCCGGAGAAGCCACGGCTCAGGCTGTTGACCTTGAGCACCATGACCAAGCGAACCAGGGCGTCGCTGATCGGCTCGCCGACACCGGCGGCGTGGGACAGCACCAGCGAACGCTGCAGGTTTTCCAGGTCTTCGCTGGCGATACGGGTCGACGCCAGCAGGCCGAAACCGGTGTTGATGCCGTAAGCGGTGCGGTTCTCGGCGAGGATCTGTTCCACGCAGGCAACGCTGGCTTCGATCTGGGCCGAGGCACTGTTGTCGAGGGTGATTTTGACCGGTTGCTGGTAAACATCACGCAGTTGGGCAAGGCTCAGTTGGCCGGGAATAAGGTTTAACGCAGTCATTTCGTGCTCCTTTTGAGAGTTTGTCATTAACTCACCAGACGCTCCGGAGATATCCGTTGTCCGTCGCGTCTCGCCTTCTGGGGAGCCGCGCCTTGGCACGCTGGTGTGGTGGAAATCAGTTCAGGTTCGGTAACGCTTTGTGCAGCAAAATCGGGTCTTTCAAAACGGCGGCGGCACTGGCGATGTCCGGTGCCAGCCAGCGGTCCTGGTCGTAGGCCGGAACTCGCTCGCGCAGCAGACGCCAGGCAGCATCAGTGCCGGCGCCGAAGCGTTGCTCTTTCAAGAATTCAAACGCCTGAGACGCCAGCAGGTACTCGATGGCAAGGATCTGCGTGCAGTTTTCCAATGCGCGATGCAGCTTCAGCGCGGCGTTGGTGCCCAGGCTCAGGTGGTCTTCCTGCAGACCCGAAGTGACGTAGTTGTCGAGTACCGCCGGTTGCGCCAACTGACGGTTTTCCGCACACAGGGAAGCGGCGACGTACTGGACGATCATCATTCCGGAGTTCACCCCCGGATTGGCCACCAGGAATGCCGGCAAACCGCTGACGTGCGGGTTGATCAAACGGTCCAGGCGACGCTCGGCAATGGAGCCGATTTCCGCCATGGCGATGGCCAGTAAATCCGCCGCCAAGGCTACGGATTGACCGTGCGGGTTGGCCTGGGACATGACGCGGAAGTTGTCCGGCGTGCCCAGCAGCATCGGGTTGTCGGTGACGGAGTTGAGTTCGGTTTCGATCTGCTTTTTCGCGTGCTCAAGCTGATCGCGAGCGGCGCCGTGAACCTGCGGGATCGAGCGAATGCTCAACGCATCCTGAGTACGAATGCCTTTGCTGCTGGCGATCACTTCACTGCCATCGAGCAGCGCCCGCAGGTTGATGCCGACTTGCTGCATGCCCGGGTGTGGCTTGAGGGCAATGATCTCGGCATCGAACGCGGCGATCTGGCCGCGCTGGGCTTCGAAACTCATGGCACCGATAACATCGGCCCACTGCAGCAGACGCGTGGCGTCGGCGATTGCCAGGCAACTGAGGCCGGTCATGCACGGCGTGCCGTTGACCAGGCACAGGCCATCTTTGGCGCCCAGCTGAACCGGTTGCAGGCCTTCTTCGGCCAGGGCTTGCTGTGCGGAAACGATCTGCCCGCGATAGCTGACATTGCCGACACCCAGCAGCGCGATGCTGACGTGGGCCATGTGGGTCAGGTAACCCACCGAGCCTTGGGACGGCACTTGCGGGGTGATGCCACGATTGAGCAGCGCCAGAAGACCTTCGACGACCCGGCGATGAATGCCGGATTTGCCATGGCTGTAGTTGCGAATAGCGGCGCAGATGATTGCACGGGTCTGTTCGTCGGCCAGTGGCGCGCCAACGCCACAGGCGTGACTGAGCAGGGTGTTGCGCGACAGCTGGCTGAGCTGTTCGTCTTTGAGCGAGACATTGCACAGCGCGCCGAGGCCGGTGTTGACGCCATAGGCGCGCTCGCCGCTGACGACGATGCGCTGGACGATCGCCTGGGCATTTTCGATCCGTGCCCAGACCTGTGGCGACAGCTCAAGCTGTGCGCCATGACGGGCTACGGCGACCACATCCTGCCAACGCAACGGGGCGTCGGCGATAACGATTTTTTCAGCCTGGGACATCTTTGACCTCATACAAAATTCTTGAACGCATGACACCTGTGGCGAGGGGGCTTGCTCCCGCTGGGCTGCGAAGCAGTCCCAAAAAATCTGCGACCGCTTCGCGCTCGAACGGGAGCAAGCTCCCTCGCCACAAAAGCAATCTCGCCATCATTCACTGTCAAACCACCGCAGCCCGACGCTGTACGAACCGGTCCACATACTCATCCGCCGGCGAATGCAGGATCTCTCTTGGCGTGCCGACCTGAATCAGGCGGCCATCCTTGAGAATCGCAATGCGGTTGCCGATGCGCACGGCCTCGTCGAGGTCGTGGGTGATGAAGACGATGGTCTTGTGCAGGGTCTTTTGCAGTTCCAGCAACTGGTCCTGCATTTCCGC
This sequence comes from Pseudomonas sp. BT76 TE3572, assembly GCF_050435365.1. NCBI lineage: Bacteria > Pseudomonadati > Pseudomonadota > Gammaproteobacteria > Pseudomonadales > Pseudomonadaceae > Pseudomonas > Pseudomonas sp. BT76 TE3572. Next base: position 4,097,273 of record NZ_JBNDKE010000001.1, read on the forward strand.
GCGAATCAGCGGGTCGAGGGCACTGAAGGCTTCGTCCATCAGGATGATGTCGGTGTCTGCCGCCAAGGCGCGGGCCAGGCCCACACGCTGACGCATGCCGCCCGAGAGCTGATGCGGGTACTTGTTTTCGTAGCCCTTGAGGCCCACGGTGTTGATCCAGTGCAGCGCACGCTCGGAGCACATTTGCTTGGTCTCGCCACGCACTTTCAAGCCGTAGGCGACGTTATCCACCACGGTCTTGTGCGGCAGCAGGCCAAAGCTCTGGAACACCATGCTGATCTTGTGCCGGCGAAATTCGCGCAGGGCTTCCATGTCGTATTGCAGGATGTCCACGCCGTCCACCAGGATCGCGCCGCTGGTCGGGTCGATCAGACGATTGAAGTGGCGCACCAGCGTCGACTTGCCGGAACCCGACAGGCCCATGATCACAAAGATCTCGCCGGTGCCGATGCTCAACGACAAGTCGTTCACGCCGACCACACAGCCGGTTTCGGCCAGCACCTGATCCTTGGTTTTTCCCTGGCCAATCATGGCCAGCGCATCCTTGGAACGGTTGCCGAAAATCTTGAAGACGTTTTTGACTTCGATCTTGCTGATGGCTTCGTTGTTCATTTGCTCACCTCATGCCGTGCCCGACCATACGCCTGAGTAATACGGTCGATAACCACTGCCAGAATCACGATCGCCAGACCGGCCTCAAGACCACGTCCGACGTTGAGGGTCTGAATCCCCACCAACACGTCTTCGCCAAGACCACGAGCGCCGATCATCGAGGCGATTACCACCATCGACAGGGCCATCATGGTGGTCTGGTTAATCCCGGCCATGATGCTCGGCAGGGCCAGCGGAAGTTGCACGCCAAACAGTTGCTGCCAACGGTTGGCACCGAAGGCGTTGATCGCTTCCATCACTTCGCCGTCGACCTGGCGAATACCCAGGTCAGTCAGGCGGATCAGCGGTGGTGCGGCGTAGATCACGGTGGCGAAAATCGCCGGGACCTTGCCCAGGCCGAACAACATCAGCACCGGGATCAGGTACACGAAACTCGGCATGGTCTGCATGATGTCCAGCAGCGGCATCAGGATCGAACGCAGGCGATTGCTGCGTGCCGAAAGAATGCCCAGAGGAATGCCGATCATCACCGAAATGATGGTCGCCACCATCATCAGCGCCAGGGTCTGCATCAGCTTGTCCCAGAGGCCGACTGCACCCACCAGGAACAACAAGCCAACGATCACGGCGGTGGTCACGACTTTGCGGGTCGCGTGCCAGGCAACGCCCGCCACGATCGCCAGCATCAGCCACCAGGGCGCCGCACGCAGCAGCCCTTCAAGATTGACGATGGCCCACAACAGGGTGTCGGAGATGCTGCGGAACACATCGCCGTAGTTGGTGACCAGTGAATCGACCCAACTGTTGACCCAGTCGGCGATGGAAAAGGTAAAGCTTTCGGGAAACATAAGAGACTCTCAATCAAGGGGTTGCGATCAAGCGTCCGACTGCCGCTCAGGGCAGCCGGAGAGGCTCAACCTACAAGGCCGCGTCGATTTTCTTGGCTGCGTCGTCGCTCACCCATGCGTGCCAGACTTCAGGATGTTCCTTCAAGAAGATCTTGGCCAGTTTTGGTGACTCGATCCGCTCTTTGGCCATGCGCCCGAGGTTCTGGTTGAGCAGGTCGATTGGCAGGTTGACCTTTTCCAGCACAGCCACCAGTTCCGGGGCTTGCTCGTGGAAGGTCTTGGACAGGCCGACCTTGATGGTCACTTGCTTGTTCACGCCTGGTTTCTCATCGAGTTTCACCAGGTCGACCTGGCCCATCAACGGGGTTGGCGACCAGTAGTAGAACAGGATCGGCTCGCCACGCTTGTAGCTCGACAGCACCGCGGCATCCAGCGCCGGGCCGGTGCCCGGACGGAAGTTGGTGTAGGTGCTTTCCAGACCGTAGCTTTTCAGCATTTCGCTGTTGTCGAGTTCACAGGTCCAGCCAGCCGGGCAGTTGTAGAAACGGCCCTTGGAGGGTTCTTCGGCGTCCTTGAACACGGCGGAATACTTGCCCAGGTCAGCAATGTTTTTCAGGTCCGGCGCCTTGGCTTCCAGCTTGCGCTTGGCGTCGCCTTCGATCACGTAACGTGGCACGTACCAGCCTTCGACAGCGCCCACGACCGGAGCGCCGACACCGACAACCTTGCCGGCCTTCTCGGCCTTGTTCCAGACTTCGCTACGACCGACCCACTCTTCGGCGAAGATTTGAATATCGTTGCTGCTCAGGGCGTTTTCCATGGTGATGGAGTTGCCCGGCAGGCTGTCGGTCTTGCAGTCGTAGCCTTTCTCCAACACGACTTGCAGCACGTCGGTCAGCAGCATGGCGCTTTCCCAGTTCAGGCCGGCAAATTTCACCGGTTTGCCCGACTCGCACCAACCCGCCGCCTGAGTGGCGCCGGCGCTGGCCAGCAGGCCCATGGAAAGCAATGTGGTCAGCAGGGTCTTGTTCGATTTCATTGTAGTGACGCTCCTAATCATAAGTTGGCTTACGGCAGTCAAGAGGCATCCAGCCCTGTCCACGTCCAATCAGGCCTGCGCCGCAGCGCGACCGGCCCCGCTTGTTATAGGTGCTGCATCGCTGTCCTGCTCGACTGGCAGAATCAGGTGATCAGGTACGGAGCCGTGCCATTTTTTTGCGCTCACGTAGTACAGGGCTGCGGGAATCACCAGACCGATGATCCAGGAAATATCCACATCACCCAGGGCCGCTACCAGCGGACCGGTATAGAACTTGGTGGAGATGAACGGCAACTGCACCAGCACACCGAACACATAGACGCTGATACCGAGGGCGTTCCAACGGCCGTAGCGACCATTCGGATCGGCCAGCGCCGGTACGTCATAGCGCTCGCGGGTGATGCAGTAGTAGTCCACCAGGTTGATCGCGCTCCATGGCGTAAAGAACGCCAGCAAGAACAGGATGAAGGACTTGAACGCACCGAGGAACGAGTGCTGACCGAGCAACGCCATCAGGGTCGCCGCACCGACGATGACCAGTACGAAGACCAGACGCTGCAAGCGCGAGACCTTCAGTTCGCCACGGAAGCCGCTGATGATGGTCGCAATGCACATGAAGCTGCCGTAGGAGTTGAGCGTGGAGATGGTGACCTTGCCGAACGCGATGCTGAAGTACAGCAGCGCAGCGGTTGCACCGGTTCCACCCAGACCCACGATGTAGGCCACTTCATGACCGGCGAATTGCCCGTTGGCCGAAGCGGCAGCAAACACGCCAAGGACCATCGCCACCTGGGCGCCAATGACCGAACCTGCGCCTGCGGCAAAAAAGGTTTTCACCGAGGAAATCTTGCTCGGCAGGTAGCGAGAATAGTCCGCCACATAAGGGCCGAAAGCGATCTGCCAGGACGCCGCGAGCGACACCGCAAGCAGGAAGCTGCTCCAGCTGAAGTGACGGATTTGCAGAAGTGCACCCACGTCAACCTGACTGATCAGACGGCTGAACAGATAAACAAAGGCAATCACGCCAATGACGCTGGCAACACGGCCTATCCAATGGATCACCCTATAACCGAGCACCGTGACCAGCACGATGACACTGGCGAAAAGGAGGATACCGACGGTGTCGCTGACCCCGAACAACTGGCCCAGCGCCTGGCCGGACAGCACGGTTCCCGTTGCGGTGAAACCGAGGTACATCAGACAAACCAGCACGATCGGGATGGCCGCGCCATACACGCCGAACTGTACCCGGCTGGAGATCATCTGCGGCAGGCCGAGCTTGGGCCCTTGCGCCGCATGCAGCGCCATGACGCCACCGCCGAGCAGTTGACCGATCAGCAGACCGATCAACGACCAAAACACGTCACCGCCCAACACCACGGCCAGGGCCCCGGTGACAATCGCGGTGATTTGCAGGTTGGCACCCATCCACAGGGTGAACTGGCTCAACAGACGACCGTGTCTCTCCGCTTCCGGGATGTAGTCGATCGAACGTTTCTCGATCAACGGTTTACTGCCTGCACGATCACTGTTAACAGCCATGATTCAACCTCTATGGATTGTTATGGGTATTGTTCTTGTTGTTGGCTCTTGTAGGAGTGAGCCTGCTCGCGATAGCGGTGTGTCAGTCAGCAAAAGTGCTGAATGTGCCGCCCTCATCGCGAGCAGGCTCGCTCCTACAGGTTTTGCATTTTATTTGCCGGTAATCATCGGCAGGTTCAGCCCCTGTTCCTTGGCGCAGTCGATCGCGATCTGGTAACCCGCATCGGCGTGACGCATAACACCGGTAGCCGGGTCGTTGTGCAGGACGCGAGCGATACGCTCGGCCGCTTCGTCAGTACCGTCGCAGACAATCACCATGCCCGAGTGCTGGGAGAAGCCCATGCCGACGCCGCCGCCGTGGTGCAGGGAAACCCAGGTCGCGCCGCTCGCGGTGTTGAGCAGAGCGTTGAGCAGTGGCCAGTCGGACACGGCATCGGAACCGTCTTGCATGGATTCGGTTTCGCGGTTCGGGCTGGCTACCGAACCGGAGTCCAGGTGGTCGCGACCGATCACGATTGGCGCGGACAATTCACCGCTGCGAACCATTTCGTTGAACGCCAGACCGAGCTTGGCACGCAGGCCCAGGCCAACCCAGCAGATACGTGCCGGCAGACCCTGGAAGCTGATGCGCTCGCGCGCCATGTCCAGCCAGTTGTGCAGGTGGGCGTCGTCAGGGATCAGTTCTTTGACCTTGGCGTCGGTTTTGTAGATGTCTTCGGCGTTGCCCGACAGTGCAGCCCAACGGAACGGACCGATACCGCGGCAGAACAGCGGACGGATGTAAGCCGGTACGAAACCTGGGAAGTCGAATGCGTTCTCGACGCCTTCTTCTTGGGCCATCTGACGGATGTTGTTGCCGTAGTCGAAGGTCGGAATGCCCATCTTCTGGAATTCGAGCATCGCTTTAACGTGCACGGCCATCGATTGCTTGGCGGCTTTGACCACGGCAGCAGGCTCGGTCTTGGCGCGAGCGCGGTACTCTTCCCAGGTCCAGCCGGCTGGCAGGTAACCGTTGAGCGGGTCGTGGGCGCTGGTCTGGTCGGTGACCATGTCCGGGCGCACGCCGCGCTTGACCAGTTCTGGAAGGATTTCGGCGGCGTTGCCGAGCAGGGCGATGGAAATCGCTTTGCCTTCCTTGGTGTATTTGGCGATACGGGCCAGTGCGTCGTCGAGGTCAGTGGCTTGCTCATCGACGTAACGGCTGTTCAAACGGAAATCGATGCTGACTTGTTGGCATTCGATGTTCAGCGAGCAAGCGCCGGCCAGGGTCGCGGCCAGAGGCTGAGCGCCGCCCATGCCGCCGAGGCCTGCGGTCAGGACCCAACGACCTTTCAGGTCATCGTTGTAATGTTGGCGACCGGCTTCGACGAAGGTTTCGTAAGTGCCTTGAACGATGCCCTGGCTGCCGATGTAGATCCAGCTGCCGGCAGTCATCTGGCCGTACATGGCCAAGCCTTTGGCGTCCAGTTCGTTGAAGTGTTCCCAGCTCGCCCAGTGTGGCACCAGGTTGGAGTTGGCGATCAGTACGCGCGGGGCATTGCTGTGGGTCTTGAACACGCCGACCGGCTTGCCGGATTGCACCAGCAGGGTCTCGTCGTCATTCAGGTTGGTCAGGCTTTCGACGATCTTGTCGTAGCATTCCCAGTTACGTGCCGCACGGCCGATACCACCGTAAACCACCAGTTCTTTAGGGTTCTCGGCGACTTCCGGGTCGAGGTTGTTCATCAACATGCGCAGCGGCGCTTCGGTCAGCCAGCTTTTGGCGGTCAGCTTGTTACCACGAGCGGCACGGATTTCTACGTTGCGGTACTTGGTAGGTTTCTGGGTATTGTCAGTCACGAAAAAGACTCCTCAGCGATCAATTCAAACCAACCCTGGCGGGGGGCAAGCCAGCCTGTGCGCGTCAAAGCGACACAAGCGAATCAGTGGACGCTGCGGGGAGTCTCGATCGACTCATACGCATACGTCTTTACTTGTACATACAAGCATATGCAATCAAGCGGCCAACTTGCTGGATGAGTGTTCAAGAAAAGTTTTGAAAGGGCTGGAAGGCGCCTGGATCAAGGGTTCTGGCAAAGATGAAATTTTTCGGGGGGATTTTGCGAGGGGTGTGACCGCTGTTACCTGAACGTGGTTTTGCGCCACGCTGGGGCGTTCGGTAACAAGTTGGTGCGCGTTGGGGAACGCTAGAAAGCAAAAGATCGCAGCCTCGTTTCACTCGACAGCTCCTACAGGAGAATGGCGTTCATCCTGTAGGAGCTGTCGAGTGAAACGAGGCTGCGATCTTTTAAGAATGTTGAATCAGCGTGCGATCAGTTCGATGACACAGCACGGGCCATTGCTGGAGACTTCCAGCAAACCGGCGTTACCGTCGAGTTGCAGGCAATCATGGCGACCGAGTTGTGAGGCACTGTTACCGACCTTCACTTCAAGCTCGTCGGTGACACTAAATACCAACACGGTGCCTGCCGAGCTGAAAAACCGCTGCTCGCCGTCCAGCCACTGCAATCGCGCGCTATAACGCTGCGGGGCATAAATCAGGTTGAAGTCGCGGATCGGCCCACCGAGCAAGGTGCAGGAAACCTGGCTCTCGCCGCTGAAGGCAAACGGGTCCAGCGGTAACAGTGACTTTGTGTCCTGGCCATCAACCCGCAAGGTCATGCCGTCGCCTTGCAGTACAGTGATCACTCGCTCATAGCCGGCGAATGTCGAGAAGCCGCCCGACTCGCCGATGTCGGCAATCGACAGACGCCAGCCGAAACCCTCAAGACCGGCACCACCATCACGGGTGATTTCTTCAGTACTGCCGCCGCCGTTTTTCCATGGCATGCGTGGGTAATCTATTGCACGTAGAACCTTGAACTGACTCATTTATGGAACCGACCTTCCAGACGATGACGGGAACCGGGGTGGATCAAACGGGCGGCGGTCACTGGCTGACGACCGGACCAGGTGCGGCGACGAATCAGCAGGCACGGCTCGCCCTTTTCAATCTGCAGCAACTTGCACTCGCTGGCCTCGGCCAGAATCGCCTCGACCACGTGCTCGCCTTCGGTGAGCGGCGCGACCTGGTTCAGATAGGCGTATGGCGTTTGCAGGGTGAAGTCCTGCTTGAGGTAGTCCGGCGCCACCAATGCGTTGACGAAACGGTCTTCGATTTGCACCGGGATGTCGTTTTCGAAATGCACGATCAGCGAGTGAAAAACTTTCTGGCCTTCACGCATGTCCAGGGCCAGGGCCCGTTCGGAACCGGCGGCCTCTTCTTCGAGGGTGATGACCTTGCAGGTGTGGCGATGGCCACGGGAGGCGATTTCGTCGGCGATGTTGTGCACTTCAAACAGCGCGGACTGACTTTTCGGCTCAGCGACGAACGTACCGACACCCTGCATGCGCACCAGCAGACCGTCGGCGGTCATCTCGCGCAAGGCGCGGTTGATGGTCATGCGGCTGAAACCCAGCTGATTGACCAGCTCGCTTTCCGACGGAACGCGGTAGTGCGGCGGCCAGTTTCCACTGTCGATTTGCTGGGTGATCATCTGTTTGACGCGGGCGTACAAGGGCGCCGGACTGTCGCCCATATTCGCGGCCAACGGGGAGACTGTAGGCGGAGTCGGCACGGTTAATCCTTGTTCATCGGTTAGAAGTTGCTAGCTTGCCGGAGTTTACCGAGCAGGCAAACGTCTGTATATGTATATACAAATAACACACGATGGGGTGCTGAACCATGTCCGCCTTCTTTGCCGAACGCGCGCTGCTGCCTAGTGGATGGGCCAACAATGTACGTCTTGAGGTCAGCGCCGATGGCGTGTTGACCCATATCCAGGCCGATTCCAACGCAGATGGCGCCGAACGGCTAAGCGGTCCGCTGCTGCCGGGTATGCCGAATTTACACTCCCACGCCTTCCAGCGCGCCATGGCCGGGCTGGCGGAAGTGGCGGGTAATCCGAATGACAGTTTCTGGACCTGGCGCGATTTGATGTATCGCCTCGTCGGAAAAATCAGTCCGGATCAACTCGGTGTCATCGCCCGTCAGCTGTACATCGAAATGCTCAAGGCCGGTTACACCTCGGTCGCGGAATTTCACTACGTACACCACGACACCAACGGCCAGCCTTACGCGGACCCGGCCGAACTGGCGCTGCGCATCAGCCAGGCCGCCAGTTCCGCCGGGATCGGCCTGACCCTGCTGCCGGTGCTCTACAGCCATTCCGGTTTCGGCGGCCAGGCTCCGAACGACGGCCAGCGTCGCTTTATCAACAGCACCGAAAACTATCTCAAGCTTCAGTCGCGCTTGCAGCCGATCCTGGCGCAGCAACCGGCGCAGTCGTTGGGTTTGTGTTTCCATTCGTTGCGCGCGGTAACACCGCAGCAGATCAGCGAAGTGCTGGCCGCCAGCGACCAGCAGTGCCCGGTGCACATTCACATCGCCGAGCAGCAGAAGGAAGTCGATGACTGCCTGAGCTGGAGCGGTCGCCGTCCGCTGCAATGGCTGTACGAAAATACCGAAGTCGATCAGCGCTGGTGCCTGGTTCACGCGACCCACGCCAACCCGGAAGAAGTCACGCTGATGGCCAAGAGTCGCGCCATCGCTGGCTTGTGCCTGACCACCGAAGCCAACCTCGGCGACGGGATTTTCCCGGCGGTGGATTTCCTCGCTCAGGGCGGGCGCATGGGCATCGGTTCCGACAGCCATGTATCATTGAGCGTGGTGGAAGAATTGCGCTGGCTGGAATACGGCCAGCGTCTGCGCGACCAACGGCGTAATCGTTTGTATGGCGCGGATCAGCCGATGGTTGGCCGCACGCTGTACGACGCGGCGCTGGATGGCGGGGCCCAGGCGCTGGGTCAGCCAATTGGTGCGCTGGAAGTGGGCAAGCGTGCGGATTGGCTGGTGCTGGATGGCAACGATCCGTACCTGGCGACGGCCAGTGGCGACGGGATTCTCAATCGTTGGTTGTTTGCCGGCGGTGATCGTCAGGTGCGGGATGTGCTGGTCAATGGCCAGTGGGTTGTGCGCGATGGGCGTCATGCCGGGGAAGAAGAAAGCAACCGCGCCTTCACCCAAGTCCTGCGCGATCTTTTGGGCTGACACAAAATAAATGTGGGAGTGAGCCTGCTCGCGATAGGGCCATCAGCTTCAACAAGGATGTTGACTGAAATTCCGCTATCGCGAGCAGGCTCACTCCCACATTGGGTCTTCGGTGACCGTTAGTTCGAAGTCTTGGCCATCTGCGTATCGGTCGCGCGCCAGATCAGCCGCGTCGTGTCGTAGCCCTGCTGACGCGCCTTGCTCAGCAGTTCCTCACGCACTACACCATTGACCGTCGGGGTCCGTGACAGCAGCCATAGATACTTGCGGCTCGGATCGCCAACAATGGCGGTCTTGTAGTCATCGCTGACGTACAACACCCAGTACTCGCCCTTCGCCGCACCCGGAATCAGCCGCGAAAACCAGGTATCGAACTCGACCCATAGTTTGTCGGTTTTACCCGGTTCCTGTGGCCAGGCCACGCCTTTGGCCTCTTCCCATTGCCAGTCTGTCGTCAGGCAGCGATTGAGCACCAACACCTTGCCGTCAGGCTTGAGCGTGTAGTGGGCTTCGGATTGCGCGCAGTTGCGCTGAAAATACATCGGCAGACGGGCCAATTCGTACCAGGTCCCTTGGTACTTCTTGAGATTGACGCTATTGGCAGTTTTCGGTGCCAATGGATCTACGCCGGAAGTGGCGCAGCCGGCCAATACCAGGCCGGCAAAAAGGAGTATCAATAACCGCTTCATTGTTTTTCTCCCGCGGGCGTATAGCCCCGGTTTACTTCAGGCCTTGGCCGGAAAACATCAGTACTTTGTCACCGGCGTACTGCACGCTGATAAAGCTGTTCTTGTCACCCCATGTGCAACTGGACATGCCGAGCGCGCCCGAGCAATCGGCGGGTTTGCCCAGCAAGGTTTCTACCTCGGCCTTGGGCATGCCTGACGACAGCTTCGAGTAGTTTTCCTGATTGATCTTGCTGCAAGCGGCCAACAACACGCAGAACGAAAGCAGGGCAATAGAACGCAGCGACATGGTGTAGCTCCTGGGGCGAAGGGGAATGGCATGGCTGCCAAGCTGAAGCTTAGAAGAGAAAACCCCTTTCTGGTTCCCTGGTCGGACGGCTATTTATCAGGCCGCTCGTCTGCCTTTTTTCGAAAAATCAGCAACTTTCTTTCGCTATTGAGTATTTCGTCGGTTTTCGCAAAAGCCGCCTAATCTTTGGCGCCGGCTGGTCGACATAAAAGCAACGCAAGACGCCCTTTTGACCAGCCCCCGCCGCGGTAGCTCATTTAATGACCAGAAACATGAAGTTCAGCCACAAGATCTTGTTGGCTGCCGCCCTCGTGGTGGCCGTTGCATTCGCTTGTTTCATCCTCTTCAACGACTACCGCCAGCGGCAAACCCTGCGCAGCAGTACCGAATCCTCGATGCAGGAACTCGGCAGCCTGACCACCAGCAACATCCAGACCTGGCTGGAAAGCCGCATTCAGTTGCTGCAATCGCTGTCCCAGCAGATCGCCGTGGACGGCAGCGCCCCGACCAACCTCAAGCGCGCCATCGACCTGCCGGCCTACACCAGTAATTTTCAGTTGAGCTACTTCGGTGGCACCGACGGCGTGATGTTCTCGGTCCCGGCCGGCAATCGAGCGGCGGATTACGACCCTCGCGCCCGCGGCTGGTACAAGGCGGCCAATGGTGCGCAACAGACCATCGTCACCGAACCCTACATCGCCGCGTCGTCGGGCAAACTGGTGATCACCGTCGCCACGCCGGTGAAACATCAGAATCAAATGATCGGCGTCGCTGGCGCAGACATCGACCTGTCCAGCGTCAGCGCGATCATCAACTCGCTGAACTTCGGCGGCCATGGCCACGCGTTCATCGTCAGTGCCGACGGCAAGATCCTGATTCACCCGGACAGCAAACTGGTGCTCAAGAGCCTGACCGATGCTTACCCGAATGGCGCGCCGAAAATCAGCCCGGGCATGAAAGAAGTCGAGATCGACGGCAAGACCCAATTCATCTCCTTTACCCACGTCAACGGTGTGCCTTCGGCAGACTGGTACGTGGCGCTGGTGCTGGATCAGGACACCGCGTTCTCGATGCTCAGCGAATTCCGCACCTCGGCGATCATCGCCATGGTCATTGCCGTGGTGATCATCATCGCGCTGTTGGGCATGCTGATCAGTTTCTTGATGCAGCCACTGTTGACCATGGGCCGCGCCATGCACGACATCGCCGAAGGCGAAGGTGACCTGACCAAACGCCTGACCATCCACGGCCAGGACGAATTCGGTGCACTGGGCACCTCGTTCAACCGCTTCGTGGAGCGTATTCACACCTCGATTCGCGAAGTGTCCTCAGCCACCGGCCAGGTCAACGAAGTCGCCTTGCGTGTGGTTGCCGCGTCGAACTCGTCGATGTTCAACTCCGACCAGCAAGCTTCGCGCACCAGCAGCGTCGCCGCCGCTATCAACGAGCTGGGTGCTGCCGCCCAGGAAATTGCCCAGAACGCCGCCCTCGCCTCTCAGCATTCGAGTGATGCTCGCGCATTGGCCGAGGACGGTCAGCAAGTCGTGGATAAAACCATCGCGGCGATGCAGCAGCTCTCGGCGAAGATCAGCGATTCGTGCGGCAACATCGAAACGCTCAACAGCAACACCGTGAACATCGGGCAGATTCTGGAAGTGATCACCAGCATCTCCCAGCAGACCAACCTGCTGGCACTCAACGCCGCCATCGAAGCGGCCCGTGCCGGTGAAGCCGGTCGTGGTTTTGCCGTGGTAGCGGACGAAGTGCGTAACCTCGCGCACCGTACTCAGGATTCGGCGCAGCAAGTGCAGAAGATGATCGAGGAACTGCAAGTCGGCGCCCGGGAAGCCGTGATCACCATGACCGACAGCCAGCGCCAGAGCGAAAGCAGCGTCGGCATCGCCAACCAGGCGGGCGAACGTCTGGGCAGCGTGACTCAGCGTATCGGTGAGATCGACGGGATGAACCAGTCGGTGGCCACTGCGACGGAAGAGCAGACGGCGGTGGTGGAGTCGATCAACGTCGACATTACCGAAATCAACACGCTGAACCAGGAAGGCGTGGAGAACTTGCAGTCGACGTTGCGTGCGTGTTCAGACCTTGAGCAGCAGGCGGCGCGGTTGAAGCAGTTGGTGGGCAGCTTCCGCATTTAAACTTCAAGATCCACCCCTCACCCCAGCCCTCTCCCCACTGGGGAGAGGGGGAAAGGGAGCAGATCTTCATGGTTTTCGAAACCTGAGTTCGACTCGATATTTCAGGTCGATGTCACTCGAAAGAACAACTCGGTCAGTCCCCTCTACCCCCTGGGGAGAGGGTTAGGGTGAGGGGTGGATTTAGAACCGAGACCCGGGTCCCGAAAGAAACGCCAATTCCTCAGCCGTAGACTCCCTTCCCAACACCGCATTGCGATGCGGAAACCGTCCAAACCGGGCAATCACTTTCTGATGCCGCTCGGCATAATCCAGGTTATCGGCAAACACCGCCCGATCCGCCTCAGGCTGCTGCGCCACCAGATCGATAAACCGCGAAACCGCTTCGTTCTGCACCGCCAGATTCTCGCAGTGCTCAAACACCAGGTAGATAAATACCCGCTGGATCGGCCGCAACTGCCGATCGAAATCCGCAGCAATGCCTTGCGCCACCAGTGCCTGAGCCCTGAGATCGCCTGAAAAGGATTTGGGAGTGTCGCGATAGATCATTCGCGGGAGTTGATCGAGCAGCAGCACCAGAGCCAGCCAACCTTCGGGGCGTTGCGCCCACTCGGTCAATCCGCCGGCCAGTGCCTGCTCGACCCAGTCCCCGAAACGCGTGCGCGCTTCGAGGTCCTGGCTGTCGCGCTTGCCGAACCATAACTTGCCCTTGTCAGCCGATACTTCGTTGGGGGATTCGAGCGTTCCGAACCACCATTCGAGCAACGGCTGCCAGGGCGCGGTCATGGTTTATTCCTTGTGGTAAGCCGTGACGCGTGCGACTTCTTCTTTCGAGCCGAGGAACACCGCTACGCGCTGGTGCAAGCCATCAGGCTTGATGTCGAGGATGCGCTGGTGACCATCGGTGGACGCGCCACCTGCCTGCTCAACCAGGAACGACATCGGGTTGGCTTCGTACATCAAGCGCAGCTTGCCTGGTTTCGATGGCTCGCGGCTGTCACGTGGGTACATGAACAAGCCACCACGGGTCAGGATGCGGTGTACATCGGCAACCATTGCGGCGACCCAGCGCATGTTGTAGTTCTTTTTCAGCGGGCCTTCATCGCCCGCCAGCAATTCGCCGACGTAGCGTTGTACCGGGGCTTCCCAGTGACGCTGGTTGGACGCGTTGATCGCGAATTCCTGAGTGGACTCCGGGATCGTGATGTCTTCATGGGTCAGCACAAAGCTGCCCATTTCGCGGTCCAGGGTGAAGCCTTTTACGCCGTCGCCCAAGGTCAGCACCAGCATGGTCTGTGGGCCGTAGATGGCGTAACCGGCAGCTACCTGCTCGGTACCTGGCTGCAGGAAAGCCTTTTCGTTCAAGGCTTCGTTCTGGCTCAGGTATTCGCTCGGGCAACGCAGCACCGAGAAAATAGTACCGACCGGTGCGTTGATATCGATGTTCGACGAGCCGTCCAATGGGTCGAATACCAGCAAGTACGCGCCTTTCGGGTATTTGCCCGGGATCTGGTAGGCATTGTCCATTTCTTCGGACGCCATGCCGGCCAGGTGACCGCCCCATTCGTTGGCTTCGAGCAGGATCTCGTTGGAGATCACGTCGAGTTTCTTCTGCACTTCGCCTTGGACGTTTTCGGTGCCCATGCTGCCCAGAACACCACCGAGGGCGCCTTTGGACACGGCGTGGCTGATTTCCTTGCAGGCGCGCGCCACCACTTCGATCAGGAAACGCAGATCGGCAGGGGTGTTGTTGCTACGGGTCTGCTCAATCAAATAGCGACTCAGGGTAACGCGGGACATGGAAGGCTCCGGTGGAATGGGGGGGCTAAAAACCCGCGCAGTTTAACGCGAGTCAGGGCGCATTTCCTCCTATCAGACGTGTTACACCCAATAGAGTTCATGCGCCCGGTTGAGCGTAGTTCGAAACCGCCCGGATATGCACCGGGCGTTGCTGCCAGTTTCACGGCTTGACCGGCGGCTTGCGCAACAGACTGAACGCCATCGCGGCCAGAAACAAAACACTGAGCAGCAACACCGCCCACAACCCGAATTTCTTCCAGTTGATGTCCGTCGGCGCAGCCGTTGTCACGGTCGACGCTGGTGTGGTCACCGCCGCGCCTTCGACCGTAGCCTTGCCCAATGTCGCCAACTTTGCCGCGCTGTAATCCGGAATCAACGTCGACAGCGGCAGGCTCGCCGCCTTCACCGTGGCACTTCCCAGCGCTAGCGTATAAGGCCCTGCTCCGCGCGCCAGAAACACCAATTGAATGGAGCGCACGGCGAATCGCACAGTCGGCGCCTCAGCCCCCAGACCGCCGCCACGCTCGTCCACCGTCAGCTTCAACTGCTGCACGGTTTGCCCTGACAGCTGCAATTCGTTCTGCACCACGTCCTGGCCACTTTGGGTCAGGCGGTAGAGCAAACCGCTGCTCAGCGACTGCCACGGCAGGCTACTTTCCCGACGACCGGACAAGGTCACGGGCGCCAAACTGTTGGGCTGACTCAACTCGACCTGCAAGCGCTCGACATTCAGCCCCATGGGTAATTGCCAGGTGTATTCACCGGCCTTCACGCTGCTGCCAGCCAGCGGTTGCGACCAGACAAGCGGTAGCGACAGGCTGCGGGGCTTGGCGCTTTGCAGTTGCGCCGTGGTCAACGTCGGGGCCGATTGCGGCGTGTTCCACAGCAATCGCAGATAACGGGCCGACTGACCCGGCAGAGCGACTTCATGTTGCTCGACCTGCTCGTCGGCAAACGTCAGGCGTGCCACCTGCCCTTCGCCCCATGACTGCCAATGCTGCAGGTCGTCGCTGGCTTCGATGGTGAAACGCTGGAAACCGTCGCGCTCGCTGGTCCAGTCGAGGATCAATTGCTGCAACGGTGCTTTGATGCTGCTGGCGTCGAGCAACCAACCGCGCAGCACTTCTTCGCCCGCCTCCAACTGACTGGACGGCTGCACTTCGACCAGCGTGCCATTGGCGCTCGATTGCACCCGCACGCTCGGTGCGTGCTCGGTGGAGTCCGCGGAGTTGTACAGCGGGAACCATTTCACGTCAGTCAGGGTGCGGTTTTCGCTGGTCTGCGCCGGCGCGCGCGCCAAGGCATACGCCTGAGCCTCACCGGCGGCATTGAACACGCGCACATCGCTGAGATCGGTTTGCCGCGCATTCAATTGCACGCTCAACGGCAATTCGAGGCGATACCACGGACCTTCGCCGCTGACCGACAACGGCACCTGCGTGGCGAAGTCCGCCAATTTTTCCTGAGCACTGGCCGACAGCACCACACCCAGCGCAACTGCGCCCAACCAGACACGGTTCAGCTTCTGACTCAAGAGGACACTCCTTCGGTTTGCGGGGCCGGTTTTTCAGCCTCCGGCACAGCCTCGGCACGTTTGGGCGGCAACGGGGCGAAATAGCCCACCACCAACAGCAACACGCCAACGCCGATAAACGACACGATCCGGGCGAGTCCGCCGCGGTTACTCAATTCGACAAAGAACAGTTTGGCCACCACCACACCGATCAGCGCCGCACCGATCAGCCAGACTTCGCGACGATGACGCAGATGACCGCCGATCATCAGACTCAGGGCCATCAAGGTCCAGACGATAGACAGACCGGCCTGCACCAGCATGGATTCAAGCAAGGCATCCAGCTCGAACGGCACACCGCCCCAATGGTGGGCAGTGCGCATCACCAGCGCAGTAAAGAACACAAACAGCGAGGCGCCAGCGATCAGTTGCGTGGCGTGATCACAGTAGTCCTTGCGAATCGCCAGCTGCACCACCGCGCTGCGGGACCACACGTAGACGCCGAACAGCGCAAACAGCAGACCCAACTCCAGCGGGTTGATCAGCGGTACGTAAGGCAACGGCTCGGCGGTGCCGTCGCTGACCACGTTCGCCAGCCAGAACCAGCCGAGCATCAGCAACGCCAGCGGTGCCGCCGCGTACACGCGGTATTCGCGCGAATACGCCGACACCGGCCATGGCCAGGCCCGGGGTGCCGCCATCAGCACCAGATACAGGCTCGGCAGAATCGCCCAACCCAACCAGCGCCAGGCGTTGTACTGCTCGGACAACAGCAACAGGCCGTAACGCAGCTCCAGGGCCAACACACCGATCAATAGCCAGCAGCCGAGCACGTGCGCGGTACTGAGGGCGCGCGCCGGCAACATCGGCGCCAAACGCCGCAGGGAGATGAAGTGCACAATGAACACGGCCGCCCATGCCAGCCAACCGACGTTGGCCGCCGGGTGATAACGCGAGTGCCACGCAGCCAGCAACACCAAACCGGCCGCAGGCATCAGCAAGGTGCAGAGCAAGCCCAGCGACGACCACTTCAAACGCAGCGCCAATACCGTCCACAGCGCCACGCTCAGCGCCGCGACCGCCAGCAACAACGTCGCTTGCAGATTCAACGGTGCGAAGCGCAGTACTTCACTCACCCACGCCAGCGCCCACCAACCCGCGCCCCACACCAGCAGCACTTCGGACAAACGCTGCAAGCTCAGCACATCGAAGGCCGAGGCATGGTTGCCGAGCTGCAAGCGCCAGGCGCCAACCATCGCGGCCAAACCCAACACCAGCGGCGTCCAGAAACCGCTATGAGCCAGAGGCTTCAACCCTTCGCTCGCAAGCGGTCCGAGCAAATCAGGCCCGGCCATCAGGAACGCCGCGCCGCCAATCACCTGCAACAGCAGACCGAAGACAAAACTCACGCGCTGCTTCAGGTACAGGCTCAGCCAGATAATGAACAGACCGCTGGCCGCCCATACGGCACTCGCCGTTTGCCAAGGCAGGACGAACAGCACCGCCAGATTGATCAACACCAGACCGGCGAGCAACACCACCGACAAGCCGCGCAGCAATCGCACGTCGCTTCGGACCATCTCATCGCGCGCCGCCAGCAACATGCCAGCAATCAGCGCCAGGCCGATCAACGACGCGCTCAGCAGACCGCTCCAACCCGCACTGAACACCGCGCCAGACTCACCGCTCGAACCCTGTAGCCGCAGCAGGAACAACGCACCGCCGAGCAACTGCACGGCGAATGCGGTGAACAGGAACGTGCGCGATTGCAGACGCAAGCCAACGAACAACGTCGCCAACCCCGCCAGCGCCCAACTGATCGCTGTGCCATGAGTGAAGAAGAACAACGGCGCCAGCAGATAGAGGAAGGTCAGACCCAGGCAAGCCAATACCGGCAGCCCTTTGCGCTCCCATTCCGACGTCTGCTCGGGCAAGGCTTTGCGCAACTGGTAGAAGCTGAACAACAACGCCACGCCGAGCATCAACGCACCGAGCGGCGTACCGTCGAGCAGGCTGCTTTCGCCGATCCGCAGTTCGCTGATAAACGCCAGCGCCGAGCCCAATTGCAGCAGCAAGGCAAAGGCTCGGGCCAACGGTCGTTGCTGACGCAGGCCGAGCCAGAAGATGCCGGCGCCTTCGACGGCCCAGGCAGCAGCAGTCCAGCGCGCATCGAGCCCCAATGGAATTGCCAGGCTGGCGAAGATCACCCCCAGCGCCAGACAGGTTTCCGCCAGCAGCAACGCTCGTCCGCCCATCAACAGCCGCGCCAGCCCCATGTAAATCATGCCCAACGCCAACGCGCTGAAGGCTGCGGCGAATTCCAAGTGCTGGACCAACGCGAACTGCAAGCCGAAGCCCACCAACGGAGGACCGAACAGCATCGTGCCGTCGACGTAATCGCCCTTGCGCGCCGACCAATGCAGCAGCGCTTCACGGCTGTCGTCCTCGGGCGCATCGCTCATTTCCAGCAACTTGCGCCGGGCGAACAGCAGACCGATGGCCAGGTACATCAGGAAAAACACAATCAGGAACGGCTCGGTGCTCCACAGCAGTTCCGGGGTATAGGAACGCAGGCCCCAGGCGAAACCGATGCCGAAGGTGCCGACGAAGCCGATCAGGTTGAGCAGCCGCCAGGCCTTGAACCAGGCGATGGCGAGGATGCCGGCGTTGAGCAAGGCGAAGTAGCTGAACAGCGCGACATGGTTGCCGGCGCCGGTGGAGGTCAGGATCGGCGCGGCAAAACCGCCCAACGCTGCAGCGGCAGCCAGGCCCAAGGCATCCTGAGTGATGGCGAGGATCGCCGAGAACACCGTCACCGCGACCAGCAGGCCTAACGCCGCCGTAGGATCGAGCAGCGGATGCAAGCGCATCGCGGCAAACACGGTCAGGTACAACACCGCGATCCCGGTGCCCTGCAGCATCAACGCGTAATGGCTGTTGCGCGTTCTAAGCCACCAACCCAGGCCCAGAAGACCCAATGCCGCTGCCGCCACACCGGCGTAACGCAACTCGATTGGCACCACCATGCCTTCGGTGGCGTAACGCAGCAGGAACGCCAGGCCGAGAAACAACAGCACCACACCGACCCGCAGCACCGTGTTGCCGCCGAACAGCCAGTTGCGGGCGCCACTGATGGCACGGTCGATGAAGTTCGGGCCACGTGGGATGGCAGGTTGTTGCGGCTCGCGGGCGACCGGTTCGGGTTTCCAGGCATCGACGGGCACGGGTCGGCTCGCTTCGGCAGCGGCCGCGGTGATCGGTTCCAGTTCGGGAGGGAGTTCCCAGATCAGCTCTGGGGCCTCGGCAGGGATTTCGTCGAGAATGAATTCAGGAGGTGCAGCGGCTTCGCTAGCAACTGGCTCACTGGTTTCCGGCGTCTTGACGCCTGACACCTCCAGCAATGACAGCCGTTGCTGCACCACATTCAGCGCGATCTGAGCCTGATCCAGTAGCTTACGTTGCTCGGCGGCCTGTGAACCCAAGCGACCGATGCGAATGGCCTGGCCAATACCCAGCCCGAGCAGCGCGCCCAACAGCGCATCGCTGAACGACTCGTCGAGTACCCAGCCCAGCACCAGCCCAATCAGCATGAACATCCATTGCATGGTCGATATCCCTAAGCGCAGTGGCCAATCCGGCAAACTGACGCTCAGTATATCGGCCAGGCCCAACAACCGTCGGGCCTTGCTCGCAATTATTGCTAAAAGTTACTCCAACGCCTTCCAGATTTCCGTGGCGTACTCGCGAATGGTCCGGTCGGACGAGAACCAGCCCATCCGGGAGGTGTTCAACACCGCCGAACGCCACCATTCCTTCGAATCGTGCCAATGGGCTTCAACGCGCATCTGCGCGTCCCAGTAAGCGTCGAAATCGGCGCAGACCAGGAAGCGGTCGTAGTCGATCAGCGAATCGATCAATCCTGTGTAACGGGAAGGATCATCCGGCGAGAACACCCCGCCGCGAATCGCTTGCAGCACGTCATTCAGCCGATGGGACGCGGCGATATCCGGCGTCGCGTTGAACTCATGGTTCTGCTTGCGCGCTTCAACTTGCTGAGCGCTGAGGCCGAAGATGAACATGTGTTCGGCACCGATGCGTTCGCACATTTCGACGTTGGCCCCGTCCAGGGTGCCGATGGTCAGCGCGCCGTTGAGGCCGAACTTCATGTTGCTGGTGCCCGAAGCCTCGAAGCCTGCAGTGGAAATCTGCTCCGACAAATCCGCTGCCGGAATGATGCTCTCCGCCAGACTGACGTTGTAGTTGGGCAAGAACACCACTTTCAGCAAACCGCGCACGGTCGGGTCGTTGTTCACCACCCGGGCGATGTCGTTGGTCAGTTTGATGATCAGCTTGGCCTGGTGATAACTGGCCGCCGCCTTGCCGGCGAAGATCTTCACCCGCGGCACCCAATCGATTTCCGGCTCGGCACGAATCGCCTGATACAGCGCAACGGTGTGTAACAGGTTGAGCAATTGACGTTTGTATTCGTGGATCCGTTTGACCTGCACGTCGAACATCGCGGCCGGGTTGACCGCAACGCCAAGTCGCTCATGAATGATGTACGCCAGGGCTTTCTTGCTGTGCAGGCGCTGTTCGGCGAACGCCTTGCGGAACGCGGCTTTCTCGGCGAACGGTTCCAGGCCGAGCAAACGCTCTTCGGGGTTGTCCAGCAGATCCGGGCCGAGGGCGTCGACCATCATCGAGGTCAGCTCCGGGTTGGCCTGGTAGAGCCAGCGGCGGAAGGTGATGCCGTTGGTCTTGTTGTTGATCCGGTCCGGGTAGAGTTTGTGCAGTTCGGAGAACACCGTTTTGCGCATCAACTGCGTGTGCAGGCCGGACACGCCGTTGACGCTGTGGGAGCCAAGGAACGCGAGGTTGCCCATGCGCACGCGGCGGCCGTTGTCTTCCTCGATCAGCGAGACCGCGCGCAGGACCTCGAAGTCATGGATCCCCTTGGCCCGCAGCGAATCGATGTGCTGGGCGTTGATCAAGTAAATGATCTGCATGTGCCGCGGCAACATCCGCTCCATCAAACCGACCGGCCAGGTTTCCAGCGCTTCCGGCAGCAGCGTGTGGTTGGTGTAAGACAGCGTGTCGACGGTGACTTGCCATGCCGCATCCCAGGCGACGTCATAGACATCGACCAGTTGCCGCATCAGTTCGGCGACGGCAATCGAAGGGTGGGTGTCGTTGAGCTGGATCGCGGCATGATCGCCCAGGGTCAGGACCGAGGTGTGCATGTTGCGATGGCGGCGCAGCAAATCCTGCAAGGATGCGGCGACGAAGAAATATTCCTGACGCAGGCGCAGTTCCTGGCCGGCTTCGGTGCTGTCCGCCGGGTAGAGCACCCGGGAAATACTTTCGGCCCGGGCGACTTCTGCCACGGCGCCCAAGTGGTCGCCGGCGTTGAAGCGTTCCAGGTGCAAATCTTCCACGGCCCGGGCGCGCCACAGGCGCAGCGTGTTGACGCTCGCCCCGCGCCAGCCGACAACCGGCGTGTCATACGCAATCGCGCGAACGGTTTCCACTGGTGTCCAGACTTGCTTGGACTTGCCGGCTTCGTCGGTGACGGTTTCGACACTGCCACCAAAACCGATCGGGTAAACGACCTCTGGCCGTTCGAACTCCCAAGGGTTACCGAAATCCAGCCAGTGCTCGGTCTGTTCCTGCTGCCAGCCGTCGACGATGGCCTGGCGGAACAAGCCGTGTTCGTAACGAATGCCGTAACCGTGCCCGGCAATGCCGAGGGTTGACATGCTTTCCATGAAGCACGCGGCCAGACGACCGAGGCCGCCGTTGCCCAGCGCAGCATCAGGTTCCAGCAGGCGGATGCGTTCAAGGTCGACGCCGAGCTCAGTCATGGCTTCACGGGCGACGTCCAACAGACCAAGGTTGCTCAGGCTGTCGTAGAGCAGACGGCCGATCAGAAATTCGAGGGAGAGGTAATAAACCCGCTTTTGACCTTTGCGGTAGATCTGCCGGGTGTGATCCATCCAGTGCTCGACCATATGATCGCGCGCCGCCAGGGCAATGGCTTCGAACCAGTCGTGGTCGAAGGCGTGATCCGGGTCTTTGCCCACCGCGTAGGTGAGTTTGGTCAAGACGGCGTCGCGAAATGCGGCCACCTCTGCTTCGCGAACAAGTGGTTCTTGAGTCATCGATAGGACCTCGAGCGAGCGTGAAGTTGTTGAGCCTAGACGGTCTGACCGGCCGTGGGGGCTCTGGTTCGGCAGTTTTTCCTGATAGTGCGAGATAGATCGACATTACATTGTCATGTGTCTGAATCAATGCAGGGGCCGTGCCGGATTAACGGTGTTTTCGGACGATTTTCGAAAAAACTGGCGAAAGGTTGTTCAAAAATCCACCAGTCCCGGTATGATCGCGCGCCCTGATGCACGCTGGTAACAACCGATGATGAAGTCCAACCTGATCGCCGCCGCGGAGATCGATCGCCTCGATACCTGGGCCAAGTACTCCGCCCCGATGTGTGGTTCGTGCGTTTCCAGCTGCTGCACCCTGCCGGTCGAGGTCAAGATCAAGGATCTGATCCGTATCGGCATCGTCGATGAATTCGAGCGCGGCGAGCCGCCGAAAAACATCGCCAAGCGTTTGCAGAAGGAAGGGATCGTCGAGCGTTACAACCAGAAGTCCGAGATCTTCACCCTTCAGCGCATGAGCAACAACGATTGCCTGTACCTGGATCGTAAGAGCCGTCTGTGCACTATTTATGAAAAGCGCCCGGATACTTGCCGCAACCACCCGAAAATCGGGCCGCGGCCGGGGTATTGCGCGTATAAGCCCAAAGAAGTGCCGCGCGAGAGCAGCGAGAGCCGTCGCACCCTCGAGAAGTTCTGATCGTCTCTGAGTTCAGCGGCAGGCTCTAGACCCCCCCCTCACCCCAGCCCTCCCGAAACGTCGGACCGCCCCAGTGGGGAGAGGGGGAAAGGGAGCCGATCGGGGGCTTTTCAAATCCTGAGTTCGACTCCAGACTTTCAAGTCGATGTAGCTCTAAGAACAACTCGGTCAGTCCCCTCTACCCTCCGGGGAGAGGGTTAGGGGTCGATCCCAAGTCATCCCGAGATTCTGAACTCCACCATCAATTTTCCCTTCCCCAGACAAACAAAAACGCCCCCGACCTTGCGGTCGGGGGCGTTTTTTTAGCAGCTAACTAAGTCGAAACTCAGTTACCGGCTTTCTTGGCAGCGCGGGTACGCTCGCTTTCGCCCAGGATCTTCTTACGAAGACGGATGGACTTAGGAGTGACTTCGCACAGTTCGTCTTCTTGCACGAACTCAAGAGCTTGTTCCAGGGTGAAACGGATAGGCGGAACCAGAGCGATGGTTTCGTCTTTACCCGAAGCACGCATGTTGTCGAGCTTCTTGCCTTTGGTTGGGTTAACGCCCAGGTCGTTGTCGCGGCTGTTGATGCCGACGATTTGACCTTCGTACACGTCTTCACCGTGACCCAGGAACAGTTTGCCGCGAGCTTGCAGGGTTTCCAGCGAGTAAGTCAGAGCCTTACCGGTAGCAACCGAAACCAGCACGCCGTTCTGACGGCCGGACATGTCGCCGGACTTCATCACGTCGTAACGGTCGAAGATCGAGGTCAGGATGCCTGCACCGGAGGTCAGGGTCAGGAACTCGTTACGGAAACCGATCAAGCCACGAGCCGGGATGTTGTACTCAAGGCGCACACGGCCCTTGCCATCCGGAACCATGTTGGTCAGGTCGCCTTTACGGATACCGATCTGTTCCATGATCGAACCTTGCGATTCTTCTGGCAGGTCGATGGTCACGTTTTCGTACGGTTCGTGCTTGACGCCGTCAACCATGCGGATGATCACTTCCGGACGACCAACACCCATTTCGAAGCCTTCGCGACGCATGGTTTCGATCAGTACCGAGAGGTGCAACTCACCACGGCCGGAGACTTTGAACTTGTCGGCGGTGTCGCCTTCTTCAACGCGCAGAGCAACGTTGTAGAGCAGTTCTTTGTCCAGACGTTCCTTGATGTTACGGCTGGTGACGAACTTGCCTTCACGACCGCAGAACGGCGAGTCGTTAACCTGGAAGGTCATGGAAACAGTTGGTTCGTCAACGGTCAGCGGCTTCATCGCTTCGACGTTCAGTGGGTCACACAGAGTGTCGGAGATGAACAGCTGGTCGAAGCCGCTGATGCAGACGATGTCGCCGGCAGCTGCTTCGTCAACGTCGATACGGTGCAGACCGTGGTGACCCATCAGCTTCAGGATACGACCGTTACGGCGCTTGCCGTCGGCGTCGATAGCCACGACTTGAGTGTTCGGCTTGACGCGACCACGGGCGATACGGCCAACGCCGATAACACCCAGGAAGCTGTTGTAGTCCAGTGCCGAGATTTGCATCTGGAACGGACCGTCACGGTCGACTTTTGGAGCCGGCACGTGGTCAATGATCGCCTGGTACAGCGGGGTCATGTCTTCAGCCATGTCGGTGTGTTCCAGACCGGCAATGCCGTTCAGGGCCGAGGCGTAGACGACTTTGAAGTCCAGCTGTTCTTCGGTAGCACCCAGGTTGTCGAACAGGTCGAAGATCTGGTCCAGAACCCAGTCCGGACGCGCGCCTGGACGGTCAACCTTGTTGATGACCACGATTGGACGCAGGCCGGCTTCGAAAGCCTTCTTGGTCACGAAACGGGTTTGCGGCATAGGGCCGTCTTGAGCGTCAACCAGCAGCAGAACGGAGTCAACCATCGACATTACGCGTTCAACTTCGCCGCCGAAGTCGGCGTGGCCCGGGGTGTCCACGATGTTGATGTGGTGGCCGTTCCAGTTGATGGCGGTGTTTTTCGCCAGAATGGTAATACCGCGCTCTTTCTCCTGGTCGTTGGAGTCCATCACGCGCTCGTCGTTGAGCTCGTTGCGCTCCAGGGTGCCGGATTGACGCAAGAGTTTGTCTACCAGGGTGGTCTTACCATGGTCAACGTGAGCAATGATGGCGATGTTGCGTAGATTTTCGATCACTTGTGTATCTCGATCAGAGGATTCGGTGTGCTGACAAGTCTTGGCAGCGATTTACAGTAGAGTCAGGCCTTGCCGTTACAGCTTGACGGCAGAGTCGGGGGGCCGGTGACGCAGGCCACAGGCATACAGCCCCGGGCTCTTAGCTCGGTCGATAAACGCGCACATTGGCATGCCCCTCACTGAGCAAATGGTGGGCATGCAGGCGACTCATCACGCCTTTGTCGCAATACAGCAGGTACTGGCGAGTAGGGTCCAGTTCCTTGAAACGAGCGTTCAATGCATAAAACGGCATCGCTTGTACCTCAATGCCAGCCAAGTCCAGCGGGTCATCCTCAGCGGCATCCGGATGACGGATGTCGATGACGATCTGACCAGCCAGCGCTTCACTGACTTCTTCGATCTGCAAGTCCTGGCCCAATTCGTCGATCACGCGATCGATCGGCACCAATTTGGCGTTCTCGAGCGCACGCTCAAGTACTGCCATGTCGAACTGTTGTTCTTCGTACTCCACGCGTGGACGCTTGGCGTGGGTCTTGGGGTTCACCGAGATGACCCCGCAGTATTCCGGCATGTGCTTGGCGAAGTCGGCAGTCCCGATTTCGTTGGCCAGGTCGATGATGTCCTGCTTGTGACTGGCGATCAGCGGACGCAAGACCAGCTTGTCGGTCACGCAGTCGATCACGGACAGGTTCGGCAGCGTCTGGCTCGACACCTGGGAAATCGCTTCGCCGGTGACCAGCGCTTCGATCTCCAGCCGATCGGCAATACGGGAAGCAGCGCGCAACATCATACGCTTCAAAACTACGCCCATATGACTGTTATCGACTTTACCGAGAATTTCTCCCAGTACTTCCTCGAACGGCACACTCACAAATAACACGCGTTGGGAGCTGCCGTACTTCTTCCAGATGAAGTGCGCGACTTCCATGACGCCCAGTTCATGGGCTCGTCCGCCCAGATTGAAGAAGCAGAAATGGCTCATCAGCCCGCGGCGCATGATCTGGTAAGCGGCGACGGTGGAATCGAAGCCGCCGGACATCAGCACAAGTGTCTGTTCCAGGGCACCCAGCGGATAACCGCCGATGCTGTTGTGCTGGCTGTGGATCACAAACAACCGTTTGTCGCGAATTTCAATGCGAACTTCGATTTCCGGCTCTTTCAGCGAGATTCCGGCGGCGCCGCACTGACGACGCAGTTGGCTGCCGACGTATTTCTCGACGTCCATCGAGCTGAATTCATGCTTGCCGGCACGCTTGCAGCGCACCGAAAAGATCTTCCCGGCCAACGCATCACCGAAGTGCTGCTTGCACTTGGCGACGATGTCGTCGAAGTCGCCCAACGGGTATTCGTCGACCTGCAGGAAATGCGCGATGCCCGGCATGCAGCTCAGGCGCTCGGTCATCTCCTTCAGGGCTTTGGGCTCGCTGACGCGGGTTTCCAGCTCGAGATTGTCCCACACACCGTTCACCACCACAGCCGGGTCCAGGTCGCGGAGCACGGTACGGATGTTTTTGGCCAACTGGCGGATGAAACGCATCCGTACCGGGCGGCTCTTGATGGTGATCTCGGGGAAGACTTTTACGATTAGTTTCATGAAAACAGCGCGCGCTGGGCCAGCCGAAAAAGGGGGGCGCGGATTATAGCGGAAATTGCTCAAGGTTTAACCAGTTAATGTGCAGAAGGTTTTGCGCGCACCAAAACAGGTCATTTAATGGATTTGACGCTACATTACGGGGCGCTATTTCCAGCTTTGCTGCGCTTTGCACCTTTATAAGCGTGAAATTGGGGCAAAAAAACCATGGTGGGGCACTGGCATGCAATTTGCTCCCTTGTGAGGCAGGTTGCCTTGGCAGAGTATTCGCGCCGGCATCACCCACATTCTAAGGGCATCCACTACTAAGCCCGAAGCCACCCGGAGGACACTATGTCGAAGTCGGTTCAACTCATCAAAGATCATGACGTCAAGTGGATTGATCTGCGCTTCACTGACACCAAAGGCACTCAGCACCACGTGACCATGCCGGCTCGCGACGCGCTGGATGAAGCTTTCTTCGAAGAAGGCAAAATGTTCGACGGTTCCTCCATCGCTGGCTGGAAAGGCATCGAAGCCTCCGACATGATCCTGATGCCGGACGACAGCACTGCCGTTCTCGACCCGTTCACCGAAGAGCCAACCCTGATCCTGGTTTGCGACGTGATCGAGCCTTCGACCATGCAAGGCTACGACCGTGATCCACGTGCGATCGCCAAGCGTGCCGAGGAATACCTGAAGTCGACCGGTATCGGCGACACCGTATTTGTTGGTCCAGAGCCTGAATTCTTCATCTTCGACCAAGTGAAGTTCAAGTCCGATATCTCCGGCTCGATGTTCAAGATCTACTCCGAACAAGGTTCGTGGATGTCCGACCAGGACGTGGAAGGCGGCAACAAAGGCCACCGTCCAGGCGTCAAAGGCGGCTACTTCCCGGTTCCGCCGTTCGACCACGACCACGAAATCCGTACCTCCATGTGCAACGCCATGGAAGAAATGGGCCTGGTCATCGAAGTTCACCACCACGAAGTGGCGACTGCTGGCCAGAACGAAATCGGCGTGAAGTTCAACACCCTGGTGGCCAAGGCTGACGAAGTTCAAACCCTGAAGTACTGCGTACACAACGTTGCTGATGCATACGGCCGCACCGCGACCTTCATGCCTAAGCCGCTGTACGGCGACAACGGTTCGGGTATGCACGTTCACCTGTCCATCGCCAAAGATGGCAAGAACACCTTCGCTGGCGAAGGCTATGCCGGCCTGTCCGACACCGCTCTGTACTTCATCGGCGGCATCATCAAGCACGGTAAGGCACTGAACGGCTTCACCAACCCGTCGACCAACTCCTACAAGCGTCTGGTCCCAGGTTTTGAAGCTCCGGTAATGCTGGCCTACTCGGCTCGCAACCGTTCCGCTTCGATCCGTATTCCTTACGTGTCCAGCCCTCGCGCTCGCCGTATCGAAGCTCGCTTCCCGGATCCAGCAGCCAACCCGTACCTGGCCTTCGCAGCCCTGGTAATGGCCGGCCTGGACGGTATCCAGAACAAGATCCACCCTGGCGATGCTGCTGACAAAAACCTGTACGACCTGCCGCCTGAAGAGGCGAAAGAGATCCCACAAGTTTGCGGCAGCCTGAAAGAAGCCCTGGAAGAGCTGGACAAAGGTCGTGCGTTCCTGACCAAAGGCGGCGTTTTCAGCGACGACTTCATCGACGCTTACATCGCCCTGAAAAGCGAAGAAGAAATCAAAGTACGCACCTTCGTACACCCACTGGAATACGAGCTGTACTACAGCTGCTAATCCGGTAGCGCCTGCGCAAGCGGCGTGACAAAAAAGAGGCCTCCTTCGGGAGGCCTTTTTTATGCCCGCGATTTAGCGATCACCGCAGTTTCCATGTAGGAGCGAGCCTGCTCGCGAAGGCGCCAGGTCAGTCAATATGAATGTTGAATGATCGATCGCTATCGCGAGCAGGCTCACTCCTACAAGGGTTTTGTGGTGTTTGGGAGATATGGGTAAATCATGCCCAAATGTTTACAACTTGGGTCAACCGCCGCCCCTGACCTATGCTGCAACCCAACGCCTTCGCTTCCGGTCGATTTTATGGGTCGTGGTTTTCTACTGATGTTGCTGCTGATCGCCCTGCCCGCCGCCGCGCAGATCTATAAGTACACCGACGCCGACGGCAACACCGCCTACAGCAATCAACCGCCCGATGGCGTGAAGGCTCAGCCTGTCGAGTTGCCACCGCTTAACAGGGTTGAGCCTCAAGCCCCTTCTGCGCCACCTGTCGAAGCCACCAGCCGCGAACAGCCGCGCAGCGCTTACGAGGTGCTGGAGTTGACCAACTTACCCACCACCGAAGCGCTGCGTGCCAACAACGGCACCTTCACCGTCAACGTGCTGATCAAACCCCGCCTGCAAGGCCCTCATCTGTTCAGGCTGTTGCTGGACGATCAACCTTACGGCCAGCCGAGTAACGTGCCGATCCTGCAACTGGTCAATATTGATCGCGGCACACATAGCCTCGCGGTGCAGGTGATCGATGGGGAAAACCTCGTACAGCAAAGTCCCACTGTGACGTTTACCGTACAACGGGTGCATAAGCCGTGAGGCTGTGGTGGTGGCTGATCACCTGCCTGATCACCCTGCCGGTGACGGCCGAGGTGTTCACCTACATCGACGCCCAGGGCAATCGGGTCTACACCGACCAGCCGGGCTCCGGCAATGCCAAGCGTGTGCCGATGGCGCCGAGTAACCGCATGTCCGCCAACCCTGGCGGCGCAGCACCGACGATGACTGGAAAGAAGGCCGAAACAAAGCCACTGTTCCACTACGACATGCTGAGAGTACTGGTGCCGGAACCTGACGCCACGGTGCGCAGCAGTGCTGGCGAGATTATCGTCAGCGTTACCAGCGAACCCGGCCTGCAGCGAGGCCATCGCTACCAACTGCTACTCGACGGCCAGCCCACCGCAGCGCCCGGCCTGAGCCCGGTATTCGCCCTGAGCAATATCGATCGCGGCAGTCATAACCTCTCTGTGGAAATCCTCGACGAGCAGGGCCGCACGGTCGAGCGCACCGCCAACCAGCCGTTCCACATGCTGCGCATCTCCCTCGCGCAGAAGCGTCAGGTCAAACCCTGCGCCCTCCCCGATTACGGCCAACGGCCGGAATGTCCGCTCAAAGACAAACCACCAGAAGAAAAAAATCCCTTCTTGCGCTTCTTCTAACGCCGTTCAGCTTTGCGCACTATATTGGTGCGATTAGTTGCACCGTACCCACATACCAACCCATTTTGGTTCGAAAGTTCCCGTCAAAGCTGGCAGAACGCCACGCAAACGAGCGTCAAACGCCCGTTTCAGGCCTTAAACGCTTCTTTTCGGAGCCTTGGTTTGGTTTTTGCATTTTCCTCGTATCAGCGCTTTATTCATGCGCGCGCCCTGCTCCAAAAGAGGTCCTGATGACCATTAGCGACGCACTGCATCGATTGCTACTCGACAACCTGACCACCGCCACCATTCTGCTCGACGCTGACCTGCGTCTCGAGTACATGAACCCGGCGGCGGAGATGCTCCTGGCCATCAGCGGTCAGCGTAGCCATGGGCAGTTCATCAGTGAGTTGTTCACCGAATCCACCGAGGCGCTGAACTCCCTGCGTCAGGCGGTTCAGCAGGCGCACCCGTTCACCAAGCGCGAAGCGATGCTCACCGCCCTCACCGGCCAGACGCTGACCGTCGACTACGCGGTGACGCCCATCCTGGCCAACGGCGCCACGATGCTGCTGCTGGAAGTCCACCCCCGTGACCGCTTGCTGCGAATCACCAAGGAAGAAGCGCAGCTGTCGAAGCAGGAAACCAGCAAGATGCTGGTGCGCGGTCTCGCTCACGAAATCAAGAATCCTCTCGGCGGAATTCGCGGCGCGGCGCAACTGCTCGCCCGCGAACTGCCGGAAGAAAGCCTGCGCGACTACACCAACGTGATCATTGAAGAGGCCGACCGCCTGCGAAACCTCGTGGACCGCATGCTCGGGTCCAACAAGCTGCCATCGCTGGCGATGTGCAACGTCCACGAAGTTCTGGAACGCGTTTGTCATCTGGTGGAAGCAGAAAGCCAGGGCTGCATCACGTTGGTGCGCGACTACGACCCAAGCATTCCCGACGTGTTGATCGACCGCGAACAAATGATTCAGGCTGTGCTGAACATCGTGCGCAATGCGATGCAGGCCATCAGCAGCCAGAACGAGCTGCGCCTTGGCCGCATCAGCCTGCGTACCCGCGCCATGCGCCAGTTCACCATCGGCCACGTGCGCCATCGCCTGGTGACCAAGATCGAAATCATCGACAACGGCCCGGGCATTCCCGCGGAGTTGCAGGAAACCATCTTCTTTCCCATGGTCAGCGGCCGTCCGGACGGTACCGGGCTGGGCCTGGCCATTACCCAGAACATCATCAGCCAGCACCAGGGCCTGATCGAATGTGACAGCCATCCAGGCCACACCACCTTCTCGATCTTTCTGCCACTGGAACAAGGAGCCACATCGACATGAGCCGTAGTGAAACCGTGTGGATCGTCGATGACGACCGTTCTATCCGTTGGGTCCTGGAAAAAGCCTTGCAACAAGAAGGCATGACCACGCAAAGCTTCGACAGCGCCGATGGCGTGATGAGCCGCCTGGCGCGCCAGCAGCCGGACGTGATCATCTCCGACATCCGCATGCCGGGTGCCAGTGGCCTGGACCTTTTGGCGCGGATTCGCGAACAACACCCACGGCTGCCGGTCATCATCATGACCGCTCACTCCGATCTGGACAGCGCTGTCGCGTCCTATCAGGGCGGCGCGTTTGAATACCTGCCCAAGCCGTTCGACGTCGACGAAGCGGTGTCGCTGGTCAAACGCGCCAACCAGCACGCTCAGGAACAGCAAGGCCTGGAAGTCCCGGTCGCCCTGACGCGTACGCCGGAAATCATCGGTGAAGCGCCGGCGATGCAGGAAGTGTTTCGCGCCATCGGGCGCTTGAGCCACTCCAACATCACTGTGCTGATCAACGGCGAATCCGGTACCGGTAAAGAGCTGGTGGCGCACGCGCTGCACCGTCACAGCCCACGGGCGGCTTCGCCGTTCATTGCGTTGAACATGGCGGCGATCCCGAAGGACCTGATGGAATCCGAGCTGTTCGGCCATGAGAAAGGCGCGTTCACCGGCGCGGCCAACCTGCGACGCGGGCGCTTTGAGCAGGCTGACGGCGGCACGCTGTTCCTCGATGAAATCGGCGACATGCCGGCAGACACCCAGACTCGTTTGCTGCGGGTGTTGGCGGACGGCGAGTTCTATCGCGTCGGCGGTCATGTGCCGGTGAAGGTCGATGTGCGAATCATCGCCGCGACTCACCAGAATCTGGAAACCCTGGTGCACGCCGGGAAATTCCGTGAGGACTTGTTCCACCGCCTCAACGTGATTCGTATCCACATTCCACGGCTGTCGGACCGTCGCGAAGATATCCCGACACTGGCCAAGCACTTCCTCAGCCGCGCTGCGCAAGAACTGGCGGTGGAGCCCAAGCTGCTGAAAAGCGAAACCGAGGAATACCTGAAGAACCTGCCGTGGGGCGGCAACGTGCGTCAGCTGGAGAACACCTGCCGCTGGATCACGGTGATGGCTTCGGGTCGCGAAGTGCACATCGGCGACCTGCCGCCGGAGCTGCTGAACCTGCCGCAGGATTCGGCGCCGGTGACCAACTGGGAGCAAGCGCTACGCCAGTGGGCCGATCAGGCGTTGGCTCGCGGTCAGTCGAGCCTGCTGGACAGCGCCGTGCCGGCCTTCGAGCGGATCATGATCGAAACCGCCCTCAAACACACCGCCGGCCGCCGCCGCGATGCTGCGGTTTTGCTGGGCTGGGGGCGTAATACCCTGACGCGCAAGATCAAGGAATTGGGGATGAAGGTTGATGGTGGGGATGATGATGAGGGGGAAGAGGGTTAATCGTTTGCCTTGAGAACCACCCCTCACCCCAGCCCTCCCGAAACGTCGGACCGCCCCATAGGGGAGAGGGAGAAAGGGAGCAGATCGGGGGCCTTTCATATCCTGAGTTCGACTTGATTGTTCAGGTCGATGTAACTCCAAGAACACCTCAGTCAGTCCCCTCTCCCTCCGGGAGAGGGTTAGGGTGAGGGCCGATTCAGGATCAGCCCCATTTTCACGATGCACCGCAACACCTTCCGTGCACCGCCGCAATGCACCGCGAACCGCAATCGCGCACGCCAACTGCTCTAAAACCCTACCTGCTTACGCAAAAAAAACCATACCGCGAAAACACGAAAGCCCCGGAATACGGGGCTTTCGACGTTTCAGCGCGACATTCTGTTTCAACTTGTTAAAACCTGGCACGCCCCCTGCAGTAGTCCAATCAGTGATTCAGTTCACTACCCGGTTTCGGGGACCTTGGTACAGGCAGGCCGGGGATTCCCCTCTTTACATCGGGCTCATACCGCACAAGCGACGAGCCCAAGCAGTTTTGGGGCCCTTGATACAGGCAGGTCAGGGGTTCCTTCTTTACACCGGGCTCACGACGCAATGCGCGAGCCCTGCCGTTTTGGGGACCTTGGTACAGGCAGGCCGGGGATTCCCTCTTTTATTGCTCTCGGAGATGGATCTCCAGCCGCCAGCGGTCATCGACCTCGCTACCGGCCCAGTCGCCCTGCAGTGGCCGGGCCGCCACCACCGTCAGCAACAACCCCCCATCACTCAAACGCACGCGCCAGTTGACGCTCTTGTCATTGATTTTGAGCTGACCTTTCTGCGCCTTGCCTTCAGCCTCGAACAGCAACGCGAGGCTACCGTCGACGAACTCGCCGTGAGCCTTGGGTTCGTTGTTGAACCACACCACCAACCCGTCGTTCGTCACCTCGACCTGCTGCAATTCGCTGGGGTCGGGCGTGGTCAGGCGACCGATCATCAGCCCCACCATCACCCCGACAATCGCCAGCGAAGCCATCACTCGCGGGAATAGCTTCGAACGCGGGTCCGCTTCAGGCGTAGAATGCCGCTCATCTTTACCTTCGGAGCCGTGCATGTTTCACGTCATCCTTTTCCAACCAGAAATTCCGCCGAATACCGGCAACGTTATCAGGCTGTGTGCCAACAGTGGCTGCCACCTGCATTTGATCGAACCGCTGGGCTTCGAGATGGACGACAAGCGTCTGCGCCGGGCCGGCCTCGATTACCACGAGTATGCCACCCTGCAACGCCACGCAGACCTCGCCAGCTGTCTGGAAAGCCTCGGTCATCCTCGGTTGTTCGCCTTCACCACCAAGGGCTCGCGGCCGTTCCACGATGCCAGCTTCGCCGAGGGCGATGCGTTCCTGTTCGGCCCGGAAAGCCGTGGTTTGCCGGCGGAAGTGCTCGATGCCCTGCCCAGCGAACAACGCCTGCGCCTGCCGATGCGTGAAGGCTGCCGCAGCCTGAACCTGTCGAACACCGTGGCGGTCGCCGTGTACGAAGGCTGGCGCCAGCTTGGGTTCAAGTAAGCTCAGATCATTTCCGCCTGACAGAAACAATCGCGGGCAAGCCCGCTCCCACAGGTTTTGCACAATCCTGTGGGAGCGGGCTTGCCCGCGATTTTCAGCAGCGCTGCTTATTGAACGGTTGGAGTCTCGCCAGCCGCCTGCATGCGTTGCAGCTCTTGTGCGTACAGCGCGTCGAAGTTCACCGGGGCCAGCATCAGGGCCGGGAACGAACCGCGGGTCACCAGGCTGTCCAGGGTTTCGCGAGCGTACGGGAACAGGATGTTCGGGCAGAACGCACCGAGGGTGTGGCTCATCGAAGCGTCGTCGAGGTTCTTGATCAGGAAGATCCCGGCCTGTTGCACTTCAGCAATGAACGCCACTTCGTCGCCGTTCTTCACGGTAACGGACAGGGTCAGCACGACTTCGTGGAAATCGCCTTCCAGCGCCTTTTGACGGGTGTTCAGATCCAGACCGACGCTCGGTTCCCACTGCTGGCGGAAGATGGCCGGGCTTTTCGGTGCTTCGAAGGACAAGTCACGTACGTAGATGCGCTGCAAGGAGAATTGCGGTGCGGTTTCTTCTTCGCTAGCTGCAGTGTTCTGTTGGTCAGTCATCTCAGATCCTTTCTGATCTTGGGGTCTTATAGGGAAGGCATTCAGGCCTTGAGCATGGCGTCGAGCTTGCCGGCGCGCTCAAGGGCAAACAAATCATCACAACCACCCACGTGGGTGCTGCCGATCCAGATCTGCGGCACGGACGTACGTCCGGCCTTCTGAGCCATGGCGGCACGCACCTGCGGCTTGCCATCGACCTTGATCTCTTCGAAGGCCACGCCTTTGTTCTCGAGCAGGTACTTGGCTCGCGAACAGTAAGGGCAGTAATCGCTGGAATAGACGACGACGTTGCTCATATCACTTCACCAGCGGCAGGTTGTCGCCCTTCCAGCTGGAAATACCGCCGGAGAGCTTGGCGGCGGTGAAGCCGGACTTCATCAGTTCGCGGGCATGCGTGCCGGCAGTCTGGCCCATGGCGTCGACCAGGATGATGGTCTTGGCCTTGTGCTTTTCCAGTTCGCCGACGCGAGCGGTCAGTTTGTCGTGAGGAATGTTCACCGCGCCAACAATGTGACCGGCGGCGAAGTCCTTGGTCGAACGAATGTCGATCACAACGCCCGCGTCCTTGTTGACCAGCCCGGTCAGTTCACCGGTGCTCAGGCTGCGGCCGCCGCCTTGCATCTGATAGGCCAACAGCAAGGCCGCCAGTACGACGAAGATACCCACGAGAATGTAGTGGTTGGTGGCGAATTGAATCAGATGTTCAACCATCGAAGGAGGTTCCAGGGCGTTAAAATGTCGGCCAGTATACACAGCCACTATGGTGGGCCAAACCCCGTCCGGCGGTGACGCGGCCGGAACTTCGCTTTAAACTGCCACTCCCTTTTCCATCGCCCTCTTTTAATTCAGCCACGAGTGGAATCCATGACTACCACGCCTAAACCTTTGGTCCTGATTATTCTCGACGGCTTCGGTCACAGTGAGAGCCCTGAATCCAACGCTATCTTTGCGGCGAAGAAGCCCGTACTGGACCGTCTGTGGGCCACCGTGCCGAACGGCCTGATCTCGGGCAGCGGCATGGACGTCGGCTTGCCGGATGGCCAGATGGGCAACTCCGAAGTCGGCCACATGAACCTCGGCGCCGGCCGCGTGGTGTATCAGGACTTCACCCGCGTGACCAAATCGATCCGCGACGGCGAGTTCTTCGAGAACCCGACTATCTGCGCTGCTGTCGATAAAGCCGTCGCTGCCGGCAAAGCCGTGCACTTCATGGGCCTGCTGTCCGATGGCGGCGTTCACAGCCACCAGGATCACCTGGTTGCCATGGCTGAACTGGCTTTCAAGCGCGGCGCCGAAAAAATCTATCTGCACGCCTTCCTTGATGGTCGCGACACGCCGCCGAAAAGCGCTCAGTCGTCCATCGAACTGCTCGACGCGGCCTTCCAGGCCCTCGGCAAAGGCCGGATCGCCAGCATTGTTGGCCGCTACTTCGCCATGGACCGCGACAACCGTTGGGACCGCGTGTCCCAGGCTTACAACCTGATTGTCGACGGCAACGGCGAATTCAACGCCGCCACCGCTCAGGAAGGCCTGCAAGCCGCGTACGAACGTGGCGAGAGCGACGAATTCGTCAAAGCCACCTCCATCGGCGAGCCGGTGAAAGTCGAAGACGGCGACGCCGTGGTGTTCATGAACTTCCGCGCCGACCGCGCCCGCGAACTGACCCGCGTGTTCGTCGAAGACGATTTCAAGGAGTTCGAACGTGCCCGCCAGCCAAAACTGGCCGGCTTCGTCATGCTGACCCAATACGCCGCCAGCATTCCTGCGCCATCGGCCTTCGCCGCAGGCAGCCTGGACAACGTGCTGGGCGACTACCTGGCGAAAAACGGCAAAACCCAGCTGCGCATCGCTGAAACCGAGAAGTATGCCCACGTCACCTTCTTCTTCTCCGGCGGCCGCGAAGAACCGTTCCCGGGCGAAGAACGCATCCTGATCCCGTCGCCAAAAGTCGCCACTTATGACTTGCAGCCCGAGATGAGCGCCCCGGAAGTCACCGACCGCATCGTCGACGCCATTGAAAACCAGCGTTACGACGTGATCGTGGTCAACTACGCCAACGGCGACATGGTCGGCCACAGCGGCGTGTTCGACGCGGCCGTCAAAGCCGTTGAGTGCCTCGACCTGTGTGTCGGCCGCATCGTCGATGCGTTGGAAAAAGTCGGCGGCGAAGCGCTGATCACTGCCGACCACGGCAACGTCGAGCAGATGTCCGACGAAACCACTGGCCAGGCGCATACCGCCCACACCACCGAACCGGTACCGTTCATCTATGTCGGCAAGCGTGACTTCAAGGTTCGCGACGGCGGCGTGCTGGCGGATGTGGCACCGACCATGCTGATGTTGATGGGCCTGGAAAAACCGGCGGAGATGACCGGAACTTCGATACTGGTGTAATCCGACCTTTCAAACACCGCAAACCCCTGTAGGAGCGAGCCTGCTCGCGATAGCAATCTAACGCTCAATATCGATGTGAATGTTAGGACGCCATCGCGAGCAGGCTCGCTCCTACAGTGGGTTTGTGTGGTTTTTGGGGCCGGTTATCACACAGCCCCAATTGGGCGTTTTTTTTGCAGCGCTTGGCGGGCATACTAGGATGTCTTTTTCCCTGGTGTCGCCCGCCTCTATGCTTCGCGTCCTGATAGCCCTTGCTCTGACATGCCTGCTCCAACCGGCCTTTGCTGACGAGCGCGCGCAAACCCAACAACAGTTGGACGCCACGCGTCAGGACATTGCCGAGCTGAAAAAACTGCTGGGCAAGCTCCAGGAAGAAAAAACCGGGGTGCAGAAAGACCTCAAAGGCACCGAGACCGAGATGGGCAAGCTCGAGAAGCAGGTCGAAGCCCTGCAAAAAGAGCTGAAGAAAAGCGAATCCGAGCTGCAGCGACTCGATACCGAGAAAAAAAAACTCCAGAGCGCGCGCATTGAACAGCAGCGACTGATCGCCATTCAGGCCCGCGCGGCCTATCAGAACGGCCGTCAGGAGTACTTGAAGCTGCTGCTCAACCAGCAGAACCCGGAAAAATTCGCCCGCACCCTCACCTATTACGACTACCTGAGCCAGGCCCGCCTGGAGCAGCTGAAGAATTTCAACGAAACCCTGCGCCAACTGGCCAATGTCGAAAAAGACATCGCCATGCAACAGGCGCAATTGCTGGTGCAGAAAAGCAGCCTCGACAGCCAGCGCGACGAACTCGACAAAGTCCGCAAGGAGCGTCAGCAAGTCCTGGCCAAGCTCAGCGACGACGTGAAAGCCCGCGATCAGAAGCTGGCAGCCCGCGAGCAGGATCAGGCAGACCTGTCTAAAGTCCTTAAAACCATTGAAGAAACCCTGGCCCGTCAGGCCCGTGAGGCAGAAGAAGCGCGGCAAAAAGCGCTGATCGCCCAGCAGGAAGCCGAAAAAAAGCGTTTACGTGAGGCTCAGGCTGCTGCAGATGCAGACACCACTGACGCCCCACGCAAACCCATTAAATCGACACCCGGCGCACTGGTTTCAAGTTCAGGCGAGACCTTTGGCGGCCCCTTTGCTTCAAGCCGGGGAAAACTTCCCTGGCCCGTTGATGGTCGACTGCTGGCACGCTTCGGCGAAACCCGTGGCGACGACGCCCGCACCAAGTGGGACGGCGTGATGATCAGCGCCTCCGCCGGCAGCCAGGTGCACGCCGTGCATGGCGGTCGCGTGGTGTTCGCCGACTGGTTGCGTGGCGCCGGGCTGCTGGTGATTCTCGACCACGGCAACGGTTTTTTGAGTCTTTATGGTCACAACCAGACGCTGCTCAAGTCTGCGGGTGACGTGGTAAAAGCCGGTGAGTCCATCTCCACTGTCGGCAACAGTGGCGGGCAGGACACGCCAGCGCTGTATTTCGCTATTCGTCAGCAGGGTCACCCGAGTGATCCAGCGCAATGGTGTCGCGCGCAAGGATAAGCACGCGACCTTAGGTCGTGGTGACGTTTAATAGCGGATCGCGCCGCTCCCCGGAAGGCGCAAGACTAGGCATGAGGAGTGAGGTTTGGTTGCTTCAAATGAACGACGAATAACGACGTATTGCGCCTTCCGGGGAGTGGCCCTCCGGGTTGGAGCTGTGAGCGCGCGCTGCTGCGTTGTGAGACTTGGCAAGGAAACAACCCTTACCTGCGTCTCACGCCTTGCATCGCACGCTCACAGCTCCAACGCGATCCGCTATTAAACGTCACCACGACCTATTAGGAGTTCGTTCGACATGCTGCATCTGTCCCGCCTTACCTCGCTGGCCCTGACGATCGCCCTGGTGATCGGCGCGCCTCTGGCGTTCGCCGCTCAACCGGCCCCGGCCGTCGCGCCTGCGGGCACTGCTGCGACCACCAAGGCGCCATTGCCTCTGGAAGAGTTGCGCACCTTTGCCGAGGTCATGGATCGGATCAAGGCAGCCTATGTCGAACCGGTGGACGACAAGACCCTGCTGGAAAACGCCATCAAGGGCATGCTCAGCAACCTCGACCCGCACTCCGCCTACCTGGGCCCGGAAGACTTCGCTGAGTTGCAGGAAAGCACCAGCGGCGAATTCGGCGGCCTGGGCATCGAAGTGGGCGCCGAAGACGGTTTCATCAAGGTGGTTTCGCCAATCGATGACACCCCGGCCTCCAAGGCGGGCATTCAGGCCGGCGACTTCATCGTCAAGATCAACGGCCAGCCGACCCGCGGCCAGAGCATGACGGAAGCCGTGGACAAGATGCGCGGCAAGATCGGCCAGAAAATCACCCTGACCCTGGTGCGCGACGGCGGTACACCGTTTGACGTGACCCTGGCCCGCGCCATCATTCAAGTGAAGAGCGTGAAGAGCCAGTTGCTGGAATCCGGCTACGGCTACATCCGCATCACCCAGTTCCAGGTCAAGACCGGCGACGAAGTCTCCAAGGCCCTGGCCAAGCTGCGCAAGGACAACGGCAAGAAGCTCAAAGGCATCATCCTCGACCTGCGTAATAACCCGGGCGGTGTGCTGCAAGCGGCGGTGGAAGTGGTCGACCACTTCATCACCAAGGGCCTGATCGTTTACACCAAGGGCCGTATCGCCAACTCCGAACTGCGCTTCTCCGCCACCGGCAAGGACGAAAGCGAAGCCGTGCCAATGGTCGCGCTGATCAACGGCGGCAGCGCCTCGGCCTCGGAAATTGTCGCCGGCGCCTTGCAGGATCAGAAACGCGCGGTGGTCATGGGCACCACCAGTTTCGGCAAAGGCTCGGTACAAACCGTGCTGCCGCTGAACAACGACCGCGCACTGAAGATCACCACGGCGCTGTATTACACGCCGAACGGCCGCTCGATCCAGGCACAGGGCATCGTTCCGGACATCGAAGTGCGCAAGGCCAAGATCACCAACGAGCAGGACGGCGAGTACTTCAAGGAAGCCGATCTGCAAGGTCACCTGGGCAATGGCAACGGCGGCGCCGACAAACCGACCAGCTCCAGCGGCAAAGCCAAGGCGATGCCGCAGGATGATGATTACCAATTGGCCCAGGCCTTGAGCCTGCTCAAAGGGTTGAGCATCACCTCCGGCCGCTGAGATGCGCCTGCGGTTCATCCTCGGCTTGCTGTGCTGTCTGGCGGGTGTTGCTCACGCAGCGCCCGTCGCGACGGCACCTCAAAAGGCCTATCTAAGCCTGATCATCGATGACCTGGGGCAGAACCTGCCCCGGGATCGTCGTGTGCTGGCCCTGCCCGGCCCAGTCACCACGGCGATCATGCCCGACACGCCCCACGCCACCGAATTCGCCCGCGAAGCCCATCGCGCCGGCAAGATTGTCATCCTGCACATGCCCATGGACCCGGCCACCGGCCCGTTTGCCTGGCACCCCGACTTGCCCATCGAAGAGCTCGAGAAACGCCTGAACGCGGCACTCAAGGTCGTGCCCTACACCGCCGGCATCAACAACCACATGGGCAGCCGCATGACCGTTCAGCAACCGGCCATGGCCTGGCTGATGGCGGAGTTGCAGCGCCGACACAAGCTCTTCGTCGACAGCCGCACCAGTGCGCAAACCGTGGCGGCCGCCG
This sequence comes from Pseudomonas sp. BT76 TE3572, assembly GCF_050435365.1. Taxonomy (NCBI): domain Bacteria; kingdom Pseudomonadati; phylum Pseudomonadota; class Gammaproteobacteria; order Pseudomonadales; family Pseudomonadaceae; genus Pseudomonas; species Pseudomonas sp. BT76 TE3572. The sequence continues at coordinate 4,137,517 of NZ_JBNDKE010000001.1, forward strand.
AGGCGCAGAAGATTGGTTTGGCGAGCGTTTCGCGGGATGTGTTCCTGGATGACGAGCCCACTGAAGCCGCGATCTTTACTCAGCTACAGACGGCGATCAGCCTGGCGCGCAAACAGGGTTCTGCAGTGATGATCGGGCATCCGTATCCGCAGACATTGGCGGTACTTGAACGTGAACTACCCAAGCTCAAGGCTCAGGGCATTGACTGGATCGACATCAAACAGATGATCAGCGTGCGCGGCAATCGTGCAACGGCAGCGCACGGCAAGGATGGCCAGTACCGCCTCCCGACCGCCCGGTAATTGCTCGCAGCCCACTCCATTTCGCGATAACTATTTATACCTGCCGGTACACCGCCGCGTGCCACGATAGCGCTCACCCTGAATTTCATCACCAAGGAATGGACATGAAATACATGAGCTTCTTTTGCTTCGCAGGCCTGATTGGCCTGCTGGCTATTTCCGCAGCGCAGGCTCGCGATCTGGGCGAAGGCGCCGTCAACGACTCACCCTCAAGGGCACTGCAAAACAGCGAACATTCTTATGAAATCTGGAGCGGCGTGGGACTACTCAGTCTCCAATCAGGCTTGACCTGCAGCGCCGTTCTACTGGATACGCGAAACAGGCAAGGCCGAGCCACTGGCCCTGCCTACCTGCTCACCAGCGGTCATTGCGTGTTGTTTCAGTACGGTTCGGCGCGGACCAATCTGCCTTTTAAAGCCAGCGTCACCTTCCACTACTTTCATGACATGCCACAGCGTAAGCGCCGATACGCCATCCGGACTGCCCGATGGAGCAGTCTGGTCGGGACCGATCTTGCAGTACTGGAGGTCGACGCAACATTGGCGTCGCTGATACAGGCCGGGGTCAACCCGCTCAAGCTGGCGTCCCATCAAACCAACGAGAGTCAAGACGCGCTTAACATTGGCGCGCCGAGCGGCTTTACCGAACAAGGGCTTCGACTGAGTGCCTGCGCTGAACAAACCGCCGGAACATTCATCGATCACCCCGGAGTGTTCCCTTTGGCCATGAAAAACAGCTGCGAACTTCACGGTGGCAACTCTGGTAGCCCAATGCTGAACCGTCGCACCAATGAAATCACCGGCATCGTCAGTAAAGTCGTGACCTCGCGCAATACCCCAGCGCCGCCTGGTTGTGAGCACTCGACGTCTTGCAAGGCTGCCCGTTTCAACTACAGCTACCCGGCCAACTTCCTGCACACGTGCTTTATTGACGGTGTCTTCACCAGCGACGGGGCGGACTGTTCGTTGAAGCCAGTCGAGCTGACTATCACGGAGCCCTGGAAGCTCAAGTCATACATTCATAGAACGCAAAACGCGGATGAGCAGGTCGTATTGCCTACGTGGGATTTCAGGTTCTCCCTCGAGGCACCCTTCTATCGCTACAAAACGGTCCATAACGCCAGGGACTGCAAAGCTTCCGACAATTACAGCGCCGCCATCAGCACTGAAGATGCTTACATCAATACTGAAGTCGGGCCACAAAGCGGCGCACATGCACTGTGCATTATCGGCGTCGCCTCAGGGGGAGCGCAGCTGACAAGGGCGATGCTGAATAACGTGTTTACCAGTGCCGTGTACTTGAGCGCGGCTCCGGCTCAGGTTGTATCGAAGTGATGGTTACAGATACTTCGACATGATGTCGTCCACCACGCCTTCCTTGCGCAGTTGATCCAGCGCTGCCTGAAGCTTCGCGACGACGTCATCCGGCACGTCCTTGTTCAATGCCAGATACAACTCGGCGCTGTTGAAGCGCAGCACGGTCTTGAGCCCGGTCACCCCGTCCTGGCGAGCCAGGTAACGTCCGGCCGGATCACCCGTGGCCCACAGGTCGATCTGGCCGTTGACCAGCTTCTTCGCGTTGTCCTGATCCCGCAGCACGACTATCGGCTTCAATCCCTGCTTGGCCAACGTCTCGGCAATCGCATCGCCTTTATAGGCACCAATCTTGTATTTGCGCGCCTGCTCCAGCGACTCAAGGCTGATCTTGCTATCGGCCTTGGCCAGCATGATCCAGTCATCCGGCCCGATCGGGCCAACCCACTTGAACAGGTTCTCGCGGTCCGGCAACCGTGCCATCACAAATACGCCGTAACCGGGCTTTTCCAGGGCGAGTTTGTAGATTCGCTCCCAAGGAAAACGCAATGTCAGGCTGTAGGTGATTTCGGCGCGTTTAAACATCTCGCGGACGATGTCCACCGCGATGCCATTGATGTTCTCGTCCTGAGCGAAGTTCTTGCCGTTCTTCGCCATGTTGTACGGAGGGAAATTTTCAGTCAGCAACACCAGGCCGGTGTCGGGAATTTGTGCGGCATGTGCTCCGTTGACGAGCAATAGAGAAGCACCGGCGAGGGCAAGAAGAAGGCGTCTAAGCATGTCTGGCTACCGAAATCCATGGCGTACCCAAGAGTGCCTTGAGCCCGCCATGATGTCCACTGGCCTGTATCGGTTTGTTTAGCGCATCACGATGCCGCGATGGGCCATGTAGGCCTTGGCTTCCTGCACGGTGTATTCGCCGAAGTGGAAAATACTCGCCGCCAATACGGCGCTGGCGTGGCCTTCGATAATGCCGTCAGCCAAATGCTGCAGGTTGCCGACGCCGCCGGAGGCGATCACCGGGATACCCAGTGCGTCGCTGATGGCGCGGGTAACGCCCAGGTCGAAGCCGTTTTTCATGCCGTCCTGGTCCATGCTGGTCAACAGGATTTCGCCCGCACCGAGACCTTCCATCTTCTTCGCCCATTCAACGGCGTCGAGACCAGTAGGCTTGCGACCGCCATGGGTGAAGATTTCCCAGCGCGGGGTTTCGCCCGGACCGGAAACCTTCTTGGCGTCGATGGCAACCACGATGCACTGCGAACCGAAATGCTGAGCCGCTTCGCCGACGAATTCGGGGTTGAACACCGCAGCGGTGTTGATCGAAACCTTGTCCGCGCCGGCATTCAGCAGGTTGCGAATGTCCTGCACGGTGCGCACGCCGCCGCCCACGGTCAGCGGGATGAACACCTGGCTGGCCATGCGCTCGACGGTATGCAACGTGGTGTCGCGGCCGTCAACGCTGGCGGTGATGTCGAGAAAAGTAATCTCGTCGGCACCCTGCTCGTCGTAACGACGGGCGATTTCCACCGGGTCGCCGGCATCACGGATGTTCTCGAACTTGACGCCCTTGACCACCCGGCCGTTATCCACGTCCAGGCAAGGGATGATGCGTTTGGCCAGCGCCATGGTCAGTCCTCAGCCTTTGTACGAATCGCAGAAAGCTTGCGCTTCAGCGACATCGAGAGTGCCTTCGTAGATCGCCCGACCGGTGATCGCGCCGATGATGCCTGGCGCTTTCGCGTCGAGCAGCGACTTGATGTCACCGAGGTTGTGGATGCCACCGGAGGCGATCACCGGGATCTTCGTCGCGGCGGCCAGCGCAGCGGTGAACGGTACGTTGCAGCCCTGCATCATGCCGTCTTTGGCGATGTCGGTATAAACGATCGCGGACACGCCATCGGCTTCAAACTGCTTGGCCAGGTCGATCACCTGAATGGTGCTGATTTCAGCCCAGCCGTCGGTGGCGACAAAACCGTCTTTGGCATCCAGACCGACGATCACTTTGCCCGGGAACGCGCGGCAGGCTTCGGCGACGAAGGCCGGATCTTTCACGGCTTTGGTGCCGATGATCACGTAGCTCACGCCGGCCTTCACGTAGTGCTCGATGGTTTCCAGGGAACGGATACCGCCGCCGATCTGGATCGGCAGGTTCGGGTAGCGCTTGGCGATGGCGGTGACCACTTCGCCGTTGACCGGCTGGCCTTCGAAGGCGCCGTTCAGGTCGACCAGATGCAGACGACGGCAACCGCCCTCCACCCACTTGGCAGCCATGCTCACCGGGTCATCGGAGAACACCGTGGAATCTTCCATGCGGCCCTGGCGCAGACGAACACAGGCACCGTCTTTAAGATCGATAGCGGGAATAATCAGCATCTGGCAAACCTTCAAATTCGATTGTTCAGCTTCGCTCGAAAATCAGTTTTTCTCGAGCGCCCACAGGTCGCTTTCGATGCTTTCGAACCTCTCTTTGAGGTGCGTCTGCACATCGAAAATCGCCCTATTGTAATAGTGCGGCGCAATTTCACGGGTAAACAGCTCAAGGATTTCAGCCGCTTCGAACGAACCCAGGTCCAGTTCGAAGCGGTCTTCCATAAAGCGCTTGATCTTGTGATTGGCCTCGTTTTCCTGTTCGGGAGTGAGGGTCAGGATCGGCGGCTTCTTCTTGACGGCCATTTACCAGCGACCATCCCACGCGGCGAAGTTCTGCAGCAATTGCAGGCCATGGGTATGGCTTTTCTCCGGGTGGAACTGCACGGCGAAACGCGAGCCATCGGCCAGCGCCGCAGCGAAATCGACACCGTAGTGACCGCCACCCACCACTTGCCGCGGGTTGCCGGCAGCGATGTAGTAGCTGTGCACGAAGTAAAAACGCGCCAGGTCCGGAATGTTGTGCCACAGCGGATGACTCACCGTCTGCTTCACTTCGTTCCAGCCCATGTGCGGGACTTTCAGGTGTTCGCCATCTTCATGCAGGTCTTTGCCGAAGAACTTCACCGCGCCCGGAAACAGGCCGATGCAGTCCACGCCATCGTTCTCTTCACTGCTGTCGAGCAAGGCTTGCATGCCGACGCAGATGCCGAGAAACGGACGGTCCTGGCTGACTTCACGCACCAGCGAATCGAAGCCCAGACGACGGATCTCCGCCATGCAATCGCGAATCGCGCCGACGCCGGGGAATACCACCCGGTCGGCTTCGCGAATCACATCGGCATCGCTGGTGATCAAGACCTTGCCGGCACCCACGTGCTCGAGGGCCTTGGCCACCGAGTGCAGGTTGCCCATGCCGTAATCGATAACCGCGACCGTCTGCATTACAGAACGCCTTTGGTCGACGGCATTTGACCGGCCATGCGGTCATCCAGCTCTACCGCCATGCGCAGTGCGCGGCCGAAAGCCTTGAACACGGTTTCGATCTGGTGGTGGGTGTTGGTGCCACGCAGGTTGTCGATGTGCAGGCTGACGAGGGCGTGGTTGACGAAGCCCTGGAAGAATTCCTGGAACAGGTCAACGTCGAAGCCGCCGACGGTGGCGCGGGTATAGGGAACATGCATCTGCAGGCCAGGACGACCGGAGAAGTCGATCACCACGCGCGACAGCGCTTCATCGAGCGGCACGTAGGCATGGCCGTAGCGACGGATGCCTTTCTTGTCGCCGATGGCTTTGGCGAAGGCCTGACCCAGGGTGATACCGACGTCTTCCACCGTGTGGTGGTCGTCGATATGCAGGTCGCCCTTGCTGACAATATCCAGGTCGATCAGCCCGTGACGGGCGATCTGGTCCAGCATGTGCTCAAGAAAAGGAACACCGATATCAAATCGGGCCTTTCCGGTGCCATCCAGGTTGATCGAGGCTTTGATCTGGGTTTCCAGAGTGTCGCGCTCGACTGACGCCTTACGTTCGGCCATCACCAGCTCCGCAAAATCATTGGGCGAAAAAGGCAACCATTATAGGGGCGCGGGCGCCAAACAGAAACACGGGAGGTGATATGACTGACGGATAGAACCCCCGGCTGTCGCGGGTAGACATGTCCATACAAGCTTTTTCAGACACCCCAAAACAACTGTAAGAGTGAGCCTGCTCGCGATGAGAGCCCCACAGTCAACATTTCTGTCGACTGTCAGACCCTCATCGCGAGCAGGCTCACTCCTACAGAGGTACTGCGTTTACTTAGTGAAAGAGGACTGCAGTCTTCTGCAAGGTCACCCAAACACCCCACGCCAACGGAATACCCACCACCAGCCACGCAGCCACTGCCAAAGGCTTGGTGCCCGCAGCCGCTTTCCACTCCAATACGGTGCTGCTGTCAGCGCCCTTGTCATGGCCCAGCGCCTGTTCGGCGGCCAGTTCAGCGTCGGTCATGAAATACTTGTCAGCCACCGGACGCACCAGCAGGTTGCAGATGAAACCCAGCACCAGCAGGCCCGCGAGGATGTACAAGGTGATGTCGTAAGCCGCGGCGCGTTCAACGCCGATGCTGAGCTGATACTCACGCAGGTAGTTCACCAACACCGGACCCAACACGCCCGCCGCTGCCCAGGCCGTCAGCAGACGACCGTGGATCGCGCCGACCATTTGCGTACCGAACAGGTCCGCGAGATACGCAGGAACAGTCGCAAAACCACCGCCGTACATCGACAGGATGATGCAGAAGGCCGCCACGAACAGCGCAACGTTGCCCAGGTGACCGAGGTTCGGGATCAACGCGTACAGGGCAAAACCAAGCGCGAAGAACACGAAATAAGTGTTTTTACGGCCCAGGTAATCCGAGAACGAGGCCCAGAAGAAACGACCACCGATGTTGAACAGACTAAGCAAACCGGTGAAACCGGCAGCAATCGCCGCGATCGAGGCCAGTTGCCCAGCGTCCAGTTGACCAAACGTCTGGTCAGTGCCCAGCAATTTACCGGCAAATACTTCCTGCAACAGCGGTGAAGCCATGCCGAGGATGCCGATACCCGCCGAAACGTTCAGGCACAGCACCAGCCACACCAGACGGAACTGCGGGGTTTTCCACGCCACGTTCACGTGGACGTGACGGTGGGTGATCATCGCGTTGGACGCTTTCTTCGCCGGTGCGGTCCAGCCTTCAGGCTTCCAGCCGGTTGGTGGAACGCGGTAGGACAGTGCGCCACCAATCATGAACACGAAGTAGATCGCGGCCATCACCAGGAAGCTCTGCCATACGCCGACGCTGGTTGGCGAAGCGAAGTGGCCCATCAAGGCTGCGGCCAGCGGAGCACCGACCATCGCGCCACCGCCGAAACCCATGATCGCCATGCCGGTCGCCATGCCGCGCTTATCCGGGAACCACTTGATCAGGGTCGAGACCGGCGAGATGTAACCCAGGCCCAGGCCAATACCGCCAATGACCCCGGAGCCGATCCACATCAGCCATATCTGGTGGGTATAGACCCCCAGCGCTGAAATCAGCAGACCGCCACACCAGCACAATGCCGAAACAACGCCAGCCTTGCGCGGCCCGGCGTGTTCCAGCCAGCCACCCCAGATGGCGGCCGAGCAACCGAGGAAGATGAAGAACAGGGTGTAGATCCAGCCGAGCATCGAAATCGGCCAGTCACATTGGGACGAGAAGACTTGCGAGATGAAGCTCATGTCCGGCGCGCAGGCCACTGCCTTGGTCACGCCCAAGGCTTTGGACAGTGGCAACCAGAACACCGAAAAGCCGTAGGCCATGCCGATACAGAGGTGGATGGCCAAGGCGGCCGGTGGTACCAGCCAACGGTTGAAACCGGGCTTGGCGATGATGCGCTCCTTGGACAGGAACGCGGGCTGGTCGGCTTTGAGGCCGTCCGCCGTGATGCTCGTGGTCATTGTGTATCCCCCAATTATAAGAATGGTTCGTCAGCGCTCCTCACCCCCAGCCTTTTATGCGCACGCATGACTGTTTTCGAGGTGAAGCTCCATGTTGGTGCGACATCACGTCGCAGAAGGACGGACGAACCGGCAGAGGTTACCATCTGTACGTGACAGAAAAATCAAAGTGCTATCACCTTTTGTATGTCATCAGTTCTCGTACCACTGAAGGAGCCCTCATGCCGATCATTGTCGAGCCGCTAAACGAAGCCACTTATCAGGATCAGCAAGATCTGCAGAAGATCTACCGCGATGCGCCGGGCTGGCTGTTTGCCCCGTTTGCCGGCGATTTTCAGCTGATCGAAGCCTGCCTGCTGGACGGCTCGCTGATCGCTGGCCGCTTCAACGATCGGCTTTTGGGCGCGGCACGTCTGCAACGGCACTCGGATGTCTGGCATCTGTCCCAATTATGTGTACGAAAAATTACCCGTCGCCGTGGCGTGGCTGAGCGCCTGGTGAATGAAGCGCAGAAAATGGCGTCGCAATCGGGCGCGACATTGCGCCTGCTGGCGCCTGCCGGGCATCTGGAGGCACAAGCGCTGGCGGCCAAACTGAAAATGCCGCTGGATGAGTTGCCGACGTGATCGCTGACCGGTCGTCCGCTACGGAGCGCTATACTCCCCGGCTAAATTTCGAATTCGACTAACTACAAGGACTCGCCCATGAAAGCGTTCGGCAAAATCCTGGGTCTGGTACTTCTCGGGCTGTTGCTGATCATTGTGGCGCTGGGCTTTGCCCTGACCCACCTCTTTGATCCCAACGACTATAAAGACGAGATTCGCCAGATAGCCCGCGACAAGGCCCACATCGAGCTGACGCTCAATGGCGATATCGGTTGGAGCCTGTTCCCGTGGCTGGGCCTGGAATTGCACGAAGCCACCGTCGCGACCCTGGCCAAGCCCGCCGAGCCGTTCGCTGATTTGCAGATGCTCGGCCTGTCGGTCCGTGTGTTGCCGCTGCTGCGCCGTGAAGTGCAGATGAGCGATGTGCGCGTCGAAGGCCTGAACCTGCGCCTGACCCGCGACAAGGACGGCCACGGCAACTGGCAAGACATCGGCAAGGTACCGGCGCCGGCCAACCCAACTACGCCGCCCGCGACCACTGGCGAACCAGCGACCGAGACCACCGCCCAAGCGGAAAAACCGGCCCAGCCGATTCGCCTGGACATCGACAGCCTGACCGTCAACAACGCCCGCGTTGAATACAGCGACGAGAAAACCGGCAAGCAATTCAGCGCCGAAAGCATCCAGCTGAGTACCGGCCCGGTGCATGACTCCACGAACATCCCGGTCAAACTCACCGCGTTCCTGGGCACCAACCAGCCGGTCTTGCGTGTCCGTACCGAGCTTAACGGCGAGCTGCGTTTCGAGCGCGCACTGCAGCGCTACAAACTCGAAGACATGAAGCTCTCGGGCGAAGTCGCTGGCGATCCGCTGCAAGGCAAAACCATGACCTTCGCCGCCCAGGGCCAATTACTGCTCGATAAAGCGGCGAACGTCGCCGAATGGACTGGCATCAAGATCTCCGCCAACCAACTGCGCGCATTGGGTGAACTGAAGGTCAACGACCTCGACAAAACCCCGCAAATCAGCGGCGGCCTGTCGATCGCCCAGTTCGATCTGGCGAAATTCGTCGACAGCATCGGCCAGAAGCTTCCGGCAATGGCGGAAGGCAGCCTGAGCAAAGTCGAGTTGGTCAGCCGCCTGGCTGGCACGCCGACCAGCGTGGTGCTCGACAACATCAACCTGAAAGTCGATGACAGCACCTTCAGTGGCCGCATCGCCGTCGAGGACTTCGCCAAACAATCGCTGCGGGCGACCCTCAAGGCCGACACCTTCAACGTCGACCGTTACCTGCCGCCAAAATCTGCCGAAGCCAACAGCGCGACGCAGGTGCGTAAGGCCGAAGTGGCCAGCACCGAAGCCGATGCCCTGGCCGGTCCGGGCAGCACGCCGCTGCCGCAAGCACCGACCAAAGACGCGTGGAGCAACGAGCGCCTGCTGCCGGTGGAACGCCTGAGCAAACTCGACGTGGACGCTGACCTGACCTTCGGCCAACTGACCCTCGATAAATTGCCGATCCAGAACGCTGCGCTTAAAGCCACAGGCCAGGGCGGTCTGCTGACACTCGAAAGCCTTCGCGGCGACCTGTACGACGGCAACTTCGACGCCAAAGGTACGCTCGACGTGCGCCAGGAGGTGCCAGCGCTGAGCATGCAGACGAGCATCATCAAAGTACCGGTGGAAAAAATCCTCGAGAGCCAAGGTAAAAATCCACCGGTCAAAGGCCTGGTGACGGTCAACAGCAACCTGACCAGTAGCGGCAACAGCCAGAAAGCGCTGATCGAAACCCTCAACGGCAACGCCAGTTTCGTCATCAACAACGGCGTGCTGCTCAATGCCAACCTCGAACAACAGCTGTGCAAAGGCATCGCCACCCTGAACCGTAAATCCCTCAGCGGCGAGCCACGGGGCAAGGACACACCGTTCCAGGAGCTCAAGGGCAACCTGACCTTCCGTAACGGCGTGGCCAGCAACCCGGACATGAAAGTGCGCATCCCGGGCATGACCGTCAACGGCGACGGCGATGTCGATCTTCGGGTGTTGGGCATGGACTACCGCGTGGGCGTTATCGTCGAAGGCGACAAGAGCGACATGCCGGACCCGGCCTGCCAGGTCGGCGAAAAGTACGTCGGCATCGAGTGGCCACTGCGCTGCCGTGGCCCGCTGGAACTGGGCGCCAAGGCTTGCCGCCTCGATAACGAACGCATGGGCCAGGTCGCGAGCAAACTGGCCGGCGAACGGATCGGCGAAAAAATCGACGAGAAGCTTGGCGACAAGGTCAGCCCTGAACTGAAAAACGCTTTGAAGGGGCTGTTCAAACGATGAGAGCCGAGCAGTTTTCATCGGTGGTACTGGACTGGTACGACCGCCACGGCCGCCACGACTTGCCCTGGCAACAAGGCATCACCCCGTATCGGGTGTGGGTCTCGGAAATCATGTTGCAACAGACCCAGGTCAGCACGGTGCTGAACTACTTCGACCGCTTCATGGCCTCGTTGCCGACGGTCGAAGCCCTGGCCGCCGCGCCGGAAGACGAAGTCCTGCACCTGTGGACCGGCCTCGGCTACTACACCCGTGCGCGCAATTTGCAGAAGACCGCGAAAATTGTTGTCGAGCAGTACGGTGGCGAGTTTCCCCGCGATGTGGAAAAGCTGGTTGAACTGCCGGGCATCGGCCTGTCCACAGCCGGCGCCATCGCCAGCCTGAGCATGGGCCTGCGGGCGCCGATCCTCGACGGCAACGTCAAACGGGTACTGGCGCGCTTTACCGCGCAAGAGGGTTATCCGGGCGAGCCAAAGGTCGCCAAACAGCTCTGGGCGAACGCTGAGCGCTTTACGCCGCATGATCGGGTCAACGCCTACACCCAGGCGATGATGGATCTGGGCGCGACGCTTTGCACCCGTAGCAAGCCGAGCTGCCTGCTCTGCCCGCTCGAAAAGGGCTGCGAAGCGCACATGCTCGGCCTAGAGACGCGCTACCCGATCCCCAAACCGCGCAAAGCCGTGCCACAGAAGCGCACGCTGATGCCAATGCTTGCCAACGGCGACGGCGCGATTCTGCTTTACCGTCGCCCTTCCACGGGCTTGTGGGGCGGTTTATGGAGCCTGCCGGAACTCGATGACCTCGACGACCTGCAACATCTGGCTTCTCAGCATTCGCTGGAGCTTGGTAGCCAACAGGCGCTGCCGAGCCTGGTACACACCTTCAGTCATTTTCAGTTGTCCATCGAACCCTGGCTGGTTCAGGTCCAGGAGGCCGGCCATCACGTGGCCGAGGCCGACTGGCTCTGGTATAACCTCGCCACCCCGCCGCGCCTGGGCCTTGCCGCCCCGGTCAAAACCTTGCTCGAGCGCGCGGCCGCCGTATTGAACGCAGGAGAGTCGTCATGACCCGCACCATCATGTGCCGCAAGTACAAAGAAGAATTGCCCGCCCTGGAGCGCGCTCCATTTCCAGGCGCAAAAGGTCAGGACATTTTTGACCACGTCTCGGCCAAAGCCTGGGCAGACTGGCAAAAGCACCAGACTCTGCTGATCAACGAAAAACGCCTGAACATGATGAACGCCGAAGACCGCAAATATCTTCAGGGCGAGATGGACAAGTTCTTTTCCGGCGAGGAATACGCCAAGGCTGACGGCTACGTTCCGCCGGCTGAATAATCCCGCTTTTTCGAGGGTCGGAACGTAAGCGACGGTAATAATTAAAATTTTTTTGAAAACTTTCTTGACGACCCCCTGAAAAACCAGTTTAATGCGCCCCGTTGCCCAGATAGCTCAGTCGGTAGAGCAGGGGATTGAAAATCCCCGTGTCGGCGGTTCGATTCCGTCTCTGGGCACCAAATACCGAAAACCCTGAATCGCAAGATTCAGGGTTTTTTTATGCCTGCGATTTGATTGATGACGTTTTTCGCAGTCGTCGCTAGTTCTCAGTCCCCCAGTGGAAGACCAGGTTACGAGCGGCGCCGCTGCCTACCTCCGCCATATCACGCCGCACTTCACCTCTATGCGTGGCGACAACGGTGTACTTGCCGGGAGGCAGCTGAACGTAGACCAGCGGACCAGCCTCACTCAGCGTCAGCACGGGCTGCCCTTGGGCTTTCTGAATGATTACATCCACGTCGGGAATGTATTCGCTCGCAGGCCCGGTGGAGAAGGTCATGTGCAGGTTGTACCCAGTGGTTTGCTGGATGGCCTTTGACTCATCCTCGCCAACACCGCCGGACAAGTAAGCGATCCCGTTTTGCTCTTGCCTCTGGACTTGCACACCTGAGCTGTCGATGGGCTCCAGGCTGGCGGCCGGTGAAATGGCTGGAAACATCAACACGCCGACTGCGGCGATGGGCAACATGAGTGAATGGACATACTTCATGATGGCGACTCCCGGGCTCAACAGAGCCCTACCGTTACTCCTTTTAGATTTCTCGCTGAATGCTCAAGTTTTAGATTGATTAGTACTTGGATTCACTGCGAATAGGACTACACGTTGTATTCCTCAAGCGCGGATTGCCGTCGGCGTGATCCCGCAAAACCAGTCGGACTTTCCTTCCGGTTTACCAGCCGCGCCCGGCATCGCTGACCAACCTCCCCCTGCAATCCTCTTCTGCCTGTTCATCCAACCGCGGAAGACTTCATGAGCGCACTCAAACCCGATAACACCCAAGACCCGCAACTCGCCTCACTGCTTGGCAATCTTGGCGAATTGATCCGCGAAGCGCGTCAGAAGGTATTACGAGCGGTCGATACTGTTCAGGTGCAAACCTGCTGGCAGATCGGACGGCATATTGTGGAGTTCGAGCAGGAGGGAGCCCGGCGGGCGGGTTATGGCAAGCAGTTGCTGGCATCGCTGGCGAAGGTGCTGACTGCGGAGTTCGGGAAAGGTTTTGATGAGACTAACTTGCGAAAAATGCGATTGTTTTATCAGACGTTTCCAATTCGAGACGCACTGCGTCCCGAATTGAGCTGGACCCACTACCGCAGACTGCTGCGAGTCGATAGTGACACGGCACGCAAATGGTATATGGACGAATCTGCCAACCAAAACTGGTCAAGCCGCGCCCTGGAACGCCAGATCAGCACGCTCTATTACGAGCGCCTGCTGATGAGTCGGGACAAGCTTACCGTCATGGAAGAAGCCACTACTAACATCCATGCGATGAACGACAGCCCTCGAGAATTCATCCGGGATCCCGTGATGCTGGAATTTCTCGGCCTGCCCAATGCAGGAGTTGTTCTGGAAACCGAACTTGAACAAGCACTCATCGAGCAACTTCAAGGCTTCCTGCTTGAGCTGGGCAAAGGTTTCGCTTTCGTCGCCCGCCAACAACGCATAAGTACCGAGGGTAGAGACTTCTACATCGATCTGGTGTTCTACAACTACCTTCTCAAATGCTTCGTCATCTTCGATCTCAAGCGAGGCGAATTAACTCACCAGGATGTCGGGCAGATGGACATGTATGTACGCATGTATGACGACCTCAAGCGCAACGACGAGGACGGGCCGACCGTCGGCATCATCCTTTGCGCGCAAAAAAACGAGTCAGTGGTGCGTTACTCGATGTTGCAGGGCAACGAACAACTGTTCGCCAGCAAGTACAAGCTGGTGCTGCCAAGCGAAGAGGAGCTTCGTATGGAACTGGATCGGGAGCGGGCGGCAATTGAAGAGAGACTGCTCGACCAGTTACCCGGATAAACACCGACGGATTGTTCATAAGCTGCGCGAAGACTATCGTTGGCAGCTACCCGCAAAGGTCCGACGCCGATGAATTTGCAGGAAATGCCCTCACTGGCACCCACTCAAACCGAGTTGTCACCGCGAATATCTTCGGCGGGCGAACCGTTCAAGGAGCCCGCCGCCGACGGTTTCATCCTTGGCGGCTTCACCTGGCGGCATGCGCATCAAGACTCGACCCATCCTGTGGTGATCATCAACGCCGCCACCTCAGTCCGCTGTCGCCACTACTCACGCTTCGCCGATTACCTGTACGCCAATGGCTTCGACGTGATCACTTACGACTACCGTGGCATCGGCGAATCGCGACCCGCGTCGCTGAAAGGGCTTCGGGCGTCATGGTCAGATTGGGGCGCGCTGGACTTTGAGGCGATACTCAAGCGCGCTCAGCGTGAATTTCCCGGGCAGCCCATCGATGTTGTCGGCCACAGCTTTGGAGGCTGTGCAGCGGGCCTGGGAGCTTCCGGGCATATGATTCGACGTCTGGTGACCGTCGGTGCGCAATTCGCTTACTGGCGCGATTACGCGCCCGCCCATCGCTGGCGGATGTTCGGCAAGTGGCATCTGCTGATGCCGTTGATGACATTGCTTTGCGGCTACTTCCCCGGCAAACGTCTCGGCTGGCTAGAGGACACCCCCGCCGGCGTGGTTCGCGACTGGAGCATGCCCACCGCGCACTACGAGAAACGCCCCAGCGGTCGCGTCCTTCACGCAAAAACCGGGCGACTGCCCTTCTCATCCGTCACCGCACAAAACCTAGCCATCAGCATCAGCGACGATCCTTACGGCACAATTCCGGCCATCGAACGGCTGCTGGGTTACTTCACCAACAGCACGAACGCCCACTTGCGAATCGCCCCCGAAGACATCGGCGAACAAGAAGTCGGACATTTCGCCTTTTTTCGTAGCCCATACCAAGCCACACTATGGCCCATTGCATTGTCCTGGTTGCAGACCGGCAAACTGGCCCCCGACACACCCGGGCGGCTAGTGCCACGTAACTGACTGATGCGCCCACTCAACGGAATACGGAACGACGCCCATGGCATCCGCCAACAAGCAGAACAAACGCGCCACACGCGCCAAAGCCAAGGCCAAGCAGAACCGCACCCAACGGGCTGCCGCGCCGGTCGAGCTGGACCCGAACGATGATCGCATCGACTTTGAATCGGTGGACCTGACTGAACTGTTCAAAGAAATGATCGACGCACAAAAGATCAGCCAACAAGCGATGTGCGCGGCGTTTCTTGAACACCCGCTGCTCGCGCTGGTGCTGGAGCAGGAAGGCGAAGAAACAGCGACGGACTTCATCCTTGCGGCACTGATCGAGTATCGCCAGTGGTCCGCCGAAGTGGACGAAGCGGCCGCCCTGGCGTGGATCGAATCCCCAGCCTTCCAGGCTGACTACGTGGCGGCGTCCGACGCCATCGCGACCCAAACACAACCGAAAGCAAACTGAGTCCCCATGGCATCCCTGAACAAGCAACAGAAACGCGCCAAACGCGCCAAGATCAAAGCCAAGCAAATCAATATCCACGGCCGAAAACCCGCCGCGCTGGACGATGACCTGGGCGAAATCGGCGAGCCGATCCCGGAATACACCCTGGCGATGTTCAGCAAAATGCGCGACGCAGAAGCCACCAGCCGCAACGACATGCTGCTGACCTTGCTGTCGAACCTCGCCGGCATCATCAGCGACCATCCAGAACTGCTGGACATGGAAAACGCCGACAACGAAGCCATGGCCGCCACTCACCTGGCCGCCGACATGCTGATCGATTACCGCATGTGGGCCGACGGCATGGACCGCGACACCGCCCAGGCCTGGCTGACGGATCCGCAATTCATCACTGACTTCGGCACGGCGCTCGACAGCTATCGTGAGTCGCTGGATGCGCTGGAAGAAAAGGCTGAGTAAACACTCGCCTCAGAAACAAAAACGGCCGCTTGTCATCACTGACAGCGGCCGTTTTGCGTTATGCGGTGCGTATCAGTTCAGCACCACCGCACCCATCTTCTGCAGCTTGCGACGACGAGCCACAAACAAACCGGCAGCCACCACCAGCAAACTCAGCAGACCGGTCGCGAGGATCTCCACGCGATGCGCTTCCTGGAACAGCATGATGGTCAGGGCCGCAACGATGAATATGATCACCGCATAGGTCAGGACCGGGAACAGCCACATGCTGAAAGCGATTTTCTCGCCACGTGCCATGCGCTGCTTGCGCATACGCAGTTGCGAAATCGCGATCACCAGGTACACCAGCAACGCGATAGCGCCGGAGCTGGCCAGCAGGAATTCGAACACGGCGGCCGGGGCCACGTAGTTGGCGAAAACCGCGATGAACGCAGCACCGGTGGACAACATGACGGCCCAGTACGGCGTGCCGCTCTTGTTGGTGCGCTGGGAAACGGCCGGTGCATCACCGCGTTTGCCCAGGGAGAACATCATGCGCGATGCCGTGTAGAGCGCCGAGTTCAGGCAGCTGGTCACAGCAACCAATACCACGATGTCGACGATCAGCTTGGCATTCGGGATGCCCATGCGCTCAAGCACAGTCTGGTAGGAGCCGACGGCGGCCAACACTGGGTCGTTCCAAGGCACCAGGGCCACAACGATGAAGATCGATACGAGGTAGAACAAGCCAATCCGCCAGATCACCGAGTTGGTGGCCTTGGAGATTTGCTGGCCAGGGTTCTTCGATTCCGCGGCCGCGATGGTCACGATCTCGGTGCCCATGAAGGAAAACATGGTGGTCAGGATCGCGCCCAACACTGCGCCCATGCCGTTTGGCAGGAAGCCCTGGGTGTCGAACAAGTGCGAAACGCCGCTGACCTGGCTGGTCGGCAGGAAGCCGAAGATCGCCAGAATGCCGAGGCCAATGAAACCGATGATCGCCACGACTTTGACCAGAGCGAACCAGAATTCGAATTCACCGTAGTTCTTCACACTGAACAGGTTCGTCACCGTCAGCAGCAAGGTGATGATCAAGGTGAAGGCCCAGATCGCCACATTCGGGAACCAGGCGTGCAGGATGGTCGCGGCGGCGTTGGCTTCCAGCGGAA
Organism: Pseudomonas sp. BT76 TE3572; assembly: GCF_050435365.1. NCBI lineage: Bacteria > Pseudomonadati > Pseudomonadota > Gammaproteobacteria > Pseudomonadales > Pseudomonadaceae > Pseudomonas > Pseudomonas sp. BT76 TE3572. Next base: position 4,154,364 of record NZ_JBNDKE010000001.1, read on the forward strand.
TCACCAACACCCAGAACCACCAGTAGAGCCAGCCGATGGTGAAACCGGCCCAGTGACCGATCGCGCGATCGGCATACGTCGAAAAGGAGCCGGTGTCCGGCGAAGCCACGGCCATTTCGCCGAGCATGCGCATCACCAGCACCACCAGCATACCGGCGGCAGCGTAGGCCAACAGCACGGCCGGGCCTGCAGCGGCGATAGCGTGGCCAGAGCCGACGAACAGGCCGGCACCGATAACCCCGGCGATCGACAACATGGTCACATGACGCGGTTTGAGCCCCTGTTCGAGGCCATTGGAGCTTGGGGTACTGCTCATTGAAACTACCTTTGTAAGGAAAAGCGATTACGTCCACCCGGCGTGGTGTTCCTTCTCGTAAAAAGAAACCAACGGGGCGTTCCGTATTCTGCACGCAATAATTGCGCCAAAATGTTACAGAACGCCCAAGCATGGGGCTCTCCGCCGGACCGGACAGTTATCGCAAGTCATTGAGATTAATGGCAATTCGCCAGAGCGTTACCCTGCGACCCACTTTGAGAACAAAACAGCGCACCAGAAACACACCCGAAAATAGTCAGATGCACAATAAAAGTGCAGCTCAGGAACGTTTGGCCGGTTAGCGCTTCCAACCCCCCGCCAAAGCTGGCAACATCGCGCCCTTTTTTGGGACCGCCCCGCCCTTTTTATCAACAGGCAGGGTTCAAACGCCCGTTCGGTTGATAGCAGCGCGACAGTCTGCTGTATCGATGCGACAACCTGCCACAGGCCACCCGTTTACCGCCCGTAGCGCTGTTGGCTGCCATTCAGACGCTATGCTAGCTTGGCCGCCTCGCCAGGAAGGCCGCCAACAGCAGGAGCGAAATACTTATGAGGAACGCACATGGCTGAGGCCACGCCCGCGCTTGAAATCCGCAACTTGCACAAACGCTACGGACAGCTTGAGGTGCTCAAAGGCATCTCGCTAACCGCCCGCGACGGCGACGTGATCTCGATCCTGGGTTCTTCCGGTTCCGGCAAGTCCACCTTCCTTCGTTGCATCAACCTGTTGGAAAACCCGCATCAGGGCCAGATCCTGGTGGCCGGCGAAGAACTCAAGCTCAAAGCCGCCAAGAACGGCGAACTGGTCGCAGCCGATGGCAAGCAGATCAATCGCCTGCGCAGCGAGATCGGTTTTGTATTTCAAAACTTTAATCTGTGGCCGCACATGAGCGTGCTCGACAACATCATCGAAGCCCCGCGCCGCGTGCTCGGTCAGAGCAAAGCGGAAGCCATCGAAGTCGCCGAAGCCTTGCTGGCCAAGGTCGGCATTGCTGACAAGCGCCACGCCTACCCGGCGCAACTGTCCGGCGGTCAGCAACAACGCGCGGCCATTGCTCGCACGCTGGCCATGCAGCCCAAGGTGATCCTGTTCGACGAACCCACCTCCGCCCTTGACCCGGAAATGGTCCAGGAAGTACTTAATGTCATCCGCGCATTGGCCGAAGAAGGCCGCACCATGCTGCTGGTCACCCATGAAATGGGTTTCGCCCGTCAGGTGTCCAGCGAGGTGGTGTTCCTCCACCAGGGCCTGGTAGAAGAGCAAGGATCGCCACAGCAGGTGTTCGAAAACCCGCTTTCGGCGCGCTGCAAACAATTCATGTCCAGCAACCGCTAACGGAGCTACCCGCATGCAGAACTACAAAAAAATCTTCCTGGCTGCTGCCGTCACCCTGGCCTTCAGCGCCGGTGCTGCCGCCGAGACCTTGAAGATGGGCATCGAAGCGGCCTACCCGCCGTTCAACAACAAAGATGCCAGTGGCAATGTCGTCGGCTTCGACAAAGAAATCGGCGACGCCCTGTGCGCCAAGATGAAAGTCGAATGCACCGTGGTCACGTCTGACTGGGACGGCATCATTCCGGCCCTGAACGCCAAGAAATTCGATTTCCTGATCTCCTCGATGTCGATCACCGACGAGCGCAAGCAAGCGGTGGACTTCACCGACCCGTACTACTCCAACAAGCTGCAATTCATCGCACCGAAAAACGTCGATTTCAAAACCGACAAGGACTCCCTGCAAGGCAAAGTGATCGGTGCACAACGTGCGACCCTCGCTGGCACCTGGCTGGAAGACAACATGGAAGGCGTTGAAGTCAAACTCTACGACACCCAGGAAAACGCCTACCTCGACCTGACCTCCGGTCGTCTGGACGGCATCCTGGCGGACAAGTACGTCAACTACGAGTGGCTGAAAAGCGACGCAGGCCGCTCTTATGAGTTCAAAGGCGACCCGGTGGAAGAAAGCGACAAGATCGGTATCGCTGTACGTAAAGGCGATGAGATTCGTGTGAAGCTGAACACCGCGCTGAAAGAAATCGTCGCTGATGGCACCTACAAAAAGATCAACGACAAGTACTTCCCGTTCAGCATCTATTGATTCTGACCTGCCGGGCCGGCGCCGTTATTTGACGGCGCCAGTCCCTGGCATTGCCTGCCGCGATTTGAAAAGAAATCCATGACTATCGATCTCTACGGATTCGGCCCGGCGCTCGCCGCTGGCGCGCTGATGACTGTGAAACTGGCACTCTCGGCCTTGTGCCTGGGCCTGGTGCTCGGTCTGCTCGGCGCCTTGGCCAAGACTTCCCCGTACAAGCCGCTGCAATGGCTTGGCGGCACTTATTCGACACTGGTTCGCGGCATCCCGGAATTGCTCTGGGTGCTGTTGATCTACTTCGGCACGGTCAACTTGATGCGTGCCTTGGGCGAGTTCTTCGGCAACCCCGACCTCGAACTCAATGCGTTCGCCGCCGGCGTGATTGCGCTGGGGTTGTGCTTCGGTGCCTACGCCACTGAAGTATTTCGCGGCGCGATTCTGGCGATTCCCAAAGGACACCGCGAAGCGGGTGTGGCGTTGGGCCTGTCGAAATTCCGTATCTTCACCAAACTGATCATGCCGCAGATGTGGCGCATAGCCCTGCCCGGCCTGGGTAACTTGTTCATGATCCTGATGAAAGACACCGCGCTGGTATCAGTCATCGGCCTGGAAGAAATCATGCGTCACGCGCAAATCGGCGTAACCGTATCCAAGCAGCCGTTCACCTTTTATATGGTGGCCGCGTTCATGTACCTGGGCCTGACCGTTCTCGCCATGAGCGGCATGCACTTGATGGAAAAACGCGCCGCTCGCGGCTTCGCGAGGAGCACCCAATGAACTGGGAAGTCATCATCAAATGGCTGCCAAAACTGGCCCAAGGTGCAACGCTGACCCTGGAACTGGTGGCCATCGCCGTGATCGCCGGTTTGCTGCTGGCGATTCCGCTGGGCATCGCGCGTTCGTCGCGCCTGTGGTGGGTGCGGGCATTTCCCTACGGCTATATCTTCTTTTTCCGTGGCACACCGCTGCTGGTTCAGCTGTTCCTGGTCTACTACGGCCTGGCGCAGTTCGATGCGATCCGTAACAGCTCGATGTGGCCGTACCTGCGCGATCCGTTCTGGTGCGCCACAGCGACCATGACGTTGCACACTGCGGCCTACATCGCCGAGATCCTGCGCGGCGCGATCCAGGCGATTCCACCCGGCGAGATCGAAGCGGCGCGCGCCCTGGGCATGTCCCGGGCCAAAGCGCTGGTCTACATCATCCTGCCCCGAGCGGCGCGCATCGGTCTGCCGGCCTACAGCAACGAAGTGATCCTGATGCTCAAGGCCAGCGCCCTGGCCAGCACCGTGACCCTGCTGGAGCTGACTGGCATGGCCCGCACCATCATTGCCCGGACCTACTTGCCGGTGGAGATCTTCTTCGCGGCGGGCATGTTCTATCTGCTGATGGCTTACGTGCTGGTACGCGGCTTCAAGCTGCTGGAGCGCTGGCTGCGCGTCGATGCCTGCCAGGGGCGTTGATTCCCGCGTGCTGACGGGCGAGGCCTTACTCGCCCGTTTCGCAGCGCTGGATGCTTTTCTGATCGAGCACCAGGCGCTGTGGAAGCCTCGGCCGTTTACTCATCTGCAGCTTCCTTGGGAAGCGTCCTACCCCGAGTTGGCGACCTGGCTACGAGGCCGATCGCTGGATGACGCGGAACACGCTCATAACAACCCAGCGCTTTTGGACGCACCGGAGCCGTTTGCCTCATTGGCGGCCATGTCCCTTGAGTTGAGCGCGGTGAATGAGTTGCCAGCGCATACGCTTGAAACGGCGGGTCATCGACTGAATGTCGATGTGCCGGGGCGCAAGTGGCAGCAGATCGAAGCCTTCGCCAGTCGCTTGCAGTTTGCTGATGCGCCGAGCCATTGGCTGGACTGGTGCTCGGGCAAAGGCCACTTGGGACGACGTCTGCTGCAAACCGGGCAACAACTGACCTGCCTGGAATACGACCCGGCGCTGGTCGCCAGCGGTCAGGCACTCAGCCAGCGTCATCAATTGCACGCCCTGCATGTCGAGCAAGATGTACTCGCTGCCGATACCGCCTTTTTCCTGAAGGCTGACCACACGCCGGTAGCGCTGCATGCCTGCGGTGATCTGCATGTGCGGCTGATCCAGCTCGCCAGTGCGTCTGGCTGCAAACAATTGGCCATCGCGCCTTGCTGCTATAACCGGATCAGTCTGAGCGTGTATCAGCCGCTTTCCTCGTCGGCCATGCGCTCCGCCCTACAGCTGTCCCTCGATGATCTGTCGCTACCGATGAGCGAAACCGTCACCGCTGGCGCTCGCGTCCGACGTCAGCGTGACACCTCCATGGCCCGACGTCTGGCCTTCGACCTGCTGCAGCGGCAACTGCGCGGCATTGACGAATACCTGCCCACCCCTTCCCTCCCCAGTGCCTGGCTGGATAAATCCTTCGCTGATTACTGCCATCATTTGGCCGCGCTTAAAGAGTTATCCACAATCGACCCGCAGGATTGGTCAGCACTTGAAGCCGCTGGTTGGCAGCGATTGGCCGAAGTGCGCAATCTCGAGCTGCTGCGCGGACTTTTCCGACGCCCGCTGGAGCTGTGGCTGGTACTCGATCGAGCCCTTTTCCTATTCGAGCAAGGGTTTGCGGTTCGCCTCGGCACCTTCTGCGAAACTCCACTGACGCCGCGTAATTTCCTGATCCTGGCTGAGCGCCCATAAAGCATCTCAGCCTGTGGATAACTCTGGGGATGAAATTATCGTGGATCCAAGATATGCGGCTGTTTCGGGGCTGAAACACAACTGTTCAATTTTCGTACACCTGTAAAAAAATCGGAAAAACAGGCATTTGCGATCAAATGAGAACGGCTCCACAAATTTGCCTCTAAGCAGGTGCGGTAGAGATCCCGTTGTGCATAAGCGTTCAGCCAAAACAACATAAACGACCTGCGAAACCTCGACTATCTTTGCCAAACGCCAGAATTGCCTGGCGTTCAAACAGCAAGGAGCTGGGAAAAACATGAGCACATTGAACAGTGCACAGGAAGCCGTCGATACCGTCGCCAACCAAGCCATTGATGCTGCGCTGCAGCAAACCTTCGCGGTGGGTGGCGCCATCATCAACAACGCAACGGGCGAGGTCATCGCCGCGCTGCACAACAATGTGCTGATGCCTTTCCCCGGCAGTGGCACCACGTACTTTCTACCGCATGATCCGACTGCCCACGGAGAGCGGCAATTGGTGGACTGGTACTACGAAAACGTCGCGCCATTGAACTTGCCACCGCCCAATCAGTTGACCGTCGTCACCACCCTGGACCCGTGCGCCATGTGCGCCGGTTCACTGCTGACTGCAGGATTTAACGTCGCCGTCAGTGCGATCGATGACTATGCAGGCATCAACTACAACAGTCAGTTCACCTTTCCGTCGCTGCCACCGCAGATCCGCCAACAGGCGCAAGACACCTGGGGTTATTACGCGATTGCGGCGCCTGTCAGCCGGGCCTATCAGGGTTCGACCAGCCCGGTGTTCGGCGGCCAGACCATCGACTCGGCGGCTTACTTCCTCACCAGCTCGATCTTCTCCGCCAGCGTCAACACCGTGCGCGAGGCCAGCAACAACAGCGGTCTGCCACCGGATCAACTGCAAAACCCGGTAAACCTCCCAGCCGACAGCAAAGTCCGCCAGGCACTGACTGCGCTCAGCCCGTTTGCGCTGACCGTGCAATCGGCCAACCCGCGCGACCCCGGCGCAGAACTCGCCCCGCCACTGTTACAAACCGCACAGCACAGCCCGGTGTTCAACTCGGTGGCCCTCATCGATCCGTTCGGCAACCTGCTGGTGTGCCTGGGAGGCGTCGAGAACCAGTCGCCGATTCGTACAGCGTTCATGGAAACCACCCGCAACTACGCGGTCATGCGCTGGACCCTGATGAACGACCCCGACCCGGCAGTTCGCGCCCAAGCCGAGCAATACCTGACACATCCGAAGTACGGCACCTTCGTCTTCCTCTACGCCCCCGACCCCACCACCCCGCAGGCCGTGATGACCTTCGGCGCGTACGGTTCGACCATGGAAGGCCCCGTGCCCCAGAGCTATCCGTCCAACCTCCAATACGTGCTGCTGCCGGGCAACACCACCGCCCAAGCGTTGTCGACACTGGCCCAAAACCTGCCGCCGTTCTACACGCAAAGCGTGCAAGTGGCGCCCGCGCAGGTGTTGAGTCAGGACCTGATCAACGCAGTTAAAAACGGCGTGTAATGCTTTAAAGCAATCGCACAGACCGGTCCCGCAGAAGCGTCCGCGGGGCCGGCCTGACGCTTGCGCAAAAATAGTCTGAATTCAGGGGTTTACAGAACCAACCCAATCGCTATAATCGTCGCCCAACACGCCGGTATAGCTCAGTTGGTAGAGCAACTGACTTGTAATCAGTAGGTCCCGGGTTCGACTCCTGGTGCCGGCACCATACAAAACAAAGCCCTCGTAGAAATACGAGGGCTTTGTTGTTTCCGGGGTTGGAGAATCTGCTTCTACCCGACCTTGATAGCCCCCCATTGCTCCCAGATGCCGCTCCTGCCTAGGGCCCTTTGCCGAGCAAGGGGGCGGTTTCCACTTCCAGCATCAGCAACACCATTTCCGTCAACTCGGCGTCGGACTTCTGCCCCGCATAGAGGTCATGGAGTGCTTTGGCGAAGGGAATGCGCAGGTCTTGGCTTTCTTCGCGGGCGGTATCGCTGCATTGCATTAGTTCGCCGATGGCTCGCAGCACAGCCGCTTGCCACCGAGCGGTGGTCCTAGGACCATCGCTGGTGATTGCAATCAACTTATCCTTCGTCAGTTGGCGAAGGACTGGTTCCCGCAACGGCTTAAGCGGCTTTGGGTTGCGAGTGATCTTTGACATATCGGACGATACTCAGCGTCTCCTGCCGGAACTGCTCGTAGTCGATCTGCTGGGCGTTAATAAAGGTGCTGCCCATCATGGTCAGCGCGCCCATAAAGCTGGCTTCGGAAATTTCCTCGTCGCTCGCGCCAAACAAGCGCGCGGCTTCGGTATGGAACAGGGCGCAATACTTACAACGAGTCGCCCCAGACACCGCCAGACCTATCAATTCCTTGTACTTATTAGGAATCTTGGTGTCCGCCAGCCAGAAATCCCGGGCCACGCCCCAGAATCCGATCGCTCCGCCTTCCGGCATCTGCTTAATCCACTCCGGTACCTGACCCAGGGTCTGTTCAATTTCCCGATAGGTATCATGAATAGCCATTTGACACCTCCTTACCTCTATAGAGACATCTGCTATGCAGATACAACTAGTTTAGTTCGCTGCCTTGTTTCCGGGGTTTGAGTTTCTATTCCCCTAGGGTTTCGATCAGTCGAACTCCGTCGATTCCGAAAGGTGCTCCCAAGCGTCAATCTCCGCCTGAAGGTGCGCAATCTTTTCGCGCACCAGCCTCACTGCATCCTTACCCAGTAACAGATGAACCGGCGGCTTTTCAGCAGCCACCAGGGTCAACAATGCCTGCGCCGCTTTGTGCGGATCGCCGGCCTGCTTGCCACTCTTTTCTTCACGCGCCTTGCGGACCGGATCGAACACCGCGTCGTACTCACTCAATGTGCGACCCGAACGGATCATCGAGCGCCCCGCCCATTCGGTACGAAACGAGCCTGGTGCCAGGGCCGTCACGTGGATGCCCAGACTTTCCACTTCTTTGGCCAGCGCTTCACTCACGCCTTCGAGGGCGAATTTGCTGCCGCTGTAATAGGCGATGCCCGGCAAGGTGATGAAGCCGGCCATGGAGGTGATGTTGACGATATGCCCGCTGCGCCGCTCACGCATACCGGGTAGCACCGCCTTGATCATTGCCACCGCGCCAAACACATTAACGTCGAACTGGCGCTGCAGCTCAGTCAGCGGCGACTCCTCTAAAATGCCCTCATGACCATAACCGGCGTTGTTCACCAGCACGTCGATCTGGCCCACCTCGCGCAGAATATCGGCCACCAGCGGCTCGATCGCCGGAAAATCGGTGACATCGAGCACGAACGCTTTGGCGCGATGAGCATCCAGCGCTTCGAACGCAGCACACTCGGATTCGCGCCGCACCGTCCCCACCACCGTGTGCCCCGCCGCCAGCGCTGCTTGCGAAAAAGCCAGGCCGAAACCTGAACTGACCCCGGTGATCAGGAAAACTTTGTGAACATGGATGGTCATGGTGCGCTCTCCAATGAAAACGCCGTCGACATTGATCGACGGCGCTTCGGACAGATCAGGTCAGGTCTTAGTGACCCGCGCTCTGACCACCATCAACGTGCAGGATCTCGCCAGTGACAAAGTTGGCGTTGTCCAGATACACAACCGCCTGAGCGATATCGCTGATTTCGCCCATGTGGCCGACCGGGTGCAGATTACCCAGCGCTTCATGGGTTTCTTCGCCGTGCATCGGGGTCTTGATGATGCCTGGGGAAACGGCGTTCACCCGAATCCCGCGCTTGGCGTATTCAATCGCCAGGGACTTGGTCGCAGCGTTCAAACCACCTTTGGTCAGCGAAGCCAGTACCGACGGCACACCGTCAATCGCGTGGTCTGTCAGGCTGGTGGTGATGTTGACGACGTGGCCTTTGCCTTGTTTTTCCATCTCGTTGATCGCGAGTTGGGTGATGTAGAAGAAGCCGTTCAGGTTCACCGACAGCACGTTGGCGTAGTCTTCCTGGGTGTAAGCGGTGAATGGTTTGGCAATGAAGATCCCGGCGTTGTTGACCAGGGTGTCGATGCGGCCAAAACGTTCGATGGCTTCACGGATGACTTGCTGGGCGACTTCCGGGTTGCCGATGTCGCCCGCCACGGTGAGGATGTCCGGGTCGGTGGACGGTTTGATCGAACGCGAAGTGGCGACAACTTTGTAATCCAGATCACGGAAGGCTTTGACCATGCCTGCACCGAGACCTTGGGAAGCGCCAGTAATAACAATGACTTTTTTCGAATTGCTCATGATGAACCTCAACTAATAAATGATGGTTTGAAAAAGTAAGTAATCAGGCTTCGGCGGGGGCCGTCGCCATTTGTCTCAACATCTGTTCGTAGTACTCGACCGACTGCGAACCGGACACCAGGTGACGACCGTTCAGCACCATGGCCGGAACCGAATTGATGCCGCGCTGGCGGTAAAACTCTTCAAGCTCGCGCACTTCTTTGGCAAACGCTCCGGACGCCAACACCTCTTGAGCAGCCTCCGCATCCAGTCCCGCTTCAGCAGCCAGACCCACCAGCGTCTCGCGATCGCTCGGGTTCCAGCCGTCGGTGAAGTAAGCGCGCAGCAGGATTTTCTTCAGTGCGACCTGCCGCCCTTCCTGCAACGCCCACATCAACAACCGGTGAGCATCAAACGTGTTGTAGAAGTGGCTGCGCTTCTCCAGATCAAACTTGAAGCCGATGGCCTCGCCACGTGCGATCTGCATCGCTTTACCGGCGGCGACGTCTTCGGCGGTTCGTCCATACTTGCGCATCAAATGCTCGACCGCTTTTTCGCCGACTGCCGGCATGTCCGGGTTCAACTCGAAGGGCTTGTAGGTCAGATCCACCGAAACCTCACCGGCCACGTTCTCGATCGCCTGCTCCAGCGCCGTCGCGCCCAAGGCGCACCACGGGCACACCACGTCGGAGATGAAATCGATGGAGACGGACGCGGTCATGACTTGTCCTCCGCCTCTGCCAGTTGCCTGCGGTACTGGGTGGTGGTGATCCCGGCGTAGCCCCAGTTATCGGTGTCGACTTCTTCGATCACGATGTGGGTCAGGTGCGGATCCTTCTTCAGGACGCGTTCCAGGGTTTCAGTGATTTCGGCGATCACCTGAGCTTTCTGCTCAGAGGTAACGCCATCGCGGGTGATGCGTACGCTTACGAAAGGCATGAGGAATCTCCAAGTGACCTTCCCTTCGGAATGAATGGGTAGGCGTTGGAGCTCAATGTAGGGAGTTAGCTGGAGGGGATAAAGGTGGGGGCGGGAACATCATTAGTTACGTGGTGTAATGAGCCAGACGTGAAATTTCTGTACCTGACAACTATCGCTTTGGTTCGAACGTGTCGCTATTTTTCAATTTCTGCGACACGTCTTGATGTTATGTCGCTGCCAACGACATGTCGGAAAACTTCCTTTTCGCTCTGGAAATGGCGATTGGAGCGCCCTCAGGCCAGTTCTCAACCTTTATGCTAAATTATGGCTGGCCAATAATTATGGCGTATCCATAAAAAGAGGTAATAGCATGAGCAGCATTTTTCAGCGCCCTGAACTGGCTGAAGAGATGGCGAACCAGCTTCTCAATCCTGGTGTTCTCGATGAAGGTTTACGCTCAGGTCTGTTTTTATCGGGCCTGCGCAGGACCGGTAAAACGACATTCCTGAGGAGCGACCTCATCCCTGCGCTGGAAGAAGCGGGAGCTCTGGTTATTTACGTCGACCTATGGAGTGACACGCTGGCCAATCCGGCAGCACTGGTGCATGACGCCATCCGTAAAACCCTGCAGCAGCTCCAAACACCAGGCTCCGGTTTGCTCGAGATGCTCAAGCGTGTCAGCGGTGTTGATGTAGGCGCAGCAGGATTCAAATTTGGTTTCAAACTCGACAGCATTGGGAACTCAGGCGGGCCAACGCTGGCGCAGGCGCTGACAGAGGTTGTTGATCAAGCGAAAACCGACTTGGTGCTGATCATCGACGAAGTGCAGCATGCCATTTCATCCGACGATGGTAATCAGCTGCTTCTGGCACTCAAAGCTGCTCGTGATGCGATCAATCCTCGACCAGATACACCGGGTTACTTTCTATTTATTGGAACGGGATCGCACAGGGCGCAAGTCAGCGAACTGACGGCGAAGAGGAACCAGGCGTTTTCTGGCGCGACATCGACAGCGTATCCGGTGCTGAAAGGGGATTACGTTGAATACTTGCTTAACCGGCTCGCTGCAACGGTGAAGAAAGAAAAACTACCTTCACTAGGAGTCGCCATCGAAGCATTCAATACCTTGGGGAATCGGCCTGAGGAAATGCTCAAAGCCTTGCGACAGCTCATGCAGCAAGAAGGTGATCCCGATCTTTTCCTGCCTGTTATTGCCAGCACTTTGCGTTCGGCGGCGGCCAGCATCGAACTAGAAAAAGTGGAGCTGTTAGGTAGTTTAGCTCAGGCCATATTCAACAAAATCGCGTCTACGGAAGGCGATGCTCGGGGTATTTTCTCCATCGATGCTGCGGCTGAGTACTCTAAAACTGTGGGCCGTGAGGTGCGTGTTGAAGAGATTCAACCGGTGGTAATTGCGTTGGTCGCCGAGAACATCATCATGCGGCGCGGGCATGGAATTTATGCAATTACGGACCAGTTTGTTCAGGAGATTTGGTTGGAAGAACGAGCGCTGATTGAAGCTAGCTAGCGATCTCTACGCTGGTGCCGTTGATGACCCCTCTCGGGCGATGAACAATCTGTAGGAATCAACCACTCCTCCCGTAGTCCACTTTTTTACGTGTCGCTATTTTCCAGTTTCAGCGACACGTTCTTGTGATGTGTCGCTGAAGACGACACGTAAGTGTCGATGCAATCCTGTAATTGCAGCGGCCTGGTCTCAGAGACTCGAACCGCGCGGCTCGCATTCATTTCGCGTACAGACTCCAGTAAATCCTTCTGAAACTGGCTCAGTTCAACATCCATTCCTGATATCTCCTTTGCGTTTTTCAGATAATAAAAATTACGACTGCCATAATTATTGCCCAGCAATAAAACCCATTAAAACCTTCATCCCACGCCCCAAACTCCTTGCATCAGACGCCGCCATGGTTCGTGACACCGACCGACATGCTTGGGCGTCGCATTTTTTGCAGGATATGAGTAAGGCGATCATCGATGACGTAGCGAAGGTGCTCGATGCACCAGGTAACAATCGTAACCAGTGATGTGGTCACGTAGACCCGAGCCGCACGCGTAAAAAGCCCCGAATCAATCGTAAAGCTGTTCACTTAAGGGAGTCTTGAATCAGAGAAATCTGTGGCGAGGGAGCTTGTCGGAACGCCGCACCGTCCCACTTGAGTGCGTAGCACTCACAAAAATCGGCAATGATTGTCAGATTTTTGGGGCCGCTACGCAGCCCAGCGCGAGCAAGCTCGCTCGCCACAAAGATGCGCACGATCTAAGAGCGCGCTTGAGTGAACAGTGTTACGAATCAATCGGGGCTTTTTAGTTTCCGGCTCACACCTCGCTGACCTCAAACACAAACGAGATCTTCCGGCTGCTCGCACTCCACACATATCGAATGTGCTTGCCTTGCTTCGGAATGGACACGGCCGGTGGACGAAACGCAGCGACACATTCATGGCCAGGCAACCGAACGCTGTTGTAAAGCAGCCCCCACGACAAGGTTTCACGCAGTTGCCGGGCGAAGGCTTGTGACGGCCCGTAAGCGTCAGGATCCGGGTTGTGCAGGTCCGGATAGTTTTGGCGGATGTCGTGCATCGGTTTGACGACTTTGTTGACGTAGGTGCGCAGGGTCAACTCGATGTCGGGCTCGTTGGTCGCGGCGAGGAAGCGTTCCTGGTGATAGCTCGTTTCGGCGATGGCGGCGGCCTGGCTGCTGGCGGCGTAGTAAACGCCGTAGGTGCCGTCGGTGAAGCGGCTGGTTTTGCCGATGTGGGTGAAGGCGGCCATGACCGGTGATGAGCCGGGCCCGGAGATTCGGTCTTCGGGTAGCACGCGGGAGAGCACGCCGGCTTCTTGCACCAACCGGTCGTTGGTCAGGGCTTCCAGGGCATAGGCGGTTTGCAGGTCTTCGGGGTCGAGTACGTCTTCAAACAGGGTGATAGGGGGGAACGCGCTGTTGATCATCCGGTAGGCACGGTTCCACTCGGGGAGCACGACTTCCGGGGCCATCAGCCGCGGACGCCATCGAGGTAGCGACGCACGTCAGCGATGTCCACCACCCGGCCGGCCAGCATATAGCTCAACGCGGATTGACCATTGAACGGGGCGGCGGTGTTGGGACTACTGACCCATTTGTAGGCGCGGTCGCGGTTGTTGCTGAAGATGATGCTCAGGGCTTTGTGGATGCCCATCAGGTAGGAAATGCGCTCCAGAGTGTCGTGAGGGAGACGCACATTGGGCGGCAGGTGTTTGTATTTATAAAAAGTGGTGTTGCCGACTTTGCCCAACAGCGTGCGCTGTTCTTCGGCGGTGCAGCCCCAGCGCTCCATCAGGTTGAAGAAGAACTTGAGCGCCACACGGGCGGCTTCCGGGGTGTCGAGCTCTTGGGGAGCGGTGCGGACGGGGGATGAAGTGGCCATTGGAAGGACTCCTTCGGGCAAGGGGATATGCCTTCAGAGTAGTACAGATCTGAACATGCTTTTAGTTTTTGTTCGCTTACGGATTTTCTAAGACTTTTCCGGTTTCGCCATCGGCGTCCCTCAGCATGTCGTCTATCGAGTCGAACCGCTGGCGAATATCTCGTGCTTCCATCATGGCGCGGGCCGTCTTCTCCGAGGGAACGCGTACCTCAAACGGGAGGCCCTGAGTTGCTACAACCTGACGAAGAAAAAGACGCATGGCATCACTGATGCTCAGGCCGCAAGCATTCAAGACCTCAGTAGCCTGCGTCTTCAAATCCTCATCAATGCGGCAACGCACTGTAGTTTTCAGCAATATGCCCATGGTAGTAACCAAAATCAGCTGGATGTCCCGCCCAGTATTTCAACCGTTTAAGCACGCGATGAATATCAGCCTGATCCCTTTCCTACTAGAGAACCGTCCCGGTTCAATGCAGGAAATAGCTGAGAGCGTTGAGCTCTAAATCGAGCCCACAAAAAAGCCCCGAACCAGTCGGGGCTTTTCTTTCTCAGCCTTGCATCAGGCCTCGATGGTGCAACCGATCATCAGAAAATGTTGATCGGGTAATCCACAAACACGCGCACTTCGTTACCGCTGGAGTTGTACTCACTCGATTTCTGCGACACACGCAGGATCGAGCTGCGCAGTTTCACGCTCAGGTCTTTGGCCGGGCCGCTTTGCACGACGTACTTGAACTGGTTGAAGATTTCGCGCTCGGTACCGCCTTCGCTAGTGGAGGTGGTGATGTTGTCGCCGCGTACGTAGGCGAAGTTGTAGCTCAGGCCTGGAACACCGAAGGTGCTGAAGTCGAGGCCGTAGCCCAGCTGCCAGCTGCGTTCGTCTTCGGCGTTGAAGTCGGACCAGTAGGAGTTCGCCAGGTAGATGGTGTTGCCGCCGTCGCCGATGCGACCTTGGTCCTTCTGGTAGCCGCCGTAGGCATAGCCCAGGTTGCTGTCGCCGGTGCTGCGCTGGTGGGCGAGCGTGAAGGAGTGCGCGCCGGTGGCGAATGTGGCGGCCAGGCTCCAGATTTTGTTGTCGTCGCCGGTGGCACCGCTGTCGCGGACGTAGGAATCTTCCAGCTTGGTGCGGTAGCCGTTGAAGTCCAGGGTCAGGGACTGATCCTTGTCGATCGGGAACACGTAGTTGGCGTTCACGTATTGCTTCTTCAACACGTCTTCGACGTCAGAGGCGTACAGCGCAGCCTTGAACTGTTCGGTGAACTGGTAACTACCGCCCAACACGTTGATCGACTTCAGGCCGCCGCTGTCATGGCCTTCAGCGCTTTTGCGCGATTCGGCGGTGAAGCGACCGGCATTCAGCTCCAGGCCTTTGATCTCCTTGGAGGTGATCAGGGTGCCGGTGTAGCTTTCCGGCAGCAGACGCCCGTTGTCGTAGCTCAACACCGGCAGGACTGGCATCTGGTCGCCGTAAGTCAGGACGGTGCTGGATACGCGGAATTTTACCGCGCCACCGGCTTTGGCCAGATCGCCGGCCGGGTTACCGCTGTCGCCTACCTTGAAGAAGTCGATGCCTTGGCCGCCGCTATGGCTACCACGGTCCAGACGCAAGCCGTACAGGCCAAAGGCATCAACGCCTACGCCGACGGTACCTTGGGTGAAGCCCGAGGTGTAAGTGCCGATAGCTGCCTGACCCCATTCACGCTGGTCATCGTTGCCGTCTTTTTTGTCGCGATTGATGTAGGCATTGCGCAGCAGCACTTTGAGGCTGCTGTCTTCAACAAAACCCTTGGATTGGGCCTGGTCGTTAGCCATGACCTGTGTAGCACTCAACATCCCCAGAGCGATCAGGCTGATTCGCTTGTTCAACATTTTGTTCTTTTCCTTATGATCGGTTGATACGCGCTGTGTCGAACGGCTGAAACGGCGCTATCGCACTCTTTTTTCACCCCAAACAAAAAGGCCCGCGCACGAAGAAATCGTGGCGGGCCTTTTTGTTATTTTATGAGTCATGGCGGTTAGCCACAGGCGTGGGGCGAATCCTAGCCGCGCCCTTAACCATGTGTCAATTTCATGGATCGTCTGTAAATAGGCGAAAAACGTCTAAGAAATCACTTGCCGACGTCAATGGGCGCAGCCGTTCAGGCCACAGGCTTGAAGCTCCGATGACGACGCTTGTGCGGGAAGCGACTGACTCAGCCATGCCGCGAAGGCTTGCGGCTTGCCGAGCCACGGGCCGATATCGATCAAAGTAAATTGGCCGTTGTGTTCCAGGGCGAAGGTCGGGAACCCCTGGCCGCCGACCTCGGCCAAGCGTGCTCGACTGTCCTTGATGTGGCGATCGGTTTCAGCTTCGTTGAAAGCGGCCTGAAACGCTTGGGGTTCCAGACCGATGTCTTTCGCGAGTTCTAACAACACAGCTTCATCGGCAATGCGTCGACCTTCCTCGTAGTGAGCACTCTGCAAACGCCCCAGCAACTCCAGTCCGCGGCCGGCGATCTGCTCGGCTGCCAGCACTGCGGCAATCGGCGGTGCGGAATCGAATACCGCTGTCTCATCGCGCAGCAATCCTTCGAAATACGCCTCGCCGAACGGCTGGCCGGTGTACTCGGCAATGCGCCGGTCGTGGGGCATCACGTAGTTGCGCAGTTGTGGCGAGACGGTCTGGCGGTTGGCGCCGGTCATCATGCCGCCGCCGTGGGCGATCACTGGCAACACAGCCTGAGCGGCTTGCACCAGCGGTTTTGCGCCGTAGCACCAGCCGCATAAGGGGTCGTAAATGTAGTGAAGGATCATGGGAAGACTCCGGCGAAAGTGTAGGAAAACGAGATGCCGGCAGATTAGTCCTCCGCCTGTTTCTGAAAAACGCTGGAATGGCTTTCAGTCTGTTTCATGAATCGGTCGAATGGCCTTATGGCCCCACTGTTGCTATCTCGACACAATTCGAAATAATCAAACAGCGAATCCTTTCAAGAATAATTAACGGAAGCAAATAGCAAGCATTACCATTCGCGCCGTCGATTTACTTCACCCTTTCGGATGCGCTTCAGATGCCTGCCCCCTTTCGCCTCACGCCCGTCACCCTTGGGCTTTCTGCATTTCTCTCTGCCGGTTTTACCTGCGCCGCCCCCACCGTTTTACCCGAGACGTCGATCAGCGCCGAAGCTGACACCGATGATCCGCGCGTGAAGGAAACCAGCACCGCAACCCGCACCGCCACGCCGGTGCGCTACGTTCCACAAGCCATCGACTCGATCAAAACCGCGAACGTCATGGATTACGGCACCAACGATCTGGGCACCGCGCTGAGCGGTATCCCCAACGTCAGCAGCGGCGCCGATACGCGCTTCGACAGCCTGCGCATCCGCGGTTTCGACGCCAGCAACGACTTCTACCTCGACGGCATCCGCGACGACAGCCAATACGTGCGCGATTTGCACAACATCGAACGCATCGAAGTCCTCAAAGGCCCGGCCGCTGTTTTGTATGGCCGTGGTAGTCAGGGCGGGATCGTCAATCGGGTCAGCAAACTGCCCGAATTCGGTCGTCGCTCGACCGTCGAGGCCCAGGGCGGCAGCGATGATTTGCGCAGCCTCTACGCCGACCTCAGCACCGACCCGAGCGAGAACATCAGCCTGCGCCTGAACATGGGCAACATGGATCAAAACAGCTTCCGCGACGGCGTGAGCGGCAATCGCCAACTGTTCGCTCCGTCGATGAGCTGGCAACTGACGCCGGACCTGAACTGGCTGGTGCAGTACGAATACAGCCGCTACAACCGTACGCCGGATCGCGGTATCCCCGGTGTAAACGGGCGCCCGGCGGACGTAGGACGGGATACTACCTACGGCAGCGAAAACGATTTCATCGACGACAAGTCGCAATCCCTGCGCTCGAAACTCAGTTATGAGCTCAGCGACAACTGGCAGCTGCGCCATACCCTGGGCGTGTTCAAGCTCAACAGCGATTTCGACAACACCTACCTGACGGGTTATACCCCGGCGACCAACAAGGTCACGCGCCAGCACTGGCAACAGGACCTGACCACCCGCAACGTCTACAACAACGTCGAACTGGAAGGCGGTTTCGACACGTTCGGCCTTGAGCATCGTTTGCTGACCGGCATCGAAATCGGCAGCCAGCGGCGCGACCCGACCCTGTACAACGCGGCGACTTCCGGACGGGGTAGTTCACCCGTACCGGCGCTGGACCTGTACAACCCCGACCGTAATTTGCGTCATACCGGGCGGATGCAAGTGTCCAGCAGCACTCACACCGAAGTCGAAAGCCGTGCGGTGTA
Organism: Pseudomonas sp. BT76 TE3572; assembly: GCF_050435365.1. NCBI lineage: Bacteria > Pseudomonadati > Pseudomonadota > Gammaproteobacteria > Pseudomonadales > Pseudomonadaceae > Pseudomonas > Pseudomonas sp. BT76 TE3572. The sequence continues at coordinate 4,172,338 of NZ_JBNDKE010000001.1, forward strand.
CGTGCAGGATCAACTGCGTCTGAACGATCAATGGCAACTGCTGGCCGGTCTGCGTTACGACACCTTCGACATTGAGTCGACCAACAAGCTACGGGACATTTCCGAAGACCGTGACAGTCATAGCACCAGCCCGCGTGTAGGACTGGTGTGGACGCCGCTGCAGAATCACTCCTTCTATGCGTCCTGGACCAAGACGTTCTCGCCGGTGGGCGGTGGTTTGATCGGCATCACCCCGGGCGCCGCCGGCAACAGCAACGACCTGAGTCCCGAGCTGACCAAGCAAAAGGAAGTCGGCGTGAAGAGCGACTGGCTCGATGACCGCCTGAGTACCACGCTGGCGATCTACGAACTGGAACTCTACAACCGCCGCACCAGCGATCCCAACGATCCGACCGTCACCTTGATGACCGGCCTGCAACGTTCCCGCGGGATCGAGCTGACCGGGACCGGCAAGATCGCTGGCAACTGGTACGTGCGCGGTGGCGTGGGTGTGCAGGACGCGACGGTCGAAAAGGACAACAACGGCCTTGAAGGCAAACGCATCAGCAACGTGGCCAAGCATAACGGCAGCCTGTTCCTGACCTGGAAACCAGAAATGGGCTGGTACGCCGAAACCGGTCTGACCCTGGTGGGCCAGCGTTATGCCGACAACCTCAACACCACCGTCCTGCCGGGTTATGGCCGTTGGGATGCATTGGCCGGGTTCCGGCAGAAGGATTGGGATTTGCGCGCGGCGCTGAACAACATCAGCGACAAGACCTATTACTCGTCGGCCACCAGTGCGGCGCAGATTCAGCCGGGTGAACCGCGCAGCCTGGTCGTGACCGGGACCTACAGCTTCTAAACACCGTTTAACCGGTGTGGATCACAAATAAAGTGTTCACACCGAGCACCTGTGGGAGCGGGCTTGCTCGCGAATGCGGTGGATCAATCAACATCGATGTTGACTGTCCAGCCGCTATCGCGAGCAGGCTCACTCCCACAGGGGTTGTGTGTAGACCACAAAAAACCTTCGCCCATAAAAAAGCGCCGCCTTCCCGGCAGCGCTTTTATCAATCCTTTGTTTTTCTTCTTATCCTTCCATCACATCCCACAACGCTTCCAGCTCCGCTTCGCTGAATAAACCAGCGGGGTAGCGTTCGATCATCATCCGGCGCGGATCAGGTTCTCTGATCTGACGCGTTCCATTGGACTTCAACCAGTTCGCCAGGACCTGGAGCGATTCGCTGTTTACTGCCAGGGGATGCAACGCCCGTTCGCCCACAACATTCATTTCGGCGTTCATTTCCGCGCTCTCTCCTGGTTTGTGAGCGGCTAACATATCCAAGGTTTATGACAGAACATCGCAGTTCTCCCCCTCCCTGTTTTGCACCATGAGAGATACAAGAGCTGTGCCAAGGTTTCGTAACTGTCGACAAGTGGATACAAAAAAGCCCGAGGTCCTGAAGGACCGCGGGCTCTCTGCAAAACGGGAAGGCAAAACGCTTGCCGAATCGATTCTGCAATCAACTCAAGCTGTTACAACCTCACTCACTCCTTGTGCGGTGCTGGCTGTTGTTGGGTAAGGCAGTGGATGTTACCGCCTCCCAGTAACAGTTCGCGGCCGGGCACCATCACCACTTCGTGCTGCGGGAACAGTGCCTGCAAAATCTCTTTGGCCGGACCATCCAGCGGGTCGTCAAAGCTCGGCGCGATGATGCCGCCGTTAACGATCAGAAAGTTCACGTAGGAACCGGCCAGGCGCACGGTCGGATTACGTTCCTGAGTCCCGTCCACCGGATCAACACCCGCGCACTCTTCTTCGGTCGCATACAGCGGCCCCGGAATCGGCATCTTGTGCACCGTGAATGGGCGACCCTTGGCGTCGGTGCTGTTTTCCAGCACTTTCATTGCCGCCTGGCAGCGCGGGTAGTTCGGGTCCTGCGGGTCATCGGTCCAGGCCAACAACACTTCGCCCGGACGGACGTAGCAGCAGAAGTTATCCACATGGCCGTCGGTTTCGTCGTTGAACAAACCGTCCGGCAGCCAGATGATTTTATCCACAGCCAGATTCGCACTGAGCACCGCTTCGATCTCGGCACGGTTCATGTGCGGATTGCGATTGCGGTTGAGCAGGCATTCTTCGGTAGTGATCAGCGTGCCTTCGCCATCGACGTGGATCGACCCGCCCTCAAGCACAAAGCCCTCGGTGCGGTAGCGCTGGCTGCGCTCGATCTCGAGGATCTTGCCGCCGACCTGCGAGTCGCGATTCCACGGAGAATACAGACCACCGTCGAAACCGCCCCACGAGTTGAAGTCCCAATTCACACCACGGACTTCGCCACTGTTATTGATGACAAACGTCGGGCCAGTGTCACGAACCCAGGCGTCGTCGCTGGACATTTCCACCACACGAATATTCGGCACGTCCAGACGGGCGCGGGCGTTTTCGTATTGGCCGGCGGAAACCGCCACGGTTACCGGTTCGAAGCGCGCAATGGCTTTGGCCACCGCGACGTGCGCGGCCTGCGCCGGTTTGCCACCCAGGCGCCAGTTGTCCGGGCGCTCGGGCCAGATCATCCAGGTCTGGGTTTGCGGCGCCCATTCGGCTGGCATGTAAAAGCCATCAGCGCGAGGGGTGCTGTTCAAAGTGGTCATAGCGATCAGGACTCCAGGGAACCGTCGAGGGTCTTTAGTGTGCCATACAGGTTCGGGCGACGATCACGGAACGAACCCCACGCGCTGCGGATGTGCTCCAGCTCATCGAGGTCGAAGCTTTGAACCAGCACGCCTTCTTCGGTCTTGTCGAGCTCCTGAACCTTCTCGCCGAACTGGTTGGCGATGAACGATGAGCCGTAAAAGGTGATGTCGTAGCCGTCCTGCTCTTCGTTACCGATGCGGTTGCTGGCGATCAGCGGCATCAGGTTGGCGCCGGCATGGCCTTGTTGCACGCGCTGCCAGTGATCACGGGAGGAAATGGTCTTGTCGTGTGGCTCGCTGCCGATTGCGGTCGGGTAGAACAGGATTTCCGCACCGAGCAACGCCATGCTGCGCGCGCATTCCGGGAACCACTGGTCCCAGCAGATGCCCACGCCGATTTTCGCGTAACGGGTGTTCCAGACTTTGAAGCCGGTATCGCCCGGATTGAAGTAGTACTTTTCGTGATAGCCAGGGCCGTCCGGGATATGACTTTTACGATAAATCCCGAGGTTGCTGCCGTCGGCATCGATAATCGCGATGCTGTTGAAACGCGCGCGGCCCGCCAGTTCGTAGAAGCTGATCGGCAAAACGACTTGCAATTCTTTGGCAACTTTCTGGAAATGCTTGATGGCGACGTTGTCTTCAACGGTCGTGGCCAATTGCAGGTAATCCGGGTTCGGCTTCTGGCAGAAGTACGGAGCCTCGAACAGTTCCTGAATCAGGATGATCTGCGCGCCTTTCGCCGCGGCCTCACGGACCAGCCGCTCAGCGGTCTCGATGTTAGCTTCAAGGTCCCAGGAACAGGCCATCTGGGTGGCGGCGACGGTAACGATACGGCTCATGAATCATCTCCGGGGCAATTGCTTGAGGGTCGAGTGTGGCATCGACCAATGACAGAAATGGGAAGCACGGGCATGACGAGTCACGCCGTGAGCAATGGCGACTTTATAGCCGATAAAAATCGGCTTTAAAAGCTATTAATCTTCCACCTGTCTATTTTTATGCGATTAAACCCGATAACAATCGGATTTATACCCTGCTCCCTGTGGGAGTGAGCCTGCTCGCGATGGCGGAGTGTCAGTCAACATCGTTGTTGAAGATTCGACCGCTATCGCGAGCAGGCTCGCTCCTACAAGGGATAGGTGTTTACAGACCCTCGGCGAGCACCATAGAGAGCATATCCACGAAGAAATCCACGCTCTGACGCGAGGTCACCATCGGCGGTTTGATCTTGAGGATGTTCAGGTAATCGCCAGTCGGCTGCATGAAGATCCCCAGTTCGCGCAACCGATCACACAGCGCCGTGGTTTCTTCGGTTGCCGGCTCCAGGGTTTCGCGATTGCGGATCAACTCGACGCCCAGATAGAAGCCGGAACCATGCACCGCGCCCACCAGCGGATGAATATCGATCAGCGCTTCAAGCCGTTCCTTGAAATACCCGCCCACAACCTGAGCGTTTTCCCAGAGCTTTTCTTCCTCCATCACATCCAGCACTGCCATGCCGATCTGGCAACTGACCGGGCTGCCGCCGGCCGACGAGAAGAAGTAACCCTCGGCCTCCAGTGCTTCGGCGATTTCCCGACGGGTGATCACTGCGCCCAATGGCTGGCCGTTGCCCATGCCTTTGGCCATGGTGATGATGTCCGGCACCACGCCCTGCTCTTCGAAGCCCCAGAAAAAGTTGCCCATGCGGCCGTAACCGACCTGCACTTCGTCGGCGATGCAGACACCGCCCTGGGCACGAACCAGCGCATAAACCTGTTTCAAATACCCCGGTGGCAGCGAGATACCACCGGCATTGCCGTACACCGGTTCGCAGATAAAACCGGCCAGCTGACGTTTCTGCTCGGCAATTTTCGCCAGGTTGTGTTCGACGCTGCGCACGTAGTCCGGCGCGCTATCCGGTCCACGGAATTCGCCGCGATAGGTGTTCGGCGCGGTGACCGGATGCACCCAGTCCGGACGGCTGCTCAAGGCCTTCGGGTTATCGGCAATCGAAGTCGAGACCGCGTCCGCGCCCACTGTCCAGCCGTGATAGGCCTCGAGCACGCTGAGCATGTCGCGACCGCCGCTGTAGGCCCAAGCCAGACGGATCGCGAGGTCATTGGCCTCGCTGCCGCTGTTGACCAGGAACACTCGGTCCATGGAGTCCGGCGACAGTTTCAGCAAACGTTCGGAGAACTCGGCAATCGCGGCGTAGTTAAAACGCGAGTTGGTGTTGAGCAGTGACCACTGACGGCTGGCGACCGCGGCCATGCGCGGATGACCGTGGCCCAGCACCGCCACGTTGTTGAGCATGTCGAGGTAGGAACGGCCTTGCATGTCAATCAGGTGATTGCGCCAGCCACGCTCGATGCGCGGCGGATCGACGTAATAGTGCTTCTGGGTACGGGCGAAACTGGCGTCACGGCGCGCCAGCAACGTCTGCGAATCGAGTTCCTCTTCAGCGTCACAGGCCAGTCCCAGCAGCACCGCCGGCGACGGGCACAACGCTTGCCAGGCAGCCGCGCGGGACGGCGTGCAAAACAACGGCGCCGTGAACGAAGCGCCTCGGCACAACTGCACGATCAGTGGCCCGCTGACCGAACCCAACACCTGACCTTTGACCAGCGCAGCACCCGTGTGCAGCGACGGCGTCACGCCCCACAAACGCACGCTCAGTTGCGGGCCATCCAATTGCAGCACGCCTGCCGCCGGCTGATGCACCACCCCGGCAAACGGTGACTCGACCGCCGTGCCGTGGGGCACTCGCAACTCAACGTGCAATGGGCAAGTGTCCGGCTCAGTGGCGCTGTCAGGCCGGGTGCGGGACAAGCGGTATTGCCCATAACGACTGGCCGCCAGACCATGAGCCGCGGCGGCTTCGGTCAACAGACGTTGATCGATCCCCTCCTGTTCCCAGTTGCCGGCCTCGAAGTGCGGACTGAGCACGCCCAGATCGATCAACGCAAACTCACGTCCCACCAGACTCGGCAGCAGCGGCGCGAAGCCTTCGCTGCCGATGCTCGGCAGGTTCTGGCCGACCGAGGTCAGGATCGCCGCTTCCATCAACGCCAACGGCACTGAGGTAGCGACACGAAAAATCTCCCACTCGTGGGTGAGGTTGTCGCGGCTGTATTCGTTGCCTGGATCGATGCTGACCTGCTGTTCACCGCTGAGCACCAACACCGCTGCACGGGCGACGATCAGCGGCCAGAGCGCCAGTAGCTCTTCATGCGTGAGCGGATTGACAGCGTGATAGGCCTGGACCGCCGGCAAAATGTAGAACGGATCACCATCGGCGTGGTGCAGCAGCGCCGCGCAGGTCACCGACAGATCAGTAATGCGCCAGGTACGAACCAGGTCGCCAAAATCGATCACACCCTGCAATTGCCACTGGCGTTGCGAATCTCGCTGCCACACCACGTTGTCGTCGGTGATATCCATGTGAATGGCCTGCACCGGCAGCTTATCTACAAGCGGCTGTAAATGACGCTCGGCCCGTTCGGCTGCATCGGCGATCAGCCGGCGTTGCTGGTCGTCCTCGATGACCGGCAGCAAATGCGCGATCAGCGCGTTGGCGTGGCGGGCGTCCCATTGAAGGGTGCGCTCAAGGCCCGGATGGTCGAAACCGGCCAGCGCCAGGTCCATTTCACCGCAGAGCCGACCAAAACCGGCCACTACTGAACCGGGCAGATGATCCAGGTGTGTGAGCGACTGGCCTTCGATGTAATCGAGCAGGCGCACATGCACCGGTTGGCCGCCGACTTCCAGGGAGAGAAGGTCTGCGCCGTTTTTGGCGGGAATCACTCGTGGCACATGCACATCGGGGTGTTCACCCAAATGCTTGAGCCCGGCGTGCTGGGCGTGCAGCTCCTGCGCCGAGTAATCGCCACGGCATATTTTCAGGACAAAACGCCCCTGGTCGCTGTCGACCCGATAGTTAAGATCCTGCTGGCTGCCAAGGGCCTGCAACCTTCCACTCAGCCCGTAATGTCCCTCCAGCAGCTCAAGCGCTTGCTCCGCAGACACTTGCGGACTGGGCAAACTGGCGCGATGAATCAACGTGGCGAGTGGCATACAACAACCCCTGAAATTTCATTAGGCGCTTATATCGCCACTGCTTGGGGCGATACGCAACCCCTTCGCCTGCCTGAAACCCTCCTGAGGATCGACAAATCAGTTAATGGATCAGGAAAAAAAACACTCCACTCGCGCCGGCCGCCACTTTGCGCAAGAATGACGCCCTTCAACGCCTATTGCTGGAGAAAGACCATGAAAGTAGTCACCACCGACCTTCCCGGTGTTCTGATCATCGAGCCCAAGGTATTTGGTGACGAGCGCGGTTTCTTTTATGAAAGTTTCAATGCCAAGGCTTTCAACGAAGCGACTGGCCTGGAGACAAATTTCGTTCAAGACAACCATTCCCGCTCGCAAAAATGCGTATTGCGCGGCCTGCATTACCAACTGGAAAACACTCAGGGCAAACTGGTTCGCGTCACAGTCGGTGAAGTACTCGACGTGGCGGTGGACATTCGCCGCAGCTCGCCACATTTCGGCAAATGGGTGGCTGTGCGTCTGTCCGCCGAGAATCATCGCCAACTCTGGGTCCCGGAAGGGTTCGCCCACGGTTTCGTGGTGCTGAGCGAGTTCGCCGAATTCCTCTACAAAACCACCGACTACTACACCCCGTCCGCCGAGCGCTGCATTCGCTGGGACGACCCGGACCTGGCCATTGATTGGCAACTGGACGAAGCACCGAAACTGTCCCATAAAGATCAGGCCGCCGCGTTTTTCAAGGACGCTGACGTCTTTTCCTGAAACACCGTCTGAATCTTCGCCGCACAGGCGTGCCTGACCCACGGCGCGCAGACTGCGACCGCAAGCCTAGGCATAATGCGCCTGTACCCACAGGCGCTCGATGCTCATGACTCCGACCCTTCCCCGCAGACCCCGCTGGCGCAGCCTGGCCCTGCTCGCGCTGTGCCTGGCGCCGTTGCTGTGGCCGCTGGAGCATCTGGCCGAGCGTTATTACCGCAGCGAACTGGCCGGGCAGAACCGTCAGACCCTCGACCTTTACGTCGCCAACCTGCTGGGTACCCTGCACCGTTATGAAGTGTTGCCGCAGATCCTCGGTGATCTGCCGGCTCTGCGAGCCGTCCTCGGCGCGCCCGACGATGGCGTCACTCAGGGCAACGCCAACCGTTTGTTGAAAAACATCAGCGCCCAGACCGGCGCCGAAGTCATGTACTTGATGGACACCACGGGCAAGACCCTGGCCGCATCCAACTGGGACAAACACGACAGTTTCGTCGGGCGTAATTTTTCCTTTCGGCCGTATTTCAGCGAAGCCATGGCCGGGCGGCTCGGGCGCTTTTTCGGTTTGGGCACGACCTCGGCCAAGCGCGGCTATTTCTTCGCCGCCGCCGTGCGTAACGGCGAAAAGATCATCGGTGTGCTGGTGGTCAAGGTCGACCTGGACCACACCGAAAGCCTCTGGGGCAAAACTCCGGAACAACTGCTGCTGACCGACCATAACGGCGTGGTTATTCTCACGTCGCGGCCCGAGTGGCGATTCCGCTCGACCCGCCCGTTGGGCGAAGAAGAACGCAAGGCTATTACTGCGATTCAGCCCTATCCGACCCGTGATCCCAAACCATTGCGGCTCAACCCCAACGCCTGGCTGACACAAACCCAGCCCATCGCAGAAACCGGTTGGAACGTCAGCATTCTCGCCCCACGCACCTTGATCGATCGCCCGGTACGCACGGTCGTCGCCATCGGCGGCGCGACATTGTTGGTGTTGATGTTGCTGCTGGGGCTGATGATGCAGCGCCGCCGCCATTACCTTGATCGAATCGCCTTCGAAGCCAAGGCCCGTCGTGAACTGGAAGACCGGGTAGCCGAGCGGACCAGCGACCTCGAAGGCCTCAACCGTCGACTGAAACAGGAAGTGCTGGAGCGCGAACAGGCCCAGCAAGAGCTGGTTCGCGCTCAGGATGATCTGGTGCAGGCCGGCAAACTGTCGGCCCTTGGCACCATGTCGGCGAGCATCAGCCACGAATTGAATCAACCGCTGGCGGCGATCCGCAGCTACGCCGAAAACGCCGAAGTGCTGCTCGATCATCAGCGCACCGACGATGCGCGCGGCAACCTCAAGCTGATCAGCGAACTGACCGGGCGCATGGCGTCGATCATTGCTCATTTGCGCGCCTTCGCCCGGCGCGATCGCCACGCCCCGGAAAGCGTCGCCCTGCAACCGGCGCTGGACGATGCGCTGGCACTGCTGGCCAAGCGTCGACGCAGCATGGAAGTCGAGCTGATCCGCGACTTGCCGGCCGCCACCCTGTGGGTCGAGGCCGGGGAAACCCGTCTGCGTCAGGTGCTCGGCAATCTGCTGGCCAACGCCCTGGACGCCCTGACGGAAAAAGGCCCGCCGCGTAAGCTCTGGTTGAGTGCCCAATCCACGGCCGACGGCGTCAATCTGTACATTCGCGACAACGGCCCCGGCTTCTGCATGGAAGCCCTTGGCCGCGCCAGCGAGCCCTTCTACACCACCAAGACCCGCACTCAGGGGCTTGGGTTAGGGCTGGCGATTTGCGAAACCCTGATGCGCGCCTTCGGGGGTGAACTGTCGTTCGCCAACCACAAGGAAGGTGGCGCCCTGATTACCCTGAAGCTGCGTGCAGGCGCACCGGGTGTGAGCCTGCAACCGTCCGAGGACCGAAGTGCATGACCATCGACAACCGCATCCAGGTCGTGCTGATCGACGACGATCCGCACCTGCGACAAGCCCTGAGCCAGACCCTGGACCTCGCCGGCCTGAAAATCCTGCCGCTCGCCGAGGCCAAAGGCCTGGCCGCACAACTGGAGCGTGACTGGCCCGGCGTCGTGGTCAGTGACATCCGCATGCCGGGCATGGACGGTCTCGAATTGCTGACTGAACTGCATGCCCAGGACCCGGAACTGCCCGTGCTGCTGATCACCGGTCACGGCGATGTGCCGCTGGCCGTGCAAGCCATGCGCGCCGGGGCTTATGACTTTCTGGAAAAACCCTTTGCCAGCGACGCCTTGCTCGACAGCGTGCGCCGCGCCCTGGCCCTGCGCCGGCTGGTGCTGGACAACCGCAGCCTGCGTCTGGCCCTGAGCGATCGCAATGAACTGAGCACCCGACTGGTCGGGCAATCGGCGCCGATGCTGCGCCTGCGCGAGCAGATTGGTGCATTGGCGGCGACCAAGGCCGATGTCCTGATCCTTGGCGAAACCGGCGCCGGTAAAGAAGTTGTCGCACGTGCATTGCACGATCTGTCGAGCCGTCGTAACGGTCCGTTCGTGGCGATCAATGCCGGCGCCCTGGCCGAGTCGGTGGTTGAAAGCGAGCTGTTCGGTCATGAGCCAGGCGCCTTTACCGGCGCGCAAAAGCGCCGCATCGGCAAGTTCGAATTCGCCAATGGCGGTACGTTGTTCCTCGATGAAATCGAAAGCATGAGCCTGGATGTGCAGGTGAAATTGCTGCGTTTGCTGCAAGAGCGGGTGGTCGAGCGCTTGGGCGGTAATCAGCTGATCCCGTTGGACATCCGCATCATCGCCGCGACCAAGGAAGACCTGCGTCAGTCCGCCGATCAGGGCCGCTTCCGTGCCGACTTGTATTACCGCCTGAACGTCGCACCGCTGCGTATTCCGCCGCTACGCGAGCGTGGCGAAGATGCGCTGATGCTGTTCCAGCATTTCGCCGACGAAGCCAGCGCTCGTCACGGTCTGCCACCCCACGAGTTGCAACCGGGACAACGCGCCCTGCTGCTGCGCCACACCTGGCCGGGCAACGTGCGGGAATTGCAGAACGCCGCCGAACGTTTTGCCCTGGGTCTGGAACTGGCCTTGGACAACAACGCAGCGGATGGTGCTGTCGGCATGACGGTCGACGTGGTCAGCGGAGGTCTCAGCGAACAAGTGGAAAACTTCGAGAAGAGCTTGATCGCCGCCGAACTGGCGCGCCCTCACAGCTCGGTGCGCAGCCTCGCCGAAGCGCTTGGCATCCCGCGCAAGACCTTGCACGACAAACTGCGCAAACACGGGCTGAACTTTGCCGACAGTGGCAGCAGCCACACCGACGAACCCGATTGAGCTACCGTCAAATCATCATCTTCAAAAAAGAGATCCGTGCATGAGCCGCGACAGCCGTCATCTGGAATCAGTCCTCCATCGCGACATTCCCCTTACCCGGGACATGGGCCTCAAAGTGCTCGACTGGCACGACCAGCAACTGCGTCTGCACTTGCCACTGGAGGCCAACGTCAATCATAAAAGCACCATGTTCGGCGGCAGCCTGTATTGCGGCGCGGTGCTGGCCGGTTGGGGCTGGTTGCACCTGCGTTTGCGTGAAGAAGGGGTTGAAGGCGGGCACATCGTGATTCAGGAAGGACAGATCAGCTATCCACTGCCGGTGACCATGGACGCGACAGCGATTTGCCATGCGCCGAGTGCGGCGGTGTGGAAGAAGTTTTTGGCGATGTATAAGCGGTATGGACGGGCGCGGTTGACGCTGCATTCTCGGATCGTCAATACGGACAGTGATGACGATGCGGTGAAGTTTACCGGGCAGTACGTACTCCACCGCTAAAGCAAAAGATCGCAGCCTCGTTTCACTCGACAGCTGCTACAGAGAAACGCGCCCCCTGTAGGAGCTGTCGAGTGAAACGAGGCTGCGATCCCTTGATCTTCAGGCCCGAGCCAACGCCAATAACTTCTCCCGCCACGCAGCCTTCGCCGGCAGCGCCAAAAAAAACTCATTCAACAACGACTCCCGCGCCGGATAACTGAACGGCGCACCGCTCAAATCCAGCACCTCACCGCCCGCCCCTTCCAGCACGCCTTGCGCCGCCGCCGTGTCCCACTGCGAAGTCGGCGCCAACCGCGGATAACAATCCGCCGCCCCCTCGGCCAACAAACAAAATTTCAGCGAACTGCCGATGTTGGCCAATTGCAGCTCACCCAGACTGTCGCTCAACCCGGCCAGCAAGCGCTCCTGCTCAGGACTTGAGTGCCGACGACTGGCAACCACGGTAAACGCTTCTCCCTCAGCAGGAACCTCGCGAACCTGAATCGGCAAAGGCTCCGCGTCTTTATCGCCACGCCACGCGCCAAGACCCGCACCACCGACGTAGAAGCGCCCGTTGGTCGGCATCGACACCACGCCAAACACCACTCGGCCCTGCTCGATCAGCGCAATGTTTACGGTAAATTCTTCACTACCGGAAATGAACTCCTTGGTCCCGTCCAGCGGGTCCACCAGCCACCAACGCTGCCACCCGGCGCGCACGCTCTGGGGAATGTTGGCGTCTTCTTCGGACAGCACCGGGATGCTCGGGTCCAGCGCCGTCAGCCCGGCCAGGATCACATGGTGAGCGGCCATGTCGGCGGCCGTCACCGGGGAATCATCGGATTTGGCAGTCACGGCGACGTTGGCACGCCAGAACGGCAGAATCGCTTCACCGGCTTTCAGCGCCAGTTCAACAACAGGCGCCATCAACGGATGGGGGAAAATCATGGCTGGAACACTCCACGCTGAGTCAGTAGATCGCGGGCCAGATACAGGGCTGCCAATGCACGGCCCTCAGTGAATCGCGGGTTCTGGGCCAGGGCCGACAACTCACGCAGGTTGATTTTGTCCACGCCCATCGGCTCGGGCTCATCGCCTTCAAGGCTTTCTTCGTACAGATCAGTGGCCAACACCACCTGGATCTTCTGGCTCATGTAACCGGGCGACAACGACAACTCAGTCAGATGCTCCAATTGCCGCGCGCCATACCCGGCCTCTTCCTTGAGCTCCCGCTCGGCCGCCGCCAGCACGTCCTCGCCCGGCTCGATCAAGCCTTTTGGCAAGGACAGCTCGTATTCATCGGTGCCGCCGCAATACTCTTCAACGAGCACCGCGTGGTCCGCATCCAGCATCGCCACGATCATCACCGCGCCATAACCGGCGCCCTTGCCCACCAGACGCTCATACGTGCGCTCCACGCCATTGGAAAAGCGCAACTTCAGCTCTTCAACGCAGAACAAACGGCTGGTAGCGACAATCTCGCGGGCGAGGATGGTGGGTTTCTGGCGCATGAAAAGCTCCTTGGCGTGAACGCGTTACTATACCCGGCCTATCCTGATTGTTTACCTCGGATATCTTTTTTACCGCTGGAGAAGTTTTTTATGTCCCTGCTGCCCTGGCGCGACATCGACACCGTTCTGCTGGATATGGACGGCACGCTGCTGGACCTGCATTACGACAACCATTTCTGGATGGAACACCTGCCCCAGCGTTACGCCGAGTTGCACGGGGTGAGTCGGGCGATGGCCGAGATGGAATTGCAGCCGTTGTTCGAACGCAACGCCGGCCAGTTGCAGTGGTATTGCCTGGATTTCTGGAGCGCCGAACTCAAACTGCCGGTGCGCGAACTGAAACTGGAAACCGCGCACCTGATCGCCTTGCGACCGGACGCGGACACCTTTCTGGAAGCGATCAATCAGGCCGGCAAACGGGTGGTGATGATCACCAATGCGCACCGTGATTCGCTGTCATTGAAGCTGGAAAGGATCGAACTGGCGCCGTACTTCGAGCGATTGATCAGTTCCCACGATTACGGTTTCCCCAAGGAGAATCCGCAGTTCTGGGAGGCGTTGCAGGCCGACATTGGCTTTGATCCGGCGCGCAGTCTGTTTATCGACGATACATTGCCGATCCTGCGCAGCGCGCGGAATTTTGGTGTGGCGCATCTGTTGGCCGTGAGTGAGCCGGACAGCCGTAAAGGGCCGAAGGACACGGCCGAGTTTGCGGCGGTGGGGGATTATCGGGAGCTCATCGCAGGCCTTTGAGACCGAGTCGCCTGCATCGCGGACAAGCCACGCTCCCACAGGTTTTGCGTCGTATGCACACTACGTGAACGACACAACACGTGTGGGAGCGTGGCTTGCCCGCGATGGCCATCACACGGTCTTGAGAGTTACTCAGGAATGCGCAACGACTGCCCCGGATAGATCTTGTCCGGGTGCTTGAGCATCGGTTTGTTGGCCTCGAAAATTTTGTTGTACTTGTTGGCATCGCCATACACACGCTTGGAAATGGCGCTAAGCGTGTCGCCTTTCTCGACCGTGACGAACTTCGCCGGCGTAGCCACCGGCCCGGTCACCGTGATCTGGTCATCTACACCGCTGATACCGGCCACGTTACCCAGCGCAAGAAGGATTTTTTCTTTCTCTTCCTGACTGGCGGCTTCACCGGTGGCGATGATTTTGTCACCCTCGACTTTCACCTGGACCTTGGAAGTGTCTATCCCCGTCAGGGCGTCCTTAACGTGTTTGGTCAGCGCCTCACTGTTGGCTTCGGCCTTGTCCGGGGTCAGCGCATCGAGGATTTTTTCACCGGCTTCTTTAAGAAAACTGAAAAGGCTCATCGTTTGCTCTCCTTGGGTTTTGGGTTCCAGACGCAAAAGCCTAGACCAAGGTTGCAACACACGGTTCCAACCCGACCAATGACGCCGCTTCCCCCCAAGCGCTAGAATCCGCACCTTCCCGCACCCTGGAGCGAAGATGGACATCAAGCAACTGAAATTCCTCATCGCCCTCGACGAAACCCGGCATTTCGGCCAGGCCGCTGCGCGTTGTCACATCACTCAGCCGACCCTGTCCATGCGCTTGCGCAGCCTCGAAGAAGAACTCGAGTTGCCGCTGGTCAATCGCGGGCAGCGCTTCGAAGGTTTCACCGCACCGGGTGAGCGGGTGCTGGCGTGGGCGCGCACCGTGCTGGCGGCCTATGACGGTTTGCAGGCCGAAGCGGCTGCCTGTCGCGGCAATCTGGTCGGTACGTTGCGTCTGGGCGTGGTCCCGCTGTCGAGCTTCGATCCGCTGCCGCTGATGCAACGCCTGCACGCCGAACACCCGAACCTGCGCTTCGAACTCTCGGCCCTGAGCTCTGAACAAATCCTCGAACAACTGGCGAACAATCGCCTGGACCTCGGCGTTTCCTACCTGGAGCGCCTGGACGGCGAACGCTTCGATTCCCTGGCGTTCAGCGAAACCCGCATGGGCCTGCTCTACGATCAGCGCTTCTTCAGTTTCGGTGAGGCGCCGCTGAGTTGGGAGTTCCTGATCGAACTGCCGCTGGGCATGCTCACCAGCGGCATGCATTTTCGGCAGTCCATCGACCACAACTTCCACAGTCGCGGCCTCACCCCGCAGCCGTTACTGCAAACCGATGCCGTCCACCAATTGTTACAAGCGGTGCACGGCGGATTCTGCTGCGCCGTGATGCCGCTGGACGGAGGCCTGGAAAAACTCACCGATCATTTGCGCCTGCACCCCATCGAAAATGCTCAAACCCTCGCCCGGCTGGGGCTGATTATGCGTCGCAGCGCCCCGCGTTCGGCGCTCGCGGAAGCCTGTTTCGCGATACTTCAGCAATCGCTGCCGAGCTCTTGATCGACGCCATCTATCGTTAGATCAGTAATAGCGATTAGACGCGACAAGTTGACGCGCCTAGGCTTAAAGCAGCCTAAACCGTCGGTAATACCTCATGAACGCCAAGCGCCCTGCCTGCGCGGCGCCAGCCCTCGAAACGCCAGCGCCCGCCGCAAGCCAGACATACAGTTACTGCGACCTTCAAGACACCGAATCGGCCAGCACCGCGCTAGCCGAAGAAGTTGCGTTGGCGATCGCCTACAACGGCATCAGTCAGGCGGTCATGTTGGTGACGCCGACGGACCTTGAAGACTTTATTGTCGGCTTCAGCCTCGGCAGCGGCATCATCGAAGACGCTTCCGACATTTATGACCTGCAACTCAGCGGCTCGGGTTCAGCGCAATACGCGCAAGTGACCATCGCCAACCGCGCCTTCTGGAACCTCAAGCAACAACGTCGGCAAATGGCCGGCACCAGCGGTTGCGGACTCTGCGGCGTGGAAGCGGTGGAGCAGGCATTGCCAGACCTCAAGGTGTTGCCCGGCGCACCCTTGCCGCCCGCCGAATGGCTCGATGGTTTGCGTCAGCGCATCGGTGCGTTTCAGCCTCTGGGCCAGTACTCCGGCGCGGTGCACGCCGCCGTGTTTATGAACAGTCAGGGCCAATTGCTGCTGGGCCGCGAAGACATCGGCCGACACAACGCCCTCGACAAACTGATTGGCGGACTGATCCGTCAGAAGATCCCGACCACCGGCGGGCTGGCGATTGTCACCAGCCGTTGCAGTCTCGAATTGATCCAGAAAGTGTTGCGCGCAGGTATCCAGACCCTGGTCAGCCTGTCGTCGCCCACGGGCCTTGCCGTGCAATGGGCCCGTCGCCACAACCTCAATCTCATCCACCTGCCGCAGAAAAGTGCGCCGCGGGTCTACAGCCCTGCGACGGAGAACCACGCGTGAGTCAACATCGTCAAGCCGATCAGAAACCCGTCCCCCGCTACAAACCCTACAAAGGCCCGGCCGGTGGCTGGGGCGCGCTGGCCAGCGTTGCCCGTGCCTGGTTGACCAGCGACAACGCGCTGAAAAACTTGCGCATGATGCTCAAGACCAACAAGAACGGCGGGTTCGACTGCCCCGGCTGCGCCTGGGGCGATTCCAATGAGGCCGGCATGGTGGCGTTCTGCGAGAACGGCGCCAAAGCAGTGAACTGGGAAGCGACCAAACGCCGTGTCGACGGTGCGTTCTTTGCCAAACACAGCGTCAGTTCGTTGCTGGAACAAAGCGACTATTGGCTGGAGTATCAAGGCCGTCTGACCGAGCCATTGAGCTATGACGCCGAAACCGATCGCTACAAGCCGATCAGTTGGGAAGCGGCTTTCTCCTTGATCGCCAAACATTTGCAAGGCCTGTCGAGCCCGAACCAGGCCGAGTTCTACACCTCGGGCCGCGCCAGCAACGAAGCGGCATACCTGTATCAATTGTTCGTGCGTGCCTACGGCACCAATAACTTTCCCGATTGCTCGAACATGTGCCACGAAGCCAGCGGTGTAGCCATGGCGCAAAGTGTCGGCGTCGGCAAAGGCACCGTCACCTTCGACGACTTCGAACACGCCGACGCGATTTTTGTCTGGGGCCAGAACCCCGGCACCAACCACCCACGGATGCTCGAACCGTTGCGCGAAGCGGTGAAACGCGGCGCTCAGGTGGTCTGCATCAACCCTTTGAAGGAGCGCGGACTGGAACGCTTCCAGCACCCGCAACACCCGATCGAAATGCTCACCAACGGCGACAAGCCGACCAACACCGCGTACTTCCGTCCGGCATTGGGCGGCGACATGGCGATCATGCGCGGCATGGCCAAGTTCCTGCTGCAGTGGGAGCGTGACGCACAGAAGGCGGGTGAGCCTGCCGTATTCGACCACGACTTCCTCAATGAACACAGTGTCAACGTGCTGGAATACCTGGGCATCGTCGACGACACCTCGTGGGAGCAGATCGTCGAGCAATCCGGCCTGACGCTGGTTGAAATCGAGCAAGCGGCGCGGATGTACGCCAAAGGCAAGAACGTGATCATGTGCTGGGCGATGGGGATTACACAGCATCGCCATTCGGTAGCGACCATCCAGGAAATCGCCAACCTGATGTTGCTGCGCGGCAACATCGGCCGGCCCGGCGCCGGCCTGTGCCCGGTGCGCGGCCACAGTAACGTGCAGGGCGATCGGACCATGGGCATCAACGAGCGTCCACCAGTGGCGTTCCTCGACTCCCTGGAGCGTCGCTTCAACTTCAAGGTGCCGCGTGAAAACGGTCACAACGTGGTCGAGGCGATTCATGCCATGGCCGACGGCCGCGCGAAAGTCTTTATCGGGCTGGGCGGTAACTTCGCCCAAGCCACCCCGGACAGCTCACGGACCTTCCAGGCCCTGAGCAACTGCGACCTGACCGTGCAAATCAGCACCAAGCTCAACCGCAGCCATTTGGCGCACGGTAAAGACGCGTTGATCCTGCCGTGCCTGGGCCGCACCGACATCGACATCCAGACCGAAGGCCCGCAAGCGGTGACCGTCGAAGACTCGTTCAGCATGGTCCACGCCTCCAACGGCCAGTTGCAGGCGCTGTCGAACCAGATGCGCTCGGAGCCGTCGATCATCGCCGGCATCGCCGCCGCGACCCTGGGCAGCAAACCGGTGGACTGGAACTGGCTGGTGGCCGATTACCGGCGCATCCGCGACCTGATCGCCGACACCATTCCAGGCTTCAAGGACTTCAACGAGAAGATCCAGAACCCGGGCGGGTTCTACCTCGGCAGCAGCGCCGGTGCGCGCCGCTGGAATACCGCGTCGGGTCGCGCCAATTTCCGTCCGAACGCCCTGCCCAAAGACCTGGTGCACGAGCGCACTCGCGCCACTGGAGTGTTACCGGACCTGATCATGCAGTCGATGCGCTCCCACGATCAGTACAACACCACGATTTACGGGCTCGATGACCGTTATCGTGGCGTCAAGGGTCAGCGCGATGTGCTATTTGTGAACGAAGCCGACATCATTCGCCTGGGCTTCAAGCCAGGGCAAAAGGCTGACATCGTTTCGATCTGGGATGATGGCCGTGTGCGTCGGGTGAAGGGCTTTACGCTGCTGGCGTTTGATATCCCTGCCGGGCAAGCGGCGGCTTACTACCCGGAAGTGAATCCGCTGGTGCCGCTGGAAAGCATCGGGGATGGCAGCCATACGCCGACATCGAAGTTTGTGGCGATCCGGTTGGAAGCGGCGAGTGAAACCGGGCTGATTATGGCAAAGTCGGCTTGACCCTGATCGTTCCCTCGCTCTTCGTGGGAACGATCATTGCGAACGCTTCTTTTTCGCCCACAAAAAAGGCCGTTTTGCATGAAAACGGCCTATCCGAAGTAGCTAAAGACCGGCGAAAAACACTTAAGTTCCAGCTAAAAAACAGTAACTTATATAAATGTGCTCAAGTCGTGTTACTCGTCGGAATTCGATTGTCACAACCATGACACAGCCTCAGGATCGCGCCGTCATCCCCTTGAGGTTCCTCTATGAAGTTCTCCTCGATTCTCTTGTTGTCCCTTGGCCTGGTCAGTGGCTTCGCTTCTGCCGGCGGCACCACCGAAGCAGGTGTGGGCGGCGCATTGGGCGGGGTTCTGGGCTCGGTCGTCGGTCAGTCACTAGGCGGCAGTACAGGTTCCACCATTGGCGCGGCCTTGGGCGGCGCGGGTGGTAGTGCTGTTGGCGCAGACAAACGCAGCCGTGGCGAAGCAGCCATTGGCGGTGCGTTGGGCGCAGCAGGCGGTAACGTGGTCGGCCGCAGCATGGGCGGCACCACCGGCAGCTTGATCGGCTCCGCAGCAGGCGGCGGCGCCGGTGGCGCGCTGGGTAACTACATGGGCAACAAAAGCGATGACGAAGATGATGATCGTCGCTCCTATCGTGGTGGTGATGATCGTCGCTACTACCGTGGAGACCGCCATGATCGCGGCCACCATTACGGGCATCGCAAGCATCACCATCGCTATCGCGACTGAGGCTTGAATCGCCTCGCTTGCCGATGCATCAAAAAATCGCAGCCCAAGGGCTGCGATTTTTTTTGCCCGTCACACCACCAACCGCTCCAGTGCCCCGCGCAACCCGGCAGGAATCGCCACCGGCTGATTCGACGCCCGGTCTACAAACACATGCACGAAACGCCCTGCCGCGCAGGCTTCGTCTTCCCCGGCCTTGAACACTGCCAGCTCGTACTGCACCGAACTGTTGCCCAACTTGCCCACCCGCAAACCGATTTCTATCCGGTCAGGGAAGGCGATGGATGCAAAGTAGTCACAGGCCGAACTCACCACAAAGCCCACCACTTCGCCGTCATGGATATCCAGACCGCCGACTTCGATCAGGTAGGTGTTCACCGCTGTGTCGAAGAAGCTGTAATAGGTAACGTTGTTGACGTGACCGTAGGCGTCGTTGTCGTGCCAGCGGGTGGTGATGGGTTGGAAGTGGGGGTAGTCAGTGCGTTGATTCATGGGTTCTCGCCTTGAGAGATCGTTCCCACGCGGAGGAGCATGGGAACGTTCGAACAGTGAAGTCTACCGATCCGCAAACCCTTTACCCACCGCCGCCAGCTCCCCGATCAATCGAGCCGGTGTCCACTGATCACCCTGCTTGGTTTCCAGCTGCAACAATCTCAAATGAATATCCGCCAATCCCTGTTGATCCGCCCAAGCCATCGGCCCACCCTTATCCGCCGGGAAGCCATAACCGTTGAGGTACACCAGATCGATGTCGTGCGCCGATTCGGCAATCCCTTCCTGAAGGATCTTCGCACCCTCGTTGACCAGTGCCAGCAAGCAGCGCTCCAGAATCTCCTCAGGCCCGATCTCGCGACGCTGGAAGCCCAATCCTTCGCTGACCTTCAGCACCAGCGCATCGACTTCAACATCGTGCTCAGCCTGACGACTGCCCGGCTCATAGTGGTAATAGCCATTGCCACTCTTCTGGCCGAAACGACCCAATTCGCACAGACGATTGTCCACCTGAACCTCAGGCGCATCCTGCCCTATGCCGGCCAACTGTCGAGCGCGCCACTCCAGATCGATGCCGACAACGTCGTACATGCGAAACGGCCCCATGGCGAAACCAAAACCTTGCAGTGCCGCATCGACCTGATAGGGATAAGCGCCTTCGAGCAACATCTTGCGCGCTTCGAGCGCATACGGATGCAGCATGCGGTTGCCAATGAAACCATGGCAGTTGCCCGACACCACGCTGACCTTGCCCATGCGCTTGCCCATTGCCAGAGCTGCCTCAAGCACCACTGGTAAAGTCTGGGCACCACGAACGATTTCCAGCAGTTTCATGATGTGCGCCGGGCTGAAGAAGTGCAGGCCCAAGACCTGTTGCGGACGGCGAGTGGCTGCAGCAATGGCGTCGATATCCAGCGCCGAGGTATTGCTAGCCAGGATGGCTTCAGGTTTGAGCAGACCGTCCAGCTCACGGAAGATTTTCTGCTTGAGTTCGAGGTTTTCGTACACGGCTTCGATCACCAGATCGACATCGCAGATCGCCGCGTAGTCAGCAGCAGCCGTTACCCGTGCCATGCGAGCGTCCGCTTCCACCTGATCGATCCGTCCCTGACGCACGTTGTGGGTGTAGGTGTCCGCCACGGCAGCCAGCGCCTGTTCAAGCATCTGTGGATTGTTATCGACCCACTGCACCGGGACGCCGGCGTTGGCCAGACACATGACAATGCCACGGCCCATGGTGCCCGCGCCAATGACGGCGGCGCGCTGAATATTGAACGGTGTCTGGCTCATAGTTGTTCTCTTGTTGGCGATCCAAAGACAGCCTTCACCATAGTCAGCCACCGCGCATTTTTGAAATTTATTCCAGTGATGAGCAACATTCAGCGGATGGATCTACGCCGGCAAATGCGCCTCGGCCCACGTCCGGACTTCGGCATACGGATAATCCTCCAGCGTCGCAAACCCCGGAATCGACCGTGCCTTGAGCTTGGTGAACAGCGGCACGCCGATGCCGCATACAAACCGCGTCACGCGTTCCGCCGACGGAACGTTGCCGGTGTACTGCTCATGCCTGTGGATAAAATCACCGCACAACGCCTCGAAGTTTTTATCCACAAGCGCTGGTAATTCCGGTGGCGTAGGCAACCGCGCCACATCCCCGTGACACACCGAACAATGCCCGCACTGCTGCGGCGCATTTTCATCGCCGAAGTACTCGGCCAGGCGATAACCCAGGCAATGGTCCGTGGCGAACAGATCCAGCATGGCGTGAATCCGCGCGATCTCGGTGCGCTCGTGCCGGGTGAAGTAGGCGTGTAGCTCGGCGCTCAAGGCCTGGCTGTTGAAGTCCGTTTGCAGCAGGCTGTAGACCTCGGTCATTTGCTTGCTTTCGAGCTCGACCCAGCCCTTTTCCTGGAAATAATCCAGCGCCTTCACCACGCGATTACGCTCGGCTTGATGCTGCTCATACAGCGCATCGAAATTCACCGTGGCCCAAGTCCGTGCGCGGTTTGAGGTCTGGATGATCGCCGCGACGAAGTCCTTGCGCTCACCCTCGAAGCGGGCCAGCAAGACCTCGGGCTCCTGCAAGTACTTGAAGCGGTATTCGGCGTAATAGGCATAACGCGGGGCGATGATCCCGCGCAGTTCCAACTGCACCAGTAAGGTCTTGAGCGGCAATTGGCGGATGTTGCTTTGGTCCGCCAACGGCCCCAACAGAAACTCCCACTGCCCCTCGGGCGCGGCGGCTTGCAACTCGTCGAGCACATAGCGGATGCCATCCAGCTCTGGCGTATCGCCGTAGACGAAGTTTTCCAGCACGTTGAGGCTGTCGCGGTTGGCCAATACCAGGCAGTCCGACGGCTGCCCGTCTCGCCCGGCGCGGCCGATTTCCTGGCTGTAGTTTTCGATGGATTTGGGCAGGTCGAAATGCACCACATTGCGGATGTCGCTCTTGTCGATGCCCATGCCGAACGCGATGGTGGCAACGATGCAATTGGACTGCCCGCCCATGAACCGACGCTGGATGGCTTCGCGTTGTTCGTGGGGCAGACCGGCGTGATAAGCCTCGGCCTGAATGCCGTTGCGGGCCAGATGTTCGGCAATGTGCTCGGCGGTTTTCTGCAGGGTGACGTAGACAATGCTCGGCTGGTCGGGACGCTGACTCATCCATTCGACAAGGCGTCGGCGTTTGTCCTGCCCGCGCACCGGCTCGACCAACAGATTGAGGTTCGGCCGATAGAAACCGGTGGTCACCACATCGTCGGGGGCGATGGCGAACTTGGCCTCCATGTCAGCGATCACCTTGGGTGTCGCGGTGGCGGTCAGCAGCAGCGCCTGTGGGATGTTGAACTGGCGCTGATAGTCGGGAAGCTTGAGGTAGTCGGGACGGAAGTTGTGGCCCCACTCCGAGATGCAGTGCGCCTCGTCCACCACCAGCAGCGAGATCGGCACCTGCTGCAAGAAATTGCGGAAGCGCTCGTTCTTCAGGCGCTCCACGGAGATCATCAAAATCTTCAGCTCGCCGGACTTGGCCCGAGCCATCACATCGCTGGCGTCATCGCGGCTCTGGGCCGAATCGATACTGCCCGCCGCAATGCCGTGGCGCTGCAGGAACGCCAGTTGATCCTGCATCAACGCCAGCAGCGGCGAGACCACCAGCGTCAGGTGCGGCAGCAGCAAGGCTGGCAATTGATAACAAAGAGACTTGCCCGAACCGGTGGGGAAAATCGCCGCCGCCGAGCGCCCGGCCAATACCGCGCTGACCGCCGCTTCCTGGCCTGGCCGAAACTGTGGATAACCGAAAACCTGTTCCAGGGTGTTGTGCATAAGCTGTCACTCCGTTGACCGCTGCGAAGCCCAAAGCCTAGCCGGCAAACGCAGCGAGTCGAGAAAAGGTCGGGGACCAAAACGATACGGGATGATACAGCGTCGACCCAAGGTTCTTTGCCACAGGAAGAAACAAACGAAACACTTTGTTCCTCGCGGAGCCGCTCAATCTGACGTTAAGGTCTCCTCGCACAACCACCGTCCGCGCACTTCACATCACGGCAGGACGCCTGATGAGCGCGGCACTTGAAGAAGGAACGACCATGCCTCACAAACTGTTTTATGCAATCGCCCTGATCCTGACATCCGTGCTGCTGAGTGGCTGCAATGGGCTTCCCGGAGAGCCACCGTTGCTCGCTACATGCGACTCTCTGGAGTGTTCAGCCCAACAGACCTGGCGAACATCCTGACGACCGCGGGGTAGATTGCTACGGCGCCATCACGGCCACCCGCAGCTGCTCGTTCAACACCTGTTCCTGAAACACCCGGCTCTTGCTCACCCACACAGCATGAGCCGGACTGATTTCGCCAGTGAACGCCGCCGCCAACTGACGCAAATCCGCAACGCTGCGCACGCGAGGGCAGAAGGGTTCGCCGTCACAGTTCTGGCTGGTGCTGCGGTAGGTGGCCAGCAACCGGTCCCACAGCCCGTCACGCACCTGTCTGACCGACTTGAGCTTCACATCCTGCACGCCCAGTCGTTGTTTCAGGCCCGGCTCATCCAGCGCTTCGCTGGCCAGCAATGCCTTGCCGAACATCAGCACTTCAGCACGCAAAGCGGTGTCCATGTTTGCCTGGCTGGTCAGCGCATCCGGCCACCCGGTGCGGTCCAAGTTGGCCAGGACCATCGAGTTACCGGTGTCAGTAGCACCTGCTGCGCGACAAATCCCGGCCCACAGCAACAAAATCGAGGCCATACGTAGCCATTGCATACTTAATTCCCTTTAAGCCTTGGAAGGACGTTTCGAAACGTCCTACTGATTCTGGCGCGCACCATACAGAGGTTTGATGCGTTGCGCCTGACAAACCCGTAGGAAATTTGTCGTCTAAGGGTTTAGGCGAAAAAAACCTCGGGAAACGCGTAGGTTCGGTCCGAAAAGGCAGGTAAAACCCCTACAAACCCTGTCCATTGCGGCCTGATTGCCGCACTGCGTCGCCACCCTCATAGTTTGCTGCGCGGCTGAAACAGGGTGTCGACCTGCCGGCGAGACTGCCCGACTTCCTACAGGACTGACCTAAATGCAAGACCGCTATCGCCCACTCAAAACCAGCTACAGCGAAACGCCCGTCCTCGTCATCGACACCGCGGCCAGCACGGGTGCCGTCCTCGACGCAGCGCACCAACGCCTGCGCGCAGCCAGCGACTTGCTTGAAACGCTTTATTGCCTGTGCTTCAAACAGGCTGATGTTAAAGATATCCCCCATATAGTGAATGCGCTTTATTTATTAACGCAGGATGGTTGCGAACTCCTGGAAGTTGCCAAACAAAAAATAGGGCACTAAAACTTTAAATACACACTACAAATTCGGCAACAACTAACAACTTCATTATTTAAATAAATCCAACTAGCCTGAACGCTCTTAAACCAAACAAGAGCACTACAATGACTACATTAACTATTTTCTTTTGCGGCACCGGTTCGACCAAATTCGACAACCAAAACCCAACTTACTGGAATGGCGAGCTGGTTTCGACACTGGCCTCCCATCATGCTGGCCGGGAGTTTGCCGAATGGGTCGTCATTGACGGCCCTGGCACCAGCAACCTGCAAGCTGATGAGCTGTTCACCAAATCCAAGGACTACGGCCTGAGCGGCACGCTGTTCGGCAAGGGCTGGGAAGAAAACGTCCAGCATGCAATCAACATCATTAAAGGCAAGTGTGACTGGCAGCGCGAAAAACTGACCGAAGCCGAGTACAACCGCCTCAAGGCTGCCGGCATCCCCATAGAAGACGTGATTGTCGAAGGCTCTTGGCTGTGGCGCAAATACAACTACGGCGACCGCGCCGTGACCAGTCAGAAGTTACAAGAACAAATCATTAAACAGTTCCGCAAGGACGGTATCATTCCCACCAAGGTCAACTTGTTAGGCTGGAGCCGAGGAGGTATTAGTTGCCATATGCTGGCCAATGCCATGTTCAAGGACAGCGCCTTGAAGAACATCCCGGTGAATATCTTTGCAATTGATCCAGTACCGGGCATCGGCAACTTTCAGGAAGGCAAAGTAAAACTGAATGCCAATGTAAAAGAATACGTCGGCTTCTACGCCCGGGATGAGCGCTCCAAAGGCTTCAGCTGTGTTATCCCGCAAACCGCCACCGGCACCCGAACCCACATTTACCCGATGCCCGGCCGCCATGGCACGCTGGTCGGCAACGCCGCAGCAGACGGTGTCAGCGGCCCTAAAGCGCTGGCCGAACCCGGCCTGATCGTCCGTCACTTTGCCGAAGTGTGCCTGAAGCGTTGGGGCGTGCCGCTAAACAAAACCCTCAACCTGACCCCGGTCGATTTGCAGAACCACCATAACGCCATGACCAGCGCCGCCGCGAAATACAAAACGATGGAAAAGTGCTCGTATACCTACTTCACCGAACTGGACCAAGGTGAGCGATACGTTTCGCTGGGTAGCAACGGGGTCAAGTTCTCGGCAGTGAAAGGCACGATCTATGCGCCGGCGACCGGGCTGACCACTAGCCTGTTGGATGTGGCGGCGTATCAGCATATTCGTTGAAGTGATGGGAACGGGGGTCGGCCAAGCTGATGGCGGAAAAAAGCGAGAAATTGCGTCGCGGAAAACTCCTATAGAAAGGGCCTAACCGAGGTTCATCTCGTTCCTACAAGCGGGGACTCTTTGTCGTCTATCGCTGCCCGGCTGCTCACACCTATAGTCGGGCTGTCGCTGCCAATTCAGCGACTCGGGCTTGGTCACTCGATGGAATACATAAACGCGTCCGTTGTATGCTGCCGGCACCTCAAGTGTCTGCACGCTATATGGTGGCTGTGTTTGGGACGCCTTATGGCGTGCCGGTCTTATGTATTCCTCCGGCTGACCAACCCGAACACAGTCCGCCTCCATCGCTTGGTCACGATGGTGGTGGTTTCATCTGATGCATTTGAGAATACATAAAATGAATAAATTGAATCCGTTCCCCGATCGCTACCGCCCACTCCAAACCAACCTCACCGATTCCCCGCCCCTGATCATCGACACAGAGGCCAATCCGCAAGACATCCTCGAAGCCGCCCTCCAGCGTATCCGAGCCTCTGGCGACCTACTCAAAACCCTACATTGCCAATGCTTCAAAAACGGTGACGTGGAAGACATCCCGCATATCACCCACGCCCTCTACCTGTTGACTCAGGACGGCTGCGACCTCCTGAAAGTCGCCCAACAACGCATGATGGGCTGGAAAGCACCCACCTGACGCCAAGCGAAGATCGTTCCCACGCTCTGCGTGGGAATGATCAAGTTAGTCGGCCCTTCCCCCAGGGCCCGACGATCAATAAGATCCATCCAAGCCCAACCGGACACCCCCGCAATGAAACTCGCCCCCAACTTCCCCGACGACCACGCCATGCACCTGCTCATGCAGCTGCTGCACGAAGAACTCGGGCTGCCCGAACGCAAAACCATCAGCCTCACCACCTCGATCAACTTCGACCTGGGCTGCGACGGTGCTGATGCGCGGCATTTGATGGAAGCACTGGAAGAACAATTCGGGATCGACTTCGTGGACTACGACGCCTATCGCTACTTTCAGCCGGAAGGGTTTGATGTGCATCTCAAGCGCAGGGCAAAAGGACGCGGCGACAAAGTCCCCCTGACCATCGGCATGCTTTATCAAGCGGTCAAGGTGCAACGGTGGGATACAAAAGCTCTGGAAGATATCTGGCCGAGCACTTAAGTGGCAATATTCTGGCTGTTTTTAGCGATTTTAGTTGGAATAATGGCAGTTTCAATAATCCGCCTCCCACGTATATCTGGAGCGGCCGTACTGGCAGAGAGAGTCTTGCTACACGTTGGGGCAGCCCAGCAAATCACCACATAAGTGCTATTATTCTGGCAGTTAAAGCCTAAAAACGAAGGAATAATGGCACATGGCTAAGAAAACAGCCCCCCTGCTGCCGGCTGCATCCAGGTTGCTCGCCGAGTTTGGCGAACGACTCAAACTCGCTCGGCTACGTCGCAAGCTGACAGCCAAGCAAGTGGCTGAGAGAGCAGGCATGTCGCTGACAACGCTGCGCTCATTGGAGTCCGGCGGCTCGGGCGTGACGATGGGGGCCTATTTGTCCGTGATGCAGGTTCTGGGCCTGGAGAAAGACTTGAGCAAGCTCGCAGCAACGGATGAGTTGGGACGCCAGCTGCAAGACGCGCAATTAACCCCACGAGCGAGCGCCGCAACCAGTAAACGCCAACGAGTGCGCAACGTGACTCCAACGAAAGCATCGTCACCTATTCAAGACCGGACGACGCAAGCACCGGAAAGCCCCATTTCCGATTCGGATCTTGAGGTTGATTTCCCATTGAACACCCACTCTTTTTCCAATTTATTTACCAAGAAAAAATCTAAACCTGAGACGGATTAAAAATGACACTGATCGCGGTGTATGCCGATTGGGAAACCCTGCAAAGACCAAGGCGTCTTGGGTTTCTTCATGCCGGAAAGGCTCGCTCCACTAACGTGTTCGAGTTTGAGTACGACACCGCGGCTTTGGCCGATCCCGAGTTGAATTTCACGACGCTGGATCCCCGCATCAGGCTCTTCGAAGGGCGACAGTTCCCAGGACAGCACCAGACCCGCTTCGGCGTTTTTGCCGACTCAAGCCCGGATCGCTGGGGTCAATTGCTGATGAAACGCCGACTGGAACGGGATATCCGCGACGGCTTGGCCCCGAAGGGCAGCAAGCTGTACGAGTCGGATTTCCTGTTAGGCGTTCATGACCTCTATCGAGTCGGTGCTATTCGCTACAAGCTCAATGACGAAGGCAATTTTCTGGATGATCGAGATGGATTGGCGGCGCCTCCCTTTGTCGAGTTACGCGCGTTGGAGCAGGCAAGTCGAGCATTGGAAAACGATCCAGAAAACACCTCACTCGATGGGCGCGAGTGGCTGAGAATGTTGATCGCACCCGGTGGCTCATTGGGCGGTGCCAGGCCCAAGGCCAGTGTTGCTGACAAGAATGGTCATTTGTGGATCGCCAAGTTTCCGAGCACTCGGGACAACTATGACGTCGGCGGGTGGGAATTCGTGGTGAGTGTTTTGGCGAATCAATGCGGTCTGCGGGTGGCGAAGGGTATTGCACAACGCTATGCGAGCGACCACCACTGCTTCATGGTCAAGCGCTTCGACCGTACCGAAACGGGTGGGCGACTACATTTCGCCTCAGCCATGACCATGACTGACCGCGTGGACGGTGACGATGCATCGGTGGGCGCCAGCTATCTAGAGCTGGCAGAAGTACTCATGGAGCATGGCTCAGAACCCGACAAAGATCTCCGCGAGTTGTGGTCGCGCATTGTGTTCAACATCCTGGTCTCCAATACCGACGACCACATGCGCAACCATGGTTTTCTCCTTGACCCCGGCCGGGGGTGGCGCCTGTCTGACGCCTACGACATGAACCCGGTAGCACACGCCGATGGGTTAAAGCTCAACATTACAGATGCCGACAATGCTTTGGATCTCGAACTTGCTCGTGAAGTGGCCGGGTACTTTCGGGTTAGCCGTGTTGATGCGGAAGAAATAATTGAGAACTTCCAAGAGGTGGTGAGCCAGTGGTCAAAAGTGGCTAGCGCAGCGGAGTTGTCGAAGCGCGAGCAAGACAATATGGCTCCCGCGTTTCGTCTGTCTGCCAAGTGAGCCCCGTACTGCTCGTCTTTCATTGCCCACAAAAAAGCCGCCCCGAAGGGCGGCTTTTTCATTCGCTAAATCCAAGCCTTACAACTTAGGCCCAGCAGCCTTGATCGCGTCGCTCACTTCAAACTTCTTGAAGTTCTCAACAAACAACCCAGCCAGTGCTTTAGCGGCTTCATCGTAAGCAGCCTTGTCAGCCCAGGTGTTACGTGGGTTCAACAGGCCAGTCTCAACGCCCGGTACGGCCAATGGCACGTCGAGGTTGATGGTGTCGAGGTGTTCGGTTTCAGCACCGATCAACGCGCCGCTCTGGATCGCTGCGATCACGCCGCGAGTGGTCGGGATGTTGAAGCGTTTGCCGACGCCGTAGCCGCCGCCGGTCCAGCCGGTGTTGACCAGATAGACCTTGGAGCCGAAGCCGCGGATGCGCTTGATCAGCAGTTCTGCGTATTCGCCAGCCGGACGCGGGAAGAACGGTGCGCCGAAGCAGGTGGAGAAGGTCGACTTGATGCCGCTGCCGGAACCCATTTCGGTCGAGCCCACCAGTGCGGTGTAGCCGGACAGGAAGTGGTAGGCCGCTTGTTCTTCGCTGAGGATCGACACTGGCGGCAGCACGCCGGTCAGGTCGCAGGTCAGGAAGATCACAGCGTTTGGCTCGCCACCGAGGTTCTTCTCGGAACGCTTGGCAACGTGCTCCAGCGGGTAGGCGGCGCGGCTGTTCTGGGTCAGGCTGACATCAGCGTAATCGGCGTGCTTGGCGTCATCGATAACGACGTTTTCCAGGACGGCGCCGTGCTTGATGGCTTTCCAGATGACCGGCTCGTTTTTCTCGGACAGGTCGATGCACTTGGCGTAGCAGCCGCCTTCGATGTTGAAGACAACGCCTTCACCCCAGCCGTGCTCGTCGTCACCGATCAGGTAACGGCTTTCATCGGCGGACAGGGTGGTTTTGCCGGTGCCGGACAGACCGAAGAACAGGGTCACGTCGCCCGCTTCGCCGATGTTGGCGGCGCAGTGCATTGGCAGCACGTCGGCAGCCGGCAGCAGGAAGTTCTGCACCGAGAACATGGCTTTCTTCATTTCACCGGCGTAACGCATGCCGGCGATCAGCACTTTCTTCTGAGCGAAGTTGAGGATCACGCAACCGTCGGAGTTGGTGCCGTCACGCTCTGGCACGCACTCGAAGTTGGCAACGTTGAGCACTTGCCACTCATCACGGCCAGCCGGGTTGTACTTTTGCGGGTTGATGAACAGGCAACGACCGAACAGGTTCTGCCAGGCAGTCTGGGTGGTCATTTTCACGGCCAGGTAGTGATCGGCAGACGCACCTACATGAACGTGGGAAACGAAATGCTCTTGCGCATTGTTGAACGCTTCAACGCGGTCCCACAGGGCATCGAACTTGTCGGCCGGGAACTTGCGGTTGATCGGGCCCCAGGCGATGGAAGCCGAAGTGGATGGCTCGTCAACAATGAAACGATCGACTGGCGAGCGGCCGGTGCGGTGACCGGTGCGAACAGTCAGCGCGCCGGTATCGGCAAGCTCGCCCTCACCGCGACTCAGAGCTTCTTTTACCAGATCATCAACACTCAGATCGGTGTACACGGCGTTATTGGCTTGCGTCATGAGATTCCCCGTCGGCCAGTGGCCGAGTGTGCTCCAAACGTTTTGTAGTAGAAAGTCGTGCACTACTACCGCGACAAAAAGTGGGCCGGATTATGCCAGAAAAGCCCAAAAATAGTAGGGCCCTCCCGTCGTAACGGCGTTATTCCGGCACAAACCAGTGAATTTACCTGCGCTGAACCGTTTTAGTGACGGGTATCTGACGGTGTATCAACACCCGCGCCGGCGAACAATTGAACGATATCGGCGGCGTCGAACAGGTAGCGCTCGTTGCAAAACTGGCAATCAATCTCAATGTTGCCGCCATGTTCGATCACGAGCGACTGGGCATCTTCCAGACCCAAACTGACCAGCGCATTGGCAGATCGTTCGCGGGAGCAGCTGCAACGGAAGCGTAGTTTCTGCACATCGAACAGACGAACCTGCTCTTCGTGGTAGAGACGATGGAGGATGGTTTCGTTGTCCAGGCTCAGCAATTCATCGGCGGTCAGGGTGCTGCCCAGCGCGGTGATGTGTTGCCAGCTGGCGGCGCGTTCTTCTTCGTCTTTCAAACGATCGGCAGGCAGTTGCTGCAGCAACAGGCCACGGGCGCGACGACCATCGGCGTACAACCAGAAGCGCGTACCGACCTGTTGGGACATCACGAAGTAGTTAGTGAAGCACTCCGACAGGGTTTCGCCATCGAGGTCGACGATGCCCTGGTAACGCTGGCCCTGGGTCGGGTCGACGGTCAGCGCCAATACGCCGTTGGGCATCAGGTCGGCGAGGGTCGCATCCGGCGCGATCTGCTCGGCCTCGTATCGGGCCAGGCCACGGATTTCGCGCTCGCTGGAGCACTCGATCATCAGCAGCGGGATCGGACCTTCGGAGCGGGCCTGGAGAATCAGCAAGCCATCGAACTTCAAGGTGCCAACCAACAACGACGCCGCCGCCATCAGCTCGCCGAGCAGTTGTGCAACCGGCTCCGGGTACGGGTGTTTGGCGAGCACTTCGGCATAACTACGCTCCAACCCGACCAGTTCGCCGCGGGTGTCGCTGTCATCGAAAATGAAGCGTTGGGTGTAGTCGGTATCCGGTAAATCGGTCATAGGTCTGGGTATCTGAAGTAATGACAAGATGATTTCAAACAGCGAGAAATTGCGCCTTCGCGGCACCATTTTGGTGCGCGATGTTCAGCCGTGAGGGGCATTTTATGAACAATCCGGGTTTGTTCCAAGCAAGGTGGAAACTCCGCCGGTTGGCTTTATGCAATTTTTTGCCTCTGGTACTGCTGGCCTTCTGGTTATGGCCTACGGGTCAGAGGCTGTGTGTGATTTTCGACGAGTGGCATTTGCACTGATGAAAAATCAGAGCAACGGCCTACTCGTCGTTGCTGCTTCCACGAAACTTGAACAAATCCCGTCGCTGCTTCTTGCTCGGCTTGCCATCGGTGCTCACGCCCAATGCGCCGGCCTTGCGCATGGCCGCAGCCGCCTCGCGCTTGGCGATGCTGGCTTCGGTCTCGGCATAGAGTGCCTGAGCCTCTGGTGCGCCACGGCGTACGATCGACAGCGCCTGAACCACCACCGTGCGTTCCTCGAACCCTGTGCGAATCTGAAACTCGTCGCCGATCCTCGGTTCCTTGCCCGGTTTGCAGCGCTCGCCCCGACAATGCACCTTGCCGCTTTCAATCGCCGCCTTGGCCAAGGCACGTGTTTTATAAAAACGCGCGGCCCACAACCATTTATCGAGACGGACTTTGTCGTCCTCTTCGCTTTTTTGTGCCATGGAATTTCCTCATTCTGAAATATTGCTGAACTGTACTACCGTTTCTGTCGTGCCATGAATTACGCCGGCTCGGATTACAATGCACACGTTCCAGTGCCTCCCTTGAGGGCTGGAAATCCGGGCCGTAGATATCTGTCGCCTTTTACCCATTATTCTGCGTGAATACCGCGAATTCGGCCGCTTGCGGCCTGAGCGGTTTCTACCGGTTGAGCACCTTTGAAGACATTTGACCATTTGACCGTTGTCGGTCTGCGCGAGTGGGTGGCGCTCCCGGATTTGGGAGTCGCGGGCCTGCGCGCAAAAATCGACACCGGCGCCAGCACCTCCAGCCTGCATGCCACCGATATCGAACCGTTCGAGCGCGACGGGGAACAATGGGTGCGCTTTACTGCTCACTTGGGCACGGTGGTGCAACTGCGTCACCGGCGCTGCGAAGCACTGCTGGTGACGATGAAAACCATTAAAAGCTCCAACGGCCACGCGCAGAAGCGTTACGTGGTCAGCACCACCCTGGCCCTCGGTGATCGGGTCTGGCGGGTCGAATTCACCCTCGCCTGCCGCAAGTCCATGCGTTATCGCCTGTTACTCGGTTCCAAAGCCTTGATCGACGGCCAGTTGGTGGTCAATCCGGGCATTAAGTACGTACAAGACAAGCCGGTGTTCCCGGTATCTACCTCCTCCACAGGTGTTGCATGAAGATCGCTGTGCTGTCGCGGAACCCGCGTCTGTATTCCACTCGTCGTCTGGTCGAAGCCGGTACTGAGCGTGGCCATGAAATGGTGGTGATCGACACCCTGCGCGCCTACATGAACATCGCCAGCCACAAGCCGCAGATCCACTACCGCGGCAAGCCGCTGGAGGGTTTCGATGCGGTGATCCCGCGGATCGGCGCGTCGGTGACGTTTTATGGCTGCGCGGTGTTGCGTCAGTTCGAAATGATGGGGGTGTTCCCGCTCAACGAATCGGTGGCCATCGCCCGCTCGCGGGACAAACTGCGGTCCCTGCAATTGCTGTCACGCCGGGGAATTGGTTTGCCGGTCACTGGGTTTGCGCACTCCCCGGATGACATTCCCGACTTGATCGAGATGGTCAACGGCGCGCCGCTGGTGATCAAGGTACTGGAAGGCACTCAGGGCATCGGCGTCGTGCTGTGTGAAACGGCGACGGCGGCGGAGTCGGTGATCGAAGCGTTCATGGGCCTGAAGCAGAACATCATGGTTCAGGAATACATCAAGGAAGCCGGAGGGGCGGACATTCGCTGCTTCGTGGTGGGCGACAAGGTGATCGCGGCGATGAAACGCCAGGCGAAGCCGGGGGAGTTTCGCTCCAACCTGCATCGCGGCGGCAGTGCCAGCCTGATCAAGATCACACCGGAAGAACGCATGACGGCGTTGCGCGCGGCGAAGGTCATGGGGTTGGCGGTGGCGGGTGTGGACATCCTGCGCTCCAATCACGGGCCGCTGGTGATGGAAGTGAACTCGTCGCCAGGACTTGAAGGGATTGAAACCACCACCAGCAAGAACGTGGCGGGGATCATCATCGAGCATCTGGAGAAGAATGGTGGGCCGAATATGACGCGCACCAAGGGCAAGGGCTAAAGCCAAGAGCCCCCTCACCCTCTCCCCAAAGGGGCGAGGGGACTTACCGAGGTGGCTTTCGCTATACATCGACCTGAGATTCCGAGTCGAACTCAGGCTTTGAAAAGCATGGAGATCGGCCCCCTTTCCCCTCTCCCCACTGGGGAGAGGGCTGGGGTGAGGGGTGGCTTTCAGTTACACCGCATCCCTCGGCAACATCAACCCAAGCGGCAACCGCACCCGCGCTTCCAACCCGCCACCAGAACGGTTACGCAGCTCAACATTCCCACCATGCATCGAAGCAATCCGCTTCACGATCGCCAAACCCAACCCGGTCCCCTTCCCGCCACGGGCACGGTCACCCCGAGTAAACGGATTGAAGATCGCTTCCAGCTCCGACGGGTCAATCCCCGCCCCACGGTCCATGACACTCAACACCACATACGGCGCGCTGGTATCCCCGGACACATA
Organism: Pseudomonas sp. BT76 TE3572; assembly: GCF_050435365.1. Taxonomy (NCBI): domain Bacteria; kingdom Pseudomonadati; phylum Pseudomonadota; class Gammaproteobacteria; order Pseudomonadales; family Pseudomonadaceae; genus Pseudomonas; species Pseudomonas sp. BT76 TE3572. The sequence continues at coordinate 4,206,584 of NZ_JBNDKE010000001.1, forward strand.
AGCCGCCACCTCAACCCCGCTGCCCGCGTGATGCAAGGCGTTGCCAATCAGGTTGTTCAGCAGCCGCTTCATCGACACCCGACGCAACGGAAACGGCTGAATTGGCTCCAGGCGCAGGCGCACTTTCTCTTCGTTCTGGTTGTACGGCGCCGCGACTTCGCGCACCAGATCGCTCAGGTCCACCTCTTCTACCGACTCGTCGCGACCATCGCGAATGAACGCCAGGAACTGGTCGAGAATCGCGTCCATGTCTTCGATGTCGCGGACCATGTCGTCCGTCAGGTCGCTGTGGTCGCCCATGAGCTCCAGAGATAGCCGTAACCGGGTCAGTGGCGTGCGCAAGTCGTGCGACACCCCGGCGAGCATCAACTCGCGCTCACGCCCCGCCTGTTCGACGTCTTCGGCCATCTGGTTGAAGGCGCGGTAAACCTCGGTCATTTCACTTGGCGTGTCGCTGATCGGCAGACGCACACTGCGGCCCTGGCCGAGTTGCCTCGCGGCATAGACCAGACGTTTCAACGGTTGATTGAGCTGGCTGACGAAGATCCACGCCGAGGCGGTGGACAGCAGGCCGATGGCGAGGAACCAGCCGAGCACATTCCAGATTTTCTGGCCGCGCAACGGATGCGGGTAAAGCGGCACTTTCAGCCAGCCATCACCCAGGCTTGGCGCCCGAACCCACAAGGCTGGCGGCGAGTGCATTCGCAATCGGACTTCGGTGTCGGCACCCAGCTCCGCCTGCATTTGCCGCTGATAGATCTCGCTGTAAGGCCAGTGTTGCTCACCTTCCGGCACGCCAGCACCCACTACCCGGATCAGGGTCGCGGCATCGGCAATCTTTGTGCGGTTTTCTTCATCGGCCGCCCAATAGGCGCGTAGCGTCAGGGCGACGCCGTGGCTGTATTGTCGGTCCACCAGCACGTCTTCGTTCATCAACAGATAAACCAGGGTCAGCGCCTTGGAGAACAGGACGACGATAAGCACCAGCCAAAGGGTGCGGGAGAAGAAACTCTGGGGGAACCAAACGGGGGTTTTCATGGATAACCGCTACACACTTGCAGGAGCGAGCGATGCTCGCATATTGCGGATCGCGAGTCTGCGAGCAAGGTCATCTGACCCGTTGCCCGCAAGACCCGCTCCTACAAATCACCGATCACTTGGTGGCGGCGCCATCCGGAACGAACACGTAACCCACGCCCCAGACTGTCTGGATGTAACGCGGTTTGGACGGATCGGGCTCGATCATCCGGCGCAGACGGGAAATCTGCACGTCGATGGAGCGCTCCAAGGCGTCCCACTCGCGGCCACGGGCCAGATTCATCAGCTTGTCGCGGGTCAGTGGCTGACGGGCGTTCATGACTAACGCCTTGAGCACCGCAAACTCACCGGTGGTGAGCATGTGCACTTCGTCGCCGCGTTTAAGCTCGCGGGTCGCCAGGGACAGTTCGTAGTCACCGAAGGTCACGCTTTCGTCTTCGCTGCCCGGAGCGCCCGGCACTGGAGCCGACTGACGACGCAGGACGGCTTTGACACGCGCCATCAGCTCGTCCGGGTTGAACGGCTTGGCCAGGTAATCATCGGCGCCCAGTTCGAGGCCTTTGATGCGGCTCAGCTCATCGCCCTTGGCGGTCAGCATGATGATCGGGATCTGGTTGTTCGCGGTGCGCAGGCGGCGGCAAGCGGTCAAGCCGTCTTCGCCGGGCAGCATCAGGTCGAGGACGACCAGGTTGAACACTTCGCGCGCCAGCAGGCGATCCATTTGCTCAGTGTTCGGTACGGCGCGAGCGCGGTAGCCCTTGCTGACGAAAAAACGTTCCAGCAGGCTGCTCAGCCCTGGATCGTCGTCAACAATAAGAATTTTTTCGCCTTCAGCAATGTTTGCAGTGCTGCTCATTAGATGCTCCTTTGATCTCGGCGCGCATTATGGCGTAGCTGCCGTTATACGCACCGTGTGCATTGTTAGCAGATTTTTCCTTGATCGCCAGAAATCCGGCCTTTCTGCCTACAGCCTGCGATGCCCCCGAATGACAGAACGCTGGTTATAATGCGCGGCCTTTTGTGTCAGGCAACGTCTGATCATGACTGTAGGTGGCCGTTTTTTATTTTCATGGCACCGGCAGTAATTGTTCGATTTCACGGGTCAACGGGATACCTGTTGACCCAGGTAGCGGCGCAGGCCAGGCCGCTCAACCAGACTCGCCGAGCCCTTATCTCTGCGCCTGCGAGCCTGCTTTCACAATTTGTCAGGTGGTTTTATGGACAGCATCAACAGCCGCATCGCCGAGGAACTCGGCGTCCGCCCACAACAGGTCGAAGCGGCCGTCGCGCTACTCGATGAAGGCTCTACCGTTCCCTTCATCGCCCGTTACCGGAAAGAAGTGACCGGCAGCCTCGATGACATCCAGTTGCGTCATCTGGAAGAGCGTCTGCGCTACCTGCGAGAACTCGACGAACGGCGTATCAGCATCCTTGCCAGCATCCAGGAACAAGGCAAGCTGACCCCGCAACTTGAACGCGACATCAAACTCGCCGACACCAAAACCCGCCTCGAAGACTTGTACCTGCCGTACAAGCAGAAGCGCCGCACCAAGGGCCAGATCGCCCTGGAAGCCGGCCTCGGTGAGCTGGCCGACGGCCTGTTCAACGACCCGACCCTGACGCCAGACGCTGAAGCCGCGCGCTTCGTCGATGCCGAAAAAGGCGTCGCCGATGTGAAGGCGGCCCTCGAAGGCGCCAAATACATCCTGATGGAACGCTTCGCCGAAGACGCCGGCCTGCTGGACAAGCTGCGCAGCTACCTCAAGCAGGAAGCCACCCTCAGCGCCCGCGTCATCGCCGGCAAAGAAGAGGAAGGCGCCAAGTTCCGCGACTACTTCGAACACGATGAACCGCTGAAAAGCATGCCGTCGCACCGCGCGCTGGCGATTTTCCGTGGCCGCAACGAAGGCATTCTGAGTTCGGCGCTGAAAGTCGGCGACGAACTGCCGGGCACCATGCACCCGTGCGAAGGCATGATCGGTCAGCAGTTCGGCATCCAGAACCAGAACCGCGCCGCCGACAAATGGCTGGGCGAAGTGGTGCGCTGGACCTGGAAGGTCAAGCTCTACACCCACCTCGAAACCGACCTGCTGGGCGAACTGCGCGATGGCGCGGAAACCGAAGCGATCAACGTGTTCGCTCACAACCTGCACGACTTGCTGCTGTCGGCGCCGGCTGGCCCGCGCGCCACATTGGGTCTCGACCCGGGCCTGCGCACCGGTTGTAAGGTGGCCGTGGTCGATTCCACCGGCAAACTGCTGGATCACGCCACGGTTTACCCGCACGTGCCGCACAACAAATGGGACCAGACCATCGCGATTCTGGCTGCCCTGTGCGCCAAGCATGCGGTGGACCTGATCGCCATCGGCAACGGCACCGCCAGCCGGGAAACCGACAAACTGGCCGCTGAACTGATCAAAAAATACCCAGCCATGAAGATGACCAAAGTCATGGTCTCCGAAGCCGGTGCATCGGTTTACTCGGCGTCGGAACTGGCCTCGAAAGAATTCCCGGACCTCGACGTGTCGATCCGTGGCGCGGTGTCGATTGCCCGTCGCCTGCAGGATCCACTGGCTGAACTGGTGAAGATCGATCCGAAATCCATCGGCGTCGGCCAGTACCAGCACGACGTGTCGCAGCTGAAACTGGCGCGCGGCCTGGACGCCGTGGTCGAAGACTGCGTAAACGCCGTGGGCGTCGACGTGAACACCGCCTCCGTGGCGCTGCTGGCCCGCATCTCCGGCCTCAACGCGACCCTGGCGCAGAACATCGTCAGCCACCGCGACGAACACGGCGCGTTCAAAACCCGTGCGGCGTTGAAGAAAGTCGCTCGTTTGGGCGAGAAAACCTTCGAACAGGCCGCTGGCTTCCTGCGCGTCATGAACGGTGACAACCCGCTGGATTCGTCCGCGGTTCACCCGGAAGCCTATCCGCTGGTCCAGCGCATCGCCGCTGAGACCGACCGCGACATTCGCTCCCTGATCGGCGACGCCAGCTTCCTCAAGCGTCTTGATCCGAAAAAGTACACCGACGAAACCTTCGGTCTGCCAACGGTCACCGACATCCTGCAAGAGCTGGAAAAACCTGGCCGCGATCCACGTCCTGAATTCAAGACCGCCGAGTTCCAGGAAGGCGTCGAAGACCTCAAGGACCTTGAACTGGGCATGATCCTCGAAGGCGTGGTGACCAACGTGACCAACTTCGGTGCTTTCGTCGATATCGGCGTGCATCAGGACGGTTTGGTGCATATCTCCGCGCTTTCGGAGAAGTTCATCAAGGATCCGCGTGAAGCGGTGAAGGCTGGCGACGTGGTGAAAGTGAAGGTCATGGAAGTCGACATCCCGCGCAAACGCGTTGGCCTGTCGATGCGCATGAGCGACACCCCGGGCGAGAAAATCGACGGTGCCCGCGGTGCACGTCCGGGTTCGGCGCCACGCCAGTCCCAGAACACCGCACCGCGCAAGGAAACCACGGCGGCGGCCCCGGCCAATAACGCCATGGCTTCGCTGTTCGCCAACGCCAAGCAGTTGAAGAAACGCTGATGGACATCCCGGCGGGGCTGACCGAAAGCGCTTTTTTCAAGTTGCTGGGGTGTCGCTTGCACAGTCTGGAGGCCGGGGTGGCGCAAGTCGCCCTCGGGCTTGCACCAGAACTGCGCAATCGCGGCGGCAAGCTGCACGGCGGGGCCTTGTTCAGTCTGGTGGACATTGCCATGGGGCTGGCCTGTTCCAGCACCCATGGTTTTGACCAGCAGAGCGCAACCATCGAGTGCAAGATCAATTACATTCGCGCCGTCGCAGACGGTGAAGTGATGTGCACGGCGCGGGTGATTCACCCGGGCCGGCGCACGCTGGTGGTCGAAGCCGACGTGATGCAAGGCGACAAACTCGTCGCAAAAGCACAAGGCACCTTCGCTGTCCTATAGATGAATGCCATCAATTTGAGTTAATTTCGGCGCTGTGACCGTAGCGCCGAAATCCTCTGTAGGAGTGAGCCTGCTCGCGATTGCGGTGTGTCAGATGACTAAACGTTGGCTGACACTCCCTAATCGCGAGCAGGCTCACTCCTACAGGTGATTGCGGCGGCCGATCCTTTGCCGGCTGCCAGTAGTTTTTGCAGCTCAAAAACCAGGCGAAAACGCCAGTTTCAACTTCACCCTTGTAGACCGTCTTGCCCACCCCCATATTGGGGCGACTGACGCGTGAAGGAATCCAACTTGAGCGAACTTCTCAACCGCCGCCTGGCTCTGCTCGGCGAGCGCGCTAACCTCTCTCTGCTCGAACAGTGCCTTCACGGCATCGAACGTGAATGCCTGCGCGTGACCGGCGAAGGTCGCCTGGCGCAAACGCCGCACCCGGAAGAATTGGGTTCCGCGCTGACCAACGAACAAATCACCACCGACTATTCCGAGTCGCTGCTGGAGTTCATCACGCCCGCCCTGCCCGATCCGGCGGATACGCTGGCGAGTCTGGACAAGATCCACCGTTTTGCCTACAGCAAGCTCGGCAACGAGTACCTGTGGAGTCCATCGATGCCGTGCCCGTTGCCGGCCGAGGAAGACATTCCGATCGCCTATTACGGCACCTCCAACATCGGTCAGCTCAAGTACGTCTACCGCAAGGGCCTGGCCCTGCGCTACGGCAAGACCATGCAGTGCATCGCCGGGATTCACTACAACTTTTCCCTGCCGGAAAAGCTCTGGCCACTGCTTAGAGAGGCTGAAGGCTTTGTCGGCACCGACCGCGACTATCAGTCGTCGGCCTACATCGCACTGATCCGCAACTTCCGCCGCTACAGCTGGCTGCTGATGTACCTGTTCGGCGCCTCGCCTGCGCTGGACGCCGGTTTCCTGCGTGGCCGCTCGCACCAGTTGGAACAACTGGACCCGGACACCTTGTACCTGCCGTACGCCACCAGCCTGCGCATGAGTGATCTGGGTTACCAGAGCAACGCCCAGGCCGGTCTGACGCCTTGCTACAACGATCTGGCCAGCTACACCGACAGCCTGCGCAAAGCGGTCGCAACGCCTTACGCGCCGTACGTCGAAATCGGCACGCATCAGGACGGTGAGTGGGTTCAGCTCAACACCAACATCCTGCAGATCGAAAACGAGTACTACTCCAACATCCGCCCGAAACGCGTGACTTACACCGGCGAACGGCCGATTCAGGCGCTGGTGGCCCGTGGCATTCAGTACGTTGAAGTGCGTTGCCTGGACATCAACCCGTTCCTGCCAATGGGCATCGATCTGCCGGAGTCGCGGTTCCTCGACGCATTCCTGCTGTATTGCGCGCTGAACGACAGTCCGCTGCTGACCAACACCTCGTGCGGCAACGCGACCTCGAACTTCCTCAGTGTGGTCAAGGAAGGTCGTCGTCCGGGCCTGCAACTGCAACGCGACGGTCATCCGGTGGACCTGAAAGAGTGGGCCAGTGAGTTGCTGGAGAAGATTGCACCACTGGCGGCGATGCTGGATCAGAGTCATGGCGGCGATGCCCATAGCAAGGCGCTGGATGCGCAGCTGGCCAAGGTCAAGGACCCTTCGCTGACGCCATCGGCCCAGGTGCTGGTGGCGATGGCTGAGCACAAGGAGAGCTTTGCTCAGTTCTCCCTGCGTCAGAGCCAGGCACATGCGGAGTTTTTCCGCAGCGAGCCGCTTTCCAGTGAAGACCAGGCGAAATTTGAAGACCGGGCGCGTACCTCGCTGGCTGAGCAAGTGGAGCTGGAGCAGAACGAAGTCGGCGATTTCGATGTGTTTGTCGGGTCGTATCAGGCGAGTATTTTGGCGATCAGTAACTGACCTCAAGATCCACCCCTCACCCTAACCCTCTCCCCAGAGGGTAGAGGGGACTGACCGAGGTTTCTCACGTCATACATCGACCTGAAAGCCCGAGTCGAACTCAGGGTCTGAAAAGCATGAAGATCGACCCCCTTCCCCCTCTCCCCCGTGGGGAGAGGGCTGGGGTGAGGGGGCGACCCACCAGACTGCACACAATGGCAAAATCTCCACTACCCTCCTACCCATTCCTTAGAATTTTCCGCTCATAAGCTCATTCGAAAAAGTTATTTATTTTCGGATTCTTATATCATTTAGTCTCCTTTTCACGCCGACTCTCGGTCGCCTGACAAGGAGCTTCTCAATGAAACTGACTTTCCCCCTTCGCCTCCTGGCGGCCGCGTCTCTGGCTGCGGTGAGTTTCTTTGCCCAAGCGGCTGACGTCACCGTCGCCTACCAGACCACCGTAGACCCGGCGAAAGTTGCCCAAGCCGACGGCGCATACGAAAAAGCCACAAACGCCAAAATCGACTGGCGCAAATTCGACAACGGCGCCGACGTCATCGCCGCCATCGCTTCCGGCGACGTGCAGATCGGTTACCTCGGTTCCAGCCCCCTGACAGCGGCGATCACCCGCAAAGTCCCGGTAGAAACCTTTCTCATCGCCACGCAGATTGGCGCTGCTGAAGCCCTGGTGGCTCGCGACGGTTCCGGGATCAAAACCCCACAAGACCTGATCGGCAAGAAAATCGCCGTGCCGTTCGTGTCCACGGGTCACTACAGCCTGCTGGCCGCGCTGAAGCACTGGAACATCGATCCATCGAAAGTCACCGTCCTCAACCTTGCCCCGCCAGCCATCATTGCCGCGTGGAAACGCGGTGATATCGACGCCACTTACGTGTGGGACCCAGCCCTCGGCGTGGCCAAGGAAAACGGCAAAGTGCTGATCACCTCCGGTGAACTGGCCAAGTTCGGCGCGCCGACCTTTGATGCCTGGATCGTGCGTAAAGACTTCGCCGAGAAGCACCCGGAAATCGTCACCGCGTTCGCCAAAGTGACCCTCGATGCCTACGCCGACTACCGCAAAGATCCAAAAGCCTGGCTCGCCAACCCATCCAACGTCGACAAGCTGGTGAAACTCTCTGGCGCCAAGGCCAGCGACATTCCATTGCTGCTGCAAGGCAACGTCTTCCCGCTGGCGGCTGATCAGGTGATCACCCTCGGCGCGCCGACCACCAAGGCCATCACCGACACCGCCGCGTTCCTGAAAGAACAAGGCAAGGTTGAAGCCGTGCTGCCGGACTACGCCCCCTACGTCAGCGCCAAGTACATCACCAACTGATCGGAGTTAACCGCGATGGCTTTGCTTCAGCTGGAGCGCATCAGCGCACAGTACCCCGGCGCCGCCGAACCGGTACTGGCGGATATTTCCCTGAGTCTTGGGCCCCAGCAGTTGCTGGTCGCCCTCGGCCCGTCCGGCAGTGGCAAGACCTCGCTGTTGAACTTGATTGCCGGTTTCGTCGAGCCCAGCGCCGGGCGCATCACCCTCGATGGCGTGCCGGTCAAAGGCCCGAGCGCCGAGCGCGGCGTGGTGTTCCAGGATGATGCCCTTCTGCCTTGGCAGGACGTGCTGGCCAACGTCGGCTTCGGCCTGGAACTGGCCGGCATTGCGCGGGAAAAACGTGAACTGCGCGCTCGGGAAATGCTCGCTTTGGTGGATCTGTCCGGTTTCGAAAACCGTCGAATCTGGCAACTCTCGGGCGGCCAGAAGCAACGTGTCGGCCTGGCCCGCGCCCTTGCTGCTGACCCGCGCGTTTTGTTGATGGACGAACCCTTCGGCGCCCTCGATGCCTTCACCCGCGAACAAATGCAGGAGCTGTTGCTGCAAGTCTGGCAGCGCACCGCAAAACCGGTATTTCTGATTACTCACGACATCGAAGAAGCGGTGTTTCTCGCCACGGACCTGATTCTGCTGGCGCCGAATCCTGGGCAAATCGTCGAACGCCTGAGCCTGGATTTCGGTCAGCGTTACGCCGCCGGGGAGTCCGCTCGATCGATCAAATCCGACCCGCGCTTTATCGAAACCCGCGAACACGTGCTCGCCAAAGTGTTCTCCCAACGCAGCGCCGCCCAGCGGCAGGAGACCGTATGAGCAGCTATGAGATTCCGGCCGTCACGGTCAAACCGCACTCGATGGTGATTCCTGTTCGTCGCAGCCTCAGTACTCGCTGGATCAGTCTGCTGACACTCGTCGCACTCGTGGTTATCTGGTGGGCTGTCACCGCCACTGGAATGATCGAACCGCTGTTCCTGCCGCCACCTTCCGCCGTGCTGCAAAAAGGCTGGCTGCTGGTGACCACCGGCTACATGGATTCAACGTTGTGGCAGCACTTGGGCGCGAGTCTCAGCCGAATCGGTCTGGGCCTGGGATTCGCGGTGCTGACCGCCGTGCCCGTTGGAATCGCCATCGGCCACAACCGCATTGCTCGCGGCATTCTCGATCCGCTGATCGAGTTCTACCGCCCTATCCCACCGCTGGCTTATCTGCCGCTGATCGTGATCTGGTGCGGCATTGGTGAGCTGTCGAAAGTCTTGTTGATCTACCTGGCGATCTTCGCCCCGATCGCCATCGCTACGGCGACCGGCGTGCGTACCGTCGACCCGGCCAAATTGCGCGCGGCGCAGTCCTTGGGCGCGACCCGGGCGCAGTTGATTCGCCATGTGATTCTGCCGAGTGCGTTGCCGGACATTTTGACCGGTGTGCGGATTGGCCTGGGTGTGGGTTGGTCGACGCTGGTTGCCGCCGAACTGATCGCCGCCACCAGCGGTTTGGGCTTCATGGTGCAGTCGGCCGCGCAGTTCCTGGTCACCGATGTGGTGGTGCTGGGGATTCTGGTGATTGCGCTGATCGCCTTCGCCATGGAAATGGGCTTGCGCGCCCTGCAACGCAAACTGGTGCCGTGGCATGGCCAGGCGCACTGAAAAATCATCATGGGAAAAACCCTGTGGGAGTGAGCCTGCTCGCGATAGCGCAGTGTCAGGCGACATGGCAGTGGCTGATACACCGCTATCGCGAGCAGGCTCACTCCTACAAAAGCTCTACACCCCGGATTGAAGAGAAAGACCATGAGCAACCTGACCATCGTCCCCTTAAGCTACGCCCTCGGCGCACACATCAGCGGCGTCGACATCAGCCAGCCGCTGAACCTGGAACAGCGCGACGCTATCGAGCAGGCGCTGCTTGAGCATCAAGTGTTGTTCTTCCGCGATCAGCCGATCACACCGCAGCAGCAGGCACGTTTCGCCGCCAATTTCGGCGACCTGCACATTCACCCGATCTACCCGAATGTGCCGGAACAGCCGGAAGTGCTGATCCTCGACACCGCCGTCACCGACGTGCGCGACAACGCGATCTGGCACACCGACGTGACCTTCCTGCCGACGCCGGCCATGGGCGCGGTGCTCAGCGCCAAGTTGTTGCCGGAATTTGGTGGCGACACGCTGTGGGCCAGCGGTATCGCGGCGTATGAAGCGCTTTCGGTGCCGATGAAGAACTTGCTCGAAGGTCTGACGGCCACCCACGATTTCACTCGTTCGTTCCCGCTGGAGCGCTATGGCAACACGCCGCAAGCCTTGGCCCAGTGGGAAGAAGCGCGCCGGAAAAACCCGCCACTGTCACACCCGGTGATTCGCACTCACCCGGTGAGCGGACGCCGGTCGTTGTTCGTCAATGAAGGCTTCACGTCGAAGATCAATGAGCTGTCGGAAACCGAAAGCGAGGTGATTCTGAAGTTTCTGTTTGCCCACGCGACACGTCCGGAATTTACCATTCGCTGGCGCTGGCAGAAGGACGACGTGGCGTTTTGGGATAACCGCGTGACACAGCATTACGCCGTGGATGATTACCGGCCGGCTCGGCGCGTGATGCAGCGGGCGACGGTGTTGGGGGATGTGCCGTTTTTCAGGTGAGGCTTTTGTTCGTCTTGCCACCCACCCCTCACCCTAACCCTCCCGAAACGTCGGACCGCCCCAAGGGGTAGAGGGGACTGACCGCGGTATTCTTTCGAGCTACATCGACCTGAATGATCGAGTCGAACTCAGGTTTGAAAAGCATAAAGATCAGCCCCCTTTCCCCCTCTCCCCTCTGGGGAGAGGGCTGGGGTGAGGGGTGGATCTTGACCCACCCCTCGCCTGAGATCACTCCGCCGTCGAAGGCTTCTCCCAAAGATTAACCCCGCCCTCCTGGGCAAACCGGTCGATCTCCGCCAGCTCTTCAGCGCTAAAACTCAAATTCTTCAACGCCCCGACGTTCTCGATAATCTGCTCCGGCCGGCTCGCACCGATCAGCGCCGACGTCACGCGCGGATCGCGTAGCGTCCACGCCAAAGCCAACTGCGCCAGGCTCTGACCGCGACGCTTGGCGATCTCATTCAGCGCACGCACATGAGCGATGTTGGCTTCGGACAGGTGCGAGGACTGCAACGAACCACCGCCCGGACGATTAACCCGCGCATCCTTCGGAATGCCGTTGAGGTATTTGTCAGTCAACAGGCCCTGCGCCAGCGGCGTGAAAGCAATCACCCCAGTGCCGAGCTCGTCGGTGACATCCAGCAGGTCTTTTTCCACCCAACGATTGAGCAGGTTGTAAGCCGGTTGGTGAATCAGCAACGGGACTTTCCACTCTTTCAACAGCGCGGCCATTTCACGGGTTTTAACCCCCGAGTACGAGGAGATACCGATGTACAACGCCTTGCCCTGTTGCACCGCGGTGGCCAGTGCACTGGCGGTTTCTTCCAGCGGCGTGTCCGGGTCGAAGCGGTGGGAGTAGAAGATGTCCACGTAATCCAGGCCAAGGCGCTGCAGGCTCTGATCAAGGCTGGCCAGCACGTATTTGCGCGAACCGCCGCCCTGACCATAAGGTCCGGCCCACATGTCCCAACCGGCCTTACTGGAGATAATCAGCTCGTCGCGATACTGCTTGAAGTCTTCACGCAGCAAACGACCGAAATTGATCTCGGCGCTGCCATAAGGGGGGCCGTAGTTGTTGGCCAGGTCGAAATGATTGATGCCAAGATCAAACGCGGTACGCAGCAACGAACGCTGAGTGTCGATCGGCGTGCTGTCGCCGAAGTTGTGCCACAGGCCCAGAGACAGTGCCGGCAGCACCAACCCGCTGCGCCCAACGCGGCGGTAAGGGATAGAGTCGTAGCGGTTTTCGGCAGCGGTGTAGGTCATCGAATCCTCTCTTGTCTGTCTTGAAGTTGGTATCGACTGCTTCGCAAGTTGCCCAGCATACGCCCAGACAAACGCCGATAAACCTCGGACTCGAGGAAATGCTGAAACGTTTCACATATTTCATCTTTGCCGCCAGTTGATCGTTCCCACGCTCGACTCTGCGTAGGAGCGATCAACATTTACGCCGACAACTCACGCAGGGCAGCGGCAGCCAAAAAGCCAGACCTTGAGCTGTACCGCTGATCCCGCCTGACTGTTTGATCGATACGCTCAAGCAACTGCTCAGGCAGTGTGGCATTGAAGCGCACCGACTTGCCGAAGTAAGGCGTGATATCAAATTCGACCACCCCCCACACGCCGCCCGCGTAATCAGGGTTATCAAGATGAGCGTCGATCTCATGCACCTGCGGCAGTGGATCGCCATCGGCCACCAAGCCTTCGTAGTGCAACGACAGCGCTTCCTTCACGTTTTCAAATGCCTGCGCCACAGTACCGCCCGCGGAGAAACAACCCGGCACGTCCGGGATAATTACTCCGTATTCTGAGTCGGCATCCTTGTGCAGAACGACCGGGAATTTCATTTCGGTAAGTCCTTCCTGTGATGTGGCCCGCTCGGGGCTTTCATATCCGGTGTCGGGTCTCATTTCAGACCCGCCTGTTTCAATATGCTGTTGATCGTTCCTTTTGGAAGATCCGAGTCCGGGTGCTTTATCGTCACCCTCCCTAGTTTGCATGGATGTTTGTACTGATGATGGCTGCCTTTCACGGCCACCAGATACCAACCATCCTCCTCGATCATCCTGATCATTTCCCGACTTCGCATCACCTTCGTCCTTGTGGGCAGCATCTGCTGTGCACACTACGCGACGAAGCTTCACACCAATACACACCATACACACTCTGATAAATATTAGCCTATCGTGCAGAGGCCTGATTTGCCCTATGGACCAGCGGCTACCGCGCCCCCGCAAACACTTCCCCCAGCCAATCCACAAACACCCGAACCCGTGGCGACATGTGTCGGTTGTGCGGATACAACACCGAAACCGGCATCGGCGGTGGTGGCGTATCGATCAGGACTTCCTGCACCAAACCCTGGGAAATCTGCGTTTCCATTCGGTAATGCGGGCACTGGATCAGGCCCAACCCGGCAATCGCCGACGCCGCATAAATTTCTGCGCCGAACACTGAGAGCGCGCCATCGATAGCCACTTCCTTCAGCTCGCCATCAACCATGAATTCGAAGGGAAATAACTTGGCAGTCGTGCGCGAGACGTAGTTAACGGCACGATGATGTTTCAGGTCGTCGAGGCTTTTCGGTTCGCCATATTTGCGCAAGTACGCGGGGCTGGCGCAGGTGATTTGGCGCAGGTTGGCGACGCGGCGGCCGATCAGCGCGGAGTCGCCCAAGGTGCCTGCGCGCAGCACGCAGTCGACGCCTTCCGCGATCAGGTCGACAAAGCGGTCGGCCTCGCTGATGGACAGTTCGATGTCCGGGTAGCGCGCCATGAACTGCGGCAACGCCGGGATGACGAAGTGCTTGGCCAGCGTGCCGTGCAGATCCACGCGCAGCCGGCCCTTCGGCGCCACCCCGCGAAACGCCAGTTCAGCTTCTTCCAACTCTGCCAGCAACTGCACACAACGCAGGTAATACGCCTCGCCGTCCAGCGTAGGACGGACCTTACGAGTGCTTCGCTCCAGTAAACGCGTACCGAGCCAGGCTTCGAATTGATTCAGCGTGTGGGTCAGCGTCGCCCGCGGCAGGTTCAGGTCGTCGGCAGCCAGCGTGAAGCTGCTGCGCTCGTAGATCCGCACGAAAACCTTCATCGCTTTGACTTGATCCACGCGGGTCTCCTGGCGGTTGATTGTTGGCGATTATTGAACAGTCAAGGCAACTCTCGTGCATTTATCCGCCTGAGTAAACATGTGAATCTGGCTTCACCCCAAGCCATCCACTTCAAAGGAATCATCGCCATGACTAACCAAACTTCGAAAGTTGCCATCGTGACCGGCGCCTCCCGCGGCATCGGCGCGGTGATCGCCAAACAACTGGCCAACCAGGGTTTCTCCGTCGCCATCAACTACGCCAGCAGTGCCACCGAAGCTTCAAAACGGGTGGTCGAATTGCGTCAGGCCGGCCACCAGGCCATAGCGATCAAGGCGGATGTAGCGAACGCCGACGACGTACGCCGGATGTTCGACGAAACCGAAACGCAACTGGGCAAGGTCGATGTGCTGGTGAACAACGCCGGCATTCTCAACGTGATGCCGCTGGCGCAGCACACGGATGAGCTGTTCGACCAGACCTTCAACATCCACGCTCGCGGCACGTTCAACACCCTGCGTGAAGCCGCCACCCGCCTGAACACTGGCGGGCGGATCATCAACTTCTCCAGCAGCACTGTCGGCATGAACCTGCCGGGCTACGCGGTGTACATCGCCAGCAAAGCGGCGGTGGAATCCCTGACCCAGGTGTTCGCCAAGGAAATGCGCGGGCGCAACATCACCGTCAACGCCGTGGCCCCCGGCCCGGTGGCTACCGACCTGTTCCTGCACGGCAAAAGTGAAGAGCAGATTCAGACCTTCGCCAAGATGGCACCGCTGGAGCGTTTAGGTCAGCCGGAGGATATTGCCCGCGTGGTGTCGTTTCTGGTGGGACCGGATTCGGCTTGGGTCAACGGACAGATTCTGCGGGTCAATGGTGGGCTGGTTTAACTATGCTCAAACTGATACCGCAGTGACCCCAATCGCGAGCAAGCTCGCTCCCACAGGGGATCTCCTTTGAACAAATATTTTGTGAACAACCGAGAACCCTGTGGGAGCGGGCTTGCTCGCGAAGGCGGCTTTACAGGCAGCACACATCTAAAGGGCGGAACGCACCATGCACACCACCATCATCATCACCTTCGGCCTGATCCTGCTGGCGTTGATGTTGTTCATCGGCGACAAAATCGGCTTTAGCCAACAGACGCTGACCTACAGCTTCGTGGTCCTGTGGCTGGCGCTGACGTTGATCAACGGTGCAGTTGGCATGGTCACTGCCGGTCAGTCACTGAGTTCGGAATTGATGATCGGCACGGTGGTGTTCAGTGTGCCGGTGGCGGCGCTGGTGCTGTACATGGTGTTGAGCGCCGAGACCTGAAAAAGGCCCGGCGCCACCGGTTCTCGATCAGCGCACCAAATGCAAAAACTGCAGGTGCCGTTCGTACTGATCAAGGATGTCGTTGATGATCTGGTCCTTGGTGTAACCCACCAGATCGTAATCCTGACTGCCCTCGCTCAAATGCACTTCGGCCCGGTAATAACGACGGTTATTGAGTTCCTTGGAACCCATGCCGCCACGGGCGAAGGACGGCGTGAAGTAGCCGCGCATCTGCACCTGATAAATGAACGGAGACTCCTCGCCATGACCGATTTCCAGGCTGACGTTGTCGTTGGCCGGGTCCGGCTGAGTGACCACGTTCAAGCCCTTCTCGACGAACACCGCCGAGACTTCTTCAATCGCCGGGCGCACCGTCGTATCGAGGAAGCGATAGACCTCATCCCGTGACGGGAAATGCACGGCCTGACTCAGGCGTTGACGCCAGCCGCCACGCCGCGATCCGGACACCGGCGCCAGGGAATGCAGTTGCGCGATCTGCTTCTGCGACTCCAGGTAGAACGCCTTGTGCAGCCCCCACATCATCAGCAGCAAGATCATCGAGAACGGCAACGAGGTCAGCACCACCGCGGACTTCAGCGCATCGATACTGCCGGAGAACAGCAGCGCACTGGTCACCAAAGCAGTCATTGCGCCCCAGAACACTCGCAGCCATTTCGGCCCGTCTTCATCGGGATTGCCGCCCTTGGCGGACAGTGTCGACAGCACCACCGTGCCGGAGTCGGCAGACGTCACGAAGAACACGAAGCTGATGAACACCGTAACCGCGATGACGGTTTTGCTCCACGGGTAGGTTTCCAGCAGCAAGTAGAGGGTCATCGACGGGTTGTCGATGGCCGACATGCCGAGCGCGCTCATGCCGTGATTGAGGACTTGATCGATGGCGCTGTTGCCGAAGATCGACATCCACGCCAGGGTGAAGCCGAGCGGAATCAACAGCACGCCGAAGACGAATTCGCGGATGGTCCGGCCACGGGAGATCCGTGCGATGAACAGGCCCACGAACGGCGACCATGCGATCCACCAGGCCCAGTAGAACACCGTCCAGCCGCCCAGCCAGTCGCTCGGTTTGTCGTAGGCGTACAGGTCGAAACTCTTCATCGGCAAGGCGCCGAGGTAGTCGCCGATGTTCTGGATCAGGGTGTTGAGCAAGTGCTGAGTCGGGCCGGCGAACAGCACGAACAGCAACAACGCACAGGCCAGCAGCATGTTGATGTCGGACATCACGCGCACGCCTTTATCGACGCCAGACACCGCGACGATGATCGCCGCGCCCATCATCAACGTGATCAGGCCGACCTGAATCCACTGGGTGTGGGCGATGCCGAACAGGTAGTCCAGACCCGAGTTGAGGTGCAACACGCCAAAGCCCATGTCGGCACCGAGGCCAAACACCGTGGCGATGATGCCGAAGCCGTCCACCGCGTAACCGATGGGGCCGTTGATGCGCTTGCCGATCAGCGGATAGAGCGCCGAACGCAGGGCCAATGGCAGGTTATGTCGATAAGCGAAGTAAGCCAGCGCCATGCCGACAAAGGCGAACACGCCCCAGCCGTGCAGGCCCCAGTGCAGAAACAGAATCTGCATCGCCTGACGCGCGGCATCCGCCGTACCGGCCTCGCCTTGCGGCGGTTGCGCCAAATGGGTCAGCGGTTCGGACACGCAAAAGAAGAACAGCGTGATGCTGATCCCGGCGGCGAATAGCATGCCGGCCCAGGACAGGTAACTGAATTCGGGTTCGTCGTGGTCGGCACCGAGCTTGATCTTGCCGTAGCCGGACAAGGCGGTGACCACCACGAAGACCAGATACAGGGTCATCGCGAGCATGTAGTACCAGCCGACCGTGTTGGCCGCCCAGTTTTGCGCTTGCAGAAGCCAGGCGCCGGCCTTTTCAGGCATGGCGATGACGATGATGCCGAACAGCAAAATGAACGTCGCCGAGAAGTAAAACACCGGCGGATTCATGCGGACCTGACCGCTGGCGGGGGTGGGCGATGCACTCATGAAAGGTGCACCTCGAGGGGGTAAAACAGGGCAATCAATAACGGACTCGGCAAAGGCAAGCCTCCTGTTGTGAGCGGGCAGCAAACCGACGGTTTAACTTGAATGAGCGTTCAAGTTAAACATGAATAGGGTGCTAAGGACTAATCGCAAGGCTCGGCGGTACTGTTCGTACGCTAGCTCAAGGATGGGTATGACGCGGGGTTGGGGGAATTCGTTCAGTGAAAATTGGCGGAATGCCATTATCTCCGTACAGATCTGAGATCCACCCCTCACCCTAACCCTCTCCCCAAAGGGGCGAGGGGACTGACCGAGGTGTTTGGTAGACATTCTGCGACCTGAAATCCCGAGTCGAACTCAGGATTAGAAAAGCATGGAGATCGACCCCCTTTCCCCCTCTCCCCTATGGGGAGAGGGCTGGGGTGAGGGGTGACTCTTAGATCAGACAAAAATCCATCGACCGCCCTACTTCTGCGTCCCATCATCATGCTGCAGATTCGCCTGAGTCAGGTTGCTCCCCGCCGGCACGCTGCGGGTCAGCCAGACATTACCGCCAATGGTCGAGCCCTTGCCGATGGTGATCCGCCCCAGAATCGTCGCACCGGCATAGATCACCACGTCATCCTCGACAATCGGATGTCGCGGTTGCCCCTTCTGCAACTGACCGTCTTCATCCGCCGGGAAGCGCTTGGCGCCCAACGTCACGGCCTGATAAATCCGCACACGCTCGCCGATGATGGCGGTCTCGCCGATCACCACACCCGTCCCGTGATCGATGAAGAAGCTGCGGCCAATCTGCGCGCCAGGGTGAATGTCGATGCCGGTAGCCGAGTGAGCGATTTCCGCGCTGATCCGTGCCAGCAGCGGCAAGCCGGCCCTGTACAAATGATGGGCCAGGCGATGGTGAATCACCGCCAGAATCCCCGGATAGCACAGCAACACTTCATCGACACTGCGAGCCGCCGGATCGCCGTGATAGGCCGCCAGCACGTCGGTGTCGAGCAGACTGCGCAGCCCCGGCAATGCGAGGGCGAAGTCCTGAATGATCTGAATCGTCTTGGCTTCGACTTCAGTGTCGGCCTGGGCACTGTGGCGAGCGGCGTAGCGCAATTCGAGTCGCGCCTGTGCCAGCAACGCGTTCAACGCAACGTCCAGCGTGTGGCCGACGTAGAAGTCTTCACTCTCCTCGCGCAAATCCACCGGACCGAGGCGCATCGGGAACAACGCACCACAGAGGGCTTCGAGAATCTCTGCCATGGCCGCTCGGGAAGGCAACTCGCGACCGCCCTGTTCGGTGCTGGCGCGGCCATTTTGTAGCCGCCACTGATCACGCGCCGTGCGCAGTTGGCTGACGATGGTCTGCAGTTGCCAATGACTGGAACGCTCGCTCACGGTAAAAACTCCTCACGGGCGGCCGGACTGTCTGGCCGCGTTAACCGCGATTACTTTACGGCATGGTCTGGAAGCCGAATTAAGAACCGATTGTGCTGTGCTCAGCACTTTTTGGCATAAGGCCGATTGGCAGTTGCCCCGCTAAATGGGCGTGCCTATAGTCCTGTCATCTCCCTCCGCCAGTACGGACCCCATGATCAAACAACAGCTTGCCCGCTTTAACCGCCTCGACCTGCTCGGTCATCCTACCGCCCTGGAAAAACTCGAACGCCTGTCGACCTGGTTGGGCCGCGATGTGTACGTCAAGCGTGATGACCTGACGCCGCTGGCGATGGGCGGCAACAAGCTGCGCAAACTCGAATACCTGGCGGCCGATGCGCTGGCACAAGGCGCCGACACCTTGATTACCGCTGGCGCGCTTCAGTCCAACCACGTGCGCCAGACTGCCGCCATTGCGGCCAGGCTTGGCCTGGGCTGCGTAGCCCTGCTGGAAAATCCCCTGGGCACCGACGACGCCAACTATGTCGGTAACGGCAATCGACTGTTGCTGGACCTGTTCGACGCCAAGGTCGAGTTGGTGGAGAACCTCGACAATGCCGACGAGCAATTGCAGGCGCTGGCCGACCGTCTACGTAACAACGGCAAGAAGCCATATCTGGTGCCGATTGGGGGCTCCAATGCGTTGGGCGCTTTGGGTTATGTGCGTGCCGGGCTGGAATTGGCCGAGCAGATCAAGGACACCGGGCTGACATTCGCGGCCGTGGTTCTGGCTTCGGGCAGTGCCGGGACCCATAGCGGTCTGGCGTTGGCGTTGAGTGAAGCACTGCCGGATTTGCCAGTGATTGGTGTCACGGTTTCTCGCAGCGATGAAGACCAACGCCCGAAAGTCCAAGGCCTGGCTGAGCGCACTGCCGAGCTGCTGGGCGTGAGCCTGCCAGCGAGTTTCAAGGTCGAGTTGTGGGACGAGTATTTCGGCCCGCGCTACGGTGAACCGAATGCCGGGACGTTGGCCGCCGTGAAGCTGGTGGCGAGTCAGGAAGGTTTGTTGCTGGACCCGGTCTACACTGGCAAGGCCATGGCCGGGTTGCTCGATGGCATCGGTCGTCAGCGTTTCAACGACGGCCCGATCATCTTCCTGCATACCGGCGGGGCGCCGGCGTTGTTTGCCTATACAAGTTTTTTGTAAGGATCGAAGATCAAAAGATCGCAGCCTGCGGCAGCTCCTACATTGATCGGCGTTAACCCGGAATTTGCGCCGGGCATGATCCATGTAGGAGCTGCCGCAGGCTGCGATCTTTTCGAAGGCAACTTATATTCTAAAAAAGAATAACAAAGTTTATATTTATTATTTTCCAATCTAAAAGCGCCATCATATAGTCACGCCGCAGGCGAATTTGCAGCGAGACGCATACGATGCTTTAGGGCAGGATATTGCAGTCGTTCAAATCCCGAATTTGCCAACATTCCTAAAAGCGTCTTCATAAGAAAACACAGGGGCTTGTCATGAATTTTTCCGCACTACGACGAAATCTGCTGGTAGGTTCGCTGGGCCTGGCGCTGAGCGCCGGCCTGTTGGGGCAAGCGGTTGCCGGTGAGCAGCTGCAAAAAATCAAAGACGCTGGCGTGATCAACGTTGGCCTGGAAGGTACTTACCCACCGTTCAGTTTCGTCGACGCCGACGGCAAACTGGCCGGCTTCGAAGTCGAGTTCTCCGAAGCCCTGGCCAAAGAGCTGGGCGTGAAGGTCAAACTGCAACCGACCAAATGGGACGGCATCCTCGCGGCGCTGGAATCCAAACGTCTGGACGCCGTGATCAACCAGGTGACCATCTCCGACGAGCGCAAAAAGAAGTATGACTTCTCCGAGCCGTACACCGTTTCCGGGATTCAGGCGCTGACCCTGACCAAGAACAAAGACACCATCAAGACCGCCGCCGATCTGGCCGGCAAGAAAGTAGGCGTAGGTCTGGGCACCAACTACGAGCAGTGGGTGAAAGAGAATGTGCCTAAGGCTGACATTCGCACCTACGAAGATGATCCGACCAAGTTCCAGGATCTGCGCGTCGGCCGCATCGACGCCATTCTGATCGACCGCCTCGCCGCGCTGGAATACGCCAAGAAGGCCAAGGACACTGCCGCCGCCGGCGAAGCGTTCTCCCGCCAGGAAGCCGGTATCGCCCTGCGCAAAGGCGAGCCTGAGTTGCTGGCAGCAGTGAACAAGGCCATCGACAAGCTGCGTGCCGACGGTACGCTGAAAAAGCTTTCGGAAAAATACTTCAGCGCTGACGTCACTCAATAATGGAAGAAGCTTTCCAACTCGCGCTGGATTCCGCGCCCTTCCTGCTGAAGGGCGCGTACTACACGGTGATCTTGAGCCTGGGCGGGATGTTCTTCGGCCTGGTGATGGGCTTCGGCCTGGCATTGATGCGCCTGTCGCGCTTCAAACTGGTGAGCTGGATTGCCCGCATCTACGTGTCGTTCTTTCGCGGCACGCCGTTGCTGGTGCAACTGTTCGTGATCTATTACGGCTTGCCGCAATTGGGCATCGAACTTGATCCGCTGCCGGCGGCCCTGATCGGCTTCTCGCTGAACATGGCGGCCTATGCCTGCGAAATCCTCCGCGCCGCGATCAGCTCCATCGAGCGCGGTCAGTGGGAAGCCGCCGCGAGTATCGGCATGACCCGCGCGCAGACCCTGCGCCGGGCCATCCTGCCGCAAGCGATGCGCACGGCTCTGCCACCGCTGGGCAACAGCTTCATTTCGCTGGTGAAGGACACCGCGCTGGCAGCCACTATTCAGGTGCCGGAACTGTTCCGTCAGGCGCAGCTGATTACCGCCCGTACCTTTGAAATTTTCACCATGTACCTTGCCGCCGCGCTGATCTACTGGATTTTGGCCACGGTGCTTTCGCACCTGCAGAACCAGTTGGAAGCACGGGTCAATCGGCACGACCTGGAGTCCTGACCCAATGATTGTCGTGGAAAAACTGACAAAGCAGTTCAAGGGTCAAGTGGTGCTCAACGGCATTGATCTGCAAGTGAAGGAAGGCGAGGTGGTGGCGATCATCGGGCCTAGCGGCTCGGGTAAAACCACGTTCCTGCGTTGCCTGAATTTTCTGGAAGAACCCACCAGCGGCCGGATCAAGGTCGGTGACATCGAGATCGATGGCAGTCGTCCATTGAACCAGCAGCAAGGCCTGGTGCGACGTTTACGCCAACACGTGGGCTTCGTGTTCCAGAACTTCAACCTGTTCCCTCATCGCACCGCTCTGGAAAACGTTATCGAAGGCCCGATCATCGTAAAGAAGATCCCGCACGCCGAAGCCGTTGCCCTGGGTAAAAAGTTGTTGGCCCGGGTGGGTCTGGCGGGCAAGGAAGACGCTTACCCGCGACGCCTGTCCGGTGGTCAGCAACAGCGTGTGGCGATTGCCCGCGCGCTGGCGATGGAGCCGGAAGTGATTTTGTTCGACGAACCCACCTCAGCCCTCGACCCGGAGCTGGTGGGTGAAGTGCTGGCGACCATCCGCAGCCTCGCCGAAGAGCGACGCACCATGGTCATCGTCACCCACGAAATGGGCTTTGCCCGGGACGTGGCGAACCGCGTGGTGTTTTTCGACAAAGGTGTGATCGTCGAACAAGGCGAAGCCAAGGCGCTGTTTGCCAATCCGAAAGAAGAGCGGACGAAACAGTTTCTCAGCAAGTTTCTTAATAACGCCCACAACTGAAACATTGCCTCACTACTTGTTAACTTCCATGGATGGAAGTGACAACCATCCCTGCTAACAAAACCTCTCGATATATTCTCTTCTCTTATTTATCTATCCGAACAATAGATAATTTTTTATTGCTGCGTGCGGTACATATATATGTCCTGCAACAGAATAACCTCGCCTAAAATCCGCCAAACCCAGCGCCCTCATCGACCCGGCCTTCGCCGTCAGCAACGCGCTGAAAGCCCGTAAAACAACGCCAAGTTCGACAGAGCGGTGCAGCTTATTAACTTCAACTCGTAGGATTTTTCTGAATAACACTAGATACCCTACTTAACTAGCCAACTCTATTGACACCTATTGAAGCGCACTCTTATCTAGTCTCAACAGGCGTTTAACCTTGCACTCGTTCATTATTTAATTTCGCAAATAGTGCACAGTTTTGTTGCTCGATAATTCACGCCTTTAGAACTTTCAGAAACGGACTTTCGCTGCAAGGCTTCAAGGAGATCCCCATGACAAGCACTTCGAACAAACCCGAACTTGCGGCCCCGACCCTGGCGCAATCCCACAAGACCTGCATCAACATCACCTCGGCGACGCACCTGCTGATCGATGTGGCGCCCTACTCCGGCATGGACGAAGGCGACCTGATCGAACTGTTCTGGGACAACTGCTACGTGGCCTCCAGAGTGCTGACGGCCGACGATGTCGGTCAACCGGTCCAACTGCGTGTGCCCGAGAGCTTCATTGCCAATGGCACCTCACGCATTCACTACCGGATCATGCAGATCGGGCAAGGGCCAACCCTTTCAGCCGCCAGACGGGTGCAGATCAAACTCGACTGCCCCGGCGGCCAACCGTCTGCGCTGTGCGGCGATGAAAACCAGGGGCTGGAGCCCGTAAACATCCCCGAAACCATTCGCCGTCAGGGGGTCAATCCGAACCAGATCAAGCGCGGCGTTCCGTTGACCATCGAGCCTTACCTGAACATGGCCGCCGACGACGAAATCACCCTGCGCTGGGGCGATGTGCGCATGGATCTGCCACGACTCAAGGCCGGCGATGTCGGCCAGCCGATCCAGGTCTGGGTGCCCCCGGCGATCATTCTCGAAGCCGGCGAAGACCTGCGGCTGGAAGTGACTTACTGCATCCTCGACCGGGTGGGTAACAACTCCCGCTGGGCACCACCGCGCAGGCTGAAGATCGGTTGCGCCAATCCGTATTTGAAGGCCCGGCCAAAAGAGATACTCATGGCCGCCGAACCCCGCCTGGACTGAGGGTTTTCTGTGGCGAGGGAGCTTGCTCCCGCTGGGGTGCGAAGCGCCCCCCAAACCCGTGATCGTGTGCTTTCAGTCAAAGCATGGTGACAAATTGGCGACTGCTGCGCAGTCGAGCGGGAGCAAGCTCCCTCGCCACAGGGTCTGCGCTAACCAACCTTCTATGCATATTCCTAAAAGTTAGTTTATTTATTTTTTATACATGCTTAGGGTATATGCACCGGACCACCGGACATTCTTTTTTTCGTTCGTCGCAACCATCGCGACGTTTCCATGAGATGTGAGGTAGGTATGGTCCGGAACACAATCACCCCAGTGCAGATCGCCAGGGCATTGCGTGCAGCCAAGGAGCGGCACTGATGTCCAGTCTGGCAGATGCAATCGTCCAGAGTGATCTGGACATCGCCCCCCTGTTGTTGCCCGCGCAGGTTTTGCGCAACGACGCACAAGCCATCAAGGCCGCCCATGAGCTGGCGCAAGTCGCCCGCCTGCAAGCGGCCAAACGCGACCAGCAGCGCAAGCTGCCGTGGTCGGAAATCGAACAGTTCACCCGCAGCGGCCTGGGCAGCATTGCCATCCCGCGCGAGTACGGTGGCCCGCAGGTTTCATTCGTCACCGTTGCCGAAGTCTTCGCGATCATTTCCGCGGCCGACCCGGCACTGGGACAGATCCCGCAGAACCAGTTCGGCATTCTCAACCTGGTGCTCGGCAGCGCCACTGAATCGCAAAAAAAAGCAGCTGTTCAAAAGCGTGCTCGACGGCTGGCGAATCGGTAACGCGGGACCTGAGCGCGGCACCAAAAACACCCTTGAACTCAAGGCGCGAATCACCGCCAGCGGCGACGGCTTCGTCCTCAGCGGGCAGAAGTTCTATTCCACCGGCGCCCTGTTCGCCCACTGGGTCGCGGTCAAGGCGCTGAACGACGATGGCAAGCAGGTGCTGGCCTTCGTCCGCCGCGGTACACCGGGTCTGCGCATCGTGGATGACTGGTCAGGCTTCGGCCAACGCACCACTGCCAGCGGCACCATTTTGCTCAACAACGTGCAGGTCGATGCCGAGCTGGTGGTGGATAACTGGAAGATCAATGACAACCCGAACATTCAGGGTGCCGTGTCGCAGCTGATTCAAGCCGCCATTGACGCCGGCATCGCCCGGGGCGCCATCGACGACGCCATCGCGTTCGTGAAAACCCGTGCACGGCCGTGGATCGACGCCAAGGTCGAGCGGGCCAGCGACGACCTCTATGTGATCGCCGACATTGGCAAGCTGAAGATCGAACTGCACGCCGCCGAAGCGCTGCTGCGCAAGGCCGGGCAAGTACTCGATCAGGTCAACGCCGCGCCGCTCACCGCCGAGTCCGCCGCCCGCGCCTCGATTGCCGTGGCCGAAGCCAAAGTCCTGACCACCGAGATCTCGCTGCTGGCCAGCGAAAAGCTTTTCGAACTGGCCGGCAGCCGCGCCACCCTCGCCGAATTCAACCTCGACCGCCACTGGCGCAACGCCCGCGTGCACACGCTGCACGACCCGGTGCGCTGGAAATATCACGCCGTCGGCACCTATCACCTGAACGGCACGCTGCCCGCCCGGCATTCCTGGATTTAACGACCAGAACGCTTTTGACCAGATCTCTGGAGAAACACATGACTCTTTCTCACCACGTCGCGGTCATAACCAGCGATGAGCAAGCCCTGATCGTCGCCAGTGACCTGGCCGAAGATTTCAAACGCGACAGCGCCCTGCGCGACCGTGAACGCCGTTTGCCACACCCGGAACTGGAAGTGTTTTCCCGCTCGGGTCTTTGGGGCATCAGCGTGCCAAAAGAATACGGCGGCGCTGGCGTTTCCAACGTCACGCTGGTCAAGGTGATCGCGCTGATCGCCCAGGCTGACGGCTCCCTCGGCCAGATCCCGCAGAATCATTTCTACGCGCTCGAACTGTTGCGGGTGAACGGCAGCGAAGAGCAGAAAAAACGCCTCTACGCGGAAGTACTGGCCGGTCAGCGCTTCGGCAATGCCCTCGCGGAACTGGGTACCAAAACCGCCCACGACCGCGTCACCAGCCTGACCCCTGATCTGCATGGAGAACGCGACGGCTATCGCATCAACGGCCGCAAGTTCTACGCCACGGGCGCGATTTATGCCCAGCGCATTCCGACGTCGGTCGTGGATGAACACGGCGTTCAGCAACTCGCTTTCGTCCCTCGTAACGCCAAGGGTCTGACGGTGATCGACGACTGGAGCGGCTTCGGCCAGCGCACCACCGGCAGCGGTTCGGTGGTGTTTGAAGATGTCTACGTCGCCGCCGAAGACGTGATCCCGTTTCAGAGCGCGTTCG
The DNA here is from genome assembly GCF_050435365.1 of Pseudomonas sp. BT76 TE3572. Taxonomy (NCBI): domain Bacteria; kingdom Pseudomonadati; phylum Pseudomonadota; class Gammaproteobacteria; order Pseudomonadales; family Pseudomonadaceae; genus Pseudomonas; species Pseudomonas sp. BT76 TE3572. The sequence continues at coordinate 4,232,508 of NZ_JBNDKE010000001.1, forward strand.
AGCGCCCGACCACCGTCGGCCCGCTAGCGCAGATTCTTCATGCAGCTATCGACACCGGTATCGCCCGCGCCGCCTATGAAGATGCGCTGCATTTCGTGCGCACCAAGACCCGGCCGTGGATCGATTCCGGCAACAACAAAGCCACCGAAGACCCGCTGACCATCAAGAGCTTCGGCCACTTGAGCATTCGTTTGCACGCCGCCGAAGCCTTGCTGGAACGCTCCGGCGAATTCCTCGACAAGGCTCAGGCCGACACCAACGCCGAGACCGTCGCCGCCGCGTCGATTGCCGTCGCCGAAGCCCGCGCCATCAGCACCGAGATTTCCCTCGCCGCTGGCAGCACGCTGTTTGAACTGGCCGGCAGCCAGGCAACCCTGATCGAACATGGCTTGGACCGTCACTGGCGCAACGCCCGGGTACACACGCTGCACGACCCGGTGCGCTGGAAATATCACGCGGTCGGCAATTACTACCTCAACGATGAAAACCCGCCACTGCGGGGGACCATCTGATGGCCGATGCCAAAAAGAAGATCCTGCTCAACGCGTTCAACATGAACTGCGTCGGGCACATCAACCATGGTCTGTGGACGCATCCACGGGATAACTCCACTCAGTACAAAACCATCGAATACTGGACCGAACTGGCGCAATTGCTGGAGCGTGGGCTGTTCGACGGCCTGTTCATCGCTGACATCGTCGGCGTGTACGACGTCTATCAAAACTCGGTAGACGTGCCGCTCAAAGAGTCGATCCAACTTCCGGTCAACGACCCGCTGCTGCTGGTTTCGGCCATGGCCGCAGTGACAAAAAACCTTGGCTTCGGCCTCACCGCCAACCTGACTTACGAACCGCCGTATCTGTTCGCCCGACGCATGTCCACGCTCGATCACCTGAGTCGCGGCCGGGTCGGCTGGAACATCGTCACCGGCTACCTCGACAGCGCCGCCAAGGCCATGGGTTTGAGCGAGCAGGTGGAACACGACCGTCGTTACGACCAGGCAGATGAATACCTGCAAGTGCTCTACAAACTCTGGGAAGGCAGTTGGGAAAACGGCGCGGTGCTTAACGATCCGCAGCAGCGGATCTACGCGCAGCCCGAGAAAGTGCACAAGGTCGAGCACAAGGGCGAGTTCTATCAGGTCGAGGGTTATCACCTCTGCGAACCCTCGCCGCAGCGCACGCCGGTGCTGTTCCAGGCCGGCAGTTCGGATCGCGGTTTGCTGTTCGCCGGGCGACATGCCGAGTGCGTGTTCATCAGCGGCCAGAACAAACCGTCGACCAAGGTTCAAGTGGACAAGGTGCGCGCCAGTTCCGTCGAGGCCGGGCGCAACCCCGAGGACATCAAGGTGTTCATGGGGCTGAACGTGATTGTCGGCGCCACCGAAGAGCTGGCCTGGGCCAAGCACGCCGAGTACTTGAGCTACGCCAGCGCCGAGGCCGGCGTGGCGCACTTCTCGGCGTCCACCGGGATCGATTTCTCCGAATACGAAATCGACGAGCCTATCCAGTACGTGAAGAGCAACGCGATCCAGTCCGCTACCAAGAATCTGCAAAACAACGACTGGACCCGCCGCAAATTACTCGAGCAACACGCCCTCGGAGGTCGCTACATCACCGTGGTGGGCTCGCCTGAGCAGGTCGCTGACGAGCTGGAATCGTGGATCGCGGAAACGGGGCTGGATGGCTTCAATCTGACGCGGATTGTTACGCCGGAAAGCTATGTGGATTTCATCGACCTAGTGATTCCGGAACTGCAACGCCGAGGGTCGTACAAGACCGCTTACGACAGCGGCAGCCTGCGGGAAAAACTGTTTCACGCAGAGGCGCATTTGCCTGAGCAACACACTGGCTCGACGTATCGACGCTGATCCCTGTGGCGAGGGAGCTTGCTCCCTCGCCACAAAATGCGCGCACACATTTAATAATTGACTGGAAAATCCAACATGAAAAAGACCTACCTCTCTCACCCAGTCAAAGCACTGGCCCTGGCCCTTGGCCTTTTCAGCTCCATCACCTTCGCCGCCGACGCGCCGCTGAAGGTCGGCACCACCGCCGCTTTCGCCATTCCCCTGGAAGCCGCCGTCGAAGAAGCCAAGAAACAAGGCTTGCAAGTCGACCTGGTGGAGTTCAGCGACTGGATCGCACCCAATGTCAGCCTCGCCGCCGGTGACATCGACGTGAACTACTTCCAGCACGTCCCGTTCCTGGAAAACGCCAAGGCCGCCGCCGGTTTTGACCTGGTGCCGTTCGCGCCGGGGATCATCAACAACGTCGGTCTCTACTCGAAGAAATACAAAAGCTTCGACGAGCTGCCGGAAGGCGCCAGCGTGGCGATCGCCAACGACCCGATCAACAGCGGTCGTGGTCTGCAACTGCTGGCCAAGGCCGGGCTGATCACGCTTAAACCAGGTGTTGGCTACAAGGCCACCGAAGAAGACATCATCGCCAACCCGAAGAAAATCAAAATCCTGCAGGTCGAAGCCGTGCAACTGGTACGCGCGTATGACGACGCCGATCTGGTCCAGGGTTACCCGGCCTACATCCGCCTGTCGAAGACCTTCGATGCCGGCTCCGCCCTGCTGTTCGACGGCCTCGATCACAAGGAATACGTGATCCAGTTCGTGATCCAGCCGAAAAGTAAAACCGACCCGCGCCTGATCAAATTCGTCGACATTTACCAGCATTCGCCGGCCGTTCGCGCAGCGCTGGATAAAGCCCACGGCAAGCTCTACCAAGCCGGCTGGGAAAGCTGAATATGACGGCAGCCACCCAACTGCGACTGGAAATTCCAGAGCCTCATAACGCCATACAAACCGAACTGCACCCGGACCTGAATCGCGCCCACGTGCGCTTCATCGGTCTGGGAAAAACCTACAACGGCCAGCAAGGTCCGGTAGCGGCACTGCACGGCATCGACCTGGCGATCCAGCGCGGTGAAGTGTTCGGCATCATCGGCCGCAGCGGCGCCGGCAAGTCGTCACTGATCCGCACCATCAACCGCCTGGAACAACCGAGCACGGGGCGCGTGCTGATCGATCAGGTCGACATCGGCGAGTTCGATGAAGACCGCCTGGTGGCGCTGCGTCGGCGCATCGGCATGATCTTCCAGCACTTCAACCTGATGTCGGCCAAGACGGTTTGGCAGAACGTCGAGTTGCCGCTGAAAGTTGCCGGTGTGCCCAAGGAAAAACGCGAGCAGAAAGTCCGCGAATTGCTGGAACTGGTGGGCCTTCAAGAGAAGCACAAGGCCTACCCGGCGCAGCTTTCCGGCGGACAGAAACAACGTGTCGGCATCGCCCGCGCCTTGGTGCATGACCCGGCGATTCTTCTGTGCGACGAAGCCACTTCGGCGCTGGACCCGGAAACCACGCAATCGATCCTCGGCCTGCTACGCGAGATCAATCAGCGCCTGGGCCTGACCATCGTGCTGATCACCCACGAGATGGCGGTGATCCGCGATATCTGTGATCGGGTCGTCGTGCTGGAACACGGAAGAATCGTCGAACAAGGGCCGGTCTGGGAAGTCTTTGGCAACCCCCAGCACGAGGTCAGCAAAACCTTGCTGGCGCCGTTACAACACGGTTTGCCGGAAGAACTGCAAAGCCGCTTGCTGGCACATCCCCAGTCTTCGGACGCCGCTGTTGTGCTGCGTTTGCAGTTCACCGGCAGCGCGAGCGATGAACCAGATCTGGCCGCGTTGTTCAGTGCCCTCGGCGGTCGCGTGCGTTTGCTGCAAGGTGGCGTGGAACGGATTCAGGGCCATGCCCTCGGGCAATTGCTGCTGGCGGTGACCGGTTCGTCCCTCGGCGCAGAGGAATTGCGTCAACGCGCCGGCCACTGGGCGCAACAGGTGGAGGTGCTGGGTTATGTGGTTTGATCGCTTGCTGCAAGGCTTCATCGACACCTTCCTGATGGTCGGCGTGTCGTCATTGATCGCGCTGCTGGCGGGCATTCCGCTGGCGGTAATTCTGGTCACCAGCTCCAGGGGCGGCATCTACGAAGCACCAGCGCTGAACCGCGCATTGGGTGCGTTCGTGAACCTGTTCCGCTCGATTCCGTTTCTGATTCTGATGGTGGCGCTGATTCCGTTTACCCGGCTGATCGTCGGCACCACGTATGGCGTTTGGGCGGCCGTGGTGCCGCTGACCATCGCCGCTACTCCGTTCTTTGCGCGCATTGCCGAAGTCAGTCTGCGTGAGGTCGATCACGGGTTGATCGAAGCGGCGCAGGCGATGGGTTGCCGGCGCTGGCATATCGTTTGGCATGTGTTGTTGCCCGAGTCGCTGCCGGGAATTGTCGGCGGTTTCACCATCACCCTGGTGACCATGATCAACTCATCGGCCATGGCCGGGGCGATTGGTGCCGGCGGGTTGGGCGACATCGCTTATCGGTACGGGTATCAGCGATTTGATAGCCAGATCATGTTGACGGTGATTGTGTTGCTGGTGGTGTTGGTGGCGGCGATTCAATTGGGCGGGGATCGGCTGGCGCGGGGGCTCAACAAGCGCTGAGTCTGGCTCAAGTCATTGGTCGTCAGTGATATCGCTATCTGCCTCATGGCGTATATTCGGCAAATCCCAATTGCCTGCGCAGCCGACCATGAAACAGACCCCCACCGACCTCGAGCAGATCACCTCCACCACCCTGGGCCATTACAACTCGGTGGCTGAAAGTTTTCGCGAAGGGACTCGCGATCATGATGTCAGCCAGAACATTGATGCGCTTCTGCGGCATATTCAGGGGGAGGCACCGTTCGACATTCTCGACTTTGGCTGTGGGCCGGGTCGTGATTTGCAAACCTTCACGCGCATGGGCCACACCGCTGTCGGGCTTGATGGCTCGGAGAAGTTTGCGCAGATGGCACGCGAAGACAGTGGTTGTGAGGTCTGGCAGCAAGATTTTCTGAAGCTGGATTTGCCGGCTGAGCGCTTTGACGGGATCTTCGCCAATGCGGTGCTGTTTCATATTCCGCGTCAGGAACTGCCTCGGGTGTTGAAGGAATTGCGCGGGGCTTTGAAGCAGGGTGGCGTGTTGTTCAGTTCCAATCCGCGTGGCGAGAATCAGGAAGGATGGAATGGGCCGCGTTATGGGGCGTACCACGATCTTGAGACGTGGCAGCAATTGCTGACGGCCGCGGGGTTTGTGGAGCTGGAGCATTACTACCGGCCGGCGGGGCTGCCGCGGGAGCAGCAGCCTTGGTTGGCGAGTGTTTGGCGTCGGGTTTGATTTTAAGGGTGTGTCATTAAGATCCACCCCTCACCCCAGCCCTCCCGAAACGTCGGACCGCCCCAGGGGGGAGAGGGGAAAGGGAGCAGATCTTCAAGCTTTTCAAAACCGGAGTTCGACTCTATTTCCCCGGTCGCAAAATTTCTCAGGAACACCTCGGTCAGTCCCCTCTACCCCCTGGGGAGAGGGTTAGGGTGAGGGGTGGGTCTCAAGCCGATCACCTTTCTTCGGTTCGCGGATTTTGTACCAGGCCACATAAAGCGCCGGCAAAAACAGCAGCGTCAGCAACGTCGCAATAATAATCCCGCCAATCATCGCGTAGGCCATCGGCCCCCAGAACACTTCCCGGGCGATAGGAATCATCCCCAGGCTCGCCGCCGCAGCCGTCAGCAGAATCGGCCGGCGACGATGCTCCGTGGCTTGCACCACCGCATCCCACGGTGCATGACCGTCCTTCTCCAGGGCATCGATCTGCGTCACCAGAATCACCGAGTTGCGGATGATGATGCCGATCAGCGCCAGAATCCCCAGGATCGCCACAAAGCCCATCGGCGTGCCCGTCGGGATCAGCGCTATCACCACGCCAATCAGCCCGAGCGGCGCGACGCTGGCCACCAGGAACAGCTTCTGCACGCTGTGCAACTGGATCATCAGGAAGGTCGCCATCAAAAACAGCATCAACGGCACAACCTTGGCAATCGGCCCCTGGGCCTTGCCGCTTTCTTCGACGGTGCCGCCGGTGGCGACCTTGTAGCCCACCGGCAAACTGGCGGCGAATTTGTCGATGTCGGGTTGGAGTTGTTTCACCAGATCGGTCGGCTGAATTTCGTCGCGCACCGCAGCCTTGATGGTGATGGTCGGTTTGCGGTCGCGGCGCCAGACCAGCGGTTGCTCAAGTTCATAGCGCACAGAGGCGAACGCCAGCAGCGGAATCGACGTGCCGCCCGGCGTGACGATCTGCAAATTCTGCAGGGTTTCCGGGGTGCCGCGTTCGGCGTCTTCCGCACGCCCCACCACGTTGATCAGGTAGATATCGTCATCGACCTGAGTCACTGGCGCACCGACCACGATGCTGTTCATCAGGTTGGCCACGTCTTCCGACGACAGTCCCAATTGCCGTGCCTTGTCCTGTGCGATGTCGATGCGCAGGACTTTGCCCGGTTCGTTCCAGTCGTAAATGATCTCGCCGATGTGGGTGTTTTTATCCAGTTCGGTGGCCAGGGCGATGGCGTGCTTGCGCACCTGATCGATGTCCTTGCCGCTGACCCGGTACTGAATCGGCCGCCCCACCGGCGGGCCCATTTCCAGCGCCTGGACGTAGCTGCCGATACCGACAAAATCCTTGCGCAGCCGCTCGCGCAAGCGCTGGCTTAGCGCGTTACGCGATTCCAGACCTTTGCTGACGATCACCAGTTGCGCGTAGTACGGGTTCTGCAATTGCTGGTCGAGGGGCAGGTAGAAACGGATCGCACCTTCGCCGATGTAGGTGCTCCAGCGCACGATGTCCGGGTCGCCCTTGAGCGTCGCCTCGAGCTTGTCCACCGCCTTGCGGGTTTCGGCGATCGAGGCGTTTTGCGGCAGGTTCAGGTCGACGAGAATTTCCGGGCGGTCCGAGGACGGGAAGAACTGGTTCTGCACAAACTGCATGGAAAACACCGACGCCACAAACAGCGCGACGGTGATGCCGATCGCCCACCAGCGATTGCGCATGGCCCAAAGCAAGCCGTAATTGAACGCCCGACCGATGCGCCCCGGTTCTGCGTCATGAGGTTTCACGTTGGCGCTGAGGATGTGCACGCCGATCACCGGGGCGAACAGCACCGCGACAATCCACGACACGATCATGGCCACCGCGATCACCGCGAACAGCGTGAAGGTGTACTCGCCGGCCGAGCTCGCGTTCAAGCCGATGGGCACGAAACCGGCCACCGTCACCAACGTACCGGTCAACATCGGGAACGCGGTCGAGGTGTAGGCGAACGTGGCCGCTTGCTCCTTGGTTTCGCCCATTTCCAGGCGCGTGACCATCATTTCGACGGTGATCATCGCGTCATCCACCAGCAGCCCGAGCGCGATGATCAGCGCGCCGAGGGAAATCCGCTGCATGGTGATGCCGCTGTATTCCATGAAGACAAAGACCATCGCCAGCACCAGCGGAATCGAGCACGCCACCACCAGACCGGCACGTACGCCGAGGCTGATGAAGCTGACGATCAGCACGATCACCACCGCTTCGAACAGTGCACTGGTAAAGCCACCGACGGCTTTTTCCACCACTTCGGCCTGGTCGGAAACGTTGTGCACACCGACGCCCACCGGCAGATCGGCAGTCAGGTCGGTCATGCGCTGGTGCAGCGCTTTACCGAACGCCTGAATGTTGCCGCCCTTCTTCATCGCAATGGCGAGGCCGATGGCTGGATGGCCGTTAAAGCGGAATTCCGGTGTCGCCGGGTCAACGTAGCCACGGCTGATGTCGGCGACATCGGCGAGGCGGTAGAAGCGGTCGTTGAGTCGCAGGTTGACGTTTTCCAGGTCTTTCTCAGAGGCAAACTGCCCCGTCGTACGCACGGAAATCCGCTCGGGGCCTGCCTCGATCACCCCGGCCGGGGTCACCGCGTTTTGCGATTGCAGGCTCTGCACCACCTGACGCTGATCGATGCCCAGCGCCGCCAGTTTGCGGGTGGAGAAGTTCAGGTAGAGGACTTCGTCCTGCTCGCCGACCATCTCGACTTTGCCCAGCCCCGGCACTTCGCGGATCTCGGCGCGGACCTGCTCGACGTAATCGCGCAATTGGCGCATCGACAAGCCGTCGGCGGTAAAGGCGTACACCGAACCAAACACATCACCGAACTCATCGTTGAACCCCGGTCCTTGCAGGCCTTGGGGGAAGTCGCCGCGAATGTCGTTGATCTTCTTGCGCACCTGGTACCAGATTTCCGGAATGTCCTTGGCGCTGGTGGTGTCACGCAAGTTAACGAAGACCGTCGACTCACCGGGGCGGGTGTAGCTTTTCACGTAGTCGAGAGAATCGAGTTCTTCGAGTTTTTTCTCGATCCGGTCAGTGACCTGCTTGAGGGTTTCTTCCTGGGTCGCGCCCGGCCAGCGGGTCTGGATCACCATGGTTTTGATGGTGAACGACGGGTCTTCCTCGCGGCCAAGGTTCAGGTACGAGAACACGCCCATCAGCAGCGCGACGAACATCAAATACCAGACAAACGACTGATGCTTGAGGGCCCATTCGGATAAGTTGAAACTCCCTTTCATTGCGGGCTGTCCTCATCGATTTTTACTTTCTGCCCCGGTTTCAGGCTATTCACGCCGGCACTGACCACTCGCTCGCCAGACTTCACACCGTTGGCCAGGACCATCGTTGAATCCGTGCGGCTGATCAGGCTGACGTCTCGCGGGGAAACGGTTTGGGTCTGCGGATCGACGACCCAGATCCGCGACTTGCCATCGACTTCCTGAAGCGCGGTCAGGGGCAGCTCGATACGCGGTTTGATCGTGGAGCTGAGGGTCACGCTGATCGCCGTGCCCAGGCGAAACCCCGGCGGCGTGTCGGCCAGTGTCAGGCGGGCGCGACGGGTGCGGGTGGCGCTTTGGGCTTGAGGTTCGATTTCGCGAATGATGGCAGTGGTGGTGACGCTCGGCTCGAGCTGGACGGCCACCTGAAACACCACGTCTTCCGGCAACTGGTCGACCAGGGTGTCTGGCAGGTCGATCACCGCTTCCTTGATGTCCGGCTGCGCCAGGGTCACCACTTGCTGGCCGGCGCTGACGACTTGCCCGGCTTCGGCATTCCACGCGGTGACGATGGCCTTGTGATCGGCGCGCAGTTCGACGTAGTTGAGCTGGTCCTTGGCCTGATCGACCGCAGCCTTCGCTTGATCGAGGGAGGCCTGGGTGGTTTTGAGATCGGTCTGTGCGATGTCGAGTTGCGCCTGGGCACCCACGCCACGATCGAACAACTCTTGCTGACGCCGGGCGTTGGCCTGGGCGTTGATGAGTTGCGCCTGGACGTTGGCCAGATCGCCCTGAGCGGAACGCAACTGGTTCTGCTGATCGGTGGGGTCGAGCGTGGCGAGCAGCGCGCCCTTATCGACTTCGGCACCGACATCGACATTACGGCTGGCAATCCGTCCTGGCACCCGGAAGCCGACATTGGTTTCATACCGGGCCTGGATGCTGCCAGCGAAGCGGCCCAGGCTTTCTTCGTCCAGGGACTGGACCTTGATGGACAACACCGGGCGCACTGGCTCCGGTGGCGGTTCTTTTTTCGAGCAGGCCACCAGCATCACACCGGCACAAACCAGTAACAGACGCTTCATGGCTGGGCTCCCTCGGCTAAATCCTTATAGGTGTTTTCGGCGATTTCCACCTTCACGCCGGGGTGCAGTAACTGGCCGCCGGCGATGACGACTTTTTCGCCCCCCTTCAGACCGGCGCTGATAATCACTTTGCCGGTCAGGTAGCGACCGACCGTGACGGTGTGCAGCTGTGCCTTGCCCTCATCGTCCACCAGCCACACAGCCGGGTCGCTGAGATTTTTCGTCAGCGCCGACCAGGGCAGTTCGACCGCCGACTTGCCCGGCGTCTTGGCCGTGGCACTCACCACCGAACCGAGCTGCATGCCTTCCGGCAGTCCGTTGAGAGTGACTTTGACCTGCACCGTGCCGGTCTGCGCAGAGACGGCCGGGGTGATTTCCCGAACGGTGCCGGTGGTTTTGATCTCAGGTTTGTCGAGCAGGCTGACGACCACCGTTTTACCCTCCGGCGGCTCTGTCAGCAGCGATTCGTAGACGTTGAACACCGCATCGCGCTCACCGTCCCGGGCCAGGCTGAAAATCGGCACGGTGGCCTGCACCACCTGGCCGACCTCGGCCTGGCGTGCGGTAATCACCCCCGGCGCGTCGGCGACCAACGCGGTGTAGCTCAGTTGCTCACGGGCGTTGGCCAGTTGCGCCTGGGCCGCTGTCAGGGCGCTTTGGCTGCTGCGCAAGGCGGCTTGGGCGGAATCGTATTCGCTTTGGCTGGTGTAGCCCTTGGGCAGGAGTTTTTGCTGGCGAACAAACGCGGCGGCGGTCTGTTTGACCCGGGCCTGTTCGGCAACAACCTGCGCCTGAGCCGAGTCGACGCTGGTTTGCAGGTCCTTGGGATCGAGCTTGGCCAGCACTTGTTTAGCCGAAACCCGATCACCGACATCGACTGTACGCTGGATGATCTTGCCGGCAACGCGGAACGACAGGTCGGTCTGGACCCGCGCCTGAACATCACCGGTCAGGGTCACCGTCGCCGCGTAATCTGCAGGTTTTACTTCCTGCACGAATACCCGCGGACGGTCCTTTTCGACCGGCTTTTTATCGCCACAGGCGCTCAGCAGGACAAGGAGGCTCAAGCCAACCACTGTTTTCAATCCGGGACCCACTATGCAGACTCCTTTGCGTAGCACGAACGTGCCAATGGCGATACGACTGTGAGCTTAGAACAGGGTTCCAAGGGTGCACCTCACGGGTTGAAATAAAGCCTGGCGCACGATGACGTCGACAATAAAGCAGAATTGCGCGCCACGCAGCAGGAGAATCCCGAGTGCAATTGCATTGTGCTGGAGAAGATTCTGGGCCAAACCGGGCCAGCGGATACTGGATGATCCAGTGTGGTATTGGCCGGACTAATCAGCGCCTGTTTAACCGAATCGCGAGCAAGCTCGCTTGTATGTTTAGACTTGAAGGGGTGGGCGTGACTAAAAGCTCGATTCCGACTCTAGCCAGTACGGACCGTGGGAGACTTCTCGTCCCGCCCTTTCTACCCAAAGCGCCGATAAGGAATTCATCGGTAAAACCGACGATAGAGGCAAGCCAGCGCAACGGTAGACCCCGACAAGCTCTTAAACCCTAGCTCCGAGGATTCGTCATGACAATCCTTACTTCGCAGACGGTTGTTGGCATCGATATCGCCAAGGCTGAAATAGTTGTCTATCGCTCCGACCTGCAATCCACTGACGCCATCAAGAACGATCGAACAGCCCTTAAACGCTGGCTTAAAACATTGCCCGCCCAAAGCGCTATCGCCGTTGAAGCCACCAACATCTACCACCTGGACACTGTCGAGCTGGCCCATGCGATGGGTCACCAGGTCTATGTCGTGGATGCTTATCGGGTAAGCAACTATCGCCGCGGCATCGGCCAGCGCGCCAAGAACGATCCCTGCGATGCCCGTCTGCTGGCGCGCTATTTGACGAACGAACAAGACGGACTACGGATCTGGAGCCCGCCACCCAAGGCCTACACCTCGCTGAAAAGCCTGCTCCACAGACGTGCAACGCTGATCCAGAACCATGCTGGCCTGATGCTGAGCTGGGCCAATGAACCCTTGTTGAAGAAAGTGCAGGCCGCCCAGCAAAAGGCCTTCAAGCAAGCGGATCAGGCCATTCAGAAACTGCTGCGCAAGGTCAGCAAAGAGGCGGGAATTGAAGAGAATATCGACCGCTGCAAAGCCATCGAAGGTGTTGGCGAACTGACTGCAACCGGGTTGGCGACGACCTTTATGCGCGGTGATTTTGCCAATAGTGATGCGTTCATCGCGTTTCTAGGGATGGACCTTACGGTCGATGACTCCGGGAAGAAGAACGGCCCCCGGCACCTGAGCAAAAAAGGGGATCCGGAAGTACGCCGGTTGGCTTACAACGCCGCAATGGCAGCCTGTCGCTCAGCTAAATGGAAACCGTTTTACGAGTCGTATTTGGCAAGAGGCTTCTCGAAAACCCAGGCATTGGTGGCCCTTGCCCGGAAACTCTGTCGGGTGGCATTTGCCCTGATGAAAAATCAGAGCGAATACCAGCCGGCCTGAAGTTGCAGGGTTGCCCTGCAACATAGAATCTCCCACAATGATCTTCAGTGGACACAAAATCTGCGTCTACTCCGAAACCTGTGGGAGCGGGCTTGCCCGCGATGGCGGCTGAAAGATCACTGCAAAGGTTGAAGTATTACCCCTGCCACTTCCAACCCTCGACAATTACGCTCTCAGGCTTGGTGTCATCGCTCAGTTCTTTGCGCACATATTGGTCATACAGTTTGAGCAGAAACTTCTCTTCACCCAGTTTCGCCAACTCGACATTCACCCAATCACGCAGTTCGATGTTGCCCTTCTTCACTGCCGGCGCAATCGGTGCTTCAGCGCCCAACGTCTGGGTCAGCACGCGATAGCCAGGGTTCTGTTTCGCCCAGCTGAACAGCACCAGATTGTCCTGCGCATACGCATCGCCGCGCCCATTGGCCAACGCTTGCAGGGATTCGGAGTTTTTCTCGAACTTCAGAAGCTTCCAGTCCGGATGATTCTTGGTCAGCCAGATGTCGGCCGTAGTGCCAGTGGTGACGATGGTGGTGCGGGTCGCCAGGTCATCAAGGTTTTTCACCGAACTGGCCTGCGGCACCAACGCCTGCACCGCCACCTTGAGGTTCGGATTGGTGAATTCCACCGCTTCCTTACGCTCCGGGGTAACGGTCATGTTGGCCAGAATCAAATCGACCTTGTCGCTTTGCAGGAACGGAATCCGGCTTGCCGGTTCTACCGCGACGAACTCGACCTTGTTCTCATCGCCCAGCAGATCTTTGGCGAATTGACGGCCGATGTCGGTATCGAAACCGACATAACGCCCGGCTTCATTGACGAACCCAAACGGCGGTTTATCGGTGAAGACACCGACGATCAACTTGTCCCGGGCTTTGATTTTTTCCAGATAACTGGCACTGGTGGCCGCCGGTTTAGTGGGTTCTTCGGTTTTGTTGCAACCGGCCAGCAACGCGAGGCCGAGCAGCGGGAGTAGCAGCAGAGAAGCCTTGGCAGTTTTCATAGCAGTTCCAGTTCCTTTGTTTGAGTCGTTTTGGGTAGTGCGGCGACGTAGGAGAACTTCTCCAGGAACTGCTGCGCTCGTGCGGTTTGCGGGTTCGTAAAGAAAATCTCGGGAGGGTTTTGCTCAAGGATTCGCCCGGCATCCATGAACACAATGCGATCAGCCACGGCGCGGGCGAAGGCCATTTCGTGGGTGACGATCAACAGGGTCATGCCCTCGCGGGCCAGGCCCTGGATGACTTCCAGCACTTCCTTGACCATTTCCGGGTCAAGGGCGGCGGTGACTTCATCGAACAACATGACTGTCGGGTTCATGCACAGCGAACGGACGATGGCGATGCGTTGCTGCTGGCCACCCGAGAGCTGACGCGGGAAGGCATCTCGCTTATCCGAAAGGCCCACGCGCTCAAGCAACGCTTCGGCCTGGGCACGGGCCTCGCGGAGGTCGCGTTTCTGCACTTTGACCGGGCCGAGCAGCAGGTTGTCGAGCACGCTCATGTGCGGAAAAAGGTGGTAACTCTGGAACACCATGCCGATCTGCTGCCGAACTTCGCGCCAGTCGGTGCCCTTGTCCAGCAACTCGCGACCGGCAAAATTCAAGCTGCCGCTGTGGGCGACTTCAAGACCATTCAGGCAACGCAGCAAGGTGCTTTTGCCGCAGCCGCTGGGGCCGAGGATGACGATCACTTCGCCCGACTTCACTTGCAGGTCGATGCCGTCAAGCACCTGCTGCTCGCCGAAAAACTTGTTGAAACCCTTGAACTCGATCAATGCGCTCATGCTTGCGTCCAGCGCCGCTCCAGCACGCGCGAGGCGGCCGAGAGCGGGTAGCAGATGAAAAAGAAAAACAGGAACAGTGCGCCGTAGATCAGCACCGATTCGTAAGTGCGTTCGATAATCTGCTGGCCGACCTTGATCACGTCGACCACGCCGATCAGCACCGCCAGCGAGCTGGTTTTGATGATGCGCGTGTAGACATTGATGGTCGGCGGCGTCATGCGCTTCAGCGCTTGTGGCAGCAGCACGTAGCCGTAGAGTTGCGGGCCGTCCAGGCCAATCGACAACCCCGCTTCACGCTGCCCGCGCGGCAGCGAATGCAGCGCGCCGCGCACCACTTCGCCGACTTCACTGGCGCCCCACAACGACAGCACCAGCACCGCGCACCAGAAGCTCGGAATGCTCAGACCGAAGAAAATCGGCAGGCCAAAGAACAGCAAGTACAGCCAGACCAGCACCGGAATTGCGCGGAACAATTCCAGATAAACCCGCAGGATTGCGTTCAGCCATGTCGAATTCAGCGTGCGCAGCACACCGTAAAGCACGCCGCCAACAGTGCTGATGGCGATGCTCAGGAAAGAGATCGACAAGGTTTGCGCGGCGCCCTTGCCCAGTTGCGGCAACGACACCCACAGTAACTCAAGACCCGAACTGGCCATGCTGGAGCCTCCTTTCCAGACGACTGAGCAGCAGCGACAGCGGTAGAAACAGCAGCACGCAAATCAGCGTCAGCACGGCGAGCATTTCGTAGGTTTTGTAGTAGAGCGCGATGTAGCTCTTGGTGGTGTAGAGAATCTCCGGCACCGCCACCGCCGAGACCACGGTGGTTTCCTTGAGCAGGAAAATGAAATTGGCGAACAGCGACGGCAGGCTGACGATGCCGGCTTGCGGCAGGATCACGTAGCGCAGCAATTGCCCGTGGGACAGGCCGATGGAGCGCCCGGACTCGAGCTGCGCCTGAGGCACCGCGTCGACGCCGGCACGCAGCACTTCAGTGAGGTAGGCGCCGCCGAGGAAGGTCATGGTGATGATCGCCGCCGCAAAGCCCGAGACCTTGATGCCCAGCGCCGGCAAGGCGAAGTAGACGAAGAACAGTTGAATCAACAGCGGGGTGTTGCGCGCCAGTTCCACATACAGCCCGACCAGGCGCTGCAAGTAAGGCGTGCGGAACACCAGAATCGTCGCGTTGATCAGCGCCACCAGCAGCGATGTGCCGATGGCGATAAAGCCGACCTGCAACGTCACGCCCACGGCTTTAAGAAACGCCGGCAAGGTGCTGAGGATAAATGCGTAATCGAAGTTCATTGAACATCCTGGACGCCGCAGGGTAAGCGACGGTGGTGCAGTCCATGGGCAGTGGATAACTACCCGGCAGGCACCGACTTTAAAGGTATAAAAAGAAGAATTTAAATACCGTTAAAGCATATTGATATCACGCAAAAAACTATCTTCCGCATTTGCCGCGGCAGCGGAAGACGACTATTTTTCTTTGCGCTGTAGGAAGGATCTTTTTTTCAAAATACCCCTCCAAGGACGGACCGCTTTTGGCCAGACTCCCCCGGCCGAACCATCACAAGGAAGAGAAAATGGCTGACGTAAAAGTGCCACAGCGGCTGGATCCGCAGGACATCGTGAAGTTGTTGATGGCGTTGCGCAGGGCTTTGAATACGCGGGGGTAGTTAGAACCTACCCTCACCCTAGCCCTCTCCCAAGGGGAGAGGGGACTGACCGATGTGTTTGTTCGAAATTCTGCGACCTGCAAGTTCAAGTCGAACTCAGGACTTGAAAGGCATGAAGATCTGCTCCCTCTCCCCCGTAGGGAGAGGGCTGGGGTGGCTCTCAAGCCAACTCATTTCCCAAATGCCCTCCAGCACCCAACAAAAAAACGCCGACGCTATATCAGCCGTCGGCGTTTGAAACCTTGAAGGGGTTTACCTCGCGAATCAGAACGCCGGCAATACCGCGCCGCTGTACTTCTTCTCGATAAATGCTTTCACTTCAGGACTGGTCAAGGCCTTGGCCAGTTTCTGGATGGCAACGCTGTCCTTGTTGTCCGGACGGGCCACCAGGAAGTTCACGTAAGGCGAATCGGCACCTTCGATTACCAGCGCGTCTTTAGCCGGGTTCAGACCGGCTTCCAGCGCGTAGTTGGTGTTGATCATGTCCAGGTCGACCTGGTCCAGAACACGCGGCAGCATGGCCGATTCCAGTTCCTTGAACTTGAAGTTGTGCGGGTTCTTGGCGATGTCTTTCGGGGTGGCCAGAGCGTTTTTCGGGTCTTTCAACTCGATCAGGCCAGCCTTCTGCAGCAGGATCAGGGCACGACCGCTGTTGCTGCCTTCGTTCGGGATAGCGATGGTTGCGCCGTCTTTCAGTTCAGCCAGGGTTTTGACTTTCTTCGAGTAGCCGCCGAACGGTTCGACGTGCACGCCGATCACGGTCACCAGGTTAGTACCTTTGCCTTCATTGAAGCTCTTCAGGTACGGCAGGGTCTGGAAGTAGTTGGCGTCCAGACGCTTCTGGTCGACCTGCACGTTCGGCTGAACGTAGTCGGTGAAGACTTTGATTTCCAGGTCCACGCCTTCTTTGGCGAGGGTTGGTTTGATCAGTTCAAGAATCTCGGCGTGTGGAACCGGGGTCGCCGCAACCACCAGTTTCTCGCCAGCCTGAGCCAGGCCCGCGGTCAGGGCAGCCGCCAATGCGGTGAACAACAGAACCTTTTTCATGCAGTGTCCTTATCGAAAATCGCGGTCGTGATCGACGACGGCTTGTTTATTACGAGTGGTTTTTGTAAGTGCTAATGAAGTGCTATCGCTGGCGTGACGCGGACAATACCGGGATTTTTTATTCCCGAACAATATCTTTTATTCACTTTCATATTCCATTTTGTTCATACAGATCGCTACAGCGTCTGCGTCAGGCTTTCGAGCAATTGCTTGAGTGCAGATCGCTCGGCAGCCGTGCCGTTTTTAATCAGCCGAGCCGCTTGTTGCTCGATCTGCACCAAAGACGGCGGCGCCTCGGGCAGGTTCAAATGCTCCGGCAAAATCTCATCGCCGGTGCTGACCAACAACGCAAAGTGAATGACGTTTTCCAGCTCCCGGGTGTTGCCCGGCCAACTGTGTTGCTCTAACAAATGCTGCGCGGCTTCGCTGATCAGCGGCACCGGCAGGTCCAGGCGTTGGCTATAGATGCCGAGGAAATATTCGGACAGCGACAGAATATCGCCCACCCGTTCACGCAAGGCTGGCAGTTCGAGCTGGCCTTCGCTGAGGTAGTGGTAGAGCCGCTCATTGAATTTTCCGGCGGCCACCGCTTGGGCCAGATCGATGCTGGTAGCGGCGACCAAGCGCACGTCCACCGGACTTGGCTGGTGAGCGCCGACACGAGTGACTTCGTGGTTTTCCAGCGCCGCGAGCAATTTGATCTGGATCGGCAGCGGCAGGTCGCCGATCTCATCCAGGTAGAGCGTCCCGCCGTTGGCAGAACCGAACCAACCCGCGCGACTGCTGGCCGAACCGCTGTAACTGCCAGCGGCATAACCGAACAATTCAGCATCAGCGTAGGTCGGACTGATCGCGCCGCAGTTGACCGAGACGAACAACCCGCCGCGATCACTCGCACGATGGATGTGCCGCGCGAGCAACTCCTTGCCGCTGCCGGTTTCGCCACGGATCAACACCGAGATCGAACGCGGCGCCAATAGCTCCAGCTCCTGGCGTAGCTGACGGGAACGCGGATCGACAAACACCAGCGCCTTGGCGCGAATGCTCAGGGGACTTTTTTCTGCGTCGGGGAAGGTCAGCAGCGGCTGACCGAAGGCTTCAAAACTCATGGCAGACTCCCGCCCTGAACCGCCGGGAGACGGGGGCGATTTTAAAAGAAGAAAAGGTTCAAGCACGTCGCAGGGCGTGGTGTTCCATTCGGTTTTGCAGGCGATAGAGATAGGCAAAACCCTGCTCCCAGCGCTGGTGACCGGACTTCACGTTGATGTGTCCGGCACCCGACAAAATCCCCGCCTCGGCGC
The DNA here is from genome assembly GCF_050435365.1 of Pseudomonas sp. BT76 TE3572. Lineage (NCBI taxonomy): Bacteria > Pseudomonadati > Pseudomonadota > Gammaproteobacteria > Pseudomonadales > Pseudomonadaceae > Pseudomonas > Pseudomonas sp. BT76 TE3572. The sequence goes on from NZ_JBNDKE010000001.1 coordinate 4,250,388, forward strand.
CCCACTGACGAGCCAGTTCCAATGCACGCGGTGCGCTCACGGCGCTGTCGTTGTCGGAGCTGACAACCTGACTCGGGAACGGCAGCAGGTGGGTCGGAATCGGTGCGAAATTGCGCAGGGCCGGTGCGCAGGCCGCACGCTCGACGTCCGCGGGGGCGACCAGCAAGGCGCCGCGAACCTGACGTAAAAACTGCACGGGCGCGGTGGCCGCCCAATGCGCGACAGTGATGCAACCCAGGCTATGGGCGATCAGGATCACCGGCGTGCTGTCGGCGGCAATCGCCTCAGCCAGTGCCGCGACCCAGTCTTCACGACGCGGCGTCAGCCAGTCGGCCTGCTCCACCCGCGCGCTGTTCGGCAGGCTGTTCTGCCAATGGCTTTGCCAATGATCTTCTGGCGATCCTTGCCAGCCCGGCACAATCAGATAGCGAATTGATTCGTTGCGCATGGGGGAACTCTCCTGCTGCGTGTCTGTTCCTGAGCAAGTATAGGGAGGAGAGTTATATTCGTTAAGGAATAAGAAGCTATTTATTAAGATCCATAAGGAATATACGGCGGTTTTGAATAGACAAAAAAAGGGGCCGCACCCTGCCAAGGAGACGGCCCCGGAAACTCAAAATCTGCTAGCGCGAACAACATCACTGGATGGGATGATTGACTGAAACGGTTAGCCAATAAAGGAATATTTAATTACTTTATTAGGCCTAAATCGCATATATCGATCACTCCTTGCGTCACAACTTAGCGCCCCTTTGGGTCAAATTGATGACCAACGTTTTGAGTTTCCGAGTGCATCGATCAAGCCTGAGCGGCACGAACCTCCTGCGCCTCTGCTGTTTCCTTGCGCACAAACCGGTTCGCCCGCCCAAACGTCCCGAAATCATTGAACCGCACGCCCATCTCGCGCATCACTTTATGCGCCACCGGCACGGTCATCTGACGGATGTAAAACGGTTCCTTGACCACAAAGTGATGGATGCCGTGACTGCTGCCGAAGTTGAAGCAGAACGCCTGCAACGGCCACATCCACCAAGGGTTCAGCACTTGGGTCTGCTGGATCACATTGCCCGGCTCCACGTCACCGTAGTAGTGCATGTTCGAGCTGACGAAATGCAGGCAAAAGGTACGCAACACGTTCGGGCCGATGATCACCACGGCAGCGATATCGATGACTTGCATCACCGACAACGTAGTCGCCGACCATTCAATTGACGTTCCCATCAGATAGGCGATGCCATTGGCACCATGGAAGCCCAGGAACATGTACCACGCGCCCCAATGCACCAGCGCCAGCGGCGCGTAGACCTTCAGCGCGCGCTTGATGATGCTGATCTTGTGAACCCAGGTCTTGGCCCGCAGCATACGAATGAACGCTGACATCACGTTGTCACCGACCATCAACAGCCGCGCAAATCCCCAGGGTTCGCCGTTGGTGATGGCGCGCTCTTCCATGTCGGATTCTGTGCCGGAGACTTTGTGGTGATTGAGGTGCAGATGTCGACGAATCCACGGATTGATCGTGCTCGGCCGCGCCAGCCACACCAGTCCCATCATCAGGTTGTGCGGCACACGCTGTTTGCGGAAGTACATGCTATGTATCAGGTCGTGTTCCAGCTCGTGGGTCAGCGAGGCAAAAAACGCGTTGAGCAACAGGCATGCCCACCAGGCCATGTCCCCGGTCATGTAGAGCGTCGCCGAGCCAATCATGCCGACCAGCGCGAAGGCCAGAATGCCTGCGCCCAGGGCGTCCTGATGGTTGAGAATCGGGTAGCGCTGACGCAGTTCGACCCCCTTGGCCAGCACCACTTCACGAATATGCGCTGATCGTTGTGCTGCATTCAGTCGCTGGGGACTTGCAGAAGTACCGTGCATGCTTCCATCCTCTGGTTATTGATGTTCGCATCCTGCCTTGTGAACCCTCGCAAAGCGGTAGCCGTGAACGCCAACCTGTTGACCGGAAGCGCCAATCAGCATGACTGAACCGACCTCCCTCGCCAGCTGGACCCGCGCCCTGCGCAAGCAACTCGATGCCCTGGGCCTCGACAGCACCGCCCTGTGCCAACAGGCGGGGCTCGACCCGCAACTGATGGACGACCCGAACGCCCGTTACCCGTTGTCCGGCACCACGCGCCTGTGGGAAATCGCAGTGCAGGTCAGCGGCGATCCGGCGATTGGTTTGCGCGTATCGCGCTTCGTCAGCCCCACCACGTTTCACGCACTCGGTTATGCGCTGGTCGCCAGCGGCAGCCTGCGAGAAGTGTTCGAGCGTATCGTGCGTTATCACCAGGTGGTCAGCGATGCACTGGATCTGGAACTGACCCGCGCCGAGGACCGCTACCGCTTCCGCCTGAAGATCCCGCCTGGCAATCCGGCCCCGGCATTCGAAGCCATCGACGCCTTCACGGCAATTTACGTACGCACCTGCCGCAATCGCCTGGGCCGCGATTACGCCCCGCTGGCGGTGTACCTGCGCCGCCCGGAACCGGCGGACCCGCATCAATGGCACAAAGTCTTCCGCTCACCGGTGTACTTCGCCGCCGATGAAGACCGACTGGAATTCGCCGTCGTGGACTTCGACAGCCACCTGGACGACGCCAACCCGGAACTGGCCGAACACAACGAAGCCGTGCTCAAGCGCACCCTCGCCCAACTCAAACCCCTGACCTGGGAACGCAAGGTTCGCGACGCCATTGAGGAGCAATTGCCGGAAGGCGAGCCCAGCGCCGAACACATCGCCCAGGCCCTGCACCTGAGTTTGCGCAGCCTGCAACGGCATCTGGCGGACGAGGGTTGCCGGTTCGATACGCTGCTCAACGAAAGCCGCGAGAATCTGGCGCTGCTGCACCTGCGCGATCCGCAATGCTCATTGAGCGAGATCAGCTACCTGCTGGGATTTGCGGACACGAGCAGCTTCAGCCGCGCATTCAAGCGCTGGACCGGGATGACACCGGGGCAGTTTCGGGATGGGTTGCGGTAATCAGCTTTTGAGCAAGCTGCGCGCTATGCCTGATTTCCACTGTTCGATCATCGCTTCGCCAACCATGGCAAAGGCGCCATTACCCCTGATGTAATCAACCATTTCTGCCATCGCTACATCCATTCCATGAACGACTTGCTGCAGCAATTCATTGCACCGTCCCTCGGTCAGGTTGCAAGCCGACCGACCAAAACGCATCAACATTTTGTGTTTGGGCCACGCCTTTGATCCGCCTAGCAGCAACGCCATGCTGTCTGCCTTGATGTAGACCGAAGTCGTGACGATGTCATAGGCCGGAGCCAGTCTGATTTGCGCATCAGCCCCGCAATGTTCGTACAGCACACCGAAGTTCTTGAGGTGAGCATCGCCATTCTTCAGAGCAGATGACAACGCCACTATTTTGAAAAAAGACTCAAGGGCGTTATTGAGCAATGGCGGGGAGACAAATTCCTTGATCTGCCTCGCGGCGCCTTCGTACGAACCATCGTATTTGGCCTTCGAAGGCCAGGCATTGAGCACGCAAAAATCCTCAAAGCCCAAATAGCCTCTTTCACTCAGATCGAAACGTTCGACGACCAGAAATTTACCGTGATCGCTCAGTTCGAAAACCGGCACTTCAAGGTCCGAATGCAACGCAGCCCTCATGCAGAAGTATTCGTTGGCAGCGAGTTCCGGGTATTCCTCTGGCCGGAACGATTTGACCAGATGCGTTGCCCCGCGATGGGTCAATCGATCGACAGTTGTCGCACTGTCACGGATAAGCACCTTCGGCTGCACACCGGAAACGCCCGAATATTGGCCATAGGTGTGCAGCAAATCTTCGAACAAACCTTGCGCACCGTCATGAACCAGCAGATCCGCAAGGCTGGTTTCAGGGAGCCGGTCGTTCGCCTCTTGCGCGTTTTTAATTCCCACTCGCCCAAGCTGGTGCGGGCCGACGATCGCCAGCATCGCGAAGTCGTCAAACCCTCGAATCGCTTTGCTGAAGCGACGAGTCAATTCATCGCGCAGAGAACCTTCCGGCAGATTCATTTCAAAAACCGGCGGGACACCTCGCTCCCACGTGTAGCTCTCGAGGCGAGCGGGCATGGTCAATGAGACGGCATTTTCTTCTAGCGCGTCTTCGGCGTAGGCAAACACTGAATCAATGCGAGACTGACCACGGCCGAGGGTTCCGACCGTTGTGCCGGAAACACTGATGTGCAGCCGGTCCTTTTCCTGCTGCTCACCCATGGAAGTTCACCTTTTTGAGGGTGTCCAATGTAGGACGCGTCGACCGCCGCGGCACGGCCGTCAGTTCGTACCCGAAGCCATTGAGGATCGCTTCAACCTTGCGCAGGCCAATTTCGGAAATGGTGTTGTTCTCAATACCCGAAATCGTGGAACGGCTCATGCCGTACTGCTTTGCCAGGTCCTGTTGAGACATTTTTCGTTCTTTGCGCAGCAACCTGATCAGTTCGCCGAGGTTTTCCATTCCACTCACCCGCATCATATACAGTGCATATTTACTGAAATGTTTTATTTGCATTGTATTTAATGCATAACCAAGTCGAAGTCTAGCTCATTGATTGATCGGACCCGGTTTCAGCGCCCCCGATCCCGCCGCAACAACTTGCGCACTCGCTTCACCAACTCGCTCACGGCAAACGGCTTGAGCAGGTAATCATCCTCATGCAACTCCAGGTCGCGCAGGCGATCCTCGATACCGTCCTTGGTGGTCAGGAACAGCACCGGCGTATCACCGAGCTTGCGGATCTGCTGCAGCAACTGCCAGCCATTGAGCCCGGGCAGCATCACGTCGAGGATGATCAGCTCGTATTCGCCAGACTCGATGAAACGACGGCCATCCATACCGTTGACCGCCACATCGACTGAGTAACTTGCCTCGTTCAGACCTTTAGCCAGGAGTTTGGCGGTCTCAGGTTCGTCTTCCACTAACAGCACACGCATGGCACACCTCGATTGTCGTCATCACAGGCTAGGCGCCTTCGCGCCCAAAGCCCACCCCTAACGCCGGGTTTCAGATAATCGCCAACTTCCGCAATCGTTGCGCATCCAGAATCTCGATCTCGCCGTACTTGAGATTCACAATCCCCTGCCCCTGCAAGTCCTGGAGAATCTGGTTGGTGGTCTGGCGCGACAGCGACAGCATCGACGCCAATTGTTCCTGGGGCAGTTGCAACACCCGTCGCGGCGGGTCGATTTCGCCGTAACCCTCGGCGATCATCAGCAAGCGATGCGCCAGTCGAGCGGCGGTTGGCATGAGGCTCAGTTGTTCGAGATTGATGAAGGTCAGGCGCAGTTTCTGGCTCATCAGCAATGCCAGTTGCCGCCAGTACGCCGGTTGTTCATCAAGCAACGTCAGCAGCACGGTTTGCGGAATGTGCAACAGGACGCATTGACCCAGACCGAACGCATCATGAGTGCGCGGCTGGCCATCAAACAGGCAGATTTCGCCGAACCAGTGGGGCGACTCCACCAGGCTCAACAGCGCCTCCTTGCCCTGCTCGCTCACGGCGCCGATGCGCACCGAACCTTCGAGCACCGCGTACAGCCCGCACGGTGGATCGCCGCGCTTGAACAGCCGCTGGCCTGGCGACAACCGCCGCACCCTGGCGGCGGCCAGCAGACTATCCTGTAAAGAAACAGGTAAATGGCTGAACCACTGCCCTTTATCCAGCCGCGAACGCAAATCCTGCATGTCCATGAAAACTCCTGGAGATTGTCGCCTGCCTGACAGAGCGAAATGTGGACCCGGGGCATGATCCATCACCCAACAGGAGGAACAACAATGAAAAGCCTCGTCGACCATCTCAGTCAATACGCCGCCTACCACCGTGACCCGCGCAATATTGCCAGCCACTTTATCGGTATTCCGCTGATCGTTGTCGCCGTTGCGGTGTTGCTGTCGCGGCCGCAATGGGCCGGGGGCTGGGTTTCGCCGGCGGTGCTGGTCGCGCTGGCGTCGGCGTGGTTTTACCTGCGCCTGGAGTTGCGCCTCGGGGTGTTGATGACCGTGTTGCTCGGCCTGTGCATTTGGGCGGGTCAGGTTCTTGCGCAGCAAAGCACGCTGGTCTGGCTGGCGAGCGGCATCGGGATGTTTGTGGTGGGTTGGGCGATTCAGTTTGTCGGTCATCACTACGAAGGACGCAAACCGGCGTTTGTCGATGATGTGACGGGGTTGATTGTCGGGCCGTTGTTCGTGGTGGTTGAGTTGGCGTTTTTGCTGGGGTTGCGGCATGACCTCAAAGAGCAGATCGAGGCGCGGGTGGGTGGCGTGCGAATCAATCCGAATCGCGCTGCTATCTAGAATGCAATCGCGGGCAAGCCCGCTCCCACAGGGGATTTGTGAACGACACAGATCACTGTGGGAGCGGGCTTGCTCCGGGCGGCGCTCCGACGATGCTTTTGATCTTAGATGTTGGCGAGTTTCTGCCAGACCTTCGGCTTGAAGAATAGCGTCTCGCCCTTCGCCAATCCGATCAGGCTGTCGTGATCTTTCACCACTTCAGCCTCGATCAATTCGCTCTGGCCTTCGACCTTCAGCGTCACCCGTGTCGTCGCGCCCAACGGACGAATATCCCGCACCTCGGCCGCATGGTGATCCTCCAGCTCATGACGCGACAGCGACACTTCGTGAGGACGGAACAGCACATGGTTGTCTTCACCCAGATGCAGCCGGTTCGAGTCACCCAGGAAGTGATAAACGAAATCGCTGGCCGGGTTTTCGTAGACGTCGCCCGGTGAGCCGATCTGCTCGATCACGCCCTTGTTCATCACCACGATGCGGTCGGCGACTTCCATCGCTTCTTCCTGGTCGTGAGTCACGAACACCGAGGTCAGGTTGATGTCTTCGTGCAGCCGCGCCAACCAGCGACGCAGCTCTTTACGTACCTTGGCGTCGAGGGCGCCGAAGGGCTCGTCGAGCAGCAGGACTTTCGGTTCCACCGCCAACGCGCGAGCCAGGGCGATACGCTGACGCTGGCCACCGGAGAGTTGCTCCGGGTAGCGATCCGACAGCCAATCCAGTTGCACCATGTTCAGCAGTTCGTGGACCTTTACCGCGATCTGGCTTTCGCTCGGGCGCTGGTTTTTCGGCTTCATGCGCAGGCCGAACGCGACGTTATCGAACACGGTCATGTGGCGGAACAGCGCGTAGTGCTGGAACACGAAACCGACGTTGCGATCACGCACATCATGGCCGGAGACGTCTTCACCGTGGAACACGATGTTGCCCTTATCCGGGGTTTCCAGACCGGCGATGATCCGCAGCAGGGTGGTCTTGCCGCAGCCGGACGGGCCAAGCAGCGCCACGAGTTCGCCGCTTTGAATGTCCAGGCTGATGTTGTCCAGCGCCTTGAACGCGTGAAAATTCTTGCTGACGTTACGCACTTCGATCGACATGACTTATTCCTCCGCGGCGCTGGCGCGCAGGCGGTTAATACGGTTTTCGCTCCACTGCTTGAGCAGCAGGATGAAGAGCGCCAGGATCAGCAACAGGCTCGCCACGGCGAACGCGGCCACGTGGTTGTATTCGTTGTAGAGGATCTCGACGTGCAGCGGCAGGGTGTTGGTCACCCCGCGAATGTGCCCGGAAACCACCGACACCGCACCGAACTCACCCATGGCCCGTGCCGTACACAGCACCACGCCGTAGATCAGGCCCCATTTGATGTTGGGAACGGTGACGTGCCAGAACATCTGCCAGCCATTGGCCCCGAGCAGGCGCGCGGCCTCTTCTTCCTGCGTGCCTTGTTCCTGCATCAGCGGGATCAGTTCGCGTGCCACGAACGGCACGGTGACGAAGATCGTCGCCAGCACGATGCCCGGCAACGCGAAGACGATCTGGATGTCATGGTCCTGCAACCACGGACCAAACAGGCCCTGAGCACCGAACATGAGCACGTAGACCAGACCGGCGATTACCGGCGACACCGAAAAAGGCAGGTCGATCAGCGTGACCAGCATGCTCTTGCCGCGGAACGAGTACTTGCTCACGCACCATGCGGCGCTGACACCGAACACCAGGTTCAGTGGCACCGAAATCAGCACGGCGATCAGCGTGAGTTTCAGGGCCGACAAAGCGTCGGGTTCGAAGATCGCGGTGAAGAACGCACCGAGGCCATTTTTCAGCCCCTGGGACACCACGATGAACAGTGGCAGCAACAGGAACAGTGCAAAAACCAGCCAGCCAAGACTGATCAGGATTCGCCGCGAAGTGGCACTGCCACGGCGGGCGGCGTTGGCCGAGGAAGCGGCGCTAATAGACGATTGGGACATTTTCGCGCCTCCTTATGGGGTTTCGATACGCCGCTGCAGCAAGTTGATCAGCAGCAACAGGACGAAGGAAACCACCAGCATCAGTACACCAATGGACGTGGCGCCGGTGTAATCGTACTGGTCGAGTTTGACCATGATCAGCAGCGGCAGGATCTCGGTTTTCATCGGCATGTTGCCGGCGATGAAAATCACCGAACCGTACTCGCCGACCCCGCGGGCAAAGGCCAACGCGAAACCTGTCAGCCACGCGGGCAACAACGCGGGCACCAGAATATGGCGGAAAACCTGCAACGGTTTTGCACCCAGGCACGCCGCTGCTTCTTCCACTTCACGAGGGATATCAGCCAATACTGGCTGTACGGTACGTACTACGAATGGAAGTGTCACAAAAGTGAGGGCAAGGGTGATGCCGAGGGGGGTGTACGCGATCTTGAAACCCAGGTCCGCTGCAAACTGACCCACCAAACCGGTGGGGGTGTACAACGCAGTGAGCGCGATACCGGCCACCGCAGTGGGCAACGCGAAGGGCAAGTCGATCATCGCGTCGATGACTTTGCGTCCCGGGAAGGTATAGCGCACCAGCACCCAGGCCAGCAGCGTGCCGATGATGCCGTTGATGATCGCGGCATAGAGCGCGGTGCCGAAACTGAGCTTCAACGCCGCCAGCACCCGTGGCGCCGAGATAATTGCCCAGAACTGGTCCCAGGTGAGTTGAGCGGCATGCACGAACATCGCTGCCAGTGGAATGAGCACAATCAGGCTGAGGTACACCAAGGTGTAGCCCAGCGTCAGCCCGAAGCCGGGTATGACGGGGGAGATACGACGCGACATAAAAGTCCTTGGTTGAGAACGCGCAAAGCCTCGAATCGGAATTCGAGGCTCGTTGATGGCTTATTTCAGGTTATTGCGCCTGATAAATCTGGTCGAACACGCCACCGTCGTTGAAGAATTTCGGTTGAGCGGTTTTCCAGCCGCCGAAATCCTTGTCGATGGTCACCAGGTCCAGTGTCGGGAACTGTTTGGCATACTTGGCGGCAATATCCTTGTCACGTGGACGATAGAAGTTTTTCGCCGCGATTTCCTGGCCGGCCGGGCTGTACAGGTGCTTGAGGTACGCTTCGGCGATCTCGGTGTTGCCCTTTTTCTCGGCGTTTTTGTCGACCACGGCCACCGGCGGTTCGGCGAGGATCGACAGCGATGGCACGACAATGTCGAACTTGTCAGCGCCGCCGTCTTCTTTCAAGGCCAGGAAGGCTTCGTTTTCCCAGGCCAGCAACACGTCGCCCTGACCGTTGTTGACGAAGGTAATGGTCGAACCGCGAGCACCGGTGTCCAGCACAGGAACGTGCTTGAACAGGGTTTGCACGTATTCCTTGGCTTTCGCTTCGTTACCGCCATTGGCTTTCAGGCCATAGGCCCACGCCGCGAGGAAGTTCCAACGTGCGCCGCCGGAGGTTTTCGGGTTCGGGGTGATGACTTCCACACCGTTCTTGGTCAGGTCGCCCCAGTCCTTGATGCCTTTAGGGTTGCCCTTGCGCACCAGGAACACGATGGTCGAGGTGTAAGGCGTGCTCGCTTCCGGCAGACGCGTCTGCCAATCCGCTGGCAGGGTCTTGCCGAGCTTGGCGATTTCGTCGATGTCACCGGCCAGGGCCAGGGTCACCACGTCGGCACGCAGACCGTCGATCACTGCCCGACCCTGCTTGCCCGAACCACCGTGGGATTGCTGGATTTTCACACTGTCGCCAGCGTGGTCTTTCTGCCAGAACTTAACGAATTCAGCGTTGTAGTCCTGATACAGCTCGCGAGTCGGGTCGTACGACACGTTAAGCAGTTCGTAATCCTTGGCAACCGCGGAACCAGCAAAAAGGGCACTGGCCAAGGCGGCCAAAGCGAAATGACGAATCGACGACATGGTGAAAGCTCCTGGAATTCTGATTGTGTTGGCTTTTTCTTATGGTGTGCTGGTATCGGGTTGCCGGTTTTTAACTCGGTTTGTTGCTTGGGTTCTGCAACCGGAATTTTTCTTTGCGTTCGATCTGGACCACCTGGGCGTTGTGCACGGTGATTTCCACTGCGCCAAAACGCAGATCGCGCAAGGCGCTCTGGATCTCACGCAAAATGGTTGCTTCGTCCTGGCCGTCAACGCTACGTAGGGATGCGCTCATGGTGCTGCTCCTTCAACTAGAGGTTGCCTGGCAGTGGCGGGACTGCTTGCGGCGTGAAACCAATAGTAGATAAGCGCAGATATTCTTAAAAAGACTATTTAAGAATTTTAATATAACCAAAAACTGATAAAGGACCGGGGACAGGGACGCGGAGCGTCCCGGGCGGCATTCCCACTCAGAGGGGGGGAACGATCAGTGCTGAAGAATCAATGGAGCACCCTTCCAATCCACTTGCCCAGCCGGCACTGGCCGTCCAAACCAGTACCCCTGCCCCAGATCGCAGCCGTGTTCGAGCAGAAAGGCCGCCTGCTCGACCTGCTCGATCCCCTCGGCATGAACCTGCATCCCCATGCTCCGGGCCAGCGCGATGATCACCCGCACAATCGCCGCGTCATCTTCATCCCACGGCAACCCGGCAACGAAGCCCTGATCGATCTTGAGTTTCTGTACCGGCATTCGCTTGAGGCGCAGCAACGACGAATAGCCTGTACCGAAGTCATCGATGGCCAGCCGCACACCTAATTCGCGCAACCTGTGCATCTGCTCCAGCGCGACTTCCGGGTCATCCATCACGGCGCTCTCGGTGACTTCCAGCTCCAGACAGGCAGGATCCAGCCCGGTTTCGTGCAGCACCTTCGCCACCTGCCCAAACAGCTCACGGCGGGCGAACAAACGAGAAGAAACATTCACCGCGACAAACGACAACACCACCCCGGCCTGCTGCCATTGGCACATCTGCTCACACGCCTGGCGCATCACCCAGGCATCAATTTCGGCGATCAGACCGGTGCGCTCGGCAATGGGAATGAATTCTGCCGGCGACACCAACCCTCGCTGCGGATGCTCCCAGCGCACCAATGCCTCGACGCCGATCAGGCGGCTGGTCTTGAGGTCGTGAACCGGTTGGTAATAAACCCGCAACTCCTGCTGCTCCAGTGCACGGCGCAATTCGAATGCAGTCTCGACCCGTTGCTGGGCATGGGCGGTCAATTCTTCGGTATAGAGGGCGTAGCCGTTGCGGCCGGCCCCCTTGGCCTTGAACAGCGCCGAGTCGGAGTTGCGCAACAGCTGCTCGGCGCTCAAGGCGTCGCCGGGGAACAGGCTGATGCCCACGCTGATATTGACGAACAACTGATGCCCGTCGATCTGGAACGGTTCTTTTAGGCCATCGATGATCCGCTGAGCCAGCGCCGCCGCGTGCACCATTTGCGGACAGCTTTCAGCCAGCACGGCGAACTCGTCACCGCCAAGGCGCGCCAGCGTGATGCCCGGACCGACCATCGCTTTCAAACGCTCGGCCACGCCCTTGAGCAACTGGTCCCCAATGCTATGCCCGAGGCTGTCGTTGATCATCTTGAAGTGATCAAGATCGATCATCAGCAACGCGCAGCCGCGCTTGTGGATCTGCGCCGAAGCCAGGGCCTGCTCGGTGCGGTCGGTGAACAGCAAGCGGTTGGGCAGATCGGTCAGCGGATCGTAGTGAGCCAGGTGCGTCAGCTCATGTTCGGAGTTCTTGATTGCGCTAATGTCGGAAAACACCGCCACGTAATGGCTGCGCCGCCCGTTCTCGTCGTCAATGATGCGGATGGTTTGCCATTGCGGGTAGATCTCGCCGCTTTTGCGGCGGTTCCAGATTTCCCCGCTCCACTCGCCGGTGCTGTTGAGTGTCGCGAACATCGCCTGGTAGAAGCCCGGCGGGTGATGACCGGACTTGAACAAATTGGGTTGCTGACCCAGCACCTCCTCACGCTGATAACCGGTGATTTCCATAAACGCCCGGTTCACATGAACGATCAGGCCTTCGCTATCAGTGACCAGCACCCCTTCACGCGTGCAATCGAACACCGCGGCCGCCTGACGCAAACGCTCGCGCTCTTCAGTGCGCTCACGCAATTTGGCGCCGATCCCCAGGCAACGAAACAATCGCGCCCGCGCGAGAAAAATCAAACCGGCACTGAATGCCGCCCAGGCATAACCGTTGATCAGTTGCCATCGCATTAGCTCAGCAGAGCTATCGAAGAAACTGTTCAATAAATGACCGCTGAACAGCAGCCAACCTATAGAAACCAGAAGGTAAAGCAGGGCTGCACGCAAAGCATCGCGATAGGTGGCAGACATTCGGCTATCCATGTCCCTTCAAAATGGATGGAATTATAGTTTAAAGAAACATCCAGCCACTCTTATCTGAAAGGGCGACTGGTTTTATCTGTGGGCTAAGTGATAATGCAACGGCTGTTTTTTTCTTTATCGAGGGCGCAATAGCCTATGTGGTACGAAGGTTTTCTCGGCTTGTCGCCCTGGTCACTGGTGGCAGTCACCCTGCTGATGACCCACGTGACGATCATCGGCGTCACGGTCTATCTGCATCGTTATTCAGCCCATCGCTCGCTTGAGCTCAATGCTGGCCTGAAACATTTCTTCCGCTTCTGGCTGTGGCTGACCACGGCACAGAACACCCGTGAGTGGACCGCAATCCACCGCAAGCACCACGCCAAATGCGAAACCGTCGATGACCCGCACAGCCCGGTCATCAAGGGCCTGTCCACCGTTCTGCGCAAAGGTGCCGAGCTGTACCGCGCCGAGGCGGAGAATCCGGAGACCCTGCGCATCTACGGCAAGAACTGCCCCGAAGACTGGATCGAGCGCAACCTGTACAGCCGTTTTCCGCTGCTGGGCGTGGCGATCATGGGCGTCATCGACCTGCTGCTGTTCGGCACCATCGGCATCACCATCTGGGCGATCCAGATGATGTGGATCCCGGTCTGGGCCGCTGGCGTGGTCAATGGCCTGGGCCATGCCATCGGCTACCGCAACTTCGAATGCCGCGATGCGGCGACCAATCTGGTGCCTTGGGGCATCCTGATCGGCGGCGAAGAACTGCATAACAACCATCACACCTACCCTAATTCGGCAAAACTGTCGGTGAAGAAGTGGGAATTCGATCTCGGCTGGGCCTGGATCCAGGTCTTCAGCTTCCTGCGTCTGGCCAAGGTTCAGCGGGTCGCGCCCATCGCCCATCGGGTCGAAGGCAAAGGCAACCTGGACATGGACACCGCCATGGCGATCCTCAACAACCGCTTCCAGATCATGGCCCAGTACCGCAAATTGGTGATCGCACCGCTGGTCAAACAAGAGCTGGAAAAGGTCGATCACTCGGTCCGTCACCAGTTCCACCGCGCCAAGCGCCTGCTCTCGCGGGAAACCAGCCTGCTGGATGACAAACACCACATTCGCATCCAGACCATGCTCGAGCACAGTCAGGCGCTGAAGGTAATTTACGAGAAACGCCTGGCCTTGCAGCAGATCTGGGTCAAGACCAGCTCAAATGGTCACGACATGCTGGCCGCCATCAAGGATTGGGTACACGAAGCCGAAGCCAGCGGAATTCAATCCCTGCGCGACTTCGCCGATCAGTTGAAAACCTACTCCCTGCGCCCCGCCGCTGTCTGACGCCGTTGATCGGTGCGCCCCGCTCATGGGCGCACCCTTCGGAACTAAGCTCCAAATCCCCTATCTCAAAAGACACTTCGCCATCCAGGCGGGCTCTGGTATTGGCCGCTTTCGAACCTCGAGCGGCACACGCCCTTTGAGATTTGTGTCGATGCTCAATAAAAGCCTACAAGACTCATCCCTCCCGCAGTGGCCCGAAGCCGCACAAACCCTGCTGGCGCTGATGCATGCACAAGGCGAAGTGGCGCGCTTGAGCGAACGCGAACAACTGTTCAGCGCGCTGCTGGTGAGCGTCAACGCGGTGCTTTGGGCTTTCGACTGGGAATCCCGTCGGGTGCTCTATGTCAGCCCTGCGTATGAACGGATTTTCGGCCGCTCCGCTGGCTTGTTGCTGTCCGACTACAACCAATGGCGCGACAGCATTTACCCCGACGATCTGGACTATGCCGAACGCAGCCTGGCCGAAGTACTGGTGAAAGGTTCCGTTGAAGACCGCGAATACCGAATCATTGCCGCCGACGGCCAGGTCCGCTGGCTCAGTGACAAGTGCTTCATCAACCGTCAGGCGGAGCCGGGGCAACCAGTGATCATCGTCGGCATTGCCGAAGACATTACTGACAAGAAGCAGATGGAAACCGAGCTGCAACGCCTGGCCACCACCGACGTGCTGACCCAGAGCAGCAACCGTCGACACTTCTTCGACTGCGCCCACCGTGAATTCGAACAGGCACGGCACCAAGGCACGCCGCTGGCCTTCCTGCTTCTGGACATCGATGACTTCAAAGTAATCAACGATACCTACGGCCACCAGGAAGGCGACAACGTGCTGCAACGAATCGCCGAGAGCGGTCGCGCGGTGTTGCGTCGCGGTGATGTGTTCGGGCGAGTTGGCGGTGAGGAATTCGCAGCCGTGTTTCCCGGCTGTGCGACAGACATGGCCATGCAAGTGGCCGAGCGCCTGCAACGGGAGATTCAGCGCTTAAGCTTCAGCCATGGCGACCAGACATTCGGCATCACCGTCAGCCAGGGCCTGACCAGCCTCACCGACGAGGACGAAAGCGTCGATAGCCTGTTTGCCCGCGCGGATGCGGCAATGTACAAAGCCAAACACCAGGGCAAGAACCGCATCGTTTCCGGCTAGGTTTTTGGATCGTTCCCACGCTATGCGTGGAACGATCTACTTCTTGCGCAAGCGCATCAATTCCGGCAACCCAATCTTGAGCAACCGCGCCGTCCGGCTTTTCGCCAGTTCCTCAATGCCCTCATGCTCGGTCAGTCGCGCCAGTTGCGCAGCCATGTTCATCACCAGCGCTTCGCGGGAGTAAACCCCGCCACCGAGCTGGTAGACCGCCGCAATCAGCTCTCGCAGCTCCAGCGGCAGGCGCCAGCGAGTGCGAAGCGCCGAACCATAGCCCGCGCCGAATTCGGCCAGCGCCTCGCCGACCTCCTCCCACTCATCCAGCTCACCACCGGCCTGCTTCCACTCCTGCAAACACCGCAACAGCGCAAGGTCGCCGAGGCGATGCAGCATGCCGGCGCAATAACAGCGCTCCTGATCCAGATCCAGCAAGCGCGCCAGGGTCCGGCCATACTCGGCGGTGCGCAGCGACAGCTCCCAATAACGCTCGGCATAGTCGGCCAGAAACGGATCGCTGAGACGGGCGCTGCGTTTGAGGGCCAGCCCCAGAATCAGGTTCATGCTTTGCCCGGTGCCGAGGCGGTGCAGTGCCTGGGACAGGGTCTGCGCCGCGGCTCCCAAGTGATGGGCAGCACTGTTGGCGGCGGCGATCAGCACAGCGGTGATTTGCGGATCGGTACGGATCTCGTCATGCAGCACGGTCAAATCGAGGCCATTGGGATTGAGGCTGCGTTTGACCGCCAACTGCACGTCAGTCATCAACGGCGCACCGTCCGCAGACTCTCGACGACGCTCCAGGTACACCGACAAGGTCATGCCCGTCGCCAATGACGGCGTCTCGCAAGACAGCTCTTCACCGGCGTTCAGCAGCAAGTCCTGCAGACGGTGGGTCAGGCTTTCCATGTTCAGGGGTTTGGTCAGGTACGCCGCAGGCGCCAGGGGCAAGACTTCGCGCACACTGGCGCTGTCGTTGCGGCTGCTCATCAGAATGAACGGCAGGGGTGGATTGCGCTTGCGTTGGCGAACATTGCGCAAGACATTCAAACCATCGACGCCGGGCAGCTCCCAGTCGACGATCACCAGGTCGTAAGGATTTTCCGCCAACAGGTGCAGCGCTTCCTGACCATCGGCACACAGATCCAGCCGTGCGTCGCAGCGCACATTCAACAAAACCTGCTGGAGCAGGTCGCGGGACCAGGGGTCGGCCTCGGCAATCAGCACACGCGGTGCAGCGGGTAACACCACAACAGTCATTTACACACTCCAAAGGTAGTGCCTGCACCTTAGTCAATGCTGGCCATTCGATACAGCGCATTCGCCATCGATGTGTTCCTGGGACACAAAAAAACCCGCCGAAGCGGGTTTTTTTGTCGATCAGTTCACAAATCGATCAGAGCTTGGAGATCACAGCTCGGAGAAGCACTCTTCGATGATCGCCAGACCTTTGTCCAGTTGCTCGTCCGGCGAAGTCAGCGGTACCAGGACGCGCAGAACGTTGCCGTAAGTGCCGCAGGACAGCAGGATCAGACCCTTGTCGCGAGCCTTGGCCACAACAGCGGCTACCGCTGGAGCATTCGGCTTGTGGCTGTCGCCGTCAACGAACAGCTCGACCGCGATCATTGCGCCCAGGGCACGGACTTCGCCGATCACCGGGTACTTGGCCTGGATGGCTTTGAGGCCAGTGACCAGACGCTCGCCGACAGCCTTGCAGCGGTCCAGCAGGTGCTCTTCTTCGAACACTTCCATCACGGCCAGGGCCGCGGCGCAAGCGATCGGGCTACCCGCGTAGGTGCCGCCCAAGCCGCCTGGAGCAATGGCGTCCATGTATTCGGCCTTGCCGCAAACACCGGCCAACGGGAAGCCGCCAGCGATGGATTTGGCGAAGGTGGTCAGGTCGGCAGCAACGCCCATCTGTTCCATGGCGAAGAAGGTGCCGGTACGACCAGCGCCAGTTTGTACTTCGTCAGCGATCAGCAGGATGCCGTGCTGGTCGCACAGAGCGCGCAGACGCTTCATGAACTCTTTTGGCGCGACGTAGAAACCACCTTCGCCCTGAACCGGCTCGATGATGATTGCAGCGATGTCACGCGGCTCGGCGTCGTTCTTGAAGATGCGTTCGATGCTGGCGATCGAATCGTCGATGCTCACACCGTGCAGTTCGTTCGGGTACAGCGCGCGGAAGATGCCGCCTGGCATCAGGCCCATGCCGGCCGAGTAAGGCACGACTTTACCGGTCAGGCCCAGGGTCATCATGGTGCGGCCGTGGTAAGCACCGGTGAACGCGATCACGCCAGCACGGCCAGTGGCGGCACGTGCGATCTTGATGGAGTTTTCCACGGCTTCGGAGCCGGTGGTCACCAGCAGGGTTTTCTTGGCGAAATCACCTGGCACCTTGGCGTTGATTTTCTCGCACACTTCTACGTACGGTTCGTAAGCCAGTACCTGGAAGCACGTGTGGGTCAGCTTGTTCAACTGCTCGGTCACGGCGGCGATGATTTTCGGGTGCACGTGGCCGGTGTTCAGTACGGCGATACCGCCGGCGAAGTCGATGAACTCGCGACCTTCAACGTCGGTCACGGTGGCGTTCTTCGCGGACTCGGCGAAGATCGGGTGAATCTGGCCAACACCGCGTGGTACAGCGGCTTCGCGGCGTTTCATCAGGGATGCGTTAGTCTTGCTCATAAAGTCCTCATTCACCGCTCATCGGGCGGCGTGGTTCAAGGAAAATGCGGCGGGGAGGCAACTACGGCAGCATGCGATGATCGACTGCCACAGCTTTCCCGGCCACAGAGAAAATTCCGTTTGAAGCACGCAAAGGGACAGCGCTCTCGTGCCCTTTGCGTTTGAAGCAATGCCTTGCCGGGCTTATCCCTTGGAGCTTAGATGCCCAGGCAGAGGTATTTGATTTCCAGGTAATCTTCGATGCCGTACTTGGAGCCTTCACGGCCCAGGCCCGACGCCTTGATGCCGCCGAACGGCGCGACTTCGTTGGAGATCAACCCGGTGTTGACGCCGACCATGCCGTATTCCAGGGCTTCAGCCACACGGAACACACGACCCAGGTCGCGAGCATAGAAGTACGAAGCCAGACCGAACTCGGTGTCGTTGGACATCGCGATCACTTCGGCTTCGTCTTTGAAGCGGAACAGCGGAGCCAATGGACCGAAGGTTTCTTCCTTGGCCACGGCAGCGTTCTTCGGCACGTTGGTCAGGATGGTCGGCTCGAAGAAGTTGCCTTCCATGACCTTGCCACCCGCCAGAACGGTTGCGCCTTTGCTGATCGCGTCAGCAATGTGTTCTTGAACCTTGGCCACGGCTTTTCCGTCGATCAGCGGGCCAGTGGTGGTGCCTTCTTCCAGACCGTTACCGATCTTGAGTTTGGCCACCGCCACTTTCAGCTTCTCGGCGAACGCGTCGTAGACCGAATCCTGAATGTACAGACGGTTGGCGCAGACGCAGGTCTGGCCGTTGTTGCGGTACTTGGAAATGATCGCGCCTTCGACGGCCTTATCCAGGTCCGCGTCGTCGAACACGATGAACGGCGCGTTGCCGCCCAGTTCCAGGGACACTTTCTTGATGTCCTTGGCGCATTCAGCCATCAGCTGACGACCGATTTCGGTCGAGCCGGTGAAGGACAGTTTGCGTACGATCGGGTTGCTGGTCAGCTCGCTGCCGATGTCGCCGGCGCTGCCGGAAACAACGCTGAACACACCGGCAGGAATGCCGGCACGCTGGGCCAGTTCAGCCAAAGCAAATGCGGAAAACGGAGTTTGCGAAGCAGGCTTGAGCACCATGGTGCAACCGGCGGCCAGGGCCGGGCCGGCTTTACGGGTGATCATCGCGGCCGGGAAGTTCCACGGAGTGATTGCAGCGGTCACGCCGATTGGCTGCTTGATCACGATCAGGCGCTTGTCTGGCTGGTGACCCGGAATCACGTCACCGTAGACGCGCTTGGCTTCTTCAGCGAACCACTCGATAAAGGAAGCGGCGTAAACGATTTCGCCCTTGGCTTCAGCCAATGGCTTGCCTTGTTCGAGGGTCATCAGGCGAGCCAGGTCGTCCTGGTTCTCGATGATCAGTTCGAACCAGCGACGCAGCTTGTTTGCGCGGTCCTTGGCGGTCAGTGCACGCCAGGCCGGCAGCGCTTTGTCAGCGGCTTCGATTGCACGGCGGGTTTCGGCAGCGCCCATTTTCGGCACGGTGCCCAGAATGTCGCCCGTTGCCGGGTTGGTGACATTGATCGTCTGACCATTGTCCGCATCAACCCAAGCGCCATCGATGAAGGCTTGTTGGCGGAACAACTGGGTGTCTTTAAGCTGCATGTCGGCTTTCCTTAACAGCACCGCGGCAAGCGCGGAGCGAATTATGATTGTAGAAAGGCGCCTTATAGGCTGCCGTCAGGGAAATCATTCACCGGGCTGAAGCACATAAATAGCGCACTGATTGAAACTCGTGCGGTTCAGCACCCAGACAAGAGCGTTTGAAATCTCAAACGAATCCTAGGATCAAAGGGGGTAAAGGACAATAGCCTGTTCGAAAAAAAGAACGAAAACGCCGCATTTGCCTAATTTTTCTGATCAACGTAGCAATCGCAGGTTACGCTTTGGAAAAACGCAGGCGATTCAGCAGCATGGACGCCCGCAGTGCATATGAGTATCATGGCGCCCGCATTGCACCAGTAGCTCAGCTGGATAGAGTACTGCCCTCCGAAGGCAGTGGTCGTGGGTTCGAATCCCGCCTGGTGCACCAAACGTAGAAACGAGAAAGCCTCAGATCTTAGGGTCTGGGGCTTTTTTGTGGGTGTTGCTTCGTCCTGAGTAAGGTTTACACCTTCTGGCTTCTTTTCAGGAAGGTGCAATGGCAGTGGTCAGGCATGCACCTCACGATCAAGAACCTCAGCTACCCACTGATTGATACTCTTGTGGGCTAGCTGTGCTTTTACGGCGACAGTTGCGTGGAGTGCCGGCGCTAAACGCAGACTGAGGTGGCCAGAATAGGGCTTCTGCGGCGTGCGCCCGAGCTTGGCGCAAGTCTCCAGATAATCAGTGACGGCCTCTTCAAATGCATCTCGAAGCTCCCGTACTGACTCGCCATGAAATCCAACAATATCTCTGATACCAGCAATATGGCCGACAAACAGGCCATCTTCCTCGCTGTATTCAATTCGGGCGGCATAGCCTTTGTAATTCATTACGCTCATGGGGTGACTCCTGCTTGTTCAAGGAAAGCCCGAGCATCACGAACCTGGTAGGGCTTTGCTTCTTTGTCCGGGTGTGGTCGGTGAAAGGTGGCAACCACACCGTTCAGCTCAAAGCGCACCCGGGACCCATTGCCTTCAATGGTCTTGGCGCCAGCGGCACCGAATAAAGATTCGATACGGGCCCACTCCAGCGCGGCTGGGGTCGGCCTTGAGAATACTGCTTTCAGGGTGCTGAGCTGTTTGTTATTCATGGTATGAAATTATGATACCGCGCAAAAGAAAGCAACCGTGAATCCTGACTCATCGGCCCTGTCCACACCCCAAGCGCATGGCGACCAATTGATGCTCCCAGCTGGAAAGTGGCTTCGTCCTTAAAATACAAACGCCCGATGCGATGCATCGAGCGTTAGGGTGAAACAGGTGTAAACCTATTTCAGGACTAGACAATCGTCGGGATCTGCAATCTGAAAGAGTAGCGCTTCCTACGAGCCGCTTTGCTCTGCATCAATGAGCGCATCAATCTCTGCAAACACTGTTTCGGCAGCAATATTAGGACGTGGATCGATACGGCTAGCTGCAATGGCTTCAATAATTGCGGAAGCTTGTAACCGATCAAACTGTGAGCCCGTGTCATCGTCGGAAACGGGCTTAATGCGGTTATTCATTCAGTCGTCCAATCGAACTCGTCGTATTCATCATCCTCTTCGTCCTCAACCTCTTCATCATCAAGGACATCTTCCTCAAACGCTTCTTCTGCCTGCTTCGCCAGCAGAAACTCCTTACGACTCTCAGTAACAGCTCGCCGTAATTCCTCGCCCTTCTGCGGGCAGTTGAGCATTTGGGCGATGCGGTCGATTTTTTTCGCCATGGCTACCTCCAACGCATCGGCTATGGGTCGATAGTGCGCGCTTTCGGGTGTCGATGCCAAATGACTGACCGCTCTGCCTCTCAGTTTTTCTGCAAATCCTTGAGTCTGGCCGTGAGATTTTCCTTGGGAAAGCGTTTGTGCAATGTCGCCATCAGGTCAGCGGCCGCTTGAGCCTGACCAGCCTTTTGCAGGCGGATCACTTCCCTTAATTGATCGTCGATAAACTTTGCCGGCGCTATCGCCGGGCGTTTGCTGACTTTCGCTTCGTCAGCCATTTCAACGCTGATCGATTCGCTCTGTGCTGGGGCGGCAAGATCGGCCATTGGGGCCGCAAGCTCTGGCGCGGACATGGCGCCGGCCGGGGCAGCCAGAGAACGCGCAACCGATGACGGTGCTTCTTTTTTGGCGACCGGAGCAGACGCCTTAGGTGCAGGGGTGAAGTCGTAACTCGGCGGTTGCTCCTCCGTGCGTTGCACCAGTGCAAGCATCAGGGCGACACCGACGAGGCTGGCAAATGCGACTTGCCAACGGGGTTTCTGGCAGGCCTGGACCCAGCGTTTCCACAGACCCGGCTTCTGCACAGGGACTTCACGGTGTGCGGCCGCCAGGAGGTACGCGTCGAGATGGGCCGGCGGTTCGCTGGTCGCGTGTTCACGATAGTGCTTCAACACTTCGTCTTCTGGCGTAGGACGGGCGTCAGTCATGTCAGTACCTCCTCGGCCAGCAGCCGACGCAGTTTTTGCTGGGCGTAGCGCAAGCGGCTTTTGACGGTTTCCAGCGGTGTTTCGGTGAGGGTGGCGATCTGCGGCAGGTCGAGATCGCCATGGGCGCGCAGCAGGAACACTTCGCGCTGGTCAGCAGGCAGGTTTTGCAGGGCTGCTTCGAGGCGCTGGTTGTCGCGGCTAAGGCTCAGCAGTTGTTCGGGATCGGCGGTGTCATCGCTCAGCGCGTGGATCTGTTCGTCATAGCTGTCGTGCAAGGGGTTGTGGATTCCGTGTTTGCGCCAGTGATCGATCAGGCGATTGCGGGCAATCTGGTAGAGCCAGGTACGAAAATTCGCCCGGCCTTGTGGCTGACTGGTGCTGCGGATCAGGCTCAACCAGGTGTCCTGGTAAACCTCTTCGGCCAGTTCGGACTTGCCGCTCAGGCCGAGCAGGAATCGGTAGAGCCCTTGGCGATGACGGGCGTACAGAATCTCGAACGCCGGCCCGTCGCCTGTGCGATAACGGGCCAGCAGCGATTCGTCGCTCGGTTCAGGTGCAGACATGTCAGTTGTAGCCTCCTTTAAGCGGCTCACTGTTCGATGCAGTCGTGGTTCGCAGACTTTGCGCCAACTCCACCAATTGCACGAACTCTGCACGCAGACCAAATCGATCCTCGCCCCGCGCTCCGCGAGCCAAAGCCTCGGTGTCCTTCAGGCTGAAATCGCCGGTATAGCGCCCGTCCTTGAGCTGCTGGGAAAATGCCGCCACGGCCGCCGCAAATCGCAGGTCGTCGCTGGCTTTGACTTCCAAAGCACCCGCAATGGGTCGTTCGATCAAGCGACTATTCCCACCTTCCGGCAGCTGATAACGCACACGCAGCACCGCCAATTCCCCGCTTGTACCGGATGCCACCGACTCCGACTTTCCATACCGCAACGGCTCCAACCAGCCCTTTTCACCCTTGGGCACAATTTCGTACAACGCCGTCACCGTATGCCCTGCGCCGATTTCACCGGCATCGACCTTGTCATTACTGAAATCCTCACGCTTCAACGCACGATTTTCATACCCCAACAGCCGATATTCGCTGACCTGCGCCGGGTTGAACTCCACTTGCAGCTTCACGTTCTTCGCCACGACCGCAAGGGTCGAACCGAGCTGATCCACCAGCACCTTGCGCGCCTCGCGCAGGTTGTCGATGTAGGCATAGTTGCCGTCGCCCGCATCGGCCAACTGTTCCATCAGGTGTTCATTGTAGTTATCCACACCAAAACCCAATGTGGTCAGGGAAACGCCGGTCTTGCGTTTATCCACAGCCATTTGCTTGAGGCTGTCGAAGTCGCTGATGCCGACGTTGAAGTCACCGTCGGTGGCCAGCAGGATGCGGTTGATGCCCTTGGGAATAAACGCCTGCTGCGCCATTTGATAGGCCAGTTCGATGCCTGACGCCCCAGCGGTGGAGCCGCCGGCGTTTAACTGATCGATGGCGGTACGAATTTTCGCCTTGTCGCGTCCGGACGTCGGCTCCAGCACCACTCTCGAATCGCCGGCATAGACGACCAATGAAACCCGGTCCTGTTCGCGCAATTGATCGACCAGCAATTTCAGGGTGCTTTTGACCAGCGGCAAACCTTCGCGCCGGTCCATCGAGCCGGACACGTCCACCAGAAACACCAGGTTCGCCGGGGCCAGTTCCGCGACCGCGCGGTCCGAGGCCTTGATGCCGATGCGCAGCAATCGGGTATGCGGGTTCCACGGCGACGGCGCCAGCTCTGTGGTCACGCCGAAGGGCGAGCCATCGGTGGGCAATGCGTAATCGTAGGGGAAGTAATTGACCATCTCCTCCAGTCGCACCGCACCTTCGGGTGGCAGGCGCCCCTGATTGAGCAAGCGGCGGACGTTGGCGTAAGCACCAGTGTCGACGTCGGCACTGAAGGTCGAGACGGGCGCTTCGGCCACGCTGTGAATCGGGTTATCCGCCAGCGCTTGATACTGCTCCCGTTGCTCATCCCGATATCCCTGTGGAGATGCCTCGCCCGCCAGCATCGGCGCATTGCTCGCCATCGGTGCCGGACGCACGCTGCGCTTGGCCATCGAGGTGTCTGCCATGACCGCCTCGCTGCGCACCATGACTTCAGCCGGCAGCGCACCTTGAGCCGGTGGCGGAGCCGAGGCGGAATCAGGCGTGGATGAAACGCCACAACCGGCAATGGCCAGCAGCAACCCGGCGGCGAAACCCTGGGCGGCCGGGCGGAGGAAATGCAGAGGGAGGAACATGGGGGCTGACCTCAGGAGGAAGTTGATCCATTCATCCTCTGAGACGAGCCCCTTTTCAGGTTCGGGTTAAACCGGCCGAAAAAATTTCAGCGGTGATAACGCCGCACCACACTGCTGTTTTTCAGCACATGGCCTTTGATTTTTTCCAGTAGCTGCACGCGCGTCAGGCCGGCGGGCAAAGCCTCCGGCGCCAGGTCCAAGGCATAGAGCTGGATGATGTAGTGGTGCGCACTGTCGCCGACCGGCGGGCAAGGGCCCATATAACCGGCGGTGCCTTTGCTGTTGGTGCCACTGACGCCTTCAAGGGCGGATTTTGCGCCGACGCCAGCGGCAATCTGATGCGTCGTGGCTTTGATGCCGTAATGCACCCAGTGATCGACGCCTTGGCCTTTTTGGCCGTCAGGATCGTGCATGACGATGGCGTAACTGAGAGTTCCCGGTGGGCCGGCGTTCCAATTCAAGGCCGGTGACTGGTTGTGCCCACCACAATTTGGCGCATCGCTGGCGGCAGCCGAGGTGAACAGTCGATCATCGGTGACACCAGGGATGTTCAGGGTAAAACGCTCCTGGGCCTGCGCCGGAAATTGCACGCAAAGGGCGACTGCAACGGCCGCCAGCCAAGGGTTCAGAGAGGTCAATCGGGTCATACCGGAGCACCTTGTGCGGGTGGGGCCGTCGTCGGCGTGCAAACTATAGCCGGACCGTTCATTCGGTGGCAGCGGGAATTGGCTGAACCTCAAGATAAGCGCCAAACTCTTAAGTGAAACGCTTGCCTGGAGAGTGATCATGGCACTGCATCGCGTCGCCCGTTTCGCCGATGTGTCCGAAAACCGGGGCCTTGAGGTCCAGATCGCAGACACGAAAATTGTCCTGTTGCGGGTGGGCGATCAACTACGCGCCTTTCAGGGCGAATGCCCCCATGCCGGAGCGCCGCTGGCCGAAGGCGCACTGAGCGACGGACGTTTGATCTGCCCGTGGCACAAGGCTGTTTATCGGATCGAAGACGGTGCGCTGTGCGAACCACCGGCCCTGGACAGCCTCAAGCGCTATCCGCTGGAAGTGCGCGACGACGAGGTCTGGGTCGACGATCAGCCGATGTCCGACGCTCACACCCCGCCGGCGGATGACGCGCGAACGTTTGTAATCATCGGTGCCGGTGCCGCAGGCACGGCGTGCGCGGCGGCGTTACGCGAAAAGGGCTTCGGTGGCCGAATAATGTTGGTCGACCGTGAAACCGACGCCGGTTACGACCGCACGGTACTGAGCAAATTCGTGATTGCCGGGGAGATGCCGCCGGAAGAAGTCCCGCCACTGCGTGATGAAAACTTTTACCGCGAACAGCGCATTGAGCGAATAAACGCTGAAGTGACGAGCCTGGACGCCGCGAACAAAACGTTGCGCCTGTCTGATGGTCAATCGCTGAGCTACGACGCTGCCCTGCTCGCCACCGGTGGCACACCCAATCCGCTTACGCTGCCTGGCGCCGACCTGCCGCAGGTGTTCGTGCTGCGGTCAAAGGATCAGGCACAGCGGATTCTGGACTCGGCAAAACCGGGCCAACGGGCGGTGATCATCGGCGACAGCTTTATTGCGATGGAATCCGCGTCCTCCCTGCGTCAATACGGCCTGGACGTCACCGTTCTGGCCCGCCACGCAGTGCCTTTTGCTAAACAGTTTGGCGACGCCGTCGGTAAGGCGATTCGTGCCCTGCACGAGGCCAACGGTGTGGTGTTTCATACGGATGGCAACGCAACGCACATCGAAGGAACAGCCAACGTCGAAGCGGTGCGCCTGGACAACGGTCAACGTTTACCCGCGGATCTGGTGTTGGTCGGCATAGGCGTCAGCCCGGCAACCGCATTTACCGGCCTTCCCCTGGAAAAAGACCAGTCGCTGAAGGTCGACGGCGGGATGCGCGTGACCGATGGGCTTTGGGCCGCCGGCGATATCGCGACCTTCCCGCTCAACGGCCAGCCCCAACGAATCGAACATTGGCGCCTGGCACAGCAACAGGCACGGATCGCGGCGATGAACATGCTCGGCGGCGACGAGCATTACCTCGACGTGCCCTATTTCTGGACCTGGCACTTCGGTAAAAACTACGACTACCTCGGCCACGCCGCGACCTGGGATGAGGTCGAGTTCAAAGGCGATCCTGACCACCCTCCCTTTATCGGCCTGTTCGGCAAGGACGGGTTGGTGGTCGCTGCAGTGGCTTGCGATGAAGAACGTGCGATAGCGCTGCTCGCCGAACGGATGAAACGGCCGTTGTCGGTGGACGAGGCGTGGCGGCTGATTCGGGACCTGAATTAACGAGATGTGGGAGTCCTTCGGCTTCCAGCGGGAGCAAGCTCCCTGGCCACAAGCCAGACAGCAAAACGCCCGGCGTCTGCGTTGCGCAGAGGCCGGGCGTCGGTCTGTAAGCCTCGGCTTTACTCGACGGCGACGTTACCGCCGAATTTGCTCATGACAAACCCGACAAACTCTTCGACGGTCATCTTCTGGCCGTTGAATTCCACCTGATTGTTGGCGTAGTGCAGTTTGGCGACGATGTTGTTGTCATCCAGTTTTGCCAACTGCGTACCGACTGCCATGCTGCCAAACATGTCGGCGGTGGCGGTGGCCTGATCGGCGATGAGCTTGGCGTCGGTCTGACCCTCGATTTGCGACTGCACGCTCAGCAGGTCAACGAGCATTGGCTTGGACACTTTCACGTTGACGTCCAGCAGCGCGATCAGTTGTTGAGTCAACTGGTCCGGCGGCAAGTCCATGGATTGTGGTTTGGTCAGGTCAAGCACCAGGTTGGCGCGACTTTCGCCATTGGGGGTGTTGAACGACAGATTCTCCAGGGCGACCTGCGGACCGGCGGCCAGCAGTTTCTCCAGGCTGGTTTTGACCTGCGCCTCTTCGGCCGGGGTCAGGACCAGCTCTGGCGCCGGTTCACCCGCAGCGACAGCCTCAGCGGCGGCCCGCTCGTACGGTTGCAGTTTGGTCTGGTAAATCTGCATCAGCGACATTGTTGCCGGGATGTCGAGGTTCTTCAGGCTCATGGCCATCTGCGCAGACCCGACAGCCTTGCCGTTCAGGCTCACCTCACCCACCTTGTAATCGGCACGCCCCGAAGCGCTGGTACCGGATTCCTCGGTCTGGTTCTTCATTTCAAATTTCTTGAAACCCAAGACCGACTGCTTGGCGCCGAAGGTGGTCTTGCTGTCGGTCAGCTCGACGGTATTCTCGCCGGTGTAGTAGCCGTAGGTACTTTTTGTCAGGTTGCTGGCCACGGTCAGGCCGTTCAGTTCGACCTTCACCGGCGTCTGATCTTCAGCCACCGTGCTCAGGGTCAGGCTGTCCATGTAACCGTCGGCCTTGACCTTCTGCGCTTGAGCGCTGGCGGCGACATCGAGGTTCAGCCCGGAAAATTTCAGGTTGGACTTGTCGTCCAGCGCCACGTCCAGCGGCAGCAATTGCAGGGTACCGTTGGTGGCATTGTCGTAGCCGATGTTGACCACACCCGTGAGTGGGGATTTGTCTTTGGCAGCGACGAACCACTTCTCGGTGGTCGGCGTTCTTTCCAGTTCGTAGTGACTGGTGGCCAGGACCGGCAGCCACTTCAACGACATCAGGCGCGAAAACGGCAGCGGACCGTGCTCGATGCGATCGACGAACAGCAACTCCACCGGAGCTTCACCGAACATCTCGCCTTCGCCCTTGAGGCGGTAGTGCGCGGTGCTGCTGAACACATGGCGCTCCAGCGATACCAGCTCCAGCGACGCCGTGCCGTTGGAACCGACCAGCGCGGCTTGCAGCTCTTTGTTGGCGTCGGCGATCGAGGTGTTCAGCACACCTTCGAGTTTGGTGCCGGTGTACCAGGCACCGCCGGCGCTGATTGCACCGATGGCAATGACGATTCCAAGAAGCACGCCTGCTGATTTATTCATGAATGACCCGATCAATGTCCGTTGTTTGAAGTGTGGTCGTCTTCCCTGAACCCATGACGGGTTGCGGTCACGACTGCGCTAAAAGAGCGATGGAGATTAGCATCAGGCGCACCAGGCGACCCAATGATTAAAGGTTAAAGAGTGTCTATGGACCGTATGCAGGGGTTGAGAGTTTCGGCGGGTATGAAATCGCCTTCGCGAGCAGGCTCGCGAAGGCGTCAGTGCAGGCGACATCCATTCAGGAATACTGAACCTCAATCTCATCAAGCTGATGATCAAAGCTCTTGAGCCGTGCGGTCCACGTATAGACCAGCACTTCGAAGTCGCGATTGATCACCGCCGTGCCGCTTGGGGATTCCGAGCGCGGGTCGCAGAAGTCCAGTTGATAACGTTCGCGGGCCATGGCGGTGGCGACATCGGAGAGTTCACGGGCGTTATTGAGCCAGTGCCAGCCGTCGTCGGACACTTGCTTGTCCAGCGCCTGGCATTGTTTTTTCAGGGTTTCGAGGCTTTTTTCCAGCGGCGTGCCGGTGAGTTCGCCCATGACTTCCTGGAACGTACGCCCCGGTTGCCAGTAACTGCCCCAGAAATACCGATCGAACACCGTTTCGACACGGCGCAGCGCGACTTTGGTGTCCCAGATGAGCACAAGGGTCTTGCCTTGTTCGAGCTGTCTTTTTTTGATGCGTGCGCCCTGGACTGAAGCCCAGGCCACCACCACGATTGCCATCACGGCAATCAGTGCCGCGGCGCTGTCGAGGAACACCAGCGCTTTGTCGATCTGGTGGGCCAGCATGATGCCGTAGAAATAAGTGGCCGACAGCAACACCAATGCCGCTATAGCGCACCAGAAGCCGGGAGCATAAGGGTTTTTCATTATTGGAATCCCCATGACCAACGCGAGCCTTGATTGATGAGTTCGACGCGCGACCTCATCAAGTCAAAGCATAGCAACGGCCTCAGGGTTTGCCGGAGTTCGTGCCTTGCGTTCGTCCGCTTTCCCAGCCGCCACCCAAGGCCAGGAACAAATCGATCTGGCTCATGGCAACCTGCGTGCTGGCGGAAGCCAGTTGCGCCCGCACGTCGGTGTAGGTGCGGGTCGCTTGCAAGTCTGCCAGGAACGATGCGCGGCCGGCCTGGAAGAAGCGGTGGGTCTGATCTGCCGCCAGTTGCGCCGATTGCTCGGCATCGGCCAGTGCGTCGCGACGTTGTAACAACGCGGAGTACTGTGCCAGGCCGGTTTGGGTCTCGCGGATGGCGTTAAGCACTACGCCATCGA
This sequence comes from Pseudomonas sp. BT76 TE3572, assembly GCF_050435365.1. NCBI lineage: Bacteria > Pseudomonadati > Pseudomonadota > Gammaproteobacteria > Pseudomonadales > Pseudomonadaceae > Pseudomonas > Pseudomonas sp. BT76 TE3572. The sequence goes on from NZ_JBNDKE010000001.1 coordinate 4,279,667, forward strand.
AATGTGCCAGCGCGCCTTGGGTCGTTGCTTCGGCCTCGCGGATTCGCGCCCGGGAGCCGTTGGACGGCACGGTCCAGGTGAGCAACGGCCCGAAGCCCCAGCGATTGGTCGCCGGTTTGCCGAGGTTTTCCAGGATGCCGACGGTACCCACGGTCGCGCCGATGCTGATGTCCGGGTACAACTCGCCCGTGGCGATGCCGATGCCGGCGGTCGCGGCAGCCAATCGACGCTCGGCCTGCCGCACATCGGGACGGCGCTTGAGCAACGTCGCACCGTCACCGACCGGCAACAATTGCGCAATCTTTGGCAGTTCGGCGCAGCGGTCAGTGCCGGCCGGCAGTTGATCCAGCGGTTTGGCCAGTAGCATCGACAACCGGAACAACCCGGCCTGACGCGCCGCCTCATAACGCGGCATGTCGGCGCGCAGGGATTTGAATTGGGTTTGCGAGCGGGTGACCTGGGTTTCATCGCCACGCCCGGCGTCACGCAAACGCTGGATCAGCGTGGTGCTCTGGGCTTGCAAGTCGAGGGAATGCTGGGCGATTTCCTGCTCTTCGTTGGCCGCGCAGACTTGGGTGTAGGCCCGGACCACATCGGCTACCAAGGTGATTCTCGCGGTATCGGCCGCGGCTTGGGTCGCATCGGCATTGGCCTTGGCCGCCTCGATGCCGCGCTGCAACGTGCCGAACAAATCGAACTGATACGAGGTGGTAATGCCAATGTCGCCGACGTTGGCCACCGGCACTTTCTCCGGCAGCAGGAATGCTTCGCCAGATTCCTGCAAACGCTGGGCGCCCATCTTTACCCCGCCGCTCCAGCCACCTGCCGCTTGAGCTTCATCGACCTGCGCACGCGCCCGGGAAAGGTTCGCCGCCGCCACGCGTAAATCAGTGTTGGAGGCCATGGCCTGCTCGACCAATTGATCGAGGCGCGGGTCCTGATACAAGCGCCACCAATCGCTGGGCACGGGTGCCGAGACGACATTTTTGCCGTTCACCGCCAAGTCGCCCTGCAAGTCTTCACGGTGTACGGCGGCCTCATCCGGCACGTGATAATCCGGCCCGACCACCTGGCAGGCCGACAGCAACAGACCTAAACCGGCGATAGCCAAACCCGAAGCCCTGCTCATTTCGCGGGCTCCTGGGTTTGATCGTCAATGATCGACACGGTGGCGGTACGCCCGGCGATCATGCGGAAGTCCGCCGGCACGTCATCGAATGCAATCCGCACCGGAATCCGCTGCGCCAGCCGCACCCAACTGAACGCCGGGTTGACGTTGGGCAGCAGGTTGCTGCCGCTGCTGCGGTCGCGGTCTTCGATGCCGGCGACGATGCTTTCCACATGCCCGCACAGGCGAGCGCGGTCGCCGATCACCCGAATATCGACGCTCTGGCCGACATGAATGCCGTCCAGTTTGGTTTCTTCGAAATAACCGTCGATGTGGAACGAATTGCTGTCCACCACTGACAACACCGGACGCCCGGCGGTGACGAATTCCTGGTTGCGCGGCGCACGGTCGTTGACGTAGCCGTCCACCGGGCTGCGGATGGTCGAGCGGTCGAGGTTGAGCTGGGCGCTGTCCACCGCCACCTGGGCTTCCATCAACGCCACTTCGGCGCGGGCCACCCGGGACTGGCTCTCTTCCAGTTGCTCACCCGGCACCAGATTTCCGAGGCCACGGTTACGCTTGGCTTCGCGTTGCGCCTGCGCCAGGGTTTCCTGACGGTCGGCGACCGCCGCCTTGGCCTGACGCAGGGCCAGTTTGAAACGGTCCTGATCAATGCTGAACAGCACCTGGCCACGTTTGACTAATTGGTTGTCACGCACGTCAACTCGCTGGATCAGCCCGGACACGTCCGGCGCGATCTGCACAATGTCGGCGCGAATGTGGCCGTCCCGGGTCCAGGGCGCGAACATGTAATACATCACCATGCGCCAGACCACGACAACGGCGAAGGTCACGATCAGCAGGGTCAGCACTACGCGACCGATGGTTAAAAAAGGTTTTTTCATGTCATCAGGTATCGACTGAGTGAGTCCACGGCGCCGAGCAGCACAGCGTAGAGAGCCACGTTAAACAATGCCCGGTGCCAGACCAGACGGTAAAAGTGCAGTCGCGTCAGCAACCCGTGCACCAGCAGGAACAACACGTACGTAATGCCCATCAGCACCAGCAGCGTGGGCAGGAACACCCCACTGATATCCAGATCACCGATCATAAAGGCGCTCCATCGATGCCATGGGGAAGCGGTTCTTCGAGCTCGCCGGCGCCGACGAATTCCACCCCCGGCAGCAACGACAGACGCAGGCCGCTCAAGGCGTGCAGCAAATGCAGACGCGCACTTTCATCGCACTCCGTGTTGAGAGCACGGCGGGTGCGGTCCAGGGTCATCAGCAACGGACTTGGTGCCGGCAACCGCTCGCCAGCCTTGAGGCAGGCCTTGAAATACTCACCAACCTCGGCCACCACCTGGTGCAGCAACACTTGCGGTGCGCCGAGGACTCGCGGTGTATAGGCGAGCAAATCCAGCAGGTTCAGCGCCACGCGCACTTCCCGCAGGGCGATGCCGGTGTCCTGGCCGGTCATGGCCAGGCGCGGCAAATGCTGCATCAGGCGATCGAGCATCTGCACACCCAAGTGCCGGTGCTCAGACAACGTCGCCGGTTCGGTCAGGCTGACGATGTCGCGCCAGCTGAAACGGGTCAGACGCTTGGCCGCCAGATCGGCGCCGAACGGCCGGGCAATCAGGGTCCAGACGAAGGCGAACAACAAGCCCACGGGACCGGCTAGGTTGGAGTTGGCGAAGCTGAGGAAATCCGCGTCGTAGGCGCCCTGAATACTGATGAAGGACGAGGTGTTGACGAGGGTCAGTAGCATGCCCAGATAGAACTGCGGCTTGACCGTCAGGGTGCCGATGCAAATGAACGGCACGGCAAACGCCAGCACCAGCATCGGGAAGTCATGCAGGTTGGGCAGGACCAGAAACAGATAGAGGCTGGCGAACAACACCGACATCGCCGTCCAGAAAAAGAATCGGTAGATCTGCGGCGCCGGGTCGTCCATCGAGGCGAAAAAGCTGCACGCCACCGCCGCCAGAATCACCGCAGCGCCACCGTCGGTCCAGCCGAGCAGAATCCACAGCACCGACGCGACGATGATGGCGGTGACGGTGGACGCCGCCGAATAGAGCATCAGCCCACGGTCGAGAAACGGCGACAGCCGACCGAGCCGCCAGTGCCGATAGACCGCGCGCCAGCTGTCCTGGCTTTCGCACTGGATGGCGTACTGCAGACTGCGGCAGTCCTGCCACACATCGATCCACTCGCCGAGGCGATACAGGGCGTTCGAAAACAGCAGCTGCTTGCGATCATCCAGCGCCTCGGCGGACGGTTGCAGCGCTTCGAGTTGATCTTTCAGCGCTTGCCAGCGCACGAGGTCGGCGTCTTTGTGGTCGAGCCATTCGGTGGTCGCGGCCAGCAGCGGCGCGAACTTATCCACAAGCTCGGGCGTGCGCCGCTCAAGGGCATAGAGCGCGTCGTCGAGGGCGTCGATCACTGGCAGCAGGTGAATCATGCGGCCGCGCAGTTCCTTGGTGTTGCGCACCGTTTGCGGCCGTGCGCCTTCGTGGGGCAACTGACCGATCATCAATTCAAGCGTATTGAAGGTCGCGACCATCGACGAACGCAGCGCGCTGACTTCGTCCGGCTGCACGTTGCGGCTGAGGAAACGCAGGCTGTAAGTCGAGGCATCGGCAAACCATTTATTCACCGAGTCGTTGAACACCGGCGCCAGCCGCCGAGGCCAGAACATGGCGCCAACCACCGCGGCCACGGCGATGCCGAGGAAGATTTCTTCGGTCCGTGCTTCGGCGATGTCCCACACCGCAAAGGGGTTATCCACCACCGGCAGAGCGATCAGCGGCAAGGTGTAACCGGCCAGCATCAGCGCGTAACTGTTGGCCGTGCGCAGGTGCAGCGACAGAAACAGCAGAATCCCGGTCCACAGCGCAATGACCACCACCAGCACATAGGGGCTCTGGACAAACATCGGCACGAAAAAAACCGCGGCGGCGGCACCGAGAAGGGTGCCGACTGCGCGGTACAGCGCCTTGGAACTGGTAGGGCCGACAAACGGACTGGAAACGATGTAAACCGTGGCCATCGCCCAATAAGGCCGGGGCATTTGCATGAGCATGGCGATGTACAACGCGATCATCGATGCCGCGAACGTTCGCACACCGTAGAACCAGTCCCGCGCTGGGGGCATGCCGGTAAAAAATCCGCTCAAGGGTTGATCACCGGCAAATGATTGGCCGATTCAAAAGCCCTCAGCACCCGCAACGCCGCTTCCAGATCACTCTGATCGATCCCTTCGAGCACTTCATGGCGCAAGCGCACCAGCTCGATTTCGACGGCCTGCACCAACTCACGGCCGGTCTCGGTCAGGCTCAGGCATTTGGCGCGCCGGTCATGGGTGTCTTCGGTACGGCAGACGTAGCCGGCATGACACAACTGATCCAGCAGACGCACCAGCGACGGGCTCTCCATCCCGGCCGCCTGCGCCACCGTCACCTGCCGCACACCCTCGCCCAAACGCCCGATCATCAACAACGGAACGGCGCAGGCTTCGGAGATTCCATAGTTGACCAGCGTGGTCTGGCAGATCTTCCGCCAATGCCTGGCGGCCACCACCATGGAGCTGCTGATGTTCATCTGGAGAGCGTCGAGGTTGTTCGGCACGAGGGAATGCACACACTGTTAGTTTGCTAACTATCAATATGGCATTTGAGGGGAAAGTTGGTCAAGTTTTGAAACAATTCTCAGGCGAACGGACAGCCTTTTTACGATCCATCAGGACGCCAGGTTGAAATCGCCTAGACGTACCAGCATCGCTTCATAAAGATCTGCCGAAACCAGATAGGCCTTGATCTTATTGTTTTCCAGCACCGCAATAGGTCCGGCTTGCGCTTCGCGTACTGTAGCTCCTGCGTTTTTCGCGAGCTCAGAGATGCTGATGACTCTTCCTGCCAAAACACGTTGCATGACTCGGTCTCATGGTCGGACTCAACGCCATGAAGCTACTTCAGCTCAGGTAATACCTTTCAGAAAAGCTGTGACAAGGTTTTGCGCTCAGATTTTTTACACCCCCCGCCCCTTCCTCAACAACACATCCAACTGATCCACCACCTCAGCCCAATCGGCGTCATCCAGAATATCGTCGCGCAAAAACTGCGCTTGGCTCTGGCTCCAGAAGAACGCATCCGCCAGGTGCAATTCGGGTTTGAGCGGTGAATGGGTGGCGATAAATTTGTCGATGCTTTCGGCGTCATCAGGCAGGCCGAGTTGTTTGAACAGGGAGGGGAGGCTGTGGGTTGGGGATTCCATGTCGGGCTCCTTTTTCATGGCAAATGATTGGGTGACTGCTAAGCAGTCAATCGCGGGCAAACCTCGCTCCCACAAGAACGGCGTGAACCCTGTGGGAGCGTGGCTTGCCCGCGAAGGCGTCATGACTGACGCCGAAAAACTACTGACTCAACTCACACACTTCAGCATGCGGCACCATTTTCAGGAATTCCGGCACGCTCATGTGCACCAGGTTGTTGTGGTTACCAGCCTCCAGGTAGATGTCTTTTTGCCGGGTCAGCAGTGGGTCGATGACCATGTCCAGGCCATAGGATTCGCCCAACGCCGGCACGGCGCCGCGTTCGCAGTCCTGGAACAGATGCGCCAGGGTGCTTTCCCGGGTGATCTGCCATTCGCCACTGCCGCGTACTTTGCTCAGGTCCAGGTGACGGCTCGCTGGCAACACAGCCATCAGATAATGGCCGTGGTGGTCGTCGAGGATCACCGATTTGGCCACCCGTTCGGCAGGAATACCCGCGACCCGCGCCGTTTCAAGGCTGCTGGCCGAGTGCGGATGGGTGACGACGTCAAATTCGCATTGAGCCTTGTTCAGGCTGTCCTGCACAGTTCTTGCCATACGCATGATGCACCTCGGAGTCCGCAACAACGTTTCGCGGACGATGGTTAAAGCTTTTCTCTTCACTAAAAGTCTAGGCCCGCTGGCGCCATCGCGCGGGAAATCTGCCCGCCGGAATAACGTCAACAACTGATCAAAATTCGTACAATTCAGAGCTCAGCTAGACTGTATAAAGAACCATCAATGACTCTCCCGGAGGGTCACGTGAACACTCGTTGTTGTGCAGTTGCGCTGCTGTTGGCCTTGAGCGGATCGGTGTTCGCGGCGGACACCGTCGTCTTGCTGGTGCCCAACCCCATCGGGATCTAGCTGATCACGTTCGGCATCGCGTTTCTGGTCGCCGAAGCGGCCCTGCCCAATTACGGCGTGATCGGTCTGGGCGGCATTGTGATGTTCGTGATCGGTGCGGTGATTCTGACCAACACCGAGGTGCCGGTTCCGTTGATGATCGGCCTTGGACTGATCAGTGCCCTGTTGCTGATTTTCCTGCTGATTCACGCCCTGAAAACCCGACCGCGCGAAAACGTCAGTGGCGATGCAGGACTGGTAGGTAGCGTGACCCCGGTGATGTCGCTGGCCGGCAATGCCTACAACGGTTGGGTGCACCTGCAAGGAGAAAAGTGGCAAGTGCTCAGCGCCACGCCGCTGCAACCCGGGCAACGGGTCCGGGTGGTGGCACGCAAGGGATTATTGCTGGAAGTGGCCGCGGCTGACGCGGCGCCGGGTGGAGAATAACCATGGGCCTGCAACTGGGTTTTGCCGCGCTGCTGTTACTGGTGATTGCACTGGCGGGGTCGACCTTCCGCATCCTGCGCGAATACGAGCGCGGGGTGGTCTTCCAGCTCGGACGCTTCTGGCAGGTCAAAGGCCCTGGCCTGATCCTGCTGATTCCGGTAGTACAGCAAATGGTTCGCGTCGACTTGCGTACCGTGGTCCTCGACGTACCACCGCAAGACGTGATCACCCGCGACAACGTTTCGGTCAAGGTCAACGCGGTGCTGTATTTCCGCGTCCTCGATCCGCAGAAAGCGATCATCCAGGTCGAAGACTTTCTCATGGCCACCAGCCAATTGGCTCAAACCACGTTGCGGGCCGTGCTCGGTAAACATGAACTCGATGAACTGCTGGCCGAGCGTGAGCGGTTGAACATCGACATCCAGCAAGTGCTCGACGCCCAGACCGACGCCTGGGGCATCAAGGTCGCCAACGTCGAGATCAAGCACGTGGACCTCAACGAATCGATGATCCGCGCCATCGCCAAACAGGCCGAAGCCGAACGGGAACGCCGGGCCAAGGTGATCCACGCCGAAGGCGAATTGCAGGCCTCGGAAAAACTCATGCAGGCCGCCGAAATGCTCGGGCGCCAGCCTGGGGCCATGCAGCTGCGGTACATGCAGACATTGAGTTCGATTGCCGGGGACAAGAGTTCGACGATTGTCTTTCCGCTGCCGATCGAGTTGCTCAAGGGGATGGCGGATTTGTCCTCCAAGCCCTGACCTTTCCTACAGACACCAACGTCCGGTAATCCCATCGGAGATTTCCTTCAAGTTGTAGTGGTGTTGGTGAACTTGTTCCGGTCCAAACCCGGGTCTAGTCTGGCTTTGTCACTGAATAATCGGTGACACGGACGTGCAAGTCCGACGAAACTGTTTAGGTCGCAATTGCCATGGCTCATTGCTTTATGGCGGCTGCGCGCAGGAGATCCTCGGATCTGCTGGGTGTCCTAAACAGTCCCGGTCTTGCACACCTGCGCACGGCCGCCACCCTATTCGCGTGCAAGCGAACGGTGACGGCCCCCACTTACTGTTTAGGATCTTTTATATATGCACAAAATTACTCCGAATCCTCCAGAGAACTCTGGAACCGATTCCCAAGAATCACTCGAAACCGAAAAACTCAAAGAAGCCGCCGACCGCGCCTTCGCCCACTACTTCCCCCCAACCATCGAAAAACCGCCCAAACACCGCAAAGGCAACCTCTTCACCGTCGCCCCCGATGTCAACACCGAATCCCTTCTGGCCAACGCCTCCGAAGACCTGCTGTCCATCAGCGCCATCGCTGCCAATCTGGCGGACGATGTGGACGGGACACGGCGCTCGGTAGCCTTGGCGCTCAGTCGCATGGCCGATGGCGTGCAGTTGCTCGTAGAGCGAGCGCTGGATCATTGGGAGGAGTCGGAGGTCATGCAGGCTCGGGTCAAGGTTTAGCCGGGTACATTTGCGGTGATTTGACCACCGCTTTCGCGAGCAGGCTCACTCCTACAGGGGAATGCATTCCAAATGTAGGAGCGAGCCTGCTCGCGATGGCGTCAGTACAGTCAATGAATGAATCAGCGATTATCACGGCGATCTTTTTCCAATGCCTCATAAGGCCCTCGCGCCCAACGTTCCACACGTTCGTGCAAAAGCGCCGTGGCCTCGCGGCGCTTGCTATCGCTGTCCCCGACAAACTCGTCTGAAGGCCGTTTGGCATGCTGCCCCACCGCAGCAAACACTTGCTCACGCTGCACGTCATCCAACTCAAAAAACTCAGCCAACCGCCCCGCCATCGCCCCCGGCAATTCGCTGTAATTCACCGCCAACCCACCAAACTCCCGACAGTGCGCCAACCCCGACTCCAGCAACCTTCCCAACCGTCGCGCGATGTAATCCTCGCGGCCATCAAATGGCAGTTCATCAATCATCCCCGGCACCATGTGCATGCCCGGACGACGCAGATGCGAAACAGCAATTTCCAACGGATCGCGGTACAGAAACAACCACGGCGTCTCGGGAAAAGTCTCGCGCAACAGCGGCAGTTCAGCGATGTTCCAGGCATCGAGCTTGATCACCAGTCGCTGCTCGACGCCAAGCCGACGCTGGCCATAGGCGGACAACAACCCTTCAATGGCGGCACGCCTTTCGGCTAACGGCAAATCACTGCGCAGCAAAGCATCCAACGGCGGTGGTTCACTGATGACGATGTGGCTGTCGAGTCGGGCGAGCATCTGGCTGATGAGGGTCGAACCGCAGCGGGACGCATGAAAAATGAAGGCACTGGGCGTCAGTCCAGGACTGCACACCTGCCAGTCAGTGAGCGCCGACAACGGCGTTTCCCGGCGAAATGCCTGATTGAACGGCAGCCTCAACGCGTCCTCCACCGCATCGCGAAAAAACGGCTGATGCAGCCGCGTGTCGCCGAACCAGCACCAGTCAACCCGCCACTGACCTGCGACTGGCCAGACGCGAATCGGCAACCACCCCTCGAGATTCAGGCGCTCCATTGTTCGTTCCATCGACGCCGGCCGTCGCGCATCGCAGCACGCAGTTCTTCGCGGGTAAATGGCAAGCCCCGCTCGGCACCCAGTTCCAGCGCGCGGGCGATAAACACTTCGCTGTCCTGCATACCCTGCAAGGTTTTACTCAGTTGTGGATCGCTTTCCACCAGCGCTTTGAACGGCGCAAAAAATCCATGACCGACATCGGGACGCGGCGTCGTCGCCACCCCGTCAGAAATCGCCTGCTCCAGCCAGGCGCCGGGCCGACAATCGAGCACCAGATGAATGCGCGCCTGAGTATCACGATTGTCCACGCGATGAGGTCGTGACAGGTCGAGAAACCAGCATTCACCGGCAGCCATCGGCATGCGCTGGCCGTCCAGCATAAAGTCCACGTGAGGCGGGCTGAGCAGTGGAATGTGCAGACGTAAATCGGCGTCCGGCTCGCCCAGATCATAGTCGCGATGTTCGTGAATCTGCCCGCCAGGACCGAGCCGCAATAGCCGCGCGCTGACGATGTCCAGCGGCAGATCGCGCAAGCCTTGCTGCCATCGGACATCCCGCAACCACGGCGCGCGTAGCAGCGGTTCGCCGCGACCCGGTGCCAGTTCGGTCAACGCATCCGCTGCTGAAATCAGCGCTACACCGCTCCAGTCGCCAGCGTAATAAGCGTTGTTGAAATGCCCCCGCCACAAGTCCTCGTCAATAGCGGCCAACGCCTGCAATAGCAGCGGTAAATCCACCGCCACCGGCAAACGGGAGAACGCCGGTCGGTTCATCGCTTCGGCAACACCGCGCACTCGCCGAGCCAGGTCAGCAAGTGGTCGAGACAGGCCTCAACCGACTGCACGCCGGTATCGAGCACCAGGGAGGCGGACGGCGGCGATTCATACGGTGCAGACACACCTGTAAATCCTGGCAAATCGCCCCGTCGTGCTCGGGCGTAATGACCTTTCGGGTCGCGCTGCTCGCAGACGGCAAGGGAGGCGCTGCACCAGACCTCGCGGTAATCCTCGCCCAGTCGCCGGGCAAACACCTCACGCAACTCCACCAGCGGCGCGATCATCGCGAGGATGACGATCTGCCCATTCTCCACCAGCAGCGCCGCGACTTCGCTGGCGCGACGGATGTTCTCCAGACGATCACTGTCGGCAAAACCCAGATCGCGATTGAGCCCGACCCGCAGCCCGTCGCCATCGAGCACGATGCTCTGCACGTCGCGCTCGAACAGCTCGGCGTGCAGCGCCTGGGCCAGGGTCGATTTGCCCGCCGCCGGCAACCCGGTCAGCAAAATCGCCGTGCCGCGATGGCCGTTACGGACCTCTCGTTGTGCGCGGCTGATGCTGGCGGTTGGCGCCCGCAGATTATTGGACGGGGGCATGGGTCACCGGCACGGTGATGTTGCCCGACGCCCACGCCGCTTCGCGGGTGGCTAATGCGGTGGCAATGGATTGCACTTCGGTGGATTGCACCTGATCCGGCAGTGGATCGAGCCCCGCACTGGCAAAAATCTGGCCGTAAGCGTTACGCAGATCGGCGTACGACAGGTCGCGACGCAAATCGGCCTGCAAGGTGTTCAGTTCGCCCTGGATCAAGTCCAGTTCCCCCAGACTGGCCGCCTGATAACGGTTGCGCAGTTGGCCAACGATCTGTCCGTCGATGTCCGACAGTTGCTGATTGGTCTTGAACTGTCGCAACGCCTCGCGGTAGTTGGCGTTGGCCACATAAAGCTGCGCCAATACCGCGATCGACATGGCCTGACGGCGCGCGGCGGCGACTTCTTCGCCGGCCTTGGCGACGTTGATCGCCGCTGGGGCGGAGATCACGTTGAACAAATTCCACGTCACTTTCACACCGTAATCGGCCCAGCCTTGCTCCACCAGGAACGAGTTGCTGTCGTAATGCCCGCCGGCCGAGAACTCCAGCCCCGGCAGCAGCCGCAACATGGCTTTGCGGGTTTCGGCCGCGCTGATGCGGCTTTGGTAATCCTGTTCGCGCAGCTCGGGACGACTGGTCAGGGCTTCCTGTTCCAGGCTGGCGAGGTCAACGTTCAATTCCGGAATGACATAGTCGTCCTGGGTCGCCAGGGTCAGGTCGGTGCCCAGCGGCAGATTGATCAGGGTCGCCAGTTCGGTTTTCGCCAGCGACAGCGCACGACGCTGTTCTTCCAGTTGGCGCGTGGCTTCGATCAGCGAACGTTGATAACCCAGTGCCTGAATCGGATCGCCGATTCGCTGCTGGCTCATGCTTTGGCTGTTGCCGCGCGCGGTGTCGACCCGGGCCATGAGGCTGTCGATCTGCTTGAGCAAACGCTCGGCGGCCATGGCTCGCCAATAGGCCGAGCGCACGTCCTGAACGATGGTGTTGATCACCTTGCGCCGACGTTCCTGAACGATCAGTCGCTGGTCGCCCTGTTGCTTGGCGCTGATGTAGCTGACGCCAAAATCGAGCACGTTCCAGACCATGGTCAGGTCAGCGACGTCACGGTCGCGGTCCTGTGAGGTCGATGGCTCCAACGACTGGGTGCCGGTCCGTACGCTCTGGCTGCTGGAGGCGTTGACGTTGTTACGGCCGACGTACCCGGCGTCCAGCGCCATGCGCGGCAACATGTCGAAACTGGCGAGGTCGAGTTGGCGCTTGGCCAGGGCCTCTTCCATGATCTTGAGCCGGCCTTCGAGGTTGTACTTCACCGCACGGGCCATGGCTTGATGCAGGGTCAGCGGACCGCTGAGGGGCTCCTGATCCTTGTACATATTTTGCAGATCGCTTCTGGCGCGCTGTTCGCTGACGCTGCGTTCGATCGGTTCACTGGTGACGGCACATCCGCTTATCGCAAGCGCCAGCAGGCTGGCGCCGAACAACATGTGACTTCTATTCATCCTTGACTGCCCCTGGGTACTGCATTGTTTTAAGGGTTTTTCAGGCCTGCATTTCGCTGATGCCGACTTGCTTCAACGCCGCGGCCAGGGTGTCGACCTGCCGCTGCTCGGTGTCTTTGATCTGTTGCAATTGCTGGTTCAATGTCAACGCGCCGAACACGCCGCGCAGCCCTTGGGAAACATCCCCGCCCTTGATCGAATGACTGCCGAAAGAATTCAGCTCGCCTCGTTCGCTGCCGGAGTCCTGATTGAACAGACCGGACAACGTACTGGTGCTAAACACCCCGCCATCGCCACCACCAAAGCCGAGGAAGCCGTTGCCCGAGCCATCGCCACCGTTGTCGCTGCTGCTGAATACCTGGGCGATGAAGCTGGGCGCCAGCGCACCGTGGTTGATGAAGATGTCGCCCAGCGGCCGGATGCCATTGCCAATCACGCGGCTTTCGAACAATGGGGTAAAGGTCAGCGGTGAGCCGAGATCACCGGTGGGTGGGGCAAAGATGATCGGTTGCAGTGGCACGTTGGGCTGATCGGATACGGTCACCGGTGGTGGGACCCGGGCCAGCGGGTCGGGCGTTACGACCACGGCAGGCGTCTGCACTGGCACGGTGTCGATGGTGTAGTTATTGGACACCGCCACACCCGTGCCGGTATTGCCCGAACCGTCGCTGACGTTGCTGGTGTCCAGCGCGATGAAGTTGCTCGGGTCGGTGATGCTCGCGGTCGGCGTGAAGGTCGCCGTCCAGGTCTTACCGCCATCGCTGCTGGTCAGGTTGGTCAACTCGCCGTTGGTGACGCTGAGGTCCGACAGATCGAAATCGCTTACCACTTCGCTGAAGGTGATCGTCACCAGCGTGGTCTGGCCGATGCTCAGGTTCGGGTTGGCGACGACGATTGTGGCGGTCGGCCGAGTCGCATCGAGTGCGTAGTTGTTGGAGATCGCGATTGTCGCGCCGAGGTTGCCAGCAGCGTCGACCACGTTGCCGGTGTCGAGCAGGATCAGGTTGGTGGTGTCGTTGATGTTGGCGGTCGGGGTCAGCGTGGCGGTCCAGGTCTTGCCGCCATCGCTGCTGAGCAGGTTGGACACAGTGCCATTGGCGACACTGAGGTCCGACAGGTCGAAACCAGAAACCGCCTCGGTGAAGGTGATCGTGACCGTGGTCGTCTCGCCGATGCCCAAGCGGTTATCCGCCACCACAATGGTCGCCGTCGGCCGCGCCGTGTCGATGGCGTAGTTATTGGAATCGGTTACGCCCACACCACTGTTGCCCGACGCGTTGGTCACACCGCTGTTGTCGAGGCTGATCAGGTTGGCGGTGTCCGTCACGTTGACGGTTGGCGTGAAGGTGGCGGTCCAGGTAATGCCGCCGTCGCTGGACGACACGTTGCTCAGCGTGCCGTTGGCAATGGTCAGGTCCGCGTTGGTGAAACCGCTCACCGCTTCGCTGAAGGTGATCGTCACCCCTGAGGTTTCACCGGCCTTGAGGGCGTTGTCGGCCACCACGATGGTTGCGGTCGGCACCTGGGTCTCCACCACATAGTTGGCGGAGTTGGTCGTGCCCGAGCCCGCGTTGCCGGCCAGGTCCGAGACGCCGGTGTTGTTCAGGGTGATGAGGTTGGTGGCGTCGGTCACGCCGATGGTCGGGGTAAACGTCCCGGTCCAGGTGATACCGCCGTCGCTGCTGCTGACATTGCTCAACGTACCGTTGGCGACGCTCAAATCGCTGTTGTCGAAACCGCTTACCGCCTCGCTAAAGGTGATGGTCACCAGTGAGGTTTCGCCCGGTTTCAGGGTGGTATCGCTCAGCACGATGGTGGCCGTCGGGCGCTGGCTGTCGATAGCGTAATTATTGGAATCGGTGGTGCCGCTGCCGGCGTTGCCCGACAGGTCCGTGACTCCGGTGTTGTCCAGAGTGATCAGGTTGGTCGTGTCGGTGATGCCGGCGCTCGGGGTAAAGGTCGCCGTCCAGGTGACGCCGCCGTCGCTGCTGCTCACGGCCGTCAACGTACCGTTGGCAATCGTCAGGTCGGCGTTGGTGAGACCGCTCACCGCCTCGCTGAAGGTGATGGTCACCAGGCTGGTCTGGCCAACGCCCAGAGCTGCATCAGTCACTACGATAGTCGCGGTTGGACGCTGGGTATCGATGGCGTAGTTGTTCGAATCGGTGGTCCCGCTGCCGGCGTTGCCCGAGGCGTTTTGCACGCCGCTGTTGTCCAGCGTGATCAGGTTGGTCGCGTCGGTGATGCTCGTCGTTGGCGTGAAAGTCGCCGTCCAGGTAATCCCGCCGTCGCTGCTGCTCACCGCGGTCAAGGTGCCGTTGGCGATGGTCAAGTCGGCGTTGCTGAAACCGGTCACCGCTTCAGAGAACGTAATGGTCACCAGGGATGTTTCGCCGATTTTCAGCGTGGTGTCGGCAACAACGATAGTGGCCGTCGGCAGTACGGTGTCGATGGTGAAGTTGGCCGAGTTGGTGGTGCCGCTGCCCGCGTTGCCGGCAATATCGGCCACGCCGGTGTTGTTCAGAATGATGAGGTTGCTGGTGTCCTTGACGCCGACGGTCGGTGTGAAGGTCGCGGTCCATGTGATACCGCCGTCGCTGCTGCTGACCGCGCTCAAGTTGCCGTTAGGAATGCTCAAGTCACTGTTGTCGAAACCGCTGACTGCTTCGCTGAACGTGATGGTCACCAGTGAAGTTTCGCCGGCGCTTAGCATGCTGTCGGCGACCACAATCGTGGCGGTCGGACGCAGGCTGTCGATCACGTAGTTGTTGGAATCGGTGGTACCCGAGCCAGTGTTACTGGCCGCGTCCGCAATGCCGGTGTTGTCCAGCGTGATGATATTGGTCGCATCGTTGATGCTCGCCGCCGGCGTGAAGGTCGCGGTGTAGGTGATGTTATCGCTGGTGCTCAAGCCGCTCAGGGTGCCGTTGTCGACCGTAAAGTCGGCAAGGGTTAAACCGGTCACCGCTTCGCTGAAAGTGATGGTCACCAGCGAGGTTTGGCCAAGCGCCAGTGTTGGATCCGCCACGACGATGGTCGCGGTTGGTCGCACGGTATCGATGGCGTAGTTGTTCGAATCAGTAGTCCCGCTGCCAGCGTTGCCCGAGGCGTTTTGCACACCGCTGTTGTCGAGGCTGATCAGGTTGGTCGCGTCGGTGATGCTCGTCGTTGGCGTGAACGTCGCCGTCCAGGTAATGCCGCCGTCGCTGCTGCTCACCGCGGTCAATGTGCCGTTGGCGATGGTCAGGTCGGCGTTACTGAAACCGGTCACGGCCTCTGAGAAGGTGATGGTTACGAGGGATGTTTCGCCGATGTTCAGCGCGTTGTCGGCAACCACGATAGTAGCGGTCGGCAGCACGGTGTCGATTGTGTAGTTACCGGAGTTGGTAGTGCCGCTGCCCGTGTTGCCAGCCAAGTCAGCCACGCCGGTATTGTTCAGGGTGATGACGTTGCTTGAGTCATTCACGCCAACGGTTGGGCTGAAAGTCGCGGTCCAGGTGATGCCGCCGTCGCTGCTGCTCACCGCCGTCAACGTGCCGTTGGCGATGCTCAGGTCGGCGTTGGTGAAACCGCTGACCGCTTCGCTGAACGTGATGGTCACCAGCGAGGTTTCGCCGGCACTCAGGGTCGGGTCGGCCAGAACGATGGTCGCGGTAGGTCGGACGGTATCGATGCCGTAGTTATTGGAATCGGTGGTGCCGCTACCGGCGTTGCCCGACAGGTCCGCGATCCCGGTGTTGTCCAGGGTGATCAGGTTGGTCGTGTCGTTGATGCTGGCGCTCGGAGTAAAAGTCGCCGTCCAGGTGATGCCGCCGTCGCTGCTGCTCACCGCCGTCAACGTGCCGTTGGCAATCGTCAGGTCGGCGTTGGTGAAACCGCTGACCGCTTCACTGAAGGTGATGGTCACCAGCGAGGTCTCGCCGATTTTCAATGCCGTGTCCGCCACCACGACCGTGGCCGTCGGGCGCACGGTGTCGATGGCATAGTTGTTGGAATCGGTGGTGCCGCTGCCAGCGTTGCCCGAGGCGTTTTGCACACCGCTGTTGTCGAGGCTGATCAGGTTGGTCGCGTCGGTGATGCTCGTCGTTGGCGTGAACGTCGCCGTCCAGGTAATCCCGCCGTCGCTGCTGCTCACCGCGGTCAATGTGCCGTTGGCGATGGTCAGGTCGGCGTTACTGAAACCGGTCACGGCCTCTGAGAAGGTGATGGTTACGAGGGATGTTTCGCCGATGTTCAGCGCGTTGTCGGCAACCACGATAGTAGCGGTCGGCAGCACGGTGTCGATTGTGTAGTTACCGGAGTTGGTAGTGCCGCTGCCCGTGTTGCCAGCCAAGTCAGCCACGCCGGTATTGTTCAGGGTGATGACGTTGCTTGAGTCATTCACGCCAACGGTTGGGGTGAAAGTCGCGGTCCAGGTGATGCCGCCGTCGCTGCTGCTCACCGCCGTCAACGTGCCGTTGGCGATGCTCAGGTCGGCGTTGGTGAAACCGCTGACCGCTTCGCTGAACGTGATGGTCACCAGCGAGGTTTCGCCCGCTGTCAGGGCGCTATCGGCCAACACAATCGTGGCGGTCGGCCGGACGGTATCGATGGCATAGTTGTTGGAATCGGTGGTGCCGCTACCGGCGTTGCCCGACAGGTCCGCGATCCCGGTGTTGTCCAGGGTGATCAGGTTGGTCGTGTCGTTGATGCTCGCGGAAGGCGTGAACGTGGCGGTCCAGGTGATCCCGCCGTCGCTACTGCTCACCGCGGTCAAGGTACCGTTGGCAATCGTCAGGTCGGCGTTGGTGAAACCGCTGACCGCTTCGCTGAAGGTGATGGTCACCAGCGAGGTTTCGCCGATTTTCAGCGCAGTGTCCGCCACCACGATGGTTGCTGTTGGCCGCACGGTGTCGATCGCGTAGTTGTTCGAATCGGTAGTGCCGCTGCCCGCGTTGCCGGACTGATCGCTGACCCCGGTGTTATCCAGGGTGATCAGGTTGGTTGTGTCAGTGATGCTGGCGGTTGGCGTGAAGGTCGCGGTCCAGGTGATGCCGCCGTCACTGCTGCTCACGGCGGTCAAGGTGCCGTTGGCGATGGTCAGGTCCGCGTTGGTGAAACCGGTCACGGCCTCAGCGAACGTAATGGTCACCAGCGAGGTCTCGCCGATTTTCAGCGCAGTGTCGGCCACGACGATGGTTGCTGTCGGACGTAGTGTGTCGATCACATAGTTGTTCGAATCGGTGGTGCCAGCGCCGGTGTTGCCCGACAGGTCCGCGATCCCAGTGTTGTTCAGAGTGATCAGGTTGGTCGTGTCATTGATGCTCGCGTTCGGGGTGAAGGTCGCGGTCCAGGTGATGCCGCCGTCGCTGCTGCTCACGGCGGTCAAGGTGCCGTTGGCGATGCTCAGGTCCGCATTGGTGAACCCGCTGACCGCTTCGCTGAAGGTGAATGTCACCAGCGAGGTTTCGCCGATTTTCAGCGCATTGTCCGCCACCACAATGGTCGCCGTTGGCCGCACGGTATCGATGGCGTAGTTGTTCGAATCGGTGGTGCCGCTGCCGGCGTTGCCGGCCAGGTCGCTGACCCCGGTGTTGTCCAGGGTGATCAGGTTAGTTGTGTCAGTGATGCTGGCAGTCGGGGTGAAGGTGCCCGTCCAGGTGATGCCGCCATCGCCGCTGCTCACCGCCGTCAAGGTGCCGTTGGCAATCGTCAGGTCGGCGTTGGTCAAACCGCTGACCGCTTCGTTGAAGGTAATCGTCACCAGCGAGGTTTCGCCGATTTTCAACGCATTGTCCGCCACGACAATTGTGGCGGTCGGGCGTGCGGTGTCGACGACGTAGTTATTGGAATTGGTGGTACCGACGCCGGCAGTGCCCAGGCCGTTGATCACGCCGGTGTTGTCCAGAGTGATGAGGTTGGTCGTATCGGAAATACTGGCAGTCGGCGTAAACGTTGCCGTCCAGGTGATGCCGCCATCGCTGCTGCTCACCGCCGTCAATGTGCCGTTGGCGATGGTGAGATCCGCATTGGTGAATCCGGTCACGGCCTCGGAAAAGGTGATCGTCACCAAGGACGTTTCACCGATGATCAGGGTGGTGTCAGTGACCACAATGGTCGCGGTCGGTGGTGGCGAATACGCCGTATTGAGTACACCGCCGTCGTTGTAGATGCTCGCGAAGGCGGTCGGCGAGGTGCCGGTTGAACCTCCGCCCTGCGCGGTACCGCCTGCACCACTGCCCGCCGCATTACCGGCCAGGGCCGCGAAGTTGGCGGCCGTCATCAGCAGTGTGCCTTTGTTCCAGATCGCGCCGACGCCGCGGCCGCCGATGCCGCCATTGCTGGCATTGCTACCTTGGCCGCCGCCACCGCCGCCGCCGCCACCCGCGCCAATGTTATTGCTGATGGTCGACGTGCCGATGACGGTGATGGTGCCGCTGCTGGCGTTGTAAATCCCGCCCACCGCGTTGCCGCCGGCGCCACCCACCTTGTCCCAACCGGCCCCGCCGCCACCGCCACCAATGGAAATCGTGCCGTTGGTGGCCGTCGAACCGCTACCGCCGTTGCTGTAATAGGAAACGCCCACCCCGCCCGCGCCGCCAGTGGAGGTACCGCCGCGACCGCCCATGTGGGTCGCGTCATAACCGCCGCCGTAACCGCCGACACCGCCGCTGCCCGCCTGGCCGCCCAACGTACCGGTACCCGGGCCTGCCGACCCGCCATGCCCGCCACCCTGGCCGCCCAGACCGCCGCCACCGCCGCCGCCACCGCCGTAAAAAGCGCCCGTGACACCACCACCACCACCGCCACCAGAAGCGCCGTTGGAGGTCACGGAAACGTTGTTCAGGGTCAGAATCCCTGCGTTGAAAATGCCCCCGGCCATCGCGCCCGTGGCACCGTAGCCACCGTTACCGCCCGTGCCCGACACCAGGCCTCGGGTGATCACCAGGCCATCAAGGGTCACAGTTCTGCCCGCCGCGATTTCAATCACTCGGGTCTTGTACTGACCATCTAGAATCACGTCAGCCGCGCCGTCATTGTTCAAGTCGCCATCTACGGTGATGTTCTTGTTGATCAGCAGTTCGGACGTCAGCTGCACCGTCATGCCGGTGCTGAAGGTGACGATATCGCCGTTCTGCGCCGAGGCCATGGCGGCACGTAGTGAGCCAACCCCGGTGTTGGCGTTGTTGGTGGCGGTCCAGGTGGCCAGGCCCCACTGATACTCGCTCATGGCCGTGGTCGAGAGGACGTTGGCGCTTTCGATGTTGCCGGTGGCAATTTCCAGATCCCAATCGCCGCCGACACCGGTGCGATTGCTCGAAGCGGCCACATCCCGGCCGGTCAGTTGCGCCAGAGAATCGACGAAACTCAAGCCGCGCTGGCCTTCGGCGGTGTAGCAGCCGTAGATCATGATGTCGCCGCCGACATTCATGTCCTTGCCGATTTCCGCCAGCACGGCGCTGCGAGCCGCGACGTTGTCGGCGGACAGATAACTATCGCCCAGCCACAGATCGCCCGCGTTGCCGTGGGCAATGATCTGCACCGAACTGATGCCCTGATGGTGATCTAAGTAGTCGGCAATCTGCTGCAAGCCGTCCCTGCTCGCATCCAGCTGAACCACTTGAGTACCGGGCGCCACCCCTTTGAGCAGGCTGTCGGCGTCCTTGACCCGGGAATCGACGAACACCACGCTCTGCCCCGGCACGGCAACGGGCGCCGTCGCAGGCGTCGCATCGGCCTGGCCGTGGGTGTCTTTGCTGGCGACCGCTTGATCGGCCGTCGGCGTTTTGGCCGCATCGGCGGTGGGATGGCTGTCAGGCTGAGCGGCATCCGCCACCGTAGCCGCGACCGCGCCGTCGAACAGCATGCGCGGTTCCAGGGACATGATCATTGGCGAGGCCAGCGCCCGTGCGCCTTCGGTAACTCGCGACTTGCCGTTGCTCCACCACATGCTGCTCACCCGGACTCGAACTTGTTTGACGCGTCAATGAAAACGCCGCGATCAACTGATCGCGGCGTCGGCCTTCATACGAATGACATTGGCAGCGCTGGCTGAGCCATCGAGCCAAAAGGACAATTCTGCGTATTGCTTGAACAAATCCGGTGGCAGGATCGTGCGCCGCGATTGCAGCTCGACTTTGGGTTTGACCCTGTGCAGGCCGGA
This sequence comes from Pseudomonas sp. BT76 TE3572, assembly GCF_050435365.1. Classification (NCBI taxonomy): domain Bacteria; kingdom Pseudomonadati; phylum Pseudomonadota; class Gammaproteobacteria; order Pseudomonadales; family Pseudomonadaceae; genus Pseudomonas; species Pseudomonas sp. BT76 TE3572. The sequence continues at coordinate 4,299,925 of NZ_JBNDKE010000001.1, forward strand.
GACGCCGAGGGCTTGATCGAACTCCGGCGCGTCGTAGGCGAGGTTGTCAAAGTCATGCTCGAACCAGGGTTCGCCGATGAAGTCGTAGACCAGCCGCATGACCCGATCAGGGGCCTGGGTCAGCAAGTCGTAATCGACAATCAGCAACGAATCGGCGTGTTCGCCGTAATAGGCTTCCTTGAGCGCTGCCCAGGCAAAACCCACCAGACGATTGCGTTGCGCCAGGGTTTCACAACGGCTGTAGACGGTGTTGCGTTCGACCGCGTCGCCGAACAGCTTGGTGTTTTCAAAGGGGTTGGCGCGGTATAGACGCTCGATGCTGTCCATGACCCAGGCGACATTGCGCACGCAGGCAATGACCTTGGCTTGGGGGAACAGGTCGCTGATGGCCGGCAGGCGCGAACTCCATAACCGATTGGTGTCGAACACCACCGGTTTGTCGGCCTTGTCGGCGTAGAAGGAATCGAACAGACCGCGAAGCAAACGACGGCGCAGATCGGTATCGATCACCGCACCGAACTCGCTGCCGGCGCTGCACTGCTCCAGAACACCGGAAAACAGGGCGCCAACGGGGCTGGTCATGCCGGCATGAAAGCGCGGGTTTTGCAAAAGAATCGCGGAAAGCAGGGTCGAGCCTGAGCGCGGCAAACCGGAAATAAAATGGAACTGTGGCAATCCCTTCACCCTAGTCACAAATCCTTTATGTACGACGGAGCGTAGACCATGATCAGTCTTACGGGTAATGGTGTTTTGATATCAAATCGAAACTAAATCGTCTGAAAAAAGCGATTTTGGTTACAAGCTCAATGCAACACGAACAAACGCGCGTTGGCGCCTCCCGCCTGCGTTACGCCAACGTTCTGCCAGCCTGCGGGCAACGGCGCGAATTCGTCCGGTACATCGACGGTGCCGATCAACCACACGCGTCCGCTGCCTTTGGGCAAATCGCCGAGGCTGTCGAGGTAAATATCCTGGGTCACCAGCGTGCCGAAACCATAGGCATTCGGCCGACTCGAAACACCCTTGGCCGACGGCGGGGTGTACAGCAGCGGTTTGGCGTCGGTGCGGTTGTAGTAGACGTAACTGAGGTACCAGAGCATGTCGCTGGTGACGATCCGGTCACCGGCAACGAAGTGCTGGTTCACGTAGTCGACCATGACGCTGATTTGATCGTTGGTATCGACCGTGGCGTTGTTGTTCAGCCCCACCAGTTCGACGCCGACAAACAACACCAGCACCGTCACGGCCAGTACCCGGAAGACCGCGTACAGGCGATCGATGGCCAATGCGGCAATCATCGGTAAGCCGATGGCATACGCGGTGAGGTAACGCTCGATGAACACTGGCGAGATGAACGACGCCGAAAACACCAGCAACACCGGCAAAACGGTGTAGATCACCACCAATGCACTGCCACGAATGACACTGCGATCCCGCGCCAGTGCCACCCACACCAAGGCCAGCGACGCCAAGGGCAACGTGATGAAAACCCATGTGGGGAGGTTCTCGCCATCGTCCTGGATCAGGAACGACCAGATCATCGAAGGCAACGAGGCGAAGGTGACCGGTGTCTCCCACCCTACATCGCCATTGGCTTTTAGCTGATCCATGTGCTGCATCAGATCAATCAGGCTGGGCACCCATGGCATGTACACCAACACGATCGCCATGTTCGCCACCCACCAGCCGGGCTGCTGGATATGCCGCAAACGATAACCAGGCCGTACGCAGATCAGCCCCAGATACAGCCAGTGACACAGCACGCACAGGGCGGTGAAGTAATGGGTGTAGAACGCCGCGCTCATCAGCAGTGCGTAAATCACCAGATAGCGCTTATGTCCCGGGTGTTTGATCCAGTAAACCAGGGCGATCGTGGCACCGATCAGCCACAGCCCCAGCAACGAATACATGCGCACTTCCTGGCTGTAACGCACGGCGGTAGGCAGCAACGCCAACAGGACGCCGGCCAACAATGCGGCGCGGCGAGTGGCAAGCAAGTCCACCAGCCAGACACCCAGCGCCACGGTGGCAATCCCTGGTAGCGCGCTTAAGGTTCGAATCGAAAAAATGCCATCGCCAAACAGCTCGATCCAGCCATGCAGCAGCATGAAATACAGCGGTGGATGCACATCATGGGCGGCATGCACCCAGATCTCGCTCAACGAATATTGGCTCAACAGCAGGCTGGAGCCTTCGTCGCCCCAAATAGCCGCCGCCGTCAGGTCGTAGAAACGCACCAGCGCGGCCAAGGCCAGGATCGGCAACAGCCAGTGCTCCCGCGCCCATCGCAGCATTCGCTGAACAATCGCCCAGACGCCGGGTGCCTCGTGCGGGCCTTGGGTGCCGTCAATCGGCGTTTCTCTGTGTGCCTCCATTGCCTCCCCTCAAGACTGCCGGTGAAAAACCTTGATGCTTGCAATCACTGTAGGACAGCGACAGTGCCGTCGTCGATGCTGGCTTTACGACCAACGACATTCGGCAATCAGGCCGATCAACTACGCTCTGGCGTGGCGTGATCCAGCCACGGAGATGAATGGAGTCGGCTGTACGCAACGATGTGCCCGCACGGGCAATCTGCGTGGCGCGCCAGACAACTAACCTGAGGGATAAGGAACTATGGAAGTATTCATGGGCACTGTTCAGTCTTTTGCCTTTAACTTCGCCCCTAACGGCTGGGCCCTGTGTAACGGCCAGACACTGGGGATCTCGCAATACCAGGCGCTGTTCTCGCTGCTGGGAACCTACTATGGAGGCAATGGCACCACCAACTTCATGCTACCCAACCTGCAAGGCCGAATGCCGATAGCACAGGGCAACGGGCTGAACCTGACCCCGCGCGTCATCGGTGAATTCTCCGGGACCGAGAACGTCACCGCGACCATCACCAACCTGCCGAACCACACCCACGCCTTATCCGGGCTCACGGCCAGCACCACCCTGCAACTGGCCAGCCCGGCGAGCAACCCGGCCACCAACCCGACCGCAACCAACTCGTACATCGGTGCCTCGGGCGGCGGTCCGGGTTCGGCGAGCATCTACTCAGACGCGCAAGGCGCTGCAGCCGTGCCACTCAAAGGCGTGGCCACCACGGTCACGGGAGAAATCTCGTCCGCCGGTAACGGCCTGCCCATGGAAACGATGAACCCGTTCCTGGTGCTCAACTTCAGCATTGCCTTGAACGGGTTATTCCCTTCGCGCAACTGAGGTTCGGCCGGGGGATTCAATCCCCCGGCCATTTAAGATTTCTGGAGGGATGCCATGCTGCAACAGGTGCAAAGCCAACACTTTCAGGCGTTGCTGGGCAAGACGGGAACGCTGCGGCTACCGGATGGAAGTGAATTGCCGATCCATATCGGCAGCCTTGAAGAAACACCCCGCTCGCGGATGCCCAACAACGAGCGCATGCCGTTCAGTGTCGAATTCAACAGCCTGGAACCTACAGCGTTTGTCGATGGGTTATGTACGCTGGAATTGCCGGAACTGGGTCAGGTGCAAAACATTTTTGTCTCCCGGGTGCCGGTGATGGGACGTGACCCGGGCAAGGGATATTTCTACATCGCCTTCAACTGAACACACCGAAATCCAATGTAGGAGTGAGCCTGCTCGCGATAGCGGAGTGTCATTCACCCAAAATGTTGAATGATCCACCGCTATCGCGAGCAGGCTCGCTCCTACAGGGGGAGCAGTGGTGGATTCAGCTATGCGGATACCACACCAACCGCTCCGCCGCCGGGTTGCGCTCTTCGACCTGAAACCCCAGCGCCAGGTAATGCTGGCGCGCGTGGGGATTGTTGGCCCAAACCACCGTCGCTACCGGGCAACGAACCTGTTGCGCGGCTTTCTGCACACCTTGCAGCACCTTGCGGCCATAACCCTGGCCGCGCGCCTGCGGAATGAACGCGAGGTACAGCACACGAATTTCATTAGGCCCAAAATCGGTGGTCAGCGCGCCGATGGCCGTGTCGAGTTTTTCCACCACGTAATGCATCGCGTTGGGGTAACGCTCACCCAAACCTTGCTCCTGCACCTGAAATTGCTGGGCGACCACCTGCTCAACCACTTCTCGCTCATCGTCGATCCATTGCAGGTCCGGTCGCGCCGCCTGGTAAAGGCGCTGCAAAAAAGGCCCATCGCTGGTCCGCGATGGCCGCACCACCAAACCATCCGCCGCCACTGAATCGCTATTCGCCATCGCTTGCTCTCCCTAGAAACCGCTTTCCCTGACACCCAGTGCCGCCAGACGCCGCCACGCAACACCCAGCAACGACTCGCCGCGCCCCTGCAACACCACAATGCCGCGCAAGGGTTGCACCGGCGTCGGTACCTCCTCGAGGACGCTCAACCGCGCCCCATATTGAGCCTGTACCGGCTCCGCTCTTTGATGCTGATCCCGGCGCACGGCAATCGGCCCATGGTGATCGGAGGTCAACGCTTCCTGATCGACAAATTCCGCGCCGTTGGTGTCGATTTCGCTCAGTTGCACGGCGATCGCCGGGTGCATCGGATCGTCGGCGATGAAGCGTCCGCTGGCACCCGTGGCGACACGCCAGAGTTCGACCTCGGCCAGATAACCGCGCAACCGCGCGCCGTCTTCGACCACCCGAGCCAACGGATCTTTGGTCGACAACCAGCGACCGACCGCCAACTGCGGCAACAGATCGCGCACCTTGCCGGCATGGGGCGCCCGCAGCAGCAGGCGCTCACGCTGGGCGACCAGGCCTCGGTATTCGGCGACCGCTTCGGCCAGGCGCTGTTCGACGATACCGGCGTCGGCGGCGGTTTCACTGCGGCTGGCCTGGCGGCGCATCTGCAACTGCTGGATCTGGATTTCGCGACGGACGATAGCCTGGCGCGAATCGAGGTCCGGGGATTCCAGCTCAATCAAAACCTGGCCCTGGGCAACCGCTTCACCATCGTGAACATTCACCGTTTTGACCCGCGCCGCGACTGGCGCGTGCAAGGCACTGGCGCGGCCAGCCTCCAGCATCGTCGGCAACTCCACGGCGCTGCGCCACGGCACGACCAGCATCAGCAATAGCCCAAACAAGGCCAGGCCACTGAGCAGCACCCGAGGCGCATGCGCCTGTTCGCGGCGAGTCCACCATTGCCGCCACTCACTCATGATCGGCAGGAAGATGAACCACACCAGCTCCACCAGCATCAGGAAAATCCCCAACACCTTGAAGAACAAGTGGTAGACCGCGAGCGCAATCCCGAAAAACAACGCCGCACGCCACAGCCACGAGCCGTAACCCCAGATCAACAAACGCCGTTGCATCTTCGGCGACCAGGGCTCCGGCGCTGGCGCACCGTAACCGAATAAAAACTCACGCAAGCGCCAGCGACAAAGGGCAAACGCTCGCCCTTGAAGGTTGTCGACTTCCCAATAGTCGCTGAGCAAAAAATAGCCATCAAAACGCATGAACGGGTTGAGGTTGATCACCAGCGTGGTCATCCAGGTGGCACTGGCGAGCATGAACGCCGCCGTGCGTCCGGGACCGTCGGGCAGCAGTGACCAGGCGAGCAGCGCGATGCTCGCCAAAAGCAATTCCGCCAGCACGCCACCGGCGCCGATCAGCAGCCGCGCGCGGCGATCATTGACCCGCCAGGCGTCGCTGACGTCGGTGTAAAACATCGGCAGCAACACCATGAATGCCACGCCCATGCTCTGCACCCGACAACCGGCGCGCTTGGCCATGAAGGCGTGACCGAACTCGTGGCAGAGCTTGGCGAAGAACAGCGCCACGCCGAACGCCAGCGCGCCGCCGAGGCTGAACAAATGCGGGAAGGTCGCGATAAAGCGCTGCCAGTCCCGGGACACCAGAAACACGCCGAGCCCCAGGGTTGCCGGCAACCCGTAGCGCAGCGCACGCGGGCCGAAACGCTCCAGCCATGGCCAGGCGCGATTGAGAAAAGCGTCCGGGCGCCACAGCGGAATGCGGAAAAACAGGTACTGGTGCAGCAAGATCTGCCACAGCGACTGGCGTTGAGCGGCCGCTTTGAGGCTGTAACTGGCGCGCTGTTGCGGATCGAGGGCGGAGATCAGGTCGTGGCTGCGCAGAAAGCCCAGCAATTGCTCAAGCTCCGCGCCATCCAGCGGCAAACCTGGCTCGCGGTTGGCTGCACGCAGCACTTGCTTGGGATCACCCAAGGACCAATGGCGCAGCAAGCGCATCGCCGCCACGCCGAGTTTGAAATAGCGACCGCGCACCGGATCGGCCAGGGTCCAGCGCGGCGAGCCATCGAGCGCCGGTGATGCAGGCGTCAGCTGCAAGTCTGCACGCAGGTTCGGCAGGCTCATCTAAAGGCCCACGCTCTGGCGCAAACCGGCCAGGGGTTTACGTAACAGGTACAGCGCCAACGGCGCACGGTCACCGAAGACTTTCGCCGTCCCGCGCAGCCCGATACGCGGTGGTGTTTGCTGGAAACTGGCGTCGAGTCGATAAGCCAACTGCCCGCCGGCCGTGGGTTGTGCTTCATAAGCCGCGCGCTCGAGCCGGGCCAGATGCCGTTGCAACGGATCACTGTCGAGGAACAGCGCGACCTGCGCGCCCGGCTCCAGCGCAATCGCATCGCCCACCGCGAGTTCGATGCGCAACTCAGCCTGGGTCGGGTCGGCGATTTCCATCAGCCGCTCACCGGTCTGCACCGGTTTACCGGTCCAGCGCTCCGCGTCGGCGAACACCGCAATGCCTCCGCGCTCGGCGCGCACTTCGCTGCGCTTGAGCAGTTCGCGGGCGTAATCCCGCTCAGCACGTTTTTGCTCGACTCGCGCGGCCAGTAGATCGATTTTCGAGCTCGATTCGGCGTCGGCGAACGAGCGTTGGGAATTGGCCTTCAGCTCAGCTTCAGCAACCCCCAAGGCGCGCTCGGCCACATCGGCCTGGGCCCTGAGCGTGGTGCTTTCAAAGCGCAACAACAGGTCGCCGGTTTTCACCGTCTGATTGGGTTTGACCAGAAACTCGGCAATCACCCCGTCCAGCGGCGCCGCAACGACTCGGCCGCCCAGCGGAACGACTTCGGCCGGAGCCAGCACCGATTGGCGCACCGGAATGAGCAGCCCGAGCAACACCACCGCGACCAGCGCCACCTGACGTTTTCGTGTCCAGCGCAGTCGCCACGGTTTGCGCGGTTGCAGCGCCAGCCAGGCATGGCTGTAGGTGTCACCCAATTGCGACAGCAGCACTTGTTCGGAAGGATTCCACGGCAGGTCCCGCGCCAGCCACAGACCACCAAACACCTCACCTTGGTGATCGATCAGCGGCAGCCAGAACACCTGAGCCGCGGAAAGACTTTGCCAGTCCGCCTGAATCGATTCGCTGAGAACATTCGCCGGAATCACCCGCGCCTGTTTCAGCACCTCGAGCTTGAACAGCTGCGCCACGGCCTGCTCGACAAACGCCACGAACGGCGCATTCGGCTCCACCGCACTGACGCCCGTCACGGCCTGCACCTTGCCGGCAATCAACAGCGCCGCGTGGCGAAAACCGAACAGCGCCTGGCTGTCATTGACCAGGCTGTAGGCCAATTGCGAAGGCGTGCGAGCGGAGCGGGTCAGGCATTCGAGATCCAGAAACCTTGCGAACACCTGTTCAGCGCCACCCGTGACCGGGGCGTTCACTTGAACTCCGCGAAGCGTGCCGTGCCACTCATGCCAGCCAGCAAACCGTTGGCGTTGGGCAGCGTCGCCACCAGCAGCAAGGTCTGACTGCCTTCATCAATCCGTGCGCCGAGGCGTTTGACCGTGGCATCCAGTGGCTGACCGGTTTCATCGGGAACAAAGCTGAAGGTCTGGCCAGGCTTGAGCCGGGCCATCCAGCGCGACGGCACCAGCAAATGGATTTCCAGCGTGCGGTTGTCGACCACGTCCAGTAACGGCGTGCCGGCAGCGACGCTTTCATAACGCTTGACCTTGCGCTCGACGACCTGGCCATCGAACGGCGCCAGCACGCTGCAGCGCTTGACCTGGACCTGATAAACCTGGGATTGCGCCTGAGTCTCGCTGACCTTGGCCTCGGCCCGCGCCACTTCAAAACGCCCGACCGAATTCAACGCCGCCAATTGCTTGTTGTGGGACAACTCTTCACCGGCGCCACGATTGGCAGCCTGGGCCGCGTTGAGCTGGGCCTGATAAGCCGAGCAATCAAAACGCGCCAGGGTGTCACCCTTCTTGAACGACTCGCCCTCACTGAACGGCAACTCGACAATACGCCCGGACAACTCACTGGCCAGCACCGCCTGATCCCGGGCTCGCAGCACACCACGGGCCTCACTGCTGGCATTTGCACTGCCGCTGCTGTCCAGCAATGGATCATCGGGCGCAGGCGTTTGCGCCTGTACTACGCACGTTACAAAGGTCAATCCAATAACCCACACACGAACACGCCGCATAACCGTTACTCCCTGACGGATGAGCGGAGTCTATGACAGCGTGGGTCGGCGTCAAGCGGATGGGCGTTATTGGATAGAAATGTAATGTTTCAAAAAGGACAAAATTTTCAGAGTGCTGAATTGTTCTTCCCGTCATGAGGTGTGGGTACTTAATCCCACACGAAATCGGGAACAACCGTTCAGTCGAAATTGAAGAGAGTGATAGACGTTTTGCACTGTTGATTGCCCTGCATCACGCCTTACCTTCTGTCGTAACAATCATTAACAGATAAGGCTATTAACGCCTTGACCCTCGCCCCGCCAACTGCACAAAACTGGCTCGCCGGAGCTGGAAAAGATCCAGTTGAGCGGAGCCCTGATCAGTCGATGGTTGACGTGCGTGACGCACTCAATTTAGGATCTACGCACTACTCAACCCCGTACGCAGAGATTCAGTTCTCTGGCAGTTGGGGTGAAAAAACCGGCTTCGGCCGGTTTTTTCGTTTCTGAGGATTGGATTGTGCGCACTGCGTTCTTCGTTGATGGCTACAACGTGTTCTACGGGTTGCTAGCTGACACACCTTATAAATGGCTAAACCTGCCGCAGCTGTTGGCTTATATCGCCCACATTGAAAACCCTCAAAGCTCTGTGGCCTCAATCGACTACTTCACCTCGTCGGTTAAACCAGAACTGGCTACTCGTGGCATCGCGTCCAAGGAAGCTCAAGATACTTACGTCCGTGCCCTGAAGGCTCAGAATGTTGCCATTCACTATGGTCGCCACCAACTCGAACCTGCACGCGCACCGCGCTTCATCAACAAGAGAATCGGTGCCTCGCGTCAAGATACAACCCCTATCTGGAAACTCGAAGAAAAGGAAACTGACGTCCATATCGCCATAAGCATGTATCGCACAGCAGCCAGACAAGCCAAGGTCAACGGTGCTGAAGGCATCCAACAACTCGTTTTAGTCTCCGGGGACACAGATATGGCTCCCGCGCTGAGAGCTATCCGAGAAGACTTTCCCCAAATGACAGTGGGTGTCGTTCTTCCTTACAGAACAGGGTTCAAACGAACCCCACCCGGCTCGCTAAAAGAACTTTCCCACTGGATGCGCAGAGTCATCTCGGCAGAAGAGCTGCAGTCACACCAGTTTCCAGACAAAGTACCTACCCGTAAGAAGCCGGCCATCAAACCGGATTATTGGTAACAACATCCGCCACCGGATACACCGACTCCCACCCTCCACCCAACGCCTTATACAACCCGACCATCGCCAACGACACGCCGGTCGAGCTCTCCACGAACTGTTCCTGAGTCGCCAACAGCGCGCCTTGCACCGTCAGTACGTTAACGAAATCCACCACCCCTTCCACGTATTGCTGTTGCGCGGCGCGCAGGGCGATCTGGTTCTGGCGGACGGCTTCGGCAAGGCTGTCGCGACGCAGTTGGCTGGCGTTGTAGGCGGTCAGTTGATCGTCGATTTCATGCCAGGCGCGCAGCACGGTTTGCTGGTAGGCGATAGCGGCTTCCTGTTGTTGGGCTTCGCGCAAGTGCAGCATGCCGCGCAGGCGACCGCCGTCAAACAGCGGCAAGCTGAATTGCGGGCCGATACCGAAAGACCGCGAGCCCCAGGAACCGAAATCACTGAGCTGCATGGCTTGCGATCCGATGTTGCCCGACAGGGTGATCCGCGGATAGAAATCACCCTTGGCCACACCAATGCTCGCGGTTGCGGCATGCAGACGGGCTTCGGCCTGGCGGATGTCCGGGCGGCGTTCGGCCAGTTGCGACGGCAGGCCGATTGCGACCTGACGCGGAGTTTGTGGCACCGGGGCGTCTGTGGATAACTCGGCAGACAGCGCTTGCGGCGGCTCGCCCATCAACAGGCTCAAGGCGTTGATCAGTTGCGACTGGCGCTGCTCCAGCGCGGGCAGACGCGACTCGATAGCCGCTACCTGGGCGGCGGCTTCGGCGACATCCAGGTCGGTGGCGACACCGTCAGACAGGCGCAGCTGCGAAAGCTTCAGACTGTGGCGGGCGACGTCGAGATTCTCCTCGGTGACGGCGCGCGTACTTTGCACACCGCGCAGCTGAATGTAGTCCTGAGCGGTTTCGGCGAGCACCGACAGCAGCACGCCACGTCGGTCGTTTTCCGCGACTTCCAGGGTGGCGTCGGCGGCTTCAGTTTCGCGACGCACACGGCCCCAGAAATCCAGCTCCCAGGATGCGGAGAAGCCTGCATCCCACAGGTTGTACGCCGAGTCACCGTTGTGTCCCGACGGATCGTTCAAGCCTTCGCCGCTGTTGCGTTTACGCCCGTAGCTGCCAGTGGCGGCGGTATTCGGGTAACGCTCGGCGGTGATCACCTGACGCACAGCGCGGCTTTGCTGCAAACGGCTGCTGGCGAGTTTCAGGTCGAGGTTGTCGGTCAAGACGCGCTGAGTCAGGGCCGAGAGTTTCGGGTCGTGAAACACCTCCCACCAGCGTTCGTCCATGGTTTCAGCGATGACTTGGCTGGCGGCGGACTTGGATGGTTTCGACCACTCGGCCACTTGTTGCGGCTGAGGTTTTTGGAAGTCAGGGCCGACGGTGCAGGCGCTCAGTGAAAACAGACTCAACACAATAGCTACTGAAGGAAAGCGGCTCTTGTGGCGAGGGGGCTTGCCGAAGTTCATCGCTGAGTGACCTCACGCGCATTATTTCCGGCACTGGCCGTATCAATACTCGCCTCAACCGACATCCCCACGCGCAATCGCTCCGCCAATGGCTGACCCGGATCGAGGACGATTTTCACCGGAATCCGCTGCACCACCTTGGTGAAGTTCCCGGTGGCGTTGTCCGGTTTGATCGAGGCGAACGTCACACCGGTGGCCGGTGCGATGCTCTCGACGCGACCGCTCAGGGCCTGGCCGCCAAGGCTGTCGACACGCACTTGCACGCCCTGCCCCGGCTGCATATCGGTCAGTTGGGTCTCCTGAAAATTGGCGACCACATAGGCTTGCGCAAGCGGCACCACCGCGAGGATTTTGCTCCCCGGCGTGACATAGGCGCCGACCCGAACGGCGCGTTCGCCGACCATACCGTCCTGAGGTGCAACGATGCGTGTGTAGGAGAGCTCGTAGCTGGCCATTTCCAGCGCTGCTTGCGCCCGTTTCAATCCTCCTTCCGCTGCATCACGCTGGGCGGTGAGGATCTCCACCTGCTTGCGTTCCGCCGCCAGCACCGCCGTCACGTTAGCCAACCGCGCGGTGGCCTGATCGATGCGGGTCCGCGCTTGTTGAGCGTTCTGCACCGTGCCCGCACCCACCCCGGCGAGGTGGTTGTAGCGATTCAGTTCATGCTCGGCAAAGGCCATTTCAGCCTTGGCCGACACCACGGAGGCCTGGGCTTGAGCGATCACCGAAGCCTGGCGTTCAAGGGTCGCACGGGCATTTTGCAGTTGCGCCCTGGCCACCAGCGTTTCAGCGTCTGCCGCTTGGGCGGCAGCACGCAGATCACGGTCATCAATCAACGCCAGCAACTGCCCGGCTTTGACCTGCTGGTTGTCCTCCACCAGCACTTCCTTGATGAACCCGGCCACGCGCGGCACCACCAGCGTGAAGTCCGCCGAGACAAAGGCGTCATTGGTGTTCTGTTGCGTGCGCTTGCCGAACAGGCCAGGCGCCAGCAAATACACCAGCACACCGAGCGCCACCACCGCGGCGACGCCGACGGCCACTTTTTGCTTTGATTGAGTCGTCATAAAAACCTTCTGTTTCAGCGAAGCATTCAAGTCGGCGCGCGCGGCGGATAAATCCGCGTCGGCAGCCAGAAAATCAGCAGGATCAGCGCCAGTGCGACGCCGGCCATGCACAGATAAAGATCCGATGCCGTCAGCACCACGGCCTGCTCATGCAGCCGGTGGGCAAGGCCCGGGCTGTCGCTGTCGACCAGGGGGGAGTTGCCAAGGTTGTCCACCAGCATCACCGAGTGAAAATGCAGCCGTGAGGTGGTCAACGCCTCCAGCACGCCGGTGGCGACCACCGCCGCCAGGCCTTTTACGGTGTTGAACCAGGCTGAAGCGAAGGGCCCTTCCATCGGGCTGATGCTGCCGGTGGAGAGCATCAACAGCGGCAGCACCGCCATCGGTTGACCGAAAATTTGCAGCAGTTGCAGCACATAGAAGTCGTCGCGAATCCACACCGACGTCAGCTGCGATCCTCCGATGCAGGACAGCGTCAGCATGCTCAGACCGATGCCCAGCACCCAGCGGCAATCGACCCAACGCAGGTTGCACAGCGCCGCCACCAACGGCAGCGCGATCAACTGCGGCAGCGCCGCCAGCAACATGATTGGCGCGGTCTGAACCGGGCGATAACCCTGCACCTGCGCCAGGTAGCTGGACGGAATGATGATCACCGCCAGCAGCACCACCAACACCCCGGCCAGGGTCAGCAAAGCGAACGAAAGGTTGCGGATGCCGAGCATCTGCATCTTGAAAAACGGCATCGGTTGCGACCATTCGTTGATCAGGAACAGCACCAACAGCAGCGACCCACCCCCGAGTAATCCGCTGATCAGGTTCGACTCGAACCAGTCCAGCCGATTGCCTTGCAAAATGCCGATTACCAGCATGCAGATCGCCGGAAACCCCAGCAGCAAGCCGCGCCAGTTGAATTGTTTGAAGCGCTCGAGGCGCAACGGGTCCTGGGGCAAGCCATACGCCACTGCGACCATGGCGATCAGGCACGGTGCGATGATTTGCCAGAAGGTCCATTGCCACCCGACGTGTTCGGTCCACAGCCCGGCCAGTGGCGTGCCGAGCCCCGGGCCGAACGTCGCGGTCAGGGCGTAACCGGCCAGACCATAAAGCTTCACGTTGGCCGGCAAAAAGCGCAGCGCGACAGTCATCAGCATCGGCGGCAACGCGCCGCCGGCCAGGCCTTGCAAGGTGCGCATAACCAGCAGGCTTTCATAGTTTGGAGCGAACGGGCACAACACGCCCAACAGAGTGAACGCGCTGATGGCGCAGAGGGTGAACCGTCGCAGCGAGAACGTCACTGAGCACCACGGGGCGAAAGCCATGGCCGCCACCGAGGTCGCGGTGTAACTGGCGACCAGCCAGGTGCCTTCGTCGTAGCCGATGGCCAATGCGCCGCGGATGTCGGCGAGGGCAACCTTGGTCACCATCTCGTTCAGGCCCGACACCAGCACCGCCAACAACACGCCCACCAGGCCAATGATGATCCGCGGACCAAATACCGGTGGCGTGACGGCAGCCGGGCTCGCCGCGGCGAGAGGTGCCGTGACCGTGAGGGAAGTCATGACTGCAAGCTCCGGGGTTTGAATACCGAAGCATTCTAAGAAGCGCGAGACCTTACGAAAATTGACTTATTGGCAGCTTATAAGTGCGTTTGACGCAGCAATACCCCCCCTGTAGGAGTGAGCCTGCTCGCGATAGGGCCATCACATTCAACATAGATGTTGACTGATCCACCGCTATCGCGAGCAGGCTCACTCCTACAGTGGAAGCGTTCACTTCAGGAAGGCTGCGCAGCTAACCACGTCTCGTCGCAGCAAGTTTTCAGGGTTTCGCGCAACCAACGATGGGCCGGATCCTTGTCGAAGCGTGGATGCCAGGACTGGGTCAGCATAATGGTCGGCAGCGGAATCGGTAGTGTGAAGGAACGCAGCTTCAGGCCCAGGCGCTGGACGCTCAGCAATGCCTCCTTGGGCACCGGCAGAATCAAATCGGAATCAGGCAAGGCAAACATCGCCGCATGGAAACTCGGCGCAATCACCGCCACCCGCCGCTCCAGTCCCAAGGCGTTGAGCGCGGTATCGATCGGGCCACGGGCGATGCCGCGACGGGACATGCTGATATGGGAAAACCCGGCGTAACGCTCGGCAGTGATTTCTTCGTCGAACAGCGGATGGTCTTCGCGAACCAGGCCGACGAAATGAGTAGAGAACAGATTCTGAATCTTCACTTCCGGGGTCAATGGCCGGGTATTGCTGATGCTCAGATCAATCCGCCCTTCGCGCAGCGCCTCATCATCGCCATCGCCTTCCGGCACAAAACGCAGTTCGCAGTGCGGCGCCTGACGATCCATAGTGTCGAACAGCTTTCCGCCGTAAACGCCGACGAAAAAATCATTGGCCCGAATGTTGAACCGACGGCGCAACGTGCCCAGCTCCACCGCATCGGCCGAGCGAAACAACAACGCGGCCTGCTCCACCACGTCACGCACCTGCTCGCGCAACGCCAGCGCCTTGGGCGTGGGCACCAGGCCACGACCGGCGCGCACCAGGATCGGATCGCCGATGGCCTCGCGAATGCGCGTCAGCGTCCGGCTCATCGCCGCCGGGCTGAGGTTCATCCGCCGCGCGGCGCCCACCACGCTGCCCTCGTCGAGCAAGGCATCGAGGGCGACCAACAGGTTCATGTCCGGGAGTTGCATGCTGAGCACTCGTGTCTGATCTGGATTGATTCAGACGCAATGCTAGCAAACATCCGTGGGCTGATGTGCTGGTTGGGCGGGCCCCTTCGCGGGCAAGCCCGCTCCCACAGGGTTCTGTGTTGAACACATAGTCCACATCCACTGAAGATCACTGTGGGAGCGGGCTTGCCCGCGAAGGGGCCGGACCTGCCACCACAGAACTTAGCGCTGCATCCCCCAACGCTTCACCGTGACCCGCTCCAATGTGCTGAACACCAGGTTTTCCACCAGCAGCGCCGATCAGGATCACCACCGCCAACCCCGCAAACACCTTGTCGGTGTACAGCTCATTGCGGTTCTGGAAGATGTACCAGCCCAAGCCGCCCTTGCCACTGGTGGCGCCGAATACCAGTTCGGCGGCGATCAGCGTGCGCCAGGCGAAGGCCCAGCCGATTTTCAGCCCGGCGAGAATCGATGGCAGTGCTGCCGGGATCAGAATGAACAGCACGAAGCGCATGCCTTTGAGGCCGTAATTGCGCCCGGCCATACGCAGGGTTTCCGAGACGCCGAGGAACCCGGCATAGGTGTTCAAGGCCAGCGCCCAAAGCACCGAATGCACCAACACGAAAATCAGACTGTTCTGCCCAAGACCAAACCACAGCAACGCCAGCGGCAACAGCGCAATCGCCGGCAGCGGGTTGAACATCGAGGTCAAGGTACTCAACAGGTCGCGACCGAATTGCGTCGACACCGCCAGCGTGGTCAGGGCAAACGCCAGCACGATGCCGATCAGGTAACCCTTGAGCAACACCACCAGCGAAATCCACACCTTGCCCAGCAACTCGCCACTGAGCAAACCGTCGTACAGCGCGCTCCCGGTTTGCAGAAAACTCGGCAGCAGCAGGTCGTTGTTCTGTACGCGGGCAACCACCTCCCACAGGACCGCCAGCAAAATCAGGATCAGGCTTTTGCGTAACCAGCCTTGTTGCCAGAGGCGCTGACCGAGCGGTAATTCACGCTCCAGCGGCACACTCGTCAGCGGCTGCAACGCCGTTTCAAATTCTTCACGCGGGGATGATAAAAGGCTCATCGGGCACTCCTCTCAATGGCTCAATAAGCGATGCGGATGTCGGAGAAATCCAGCTCACGCCCGGTTTCCGGGGACTGACCTTCATCGAACAACAACCGATGAATGCGTCGCGCCGACTCCTGAAAGGCCACGCCGCCGAGGCTGTGCAAGTCGTATTGATGGCTATGGACTTCCGCCCGCACCCGCCCCGGATGCGGCGACAGCAACAGAATCCGGTTGCCCACCACCAGCGCTTCCTCGATGGAGTGCGTGACGAACAGCAGTGTGAAGCGCACTTCTTCCCAGAGCAGCAGCAGTTCCTCCTGCATCTTGCGGCGGGTCAGCGCGTCGAGGGCGGCGAATGGCTCGTCCATCAAGAGGATTTTCGGCTGCATGGCCAACGCCCGCGCAATCGCCACCCGCGCTTTCATGCCGCCAGACAATGTATGCGGGTAGGCATCGGCAAACGCCGCCAGACCCACCTTGTCCAGGTAGTGCAGCGCTCGCTCCTCGGCCTCTTTGCGCTTGAGGGTTTTCGAGGCAAGCAGCGGAAACATCACGTTCTGTTTGACGGTTTTCCACGGCGGCAGTTGATCGAACTCCTGGAACACCACGATCCGGTCCGGCCCCGGCGCATGAACGGTTTGCCCCTGAAGCCGGATTTCCCCTTCACACGGCTGGATGAACCCCGCAACCGCCTTGAGCAGCGTTGATTTGCCGCAACCGGACGGACCGAGCAGCACAAAACGGTCTGCCGGATCGATTTCAAAGCTGACCTGATGGGTCGCACGAACCACCCGCTGAGGCGTGCGGTATTCGAGGCTGACGTTGTCGACCGACAGCAGCGCCTGGGCTGCCGCGATCGGTTTGCTGACCGTGTGGCCTTGCAAAGGGGCGTTCATCTCGGTCAGCTCCCTTGCAGCGGTTTGGCGTCCTGGAAGAAGTAGTCCTTCCACGAGTCCGGTTTGTTTTTGATCGCGCCGACGCGGTAGAGGAATTCGGCCAGCGGGTAAGTATTTTTCGGCGTGACGCTGAATTCGAACTGCGGGTTATCGATGATTTTCAGCAGCGCGGCACGGTCGATTTTGGCCTTGGTGACACGGATGTAAGTGTCCGCCGCCGCGCCTTTATCGTTCTGGGCAAACTCGGCGGCCTCAGTCAGCGCCTGGACGAACGCCTTGTAGGTTTTCGGGTTTTCATCACGGAATTTCTCGGTGGCGAACAGCACCGTCGGCGAGTTCGGGCCAAGTACATCGTTGGAATTCAGCACAACGTGGACGTTAGGGTTGGCCAGCTCTTGATCCTGGAACGGAGGGTTGGAAAAGTGCCCGGTCAACTCGGTGCCGCCGGCAATCAGCGCCGCCGTGGCGTCGGGGTGCGGAACGGCGATGGTGTACTTGTCGAGGCGATTGAATTCCTTGTCGCCCCACTGCTTGGCGGCCGCGTATTGCAGGATGCGCGACTGCACCGACACGCCGACCGCCGGCACCGCGATGCGGTCCTTCTCGGTGAAGTCAGCGATGGTTTTGACCTTCGGATTGTTGCTCACCAGGTAGTACGGGAAGTTGCCGAGGGAGGCGACGGCTTTGACGTTCTGCTTGCCGTGAGTACGGTCCCAGATGGTCAGCAGCGGACCGACGCCCGCACCAGCAATATCAATCGAACCGGAGAGCAACGCATCGTTGACCGCTGCACCACCGGAGAGCTGGGTCCAGTCGACCTTGATGTCGATGCCTTCCTGCTTGCCGTACTTCTCGATCAGGTTCTGATCGCGCACGACGTTAAGCAGCAGGTAAACGATGCCGAACTGCTCGGCGATGCGAATTTCACCTTCGGCGTGAGCCACGGTCGGTGCCACCAGGCTGCCGGCGATCAGGCTGAAACCCAGGCCGATGGCAGCGGCCAGCGGTGCAAATGGAAGACGTTTGGACATGAGAGTTTCTCCGACAAATCAGAAAGGCGCGTCGCCCTGGATGGTGGTGCGATACAACTTGCGGCGCAGGTGGCTTGGGCATCCGGCGGCGAGATGAATCAGCGAGCGGTTGTCCCAGAACACCAGGTCGTGGGCCTGCCATTGATGGCGGTAGATGTTTTGCGGCAGCACGCTGTGGGCGTAGAGCTCGTCGAGCAGTTGCTTGCTCTCGTCTTCCGGCAAACCAACGATGCGGGTGGTGAAACCCTCGCTGACGAACAACGCCTTACGGCCGTTTTCCGGGTGAGTACGGACGATCGGGTGGACGACTTCTGCGACCTGAGCCAGTTGTTCCGGCGTCAACGTCGGGCGCCAGTTGCCTTCGAATTTGGTCTCGCTATAGCGCGCGGTGTAAGAGTGCGCAGCCGAGCGGCCTTCGACGGCTTTGCGCAGCGCTTCGGGCAGGTTGTCCCAGGCCTTGTGCATGTCGGCGAACAGCGTGTCGCCGCCTTCGGACGGCAGCTCCTGAGCGTGCAGCATCGAGCCCAGGCTCGGCAGTTCTTTATAAGAAAGGTCGGAATGCCAGAACTTGCCGGCGTCACCGAGGCCGATGGATTGGCCGTTTTCGATGATGTTGGAAACGATGAGAATTTCCGGATGCCCGGCCAGCAGGAATTGCTTGAGCACATGAATCTGCAACACGCCGAAACGGCGGCTGAAGGCGATGTGCTGCTCAGGGGTAATGCGCTGGTCGCGGAACACCACGACGTGATGATCCAGGTGCGCGCGGTGGATGCGCGCGAAGTCCTGATCATTGATCGGGCGGGATAGGTCGAGGCCGATGATTTCGGCACCGACTGCGCCACTGAACGGGCGGATGTCGAAGGTTTGCGGCGCGATATTCGCGGCGCTTGGGGAAGCCGTTGCTGCAGACATAAATCACTCCCACGCACGGCACGCTCAAGGGCGCGCGCGTCGATCAAGAAACTCACGGAGGACCCGTGTTGGTTCGTGTCGTGCGGCGCGCCGATTGGTCGGCAGGTACGCAGGAGAGTGACTTTATAGATATAAGAACTGAAGTTTAAATACCGTTAGCGAATAACTATATGGCAGAACAAGCGATGAGTCCCCTGTGGCGAGGGAGCTTGCTCCCGCTGGACTGCGTAGCAGTCCCCTTTTTTGGGATAAAGAGGGGGCCGCTTCGCGCCCCAGCGGGAGCAAGCTCCCTCGCCACAGGTTTAGCGTCCTATCGCTCGTGCAAAGCTTCGGCGCGGGCGCGAATAATCGGCTTGAGCAGATAGCTCAGAACAGTCTTCTTGCCCGTGATGATATCCACCGAAGCCACCATCCCCGGGATGATCAACAACGGCTTTTCATCCGTCCCCAAGTGGCTGCGATCGGTGCGCAGCTTGATGATGTAGTAAGTGGTTTTCTTGTCGTCATCGGTGATGGTGTCAGCACCGATCTGTTCAAGCTTGGCCTTCAGCCCACCATAAATGGTGTAGTCATACGCCGTGAACTTCACCGTCGCTTCCTGTCCCGGATGCAGGAAGGCGATGTCTTGCGGGCGAACTTTCGCCTCAACCAGCAAGGTGTCGTCCAGTGGCACGATTTCCACCAGGTCGCTGCCCGGCTGGATTACGCCGCCAATGGTGTTGACCAGCAGTTTGTTGACGATACCGCGCACCGGCGATGTCACCAGCGTCCGGCTGACCCGGTCTTCCAGCGCCTTGCCGGTGGCCTGAGCCTTGTTCAGATCAGTGCGTGCTTCGTTGAGTTGAGTCAGTGCTTCGCTGCGGAACTTGCCGCGGGTCTCGTCGATTTTGCGCTGCACTTCCTTGATTGCCGATTGGGCGCGAGGAATGGCCAGGGTGGTCGCGTCCAGTTGCCCGCGGGTTTCAACCTCGGCGCGCTTGAGCCGCAGCACTTCAACCGGCGATACCGCGCCCTGGGCCACCAGCGGTTCGGACATGTTGATTTCCTGACGCTGCAGCGCAAGGCCGTTGCGGTACTGCGACTGCTTGGAAGTGAACTCGCGCAGCTCTTGCTGACGCTGGATCAACTGCTCCTCCAAACCACCAATTTCATCGTGCAGCTGCTGACGGCGGCTGATGTACAGCGACTCCTCGCTGGCGGCCTGACCGGGCACGGCCTTGAGCACGTCAGCGGGGAAGTTCAGCGGACGGTCATCGACTTCTGCGCTCAAGCGTTCCACTCGCAGCAGCATCGACAACCGGTCGGCCTCGGTTTCGCCGACGTTGGAGGCGAATCGCGTGTCGTCCAGGCGAATCAGCGGCGCACCGGCTTCGACGATCTGCCCTTCGGTCACGTACAACTCAGAGACGATACCGCCCTCCAGGTTCTGGATTTTCTGGATCTTCGACGACGGAATGGCTTTGCCGTCGCCCTTGGTGACTTCGTCGATCACGGCGAAGTTGGCCCAGAGCATCAGGAACACGAAGAAGCCGATGATCGCCCAGATGGTCAGTCGCACCACGCGTGGGGCGTCTTCGATCAGCGCTTTGTTGACCTCCGGAAGTGGCTGGCCATGCAGCGAATCGGAGCCTTTGAAATAACGGCCGATCGAATTCTTGAAACCCGACTTAAGCAACACTGATCTGCCCCTTCTTCAACGCTTCCATCACCGCGGCTTTCGGGCCGTCGGCGAGAATCTGCCCGCGGTCGATGACGATCAGACGATCCACCAGCGACAACAGCGAAGCCCGGTGCGTCACCAGCACCACGGTCTTGTTTTCAATCACCGCCGCAAGGCGTTGCTTGAGGCGTTCTTCGCCGGTGTTGTCCATGGCGCTGGTCGGTTCGTCGAGCAGCAGGATCGGCGGATTGAGCAACAACGCACGGGCCAGGGCGACGTTCTGGCGCTGACCGCCAGACAGGTTCTGCCCACGCTCGCCGACTTGCAGTTCATAACCTTGTGGGTGCAGACGGGCGAATTCGTGGACGCCGGCCAACTCGGCCGCTTGCAGCACCATTTCGTCTTCGACATAGCGCGCGCCCGACACCAGGTTGTCGCGCAGGGTGCCGGCCAGCAGCTGGATGTCCTGGGCCACGTAGCCGATGTTATGGCGCAATTCGCTGACGTCGATCTGACGGATATCGACGCCATCCACCAACAGGGCGCCGTCATCCGGCTGGTAGAGACCTACGAGCAGTTTGGCCAGGGAGCTTTTCCCCGAGCCACTGCGCCCGATGATGCCGATCTTCTCGCCGGGCTTGATGATCAGGTTGATATTCTTCAGCGCCGCGTTCTGTTGGTTCGGGTAGGTGAAATTCATCTGCCGGCATTCGATGGCGCCTTGCAGCACCTTGCGGCTCAGTGGGCGTTCCTCGAAGTTGCGCTCTTGCGGCAGCTCCATCATCTGATCGACCGAGGTCATGGTCACCCGCGCTTGCTGGTAACGCGTCAGCAGGCCGGACAGCGAAGCCAGCGGGCTGAGCGCGCGGCCGCTGAGCATGTAGCAGGCGATCAAACCGCCCATGCTCAGGTGACCATCGATGATCTGGTACACGCCGAAGACGATCATGATCACGCCGGCCAGTTGCTGGATCAGCAAGGTGATGTTCATCGCCAGACCGGAGAGCATTTTCACCCGCAGCTCGAGGCGGCTGAGGGTGCCGATGGTCTGCTCCCACTGATATTGGCGTTCGCTTTCGGCGTTGTTGACCTTCACCGCATCGAGACCGGCAAGGGTTTCGATCAGGCTCGACTGCCGCTCGGCGCCCAGCGCCATGGTCCTTTCCATGGTCGCCACCAGCGGTTTCTGCAAGGCATAGCCAATCAGCAGGGCGATCGGGAACGCCAGCACCGGAATCCACACCAGATGCCCGCCAAGAATCGCGATGACCATGAAGATCAGCAGCGTAAACGGCAGGTCGATCAGGCTGGTGAGGGTCAGCGAGGCGAGGAAGTCCCGCAGGCTCTGAAACTCATGGATGTTCTGGGCAAAGCTGCCGACCCGGGCCGGGCGGTACTTCATGGCCATGCCGACGATGCGCTCGAACAACGTGGCCGAGATGATCAGGTCGGTTTTTTTCCCGGCCAGGTCCAGGCAGAGGCTGCGCAGGCTCTTGAGGATCAGGTCGAACAGGTACGCCCCGGTGATGCCGATGGCCAATACCCACAGGGTCGATTCGGCCTGGTTCGGCACGACGCGGTCGTAGACGTTCATCACGAACAGCGGCGCGGCCATGGCGATGATGTTGATCAGGAAACTGGCGGCAATGGCGTCGGCGTACAGCCAGCGCGAACGCTTGAGGGTGTCGCGGAACCACGAGCGAGCGCGCGGGATCAGCGTGCCGTGATTAACGTCAAATTTGTGCTGGGGTTGAGCGAAGAACACTTTGCCGATGTAGTCATCGGCCAGCAGTTCGCGGCTGACGACACTTTCGCCACCGTCGCTTTCACTGGTCAGCAGCCGTGCCTGGTCTTCACCGAGCCAACCGAGCAGGACAGCACTGCGACCGTCCTTGAGCAGCAACAGCGCCGGCATGGCAATCGCCGGGATCTGCTCCAGTTTGCGCACCAGCACCCGCCCTTGCAGGCCGGCGCGAGCGGCCGCGCGGGGCAGCAATTCAACGCTCAGGCGTTGCTTGGGCAACGGCAGGCCGGTGGTCAACATCGCGGCGCTGGCCGGCTTCTGATGCAGGGTGCAAAGAGCCAGCAAGCCGTCCAGTAGTGGATCGTCGTGCAGCGCGCGTGGATCATGAATGAGTTGAACTCGACTGACTTCTGATTCCACGCTCGGCACTCTTGGCTAACAATTGAACAATGAAGGTTCTGCTCAATTCAAACCGGGCAGTTGAACCTTGGGCTTCACGTCGTTTTGCACAACGGATGCCAACGGTGCGACCACTCCCTGGCTCTTGAGCAACTCGCCCATGGTCGCCTTGATTCGGTACTGAGTAAATAACTGAATGTTCTTGATCTCCGCCAGGCGACGAGAAGCCGAGAACAGCTCGTTTTCACTGTCGAGCAGGTCGAGCAAGGTACGCTCGCCGAGGCTGAACTGCTTCTGGTACGCGGTGCGCACACGGGTGCTGTGATCGACATATTGCTGGGCGATCGGCACTTGGGCATTGGCGTTGTTCAAGGCATTCCAGGCCAGGCCCAGCTCTTCGTTCAACACGCGCAAGGCGTTGTTGCGAATATCCAGTGCCTGGTTGGACAGGTAGGACTTGGATTCCAGATCAGCCTTGTTGCTGCCGCCGGCATACAGATTGAAGCGCATGCGCAACATGGCCTGCCATTCATTGCTGTGACCGTTCTGGCCATCGAGATCGTTGTCGGCGGTGCGGCCCAATTCAGCATCGAAGCGTGGGTAGAAGCTCGACTTGGCGGCGTCGTACTGTTTCTCGGCAGCGGCAATGTCGGATTCGGCAGAACGCAGGATCGGGCTGTTTTCCAGCATCTGCGCCCGGGCTTCATTCAGGTTGGCTGGCAACAACGCCATGAAATCGGAAGGACGTTCCAACTGATCGGGCATCTGGCCGACGGCGCTGAGGAAGTTGGTCTCGGCGTCCGCCAGGTTGGTCTGCTCGGTGATCAGGTTGTTGCGGGCCTGAGCCATGCGCGCTTCGGCTTGATCGAGGTCGGCACCGCTGCCCACGCCGCGCTGGGTGCGCAGTTTGATCTGATCGAAAATCCGTTCGTGGCTCTTCAGGTTCTCGGTGGCCAGGCGCACGAATTCGCGGCGGGTCAACACGTCGAGATACACCTGAGCGACGGTGAGTGCAGTGCGTTCGGACGTGCCAAGCAAGGAGTAAGCGCGGGAATTAACGGTGGCTTGTTGACGCCCCACTTCACTCGACGTCGCAAAACCGTCAAAAACCATTTGCGACAACCGCACACTCGACTCGCTGCGATTCAGGTTTTCCCAGTGATTGTTGTTGCCGGCGGCACGCGTAGTGACGTTGTCAGTGCCTTCGCGACCGTAACCGCCCAGCAGATCGACCCGTGGGAGGTATCCACCTTTTGCTGCCTTTAACTGATAATCCGCGGCCAATCGACTGTTAACGCCTGCCTGGATTTCCGGATGGACATCCAGTGCCTGTTGCATGGCTTCCGGAAGGGTCTGCGCCTGAACAAAACCGGCGGCAAGGACGAAGGGTAAAGCCGTGAGCAGGTGCAAACGCATTATTGGAGTTTCCCGGAATTGCTTGTCTTGAATCACTGCAGAACGTGCCGCTGCATCGGATGATGACAACCGAAATGACCGCTTGTCGGAAAATTGGATTTTGGAACTGCGTCACACTCTGCGGGGCAGGTCGGCACCGAAATATCAATGTGACATTACAGAGGCGAGTGTTTAGGATGACAGGCGGAAGGTCAATAGTTTGGCATAAAGTTTATAGCGAAAAAATATAGCCAAATTGTTGACGAATACCCGCGTCAAAGTTGTGCCTCTAATACCTTGAAAGAACATCCAGACTGTTTGGCAAACACGCCGCCAGGTTCATGGAAGTCAACTGAATGCGACACCCGGAGAGTCTTCAATGAGCAGTGTTGTGGCCATCGTCAAAAGCATTGTCGGTCAGGTTTTCGCGGTGTCCCCAGAGGGCGTGCGCCGCGTGCTCGTTGAAGGCGACCGCTTGTTTGTCGGCGATCAGGTAGACACTGGCGCGGCAGGCGCCGTCACGCTCGAACTGGCTGACGGCCGGACCCTGGACCTGGGCCGCGACACTCAATGGAGCGGCAGCGATCCGGACTCCAGCACTGACCTTGCACAAGCCACAGCACAAGCCGCGCCATCGGTTGAAGAGCTGCAGCAAGCCATCGTTGCCGGCGCCGACCCGACCACCGACCTTGAAGCCACCGCAGCCGGCCCGACAGCTGCCGGCACAGGCGGCGCCGCAGGTGGCGGCCACAGCTTCGTGATGCTGGATGCAACCGCTGGCCGGGTCGACCCGACCATTGGTTTCCCGACCGCGGGCATCGGCACTGCCGCGTTGGCTGCACAGAACACCATCGGTGGCCAGACAGCCGATACCAGCGCCAATGTTCAGCGCGAATCGACCCTGACCTTGAGCGCCACGCCGACCATCACCGAAGCCGGTGGCGTGCTGGTTTACACCGCGACGTTGACCCAGGCTCCGCTGACCGACCTGACCATCACCCTGTCCAATGGCTCGGTGATCGTGATCCAGGCCGGCCAGTTGACCGGTACCGTCAACGTCCCGCTTGCGCCGAACGACACTGTCTATAGCGACCCGACCCAAATCAACGTGTCCGTCACCGGCACTACGGGCGGCAGCGGCATCATCGTCACCCCGCCGACAACCCCGGCCGTGACCCAGGTCACTGACACCGTCGATACCACCACGGTCACCTTGACCGCCGGCGCCAACGTTACCGAAGGCGGCCAGATCACCTACACCGCGACATTGACCAACCCGGCGCAGACGCCGGTCACCATCACGTTGTCCAACGGCTCGACCATCACCATCGACGCCGGCAAAACCACCGGTTCCGTGAACGTCGACACCCCGGTCAATGACGTTTATCAGAACGGCAGCACCGTCAGCACCACGATCACTGGCGCCACCGGCGGTAACTTTGAGAACCTGGTGCCAAACCCGGCTCCGGCCGTGACCACCATTACCGACTCGCCGGACACCACCACCGTCACACTGACGGCGGGATCTACCGTCACCGAAGGCGGCCAGATCACCTACACCGCGACCCTGACCAATCCTGCTCAAACGCCGGTCACTGTCACCCTGTCCAACGGCTCGACCATCACCATCGAAGCCGGCAAAACCACCGGTTCCGTGAACGTCGACACGCCGGCCAATGATGTTTATCAGAACGGCAGCACCGTTAGCACCACTATCACTGGCGCCAGCGGTGGCAATTTCGAGCAGCTGACCCCGAGCACCGAGCCGGCGCTGACCACCATTACCGACTCGAAAGACAACACCGGCCTGAGCCTCACCGCCACCGGCTCCGTCGTCGAAGGCGGTCAGATCACTTACACCGCCACTTTGACCAACCCGGCCGGCACGCCGATGACCGTGACATTGAGCAATGGCTCGGTCATCACCATCGAAGCGGGCAAGACCACCGGCAGCGTGACCGTCGATACCGCAGCCAATGACGTCTACAACAATGGCAGCACTGTCAGCACCACCATCACCGGGACCACCGGTGGCAATTTCGAGCAGCTGACCCCGAGCACCGAGCCGGCGCTGACCACCATTACCGACTCGAAAGACAACACCGGCCTGAGCCTCACCGCCACCGGCACCGTCGTCGAAGGCGGTCAGATTACTTACACCGCCACTTTGACCAACCCGGCCGGCACGCCGATGACCGTGACATTGAGCAATGGCTCGGTCATCACCATCGACGCGGGCAAGACCACCGGCAGCGTGACCGTCGATACCGCAGCCAATGACGTCTACAACAATGGCAGCACTGTCAGCACCACCATCACCGGGACCACCGGTGGCAATTTCGAGCAGCTGACCCCGAGCACCGAGCCGGCGCTGACCACTATCACTGACTCCAAGGATGGCACCGGCCTGAGCCTGTCGGCGTCCACCGTAGTGGCCGAGGGCGGTTCGATCGTTTACACCGCAACCCTGACCCACGCTGCTGGCACTCCGGTCACTGTCACCCTGAGCAACGGCGCAGTGATCACCATCGCCGCCAACGCCACCAGCGGTTCCGTCACCGTCGACGCGCCGAAAGACGATGCCTACATCGACGCCGGCAAAGTCAGCGCCACAATCAGCACCGCCACCGGTGGTAACTTCGAGAACCTGGTGCCGAGCACGGTTCCGGCAGTGACCGAAGTGACCGACACGATCAATACCTCGACGGTCAGTCTGACGGCTAACGGCTCTGTGATCGAAGGCGGGACCGTGGTTTACACCGCATCCGTCACCGCGCCAGTGACCGACTCACCGGTGGTTGTGACCTTGTCCAACGGCCAGACCATCACCATTCCGGTCGGATCGAGCAGCGCCAGCGTGAACTTTGTTGCGCCGAACGATGCACTGGCCGGCGGCGGTTCGCTGAGCGTCAAGATCGACGACGCCAAGGGCGGTAACTACGAGAAGCTGGAAGTCGACGGCAAGCCGGCGAATACCTCGATTACCGATACGGCTGACACCACCACCGTTAGCCTGACCGCGACAGATTCCGTGGCGGAAGGCGGCTCGATCGTCTACACCGCCACCCTGACCAACGCTGCCGGCACGCCAGTGACCGTGACATTGAGCAACGGCGCAGTGATCACCATCGCTGCCAACGCTACCAGCGGTTCCGTCACCGTCGATGCACCAAAAGACGATGCTTACATCGACGCCGGCAAGGTCAGCGCTACGATCACTACGGCCACCGGTGGCAACTTTGAAAACCTGGTCAAAAGCCCGGCTGCAGCCGTCACCACTGTCACCGACACCCTCGACACCTCGACCGTCACCCTGACCGCCACCGACAGCGTGGCCGAGGGCGGCACCGTGGTTTACACCGCGTCGGTCGGCGCACCGGTCACCGGTTCGCCAGTGGTGGTGACCTTGTCCAACGGCCAGACCATCACCATTGGCGTTGGCCAAAGCAGCGGCACGGTCAATGCCGTGGTCTCGAACGATGTGCTCAGCGGCCACGCGCCGTTGACCAATTCGATCACCAAAGTCAGCGGCGGCAACTACGAAAACCTGATCGCCGATAAAACCCCGGTCAGCACCAGCGTGACCGACACCGTCGACACCACCACCCTGTCGCTGAGCGCCACCGGCAACGTCAAAGAAGGCGGCCAGATCACCTACACCGCCACCCTGACCCATGCGGCCGGCAGCCCGGTGACCGTGACGTTGAGCAACGGCGCGATCATCACCATCGATGCCGGTAAAACCACCGGCACCGTGAAAGTCGATGCGCCGAAGGACGACGTCTACAAGGACGCCGACAAACTGGAAGTCACCATCAAGGACGCCGCCGGCGGCAACTTTGAAAACCTGGTCACCAGCCCGACCCCGGCCGTGACCAATGTGGCGGACACCACCAACGCCACGCACCTGACCCTCAGCGCTGAAAAGTCGGTGCTCGAAGGCTCGCACATCACCTACACCGCGACCCTCACCAACGCCGCGCAAACGCCGGTGACCGTCAAGCTGAGCAACGGCGAAACCATCACCATCGACGCCGGCAAAACCACCGGTTCGGTGACCATCGCAGCGCCAAGCGATGACGTCTACAAAGATGCCGGCAAGCTCACCGTGACCATGACGAATGCCAGCGGTGGCAACTTCGAAAAACTCGACATCAGCAAGGCGTCAGTGACCACCACCGTCAAAGACACGGTCGACACCTCAACCGTCACCCTGACCGCCACTGACAGCGTGGCCGAGGGCGGCACCGTGGTTTACACCGCCTCGGTCGGTGCACCGGTCACCGGTTCGCCAGTGGTGGTGACCTTGTCCAACGGCCAGACCATCACCATTGGCGTTGGCCAAAGCAGCGGCACGGTCAATGCCGTGGTCTCGAACGATGTGCTCAGCGGCCACGCGCCGTTGACCAATTCGATCACCAAAGTCAGCGGCGGCAACTACGAAAACCTGGTCGCCGATAAAACCCCGGTCAGCACCAGCGTGACCGACACCGTCGACACCACCACCCTGTCGCTGAGCGCCACCGGCAACGTCAAAGAAGGCGGCCAGATCACCTACACCGCCACCCTGACCCATGCAGCCGGCAGCCCGGTGACCGTGACGTTGAGCAACGGCGCAACCATCACCATCGATGCCGGTAAAACCACCGGCACCGTGAAAGTCGATGCACCGAAAGACGACGTCTACAAGGACGCCGGCAAACTGGAAGTCACCATCAAGGACGCCGCCGGCGGCAACTTTGAAAACCTGGTCACCAGCCCGACCCCGGCCGTGACCAACGTGGCCGACACAGTCAACACCACGCACCTGACCCTCAGCGCTGAAAAGTCGGTGCTCGAAGGCTCGCACATCACCTACACCGCGACCCTCACCAACGCCGCGCAAACGCCGGTGACCGTCAAGCTGAGCAACGACGAGACCATCACCATCGACGCCGGCAAAACCACCGGTTCGGTGACCATCGCAGCGCCAAGCGATGACGTCTACAAAGATGCCGGCAAGCTCACCGTGACCATGACGGATGCCAGCGGTGGCAACTTCGAAAAACTCGACATCAGCAAGGCGTCAGTGACCACCACCGTCACCGACACCCTCGACTCCACGTCCTTGTCGCTGTCGGCCAGCAATACCGTCAGCGAAGGTGGCCAGATCACCTACACCGCGACCCTGAGCAACCCGACAGACACGGCCATGACCGTGAAGTTGAGCAACGGCGCGGTAATCACCATCGCCGCCGGCGCCACCACCGGTTCGGTCGACTTCGCTGCACCGGCCAACACCCCGTACATCGACGGCGGCAAAGTCCAGGCTACGATTGCCAGCCAGAGCGGCGGCAACTTCGAAAAAGTCGTCACCGACCATTCGCCGGCGGTCACCACCGTCACCGATTCGGCAGACACCACCGGCCTGAGCCTGAGCGCCACCGGCTCGGTCGCCGAGGGCGGTTCGATTGTCTACACCGCGACCCTGACCAATGCCGCTGGCTCCGCCATGACCGTGACGTTGAACAACGGCGCGGTGATCCACATTGCCAAGGGCGCCACCACCGGTTCGGTGAATTTTGCCGCGCCGAAGGATGACGTCTACAAAGACGCCGGCAAAGTTGAAGCCAGCATCACCAAGACTGCCGGCGGCAACTTCGAGAACCTGGTGGCCGACAAGACGCCAGCGGTTACCGACGTGACCGACACCCTCAATACGTCGACAGTCAGTCTGACGGCCAACAGCACTGTGGCTGAAGGCGGCACCGTGGTGTACACCGCGTCGGTCAACGCGCCAGTGACCGGTTCGCCGGTTGTCGTGACCTTGTCCAATGGCCAGAGCATTACCATTCCGGTTGGCGCCAGCAGTGCCAGCGTGAACTTCACCGCACCGAATGACGCCTTGGCTGGCGGCGGCGCCTTGAGCGTCAAGATCGACGACGCCAAGGGCGGCAATTACGAGAAGCTGGAAGTTAACGGCAAGGCGGCGGACACCTCGGTGACTGACTCTGCCGACACCACCACCCTCAGCCTAAGCGCGACTGACTCGGTCGCCGAAGGTGGTTCGATTGTTTACACCGCCACCCTGACCAACGCTGCCGGCACTCCGGTGACCGTCACCTTGAGCAACGGCGCGGTCATCACCATCGCCGCTAACGCGACCAGCGGCTCCGTCACCGTCAAGGCACCTGCCGATGACGTTTATAAAGACGCGGGCAAAGTCGAAGCGACCATCAAAAGCGCCAGCGGCGGCAACTTCGAAAACCTGGTCACCAGCCCGGCAGCTGCGGTCACAGAAGTGACTGACACCCTCAATACGTCGACGGTCAGCCTGAAGGCAACGTCCACCGCAGCCGAAGGCGGCAACGTGGTGTACACCGCTTCCGTGACTTCGAAGGTCACCGGCAAGGACGTGGTCGTCACCTTGGCCAATGGTGAAAAAATCACCATCCCGGTCGGTGAAAGCACGGCCTCGATCACCGTTAAAGCCCCGAATGATGCATTGGTCGGCCACGAGCCGCTGACCAACGCCATCAAGGATGTAACCGGCGGCAATTACGAGAATCTGGTCGCCGACAAGACCCCGACCTCGACCGCCATCAGCGACACCCTGGACACCACCAAAGTGACCATGACCGCCAGCGGTCAGGTGCTTGAAGGCGGCAACATCACCTACACCGCCAACCTGACGAATGCGGCCGGCACCGACATGACGGTCAAGTTGAGCAACGGCGAAAGCATCGTGATCAAGGCCGGCGACAAGTCGGGCTCCATTACCGTTCCTGCACCGGCCGATGACGTCTACAAGGACGGCAGCAAAATCACTGTCCGCATCGACAGCACCAGCGGCGGCGACTTCGAGAAGCTCGACGTCAACAAAGCCGCGCACAACACGATCGTCAAAGATACGATCGACACTACCACGCTGAAACTCAGCGCAGACGTGGGCACCGTCGGCGAAGGTGGTCAGATCAACTACACCGCGACACTGAACCACCCAGCGGACACGGCGATGACCGTGACCCTGAACAACGGTCTGGTGATCAACATCAAGGCTGGCGAGTCCAGCGGCTCTGCGTCTTTCACCGTACCGAATAACGTCTACACCGGCGCAGCGGACGTCCTTGCTTCGATCAAGGAAACCACCGGCGGCAACTTCGAAAAACTGGACACCGATCACTCGGCCGTCGTCACCAAAGTCACCGACACTGCTGACACTACCAACCTGACCTTGAGCGCTAGCGGCTCGGTGCAGGAAGGTGGCCAGATCGTCTACACCGCGACCCTGTCCCAGGCCGCCGGCAGCAACATGACCGTGAAGCTGAGCAACGGCGCGACCATCACCATCCTCAAGGATGCGGTGTCCGGCCATGTCAGCGTTGCCGCACCGAAAGACGACGTCTACAAAGACGCCGGAAAAGTTGAAGCGACCATCAAGGATGCCAGCGGCGGCAACTTTGAAAACCTGGTGACCAGCCCGGCGGCGGCAGTGACCGAGGTGACTGACACCATCAACACCTCGACAGTCAGCCTGACCGCCAACGGCACTGTCGCCGAAGGCGGCACCGTGGTTTACACCGCGTCTGTCACCGCGCCAGTGACTGATTCGCCGGTGGTTGTGACCCTCTCGAACGGCCAGACCATCACCATTCCAGTCGGCTCGAGCAGCGGTAGCGTGAACTTTGTTACGCCGAACGATGCCCTGGCCGGCGGCGGTTCGCTGAGCGTCAAGATCGACGACGCCAAGGGTGGTAATTACGAGAAGCTGGAAGTTAGCGGCAAGCCTGCGGATACCTCGATTACCGATACGACTGACACCACCACCGTTAGCCTGACCGCTACAGATTCGGTGGCGGAAGGCGGCTCCATCGTTTACACCGCAAACCTGACCCATGCGGCCGGCACACCGGTCACTGTCACCCTGAGCAACGGCGCGGTGATCACCATCGCGGCCAACGCCACCAGCGGTTCCGTCACTGTCGATGCGCCGAAAGATGACGTCTACAAAGATGCCGGCAAAGTCGAAGCGACCATCAAGGATGCCAGCGGTGGCAACTTCGAAAGCCTGGTCCCGAGCACTGTCCCGGCAGTGACCGAGGTGACTGACACAATCAACACCTCGACAGTCAGCCTGACCGCCAACGGCACTGTCGCCGAAGGCGGCACCGTGGTTTACACCGCGTCTGTCACCGCGCCAGTGACCGAGTCGCCAGTCGTTGTGACCTTGTCCAACGGCCAGACCATCACCATTCCAGTCGGTTCGAGCAGCGCCAGCGTGAACTTCATCGCGCCGAACGACGCCTTGGCGGGCGGCGGTTCCTTGAGCGTCAAGATTGATGATGCGAAGGGCGGTAACTTCGAAAAACTGAGCATCGACAGCAAACCGGCGGACACCGCTGTCAGCGATACCGTGGACACCACCAAAGTGACCATGACCGCCAGCGACTACGTGGTCGAGGGCGGCACGATCACTTACACCGTCAACCTCAGCAACGCCGCCGGTACTGATATGACGGTCAAGCTGAGCAATGGCGAGGTCGTGGTGGTCAAGGCCGGCGACAAGTCGGGCTCCATTACCGTTCCCGCACCAGCCGATGACGTCTACAAGGACGGCAGCAAGATCACCGTTGGCATCGCCAGCACCGACGGCGGCAACTTCGAGAAGCTCGACGTCAGCAAGACCACCCACACCACCACCGTCAATGACACCACCGACACCACGACACTGAAGCTCAGTGCCGATGTGAGCACCGTCGGCGAAGGTGGTCAGATCGTCTACACCGCCACGCTTAGCCACCCGGCCGACACGGCGATGACCGTGACCCTGAACAACGGTCTGGTGATCAACATCAAGGCTGGCGAGTCCAGCGGTTCGGTGCCGTATACCGTGCCGAATGACATCTACACCGGCGCCTCGCCCGTCAGGGCAGCGATTGCGGACAGTGCTGGTGGCAACTTTGAAAAACTGGACACCGATCGCTCAGCCGTCGTGACCAAAGTGACGGACACCGCTGACACCACTAGCTTGGCCTTGAGCGCTAGCGGCTCGGTCCAGGAAGGTGGCCAGATCGTCTACACGGCGACCTTATCCCATGCCGCTGGTAGCGACATGACGGTAAAACTGAGCAACGGCGCGACCATCACCATCCTCAAGGATGCGGTGTCCGGCCAGGTCAGCTTTGACGCACCGAAAGACGATGCCTATATCGACGCTGGCAAAGTCAGCGCCACGATCACCACCGCCACCGGCGGCAACTTCGAAAACCTGGTCCCGAGCACTGTTCCGGCAGTGACCGAGGTGACTGACACCCTCGATACTTCGACGGTCAGCTTAACGGCCAACGGCACTGTAGCCGAAGGCGGCACCGTGGTTTACACCGCGTCAGTGTCTGCTGAAGTCACCGGTTCGCCGGTCGTCGTGACCTTGTCCAACGGCCAGACCATCACCATTCCGGTCGGTTCGAGCAGTGCCAGCGTGAACTTTGTTGCGCCGAACGATGCCCTCGCGGGTGGCGGTTCGCTGAGCGTCAAAATCGACGACGCCAAGGGCGGCAATTACGAAAAGCTGGAAGTCGACGGCAAGCCGGCGGAGACCTCGATTACCGATACGGCTGACACCACAACGGTCAGCCTCAGCGCGACTGGGGCGGTGGCTGAAGGTGGTTCGATCGTTTACACCGCCACCCTGACCAACGCTGCCGGCACGCCAGTGACCGTCACCCTGAGCAACGGCGCGGTGATCACCATCGACGCTGGCAAAACCACCGGCACCGTGACAGTTGATGCGCCGAAAGACGACGCCTACATCGACGCCGGCAAAGTCAGCGCCACGATCAGCACCGCGACCGGCGGCAACTTCGAGAACCTGGTACCGAGCGCTGCTGCGGCAGTGACCAAGGTCACTGACACGATCGACACTTCGACCGTGACCCTGAAAGCCACTGAGTCGGCAGCCGAAGGCGGTACCGTCACTTACACCGCCACTGTCGGCGCGCCGGTCACCGGTTCGCCAGTGACGGTGTCTTTGGCCAACGGCCAGACCATCACCATCGAAGTCGGTAAAACCACCGGCACCGTAACCACCCTCGCACCCAACGATGCGCTGAACGGCCACACGCCGCTGACCAACGCCATCACCAACGTCAGCGGCGGTAACTACGAAAACCTGGTCGCCGACAAAACCCCGGTTTCGACTTCTGTCACTGACACCGTCGACACGACCAACCTGTCGCTCAGCGCCAGTAACTCCGTGGCCGAAGGCGGCTCGATCGTCTACACCGCCACCCTGACCAACGCTGCCGGCACGCCAGTGACCGTCACGTTGAGCAACGGCGCGGTGATCACCATCGACGCCGGCAAAACCACGGGCACCGTGACGGTTGATGCGCCGAAAGACGACGCCTACATCGACGCCGGCAAAGTCAGCGCCACGATCAGCACCGCCACCGGCGGCAACTTCGAGAACCTGGTTCCGAACAAAACAGCAGTCGTGACCAACGTCACCGACACCCTCGACAAGACCGAAGTCAGCATCAGCGGCAGCACCTCGGTAACCGAAGGCCAGGTCGCCAGCTACACCGTCAGCCTGACTAACCCGGCGCAGACCGACGTCATCCTGAAAATCACCTACAGCGGCACCGCTGCGGACGGTTCGGACTTCACCGGCGTGTACACCGTGAAGATCCCGGCGGGCGGCAGCAGCGCGAGCTTCAACATTGCGACCCAGGACGACAGGATCACCGAAGGCACTGAAAACTTCGTGGTCAAGATCGACTCGGCCACCGGCGGCAACTTCGAGAACCTGGTGATCAGCGCGTCCAACGGCAGCGTCAGCACCTCGATCGTCGACAACGATGCGCCACCGGTCCTCGACCTCGACGCCAACAACTCCAGCGGCGCCACGGGTGCCAACTACAACGTGACCTTCACCGAAGGCACGACTGGCCAGGGTGTATCGATCGGCGACACCGATCTGAAAATCACCGACCCGGACAGCACCCTGCTGACCGGCGCAACCATCGTGCTGACCAACCGTCAGCCGGGTGATGCGCTGAACCTGGGTAACAGCGTCAACGGCATCACCATCAATGCCAACAGCAAGGATGGCTCGGTCACGCTGACGCTGTCCGGCAACGCGACGCTGGCCGACTACATGCAACAGATCAAGAACATCAGCTTCACCAACAGCAGTGAGGACCCGAGCAGCGTTCCGCGGATCATCACCGTGACGGTGACCGATGGCAGCAACTACTCCAACACCGCGACCACCACCGTCAACGTGGTTGGCGTGAACGATGCACCGACCGCCGCACCGGTTAACGTCACCGGCACCGAAGACACGCCGCTGATCCTCGGCTGGTCGACCTTCGGCGTCAGTGATGTCGACAGCGCCGCCGCTAACCTGGGCGTGAAAATCACCCAGCTGCCGGGCGAAGGCAAATTGCAGTTCCTGGCCACTGACGGCAAGACCTGGACCGATGTAGCGAGCAACCAGACGTTCACCAAGGCTGATATCGACGCTGGCAAGTTGCGCTTCCTGCCGGATGCCAACGAGTCCGGCAGCAACGGCTACAACACCGGCATGGGTAATAATCTGGCGGACTACGCACAGATCAAATTCCAGCCAACCGACGGCTCGCTGCTGGGCAACACCGGCACGATCAAAATCGACATCACGCCAGTGGCCGACGCCCCGTCCCTGAGCGTTGCCGACAACAGCGTCAAATCAACCGGGCTGATCAAAGAAGTCTGGACCGGCCTGCCGCTTGGCACCGATGGCAGCGGCGCAGCCACCGGCACCCTGAAAAGTGTCATCGACGGCGCGGGCAAACCGAACTCCAGCGGCACGGTGACCAACGTGCAGTCCGACGGCGGCGTCGCGGCTGGCACGGCGTCGAAAACCTCCGGCCTGATCTACCTCGAAGCCGGCAAGACTTACACCTTCAGCGGCACCGGCGATGACAGCCTGTTGGTGACCATCGGCGGTAAAAACGTGGCGGCCACGACGTGGGGCGCGGGCGGCAGCCTGAACGGTTCGTTCACTCCGACCACCAGCGGCTACTACACCCTGGACATCTACCACCACAACCAGAGCGGCCCGGGTAGCTATGACGTCAACCTGTCGGTCAACGGCAGTGCCGCGATCGACCTGAGCAGCGCCGGCGTGCCGCTGTACACCGGCGTGGCGGACCTTGCCGCTTCCGGCGTGACAGTGTCCGATTTGCACGGCACCAGCGGCGAAGGCTACTACGAAGGCTACAAACTCAATGAAGCCGCGGAAGGGACCAGCGTTCATCTGTCTGCGATCAAGACGGCCCTGACTGACATCGACGGCTCCGAAAGCCTGAGCTTGAAAATCAGCGGGATTCCGGCAGGCTCGGTACTGACCGATGGCGCCGGCCATACCTTCACCGCCAGCGCGACGTCCGGCGAAGCCAACGTCACCGGCTGGAGCCTCGGCACCCTGACCGTCACTCCGCCGCCATACTACAACGGCCAGTTCAACCTGACCGTGACCTCGACCTCCACCGAATCACTCGGTGGTTCGGCGCAAAGCACCGCGACAATCCCGGTCACGGTTTACCCGGCGGTCTACAACGCCGCCACCGCCACGGCGGCGGACGACACCATCACCGGCACTGACGGCAACGACATCATGGTCGCCGACATCGGCGGGCTGACCGTGGTGCCGGGCACCAACTACAACATTGCGTTCATGGTCGACAGCTCGGGCAGCATGAGCGCGTCGTCGGTCAGCTCAGCCAAGGATTCGCTGACGTCGGTGTTCAACACCCTCAAGCAGAGCATGGGCGGCAACTCGGGGACGGTGAATATCTTCCTGGTGGACTTCGACACCCAGATCAACAGGTCGGTGTCGGTCAACCTGAAGGATCCGAACGCACTGACCTTGCTCAAATCTGTTCTGGATTCCATGTCGTCCGGCGGCGGTACCAACTACGAGGACGTGTTCAAAACCACGGCCAACTGGTTCCAGAGCGCCGAAGCCGTTGCCAACAAGGGCGCGACGAACCTCACGTACTTCATCACCGACGGCCAGCCGACGTACTACCAGAGCGGCGAACAGACCAACCCGACGCTGTACGGCGATGTGAAGCTTGATGATGTAGTGAAAGCCAGCAACTACAAGCCGGGCGACCAGTTCAGTGTGAACATCGACAGCACACACATTCTGAATATCAACAGTTCGGGAACCGTGACGCTGAAAACCTACGGTGAAACGTGGTGGGGCGGCAGCGGCTGGAGCTCCAGCACCCTGGGCACCGTTCATGCTCAAGGCGATGGCACGTACGAGTTGTCCAGCCTGGCGGGCAGCGGTAACAGCACCAACTGGACCACCACCGACAACTCCACCGACAGCTTCGCGCTGCTGGGTAAGGTGTCGACGGTAGAAGCCATCGGTCTAAACAAGGACGTCACCCTTGCCGATCTGAAGCCGTACGACTCGGATAAAACGCCGCAAACCAACATCGATCCGAAAGACCTGGCCAACTCGATCATCGGTCACACCGAAGCGACGATGCCAGGCGCGGACACGGTCAGTGGCGGTGACGGCAACGACATCCTGTTCGGCGATCTGGTGAGCTTCAACGGCGTTGCCGGCGAGGGTTATCAGGCGATGCAGGCGTTCGTCGCAAAAGAGACCGGCGTGGACGTCAGCAAAGTCACCACCAGCAACGTGCACCAGTTCATCACCGAGCACTACACCGCGTTCGATGTGTCCGGGGCGCATGACGGCAATGACTCGCTGCTGGGCGGTGCCGGCAACGACATTCTCTTCGGCCAGGGTGGCAACGACCTCCTCGACGGCGGCAAGGGCAATGACATCCTGCTCGGTGGCAGCGGTAACGACTCGCTGATGGGCGGTCAGGGCAACGATATTCTGATCGGTGGCTCAGGTGCCGATACCTTCGTCTGGAAGGCCGGCGACACTGGCAGCGATGTGATCAAGGACTTCAAGGCCAGCGAGGGTGATCGGATCGACTTGCGCGATCTGCTGCAGGGCGAAACCGGCAGCACCATCGACAACTTCCTGAAGATCACCACCGTGGATGGCGTTTCGTCCCTGCAAGTCAGCTCCGCCGGCAAGTTCAACGGCGCCGACGCCGCAGCGGCAGCACCGGATGTGACGATCAAACTGGAAGGCAACAACTGGTCCAGCGCCAACATTCACTCGTTGATTGCCGGCAGTGACCCGACCATCAAAATCGATCACAACAACAGCTGATCCAACGAAAAGCGGCCGCCCTTATGGGGCGGCCGTCACGTTTGCGCCCAACACCCCGGTGACGATTTCGTCGCCGCACCGCATACTCGCGTCCAGTTGGCCTATGCTGCTGACAGCATGACGCTGGTCCATTTCCGAGGGATGTTCAATGTTCTACGTGCAACGCGATGCGCAAGGTCAGTTAGTGCGCGTGGAAGCCGCGGCCTACGCCGAGGCCACGGAAACACTGCCGGCCGACCACCATGAAATCCAGGCCTGGTATGCCAATGAAGTAGTGGAAACCAGCCTCAAACAGCTAAAGCAGAGCGACCTGGAAATGATCCGGGTACTCGACGACTTGATCCAGGTGCTGACCAGCAAAGGCGTGATCCGCGTCACCGACCTGCCGCCGGCCGCACAAGCCAAGCTGATGGACCGGACCCAGGCCCGTGAGGCGTTGGGCGGGTTGAGTCAATTGATCGATGATGATGAGCCGGGGTTGATCTAAAGTCCAAAGTTCATTGGTGTCTGCACTGACGCCATCGCGGGCAAGCCCGCTCCCACAAGGGCAATGCAAAACCCTGTGGGAGCGGGCTTGCCCGCGATGAGGGCATCACTGACGACTCAGCTCAAAAGCCTAATGCCAAGGCTTCGGCTCACCAAACAACTGCCCCTGAACCCCATACAATCCCATCTCACGAATCACCATCAACTCCCCTTCCGTCTCGACCCGCTCGGCAATCAACGGCAAATCGATGCTGTGCGCCGCCCGCTGAATCGCCTCGATGAACAGGCGCTTGTCACTCTCCTGATCAATCGCCCGGATGTAACTGCCGTCGATCTTCAGATACGCCAACCCAAGTCGCGCCAAGTTGCCGATCATGCTGAAGCGCCCGCCAAAGCGTTGCAGGCTCAGGGAGAACCCGAGCTCGTGCAGACGTCGCGTCAGCTCTTCCAGCATGGCTTGTTCCGGCAGCTGCTCCTCACCTATTTCCAGGGTCAATCGCTCCCCGAGATCCGAATGCTGACGCAGGATTTCAAAGACTTTATTCAACGCCTGCGGATCGGCCAGCGTGGCTGAAGACAGGTTCAGCGCCAGCGACTCTTCATGGTCGGCCATCTGCTCGAGCACCAACTCCAACATCAGCCGATCAAGCCGCGCGGTCCAGCCAAAGCGCTCGAGCCACGGCAGGAAGCGTCCGGCGGGAATGGTCTGGCCCTCGTCGTCGATCAAACGCGACAGCACCTTGTAGTGCAGCACCAACTGCGTGTCCTGGGCGGCCACCACCGGTTGGAAATACAGCTCGAAACGCTGCTGATTCAACGCCTGTTCCAGTAAGTTGTTCCAGGCATGATGGTCGTCGCCGACGCTGGCCGACGCGCTGTGATCCAGGCAAACCCAGCTCGAATCGCCCTGGCCTTCCGCCTGAGCCAACGCCTGATCACCCAACCCGAGTACCGCTTGCGGGGAATCGCCATAAACAAACGGCGCCAGCCCGATCGAGGCCACCGAGGCCACGTCGGTGGCGCCCGTCGCGTGAAGGCTGCCCAAGGCACTGTCGAGGTTCTGCGCCAGTTGCAGCGCTTCTTCGCGTACCAGCCCCGGCGCCAGCACGGCGAACTCACCGCCGCGAATCCGCGTGACGAGGTTCAGGGTTTCCGGGTATTTGGCGCACTCTCGGGACAACTGCTCGCCCACCGCTTTCAACAACTGGTCAGTGCGTTGACCGCCCAATCGCTGGTTCAACCCGGCCAGGTCGCTGACCCGCAATAGCAGCAAATAACCGGAACTCGCCTGCTCCGGATTGCTCACTCGGGCGTTCAATTGCATTTCGAAATAACGACGGTTGGCCAGCCCCGTCAGGTTGTCCTGATAGGACTCGGCCCGCAGCTTTTCACTGCGCTCGGCCTGTTCCTGGAACAGCGCTTTAAGCTTCTCGACCATCTGGTTCATGGCCTGCACAACACGCCGCAGCTCCGGCGTGCGCGGCAGTTGCGGCAGGCTGAGGAATTCGCGGCGAGCGATGGCGTGGGATTGCTTGACCATGTAATCCAGCGGCTTCAGTTGCCGGCGCAACAACAGTGCGCCCAGCACCGCGCTCACCGCACCGCAGATCAACAACCAGCCAAGACTGCCGAGTGCGCTCTGCCAGAGTTTGGCCAACGCGAACATCGGATGGCTGACCACCTCGACCCGCGCCGCCTGCTCCCAGCCACGGCTGACGAGGGCATCACCACCGGCCGCTTCCAGCCCGATCATTTTGACGAACCAGTCCGGCACGTTGTTCACCGCTGGAATGCCGCTGCGCTCGACGATGGTCTGATCGGTCTTGAGGTCGACCACGCGGATGCTCGCGTAATAACCGCTGTCGAAAATCGAGCTGACCAGCAACTCGACCATCGCCGGGTCGTCGATACTCGGCGTCAGGGACAGTGCCAATGCGGTCGCGGCGTCCTGGGCGTGGGAGCGCAACTGGTTGACGTATTGGGTGCGCGAGCTTTCCAGGCTGACCACGAAGCTTCCGGTGAAAGCGATCACCAGGAACAGACAGATAGCGATCAACAGCTGTTTGAACAAGGACATCTGAGCGCGTGCTCCTAGTTAGTCGTCTCGACCGGGAAACCTTCGGCCTGCATTTTCTTCAACACATCCTGCCAACGAGACAGGCGTTTGGTGTCACCGACTTTCTTGTTGCCCTTGGCGCCCGGCAGCCACAACCCTTC
Source organism: Pseudomonas sp. BT76 TE3572 (assembly GCF_050435365.1). NCBI lineage: Bacteria > Pseudomonadati > Pseudomonadota > Gammaproteobacteria > Pseudomonadales > Pseudomonadaceae > Pseudomonas > Pseudomonas sp. BT76 TE3572. The sequence goes on from NZ_JBNDKE010000001.1 coordinate 4,340,762, forward strand.
GGCATTAAAAGAGTACACCGGCAGCAAATCGGTTCGTTGGCTGGCCGGCTTGATCGCATCGATCAGGCTGTCGAGTACCAGCGGCATAGCCTCGGGGCTTGAGTAGTAGGTCAACACCATGTGCGCCCGATTCAGGCGCAAGGCCTTGACGTAAGTGATGCGCAGCTTGTCACTGGCCACGCCGAGATGACGCAGGCTGAAATACTTGGCGATCGCGTAATCTTCGCAATCGCCGGCGCCCTTCCAAAGGGCCTCGATGGGTGTTTCCCAATAATCGACCTCGTGCCACAGGTCGATGTCTTCCTCGTAACGCATCTGCTTGTTGAAGAACTGGTTGACCACTTTAAGCTGTTCGAGCTCGCCCACTTGTTTTTGCGTGACCAATAAGTACTGCCAGGCATCAATGCGTGGCTGTCCTTCGCCCAATGGCCCGTACAATGCCTGCGCGCGACGGCTGATCAGCGAAAAATCCCAATCGGCATGCAGCCCGCCCAGCATAACGCCGGCCAGCAGCAACGCGCAGCACAGCCAGCGCAAAGTCCGAGGGATCGCGAAACGTACCGCCAATGCGAGGCATCCAGGTCAGGCAAGTGGAAATCGGTCGATGGTGCAGGTTAGCCAAGTAAAAGACAATGGCACGGTGAGATCACGGCTGGCGCGCTAAACTTTGTATGGCAGGTGTCATTAAAAACATTGGGGCCACGTCAGGCTGCGCGCTTGTGTCCGTTTGACAACCTGTCAGGCAGTCACTAGTGTCCCCTTGGATCCAAATTCATTTCAGTCAAACAGGGTGCGTAGTTGTGACACAGAAGCCCAATCCTCTGAACAGCATCAAGGTCAACGGGCCGATTCCCGCTCACCTGGCACGCTCGGTGATCGAAGAAACCCTTCGCTCGGCCATTCTCGACGGTCGCATTCCCTGCGGCACCGCCCTGCGTCAGCAAGATTTGGCCGATCTTTTCGGTGTCAGCCGCATGCCGGTGCGCGAAGCTTTGCGCCAACTCGAAGCCCAGGCGTTGCTCAACGTCATCGCCCATAAAGGTGCAGTGGTCGCACCGCTGGTTCAGGGCGATGCCGTGGAAACCTACGCGCTGCGGATCCTGCTGGAATCCGAAGCCCTGCGCCTGTCGATCCCGTTGCTCGATAAGGAGGATTTCGAACAGGCCGCCCGCTACATCGACGAACTGGAAACGCAAAACAACTACACCGAAATCGGCCGGCTCAATCGGCTCTTCCACATGGCGCTGTACTGCAAGGCGCCGAACCAACGGCTGTTGAGGCTGGTGGAAGACGGATTGAACGAAGAGGAGCGTTTCCTGCGCTTCAACCTTGAAGCCATGGGCCTGGGCAAACTGTCCCAGGAAGATCACCGGGCGCTTTTACTGGCCGTCGAAGACCGGGACGTCGAGCGCGCAGTGAAGTTGCTCGAACAACACCTCAACCGGGGCGTCGAGGTCATCACACGCTACCTCAACAGCCCCGAAGCGCTGAACAAGAAAACCTCCAAGTAAACCGCGTCGGCAAGCCTGAGCGAGCAGATCGAACTGCTCATTCTCGCTTGCCGCGCTGCGCTACGCCCCTCTCTAAAGCCCTGCCCTCGATTTACCCCTCTCAAGACCCACAATGACTCCGAGTCGATGACGCGGCGGTGATAGCGGCTGTCGTGATTTACGCTCACTCTTGGGCTGCAAACAAACAATGAACGGGCGACGCACCGCACGAGCGGAGCAGTCCCCGCACCAAGAACCTACGGAAGGAGTCTTGCTACGGGAAAGGAAGAACCGGCGTTGATCCCAGTCAACTTCCGCCCCCTCAATTCACCTCAACGACTCAGTTAGAAAGTTGCTTCGAGTGAGGCATTCACTCTTTATATAAATTCTGACGCTTATCAGTCGGAAGGAGCAACTACGCCAAAATAAAACTTAAACCAAAAGTCTTATTGGAACTTCTCGCGCCGAATAAATATGAACTATTAATTAATTAAAAAATAACTTGCCCGACACTTTATTCGTGTATTAGTTTTTCTCCGCCGCCCTGAACACAGGCGGCAAGCCATTACCCGGCAACTTAATTTTAATGCACACACATCAATTAGTTTGAGGCGTTCACTCGCCAACAGAAAACTTAAACCGACAGTCACTTATTGATCACAGCACCCATAACGGCATTCCAGATCACTTATAGGCCCACTCATGAAAACGAATAAAGACCGCCTCAACCAGAAGAAAGCAGAACTTAGTGCGCATCCGATCTTCTCTGAAATTCATTCGCTGTCGGTACTTCAACGTTTCATGGAAACCCATGTCTTTGCGGTGTGGGATTTCATGTCGCTGACCAAACGTCTGCAACAGGAGCTCACCTGCGTGCAACTGCCCTGGTTGCCGCCAAGAGACCCGCAAGCGGCTCGGCTGATCAATGAAATTGTGCTGGGCGAGGAGTCCGATGACCGCCCAGCCCAAGGTCACTACAGCCATTTCGAGTTGTACCTGGATGCCATGCGCGAAGTCGGCGCCAGCACGGCGGTGGTCGAACGCTTCGTCGCGCTGCAAAAAGAAGGCGTGAGTTACGACGTGGCACTGCAAAGCGTGGACGTCGATCCGGCGGCAGCACAGTTCGTGCGCAACACGTTGCACACCGCGTTGCATGCGCCGGGGCACAGCGTTGCGGCGGCATTTCTGCATGGTCGCGAGAGCGTCATCCCGCAGATGTTCCAGCGCATTCTCGATGATTGGGGCATCGGTATCGAACAAGCACCGACCTTCCGTTACTACCTCGAACGGCACATCGAAGTCGATTCCGAAGACCACGGCCCCGCCGCTGAAAAACTCCTCGCCCGGCTGGTCAATGGCGATCCGCAACGCGAGGAAGACGTCTACGCCAGCGCCATCGCTGCCGTGGAAAGCCGCATCGCCCTGTGGGATGGCCTGCGCCTGAGCATGACCGAACCGGTCGCAGAGGTGAACGCATGAACGCCGCCGACTACCAATCCTTCGCCGATGCCTGGGAAAGCCGCGCGACCATCCGTACCCGCCCCCGGCGGGTGCTGGAGAACGACGACAAGCTGATCTATCCGTTGAGCCGCCAACCGTTGGTGCTGAGCGAAACCTTCCTGCGCGAATGCCCGGAGCAGCGCGACTTTGCGCTGGTGCAGACGCTCTACAAATTCATCAACGACGTGGTGATTTTCGAAACCGAAATCGTCGACAAGACCGCCCGCAGCATCGCCAAGAATCGCTTCGCCGTGGCCTTCCCGTTCGCCTGCCGCTACGACGCCATGACCGTGGTGGTGGACGAGGATTACCACGCACTCGTGGCGATGGATTTCATGCAACAGACCGTCGCCATGACCGGCATCACGCCCATCGAACTGCCGGATGAAATCGAACTCAGCCGAGCCATTCCAGCGGCCGTGGCGCTTGCGCCGGAACACTTGCGCAGCGCCGTGGAATTGATCTGCGTGGCCATCGCCGAGAACACAGTGACCGGCGATGTCGCCGCGTTCGCCAAGGACGACACGGTCAAGCAGTCGATCAAGGGCCTGATGGCCGACCACTTGCTCGACGAAGGTCGCCACTCCGGGTTCTGGGCGCGGCTGGTGCGCATCTACTGGCACACCGCGAGCGAAGACGACCGCCGCTGCATCGCGCACATCCTGCCGGTGTTCATCGGCCATTACCTGACCAACGACATCCAGAAGTCGTTCGACTTCCGGCTGATCGAATCCTTGCAGATCAGCGATGGCGCACGCCGCGCACTGAAGAGCGAAGTGTCGGGGCTGGCCTTCCCGATCAATCGCCATCACCCGCTGGTCGCCAACATCGTGCGGTTCTTCCGCAGCAGTTCGCTGCTCGATTCGCCGTGCGTGCAAGACGCCCTCAGCGATTACCTGGTTTAACGAGGAGCCCATCATGAGACGTCTCGACATTCTGCTCATTGGACACAGCCAGGCCTTGACTGACCTGGCGCTAGAACTTGAACAACACGGTCATTCTCTGGTGCGCCTGACAGCCGTCGACGAGCAGCCGTTGGGTAACGCTGATTTGCTGATCGACGACGCCAGCCTGCCGGTTCAAGACATCGGCGATGCGCCGCGACTGACGCTGCAACTGGGTATCGGCGTGCCTGGGATTTCTGGCCTGCCGCCGCTGGACGTACTGTGCACCTACGGTTCGACACTGTTCACTCGAGTGCCGATCACCGACGAACCTTCGGGCAACGGCCAGGCATTGCGTCTGCGGGCAGTGGCGGAACTGGTCGACCACGTGGCGCTGCTAGTCAGCCGTTTCTCTCGCGATGCCGACTATTTTCTGCTGGCCGACCCTGCTGTTCCCGCTCGTGTCGAGCACGTGGAAAGCCTGCTCTATTTGGAGAACCTGGCGTTTTTCCATCGACTCAATCTCACGGCGGCACCCGCACTGCTGGCGCTCAGTCAAATCCCGATGATCGAGCGGCTTGAGCAGCGCTTCATTCAGTGTGCCGAACGACCCGCGCTGAGCATTGCCGGCACGTCCCTGAGCTATCGGCATTTGCACGCCCACAGCCGCGCCATCCAGCAGCGTTTGCAGCCGTTGCTCGCGCAGCATCATGGGCCGTTGGTGATCGGGATCTGCCTGCCGAAATGCAGCGCGTTGTATGCGGGGATTCTCGCGATTCTTGGCAGTGGCGCCGTGTACCTGCCGCTGGAGCCGAGCCATCCTCTGCAACGTCAGCAGTACATTCTGGAAAACGCCGGGGCAGTGTTGTTGCTGCATGACGGTGAACATCCGCTCGCGGCGCAAATGCCGGGACTCGACATCAGCCGCATCGACATCGGCGACGTGGATCTCGATCAACCCTTGATGCGCCAACGACCCGATCCAGGCGCGCCGTGCATGGCGCTCTACACCTCGGGCACCACCGGCCATCCCAAAGGCGTGTTGCTCAGCCAGGCCAACCTCGCGCACTTCTCTGCGTGGTACGCCGACTATGTGCAACTGAGCGAGCACAGTCGGGTGCTGCAGTTTTCGTCGTTGAGCTTCGACTCGTCGCTGATCGATATCTTCCCGACCCTGCTCCAGGGCGCCGAGCTGATCGTGCCCGGCGACGATCAGCGCCGCGATCCGTTGCAACTGGTCGAGCTGATCCGCCATCAACAACTGAGTCACGCCTTTTTGCCGCCAGCGTTGTTGAGCATCCTGCCGCTGGATCAATTGCAATGCCTCGATCATGTGATGACCGGCGGCGATGTCTGCGAACCCTACGTCATCGAGCAGCTCACCCGTCAGGGCAACCTCTATAACCTCTATGGCCCGACCGAAGCGACGGTGCTGATCACCGCGCGGCAACTGCGCACCGGCGACAGCAACCGCACCCTCGGCGCACCAATCGCTAACAGTCAGGTGCTGATTCTCGATGAGGATTTTCAACCGGTGGCCGAGCAGACCGTTGGTGAGTTGTACATCGTCGGGCCGGGCGTGTGCCTGGGGTATCTGAATAACCCGCAGCAGACCGCCGAACGTTATCTGAACCTGAGCCTACCGAATGGCCAGGGCCTGCGCGCCTACCGCACCGGCGACATGGCGAAGTGGACTCGCGACGGCATCGAGCTGTGCGGGCGACGAGACAATCAGGTGAAGATTCGCGGCTTTCGGGTCGAGCCAGAAGAGATCGAGCGCTGCCTGCGCGACAGTCAGTTGTACCGCCAAGTGGCAGTGGTTATCGACAGCCATCGACGGATTCTGGCGTTCCTCGCGCAGCCTCAGGAGGATCAACCCGGCACCGCTCGCGAAGCCCTGAAGGCTCACTCAATGCAGTTTCTGCCAGATTACATGCAGCCCATCGCCTGGACCGAACTGCCGAGCATGCCGTTCGCCAGCAACGGCAAGGTCGACCGCAAGGCGCTGCTGGCGATGCCCGTGAATGTCTCCGAAAACACGCTGCGGCGCTTGCCCGTCAGTGCCGATGAGGCGCTGTTGTTGGAGATCTGGGCTGAGCTGCTGGAGCTGCCGGCCAGCGATATTTCCACCGACGAAAGTTTCTTCAACCTGGGCGGCCACTCGATCCTGCTGTCGCGCATGCTCTTGCGGTTGCGGGAAGAGTTCGGTCGCAGCATCTCGATCAACCGCTTCATCGAATTGCCGACCATCGCCAAGTTGGCGACCTTGGTGCGCGGCTCCGGCACCGAAGAGGTATTGAGCGAAAAGGCCTTGGCCGATGCCTTCCGCGAACTGGATATCCAGCCGTTGCCAGTCAACCGTATGGGCGATGTGCACAAGGTGATCGTGACCGGCGCCAACAGCTTTGTCGGCGTGCACATCGTCGAAGCGTTGCTCGCCTGGGGCGCCAGCGAAGTCGCCTGCCTGGTGCGCGACGGCGGTGGGCAATCGGCGGCCGAGCGTTTTGCCCATGCGTTGCGAGAAAACCGCCTGGAGCACCTGGACCTGAGTCGAGTGCGGGTTTATGCGACGGACATTACGCGTCCGTCATTGGGGCTCGAAGCGGATGTTTACGAGCGACTGGATCGGCAGTTCGGCGCGTTGGTGCACAACGCCGCCAACGTCAATCACGTACTCGATTACGAGTCGTTGGCGCGGGACAACGTCGAGCCGATCTTCGAGTGCCTTAGGTTGTGCGAAGGACGCAGCAAAAAGATCTTCAATTTCGTCTCGACGCTCTCGGCCTCCAGCACGATTGCCGCCGATGGCCGAGTGCTGGAATTGCCCGCCGCGCAAACCCCGCCGATCTACATCAAGAACGGCTACAACCTGTCCAAATGGGTTGGTGAGCGGATCCTCGAACGCGCTCGCGAACGCGGCGTACGGGTCAATCTTTATCGTCCCGGCAACATCAGTTTCAACAGCCTCACCGGTGTCTGCCAGCCTCACAAGAATCGCTTGATGCTGATGCTCAAAGGCTCGATCCAGCTCGGCCAAGTGCCGGAGTTCGCGCTGAATTTCGACCTGATGCCGGTGGACTTTCTCGCCCGGTTCATCGCCTTCCATGCCAGCCGTTATTCACCCGAAAAAGCGGTGTTCAACCTGCACAACCCCGAGCCTCTGAGCTGGGATGCCTACGTCGCCTCATTTCGTGAGGCAGGTCGGGAGTTTTCCATGGTCAGCGTCGCCGACTGGCAGCAGCAATTGGGCCGGGTCGACAGCGAAAACGCGTTGTTCGGCGTGCTCGGTTTCTACCTCAACGGCTTTGAGGAAGACATCGGCGACATCTCAATGATCGGCCACGCCAACGCCCAGGCGGGCGTTCGGCAGATGGGTGCGCATTACCCGGAAAAATCCCCGGCGCTGCTGCGGCGCGGCTGCGACTACCTGAAAGAAATCAACTTCATCTGACTCACTCAACCGGAGCAAAACCATGAAAACCCTACAACCCGATACCCTGATCAAAAATCCTCAAGGCTGCCATGTCGTGTCTTCAGTGGAAGTGCCGGCGAATGCCGCGCAGGTCTGGGCGGTGGTCGGCAACTTTGCCGGCTTCGATCAATTCATTCCGGCGCTGTCGCACATTGAAATGACCGGAGAAGGCGTGTCGTCCCTGCGCAAAAAATTCTTCAGGGACGGCAACCTGGTGGTCGAGCAACTCAACTCCCGGGATGACCAGGCACTGAACATGACCTGGACCACGATTTACAACACCTTGGGCGTGGCCAATTTATGGGCCGCGATGAGTGTTGAACCGCTGGGCGCGGGCAAATCCCGAGCGACCTGGACCATCATCGCCGAACCCGTACAAAACGACGCCGAGGCATTGCCGGGGTTCAAGGATTTCGTTCAGGGCTTTGCCGATGATTCGATGAACAATGTGCTGAAGCTGTTTGCGTAAGGCATGAAAAAGCCCGCTGTTGATAACTCCACAGCGGGCTTCTTTTACATCGTTTGATCAGATTTTGAAGCTGTCGACCAACTGCTTCAACCGGTTCGCCTGCAGGGACAACGCATCGCAATCCTTCAACGTTTCATTGAGGTTGGCCACGCTCTGCTGGTTCAGCAGGTTGATCTGGTTAACGTCGACGTTGAGGGTTTCCACGACTGCCGTTTGCTCTTCGGTCGCCGCAGCCACCGACTGGTTCATGCCGTCGATTTCGCCGATGCGCTGGGTCACGCTGACCAGTCGCAGACCGGCCTGGTTCGCCACTTCGACGCTCTGTTCGCTGGAGACCTGACTGGCGTTCATCGTGGTCACCGCTTCGCGAGAACCGATCTGCAGCGAGGTGATCATCTTGTGGATCTCCTCCGCCGATTCCTGGGTACGGTGAGCAAGGTTACGTACCTCGTCCGCCACCACAGCAAACCCACGACCGGCTTCACCGGCACGGGCCGCTTCAATGGCGGCGTTGAGCGCGAGCAAGTTGGTCTGCTGGGAGATGCCTTTGATCACATCCAGAATGTGCCCGATGTTGTCGGTGCTGGCATTCAGGGTTTCGATCTGCGTGCAGGACAGGCTGATTTTCTGCGACAACTCCGTCATCGCCAGAATGGTTTTCTCCACCACCTGACGACCGTCATCGGCCTGCTCGCTCGCGCCGCTGGCGTGCTGGGAAGCATCGGCGGCGTTGCGGGCGATTTCCTGGGTGGCGGCGCCCAACTGGTTGATCGCCGCGGCCACACTGTTGGTGCGGGCGCTTTGCTCGTCGGAGCCGACGATCGAGGCGTTGGACGAAGCCATCACCCGTTGCGACAGGTCGTGAACCTGGCGGGTTGCCGACGACACTTCGGAAATCGACGCGTGAATTCGCTCCACGAACTGGTTGAACGAACCGCCCAGCTCACCGAACTCGTCTTTGCTTTCCACGGCCAGACGTCGGGTCAGGTCGCCCTCGCCTTGAGCGATGTCTTGCATCGCACGGCTCATGGTGGTCAGCGGACGCATCAGCACGTTGATCAGCAGGCTCAGCAGCACGGCAATGGCCGTCACGGCGATGAACATCGCGATCAGCGCAGAAGTACGGAACTGGCTGAGTGGGGCGTAGGCCTTTTCCTTGTCGATCGACAGACCGATGTACCACTCGGCATTCGGCAGACCACTGACCGGCGTGAACGAAAGGATACGGTCCTGCTTGTTCAGGGTGACTTCCTGATTGCCCTTCTCGATGCGCACACCGGCGTTCGGGTAGATGTCCTTCAGGTTTTTCATCACCTGGTCTTTGTCCGGGCTGACGATCACCTGACCGTCGGCGCTGACCAGAAATGCGTGACCGATGCCACCGAAGTCCACCGAGTTAATGATCTTCACCAGGGTTTCCAGGCTCAGGTCACCACCGACCACGCCGAGCAACTCGCCGTTCTTTTTCACCGGCAGGGCGATAGTCACCACCAGGCCACCGACTGCGGCCATGTAAGGCGGGGTCAGCATGGTCTTGTCGGCAGCCACGGCCTGTTTGTACCAGGGACGCTGACGCGGATCGTAACCGTCAGGCATCTTCGCGTCCGGGCGCTGAGTAAACACGCCGTTGGCCTGACCCACGTAGGTGAACTGGAAGTTCGAGGTCAGGGCCGGTTGATTGACCAGCCCCGGAAGGTCGGCATTGGCGCCTTGATGGGCAACGTTTTGCGCGAGGTTTTCCAGCACCAGCACACGGCCGCTCATCCAGTTCTGCACGCTGCTGGCGGTCAGATCGCCGGCCTGCTGGACGCTCGACTCAAGGTTTTGGCGGATGGTGTTTCGCTGCAGATAGTCGTTGTACAAAGTGAACAACGCAAAAGCCAGCACCACGACGCCGGAAGCGGCCAGAAGGATTTTATGGCTGAATTTGAGATTCATTTGATGGGACTTCTTATGCAAAAAAGTGGGGATGCGTTCCGAGTTGCAACATTCCATGTAACAGCGCAGGCAGGGTTCTGTAGCCGCTCTACTTTGGTGCACGCATGTCTCATCAGGCTGTCGGCCCAAACCGGAGAAAACTTAGGGGTTTGTACGAAATGATCGGCATTCCTGTCAGATACCCGCCGAACGGTGTGTCAGCGCGCCTGATCAGTCTATTTTGTGATGACGGTTATTCGTGCGGCAGTTGCAAATTTCCCCGCGCCTACGTCAGCAATGCGACGTCTGGCGGGCGAACACCATGAAGACGAACCGGCCCTGGAAGTGGAAGCGCATTTGCAGCTGATGACCCATTGAGCCTTTAGCGAGCCCATAACGACAAAACCCCTGTCTGCGTTAGCAGACAGGGGTTTCGGAATTCAATCTTGACGATGACCTACTCTCACATGGGGAAACCCCACACTACCATCGGCGATGCATCGTTTCACTGCTGAGTTCGGGATGGGATCAGGTGGTTCCAATGCTCTATGGTCGTCAAGAAATTCTGTGACTAGCCCGTTACGGTGTAACGTGCCAGCAAAACTGGTGACTTCTACTAAAACAAAACCCCTACCTGCATACGCAGATAGGGGTTTCGGAATTTAATCTTGACGATGACCTACTCTCACATGGGGAAACCCCACACTACCATCGGCGATGCATCGTTTCACTGCTGAGTTCGGGATGGGATCAGGTGGTTCCAATGCTCTATGGTCGTCAAGAAATTCGGTAGCCAGGTCGTTTGCCTTAACGGCTCACGCTCCAGCGAATGGGTATGCGATAGTTTGGTGTTTTGTGAGTATCTCGAACTTTCGGTTCGTTTCGTCTTCACACACCGCAATCTGGTGCCTTTTCAGGTCAGCAAATTGCTTGGGTGTTATATGGTCAAGCCTCACGGGCAATTAGTATTGGTTAGCTCAACGCCTCACAGCGCTTACACACCCAACCTATCAACGTCGTAGTCTTCGACGGCCCTTCAGGGGACTCAAGGTCCCAGTGAGATCTCATCTTGAGGCTAGTTTCCCGCTTAGATGCTTTCAGCGGTTATCTATTCCGAACATAGCTACCCGGCAATGCCACTGGCGTGACAACCGGAACACCAGAGGTTCGTCCACTCCGGTCCTCTCGTACTAGGAGCAGCCCCTCTCAAATCTCAAACGTCCACGGCAGATAGGGACCGAACTGTCTCACGACGTTCTAAACCCAGCTCGCGTACCACTTTAAATGGCGAACAGCCATACCCTTGGGACCGGCTTCAGCCCCAGGATGTGATGAGCCGACATCGAGGTGCCAAACACCGCCGTCGATATGAACTCTTGGGCGGTATCAGCCTGTTATCCCCGGAGTACCTTTTATCCGTTGAGCGATGGCCCTTCCATACAGAACCACCGGATCACTAAGACCTACTTTCGTACCTGCTCGACGTGTCTGTCTCGCAGTCAAGCGCGCTTTTGCCTTTATACTCTACGACCGATTTCCGACCGGTCTGAGCGCACCTTCGTACTCCTCCGTTACTCTTTAGGAGGAGACCGCCCCAGTCAAACTACCCACCATACACTGTCCTCGATCCGGATAACGGACCTGAGTTAGAACCTCAAAGTTGCCAGGGTGGTATTTCAAGGTTGGCTCCACGCGAACTGGCGTCCACGCTTCAAAGCCTCCCACCTATCCTACACAAGCAAATTCAAAGTCCAGTGCAAAGCTATAGTAAAGGTTCACGGGGTCTTTCCGTCTAGCCGCGGATACACTGCATCTTCACAGCGATTTCAATTTCACTGAGTCTCGGGTGGAGACAGCGCCGCCATCGTTACGCCATTCGTGCAGGTCGGAACTTACCCGACAAGGAATTTCGCTACCTTAGGACCGTTATAGTTACGGCCGCCGTTTACCGGGGCTTCGATCAAGAGCTTCGCGTTAGCTAACCCCATCAATTAACCTTCCGGCACCGGGCAGGCGTCACACCCTATACGTCCACTTTCGTGTTTGCAGAGTGCTGTGTTTTTAATAAACAGTCGCAGCGGCCTGGTATCTTCGACCGGCATGGGCTTACGCAGTAAATGCTTCACCCTCACCGGCGCACCTTCTCCCGAAGTTACGGTGCCATTTTGCCTAGTTCCTTCACCCGAGTTCTCTCAAGCGCCTTGGTATTCTCTACCCAACCACCTGTGTCGGTTTGGGGTACGGTTCCTGGTTACCTGAAGCTTAGAAGCTTTTCTTGGAAGCATGGCATCAACCACTTCGTCACCCAGAGGGTAACTCGTCATCAGCTCTCGGCCTTGGAATCCCGGATTTACCTAAGATTCCAGCCTACCACCTTAAACTTGGACAACCAACGCCAAGCTGGCCTAGCCTTCTCCGTCCCTCCATCGCAATAACCAGAAGTACAGGAATATTAACCTGTTTTCCATCGACTACGCTTTTCAGCCTCGCCTTAGGGACCGACTAACCCTGCGTCGATTAACGTTGCGCAGGAAACCTTGGTCTTTCGGCGTGGGTGTTTTTCACACCCATTGTCGTTACTCATGTCAGCATTCGCACTTCTGATACCTCCAGCAAGCTTCTCAACTCACCTTCACAGGCTTACAGAACGCTCCTCTACCGCATCACCTAAGTGATACCCGTAGCTTCGGTGTATGGTTTGAGCCCCGTTACATCTTCCGCGCAGGCCGACTCGACTAGTGAGCTATTACGCTTTCTTTAAAGGGTGGCTGCTTCTAAGCCAACCTCCTAGCTGTCTAAGCCTTCCCACATCGTTTCCCACTTAACCATAACTTTGGGACCTTAGCTGACGGTCTGGGTTGTTTCCCTTTTCACGACGGACGTTAGCACCCGCCGTGTGTCTCCCATGCTCGGCACTTGTAGGTATTCGGAGTTTGCATCGGTTTGGTAAGTCGGGATGACCCCCTAGCCGAAACAGTGCTCTACCCCCTACAGTGATACATGAGGCGCTACCTAAATAGCTTTCGAGGAGAACCAGCTATCTCCGAGCTTGATTAGCCTTTCACTCCGATCCACAGGTCATCCGCTAACTTTTCAACGGTAGTCGGTTCGGTCCTCCAGTTAGTGTTACCCAACCTTCAACCTGCCCATGGATAGATCGCCCGGTTTCGGGTCTATTCCCAGCGACTAGACGCCCTATTAAGACTCGCTTTCGCTACGCCTCCCCTATTCGGTTAAGCTCGCCACTGAAAATAAGTCGCTGACCCATTATACAAAAGGTACGCAGTCACCCAACAAAGTGGGCTCCCACTGCTTGTACGCATACGGTTTCAGGATCTATTTCACTCCCCTCTCCGGGGTTCTTTTCGCCTTTCCCTCACGGTACTAGTTCACTATCGGTCAGTCAGTAGTATTTAGCCTTGGAGGATGGTCCCCCCATATTCAGACAAAGTTTCTCGTGCTCCGTCCTACTCGATTTCATGACTAAGAGATTTTCGCGTACAGGGCTATCACCCACTATGGCCGTACTTTCCAGAACGTTCCGCTAATCTCAAAGCCACTTAAGGGCTAGTCCCCGTTCGCTCGCCACTACTAAGGGAATCTCGGTTGATTTCTTTTCCTCAGGGTACTTAGATGTTTCAGTTCCCCTGGTTCGCCTCTTAAGCCTATGTATTCAGCTTAAGATAACCATCTTATGATGGCTGGGTTCCCCCATTCAGACATCTCCGGATCAAAGTCTGTTTGCCGACTCCCCGAAGCTTTTCGCAGGCTACCACGTCTTTCATCGCCTCTGACTGCCAAGGCATCCACCGTATGCGCTTCTTCACTTGACCATATAACCCCAAGCAATCTGGTTATACTGTGAAGACGACATTCGCCGAAAATTCGATAATACTCAATTAAGAGCAACTCACAAATTTTACCTTAGCCTGAGCCGTTACCAGTGAAAGTAACGTTCAGTCTATCTTTCTATCACATACCCAAATTTTTAAAGAACGATCTAGCCAAAGACTAGAAATCAACATTCACCATCATCACGATGGAATGCTCATTTCTAAGCTTTCAACAACAGAAGCAGTAGTGGTGGAGCCAAACGGGATCGAACCGTTGACCTCCTGCGTGCAAGGCAGGCGCTCTCCCAGCTGAGCTATGGCCCCGTATTTCTACAGGTTCCCACACAAAATTGGTGGGTCTGGGCAGATTCGAACTGCCGACCTCACCCTTATCAGGGGTGCGCTCTAACCAACTGAGCTACAGACCCAATTTCGGGCTGCTTCTTTATCGTCTTCTTCAATGAATCAAGCAATTCGTGTGGGAACTTATGGAGCAGCTGATGTCGTCGATTAAGGAGGTGATCCAGCCGCAGGTTCCCCTACGGCTACCTTGTTACGACTTCACCCCAGTCATGAATCACACCGTGGTAACCGTCCTCCCGAAGGTTAGACTAGCTACTTCTGGTGCAACCCACTCCCATGGTGTGACGGGCGGTGTGTACAAGGCCCGGGAACGTATTCACCGCGACATTCTGATTCGCGATTACTAGCGATTCCGACTTCACGCAGTCGAGTTGCAGACTGCGATCCGGACTACGATCGGTTTTCTGGGATTAGCTCCACCTCGCGGCTTGGCAACCCTCTGTACCGACCATTGTAGCACGTGTGTAGCCCAGGCCGTAAGGGCCATGATGACTTGACGTCATCCCCACCTTCCTCCGGTTTGTCACCGGCAGTCTCCTTAGAGTGCCCACCATTACGTGCTGGTAACTAAGGACAAGGGTTGCGCTCGTTACGGGACTTAACCCAACATCTCACGACACGAGCTGACGACAGCCATGCAGCACCTGTCTCAATGTTCCCGAAGGCACCAATCCATCTCTGGAAAGTTCATTGGATGTCAAGGCCTGGTAAGGTTCTTCGCGTTGCTTCGAATTAAACCACATGCTCCACCGCTTGTGCGGGCCCCCGTCAATTCATTTGAGTTTTAACCTTGCGGCCGTACTCCCCAGGCGGTCAACTTAATGCGTTAGCTGCGCCACTAAGAGCTCAAGGCTCCCAACGGCTAGTTGACATCGTTTACGGCGTGGACTACCAGGGTATCTAATCCTGTTTGCTCCCCACGCTTTCGCACCTCAGTGTCAGTATCAGTCCAGGTGGTCGCCTTCGCCACTGGTGTTCCTTCCTATATCTACGCATTTCACCGCTACACAGGAAATTCCACCACCCTCTACCATACTCTAGCTTGTCAGTTTTGAATGCAGTTCCCAGGTTGAGCCCGGGGATTTCACATCCAACTTAACAAACCACCTACGCGCGCTTTACGCCCAGTAATTCCGATTAACGCTTGCACCCTCTGTATTACCGCGGCTGCTGGCACAGAGTTAGCCGGTGCTTATTCTGTCGGTAACGTCAAAACACTAACGTATTAGGTTAATGCCCTTCCTCCCAACTTAAAGTGCTTTACAATCCGAAGACCTTCTTCACACACGCGGCATGGCTGGATCAGGCTTTCGCCCATTGTCCAATATTCCCCACTGCTGCCTCCCGTAGGAGTCTGGACCGTGTCTCAGTTCCAGTGTGACTGATCATCCTCTCAGACCAGTTACGGATCGTCGCCTTGGTGAGCCATTACCTCACCAACTAGCTAATCCGACCTAGGCTCATCTGATAGCGCAAGGCCCGAAGGTCCCCTGCTTTCTCCCGTAGGACGTATGCGGTATTAGCGTCCGTTTCCGAGCGTTATCCCCCACTACCAGGCAGATTCCTAGGCATTACTCACCCGTCCGCCGCTCGCCACCAGGTACAAGTACCCGTGCTGCCGCTCGACTTGCATGTGTTAGGCCTGCCGCCAGCGTTCAATCTGAGCCATGATCAAACTCTTCAGTTCAAACATCTTTGGGTTTTTAAGAAACCCTAAACTTGGCTCAGCAATCGTTGGTTACATCTTTGATTTCTCGCGGAGTAACTTGTGATGCTGATAATCTTGTTGACTATCAGTCTGACTCCACAAGCACCCACACGAATTGCTTGATTCAGTTGTTAAAGAGCGGTTGGTTAAGATCTTTCGTCTCAACCGAGGCGCGCATTCTACAGCAGCCTCTGTTGCTGTCAAGCGGTTATTTTTCGAAGTTTTCAAAGTTTCCTTTGCAACTTCAACCACTTGCGCTTTCGATCTCTCGTTAGCGGGAGGCGAATTCTACAGCGTTACTCGCTGCTGTCAACACCTCTTTTGTTCCGCTTTCGACCGAGAAGATCGAATCGTCAAAAGAGCCAAACCACCTTGCTCTTTCAACTCCTTCTGGGCTTCGATGAGCTGAAGCCACTCGCTGTCGAAAACTGCGTAACTCGTTGTTTGCCAAGGAGTTTTCCGTTTCGACTGCGCCGGAAGTGGGGCGAATTATAGACTTCCAGAATCTGCCGTCAACCCTTAATTGCGCTTTTCTATCAAACACTTGCAGAACGCCGAAAAGCAGCCCGTTACCTCTCTATATAGGAGAGTAAAACCACTCCCTCTATATAGAAGAAATCCTCAGAGCACCCCGGCCTCTTTGAACGCAGCCACAACGCTGGCATCCAGACCCAACACCCGCTGCAGAACCTCCAACGTATGCTCCCCTAATAGAGGAGGCGCATTGCGATACTCCACAGGCGTTTCGGACAGTCGAATCGGACTCGCCACCTGCGGCACCATCCCGGCCAGCACATGGGGCAGCTCGATCGCCAACCCGCGCGCCTTAACCTGAGGGTCCTCAAACATCTGAGCCAGGTCATTGATCGGACCGCACGGCACACCTGCTTGCTCCAGCTGCAGCACCCACTCAGCAGTCGTCTTGAACACAGTCGCCTGGCGAATAAGCGGAATCAACACCGCACGATTCGCCACCCGCAACTTGTTGGTCGCAAAGCGTGGATCATCTGCCCACTGCGGCTGACCAGCCACTTCAGCAAACTTGCGAAACTGTCCGTCATTACCCACGGTGAGGATGAAGTCTCCATCCGCCGTAGGAAAGTCCTGATAGGGCACGATATTCGGATGAGCATTACCCAGGCGCTTCGGAGCATTGCCCGTGGTCAGGTAATTCATTGCCTGGTTAGCCAGACAAGCCACCTGAACATCCAGCAGCGCCATATCAATATGCTGACCGCCACCGTCATGATCCCGATGCGCAAGCGCCGCTAGGATCGCCACGGTCGAATAGAGACCGGTCAAAATGTCTGTCAGCGCCACGCCGACTTTCACCGGCCCGGCACCTTCATCGCCTTCAGGTCGCCCCGTCAGACTCATCAGACCGCCCAGCCCCTGGATCATGAAGTCATAACCCGCGCGCTTGGCGTAAGGGCCTGTCTGACCAAACCCGGTAATCGAGCAATAGATCAGATTCGGATTGATCGCCTTTAGAGACTCATAGTCCAAACCATATGCCGCCAGCCCACCGACCTTGAAGTTCTCGATCAGGATGTCCGACTTCGCCGCCAGATCACGCACCAGCTTCTGCCCTTCAGGCCGAGTGAAGTCGATGGTCACCGATTGCTTGTTGCGATTGGCCGACAAGTAATAGGCGGCCTCGCTAGTGTTCTCGCCGTAAGCGTCTTTAAGGAAGGGAGGCCCCCAGGCGCGCGTGTCATCGCCATTGCCCGGGCGCTCGACCTTGATCACCTCGGCGCCAAGGTCCGCCAGTATTTGCCCGGACCAAGGCCCGGCCAGCACCCGCGATAAATCCAGTACCCGTAGATGCGAAAGCGCGCCCATGGCGTTCTCCTATTAATAGAACGCTTGAAGGCCGGTTTGCGCACGACCAAGGATCAGAGCGTGGACGTCATGCGTACCTTCGTAGGTATTCACCACTTCCAGGTTGACCAAGTGGCGAGCAACACCAAACTCATCGGAAATACCGTTACCGCCCAACATGTCGCGCGCCATCCGGGCAATGTCCAGGGACTTGCCGCAGGAGTTGCGCTTCATCATCGAAGTGATCTCCACTGCCGCCGTGCCTTCATCTTTCATGCGACCCAGACGCAGGCAACCTTGCAGCGCCATAGTGATCTCGGTCTGCATGTCGGCCAGCTTCTTCTGGATCAGCTGAGTAGCAGCCAACGGGCGCCCAAACTGCTGACGATCCAGGGTGTATTGGCGAGCGGTGTGCCAGCAGAACTCGGCAGCGCCCAGTGCGCCCCAGGAAATGCCGTAACGCGCCGAGTTGAGGCAGGTAAAAGGGCCTTTCAGACCGCGGACGTCAGGGAAGATGTTCTCTTCAGGAACAAACACGTTGTCCATGACGATCTCACCGGTGATGGACGCACGCAGGCCGACCTTGCCGTGAATCGCCGGAGCACTCAGGCCTTTCCAGCCTTTCTCCAGAACGAAGCCACGGATATCGCCGGCATCGTCCTTGCCCCAGACCACGAACACGTCGGCGATCGGGCTGTTGGTAATCCACATCTTGCTGCCGGTCAGGCTGTAGCCGCCTTCCACTTTGCGTGCACGAGTAATCATCGAACCCGGGTCAGAACCGTGGTCAGGCTCGGTCAGACCGAAGCAACCAATCCATTCGCCCGTTGCAAGTTTTGGCAGGTACTTCTGCTTTTGGGCTTCGGTACCAAATTCATTGATCGGCACCATGACCAGCGAGGACTGCACGCTCATCATCGAGCGGTAGCCGGAGTCGACGCGCTCGACTTCACGGGCGATCAGGCCGTAGCTGACGTAGTTCAGGCCGCTGCCACCATACTGCTCAGGGATAGTTGCGCCCAACAGGCCTATTTCGCCCATCTCGCGGAAGATTGCCGGGTCGGTCTTTTCATGGCGGAAAGCTTCGAGAACACGCGGCGCGAGCTTCTGCTGAGCGAATTGCTCAGCGGTGTCACGGATCATGCGTTCTTCTTCGGTGAGCTGTTGATCCAGCAGCAGGGGATCGATCCAGTTGAAGCTAGCTTTACCGCCCATGAGTGTGTCCTCTCGAATCGGGTCAAATAACGTGGGCTGATCCTAGGCCGGGTTCGGCGTTACGGCAAACGAGGATTTTGCATACTGTTGTGCTAATTTCTCACTCCGAAACATCGCAAAATAGCTTTTATGCGATGTATTAGTGAGGTTGACGTACATGCGCAGGAAAATCCCCAGCACAACGGCCCTGATCAGCTTTGAAGCGGCGGCTCGCCACGAAAGTTTTACCAAGGCAGCCCAGGAGCTTTCGCTCACTCAAGGCGCCATTTGCCGACAGATCGCCAGCCTTGAGGAGTTCCTCGGCGTAGAACTGTTCCGACGCTCGCGACGTGGAGTCAAGCTGACGGAGGCGGGCCTTTCCTACAGCCGCCGGGTAGCCACCCAACTCGATGCGGTAGAGCGCGACACCTTGTCAGTGATGGGTCAGCAAGGTGCCAACGTGATCGAGCTGGCCGTGGTTCCAACCTTCGGCACTCAATGGCTGCTGCCACGACTCAAGGATTTCCAGCAAAAACACCCGGAAGTGACGGTCAACCTCACCAACCGAACGCGCCCCTTCCTGTTTGCCGACACCGACTTCGATGCCGCGATCTATTTTGGTGACGCGGACTGGTCGGGTACTGAATCCCACAGGCTGATGGGCGAAAATCCGATGCCGGTGTGCAGCCCTAATCTCATGGGGAAAAAGACAACCCTGTCTCCCGGCGATATCGCCGAATTGCCCCTATTGCAGCAGACCACTCGCCCTTATGCCTGGCGTCAGTGGTTCAACTCCCAAAACCTAAATGTCCCACGAGACATGACAGGACCGCGCTACGAGCTATTCTCCATGCTTGCTCAAGCGGCCATGCACGATATGGGAATAGCGCTGATTCCGCCGTTCCTGATTCAACGCGAACTGGCCGAGAAGCGCCTGGTGATTGCCAACCCCCAGGCACTCTCCAGCATCAAGGCGTATTACCTGATGATTCCTGAGCGAAAGGTCGAATCGGCCTCTTTAAGGGCATTTCGCGATTGGCTGGTCAATCAGGCACAGAGCTACAGCCTAGAAGGATAAAGGCTTTTCACTATTAGCTGACTGCGTAGTCAGCAAAATCAAAGCACTACAGATATAAGTATTTGTCGCATATTCGAAGACTGTACCGACAAGCAGTACAAACGTCCCACAAGAGCCTGAAAACGTGGCCTTGAGCCTCTATTGCGGAGCAATAACGACTCATTCACCTGACCGATGCGTAAATTCTTCAATTTTTACAAGAATCCTTACAAGGCACGGCCTGCAAGGGATTGAACCGGTTAGTTGCGACATTCGGTCACGGGGTGACTTGTAGTTAATTTTCCGTCACCCGTCATAAACCCTTGAAGGGTACTAAGTTCGCCTGCAAAATGCCGCGCCCCGCCCTGATTTGGCGGGATCGTGCTGATCGGCCGCCCCCAGCCGCACCATCCGAAGTGCCTGGGTTTACTCAATAAGATCACGCAGGAGATTTGACGTGCACATTGGTGTTCCTCTCGAAACCCAGACCGGTGAAACACGGGTTGCTGCAACCCCGGAAACCATCAAGAAGCTGATCGGCCAGGGTCATAAGGTCACTGTGCAACGCGGCGCCGGCATTAACGCCAGCGTTGTCGACAGTGCCTATGAAGCGGCAGGCGCAATTATTGGCAGCGCCAACGATGCGTTTGGTGCCGAGCTGATTCTCAAGGTGGTCGCCCCCAGCGACAGCGAGCTGACGCTGATTAAAAGCGGCACCGTTGTGGTGGGCATGCTCAACCCGTTCAGCAATGAAACCATTGCCAAGCTGGCTGAGTGCGGCATTACCGCTTTCGCACTGGAAGCCGCGCCGCGTACCTCCCGCGCTCAGAGCCTGGATGTGCTGTCCTCCCAAGCCAACATCGCCGGCTATAAAGCCGTGTTGCTGGCCGCTCACCACTATCCACGCTTCATGCCGATGCTGATGACTGCTGCGGGTACCGTGAAAGCGGCGCGCGTGCTGATTCTCGGCGCAGGTGTAGCCGGTTTGCAGGCGATCGCTACGGCGAAACGTCTGGGTGCAGTGATCGAAGCGTCTGACGTGCGTCCTGCAGTAAAAGAGCAGATCGAATCCCTCGGCGCCAAGTTCGTCGACGTGCCTTATGAGACCGATGAAGAACGCGAATGCGCCGTCGGTGTCGGCGGTTACGCACGACCAATGCCCGCCAGCTGGATGCAACGTCAGGCCCTGGCCGTGCACGAACGCGCCAAACAGGCTGACATTGTCATCACCACGGCACTGATCCCGGGCCGCAAGGCACCGACCTTGTTGAGCGCGGAAACCGTGGCGCAGATGAAGCCGGGCTCGGTGGTCATCGACCTCGCGGCAGCCCAGGGCGGCAACTGCCCGCTGACCGTGGCTGACCAAGTCGTCGTCGAAAATGGCGTGATCATTTGCGGCCCGACCAATCTGGCCGGCGCAGTCGCGGCAGACGCTTCGGCACTGTACGCGCGCAACCTGCTGGACTTCCTGAAGCTGGTCTTCAACAAAGAAGGCCAGTTCGAGATCAACCTCGAAGACGACATCGTCGCCGCGTGCCTGATGTGCCGCGACGGCCAAGTCATCCGCAAAAACGCCTAAGCAGGGATTCAGACGATGGAAGAGCTTATCTCCCCCGGTATCTACAACCTGATCATCTTCGTGCTGGCGATTTATGTCGGTTATCACGTGGTCTGGAACGTTACACCTGCACTGCACACGCCTTTGATGGCGGTGACTAACGCCATTTCGGCGATTGTGATCGTCGGCGCCATGCTGGCAGCGGCATTGACCGTCACACCGCTGGGCAAAACCATGGGCACCCTGGCGGTAGCTCTGGCAGCGGTGAACGTATTTGGTGGCTTCCTGGTTACCCGCAGGATGCTTGAGATGTTCAAGAAAAAAGCCCCAAAAGCAGTAAAAGAAGAGGCGCCTAAGTAATGAGCATGAATCTTGTAACGACGCTCTACTTGATCGCGTCGATCTGCTTCATCCAGGCTCTTAAGGGCCTCTCGCACCCGACCACGTCGCGGCGCGGCAATGTGTACGGCATGCTCGGCATGGCATTGGCGATCCTCACCACCGTGGGCCTCGTCTATAAGCTGGGCGCCGAGCTGGCCACCGCCGGTATCGGTTACGTCATCGTCGGTCTGTTGGTCGGCGGTACCGCCGGGTCGATCATGGCCAAGCGCGTTGAAATGACCAAAATGCCGGAACTGGTCGCCTTCATGCACAGCATGATCGGTATGGCCGCGGTGTTCATTGCGATCGCTGCTGTCGTAGAGCCGCAATCGCTGGGTATCGTCAAGCAACTGGGCGATGCGATTCCTGCCGGTAACCGCCTGGAGCTGTTCCTCGGTGCCGCCATCGGTGCAATCACCTTCTCCGGTTCGGTAATCGCGTTCGGCAAGCTGTCGGGCAAATACAAGTTCCGCCTGTTCCAGGGCGCACCCGTACAGTTCGGCGGCCAGCACAAGCTGAACCTGCTGCTGGGCCTGGCGACACTGGGCCTCGGCGTGACCTTCATGCTGACCGGTAACCTGAACGCCTTCGCGCTGATGCTGGCCCTGGCCTTTGTGCTGGGCGTGCTGATCATCATCCCGATCGGCGGCGCGGACATGCCGGTGGTGGTGTCGATGCTCAACAGCTACTCCGGCTGGGCAGCGGCGGGCATCGGCTTCTCGCTGAACAACTCGATGCTGATCATCGCCGGTTCGCTGGTGGGTTCGTCCGGTGCGATCCTCTCGTACATCATGTGCAAAGCGATGAACCGTTCGTTCTTCAACGTACTGCTCGGTGGTTTCGGCAACACCGCAGATGCGGCAGGTCCTGCTGGCTCGAAAGAAGCCCGCCCGGTGAAATCCGGTTCGGCTGACGACGCGACCTTCCTGCTGACCAATGCCGACACCGTGATCATCGTTCCAGGCTACGGCCTGGCAGTGGCACGGGCGCAGCACGCGCTGAAAGAGCTGACCGAGAAGCTGACTCACCGTGGCGTGACCGTGAAGTACGCGATCCACCCGGTCGCCGGTCGTATGCCTGGCCACATGAACGTATTGCTGGCCGAGGCCGAAGTGCCTTACGACCAGGTGTTCGAGATGGAAGACATCAACTCCGAGTTTGGCCAAGCCGACGTGGTGCTGGTGTTGGGCGCCAACGACGTGGTCAACCCGGCCGCCAAGAACGATCCGAAATCGCCAATTGCCGGCATGCCGATTCTCGAAGCGTTCAAGGCCAAGACCATCATCGTCAACAAGCGCTCGATGGCCAGCGGCTATGCCGGTCTGGACAACGAACTGTTCTACCTCGACAAAACCATGATGGTCTTCGGCGACGCCAAGAAAGTCATCGAAGACATGGTCAAAGCCGTCGAGTAAAACCTGCTCCAGCGCAATACCCAAAACCTCAGCCTTTAGTAGGCTGGGGTTTTTTATTGCCCGCCAAAAACCGACCAAAGGCTCTAAATCAGGGCTCTGCATTCGACCATGGTAGCGGGAGGATTTTTTTTGAAATCACTAAACTGCATACCTTGCTTTCGTTGCCCGAGATAACAATCCATGTACCGTGATCGTATTCGCTTGCCTTCGTTGTTGGATAAGGTGATGAGCGCCGCTGACGCTGCCGCTCTGATTGAGGACGGCATGACCGTCGGCATGAGTGGTTTCACTCGCGCCGGCGAAGCCAAAGCCGTGCCCCACGCATTGGCCGAGCGCGCCAAAATCACCCCGCTGAAAATCACCCTGATGACCGGCGCCAGCTTGGGCAATGACCTCGATAAGCAGCTCACCGAAGCCGGCGTATTGTCACGACGCATGCCCTTCCAGGTCGACAGCACCCTGCGCAAGGCCATTAATGCCGGCGAAGTGATGTTCATTGACCAGCATCTTTCGGAAACTGTTGAGCAATTGCGCAACCAGCAGCTCAAACTGCCGGACATCGCGGTGATTGAGGCCGTGGCGATCACAGAGCAGGGCCATATCGTACCGACCACTTCGGTGGGCAACTCGGCCAGCTTCGCGATTTTCGCCAAACAAGTGATCGTCGAGATTAACCTGGCGCACAACCCGAATCTCGAAGGTCTGCACGACATCTATATCCCGACCTATCGGCCGACCCGCACGCCGATCCCGCTGGTAAAGGTCGACGATCGCATTGGCAGCACTGCCATCCCGATTCCGCCGGAAAAGATCGTCGCTATCGTGATCACCAATCAGTCTGACTCGCCGTCCACTGTGCTGCCGCCGGACGTTGATACCCAGGCCATTGCCGACCACCTGATCGACTTCTTCAAGCAGGAAGTGGCTGCCGGGCGCATGACCAACAAGCTCGGCCCGCTGCAAGCCGGGATTGGCAACATCGCCAACTCAGTGATGTGCGGGCTGATCGACTCGCCGTTCGAAGACCTGACGATGTACTCCGAAGTGCTTCAGGACTCGACCTTCGACCTGATCGACGCCGGCAAGCTGAGCTTTGCTTCGGGCAGCTCAATCACCTTGTCGAGCCGTCGCAATACCGATGTTTTCGGCAACCTCGAGCGCTACAAGGACAAACTGGTCCTGCGTCCACAAGAAATTTCCAACCACCCGGAAGTGGTGCGCCGACTCGGCATCATCGGCATCAACACGGCGCTTGAATTCGACTTGTACGGCAACGTCAACTCCACCCACATCTGCGGCACGCGGATGATGAACGGCATCGGCGGCTCGGGCGACTTTGCGCGCAACGCGCATTTGGCGATCTTCGTGACCAAGTCGATCGCCAAGAGCGGCGCGATCTCCAGCGTGGTGCCGATGGTCAGTCACGTTGATCACACTGAGCATGACGTCGACATCCTTGTCACCGAAATCGGTCTGGCGGACTTGCGTGGCCTGGCACCGCGAGAACGCGCTCGAGTCATCATCGACAACTGCGTGCACCCGGACTATCGCCAAGCCCTGGATGACTACTTCACAGCCGCGTGTGCACTCGGCGGACATACGCCGCATATCCTGCGTGATGCCCTGAGCTGGCACATAAACCTGGAAGAAACCGGGCGGATGCTCGCGGTGTAATTGATACAGATAGCAGCTGACGCAAACACAGTTTCGTCAGCTTGCTGTTGCCAAATCAAATCCTGAATAAAACTGTACTGCTGTACCGGTCATTTCCTACCGTAATTGCCTACCTTTTCGAGTCAACCGAGCAAAAACGCACAATATTAGTGCAGACAAGTACAGTTGCCTCAATTTCGACCAGTACACCGCCCTTTAACAGTTAACTGGTCCCTCACAATACAGGTGAACTGTATCTAGAGAGACTGGCCAAACGAGAGGATCATTGGCATCAGTTAAACCACTACCTAATCCCGCCATAAGCGGAAGGATGTCAATCATGGAACGTACACTCAGTTCCGAGCTGTTTTTCGAAGACAACGCTGTAAAAACCCAGGCTTCCACGCCTCTTCGCGTTCTCGCCAACCTGATGCTGTGGCAGCGCCGCATCTCCAGCCGCCATCAACTGGCTCGTCTGGATTCGCGTCTGCTGGCTGACGCAGGGATTAGCGAAGCACAACGCTACGAAGAGCTGAGCAAGCCGTTCTGGCGCTAAGTTAGCGTCGCTGGCTCTGACCCACCGGGTCCACCGCCAGCACTCCAAATTGAAAAAACAAAGCCCGTCGTGGGAAACCACGACGGGCTTTGTCGTTTTGGACCCTCAACATGGGTCATACAGTAGAGACTCAGCCTGACAGGTACAGTTTTACTATTTAAACAACTGAACCAGTACAATTTAAGCGCAGTGTGTCTGTTGCGGAAGAAAGGACGGGATCACCATGAAATCCCGAACTGCCCGCAAAAGGACCGCGCCATGAATCACTTACTGGATGTTTCCGTTTCCACGTCTCAATCAACGCCTCGTTTCCTCTGGTTTCGTCGATTACTGAGGGGCGTTGCCAATAACCTGGAAAGGGCTCGAACCCGGCGTTTGCTGGGCCAACTTGATGATCGGCAACTCTCAGACCTGAACATCAGCCACTCGGATCGTCTCAACGAATTGGATAAACCGTTCTGGCGCTAGCTTCCTGCTTGAACAGACGGGACTGTTCGAACCGACACCCATAGGCCTAATATCCAGATGAAACGTGGCGAACGCTACATGATTGGCGTCTGATTCAACAGACACTGCGCCACCTCTCAATCAGATTTCCCAAAGGAGTTTCACCATGTCCCGTCTTCGTCTGCTCAGCGCTGCAGCCCTGCTTGCCGTGGCCGCCAATTCCCACGCCACCAGCTTTATCGTGACCACCGACGCCGTCGTCGGCGCGCTCAAGGCCACGTCCGATGCGACCTCCGATGTCACTTCTTCCTTTCGCGATGACAAAATCGTACGCGCCGCCCGTGACGACGCCGCCAGCTTCGTGGCCAGCGAAGGCGCCATTCGTGGCGTGAAACTGGAAAGCGCACTCGACCATATTCGCCACCAAGCACCTCAGCTGAACGCGACTGATGCACAACTGGCGCAAGCCATACTGACTATCTAAGCGTCACCGCTGACGTGGGACACGCCAGCCGTGTCCCAATGTTTCGGCGCTGGCTCTAGATCGGACGTTGCGCTAGCCTTGCGACTCGCCTTCAGCTATCGAGTCTCATGCGTTTTCTTTCAAACCTGTTGATCTCTCCGCTTTTCATGGCGGCCTGCTGGGCGGGTTCGGCCCATGCCTATGACGCCTTCAATCTGTCTACACAAGGCATCGTGGCTACCGGCTACGCCACAAGCATGGTGACCTCTGCCCCCTTCGACCGTAAGCTGCTACTTGCAGCACACGATGACGCTGCGGCGTTCATTGCCAGTGACGGCCAACTGCGAGGAGCACAGCTGGAGTCCGCCCTTATTTATCTGCGCCGGACCCAGCCAAAACTTCATGCCAGCGACCTTGAACTGGCGCAGGCAATTCTCGTCCAATAGTTATCCTTGTCCTTGCGGAGTCGTTCCATGCGTAGCCCCCTGATTGTTGTCGCCCTTGGCCTGCTGTTATTGGCCGATGTGACTCAGGCGCAAACCCTGGTTGCCACCAGTAACATCCTCATCAATGCCACCCGGCGCACACTTGATTTCACTTCCGATACCACGACGTCCATCCGTGACTCGAAGATCGTTCGTGAAGCCCACGACGATGCGGCCAGTTTCGTCGCCAGCGATGGCGAGATTCGTGGCGCGCACCTGGAAGCGGCTTTCAACACGTTGCGTACCCGCGTACCGGAAGCCCGCGACGCCAGTGATCAGGTTCTCGCCGAAGCCATCCTCGCACTGTGAGGTCACCAGGCGCCTGGCTGTTGGCCGGGGTCATGTTGCTGCTCGGCAACACGGCCCAGGCTGACTTGCAATTAAGGCTTAAAACCGAAGGACTCAGCCCCGCTCAACAGCAGGCCAGTCAGGCGCTGCTCGATGAAGCCATGCAGGCGCTGCCGCCGCGGTTCATCGAACAGCTTGACCGACGCATTGACGTCGGCTGGACCGATGACATGCCTAGCAACGCTTACGGCCAGGCGTCGCTGGTGTCTGAGCTCGATCTCAACCGCAACCTGCTTGCCAGCCTCACTGACGGCAGCGCCGCGACCAAAAAGACTTACCGTCCCCATGTCACCGTGCGCCGCGAAATGCTTGCCACGGTGTTGCACGAACTCACCCACATCTATGACCGCTCGCGACTTTGGCCAGACGCAGAGCGCACGCTGATTCAGCGCTGCACCCGGCGCAACAGCAGCTCAGGGCTAATTGGCATTCCCGATCAATGTCGCGGCCAGTCCGACCGACGCTTTACGCTCAGCGACGATCCGCACCTGCTCGACCTCGCCGGCTGGCCACAGTATGTCGGCCGTCGTGGCGAGCGCGAACAGCACAACCGGCAAATTGCCCGCAGCCCCGACATTTACGAGACGAGCAGCCCCAAGGAGTTCGTCGCGGTCAACATGGAATATTTCCTTCTCGACCCGGCCTACGCCTGTCGCCGTCCTGCGTTGTACCGCTACTACAAAGAACATTTCGGCTGGGCGCCCGCGGTTAAAGACACTTGCGGCAAAACCTTCTCCTTCCTCAATGCCGGCAACGATTTCGCCAAAACACCACTAGGCCAGGTCGATCCGGAACGGGTCTACGCCGTCGACTATCTGCTGGCTGAAGCCAACCAGAACTGGGTCAGCCGCTGGGGTCACAGCATGTTGCGATTGGTGATCTGCGCCCCCGGCCGCCCCCGTGGGCCGGATTGTCGCCTGGATCTGGATCAGCATCTGGTGTTGTCCTACCGCGCCTTCGTCGGTGACGTGCAGCTGTCGAGTTGGGACGGACTAGTGGGCAAATACCCGTCGCGTCTATTTATCCTGCCGCTAGCCCAAGTGATCGACGAATACACCAAAACCGAACTGCGCAGCCTGGCCTCGGTGCCGTTGACCCTGTCGCGCAGCGAGATCGAGGACGTGGTGGAACACGCCGCGGAAATGCACTGGAGTTACGACGGCAACTACTTCTTCCTGTCCAACAACTGCGCTGTAGAAGGCCTGAAGTTGCTGCGCAGCAGCACCAACAATACAAAATTGGTCGGGTTGGACAGCATCATGCCCAACGGTTTGCTGGAAGTGCTCAAGGGCCGTGGACTAGCGGACACCAGCGTACTGGACGATCCCCGCGAAGCACTGCGTCTGGGCTATCGATTCGACTCCTTCCGCGATCGTTATCAAGCGATGTTCGAAGTGCTGAAGAAGCACTTGCCGATCAAGCAGGACAAGGTCGAAGACTGGCTCGCATTGAAAGCTGAAGAGCGCAGGCAATGGATCGACCAAGCCGATTTGCGCACCAGCGCAGCCTTGCTGTTACTGGAGCAGGCAGCCTTCCGCCAACAATTGGTGCTGGCCCAGGACGAAGTAAAGCAGCGCTATCTGGGCGCTCGGGAATTGAAGAACGGCGGCATGGACAAGGCCAATGCGACCTTGCAGCAAATTCTTGCAAACAGCGGCTTCCTCAGCCGTCCGGCGGAGCTGCTCGGCACCGGTGGTTATGGATTGCCGCAGCCAAGTGAGTGGCAGCGTCTGGAATCGGAAAGCAGCCTGCGGCAGAAGCAGCTTCAGGCCCTGACAGGCGATCTGGACAAAGAGGTGAGAGCGCTGCTCGACCCGAGCCGTGCAGCCGAAATGGCCGCCAATGAAGCCAACCTGAAGCAGGTTGGCGAGCATCTGAGGAAGTTGCACAAGGCGGCGGGCGGGCTGGAGTTGCCGTAAACAACAGGCTTCGCGGCTAATCCGCGAAGCCTTCTACGCCTACCTGCTATTCAAAGCACCCCTTCGAGAATTTCATAAACGATCCCGGTTCCTACGGCGATCAGCACAATGTCGCCGCCCGCACGGCGCCATTCGTACCCTGGGTAATACGGCAGCCGGCCCAACGCCCGGTTATCGAGGCGTTCGCCGTAATAGCCGTGAGGCAGCGGTCGACCACGTACCAGATGAATACCCGGAGGTGGCGGAGCACCGCGTACGAAATAGCCATGGTTATCGTGGATAGTCTGGCGCACCGGGCCGAAGTCCCGTGGCGGAGGGCCGCCGCGATGATTGTCCTGCGGGCCACGGTGATCGTCGCCATGATTGTCACCGCGGTTATCGTAATGGCCTTGCTGCGGGCCGCCGCGGTCGTGATCGTCGCGCTGATCAGCACTCGCATTCAGCAACGGGGTGGCACTGAGCATCAGCACACCCAGGCTGGCAATCAGACGTTTCGGCATTTTCATCGGGTCTTTCCTCACTGCACATACAGCAAAAAGGGCTTCAGAACGTAGTCCTGAAGCCCTCGGTCTTGCTGTTTAGTCTGTGCCGCGAGGCTCTAATTCCTCTGTATCAGGAACTTTACCTTCAGCTGACGCGGGCTTTACGCACGCCTTCGGCCAGCGCCGAGCAAAGGCTCAACACGCCATCGATAGCCTGATCTGGAGTCGAAGCATTGGCGATGTGATCGATCAACGCCGAACCCACCACCACACCATCAGCCAGACGCGCGATAGACGCCGCTTGCTCCGGTGTACGAATACCGAAACCGATGCTGATCGGCAGATCGGTGTGGCGACGCAGACGTGCAACGGCTTCTTCAACATGCTCCAGCGTCGCCGCACCCGCACCGGTCACACCGGCAACAGACACGTAGTAGACGAAACCTGAGCTGCCGTTCAGAACGGTCGGCAGACGCACATCATCGGTTGTCGGGGTGGTCAGACGGATGAAGTCCAGACCGGCAGCCTGGGCCGGGTCGCACAGCTCGCCGTTATGCTCGGGCGGCAAGTCGACCACGATCAGACCGTCAACACCGGCCTCTTTGGCGTCGGCGATGAAACGCGGTACGCCGTACATGTGGATCGGGTTGAAGTACCCCATCAGCACCAGCGGTGTCTCGGTATTGCCTTCACGGAACTCACGAACCATTTGCAGGGTTTTCGCCAGGTTCTGCTTGGCGCCGAGGGCGCGGATGTTGGCCAACTGGATTGCCGGGCCATCGGCCATTGGATCGGTGAAGGGCATGCCCAACTCGATCACGTCAGCGCCAGCGCCTGGCAAGCCTTTGAGGATCGCCAGCGAAGTGTCATAGCTCGGGTCGCCAGCGGTCACGAAGGTCACCAGGGCGGCACGATTCTGTTCCTTGAGTTCGGCAAAACGCGTTTGCAGGCGGCTCATCAGTGTTTCTCCTGCTGGGATTGTTCCATGTGGTGCATTACGGTCTGCATGTCTTTGTCGCCACGACCGGACAGGTTGACCACCATCAGGTGATCTTTTGGCAGGGTCGGTGCGCGCTTGAACACTTCGGCCAGGGCATGGGCGCTTTCCAGTGCAGGAATAATCCCTTCCAGGCGGCAGCATTTGTGGAACGCGTCGAGGGCTTCGTCGTCGGTTACCGAGGTGTACTGGACGCGGCCGATGTCATGCAACCAGGCGTGTTCCGGGCCGATGCCTGGATAATCGAGGCCGGCAGAGATCGAGTGAGCGTCAATGATCTGGCCATCGTCGTCCTGCAGCAGGAAGGTACGGTTGCCGTGCAGTACACCCGGTACGCCGCCGTTCAGGCTGGCCGCGTGCTTGCCGGTTTCAATACCGTAGCCGGCCGCTTCAACGCCGATGATCTCGACGCTCTTGTCATCAAGGAACGGGTGAAACAGGCCCATGGCGTTGGAACCGCCACCGATGCACGCCACCAGGCTGTCCGGCAGACGACCTTCCTGGTCTTGCAGTTGAGTACGGGTTTCTTTGCCGATAACCGCCTGGAAGTCGCGAACCATCGCCGGATAAGGGTGCGGACCGGCCACAGTGCCGATCAGGTAGAAGGTGCTGTCGACGTTGGTCACCCAGTCACGCAGGGCTTCGTTCATCGCATCTTTCAGGGTGCCGGTACCGGCCACCACCGGGATCACTTCGGCGCCCAGCAGCTTCATGCGAAATACGTTGGCCTGCTGACGTTCGATGTCAGTGGTGCCCATGTAGATCACGCAATCGAGGCCAAAACGCGCAGCCACGGTGGCGGTCGCCACGCCGTGCATGCCAGCGCCGGTCTCGGCGATGATGCGTTTCTTGCCCATGCGCCGCGCCAGCAGGATCTGGCCGATGCAATTGTTGATTTTGTGCGCGCCGGTGTGGTTCAGCTCTTCGCGCTTGAGGTAAATCTTCGCACCGCCGCAGAACTCTGTCAGACGTTCGGCAAAGTACAGTGGGCTTGGACGACCCACGTAGTCGCGTTGGAAGTAGGCCAATTCTTCTTTGAATGCAGGATCATCCTTGGCCAATTCGTATTCACGGGCCAGATCGAGGATCAACGGCATCAGGGTTTCAGCGACGTAACGGCCGCCGAACGCGCCAAACAGGCCGTTGGCGTCGGGGCCGTTGCGCAGATTAGTCTGGGTCATGGGTCGCTCCAGTTGAATGCGTGGGATGACAATGCGCTTAACTCTACCCCTGACGCCTTCAGCTGAAAACCGATAAGATCGCTGCAACCTGTCAGGAAAACTCACATATCTCATGAGCCATGACCTTCCCCCGCTGAACGCCCTTCGGGCCTTCGAAGTGACTGCCCGCCTGAACAGCGTCAGCAAGGCCGCCGAACAGCTGCACGTCACCCATGGTGCGGTCAGCCGGCAACTCAAGGTGCTTGAAGAACACTTGGGCGTGAGCCTGTTCATCAAGGATGGACGCGGCCTTAAACTCACAGATGCAGGCATTCGTTTACGCGATGTCAGCGGCGAGGCGTTCGAGCGTTTACGGACTGTGTGTGCAGAGCTGACCCAAAGCACCGCCGACGCACCGTTTGTGCTGGGTTGCTCGGGCAGCTTGTTGGCACGCTGGTTTATTCCCAGGTTGGGACGGCTGAATACCGACCTGCCGGACCTGCGCCTGCACCTGTCGGCTGGCGAGGGTGATCTCGATCCACGTCGCCCGGGACTGGACGCCTTGCTGGTGTTTGCCGAGCCACCGTGGCCAGCGGACATGCAAGTCTATGAGTTGGCGAGCGAACGGATCGGCCCGGTCATGAGCCCGCGATTCGCGGGCTACGAACGACTGCAAAACGCACCGCCCGCAGCGCTGCTGAGCGAGCCATTGCTGCACACCACCTCACGCCCGCAGGCCTGGCCAAGCTGGGCACAGCAAAGCGGCCTCGACGCCAAGGCGTTGAAGTACGGTCAAGGTTTCGAACATTTGTATTATTTGCTGGAGGCCGCAGTGGCCGGCCTGGGGGTGGCGATTGCGCCCGAGCCGCTGGTGGCCGAGGACTTGAAGGCCGGCCGCCTGGTTGCGCCATGGGGCTTCAGCGAAACTCCGGCGCAACTGGCGTTGTGGCTACCCAAGCGCGCCGCGGACGGGCGTGCTCGGCAATTGGCGCAGTGGCTCAAAAACGAGCTGCGCCAAACGGATCAGTCACCGCGTTTGAACAGCAGATAAGCCGCGAGCAGACCCAATGCACCAACGGCGACACCCGCTGTCGTCCAAGGGTGTTCCTGAGCGTAGTCCCGCGTGGCAATCCCGGTTTCACGGGTTTTGACTTTGACTTCTTCGTACGCATCGCTGAGCAGATGACGTGAATGCTTCAGAGCGTTCTCGGCGTTGCCTTTCAAGGCTTTAAGGGTTTTACGCGACTCGTCCGAGGCGTCGTCCTTCAGGCTTTCCAAAGACTTCAGCAGACTCTCGATCTCGGCTTCCATGCTTTGCAATGAGGCTTTACGTAAAGAGGTGTTGGCCATGGTGGCTCTCCTGCATTGATTGAGTTGCGTGTGTTGGTTGGGACTTCAGGGGTTCGAGAAAGTGCAGTAAATCTGAACTTCCACTTCGGATTAGCCGACAGAAGTAATACGAAAAATCACTGCTAGGCTGTATTTCACACCCTGAGGAGAACGCCATGACTGACCATCACACCTACAAGAAAGTCGAACTCGTCGGTTCGTCCACCAGCAGCATTGAAGACGCCATCAACAACGCACTGGCCGAGGCCAGCAAAAGCCTCAAATATATGGAATGGTTTGAAGTGACCGAAACCCGCGGGCACATCAAGGACGGTAAGGCTGCACATTTCCAGGTGACACTCAAAGTCGGGTTCCGGATTGCCAGTAGCTGAATTTGAGCTAGCATTCGAAACTGCGCGCTGGCCGAGCGCCATAGGGAATGGCAAAGCGCTACATCATTACATCCGGCTGATCGCCGGTGCCCCTATTGATCCGACCAGGGAATGCGACCGATGAGGAATTTTATTTTGGCGGTAGGTTTGTTGAGTCTTGCAGGAACAGCCCTGGCCCAGGGCAAGTCGTGCGAAGAGCTTAAAGCCGAAATCGCCGCGAAACTGGATGCCAAAGGCATTTCTAATTATTCGCTGGAAATCGTCGATAAAGGCACTGCTGCCGGTGGGAAAGTCGTCGGCACCTGTGAAAAAGGCTCCAAGCAAATCGTCTACAAGCAGGGCTGACCTCCCTCGAAAATGAAAAAGCCGACGCAATGACGTCGGCTTTTTTGTGTTCGCTATTTGAGCGTCAGCCTTTCATGACCTGGGCCAGCAGCTCGTAGGAGTGCACGCGATCGGCATGTTCGTACAGGTCGCAGGTAAAAATCAGCTCGTCCGCCTGGGTCTGCTCGATCAGCACGTCCAGTTTGGCGCGGATCTTCTGCGGACTGCCCACCATGGCCAGACCCAGGAAATCACCGACGGCTTCTTTTTCATGAGGCAGCCACAGGCCGTCCATGGTTTTTACCGGAGGACGTTGCACCAGGCTCTGGCCACGCATCAACGCCAGGATGCGCTGATAGACCGAGGTTGCCAGATAATCAGCCTGCTCGTCGGTGTCAGCAGCCACCAAGGGCACACCGAGCATTACGTAAGGTTTATCCAATATTGCTGAAGGCTTGAAGTGGTTGCGATAGACGCGAATGGCCTCATGCATGAAGCGCGGTGCGAAATGTGAGGCGAAGGCGTAGGGCAAACCGCGCTCACCGGCCAGTTGTGCACTGAACAAGCTGGAGCCCAGCAGCCAGACCGGGACATTAGTGCCGGTGCCCGGCATTGCGATGATCCGCTGGTCCGGGGTCCGTGGGCCGAGGTATCGCATCAGTTCGGCAACATCTTCCGGGAAATCGTCGGCGCTGCCGGAGCGTTCACGACGCAAAGCGCGGGCGGTCATCTGGTCGGAACCGGGTGCACGCCCCAGGCCCAGGTCGATCCGGCCCGGGTACAGACTTTCGAGCGTGCCGAACTGCTCGGCGATCACCAGCGGCGCGTGGTTGGGCAGCATCACACCGCCCGAGCCGACACGAATGGTCGAGGTGCCGCCAGCCAGGTAGCCAAGCAGAACCGAAGTCGCCGAACTGGCAATGCCATCCATGTTGTGGTGTTCGGCAACCCAGAAACGGTTGTAGCCGAATTTTTCGACGTGCTGCGCCAGGTCCAGGGAATTGCGCAGCGACTGGGCCGCGCTGCCGTTCTCCCGCACGGGCACCAGATCGAGGGTCGAGAACTTGATATCGGACAGTCGTTTCATAAGCCTGCTTCTCCAATTGAGGGCGCAGGTTTTTTCTTACAAACGAAAACCTGCCGAATCTATAAGCGTGATTCATGCAATGAGGGCATATACCCGAGTTTCAATGGCAGAGCCAAAATTCCTACGAAATAAGAGGACCGATCAGATCAGGTGAACTTTGCACCACGGTCTATCCTCAGAACCCTAGCAACCGAAAACCACTAAGGCGCGACGCTTCGCGCCGGATCTTGAGGAGGCATTCATGGCTATTACAAAGAAAGCATCGGCTCATTGGGAAGGTGATCTGAAAACCGGCATCGGCTCGATTTCCACGGAAACCGGTGTCCTCAGAGAAGCCCCCTACGGCTTCAAGGCACGTTTCGAAGGCGGCAAGGGCACCAATCCGGAAGAGCTGATCGGCGCAGCGCACGCGGGCTGCTTCTCCATGGCGTTTTCGATGATTCTCGGCGATGCCGGTCTCAAGGCTGACAGCATCGATACCAATGCCGAAGTCACCCTGGACCAGGTGGACGGCGGATTTGCGATCACGGCGGTGAAATTGATCCTCAAAGCGAAGATTCCTGGGGCGACTCAGGCTCAATTTGAGGAATTGAGCAATAAAGCCAAAGAAGGCTGCCCTGTTTCCAAAGTGCTGAATGCGAAAATCAGTCTGGATGCAACATTGCTCAGCTGATTGGGGGTTGTCGCGCTCCCCGATAAAAGATCGCAGCCTCGGCGGGCTGCGTTCTTTTTTTGTCCTGAAACAAAACCTGGCTGGCGAGATTGTGGTCGAATAAATGACAGCAGCTAAAACGCATCTTCGTGCGCGCTGCCTCAAAGGAGCTTCAACCATGAAACGTTTTGCCTTGGCGATTATCTGTTGCGCGATGGCCACATCGGCCCTGGCGGCAGCGAAATCCTGTGAAGAACTCAAGGCCGAGATTGAAGCCAAGATCCAGGCCAATAACGTCTCGTCCTATACGCTGGAAATCGTCACCAACGACGAAGTACACGATCAGAACATGGTCGTTGGCTCGTGCGACGGCGGCACGAAAAAAATCATCTACCAGAAGAACGACCGCTGATTCGCCTCACATGAGGCAATAGGACTCTCGATCTTCAGCGACGATTTCACGCTTGGCGTTGTACAGCCGGGCGCCGGGAGTAAACGCTATCGACTGGCCTACCAGCACATAACGCTGGCCGGCTTCGAAATGATCGTAGTTGATGGTCAGGTAGCACAAGCGTTCCGTGGGGCCGTTCATGATGCCCAGGCCGCCACCGGGCACTTCAAAGTCGAATCGAACAATCAGCTCATGGCTACCCGGGGTGACCTGGAAAAAACGCCCGTCGCGCAACCGCTGGTTGTCCAGGCGTTCGGCCATCAGCAATTTATCGTTGGGGAATGGCGTAGAAAAATCGACCCAGGCCATCTGCGGATTAACCGCTGGCAACGGGCTCTGACATCCCGCAACGATGCTTGCAGCAAGTAACAGCGTTAACCTGCGCATGACGATGTTCTCAAGGACTGGTCCTTTAGAATAACGCCGATCAGGTGCGTTGGCAGCCTGCCGGTACACCCTGGCCAATCACTTTTCGCTGCTGATCATAGAGCTTTGCCCACGGCCGAAAACCGATGTTTCCTGCTTTGAGCTGATACCGCTCGCCAGCGTTGAAGTCGTTGAATTTCACGTTTAGCTGGCAGTCACGCCATAGTGGCTCGGCGTCGGGTCCGATGTTGGTTGGCGCAACCGGGAATTGGTAACGAACGGTGAGCTCATGGCTACCCGGCTGAACCTCGAAATAGCGCTTGTCGGTGGCGGCCTTGTCATCGACTTCCAGCGCTTGCAGCGCGGTGTCTTCCTGCTTCGATTCCAGGTCGATCCACGCTTGAGCCGGATCATGGGGGGGTAATCCGAATCCAGCACAACCTGCCAGCATCAACAGGCTTCCTGTCAGCATCAACGTGCGCATAGCGGAGCTCCAGTCAGGCGGGATAGTCTTGCGGGCAGACTCTCCATGGATGATTCATTTTGATCAGGCCGCTTCCAAGCCTTGGGTTACTTGATCGCGTTTTACGCATTTTGTTTCCGGGTGTGATGTTTTTGTTTCTCAACGGTTGCGCCGGCGTCAGCTATTACGGCCAATTGGCCAGTGGTCAGCTGCAATTGCTGCGGGCACGCGAGCCGGTTTCCAGAGTGATTGCCGATCCCGCTCGCGATCAGCAATTGCGTGCGCATCTGACTCAATCGCAAAAAGCCCGCACGTTCGCCAGCCAACAGCTGCAGCTGCCGGACAACCAAAGTTACCGTTTGTACGCCGACATTGGCCGGCCGTTCGTAGTCTGGAACGTGTTTGCCACGCCGGAATTTTCCCTGACACCACAGAACCATTGCTTCCCGATCGCCGGCTGCGTCGCCTACCGCGGTTATTACAGCCAGAGCGCGGCCCGCGGTGAAGCTGCGTTGCAACGTTTGCAAGGTATGGACGTGTCGATCGGTGGCGTCGAGGCTTATTCGACGCTCGGCTGGTTCAACGATCCGATTATCAGTTCGATGATGGCGTGGGGTGACGAACGATTGGCCACGCTGATTTTCCATGAGCTGGCACATCAACGTTTTTATGTGAAGGACGACACCGAGTTCAATGAGTCTTTCGCCACCTTCGTCGAACAGGAAGGCACCCGCCAATGGCGTGCGTTCCGCGGCTTGCCACCGGACAGCGGCGCGCAGGTGCAGCAACGGGACCAGTTCATTCAATTGGTTCTGGAGACCCGCACGCGACTCGAACGGCTGTACACCCTGCCCCTGTCCGCCGACCGGATGCGCCAGCGCAAAGCCGACGAGTTCGAACGATTGCGGGGTGAATACCGGCAGCTGCGCGACAGCCAATGGGCTGGGGACAAACGCTATGACGCGTGGATCAATGCGCCGATGAACAATGCCCGGCTGTTGCCATTTGGGCTGTACGACCAATGGGTGCCGGCGTTTGCGGCGTTGTTCAGACGGATGGGTGGGGATTGGGTGAAGTTTTATGCGGCAGTCGAGAAGCTCGGCGCGTTGCCGGTTGGGGAGCGCAAGGCGGCACTGAATGCTTTGGCTCAATTGAAAAGTCGCGGTGGCTGATCGGGCCTCTTCGCGGGCAAGCCTCGCTCCTACTGGAAATACGCGGTTCCTGTAGGAGCGAGGCTTGCCCGCGAAGGCGTTCTTGAACTGCTCACAACCAAATTGCATCCCACAACGGATAATCGCCTACGTTCTGCACCAACCCCGCGCGTAATGGATTGGCGACGATGTATCGCGCAACCGCCTGTAGATCTTCTTCCTTGCGAATGGCGCGATCGTGATAGCCATGTTGCCAAACCGAACCTTGGCGTCCTACGGAGCGATTTAGCGTCACTGCGATGCGTGATTTGGTTCGCGCCATCAACTTTGGTAACTGAGTATTCTGCAACTCGATCAGCCAATGGAAATGATCGGGCATGACAACCCAGGCTAGAGACGTCGCAAACCCTTCTCGCTCAGCAGCTCTAAGGGCGTCAACTACCAATCGTCCACTCTTGAAGTCGCGGAATAACGGTTCCCGATTCAAAACTACGGCAGTCAGTAGATAGATCTGTCCGGACTCCGAATATCGTCCAGTGCGCAATCGATGAGCATGTTTTAACTTCGGCAAAGATGATCCTCCTTGATCGTGGCCTTATTCTTCAGGCTAGGACGATAAGAAGGGACTGGAGTGAGAACAATTGCTCAGGATGTGTCTGAGGGGACGCCTTCGCGGGCAAGCCTCGCTCTTACAGGAGCGGCGTATTTCCTGTAGGAGCGAGGCTTGCCCGCGAAGACGTATTGATTAACGCTGTAAAAACGCCTGATGCATCTCTTCCAGCGTTTCGAAGTGCCAGGTCGGGGCTTCAGCGCTCAACTCTTCCCGGCTGCCAAAGCCATAACCAACAGCCGCCGAATCCAGCCCGTTACTGCGCGCACCGATCAGGTCGTGTTTACGGTCGCCGATCATCAGGGTGTTGGCCGGGTCCAGGCCTTCTTCGGCCATCAAGTGGGCGATCAGCTCGACTTTGTTGGTCCGGGTTCCATCCAGTTCGCTGCCGTAGATCACTTTGAAGTGTTTGGCGAAGTCGAAGTGCCGGGCAATTTCCCGGGCAAAAATCCACGGTTTGGACGTCGCGATGTACAGCTGTCGCCCTTGCCCGCCGAGGGTTTCCAACAATGGGGTGACGCCGTCGAATACGCGGTTCTCGTACAGACCGGTGACCTTGAAGCGTTCGCGATAGAAGTTCACCGCTTCCCACGCCTTGGGCTCGTCGAAGTCGTAGAACTGCATGAACGCCTGCAACAACGGCGGGCCGATGAAGTGTTCAAGCTTGGTCAGGTCGGGCTCATCGATGCCCAGTTTGCTCAGGGCGAACTGGATCGAACGGGTGATGCCCTCGCGAGGATCGGTCAGGGTGCCATCGAGGTCAAACAATACGGTTTGGTAATGCATGTTGAATCCTGAATAAGGGCGCAGGGTCAGAGCTGGTCGTAGCCTTCGGCCAGATGCAAATTCTTGAGCTTCACGTAGTTCGCCGCGCTGTAGGTGAAAAAGGCTTTTTCCTTGTCAGTCAGTGGCCGGACCTGTTTCACCGGGCTGCCCACATAAAGGAAGCCGCTTTCCAGGCGTTTGCCCGGGGGCACCAGGCTGCCAGCACCAATGATCACATCATCCTCGACCACCGCACCGTCCATGACGATGCTGCCCATGCCGATCAAAACCCGGCTGCCCACGCTACAACCGTGGAGCATGACTTTATGCGCGATGGTCACATCGTCGCCAATCAGCAGCGGAAAGCCATCGGGATTGAACGGCCCGGCGTGGGTGATGTGCAGCACACAGCCGTCCTGCACGCTGGTACGCGCACCGATACGGATGCGGTGCATGTCGCCACGAATCACCGTCAGCGGCCAGACCGAGCTGTCTTCGCCGATTTCGACGTCGCCGATCACCACCGCCGAACCGTCGACAAAGGCGCCTTTGCCCAGCAGCGGCGTGTGGTTCTGATACTTGCGAAGGGTCACGATAGGGTTTCTCTCTGTTGCTGATAGCTGCGGTGAGCGTCGATTGTAATTAAGATGGCGCAATGTTTCTTCCAGCCAAGGTGCCAACCGTGAGCGTGAACAACCCTCTTTTGCAGTCCTACGACCTGCCGCCGTTCTCGGCGATCCGTGCCGAACACGTGCAACCGGCTATTGAACAAATCCTGGCTGACAACCGCGCCGCCATTATCGAGATCCTCAAAACCCAGGGCAAACAACCGACCTGGGCCGGCCTGGTACTGGCGATGGACGAGCTGAACGATCGTCTGGGCGCCGCCTGGAGCCCGGTCAGCCACCTGAATGCCGTGTGCAACAGCGCCGAATTGCGCGAAGCCTACGAGTCCTGCCTGCCGGCCTTGAGCGCCTACTCCACCGAATTGGGCCAGAACCGCGAGTTGTTCGAGGCGTTCGAAGCGCTGGCTAACAGCCCCGAAGCTGCCGGTTTCGAGGTGGCGCAGAAAACTATCCTGGAACACTCCCTGCGTGACTTCCGTCTGTCGGGTATCGACCTGCCGGAAGCCGAACAAAAACGTTACGCCGAAGTGCAGAGCAAATTGTCGGAGCTGGGCAGCCGCTTCTCCAACCAGTTGCTCGACGCCACTCAGGCCTGGACCAAACACGTCACTGATGAAGCTACCCTCGCCGGCCTGACCGAGTCGGCCAAGGCGCAAATGGCTGCGGCTGCCCAGGCCAAAGGCCTGGAAGGCTTCCTGATCACCCTGGAATTCCCGAGCTACTACGCGGTGATGACCTACGCCCAGGACCGCGCCCTGCGCGAAGAAGTCTACGCCGCCTACTGCACCCGTGCGTCGGACCAAGGCCCGAATGCCGGTCAGAACGATAACGGCCCGGTCATGGAAGAAATCCTCGACCTGCGTCAGGAACTGGCCAAGCTGCTCGGTTTCGCCAGCTTCTCGGAGCTGAGCCTGGCCACCAAAATGGCCGAATCCAGCGATCAGGTGCTGAGTTTCCTGCGCGATCTGGCCAAACGCAGCAAACCGTTCGCCGCCCAGGACCTGGAACAGCTCAAGGCTTATGCCGCCGAACAAGGCTGCCCGGACCTGCAAAGCTGGGACAGCGGTTTCTACGGTGAAAAGCTTCGCGAGCAGCGCTACAGCGTCGCCCAGGAAGCCCTTCGCGCTTACTTCCCGATCGACAAAGTGCTGGGCGGTCTGTTCGCTATCGTTCAGCGTCTGTACGGCATCGAGATCGCCGAGCAGAAAGGCTTCGACACCTGGCACCCGGATGTTCGCCTGTTCGAAATCAAGGAAAACGGCCAGCACGTCGGCCGCTTCTTCTTCGACCTCTACGCTCGCGCCAACAAGCGTGGCGGTGCCTGGATGGACGGCGCCCGCGACCGTCGCCGCACGATCAGCGGCGTATTGCAAAGCCCGGTGGCCAACCTGGTGTGCAACTTCACCCCGGCCGACAGCGGCAAGCCAGCCCTGCTGACCCACGATGAAGTGACCACCTTGTTCCACGAATTCGGTCACGGCCTGCATCACCTGTTGACCCGCGTTGAACACGCCGGCGTATCCGGCATCAACGGTGTGGCCTGGGATGCGGTCGAGCTGCCAAGCCAGTTCATGGAGAACTGGTGCTGGGAGCCGGAAGGTCTGGCGCTGATCTCCGGTCACTACGAAACCGGCGAACCGTTGCCTCAGGACCTGCTGGAGAAAATGCTCGCGGCGAAGAACTTCCAGTCCGGCCTGATGATGGTCCGTCAGCTGGAGTTCTCGCTGTTCGACTTCGACCTGCACGCCACCCACGGTGACGGCCGCAGCGTGGCGCAGGTACTTGAAGGTGTGCGCGACGAGGTGTCGGTTATGCGTCCACCTGCCTACAACCGTTTCCCGAACAGCTTTGCGCACATCTTCGCCGGCGGTTATGCGGCGGGCTACTACAGCTACAAATGGGCTGAAGTGCTGTCGGCGGATGCCTTCTCGAAATTCGAAGAAGAAGGCGTACTCAACGCCGAGACCGGCCGCGCCTTCCGCGAAGCGATCCTGGCGCGTGGTGGTTCCCAGGAACCGATGGTGCTGTTCGTCGACTTCCGCGGACGCCCGCCGTCGATTGACGCACTCTTGCGCCACAGCGGCCTGAGTGAGGTCGCGGCAGCATGAGCGAGGGTCCTGTGATCACCAAAAAGCGCTTTATCGCCGGGGCAGTCTGCCCGGCCTGCAGCGAGCCGGACAAATTGATGATGTGGAACGAAGACGACGTCCCGCACCGTGAGTGCGTGGCCTGCGGATATTCCGACACGCTGAATGAACAAGGCCTTTCCGTGCCCAAGGAATTGGGTACGCGAGTCAACACCTCGGCGCTGAAAGTGCCGGACGCCAAGGTTCAGGCCGTGCAGTTTTTCCCGAACCCCAAGCTGAAGAAAAAGCCTGACGAGCAGCACTGAGTCACCACCACCTTCCACTCCTGAACGGATTGGAAGGTGGTAACTATCTACCACCTTTCCCCTGCGCTTCCTTTATAGGCTGATCACATTCAGCCTCTGCTCAAGGAAGACGCCATGCCCGACACCAATCCTCTTTTGCAAGCCTGGGACCTGCCGCCCTGGTCGGAGGTCCGCACCGAGCACCTCGTGCCGGCAATCACAGCCATCATTACCGACAACCGGCAGATCATTGTCGAAACCATCATCAGCCAATCCGTATTTCCCAATTGGGATGACCTGGTTCTGGCCATCGATGAAATCGATGCGCGCCTGGGCGAAGCTTTGGGCATCATCCGGATCCTGTCGATGGCGAAACACAACGATACCGCCTGGAGCACGGCAGCTGCTGCGTGCAGCGACGCCGGGGCGCAGTACCTATCCGAAAAAATGAGCAATCGGCTGTTGTTTGATGCATACCAGCGGTTGGCGAACAGTTCGATCGCCCTCAACTTCGATGAACCGCGCAAGGCCGCGCTGGCCAAGATTCTGCGCAAGTTTCAATTGAGCGGGATCGACTTGCCCCTGATGCAACGGGAAAAGCTGGCCCGGTTGAACCTCGACATCGATCGGCTCGAAGAGCAGTTTCTCATCCATCTGAATAGCGCCAACGCTGCATGGACCAAGCACGTCGATGACATTGCGGTACTGGAAGGTTTATACCCCACCGTAAAAGATCGTCTGAGACACCTGGCCAAAGAAGCAGGACATGAAGGCTGGCTGATTCCCCTGGATGAAAACACCTACCAGCAAATCATGAGGTACGCCGAAAATCGGGCATTGCGAGAAGAATATTTCGTGGCGTACTCCACGCGCGCGTCCGATCAAGGCCCAAATGCCGACGAGTTCGATAATGATCCTGTACTGACGTTGCTGCTTTCGCTGCGTCACCAGAAAGCCGAATTGCTAGGGTTCGATAATTTCGCGCAACTGCGTCTGGCCTCCGCAGCGGCGGAGTCCACCGGTCAAGTCCTTAGTTTCCTGCGTCGGCAAGTGACATTGAACACACCGCCCCTTGCAAGGGATTCAAAGGAGGTACAAGCGTTTGCGCTCGTACGGGGTATCTCTGAAGTACACGCTTGGGACCACGAATTTCTCGCTGAACAACTGCACCACCATCGTTTCCCTGAAGCCCTGAAGAATCTGCGCGACTATTTTCCTCTGGACGGCACCTTGCGACGACTCTGCCTGTTCTGTGAACGCCTGTTCGGGATCCGGATCCTCGAGCAGGCTGAATTCAGTCGCTGGCATAACGACGTGCGCCTGTTTGAGATCAGCGAGCATGGTCAGACCATCGGGCATATTTATCTTGACCCGTTCCACCGCAAAGAAGCTCCGGATTACGCCTGGACCGGCACGCTGCGAAACCGACGAATAAACACCGAAGGCCGGGTAGCGCTACCGATTGCCGATCTTCACTGCAACTTCACGCCTGGAGCCGACGGCCATCCGTGCCTGCTTGAGCATGAGGATCTACGGGTGCTTTTTCATGAATTCGGTCATTGTCTGCAACACGTGCTGACGAGTTCGGCGCATCACAACCTTTCCGGCATTTCCCAGCTGGGGCGCGATACTGTGGAGTTCGCAGGGCAGGTATTCGAGCAGTGGTGCCTGTCACGGGAGTTTCTATTATGGCTGGGTGCCCACCACCAAAGCGGTGACCGCTTGACCGAGGCGCGGGTAGACACAGTACTGGCAGCCCTCGAAACCCGGACCAGTCGACAAACCGCATTCTTGCTGATGGGCGCCTTGTTCGACTTCGATCTGCATCGCTGCCAAGGCGATGGCCGTAGCATCCAGCAAGTATTCGAAGACGTTCAGCGGGAGTTTCCCCCTGTGCAACTGCCGTCTTATTGCCGATTCGCAAACAGCTTTGACTACATGGTGACCGGTTACGCAGCGTCCGTTTACGCCTACACGTGGTCAGGCGTACTGGCCATCGAAGCCTTCAAGCGATTCCGTCAGGATTGGGTTTTCAATGCGCAAACAGGGCGAGCCTTTCGCGAGGCGTTTTTTTCTCCGGGC
Organism: Pseudomonas sp. BT76 TE3572; assembly: GCF_050435365.1. Lineage (NCBI taxonomy): Bacteria > Pseudomonadati > Pseudomonadota > Gammaproteobacteria > Pseudomonadales > Pseudomonadaceae > Pseudomonas > Pseudomonas sp. BT76 TE3572. The sequence goes on from NZ_JBNDKE010000001.1 coordinate 4,385,003, forward strand.
GATTCGCGCTCCTTGCTGACCGCCCTGGAAGCGTTTCTTCAACGGCCAATCGCCGAAGACCTTTTCGCGCTTTCGTCAGAGGCCGTTGCCCGCTGACGCAATGGTTTACTCGACGTGGGCCGATTTGAACCAACTCTTCATCGAACAACTGGCGAACGGACTCGTGCTGCAATCGCCGTTGGCCAACGCGGTGCGGAGCTTGTCGACATCGGCCTGCATCATGTAACGGACGCCGTCCTTGAAATGAGTGCTGTCACCAAATCCGCCCTGGGTCATTTCGTTCAGGGCGTCTTCCTTGCTCCAGCCCTGCACCACGACCCGGTACATGGCCGCCATCAGGCCCGTGCGATCCGAACCATGTTTGCAGTGCATCAGCACCGGTCCCTTGGCTTCGGCAGTCTGGATTGTGCGAAGAGCCTTGAGTACATCCGCATCATCCACATGGTTGGTGCGATAGGGCAGTTGTACCTGTGCGATCCCTGGTGTCGACAACCAGTTGGAGTCCGACTCGGGCAGGAAAGTGATAACGGTCCCGACCTTGAGTTTTTCCAGTAACGGCACGGCGCCTCTGTCAGGCAATGCACTGCGATAGAGCGTCGGGGACATTTTGAAGAGGTTGTACTGCACCTCGACCGATTGAGCCCACTCCGCAGGGCGGGGCAACGCGCTGTCGTCGGCAAGGGCCGGCGTCAGGTTTAACAGTGCGGCCAGCGACAGGCAGATCGCTGGGATACAACGCGATAGAGACATGCTTGGGTGACCGTTCAGGAGAATCGGGAAGATGACGCCCAGCTTCCCCCCCGAGCGGTCAAAGGCCTGTGAGCCGTCTGTCAAAGAATCGTGAATCAGCCGAGCGCTTTCGTCGCAAAACCGAGGTTTTTTAGCTGAATCGGTTCATCTTGATGCTTAGCCTGCTACCATTTGTTACCCCATATTACCGATGCGCCCTATTGCTCCCCGTTTGCTGGCGTTCTGCATCGGTGTCAAAACGAAAAGTCGTCCTGCGAGACGGCTGAAAAACCGCTAATGCCTGATGAGGTGCCCCCCTATGTCCGATCAAGATCGAGACAACCCGCGGCGTGAGTTTTTGCGCAAATCCCTGACCTTGATCCCGGTGGTCACCGTTGCCAGCACCGGTCTGGGCAGCACGGTCCTGATGGCCGCGCCCGAAGCAACCCCGGCCAGTTCCGGCAAAGCGCCGGTCAGCACCAGCACCTATGAACCCAGCTACTTCACCGCAGAAGAATGGACGTTCATCAAGGCGGCTGTCGCGCAGCTGATTCCAAACGATGCCCAAGGGCCAGGTGCCCTGGAAGCCGGTGTGCCCGAATACATCGACCGCCAGATGAACACGCCTTACGCGGCCGGTGCGCTGTGGTTCATGCAGGGACCGTTCAACGCAGACGCTGCTCCGGAAATGGGCTGGCAGAGCAAACTGGTGCCCAAAGAGATTTATCGCCTGGGCATCGCCGCGACGGATGCTTGGTCGAAAACGTTCAACGGTAAAGTATTTGCTGAGCAAGACAGCGCTACCCGAGACGATTTGCTCAAGCAACTCGAGGCCGGAAAACCCCAGTTCGACAGTGTTCCAGCGAAGATTTTCTTCAACCTGCTGCTGCAAAACACCAAAGAAGGGTTCTTCTGCGACCCGATTCACGGTGGCAATAAAGGCATGGTCGGCTGGACCATGATCGGTTTCCCCGGCGCCCGCGCCGATTTCATGGATTGGGTGGAACGCAACGAGCAATACCCCTTCCCGGCAGTTTCGATTCGCGGCGAGAGGGCGTAAGCATGGCAACGGTAATGAAGAAGGTCGACGCAGTGATCGTCGGTTTTGGCTGGACGGGCGCGATCATGGCCAAGGAGCTGACAGAAGCTGGCCTGAATGTGCTGGCGCTGGAGCGCGGGCCGATGCAGGACACTTACCCCGACGGCAACTATCCACAGGTGATTGACGAACTCACCTACAGCGTGCGGAAAAAACTCTTCCAGGACATTTCCAAAGAGACCGTGACCATTCGCCATAGCGTGAATGACATCGCGCTGCCGAATCGCCAACTGGGCGCCTTCCTGCCCGGCAATGGTGTCGGCGGCGCCGGTTTGCACTGGTCCGGCGTGCACTTTCGGGTCGACCCGATCGAGTTGCGCATGCGCAGCCACTACGAAGAACGCTACGGCAAAAGCTTCATCCCCAAGGACATGACCATCCAGGACTTCGGCGTCAGCTATGAAGAGCTGGAACCGTTTTTCGATTACGCCGAGAAGGTCTTCGGCACGTCAGGTCAGGCCTGGACGGTGAAGGGTCAGTTGGTCGGCGAAGGCAAGGGCGGCAACCCTTACGCGCCGGACCGTTCGAATCATTTCCCGCTGGAATCACAGAAGAACACTGTTTCCGCACAGCTGTTTCAGAAAGCGGCCACCGCAGTGGGTTACAAACCCTACAACCTGCCCTCCGCCAATACGTCAGGCCCCTACACCAACCCTTACGGCGCACAGATGGGCCCGTGCAACTTCTGCGGTTTTTGCAGCGGCTATGTCTGCTACATGTATTCCAAGGCATCGCCGAACGTAAACATTTTGCCGGCGCTCAAACCGCTGCCCAATTTCGAGCTGCGGCCCAACTCCCACGTACTGCGGGTCAATCTCGACAGCACCAAGAGCAAGGCGACAGGCGTGACCTACATCGATGGCCAGGGCCGGGAGATCGAGCAGCCCGCAGACCTGGTGATCCTTGGTGCCTTCCAGTTCCACAATGTGCGGCTGATGTTGCTGTCGGGTATCGGCAAGCCGTATGACCCGATCAGCGGCGAAGGCGTGGTCGGCAAGAACTTCGCCTACCAGAACATGGCCACCATCAAGGCCTACTTCGACAAAGACACTCACACCAATAACTTTATTGGTGCCGGCGGTAACGGCGTGGCGGTGGACGACTTCAACGCCGACAACTTCGATCACGGGCCCCATGGTTTCGTCGGCGGCTCGCCGATGTGGGTCAACCAGGCCGGCAGCCGACCGATTGCAGGCACATCCAACCCGCCGGGCACCCCGGCCTGGGGCAGTGCCTGGAAACGTGCCACCGCCGATTACTACACCCATCAAGTGTCGATGGATGCCCACGGCGCGCATCAATCCTACCGCGGCAACTACCTCGATCTGGACCCGGTGTACCGCGATGCCTACGGCTTGCCGCTGCTGCGGATGACCTTCGACTGGCAGGAAAACGACATCAAGATGAACCGGTTCATGGTCGAGAAAATGGGCAAGATCGCCGAAGCGATGAGCCCCAAGGCCATTGCCGTATTGGGCAAGAAGGTTGGCGATCACTTCAACACCGCGTCTTACCAGACCACCCACCTCAACGGTGGCGCGATCATGGGCACCCATCCGAAAACCAGCGCCGTGAACCGTTACTTGCAGAGCTGGGACGTGCACAACGTTTTCGTCCCCGGAGCGTCAGCTTTCCCACAAGGTCTGGGCTACAACCCTACCGGCCTGGTGGCAGCATTGACCTACTGGTCGGCCCGGGCGATCCGCGAGCAGTACCTGAAAAAACCCGGCCCGCTGGTTCAGGCTTAAGGAGCGATGACCATGAAAGCACTTGTTATCGCAACCCTGGCGCTGCTCGGCTGTGGCTCGATCAACGCCGCAGGAATTGATCAAAACCTGATCAAACAAGGCGAGTACCTGGCTCGTGCCGGCGACTGCGTAGCCTGCCACACAGCCAAGGACGGCAAGCCCTTCGCCGGTGGTCTGCCGATGGAAACGCCGATCGGGACGATCTTCTCCACCAATATCACGCCGGATAAAACCGGCTTGGGTGATTACAGCTTTGAGGATTTCGACAAAGCCGTGCGCCATGGCGTCGTCAAAAACGGTAGTACGTTGTACCCGGCGATGCCCTATCCGTCCTACGCCAGCGTCAACGAAACCGACATGAAAGCCTTGTACGCCTACTTCATGCACGGCGTGGTGCCTGTCGCTCAGGAGAACAAGGACAGCCACATCCCCTGGCCTTTGAGCATGCGTTGGCCCCTTGCGGGCTGGCGCTGGATGTTTGCCCCGGCCGTGGCGGACTACAAAGCGGCACCCGGCGAAGATGCCGTGGTCAGTCGTGGGGCTTATCTGGTTGAAGGCCTCGGACATTGCGGCGCATGCCATACGCCACGAGCCCTGACCATGCAGGAAAAAGCCCTGAACTCAGGTGAGGGCAGTACATTTCTGTCAGGCAGTGCACCACTGGAAGGCTGGATCGCGAAAAGTCTGCGCGGCGATTACAAAGACGGCCTCGGCAGCTGGAGCGAAGAACAATTGGTGCAGTTTCTCAAGACCGGTCGCAGCGATCGCAGCGCGGTGTTTGGCGGCATGAGTGATGTGGTGACACACAGCATGCAGTACATGACCGACAACGATCTGACCGCAATTGCCCGCTACCTCAAGTCCTTACCAGCGAATGATCCCAAGGATCAGCCGCACCAGTACGACAAACAGGTCGCACAAGCGCTGTGGAACGGGGACGACAGCAAGCCCGGCGCTTCGGTGTACATCGACAACTGCGCGGCCTGCCACCGTACCGATGGCCATGGCTACACCAAAGTGTTCCCGGCGCTGGCAGGCAACCCGGTGTTGCAGTCGGAGGATCCGACGTCGCTGATTCACATCGTGCTCAAGGGCGGTACGCTGCCGGCGACACACACGGCGCCTTCGACCTTTACCATGCCGGGATTCGCCTGGCGCTTGTCGGATCAGGAAGTGGCGGATGTGGTGAGTTTCATCCGCAGCAGCTGGGGCAACGGCGGCTCGCCGGTCAAGGCGAGCGAGGTGGCGAACCTGCGCACGGATGATATGAAGACCACGTCGAGCGATGACCTAGGGCAAGTCACCCAGAAGAACTGACTGCCCAGCGGCACTAGCCAGATGAATAACGCCTCTATACTGTATATAAAAACAGTACCGAGGCGTTTTCATGTCCACCCCTCTTCCCCCGCGCGGCCGCGGCACCGCCACCAACCCGCACAACCGCTTCGCGCCGAATCGCTCGGTGGCCGAGGATGACGGCTGGTATCAGGAAGCGCCGATCACCCAAGGCACCGAGGTGCGCATCGAAACGGCGAAAACCATCATCACTCGCAACAACTCGCCGGATTTACCCTTCGATCGTTCGATCAATCCCTATCGCGGCTGCGAGCACGGCTGCATCTATTGCTACGCGCGGCCCAGCCATGCGTATTGGGACATGTCGCCAGGGCTGGATTTCGAAACCAAGCTGATCGCCAAGACCAACGCCGCCGATGTGCTGGAAGAACAGCTGTCCAAGCGCGGCTATCAATGTGCGCCGATCAATCTGGGCTCCAATACGGACCCTTATCAGCCGATCGAACGCGAACACAAAATCACCCGCAAAACCCTCGAAGTGCTGCTGCGTTATCGTCACCCGGTGACCATCATTACCAAGGGCTCGCTGATTCTTCGGGATCTGGACCTGCTGGCCGAACTCGCCGAGCAAAGACTGGTGGCGGTGATGATCAGCCTCACCACCCTGGACGATGAGCTCAAACGCATTCTCGAACCGCGCGCCGCGGCCCCCAAGGCTCGGTTGCGGGCGATCCGCGTGATGCGTGAAGCGGGAATTCCGGTGGGCGTGTTGTGTTCGCCGATGATTCCGATGATCAACGACAGCGAACTCGAAAGCCTGCTGGCCGAGGCACATACCGCCGGTGCTCAGAGTGCGGCCTATATGATGTTGCGCCTGCCTCTGGAAGTTGCGCCGCTGTTCGAAGAATGGCTGGCGGCCCACTATCCTCAGCGTGCCGCACATGTGTTGAGCCTGATTCGTCAGAGCCGTGGCGGCGAGCTCTACGACAGTCGCTTCGGTGCCAGGATGCGCGGCGAAGGGCCGTTTGCCGATCTGCTGGCGCAACGATTTGCCAAAACCATCAAACGTCTGGGGCTCAATCGTCGGGAGGGATTCGATCTGGACTGCGACGCCTTCTGTCCGCCGGGTCGCCAGATGTCATTGATATAAGCGCGGTCTTAAACAGGGTCGTTGGCCGATCTGTCGATCAGCCAACGACCCGATGATATGTCACCGGCTCCGCATGTTAACCCTGTAACGATATATCACTCCATCGACTATCAAGCATTATCACGCCCGAACAAACCAGCCCTGGATCCAGTCGCCGATGTTGCCAAAAGTATTCTTGATATCCTGGAAGGCGGTCTTGACCCAAGTAATAACTTTGGACAGCACCTTGGCGAGGAATTCATTGAAAACTCTCGACATTTCACGGAACAGACCGGTTACCAGTTCAGTGAATGTAACAATCGCCTCTTGCGCTGCAGGATGACGCTCGCCAATTTCAATGGCTGAGTCAAAGATCTTGTCGATGTTTTGTGCAGAAAGATGTTTTTCACGCTCGCGTTTCAGGTTCATTTTTTGTTTGAACGCCTCAGTCGCTCCAGGCGTGACGCCCTCATTGCTCAAGGCCTGGGCATCATTAATGATACTGACCTCCATATTTTTGTTCTGCTCTTCGGCCAACTTCTGCGACATGGCCTTCAATGCTTCAATTTCAAGAGCGGCTTCAGGGCTTACATCACTGGCACCATTGACAGTCGACATGGTAATACCACGCGAGAGAATAGTTGCAGTGTTAATATCTGTATCGTTACTCGTCTGAATGACACCCATATGTGGTGCAATGGCTGCCCGACCAGTCAGCCTGGCTTTGTGATAAGCCCGCAGACTATTCATGGTTTGTACGAAATGGCTCATTAGTTAAATCCTTTTAGTTAGCTAGTTAGCTAGTTAGTTATTCAAGTGCCTCAGCACTCGAGTTTCAGACTAATGCATCTTGCAAAAAACAACAGACTTTAAAAGTTTCACCTGATGTCAAAACAACAACTAAGAACAGCAATCAGCATTAAATAAAACCACTTTAGTTCTTCAATCCCGCAGTCATGGGGCCATCAATGATGATGCAGGCGAAACGACCGACGGTAAGCCGCTCGGATCTCTGGAACCATCGTTCCAGAGCCTTTGATTCAGTTTCAGTTAAGAATTCGCGACTATGGTGAAGGCGCTCCCATCGCATGGGAGTGACAGTTCATCGCCACAAGAGTTTTCGGATCAAATATCAGCCCATAGGCACGGTAAACTCCGACATACTCCCCTAATGCGCCAAAGAGGATGAATCATGAGTGACAAGGATAAACAGCCGTTGGCTGCGTCGGCTTCAGCCCAACCGGAGGCGGAAACCGCCGATGCAGCGCTGCAGCATATCGTTGACGGCTTTTTGCATTTTCATCACGAAGTTTTTCCTCAGCAGGAAGAACTCTTCAAAAAACTCGCCACGGCCCAGAGCCCCAGAGCGATGTTCATCGCCTGCGCCGATTCGCGCATCGTTCCTGAGTTGATCACCCAAAGCGCCCCCGGCGACCTGTTCGTGACCCGTAACGTCGGCAACGTTGTGCCGCCTTATGGGCAAATGAACGGCGGTGTTTCCACAGCAATCGAATACGCAGTACTGGCCCTCGGCGTGCAGCACATCATCATCTGCGGGCACTCCGACTGTGGCGCGATGCGCGCAGTGCTCAACCCGCAAAGCCTGGAAAAAATGCCGACGGTCAAAGCCTGGCTGCGTCATGCCGAAGTGGCAAAAACCATGGTCCAGGAAAACTGCCATTGCGCTGACGAAAACGAAAGCATGCACGTCCTCACCGAGGAGAATGTGATCGCTCAGCTGCAACATTTGCGCACGCACCCGTCGGTGGCCTCGCGTATGGCCAATGGTCAGCTGTTTATCCATGGTTGGATCTACAACATCGAAACCAGCGAAATCAGAGCTTACGACGCGGACAAGGGTTGTTTCCTGCCGCTCGATGGCAGCCATCCGATTCCGGTGGCGACGCCCAAAGCGCGCTTCTAAATCCTCCTAAATCCCAGTGTGGTTTAGCCAAGGCTGCCGATCAGGCAGCCTGGCTTCGCCACGCCTGAAGAAAACTTCGGGAGAGTCACCATGCGTGCTGCTCAACTCAAAGCTGTTCTGCCACGGGAGCTGCTGGCGTCCGTGGTTGTGTTTCTCGTCGCCCTGCCCTTGTGCATGGGCATCGCCATCGCCTCGGGGCTACCGCCGTCCAAAGGCTTGATCACCGGGATCATCGGTGGCCTGGTGGTGGGCTGGATTGCCGGTTCGCCACTGCAAGTCAGCGGCCCGGCGGCCGGTTTGGCTGTTCTGGTGTTCGAACTGGTGCGCCAGCACGGCATCGACATGCTCGGGCCAATCCTGCTGCTGGCCGGTTTTCTGCAACTGGTGGCCGGGCGTTTGAAACTGGGCTGTTGGTTTCGGGTCACCGCGCCTGCGGTGGTGTATGGCATGCTCGCCGGGATTGGCGTGTTGATCGTGCTGTCACAGGTGCATGTGATGCTCGACTCCGTGCCCAAGCCCTCTGGGCTGGATAATCTGGCAGCCTTCCCGGCGGCGGTCGCCCAGGCCTTGCCCTCCTTGGGCTGGCAAGCCGGTTTGCTCGGACTGTCGACGATTGCGGTGATGTGGTTGTGGGAGAAATTCCGCCCCCATTCCCTGCGCTTCATTCCCGGCGCACTGCTGGGTGTGGGCCTGGCGACCGTCGCCAGCCTGATGCTCGCCTTGCAGGTCAAACGAGTGGAAGTCCCAGCCAACCTGGCGGAAGCCATCGACTGGCTGAAACCCGCAGATTTACTCAACCTGGCTGATCCGACACTGCTAATCGCCGCATTTGCCGTGGCGTTTATCGCCAGCGCCGAAACCCTGCTCTCGGCCGCTGCGGTGGACCGCATGCACAGCGGCCAGCGCTCGGACTTCGACCGGGAATTGTCGGCTCAAGGCGTCGGCAACATGCTCTGTGGTCTGCTCGGCGCACTGCCAATGACCGGCGTGATCGTGCGCAGTTCGGCCAACGTCCAGGCCGGCGCCACCACGCGAATGTCGACGATCTTCCATGGCCTGTGGCTGCTGGCTTTCGTGTTGCTGCTGTCCAGCGTGCTGCAAAGCATCCCGGTGGCGAGCCTGGCGGGCGTTCTGGTTTACACCGGTTTCAAACTGGTCGATCTCAAGGCCTTTCGCGGTCTGGGCCGTTATGGGCGGATGCCGATGTTCACCTACGCGGCAACAGCCCTGGCGATCATCTTCACCGACCTGCTGACCGGCGTGCTGATCGGCTTCGGCCTGACCCTGGCCAAACTGGCCTGGAAGGCTTCGCGGCTGAAAATCAGCCTGATCGATCTGCCCAAGGACGGCGAAATGGAACTGCGATTGATAGGTGCAGCGACCTTCCTCAAAGTGCCGGCGCTGACCCAAGTGCTGGGGACCATTCCGGCAGGTACGACGGTGCATGTGCCGCTCAATAACTTGAGCTACATCGATCACTCGTGTCTGGAATTGCTGGAGGAATGGGGTCGGGCCAATGCGGCCAAGGGATCAACACTGTTGATTGAAGCGCGGGGGTTGAAACGCAGGCTGGAAGGGAGATTGCGGACCACGGCGGGCGTCGGCTCCGCAGCCGCTTAAAAAAAATCGCAGCCAATAGGCTGCGATTTTTTTATGGGCAACGAATCAAGCGGCTGGCTGATCCAGCTCCAGGCCTACGCCCAGTTGGCGCGACAGGCACGGCCAGCGCTTCCACGCAGCGCCAGTGTCCGGGCTGTTGAGTTTCTCACGGTAGGCTTCCACCGATTCCAGCGCGAAACTGTCTTCGTTGAGCATCTCGTCCACGGCGTGATGCACCGCCTCATCCAGTTGGTTGGCGAACTCCTCACCTATCAGCTGGTGAGCAATCAGGTTGGCAACAGTCGTGTCCAGTGGGATCAGCGGCTGGCCAAAATGCTTGATGTACAGGTCATTGACCTCTTCGACCAGGCGGTGCGCCAGATAGGCTTCGTCCAGCAGGCTGTCCAGACCGACATGACCGGCCATGATGGCCGGCGGCTGAAGGAAAAACTGCTCGGCGATTTTCAGCACCGGTTTGATCTGTGATTCGATACCCGCTTCCCTGGCGACTTCATTGGCTGCATCCAGCAGGTCCGGCACTTGCTCTATATACGCGGCCACAAAACGCGTCATCACGCCGTTGGCGTCGACATCCGGCAATTGGATGGCGGAGTGAAGGTGTGGCAGTTGGGTTTCCAGCTGACGAGTCAGCAGGCCGGTTTCGGCTTCATGTTGTTGGGCTTTTTGGATCTGCTCGCGCAATGCGGCGGTGTTCATGAAAACTCCAGGAAACAAAGGCAATGAAATAGGGAAGACATAACTTAGCTGGCATACGAAAAATGCTAAGACTCATTTGTCATAATTATTTCATCCTTGAGACATCAAAGTTATATCGATTTGCCACCACTCGTCTGCATCCTTCTCCATTCGTGACATAGAACGCAAGTCCCAGCTGTTTCAGATGATTTACGCCATCACGTTGCGAGGTGGCAGTCGCTGTCTATACTCGGGTGGGAATGGAGTTAGCTGATGACGCCCGACTGCACACGCAGCAAGGCTCGGCGATTCAAGTTCGTAGTCTGAAAAAGCCGCTCCCTTGCCGCAGGTGAAAGCCGGCGGGATAACAAGAACGATAAGGGGAACCCGCAATGATGCGACATCCACATGTCTGGATGGGCCTCCTGTTGTGGTCGATTTTCAGTCAGGCACAAGCGGCCTGGACTGTGAATATGGCGCCTGGAGCGACTGAAATCAGTCACGCAGTATTTGACCTGCACATGACCATTTTCTGGATCTGTGTAGTGATCGGCATCATCGTCTTCGGCGCCATGTTCTGGTCGATGATTCTCCACCGCCGCTCGACCGGGCAGGTGGCCGCAAAATTTCATGAAAGCACCACCGTTGAAATCCTCTGGACCATCGTGCCCTTCCTGATCCTGGTGGCCATGGCGGTTCCCGCGACTGCAACCCTGATCAAGATGTATGACGCCAGTGAGCCGGATATCGATATCCAGGTCACCGGCTATCAGTGGAAGTGGCACTACAAATACCTGGGCCAGGACGTTGAGTTCTTCAGCAACCTGACCACGCCCGCCGATCAGATCCACAACAAGGAAGCCAAGGGCGAGCACTACTTGCTTGAGGTCGATAAGCCTTTGGTGCTGCCGATCGGCGCCAAAGTGCGCTTCCTGGTGACTTCCGCCGACGTCATCCACTCCTGGTGGGTGCCGGCCTTTGCGGTCAAGCGCGATGCGATTCCGGGGTTCGTCAACGAAGCCTGGACCCGTGTCGACAAGCCCGGCCTCTATCGCGGCCAATGCGCCGAATTGTGCGGCAAGGACCACGGCTTCATGCCGATCGTGGTCGAGGTCAAGGAAAAGGCCGATTACGAAAAATGGCTGGCCGAGCGCAAGGCTGAAGCCCTGCAGCTCAAAGAGCTGACCAGCAAGGAATGGACCCTCGACGAGCTCAAAGAGCGCGGCGACAAGATCTATCACACCACCTGCGTCGCCTGTCACCAGGCCGAAGGTCAGGGCCTGCCGCCGATGTTCCCGGCGCTCAAGGGCTCGAAAATCGCTACCGGACCGAAAGAAGGTCACCTGAGCATTGTCTTCCACGGCAAGCCCGGCACCGCCATGGCGGCGTTCGGCAAGCAGCTCTCGGAAGTCGACATCGCAGCGGTCGTGACCTACGAACGTAACGCCTGGGGCAACAACAAAGGCGACATGGTCACCCCTAAAGAAGTGCTGGAGCTGAAACAGGCGGAAAGCAAATGACCCGGTCTATTGCGCACGTAAGGAACCAGTCGGGGCATCGCGCCCCGGCCTGCCCAGCCCATCTGTTTGCAGGAGACAGGACATGACTGCTGTCGTCGATGACCATGTTCATACCGGCACCGCCCACGCCCACGGCCCCGCCAAAGGCCTGATGCGCTGGGTGCTGACCACCAACCACAAGGATATCGGCACGCTGTACCTGTGGTTCGCGTTCTCCATGTTCTTGCTCGGTGGCTCGTTTGCGATGGTGATTCGCGCCGAGTTGTTCCAGCCGGGCCTGCAAATCGTCCAGCCGGAATTCTTCAACCAGATGACCACCATGCACGGTCTGGTGATGGTCTTCGGTGCGGTGATGCCGGCCTTCGTCGGCCTCGCCAACTGGATGATCCCGTTAATGATCGGCGCGCCGGACATGGCGCTGCCACGGATGAACAACTTCAGCTTCTGGCTGTTGCCGGCGGCGTTCATCCTGCTGGTATCGACCCTGTTCACCCCCGGCGGTGGACCGAACTTCGGCTGGACGTTCTACGCCCCGCTGTCGACGACCTACGCACCGGAAAGCGTGACCTTCTTCATCTTTGCCATCCACTTGATGGGGATCAGTTCGATCATGGGTGCGATCAACGTGATCGCCACCATCCTCAACCTGCGCGCCCCCGGCATGACGCTGATGAAAATGCCGCTGTTCGTCTGGACCTGGCTGATTACCGCGTTCCTGCTGATCGCGGTGATGCCGGTACTGGCCGGCTGCGTGACGATGATGCTGATGGACATCCACTTCGGCACCAGCTTCTTCAGTGCCGCCGGTGGCGGTGACCCGGTATTGTTCCAGCATGTGTTCTGGTTCTTCGGTCACCCCGAGGTGTACATCATGATCCTGCCGGCCTTCGGTGCCGTCAGCTCGATCATTCCGGCCTTTTCGCGCAAGCCGCTGTTTGGCTACACCTCGATGGTCTATGCGACGGCGAGTATTGCGTTCCTGTCGTTCATCGTCTGGGCGCACCACATGTTCGTGGTCGGCATTCCGTTGGTGGGCGAGTTGTTCTTCATGTACGCCACGTTGCTGATCGCGGTGCCGACCGGCGTGAAGGTGTTCAACTGGGCCAGCACCATGTGGCAAGGCTCGCTGACCTTCGAAACACCGATGCTGTTTGCGGTGGCGTTCGTGATCCTGTTCTCCATTGGCGGGTTCTCCGGGTTGATGCTGGCCATCGCCCCGGCGGACTTCCAGTACCAGGACACCTACTTTGTGGTCGCGCACTTCCACTATGTACTGGTACCGGGGGCGATCTTCGGGATCTTCGCCTCGGCCTACTTCTGGCTGCCGAAATGGACCGGCCACATGTACGACGAAACCCTGGGCAAGCTGCACTTCTGGCTCTCGTTCATCGGCATGAACATGGCGTTCTTCCCGATGCACTTCGTGGGGCTGGCGGGCATGCCGCGACGGATTCCCGACTACAACCTGCAATTCGCCGACTTCAACATGGTGTCGTCGATCGGTGCGTTCATGTTCGGCGCCACGCAGATCTTCTTCCTGTTCATCGTGATCAAGACCATCCGTGGTGGCCCGCCAGCACCGGCCAAACCGTGGGATGGGGCCGAAGGCCTGGAATGGAGCATCCCGTCACCGGCGCCGTATCACACCTTCACCACGCCGCCGGAAGTGAAATGAACAGCCTTGCCTTTGTGGGAGCGAGCGTATGTGGCGAGGGAGCTTGTCGGATCGCCGCACCGTCCCGCTCGGCTGCGAAGCAGACGCAAAGCTTTTGGGGCCGCTTCGCGCCCCAGCGGGAGCAAGCTCCCTCGCCACAAAGGCCCGCTCCTACAGGGTTATGCGTAGAGGTTGGAAGTCATGGCTGACTCTATTTCTTTGAAAAAACTGGTCACGCGCCTGCTGCTGGTGGTGGTGGCGATGTTTGTCTTCGGGTTTGCCCTGGTGCCGATCTACGACGTGATGTGCAAGGCGTTCGGCATCAACGGCAAGACCGGCGGGCAGTACGAGGGCGAACAAACGGTCGACACCTCGCGGCAGGTCCGCGTGCAGTTTCTGTCGACCAATTCCGCCGACATGTCCTGGGACTTCTACCCCAAGGGCGATGAACTGGTGGCGAACCCGGGGGCGGTGAACGAGATGATTTTCATCGCCCATAACCCGACCGACCGCCCGATGAGTGCCCAGGCAGTTCCGAGCATCGCACCCAGCGCCGCGGCGGCGTACTTCCACAAGACCGAATGTTTCTGCTTTACCCAGCAAGTGCTGCAGCCCGGTCAACGGATCGAGATGCCGGTACGTTTCATCGTTGACCGTGACATGCCCAAGGATGTGAAGCACCTGACGCTGTCCTACACGCTGTTCGATATCACCGCCCGACATCCACCGGTGGCTGTAAATACTGGCGGCTGAGCGTGCCCGATAAGGAGAACAATAAATGGCAACTCATGAACACTATTACGTACCGGCCCAAAGCAAATGGCCGATCATTGCCACGGTCGGTATGTTCGTCACCGTGTTCGGCCTGGCCACCTGGTTCAACGACCTGAAGGCGGCGCGGCCGGAGTCCCACGGCCCGCTGATCTTTTTCGTCGGTGGCCTGCTGGTGGCCTACATGCTGTTCGGCTGGTTCGGTACGGTGATCAAGGAAAGCCGCCAGGGGTTGTACAGCGCACAGATGGATCGCTCGTTCCGCTGGGGCATGAGCTGGTTCATCTTCTCGGAGGTGATGTTCTTCATCGCGTTCTTCGGCGCGCTGTTTTATGTGAGAAACATTTCCGGCCCGGCGCTTGGGGGTGAAGGAGCCAAAGGCCTCGCTCATATGCTCTGGCCGAACTTCCAGTTTGCATGGCCATTGCTGCATACCCCTGACCCGAAACTCTTTCCGCCGCCCAAAGAAGTCATCAGCCCCTGGGGCCTGCCGCTGCTCAATACCGTTCTGCTGGTGAGTTCCAGCGTCACCGTGACCATCGCTCACCACGCCTTGAAGAAAGGTCATCGCGGCGCGCTGAAAATTTGGCTGGCGCTCACCGTGTTATTGGGCTGCGCGTTCCTCAGTTTTCAGGCCGAAGAATACATCCATGCCTACCACGAACTGGGCCTGACGCTCGGTTCGGGCATCTACGGCGCGACCTTCTTCATGCTCACCGGCTTCCACGGCGCCCACGTGACCATCGGCACCATCATCCTGTTTGTGATGTTGATGCGGATCATGCGCGGGCACTTCGACGCCGATCATCAGTTCGCGTTTGAAGCGGCGAGTTGGTACTGGCACTTCGTGGACGTGGTGTGGATCGGTCTTTTCGTTTTCGTCTACGTGCTCTGAGGCTTACCAAGGTGCGTGTGACACCAACTGGCCGCTGAAAAAACCCCAGGCAATCAAGCCGACGGTAATGGCGGCCAGCGCAACACGAACACTCAAGGCAATGACGAGGCGGTTCGAGCTGCTGTCGTCCTTGACCAGAAAAAACAGGCCGCTGAACAGGCTGACAACCGTGGCAATCAGCATCAGGACGATGGCTGCTTTGAGCATGGTGAGACTCCGGGGGAAAGGCGATGCACTTGAGTATAGCTATCGCGACTACCGACTTTCTGGCGACGCCATGAAGCGTTTCCGGCCGGGCATCGTGCCGACCCTGGTGGTCGCAGTGTTGTTGCCCATGCTGGTGTCACTCGGGTTCTGGCAATTGAGCCGGGGCGCAGAGAAAAGCGCGCTGCTGCAAAGTTACACCCAGCGCCGTGCCGCCGAACCAATGGCCAGCACCGAGCTGCAACACACCGCAGATCCGGCCTTCCGCCGGGTTCGTTTGCACGGCCAGTTCGATGCCGCCCACAGCCTGTTGCTGGATAACCGTCAGCATGGCGGCAAGGTTGGCGTCGAACTGCTGCAACCGTTTCAGGATCAGGCGACCGGCCTCTGGCTGCTGGTCAATCGCGGCTGGCTGCCATGGCCGGATCGCCGCACCCCACCGCAATTCACCACACCGACCCAGGCCTTGAGTCTTGATGCCTGGGTCTACGTCTCCCCCGGCGCCACTTTCCAGTTGCACGCCGACCCGAACACCACGACCTGGCCACAACTGATCACCGCGGTCGAACCGGCCAGGCTCTGGACGGCGCTGGATCGCGAAGGTTTTGCCTACGAATTACGCGCAGAAAGCGGTCCCGCGACTTACCAGGCTGACTGGCCGGTAGTCGCCATGGGACCGGAAAAACACCTGGCTTATGCCGTGCAGTGGTTCGCCATGTCGATCGCCCTGTTCGGCCTCTATCTCTATCTCGGCTGGCACAACGCAAAGGAGAAACACCATGGGAGCGGCCATGAATCCACCCAGCATGTCTGAGGCGAAAACGCCGGCGAGTCGGCGTAAAGGTCGCTTGCAGTTGCTGCTGATCCTGCTTGGGGTGATCGGTCCGATGATCCTCGCCACCGGCATGTACAAATTACAGTTCTGGGTGCCGGAAGGTCGCAGCTATCACGGCGAACTGATCGGCAACGGCCAGACCCGCGCCGACCTCGGCGTGCAGGCGCAGGAGGATCGCTGGCAGATACTGGTGACCGCGCCCAAGGATTGCTCGGTGGACTGCCAGCAACTGGTGTACCTGGCGCGGCAGATCCAGATCGGCCTCGGCCGTGATGCCGGGCGCGCCAGTCATGCCTTGGCCGTGGCACAACCGCTGAGCAGCGAGTACGACGCCAAGCTCACGCGCGAGTATCCTCAATTGCAGCGCTATCCACTGAGCCTGACCGACTTCCAGAAAACTGCCGGCGACAAAGCTGTGCCGCAGCTGTGGATCATCGACCCTCACGGCAATCTGGTGCTGCGCTACGACCCGACGGTGAAGGGTAAGGATCTGCTCAACGACCTGCGCCATTTGCTGAAACTGTCGAACATCGGATAAGGGCATCGTCATGGCCAAACCTGGATTTCGCCTCGCGTTGTTTGCCACCTTGCTGGCACTGATTGTGGTGTTGCTCGGCGCCTACACCCGCCTGACCCACGCCGGGCTCGGCTGCCCGGACTGGCCGGGTTGCTATGGGTTTATCAGCGTGCCAAAAAGCGAAGTTCAATTGGCCCATGCCGAACTGCATTTTCCCGACGCTCCCGTCGAAGCCCATAAGGGCTGGAACGAAATGGTTCACCGCTACTTCGCCGGCACGCTGGGGCTGTTGATCTCGGTGCTGGCGGGTCGCGCCTGGGTCCATCGTCGTCATCCGGGGCAACCGGTGAAGTTGCCGTTGTTCCTGCTCGCCGTGGTGTTCGCCCAGGCAGCGTTCGGCATGTGGACGGTGACGCTCAAGCTCTGGCCGCAAGTGGTCACCGGGCATTTACTCGGTGGTTTTGCGACGTTGAGTCTATTGTTTTTGCTGACGTTGCGATTGTCCGGCGTGTTGCCGGCGCTGACCGTGCCACGGCGTTTGCAGTACTGGGCGACCGCCGGGTTGCTGCTGGTGATCCTGCAAATAGCCTTGGGTGGATGGGTCAGTTCCAACTACGCAGCGGTGGCCTGTATCGACTTCCCGACCTGTCATGGGCAATGGCTGCCGCCCGCGGACTTCGCCAATGG
Organism: Pseudomonas sp. BT76 TE3572; assembly: GCF_050435365.1. Lineage (NCBI taxonomy): Bacteria > Pseudomonadati > Pseudomonadota > Gammaproteobacteria > Pseudomonadales > Pseudomonadaceae > Pseudomonas > Pseudomonas sp. BT76 TE3572. The sequence goes on from NZ_JBNDKE010000001.1 coordinate 4,402,306, forward strand.
CTTTCACCTGACTCAACACATCGGCCCCAATTACCTCGGCGGGCAACTGGACAGCGATGCCCGCACCGCGATTCATGTGACTCACCGCATCGGCGCGTTGTTAGTGACGCTGGTGCTGATCGGGTTGGCGTGGCAATTGAAGGTGGTCGGCATGACGCGTCTGGCCGGGCTGGTACTGATAGCACTCGCCGCACAAATCACCCTCGGCATCAGCAATGTGCTGTTTCACCTGCCACTGCCAGTGGCCGTCGCGCATAACGCGGGCGGCGCGGCACTGTTGCTGACGATGGTGCTGGTCAATTATCACGCGCGAACCAGTCTGGTTCGGGTCAAGCAGCAACCCCCTGCGCGCTGGCGGTTCAGCCCGCGCAAACACTCAGCCGGGCCCATAACTATAAAAGGAGAGATGCCATGGCGACTCTGATCGGCGCACGTCACAGTCAGGCGATCTGGCGTGACTACCTGGAGCTGACCAAGCCGAAAGTGGTGGTGCTGATGCTCATCACCTCACTGGTGGGGATGTTCCTCGCGACCCGCGCCGGGGTGCCGTGGACGGTGCTGGTGTTCGGCAATCTGGGGATTGCCTTGTGTGCCGGTGGTGCGGCAGCCGTCAATCATGTGGTGGACCGACGCATCGATGCAGTCATGGCCCGCACGCACAAACGTCCCTTGGCCGAAGGTCGAGTGTCACCGGCGGCCGCGCTGACGTTTGCCTTGGTATTGGCGGTGCTTGGGCAAGCCATACTGCTGGCCTTCACCAATCCACTGACGGCCTGGCTGACCCTGGCCTCGCTGCTCGGCTATGCGGTGGTCTACACCGGTTTCCTGAAACGCGCGACGCCGCAAAACATCGTCATCGGCGGACTGGCCGGCGCCGCCCCACCGCTGCTCGGCTGGACCGCCGCCACCGGTCATGTCAGCGCCGAACCACTGCTGCTGGTGCTGATTATCTTCGCCTGGACCCCACCGCACTTTTGGGCGCTGGCCATTCACCGCAAAGAGGAATACGCCAAGGCCGACATTCCGATGCTGCCGGTGACCCATGGCGAGCACTACACCAAGGTCCACATCCTGCTTTATACCTTTGCGCTGCTGGCCGTCAGCCTGATGCCGTACGTGATCCACATGAGCGGCATGCTCTACCTGATTTGCGCGCTGGGACTGGGCGCGAGGTTTCTGCAATGGGCCGTGGTGCTGTACCGTGGCACTCGGCCGCACGCGGCGATCAACACGTTCAAGTACTCTATTTACTACTTGTTCCTGCTGTTTATCGCGCTGCTCGTAGACCACTACTTACTGTTGAACCTATGACTCGAACCCAGAAAACCGTCTTCATCCTTGTCGCCCTGATCGCGCTGGTCCTGGGCCTGACCATCAACAAAGTGCTGTCCGGCAAAGGCCAGGGCGACCCGACGGCGCTGATCGATGCCGGGATCATTCTGCTACCGCAAAGCCGTAACCTGCCGGCCCTGACAATGACCGACCAGAACGGCAAACCGGTGGCGGTCAACGAGCTGAAAGACAAATGGTCGCTGCTGTTCTTCGGCTACACCTTCTGCCCGGACATCTGCCCGACCACCCTCGCCCAGCTGCGCCAGATCAAAAGCGAACTGCCGCCAGAGGCGGTGGCCAGGTTGCAGATTATTCTGGTCAGCGTCGACCCGAATCGCGACACACCCAATCAGCTCAAGCAGTACCTGGGCTACTTCGATCCGCAGTTCCAAGGGCTGACGGCTTCGTCGGTTGAAGACATTCAGAAACTGGCCAACGCGGTGAGCATTCCGTTCATTCCGGCGGACACCAGCAAGCCAAACTACACCGTCGATCACAGCGGCAACCTGGCAGTGATCGGGCCGGATGGGACGCAACGTGGGTTCATTCGCGCACCGCTGAACAACGTGAAATTGGTGGCGCAGTTGCCGGTGATGCTTACCCGCAAATAATTAACACCGCATCCCCCCTGTAGGAGTGAGCCTGCTCGCGATAGCGGGCTGACCTTCAACATGAATGTTGGCAGTGATGGCGCTATCGCGAGCAGGCTCACTCCTACAGGGGACGGTGTTTCAGGCATAAAAAAATGGGGCGCATTCAATGCGCCCCATTTTTCGTTACAGCTTCGAATCAGAACGCCGGCACGACCGCGCCTTTGTACTTCTCGAGGATGAAGGCTTTCACTTCCGGGCTGTGCAGGGCAGCAATCAGCTTCTTCATCGCTTCGCTGTCCTTGTCGTCTGGACGGGCAACGAGGATGTTCACGTAAGGCGAGTCGCTGCCTTCGATGACCAGCGCGTCCTTGGACGGGTCAAGCTTGGCTTCCAGCGCGTAATTGGTGTTGATCAGCGCCAGGTCGACCTGGGTCAGCACGCGCGGGATGGTCGCGGCTTCCAGTTCACGGAATTTCAGGTCCTTGGTGTTCTCGGTGATGTCCTTCACGGTCGCCAGGATGTTGTTCGAATCCTTCAACTTGATCAGGCCAGCCTTGGCCAGCAGCAACAGCGCACGGCCGCCGTTGGTGGCGTCGTTCGGGATCACCACGTTGGCGCCACCTGGCAGCTCGGTCAGTGCTTTGTACTTGCTGGAGTAAGCGCCCAGTGGTTCCAGGTGTACGCCGGCAACGGCCACCAGGTTGGTGCCCTTGGCCTTGTTGAATTCATCGAGGTACGGCCGGTGCTGGAAGAAGTTGGCGTCCAGACGTTTTTCGGCCACCTGCACGTTCGGCTGGATGTAGTCGGTGAAGACTTTGACCTTCAGGTCCACGCCTTCTTTGGCCAGCGCCGGTTTCACGAATTCGAGGATTTCTGCGTGCGGGACCGGGGTGGCCGCGACGGTCAGTGTTTCATCGGCCTGAGCAGCAAACGCTGCAACGGCTGCGAACGCTACGAGTAGTTTTTTCATTCAGCTAACTCCTTGTGAGGCGCCTGAATTCGGCGCCTGCCAGCGAATGGCCGGCTCATGACTTATTGACGTGAACGCTTTATTTTCTGGAGAAATGGACAACCAGTTTGTCGCCAACGGTTTGCAAAACCTGAACGATCACCAGCAGCAACATCACCGTCACGACCATCACATCAGGCTGGAAACGCTGGTAACCGAAACGGATCGCCAGGTCGCCCAAACCACCTGCGCCGACCACACCTGCCATCGCCGTGTAGGACACCAGTGTAATGGCTGTCACCGTAATCGCGGCGAAGATGCCAGGGCGGGCTTCCGGCAGCAAGGCATTGGTGATGATCTGCCGCGTCGTCGCGCCCATGGCCTGGGTCGCCTCGATGATGCCGCGATCCACTTCACGCAGGGCGGTTTCCACCAGCCGCGCGAAGAACGGCGTAGCGCCCACCACCAGCGGTGGAATCGCACCGGCGACACCGAGGGACGTACCGGTGATCAACACCGTGAACGGAATCATCACGATCAGCAGAATGATGAACGGCAGCGAACGCAGGATGTTCACCACCAGTGACAGCATCGCGTAGACGCCTTTGGCTTCCAGCAACTGACGCGGGCTGCAGAGGAACAACAGCACGCCCAGGGGCAGGCCAAGCAAAACGGTGAACAACAGCGAACCGAAGAGCATGAGGAAGGTGTCGCCGGTAGCCAACCAGATTTCGAACCAGTCGATATTGACGAAGAAACTTGTCAGGACTTCCATCAGCGCAGCACCTCCATATGGACGTCAGCTGCAGTGAAGCGGGCGAACGCCGCTTCCATGTCGCCACCGGTAACGGCCAGGGTCAACTGCCCGTAGGGCACGTCTTTGATTCGGTCGATACGACCGGCCAGGATGCTGTAGTCCACACCCGTTTCACGAGCGACGGTGCCCAGTAGCGGTGCGTAGGTCGCTTCGCCCTGGAACGTCAGACGCACGATGCGGCCTGGAACGTGAGCGAAGTCGTCGCGCTGCTCGCTTTCGTCGATCTGCTCGTCTTCTTGCACGAAGCGCTTGGTGGTCGGGTGCTTCGGATGCAGGAACACCTCGGCGACCGAACCTTGCTCGACGATCACGCCAGCGTCCATCACCGCAACCTGGTCGCAGACCCGGCGGATCACGTCCATCTCGTGGGTGATCAACACGATGGTCAGCTTCAACTCGCGATTGATCTCGGCCAGCAATTGCAGGACCGACGCAGTGGTCTGCGGGTCCAGTGCGCTGGTGGCTTCGTCGCACAGCAGGATTTTCGGCTTGGTCGCCAGGGCGCGGGCGATGCCGACGCGCTGCTTCTGGCCACCGGACAATTGCGCCGGGTACTTTTTGGCATGGTCGGACAGGCCGACCCGCTTCAGCAATTCGGCCACACGCCGGTCAATCTCGCTGCGCGACAGTTCACCGGCCAGGGTCAGTGGCAGCGCGACGTTGTCGGCCACGGTCTTGGACGCCAGCAAGTTGAAGTGCTGGAAAATCATCCCGACTTGCTGACGGAAACGTCGCAGGCTGTTGGCGTCGAGCGCGGTGACTTCTTCGCCGTCGACGAATATCTTGCCGCCACTGGACTCTTCCAGGCGATTGATCAGACGCAGCAGGGTACTTTTTCCGGCACCGGAATGGCCGATCAGACCGAAGACCTCACCGTTCTCAATCGTCAGACTGGTCGGATGCAGGGCGGGAATATCCTTACCGGCGACGCGGTAGGTTTTGTGGACGTTTTGAAACTCGATCACGTAGCGAACCTTGTGGGGCGCGTTGGAAAAGGGTCAGCGGTTAGCCGGGCGCGCATTTTAGCCTGTCCGTATAGAGGTTATTAGCATTTATTCGGCATTCAACCTTCCATTTGGCAATAACGCGATCAAAGGTTAGAAAAAAGGAACGGCGCAAAACGTCATCAGTCACTAATTAGGCAACTCGAAAACGCCCCCGGTCCGTGCCTGGGGCATTGCTCAAGAGTCCTGGCTACGGCGGGAATCGCAACGAGGAGTTTTGTCTGATGAGTACTAAAAAACCTGCCGCAACCAAAAGCGCACTGGCCGGGACCGATACCCCGGACCGCGCAAACACCAATGCCAAGCTCGACAGCCTGGAACAATTTCGCTCCGACGCCACTGAACAGGCCCTGCGCACCAACCAGGGCGTGAAAGTCTCGGACAACCAGAACACGTTGAAGGCCGGCGCCCGCGGACCATCGTTGCTGGAAGACTTCATCATGCGTGAAAAGATCACGCACTTTGACCATGAACGCATTCCCGAGCGCATCGTCCACGCTCGAGGCACCGGTGCTCACGGCTACTTCCAGAGCTATGAAACCCATTCCGTGCTGACCAAGGCCGGATTCCTACAAGACCCAAGCCAAAAAACCCCGGTCTTCGTCCGCTTCTCCACGGTGCAGGGCCCTCGCGGGTCGGGCGATACCGTGCGGGACGTACGAGGTTTCGCGGTGAAGTTTTTCACCGACGAAGGCAACTTCGACCTGGTGGGCAACAACATGCCGGTGTTTTTCATTCAGGATGCGATCAAGTTTCCTGACTTCGTGCACGCGGTGAAACCCGAGCCGCACAATGAGATGCCCACCGGCGGTTCAGCTCACGATACCTTTTGGGATTTTGTCTCTCTGGTACCGGAGTCGGCACACATGGTGATCTGGACCATGTCCGACCGGGCGATCCCGAAAAGCCTGCGCAGCATGCAAGGCTTCGGTGTTCACACCTTTCGCCTGATCAACGCCGAAGGTAAATCGCGCTTCGTCAAATTCCATTGGCGCCCCACTGCCGGGACCTGTTCGCTGGTGTGGGATGAAGCGCAGAAGCTCGCCGGTAAAGACACGGATTACCACCGTCGCGATCTCTGGGAGTCGATCGAAATGGGCGACTACCCGCAATGGGAACTGGGCGTACAGATCATCGAGGAAGAGAACGAACATAAATTCGACTTCGACATCCTCGACCCGACCAAGCTGATTCCGGAAGAACTGGTGCCGATCACCCCATTGGGCAAAATGACCCTCAACCGTAATCCCGACAACTTCTTCGCCGAAACCGAACAGGTCGCCTTCTGCCCTGGGCATATCGTGCCGGGGATCGACTTTTCCAACGATCCATTGCTGCAAGGTCGATTGTTTTCCTACACCGATACGCAAATCAGCCGACTCGGTGGGCCGAACTTTCACGAAATCCCGATCAACCGCCCGGTGGCGCCGTTCCACAATGGTCAACGGGACGCGTTGCATCGCACCACCATCGACAAGGGTCGCGCGTCCTACGAGCCGAACTCCATTGATAGCGGTTGGCCGAAAGAAACCCCGCCGGCAGCCCAGGATGGCGGCTTCGAAAGTTATCCAGAGCGCATCGACGCCAACAAGATCCGTCAGCGCAGCGAATCATTCAGCGACCACTTCTCCCAGGCGCGGCTGTTTTTCCACAGCATGAGCAAGCACGAGCAGGAGCACATCATCTCGGCTTACAGCTTCGAGTTGGGCAAGGTGGAGCGGGAGTTCATCCGCGTGCGTCAGGTGAATGAGATTCTGGCCAACATCGATCTGGAACTGGCCAAGCGCGTGGCGCAGAACCTGGGGTTGCCCGCGCCCAAAGCCGGGACGGTCGAAGTACGCAAAACCTCACTGGATCACTCGCCGGCCCTGAGTCAGGCCAACTTGCTGCCGGCGGATATCAAAACCCGCAAAGTGGCAATCCTGGCAGCCAATGGCGTCGACGGTGCAGCGATTGATGCCATGAAGAAAGCGCTGAAGGCCGAAGGTGCGCACGCCAAACTGCTCGGCCCGACTTCTGCTCCTGTGACCACCGCCGATGGCAAAGTATTGCCGGTCGATGCGTCGATGGAAGGCTTGCCTTCGGTGGCGTTCGACGCGGTGTTTGTGCCCGGTGGCGCGGCGTCGATCAAGGCATTGAGCACGGACGGTGTGGCGCTGCATTACCTGTTGGAGGCGTACAAGCACTTGAAGGCGATTGCGCTGCAGGGCGAGGCCAAACAGTTGCTGGATGTGTTGAAGCTGGAGGCTGATGCGGGGTTGATCGTGGGCACGGATGCGAAGTTGATCAAAGCGTTTTTTGCCGCGATCGGGCAGCATCGGGTGTGGGACAGGGAGCCTAAGGCCAAGGCGATTCCGGCCTGAGGGTTTGTATCAATAGGGAGGACGCCTTCGCGGGCAAGCCTCGCTCCTACAGGTTTTGAGTCGTTCACATCATCAATGAACGACACCGAACCTGTAGGAGCGAGGCTTGCCCGCGAAGCTTTTAAGGTTTACGTGGACTCAGAACCATCTGCGCCGGCACGCTGCGCAGAATCTGCTTCTCCAGGTTCAGGTCAAAATCCGCATCGAGCCTCTTCACGCGTTTGGTCAGTAACGTGGTCAACCAAGGGAAGTCCTGGGTGCGTGGCGCCTGAATACTGACGTCGCACTGGTAATTCACCACATCGGCGGCGATCGCATCCAGTTGGCGGCGAAGCTTGGTCATATCCGTCAGGTTCAATGCAACCGTGGTGCTTTCAGCCGTCGGGTCAATGACCTTGGCCTGTGGCTTGGCTTCGGCAGCCATGAGCGCAGCTTCGGCTCTATCCAGTTCAGCTTTGCGGGCATCAACGATGGCATTGTTGACCCCGCCAGTCAGCGCCGGAGCCTTGGGCATCAACGACCGGGCGCGGCTCAGCGCCGTGGCAGCCGCATTCACATCGCCTTTTTGCAGCACAATCTGACTGCGGCGCAGATAGGCTTCGGCCAGTTGCCGCTGGTATTGCTCAAGGGATTGATCATTCGGCGACTCGGCCTGCAAGGCAGCGAGTTGATCTTCAGCCGTCGCCAGCTCACTGCTGGCGAGGCTTTGTTGCAGCTGCGCGATGGCCGCGGCCCGTGCACCGGTAGCCTCGGTGGCCGCCGGTGGCGTGCTTTGGCAAGCGCCCAGTAGCAGCGAAAATGCGACAAGGGGCAGATAACGGGAGGCGAACAGCTTCATTCCTGCGACTCTCTATTTGCGCAAAAAACGAGCAAGTCTACACCCCTCGACGGGGCAGGACAAAACTCAGCAGAAACAGTGCGGCGGCCATCACAACAATCGAAGGGCCTGCCGGGGTGTCCTTGAACCACGACAGCGCCAGCCCGCCACCGACCGCGAGCATACCCAGCAGGCTCGCGCCCAGTGCCATCTGCTCCGGTGACCGGGCGTGACGTTGTGCCGCAGCCGCCGGGATGATCAGCAAGGACGTAATCAGCAACACACCGACGATTTTCATCGCCACCGCGATCACCACAGCGATCAGCAACATCAGGGTCAAGCGCAACGCCGCCACCGGCAGACCTTCAACCCTGGCCAGTTCTTCATGCACCGTGATTGCCAGCAATGGCCGCCACAACGTCACCAGCAAGGCCAGAACGGCCGCGCTGCCGCCGAGTATCCAGGCCAGATCGGTCGGGCTGATCGCCAGCAAGTCGCCGAACAGATAAGCCATCAGGTCGATCCGCACTTCGTGCATGAAGCTTAGTACGACCAAACCCAAAGAGAGCGTGCTCGGTGCGAGAATTCCCAAAAGCGTGTCGGACGCCAGCGGTTGACGCTGTTGCAAGGTCACCAGCAACACCGCCAACAGCAGACAGCCTACGGTGACCGCAACGGTCGGGCTGACATCCAGCAGAAAACCCAGCGCCACGCCGAGCAGCGCTGCATGGGAAAGGGTGTCGCCGAAATAGGCCATGCGCCGCCAGACCACGAACGAACCCAACGGGCCCGCGACCAATGCCAGGGCCAGGCCTGCAAGCAGGGCGTAGAACAGAAAATCAGCCATGCTTGCAGCTATCTCCGTGAACGTGGGTAGGGGCCGACGAGGCCGCGCTGACCACCGAGCCATGCAAGTCATGGGCGTGGTCGTGATGGTGGTGATAAATCGCCAGGCTTTGTGCGTTCTTTCCGAACAGCTCGACGAAAGCCGGATCGCCGCTGACCTGCTCGGGGTGCCCGGAGCAGCAGACGTGACGGTTGAGGCAGACCACCTGGTCGGTGGTGCTCATCACCAGATGCAGATCGTGGGACACCATCAACACGCCGCAACCGTGGCGGTCACGCAATCGAGTGATCAGGCTATAGAGCTCGGCCTGACCGGCCACATCGACGCCTTGCACCGGTTCGTCGAGCACCAGCAGTTCCGGTTCACGCAGCAATGCCCGGGCCAGCAGTACGCGCTGCATTTCGCCACCGGAAACACTTTGCACTGGGCTGTCGATCACCTGTTCGGCGCCGACTTCCTTGAGTGCCGACAAAGCCATGGCGCGGTCCACGCCCGGCACCAGACGCAAGAAGCGCAGCACCGACAGCGGCAGCGTCGGATCGACGTGAAGTTTTTGCGGCATGTAACCGACCCGCAGTTTTGGCTTGCGCCACACGCTGCCGCTGTCCGGTTTCAACAGACCGAGTACAGCGCGCACCAGCGTGGTCTTGCCGGCGCCGTTAGGGCCGATCAGGGTGACGATCTGCCCGGGCTCGACGCTCAGCTCGATGTTATCCAGCACGTTTTGCCCGGCAAAGGTGACAGCAACCTGCTCGAGGCGGATCAGCGCGTTGCTCATCAAACCCCCTGGCAGCCCGAGCAGAGGCCGACCACTTCAACGGTCTGGCCCTCGACGACAAATCCGACATCCTTGGCGCTACTAATGATCGCGTCGCTGATGGATTTCTGTTCGAGTTCAATGGCGGCGTGGCATTCGCGGCAAATCAGGAACTGGCCCTGGTGGGCGTGTCCCGGGTGATTGCAGCCGACGAAGGCGTTCAGCGAGGAGATGCGGTGTACCAGGCCGTTTTCCAGCAGGAAATCCAGCGCACGGTACACAGTCGGCGGCGCCGCGCGGCGGCCGTCCTGCTCGCTCAGTACCGCGAGAATGTCGTAGGCACCCAACGGCTTGTGGCTTTGCCAGACCAATTCCAGCACCCGCCGGCGCAAGGCGGTCAGGCGCAGGCCTTGACGTGCGCACAGAGCATCGGCCTCAGACAATGCGCTATGGACGCAATGAGAGTGGTCGTGGGGACGGCTGGCAATCGGTGTTTTAGGCATGAGCGGCGACGAGTTTTGTGAGAGACGTTATTATGTTACCCGTTCTCGCCTCTTCGAGTAGTCATCGTGTCCCGACTTTTTTCTATCTTTGTCGCATTTGCCGCCAGTTTTCTGCTGATCAGTTCAGCTCACGCCGAAGTCAAAGTTCTCACCAGTATCAAGCCTCTACAGCTGATCGCCGCGGCGGTGCAGGACGGTGTGGCGATTCCGGAGGTCTTGCTGCCGCCTGGTGCCTCGCCTCATAACTATGCCTTGCGCCCATCCGACGTACGGAAGGTGCAATCGGTGGATCTGGTTTACTGGATCGGTCCGAGCATGGAAGGTTTCCTGCCCCGCGTGCTGAATGGTCGTACGCTGCCCAGTGTCGCCGTGCAGGATTTACCGGGCCTGAAACTCCGACATTTCGCCGAAGATAGCCACTCCCATGCTGAAGAAGCCGACGAGCATGACCACGATCACCGCCCCGGCAGTCTGGACGCGCACTTGTGGCTTTCGCCGGTCAACGCCCGTGTCATCGCCACAAGAATGGCTGCCGACTTGAGTGCAGCCGATCCGGCCAATGCCGCGCGTTATCAGAGCAACCTCAAGGCGTTCGATGAGCGCCTGGATGCCATGGATCTTCGCTTGAAAGCGCGTCTGGCCGGCATCGCGGGCAAACCGTACTTCGTCTTCCACGAGGCCTTCGACTACTTTGAAGACGCCTACGGCCTCAAGCACACCGGCGTATTCAGCGTCGCCGCCGAGGTCCAGCCCGGCGCCCAGCACGTCGCGGCGATGCGCACTCGTTTGCAGGAAGTCGGCAAAACCTGTGTGTTCAGCGAACCGCCTTTGCGTCCGCGCCTGGCGGAAACCCTGGTGGCGGGTCTGCCGGTGAAGCTGGCGGAACTGGACGCGCTGGGCGGGTACACGCCAGCGACCGCTCAGGGGTATGAGCAGGTGCTGGAGAAGTTGGGGAATGATTTGGCGGGGTGTCTGGAGTCGTTGTAACCGACACAAAACCTGTGGGAGCGAGCTTGCTCGCTCCCACAGGATTGCTGTGATCCCAGCCTTATCTGACTGGCATTTATAGGGCGAACGGCAGCGGCGTGCTGACCTTCTGCCGCTGTGCCAGACGCTGCTGAAACTCCATCGGATCGTGAATCAACACATCCTGCCCGGCAAATGACTCGGCGGCGATCAACCGCGACAGCCAGAACCGCACACACGCTACCCGCAACATGGTCGGCCACAACTCCGCCTCGGCCGCCGTGAACGGTCGCAGCGCTGCATAAGCACCGAGCAACGCCCTCGCCCGCGGCCCGTCGATCAACCCGCTCTCGTCCGAACACCAATCGTTCAAGGCGATCGCCACGTCGTAGAGCATCGGCCCCGAACACGCGTTGTAGAAGTCGATCAACCCGGTCAGGTGCGTGCCTTCGAACATCGCGTTATCGCGGAACAGGTCGGCGTGGATATTGGCTCGCGGCAGCGCCAGAATTTTCGTCTTCTGCTGTGTGATTTCGTCCAGAGCCCGTTGCAGCAGATCGCTTTGCTCGGCATTGAGGTGCGACAACAACTGCGTGCCCTCTTCCAGCATCCAGTCCAGGCCGCGATCGGTCTTGCGCTTGATCATGTTGGCCTGGGTCGCCAGATGCAGATGGCCGAGCAACTCGCCCACCTGAGCGCAATGCTGCGCGTTGGCTTCCTTGATGTGCTTGCCGGCCAGACGTGGCTGCAGCAGCGCAGGTTTGCCAGCCAGTTCGCGCAAGGCGACGCCGTCGGTGGTGCGCAAGGCATAAGGCACTGGCAGGTCGGCGTCATGCAGCACGTCGAGCAGTTCTATGAAGAACGGCATCTCCTGAACCGGACCACGCTCAACCAGGGTCAGGACAAATTCGCCCTGCTCCAGGCTGATGAAGAAATTGGTGTTTTCGCTACCGGCGGCAATCCCCTGGAAATCAAGCAGGCGGCCGAGCCCGTAAGGGGCGAGAAAGGTTTCCAGCTCGGGCCGAGCCAGCGGGGTGAACACAGACATGTTTGAACTGCCAGTACGGGCGCCGCTGCTTGAGCCAGCGCCGATTGAAATTAAGAAACTACTTCCACTCAAAGATCTTCCATGACGGAATCAGCATATCCGGCTGATCCGAGCGGATAAAGTTTGCATCGGTCCCGTCCGCGCGCACCAGAAAATACGGCGGCGCGCCCTTCGGTGTGACCTTGATCGCATACAGGAAACCGTTTTGACGGTACTCCTGGATGGTTTTATCCCCTTCCGTGCGGATAGTGACTTCCGGCTCCGGTGTCGGTGCATCGTCCGCCGCCATGACGGCTAACGGAACGTATGCAAACAACCCAGCCAGCAACAGGCGATTTAGTGTGCGCATGATAACCTTGTCCCTTTGTCGTCAACGGTCCCGCTATTCTAGCGCCGGACCCGCCGAAAAGGTTGATCCTGCTCATGAGCCAAGCCCCCCTCGTCCTGGTGGACGGTTCTTCTTACCTGTACCGCGCCTTTCACGCCCTCCCGCCGCTGACCACTTCCAAAGGTTTGCCGACCGGTGCGGTCAAAGGCGTGCTGAACATGCTCAAGAGTCTGCGCAAGCAGTACCCGGAAAGTCCGTTCGCCGTGGTGTTCGACGCCAAGGGTGGGACTTTTCGCGATGACATGTACGCCGAATACAAGGCCAACCGCCCGAGCATGCCCGACGACATGCGCGTGCAAATCGAGCCACTGCACCAGAGTGTGATCGCCCTGGGCTTCCCGCTCCTGTGCGTCGAAGGTGTCGAAGCCGATGACGTGATCGGCACCCTGGCCCGCAGCAGTGCGGCGGCCGACCGCCCGGTGGTGATCTCCACCGGCGACAAGGACATGGCGCAGCTGGTCGACGGCCACATTACCTTGGTCAATACCATGACCGGTAGCGCGCTGGACGTGGAGGGCGTGAAGGAGAAATTCGGCGTCGCTCCCGAGCAGATCATCGATTACCTGGCACTCATGGGCGATTCTTCCGACAACATTCCGGGTGTTCCGGGCATTGGCCCGAAGACCGCTTCTGGCCTGCTGGTCGGTGTGAACGGCGGCCTGACCGAGCTCTATTCACAGCTCGACATCGTCCCGACCCTGCCGATTCGCGGGGCCAAAACCCTGCCGGCCAAGCTCGAAGAGCACAAGGAGATGGCGTTTCTCTCCTACCAATTGGCAACCATCAAGATCGACGTGCCGCTGGATATCGGCCTCGACGACCTGCAAATGGGCAAGCCGGATCACGACAAACTCGCCGAGCTCTATACCCTGCTGGAGTTCAAGAGCTGGTTCGAAGACAACCAGCGCGACGCCAAGCGTTCCGGCCAGGAAGTCGCCGCTCCGGTGGCTGAAGAAGCGGCCGTCGATACCGAACTCAAGTACACCACCATCCTCACCCAGGCTGATTTTGACCTGTGGCTGAAGAAACTCAACGACGCCAAGCTGATTGCCTTCGATACCGAAACCACCGGCATCGACGCGCAACAGGCGCAACTGGTGGGCCTGTCTTTTGCTGTACACGCCAACGAAGCGGCCTACATCCCGCTGACCCATTCCTACATGGGCGTGCCGGATCAGCTCGATCGCGACACCGTGCTACGCGCGCTGAAGCCGATTTTGGAAGACCCGAGCAAACTCAAGGTTGGACAGCACGCCAAATTCGACATGAACATCCTGGCCAACTGCGCCATCGGTGGCGATCAGAGCTGCGGCATCACCGTCCAAGGCGTCGCTTTCGACACGATGCTCGAATCCTACGTACTGGACTCCACCGCGACCCGTCACGACATGGACAGCCTGGCGCTCAAGTACCTGAATCACACCACCACCAGTTTTCAGGACATCGCCGGCAAAGGCGCCAAACAGCTGACATTTGATCAGATCTCCCTTGAACTGGCCGGGCCTTACGCCGCCGAAGACGCCGACGTAACGCTGCGCCTGCATCAAACCCTGCTGGAAAAACTCAATGCCATCCCGAGCCTGAGCAAGGTCCTGAGCGAAATCGAAATGCCGTTGGTGCCGGTTCTGGCACGGATCGAACGCCAAGGCGCGCTGGTCGATGCCAACCTGCTGGGCATTCAGAGCGTTGAACTGGGCGAGAAAATGGTCGCCCTCGAGCGTGAGGCGTTCGCCATCGCCGGGGAAGAATTCAACCTTGGCTCGCCGAAGCAATTGGGCGTGATCCTGTACGAAAAACTCGGCCTGCCGATCCTCAGTAAAACCGCCAAGGGCCAGGCATCCACCGCCGAAGCCGTGCTGGCGGAACTGGCCGAACAGGATTTCCCGCTGCCCAAAGTGCTGATGCAGTACCGCTCGATGAGCAAGCTGAAAAGCACTTACACCGATCGCCTGCCAGAGCAGATCAACCCGCGCACCGGGCGAATTCATACCTCTTACCATCAGGCCGTCGCGGCGACCGGGCGCTTGTCGTCCAGCGACCCGAACCTGCAGAACATACCGATTCGCACTGCCGAAGGTCGTCGGATTCGTCAGGCGTTCGTCGCGCCAAATGGCTACAAGCTGCTGGCCGCGGACTATTCGCAAATCGAACTGCGAATCATGGCTCACCTGGCCAAGGACGAAGGTTTGCTGCACGCGTTCCGCAATGACCTGGACGTGCACAAGGCTACAGCCGCCGAAGTTTTCGGGGTTGAACTGGCGGAGGTCACCACCGACCAACGGCGCAGTGCCAAGGCGATCAACTTCGGCTTGATCTACGGCATGAGCGCGTTTGGCCTGGCCAAGCAAATTGGCGTTGATCGCAAGCAATCCCAGGCCTACATCGACCGATACTTCGCCCGCTACCCAGGCGTTCTCGAGTACATGGAGCGCACCCGCGCCCAGGCCGCCGAACAAGGTTTCGTTGAAACCATCTTCGGTCGTCGCCTGTACCTGCCAGAAATCAACGCGAAAAATCCGGCCCTGCGCAAAGGTGCCGAACGCACGGCGATCAACGCCCCGATGCAAGGCACCGCGGCGGACATCATCAAGAAAGCCATGATTGCCGTGGATAGCTGGCTGACAGCGTCAGGCCTCGACGCCAAAGTCATCCTGCAGGTGCACGATGAATTGGTGCTGGAAGTGCGTGAGGATTTGGTCGACCAGGTCCGCGATGAAATTCGCGTGCACATGAGCGAAGCAGCGAAGCTTGATGTGCCGCTGTTGGTAGAGGTTGGTGTAGGAAATAACTGGGATGAGGCTCACTGAGCCGTCTGAAAAGGCGCTTTCCGCTGCGGCATAGTGCCGCGGCAGAAGGGCCGGAAGGGCTCTTAGTTCGGAAAATTCGATGGCCTATTCCAAAGGCTTTTTAAAAAATTCTGAACTAATCTCCCGAATCGCCACTCAGAGTTACTGAATGGGTGGTGAAGCCCTTCGATGCTCCTAATGTTGTGTTAAGTGTTGGCAGATATCTGGACCCCGCCCTAGCGGTCCGGAACTTGAACCCCGGAACTTCCCCCTCCCCATAAGAAGTCCGGGGTTTTTTTTGCCCGCGATTTATTGCTCGGCAATCTCCGAGCCCTTGTCCGCGAGTTCCATCCAGCCTGCCAGTACAGTGTAGGCGTCTTCCAGGCCCATGCGTTTTGGCGCCGAGAACAGCTGGATGCTGATCGCATCTCCCCAACCCTTGCGGATGTCTGCCTGAACCTTGAGCAGGACGTTTTTCGCCGCGCCGTAGGTCAACTTGTCGGCTTTGGTCAGCAAAATGTGCATCGGCATGCCGCTGGCGACGGCCCAGTCGAGCATCAGCAAGTCGAAATCGGTCATTGGATGACGGATGTCCATCATCAAGATCAGACCCTTCAAACTCTCGCGACCACCCAGATAGGCTTCCAGGTGACGCTGCCAGTGCAGCTTCAACGGGATAGGTACTTTCGCGTAACCGTAACCCGGCAGGTCGACCAGACGACGATCATCGTCTAGCTTGAAGAAGTTCAAGAGCTGCGTGCGACCCGGAGTTTTCGAGGTCCGCGCAAGGCTGGCGTGCGTCAGGGTGTTCAGCGCACTGGACTTGCCGGCGTTGGAACGCCCGGCGAAGGCCACTTCAAAGCCTTCGTCGTCGGGACATTGATCGACTTTGGCAGCGCTGAGCATGAAGGTGGACTGTTGGCACAGGCCGAGGATGGGGTTCTTGAGTTGCATGGGATTTCCGATGTGGGCGGCGCCGGGAATGGACGCGGCGAGCAGTGTCGTTTCCGTTTCAGTGACGCCAGTATATAATGCCGCAGATTTTGTGTGCGCTTTGTCCCAGCGTAGGATGAAGTTCACGAGAGCGATTGACCTTGATTGCGCATTAGAACGCAGAACGCTCTCAACCCTGAAAAGGTCGTTTTATGACGAAATGGCTGCTAGCTGCCGGTGTCTTGATGCCGCTTTACAGCGCTCAGGCTACACAGGATCCGGAAGCTGTGTACAACCGTGTTTGTGGTGCCTGTCATTCCGGCCAACTACCCATGGCGCCCAAAAAGGGCGATCAGGAAGCTTGGACGCCGAGGTTGGCGAAAGGTATGGAGACGCTGGTGCAACACGTGACCCAGGGTTTCAAGGCGATGCCGCCGCGTGGTTTGTGCATGGACTGCAGTGCCGAGGATTACCAAGCAATCATCCAGTGGATGAGCGAGTGATCCCGGTCCATAACTCTTTAACCCTTAGCCGTAGTTGGATTAGCTGATGAACAAATTGATCGTGAGTCTGCTGTTGACCGTGGGGATCTCCGGCATTGCCCATGCTGCAGGTGATGCGACTGCTGGTCAGGCGAAAGCCGCAGTATGTGGCGCCTGTCATGGCCCGGATGGCAACAGTATGGCGCCTAACTTTCCGAAACTGGCAGGCCAGGGCGAGCGTTATCTGAACAAGCAGCTACACGACATCAAGTCCGGCAAACGCACGGTACTGGAAATGACCGGCCTGCTGACCAACCTGAGCGATCAGGACCTGGCCGATATCGCCGCCTACTTCGCCAGTCAGAAAGGCAGTGTTGGCGCCGCCGACCCGAAAGTCGTTGCTCGCGGTGAAGCACTGTTCCGCGGCGGCGATCTGACCAAGGGCTTGCCAGCCTGCACCGGTTGCCACTCGCCAAATGGCGCAGGCAACGCAGCTGCCGGCTTCCCGCACCTGGGTGGCCAGCACGCTCAATACGTTGCCAAGCAACTGACCGACTTCCGCAAGGAAGAGGCCGGCCGCACCAACGATGGCGACACCAAAACGATGCAGACCATCGCCAAAAAGCTGAGCGACGAAGATATCGCAGCCGTGTCCAGCTATATTCAGGGCCTGCACTAAGGCTGGCGGTTGGAGCGTTGCGCGGGATGTACATCTCCTGCAACGTTAACGCTCCATTAATCCGTCGCAGCAAGTATAAAAAGGGTGGCTTAGGCCGCCCTTTTTTGTGGCTGCTGCCGTTACACTACAGAACTCAAGCCCGCCAGGACCTGTCTGAAAACAGGTCGCGCGAGGCGACCAAAATTGTCCAGGAGTAAAGCATGCGTAATCTGATCATCAGCGCCGCACTCGTCGCTGCCAGCCTGTTCGGCATGACCGCCCAAGCTGCTGAAGCACCTGCAGCGCCTTATGTCGAACTGACCAATCCCGTCCCGGTGGCTGTGCCTGGCAAGATCGAAGTGGTGGAGCTGTTCTGGTATGGCTGCCCGCACTGCTACGCTTTCGAACCCGTGATCAATCCATGGGTTGAGAAACTGCCTTCCGACGTGAACTTCGTCCGTATTCCGGCCATGTTCGGCGGCCCGTGGAACGCACACGGCCAAATGTTCCTGACCCTTGAAGCCATGGGCGTCGAAAACAAGGTTCACGCTGCGGTGTTCAACGCCATTCAGAAAGAACACAAGAAGCTGGTCGACAAGAATGAAATGGCCGATTTCCTGGCCACTCAGGGCGTAGACAAGGACAAGTTCCTGGCCACCTTCGACTCCTTCGCCATCAAGGGCCAGATCGTCAAGGCCACTGACCTGGCCAAAAAGTATGAAATCTCCGGTGTTCCGACCATGATCGTCAACGGCAAGTATCGCTTCGACGTGGGCTCTGCCGGCGGCGCCGAGCAAGCGTTGCAACTGGCCGACAAGCTGATCGACAAAGAGCGAGCGGCTAACAAGGCTGCCGCCAACTAAGCGCGGCGACTGCCATGCGCCGCTGGGGCACTGAACGCGTCGTTGGCCTGCATGATCCGCGGGTCAACGAACATCATCTGGAATCGACGGGCCTGCCTGCGGACAGCCGTCTGCGCCTGCTCAGTTTCAACATCCAGGTCGGCATCAGCACCGAGCGCTATCACCACTACCTGACCCGGGGCTGGCAGCATCTGTTGCCGCACACCGGGCGTGCCGACAATCTGCAAAAGATCGGCAATCTGCTGGGCGACTTCGATCTGGTCGCCTTGCAGGAAGCCGATGGCGGCAGCTTGCGATCAGGCTACGTCAACCAGGTCGAACACCTGGCGCAGCTCGGCGCATTCCCCTACTGGTATCAACAACTCAATCGCAATCTCGGACGCCTCGGCCAGCACAGCAATGGCGTGCTCAGCCGCCTGCGCCCGTGGGCGATTGAAGATCATCCTCTACCGGGGCCCAAGGGTCGCGGGGCGATTCTGGTGCGCTTTGGCGAAGGTCCAGAGGCGCTGGTAGTGGTCATGATGCACCTGGCACTGGGCGCCCGCGCCCGCAGCATGCAACTGGCTTATATCCGCGAGCTTATCGGCGGCTATAAACACCAGGTACTGATGGGCGACATGAATACCCACGCCAGTGACTTGCTGCAAAACTCCCCGCTGCGCGACCTCGGCCTGCTCGCGCCGCAACTGGAAGCGACGTTCCCTAGCTGGCGTCCGCAGCGCTGCCTGGACCATATTCTTCTGAGCCCCACCCTGACCCTTGAAAAGGTCGAGGTGCTGGCACAACCCATTTCCGATCACCTGCCGGTCGCGGTAGAGATTCGTCTGCCGGGTTCGCTCACGGCTGATGCATTGCCCGCGTTGAGTCCTGCCCCTCGCGGATCCCATGAATGAGCGACGAAGCACAGCGCTGGAAAGAGAAATACCTCAAAAGCATCGAACAACAGGAAAAACTCGAACGTCGATGGGACGCCCGACTCGACCTGCTGCGTCGTGGCCTGGTGCGCAGCACGCTGGCAGCCGAGGGCACCGACCGCGTCGTTGACGAATGCATGAAGGAAATGCGTGAAGTCGTGCGCAGCGACGACATGGACGCCGGCCTGGCCGCTCTGCTTCCGCGGCTGGAAAAAGCGGTACTCGACTCCGAACAACGCCGGGAAACCCGGGTTAATCAAACCAGCGCTGCATTGACCGCACTGGTCTCGCAACTGCAAACATTACCGCTGCCCCGCGAAGTAAGCCGGCCGCTGAAAAACTTCGCCAAGCAACTGGATGCAAGAGTCGGGCAGGTGCGCGAAATTCCGTTGCTGCTCAGCGAACTGAGCGGTCTGCAAGGCAAGGCCCTGAATCAACTTGAAAACCCGGCAGAACCCGGGCGTCCTGGCCTGCTGCAGCGACTGTTTGGTAGCCGTGAAGCGGATGAAGCGGCATCACAGATTACCTCCGATACCTTCCCGACGCTCGCCCCGCAGCCGGCCGAAATGGTTGCTGTGGCTCATGCCGAGACACCACAGGTAACTATCGATCTCGCGCCAGAGGTCGCTAAGCCGCAAGTGGCGGTCGCACAAGTTGCCGCGTCCGCTACTGCATCCGAGCCACCGACGATCGAGGCTCCGCCTTCTCCGGCAGTTGCAGCATTTGTCCCGCCGGTGCTTGAGCCGGAGCGAGCCCCCACCCCGACTCCAGAGACGCAACCACAACCTCATATAGAACATCCAGAAGAACCCGCTCCATCAATCATCGAGCCAGAAATACAGGCTCAACCGACTATCAATCCCGACGAACTGACCCCGGTGGTCTATCTCGACAGCCTGCCGTTGCCCTCGGCCATGGCCGAAGTGTTGGCCGCCGTAGACACCGAACAATCCGAGCCGGATGTTCTCTACGCCCTGCCGGACTCACCCGAGCCGTCCTACAGCTCGGTGGCCAGACATATCGAAGACACGCTACTGGGCCTGCTCGACGACCTGACGCTGCCCGAGCGTCATCGTCCGCAAGCCGAAGCGATGCGCGATCGTCTGCAAAACGGTTTGAATTGGTACGAACTGCTGCCAATCCTCGACGATCTGGCAACCTTGATGCTGGCAATCACCGACAGTGGCCAGCATGAATTCGAAGCCTACTTGCAACAGCTCAACGAACGCCTCGAGTCGTTCCAAAGCAACTTGCAAGCCGCCAGCGAAGGCCATGCCGACAACCGCTCCGCCGCACGCGAGATGGACACGCAGATCCGCGAGCAGGTCGACGGCTTGCAGAGCAGCATGCAAGAAGCCGCCGACCTGGACGATCTCAAGCACGTCCTGGAAAACCATCTGGAAGGCCTGCTCGGCACCATGGACCAGCACCAGAAGCAGCGTAACGAGCGCGAGCAGGAAGTCGCAGCCCGCCTTCATGGTCTGGCCGAACGCGTTGCGCACATGGAGCAGGAAGCCCTGGGTTACCGCGAGCATCTTGAAGAACAGCGTCAGAAAGCCTTGATCGACCCGCTGACCGGCCTGCCTAACCGGGCTGCCTGGAGCGAACGGCTGGATCACGAAATCAACCAATGGCAGCAACACGGCAACACCCTGTTGCTGGCAATGCTCGACCTCGACCACTTCAAACGCATTAACGATAACTATGGCCACCTGGCGGGCGACAAAGTACTGAAGATCATTGCCAACGTGCTACGCAAGCGCCTGCGCGGGACGGATTTCATTGCCCGGTTCGGCGGCGAGGAATTTGTCCTGTTGATGCCAGACACAGCGCCCACTGCTGGCGCGAAACTGCTGGAAAAGCTGCGCGCCTCGATCGAAGCCTGCCCTTTCCACTTCAAGGGAGAGCCAGTCACCATCACCATTTCCATGGGCCTGACTGCATTCAAACCCGGCGAACATAGCGATCTGGTGCTTAAAAGAGCCGATCAGGCTCTATATCGCGCGAAACACGCCGGACGTAACCAAGTGGCACTGGGCTGACGGTCAATTGTTCCATTTTGTTTAAAACTTCGCGTTGGCCGTCTGCGCGCAAGGCAGTACGTTACACTGTTGCATTACTGTCTTGCGTGTATTGCCTTCTGCCATGAAATATCTATCTCTCATCGTGTCGCTGATTCTGTTGGCCGGTTGTGCCAGCGGCCCCCGGTATGACACCAGCCACCCTTCAGCCAATTACGACAGCCGCATTCAGTTCGTGGTGGTGCATTACACCAACGCGTCACTGGAGCGCTCGCTGCAACTGCTGACCCACGGCGAGGTCAGCAGCCACTATCTGATTGGCGACGACAAAAACGCCACTATCTATAAGCTGGTGGATGAAAATCAGCGGTCCTGGCATGCCGGGGAAAGCGAATGGGAAGGCCGGACCTGGTTGAACTCCAGCTCCATCGGCATCGAAATCGTCAATCCGGGCTTCAAAGTCATCCCGACAGGGCGTCTCTGGTACCCCTATAGCGAAGCCCAGGTCCAGTCCCTGATCGTCCTGCTCAAAGACATCAGCAAGCGTTACGCCATCAGCCCCCGCAACATCATCGGCCATAGCGACATCGCACCGCTGCGCAAGCTCGATCCGGGGCCGATGTTTCCTTGGAAACGCCTGGCTGCCGAAGGCCTGGGAATCTGGCCGAACGAGCAGGCCGTAATGCGTCAGCAAGTACAATTCGAAGCACAACTGCCAACCATCAGCTGGTTTCAGGCACAGCTGGCCCGCGCGGGTTATCCCACGCCGCAAACCGGCGAACTGGATGTTGCGACACATCATGTGATTGCGGCCTTCCAGATGCATTTCCGACCGTCACGTTTCGATGGCACCCCGGATGCGCAAACCGCAGCGCTTCTACAAGTCTTGAACCAGACAAAATAATGACGCCCGCCCGACGGTCAGGGCTTTTTTTCAAGTAGCAGCTATAACTCATTGGTAATTCTTCGGATATTCCCTATGCCTGCTGCTCGAGAGACACTACGTAGTTGGTTCTTTCGCCCTTGGTTTTTGGCGATACTGGCTGCTGCCTTGAGCGCGACATTTCTGATGGCCGGCAGCCTGTTCGTGGCCATGCATCAAGTCGAGCAGAGCGAAAGCGAAGAAATGAATGCCCAGGGCGAGCGCTTCCTTGCTCGCCTGGAGCAACTTTTCGGGCAGTTGCGTGAAAGCCTCGACGACCTGGAAGCCCAGCCGTTACGCGGCTGCGATGACGAAATGATCGCGACCTTGCAACAGGTCAGCTTCAATTACCGTTTCGTTTACGAAGCCGTTTATATGGACGCTTCGCGGATCTGTTCCAACCGTCCCCGCCAGGAAGGGCTGTCGATGATAAGGCCGCCAGACATCAAGGGGCCGACCTACAGCTACTGGCTGAACACCACCACCGAACCCGATGAAAACCGCGCTGCGCTGATGCTCGGGCGCGGCAATTTTCGTGTCGCGACGTCTCGCGGGCATTTGACCGACATGGTCGACTTGCCACCGGGAAGCAGCCTGCTGGTGGTGCTCGACCGCGGTACGCGCGCGATTCCGGTACTGGGTGTCTCGCAGGCCTGGCCACCCACCGAACCGTGGCCCCCGAAAAGCCTCGACGCGCTACAAGTGACGCATTCGCGCTTGATTTACCGCATGCCCACCAACAATCCGGAATACCAATTGGTGCTGATCAGTCCGCGCACCGGCATGCATGTACCCGCAGTCTGGTGGTGGTTGCTGCCGGCCAGCCTGGCACTCGCCTTATGCGTGGGTTTTCTGGTGCTTTTGCTGGTGCGCCAGCGACAGTCGCTGGACGCCGAACTGAGTGGCGCCATACGACGAGGCGAATTGCAGGTGTTGTATCAACCGATCTTCGACCTCGACAGCCGCAACTGTGTCGGGGCAGAAGCCTTGCTGCGCTGGCGAAGGCCGGACGGCACCCTGACCAGCCCCGACCTGTTTATTCCGATGGCGGAAAACACCGGCCAGATCCGCCAGATGACCGACTTCGTCCTGCAACGCCTGCTTGAGCAGCTGGGTCAATTGTTGCGGGCCAATCCGCAACTGTACATCTCGGTCAACCTGGCGGCCTGCGACGTCATGGTGCCGCGTATCGGTCAGGTAATGGCGCGACTGTTGACCTTGCACCGTGTCGCGGCAAAGCAAATTGCCTTTGAGGTCACCGAGCGGGGATTGATCGATGTCGTGGTCGCCCGGGAAAACCTGCAAGCCTTGCGGGATGTCGGGCATCAAGTGCTGATTGATGACTTTGGCACCGGCTATTGCAGCCTCGCCTATCTGCAAACCCTGCCAGTCGACTGCCTGAAAATCGACAAGGCGTTTATCGATGCGCTGGGTCATGACGCGGCAAGCAGCGGTGTCGCCCCGCACATCATTCACATGGCCCAGGCCCTGCAACTCAAGGTGATTGCCGAAGGCATCGAACTTGAATCCCAGGCGGCGCTTCTGAGCAGTGAAGGCGTGAAGTTCGGTCAGGGTTGGCTGTTCGCCCATGCGTTGAGTGCGGTGCAATTCATCGAGCTGATAACCCGTGGCCGCCGATTGGCTGCCCGACGTCTCGATGACGAAGCCTGAAGCGGCTGCCGCTTAAACCGACAGCGCCATATAGAACTGAGTACCCTGCCCTGGCCGCGAATAAACACCCATCCGACCGCCGTGCAACTGCACGATTTCCTTGCACAGCGCCAGACCGAGCCCGGCACCGCCCTTCTTGCGACCGACCTGTACAAAGGGTTCGAAAATCCGCCCCTGCTGACCATAGGCAATGCCTTCGCCATTGTCCTCGACGCTGATAATCACTCGATCCCCATGGCGTCGAGCCTGCAAACGTATTTGCCCGCCGGCAGCGGTGTGGCGCATCGCGTTGTCGATCAGGTTATCGAGCACCCGCTCCAGCTGCGGCTGATCGGCCTGCAATCGCGGTAATGGCCCTTGGACTTCCACCAGCAGGTCGATGCCCTGCTCTCCTGCTGGGCCGGCAAAACGTGCCCGGGCCTGCTCCAGCAAATCCTCGATGGAGCACGGCGCCAACGTGAGTTTCTGCAAGCCGTTCTGGTAGCGGGAGAAGTTCAGCAGGTCGTTGATCAACTGCATCAAGCGCTGCATCTCTTCGTTCACGGTGTCCAGCAGATCAGCTTCACGCGAGTCCTTGGCAAAGTGCGCGCGCTCGCGAAACAGGCCGAACGCCATGTGCATCCCGGTAACCGGCGTTCGCAATTCATGGGAGGCACGCAGCACGAACTCGCTGCGCACCCGCTCAAACGCCCGCTGTTCGGTGACGTCATGCAGCACCATCACGGCGCCGAGAATATGACCCTGTGTATGGCTGACCGGCGTCAGGCTAAAGGTCAGCAACCGCGACTCACCGTCGACCTCGATACTCAGGTCCTCAGGCGCCCGCTCCAGGGTGCCGCCGCGCAGCACCAGTTGCAGCTGATCATCGAGCTCGGGACGCTCAAGCGCAGTACCCAGACCTTGACCGAGACGATCGCCGTCCCAACCCAACTGACGCTGCGCCACTGGATTGAGGTGTTCCAGACGACCATCGCGGTCAATCATCAACAACCCATCGTCGATGCTATCGAGCACGGCCTGCAAACGCTGCTGGCCGGCGAGCAGTTCATCGACATTGGTGGCCTGATGTTCACGCAAGGCCTCGGCCATGATCCCGAAGCGCTTGGTCAGCAGGTTCATTTCCACGGCCGAGGAAATCGGTAGAGTCACTTCGAAATTGCCTTGGCCGATATTGTCCGCCGCCTGGGCCAGGGCCTCGATCGGTTCACCAAAACGCCGAGCGATAGCGTGGGCGGTGATGAAGCCGATGATCAGCACCGCCAACCCCACCAGCCCGAGCAGGCCGGCAACCAGCAGCGCCCTCTCCCGAGCCTGCTGTTCGGTGGCATTGATGTTATCCAGCGCACGCTGTTGCTCGACGATCAAACCATTGCGCAGCGCATTGAATTTTTCGGTGAGTTCTTTGTTGCCACTCAACACCTGCGTCGAGTCACGTGACAGGCCATACACCTGCAGAAAGCTCAGGTAGTCAGTCTTGGCCTGTTCGAAACCGAACTGGTGCTCATCGCCGGCCTGGGCATGGGCAATACTGTCGTCAAGCAACTGTAAATAATGCTGCTTGGACGCCTCGAACGCTGCAGGATCCGGCTTCTCGCTGAGCATGATCATCAGCTGATCGCCCAGGGTCTGGCGCATTTTCAGTCCCAGGTCGAGCGTGACGAAATTGTTGCGAATCAGCGCTTCCTGGGAACTCGCCATCTGCATCACGCTGACCAGCCCGAGCAACAGCCCAAGCAGCGCCACCGTAATCAGTGCGGAAATACTCAGAAACAGCCGTGTGCGCAACTTCATCGCCAGTCTCATCGGAGACAGCTCACAAGTTGTACTGCTTGCGTTTTCGGTACAAGGTCGAGGCATCGATGCCCAGGGTCTTGGCGGCCTGGTCCAGCGTATCTGCAGTGGCGAGGACCGCTCCGATGTGAGCTTTTTCCAATTCATCCAGACTCAGCGCAGCGCCGATGCGAGGTGCGTTGTTGACCGGGGTTTCAGCCATGCCCAAGTGACTGATCTCGACCCGTTCCTGTGGACAAATGATGCTTGCCCGCTCCACAACGTTGCGCAGTTCGCGAATGTTCCCCGGCCAGCGGTAACCGAGCAGCGCTTCACGGGCTTCGTCGCTGAAACCCCGAGCCGGACGCGCGTATTCCTTGACGAAACGGGCCAGAAAACGATCGGCCAGGTTCAGAATATCTTCCCTGCGTTCGCGCAGTGGTGGCAGGTGCAGGGTGATGACGTTCAGGCGGTAGAGCAGGTCTTCGCGGAAACGGCCGTCGCGGACCATGTCTTCAAGGATCTGGTTAGTGGCTGCCAGGATGCGCACATCGGCGCGGCGGGTGACCGGGTCGCCCACCCGTTCGTATTCTTTATCCTGGATGAAACGCAGCAGTTTAGGCTGCAAAACCACAGGAAAATCGCCGATCTCGTCAAGAAACAGCGTGCCACCGTCGGCCTGATTGACCCGACCCAGCGTACTTTCGCTGGCCCCGGTGAACGCGCCACGGCTGTGGCCGAAGAGCTCGCTTTCCATGAGTTC
Source organism: Pseudomonas sp. BT76 TE3572 (assembly GCF_050435365.1). NCBI lineage: Bacteria > Pseudomonadati > Pseudomonadota > Gammaproteobacteria > Pseudomonadales > Pseudomonadaceae > Pseudomonas > Pseudomonas sp. BT76 TE3572. The sequence goes on from NZ_JBNDKE010000001.1 coordinate 4,428,473, forward strand.
GGCGGTCAGTGACGGGCAGTTGATCGTGATGCAGGATTTCTTCGCGCGCTTGCTCCAGCCGTGAATGGCTTGGGACAGTTCGCCTTTACCGGTACCGGACTCGCCGAGAATCAAAATATTGGCATCGGTGTTGGCCACCTGGCGGGCGGTTTCGAGCACGACTTTCATCGCCGGGCTGTGAGAGTCGAGGCCATCCTTGGGTTTGCGCACTTCGCCTTCAAGGGCTTCCAGACGTGCCGACAGTTGCCGCACTTCCAGCTGCTTGGCGGTGGCCAGGCGCAATTGGTCTGGGCTGCAAGGCTTGACCAGATAGTCGGCGGCACCCGCCTGAATGGCATCCACGGCAGTATCCACGGCCGAATGAGCGGTGACGATCACCACCCTCATCCACGGCGCCTGAATGCGCATTTGGGCCAGCACATCGAGGCCATTGTCTTCACCCAGACGCAGGTCGAGGAAGCACAGGTCGAAGACCTGGCGCTGAAGCAGCGCGTCAGCCTGGGCGGCGCTGTTGGCGGTAGCGACGCTGTAGCCTTCATCTTCGAGGCAATAACGAAAAGTACGCAGGATGGCGGACTCATCGTCCACCAGCAGAATGCGGCCTTGATGCTCAGTGGCTGATTCCATTTTCCTACGCTCCTTAATGAGTAATCTTGGTTAGTCCCGGAATAATCGGGCAAGTTGCATGGTTGATTCTGGTCGATTCCAGCCACAGCAGCGTAGCTCTCTACTTACCCTACGGCTAATCGCCTGATTTTGTTGTTTTTTTATCAGATAGCCGGTTCGCAGGCGATTACCGCTGTCCCTTTGTGACATCCGCGCCCTCCTCGCAATTCAAAAAAATTGAAAGTACCTACGAATCCATCGTGCATTACGCACGACTTCAAAAGGACCATCGTGCAGGATGCGTCCGGCCCGCTTTCCACACGATTCATAACTAGTTGATTTTATTGAGTTTTATTATCAGTAAAAGCTGGCATGCAGACTGCAATAGTCTGATTAACCAGGGCATTCAAGACGTCGCCCCTAACCAGATCACCACAAGAGTGGGAGGAGCTTCAGGATGAGTCGCCAACATGCCGCCCAGTTGCGTATCTCGCCACTGCATATCCAGCAAGTACTGTTTTCTGTTTTGGCGCTATTGATCACCTTGATCGCCGGCCAGCAGTTTCAGCGCTGGGAGCAGAACAACCGGCAGCAAGAAGCGCCACGCTTGTCGATTCAGCACCCGACCCAAACCCATTTCAGCGCGGCCAGCAGTAACCAGGCTGACAGCCCCCCAATGCGAATGATGGACGTCGACCAGGCTCAGCCTGTGGATGAGATGCCTCGCCAGGAACGTTGGGTGTTCTAAACACATGAACTTGGCGCTTTCGATGCGCCGGGAATAGCACCACAAGCAACACCTCTAAATAGAAGCGTAAGGAGAATCACCATGTTGAGCTGGGCAATCACATTCTTGATCATTGCCATCATCGCTGCAGTACTGGGCTTCGGTGGTATCGCGGGCACCGCCACGGGTATCGCCAAGATTCTCTTTGTCGTGTTCCTGGTGATGTTCATTGCTTCCTTCTTCTTCGGCCGTCGCGGTCGAGGGTGAACATAAGCGTTTTCTGAAAGACACTGGCAGCCGCCCTGCCTCTGGGCGGCAGTGCCATAGCAACAGCGTATGCAGGACTTGTTAATGGAACAGCTGTAGAAAGATCCACGCGGGTACTGAATTCGTAACATGAAAGAAGCAGCATGGCTTCTTTCCACTGCGCTACCCGAGGACGGTAGACGCATGATCAAGGGGCCGGGACGTTCTGCCTGTTTCAGGGGCGGAGTGACCTACGGGTACAGGGAGTACCTGCGCAAGGGCCGGATCAGGCAGAAGCTGCGACGCAAGTTCGTCGGTCACTCATGGATCGACGGACTTGCGAAGAGCTTCCTCAGCGCAAAGCGTTGTCTTAGAGCGTTCTGCTCGCATCCCCGTTTCATCTCCGTTATTCCCTCGCAAAACCATTTCGCGGTATTTCTTTGGTGACCGTATATCGAGAAAACTGCGACTCAACGCACGAGAATTTTCGCGCTTAAACGTAGGATTTTTCCAAAGTTTTAGCCCACATTCCTTTGTTCAAAAAACAACCAATCTCCTCTGCGATGGCCGGTTCACGGCACTTATGCCTGCCGAAATGTCGTATTCGAACCGGTTGGGACGCGTGTTTCAGTTAAAAAAGCTCATGCCGATTCGGCATAGGGTAGGCGTTTACGGCATTAGACGTCGCTTCCTTGCATCTGAATAGTTGCGCCTTTTTTCGCCTGCCAGAGAGCCGATAACAAGCGCTCCGGGGCACCTTATACGGGGGCAGATGCACAAGACTTTTTCGCCACAAGCGTTCCAGTTCTTGCATCGGTCTGAGTCAAACGCAAGTAAGGGTAAAGATATGAAGAAGGCAAAGCTTAGCCTCGCCTGGCAGATCCTCATCGGTCTGGTATTGGGGATTGCAATCGGTGCGCTGCTCAACCATTTCAGTGCCGAAAAAGCCTGGTGGGTCAGCAACGTCCTGCAACCAGCAGGCGATATCTTTATCCGTCTGATCAAGATGATTGTGATCCCGATCGTGATCTCTTCGCTGATCGTCGGTATTGCAGGCGTCGGCGACGCGAAGAAGCTTGGGCGCATCGGCCTCAAGACCATCCTTTACTTCGAGATCGTCACCACCATCGCCATCGTGGTCGGTCTGGTGTTGGCCAACGTGTTCCATCCGGGCACCGGCATCGACATGAGCACCCTGGGTACCGTGGATATTTCCAAGTACCAGGCCACCGCTGCTGAGGTTCAGCATGAACATGCGTTCATCCAAACCATCCTCAACCTGATCCCGTCGAACATCTTCGCGGCCATGGCCCGCGGCGAGATGCTGCCGATCATCTTCTTCTCCGTATTGTTCGGTCTCGGTCTGTCGAGCCTGCAATCGGACCTGCGCGAGCCGCTGGTGAAGATGTTCCAGGGCGTGTCGGAAAGCATGTTCAAAGTCACGCACATGATCATGAGCTACGCCCCGATCGGCGTTTTCGCACTGATCGCGGTGACCGTGGCCAACTTCGGCTTCGCCTCTCTGATACCGCTGGCCAAACTGGTGATCCTGGTTTACGTCGCCATCGCGTTCTTCGCCTTCGTGGTGCTGGGCCTGATAGCCAAGATGTTCGGCTTCTCGGTGATCAGGCTGATGCGCATCTTCAAGGATGAGCTGGTGCTGGCCTACTCCACCGCCAGTTCCGAAACCGTGCTGCCGCGCGTGATCGAGAAAATGGAAGCCTACGGCGCACCGAAAGCCATTTGCAGCTTCGTGGTCCCGACCGGCTACTCGTTCAACCTCGACGGTTCGACCCTGTACCAGAGCATCGCGGCGATTTTTATTGCCCAGCTCTACGGCATCGACCTGTCGATCAGCCAGCAATTGCTGCTGGTACTGACCCTGATGGTCACCTCCAAAGGCATCGCCGGCGTACCGGGTGTGTCCTTTGTGGTGCTGCTGGCCACCTTGGGCAGCGTGGGTATTCCACTCGAAGGCCTGGCGTTCATCGCCGGTGTCGACCGCATCATGGACATGGCCCGTACCGCACTGAACGTGATCGGCAATGCCTTGGCCGTGCTGGTCATCTCCCGCTGGGAAGGCATGTACGACGACGCCAAGGGCCAGCGCTACTGGAACTCCTTGCCGCACTGGCGCAGCAAGGAAAAATTGCCGGTGGGTGAAGTCTCCAGCAACTGACACAAAACCTTGTAGGAGTGAGCCTGCTCGCGATAGCGGTGTATCAAACAACAGCGATGTTGGATGTGCCGCCTTCATCGCGAGCAGGCTCACTCCTACAAAGGTCCGGTGTAAGCCGAACAAACAAACCCCGGAGAAATCCGGGGTTTGTCGTTTCTGGCTACCCCGCTATCATTCGCCACATTCTTCGGGGGATTTGACTGATGCTTAATGGCCTATGGCTTGGCTTCTTCATCGTGGCTGCCGTTTCGGCACTGGCGCAATGGCTGATCGGCGGTAACGCCGGGATCTTCGCGGCGATGGTGGAAAGCATTTTTGCCATGGCCAAGTTGTCGGTCGAAGTCATGGTCCTGTTGTTCGGCACCCTGACGCTCTGGCTGGGCTTTCTGCGGATTGCAGAGAAGGCCGGGATCGTCGAGTGGCTGGCCAAAGCACTGGGCCCGTTGTTCCTGCGGCTGATGCCGGGAGTGCCGGCCGGGCACCCAGCCATCGGCCTGATCACGCTGAACTTCGCCGCCAACGGCCTGGGCCTGGACAACGCCGCCACGCCGATCGGCCTTAAAGCCATGAAGGCGCTGCAAGAGCTCAACCCCAGCGACACCATCGCCAGCAACGCGCAGATCCTGTTCCTGGTGCTCAACGCCTCCTCCCTGACCCTGTTGCCGGTGACGATTTTCATGTACCGCGCCCAGCAAGGCGCGCCCGATCCGACCCTGGTGTTCCTGCCAATCCTGCTCGCCACCAGTTGCTCGACATTGGTCGGCCTGCTGTCGGTGGCGTTCATGCAGCGCCTGCGCCTGTGGGACCCGGTGGTGCTCGCGTACCTGATTCCCGGCGCCCTGGCCCTCGGTGCCTTCATGGCCCTGCTGGCGACGCTCTCAGCGACCGCTCTGGCCGGCCTGTCATCGATCCTCGGTAACGTGACGCTGTTCGGGCTGATCATGTTGTTTCTGGTCATCGGCGCGCTGCGCAAAGTGAAGGTGTACGAAGCATTCGTCGAAGGTGCGAAAGAAGGCTTCGACGTGGCCAAGAACCTGCTGCCGTATCTGGTGGCGATGCTGTGTGCCGTCGGCGTGCTGCGGGCATCCGGAGCGCTGGACTTTGGCCTGGACGGGATTCGGCATCTGGTGGAATGGGCCGGTTGGGACACGCGCTTCGTCGATGCGCTGCCGACCGCCATGGTCAAGCCGTTCTCCGGCAGTGCCGCCCGGGCGATGCTGATCGAAACCATGAAAACATCTGGCGTGGACAGCTTCCCGGCGCTGGTGGCAGCAACGATTCAGGGCAGTACCGAAACGACCTTCTATGTATTGGCGGTGTACTTCGGCTCGGTGGGAATCCAGCGGGCGCGGCATGCGGTGGGGTGTGCGTTGCTGGCCGAACTGGCCGGGGTGCTGGGCGCTATCGGCGTTTGCTACTGGTTCTTCGGCTAACCGAGATCCCCTGTGGGAGTGAGCCTGCTCGCGATAGCGGTTTTACAGTCAACATTTGGGGTGACTGATTTACCGCTATCGCGAGCAGGCTCACTCCTACAGAGGGACAAGTTGGCCTTAAGGACGGGGAGGCGGCGCAACTTTCTGCCCTTGCTCAACCGCCCAATTCACCACCTGCGCCGTCAACTGGTCACTGGCCTGACCAAACCCGGTAACCACCGCCGGCACCTTCGCATCGCTCAACGGCTGGCGCACTTCAAAGCGGCGGCTGGCGAGGAGTCGCTGGTCATAACCGCGCACCAACACTGCATCCAGACGAACGACGACGCTCGCGTTCGTGCCTTGGTACTCAGTCTGGAACGCCTGCAGATTTCCACCCAATTCCAGATCCGCCTGGAAGTTGCTGTCATCGGTGCTCAACAACGGCACCCGACCATCACGCTGGAACCCATCGAGCAGTCGATTACGCAGCAACACCGGTGCCGGATCGCTCCAACGCGAAGCCTTGTAGCTGCTGATCAGATCACCTTGAGGGATCACGGCGATCTTCGGGCTGTTCAACGCCTCGCTGGCCTGCGGCTTGGTCAGGCGCAGCGACCAGCGTTGCGGCGTCCCGTGACTGGCCGATGCGCCGCTCTGGGCCGAAGGCAACCGATAGACATCGGACGGCTCGGACTTGGGCAGGATCGAGCAGGCGCTGAGCACAATGAAGCTGGCGAGGAGGGCGAGGTGAAGCGGCCTCATGGCGTGAACTCCTTGTTCTTGTCATCGCCCAGCAAATAACCGGCAGGGTTGGCTTCCAGACGCTGGGAAATAGCCCGCAATGCGGTCAGGGTGTCGCGCAGTTCACGCACCGCCGGAGCCAGGCCATTGAGGCCTTGCATGCCGCTGTTGAGCGAATCCTGATTGGTCGTGAGCAACGAATTGATGGTCGCGCTGCTCTGTTCCAGCGACTTCATCGCCTGCTCGGCACTGCCGAACATCTGCTTACCTTGATCGTTGAGCATGCCATTGGCATTGCGCATCAGCGTCGACGTCTGTTCCAGCATGGCGCCGGCCTGTTTGCCGACCGAGGCCAGTTGCTGCATCGCCTGGCGAATATCGCCGCGCTGGTCGGCGATGGTGCCGGTGGTTTGCTCCAGATGCTCAAGGGTCTTGCTGATGCGCTCGACGTTCTCCGAAGAAAACATCTGATTGGCGTTGTGCATCAGCATATTCACACCGGCCACCAGGTCGCCACTGTCATTCAGCAAACGAGCGATGGGCGAGGGCGATGCAATAATGGTCGGTAAGTTACCGTCCTTGCCCTTGAGCTTCGGACTCTGCGGTGTACCACCGCTGAGCTGAATGATCGAGGTCCCGGTGATCCCGGTCAGCGCCAGTATGGCCTGGGTGTCTTCCTTGATCGGCGTATCACCGCCCAGACGAATCCGCGCCAGCACCCGGCGCGGGTCTTTCGGGTCCAGGCGCAGGGCCACCACGTCGCCGACCTTGATCCCGCTGTACTGCACGGCGCTGCCCTTGGACAGACCGCTGACCGCCTCGTTGAAGACGATTTCGTAATCCTTGAACTCGGTGTCGACGCTGGATTTGGCCAGCCACAAACCGAAGAGCAGGGCGCCCGCCACCACAATCACGGTGAACAGGCCGATCAATACATGATGGGCTCGGGTTTCCATGTCAGACCTCCTTAAGCTGTTGAGCGGCGGTCAGCGCCGCGCGGCCGCGAGGGCCATGGAAGTATTCGTGAATCCACGGGTCGTCAGTTTCCGACACCGTGTCGATGGCATCCGCCACCAGCACTTTCTTCTGCGCCAGCACCGCCACGCGGTCGGTGATGGTGTAGAGCGTGTCGAGGTCATGGGTGACCAGAAACACACTCAGGCCCAACGCATCGCGCAGCGTCAGGATCAATTGATCGAACGCGGCCGCGCCAATCGGATCGAGGCCGGCGGTGGGTTCGTCAAGAAACAGGATGTCCGGGTCCAGCGCCAGCGCCCGGGCCAGTGCCGCACGCTTGATCATGCCGCCTGACAGCGAAGCGGGGTACTTGTCGGCCGCCGACAGCGGCAGCCCGGCCAAGGCCATTTTCACTGCCGCCAGGTGCTCGGCGTCCTCTCGGCTCAAACCGGCATGCTCAATCAGGGGCAGGGCGACGTTCTCGGTCACGGTCAGCGAAGAGAACAGGGCGCCTTTCTGGAACAGCACGCCGAAGCGCCGTTCAACCATCGAACGCTCGTGTTCAGACAGCGTCGGCAGGTTTTTGCCAAAGACCTTCACCACCCCTTCGCTGGGCTGACGCAAGCCGACGATGCTGCGCAACAGCACCGATTTACCGCTGCCGGAACCGCCGACCACGGCCAGGATTTCGCCCTTGTACAAATCCAGGTCGAGGTTCTCATGCACGCTCTGGCGACCAAAGCGATTGCACAGACCGCGGACTTCAATCACCGCCTCGGAGGGCGCTCGGGGTAGACGACTCACCAGCCCATCTCCATGAAAAACAGCGCGGCAACGGCATCGAGCACGATCACCACGAAAATAGACTGGACCACGCTCGACGTGGTGTGAGCACCGACGGACTCGGCGCTGCCGCTGACCTTGAAGCCTTCGAGACAGCCGATGGCGGCGATCAGGAACGCGAAGATCGGCGCTTTGACGATCCCCACCAAAAAGTGCTGAACACCGATGTCGGTTTGCAGCAGCGACAGGAACATCGCCGGCGAGATATCCAGCGCCACCGCGCACACCACACCGCCGCCGACAATCCCCGAAAGCATCGCCAGAAAGGTCAGCATCGGCAGCGCGACCAGCAAGGCCAAGACTCGCGGCACCACCAGCAGCTCCATCGGGTCGAGGCCCAGAGTGCGGATCGCGTCGATTTCTTCGTTGGCTTTCATCGAGCCGATCTGCGCGGTGAACGCACTGGCGGTGCGGCCGGCCATCAGGATCGCGGTCAGCAACACACCGAATTCGCGCAGGAAGGAGAACGCCACCAGGTCCACGGTGAAAATACTCGCGCCGAAACTCGCCAGCACCGTCGCCCCGAGAAACGCCACCACGGCGCCCACCAGAAAGGTCAGCAGGGCAACGATGGGGGCGGCATCGAGGCCGGTCTGTTCGATGTGCGCCACCATCGGCGTGATGCGCCAGCGTTTCGGGCGAAACAGACCGCGGGCGATGGTTTCCAGAATCAGGCCGACGAAACCCAGCAGCTGCAGGGTGTCTTGCCAGACCGCGTCGACCGCGCGGCCGATGCGGGTCAGCAGTTGAATGCCGACGCTGATTTCCGGTTCCTTGATCGGCACGCAGAAGTCAGTCAGCGAGCAATAGACGGTCTGCAACAAGGCTCGGTCGGCCGAGGACAGCGTGCAATCGGGGTGTTCGGCGGATCGGCCCAAACGCTCGGACCCGAGCAACTCCACCAGCAGCGACGCGCCGGCGGTGTCGAGCGCGCCGAGGCCATTGAGGTCGATGTGAGTGCTGTCGTCGTATTGGCCGCGAAGCTTTTCGCTCAGGTGCTTGAGGTCGGCGTAATGGACAAGCGTCCAGTCACCCGTGACCCGCAATTGAGCAGGGGTGTGAGAGGTGTCCAGTCGGGCACTGCCGGGCATTGTGCTGCTGGTCATAAGCTCCGTGCTTTATCGGCTATTACGCAGCTCTACGTAATAGCACGAACGGGTTACTTTGCGGCAGTCTCAGGCTTGTTGTCCTTTACCACGAAGCGCAACACACCGATGACCTGGCCATCTTCGGTCAGCACCCGAACCTGCCATTTACCCGCGGGGTTGCCGGGGAAATTCTGTTTGTGGGTCCAGGCCCGATAGCCTTCCTTGCGCCCGCCGTTGATATCCAGCGGGATACGGTCGACTTCTTTACCGTTGAACATCCAGACGTGATAAATCCGTTCGGCCAGACCTCGCGGGGCATTGATCGCGGTGTACGCGTACAGCCCGCCGCCACGAATCTGCTCGGCGCTGACTTCTTCCAGGCTCTTGCCGGGGGTGCGGTCCTGCATTTGGGTGCTGATCGCCACGTCGGTCATCCACAGGGTCGCCGGCGGTACCCAGGATCGCAGCACCCAACCCAGCGCGCCGATGCCCAGCGTGATACTGAGAATCGCCAAGGCGTTGCGCACGGTACGAATAGGGAAGATCGATGCCAGACTCGGGAACGACAGCACGACGGCGATGCCCAGGGCCAGTTTGAAGCTCTGAGCGGTGGTCAGGTGCAGGATGACGGGCAGGGCGGTCAGCAGTGCCGCGAACAGCGTCAGGGTATGCAGTGCCAGGAACGCCCAGCGCCGGGGGGCCAGCCATTTGTAGTAGAGCGGGTCGATGATGGAAATCAGCGCTGCGATGCCCAGCAGCCCGGTGAAGAACAGTTGGCCGCTGTTCCAGGTGGTGGTGATAAAAAAGAACGGCAGGACGAAGAACAGGCTTTCCTGGTGGATCATCTGCGTGGCGTAGCGCAGCAGAGGCTGGGGTATTTCGCGTTTGAAGATCCTGGTGAACAGCTTGGTGAGGCTGTTTTCCAGCATCAGCCAGATCCAGCTGACCAGCATGATGGTGGTGATCCAGGTCGCCAGACCTTGCTGGCGATCCACCAGAATGAAACTGCCGACCCCGGAAATGAAACCACCGAGCGCAATGACCCCCGGGTAGCGCTTCATCAATTCCAGGATGCGCTGGACGTATAGGGTCAGAGTAGGCATTCGGCGGTTCGCATTAGTCGTGGGAAAAATCCTCGACAGGGTAACCGCCGAGGGTCGGCGTGGCGAGGGGGATACGTCCGTATGACCAATGCATTGTGGCGAGGGAGCTTGCTCCCGCTCGGCTGCGCAGCAGTCGTAAAACCGGTGCAGGCGTTCTATCTGATAATACTCAGTGTCCGGTTTTGGGGGCGCTTCGCACCCCAGCGGGAGCAAGCTCCCTCGCCACAGGGAACTGTTACTTTCGGCGATGTACTCGCCAAGCCAACAGGCTGAGTACAAGCAACCCAAGCACCCCGGCAATCGCCCACATAAGCTGATCATCACTGATCAACGGCTTTTCGATCCGCAGGTAGCCCGGCTGCATCAGCAATTCACGCATGGCCTTGTTTGCTGCCTCCAGCGTCACCCCTTGCAGTTCCTTGGCCGGGTTGGCAAAACGGCCATCCTCGTAGTCCCCAAGGGCACTCCAGTAATAATCGGCCAACGCGCTGTTGCCTTGCACGGCCCAGGCCTGGCGGGCGATGGCGGCCTCCTTGAGGCGGTTGAAGGTGCGGGCATTGAGACCGTCCCTGAGCAACCCGGCCTTCAGATCATCCAGCACCTGCTCGGCCTCCGGCACGTCGTCACGATCAAGGTCCGCGTTCAGGCTCATGAAGCCCACACCACCAAACACCTCGCGCTCGGCCGAAGGCCCATAGGACAAGCCATGGCCCAGGCGCAATTTGCGGTAGAGCGCCCAGTCCAGATAGTCCTTGAGCAAGTCGAAGGTTTCGTCGTGCCGATCTTCCAGCACCGGCTCTGGCACCAGCCAATGCAACTTGGCACTGCCGCCGACAAAACCGTGACTCAGGGTGCGCTCATGGGCAGCACTGGCCTGGATCGCCGGCAGGGGCGGGTGATCGGTCGGGTCGACCGCTTCAAGCGCGCCATAAGACCGCTCCAGATAGGCCGGCAGCAACCGGTCGAGGTCGCCGACGACGATCAGGGTCATGTTGTTGGGCGCGTACCAGGCCTTGCGTACCTTTTCCAGCTGATCGCGGGTCAGGTGATCGACCTCAGGCCGCTCGGGGCATTTGAGGCCCAGTTCCACCGCCAGTTGATTACTCGCCGTGTGGCCAAGATCCTGGCGATCCAGCCAGCGTTGCAGGTGCGAGTAATGGCCGCCGTCTTCGCGCTCGACCACTTGTTTGGCGGCGTTGATGGCGTTGTCATCGATTCGGGTCTGGGTCAGCAGCGCCAGCAGCAGGTCGAGGACCTTGCGCTGGTTTTTCGCCGGGGCTTCGATGACGAACGTCGTGTCGGCATTGCTGGTGTAGGCGTTCCACTCGCCACCCAGGGCCTGCATGCGTTCTTCCAGCCCGCCTTCGCCCGTGGCGTCGATGCCGCTGAACAGCAAGTGCTCAAGCAGGTGTGGCAGCTCCTTTTCGGCGCAGCCGAAATCATCGATGCCGACGCCGACCACCAGACGAATCGCCACATGCCCGCGCTCGGTACCGGGCTTGAGCAGCAATTGCAGACCGTTGGGCAGCGTATAGCCCTCGACCTGAAAGCGATCCAGGGCAAATGAAGAGAATGAGCCAAGCAACAGACAGGCGAACAACAGACAACGCATAACGAGCTTCCATACGGCCAGCGTAAGTTCAACAGACTTCAAGCAACGGTGGACGTTCAGGGTGAATGCGTGATGTCAGCCAAATCATCGACAATGAGTGCGCCGGTGTCGGAAGTTTCCAGCACCACATAGGCGCTGCTGCAAAACAGCGAATTCAGACGCTTCATGTCGGCAATCAACTCCAGGTGCAACGAACTGGTCTCGATACTCTGCACGATCTTACGTTGCAACCGGCTGACGTGGGCATGGGCCAGGCGGCGTTCCTGTGCGCGAAAGCGACGTTTCTCACGCAATAACTGGCGGGCACTTTCCTTATCGGCACTGAGGAACACCGACAAGCCGAGCCGCAGGTTGGAGATCAACTGACTGTGCAGCCCTGCCAACTCTTCGAGGCCGACCTCGGAAAAAGACCGGCGCTGCGAGGTTTTCTGCTGCTGAACCTTGCGCAGCATGCGTTCGATGAGGTCGCTGGCCAGTTTAAGGTTGATCGCCAGCTCGATGATTTCCGCCCAGCGCCGGCTGTCCTGCTCACTGAGGTCTTCGCGGGGCATCTGCGCCAGATACAGCTTGATCGCACCGTAGAGCGATTCCACATCATCGGTCAGTCGTCGCATTTCCTGGGTGACGGCGGTTTGCTTGCCGTTCAGCACGTCGAGCATGGCCTCGAGCATGTTGTCGATCAGGTCGCCGATGCGCAGGGTTTCCCGGGCGGCATTCGCCAGCGCCAGGCTGGGCGTGACCAGCGCTGTTGGATCAAGATGCCGCGGTTTGGCGGTGCCGTTGACTTGCGGGCGCTCCGGCAGCACCCACGCACAGAACCTGGCCATCGCTCCGACACTCGGCAGCAAGAGCAGGCAGCGCGCGGTGTTGTAGAGCAGGTGAAAGCCGATGACCATTTCCTGAGGGCTGAAGTCCAGGCTGTCGATCCAGTGCACCAACGGGTCGAGTACCGGGATGATCAGCAACAGGCCGATCAGTTTGTACAGCAGGCTGCCCAACGCCACTTGGCGACCGGCGGCGTTCTGCATGCTGGTGCTGAGGAAGGCAAGGATGCCGCTGCCGATGTTGGCGCCGATCACCAGGCCGATGGCCACGGGCAGGCTGATCACTGCGGCACCGGCCAGGGTCGCCGTCAGCAGGACGGCGGCCAGGCTGGAGTAGGAAACCATCGCAAACAGCGCGCCGACCAAGGCATCCAGCAAGATGTCGCCGGTCAGCGAGGCGAAAATCACTTTCACGCCTTGGGCCTGGGTAATCGGCGCGGCAGCCTCGACGATCAGTTGCAGCGCCAGAATGATCAGCCCCAGTCCGATACTGACCCGGCCCATCTGGCCCAGTCGGGTCTGTTTGCGCGACAGGAAGAAAATCACCCCAAGAAAGATCAGCAGCGGTGACAGCCATGACAGGTCGAAGGTCAGCACTCGCGCCATCAGCGCGGTACCGACGTCGGCCCCGAGCATGGTCGCCAGGGCCGGGGTCAGCGCCATCAGGCCCTGACCGACAAAGGAGGTGACGAGCATGGCGGTGGCGTTGCTGCTCTGGACCATCGCCGTCACGACGATCCCCGAGATGAACGCCAGCCAGCGCTTGGACATGTTCCGGCCAATCACATGGCGCAGGTTGGAACCGTAGACCCGCAGGATGCCGGTTCGGACGATGTGCGTGCCCCAAATCAACAAGGCCACGGCAGATAATAAATTGAGCAGGGTGAGCATGCAGGCCCCCTGTGGTGGTAGCGCCCCAAAGGGGCAAGTTGACGGTGCCGCGCGTTCTTCTACGTTCTGTACTTTAGCTGTAGCTGGCTAACGGTCTGCGCGCCAGCATCGCACAGCTAAAGAAGCGATTGAAACAAAACTGTCATGAAAACAGTTTGATGCAGAGATAAAAAAGGGGCCCGAAGGCTCGTTTCATGGATTGAAGCCACAGGTCATGTGTAGCAAGAGCGTTTGAGCAGAGTTCAATCGCTGAAGAGATCCAACATTCTCGACGCCCCGAGAAATGAATCTTCATTTTCCGATGCGATCCCGACCAACGCTGATATCGATCAGGTATTTTGCCGTTGTTGAATCACGCTCATCGCAGCGTGCATAACACTTAATCAGAAGCAGCAAACTGTATTTTCCCGGCACGTACAGATCGATACCGTCAGCCTGATCGAAAAGCTTTGCCTGTAGTTGTTCACGCTCTGCAACAGAGTCGAGTCTGAACCAATCGTTCTTCTCTTCGGGCTGAAGCTCCCATCCTTGGTTTTTAAGGGTGTTCTGCAAGCCGTCCAACTGTTCCACTGCCTTTCCAAATGACATTGTTTCTGACATGGGCGACGTGGTCAGGGTTGCGACCTTCAGGCTTCTATAGGTAACCGCACCAAAGACCGTAGGAGGAAGTTTGAACCCGTAAACAGGATCATCAAACTCTATAACGGTCGGGCTGGTGATCCATGTAGAACTCGGATGAGGAGGGTCTTTAGCGTCGTTAGGATCACCAGGATAAATCGCCGTGTTTCCTTCGACCGGGAATGTCGAGTCTTTGATGACCTGCTCGTAGGGCTTTCCTATGTAGACGGATAAAGTCTTGGTGCTCCAACGGGAATACACCACGCTACCTGCCACCAGAAGAGCGAAAAAAACCAAAATCAGCCAGCGTTGCTTTGAACCGATCACTGACGTACCCCATTTCCATTTGCGATATCTGTAATAGAGTTTTTTAGCTGACTTTTAGTGGTTGGATTCTTTAGCAGGTTGTTGAATTGTGCTGCGGCCCGGAGGACGAACTCCATCCTTTGATTTTTATCCGCAAGATTGGCGAGCGGATTACTGCTGAAAGAAACGCTCCGATTGTCTGGTGCTCTGCACTGACTGGCCAACGTGAGTTGTATCCCCTCTGGAACGCCGGAAAGCAGACCTGTGACGACAGAAACAATGTCTGAAGCATGTGTGCCACGAATGAGCGAGGCGAATTGCACGTCCTCATACATCGCGGGTTGCAGGATATTGATCTGCTCATGAGCAGCCATGGAGTTAACGCTGTCGGCAATTTCCCCGGCCTCGATTGCCCCAAAAGTCTCAAAAATTTCTTTATGGGCGACACCGAACGCTACGCTTTTTCCTATTGGCCACATCACATCCTTCGCTATTTCCCTTCGGCTTTTCAGGCATTTCTCCATTTCCTTGTATCCACGCACCATAAAAAAGCGATGCAGAGGATAAACATCCAGAAATAGCGCGGTGTTACCCAATGCAAGCATCTCGTACACGTAGTCCAATTGTTGTTGAACTAGTGAGCGAGAATTATCGCCGAAGGTTATGTCTGCATTAGGGACCGGGTTCTCTGACCTGGCTTTGTCTACTTCCTCTTGAACTTTAGGATCGGTTCGGCTGAATTTGAACCCAAATCCCTCGAACAAAGTTTCCGACGGTGCTTCGCGCAATTTGCGGTGCGCTTCTTTTTCTGCGGCGATGCCTTTTTGTAGCTTGGCAGCATGCAACAACCCACACCCCACCTGCTTAGAAGCAAACGCCGCCAACCCAGCCCACTGAAACCGGTTATCCGCCAGCCACAACTGCGCATAGGCCGCGTTGATCTTGCGGTTGCGCACTTGCGGGTCGGCAATCAACACGCCACCCGGTGCGACCCATTCTTCGGCTTCTTTCTGAAACCTGCGCCACAGGCAGTTACAAGTCAGCAATGGCACTTCGACACGGGTTTTCGGGTTGGGGCCGCCGGTGGTGGTTTCGCGTTTGCAGGTAGGCAGTTCGCAGGTGCTGTCCCACAGTTTTTTCATGTCCAGGTCGTCTGGAGCGATGCATTGTCCGGTCATTTCATTCTTCCTTGAGGCTCAGACGGTCCAGCGGACTACGGCGAGGTCGGGCTGTAAGGTGACGACGCTTTGCGTCATGCCCTGAGCATTGGTCTGGCCTTTGACGATGCGGCCTTCCGCGGTTTCGATTTCGTAGTCTTGTGCGGCGATCGGTTCGCCATTGCCGGCGCTGACGGCTTTGAATTCGACCAAGGGTTGGCCGATGATCGGCAAGGGCGGAATGAATGGCGCGGCGGTGTGACTGCTGCCGATGATGACGTTGCCAGAGCCGCCGATCACCACGCCGCCATGACTAGCGGTGCTGTCGAGGGTTATGGCGTTCAGGCCATTGATGAACACCGTTGAAGAGAATCCACCGTTGAGGGCCTGACCGCAGGTGCATTTGTCGCTGACCCGAGCGGCGGCGAGACTGTTGAAAAAGACATCGGGTGAGCCGCTGGCAATCGGGTTAGTGCCGTGGCCGGGAAGGGGACAGGTGGTCGGGTCCGTGAGACGTGCAGCCGGTTTTCCAGACATATGCATTCCTTGTCATTGTCGTTTGAAGCGAGCGGAGGACGCTAACCACCAGAGCTCTGTGCGTCAACCTTAGGAAAGAACTGTCGGCTAATTCTTCAACTGCGTTGATGTGATTCACGCGATCTGCGACACATGTTTAATGACACCCAGAGTTACTTCTCAGAGGCTACAACGCCTTGCGCCGTTGCCTACGGTTACGCCAGAATCCGCCGGCTTGTGCGCCTTGGCCCGGGTCTCTATCGTTTCCCAGTCGCTGAAAAACAGTGATCGGGTTTGGTAGCCCGGAGTCTGGCGCATAGCCACTTCTTGCGGACGCTTATTGAGGTCGCAGCTTTATGGTGGCCATGCGCAGGGTCCCTTCGGGGGCGCCGGTTCCAGTACTCCGGTCTACCAACCTGTGTATGGCCGCCACCCTTCGTTTGGTAGCGAGAGTGATGGCTCCACGTAATCAGTACTGGAGTTCTATCTATGTTCAAGGTAACGCCCAACCCACCGGACACCGATCCGGTCCCCCACGACTTCCCACCGCGTAAACCCAGCAGCATTTTCTTCATAGACCCCAAGGTCGATAACGAAACCTTGCTCGGGCACGCCTGCGAATCGTTGGCGTCAGCCAGCGTAATGGCCAGTGATTTCGCGGGGTTTCTGGATGGCCCACAGCGCAGCACTCTGCTGGGGATTCAGCAAAGCATCATGTTGGGGGAATTGGCGGTGAATCGAGTGCTGGATAACCTCGATCCGCCAGGGTAATCACAGAGCAAAAAAAATGTGGGAGCGAGCCTGCTCGCGATGGGGCCGTCACATTCAACATTGATGTTGACTGACAGGCCGCTATCGCGAGCAGGCTCGCTCCCACAGGTTTTGTGCACTGGCTGACACCAGCCAGTGCACAGGTTCGGGTTACTGACCCGGAATGTCCTTGCGCAGTTTTACTGGGTCTGGCTGCTTGCGCTTTTTCGCCATCGCGGTGCGCATCTTGATGTTGATCGCTTCCACCGCCAGCGAGAACGCCATGGCGAAGTAGACGTAGCCTTTTGGCACGTGAACGTCGAAGGATTCAGCAATCAGCACAGTGCCGACGATCAACAGGAACGACAGCGCCAGCATCTTCAGCGACGGGTGCTTGTCGATGAACTCGCTGATGGTGCCGGAAGCCCACATCATCACCAGCACGGCAACGATGATCGCCGCGACCATGACCGGTACGTGGGACACCATGCCCACGGCGGTGATGACCGAGTCCAGCGAGAACACGATGTCGATGATCGCGATCTGAATGATGGTGTAGAAGAATTTGCCGCCCTTGCCACCCGGCTGCTCATTGGTTTCGTCTTCACCTTCCAGCGCGTGGTACATCTCTTGCGAGCTCTTCCACAGCAGGAACAGACCACCGAAGAACAGGATCAGGTCTCGCCCGGAAAAACCCTGGCCGAGCACTTCGAACAAGTCAGCGGTAAGGCGCATGACCCAAGTGATCGACAGCAGCAACAGAATCCGCGTAACCATGGCCAGCGCCAGGCCGAAAATCCGGGTGCGCTGTTGCATGTGCTTGGGCATGCGGCTGACCAGGATCGAAATCATGATGATGTTATCGATACCCAGAACGATTTCCAGGGCGGTCAGGGTGAAGAAGGCAACCCAGATTTCAGGGTTGGTCAGCCATTCCATGTGTATTCCTTTGTGCGTGTGTTAAACCACGAAGGGCCCAGGCTTCAAACAACAAAGCCTGGACCCGTCATGGTGAGTCTTGGGCTATAGAGTGCTGAACAGCGGAAAAATCCCCATCAGCAAGGCGGCGACCAGTATGCACATGCAAACCAGCACTGCCCACTTCAGGGTGAAACGCTGGTGATCACCGAAGTCGATACCGGCCAGGGCCACCAACAGGTAGGTCGAAGGTACCAACGGGCTCAACAGGTGGACGGGCTGACCGACGATCGAGGCACGTGCCATTTCAACCGCGGTTATACCGTAATGGCTGGCGGCTTCCGCAAGTACCGGTAACACGCCGTAATAAAATGCATCGTTCGACATGAAGAACGTGAACGGCATGCTCACCAGTGCAGTGATCACGGCCAGGTACGGGCCGAGGAAGTCCGGGATGACTGCCAACAGGCTTTTCGACATCGCATCGACCATGCCGGTGCCCGACAGGATACCGGTGAAGATACCGGCCGCGAAGATCAAGCCGACCACCGCCAGCACGCTACCGGCGTGGGCCGCGACGCGGTCCTTCTGCTGTTGCAGGCACGGGTAGTTGACGATCATCGCGATACTGAACGCCACCATGAACAGCACCGGCAGCGGCAACAGACCGGCGACCAGGGTTCCCATCAGGACCAGGGTCAGGGCGCCGTTGAACCAGATCAAATTCGGACGACGGGCATCCGGGAATTGCGAAACGGTGATTTCACTGTGGTCGACTTCATCACCGACCAGATGCAATTCACCAAGACGTGCACGCTCGCGTTTACCGTAGAAGTAGGCAATCGCCAGGATCGCCACCACGCCGGCCAGCATTGCCGGAATCATCGGTACGAAGATGTCGGACGGGTCCACATGCAGCGCACTGGCGGCACGAGCAGTCGGGCCGCCCCATGGCGTCATATTCATCACGCCACCGGCGAGGATGATCAGGCCGGCCATGATCCGTGGGCTCATGCCGATACGGGCGTAGAGCGGCAGCATGGCGGCCACGCAGATCATGTAAGTGGTGGCGCCATCACCGTCCATGGACACGATCAGCGCCAGCACGGCAGTACCGACCGAAACTTTCAACGGGTCGCCCTTGACCAGTTTGAGGATCTTGCGCACGGCCGGGTCGAACAGGCCAGAGTCGATCATCAGGGCAAAGTACAGAATGGCGAACATCAGCATCACACCGGTCGGTGCGAGCTTGGTGATGCCTTCGAGCATCATCGGGCCGATCTTCGGCGCGAAACCACCGAACAGCGCGAACAGGATCGGGATGATGATCAGAGCGATCAGCGCGGAAAGGCGCTTGGTCATGATCAGGAACATGAACGTGATGACCATGGCAAAGCCAAGGAAAGTCAGCATGGGAATACTCCAGGCATAGCGCGGCTAGGGAATGGGCGAACCGGGTGGGTCAGCGCAGAACGGGAAGCACGAGGCGTATGGGCGGAGTGACAGCGAAGTGGCGGGTAGCAAAGGACATCAGGATCACCATTGTTGTTGTTAAATGGGCTGTGCGAGCGATAAAACACTGGCATTGGCCGACCGGTCTGTTGCCGGTAGTGGGGGCGATCCTAATCGGGGAAGCTTTCAGCCAGCTTTCGCGGATGAAAGCATTGACCAGATGTGCAACCGGTCGTCGGACGGGTTCAAAGTCCCTGAATACGGGGCAGGAGGTAAAAACATGGCCGACATTCATACAGGCGGCTGCCATTGCGCACATCTGCGCTATCAATTCAGTGGGCCTTTGCACGACATCGCCCACTGTCATTGCTCGATTTGCCGACGGGTCAGCGGCGGGATCGTGACCACCTGGATCACTATTCCCACCTCAGCCTTTGAATGGGTGAAGGGGATACCCGCGCAGTACGACTCTTCAACAACCTGCGTGCGGTATTTCTGCGGCAACTGTGGGGCGCAGCTGGCGCTGATCTCGCACCTGAGCCCGGACAGCATCGACGTGACCATCGCCACCCTCGATCATCCCGAGCAGGCACCCGCGGAAAAGCATATCTGGACTGACAACCGACTGCCCTGGCTGCATCTGGACGAACATTTGCCCGGTGAAGCCGAGGAACAGTTGTAAACTGATCAAAAAATAGACAGATCCAGTGGTCGAATCGCGCCCATCCAGATGGCGTGCTCGGTGTGGTCCAGCAGATCGTCGCCGGTGACCGGGTGCAGGAACACCACCAAACCCTTGCGGTTGAGCGCAAGCCAGGGCAGCACGTCGCTGATGTATTGCGGCTCGAAAGCCAACTGGCAGCTCCAGTCCGGGTGCGGGCCCACCGGGCGTTCATGGACGCGACCCATCTTCACTGGAAACAATTGCGCTGCCTGCTCACACAAGGCTCGCGCCTGAGGAAGGGTAGTGGCGTCGAAGTAGACATGGGCGTGGTAGCCCTTGATCTGCTGCATTTGAAACCCTCTGAACCGAGTCGAACCGGCGTTGTTTCCCACAGGTCACACGCCATAGAGATAGGAAGAACGGAGCACGGCCATGAAAAATGCCGAAACCCCGGTGGTAAAAGTGGTGCTTTATGGTGCCATGAGTAGCCTGGGCAGTGCGCTGATGGCTGAAATGCTGCGGCGCCAACATGAAGTGATCGCGATTCTCGATGATTTGACGGCGCTCGCGCCGCGCCCGGGATTGCGGACCAAGACTGGCGATTTGTTCGACGCCAAGCGGGTCAAGCAGAGTGTCGCCGGTTGTTCGGCGGTGATCTGTCTGCTGGATGCACCCGGGTTGCCGATGAGCAGCGAGCACGTGGAAAAATCCATCGTGCCGGGCCCGGTCGAGCAAGTGCTGGCGGTGGATGCGCTGATCGATGGCATGCAGGCCTCGGGGATTAGCCGGCTGTTTCTGGTGGGAGATTTCGAGGTACTGGACGATCCGGAGATAGAAGATCGACTGCAACTCCACGCCGCCGAAGAAATCCGCGAGGCCCTGCAAAGCAGCACTTTGCACTGGACACTGATCAATGCGCCGCGCGGGGTGCCCGGGCTGACCATCGAGCACTTCAGCCACATCAGCCGCAGCCTGGAGCCGGGCCTCGCCGAACCGCTTGAACGGTTGAGCCGGGTGGCGACAGGGATTGCCGATGAGTTGCGGTTGAACCTGCATGTCGGCGAACACGTAACCTTCGTCGCGACCGAGGCTATACAGCGATAGACGGCAACGGCAGGCCATTCAACGATTGCGCACTGCTGGCCTGCTCAGCCATCAGCCAGTCCACAAACTGTTGAATCAGCGCACCACGCCGTTTTCGCTGGGGCAGGACCACGTAATAGCCGAGCCTGGAAATCACCGTTTCCGCAATCGGTCGGCATAACAATCCCTGCGCCAGCAAGTTATCCACAAGGTGCCGCCAGCCGATGGCCACGCCCTGGCCGCCAATCGCCGCTTGAATCAGCAACGTGTAATTGTCGAAGCGCAATTGCCCGGGCGCAGGTGCCGAAGCGATCCCCAACTCTCGAAACACGCCGCTCCAGTCGAACCAGTTGCTGCTGTTTTCGCCTCGAAGGTGCAGCAGCGGGAACTCGAGCAATGACTGGGCCGGCAAGGGCAGGGGGCGATCCTTCAACAGCAGCGGGCTGCACACCGGAAACACTTCTTCGCTGAACAGCCAATGGCTTTCACCCTGCTTGAATCGGCCATCACCAAACAACACCGCCACATCAATATCGGTGCGCAGCATATTGAGGCTGCGTTCGCTGGTGACCAGGCTGACATCCACTTGAGGATTGGCGGCATGAAAGCGGTGCAGGCGCGGCATCAGCCAATACGCGGCGAAGGCGAAATCGGTGGCGACCTGCAACACTTCGTGTTGGTGCTGTGCGCTGATCGCGCTCAATCCTGCATCGATATTCTGCAACCCGAGCTGAACCTGCTCAAACAGGATCGTCCCGGCCTCGGTCAGTTCGATGCCGCGATAAATCCGGTCGAACAGCCGCGTCCCGAGTTGTTCTTCCAACCGTTTGATCTGCTGGCTGATGGCCGGTTGCGTGGTGCCAAGTTCCACCGCGGCAGCCGTGAAGCTGCGCTGTCGGGCCGCCGCTTCAAAGGCGCGAAGCAAATCCAGAGACAAATCACCAAGGGCGTAATACATAAGCTGTGCTTATCCTAGTCATTGCCGTGCATGGGCTTTACCACAAAATGCTTGGGCTACATGCTCGATCGCAGCACTCTCGCATAAATATTCACTATGGAATGCCGCGATCACATGAAGCGCAAGAATATTCTTTTCATCATGGCCGATCAGATGGCCGCGCCAATGTTGCCGTTCTACGGCCCTTCGCCCATCAAGCTGCCCAATCTCAGCCGCCTCGCCGCCGAAGGCGTGGTGTTCGACGCCGCCTATTGCAACAGCCCACTGTGCGCGCCGTCACGTTTTACCCTGGTCAGCGGTCAGTTGCCGAGCAAGATCGGCGCCTACGACAACGCGGCCGATTTCCCCGCCGATGTACCGACTTATGCCCACTACTTGCGTCGACTCGGCTATCGCACCGCTCTGTCGGGCAAGATGCATTTCTGCGGACCGGATCAGTTGCACGGCTATGAAGAACGCCTGACCAGCGACATATACCCGGCCGATTACGGCTGGTCTGTGAACTGGGACGAGCCGGACGTGCGTCCAACCTGGTTTCACAACATGTCGTCGGTGCTGCAAGCCGGGCCGTGCGTACGCACCAATCAGCTGGATTTCGACGAAGAGGTGGTGTTCAAGGCCCAGCAATACCTGTTCGACCACATCCGCGAGGATGGCGATCAGCCGTTCTGCCTCACCGTTTCCATGACTCACCCACACGACCCGTACACCATTCCCAAGGCTTTCTGGGATATGTACGACGACGCCGACATCCCATTGCCTGAAACCCCGGCCCAGTCCGAACTCGATCCGCACTCCCAGCGTTTGCTCAAGGTTTACGACCTGTGGGACAAACCGCTGCCTGTGGATAAGATTCGCGATGCACGCCGCGCGTACTTCGGTGCTTGCAGCTATATCGACAGCAACGTCGGCAAACTCCTGCAAACACTCGAGGAAACTGGCCTGATCGATGACACCATCATTGTGTTCTCCGGTGACCACGGCGACATGCTAGGCGAGCGTGGGCTCTGGTACAAAATGCACTGGTACGAAATGGCCGCCCGCGTGCCGCTGTTGATCAGTGCGCCGGGGCAATTCGGCGCTGGCCGGGTCAGCGCGGCGGTCTCCACCGCCGATCTGTTGCCGACCTTTGTGGAACTGGCCGGCGGTTCGCTGGAGCCGGGGCTGCCGCTGGACGGCCGCTCGCTGGTCTCGCACCTGCAAGGGCAGGGCGGTCATGACGAGGTCTTTGGCGAATACATGGCTGAAGGCACCATCAGCCCGCTGATGATGATTCGCCGCGGCGCCTACAAATTCATCTACAGCGAAGACGACCCTTGCCTACTCTTCGACGTACACAACGACCCGCGCGAACTGGAAGAACTCAGTCAATCGCCACAACATCGCTCGCTTTTCGATGAATTTCTCGCTGAAGCCCGAGCCAAATGGGATATCCCGGCGATCCACCAACAAGTGCTCGCCAGCCAGCGGCGTCGACGTTTTGTCGCCGATGCATTAACCATCGGCAAGCTGAAGAGCTGGGATCACCAGCCACTGGTGGACGCCAGCCAGCAGTACATGCGCAACCACATCGACCTCGACGATCTGGAGCGTAAAGCACGTTATCCACAACCCTGCCAAAACCAATAATGTTAAGGGGAATGCCATGCGTAGGTTATCCACAGCAATGACGGTCGGGCTTCTGGCTCTGGGCAGTGCATCGGCGTATGCCGATCAGAGTTGCGAGACGGTGAAAATGGCCGACCCTGGCTGGAGCGACATCGCCGCGACCAACGCCATCACCGGGTTTCTGCTGGACGGCATGGGCTACAAGGCCAAGGTCGACACGCTGGCCGTACCGATCACCTTTGGCGGCTTGAAAGATGGTCAGGTCGACGTGTTTCTCGGTAACTGGATGCCAGCACAACAGGGTTTCTACGACAAGTTCGTGGCCACCGGCGATGTCACGCAATTGGCTAAGAACCTCGATGGCACCGAATTCACCCTCGCCGTCCCGGATTACGTTTGGGATGCGGGTGTGCATAACTTTTCCGACCTGAACAAATACGCCGACAAGTTCGACAAGAAGATCTACGGCATCGGCTCCGGCGCTCCCGCCAACATCTCCTTGCAGGAAATCATCAAGAAGAACGACTTCGACATGGGCCAGTGGAAACTGGTCGAGTCCAGCGAGCAGGCAATGCTGGCCGAAGTGTCTCGCGCGGTGAAAAAACAGAAGTTCGTGACCTTCCTCGGCTGGACCCCGCACCCGATGAACGTGCAGCTGAAAATGCATTACCTCAAGGGCGGCGAGAAGTACTTCGGCGATACCGGCAGCGTCCATACCCTGACCCGCAAAGGTTATGCACAGGCCTGCCCGAACGTCGGCAAACTGCTCACCAACCTGAGTTTCACCCAGGAAATGGAGAACAGCATCATGGCCGAGGTGGTGAACAAGAAGGTCAGCAATGCTGATGCGGCCAAGGCGTGGATCAAGGCTAATCCGGCGGTGCTGGATAAGTGGCTGGATGGGGTGAAGACCGTGGATGGGAAGGATGCGTTGGGGGCGGTGAAAGCGAAGCTTTGATCGGGTGATCGTGGATTGTGTGTCGGGCTCAGGATCGCCCCCTCACCCCAGCCCTCTCCCCACGGGGGAGAGGGGGAAAGGGGGCCGATCTGTGTTGTTATTAAATCTGGTGTTCGACTCGATAATTCAGGTCGCAGGATTTCTTGCCATCACCTCGGTCAGTCCCCTCTACCCTCTGGGGAGAGGGTTAGGGTGAGGGGTGGATTCATCTGACACCCCTCACACCCTGCTACCCTTGCCCAAACCCCCACCCGAGAGGACCCATGGCCTTCCCAAGCCGCCATTCGCTCTTCCCCTTCCTCAGCTGGTTGCCCCGGCAAACCCGCGCCAGCGTCGGTCGCGACCTGATCGTCGGCCTCAGCGGTGCGATTCTCGCGTTGCCGCAATCCATTGCCTACGCGCTGATCGCCGGCCTCCCACCTGAATACGGTCTGTACGCGGCGATTATCCCGGTGCTGATCGCCTGTCTCTGGGGTTCTTCGTGGCACCTGATCTGCGGTCCTACGGCGGCGATTTCTATTGTCTTGTACGCCAGCGTCAGTCCACTGGCCGTTCCTGCGTCAGAAGACTACGTCACCCTGATCCTGTTGCTGACGCTGCTTGCCGGCATTTTCCAGTGGCTGCTCGGTTTGCTGCGCTTCGGCGCCTTGGTGAATTTCGTCTCGCACTCAGTGGTGCTGGGTTTCACCCTCGGCGCGGCGGTGGTGATTGCCATCGGCCAACTGCCAAATTTGTTGGGGCTGGAATTGCCCAACCAGGCAACAGCGCTGAACAGTTTGATGATGCTCTTCAGTCATCTCGGCGAAGTGGATAAACCGTCGCTAATGCTGGGCCTGGCGACGGTCGTCGTGGGCGTGATCCTGAAATTGCTCCTGCCGCGCTGGCCGACGCTGTTGATCACCCTGGCGCTGAGCGGATTGCTGGTCTGGCTCTGGCCATCGATGTTCGGCCATGTGAGGTTGGTCAGCGCGTTTGTCGGGCGGCTGCCGCCCTTCAGCCCGCTGCCGCTGGATCTGGACCTGATTCTGCGCTTGCTACCCAGCGCGGTGGCGGTGGGCATGCTCGGGCTGGTCACCAGTCTGTCGATTGCCCGATCCTTGTCGGCCCGTTCTCAGCAGTTGCTCGACGCCAACCAAGAGGTCCGCGCCCAGGGTTTATCGAACATGGTCGGAGCGTTTTTTTCCGGCTCGCTGTCAGCCGGTTCCTTCACCCGCTCGGGGCTGAGCTACGAGGCGGGTGCCTGTTCGCCGATGGCCGGCGTTTTTTCAGCGTTGTGGGTGGCGCTGTTCGCTATCTTTGGTGCGAATTTGATCGCGCACATTCCGATCCCGGCCATGGCCGGAAGCATTCTGTTGATCGCCTGGGGGCTGGTAGATCATCGCGGCATTCGCGCGTTGTTGCGGGTCAGCCGCGCCGAGTTCCTGGTCATGGCGCTGACCTGTGTCGCCACGCTGCTGCTGGAATTGCAGACCGCGATCTACGCCGGGGTGCTGGCTTCGCTGTTCTTCTACCTCAAACGCACCTCGCAACCGCGGGTCCAGCATTGGCGGGATGGGGATGAAGACATTTTGCGGGTTGGCGGTTCGATCTTTTTTGGCGCCAGCCATTACCTGCAAGTACGCCTGCAGCGGATGCACGGCGCGAGAGTGGTGATCGAAGCGCAGCAGATCAACTTCATCGACTATTCAGGCGTGGAGATGCTGCATCAGGAAGCGCGACGGCTATTGCGCCAGAATCGCAGCCTGACCCTGCGACGGGCACGGCCGCAGGTGGTGGAAGAGTTGAGGAAACTGGAAGGGGCGGAGAAATGCCCGATCCGGTTTGAGGACTAAACGAATCCTTGGATAAAACACCAATCCCTCGCCACAAAGAATTACAGGGCTAGTTGGCGGCGAAGTTCGGCCAGCACCGGCGTCGTATCCGGGCGCACCCCGCGCCACAGGAAGAAGGCTTCCGCCGCTTGTTCAGCGAGCATCCCCAACCCATCCATCGACACCGCCGCGCCATGTTCACTGGCCCAACGGCAGAACGACGTGGGCTCCTTGCCGTACATCATGTCGTAGCACACCGTTTTGCCCGGCTCGATCAAACTGCTGGCAATCGGCGGTACATCCCCTGACAGACTGGCGGACGTTGCGTTGATGATCAGGTCTACCGACTCCTGCAACCAATCAAAACCACTGGCCGACACCGGCCCCAGGTCTGCGAACAATTCCGCCAACAGTTCGGCTTTTTCCACCGTGCGGTTGGCGATGATCACCGACGCGGGTTGCTCGGCCAGCAACGGCTCCAGTGCACCGCGCACCGCGCCGCCAGCACCGAGCAGCAGGATGCGTTTGCCCTTGAGGCTGAAACCGGCGTTGACCGTCAGGTCCCGCACCAGTCCGGCGCCATCGGTGTTGTCGCCCAGCAGGCTGCCATCGGCCAGTTTGCTCAGGGTGTTCACCGCACCAGCCCGCTGCGCCCGCGCCGTCAGACTGTTCGCTAGACGATAGGCCTCTTCCTTGAACGGCACCGTCACATTCGCCCCGCGACCTTCGAGGAAAAACGTCCGGGCGCAGGTGGAAAAATCGTCGAGGGGCGCCAGCAACGTGCTGTAGTCGAGTTTTTGAGCCGTCTGCTCGGCGAACAGACGGTGGATCAGCGGCGACTTGCTGTGGCCAATCGGGTTACCAAATACGACATAACGGTCCATCAGGATTCCTCGTTCAGGCCTTGGCCAACCAATCGCGGTCTTGCAGGAAGTACTCGGTCAGCCGTGCTTCTTCGCTGCCCGGCTCGGCTTTCCAGTCGTAGCTCCAGCGTACTTGCGGTGGCAGGGACATCAGGATCGACTCGGTACGCCCGCCCGATTGCAGACCGAACAGCGTGCCGCGGTCGTAGACCAGGTTGAATTCAACGTAGCGCCCACGGCGAAATTCCTGGAATTCACGCTGTTTGGCGGTAAACGCATCATTTTTGCGGCGCTGCACGATCGGCAGGTAGGCGTCGATGAACGCGTCACCGATGGCGCGCATGAAAGCGAAGCTGGTGTCGAAGTCCCACTCGTTCAAGTCATCGAAGAACAGGCCGCCGATACCGCGCGGCTCGTGGCGATGCTTGATGTGGAAGTAGCTGTCGCACCAGGCCTTGTAGCGCGAGTAAACATCCGGACCGAACGGCGCGCAGGCCTGCTCGGCGACGCGGTGCCAGTGCACGCAGTCTTCTTCATTGCCGTAATAAGGGGTCAGGTCGAAGCCACCACCGAACCACCAGACCGGTTCTTCGCCTTCTTTTTCAGCGATGAAGAAGCGCACGTTGGCGTGGGACGTCGGCACATACGGGTTGTGCGGGTGAATAACCAAAGACACGCCAAGCGCTTCAAAGCCACGGCCGGCTAGTTCTGGCCGATGAGCGCTGGCGGAGGGTGGGAGACCGCTGCCGAAGACGTGGGAAAAGTTGACGCCGCCCTTTTCGATGACCGCGCCGTTTTCAATCACCCGGGTGCGACCGCCACCGCCGGCAGGTCGGGTCCAGGCGTCTTCGACGAACTGCGTGCCGCCGTCTTCAGCTTCGAGGGCCGCGCAAATGCGGTCTTGCAGGTCGAGCAGGTAGGCTTTTACGGCCTCGGTGCGGGTCGTCATGTCATCACCTTGAATCGGGCAAAGCTACGCGGCGCTCCATGGGAGCAGGGCCGGCGCAAATGGGCGCGTAGCATAACATCGCAGATGGGCCTGCCGCAGTTGACGAAGATCAAGCATGGGAGTTCGATAGGGAGCTTCGCGCTACAACTCCAGTAGCCAAGACCTAAGGAGAGTTCTGATGGCTAAGCGTATCCAGTTCCGCGCTCATGGCGGCCCCGAAGTGCTCGAGTATGTTGACTACCAACCCGCCGAGCCCGGTCCGCAGCAGGTTCGCGTGACCAACAAGGCCATCGGCCTGAATTTCATCGACACCTATTACCGCAGCGGCCTCTATGCGCCGCCAGCCCTGCCATCCGGCCTGGGCTCGGAAGGCGCGGGCGTGGTCGAGGCGGTGGGCAGTCAAGTCACCCGGTTCAAAGTGGGTGATCGCGTGGCGTATGGCAGCGGTCCATTGGGCGCTTACAGCGACATTCACGTGTTGCCGGAGGCCAATCTGGTCCTTCTGCCGGACGCGATCAGCTTCGAACAGGCCGCTGGCGTAATGCTCAAGGGCCTGACCGTGCAGTACCTGCTGCGTCAGACCTATGAACTCAAGGGTGGCGAAACCGTCCTGTTTCACGCTGCTGCGGGTGGCGTCGGTTCCCTGGCTTGCCAATGGGCCAAGGCCTTGGGCGTGAAGTTGATCGGCACGGTCAGCTCACCGGAGAAAGCCGCACTGGCCAAGGCCAACGGCGCTTGGGCGACCATCGACTACAGCCATGAAAACGTCGCACAGCGCGTACTGGAATTGACTGACGGGAAAAAAGTCCCGGTGGTGTACGACGGCGTGGGCAAGGACACGTGGCTGACTTCGCTTGATTGCACGGCGCCTCGCGGTCTGGTGGTGAGCTTCGGCAATGCGTCGGGCGCGGTAGACGGGGTGAACCTGGGCATTCTGTCGGCAAAGGGTTCGTTGTACGTGACCCGGCCTACGCTCGCGACTTACGCCAACAATGCCGAGAACCTGCAGCGTATGGCGGATGAGCTGTTCGAGATGATCATCAGTGGCAAGCTGAAGGTGGACATCAGCCAGAAGTATCCATTGGCTGAAGCGGCGAAGGCACAGACCGAGTTGTCGGCGCGGCGCACGACGGGTTCGACTGTTTTGTTGCCTTGAGGACGCCTTCGCGAGCAAGCCCGCTCCCACATTTAACCTCATTCCTCTGAGGAAACTCGGTCAACTGTGGGAGCGGGCTTGCTCGCGAATAGCCGCACCTCGGTCTTAATCCGGGCGGATGACGTTGCCCGTCGCCACATCGCGAATCACGCTCGGATTCTTGCGCCCGCCCAGATTCCCACCCAACACGTGATCCACCTGCCCACGGAAATACTGCTCGACGCGAATCCGCGTCCGCGCCGCCGGTTGGCCCTGCGGGTTGGCCGACGTTGAAACCAACGGCCCGACCACCGCGCACAAATCCCGCACCAACGGGTGATCGCTGACCCGCAGCGCCACCGTTTCATGCACACCGGTAATCCACTGCGGCAACATATTCTGATGCGGCACCAGCCAGGTGTTCGGCCCTGGCCAGGTACTGGCCATGCGATCCATCCACAATTCAGGAAAGTCTTCGAAGAGGAAGTCGAACTGGCGAATGTTGTCGGCCACCAGAATCAACCCTTTTTCCACCGACCGCCCCTTGATCGCCAGCAGACGATAGACCGCTTCTTCGTCCCACGGGTCGCAACCCAGGCCCCAGACGGCTTCGGTTGGGTAGGCAATCACCGCGCCTGCGCGAATGGCTCGTGCGGCTTGTTGCACACGCCAACTGTTAACCATGAAAAACTCTCCGGAATAAGGCTCTGCGCAGTTTACCGATCTTCCTTATAAAACCTAGCTCACCCGTGCAAACCAGCGCCCGCTTTCGCAGACCGCCCGGCCGTCCATTTCCAGTTCCGTCAGTGCCGCCAGCACTTTCGGCAAGGCCCAGCCGCTGGTGGCGGACAACGCTTCACTGGTGTGCGGCGCGGCATGCAGCAGCATGAGCAACGGATGTGTCACCGCGGGTGTCGCTGTGGATAACGGCAACTGCTGCCAGCCGCGCAACGCTTCGAGGATATGCTCGATGGTTTCCACCAGCACCGCACCGTCGCGGATCAGCTGATGACAACCCTTTGCACCAGGGTGGTGGATCGACCCTGGAATCGCATACACCTCGCGCCCTTGTTCCGCCGCCAGCCTCGCGGTGATCAGCGAACCGCTGGCGACACTCGCCTCGACCACCAGCACGCCCAGGGATAAACCGCTGATGATCCGATTGCGCCGGGGGAAGTTACTGGCGGTCGGCCCGGCGTCCAGCGGGAACTCCGAAAGCACCGCGCTGCCCGAGGCGATCATCGCGTCTGCCAGCCGTCGATTGCGCTGTGGATAAAACTTTTCAAGTCCCGTGCCAAGTACACCGACCGTTCGCCCGCCCACGTCCAAAGCGGCTTGATGCGCGGCGGCATCGATGCCCAGCGCCAGACCGCTGGTAATGACAAAACCGGCGCCGGCCAAACTGCGGGAAAATGCGGCAGCAGTGTCCATGCCCGGCCGCGAAGCGCGCCGGCTGCCGACCATCGCCAGCTGCGGTTTTTCCAGAATGCCGGGATCGCCCGCCACGAATAACAGCGGCGGCGCATCACTGATTTCCGCCAGCAGTGCCGGATAGTCAGATTGGTCCCACATCAGTAAATGCTGGCCCGGACGCTCTAACCAGGCCAACGCATGGCTCGCGCCATCACGGATTTCACTCGAGCGCCTGGCCTCTGCGCAAGCGAGGGGTAAACCCAGCGAGCGCCAGGCACTGGCCGGCGCGCTGATCGCCTTGGACGCCGAGCCGAAGGCCTCAAGCAATTTCTTGAAACGCGCAGGACCGAGTTCCGGCAGGCGATGCAAACGTAAACGAGCTTCCAGTTCCGCAGGGGAAACCGGTGCAAAAGCAGACAGCGACATGGATCATCCTTGATCGTTATGAGCCCCGTTCAAACGGGAATAAGCTGTGGATAACTCTGTTGGTAACTTGTGGAGCCTGCTTATGGATTTCGCACCTTGTCCAGCACCGCCAACGAGCGCGAGGCGTAGAGCACCAGCCCGTAGCTGAGCTTGTCGTAGGTGCGGAATACCATCAGCAGACCGGCACGCTCATCGGGGATTTTCAGTGGCTGACCGGTGATCCGGTCACGCACGGTTTCGCCGGTTTTCATCACCACCAACACATTGCCTTCGGCCAGGCCATCGCGCTGGCCCTTGTTCAGCGTGACCACGTCCATCGCGCCAATCTGGGTCACCCCGCGCGGCACATCGATGATCAAGCCCGAGACAGGCGTTTTCGGTGCACTGGGCATGAAGGTCGAGTTGATGGAGCGCTCTTCACCGCTGAACAAGCGGTCACCGAGTCGAACCTCCTGGGTAGTGCGTTGCAGGGCGAGGGTGGCGACATCGCCTTCAGTGGCGACAATCTCGCCGCCGCCGATGTCGTCGGCATTGATCCCCAGGAACTCCTTGGTCTCGGGGTCGGTATAGACCTTGCCTTGACGGAAGATGCCGTAGACCGGCTGGTTCGGGTCGAAATGGCCACGGGCGAAGATGCGGTCACCCGTGCCGCTGAGCACGCGCTCGGCATCTCCGGCGACGATGTAGGGCGCCTTGTCGAAATCCTCGACTTTGTCGACGATGCGGTTGCTCAGCAGAAAACTGTTGATTGATCGCAGCGGAATGCTCGGAATCGCATCGGCCACCGCCGAGCTGCGCACCCGTGGCGAAAGCTTGATGGTGCCCCGGGAAGCGCCGCGATTGAGGGTCAGGCGCGGCTGGCCATTGACGTAGACCAGCGTCAACGAATCCCCGGGATAGATGAGATTGGGGTTTTCGATCTGTGGATTGGCTTGCCAGAGCTCCGGCCACTTCCACGGCTCTTGGAGGTATTTTCCCGATATGTCCCAGAGTGTGTCACCCGATACCACGGTGTATTGCTGTGGAAAACCTTCCTTGAGTTGCACTTGCCCGTGCGCCAAACCGGCCGAGGCCAGAAGGAGCAAGGCGAGTAGTGATTTCCTCATGCGGTGAATCCCTTTATTATGTGCATTCGCGTAGAACGCCAGAGCCCTCGTGGCTCGCTCCCGACTCTTAACCAAAAAGAGAAGGAAGCTACGTTTTACAACGGTAGCCTGCATCTTCGGACCCGCCAGGCCATCGACCCGACATTACCTCAAACGTGCAGCAATTAAGCTTATGGCCATTTTAGACATCCTCGAATTCCCCGATTCGCGCCTGCGCACTATCGCCAAACCTGTGGCTGTAGTGGACGACGAAGTGCGTCAGTTGGTCGATGACATGTTTGAAACAATGTATGAAGCGCCAGGCATCGGCCTCGCCGCGACCCAGGTCAACGTGCACAAACGTATCGTCGTGATGGACCTCTCCGAAGACCGCAGCGAACCACGGGTGTTCATCAACCCCGAGTTCGAAACCCTGACCGACGAGATGGAGCAATATCAGGAAGGCTGCCTCTCGGTGCCGGGCTTCTACGAAAACGTCGATCGCCCACAGAAGGTCAAAATAAAGGCCCAGGACCGCGACGGCCAGCCTTACGAACTGATCGCCGAAGGACTGCTCGCCGTGTGCATCCAGCATGAATGCGACCACCTGAATGGCAAATTGTTCGTCGACTACCTGTCCAATCTCAAACGCGACCGAATCAAGAAGAAACTGGAAAAGCTCCATCGCCAGAACGCTTGATGCCCTCCTTTCAAAGGCTTGCTGCGGCAAGCCTTTTTCTTTTGCGAGACCTTTTGAATGACTGAGCCACTGCGCATCGTCTTTGCCGGCACCCCGGAATTCGCCGCCGAACACCTCAAGGCCCTGTTCGACAGCCCTTACGAGATCGTCGCGGTCTACACCCAACCGGACCGTCCGGCGGGTCGCGGGCAAAAGTTGATGCCAAGTCCGGTCAAGCAGTTGGCTCTGGAAAACAACATTCCTGTGATGCAACCGCCAACCCTGCGCAACGAAGACGCTCAGGCTGAACTGGCCGCGCTCAAGCCGGACCTGCTGGTGGTGGTCGCCTACGGCCTGATCCTGCCGCAAGTGGTGCTGGATATTCCGCGCCTGGGTTGCATCAACAGCCACGCCTCGCTGTTGCCACGCTGGCGCGGAGCGGCGCCGATCCAGCGCGCCGTTGAAGCGGGCGACAGCGAAAGCGGTGTGACCGTGATGCGCATGGAACTGGGCCTCGACACCGGGCCGATGCTGCTCAAAGTCACCACGCCGATCACCGGTGAAGACACCGGCGGCAGCCTTCACGACCGTCTGGCGGAAATGGGCCCGCCAGCCGTGATTCAGGCGATTGCCGGCCTCGCTGCGGGCACTTTGGAAGGCGAAGTGCAGGACGACAGCCTCGCCACTTATGCTCACAAATTGAACAAGGACGAAGCGCGCATCGACTGGAGTCGCCCGGCGGTTGAGCTGGAGCGCCTGGTTCGAGCCTTCAACCCATGGCCGATCTGCCACAGCACGCTGAATGGCGAAGCATTGAAGGTGCTGGCCGCCAGCCTCGCTGAAGGGCAGGGCGCTCCCGGTGAAATTCTCAGCGCCAGCAAGGAGGGGTTGATCGTCGCCTGCGGTGAGCAAGCCCTGTGTCTGACTCGTCTGCAATTGCCCGGCGGCAAGGCGCTGAACTTCAGCGACTTGTTCAACAGCCGTCGTGAGAAATTCGCCGTCGGCACCGTTCTCGGGCAAGCGGCGGACGCTCAATGAATCCACGTCTGGCCGCCGCCAAGGCACTTGCTGCTGTTCTTAACGGAAAAGCCTCACTCAACAGTTCCCTGCCGACACAAATGGACAAGGTTGAAGACCGCGATCGCGGCTTCACCCAGGACCTGGCGTTCGGTACCGCGCGCTGGCAGCCACGTTTGTCGGCGCTGGCGGCCAAGTTGCTGCAGAAGCCGTTCAAGGCAGCCGACGCCGATGTCGAAGCGCTGTTGCTGGTCGGTCTCTACCAATTGCTCTACACCCGGGTTCCGGCACACGCAGCCATCGGTGAAACCGTGGGTTGCGCCGACAAGCTGAAAAAGCCCTGGGCCAAGGCCTTGCTCAACGCCGTGCTGCGCCGCGCCCAGCGCGAAAGCGAAGCGCTGCTGGCCGAACTGGAACACGATCCAGTGGTGCGCACTGCCCACCCGCGCTGGCTGCAAAAATCCCTGAAAGCCTTCTGGCCGGAACAGTGGGAAGCCATTTGCGCGGCGAACAACGCGCATCCGCCGATGATCCTGCGGGTCAACCGTCGTCATCACAGCCGCGATGCTTACCTCGGGTTGCTGACCGACGCCGGCATCGCCGCCACGCCATGCGTTTACAGTCAGGACGGCATCATTCTCGACGCCGCCGCCGATGTGCGCAGCTTGCCGGGTTTCGCCGAAGGCTGGATCAGCGTGCAGGACGAAGCCGCGCAACTGGCCGCCGATCTGCTCGACCTGGCTCCGGGCCAACGGGTGCTGGACGCCTGCTGCGCACCGGGCGGCAAGACCTGCCACATCCTTGAAGCCGAGCCGGCACTCGCCGGCGTGGTCGCGGTGGACCTGGAAGCCAAGCGTCTGGTGCGAGTGCGGGAAAACCTCGCACGCCTGGGCCTGAGCGCCGAACTGATCGCCGCCGACGGCCGCGACACCGCCACCTGGTGGGACGGCAAACCGTTCCAGCGCATTCTGCTGGACGCGCCGTGCTCGGCCACCGGGGTGATTCGTCGTCACCCGGACATCAAGCTGACTCGCCAACCCGACGACATCGCCGCACTCGCGGTTCTGCAGGGCGAACTGCTCGATGCCATGTGGATAACGTTGGAGGTCGGCGGCATCCTGCTTTACGCCACCTGCTCCACGCTGCCGACCGAAAACACCGAAGTCATCGAAGCCTTCCTCGCCCGCACGCCGGGCGCCCGTGAACTGGACCTCGCCACTCAAGCCGGTATCAAGCAACCTCATGGTCGCCAACTGCTGGCCCAGGAAGGCGGCCACGACGGGTTCTACTACGCCAAGCTGATCAAGATCGCCGCCGCGCGCGGTTAATGGGTTTTAAGGGAGTGACTGGATGAAAATCATCATCCTCGGCGCAGGGCAGGTCGGCGGTTCGCTGGCAGAACACTTGGCCAGCGAGGCCAACGACATCACCGTGGTCGACACCGACGGCGAACGCCTGCGCGACCTCGGCGATCGGCTGGACATCCGCACCGTGCAAGGCCGCGGCTCGCTGCCGACGGTGCTGCGTCAGGCCGGCGCGGACGACGCCGACATGCTGGTGGCGGTGACCAACAGCGACGAAACCAACATGGTTGCCTGCCAGGTTGCCCACACCCTGTTCCACACCCCGACCAAAATCGCCCGGGTTCGCGAAGCCGCCTACCTGACTCGCTCCGAGCTGTTCGACAATGACGCGATTCCGGTGGACGTGCTGATCAGCCCGGAGCAAGTGGTCACCAATTACATCAAGCGCCTGATCCAGCATCCGGGCGCCTTGCAGGTGATCGACTTCGCCGAAGGCAAAGCCCAATTGGTGGCGGTCAAGGCGTACTACGGCGGCCCGCTGGTGGGTCAGCAACTGCGTCAGTTGCGTGAACACATGCCAAATGTCGAAACCCGTGTGGCGGCGATTTTCCGTCGTGATCGGCCGATCCTGCCGCAGGGCGATACGGTGATCGAGGCAGACGACGAAGTCTTTTTCATCGCCGCCAAGGCGAATATTCGCGCCGTGATGAGCGAAATGCGCCGCCTCGATGAGAGCTATAAACGCATCGTCATCGCGGGCGGCGGGCAGATCGGTGAGCGTCTGGCCGAGGCCATCGAAAGCCGTTACCAAGTGAAGATCATCGAGATGAACCCGGCCCGCTGCCGTCATCTCTCGGACACCCTCGACAGCACCGTGGTGTTGCAGGGCAGTGCCTCCGACCGCGACTTGCTGATGGAAGAGAACATCGCCGACGCCGACCTTTTCCTGGCCCTGACCAACGACGACGAAGCCAACATCATGTCGTCGCTGCTGGCCAAGCGCCTGGGTGCGAAGAAGGTGATGACCATCATCAACAACCCGGCCTACGTCGACCTGATCCAGGGCGGCGACATCGACATCGCCATCAGCCCGCAATTGGCGACCATCGGTACTTTGCTGGCCCACGTGCGCCGTGGCGATATTGTCAGCGTGCACTCATTGCGCCGGGGCGCGGCGGAAGCCATCGAGGCGATTGCCCACGGTGACGCGAAGTCGAGCAAGGTCATCGGCAAGGCCATTGAGAACATTGGCCTGCCACCGGGAACCACGATTGGCGCGATCATCCGTGACGAAGAAGTGATCATTGCCCACGACGATACGGTGATTGCGGCGGGCGACCATGTGATTCTGTTCCTTGTGGATAAAAAGCATATTCGGGATGTGGAGAAGCTGTTCCATGTGGGGCTCAGCTTCTTCTGATCCGGGATTTGCGGTGGCCGGGCGGGCCTCTTCGCGGGCAAGCCCGCTCCCACAGGTTCTCGGGCGTGCACAAATTTTATGTTCACTGAAGATCACTGTGGGAGCGGGCTTGCCCGCGAAAGCGATCTCATGACCACATAGGCATCTCTGAATAACCTCATCAAGGAATCCACACATGCTCGAATCCCTGGAAAAAATGCTCGCCAAGGGTGTGGATAACTCATTGCTACGCTTCGGGCTGGGCAAGGGTTATCTGGACCTTGGGGAATACGCCAAGGCCGCTGAGCATTTCCAGCGTTGTGTCGAATTTGATCCGAAGTATTCAGCGGCCTGGAAGCTATTGGGCAAGGCCCATCTGGGGCTGAAGGATTTCGCGTCCGCGCGTCAGGCGTGGGAACAGGGCCTGGAAGCCGCTCGCGCCCATGGCGACAAGCAGGCCGAAAAGGAAATGACCGTGTTTCTGAAGAAGCTTGAGCGTCAGGCTCACTGATCAGAGGTAGCGCAGGCCAATGCCCTCTGCATCCACCAGCACCACTTCCATGCGCACCCGCGGCGCGCTTGTGGGTAAGTCCTGCACCTGACCGTACACCACCGCGCCCTTGGGTAATGTCGACAGGCCCGGATGCTTGACGTAGACGCCTGTCGTCGACAGGTTACGCGTCTGGCCCAGGCATTCGCCGAAGCTGTGGTGACTGATCTTGATACGAAATGATTTGCGGTGTTCGGACATCTTCTGCGCCCTTTATTGAACGGTTGTGGATAACCCTGGCCCTGGGTTATCCACAGATCATGCCAATCGACTCAGTACCAGCGTTCTTCACCTGGCGGGCGCTTCTTGAAGCGTTTCATGCTCCACATGTATTGGCTCGGATACGCCCGCACATAGCGCTCGACCACTTGGCTCATAGCCGCACAGGAGGTCTCTGTATCGGTGCTGTACATGGCCTCTGGAGCAGCTTCGAGGATCACTTTGTAACCCGAACCGTCCGGCAGCCGCAGCGCATGCAGGAATACGCCGACCGCTTTGCCGCCGGCGAGCATGTTCGGTACGAACTTGCTGGTCAGGGCCTGGGTGGCGAAGAACGGTACGAAGATCCCGGCGGACTCGGACGGTTCCGGGTCAGCGGGAATGCCCACTGCACCACCTTTGCGCACTTCCTTGATAACACTGAGGATCCCTTCCTT
Organism: Pseudomonas sp. BT76 TE3572; assembly: GCF_050435365.1. Taxonomy (NCBI): domain Bacteria; kingdom Pseudomonadati; phylum Pseudomonadota; class Gammaproteobacteria; order Pseudomonadales; family Pseudomonadaceae; genus Pseudomonas; species Pseudomonas sp. BT76 TE3572. Next base: position 4,465,980 of record NZ_JBNDKE010000001.1, read on the forward strand.
GGTGGAAGCGGCTACCCGATTACCTAATTGCACCCGTTGCTGGCGCAGCAAATCATCCACAGCCTTCAGCTTTGGCGGACGATAGAAGATGATCGGTTTGCACTGGTTGCAATAGAAGTGGTTCAACACTTCCCAGTTGCCCAAGTGGCTGGTGATACCGACGACCCCTTTGCCGGAGGCGAGGGCGTCCCTCAATACCTCAAGACCTTCGACTTCACGCACCAAATCGATGGAGCGCTGGGCCGGCCAGATCCAGGCGCAGGCGCTTTCGGTCAGGGACTTGCCGATGTCTTTAAGGCTCTGACCGACCAGTTGCTCCCGCTCGGCCGCGTCCATGTCCGGGAAACACTTGGCGAGGTTGATCCGCACCACATCGCGGGAACGGTTGGGGGTTTTCCACATGAACCAGCCGATGGCCGAGCCCACTGCCTGCACTGCCCGCCACGGAAGCAGGGCAAACAGCCGCAGAGCGCCTACCAGCAAGGCGCCTTTAAACTTATCCACAGGTCACTCCTGATCTTGTGCTGTGCGCGAGGCGGCTATTCTAACCGCCGTTCGCCAGCGCCGCGTAGCGATCGCAATCCTGGGTGTGGTCCATGACCATGCCCGAGGCCTGCATCAGCGCGTAACAAATGGTCGGGCCGACGAACGTGAAGCCGGCCTTTTTCAGGCCTTTGCTCATCTCCACGGCGGTCGGCGTCACGGCCGGCACTTCGCTGCGGTCCTTGAAATGGTTGATCACAGGCTTGCCGTCGACGAAGGACCAGAGAAACTCCACCGGATCCTCCAGCGCCAGCCAGGCCTGGGCATTGCGCCGGGCGGCGTTGAGTTTGAGGCGATTGCGAATGATGCCCGGATCGAGCATCAATTCATCGATTTCAGCGTCGCTCATCTGCGCCACGCGCTGTACGTCAAAGCCGAACATTACCTGACGATAGTGCTCGCGTTTACGCAGCACGGTGATCCAGGAAAGGCCGGCCTGGAACCCTTCGAGCAAAAGCAACTCGAACAATCCCTGCGCATCGCGTAGCGGCGTACCCCACTCCTGATCGTGATAAGCCATGTACAGCGGATCTTCGGAACACCAAAAGCAGCGTGGCATAAGGCTCCAGGGGGCGTGCGCAGGACCGAATCGGGTATACTCCCGCTCTTTAAATCGCAGCCCAAGAAACAGGTGAATTTCGTGAGCCAGCCTACGCCAGCCGTGCGTACCTTCCAAGACTTGATCCTCGCCCTCCAGCAATACTGGGCCGAGCAAGGTTGTGTGGTACTTCAGCCCTACGATATGGAAGTAGGCGCCGGGACTTTCCACACTGCCACGTTTCTGCGCGCCATTGGCCCGGAAACCTGGAACGCAGCTTATGTGCAGCCCAGTCGTCGCCCGACTGACGGCCGCTACGGCGAAAACCCGAACCGTCTGCAGCACTACTACCAGTTCCAGGTCGTGCTGAAGCCGAACCCGGACAATTTCCAGGAACTGTACCTGGGCTCCCTCAAGCATGTCGGCCTGGACCCGTTGGTCCACGACATTCGCTTCGTTGAAGACAACTGGGAATCGCCGACCCTCGGCGCCTGGGGTCTGGGCTGGGAAGTCTGGCTCAACGGCATGGAAGTGACGCAGTTCACTTACTTCCAGCAAGCGGGCGGCATTGAGTGCTACCCGGTGACCGGCGAGATCACTTACGGTCTTGAGCGCCTGGCCATGTACCTGCAAGGCGTGGACTCGGTCTACGACCTGGTCTGGGCTGACGGTCCGTTCGGCAAAGTGACCTACGGCGACGTGTTCCACCAGAACGAAGTGGAGCAGTCGACCTACAACTTCGAACACGCCAACGTCGAAAAACTGTTCGAACTGTTCGATTTCTACGAAAGCGAAGCCAAGCGCCTGATCGAACTCGACCAGCCGCTACCGTTGCCGAGCTACGAAATGGTGTTGAAGGCCTCCCACACCTTCAACCTGCTGGATGCGCGCCGGGCCATCTCGGTGACCGCGCGTCAGCAATACATTCTGCGTGTCCGCACCCTGGCGCGTTCCGTTGCGCAAGCCTACCTGCTGGCTCGCGCCAAGCTGGGCTTCCCGATGGCGACCCCGGACCTGCGTGACGAAGTGTTGGCTAAGCTGGAGGCTGCACAATGAGTGCTCAAGATTTTCTGGTTGAACTGGGCACCGAAGAACTGCCACCCAAAGCCCTGAACACCCTGGCCGACGCGTTCCTGGCCGGTATCGACAAGGGCCTGCAAGCCGCTGGCCTGAACTACGAGACCAAAACCGTCTACGCCGCGCCACGTCGTCTGGCTGTGCTGATCACCGATCTGGCGACTCAGCAGCCGGATCGCAGCATCAACCTAGATGGCCCGCCACGTCAGGCCGCGTTCGATGCCGAAGGCAACCCGACTCAAGCGGCATTGGGCTTCGCCAAGAAGTGCGGCGTCGACCTGAGCGAAATCGATCAGAGCGGTCCGAAACTGCGTTACAGCCAAAGCATCGCCGGTAAACCGACCGCGAGCCTGCTGCCAACCATCGTCGAAGATTCCCTGAACGACCTGCCGATTCCCAAGCGCATGCGCTGGGGTGCTCGCAAAGAAGAATTCGTTCGTCCGACCCAGTGGCTGGTGATGCTGCTCGGTGACCAGGTCATCGATTGCACGATCCTTGCCCAGAAGTCCGGCCGCGATTCCCGTGGTCACCGCTTCCACCACCCGGAAAGCGTACGCATCACCTCGCCGGCCAACTACTTGACCGACCTGCGTGCCGCTTACGTATTGGCCGATGCCAACGAGCGTCGCGAGCTGATCAGCAAGCGCATCGAAGAGCTGGCGACGATGCAGGAAGGCACGGCGATCGTTCCGCCAGCCCTGCTCGACGAAGTGGCCGCGCTGGTTGAATGGCCGGTGCCGCTGGTGTGCTCGTTCGAAGAGCGTTTCCTCGACGTGCCGCAAGAAGCCTTGATCACCACCATGCAGGACAACCAGAAGTATTTCTGCCTGCTGGATGCCGACGGCAAGTTGCTGCCACGTTTCATTACCGTGGCCAACATCGAAAGCAAAGACCCGCAACAGATCATCGCCGGTAACGAGAAAGTGGTTCGTCCACGCCTGACCGACGCCGAGTTCTTCTTCAAGCAAGACAAGAAGCAGAAACTCGAAGACTTCAACCTGCGCCTGCAGAACGTGGTGTTCCAGGAAAAACTCGGCAGCGTCTACGACAAGGCCGAGCGCGTTTCCAAACTCGCTGCGTTCATCGCTCAACGCATTGGCGGTAACGCCGCATGGGCTTCCCGTGCCGGCCTGCTGTCCAAGTGCGACCTGGCGACCGAGATGGTCGGTGAGTTCCCGGAGATGCAAGGCGTCGCCGGTTACTACTACGCCCTCAACGACGGCGAGCCGGAAGAAGTTGCACTGGCACTGAACGAACAGTACATGCCGCGCGGTGCCGGCGCTGAACTGCCGACCACCCTGACCGGTGCGGCCGTGGCGATCGCGGACAAGCTCGACACGCTGGTGGGCATTTTCGGTATCGGCATGCTGCCAACCGGTAGCAAAGACCCGTACGCCTTGCGCCGTGCTGCGCTGGGTGTATTGCGGATCCTGATCGACAAGAAGCTCGACCTCGACCTGAACGACGCCGTGGCGTTTGCCGTGAATGCGTTCGGTACCAAGATCAAGGCTGCCGGCCTCAACGATTCGGTGCTGGAGTTCATCTTCGACCGTCTGCGTGCCCGTTACGAAGACGAAGGCGTTGATGTCGGGACTTACCTGTCGGTTCGTGCCCTGAAACCGGGTTCGGCGCTGGACTTCGATCAGCGCGTACAAGCGGTAGAAGCCTTCCGCAAATTGCCGGAAGCCGCTGCCCTGGCCGCCGTGAACAAGCGTGTTTCGAACTTGCTGAGCAAGGTCGAAGGCTCTGTTCCTTCGGTCGTGGAAGCCAAGTACTTCGACAACGCCAACGAGTTCTCCCTGTACTCGGCAATCCAGCAGGCTGACCAGGCTGTCCAGCCGATGGCCGCTGCGCGCCAGTACAGCGAATCGCTGGCACGTCTGGCTGCCTTGCGCGAGCCGGTGGACGCGTTCTTCGAAGCCGTAATGGTCAATGCGGAAGATGCCAAGGTCCGCGCCAACCGTTATGCGTTGCTGTCGCGTCTGCGTGGGCTGTTCCTCGGCGTCGCCGACATTTCGCTGCTGGGTTGAGGGGCTGCTGTTGAAACTGCTGATTCTCGATCGGGACGGGGTGATCAATTACGACTCCGACGCTTACATCAAGTCGGTGGAGGAGTGGATTCCGCTCCCGGGTTCGATCGAAGCCATCGCGCAGTTGAGCAAGGCCGGCTGGACGGTGGCGGTCGCTACCAACCAGTCGGGCATCGCTCGCGGCTATTACGACATCGCCACCCTGGACGCCATGCACGAGCGCTTGCGCTCGCTGGTGGCGGAGCAGGGCGGTGAAGTCGGGCTGATCGTCTATTGCCCACACGGGCCGGACGATGGCTGCGATTGCCGCAAACCAAAACCCGGGATGTTGAAAACCATCGCCGCGCATTACAACGTATCGCTGACCAATCTTTGGTTCGTCGGCGATACCCTTGGTGACCTGGAGGCCGCCAAAGCCGTCGATTCTCAGCCAGTTTTGGTAAAGACCGGAAAAGGCGAAAAGACTTTGGGCAAGACCCTACCGGTAGGCACCTTGATTTTTGACGATCTAGCGGCGATTGCCGCAGAACTTATCCACAATTAGAGTGCTTCGATTGTTCCTGACCAAGGATTGATCGGGAGTGCGCTTTATATAGACGGGCAGAGCCCGCACGGTAAACGTCGCCATGTCGATATTGCAGGCCATCAGAACCTTCCTCTTTTACCTGCTGCTGGGCACCAGCTCGTTGCTCTGGTGCAGCCTGAGCTTTTTTATCGCGCCGTTTCTACCGTTCAAGGCGCGGTATCGCTTCATCAATGTGTACTGGTGCCGCTGCGCCTTGTGGCTGAGCAAAGTTTTCCTGGGCATCAGCTACGAAGTGAAGGGCGCCGAGAACGTGCCTGATCAGCCCTGCGTGATTCAGTCGAACCACCAGAGCACCTGGGAGACGTTCTTCCTCTCCGCTTACTTCGAGCCCTTGAGCCAGGTGCTCAAGCGCGAACTGCTCTACGTTCCATTCTTCGGCTGGGCCATGGCCATGCTGCGGCCGATCGCCATCGACCGCGACAACCCGAAAGCGGCGCTCAAGCATGTGGCGAAGAAGGGCGATGAACTGCTGAAAGACGGCGTCTGGGTCCTGATCTTCCCAGAGGGAACGCGCGTTCCTTACGGCACCATCGGAAAATTCTCTCGCGGTGGTACCGCTTTAGCCGTCAACGCCGCACTTCCCGTGCTGCCGATTGCGCACAATGCTGGCAAGTTCTGGCCGAAAACCGGTTGGGCGAAGAAGCAGGGCGTCATTACCGTGATCATCGGCGCACCCATGTATGCAGAGGGTAGCGGGCCGCGAGCGATTGCAGATCTGAATGATCGGGTCCAAGCCTGGAACGAGCAGATGCAACGCGAAATGGGCTCGCTGCCACCCGCCCCGCAAGCCCCGACTCCTACCGATCAAGTGGCTGTCTGAGATTTTGTGGATAACCTGTGTACTGTTTTGTTGAAAAGCGTCGGATTTTGTTTTTAAGCTTATGATTTATATACATATTTTATAAACCCATAAAAAACCGAAAAAGGTGCATAAGTTTTTTTCGGACGTAAAAAAACCGGCTGATATAGCCGGTTTTTTTATGCCTGCGGTGACGTGTTTCAATGGTTGAACAACAGCGGGATTGGTTTATTACCCGAGCCAATAACGGACAATAAAAAAGGCCAACGCTAAGCGTTGGCCTTTTTCGTTTGGCAGGCTTGCTGGATCAGAAGTCCAGGTTGGAAACCGCCAGGGCGTTGCTTTCGATGAAGTCACGACGAGGCTCGACCGCATCACCCATCAGGGTGTTGAAGATCTGATCCGCGCCAATGGCGTCTTCGATGGTCACTTTGAGCATCCGGCGCTGGCTTGGGTCCATGGTGGTTTCCCACAGCTGATCCGGGTTCATCTCACCCAGACCTTTGTATCGCTGGATGGTGTGACGCTTGGTGCTTTCGGCCATCAGCCATTCAAGGGCTTCCTTGAACTCGGTCACCGGCTTCTTGCGCTCGCCACGCTGGATATACGCGCCGTCGTCCAGCAAGGTGCTCAATTGAGCGCCCAGAGAAACAACAGTCTTGTAATCGTTGCTGCCGAAGAAGTCGCGGTTGAAGGTGACGTAGTTCGACAAGCCGTGGGAGATCAGTTCGACCTCAGGCAGCCAGACATTACGTTCACGGTCTTCACGCAGACTGGCTTTGTAAACCAGGCCGGACTTCTCGACGGTGCGCAGACGAACTTCGTACTGGGCCATCCAATCCTGCATCGCAGCGTGATCGGACAATTGCTCCAGGCTAACGGCAGGCAGGTAGATGAAGTGCTCGGTCAGCTCCTGTGGGTACAGGCGCGACAGACGCTTGAGGGTCTTCATTACCAGACGGAAGTCATTCACCAGACGCTCGAGGGCTGGCCCGGAAATACCCGGGGCTTCCTCGTTCAGGTGCAGGCTCGCATCTTCCAGGGCCGACTGCGTCATGTACTCTTCCATGGCATCGTCGTCTTTGATGTATTGCTCTTGCTTGCCTTTCTTGACCTTGTACAGCGGTGGCTGGGCGATGTAGATGTAGCCGCGCTCGATTAGCTCCGGCAACTGACGGAAGAAGAAGGTCAGCAGCAGGGTACGGATGTGCGAACCGTCGACGTCAGCATCGGTCATGATGATGATGTTGTGGTAACGCAGCTTCGCGATGTTGTACTCGTCACGGCCAATGCCGCAGCCCAGCGCGGTGATCAAGGTGCCCACTTCTTGTGAAGAGATCATCTTGTCGAAACGCGCCTTCTCGACGTTCAGGATCTTGCCCTTGAGAGGCAGGATGGCTTGGGTCCGACGGTTACGTCCCTGCTTGGCGGAGCCGCCAGCAGAGTCACCTTCCACGAGGTACAGTTCGGAAAGGGCAGGGTCTTTTTCCTGGCAGTCAGCCAGTTTGCCCGGCAGGCCGGCGATATCCAGCGCGCCTTTACGACGGGTCATCTCACGGGCTTTACGCGCCGCTTCACGAGCGCGGGCCGCATCGATCATCTTGCCGACGACCAGTTTGGCTTCGTTCGGGTTTTCCAGCAGGAAGTCGGAGAAGTACTTGCCCATCTCCTGTTCGACCGCGGTCTTCACTTCGGAAGAAACCAGCTTGTCTTTGGTCTGGGAGCTGAACTTCGGATCAGGCACTTTTACCGAGATGATCGCGGTCAGGCCTTCACGGGCGTCGTCACCGGTGGTCGCAACTTTGTGCTTCTTCGCCAGACCTTCGGCTTCGATGTAAGTGTTCAGGTTACGCGTCAGTGCGGAACGGAAACCCACCAGGTGAGTACCGCCATCGCGCTGTGGAATGTTGTTGGTGAAGCACAACAGGTTCTCGTTGAAGCTGTCGTTCCACTGCAGGGCGATTTCCACGCCGATGCCGTCTTCGCGCTGGATGTTGAAGTGGAACACTTGGTTGACCGGGGTCTTGTTGGTGTTCAGGTATTCAACGAACGCACGCAGGCCACCTTCGTACTTGAACAGCTCTTCCTTGCCGCTGCGCTCATCCTTGAGGACGATGCCGACACCGGAGTTGAGGAAGGACAGTTCACGAATCCGCTTGGCCAGGATGTCCCAGCTGAAGTGGATGTTCTTGAAGGTCAGGTCGGACGGCTTGAAGTGAATCTGGGTACCGGTGGTTTCGCTTTCGCCAACGATTTTCATCGGCTCTTTCGGAACACCGTGAATGTAAGTCTGTTCCCAGATCTTGCCGCTGCGGCGAACGGTCAGGACCAGCTCTTCGGACAGGGCGTTCACCACCGACACACCTACACCGTGCAGGCCGCCGGATACTTTGTAGGAGTTGTCGTCGAACTTACCGCCGGCGTGCAGCACGGTCATGATGACCTCGGCTGCCGAGACGCCTTCTTCTTTGTGCACGTCTACCGGGATACCACGACCGTTGTCGCGAACGGTGATGGATTCGTCCGGATGGATGATGATGCTGATGTCGTCGCAGTGGCCAGCGAGCGCCTCATCGATGGAGTTGTCGACTACCTCGAAGACCATGTGGTGCAGACCGCTACCATCGTCGGTGTCACCAATGTACATACCGGGACGTTTGCGTACGGCATCCAGGCCTTTCAGCACTTTAATGCTCGTTGAGTCGTAGGTATTCGTATTTTCTTCGCTCAATGCCTTCACTCCCGATGGTCGTGGGTCTGGGTGATACGGCCCTGTTCCACGTGGAACAGAGCGACTGGCGTTTCCGTCTGCCAGCCTTCCCTCAATAATTCGTGATCTACACAGGTGATAAACACCTGGCAGCGTAAGTCTTCCAGCAAGCGGCAAAGCGCGCGGCGGTGGTGCTCGTCCAGTTCGGACGGCAGGTCATCCACCAGATAAATACACTGGCCGCGTCGGGCCTGGCTGACCAAGTGCCCTTGGGCAATCCGCAATGCACAGACCACCAGTTTCTGCTGACCGCGAGACAAGATGTCCGCGGCGTTATGTGCGCCCAATCTAAGACGCAAATCAGCACGCTGTGGTCCTGCCTGGGTATGACCCATTTGCTGATCCCGCTGAAGGGACCCGGCGAGCACTGCACTCAGTTCGCGGTCTTTGTCCCAACCTCGGTAATAGCTGAGCGTTAAGCCCTCGAGCTCAACCAGTTCGCTCAAGGTCTGTTCAAAGACTGGTTTCAAGGCTTTGATATAAGCGCGGCGGTATTCATCAATTTCAGCGCTGGCCTGGCACAGTTCCCTGTCCCAAACCGCTTGCGAAACGGCGTCAAGTGTACCATGCCGCAGCCAAGAGTTTCTCTGGCGCAGGGCCTTCTGCAAGCGCTGCCAGGTGGACATGAATCGTGGTTCCACGTGGAACACGCCCCAGTCAAGAAACTGCCGGCGAATCTTCGGTGCGCCTTCCAGCAAGCGGAAGCTATCGGGGTTGATCAGCTGTAGCGGCAGGATTTCCGCCAGTTGCGCCGCGCTACGAGCGTTCTGCCCGTCGATGCGAATCTGGAACTCCCCTTGACGGTCTCGGGATATCCCCAACGCGCTGTGGCCACCCTCGGCCAACTCGACCTGACCAAACACCGTACAGGCGAGCTGCTCATACTGGATGACCGGTAACAGGCGGGTGCTACGAAACGAACGGGCAAGCCCCAGCAGATGAATGGCTTCCAGAACACTGGTTTTGCCGCTGCCGTTGGCGCCGTAAAGAATGTTGATTCGGGGGGAGGGGGAGAAGGTCACCGGGTGCAGATTGCGCACCGCGGTGACCGAGACGCGACTTAAGGACATCTAGCTTCTGCTGAGCATGATTACAGACGCATCGGCATGACAACGTAGGCCGAGTCGTCGTTGTCGGACTCTTGCACCAGCGCACTGCTGTTGGAGTCGGACAGGATAAGACGCACCTGCTCAGTCGTCATGACGCCCAACACGTCCAGCAGGTAGCTCACGTTGAAGCCGATTTCCAGATTGCCGCCGTTGTACTCGACGCCCACTTCTTCTTCCGCTTCTTCCTGTTCCGGGTTGTTCGCCTGGATCTTCAGCTGACCATTGGCCAGTTGCAGACGGATGCCGCGGTACTTCTCGTTGGACAGAATCGCGGTACGGCTGAACGCTTCACGCAGGGCCTGACGATCGCCGAGTACCAGCTTGTCACCGCCCTTAGGCAGAACACGCTCGTAGTCCGGGAATTTGCCGTCGACCAGTTTCGAGGTGAAGGTGAACTCGCCAGTGGTCGCACGAATGTGGTGCTGACCCAGTACGATACTGACGATGCCGTCCGGCTCAGTCAGCAGGCGCGCCAGCTCAAGGATACCTTTACGTGGCACGATGACCTGATGGCGATCTGGCTGACCGATATCAGCCTTCATCGAGCACATGGCCAGACGGTGACCGTCAGTGGCTACGGCGCGGATGATGCCTTCAGAAACTTCTAGCAGCATACCGTTCAGGTAGTAACGCACGTCCTGCTGGGCCATGGCGAAGCTGGTGCGTTCGATCAGACGACGCAGTTTGCTTTGCTCAAGGCTGCATGTCAGCGAGCCGGGGCCTTCTTCCACAGTCGGGAAGTCATTGGCTGGCAGGGTCGACAGGGTGAAGCGGCTACGGCCGGCTTTCACCACGAGCTTCTGCTCGTCGACCTTGATGTCGATCAGCGCGTCGTTCGGCAAGCTTTTGCAGATATCCATCAGCTTGCGCGCAGGCACAGTGATGGAACCTGGATCGGCAGGCTCTTCGAGTTGTACACGACCGACCAGCTCGACTTCCAGGTCGGTACCGGTCAGCGACAGTTGCTGGCCTTCGACAACCAGCAGCACGTTGGAGAGCACCGGCAAGGTCTGTCGGCGCTCGACGACGCCTGCGACCAGTTGCAGGGGTTTCAACAGGGCTTCGCGTTGAATGGTGAAATGCATGGTCTAGTCCCTTGCCTTAATAAGCTGCGCTGGTGTTCATCAAGTGGTCAGTGTACGCAGCAGGTTCTTGTAGTCCTCGCGGATGTCCGCGTCGGATTCCTTAAGTTCGTTGATCTTGCGGCAGGCGTGCAAAACAGTCGTGTGGTCCCGGCCGCCAAACACGTCGCCGATTTCCGGCAAGCTGTGGTTGGTCAGTTCTTTGGACAACGCCATGGCGACCTGACGCGGACGAGCTACCGAACGCGAACGACGTTTGGACAACAAGTCGGAGATCTTGATCTTGTAGTACTCGGCGACCGTGCGCTGAATGTTATCCACAGAGACCAGTTTGTCTTGCAGTGCCAACAGATCTTTCAAGGACTCGCGGATCAACTCGATGGTGATATCGCGGCCCATGAAGTGCGAGTGGGCGATCACGCGTTTGAGCGCGCCTTCCAGCTCACGGACGTTGGAACGAATACGCTGGGCAATGAAGAACGCCGCGTCATGGGGCAGATCGACTTTGGCCTGATCGGCCTTTTTCATCAGGATCGCCACACGGGTTTCCAGTTCCGGCGGCTCGACGGCTACCGTCAGGCCCCAGCCGAAGCGGGATTTGAGGCGCTCTTCAAGGCCTTCAATTTCTTTCGGGTAGCGGTCACTGGTGAGAATGACCTGCTGGCCACCTTCAAGCAGGGCGTTGAAGGTGTGGAAAAACTCTTCCTGGGAACGTTCTTTGCGAGCGAAGAATTGAATGTCATCGATCAGCAATGCATCCACCGAACGGTAGAAGCGCTTGAACTCGTTGATGGCGTTCAGCTGGAGGGCCTTGACCATGTCGGCCACGAATCGCTCGGAATGCAGGTACACAACCTTGGCATTCGGATTCTTCTTTAACAGGTGGTTACCCACAGCGTGCATCAAGTGGGTTTTACCCAAACCAACGCCACCATAAAGGAAGAGCGGGTTGTAACCGTGCTTGGGATTGTCCGCCACTTGCCAGGCCGCAGCCCGGGCCAGTTGGTTGGACTTGCCCTCGACGAAGTTCTCGAAGGTAAAGGTGCGGTTCAGGTAGCTGGTGTGCTTGAGCGCGCCTTCGACCTGCACCGTACGCTGTTCGGCACGAATCGGAGCTTGTTGCGAACTGGCCCCGGCCATCGGGTCGAAGCTGTCGCGCGATGGCTCTTCATTAACCTCGGTAACTTTTTGCGTCGCACGCTTGGTCGGAGCGGCTACCTGGGCTGGCGCCGGGGCGCTGACAGGGGCTTGAGCGGCCTGAGCCTGTGAAGCAGCGGCGGCCAACGGAGCATTCGGGGCGGCACGTGGTGCCGAACTGCGCTTGCTGCCTATTAATAAGGACAGCGCCGGCGCCATGCCATTGCCATGCTCATCCAGCAGTTCAAGGACGCGGCCCAGGTACTTTTCGTTGACCCAGTCGAGAACAAAACGATTCGGTGCGTAGACACGCAACTCGTCGCCTTCGGCTTCGACCTGTAGTGGACGGATCCAAGTGTTGAATTGTTGGGCAGGCAGCTCATCGCGCAAAAGCTCCACGCACTGCTGCCAAAGTTCCACTGACACGGATATCCCCTAAGTTGAAAGCCGGTGAGGCAAAAACAAGCCGCCATTGTAGCCGACCCAGCCCCGACTTATCCACACGAAGGTTGTGCACCTCCCATGAAGAATCAGTGATTTATACGAATAAAAGGCGACCAGCGGTCTGTGCATAAGCTCTGTGGATAACCGGGCCTAAGGTCGTTGTACAAGTGGGGGCGAAACTCGGTGGATAACCACGCTGTGGATAAGTACCTCTTTCACACACAGCTTATCCGACAGCGCAGCACAGGGTTACCACCGTTTTCCACCGTAGTTGTCATTCTCTGTACATCACGACTTTAAAGGGCTTATGGCAGTTATCCACAGATGATCGTGTCCCTAGCTTTTATAAGCTTTACAGAAAAGCTTTAAATACTTTCCTTCTTAATTTCTATATCTAGCCAATGAGCCCGGCAGGAAAAACGTCTGGATATCTATTTATAAGGAAACGCTGGTTGGAAATTGACCTAGAGGCTTGCTTTCTCTAGAATCCCCGGTCTCTTAAAACGGGGGCCATTCCGGCCCGTTGTGGACGAACCAGGTAACACGACAATGAAACGTACTTTCCAACCAAGCACTATCAAACGCGCTCGTACCCACGGTTTCCGTGCTCGCATGGCTACCAAGAACGGTCGTGCCGTCCTGTCGCGTCGTCGCGCCAAAGGTCGTGCGCGTCTGGCAGTTTGATAATCCGGCACTGGAGGTGAGTCAGGACTTCAGTCGGGAAAAGCGTCTGCTTACTCCCCGGCATTTCAAGGCAGTCTTTGACTCCCCTACCGGCAAGGTTCCGGGGAAAAATCTCCTGCTCCTTGCGCGCAACAACGATCTTGATCACCCCCGTCTCGGGCTGGTTATCGGGAAAAAGAGCGTAAAGCTCTCCGTCGAGCGCAATCGCCTCAAACGTCTGATGCGCGAATCGTTCCGTCTGAACCAGGAATCACTGGCCGGCTGGGACATCGTTATCGTCGCGCGCAAAGGTTTGGGTGACGTAGAAAACCCCGAATTGATTCAGCATTTCGGCAAACTCTGGAAGCGTCTGGCACGCAGCACGCCGGTACCAGCAGTCAAAACCGAAACTGTAGGGGTAGACAGTCCCGATGCGTAAACTGGCACTCGTTCCGATCCAGTTTTATCGCTATGCCATTAGTCCTCTGATGGCCAGTCACTGTCGTTTCTACCCCAGTTGTTCCTGCTACGCGTATGAAGCCATAGAAAATCATGGCCTTCTGCGCGGTGGCTGGCTGGCCTTTCGTCGTTTAGGTCGCTGTCATCCGTGGAATCCCGGTGGTTATGACCCGGTTCCATCTATCCCTACCTCCCGTTCTTCTTCGATGGCCGAGTAATCATGGATATCAAACGCACGATCCTGATCGTCGCCCTGGCAATCGTGTCCTACGTTATGGTTCTTAAATGGAACCAGGACTATGGCCAGGCTGCCCTGCCGACTCAGAATGTTGCTTCCAGTACTACCGCACCGGGCTTACCGGATACGGCGACTGGCAATAATGCTTCTGTCAGTGACGACATTCCACGCGCCGCAAGCGATACCAGTGCAACTGCACCTGCTGAAACTCCAGTAGCTGCAAGCAAAGACCTCATCCAGATCAAAACGGATGTGCTCAACCTGGCAATCGATCCACAAGGTGGTGATGTTGCGCAGTTGACGCTGCCGCTGTATCCACGTCGCCAGGACCATCCGGAAATTCCATTCCAGTTGTTCGATAACGGCAACGAGCGGACTTATCTGGCTCAAAGCGGTTTGATCGGCACCGACGGTCCGGACGCAAGTCCTGCCGGTCGTCCGGTTTACTCCTCGGAGAAGAAGATTTACCAACTGGCTGACGGTCAGGACCAATTGGTCGCAGACCTGAAGTTCAGCAAGGACGGCGTCAACTACATCAAGCGTTTCACCCTGAAACGTGGCCTGTATGACGTAACCGTTTCCTACCTGATCGATAACCAGAGTGCCAAACCCTGGTCCGGTGCAATGTTCGCGCAATTGAAGCGTGACGCCAGCTCCGATCCTTCTTCCAGCACTGCCACCGGCACCGCGACTTACCTGGGCGCCGCCCTGTGGACAAGTAACGAGCCGTACAAGAAAGTGTCCATGAAGGACATGGACAAGGCTCAGCTGAAAGAAACCGTTAACGGTGGTTGGGTTGCATGGTTGCAGCACTACTTCGTGACCGCGTGGATTCCGGCGAAAGGCGAGAACAACCTCGTCCAGACCCGTAAAGACAGCAAAGGCAACTACATCATCGGCTACACCGCACCGGCAATGACTGTCGCGGCAGGTGCAAAAGCCGAGACCAGCGCTGTTCTGTACGCAGGTCCGAAAAGCCAGGCCGTGCTGAAAGAGTTGTCCCCAGGTCTGGAACTGACCGTCGACTACGGCATTTTGTGGTTCATTGCCCAGCCAATTTTCTGGCTGCTGCAACACATCCACGCGCTGGTCGGTAACTGGGGCTGGTCGATCATCTTCCTGACCATGCTGATCAAAGGGATCTTCTTCCCGCTGTCGGCAGCCAGCTACAAATCCATGGCGCGCATGCGTGCAGTGGCACCGAAACTGGCCGCGCTGAAAGAGCAACATGGCGACGACCGGCAGAAGATGTCGCAATCCATGATGGAGCTGTACAAGAAAGAGAAGATCAATCCGCTGGGTGGTTGCTTGCCAATCCTCGTGCAGATGCCAGTTTTCCTTTCGTTGTACTGGGTTCTGCTGGAAAGCGTTGAAATGCGCCAAGCGCCGTTCATGCTGTGGATTACTGACCTGTCGATCAAGGATCCGTTCTTCATTCTGCCGATCATCATGGGTGCAACCATGTTCATCCAGCAGCAGCTGAACCCGACGCCTCCGGATCCGATGCAGGCCAAGGTGATGAAGCTGATGCCAATCATCTTCACCTTCTTCTTCTTGTGGTTCCCGGCTGGTCTGGTGCTGTACTGGGTAGTGAACAACTGCCTGTCGATCGCCCAACAGTGGTACATCACTCGTAAGATCGAAGCAGCTACCAAAGCAGCTGCCTGATTTACACTGTGGATAACCACTCAAAACGCCCCCTAGTGGGGCGTTTTGCTATCTGTCACTTTTGTCTGGATAACGGTTTATGAGCGTTCCTCGTGAAACCATCGCCGCCGTCGCCACCGCTCAAGGTCGCGGCGGTGTGGGCATCGTCCGTATTTCCGGACCGCTGGCGAGTGTTGCGGCCAAGGCTTTCAGCGGCCGTGAACTCAAGCCAAGGTTTGCCCACTACGGCCCATTCCTCAGTGAAAACGATGAGGTGCTGGATCAAGGCATCGCCCTGTATTTTCCGGGCCCGAACTCGTTCACTGGCGAAGATGTGCTGGAACTCCAGGGCCATGGCGGTCCGATAGTTCTGGATATGCTGCTCAAGCGTTGCCTGGAACTGGGCTGTCGGTTGGCCAGGCCGGGTGAATTCAGCGAGCGTGCGTTCCTCAATGACAAACTCGACCTGGCTCAGGCCGAGGCGATTGCCGACTTGATCGAGGCAAGTTCTGCACAAGCTGCACGAAATGCCCTGCGTTCCTTGCAAGGCGCATTTTCCGAGCGTGTGCATAACCTCACCGAGCAACTGATTGGCCTACGCATCTATGTCGAAGCGGCGATCGACTTCCCTGAAGAAGAAATCGACTTCCTCGCCGATGGTCATGTACTGAGCATGCTCGACAAAGTGCGTGACGAGTTATCCACCGTACTACGCGAAGCCGGGCAAGGTGCCTTGCTGCGTGACGGGATGACCGTGGTGATCGCCGGGCGGCCAAACGCCGGTAAGTCCAGCCTGTTGAATGCACTGGCCGGTCGTGAAGCCGCGATCGTCACCGAGATCGCCGGCACCACCCGGGACATTCTTCGTGAACATATCCACATCGATGGCATGCCGCTGCACGTGGTCGACACCGCTGGTCTGCGAGATACCGACGACCAGGTGGAAAAAATCGGCGTCGAACGGGCGCTGAAAGCAATCGGCGAGGCTGATCGCGTGCTGTTGGTGGTCGATGCGACGGCTCCTGAGGCACTTGACCCGTTCGCGTTATGGCCTGAATTTCTGGAAATCCGTCCCGATCCGGCAAAAGTCACGCTGATCCGAAACAAGGCAGACCTCACTGGCGAAGCCATTGCCCTGGAAGTCAGCGAGGATGGCCACGTCACCATCAGCCTGAGCGCCAAATCTGCAGGTGAGGGGCTGGAATTGCTGCGCGACCATCTCAAGGCCTGCATGGGCTACGAACAGACCTCGGAAAGCAGCTTCAGTGCTCGCAGGCGTCACCTTGAAGCGTTGCGTCACGCCAGTGCTTCCCTTGAGCACGGCCGTGCACAGCTGACCCTGGCGGGTGCCGGTGAACTGTTAGCCGAGGATTTGCGACAAGCCCAACACACTTTGGGTGAAATCACCGGTGCATTCAGCTCCGATGACCTGCTGGGACGGATCTTTTCCAGCTTCTGTATCGGTAAATAAGACTCTCCGTTGTCCACAGACAGGCCATTCGTGCCTGTCTGTTCCCTCCTTTTCCTGAATTCTCTTCCAGTGCTGAGCAGATTCTTTCTGCTTGAGCGGATTTTCCGTGCCCGGGATTTGCTCATTCAGCAGTTTTCTGTGGATTAAGCCCTGTGAATAACTGCCTCTAAGGGCAGTTGATAACAGGGCCCCAAAACTGAAGATAACCGCCCCTGTGGATAAGCACCCCTTTCATCCACAGGCTTAAACCGGTTATCCAAGGGCCTCCTTGCCACATGACCACAGGGTTTTGAATCTCTGTACACATTGAATATAAAGGCCTGTATAGATCTATCCACAGAAAGGTGGCTCAGTAGAAATAAACATAAAAACAAAGATTTAATAAATTTCTTTCTTTTTAATTTCTATAACCGCGACTTCTCCACAGCTGGTTAAATTTTGTGCAAAGGGTTCTTTAGGAAGGGCGAAGTCCCTATACTTGCCGACCAGGTCCAAAAACCTGAGCTCAAACTATTCCTGATTACCTAACTAAAGCAGGCACGAGGTGCGTGGTGGATTTCCCTTCCCGTTTTGAAGTGATCGTCATCGGCGGCGGTCATGCCGGTACCGAGGCAGCACTGGCCTCAGCACGTATGGGTGCAAAAACCCTGTTGCTGACGCACAACGTGGAAACCCTCGGTGCCATGAGTTGCAACCCCGCTATCGGTGGGATCGGCAAAAGCCATCTGGTCAAGGAAATCGATGCCCTCGGCGGCGCGATGGCCATGGCTACCGACAAAGGCGGGATTCAATTTCGCGTATTGAACAGCCGCAAAGGCCCGGCCGTGCGTGCAACCCGCGCTCAGGCTGATCGGGTTCTGTACAAGGCCGCTGTCCGCGAAATCCTTGAAAACCAACCTAACCTGTGGATATTTCAACAGGCCGCCGACGACCTGATCGTCGAGCAGGAACAAGTGCGCGGTGTTGTCACCCAAATGGGCCTGCGTTTCTTCGCGGACTCCGTGGTGTTGACCACTGGCACTTTCCTCGGTGGACTTATCCACATCGGCTTGCAGAATTTTTCCGGCGGCCGTGCCGGTGATCCACCGTCGATCGCCCTGGCTCACCGTTTGCGTGAATTGCCACTGCGCGTGGGTCGCTTGAAAACCGGTACACCACCGCGTATTGACGGTCGTTCTGTGGATTTCTCGGTGATGACCGAGCAAGCAGGCGATACACCGATCCCGGTGATGTCGTTCATGGGTTCCAAAGAGCAGCACCCGAAACAGGTCAGCTGCTGGATTACCCACACCAACGCCCGCACCCACGAAATCATTGCCGCCAACCTGGATCGGTCGCCGATGTATTCCGATGCCGGGTTGATCGAAGGTATCGGCCCGCGTTATTGCCCGTCGATCGAAGACAAGATCCATCGCTTTGCCGACAAGGAAAGCCATCAGGTCTTCATCGAACCGGAAGGCCTGACGACCAACGAGCTGTACCCGAACGGGATATCCACATCCCTGCCGTTCGACGTGCAACTGCAGATCGTGCAATCGATCCGCGGCATGGAAAACGCGCACATCGTTCGTCCGGGTTACGCCATCGAATACGACTACTTCGACCCGCGTGACCTGAAGTACAGCCTGGAAACCAAAGTTATCGGCGGTCTGTTCTTTGCCGGGCAAATCAACGGCACCACCGGTTACGAAGAAGCCGGCGCCCAGGGTTTGCTGGCCGGGGCCAACGCCGCACTGCGTGCTCAGGGCAAAGATGCCTGGTGCCCGCGTCGCGACGAGGCGTACATCGGAGTGTTGGTCGACGACCTGATTACCCTGGGTACCCAGGAGCCGTATCGGATGTTCACGTCCCGCGCCGAATACCGCCTGATCCTTCGCGAAGACAACGCCGACCTGCGCTTGACCGAAAAAGGTCGCGAACTGGGTCTGGTGGATGACGCGCGTTGGGCTGCGTTTTGCACCAAACGCGAAAGCATCACGCTGGAAGAGCAACGCCTGAAAAGTACCTGGGTTCGCCCGGGCACCGAGCAAGGCGATGCGATTTCCGAGAAGTTCGGCACGCCGCTGACCCACGAATACAACTTGCTCAATCTGCTGAGCCGTCCGGAAATCGACTACGCTGGTCTGATCGCCGTGACCGGTGGCGGCGCAGAAGATCCACAAGTCGCCGAGCAGGTCGAAATCAAGACCAAATACGCCGGTTACATTGATCGCCAGCAGGATGAAATCGCGCGACTGCGGGCCAGCGAAGACACAAAACTGCCTGTGGATATCGATTACACGAATATTTCCGGTCTCTCCAAAGAGATCCAGAGCAAGCTCGGTGCGACCCGTCCAGAGACTTTGGGCCAGGCGTCGCGTATCCCGGGTGTGACGCCGGCAGCGATTTCGCTGTTGATGATTCATTTGAAAAAACGCGGCGCGGGCCGTCAGTTGGAGCAAAGCGCTTGAGTTCGTTGGTCACCTCGCAACACGCAGAAGAGTTATCCACAGGTGCTCGCCAGCTCGGTGTCACGCTGACAGAAACCCAGCACGCACAGCTGCTGGGTTATCTGGCCCTGTTGATAAAATGGAACAAGGCTTACAACCTGACTGCCGTACGCGACCCGGATGAAATGGTTTCCCGTCACTTGCTCGATAGTTTGAGCGTGATGTCGTTCGTCGAAAACGGTCGCTGGCTGGACGTCGGCAGCGGTGGCGGCATGCCGGGTATTCCGTTAGCCATCCTGTTTCCAGAGTCCCAAGTGACCTGCCTGGACAGCAACGGCAAGAAAACCCGCTTCCTGACCCAGGTCAAACTCGAACTCAAACTGGATAACCTGGAAGTTATCCACAGTCGCGTCGAAGCTTTTCAGCCTGATCAGCCATTCAACGGGATTATTTCCCGGGCGTTCAGCAGCATGGAGAACTTCAGCAACTGGACTCGCCACCTCGGCGACACCGAAACACGTTGGCTGGCAATGAAGGGCGTTCATCCCGCCGATGAGCTGGTAGCATTGCCGGCAGACTTCCACCTCGATAGCGAACACGCCCTGGCCGTACCCGGTTGCCAAGGCCAACGTCATCTGCTGATACTGCGCCGCATGGCATGATTGGGAACACAAGCAAGAATGGCTAAGGTATTCGCGATAGCGAACCAAAAGGGTGGTGTGGGCAAGACCACCACCTGCATCAACCTCGCAGCTTCCCTGGTCGCTACCAAGCGTCGGGTGCTGTTGATCGATCTCGATCCACAGGGCAACGCCACCATGGGTAGCGGTGTGGATAAACACGGCCTGGAAAACTCGGTCTACGACCTGCTGATCGGCGAATGCGATCTGGCTCAGGCCATGCATTACTCCGAGCACGGTGGTTACCAACTGCTGCCGGCCAACCGCGACCTGACTGCGGCCGAAGTGGTTCTGCTGGAAATGCAGATGAAGGAAAGCCGTCTGCGTAGCGCGCTGGCGCCGATCCGTGAAAACTACGATTACATTTTGATCGACTGTCCACCGTCGTTGTCGATGCTGACGCTGAACGCTTTGGTCGCCGCTGATGGGGTGATTATCCCCATGCAGTGCGAGTACTTCGCGCTCGAAGGCTTGAGCGACCTTGTGGATAACATCAAGCGCATCGCTGAGTTGCTGAACCCGAACCTGAAAGTCGAAGGCCTGTTGCGGACCATGTATGACCCGCGCCTGAGCCTGATGAACGATGTTTCGGCGCAGCTCAAGGAACACTTCGGCGAGCAGCTCTACGACACGGTGATTCCGCGCAACATCCGCCTGGCTGAAGCACCAAGCTATGGCATGCCGGCGCTGGCGTACGACAAATCATCGCGGGGCGCCATTGCCTATCTGGCATTGGCGGGCGAGATGGTTCGTCGTCAACGCAAAAACTCACGCACTGCCGCTGCTCAGGCAACTTAAGGAATCCCCATGGCCGTCAAGAAACGAGGTCTCGGACGTGGACTGGATGCACTGCTGAGTGGTCCGACTGTCAGCTCGCTGGAAGAACAAGCGGTGCAGGCTGATCAGCGTGAGCTGCAGCACCTGCCCCTGGACCTGATCCAGCGCGGCAAGTACCAGCCGCGCCGGGACATGGACCCTCAGGCGCTGGAAGAGCTGGCGCAGTCGATCAAGGCTCAGGGCGTGATGCAGCCGATCGTGGTTCGTCCGATTGGCAGCGGTCGCTTCGAAATCATCGCCGGTGAACGCCGCTGGCGCGCCAGTCAGCAGGCTGGGCAGGAAACCATCCCGGCAATGGTTCGCGATGTGCCGGATGAAACCGCGATCGCCATGGCGCTGATCGAGAACATCCAGCGCGAAGACCTCAATCCGATCGAAGAAGCGGTGGCTTTGCAGCGTTTGCAGCAGGAATTCCAGCTGACGCAGCAACAAGTGGCCGAAGCTGTGGGCAAATCCCGCGTGACCGTAGCCAACCTGCTACGCTTGATCGCGTTGCCGGAAGTCATCAAAACCATGCTGTCCCACGGCGACCTGGAAATGGGTCATGCCCGTGCTTTGCTCGGTTTACCGGAAAATCAACAGGTTGAAGGGGCGCGACACGTTGTCGCACGGGGGCTGACCGTACGCCAGACTGAAGCACTGGTTCGCCAGTGGTTGAGTGGTAAACCGGAACCTGCTGAACCGGTAAAGCCGGACCCGGATATTGCTCGACTCGAACAGCGTCTGGCTGAGCGCCTAGGCTCTGCGGTGCAGATTCGCCACGGGAAAAAGGGGAAGGGGCAGTTGGTGATCGGTTACAACTCCCTGGATGAGCTTCAAGGTGTACTTGCACACATCCGCTGAAACATTTCCTCATGTAGCGTGGAGTCGGAAATCACTACCTGACAGTTGAATAGGGGCAGAACCGCCCCTATACTCTGCGCGCATTTTGTCGGCACAAATTATGCCAAGTTATTGAATTCTGGCAGCCGATCATTGGGGAGCAAAAACGATGGAGAGCCGCACGCCAAACCGCTTGCCGTTCCATCGCCTGGCAGTTTTTCCGGTCCTACTGGCTCAATTTGTCGTTTTGGTACTGGCCGCTTTGGCGCTTTGGTACTGGCATGGAGTCGTAGCCGGGTACTCAGGACTCTGCGGAGGCCTGATAGCCTTGCTACCCAATGTTTATTTCGCTCACAGGGCATTTCGGTTTTCCGGCGCCCGAGCAGCTCAAGCCATCGTCCGGTCTTTTTATGCCGGCGAGGCGGGCAAACTAATTTTGACGGCAGTGCTCTTTGCACTGACGTTTGCAGGTGTGAAGCCATTGGCGCCGCTAGCTGTATTCGGCGTCTTCGTGTTGACCCAACTGGTCAGCTGGTTCGCGCCCCTGCTGATGAGAACAAGACTTTCGAGACCTTAGGGCGTTTGAGGCAACCATGGCAGAGACAACCGCTTCGGGCTATATCCAGCACCACTTGCAGAACCTGACCTTCGGTCAGCACCCAACTGGCGGGTTGGGGTTTTGCCCACACCGCAGCAGAAGCCAAAGAAATGGGCTTCTGGGCTTTCCACGTCGATACTCTCGGCTGGTCGGTCGCGTTGGGTCTGATCTTCGTTCTTCTTTTCCGCATGGCGGCAAAGAAGGCGACTTCCGGTCAGCCTGGCGGCTTGCAGAACTTCGTCGAGGTTCTGATCGAGTTCGTCGACAGCAGCGTGAAAGATACCTTTCACGGCCGTAATCCATTGATCGCACCATTGGCACTGACAATTTTTGTCTGGGTGTTCCTGATGAACGCCGTCGACCTGGTTCCGGTCGACTGGATTCCGAAAGTGGCTGCCTTCATTACTGGCGACCCACATCTGGTCTTCCGTGCTGTTCCAACCACTGACCCGAACGCGACTCTGGGTATGTCCCTGTCGGTGTTCGCGTTGATCATTTTCTACAGCATCAAGGTCAAGGGCATCGGCGGCTTCATCGGCGAACTGACCCTGCACCCTTTCGGCAGCAAGAACGTCTTCGTTCAAGCCCTGCTGATTCCGGTGAACTTCCTGCTGGAGTTCGTGACGCTGGTTGCCAAGCCAATCTCCCTGGCACTGCGTCTGTTCGGCAACATGTACGCCGGCGAACTGGTCTTCATTCTGATTGCTGTGATGTTCGGCAGCGGTCTGCTCTGGCTTAGCGGCCTGGGCGTAGTTCTGCAGTGGGCGTGGGCTGTGTTCCACATCCTGATCATCACCCTGCAGGCGTTTATCTTCATGATGCTGACCATCGTTTACCTGTCGATGGCGCACGAAGAGAACCATTAAGACCAGTCTCGACTAGTCTGATGTCCCACTCGGTCAAACGAGTGGGTGCCCGAACAGGGCTATGAAACGATTTGTTTTACCGCTTTAAAATCTAAAAAACCTAAACCATACGACGTAAAAGTCGGGAGGAAAGATGGAAACTGTAGTTGGTCTAACCGCTATCGCTGTTGCACTGTTGATCGGCCTGGGCGCACTGGGTACCGCAATTGGTTTCGGCCTGTTGGGTGGCAAGTTCCTGGAAGGCGCAGCGCGTCAGCCAGAGATGGTTCCAATGCTGCAAGTCAAAATGTTCATCGTTGCCGGTCTGCTCGACGCCGTAACCATGATCGGTGTTGGTATCGCTCTGTTCTTCACCTTCGCGAACCCATTCGTTGGTCAACTCGCTGGCTAATTACTCGAACCTTCGAGTAATTGGTGTGATGTGCAACGAACGAGCGAGGTGTTGGCGTGAACATTAATGCAACCCTGATTGGCCAGTCCGTTGCGTTCTTCATTTTTGTACTGTTTTGCATGAAGTTCGTGTGGCCTCCGGTCATCGCGGCTTTGCACGAACGTCAGAAGAAGATCGCGGATGGACTGGACGCTGCCGCCCGAGCAGCTCGCGACCTGGAGTTGGCCCAAGATAAAGCGGGTCAACAACTGCGCGAAGCAAAAGCTCAGGCAGCCGAAATCATTGAGCAAGCCAAGAAACGCGGTAACCAGATCGTCGAAGAGGCTGTTGAAAAAGCCCGTATCGACGCTGACCGTGTGAAGGTTCAGGCTCAGGCCGAGATCGAGCAGGAACTGAACAGTGTCAAAGACGCGCTGCGTGCCCAGTTGGGTGCTCTGGCCGTTGGCGGCGCCGAGAAGATCCTGGGTGCCACAATCGATCAAAACGCGCACGCGGAGCTGGTAAACAAACTGGCTGCTGAAATTTAAGCGAGGGCGATCATGGCAGAATTGACCACGTTGGCCCGACCTTACGCTAAGGCAGCCTTCGAGCACGCCCAGGCCCACCAGCAACTGGCCTCTTGGTCAGCCATGCTCGGCCTGGCTGCAGCAGTGTCGCAAGACGACACCATGCAGCGCGTGCTCAAGGCCCCGCGACTGACGAGCGCAAACAAGGCCACCACGTTTATTGACGTGTGTGGCGACAAGTTCGATGCGAAGGCACAGAATTTCATTCACGTCGTTGCCGAAAACGACCGTCTCCCGCTGTTGCCGGAGATCGCCGCTCTGTTTGACCTGTACAAGGCCGAACAAGAGAAATCGGTAGACGTGGACGTAACCAGTGCTTTTGCATTGAACCAAGAACAGCAAGACAAACTCGCCAAGGTTCTCAGTGCACGGCTCGGCCGGGAAGTGCGACTGCACGCTGCGGAGGATGCCACCCTTATTGGTGGTGTCATCATCCGCGCCGGCGACCTGGTAATCGATGGCTCGATTCGCGGCAAACTCGCGAACCTTGCCGAAGCATTGAAATCTTGAGTTTGAAGGGGCAGCAGAGCAATGCAGCAACTCAATCCTTCCGAAATAAGTGAAATTATCAAGGGCCGCATCGACAAGCTCGATGTGACCTCCCAAGCCCGTAACGAAGGCACTGTCGTCAGCGTATCTGACGGTATCGTGCGGATTCACGGTCTGGCCGACGTAATGTACGGCGAGATGATCGAGTTTCCGGGCGGCGTCTTCGGTATGGCTCTCAACCTGGAGCAAGACTCTGTAGGTGCCGTTGTATTGGGCTCCTACCAGTCTCTGGCTGAAGGCATGAGCGCCAAGTGCACTGGCCGCATCCTCGAAGTTCCGGTTGGTAAGGAACTGCTGGGTCGCGTAGTCGACGCACTGGGTAACCCAGTTGACGGCAAAGGTCCGCTGAACAACACCGAGACCGATGCGGTCGAGAAAGTTGCTCCAGGCGTGATCTGGCGTAAGTCGGTAGACCAGCCTGTACAGACTGGCTACAAGGCTGTCGATGCCATGATTCCTGTCGGCCGTGGCCAGCGTGAGCTGATCATCGGTGACCGTCAGATCGGTAAAACCGCTCTGGCGATCGACGCGATCATCAACCAGAAAAACAGCGGTATTTTCTGCGTCTACGTAGCGATCGGTCAGAAACAATCGACCATCGCTAACGTGGTTCGCAAGCTGGAAGAAAACGGCGCACTGGCTAACACCATCGTCGTTGCCGCGAGCGCTTCGGAATCTGCAGCACTGCAGTTCCTGGCACCGTACTCCGGTTGCACCATGGGTGAATTCTTCCGCGACCGCGGTGAAGACGCGCTGATCGTTTATGACGATCTGTCCAAGCAAGCAGTGGCTTACCGCCAGATTTCCCTGCTGCTGCGCCGTCCACCAGGCCGTGAAGCTTACCCAGGCGACGTGTTCTATCTCCACTCCCGTCTGCTGGAGCGCGCATCCCGCGTTTCGGAAGAGTACGTAGAGAAGTTCACCAACGGCGCAGTGACCGGCAAAACCGGTTCCCTGACCGCACTGCCGATCATCGAAACCCAGGCTGGCGACGTTTCCGCGTTCGTTCCGACCAACGTGATTTCCATCACCGACGGTCAGATCTTCCTGGAATCGGCCATGTTCAACTCCGGGATCCGTCCTGCTGTGAACGCCGGTGTTTCGGTATCCCGTGTGGGTGGTGCCGCTCAGACCAAGATCATCAAGAAGCTCTCCGGTGGTATCCGTACCGCTCTGGCTCAGTACCGTGAACTGGCGGCATTCGCCCAGTTCGCTTCTGACCTGGACGAAGCGACCCGTAAGCAACTTGAGCATGGTCAGCGCGTTACCGAGCTGATGAAGCAGAAGCAATACGCACCAATGTCGATCGCTGACATGGCGCTGTCGCTGTATGCCGCTGAGCGTGGGTTCCTGACTGACGTTGAAATCGCCAAGATCGGCAGCTTCGAACAAGCGCTGATTGCTTTCTTCAACCGCGATCACGCCGAATTGATGGCGAAGATCAACGTGAAGGGTGACTTCAATGACGAAATCGACGCTGGCATGAAAGCCGGTATCGAGAAGTTCAAGGCCACCCAAACCTGGTAAGCCGCAGCGGGAGCCGCAAGGCTCCCGCTTGCTAACCTGATAGGTGTTACATGGCAGGCGCAAAAGAGATTCGCAGTAAGATTGCGAGCATCAAAAGCACGCAAAAGATTACCAGCGCCATGGAAAAAGTGGCGGTCAGTAAAATGCGCAAGGCACAAATGCGCATGGCTGCTAGCCGTCCTTACGCGGAGCGCATCCGCCAGGTTATTGGTCATTTGGCCAACGCCAACCCGGAATATCGCCACCCCTTCATGATCGAGCGTGAAATCAAGCGCGTCGGTTATGTCGTAGTGAGCAGTGACCGTGGTCTGTGTGGTGGCTTGAACACCAACCTGTTCAAGGCCCTGGTCAAGGACATGGCGGTAAACCGCGAAAACGGCGTCGAGATCGATCTGTGTGTTGTTGGTAGCAAGGGTGCGGCTTTCTTCCGCAACTTCGGCGGTAACGTCGTTGCAGCTATCAGCCACCTGGGTGAAGAGCCGTCGATCAATGATCTGATTGGCAGCGTCAAGGTGATGCTGGATGCCTACCTGGACGGCCGTATTGATCGCCTGTCCGTGGTGTCCAACAAGTTCATCAACACCATGACGCAACAGCCTACTGTGGAGCAGTTGATTCCACTGGAGGCAACCCCGGATCAATCGCTCAAGCACCACTGGGACTATCTCTACGAACCGGATGCCAAAGAGCTGCTTGACGGCTTGATGGTCCGCTACGTTGAGTCGCAGGTCTACCAGGCGGTGGTCGAGAACAACGCGGCTGAACAGGCTGCGCGGATGATCGCGATGAAGAACGCTACCGACAACGCCGGTGATTTGATCAGCGATTTGCAGCTGGTCTACAACAAGGCGCGTCAGGCTGCGATCACCCAAGAGATCTCGGAAATCGTCGGCGGCGCTGCCGCGGTTTAACGGTTCAAATATTCAGAGGATCCAGCTATGAGTAGCGGACGTATCGTTCAAATCATCGGCGCCGTTATCGACGTGGAATTTCCACGCGACAGCGTACCGAGCATCTATAACGCGCTGTTGGTACAAAGCGCGGCAGGGACCACTCTGGAAGTTCAGCAACAGCTGGGCGACGGCGTGGTTCGTACCATTGCGATGGGTTCCACCGAAGGCTTGAAGCGCGGTCTGGAAGTCAAGGACTCTGGCGCAGCCATCTCCGTACCGGTCGGTAAAGCGACCCTGGGCCGGATCATGGACGTACTGGGCAACCCGATCGACGAAGCTGGCCCGATTGACACCGAAGAGCGCTGGGGCATTCACCGTCCTGCGCCAACCTTCGCTGAACAAGCTGGCGGCAACGACCTGCTGGAAACCGGCATCAAGGTTATCGACCTGGTTTGCCCGTTTGCCAAGGGTGGTAAAGTCGGTCTGTTCGGTGGTGCCGGTGTAGGCAAAACCGTAAACATGATGGAACTGATCCGTAACATCGCCATCGAGCACAGCGGTTATTCCGTGTTCGCCGGTGTGGGTGAGCGTACTCGTGAGGGTAACGACTTCTACCACGAGATGAAGGATTCCAACGTTCTGGACAAAGTGGCACTGGTTTACGGTCAGATGAACGAGCCGCCGGGTAACCGTCTGCGCGTAGCACTGACCGGCCTGACCATGGCCGAGAAGTTCCGTGACGAAGGTAACGACGTTCTGCTGTTCGTCGACAACATCTATCGTTACACCCTGGCCGGTACTGAAGTATCCGCACTGCTGGGCCGTATGCCCTCCGCAGTAGGTTACCAGCCGACCCTGGCCGAAGAGATGGGTACTCTGCAAGAGCGTATCACTTCGACCAAAAACGGTTCGATCACCTCGATCCAAGCGGTATACGTACCTGCGGATGACTTGACTGACCCGTCGCCAGCGACCACTTTCGCCCACTTGGACGCCACCGTCGTTCTGTCCCGTGACATCGCTTCCCTGGGTATCTACCCAGCGGTCGATCCACTCGACTCGACTTCGCGCCAGCTGGACCCGAACGTAATCGGCCAGGACCACTACGACACCGCTCGCGGCGTACAGTATGTTCTGCAGCGTTACAAAGAACTGAAGGACATCATTGCGATCCTGGGTATGGACGAGCTGTCGGAAGCCGACAAGCAGTTGGTAAACCGTGCTCGTAAGATCCAGCGTTTCTTGTCGCAGCCGTTCTTCGTGGCTGAAGTCTTCACCGGTGCTTCGGGTAAATACGTTTCCCTGAAAGACACCATTGCTGGCTTCAAAGGCATCCTCAACGGTGACTACGACCACCTGCCAGAACAAGCGTTCTACATGGTCGGCGGCATCGAAGAAGCGATCGAGAAAGCCAAGAAACTGTAATCCCGGCGCCCGGCAACGGGCGCTAATTTAGGTTGAGGCAATCAGATGGCTATGACAGTCCATTGCGATATCGTCAGCGCGGAAGGGGAAATCTTCTCCGGCCTGGTCGAGATGGTGGTTGCGCACGGTGCACTGGGTGATCTTGGTATCGCCCTGGGTCACGCGCCGCTGATCACTAATCTCAAGCCGGGCCCGATCCGCCTGATCAAGCAGGGCGGGGAAGAGGAGGTGTATTACATCTCTGGCGGTTTCCTCGAGGTTCAGCCGAACATGGTCAAGGTACTTGCCGACACTGTGCAACGTGCTGCCGACCTGGACGAAGCCTCCGCTCAGGAAGCCGTTAAGGCTGCCGAGAAGGCCTTGCATGACCGTGGTGCAGAATTCGATTACGGTTCTGCTGCCGCACGTCTGGCCGAGGCGACAGCTCAGCTGCGCACCGTCCAGCAGATCCGCAAGAAGTTCGGCCACTAATAGGCCGTCGCTTGTTGTGCGATTGATTAAAAAGGGTAGCCTCGGCTACCCTTTTTTCTTTTTAGATATTCACAACCTGGTCGCAGCCGCTGACCATCCAGGATTGGTAGCCAGTTATGTCTTTAGAAATCGTTATCCTCGCTGCTGGTCAAGGCACTCGCATGCGTTCTGCTCTGCCGAAAGTGCTGCATCCGATTGCCGGCAACTCGATGCTCGGCCATGTTATCCACAGCGCCCGGCAACTTGATCCACAGCGCATCCACGTAGTGATCGGTCATGGTGCCGAGGCAGTGCGCGAGCGTCTGGCGGCTGATGATCTGAATTTCGTCCTGCAGGACAAACAGCTTGGGACTGGCCATGCGGTTGCTCAAGCGGTGCCTTTCATTGAGTCCGACACCGTTCTGATTCTTTATGGTGACGTGCCATTGATCGAAGTCGAGACCCTGCAGCGTTTGCTCAAGCAAGTAGCGCCGCAGCAACTGGGTTTGTTGACAGTCGAACTGGACGACCCGACCGGCTATGGCCGCATCGTCCGCAACGCTGACGGCGAAGTGACAGCCATCGTCGAGCAGAAAGACGCTAACGAAGCCGAACGCGCGATCACTGAAGGCAACACCGGCATTCTGGCGCTGCCGTTCGCGCAATTGGCTGGCTGGATGAGCCGTCTATCGAACAACAACGCCCAGGGCGAGTACTACCTGACCGACGTGATCGCGATGGCAGTCAGCGATGGTCTCGTGGTTGCCACCGAGCAACCGCATGACGCCATGGAAGTGCAGGGCGCTAACGACCGCAAGCAGCTTTCCGAGCTTGAGCGTCACTATCAACTGCGCGCCGGTCGTCGTTTGATGGCTCAGGGCGTGACCCTGCGTGACCCGGCTCGATTTGATGTGCGCGGCGAAATCACCGTCGGCCGCGACGTGCTGATCGACATCAACGTGATCCTCGAAGGCAAGGTCGTTATCGAGGACGACGTGGTGATCGGCCCGAACTGCGTGATCAAGGACAGCACCCTGCGCAAAGGTGTGGTGATCAAGGCCAACAGCCACATCGAAGGCGCGATTCTCGGCGAGGGCAGCGATGCCGGCCCGTTCGCTCGTTTGCGTCCAGGCACCGTGCTGGAAGCACGCGCTCATGTGGGTAACTTTGTCGAGTTGAAAAACGCTCACTTGGGCGAAGGCGCCAAGGCCGGTCATCTGACTTATCTGGGTGATGCCGAGATCGGCGCGCGTACCAACATCGGCGCGGGCACCATTACCTGCAACTACGATGGCGCGAATAAGTGGAAAACCGTGCTGGGCGAAGATGTGTTCATCGGTTCCAACAACTCGTTGGTTGCGCCTGTGGATATCTCTTCGGGGGCAACCACGGCGGCGGGTTCGACCATTACGCAGAATGTGAATAACGCTCAGTTGGCTGTGGGCCGTGCGCGGCAGAAGAATATCGATGGCTGGAAGCGGCCTGAGAAAATCAAGAAGAGCTAAGTTATCCACAGTTCTTGAAGATCAAAAGATCGCAGCCTGCGGCAGTTCCTACAGAGTGAACACGAACTCAATGTAGAAGCTGCCACAGGCTGCGATCTTTTTATGGGTTATCCACAGGCCTTTTTATCGCCTCACACTTGACGAAGTTTCGACAATAGGTTTTGATTGCTTCCGTTATCTTTCGAATCGAAACTTACCAAGCCATGTCGAAGCGCAATACACCTCAACGCCGTCACAACATCCTCGCCTTGCTCAATGAGCAGGGCGAAGTCAGTGTGGATGAGCTGGCCAAGCGCTTCGAAACCTCGGAAGTTACGATCCGCAAGGATCTCGCGGCGCTTGAGACCAATGGTTTGCTGCTGCGCCGTTATGGCGGAGCGATTACCCTGCCTCAAGAGCTGGTGGCTGACCTTGCTCAGCCGGTGTCCAAATACAAGCAGGCCATTGCCCGCGCTGCCGTTGCGCGGATTCGTGAGCATGCGCGGATCATCATCGACAGCGGCAGCACCACGGCGGCGATGATTCCGGAACTCGGCCAGCAACCGGGTCTGGTCGTGATGACCAACTCGCTGCATGTCGCCAATGCCTTGAGCGAACTTGAGCATGAGCCGGTACTGTTGATGACCGGCGGCACCTGGGACCCGCATTCCGAGTCTTTTCAGGGGCAGGTGGCGGAGCAGGTCCTGCGCTCTTACGATTTCGACCAGTTGTTCATCGGTGCCGATGGCATCGATCTGGTTCGCGGTACCACCACCTTCAACGAACTGCTGGGGCTGAGTCGGGTCATGGCTGAAGTCGCCCGGGAAGTGGTTGTCATGGTGGAGGCCGACAAGATCGGCCGCAAGATTCCCAACCTGGAGCTGCCCTGGAGCAGCGTCCATACCCTTATTACCGATGATCGCCTGCCACTTGAGGCACGGGATCAGATTCAGGCCCGCGGAATCAATTTGATCCTCGCGGCTGTCAATCAGGAGAAATAGCATGTGTGGAATTGTCGGCGCAGTCGCAGAACGTAATATCACCGCCATCCTGCTCGAAGGCCTGAAACGCCTGGAATACCGTGGCTATGACAGTGCCGGTGTAGCGGTCTACACCAATGACGAAAAGCTTGAGCGCCTGCGTCGTCCGGGCAAGGTCAGTGAATTGGAACTGGCGCTGGCCGAAGAACCGCTGGTCGGCCGCCTGGGTATCGCCCACACCCGCTGGGCCACTCACGGTGCGCCGTGCGAGCGTAACGCTCACCCGCATTTCTCTGGTGATCTGGCGGTGGTGCACAACGGCATCATCGAAAACCACGAAGCCCTGCGCGAGCAACTGAAAGCCTTGGGTTACGTATTCACCTCGGACACCGACACCGAAGTCATTGCTCACCTGTTGAACCACAAGCTCAAGGATCTGCCTGATCTGACTGTGGCCCTGAAGGCTACTGTCAAAGAGCTGCACGGTGCTTACGGTCTGGCAGTCATCAGCGCTCAACAACCGGATCGTCTGGTGGCGGCCCGCAGCGGCAGCCCGCTGGTTATCGGTCTGGGCATGGGTGAAAACTTCCTGGCTTCCGATCAGCTGGCCCTGCGCCAGGTCACTGACCGCTTCATGTACCTGGAAGAAGGCGACATCGCTGAAATTCGCCTCGACAGCGTGCAGATCTGGGACGTGAGCGGCCAAGTAGTCAAACGCGAATCCGTGCAGTACCGCGATGGCGCCGAAGCCGCCGACAAGGGCGAATTCCGCCACTTCATGCTCAAGGAAATTCACGAGCAACCGGCTGTGGTGCAGCGCACCCTGGAAGGTCGCCTGAGTCCCAACGGCGTGCTGGTGCAAGCGTTCGGTCCACAGGCTGCCGAGCTGTTCGCCAAAGTGCGTAACGTGCAGATCGTCGCGTGCGGCACCAGTTACCACGCCGGCATGGTTGCCCGTTACTGGCTCGAAGAACTGGCCGGCATCCCGTGCCAGGTCGAAGTCGCCAGCGAATTCCGCTACCGCAAGGTAGTGGTGCAGGCGGACACCCTATTCGTGACCATCTCCCAGTCCGGTGAAACCGCTGACACCCTGGCCGCTCTGCGTAACGCCAAAGAGTTGGGGTACCTCGCCAGCCTGGCGATTTGCAACGTCGGCATCAGCTCATTGGTGCGTGAATCCGATCTGACGCTGCTGACCCAGGCCGGTCGCGAAATCGGCGTGGCCTCGACCAAAGCCTTTACCACTCAACTGGTCGGTCTGCTGTTGCTGACTTTGTCCCTGGGCCAGGTGCACGGCACGTTGGGCAAAGGCGTCGAAGCCACATTGGTTGAAGAGCTGCGTCGCCTGCCAACCCGCCTCGGCGAAGCCCTGGCCATGGACGGCACCGTCGAAAAAATCGCCGAGCTGTTCGCTGAGAAAAACCACACCCTGTTCCTCGGCCGTGGCGCGCAATTCCCGGTGGCGATGGAAGGGGCGCTCAAGCTCAAGGAAATCTCCTACATTCACGCTGAAGCCTATCCGGCCGGCGAACTGAAACACGGTCCGTTGGCGCTTGTGGATAACGACATGCCGGTGGTCACCGTGGCACCGAACAACGAACTGCTGGAGAAGTTGAAATCCAACCTCCAGGAAGTCCGCGCCCGGGGTGGCGAGCTGATTGTCTTCGCAGACGAGCAGGCCGGCATGACCAATGGCGAAGGCACTCATGTTGTGCAAATGCCACACATTCACGACATCCTGTCGCCGATCCTCTACACCATTCCACTGCAATTGCTCTCGTATTACGTTGCCGTATTGAAGGGTACTGACGTTGACCAGCCGCGTAACCTGGCGAAGTCGGTGACGGTGGAATAAGTTATCCACAGCTGATGGAAACTGGTTTTGAACAATATAGATTGACACTAAACAATAAAGTTTGACACGCGGAAACATAGATTGACACAAGGCTTAAACCCCCGTATCTACGGGGGTTTTTTCTTCCCAGGCTTTCCCTTTGGTCTGGATTCATCGCTTCAGTTTTCAGCGGGTGTAGTCTAGAAATGCTCTGAATATGGTCGCTACGGTGGCCATATTCTTCTACGACTCTTTCTCGGCGAGAAGTGAAGCGGTCCGCATCAACTGAGGAGGCGTGGGTTGCGAGGTCGTAAGTTTGCATCACAGCAGGACATTGAACGGCACATTGCAAATGGATTTGGCGCAGGCGCCGGGGCAAGCTACGTGCCTTGGCTGCGGGTGCAGGACGTTCCTTCGATTGGTCGTTCGCATAAGATCCAAGGTGTCAAGATCGACAGGATCCATCACTTGCTGTCAGATCTCGAGCGGTCTTACTTCCTTGTGTGTGAATTTTCTGAAGACGTCGTGGATATTCGTGAGCAATACCCATTACTCCCCACAGAGCATGCGCAAGCGATAGCAACGTCAATAGATGTACGCTATCCCAGGTACCCTAGAACAACACTGCCGTATGTGATGACGACAGACTTTCTGCTAACTGTTAAACACCTGAACGGAAATTTCAGGTCGGTAGCTAGGACGGTAAAGTATCGTTCTGATCTAGTTGGTAAAGGAAGTAAACGGACACTCGAAAAACTTGAGATTGAAAAGCGCATTTGGCAGAGCCAAGGTGTTGATTGGAAAATCGTGACAGATGAGTTTTTCACACGAGATTTGATAAAAAACCTCGGACTAATCAGAAGGTACTCGAATCTCCCTCGTGATTTAATGAAAGTACCGCTTCATTCGAATTTTATTGACTGCCTGGAAAACAGCCGGGAATATTCGTGGACCTTGGCTACTTGTTTGAGGAAAATTGCGTCTCTTTTATCCATTTCCTATGTCGACGCTCAAGCAATATTCTTCTATCTGGTGTGGAACAAGGTACTGAAAATCGACTTGGCTGGCGCTCCTCTCAACCTTACTGGTTCAGTTCCTCACTTCGAGGTTTTCCAGAACCCTGTCCAAGTTTCGTTGAAGGAGAAAATGTCATGAGTTTTTTCGTTAATGACGTTTTTGAGCCTGTTACCGATTTGTCGGTCATTGCCTCGATAGTTAGGCTTATTCACCTTGATGAAACGCATGACCTGGCTGTTGTTATAGATCTAGCTGATCCTCCCAGGCAGCCGTACGCTGTTGGTCTTGAAGAGTTGCATCGTTCGTTAGCATCTGGTCATACGAAACCAGTAACCGTCGCCACGCCCGAGTTCATGCTTGTGCTTGAGGATCAGTTGGACGAGACAGCCAAGCAAGGCCGAGACAAAAAATGGGCCATCATCGCCCCTCTCCTAGATCCTGACTACCCAGGGCGAATATTCGCGCGGGGGGAATTAGGTCGGTTGGTCAGCACAAGAGCCTCGGAGTTGGGAGTTCAGCGGAAGAAAATTTATAGACTTCTGTACCGTTATTGGATTTATGGTCAAGTTAGAAATTCATTGCTTAATAATTACTCGGCGGTAGGTGTTGCTGATAGGAAATATGATCCGAGTAAGCCTCCTGGGCGAAAGCCTAAATTCCAAGGCGTTCTTACACCGCCTTCCAAGATGCTCAGCGCGGTTGACAAACGATGCATTCGGGTTGGGTATGCCCTTTATGTGAAAGATAAAAAATCTTCTATTTCGAGCGCATATGACGAAATGTTGAGGAGATTCTACTCGGTTCGAGACATCTCTAAAAACAGCGAAGAAGAGCTTCGTTTGCTTCCAAGTTTAGAGATCCCCAGCTTGAGGCAGTTTAGGTATTGGGGCCAGATATTTTTCGACGAAATCGAAACTGAGCGTGGCCGTAAAGGGCTGAGGAGGTGGCTAAAAGACAGTCGTCCGCTTTCAGGTACTGTTCGCGATTGGTTGCGCGGACCATGTCACCAGTTTGAAATCGACGCAACTATTGCCGACATTTATTTGGTCAACAGTTACTCTAGGCGGATGCTCATAGGCCGGCCCGTAGTTTACATCGTCGTAGATAGTTTTTCGGGAATGATTGTTGGTCTATATGTCGGATTGGAAGGCCCTAGTTGGAACGGGGCGAGACAAGCGCTATTCAACGCGTTTACTTCCAAAGTCGAGTTTTGCGCTCAGAACGGCGTTGAAATCAACTCAGATGACTGGGATTGTCACCACTTGCCCCACCAGATTTACGCCGACAGGGGGGAAATGCTGTCACTGGCAGCAGAGGGGCTTTCGTCTGGCTTGGGAATTGAGATGGGTACCGCCCCGCCTTATCGGCCAGATTGGAAGCCAATGGTAGAGAGTCGGTTTGGCATTTTGAATGATCTGACGGGCATCAGATGGCTACCTGGTGGGGTAGCCGCGCGCGATAAAGAGCGAGGCGAGCGAGACTATCGACTAGATGCCACGCTCAACCTCAAAGAGTTCACTCAGATACTCATCAACTGCGTGCTCCACTATAACCGGCATCATCGACAGCCTGATCGATTGACTCAGGCGATGATGAATGACGGCGTTGAGCCTACGCCCAGCGGTATATGGAGTTGGGCTTGCGAGAACGACCTGATCGAATCCAATAAACGCCCTGACGAGTTGGTTTACCTCCACCTATTGCCCCGAGAGCGAGCAACCGTTCAAAAGGGCGGAGTGATGTTCCGCGGCATGCACTACGTGTGTGATATGGCCGTAGAGAAAGATTGGTTTGCCAAGGCTCGCAAAGGGGGAGTTTGGTCAATAGAGTGTTGGTTCGATCCGAACTCTGCGGCGCACATCTGGATCCAGGGTGATGCCAAGCAGTTTATCCGCTGTGATCTTCGACGATCGGATGTCGGTTACGCGAATTATCGTTCGGACGAGATTTTTGACCTGCTCGAAGCCTATCGCCAGAAACCACCAGCTAGCCGACGAGCTGAGCTGGAAAGCCGCGTGCAGCTTAGCGATCAAGTCCACCAGATCGTCACCAATGCTCTTGCGGAAAGAAAGCTGGAACCTGCTCCGCCCACCAAGGCCGAGGCCACAGGAAACATCCGTGAAAACCGCGCCGAAGAACGTCTCCTCGAGCGTGACAATGCGGTCGTCCCTGACGGTGTCAGGGCGGAGCCAGCTTCACGACAAACTGAATCGACACCGAAAGCGCATGACTCATATGCAGGCGAGCGCACCGCGCAGGTTATCGATTTGCTCAAAAGAATTCGGCCAGGACAGGCACAATGAAAGGTGCGCAGACGTTTGCCAATTACGTCAAACAGGATATTCGTGAGTATGCCGGAAATCCGCTAATTGAAGCTTTGCCTCCGATACTCTCGGAGGCGGCGGCTATAGAGCTGATCTCGAATTTTCCTCAGCCGGTGGATCCTAAAGAGCTGACCCTGGAAGGGGCCACTCGAATTCACTGTATCGACCGTTTGAGAACCGTGGTGCAGCCGTTTCTGTTGCACTTGGAACTGGAGGCTCTGTTCTCGCTGCTCATCCGTCGAGGGTACGTAGGGCGTAATCCGATGTCGCCCGCTACCGTCCGGCATTTGCATTCTTTATCTGGGGCTCAGCGTTACCACGATGCGTTCAAGTCCACTGCAGAGACGTTTACCGTCGTCGGCCTGAGCGGCATTGGGAAGTCGACGGCACTCCACGCTATTTTGAGCCTCTATCCACAGACAATTCGTCATGAGCGCTATGAGGGAAGGCAGTTTGTTCATACCCAAATTACTTGGCTAAAGCTTGACTGCCCTCGGGATGGATCACTGGCTGGATTTTGCCAGCAGTTTTTTTATGCGGTTGGGGATGCTCTAGGAGACAAGGACTACCACAAGCGCTACAGGCACCGAAATATCAATGATGCGCTGCAACAGATGGAACAGGTGGCCAGTACATTCTTCATCGGCGCCTTGTTGATCGACGAGTTGCAAAACCTCCACCTGGCGAAAACTGGTGGTAAGGAGAGCATGCTGAATTTTTTTCTGCACTTGGTGAACAACATCGGTATTCCGGTCGTTTTCAGTGGCACGAACTCGATGATTAGCTTGTTCTCAGAAGTCATGCGAACTGCCCGCCGAGTCTGTGGTGCCGGTACGCTCGAATTCAAACGCTTTGAGAAAGATGATGAGGAGTGGCGGTTGTTGGTCGAAAACCTCTGGAGCTATCAGTGGTGCAAGCAGACCGCTGAACTGACCGACGAAATTTTAGACACACTGTACGAACACACCCAAGGCGTCACAGATTTTCTGGTCAAGCTGCTGGTATTGAGTCAGCGGTATGCGGTTCAGAGTGGCTCGGAGTGTTTGACTGCCGAGATTATGGTGAAGGTCAGCAACTCTAAAATGCAGATTCTGAAGCCGGCTCTTTCGGCTCTGCGTAGCCGAGATCCGAAGCGGATGCGGCAGTTCGACGATTTGCTGCCGATTGAGGAGCAACTGAACGAAATGATGGTCTTCGACGGCTTGGAACGAGCGGACCGCCTTTCCTTACTTCGAAGCGTTGTTTCCCGTGAAAAGCCGGCAAATACGTCTCCCGCGAGAGAGCACCAATCGCCGGTTGCTGTTGCAGTAGAGAATTCAGAGGCTAAGTCGTTAAGTGAACACGAAGCTCCCCTCGATGCACTGCGAGCTGCGGGCTGGCTCAACGAGGATCTATTTGAGTTCTCACCGATGTATCAAGAAAAGTGAGTCGGGGGTGGTGAAGTGCACCTTGAACTCCATTTCTTCCCTACAGCATTTCCAGACGAAACTTTGCACAGTCTGGTTTCTCGCTATGCCCGTCTTTGCGGTGTTCGTAGCTGCCGGGCAGCATTCGCCGGACTGAAATCGGCGGCGGCATTTTCGCAGAATGTCGCCTTCCCAAGTCATCTAAGGGATTTTGTCGACGCGCTACCCAGCGGTTCCGAGCTATCGGTAGCCGAGATTATTATGCGCCATACGTTATTACCCTACTACGCGCCGTTTTTGAGTATGCGCCAGGTAGAACACGCTCGTGCGTTGATGACCGCTGATGGGAAAGGCCTGATGTTGAAGATGGGTGTCAACGCGAGCCGTATTGGATTCGCCTCAAGAGTGAGGTTATGCGCAGAGTGTATTGCCCAAGATGAGCTACAACAGGGCGTTGCTTACTGGCATCGAGTTCACATGCTTCCGGGAGTGCTGGTCTGTCCGCATCACGGCACACCTCTCAGAATCCTTGATCATCGCTGGTTGAGCCGCAACTCTCGACAACTCAACCTGCCGAGTGACGAGCATGTGCAAGCACACACGATCCTTCTTGATATCCCGTCGGTGTGCATGCCGCCGCTCCACGGTATAGCGTTGCGCTCGCTTCAGGTGATTGAATCTGAAGTCAGTGCTTTGTCGGCGGATGCGCTGCGCTACACGCTTATGCAAAGGGCAACGCAGCTTAATCTTGCTTCTGGAAACCACCGGTTGTATCTGCAAATGCTGGCACAGCACATGGTCAATTTTTTTGCAGCTCTCCCTCGAGATTGGGAATTTTCTGTACTCGGGGAGGTTCGTGGGGATATACCCGCCACATGGGTTACGAAGCTGCTTCGTAAGCCAATCACCTCTCATCATCCGCTCAAATACATTTTATTGGCCGGTGCACTGGACGTAGACATGGCGAGCTTGCTGCATGACCAACGCCCGCTAGAGCGGGAGATGGCGTCTGGTCCGCAAGCGCACCTTCGGCTACCCGAGGACGATCCACCGGTGGTGTCGAATGAAGGACTGGACTGTTCGTCGGCAGCTATATGGAATTATGCCCTTGAGGGAACTGATGCCAAAAAGATTGCAGCCGTTCTAGGCGTTTCATTGGCGTATGTCTATCGTCGCATCCGCAACGTACCTGGCGGTCAAGATGCTTGGAGGAAGGCTCGATTTCAAATTGAGCTAAGCGCAAGACGCAGGATCTTCGAGGCTGATTACCGCTTGCATAAAGCGCATGCATGCAGAGGGTACGCTTGGTTATATCGACATGATAAGCAGTGGCTGTCGAAATCAACTGCAAACCCAAGTCCCCATCGTGCGCCCCGAATAAATAGTTCGGAGATGTTTACCGCTCTCGATGAGAGACTCGCCGGGGAAGTCCGGCAGTGTGCTGATGTTCTCTATACTTTTAAAGGTAAGCCGGTCCGCGTTTCACGTACCAAAATTGGGCGAGAACTTCATGTTTTGTCTCGTTTCGAAAAGCAACTCTGCAAGCTTCCTCTCTGTGCAGCAGCCCTCGACATGGTATGTGAATCAGTTGAAAACTTTCATAACCGACGTTTACGGTGGGCTAGGTGCAAATTGCTCTCGGAGGGCAAGCCCGTAACACGTTCTTCGCTCTATAGGCTCGCGAGCATTCGGCTTACGGTGTAACCAGCCGGTAATAAATCACCACTCGACACCCCCGCATTCAACTCATTGTGCCACAGGGCATTCCACAAAAATCCTATTACTTCTCAAAAATAGCTGGGAGTAAGCTACGCGGATCGCGATATGAGAAGTATGTTTCATCTAGCGATCAAAATAATCTTAATTGTGTATTCCTCATGCACTGAACTGCGGGTGCTGGCTATTGATACGTGTTTTGGATTCAGTGAATACTGCTATGATTGCGGTTAGGTAATTCATTACAATTCAGAGTAGAGTGGTGCACTATGGCGTAGTCGTTTTCAAAAATCCTAACCCCGGTACAGAATTTAATGTGTTACCTATATACTAGATCTTTGATCCACGTTCCCTTCGAACCCTACTTTGTTAATCGGTAAATGATGTCTGATCTACTATTTTTCCCTGTGTCGATGCCGGATGAAATGCTTCACTCTCGCGTCACCCGCTATCACTACCTCTCAGGCAATAGAACAGCGGCGGAAACCTACCGTGATTTATTCGCATCGAAGCCATTTAGCATCGGTGGCATCGTTCCTCAGCAGATTGAGAGGCTTGCCGACAGGCTACCAGGGCAACTGGAGAGCAATCTCGCAGAACTGATCAGTAACAACACCACGTTTCCTGCGTACAGGCCTTTTCTAGGTGTGAGGCAAGGACCGGAGGACCATTCTGGATCGCACGCTTTTGAGGGGGTGGTACGAATTCCTCGTCGCGAAGATTCCATCCATGGAAAAGCTAAGCTTTGCCTTACCTGCGTTCAGGAGGATTTGATCGATTGCGGTTCTGCCTACTGGCATCGATCACACCATATACCCGGTGTTGCAGTCTGCTGGCGCCACGGGGACTCGCTGATCCATGCTTGCCCCAAGTGCTCCCATCCTTTCTATCGAAAATTGAAGCTGCTTCCAAATCTGACTGAGCCATGCGCATGCGGGTGGAATCCGCTCAACGCTAAGACGACGAATAAGGGCTCGGATCTGGAAAAGAAGGTCGCGCTGTTCGCGCACAATATCTTGCAACGAAAGATCCCGCCCATAGGGAGCGCGGTATTGAGTTCTTGTTATGTGCGGCAATGTAAGAAACGTGGATTTGTATTTGGAAACAATGCGGGCATTGCGAAACTTTTTGATAGTATTCAAAGTGCTTATGGCGATGAGTATTTATCGCAAATTGATCCGGCCTATAATAACGGAAAACATGCGCAATGGATTAGGCTGAAGTCAGACAAGGGTCAGCTTAATATGCCGCTAGCGCGACATTTGATTATCGCGCTTCATTTATTTTCCAGTGCTGATGATTTCGAGGGAGCGTTAAAGAAGGAGTCTATCCTGCTAAGTGCTTCGAGTTCGCCAAGACCTTCAAAAAATGAAGATGCGCATTCCGGTAAAATGATTAAGTACCGTCAAAAAATCGAGATGCTTTTGGCGCTACGCTCCGAGGCTGATGTGGAGTACCTTTGGAAAAAAGCCTATAAACCAACTCATTGGCTAATGGAAAATGATAATGCATGGCTGATTGAAAGACTTCGCATGCCTAAGAAGGTTGCCGTTAAGGTTGAGAAGACTATCGACTCAAGAGACGCTGCTTATGCAGCCATTATTGAAGCGGGCGTGGATGAGTTGTATAGCGTTGCGAAATATCCTAAAAGGGTGAACATTCGAAATTTGCAGACGCTGCTCCCAAACTCGTTACCTCACGGCCTAGAACTGCGTAAGCAGAGGTTTCCCCTTACTTATCACCAGATCAAGCGTCACCAAGAGTCAGTGTGGTATTTCCGATTGAGGACATTGGTGTGGACCATCTCTGAAATCATAAGAATGAAGCTGCCGGTGAATTATTCGACTGTACGATTGACCTCGGCGGTAGCAAGCAAAGTTTTCTTGGTTTTTTCCAGCTTCTTCGAGTGGGATCTGGAAAGCTTGGCGAGAACTGGCGTGGATGCAGGGGCCTTGCTCAAGTCTGCCGGCGTATCGAGAAGTTGGGAGGGACCACCGATTGCGATTAGCTTCTGAAGGCTTCTGCGCTCCATCAGCGAGGAACGTCCTCAGGGCTGGAGCAACAGATTTAAGAACCGATTATGGCGCAGTGGTTTCTTTAGCTGAATCTTGTGGGGGCGCGCGGAGATTGACGTCGTATGGTTTTGAGGGAGATATGTATCGAAATTAGCGAGTTTATGTCTTCAGCATAAACTCGCTAATTTCGATACATACGCTTTGGTCAGCGCCATTACCCATCAGCATTTTCCAGAAAGCGAAAGCTGCCATCACTCCGTTTCGATGAGTCAAAACAAGCGTCCTGCTCGAAGCTGGCTCAGCATTGGTCACCACTCAGATCTCTCTTGAATTTGAGGCAAATGACCTTAATATGATCTTATCTTGCCATCATCGTTTTCAATCATGGATGTTTCTCGGGGGTAGGTCGAAATGGCAAAACCAGAAGACGCTAAGCCCGCGAGTGGGCGCTTTAACACGAATGATGAGACGAAGCGGATCGTATGGACACAGACCGCTGGTCATTGCGAACTGTGCGGCACAGATCTAACGTTCGACTATCGTGCCGGCAAGCCAATGAAATGGGGCGAAGTGGCGCATATCCTACCCGCCAGTCCCAAGGGGCCTCGGGGACGCGCGGATCATGATGCTGAGGCGCACACGAACGATACTGCTAACCTGATGCTCCTGTGCCCAGGCTGTCATGACAAAATTGATCGTGACGCAGACGGTTATCCTGAAAATGATTTGAGTGGTTTACACCAAGCATACCTAGAGCGCATCCGAATCGCCGCAACGACCCCAGATGGTGGCAGAGCGATTCCTCTCATTGTCCAGAGTCAGCATTTCCAGACGATCAACGATATTCCCGTTCGCGATCTGTTGACTGCGATGTCTGCGGAGGGATTAACCGCCTTCGATCAAGGCATCAAAATTGCCTTCCCTGCGCCCGGACCGCGCGGCAGGGACACTGCCTATTGGCAGAACGTCAAAGACAGCATCCAGTATGAGCTGGAGCAGCAACTCAAGCGTCGCGGCGGCACCTATGGCGACTCGCCCGCGCTAGCAGTAGTAGGCTTGGCCGATATCCCAGCTTTGATGATGTTGGGCCAGAGCATCGGCGATCGTTCCAAACGCTTAATCTTCTCTTTTCACCGCGAGCATCTTTTGCGCTGGCCCGATCAGTCTGCTGAGCCGCCCAGTTTTCTGTTTACGCCTCCACCCAACGGCGATGGTCCACTGTCGTTGGTGCTCTCCATTTCTGCGCAAGTTCCAGTTCGCGACGTGACCGACGCTCTACCCGGTGCACGTATTGCAGAGCTGTCGATTCCTGAACCAAGCTACGCGATGGTACAGAACCGTCGGGTGATTCATGCCTTTCGCGACGCACTCCAAATACGACTGAGCCAGCTTGAGGCTCTGACTCCTGATCCTATCCACGTCTTCGCCGCCATTCCTGCGGCACTGGCCATCGAGTTTGGCGCGTTGCTCACAACGCAGCATCAACATACGTACCTGATCTTCGATCGGGACAAGGAAAACCAAGATCGGTTTACGCAAACACTGCAATTGGGCTCGGTGGCCCAGGAGGCTATGTAAATGCTTTTGAGCAACGAACAGACCAAGCGCAGCAGTTGGGAATATTTTCTGCTTCGCGCCGCGCGGGAAATCTCGCTGTCGGAAGCGCAGTACGAAAAAATCAACGACCGCTACTCCCAACTGGAAAAAATCCTCTCGGCTTCTGGCAATCCGTTGCTCGCTGAGGCCCATATCTTCGTTCAGGGCTCAATGCGGCTGAAAACCACCATCAAGCCAATTCCCGGCGCGCCTGCGGATCTGGACACCATTGATGCGGACGCGATTATCTGGCTCCCTCACGCTCAAGGCGCTGGTGCGAAGGAAGTTCTAGAGGCGATTGAACAGCGTTTTAGAGAAGGCTCCCGCGTTCAGGAAGAAGTTAAGCAACTACGTCGTGGTATTCGGATCGTTTATGCCGATGAAAATCCAGGTTTTCACATCGATGTCACACCTGCCCGCGCGATCAACGGAAATGGCGAAGCAAACGGCGAGGGAAAGCTGGAGGTTCCGGATCGGGTCACAGGGTGGAAAGCAAGCAGCCCTATTCCTTACTCGAATTGGTTGCAGGTCGCTTCCGCCCAGGAAATCTCCTTGGAAAGCTTGGTGATTGCCAAAAGCCAGCGAATGCTTGATGCCGCGACACAAGATCCTTTGCCGCATTATCAGGACTACATCGATCAAGATCCCCTGCGTGCGACCATAAAGCTGCTTAAGCGGCATCGCGATGAATGGGCCATCAAAACAAGGAGCGCTGATACTCGGCCCATATCTGCAGTTATCACCACTCTGGCCACTCACGCGTACCTGGATGTCGTGAAGGAGTCCCAGTCGAAGCCTCTGGCACCGCTCGATGCAATTCTGGAAATCGTTCGCAGAATGCCGCAGCACATCGCGCAAAGAGGTAGCGATTGCTTTGTCTGCAACCCTGCCGATAACGGCGAAAACTTTGCAGAGAAGTGGAATCGACCGGGCGAGGGGCAAGGCTATCGCCAAGCATTTACCAAGTGGCATGCGGACGCCAGTGCATCTGTGTCATTGGGTTTGGAAAGTTTTGAATCCAACGATTCCTTTGCCGAGGCAGTGAAAAAGAATTTCGGTATTGCACCGGCATTCATTACGGCAGTGAACAATGAGATCCCTGCGAATTGGACGATGCCCGGTCGACCGGATGGCACTACTCGAAACTCTGCTTCGA
The DNA here is from genome assembly GCF_050435365.1 of Pseudomonas sp. BT76 TE3572. Taxonomy (NCBI): domain Bacteria; kingdom Pseudomonadati; phylum Pseudomonadota; class Gammaproteobacteria; order Pseudomonadales; family Pseudomonadaceae; genus Pseudomonas; species Pseudomonas sp. BT76 TE3572. The sequence goes on from NZ_JBNDKE010000001.1 coordinate 4,510,134, forward strand.
TGGGTTCGCTCTTCGGAGGGGCCAGCGGTGGCGGAACCTCTCAGTCGAGCGTAAAGCCAGTTGGACGCCTTGGCTGATCCTCTTAAGACGCCATTGCAGCGCGGAATCGCAGCACTGCGAAATACCCTAGGTCAGGATGCAGCCGATGCATTGCTCCAGCCCGCACCCATGCGGGCTGACGAAGCGGCGTGCTTTCACTTCCCCTTGCCCATCGATTACACGGGGCAGGAGCGGCGACTGCGTATTGGTTTCCCCTCCAACTTTCCCCGTGGGCTCTTGCGGCTGAACGTCGAACCTTCTCCATGGCTGGTTTGGCCGCATGCCACTAAGTCGGGGCTTTGCCTTCATGGCTTTCAGGAACGCCCCATTATGGGCTCTCCGGAGGTCGTGGTAGAGGACAGCCTTGCTCGCTTGGCCCACATCGTTTCGTTGTCCAAGATGGGATCAAGTCAGGCAACGCGCGATATCGAATTTCAGAATGAGATCACTACCTACTGGTCTTTTCAGCACGGACAGTCGTACCAGAACCTTTTACTTTTGGATCGACCTCAGGCTGCCTCGCAGTTGTTTGCTCTCAGCGATCCGCGCCGGGCTCTGCCATCCGGTCAGGAAACGGTTTGGCTAGCATCGAACATAGCTGCACTCAAAGGGCATTACCGACGGGTTGTCGGGCGCTCCGCTGTCATTCGCGCGGCCGAAACTCCTGGTTTTTACGTCAAGCTTGAGACTTATCCGGATATCCGCACCCCGGATCCAGAAGATTTATTGCTGTGGCTCACGCCACACCTTCAACCAGACGATGCCGAGCAATTGCTGGCATGGTTTGAGCTGCATGGAACGTTGGCGAGTCGATGGATTGTCCTGGAGCTTCCTGGGGGGAGGGATGCTCCAACTTATTGCCTCAATGTGCGCTCGCTTGGCGTACAGCAAGAGCGGGGGGCAAAGTTTGGCTTGCGCACAGCGCGCCGCCGGCCAGCCATCGCAAATGCACATCCACCGGCACTTGTCCGCGCAACTGCCCTAGACGTGCTTGATCGTGCGTCCATTCTGTCCCGCGATATAAGCGGCACTGCAAAGCACCTTGAAAATGCTCGGGTCGTTTGTGTTGGCGTTGGCTCGTTAGGCAGTGCGGTGGCAATACAATTGGCACGCTCCGGTGTCGGCCACCTTACCCTCATCGATCCTGACACTCTGGTGTCAGCCAATCTGGGTAGACACGTTCTGGGAGCGGATAGCCTAGGGAGGCTGAAAGCCTCAGCGTTGAGGGACAAGATTCTGTTAGATCTTCCGACTACAGAATGCACCGCTTATTCGACTTTCGCCGAAGTAGTTATGAGCAGCAAACCAGAAGTGTTCGATAACGCAGATCTTGTGGTGATTACGACAGCAGACTGGCAGTCGGAGGTCACTGTATGGCGAGCCAAATCCAGCGGCGTTTCTTGGGGACTTTTACAAGCCTGGAGCGAACCGTATACCCAGGTAGGCCACGCGCTATTCGCACCAGCCGGTACCTTTGATGGCCGTCATTTATTCACGGACATCGGCGATTTTCTTCATAAGTTTACAGAGTGGCCGGGAGGAGGTGTGGTTCCACTGCCGGCGTGTGGGGAGAGCTTTATTCCAGGCGGATCACTGGGGATGACCAATATTGCCTCTATGGTGTCGCACACGGCTTTACGCGCATTGACCGGCAACATTGCCACTGCATCTTGGGTCAGCAGTATCTACAGGCCTGAAGATGTGCCGAGCCTAGGAGGCCAATACCATGGGCCCAAACTGCCAGAGGGGGCGCAGCAACTCCTACTCGAGCGCGGATGGCCGGAACCTAAGGATGAAATGGTATGACGGATATCGCTTGGCGCTGGAGATGGGCGGAGGTGGATTCCGAGTTATTGGTGTCGCAAGCTGTCGCGGACATCTTGGATAGTCATCGGCAGGGCCTTTTTGGCGTGGAGCGAGGGGGACAGTTATTCGTCAACCCGGTTAATCCGAAAGGGTTGCTGCTGGCCTTGGCCACGTTGCCTCATCGCGCCGATCGGTCAGGCTGGTCTTGGCTAGAGTTGGATGCGGAGCGGTGCCGTCAGGAGATCCAAGCTGCCAACGAACAAGGGTTACGTCTGGTGGGCTATTGGCATACGCATCCCCAATCTGTTCCGGTGATTTCTCCGGCAGACATAGGAAGTTTCTCCAGATTTGCTGCGCGTTACACGCAGGATCTGCCGCACCCAATAGCCGTTATCGTTGGCAAGTCCGAAAAACCAGAAGGCATCAAGGCTTGGTCGTTCAGGGGCGGCAGATATGTTGAGGCAACCTGGCTTAGATAAGCTTCAAGTCGGTGCCATGGGAGGCACGTCAGCGGTTACCTTTACCCGCCAGCATTAGCGCGAAGAGCTCTGCCTGAAAGCGAGCATCATCCAATGCGTTATGGTTCGGTTCGCTGAGTGGCTTCAGCGCAGCGGTCATCTTGGATGATTTTGTTTCCTGCCAGCTGCAACCTACAGCTCCCATAAAGTAGGCCTTCATGTCGATAGCGGTAAAACCAAAGGGGTTGGTTTCCAAGTATTTGTGGAAGTAGTAGTTGACGAATGACCAGTCAAACGGTGCATTGAGTCCTACGAAAATGACCTTCTGCCCCGTTTGGCAGGATGATTTCAGCCATTCACCAAATGTCAGCATCGCCTGTTGCGGAGTGAGTCCTTCGCGCTCCAGCTTCTCCAGACTCAGCCCCGATACTGCCAGTGCTTCTGGGTCGTGTTTTGGACTGTCAGGTCGTAGTTCAAGATAGATGGACGTGGCAGGTTGATCTACAAGGCAAGCTCCAATGGAAAGCAGACTGTATTCGCCTGGTATAGGTCCAGAAGTCTCGACGTCGACGGAAACATAAAGCTCATCAGGGTTCATGTCATATCCTTTTCGTGTAGTTGCCAGATCACGCTCAAGCTCGTAACCATGTGACGGTGGAAAGGCGGCAAAGCCATTGCCCCATTTTTTGCTGTTGCACTCGCTATCCGGCGTTCGAGCAGCGGCAGTGCATGTCTACCGGAGGAGTGCACGTTCCTTTGGTCAGCTCTGCGCCCGAGCATAATGATGTGTGTCATTCTCTAATCGCGGATGAGGGCCGGACAATCATGAGCGAGCGTTGGATAGTCAAGTGCCAGAATACTGAGGACGGTACTGGCGACATCATCATTGATCTACCTCCAGAGTTGCTTGACCAAATGGGGTTAGGTGTTGGGGACGACCTGGAGCTAACGGTAGCGAATGGCACATTAGTGCTGACGCCCATGGACAACGCAGCATCAGTGCGGCCCATGTTTGCTGGCGTCCTGCGTCATGATGCCTATCATGCTTACCGCACGCGTCTGGAGGCGCTTCTTTATATCTCCGTCAATGCTTCGGATCTGGACATTCACGACATGATTGTAGCTGGCTTCTCGGCCAGCCTGATCAAGGTGCTTTGTGATGATGGAACCCTAAGCGACGAAGAACGCGACAGAATAATTCACCCAAAAGCGCTCAAAACAAAATTGGCAGCCAATCAGCTTTTAACGTTGCATGAGAGTGACCGCCTGTTCCGGTTTGGACACATTACCGCCATGGCCGAGGTGATCTTCGGTGACAAAGGGAAGGCCAAACAATGGCTTTCGAAACCCAAAGCCCGTTTTTTGGGAGAAAGCCCATCGGCGATGGTCACTACATCTCACGGCACACATCTAGTCGAAGAAATGCTGATTCAGGTGTCTGAAGGCATGTCATTTTAATCCAGCCGCAGCCGAGTAGAATCAACCCAGGCGAGTACGCGATCGCAGCTGGCATTGTTAAGGCGGCGCGCTCCGTTAACTCGGGTGCCCACGGAATTGCTGAATATTTTTCTAACCTATCTTCAGATGGAGCGCTGATTCACTCGTTTCGACAGCTCTTCAGCCGCCTCTTTGCGTTCCGAGTAACGGTCTACCAAGTAGTCCTGACGGTCACGCAATAGCAGGGTTAACTTCATCAGCTCCTCCATCACGTCGACCAGGCGATCGTAGTAGGACGAAGGCTTCATACGTCCATTCTCGTCAAACTCGGTAAACGCTTTGGGCACTGAAGACTGATTGGGGATCGTCACCATGCGCATCCAGCGACCCAGTACCCGCAACTGATTCACCACGTTGAAAGACTGAGAGCCGCCGCACACCTGCATAACGGCCAGAGTTTTACCTTGGGTCGGACGCACTGCGCCCATCGCCAATGGCACCCAGTCGATCTGAGCTTTAAAGACAGCGCTCATCGATCCATGACGCTCCGGAGAACACCACACCTGCCCTTCAGACCACTGCATTAGCTCGCGGAGTTCCGCGACTTTGGGGTGGGTATCCGGAGCATCATCAGGCAGTGGTAATCCTGACGGGTTGAAGATTCGTGTTTCCGCATCGAAGTGCTCCAGCAACCGAGCTGCTTCTTGGGTAACCAACCGGCTGAACGAACGCTCGCGGGTCGACCCGTAGATCAGAAGGATGCGCGGTTTATGCGTGGACGGCTCACGAGGAGTGAGTCGTTCCATGCTTGGGACGTCGATGAGATCTGCTTCGATGTTTGGGAAATGGTCTTTCATAGTGACTCCTGGCACCAGCGGGACATGGCCTACAACGTGCCGATGCGGGCTAGCTCAGTTTTAAGGTCTTCTGTGTTCAACGTAGCGATAGGCAACGAAATGAAGGCGTTTACCCGCTCCTGGATTTTGCTAAGGGTTTGCTGGAATGCCGCCTCGATTTGCGCTTCAGATCCCGTAGCTTCAGAAGGATCTGCCAGCCCCCAATGAGCCTTGAGCGCCGGGCCGAAGAAAATCGGGCAGGCTTCGCCGGCAGCGCGATCGCAAACGGTAATCACGATGTCTGGTGGCGATCCTTCAAAGGCGTCTGACGCTTTACTGCTAAGGCCTTCCGTAGGGATACGTGGCGGCTCAAACAACGGGTGCAATCTTCGGAGTATTCGCTGCGCATTTCATGTTCGAGCTGCCTGTGGTCGAGTTTGCGAAATTGCACTCCCCTTGCCCCACCCGTTTGCATCCGACCTGACCAGTCATTTGCATTCGATCTGACCACCGATGGCGTCGGATTTGACCAGCAAGCTTCGAACCATGAGCGGCAAAAAACGACCCTTAGCTGCCGCTCATGAAGTCGTGTCCCAATAGAAATGGATGTACTCATCTTCATACTCCGCGAACAGCGAAACGATAAATTCCGTTTTCATTGAGTACATCAATAGCGCTCCCACGAAGCCCGTCGACTCATGCAGCGGTTGTTGGAGCGGGGCGATCAATTCGATCGCCTGATCTGCAACCATCTGATTGAAAACTGCTTCAGAGATTTCCTCAAACTGAGCGTCGGAAACGTATCCTGGGAAATAACTTTCTCCTCCCAGCCGCCAATCCATCCATTCCGCGAAAAGCCAGAAACTTAATCCGTTCTCCCCTTGCCGCTTGGGGGCACGAGTTATCCTGATGCACTGCTGAGATTCCTCAATTCGAAAAGCCATTCCTGGATAAACGACGTAATAGAGACCGGGACAACGATTGTGCGCTGTCCAAAAAGTCAGTTGCTCACTGGAGAGTTGATCAAAGTCGCGTCTGTCGAACATGGAAGGACCTAGTGTTGGCGTCGCGCTAATGGGCAAGAGCGCCCGATAGTAGCAAAATGGTTTCAATGGTGTTTTTCGGGAACCGTCCGCTTCTGGCCGATTACTGTCCTTCGGACAGACTGCGGTTGGCCGTATGCGGGCGACGACGAACGTCCGCTTTTTCCGCCCAAAGCAGTCATTCGCGGCCGCCAAGTAAAAGCTTTATCTGGTGAGCAGTTCCTTGTGCAAGGTCACGAACGCTTGAACAGTCATCGGTGGCTGTCCCGTAACCTCGCCAATAATGGAATCCTCACCCTCGAACACGCCGTGCTGGTAGTCCTTTGCAACTTCCAGCAGATGCTGAATGAGGAAAGGCTGTAGGCCATCGCTCTGCAGCTCCTGGCGGTACTGATCCAGTGTTATCGCCACGTACTTGATCTCACGACCCAATACTCTGCCGACTTCGTCAGCTATGGCCTGCTGGTTCAGTTCAACCGGACCGTGCAGCGGGTACGTCCTGCCCTTGTGGGATTGTGGGTTTTCCAAGATTGCAGCGATCAGTCGAGCCTGATCCTCTGCTGCGATCGGGGCGTGACGACCTGAACCAAACGGCAGGCGAATCTCGCCATGTTCAACAATATGTTTGCGCCAGTGCGGGTAGATCAGCCACTGTGCAAAGTAAGTCGGTCGCAGGTGCGTCATATCCAGGCCCGACCAGTCAAACACTCGCTCGGCAGTGTAGTGATTAAGGGCCGCGTGACTCTGGGCCACGCGACGTGCGGAAATTTGAGACATGTTTACAACTGACTCTACCCCGGCTTCTTTAGCAGCCAGAGCGAAGTGGGCAGTCGCTTCAATCAAGCCAGGTGCGATTGGGTAAACGAAATAAGCTCGCTTGATGCCTTCAAGCGCTGCTCGAACAGCGTTCAAGTCCAGCAGGTCCGCGACCACAACTTCGGCGCCCAATTGGCGCAGTTTGGCCGCTCGATCATCGTCCGTGCGGACTAGCGCACGGACCGCGTGTTTTTTCTGGCGCAGTATTTCAACGGTTCTCCGGCCGGTAAAACCACTGGCGCCGGTAACGAGTATGGTGGGGCTTGTCATCGACCTTCTCTCTCTTTTGGTTTTCGACTGCATAATGGCCATGGTTCGTATGATGGCTGTAATATGGTTATATGATAGCTATCATCTTTGTCAACGTGTTCTTTAGCTCTAGGGAATTCAGAACGTAAGTTTTAGGGGGGGTAGGCAGTGTAGGCGGGGACTGGAGGGACGTCAGCAATCTGACGAGAGGGCTGGCAACCACCGGAATGAGTGTACCGCACGCCTAACGAGGGTCCGAAGACAAAGTCGGCGGGTTGATGGATCATTTTCACGATGACGGCTTGGATTCAAATGCTTGCATGCCCAGCTTCACTGCAGGTCGGGCCTCTATCAACGCCAGCCAGCGTGCCATGCGGGGCAACTTTTCCCAATGAATTTGGTCACGCACCGATCTTGCAAAAGTGAACGCAGAAATATCGGCCATTGAAAAGGTATCGCCCGCTATGTACCCGCCCTCGAGAAATGCCTCTGCCGTCATCAGATGTTCCAACGCTCGTCGGCTTAATGGTGCAGATGCATCTTGCTGCCCTATCTGGCGCAGAAAAAAAGCAGCGTGGCTTGGGGCGATGACATCCGTGACGAAGAAATAAAACCGGTCATAGACCCGGTACCGTTGAGGACTCGGCTCTCTGGGCGACAGCCGACCAGGGGCGTGTTCGTCAGCATACTGAATAATGCCATTTGACTGATTGATTACAAGGGGAGGTGAGACGCTGTGATTTACAAATGTCGGAGCCTTACCTAACGGGTTAAGCGCCAGATATTCTGGGGCACGCTGATCGCCAGAGAGAAGGTCAAGGCACCTCGGGGTAAATTCTATGCCCGCTTCAGCCAAGGCGATTGCAGCTCGTACACTATTCCCCGTTGATGCGCCATAAAGCTCCCGTACCTCAGACATAAAGTTCTAACCTCGTAAAATTGGTTACGCGAATGCGTCCACGAAGGGACGATGTATGACGGTTTCAGCAATTTTGCTGACCTCTTAGGACTCGTCGGCGCTGAGCACAGCCTCAGTGCCTCAATTTGTACTTGACTGGTGTGTATTTACACATATGATGGACGTCATGAAAAGCCCCCATGGCGCCGACCTTTGTCATTGCCTCGCCGCGAGACGCCATGCGCGTCTGCTGACCCGCCTCTACGATCGGCATCTGTTTGCTGCGAAACTCACTGTCTCGCAGTTTTCGACTCTTGCGTTGATCAATGAGCATCCCGGGATCCTGATCGCCGAATTGGCTGAGGTAATGGTCATGGAACGAACTACGTTGGTTCGGGCACTGAAGCCACTGCAGAACGAAGGTTATGTCGCTAGCCATGCCGAAGGGCCGCGTTCTGCCATCAGGCTCTCGCTGTCTGCGCAAGGACGAGCGAAGTTGGAGGAGGCCGAGCCCTATTGGAAAGCCGCGCAGCGTGAGCGTGAGGATCAAATCGGCGGGGTCGCAGCAGTTCTGATTCGTAACTCACTTCTTCAGCAGGCCGGTGGCGAATAAATTTTTTTGCGTGTTTGGTGTGTAATTGCACATATGATTCTTACCCAGAAATGAGGAAGTACTCATGAAAGCTTTTCCAAGAGTTCCGTCCCAGAGCGCTGTCGATCCAGCGGAGCGAATCAGTGCGATCGACTTCGTGAACAGGCTCAATTGGTGGTTCGAGACTTGGGATGTGGAGGCAATGGTCGATGCTTTTCTACCGGACGCCGTCGCGTACCACTTCCATGGCACCATTCGTGGCCACGATGAGATTCGCCAGTTCTTCAAGAAGGACTATCCGTATCTGATTCCTGGGGTCAGCCGACACGCTACCAATCACATTGTCGATGTCGATGAAGACGGTGTGGTGGTGCGCTATCAGAATTTGCTTGTGCGCTACGCCACCCCAGAGTCGGCAGCGATACTGGGAGATGGCCAAGCCATCGATAGCCCCGATGATTTGCCTGCCATCTGGCTCTACTCGCCAATGATGGATCGCTTGCGTCGAACTGAACACGGCTGGAAAGTCTTCGAGCGGTTCATAGGTGGTTCAGCCATCAACACGAGGCTTAACCCACCGATAACTGATCCTGCTCAACTTGCCAAGTACATGCCCCAATTAAAGCAAGCGTAAGACCTGCCATCGTCGAGTAGAAATGAAAGGGGGGGCGTTCCACACATATTCGGATTAGCGAAGCCCTTGCTAACAGTAAGTCAGTCTTCATCCTTTCAGCGGCGCTTAGCAGCCCGCTCTTTTTTTGTGGGAGTGACAGGCCAGGCATTAATGACCGATTGTAGAAACTGCTCAGACAGTTCGGGGCTATCTAGCGCTCTGGCAATTAGCATCGCCCCCGCGATCGATGACAGGACGCGTAGTGACTCTTGGTACTTCTCTTCATGATTTTCGCCTTCGACCAACGCCATCAGGGTGTCAATCAAATGCTCGACGCCTCTGGTGAAGGAGCTGCTGACGGTGCCACCGGTACGCGCGACATCCGCACCCAATGCAGGAATGGGACAACCCTCGGTCCAGTTATCCAGATGCGCTTGTGTCAGATACGTCTTGACGAGCTCGGGAATAGATTTGGCATTTTGCCAATCCTGAATATTGGACTCGAATGTCCGGCTGACCGCTTCTGACGCGAGCTGTTCCTTGCCACCCGGAAACTGTCCGTAGAACCCGCCATGGGTCAGGCCAACCGAGCGCGAGAGCTCACCGATACCAATTCCGTCGATGCCTTTTTCCCGATACAGCCGTGACGCTGCAGTAAGGATGGCTTCTTTGTTGGCAGCGGCCTGGTCTTTCGTCACTTTCATGAAATTGCTCCTGTGGCCAGGTTGGCATCGCCTGGACATAACGATGTAGATGGGCTGGCTTTCATGATATTCGTCATATAAAGTTGCTGCAATGGCTGTATAGGCATCTGCAGAAGTCTCGCGGATCCCATGGCTTTAGCTCAAGTCAATAACTCCCCGGTGGACCGGCCCCATGAAACGGAATGATCTGCGCTGTATCGATCTGAATCTGCTGGTGGTGTTCGAAGCGCTTATTCAGGAGCGCAACCTTACCCGCGCCGCTGAAAAATTATCTCTTGGTCAGCCAGCGGTCAGCGCTGCGCTGGTGCGTTTACGCAGGTTGTTCAACGACCCTCTGTTCGAGCGCATCGGTCGTCGAATGGTGCCCACCTCACGAGCATTGCGTGCTGCACAGACGCTCGGGCCGGCGTTGGATTGCGTGTGTACTGCAATCACCGACACCAGGGTTTAACCGGGCTGATCCCTTTTTTTGTCATTAAACATGACGACCATCATTATTGATGATAGCCAACTTCACTCCCTTCGATTCGTCGTGACCTCGCGCGAGGCCGAGAATCCGCAAATTCCCAAACTGTCTGGCGGACACAACCCATGGAACAGTCACTCAAACCTTTGCGTTATCCCCTTGCTGCGTTGGCGCTGGTAGCGCTTGCCGCGTGTGAACGCACACCCGATGCCGCGCAGGCTCCCGGGGCGCCGCACGTCACCGTCGCGAAAGTGCTTGAGCAACCCATTACCGAGTGGGATGAAGTCACTGCTCGCCTGGAAGCACCAGAAACCGTAGAGGTTCGCCCACGGGTGTCGGGCCAGATCGAACGCGTTGCTTTTACCGATGGTGTGCTGGTGAAGAAGGGCGATTTGCTGTTCCAGATCGATCCGCGTCCGTTCGAACATGAAGTGCATCGCATCGAGGCGCAGCTGCAACAGGCACGCGCCACTCTGGTCCGCACTGGCAACGAAGCGCAGCGCGGCCAGCGTCTGTTAGGCAGCAACGCGATCTCCGCCGAGCTCGCCGACACTCGCACGACCACCGCGCAGGAAGCCCGGTCCGGTGTCGATGCGATTCAGGCGCAGCTGGATCTGGCGCGTTTGAATCTCAGCTTCACCCGCGTCACGGCGCCCATCACCGGTCGCGTCAGCCGCGCGGAAATCACCGCCGGCAACATCGTCACCGCCGACACCACCGCGCTGACCAGCGTGGTCTCCACCGACAAGGTCTACGCCTACTTTGATGCGGACGAACGCATGTTCCTCAAGTACAGCCTGCTTTCCCGCCAGGGCCAGCGCGGCCAGACCACACCGGTGTATATGGGCCTGTCGAACGAGGATGGCAACACGCACCTTGGGCACATGAACTTTGTCGACAACCAGGTAAACCCGAAAACCGGCACCATCCGAGGCCGCGCGGTTTTTGATAACGCCGACGATCAGTACACCCCTGGTCTGTATGCGCGCTTAAAACTGGTGGGCAGCGCTGCCTATCCCGGTCTGTTGATCAAAGACGAGGCGGTGGGCACCGACCTCGGCAAGAAATTCGTACTGGTGGTCGACCAGGACAACAAAGCGGTTTATCGCAGCGTCGATCTGGGGCCGAAACTGGAAGGCTTGCGCATCGTGCGCAACGGCTTGCAGAAAGAGGATCGCATCGTCATCAACGGCTTACAGCGCGTTCGTCCCGGTGCGTTGATCGATCCACAGGACGCGCCGATGGCCAGCCCGGAAACGGTCGCCACACTGGCCCGCCAGCGTCAGGCGATCGAAGCCGCCAATCAACCTGCTTCAGCTAAATCGCCTGCGCTGGTGAAAGCTGAATCTGCCGCTGCACCTCGCGGATAAGGAGCACTGACATGAAGTTCTCCCAGTTCTTCATCACGCGGCCAATTTTCGCCGCCGTGCTGTCGCTGCTGATCCTGATCGCCGGCGCCATCTCGCTGTTCCAGTTGCCGATCAGCGAATACCCGGAAGTGGTGCCACCAACCGTGGTGGTCCACGCCAACTACCCAGGCGCCAACCCCAAGGTCATTGGCGAAACGGTTGCCGCGCCACTTGAGCAAGCCATCACCGGCGTCGAGAACATGCTGTATATGTCCTCGCAATCCACAGCTGACGGCCGGCTCACCCTCACCGTGACATTCGCCTTGGGCACCGACCTGGACAACGCCCAGGTGCAGGTGCAGAACCGTGTGACCCGCACCGAACCGAAGCTGCCCGAGGAAGTGACACGCATCGGTATCACCGTCGACAAAGCTTCACCCGAGCTGACATTACTCGTGCATCTAGTGTCGCCGGACAAGCGTTACGACATGCTTTACCTGTCCAACTACGCGATCCTTAACGTCAAGGATGAGCTGGCGCGTTTGAACGGTATCGGTGATGTTCAGCTGTTCGGCATGGGCGATTACTCGCTGCGTATCTGGCTTGATCCGGATCAAACCGCGTCACGCAATCTGACCGCCATCGATGTGGTCAATGCGGTGCGCGAACAGAACCGTCAGGTCGCTGCCGGGCAACTGGGTTCGCCTCCTGCGCCGAATGCCACGAGCTTTCAGATGTCGATCAACTCGCAGGGGCGATTGGTCAGCGAAGAAGAGTTTGAAAACGTGATCATCCGAAGCGGCCCGAAAGGCGAAATCACGCGCCTGAAGGACATTGCCCGGATCGAACTGGGTTCCAATCAATACGCCTTGCGCGCCTTGCTCAATAACCAGGAAGCGGTGGCGATGCCGATCTTCCAGCGTCCGGGTTCCAACGCCATCGACATCTCCGACCAGGTGCGAGCGAAGATGGCCGAGCTGAAGAAAAACTTCCCGGAAGGCATGGATTTCGAGATCGTCTACGACCCGACCATCTTCGTCCGCAGTTCGATTGAAGCGGTGGTGCACACGCTGTTCGAAGCACTGATCCTCGTGGTGCTGGTGGTGATTCTGTTCCTGCAAACCTGGCGCGCCTCGATCATTCCGCTGGTGGCCGTGCCGGTGTCGCTGATCGGTACGTTTGCCGTGATGCACTTGCTCGGCTTCTCGCTCAATGCGCTGTCGTTGTTCGGTTTGGTGTTGGCCATCGGCATCGTGGTCGACGATGCAATTGTGGTGGTGGAGAACGTCGAACGAAACATCGAGTCCGGGCTGGAACCGGTCGAGGCGACCAAGAAAGCCATGGGCGAAGTGACCGGACCGATCATCGCCACGGCGCTGGTGCTGTGCGCGGTGTTCGTGCCAGCGGCTTTCATCTCGGGCCTGACGGGGCAGTTTTATAAACAGTTCGCGTTGACCATTGCCATTTCCACGGTGATCTCGGCGTTCAACTCGCTGACCTTGTCACCGGCGTTGGCCGCGGTATTGCTCAAGGCCCATGGCGCGCCGAAAGACCGCTTTTCCAAAGTGCTCGACCGCTTGCTCGGTGGCTGGGTGTTCAAGCCATTCAACCGCTTCTTCGAAAAGGCCAGCCATGGTTATGTGGTTGCGGTGGCGAAAATCGTGCGCGGCAGTAGTGTCGCGTTGTTGATCTACGCTGGCCTGATCGCCATGACCTACATGGGTTTCAGCACCACGCCGACCGGCTTTGTGCCGACCCAGGACAAAAAGTACCTGGTGACCTTCGCGCAACTGCCGGATGCCGCGAGTCTCGATCGCACGGAATCGGTGATCCGACGCATGAGCACCATCGCCATGAACGAGCCGGGTTTCGACAGCGCCGTGGCTTTTCCGGGCCTGTCGATTAACGGTTTTACCAACAGCCCGAACGCCGGCATCGCCTTCATCGGCTTGCGTCCCTTCGATGAGCGCAAGGACTCGGGGCTGTCCGCCGGGGCGATTTCCGCCTCGCTCAACGCCAAGTTCGGTGGAATTCAGGACGCCTATATCGCCGTCTTCCCGCCACCACCGGTGCAGGGCCTCGGTACCATCGGCGGCTTCCGTTTGCAGATCGAAGACCGTGGCAACCTCGGGTATGACGAGCTATACAAAGAGACCATGAACATCATCGGCAAGAGCCGCATTGTTCCAGAGCTGGCCAACCTGTTCACCAGCTACACCGTCAACGTGCCGCAGGTCGAAGCGGCGATCGATCGGGAGAAAGCCAAGACCCACGGCGTGAAGATCAACGACATCTTCGACACCTTGCAGGTCTACCTGGGCTCGCTGTACGCCAATGACTTCAACCGTTTCGGCCGGACTTATCAGGTCAACGTACAAGCCGAGCAACAGTTCCGCCAGGAACCGCAACAGATCGGCCAGTTGAAGGTGCGCAATGATCGCGGCGAGATGATCCCGCTAGCCACGTTCGTCAAGGTCAGCCCGACATCAGGCCCTGACCGGGTCTCGCACTACAACGGTTTTCTCACCGCAGAAATCAACGGCAGTGCAGCACCCGGCTACAGCTCCGGCCAGGCACAGGCCGCCATTGAAAAACTGCTGAAGGCAGAATTGCCCAACGGCATGACGTACGAGTGGACTGACCTGACCTACCAGCAGATCTTGTCGGGCAACACGGCTTTGCTTGTGTTCCCGCTTTGCGTGCTGTTGGCGTTCCTGGTTTTGGCTGCGCTGTATGAAAGCTGGAGCCTGCCATTGGCAGTGATTCTGATCGTGCCGATGACCCTGCTGTCGGCGATTGCCGGAGTGATCATTTCCAAGGGCGACAACAACATCTTCACCCAGATCGGCTTGATCGTGCTGGTCGGCCTGGCCTGCAAGAACGCGATTCTGATCGTCGAGTTCGCCAAGGACAAACAAGACCAGGGCATGTCGCCGTTGGAGGCGGTGCTGGAAGCCTGCCGCATGCGTCTGCGGCCGATTCTGATGACGTCCTTCGCCTTCATCATGGGTGTGATTCCATTGGTGACATCCACTGGTGCCGGCTCGGAGATGCGTCGTGCGATGGGTGTCGCGGTGTTCTCCGGAATGCTCGGTGTGACCTTCTTCGGGTTGCTGCTGACGCCCGTGTTCTTCGTTCTGATCCGTCGCTACATCGAGCGCAAAAATGCGCGCAGCGTCACCAAGGCCGATCAGGCAAACGCACTCAATCAGGAGGCACATTCATGAACACCCTGAAGCTTTTTTTACCCAGCCTTCTGGTCGTCGCGCTCGCCGCCTGCACGGTGGGCCCCGACTACAAAACGCCCGACACCGCGCCTGCCAACATAGAGTCGGCGCAAGCCGGCCACTATGATCAATCGCGTTTTGAAACGGTGTGGTGGCAGCAGTTTGATGACCCCACGCTGAACCAGTTGGTGAGTAAATCTCTGGAAGGCAACCGCGACTTGCGCGTCGCGTTTGCCCGCTGGAAAGCGGCCCGTGCGATTCGTGACGACATCAGCAACGACAATTTGCCGGTCGTCACTAGCCGCGTCAGCAGTCAGCAGGGCAAGTCCCAAGTGCCGGGCCAGACCGACAGACGAGTTAATATCGAGCGTTACGATCTGGGCCTAGACATGGCGTGGGAAGTAGATCTCTTCGGCCGGATCCAGCGCCAACTGGAATCCAGTAACGCCCAGGAAGATGCTGCGGCGGCAGACTTGTATCAGCTTCGCGTCACGATGATTGCCGAGCTGGTGGATGCCTACGGCCAATTACGCGGCGCGCAGCTGCGGGAAGAAATTGCCTTGGCGAATTTGAAGAATCAGCAAGACTCGCGCAACGTGACGGTCAGCCTGCGCGACGCGGGCGTGGGCAACGAGCTCGACGTGGTGCGTGCCGACGCACGTTTGGCGGCTGTCGAAGCGACTGTTCCGCAACTGCAAGCGGAGCAGGTACGGCAGAAAAACCGCATCGCAACACTCTTGGGTGAGCGCCCGGATACATTGAGCGTGTCGTTGAACCCCGCCGAGTTGCCCGCTATCGCCAAAGCACTGCCGATCGGTGATCCCTCCGAGTTGTTGCGCCGGCGTCCCGATGTGCTAGCCGCCGAGCGCAGGCTGGCTTCCGCTACAGCAGATATTGGCGTGGCCACCGCAGACCTGTTTCCAAGGGTGAGCTTGAGCGGATTCCTCGGTTTCACCGCCGGCCGTGGTTCGCAGATTGGCTCCAGCGCGGCCAGAGCCTGGGGCTTGGGACCGAGCATTACCTGGGCGGCCTTTGACCTGGGCAGCGTACGGGCGCGCCTTCGGGGTGTCGACGCCAATGCCGAAGGCGCCTTGGCCACTTATGAACAACAAGTACTGCTGGCGCTGGAAGAGTCGGAAAACGCCTTCAGCGATTACGGAAAACGCCAGCAGCGGTTGCTGTCGTTGATCAAGCAGAGTGAGTCGAGCCGTGCGGCGGCAGACCTGGCGGCTATCCAGTACAAGGAAGGCACGGTGGATTATCTGGTGCTGCTGGATGCACAGCGTGAACGGCTGAACGCCGAGGACGCTCAAGCACTGGGTGAAATTGATGAGTACCGGGGAATAGTCGCGATTTACAAAGCGTTGGGGGGAGGTTGGGACAGCGGTGATGGCAGGGTCGCGAGCATTTATTGATAGACCGATCGAAACCCCTTGGCGGAATCTCTGGCGTTAGATCAGAAGCGGTTCAGAGAGGGTGCAGCGTTTGCCTCATCTGATCGTTCGTCATTGTGGTTCCAGCAGCGATTGCTCGCCCATCGCTGCTGGTCTGGACTCCACAGTTAAGGTGTGTCGAGAACTGCGGCACCTTAAGGTAATAGGCCTGCCGAGCGATACGTCTCGATTGTCTTGTCATAAACGCTGATGTCATCACGCCCCCGAGCGATCAACTGAGCGCCCTCCACCGCCGCATAGATCGCCAGCGCCTGCTGCTGTCGTTCCTCGAGGCTCAACTGTGGCCGGCAAACAGACAACACTTCCGTCAGCCAGCGCACATTCAGTTCGGTGAAGCCGTCAACCTCTGTCCTCACCTCTGGAGGTAAGTCATCGTATTCGGCGGACATGATCCCGCACAGGCACATGCGATTGTCGTTGACCAGTGCCATGCGAAATACGTCGGTGTAACCCTTCATCCAAACATTTAAATCTTCGGAATGGCCTCGTAAACCTTCAAGGTACTGAAGACCATCCTCGGTGTAACGTTTGGCCAAAGCCGCACCCAAGTCACCCTTGGTAGGGAAGTGGTAGTGAATGCTCGCGCTCTTGATGCCGACCTCTTTGGCCAGTTCACGAAAGCTCAAGCCGTTGTAGCCTCGGGTCTGCACCATTTTTCGGGCAACCGCCATGATCGTTTCTCGCGTATCCGTCGTCACAACTTTACCTTTCTATCGATAGATAGACGTTGACAGTGGAAATGTTCTTGTCGTAGCTTATACCTATCGATAGGTAGATAGATAGTTATGGAGCTCGTATGAAGATTTTTGATATTCCTGGTTTTCCTAACCCGCTGCGCATTCGTATTGTTCTGGCCGAAAAAGGCCTGGGCTCGCAAATAGAGTTTATCAAGATCGACCTGCCCGCAGCGGAACACAAGCAACCCGCATTCCTAGCGATCAACCCGCTGGGTACCGTCCCAGTTCTGCAACTGGATGACGGGACCAACATTTCTGAATGTACCGCAATCACCGAGTATCTGGACAATCTGGACGGCAACCCGATTCTCACCGGCAAGACGCCGAAGGAAAAGGCCATCATCCACATGATGCAAAAGCGCGCGGAGTCCGAACTAGCGGATCCGGTCGGGTTTTACTTCCACCACGCCACGCCGGGGCTCGGTGCCGCTCTGCAGCCATACAAGAGTCCTGAATGGGAAGGCCGTTTCGATTGGGGCAACCGTCAACGCGACAAAGCGGTCGCTGGAATGCACTACTTCGATCAGGTCCTACGCAGCCAGCCCTATATCGCCGGGGAGCAATTTTCCATGGCCGACATCACCGTACTTGCGGGGCTTGTGTTCGCCGGGTTCGCTTCTATCGCCATTCCCGAAGAGTGCACCGCGCTCCTTGCCTGGCAAACCAAGGTGCAGCAACGCCCGAGCGTGAAAAGTCCCGCTTGATCCTGCTCCGCCCCGTCGCCAACCCGTCCGGGGCGGACCTTACACCCACCGTCTTTATCAGGTACATCTCTATGACCGTATTCAACACCCGGTGGGCGTTGCGCCGTACCTTCGCCCTCGTCGCGCTGGCGACTACCTGCTCGACACTGGCGGTTCATGCCAGCGCCACCCCGGCAGAGCCCAAAGTGACTTCCAGCTACACCCATCAAACCGCGCCGACCCGATTCGTCGAAGTGGATGGTGCGCGCCTGGCTTACCGCCGATTTGGCAAAGCCGGTGGCGTACCGCTGGTGTTTCTCCAGCATTTCGTCGGCAACCTCGACAGTTGGGACCCGAAAGTCATCGACGGTTTTGCCCGTGATCGCGAAGTCATACTTTTCGACAATGCCGGCGTCGCCAGCTCAAGCGGTGAAGTGCCGAATAATATCCAGGGCATGGCCAAATACGCCACCGGGCTGCTCCAGCGGCTGGGTGTAAACAAGGCTGATTTACTTGGCTTTTCCATGGGTAGTCTGATCGCCCAGCAAGTGACGCTTGATCATCCGGAACTGGTACGTCGTCTGATTCTGGTCGGCTCCTCACCTCGTGGTGGTGTAGGCATGGCTTCGCTGACGCCGGAGTTCCAAGGCTACCTGGCGAAAAAACGCGACATACCGGATGAGCTGCTGTTGGACGTGTTTTTCACCCAAACCGCAGAAAGCCAGGCCGCCGGACGTGAGTTCCTTACCCGTCTGCGTGCACGCAAGGTCAATCGCGATGTCGACGTCGATAGCAAGACGGCACCAGCGCAAGCAACCGCCATCGCTGGCTGGGGAGCGCCGGCCGACAACGCCAACGACTACCTGAAAGGCATCAAGCAACCGACGATGGTAGTCGCCGGCAGCCAGGACATTGTCTTCTACACGGCCAATGACGTGACCCTGCAGCAGACTTTGCCCAACGCCCAGCTGGTGATCTACCCGGATTCAAACCATGGCGCGATCTATCAATACCCGGATCTGTTTTTGAAACACGCCACGCTGTTTCTCAATGGGGTGAAGTAATCGAAACAATGCACTGACGATTTGCTCGACAGCACATGCCGCACCACCGATTAGGCTCCAAGTCAGGCCTGCGTCTACAGATCTGACGAGCGAAGAATCCAGGATCTCAGATTATGAAAGCGATTCAGTTCCGTAGCTTCGGCGGCCCCGAAGTACTCGAGTACGTCGACTTGCCAACGCCCATACCGGGGCCCGGAGAGGTATTGATAGACACCTCTGCGATCGGGGTGAATTTTCCAGATATTCGTGAACGGTTGGGCATGTATAACCGGCCCGAAACACGCGTTGGTGGTGTCACGCTGCCGCATGTAGCCGGACTTCAGGTGGTCGGACGCGTTTCGGAAACAGGGGCGGGCGTTGACCCTGCCGTTGTCGGGCGCAAGGTCATGGCCTTGATGTCTAAAGGCGCATACGCACAACAGGCTATTGCCCGTGCTGACATGCTGGTAATGCTGGATGAGTCGGCGAACGACGTCGCCATGGCGGGTTTACCTTGTCAGGGAGTGACTGCGTTCCTCGCTCTACGCACATGCGCGCATTTACAGTCAGGTGAAAGCGTTTTGATTCAAGGTGCCGCCGGGGGGGTTGGCAGTCTGGCTGTGCAGATCGCTAAAGCCATGGGCGCACAGACAGTTTTCGGTACGGCCAGCACTGAAAGTCGACGCGCATTTGTACGCAGCCTCGGGGCCGACTATGCCATTAGCTACGACACTCCCCAATGGCCGGAGCGGGTGCTTGAACTGACCGAGGGGCGTGGAGTTGATGTGATTCTCGAAACCATCGGCGGCGAAGTGTTCGATCAGAACTTTGAGTGTCTCGCAATGCTGGGGCGTTGTGTGGTGGTGGGCTCCACAAGGGGGCCAGGCGAGGCATTGGCGCCTCGTCGGTTGATGGCCAAAGCGCAAACCTTGGCCGGCGTGTACCTGCCGACGTTCTTCCAGCGCCCAACGTTGATTTGCGAGGCTTTGCAATTCCTCGCTGATGGCGTTTCAGGCGGAGTGATCAGACCAGTCATCGGCGCGACGTTACCCCTCAGCGAAACGGGGCTGGCGCACGCCTTATTGGAGCGAAGGGAAGTGCAAGGCGTCATTGTGCTGGATCCAAACCTCTAAGAGTGGATCACCGATTCCCCTGAATTTTCTTGCGAACTAGGGACACTGGAGCTTCTGTGGTGTTGATCAGGCGGCCACATGCTCATCCGTAAATACGTCCATCACGAGAGGAGCGCGCTATGCGCCGTCACGGCTTCACTGCAAGTGCAAGATGTTTGACGCTCGGACTGATGCTCGCTTGGGGCGGCCATGCGACGGCAGCCGATATTCACTACCGGTTCATCACGGTCGCTGGCAACAATCTGTTTTATCGGGAGGCCGGCGATCCTCATAAACCAACCATTCTGCTGCTTCATGGTTTTCCGTCGTCTTCGCACATGTTTCGCGACCTGATCCCTGAGCTAGCACCGTATTTTCACGTGCTGGCCCCTGATTACCTCGGTATGGGAAACAGCGCCGTCCCCAACGCAGCACCCTTGACGCCGCTTACCTTCGACGCGTTAGGTCAATCGATGGAAGAGTTGGTTCGGGAGTTAGGAATTAAAAGCGCGGTGATCTTCATGCAGGACTTTGGCGGCCCTGTCGGAATGCGTCTGGCGACACGTAATCCACGGTGGGTGCGGGGACTGGTCATCCAGAACACGCCGATTACGCTGGATGGATGGGAGCCCGCGAGGTTGAAAGCGATTCAGGCAAACGTTGGTCCGCAAACGCCTGAGAAACGTTCAGCCGCCCAGGCGCGGGTTGTTCTGGCGACTGACCTGTTTCTTTATCAGCACGGTGCTCGCAATCCCGATGACCTTAATCCTGACGCGTGGGCAAACGATGCCTTTGCGCTCAGCGATCCTGAGAAACGGCGAGCCATGACGGATCTGCAGCTCGATATCGGATCAAACCTCGCGTTGTACCCGCAATGGCAAGCTTACTTGCGAAAGGCTCAACCCACCACGTTGGTGGTCTGGGGAGATGGCGACCCGATTTTTACGCCGCGAGGTGCCGATGCCATCAAGGAGTTCGTACTCGGGGCTCAGATCCACCATTACAACACCGGGCATTTTGCGCTGGAGGAAGAGCATCGCGACATCGCCCAACGCATTATTCAGGTCTTTGCCGGGCAATGAGGCATCAGGAGATTGGCATGTCGGATAGAGGTAATTCCCCAACAGGAGAGACAGCTCGCCGGGCAGATGCTTTCGCCTTCCCGTTATTGGCCATGGTGCTGTTCGCATTCTTCTTTGCTGCGAGCACACCTTCGCCTCTGTTCGTGGTGTTTCAGCGTGAATGGGGATTCTCCTCCGCGATGCTGACCGTTGCGTTCTCGGTGTACGCCATCGCGCTGTTGGTCGCTCTACTCAGCGCCGGGTCGTTGTCGGACCATATCGGTCGACGTTCGGTGGTTATCGGCGCGCTTGGTTTGCAGACCCTGGCGATGATTCTTTTCGTGTATGCCGGTGATATAAATCAACTTATTGTGGCGCGTTGTTTCCAAGGGTTGGCGACGGGAATTGCCAGTGGTGCATTGTCGGCGGCTGTGGTCGAGGCAGCACCTGTCGGCCAAAAGAAGGCAGGGGTACTGTTCAGCAGCATCGCTCCGTTAGCAGGATTGGCCACAGGATCGTTAATCACAGGATTGTCTATGTACTGGATCGGGCGACCGGAGGTGATGGTATTCGCGGTGCTGGCGTTCATTTTCTCGATTGCGGCGGTGGGTGTTGCGACGGTCCCGGAAACGGCGACTCGGCGTGCCGGTGCTTTGGGATCGTTGAAGCCTCGTATTTCGGTGAATGCCAGGGCCCAGACTGCTTACGTTCGAAGCATACCGCTGTTGCTAGCCATCTGGGCGCTGTGCGGCCTGTACATGTCACTGGCGCCCTCGATTCTTTATGGAATATTCAACGTGAACAGCGCCGGACTCAACGGTCTGACAGTGGCTGCGTTGTGCGGTCCCGCAGCCATTGCAGCAGCAGTTTTGGGCCGTTTCCTCACGCTCTCTCTTTGCGCTGCAGTGGGCGCTATAGCCATGGTCGTTGGGCTGAGTGTCCTGATCATGTCTCTGTTGGGAGGAGGGGTCGTAGTATTTTTCATCGGCACGCTAATTGCGGGAGTGGGATCTGGAGCGGGATTCTCGGCGGTTCTGCAAACGCTGGCGCCACTCGCCGAAGAACATGAGCGAGCAGAGCTCTTCGCGGCGATTTTTGTGGCCTGTTATTTGTCGTTGAGCCTCCCTCCTGTCATGGCCGGATTCGGAGTCGGAGTTTTCGGCCTGCTAGACACCAGCTGGGTTTATCTCGCCGCGCTGTTACTGGTAGCACTGACCACCAGCCTGACGCATTGGCGAGTGTATCGTGGTAACAATTAGCAAGTCAGCTGACCAGTCAAAGGCTAATGGACTGCAGGGAAAGGAAACCTCCAAGCCATGCTTTGCAGGTAAAGGTCGAAAGCGGACGAAGTCGAACGTCTGCTATTGGCCGTTCTCTGCCGGTCGTCACTACGGCGCGTGCTGGTCAAGTCGAATGCAAACGGGTGGTCAAGTCCATGCAATTACGCAGAGTTCTCCCATCATGTTCGCACCGGGCCGTCGCAGTGGTTCAGTGAGTACCTGGCAACGTCGGGATTGGTGCTGACAATTCTGCTGTGCGATAAATATCACAAAGCAAAAGTGCCTCAGGTGGTTGCCGCGTATGTTGTCGCAGCCTACTGGTTCACGTCCTCTACGAGCTTTGCGAATCCAGCGGTGACGATTGCTCGCGGGTTCACCGATACGTTCTCGGGGATACGGATATCAGACGTAGCGCCGTTTATCATTGCGCAGTTTTTCGGTGGGCTGACGGCGCTGTTCCTGGCGAAGGTTCTCGGTGGTAAAGAGGTCGTCGTGGATATCCCACAGCCTGGTCTCCACGAGCAGAAGCTACCAATTCAGTGAACGGTTCGTGGGTGCGGTGAGCCAGTTTGAGGCAAAGTTTACGGTTCTATCGCGACATTCTGAAGGGCTGAGCCTTAGGTGTTTCAGCCCTTCGAACGCGGTACTTTAAGGGGCAGGAAGGAAAGACATGAATTATAAAGTGAGGGTTGCTACACCCGCTCATGCCTCTGCCATCCAAGCTATCTATGCACCAATGGTTCTGGAAACCGTCATCTCGTTTGAGCTGACGCCACCGACTGTCGAAGAGATGGCAGCACGAATAGCCGCAACACTGCCAACGTATCCCTATCTGGTAGCAGAGATGGACGCCAAGGTCGTTGGATACGCTTATGCCAGCCAGCATCGAGCCAGGGAAGCCTATCGTTGGTCGGTGGATGTCACCGTGTATGTCGACCCATCAGTGCACCGAAAAGGGGTTGGTCGTGCCCTTTATCAGCAGCTTCTACCAGTCCTAGAGAAACAGGGGTTTCACGCAGCCTATGCCGGCATCGCCTTACCCAACGCGGGAAGCATAGGCATCCATGAAGCGCTCGGGTTCACCCACATCGGCACCTACCCCGAAGTAGGGTTCAAGCACGGCCAATGGCATAGCGTGGGTTATTGGCGCAAACCACTTTGTACGGTGGCGCCGCCAATAGAAATCATCCCGTTCAGTGAGATAAAGGGAGAGTAGAGGAACGAGATGTGAGATGACCTAGCTGCTATTCGTCGCCATCGATACTAGGCGATTCGCCGGGAGCTATGCTGAAGGATGCTTCTCATTCGAATCGGTTTTTTGATTGGCCGGAGGAACGAATGAATTTGGCAGGGTTTACTTCACTGCTTTCTGCAGGGGAGAAAACAAGCGGGTGCCAACTCGCCAACCCAGATGCTGTGGCCCTGGCCAATCTGCACTTCCCTTCCCGTGCCTGCTGTCTTGTCGCTGATTGGGCAATATTGGACATCGAAGTTACAACCCGTCAGAGAAAAGCCATCACCGATAGAGGGTTAATCCCTGCTCTGGTTTACGCTTTGACCGTTATCCAAGATAGCAAAGGCCGCTTCCCACCTGGCGATTGGGTTCGAACAACTTTGGCGGTTTCTTTCACTCATGGGTGTCTGTTTGAGACGAAGAATACGATTTATGTATTGATGGGGTTCGGTCGAAGGCTTCGTACAGATCTCGATATAGCACTTAGCCTATGTTGAGCCGTTGCAACAGTGAGTGCTCATAAGTCAGCTGGTTTCACTGCACATGTGCTCGTTCGATAGGACGCGCTGGAGCGCATTGGAATTTAAAATTGAGTTCAAATTGATCAAAAAACAGGCAAAAAACCGCGTCTCAAGCTTATCTCAAATTAACTAATAGTTTTGCCAGTATCTTCATATTTAACAGATAGTTATGAAGATTCTGATGGGCGCCTCTATCTAGATAGCAACTGCGCTTGGCGATAACGTTTCTCCTGTAGCCATTTTTTTTGAGGTTCCAGGCAATGAATTCCGTCCTGTTTGTGATTGATAGAGCGCTCTCGGCTGATCCGTTGAAGCTAGCGTTGTGCTGTATCTTGCTTCTGAGTGCTGGTTTGCTGATGCATGCGTGGAGGTCGAAATGAGCGAAGTCGAAATGGGTCGTCCCGTGTCTGAATGGGCCAAAATGCCTGTCGATTGGATACGTGCAGGCGAGCTAGTCAACTTTGCGGATGAGTCCTATTCGGTAAAGCCGATGTGGTTGAAGGAGGATAAGTCCGCAAGAAACGCATGCATTTCCTCGCTCAAGCTTTACCTAGCGCTGTGCTGTCGAGCAGATTTCATAACTGGAAATGCGAGCGTGACTTATGAGGAGCTGATTCGGCTCACTGGCTTGTCTCGGCCAACTGTTGCGAAGGCGTTGACGCGACTAGAAGTAGAGGGGCTTATTCAGCGAAAAGCACAGGCCCTCAGGAAGGGGTCGAGCATCCTGATTTGCGGCTGGCTTGAAAGTAAAAGCTGGGCGAAGATCCCGAAACGCTGGCTCTACGATGGCTCGTCTGGCGCGAAAATTCTCATGCTTACTGAGTTCAACTTCAGCAGAGCGTCATTGTCGGCATTAAAGGTGTACGTAGCCTTACTTGCCTACAGGGACTCAAATCGAGGTGGCATCGCTATGCTGTCCTATGACCGGTTAGCGCTGATTACCGGTGTTAAGAGACACCACATCGCGGACGCCATTACTCGATTGTACGATCTGAGAATGATTTCATTCAGACAGGGTGACTTTTCAGAGGCATCTGATTTTTCTAGAACGAACCGCTATCTGGTTCGCGGACTCGGAGTTCGGTGGACTAAGGCAGACGAATTTGAGATACCTCAAAGCTCGACTCATAAAACTCGTCCTGGTGCTGCTGACATTGCGGCAGCTAATCGTTTTGTCTCAACCTCACCTAAAGTTACGTAGTGCTAGGGGCTAGTTCTCGTTTAAAGCTAACTCCTCTCGAACGGAGAAAGGAGGAAGTGTCATTGCTCTCGGGAGTTGTACTAGTACCAGACACTGGTGCTTTGCTCTGGTAACGGCATTGTAAAGTAGCCGTCTCTGCTGCTCGTCATTTCCACGAATTGCCGCAGGCCAAAGAACAATTACTAGATCAAATTCTCTGTTTTTTGCTCCATGAACGGTTAGCGCTCGAATACCTGGCCCATCTCGTGAGCTTAGACGTCGTTGGTTTGAAAATGAGTGCCGTATTGTGTCCTCCATTTCTTCGCGAAGGACATGAGTCCTTCCCTTAGTCCGACGCTGTTTCTCTAGCCAACGCACGAAGTCTTGAGCAATCGGTGCAGGTTTTTCCGCCATCAATGCGAAAGCTTCCGCCAATGTGGCTTGATCCGGCAAAGCCAGATCGTTAACGAATGTGTCGGCAAGCTTGGACTCTGACTCTTCCAGAATTATGTTGTAGGGGCCGTTTCCTCTGCCTGTTGTTCGGGTGGCGACCCACGTGAGGATACCGTGGGCAAATTGCCCCATTGTTGGGGTGATAATCGCGACCCGATTCCCCCCTCTATTCCAACCAATGCCATTAGAAACGTAAGAAGCGGCGAGAGCTGGTGTGGGTGTGTGGAAAATCTTAAAGAGCCCATTTGATGCTGGAGCCTGTGCTGATCGGATAGCACCGGCGGCGGCAAGGAGATTACGATCTGAGGTGCGCCAAGGCTGCTGAAGAAGTGCGTCGTGGCCAACAGCAGTTAACCAATCGCAGGCTGGATTAGGACGTAGCTCCTCGATGAGACATTGAAACTCATCTGCAGCAATTAGAAGGTCCACATGGGGAGCCATTGCCTGCACTATCCGCAGTCGGTTTGGCGTGAGATCTTGTGCTTCATCCACGACCACAATGGGATACGTCGCGGCGATCCAGCGGACAACGATATCGTGAGAAAGGAGATCCGCGGCGACCTGACATACCGCTTCATAATCATTGACTCTTGGATGCCCCATCTCTAATTGGGTTATTAGTGCTTGCCATCTGCTGACGATTCGCCAAGCGAATCCATCGATTGTTGTGCACTCGTACTGTCGGCGCAGAAGCGCAACACCGCCCAGCCGATCGTCCAAGCGACGGCGCGACCCATGCATAAAGGTTAACGCCAAAACTTTCTGAAACGCCTGTAGAGGATGTCTTTCTAATCTCGTGGCTAGGTTTGCCATCAACTGATGAGTTTTTCCACAGCCTGCCGCGCCTGAAAAAGATTGAATTGTCATGGTTGGAATACCCAGACACCCTCTGGGTCTTCGACGAAATGTGCACTAGCAGTTCCCGCGCACGCCATAGCCAAACAGCTGAACAACTCTGCTGCTCTGGCACGGCAGAGAGGTGAGTTAACTATCGCGTCTGCCACCGACTCGTAGCAGATCACGTCCACTTTTTTATTTTTTAAGTGGGTGACGATGTCGGACACAGTCGAGGGGGCAACCTCCGTCAACTCCCAAAGCCTCCCAACAACGTCGTCTTCATCCGCAGCCAAAATCCAGCCGATGGCGTCTTCGATCATCTCGTCGTCAGCCCACCGTATTATTGATGAGGGAGCAGTGGGTTCTGCCAGAAGGCTGGTGATGTAGCGTTTACCATCTCTGTCGCCGTCCACCAAGCAGCAGACCTTGTGATGAGTGGCTGACAGTAACTGGAACGTCTCTACCACCTTGGCGTCCTCAGTTGGAACGACGCCGACCTCCAGTCCAAACATAGATGGCATGCTCGTGGACCAACCCTCGGTCAACATCAAGGGTCGTAGCACCGTTTTCAGTAACAAGAAATCAGCACGGCCTTCAGGCACCAATACACACGGGTGCATTAAAGCCGACAGGACGTCCACACGACTTTGCTGATAAAACTTCCTCTTCCAATTCTGGGCATTTGGTAGCAAGGGCTCTGATAAAAAAGGAAGGGCCGAGAGATGACCGTCGACATTTCGGAGAATCAATACAGAGGTTGGATCTGATACCGCAGCAATCAATGGGGAATGCGTAGTAATGAAGGTTTGGGTCGAGAGTGCTTGCACTCGTTGTACCAGCTGTTGCTGACCTGCTGGGGGCAGGTGAAGCTCGGGCTCCTCCAAGGCCATTAGAAATCCTTCACCAGCGGCTGCACGTCCTCGACCTAGTTCCAGTAGTAGTAACAAACCTTGCAGAGAAACCAAGCCGCTGCCCTGTCTGGCGGCGGGTACGCCCAGTCCTCCGACGACAGCGAAATGTGCAGCGACAGAGTCAAGAAGCGATCGGCTATCAGTGCTCGTCACCCGCAGTTGAACATGTGGCGCGTTCGGTATGCATCTCGCTAACTCAGCGTTGACGTTCTGTATCAGTGGTGAAATTCGATCATCGTTCTCGATGGGGGCTTCCGGGCGCCTGAGCCGATCGCGCTCAGCTAAAATCGCTTCGGACGGTTGGGCTGCGGCTGCTTGCAGCGTGCGCCGGAATAGCTCACTGCCCCATGAAAAAACCTTGTCCCAGGTACGGCTCGCTCGTACGAGATAAAACCCAATCTCTTTTATGAGGCGTGGAGGAACGCCTACGGGCGAGTCGTCGGCGAAGGGATCCATCGGGCTATCGTGATCGTGGAAGTAACGAACCATCTCGACCGAGAGTGAGTCGCGGTCGAAATAAGCTTGAGCGCCAATTTGGCAGCATAGCTTCGATGCCTCCTCGGTTCGAACCGCGCTGATCGTACCGTTGGCTTCGTCCAGCCATTTAGGCACGCCTCTGCCGTCTCTAAACCAATCGGTATTCTGATAAGGGTCTTCGGAAGGAAAATCTGTGATTGTGGCTACAAGCTTTATTCGGTCGGCAGGCTGGGGATCTGAACCGTAAAAATCGTGTTCGGTGAGTTCCCTGATCATCCGCTCCCTTCCTAGAAGAAGCGTCAAAGCTTCTATCACCGTAGTTTTCCCGGTGTTGTTGGACCCGATCAGCACAGGATGGTCTTTAAAGCGAACGCTTCCTTCACGGATACCGCGGAAGTTTTGGATATCCAAGATCGCTACTCTCATCACATTTCCTTTGGACTGAACGAGCGAATAGAGAAGATTTCCTTCCTGGGTGCCGAACCGCTTCGGCCTCCGAGATAGTGAATATAGGAGATATTCGGGCCAGTCCCACCTGCAATTGATGCAGGATTAGGAGGCAGGTTTGAATCGATTTCGCAGACACCACTTCCCTGTGATGCCTCGTTCTAGCTTGAGTCTGCGAATTTTTCCTTTGCTTGGTGAACCGCCATTCAGGTTGGTAGTGGACACCGACGAACGAACAGCCATCACCGATAGAGGGCTTATCCCTGCCCTGGTTTATGCATTGACCGTTATCCAAGATAGTAAAGGCCGTTTTGCACCTGGTGATTGGGTCAGATCAACGTTGGAGGTTTCCTTCACCCACGACTGCTTATTTGAGACGAAAAACACGGTTTATGTGCTTACGGGAGCAGGCCGTAGGTTGCGCGCAGATTTAGACATCGCACTGAGCTTGTGCTGAAGACAGCAGCTTATGGGCTCTCCCTTCATGACTGCTTACTTCTAGCTCTTCGTGTCAAACTATGTTGTGAGCAATCGGTCCCTGTATTTCAAGCGCAGCCCATCTGGGTCAATCTATGTTGCTGTTGTCTTTACTCTGAATCATCCTACAGACCCCGATTTATGCGAGGGGTTGTGTCAAACTATATTGTTGGTACCCAGAAACATTAAAAATCGCAGCCTACGGTTGCGATTTTTTTTATCTGAATTGAGGACATGCCCATGGACCGATTCCAGGAAATGCAGGTCTTCGCTGCCGTCGCCCAACACCAAGGGTTCTCGGCGGCGGCGCGGCGTCTGGGCCTGTCGGCAGCCAGCGTGACTCGCGCGGTGGCTGCGCTGGAGAAACGCATCGGCACGTTGCTGCTGACGCGCACCACCCGCAGTGTACATTTGAGCGAGGCGGGCCAGCGTTACCTGGAGGACTGTCGGAGGATTCTCGCCGAGGTGCAGGAAGCCGAGGATTCGGCGGCGGGCAGTCACGCTCAACCGCGTGGGCAGCTGACAATCACCGCGCCGGTGTTGTTTGGAGAGTTGTTTGTCACGCCAGTGATGGTGAATTATCTGACGCAATTTCCTGAAGTCAGCATCAATGGGTTGCTGGTCGATCGAGTGGTCAGCATGGTCGAGGAGGGTATCGATGTCGCCGTGCGGATTGGTGAGTTGCCCGACAGTAACCAGCACGCGATTCGGGTGGGTGAGGTTCGGCGAGTGGTATGCGGCTCGCCGGACTTTCTGACGGCCCGTGGTCGACCTCGACATCCTCAGGATCTGGTTCAGGCGCCGGTTATTGCGACGTCCTCTATCGGTCAGTCGAGAACCTGGCCGTTCCTCGAAGGGGGAGAGCCGCTGAGTGTTCGACCCTCGCCGCGCCTGGTGGTGACGGCGAATCAGGCCGCCATTACGGCGGCATGCCTGGGGTTGGGGTTGACCCGGGTTTTGTCTTATCAGGTCGCGAGTAAAGTCGCCTCCGGTGAGCTGGAAATCGTTCTGGCGGACTTCGAACTGCCGCCATTGCCTATTCATGTGGTCTATCAGGGCGGGCGCAAGGCCCCTGCGCGGATTCGCAGCTTTGTGGATTTTGCAGTGAGCGCGCTGCGTGAGCATCCGTCCTTGCAGGCGTGATGGTTTATTTCACCCGGTGAAATAATGGATTGCGTTGGCTGGTTATTCTGTTGTTTTGGTGGCGGGTGGAAGATAGCTCCCCATCGGTGCTGAACACTGTTCAACAGCGCCACCACCCAGCGGAGTCGACCATGCAAGCGATCAAACTCTACAACTTCCCTCGTTCCGGCCACGCTCATCGTGTAGAGCTGATGCTGTCCCTGCTGCATCTGCCGACCGAGCTGATCTTTGTCGACTTGCCGAAGGGCGCGCACAAGCAGCCGGATTTCCTCGCGCTCAACGCTTTTGGTCAAATTCCGGTCATCGATGATCAAGGCGTTGTACTGGCCGACTCCAACGCGATTCTGGTTTATTTGGCGCAAAAATATGGCGATGGTCGTTGGCTGCCAGCCGATCCGGTCGGGGCGGCCAAGGTTCAGCGCTGGTTGTCGATTGCCGCTGGGCCGATTGCCTTTGGCCCCGCCAGAGCGAGGCTGATCACGGTGTTTGGTGCGGCTTACAACGCTGAAGAAGTGATCGCTTATTCCCACACCTTGCTCAAAGTGATCGATCAGGAACTGGCAGCAACGCCCTATCTGGCTGGCGCCGAGCCAACCATTGCCGACGTTTCGGCCTACAGCTACATCGCCCATGCGCCGGAAGGCAACGTGTCGCTGGAGGACTACGCCAACATCCGCGCCTGGCTTGCGCGGGTCGAAGCGTTGCCAGGGTTTGTCGGCATGCCGCGCACCGTTGCCGGTCTGCAAAAAACTGCCTGATGCTTACGGCCCGACACTGTCGGGTCGTTCACACTGCGCCGATGGCGCAGGGGAGAAGTCGTTGTGGATCGTTCACCCTGGCACGCCGGCGAGAAACAATTGCAGGCTCATGTGGGCATTGCCGAGCGAATGGAGGTGCTCGGTCGTAAGGTGATTCGCAGCGAGATGCCGGATCAGCACCGCACGTTCTATGAGCAACTGCCGTTCATGCTGTATGGCGCGGTGGACGCCGACGGTCATCCTTGGGCCAGTATTCTTGAAGGGCCACCGGGGTTCGCTCATTCACCCACGCCGGGTGCGCTGCAATTCAGCAGCCTGCCGGGCGCTGATGATCCGGCGCAATTGACGGAGGGCGCAGCCATCGGCCTGTTGGGGATCGAACTGCACACCCGTCGCCGTAACCGCCTCAATGGGCGAGTCGGCGCGATGACGGCAAGCGGCTTCGATGTGACAGTGGAGCAGTCCTTCGGCAATTGCCCGCAATACATCCAATTGCGGCAGTTTCGCTCGGTGCCGTTGGCGGATCCGTCGACTCGCATCGCGCAACACCTCAACGGGCTGGATGACGCGGCCAAAACCCTGATCGCGGGAGCCGATACGTTCTTTGTCGCCAGTTACGTGGACGTTGATGGGCATCGCTCGGTGGACGTTTCTCACCGCGGCGGCCAGGCCGGTTTCGTACACGTAGAAGGCAATCGCCTGACCATTCCGGATTTCGCCGGCAATCTGTTTTTCAACACCTTGGGCAACCTGCTGCTCAATCCCCGGGCCGGTTTGCTGTTTATCGATTTCAATTCGGGAGACCTGTTGCACCTCAGCGGTCGCACCGAAGTCATTCTTGAAGGCCCAGAGGTCGAGGCGTTTCAAGGGGCCGAGCGCTTGTGGACAGTCGAGGTGGAAAGCGTGGTACGTCGCCCCGCCGCGCTTGCGTTGCGGTGGCGCTTCGACGGTGTGTCGCCCACCAGTTTGCTAACCGGTAACTGGGAGCAAGCCAACGCCCGTCTGCAAGCCCAGGCCTTGGGCGATCGTTGGCGGCCGCTGCGAGTGGCGCGGATCAAAGAGGAAAGCCACAACATCCGCTCGATCTATCTGGAGCCTGCCGATGGGGCGGGGTTGCCCGTGTTTCAGGCCGGGCAGCATTTGCCGCTGCGCTTCAACATTGCCGGCGAGGTGCATATCCGCACGTATAGCCTGTCGAGTGCGCCGTCCGATGATTTTTTCCGCATCAGCGTGAAGCGTGACGGTTTGGTGTCTTCGCACCTGCATGAACAGGTGTGCGTCGGTGATCTGTTGGAAGCCCGTGCGCCTCAAGGGCATTTCACCGTGGCGCCTAATGAGCGTCGGCCGCTGGTGCTTTTGGCTGCCGGTGTCGGCATTACGCCGCTGCTGTCGATGCTGCGCGAAGTGGTTTACCAAGGCTTGCGCACCCGCCGCATCCGGCCGACCTGGTTCTTCCAGAGTTCGCGCACGCTGGCTGATCAAGTGTTTCGTACTGAGCTGGATCGCTTGCTCGAGGACGCCGGTGATGCGGTCAGGGTGTTGCGTCTGGTGAGTCAGCCGGAAGCCGGGGCCTTGGAGGGTGAGGGTTTCGACCTGACGGGGCGGATCGACACAGCGCTGCTCAAGACCCTCCTTGAAGTGGGGGACTACGATCAGCTGGATTTTGTCCTCTGTGGTCCGGGCAGTTTTACCCAAGGGCTGTACGACGGCCTGCGGGAACTGGACATCCGTGACGCAAGGATTCACGCCGAAACCTTCGGTCCCTCGACCTTGCGCCGGGTGCCGGACCCCGACGCGGTGATCATCGAGCAACCGCCCGCGGCGACGACCTCGGTGCCGGTGGTGTTTCAGCGCTCGGCGAAAGAGGCCCGCTGGCAACCCGACGGTGGCAGTTTGCTGGAGTTGGCGGAAAGCCGTGGGCTGCGCCCGGAATTCAGTTGCCGCGGCGGTTCCTGCGGGACCTGCAAGACCCGGCTGATTAGCGGCCAGGTGAATTATCCACAGCCGCCAGCCGAAGTGCCGGATGACGGACACGTGCTGATTTGTTGTGCGATTCCGGCGCAAGGGTCGCAGCCTTTGGTCCTCGATTTGTAGCAGCTGCCGAGCCTGCGAGGCTGCGTTCGGCTGCGAAGCAGTCGTAAAATCAGACACAGCGGTTCTTCAGATACACCGTGCACGTAGTATTGGCGACTGCTACGCAGCCGAACGCAGCCTCGCAGGCTCGACAGCTGCTACAAAGGATCTGATTCGGCTCAAGGGGCTTTATGTATTTTTTCGCTCGTCTGTCGGCGTTGATTGTCGCGATGGCATTGCTCAACGGTTGCGAACGACAGGACGCGCCCGCGCTCGATCAGCAACTCTACGTCTGGCAACGGCAATGGACACCGGCCCACGAAGCGTCGCTGAGGGACAGTCGCGCTGACTTTTCCACTCTGCGGGTGCTGGCCTTGCAGGCATTCCCTGAGGCGGGTTGGCGCCGGGCGCGGATTGCCCCGGCGTTGCTCAAACGTGATGGTCGGCCGCTGATCGCGGTGATTCGTCTCGATGGCCAACTCAAGTCGCTGGATCGGGACGAAGTCACCGCGCAGATCCTGCAGGTACTCGGCGATTGGCAAGGGCAGGGGTTGAATCTCTCCGGCGTGGAAATCGACCACGATGCCGGTACTGCTCGGCTACCGGCCTACCGCGAATTTCTTACGAACCTGCGCGCAGTTCTGCCGGCCTCTATTGCGCTGAGCATCACCGCGTTACCGGCCTGGCTCGACAGTCCCGAGTTGCCGGCGTTGTTATCCACAGTCGATAGCAGCGTGTTGCAGGTGCACGCGGTGAGCGATCCGCGTCTTGGTTTGTTTGATGCGGATCAGGCCCGACAATGGACCAAGGCCTGGAGCCGAATCACTTCGAAACCTTTCTATCTGGCGCTGCCGGCCTACGGTGTGGCGTTGTTGCCGGGTCGTGGTGCGCCGGTAGTGGAAAGCGAAGTGCCGATAGAACGGGGTGGCAAACGCAGGGAATTACTCGCCGATCCGCAGCAACTGAGCCGGCTCGGGAGCGAATTGCGCAACGATCCACCGACGCATCTGGCAGGCCTGATCTGGTTTCGTTTGCCACTGGCCAGCGACCGCCGGGCCTGGAGCCTGACGACCCTGAGCGCCGTGGCGCGTGGCGATGCACTCGACAGTCGACTGGCGCTGAAACTCTCCGAGCAAGAAGGCCTTTATGACATCACCCTCAGCAATCAGGGCAACCTCGACAGCGCCTGGCCCGAACGCCTGACACTCGCGGTGCAGGGTTGTGATGGTGCCGATGCGCTGGCTGGTTATGCGTTGCAACAGCGTCCGGATCTGCTTACCTTCACCCGCCTGCGCGACGGTCGAATACCGGCCGGCGGGCAGCGCGCCATGGGTTGGGCTCGTTGCGCACATATTGATCAAGGAGGTTCGAATGTTGACCCGTAACTGGCCCCGCCATCTGCTTTGCCTGAGCCTCAGCCTGCCGCTGGGTTCGGCGCTGGCCTGCGGGCCGGATTTCCCTATGCGTCTGCTGGACAACCGCGGCCAGTCGCTGGCGGAGCTGCCGGAAGGGAACTTCAGATTTGAAATCCGTCGCCTCGGGCATGCGGTCGCCGGGCTGAAGAACGTCACCGAAACCGCCTATAACATGGATGCGCCCGACTACGCAGAACAGCGGGACAAGGCTGAACAATCCGGTTTGACGGCTGAGCAGCAGGTGCTGGTGAAACAGTTACGCAGCCTGACCGATGCGCATGAAGTCGAGAGTCAGGGCACGAGCCTGCCGGCTGAACTCAAGCTTTATCTGGCTGGCGCTGTGGCATTCAATGCCGGTGATCATGGACTGGCAGCCGAGTACTTCCAGAAAGTGCTGGCATTGCCGGCGGATCAACGGGCGTTGCGCAGCACTTGGGCGGCTTACTCGTTAGGCCGGGCGCTGTTTGCCATGAGCGCGGAAGCGGACGCTGGTCCTGACCTGCTGGCTCAATCTCGAAAGGCTTTCGAGCAGACCCGTCAGCTAAGCATCGACGGTTTTAGCGATCCACTGGAACTGGGCGTCGCCAGTCTTGGCGAAGAGGCCCGCGTCGCCCGCACTGACGGCGACTGGAACCGCGCCATCGAACTCTACGCCACGCAAAACCTTCAGGGTTCGGCGGTGGGTTATACCTCGCTGAAACTGTTGGTGGCCGACCTCGCGGCGATGCCTGACGATCAACTGGCCGTGTTGCTCAAGGGCAAACCGGTGCAGCAACTGGTGACCGCGTCGTTGATCAGCCGACTGGGTTGGTCATTCGGTGATCAACCGCCGAACGAATTGAAACTGATCAAACTGCTGCAAAACAGCACCCGCGGCAGCCTCGATAACGCTGATCGGCTGGCAGCGGTGAATTATCAACAGGGTGATTACGCCAGCGCCAAGGCGTTCCTCGAACACGCCGGTGATGGCGGACTGGCGTGGTGGCTGCGGGCCAAACTGGCCGTGCGCGATGGCGATAAAAACGCGGCTGCCGCAGCGTACGCCAAGGCTGCCCAGGCCTTCCCGCAGAACGAGTCGTGGGGCGAGCGTCGCACGCCAGACTGGGACTTCGAAACGCTTCAACCCAAGTGCCGGGTTGAAGGGGAAAGCGCAATCCTGGCGTTGCAACGTGGGGATTACCTGCAAGCGTTCGATCAGCTTTATCGCAGTAAAGATATCTATTGGTACGACGCTGCCACGGTCGCCGAGCGCGTGTTGACCGTCGATGAGCTCAAGCAATACGTCGACACTCAAGTGCCGGCGCCGCCCCCTCTGACTCAGCAGGATCGCGATAGCTACGTACCATTGCCGGTGGCGGCGAAACTGCGCAATTTGCTCGGGCGGCGCTTGCTGCGCGAAGAGCGGTATGACGAAGCGCCGGCCTATTTCGATAACCCCGATTTGCAGGCCACGGCCAAGTGGTACGGGCAGTTGCGCAACGACGCTGAATCAAAGTGGTGGCCGACCAAACGGGCATTCGCTTATTACCAAGCCGCGACACTGGCTCGTTTCGGCGGAATGGAGTTGTTGGGCTACGAGATGTCCCCGGATTACGCCACTTTCAGTGGCAATTACAGTCTGGAAGCGCCCGAACTCAAGGTCGGACCACTGATAGCCGAGGGTGAAGTGCGGCGCCAGCAAGCCACGGTGGCGCAACCTGATGAGCGTTTCCACTACCGTTTTGTCGCCACGGCGCTGGCGAGCAAGGCCGCTGATCATCTGCCCCACAGCAGTCAGGCGTTTGCTTCGGTGCTGTGCAAGGCTTCGTCGTGGGGCACCAGCCTGCAAGAGCAAAGCGCGTTCTACCGTCGGTATGTCGAAGAAGGCCCGTATGTGGTCTGGGCTGGCGATTTTGGTCATCAGTGCCACGAACCGGACTTTCAGAACGTCGACAAGCGCTATGTGACCCAAGTTACCAACGCTGTGCGTTCGCAGCTGCGGCCCTACAAAATACCGTTGCAGATTGGCGGTGTGATAGCGGTCACGGCAGCGGCGCTGTTGCTGATCAATCGCCGCCGCAAGACGCGGTAAGGCTCAAGCCTGTTGCACAAAGGTCAGCCGCACGGCGAAACCGATCAACAGGCTGCCAAACAGCCACTGCTGCAGGCGTTGGGCCGAAGGACTGCGTTGCAGCCAACGGCCAAGCGCTGCGCCAGTCAGAGCGTAAGCGCTGTCGAACAACAGCCCAACGCCAACTAACACCACGCCCAGGGTCGCAAATTGTGCGAGCACCGGCCCGGCGTGTGGATCGATGAACTGCGGCAGCAGCACCGAGCAAAACAGCAACGCCTTGGGGTTGAGCAGGTTGGTCAGCAAACCGCGCTGGATCGCTGCGCGCCAGCGAGGTTTCTCGGTGGTGGTGCCTGCTGCGTTCAAACTCGGCAACATTGTGGTTCGCAGGCATTGAATGCCGATCCACAGCAGATAGGCGGCCCCCGCCAGGCGCACCGCGTCGAACGTCCAGGGTGCAGCCTTGAACAGTGCCGCCAACCCCAGCGCCGCCAACGCTACATGGCATCCCCGGGCAACACCCAGACCCACCGCAGTCGCCAGCGCCGCGCCTTTGCCCTGACGGGCTCCGGTCTGCAACAACAGGATCATGTCCGGGCCCGGCAACAGATAGACCACCGCCAGCGCCATGAAAAACACCCACAGTCCTGCCATGTCGCACCCCATTCGTTGTCGATTCGGTACGGCCAGTCTAGGGCTGAAGGGTAGGGCAGGTGGTTGCGTAGTTCGCTTCTAAAATGCTTTGGGTTGGCATAACCTGCCACTCAATTGCAGGTAAACCATCAGGATCTGCCAAACCATGAAACTCGACGCCTACGACCGCAAGATTCTCGCAGCGCTGCAACGGGACGGTCGCCTGAGCAATGTGCAACTGGCTGACGAGATCGGTCTGTCCGCCTCGCCTTGTTTGCGCCGGGTACGGATGCTCGAAGAAGCCGGGGTGATACGCGGTTACCAGGCGAATCTGGATCGCGACGAAGTAGGGCTTGGGCTGACGGTGTTTGTCGGGGTCAAGGTCGAGCGGCACAACGATGAGCAGGCCGAATCCTTTCGCCTGGCCGTGACGGCGTTGCCCGAGGTGATTTCGGCCTTTCTGGTGTCAGGGGAATCGGATTTTCTGCTGCAAGTAGTGGTGCCGGACCTGCGCGCCTATGACCGTTTCCTCACGGGGAGGTTGTTGAAATTGCCGGGTGTAAGTGACATTCGCAGCAACTTTGCAATTCATACGGTGAAGACGCCGGGCGCGTTGCCGTTGGAGCATTTACCGGCGAACTAAGATCATTCCCACGCAGAGCGTGGGAATGTTCAGGCAACTCCATCACATCTGAGTCGCCATCCCCTCCACATTCATCGCCGCCTGGCGCAAGGCCTCGGAGCGGGTCGGGTGTGGGTGGCAGGTCAGGGCAATGTCTTCGGCAGAGGCGCTGAACTCCATGGCCACGCAATATTCGCCAATCATTTCACTGACGCTTGGTCCCACAAGGTGCACGCCGAGAATCTCGTCGGTGCGCTCATCGGCGAGCACTTTGGCGAAGCCTTCGGTCTCGTGATTGATTTTTGCCCGGCTGTTGGCGGTGAAGGGAAACTTGCCGACCTTGTAGGCACGACCTTCGGCCTTCAGTTGTTCTTCGGTCTTGCCGACGCTGGCCAGTTCGGGTTTGGTGTAGATCACGTTGGGGATCAGGTCGTAGTTGACCTCGGCCGCCTTGCCGACAATCTGCTCGATGCAGACCATGGCCTCATCTTCGGCCTTGTGGGCGAGCATCGGCCCGGACGTGACGTCGCCAATCACCCAGATGCCAGCCGCTTCAGTGCGATGACCCTTGTTGGCGAGCATGCCGCGCTTGTCCGTGGCGAGACCGACGTTTTCCAGCCCCAGGCCTTGTGTGTAAGGCCGGCGTCCGATAGACACCAGCACGTAATCCGCTTCAATCGTTTCGGCTGTGCCACCAGCGGCGGGCTCGACGCTGAGTTGAACGCCGGTCGCCGAGGTTGTGGCGCTGGTGACTTTGGAACTCAATTTGAAGTTGATGCCCTGTTTACTCAACGAACGTTGCAGGGTTTTGCCGGCTTCACCATCCACACCGGGGCAAATCCGGTCGAGAAACTCGATCACCGTTACTTGAGCGCCCAAACGCCGCCACACGGAACCCAGTTCCAGACCGATCACCCCGGCGCCGATCACTACCAGATGCTTGGGCACTTCGGTCAGCGACAACGCGCCCGTCGAATCGAGGATGCGTTTGTTGTCGATGTCCACACCGGGCAGGGGAGTGGGCTCTGAGCCGGTGGCGATGATGATGTTCTTGGCGTTCAGTTCGGTCTTGCCGCCCTGGCTGTCGGTCACCGTCACTTTGCCGGGCCCGTCGATGTGGCCCCAGCCCCTGATCCAGTGGACTTTGTTTTTGCGAAACAGAAACTCGATGCCCTTGGTCAACCCGGCAACGCTTTCATCCTTTTGTTTCATCATTTGCGCGAGGTTGAGTGTGGGTTTGACTTCAATCCCCAGGTTGGCGAATTCCGTGCCCATGGCGGCGTCGTAGAGTTCGGAGGCGTGCAGCAACGCTTTTGACGGCATGCAACCGACGTTCAGGCAGGTGCCGCCGAGGGTTGCGCGTCCTTCTATGCAAGCCGCTCTGAGGCCCAACTGCCCGGCGCGGATCGCCGCGTTATAACCACCGGGGCCTCCGCCCAGAATCACGACGTCATAGATGCTCATGGTTGTACTCCTGGAGTGAACGGGGATCGGAATGGGTAAACGTAGTCATTGAATAAAATTACGAACGTAATATGTGCGTTCTGCAGCATTTCGGTCAAGGCTTCAGGCAAGCGACAGGTTGAGCGCCTTTAGATACAGCATTTAAGAACGGAAATTTCACGGCTTTCGTTATACCGTAACGTATTGCGATATGAGCAACGATAAACACTGGGGTGGTATGCAAGTTGATCTCGATGTCGATGGGACGCAAGTAGCCGGGCTGCCGCGTTTCCAGCAGGCGGTTTTTCAAGGGCGACGATTGCGTCAGTTCGCAATCGGTCTGGGCGCTCTTGCGGCGGCAGGTTGGTTACTGGCGTTTTTTGTCGGGCTGTTTGCGCCGCAGTCGCTCTGGCCCGCGTTGCTGGTCAATCAGAGCGCCGGTTTGCTGGTGCTGGTCGCCGGTTTGCAATCGGCCTGGTGGGTGACGCAGTGGCGCGCGCGGGCGTTGAACCCGGTCGTGCAGGTCGTCGTGGCTGACGAAGTCGTTGCCCCAGTGGGCTGGTACGAAAGGCTGCTGGATCGGCTAAGCCAGCGATGGTTGCGAATGTTGGTGCAGATTGGCGCCCCGACGCTATGGCTCGCCGGTTGGTCGCTGTTGACGTTGTTGAGCATCGAACAAGTCTGGAACCTTGCACTGCCACCAGCAGCACTGGGGGTGTCGGCCAGTGTCGGTGCGGCGCTGTCGTTGCTGCTGGCCTTCGGTTTGCTGGTGCTGGAACGTCAATTG
This sequence comes from Pseudomonas sp. BT76 TE3572, assembly GCF_050435365.1. NCBI lineage: Bacteria > Pseudomonadati > Pseudomonadota > Gammaproteobacteria > Pseudomonadales > Pseudomonadaceae > Pseudomonas > Pseudomonas sp. BT76 TE3572. The sequence continues at coordinate 4,549,498 of NZ_JBNDKE010000001.1, forward strand.
GCGCAGGAAAACGTCGCGCAATGGCCCGAAGCAGCGTCGTTGGCGCAGCTGACTCGAGTGGCGATCATCTGCCTGGTACTCAGCGCTTTGTGCCTGTTGCTGGGTGGCGAAACCTCAGTCTGGCCGGTGCGTCTGGCGGTACTGATCGGCTTGCTGCCAGGATTGGTCGCCGCCGAGTTGCTGTTGCGCGCCCTGCTGTCGTTATTCAGTCCGCAACGCGAACAACTCGAACCTGCCTTGCTGGCGCGCAGCTTCGTCGCCGACATGCTGCGCTGGCCGCCGCAACCCTTGTTGGCGTTGCAGCACGAATTGCACAACCGCTTCGGCATCGACCTGCGGCAGATCTGGGCCTTCACCTACATGCGTCGGGCATTTTTTCCGGTGCTGGCCGTAGTCTCGATAGTGGGTTGGTCACTGACCGGCATTCACGAAATACCGCTGCAAGGGCGGGGCATCTACGAGCGATTCGGCAAACCGGTGGAGGTATTCGGTCCTGGTTTGCACGCAGGATTGCCCTGGCCTCTGGGCCGTGTGTTGAGTGTCGAGAACGGTGTGGTCCACGAGTTGGCCACCAGTGTTGGCGATACACCGGCGCCGGTCGTGGCCGAACCCGCCGAAGGCCCGGCGCCCGCGATTGCCAATCGCTTGTGGGACGCCAGCCATGTGAACGACAAATCCCAGGTCATTGCCAGCAGTCGAGCCGACAAGCAGAGCTTCCAGATCGTCAACATGGACGTGCGTTTCGTCTATCGCATCGGCCTGAGCGATCAAGCGGCGTTGGCTGCGACCTATAACAGCGCCGACGTCCCGACACTGATCCGCAGCACCGCCAGCCGGATTTTGGTCCACGATTTCGCCTCGCGAACCCTCGACGGTTTGCTCGGCGAAGACAGGGTAGGGCTCGCCGAAGAAATTGGTCGGGCGGTACAGGCCGACTTGCAGAAACTCGACAGCGGCGTGGAAATTCTCGCCACCGTGGTCGAGGCGATTCATCCGCCGGCCGGTGCCGCCAATGCCTATCACGGTGTCCAGGCTGCGCAGATTGGCGCCCAGGCATTGATTTCCCGCGAGCGCGGTGCGGCGGCGGAAGCCACTAACCAGGCGCAATTGCAGGCCAGCATCGCTCGCGATCAAGCGACGGCCAGCGCTCGTGAAATCAACGCCACTGCCCAAGCGGCGGATCTGCGGTTCAGCGCCGAGCAAAAGGCCTACGCCAGCGCCGGCCAGGCCTTCGTGCTGGAACAGTACTTCAGCCAACTGTCCCAAGGCCTGGCCAATGCCAGGTTGCTGGTGCTCGACCATCGTCTGGGCGGCAGCAGTAACGCGCCGACCATAGACCTTCGTACATTCACGCTGCCGGCTGACCTTGCGCCGGCGCGTAAAACCGCTCAGCCAGGAGCTGCCAATTGAGCCAGTCGCACACTCATGATCACGATGACCACACTGGCCACGATCACGGCCATGGCGGGCATCACCACGGACATCACCATCACCACCACGGTGATCCCCAAGAAGCGGGCCCGTTCCCGTGGCGGCGAATGGGCTGGGCAGCGTTGCTGGTGGCGTTCGCCATAGCGGCAGCGAGCCTGGTGCAAGTGCGTTCGGGCGAGGCGACGGTGATCACGCGTTTCGGTAATCCGTCGCGGGTACTGCTGGAACCAGGTCTTGGCTGGCGTTGGCCTGCTCCTTTTGAAGCGGCGATTCCTGTCGATCTGCGACTGCGCACAACCTCGAGTGGTTTACAGGACGTGGGTACGCGGGACGGTTTGCGCATCATCGTTCAGGCTTACGTGGCCTGGCAGGTGCAGGGTGATCCGGACAACGTGCAACGCTTTATGCGCGCTGTACAGAATCAGCCGGACGAAGCCGCGCGGCAAATTCGCACGTTTGTTGGCTCGGCGCTGGAAACCACGGCCAGCAGTTTTGATCTGGCTAACCTGGTGAACACCGACGCCAACAAAGTACACATCGCTGATTTTGAAGCGCAGTTGCGTCAACAGATCGATCAGCAGCTGCTCACGACTTATGGCGTGCGGGTGCTGCAAGTCGGCATCGAGCGACTGACCTTGCCGTCGGTAACCCTCACCGCTACGGTCGATCGCATGCGCGCCGAGCGTGAAACAATCGCCACCGAACGCACGGCCATTGGTAAGCGCGAAGCGGCGCAAATCCGTTCTGGCGCAGAGCGTGACGCGCGCATCGTGCAGGCTGATGCCACGGTAAAAGCGGCGGACATCGAAGCTCAATCGCGCGTCGAAGCCGCGCAGATTTATGGCCGCGCCTACGCCGGGTCGCCACAGCTCTACAACCTGCTGCGCTCCCTCGACACGCTAGGCACGATCGTCACGCCAGGCACCAAACTGATTCTGCGCACCGATGCCGCACCGTTCCGGGTGTTGGTTGACGGCCCGCCGACCCTCGATAACAAGTCTGGGTCGCAGCCATGAAATTGGTTCCACGTGGAACAAATGAGTTAAGCAGTCCCTGGATTCAGGCTGGGCGACTGGCTTTCTTGGCCCTTTACGCCGTGACGGTACTGGCCGCTTTGGTCTGGGCATTTTCCAATGTGCGGCAGATCGATCCACAAAATCGCGCGGTGGTTTTGCATTTCGGCGCGCTGGATCGCATCCAGAATGCTGGCCTGCTATTGGCTTGGCCACGTCCGTTTGAGCAGGTGATTTTGTTGCCCGCGGCGGACCGGGTGATTGAGCGTCGGGTGGAAAATCTGCTGCGCACCGATGCCGCGTTGCAGGCAGACCGGGCAGCAAGTTTCGCTACACCGATCAGCGATGCACTCGCCGGCTCCGGTTATTTGCTCACCGGTGACGCGGGTGTGGTGCAACTGGATGTGCGTGTTTTCTACAAAGTCACCGAGCCCTATGCCTTCGTCCTTCAAGGCGAACATGTGTTGCCGGCACTGGATCGACTGGTGACCCGCAGCGCCGTGACGCTCACGGCGGCGCGAGATTTGGACACTATTCTGGTCGCTCGGCCAGAGCTGATCGGCGCCGATAGCCAGGCAGCCGAACGCCGCGAACGGTTGCGCGGTGATCTGGTGCAAGGCATCAATCAGCGCCTGGCTGCCCTGACCGCGACCGGGCAGGGGTTAGGCATTGAAGTGGCGCGAGTCGACGTGCAATCGAGTCTGCCAGGCCCGGCGGTCAACGCCTTCAACGCTGTTCTGACCGCCAGTCAACAAGCCGATAAAGCCGTGGCCAATGCTCGCACTGAAGCCGAGAAACTGACTCAGACGGCCAACGAACAAGCCGATCGCACGCTGCAAGTCGCTCACGCCCAAGCGAGCGAACGTCTGGCCAAAGCGTCGACGGACACCGCCACGGTATTGAGCCTGGCCAAGGCGCAGCAACAAGGGACCGACCCGCAAATGCTGCTGCGCATCTACCGCGAGCGGATGCCGAAGATTCTCGGTCAGGCCGGCTCGGTGACCACGGTCAATCCGAAAGACGATTCCCGCCTGATCATTCAGGGAGCTGCACAATGACCACCCCAACCGCCGCCGCACCGAGCATGTTGTCCTCGGCTGAACAGCGCAGCGCCGCCCGGCAATTGACCCTGGCCATGCTCGCATTGGGCCTGCTCGCGCTCGGCCTGACCTGGCGCTGGATGTCGCCGGAGCAGACGGGCGTCAGTCAACTGCTGCTGGGCTTTGCTTCGTTATTGGTGGCCGTGCCCGTGATGCGTTCGGCCTGGTACAGCCTGCGTTATCCGAGCCTGCACGGGATCACTGATCAATTGATCGCCCTGGCCATGCTCGGGGCGTGGGCCACGGGTGATCTGCTGACCGCGGCGTTGCTGCCGATCATCATGATCTTCGGTCACGTGCTGGAAGAGCGCAGCGTGATCGGCTCTCAAGAGGCGATTCGCGCCCTCGGCAAACTGACGCGCAGCCACGCGCGCAAGGTTCAGGCCGATGGCTCCATCGTCGAAGTCGATAACGGCACACTCAAGGCCGGTGATCTCGTCGAGGTGCGCGCGGGTGATCGGGTGCCGGCGGATGGTCGGGTGTTGTCCGGTCAGGCGAGCCTGGACACCGCTTCGATTACTGGCGAATCGGTGCCGATGGAGGCGGGCATCGGCATGCAAGTATTCGGCGGCGCGATCAACCTCGACGGTCTGCTGCGCATCGAAGTGACTCGCACCGGCAATGAGTCGACCCTCGGCAAAGTCATTGCGCTGATGCAAAGTGCCGAGCGTTCCAAACCACCGATCACGCGTTTGCTGGAACGTTACGCCGGCAGCTACATGGTGCTGGTGTTGCTGTTGGCCGCCGTAACCTGGTTCGTCACTAACGACGCCCAGGCCATGCTCGCGGTGTTGGTGGCGGCCTGTCCTTGTGCGCTGGTGTTGTCCGCGCCGGCCACGGCGATTGCCGGGGTGGCGGTGGCGGCTCGTCATGGGATTCTGATTCGCAGCTCCGCGTTCCTCGAAGAGTTGGCAGACCTGACTTCGCTGGTGGTCGACAAGACCGGAACCCTGACCTTTGGCACCTTGCGTTTGCAATCCATCGACAGCCCGATCGAGGATCGCAGCCACGTTCTTAAACTCGCTGCCAGCCTTGGTTCTGCCAGCAGTCATCCGGTCAGCCGCGCGCTCGCCGGGTTGGTCGCCCAGGAACATTTTCTGCTGCTCTCCGATATCCACGAACGTCAGGGGCTGGGCGTGGTGGCGATGACGGAGCAGGGCGAAGCGGCGCTCGGTCGTCCGGAGCTATTCGCGCAATTGGGTATCGCCACTTCAAGTGTCCCCGATCACGATGGCCCGATTGCCGGGCTGGCGCTCAACGGTGAATTCCTCGCCTGGCTGTTGCTGGCCGACAGCGTAAAACCCGAGGCTCGATTTGCGTTGAGCGAGCTACGCGAATTGGGGTTGGGCCGGCAGTTGCTGCTGACAGGTGATCGGCAAAGTGTCGCGCACACATTGGCGCGAGATGTCGGGATCAGTGACGTTGAAGCTCAAGCGTTGCCCGAGGACAAACTCAATCGTGTGTTGAAAGAAATCGGCAGCGGCTTCCGGCCGATGGTCGTGGGAGACGGGATCAACGATTCGCTGGCGCTCAAGGCCGGTGTGGTCGGCGTGGCCATGGGCGCGGGCGGGGCGGACATCGCGCTGGCCTCGGCCGACATCGTCCTGATCGGCAGCGACCTGCGTCGACTCGGCACGTGTGTGCGTTTGAGTCGCCAATGCCGGCAGACGTTGCAGGTCAATGTGATCATCGGTCTGGGCTGGACGCTGGCGATTGTGGCCTTCGCTGCCTTCGGCTGGCTTGGTGCTGCGGGCGCGATGATTGCTGCGCTGTTGCACAACTTCAGCACCTTGCTGGTGTTGGGGAATGCCGGGCGTTTACTGCGTTTTCAAGAACCATTGCTCAAGCTTGAGGATGAGGATTGAGCACTCTGGTGAGTGCTCTAAACAGCGCGATCAGGGGCGATTTCAAGTTTTCAGAACTGTACGACGAATTCGTAGTCATCTAGATGAGGGCAATCACTTTTGAGAATTCGTGACGGTTGGTTCGAGCGTTACGAATCATAGAAAAGGGCTATTAATTCGGTAGCCAGCTATTTTTCAAGGATGGACTACCCTCACATCAGACGTCTGAAACAAGAGGGTCTATCCATGCTCGCGCATCTTCCTCCGGCCTTACAGAATCTGCAGTTACCGTTACGCCTGCGACTCTGGGACGGCCATGAATTCAATCTGGGGCCGACGCCTAGCGTCACAATTGTGGTCAAGGACCCACAAATGGTTACCCAGTTCACTCACCCAAGCCTGGACACGCTCGGAGCGGCGTTTGTCGAAGGCAAACTTGAGCTGGAAGGCTCCATCAGCGACGTGATCCGCGTCTGCGATGAGTGGAGCCAGGCGTTGCTCGGCGATCAAGACAGTCAGCCAGTGCGCACCCCTCACGACAAAGAAGCAGACGCCAAGGCGATTTCCTACCACTACGACCTTTCCAACGCGTTTTATCAACTGTGGCTCGACAGTGACATGGCGTATTCCTGCGCCTATTTCGAGACCGGCAGCGAAACGCTGGAACAAGCCCAGCAAGCCAAATTCCGCCACCTGTGCCGCAAGCTGCGGCTGCAACCAGGGGAATATCTGCTGGATGTCGGTTGCGGTTGGGGCGGACTGGCACGGTATGCCGCCCGGGAGTTTGGTGCGAAGGTGTTCGGGATCACGCTCAGTAAAGAGCAACTCGCACTTGCCCGCGAACGGGTGACCGCCGAAGACCTGGACGATCTGGTCGAACTGCAACTGCTCGACTACCGCGACCTGCCTCAGGACGGCCGTTTCGACAAAGTGGTCAGTGTCGGCATGTTCGAACACGTTGGCCACGCCAATCTGGCCGAGTACTGCAAGACCTTGTTCGGTGCGGTGAAGGAGGGTGGCCTGGTAATGAACCACGGGATCACCGCCAAGCACATCGACGGCCGTCCGGTGGGGCGCGGTGCCGGCGAATTCATCGAGAAGTATGTGTTCCCCAATGGCGAGCTGCCGCACCTGTCGATGATCTCTGCCGAGATCAGTGAAGCAGGGCTGGAGATCGTCGACGTCGAAAGTCTGCGCCTGCACTACGCGCGTACCCTGGACCACTGGAGCGAACGCCTGGAAGACAATCTGGAAGCGGCTTCCCGGCTGGTGCCAGAGCAAGCCTTACGGATCTGGCGGCTGTACCTGGCGGGATGCGCTTACGCGTTCGCCAAGGGCTGGATCAATCTGCACCAGATTCTCGCGGTGAAAGCCCACCCCGATGGCAGCCATGAACTGCCATGGACGCGAGACGATATCTACAACCCTTAAAGTATCGGTGAAATAAGCCGGGCGACCCGCATGCCGACCTGTTGCAGGCGGCGGGTCTCCCGGCTTTCTTCTTTGGCGATCTCGTGAGCCTGGGCGAAGTCATCGTTGAGCATCTGTTCTACTTCGGCGGCAAAGGCGCTGTCGACCGTCAACAACATCACTTCAAAATTCAGCCGGAACGAGCGGTTGTCCAGATTGGCACTGCCAATGGCGCTGATTTCGCTGTCGATCAACACCACTTTCTGATGCAGGAAGCCAGGCTCGTAGCGGAACACCCGCACGCCGGCGCGCACGGCTTCGAAGGCATACAGGCTGGAGGCGGCGTAGACGATTCGGTGGTCAGGTCGAGAGGGCAGCAGCAGCCGCACATCCACGCCTCGCAGAACGGCCAGCCTTAACGCGGCGAACACGGCTTCGTCGGGGATGAAATAAGGGCTGGTGATCCACACCCGCTCGGTTGCCGCATGGATGGCTTCGACGAAGAATAACGAACAGGTTTCGTAGGAATCCGCCGGACCGCTGGCGAGCAATTGGCAGAGCACGCCGTCGTCCGGGTAAACGTCCGGCAGGATCAGCGGCGGCAATGAGCGGGCGGCCCAAAACCAGTCTTCAGCGAAAGATTCTTGCATGCAGGCCACCACCGGCCCGCGTACTTGCACATGGGTATCGCGCCACGGCGCCAGGGGTGGTTTCTCGCCCATGTATTCGTCGCCGACGTTGTGCCCACCGACGAAACCCAATACGCCATCGACCACCACAATCTTGCGGTGGTTACGGAAGTTGACCTGGAAGCGGTTGAGCCAGCCGCTGCGGGTCGCAAAGGCTTTGACCTCGACGCCGGCATCGCGCAGTGGCTGCACGTAACTGTGAGGCAGGGAGTGGCTGCCGATGCGGTCGTACAATAAATAAACCGCCACGCCTTCGGCGGCTTTCTGCAGCAGCAAGGTTTGCAGGCGTTGGCCGAGTCGATCGTCGTGGATGATGAAAAACTGAATCAGCACCGCTTCCTTCGCGTTGCTGATGGCGTCAAAAATGGCGTTGAAGGTGGCCTGGCCGTCGATCAGCAAACGCACTTCGTTGTTCGCCAGGCACGGCATGCGTCCCAGTTTCGGCATCGCCCTCAAGGACGCGTAAGCACTTGAGGCGCGAGCGGTCAGCGCCTCTTCTACCCAAGGGCGCCAGTTGAGCTCGGAGATTGCCTTGCGCATTTCTTCGTTGGCCTGCCGCCGAGCCTTGATGTAGCCATCGAAGGTACTGCGGCCGAAGACCAGGTAGGGGATGAGTGTGAGGTAGGGAATAAACAGCAACGACAGGGCCCAGGCGATCGATCCCTGGGCGGTCCGGACGGTGAGCACGGCGTGGATGGCAGCGATCAGGCCCAGCGTATGAAGCAGTGCAATCATGTAGCCAAAAATATGCGGTCCAAAGTAATCCATGGGGGCAGCCTTGCTCCTGAAGATTCAATGCTTAACAGACCATGTTCCGTGCAGAATGTCGCTATTTAATTGGCCCATGAACCGAAGCCATTCGCTGACGTCTAACGGCCACAACTGATCAGGAGTTACTCGATGAACGTTCGTCTGCTGGGTTTGGCCATGGCTGTTGGTTTGTCACTTCCTGTGGCCGCTCAGGCGCAGATGTTGCAGCCCGGCTTGTGGGAAATGACCACAAGCAACATGAAGGTCGATGACCAGAATCTCCCGGATTTGCAGCTGATCCTTGGTCAGCTACAGAGCCAGATGACCCCTGCACAGCGTGCGCAGCTGGAGAAGCAGGGCATCACCATGGGCGGCAAAGGGATTCGGGCTTGCTTGACGCCGGAACAAGTGAAGACCAACGACATTCCGCTGACCGATCCACAGTCTGGCTGCAAGCAGGAAGTCACCGACCGCACCGGGAATCAGTGGAAATTCCGCTTCAGCTGTCCAAAAGCGCAGGGCACCGGTGTCGCTACTTTCCTCAGTGATCGTGAGTTCACCACTAAGGTTAACGGCACGTTCAATGCCACCGGCATTCAGCAGAAGGGCAGCCTCGATAGCCGCGCCGTGTGGTTGGGGCAGGATTGCGGGACCGTCAAGCCAAGAGCTTAAAAGCCCGCCAGCAGGCCCGCGCCCTACATGACTGTGTGGGCGCGGGCCTGATTCAACCACTCACACACCCTCTCAACCCCCATCCTCCCGAAGTCCTCACCTGTGCGACTACGCACACTGACAAACCCGCCTGCTTTTTCTTTCTCCCCGATCACCACCAGATACGGCACGTGCTGACTGTGCTCGCGAATCTTTTGGCGGACTTTCTCGTGACGCAGATCCGCACGGGCGCGCACGCCGCTTCGACGCAATGCCTCGGTCACCGACTGCGCGTAATCCGCCTGACGTTCGTCCATGCTGACGATCATGACGTGCGGCGGTGTCCGCCAGTTTTCCAGCTCTTGCTGGCACGACCAGCACGTACCGTAAATCCGTTGCGGCAACGTACCGCTGATGTGGTCGAGGGTGAACGCTTGCAGCACTCTGGTTGCGGGGACATGCGGGCCAGCGGTCGTCGATTGGACATTCCCCAGGCGGTACAGCGGCGTCTTTCCTTGACGGCGAATCGAGTGATTGGTCGCCGCCAGAGCCTGCATGCGGGCTTCGATCAGTGGCAGGTCTGCGGGCATTAAGGATGGCTCGACAGAGAACTCATGAAAGAACCCGTCGCCCAGCGCCGTTCCTGCGTGCAGTTGCACCTGTGGATGAAGTTGTTTAACGGCCATGGCCAGCATCAGTACACAGGAGCGTCGCAGGATCTCCAGCCCATCGGGCTCTTGAGGCGTGACGATGCTGACCCTGGCATCGGCTTCGATCATGTACTCACAGTCCACCAGGATGCCGTCCACTCGGCCGGCCACCGCCGCTTTTGCCAGCCCGGGTCCGATACTCGCGGCGAGCTCGTACACCGACAGTGGCTGGTCGTATTCACGCAATGAACCATCGCTCAGGGTGATGTGAATCATGTCGGTGCCCTCGAGTGCTAGCGCATAAACCGTAGTGGTAAACCCTGGCAGTTGTCATTAAGACGTTTGTCGTGCCAGGCAATTTGCCCCGACACGATCGTGGTGCTGACACTGTGGCGGAAACGCTGCCGGGCAAAAGGCGTCCAGCCGCATTGAGACAGAATCGGCTGCTGGGAAACGGCGACGCCGCCGGGTTCGGGTTTGATCAGAACGAGGTCGGCCCAATAGCCTTCGCGCAGATAACCGCGGTCAGGAATGGCGAACAGATCGGCGACCCGGTGACTGGTCTTGGCCACGAGTGTAGTGATCGGCAAAACTTTATCCGCGACCAGTTCCAGCAGCGCGGGCAGGGCGTGTTGCACCAGTGGCAAGCCGGAAGGCGCCTGGCTGTACGGCCGCTGTTTTTCGGCCCAGGTGTGTGGCGCGTGGTCGCTGCCAATCACGTCGAGCCTATGGCTCAGCAACGCTTTGCGCAAGGCATCGCGGTCGGCCTGGGTTTTGATCGCCGGGTTGCACTTGATGAGGTTGCCGAGGCTCGGGTAATCCCGGTCATCGAACAGCAAGTGGTGCAGGCAGACTTCGGCGGTGATGCGTTTCTGGGCGAGTGGCTTGTCTTCGAACAACGCCAGTTCGCGGGCGGTGGTCAGGTGCAGAACGTGCAGTCGGGTGCCGTGACGCTTGGCCAGGTCCACGGCCATTGAGGAGGAGCGGAAGCAGGCCTCGGCGTTGCGGATCAGCGGGTGGGCCGCCGCAGGAATGTGTTCGCCGAACAAGTCACGCAGGTTCGCGGCATTGGCGTCGATGCTGGGCGTGTGTTCACAGTGGGCCAATAAAAGGGTCGGCACCTCGGCGAATAACCGCTCCAGAATCTGTGGGTCATCGACCAGCATGTTGCCGGTCGAAGCGCCCATGAACACTTTGACGCCGGCTACTTCACAGGGGTTGAGCCTGGCGACGGTGTCGAGATTGTCGTTGCTCACGCCGAAATGAAAGCCGTAATTGGCGACGGAGTTGATCGCCGCGCGACGCTTTTTGTCGGCCAGTGCGCTGAGGGTCAGGGTCGCCGGATGGGTGTTGGGCATGTCCATGAAGCTGGTGATGCCACCGGCCACCGCAGCCCGGGATTCGGTGTAAAAGCTGCCCTTGTCTGGCGAGCCTGGATCGCGGAAGTGCACTTGGTCGTCGATCATTCCGGGCAGCAGCCATTGCCCTTGTGCATCGATTTCCACGTCGGCATTTTCACCGTGGATGCTGCTGGCGATCTTCACGATTCGCCCGTTGCTCACCAACAGATCACCGTCAAACTCACGGCCTTCATTCACCAGCCGGGCATTGCGAATCAGCGCGCTGCTCATGGTCAGAACTCGTTCTGCAGGGCTTTGTAGCCAAGCACCAGATCGACGTTGGTGCGCGCCACGTCCTCGGAAAATTCCGAGGCGCTGACGCTTACCGGTGGGAACTGCGACAGATCTGTCTTCGGGCCGATGCGGGTGGTGGAGGGCACATAGAAGTCTTCGGGCAAGTCGCGACCATCGACCACCGAGTTGTGCCGCACCACGCAACCGTCACCGACTGCGCAGTTGAACAGCACGCTGTTGAACCCGATAAACACCCGGTCGCCCACCGAGCACGGACCATGAACGATCGAGCGGTGGGCGATAGAGCTGAACTCGCCGATGGTCACTGCCGCGCCGGACTTGGAGTGGATCACCACGCCATCCTGGATGTTCGAATTGGCGCCGATGATGATCGGCTCCATCTCGCCTGAGGCATCCACTTCGTCGGCACGAATCACCGCGTACGGGCCGACGAAGACGTTCTCGCCGATCACCACTTTTCCGCAGATGATGGCGGTTTTATCCACGTAGGCAGACTCTGCTATGACCGGCAAATCACCGGAAGGATTCTTGCGGATCATGGCTTGCTCAACGCGTTGTACAGGGTGTTGAGGTTGTACTCGAACAACCCGATGAAGGTGCTGGCCGGTCCGGTCGCCGCGAGCGCATCGGAGTACAACGTGCCACCGATGTGCGCGCCGCTTTCATCGGCAATCTGTTTGAGCAGACGTGCATCCTTGATGTTTTCCATGAACACCGCTTTGACCTTGGCCTGGCGAATCTGAGTGATCAATGCAGCGACTTCGGCGGCTGACGGTTCGCGCTCAGTGGACAGACCTTGAGGGGCCATGAAGTCGATGCCGTAAGCCTGACCGAGATAACCGAAGGCGTCGTGGGACGTCACGATTTTGCGATTGCCCGGCGGTAGCGAACCGAGTTTGACCTTGGCTTCGGCAAGCAGAGCGTAGATCTGTTTCAGGTAGGCCTGACTGTTGCGTTCGTAGTCGGCTTTATTCGTCGGGTCGGCAGCGATCAGCGCCTTGGTGATGTTGCTGATATACAGCTCAGCGTTCGCCAGGTTGTGCCAAGCGTGAGGGTCGGGAATCGTCTCGCCATCTTCATCCAGGGAGCGCGGGATGATGCCGTGGCTCGCGCTGATCACTGGCGCTTTGGTCTCGGTGCTGGTCACCAGGCGGTCCAGCCATGGCTCGAAACCCAAGCCGTTTTTGATGATGAGTTTGGCGTTCAGCAACGCCTTGGCGTCGTCCGGCGTCGGCTCGTACGTGTGAGCATCGGCGTCCGCGCCGACCATGTTGGTGATCTGGATGTGGTCGCCGCCGACCTGATGGGTCATGTCGGCGAGGATGCTGAAACTGGTGACTACCTGAAGTTTTTCCGCAGCAGACAGCGACATCGACAGCAGCAAACTGAACAGCACGAGTAAAACGCGCATCGGGTAACACCTCATTGGGATGTGAGCAAAGGCGGGCGGCGCAGCAAACCGTGCACCGGTCCGAACACCACGGACAGCAGATACAAACCGCCAGCCACCAGCACGATCGCCGGGCCACTGGGCAGCGAGAAGTAGAACGACAGCAACAGTCCGAGCCACACCGAGAGGCAGCCGAGCAGGGCGGCGATGGCCATTAACGTCGGCAAGCGACGACTCCAGAAGCGCGACGCGGCGGCGGGCAACATCATCAAACCGACCACCATCAGCGCGCCGATGGCTTGAAAACCGATCACCAGATTCAGCACCACCAGGGTTAGAAATACGCCGTGTGCCAGGGGGCCTAGTCGGCTGACGGTTTGCAGAAAGAGTGGGTCGAGGGTGTCCAGCAACAGCGGTTTGTAGATGAACGCCATGGCGATCAGGCTGAAGCCGGAGACCCAGAGCATGCCCGTTAACGTCGGGCCATCGACCGCCAGTGCCGAGCCAAATAACAGGTGCAACAGGTCCAGACGTTTGCCGGCGATTCCGAGGATCAGCACACCGCAGGCAAGGGAGATGGGGTAGATCGCGGCGAGGCTGGCGTCTTCCCGCAGGCCGGTGCGACGGGTGATCCAGGCGGCGAGGCCGGCCATGCCGAGACCGGCACCGAGGCCGCCGACGGTCAGCGCCGGCAGACTCAATCCGGCGAACCAGAAGCCCAATGCGGCCCCCGGCAGAATGCCGTGAGCCACCGCGTCGCCGATCAGGCTCATGCGTCGCAGGATCAAAAACACACCTAACGGTGCGGTGCTGCATGCCAGGACCAACCCGCCGAGAAGTGCTCGACGCATGAACACGAACTCGTGGAACGGTTGCCAAAGATGAGCGGCCGCGAGCATCAGGCCACCCGCGTTTGTGGTTGTTGATGGATCAGGTCAACGCTCGACCCGAGGACACAGCCGGAGCTTTTGATCAGCAACGTTTGAGGAATGTGTTGGCGAGCGGCGGCCAGGTCATGGCACACGATCACTTGGGTTCGGCCTTCGGCATGCCAGGCATGAATGTGTTTCCAGAGCAGTGCCTGACCGAGCTCGTCGAGGGCGGCGTGGGGTTCGTCGAGCAACAGCAGTGGTGAATCCGCGAGGCTTAAACGGGCGAGCAGGGCACGCTGTAATTCGCCACCGGACAAGGCCATCAGCGAGCGCTGTTCCAAACCGCTCAGACACCAGTCTTCCAGAACGGCTTTGAGGCGTTGTCTGCGTATCTCGGGAGACTGCGTGCTACCCCAGAAACCGGCGGCCACTAACTCTTCCAAGCTGATGGGGAATTGGCGATCCAGGTGTTGTTGCTGGGGTAGGAACGAGAGGCTGCGCTTGCGTGGAACATCCAGGATGACTTTGCCGGTCAGCGGTTTTTGCAAACCCGCGATGACTTTCAGCAGGCTGCTTTTACCCGAACCGTTCGCACCGATTACGGCGGTCAGACTTCCTTGGGCCAGTTCGAAATCCACGGGTGGAGTCAGGGCCTGGCCGGGTGCACCCCATCGCAAGGCTTGGCAATGAATCATGCGGCCTCCCAATTCCAACGGCTTTCGGCGACGGCATCGTGGGCGTGGAGGCTTTCCGCGTGGACGACTCGTAGGTGGAAGGCGTTGATGCCGGGGGAGCGTTTCAGGGCCAAGTTCAAACGGCGGGCGGCGTCTTCGCAGAACATCAGGTTCTGCCCGTTGGCCAGCGCGAAGGCTTGTTCGTCGGCGCGTTTCACGGCGGTTTGCACGGCGGTGCCGAGGGCCGCTTCGGCGTCGTTGATGATCGCGATCAGCGGTAGGTCATCCAGATAGTCGTCCACTCGAAGCCGCAATTTCGCAGTGCTCCGTTGGCTGTGCGGCGTTGCGACGATGCCTTTTGTCGAGCCGAGCCAAGTCAACACATCAGCGTGTTGCAGCGGCTTGTTGGCGAAGTCATCGACGAATTGTTGCTGAATCAACTGCCGGGATAGTGCGGCCGAGCAGGGACAGGTCGAGGAATAAGACACGTCGATTTTTAGTTCCACGTGGAACATCGCGTTTTTCAAACGTGCTTCGATGCTCACTGGATAGGTTTTCCAGCCGGCCAATGGACTGACCAGCGCCGGTCTTTTGAGCAGTAAATCGGTGTGAATTTTTAAGTACGCGCTGTTGGACAGTCCTTCATGAGTCTTGAGAAAACTTTGCAAAATTCGCCGTAACAAAGCGGGCGTCAGGTTTTCTTGCTCGAGCATTTCCAGCGCCAAGTACAGCCGCGACATATGAATACCGCGCGCCTCGCCATCATCGAGGCTAACGCCGGCGTCGGCCTTTGCACTGATTCGTTGGCCATCGAACAAAACAGGAAGAGCAATGCCGCACATGCCCACCCAGTCGAGTGGCAGGGCTTGGCGTGAGGCCTGCGCGGCGATATCCGGCAGAGTCAGCGCATTCATGAGCAGGTCCATCGTGGGAGTCGATGCCTTATGTTATGTTATTACATCTAAATCGACCATGCCTTTTTCATGAACAGGCTTTCATCATGCACAGACGTCACTTGCTCAACCTGATCCTGGCCAGCGCGGCCTTCGCTTTGCCGTTTGGTGTTTCGGCCACACAGATTCGCAATGCGCGGCTCTGGCGTTCGGATGACAAGTTGCGATTGGTGTTCGATCTGAGCGGGCCGGTGCAATACAAGACGTTTTCCCTGAGCGCTCCCGAACGGCTGATCATCGACCTGAGTGGTGCCAACCTCAGTGGCGATTTCAGTCAGTTGGCGCTCAGCAACACGGTGATTCGCTCGATACGCTCTGGGCCCTTCGGACAGGGCGATACGCGAATCGTCCTCGACCTCAGCGGCCCGGTGCAGCTCGCCAGTTTTTTGCTGCCGCCACAGGACGGTCAGGGCCATCGACTGGTACTCGATCTGAAGACGGCTGCGCCGTTACAAATGGCGGCGGCGCCCGAGGCGACCGTCGACAAGGCTCACCCCAAGCGCGACATCATCGTCGTGGTCGACCCCGGTCACGGCGGCAAAGACCCCGGCGCGATCGGCGCCAAAGGTGAGCGTGAGAAGGACGTGGTGCTGTCCATCGCCCAGCTGTTGGCCAAACGGCTGAAACGCGAGAAGGGCTTCGACGTGAAACTGGTGCGCAACGACGACTTCTTCGTCCCGCTACGCAAGCGTGTGGAGATCGCTCGCAAGCACAACGCCGACATGTTCATCTCGGTGCATGCCGATGCCGCACCGCGTCTTACCGCGTCAGGCGCTTCGGTCTACTGCCTGTCCGAGGGTGGAGCAACCTCGGCGACGGCGCGTTTCATGGCGCAACGTGAGAACGGCGCGGACCTGCTGGGCGCTACCAGCCTGCTCAACCTCAAGGATAAGGACCCGATGCTTGCCGGGGTGATTCTCGACATGTCGATGAACGCGACCCTCGCCGCCAGTTTGCAGTTGGGCAGCACGGTGCTCGGCAGTCTGGCGGGTATCACCACATTGCATCAGAAGCGCGTGGAACAAGCGGGATTTGCCGTGCTGAAATCGCCGGATGTGCCGTCGATCCTGGTGGAAACCGGCTTCATATCTAACGCTCGCGACAGTCAGAGACTGGTCACTGCGCGTTACCAGCAGGCCGTAGCCGATGGCTTGTTCGAAGGGTTACAGCGCTACTTCCAGAAAAATCCGCCGGTAAACAGTTACGTCGCTTGGCAGCAGGAGCAGAAAAAGATTCAGGCCTAACAGCCGGCGATTCGGCTACAGGTGAACTTGCCGCTGCTGCCACCGGAACTGGAAAACCGATTGATCGTGGTCCAGCCGACGCGGCGGTTGTAGCCGACCCAGGCCTCACCATCGGAAGCGAGCCCGGTGAAGAACGTGAGTTGCCCGTAGCGACTGTTGGTCTGCGCCCAATGGCGTTTTCCGGCCGCTTCGAAGCCACGCAGATAGATCGTGCTTCCGACGGTGTTGACGCTGTAGGCGTTGCCGTCACCATCCATGCAGGCCAGCAGATTGGCGCTTCGGGTGCATTTGGCCAGGCTCGGGATTTGCGCCCAGGCGTCGACAGCAATCAGCAGCGAAACGCTCATCAGCGTTATTTTCAGGGCTACACGCATAGGATTTCTCACGGATCGAACGGGCTTGAGCATCGTGCCCTTTGTCATCGTGGGCAAGAGGAGAGTGGCTTGATTGTGTTGTTATACTATAACATCAAGTTAAGCCCGACACTGCGACCGGGCATCTTTGTGAGGAATACCTGATGCCCAATCGTCTCCCCGTAACCGTCCTGTCGGGCTTTCTCGGTGCTGGCAAAAGCACGCTGCTCAACTACGTGCTGCGCAATCGCGACAACCTGCGCGTCGCCGTGATCGTCAATGATATGAGCGAAATCAACATTGATGGCGGCGAAGTCCAGCGCGATGTCAGCCTGAACCGCGCGGAAGAAAAACTCGTAGAGATGAGCAATGGCTGCATCTGCTGCACTTTGCGCGAAGACTTGTTGGAAGAGGTGAGCAAACTCGCCAAGGAGGGTCGTTTTGATTATTTATTGATCGAATCCACCGGCATTTCCGAGCCGCTGCCCGTGGCGGAAACCTTCACCTTTCGCGATGAGGAAGAGCAGAGCCTGGCCGACATCGCCCGGCTCGACACCATGGTCACCGTGGTCGATGGCATGAACTTCCTGATCGACTATCAGGCCGCCGAAAGCCTCGCCTCCCGTGGTGAAACCTTGGGCGAGGAGGACGAGCGCTCCATCACCGACCTGTTGATCGAGCAGATCGAATTCGCCGACGTGATACTGATCAGCAAGATCGACTTGATCAGCAGCAGCGAACGCCAGGAGCTGATCGCGATCCTTGAGCGGCTTAACGCCCAGGCGGAAATCATCCCGATGGTCATGGGCGAAATTCCCTTGGCGAAGATCCTGAATACTGGTCGTTTCGACTTCGAGAAGGCCGCCCAGGCGCCGGGCTGGTTACAGGAATTGCGTGGCGAACACGTACCGGAAACCGAAGAATACGGCATCGCCTCGACAGCCTACCGAGCACGCCGACCGTTTCATCCGCAGCGTTTTTTCAGCTTCATCGACCGCCCGTGGGTGAACGGCAAACTGCTGCGCTCCAAGGGGTTCTTCTGGCTGGCCAGCAAGCACATGGACGCCGGTAGCTGGTCCCAGGCGGGCGGATTGATGCGCCATGGTTTCGCCGGACGCTGGTGGCGTTTCGTGCCGAAAACCCAGTGGCCGCAGGACGAAGAAAGCACCGCCGGGATCATGGAAAACTGGACCGCAACCACTGGCGATTGCCGCCAGGAACTGGTGTTCATTGGCCAGAACATCGACTTCGCGCAACTCACCAGCGAACTCGACAATTGCCTGCTGAGCGACGATGAAATGGCGTTAGGTGTCGAGGGCTGGCGATTGCTGCCAGATCCATTCGGCCCGTGGCATGACGAGGCCGCAGCCTGATGTTGGCACCCAGTCTGAAACTGCGGCCGATCATTTATCAGGTTCAAGGTAAGACGCCGCAAGCGCTGACCCGAATACTGGATGACGGCGTAAATCTCGCCGTTTGGCAGCGCCAACTGCCGGCGCACATCGCTGATTTCGGGCGTTTGTTGCTGTCCCTGAACGAGCCGTTGGCGGAGTCGCTGGTCCTGGAACTGCCCAGCGATGACACCGAACCCAATCTGCATGGATTGGCCTCAGGTTTCAGCGATCTCGAAGGTTACGAAGGTTTCATCGCCGACGTCTCCTGGCTGGTCAGTGCTTTCGCCTGTTTGCTGGGCGCCAAGCGTGTCGGCCTGCGCTTGCGGGTCCTGGACAAGGCCATGTGCCCGCGTTTTCACGTCGATCACGTGCCGGTGCGGCTGATCACCACGTATTGCGGGATTGGCAGCCAGTGGCTGAAGGAAGGTGCGATGGATCGCCGACAACTGGGCGACGCCGATGCCGAACCCCAGGACGATTCGCGGATAGAGCAGATCGCCAGCGGCGAAGTCGCGCTGCTCAAAGGCGAGAAATGGCATGGCAACGAAGGCTTCGGCCTGATTCACCGCTCGCCACAGCTGGCGTCCGGTGAGCGGCGGCTGATCCTGACGCTCGACTGGCTGAGCTAACGGCTCACGGCTTGAGCCAGGTTCCCTGGCTCTGGGCTTCACAAAACGGCTTCAAATACGCCGCATCCGTGGCCACGCCGTAATAGTGAATATCCTGCCGGTAAGGCATATTGGCGACTTGGGCATTGCTGCACACGCCGAACGCGCGGGTGGGGCATTGGTCGACGTACTGCACCTCGACTTTCTGGCCAGGAAGGTTTGGCTGGCAGAAACCATCGGCGAACAGTTTTTCCGGGATGTTGCGGTTCTGCTGGCAGACTTTCACGTCGAGTCGCTCAGCCGTGCTATGTACCACACAGGCTTGAGCCAGCGCTTCACCTGAAGTGAGCACCAGCAGCAACGACAATCCCATCAACCGCATCCTTACCTCCTCAGAAAACTTCGACCATGTTGCAGAACATTCCCACTCACGTCATTGCGGGTCCCTTGGGTGCCGGCAAGACCAGCCTGATCAAGCACCTGCTGGCGCAGCGGCCGCCGAATGAGCGTTGGGCGGTGCTGATCAACGAGTTCGGCCAGATCGGCCTCGACGCTGCGTTGCTGACCCAGGACGCCGATGGTATCGCACTGGGTGAAGTGGCCGGGGGCTGTTTGTGTTGCGTGAATGGTGCGCCGTTTCAGATCGGCCTCGGGCGTTTGCTGCGCAAGGCGCGGCCGGATCGGCTGTTTATCGAGCCCTCCGGGCTGGGGCATCCGGCACAATTGCTCAGGCAATTGAGTGAGGCGCCGTGGCAAGGCGTGTTGGCTGTTCAACCCTGCGTGCTGGTGCTGGACGCCCAGGCACTGGCTGCCGGCAAACCGCTGCCGGTGGCGCAACAGGAAGCGCTGAAGAGCGCCGGGTTGTTGCTGATGAATAAAGCCGAAAATATCGACGACGCTGATCGCCAGCGAATCGCCGCGCAGTTGCCGGCGCGTCCGTTGTATTGGACGCAGCAAGCCGCGTTGCCATTGAGTGAGTTACCAGGGCTTGCGGTTCAGGCGGTAGCGGGTGTGGATAACTTCGTTGCGCCCAAAGGATTGGCACAGCTGCCGGCCATCTGGACCGATCCTGCGCTGCCCATTTGCTTGAGTCAGGAGCAGGAGGGCGGCTGGAGCGTTGGGTGGCGCTGGCATCCGAGTCAGGCTTTCGATACGACGCTTGTTGGCCGTTGGCTTGAAAGCCTTGCCTGGCGGCGGGCGAAGCTGGTTATCCACAGTGTCGACGGTTGGGTTTCGGCGAATGCGCTGGAAAACTCGGTGCTGGACTGGCAGCCCAGCGAATGGCGGCGTGATTCGCGTATCGAGCTGATTTTCAGTGAGCCGCAGGATGTTGATTCATTGCAAAGAGATCTAGCCGACTGCCGGTCGAGCCCGACTTGAATCAAGGACGCCATTTGGTGTGTTCTTGCCGCCACTGACTCATCTCGATCACCTCGGCGCGCGGTTTCACTACTTCGGCCACCGCAGGTGTGTCGTCGAACGGCATCGGGTAGGGCGCCAGCTCAATCTGCGCACTGTGGGCGCCGAACTGGGTGATAGTACCGTTGTGACGGCTTTCACCGGTCACGGTGAATTCGAAGTTATACACACGGGCGAGGCGCCGCCGGCCGTTGGCGTCTTTAATGAAGGCGAGCTTCTTCAAGGCCACGTTGCCGTCCAGCAGCTCGATTCCTAGCTTTGTGCAATGCAGCTTGACCCGCTCCAGCGCACGCTCGCGCAAGCCATGGTTGTGCCACAACCACGCGCCACCGGTGGCAAGCAGCATCAGGACGAAGATATTTCCAAGGGTCAGCATCAACACGTTGCTCCAACAAGATAGTGTCAGCTTAACTGCGTCGCCGGTCTGTCGTACAGGCTGCGTTTAGTCGCATACTGCGCGGCTTGAATTTCAATCGTTTGACGGAAAACCCAGCGCATGAAACGTACGCCCCATCTGCTCGCCATTCAGTCCCACGTGGTGTTCGGCCACGCTGGCAACAGCGCCGCGGTTTTCCCGATGCAGCGGGTCGGGGTGAATGTCTGGCCGCTCAATACGGTGCAGTTCTCCAACCACACCCAGTACGGCCAGTGGGCCGGTGAAGTGCTGGCGCCGCATCAGATTCCCGATCTGGTCGAAGGCATCGCGGCGATTGGCGAGCTGGGCAACTGTGATGCCGTGTTGTCCGGCTATCTTGGCAGTGCTGCTCAGGGCCGGGCGATCCTGACAGGGGTGGCGCGGATCAAGTCGATGAATCCCAAGGCTCTGTATCTGTGTGACCCGGTGATGGGCCATCCGGAGAAGGGGTGCAGCGTGCCTGCGGAAGTCAGCGATTTCCTGCTGGAGGAGGCGGCTGCCGTGGCGGACTTCATGTGCCCGAACCAGCTGGAGCTGGACAGCTTTTCGGGACGCAAGCCGCAATCGTTGTTCGATTGCCTGGCTATGGCGCGAGCGTTGCTGGCGCGCGGTCCGAAGGCTGTCCTGGTCAAGCATCTGGACTATCCCGGTAAACCGACGGATGTTTTCGAGATGTTGCTCGTGACGGCTGAAGACAGCTGGCATCTGCGCCGTCCGCTGCTGGCGTTCCCGCGTCAGCCGGTGGGCGTCGGCGACCTGACTTCCGGGTTGTTTCTGGCTCGCGTACTGTTGGGCGATAGCCTGGTGGCTGCATTTGAATTCGCCGCGTCGGCGGTGCATGAAGTGCTGCTGGAAACCCAGGCTTGCTCCAGCTATGAGCTGGAACTGGTGCGGGCTCAGGACCGGATCGCGCACCCGCGGGTGCGGTTCGAGGCGACAGCGATCAGTTTGTAACAACATTCGCCGAAAAAAATCGCAGCCTTTGCGCAGGCTGCGACTTTGTCGATATCAGGCGTCGCCCTTGATGTCCTGATAGCGCTTTTCCAGTTCCTGACGAATCTGCCGACGTTGCTGAGCCTGCATGAAGCGGCGTTTGTCTTCGCTGTTCTGCGGTTGCAATGGCGGGACAGCAGCCGGTTTGCGGTCGTCATCCACTGCGACCATGGTGAAGAAGCAGCTGTTGGTGTGGCGCACCGAGCGCTCGCGGATGTTTTCGGTCACCACCTTGATGCCCACCTCCATGGAGGTGTTGCCGGTGTAATTGACCGAGGCCAGAAAGGTCACCAGTTCGCCGACATGAATCGGCTCGCGGAAAATCACCTGGTCCACCGACAGGGTCACCACGTAGCGGCCGGCATAACGGCTGGCGCAGGCGTAGGCCACTTCGTCGAGGTATTTGAGCAAGGTACCGCCGTGGACATTGCCAGAGAAGTTGGCCATGTCGGGGGTCATCAATACCGTCATCGACAGTTGTGCGTTTCCGGGTTCCATAGCGTACTCACGGTTCAAGGCAGAATTTCGGGAGGGCGGCACCTCTGCGGGGGCCTCGTCAGCTTTTTCAAACCAACAGTTATCGGGACGCCGGGCGGGTGACTGCCGTCACGCCCGAATCGATCTGTTTCCATATATTGCACCGCCTTTCTGCCGGAAGTCGCGGTGTTACCCTTCAAAAGCCCCTTCTCAAGGGTAATTCCCACGCGGAAAGTGGATTTTTTACCTTGCTCGAACAGGCCTTTCCTACGTCTGTCGATTGAGCAATGTCACCCAAGGAGCCCCACGCCATGCACGCCATCAGTTTCATTCAAGATCTGGCAGTGATCATGTTGATCGCGGGTGTGGTGACCGTGCTGTTTCATCGCTTCAAACAACCGGTGGTACTTGGTTACATCGTCGCTGGCTTCATCATCGGCCCGCATACCCCGCCGTTCAGCCTGATCCACGATGAAGAAACCATCAAAACCCTCGCCGAACTCGGGGTGATATTCCTGATGTTCTGCCTGGGCCTGGAGTTCAGCCTGCGCAAGCTGTTCAAGGTTGGCGCCACGGCGTTCATTGCGGCGTTCCTGGAAATCGTGCTGATGATCTGGATCGGCTACGAGATCGGTCGCTGGTTCGACTGGAACACCATGGACTCGCTGTTCCTCGGCGCGATCCTGGCGATTTCCTCAACCACCATCATCGTCAAGGCGCTCAACGACCTGAAGATGAAGAACGAGCGCTTTGCCCAGCTGATTTTCGGCGTGCTGATCGTTGAAGACATCCTTGGCATCGGCATCATCGCCTTGCTGTCGAGCATCGCAGTCAGCGGCACAGTCAGTTCTGGCGAAGTGTTTTCCACGGTCGGCAAGCTCTCGCTGTTCATGATCGTTGCACTGGTCATCGGCATTCTGCTGGTGCCGCGATTGCTGGCTTACGTGGCGAAGTTCGAAAGCAATGAAATGCTGCTGATCACGGTGTTAGGCCTGTGTTTCGGCTTCTGTTTGCTGGTGGTCAAACTTGAGTACAGCATGGTGCTCGGTGCCTTCCTGATTGGCGCGATCATGGCTGAATCCCGGCAATTGCTGAAAATCGAGCGTTTGATCGAACCGGTTCGCGACCTGTTCAGTGCGATCTTCTTTGTCGCCATTGGGCTGATGCTCGATCCGATGATCCTGCTGCAATACGCGTGGCCGATTGCGGTGATTACCGTGGCCGTGGTGCTGGGCAAGATGTTTTCTTGCGGTCTTGGCGCCTTTATCGCTGGCAATGATGGACGCACCTCACTTCGAGTCGGGATGGGGCTTTCGCAGATTGGCGAATTCTCTTTCATCATCGCGGCGCTGGGCATGACGTTACAGGTCACCAGCAACTTCCTTTACCCGGTCGCCGTTGCTGTCTCGGTGATCACCACGTTGCTGACGCCCTACCTGATCCGCGCGGCTGATCCGCTGTCGATCAAGCTTGCCGCGGTGATGCCGAAGCGACTGGGCAGGGTATTGGGGATGTACGGCGAATGGCTGCGCAGCATCCAGCCTCAGGGTGAGGGCGCGTTGCTGGCGTTGATGATTCGGCGGATTCTGTTGCAGGTGGGAGTCAATCTGGCGCTGGTGATTGCGATCTTCTTCTCGGGTGCTTTTTTCGCCGAGCGCATGTCCGCTTACCTGCAAGACTGGATCAGCGACCCGAGCTGGCAGAAAGCGTTGATCTGGGGTGGGGCGTTGCTGTTGTCGCTACCTTTCCTGATCGCCGCCTATCGCAAGCTCAAGGCGCTCTCGATGCTGTTGGCGGAGATGGGCGTGAAGCCGGAGATGGCCGGCCGCCACACGCAGCGAGTGCGTCGGGTGATCGCCGAAGTGATCCCGATCCTCTCGCTGCTGGTGATTTTCCTGCTGCTGGCAGCCTTGTCGGCCAGTATTCTGCCGACCAACAAGTTGCTGGTGCTGATCGTCGTCGTCGCGGCCGCTGTAGCGGCGCTGCTCTGGCGCTGGTTCATCCGCGTGCACACGCGGATGCAGGTGGCGTTGCTCGAAACATTGGACAACCACAAGGATTCGTCCGGGCATTAACCCAGTGGCGCTTCAGACGTCTCAGCTTTCCAGCCAGACGTCCCGCGCCCAGTGCCACACCGATTCCCAGGTTTCTTCGGCGATCAGCTCTTCTTCGGCCAACCACAGCACCACGGTGCCGTCTTCTTCGACCAGGTAGTAGTTGTCACCGTCCTGGCAGATCGGAATCATGCTGCGATCAACACCCGCGTCCCAGGCGTTGGCGGCAACGTCCGGCAGGTAGGTGTGGGATTGCGGGTCGGTAACGGTTACCGGCTCCAGGCTGCCGTAGACGACGTCGCTGACGGTCAGCAAAAATTCTCTGAAGACAAATGGAATGTCGATGAACAGTTGTTCTTCGATTTCCACGATCTGGTCTTCGTCGGGTAACTCCAAGGGGACCGGTACCGGTTCGTTGGCTTCACGCAGTTGTTCGATGATTTCTTCCACGTCCGGGATCCTCTTGCTTGATGGCGCGGTTTAGTTGGGGCGGTTTATACAGTAGCTCGCTATAGATGCAACTGCGAAATAGAAAACCCCGGACAAGTCCGGGGTTTTATTACAGCATGCTTAACGCGGGAGGGATCAGCCGTTCTGGCGGATACCAGCGACCAGCCAAGGCTGGTTCTCGCCCTGCGGACGTTCCATGTTCCAGCTTTCGCTGAACACTTCGCCCTGGTCGAAGCGCGAGGTCTTCGACACACCGGTGAAGGTCAGGGTGGCGATGGTCTTGTCGGCACGATCATCCACGCCGTCCAGTTGAACATTGAGGTTATCAATGTAGGTGGACTGGAAACCGTCGCCCAGATCGGCACGTTCGCGCTTCAGGAACTCCAGCAGTTGCGGGGTCACGAACTCGGCGATCTTGTCCATTTCATTGGCGTCCCAGTGTTGCTGCAGGGACTGGAAGTGGTTGCGGGCCGCTTCAATGAAGTTCTTTTCATTGAACCAGGCCGGAGCGTTGATCACCGGACGAGCTGCAACCGGTGCTGCCGAACCGCCGAAGATCGAACCCATGGCCGCTGGCTTCTGCTCGAACACTTCACGCTGCATCGGTGCGCCCGCTGGAGCCATGTGCTCCTGCTGCTTGCGACGACGAGCGGCGATGAAACGGAAGACCAGGAAGGCGATGACCGCCATGATCAGGATGTCGAAGATCTGCATGCCCTGGAAGCCGCCGCCCATGAACATGGAGGCCAACAGGCCACCGGCAGCGATACCGGCCAGAGGGCCGAGCCAGCGCGAAGCACCGCCGGCCTTGGCGGCAGCGCCAGCGGCACCGGCCGCGCCCGCAGTGGCAGCAGCGCCGCCTGCAGCAGAAGAAGGAGCCATTTGGCTGGTCTGGTGAGTCGGCGCAGCGCCGGAGCTCTTGCCGCCACCAAAGCGCTTGGCGTTGGCGTCGAGGCTCATCGTCAGGCCGATGCACAACGCCATGGCGATGCTAAGAAAACGTTTCATAAAGGGAATTCCCATTTGTGGATGGCACGCGCGCCATGTTGCACAGCTGAAGTGATACTGGCTAGCGGCAGAGTGTTTCGGGCTTTTGCCTGACAGGTTGCGTTCAGCTTCAGTCAGCGCAATAAGGCCTGTTAACTTTGGTCCGTAGGACGAGTGGATTAGTTCTGTAGGAAGGCTGTCTAGCGTCGCAGCGCCAGCATGACCACACCGGCCGTAATCAGGCTGATTCCGCCCCATTGGCGCACGTCGAGTTTTTCGCCCAGCAGGATCACACCGAGCACCGCCACCAGTACCACGCTGAGCTTGTCTACCGGTGCGACCAGTGAGGCCGGCCCCAGTTTCAGTGCGCGGAAGTAGCAGATCCATGAGGCACCGGTGGCAAGTCCCGACAGCAGCAGGAACAGGTAGCTCCTGGCAGAGATCGATCCTAATGACTGATATTGGCCCGTGGCGTACAAAATCAAGGCCAGGCTGACCAAAACCACCACGGTACGCAGTAGGGTGGCGAAGTCGGAGTTGACGTTTTCAATGCCGATTTTGGCAAAGATCGCGGTCATCGCGGCAAATACCGCCGACAAAAGGGCCCAGAATGTCCAGGAAGAAAAGAAGCCTGAGCCCATGTTGTCGCGCCTTATAAGATCAACCTGTTGAAGTGTGGATCACACAAAACCTTGTGGGAGTGAGCCTGCTCGCGATAACCACACCGCGATTTAACAGATACACCGCGGCGCTTTCATTCGCGAGCAAGCTCGCTCCCACAGAAAAGCTATTAGATAGCCCTAAATCGCTTCCAGCTTTGCGTAACCCAGCATCAACCACTTGCTGCCTTCGCTGAAGTTCACCTGCACCCGAGCCTGAGCCCCGGCACCTTCGAAGTTGAGGATCACGCCGTCGCCGAACACCGAATGCCGTACGGTCTGGCCGAGGCTGAAACCGGTATCCGGGATCTCGCTACCGCCAAACAGGCTGCTGGTACTCTGCTGCTGGCCACCGCCGAACGGACGGCTGACGCTGTTGGACAGCCGCACTTCCTGGATCAGGCCTTTCGGCACTTCACGTACGAAACGCGACACCTTGTTGTAGGTCTCGCTGCCGTACAGGCGTCGGGTTTCAGCGTAGGTCATCACCAGGTTCTGCATCGCCCGGGTGATACCGACGTAGGCCAAACGGCGCTCCTCTTCAAGACGACCCGGTTCTTCCAGGCTCATCTTGTGCGGGAACAGACCTTCTTCCATGCCCACCAGGAACACGTAAGGGAACTCCAGGCCTTTGGCGCTGTGCAAGGTCATCAACTGAATGCTGTCTTCGTGCTCGTCGGCCTGAGTATCCCCGGCCTCCAGCGACGCGTGACCGAGGAATGCCGCCAGTGGCGACAGGTCTTCGTCTTCTTCAGCGTTTTCGAAGTTGCGGGCGGCGCTGACCAGTTCCTCAAGGTTTTCTACCCGAGCCTGGCCTTTCTCGCCTTTTTCCGCTTCGTGATAAGCGATCAGCCCGGACTGCTCGATGACGGTCTGGGTCATCAGGTGCAGCGGCATCTCCATGCACTTGGCGGCGAGGTTCTCGATCAGCTCGATAAATGCGCCCAGCGCGCCGGCGGCACGGCCGGTCAGGCCTTTATTAGCCACCAGCAGACGCATGGCTTCCCACATCGACACATCGCTGTGACGGGCATGGTCGCGGATCGCTTCAACGGTTTTCTCACCGATACCACGGGCCGGAACGTTGATCACCCGCTCCAGCGCTGCATCGTTGCCGCGACCTTCCAGCAAGCGCAGGTAGGCCATGGCGTTTTTGATTTCTGCCCGTTCAAAAAAGCGCTGCCCACCATAGATGCGGTACGGAATGCGCTCACGCAGCAGAGCTTCTTCCAAAACGCGCGATTGGGCGTTGGATCGGTACAAAATCGCGATATCACTGCGAGCCAAGCCGGTTTTCAGCGCGCTTTCGATGGTTTCCACCACGTAGCGTGCTTCATCGTGTTCGTTGAACGCGGCGTACAGATTGATCGCTTCGCCTTCGCCGCCGTCGGTCCACAGCTCTTTACCCATGCGCCCGGTGTTATTGGCGATCAGGGCGTTGGCTGCTTTAAGGATACCGGCGGTGGAGCGGTAGTTTTGCTCCAGACGAATGGTTTCGGCATCCGGGAAATCGTCTGAGTACTGATAAATATTTTCGATTTTCGCGCCGCGCCAGCCGTAGATCGACTGATCGTCGTCACCGACCACCATCAGGCTGTCGCCGCCCTTGGCCAGCAGACGCAACCAGGCGTACTGCACGGCGTTGGTGTCCTGGAACTCGTCCACCAGAATGTGCCGGAAGCGCTTCTGATAGTGCGCCAGCAGGCCCGGATGATCGCGCCACAGATCGAGGGCACGCAGCAGCAATTCGGAGAAGTCGATCACGCCAGCGCGCAGGCACGCAGCCTCATAGGCTTCATAAATGCTGCGCATGGTCGCCAGGAACAGGTCACCGCTGGCTTGAATGTGTTGCGGACGCAGACCTTCGTCTTTCTGCCCGTTGATGAACCACTGGGCCTGACGGGCCGGCCAGCGTTGCTCGTCCAGGCCCAGCTCGCGGATCACCCGCTTGACCAGTCGTTGCTGATCGTCGCTGTCGAGAATCTGGAAAGTCTGGCTCAGGCCGGCTTCCTGCCAGTGCGCCCGTAGCAAGCGGTGCGCCAGGCCGTGGAAGGTGCCGACCCACATGCCGGCCGGGTTGAGACCCATCAGCTGCTCGATGCGATGACGCATCTCGGCAGCGGCCTTATTGGTGAAGGTCACCGACAGGATGGAGTGGGGCGAGGCGTTTTCGACCTGGATCAACCAGGCGATACGGTGCACCAGCACTCGGGTTTTACCGGAACCAGCACCGGCCAGGACCAACTGACGACCCACGCGGGCAGCTACGGCCTGGCGTTGGGCATCGTTGAGGGAGTTCAGCAGAAGGGAGAGATCATCGCGCATCGGGGCATTCTAGGGTGCGCCGTCACACCGGGCAAACCGAGCTTTGCATTAGCCGATGAAAGAAGCACGGATGACGACCGGTCGGTCACTGGCTGCAGACGTTGGCGGGGCTCGCTCCGAGGCTTTTCAGCGGGTATGGGGGGCTGCAGTTTTTGTCGATTTAATGATCTGGGGCAGTTTGGTCCGGGCATTTGCTTGTGTATGCTCCGTCGACGTTTCGGGCTCATGCTCACCATTATAAGAACAAGAACATTGCCTATGACCCTCAGCACCGACCTGTCGGGCCCCGTCGTGGAGCCCCGGGTTATCCGTAAACAATACGCCATGGAAATGGCGGTCGAACGCACGCGTCTGCTTTATCAGGGCTCATTGCTGCCCACATTATTCATGTTGATCAACGGTCTGGTCTGCGCTGGCTTGCTTTGGAGTCCGCAGCGTTACTTCCTGGTCAGCGTCTGGCTGGTGTGGCTGTTGTCGCTGGTGGCGTTGCGGGTGATTCAAGTCGCGGCCTTCGATTCGGCGATACCCAATCGTCAGGCCCATCCGATCTGGCGCCGCATGTTTTTGTTGGGTTCGGCCATGACCGGCCTGACCCTGGCCGGCGCCGGCATTGCGCTGGTACCTGCCGATAACTTCATGCAACAAGCCTGGGTGTTCGGCCTGATCGGCGCCGCAGCGCTTTCGGCCAGCGTTGCCTACGCGGTCAGCCTGCCGGCGTTCCTGTCCTTTACCTTGCCCTGTCTGTTGCCGGCCATCGGCTATCTGTTCTGGGGCGGCGATGAGCAAGATCAGGGCTGGGGCTGGTTCGGTCTCATATTGCTGGGCGCGTTGAGTGTGGTCGCCTGGCAGGTCAATCGGCTCATCGATAGCGGACTGTTGCGGCGCTTTCAGAATCAGGCACTGATCGAACACTTGCAGCAGGCCCAAAGCTGCAGCGATCAACTCAATCAAACGCTGGCCAAGGAAATCGACCAGCGCCGTCGTGCCGAAGACGAGTTGCGGCAAATTCAGATCGAGCTGGAAAGCCGTGTCGCCCAGCGCAGCCTGGAGCTGGACGCCGCCAACCAGGCCCTGAGCAAGAGTGAAGCGCGTCTGGCGCTGGCGTTGAAGGCCAGTGAGCTCGGGTTGTGGGACTGGAACCTGCAAACCGACGAAGTCCATCACACCCATCTTCAGGAGCTGTTCGGCCTGGAGCCGGAATTCGTGACGGCGATGCTTCGCCACCTCAAGCCGCGCCTGCACCCCGATGACTTGCCGTCACTCAAGCGTGCGCTGGTCGAGCATTTGAAGGGCCGCAGCGAGGACTACCAGATTGAGTACCGCGTGCGCCACGGCGATGGCCATTGGGTCTGGATCGAGGACCGAGGTCGAGCGGTTGAGCGCGGCGAAAATGGCCGGGTGATCCGCATGGTCGGTACCCGTCGCGACATCAGCGCCAGCAAAGCGCTGGAAGAGCAACGGCAACTGGCTGCGACGGTGTTCGAAGCCGCCAGTGAAGGCATTGTGATTTTCGATCCGAATTACACGTTGATCGCGGTCAATCAGGCCTTTAGCCAAGTCACCGGCTATGACATAGAAGACATGATTGGATGCAACGTGGTCGATTTGCCGTGCAGCCGCGATGCCCGCCGGCACTACGTGGCGATTCGTCAGGCGCTGGAGCAGCACGGCAGTTGGCAGGGCGAGCTGGTAGAAACCCGCAAGAATGGCGAGTTGTATCCGCAATGGTTGCAACTGAATGCTGTGCGCGATACTCGGGGAAATGTGAGCCATATCGTAGGCTTCTTCGCCGATCTATCGGCTCGGCGCGAATCTGAAGAGCGCATGCGTTACCTGACGCATTATGACGAATTGACCGGCCTGGCTAACCGTTCTCTGTTCCGCGAACGGCTAAGCGAGGCTCATCTGCGGGTGCGCCAGGGCGGCTACCGCAGTCTGGCGTTGCTGCACATCAATCTGGATCGCTTCAAGCTGCTCAACGACAGTCTTGGCCATGAAATCGCCGACGAGCTCTTGCAGAAGATGGCCCGGCGGCTGGTCAATGCGTTGCCTGAAGCAGACACCATCGCTCGCTTATCCGGCGATGAGTTTGCCGTGTTGTTCAATGCCTACGGCAACCTGTCGAGCCTGGCGCGAGTGGCTACCCGACTGGCGACCAAGCTGCGCTTGCCGATCACTGTCGAGGGCCATGAACTGGTGGTTAGCGCGTCCATGGGCATCAGTATGTTGCCGGACAACGCGCGAGAAATTTCCGCGCTGGTCCATCAGTCAAATATGGCCATGCAGCACGCCAAGCACTTGGGCGGAAATAACTTCCAGTTCTACACCGACAGCCTGCAAGCCAGCACGCTGGAGCGCTTGCAGCTGGAAAATCAGCTGCGAAAAGCTATCGAAGAGAAGCAACTGAAAGTGTTTTACCAACCGAAGCTGTGCCTCGCCACGGGTCGGTTGAATGCCGCCGAGGCGCTGGTGCGCTGGGATCACCCGACCATGGGTCGTGTGCCGCCAGGGGACTTCATCGGCCTGGCCGAGGAAACCGGGTTGATCGGCCCGATTGGCGAGTTCGTGTTGCGTCAGGCCTGCTGGCAAGCCTGTGAGTGGCAGCGTCAGGGGCTTGAACCGATACGGGTGTCGGTCAATTTGTCGGTGCATCAATTGCGTCAGGGCAAACTGGTCAGCCTGGTGCGTCAGGTGCTGGAAGAAACCGGCCTGGCGCCGCACTACCTCGAGCTGGAACTCACCGAAAGTCAGTTGCTGGACAGCGTCGAGCACATCATCGCGACCTTCCAGCAATTGCGAGATCTGGGCGTGAAACTGGCAATTGACGATTTCGGCACAGGTTATTCGTCCCTGAGCTACCTCAAGCGCATCCCTGTGGATTACGTGAAGATCGACCAGGCGTTTATCCGCGGGCTGGGGGAGGGCAGCGAGGATGCGGCGATCACCCGGGCAATTATTGCCATGGCGCACGGCTTGTCGCTGAAAGTCGTGGCTGAGGGTGTGGAGCGGGCAGAGCAGTTGGAGTTTTTGAAAGCCGAGCACTGCGATGAGGTGCAGGGCTATTTGATCAGCCGTCCGGTCGAGGCTGATGGCCTGGCGGCGCTGCTGCGTGCGGACGCAAAACCCTTATAGGGGCTACATGGAGCGCATGTGGCGTGAAATGGGGACATCGAGTTACGCATTGAACAGGCAAAAAGCCGATTCATGTAGTATAACTACAAGCGTGCTACATCCCCGGCACTTGCCAATAACAAAGAGTCCAGCCCTTTGAATCTGCTGCAACACATCGCCCAGTCTCGCCACCTCTTACGCAAGTCGGAGCTCAAGGTCGCCGACCACGTGCTGCTTGATCCTGCGGCGGTGATGCACAGCTCCATGGCCGACCTGGCCCACAACGTGGGCATCAGCGAACCGACCATCGTGCGCTTCTGCCGCGCCATCGGTTGCTCCGGTTTCCAGGACTTGAAGCTGAAGCTGGCACAGAGTCTGGCTGCCGGCGCGAGCTTCGGGCAGTTTGCGATTCATGAAGACGACTCGGTCGCTGACTACAGCCTGAAAATCTTCGACACCACCCTGCACACCCTGATGGAGGTTCGCGAGAAGCTCGATCCGGTGGAGTTGCAGCGGGCTGTGTCGCTCATGTCGCAGGCCCAGCGGGTCGAGTTCTATGGCTTTGGCGCGTCGGGTGCAGTGGCGGCCGATGCCCAGCACAAGTTCTTCCGCTTGTTGCTGACGGCGGCGGCGTATTCCGACCCGCACATGCAGGCGATGTCCGCGGTCACGTTGAAACCGACCGACGTGGCGATCTGTATTTCCCAGTCCGGGCGTTCCAAAGATTTGTTGATCACCGCCAATCTGGTGCGCGAAAGCGGCGCTTCGCTGATTACCTTGTGCCCGAGCCAGACACCGCTGGCTGAACTGTCGACCGTCAACCTGGCGATCGATGTGCACGAAGACACCGAGATCTATACGCCGCTGACCTCGCGCATTGCCCATCTGGTGGTGATCGACGTGTTGGCCATGGGCGTGGCCATGGCGCGCGGGCCGAGCCTGGTCAATCACCTCAAGAGCGTCAAGCGCAGCCTGCGCAGCTTGCGGTTGTCGCCTAAATCGGTAAAAGCGCTGGACGACTGATACAAGACGACACGGACTCTGTGGCGAGGGGATTTATCCCCGTTCGGCTGCGGAGCAGTCGCAAAACTATCGCATGCGGCGTCGTGCTCACGGGTTTAGGGGCCGCTGCGCAGCCCAACGGGGATAAATCCCCTCGCCACAGAACAACATTCACATCCCTGTAACGCGTAAGCCGCTAAACCGTCATCCCTCGCGCCTATCTTGAAACTCCCGTAATCGCCTTGGGAGACTCGAAATGGCCCAGCCCTACGAAGAACGCAACAGCGCCGTCAGAACCCGTCGTCAGCAGGAAGACCAGCGCCGCATGGAATTTCGCCGCGCTATCGAAGATCGCTGCGAGCGCCGCCAGCTTCTGGCCGAGATCGGTGATTTCCCTGAGCTGGAGCTCAACTACTGGCAGGCGGCACCGGCAACTTCGCGTCGAAGCGCTCAACCAGCGCGCTGATTTGCACCCGCTCACTGCGAATAAACGCAAGGAACGCGTGCGCCACCGGTGACAGCCGTTTCGCCTTGGCTTGCACCAGGCACCAGCTGCGGTACAGCGGCAGCTCTTCGACCGGCAGCTCGATCAATCCGCCGGTCGCCAACTCAAGGTTCAGGGCGTGACGCGTCAACAGCGCCACGCCCAGACCCGCCAGCACACATTCGCGCTGTGCTTCGGCTGACGAGACTTCCTGGGTCTGGTTGAAGTGCACGCGCTTCTCTTTGAAATATTCTTCGCAAGCCAGCCGCGTCCCGGAGCCGGATTCGCGCATCAGCAGTGTGTAGGGTTCAAGATCCTGCAAACGCAGCGGGCCCATGTGGCACAGCGGATGATCCGGTGGCGCCACGGCAACGATCGGGTTGTTGAGGAATGGCAAGAACTCCAGCCCCATGTCCTGCGGCACCATGGACATGATCACCAGGTCGTCGCGGTTGTCCGACAGTCGTCGAATGACCTGTCCACGATTGACCACCGTCAGTTGCAGGTTCACTTCAGGATGCTGGCGCTTGAACGCGGCAAACAGATGCGGCACGAAATACTTGGCGCTGGATTCCACCGCCAGTTTCAGCTGTCCTTGCAGCGATCCCTGCATGTCCGAGAGTTGCATGTCGAGGTTTTCCAGGCGTCCGAAAATGTCCCGGCTGGCGCGTTGAAGGGCTTCGGCTGCCTCGGTCATGTAGAGTTTTTTGCCGACGTAATCGAACAAAGGCTGACCAATCAGCTCTTCAAGTTGACGAATCTGTAGGCTCACGGCAGGTTGTGTGAGAGACATTTCATCGGCTGCGCGGCTGTAGGAGCGCAAATCACAGACTTCATTGAAGATCTGTAATTGGCGTAATGTCATACGCATCAAGGACTTACGCATTTTATAGGCGCTCTCACCGCAGGCTGATGCAGCAACTATAAGTCTTTACTTATGACTGACCCAATAATTAATCATTTTTGTTAATCCCTTGTGGGGGCTAGTGTGGAGCTGCGACTGAATCGAAACATTTGGTCACGCGTCGACCTGGTCTAGCAGGTCGTGGGTACCACCGGCTCAAGGGAACCTCCAAGTGATAAAAAAGATCCTGATCGCCAACCGTGGTGAGATTGCCGTACGAATCGTACGTGCCTGCGCCGAGATGGGCATTCGCTCGGTCGCGATCTATTCCGACGCCGACCGTCATGCGCTGCATGTGAAGCGTGCGGACGAGGCCCACAGCATCGGTGCCGAGCCACTGGCCGGTTACCTGAATGCTCGCAAGCTGGTGAATCTGGCGGTAGAAACCGGCTGCGATGCGCTGCACCCCGGTTACGGCTTCCTCTCGGAAAACGCCGAGCTGGCAGACATCTGCGCTGAACGCGGCATCAAATTCATCGGTCCATCGGCTGAAGTGATTCGCCGCATGGGCGACAAGACCGAAGCCCGTCGCAGCATGATCAAGGCTGGCGTACCCGTCACTCCGGGGACCGAAGGCAACGTCGCGGATATCGAGGAAGCCTTGGTCGAAGGCGACCGCATCGGTTATCCGGTGATGCTCAAGGCGACTTCCGGTGGTGGTGGCCGTGGTATCCGTCGCTGCGACAGCCGCGAAGAACTTGAACAAGCATTCCCTCGTGTCATTTCCGAAGCCACCAAGGCCTTCGGTTCCGCGGAAGTGTTCCTGGAAAAATGCATCGTCAATCCAAAACACATCGAAGCGCAGATCCTCGGCGACAGCTTTGGCAACGTGGTGCACTTGTTCGAGCGTGACTGCTCGATCCAGCGTCGCAACCAGAAGCTCATCGAGATCGCCCCGAGCCCGCAACTGACCCCTGAACAGCGCGCCTACATTGGCGACCTGTCGGTGCGCGCAGCCAAGGCCGTGGGTTACGAGAACGCCGGCACCGTGGAGTTCCTGCTCGCCGAAGGCGAGGTGTACTTCATGGAGATGAACACCCGGGTGCAGGTGGAACACACCATCACCGAAGAAATTACCGGCATCGACATCGTTCGCGAGCAGATTCGCATCGCTTCCGGTCTGCCGCTTTCGGTGAAACAGGAAGACATCCAGCACCGCGGTTTCGCGCTGCAGTTCCGGATCAACGCCGAAGACCCGAAAAACAACTTCCTGCCGAGCTTTGGCAAGATCACCCGGTACTACGCCCCCGGCGGCCCCGGCGTGCGCACCGACACGGCGATCTACACCGGTTACACCATTCCGCCGTTCTACGACTCCATGTGCCTGAAACTGGTGGTGTGGGCGCTGACCTGGGAAGAGGCGATGGACCGTGGCTTGCGCGCCCTCGACGACATGCGTCTGCAAGGGGTCAAGACCACCGCCGCGTACTACCAGGAAATCCTGCGTAACCCGGAATTCCGTAGCGGCCAGTTCAACACCAGCTTCGTTGAAAGCCACCCTGAACTGACCAACTACTCGATCAAGCGCAAACCCGAAGAGCTGGCCCTGGCCATCGCCGCCGCCATCGCCGCCCACGCAGGCCTGTGAGGAATAGAACAATGAGCAAACAAATCTACGTTACCGACACAATCCTGCGCGACGCCCACCAATCGCTGCTCGCGACCCGCATGCGCACCGAAGACATGCTGCCGATCTGCGACAAGCTCGACAAAGTCGGCTACTGGTCGCTGGAAGTCTGGGGCGGCGCGACCTTCGACGCCTGCGTACGCTTCCTCAAGGAAGACCCGTGGGAGCGTCTGCGCCAACTGCGCGCGGCGCTGCCTAACACTCGCCTGCAAATGCTTCTGCGTGGCCAGAACCTGCTGGGCTACCGCCACTACAGCGATGACGTGGTCAAAGCCTTCGTCGCCAAGGCCGCGGTCAACGGCATCGACGTGTTCCGCATCTTCGATGCGATGAACGACGTGCGTAACCTGCGTGTCGCCATCGAAGCGGTGAAAGCCGCCGGCAAACATGCCCAGGGCACCATCGCCTACACCACCAGCCCGGTGCACACCATCGAGGCGTTCGTGGCGCAAGCCAAGCAGATGGAAGCCATGGGTTGCGACTCGGTGGCGATCAAGGACATGGCTGGCCTGCTGACTCCGTACGCTACCGGCGAATTGGTCAAGGCATTGAAATCCGAGCAATCGCTGCCCGTGTTCATTCACTCGCACGACACCGCTGGTTTGGCCGCGATGTGCCAACTCAAGGCCATCGAAAACGGTGCCGACCACATCGATACCGCAATCTCCAGCTTCGCCTGGGGCACCAGCCACCCGGGCACCGAGTCGATGGTTGCCGCCCTTAAAGGCAGCGAGTTCGACACCGGCCTGAACCTGGAACTGCTGCAAGAGATCGGTCTGTACTTCTACGCCGTGCGCAAAAAGTACCACCAGTTCGAAAGCGAGTTCACCGCCGTCGACACCCGCGTTCAAGTCAACCAGGTACCGGGCGGGATGATTTCCAACCTGGCCAACCAGTTGAAAGAGCAGGGCGCCCTGAACCGCATGAGCGAAGTGCTGGCCGAAATTCCGCGCGTTCGTGAAGACCTCGGCTTCCCGCCGCTGGTGACCCCGACCTCGCAGATCGTCGGTACCCAGGCGTTCTTCAACGTGCTGGCCGGTGAGCGCTACAAGACCATCACCAACGAAGTGAAGCTTTACCTGCAAGGCGGCTATGGCAAGGCGCCTGGCACCGTGAACGAAAAACTGCGTCGCCAGGCGATCGGCAGCGAAGAAGTGATCGACGTGCGTCCGGCCGACCTGCTCAAGCCGGAGATGACCAAACTGCGTGCCGAAATCGGCACCGTGGCCAAGTCTGAAGAAGACGTGCTGACCTACGCCATGTTCCCGGACATCGGTCGCAAGTTCCTCGAAGAACGCGCTGCCGGCACCCTGACTCCAGAAGTGCTGCTGCCGATTCCTGAAGCAGGCGGTGTGACCTCGGCCGGTGGCGAAGGCGTGCCGACTGAGTTCGTCATCGACGTCCACGGCGAAACCTACCGCGTCGACATCACTGGTGTCGGCGTCAAGGCCGAAGGCAAGCGTCACTTCTACCTGTCCATCGACGGCATGCCGGAAGAAGTGGTGTTCGAACCGCTCAACGAATTCGTCAGCGGCGGCAGCAGCAAGCGCAAGCAAGCCACTGCACCGGGCCACGTCAGCACCACCATGCCGGGCAACATCGTCGACGTGCTGGTCAAGGAAGGCGACACAGTGAAAGCCGGCCAGGCCGTGCTGATCACCGAAGCGATGAAGATGGAAACCGAAGTCCAATCGGCCATCGCCGGCAAAGTCACCGCCATCCACGTGGCCAAGGGCGACCGGGTGAACCCGGGCGAAATCCTGATCGAGATCGAAGGCTGAGTTAACAGCCTCGATAGACCGCTTTAAACCTCGGGGGGGCATGTGCTCCCCTTTTTTTTCGCCCTGGGTTTGTGGCTGTTAGAAGCTCATTCGCCACTGACCCGTCACGCCGTGGTTGCGGCTGTCGGTGCCGATCTCGCCAGTGAGGCCGACGCCCAGGGTGTGTTTTGCTGACAATCCAAGGTCCAGCCCTGCGTCGACCAGCAGACTGTCACGATCCAGCTCCGCCCCGGAAACGGTGAAGTTTTTTCCGCCCGTAACCAATCGTTGGCGGGTATCGCTGTAGACGTCCCCGTACGTGTGTTTCCAGCCGGCACTGAACCGTGGCGTCAGTTGCATGCCGTTATCCAGCGTGTTGAGCTTCGCCAGCCGCAGGCCGAATGTGCTGTTCAAATTGTTCTGCGTTTGACCCTGTACTTTCAGCGCCGCTGCGCCACCTTTTTCCGTGTAGGTGTCGCGCTGATAGCGCTGGTAGCCCAGGCTGGCAAACGGTTCGATGCTGACGTTCGCCTGCCCCAGGTTGTAACCCAATTCCGCAAAGGCCTGCTGGGTGTTGGCATCGTAACGGCCTTCGGGGCGGTCGCTGAAACCTTTGAAGGCAACCCGGCGTTTAGTGCTGCCATCGTGACTGCTGTAGGTCGCACCCAGGCGCAGGGACATTGGCCCATTCTGACGCAGGGCATAAGCTCCCAAATGCCAGCTGTCGAGATCGCCGTCGAGTCCGCGGCTGTCCAGGCGCGTGTCGGATTTGCCGCTCATCACCCCGATGCGCCATTCCTCATCGATGCCCCAATCAGCTCCCAGTACCAGACCGTGGGTTGTGTGTTTCAGACTGTCATAGTCGCGATCCAGCGTCCCGCCGTGACCCAATGCTTGAAACCAGACTCGGCCATTGTCTTCGCTGCCGGCGGCCAGGCGTGGTGCATTGCGCCTGGTGGATTTGCTGTAACTACTGGCGCTGTCCAGCTGACGCATGGCCGAGAGCATGGTCGCGCTGATTGGGCTGTCACTGTTCAGGGTCGCCTTTGCAAGGTTGGCGTTGTTGCCGCCAGCCAGTTGTTCGATGGCAACAGATGCCGTTTGTTTGTCAGCTCTGAGCAGGGCCGCGACAGCAGCATTTGTGGGGCTGGATGCCTTTGGCACTGTGGCGACGGAATTGGTAGCAGGGGGTGAAGTTGCGGCTATGACGGGCTGATCGGCGGTGGATGAAGTTGCGGCTATGACGGGCAGGTCGGCGGTGGATGAAGTTGCGGCTATGACGGGCAGGTCGGTGGTGGGTGAAGTTGCGGCTATGACGAGCAGGTCGGTGGTGGGTGAAGTTGCGGCTATGACGGGCAGGTCGGTGGTGGGTGAAGTTGCGGCTGTGACGGACAGGTCTGTGGTAGGTGGCGTTGCGGCTATCGATGGTTTTTCAGCGGTAGTTGTTGGTGCGGAGACCGGAACGGATGTGTCGGCACTTGCAGGTGGATTCGGGGCTTCAGCGACGGAGGGTGCTTGAGGTATGTCCGTTGGCTCTTCAATGCTTTGGGCGACTTCCTTCCCGTTATCCGTAGTTGCGACACTCTCGATCGACACATCGTTACGGACGAGGAACAGGTTGACTCTCTTTTCTTCGTAGTCGAGCTTGGGCGTTAAAAAGGCAAGGTTGTTGATGACTTTTCCAAATTCCCCTTCGACTTTTTTGGCAGCAAGGATGTTTTTTTCGCTGATCAGCGGGTAGTCACCCGGTGCTGCAACGATGTTCAGTGTGGCGCCACCAAGGCTGGCGGTGCCGCCGACTAATATCGTTTGACTTTTGCGGTCGGCATTGATCTCGTAGGTTAGCTCGGCAGTTTTGGAGAGATTTAAGTCACCGTTAACTTTAGGTGCGCCATGCAAGCCGTCGACAGAAAGCTTTCCGCTTACCTTCAGGGAGCCGATTAAACCGTTGCCCGCCAAAGCGCCTTTTTCATGGATAACGACATTGCCTTCGATAGTTCCTGGGTTGTTCAGGAAACCTCCTGATTGCACGGTTGCGTCGCCGCCAATCTTTCCGTTGTTGACAAACGTTCCTTGGCTCAACGCTCCACCCTTTATATGCCCATTATTTATTAGCGTTGCTTTTGACCGTATCAAGACACCGGTATTGAAATCACCGGAACCATTCATGGTCCAGGTGCTTCGTTTGAGCTCCAGACCTTCAAAACGACGACTATCGCCTAACGTGCCACCGCTCGCGGTATCGAGTTGCAGGAAGTTCACACCGTCACCACCGTCAATGAATCCGGCCAGGGCTCCGCGGCCGGACACAACGACCAGGTCATTTCCATTTCCGAATGTCCGATCTACACCATCCACTGCTCTGTTGATGGGAGTCTTTAAGGTGTCGGGATCATTTATAAATGCGTCCAGCGCCGCTATGAGCTGCTCCGGTGTTGCACCTGAAGGAATGGTGGCATCGATGGATACTTGCTGGGCAAGCGAAATTTCAGTGCAACCCAACGCCAGTGCAATGGCCAGCGCCAGGTGTTTTGGTCGGTATTTGTGTTGAACGGGCATCGAATTCGGCCTCTGTTGATAAGAGGCCAAACTCTAAGAGAGAGGCTATAGGTACCGATGTCAGCTGCTTCCCGCAGGCTTGCGGGGGTTGTCAGAAGGTTGTGTAGAAAATTGCCAGCCTCCTGAGGAAGGTTGTTTTTACCCGTTCGGGTTGATGCTTTTTCTTACAACAAATCGAGACACGGTCGGCTATCGCACCTTGGAAACTCACCTTCCTTTCGCTAACTACGGCTCAAATACGCCTTCCCATAATGCCGCTCCATCCGCGCCTGAATCAGCTCCAGCCCAATCGACAGCACCCAATAAATCACTGCCGCCGTGGTCAGCATTTCGATGTAGCGATAGCTCGACCGTCCATACGATTGCGCCAGAAACATTACCTCCCAAACCCCCATCACCGAGATCAGCGACGAGTCTTTGAGCATCGAGATGAACTGGTTGGTGGTCGGCGGGATGATGGTGCGCATGGCCTGGGGCAGGGTGACGCGCCAGAAGATCACGGTTTCGCGCATGCCCAGGGCCAGGGATGCTTCGCGTTGGCCGTGAGGGACGCCAAGGATGCCGGCACGGAAGATTTCGCTGAGGTACGCTCCGTAGTTCAGCGACAGGGCGATGATGCCGGCGGCGATGGCGCCGGGGACGATGCCGAGTTGTGGCAGGCCGAGGTAGATCAGCAGGATCTGGATCAGTAGCGGTGTGCCACGAAAGAACGAGGCGTAGAAGCTCGCGATTCCGAAGGCCACGGCGCTTTTCGACAGCCGCGCCAGGGCGGTGATGAAGCCCAGCAGCGAGGAGGTCACGATTGAACACAGGCACAAAAACAACGTCAGCGCCGCGCCCTGCAAGAAGCCGTTGGGTGCCAGGTGCAGGCCGATCAGGTTCGGCAGTTTGTCGAGGATGATCGAGAACTTCAGGTCGAAGCTCAGGAAGAAGCTGGCGAACAATCCGAACATCGCTGCCCAGGTCAGGTACAGCCGCGTGCGGAAACCGAAGATCCGTTGCAACAGCGACTCAGCCACCGGTTGCGGCGGTTGCGGCGGTTGGGGAGGTTTTGGGAAAGAAGTCATTTGCTGATGTCGGCGCCGATCCATTTTTGCGACAGCTTACTCAACGTACCGTCCTGTTTCAGCTGAGCGAAGACGTCACGTACTTTGGCGTCCCACTGGGCGTCGC
This sequence comes from Pseudomonas sp. BT76 TE3572, assembly GCF_050435365.1. Classification (NCBI taxonomy): domain Bacteria; kingdom Pseudomonadati; phylum Pseudomonadota; class Gammaproteobacteria; order Pseudomonadales; family Pseudomonadaceae; genus Pseudomonas; species Pseudomonas sp. BT76 TE3572. Next base: position 4,590,578 of record NZ_JBNDKE010000001.1, read on the forward strand.
CTTTTTCAATGGCCACCGAGTTTGGCTCCGAGTACAGCGGCTCGCCGGCGAGCTTGAAGCGTTTGTCTTCAGTCAGGCGCGGTTGGGCGGTGACAAGGTTGGTGAGGATCGCATCCAGCCGCACGCCAGCGCCCAGCCCCAGGTCCTGGAACGCCACGTTGTCAGTGTCATACGGCGCGATCTGCACGTCCTCGAACGGGTACTGCAATTGGGTGTCTTCGGCGCCTTCGATCACCAGATTCTTGTTCAGGTAGCTTTCGTAGCTGGAGGCGCTGGTGAGGCCGACTTTCTTGCCGCTCAGGTCCTTGGCGCTGTGGATGCTGTCGTCCTTGGCGTTGACCACGATCACCGCAGGTGAGGCGTAGTACTCGACCGGGAAGTCGAAGACCTCGGCGCGGGCCTTGCTCGGGGTCATGGAGCAGATGCAGATGTCGTAGCGCCCACTCCAGCGGCCGGCGGCGATCACGTCCCAGGACGGAGTCTCAAGGCGCAGTTTGACGCCCAGTTTGTCTGCCACGGCCTTGGCTACGTCGACGTCAAATCCATCGAGCTGGTTCTGATCATTGAGGAACGAGAAGGGTGGATAGCTTTCCATCAACACGCCGACCAGTTCTTTCTTTTTTTCGACGCGATCCAGCGTGGCGCCGCCAAAGGCTTGGGTGGAGGCAGCCAGAATCGTCAGGCCAAGGGCCAGGAGTGGTTGGAATTTCACAGTCGATCCCTGATAAAAAAGAGGTTGTTATTAGCCGGATGGTGCGTATTAAATAGTTATAAGAACGACTCTGATAGTGAGTTATTTTCATAAGCTTATGAGTGAAAAGCATATGGGCGCAGCAAGCACAGTAATTCTGGATGGCGGCATGGGTCGTGAGTTGCAGCGTCGAGGCGCGCCGTTCAGACAGCCCGAGTGGTCGGCGCTGGCCTTGAGCGAAGCGCCGCAAGCGGTAGAAGCGGTGCACTCGGCTTATATCGAAAGCGGTGCCAACGTGATCACCAGCAACAGTTACGCAGTGGTGCCGTTTCATATTGGCGAAGAGCGTTTTGCCGCAGAAGGGCAGGCGCTCGCGGCGTTGGCCGGTGAGCTGGCCCGGCGCGCGGTAGAGGCTTCGGGAAAAGCGGTGCGTGTGGCCGGTTCATTGCCGCCGCTGTTTGGGTCTTATCGTCCGGATCTTTTCGATGCTGCTCGGGCGACTGAATTGCTGGCGCCGCTGGTGAAGGGGCTCGCGCCTCATGTCGATCTGTGGCTGGCGGAAACCCAGAGCTCGATCGTTGAGGCGCGAGCGATCCATGCCGGTCTGCCAACAGACGGCAAACCGTTCTGGCTGTCGTTTACCCTGAAGGATGAGGACACGGACGAAGTGCCGCGCTTGCGCTCGGGTGAGCCGGTGACTGAAGCCGCCGCCGTGGCGGCTGAGCTGGGCGTCGAGACGTTGCTGTTCAACTGCAGCCAGCCGGAAGTGATCGGTGCTGCGATTGATGCCGCGCGGGAAACCTTCGAGCGCTTGGGTGTGAAGATTCACATCGGCGCGTACGCCAACGCCTTCCCGCCGCAACCGAAAGAGGCCACGGCCAATGACGGTCTGGACCCGCTGCGTGAAGACCTTGATCCGCCGGGTTACTTGCAGTGGGCGGCCGATTGGAAAGAACGCGGCGCCAGTCATTTGGGAGGTTGCTGCGGGATCGGGCCGGAGCATATTGCGGTGCTTGCCCAGAAATTAGCGTGAAGCCATTCGCGAGCAAGCCCGCTCCCACACTGGTTATGCGTTGATCAAATTCTTGTGGCCAACTCAAAACCCTGTGGGAGCGGGCTTGCCCGCGAAGGCGTCAGTCCAGACGCCGAAGATTTACCCGCGGCACTCCGCCAACGTTTTCACCTGCCCCGAATCCGTCTGGTTCTCATCGGACAGCCACCGCTCAAACCCCGCCCCGATCGCTGGCCATTCCGAGTCCAGAATCGAATACCACGCCGTATCCCGGTTCTGCCCCTTGACCACCATGTGCTGGCGAAACACGCCTTCAAAGCTGAACCCCAGACGCTCGGCCGCGTATTTGGAGCGGGCGTTGCCGTTGTTGCACTTCCACTCCAGACGCCGGTAACCCAAGGAAAACGACTCTTTGGCGAGCAGATAAACCGCCTCGGTGCTTTTCGGCGAGCGCTGCATCGGCGCGCCAAAGGTGACATGGCCGATCTCGATCCGACCTTGTGAAGGAACAATCGACATCAAACTGAGGATGCCCTGCACATCGCCGCTGGCGCGGTCGATCACGCTAAAGAAATAAGGGTCGCTGTTGGCCGCATGATTGTTCAGCCAATCGTTGAACGCGCTGCGCTCCGGGAAAGGACCGTAAGGCAAATAGTCCCAGAGCTTCGGATCGGAACCCGGGCCTTGCAAGGCCTTCCACAAACCGTCGGCATGACGCGCCGGGTCGAGTTTTTCCAGGCGGATGAAACGCCCTTCGATGGTTTGAACCGACGGTGCCGGAACGCCTTTCCAGTCGGCGAGTGAAGTCGACATGCTGTTCTCCTTGAACCTTAAATGGTTTTGCGAAACTGGATGAAACCGGGGCGTTCGGCGATGCGCTCGTAGAGCTGAATCGCGGTGGCGTTGGTTTCGTGGGTCAGCCAGTGGACCTTGCCGCAACCGTCCTCTTTGGCGGTGGCGTAAACGAATTCGATCAACTGTCGGCCGACGCCAGTGCCGCGGGTTTCAGGCGTTACCAACAGGTCTTGCAGGTAGCAGGAGTTTTCGATGCTCCAGTTCGATCGATGGTAGATGAAATGCACCATGCCCACCGCTTTGCCATTGGCCCAGGCCAACGCGGCATGGGTCGGTTCGCTCGGGTCGAGCAGACGCTGCCAAGTGCTTTGGGTGACGGCCTCAGGCAGTTCGGTGTTGTAGAAACGCAGGTACGCTTGCCACAAAGGTAACCAGGCGGCGTGGTCGTCGGCGGAGACCTGGCGGATGTCGATCTGGCTCATGTTCATTCCTTAACGCATCAAGTGGGCGAGGGCCTGGTCGTGCACATCAGGGCTGGCGGCAAGCCCCTCGCGCACACCGGCGATGTCTGCAGCGTTGCGGTTCTGGCTGAGCTTGCGCTTGCCTTCCAGGCGCTGGATCGGCAGGGCAAAACCGACGATGGCCTTGAGCATCCCGTCAATGTAGTCGGAGGGAGCATCGGCGACTTTCCATGGACTGGCGCGACCCGCTTCATGGCGATCAGTCAGCGCGCTGACCAGAGTGCGCAAGCGATCGGCGTCGGTGAACACCTCGGCCGTGCCGTACGCATGCACCGCGACGTAGTTCCAGGTTGGCACCACTTTGCCGTGCTCGGCTTTGCTCGGGTAAAAGCCCGGGCTGACGTAAGCGTCGGCACCGGCAAAAATCACCAGGGCTTCGGCGCCGTTCTGCAGTTCCTTCCATTGCGGATTGGCTTTGGCGAAGTGTCCATAAAGGGTGCCATTCGGGCCCTGGTCTGAACTCAACAGCAGCGGCAAATGGCTGGCTTGCAGACCTTGTTCGCCGTGTGTGACCAACACAGCGAGGCGGGTGCCGAGTATCTGCTGGTGCAGTTCATGCAAATCATCTATGGCAAAGCTGCTTGGCGTGTACATGGAGATTTTCCTTGGCGAATGCCTGCATCCTAGGCAGGCTAATGGTCTGTTGTAAGAGCCATTAACGACCAATTTCATAGGTCCATTGCCATGACCAGCGAGCCGCTGTCCTTGTCATTCAACCCGGCCGGTATCGAACTCGATCGCCGTCAGGGTTTGAGTCGTCAGCTCTATCAAGCGTTGCGGGTGCGGGTGCTCGACGGCCGTTTGGCCAGCGGTACGCGATTACCGGCCAGTCGCGATCTGGCGGCGGCGTTGTCGATTTCCCGAAACAGCGTGGTTCGGGCCTACGATCAGCTCTACGCCGAGGGCTTTATCGAAGGGCGCGTGGGGGACGGGACGTATGTCGCGCAATTGCCTCAATCAGTGCTGCCGGTGAAAAAACTATCCACAAAAGTATCCACAGGGTTGTCAACAGGGTTACCCACAGCCTTATCCACAAATTGGCTGGATTTACCTGTGGTTTCATCCAGCAAAGTTATCCACAGCGGCGCATTGGGGCGGGTTGAAAGGAATCATTTGGCCCTGCCTCCCGTCGGTCCTCCCCGCGCATTTCGCGTCGGTGTTCCGGCTTTTGATCTGTTCCCGTTCGAGGTCTGGGCCAAGCTGAATGCGGCTTTCTGGCGTAAACCGGATCTCCAGCAGTTGTGTTACGGCGATCCGGCAGGCGACGCGCGCTTGCGCGGCTTGATCGCGGCGTATTTGCGCAGCTCCCGGGGGATGCAGTGCACGGCTGAGCAAATAGTGATCACCAGTGGCGCACAGCAGGGGATTAGCCTTTGTGCACAGCTGCTGGTAGAGCCGGGCGATGGCGTGGCGATCGAGAATCCGGGGTATCGGGCGGCGGGTCATGCGTTCGCTGTGGCCGGTGCGCGATTGCACGGGGTGGCGGTGGACAGCGAGGGTATCGACTGCACGGAATTGAACGGACTCAACGATTGCCGACTGGCCTATGTCACGCCGTCGCATCAGTACCCGACCGGGGTGGTGATGAGTCTGGCGCGGCGGCTGGAATTGTTGGCCTGGGCCGAGCGAACCGAAGGGTGGATCGTCGAGGATGATTACGACGGCGAGTATCGTTACAGCGGCGCACCACTGGCACCGCTGGCTGCGCTTGATCGTCACGGGCGGGTGCTCTACGTCGGCACGTTCGGCAAAGTGGCTTTCCCGGCATTGCGCCTGGGTTATCTGGTGCTGCCGCCGGCATTGGTGGACGCTTTCGCCCAGCGTCGCGCGGTCGATGTTCGGCATTCCGAGGTGAGCACCCAGGCCGTCATGGCCGAGTTCATGGCGGCCGGGCATTTTCAGCGACACATCCGCCGCATGCGCCGCGCTGCGTTGAGTCGCCGCAATACGCTTCTGGCCAATTGGCCCTCGGATATTCCCGGGGTTGGCAGCTTGCCGAGTGTGGCGGCAGGGCTGCACTTGACGGTGGCAGTCGACACTCAGGCCCGCGAACGCGAACTGATTGAAGCCGCCGCCAGCGTTGATGTCGAGATCAACGGCCTGAGCAGTTACTGGCTACCGGATTCGAAAAACACCGTGGATCAACGCGCCGGGCTGGTGCTGGGCTTTGCGGCGGTGCCCGAGGCGGCGATCAGCGCTGCGCTCGGGCGATTGCAAAAGGCTTGGCGTCCCTGAGGTCAGGGACAGGTTTCAGGTCCCGGACTTGATCTTGGTCCAGGCCCGGGTGCGTGCCCGTTCGGCGTCACGGGGCAACGGTTGCAGGGTGTAAAGCGTGCTCATCGCCGTTTCGGTCGGGTAAAGGTTCGGGTTGTTGCGGATCGCCGGGTCGACCATTTCGGTGGCGTCCTTGTTCGGGTTCGGGTAGCCGACGAAGTCGCTGACCGGGGCGATCACCTGCGGCTGCAACAAGTAGTTGATGAACGTGTAGGCGTCTTCCGGGTTCTTCGCACCTTTCGGGATCGAAAGCATGTCGAACCAGATCGGCGCGCCTTCTTTCGGCAGGCGCATGTCGACGATCACGCCGTTCTTGGCTTCCTTGGCGCGGTTCGCTGCCTGGGAGAAGCTGCCGGAGTAACCGACCGCAACGCAGATGTCACCGTTGGCGATGTCGGCCATGTACTTCGAAGAATGGAAGTAGGTGACGTACGGACGGATTTTCATCAACAGCGCTTCAGCCTTTTCGTAGTCCGCCGGCTTCTTGCTGTTGGGGTCCAGACCCAGGTGTTGCAGGGCCAGTGGCAGGATCTCCGACGGCGAGTCGAGCAGGGCGACGCCGCACTGCTTGAGCTTGCTGATGTTCTCTTCCTTGAAAATCAGGTCCCAGCTGTCCACCGGTGCGTTGTCACCCAGTGCCGCCTTGATCTTGTCCGGGTTGAAGCCGATCAGGATGGTTCCGTACATGTACGGCACGGCAAATTTGTTGCCCGGGTCGTTGGCTTCGATCAGCTTCATCAGCTTGGGATCGAGGTGGTTCCAGTTCGGCAGTTTGCTGCGGTCCAGAGGCTGGAACACACCGGCCTCGATCTGCTTGGCCAGGAACACGTTGGACGGCACGACCACGTCGTAACCGGAGTTACCGGTCAGCAACTTGGCCTCCAGCGCTTCGTTGGTGTCGAAGATGTCGTAGACCAGTTTGGTCTGGGTGTTCTGGGTCTTGAAGTCTTCCAGCGCTTTGGGGGTGATGTAGTCGAACCAGTTGTAGACGCGCAACGTTCGCTCTTCAGCATGAACGGCGCCACTGAGCACTGTGGCGCACAGCACTGTGGGGAAGAGTGCGGGCGCGATAAAACGCTTGGGACTTTTCATTGTTCTAATTTCCTCATTGGGCGCTTTCAAAACCTTCGAGAACGTTCACGGCATTGATGCCGATTTCTTCTACCGCGTAGCCACCTTCCATCACGAACAGCGTCGGCTTGCCGAGGCCGGCGATGCGTGCGCCCATGGCCAGGTAATCCGGGCTGTCGAGCTTGAACTGGGAGATGGGATCGTCCTTGAACGTATCGACGCCCAGGGAGACGACGACGATATCGGCACCATACTTTTCGATTTCTTTGCAGGCTTGTTCCAGCGCGGCACTCCAACTGTCCCAGCCGCTGCCAGCCGGCAAAGGGTAGTTGAAGTTGAAGCCTTCGCCGGCCCCTTCACCCAGCTCATCTTCATAGCCGAGGAAGAACGGGAACTCGGCTTCCGGATGCCCGTGGATCGAGGTGAACAGCACGTCGCTGCGCTCGTAGAAAATCGATTGGGTGCCGTTGCCGTGGTGGTAGTCGACGTCGAGGATCGCGACCTTTTTATGGCCCTGATCGAGGAACGCTTGCGCAGCGATGGCGGCGTTGTTGAGGTAGCAATAACCGCCCATCAAATCGCTGGCGGCGTGGTGTCCCGGTGGCCGGCACAAGGCGAAGGCACTGCGGGCGCCGCGTTGAATGACGGCTTGGGCGGTCAGTGCGACTTGCGCCGCGCTATACGCTGCTTGCCAGGTGCCGGCGGTAATCGGTGCGCCGCCGTCGAAGCTGTAATAGCCGAGTTGGCCGTGCAGGCTGGTTGGAATGATCCGGCGCAGGGTGCGGGCCGGCCAGGTGTAGGGCAGCAAGTCGCCGTCGGTACCGAATTCGGTCCAGCGCGCCCAGGCACCTTTGAAGAAGTCGAGGTAGTCGCGGCTGTGGACGCGCGCGATCGGGTCGAGGCCGAAATCTTGCGGCGCTTCCACCGGGCCGAGGTCGCGGTACTGCACGCGCTGCAGAACATGGTCAGCCCGCGAAGGCATTTCGAAGCAGGGCATCAGTTGCCCGTCCATCAATTCACAACGGCCGTGGTGCAGGTGGTGATCGTCCGAGTAGATCGTCAGCATTTCTTGTTCTCCGCAGGCTGATTCGGTTGAACACAGTCTTGCGGCGCGCGACGTTTGAGAGAACGGCAGGAAAGGCCAAAAGGGGATCGATATGGCCAAAACAATTGACCGGAATTCGCCCCTCTGTAGCGAGGGTCAGGGCCGGAACTGACTCGGTGCCACGCCACTCCAGCGCACAAACGCATGACGGAAACTCGCGGTCTCGCTGAACCCCAGCGCTTCTGCAATCCGATAGATCGGCAGTTCGTCCTCGCAGAGCATGCGTTTGGCCTGCTCGAACCGCAGTTCATCGAGCAACTCTTGATAGCTGCAGCCCAGGTCCTTCAGGTGCCGACGCAAGGTGCGCGCCGAGCAATTCATCTGTTCGGCCAAACCTTCAAGGCCGGGCGCCGCATTCAACTGCGCGCTGAGTAGCTGGCGGATTCGTCCCAGCCACACCTGGCGACCCGTGAACTCGGTGTTCTGTTTGCGGCACCGTTCGGCCATGGCTTGATGGGTGATTGCATCGGCCAGAGGCAGGGGGTGTTCCAGCCAGGCTTTGTCGAAGGCAAAGGCGTTGGACGCAGCGTCGAACTGCAAAGGGCAATCGAAACGCTCGGTGTAGCGTGCCTGATAGTCCGGTGCCGGGTATTCGAAGCGGGCGCCAAGCAGCGGCAACGGTTGGCCGAGCAGGTCTTCGCAAGTGACCTTCATCGAAACCAGGCAAAACTCGACATTGAATGGCGCCAGCGCAGGGTTTTCCCGATAGTCGCCAGCGGTGAGCCAGATGCGCTCGTTATCTTCTTCCAGGCTCAACTCGAACAGTGTTCCTAATAGCGCCGGATAGTGCAGTGCCAGCCGCAAGGCGTCACCTAAAGTGGCGCTGGTGAGTAAGGCGTACCCGAGCATGCCGTAGGACGAAACATGCATTCGCCGGCCCAGTTCCAGGCCGATGTCACGCTTGAGCGCGACGGCGTTGGCGCAGACCTGCATCTCCTGATTAGTGGTGATGCGCGTGTCCGCCCGGCTCAGATCCGCCGCGCTGATGCCGCTGCCGGCCAGCAACGCTTCGCTGGACAAGCCCTCGGCCTTGAAGGTGTTGAGCACCAGGGAGACAGCGTTGAGGGTGGTGAGGTGGGAGTGGAGCATGGGGTTTTCCAGCCTTGGGATGGCTGGAGGACAGCAAGTTGTATGCCCAATGAAGATCCTGTGGGAGCGAGCTTGCTCCCATAGGGTTTTGGGTGGTGTCAGATGAGCTCGCCGCACAGGTCGAGTTCTACAAGGCGCCGCACTTCAGCGGTGTCGAGCCCGGCACCCAGCAAGCCGTGCAACTTGCCGAACGCGGCTTCACGGGTCATGCCGCCACCCGAAAGCACGCCTGCACCACGCAACCGACTGCCAGCCTCGTAAACATCCAGCTCGACGCCACCTTCATGGCATTGCGTAACCGCGACCACCACAACACCCTTGTCCCGCGCCCGTTCCAGGCTGGCGAGAAACTCTGGATTGTCGCTCGGTCCGGTGCCGCTGCCGTAGCACTCCAACACCAAGCCCTGAATGCCGCTGTCGAGCAGGCCGTCGAGTATCTCGGCGCCGATGCCAGGGAACAGCGGCAGCACAGCGACTTTCACCAATTGCTTGGGCTGGTTGTAGGTCAGCGATGCCGGTATTGAAGACGCCTTCGCACCACCACCCTGACGCTCAAGACGCTTGAACGGATGGCGACCGAAACTGCGCACCTTCGCGCAACGGGTCGGGTCCAGCAGTTCGCCGTGGAAGTACAGATGAACACCTGGCGCAAGGCCGTGACCCAGGGCAGCCAGCGCGCCACTGAGATTTTCCCAGGCATCGCTGTCGGCCACGCCGGCCGGCAGCATGGAACCGGTGAACACCACTCGGGCATGCAGGCCGAGCAGCTGAAAGCTCATGGCCGCAGCGCTGTAGGCGAGGGTGTCGGTGCCGTGCAGGATCAGCACGCTGTCGCAGCCCTGGACATCGACGGCGTCGACCACCGCTTCACGCAGTTGCTGCCAGTAATCAGGGGTCATGTTGGCGCTGTCGATCAGCGGCGACATCTCGCGAAAGCGCCACTGCGGCACGACAAGGTCAGGCTGGCTGTGCAGATAGTCGCGCATCCGTGCTTCGAAACCGGACGCCGGGGCCAGGCCGTGGGCGCTGGCTTGCATACCGATGGTGCCACCGGTGTAAAGCACCATGACGTGCTGGGCGGCAGGGTAGGTCGAGGAATTCATGGAGATGCTCCGAGAACAATGAGTTCCCCTGTGGGAGCGGGCTTGCTCGCGAATGCGATTTATCATTCAACATTGATGTCGTCTGACACACCGCTTTCGCGAGCAAGCCCGCTCCCACATGGGATTTCGCACTTTAACCGATCAGCGTTGCGCTGCGGGTACGCCTTGCGGCTCAACTGTGGCCTTGGGCGCAGCAGCCGGCGGATTGGCTGGCCAGGCTTTCAAGTCCAGGTCCAGGTCCGGGAATTTGCTCGAATCGAACACGGGCGTCTTGATGCCGGCCGCGCGCTGGTCATCGTAGTCACGCAGGATGCGCATGCCGACTTTGAACAGCAGGAACAGCGCGATCAGGTTCACGAACGCGAGCAGGGTCATGGTGATGTCGGCGAAGGCGAACACCGTACCGAGGTTCTCGATCGCACCCCAGAAGATCAACACCAGTACCAGCGCGCGGTAGCCGATCAGCGCCCAGCGGTTTTCACCGATCAGGAAGCGCAGGTTGCTCTCGCCCAGGTAGTAGTTGTAGAGGATCGAGGTGAACACGAACAACGACAGGGCCACGGAGATGAAACTCCGGCCCCAGTCACCGACCACGGCGGCCAGGGAGTTCTGGGTCAGGGCAATGCCGTCGCCTTCAAAGCCTGGGGTGTAGAAGCCCGAGAGCAGGATCAGCAGCGCGGTGCAGGTGCAGATCACGAAGGTGTCGAGGAACACGCTGAACGCCTGAACCACACCTTGTGCCACAGGGTGCTCGACCGACGCGACCGCAGCCACGTTTGGCGCACTGCCCAGGCCTGCTTCGTTGGCGAACACGCCACGCTTCACGCCCATGATGATGGCGCTGCCGATCAAGCCGCCGAACGCTTGGTCCAGACCGAAGGCGCTCTTGACGATGGTCATCAGCATCGCCGGTACGTGGTCGATTTGCAGCACGATCACGTAAATGGTCACGCCGATGTACACCAAGGTCTTCACCGGTACCAACAGGTCAGCGACCTTGGCGATGCGCTTGATGCCACCAATGAACACCAGGCCCAGCAACACTGCCAGGGCCGCGCCGGTGTACTGGGGGTTGAGTTCAAATGCGTTCTGCAGCGAGTGGGTCACGGCGTGGGATTGCAGGCCGTTGAAGGCAAAGCCGAAGGTCACGAGCAGCAGGAACGCCATGATCATGCCCAGCCAGCGTTTCTGCAGGCCGTGCTGGATGTAATAGGACGGGCCGCCACGGTACGTGCCGTCGGAGTCGCAGCGCTTGTAGAGCTGGCCGAGGGAGCACTCGAAGAAGCTGCTGGACATGCCGACCAGCGCGGTCACCCACATCCAGAACACCGCGCCGGGGCCACCCATGGTGACGGCGATGCCGACACCGGCAATGTTACCCGCACCGACGCGACCGGCGAGGCTGAGCATCAGGGCCTGGAACGAGCTGAGTTGACCGGCGCTGCTTTTGAGGCTGTCGCGGAATACCGCAAACATGTGGAAGAAGTGACGCAGTTGTACGAAACGCGAGCGGATCGTGAAGTAACCACCGAGCCCGACAATGAGCACGATCAGTACTTTCTCTGAGAGGAAGCCGTTGATGACTTCGAGCATGGATATTCCTCGCTGTTTTTTGTGTAGGCAAATGCTGGGCGGTCAGAAACATCGCGTTACACCGCTTTGCGCGCGGCAAAACAGGTGAGGCGAAGGTTCGTCCCGATTTCATATTGCGGGTTTGTTATTAGTTCGGGTTTCGCATGGGTTTGGGCCTCGTTACCGACGACCGCTCACGCGAAGAGGGGCGGCACTATACCTATGAGTGTGCCGTCCGTCTGCACGGTTGTGGTGCAAGCGACGATTCTAAGGCTTTGAAACACCTGACTTTTTGGAGTCAGGCTTTTGTAGGAGTGAGACCGGCTTGCCGGCGATGCAGACACTGCGGTATTTCAGTTACACCGCGTAATCGTTCATCGCGAGCGGGCTCACTCCTACAGAAGACGGTTGGGGTGTCCGAGAGTTAAAAAAAAGGGCTTGGGGAATAAATCCCCAAGCCCTCAAAAGGTGAGAGGTGTCTAGTCCCTCGACCTGGTGAGCGGTGCTACAAGTAACGCGTCGATTCAGGCTTTAAGCGGCACCAGACGCGGAGCAATCATGTTTTCCGGGCGCAGGATGTCGGCGAGCATTTCGTCGTCGAGCAAGCCTTCTTCGCGCACCAGTTCCAGCACGCCGCGGCCGCTTTCGAGGGCGATACGGGCGATGCGGGTAGCGTTTTCATAGCCGATGTACGGGTTCAGCGCGGTGACCAGACCGATCGAGTGCTCGACCAGTTCACGGCAACGCTCTTCGTTGGCGGTGATGCCGACGATGCAGTGCTCGCGCAGCATGTCCATGGCGCGTTGCAGCAGGCGGATCGAGTCGAAGATCTTGAACGCGATCAGCGGCTCCATCACGTTCAGTTGCAGCTGGCCGCCTTCGGCCGCGATGGTCAGGGCCAGGTCGTTGCCGATGATCTGGAACGCCACCTGGTTAACCGCTTCCGGGATAACCGGGTTGACCTTGCCGGGCATGATCGAGCTGCCTGGCTGACGCGCCGGCAGGTTGATTTCGTTGATGCCGGTGCGTGGGCCGCTGGACAGCAGGCGCAGGTCGTTGCAGATCTTCGACAACTTGACCGCGGTGCGCTTGAGCATGCCGGAGAACAGCACGAAGGCGCCCATGTCGGAGGTGGCTTCGATCAGGTCGGCGGCCGGAACCAGCGGTTGACCGCTGATCAGCGCCAGACGCTCAACGGCCAGGTGCTGGTAACGCGGGTCGGCGTTGATGCCGGTGCCGATCGCGGTGCCACCCAGGTTCACTTCGGTCAGCAGTTCAGGCGCCAGTGTTTTCAGGCGCGCCAGGTCTTCGCTCAATGTGGTGGCGAAGGCGCGGAATTCTTGACCCAGGGTCATCGGCACGGCGTCTTGCAGCTGGGTACGGCCCATCTTCAGGACGTGGCTGAACTCAACACCCTTGGCAGCGAACGCCTGGATCAGGCTGTCGAGGCTGGCCAATAGCGCGTCGTGACCCAGCAGCAGACCCAGACGGATCGCGGTCGGGTAGGCGTCGTTGGTCGACTGCGCCATGTTCACGTCGTTGTTCGGGTGCAGGTATTGGTATTCGCCCTTCTGGTGACCCATGGCCTCCAGCGCGATGTTGGCGATGACTTCGTTGGCATTCATGTTGGTTGAAGTGCCAGCGCCGCCTTGAATCATGTCCACCACGAACTCTTCGTGGAAATCGCCGCGGATCAAACGTGCACAGGCTTCGCTGATGGCAGCGTGCTTGGCTTCGCTCAGGTGACCCAGTTCGCGGTTGGCGTCAGCGGCGGCCTGTTTGACCATGGCCAGCCCGACAACCAGCTTCGGGTAATGCGAAATCGGAACGCCGGAGAGACGGAAGTTGTTCACCGCTCGCAGGGTCTGGATGCCGTAATACGCTTGAGCAGGTACTTCGAGTACGCCAAGCAGGTCTTTTTCTGTGCGGAAAGATGCAGCGGAAGACATGATAGAAATCATCTCGATATGGACCCGGGCTGTGCCGGAACACTGCAAATGCTAGGCTTGTGGAGAATTTTGGGCCAATGCTGTTAAACACTAGCCTATGCACATTCGGCATAATGCCCGTGTGACGCCGTGTCTGCGGCGAGCGTGTGACCTAAATTGGTGCGTGTCCGGGAGGGCGTGATGAACCTTGAAAGTAAATGGCTTGAGGACTTTAGTGCTCTGGCCGCCACCCGCAGCTTCTCCCAGGCTGCCGAACGACGCTTCGTGACTCAGCCAGCGTTCAGTCGACGAATCCGCAGCCTTGAAGCCGCGCTGGGGCTGACCCTGGTCAATCGCTCGCGCACGCCGATCGAGCTGACAGCGGCGGGGCAGTTGTTTCTGGTCACCGCGCGAACGGTGGTCGAGCAGCTTGGTGAAGTGTTGCGTCACCTTCATCACCTGGAAGGCGGGCAGGGCGAGGTGATGCAGGTCGCCGCTGCTCACTCCTTGGCATTGGGCTTTTTCCCGCGCTGGATCGCACAGTTGCGCAACGAAGGCCTGAACATCGCGACGCGGCTGGTGGCAACCAACGTCGGTGATGCGGTGCATGCCTTGCGCGAAGGCGGTTGCGATCTGATGCTCGCGTTCTACGACCCGGATGCCGCGATGCAGATGGACCCGGAAATCTTCCCGTCGTTGCACCTTGGCGACACCGAAATGCTCCCGGTCTGCGCGGCGGACGCCGAGGGCAAGCCGCTGTTCGATCTGGAAGGCGAAGGCAGTGTGCCGTTGCTCGCTTACAGCGCCGGTGCGTTTCTTGGGCGTTCGGTGAATATGCTGCTGCGCCAACGTGCGCTGCGCTTCACCACCATCTACGAGACGGCCATGGCCGACAGCCTTAAAAGCATGGCGCTGGAAGGATTGGGCATTGCCTGGGTACCGCGGCTCAGCGTGCGCGCCGAACTGGCTCGAGGTGAGCTGGTGGTTTGCGGCGGCCCGCAATGGCATGTGCCGCTGGAGATTCGCCTGTACCGCTGCGCGCTGGTGCGCAAGGCGAATGTGCGGTTGCTGTGGCGCAAACTTGAGGGCGGCGCCGCACAAGGTACAACCGGTTCCTGATACCTGTGAATATCCAATGTGAGAGCGGGCTTGCTCGCGAATGCGGTGTGTCAGTCGACATCAATGTTGGCTGACACACCGCATTCGCGAGCAAGCCCGCTCCCACAGGGGGATTTGTGGTGTATTCCGTTGACCTTCGAGTCAATAAAACCGGCACTTTGCGTCTAATGACAGATGGTCGCTATGGGGGCTGTTTATCTGCTTCATTGAGGTATACTGCGCGGCCTTCGGCCGGTTCGTCCGGCCATAATTCGTACAATCAAGCCACGCAATTTGCGTGGCTTGTTGTTTTTTGACGCGCCTGCGGGCGCCCAGAGAGAAGAGGCACGACGATGAGTGCACTGGTTGGCGTGATCATGGGCTCCAAGTCCGATTGGTCCACCCTTAGCCACACCGCCGATATGCTGGAAAAGCTCGGCATTCCTTACGAGGTAAAAGTGGTCTCTGCCCACCGCACCCCGGACCTGCTCTTCCAGTACGCCGAAGAGGCTGAGGCGCGTGGCATCGAGGTGATTATCGCCGGTGCCGGCGGCGCGGCCCACTTGCCAGGCATGTGTGCGGCCAAGACCCACCTGCCTGTACTGGGCGTGCCGGTGCAGTCGTCGATGCTCTCGGGCGTCGATTCGCTGCTGTCTATCGTGCAGATGCCCGCGGGCATTCCGGTCGCCACCCTGGCCATCGGCAAGGCCGGCGCGATCAACGCAGCGCTGCTCTCGGCGAGTATCCTCGGCGCCAAGCACCCGCAGTTCCACGCGGTGCTGAAAAAATTCCGTGCTGAGCAGACAGACAGCGTCCTGGAAAATCCAGACCCACGCATCGCCTGAGGTTGTTGACGATGAAGATCGGTGTAATCGGTGGCGGCCAGTTGGGTCGCATGTTGGCGCTGGCGGGCACTCCGCTGGGCATGAACTTCGCTTTCCTGGACCCCGCGCCGGATGCTTGCGCAGCCGCGTTGGGCGAACACCTGCGGGCCGATTACGGCGATCAGGATCACCTGCGTCAGCTGGCCGATGAAGTCGATCTGGTGACGTTCGAGTTCGAAAGCGTCCCGGCTGAAACCGTGGCCTTCCTGTCGCAATTCGTCCCGGTCTACCCGAGCGCCGAAGCCCTGCGCATCGCCCGTGATCGCTGGTTCGAGAAGAGCATGTTCAAGGATCTGGGGATTCCCACCCCGGCGTTCGCCGACATTCAATCGCAAGCCGATCTGGACGCTGCCGTGGCTTCCATCGGTCTGCCGGCCGTGCTGAAAACCCGCACCCTGGGTTACGACGGCAAGGGCCAGAAAGTCCTGCGCAAGCCTGAAGATGTGGTCGGTACGTTCGCCGAACTCGGCAGCGTAGCGTGCCTGCTGGAAGGCTTCGTGCCGTTCACCGGTGAAGTCTCGTTGATCGCCGTGCGCGCTCGCGATGGCGAAACCAGGTTCTATCCGCTGGTTCACAACACCCACGACAGCGGCATCCTCAAACTGTCTGTGGCCAGCACCGACCACCCGCTGCAAGCCTTGGCGGAAGACTATTCCAGCCGTGTGCTCAAGCAGCTGAATTATGTCGGCGTGATGGCGTTCGAGTTCTTTGAAGTCGACGGTGGCCTCAAGGCCAACGAGATCGCCCCGCGTGTGCATAACTCGGGTCACTGGACCACTGAAGGTGCCGAGTGCAGCCAGTTCGAAAACCACCTGCGGGCCGTTGCCGGTCTGCCGCTAGGTTCGACGGCCAAGGTCGGTGAGAGCGCGATGCTCAACTTCATCGGTAAAGTGCCGGAGACCGAGAAAGTCCTGGCCATTGCTGATTGCCATCTGCATCACTATGGCAAGGCGTTCAAGGTCGGCCGTAAGGTCGGTCACGCCAACCTGCGCTGCGCCGACAAGGCCACGCTAGAGCAGCAGATCCTCAAGGTCGAAGCGCTTATCGCCGAATAGTTTCATGTGACAGCGGCGGAACCATTCAGGGGCCGCCGTTCTCTCATGGCAGGATGCAAAAGTCTGACTAGGCTTCTGCATAGCCAAACCAATCAGAGGGAAATGTCATGGGAATTATCGGAACCATCTTTATCGGCTTGATCGTCGGCCTGCTGGCTCGGTTCCTGAAACCGGGCGATGACAGCATGGGCTGGATCATGACCATCCTGCTCGGTATCGGCGGTTCGCTGGCGGCCACTTATGGCGGTCAGGCCCTGGGCTTCTATCAGGCCGGCCAAGGCGCAGGCTTCCTTGGTGCGCTGGTGGGCGCCGTGATCTTGCTGGTGATCTACGGCTTGATCAAAAAGAACTGATCCAAAGCGACAAAGCCCCCTCTGCGCCGCACGCAGAGCGGGCTAGAATGCCCGGCGTTGCACCGTCCTCTCCTTTGCCGAGCACCTCCATGCGCCGTCTTTTACTGACTTTCCTTTTATTGGGCTCGGGCCTCGCCCATGCCGGCGAACTGCCGGAAACCGACTGGCTCGAACTGATGCCCAAGTCGGACCAGAAAGCCCTCGAGGCCATGCCTGAAATCGACCACAACTCCCCCGAAGCCAATGGCACCTTTACCAAAAAGGGTGGCATGAAGCAGAGCAAGGGCTTGCCGGCGGTGATGTATTCGACCAAAACCGTGCCGTCGATGAACGACAAGAACATCCGCATCGGTGGTTATCCGGTGCCGCTGGAATCCGACGCCCAGGGCCGCAGCACGCTGTTCTTCCTCGTGCCGTATCCGGGCGCCTGCATCCACGTGCCGCCGCCGCCACCTAATCAATTGGTGTTGGTGCGTTATCCGAAAGGTTTGAAGCTGAATGACATCTATACACCGCTGTGGGTGACCGGCACGCTGAAGGTCGAGAAGGTCAACAACGACCTGGCTGATGCAGCGTATGCGCTGGATGCGGCGAAGGTGCGGGTGGTGAAGGAATCGGATTTGTAGCGTTTGATAGATCCATTCGCGGGCAAGCCTCGCTCCTACAGGTCCGTGTGTTCGTAGGAGCGAGGCTTGCCCGCGAAGCTTCTAAAGAGATTTGCTGGCGATGCTGACGCCGAGGGTATGACTCGCACCCGGCGCCAGCGTCACCACATCATCCATCACATTCGCCGTTTCAATGCACAACATGCGCTGCCAGCCATCGTCGGCCATGTCACTGAACGCCGCAGCGCGTTCAATCCACGGATTCCAGATCACCGCCGAGCGTGAACCGCTGCTGGTCAGCTCGATGCGCCGTTCCCAGGCCGGATCGACAATGCTCAGCTTCGCCGGGGTATTGAGATAGATACGATCGGTCTCGCCGGAAAAACGCAGATCGCCGGTCTGAGTGACGGTTTTCCAGTCGTCCAGGGTTTCGATGTAACTCAAACCATCCAGCCCTTCGACATGCACTTCGCGTACATCGCTGACCGCGAAATAGCTGTGCAGCGCCTGGCTGATGGTGACGTTGTCAGCGCCCTGGTTATGGCTGGTCAGGCTGATATGCAGTTGCTCATCCAGACGAATGCTCAGCTTTAAATCCACTTGATGCGGCCAGCCTGGCAAGCCGCCTTCGGGGTAAGGCAGAACAAACTCCACCTTCAGGCTTTCGCCCTCGGTTTCAATGCCGCCCAGTTCCCAGTCCATCGCCCTGACCAGCCCGTGGGCGGTGGGCGCTTCGTTGCTGACGCGCATAGCCTGAACGCTCTGCGGGTTGCGCGGCAGATTGCCGAACCACGGCCAGCACACCGGAACCCCGGCGCGGATGCTCTTGCCAGCCTTGAACACGGCCTCGTCGTTGAGCCAGATCAGCGGCGGTTGCCCGGCCACTTGATAACTGAGGATGTGCGCACCCTGCTGGGCAACCAGCAGTTCGGCCTGACCGTGGCGGATGCGCCAGCAGTTCAGTTCATCCAGTTTCACGGCTTCAACGTTGGGCGTGCTCATGGGGCAACTCTCGATCAGGAACAATGACTGCAATGGACCACAGAAAGGTCGCAGTGTTTAACGCGCTCTAGGCGGAACCGAACGGGTGCGACCGCTGCCGTCGATGGCGACGAACACAAACACGGCTTCAGTCACTTTACGCCATTCACTGGACAGCGGATCGTCACTCCAGACTTCGACCATCATCTGAATCGAACTGCGGCCGATTTCCAGCGCCTGAGTATAGAAGGAGAGCTGAGCGCCCACCGCTACCGGAACCAGAAACGCCATGCGGTCGATCGCAACCGTAGCCACGCGGCCACCCGCGACTTTGCTGGCCATTGCGGTGCCGGCCAAATCCATCTGCGACACCAGCCAACCGCCGAAAATATCGCCAAAACCGTTGGTTTCGCGAGGGAGAGCGGTAATTTGCAGGGCAAGGTCGCCTTGCGGGATTGGATCTTCTTGTTCGAGCTCTATCATGCCGGGGGTGCCTCTGACCCGTGACTCTTATAAGTACTTCAGGTGAATAGCCGTCTCAAAGAAAAACGATTCAGCCCCGAACATACTACGTTCGTCACGTTTTTCGTAAGGCGCCTAAAGGGAAACTCTGCGAAATCGGCTGACGGGTGCCAACGACGTTTTCGCACAGCAACCCCTTACAAGCAGATGCAGGATTGCGAGTATATCGATCGGTAGACTCCGAGACGACCGTCCGGTTCTCATTTCGACCGTCAAATACGCACCTCTATGTGCTTTTTCGAACAATTTGCTATCGTGCCGGACCTGCCCAAGCCTCAGCCAGCGTTGTTGGGGTTGCAGATCCGACTATAAGAGAAGCCTTGCCATGACCACAGCGCCTTCGAGCATCGCGCAGCCAACCCAGTCCGCACGTCCGCTGACTCGCAACGACTACAAGACGTTATCGCTGTCTGCCTTGGGCGGCGCGCTGGAGTTTTACGATTTCATCATCTTCGTGTTCTTCGCCACGGTGGTCGGCAAGCTGTTCTTCCCGGCCGACATGCCCGAGTGGCTGCGTTTGATGCAGACCTTCGGGATCTTTGCCGCTGGCTACCTGGCGCGACCATTGGGCGGCATTGTCATGGCGCACTTCGGCGATTTGCTGGGACGCAAGAAGATGTTCACCCTGAGCATTTTCATGATGGCGGTGCCGACCCTGATCATGGGTTTGCTGCCGACTTATGCGCAGATCGGCATGTGGGCACCCATCCTGTTGCTGCTGATGCGGGTGATTCAAGGCGCCGCGATTGGCGGTGAAGTGCCGGGCGCATGGGTATTCGTTTCCGAACACGTGCCGCAGCGGCACATCGGCTACGCCTGCGGCACCCTGACCTGCGGCCTGACGGCCGGTATCCTGCTGGGCTCGCTGGTCGCCACCGCGATCAACAGCATTTATACCCCGGTCGAAGTTTCGGATTACGCCTGGCGGATCCCGTTCCTGCTGGGTGGTGTGTTTGGCCTGTTCTCGGTTTACCTGCGCCGCTGGTTGCACGAGACCCCGGTGTTCGCCGAGCTGCAACTGCGCAAGGCCCTGGCAGAAGAAGTGCCGCTGCGCGCCGTGTTGCGCGACCATCGCGGGGCGATCCTGATTTCCATGCTGCTGACCTGGCTGCTGTCCGCCGGCATCATCGTGATCATCCTCATGACCCCGACTGTGCTGCAGACCGTCTACCACTTCACGCCGACCACCGCGTTGCAGGCCAACAGCCTGGCGATCGTGTTTCTGAGCCTGGGCTGCGTCGCCTCAGGTGCACTGGCTGACCGCTTCGGCGCTGGCCGGGTGTTTGTATTTGGCAGTGCTGCGTTGCTGATCAGTTCGTGGACCTTCTACCACAGCCTGTTCAACCACCCTGATTGGCTGTTCCCGATGTACGCCTTGACCGGCTTGCTGGTCGGCACCATCGGTGCGGTGCCGTATGTGATGGTCAAAGCCTTCCCGGCGGTGGTGCGCTTCAGCGGGCTGTCGTTCTCCTACAACCTGGCTTACGCCATCTTCGGCGGCCTGACTCCGATGGTTGTCACCTTGCTGCTCAAGGAAAGCCCGATGGGGCCTGCCTACTACGTGGCGATCATTTGCGGTGTCGGGGTTCTGGTGGGTGCGTACCTTTGGAAGAAAGGCCGCTAGGCCGACTGACGCCTTCGCGGGCAAGCCTCGCTCCTACAGGTCGGTGTGATCCGTAGGAGCGAGCGGTGCGGCGATCCGACTTGCCCGCGAAGAACGATGACGCGAATTATCCTGCAAAAGATCGAATGCTGGCCTTTCATCTAATTGTCATATTTCAGCCATAGAGTGTTCACACGGCCTGCTGATACTTGGCCCCGACTTAACACACCTATCTGCTAGGAGTAAGGCATGAAACTGAAGCGTTTGATGGCGGCAATGACTTTTGTCGCTGCTGGCGTTGCGACTGCCAACGCGGTTGCCGCTGTTGACCCTGCTATCCCGAGCTACACCAAGATCACTGGTGTGTCGGGCAACCTGTCCAGCGTCGGCTCCGATACCCTGGCCAACCTCATGACCCTGTGGGCTGAGAACTACAAAAAAGAATACCCGAACGTAAACATCCAGATTCAGGCTGCCGGTTCGTCTACCGCGCCACCTGCGCTCACCGAAGGCACCGCTAACCTGGGCCCGATGAGCCGCAAGATGAAGGACACCGAGCTGCAAGCCTTCGAAACCAAATACGGCTACAAGCCAACCGCTATCCCGGTTGCCGTGGATGCCTTGGCTGTCTTCGTCCACAAAGACAACCCGATCCAGCACCTGACCATGGAACAAGTCGACGCGATCTTCTCGTCCACTCGTCTGTGCGGCGCTAAAACCGACGTGAAAACCTGGGGCGACCTGGGCGTGACCGGTGACCTGGCCAACAAGCCGGTTCAGCTGTTCGGTCGTAACTCGGTATCCGGCACCTACGGCTACTTCAAAGAAGAAGCCCTGTGCAAAGGCGACTACAAGCCAAACGTCAACGAACAACCAGGCTCGGCTTCGGTCGTGCAGTCGATCAGCTCCTCGCTGAACGGCGTTGGTTACTCGGGCATCGGCTACAAAACCGCTAGCGTGAAGACTGTGGCCCTGGCCAAGAAAGGCACCACTGAATTCATCGAAGACACCGAAGAAAACGCCCTGAACGGCAAGTACCCGCTGTCGCGTTTCCTCTACGTTTACGTCAACAAAGCCCCGAACAAGCCTCTGGCTCCGCTGGAAGCTGAGTTCGTGAAACTGGTTCTGTCCAAACAGGGCCAGGAAGTTGTGGTGAAAGACGGTTACATCCCACTGCCGGCCAAAGTTGCTGCAAAAGCACTGGCTGACCTGGGTCTGCAGGAAGGTGGCGCTGAAGTCGCAAAAAAGTAAAACCTTGAGTCCGGGGTAATCCTCGGGCTCCTGTAGGAGCGGGTCCGCCCGCTTCTACACCCCCAAATTTTCAGTCCGCTGCCAGTTCCCACAGGCGGCGGATTTGTTGCGTCACTGCATTGTCATCTTTCTGTCATACAGGATCGCTAGGGTGTGCGAATGAATGATCTGGCCAATTCCACCATGACTACAAATCCCCCCAAGCGAATTGACTTCAATACGCCTGAGCTGCAACGCAAGCGCCGCATCCGCGCGCTCAAAGATCGCCTGACCCGCTGGTACGTCCTCGTGGGCGGCCTCGCCGTTCTCGGCGCGATCACGCTGATCTTTTTCTTCCTTGCTTACGTTGTCGCACCCCTGTTTCAGGGCGCCGACCTGACCGCCAAGGACGCCATCACGCCCGCCTGGATGCAAGACGCCGGCAAGCCGTTGATGATCTCCCTGGAAGAACAGAACCAGGTCGCCATGCGGGTTTCCGACAAGGGCCAGGCCCTGTTCTTCGATATCGACAGCGGCGCTGAACTCAAGCGTGTCGATCTGTCGATTCCGGCCGGCACTACCGTGACCTCCATCGGCGAAGACCAGCCAGGCCATCCATTGGTGGCGGTGGGCTTGTCCAACGGCCAGGCCCTGGTGTTCCGTCACACTTATAAAGTCAGCTACCCGGAAGGCAAGAAGACCATCTCGCCGGCCATCGAATACCCATACGGCGAAACGCCGATTGCGTTGAACGAAGCGGGCGGTGCGCTGGAACACATCAGCCTGAACGCTACCGACACCACTCTGATGCTGGTGGGTTCCACCGGTGCGCAACTCAATGTTTTGTCGCTGACCAGCGAAGAAAACATGATGACCGGCGAAATCACCAACGAGCAGAAGCGCATCGATCTGCCGCAGATGACCGAGCCGGTGAAAAACATCTTTGTCGACCCGCGTCAGCAATGGCTGTACGTGATTAACGGTCGCGCCCAGGCCGACGTGTTCAGCCTGCGTGACAAGAGCCTCAACGGTCGTTACAAACTGCTGGATGACGGCGAAGCGCAAATCACCGCCAGTACTCAACTGGTGGGCGGTATCTCGCTGATCCTCGGTGATTCCAAGGGTGGTCTGGCCCAGTGGTTCATGGCCCGCGACCACGATGGCGAACTGCGTCTGAAGCAGATTCGTAACTTCCAGATGGGTACTGCGCCGATCGTTGAAATCACCGCTGAAGAACGTCGCAAAGGCTTCATCGCCCTCGATGCGTCCGGCAAGCTCGGCGTGTTCCACAGCACCGCCCACCGCACCTTACTGGTGGATCAGGTGGTCGATGGCCAAGGCATCTTTGGCATGTCGCCACGGGCCAACCGCGTGATCGTGGAGGCGGGTGGCAAGATTCAACCGCTGCTGCTCGACAACCCGCACCCAGAGGTTTCCTGGAGCGCGTTGTGGAGCAAGGTCTGGTACGAAAACTACGACGAGCCTAAATACGTCTGGCAATCGACTGCCGCCAACACCGACTTCGAACCCAAGCTGAGCTTGTCTCCGCTGACCTTCGGTACCTTGAAAGCCGCGTTCTACGCCATGCTGCTGGCCGCTCCACTGGCCGTCGCCGCAGCAATCTACACCGCGTACTTCATGGCCCCGGGCATGCGCCGCAAGGTCAAACCGGTGATCGAACTGATGGAAGCGATGCCGACGGTAATTCTCGGCTTCTTCGCCGGCCTATTCCTCGCACCGTATGTGGAAGGACATTTGCCGGGCATCTTCAGCCTGCTGATGCTCTTGCCGATCGGCATTCTGGTGGCCGGTTTCGTCTTCAGTCGCCTGCCTGAGTCCATCCGCCTGAAAGTGCCGGACGGTTGGGAAAGCGCGATCCTGATTCCGGTGATCCTGTTTGTGGGCTGGCTCTCGCTGTACATGAGCCCGTACATGGAAACCTGGTTCTTCGGCGGCGACATGCGCATGTGGATCTCCCACGACCTGGGCATCACCTACGACCAGCGCAACGCACTGGTGGTCGGTCTGGCCATGGGCTTTGCGGTGATCCCGAACATCTACTCCATCGCCGAAGACGCCGTGTTCAGCGTGCCTCGCGGTTTGACCCTCGGTTCCCTGGCCCTCGGTGCCACGCCGTGGCAGACCATGACGCGGGTGGTGATCCTCACCGCCAGCCCGGGCATCTTCTCGGCACTGATGATCGGCATGGGCCGTGCGGTCGGTGAAACGATGATCGTGCTGATGGCCACCGGTAACACCCCGGTCATGGAAATGAACCTGTTCGAAGGCCTGCGCACCCTGGCGGCCAACGTTGCGGTGGAAATGCCCGAATCGGAAGTCGGCGGCAGCCACTACCGCGTGCTGTTCCTCTCGGCGCTGGTGCTGTTGCTGTTCACCTTCGTCATGAACACCCTCGCGGAACTGATTCGTCAGCGTCTGCGCAAGAAATACTCGTCGCTTTAAGAAAGGTAGAAGTCTGTGAAACAGAACTCCCTGAAAGGATGGTTCAAGAGCGGCGCCCCCGGCGTCTGGATCAGCGGTGGCGCGGTGTCCATCGCGGTCATCATGACTATTGGCCTGCTGGCAGTGATTGCCGTGCGCGGCCTGGGTCACTTCTGGCCGGCAGACCTGATCCACGCCAGCTACGACGTGCCGGGCCAGGCCAACCACCTCGTCATCGGCGAAGTGGTGCAGAAAGAAGAAGTGCCACGCGAGCGTCTGAAAAGCGCTGGCCTGCCGGTGCCCGATCAGGGGCCGGAGTTTATGACTCGCGAGCTGATCAAGGTCGGCAACCGTGACCTGAACGGCAACGACTTCACCTGGATCGTCGGCGAGTGGCTGACTAACCAGAAGACCCCGCCTGAGTTGATGGCCATCGAGCGTCGTGAGTGGGGCAACTTCTACGGCTATCTGGTCAACGTCAAACAGGACGGCAAGATCATCGCTGAAGGCGAAGCCGCATGGCCTGAGTTGCAGGCCCGAGTGGCCCGCGTCAACCAGCTCGCGGCGCAGCTCAAGAGCCTGGAAAAAACCGACATCGGCTCGATCAACGCCGGTCTGGAGCGCGTCCGTCTGCATGGTCGCAAACTGGAACTGTCCGGCCAGCTCGATGCCACTGCGCAAGCCGACATGGAGTCTGAGCGCGCCGAGCTGAACGCGCGTTATCAGGACATCGAAGCCCGCCTCAACGACCTGCACGCCCAGTTCAACCGCGACAGCCTGACGGCCCGCGACGCGAACGGCAAAGAGATCGAAATCGGCATTGGCAAAGTGGTTCACGCCTATCAGCCGAACGGCATGAGCACCTTCACCAAGATTGGTTTCTACTTCAGCAAGGTCTGGGAGTTCTTGAGCGACGACCCGCGTGAAGCGAACACCGAAGGCGGGATCTTCCCGGCGATTTTCGGCACCGTGATGATGACGTTGATCATGGCGATGATCGTGACCCCGTTCGGCGTACTGGCAGCGGTTTACCTGCGTGAATATGCGAAACAGAACACCATGACGCGCTTGATCCGCATCGCGGTGAACAACCTGGCGGGTGTTCCGGCGATCGTTTACGGCGTGTTCGGTCTGGGCTTCTTCGTCTATGTACTGGGCGGTTCGGTCGACCGGTTGTTCTTCCCTGAAGCCTTGCCGGCGCCGACCTTCGGCACACCGGGTCTGCTCTGGGCGTCCCTGACCCTGGCGCTGCTGGCGGTGCCGGTGGTGATCGTGGCCACCGAAGAAGGCCTGGCGCGGATTCCTCGCACCGTGCGCGAAGGCTCGTTGGCCCTCGGCGCAACCAAGGCTGAAACCTTGTGGAAGATCGTACTGCCGATGGCCAGCCCGGCGATGATGACCGGCATGATCCTCGCCGTGGCTCGCGCCGCCGGTGAAGTGGCGCCGCTGATGCTGGTGGGTGTGGTGAAACTGGCGCCGTCGCTGCCGGTGGATGGCAACTACCCGTACTTGCACCTCGACCAGAAGATCATGCACTTGGGCTTCCACATCTATGACGTCGGCTTCCAGAGCCCGAACGTAGAGGCCGCGCGGCCGCTGGTGTACGCCACGGCGCTGCTGCTGGTGCTGGTGATCGCCACGCTCAACCTGTCGGCCGTCTATATCCGTAACCACCTGCGCGAGAAGTACAAAGCGCTCGACAGCTAATACAAGTCCTGTGGGAGCTGGCTTGTCGGACCGCCGCATCGCAGCGATGGCATCACCGCGGTGTTACTGAAACACCGCATCGCCTGCATCGCTGGCAAGCCAGCTCCCACAGGGACCGCGATAGATACAGAATTTGAGTAACCCGCTGGCTCCGCCGCGGTTAAATGAACCGAATTTGTTAGCACAGGGAGCCTCCCATGCAGCACGAAGCACATACCCACGGCATCAACATGTCTGCCCTGGGCCGCGACAAACAGAGCCTGAGCCTTGAACAGGAAACCGTCGCGATTGAAGTGCCGGGCCTGAGCCTGTTCTACGGCGACAAACAAGCGCTGTACGACGTCAGCATGAACATCCCGAAACAGCGCGTGACCGCCTTCATCGGCCCGTCCGGCTGCGGCAAGTCCACACTGCTGCGCACCTTCAACCGCATGAACGACCTGGTGGATGGCTGCCGTGTCGAAGGCGAGATCAACCTCTACGGCAACAACATCTACCGTAAGGGCGAAGACGTCGCCGAGTTGCGTCGTCGCGTGGGCATGGTGTTCCAGAAGCCCAACCCGTTCCCGAAAACCATCTACGAGAACGTGGTCTACGGCCTGCGCATTCAGGGCATCAACAAGAAGCGCATTCTCGACGAAGCCGTCGAGTGGGCGTTGAAAGGCGCGGCGCTGTGGGATGAAGTCAAAGACCGTCTGCATGAATCGGCACTCGGCCTGTCCGGTGGTCAGCAACAACGTCTGGTGATCGCTCGCACCATCGCCGTGGAGCCGGAAGTGCTGCTGCTCGACGAACCGTGCTCGGCACTCGACCCGATCTCCACGCTGAAAGTCGAAGAGCTGATCTACGAACTGAAATCGAAGTTCACCATCGTCATCGTGACCCACAACATGCAACAGGCCGCGCGGGTTTCCGATTACACGGCGTTCATGTACATGGGCAAACTGGTGGAATTCGGCGACACCGACACCCTGTTCACCAATCCGGCGAAGAAGCAGACCGAAGACTACATCACTGGTCGCTACGGCTAGGAAGCTGTTGTTGCTCACTGAACTGACGCTGCGGTCCACCGCACCTTACCGGACGCTCCAAGGACGCCAACATGATTAGTAAAGAAGGCCTTACCCATCACATCTCCGCGCAGTTCAACGCTGAGCTCGAGGAAGTGCGCAGCCACCTCCTGGCCATGGGCGGTCTGGTGGAAAAGCAGGTCAACGACGCGGTGACCGCGCTGATCGAGGCCGACTCCGGCCTGGCCCAGCAGGTTCGCGAGATCGACGACCAGATCAACCAGATGGAACGCAACATCGACGAAGAATGCCTGCGCATTCTGGCCCGTCGTCAGCCGGCGGCGTCGGACTTGCGTTTGATCATCAGCATCTCCAAGTCGGTCATCGACCTGGAGCGCATCGGTGACGAAGCGACCAAGATTGCCCGTCGCGCCATCCAGTTGTGCGAAGAAGGCGAAGCCCCACGGGGTTACGTCGAGGTTCGCCACATCGGCGACCAGGTCCGCAACATGGTTCGCGATGCCCTGGACGCTTTTGCCCGCTTCGACGCCGACCTGGCGTTGTCGGTGGCCCAGTACGACAAGATCATTGACCGCGAATACAAAACCGCGTTGCGTGAGCTCGCCACCTACATGATGGAAGACCCGCGCTCTATCTCGCGGGTCTTGAGCATCATTTGGGTGCTGCGTTCGCTGGAACGGATCGGCGACCACGCGCGCAATATCTCGGAGTTGGTGATTTACCTGGTGCGCGGCACCGACGTGCGGCACCTGGGCCTCAAGCGCATGAAAGAAGAAGTTGAAGGCACAAGTGGTGAAACCGCTAATGTTCCGGGCAAAGCTGACGATAAGTAAGATTGCCTGAGAAAAGCGCCCGGCCTTTTGGCCGGGCGTTTTTGTTTGTGGTTTATGAATTCGAAAGCAGCACCCGCGAACGAAAAGTCCCGGCGTGACTGAAGGTTTTTGGCAATGTGCCATCAGCAAAACGGTATGCTTGCCGGGATTTTTTAAAGGGGTGATGGATGAGTAAGGTCAGTGTGTTGGTCGTGGACGATGCGTCGTTCATTCGTGACCTGGTGAAGAAGTGCTTGCGCAACTACTTCCCGGGCATCCGGATCGAAGACGCGGTCAACGGCAAGAAGGCTCAGGCCTTACTGGCACGGGAAGCGTTCGACCTGGTCCTGTGCGACTGGGAAATGCCGGAAATGTCCGGCCTGGAACTGCTGACCTGGTGCCGCGAGCAGGACAACCTCAAGACCATGCCGTTCGTGATGGTGACCAGCCGGGGCGATAAAGAGAACGTCGTCCAGGCGATCCAGGCCGGGGTTTCCGGTTACGTCAGCAAGCCATTCACCAACGAACAACTGCTGACTAAGGTCAAGCAGGCCCTGAACAAGGTCGGCAAGCTCGACACCTTGATGAACAGCGCGCCGACCAAAATGAACTCGGCGTTCGGCAACGATTCCCTGAGCGCATTGACCGGCGGCAAGGCTGCCGTGGCCGCACCCGCCGCAGCGCCGGTCAACCCGTTCGCCAAACCTGTCGCCGCCGCGCCGGCCCCGGCGGCTGCTCCGTCTCGTGGTCTGCTCAACAGCCCGCCGA
The DNA here is from genome assembly GCF_050435365.1 of Pseudomonas sp. BT76 TE3572. Taxonomy (NCBI): domain Bacteria; kingdom Pseudomonadati; phylum Pseudomonadota; class Gammaproteobacteria; order Pseudomonadales; family Pseudomonadaceae; genus Pseudomonas; species Pseudomonas sp. BT76 TE3572. The sequence continues at coordinate 4,618,830 of NZ_JBNDKE010000001.1, forward strand.
TCAAGCCTTCAGCGTCCTCCGCAGCGCCAACGGGCGGTCGTGGCCAGGGCCAACTGCGCCTGCCGAACGGCATTCAGCAATGTGTGATCAAGGCCTTGAGCCTCAAGGAAGCCTTGCTGGTAGTGAAACGCACCGACACCCTGCCACAAGTGCTCGACAGCGCCGTACTCGACCTGGAGCAGGGCGATAACGCCGAAACCGCCCGTCTGAACGGCTACCTGCACGCCATCGTCGCCCACGAGCAGAAACCCGACAGCGAGTGGTTGCAACTGACCTTCCGCTTTGTCGACCAGGACGCGCAGAAGCTCGACTACATCTCCCGACTGATAGCACGTGGTACGGCGCAGAAGCATTTCGTACCCGGCGCGTAATCCCTACCGCTGATCGGCTGATCGTTCCCACGCTCTGCGTGGGCATGCCGCCAGGGACGCTCTGCGTCCCATCTGCAGAGGCATTCCTTTGCTGCGCGGGGGAGCTATCACCTCGTTGTTTTGAAACATCTGCCGACTACCCGGGTCCATTGCAGCTGCTAGGCTCCTACCCAGGCCTTACTCGACAGAATCTTGCCCATGCTCGCGCGCCTGCTGTTTTTCTTAGGTCTTTTCATGGCCTCCACCTCAGCGATGGCCATGACGATCTACAAGTCCACCGACGCCAATGGCGTGGTCTCCTACAGCGACCGCCCCACGACAGGCTCCAAGGTGTTCGTTTTTCGTGATCGCATGGTCGAGAATCTTGAGCGCCAGGTGTACGTCGTCATCACGAAGAAGAAGGGTGTGGACAGCGTCTACGTGCGCAATGACCTGTATGCGCCGGTAGAAATCGAGTTGAGCTTCGGCGGGCTGAAGAACGTCAGCGGTGCCCCGAGCCGACCGATTCGCCGGGTAATGCCGGCACGCAGCAGTATTCGTCTGGCGCTGCTCACGGCCACAAAAGCTGAGATGCCGCTCGCGTACACCCCCAAATTCGAATACTCCCTGGGCGACCCCTCAGGGGCCGCCATGGCCTATCGATACCCGCTGCCGTGGCGCGGTGGACCTTTTCGGCTGAGTCAGGGGGCCAATGGTCAATACAGCCACTTTGGTCCAAAGAACCGCTACGCCATGGACATCGCCATGCCCGAAGGCACGCCGATCATCGCGGCGCGAGGCGGTGTGGTGGTGAAAACCGAGAATGCCCAGACCGGGCGCGGCAACGATCCATCGGGCAATTTCGTGCGGATACTGCACGATGACGGGACGATGGGCGTGTACCTGCACCTTAAACAAGGTTCGGTGAGCGTTCGCGAGGGGCAACGGGTGTCGGTGGGGAGTCCACTGGCCTTGTCGGGCAATACCGGCAACAGCAGCGGGCCGCACCTGCATTTCGTGGTGCAGCGCAATACCGGGTTGGGGCTAGTGTCGATCCCGTACCAGTTCAATCAACCGGTGGGCAGCCTGCCGAACTTTGCGCTCGGCAAACAGTAGCGAAGGCTGCGAGAGCGAATTGTGGCGAGGGAGCTTGCTCCCGCTCGGCTGCGAAGCAGTCGTAAAACCAGCAAATGCGGTGTATCTGGAGAACCGCGGTGGCAGGATTCGGGGGCCGCTTCGCGACCCAGCGGGAGCAAGCTCCCTCGCCACAAAAGTCCCTGCCGACAGTTAATCCAGCATCAACACCTTGGCCAGAATGATCTTCGGCCCTTTCATCTTCTTGATGATGATCCGCAAGCCTTCGACTTCCAGCACTTCTTCCTCTTCCGGCACCCGTTTCAGGGTTTCGTAGACCAGCCCGGCGAGGGTTTCGGCTTCGATGTGGTCCAGATCGATGCCCAGCAGGCGCTCGACCTTGAACAGCGGCGTGTCGCCGCGCACCAGCAGCTTGCCCGGCTGGTACGCGAGGATCCCGCGCTCAGCCTTGCGGTGTTCGTCCTGAATGTCGCCGACCAGTACTTCCAGCACGTCTTCCATGGTCAGGTAGCCGATGATGTTGCCATCGGCTTCTTCGACCAGGGCGAAGTGCGAGCCACCTTTGCGGAACTGTTCCAGCAACTGCGACAGCGGCATATGGCGCGAAACCCGCTCCAGCGGCCGGGTCAGTTCGGCAAGGTTGAACGACTCGGGAATGTGGTCCAGGGCTGCCAGTTCCAGCAGCAAATCCTTGATGTGCAGCAGGCCGACGAACTCCTGGCGATCGCTGTCGTACACCGGATAACGGCTGAATTTGTGGCGACGGAACATCGCCAGGATTTCCTTCAGCGGCGCGTTGAACTCCAACGTCACCAGGTCCTCCCGGGAATTGGCCCAGTCGACCACTTCCAGCTCGCCCATCTCCACCGCCGAGGCCAAAACGCGCATGCCTTGGTCGCTCGGGTCCTGGCCACGGCTGGAGTGCAGGATCAGTTTCAGTTCTTCACGGCTGTAATGGTGCTCGTGATGAGGGCCGGGTTCACCCTGGCCGGCGATCCGCAGGATCGTGTTGGCGCTGGCGTTGAGCAGGTAAATGGCCGGGTACATGGCCCAGTAGAACAGGTACAGCGGCACGGCGGTCCAGAGCGACAGCAGTTCGGGTTTGCGGATGGCCCAGGATTTCGGGGCCAGTTCGCCGACCACGATGTGCAGGTACGAGATGACGAAGAACGCGGCGAAGAACGACACGCCTTTGATCACTTCGGCCGACTGCACGCCGACGGCTTCAAGGATCGGCTCGAGGATGTGCGCAAACGCCGGCTCACCGACCCAGCCAAGGCCCAGGGAGGCGAGGGTGATACCCAATTGGCAGGCCGACAGGTAAGCATCGAGCTGACTGTGAACGGTGCGCAGGATGTGTCCGCGCCAGCCGTTTTTATCAGCGATGGCTTCGACCCGGGTCGAGCGCAATTTGACCATGGCAAATTCCGCCGCAACGAAAAAACCGTTGAGCAAAACCAGGATCAGAGCAAAAAGAATCATGCCGAAATCGGCGAAGAGTGTCGCGAGGGTCAAGCCAGGGGAAGGGTCCATGATGGAGTTTTGCGGGTTCCGTGTATTCGAAAGGAAAGAAAAAAGTGCGCCTGAAGGGCAGGCACAAGTCAGCCAATGTAGCGGCTGACCGTGCGATTGCCTAGTGGCGCGTGCCGGCCGGTATCAGTCGGCGGCGCTGATGACCCGGGATTTGGTGACCTGGGCCGGCGCAAAATGGCAGGTAAAGGTGCTGCCATGGCCCGGCACACTGCTGATTTCCATCCGCGCACGGTGGCGCAGCAGCACGTGTTTGACGATCGCCAGTCCGAGCCCGGTGCCGCCGGTGTTGGAGTTGCGGCTGGAATCGACGCGGTAGAAGCGTTCGGTCAGGCGCGGCAAGTGTTTGCTGTCGATGCCGATGCCGGAATCCTGCACGCTCAAGTGTGCGCCTTGCTCATCGCCCCACCAGCGGATGCGGATATTGCCTTCGGCCGGTGTGTATTTCACCGCGTTGAACACCAGATTGGAAAACGCGCTGCGCAATTCGGCTTCGCTGCCTTTGAGCAGAATCGTCGGGTCGGCTTCCAGCGTGATTTTCTGATTGCGCTGGGCGGACAGTTGCTGAGCGTCGCCCTTGATCGATTGCAGCAAGCCGTCGATGGCCACCGGCTGGTTGTCCGACGGGTAATCGGTGGCTTCCAGTTTGGCCAACAGCAGCAAGTCGTTGAGCAGCGTCTGCATGCGTCCACCTTGCTGCTGCATCTGTTGCAGGGCACGGGACCAGCGCGGGTTCACGTCCTCGACGTTGTCGAGCAGGGTTTCCAGATAACCGCAGATCACCGTCAACGGCGTGCGCAATTCATGGGAGACGTTGGCGATGAAGTCTTTGCGCATCTGTTCCAGTTGATGGATACGCGTCACGTCGCGCACCAGCATCAAGTGTTCGTTGTTGCCGTAGCGGGTGATGTACAGCTGAATGCGCAGGCGATCATTGATCGGTGACGGAATTTCGAGCGGTTCGGCGTAGCTGTCCTGCTCGAAATACTCCTTGAAGCGCGGATGGCGCACCAGGTTGGTCACCGGCTGGCCGCTGTCTTGAGGAGTCTTGAGGCCGAGCAGGGTTTCGGCGGCGCGGTTCCACCATTCGAGGTTGCCGTCGCTGTCGAGCATGATCACCGCGTCTTTCAGCGCGGCGGTGGATTCCTGGACTCGGTCGATTACCGCTTGCAGACGCCCGCGCACACGTTGGTCGCGACGCTGCAGGTGGTAGATGCTGTCGAACACTTCGCCCCACAGGCCATAGCCATCGGGTGGTGCTTCATCGGGTTTGTGCAGGCGCAGCCATTCGTGCAGACGCAGCAGTTGCTTGAGCGTCCAGGCCAGGTAAAGGCCCAGGCCCGCGGCGAGGCTCCAGCCGTAGTAGCCGGTAATCAGGCCGATCACCAGGCAACCGGTTACCAGCAAAAGCATGTGGCGGATCAGGGTGCCATGCCAGTTTTGGTTCACTTGAACGCGCGTCCTTGTCAGCTTGTCGGGCGGGAAAGGTCCGGATCAGGCCTTGGTGGAGAACCGGTAGCCGGTTCCGCGCACGGTTTGTACCAGATTTTCGTAAGCATCGCCGAGGGCTTTGCGCAGGCGGCGGATGTGCACGTCGACGGTGCGCTCTTCAACATAAACGTTGCCGCCCCAGACCTGATCCAGCAACTGGCCACGGGTGTAGGCGCGTTCCTGGTGGGTCATGAAGAATTGCAGCAGGCGGTATTCGGTCGGGCCCATCTCGGCGGGTTTGCCGTCAATGGTCACACGGTGGCTGATCGGGTCCAGCAGCAGGCCGCCGACTTCGATCGGCGTCTCGCCATCGGTAGGGCCGGCACGGCGCAGCACGGCCTTCAGGCGCGCAACCAGCTCACGTGGGGAAAAAGGCTTGGTGATGTAGTCATCGGCACCGACTTCCAGGCCCTGGATCTTGTTGTCCTCTTCGCCCTTGGCGGTGAGCATGATGATCGGGATGTCCCCGGTCAGCTCATCGCGCTTGAGGCGTCGGGCCAGCTCGATGCCGGACGTGCCGGGCAGCATCCAGTCGAGCAGGATCAGGTCCGGCTTGCGGTCGACAATGATGGCGTGGGCCTGCTGCGAGTTCTCAGCCTCCAGGCAGTCATAGCCGGCCATTTCCAACGCAACGGCGATCATTTCGCGAATGGGCGCTTCGTCGTCGACGATCAGAATACTCCTGCCAACCATGCCTTTAATCCTCTTGTCATTTAACTGTCTTGCGCCGCATTAGATAACGGAATTATTGCAGTCGTGTGACAGTATTTTAGTCGCCCGGCGATTGTCATGATCCTGAACTAAGCTCTAATTCCGAATCCTGACAACCACAAAAGGAAGGTTTCCATGAAACACATTGCTCAAACCTGGAAGGCTCTGCTGGTCACGGCTGCGCTAACGCTGCCGGCTCTGGCCTTCGCCGCCGAGCCGGCGATGATGAAAGACGGGATGATGGTCGATCACAAAGGCATGACGGTGTACACATACGACAAGGACTCAGGCGGTAAGTCGATGTGCAACGGCGAGTGCGCTGAATACTGGCCGCCAATGATGGCGCCGGCGGGCGCCAAGGCCGAAGGCAAGTGGAGCACGATCAAGCGTGACGACGGGAAGATGCAGTGGGCCTATGACGGCAAGCCGCTTTACACGTTCATGAAGGACAAAAAACCTGGTGACATGGCAGGCGACAATATGAAGGAAGTCTGGCACATCATGCGCGAGCATAAATAAGCGATTCGTCTGCGCCGTAAAGAGTTCGCAGCCTGCGGTCGCTCCATCCCCCTGTCGGAGCTGGCGCAGGCTGCGATCTTTTCTAACGGTCAACGCAGCGCGTAATCCAGCACGATCCCGACAAAAATCGCCAACCCGGCCCAGTGGTTGTGCAGAAACGCCTTGAAGCAGCGCATCCCGTCCTTGCCACGGGTGTACCAGAACTCCCACGCAAAACAGCCCGCCGCCGCCAGCAATCCCAAGTGGAACCAGCCACCGAGCTCGAATTTCGACCCGGCCAGCAGCAGGCAACCCAGCGCCAGCCCTTGCAGCGTCAGGATGATCACCCGGTCCGCGTCGCCAAACAGAATCGCCGTGGATTTCACGCCGATCTTCAGGTCGTCGTCGCGGTCGGTCATCGCGTAATAAGTGTCGTAGCCCACCGTCCACAGCAGGTTGGCGATCCATAGCAACCACGCCGCTGCCGGCAGTTCACCGGTTTCGGCAGTGAACGCCATCGGCATGCCCCAGGAGAACGCCGCGCCCAGCACCACTTGCGGGTAATAGGTGTAGCGCTTCATGAACGGGTAAGTGAAGGCCAGGGCCAAACCGCCGAACGACAGCCAGACCGTTTTGGCATTGGTGCACAGCACCAGCAGGAAACTCACGCCCATCAGCAGCGCGAAGAACACCAGGGCTTCTTTGGAACTGATCTTGCCGCTCACCAATGGCCGTTGTTCGGTGCGTTTCACGTGGCCGTCGACCTTGCGGTCTGCCCAGTCATTGATCACGCAGCCGCCGGCGCGAGTGAGCACCACGCCAAGGACGAAAATCACGATATTGGCCAGTGACGGCGAACCTTTACCCGCAATCCACAGCGCCCATAGCGTCGGCCACAGCAGCAGATAAATGCCGATCGGTTTGTCCATGCGGGTCAGCTGAATGAAGTCCCAGGCCCGTGGATTCAAGCGATTCAGGGACTTGAGCAGGCTTTGGTACATCAGCAATTCTCCGGATGGGCGCGGGTGGCGTTCCACAGGGTCGGCAAGAAAATTTCGGCCACCAGCACGCTCAAGGCGCCGCGATCGAAACGCGAACGGCGGCCCCACAGCTCAGGTGCCCGGGACTCCATCGGCAGCCACTCCTGAGGATAGTGACAAACCTCGATAGCGCGGCGCTGGAACGCTTGATCGCAAAACAGCAATTCGCCCAGGGAGCGGCTGCCCAATTCGTCCATGTGCAGACCGTCGCCCTGCAACGCACTGCGCGCCGCCACGCTGCGCGCAAATACCCAGGCTTCGCCGTGGCCGCGCAGATACACCTCGCGAACCCAGCCCTCGCTGCCTTCGGCCAGGTCCAGCGCTGCACATTCGTCGGCGCGCAGCGGTTGCCAGCCTTCGAAAAGTGGCGTGACGCTGAAGCCATCATTCGACAAACGGATCAGCCGTCGGGTCAAAGAGCCTTCATCGAACAACCAGTCGAGGGTAGACGTGTCGGGGAGGGGCGTCAGTTGGCTTTGAGGGAGCCAAAGCGGGGTCACGGCGGGGGATTTTGAGTGCGGCACAGTGAGTCATTATTGGCAGCAAATGAGGCGGCGAGCTTACCATGTCAGCCTGCGATTTTGATTGATCCGGCCGGCCATTGCGTCGAACAGGCTTGCATCTGCCGGGCCCCATCAGTACAAAACGCTCTGAGCCGGACGGCAGCGCTCCAACCATCGACCGTTCGCGCCGGCAAAAGCCTGAATCTTGAGGATGTACGTGAATGAAAAAGTGGCAATGTGTGGTCTGCGGCCTGATCTACAACGAGGCCGACGGCTGGCCGGATGACGGCATTGCGCCGGGCACCCGCTGGGAAGACGTACCGGCAGACTGGCTGTGCCCGGACTGCGGCGTAGGCAAGCTGGATTTTGAAATGATCGAAATCGCCGCTTAAATAACTGAGGAGTAAGGAATGAACGCACCTGTCGTGATCGTCGGCACCGGGCTGGCTGGCTACAACCTGGCCCGGGAGTTTCGCAAACTCGATGGCGAAACCCCGCTGCTGCTGATTACTGCCGATGACGGACGCTCCTACTCCAAGCCGATGCTCTCCACCGGCTTCGGCAAAAACAAGGACGCCGACGGCCTGAGCATGGCCGAACCGGGCACCATGGCCGAGCAATTGAAGGCCGAAGTGCGTACCCATACGCGCATCAGCGGCATCGATCCGGGCCACAAGCGCTTGTGGATCGGCGAGGAAGCGGTGTTTTACCGTGACTTGATTCTGGCGTGGGGCGCGGAAACCGTGCGAGTGCCGATCGAAGGCGACGCGGCTGACGCCGTTTTCCCGATCAACGACCTGGAAGACTACGCACGCTTTCGCGCAGCGGCGGCCGGCAAACGTCGGGTGTTGTTGCTCGGCGCCGGCCTGATCGGCTGCGAGTTCGCCAACGACCTGATCCTTGGTGGCTATGAGGTGCAACTGGTTGCACCGTGCGAGCAGGTCATGCCGACCCTGTTGCACCCGGCGGCGGCCGCTGCGGTCCAGGCCGGGCTGGAAAGCCTGGGCGCACGCTTCCACCTCGGGCCGGTGCTCAATCGCTTGCAGCGCGTCGCTGACGGACTGGAAGCGCATCTGTCCGATGGCCAGGTGATCCCTTGCGATGTGGTGGTGTCGGCCATTGGTCTGCGTCCGCGCATCGACCTGGCGGCGGCGGCCGGTGTGCAGGTAAACCGCGGCGTGGTGGTCGATCGCCACCTGAAAACCTCCCACGCCAATATCTATGCCTTGGGCGACTGCGCCGAAGTCGATGGGCTGAATCTGTTGTACGTCATGCCCCTCATGAGCTGTGCGAGAGCGCTGGCTCAGACCCTCGCCGGAAACCCGACGGCGGTGAGTTATGGCCCGATGCCCATCACCGTTAAAACGCCAGTCTGCCCTTTGGTGGTTTCACCGCCACCACGGGGTTTGGAGGGGGTCTGGACCGTCGAAGGGCAGGGCGCGGACATCAAGGTATTGTGCCGCGATGCCAGCGGCAAACTGCTGGGATATGCCCTGACAGGCGCGGCGGTGATGGAAAAACTGGCCCTGAACAAAGAGCTTCCGGCACTGCTGGCGTAAATACCGGTCGTTCTGTCGGAATCACCCCTATTTTGCCCTTACAAAGGTCGCGCCGAGACTGGCGCGGCTCTTCGCTGCGTGCCATCCTCACTCCCGTCTGCCGCAGAGTAGAGCACCTGCGGCGCTTTGGGCGCTGTTCCAACGAGAACAGCACGGACATAACAACAAAAAACCGTCAAAGGGGCTTCACTAATGCGTAAACCAGAACTCGCCGCTGCAATTGCTGAAAAAGCAGACCTCACCAAAGAGCAGGCCAACCGCGTTCTCAACGCCGTTCTCGAAGAAATCACCGGCGCTCTGCACCGCAAGGATAGCGTCACGCTGGTGGGCTTCGGTACCTTCCTGCAACGCCATCGCGGTGCCCGCACCGGCAAAAACCCGCAAACCGGTGAGCCCGTCAAAATCAAGGCCAGCAACACTGTTGCGTTCAAGCCAGGCAAGTCGTTGAAAGACAGCGTTAATCCGTAACACCTACCGACTTCCCGCGTAGCGGGTGAGCGGGATAAAAAATGGGCACGCCAACTTGGTTGGGTGCCCATTTTTTTGTGGGGCGAGGGTAATGCCAATCAGTCAAGCCAAGACGCGATCCGTGTAATTGGATGGACTCGCCCAAGCCGAGGCGTCAATGCGCCACGGTGGCAGTCTAAGCAGCCAACGACAGCGAGGGCGAGTCCATGAAAAATCATAGTTCGATTGATCAATCCCTGTCTTCTTCCGATTTGTCGGTCTGCACAACCTTGGCGGTCGATCTGGCCAAGCAGGTCTTTCAGGTCGCCGGTGAAGATGTCCTCGGCCAAGTGCGCTACGAGCAGCGGATCAAGTCGCGTGAGGCGTTTTATGAGTTTCTCCAACAGTTGCCACCTCATGTCGTGGTTTTGATGGAGACCGGTCCGGGTGCTCAAGCCTGGGCCCGGCAGCTGCAAGACCAAGGCAATCCGGTGCGGATTCTTCCAGCCGGTTTGGTGGCTACACATCGCAGCGGACCTAAAAATGATCGTAACGATGCGCTGGCGATTCTGCGGGCTGATCGCGATGAAAAAATCTGCGCAGTACCGGTCAAAAGCGTTGCAGCGCTGGCAATGCAGGCGTTGCATCGCACCCGTCAGGGCTATGTGCGTCGACGCACGGCAGTCAGTAATCAGATGCGCGGCCTGCTGCTCGAACACGGCGTGGCCCTGGCGCAGGGCGATGTTGCAATCAGCCAGAAAATTCCGCGGGTACTGGAAGATGCTACCCAGCCGGTGCCGGGGCTGCTGCGTGAACTGATCGACGAACTGTTGGCCGAGTGGCGCCATTTGGGCGAGCGCATCAGCGTGCTGACGGGACGCCTGGAAGTGGCCGCCAACGCCGACATGACGGCGAAGCGACTGATGACGGTGCGCGGCATCGGCCCAGTCACTGCCACTGCACTGGTGGCCAAGGAAACCAAGCCTGAACGATTTCCCAATGCCCGCAAGTTTGCCGCGTACTTTGGCATGGTGCCTGACCAGCACAGCAGCGGGAACACGGTCCGGCTGGGGGACATGACCAAGCGAGGTGATGTTTATTTACGCAGCCTGATGATCCAGGGAGCCCATGCGGTGCTGCAACAACTACGACCTGATTCCCAGCAACCCGATGACCGTCGCTTGTTGCGCTGGATGAGCCGGCTGGGCCGTAAGGAGGCGGCGATCAGGCTAGCCAACCGCAACCTGCGAATCGTCTGGGTGCTTTTACAGAATGACCAGACTTATCGTCGCCACGCGGGTGATGGCCAGCAAGCGACGATGAGCCACTGAGCGACAGAGTTCTGCCACCGAGGTACTAACTGTCCGACCCTTTGCTGAAAAAAAATTGACCCCAGGTAAGACCGGCGTGGATTGATGCCTAAGCTGCTACTGGCCTTCGAGGCCTGACTGTAATCGGCATACCACGAGCTTTTCCAATTTTGGCCAGAGGCCGAAGACGGCTTCCACGAATAGGCCTGATACATAGATGCAACGGGGCGACGGTTTTTCAGAAGCGGGTAGACAGTGGGGGCGAGTCCATACATAGCAGCTGGCGAAGCCTGCGTTCGGCTGCGCAGCAGTCGTAAAATCAGAAAATGTGATGCGTCAGGCTCACCGTACACTCAGGGTTTACGACTGCTTGGCAAGTATTGCTGCCATTTCCGGCTCATCCAGATGATCCAGCATTCGCTCCACCAATAAATGCACGCCGTCAGCCATGCGGCTGAGCGCCAAGGCTACGGAGCGGCGGGAACCGTCCACATCGTCGGCGAGGTTCGCGGCGATGGCGCTGATGGACAGCAAATCTTCCGAGGCATTGGCGAGAAGGGTTTCAGGGTTGATGCCCGGGCAGACGCTGAAGAGCTGGCCGTTGCGTTTTGGTGGTTTGGGGTCGGCTGGCGGGAAGTGATGGTCGAGGGCGCGCTCTGCGGCTTCGTTGAGTTTTTTTGAATCGGGTTCGTAGGGGGAGACCGGATCGGTGTCCGGCGGATTAGGTGTCACTTTGAACATGTCTTAGCTCTCTCTGGAGTGAGGCTGCAACCAGTTCGCGACTAAACGAGGGAGGCAGCTGTGCACAGGTTAGTCGACCGACGAGCTAAGAAATCGGCGCACCCAAGAGTGCCCTGCGCACAGCCACCATAAGTACAGGGATGGGATACCTGACTGATTGGAACTATGCGACTTAGCAACGACGGGCGACTAAACCCGACCACTGATGGGCAGTGGCAGGGAAACGATAGAGGCCAAGGCTAAGGCGCACAAGCCGGCGGATTCTGGCGTAGCCGTAGGCAACGGCGCAAGGTGTTGTAGCTTGCAGGAAGTAACCTTGAGGCGTTTTAAACAAGTGCTGTTGAGCGGTGCTACTGGAAATGTTGGCAGGAAACGATATTCGACAACCATTCGGCTTAACGGAAGCGTCCTACGCTAAATATCGATTCGTCTGACTGCGCCAAATGGTAGATCCACGCAAAGTCCCGTGCCTTCAAATAGACACAGGGACATGTGGATGCTCAGCGATGCCAAGCAGGTCGTTTTCAAACTCGACATTGAAGGTTTCCCCCACGACCTTCAGGTACTCGAATTCCGAGCCAAGGAAAGGCTCAACCAACCGTACGAAGTCAAACTCGAACTGGTCAGCGAACGCCCCGATCTGGACCTCGAGTCTCTGCTGCATCGCCCGGCTTTTCTGCGCTTCGGTCCTGACAACTCCGGCATTCACGGGCAGGTCTATCGAATCGCCCAAGGTGATTCAGGCAAACGCCTGACCCGCTATCAGATGACCCTGGTGCCCCAGCTCGCCTACCTCACCCATTGCCACAATCAGCGTATTTTTCAGCACCTGAGCGTGCCGCAGATCATTGCAAAAGTACTGAAGGACCAGGGAATACAGCCCGATGCCTGGCGCTTCCAACTCAGCGCCGAGTACCGGCCACGGCTCTATTGTGTGCAGTACGAGGCGGACCTGCATTTCCTGCAAAGGTTGTGCGAGGAAGAAGGTCTGCACTTTCATTTCGAGCACAGCCCCGACGGGCATGTGCTGGTGTTCGGCGACGATCAAACCAGCTTCTCGAAACCCGCCCAGTCAACCGCGTACAGACCAGGCAGTGGCATGGTCGCCGAAGCGCCGGTGATCGACCGTTTCAAGCTACGACTGGAAACCCGGCCGACCCACGTCAGCCGTCGGGATTACGACTTCGAGAACCCGCGTCTGGAACTGGAAAGCGAGGCCAAAAACCCGCTGCTGCCGCACCTTGAGGACTATGGTTTCCCAGGTCAGTTCACCCATCGTGAGCACGGTAAACATCTGGCCAATCGGGCACTGGAACGCCACCGCGCCGATTACCGGCAAGCCAACGGGCGCAGTGATCAGAGCGCCATGCGCTGCGGCCATTTCGTCGACATGTCAGAACACCCCCGCGCTGACTGGAATGGTCTGTGGCTTCTGACTGAAGTCGAACATCTTGGCCTGCAACCCCAAGTGCTTGAGGAGTCGATCACCGATGCCAGACCGCAGGACGGTTTCAGTCAGGGCTACCGTAACCACTTCGTCGCGACACCTTGGGACGTCCTGTTCAGACCGGCTCTTGAACACGCCAAGCCGCGAATAACGGGCAACCAGCATGCCATCGTCACAGGTCCGCCCAGCGAAGAGATTTACTGCGACGAATACGGTCGGGTAAAGGTTCAACTGCCGTGGGACCGAGAGGGTCAGCACAACGAACAATCGAGCTGCTGGCTTCGGGTCGCTACCGGTTGGGCCCATGACCGTTATGGCAGCGTGCTGATACCCCGGGTCGGCATGGAAGTGCTGGTGGGGTTCACCGATGGCGACCCTGACAAACCTTTTATCCTCAACTGTCTGCCAAACGCCTCAACCCCGGTGCCACTCGATTTGCCTGTCGAGCACACCCGCAGCATTTTCCGCAGCCAGAGCAGTCCCGGTGGCGGCGGTTACAACGAATTGCGCATCGAGGACAGGAAAGGCGCAGAGGAAATTGCCCTGCGCGCTCAGCGTGATTTCGTCCAGCTCGTCCTCAATGACGAACGCATTCAAGTCGACAACCAGCGCACCGTGATCATCGGTGGCACCGCCAGCCACGACCTGCGCAGTGAAGAACATCACCTGACCCACGGCAACCGCCTGACGGAACTCAAGCAGGACGATCATCTGTTGGTTCACGGCGACCGCCACGTCCGAACCACCAATCACCTGCTCAATGCCACCCAGCAAATTCACCTGAGCGCCGGGCAGCAAGTCGTCATCGATGGCGGAGCGCGCCTGGCAGTCCAGGCTGGAGGCCACTGGCTGACACTGGGGCCGGAAGGCATTTTCAGCAGCGTGGCGATTGTAGTGGGCGGTGCTCCGGCCGCGGGCCTACCAGCCGAGCCACTGATGCCGGGCGCCTTGCCCCTGCTGAAAGTGACGTTCGATGCGGTCCAGCAACGACATGCGCTGATTTCAACCCGCGCCTCGCGCTGCCTGATTTGCGAGGCCGCCCAAGCATGAACCTCTCGAACTCTCTGCCTGAAGACCTGCCCTGGAGCGAGCAACAGGCTTTCCTGTTGCTGGACGGCGCGACCTTGAGCGATTTGCCTGAACGCTTGAAAACACTCTGTCCGGGCGCAAACACTATTGCGTTGTATGACTGTGCGCCGTTCACCGCGCTGCGGGATATATCACCGCTGTTGGTGGCCGTTGAACAACCTGACGATCCACTCGTTCAGTTTTATCTGGAGCACGCATACGAGGAATCGAGCGTGCTGTTGTTCAGCCCGGACTCGGCGCACGCCGTCGCTCAGCACTTGCGCAAACTGCTGACGGTTGAGTTGCCAGAGGGGTTGCCGGTCTTGCTGCGACTGGCAGACGCCGCCGTGGCGCGAATCCTGTTCGGTAGCGGCGACCAGCGATTGTTTGGGCCTCTGTCCTGCGTTGTAACCGCGGACGGTGTCGAGGTTAATTGGCAACAGCACCAACCCCGGCTGGCCGAGTGCCCTGAATTGCTAACTCCCTATCGCCTGAGCGCTGAACAAAATTCGGCGCTGGACCACGCTGATCGGCGCCGCGTACTGCTCGAACTCGACGCTCATCTGCTCAGGCACTTCCCCGAACGCCATGGCAGCGAAACCGTGGCCGAACGCTGGCCAATGCTCGAGCAACTGGAGGCTGGGGCCCGCACGCTGGGTTTGAGCAGCCAGTCCGAATTATTTTATTACGCCAACGTCATGGCCTCGCTGGATGGCTCATCGCTCGATCAGCACCCGCACATCAACCGATTGCTGCATACGCCGTCGCTGCAATCCCCCGGTGAGCGCGTTGCGCTGGCCGCTGACCTCGCCCACCAGTGGGCCAGCCAACGAGGCCACCCATGACTTCACCTGCCAACCTCGCCGCAGCGGCGGCATCCAAATCCCCCATCGGCTCTCTGGGTGCCTGTCCTTTGCGGCAAACCCACGTGCAGCTGCTGCCCTTGCGTTACGGGCTGGTGGAAAAGCCCGTCGACCCGAGCGCCGAACTGAAGCTGCCGTACGCCCTGACGACCCGCCCTCTGGGCATTCGCATGCTGCGCGATGGCTGGTTGTACGTCATCGACAGCGTCACCGGCCACTTGCACGAATATCAGGTACTCAACGGACTGGTCAGCGCCTTGCTGCACAAGGGCGCCAAGGTCGACAGCGATCAGCGCACGCCCATCGAAGAGCGTCCGGCACTGGTGTTTTCAAGACGCAGCACCCTGCATGTGACCTTCGCCGAAGTGCAGTGGACGGCGGCCAAATGCATGCAAGTGCTCGACAGCCGCGAGGAACGCGAACACTTCATGCAGGCCATCGACCTCGGTCCGGTGCATTGCCAAACCGGTGGCGAACACCTACTGACGGTCGCGCAAACCAAGCAGTGGCTGGCGGAGATTGCCACCGTTCCAGCCCAGCAGGCACTCGTCGCAAAAGACCGCGAAGAGCAGGAAACCGAGTCGCCACCGGACGCCATTCTGTTGCCATCGGTGCATGTCAGCGATGCCCCCGCGCACGAACGTGAACCCTATCTGTGGGAGCAGCCGCGGCGTTTTCGCGAGGCGCATATCGGCGAGTTTCTCGGGCGGGTCCGCCCGGCTTATCAGGACGACACGCTGTTCCTCGTGGTGCAGGACGACCTCGGCGTGCTGCGTGATCTGGCCGAGTATCAAGACACCGTGGTCGGCTGGGTCGACGACTGGAGCAATGCCGATCACAACGAACGCGATTACCTGTTGGCCTGTTATATCGAGTCCCTGAGCCTGCTCAGTCCGGCGGATATCGGCAACCTGGCCGACGCCATCGACAACCCGGCGGTCAAGGCCCTGTTCGCTGATCTGGAACAGTTGCCCGAACCGGATCGGGAACACACTCGCAACGCTTTGCTCGACTACCTGAACAAGGGCGGCAAGGTCGAGCCGCTGGACACCCCCGTGCCCCCGGAACTGGAGCAATTGCGCAAAGAAGCCCATGCCGAAGCGTTCAAATTCGCCAAGTACCAGGGCGCCACACCCGATTTCACCGCCCATAGCCGCGCCAGTGACGAGGCAGACCGCCGTTACTACGCTCGCCAACATTTCAAGGTCGCCCCCGACGATTTCGTCGAACATCACCTCGATACCTTGATAAAACTCGGCCAAGAGCAAAACAAACGCATCATCGATGTGCTCGAAGGCTCCAGTTTCACGGGCAAACGCGGGGTCAACGATTTCATCGACCGGCCGGCCATGGACGCTGCGCTGTTTCAGCACCGCGACGACCTTGGCCGCTGGAACCGATTGCTCGAGCGCATTACCGCTGACCGCACGATGCTGGTGGGTACTGGTCGCTTCCATCGCTCGGCCTGGTATTACGACGCGCAGGATCAACAGCAACTCCACCAGGCCTTCACCGCCGAATACGCCTGCCTCAAGGACATCTGCCGCAGTGATCACGCAAGCAAAGAAATGCTGGGCTATCTGGAAAAACACCCGGAACTGACCCGGCCATTGTTCTACACCTTGCCCCTGCGCCTCCAGCCGGAACGGGCCGCGCAATACGCCACGTTGTTCAATGCCGGCATGGGGGTGTTCAACAACCTGCCGCACTGGCTGGGCGAGTTGCAGAAAATCGAACAAGCGCACTTGCCGGCCCTCGACGACTTGCCCGAACACACCCGCGCTGTCGCGGATGCGGCGCAGCACAGCCTCAGCCCGGCGCTGAACCTGGGGCTGAGCCGAGCGCTGGAGGGGTTCGACCTGGCCGGAGAGAAAATCCCCGACCTCGACGAACTGTTCCGGCGCCTGCCCAAGGCCTTGTCGGGGCGGATCCTCGATGCGGCAAAAACCACCGGCGTGACCTTTACTGTCGCCAGCCCGGCAGAGCACGCGGCGCTGCAAACCAACCTCAAGGAAATGCTCAGGGAACGCGATTACCTGAAAACCCTGACCCGTGAACGCAACCAGCTCACCCACAACAAAAACCGCCAGGGGCACAAGACGCCACGGGCATTGGAATTGCAGGGCGAGATCGTGCGGGTACGCGGGCAGTTGACGCAGCTCGAAGGCCGGTTGGCCGGGGCGCTGAGTCCGATTGCGGAACTGCCGGATCAGTCGGTTCGGCTGTACGGCGCGACACCGGCTCGGGCGGGGGTGACGGTGGTGTTTCCGCCGGCGCAGCAGTTGGAGGTGCGGAGTTTGTTGAAGAATATTCGGTTGGGGGTTAGCTCGGTGCCGAATGGGAGTTTGATTAGAAGCGAGGGGATGGGGTTGTTGGTGTTTTTGGTGCAGGGGGTGAATTTGGTAGGGGTAGCTAGGGAAACGTTTAGCCAGTCACGGGATACGCGTAAGTTGGCGCCGTTGATCAACTCGGTCCTTTCTACGGGTGCAGCTGGATTCACGGCTGCACAGAGTCTGGCTGATACGGCCTTGAAGGCGCGTAGCGCAGAACTCGTCGCGGGACTTCAACATCATGCTTTGCAGAATATGCATGTGCAGATGGGCAAGATGCATGTTGGACTAGGCATCTTCACCTACGGTTTTGGTTTTGCGTCTTCAATGGTTAGTCTCAATACCCATCAGCAGAATTGGCAACAGGCGATACGTAGCGGGGCTCATTTGGCACAGGGTAGTGCAGCGCTTGCCACATTGGGTGCAGGTGGAATGACAGCCGCTAACGCCTATGGCCTGAATCATACCGTCCGTTCTACTTTTAAAGTATTGACGGCACGGAGTGCCGCTGCACGAACGGCGGCCTGGGCCGCGGCGGGTACACGTCTATCCACGGTGTTCTTCCGGTTCAACCTGGCCGGGGCCTTGTTCACCGTATTGGAACTAGGCGGAACCTGGCTGTACAACCGCTACAACATCAGTGCCCATGACAAATGGCTGAAAACCACACCCTGGAGCTTGGACACCAATCATCGCGGCGATCATACCCTGGATGAATATCAGCGCTATCTGGGCTATTTGCTGAACGCTCCGTACACGCAACTTGGCCCGAACGAGCATGACTCGTGGTTGAAAAACTTCCTGCTAAAAGCCAAGCCCAGCGACATTCACTTGGTGCTGCCAAGGCTCAAACTCAATGATTTCCAGCCACCATTGAGTGGGCAACCGGCTCATCGCCTGGGGATTGGCGCCCACCGTCTTTCCGTTCCCCTCCACAGTCGTGGTGTGTCGCGCGAGCGCAAGGATGTCATCAGTGAGGAAGTCGCAAACAGCCTGCGCATCGTACAAACAGGACCCGACTGGCTGATGTTATGCCTGCAATATCCAGTGGATCCCGACACCGAATTCACCCCGGCTTCCGAAACACTGGAACTGGCCGTCTGCATACAGACCTTGAACGCCAAGGGGGTGTGGGAGTCGCTGACTGACGTTATTCACCTCAACCCGCGCGGTAAGGGCCATTTCCCTGCGTTGCCCCGTCAATCCGTTACCGGGCATCCACCGCTGTTGCTGGTTGAAACCCATCTGCTAGAGCTGGCCGACCATGCCCACCAAGATTGATATGCCTATGCCTTCGCCGCACCTTGAGCAATCCCTCAAAGCCGGTGATGTCGAACCGTTTCCAAGTGGGAGAATCACCTATCTCGCGCCGTTGCCACTGCCGACACCGCTGCCGCCGCATGGCCCTCATATCGGGGAATTAAATGAGGTTTTTATGGACTTCGGATTGGGATCGCCGCAGATATTTTCATGGCAAGTCATATTGGGTGGACCATTCAGTGTTGCCTTCATGATCACGTTCCTAATCCCGCCAGCAATTGGCTGCATGGGCCTTATGTTCGGATATGACTTCGCATACACATGGGAATTTGTCATTGATTTATTCTTCGCCATCTATGGATATGCCTTAGTTACCGGATTTTCCATGCTGGCCATCGGCCTCGGCGCCTGGCGCCACAACCATAAAAAACGCCTCCACATCATCCCCACCCGCTTCAACCGCCAGCGCCGCGAAGTCTGCTTCATGCCCGAAGACTCCACCGAGCCTGTCTTCGTCCCTTGGGAATCCCTTTCGGCCTGGGTCATCGAAGCCCAAGGCGCCACCCAATACGGCATCCACCGCCAGTACGGCATGGGGATCGGCTTCCAGCACGGCGAGACCCTCACCAGCGTCGAGTTCCCCTGCTTCGGTCTTTCCCTGGCCATCAGCCACTGGGAGGCCATCCGCGGTTACATGGAATACGAAGTCCACGACCTCAAATCCATTCAGGACCCGCAAGACCTGCAAGGTCCCGACGACCCGCCCCACGAAGGCCTGCACACCTTCCACAACGCCCGTGCACGCATGCACCAGCAAATCCGTGGCGGCCAACGTGGTCTAGTGTCCGGCTTCTTCTGGTACCTGTACCACGTGATGACGTTGTGGACGATTCCCAACCGCCTGACCGAATGGGAAATCCGCCGCCTCCAGAAACTGGCCCCGCAGGCCATGCCCGAAGTCATGCGCCAATGGTCCGAGTCTTTGCCAAAGGAACAATGGGCCAAACCGAGCGAAGAACTGCTGCGCCTGAGCGAACAGGTCCGCGCCCTGCACAAACGCCAGCCGCGACGCCCAATCACCGAGATTTTTGCCGAGGTTCAACGTTTGAATCCGACGGACAAACGCCGCGCATGAGCTGTTACAGCCGTAAAACCCTGCTCGACTATCAAGAAAAACACCCGGAACTGATCCGGAGTGACAAAGCGACTCATCGTCTTGGGATCGGCGCCCATCGCATTGCCATTCCTCTCCACAGTCGCGGCGCACCTCGAGAACGCAAGGACATCATCAGTGAGGAAGTCGCAAACAGCCTGCGCATCGTACAAACAGGACCCGATCGGCTGGTGTTATGCCTGCAATATCCCGTGGATCCTGACAGCGTATTTACCCCGGCTTCCGAAACACTGGAGCTGGCCGTCTGCATACAGACCTTGAACGCCAAGGGGGTGTGGGAATCGTTGACTGACGTTATTCACCTCAACCCGCGCGGTAAGGGCCATTTCCCTTCGTTGCCCCGTCAATCCGTTACCGAGCATCCACCGTTGTTGCTGGTTGAAACCCATCTGCTGGAGCTGGCCGACCATGCCCATCAAGAATGATGTACCTCTGCCTGCCCCGCACCTCAGACAATCCCGAAAAGCCGGCGATGTCGAACCGTTTCCCAGTGGGAGAATTACCTATCTCGCGCCGCTGCCATTGCCGACACCGCTGCCGCCGCATGGCCCTCATATCGGGGAATTAAATGAGGTGTTCATGGACTTCGGATTAGGATCGCCGCAGGTGTTTTCATGGCAGGTCATATTAGGCGGGCCATTTAGCGGAGCCTGTATGTTCATTTTCCTTTTGCCTCTCTTTAGTTTTTGTTTTGGTCTCGTTCTGGGATACGAATGGCTTTATTCATGGGAGTTTGCGGTTGATCTTTTTTTTGCTGCTTCAGAACTCGGACTTTTAACCGCTTTTTTTTCCTTACTCATCGGCCTCGGCGTCTGGCACCACAACCACAAAAAACGCCTCAAAATCATTCCCACCCGCTTCAACCGCCAACGCCGCGAAGTCTGCTTCATGCCCGAAGACGCCACCGAACCGCTCTTCGTCCCCTGGGAATCCTTATCCGCCTGGGTCATCGAAGCTCAAGGCGCCACCCAGTACGGCATCCACCGCCAATACGGCATGGGCATCGGCTTCCAGCACGGCGAGACCCTGACCAGCGTCGAGTTCCCCTGTTTCGGACTGCACATCGCCATCAGCCACTGGGAAGCGATACGCGGTTACATGGAATACGAAGTCAACGACCTCAAATCAATCCAGGACCCGCTAGACCTGCAAGGCCCGAACGACGCGCCCCACGAAGGCCTGCACTCCTTTCACAACGCCCGTGCACGCATGCACCAGCAAATCCGCGACGGTCAACGTGGGCGAGTGTCCGGCATCTTCTGGTACCTGTACCACGTGATGACGCTGTGGACGATTCCCAACCACCTGACCGAATGGGAAGTCCGCCGCCTCCAGAAAATGGCCCCGCAGGCCTTACCCGAAGTGATGCGCCAATGGTCCGAGCAGTTGCCAAAGGAACAATGGGCCAAGCCGAGCGAAGAACTGCTGCGCCTGAGCGCACAGGTCCGCGCCTTGCACAAACGTCAGCCGCGACGCCCGATTACCGAGATTTTTGCCGAGGTGCAGCGTTTAAATCCGACCGACAAACGTCGCGCATGAGTTGTAGATACGTGCTTGAAGCCCCGGTTTTCAGTGGTAACTCCCGGATCAGTCGGTGCGCGTTTACGGCGTAACGCAGGCGCGGTGGAGGCGGTGTGTCCACCCGCGCAGCAGGAAGTGAGGAGTTTGCTGAATATTCGTTGGTGGTTACGAAATCTTGTTTCGACGAAAGAAGTAGGCGTAGCCATTAATACGTTAAGAGAGGGCCTTCGTACTGTTGCTCGAAATGTCTTCATTACTGTTTGCGCAAGCGGTTTGGTGGAGCGGAAAGACGCCGCTTTGAATCACCGGTGTAGCGAGAACCGGTTCCAACCACCATTTGCCCGCCTTCACGCACAAAATCACTTACCTCTTTTTGCCTTTTTTAGCTCGTCCTTAAGCTGAGAGAGAAAAAATCGCGACGTCTGACCCATGGCCTGGCCCGAGCAGGTCGTCAAAATGCCGTGCACGCTAACAAGGCATCCAAAGTATTGATGTAGGAGGGATCTTGAATCCCGGCATGAAATTTCCGCGATACCGAAAGTTCCAATTTGGAACTTTGGTTTTAATTATAAAATGCCATCATTGTGATGGCACTTTTCTTATTACCTGTTGTCACTCGCCGTTTTATTCACTGGTATCGGTAACATTTCGGAATGCTCCTACATTCATCATTTTGTATTTTTGGCATGATTCGCGTCCGCCTCAGGGAGCGAATCGGCAATGAATACGGCGTTTATTAAGGTGGAAGAGTCGGATGGCTCTATCTCAACGGTTTCCGGCCAGTGGGTCGAGCAATGTGTAATTAAACCCATCTCAGGGATTCCCTTGCTACATATAGGGACATCTCCTACGAGATAAAAACACGCTTCGTCTTATTGTTTAATCAGATGCTTGCTAGTGGCCATCATTGTGATTACGATGCGCCCACTTGAAAGAGCACGAACTCAATTGGATGAGACTCATCGCAGCTCTTTGATACTGTCCTCGCCCCCTGAAATCTTCATTGGGCGTATGACCGTAATCCTAAATAAAGGCCATGGATGTCCTACTCAAGCAAACTTTCGGCTCATTATCTCGAACTCGCAAAAGCCTCTGTTTCCAAAGAGAATTTCGCGGGCGAGGATGTTCGCTTTTCGAGCGAATATGAGGCGCTGGAAAGCGAGCTGGGCAAAGCCCAATCCATGCACGAAAGCGGTCAGATCGACTGGCTGAAAATCCGCGAAAACAGCGAAAGCCTCCTGCGCACCCAGTCCAAGGATTTGCGGGTTGGCGCCTGGCTGACCTGGGCGCTGTACCAGCGCGAATCCTTTCAGGGGCTGCTGGCCGGCCTCGGTTTGCTGCACTACCTGTGCGAAAGCCACTGGGCCGAAGTCCACCCGACCAAGGCCCGCACCCGCTCCGCTGCCATCAGTTGGCTGGTACCGCGTCTTGAGCAGGTGCTGACCGAAAACGTCGCAATCAAAGAGCAGTTGCCGATGTTTCGGCGGCTGGTCGAGCACCTTGAAGGTCTCGATGCCGCTTGCACCGGGCACTTGGGCGACGATGCGCCATTGCTGCTGCCGATCTCCCGCCGCCTGAAGAACATGGTCCAGCGTGCCGCCGACAATCAGCCGGAACCTGGCGTCGTCGGCGCGGCGGTGGCTCAGGTCAAACAAGCCGCCACGCAACTGTTCACCCCCGGCGCACCGATCGACAACGAAAAAGAAGCCCATAAAGCCCTGCGCGCCCAGCAGGAAAGCGCGCGGCCGCTGTGTGCCTGGTGGCTCAAGCAGAAAGCCACCGACCTTCGCGCCTTGCGCCTCAATCGCACACTGTTGTGGTTGCCCATTGACGCGGTGCCCGAGCGCAACACCGAGCAGATCACCGTTCTGCGCGGATTGCCAGCCGACAAGCTCAAGGCCTATCAGGACCGTTACGACCAGGCCAAATACGCCGATCTGCTGGTGGAACTGGAGGCGAGCCTGGCGAAGGCGCCGTTCTGGTTCGATGGCCAGCGAATGGTTTGGGAGTGCCTCCAGGGGCTCAACGCCGAGATGGCTATGCGCGAAGTGGAAATCCACTTCGCGCTTTTGATTCAGCGCCTGCCCGGCATCATCGAATTGCGTTTCCATGACGGCGCCCCGTTTGCCGATCCGGCCACCCGGGCCTGGGTCAGTGCCCATGTCATGCCGCACCTGCAAAGCGCCAGTGCGCCGCGCAAGGTCGAAGTCGCCGACAGCCAGCCGGCCTGGGAAGTGGCCCTGGAAGAAGTCTTGCCAATCCTGCGCAAGGACGGCCTCAAGACCGCCGTGCAGATCCTCAAGCAAGGCCTGCAAAGCGCCCAGGGCGGACGCGTCCGATTCTTCTGGCAGTTCGCCCTCGCGCGGCTGTGCTTCATGGCCAAGAAATACGAACTGGCCAAGACCCAACTCGAAACCCTCGACCAAACATTACAGGACTCAGGCCTGAACGCCTGGGAGCCCGATCTTGCGCTGGAAGTGCTGCATTTACTGCATAGCTGCTGCGAGTTGTTGCCGCAGAACCATGCCGTACGTGAACGCAAGGAAGAGATTTATCGCAGGCTGTGCCACCTCGATCTCGAAGTGGTACTCGAATAGGCCCCAGGGCCACAACCGCAAGGAGAATAGCCATGGCCAAAGAAGGCTCGGTAGCCCCCAAGGAACGCATCAACGTCACTTTCAAACCTGCCACCGGTGGTGCACAGGAAGAGATTGAACTGCCGTTGAAACTACTGGCAATCGGTGACTACACCCACCGCAAGGACGAACGCAAAGTCGAAGATCGCAAGCCGATCAGCATCGACAAGACGACTTTCGACGAAGTGCTGGCCAAGCAAGAGTTGACCCTGACGCTGAACGTGCCGAACCGTCTTCAGGAAGAGGGCAGTACTGAAGAGCTCGGCGTGCAACTGCGCGTCAACTCGATGAAGGACTTCAACCCGGCCAGCCTGGTCGAGCAAGTGCCTGAGCTGAAAAAACTGATGGAACTGCGCGACGCGCTGGTGGCCCTCAAAGGCCCGCTGGGTAACGCGCCTGCGTTCCGCAAAGCCATCGAAGGCGTTCTCGCCGACGACGAATCCCGCGGTCGCGTACTGGGTGAGCTGGGCTTGAACGCCGCAGCCCAGGACGCCCCCCAGAACGTCTGAGCCACCATCAGTCAAGGAAGCCAACAATGAGCACTAGCGCAGCACAGCAAAAGAGCAAAGAGAACGGCGAATACAGCATTCTCGACAGCATCATCGCCGAAACCCGCCTGACGCCGGACGACGAAGCCTACGACATCGCCAAGCGCGGTGTGTCGGCCTTCATCGAAGAGCTGCTCAAGCCGCAAAACAACGGTGAGCCGGTCAAGAAAGCCATGGTTGACCGCATGATCGCCGAGATCGATGCCAAGCTCAGCCGCCAGATGGACGAGATTCTGCACCACCCGTCTTTCCAGTCCCTGGAATCGTCGTGGCGTGGTCTGCAGTTGCTGGTCGATCGCACCAATTTCCGCGAAAACATCAAGATTGAAATCCTCAACGTCTCCAAAGAAGACCTGCTGGACGATTTCGACGATTCGCCGGAAGTGATGCAGTCGGGTCTGTACAAGCACATCTACACCGCTGAATACGGTCAGTTCGGTGGTCAGCCGGTTGGCGCGATCATCGCCAACTACTTCATGTCCCCAAGCTCGCCAGACGTGAAACTGATGCAGTACGTGTCCAGCGTTGCCTGCATGTCCCACGCGCCGTTCATTGCCGCGGCCGGCCCGAAATTCTTCGGCCTGGAAAGCTTCACCGGCCTGCCGGACCTGAAGGATCTGAAAGATCACTTCGAAGGCCCGCAATTCGCCAAATGGCAGAGCTTCCGTCAGTCGGAAGACTCCCGTTACGTTGGCCTGACCGTGCCGCGTTTCCTGCTGCGTAACCCGTACGACCCGGAAGAAAACCCGGTCAAATCGTTCGTGTACAAAGAAACCGTCGCCAACAGCCACGAGCACTACCTGTGGGGCAACACCGCCTACGCGTTCGGCACCAAGCTGACCGACAGCTTCGCCAAATTCCGCTGGTGCCCGAACATTATCGGCCCGCAGAGCGGTGGCGCGGTTGAAGACCTGCCGTTGCACCATTTCGAAAGCATGGGCGAAATCGAAACCAAGATTCCTACCGAGGTTCTGGTTAGCGACCGTCGTGAATACGAACTGGCCGAGGAGGGCTTCATCTCCCTGACCATGCGCAAAGGCTCCGACAACGCGGCGTTCTTCTCCGCAAGCTCGGTGCAGAAGCCGAAGTTCTTCGGCATCAGCGCAGAAGGCAAGGCCGCAGAGCTGAACTACAAGCTCGGCACCCAACTGCCGTACATGATGATCGTCAACCGCCTGGCTCACTACTTGAAAGTGCTGCAGCGCGAGCAACTCGGTTCGTGGAAAGAACGTACCGACCTCGAGCTGGAACTCAACAAGTGGATCCGCCAGTACGTGGCCGACCAGGAAAACCCAAGTGCCGAAGTACGTGGCCGTCGTCCACTGCGCGCTGCCCAGATCATCGTCAGCGATGTTGAAGGCGAGCCTGGCTGGTACCGCGTCAGCCTGAACGTGCGCCCGCACTTCAAGTACATGGGGGCCGATTTCACCCTGTCGCTGGTTGGCAAGCTGGACAAAGAGTAAGCGGAGCCTAACTCATGACTGGATACGGCAGCCTTTTCGAACGCCTGGGTGGCGACGCGGACAAACGCGTCGGCTGGAGCCGCGAGGTCTCCGCCATGGCGTCCGTGGCTGCCCATCTGGCCAAGATGCTCAGCACCCGTGCGGGCAGCGTGCAAACGCTGTCCGATTACGGGCTACCCGATCTCAATGACATGCGTCTGAGCCTGCACGACTCCCTGAGTCAGGCCCGTCTGGCCATCGAAAATTTCATCGAAGCCTACGAGCCACGCCTGAGCAATGTGCGTGTCATTTCCCTGCCGCGTGACCACGATCAGCTTCGCCTGTCCTTCAGCATCGAAGGCTTGCTGGAAGTTGATGGTTTCAAGCGCCAGGTCAGTTTCGCCGCGCGCCTGGATGGCAGCGGTCAAGTGAAGGTCAACTAAGGAGACTCCGATGTCCGGCAAACCCGCAGCCCGCGTATCCGACCCCACCGCTTGCCCGCTCCCCGGCCACGGCACCAACCCGATTGTCGCCGGTTCCGGCGACGTATTTTTCGACGGCCTCCCGGCCGCCCGCCAAGGCGATGCCTCGGCGTGTGGTGGTGCGATGTCGGGCGGGTTGGCCACGACCGTTTTGATCAACGGCAAACCGGCGGCAACGGTGGATTCCGTCGGGACCCATGGCAACAAGGTGACGGCGGGTTCCGGGACCGTGATTATCGGGAATTCGCATTCGGCGGCGTCGTTCTCCGGGATTGTCGCGACCGCGCTGGGTGCTGTGGTCGCGGCACTGATTCCAGAAGCCAGCGCTGATGAAAAGAAACTCGATTACCGGCTGAAACTGAAGTCCGGCGGCAATTCGGTTCTGACGCCGCTGGAGGTCCCGGATTACGATGAAATCAAAAGCGGTGCCACGAAAAACCGTGAGCTGATCGACTTCCTCATCGACAACCGCAAGGCCGCTGCCGACACCGTGAAGCTGGAAGTGCTGGACGGCGAAAAGTTGATCTACGCCGAAACCAATACCGCAGCGTTCCTGCCGACTGGTGAGCACTCATGGCAGTGGGATGGCTACGACACGGCGGGCATTCTCGATACCCGTGTTCTGAAAAGCCCGAACCTGAAGGTGCGATTGACCGCGACTCAGGGCGGCGAACAACAGGTCACGGATCTGACGCTTGAGTGCTCCGCGCAAAAAGTGAAGTGGGTTGATGTTCGGGTTGATCGGAATGCGAAGACGGTAGATGTCGTGTTGCGGCCCAAGTTTTCCGATGGCGGTTCGACAGGTTCCGTAACGGGAGCACCGCATACGCCATATGCAACCTTGGAAGGCTTTGCCAAAGAAGGTATCGAGCGTTACTGGTCGCGCGATGGCAGTCGAGGGCAGGGCATTTCAAGCGGTATCACAACTAGCAAGGGCGTTTACAAGGTCAAGGTGAAGGCTGACGTTAATGCCCAGCCTTCGGCCGGCAACTTTCCACTCGTCGACAATTTGTCGAAAGAAGGTGGTCGCTCTACCAGTCTGGCGCTGTTTCGCAAGATTCATCACAACATGGGCATGTACTACACGGCCGCTGTAAACAGCGGATTGAGCGGTATCGCCTCTGCCACGAGCACCGCTAACGACGACTTCAAATACACCGCCGCCCATGAGTTTGGGCATTTCATCCTGAACGAGTATGGCGGTGGCGTGATCCCGATGTATTCCTGGACGCACAAGGATTCTTCGACGCTGGGGCAAAGCATCAAGCCCGATCATCCTGAGCCGACGTCCGGTGAAATCGATGTCATGAACTACTACAGCGGTTATCGCTCCATTGACTTCTTCAGCCGCGTTGCCGCTGCCGAACAAGATGTGAAAAGCCTTCTGTGGCTGGCCCGGGTCGAATTCGATGATTAAGTTCGCCGGTTTCAGCCTGCTCTTCATCTCCCTGACCATCTGCGCGACACAACAGGTTTACAACAACCATGTTTATGTCGAAAACCGCTGCGGCCAAGCGTTGGAAATGAAGATATCCAACGGCTCCAACTTGCATACGCAGTTGCGCAATGTGAAGTCAGCAGCGGGCTCCCGGGCGCTGGTAGCGAGCTTTGCCTCTTATGGCGAAGACGTGATCGAGCAAATCCCGGCCAACTATTCGCTGAAAATCACCGATACCGTTGGAAGCAAAGTGATTGATGGCGCCCAGCTGAAACAGCGCCTGAGCGGCGTGGAGAAGATCAGCGACGGCACTCAGCGTGAGTGGACGATCAACGATACGTCGGTGTGCCCATGAAGCTGCCAAGGATGACTTTGATGATTAAGTACATCGGTTGTGCCGTGCTGCTGTTCCCGCTGACGGCTTGCACCTCGCAGCAGCTCTACCGTGACGAAATCTATCTACAGAACAGCTGCGCTAGTCCCCTGACGCTGAAGGTATCGCATTTTTCGAACTGGGGACCGGCTGTTGGCGACTATGTCGCGCCGGTCGGCGCCCGACAAATCATCGGCAGCTTTATCTCGTATGACAAAGACTCGATGGTGCGCATTGCCGATGATTACGAACTGCTGATCAACACCGCTAGTGGCTCGAAGGTCATTCATGCGCAGGCATTAAGAGCGGCCCTTGAAGGCAAAACACCGGTGAGACAAGGCGATATCAGCTCCTGGACGATCAACGATGCGTCGTTCTGCCCATGAAGCTGCCAAGGATGAATTCGATGTTTAAGTGGACCGGTCTTTTTGCTTTCTTCGTGTCATTGACGGCCTGCGCTGCGCAGCAGGTCTACCGCAACGATGTCTACCTGCTCAACACCTGCGGAGTCCCGCTGGAGCTGTCCCTGGCCCATGACTCCAACTACGACGATCAGCCCCGCAGCTTCAGGCTGAACCCGGACGAGCGTCGTTCCATCGCCAACTACACGTCGGCGGGCAAGGACGTGTCGGGCCAGATAAGCGATCAGTACAGCCTGTCGATTAAAAGCGCCAGCGCCGTCAAAACCATTGATGGGCAGGCACTGCGCACGGCTTTGGCGCGGGTTGAGAAGGTCGAAGAAAAAGCCGTGCGTTCATGGACTGTCGATGACCGTTCTTTTTGCCCATGACGCACGCAGTTGTTGGATGTTCCAGCTCTTAAAAATTTTGCAAAAACGACAAACAGGTAACCCCCCGTGTCCTTTAACCACTACTACCAAAGCGAACTCACCGCACTTCGCCAGTTAGGTCGTCGATTCGCCGAGCGTAGCCCGGCGTTGGCGCCTTTCCTGGGTCAGGCCGGGCGGGATCCGGACGTGGAGCGGTTGCTGGAAGGCTTTGCGTTCCTGACCGGTCGTCTGCGCCAGAAGCTCGATGACGAGTTGCCGGAGCTCAGCCACTCGCTGATGCACCTGCTGTGGCCCAACTACATGCGGCCGCTGCCGGCGTTCAGCATTTTGCAGTTCGATCCGCTGAAGCGATCGGGACCTGCGTTGATGGTCGAGCGCGACACGCCGGTTGAGAGTGTGCTGATCGATGACGTGCGTTGCCGTTTCCGTACCTGCTACCCGACCGAAGTCTTGCCGTTGGATCTGGCGGCGCTGAATTACTCGGTGAAAGGCGACGGTTCGCTGTTGAGCCTGCGTCTGGAGATGAGCGCTGACGGTCACCTCGGTGAGCTAGAGCTGAGTCGTCTGCGTCTGCACTTCGCCGGCGAGCGCTACATCAGCCAGATGCTTTACCTGAGCCTGTTGCGCAACCTGGAAGGCATCGAGCTGATCCCGCTGGATGGCGCCGGCAAGCCCATCAATGGCGTCAACGGCACGCCGATGGCGTTCAAGATGCCCGGCGACCGTGTGCAGCCGGTGGGTTTTGCCGAAGAAGAGGCGTTGATCCCGTATCCGCTGAACACCTTCCGTGGCTATCGCTACTTGCAGGAATATTTCGCCTTCCAGGACAAATTCCTGTTCGTCGATATCAACGGTCTGGACCTGCTCAAGGCCCTGCCGGAAGACACGCTCAAGCAGATGCGCGGCCTGGAATTGCGCTTCGATATTCGCAAGAGCGGCATCCAGCGCCTGCGCCCGACGCTGGACAACGTAAAGCTCTACTGCACGCCGATCGTCAACCTGTTCAAGCACGATGCGCTGCCGATCCGCCTCGACGGCAAGCAGGACGAATACCTGCTGCTGCCAGCCGAATACGACCTGCAAAACTGCGGCGTGTTCTCGGTGGAAACCGTCACAGGATGGAAGCCCGGCGGCCTTGGTTATCAGGAGTACGTGCCGTTCGAATCGTTCGAGCACGACCCGAGTTTCGACGTGCCCAACAGCCGTCCGCACTACAGCATTCGCCAGCGTTCGTCCTCGTTGCACGACGGCCTCGACACTTACCTGAGCTTCGGCATCCGTCACACCGAAGCCCACGAAACCCTGTCGATCGAGTTGATGTGCACCAACCAGAATCTGCCGAAAAAACTCAAGCTCGGCGACATCTGCATGGCTTGCGAAGACACGCCGGAGTTCTTGAGCTTCCGCAACATCACCCCGGCCACGCCCAGTTATGCGCCGCCGCTGAACCGTGACTTCCTCTGGAAGCTGATCAGCAACATGTCGCTTAACTATCTGTCGCTGGCCGACGTCAATGCGTTGAAGGTGATTCTCGAAACCTACGACCTGCCGCGCTACTACGACCAACACGCGGAAAAAGTCAGCAAGCGCCTGCTGGGCGGGCTCAAGTCGATCAAACACCAACACGTCGACCGCTTGCACCGAGGGTTGCCGGTACGCGGTTTGCGCACTGAGCTGACCATCGACCCGGAAGGGTATATCGGCGAGGGCGACCTGTTCGTATTCGCTTCAGTTCTTAACGAGTTTTTCGCGCTTTACGCCAGTCTCAATTCGTACCACGAGCTTCGGGTAAAAAGCACACAGGGAGAGGTGTACCAATGGACACCACGTATGGGTCTGCAACCCCTGCTTTAAGCGGGTTGACCCGGGTAATACGCGAGTACTCGCTGTTTCAGGCCGTGCTGCTGGTGGTTGACCGGCTGCGCGAGGCGCACCCGTACCTGAGCGAAGACGATCTGTATGACCAGCTGGAATTCCATGCCAATCCGAGCCTGGGTTTCCCCGGCAGTGACGTCGATCGCGTGGAGTTTTTCGAAGAGCACGGGCAGATGCGCGCGCGTCTGCGTTTCAACCTGATCGGCCTGGTCGGTTCCGGTTCGCCACTGCCGGCGTTCTACGGCGAACAGGCCCTGGGCGATAGCGAAGACGGCAACCCGACCCGCAACTTCCTCGACCTGTTCCACCATCGCCTGCAACGGCTGATGCTGCCGATCTGGAAAAAATACCGCTACCGCGCAAGCTTCCAGAGCGGCGCCCTCGACCCGTTTTCGTCGCAGCTGTTTGCGTTGATCGGCCTCGGTGGCGAAGAGATCCGCAGGGCCCAGGAACTGAACTGGAAACGCCTGCTGCCGTACCTCGGCTTGCTCAGCTTGCGGGCGCACTCGGCGGCGCTGATCGAAGCGGTGCTGCGTTACTACTTCAAACACGCCGAACTGACCATCGAACAGTGCATCGAGCGCCGCGTCGAAATCCTCGACGAGCAGCGCAATCGCTTGGGTCGCGCCAACAGCCTGCTCGGCGAAGACCTGGTGCTGGGCGAACACGTGCGCGACCGCAGCGGCAAGTTCCGCATTCACATCCGCGAGCTCGACTGGCAACGCTTTCACGAATTCCTGCCGATCGGTTTCGGCTACCAGCCGCTCTGCGCGCTGGTGCGGTTCACCCTGCGTGACCCGCTCGATTACGACATTCGCCTGGTGTTGCGCCAGGAAGAAATCCGCGAACTGCGCATCGGTGAGCAGAACGCCTGTCGCCTGGGATGGACCAGTTGGCTGGGCCGCGAAAAAGCGGACGGCGTGGTGACCCTGGGCAGCAAAATTCATTAAGGACAGATGACCAATGATCAACGTAGACCTGCAACAACTTATCCAGGCGCTGGACGCCGAAACCCGTCGTGATCTGGAAAGTTCTGCCGAGCGCTGCGTCGCCCGTGGCGGCAGCAAGATCCTCGTCGAAGACTTGCTGCTGGGCTTGCTGGAGCGCCCGCAAGGCTTGCTCGCACGCGCGCTGCAAGATGCCGAAGTCGATGCCGGTGAACTGAGTGCCGCGTTGCAATCGCGGGTCGAGCACAGTGCTTCGCGCAACCCGGTGTTCGCCCCGGAACTGGTGCAGTGGCTGCAAGACGCGTTGCTGGTGGCCAACCTTGAACTGGGCCAAAGCCAGGTCGAGCAAGCCGCGTTGATCCTCGCACTGTTACGCAACCCGATGCGCTACGCCGGCAGCCGCTACCAGTCGTTGCTGTCCAAGCTGAACATCGAGCGCCTGAAAGAATTCGCCCTGTCGCAGAAGGAACAACCGGCCACCGGTAAACCTGCTGTGCCTGGCGAATCGCTGCTGCAGCGCTTCACCCACAACCTGACCCAACAGGCCCGCGACGGCAAACTCGACCCGGTGTTGTGCCGCGATGGCGCGATCCGTCAGATGGTCGACATCCTCGCCCGTCGCCGCAAAAACAACCCGATTGTGGTCGGTGAAGCCGGCGTCGGTAAAACCGCGATCGTCGAAGGCCTGGCCTCGCGCATCGCGGCCGGTGAAGTGCCACAAGTCTTGAAAGGCGTTGAGTTGCTGTCGCTGGACATGGGCCTGTTGCAGGCGGGCGCCAGCGTCAAAGGTGAGTTCGAACGTCGCCTCAAAGGCGTGATCGACGAAGTCAAAGCCTCGCCGAAACCGATCATCCTGTTCATCGACGAAGCTCACACACTGATCGGCGCAGGTGGCAATGCCGGTGGTTCCGACGCTGCCAACTTGCTCAAGCCAGCATTGGCCCGTGGCGAGTTGCGCACCATCGCCGCCACCACCTGGGCGGAGTACAAGAAGTACTTCGAAAAAGACCCGGCCCTGGCCCGTCGTTTCCAACCGGTGCAACTGCACGAACCGACCGTCAGCGAAGCGGTGACCATCCTGCGTGGCCTGGCTCAGGTCTACGAGAAGAGCCACGGCATCTACCTGCGCGACGACGCAGTGGTTGCGGCGGCCGAGTTGTCTGCTCGCTACCTCGCGGGCCGTCAGCTGCCGGACAAAGCCGTCGACGTACTCGACACCGCGTGCGCCCGTGTACGCATCAGCCTTGCCGCCGCCCCGGAAAGCCTGGAGCGCCTGCGTGGCGAACTGGCCGAAGGTGGCCGTCAGCGTCAGGCGCTGCGCCGTGATGCCGAGGCCGGTTTGCTGATCGATCACGAAGCGCTGGACGCTTTGGAAGATCGACTGGCCGACGCCGAAGACGAAAGGGTCGCGCTGGAAACCCTCTGGACCGAGCAGAAAGAACTGGCCGAGCGCCTGCTGGACCTGCGTCAGCAACTGGCCAAGGCCCGCGAAGCTGCCGCCGTCGAGCCCACCGTTACGGTTGAAGAAGACGCTGAAGGCACCGTGATCGAAACGCTCGAAGCCCCTGTGGACGAAGCGCAAAGCGTCGCGTCCCTGGAAGCTGCACTGAACGTAACTCACAAAACCCTGACCGAGCTTCAGGTCAAAGAACGTCTGGTGAGCTTCGAAGTCTGCCCACGTCTGGTCGCCGAAGTGATCAGTGCCTGGACCGGTGTGCCATTGGCCCAACTGGCCCGCGAACACAACGCCAAGGTCGCGAGCTTCGCCACCGACTTGCGCACCCGCATCCGCGGTCAGGAACAAGCCGTTCACGCACTGGACCGCTCGATGCGCGCCACCGCTGCCGGCCTGAACAAACCTGATGCACCGGTGGGCGTGTTCCTGCTGGTCGGCCCGAGTGGCGTCGGCAAGACCGAAACTGCACTGGCCCTCGCGGACTTGCTGTACGGCGGTGATCGTTTCATCACCACCATCAACATGTCCGAGTTCCAGGAAAAGCACACCGTCTCGCGCCTGATCGGTGCGCCGCCGGGCTACGTCGGTTACGGCGAGGGCGGCATGCTCACCGAAGCCGTGCGCCAGAAACCGTACTCGGTGGTGCTGCTCGATGAAGTCGAGAAAGCCGACCCGGACGTGCTCAACCTGTTCTACCAAATCTTCGACAAAGGCGTGGCCAACGACGGCGAAGGGCGCGAGATCGATTTCCGCAACACGCTGATCCTGATGACGTCGAACCTGGGCAGCGACCGCATCGCCGAGCTCTGTGAAAACGGCGCGCGGCCGTCGGCCGAAGTCCTCGAAGAAACCATCCGCCCGGTGCTGAGCAAACACTTCAAACCGGCGCTGCTGGCGCGCATGCGCGTCGTGCCTTACTACCCGGTGGGCGGCCCGGTGCTGCGCGAGCTGATCGAAATCAAACTCGGCCGTTTGGGTGAGCGCCTGAACCGTCGTCAGCTGGATTTCACGTACTCCCAGGACCTCGTCGATCACTTGGCCGATCGCTGCACCCAGAGCGACAGCGGTGCGCGCCTGATCGACCATTTGCTCGACCTGCACGTGCTGCCGCTGGTGGCCGACCGCTTGCTCGATGCGATGGCCACCGGCGAAAGCCTCAAGCGTGTCCACGCGACGCTCGACGGCAACGCCAGCGTGACGTGCGAGTTCGCCTGAGGTGGGCGTGATGTTCACTCAAGTGCCGCAACCGCTGGTCTATGCCGAAGCCTTGCTGGCGCAGTTCGCCAGCCTGTCGCGCGCGGCGGACGGTGCTGCGCTGCTGGGTGACTTCGTGCGCGGCTTGGCCGAGCTCAGCGGTTGCGAGTTGACGCAGCTGTACCTGCTGGATGCGACTCACACGTGCCTGGGGATGAACGCCGAATGTCTGAACGGCATCCTGCAACCCCGGGAATCGGCGAGCCTGCCGGCGGATTACAACGGTGAACAACTGCTGCAATTCGCCCTGTGCCAGAACCGCGTGGTGTGCCTCAGCGAGCTGAGCGGCAGCCTGCACGAAACCAGTTTCCTGCCGCCTCAGGCCATGCCTTGGCAGTCGCTGTTGTGCGTGCCGCTGGTCAATCAGCAGAAAGCCGTCGAAGGCTTGCTGCTGTGCGCCAGTCGCCGGCACATCGACCTGCAAGGCTTTGCCGATTCTCTCGGGCAACTCGGTTCGTTCGTGCTTGGGCAACTGCATTTGCTGCAACGTCTGCGTCAGCCGACTGGTGACGTACGACCGGCGAAGGCCAGCGTCCCGAGCGCCAGCGGTTACGGTTTGATCGGCAAGAGTTCGGCCATGCGCCAGACCTATTCGCTGATCAGCAAAGTCCTGCACAGCCCGTATACCGTGCTGCTGCGCGGCGAAACCGGCACCGGCAAGGAAGTGGTGGCGCGCGCCATTCACGACTGCGGACCGCGCCGTTCCCAGGCGTTCATCGTGCAGAACTGCGCGGCGTTCCCCGAGAACCTGCTGGAAAGCGAACTGTTCGGCTACCGTAAAGGCGCGTTCACCGGTGCTGATCGCGACCGTGCCGGGCTGTTTGACGCGGCCAACGGCGGCACCTTGCTGCTCGATGAAATCGGCGATATGCCGTTGTCCCTGCAAGCCAAGCTGTTGCGGGTTCTGCAGGAGGGCGAGATTCGTCCGCTGGGCTCCAACGACACTCACAAGATCGACGTGCGCATCATCGCCGCGACGCACCGTGATTTGTCGGTGCTGGTCAGTGAAGGCAAATTTCGCGAGGACTTGTACTACCGCCTCGCGCAATTCCCGATCGAGTTGCCGGCCCTGCGTCAGCGCGAAGGCGACATCCTCGACCTGGCCCGGCACTTCGCCGACAAGGCGTGCTCGTTCTTGCAGCGCGATGCGGTGTGCTGGTCCGATGCGGCGCTGGATCACCTGTCCGGCTACACCTTTCCCGGCAACGTGCGTGAACTCAAAGGCCTGGTCGAACGCGCGGTGCTGCTGTGCGAGGGTGGCGAGTTACTGGCCGAACATTTCTCTCTGCGCATGGAAGCCATGCCGGAAGACAGCAGCGGCCTGAACCTGCGCGAACGCCTGGAGCAAGTCGAACGCAGTCTGTTGCTCGATTGCCTGCGCAAAAACGACGGCAACCAGACCCTCGCCGCCCGCGAACTCGGGCTGCCACGCCGCACGCTGCTGTACCGCCTCGGGCGCCTGAATATCAATTTGGGTGATTTCGATGGCTGACCTCGATTTCTGCCCTCTGGTTGGAATACCACCTGTGGCCAGTGAATTCCCTGTGGCGAGGGAGCTTGCTCCCGCTGGGCTGCGCAGCAGCCCAAAAACCCTGCGCCGCGGTGTGGCAGTCAAACCGCCCCCCCTGTTTTACGACTGCTTCGCAGCCGAGCGGGAGCAAGCTCCCTCGCCACATAGGCGATGCGCAAGGCCTCTGGCTGGAGCGCTCGAATCCACCTCATCTGCTTCTAACAGCGCCGCCCAAACGGGTCGGCGCTTTGTACTTTGTCTACCCCTGGAGACCCTCTGATGCCTGTTCGTCACTGGCAAGCCGTCCTGCTTACCCTCGTCGTTCTATGCGGCCTCGGCGGCTGTAGCGGCAATTACAAATACAACGACAACACCTATCGCCCATTGGGTGATCCGCAGGCGGTCAATCGCGGCAAGTGACCGCAAGGAGTATCACCATGGAACTGGTTTTCGAAATGCTGAACACCAAGCAGTTCGTGCCCACGGATTTGTGCCAGAAGACCTTCAAACAGGCCGGTGGCGTGATCGGTCGGGGCGAGGATTGCGACTGGATCATCCCGGACCGCAAGCGTCACCTGTCCAACCACCACGCATTGATCAGCTACCGCGAAGGCACGTTTTTCCTGACCGATACCAGCAGCAACGGTATCCAGGACAGCGAAAGCGGTGCACGCCTGCGCAAGGGCGAAGCGATGCGCATCGAGCACGGCAGTGTCTACGTGCTGGGTGACTTCGAGATCCGGGCGCGACTGGTGCGCGACCCGGCGACCTTCGACGTTGAAGTCGGCCGTCCGCAAGTGGCAGGCAGCATCATTCCGGACGATGCGTTTCTCGATCTCGACCCGCTCAATGCCCTCGATCAGCAAGAGCGCGTGTATTCGGAAATCGACGAGCTGATTTCGCCGAGCACGACCATCGAGGACACCCGTCAGCGCGCCGACTATGCGCGTATCGACATGGAAAGCCTGTTGGTGCCGGAGCTGATCAACGCCCCGGCAGAGCCAGCACCCGCGCCACCGCCGAAAGCGATCGAGCGTCAGAGTGAAGGTTTCTGGGAACACTTCGGTGCGGCGCTGGGCGTGGACCTCAAAGGCCTCGACCACGATGCTCGCGAAGCCCTGGCGCTGAACGCTGCACGCTTGCTCAAGCAAAGCGTCGGTGGTTTGCAGCAGAGCCTGCGCACTCGCAGCGAATTGAAAAACGAACTGCGTCTGGCCCAGACCACCGTGCAAGGCACCCAAAAGAACCCACTGAAATTTGCCGTCGATGCCGGCGAAGCACTGGGCATTTTGTTGCAGCCGAACAAGCCGGGTCAGTTGCCGGCCGAGCAGGCGATCTCCCGTGCGTTCCGCGATTTGCAGGCGCA
Organism: Pseudomonas sp. BT76 TE3572; assembly: GCF_050435365.1. Taxonomy (NCBI): domain Bacteria; kingdom Pseudomonadati; phylum Pseudomonadota; class Gammaproteobacteria; order Pseudomonadales; family Pseudomonadaceae; genus Pseudomonas; species Pseudomonas sp. BT76 TE3572. Next base: position 4,655,885 of record NZ_JBNDKE010000001.1, read on the forward strand.
TCAGGTGGCCTTGCTGACCGCCAGCCGCGCCGCCGTTCGCGGCACGCTGGAACACTTCTCGCCACAGCAATTGACCCTGCGTTTCGAGCGCGACAACAAGCCGTTGCTCGCCACGTCCGGCAGTCGCTGGAGAGCTTACGGTCGTTATCACCAGGCCCTGCGTCAGGACGATGACTGGAGCGAGCGCCTGCTGGCCCGCGACTTTGCTCAGGCCTACGAAGAACAGATCCGCCTGATTTCCACCCTTCACACCGACCACCAAGGATGATGCGCATGTCTCGCTGCTCGACCGCTTTTTTCAAGACGCTGACGGCGTTCGTGGCCCTGGTGCTGCTGGCCGGTTGCTCGTCGCTGTCGCCGTATTCCCACGTCACCAAGCTCAACCTGAAGCTGACCGCCAGCGATCAACTGAACCCGGACCTCAACGGGCGTCCATCGCCGATCGTTGTGCGTCTGTTCGAGCTTAAGCATCCGGTGACGTTCGAGAACGCTGACTTCTTCAGCCTGTACGAGCGCGCCAAGGAATCCCTGGCCCCGGACCTGGTGGCCAGCGAAGAAATCGAACTGCGTCCAGGTGAAACCGTGGAGATGAAACTCAGCGTGGAGGAGGGCAGTCGCTACGTAGGCATCCTCGCCGCCTACCGCGATCTGCCGGAAACCAAATGGCGCTACACGGTGCAAGTCACCCCGGTGGAAGTCACCGACGCTGATCTGACCCTTGACCAGGCCGGTATTCGCAACAGCAACGAAACGCTCGCCAAGGCGGATGACTGATCATGAATTCCCATAAAGTGATTTGGCAGGAAGGCATGTTGCTGCGTCCGCAGCACTTCCAGCACAACGATCGCTACTACGACCACCAGATGAAAACCCGCACACAGTTGCTGGGCAGCTACACCTGGGGCTTCTTGAACCTGGACATCGACTTGCAGTTCCTCAACATGGGCAAACTGGTGATCAGCCAGGCCTCGGGGATTCTGCCGGACGGCAGCCTGTTCGAACTCGGCGGCAACACCGAGCCGCTGGCCCTCGACGTGCCACCGAACACCGGTCACACGCCGATCTACCTGGCGCTGCCATTGGTCACCGGCAACCACATCGAGGCGCGCCGTCCGGAGCAATCCGACGTGCTGGCGCGCTACACCGCGTACGAAGCGGAAGTCGCCGACTCCAACGCCGGTGACGACTCTGCCAGCCAGGTCAGCTGCGGCCGCCCGGACTTCAAACTGTTGCTCGGCGAGCAGCAGAGCGACCAGGCCTACGTGAAACTGAAGATCTGCGAAGTGCTCGACACCACGCCCGACGGCGTGATCAGCCTCGACCCGGACTTCGTGCCGACCTACATTCAGTCGCACTCGTCCAGCTACCTGCTGTCGTGCTTGAAAGAAGTGATCAGCATGCTCGGCCACCGGGGCGACACCATCGCCGAGCGCATCCGCTCGAACGGCAAAGTCGGTGGCGCGGAAGTCGGCGACTTCATGATGCTGCAACTGATCAACCGCACCGAACTGCTGCTGCGTCACTACCTCGGCCTGGAGCAGGTTCACCCGGAAGAGTTGTACCGCACGCTGCTGACCATGCTTGGTGATCTGGCGACCTTCTCCAGCGACAGCAAACGCCCGCGCCTGGACAGCCGTTACCAGCACAGCGATCAGGGCGCGAGCTTCCGCAAACTGATGGAAGCGATTCGTCAGGTGCTGTCGATGGTGCTCGAACAGCACGCCATCGAACTGGTCCTGCAAGCGCGCCAGTACGGGATCATCGTCTCGCCGTTGCACGACCACAAACTGCTGGGCTCGGCCTCGTTCGTGCTCGCCGCCAGTGCCAACTGCGATTCCGAAGAACTGCGCCATCGCTTGCCGGCGCACCTCAAGGTCGGCCCGGTGGAGCGCATCCGCCAACTGGTCAACCTGCATCTGCCGGGCATCAAGGTCAAACCGTTGCCGGTGGCCCCGCGGCAGATCGCGTTCCACTCCAACAAAACCTATTTCATTCTCGAACTCAGTTCCGAAGACCTGGCACAACTCGAGCGCTCCGGCGGCTTCGCGTTCCACGTGTCCGGCGAATTTGCCGAGCTTGAACTGAAATTCTGGGCCATCAGGAACTGACCGACATGATCAAGGACATGGAACACAACCAGGACGATAAAACCGTCCTGCTCGACCGCCAGGGCCACGGCCCGGCGCAGAGTCCGCTGACAGATTTCGCCGCACCGCCGCGTTTTGAACAGCTCGAAGAACGGATGATCTACGCCGCGCGTTTGCGCCCGGCCGAATCCTTCAACATCAGCCTCAACTCCTTGGTGGCCGCAGCGTCCGACCTGTTGTCGGAAGTGGTGCGACTCAAGCACAGCGACACCCGCGAAGACATGTACGCGCTCAACGAGCGACTGACCTCCGGGCTGAAACTGTTTGAAGTGCGGGCGCTGCACAACGGCGCCGAAAGCAGCCAGGTGATGGCCGCGCGTTACGTGCTCTGCACCGTGGTCGACGAAGCCGTCGTGACCACGCCGTGGGGCAACGAAAGCGAATGGTCGCAGATGAGCCTGCTCAGCAGCTTCCACAACGAAACCTTCGGCGGCGAGAAGTTCTTCCAGCTGCTGGATCGCCTGTCGAAAAACCCGGTAAAGCACCTGCCGATGCTGGAACTGATGTACCTGTGCCTGTCGCTGGGCTTCGAAGGCAAGTACCGGGTGCAAGCCCGCGGCATGCTCGAACTCGAAGGCATCCGCGACGCCTTGTATCGTCAGATTCGTCAGTTGCGCGGCGACGTGCCTCGCGAGCTGTCGCCGCATTGGGAAGGCTTGAACGATCAGCGCCGCAGCCTGGTGCGCATCGTGCCGGCGTGGATGGTGGTGCTGTTCACCGTGGTTTGCCTGGTAGTGATGTATTCGGGCTTCGCCTGGGTACTGGGCGAGCAACGCGAAACCGTTCTGCAACCTTATCAGCAGCTAGATCCGGCCGCGGTCCAGCCGCAGTCGCAGCCGTAAACAGGGACGTGTGATGAAAAAGTTTTTCAAGAAAGTCGGCGCATTCTTGCGCAAGACCTGGGTCTGGACCTTGCTGGTGGTGCTGTTTGTCGCGCTGCTGGTGTGGTTCGTCGGGCCGCTGCTGGCGGTGGATGACTACAAGTTCTGGGAAGGTTCGACCTCCCGCCTGCTGACCATCAGTGTGCTGTTCCTGATCTGGGGCCTGACCATGGTCTTCGTCAGCTGGCGCGCTGGCGTACGCAAAAAGGCTATCGAAGACACCGAAGACGGCCAGGACCGTATCCGCCGTGAAGAGTTGATCGACGAAGAGCAGAAAGAACTTCGCGTGCGCTTCAAGGATGCGTTGAAAACCCTGAAGACCTCGAGCCTCTATCGCGGTCGCAGCGAGCGCTGGCGCAGCGATTTGCCTTGGTACTTGCTGATCGGTCCGCAGGGCAGTGGCAAGACCAGTCTGCTGGACTTCTCGGGCCTTGAGTTTCCGATCAACAAGATCGACCGCAAACTGACCCGCGACACCCTCGGCACCCGTCATTGCGACTGGTATTTCGCCGACCACGGTGTGCTGATCGACACCGCCGGGCGTTACCTGACCCAGCCGGATGCCGAAGTCGATGGCAGCGCCTGGAGCACCTTGCTCGACCTGCTGCGCAAGCGTCGCCGCAACCGTCCGTTGAACGGCGTGCTGGTGACCATTCCGGTGGAACTGCTGCTGGGTAACACCGAGCAAGACCTCGACACCCTGGCTCGCCAGGTGCGTGCCCGTCTGCAAGACGTGCATCAGAAACTGCACGTCGATGTGCCGGTTTATCTGGTGTTGAGCAAGGCTGACAAGCTGCTCGGTTTCGACGAGTTCTTCGATCAGCTGACCCGCGAAGAAAGCGATCAGGTGCTCGGCACCAGCTTCCGCAAAGCGCAGAGCGGTACCGACGTCGCCGTGCTGCGCGCCGAGTTCGAAGAGCTGCTGCGCCGCCTCAACAGCCAAGTGATCATGCGCATGCACCAGGAGCGCGACACCCAGCGCCGTGGTCGCATCCTCGACTTCCCGCATCAACTGGGGCAGATCGGCGAGCGCCTGTGCCTGTTCGTCGACATGGCGTTCACCGGCAACCGCTACCAGCGTGTCAGCCAGTTGCGCGGTTTCTACCTGACCAGCGCACCGCACCTGACTCAAGAAATGGACCAGACCACCGCCGGCATCGGCGCCAACCTGGGCATGAACGCCGGCATGCTGCCAACCTTGCGCAGTGGTCGCTCGCGCTTCATTCACCATTTGCTTAGCCGAGTGATTTTCCCCGAGGCCGATCTGGCCGGTCTGGACAAGCGCGAACGCAGCCGCATCCATTGGGGTCAACGTGCGTTGTACGTGGGCGCATTGGCGGCGCTGGCGCTGTTCGGCATGCTGTGGGCGGGCGGTTTCTCCGCCAACTACGAGCGTCTGGAAAACCTGCGCAACCTCGCGACCAACTGGACGCAACAACGCTCGGCCCTGACCGCGCGTGATGACTCCATGGCGGTGCTCAAGCCCCTCGATAGCAGCTACGCGGCGACTCAGGTCTTCCCGAACAAAGGTGACGTGTCGTACCACGAGCGCGGTGGTTTGTATCAGGGCGAAGAGGTCAATCCGGTGGTCAAGGAGGCCTACGAGCGAGAGCTTGAAGCGCAACTGCTGCCGAAGGTCGCGACGCTGCTGGAAGGGCAGATCCGCGCCAACATGAAGGACCGCGAACGCCTGCTCAACAGCCTGCGTGCGTACCTGATGCTGAACATGAAAGACCGTCGCGACGGTCCATGGCTCAAGGACTGGGTTGCCACCGAATGGTCCCAGCGTTATGCCGGCAACACCGCCGTGCAGAACGGTTTGAATACGCACTTCGAGCGTTTGCTGAAGCAGCCGTTTATCTACCCGCTGAACGATCAACTGGTGGCTCAGGCGCGTCAGGTATTGCGCAGTGAGTCGCTGGCCAACGTGGTGTACCGGATGCTGCGCGAGCAGGCTCGCAACCTACCGGAATACCGCTTGAGCCAACACATGGGTCCACAAGCTTCATTGTTTGTCGGCACCGAATACGTGATCCCGGGCTTCTACACCCAGCAGGGTTATCAGCAGTACTTCTCGGTTCAGGGCTCTGCACTGGTCACCGATATCCTGCGTGACAACTGGGTGCTGGGCGAGGGCTCTGGCATCAGCGGCATGGACTTGCGTCGCCTGATGGTCGAACTGGAGCAACTGTACTTCCGCGACTACGCCAACTTCTGGAGTGAAGCGGTCGGCCAGGTGGCCTTGCCACCGATCAACGACGCGGGCGAGGGCGCCGAGCAACTGGCGGGCCTGACCTCGGCTAATTCTCCAGTGCTGCAACTGCTGGTGGAAGTGCGCGAGAACACCCGTTTTGCGGCGACTGCCGACACTGCCGAGGACGCCGCCGATGCGGCCGCGAAGCTGGCAGAGAAGGGCGGCAAACTCGGCAAACTGGTTGCATCGGCTGCCGACCAGGCAGCGGACATGGCCAAAAACCTGCCCGACACCGCGAAGAAATCCCTGCAACGTCGTTTCGAACCGCTGCACCGTTTGCTGGACGACAACAACGGCCCGGCCGCTGATTTGACCCCGGCCCTGACGGCGCTCAACGACCTGCAACTGCAACTGGCGAGCCTCGCTCGTGCCAGTGCGCCGGAACAGGCAGCGTTCGAAATGGCCAAGACCCGCATGAGCGGCCAGCGTGATGCGCTGAGCAACTTGCGCAATGCCTCCAACCGTCTGCCGCGTCCGGTCAGCATGTGGTTCAACGTCCTGGCTGAAGACACCTGGCGTCTGGTGTTGAACGATTCCTACCAGTACCTGAACCAGCGTTATCAGAGCGAGCTGTACAGCTTCTATGGCAAGGCGATCAACAAGCGTTACCCGTTCAGCGCCCACAGCACCAGCGACGTTGCGATCAGCGACTTCCGCGAGTTCTTCAAGGCGCAGGGCATCAACGATCGTTTCTTCGACACTTACATGCGTCCGTTCGTGAGTGGCGATCCAGGCAACTACCGTCTGCGCAGCATCGACGGTCACAGCATGCCGATCTCCAAGGTCTACCTCGACCAGATGGCCGCGGCCCAAGTGATTCGCCAGAGCTTCTTCTCGATCAATCCGGCCGAGCCGCAAGTGCAATTCAAACTGGAGCCGTACACCCTCGACCCGGCCGTCAGCCGTTCCGAGTTCAAGTTTGGCGACAAGACCATCGAATACCGCCACGGTCCGATCGTGCCGGTGTCGTTCAAATGGCCGACCGATGCTGAAGACGGTCGCACCAGCCTGGTCCTCGACAAAATGGCCGGCCGCCCGATCGGCATCGAGAAGAACACCGGCCCATGGTCGCTGTTCCGTCTGTTCGACCTGATGCAGACCGAGTACCTGAGCGGTCGCGATGTGTTGGTACTGAAAGCTGATGTGGGCGGCCTGCGCGCCAACTACTTGCTGTCGAGCCAGCGCACACCGAACCCGTTCGACATGGGCGTGCTGCGTACCTTCCGTATGCCGGTGCAGCTCTGATGCTGGTTGCCAGTCCCTGGCGCAGCGCTGCGCGTACCGATCCGGGCAAGGTTCGGGCGCGCAACGAAGATGCTTTCCTCGACTGCCCACAGCAGGGGCTGTGGGTGGTCGCAGACGGCATGGGCGGTCATCAGGGTGGCGACATCGCCAGCCAGTTGATCGTCGCCAGCCTGGCGGAATTGCCGGTGCAGGACGACTTCGACGAACGACTCAAAGGCATACGCCAGTGCCTGCACTGGCTCAACCGCCGCTTGGGTCAGGAGTTGACCGTCACGGCCGGGCGCCACGACAGCATCATGGGCAGCACCGTGGTGGCGCTGCTGGTGGAAGGTAGTCGCGCGGCCTGCATCTGGGCCGGCGACAGCCGTTGCTACTTGTGGCGTGGCCAGCGTTTGTATCAGCTGTCCAAGGACCATTCGCTGCAACAGCAACTCATCGACGAGCAAAACATGAGCGTCGAAGACGCCCGTGCTCATCCTTCGGCTCATGCGCTGACCCGTGCGGTCGGCGCCGCCGATGTGCTGACGCTGGACGTACTCGAACTCGAGGTTTACCCCGGCGATGCGTTTCTGTTGTGCAGCGATGGTTTGTACCAGGGGCTGAGCACCGATGCCTTGGGCAACGCCCTGAGCCTGACCGCGCCGCACGTTGCGCTGGAGCGTCTGTTCGATGGCGCTCTGCGTGGCTCGGCCCGGGACAACTTGACTGCTGTGGTGATCCGAAAATGACTCAACTCATGCCGCCGCTCGACGACCTGCTGGTGAGCGAAGAGCAAGACAGTAACCTGACTTACTTTGCGTTCGCCAAGTCTCTAAACGACAAGCCGCATAAGGCCCAACCCGCGCTGGCGCCGACCAAGGCCAGCATCGGTGAAATGCCCGACGTGCTCGCAGGCCGTTACCGCATCGAGCGCCTGCTCGGTGCTGGTGGCATGGGCGCGGTTTACCGCGCACGGGATCTGCTGAGCGAGCAGTTCGGCGATCCCGACCCTTACATCGCGTTGAAAATTCTCAGCGAAGAATTTGCCGAATCGCCGGACGCCAGTGCCTTGCTCTACAGCGAGTTCGCCCTGACCCGACGCCTGCGCCACGACAACGTGCTGCGTTTGCACAGCTTTGAAGTGGACACCGACTGCCAGCGCGCCTTCATCACCATGGAACTCATGCGTGGGCTGACCCTGGACAAATTACTCTGCGAGCGGCCACTGGGCCTGCCGTGGAAAGAACTGCGCGACATCGCGCTGCCGCTGCTCGACGCGCTGGCCTTCACCCACGCTCGCGGCGTGCTGCACGGTGACATGAAGCCAAGCAACGTGATGCTCAGCGAAGAAGGCGTGCGCCTGTTCGACTTCGGTCTGGGCCAGGCCGAAGAGGGCATCCTGCCCGGCCTGCCACACCTGAGCCGCCACCGCTTCAACGCCTGGACCCCCGGCTACGCCGCCCCCGAACTGCTCGAAGGCCAACCGCTGACGGCCAGTGCGGACGTGTACGGCGTGGCCTGCGTGCTCTATGAATTGGCGAGCGGCAAACATCCGTTCCGCCGCTTGCCCTCGACCGAGGCCCGCGACGGCCACCTCGAACACGAGCTGCACGCCCCCAGGAATCTCCCAAAACACTGCTGGCCAGCCCTGCGAACGGCGCTGGCTTTCGATGCGGCCAAGCGCACCATCACCGCCGCCCAATTGCGTGACGCCATGGGCGCCACTTCGACTTTGCTGCAACGCCTGCGACTGCGGGCGTAACGGATGACTACCGAACAGGGAGCAAGCAATGTTCAACTCCGCTAACGAAACCCACTTCAGCCTGACTGTTGAAGACTATGTCGGCGACCTGCAAGTGCTGTCGTTCACCGGCACTGAAGGCATCAGCCAGCCGTATCGCTTCGACCTGGAACTGGTCAGCGAAAACCCCGATCTGGACCTCGAAAAGCTCCTGCACAAGCAGGCCTTTCTGGCGTTCGATCCGAAGGGTTCTGGCATCCACGGCCAGATCTACCGCGTTGCCCAAGGCGATGCCGGCAAACGCCTGACCCGCTACAAAATCTCCCTGGTGCCGCAACTGCAATACCTGCACCACCGCACCAACCAGCGCATCTACCAGCAGATGTCGGCGCCAAAAATCATCGCGCTGATCCTCGACGAGCACGGTATCAAGGGCAACGCCTACAACTTCCAGCTCAGCCAACCGTGCCCGGATCGCGACTACTGCGTGCAATACGACGAAACCGACCTGCACTTCGTCCAGCGCCTGTGCGAAGAAGAAGGCATTCACTACCACTTCCAGCACAGCGCCAAAGGTCATCTGTTGGTATTCGGCGACGACCAGACCGTGTTCCAGAAACTCGGGCAGCCAACGGCTTACGTGCAAGGCAGCGGCATGGTCGCCGACGAACCCGTGATCAAAGGCTTCAAACTGCGCCTCGAAACCCGTACCGGCCGCGTCACCCGCCGCGACTACGACTTCGAAAAACCGCGCCTGCAACTCGAATCCGCCTACAAACCCGAGGCGCAAAGCGACGAGCCAGACCTCGAAGACTACGACTACCCTGGCCGCTTCATCGACCGCGCACGCGGCAAGTTCCTCAGCCAACGCGCCCTCGAACGCCATCGCGCCGACTACCAACAAGCCGAAGGTAAAAGCGATCAGACCACCCTGGTCAGCGGCCACTTCCTGGAAATGTCCGACCACCCGCGCACCGAGTGGAACGACCTCTGGCTGCTCACCGAAATCTTCCACGAAGGCAAACAACCGCAAGTCCTCGAAGAGTCGGTCACCAGCGACACCACCGCCAACAAGGACGACTTCCACCAGGGCTACCGCAACCGCTTCCTCGCCACGCCGTGGGACGTGTTCTACCGGCCGGCGCTGGAACATCCGAAGCCCCGCGTCCTCGGCAGCCAGACCGCCATGGTCACCGGGCCCAAAGGTGAAGAGATTCACTGCGACCAGTACGGCCGCATCAAGGTGCAATTCCACTGGGACCGTGAAGGTTTGGCTGACGACAAAACCAGCTGCTGGATGCGCGTCTCTTCGAGTTGGGCCGGTGATCGTTATGGCGCCATCGCCATCCCGCGCATTGGCATGGAAGTGCTGGTGACCTTCCTTGAAGGTGACCCCGATCAACCGCTGGTGACCGGTTGCCTGTACCACAAGGAAAACCAGGTTCCCTACGACTTGCCGGCGAACAAGACTCGCACTGTGTTTAAAACCCTCAGTTCACCGGGGGGCGGCGGGTTCAATGAACTGCGGATTGAGGACAAGAAAGGCGCGGAGCAGATCTTCATCCATGCCCAGCGGGATTGGGATGAAAACATTGAGCATGATCAGAAGATTCGGGTTGGGAATGAACGGCATGACACGGTGGAGAAGAACACCTACACCGAGCTGAAGGCAGAAGAGCATCGCACCACGATTGCTGATCGTAAGACTGAAGCGCGGATGGATGATCACCTGACGATTGGGCAGAACCAGCATGTGAAGCTGGGGACTGCGCAGCTGACTAGCGTTGGGAAAGAGATTCATCTTAAGGCTGGGGACAAGATTGTCATCGAGGCTGGGATGGAGCTCACGGTTAAGGCCGGGGGGAGTTTCATCAAGCTGGATGCGGGTGGGATTACGGTGGTTGGGCCGGTGGTGAAGATTAATGCTGGCGGGTCGGCGGGGAGTGGGACAGGGATTGGGATTAAACCGCCGGTGCTGCCGGGGGCGGCGGATAAGGATAAGGCGGGGAGTTTGATGGATCAGGCGTCGATGAATGCGCCGAGTTCGCCGTCATTAGACGCACCTGGGAAAAGTTTCAGAATTCAAATGAAGCGCCCGTATGAGAAGAAAGGGATTGCGGGACAGCCCTATGTGTTGGAGGTCGATGGAGTGACTTATAAAGGCACGACATCTGCTGACGGCTTTGTAGATCAACCAGTTCCGCCAAGTGCAAAAAAGGGAAAGCTTACTTTCTACCCATTTGGAACTGAGTCGCAACCGTGGATTTGGGAGCTCGATTTAAGCGCGCAATCAGATGCTTCGGATATCAAAGGGCTTCAATCACGATTAAAAAATCTTGGTTTTTATAATGGAAAAATTGACGGGGAGAATGGTCCGAAAACCAAATACGCCACCCGTTGCTTCCATCGGTCTTGTGAGTTAACAGATAAAGATTATCTGTCGGCCACTGATATAAAACGGCTACAAGAGCAACACATTGCGTGAGGGAATAAGTGATGATTTATGGAGATTTTGACCTCCGCCGTGGCGACCACGATGGGAAACCTGCGCAGAACACACCTCCACGATGGGGAGGCAACGATAATCCCGTATTAACGGTGGTTAATGCCGAAACAGCAGCGGCATTTTTGGGCAGTAGTGCTGCACTTGCTGTTCCTGAACATGTGAGAAAGCTGCAAGAAGATCTAGTTACGTTAGGCTTTTCGGTGGTTGGTAAGCCGGATGGAGGATTTGGGATTCGCACTGGTTGGGCCGTTAGAGAGTTTCAAATATATGCATCTATGAATCGGGTGGCATGTGTTAGGCCAGAAAAGCAGGGCCAACTTTTACTAGATCAAGCAGGGGTTCCTGTAAAAATTAACAACCTGGATGTCTATTTTGATAGCTCGGCAGCAATTGTAGCTAAAGCAGGTAAGACTCCCGCGGTAAGTGGTTCTACTACTGGTCCTGCCAGTTATTATGTTGATAGTCTTCAGTCTGTGGCTAATGCATCGAAGTATAACGGCCCAATAAGCGGCGTTGTAAATGAGCAGACTAGAATAGCCATAGAGCATTGGTTGGATAACGATTACAGATGCCCAGTTGTGTTTGAAGCATGGGCGATGAGTCAGGGTGTAAGAAGTAATTTGGCCCCGTCAGGTTGTAATGTATGGGCTCATGATAGCTTTACTCCCGGAGCGCCAAGAATTCTAGTTAGGGATTTTTCTGATTATTTTGAGTTTCCAGCCGAGCGGACTCAAGTTGATTATCAGTCTGTAGGGTATTACCAGTCAGGTAGCTTTGGTGGTCCCAATGCTACTAAAGCACATAGTTGGTCACCTGAAGCTGATATGTCGGTTAAAAATGTAACGGGCGTAGCAGCCAATTCTTCTCAGCTTAATACTCCTGCGTTATCAACATATCGCACGATCCGAGTGGTAGCAGAGGCAGAATGCTTTGGTCGTTTTGATGTATTGAACGCGTGGGATAATGCTTTGATCTCTGCTGGGCCATGCCACTGGACTATGGGTCTCTTCAATAACGGAAAGTATGGAAAAGGGGAGTTTGTTGGGTTTATTGCGTATTTAAAGCATAAAAGCAACGAGACATTCAATAAGGTTTTTGGTAATTTTGGCTTGTATCCGATATATGATTGGGGTGACTCCAGATTATATGCGGATGATTTGAAGACTTATTCTGGGTGGGTTAAGCTGACAAATGACACATTTGCTCAAGCCCAACCAAGTCATGCGGATACTGAATTTGACGAACTGTTGAAAACCAAAGAAGAGGCGCATTATTTAAAAACATGGCACTGGTTTTATAGAATGGGTATGGCCGGCAGAACATTGCAAGAATACAAAACCACGATGTGGTCGATGGCCAAGGTGAGGATTGCAGATATCTTGAAAAAGGAAATTACTTTTCACGTTGGAGCCGCGACTGTGACCAGTACCTTGGGTAAAGTTTTCACTTCGGAAAAATCGGTAGCCATACTTCTTAGATGGCATGTGTATCGCCCATCTCATGTCGTAAATGATGACTATGAGAAAATCACGCCGATCGTACAGCAGGCGGTAAATGGAACAGCCGGTGTAAACTGGCCGCCGGCGGTGGCTAGTTGGGGTGACGCGCATGAGGCGGTACTGACAGAAAAATTGTTATCTGCGGCTGCTGCTATCAACTCGACGATAACCACAAGTATCGTTTTCGGTGCAACTCAGCCTCAGGGCTCAGTTAGAACTGGTAGAAATACCTTTGTCTTGGAAGTTTGACTATGAAATACATTTTTGCTTTTCTAGTGTTTTCTCCTATGGCTAGCGCCGCCACTGTAGATGTTTGTGATACGTCTGGGGGGGCGAAGCACTTTATTTCACAATGGTCCGAAGACGGGGATCAGATCGACACGTTATCGAGGTTGAGCGGCGATAAATTTTCAGTTCAAGAAGGAAAAGTAGTTTACAGCGGTGATCTCAACGGCGATGGCATAAAAGATTTTATCTTTACATCCTATGGTAGTGAAGGCTCTAGCAAAGATAAAACATACGGCTTTCTAATTCAGTGCAAAGGTTATTTGAAGTTTGTCGGTGGCGACTATTTTGCTAAGGTGGAGGTTTTAGATAAAGCTCCTGAAACTATTAGCGGTTTCAAAGATGTGCAAGTTTATTCCTATCAGAGAGACGGTGATGGGAATATCCGTTATAAGGGAAAAAACGCCCTAACCACGCCTCATAAGTGGAGCTTTAATCCGGAATCAAAAAAATATGAGGGGGATTTCGAATAAGTTAGTTGCGAAGAGGGATGGATTTAATTATTAGGTGGGTTCTCTATCGATAATAAATCTGTCCCGGGTTACAAAAAAATAACGCCGTCCTATTTTTTTCTTAGATTTAAATGGAATTAATCTCTGTGGTTAAAAATATAGTTTTCTTGGTGTGCTCAGCATTTTTTGTATTTGCCGTCGCTACCGTTCAAGCAGAACCGTTCTATTCCGCGAAGATATTACAAGCCGACTATTCTACGGCCCCTAACTTGAGACTGCTAATTAGAATTCAAGATGTAGAAACGGGAAGTGATGAGCCGAGCGGCTCTACTCGAGCGGACTGTATGCGTGGTAGCAAGTCAGCCGCACAGCCTGGGCCAACCCCTTGCTTTTCTTTCGAACTAGATGAGGGGAATGGAAATGTCAGTGTTTTAAAGCAGACTCTGCTAAATGATCCGCAACGGGGAAACGACCCAATTTATATTGAGTTGCTTTATAAGTCGGAACAGGAAAAAAATCAATATGGGTGGTTTGATAATAAAACGGTCAAGCTAAGAGTTGATGACAATAATGGATTGAATAACTGGGATGCGGATCTACCTCAGAGTTTACCTCAAGTCAAAATAGTGCAAGAGAGCGATATTTATCAGTTGGTTTTGGCGGATGCGGATGCGCTGCTTAATTCGGCTTGCCATGATAAGGCAAATCGTTTAAGTGACGAAAAAAGAACCGCGTTTCGCGAGGTTCAACGAGCTTGGATGAAGTTTAGGGATCTTGAGTGCGTAAAGTCTATATATGGTGAGCAATCCGCTAGTTGCATGATTCGTCTGACGCTTGATCGTGCCAGGCAGATCGCGGTCGCTCCGCCATCAAAGTAGCTGAAATAAACTTATGAGCAAAGGGGACGGATTTATTTGTTGCGCTCCAAGGCTTTGATCTTGGTTGGGGTTAAATAGATCTGTCCCGCTGGTTGAAAAATTTATTTGACGGCTGATTCAATGAGAAATATGTATTTGCTTCCTAAGTTTTTGTTGTTGGCTCTGTCGCTGTTTAGCTCAATCGCACATTCAGCGAGTTTCGACTGCGGCAAAGCTTCAACGGAAGTAGAACGAAAAATTTGTAGCTCTCCTTCTTTGTCCGTTATGGATGAAAAGCTGAGTGAGGTCTTCAAACCGTTAAAGAATCGCCGGGCTTTTCAAGTTATTGAAAGTGATTGGCTTGAATCAGAGCGTAACTCTTGTGAGTCAATGGAGTGTTTAGAAGATGCTTATGTTCAGCAGACTCGCTTTCTGACTCCGATTTCAGTGACGCCTAGGCCAACTCAAAAAGACATTAAATTGATGTCGGGCGATAAAGCGTATACGCAGTTTGCGCGTTCATGGAAGATGATTGATTTAGCATGGCTTCCCAATGAAAAAGGCGTTCTTGAGCGTTTTATAATTTCCGCTGAAACAATCTCAGGCATGCTGCATGTCATCGTATTTGAAGGACATTTTGATGCAGCAATGATTGCGTACCGAGGGAATTTGTATGAGTACGTTGATCGCAACGACAGGCCAATAGTACACGCGATCGCAAAAGATATTGGCTTTGACGGTGCGCTGAGATTGGGTGCGAACGACGAAGGAAAGAGGTTTTCGGGAGTTTTAGATGGGTCTTTTTACTATCGACAGCAGATCTCGAAAAACCAGTTGCGAGGGATGGTGTATAAACTCGGTTCCAAGTTGCCGCCGGCGGAGAGTAGTTTGTTATTTCAACAGTGGCCAAATACTGATGAAAATGCTGTTAGTGGTTTGACTTTCGGTTGGGGTGGTGAATATGGAAAACTGCAAGCGTATTATTCACACACTCCTGGATATGAAACGATTGCTCCAGTTGGTCAGCCAGAGGTAGGTTGGAATATTTATAATCCGATTTGGAGCAAGTCACGGCCGGTATTTTATTTCAAGAATGGTGATGAAACTATCTGGCGTGCCAATGTTGCCGATAAGACTCTGACAAAAATTGCGGCAGCCAGTGATAAAGATATTGTCCAGAATCCTACACCTATCGATATTAACGGTCGCGAAGCTGTCGTTTATCTAGATGGGTATACTCTGAAAATGGCTATCGCGCCGGATGAGTAGTGACAGTTTAAAAGAATGTCTTCTAAAGTTTGTTACTGGGTTTTTTCATGAATAAATATTTTGTTCTAGTGCTATTTGGCGTGCTGGTTTGTGGTTTGCCTCCTTTAGGGGCTGATGCATTTGCTCAAGATACATGTATTGATATCGCTACGAACTCCCATGGTGAAAGATGTTCTGTGAGTGCCAAGGCTGCTGCGGATGCGCAGTTGAATACCAGTTACCAAGAATTGATGGTGCGGCTTGAAGGCGGCTATCAGACCGACCCGGTTCTAGCTGAGGAGCACAAGGCAAAGGTTCAAGAGGCTCAGCGCGCCTGGATCAAACTGCGTGATGCCGATTGTCAGATTGATGCGTTGGAGGTAGAACCGGGCTCGTCGACACATGTGACCGCCGTGAACAATTGCATCGCCGCCATGAGCCATGAACGGTCAGTTTTTCTGGACAATATCGCGTCCGATAGCGGGAGTGGTTTGGCAATTGGGCGCGGCTCGTGTCCTTCGCAAGAGTTCGCCCAGTTTCTGCCCGCATTTTCCGTTAACGCCGAATCGCAAAAGCGGCTAACGGCGCAGGCTGTGAAGCTATTGGTGTTAAAGGGAACGTCCGATATAGGGCGGATTGTGCCTTACGTCACTGCCGAGGTAGGGCGCGACATGGCGTTTCCCTTAATGGTCGCGATGCCTGATGGGAAAGTGGAAGGGATTGAAGTCGAGAAGGTGGATGACCGCCACGTTAACGTTGTGGATAAACGTGCCGGCAACAGCAATATCAAGATCTTCAACTTTTCGCGAAAGGCCTGCTGGACGCTTGTTGGGGTTGAGGACTGGTCGATTTCTGAAATAGAACTTTCTGTAGCAAGTACGCGGTCGATGAGTCGTGCGGAGAATTTCTGCTCACAGCGTGCACTGGGATTTGTTGGCTTGGGTGGTCTTGAGCAATACCGGCTGACGGGCGAGCTTTTTGAGGCAGCCTTGGAAAATTACCTGTGCGCGGCCGCTTCAGGCGATCCTGAGTCAAGTTTGGCTGCAGCTGGGCTGAGTCTGTCGGGTATGGCGCCGCAGTTGGAATACGGCAAAGTCGAGGCTCTGTTCAAAGCGGCGGCCGTTAATTCACCGAGCGGGGCTGAGTCCCTGGCAGGCTTCTATTGTTTTGGCAATGAAACGGCTGGGGAAGGGCCATGTCAGCGACCAATTGACGTTGAAAAAGAGCTGATTCGTGCTGCTTCCATGGGGTCGACGAATGCGTTCGTTTCGTTGGGCTCTTATTGGGAAAGTGGCGATCTCGGTAAAAAGGATATTCCCCGAGCCTTGGCCTGTTATCAGCTTGCTGCCAACAAAGGTTACGAGTCGGGTCTCAATGCTGTTAAACGACTTCAGTCGGAAGTGACTGAACCGATAGCGGCTAGCAACTGCTATTAGTACGACAAAGTGATGAAGGGCGCGCAAAGCGCCCTTCAACTGCTTTGGGGCTTACTAACCCTGCGTTCGATACTCCCGCAATTCAATGTGATCTTGCGTCCCTTCCACCATCAACCGCACGCCATCCGCCATTCTACTCAGGGCTAATGCGACCGAGCGGCGTGAGCCGTCTAGGTCGTCTGCCAGGTTTGCGGCGATGGCGCTGATGGACAGGAGGTCTTCCGAGGCGTTGGCCATGAGGGCTTCGGCGTCGGTGCCGGGGGAGAGGGTGAAGAGGCCGCCACGGCGTTTGGGGCGGGGTTCGATGGCTGGTTTGAAATGGCGGTCGAGGGCGCGTTCGGCGGCTTCGTGGAGTTTTTTCGAATCGAAGGATTCGTAGGGGGATGTGGCTTCGTTTTCAGGAGGATTCGGTGTTGGCTTGAACATAGGTGTAATCCCGTAATTAAGGAGCCGACACCGTTTCGCGTGCACTTCGAAAGAGGTGGCAGCTGTGTATAGGTGTGCAAGACCGGCGGGATTACCCGGCAGACCCGAAGGTCTCCCATACACAGCAGCCATAACGGTTCGCGAGCATAGGAAAATGCTCGATGAATTGCCATAACACATCGTGTATCCCGCCGGACTTGCACGTCCGAGTCACCGATTTTGCGGTGACGAACAGAGGTTATCGGTGAAGGCCAAGGTCGCCTAGTTCACGGACAGCCCGGCGTTTTGAAGGAAATGTCCGAGAGGTTTGAGGGCATCAAGATCAAAAGATCGCAGCCTTCGGCAGCTCCTACAGGAATGTGTTTCTTCAGGTGTAGGGCGGGTGTTGGCTGTGACGCGGAGCGTCTCGGGATGCATACCCACGCGGGAGTGTGGGAATGATCAAGGTTAAGGCGGGAGAGCGTGACTTGGTGGTCATCATGCCGGAAAAGTGGTTCATCTTCTTCTAACGCAACCAGACAGTGGCGTTCTCGCTTGAAGTCGCTACACTGCGCCGGCCGTTCATTTTCCTTTTGAGGCTGTGCGCATGAAATTTCGTTTTCTTCTGTGGATGCTGGGTTTGTTGATGGGTAAGGCCAGTCGGACTAATCCTGCGTTTCAGCAGCAGTTGGGTGACAAGGAGCTTGTATTCCAATTACAGACCCTGGACGGGAAAGTGGCGCGGCATTTCTTTGTGAAGGATCAGCGCATTACCAGTAAGTCCGGCGTGTATGCCGAGCCTGCGTTTGCGATTGCCTTTAAAGATGCGGCGTATGGCTTTGCCACGATGCAGGCGAAGAACAAGCAGTTGGCGTTTATGACGGGGATTCAGGACAAGTCGATTCAGATCAAGGGCAACCCGGCGCTGGTGATCTGGTTCCAGGGGCTGACCAAGTATTTGAAGCCGCGGAAGGCGAAGGCTAAAGCCAAGGCTTGATTCGAGTGATTGAACCTGTGGCGAGGGAGCTTGCTCCCGCTGGGCTGCGAAGCGGCCCTAGAGCCTGAGACCTCGGTTGTATCTGACACACCGTGTCGGCAGGGTTGCGACTGCTGCGCAGTCGAGCGGGAGCAAGCTCCCTCGCCACAGGGGTTGTGGTGATTCAGTTGGATCGGGGTGGATTCATGGCGGGCAAGCCCGCTCCCACAGGGATCGCGTAAATCCTGTGGGAGCGTGGCTTGCCCGCGATGCTTTTAGGGCTGGCTGAATTGTGAGGCAAGTTCGCGCAGCAGGACTTCGGCTTCGAGGACTTTGCTGACGACGTCGTTGGCTTTGTCGCGGGTCAGGCCTACGCGCTCTAGCAATGCGTCCGGGATGTCTTCATCCGGCCCAGACCCAATCCCGCGGCTACGCAGCAAACGCACAGCCAGGCACACGAGGTTTGGGTACTCGGCGTAATCGCCGTCGTAGCTTGGGTCGTGTTGGAAGCGCAGTGCGGTGGCCAGTTCTTCGGGCATGTCCCAGTAGCGCATCAGCCACGAGCCGATCTGTTCACGGCTGATGCCTAGCAAGTGTTGTTCGACGTAGCTGTGGCAGAGGTGCGGGTTGACTTCGAGGTGGCGGCAGATCAGCGAGAAGTGCGGCGGGAAGACGTGGGCCAGCAGCAAGTAGCCGAAGTTGTGCAGCAGGCCGGCGAGGTAGGTCAGGCCGGCTTCCGGGCGCTGGGCGCGCGGCATGGCGCGGGTCAGGCCTTCGATGACGGCGGCGGTGTAGATCGATTGCTGCCAGTACGGCGTGGTGTGTTGCGGATGGTCTTTGGGCAGGCTCAGGGTTTTGCCCAGGGCCAGGCCCAGCGCCAGGTTGATCACCAGGTCGAAACCCAGCACCCGGACGATGGCGTCTTCCACTGAACGAATCTTGCCCGGCGACGCGTAATACGGCGACGCCGCCCAACTCACGACTTGTGCGGCCAGGGCCGGGTCGGTTTCGACGACGCCGGTGATGTCGTCGATGGTGGCGTTGGGGTCGACGCGCAGTTTGATGATTTTCTGCGCGGTCTCGGCCAGCGGCGGAATTTCGATGGTTTCTTCCAGACGTTGCTGGATGCGCCGTGCGGTGAACGCTTGAACGGCCTGGGTGATTTCCTCGCGGTCATCGTGGGGGCGGTCGAGGTTCGGGCGAATGCTGGTCAGCGCTTCGCCGAAGTTGGCGGCACTGGCTTTGGTCAGCATGGTCTTGAAGTCTTCGCTGGTGATCTCCAGCAAGACGCCCGGCTCGCCCGAGTTGATCAGCAACTTCGGCTCGCGCAGCATGCATTCTTCATACAGGCACGGTGAACTGGTGAGCGCCGGCATGCCAGGCAGCAGGCTCAGGTTGTGTTTGCCGAGCATTTTTACCAGGCGTTCGGTGGACACGGCGGTGAGGCGGCGGCCGGTCAGTTCGGCGAGGCGATTGAGGTCCAGCAATTGGCTCTGCGGGAACAGCACCATGAGCGTGCCCACGGCGTCATCAAGCAGAACAGCCTGCACTTTGCGTGCGGCGTTCAGGCCGTGATGGTCGAGGACTTCTTCGTAGGCGATACCCAGTTTGCCCAGCATCAGCCGAATAACCGACGGAGCGTGCGGGGTGGCGGGTGCGAGGGCAACTTCGGTCATGGTCTGTATCCGTTTTAAAACAATGGCAGGAGTATAACCAGCTTGCTCAGAACGGTGGTTCAGAAACTGCGACGGTGCTCACACTTGGCCGTATTGCTGCCCATGACGTAGCCAGCGGTCGAGCAGCGGGCTGACGTGATCCGGCCAGCGCTCCAGCAGCGCCTGGGCGGCGTCGCGCACAGCGGGCAGCAGATCGGCGTCGCGCATCAGGTCAGCGACCTTGAATTGCAGCAGGCCGGTCTGACGCGTGCCGAGCATTTCGCCGGGGCCGCGCAGCTCGAGGTCTTTTTCGGCGATGACAAAACCGTCGTTGGTTTCACGCATGATGCCCAGGCGCTGACGACCGATCTGTGACAGCGGCGGATGGTAAAGCAGCACGCAATGGCTGGCTGCACTGCCTCGACCCACGCGACCGCGCAACTGGTGCAATTGCGCAAGCCCGAGGCGTTCGGGGTTTTCGATGATCATCAGGCTGGCGTTGGGCACGTCGACGCCGACTTCAATCACCGTGGTGGCGACCAGCAGTTGCAGGTTGCCGGCCTTGAACTCGGCCATGACGGCGGCTTTCTCGACGGGCTTCATGCGGCCGTGGATCAGCCCGACCTTCAACTCGCCGAGGGCGGCGGTGAGGTCTTCGTAAGTGGTTTCGGCAGCTTGGCAGGTCAGCTCTTCCGACTCTTCAATCAGCGTGCACACCCAATAGGCCTGACGCCCTTCAGCGCAGGCGCCGCGCACCCGCTCGATGACTTCGACGCGCCGGGTATCGGTGATCAGCACGGTGTTCACCGGAGTCCGGCCGGGCGGCAGTTCGTCGAGGATCGAGGTGTCGAGGTCGGCGTAGGCGCTCATGGCCAGCGTCCGGGGAATCGGTGTCGCGGTCATGATCAGCTGGTGCGGACACATCCGCCCGCCGACACCTTTCTGCCGCAGGGCCAGCCGTTGCTGCACGCCGAAGCGGTGCTGTTCGTCGATGATCGCCAGTGCGAGGTTTTTGAACTGCACTTCGTCCTGGAACAGCGCGTGGGTGCCGACCACCATAGATGCGCCGTTGGCAATCTGCTCCAGTGCGGCCACGCGGTTCTTGCCTTTTAGCTTCCCGGCCAGCCACGCGACTTCGATGCCCAGCGGCTCGAGCCAGCGCTTGAAGGTGATGAAGTGCTGCTCGGCGAGAATCTCGGTGGGCGCCATCAGCGCCACTTGATAGCCGGCCTCCAAGGCCTGGAGTGCGGCGAGGGCAGCGACCACGGTTTTGCCCGCGCCGACGTCGCCCTGAATCAGCCGCAACATGGGCTCGTGCTGACTGAGGTCGTAGGCGATTTCGTTACCGACCCGTTGCTGAGCGCCGGTCGGAGTGAAACCGAGGTTGGCCAGATACTGGGCCGGCAGCCGGGTGGCTTTCGGCATCGCCGGCGCGCGCAGGGAACGCATGCTCTCGCGCAGGCGCTGCTGGGACAGTTGATGGGTCAGCAGTTCTTCAAAGGCTAGACGGTGCTGCGCCCAGTGATGACCGAGGGCGAGTTCGTCGACGTCGGCATCGGCGGGCGGGTGGTGCAGGTAGCGGATCGCATCGGCCAGCGGCGCCAGTTGATAGTCCCGCGCCAGTTCGTTCGGCAACCAGTCAGGCAGGCTGGTGGGGCCGAGCATCGTCAGGGTCTGCATGCACAACTGGCGCAAGCGCTGTTGGGTCAGGCCTTCGGTGAGCGGGTAAACCGGGGTCAGGGTTTCGTCCACTGGCGGCGGCTCGTCGCCGGTGATGGCGCGGTATTCCGGGTGGTAGATCTCCAGCCCCGACGCACCGGGCCGCGCTTCGCCGTAGCAGCGAATCCGCGTGCCGCGTTTGAGGCCTTCTTTCTGGGCGTTGCTGAAATGGTAGAAACGCAGGCTGAGCCCGCCGGTGCCGTCCTGCAGGCGTACCACCAGGCTGCGGCGGCGGCCCATGACCACATCGGCGCCGCTGACGGTGCCTTCGATCACGGCGTCTTGCCCGGGTCGCAAATGGCCGATCGGGACCACGCGAGTGCGGTCCTGATAACGCAACGGCAGGTGAAAAAGCACGTCCTGGAGATTCTCCAGGCCGACCTTGGCCAACTTCTCGGCCATGGCTTCACCGACACCCTTGAGTGCCGTCACCGACACTTGCGACAACTCGGTCATGGCAGCGACTTAGGCCGCAACGACCGGTGCTTGCGGCTTGGCCACCGAGCACAGGCGAATGGAGTCAGCAAGGATTTCAATCGCCTTTGGCCGCGGGAAGCTCGCGCGCCAGGCGATGGCCACGGTGCGGAACGGCACCGGAGGCGTCAGTGGGCGCACTTCGATCACGCCGGGAGCGTAGTGATGGCTGTCGACTGCCGACAGCGGCAGGATCGAGATGCCGAGACCGGACGCAACCATGTGGCGGATGGTTTCCAGGGAGCTGGATTCCACCGTGGTGTGCTTGGCGCCGTCGTTCCCTTTGGCCAGGGTCGGGCAGGCTTCCAGCACTTGATCGCGGAAGCAGTGGCCTTCGCCGAGCAGCAGCAGGCTCTTGTCGTTGAGCAGGGCGGCGTCGATGGATTCTTTTTGGGTCCACGGGTGCTGGGCCGGCATCAGGACGTAGAACGGCTCGTCGTAGAGTTGCAGGGTCAGCACATCGGCTTCGTTGAACGGCAGGGCGATGATGATCGCGTCGAGTTCGCCGTTGCGCAGTTTGTCGCGCAGCACGTGGGTGAAGTTTTCTTCGATGTACAACGGCATCTGCGGGGCGACCCGGTGCAGTTGCGGAATCAGGTGCGGAAACAGGTACGGGCCGACGGTGTAGATGGCGCCGACTTTCAGCGGGGCGGTCAGCTGGTTCTTACCGGCCTGGGCCAGTTCGCGGATGCCTTGGGCCTGTTCCAGGACTTTCTGCGCCTGCGCGACAATGCCTTCGCCGACCGGTGTCAGGCGCACGGCACTCTTGCTGCGCTCGAAAATCAGCACACCGAGTTCGTCTTCAAGCTTTTTCACGCCCACCGACAGGGTCGGCTGGCTGACATGGCAACGCTCAGCCGCGTGGCCGAAGTGCTGCTCTTGGGCGAGGGTAACGATGTAGCGTAATTCTGTAAGAGTCATAGCAAGCGTCCATGAAGTTGCTAGCCAAGCATACCGGCTGCAATCGATAGACGCACGTTATCAGACTGAGTGCGTTGAGTGACACAGGGCAAAGCAGGTTTGCCGCGGGCGGATATGTAAAAGGCACCTTTCGGTGCCTTTTGGTGTTGCGACGGGTGTTAGCGCCGGCGTTTTTCCAGCGAGTAAACAAACGGTGCAACGATTTCGATGGTCCCGTTGGTCAACATGTCGGCCGGTGGCTTTGGCAGCGGTTGGGCGCGGCGGATTATTTCCAGGGTGGCCCGGTCCAGATCGGGCTTGCCGGAGCCGCCCACCAGTTCGAATGACAACACGTTACCTTCAGCATCCACCACGAAGCGCAGGCGGTTCATGCCTTCCTTGTTCCGCATCTGTGCACTGGCGTACTTTTTGTACTTGGCCAGGTGCGCAAGCAATTCGCCTTGCCAACTGGCCTTGGCGGCTTGTTGCGCGGCAGATGGCCCGGGTGCCGGTTGTGCGGATTTCTCCGTCGGTGCCTGAGTCGGTTGGGCGTCGCTCGGCTTTTCCTCGGACGGCTTCTCTTTAGGCGGTTCCGGCTTTTTTTCCACAGGCTTGGGCGGTTGAGGCTTTGGCTTGGGTTTGACCGGCTTCGGCACCGCAATCTCGGCCTTCGGCACTTCAGCCAGCTTCGGTATCGGCAGTTCTTCCACCGGGGCGGGTGGCTGCGGCGGCGTTATGACCTTCGGCGGTGCCGGTGGTGGCGGGGCCGGAACCGGCGCCAACTCGACCATCATCGCCTGTGGCGGCAGCTCGATCGGTGGGCGCGACGTCCAGTTCAGCGCTAGCGCAATGGCCAGCGCATGGACGCCCAGCACTACGGCCAGGCTCCCGCTATAACGCGTCAGCTTTTGGCGCGTCGTGATCATTTCTTGACTGCCGTCTCGAGTCCGACCAGACCCACCTTCAGGTAACCGGCAGAGCGCAGGTTGTCCATCACGCTCATCAGGTCGCCGTAATCCACGCCTTTATCGGCCTGGAAGAAGATCGTCGTGTCTTTCTTGCCTTTGGTCCTGGCGTCGAGGGTGGCGCCGAGTGCTTCGGCCTTCACTTCGTCTTCGCCGAGGAACAGGCGTTGGTCAGCCTTGACGCTGAGGAACACCGGTTTCTCTGGCCGTGGCGCCGGTTTGGCGCTGGAAGCGGGCAGGTCGACCTTGATGTCCACGGTAGCGAGCGGGGCCGCGACCATGAAGATGATCAACAGCACCAGCATCACGTCGATGAACGGTGTGACGTTGATTTCGTGATTCTCGGCCAGATCGTCGTCTGCGCCTTCTTTCAAATGCAAGCCCATGGCTGATTACCCTACTTTGACCATGTGGGGTTGCGCAGAGCGCTCGGTGGTCGGCAGGTGATCGAGGTCACGGCTGACCAGCAGCAGGACTTCAGCCGAGGCATCGGATACTTGCGCCTTGTAACCGGCAATGGAGCGGGCAAAGACGTTGTAGATCACTACGGCTGGAATCGCTGCAACCAGACCCAGTGCGGTTGCCAGCAGGGCTTCGGCGATGCCGGGAGCCACGACGGCGAGGTTGGTGGTCTGGGTTTTGGCAATGCCGATGAAGCTGTTCATGATGCCCCACACGGTGCCGAACAAACCTACGAACGGCGCAGTGGAGCCGATGGTGGCGAGCACGCCGGTGCCGCTGCTCATGTTGCGACCGCAGGCTGCAACCAGACGCTCAAGGCGGAAGGCGACGCGTTCCTTGATGCCTTCTTTCTCGCGGCTGTTGACCGACAAACGCATCTCTTCCAGGGCGTCATGCACCAGCAGATTGGCGAGGGTGCCTTGCTTGGTGGCTGTCACACTGGCTTCTTTGAGTGTGGTGGCTTTTTTCAGGTGGACGATTTCGGTGCGCAGACGACGCTTGGCGCCCATCAGCTCGAAACCCTTGGCGATCCAGATGGTCCAGGTGATGATCGAGGCGATGGCCAGACCGATCATCACGATTTTCACGATGATGTCGGCGTTCTGGTACATGCCCCACGGCGACAGGTCGTGGGCCATGCCCAGAGTGTTGTCGGCTTCGAGGACTTCCGGAACGTCATCGGCGGTGGTGTCTACGGCTTGGGCCGGGTCGGTCGCAGCCGGGGTAACGGCCGGTGCGGCGTGATCGGCAGGAGTTGGAGCAACAGTAGTTGCCGGAGCGGCTGGCGCTTGTGCGTCAGCGAAAGCGGCGGTCGGCGCCAGCATCAGGCTGAGCAGCAGGGCGGCCACTGCGCTCCAGGCGCGAGGTCGTTTGGTTGGCGAAGCGGGGAATTGATTGCGTGTCATGCTGGCCGGACCTGAGAAAGAAAAACGGTAAATGCTCTTCCAGGCCTCGTGAGGCCGAGAACAAAAGTGGCTGGCATTATTGCAATTAATTCTTGTTAACAAAAGTAATAGCGTCTCTTTTTTTCCTCCATTACTAGCCGCTCATCCATTTCGGGCGCTAGTCTGTACCTTTCTTGAGGGAGTTTTCTGATGTCCGCGCCTTCTGTTTTGATCGCCGGCTGCGGTGATGTCGGCAGTCGTCTGGCTACGCAATTGGTCGCTTGCGGGTGGGAGGTTCATGGCCTGAGGCGTGACGTTTCTCGCCTGCCCGAGGGGGTCATTGGCGTTGCCGGTGACTTGTTCAATGAAGACTGTCCGGCGACCTGGCCAGTCGGTGCGGTGGATTACCTGGTGTATTGCGCGGCCGCCACCGATCACGATGAAGCCGGTTATCGCGCGGCTTATGTGCAGGGCTTGCAGCATGTGTTGGAGTGGCTGAACGACTACGGTCAGGTGCCCAATCGCCTGCTGTTTGTTTCCAGCAGCAGTGTGTATGGCCAGCAGGATGGCGAGTGGGTTGATGAGACTTCGCCGACCATTGCGGCAGGCTTTTCAGGTCGATTGATGCTGGAGGCTGAGCAAGTGGCACTCCAAAGCGGCATTCCGGCCAGCATCGTACGCTTGACCGGCATTTACGGACCGGGTCGCGAACGGCTGCTGACGCAGGTTCGTCAGGGTTATCGCGTGGCGATTGATCCGCCGTTGTATGGCAACCGTATTCACGCCGACGATGCGGCGGGGTTGATGGCGTTTCTGCTTGAGGCTGATCGACGCGGTGTGGCGCTGGATGACGTCTACATCGGTGTGGACGATGCGCCTGCGCCGCTGGCCGAAGTGGTGGGCTGGTTGCGTGAGTATCTGGGCGTGACCGAATGGGCCGAAGACGCGAGCGTGCGTCGCACTGGCAGTAAGCAATGCAGCAATGCTCGGGCGAAAGCCTTGGGCTGGACGCCAAAGTACCCAAGCTATCGCGAAGGTTATGCGGCGATCCTTGAAGGGCGCAGCTGACTTAATCTGCGAGTCAAAGAAAAAGGAGCCCTTGGGCTCCTTTTTTGCTGGATCACTGCTTCTCGAGCAACCACTTGCGATCACCCGGGGTGAATTGCGGCATTTCATCCGCCTGTGCGGTGTTCACTGCCTGGAGGATTTCCAGTTCCTTGCCCTTGCGCGCAAAGATCCAGGTGTTGCCCTGGCCATTCGCTTGCAGCCACATGTTGTCGTGACCGCCGCTCATCGACGCGCAATCGCCCGCCAGACACAAGGCATAACGATCCGCGCCCGGCAGGCCGGCAACCTGTCCGTCAGGCTGGAATTGCACGGTATTGCCTTCGCCGGGACCGCTGACGACTTTCCAGCTGCCGCCCATGTAGGCCGAATACAGTGCGCGTTCGAAACTGGCACCCATCGGCGCGCCGTCCGGCACCGTAACCTGCGCGCGATGGAAGACTTGCTCCGGCTCATTGTCGCTGGCGACTTGGCTCAGTTGCTTGCCATCACGCTTCAGCGCGCTGGCGGAGCTGCCATAAAAGTCGACTTTCCAGGCGCCGGACTCTTCGCCCAGCAGCTTGCCGTCGACATTTTCAAAACCGTTGGTGTAGCGGGCCTGGCCGGCCTTGGTGTTGACGTCCCATTCCAGGTTCGGGCCATAGGCCTGGAGCGCTTCGCGCAGGGGGCCGCCTTTGGCTGCAGCATCGATCGCCACCTGATTGATCCAGGTGCCGCTGATGTCGCGATCGGCAGGGTTACTGGCACATCCGCCCAAGAGTAGGGCGACCAGCGAGAGAGCTAGCGCATGGCGCATGGTGGAATCCTTTCAAGACAGAATCGGCGCAGCCTTTGGGGCTGCGCCGGACGCATTACTCGATGACCAGAATGGCATCCATTTCAACCTGCGAACCCTTTGGCAGGGCTGCTACGCCGATGGCGGCGCGGGCTGGGTAAGGCTGATCGAAGTACTTGCCCATGATCTCGTTGACCTTGGCGAAGTGGCTCAGGTCGGTGAGGAAGATGTTCAGTTTGACGATGTCCTTGAACGAACCGCCAGCGGCTTCAGCCACGGCTTTGAGGTTCTCGAACACCTGGACGGTCTGGGCTTCGAAGCCTTCAACCAGTTCCATGGTTTTTGGGTCCAGAGGAATTTGACCCGACATGTAAACGGTGTTGCCAGCCTTGATCGCCTGGGAGTAAGTGCCGATGGCGGCCGGGGCCTTGTCGCTGGTGATAACAGTCTTGGTCATGAATGACTCCTTGTAATAGTGGGCTTAGGCGCGCATGCGGGTGATGCGAATCACCCCGGTCAAGGCGCGGAGTTTCTTGATCACGCGGGCCAGGTGCACGCGGTCGTGCACGCTGACCACCAGTTGGACCACGCTGATGCGACCATCGCGTTCGTCCATGCTGATTTTTTCGATATTGCCGTCGGCCGCGTTGACGCTGCTGGCCAGCAGAGCGATCAGGCCGCGCTGGTGTTCCAGCTCGACGCGCAGCTCGACATTGAATTCGCCGGTGACATCCTTGGCCCACGAGAGCTGGATGCATTTTTCCGGGTTGTGGCGGATTTCGCTGATGTTGCGGCAGTTGTCCAGGTGCACGACCATGCCTTTGCCCGCAGACAGGTGACCAACAATCGGGTCGCCCGGGATCGGTGTGCAGCACTTGGCGTAACTGAGCACCAGGCCTTCGGTACCGCGAATGGCCAGTGGACCTTCCGCACTTGGCAGCTGTTCGCCTTCGCCGAGCAGGCGGCGGGCGACCACGTAAGCCATACGATTGCCCAGGCCGATGTCTTCAAGCAGGTCTTCGATCAGTTCGAGTCGGTACTCGGTGAGCATCGCCTTGACGCGCTCGGCTGCGACTTTCTCCAGCGAGCTGTCGAAGCCATTCAGCACTTTATTCAGCAGGCGCTCGCCGAGGCTAATGGACTCGGAGCGGCGTTGCAGTTTCAGCGCATGGCGGATGTGAGTCCGCGCCTTG
This sequence comes from Pseudomonas sp. BT76 TE3572, assembly GCF_050435365.1. Lineage (NCBI taxonomy): Bacteria > Pseudomonadati > Pseudomonadota > Gammaproteobacteria > Pseudomonadales > Pseudomonadaceae > Pseudomonas > Pseudomonas sp. BT76 TE3572. Next base: position 4,683,888 of record NZ_JBNDKE010000001.1, read on the forward strand.
CCGGTGACCACGAAGTTGAGCCACGCCGGATTCGGTCGCGCGCCTGGGGCGCTGACGATCTCGACCGTGGAGCCGCTTTGCAGCGGTTCGGACAGCGGTGCGAGGCGACGATTGATCCGACAGGCAATGCAGCTGTTGCCCACGTCGGTGTGCACCGCGTAAGCGAAATCGACCGCCGTGGAGCCTTTGGGCAGCTCCATGATCCGGCCTTTGGGCGTGAACACGTAGACCTCGTCCGGGAACAGGTCGATCTTCACGCTCTCGATGAATTCCAGCGAGTTGCCGGCCCGTTGCTGCATCTCCAGCACGCCTTTGACCCACTGGCGGGCGCGGGCGTGAGTGCCTTTTGGCTGCTCGTCGCCGCTGGATTTGTACAGCCAATGGGCGGCGATGCCATTGTTGGCCATCTCTTCCATTTCACGGGTGCGGATCTGAATCTCGATCGGAACACCGTGCATGCCGAACAATGTAGTGTGCAGCGACTGGTAGCCGTTGGCCTTGGGGATCGCGATGTAATCCTTGAAGCGCCCCGGCAACGGTTTGTACAAATTATGCACAGCACCCAGCACGCGGTAGCAGGTATCGACCTTGTCGACGATGATCCGGAACGCATAGACGTCCATGATCTCGTTGAAGGCTCGACGCTTGCCGCGCATTTTCTTGTAGATGCCGTAGAGGTGTTTCTGACGACCGCTGACCTCGCCCTGAATGCCGTCGATGGCCAGGCAGTGGCTGAGTGATTCTTCGATCTTGTTGACGATTTCCTTGCGGTTGCCCCGGGCGCGTTTGACCGCCTGGTTGATCCGTGCGGAACGCATCGGGTGCATCGCCTTGAAGCCGAGGTCTTCGAATTCTATGCGGATGGCGTGCATGCCCAGCCGGTTGGCGATGGGTGCGTAGATTTCCAGGGTTTCCTTGGCGATCCGTCGGCGTTTTTCGCCGGACAGGACTTCCAGCGTGCGCATGTTGTGCAGGCGGTCAGCCAGTTTGACCAGGATCACGCGAATATCGCGGGCCATGGCCATGGCCATTTTCTGGAAGTTTTCGGCCTGGGCTTCGGCTTTGGTCTCGAAGTTCATTTGGGTCAGTTTGCTGACCCCGTCGACCAGTTCGGCCACGGTTTCGCCGAATTGCGCTTGCAGCGCTTCCTTGGCAATACCGGTGTCTTCGATCACGTCATGCAGCATCGCAGCCATCAGGCTCTGATGGTCCATGTGCATGTCGGCAAGAATATTCGCAACCGCGAGTGGGTGCGTGACGTACGCCTCGCCGCTACGGCGGCGTTGGCCGTCGTGGGCTTGTTCGGCGTAGAAGTACGCTCGGCGGACCAGGTTGACCTGGTCCTTGCCGAGGTAGGTCGATAAGCGATCGGCGAGGGCGTCTATGCTCGGCATGATGAAACCTGCCGTTCGCTGTGACCCCGCGCCGTGCTACGTCGACCAGGCATGGCTTAGACTGCCTCGTTGGACTCGTCCTCGAACGCTGCGAACAGCGGTTCGTCTTCGACGATTTCAGCGTTGGCGATGAACTCGTAGCTCATCAGGCCTTCAGCGATTTCACGCAAGGCTACAACGGTAGGCTTGTCGTTTTCCCACTGAACCAGTGGCTCTTTGCCGCCGGTGGCCAGTTGACGGGCACGCTTGGTAGACAGCATGACCAGCTCAAAGCGGTTTTCCACGTGGTTTAGGCAATCTTCAACGGTTACGCGGGCCATGGTATTCCTCGGAGCGAATGCAATATGCGCGCTGCCCGGTTGGGCGAGCGGACTCAACAGTTTAAAAAATCACCAGCGATTAGGGAAGCGCTGATTTTTTGACCAAGCCCTTCAACGCGCTGCAAGTGCCAATGTAAAGCCCTTGCAACGGTTTTGGGAAGAGCTGTTTAGCCGAGCAATTCGGCCAAAAGTTTTCCGTTACGCTGCTGCTGGCGCTTCTGGTGCAGCTGATTGGCACGGAAAATCGCCTGCAAATCGCGCAGTGCGTGGGCGAAATCGTCGTTGATGATTAGGTAATCATAGTCGACGTAGTGACTCATCTCGCTGACGGCTTCGCGCATCCGGCCATCGATGATCTCGTCACTGTCCTGGCCGCGATTGGTCAGGCGCTGGTGCAAGGCCTGCAGGGACGGCGGCAGAATGAAGATCGAACGGGCCTGGGGCATCAACTTGCGCACTTGCTCGGCGCCTTGCCAGTCGATTTCCAGAATCAGGTCGTGGCCTTCGTCCAGGGTCTGCTGCAGATGGCTTTGCGAAGTACCGTAGAGATTGCCGAACACTTCGGCGCGCTCGAGAAAATCCCCATGCTCGATCATCTTCACGAACTCGCTGCGTTCGACGAAGTGATAGTTCACGCCGTTCACTTCACCGGGGCGCATGGCGCGGGTGGTGTGGGAGACGGAGACGCGGATCTCCTGATCAGCGTCGGTCAGGGCCTTGACCAGGCTGCTCTTGCCCGCGCCCGAAGGTGCGGAAATGATGTACAGGGTGCCGGTGCTGTGGGTCATGTCAGGGTTGCCTTACTCAATATTCTGCACTTGTTCGCGCATCTGCTCGATCAACACTTTGAGGTTGACCGCCGCTTGGGTGCTGCGCGGGTCGAAGGCTTTGGAGCCCAGTGTGTTGGCTTCGCGGTTGAGCTCTTGCATCAGGAAGTCCAGGCGCCGACCGGCAGCGCCACCGGATTTGAGCACCCGGCGAACTTCGATGATGTGAGTGCTCAGGCGATCCAGTTCTTCGGCGACGTCGCTCTTTTGCGCGAGCATGACCATTTCCTGCTCCAGCCGCTGCGGGTCCATCTCGGCCTTCATGTCGGCGAAGCGGTCGAGCACTTTCTGGCGCTGGGTGGCGAGCATCTGCGGGACCAGCTCACGCAGGGTCACCACGTCTTCTTCAATGGAGGTCAGGCGATCGTTGATCAACCGCGCCAGCTCCGCGCCTTCGCGCTCGCGGCCGGCCTTGAGTTCTTTCAGGCCTTCGTTGAACAGCGCCAGTGCTTCTGCATTCAAGGCTTGCGGGTCGGTCGCATCGCCTACCAGCACGCCGGGCCAGGCCAGGACTTCCAGCGGGTTCAGCGCGGCCGGATTTTTAATCAGGCTGGCGATAGACTCGGCGGCGGCGACCAATTGAGCCGCGCGCTCGCGGTCCACTTGCAGTGGTTTGTCGGTATTTTCTTCGGTGAAGCGCAGGGTGCATTCGAGCTTGCCCCGGGAGATTCCCTGGCGCAGTGCTTCGCGGACCGCGCCTTCGAGGTCGCGAAAGGACTCCGGCAGACGCAGGTGCGGCTCCAGGTAGCGGCTGTTGACCGAGCGCAGTTCCCAGCTCAGGGTGCCTTGGGCGCCGGCTTTTTCGACGCGGGCAAAGGCGGTCATGCTGTGCACCATGGAGGTACCTCGCAATGCAGGTTCATGCGTTACCAAAGGTTTCGCAGGCCTGATCTATATGAATTTAAGCCCAGAGGCAGCAAAGGCGCAGGATTGTAGCGCAGTGGGGCGAATGCGCCCAAACACACGGTGTGACAAAGGGCTGCAGGTCGTCGGCAAAGCGCTGTTCAGGGCCTTCAGTCGTCGGGGGATTTTTTAGAAGTGCCCACTCGTGGCCCTGCGGCTCTATAATGCTCCGCAGATTTCCGTCCCCCGTACAGGTATTCCCTATGAAACGTCCAAGTGGTCGCGCTGCCGATCAGCTCCGCTCGATCCGCATAACCCGCAACTACACCAAACACGCCGAGGGATCTGTACTGGTCGAGTTCGGTGATACCAAAGTCATCTGCACCGTCAGCGTCGAGAACGGCGTGCCGCGTTTCCTCAAAGGTCAGGGCCAAGGCTGGTTGACCGCCGAATACGGCATGTTGCCGCGCGCCACTGGCGAGCGTAACCAGCGTGAAGCGAGCCGCGGCAAACAAGGCGGCCGCACCCTGGAAATCCAGCGCCTGATCGGTCGTTCCCTGCGCGCTTCGCTGGACATGTCCAAGCTGGGCGACGTTACCCTGTACGTTGACTGCGACGTGATCCAGGCTGACGGCGGCACCCGCACCGCGTCCATCACTGGCGCCATGGTTGCACTGGTCGATGCCTTGAAAGTGATCAAGAAGCGCGGCGGCCTGAAAGGCGGCGACCCGCTGAAACAAATGATTGCTGCCGTATCGGTGGGCATGTACCAGGGCGAGCCGGTACTCGACCTCGACTACCTGGAAGACTCGGCTGCCGAGACTGACCTGAACGTGGTGATGACCAGCACTGGCGGCTTCATCGAAGTCCAGGGCACTGCCGAAGGCGCTCCGTTCCAGCCGGAAGAACTGAACGCTATGCTTGAGTTGGCGAAGAAAGGCATGAACGAAATCTTTGAGCTGCAAAAGGCTGCACTGGCTGACTGATCGGACTGCTCCAGGCAAGGAGGGCGTTATGAGTGACGAGCAACAGCTGCTTCCCACCCCGAGCAAAGAGGTTCGGCAGTGGGCAATGTTTTGTCACCTGTCCGCCTTGCTGGGGATCTGGGTTCCGTTCGGTACGCTGATCGGCCCGCTGATTCTCTGGCAGATGAAGCGCGAGATGGACCCGTTTGTTGATGCACAGGGCAAGGAGGCGCTGAACTTTCAGATCACCGTCGCCATTGCCTCCGCCATCTGCTTGCTGCTGATGGTGGTGATCGTCGGGTTCTTCCTGTTCGGTCTGTTGGCGATCGGTGCGCTGGTGCTGACTATCATCGCCGGCGTGAAGGCCAATGAAGGGGTGCCTTACCGGTATCCATTCACTTGGCGGTTGATCAAATAAGCCGTACACAAAACCCGGTAGGAGTGAGCCTGCTCGCGATGAGGCCTCCACATTCAACATCAATGTGACAGGTCTACCGCTATTGCGAGCAGGCTCACTCCTACAAAAAGCCAAAAATCATCACCCACAAAAAAGCCGACAGTTGATGTCGGCTTTTTTGTGTGTGCGAAAAGACGCTTAGATGGTCAGCGTCCAGTCGTAATCCACGATCAGCGGTGCATGTTGCGAGAACCGTGGCTGACGTGGCAAGCGTGCGCTACGTACAAAGCGACGCAGGCCCGGAGTCAGCAGCTGATAGTCGAAACGCCAACCGAGGTTGAGCATTTCAGCCTGTTCATTATCCGGCCACCAGCTGTACTGGTCACCTTCACGGCTGACTTCACGCAGGGCATCGACATAGCCCATGTTGCCGACAATCTCGTCCATCCAGGCACGTTCAGGTGCCAGGAAGCCCGGGGATTGCTGGCTGTCACGCCAGTTCTTGATATCCAGCTTCTGTTGCGCCACGTACAGCGAGCCACAGTAAATGTACTCGCGACGTTTGCGTCGCTGTTTATCCAGATAACGGGCGAAATCGTCCATTAGCTTGAACTTCTGGTTCAAGTCTTCATCGCCGTTCTGCCCCGAAGGGAGCAGCAAGGTCGCGATGCTGACCTTATCGAAATCGGCTTGCAGGTAGCGCCCGTAGCGGTCGGCTGTCTCGAAGCCGAGACCGCTGATGACTGCCTTCGGTTGCAGCCGCGAATACAAAGCCACGCCACCTTGGGCGGGAACTTCGGCTTCGCAGGCATAAAGGAAGTAGCCATCCAGTTGGAAGGCTGGATCGTCCAGTTCAAAGGCGGAGGCGCGGGTGTCCTGCAGGCAGATGACGTCGGCATTCTGTGCTTGCAGCCAACTGAGCAACCCTCGCTCCACTGCAGCCTGAATACCATTGACGTTCACACTGATGATCCGCATAAATGGCCCCAAAAATCGCGTGCGTGTATGATACACGGCGTCAACCTAATTAGCTAAATCCGTGGTATTTGGGGTTTTTTTCATGCAAGCGTATCAGCGCGATTTCATTCGTTTTGCCATCGATCGCGGCGTTTTGCGCTTCGGCGAGTTCACCCTGAAGTCCGGGCGCACCAGTCCTTACTTCTTTAATGCCGGGCTTTTCAACTCGGGTTCGGCCCTTGCGCAGCTGGGTCGTTTCTACGCGGCAGCCATCGTCGAGAGCGGTATTTCGTTCGACGTTTTGTTCGGTCCGGCCTACAAAGGCATCCCTTTGGCGGCGACCACCGCAGTGGCCCTGGCCGAACATCATGACCGTGATTTGCCATGGTGCTTCAACCGCAAGGAAGCCAAGGCTCACGGCGAAGGCGGCAGTCTGGTCGGCGCACCGTTGACCGGCGACGTGCTGATCATCGACGACGTGATCACTGCTGGCACTGCCATCCGCGAGGTGATGCAGATCATCGCTTCCCAGGACGGTGCGAAGGCTGCGGGCGTGCTGATCGCCCTGAACCGTCAGGAGCGTGGCAACGGCGAGTTGTCGGCGATCCAGGAAGTGGAGCGTGACTTCGGTATTCCGGTGATCAGCATTGTCTCGCTGAACCAGGTGCTCGAATTCCTGGCGGACGATCCGCAGCTCAAGCAACACCTGCCAGCGGTTGAAGCTTACCGCGCACAGTTCGGCGTTTAACGAAAAGGCCCTGTGAGAACAGGGCCTTTTTGTTAGTGCTGTCTCGTCCTGAAATAGGTATCAGGGGATCTGTTACTCCCGTAGGTGCAAGGCGCGCAATAAGGCATCAATCTGCCCGAATGCGTCCTGTTGCCACTGATCCGGTGTGCGATCTCCTAGGATTTGGCTGTCTTCGACGAAACGTCTTACTGAGGTCGGGCCGTAGCCCTCGGCGATATCAAACTTTTCGCAAATGAACTGAAAACCCTGTTCGCCACTTCCCGTTTCAAGTACTGGTCGACACTCTTCTGCAAGCGCTTCTATGCCACCGGGATAATTGCGAACGCAGTAGTAGATGTCGTATGCGTCCTTCTGTTTATGCCTTCCGTTCAGGGCATATCCCTTCATCGCAAGCAGTGCGGGGATCGAGCACACAGCGACCTCGACGCGATTTTTGCCGCCCGTAGGCATGGGGCCTTCAATTGCAACCATCTGATAGAAACGCATGGCCAAGTCGGCGCCGTCGGCGCGTTGAACTGCAAAGTCGTTGAGAATGGGTGGCTTGTTTTGGATGATTTCAGCGTCGCGCGGCATCAAGAAATCCACGATCACATCTATCGCAGCGCCACCGTCCTGCACGGGAACCTGGCGAACTAGTTGGAATCTCCGAAGTTCTCCTCTTTGCTCGTACCCATTGCCCATCAGTGCTTCGATCAATGTCGCGTACTCGCCATCACCGAGTGCCTCTGCGTCCAGGCTCAAATCGACATCAAGGGTACCAACATGTTGCATATCGTCATTCGCAAGCAGAAGCCACGGCACTGCTCCACCGATCACTGCAAATTTGCCTCTGAAGGAACCAAGAATTTGACCCATTTCGATCAATACCGCCTTCACTGCTGTCGTCGTTCTGTCGTCATAATCTGAAGCGGATTGAGGCTCTTGAGGTACTAACGGGGCCATGTCAATTTTTCCTTTCGTAGATACTCGGCGGCTTCCTTTCCGCGCTCTCCTGCAACCGATAGATCCAGATATGTCTGAACTGGACTGGTGCATATGGCGCCCGGCGCGGCTTCAACGGTATCCAGTAGAAGTCCTTCGTCCTTGGGTAAAGTGATCACTACGTTTTCTCCCTTTGATGCGGGAACCAACTGTAATGCTTTGATCAATTTCTCTAGACCTTGAATGTCCGTATAAAAGTAATTCGTGCTGACTCGAGCATAGGGAGCGAGCCATTGAGCGGCAGAAAATGAGGAGAAAAGCGCGTGTCCGTTGCTACTTTCTCCGATAGCGTTTCGCGCCGCATTTTCCAATGCGCTGCCATGTAAGGTGGTGTAGAACTTTTTACGTTCCCCTGATGGAAGCTCGTATGTTTCGACCCATGCATCCAAAAGGGCTTGAGGATCGGATAGACATACCCCCTCGTTTGTTGCTCTTGCCCATTCTCGATTCAGCAGCGCTGTGCGGACATTGCTGACTTGACCAAGACTCGCTCCGGCAGCTTCGGAAAGTTCCATCACCCGCCAGGCTCGGCCCGGTTCTCGAAGCATCATACGAATGATCTGAGCTGATTTTGGTTTGAAGAGAGACTTCAGCTCCCTGTTCTCTGAAGGCGGCCTGTCAGCAACCTGGCGGTCAATGAATACACCATCGAATGAAATCCAGGAATTGCCCTCCAGGTCCAGATACCCCACACCTTTTTCCCGGCACGCTTGTCTGGCAGCGGGTGAAAGATAAGGTACTATCACGATAGGCGTGGCCTCGGCGTTCTGCTCGTTCACGTAGTCGCGAAGCTGAAGTATGGCTGCGTTTATGAATCTGGGCTGGCCACTGGCCTTCACCTCGCAGACCAGAGAGTGCAATTTCCCGGATGTGTTTACCTCGACAATGAAGTCGGGAGTCCAGACTTTTGCAAGCGGGGCAGATGTCAGGCTTTTAATCTCGAGGATCGGTACTTTACTCAGGAGGTTTCGTAGCGCGTCTCTTGAGTGCATTTCGAGCTCTTTCATTGATTTAACCCTTTTCAACGAATGCTGAAAATAGCCATTTGGGTGAAAACTGTCGAGAGTTTTCATCCAAAATGATGATTTCAGCGATTGTTGAAAGTAGGGTAAATATTGAAATATGAAAAATTGATGTGCTGCTAGCCCAGCTTCCGCCATTTATCGATGAGCCGCACAGCGAGCCATACATTGAATAGCGCAAACACCAGCAAGGCCAAGACAACGAATACATAAAGCGTGCGATCCACGTCAAAGTCCCAAAGATCCAGCGTGCTGCTGCCCATGATTTTCACGGCGGCAGGCAAGTTGACGTAAAACAGCGCCAGGAAGGCGCTGGTCAGAGGGAGGGCGCAGGCGAACAAAACGTTCGTTACCTTTTTCCGGCTACGTTTTCTGGCGAGCGGGCCAGGTTGGTTTTCATCCAGTTCCAGCGCTTCATGCAGCCTCGGCCACGCCAGGTTGAACATGAAGGTGGTCAAGGTCAGCAGCAATCCACTGACCGCCACGATGTCACTGAACGGCATTGATCCCCAGCGTTGCGCAGAGCAGGTCGTGGGAGTCCTCGCTAATCTCGAACTGCCCGGCGCTGCCTTTACGTTTTGTGATGGGTTTGAAGGTCGGTTCGTTCTGTGTGATCAGCATGTTCAGCTCATCACGAATGACGTCCGAACTGATCACCACCAGATACACCGTCTGCGCATGCTCCGCAGACTCGATCACGGCTCGCATGCTGTGTTGCAGAATATCGTCCAGCTGATTGCGAAAGCGCGAAACGGTGTTTTTCAGCAGGGTTTTGCTTTGGCTCTGGGTCAGCTGAAAAATCGTCGATATCTGAGACTCGGTCGGCAATGTCTGCCCGAAGTAGCTTTGAATCAGATACAGCAAGCGGTCCTGTTTCGCTTCATCGGCCCGACTCGGCATGCCGCCTTCAACCAGCATTTTCAAGTATTCGGTCAGGCTCGCCTTGGCGATACGCTGTAAGGCATGAGCGATTTCGCTGTCGGAAATCTTCAGGGTCTTTTTGACCGGCTCCTTCTGCTCCTGCTCGAAAGCCTGGGCGTCGATCGTGAACGAGATCTGCATGACTGAGTCTCCCGTGATCACTTATCGGAATTCGGATAAGGGTCGTCCGCTGCGTCTCCTTGGCCGCTGAGGATTTTCCAGCCGTTTTGCAGGTGCAATGAATCCAGGCGTTGCGGGCAGGGCGGCAAGGATTTTTTCGATTGGTTGGAATATTCGTAGCCGCAATCGGCGCATTCGTAGGTGCCTGCGGAAACGTCGCTGCCGTAAGGTGCGTAAACTTTTTGCATGGGGTCGTTCTCCTGTGGATACAGGGAAGATCCTATGCGGACTAATGCTGGCGGGATGTCGGACGTTTCGCTTAATCAGGTCAGGCATTTCCTGCGCGCATAAAAAAGATCGCAGACTTCGTCAGCTCCTACGGAATATTCGTACATCCGTAGGTGCCGCAGAAGGGTGCGATCTTTTGACGTTCTTGAATCAGTGACGCTTGCGATTGCTGATCAAGGTACCCACACCGGTGTCGGTGAAGATTTCCAGAAGAATCGCATTCGGCACCCGGCCATCGATGATCAACGAGCTGCCCACGCCACCTTGCACGGCTTCCAGCGCGCAACGGATCTTCGGCAGCATGCCGCCGTAGATGGTGCCGTCGGCGATCAACTCATCGACCTGTTGGGTGGTCAGGCCGGTGAGAACCGTGCCCGACTTGTCCATCAGGCCGGCGATGTTGGTCAGCAGCATCAGCTTTTCAGCTTTCAGCGCTTCGGCGACTTTACCGGCCACCAGGTCAGCGTTGATGTTGTACGACTCGCCGTTGGCGCCGACACCGATTGGCGCGATCACCGGGATGAAGTCACCTTTGACCAGCAGGTTCAGCAGGTCGGTGTTGATGCCGACTACTTCGCCCACTTGGCCGATGTCGATGATTTCCGGTTGAGTCATCTCCGGCGTCTGGCGGGTCACGGTGAGCTTCTTCGCACGAATCAGCTCGGCGTCTTTACCGGTCAGGCCGATGGCGCTGCCGCCATGACGGTTGATCAGGTTGACGATGTCCTTGTTCACCTGGCCGCCGAGGACCATTTCCACCACGTCCATGGTCTGCGCATCAGTCACGCGCATGCCATCGATGAAGTGGCTCTCGATCGACAGACGCTTGAGCAGGTCGCCGATTTGCGGGCCGCCGCCGTGAACCACCACCGGGTTAATGCCGACGGCTTTCATCAGCACGATGTCGCGGGCGAAGCCGGTTTTCAGCTCCTCGCTTTCCATCGCGTTGCCGCCGTATTTGATCACCAGCGTCTTGCCGACATAGCGGCGAATGTAAGGCAGCGCTTCGGACAGGACCTTGGCGGTGTTGGCGGCGGCTTCGCGTTCGAGGGTCATTCAGGGCTCCGGGTGCTTCGTAAAATCAGAACGGTAATTGGAGATCAGGTGCAACACGCTTCAGCTGGACTTTGAATACGTCCTTGATGCGCTGCAATTCCGCCTCGTCATCGGCCTCGAAGCGCAACACCAGCACCGGTGTGGTGTTGGATGCGCGAACCAGGCCCCAGCCTTTGGCGTAGTCGACTCGCACGCCGTCGATGGTGGTCAGGTCGGCGCCTTCGCCCCACTTCGCGTCGTGCAATGCATCAATGATGCTGAATTTGCTCTCTTCGGTCACATGGATATTGATTTCCGGCGTAGAAATATCGTTCGGGAAGGTCGCAAACAGCTCTTCCGCGGTGGATTTTTCTTTGCTGAGGATCTCCAGCAGGCGCGCGGCGCTGTAAATGCCGTCGTCGAAACCGAACCAGCGTTCCTTGAAGAAGATGTGCCCACTCATTTCGCCGGCCAACAGGGCGCCGGTTTGTTTCATTTTCTTTTTGATCAACGAGTGACCGGTCTTCCACATGAGCGGACGGCCGCCGTATTCCTTGATCAGCGGCGTCAGGCGACGGGTGCATTTGACATCGAAGATGATTTCCGCGTCAGCGTTGCGCGCCAGTACGTCACGGGCGAACAGCATCAGCAGGCGGTCCGGGTAGACGATGCTGCCGGTGTTGGTCACCACGCCGACGCGGTCGCCGTCGCCATCGAAGGCCAGGCCGAGGTCAGCGTTGGTTTCCTTGACCTTGGCGATCAGGTCCACGAGGTTTTCAGGCTTGCCCGGATCCGGATGGTGGTTCGGGAAGTTGCCATCGACGTCGCAGAACAGCGGGATGACTTCGCAGTTCAGGGCTTCGATCAGTTGCGGGGCGATCACACCGGCCGCGCCGTTGCCGCAGTCGACGACGACTTTGAGGCGACGGGCCAGTTTGATGTCCTGAACGATTTCGGTGTTGTAGCGGTCGAGGATTTCGACTTGGGTGACGCTGCCTTTGCCGCTGCTCAGGTTGTTGGTCTTGAGGCGTTCGTGCAGGGCCTGGATCTGTTCGTTGGCCAGGGTGTCACCAGCGATGACGATCTTGAAGCCGTTGTAGTTCGACGGGTTGTGGCTGCCGGTGAGCATGACGCCGGATTTGCCGGCCAGAACGTTGGCGGCGTAGTACAGCGCAGGCGTTGGCACCAGGCCGACGTCGCTGACGTGGCAACCGCTGTCGGCGAGGCCTTTGATCAGTTGTTCGACCAGTTCCGGACCGGACAGGCGACCGTCACGGCCGACGGAAACGTTCGGTTCATCCTGGGCCAGGCTCTGGGAGCCGATGGCGCGACCGAGCCAATAAGCGGTTTCAGCGTTCAAGAATTCCGGGACGGTGCCGCGAATATCGTAGGCGCGGAAGATGCTGTCGGGGAACTTGGGTGCGACTTGGGCTGGGGTGCTCATTACTGGAAATGCTCCATCTCGAAGGGTGGCAGGACCTGCTGCGAATAACTCGTCGGCAGGTTCAAACTGAAGGGTATGACGGCTTTTTCCACTGAGAGTTCGTGGTGTGAAAAGGCCATGACCCCGACATCAGCGTGTAATGGAACGCCCGATGCCTTGATTTTCAGTGATAAACCTTCCAGATGACGTCTGTGCAATTTGTGATGAGAGAGCTTGCTCCCTCATCACAAGGTCGTCAGTTTTTCGATCAGTGGCTGCCGGAATGCCCGAAACCGCCAGCGCCACGTTCGGTTTCAACGAACTCTTCGACCATCTCGAAGTGCGCTTGAACCACCGGCACCAAAACCAGCTGGGCCAAACGCTCGCCAACGACCATGTTGAAATCGGTCTGGCCGCGGTTCCAGCAGGAAACCATCAGCGGACCCTGGTAATCGGAGTCAATCAAACCGACCAGGTTGCCGAGCACGATGCCGTGCTTATGGCCCAGGCCCGAGCGCGGCAGAATCAGCGCCGCGAGGCCCGGATCACCAATGTAAACGGACAGGCCCGTTGGGATCAGCACGGTTTCGCCCGGCTTGATGACGGTGTCTTTTTCCAGCATGGCGCGCAGGTCGAGGCCGGCGGAGCCTGGCGTGGCGTACTGCGGCAGCGGGAAATCGGTACCGATGCGAGGGTCGAGGATCTTGGCTTGCAAAGTGTGCATGTAAATTAAACCTGGTTCAGACGTTCGGCGATAAAAGTGATCAGCTGGCGAGCAATCTTGCTCTTGCTGGTCTGAGCGAAAAGTGTGGCGTGTAGCTGGCGGTCGATCACGCTGCAGGCGTTTTCTTCGCTGTTGAAGCCAATGCTAGGGTTGGCGACGTCGTTGGCGACGATCAAATCGAGGTTCTTGTCTTTCAACTTGCGGGCAGCGTAATCGAGCAAGTGTTCGGTTTCGGCGGCGAAACCGACACTGAACGGACGGTCAGGGCGCGTGGCAATGGTGGCCAGGATGTCCGGGTTACGCACCATCTGTAGCAACAAACCGTCGCCGTTCGTAGGGTCTTTCTTGAGTTTCTGTGGGGCGACGACTTCCGGGCGGTAATCCGCGACCGCTGCCGAGGCGATGAACAGGTCGCAAGGGATCGCGGCTTCACAAGCGGCGAGCATGTCGCGGGCGCTGACCACGTCGATGCGGGTGACGCGATCCGGGGTCGGCAGGTGCACCGGGCCGGTGATCAGGGTTACACGGGCGCCGGCTTCAACCGCGGCTTCGGCCAGGGCAAAGCCCATTTTCCCGGAACTGTGGTTGGTGATGTAACGCACCGGGTCGATGTTTTCCTGGGTCGGGCCTGCGGTGATCAGCACGTGTTTGCCGGTCAGCGCCTGACGCTGGAAGCAGTCTGCCGCGCACTGGGCGAGATCGGTGGCTTCGAGCATGCGACCCATGCCGACGTCGCCGCAAGCCTGACTGCCGGAGGCCGGGCCGAAGGCTTTGATGCCGCGACTTTCGAGGGTTTGCAGGTTGGCCTGGGTCGCCGGGTCGCGCCACATGGCCTGGTTCATCGCCGGGGCTACGGCGACCACGGCGTCGGTGGCCAGCACCAGCGTGGTCAGCAGGTCATCGGCAATGCCTTGGGCCAGGCGGGCAATGAGGTCCGCGGTGGCGGGGGCGATCAGCACCAGGTCGGCCCATTTGGCCAGTTCGATGTGGCCCATGGCGGCTTCGGCCGCGGGGTCCAGCAGGTCGAGGTGGACCGGGTGGCCGGACAAGGCCTGCATGGTCAACGGCGTGATGAACTCGCTGCCGCCACGGGTCATGACCACGCGCACTTCGGCGCCCTGGTCGATCAGGCGGCGAACCAGGTCGGCGCTCTTGTAAGCAGCAATGCCGCCGCCGACGCCCAGAACGATGCGTTTCCGATACAGCCGCTGCATAGGTCTGCCTTTCATTTCGTTGATGACTGCATGGCGATACCCCCCTCCCCAGGGATGAAATCGCCCGCAAAAAAGATGGGCTAAGATATCACAGCGACCGCTACGGAACAGCGGCGCCCACAGACCAGGGAGGTGCTATGAGTATTCGCGATTGGCCAGCGGCGGAACGGCCGCGGGAGAGGTTGCTTGAGTTGGGCTCGGGGAGCCTTTCAGACGCCGAACTGCTGGCGATTTTTTTACGAACGGGCGTGTCGGGTAAAAGCGCGGTAGATCTGGCGCGACACCTGTTGAGTCAGTTCGGCAGCCTGCGCTCACTGCTCGAGGCCGATCAAGCGGCCTTCAGCAGGCAGTTGGGACTCGGGCCGGCGAAATTCGCTCAGTTGCAAGCGGTCCAGGAAATGAGTCGGCGGCATCTGGCCGAACGCGCGCGCCAAAAATCGGCGCTGGAAAATCCGCAGGCGGTTCGTGATTACCTGAAATCAATGTTGCGCCATGAGCCTCACGAGGTGTTCGGCTGTCTGTTTTTGGATTCCAAGCATCAAGTGCTGACCTTTGAAGTGCTGTTTCGCGGCTCCATCGACAGCACCAGTGTCTATCCGAGACAAGTGGTTAAACGCGCATTGGCCCATAACGCCGCAGCGCTGATTCTCTGCCATAACCATCCGTCGGGTAATACCAACCCCAGTCAAGCCGACCGAACGCTGACCAAGCGCCTGCAGGAGGCGCTGGATCTGATTGATGTGCGGGTACTCGACCATTTCATCATCGGTGACGGCGATCCGCTGTCCATGGCCGAGTATGGATGGATGTGAACCCCTGTAGGAGTGAACCTGCTCGCGATGGCGTCGTGTCAGTCAACCTAACCGGTGACTGAAAGAATGCCATCGCGAGCAGGCTCACTCCCACAGGGTTTTATGCTGAGGCTGATTACTTCAGGTTGACCTTGGAGTAGTCCTGACGGCCGAACGGGCTGACGGCATAGCCCTCAACGTCCTTGCGCGTCAGCGCGAAGGCGGTCGGGTGGGCCAGCGGCAGCCACAGCGCCTGTTGCTGGATCTGCGCCTGAGCCTGCTCGTAGAGCTTGGTGCGCACACCTTGCTCGCCGGTGGTCTTGCCGGCGCTGATGAGTTTGTCGAGGTCCTGATTGCAGTAGCGGGCGAAGTTGGTGCCGGACTTGACCGCGGCGCAGGAAAACTGCGGCGTGAGGAAGTTGTCCGGGTCTCCGTTGTCGCCGGCCCAACCCATGAACAACAGGTCGTGTTCACCAGCCTTGGCGCGGCGAATCAGTTCGCCCCATTCGATCACCCGAATCTCGGCCTGAATGCCGATTTCCGCGAGGTCCGATTGCAGCATTTGAGCGCTGAGGCTCGGGTTCGGGTTGAGCAGGCTGCCAGAAGGTCGGGTCCAGATAGTGGTCTGGAAACCGTCCTTGAGCCCGGCCTTCGCCATGAGCGCTTTGGCTTTTTCGACGTCATGCGGATAACCCGGCAGGCCTTTGGCATAGCTCCAGGTGTTCGGTGGGTATGGGCCGTTGGCCGGTTCGGCGGTGTCTTCGAACACGGCTTTGACGTAGCTGGCCTTGTCGAACGCGAGGTTGATCGCCTGGCGCACTTCAGGCTTGTCCAGCGGCGGATGCTGGCTGTTGATGCCGACGAACGCGGTCATGAAGGCGTCAGTCTTTTCCACTTTCAGGGTCGGTTCTTTCAGCGCTGTCTGTACGTCCAGAGGCTTGGGCGACAGGGCGATCTGGCACTCGTTGCGACGCAACTTCTGCAGACGCACGTTGGCGTCAGGGGTGATGGCGAAAATCAGCGGATCCACCGAAGGCTTGCCGCGGAAGTAGTCCGGGTTGGCCTTGTAGCGGATCGAAGCGTCTTTCTGGAACCGAGTGAAAACGAACGGTCCGGTGCCGATCGGTTGGCTGTTGAGTTTCTCCGGAGTACCGGCCTTCATCAGTTTGTCGGCGTATTCGGCGGAGTAGATCGAGGCGAATCCCATGCTCAGGGTCGCGAGGAAGGTCGAGTCCGGGTGGTCGAGGGTGAAGCGAATGGTCAGCGGGTCCAATGCATCGATCTTCTTGATCAGCGCCGGTAACTGCATCGATTGCGCATGTGGGAAACCGCTCTGGGCCACTTTGTGCCAAGGGTGTGCCGGGTCGAGCATACGGTCGAAACTGAACTTAACGTCTTCGGCGGTCAGTTCGCGCGTCGGGCTGAAAAATTCAGTGCGGTGGAATTTCACCTGTGGGTGAAGCTTGAACACGTACGTCAGGCCATCGGGCGTGACTTCCCAGCTGTCCGCGAGGCTGGCGACCACTTTGCCGCTGGCCGTGTCGAAGTCCACCAGGCGGTTCATCAGCACGTCGGCCGAGGCGTTGGTGGTGGTCAGCGAGTTGTATTGCACCACGTCGAACCCTTCCGGGCTGGCCTCGGTGCAGACGCTCAGGGCGGCGGCATGGGCCAATGGGCTCAGCAGAAGCGGGGCAAGCAGCAGCGGTAGGGCAGCGAGGCGCATGGTCGGATTCCTTTACAGATCGAAGGCCCATCTGCAAGTGCAGTCTGGAAAAGGCTTACCCTAGTGGGCTCTTTTGTAAATGACTATCCCCTTTTTCATTTTAAGGGGACTATGTGCGATCGATTTCCGCGTAGGGCGGTTGGCAAAACCCTGGATTGATGGCTCGGCCGATTTTCTGCGACGAGCGGTCTTCATCGACGACAGCCTTTGTCTTAGGCGCTCGGAGCCTGAAAAATGGGGTTTTTATCAACTCAGCGCACACGGAATGTTGTTGCTCTTCAGTCTTTCTGGTATAAAGCAGCGCTCTTTTCTAGGGGCCCGGTTCCTTCACTGTAGGTGTAGCCGGTAAGACCTCTAAAGAAACGCGGCGCCTGGCGCCAAATGACTGAGAGATTAAGCGGCCAACCCATGCCGGGTTGGGCATGTGGTTTTAGAGGGCTGAGGCATGTCGAGAGTATGTCAAGTTACCGGTAAGGGTCCGGTGACTGGGAATAACATTTCCCACGCAAACAACAAAACCCGTCGTCGTTTCCTGCCGAACCTGCAGCATCACCGCTTCTGGGTTGAAGAAGAGAAACGTTTCGTGCGTCTGCGCGTATCTGCCAAAGGCATGCGTATCATCGACAAGCGTGGCATCACTGTCGTGCTGGCCGAAATCCGCAAAGCTGGCAAGATCTAAGGGAGCTAATCATGCGTGAATTGATTCGTTTGATTTCGAGCGCCGGTACTGGTCACTTCTACACTACCGACAAGAACAAGCGCACTACTCCGGACAAAATCGAGATCAAGAAATTTGATCCGGTTGTTCGCAAGCACGTGATCTACAAAGAAGGCAAAATCAAGTAATTGATTTTTCCCTCTTACGAAAAAGGCCCGTATCGCGAGATACGGGCCTTTTTTGTGGCCTCGAGAAAGGTTTCAAGCTTTCTGTTCAAACACCACATAGATCTTGCGGCATGGCTCCAGCACCTCCCAGGTGCCTCTGAACCCGGCCGGGATCACGAAGCGATCGCCTACGCGCAGGGTCTTGCCGTTGCCATCGTTGTCGCGCAGCACTGAAACCCCCTGAAGGATTTCGCAGTATTCGTGCTCGGTGTAGTTCACATGCCACTGGCCGACTTCGCCTTCCCACACACCTGCGCTCATCTGGCCGCAAGGACTGTTGTAGTGGTTGTACACTGCTTGTTCAGGGTCGCCCTTGAGGACTTTCGCCGGGTCTGGCCGATAGCGATCAGGCTGGGTGGTGGCCTGGTTGAAGTCGACGATGTCCTGGATGCTCATTCTTGTAATCCCCCGTGATTGCGGCGCGATGGCTGGAAAGTCCAAAGTCTATGTTTATTAAAATGAACACCGCAAGGCCGTTTGCCGACCTTGTGTCAAATATATTGAAACAACCCCGGCCACTGGTTTAGGGTGACGGTTGCCTTGGGCCGAATAATCAGGCCGGCTGGGCAGAATTCCTGACAGCGCCCGCGAAGACCGTGGAGCGTTCGTATTCAACAAGAGGAGGACACTCGTATGACCACCCTGACTCGTGCCGATTGGGAACAACGGGCTCTCGATCTGAAGATCGAAGGCCGCGCCTACATCAATGGCGAATACACCGATGCTGTCTCCGCCGAGACCTTTGAGTGCATCAGCCCGGTCGATGGCCGTCTGCTGGGCAAGATTGCCAGCTGTGACGCCGCCGACGCCCAGCGCGCTGTTGAAAACGCCCGCGCCACTTTCAATTCCGGCGTCTGGTCGCGTCTGGCACCGACCAAGCGCAAAGCCACCATGATCCGTTTCGCCGGCCTGCTGAAACAGCACGCCGAAGAGCTGGCCCTGCTTGAAACCCTGGACATGGGCAAGCCGATCAGCGACTCCCTGTACATCGACGTTCCAGGCGCGGCGCAAGCCCTGAGCTGGAGCGGTGAAGCCATCGACAAGATCTACGACGAAGTGGCCGCGACTCCCCATGACCAGTTGGGTCTGGTGACCCGCGAACCCGTCGGCGTAGTCGGCGCCATCGTGCCCTGGAACTTCCCGCTGATGATGGCCTGCTGGAAACTCGGCCCGGCGCTGTCCACCGGTAACTCGGTCATCCTCAAGCCATCCGAAAAATCCCCGCTGACCGCCATCCGCATCGCTGCGCTGGCCGTTGAGGCCGGCATCCCGAAAGGCGTGTTGAACGTCCTGCCAGGTTACGGTCACACCGTCGGCAAGGCCCTGGCCCTGCACAATGATGTGGACACCCTGGTGTTCACCGGTTCGACCAAAATCGCCAAGCAACTGCTGATCTACTCCGGCGAATCGAACATGAAACGCGTCTGGCTTGAAGCCGGCGGCAAGAGCCCGAACATCGTGTTCGCCGATGCACCGGACCTGCAAGCTGCCGCGGAATCGGCTGCCGGTGCCATCGCCTTCAACCAGGGCGAAGTCTGCACCGCCGGCTCGCGCCTGCTGGTGGAGCGTTCGATCAAGGATAAATTCCTGCCGCTGGTGATCGAGGCCCTCAAAACCTGGAAACCGGGCAACCCGCTGGACCCGGCGACCAACGTCGGCGCACTGGTGGATACCCAGCAGATGAACACCGTGCTGTCCTACATCGAATCCGGCCACACCGACGGCGCCAAGCTGGTGGCGGGCGGCAAACGCATTCTTCAGGAAACCGGTGGCACCTACGTTGAGCCGACGATTTTCGACGGCGTCAGCAACGCGATGAAAATCGCTCAGGAAGAAATCTTCGGCCCGGTGCTGTCGGTGCTCACTTTCGATACCGCCGAAGAAGCCATTGCGATTGCCAACGACACCCCTTACGGCTTGGCCGCAGCGGTGTGGACCAAGGACATTTCCAAGGCCCATCTGACTGCCAAGGCACTGCGCGCAGGTAGCGTATGGGTCAACCAGTATGACGGCGGCGACATGACGGCCCCGTTCGGTGGCTTCAAGCAGTCCGGTAACGGACGCGACAAGTCGCTGCATGCGTTCGACAAGTACACCGAGCTGAAGGCGACCTGGATCAAGTTGTAATTTGTAGCGGGCCCCGGTCAAAAACCGGGGCTGAACACAACGAAGATCCCCTGTGGGAGCGAGCTTGCTCGCGATAGCGGTATGACAGTCGACGTCAATGTTGAATGTTGCTCCGTCATCGCGAGCAAGCTCGCTCCCACATTGTTTTGTGCTGTACATAAAAATATCCACAGGAGCGTGGGAAATGCGTTGGGCGACTTATTTCGCCGTGTTGGCGTCTGTCTTGAGTGTCGGCCTGGCGCTGGGCGTCAGCATGCCGTTGGTGTCGTTTCGCCTGGAAGGCTGGGGTTACGGCTCGTTCGCCATCGGCGTGATGGCCGCGATGCCCGCCATTGGCGTATTGCTGGGGGCAAAGATCTCCAGCCATCTGGCCGCGCGTCTGGGCACGGCCAATCTGATGCGTTTGTGCCTGTGGGCCGGGGCGTTGTCCATCGGTTTGCTGGCGCTGTTGCCGAGCTATCCGATTTGGCTGGCATTACGGCTGATGATCGGGGTGATCCTGACCCTCGTCTTCATCCTCGGCGAAAGCTGGATCAACCAGCTGGTGATCGAGCAATGGCGCGGGCGATTGGTGGCGCTGTATGGCAGCAGCTATGCGCTGAGTCAGCTGGCCGGGCCATTGCTGCTTGGCGTTCTGGGCACTGAGCACGATTACGGATTCTGGGTCGGCGTCGGTTTGTTGATGGCGGCACCGTTCCTGTTACTGGGCCGCAGCGGCGCGCCGACCAGTGAGGCCTGCAGCGTGACCTTCAGCGACTTGCTGGGTTTCTGCCGTGGCCTGCCGGCGATTGCCTGGGCGGTGTCGCTGTTCGCAGCGTTCGAAGCGATGATCCTGACGTTGTTGCCGGTTTATTGCCTGCGTCAGGGCTTTACGACGGAAATTGCGTTGGCGATGGTCAGCACGGTGGTGGTGGGGGATGCCTTGCTGCAATTGCCGATTGGCGCACTGGCTGATCGCTTGTCGCGACGTACGTTGTTCACCGGGTGTGCGGTGGTCCTGCTGATATCGAGCCTGGCCATCCCGTTGTTGATCGATACGTTGCTGATCTGGCCGTTATGGGTGTTGTTCGGTGCCAGTGCCGGTGGCTTGTTCACCTTGTCACTGATCCTGATCGGCGAGCGCTATCGCGACGATGCACTGGTGCGCGCCAATGCGCATATCGCGCAGCTGTGGGGTATCGGTTGCCTGGTCGGACCGCTGGCGGCCGGTGCCGGCAGTCAGTGGATCAGCGGGCACGCGTTGCCACTGCTGATGGCGGCGGGGGCGTTGGGGTTGGTGATTCTGCTGTCGCGGCAAGGGGCATTTGGCACGATTACCGAGCCGGCTTGAGCACGACACAAAACCTGTGGCGAGGGAGCTTGCTCCCGCTGGGGCGCGAAGCGGCCCTAAACTCAGGCGCCGCGTTTGTTCAGGCAGAACGCATAGGCCGATTTGCGACTGCTGCGCAGTCGAGCGGGAGCAAGCTCCCTCGCCACAATTGATCGCGACCTCCTGACTACAACATCCGCTCCAGGCCGACCGTGGTGCTCATCCATGCACTGACGCGCCGCCACCAGCTTGCCGGCTCCCGGGTCAGGGTGTGCAGCTTGCCGTCGTCTTCTGTCACCCAGACAACCTGGCCGTTTTCCAGTTTCGCCTGATAACTCAACGGCGGCGCCATGCCCTGCATCGCCAGTTCACGCACGTGCGCGGCGAGTTCCGGGCTGTCCACCAGCACCCCGACTTCGGTGTTCCACAGCACCGAGCGCGGGTCGAAATTGAACGAGCCGATGAACGACTTTTGCTGGTCGAAGATCATCGCCTTGCTGTGCAGGCTGGAGTCGTAACCGCGGTGGGACTTGCTGTAGAACAGATGGGGTCCGCTTCCGCCGCCTAAACCAGGCTGGCGACGCAATTCGAACAGCTGCACGCCATGTTCCAGCAGTGCCTTGCGATACGGCGCGTAACCGCCATGCACCGCCGGCACGTCAGTGGCTTCGAGTGAGTTGGTCAGCAGGCTCACCGACACCCCGGCATCGGCGCGTCCGGTCAGGTACACCAGCCCCGGTTGACCAGGTACGAAGTAGGCCGAAATCATGATCAGCTCTTTGCTGACGCCATTCAGCTCGGGCGACAACTGCGTGGTCAGCAGCAACTGCGGGTCGGGCTCGCCGTCGGCCAGCACCTTGCTCGGCGCGTCCCACAGTGCCTGGTTCCAGGCCCAGATCAACTCCCGACGCCAGATATCCAGGCGCGGGTGAGTGGTGTAAGTCATCAACTGCTGGTAGAGCGCGTGATTCTGTTTACGCGTTTCCTTAAGCGATTCTTCCAGTCGGGTCCGGGTGTTTTCCAGATCCCTGGCCGTCGGTTTGCTCGAGAGGAACTGGTCGATCGGCTTGCTCAGCGCACTGTTCCAGTATTGGTCGAAACTGTGCCCCAGCTGTTCGGCGACCGGGCCGACGCTGAGCATGTCGATGTCAGTGAAATTCAGGTTGGGTTCGGCATCGAAGTACTCATCCCCCAGATTGCGTCCACCGACGATGGCCATGCTGTTGTCGGCCAGCCACAGCTTGTTGTGCATGCGCCGGTGTTGCTGCGACAGGTTGAGCAACCGTCCCGCCGTTCGCGTCACGCCGGTGCTGCGACCCAGGTGCAGTGGGTTGAACACACGGATCTGGATCTGCGGATGCGCCGCCAGCGTGGCGATGAGCCGGTCCAGGCCATCGCTGGTGGTGTCGTCGAGCAGAATGCGTACGCGCACGCCGCGGTCGGCAGCCTTGAGAAGCTCGTCCACCAGCATCCGTGTGCTGATGCCGTCGTGAACGATGTAGTACTGCAAATCCAGGCTGCTTTGGGCGTTGCGGATCAGTTCGGCGCGGGCCGTGAAGGCTTCGGTGCTGTCGGACAGCAGGCGAAAGCCGGATTGCCCCTCGTGGGGGGCAGCCTGGGCCTGAATCGAGCGACCGAACGCCGAGTCACTGGCGGGCAGTGCCTGGCTGGGAGTCCTGGGCACATCAAGGGTGGCACAACCGCTCATTAATACACTGAGCAATATCACCAGAGCGATGGTTTGTCTGGAACTCAAGTTGGTTATCTCGATTCGCGGCAAAGCCGGAGTATGGCACGGCCTGCGACGAGCAGGTGTGAACGCTGTGCTGGCGAGTGTTATATGGCAAATGGCGTGCAAGTTTTTACGCATTGAATAAAGACGAAACGAAAATGTATTTAAAGAGTTGAAAGTACGGGTTGCAACTTTAGATCTCGATTTTTAGTTTGATGATTCTCATTGCGCTTTTGCTGTTTGATTTGTTTTGAATGAAAGTTTAATGCGTATTCGTGACGCTAGAGAGGAGTGGTGCGCGAAAAACAAACCGGAGCTCCAGTGTTGTCGGGGGGGGAGGAAGTCACACGTTTGGTGGTTGGAATGCTACAAGTTTTTTCATTCAAAACTTTCAAGAAAGCTCTCGAAAAGCTACGCCAGCCTGAGCCTTGTCCTATTAGTAGTAGAGATGCGTCCTACAGATAAATCCCACGTAAACGGCAATCATCGCCGGGCAAGTGAGGGCGAATTAAAACGTGTCTGTTTTTTGGAAGTTATGGATTTGCAAAAGTTACATATCGATATTTAACAAGGATGGTAAAAATGAAAAATCTTTTTTTGATGGGCGCTATAGCAGTTGCTGCTTCCCCGATGATGGCGTCGGCAGCAAGTACCAGTTTGACGGTGACCGGTGCTGTTACGCCAACTTCGTGTGTCCCGACGTTTGCCGGTGGTACGACTGTGGACCTGGGTAAGTTGTCTGCAAAAGAACTGAATGTTGTTGCTCAAACCAATTTTCCCGAGAAGGACATCACGCTGAAAATCGCGTGCACCGCGCCTGCTGCCGTGGAGTTCGCCGTGACGGATGGTCGTGGCGATACCAAGGCGCCAGGTTTGGTTTTTAGCCCTACCGGTTTTACCGGTGAAAATTTGTATTACGGTCTAGGGACCGTAAACGGCGTTGCGATTGGCGGTTTCGGCTTGCGAGTTGGTACCCCAAGTGCAGATCAGCAGGTACAGAAGTTTCTGGTTCGCACCCCCGATAATCTTAACTGGCGTACCCCGCGCAGCCTGATGGTGTCGAATGCACCAACCAGCTATTCCTGGGGCGAAGACGAGGTCAAAGGGCCGATTGCCGCCACGTTCCACGCCTTTCCCATGAAAGTGGCAGCGGCAATTCGCCCGGCCAGGGATCTTCCGGTCACCACTGATGAGTACAAGGTCGATGGGTTTGTGACCTTCGACGTTTACTACCTGTAACTCAGGTCCCCGGGACGGCTACGGCCAAGCTCCCGGGCATGCCGGACATCTATCTGGCGACACGAAGGCGACTGCTCGCGCAGTCGTCCCGGGTCACGTCTGCCTACCGTCAGGTCTCTTTGATAAAAGCTGCGCTTCAGCGCACGTGCTGCCTCGCGGTGCTGCGTTGGCACGCCTGGAAATCATTATGTTTTCATTAAAAAAGCAGGTCGCGCTGGGCGCGTTCATCGCTATCGGTATGGCCGTTTCCAGTACGAGCGCGTTCGCCGTTGGCATGGTGCCGGAGGTTCCGGTGCTGCTGGTGGATGAGGCTATCGGCGAAGCAACAATCAACGTTCGCAACACTGATGACCAGCCTGCGTTGTTGTACACCGTGATTGAGGATATTCCCCAGGACAGTGAGCATCTGCTGGTCGTCACCCAGCCCGTGGCGCGTGTCGAGGCGGGTGCAACCCAGCAGCTCAGGTTTATTCTACAAAGTGCCAAGCCCCTCGAAACCGAACGCCTGAAGCGCGTCATCTTCGAGGGCATTCTGCCTGCCGAAACGGGAGGGCAGGCTCAAGTGAAACTGGGTGTGCGCCAGAATATTCCAGTGATCCTGCGACCGGCCCATCTACCGGTCGAACGTGAGCCCTGGAAGCGTCTGACCTGGTCGTTACAGGGCGGCAAGGTTCAGGTCAAAAACGCCAGTCCGTATGTAGTCCGGCTGGCGAAGTCGGTCAGCATCATGCCCCTCGGCATACCGCTGGATTTACCGCGTACTTACGTGCTGCCCGGCGAAGAGTTGGTGCTTACGGGCGTTGTAGTGGTGGGTGCGACTGTGCGCTTGTCGCCGGCGAGCACTTACGGATTCGCAGTGGGCAGCTACGATGCGCCTTTGGTCGTCAGGTAATGCGTGGCACCTGCGCAGGGATAGCCGCAGGGATAAGAGGGGTGGTTGGCATCACTCTCATGGCAGCTGCGCTCGGCAAAGTTGTGGCGGATGAGGGCGTTGTCTTTGATGCCCAGGTTCTCAAGGCGCGCGGGATCGATCCACAACTCGCGCAGTACTTTCGCCTTGCACCCCGGTTCGAGCAAGGCCCACGGCGGGTGACCCTCGAGGTTAACGGCGTGACGAAGGGGCGCATCCACGCAACGTTCAATGAACACGGTGAGCTGTGCGTGGACTCCTCGCTGCTGGCCAGTGCAGACATTCACGCACCCGAGCGCGCACTGGACGCTCAGGACATTGGCGCCTGCCTGCCCTTCAACCAAGCCTTTCCCGAGGCTGTGGTGCGCCTCCTTCCGGGTAAAGAAGAAGTGGCCTTGCGGGTTCCAACCCATGCCTTGCTATCGCCGGTACCGATGCAACGCAGCTTCTCCAATGGCGGAAGTGCCGGACTGTTGAATTACGACGCATTGCTGGTCAGCCGGCAATTCAATGGCCAGTCCAGTCAGTACCGCAACTTCAACACCGAAGTCGGTCTGAATAGCAGGGACTGGCTTGTACGCAGCCGACAATCCTATAGCGCGTTCGAGGGTGTCAGGCGCGCCGAACATCTGTATGCGTATGCCGAACACACGTGGGAAAAACAACAGACCCGGATACAGTTCGGGCAACTCACCTTGGCCGTACCGCTACTGGCGGGTGGCGCGTTTACCGGGGTTCAGTTACTGCCGGAAACCGCACTCAGCACCCTGACCAACGAGGGGATTGGCAGCAACACAGTTGTCGAAGGGGTGGCGTACTCGCCTGCTCGCGTCGAGGTGCGACAAAGTGGTGTGGTGATTTACGCGACCCTGGTGCCGAGTGGTCCTTTTACCTTAAGTGGTTTACCGCTGCTGAGTCTCAACCTCGATCTGGACGTGACGGTGCACGAGGACGGTGGTTCACAGCATCAATTTACGGTGCCGTCGGCAACCTTGCGCCGTGGCAGCAACGCAGGACCTACCGGCTACACCTTGGCGGCAGGTCAGGTTCGCCGGTTCGGTAGCGATGATCGTGAAACACCCATGTTTGCGGCCACGACCCGCAGCTGGCAGTGGGGGGCAAGCACACATTTGAGTGCTGCTCTGATGGGGACCGGTCAGTATCAGGCAGTCGGCTGGGGCCTCCAGCAGGCGCTGACTGATCGCACCACGATCAGCGCTCAACATGTCTTCTCCAGCACTCCTGCGGTGCAATTGCGTGGCTCACAACTTCAAGCCTCAATTAGCACAACCATCAACCGCCGCTTGTCCGCAGGCCTTACTGCTTCGCAGCAGACCGAGGGCTTCCGGACGCTGACCGATACGGCCTGGAACGAAAAACGCAAAGCCCCCGAATCACGTGCCAGCCAGCAGTTGAGCGCGTCGGTGAACGGTTCGCTGGATAAGCTGGGGACGTTGGGTGCCATGGTCTCGCGCAACGCCACGGTCAACGGGCGAGCGCAATCTCGCTTGGGACTTTCCTGGTCGTCCAGCGTCTTCAAGGACACTCACTTTTCGCTGAGGCTGGAAGAAAGTTTAGGTGCCTCGGTGCAACACAGTCCCGGAACCGCGGCGTTCGCCTCACTGAGTTTTACCTTGGGCCCGCGACGTAGCCTCAGCAATTACGCCCGCCACGACCGGGTAAATGGGCTGCGCACGGGGGCGCAATTGAGCGAGCAGGTCGATGACACGCTGGGCTACACCCTCGGTGTCGATCGAGCGGCAGAAGGACAATCGGATATGAATGGACGCCTCAGTCTGTTACCGCGCTATACCAGCGTCGACCTCGGCTATTCCCATAGCGGCGCTGGAGCGACGGGTTATGACGCGGCCATGCGCGGTGGTTTGGCCATTCACTCCAATGGCATCACACCGTCGCCCTATCCGTTGCGCGACACGTTCGGGCTGGTGAAGATCGGTGACGATGCCGGCATCAAACTGCACACGCCGCAGGGGCCGGTATGGACTGACAGTGCCGGCCGTGCGGTCGCGGCCAGTCTGCCGGCCTATCGCACAGGCCGGATCGAGATCGATACCGCCAGCCTGCCGCGCAGCGTCGATGTGCTCAATGGCTATCAGGAAGTCGAGGCCGGGCGTGGCTCGGTTCAGGCGTTCGACTTTTCAGTCATCAGCGCCCGCCGCGTGCTGTTAATGGCGCGCCGGGCGGATGGTCAGCCGGTGACTCAAGGCGTGGGCGTTTATGACGACGATCAGCGCTACCTGACGACGGTCGTCGACGCAGGGAAAATCTTTCTTATCGACGCCCGTCCCGAGATGCAGCTGCGGTTGACGCTGCCCGACGGGGCATCGTGCAGGCTCAATGTCAGCCTCGCTCAAAAATCTGAGTCTTCGGCGTTGTTCGAGACCGCCGAAAGCGTCTGCGAGGAGGCTTGAAGTGTTCATTTTGATCAAGGTCTACCGATGAAAAATCCACCTGGTATTTCGTTTACTCCTCGCACGCTGCGAGCAATATTCGCTCGCTTGCTGTTCAGTGTTTTTCTGCCTGTTTGCGCTATTCCTGCGATGGCTGTGGAGCGCTGCACGTTAACCCTTGCGCCGTCCTTGATCGATTTTGGTTCGGCCACTCGCGGGGAGTTACTCGGACGTTCGCCAGCCGGGGAGCTATTGAACCTGGGCAAGCGGCACACCCGGTTGCAGGTGCAATGTGATGCGCCAACGTCGATGAGAATCTGGCTGGACGGCGCAAGGGTGGATACGCAGCACTACCCGTTTGGCGATGGAGTGTTGAAGGTCAGCGTACTGTCCGCCCGGCTGGATGGTGCTGCAATGGCGTGGCGGCGAGAAGGCGAGGAGAGCCCCGTTGATTCGGGTCTGTTGCGTCCGGGTGAGCGGATCATGCCGTGGCATAACGGGGCCGCTGCGCTGGGCACGCGTTGGGATCTGGAATTGGAACTCGACGCCCGGATCAATGAGGAGGCGACCCGGGTGCGTGATATTAAAACCCTCGAAAACCGAATCCGCATTGAGCTGGAGTAATCGCGCCAAGGCATCGCCTGTCAGTGATCAATCTCTGCCAGGAGTCTGATCGCTGCGGCACCGACCTTGCGCACCGCGTCTTCGATCTGCGGTGTTGGCTTGGCAGCGTAGTTCATCCGCAGGCAATTGCGGTATTTGCCGGAGGCGGAAAAGATACTGCCGACGGCAATCTGTACGCCTTGATCATGCAGCGCACGATTCAGTTTCAGCGTGTCGAAGCCTTCCGGTAGTTCAACCCACAACATGAAGCTGCCTTGTGGGCGACTGGCGCGGGTGCCGGCCGGGAAGTAACGCGTGACCCAATCGATCATCAAGTCGCGATTGCGCTGGTACTGCGTCCGCATCCGTCGCAAATGCGGCTCGAAGTGCCCCGCTTTGAGGAATTCGGCGATGGCAATCTGCGGCTGCGGCGCCGTGGAACCGGTGCTGATGTATTTCATGTGCAGCACCCGCTCCAGATAACGCCCCGGCGCCACCCAACCAATGCGCAGTCCCGGGGCCAAGGTTTTGGAAAACGAGCTGCAGAGCAGGACCCGGCCGTCTTCGTCGAAGGATTTGATCGTGCGCGGTCGCGGGTAGGTATAAGCCAGTTCGCCATACACATCGTCTTCGATGATCGCGACGTCGAAACGCTGTGCGAGTGTCAACAACGCGCGTTTGCGCGACTCCGGCATGATGTAGCCCAGCGGGTTGTTGCAGTTGGGCGTCAACTGTATGGCTTTGATCGGCCATTGTTCCAAGGCCAGTTCGAGGGCATCGAGGCTGATCCCGGTGAGCGGGTCGGTAGGGATTTCCAGGGCTTTCATGCCCAGGCCCTTGAGGGTTTGCATGGCGCCGTGAAAACTCGGCGAGTCAACGGCCACAATATCCCCCGGCTCGCAAATGGCGCGAATGCTGGTGGACAGCGCTTCGTGGCAACCGGTAGTGATCACCAGGTCGTGGGCCGTCAATTGGCAACCGGAATCCAGCAACAGACGGGCGATCTGTTCGCGCAGTTCGAGGGTGCCGTAGATGTTGTCGTAATACAGGCCGGGCATGTCCTGCCGACGGCTGATCCGCGCCAGGTTGCGCAGCAGCGGTTTCATGGTCGGCGTGGTGATGTCCGGCATGCCGCGGCCCAGTTGCACGACGTCCTTGCGTGGCACGGCGCGAATCAACTCCAGCACCTGATCCCACTGGGAAATATCCACCGGACGCTGGGCCGGGCGCCCAATGGCCGGCAGCTCCGGCAGTTCGCGACCCACCGGAACGAAGTAGCCGGATTTGGGTTTCGGTGTCGCCAACCCGCTGTCTTCCAACACGCGATAGGCCTGCTGCACGGTGCTCAGGCTGACGCCGTGTTCAACACTCAACGCCCGCACCGACGGCAGCCGGTCACCGGGGCGATAGAAGCCCTGTTCGATCCGCGTGCCAAGTAGTTCGGCGAGGTTGACGTAAAGGGTCATGGCGCAGTCTCTGTGTGGGTGGTTCGGTTAACCAGTACAGATGGGTCGAAAATATAGGATTCAGACGCTGAAATGCAAAATCTGTATGGAGTTAATACAGTCTCGTTGAATCTGTAATGCTTTTTGCCGTCGACGCATCATGAAAGCTCTGGCTACCCAAGTAAACAGGAGCAATCAAAATGAACGGCTTGAGCGATGTGCGGCTGACGTTACACAGTCAGGAACTGGCGGCAGGGCAAATCAACGGTGCACGCGAGGCGGTCATGCGCAATGCGCCGTCCGGCCTGGGTCGCTGGGGTCTGTTCTGGCATCGTCTGCACACGCGCAAGGCATTGCTGGAGCTCACGACTGAGCAGCTTAAGGACATCGGGTTGAGTCGGGAGCAGGCGCGGGAGGAGGGGCTCAAGCCTTTCTGGCGTCTGTGAGATGAAATGCGATCCCTTGTAGCAGCTGCCGAAGGCTGCGTCCGACTGCGCAGCAGTCGTAAATCAGACACCGCGGTTTGCCTGAAAGAGCGCGGTTGCAGGATTTGCGACGGCTTCGCCGCCGAACGCTGCCTCGCGGTGCTCGTCAGCTGCTACAAGGGCGGGCATGTCGCTTAATCAGGCTCAGACCAACTCTTTAAGCCGATGCCACAACATCCCCAACGCCAACAACGGCGAGCGCAAATGCTTACCACCCGGAAAGGTCATGTGCGGCACCTTGGCAAACAGGTCGAACCCTCCGCTCTGCTGACCACTGATAGCTTCAGCCAACAACTTCCCCGCCAGGTGCGTGGCATTCACGCCATGACCGGAATAAGCCTGGGCGTAATACACATTCGGCTGATCCTTGAGCCGGCCGATCTGCGGCAGACGGTTGGCGCCGATGCCGATCATCCCGCCCCATTGGAAGTCGATCTTCACGCCGGCCAGTTGCGGGAAAACCTCCAGCATCTTCGGCCGCATGTACGCGGCGATGTCCTTCGGGTCGCGACCTGAATAGTGACAGGCACCGCCAAACAGCAAGCGTCGGTCTGCCGAGAGCCGATAGTAATCCAGCGCCACCCGTTGATCGCAGACCGCCATGTTCTGCGGCAGTAGCGAGTGTGCCAGCGCTTCACTCAAGGGTTCGGTGGCGATGATGTAGCTGCCGGCGGGCAGCACCTTGCCGCCGAGTTCGGGATTGAGTTCATTGAGGTAGGCGTTGCAGCCCAACACCAGCGTCTTGGCGCGAACCGAGCCCTGGGCGGTGTGAACCTTGACCTCGGGGCCATAATCGATGCGGGTGACTGCCGATTGTTCGAACAGCTTCACCCCGAGCTGCTGGGCCGCAGCCGCTTCGCCCAGTGCCAGGTTCAGCGGGTGCAGATGCCCAGAGCCCATATCGATCAAACCGCCGACGTAGCGGTCGGAACCCACAACGGAATGCATTTCACTGGCTTGCAGCAGCCGGGTTTCGTAACGGTAGCCGAGGCTGCGCAGCTCTTCGGCGTCTTCGGCAAAACCTTCAAGGTCGCGAGGCTTGTTAGCGAGGTCGCAATAACCCCAGGTCAGGTCGCAAGGGATCTGAAAACGCTCGACGCGCTGTCGGACGACTTCCACCGCTTCCAGCCCCATGAGTTTCATCTGACGCACGCCGTCCGCACCGATTACGTTGGCGAACTGATCAAGGCCATGGCCGACGCCCCGAATCAACTGCCCGCCATTGCGCCCGCTCGCGCCCCAGCCGATCTTGTGCGCTTCGAGCAGGACCACGCTGAAGCCGCGCTCGGCCAGTTCGAGCGCCGTGTTCAACCCGGAGAACCCGCCACCGACCACGCACACGTCCGCCACCAGGTCGCCTGTGAGCACCGGATGATCGGGCTGCGGCAGGCTGCTGGCGGCGTAATAAGAGGCAGTGTGCTGGTGGTTCGGGGCAGGTTGCTGAGCACCGGCATTCATGCGCGTGATCCTGATTCGTATGTTTAGAAAATTTGACGGAGCATAAGCCGGACCTTCGGACACCGGCAACATTGGTCGGTTGGTGCTGTCTGGATCAGGGCTTTTACGTCAGAATCCCGCTCTATTCCGCTTTTGGTTACCGCTTCGATGAGCTGCAACAGTCAGAAAATTCGCACGTTACGGCAGCAGATCCCCTCGTTCGAGTGCGTGCCCGGCTGCCATGACTGCTGTGGGCCGGTAACCACCTCACCGGAAGAAATGTCCCGCCTGCCGCGCAAGACCCGCGCCGAGCAGGACGCGGCGATGGATGAGCTCAATTGCGTTCACCTCGGACCCAACGGCTGCACCGTGTATGACGAACGGCCGCTGATTTGCCGGTTGTTTGGTACCACCAAGACCTTGCCGTGCCCGAATGGGCGGGGGCCGGTGGAGCTGATTCATCCGCGGGTTGAAAAGCAGATTCATGAGTACATGGCTTCGACCCGCCAGGTGTTGGTTTAAGCTGCGGCGCTGGTTCAGTTGTTCCGAGTCGACCCCATCGCGGGCAAGCCCGCTCCCACAGGTACGGCGCTGTCCTTGTGGGAGCGGGCTTGCCCGCGATGGGGCCAGTGCAGTCACCACAAATCTTCAATCCGGAATCGGCAAACTCAAGCTCTCTTTCACTTCTTCCATCACGATGTAGCTCTTGGATTCGCGTACATGCGGCAATTTCAGCAGGATGTCGCCCAGCAACTTGCGGTACGAGGCCATCTCGGAAATCCGTGCCTTCACCAGATAATCGAAATCACCTGACACCAAATGGCACTCCAGCACGTGGGGCAGCTTCAGGACCGCGCGTCGGAACTCTTCGAAAGTATCGCCGGATTTGTAGTCGAGGCTGATCTCGACGAACACCAGAAGACTGCCCTTGAGGTGCTGCGGATTGAGCCGGGCGTTGTAGCCCATGATGATCCCTTCGCGCTCCAGCCGCCGGACGCGCTCGGTACACGGCGTGGTCGAGAGCCCGACCTTTTCCCCCAGTTCGGTGAAGGAGATACGTCCGTCCGCTTGCAGGATCCGCAGGATGTTGCGGTCGATCTTGTCCAGCTCACGTTTGGTCTGAGTGTTGGTACGCATAGGGGATGCGCCTCCGTGAAAAGCGTTTTTGCCGAGAATTCTCGCCAAATATAGGCAGTTATATAGTGAAAAGCACTGCCTAATCTTTTTTAAACTGCGCACATCATTGCTTTACAACTACGAACGTCAGCGGCGAGCCGCGATGAGGATATGAAAATGCGCGTTATGGTCTTGGGTAGCGGCGTCATCGGTACCACCAGTGCTTACTATCTGGCGCGTGCCGGGTTTGAAGTGGTGGTGGTGGACCGTCAGCCGGCCGCTGCCATGGAGACCAGTTTCGCCAACGCCGGGCAGGTTTCGCCGGGTTATGCCTCGCCGTGGGCCGCGCCGGGCGTGCCGCTCAAGGCCATCAAGTGGCTGTTGCAGCGCCACGCACCGCTGGCGATCAAGGCCACCGCCGACATCGACCAATACCTGTGGATGGCGCAGATGCTGCGCAACTGCACCGCCAGCCGTTATGCGGTGAACAAGGAACGCATGGTCCGCCTGTCCGAGTACAGCCGTGACTGCCTCGACGAATTGCGCGCCGAAACCGGCATTGCCTACGAAGGCCGCAGCCTCGGTACTACCCAATTGTTCCGCACCCAGGCTCAACTTGACGGCGCCTGGAAAGACATCGCCGTGCTGAAAGAGTCCGGCGTGCCGTTCGAACTGCTCGACCGCGCCGGCATTGCCCGCGTTGAGCCGGCCCTGGCCAGCGTCACCGACATCCTCGCCGGTGCCTTGCGCCTGCCGAACGACCAGACCGGCGATTGCCAGATGTTCACCACCCGCCTGGTCGAAATGGCTACCAAACTGGGTGTGGAATTCCGCTTCGACCAGGACATTCAACGCCTCGACTACGCCGGTGATCGCATCAATGGTGTCTGGATCGACGGCAAGCTGGAAACCGCTGATCGCTACGTGTTGGCCCTGGGCAGCTACTCGCCGCAACTGCTCAAGCCGCTGGGCATCAAGGCCCCGGTGTATCCGCTCAAGGGTTACTCCCTGACCGTGCCGATCACCAACCCGGCAATGGCCCCGACATCGACTATCCTCGATGAGACCTACAAGGTCGCGATCACCCGTTTCGACAATCGCATCCGCGTCGGCGGCATGGCGGAAATCGCCGGTTTTGACCTGTCGCTGAACCCGCGTCGGCGCGAAACCCTGGAGATGATCGTCAACGACCTCTATCCTCAGGGCGGCGATCTGGCCCAGGCGAGTTTCTGGACCGGTCTGCGTCCGACTACGCCGGACGGCACGCCGATCGTGGGTGCTACGCCGTTCAGCAATCTGTTTTTGAACACGGGTCACGGCACGCTGGGTTGGACCATGGCGTGCGGTTCCGGTCGCTTGCTGGCCGATCTGATGGCGAAGAAAACGCCGCAAATCAGCGCCGAAGGCCTCGATATTTCCCGTTATGGAAAAAAACTTCAGGAGTCTGCAAAACATGTCAATCCAGCGCCAGCTCACCAATGAGCGCATGAGCCAGATCGTAGTCCACAGCGGTACCGTGTATCTGGCAGGGCAGGTCGGCGACGATATGAACGCCGGGATTGAACAGCAGACCCGTGAAACGCTTGCCAACATCGAGCGTTTGCTGGATCTGGCCGGGACCGACAAGAATCGCCTGCTGTCGGTGACGATTTACTTGAAAGACATTGATGCACACTTTGAAGGCATGAACGCGGTCTGGGACAAGTGGCTGCCAAAAGGCGTCGCACCGGCCCGTGCCACCGTTGAATCGAAGCTGTGCGAACCGGAAATCCTGGTCGAGCTGTCGGTTGTCGCCGCTCTGCCATAAACCCGTCAGAAAGATCCCTCTCCCGGTGCTACGGGCGGTCCACGCCGTCAGCCAGCGCCGGTTTTTATTCCCATGACCGCCTAGAAGTCTGCCGCCATGCGTCCAGCCCGTGCCCTGATCGACCTTCAAGCCCTGCGTCACAACTACCAAATTGCCCGTGAAGTCACGGGGGCCAAGGCCCTCGCGGTGATCAAGGCCGATGCCTACGGTCATGGCGCGGTGCGTTGCGCCCAGGCGCTGGAAGCCGAAGCAGATGGTTTCGCCGTAGCCTGTATCGAAGAAGCGTTGGAGCTGCGAGCCGCGGGCATTCGTGCGCCGGTGTTGTTGCTGGAAGGTTTTTTCGAAGCTGATGAGTTGTCGCTGATCGTCGAGCATGACTTCTGGTGCGTGGTGCATTCGCTGTGGCAGCTCGAAGCCATCGAGAACGCTGCACTGAGCAAGCCGATCACGGTCTGGCTCAAGCTCGATTCGGGCATGCATCGGGTGGGCTTGCATCCAAATGATTATCAGGCGGCCTATCAACGGCTGCTGGCCAGCGGCAAGGTGGCGAAGATTGTTCTGATGAGCCACTTCGCCCGGGCCGATGAGCTGCACAGTCAGGCCAGTGTCGACCAGGTTGTCGTGTTCGAAGCGGCGCGTCAGGGTTTGTCGGCCGAGGTCAGCCTGCGTAACTCGCCGGCAGTGCTCGGTTGGCCGCAGATTCCAAGTGATTGGGTTCGCCCGGGCATCATGCTCTACGGCGCGACTCCGTTTGAAGAAGCCAACGCCGTGGCGTCCCGACTGCAACCGGTGATGACCCTCGAATCGAAAGTGATTTGCGTGCGAGAACTGCCGGCCGGCGAGCCGATCGGTTACGGCGCTACATTTATCACCCAGAAAACGATGCGTGTGGGCGTGGTGGCGATGGGTTACGCCGATGGCTACCCACGTCAGGCACCGACCGGTACGCCCGTGATGGTTGCCGGGCAGCGCAGCCAGTTGATTGGCCGGGTGTCGATGGACATGCTCTGCATCGACCTGACCGATGTGCCGCAAGCCGGCCTCGGTTCGACCGTCGAGTTGTGGGGCAAAAACATTCTCGCCAGTGACGTGGCCGAGGCTGCGGGCACGATTCCTTACCAGATCTTCTGCAACCTGCGCCGGGTGCCAATGCTCTATTCCGGGGCTTAGGTCAAAGCGTCCCGACCGAAAGTCGCTTCACCGAACAGGATTCAGGTCCAAGTGTTGTAAATACTGAACGCTGTCGCCATGATAACGCTCAATATTCCTACAACCTGAATCCCTGGAGGCTCCAGCATTGGACGTCGGTGAACGACTGCAATCCATCCGTAAGCTCAAAGGACTTTCCCAGCGTGAACTCGCCAAGCGCGCGGGCGTCACCAACAGCACCATTTCGATGATCGAGAAGAACAGCGTCAGCCCCTCGATCAGTTCGCTGAGGAAGGTACTGGGCGGGATTCCCATGTCGATGGTCGAGTTCTTTTCCGAAGAGATCCTGCAGGAAAAACCGACTCAGATCGTCTACAAAGCCAACGAGCTGATCGATATTTCCGATGGTGCAGTGACCATGAAGCTGGTCGGCAGGGCTCATCCGAGCCGGGCCATCGCGTTCCTCAACGAAATCTACCCGCCAGGCGCCGACACCGGTGACGAGATGCTCACCCATGAGGGCGAGGAAACCGGGATTTTGCTCGAAGGTCGACTTGAACTGGTGGTAGGGCTTGAAACTTTTGTGCTCGAAGCCGGCGACAGCTACTACTTTGAAAGTACTAAACCGCACCGTTTCCGTAATCCGTTCGATGCGCCAGCGCGACTAATCAGCGCAGCGACTCCAGCGAATTTCTAAGAAAAGAGGCGTCCCGCCAGTATTGCGGAGGTGCCCGAGTTGTTTTTCCGCCACGCATAAGACCCCTCCGACTTTAGGGTTGTTTCAGTGTGGCGGGCTTACCGTTATACTTGCGCCCGCCTGCGAACCGTGGCCGTGGGCGTGACTAGCCACCATTGAGGGTGAACGCGTGAATCTAATTATGAAAATGCTGGCCGTACCAGCAACCGTATTGGCCCTTTGGGCAGTCAGCGCTCAAGCTGCGACCAACGACGAAATTGCTAAACGCCTTGAGCCCGTCGGCCAGGTTTGTGTGACGGGTAAAGAATGCAAGGGGATGGAAGTTGCCGCTTCTGCTGGCGGCGGTGGTGCCAAAACGCCTGACGAAGTGATTGCCAAACACTGCAACGCTTGCCACGGCACCGGCCTGTTGGGCGCGCCGAAAATCGGTGATGCTGCCGCTTGGGGCGAGCGCGCCAAGAAGGAAGGCGGTGTTGACGGTTTGCTCGCCAAGGCGATCTCCGGCATCAACTCGATGCCGCCAAAAGGGACCTGCGCCGATTGCGCAGACGCCGAGCTCAAAGGCGCCATCCAGAAGATGTCCGGCCTGAAATAAGCCTTCATTTTCATCAAAAAGCCGCTTTCGAGCGGCTTTTTTGTGCCTGCGATTTACACCCGAGGCTATTCATTGCAGCAAAGACCCGGCAAGCTCGGTCCAACCCCAATTCACGGAATGTAAGGGAGGATCAGATGGTGCAGCTGTGTTCTATCGAGCAAGCGGTCGATGATGTCTTGGCACGGTTGCCGGCGCATATCCACATGGGCCTGCCTCTCGGTCTGGGCAAACCCAACCATTTCGTCAACGCGCTGTTTCAACGCATCGCGCAGTTGCCCGAACGGCAGCTGACGATTTACACCGCCCTGTGCCTGGGCCGTCCTTCCTTGGGCGACGGTTTGCAAAAGCGTTTTCTGGAGCCCTTCATCGAGCGGGTTTTCGGCGACTATCCGGAACTGGATTTCCTGGCCGACCTGCATCGCGACAGCCTGCCGCCCAACATCCATGTTCAGCAATTCTTCATGCAGCCCGGCAGCCTGCTCCACAGCGCACAGGCCCAGCAGGATTACGTCAGCAGCAATTACAGCCACGCGGCGCGGGACATCAACGCCGGCGGGTTGAACCTGGTGGCGCAATTGGTGGCCAGCCACAGCGAACATCCCGACCGCCTGAGCCTGAGCTGCAACCCGGACATCACCCTCGACCTTTTCCCCATGATCGCCAAGCGTCGGGCGGCGGGGGAGACGATCCTGCTGGTGGGCCAGGTGCACAATGATTTGCCGTACATGCCCGGCGATGCCGAAATCGGTATCGACACGTTCGACTTGCTGATCGACGAGAAGGACAGCACCACGCTGTTCTCCACGCCGAACATGCCGGTGCGTACCCAGGATCACTTCATCGGGCTGCACGCCAGCACGCTGGTGCGCGATGGCGGCACTTTGCAGATCGGCATTGGCGCCGTGGGCGATGCCCTGACCGCTGCGCTGCTGGCGCGTCAGGCCGACAATGACGGTTACAAGGCACTGCTGGCGGACGTCAATCTCAGCCAGTGGGCGCAACTCATCGACCGCGAAGGCGGCGTCGAACCCTTCGCCAAGGGCCTTTACGGTTGCAGCGAAATGTTCGTCAACGGCTTGCTGGTGCTGGCCGACGCCGGGATCGTGCGGCGCAAGGTCTACCCCGATGTGCCGACCCAGCAACAGGCGAATGCCGGCACGCTGGACGAAGCCGCGCAAACTGACGGCATCTCGGTGCATGGCGGTTTCTTCCTTGGGCCACGCAGTTTCTATGAGCGATTGCGCGAGCTGCCGCACAGCAAGCGGCTCGAGTTCAACATGACCCGCATCAGCTACATCAACGAGCTCTACGGTCAGGAAGAACTCAAACGCTTGCAGCGCCTCGATGCGCGCTTCATCAACACCGTATTCACCATGACCTTGCTGGGTGCCGGCGTGGCCGATCAGCTCGAAGACGGGCGGGTGCTCAGCGGTGTCGGCGGGCAATACAACTTCGTTGCGCAGGGCCATGCGCTGGAAGGGGCGCGTTCGGTGCTGCTCCTGCGCAGCTGGCGCGAGTCGGGCGGTGAGGTCAGTTCGAACATCGTCTGGGAGTACGGCCATTGCACGATCCCGCGTCACCTGCGAGACATCGTGGTCACCGAGTACGGCATCGCCGATCTACGGGGCAAGACCGATGCGGCGGTGATCGAGGCGTTGCTGAACATCAGCGACTCACGTTTCCAGCCGGGGTTGATCGAACAGGCTCAGGCCGTCGGCAAGTTACCGAAAAGTTTCCGTATTGATCCACGGTTTGCCGACAACAGTCCGCAGCGCTTGCAG
The DNA here is from genome assembly GCF_050435365.1 of Pseudomonas sp. BT76 TE3572. Classification (NCBI taxonomy): domain Bacteria; kingdom Pseudomonadati; phylum Pseudomonadota; class Gammaproteobacteria; order Pseudomonadales; family Pseudomonadaceae; genus Pseudomonas; species Pseudomonas sp. BT76 TE3572. The sequence goes on from NZ_JBNDKE010000001.1 coordinate 4,722,309, forward strand.
GCCATCCAGGCGCGGCATCCGCAGTTGTTTCCGGAGTATCCGTTGGGTTGTGACTTCACCGCTGAGGAGAAGGACCTATTGCGGGCGCTAAACTGGTTGAAGAGCAAGTTCAAGCTCACGGAGATTCTGGAACTGGGCAAGGCAGCGCTGGATGCGCCAGAGCCTTCATCGTTTCCCGAGCATCTGGAGCGGATGCAGCTGACCAACCCGGAAGGGCTGAAAGAGGATTTGTTTCAGCGGCTATTGCTCACTGGTCTGAAAGCCACCGCGCAGTAGCCGCCAAACAGGGATCCATTTCAGGGGGCGCGCGCGATAGCTATGTATTCGACGACGCGCCATAGGGGGAGTATGCCAGGCGTTGTTGCGGCAGGAGATATAGAACAGGTGATATGAACTCTTACGGGATTGTTACTCAATTAATTAGTGTGTTGGGCTTACGCTCACGGATGGACTAAGGAAGTCTATGTGATAACCGGAAGATCCATCACCTATAGCTAAATGAACTCCACTGATACCTTCATTCATTTGTGAGTTAATCTTGTAATCAATATTCGACGCAATAGCCTCGTTTACCCCGATGGCGAATTCCGTTAGCTTAAGTCCACGAGGGCCGGCCGCAAGATCCAGAAGTTTTACGTGCTCCTCGTTTTTTATTGTTAGTGAAGTGATGGTGTTGTCTTTAATTGATAAGAGCGCACCCTCCTCAGATATTCGATCGCTCAGCCATTTAAGTGAGGCTTTCAAGCCCTCTGGCAATATCGGATTAGGTTTTCTAAGTACAGTCAATATTCCCTCGATTTTCAATGTTCCAGTAAAAGAAAACGGGCAGGGGTCTTCTGGATGCATGTGTGCGTAGTGAACTTCAAAAAACTCTGCTACTGACTGAACAAAGTCGTAAGACACGTCCTCTGCAAGCAATGCGTAAGCCTGGGCATGCGGAAAAATAGAAACCTGCGCGTCGGCGTCGTTACCAGAAAGGAAAAATGAATCATGTGAGTTGAGCATGTTTAACACGGATCGTTGTGTGCATAAGGCATGTTCAAAATTGCTACTCAGCAAGAGCTTCAGGCTATAGAGCGCAGCATCGACGGTGGGCTCGAACACTTGAGTTACGCAGAAAACGCTTTTCTTGCTTTTTGTGTTTTTTGCTAGGTCAAACGTCATTTTTACGGCGTCATTGCTAAAAGAAAAAATAATACTGTTTTTTGGTAGTTTCTCCAGTTCAAAAATATTGGCTGTATTGAATCCTAGGAGAGCACATTCTCTGAGGAAGTCCTCTGAGTCCGCAATAATAGATAACTCTTCATGACCAAAGAGTGTGGATATAATATTCGTCGGCAGCAATTATTTGTGTAAGGCGTATCTGTAGTCCTGTTCTGAAAATTTGATATTTTCATTTTTTGGGTTGTTGTAGATGATCTTGTGTCGTTAGGTTTATTTATGGGCTTGGTTTTTTGGCTCAATATTCAATTGTAGATTGAGGATCATATAGTGCACGCATCAAAGAAATACCTGTCAGACACGTCTGTCCATCAGGCCCTATTATTGGTTGATCTAACCGAATCAAACGATCCCGATCACGCCGTTCGGCTGCTGCTAAATGAAGTCCTCCAAGGACTCGCTGAAAAAGGCTGGCCTAAAGCACAGTTACAGACGGGGCCGCGGATTGTGTCCGCTGAAGAAAATTACGGTTTGCTCGGTTATGACCCGGCAGAGGTCACGCTCGGGAGTGAACACACCCGCTGGGTCGATGAGTGCTCACTGTTGCGAACACAAACCACCAGTCAGATTCCGGCAGCGCTTCAGCGTGCGGCTCAGGTGCGGCAACCGGGCCAAACGATCTTGCTGGCCGCACCAGGTATTACTTTCCGCCGTGACAGTCGGGATCGTTGGCATTGTGCGGAACCGCATCAAATGGATATCTGGGTGCTGGGTGATCTGGAACTGGCAACGCATGAACATCTGTTGCGTCTGGTCGGCGACATCCTCAAGTCCGCCGTTCCAGAGATGCCTTGGGTCTACAGCGACAGTCCGCATCACTACACGGAGGGCGGAATCGAAGTGAACATGTTGAATGACGGTGCTCCGGTTGAAGTGCTGGAGTGCGGCCGTATTGCGAGGTCTTTGTTGGAGCGCTTAAAGATTGATCCGGCGCGCCATGGAGGGCTGGCACTCGGGATGGGGCTGGATCGCCTGACGATGTTGCGCAAAGGCATCCCGGATATTCGCTTGCTGCGCGATCAGAACGTTCGGGTGCAGGCGCAGATGCATGATCTGAATCCATGGACGACGGTATCTCGTCTGCCGTCGATTGCTCGTGACATTTCGTTGGCGGTAACGCCGGGGCTGAGCGAAGAAGTATTGACCGAAAGGATGCTGCAGGCGGCCGGAGACTGCTCTGACTGGATCGAGGAGATGCAGGTCAAGGGGCGTTGGGAGTTTTCGGATTTGCCCGCGCAGGCAATTGAGCGCCTCGGGCTGCTACCGGGCCAGGAGAATGTGCTTCTACGCGTGGTGCTGCGTGATTGTTCGCGATCAATCACTACTGCTGAGGCGAACGCCTTGTATGCGGACATTCAGGCGGCGTTGCATGAAGGAGCGCCGGGGGCGGGTTACAGAATGGATGTGCCAAAGGCTTGAAATCGAACTCCCCGAGTAACCACTGAAACAACGCGTCATCGTTCATCGATAGCAAGCTCGCACCCACAGTTGACCGAGTTGTCCAAGCGGACGCGGTTAAATGTAGGAGTGAGCCTGCTCGCGATAGCGGTGTACCAGTTAACAACTATGTTGACTGACACACCGCTATCGCGAGCAGGCTCACTCCTACAGGGGATATTCGGTGTGGCGTTATTCGATGAAGGTTACGACGCCGCCCGCCAGCGACTGCACGCGAGCCAACGATTCAACGCGATAACCCTGCGCATCCAGTTCCGCACGGCCGCCCTGGAACGACTTCTCGATCACGATACCCAAACCCGCGACGGTAGCGCCGGCCTGTTTGATGATCGAGATCAGCGCTTGCGACGCCTTACCGTTGGCCAGAAAGTCATCGATGATCAGCACGCGGTCGCTGCTGGTCAGGTGGCGCGGGGAGATCGCCACGGTGCTTTCGGTCTGCTTGGTGAACGAGTAAACGGTCGCCGACAGCAGGTTTTCGGTCAGGGTCAGGGACTGATGCTTGCGCGCAAAAATCACCGGCACGCCGAGGTTCAGGCCGGTCATGATCGCCGGTGCGATGCCCGAGGCTTCGATGGTGACGATCTTGGTGATGCCCGAATCCTTGAACAGCGTGGCGAATTCGTCGCCGATCAGCTTCATCAGGGCCGGGTCGATCTGATGGTTCAGAAAGGCGTCGACTTTCAGGACCTGGTCGGAAAGCACGATGCCTTCTTCGCGAATTTTCTTGTGCAGTGCTTCCATGAAGCTTTCCTCTTCGGGCGGCTTGTGCGCCTAAGGCTGGTTAAAAAGTAGTCGATTCTAGCGCTTTAACATCGCGCGTATATCCGCCAATGCGGTATTGCCGCGAACGGCTTTGACTTCAACGGGTGTGTCGTCGGTGCCTTCCCAGGCCAGATCGTCCGGCGGCAGCTCATCGAGGAAGCGGCTCGGGGCGCAGTCGATGATCTCACCGTATTGCTTACGCTTGGCGGCGAAGGTGAAGGCCAGCGTCTGACGCGCTCGGGTAATCCCGACGTAGGCCAGCCGGCGTTCTTCTTCGATGGTGTCGGCTTCGATGCTGGAGCGGTGCGGGAGGATTTCCTCTTCCATGCCCATGATGAACACGTAAGGGAATTCCAGGCCTTTGGAGGCGTGCAGGGTCATCATCTGCACACCTTCGGCGCCGTCTTCCTCTTCCTGCTGGCGTTCCAGCATGTCACGCAGGACGAGTTTGCCGATGGCGTCTTCGACGGTCATCTCGCCTTCTTCGTCTTTTTCGAGGGTGTTCTTCAACGCCTCGATCAAGAACCAGACGTTACCCATGCGGTAGTCGGCGGCCTTGTCGCTGGAGCTGTTGGTGCGCAGCCAGTTCTCGTAGTCGATGTCCATGACCATGCTGCGCAGCGCCGAGATCGGGTCTTCGCCGGCGCATTGCTCGCGGACCTTGTCCATGAAGCGCTTGAAGCGCGACAGGCGATCGGTGAAGCGCGTATCCAGATGCTCGCCCAGACCGATTTCGTCGGTGGCGGCGTACATCGAGATTTTGCGTTCGGTGGCGTAGTTGCCAAGCTTTTCCAGCGTGGTCGAACCGATCTCCCGGCGTGGGACGTTGATCACCCGCAGGAAGGCGTTGTCGTCGTCCGGGTTCACGATCAGGCGGAAGTAGGCCATCAGGTCTTTCACTTCCTGACGTCCGAAAAAGCTGTTGCCGCCGGACAGGCGATATGGAATCTGGTGGTGTTGCAGCTTCAGCTCGATCAGCTTGGCCTGGTAGTTACCGCGATACAGGATCGCAAAATCGCTGTATGGCCGATCCGTGCGCAGGTGCAGGGTCAGCAGTTCCACGGCCACGCGTTCGGCTTCGGCGTCTTCGTTGCGGCAACGGATCACGCGGATCTCGTCGCCGTGGCCCATCTCGCTCCACAGCTGCTTTTCGAATTCGTGCGGGTTGTTCGAGATCAGCACGTTGGCGCAGCGCAGGATGCGGCTGGTGGAGCGGTAGTTTTGCTCCAGCATCACCACTTTCAGGGACGGGTAATCGTCCTTGAGCAGCATAAGGTTTTCCGGCCGCGCACCGCGCCAGGCGTAGATCGACTGGTCGTCATCGCCGACCACGGTGAACTGGTTACGTATGCCAATCAGCAACTTCACCAGCAAATACTGGCTGGCGTTGGTGTCCTGGTATTCGTCCACCAGCAGGTAGCGGACTTTGTTCTGCCATTTTTCGAGGATGTCGGCGTGTTCCTGGAACAGCTTCACCGGCAGCAGGATCAGGTCGTCGAAGTCCACCGCGTTGAACGCCTTGAGCGTGCGCTGATAGTGGGTATAGACGATGGCGGCGGTCTGTTCCTTGGGGTTGCGCGCGTTCTCCAGGGCCTCGGGCGGCAGGATCAGGTCGTTTTTCCACGAGCCGATCATGTTCTTGATCTCGTCGACGCCGTCGTCGCCCGAGTATTCCTTCTGCATGATGTCGGTCATCAAGGCTTTGACATCGGTCTCGTCGAAGATCGAGAAACCCGGCTTGTAGCCCAGCCGCACGTGTTCCTTGCGGATGATGTTCAGGCCCAGATTGTGGAAGGTGCAGACGGTCAGGCCGCGGCCTTCGCCGCCCTTGAGCAGGGTGCCGACCCGTTCCTTCATCTCGCGCGCGGCCTTGTTGGTAAAGGTCATGGCGACGATGTACTGGGCGCGAATGCCGCAATTCTGGATCAAGTGGGCGATCTTGCGCGTGATCACGCTGGTCTTGCCGGAGCCTGCGCCGGCGAGCACCAAAAGAGGGCCGCCGACGTAGCTCACGGCTTCTTGCTGCCGGGGATTGAGTCGGGACATACGAAATCAGGGAGTCGTTTGCGAAATGGGCCGGCATTTTAACAGGCTCAGCGAATTGTGCTGCTCTCTCCGACTTGTGACGCAGCACGCTATCTATATTTGCCGGTTTTGATACTTTCACGCAGGATGCGCGGTGAGTTTGCGTCTAATGTTCGTAATTCCGGATACAAAGCCGCGTTTGTTAACCGGTGTCGGTTGGTCATTGGTTACCGGCGCTGCATAATGCCCGCCGCCTACATCTTTGCAGAGTCTAGGGAGCTAGCTTGTCTACGCCTGTCGAACCCTTGCGTTTGCTGCTACTGGCCGAAGAGCCAGCGTGGGCAGCGTTGTTGCGCGAGTGTCTGGCTCCGATGGGGAGCTCGACCGTGCTGATCAGCGCGCCGAGCTGGGAGTCGGTCAGCAGTCTGTTCGATGACAACCGCAGCGCGGTGTTGTTGACGATTCCAGCGCTTCAACCTCTACCTGGCCGTTGCAATCTGCCGACGGTGTTGCTGCTCGAACATGAGCCGCTGTCGCCGCCCGATGGGGTGAGTGACTGGCTGGTGCGCGATCACCTCGATCCCGGCATGTTGCGCCGGTGCCTACGGCATGTGCGCGAGCGGGGCCTGCTGGAAAACACCCTGCAGCGTCTGGCTGAGCAAGACCCGCTCACCGGCATCGCCAATCGCCAGGGTTTCCAGACCTTGCTGGCGGCACGCCTGGCGGAAAACGACGGCCGCGGCCTGGCTCTCGGTCACCTCGACCTCGATAACTTCCGGCACGCCAACGATGCCCTCGGCCACCAGGCCGGTGACCGTTTGATCCTGCAAGTGGTCGCGCGGCTGAAAAGCCAGCTTGAGGCCAGCGATCAATTGGCCCGACTGGGCAGTGATGAGTTCGCCCTGCTGATCGACACCCGCCGCGCGCCTCAGCGCGCCGAATGGATGGCCGAGCGCATTACCGAAGCGCTGGCCGAGCCTTACTGGGTCGACGGCGAAAGCCTGTTGATCGGTTCCAGCCTCGGCATTGCCCACGCCCGGGCTCAGGCCGGCGCCGACCCGCTGATGTGGCACGCACACATCGCCATGCAACAAGCCAAAAGCACTCAAGGCTGCACTTTTCACATCTTCAACGAACGCATCAATCGCAATGCCCGCAGCATGGCCGATCTCGAAAGCGAGCTGCGCCGGGCGTTGCGTCGGGATGAACTGGAACTGCATTACCAGCCACGCCTGAACCTTGAGGACGGTCAGATCGTCGGCCTCGAAGCCTTGGTGCGCTGGCGTCATGGCGAGCGCGGCTTGCTGCCTCCCAGCGAATTCGTGCCGCTGGCCGAGCAGAGCGGGTTGATTGTGCCGCTGGGTTACTGGGTGATTTCCCGGGCCTTGCGCGACATGCAAGCGTTGCGCGAACGGGGTTTGCCGGCGTTGCACATGGCGATCAACCTGTCGTTCCGGCAGTTTCAGGACAGCCAGTTGCTGTCGACGCTGAGCCGGTTGATTGCCGAACGCGGCGTCGAGGCGCAATGGCTGGAATTCGAGCTGACTGAAACAGCGGTGATGCGCCGCAGCGATCTGGTCAAACAGACCATGGATGCGTTGGGGCGTCTGGGTGTGCGCTTCTCCCTCGACGACTTCGGCACCGGTTTCTCTTCGTTCGTGCACCTCAACAGCTTGCCGATTGCCTTGCTAAAGATCGACAAGAGCTTTGTCGGCGGCATGGAACAGCGCGAAGAGAATCGCAAACTGGTCCACGCCATGATCAATCTGGCGCACAACCTCAATCTTGAAGTGGTCGCCGAGGGCGTGGAAACGCCGGAGCAACTGGATCTGTTGCGCGGGTTTGGCTGCGATCAGGTGCAGGGATATTTGATCAGCAAGCCGTTGCCGCTGGCGGAGCTGGTTGAGTATTTGACCTTTGGCAGCGGTCAGCAGTCTGCACTGGAAGTAGTGAACTAACCCAAAATCCCTGTAGGAGTGAGCCTGCTCGCGATAGCGGTGTGTCAGTCAACATAGTTGTTAACTGGTACACCGCTATCGCGAGCAGGCTCACTCCTACAGGGGGATTTCACTCGGTCTGGGCAGTTTCGAAGCGCCGCGACGACGGCTCCCGACGAATCATCTTTTTCATCTTCCACTCAAACGCCAGTGTCAGGCTCACCGCCGCGCACGCCAGCCCCAACGCCAATCCCCACCAGACGCCTGTCGGCCCCCAATTCAAATGGAAGGCCATCCACCAGGCGGCTGGCGCGCCAATCAGCCAATAACAGCCCAACCCCACCAGGAACGTGGTCTTGGCATCCTTGAGCCCGCGAATGCAGCCCATGGCGATGGTTTGCGTGCCGTCGAACAGCTCGAACCACGCGGCGACCGCCAACAGGCTCACAGCCAGGTTGATGACGTCGCGATACGCCGGGTCGTTGTGGTCCAGGAACAAGCCGATCAACTGATTCGGCAGCAACCAGAAGACCATGGCGAAGGCAAGCATCGCCGCCGCGCCAAAAGCGATGCCGACCCGACCGGCCAGCCGTGCATCCAGAAGTTGCCCGGCGCCGTAGTGCTGCCCGATGCGCATGGTGATCGCATAGGAAATCCCCGCCGGAACCATGAACGCCACCGAGACGATTTGCAGGGCAATCTGATGTGCGCCCATTTGCGTACTGCCCATGGTGCCCATGCACAGCGCGGCGAACGCAAACAGGCCGACTTCCACCGCGTAGGTGCCACCAATCGGCAGGCCCAGGCGCCACAGTTCCTTCAGATACTGACGGTTAGGTCGCGACAAGCCCTGACGCAAGGGATAGGCGTCGTAAGCCGGATGCCGACGGATGTGCCAGGCCAGCGCCAGCGCCATGCAGTTGGCGACAATAGCGGTGACCAGCCCGATGCCCATCAACCCCAGTTTCGGCAGGCCGAACATGCCGGTAATCAATGCGTAATTGAGCAGGAAGTTAGCCACGGTGCCGCCGAGGCTAATGACCATCACCGGTGTTGCGCGGCCGATGGCGCTGGTGAAGCCGCGCAGGGCCATGAAGCTCAGGTAGCCGGGCAGGGCGAACGGCAGGATCAGCAAGAACTGCCCGGCCGCGTGGACGTTGGTTTCGGTCTGGCCGAACAGCAGCAACACCGGTTTGAGGTTCCACAGCAGCAGCCCGGCCACCAACGCCATCAACCACGCCAGCCATAACCCGGCCTGGGTCAGCCTGGCGGCGCCGACGATGTCGCCGGCACCCTGACGGATGGCCACGAGGGTGCCGACCGCGGCGATCACGCCAATGCAGAAGATCGACACGAACGAGTATGTCGCTGCGCCCAGGCCGCCACCGGCCAGCGCCTCTGGACTCAGGCGCGCCATCATCAAGGTGTCGGTGAGGACCATCAGCATGTGCGCCAACTGCGAGGCAATCAACGGCCCCGCCAGCCGCAGGATGGCCCAGAGTTCGGTACGTGCTGGATGCTGCATGGTCATCACGCTCGATAATTAAAGAGGGACAGGAAAGCGTCGATTCTCGGCGCTCTACGGGGTTTGCACAAAGGGATAAAAAGGATGGGTTGCATGATTCAAACTCATGCTGGAAAGTTTCTGCTAGGGTGACCGAATCCCGCTATAGGAGCTTTCCGAATGTCCCGTCGTCTTCCTCCCTTGTATGCCCTGCGCGCATTCGAAGCGGCGGCACGGCACAGCTCGTTTACCCGTGCGGCCGAAGAACTGTCGATCACCCAAAGCGCGGTCAGCCGGCACATTCGTACGCTGGAAGAGCATTTTGCCTGTCGGCTGTTTCACCGCAGTGGGCGCAATCTGCAACTCACCGAATCGGCGCGGTTGATCCTGCCCGGCATTCGCGAAGGCTTCACCGCGCTGGAGCGGGCCTGCAATACCTTGCGTGCCGAAGATGACATCCTGCGCATGAAAGCGCCGTCGACCCTGACCATGCGCTGGCTGCTGGCACGGCTCAGCCGCTTTCGGCACCTGCAACCGGGCAACGAGGTGCAATTGACCAGCGCCTGGATGGATGTCGACTCGGTGGACTTCAACCATGAACCGTTCGACTGCGCCGTCATCCTCAGCAACGGGCATTTTCCGCCGGACTGGGAGGCGAGTTTCCTGTTCTCGGAAGAGCTGATTCCAGTCGGCGCGCCGAATCTTCTGCAGGATCAACCGTGGGATGTCGCACGGCTGGCCAATGCCGAATTGCTGCACCCGACGCCGGATCGTCGCGACTGGCGCAGCTGGCTGGAGCGTATGGGGCTGGTGGATCAGGTGTCGCTCAAGGGCGGGCAGGTGTTCGACACGCTGGAACTGGGCATGATCGCCGCCGCCCGAGGTTATGGCGTGTCCATGGGCGATCTGCTGATGGTGGCGGAAGATGTGGCTCAGGGGCGTCTGAGTTTGCCGTGGCCGACAGCCGTTGCCAGCGGTGAGAAATATTACCTGGTCTGGCCGAAAACCCGCCCCGGTGGTGAACGTTTGCGCAGGCTCAGCGATTTCCTGCAAGGCGAAGCCCGAGCAATGGAATTGCCCGACGTTCAACACCTGGGCTGAATCGATAGAGCCGCCGCAATGGCGGCCTTGAGCCATATCCCGGTTAATTACTCAAGTATTCAGATTGTCCGCCGAAAAGGCAGGTGGAACCTTCGTGCAGGTTCGACGCAATTCCCATTATTAGAATTTTGCTGAGTGTGCAGCCAGATCAAGGATGATCCGGTCGCTCGGCCAGGAGCTGTCATGTCTCAACCTCGTGCCCGGATCGCCTCACAGCTTGGTCTTGCGCTTGCCGTGATACTGGCGATTGTCATCAGCGGCAGTACCGTATTCGCCCTTCGTTCGCTGGACGCCGCCAACCTCGCCACCCGCGAAGAGCACCTGGCCAGTGAAGCCCGGTTGCTGGCCGATCAGTTGAGTACCTTTCACGGCACGTTGCGTGAAAGCACCCAGCGCCTGAGCGGTCTGTTCGAGAAGCGCTTCAGCGCCGGTTTGAGCGCGCATCCGGATGAACCGGTGGCGGTAGCGGGCGCGCAGACGCCGGGCCTGCACCTGGGCAGCGAAGTGCTGAACAACAATTTCAAGGAAGTGGACGAGTTCAAGCAAATGACCGCCGGCGTTGCGACGGTGTTTGTGCGCAGCGGCGAAGACTTCATCCGGGTCAGCACGTCCCTGAGCAAACAGGACGGCAGCCGGGCCATCGGTACGCTGCTCGATCACGCGAACCCGGCCTATGCGCGCTTGATGGCGGGGCAGGCCTACGTCGGTCGTGCCTTGTTGTTCGACCGCTCCTACATGACTCAGTACACCCCCGTACGTGACAGTGGCGGTAAGGTGATTGCCGTGCTGTTCGTAGGATTCGACTACACCGACGCGCAGAACGCGCAGTTTGCCAACCTCAAGCGTTTCCGTATCGGCCAGACCGGTTCCCTGGCGCTGCTGGATGAACAGAGCAAATGGCTGGTGCCGATCGCGGGCGTACAAGCGCTGGATCAAGCGACTCCGACCATCGTTGACTTGGCGAAGACGCCGGGCAAGGGCAAGTTCTGGAGCGACAAGTCCGAAGATTTCTACAGCATTGCCGTACCGTTTGAAGGCGGGCCTTGGTCGGTGGTGGCGAGCATGCCGAAAACCGAAATTCGTGCTGTGACCTGGAGTGTCGGCATTCAATTGGCGATTGGCAGTCTGCTGGCGATGTTGATCGCTGTGGGGGCGGCGGTCTGGTTGCTGCGCAGCAAACTCGCGCCTTTGGGTGATCTGGTGCGTCAGGCCGAAGCCTTGGGCGCCGGTGATTTGAGCGTGCGGCTGAACGTATCGAGCAATGACGAAATCGGTCAGCTGGCCCGCGCGTTCAACCAGATGAGCCAAGCGCTGTCGACCATGGTCGAGCACATCCGTAAGGCTTCGCAAGAGGTCAACAGCCGCGCCCAGGCCTTGTCCGGTCTGTCCGGCGGCGCCTATGAAGGGATGGAACAGCAGTCGGGCGAAATCACCAGCATGGCCGGCGCCGTGGAAGAGTTCAGCGCAACGTCCCTGAACATCGCCGACAACATGGGCAACACCCAGCGTCTGGCCCAGGAAAACGCACAACAAACCCAGATCGGTCGTACGTCGATGGGCGAAGCGTCCTCGTCTCTGGAGCAAATCGCTGGCGCGTTGAACAGCACGGCGGCGGTGATCAATACCTTGGGTCAGCGCTCCCAGGAAATCGGCGGCATTGTCGGTGTGATTACCTCGATTGCCGATCAAACCAACCTGCTGGCGCTCAACGCCGCCATCGAAGCCGCTCGTGCCGGTGAGCAGGGGCGTGGTTTTGCCGTGGTAGCCGATGAGGTTCGCAACCTGGCTTCGCGTACCCGTCAGGCGACAGATGAAATTTCCGGAATGATTCAAAGTATCCAGCAGGAAACCGGCAACGCCATCAGCACCATGGAACAGGGCAATGTGTTGATGCAGGAAGGCCTGTCACGCAACGCCAACGTCGCCAGTGCCCTGGCACGGATCGATGAGCAAAGCCATTCTGCCGGTCAGCAATTCGCGGCGATCACCACCGCGACTCAAGAGCAGAGCAGTACCGCCACCTTGCTGAGCAGCAACCTGCAAAGCATTGCCCTGGCGAACAGTGAGCAGCGCGAAGTGGTGTCCAATCTGGCGATCACCGCCAAAGAGCTGGAGAAGCTGGCGGCGGACTTGCGGCATGAGGTTGACCGGTTTCGTTGAGGCGCCTCTGATATAGCCATCGCGAGCAGGCTCGCTCCTACACTGGATTTGTGATCGACACAAAACCCTGTTGGAGCGAGCTTGCTCGCGATGGGGTCACCTCAATTCAGGATCTGTCCCCAGGCTAGTCACACTTGGCATTGCTCGACACTTCCTTGGTCGCCAGTTTCAACTGCTTGCCCAACTCCGCCGCATTGGTGCTGCTGTAAACCCGGCCACCGGTGTTTTCAGCGATGCAACGTGACGGGCCACCGGCACCGATTTTCACCACGTTGACCCGCAGGCGTGGTTGTTCCCTGGCGATGCGACGGGATACCGCGCAGGCGTCTTTATCGCAACCGTCCTCGCCGTCGACGAACATCACGATCACTGCATCGTTATTGCGCCCGTCGACCTTGCTGGCGGCGTAGGCCAGGCTGTCAGCCAGTGGTGTGCCATCGTTGGGAACCAGACCGCGAATCCCGTTGATCAGCCGCGGGCGGTCGCCAAGCTTGAACACGCCCTGGTCCGGTGTTCTTTCGCAACCGGCGAAGGTGATCAGGCGCGTGTCGATCTTCGGGTCCAGCCCATTGATCATGCCGGCCAGCGATTCCTTGGCGACGTCCATGCGGCTGGGCTTGGCAAAGATCTGCATGGTGCGGTTCGGGTCCAGGTACTTGTTCATCTCATTGCCGAAGAACCAGTCCTCGTCGGCTTTCACCGACTTGATGTTCAAGTCCATCGAACCCGAGGTGTCGAGTACCACCACAAATTGCGGGGGCACGGCATCAGGCGCTTTTTTGCGGCATGCGTAGTTATCCAGCGTCGGGGCTGGAGGTGGAGGTGGCGGTGGTGGCGGCGCGGCCACGACCGGTTTTGGTGGTGGGACCGGCTTGGGCGGCGGCACCGGTGCTGGCGCGGGTTCTGGTTTCGGAGCAGGTTCCGGTTCAGGTTCCACGACAGGCTCGGGTACCGGTTCAACCGGTTTCTCCACCGGTGTCACCACCGGCGCTACCGGCGCTACCGGTGGAACCACGACAACCGGTTCACGGTGCAGGAACCACCAGAGCCACAGCGCCAGAAGCAGCAACAGCAGCGCAAGCAAGGCCGCCGCGATCCACCAGCCACGGCGCGACGGCGGTACGACCGGCACCACAGGAATCACTGGCGGCACGATCGGTTTGGGCGGACGCTGGTTCCAGCGCACGACCAAAGGCTCACCGTTGAGGCTGTAGAGTTTGTCCAGCTCAGGCGTGCCGAGCAGGCTGCGCAGGTCTTGCGCTTCCGTCGCTTGACCACGTCTTTGCAGTTCGTCCGCCAACTGTCCGAGGGACGTCTGACGCACTTCATAGGTTTCCAGCAAACGTCGTTGCGCGTCCTCATTGAGGTCCGCGTAGGGCGTAGGTTGGCCACCCAGTTCGGTCCACCACTCCAGCACGTCGCCGCTGCCCATCCGCGGGATGGCAAAAAGGCTGGCGACGGTCGGCGGAAAGTGTTTCTGGATGAGGGCGACTTTGGCTTGCAGTGCACTCATCCCCTCCGATGTGGCTTGCGCATCCCTGATGACCCGCTGCATGACGACGATTCCTGAAAAAGTGCAGGCCTCCATCGGGAGGCCTGCGGGGTGAAAAGTTACTCTTCGTAGCCGAGGCTGAATTGCAGCTGATTGACCTTCTTCTGCAACGCCTTCAGCTCTTTCTGCTTGGCCGCCAGTGTCGCTGGCGTTGACTTGGCCATTGGTGCCGCTTGCGAAGCCTTGAGCTGCTGCTCGAGATCGGCGATCTGCTTTTTCACCTGGGTTTCATTGCCATGCCGGGCCTTGAGCGAGGTCAGCAATTTACCCAGTGACTGATTCAGCGCCGCCTGGGCTTTCTGCTGGCTGGCCAGGTCGGTTTTGGTGCTGAGCTGCTGGGCCTGAATGTTCTCGTACACCTGACGGAACATTGCGTTTTGCTGACGGGACTCGCTCAGGGCCTGTTCCTTCTGCTTGACCTGATCGCTGTAACCACCGGAGTAGTCGCAGTTCATCTTGGTCAGCATGCTGCTGTCGCGATTGGTCGCATCGCATTCGCCCGGCGTGGTCGCGCAACCGCTCAAGGCCAGGACGGCGGTGAGGACCGCCAGTTGTCGTAGCGTCATGTGCTTAGCCCAGGGTGATTGCGGAGCGTTGGCTGTACAGACCGTCGACTTCCTTCTGCAGGGCAGCGACTTTCTGGTTCATTTTCTTAATGTTCATGTCCACCTGCTTGATCTCGGCGCCGGTGGCGCCTTGTGCACGCTCGGCGTCTGCCACCTTGGTGTACTCGGTGACTTTGATGCGCATGTTGCCGAGGTCTTTACGCAGGCGCGCGATGTTGGAATCGATCTCGGCGATTTGCGCCTGGGCCTGGCTCCTGTCGACTTTCTTGTTGGCGATGTCCTTTTTGATCCGGGCGATTTTCGCCTGATCATCTTTGATCACTTGCTGAGCGGTCGCGGTACGGGCGATCACGTTCTGGGTGTCTTGTTCGACGTCGCTGTTCATTTTAGCCAAGCGGGTGGAGGTGTCGGCGTATTCGCTGCGACGCTGATCCAGATAGTAGTTCGCGCCCATGGCCACACCACACGCCGTAATACCGGCGGCGATGGCGCAGACTCCCTTGTTGTTACTGTTGGACAGTGCGCAAGCGAGGATGCCGACACCGGCGCCGACGGCGCAGGCCTGGTAGCCGGACTTGCTGAAGAATTCAGCGTCCTGGCCCTGGGTCAGGCGCGGGTCGGTTCCGTCGCTGTCGCCGAGCATGGAGCTACCGGTGTTGGCGCAACCCGTCAGCAGCAGGCTGCCGGCGACAACGAAAGCGATCTGTAGCTTGAAGCGAGTCCAAAGGCTGCGCGACATGGTGAAACTCCTCGGTAACGGTGTTGAAATGTTGTTATTGAGTAACGGTTTTGCAGCTGTTCAGCCAGGCTTCAGTATCGATCTTCTGCTTTTGCAGGAACGCCTTCTGATTGGCCCAGTGGGTGCGCAAGTAAGGTTTGAGGTCTTGCAGCTGTTTGTTGCGGGTGATGATTTCGTCCATCACCGGGACCTGCGTTTCAAGCAATGGCTGGCCGTACAAGGTCGCCGATTCCACCAGGCTGCTGGCGTAGTAACGGCTGAGTTTGTGCAGGCGATCCTTCTGCTCGTCGAGCTTGCCTTTGCGCATGTCGCAACTGGCGTCTTTGTCCGCGCTTTCGCAGTTGAGTTTGTAGTTCTTTTGCAAGAAGTCCACGTACTGGCCGTCGTCTAGCATCTTGGTGCACAAGAATGCGCCCAGATTGAGGCTGGCGCGAATCGCCTGGTCGCGGGTTTCTTCCTGCTGCTGGTTACTGGCGCGCAGCTTGTTTTCCAGGGCCTGGAGTTTTTCCTTGAGCGCTTTGTCTTCGACGCCCGAGGCAAGGCTGTTCAGAGATTGAACGGTGCCTTTGTCGGCGGATTCGGTTTCCTTGCTGCCGGTGCCAAGTTTCTTCCAGCTGCTTTCGATGCTGGCGACACGTTCGCGAGAGGTGAGGGTCGGTGAGACCATGACCAGGCGCAGGCCGGTGGTTTTGTTTTTCACCTGACCGTCGGCGTTGTAATACGGCTCTTCCTTGCGCAACGCAGTTCGCAGGTCGGCCTGCGCGGTCAAATAGTTGCCGCCACGCACCACATAGCCGCCGGCCTGACCGTGCTGGCGATCAAGTTTGTTCAGGCGAAACGGCTCGAACATCATTTCGTCGACGTTGCCGAGCATGTCATGCAGACCCAGCGGATTGGGCTTTTGCAGACCGGACAACTGCACTTTGCCGTTGGACGATTGCGCCCCGGCGAACCACTCGTAGGCATTGATGCCCTCCGGCATCGGGTAGTGCGTGTCGCGAAACTCTGCAGCAGCGACTTCCAGCCCGCCGCGCGCGGCGAACTCCCACTCGACTTCAGTCGGCAGGCGCAGGAAGCCCAGTGCGCCGTCCTCCTTGGGCAACTTGTTGGCGGCGTTTTTGCGCAGCCACAGGTTGTACTTGTCGGCGGCTTCGATGGCTTGCACCCAGCTCACGGCCGTTTGCGGTACGCGCATTTTGGTGGCGGCGGTGGGGCAGGTTGCTTCGGTCAGTGCGGCGTATTGCAGCTGACTCATCTCGTACTTGGCCATCAGGTAGTAGCGGGACTTGTCGTTTTTGGCCCCGGTAAAACTGCCGGCAATAAAGGTCGGGCGGGTCTGTTCGACATAGCCATATTCCGCGCCGTCCTGACCGATGTTGATCGGGTAATCGTCGAGCGGGCCGGCCACCGGAATGAACACCTTGCGAAATACCATGGAGCCTTCGCAGGGCATCGGCAGCACCACGTCGGCGGCGTCCGGCATCGGGTTGTAAAATTTCTCTTCCCAGCCCGCCGCCGAGGCATCGAGCACATAGCCGAGGCTCAGGGGCAACAGCAAGCCAAAACGTTTATAGCTCACGCAGACTCTCCGCAGGTTGGATGTTGATGGCTCGCACGGCGCCGATCACGGCCACCAATGCAGCGACCAAAAAAGTCAGGAGCAGGGCGGCAAGGCCATGCCAGACAGTGATGTGGCAAACGAAGGTGCCGGTGGCCTGGCTGCTGCCGAGCAAGTAGTCGAACAGATGACTGCCGACGGCATAAAACCCCAGCCCGCCAACGTAGCCGGCCAGGCTCAGTACCAGCGCTTGCAGGACCACGAAGCCGCCGACGGCCCGACGCTTGAAACCTAACAGACGCAGGACCGCGAGGCTTTTGCGTTTGCGGTCGATGTTGGCCAGGAACGCGCCGACCATCGACGCCACGCAGCCAATCAGCGCCGCCACGGCGATCACGCCGAAGATCAGCCCCAGCACATGGTTGATGGCTTTGACATTGTCGATGTCGGCCAGCCGGCTCGACGTTTCGATGTGTTGTTCGTTGAGCCAGTGCTCCAGCGGTGCGACTTGATCGATGTCGCGCGCATACACGCGGGCGCGGGCATACAGCGGTTGCAGATCGCCCAGAGGCTTGCCGGTGATAACGCCGAACGCACTGACCTGATAACCGTCGCGAAAGCGCTCCAGATCCAGCAGCAGCGGCGGGGCGACAAACCCGGCCGCGCGGCCGAAGCGGGCGCCGTCCAGCACCGCCAGCACCGTCAGGGTCATCTCTCCTCGTTCATTGACACCTTCCAGGCGACGCAACGCGCGCAGTTGCACGCTGTCGCCGGCCTTGGCCTGTAAACGTTGCGCGGCACTGGCGCTGAGGATCACTTGATTACCGACAGGGGTGAGCGACGACAGGTTCAGCTGTGGATCGCCCGGTTCGGTGGCGATGATCTCGGCGCCTTCGACAAACCGTTGCATGCCGATCAGCAGGTCAGCCTGGGTATTGAGCGAGCGCGTCTGGCCGAGGGCAAAACCGGTTTCGGGGCGCAGGCGCAAACGCTCGATCCAGGCAGTGTCGTAGTTGCCGTTGCTGAGCATCTTCACTTCAAGGTTGCGCGGGTCGCGCAGCAGTTCGTCCTGCAACTGGCTGACCACCCCGTGTTTGAGCCCGAACAGCAGCAACAACGGCGCAATCACCGCCACCAGCGATGCGGCGATGCACAGCGAGACCTTGCGGTCGTGCCAGAGGTCTTGCAGGGCCAGTGAGCCCAGCAGGCGCAGTCGTTCAGTCCATCGGTTCAAACGATGTCTCTCCCTCACGGCTGATCGCACCGAGGCGCGGCAAGCCGAAATCCTTCAGCAAGGCCCAGTCATGGGACACAACGAGCGCGCTCAAACCCATGCTCGACACCAGGCTCAGTAGCAACTCGAACAAGCGCCGGGCACTGTGGGGGTCGAGCGCGGCAGTCGGCTCGTCGGCCAACAGCAGCAGCGGTTCATGGGCAATTGCCCGCACGCAGGCCACGCGCTGGCGTTCGCCGATCGACAACGCTTGAGGGTGTTTGTCCAGCAAGCCTTGCAGGCGCAACACGTCAACCGCATGGTCGATGTGCGCGCTCTTTGCCGGCATCCCGAGCAACCGGCGTGGCAGGCTGATGTTGTCCCGCACGCTCAGGAACGGCAGCAAGCCGCCACTCTGCAAAATGAACCCCAAATGCTGCGAGCGCACGGTCGCCAAGGCTGGCTGGTCGTCGTTGGCAAGCAGTTGGGCGATATCCTGACCCTGCGTCGCGCCCAGCCGAAACCGCTCGAGCTCCATCGGCGCGAGCAACAGGCCGATGGCTTCGAGCAACGTGCTTTTGCCGCTGCCGCTCTCGCCGGTGATGGCGAGGATTTCCCCGGCACCGACCTGCAAGTGGGGCAGGCGCACGTGATGGGCCAGCGCGCCTTCACCACGGCGCACCAGCAGGTTCTTGATATCGAGCATCGGCGTCTCGTTAAGGCATCATTTCCAGAGGTACGGGGTACACGTTGTCCCGTGCATCGCTGTCCTTGGCCAAAGCCACCCAACGGTCGACATCCGCGTTGTACCGCTGGTAATGCCGCAGTTTGGTGTTCAGCGTACGGATGAATTTCTCTTGCGCCAGACCGTCCCAGCTCTTCCAGGTCTCTTCATCCAGGTTCAGCACTTCACTCTGATAGGGCAGGTCTTCGAGGTACTCGCCGAGGACGCCCATGTCCGCCAGTTTGGCGTTGCTGTTTTGCTTGAGCTGATTGGGATCGGCGCCCATGGTCGCGGCTACCGAACGCAGGCGATCGAACATTTCCGTCGGCGAAATCAGGCCTTCGTTGGCGGCATCGAGAATCTTCTTCATCACGTCGCTCAAGTCGCTGAGCTGGGACTTGGTCAGCAGCACCCGCACGTCGGTGGTCGGGATGTTCTGCTTGATCAGGTCACGGTCAGTGATCCATGCCTTGAACACCGGCGGGGCCTTGCTGTTGGTCTTCTCGCCGAGATAGGCGAGTTGCATGGCGTGGCCGATCAGCGCCGCGTCTTCGAGCATCTTCTTCTCGGCCGGGTCCTGCTTGGCGTTCGCCGCACTGCCGATGGCGTCTTCGCCCATGTAGGCGGCTTTCACCTGAGTGGTGATCGCTGCGGCCAGAGCGTCGACCTTGCGCCCGAATTCATTCACATCGCCAGCGTTCACCGGGTAGTACAGCGAGGTGTTGGTGCCCGGGTAGGTCGACAGGTTCCGGTACTGCGCTTCGGCCTTGGCGTGGTCCTTGGCCCCGGCGGGGGTTTTCAAGTGCAGGGTGTAAATCGCCACGCCCGGGTTGGCGGCTTCTATACGCACCTGCGCGGCGCTCAAGCCGGTCTTCGACAGTTTGTCGTCGCCTTCGATGGCGCCCGCGTCGGTGATCAGCACCACGTAGCGCGCGCCGAACTGGCTCCAGTCGACCTTGTCAATGCTGTCCATGACACCGGCAAACGAGTCTTCATCGAAGCTGCTGCTCGACACGTTGGCCTGTTTGAGGTCGGCGATCTTGGCGAAAAAGTCGGCGCTGTCTTTCACCTTGGTAGGGTCGGCGTACATCTTGGTGGTGTATTCCAGCCCCGGCACCGCTTGGGTGTTGGAGCGGAAAGCGACCATGCCGAACTTGACCTGCTTGCCGAGGTTCTGCGCTTCGATCCGCTGATAAACCTTACGGATCGCCTCGCGAGTACGGTCAATGTAGGGGTCCATCGATATCGTCGAGTCGATGACAAACACCACCGCCGCACTGAATTCTTTCAGTTGGTTGGACGTTTTGTCCGCAGCTTCCTTGCCGCCGGCCGCGCTGTTCGCAGCACCGCCCTTGGCATTCTTGTCATCCGGCTTGCTGACCGACGCGACGTTGAGCAGGCGCGTGCGGAAACCGCCTTCGGTCATGACTTCTTCGCCGCTGAGCACCGGCAGCAGGTAGAACTGCTTTTGCAGGTCGACGAAGTATTCAGGTTCCTGAGCCAGTACACCCGGTGCTTGTTGACCTTTTTTCAACGTGGCCCGCAGCGGCGCGACCTTGCTGACAGGGTCCGGCGCATTGAGGATGCCTTCGACGGTGGCGCGGTCCTTGAAGAACAGCAACCGGTCGCGGTTGGCCGGGTTGGTGAAGGCCAGTGTCAGCTGCATCTTCCAGTCGGTGGTGCAGCTGGCAGGAAGCCAGCCAATGGTTTTGCCATAGCTGTCGGGGCCGACTTTCAGCCATTCGGCGTTGTTCGCTTGGGCGTGCTCGTACACATAAAAGCGGCTGAAGACCGGTTGTGCGTCACCTGCGGAACCGCCCGCTGTCGGGCTGATCTTGCAGCCCGGCGTGGTCAGCACACGTTGGAACAGGGTCTTTTTACCGGCCTGGATCAGTGGTTTGTCATCGGCCTGGGACAACGGGCTGATACACAGCGCCAACAATGCGGCGCCGCTCAACAGGAATCGACTCACGGACGAACGCATCACTTCTGCAACTCCTCGAAACGCTGCTTGGCTTCGGCGTTGTTCGGGTCCTGGGTAAGAATAGTTTCGTACCAATAGGCCGCCGTGGCGTTGTCCGCGGCCGGGAAGCACTCGCTGGCCTTCAGGTATTTAGGGTCGTATTCACGGGCATAGGCGTTGGCGATCAGCGCGTCACCGGCCTGGGCACGGTTGGCGTACAGGCGCTGGGCGACACCGCAGTGTTTGCCGGCCTTGGCCTGGTTGATGATCTCCAGCAACTTGGCACTGTCGGGCGCAGCCTTGATGCAGGTCTGGACGAAGGTCAATTCGGGCAGGCTGTTCATGCTATCGAGGGTGCAGGCTTGAGCGTCGGCACCGGCCGGTGCGGTGGCAGGGGCTGCGGCTACCGGGGCAGGCTGCGGGGTGCGTTTGTAGAACCAGAATCCGGCGCCCGCGGCCAGCAGCAACACCACGACAATCAACAGGCCGATCAGGCCTTTGTTGCTTTTCTTCACCGGTGCGGGAGGCGGTGTGTAGGCGGGCTCGGTGAGCACCGACTCCAATTCCAGTTCTGGTTCGGCGGTGGAAAGGGTTAGCTCAGGCAACTCCGGGATTTCCGGTGCCGGTTCCGGTGCATTCGGTGCCGGTGCATTTGGCGCCGTCAGTTCGGCGCCACCGTAAGTTGAGCGCGTCTGGCCGCCGGCCGTGGACGGCAACACGCCAACGCCTGGCCGAACCACGCCTTTGTCGGCGTGGCCTTGGCTCTGTTCGCGCAGTTCGATCTGGAATTGCGAGTTGGCGCCGCCTTCCAGCAGCGGGTCGACCACGTCCGGGCCGACCTGTGCTTCCAGGCCTTCGCCGCTGGCCGTGACGTTGAAACGCGAGACCTTGAACCAGAATGGATTGTTGCTCCAGGCCTTGTGGTCCTGGAGGTAAAAACCATCCTGGTTACGCTGAATGGAAAACTCCAGCTGTTCCTCGCCACCCTGCCATTTCTTCACAGTGAGGCGGGCCTGACCAGGCACATTGGGCTCTAACGCGAGCAGGTCGACACGAATTGGCATTGCTTATCTCGCTGTGAAGGCTTTGAGCACTTGGCCCAGCCGTTCGTTCTGTTCAGGGGTGATTTCACGTCCGGCGCCATGGCCGGCATTGTCCTGCGTGAGGCAGGCCAGGCCCGAGAGCCAGTCGCCGAGATACCGCTGCGCCTGATTCGCTGGTTGCGCCGGTAGCACGGGCACTTGTCCCGGACTGATGTCGGTGTAGAACGAGAACAGCGGCGCCTTGGTACCGGCGCGGCTGTTCGGACGCTCGCTTACCGGCTTCTGGAGGTAGCCGAACCAGGACACGAAATCGCGCAGTACCCGTTGCACTTCCAGTACCTGGCGCTCGACCAGTTGATCGCGTCGTGCGCCGCTTTGTGCACGCTTGAGGACCGCACGGCTCAGTTGCCCCGGCAAGTCCTGGCGATAGCCGGCGGTGATCAATTCGTCGACCACCGCTTCCAGCAATGCTTTTTCCAACCCCAGGAGGTTGAGCAGGCTTTGCCGGGTGGTCAGTTCACGCAGGTGCGCAATCCAGGCCTTGAATGCCGCTTTGGCGAATCGATGTTCGTTGCTTTGCAGTTCGGGCGCCGGGGTGCCGGTGTTGCTGCTGACCGGCGCGTCGTGGCTCGGGTCGTCACCGAAATCGAAGTCGAAACCGGCGTCATTGCCGTACAGGCTCTGGCTCGGTGTCGGGGCGACTGGCTCGTCGTTCGCGGCCGGCTCGTCATCCGTTTCGTACACGCCACTGAGGTACAGGTCACGGACCTCTTCGCTCGGCATGTCGAGTTGATCGATCAGCTCGCCGAGCACTGCCGGGCGACGGCCCAGGCCGGTCAGAATCATCTGCGCCTGGGCTTTCTTGGCAGCAGCGGCTCCGTCGCCGTCGGCGTGGTACCAGGTGCTCAGACCGTGAGTGGTCAGGCCTTCGAGGCATTCGCTCAATTGCTCGCGGATGCGCTGCAGTTTGAATTCGAGATTGGCCACGCCTTTGAAACTGCTGCTGAAGTGGCTGATGCCACCGTCATCGTTGCGCAGCATTTCTTTCCAGGCGTTGGCAGGATCGTGGATGTGTTTGCACACCAGGTCGTTGCTGACAAAGCTTGTACCCAGGGCATCGACTCGCTCCTGGTAGCTGGCATTGAGGCCGGTTTCCGCACCCGTTGCGTCTTGCTCGATGAACGCCGCGTCCATGCGTGGTTTGCGCACCAGGAAGGTGTTCTGGAACGGTGTGCCGGCCCAGTCGCTCATCCAGCTCAGGCTGCCGAAGCGCTCCAGCATGGTCAGCTTGACCATGCCGTTCCAGCTCTCGTCGTACTGATCAGGCGTCAGGCTCAGGGAGTTGGTGATGCGCAGGTCGAGCATGGTCAACGCCCAGATCAGACCGGTGTCGCGCTTGCTGCGAGCGGCCGAGTCGGCGCCCTGGGTCTTTTCGATCCAGCGGGTCAGCACCGGGCCCACGTCGTTGACGTCGCTCTGCTTGGTCGAGCCGGTGCAGACCACCAGCGCGTTCATTTCCTGGTTGTCGGTGTAGCGCTCGAACAGATAGGCGACTTTGCCGCGCAGGATCAGCTGCGAAACCGAGTTGTCCTTGGTGGCGGATTGCGGGTCGTTGGAATCGGCGATCCCGTGCAGTTTCTTGCGCCCGCGATAACCCGGGAAGTCCAGCAAGTCGACCTGATTGACGATGTCATCCGCTGGCGCTTCGATCAGGCGGAAGGTCATTTCGGCGGTCAGTGCCGCCAGTTGCGCGACCGGGATGCCCTGACTGCTTTGCAGGTGACCGCCAACCAGCGGTCGAACATCAATCGGCAAGTCCTGCGGGCTGCCGAAGCGTTCGAGGATGTCGACGTTCATGATGCTGTCGCGCTGGCTGTAGGTGTCGTTTTCGAAACTCACCAACGCCTTCAATGGCGCGAACACGGTCTCAGGCAGGCCCAGCTTGTGCAACGCACCGGCCAGTTGCTGGTACACGCGCGTCAGCTCGCTTTGCTCTCCCCACAGGATGGAAAACAGCTCGGCGCGTTCCTGGAAATTCAGCCGAGGCGCCAGTTGCAACGCCTTGGGCCAATACAGGTGTTCGAGTTTCTTCACCGAGTTGCGGAAGTTGTCCCGCAGGTAATCCCACAGCGACACCAGATCATCGGCGTTGACGCCCGTTTGCAGTGGCCCGGTTTCACGGCCTTCGAACGGCTTGAGCACGCGCTGGATGCGCTCTTCGTCGATCTCGTAGGAAATGCGCTCAAGGTCGAAATCCTTGAACCAGGAGTTGGCGAGAATCTTCGCCAGCTCGATTTCCTTTAACAGCGTGAGCTCTACCGGAAAGTCATTGTCCTGACTCTCCGTCGCCCGACGGCTGAAGCGCGTCACCAGACCGGTGGCTTCCTTGCCACCACCCACCGGGTTGATGTGCTTGATGAAGTCCAGGCGCTGGCCACCGAAATCAGTTTCCAGTTTGCCGTTCTGACCGGCGGCGAGGGCCGAGATCAGGTAGGACTTGCCGGCTTGCGACAAGCCGAAAAAGCCAATGGTCATCGGCGTGCAGGCCACGCGACCGAGGCTGTGAGCCAGGTTGCGGGCGCGGTGCAGGCGGATGTTCAGGTTGTCGGCTTCGCTGTCCAGGCGTGGCGCGTTGCCGCGCGTCTGGGCAATCCAGTCCAGCGCCTGACCGGCACCGTTATAAACAGCGGCCCAACTGGCAGAGAGCTGAGTTTGATCGGGGGTCAGATCATTCATTTGCGTTTCACACTTCCACTGTCGAGCCAGTACTTGGTCTCGCTCAGGCCGGCGTCGAGCATGGTGTTGAGTTCCAGTTCGAGGTCGCTGCGCGGGTTGAAGTTGACGTTGCTACTGTTGGATTCGATGTCGCGAACCGAGAGGCGGTCGCTGACCAGATCCTGCTTGCGTGTGTACTTGTCCGCCGGCTTGACCTCGAACCGCACCTTGAGCAGCGGCGAGCTGCCGTTTTCACCGATCGCGCGGGAAAACTTCTCCCGACCGGCCTTGGTGAACCGCAAGGTATACAGCGGCGAGGCGGCCCAGCGGTCGGCGGCCAACTGACGGAAACCGAGGCGCAGATCGCCGCGCATTTCCAGTTGTGGCGTGTCGGCGGCATCGCCAACGCCGATTTCCGGCAGCTTGATTTTATAGTCTTCGGACTGGATGTCGCGGTACAGCACGTCGGCATCCTTGATCACGTTGTTCAGGTCGATGACCCCGATATTCTTGACCGTCGAATACGGCTTGAGCGCCGACGCACGGAAGTAGAAGTTCGGCACGCTGTGGTTGGCGCACAACAGGCAGAGCATCGCGCCGACCGATGCGGTGCTTTTCGGGTCGTCGATCCGGCCGTTCTTGTGGAACGGGTACCAGCCGCCAGTGCGGTAGTTTTGCAGCGCCAGAATGCGCCCCGGTGGCAGCGGCAGCACCTTGCGAATGAACGCCTGGATGCCAGGCAGGCGGGAAGGGCGGCCGGTCAGCAGCAAGACATCGCACGGGTAATGCGCGACGACTTCACACAGCGCACCGAGAATCTTGGTGATGTTGATCTGGTCGTTGAGGAACGCGGCGTGAAGCTTCTGCAGGTCGAAACTGATCGGCGCGTCATACAGGTCGAAACCGCTCTGACCGCCGACATCGCGGCGCACGGCGGCGTTGACGTAGTCGAGCACGGTCTGGCTGATCGCGTTGTCACCGAGCAATTGGCGGTAGCTTTGCGGGGTGACTTCTTGTGGCACTTGCGGATCGTAATGCTCGTACGCCTTGAGCAGCGCCAGGCCCAGCGGTGCGAACACTTGCAGGTTCAATTGCTGGCGCAGGATCATGTCCTGGGCGCTGACCGATTCATCGCCACACAGGCGTGACATCAGCGAATCCGGGGCTTTCACACCGGCGTTCTGCAAGGCTTTTTCGAAGCTCGGCAGGACGAAGTCCTGAATCACGTCCAGCAGGATGTCATCGCCGGCCACTTTGAAGCCATCGCGAAAACGCTGCTCGGGCACGATGTGCACGTTGCTGCCGCTGCCGGTGTTGCCGGCACGGTCGAGACGATAGTCAGTGATCACCAGGTCCGTGGTACCACCGCCGATGTCGATGGTCGCCAGGGTGATGCGTTCGCGGTCGGTCTTGTCTGGCCGGGCGATGGTGTCGAAAAACTCTTCCGGGTGACCGGCGAAATTCTCGTTGACCTCGGTGTACAGGTACACCAACTGTCCGCAGGACGCTTCGTCCCATTCCACGCGGATGCTCGGGATCGGCGTACGCGGGCTGACAGCCTGATCCTGATGCGGGTCTTCCTCGCCGGCATGCCAGCCGAGGCTTTTCCACACCAGGCCGATGGCTTGCAGCATGCGTTCGTTGAGAATGCTGCGCTCGGCCTGCGGCATGCCCGGCGGCACGGTCAGGGTGATGCTGTTGAGTTGGCGCGGCACGCGGGTGTGCCCCTGACGCGAGCGCTGGGCCGGGCTGTTGATTTGCGACAGCGCCTGGGCCAGTACTTCAGCGAGCATGAAGGTCATCAGCGAGCTGCGCGAATAACGCGGCATGAATACCGGCAGGCGATCGTCTTCTTCAAGGCTGTAAAGCGCCTCGCCGGTTTCATTGATCAGGTGCGAGAACGGCGCGGCAGTGGCGTACGGCTCGCTGTCGGTCTTGATGTACGAGCAGTTGAAGCGCCAGCCGTGGCCGTAGGCGTTTTCGTCCCACAGATAACGTTTTGGGCTGGACAGGCCAGTGGAGCCTTCGGTACCACGGCGACGGCTGGCCAGACGGCTGGCCTCATTGCCGACGCGGGCAATCGTTGCCCATTGGAACGCATCGTGCCGGCCGCTTTTCACCGAGCAGTGGTCCTTGCCGAAGTACGCCTGGGCGAATTCCACACGGCTTTCGAACGGCAGGTTGTAAGTGTGTTCGGGGGTGATCAGGTCACGCAGTTCCAGCACGTAGTTCTGTTTCAACCCGGAACCGGCCTGACCGTGGTTTTCGATCAGGATGCCGCAAGTGCGCGAGTTGCCGACGTCCAGCACCAGGTCCACCGGAATCGGTTTGACCAGGCCATTGCTGTCGTTGGCGACTACTTTCAGCTCAGGGATTTCAACTTTCGCACGGCTCGTCGACTGCTGGGCGGCGGACGGATTGCTCAGCAGACTGAGCAAGTTGAGGTAGTGCGCCAAGTGATAGTTGGCGCGGATGTCGGTGTCCAGCTCTGCGCGCGAGCGGTGGGCATTGCCCTCGTTGAACACTTCCAGCAGCCACTCGTTGACCCACGGCTGGGCCAGGAACCAGCGGGTTTCGCTGGCCTTCGTCGCCAGTTTGAAGGACACGCCGGAGCTGATGTCTTCTTCGTTTGGTGCCAGGTAAGCGGTGCCGTCACGCTTGGGCATCACGCGGCTGTCGAAGGCCATCGTCAGGCGGTGGGTGTTGCCGTCAATGTCGGGCGTCGCCAGTTTGACCAGGCGCATGCGCGACCAGTTGGTCGGGCCTTCGTCGAAGCGGTACGGCGGCATGAAGCGGAAAAACGGGGTCGGCAGCCAGACACCGTCGAGCAGCTCGAGGCTGCTTTTCATGTCGACGCTGAACGCAGGTTTGGCTTTTTCGACCTTTTCCGGCTCCGGCTCGTAGAAAAAGAAGTCTTTCTCTTCGTTGTACGACAGGCGGCAGATCAACCCGCTGATCATCGGCGCGAACTCGCCCGCCGGTTCTTTGCGAGGATCCAGGCGCAGGGCGAAATCCATGAACTGGATGCCGGTGTCGCTGACCAGCGTGACGGTGTCTTCGAATTGGGTGACTTCAGGCAACATGTCGGGTTATTCCGTTTTTATTCGGCCACGTGCCGCATGGACATGGGGAATTGTTCTTTGCCATAACCGCCGGTGCAGTCTGCGACGGTGGTCGCCCCTTTGCGGCAGTTGACCTTGGGCATGTCGTAAGTGCTGCCATCGCCACACACGGCCTGGCCCTGACTGTCGATGGCCAGGCTGCCACCCTTCATAGTAGCGCTCACCGGCCCGGTGCATTTCGTGCCGTCGGCCTGGTGTACGGTGACTTCGCCCTTACCGTCCTTGAGCTGGTATTCCAGACGCAGGGGTTTGCCGGTTCGGCTGTCCTGAATACCGGCACCGGCGCGGAACTGACCGTCGAGGAACTTGGCGGCACCGTCGGCGGCGTCTGGCGGAATGCTCAGGGGCGGGCCGGGTTTGGCGGCGGCGGATTTTTCGGCCTCGGGCGATGTGATATCCGGCGGCGCAGTTTTGTTTTCGGGTGGCGCAGTTGGGGCTTCGGCTGCCGGGTCTTTGGCTGCGTCTTTGGCAGGGTCTTTGGCCAGGTCGGCCGGCGCTGCATCAGCCTCTTTGCCCTCGACCGCCGGCGCTTCCACGTCATGGGTTCCGGTCACAGCGGTGCCGGTTCCAGTGGTAGAGCCTACAACGGTGCCCGTCACCGGAACGCCGTTCAACGTCGTGGCATTGCCGGTCAGGTGCGGCTCTTCCAGCTGTTTTTCCACCGGCACGATGCCCTCAGGCAGCAGGTCTACCGCGACCAACGGAATCGGCACGCAACCGCGTAAACCGAGCAACAGCCACAAAAGCAGCAGCAGGAAAGGCAGCAGCAACAGCCACCACCAGCGGCGCCACCACGGACGAGCAACCACCGGCACGACGGGCGCAACGACAGGCGCGGCTTCGACCACAGGGGGCAGCGTGAACGCGGGCGGAACCTGATAGAGGCAGTGCAGGGGGTCGCGATTGCCGGTACCGGCATGCTCGAAACCCCAAAAGGTCAGCACCGGCTTGCCTTGCACCAGGTAGACGAAATTCTCGTCGGGGAAATGAATCACGCGCTTGAGCAGCTTGCCGAACACGGCTTTGTCGCCTTGCTGCTGTTCGCCGGATTCAGTGCCCAGGAAACGCTGGCTCAATTCCTCGAGCGCGGTCTTCAGCGCTTCGAGTTGGCGGCGGGCAGGGGCGCGTTCTTCTTCAGTCGCGCTGCTCCACGGGATCACATCGCCGTCGAGGCCGCTGTACCAGTCGATCTGGTTGCCAAGTTCATCGCTTTGAGGGATGGCCAGATGATCGACCATTTCAGGGTTCTTGCGACGAATGGCTTCGCGCAATTGCAGGGCCGCCCGGTAAACCGGTTGACCTGTCTCGCCCAGGGCTGTGAATGACCCGCTCTTACCGCTGCGTAATAGTGCCCCGCGCATTCAAACTCCATATGTTCTGTTGCGCAAAAATGACAGACAAAGGTGTCTGTTCTTGCTCCTGCAATTAGCCGGCGACCTTAATGTCATAATGATGTCGCCGTCAATCTGCCGGAGGCCTCGAAACCGTATGAGACTAGCGTAAGCGTGCGTAGGTTGCATGGGGTCAATTTTTATTCGCTTGGGGAGGCTCGGGTGTCAGCTTTTTAAGCTTGCTGAATCGTTTCATCAGCGTTATAAAAAATGCACAACTCCAAGAAAGGCTTCCCCATGACTCCGCTCAAATTCCTCGTTGCCTTTAGCGCTCTGTCCGCCACCCACGCCATGGCTTGGGACTACGTCCTGCTCGACAGCGACAAGGCTGCCCAAAACTGGCAGATCACCAGCCAGCAACTCGGTGTGAAAACCGACAAACCCTTCTCCGTGACCCTTCGTAATTTGCACGGCGGTCGGCAGGAGGGCGTCAGCATTGTCGACATCGATAACGGCACAATGAAACTCTCGGTGGTCCCCACTCGCGGGATGAACGTTCTGCAGGCGTCGGTCGGTAATGTGCGCATGGGTTGGGATTCGCCGGTCAAGGACGTGGTCAATCCGTCCTTCATCGAACTCAACGGTCGCGGTGGGTTGGGCTGGCTTGAGGGCTTTAACGAACTGGTCACCCGCTGCGGCTATGAGTGGGTCGGTCACCCAGGCATGGATAACGGTGAATTGCTGACGCTCCACGGTCGCGCCGCCAACATCCCGGCCAGCAAAGTCACTTTGCACATCGATGAAAAACCGCCTTACGCCATCAGCCTGCGCGGCGAGTTGAAAGAGCAGGCGTTCAAGAAAGTCGACTTCTCGGTGATGACCGAACTGGTCACCGAACCCGGCAGCGCAGCGTTCACCCTCAACGACACCCTCACCAACAACGGCGATTATCCAAAGGAATACCAGGCGCTGTATCACAGCAACTTCAGCACTCCATTCCTGGAACAGGGCGCCCGTTTCGCTGCGCCGGTGAAGCAGGTCTCGCCGTTCAATGACAAGGCCAAAGGGGATCTGCCGGATTGGCAGACTTACCGTGCACCGACCAAGGACTATGACGAGACGGTTTACAACGTGGTGCCTTATGGCGACGCCAAGGGCGACACACTGACCGTGCTGCATAACAAGGCCGGGAGCCTTGGGGTGTCGGTTGGGTTTAATACTCAGCAGTTGCCGGTTTTTTCGTTGTGGAAGAACACGGATACGCAGGGGCAGGGGTATGTGACCGGATTGGAGCCAGGGACGAGTTTTTCCTACAACCGTCGGTATCAGCGGCCGCTTGGTTTGGTGCCGATGATTGGGGTTAAAGAGCAGAGGCAGTTCCAGATCCGGTATAGCTTGCTGGCGGATAAAGGGGCTGTGGATAAGGCTTTGAAAACGGTGAGCGACATTCAGGGTGGTCGGGAGACTGAGGTGCGGCAGGCGCCGTTGGTGGATTTGACCAAGGAGTGATTTCATCAGCTGGAGGTTGGCCGGTATTGCAGCGCTTCAGCCAGATGGCCACGAGTGATGTCATCCAGCTGCTCAAGGTCTGCGAGGGTTCGCGCAACTTTGAGCAGTCGATGCGCCGATCTGAGTGACAAGGTCAAACGCTCGCAGGCCGTTTCCAGCCAGGCTTCGTCGGTTGTGGATAACTTGCAGTGACGGCGCAGCCCCGGCAAATCAAGGAAGGCGTTGGCGCAACCCTGGCGTTTGTGTTGCCGCTCCCGGGCGTCGGCGACCAGTACCGCCGCAGTGGCGGTGTCATCGCCGGGTTTGAGCGCAGGATTCAACGCCGTGGCTTCGCGAGCGACGGTCAGGTGCAGGTCGATCCGGTCCAGGAGAGGCCCCGACAATTTGTTGCGATAACGCTGGACCATGTCCGGTGTGCAACTGCATTTGCCGCTGGGTTCGCCGAGATATCCACAGGGGCAGGGGTTCATCGCGGCCACCAATTGAAAGCGCGCCGGAAACCTCACGCGATCCTTGGCGCGGGAAATCACGATGTGACCGGACTCCAGTGGCTCCCTTAAAACCTCCAGAACTTTACGGTCGAATTCCGGAAGCTCATCAAGGAATAGAACGCCATGATGGGCGAGGGTGATTTCGCCAGGTTGGGGCTTCGAACCACCGCCTACCAACGCCGGGCCGGAAGCCGAGTGATGAGGCTGGCGGAAGGGTCGTTGCGGCCAGTGGCTCAAGGGTACGCAACTGGTGACTGATTGAATGGCTGCGACTTCCAGCGCCTCGTTTTCGGCCAGTGGAGGAAGCAGCCCCGGCAACCGACTCGCCAACAGTGTTTTCCCGGTCCCCGGCGGTCCGCTAAACAGCAGGTTATGAGCCCCAGCCGCCGCAATCAGTAATGCGCGCTTGGCCGATATTTGCCCCTGCACCTCATTCAAGTCTGGATACGGCTTGCTGGCGTAGAGCAACCCGTTGGAAACGTAGGGCTCAACCGGCGAATGTCCATTAAAGTGCGCAACGGCTTCCAGCAGGTGATCCACGGCAAACACCTTCAACCCTGACGCAAGGCACGCCTCCTCGGCGTTCGCCCGCGGCACCATCAGCGAGCGCCCGGCGTTTCGTGCGGCCAGCGCAGCCGGCAACACGCCCCTCACGGCACGTACCGCGCCTGACAGCGCCAACTCACCCAGGCATTCAATGTCATCCAGCGTCAGCGTCGGCACCTGCACGCTGGCGGACAGAATCCCCAGGGCAATCGCCAGATCAAACCGCCCGCCGTCCTTCGGTAAGTCCGCAGGCGCGAGATTCAGCGTGATGCGCCGCGCCGGGAATTGCAGGCCTGAATTGATGATCGCACTGCGTACCCGATCCTTGCTTTCCTTCACTGCCGCTTCGGGTAAACCGACCATCGTCAGGGACGGCAGACCGTTGGCCAAATGGACTTCTACGGTGACGGCGGGCGCATCGACACCAATCTGGGCGCGGCTGTGGACGATGGAGAGGGACATGGTCGTTCCTTGAGCTTTACGGGAACCGCTTCCTGCGGTTTTTTGAAGGGTAGTCGGGGGCGCGTGACGGCGCAGGCGCCAAATTTTCGCAGGATGTTGCGAGTGTCTTTCTGATGGGTGAAGCGTAAGGGAGTGGGGATTTACGACGTAATCAGTCGTGGGATGAGGTTGTTGTAGGACGTTGCCTGGATCTATGAAGGACGGCGGCGAAAGCTGAATCGAAGGCGAAAAAAAACCGCCTTGAGGAGGCGGTTTTTTGTTTGCAGGCTTCGGTGGAGCCAAGACCTGCACATCCTCAACGGAAACACTCACGGTGCTGAGACTATTCACCTTTTGTTGTCGAATCAAGCGTAGCGGGTGCCCTATAACCGGCGAGCCAGCCGCTTGGTTCCAATTCTTTACCGCGAGCCGCAGCGACCTCAAAAAAGTGACGTTGAGTGGCTGATACGTTCCCGGCCAGTCGGAGTGCCTCCGCATGATATCCAGCGATGAGTAGCAGTTTGGCTTTTCGTTTTCCGGGTTTCATAGCGATCTCTTTTGGATTTGAAGATGGTTTTACAGGTGGGTCAGCTTAAGAGGTGAGCGCGGTAGTGATGCAATGAGAATTGGTGCTCCTTTTTGTAGGAAGCGTCTTGGATTAAAAGGAGTTCTGAAGGCCTTTGGTAGTCCTTTTCCTAAAGCTTTGAAGGGCTGGCCAAGAGTCGCATTGGCGCATTTGCATAAGTGAATTCAGGTTATACACTCAAGATTAATGCATAACGTTAAGCTTTAAATTATGATCGTTAGCTTTAAGTGTTCTGAGACCGAGTACCTGTTTCGCAACGGTAGGACCCGTATGTGGTCAGCCATTTTGAGTGTCGTGGAACGAAAGCTGACGATGCTTGATGCTGCTGCCGTACTGATTGACCTTCGATCACCGCCGGGTAATCGCTTGGAGGCGTTGGGGGGAAATCGAAAAGGTCAGCACAGCATCCGTATCAACACTCAATGGCGAATTTGCTTTGTTTGGGGTCTTAACGGGCCAGAAAATGTCGAAATCGTCGATTATCACTGAGGTGAGTAATGACTAAGAATGGTATGCGCCCGGTTCACCCTGGCGAGATCCTCAAAGAGGAATACCTAGAGCCTCTGAGCCTTACGGCGGCAGCCTTGGCTAGAGCATTGAGCGTTTCGACACCAACGGTGAACGATATCGTGCTCCAGCGCCGGGGTGTCAGCGCTGATATGGCTTTAAGGCTATCTATCTGTCTGGACACGACCCCGGAGTTTTGGCTGAACCTGCAATCGACTTATGATTTGCGCAAAGCCGAGATTGAACGAGGGGCAGCGATCCGGGATCAGGTTGAGCGGCTTCCGCACTGCGCCTAATCCTGAATTCGTGAACCAACCCCACGCTACAACGTGGGGTTTTTTGTCGTTCAGAATGCCTGGAGTATTCGGGAAGCACGCTTCCACCACGGTGCATTAACCGCACGCTGCGGCCGTTCACTGTCGGGCAGCATGTGCGGAACATCCTGCAACCGAATCCACGGCTGGTTATCCCAGTGCAGCAAACTCAACGACATCTCCGGCCAGTTCAGCAGGCTCAGAATCGGGCGTTCGGTTGACGTCGGTTGTTGGGCATCTCTGAGGGCTGGCACTACGTCGTGGGTCAGCCATTCGCGCAGGCCTCGGTATTCGGGGCAGTAGTGGTAAACCAGCAGGGCGTAGACGCCGGACTCGCTGATTAGCAGGGTGTTTTCGATGGTGCCGTGGGTGAGGACTCGCGCGGACTGATGTTGATCGGGGTCGAGTTTGCGGACGGCGCGTTCGTCGAGGTAGAGGCGAAGCAGGCGGCCTAGGTCTCGGGCGCTGAACCAGGGTTGGTTTTGTAGGAGGAGGGCGTGGAGGTGGAGTTTGTGGCGGGTGAAGATGTGTGGAGTCAGATAGTTTTCGTCCATGGTGCAGTACCCAAATTCGCTTGATAGATGACTGCCACTTATCGTCGCCAAACAATAAGGGTGGCAGCTGCGTGCGGGTTGGCGAACCGGCCAAGCGAATACCGGCAGACCCGAAGGTCTCCCACACACAGCCGCCATATAACGAATCGAGGGAAATACCCGATATCGAATGAGGTTGCGTGCATAGCTTGGTTCCAGGTCGCCAAACCCAGTGCTGAATAATTCAGCTGAGAATGAGCTTAGGAGTCGGGGCTTTGCGACGCTATCGGACGGCGGATGTGATCTTTGTAGGACTCAGCCTGGAATTAGCGCGGAATCCGTAACGGTCGGAAGGTCGTTCCGACCTTATCGCGAGCAGGCTCGCTCCCACAGTTGATCGGTGGTGTTATTCGGTCGGTGGATTCAGCTTCGCTTCAAGCTCCGCCACCTTCGCCTCAAGACTCTCCAATCGAGCCCGCGTCCGCGCCAGCACGACCATCTGGCTATCAAACTCTTCCCGGCTCACCAGATCCAGCTTGCTGAAGCCACTCTGTAGCAGTGCCTTGAACTGGCTTTCGATTTCGCTTTTCGGCAGTGGAGTGTCGCCGCTGAAGAGGCGGGAGGCGGTGCCGGTCAGGGCGTCGAGGAAGTCTTTGGGTGCGAGCATGGCAAATGTCCTGTCAACAATGGCGGGCAGTGTATCACGCAGTGTCTATAGTCAATTCCGGCGGCAGGGATGCACGCTTTTCGCGCATGCGGACGGACGGCATCGCACCGTTGTTGTGCGTAACGCGTCAGGTGTTGCGGCGATGTGGCTGGCATCTACGGCCAAAGGCTTGAAAACTGAGGGTTTTGTGGAGATGGCAAGCTTTCTGCTTAGTCAGTAGCAACCCATGCACTGATGCAGTCGCTGTGACGAATGCAGTGCGCCAAGCGGAACGGGGAGTTGTTTCGTGAGGAGCGGTTAGCTGGCGTCGGACGGGCAGGTAAGGCCGACGATGCGTTACAAAGCCAGGCACTGCGCTTAGACTTGAGTCGGGTTTGTTTTCCTGGGGCAAGTCCACCAATTCGGGAGAGAGTTTTCATGAAGCTAGTCACTGCCATCATCAAGCCGTTCAAACTGGACGACGTACGCGAGTCGCTGTCCGAGATCGGCGTGCAGGGCATTACCGTTACTGAAGTCAAAGGCTTCGGTCGGCAGAAGGGTCACACCGAGCTGTATCGCGGCGCGGAATACGTGGTCGATTTCCTGCCAAAGGTGAAGATCGATGTCGCCATTGACGACAAGGATCTTGACCGGGTTATCGAGGCGATAACCAAGGCTGCCAACACCGGCAAGATCGGGGACGGCAAGATCTTCGTGGTCAATCTGGAACAGGCGATTCGCATCCGTACCGGCGAAACCGATACCGACGCAATCTAAGCCGCCACAAACCCAACGCCCCAGGAGAAAACAATATGACTCTGCGTAAATTCGCAGGGCTAGGAGCCCTGTTGTCCCTCGTAATGCCCGGCTTGGCTATGGCGGCAGACGAAGTGGCGGCCCCAGTCCTCAACTCCGGCGACACTGCCTGGATGATGACCTCGACAGCCCTCGTGCTGTTCATGACCATTCCCGGCCTTGCGCTGTTCTACGGCGGCATGGTTCGCTCCAAAAACATTCTTTCCGTGATGATGCAATGCTTCGCCATTACCGGTCTGATCAGCATCCTGTGGGTCATTTATGGCTACAGCATCGCGTTCGACACCACTGGCATGGAACAGGGCGTCATCAACTTCAACTCGTTCTTCGGTGGCATGGGCAAGGCATTCCTCGCCGGTGTCACGCCAGCGAGCCTGACCGGTCCCGCGGCGCTGTTCCCTGAAGCGGTGTTCGTCACCTTCCAGATGACCTTCGCCATCATCACCCCTGCGCTGATCGTCGGTGCCTTCGCCGAGCGGATGAAGTTCTCCGCCATGCTGATTTTCATGGGCGTCTGGTTCACCCTGGTTTATGCCCCCATCGCGCACATGGTCTGGTCCGGTAATGGCGGCCTGTTGTGGGACTGGGGCGTGCTGGACTTCGCCGGCGGCACCGTGGTGCACATCAACGCCGGTGTGGCCGGTCTGATTGCCTGCCTGGTACTGGGCAAACGCAAAGGCTTCCCGACCACCCCGATGGCGCCGCACAACCTCGGTTACACCCTGATGGGCGCTGCCATGCTGTGGGTTGGTTGGTTCGGCTTCAACGCCGGTTCCGCCGCTGCAGCCAACGGCACCGCCGGTATGGCGATGCTGGTGACCCAGATCGCAACCGCCGCCGCCGCACTGGGCTGGATGTTCGCGGAGTGGATCACTCACGGCAAACCAAGTGCCTTGGGTATCGCTTCGGGTGTTGTAGCCGGTCTGGTTGCAATCACACCAGCCGCTGGCACCGTGGGCCCGATGGGCGCTCTGGTCATCGGTCTGGCAGCCGGCGTGGTGTGCTTCTTCTGCGCCACCACCCTGAAACGCAAACTCGGCTATGACGACTCCCTGGACGCCTTTGGCGTGCACGGTATAGGCGGTATCCTCGGCGCGATCCTGACCGGTGTCTTCGCTGCACCGTCGCTGGGTGGCTTCGGCACCGTGACCGACATCGCCGCACAAGTCTGGATTCAGTGCAAAGGCGTGGGCTTCACGGTGATTTACACCGCGATCGTCACCTTCATCATCCTCAAGGTCCTGGACGCCGTCATGGGTCTGCGTATCACTGAGGAAGAAGAGGCCGTCGGCATCGATCTGGCACTTCACAACGAACGCGGCTACAACTTGTAAGTACGCGCACAAAAAAAACTTGCCCGGCTTGCCGGGCATTTTTTTGTCTGGAGTTTGTCAGTGAAGGAACTGCTGAAAGGTTTTTTCGTACACGTTTAGTGGCGTTTACGACGAGCGTTTTTCTGCGGCCAATGGCTTACATGATAGAAGGAATATTAGGGCCTTTGTTTTTTCCCAGAGCGCGCTAGAATGCGCCCCGAACGTGCGGAGAACTGTATGTGGCAACAGACTCTGATTACCCTGCGGGCGAGGCCCCGGGGCTTTCATCTGGTAACGGACGAGTTACTCGCTGGCCTGCCTGAACTCAAGGCATGTCGGGTCGGTCTGTTGCATTTGTGGCTGCAGCATACCTCGGCGTCGTTGACCATCAACGAGAACGCCGATCCGGCGGTACGTCGCGACTTCGAACGATTTTTCAATCGTCTGATCCCACAAGGAACAGACGGCTATGAGCATAACGACGAAGGCCTGGACGACCTCCCGGCGCACTTCAAGGCCAGCGTACTTGGCTGTCAGCTCAGTTTGCCGATTTCGGCAGGCCGACTGGCGCTGGGAACCTGGCAAGGCGTTTATCTGGGCGAGCACCGTGATTTTGGCGGTGCCCGTAAAGTCCTCGCCACCGTGCACGGTGAAGGGGCATAAACTGCTGGTTACCAGTGGTTGTAGAATTTTTTCCGGCGGCCTTCGACAGATGGCGTAGCTGGGCTATAACTAATCTGCTTTTCGCAAGTCATGAGGTAGAACATGAGCGACGATGATCTGGAAAACGACGACCTCGAAGTAGGCGACGACGACGAAACCGAAGAAGGTCTGGAAGCAGCGACGGACGACGTCGCTGAAGACGATGGCGGTGAAGCGCCCGTTCCGACCGCCAAAGGCAAAGCCAAGGCAGCGGTATCGGTCGATGAGCTGCCGAGCGTCGAAGCGAAAAACAAGGAGCGTGATGCTCTGGCGCGGGCCATGGAAGAGTTCCTGGCCAAGGGCGGCAAGGTGCAGGAAGTGGAGGCCAATGTGGTCGCCGATCCGCCCAAGAAGCCTGACAACAAGTACGGCAGCCGGCCTATCTGAGCCTGCTACTTGCTTGCTGAAAAAGCCCGCCGTCGCTGCGGGCTTTTTCATGGGTGAAACAAAAGCCGTGGGGCTACTTCGATCCCCTGTAGGAGTGAGCCTGCTCGCGATGCGGTGTGTCAGGCAATATAAGTGCTGAATGTCACACCGCAATCGCGAGCAGGCTCACTCCTACAAGGGGATATCGGTGATCTCAGGATTGGTGTTGGGCGTTCCAGAGGGCCAACAACGCCGGCAACTCGCTCAGGCTGCGAATTTCGGCATCCGGTGCCTTCTCGGCTTCCCAGACCTTGCCCGCCGGGTTGAACCAGATCGCGCGCAACCCTGCTTGTTGGGCGCCGGCAATGTCGTCACCCGGATGATCGCCGATATGCACGGCCGTCTCGGCCGTCGCACCGCCCCGTTGCAATGCCTCATGAAACAGTCGCGCATCCGGTTTGCCGATGCCGATGTCTTCGGCGCACAAGGCAAACTTGAAGTAATCCGCCAGCCCTAACCGACGCACATCGGCGTTGCCATTGGTGACCACGCCAAGCGCGTAGTGATTGGCCAGCGTCTCCAGGGTCGGTTGCACCTCCGGGAAGATTTCCAGCTGATGCCGCGCATGCAGAAACACTTCAAAACTCTTGTCGGCCAGATCCGAAGCTTGATCATGGTCGTAACCGGCCTCTTCCAGGGCGTGGAACAAGACTCGGCGACGCAGGGCGCTGATGCGGTGCTTGAAGCCCGGCTCACTGCTCAGGATCCGTTCGCGAATCGCCCACAAATGCTCCACCGGTACGGCGCCCAGATTTGGTGCATGCTCGGTCAGCCATTCACGCAGTACGGCTTCGGCGCTGACGATCACCGGGGCGGTATCCCACAGGGTGTCGTCGAGGTCGAAGGTGATTAATTGGATTCTCATGACTCATCGCCTTTGATGCGTTTGGCCCGTGGATGGGCGCTGTCGTAAACCGTCGCCAGGTGCTGGAAGTCCAGGTGGGTGTAGATCTGGGTGGTTTTGATGTCCGAATGGCCGAGCAATTCCTGAACCGTCCGCAAGTCCTGGGAGGACTCCAGCAAATGGCTGGCGAAGGAGTGGCGCAGCATGTGCGGATGCAGGTTCTGTCCCAGCTCGCGCTCGCCAGCGGCTTTAACCCGCACCTGAATCGCCCGTGGGCCGAGGCGCCGGCCTTGCTGGCTGACAAACACCGCGTCGTCCGCCGGGTTGGTCATGGCCCGTAGCGGCAGCCACAGCTCCAGCGCTTCGCGAGCTTTTTTGCCGACCGGCAGCAGTCGGGTCTTGCTGCCCTTGCCGAGCACTTGAACCATGCCGTCGGCCAGGTCCAGTTGATCCAGATTGAGCCCGGTCAGCTCCGACAGCCGCAAGCCCGAGGAATAGAACAACTCCAGAATCGCCTGGTCCCGACGTGCTAGAAAATCATCCTCCACCGCGCCCTCAAGCAGTTGCAGCGCGCGATCGGTGTCGAGGGTTTTTGGCAGACGACGTTCGCCCTTCGGCGGCGCCAGGCCATTGGCCGGGTCGTGGTCGCAGAGGCCTTCGCGGTTCAGATAGTGATAGAGCCCGCGCACCGCCGACAGCAGCCGCGCCAGGCTGCGCGACGATTGGCCCTGTGAATGCAGGCGAGCGATCAGGCTGCGCAGGCGCTGGATGTCCAGGGCCGCCCAACTGCTGATGTTCTGTTTGACACACCAGCCCAGCACTTTATCGAGGTCGCGACGGTAGGCGTACAGCGTGTGAGGCGACACCTGCCGCTCACTGCGCAGGTGTTCGCAGTAAGCGTCCAGTTGCCGTTCCATGATCAGCGTACCGAGCGCAGGGAGGTGTTGACCCGTGGCAGCACGCGGCCCATGACTTCGGCGATGTAGCTGAGGAACAGCGTGCCCACCGAGCTCTTGTAGTGCTGCGGGTCACGGCTGGCGATGGCCAGGACGCCGTGGATGCCTTGGTAACTGATGGCGACGACGGCGGTGGAACCGATCTGTTTGCGCTGTTCTTCGCCGAAGAGGAAGTCCAGTTCGTGTTCACGCAGGCTGCCGCTGACGCTTTTGTCTTCCGAGAGCAAGCCGCCGATGGCCGTTTGCGCGTCGGCATGGGTCACCCAGCGGCCCACCGGCATCGGGTTGTCACCCAGCAGAATCAGGCTGACGAAGGGCACCTGGAAGTCCTGGCGCAGACTGTCTTCGACGCTGATCACCACGTCTTCCAGGCTGGTGGCGTCCATCAGCGCGAGAATCAGGCGGCGGGTCTTGTCGAAAAGGCGGTCGTTGTCGCGGGCCACGTCCATCAAGTGCGAGAGGCGATGTCGCAACTCGATATTGCGGTCGCGCAGGATGGTCATCTGGCGTTCGACCAGCGAGATGGTGTCGCCGCGCTGGTGCGGAATGCGCAAGGTTGCGAGCAAGTCTTCACGCTCGACGAAGAAATCCGGATGAGCCTCCAGGTACGCGGCAGTCGCCGCCGCCTCAAGGCTTTCGGAAGGGGATTCGTCGGGCTGTAGGGCGGGAACCTGGGGCTTATCTTTCATGGATTCGACTCTCTTAAAGACGCACTTGTCCTTCATAAACGCGCACTGCCGGGCCGGTCATCATGACCGGTTGGCCAGGGCCTGCCCATTCAATGGACA
The DNA here is from genome assembly GCF_050435365.1 of Pseudomonas sp. BT76 TE3572. NCBI lineage: Bacteria > Pseudomonadati > Pseudomonadota > Gammaproteobacteria > Pseudomonadales > Pseudomonadaceae > Pseudomonas > Pseudomonas sp. BT76 TE3572. The sequence continues at coordinate 4,762,424 of NZ_JBNDKE010000001.1, forward strand.
GACGCCCGCCGGGCAGGTCGATCAATAGCGGCGAATCCATCCACCCCTGGCTGATCGCGGCCACTGCGGCAGCGCAGGCGCCGGTTCCGCAAGCCTGGGTTTCCCCGGTGCCGCGTTCCCAGACGCGCAGTTGCGCGCGGTTCCGGTCGATGACCTGGAGAAAACCGACATTGACCCGCGCCGGGAAGCGCGGATGGTTTTCGATTTTCGGCCCCAGTTCATGCACCGGTGCATTGTTAATGTCGCTGACCCGCAGCACGGCATGGGGGTTGCCCATGGACACGGCGGCCAGGTCGACCAGGGTGCCGTCGACGTCAACCTGATAGCTCGTGGCCTGCTCCGGCGCTTCAAATGGAATCTCGGCCGGCACCAGGCGCGGTGCGCCCATGTTGACACCGATCTGCCCGTCGCTGCGGATATCCAGTTCGATGATGCCGCTTTTGGTCTCGACGCGGATCTGCCGCTTCGCGGTCAGGCGTTTGTCGAGCACGAAGCGTGCGAAACAGCGCGCACCGTTGCCGCACTGTTCCACTTCGGAGCCGTCGGCGTTGAAAATCCGATAGCGGAAATCCACGTCCGGGTTGCTGGGCGCTTCGACGATCAGCAACTGGTCGAAACCGATACCTGTATGCCGATCGCCCCATTGCTTGGCGTGCTTGGGCAGGATGTGCGCATGCTGGCTGACCAGGTCGAGGACCATGAAGTCATTGCCCAGGCCGTGCATCTTGGTAAAACGCAGCAGCATGGTTTTACTCCGGCAGCAGGCTTTCGCCAGCAAACAACTCGGCTACCGTCTCACGGCGACGCACTTCAAATGCCTGATCACCGTCCACCAACACTTCAGCGGCACGGCCGCGGGTGTTGTAGTTGGAACTCATGACAAACCCGTAGGCGCCGGCGGAATGCACGGCCAGAAGGTCGCCTTCTTCCAGGGCCAGCTCACGATCCTTGGCCAGGAAGTCGCCGGTCTCGCAGATCGGCCCGACGATGTCGTAGGCACGGGCAGCGGAATTGCGCGGGCGCACGGCAGTGACGTCCATCCAGGCCTGGTACAGCGCCGGGCGGATCAGGTCGTTCATGGCCGCGTCGACGATGGCGAAGTCTTTGTGTTCGGTGTGCTTGAGGTACTCGACCTGGGTCAGCAGCACGCCGGCGTTGGCGACGACAAAGCGGCCCGGTTCGAACACCAGTGCCAGGTCACGACCGTCGAGACGCTCGCGCACGGCTTTGATGTAGTCGGCAGCCAATGGCGGCTCTTCATCGCGATAACGCACGCCCAAACCACCACCGAGATCGATGTGGCGAAGGTAAATGCCGCAATCGCCGAGGCGGTCGACCAGGCCCAGCAGGCGGTCGAGGGCGTCGATGAAGGGTGGCAGGGTGGTCAGCTGCGAGCCGATGTGGCAATCGACACCGACCACTTCCAGGTTTGGCAGTTGGGCGGCGCGGATGTACACGTCTTCGGCGTCGGCGATGGCGATGCCGAACTTGTTCTCTTTAAGACCGGTGGAAATGTACGGGTGAGTGCCGGCGTCGACATCCGGGTTCACACGCAGCGAGATCGGTGCGCGAACGCCCAGCTCGGCGGCGACGACTTGCAGGCGTTCCAGCTCATCGGTGGATTCGACGTTGAAGCAATGCACGCCGACTTCCAGGGCGCGACGCATGTCGTCACGGGTCTTGCCGACACCGGAGAAAACGATTTTGTCTGCGGTGCCGCCCGCTGCCAGTACGCGTTCCAGCTCGCCACGGGAAACGATGTCGAAACCGGCGCCCAGACGTGCCAGGACATTCAGTACGCCCAGGTTGGAGTTGGCCTTGACCGCAAAGCAGACCAGGTGCGGCATGCCGGCCAGCGCATCGGCGTAAGCCAGGTACTGGGCTTCGATGTGGGCACGGGAGTAGACGTAGGTCGGTGTGCCAAAGCGTTCGGCGATGGCGGACAGGGCAACACCTTCCGCGAACAGCTCGCCGTCACGGTAGTTAAAAGCGTCCATGGCGTTCCCTTATTGGTAGACGTCGTGCTTGTGTGCTTTCGACGGGCTCTTTTGCGAGGATTGAGCCTGCTCGGCGGGATCCTGGGAGTCGTCAGGCAGGTACAGCGGGCCTTTTTGACCACAGGCCGACACAAGGCAGGCAACCGCGACGAGCGCAGCAAGGGAAGAGATCAGGCGCTTCATGGCGAAATCCTTGAAAATGCGTTAATTGCGCCGGAGTATACCGGCCACCCGGCAGCTTGCCTATGCGACGGGGCTCCCGTCCGGCGGGGCTTGGACCGTAGCACGGTAACTTGTCCTGCGCGGTACTTGGATATTTCGTAACGCTATCGGGCCCTTGGTCGTTATCCTTTGCAATCACCGGGGCTCGCCCGTATCTTGCGGCGCTTGAGCGTGAGTAGACACTTTTTGAGGTTCCCGCAATGAGTTTGACTGAAGCCCGTTTCCACGATCTGGTCGATGCCACCCAGCAGACGCTGGAGGATATTTTTGACGAGTGTGACCTGGATATTGATCTGGAGAGCTCGGCCGGTGTGCTCACCGTCAAGTTCGAAAACGGCAGCCAGTTGATCTTCAGCCGTCAAGAACCGCTGCGGCAGCTGTGGCTGGCGGCCGTGTCCGGTGGTTTCCACTTCGATTACGACGAAGAGAGCAAGCGCTGGATGTGTGACAAGAGCGACGAACAACTCGGCGAGATGCTCGAGCGCATCGTCAAGCAGCAAGCTGACGCCGAGCTCGATTTCGAAGGTCTGTGAGATCGTGACCCAACCTGCGCCCGCTCGTCCGCCAAAACCGCTCTACAGCAATGTCAGCCCGGCGGTGGCTTCGCCGTGCAGCGGTGTGTGTCGGCTGGATGAGCAGAAGGTCTGCCTTGGGTGTTTTCGCCATGTCGAAGACATCCGCGAATGGCGCTCGGCCGATGATGATCGCCGGCGAGTCATCTGCGCCCAGGCCATCCAGCGCAAATCCTTGGCATAAGTGCTTTTGTGGCGAGGGAGCTTGCTCCCGCTCGGTTGCGAAGCAACCGCAAGATTTTGGGCCGCTTCGCGCCCTAGCGGGAGCAAGCTCCCTCGCCACAAAGGTCTACGTCGGGCCGTGATCGCCCCTGACTTGTATATTTATTGAGCTGTGATAGTGTCGAGAAACGCCTCAACCCATCGAGGCTCGTGAAAACCCCGCCTTTTTCTGGCGGGGTTTTGCTTTTTCTGTGCAGAAGAAAGGAGTCTGCCTCTATCATGACCGCACCTTCCATCACCCTTACTCGTCTGGACGTGCAACGTCTGGAACGCCTGATCGACAGCCTGGATGACACGCTGCCGGGTGTAATCGCGCTGCAAACCGAACTGGATCGCGCGGATACCGTGGTCGGTCACGATGAAGTGCCCGCCGATGTCGTGACCATGAATTCTCGTGTGCATTGCCGCGAAGAAGGCAGCGGCAAGGACTATCACCTGACGCTGGTTTACCCCAAAGACGCCAATGCCGACGAAGGCAAGATTTCCATTCTGGCGCCGGTCGGCAGCGCACTGCTCGGCCTGAAAGTCGGTCAGCACATCGACTGGCCGGCACCGGGCGGCAAGACGCTCAAACTGACGCTGCTGGAAGTTGAATCGCAGCCAGCCGAGGGCGGCCACTTCCCGGAATGAACCCCTCAGACCTGATCGAGCGCCTCGTTCAATGCGCGCTCCAGGTCAGCCTTGTAGCGCAAATACAAAATGCTTGAACTCTGACCATCACCGAGCAGGCCCGACAGGTCCAGGTCGGTGATGTAGCAGCGATAGCGTTCGGTTTCACGGCGCTGCTCGACGATTTCCCGGGCGACCACGCTGAACAGTTGGTCGCCATGTTCCAGCTCTGAAAACTCCCGCTGATTGCAATACAACGTGACCTGCACCTCCCCCGGTGCGGCTTTGCCGATAATCGCCTGCACGTCGTAGAACGGTTTGTTGACCGGGGTTTGCGGCGCTGGCCGAGCTTCGACCCGACGCGCCCGCACGGGGCCGGAGGGCAGCAGTTGGTAATACAAGGTGTCCAGGCTCAGCGGCTGGGCGGCGTCCATCGGCAACAAGGCATCGCGCCGGTACTGGATCGATTGCAGGAAACGTTGCAGCGGCACCAGCAAGCTTTGCTCGTCGTGGTAGGGCAAGCGCTGCTGCCACAGGGCATTGAATTCATCCAGCACGTACAGGTCGGCGTGGTATTCGCTGATCCGGTAGAACACCTGAATGCAATCGGGCTGGCCCATCGGCAGGACCAGCGCCAGGTCGTGGTCTTCCAATGCCATCGGGTCCAGGTGCAGCGGGCTGTAGCTTGCCAGCTCTTCGCCCAGGAAATCGACCAGCGCCGGCAGTGTGGCGAGGGCGACATGATTGACCTGGCCGGGCACCAGCTCCAGCACGTGGTAGTGCTGCTGGACCTGAATCAGGTAGCGATGATTGAGTTTGCTCAACAGCAGGTTCTGCGCGGTGTCGAGGATCTCTTCGACCCGCCGGGCGATGAACTGTGCGCGGTTGTGGCAGAAGCAACGAACCCGCAACGTGGGCTGTTGTAGCCCGCCGGGCAGGTTGTTGAGGTAATCGCGCACGCAGTCGAGCAACGCGTGGGGGCCGTCGAAGCGGTTGACCAGCACTTCGTTCCAACTATTGAGCGTGACCTGATCCAGGGTCAGCACCAGGTTTTCCCGGACACCGGCGTAACTGAGGGAATCGGTGCGCTCGGTGGTCATCAGGATGTTCAGGTCGCGGTGGTGCTTGAGAGGATCGACGCCGACGTTCACCAGAATCAGCACTTCGCTCGGCACACTGGCGCGCAGTAACGGTTCTTCGTCGACGGTTGTCAGCGGCAGGACAATGCTCTGTTGCAGGCTGCCGAGCAGGTTGAACAGTTCGAACTCGCTCAGGTCGCTGCTTCCGGGGTGCAAGGCCAGGCGAGTGCTGCTGTCGATCACGCCATTGCGGTGGCACCAGGTCAGCAGATCCAGCAATTGGCGGCTGCGCTTGATCGGTGCGAAATGTTCCCATTCGAGGGCCGTCAGGCTGCCGTTGTACAAACCCCACTGAGTTTGACCCGATTCTTTTTTGTTCGGCGCGTGCACCAGCGTAAGGGTGTCTTCGGCCAGGTCCGGGGCGATGCCGGGGTTGATGAACTCGACCTTGTCGGCCTTGCGCTCGAAGGCCGCGTACAACCGTCGACCCAGCACGTTGAGGTCGCGCTTGTTGATCAGGCTGACGGTCTGTTCATTACGGGCGAACTGGGTCAGAAAGCGGTAGCTGTAATTGAGCTCATTGACCAAAGCCCTGCGTTCAGAGCCGACCTGGCGGACTTTCCACTGGCTGCGGCTGTCGAGCAGGGCCAGTTGACGATGATCCCACTGCCATTCGTGGGCCAGGCGTTTGAGCAACGAACGCTGCCAGCTCTGAGTGCGACTGTTGCTGCCGGTGAGCTTGCGATTGACCTTCAGGTACAGCGCCCGGCGTACCAGCTCCAGCCGTTCCGGCTCGCCACGGGCGGTCAGGTATTCCTCGATGCGCCGGTAGACCACGACGTACGGGTCCAGCTCGTCAAGGTCGAGCCGATTGGCAAACACCGCTTGTTTGAAGCGCAGGCTCAGGCAATGAACCTTGGGGTGTTCGCTGGCATAGACCTCGATCAGCAGCAGTTTGAGCACCGATTTGTACGGCGACTCGATGCCCTTGAACAACTGCCAGAGTCCGGCGCCGATGAATTCACCCGGCGGGATATAGGCCAGATGCCCCAGGTCCAGGGTTTCGTCGGTACGAATGAAGCGCTTGGACATCAGCGTGTGGGTGTAACGGTCGTAGCTCGCTTCTTCATAGACCGGCACCAGCCACCAGATGGGCGTGCGTCCGGCCAGCCAGATCGCAGTGCGATAAAACTCGTCCAGCAGCAGATAGTGCTGGGTGGTGCCGCAGTCTTCCGAGCTCATTTGCGTATCACGTTCGCCGCGTACGAAACGGGTCGGGTCGATCAGGAAGAAATGTGCCTCGGCGCCCTGGCTGGCGGCCCAGATTTCGAGGAGCTGGCATTTTTTACGCAGTTCAGTGAGCTCGCTTTCGCTCAAGTCCGGCCCGTGACAGACCCACATGTCCATGTCGCTCTGGTCGGCCTGGGCGAGGGTGCCGAGGCTGCCCATCAGGAACAGGCCGTGAATCGGTCGCGGCGGATTGCTGCCATGGCGGGGCTTATAGGAAAACGAGCGGGTCAGGCGTTGGGCTTCGGCGAGGGTGTTGGCGTCGGGTTCGTAATTCGACAGCCCGGCCGGCGTGCTGCCCGAAACGTACCCTGGCAACAGTGGATGATTGACGTGGAAAAACAGCGGCAACAAGGTCAGCACCGCTTGCTGGCGGGTCGACAACCCTTCCATGGCGCGGGCCATACGGCCTTCATTGAGCTTCAGAAAACGTGCGCGCAGTTGATTGAGAACCTTGCGGTCGATTCCCTCGTCCAGATCGGGGCGGATTTCATGGTGGCGGGTCATGTCAGCTCAAACCGGCTCGCGGGGCACAGACGTGGGTGTCTGCGGATGAGGGGCAGTTTAGCGCCTCGGCTCCAGGACTTTTAAGCTGATTTTGTTTTTCTAGCGTCAGATTTTTATCGCGGGGCGACGGCAGGCAACAGGGCAGGTAACGAAATGTGCCCGCGGAAATCCCGTAGCAGGGGTTTCCGTGGGCGCTACGGTAATGCTCAGGCAGTTTCCCGGACGTTGAGAATGGTCAGAACGGTTTGCACATTTTGCGCGGCGTCACGACCCAGGCTGGTCAGATAACCACCATCTGGCTGGGTGATCAGTTCTTTGTCGAACAGTCTTTGGGCGGCGGCAATGGCTTTCGGGGCAGCGGTCTGATGAATTTTCAAACCTTCCTGGGAACTGTCCAGGTTGAAGAGTGCGAGGATTTCCAGTTCGGCAACCAACTCAGGGGTAAGCGACATAAGGACTCCAGACTTTCTAGGAATTGGACGACAGCGCCCCTAAGGTGATCCCACTCGGGCGGCATGTCCAGTGCTCGCGACAGGGTTTTTTCGCCTTGGGAAGCATTCCCCGTTGGGTAACGCGGCAGCGGGGTGGATTCAGTGTAGTCAGGGTCTGGGGGAAGGCGGGGGAGATTGGTGACAATCTGTGTTGAGAGCGAGTTATAAGGCGAGGCACCTTCTATGGCAAAGGGGCTTTTGTGGCGAGGGAGCTTGCTCCCGCTCGAGTGCGAAGCGCTCGCAAAATCATCGACAGTTGCCGAGATTTTGGGGCTGCTTCGCAACCCAGCGGGAGCAAGCTCCCTCGCCACAGAAACCTGCGCCCTTCAGGTCGGAGTTATTTCTTTTCCGGCGGCAACTCTGGCAATGCACGCAGCGCAGCTTCGTACCATTCGGTGTTGAACGCGCGGTCTTCTTCGAGGATCGCGTCGATTTCCACTGCCAGAACATGGGCCATCAAATTGAGAATTTCTTCACGCTCGTAACCCACCAACGTCAACTTGTTGAAAGTTGCCTTGGCTGCTGGCGGATTGTCGCTTTCAATCTGGTTTTCGATGGCTTCGATCAGGGTGTTTTCGGCGAACTCTTCTTCGTCGATCTCGATATCAGTTGGCTCTCTCATGGCAGGCTCCTCAAGTTAAGGCGGCCAGTTTACCTGCATTCAGCGCTGTGATGCTGCTGGCAAGAAACGTCGCGGCGTTCTATAAAAGGCACCTGCCAACCCCGCACGGCCTGGAGGCTATGTGATGCTCAAGCTTTATGGATTTTCCGTCAGCAACTACTACAACATGGTCAAGCTGGCGCTGCTCGAGAAGGGACTGCCGTTTGAAGAGGTGCCGTTTCACCCGGGGCCGAGCCCCGAGGCATTAGCCATCAGCCCGCGCGGGAAGGTGCCGGTGCTGGGCGTCGAACAGGGTTTCGTCAACGAAACCAGCGTGATTCTCGAATACCTCGAACACAGCCAGAAAGGCACGCCGCTGTTGCCGAGCGATCCCTTTGAGCGGTCGCAGGTCCTGGCGCTGGCCAAGGAAATCGAGCTGTACATCGAATTGCCTGGGCGTGCCTGCTACGCCGAAGCGTTTTTCGGCATGACGGTGCCGGAGGCGATCAAGGACAAGACCAAAGCCGAGTTGCTGCTGGGGTTTGCCTCACTGGGCAGGCACGGCAAGTTCGCCCCTTATGTGGCAGGCGACAGCCTGAGCATGGCGGATTTGTATTTCCTGTACAGCGTGCCGCTGGCCTGTGCGGTGGCGCAGAAGCTGTTTGACCTGGATTTGCTGGCTGAGATGCCGGCGGCCAAGGCGCTGCTGAAGCGTCTGGAGCAGAATCCGAACGTACAGCGGATTGCGGCTGACAAGGATGCGGCAATGCCTGCGTTTTTGGCGATGGTCGCGGGCAAGAAGTAGGTTTTACAGCGTATTCAAGACCGCTTTCGCGAGCAGGCTCGCTCCTACAGGGGAACGCATTCCAAATGTAGGAGCGAGCCTGCTCGCGAAGTTTTTAGCGGTTTAACGGCTGGCGAGCAATGCCTGGCCGCGAGCCACAGCCTTCTTGACCTGTGCCGGCGCAGTCCCGCCGATATGGTCACGGGCATTCACCGAACCTTCCAGGGTCAGCACGGCAAACACGTCCTGATCGATCTGGTCGCTGAACTTGCGCAGCTCTTCCAGGCTCATTTCCGCCAGGTCTTTACCGCTTTCCACGCCGTACTTCACGGCATGGCCAACGATTTCGTGGCAGTCACGGAACGGCAGGCCGCGGCGAACCAGGTAGTCGGCCAGGTCGGTGGCAGTGGAGAAGCCGCGCAGGGCTGCTTCACGCATCATCGCGTGCTTGGGTTTGATCGCCGGGATCATGTCGGCAAAGGCCCGCAGCGAGTCGCGCAACGTGTCGGCGGCGTCGAACAGTGGCTCTTTATCTTCCTGGTTGTCCTTGTTGTAGGCCAGGGGCTGGCCTTTCATCAGGGTCAGCAGGCCCATCAGCGCGCCGAATACGCGACCGGTCTTGCCACGCACCAGCTCTGGAACGTCCGGGTTTTTCTTTTGCGGCATGATCGAACTGCCAGTGCAGAAACGGTCCGGCAGATCGATGAACTGGAACTGCGCGCTGGTCCACAGCACCAGCTCTTCGGAGAAGCGCGACAGGTGCATCATCGCGATGCTCGCAGCCGAGCAGAACTCGATGGCGAAGTCACGATCGGACACGTTGTCCAGCGAGTTGCCGCCCACGGCGTCGAAGCCCAACAGTTGAGCGGTGTATTCGCGGTCGATCGGGTAGGTGGTGCCCGCCAGTGCGGCGCTGCCCAGTGGCATGCGGTTGGTACGCTTGCGGCAGTCGACCAGGCGCTCGTAGTCGCGGCTGAGCATCTCGAACCAGGCCAGCATGTGGTGCCCGAAGGTCACCGGCTGCGCGGTTTGCAGGTGAGTGAAGCCCGGCATGATGCTGCCAGCTTCGCGCTCGGCCTGCTCCAGCAAGCCTTTTTGCAGGCGGGTGATTTCGCTCAGGATCAGGTCGATCTCGTCACGCAGCCACAGGCGGATGTCGGTGGCGACCTGGTCGTTGCGGCTGCGTCCGGTGTGCAGCTTTTTACCCGTGACGCCGATGCGGTCGGTCAGACGCGCCTCGATGTTCATGTGCACGTCTTCGAGGTCGATGCGCCAGTCGAACTGGCCGGCCTCGATTTCACCCTGGATGGTCTTCAGGCCATCAGTGATGCTGTCGCGCTCGGCATCGGTCAGCACGCCGACCTTGGCCAGCATCGTGGCGTGAGCGATCGAGCCCATGATGTCGTGGCGATACAGGCGCTGGTCGAAAGTGACGGAGGCGGTGAAGCGGGCGACGAAGGCGTCGACGGGTTCACTGAAGCGGCCGCCCCAGGACTGATTGGTCTTGTCAGTGCTCATGAATTCGCTCGTGTCGGCTGAAGAAAGATGGCGTAGAAAGCTGTCGCGGATAATAACAGGGTTGCCAATCCTGTCGCTGACACTGGTCGATACGTTTTTTTCTCAGGCGGCGGTCCATACTCGAATCAACCCCGAGGGGATTTGCGCAACGATATTTTTCAATTGAGCAATATCGTGCCGGCAACCGTCTACAGTTGGACAGTAGGATCAGCGCAGTTCCAGACGTTGCAGCTGACTATAAAAAGAGGGGGTGTTCGTATTGTGTATCAACAAACCCTACGGCGATGCCTCGCCAATGCGGGCCTGGGCCGCCAAACGCAGGACAGATGAAAATTTAGCCGTCAGACGGGCGGCACTTTTTGGCCCTCGCGCTAGTCTTAGCGTGGATCGCGGTGACGGACGTCACTTCACCTGTCTACGCTATCCTTGTGCGAGACTCACGCAGGAATCCAGCGCAATATGAATGTCCTGATCGTTGATGACGAACCCCTTGCCCGCGAGCGCCTGAGCCGAATGGTTGGCGAACTCGAGGGATACAGTGTCCTGGAGCCTAGCGCCACGAACGGCGATGAGGCGTTGGCTCTGATCGACAGCCACAAACCCGATATCGTGCTGCTCGATATCGGTATGCCGGGCCTCGATGGCCTGCAAGTGGCTGCACGATTGTGCGAACGCGAAACCCCGCCCGCCGTGGTGTTTTGCGCAGGGCCCGATGAATTTGCCGTGGAAGCCTTACAGGCCAGCGCCGTAGGCTATCTGGTGAAACCTGTGCGTACAGAACAATTGCATGAAGCGTTGAAAAAAGCCGAGCGGCCCAATCGTGTCCAGCTCGCAGCCCTGACCCGTCCCGCCGCCGAAAGTGGCAGCGGCCCGCGCAGCCACATCAGCGCCCGTACCCGTAAAGGTATCGAACTGATCCCGTTGGGTCAGGTGGTCTACTTCATTGCGGATCACAAATACGTGACCTTGCGCCACGAAGGCGGCGAAGTGTTGCTGGATGAGCCGCTCAAAGCCCTTGAAGATGAATTTGGCGACCGCTTCGTGCGAATCCACCGCAACGCGCTGGTCGCCCGCGAACGCATCGAACGCCTGCAGCGCACGCCCCTGGGGCATTTTCAGCTGTTCCTCAAAGGCTTGAACGGCGACGCCCTGATCGTCAGCCGACGGCATGTGGCCGGCGTGCGCAAGATGATGCAACAGCTTTAATCCGCCATTTACGGGCGGGTTTTATCCCGATTGCTGGATGTCTGAGGCCAGGGAGGCCACGCGTTTTCTGATACAAGTCAAAGTGGATTTGGCTGAGCTGTTATTATCCGCCGTATCTATTCAGTACGGATTGATCCATGTCCTCTCGCGAAATCCGCATCGCCACCCGTAAAAGTGCACTCGCCCTGTGGCAGGCCGAATACGTCAAAGCCCGTCTGGAAGAGGCCCATCCGGGTCTGCTCGTGACGTTGGTGCCCATGGTCAGTCGCGGTGACAAATTGCTCGACTCGCCACTGTCGAAAATCGGCGGCAAGGGCCTGTTCGTCAAAGAACTGGAAACCGCGCTGCTGGAAAACGAAGCCGACATCGCCGTGCACTCGATGAAGGACGTGCCGATGGACTTCCCCGAAGGCCTCGGTCTGTTTTGCATCTGCGAGCGAGAAGACCCGCGTGATGCATTCGTCTCCAACACCTACGCCAGCCTGGACGAATTGCCGCAAGGCAGCATCGTCGGCACCTCCAGCCTGCGCCGTCAGGCCCAGTTGCTGACCCGTCGTCCGGACCTGGAAATTCGCTTCCTGCGCGGCAACGTCAACACGCGCCTGGCCAAGCTCGATGCCGGCGAATACGACGCCATTATCCTCGCCGCCGCTGGCCTGATTCGTCTCGGCTTTGAAGATCGGATTACCTCGGCCATCAGCGTCGACGACAGTCTGCCGGCGGGTGGTCAAGGCGCGGTGGGTATCGAATGCCGCAGCGTCGACAGCGAAATCCACGCGCTGTTGGCACCGCTGCACCATCAGGACACCGCCACCCGCGTGACCGCCGAACGTGCGCTCAACAAACATTTGAATGGCGGCTGCCAAGTGCCGATCGCCTGCTATGCCGTGCTTGAAGGCGAGCAGATCTGGTTGCGTGGTCTTGTCGGTGATCCGAACGGCGGTCTGCTGCTCAGCGCCGAGGCTCGTGCGCCACGCAGCGACGCCGAAGCCCTGGGCGTGCAAGTGGCTGAAGACCTGCTGAGTCAAGGCGCCAACGACATTCTGAAAGCAGTCTACGGCGAGGCAGGTCACGAGTGACGGGCTGGCGCCTGCTGCTGACGCGTCCCGAGGATGAGTCGGCGGCGCTGAGCAGTCTTTTGGCCGAAAAGGGGATTTTCAGCAGCAGTTTGCCGCTTTTGGAGATCGAGCCGATTCCTGCCTCTGACACAATGCGCGAGGTGATTCAGGGACTGGATCGCTATTGCGCGGTGATCGTGGTCAGTAAGCCGGCCGCCAGAATTGCTGTGGATCTGCTCGGGCGGTATCGGCCACAACCCCCTCGTTTGAAGTGGTTCAGCGTGGGCGCAGCCACCGCGCAGATCCTTGAGGACCACGGGTTGGACGTCAGCTTTCCGGTGGATGGCGATGACAGCGAAGCCTTGCTTGAACTTCCTCGGTTGCGTGAGGCAATCGCGCGGCCCGGTCCACGCGTGCTGATCATGCGCGGGGAGGGCGGGCGCGAGTTGCTGGCTGAGCGTTTGCGCGAGCTTGGTGCTAGTGTCGAGTATCTGGAGTTGTACCGCCGCGACCTGCCGCACTACCCGCCGGCAGCGCTGCCAGACCTGATCGAAGCGGAACGCTTGAACGGGCTGGTGGTCAGCAGTGGACAGGGTTTTGAGCACCTGCATCAATTGGCCGGCGATGCCTGGCCACAATTAGCGCGGTTGCCGTTGTTTGTTCCAAGCCCCAGGGTAGCCGAGCTGGCACGTGCCGCCGGGGCCCAAACAGTTGTGGATTGTCGTGGCGCCAGTGCCGCGGCTTTGCTGACGGCGTTACGGGAGCATCCCGGACCCGTTCTCTAATGCAAAGGATGGATACGTGAGCGAAACAGCCTTGCCTAAAGATGACGTCAAGCCAGTGCTCGATGCACCGGTTGAAGCACCGGTTGGAAACGGGCCACCTGCTGCAGCGCAGCGCCGAGGCAATGGGCTGGCAATCTTCGCGCTGCTGCTGGGCGCTGCCGGTGTCGCCGTGGGCGGTTGGGGAGTCTGGCAGGTGCGTCACCTGCAAGCCAATACTCAACTGCAGTTGAGTCAGGTCCAGGCATTGAGCGATCAGGCGCAGGACCTGAAGCTCAATGAACAACGCCTGACTGCTCGCCTGGAACAAATGCCTGCCGCCGCCGAGCTCGACGCGCGCAGTCGTTTGGTCACCCAACTTCAAGGCGATCAGCAACGCTTGAATCAACGTCTGGAAACGGTTCTCGGCGCCAGCCGCAAGGATTGGCGTCTGGCCGAGGCCGAGCATCTGCTGCGTCTGGCCAGCCTGCGTCTTTCCGCGTTGCAGGACATCAGCAGTGCCCAGGCTTTGGTGCAGGGCGCCGATGAAATCCTGCGCGAACAGAACGACCCGGGCTCTTTTGCCGCTCGCGAGCAAGTGGCCAAAACGCTGGTGGCATTGCGTAGCACCCAACAGCCCGATCGCACCGGTCTGTTCCTGCGACTGGGGGCGCTGCGCGATCAGGTCATCAGCCTCACCGAGCTGGCGCCCGAGTACAAGGACCGTGGCGAATCCCTGTTAGGCCTCACCGCTGATGGCGACGGCGCCAGTCGTTGGGCGCAATGGTGGGATCAGGTCTCGCGCTACATCCGCATCGACTTCAACGCCGACAAGAATGTGCGTCCGTTGCTGGCCGGGCAGAGCCTGAGCCAGGTGCGCCTGGCCCTGAGCCTGGCGCTGGAGCAGGCGCAATGGGCCGCGCTCAATGGCCAGGCCGCGGTTTATACCCAGGCGCTTGCCGAAGCGCGGGACGTGCTCAAGGGCAACTTCAACCCGGACAACCCTCAGAGCAAAGTGATGCTTGAGCAGGTTGGCGAGTTGAGCAAGCAACCGGTCACCGTCCTGACGCCAGACCTGACCGGCACGCTGAGTGCGGTTCAGGGGTATCTGGAGCGGCGTAATGTCAACGCCGAGGACTCGATCAAACCAATGGCCAAACCTGCCGCGGACACCGTGCAGGAGGCGACGCCATGAAACGCCTCTATGTGATCGTGTTCCTGGTGATCGCTGCGGCTGCCGCGCTGGGGCTGGCGATTGCCGAGCATTCCGGTTACGTGCTGATCGCCTACAAAAGCTTTCGTTATGAATCGAGCCTGTGGGCAACCCTGGCGTTGGTCGCCGTGCTCTGGCTGGTGTTCTGGGGCATCAAGGCGTTGATCGAATTGGTGACGACCTCCAGCGGCGTAGTCAATCCGTGGTCGCGACGCAATCGCAGTCGCCGTGTACAGGTAGCGATTGAGCACGGTCAACTGGATCTGGCCGAAGGTCGCTGGGCCAGTGCGCAGCGCCATCTGCATCGCGCTGCGGAAGCCGAGCGCCAGCCTTTGCTTTACTACCTCGGCGCTGCCCGGGCCGCGAACGAACAAGGTCAATACGAGGAAAGCGACAACCTGCTGGAGCGCGCTCTGGAGCGACAACCCCAGGCAGAATTGGCGATTGCCCTGAGCCACGCGCAATTACAGACCGACCGCGGCGATACCGAAGGCGCCCTGGTAACCCTGCAAGCCATGCACGAGCGTCATCCTCATAACGTCCAGACCTTGCGCCAGTTGCAGCGCTTGCACCAACAGCGGGGCGACTGGTCGGCCGTGATTCGTCTGCTGCCGGATCTACGCAAGGACAAGATCCTGCCACCGGCCGAGCTGGCCGAACTGGAACGCCGGGCCTGGGGTGAGAACCTGTCCCTGGCGGCGCATCAGGAAGAAGACGGGACGGTTGGCCTGCAATCGCTCAATCGCGCCTGGCAGCAGTTAACCTCGGCCCAGCGTCAGGAGCCGCAACTGGTGCTCGCCTATGCTGAGCAACTTCGGCAACTGGGTGCTCAGGTCGAAGCCGAAGAGATTCTGCGAACGGCGCTCAAGCGCAACTACGACAGTCATCTGGCGCGCCTTTACGGACTCGTTCGCGGCAGTGATCCGGCACGTCAACTGCACACAGCCGAGGGCTGGCTCAAGGAGCATCCGGCCGACCCAAGCCTGTTGCTGACCCTGGGGCGCTTGTGTCTGCAAAGCAGCCTTTGGGGCAAGGCCCGGGACTATCTGGAAAGCAGCCTGCGCGTGCAGCGCAATCCGGAAGCCTGCGCGGAACTGGCGCGGCTGCTGGCGCAGCTGGGTGACACAGAGCGCAGCAATCAGTTGTTCCAGGAGGGCTTGGGCTTGTTGGACGAGCGCTTGCTGGCGGCACCGTTGCCGGTTCCTGTTCACGCCTGACTCCTGCCCCTGTAGCAGATGGCGCAGCCTGCGTTCGGCTGCGCAGCAGTCGCAAAACAGACACCACGGTTTGGTCAGTCGAGTCGCATAAACTTGGACGACTGCTGCGCAGCCGAACGCAGGCTGCGCCAGGGGCGGGAATCGCTTCGAATCCGCCACTGTTTCAGCGTTGTAATCCTTCGCAGGCAGAATCCTACAGAGGACTACACCTAATCCTCTCGTTCCTGTCGGGATTTCCCTACACCTCTGTTGAAGTGTCCCCGCTGGCCTGCCTTGAAAGGCTGCAGCGCTTTCCTCTACCGTAACCGCCTGTCTCTACTGTTACGGAAATGCCATGTCTTTGGCCTGCTCACGCTCCTTGTTTTTCATGGCTTTCATTGCAGGTGCCCTGGCCCTGGGCGTGTCCTATTACCTGGAATATGCGGTCGGCCTCAAGCCTTGCGGGTTGTGCCTGTTGCAGCGCTTTTGCCTCGCGTTGCTTACGGGTATCAGCCTGGTGGCTTCGGTGCATGGGCCGGGCCGCTTCGGGTCTTTCCTGTATTGGATGCTCGGGCTGTTTTGCAGTCTGGCGGGTACGGTCACGGCGTGGCGGCAGGTATTGCTGCAGAGCGATCCAATGCATCAGCTGTTGATGTGCTCGCCCAATCTGGCCGTTCAGTACAAGGACATGCCTTGGTTGTGTCAGGCCACACAGATGTTTAAAGGGGAGGCGGAGTGCGCGGAGATCTCCTGGACACTGTTCGACCTGAGCATTCCTGAATGGAGTCTGCTGTTTTTCATGGCGATGACAATTCTGGGACTTTATCAGCTGCTGCGCGTTGTCTGGAAAGCCTGTCTGCGACCGCTCAGCGGCGGTTCGTCGCACCGGGCGCTGGCGGGAGATTAAACACTTGTATGAACTTTATCTCCTGCGTACCTTGAAGCCATTGTCGCGCGGGCATAATCTGGCCCGCACGTGTCATTGGAATTATGTTGCTCGAATGACGCTCTGCCTGGCCGATACTTGACCTTCAAGTGTGGCGACGGGTGTAGGGCAGCATGACCCACAAGGGAAGAGAGATCACCATGCTCGAAAGTTGTCAGAATGCTCAGGAACGTTGGGGTGGAGTGCATCTGCTGATCGATCGCTGGTTGCAGGAGCGTCACGAACTGGTTCGGGCCTATGATGCTCTCGGCGCCGAGCCTGAGGCGCTGGGTGAGAACCGTAAGCCGTTGCAGGAGTTTTGCGGCGTGCTGGTCGATTACGTGTCTGCCGGGCACTTCGAGATCTACGAACAGCTGACCGGCGAAGCCAAAGCGTTTGGCGACACTCGCGGGCTCGAGCTGGCCGAGACCATCTACCCTCGCATCGACGTCATCACCGAGAAGCTGCTCGCGTTCAATGACCTGTGTGATGCAGGTCAATGCGTGGCAGAGAAATTCAAAGAGCTGGGTGGCCTGTTGCACGAACGCTTCGAACTGGAAGACTGCCTGATCGAAGTGCTGCACACCGCTCACAAGGAAGAGGACTCGGTTCAGGCCTGAACCCCCTTCCTGCAAGACCTCCAAAAACGGTGCGCTATGCGCGCCGTTTTTCGTTTCCGGTATTCAGCTTGTGGCACCGCGCAATTCGACTTCGAACACCAGCGGTGTGAACGGCGCAATCAGGTTGCCGGCACCCTCGGCGCCATAGGCTTCGGCCGATGGAATCACCAGGCGCCATTTCGCACCGACCGGCATTTGCTGTAACGCACTGCGCCATCCGCTGATCACACTGTCGAGACTGAACCACTGCGGCTGACTGTTCTGATCGAACACCGTGCCATCGGGAAGGCGACCGATATACAGCACCTGGACTTTGCCGTTGGGGCCAGCTTTGGCGCCAGTGCCTGGCGCCAACTCCGTCAGCAATATTCCATCGGCCAGTTCACGAGCGCCCGGCCTGGCTTTTTCCTCGGCGAGAAAGGCCTGCTCTTTTTTGAGGGCGACTTCACTTTGTGGCGTACTCGTTTGCAAGGCGACCTGGGCTTCATGCTCGGCAAGAATCTGTTCGATCTGCTCATCTTTCAGCGCCAGGGGTTTGCCTTGATAGGCTTGTTGCAAGCCCTGGATCAGCGCCTGAAGTTGCAGATCGGGAACCTCTTGGCGCAGGCGTTCGCCGAGGCTTGCGCCCAGGCTGTAAGAGAGATCATGAGTGTCATTTTCTTTGGTTTTTTCGGCGGCCTGGGCCACGGAAAAAAACACGCACAGTGATAAAAAAAGGTAGCGCGACATGGGCACTCTCCGACCTGAGATGCGGGGGATTATGCCAGTGTGAATGCGCTCGACGGTGAACTGGTTTTGCGCAAGTGCAGAAGAATTTCAATCCGTTGCAACGCGGCGCTTTCGATACTGTCAACATGCCCTAGCGGCGGTAGCAGCAGAGGTCTAGTATGAGCCGCACCCACGTCAGCCAGGAGGTAAACCATGTCGGCCACCAAGAAGCCAGTAAATACTCCGTTGCACTTACTCCAACAACTCTCGGGCAGCTTGCTTGAGCATTTGGAAAACGCTTGTTCGCAAGCCTTGGCTGATGCTGAAAAACTGCTCGCCAAACTGGAAAAGCAGCGCGGAAAAGCGCAAGAAAAACTGCACAAGTCCCGTACCAAATTGCAGGACGCTGCGGCGGCCGGCAAGGCCAAGGCACAAACCAAAGCCAAGGGCGCAGTGAAGGAGCTTGAGGACTTGCTCGATGCCCTCAAGGATCGTCAATCCGAAACTCGCAGCTACATTCTGCAACTCAAGCGCGATGCTCAAGAAAGCCTGAAACTGGCCCAGGGCGTCGGTCGTGTACAAGAGGCTGTCGGCAAGGCGTTGTCCCTGCGTTCGGCCAAGCCTGCTGCGGCTCCTGCCAAGAAAGCCGCTGCCAAACCGGCTGCTGCAAAAGCACCGGTCAAGTCTGCCGCCAAACCGGCCGCCAAAGCACCGGTGAAAGCCGCAGCAAAACCTGTCGCTAAACCTGCGGCAAAAAAACCAGTCGCTGCTAGCGCTGCAAAACCGGCTGCTAAAACAGCTGCAGCAAAACCTGCCGCCAAGCCAGCTGCTGCCAAAACAGCTGCCGCTAAACCGGCTGCAAGAACCGCTGCTGCCAAACCGGCGGTGGCGAAAACTGCAGCGGCTAAACCAGCTGCCAAACCGGCCGCAAAACCAGCTGCAAGAACTGCCGCTGCGAAACCTGCTGCCAAGCCTGCCGCGAAATCAGTCGCGACTAAAACGGCTGCCAAGCCAGCTGCAAAACCAGCTGCAAAAGCTGTAGCCAAACCGGCTGCCAAAACGGCTGCTGCAAAACCTGCCGCAGCCAAGCCAGCCACTGCTGCAAAACCTGCCGCAGCGAAACCAGCAGCCAAACCTGCCGCTGCCAAACCGGCTGCAAAACCAGCCGTGAAAAAACCGGTTGCCGCCAAGCCGGCCGCCGCGCCAGTTGCCAAGCCAGCCAGCCCGGCTCCGGCAGCACCGTCTGCTTTAGCAGCAGCCACCTCGACAGCCACGCCAGCGCCAACGCCGGCCGCCGCGTCGATCGCAGCAACCACCCCAACCAGCGCTTCCTAAGTGCCGGTTACCGCGACGCGCAGCTGATGCAGCGCGTCGCGGTCCAGGTGGGCGGCGCCTGCCGTCACACCTTCCAGCCAGGCCGATAGATCGGTCGCCTCACACTGCGGCCAACTCTGCGCCGATCGTTCCAGTCGTACCAACAGATGTCGCTCGGCTTCCAGCTCGAGTGCCTTCACTTGCTCGCGCAAAGCATTCAGTTCCCTATCGTCGGCGGCGACGACTTTCCAATTCACCCGCAAGGCTCGCAGCGGGTGCACCACGTCTGCGTCCCACGGCTCGGCCACGCTACGCAGTTGCTGCAATCGGTGTTCGTTACAGGCGACGCCACGATCTCCCAGCCAGAGTCCGCAGAGCAGCAAGCACACATTGATCCCCGCCGACTGTAATTGCAGGCAGGCGGGTTCAACGCCGGGACGGGCGTAAGTACTAAGGGAAAAGCTCCACAGGTCAGAGGACATAGTGCTACTCGCGCCAGTTGCGAGCGAAGCTGGTAGACTCCGCCGCCATTATGATTCGACTTCAGAACCTGACTTTACAGCGTGGCCCTCAACGTCTGCTAGAAGACGCTGAGCTGACCCTGCACGCCGGCCACAAAGCCGGCCTCATCGGTGCCAACGGCGCCGGCAAATCGAGCCTGTTCGCCTTGCTTCTGGGTGACCTGCACCCGGACTCGGGTGATTGCTTCCTGCCGGCGGACTGGCGCATCGCCCACATGCGCCAGGAGATCGACACCCTCGATCGGGTGGCGGTCGACTATGTGCTCGATGGCGACCTGCGCCTGCGCGAGGTGCAACGCGACCTCGCGGCAGCCGAAGCGGCCCATGACGGTACCGCTCAGGCCCGCCTGCACTCGGAACTCGACAGCGCCGACGGTTACACCGCCGACGCCCGGGCCCGAAAGCTGCTGGCCGGTCTTGGGTTCACCAATGAGCAGATGGATCGCCAGGTAGGAGATTTCTCTGGTGGTTGGCGGATGCGTCTGAACCTGGCGCAGGCTTTGATGTGCCCTTCGGACTTGTTGTTGCTCGACGAACCGACCAACCACTTGGACCTCGACGCCATCATCTGGCTCGAAGAATGGCTCAAAAGCTATCCCGGCACCTTGATGCTGATTTCCCACGACCGGGACTTCCTCGATGCCGTGGTCGATCACGTGGCCCACGTCGATCAGCGCAAGATCACCCTGTACCACGGTGGTTACAGCGCCTTCGAACGCGCCCGTGCCGAACGTCTGGCCCAACAACAGCAGGCCTACGAGAAGCAGCAGGCGCAACGTGCGCACATGGAAAGCTACATCGCCCGTTTCAAGGCCCAGGCCACCAAGGCCCGTCAGGCCCAGAGCCGGATCAAGGCGCTGGAGCGGATGGAAGAACTGTCCGCCGCCCACGTCGATTCGCCATTCGATTTCGTTTTCCGCGAATCAGTGAAAATCTCCAGCCCGTTGATTGACCTCTCCGACGCCCGACTGGGTTACGGCGAGCGAGCCGTGCTGGAGAAGGTCAAGCTGCAACTGACCCCCGGTGCGCGGATCGGTTTGCTTGGTCCGAACGGTGCCGGTAAATCGACCCTGATCAAAAACCTTGCCGGTGAACTCGAGCCGTTGTCCGGCCGCCTGACCCGTGGCGAGAACACCGTCGTCGGCTACTTCGCCCAGCATCAGCTGGACTCACTCGACTCCAAGGCCAGCCCGTTGCTGCACATGCAGCGCCTGGCGCCGACCGAGCGCGAGCAGACGCTGCGCGACTTCCTCGGTGGTTTCGACTTCCGCGGCGCGCGGATCGATGAGCCGGTGCTGAACTTCTCCGGTGGCGAAAAGGCGCGCCTGGCGCTGGCGTTGATCGCCTGGGGCCGGCCGAACCTGCTGCTGCTCGACGAACCGACCAACCACCTGGACCTGGAAATGCGTTTGGCGCTGACCATGGCTCTTCAGGAGTTCAGTGGCGCGGTACTGGTGGTCTCCCACGATCGCCATTTGCTCAAAAGCACCACCGACAATTTCTACTTGGTGGCGGACGGCAAGGTCGAGGAATTCGACGGCGACCTGGAAGACTACACCCGTTGGCTGGTGGACTACCGTCAGCGCAACGCCCCGGTCAGCAATACGCCGGTCAATCCGGACAAGACCGACAAGAAAGCCCAGCGCCAGGCCGCCGCTGCGTTGCGTCAGCAACTGGCACCGCACAAGCGCGAGGCTGACAAGCTCGAAGCCGAGCTGGGCAAGCTGCACGAGAAACTGGCGAAGATCGATGCCAGCCTCGGCGACAGCGACATTTACGAGCCGGCGCGCAAGAACGACTTGCGTGATCTGCTGGCCGAACAGGCCAAGCTGAAGGTCCGTGAAGCCGAGCTGGAAGAAGCCTGGATGGAAGCGCTGGAACTGCTCGAAAGCATGCAGGCGGAGCTGGAGGCGCTGTCCTGATGGAAGCTTTCAAGCTGCCATTGCCTGCCGTGTGGATCGAGCCGATCTGGCTCTTCGTGCAGATCCTGCTGATTCTGTTGGCGGGATATGTTGCCCAGCGTTGCGTCGCCAAGTGCCTGACTCGCCTGGGTGAGCGTTATCCGTTTCCGCCACAGTTTCTGATGCCGCTGCGCGGTGGTCTGCGCTGGCTGATCATGGGCAGCGCGCTGATCTTCGTGCTGGAACGCCTCGGGGTGTCGGCAACGGTGCTCTGGACCGCGTTGTCCGGGTTTGTCGCGGTAGCGGCAGTGGCGTTCTTCGCCATGTGGAGCGTGCTCTCCAATCTGCTCTGCGCCATTCTGATCTTTACCGTCGGCCCGTTCCGTCTCGGCGACGTGGTCGAGTTGGTGGACACCACCGACAAGCCCGGCGTCAAAGGCCGGGTGGTGGCAATCAATCTGCTCTACACCACGCTGATCGAAGCCGAAGAACTCGGCACCGGCAGCGCCATGGTGCAAGTGCCCAACAGCCTGTTCTTCCAACGCTCGGTTCGACGCTGGCGCGGCAGTGATGTATTCCCTTCCAGCGGTTTCGAAAAGTAGCCTGAATGCCGACCACGCTGGTCGGCAGCTGTTCTGTCCTGCAAAAAATCGGTAGTCATCGGCCCAAAGCCGCATTAGCTTAGACGTCTGTCACGAGTCTGAATCGAGGTGTGCGATGGTGCTTCAAACATGGCTGGCGTTTTTTGCCGCCTGCTGGGTGATCAGTCTGTCTCCCGGTGCCGGCGCCATTGCGTCGATGTCCAGCGGTCTGCGATACGGTTTCTGGCGCGGTTATTGGAACGCCCTGGGCTTGCAACTGGGCCTGGCGCTACAGATTGCGATTGTCGCCGCCGGTGTTGGCGCAATCCTCGCGGCGTCGGCCAGCGCTTTCTACGCGATCAAATGGTTTGGCGTGGCCTATCTGGTTTACCTGGCGGTCAAGCAATGGCACGCATTGCCCAATGACATGAGCGACGACGCGGCCGTCCGGCAAATCGGCAAGCCGATGGCGCTGGTGTTCCGGGGTTTCCTGGTGAACGTCAGCAACCCCAAGGCGTTGGTGTTCATGCTCGCGGTGCTGCCGCAATTCATTGATCCGCATGCACCACTGGTGGCGCAGTACCTGATCCTCGGTGTGACCATGATCTGCGTCGACCTGATCGTCATGGCCGGTTACACCGGGCTGGCATCCAAGGTGCTGCGCATGTTGCGCACGCCGAAGCAGCAAAGACGCATGAACCGTACGTTTGCGGGACTATTCATTGGTGCGGCGGCGTTCATGGCGACCCTTCGCAAAGCGGTGGTGTAAACCGCCAGGCACAAAAAAGGCGACCTTCGAGGTCGCCTTTTTTATGGCCCGAAACTGCGCAAAAACGGCGTTACTTGCTAACAACGCTTGAGTGAAAGTCATTGGAAGTGAACAATGTGTTACTTCGTATTTCCAATTGAGATTCATTCATGACTGCCCCGTCCCGATTCCTGGCCTGGCTGATGTTGCCGTTGTTTGCCTTGTGCAGTTTCAACCTGCTGGCCGACACCGTGGAAGGCGCGCCGCAAGCGCTGCATTTGCTCGATTACATCGGTGCGGATTACCCGGAAACGGTGCAGGCGGGCAAGGTCATTAATGAATCCGAGTACCAAGAGCAGCTGGCATCCATCAAGGCGCTGCAAGGCTTGATCGCTGCGATGCCGGCCAAACCGGAAAAAGCCGGGCTGGAGCAGGGCGTCAGCACGCTGCGCAACGCGATCACTGCGCGTCAGGACGGCGCGGACGTCGGTCGTCAGGCACGGCAACTCGGCGCCAAGTTGGCGGTGACCTATGAAGTCAGCCAGGCGCCGATCATTACGCCGGATCCGACCCGTGGTGCGCCGTTGTACGCTCAGCACTGTTCGGTGTGCCACGGCGACGTGGGTGCCGGGGATGGCCCGGCGGGTGTCGGTCTGACACCGCCACCGTCCAATCTGCGTGATGCTGCGCGGCTGGATCACCTGAGCCTCTATGCGATCTACAGCACTTTGGGCCTCGGTGTCGAAGGCACCGATATGCCGGCCTTCGCCGATCAGCTGGATGATCGACAGCGTTGGGACCTGGCGACCTACATCGCCAGCTTCAGCGCCGATCCGGCTGCTGCAAAATCCGAAAAGGCCTACAACATCGCCGACCTGGCCCGTCAGACTCCCGCAGAAGTGCAGGTTGCCGAGGGGCTACAAGCGGCGGCGACCTTCCGTGCGCAGCGGGCGCAACCGCCACAGGTCAAGCGTGGCCCGGCGCAGTTGCTCGATTACACCGCCGCAACGCTGGACAAGAGCATCGCGGCCTACCGTGCCGGCGATCACGATCAGGCCTATGACCTGTCGGTGGCGGCATATCTGGAGGGCTTCGAACTGGTCGAAAGTTCTCTGGATAACGTCGACACCAACGTGCGCAAAGACACTGAAAAATCGCTGATGGCGTACCGTCAGTCGTTGCAGGACGGTTTGCCGGTGGCCCAGGCCCAACAGCGTCTGGATACGGCCAAGGCCAAGTTGAAGGAATCCGCCGGCCTGCTGGGCAGCGATGGTTTGAGCTGGTCCCTGAGCTACATCTCCGGTTTGTTGATTCTGTTGCGCGAAGGCCTGGAAGCGATTTTGGTGCTGGCGGCGATCCTCGCGTTCCTGCGCAATACCGGCCAGCAATCGGCGGTGCGCAGCGTCAATGTCGGCTGGGGGCTGGCGCTGCTGGCCGGTCTCGGGACTTGGGCGTTGGCGGCGTATGTGATCGATGTCAGCGGCTCGCAACGTGAATTGCTGGAAGGTGCGACGGCGTTGTTCGCCGCCGTCATGGTGCTTTGGCTCGGCGTGTGGATGCACGACCGTCGTCACGCGGCGGCCTGGAAGGATTACATCAAGAGCAGCCTGGTGGGCGGCGGTGGGCGTTTCGGGTTTGCGACGCTGGCGTTCTTCTCGGTGTATCGCGAGCTGTTTGAAGTGATTCTGTTCTACGAGACCCTGTGGCTGCAGGCGGGTCCGGCAGGTCATAACGCGGTGTTGGCGGGTGGTGGGACGGCGTTGGTGTTGTTGGTGGGGCTGGCGTGGGTGATTCTGCGCGGTTCGGCGAAGCTGCCGCTGTCACTGTTCTTCAGTATCAACGCCGGCCTGCTGTGCGCGTTGTCGGTGGTGTTTGCCGGGCATGGCGTGAAGGCGTTGCAGGAAGCCGGGATTTTCGGCACTCGGCCGGTGCCGTTCTTTGACTTCGACTGGCTGGGGATCCACGCTGATGCGTATTCGCTGAGTGCTCAGGCGGTGGCGATCATTGCGATCATCGTGCTGTATAGCCGTAGTCGGCTGGCTGAGAAGCGGCGGGTGCAGGTTTCTTAAACAGCATTCGCTGCGCTCACAATCGCGGGCAAGCCACGCTCCCACAGGTTTAGCGTTAACCTTGTGGGAGCGGGCTTGCCCGCGATGCTTTTCAACAGAGGAAAACACAATGCGAGTGTGGATCGATGCCGACGCCTGCCCCCGGGCGGCCAAGGATCTGGTGGTGAAGTTCGCCCTCAAGCGCCAGTTCGAAGTGGTGTTGGTGGCCGGGCAGCCGCAGATCAAACCGGGTTTGGCCCTGGTGAAGCTGATCGTGGT
Organism: Pseudomonas sp. BT76 TE3572; assembly: GCF_050435365.1. NCBI lineage: Bacteria > Pseudomonadati > Pseudomonadota > Gammaproteobacteria > Pseudomonadales > Pseudomonadaceae > Pseudomonas > Pseudomonas sp. BT76 TE3572. Next base: position 4,787,392 of record NZ_JBNDKE010000001.1, read on the forward strand.
GCCAAGCGGTCCGGATGCCGCAGACGACTATCTGGTGGAATACGCGGTCCCCGGCGAGTTGGTGATCTGCAGCGATGTGCCGCTGGCCGATCGTCTGGTGAAAAAGGGCGTGGCGGCGCTGGATCCACGGGGCAAAGAGTTCGATGCGCAGAACATGGGCGATCGGTTGGCGGTGCGTAACCTGTTCACTGATTTGCGTGAACAGGGGCAGATGAGCGGCGGGCCAGCGCCATTTGGCGAGCGTGAGAAGCAGGCGTTTGCCAATGCGCTGGACCGGATCCTCACGCGACTTTCCCGTAAAGCCTGAACAAACCCTGTTCTTTTGGCGAGGGAGCTTGCTCCCTCGCCACAAAAGCCCTTCATCGAACAATGTCAGGCGTCGTTTTCGTGGGTCAGTTCGAGTACCCGGTCGACCAGTTTGTTGATGCCTGACGCCGCTTCGCTGATCGATTGCGCCAGCATGTATGCCGGGGTGCTGACCAGTTTGCGTGCTTTGTCTTCAACGATGTCAGTGACCGCGCAGTCTGCGTGTGTAGCGCCCATCTTGTTCATGGCAGCGGCAGTATCGGCGTCGTTGCCGATGGTGCAGGTCACGCCCGGTCCATAAATCTTCGCCGCGAGCGCCGGCGAGATGCAGATCAGCCCGACCGGTTTGCCGGCCTCGGCAAAGGCTTCAGCCAGCGCCAGGACTTCCGGTTGCACGGTGCAGCCGGCGCCTTCGACGGCGAAGTTCGACAGGTTCTTGGCCGCCCCGAAACCACCAGGCACGATCAGCGCATCGAAGTCTTCCACGTCCGCTTCGCGGATATCCTTGATGTTGCCCCGGGCGATCCGCGCCGACTCCACCAGTACATTGCGTGACTCGGGCATTTCTTCGCCGGTCAGGTGATTGATCACGTGCAGCTGCGCGATGTTCGGTGCGAAACACTGCACCTGAGCCCCCCGCTGGTCCAGACGCAGCAGGGTGATCACGCTTTCGTGGATCTCGGCGCCGTCGTACACGCCACAGCCGGATAGGATCACTGCAATTTTTTTGCTCATGGGCTTTTCTCCAGATTCATGGCGTTAAATGTCCACTAATTTGTCACTCGTTGCCATAGGGTTAATTCGCGGCTACACCTAGGATCTGTCCTCAAGATTCCGATCAGGGCGCGTCATGGACTTCATTCTGTATGCGGTGCCGTTTTTCTTTGTGCTGATAGCCGTCGAACTGCTGGCCGACCGTTGGCGCGGAGTGAGCAATTATCGCGTGGCGGACGCGATCAACAGCATGAGCACCGGCGTGCTGTCGACCACCACCGGCCTGTTGACCAAAGGCGTCGGCCTGGTGACGTATGCGTTTGCCCTCAAGCATCTGGCGCTGTTCCAGCTCTCGGCAGACAGCGTTTGGGTCTGGGTCTTTGCCTTTGTCCTCTACGACTTCTGCTACTACTGGCTGCATCGCATGGGCCACGAACGCAACATCCTCTGGGCGGCGCATTCGGTGCATCACCAGAGCGAGGATTACAACCTGTCCACGGCGCTGCGCCAGACCAGTACCGGCTTCCTGCTGAGCTGGATTTTCTACCTGCCGATGGCCGTGCTCGGCGTGCCGCTGCTGGTGTTCATCAGCGTCGCCTCGCTGAACTTGCTGTACCAATTCTGGGTGCATACCAAACACATTCCCAAGCTCGGCTGGTTCGAGTGGTTCTTTGTCACGCCGTCCAATCATCGGGCCCACCATGCACAGAACGCTCTCTACATGGATCGCAACTACGGCGGGGTGTTCATTATTTGGGACCGTCTATTTGGCTCGTTCCAGGAAGAGGACGACAACGAACCGGTGATTTTCGGTGTCACCACGCCGCTGGCGAGCTGGAATCCGTTGTGGGCGAACGTGCAGTTCTACGCGCAGCTGTGGGATGACTCGCGGCGTGCGCAAAGCACATGGGACAAGCTGCGCATCTGGTTCATGCGCACCGGTTGGCGGCCGGCGGATGTGGCGGCCAAGTACCCGATGAACAAGCCCGACCTGAGTCAGTTCCGTAAATTCGAGGTGCCGCTGGACGGGCGTCAGCAGCTTTACGTCGTGTTGCAGTTCTGCGTCTACATCGCGCTGGGCAGCTACTTGATGAACCTGGAGCAGCGTTTGCCAACCGCCGCGCTGGTGCTCGGCTGGAGTGCCGTGGCGCTGGGTTTGTTTACGTTGGGCGTGGCCCTGGAGAATCGCCCGTGGGCGCTGAAGCTGGAGCTGCTGCGCCTGGCGTCGAATGTGCCGCTGGTATGGCTGGCGCCGGTCGTCGGGCTGTGGCCGGCCAGCGCAGTGGGCTGGGTCGGCCTGCTGAGTTACAGCCTGCTCAGTGGTATCGGTCTCTACTGTTGCAGAAACCGTTTCACTCGACTGGCGTCGTAGGTTCGTTGGTTTTGGCTTGTTCCGCTTTCAAGGCCTGCTCGTCGGCGTAGATCTTCTTCGCCAGACGGGCGTTCTTGAGGCGCCGGCGTAACCACAGGCAAAAGCCCAGTATCAGCAGGGCACCAAGCACCCACAGTTCGTACTTCTTGACGCTGCCCAGCATGCCTTCGAGCACTGCACCGAAGTGATACGCGGCAGCAGCCAGCGCGGCGGCCCAGATCGCGGCACCAATCCCGTTGAGCAGCAGATAACGTCCCGGCGGATAGCCCGACAGGCCGATCGCCACTGGCATCACCGTGCGCAGGCCATAGACAAAGCGGAAGCTCAGTACCCAGATGTCCGGGTGCCTGCGGATGTGTTCCAGCGCCCTGTCACCCATCAATTGCCAGCGCGGTTTGCGCGCCAGCAACTTGCGGCCGTGCTTGCGCCCCAGGAAATACCACAGCTGATCACCGGCATAACTGCCGAGGAACGCCACGATCATAACCACTTTGAGGTCCATGTATCCGCGGAACGCGAGGAAGCCTGCGAGCACCAGAATGGTTTCGCCTTCGAAAAACGTGCCGAGAAAGAGGGCGAAGTAGCCGAATTCCTGAAGAAATTGTTGGAGCATTGTCTGGATGCTGGCGAAATGAACGCGCAGCCTAACCCTTCGGGAACATTCATGAAAGTGTCCAAATGTGTCTCGACGTGAACATTTCCTACAAGGACAATGGAATGCGACTACCTGTCACAGGGGTGCGCACAACTGTAATACGTTCGTCATAATGGCCGCTTATAACTGTCACGCTCGCCCGCCAGCGCGGGCTCAGGAGTCTGCCGTGAGCTTTACCCCCGCCAACCGTTTGTTTCCAGCAACCCGCCTGCGTCGCAATCGTCGTGATGATTTCTCGCGTCGACTGGTCCGTGAAAACGTTCTGACCGTCGACGATCTGATCCTGCCGGTGTTCGTGCTGGACGGTGAAAACCGTCGCGAAGCGGTGGCGTCGATGCCAGGCGTCGAGCGCCTGACCATCGATCTGTTGCTTGAAGAAGCGGCCAAGTGGGTCGAGCTGGGGATTCCGGCATTGGCGTTGTTCCCGGTGACGCCGCCGGAGCTCAAGTCCCTGGACGCCGCCGAAGCCTGGAACCCGAACGGGATTGCCCAGCGTGCCACCCGCGCGTTGCGTGCGCAGTTCCCTGAGCTGGGCGTAATCACCGATGTCGCCCTGGACCCGTTCACCACTCATGGCCAGGACGGTATCCTCGACGAAGAAGGCTACGTGCAGAACGACATCACCGTCGACGCGCTGGTCAAGCAGGCGCTGTCCCACGCCGAAGCCGGTGCTCAGGTGGTAGCCCCGTCGGACATGATGGACGGTCGCATCCAGGCAATCCGCGAAGCACTGGAACTGGCCGATCACGTCAACGTGCGGATCATGGCCTACTCGGCGAAGTACGCCAGCGCCTATTACGGCCCGTTCCGCGATGCGGTCGGTTCGGCGCTGAACCTGGGCAAGGCCAACAAGGCCTCGTATCAGATGGACCCGGCCAACAGCAATGAAGCCCTGCATGAAGTAGCGGCGGACTTGTCAGAAGGCGCGGACATGGTCATGGTCAAGCCAGGCATGCCGTATCTGGACATCCTCTACCGGGTCAAAGAAGAATTTAAAGTGCCGACCTTTGTTTATCAGGTCAGCGGTGAATATGCCATGCACATGGCGGCGATCCAGAATGGCTGGTTGAGCGAAGGGGTTATCCTCGAATCCCTGACCGCTTTTAAACGTGCAGGCGCTGATGGCATCCTGACTTACTTTGCCGTCCGTGCTGCTCAATTGTTACGAGAGCAAAAATAGCCCTCCCAGGAACATTCGATGAATACCGAAGTGCTCACTGAAGTTGCCGTAAAAGACGCTCAACCTGTGGTGGAGCAAATCGCTGAAACCCCGCCGGAACTGGAGCCTGTTGCTCCCGCGGTGGTGGCCGAGCCCGCAATAGCGGCGCCAGCGATTGCCATTCCCGGCCTGGATGACAGCAGCCTGTACATCCATCGCGAGCTCTCGCAACTGCAGTTCAACATTCGCGTGCTGGAGCAGGCGCTGGATGAGTCCTACCCGTTGCTGGAGCGGCTGAAGTTTCTGCTGATCTTCTCCAGTAACCTGGACGAGTTCTTCGAGATTCGTGTGGCCGGCCTGAAGAAACAGATCACCTTTGCCCGTGAACAGGCTGGCGCCGATGGCCTGCAACCGCACCAGGCCTTGGCGCGCATCAGCGAACTGGTGCACGGTCACGTCGACCGCCAGTACGCGATCCTCAATGACATTCTGTTGCCGGAACTGGAAAAGCATCAGGTCCGCTTCATCCGCCGGCGTCACTGGACCACCAAGATCAAAACCTGGGTGCGCCGCTATTTCCGCGACGAGATCGCGCCGATCATTACCCCGATCGGCCTCGACCCGACGCACCCGTTCCCGTTGCTGGTGAACAAGAGCCTGAACTTCATCGTCGAGCTCGAAGGTATCGACGCCTTCGGCCGCGATTCCGGTCTGGCAATCATCCCGGCGCCACGTCTGCTGCCGCGCGTCATCAAGTTGCCGGAAGAAGTGGGCGGCTCTGGCGACAACTACGTGTTCCTGTCGTCGATGATTCATGCGCACGCCGATGACCTGTTCCAGGGCATGAAGGTCAAGGGCTGCTACCAGTTCCGTCTGACCCGAAACGCCGACCTCGCCGTCGACACCGAAGATGTAGAAGACCTGGCCCGCGCCCTGCGCGGCGAGTTGTTCTCCCGTCGCTACGGTGACGCGGTGCGTCTGGAAGTCGCCGATACGTGCCCGAAACACTTGTCCGACTACTTGCTCAAGCAGTTCAACCTGCACGAGACCGAGTTGTATCAGGTCAACGGTCCGGTCAACCTGACCCGCCTGTTCAGCATCACCGGCCTGGACAGTCAGCGAGCGCTGCAATACACGCCGTTTACCCCGCAGATCCCGAAACTGCTGCAGAACAGCGAGAACATCTTCAGCGTGATCAGCAAGCAGGACATCCTGTTGCTGCACCCGTTCGAGTCCTTCACTCCGGTGGTCGACCTGCTGCGCCAGGCCGCCAAGGACCCGCATGTATTGGCGGTCCGTCAGACCCTGTACCGTTCCGGCGCCAACTCGGAAATCGTCGATGCGCTGGTCGATGCCGCGCGTAACGGCAAGGAAGTCACCGCGGTGATCGAGTTGCGTGCGCGGTTCGACGAAGAGTCCAACCTGCAACTGGCCAGCCGTCTGCAAGCGGCCGGTGCGGTGGTGATTTACGGCGTGGTCGGCTTCAAGACCCACGCCAAGATGATGCTGATCTTGCGTCGCGAGGCTGGCGAGATTGTCCGTTATGCCCACTTGGGTACCGGCAACTACCACGCGGCCAACGCCCGTCTGTACACCGACTACAGCTTGCTGACCTCGGATGACGCCTTGTGTGAAGACGTTGGCAAACTGTTCAGTCAGCTGATCGGCATGGGGAAAACCCTACGCATGAAAAAGCTGCTGCACGCGCCGTTCACGTTGAAGAAGGGCATGCTCGACATGATTGCCCGCGAAACCCAGTTCGCCCTCGACGGCAAACCGGCGCACATCATCGCCAAGTTCAACTCGCTGACCGACCCGAAGATCATCCGCGCGCTGTACAAGGCCAGTCAGTCCGGGGTGCGTATCGATCTGGTGGTGCGTGGCATGTGCTGCTTGCGTCCGGGCATCGCCGGGGTTTCGCACAACATCCACGTGCGCTCGATCATCGGCCGCTTCCTGGAGCACACCCGGGTCTTCTACTTCCTCAATGGCGGCGAAGAGCAGATGTTCCTGTCCAGCGCCGACTGGATGGAGCGCAACCTCGACAAGCGCGTCGAGACTTGCTTCCCGGTCGAGGGCAAGAAGCTGATCTTGCGGGTCAAGAAAGAGCTGGAGCTTTATCTCACCGATAACACCCACAGCTGGAGCCTGCAGGCGGACGGTCGTTACATCCGCAACACGCCGACCGGCAACCAGAACCCGCGCAGCGCGCAGGCGACTTTGCTGGAGCGCTTGGGTAGCCCGATTCTGACTGTTCGTTAACGCAGATTCGGATGGGCAAAAAAAGGGCGATCCATATGGATCGCCCTTTTTGGTTCTAGCTACTTACCTGTGGTGAGGGGATAAATCCCCTCTCCACAGAAACGGTGTTAGCGGACGTTAAGCACAAAGCCGACGCGGGTCAGCCACTCTGCTTCCAGGGCGAAGTCGGCCTGGGTCAGTTGGTTTTCGTCCAGCCAGTTTTCCGGGAACAACACATCCAGGCTGTCGCCATTGGCCTGCAGCACGACCTGGGGCATTTCCTGGGTGCCGCGGATGTGATGGAACAGGATCGCAAAGCGCAGCAGTACGCACAGGCGAATCAGCTTGATGCCCTCGTCACCAAAATCCGCAAACCTGTCCCGGGGAATATTGCGGCGGTGGCCACGCACCAGTAACGCCAGCATCAGTTGGTCTTCGCGGGAGAATCCGGCCAGGTCTGAATGCTCGATCAGGTAGGAGCCGTGCTTGTGATACTGATAGTGGGCGATGTCCAGGCCCACTTCATGGACCTTGGCGGCCCAGCCCAGCAGTTCGCGCCAGACGCCGTCATCCAGATCCCAATCTTCGGCGACTTGATCGAAGGCATGCAACGCCTTGCGCTCAACGCGCGCCGCTTGTTCCAGGTCGACGTGATAACGCTCCATCAACGAGCTGAGGGTGCGCTCACGGACGTCTTCGTGATGATGACGGCCCAGCAGGTCATAGAGCACGCCTTCGCGCAGGGCGCCTTCACAGTGGTCCATGCGTTGCAGTTCGAGTGCGTCGAAGATCGCTTCGAGAATTGCCAGGCCCGCCGGGAAGATCGCCCGGCGGTCAGGCTTGATGCCTTCGAAGTCGATCTTCTCGATGTCGCCGAGCTTGATCAGCTTGCGTTTGAGCCAGGCCAAACCCTGGGCGTTGACCTCGCCCGTGCCATGCCCGCCGGCCTTCAGCGCCAGGCCGATGGCGCGAATGGTGCCCGAGGAGCCGATGGCTTCATCCCAGGTCAGGCGATGCAGGGCGTGTTCGATGCTCATGATCTCCAGCCGCGCCGCGGTGTACGCCTGGGCGTAGCGGGCCGGGGTGATCTTGCCGTCCTTGAAATAGCGCTGGGTGTAGCTGACGCAGCCCATTTGCAGGCTTTCGCGCAGCAGCGGCTCGAAGCGCTGGCCGATGATGAATTCGGTACTGCCGCCGCCGATGTCGGCCACCAGGCGTTTGCCCGGAGTGTCGGCGAGGGTGTGGGAAACGCCGAGGTAAATCAGGCGTGCTTCTTCACGGCCGGAGATGACTTCCACCGGGTGGCCGAGAATTTCTTCAGCGCGGCGGATAAATTCGCCACGGTTACGGGCTTCACGCAGGGCGTTGGTGCCGACGATTCGCACGGCGCCGGGCGGCATACCGTTGATCAGTTGGGCAAAACGCTTCAGGCAATCGAGCCCGCGTTGCATGGATTCTTCACTGAGCTGACGCTCATCGTCGATGCCGGCGGCCAGCTGAACCTTCTCCCCGAGACGTTCGAGAATACGGATTTCGCCGTTCTGGGCCTTGGCCACGACCATGTGAAAGCTGTTGGAGCCCAGGTCGATTGCGGCGATCAGGGACAGATTCTTGGCTTGGGATTGCGGCATGGTCAGGGGGTCTCGGTCGATAACCTCGACATCGTGCCACGATCAAACGCTGCCGCCAACGCGCAGTGTTCAATGCCTTGATCCAGCGCACCCTCGCCACAAGGGTTAGCCGACGGTCTCAACCGTCCCAATGAAATTCGCCAGCTCCGCCGTTTGCGGATTGGCAAACAACACCTTCGGATCCCCGACCTCATGCACCTTGCCCTGATGCATGAACACCAATTTGTCCCCAACCTCCCGGGCAAAACGCATCTCATGGGTGACCATAATCAACGTCATCCCTTCCTTGGCCAGTTGCCGAACCACGCTCAACACTTCATTGACCAATTCCGGGTCCAGCGCCGAGGTGATTTCATCGCACAGCAAGACCTTCGGCGACATCGCCAGCGCCCGGGCAATCGCCACCCGCTGTTGCTGCCCGCCAGATAACCGATCCGGGAAGGCATCGAATTTCTCCCCCAGCCCGACCCGCTCCAGCATCTCCCGCGCCAGTTCGGTCGCTTTGGCTTTCGGTACTTTCTGCACCACCTGCGGCGCGAGCATCACGTTCTCGCCGACCGTCAGGTGCGGAAACAGGTTGAACTGCTGAAACACCATTCCGACTTTCTGTCGCAAGCTGCGCAGATCGGCACGGGCGGCGTCGAGGTAGTCGCCGTCGACTTCAATCACGCCGTCGTTGATCGATTCCAGACCATTGAGGGTGCGCAGCAAAGTGGATTTCCCCGAGCCGCTGCGGCCGATGATCGCCACCACCTGGCCTTCCTCGACGCTCAGGTCGATGCCTTTGAGCACATGGTGGTCGCCGTAATATTTATGCAGGGCCGAGATTCTAAGCAGAGGCATGCAGTCTCCTTTCCAGGTAGCGGGCACTGAGGGACAAGGGGTAGCAGAGCAGGAAATAACCAAGGGCCACGAGGCCGTAGACCATGAACGGTTCGAAGGTCGCGTTGGCGAGCATGCCGCCGGTCTTGGTCAGTTCGGTGAAGCCGATGATCGAGGTGACGGCGGTGCCTTTGACCACTTGCACCGAGAAGCCCACGGTCGGCGCCACGGCGATCCGCAGCGCTTGCGGCAGGATCACGTAGCGCAGTTGCTCCAGAGGATTGAGCGCCAGGCTTGATGAAGCTTCCCACTGGCCGTTGGGGATCGACTCGACGCAACCGCGCCAGATCTCCGCCAGGTAGGCGCTGGTGAACAGCGTCAGGGCAATCGCCGCGGCCATCCACGGCGAAATCTCAACCCCGGCCAACGCCACACCGAAGAACACCAGAAACAGCTGCATCAACAGCGGTGTGCCCTGGAACAGTTCGATGTAGGTGCGGGCGAAGCTGCGCGGCAGGGATTTTTTTGAGATGCGCATGACCATGATCAGCAAGCCGATCAGTCCACCGCCAATAAACGCCACCAGCGACAGCGCCAGGGTCCATTGCAGGCCGGTGAGCAGGTTGCGTACGACGTCCCAGAAGGTGAAATCGCTCATTGGCTGCTCCTTGCGACAAAACGGCGGCCGATCCAGTTCAGCAATTGGCGGATCAGTAGCGCCATGCACAGGTAGAGCAGCGTGGTCAGGGCGTAGGTTTCAAAGGCGCGGAAGTTGCGCGACTGAATGAAGTTGGCGGCGAAGCTCAGCTCTTCGGTGGCGATCTGCGAGCAGACCGCCGAACCCAGCATCACGATGATGATCTGGCTGCTCAATGCCGGCCAAACCTTGCCTAGCGCCGGCAGCAGCACCACGTGGCGAAAGGCTTCGAAGCGCGTCATCGCCAGCGCCGCAGCGGCTTCAAGCTGTCCTCGAGGGATGGCTTGAATGCCGGCGCGGATGATCTCGGTGGAATAGGCGCCGAGGTTGATCACCATCGCCAGCACTGCCGCCTGCCACTCGGAAATCTGAACGCCCAGTGACGGCAGACCGAAGAAGATGAAAAACAACTGCACCAGAAATGGCGTGTTGCGGATCAACTCGACGTAGACCCCGAAAATGCCGGCGAACGGACGGATGTTCCACGCCCGCACCAGCGCCCCGACGATGCCCAGACCCACTCCGAGCACCGCGCCGATGGCCGTCAGTTCAAGGGTGAACAGCGCACCGCGCAGCAGCAGGTCGGTGTTTTGCACCACCGGTACGAAATCGAACTGATAAGCCATGTTCAGGCTCCTTGTTTAAACGGCGTCGCAACGACGATCAGAGATCGGCCGGCAGCGGCTCTTTGAGCCAGGTCCGGGAGTTCTTCTCCAGCGCGCCGTCGGTCTTGGCGGTGGCGAGGATCTGGTTGACCTTGTCCAGCAGCGCCGGCTCGTTTTTGTTTACGCCGACGTAGACCGGCGAATCCTTGAGCTTCACTTTCAGCGCCGGAATGCGTTTCGGGTTGCGTTCGCTGATGGTCACCATCACCACGTTGCCACTGGCGATCAGGTCAACTTGCCCGGCGAGGTAAGCGGCGATGGTCGAGTTGTTGTCTTCGAAACGCTTGATGGTCACGCCTTCGGGCGCGACTTTCGTCAGCTCGATGTCTTCGATGGCGCCACGGGTGACGCTGATGGTTTTGCCCTTGAGGTCGTCCAGGCTTTTGATGCTGGCGTCTGGTGGACCGAATACGGCGAGGTAGAACGGCGCGTAGGCACGGGAGAAATCGATAACCTTTTCGCGCTCGGGGTTCTTGCCGAGGCTGGAGATCACCAGGTCGACCTTGCCGGTGGTCAGGAACGGGATGCGGTTGGTGCTGTTGACCGGCGTCAGTTCGAGTTTGACCTTGAGTTGGTCGGCCAGCAGCTTGGCGGTGTCGATATCGAGGTCGCGCGGTTTCATGTCCGGGCCGACCGAGCCGAAGGGCGGGAAGTCCTGAGGCACGGCCACCTTGAGGACGCCGCGCTTGACCACATCCTCCAGACCGTCGGCGTGGGCGGGCGCCTGGCTCAGCATCAGGCTGGCAAACAGGGCGGCGAGGAGGGCGCTGTAACGCTGGGTCATGGCAAATCTCCGAATCGGCGAGAAGTGAATTCTGCGGATCGACAGAGCATGGGCCGTGCCAATATCGGGTTTTGGGGGCGCCAGGCCACGGTTTTACTGGCGTTTATCGGTCTTACTGGTCTGAACAGTCGTGCACGGTTTCGCACCCCGATAGCGCATCGCCGAAATTCGCCGAACCCCCATGGGGCACGACTTGCCGGGCGTCGCGAATAGCTTTACAACTAACCGCTCATTGGCCTGGTTCGTCTGAAAAACCATGAACTCGATCTCTCGCGCCGTACCTGAAGTGGCGCTGCAAGCCATCCGTAAACTGATCACCGAACAGGGCTTCGGGCCTGGGGATGCCTTGCCCTCGCAACGGGATTTGGCGGTGCAATTAGGGGTCAGTCGGGCATCGCTGCGCGAAGCGTTGTCGTCATTGAGTGCATTGGGGGTGATCAGCATCCAGCCGGGCAAAGGCGTGTTCGTGCAGTCACCGGTTGATTTGCCGCGAGGTGATGCGGCGCTGAGTTGGCCGTTCGCGGCCCAGGCCTCGCCGCTCGATATCTTCCAGTTGCGCTATGCCCTGGAAGGTTTTGCCGCCGGTTTGGCGGCGGTGACCCTGAGTACTCACGAGCTCGATGCACTGGAAGATAACGTCGCCGCCATGCGCCTCGAATTGAAGGCCGGCGACTTCGAGGCCGCGGCGCGACTGGATTTCGAGTTTCACCGGCGCATCCTGCTGGCGAGCGGCAATCAGGCGATGCTGAGCATCCTGACGGCCAGCGCCGACATCTTTCTAGAGAGCCAGAAACTACCGTTCATCCGGGCGGAACGGGCCATGGAAACCTGGCAGGAACACCGCAAAATCCTCCGCGCACTGGCCCGGCGGGCGTCTGGCGCGGCGCAGAAGGCCATGCAGGAGCATGTGCGCAATGCAGCCCTGCGCACCGGAATTGCCTTCGTCGCTCCCGCCACCTCGTGACTTGGTCTATACCCAAACTCATGCGGCACCATAGCGAGACTCAATCATCTGCACCTTCCTGAACGAGGGAAGGGCAGCTATGATGGGCCACGTTTTTTTGCTTACAACCTGGAGACTTCCATGAGCAGCGATCTTATTAAACACGTCACCGACGCTAGCTTCGACGTCGACGTCCTCAAGGCCGAAGGCGCTGTACTGGTCGACTACTGGGCTGAATGGTGCGGCCCTTGCAAAATGATCGCTCCTGTTCTGGACGAAATTGCTGAAACCTACAAAGGCAAACTGACCGTTGCCAAACTGAACATCGACGAGAACCAGGAAACTCCGGCCAAGCACGGCGTGCGTGGTATCCCGACTCTGATGCTGTTCAAGAACGGCAACGTTGAAGCGACCAAGGTCGGCGCACTGTCGAAGTCGCAACTGGCTGCTTTCCTCGACGCCAACATCTAAGCGTCGTTTAAAGCGTCATCAAAAAGGCCCCGCACATTGCGGGGCCTTTTCGTTATTGAGGGCTAGACGCTCCGAAACTCAGGTGGTACATTCGGCCCCGCACTGGTTTCTCCACTGCCCCCTGCTAGCCGTCGCCGACGCACTCCTTTTCGAATAAGTACGCGATCCTGTCGCCTTCTCTGCGGCGCGGCCTCATTAAGCCAAAAGCTTAATTTCCCCCCTCCATAAATGATTACGTCATTCCTATATGAATCTGACTGAACTCAAGCAAAAGCCGATTACCGAACTGCTCGAATTGGCCGAACAGATGGGCATAGAAAATATGGCCCGTTCGCGCAAGCAGGACGTGATTTTCTCCCTGCTCAAAAAGCACGCTAAAAGCGGCGAGGAAATCTCCGGTGATGGCGTGCTGGAGATTCTCCAGGACGGCTTCGGCTTCCTTCGCTCCGCTGACGCTTCCTATCTTGCCGGCCCAGACGATATCTACGTCTCGCCGAGTCAGATCCGTCGCTTCAACTTGCGCACCGGTGACACCATCGTTGGCAAGATCCGTCCTCCAAAGGAAGGCGAGCGTTATTTCGCGCTGCTCAAGGTCGACACGATCAACTACGATCGTCCCGAGAACGCGAAAAACAAGATTCTCTTCGAGAACCTGACCCCGCTGTTCCCGACCGTGCGCATGAAGATGGAAGCCGGCAACGGTTCCACTGAAGACTTGACCGGTCGTGTCATCGACCTGTGCGCCCCGATCGGCAAAGGCCAGCGCGGTCTGATCGTTGCACCGCCGAAAGCCGGTAAAACCATCATGCTGCAGAACATCGCAGCCAACATCGCACGTAACAATCCTGAAGTTCATCTGATCGTATTGCTGATCGACGAACGTCCGGAAGAAGTAACCGAAATGCAGCGCACCGTGCGCGGCGAAGTGGTTGCCTCGACGTTCGATGAGCCGCCAACCCGCCACGTGCAGGTTGCCGAAATGGTGATCGAGAAGGCCAAGCGCCTGGTCGAACACAAGAAGGACGTGGTGATCCTGCTCGACTCCATCACCCGTCTGGCTCGCGCCTACAACACCGTGATCCCGAGCTCCGGCAAAGTACTCACCGGTGGTGTCGATGCCCACGCCCTGGAGAAACCGAAACGTTTCTTCGGCGCCGCGCGGAACATCGAAGAAGGCGGTTCGCTGACCATCATCGCCACCGCGCTGGTTGAAACCGGCTCGAAGATGGACGAAGTGATCTACGAAGAATTCAAAGGCACGGGCAACATGGAACTGCCGCTGGATCGTCGAATCGCTGAAAAACGCGTCTTCCCGGCCATCAACATCAACCGTTCCGGCACCCGCCGCGAAGAGTTGCTGACAGCCGACGACGAGTTGCAACGCATGTGGATCCTTCGCAAGCTGTTGCACCCGATGGACGAAATCGCTGCCATCGAGTTCCTGGTCGACAAGCTGAAAACGACCAAGACCAACGATGAGTTCTTCCTGTCGATGAAACGCAAGTAAGTCGATAGACCAGCAGAAGCCGGGGAAACCCGGCTTTTTGCTATCTGATTTTTGATCAATGGCCAGTTCGTGGTTCTGAATAGAGGGGTTCGGCGCTAAACTGCCACCCCCGAACGGCACGGCCAACACGAGGCTCACGCATGCAGTATCGCGACTTGCGCGACTTTATCAGCGGTCTGGAAAAGCGCGGCGAACTCAAGCGCATCCAGGTTCCGGTGTCCCCAGTGCTCGAAATGACCGAGGTCTGCGACCGCACCCTGCGTGCCAAAGGTCCGGCCCTGCTTTTCGAAAACCCTACGGGTTATGACATCCCGGTGCTCGGCAACCTGTTCGGCACCCCTGAGCGCGTGGCGCTGGGGATGGGCGCAGAAGCGGTCAGCGAATTGCGCGAGATCGGCAAGCTGCTGGCGTTCCTCAAGGAACCCGAGCCGCCCAAAGGCCTGAAAGATGCGTGGTCCAAGCTGCCGATCTTCCGCAAGATCATCGCCATGGCACCGAAAGTCGTCAAAGACGCGGTGTGCCAGGAAGTGGTCATCGAAGGCGACGACGTCGACCTCGCGATGCTGCCGGTGCAGACCTGCTGGCCGGGCGACGTCGGCCCGCTGATCACCTGGGGGCTGACCGTCACCAAAGGTCCGAACAAGGATCGCCAGAACCTCGGCATTTACCGTCAGCAAGTGATTGGCCGCAACAAGGTCATCATGCGCTGGCTGAGCCACCGTGGCGGCGCGCTGGATTACCGCGAGTGGTGCGAGAAGCATCCTGGTCAGCCGTTCCCGGTGTCCGTGGCGCTGGGTGCTGACCCGGCGACCATTCTCGGCGCTGTAACGCCGGTCCCGGACAGCCTCTCCGAATACGCTTTCGCCGGCCTGCTGCGCGGCAATCGCACCGAGCTGGTGAAATGCCGGGGCAATGACTTGCAGGTCCCGGCCACTGCCGAGATCATCCTTGAAGGCGTGATCCATCCGGGCGAAATGGCCGACGAAGGTCCATACGGCGACCACACCGGCTACTACAACGAAGTCGACAGCTTCCCGGTGTTCACCGTCGAGCGCATCACCCACCGGATCAAACCGATCTACCACAGCACCTACACCGGCCGTCCGCCGGATGAGCCGGCGATTCTCGGCGTGGCGCTGAACGAAGTGTTCGTTCCGATCCTGCAGAAGCAGTTCCCGGAGATCACCGACTTCTACCTGCCGCCCGAAGGTTGCTCGTACCGCATGGCCATCGTGACCATGAAGAAGTCGTATCCGGGTCACGCCAAGCGGGTAATGCTCGGTGTCTGGTCGTTTTTGCGACAGTTCATGTACACCAAGTTCGTTATCGTCACTGATGACGACATCAACGCACGCGACTGGAACGACGTGATCTGGGCCATCACCACGCGCATGGACCCCAAGCGCGACACGGTGATGATCGACAACACGCCGATCGACTACCTGGACTTCGCCTCGCCGGTTTCTGGCCTGGGTTCGAAGATGGGGCTCGATGCCACGCATAAATGGCCGGGCGAAACCACTCGCGAGTGGGGCCGGGTGATCGTCAAGGACGAAGCCGTTACCCAGCGGATCGATGCCATCTGGAATCAGTTAGGAATAGATTGATGCGTGTAACCTTGCAGCCCTCCGGAGCAGTGCTACAGATTCTGCCCGGCGAGCGGATTCTCGATGGCGCGCGGCGTCTGGGCTATGAATGCCCGCAAAGCTGTCGAAACGGCAATTGCCACGTGTGCGCCGCACTGCTGGTGGAAGGGCGGGTCGAACAGGAAGGCGGTGTGCGCGACCATGGCGAGTTCTACACTTGCATAGCGGAGCCGCTTGAAGACTGCATCGTGCTGTGGGATGGCGTGCTCGCGCTGGGAGAATTGCCGGTGCGCAGCTTGTCGTGTCAGGTCATTGAATGCAGGGATGTCGGCGGCGATACCTGGCGTGTGCGTCTGCGAGCACCGGCCGGCAAGCCACCGCGCTATCACGCCGGTCAGTACTTGATGATCGAGCGCGAGAGTGGCGAGAAATCCGCGTTCTCCCTGGCTTCGGCACCGCATGGCGGGCGTGATCTGGAAATCCATGTGCTGGCGCGCGAAAGCAGTGCGCTAAGCCTGATCGACCAGTTGCAACGCAACCCGATGGTGCGGATCGAAATGCCGTTCGGCGACACCCATCTGGCGGAACTGCCGGACGGTCCGCTGGTGCTGATTGCCGCAGGCACCGGCATGGGCCAGATCCATAGCCTGATCGAACATTGCCGTGCGACGGGCTTCAAGCATCCGGTGCATCTGTATTGGGGCGTGCGTCGTCCTGAAGATTTTTATGCCATCGAACATTGGGATGAATGGCTGAAATTGCCCAATCTGTTCCTGCATAAAGTCGTCAGCGATCAATGCGGCTGGCAGGGGCGTTGCGGGATGCTGCATGAGGCGGTGTGTGAGGACTTCCCTGATCTGAAAGCCTTGCATGTCTACGCCAGCGGCTCTCCGGCCATGGTCTACGGCACGCTGGATGCTTTGGTCAACGCCGGGATGGATGCTCATCAAATGCGCGCGGATGTATTTGCGTACGCGCCTCGATCTTGATCCGCGATTTTGATCTGCGATTTTGATCTGCGATTTTGATCTGCGATTTTGATCTGCGATTTTGATCTGCGATTTTGATCTGCGATTTTGATCCTCGCTCTTAATCGTTATAACTCTCTATATAGCCGATCGGTATTTATAAAATTTTATAAATGCCGGTAGGTTATATGTCATCCAGGCAAATATTTAAGAACTCTGCCATGGCACTTAAATTGCCTTAAAACATATGTGCCTTATTGTTACAGCAGTGCGTTCTATTAAGTAATTCTTCACCCGCGGGGAGCTGAACGCTAATCGCCATGAGCGCCATTGAATCTGCTTTTTTGAATCTGGCTTACCCTCCGCGGCTCGATCTGGGGCCGCAGCTCACGCACGAACAATTGCTCAACTCAATGCAATCGACGATGGCGCGCCACAAGGGCGGGCCGGTGTGGCTGTTCGCTTACGGTTCGCTGATCTGGCGTCCTGAATGCGCAGCGGTGGAACGAGTGCGTGGTCGTGTGCATGGCTACCATCGCGGTTTGTATTTGTGGTCCCACGAGCATCGCGGCACACCCGAAGTGCCAGGGCTGGTATTTGGCCTGGATCGCGGTGGTTCTTGCAGCGGCTTCGCCTATCGCTTGCCTGAAGAACAACTTGAAGCCTCTCTTTACGCACTTTGGCAGCGCGAAATGCCATTCCCGTCTTATCGCCCGCACTGGCTCAACTGCCGTCTTGAAGACGGAAGTCAGGTTCAGGCGTTGGGGTTTGTATTGGAGCGGCATCTGCCCAGCTATGCGGGCAACTTGCCGGATCACGTGCTGAGCCACGTGTTCGAAAACGCTTGCGGGCGTTACGGCACGACTCGCGATTATGTCGAGCAGACCGCCCACGCCCTGCGTAGCCACGCCATGCCAGACCGGAATCTGGAGGCGCGGCTCAAGCGCTGCAAATCAAAGGCCGATCAGGCGATTGCTTCGCGACTCTGACTGGCGACGTTCTTGTGACCCAAAGTGGGTGCCAGGAACGCCATCGCCAGCAGGCAGGCGACGACCAGCAGGATGAAACCGCCATCCCAACCGAAATAGTCCACGGTGTAACCCATCAGGGCGCTGGCCGCGACTGAACCGCCCAAGTAACCGAACAGACCGGTAAAGCCCGCCGCCGTACCGGCAGCCTTTTTCGGTACCAGCTCCAGCGCTTGCAAACCGACCAGCATTACCGGGCCGTAGATCAGAAAGCCGATCGCGAACAGCGAGATCATGTCGATCATCGGGTTGCCCGGTGGATTCAGCCAATACACGATCGTCGCAACGGTCACCAACGCCATGAATACCATACCGGTCAGGCCACGGTTGCCGCGGAAGATCTTGTCCGACATCCAGCCGCACAGCAGCGTGCCGGGAATACCTGCCCACTCGTACAGGAAGTAAGCCCACGAGGTCTTGTCGAAGTCGAAGTGCTTGACCTCTTTGAGGTAAGTCGGCGCCCAGTCCAGGATGCCGTAGCGCAGCAGGTAGACGAAGACGTTGGCCAGGGCGATAAACCAGAGCATTTTGTTGCGCAGCACGTATTTGACGAAGATGTCCTTGGCGCTGAATTCTTCTTCGTGGCTGGCGTCGTAGCCTTCCGGGTAATCGTTCTTGTACTTCTCGATCGGTGGCAGGCCGGTCGATTGCGGCGTGTCGCGCATCACAATGAATGCAAACACGGCGACCAGCAGCGCCACGGCGGCCGGTACATAGAACTTGCTGTGCCAGTCGTTGAACCAGCCCATACCGAGAATGGCCAATGGGCCAATCAAGCCACCGCCAACGTTATGTGCGGTGTTCCAGACCGACACCACGCCGCCGCGTTCTTTCTGCGACCACCAGTGCACCATGGTCCGCCCGCTCGGCGGCCAGCCCATGCCTTGCGCCCAGCCGTTGATGAACAACAGGATGAACATCATGGTCACGCTGGACGTCGCCCACGGTGCGAAACCGAAAACGAACATCACCCCGGCAGATACCACCAGGCCAATAGGCAGGAAGTAGCGCGGATTGGAGCGGTCAGACACGATGCCCATCAAAAACTTGGAAAGGCCGTAGGCGATTGCAATCGCCGACATCGCCACGCCCAGTTGGCCTTTTGTATAGCCTTGGGCGATCAGATCCGGGAATGCCAGGGTGAAGTTCTTGCGTAGCAGGTAGTAACCCGCGTAGCCAATGAAAATCCCGGCGAAGATCTGCCAGCGAAGGCGTCGGTAGGTGTTGTCTATTTCTTCTTCAGGCAATGGAGCCTGATGTGCGGCAGGACGAAAGAAAGCAAACATTCAAGAGCTCCAGATTTCTTGTTTTGACTGCGGATGCGAATGTTACAGTTTCGTTACCGAAAATAGCACCGGTTCGCATTGGTCAAATAGTGGAAATGCTGGAGATTGCATGTTCTTTTATGAACATGTCGCTCAGATATAAATGCAGGGCGTTGTGGGAAACGTTACTTGCAGGTCTACATGCCGCATTTCGGTCCGGCGTAGGACGAGGCTTTGGGAAATGTCCTTCGATTGAATGGGAAGTCGTGGCGTTCTGTTCCCAGTCGTCGAGCCTTAACCTTTACGCAACTGCCAGCTCTGGCATTTCAGTTGCGGGGTTGCTTTAGTCCCGGACAATAAAAAGCGGTCTGAACAACTTCGTTTGAAGTCCAGACCGCTTTCTTTTTTTGGTGGGGGGCTCAGCGAACCTGAACCACCACTTTCCCAACCGCTTTGCGCTGGCCAAGATCATTGATCGCCTGCGCCGCATTGCTCAGTGGATACACTTGCGACACCAACGGCTTCAACTTGCCCTCGGCAAACCAGCCAAACAATTGCTGGAAGTTTGCCGCGTTGTCTTGAGGCTGGCGCTGGGCGAACGAGCCCCAGAACACACCCAGCACCGCTGCACCTTTGAGTAGCGCAAGATTGACCGGCAATTCAGGGATGCGACCGCTGGCAAAGCCGACCACCAGCAGCCGGCCGTTCCAGGCAATGGCGCGGATGGCCTGATCGAACAGGTCGCCGCCCACCGGATCGTAGATCACGTCGGCGCCCTGACCGTCGGTCAGACGCTTGATTTCGTCCCTGAGACTGGTTTCGCTGTAGTTGATCAGCTCATCGGCGCCGGCAGCTTTGGCCACCGCGAGTTTTTCGGCGCTGCTGGCGGCGGCGATCACGCGGGCGCCCATGGCTTTGCCGATTTCCACGGCGGCCAGACCGACACCGCCGGAAGCGCCGAGTACCAGCAAGGTTTCACCCGGTTGCAGGTTGCCCCGTTGCTTGAGCGCGTGCATCGAAGTGCCGTAGGTCATGCTGAAGGCGGCAGCGGTGTTGAAGTCCATCGATGGCGGGATGGGCAGTACGTTGTAGCCCGGCACCGCGATCTGTTCGGCGAAACTGCCCCAGCCGGTCAGCGCCATGACCCGATCGCCGACCTTGAGGTGACTGACCTTTTCGCCGACTTCGCTGACCACACCAGCCGCTTCGCCGCCCGGGGAAAACGGGAAGGGCGGCTTGAACTGATATTTGCCCTCAATGATCAGCGTGTCCGGGAAATTCACCCCGGCGGCGTGCACGTCCAGCAGGATTTCATTCTTCTTCGCGACAGGACTGGCGACGTCTTCCAGCACCAGCGATTCGGCAGGGCCGAAGGCTTTGCACAGCACGGCTTTCATCAGGGCTATTCCTTTGGGAGTGATGGCCGATAAGTGTAGGTGTGTGAGTCGATGGGTCAACGAGCATGCCCGGCCCTGATAGTCAGCCATAAGCTTGTGCTTGAGCGGCGGGTCGTTATGCTAGGCCGCAAACCGGATAAGGAGCGAATTGTGAAAGCGTGGATCATGTTGTTGCTGGCCCTGTCTCTGCCTGTGGCAGCGATGGCCGAAGAAGCCAAAGAAGGTGCAGCTCCGAAGGTCAATTACATCACCCTGAGCCCGCCGTTCGTGGGCAACTACGGGCTGGACGGGACGCCGAAGCTCAAGGTCTACAAGGCCGATGTGGCATTGCGAGTGACCGGTGATGAGGCGACCAAACTGGTGAAAGCCAATGAGCCGTTGATTCGCAATCAACTGGTGGCGTTGTTTGCCCAGCAGACTACTGAAGCGATGAACAACGTCGAGGCCAAGGAAAAGCTGCGTCAGGAAGCCCTGAAGCAGACCCAGCAAATCATGAACGACGAAACCGGTAAGCCGGTGGTTGAGGATCTGTTGTTCAACAACCTGATCATCCAGTAAGTCTTTCGCTGTCCGGGCTGGCCTCATCGCGGGCAAGCCCGCTCCCACAATGGATCTGCGTTCACCGAAGATCCCCCTGTGGGAGTGAGCCTGCTCGCGATGGCATTCTGTCAGGCAATTAATCAATCAAGGCCTTAATGCAATCACCGCTGCCCACTGCTCAGCCGTCACCGACATCACCGACAGTCGCGAGCCTTTCTGCACCAGCGGCATCTCGGCCAGCGCCGCCTGCTGTTTCAGGTAATCCAGCTTAAGCACTTTGGGAAACGTCTCGACATGCGCGACATCGATTGCGCTCCAGGCGTTTTTCTCTGCCGTGGCTTTCGGATCGTAGTAATGACTCTCCGGCTCCAGCGCCGTCGGGTCCGGATACGCGGCTTCGACAATCTTTCCGATCCCGGCGATCCCCGGTTCGGGGCAGCTGGAGTGATAGAAGAAAAACTCGTCGCCCACGGCCATGGCCCGCAGAAAATTACGTGCCTGGTAGTTGCGAACCCCGTCCCAGCGCGCTTTGCCAAGCGTCTCCAGGCCCTTGATCGAGAGCTCGTCGGGCTCGGATTTCATCAGCCAATAAGCCATGGTTTTTGCTCCTTGCGAAGTGGGTGGGCAAGTTGTCGGGGAATTTTATGACAAACCGACGGTCGGTTGACGCCAGCGTTTGCGTGTCGGTTCACGTTGTCGCAGAATGCCGGCCTTCTAAGCTTGACGCTGCTGCACGGCCTACACCTACAACGGAAACCGCTGCTGTCATCGTGTTGATGTGCCTTTGGGGGGCAATCGATGAAACGCAAACCGGATTTACTATGGATTTTGGTTATTTTGTTCGGCCTTGGCGTCGTGACCACCGGCTATGCCCAAAGCCTGTGGAGCATCAAGACCGACGCTCCGATCGAAATCGCGCAGCAACAACAGCCGCCGGCCTTCAAACGCTGAAACTGTCTTCGGACGCCGCTGATTCCAGTGGCGTCTAGCCGGCGAAATACCACGCCTTGTCTGTCACTGTTCCTTGTAACGGCACATCCCAGCTCGCTTGAGCCAATCGCTCGACCTTCTGACATTCATGGGCCAGCCCCAATAGCGTCGGCTTGCGCCAGTTTTTACGTCGTGCCAGGTACGCCAGGCTTCGATCATAGAAACCGCCGCCCATGCCCAGGCGTCCGCCGACATCGTCAAATCCCACCAAAGGCAACAGCACCAGATCGAGCGCCCAGACTTTGCGTTGCCGGGCGAGGTTATGCCGGGGTTCGAGAATACGAAAGCGGTTGGGTTTCAGTTTTTCACCGGGGCGAATTCGCTGGAACACCATTTTGGTTCGTGGCCAGGCGCTGAGCACCGGCAGATACGTTGCCTTGCCACGACGCTGAGCGGCACGCAGCAAAACACGCGGATCGATTTCACCGTCGGTGGGTAGATACAGAGATATATGTTTTGCGCGGCGAAACAGCGGGTGCTGGGCCAATTGCGTGTACAGCCCGCGAGCGGCCTGGCGCTGCTGACTGGCTGTCAGTGCGCGGCGGGCTTTGCGCAGCATGCGTCGAAGTTGCGGGCGGGGCAGCAGCGCAGGTTCGGTCATGAATTCGGGCTTCGGCAGTGCGGGTACATAAAGCGTACCCGTAAAAAAGCCGATGCCGGTATTTAAACCGGCATCGGACTGAAATCAGGCTCCCCGGATGTACCGCTGTCGACTTAGCCCTTGAACCCGAAAGTTCAAGGTGGAAGATGCAGTAGGCTTTAAGGCTTTCCGTCTAGCGGACATGCACACCAGCCCAACGTGCAACCTCCAGGGTATAGCAAATCGGCTCAGGGACATCGCCAACTGGCAAGCACCCCAGGGAGTGATGCGAGTATAACCCAAGCGGTTTCGCGTTTCAGCCCTTGGTGACGTCCGGATCGGTTGCGAGCACCAGATCGACGCGATCCAGCAGGTCGCGAACCTGCTCTCGGGTCGAACCGCTGGCCTGCACATCCGGGCGTTCTTCCTTGTGCAGGAGATCGTGCGTGATGTTCAGGGCGGCCATCACGGCGATGCGATCGGCGCCGATGACTTTGCCGCTGCTGCGGATTTCGCGCATCTTGCCGTCCAGGTAACGGGCGGCGCTCACCAGGTTGCTGCGCTCTTCCTGGGGGCAGATGATCGAATATTCTTTATCGAGGATCTGCACGGTAACGCTATTGCTTGAACTCATGAGTCTTGCTCCAGGGCCTTGAGGCGCGAAATCATTGATTCGACCTTACGCCGGGCGATTTCGTTCTTTTCAATGAGGTGAGCGCGTTCCTCGCGCCAGGTCTTTTCCTGAGCTAATAGGAGTCCGTTTTGACTCTTTAGTTGCTCGACGCGGGTAATTAGCAATTCGAGTCTGGCCATCAGCGCTTGCAGGTCGGTGTCTTCCATTGTGTCCACTGTTGTGTCTGATGAGTGGCAGGGTCTGCACCCGTGCTGGCGGACAGCCTTTAATAGTCTTGGCGAGTCTGTCGATGTAGGATACAAGGCCTTCATTCTAGACATAGCGCCGTCTGGCGCCTAGCTGCCCATGCCCATTCAGAATTCCCCGTACCAAGCCTTCGCCAAACTGCTGACTTCCAGCGGTCATAACGTCTCGCCTGCCGAACTGCATGGCCTGTTGCTCGGCCGCAGTTGCGCCGGCGCCGGTTTCGATGCCGAAGGCTGGCTGATTGATGCCGCCGAGCTGCTCGAAAGCGAGCCGCAGGATAATGTCCGCAACGCCTTGATCGGCTTGCAGGAGATGGTCAAGGGCGAGCTTACCGGCGACGACGTGACCGTCGTGCTGCTGCTGCCGACCGATGACGAGCCACTGGCCGACCGCGCCGCCGCACTGGGCCAATGGTGCCAGGGCTTCCTCAGCGGTTTCGGCCTGAACTGCCGTGACAGCAGCATGCTGAGCACCGAGGCCACCGAAGTGCTTCAGGACCTGGCGGCTATTTCACAGGTGCAAGACGCCCTGGAAGAGTCCGACGACGGCGAAAGCGATTACATGGAAGTGATGGAGTACCTGCGCGTCGCGCCGCTGCTGCTGTTCACCGAAACCAAAAAGCCGGACGCGCCGGCTGCCGCCAAACCGTCGTTGCATTAATCGCGTGCCAGGGAAAGCCATCTGCCCATGATTCATATCCCGAAATCGGAATACAGCCGTCGCCGCAAGGCCCTGATGGCGCAGATGGAACCCAACAGTATCGCCATCCTGCCCGCCGCCGCCGTTGCGATCCGCAACCGCGACGTCGAGCACGTTTACCGTCAGGACAGCGACTTCCAGTACCTCAGCGGTTTTCCCGAGCCCCAGGCGGTCATCGTTTTGATGCCTGGGCGCTTGCATGGCGAATACATACTGTTCTGCCGTGAACGCAACGCCGAGCGAGAGTTGTGGGACGGCTTGCGCGCCGGGCAGGAAGGCGCGATTCGCGACTTTGGCGCCGACGACGCCTTCCCCATCACTGACATCGACGACATCCTGCCGGGCCTGATCGAAGGTCGCGACCGGGTGTATTCGGCCATGGGCAGCAACCCGGAATTCGACCGGCACCTGATGGACTGGATCAACGTGATCCGCTCTAAAGCGCACCTCGGCGCCCAGCCGCCGAACGAATTCGTTGCCCTGGATCATCTGCTTCACGACATGCGCCTGTATAAATCGGCGGCAGAAGTGAAGGTGATGCGCGAAGCCGCACGGATTTCCGCCCAGGCGCACATCCGCGCGATGCAGGCCTGCCGTGCGGGGTTGCATGAGTTCAGTCTCGAAGCCGAGCTCGACTACGAGTTCCGCAAAGGCGGGGCGAAAATGCCGGCCTACGGTTCGATCGTCGCCGCCGGGCGCAACAGCTGCATCCTGCATTACCAGCAGAATGACGCGGTGCTCAAGGACGGCGACCTGGTGTTGATCGATGCCGGTTGCGAGATCGACTGCTATGCCAGCGACATCACCCGCACCTGGCCGGTCAACGGTAAGTATTCAGCGGAACAGAAGGCGATCTACGAGTTGGTGCTGGCGTCGCAAGAAGCTGCATTTGCGGAAATCGCCCCGGACAAACACTGGAATCAAGCCCACGAAGCTACAGTCCGGGTGATTACTGCCGGGTTGGTGAAGTTGGGCTTGTTGCAGGGCGACGTCGACGAGTTGATCGCCAGCGAAGCCTATAAAGCGTTTTACATGCACCGCGCCGGCCATTGGCTGGGCATGGATGTGCATGATGTCGGCGAATACAAGGTCGGCGGCGAATGGCGCGTGCTGGAAGTCGGCATGGCGCTGACCGTGGAACCGGGCATCTACATTGCCCCGGGCAACCAGAACGTGGCGAAGAAATGGCGCGGCATTGGCGTGCGCATCGAGGACGACGTAGTGGTCACCAAAACCGGCTGTGAAATCCTGACCAAAGGCGTACCGAAAACGGTCGCCGAGATCGAGGCCTTGATGGCCGCCGCGCGGACGCAAGCGGCATGAGTCGAGTCAATCTGGCAATCATCGGTGGTGGTCTGGTCGGTGCCAGCCTGGCGTTGGCACTGCAGGCCGGAGCCAAGGCTCGTGGCTGGAAGATCGTGCTGATCGAACCGTTCGCCCCTGGCGACACTTATCAACCGAGCTACGACGCCCGTTCTTCGGCGTTGTCCTACGGCGCCAAGCAGATTTATCAACGGTTGGGCGTGTGGCAGGAAATCTCCCGCCGTGCCGAGCCGATCAAGCAGATTCATGTGTCCGACCGTGGGCGCTTCTCCACCGCGCGATTGTCGGCGATGGAAGAGGGCGTTCCGGCGCTGGGTTATGTGGTGGAAAACGCCTGGCTCGGCCAATGCCTCTGGCAGGGGCTGGACAAGGACGTGATCAGCTGGCGTTGCCCGGCGGAAGTCACGCGCATGGAGCCGCTGATCGATGGCTACCGCCTGACCCTCAATGACGAAACCACTCTGGAATGCGATCTTGCGGTACTCGCCGATGGCGGCCGTTCCGGCCTGCGCGAGCAATTGGGGATCGGCATCAAAAAACGCCCGTACAACCAGAGCGCGTTGATTGCCAACATCACGCCGAGTGAAGCGCACAACGGCATGGCCTTCGAGCGTTTCACCGATGACGGGCCGATGGCCTTGTTGCCGTTGCCGGAAAACCGCTGCGCGCTGGTCTGGACTCGATTGGGCATGGACGCTCAACGGCTGGCGGCCCTCGATGAAAAGAGCTTCCTCAGCGAGTTGCAAGGCGTGTTCGGTTATCGTCTCGGCACTTTGAAGCAGGTTGGCGCGCGGCATTTGTACCCGCTGACATTGATCGAGGCCGAAGAGCAGGTGCGTCCGCATCTGGCGATACTCGGCAATGCTGCCCACAGCTTGCACCCGATTGCAGGGCAAGGTTTCAACCTGTCCTTGCGTGATGCTCAAGCGCTGGCCGATGCGTTGCTGGCCAGCGAAACATCTCCCGGTGATTTTGCGACCTTACAGGCTTACCGCGAGCGTCAGCGTCTGGATCAGAACCTGACCGTGGGCTTCTCCGATCAGGTCACCCGTTTGTTCGGCAGCACTCAACCGCTGGTTTCCCTGGGCCGCAACATCGGTCTGCTCGGTCTCGATCTGCTGCCGCCGGCCAAACGCTGGTTCGCCCGGCAAGCCATGGGTTTGGGTACGCGTCCCGATGCTTAAGTGGCGGTCGGAAAATCCTTTTATAAGCGGCTCAAGCCGCAAGCGAGACAGGCTTAAAGCATGGAAATGCGCGCAGATCTGCTGATTGTCGGGGCCGGAATGGTCGGCAGCGCCCTGGCGCTGGCGTTGCAGGACAGCGGGCTGGAAGTCCTGCTGCTGGACGGCAGCCCCATGAGCGTCAAACCCTTCGATGCCCAGGCTTCGTTCGAGCCGCGAGTGAGCGCCTTATCGATTGCCAGTCAGCGTGTTCTTGACCGTCTGGGCGTCTGGGACGGCATCGCCAATCGGCGCAGCAGCCCCTACACCGACATGCACGTTTGGGACGGCAGCGGCACCGGGCAAATTCATTTCTCTGCGGCCAGTGTGCATGCCGACGTGCTGGGGCATATCGTCGAGAACCGCGTGGTTCAGGACGCCTTGCTCGACCGCTTGCACGACTGCGACCTCGGAATGTTGGCCAACGCGCGCCTGGAGCAAATGCGTCGTTCCGGCGATGACTGGCTGCTGACCCTGGCCGATGGCCGCACCTTGCGTGCACCTTTGGTGATTGCAGCGGATGGCGCTAATTCCGCCGTTCGGCGTCTGACCGGCATGGCGACGCGCGAGTGGGACTATATGCACCACGCGATTGTCACCAGCGTGCGCAGCACCAAACCTCACCAACTGACCGCGTGGCAGCGTTTCACCGACAACGGTCCGCTGGCGTTTCTGCCGCTTGAGCGTGACGGTCAGCAGGATTGGTGTTCGATCGTCTGGTCGACCACGCCGAGCGAAGCCGAACGCCTGATGGCGCTGGACGACGAGGGTTTCTGCAAAGAGCTGGAGCGGGCCTTCGAAGGCCGACTTGGCACCGTGCTCAGCGCCGACCCGCGTTTGTGCGTGCCACTGCGGCAGCGTCATGCCAAGCGTTATGTGGCTGAAGGATTGGCGTTGATCGGTGATGCGGCCCACACCATTCACCCATTGGCCGGGCAGGGCGTGAACCTTGGTTTTCTCGATGCGGCCGTGCTGGCCGAAGTGCTGTTGCAAGCGGCCATGCGTGGTGAGCGTCTGGCGGATGTGAAAGTGCTCAGCCGTTACGAACGTCGGCGCATGCCCCACAACCTGGCGTTGATGGCGGCGATGGAAGGCTTCGAGCGTCTGTTCCAGGCCGATCCGTTGCCGGTGCGCTGGTTGCGCAATGCCGGGTTGAAGATGGTCGACCAGATGCCCGAAGCCAAGGCGCTGTTTGTGCGTGAGGCACTGGGATTGACCGGGGATTTGCCGGCACTGGCCAAGGCCTGAGTCACCCTTGCAGGGCCGCGCGCAACATCTGGTAACGCCTCCGCGAACTGTTCGATTGAGAAGCTAAATGTGAGTCCATATCATTTGGCTTCAATTTTTCAATCGAGAGATCGCTCCCATGTTGGTACCGAAGCGTCTACTGACCGCACTCGCCCTGACCCTGATTGGCAGCACCGCAGCCCAGGCCGCTGACGAGGTGGTGGTTTACTCCTCGCGTATCGACGAGCTGATCAAGCCGGTCTTCGATGCCTACACCGCGAAAACCGGCGTGCAGGTGAAGTTCATCACCGACAAGGAAGCGCCGCTGATGCAGCGGATCAAGGCCGAGGGCGAGAACGCCACCGCGGATCTGCTGCTGACCGTCGATGCCGGCAACCTCTGGCAGGCCGAGCAAATGGGCATCCTGCAACCGTTCACCTCCAAGGTGATCGACGCGAACATCCCGCTGCAATACCGCTCCTCCGCCCATGCCTGGACTGGCCTGAGCCTGCGGGCGCGGACCATCGCTTACTCCACCGATCGGGTGAAACCCGGCGAGTTGACCACCTACGAAGGTCTGGCCGACAAGAACTGGGAAGGCCGCCTGTGCCTGCGCACAGCGAAGAAGGTCTACAACCAGTCACTGACCGCCACGATGATCGAAGTCCACGGCGCCGAAAAAACCGAGAAGATTCTCAAGGGCTGGGTGAGTAACCTGTCCACCGACGTGTTCTCGGATGACATCGCGGTGCTGGAGGCCATCAACGCGGGTCAATGCGACGTCGGCATCGTCAACACGTACTACTACGGTCGTCTGCACAAGCAGAAGCCTGACCTGGCGGTGAAGTTGTTCTGGCCGAACCAGGGCGACCGTGGCGTGCACGTGAACCTGTCGGGCATCGGCCTGACCAAACATGCTCCACACCCGGAAGCGGCCAAGGCCTTGGTGGAATGGATGACCACACCTGAAGCGCAGAAGATCTTTGCTGACGTGAACCAGGAATTCCCGGCCAACCCTGCGGTTCAGCCTTCTGCAGAAGTGGCGAGCTGGGGCAAGTTTGTGGCTGATACGCTGCCGGTGGAAATCGCGGGCAAGCGTCAGGCGGAAGCGATTCGCATGATGGATCGGGCGGGCTGGAACTGAATCTGCTGTTTATTTCGTTGTGGCTTCAAGATCGACCCCTCATCGGAACGCCGCCCGCCCATCCCTCTCCCCAAGGGGGAGAGGGGGAGAGGGGGAAAGGGAGCCGATCTCCATGCTGTTCAAACCCTGAGTTCGACTCGATTTCCTCGGTCGCAAAATATCAAAAAAACAACTCGGTCAGTCCCCTCTACCCCTTGGGGAGAGGGTTAGGGTGAGGGGTCGATCTTGAACCACACACAAAACTCACCGTCTCAGAGACCTTAACTTGGCCCACCCCGCCCAACGCCGCTGGTATCCCCTGGTCTTCGCCATCGCTGCGCTGGTCCTGCTGCCACTTAGCGTTTTGCTGTTGTCATGGCAAACCATCGATCATCAGATCTGGTCCCACCTCTGGGATACCCAGATGCCGCGCCTGCTGGGCAATACCCTGACCCTGGTGCTCGGCGTCGGTATCGGCGTGACGCTCTTGGGTGTGAGCCTGGCCTGGCTTACCAGTCTCTGCGAATTCCCCGGTCGGCGTTGGCTGGACTGGGCGCTGATGCTGCCCTTCGCCATTCCCGCCTACGTGCTGGCATTCGTCTTCGTCGGCCTGCTGGATTTCGCCGGCCCCGTGCAAACCCTGTTGCGCGAATGGTTCGGCACCGGCCTCAGGTTGCCGCGCGTGCGCTCCACCGGCGGCGTGATTCTGGTCCTGGTGCTGGTTTTCTATCCCTACGTTTACCTGTTGGCGCGAACCGCGTTCCTGGCTCAGGGCAAAGGCTTGATGGAAGCGGCGCGAGTCCTGGGGCAATCGCCGTGGCAGGCGTTCTGGCGAGTCGCGTTGCCCATGGCGCGCCCGGCGATCGGCGCTGGCGTGGCGCTGGCGCTGATGGAAACCCTGGCGGATTTCGGTGCGGTGTCGGTGTTCAACTTCGACACGTTCACGACCGCCATCTACAAGACCTGGTACGGATTTTTCAGCCTCTCCAGCGCTGCGCAACTGGCCAGCCTGTTGCTGCTGGTGGTGATGGTCGTGCTGTATGGCGAGCGCCGTGCTCGTGGGGCCAACCGGGCGAGCAACGAACGACCACGGGTCAAGGCGCTGTATCACCTGCGCGGTTTCAAGGCGCTGGCGGCTATGAGTTGGTGCGGTCTGGTGTTCGCCTGCGCTTTTGTCATTCCAGTGCTTCAACTGGTGGTGTGGTTCTGGCAGCGCGGGCGCTTCGACCTGGATGAGCGTTACGCGGGGTTGATCGTCCATACGTTGTACCTGGGCGGCATGGCGGCGCTGATCACCGTCAGTGTTGCTTTAGTGCTGGCGTTTGCCCGGCGCCTGGCCCCGACCCGAGCGATCCGCACCGGTATCAGCCTGGCCAACCTCGGCTACGCCTTGCCGGGTTCGGTGCTGGCGGTGTCGATCATGCTGGCGTTCAGTTACCTGGACCGCGAACTGGTGATCCCGTTGTCGGGTTGGCTGGGGGGCGCCGGCAAGCCATTGCTGCTGGGCAGTTTGTCGGCGTTGTTGTTGGCCTATCTGGTGCGTTTCATTGCGGTGGCTTATGGGCCGCTGGAAAGCAGTCTGG
The DNA here is from genome assembly GCF_050435365.1 of Pseudomonas sp. BT76 TE3572. Lineage (NCBI taxonomy): Bacteria > Pseudomonadati > Pseudomonadota > Gammaproteobacteria > Pseudomonadales > Pseudomonadaceae > Pseudomonas > Pseudomonas sp. BT76 TE3572. The sequence goes on from NZ_JBNDKE010000001.1 coordinate 4,817,768, forward strand.
CGCGAATACGGCCATCTTTGCCCGAAGCGGCACGTAGCCTTGGCGTCAGTGGGCCGCGACTGTTTTTCAAAGTGTATCTGCCGTTATTGCTGCCAGGAACGTTGAGCGCTGCGCTGCTGGTGTTCGTCGATGTGCTCAAGGAAATGCCCGCGACCCTTCTGATGCGCCCGTTTGGCTGGGACACGCTGGCAGTACGCATCTTCGAAATGACCAGCGAAGGCGAGTGGGCGAGGGCCTCTTTGCCGGCCTTGACTTTGGTTTTGGTCGGCCTGCTACCGGTCATCGGATTGATTCGACGTTCAGCGCATCGAAACGCCTAGGTGCCAGTCCTACACCTTGAGGCTACAATGCGCGGCATTCGGTGCGGTCCGTCCTACAGACCAGGTAGCTGAAATCGGCTGAAAGCCTTCTATTTCAAGGCTTTCACCCCGTGCAGCACCGGCCCGCACCTTCGCCACGCCCGGAAGGAGAAACCCATGGGACAGCGCACGCCTCTGTATGACCTTCATCTCGCCCTTGGCGCGAAGATGGTCGATTTTGGCGGTTGGGATATGCCTTTGCATTACGGCTCGCAGGTCGAGGAACACCATCAGGTGCGCCGCGATTGCGGGGTTTTCGATGTATCCCACATGACCGTGATCGATGTCAGCGGCCCTCAGGCCAAGGCCTGGCTCCAGCATTTGCTGGCCAATGACGTCGAACGTCTGCACAGCCCTGGCCGTGCCCTGTACAGCACCATGCTCAACGAGCGCGGCGGCATCGTCGACGACATGATCGTCTACCGTCTCGAGGACGGTTATCGTTTGGTGGTCAACGCCTCCACCCGCAATCAGGACCTCGCCTGGATGCAGGCTCACCTCGATGGTTTCGATGTGCAGCTCAACGAGCGCTCCGAGTTGGCGATGCTGGCCATTCAAGGTCCCCAGGCCCGGCACAAAATCTCCGAACTGGTGAGCCAGTCCCGCGGCAACCTGATTCAGATGCTCAAGCCCTTCGAAGGCCAGCCCGATGGTGACTGGTTCATCGCGCGTACGGGTTACACCGGCGAAGATGGCCTGGAAATCGTTCTGCCGGCCAATCAGGCGCCAGGATTCTTTAACGATCTGGTGGGCGCGGGCATCTCGCCGATTGGTCTCGGCGCGCGCGATACGCTGCGGGTCGAAGCCGGCATGAACCTCTACGGTCAGGACATTCATCAAGACGTTTCACCACTGGCCTCCAACATGGCCTGGAGCATTGCGTGGGAACCGGCCACTCGCCAGTTCATCGGTCGCAGCGCTCTTGAAGCCGAACAGGCGGGTGGCGTGCAGCACAAACTGGTCGGTCTGGTCCTTGAGGAGCGTGGAGTTTTGCGCGCTCATCAAGTGGTCCGCATCGCCAATGTTGGCGAAGGGGAGATCACCAGTGGTAGTTTCTCTCCTACGCTTAGCAAGTCGATAGCACTGGCGCGCGTGCCGATGGCGACAGCCGACCGCGCAGAAGTGGAAATCCGTGGCAAGTGGTACCCGGTTCGAGTGGTCAAACCGACCTTCGTACGCCATGGCAAAACCTTGATCTAACCTTTCTGGCGGGCAACGACCGCTGACAATTCTCTTGAGGACACAGAACATGAGCGATATTCCTGCCGACCTGCGTTTTGCCGAAAGTCACGAGTGGGCCCGTCTCGAAGCCGATGGCACCGTCACCGTGGGCATCAGCGATCACGCTCAGGAAGCCTTGGGCGACGTGGTGTTCGTTGAGCTGACCGAAGTCGGAACAGTCTTTGCTGCCGGTGATCAATCCGGTGTGGTTGAGTCGGTTAAAGCTGCTTCGGACATCTACTCCCCGGTTGCCGGTGAAGTGATTGCCATCAACGAAGAACTGAGCGCTAACCCTGAGTTGCTCAACTCCGACCCGTACGGCGCCTGGATCTTCAAGCTCAAGCCAAGCAACGCTGGCGATCTGGACAAGCTGCTCGACGCGGCAGGCTATAAAGCCGCTATCGGCGAATAATCTTCGCCCTGCGAAATCCATGTGGGAGCGAGCAAGCCCGCTCCCACAGGTTTTATGGCTTTAGAACGGCTTTGACCGCTGCTACCGAACGCTCAACATCCGCTTTAGTCATGGCGGTAAACATCGGCAGCGAAACAATCAGGCGACCGACCCGTTCGGCCACCGGGAACATGCCCTCTTTGAACCCGCGCTCGCGGTAAAGGCTCAGCAGGTGAATCGGCGGATAGTGATAGCCGATGCCGATACCCAATGCCTGCATCTGCTCCATGAAGGTAGCCCGTGCCGGTTGGCCATCTTTACGCTCAGGCAGCACCAGCTGAAACAAATGCCAGTTGCTGTTCTCGAAATCCGCCGGGGGTAGTTGAGCCCCGTACTGCGCTTCGAAATCCTCACCAAAACAAGCGAAATAGTGCCTGGCCAGTTCACGGCGATGAGCAGTGATTGCTTCGATGTGAGCAAACTGCCCCAGACCGATGGCCGCCGCAACGTCGGTCATGTTGAACTTGCCGCCCAGCACGTCAACGTCCAGTCCATCGAAGCCGTTACGGGTGACGCCCTGTAAACGGTACTTTTGCGCCAGTCGCACTTCCTCGGCATTGTTCAATACAAGGCAACCGCCCTCTGACGAGGTGACGTTTTTGTTCGCCTGGAAACTGAAGGACACGAAATCGCCGGTCGAGCCAATGCGCTGGCCGTTCCAGCTCGAACCCAAGGCTTGCGCGGCGTCTTCGACAATCCGCAACCCGTGTTTTTTGGCGATCGCATACAACCGGCTCATGTCCACTGGCAAACCGGCGAGGTATACCGGAATGATCGCTTTGGTGCGCGGGGTGATTGCCGCTTCCAGCTGATCCAGGTTGATGTTGCGGGTAATCGGGTCGATGTCGGCAAACACCGGCGTGGCGCCGACTTCCAGAATGACGTTGGCGGTGGCCACCCAGGAAATCGGCGTGGTGATCACTTCATCGCCCGGTCCGACCCCGGCAATGCGCAGGGCGATTTCCATGGTGCAGGTGCCGGAATTGAAGGTGAGTACCGGGCGCCCGCCAAAAAACTCCGAGAGTTGTTGTTCAAAGGCCTGGACCTTGGGGCCGCTGGTAATCCAGCCCGAGCGCAACACGTCGCCAACCGCGGCAATCGTCGCTTCGTCGATGGTGGGTTTGGAGAAAGGCAGGAAAGGCAGTTGATTCATGAGTTCAGAACCCGATCAGCGGATATTAGGTGTGCGCCGAGCATGATGATCCGGATTGATCGACGGCGCCACGCCATCCGCCCGGGTATCGACTGCTATGCTGGTTTGACCGTGTTGCATCGACGTTGAGCGCCAGTCAAGAGAGAGCCCGTCATGTCCCAGTTGCCGTCCTTGAGCCAGTTACGCGACCCCAATGCCTTCCTTCGCCGCCACCTCGGGCCCGATGCCGCCGAGCAACAGGCGATGCTCGACAGCCTCGGCCTCGGCAGCCGGGTCGAGTTGATCGAGCAGACGGTGCCGCCGGGAATCCGCCTGAACAGGCCGCTCGACTTGCCACCCGCGCTCGACGAAGAAGCCGCGCTGGCCAAACTGCGCGGTTACGCCGAGCAAAACCAGGTCTGGACCAGCCTGATCGGCATGGGCTACCACGGCACCCTCACGCCGACCGTCATTGTGCGCAACGTGCTGGAAAATCCCGGTTGGTACACCGCGTACACGCCCTATCAACCAGAGATCGCCCAAGGGCGACTCGAAGCGCTGCTGAACTTCCAGCAGTTGACCATCGACCTCACGGGCCTGGAACTGGCCAACGCCTCGCTGCTGGACGAAGCCACGGCGGCGGCGGAAGCCATGGCACTGGCCAAGCGGGTCGCCAAGTCCAGGAGCAATCTGTTCTTCGTCGACGAAAACTGTCATCCGCAGACCATTTCCGTGGTGCAGACCCGGGCAGAAGGGTTCGGCTTCGAGCTGATCATCGACGCTGTGGATAACTTGAAACAGCACCAGGTGTTCGGCGCGCTCCTGCAATATCCCGATACCCACGGCGAGATCCACGATCTTCGTCCCTTGATCGATCATCTGCATGCGCAGCAAGCCCTGGCGTGTGTCGCCACCGACCTGCTGAGTCTGCTGTTACTGACGCCGCCGGGGGAGTTGGGCGCCGACGTGGTGTTCGGCTCATCCCAGCGTTTCGGCGTGCCCATGGGTTACGGCGGCCCTCACGCGGCGTTTTTTGCCAGTCGCGATGAATACAAACGGGCGATTCCCGGGCGGATCATCGGCGTGTCGAAGGACGCTCGCGGCAACGTCGCTTTGCGCATGGCCCTGCAAACCCGCGAGCAACATATCCGTCGGGAGAAGGCTAACTCGAACATTTGCACCGCTCAGGTGCTGCTGGCCAACATTGCCAGTTTCTATGCGGTCTACCACGGTCCGGAAGGGCTCAAACGCATTGCCCAACGCGTCCATCGGCTGACCTGCATCCTCGCCGCTGGCCTGGAGCGCCACGGCATCACCCGCCTTAATAAACACTTTTTCGACACGCTGACGCTGGAGGTCGGTGGCACTCAGACGGCAATCATCGAAAGTGCCCAGGCTGCACAGATCAACCTGCGCATTCTCGGGCGCGGGCAGTTGGGGCTGAGCCTCGACGAGACCTCTGACGAATCCACCGTCGCGAAGTTGTTTGATGTGTTCCTCGGGTCCGATCACGGGCTTAACGTCGACGAACTGGACGCTGAAACCCTTGCTTCCGGCATTCCCGCAGGTCTGCTGCGTACCTCACCTTATCTGCGTCACCCGGTGTTCAGCGCCCATCACAGCGAAACCGAGATGCTGCGTTACCTCAAGCAACTGGAAAACAAGGACCTGGCGCTCAATCAATCGATGATCCCGCTGGGCTCCTGCACCATGAAGCTCAACGCCACCAGCGAGATGATCCCCATCACATGGCCGCAGTTCGCCAACCTGCACCCGTTTGTGCCGAAAGAGCAGGCGGTCGGTTATTCGCTGATGATCGAAGAACTGGAGCGCTGGCTCTGCGCGATTACCGGTTTTGATGCGATCTGCATGCAACCCAACTCCGGCGCCCAAGGCGAGTACGCCGGGTTGCTGGCGATCCGCAAATATCATGAGAGTCGTCATGAGGGCGCGCGGGATATCTGCTTGATCCCGTCCTCGGCCCACGGCACCAACCCGGCGTCGGCGCAGATGGCCGGGATGCGGGTGGTGATCGTCGAATGCGACGAGGCGGGCAACGTTGATCTGGATGACCTCAAAGGCAAAGCCGCAGAGGCCGCAGACAAACTCGCCTGCCTGATGGCGACGTATCCTTCGACCCACGGCGTATACGAGGAAGGCATCAGCGAAATCTGCGAAGTTATCCACAGCCACGGCGGCCAGGTGTACATGGATGGCGCCAACCTTAACGCTCAGGTCGGACTGGCGCGCCCGGCGGACATTGGTGCCGACGTGTCCCACATGAACCTGCACAAGACTTTCTGCATTCCACATGGCGGCGGCGGGCCGGGCATGGGGCCGATTGGTGTGCGGGCGCATCTGGCGCCGTTCGTGGCCAACCACCCGGTGGTGCCGATCGAAGGGCCACTGGCGCAGAACGGCGCAGTCAGCGCGGCGCCTTGGGGCAGTGCGAGCATTCTGCCGATCAGTTGGATGTACATCGCGATGATGGGGCCGCAGCTGGCAGATGCCAGTGAGGTGGCGATCCTCGCCGCGAATTACCTGGCGCAGCACTTGTCCGGGGCGTTTCCGGTGCTTTACACCGGGCGCAACGAGCGGGTGGCGCACGAATGCATTCTTGACCTGCGGCCACTCAAGGCGTTGACCGGGATCAGCGAGGAGGACGTCGCCAAGCGGCTGATGGACTATGGCTTCCATGCGCCGACCATGTCGTTTCCGGTACCGGGGACGTTGATGGTGGAACCCACCGAAAGTGAATCGAAGGCAGAACTGGACCGGTTCATCGGGGCGATGTTGAGTATCCGCGCGGAAATCACCGAGGTGCAAAACGGCAACTGGCCGGCCGATGACAACCCGCTGAAACGCTCACCGCATACCCTGGCGGATATCACCGGGGTTTGGGAACGGCCCTACAGCATCGAGCAGGCGGTTACGCCGGATGCTCACACCAAGGCGCATAAGTACTGGCCGGTGGTGAACCGGGTGGACAATGTTTACGGTGATCGCAATCTGTTCTGTGCGTGTGTCCCGGTAGATGATTACCGCTGACAGCGGTTTTGCAGCGGGCAAAAAAATGCCGCTCATGTGAGCGGCATTTTTGTTCAGCCGTAAAGCTTATTCCGACGCGACAGCATTCTTCGCCAGGATCGCGTTCGCCAGTTCCATGTCCGTGGCCTGCAGGCCAGGGTTGTCGGCACGGACTTTCTGCATCGCGGCCTCCAGGTATGGACCGCGAATGCCGCCGTCACTGGCGACAAAGCTGCCAGCATCGTCTTGTGCGGCAACGATCAGCTTGTGATCCTTGAAGGTCAGGTAGGTCGAGCCGGTGGTGGCACCGGACGAGATGACATTACGCCAAAAGCTATCGGCCATCGCCGAACCGACAGGAAGGGACAACAAGGCGATGGTAGCGACAGCAAGTTTGAGACGCATATTGAGTGACTCCACTGGGTTAACTACGGCGTTGGATTGCCAATCCCCCAATCGAGTTCCATGACGGTCACGCCTACTTTTGTTCGCTCTGCGGCGTTACTCGCAGCACCTCCTCGATCGTCGTCAAACCCGCTGCGACTTTTTGCGCCCCTGACAATCGCAAACTGCGCATGCCTTCCTTGAACGCCTGACGCCGCACGGCCAGCAAATCGGTGTCGGGGTTGATCAGCGCTTTGACGCCGTCCGTCAGCTGCATGATTTCGTAGACCCCGGCGCGACCGCGGTAACCGGTATCGCGGCATTCCAGGCAACCGATGGCGCGATGTGCGTTGTTCGGCAACGGTGCGTTCCAGGGCCGGGTCAAGGTTTGCCAGTCTTCTTCACCCAGCGTCAGCGGTGCCTTGCAATGCGGGCACAAGGTGCGGACCAGGCGCTGGGCCATGACGCCAAGCACCGTGGCTTTGATCAGGTAATGCGGCACACCCAGCTCCAGCAAGCGGCTGATCGCGCTCGGTGCATCGTTGGTGTGCAGCGTCGACAGCACCAAGTGACCCGTGAGCGCTGCCTGGATTGCCATTTCAGCGGTTTCCAGATCACGGATCTCACCGATCATGATGATGTCCGGATCCTGCCGCATCAGTGCGCGCACACCGGCGGCGAAAGTCAGGTCGATGTTGTGCTGGACCTGCATCTGGTTGAACGCCGGCTCGACCATTTCGATCGGGTCTTCGATGGTGCAGAGGTTGACCTCCGGCGTCGCCAGTTTCTTCAGGGTGGTGTAGAGCGTGGTGGTCTTGCCGGAACCGGTCGGGCCGGTGACCAGAATGATGCCGTTGGGCTGGGTCGTCATGTCCTGCCAGCGGCGCAAGTCGTCGGCGGAGAAGCCCAACTGATCAAAGTTCTTGAGCAGTACCTCCGGGTCGAAGATCCGCATGACCATTTTTTCGCCGAATGCAGTAGGCAATGTCGACAGCCGCAACTCGACTTCGCCACCGTCCGGGGTTTTGGTCTTGACCCGGCCGTCCTGGGGTTTGCGTTTTTCCGCGACGTTCATCCGCCCAAGGCTTTTCAGGCGGCTGACAATGGCCATGGTCACTTGCGGCGGGAATTGATAGACGTTGTGCAGCACGCCGTCGATGCGAAAGCGCACCGTGCCTTGCTCGCGCCGGGGTTCGATGTGGATATCGCTGGCGCGCTGCTGGAACGCGTACTGGAATAGCCAATCGACGATGTTGACGATGTGCGCGTCATTGGCGTCCGGTTCCTGGTCGCTGGCGCCGAGGTTGAGCAGCTGCTCGAAGTTGCCCAGGGTGTTCATCTGCTGATCGGTGTTGGTCGCGCCGCTGACCGATTTGGCCAGGCGGAAGAACTCCACGCTGAAGCGCTGGATGTCGACCGGGTTGGCGACCACACGCTTGATCGGCAGTTTCAGCACATGGGTCAGGTCGGCTTCCCAGCCGGTGACGTAGGGCTGGGCGCTGGCCACGGTGACTGCCTCGCGGTCGATAGACACCGCAAGAATCTTGTGGCGCTGGGCGAACGCGTAGGACATCAGCGGCGTAATCGCGGCGACGTTGATCTTCAGCGGGTCGATACGCAGATAAGGCTGACCGGCCTGCTGCGACAGCCACAGGGTCAGGCTTTCCAGGTCGAGGTGTTTGCCGGGACGGCTGAGATCGTCCAGGAGTTGGCTGGCGATGAATTCCAGTGGGTGCATCTGGCCATTGGTGGCGTGACGGCGTCGAGCATTGAGCGCGAGTTCGGCCGAGTCCTGACTGATGAAGCCTTGGGCGACCAGTTCACGCAGCAAATCATTGAGATCCAGCCAGCGGTCCTGAATGGCGAGTTGAACGGACATGCGGGCTCCTCATGAACAACAGTTCGCAAAGGATAGTCGCGGACCTGCAGACCGTTGGGCCACTACACGACGAAGCCGTGTCGAGTTTTTTCAGCCCGCCGCCTGAGCCGGTTCATCCCATGCGCATTCAGCCGCTTGCAGCTCAACGGAACAGACGCTGATCAGGTTACGTAATTTTTCTGCGATCACTTGGGCGCGGTGCCAGCTCAGGCCGTCTATCACGATGTCGATCGACAGCAGATCGTCCATCCGCTGCACGTTGACCTGTTGCGGCGTCAGAAACTGCAAAGCGAACAGGTTGAGCGCCCGGCACAGCAGGTCCGGTTCGGCCTCGGCGAGCAATTGATAGTGAACGCGGCAGTGGGCGTTGCTGACGTTCCAGACATCGGCGCGGGTGTGCGGGGTGTTGACGGCTTCTAAATGCGGCATGGTCGGTCTCCAAAATCACTGGAGGAATTTTTACATTCGGTGCTGGGCATTTCTTATCTATGATTGGGCTTATTGGCGATTATTTGAATTGCTTGATTCGGTAAGTTATCAATCAAAGGTTTTTTTATGCACAGCGAGCTGGATGGCTACGACCGCAAGATTCTCGCGTTGCTGCAAGAGGACGCTTCGCTCTCCAGCGCGCAGATCGCCGAGCAGGTGGGGCTGTCGCAGTCGCCGTGCTGGCGGCGGATTCAGCGGATGAAGGAGGAGGGGATTATTCGCGGGCAGGTGACGCTGCTTGATCGGAAGAAAATCGGTCTGAACACGCAGATCTTCGCTGAAATCAAACTCAACGCTCACGGGCGTTCGAACTTCACCGAATTCACCGAGGCGATTCGCGGCTTTCCCGAAGTGCTGGAGTGTTATGTGCTGATGGGGTCGGTGGATTTCTTGCTGCGGATTGTGACGGCGGATATTGAGGCGTATGAGCGGTTTTTCTTCGAGAAGCTGTCGATGGTGCCGGGGATTCAGGAGGTGAACTCGATCGTGGCGTTGTCGGAGATCAAGTCCACGACGAGTTTGCCGGTCTGAAGATTTACGGTGAAAGTTCTGGCCTCTTCGCGGGCAAGCCTCGCTCCTACAGGTTTATATCTGCCGCGAAAATGGCGCATGACCTGTAGGAGCGAGGCTTGCCCGCGAAGGCGTCCTTACATACGCAGCAGCATCTTCCACGCACGATTCTGATACACCGCAATCGCCTGCTGCTTGCGCGCATCCAGCGATTCATCGGTGATCGGCTCGTTAGCAAGCAGAGCAAGCTGTTTCAGCTCACCGTACAAGCGATCCATTTCCGGGATGTCCAGCACGCTGCGGGCGTGGTGCAGCCAGGCCTGGATGCGTTCGATGCGCGGCAGTTGCTCGGCCAGGTCTTCCGGCTGTTGCTGATAACGCTGCAGTTGCAGGGAAGTCGCTTCTTCACCCAGCAAACGCGGCAGCCAGCTGCCCAGTTGCGCAGCGCCTTGGCGATTGCCACGGACGTTGCGGTCGGCAGCCCAAGTGCGGGCCAGCAACCAGCGCGAAGTGTTCAGCGAGAACAGGCCCCAGCGTGGATCTTCGAGTTCTTCGAGGAACTGCTCAGGCGCGGCTTTGCGCACGTCTTCGTCGTCGATACCGGCTTGCACCAGCGGACGCCAGTCTTCGAGCAAGGCATCCAGCGCGATGCGTAGATCGTGCGTCGACTGACGCGGCGCGGCTTGGCCCAGGCTGCTCAGCAGCGCGCGCAATTCAGCCAGGTTTTCGACCCAGTCCAGCAACAGGCGCCAGTGGCCGTTGAAGCGATACTGCTCGGCCAGACGCTGGCTGCTGCTCAGCAAGTGCCAGCTCAATGCAGCGAAAGCGTCATCCAGCGGGGTTTCGGCGGTAATCTGCGGCGCCGGCAGGCTCAGCGAGTAGCTGTTGGCGTCGTACAGGCGATAACCGCGCTCGGCCTTGCTGATGTCACACGGCATCAGGGCCAGGGTTGCGGCCAGTTCGGCGGCCAGTTCCAGCAACGCGGCCGGTTCGCCTTCGCGCAGTTCCAGTTCCAGCTCGCAGATTTCTTCTTTCTGCTTGCCTACGATCACGTGACCCAGATCCAGTGCGGCTTCGATGACCACTTTGGTCTTGCCACGGCCCCAGGCGATTTCTGCGCGTTCGCGGACGAAGTCGGTGGTGAAGATCGGCTTCAGGGTTTTCTTGTCCAGCTCGGCCAACTCTTCAGGCCAGCATTCGCCGTCAAGTTTCTTCACGTCGAGCTTGGCTTTGGGCAGGTTCCAGTCGTATTCGTTACGCTCGGACAAACCGGCAACGCTATGGCCGCGGGTCTTGAGGGTCTGAATCACTTCTTCGCCATCGCGGCGCAGGCGCAGGGCAACCTTGGCGCGGGCCAGGTCGCGCTCAGGCGTGTCGAAGTACTGGTTCATCAACTCACGGCGTTCCCAGCCACTTTTGTTGCGTTTTTTCAGGAGCGGGTGCTCGCGCAGGGCCGCGAGAGTTTCTCGGCTGACGCGGAGTTTGATTTCGGTTTCTTTCTGCATGGCCGGAAAATCCAGGATCGGGAGCGCAGCCGGGGGGAATGTGTGGCTGCCAAGGTCGTGCAGTGTACAGGACTCATCAGCCCTACGCGCCGCGGCGGTTTATTCCTGTCGCCAGATGGTTCTATGATGGAGTTCAAATCGGGAGTTGGGAGTCAGCGATGCTTTTGCCATCCATGAAAGATCAGTTCGCTGCGCTGATCGCTGCGCCGTCCGTCAGTTGTACGCAGGCCAGCCTCGATCAAACCAACCGTCCGGTGATTGATTTGCTGGCGACGTGGCTCGGCGATCTGGGTTTTACCTGCGACATCCAGCAGGTCAGCCCCGGCAAATTCAACCTGCTGGCCAGTTTCGGTTCCGGCCCCGGTGGCCTGGTGCTGGCCGGTCACAGCGACACGGTGCCGTTCGATGAGGCGTTGTGGCAGACCGATCCGCTGAAGCTGACCGAAGTCGACGGCCGCTGGGTCGGACTTGGCAGCTGCGACATGAAGGGCTTTTTCGCGCTGGCCATCGAAGCCGTCATACCGCTGCTCGACCAGCCGTTCAAGCAACCGCTGCTGATCCTCGCTACCTGCGATGAAGAAAGCTCGATGTCCGGCGCTCGCGCCCTGGCCGAAGCCGGGCGTCCGCTCGGTCGTGCGGCGGTGATTGGCGAGCCGACCGGGCTGAAGCCGATCCGCATGCACAAAGGCATCATGATGGAGCGCATCGACATCCTCGGTCAGAGCGGCCACTCCTCGGATCCGCGCCTCGGCCACAGCGCCCTCGAAGCCATGCACGATGCCATCGGTGAACTGCGTGGTTTGCGGTTGGCGTGGCAGCGTGAATTCCGTAATCCACAGTTCAGCGTGCCGACGCCGACCCTGAATTTCGGCTGCATCCATGGTGGCGATAACCCCAACCGTATTTGCGGCCAGTGTTCGCTGGAGTTTGATCTGCGCCCGTTACCGGGCATGGACCCCAATGCCCTGCGCGCGGAGATTCTGCAGAAGCTCAAGCCCATTGCCGAGTGGCACCAGGTGAAGATCGATTACGCGCCGCTGTTCCCCGAAGTGCCGCCGTTCGAGCAGGCCGAGGACGCCGAATTGGTCCGGATCGCGGAAAAGCTCACCGGCCATCGTGCCGAAGCAGTGGCGTTCGGCACCGAAGCGCCTTATCTTCAGCGTCTTGGCTGCGAAACCCTGGTGCTCGGCCCTGGCGACATCGCCTGTGCGCACCAACCGGGGGAATACCTCGAAATGTCACGTTTGCAGCCTACGGTGCATCTATTACGTCAACTGATTGAACATTACTGCCTGACACCGGCCGAAACACCGATGACAGTCAGTTGAGCGAGGTTCCTGTAGGAGTGAGCCTGCTCGCGATAGCGGTGTGTCAGACACTTCAGTATCGACTGACATTTCGCTATCGCGAGCAGGCTCACTCCTACAGGGGCTGTGTCATGGCTGACAAGACTTGTAAATTGCCAATGTCCCAACCCGTATTCATGAGGAGAGCGCGCGTGTCGCCAAGCCTGTTCCGACGATAACCATCAGCCCGCTGTGCGTTTTCTGTTTCGCCCATTTTTTGGCTGCTATTTATTACAGGCCCAGGTTCATGCCCGAATACGTTAATTGGCTTCGTCACGCTTCGCCTTACATCAACGCTCACCGCGATTGCACCTTCGTCGTCATGCTGCCCGGCGACGGCGTGGAGCACCCGAACTTCGGCAATATCGTCCACGACCTGGTGCTGTTGCACAGCCTGGGCGTGCGACTGGTGCTGGTTCACGGTTCCCGTCCGCAAATTGAAACCCGCCTGGCTACGCGCGGCCTGACCCCGCATTACCACCACGGCATGCGCATCACCGATGCCGCAACGCTGGAGTGTGTGATCGATGCGGTGGGCCAGCTGCGTATCGCCATCGAGGCGCGGCTGTCGATGGACATGGCTTCATCGCCGATGCAGGGCTCGCGTCTGCGGGTGGCCAGCGGCAACCTGGTGACGGCGCGGCCGATTGGCGTGCTCGAAGGTGTCGACTATCACCACACCGGCGAAGTGCGTCGGGTCGACCGCAAGGGCATCAATCGCCTGCTGGATGAGCGTTCCATCGTGCTGTTGTCGCCACTGGGTTACTCGCCGACCGGTGAGATTTTCAACCTGGCCTGCGAAGACGTTGCCACTCGCGCGGCCATCGATCTGGGGGCGGACAAGCTGCTGTTGTTCGGTGCCGACCTGGGTCTGATCGATGAAAACGGTCGTCTGGTTCGTGAGTTGCGTCCGCAACAAGTGCCGGCGCATCTGCAGCGTCTGGGCAGCAACTATCAGGCTGAGCTGCTGGATGCGGCCGCTGAGGCCTGCCGCGGCGGCGTGGCGCGCAGTCATATCGTCAGCTACGCCGAAGACGGCGCGCTGCTGACCGAACTGTTCACCCGTGACGGTGGCGGTACGCTGGTGGCCCAGGAGCAATTCGAGGTTGTGCGCGAAGCGGCCATCGAAGACGTTGGTGGTTTGCTGGATTTGATCAGCCCGCTGGAAGAGCAGGGCATTCTGGTGCGGCGTTCCCGCGAGGTGCTGGAGCGTGAGATCGAGCAGTTCAGTGTAGTCGAGCGCGAAGGCATGATCATCGCGTGTGCGGCGCTGTATCAGATTGCTGATTCGGATGCGGGGGAGTTGGCGTGTCTGGCGGTGAACCCGGAATACCGCCATGGCGGTCGTGGTGATGAATTGCTGGAACGCATCGAAACCCGCGCCCGGGCGCAGGGGTTGAAAACCTTGTTCGTACTGACGACCCGGACCGCTCACTGGTTTCGCGAGCGTGGGTTTGTGCCGAGCAGCGTAGAGCGTCTGCCGTCGGCGCGTGCGTCGCTGTACAACTATCAGCGTAATTCGAAGATCTTCGAAAAGACCCTGTAACAATGTGGCGAGGGAGCTTGCTCCCGCTGGGCTGCGGAGCGGCCCCAAAACCAGCGACCGCGGTATGACAGATTCACCGCGTTGTCGGGGTTGGGAGTCCTCCGGCCTCCAGCGGGAGCAAGCACCCTCGCCACAGGGTTCTGCGCGTTACTCAGCCACAAACTTCGCGCTGACATACGGCGAATAGTCCGGCAGCACCGTCTCGACCTTCCCTTGTTCCTTCAAGAACTTCGCCGTCTCGCCAATCGCCTTGGCCGTGCCGCCGTCCAGCAGCGCGGTGGTCTGTTGGGCTTTAGCCTCCGGGAACGTAGAGCCGGCCAGCAACTCCGGCACATCGACGGCATTGGCTCCGGTCAGTTTGGCGATTTTTTGCACCGGTACCGAGTCAGCAGTCCAGCTGTCTTTATGCGCGGCATAGTCGGCGAACGAGTCCAGCGTGACCTTGGCAAATTTGGCCACAACCTCTGGGTGCTTCTCGGCGTAATCCTTGCGCGCGACCCAGACCTCGAAGGTCGGCGCACCCCATTGGCCGACCTGTGCCGCGTCGGTCAAGGTCTTGCCGGTCTTGCGAATTTCCCCCAGCGCGGGTGACCAGACAAACGCACCATCGATGTCACCACGCTTCCACGCCGCCGCGATTTCCGCCGGCTGCAAATTCACTACTTTGACTTTCGAGGCGTCCAGGCCCCAATGCTTCAACGCCCCTAGCAAACTGTAGTGGGAGGTTGAAACGAAGGGGGTGGCGATGGTCTTGCCGATCAGATCTTCCGGTTTATCGATGCCGCTGCCGTTACGCACCACGAGGGCTTCAGCGGCGTTGATCTGGGCGGAAACGATGAACGCGACAATCGGCAGATTGCGCGAAGCAGCGGCTGCCAGCGGACTTGAGCCGAGGTTGCCAATCTGCACGTCGCCGGAAGCAATGGCAGTAACCACTTCCGGGCCGCTATTGAAACGACGCCAGTCAATTTTCTGGCCTAGGGTTTTCTCGTACAGTCCGTCTGCCTGGGGGACTTTGCTGGGGTCGATGCCGGTTTGATAACCGATCGTGAGGTTCGCCGCATGTGCGCTAAAAGATATTATTAGCGATACATAAACTGTAACAATTGAACCGGATAGTGCGCGTTTGGTCGTCATGGCGCTGCCTTTCGATAGGGATTGATCGTGAATTGCATCAAAGCTAATCGATCTAAAAAAAGGCTTACAAATACCATTTAGGAATTAGCTTATGAGCCGGTACCCGTGTCCCGGTTCAAGGGGTAGGGCGGAGCTAAATTCCTAAACGGTATGAAAAAGAATTGGGTGATTCTTTTTGGGTTTATGGCCCGACAAGGAAGAAATTTATTGGGGATTAGACCATGGTCGTAGACACACAAAGTTACGATTGACTTGTGGGTCACGGTCTGGCGCTAATCGCGCATCTTAGGATCCGAGGCAATTAACCCCGGACCAGGAACACAAGAATTAGAAACGATAGGAGCGAAACAATGAACAAGTCGACCTTGGCTCTGGCCGTGGCGGTAGGGGTTTTGGCGCAGCAGGCAGGCGCCGCGGGTTTCCTGGAAGACAGCAAGGCTTCCGTCAGTTCTCGCACCATGTATTTCAACAACGATAACCGAGAAGGCGGCGCGGATCAGAGAGAGACCGCTGAAGGCCTCAAGTTCGATTATCTGTCCGGTTTCACCCAAGGTACTGTCGGCTTCGGTATCGACGCCCAGGCCCTCGTGGGTATCCATCTGGACGGCGGCAAGGGTCACCACCCAGCCCTCAACAACACATTCTTCCCAAGCGACACCGATGGTTCGGCCGTGGACGAGTGGAGCCGCGCGGCAGCCAACGTCAAGGCGCGCTTCTCGAAGACTGAAGCCCACCTGGGTGGCGCTCTGCAACCGAACATGCCGATCCTGGTAGCGAACGACAGCCGCCTGCTGCCACAGACCTTTGACGGTGGCACCATCACCTCGAAGGAAATCGACAACGTGACCCTCAACGCGGGTCAGTTGGAACACTCGGCGGGTCGTGCCTCTTCAAACTCCACCGGCCTGGCCGTGGCTGGCGGTACTCAGGACAGCAATCAGTTCCGTTACGCCGGTGCTGACTGGAAGGTCACCAAAGACCTGACCCTGCAGTACTACCACTCGAATCTGAAGGATTACTACAAACAGGACTTCCTTGGCCTGATCCACGTTTTCCCGATCGACGCCAACCAGTCCTTCAAGACAGACCTGCGCTATTTTGACAGCAGCTCCATTGGCAAAAATGGCGACGCCGGCTACCGCTTCAACAACAACAACGGTTTTGCCAGGACCCCGGGCGAGGTCGATAACAAGACCTGGAGCGCCATGTTCACCTACACCCTGGGTGGCAACGCCTTCTTGCTCGGTCACCAGCGTGTCAGCGATGACGGCGGTTTCGTCTACCTGAACCAGGGCAACGTTGTTGATGGCAATGGTCGTCCGGAAGCGAACGGAGGCGCGAGCTTCTACCTGTTCACCGATGCCATGATTAACGGTTTTGTCCGTGCCGGTGAAAACACCACCTTCGGCCAGTACTCCTATGACTTCGCTGCGCTGGGTGTGCCAGGCCTGAAAACCTCGATTGCCTACCTGCACGGCGACGACATCAAAGCAACGAACGGCAGTGGTCCTGATTCGTCTGAGTGGGAACGCGACATGCGGATCGACTACACCATCCAGCAGGGCACCCTCAAAGGTTTCGGTGTGACGTTGCGTAACGGTGTCTATCGCGGCAGTGAAGTCTCCAACAACCCTGATGTCGACCAGACCCGTCTGATCTTCAACTACACCTACAGCTTCTTGTAATAGCCGTCTGAAAAAGCCTCGCCCCCCGGCGAGGTTTTTTTTTGTGTTTTTTCAATATTCCAATTAAAGCTTACTTAGTAATTTTTTATTCTTTTTAGCTTTTAAGCCGAACGCCTAAAGTGGGTGGCTTACGAGCCGATACCTTGGTCCCGACTCAGAGTAATAGCGCGAAGCTATATTCCTGAATGGCATGAAAAATGATGAAATAATTCTTTTTGTGTTTATCATGCGGGCAAAAATCACAGGGGGCAGGCCATCGCCGTTGTCACACGGTCTGGCACTCACCGAGCACTTAAGGATCCAGGGCATTCGACCCAGGACCTCAAAAATTAGAAACGATAGGAGCGAAACAAATGAACAAGTCCACCTTGGCCCTGGCTGTGGCCGTAGGGGTTTTGGCGCAGCAGGCAGGCGCCGCCGGTTTCATCGAAGACAGCAAAGCTACTTTGGGGCTGCGTAACTTCTACATCAACACGGATTACCGTGACGGCACTGCCGAGCCAAGCAAAAACGAAGAGTGGGGCCAAGGCTTCGATCTGCGCTTCACTTCCGGTTATACCCAAGGCACTGTCGGCTTCGGTATCGACGCCATCGGCCTGCTGGGTGTACGTCTGGATTCGGGCGGCGGCACCAATGGCAACGTTAACGCCAATGGCACCCCTGGTAGCGCTTATGGCGGCACTGTTTTCCCAAGCGAGTCCAACGGCCAAGCGGTGGATAACTTCTCCAGCCTGGGCCTGACTGCCAAAGCCAAGATCTCCCAGACCGAACTGAAGCTGGGTACCCTGCAGCCGAAGAACCCGGTCATCGTGACCAACGACGGTCGTCTGCTGCCACAAACCTTCCAGGGTGGCCAGATCACTTCGGGCGAGATCAAGGACCTTACACTGGTCGGCGGTCAGATCGAGCACGCCAAAGGTCGTAACTCCAGCAACAACGAAGAGTTGTCGATCGCTGGTGCGAACTCGCGCGGTACTAAATTCCGTGACAGCAACAAGTTCATCTACGGTGGCGGTGACTACAAAATCACCAAAGACCTGACTGCCCAGTACTACTACGGCAACCTGGAAGATTTCTACAAGCAGCACTTCCTGGGTCTGCTTCACAACTGGGCAATCGGCCCGGGCGTTCTGAAATCCGACCTGCGCTACTTCAACAGCCGGGATGACGGTGCCAACGGTCACGACGCCAACTACTTCACCTCTGGCAATTACAATGCGCCAAGCGGTAAAGGCAAGGTCGACAACAACCTGTATAGCGGGCTGTTCCTGTATACCGTTGCCGGCCACACCTTCGGCGGCGGCTATCAGGTCAGCAACGGCAGCAGTGACTTCCCTTACTTGAACCAGGGTGACGGCGCTTCGGCTTACCTGACTACCGACATGCAGATCCAGAAGTTCGCCCGTGCCGGCGAGCGCACTTGGCAAGCACGCTACTCGTATGACTTTGCCAAGGTCGGTGTACCAGGTCTGACGGCCGGTGTGGTCTACCTGAAAGGTGATGAAATCGATACCGTCAACTCTCGCGGTGGCGAATTGGCGAACGGTGCTTCCGAGTGGGAACGCGACCTGACTCTGGCTTACGTCGTACAAGAAGGCGCGCTGAAAAACCTTGGTGTCACGTGGAAAAACGCTATGTGGCGTACCGATCTGCCGAACACTCGTTCGCAGGACGAAAACCGTCTGATCGTCAGCTACTCGATCCCGCTGCTGTAATAGCGCTCGCGTAACCGCTGACAAAAAAGCCCCGCCCGGCATCTCGCCGGGCGGGGCTTTTGCGTTTTCAAGTCAGGCTCACCCCCGTAAACCCGCCTCGAAATTTCCCTCTCTGTGCAGCAACTCAAGGCCTTCTCGAACCTTGTGAGCGATAGTCGTCCTGACCGCCGCCAAGGTCCAGTGAACACATTTTTAATATTCGTTTACGATCTAAATAAATCGATATTTATTCTTTTTAATGAATAAGAAATGCAGGCACAGTTGACCCCGACAAGCACTCACCAGGAGCAGCACCATGAGCCTCAGACTGGGCGATATCGCCCCCGACTTTGAACAGGATTCCAGCGCCGGCACCCTCCGTTTCCACGAATGGCTGGGCGATAGCTGGGGCGTGCTGTTTTCCCATCCGGCGGACTTCACTCCGGTGTGCACCACCGAGTTGGGCTTCACTGCCAAGCTCAAGGACGAGTTTGCGCAGCGCGGTGTGAAAGCCATTGCCCTGTCCGTGGACCCGGTGGACTCGCACCACAAGTGGATCGAAGACATCAACGAAACCCAGAACACCCTCGTCAACTTCCCGATCCTTGCCGACGCCGACCGCAAGGTCTCGGACCTCTACGACCTGATCCACCCGAACGCCAACGACACCCTGACTGTGCGTTCGCTGTTCGTGATCGACCCGAACAAAAAGGTTCGGCTGACCATTACCTACCCGGCGAGCACCGGCCGTAACTTCCATGAAATCCTGCGGGTTATTGACTCGCTGCAACTCACCGACAACTACAAGGTGGCCACCCCGGCCAACTGGCAGGACGGTGATGAAGTAGTGATCGTGCCGTCGCTCAAGGACGAAGACGAAATCAACAAACGCTTTCCCAAGGGCTATCGCGCAGTGAAGCCGTACCTGCGTCTGACGCCGCAACCAAATCGTTGACGGACGATCGTTCCCACAAAGCAGGGGATTTCAGGCCGTTTTTACGGCCTGTTTTTTTGCCCGGGAAAAGCCATTTCATATAGATCCGTAAAGAATAACCAAATGAATAAATATGATTTATGGATATAACAATCACCTGTTAAGGTCACTTCCATCAAAGCGAGATCGCAAACCGCGAATCGCCAACACCGTTCAAGGAATTGTCGAATGCTGGTTGTCTCACTCGGTGGCAGTCCCAGCCAACGCTCCCGTTCCGGGGTGCTGCTGGAGCGCTCCCAACGCTGGTTGCAGGAGCAAGGTGTGGAAGTGGTGAGTTACCAGGTACGGGACTTCCCGGCCGAAGACTTGCTGCATGCACGCTTCGACAGCCCGAAGGTGATCGACCTGCTGCAACAGATTGAAAACGCCGATGGCCTGCTGATTGCCACGCCGGTCTACAAAGCGTCGTTCTCCGGTGCATTGAAAACCGTGCTGGACCTGCTGCCCGAGCGTGCCCTGGCCCACAAAGTGGTTTTGCCAATGGCTACCGGCGGCAGCATCGCTCACATGTTGGCGGTGGATTACGCGCTCAAGCCGGTGCTGTCGGCGTTGAAAGCCCAGGAAATGCTCCACGGGATTTTCGCCGTGGACAGCCAGATCGCTTACGGCGAAGGCAGCGTCCAGGCGCAGCTGGCACCGGAGCTGGAAGAAAGACTGAATGAATCACTGGAGCTGTTTTTCAGCGCCATGGCCCGACGGCCCAAGCCGATCGATCCGAACCTGTTGAATGAACGTTTGTTGAGTGCTCGCTGGAGCATTTAAGCCTCATAAGCCTCACCCGAAATTGATGTACTGGCCTTACTCGCCCGCTAACGGGCAAGCAGGTGCAGCCAAAACCTAACTGCAAAAAGGAGAGCGCCATGCGCACTGTCATTTTGCGTCGTGGTCTGGTCGCTCTGTTTGCTGCGGCTGTAACCTTCGGCGCCATTACTCAAGCTCAAGCCGAGACTCTTCGAATCGGTTATCAAAAGTACGGCACCCTGGTGCTGCTCAAAGCCAAAGGCACACTCGAAAAACGCCTCGCCGCCCAAGGCGTGGACGTGCAATGGACTGAATTCCCCGGCGGTCCGCAACTGCTCGAAGGCCTGAACGTCGGCTCCATCGACTTCGGCGTTACGGGTGAAACGCCACCGGTATTCGCTCAAGCAGCCGGCGCCGATCTGCTCTATGTCGCCTACGAACCGCCAGCACCGCACAGTGAGGCGATCCTGGTGCCGAAGGACTCGCCGATCAAATCGGTGCAGGACCTCAAGGGCAAGAAAGTCGTCCTGAACAAAGGCTCCAACGTTCACTACCTGTTGGTCCGCGCACTGGAAGATGCCGGCCTCAAATACACCGACATCCAGACCGTATTCCTGCCGCCGGCCGATGCCCGCGCTGCGTTCGAACGTGGCAGCGTCGATGCCTGGGTGATCTGGGACCCGTACCAGGCTGCCGCCGAACAGCAATTGCAAGCACGCACCCTGCGTGATGGCCAAGGCATCGTCGACAACCATCAGTTCTACCTCGCGACCAAGCCTTATGCGCAGAAAAATCCTGAGGTGATCAAGACCCTCGTGGAAGAAGTGCGCGCAGTCGGCGAATGGTCCAAGGCCAATCCCGAAGACGTGACCCAACAAGTCTCGCCACTGCTCGGCCTGCCGGCGGACATCACCCTGACTGCGGTGAAACGCCAAGGCTACGGGGCGCTGTTGCTCACGCCTGAAGTGGTCGCCGCGCAACAGAAAATCGCCGACAGCTTCTACCAGCTCAAGCTGATTCCAAAGCCGCTGAGCATCAAAGACGTGATCTGGACGCCTCCGGCGGCCGTTGCCAAAGCTCAGTAATTCGAATCCCTAAGGAGACCACTCCATGAGCCTCAATATCTTCTGGTTCCTGCCTACCCACGGCGACGGCCATTACCTTGGCACCGCCGAAGGCGCTCGCGCCGTCGATCACGGTTATCTGCAACAAGTCGCGCAAGCGGCGGATCGACTTGGCTTCGGCGGGGTGCTGATTCCTACCGGGCGCTCTTGCGAAGATTCGTGGCTGGTGGCCGCGTCGCTGATCCCGGTGACCCAGCGTTTGAAATTCCTCGTCGCCCTGCGCCCCGGGATCATTTCCCCGACGGTGGCAGCGCGTCAGGCCGCAACGCTGGATCGCCTGTCCGGCGGCCGCGCGTTGTTCAACCTGGTAACCGGCGGTGATCCGGAAGAATTGGCCGGCGACGGTTTGTTCCTGACTCACGAAGAACGCTATCAAGCCTCGGTGGAATTCACCCGCATCTGGCGCCGCGTGCTGGAAGGCGAAACCGTCGATTACGACGGTCAGCACATCAGCGTGAAGGGTGCCAAATTGCTCTACCCGCCGATCCAGCAACCGCGTCCGCCGCTGTACTTCGGCGGTTCTTCGGAAGCGGCGCAAGACCTCGCGGCAGAGCAAGTTGAAATGGTCCTGACCTGGGGCGAACCTCCGGCCGCCGTTGCCGAGAAGATCGAACAAGTACGCGCCAAAGCCGCGAAGCTCGGGCGCACCGTGCGCTTCGGTATTCGTTTGCATGTGATCGTTCGTGAAACCAATGCCGAAGCCTGGCAAGCGGCGGATCGGCTGATCTCTCATCTGGATGACGAAACCATCGCTCGTGCCCAAGCCTCGCTGGCGCGCTTCGACTCGGTCGGTCAGCAACGCATGGCCGCGCTGCACGGCGGCAGCCGTGACAACCTCGAAGTCAGCCCCAACCTGTGGGCCGGTGTCGGTCTGGTGCGCGGTGGGGCCGGCACAGCGTTGGTGGGCGACGGTCCGACCGTGGCCGCCCGCGTGAAGGAATACGCGGACTTGGGCATCGACACGTTCATCTTCTCCGGTTACCCGCATCTGGAAGAGTCTTACCGCGTCGCCGAACTGCTGTTCCCACACCTCGATATCGAGCGTCCGGAATTGCCGAAAAGCGCCGGTTACGTCAGCCCGTTTGGTGAGATGGTCGCCAACGACATCCTCCCCAAAGCCGCGTCGCAGAGCTGAGGCGCGCCATGAAGAAACTTATCCATAGCCTCGCGCCTTGGGCGTTACCGGTGCTGCTGTTGGCGGTGTGGCAGTTGTCGGTGTCGGCGGGCTGGTTGTCGACACGGATTCTGCCGGCGCCAATCGCCGTCATCGAAGCCGGCGTCAGCCTGGTGCGCAGCGGTGAAATCTGGACGCACCTGGCGATCAGCGGCTGGCGTGCAGCGCTGGGCTTCGCCATTGGCGGCAGCATCGGCCTGACCTTGGGTTTCATCACCGGCCTGTCGAAATGGGGCGAGCGTCTGCTCGACAGTTCGGTGCAGATGATCCGCAACGTGCCGCACCTGGCGCTGATTCCACTGGTGATCCTGTGGTTCGGCATCGACGAGTCGGCGAAGATTTTCCTGGTGGCGTTGGGCACGTTGTTCCCGATCTACCTCAACACCTATCACGGCATCCGCAACGTCGATCCGGCGCTGGTGGAAATGTCCCGCAGTTATGGCTTGTCCGGTTTCAGCCTGTTCCGTCAGGTGATTCTGCCGGGGGCGCTGCCTTCGATTCTGGTCGGCGTGCGGTTTGCGCTGGGCTTCATGTGGCTGACGTTGATCGTCGCGGAAACCATTTCCGCCAGCTCCGGCATTGGCTACCTGGCGATGAATGCCCGGGAGTTCTTGCAAACCGACGTGGTGGTACTGGCGATTCTTTTGTACGCCGTGCTCGGCAAACTCGCCGACCTCGCGGCCCGCGGACTTGAGCGCGTGTGGTTGCGCTGGCACCCGGCCTATCAGGTAGTTAAAGGAGGTGCGGCATGACGGCTCAACAACCTCCACGCCTGCTGCGCGGGATTCCGCTGGTGGTGCGCAAACTGCAAAAAACCTTCGGCGCGCGGCAAGTGCTGCGTGAGATCGATCTGCACATTCCGGCCGGTCAGTTTGTCGCCGTGGTTGGTCGTAGTGGCTGCGGCAAAAGTACCTTGCTGCGCTTGCTCGCCGGTCTCGACAAACCCACGGGCGGTGAATTGCTCGCAGGTTCCGCGCCGCTCAGTGAGGCGCGGGAAGACACCCGATTGATGTTCCAGGAAGCGCGTTTGCTGCCATGGAAAAAGGTCATCGACAACGTCGGCCTCGGGCTCAAGGGCAACTGGCGTCCGCAAGCGCTGGAAGCGTTGGAGTCGGTCGGTCTGGCCGACCGCGCCAATGAATGGCCGGCCGCCTTGTCCGGTGGCCAGAAGCAACGTGTGGCGCTGGCCCGCGCGCTGATCCATCAACCGCGTTTGCTGTTGCTGGACGAACCGCTGGGCGCACTGGACGCACTGACCCGAATTGAAATGCAGCAGCTGATCGAACGGCTCTGGCAGAAGCACGGTTTCACCGTGTTGCTGGTCACCCACGATGTCAGTGAAGCGGTGGCGATTGCCGACCGGGTGATCCTGATCGAAGAGGGCGAAGTCGGCCTCGACCTGCACGTTGAGCTGCCGCGCCCTCGGGTTCGTGGCTCCCATCGGCTGGCGGCGCTGGAAACCGAAGTCCTCAATCGCGTGCTGGCGTTGCCCGGCGAACCGCCGGCACCGGAACCTGTTTCACCATTGCCCACGCAATTGCGTTGGGCTCAATAACTCAAGCCTTATCCACGACGGGAATCAACACCATGACTATCAAAGCCATCAACGTTCGTAACCAGTTCAAAGGCTCCATCAAGGAAATCGTACTCGGCGACGTACTGTCCGAGATCGACGTGCAGACCGCTTCCGGCATCGTCACCTCGGTGATCACCACTCGTTCGGTGAAAGAGCTGGAACTGGTGGTCGGCAGCGAAGTGATCGCGTTTGTGAAATCCACCGAGGTGTCGATCGCCAAGTTGTAAGCGCGTGCATTGCGCACAACCCCGAAGGGTGTGAACCCTTCGGGGTTTTTTATGCACGGGTGTTCAGGGCTCGGGCGCGCAGCGCCAACCGGCGGCGGGCGCGTAGGTGCCGAGTGAAGACAGCAGGCGTGGGTCGCTGAATAGTTCGCTGGCGTGCGGATCGATGTCAGCCGACAACAAGGGTTGGCCGACCTGCCCAGGCAGTGTGGAGTAGTCGATGTGCCACGGGTTTTTCCCGCCGTGGTGGCGACCGAACGAGAGTTCGCAGGCAAGCTGTTGCGGTGCGGTTGCCGCATCGATGTGTTCACGCAAATGGCCGCCTGGATTCAGCGCAACGGCACGGCTGGCGGCGAACAGAAAGTAGTCACCGGCCAGCACCAGGCAGGCCACGCGCGCTGGATCATCGACCGCCTGCAACCACTGGCCGCGACAGGTGCCGCGAGAGTCCGGCAGCCGCTCCCAGATCTCGTAGTAACTGTCGTCCAGGGCTGTTTCGACCAGGCGCTCGCTGGTTTCAAAGTGCATGCGCCCGATGTCTTCTTCGGTGCTGACCGGTTGGTAGTCGAGTTTGCGATGCCACTGGCAAATGTCGCCGTTGACTTCGGTTACGCCGGCGAAGCCTTTTTGCTCGCTCAGGGTCAGCCAATCAGCGTGATTCAGTTGTTCCAGCGACAAGGCTGGAAGCGGGACAGGCGGGATACGCAGGTCGGCAAACAAGCGTGGGGTCTGCAGCCAGAAAACCGCTGTTTCGCTGTCGACGCGCCCCGACTGGAATTTGATCAGGCGTCGTTGCCACACGCCAAGGTAGTTGTCTGGAACGTGTGCCATGAACACCTCGTTGCGTTACACGCCGCGCTTGGGCAGGTAGGGCGGCAAATACAGGCCCAGATAGGCGTCAAATACCCGCATGCCTTCTTCGGCCATGCGAGGGGTGATCTGCCCGTGTTGTTGCACCGAGCGCGCATAGACGCGGTCGCCGAGCTCCATGGCCAACGCAAACACATCAACGTCCGTCGGCAGTCTCGGCAGCTCGAAGTGGTGGTCGAAGAGTTTGTGCATCAGGTCGCCGAGTTCGATGTCGTGCTGACGGTCGGCCTGGGTGACTTCGGTCAGTCCGTGCTGCGCGAGGATCAGTTGGCGGGCTGCGGCATCTTCGTCGTAGATGTCGAGCATGCGTTGTTCCACCAGTCGCGACAGATCGCGCCAGCCGTTCAGGGCTTCGTGATCGATAGGCGCTTGCAGGCAGGCGCGGAACGCCGCGTGGACGTCGGCCGTCAGGGCTTCGAGCAGCGCCGGGACGCTGGCAAAGAAGTGGTAGACGGAGGAGGGCGGGATTTCCGCGCGTTCGGCGACGCTATAGATCGACAGACTGGCCACGCCCTCGGCCGCCAGCAGCGTGCGGGCGGCATCGAGTATTGAATCGATCCGGGCCTGGCTGCGGGCGCGGGGTTTGCGTGGGGTGGCGAGTCGGGTCATGGGTGTCTCCTGCGGGGCAGCGGGCATTGTACGCAGAGCAGGCCAATGTTCCATATCCCCTGTGGTGCCTGCAGTCCCCTGTGGCGAGGGAGCTTGCTCCCGCTGGAGGCCGAAGGACTCCTTTAATCCGAAATGCGGTTCTGTCAGGCACACCGCATCGATCGGTTTGGGATCGCTTCGCGACCCAGCGGGAGCAAGCTCCCTCGCCACAGGGTTTGATGTCAGCCATAAAAAAACGCCGCAAGCCTTATCAGCCTGCGGCGTTGTTTTTACTGCAACCGCTTACACGGTATGCAGGTACCAGTTGTACTCGAGGTCGGAGATGGAGTGTTCGAACTCCTCCAGCTCGCTCTCTTTACAGGCGACGAAGATATCGATGTATTTCGGATCGATGTACTTGGCCATGACTTCGCTGTCGTCCAGCTCACGCAATGCATCGCGCAGGTTGTTCGGCAGGCTTTGCTCGTTCTGCTCGTAGGAGTTGCCTTCCACGGGTGCGCCAGGCTCGATCTTGTTGACCAGACCGTGGTGCACGCCTGCCAGGACCGAAGCCATCAGCAGGTACGGGTTGGCATCGGCGCCGGCAACGCGGTGTTCCAGACGGACCGCGTCGGCGGAACCCGTTGGTACACGCACCGCAACAGTACGGTTGTCCAGGCCCCAGCACGGAGCATTCGGCACGTAGAACTGTGCGCCGAAACGACGGTAGGAGTTGACGTTCGGGCAGAGGAAAGCCATCTGCGCCGGTAGGGTCTCGAGCACACCGCCGATCGCGTGACGCAGTGCGGCGTTCTGCTCGGGATCCTCACTGGCAAAAATGTTTTTGCCTTCTTTATCAAGAATCGAGATGTGGACGTGCAGACCGTTGCCCGCCTGGCCCGGGTAAGGCTTGGCCATGAAGGTGGTGTCCATTTCATGGTCGTAGGCGATGTTTTTGATCAGACGCTTGAGCAGGACCGCGTAGTCGCAGGCCTTGATCGGGTCGGCCACGTGGTGCAGGTTCACTTCGAACTGCGCCGGGGCACTTTCCTTGACGATCGCGTCGGCAGGGATGCCTTGCTCTTTCGCACCTTCCAGAATGTCCTGGAGGCAGTCGACGTATTCGTCGAGGTCGTCGATCAGGTAAACCTGTGTCGAATGCGGGCGTTTGCCGGAGATTGGCGAGCGAGGCGGTTGTGGGCGACCGTTCACGTTCTCCTGGTCGATCAGGTAGAACTCCAGTTCGAACGCGGCGCAGATGGTCAGACCCATCTCGTCGAACTTGGCAACAACTTGACGCAGTACTTCACGGGGATCCGCGAAGAAAGGTTCACCTTCGAGTTCGTGCATGGTCATTAACAGTTGCGCGGTAGGGCGCTTCTGCCAAGGCTCGTTGCACAGGGTGTCAGGGATTGGATAGCAGATTCGGTCAGCATCGCCGATGTCCAGGCCCAGGCCGGTGCTTTCCACCGTCGAGCCATTGATATCCAGAGCAAATAGAGAGGCCGGCAGGTTGATGCCTTTCTCGTAAACCTTGTGGAGGCTGGTGCGTTCAATGCGCTTGCCGCGCACCACACCATTCATATCCGCAATCAGAAGGTCAACGTACAGAACCTCAGGATGTTCCTTAAGGAACGCGTTCGCTTCGTTAAGCTGAACGGCACGCGGGGGTACCGACATGATGCAACACCTTTGTTGTTAAAAATATCAATCATTGATCTCTTCGGATTCCAGTCAACCCGAACGGCATGCCGAAGTCAAGCGAGGCCTTTTTTGCCCTAAAAAAGCACCCATGGGGCTTTTTTGAGGCACTTTGGGGCGTTTTTATGCCTTTGAGCGATTTAGCGCCTGCGGGCTTGAGCGGGCCGTGTTGTATTTTTTACGGGGGTGTTGTGTAAAAAAATGAACAAGGCTAAGCTCGATTCAAACCCATAACACCAATAATACCGGGGTGCTTCATGTCTCGCCTGCCGTTAATCGGCGTCACCGCCTGCTCTAAGCAGATCGGTCTGCATGCTTATCACATCAGTGGCGACAAGTACGTCCGCGCCGTGGCTTCGGCGGCCAAGGGCCTGCCAGTGATTCTTCCGTCCCTGGCCGATTTGCTGGCACCGTCCGATATTCTGGACGGTCTGGATGGCATTCTCTTTACGGGCTCTCCTTCCAATATAGAACCGTTTCACTATAACGGCCCAGCCAGCGCGCCGGGCACTGCTCATGATTCTGCACGCGATGCCACCACCCTCCCGTTGATCCGCGCCGCTGTCGAGGCCGGTATTCCCGTGCTCGGTATTTGCCGCGGCTTCCAGGAAATGAATGTGGCGTTCGGCGGTAGCCTGCATCAAAAAGTCCACGAAGCCGGTCCATTCATGGATCACCGTGAAGACGATAGCCTACCGCTTGAAGGACAGTATGCGCCAAGTCACCCGGTGCACATCCAACCGGGTGGTGTACTCGCAGGTCTGGGCCTGGCGAGCGAGATACACGTCAATTCGATTCATGGTCAGGGCGTTGAACGTCTGGCGCCGGGCCTTTGCGTTGAGGCCCTGGCTCCCGATGGGTTGATCGAGGCCGTCTCGGTCCCGCAGGGCAAGGGTTTTGCTTTGGGGGTGCAATGGCATCCCGAATGGCAGGTATGCTCAAACCCGGATTACCTTGCGATCTTCCAGGCATTTGGCGATGCCTGCCGTAAGCACGCATTACAACGCGACGCCGATGCGTCAAACAACGCCTGACTTATAAGAGTCAGGAAACCAAGCCTAAGAGGCATTTATGAGTAACAACCTCGACCAGCTCACCGATTGGTTGAAAGACCACAAGATCACAGAAGTCGAATGCATGGTTGGCGACTTGACGGGTATCACCCGGGGCAAGATCTCGCCGACCAACAAGTTCATTGCCGAAAAAGGCATGCGCCTGCCCGAGAGCGTTCTGTTGCAGACCGTGACCGGCGACTATGTCGAAGACGACATCTATTACGAACTGCTCGACCCGGCTGATATCGACATGATCTGCCGCCCGGACTCGAATGCTGTGTTTCTGGTGCCGTGGGCCATCGAGCCCACCGCTCAGGTGATTCACGACACCTACGACAAGCAAGGCAACCCGATCGAGCTGTCGCCGCGCAACGTGCTCAAGAAGGTACTGAAACTCTATTCCGACAAGGGCTGGCAGCCGATCGTGGCGCCAGAAATGGAGTTCTACCTGACCAAGCGCTGCGAAGACCCGGACTTCCCGCTGCAACCGCCGGTTGGCCGTTCCGGTCGCCCGGAAACCGGTCGTCAGTCTTTCTCGATCGAAGCGGCGAACGAATTCGATCCGCTGTTCGAAGACGTCTACGACTGGTGCGAATTGCAGGAGCTGGACCTCGACACGCTGATCCACGAGGACGGCACGGCGCAGATGGAAATCAACTTCCGTCACGGCGACGCCCTGTCCCTGGCCGACCAGATCCTGGTGTTCAAGCGCACCATGCGCGAAGCCGCGCTCAAGCACAACGTGGCAGCCACCTTCATGGCCAAACCCATGACCGGCGAGCCGGGCAGTGCGATGCACTTGCACCAGAGCATCATCGACATCGAGACCGGCAAGAACGTCTTCTCCAATGAAGACGGGTCCATGAGCCAGTTGTTCCTGAATCACATCGGTGGTTTGCAGAAATTGATCCCCGAGCTGTTGCCGCTGTTCGCGCCGAACGTCAACTCGTTCCGCCGCTTCCTGCCGGACACCTCGGCACCGGTGAACGTGGAGTGGGGCGAAGAGAACCGCACCGTGGGCCTGCGGGTTCCGGATGCCGGGCCGCAAAACCGTCGGGTGGAAAACCGCCTGCCGGGCGCCGACGCCAACCCGTACCTGGCGATTGCCGCGAGCCTGCTCTGCGGTTACATCGGCATGGTCGAAGGCATCAACCCGAGTGCGCCGGTGGTGGGCCGTGGCTATGAACGCCGCAACCTGCGCCTGCCACTGACCATCGAAGACGCGCTGGAACGCATGGAACACAGCGCGACGATCGAGAAATACCTGGGCAAGAAATTCATCACTGGCTACGTCGCGGTCAAGCGGGCCGAGCATGAAAACTTCAAGCGCGTGATCAGTTCGTGGGAGCGGGAGTTCCTGCTCTTCGCCGTCTGATGCGCCGGGCGCCGCCGTTGTCGGGCGGCGCTTTCACCTGATTTTTTTAAGGAGATTCGTATGACCAGCAACAATCCGCAAACCCGTGAGTGGCAAACCCTGAGCAACGATCACCACCTGGCCCCGTTCAGCGATTTCAAGCAGCTGAAAGAGAAAGGCCCGCGGATCATCACCAACGCCAAGGGCGTTTACCTCTGGGACAGCGAAGGCAACAAGATCCTCGACGGTATGGCCGGCCTGTGGTGCGTGGCGATCGGCTACGGTCGCGATGAGCTGGCCGATGCCGCCAGTAAACAAATGCGTGAACTGCCTTACTACAACCTGTTTTTCCAGACGGCTCACCCGCCGGTGCTGGAGCTGGCCAAGGCCATCTCCGACATCGCGCCAGAAGGCATGAACCACGTGTTCTTCACCGGTTCCGGTTCAGAAGGCAACGACACCATGCTGCGTATGGTTCGTCACTACTGGGCGATCAAGGGCCAGCCGAAGAAGAAAGTCATCATCAGCCGCAAGAACGGCTATCACGGTTCCACCGTGGCCGGCGCTAGCCTGGGTGGCATGACGTACATGCACGAACAAGGCGACTTGCCGATCCCGGGCATCGTCCACATCGCGCAGCCGTACTGGTTTGCTGAAGGCGGCAAGATGACGCCGGAAGAGTTCGGTATCTGGGCGGCCAATCAGCTCGAAGAGAAAATTCTGGAAGTCGGCGTGGACAACGTCGGTGCCTTTATTGCCGAGCCGATCCAGGGTGCCGGCGGCGTGATCATTCCGCCAGACACCTACTGGCCGCGCATCAAGGAAATCCTCGCCAAGTACGACATCCTGTTCGTGGCTGACGAAGTGATCTGTGGTTTCGGCCGTACCGGTGAGTGGTTCGGTACCGATTTCTACGACCTCAAACCCGACATGATGACCATCGCCAAAGGCCTGACGTCCGGCTACATCCCTATGGGTGGCTTGATCGTGCGTGACGAAGTGGTTGCGGTGCTCAACGAAGGTGGCGATTTCAACCACGGTTTCACCTATTCCGGGCACCCGGTGGCTGCTGCGGTGGCACTGGAGAACATCCGCATCCTGCGCGAAGAAAAAATTATCGAGCGCGTTCATGCAGAAACGGCACCCTATTTGCAAAAGCGTCTACGGGAACTGAGCGATCACCCGTTGGTAGGGGAAGTGCGTGGGGTGGGTCTGCTGGGGGCGATCGAGCTGGTGCAGGACAAAGCCACTCGCAAGCGTTACGAAGGCAAGGGCGCTGGCATGATTTGCCGCACCTTCTGCTTCGAGAACGGCCTGATCATGCGCGCCGTGGGCGACACCATGATCATTGCTCCGCCACTGGTGATTACACCGGCTGAAATCGATGAGTTGGTGACAAAGGCTCGCAAGTGCCTGGACCTGACCCTGAGTGCATTACAGGGCTAAGTGCTAGGCTCTGAGCGGGGCTCATGAAACTTTCGCTCAGAGCAGTCCTGAAGGGCGGCCTTTCCTTGAAAGACCGCCTCGGATCTTGCCAGACTAGCCGCGGTTCCAGTTGTCCGGGTTCGGCCGCTGAACAAAGTGGTTCAAAAAAGAAAAATTTGGAGCATTACGCATGAAGGCATTAGGAAAAAAGTTTGCTGGCAAGACTCTCCTCGCCATGTCCCTGATGGGAATGATGGCGGGTGCGGTACAGGCGGACGACAAGGTGTTGCACGTCTATAACTGGTCCGATTACATCGCGCCGGACACCATCGCGAACTTCGAGAAAGAGTCCGGGATCAAGGTGGTGTACGACGTTTTTGACAGCAACGAAACGCTGGAAGCCAAGTTGCTGGCAGGCAAGTCCGGTTACGACATCGTCGTGCCGTCGAACAACTTCCTGGCCAAGCAAATCAAGGCCGGTGTTTACCAGAAGCTGGACAAGTCCAAGCTGCCGAACTGGAAAAACCTGAACCCCGACCTGCTCAAAGCGGTATCGGTGAGCGACCCGGGCAACGAGCACGCTTTCCC
Organism: Pseudomonas sp. BT76 TE3572; assembly: GCF_050435365.1. Taxonomy (NCBI): domain Bacteria; kingdom Pseudomonadati; phylum Pseudomonadota; class Gammaproteobacteria; order Pseudomonadales; family Pseudomonadaceae; genus Pseudomonas; species Pseudomonas sp. BT76 TE3572. The sequence goes on from NZ_JBNDKE010000001.1 coordinate 4,849,547, forward strand.
GTACATGTGGGGTTCGATCGGTATCGGTTTCAACGCCGAGAAGGTCAAGGCTGCACTGGGCGCCGATGCACCTACCGATTCCTGGGACCTGATCTTCAAGCCTGAAAACGCCGCCAAGCTGAAGTCGTGCGGTATCAGCCTGCTCGATTCGCCAACCGAAATGATCCCGGTGGCACTGCATTACCTGGGCCTGCCGACCGACAGCCAGAAGAAAGAAGACATCGACAAGGCTGAAGCCTTGATCATGAAAGTTCGTCCTTCGATCGCCTACTTCCACTCGTCCAAGTACATCTCCGACCTGGCCAACGGCAACATCTGCGTGGCCGTCGGTTACTCGGGCGACATCTACCAGGCCAAGTCCCGTGCGGCTGAAGCCGGTGACAAGGTGAAAGTCAGCTACAACATTCCGAAAGAAGGTGCGGGCAGCTTCTACGACATGGTCGCCATCCCTAAAGATGCCGAAAACGTCGAAGGCGCCTATAAGTTCATGACCTACCTGCAAAAGCCGGAAGTCATGGCCGCCATCACCAACGCTGTGCGTTTCCCGAACGGTAACGCGGCCGCTACTGCACTGGTTGATAAAGACATCACCGCCGACCCAGGCATCTACCCGCCGGCTGACGTGCTGGCCAAGCTGTACGCGATTGCCGACTTGCCGGCCGCGACCCAGCGGATCCTGACTCGCAGCTGGACCAAGATCAAATCCGGTAAGTAAGTAAAACCCTGTAGCAGCTGCCGCAGGCTGCGTCCAACTGCGAAGCAGTTGTGCTGTTGAAAACGCGGGAAGGTCCTTCGGACCTTAACGCAGCCTTCGGCAGCTGCTACAGGGATCTTCATAAAGTTTGCTGGAACGGTTTTTCGAGGGTAAGTTGCGCGCCGGTTTTGTTGCCAGGCAGCCATGGCTGTCATGTAACGCTGGGCAACTTGGGCCCAACTAATTTTAGAGGACCTCCACGTGCCTGTTTTTTCTTTGTTGCGCAATGCACTGCTGGTCGGCGCCGGACTGACGCTTGCCGTTAGTGTCCAGGCCGCTGGCACTGTGCATATTTATAACTGGTCAGATTACATCGGCGAGAGCACCTTGGCCGACTTCCAGAAAGAGACCGGCATCAAACCGGTTTATGACGTCTTCGACTCCAACGAAACCCTGGAAGGCAAGTTGCTGGCCGGGCGTACCGGTTATGACGTGGTCGTGCCGTCCAACCACTTCCTTGGCAAGCAGATCAAGGCCGGAGCTTTCCAGAAACTCGACAAGTCGAAGTTGCCGAACTACTCGAACCTCGACCCCGTATTGCTCAAGCGTCTGGAACAGAACGATCCCGGTAATCTGTACGCGGTACCGTACCTGTGGGGCACCAACGGCATCGGTTACAACGTCGACAAGATCAAGGCTGTGCTGGGTGTCGACAAGATCGATTCCTGGGCTGCGGTATTCGAGCCGGAGAACATCAAGAAGCTGCACAGTTGCGGCGTGGCGTTCCTCGACTCCGCCGATGAAATGATGCCGACGGTCCTCAACTACATGGGCCTGAACGCCAACAGCACCAACCCCGAAGACTACAAAAAGGCCGAAGCCAAGTTGCTGGCGGTGCGGCCTTATGTGACGTACTTCCACTCGTCCAAATACATCGCCGATCTGGCTAACGGCGATATCTGTGTCGCGATCGGTTTCTCCGGCGACATGTTCCAGGCCAGAAACCGTGCGGCTGAAGCGAAGAAAGGCGTCAACATCGCTTACTCGATTCCAAAGGAAGGCGGTGCGCTGTGGTTCGACATGCTGGCGATTCCGAAGGATTCGGCCAACGTCAAAGAAGCCCACGCCTTCATCAACTATTTGCTGAAACCTGAGGTGATCGCCCAGGTCAGTGATTACGTCGGCTATGCCAACCCTAACCCCGGGTCGGACAAACTGATGGAACAGTCCATTCGCACCGACGAAGCGGTTTACCCACCGCAAGCAGTCCTCGACAAGACTTACGTGTCGATCGAGTTACCGCCAAACATTCAACGTTTGATGACCCGCAGCTGGACCAAGGTCAAGTCGGGTAAATAGCTTCAAGGCTCAAACTATCCAAGGTTGGCTCACCTTGAGCGAACTGCACTCTTTTTTCTGGGAGTTTCGTAAATGGCAGTTGCCTCCGGCGCCTATAAGAAAGCCCTCGAGGGCGACCAATCACCTAAACAGGTGTTGGTCAAAATCGACCGGGTCACGAAGAAGTTCGACGAGACGATTGCCGTGGACGATGTGTCCCTGGAAATCAAGAAAGGCGAGATTTTCGCCCTGCTCGGCGGTTCGGGATCGGGCAAATCCACGTTGCTGCGCATGCTCGCAGGCTTCGAACGGCCCACGGAGGGGCGCATTTTCCTCGATGGCGTAGACATCACCGACATGCCGCCGTACGAGCGGCCGATCAACATGATGTTCCAGTCCTACGCCCTGTTCCCGCACATGACCGTGGCGCAGAACATCGCCTTCGGCCTCAAGCAGGACAAGATCCCCGCCGCTGAAGTCGATGCCCGTGTCGCGGACATGCTCAAGCTGGTTCAGATGACCCAATACGCCAAGCGCAAGCCGCATCAGTTGTCCGGCGGCCAGCGTCAGCGTGTGGCCCTGGCGCGTTCCCTGGCCAAGCGACCGAAGCTGTTGCTGCTCGACGAACCGATGGGTGCTCTGGACAAGAAGCTGCGTTCGCAAATGCAGCTTGAGCTTGTCGAGATCATCGAGCGGGTCGGCGTAACCTGCGTCATGGTGACCCACGATCAGGAAGAGGCCATGACCATGGCCGAACGCATCGCGATCATGCACCTGGGCTGGATCGCCCAGATCGGCAGCCCGATCGACATCTACGAAACCCCGACCAGTCGCCTGGTCTGCGAGTTCATCGGCAACGTCAACATCTTCGACGGTGAAGTGATCGACGACGCCGAAGGCCACGCGACCATCACCTGCAAGGACCTGGACCGCCAGATTTACGTGGGCCACGGCATCAGCACCTCAGTGCAGGACAAATCCGTGACCTACGCGATCCGTCCGGAAAAACTGCTGGTGACGCCGATCATGCCGACCTGCGAATACAACTGGTCCAGCGGCAAGGTGCACGACATCGCCTACCTCGGTGGTCACTCGGTGTTCTACGTCGAACTGCCAAGCGGCAAAATCGTCCAGTCTTTCGTCGCCAACGCCGAGCGCCGTGGCCAGCGCCCAACCTGGGGTGACCAGGTTTACGTGTATTGGGAAGACGACAGCGGCGTGGTACTTCGCTCATGAACATGCGCAAATTCAAACGCCGCCTCAATCGAATAATTCCCGGTGGCCGTCAGCTGGTCATCGGGGTTCCGTTCATCTGGCTGTTCCTGTTCTTCATGTTGCCGTTCTTCATCGTCCTGAAGATCAGCTTCGCCGAAGCCGACGTGGCCATTCCGCCGTACACCGAGATCTACAGCTACCTCGACCAAAAAGTGCAGTTGCTGCTTAACCTGAGCAACTACGCGATGCTGGCCGGCGACGAGTTGTACATTGCCGCCTACCTCGGCTCGTTGAAGATGGCGCTGATCAGCACCGTCCTCTGTTTGCTGATCGGCTACCCGATGGCCTACGCCATTGCCAGTGCCCGCAAAGAGATGCAAACGGTACTCGTGCTGCTGATCATGATGCCGACCTGGACCGCGATCCTGATCCGCGTTTACGCGTGGATGGGCATCCTCAGCAACAACGGTCTGCTCAATGGTTTCCTGATGAGCATGGGCTGGATCGACGAACCGCTGCAGATCCTCAACACCAACCTCGCGGTGTACATCGGCGTTGTTTATTCGTACCTGCCGTTCATGATCCTGCCGCTCTACGCCAACCTGGTGAAACACGACAACAGCCTGCTGGAAGCCGCGTCCGACCTGGGTTCGAGCACGTTCAACAGCTTCTGGAAGATCACCATTCCACTGTCCAAGAACGGCATCGTCGCCGGTTGCATGCTGGTGTTCATTCCGGTGGTGGGCGAGTTCGTGATCCCGGAACTGCTCGGCGGTCCGGAAACCCTGATGATCGGTAAAGTGTTGTGGCAAGAGTTCTTCAACAACCGTGACTGGCCGGTGGCGTCTGCCCTGGCGGTGGTGATGCTGGCGATCCTGATTGTGCCGATCATCCTGTTCAACCGTAGCCAGGCCAAAGAAATGGAGGGCAAAGAATGAAACGCTTCCGTTTCTCAAGCTTCATGCTGATAGCAGGTTTGCTGTTCATCTACGCGCCGATGCTGATCCTGGTGATCTACTCGTTCAACGCCTCGAAACTGGTGACGGTGTGGGGCGGCTGGTCGATCAAGTGGTACGTCGGTCTGATGGACAACACCCAACTGATGGGCTCGGTGGTGCGCTCGCTGGAAATCGCCTGCTACACGGCGGTAGCGGCGGTGGTGCTGGGTACGTTGGCGGCGTTTGTGCTGACCCGTATCACCCACTTCAAGGGTCGTACGCTGTTCGGTGGCCTGGTCACCGCGCCGCTGGTGATGCCCGAAGTGATCACTGGTCTGTCGCTGTTGCTGCTGTTCGTGGCGATGGCGCAGATGATCGGCTGGCCACAGGAACGCGGCATCTTCACCATCTGGATCGCCCACACCACGTTCTGTGCGGCGTATGTGGCGGTGGTGGTCTCGGCGCGTTTGCGTGAGCTGGACCTGTCCATCGAAGAAGCGGCCATGGACCTTGGTGCGCGGCCGTGGAAGGTGTTCTTCCTGATCACCATTCCGATGATCGCGCCATCGTTGGGGGCCGGCGGCATGATGTCGTTTGCCCTGTCGCTGGATGACCTGGTGCTGGCGAGCTTCGTGTCCGGTCCGGGTTCCACGACCCTGCCGATGGAAGTGTTCTCGGCGGTGCGCCTGGGCGTGAAACCCGAGATCAACGCCGTGGCCAGTCTGATTTTGCTGGCGGTATCGCTGATGACGTTCCTGGTCTGGTTCTTCAGCCGTCGTGCCGAAGAAAGTCGCAAGCGTGCGATTCAGCAGGCGATCGAAGAAGGCGCTGCCGACTCCTGGAAACAACCGGACGTGCGTCGCGCGCAGCAGGCGCCGGAAGCGGCTTGATCCTGATGCCGGGTTGACCACAAATCCGTGGCCAACCCGAATCTAATGTGGGAGCGGGCAAGCTCGCTTGTATGTTTAGACTTGAAGGGGTGGGCGTGACTAAAAGCTCGATTCCGACTCTAGCCAGTACGGACCGTGGGAGACTTCTCGTCCCGCCCTTTCTACCCAAAGCGCCGATAAGGAATTCATCGGTAAAACCGACGATAGAGGCAAGCCAGCGCAACGGTAGACCCCGACAAGCTCTTAAACCCTAGCTCCGAGGATTCGTCATGACAATCCTTACTTCGCAGACGGTTGTTGGCATCGATATCGCCAAGGCTGAAATAGTTGTCTATCGCTCCGACCTGCAATCCACTGACGCCATCAAGAACGATCGAACAGCCCTTAAACGCTGGCTTAAAACATTGCCCGCCCAAAGCGCTATCGCCGTTGAAGCCACCAACATCTACCACCTGGACACTGTCGAGCTGGCCCATGCGATGGGTCACCAGGTCTATGTCGTGGATGCTTATCGGGTAAGCAACTATCGCCGCGGCATCGGCCAGCGCGCCAAGAACGATCCCTGCGATGCCCGTCTGCTGGCGCGCTATTTGACGAACGAACAAGACGGACTACGGATCTGGAGCCCGCCACCCAAGGCCTACACCTCGCTGAAAAGCCTGCTCCACAGACGTGCAACGCTGATCCAGAACCATGCTGGCCTGATGCTGAGCTGGGCCAATGAACCCTTGTTGAAGAAAGTGCAGGCCGCCCAGCAAAAGGCCTTCAAGCAAGCGGATCAGGCCATTCAGAAACTGCTGCGCAAGGTCAGCAAAGAGGCGGGAATTGAAGAGAATATCGACCGCTGCAAAGCCATCGAAGGTGTTGGCGAACTGACTGCAACCGGGTTGGCGACGACCTTTATGCGCGGTGATTTTGCCAATAGTGATGCGTTCATCGCGTTTCTAGGGATGGACCTTACGGTCGATGACTCCGGGAAGAAGAACGGCCCCCGGCACCTGAGCAAAAAAGGGGATCCGGAAGTACGCCGGTTGGCTTACAACGCCGCAATGGCAGCCTGTCGCTCAGCTAAATGGAAACCGTTTTACGAGTCGTATTTGGCAAGAGGCTTCTCGAAAACCCAGGCATTGGTGGCCCTTGCCCGGAAACTCTGTCGGGTGGCATTTGCCCTGATGAAAAATCAGAGCGAATACCAGCCGGCCTGAAGTTGCAGGGTTGCCCTGCAACATAGAATCTCCCACATTTTGCTTATGCCACCCAAGGCGACTTGCGGATAATCTCGACGAAGTTCATCGGTTTGAAGCCTGGCTCGCTATCCACCAGTACATCCGCGTTTACGGTGCCAAAAGTGGTGTCCGGTTTGTGCTTGAAGCCATTGGCAAACGCACACAGGATGCACTCCTTGAACCCTTCGCCACGCGGGTGGGCATGCACCACTTCTTCGCGTTGCGCGCGGGGGAACGCGGCGTAGTCGATGCCCAGCACATCCATTTCAACGCCAGCAGTCACCAGCGCCACGTTAGGCCGTAGGTGTTGCGGCACGCCCGGTGTGGTGTGCAGAGCAATCGACAGCCACACTTGCTCGATATCATCCTCGGACAAGCCGTAAGGCTTGAGGAACGCTTTGGCAGCGTTGGCGCTATCGACTTCGAAGCGCTCGTCATCAGTGCGATGACCTTCCACCAGACCCAAGTCATGGAACATCGCGCCGACGTACAACAGCTCGGGGTTGTAGGCCAGTTGCTTGCGTTCACCGCTCAAGGCGCCGAACAGAAACACCCGACGCGAGTGGTGATACAGCAGGTCTGATTCGACGTCGCGAATGTATTCCGTGGTGGCCTTGGCCAACGCGCTGTCGGGGATTTTGATACCGGCGATGGTGCTGCTCATGGTGCTGTCCTCATGGGGAACGCCGTGGCGGCGCTGATGGGATCAGTCTGTCCGCGCACCCGAAACCGGACAATCGATCCATGGCTGCGATCCTTGCCAATGAGCATGCATATCGCGCCAACCTCGCTTGTTGCGCGCGGATTGGCTAGGGTGAATAAGCTTTTGTGGCGAGGGAGCTTGCTCCCGCTGGGCTGCGCAGCGGCCCCAAAACCTGCCACACAATTACACCGGGCAAACAGTGGCGACAGGAATGGGAGTGCTGCGCACTCCAACGGGAGCAAGCTCCCTCGCCACAGGAAAGTGTGATCCATAGAGGCAATCGAGCCATGAGTAAAACCGTTGCCATCGTGGTGTTCTCAGGCGTCCAGTCCCTGGACGTCACCGGTCCCATGGATGTGTTTTGCGAAGCCAATCGTTTCCTTGAGCCGCCAGATCACTATCGACTGGAGGTGATCGGCGTCGAGCGCGGGGCGATGGCGTGTTCCAACGGTTTGTCACTCAATGCCCATCGGCATTTCAGCGAAGCGCTGGAAGCTTTCGACTTGCTGCTGGTGGCCGGTGGGCCGCAGTTGCCGTTCATGGATTTTGGTGCGGCATTCGATGCCTGGTTGCGCGATGCCTGCGCGCAGGCGCAACGCTTTGGCTCGATCTGCAACGGCGCGTTCATGCTCGCCCGGGCCGGATTGCTGGAAGGGCGAACGGTCACCACCCACTGGGGCGACGCCGCGGCGCTGGCGCAGTTGTGCCCGTCGACTCAGGTCGAGGCCGATCGCCTTTACGTGGAGGACGGCGAGCTCTACACCTCGGCGGGTGTCACAGCGGGGATTGATCTGTCGCTGTACTTGCTGGCCAGGGATCACGGGCCGGAAGTAGCGCTGAGTGTGGCAAAACGGCTGGTGGTGTTCACTCAACGCTCGGGCGGGCAGTCACAGTTCAGCCCATTCCTCACGCCACACGCCGAACCCACTTCTGCCGTGGCGTTGGTGCAGCTCTACGTGTTGGCCAACCTGACAGGCGACCTGACGATTGCCGACCTGGCCAACGCCGCCAACATGAGCGCCCGCAACTTTTCCCGAGTGTTTGCCAAAGAGGCGAAAGTCACCCCGGCGGAGTTCGTCGAACGGGCCAGGGTGGATGCGGCGCGGGTGCTGCTTGAAAGCACCCAATCGCCGCTGAAGACCGTGGCTTATCAGTGCGGATTTCGCGATGCCCAGCACATGCGCAGTGTGTTCAACCGCAGGCTGGGGGTGACGCCGCAGCAGTTCAGGCTGAACTTTGCAGCGATGGTTTAGAGGCTGATCGATCGTTCCCACGCAGAGTGGGAATGATCATTTATTGCGCAGCCCGCGCCGGCAATAGCTTCAACGTACTGCGCGTGTTGGCCGTGACTTCTTCGTCGTTGAGATGCGCCTGGTAGTAGATCCCTTCGATATACGCCTCAGCCTGATCGTCATAGTGGCTGTCGAACGGTACGCCACTCTGGCCGACCGGGTTGACGGTCAGGCTGTGGGTCGGGTCGGCGAAGTCGATCAGGCGGCGGGTCGAGGGGCCATAAGTGACTGGCCACGGTGCCGGGCCGATTTTGGCCGAGAGGTTGTTCGGCACTTCGTGTGTGCCGGGTGCCGCGAACGGGCCGACATTGAAAATCCGGTCCAGCGGCTTTTGCTGCCCCAGCGGATGGCCATGGGTCAGCGTGTGCGCCTTGCCCCACTGCCATTGCGCGAAATCGGCGCCGAGGGTGGTCTTGAGATGAGCAATGCTCGCCTGCCATGCAACCTTGACCGTATCGGCGCGGGTTTCCTTGCCGAGGGTGTTGCGGTTGTCCCACCACGGTGAATCGGCAGTCGCAGCCAGGCGAGGCAGTGCGGAATCAATCACCCGGGTCGACAGCAACGTCTCGAAGAAATCATTGCCCAGCTCATCGTGCATCGTCGCGTCAGCCAGGTTGAACAGGAACTGGTTGAACAGCGTGGCGCTGGTGGAGTCGAGCGGGTAGTCGCCTTTCCACTGGGCCAATTGCTCAACCAGTTTGAGTTCAGCGGGATCGCTCACCACTTCACGCAGTACGGGCAACAACGGCGCCAACAGGCGCGGCCCGTAAGCGGTGATGGTGCCCAGTTGCAGCTGCTGGCTGGCGTCCAGATCCCACTTGATGGTTTTGTCGCTGAGCTGGCGATTGAGCTGCTGACCTCGGTCGGCCAGGTTGTAGTAACCGGGAATCTCCATGCCGGTCGGTGACACCGGCTGGAAGTTGGCCGAGACGATATAGCCGCGAGCCGGGTTCTCTTCCTGTGGGTTGGCGCTGAACGGGTAAAAACCTTCCTTGTCCGCGTCGGCGGTGCTGCCATCGAGGATGAATCCCGGACGCACACCCGCCGGACGTTTTGGCAGTTGCGCCGCTGCCCACCAGCCGATGTCGCCCTTGGCGTTGGCCCAGACGATGTTCAGGCCCGGTGCCTGGACCTTTGCGGAGGCACTGCGCGCCTTGGCCAGGGTGTCGGCGCGGTTGAGCTGATAGAAGCCTTCAAGGATCGGATTCTGGCTTTCGAGAAAACCCCACCACATGGCGATCGGGGTTTTACCGACGCCGCTGCCCAGCGCATCGTTGACGATCGGGCCGTGCGGCGACTGGCGCAGCACCAGTGTCACCGGTGCCTGCCCCTTGACCGTGATCTGCTGTTCGCTGGTCACCATGTCCACCCACTTGCCGCGATACCAGACCTGATTGGGGTTGTCCGGGTTGACCTTCTCGGCGATCAGGTCCAGGTCGTCGTTCTGGAACATGGTGATGCTCCAGCCGAAGTCGCGGTTCATCCCGAGGGAGGCAAACGGCATCAATGCCTGATAGTGGCCGTAGAGTTCGAAACCCGGCGCCGAGAGCTGCGCTTCATACCACACCGACGGCGCGGAAAAGCGGATATGCGGGTCGCCGGCCAACAGCGGTTTGCCGCTTTTGGTCCGACTGCCGGAGACAGCCCAGGCGTTACTGCCCTCGAACTGCGGCAAGCCGTTGTCGGCCAGTGCCTGCTCGCTGAGGCGGGCGAGGGCGTTGAGGTCTTTCCAGTCGGTACTGGCGAGGGGTGGCATGGCACCGCTGCGGTTTTTCGCCAGCACGCCCTTGGGCTGCCAGTCGAGATCGAAGACGTTCAGGTAGTTGGCGCCCAACTGATCGCGCACGTAGGTCAGCAACGGTTCGGTGCGAAACGCTGCAGCAAAACTGTAGGCCATGTAACCGGCGATGCTGATGGTGTCCTGGGCGGTGAATGGGCGCTTGGGAATGCCCAGTACATCAAACTCCGCAGGTTTTGAATGACTGTCCTGATACTGGTTGATGCCATCCAGATAGGCTTGCATGGCGATAAAGGCCGGCGACTGTTTATCCATGTTCGCCAGGTAGGTGTCGGCGCGTTCGCGAATGCGCAGGCTGCGCATCAGCTTGTCGGTGTCGAGCAGTTTCGGGCCCAGTACCTCGGCCAGTTCACCACGGGCGAGGCGGCGCAGGACTTCCATCTGAAACAGCCGATCCTGGGCGTGCACGTACCCGAGGGCGCGGTACAGGTCGGTTTCGTTCTCGGCGCGGATGTGCGGGATACCGCGCTCGTCGTAGCGCACGGTGACCGAACCTTGCAGGTGTTGCAGCTCCACCATGCCCTCGCGTGTCGGCTGTTTGCTGTAGACGTACCCGCCTGCACCTGCGGCGAGCGCAACAATCAGCAGGGCGAGAACAGTCAGGCTACGTTTCATGGTGATTCCTTGTTGTTATCAGTGGCTGCAGTTCCCTGGCGCCCCTGTTTAACATGGCTTGCCGCCATGGCCATCGCACTTAGGAGGGATTCGCGTCTCCTGTCAGCCTTGCTTCACTGCGTCGACGGGCCACGGACAGTAACAACCCACGGCCAGTGTGTGCGTGGCATTCACCGTGCGGCCTTCGTTCAACGCTTGCAGAATCGGTTCGATAAAGCTGTTACTCGAATTGCAGGTCAGGCCTTCGCTGTACGGGCCGAAATACGCCAGTTTGCCGCTGCGATCCCAGATCGCCACGGCCGGGCTGGCGGGGATCTGTTCGGAGCCTGGCAGGACGGCGATGCTTTTCAGGCTGCTTAAGGTGCTCGGTAATTGGCCGTGGCTGCCAGGCTTTTGTACCGCATAAAACTCCACGCCTTGCGGTGCATAGTGCTCAACCAGTTCGCTCAGGTGTTGTTGGTTGCCGACGTTGCACGGGCAGGCCGGGTCCCAGAAGTGCACGAGGCGGATGGCACCGGGGCCGGCGAGGTTGTCGGGCAGGCGCAGCGGGTCGCCGGAGAACACCGCGGTGTGTTCGCTGAACGCTCGCAGGTAGCGCCCCTGAAACCAGTCGTAGGCAGCCCACAGCACGCCAGCGCACACGAGGGCGAGGAGGCTGGCAAGCAGAGTGGCGCGGTAGGGCGAGCGCATGGATTTCAGTCCTCGAAGGTGCGCTAGCTTGCCATGCTTGCCTCAACAGATGAATATCGCAGGCCCATAAAGTCCGTTTCGCGTTCTGGAATTGCTCATGTCTGCCACTTTCGACTCCGATCATCTGCGTGCCAGCCTGCGACCGCTGGCCGACTGGCAGCCGCTGTCGGTGGAAGCGCTGGCTTACCAGCGTTTCTACGGGCTGGATTTTGCGGGGCGTAATGTGCGCAGTGGCCTTGGACGTTTCGCGGTCGATGGTTATGACGTGGTCAGCCAGGTCTGGTGGCCGGAGCAGGCGAAGGCGACGCTGTTTTTGTTCCACGGTTTTTACGATCACACCGGGCTTTACCGGCATGTGATCGAATGGGCGCTGGATCAGGATTTTGCGGTGATTGCCTGCGACCTGCCGGGGCACGGGTTGTCCAGTGGCGAGCGGGCCAGCATCAAGGATTTCACCGAGTATCAGGACACGCTGCAAGGGTTGTTCAGCGAAGCGCAATCCCTCGATCTGCCGCAGCCGTGGCACCTGTGCGGGCAAAGCACGGGCGGCGCGATCGTGATTGATCATGTACTCAATCAGGGCGCCAGCAGTCCGGCCCAGGGCCAGGTCATCTTGCTGTCGCCGTTGGTAAGGCCGCGGGCCTGGGGCTGGTCCCAGCTCAGCTATTACCTGCTCAAGCCTTTCGTCAAAGCGATTGCCCGGCGCTTCAGCGAGAACTCCAACGACCCGGATTTTCTGCCCTTCCTGCAAGCGGACCCGTTGCAGCCGCTCCGTTTACCGACCGCCTGGGTCGGTGCGCTGGCGCGCTGGATCAAACGTATCGAAGCCGCACCGTACAGCATGCGGCGACCGCTGATTGTGCAGGGGCAGGCGGACATGACTGTGGATTGGGAGCATAACCTTGAAGTGTTGCGGGGCAAGTTCGATCGGCCACAGGTGCTGATGTTGCCTGAGGCGCGGCATCACCTGGCGAATGAGACGCTGGCGTTGCGGCGGGAGTATTTCGGGTTTTTGACCAAGCGGATCAAGGGCAGGAATCTTTAGCGACCGTTAGGGCCTCTTCGCGGGCAAGCCTCGCTCCTACAAATTTAAGGTGGATCACCCTTTTGTGAACGACTCAAATCCGTAGGAGCGAGGCTTGCCCGCGAAAGCAATTTTCCAGGCGCCGAATATCACTGGCGAAGCGTTGAAGTATCCTGCCCCACCGCCAGCCCCGCGCGAATCGCCGCCAGTGCTGCCTGGTAATAAGCCTTGCCCTCGGTGGACTCGGCAAAGGTCGCGAACTCTTCCAGTTCTTCATCCGACAGGTCGCGATAGACATACAGCAGCGTGTTGTTCAGGTCGTTGCCGATCTGGTCCATCAAGCGCTGACGCTGACCGTTCAACATGCCTTGAGCCTGACCACCACCAAGCAGGCCGGGGATCATCGAACTAAGGCTGTCGGCCGCGACGCCGGCAATCGCGAGGCTGACTTCCGCGCCAGCCTCGCGAGCGGGCAGGGCCTGGGCCAGATGGCCGATGATCAGCATGCGGCTGTCGCTGGCCTGGATCTTCGGCAAGCCCTTGGCGTTTTTTGCCAACTGATCGCGACGGGTCGCCAGCAACTCGGCGGCTACGATTTTCTTGCCCAAGGGTGATTGAAAGAACGTCAGCGCGGGTTTCGGGTCGGCGAGGGTCTTGCGCAATTGCGCTTCGGCGCGCTGGTCCACGGCCTGGGGGGCAAATCGCTGATTGCTGTTATTCACCAGTGCCTGGAACACGGCCGGCGGCAGGCTGTTCTGGTACCGCTGCTGAGCGGCCGAGAGAGCGTCGTTGAAATGCGCGCGTTGTTCTGGCCAACCGGCGACCTTGTACAACTGGTCGTGGCCGTCTGCCCAAGCGGGCAATACACAGAACATCAACAGTGAAAAAAGCAAACGGCGCATAGGGACTCCTGTCAGCAGGCGACTATTCTCCGTGTGGCATTCGTCCTTGTCGAGAATTCGTATCAACCCGCTGCGCGGCTCTGTCGGATTTTCAGGCACAGGAATACTATGCGCGGCATGCCAATACCCTCTGATCACCCGCTGCTGTTACGTATCGTCGATGACCTGGCCGAACACGGTTGGTCGCAGCAGAATATTTTCCTTCCTCTGGGTCTGACCCGGGAACTGGCGGCTGAGTGCCGTAAACGTGCTGCCGAGGGCGAATTGGCCCCGGCCGCCGTGGGTCGAGGGGCAACCTCCGAGATTCGCGAGGGGATTCGCGGCGACCATATCCAGTGGATCGAGCCCGGCCAGGCGCTGGCGTGCGACGGTTATCTGGATTTGATGGACAGCCTGCGCGAGGCGATGAATCGCGGTTTGTTTCTGGGCCTGGAAGATTTCGAAAGCCATTTCGCGCTGTACCCGCCCGGCGCGTTCTACCTTAAACATGTTGACCGTTTCCGCGACGACGACCGGCGTATGGTGTCGGCGGTGGTCTATCTCAATGACGCCTGGCTGCCTGAGCACGGCGGGCAGTTGCGCATGTACCTGGATGAAAGCGTCGAACATGATGTGGTGCCCACCGGTGGATGCCTGGTGGTGTTCCTGTCCGGTGAAGTGCCCCACGAAGTCCTGCCCGCGACCCGCGATCGCCTGTCGTTGACCGGCTGGTTCCGGCGCCGTGGTAACGAGCCGTTCTGATCATGCAAAAAATTCTGGTAAGCCGCTGTCTGCTGGGGCACCGCGTACGTTACGACGGCGGGGCGAGCGGGCCGTTCGATCAGCTTCAGCAGTGGCTTGATGAAGGTCGAGTGGTGCCGTTGTGTCCGGAGGTTGCCGGTGGCTTGCCAACGCCAAGGGCGGCGGCGGAAATTCCGGGTGGGCAGGGTGGTGAAGTGCTTGATGGACACGCCTCAGTGATCACCACCGAGGGCGAGGACGTCAGCGCCGAGTTTCTCTCGGGGGCTTATCAAGCGTTGGAACTGGTGCAAAAGCACGGCATCCGCATTGCCGTACTCAAGGCCAACAGCCCGTCTTGCGGGAATCTGTTGACCTACGACGGGACGTTCAGGGGTGTGAAGGTGAGTGGTGAAGGGGTTACTGCGGCGTTGCTCAGGCGCCATGGCGTTCAAGTCTTCAGTGAACTGGAGTTGGTTGAGGCAGCGGTGGTTTTGGGGGCTTTGGGCTGATCCAGAATCCTTCCCCTCACCCTAACCCTCTCCCCAGGGGGGCGAGGGGACTGATCGTGGGGATCTGTAGAAATTTTGCGACTTGAAAGTCTTTGTGTTGAATCCATAGTCGGCTCCATCTTTCAGGTCGATGGATAGCGTCTGACACCTCGGTCAGTCCCCTCGCCCCCCTGGGGAGAGGGTTAGGGTGAGGGGCGGGATCTAAAGAGCGACAAAATTCTTAAGGCTTGGGCGCCACACTCGCATCCGCCCCGAACCATTTCTGCTCCAGTGCCTGGAGTCGCCCATCCGACTTGATCCGCTGCAGCGCGTTTTCCAGGCTGGCATGAAACGCCGGGTTACCTTTCTGAAACGGAATCGCCAGATTCACTGCCGGGGCAGCCTTCGGCTTCTCTTCCGTCAGTGACTGCACCAGTAGCATCGAGCGTGGTTGCTCTTCCTTCTGCGCGATCAATTGCGCATCGGTGTGAATGTAAGGTTCGCTGAAGTCGAAACGATCCTTGAGGTCCGGGGTCACTGCTATGTGGTTGATGGCGACGTCGTACTTGCCGGTTTCAACGCCTTGCATCAGATCGCTGGAATCGGTAACGACGAAGTCGGCCCGTACGTCTAGTTCGTTGGCCAGCAGTTGCCCCAGTTCGACTTCAAAGCCGGTGAGTTTGCCGTCTTCCTTGAAATTGAAGGGCGGTGTATTAGCCTCAAGGGCAATACGCAATTCGCCTCGGTCGTTCACATCGTCAATCAGTTCGGCATGAGCCAACGGGCTAAGAAGGGGTAGCAGGCAGATCAGGCCAGGCAAAAAGCGCATGGTCACTCCTTTGAATTCATTTTTGCGATGCTCTGATTCAGGCTCGCTTTGCTATGGTTGTCGAGTGCCTTCGACAACGAATGGCCGTGAAGTTGTCATGGCCACACGGATTTTACGAAAAAACTGGAGAAGAGAATGAAAACCTTTATGTCACGAGCAGCATTGGCTGGCCTGTTGATGGGAGCTTCGATGCTGGCAACGGCGGCTACACCGGCTCCCAAAGGTGCAGAAGTGTCCATCGTTTCTCCTGCGGACGGTGCCACGATTCCGCAAACCGTCGTCGTCAAGTTCGCTGTCGAGAACATTTCGCTGGCGCCAGCGGGTGACGCCACCAAGAACACCGGCCATCACCACTTGCTGATCGATGTCGATCAACTGCCGGCCGCCGGTGCGCCAATCCCCAACGATGCCAACCACGTGCATTTCGGCAAGGCGCAGACCCAGGCTGAAATAAAGCTGACGCCAGGCAAACACACCTTGCAACTCGAACTGGGCGATAGCGGCCACATGCCGTTTGATCCGCCGATCGTGTCGGAGAAGATCACCGTCAACGTTAAGTAACCTGCTCGGAATAAAGAACCGCGCCCATGAAAAAGGAGCCCCTAAGGGCTCCTTTTTTTGTCGCTCAAATCGCTATCAGAACAACACGCGGCAACGAATGGTGCCGTTGATGTGCTGCAGCTTCTCTTGCGCCATTTCCGAGTAATCGGCGTCGACGTCGATCACGACGTAGCCGACTTTCTCGTTGGTCTGCAGGAACTGACCGGAAATGTTGATACCGTTTTCGGCGAAGACCTTGTTGATCTCGCTCATCACACCCGGAATGTTCTCGTGGATGTGCAGCAAACGGTGCTTGCCAGGGTGAGCCGGCAGGGCCACTTCCGGGAAGTTGACCGAGGACACCGACGTACCGTTGTCGCTGTACTTGACCAGCTTCTCAGCTACTTCCAGACCGATGTTGGCTTGCGCTTCAGCGGTAGAGCCGCCGATGTGCGGGGTCAGGATCACGTTGTCCAGGCCACGCAGCGGGCTTTCGAACTCTTCTTCGTTGGAGCGCGGCTCCACCGGGAAGACGTCGATGGCCGCGCCGATCAGGTGCTTGTCCTTGATCGCGTCCGCCAGAGCGTCCAGTTCGACCACGGTGCCGCGAGCCGCGTTGATCAGGATGCCGCCCTTCTTGATCGCACGGATTTCTTTCTCGCCGATCATCCACTGGGTCGCAGCGGTTTCCGGAACGTGCAGGGTGACGATGTCGGACATGCCCAGCAGCTCGGTAAGGTTACCGACCTGAGTCGCGTTGCCCAATGGCAGCTTGGTCACGGTGTCGTAGAAGTACACCTGCATGCCCAGGCCTTCAGCCAGGACGGACAGTTGAGTACCGATCGAGCCGTAACCGACGATGCCGAGCTTCTTGCCACGGATTTCGAAGGAGTTGGCTGCGCTCTTGATCCAGCCGCCACGGTGGCAGGAAGCGTTCTTCTCAGGGATGCCGCGCAGCAACAGGATCGCTTCGGCCAGCACCAGTTCGGCTACGGAGCGAGTGTTGGAGTACGGAGCGTTGAACACTGCGATGCCGCGTTCGCGGGCAGCATTGAGGTCAACTTGGTTGGTGCCGATGCAGAAACAGCCGACAGCGACCAGTTTCTTCGCGTGATCGAAGATCTCTTCGGTCAGTTGAGTGCGCGAGCGAATGCCGATGAAGTGCGCATCAGCGATCTTTTCCTTCAGCTGGGCTTCCGGCAGAGAACCTGTGAGGTACTCGATGCTGGTGTAGCCCGCCGACTTGAGGACGTCGACAGCCGATTGGTGGACGCCTTCGAGAAGAAGGAACTTGATCTTGCTCTTATCGAGAGAAGTCTTGCTCATCTGCGTAAACCTGTATCCCGGAGAAAAATGGCAGGAAATAGCCAGCAGACGCTGACCCGGACGGCAGGAAAGCCGTCGCCACAGAATAGCCGTTGGGCACTATCCTGCGGGGTCGGTATGCTAGCATATGCACCCCGCTAAACACTCATTCCTGCGACGTGAAGCGTTCTCAGGATGACCATGAATTGTTCGAGAGTTCTGTCGATGACCAATCCTGCCCTGATTGAAGAGCTGAAGACCCTGGTTGAGCCTGGCAAGGTGCTGACCGATGCCGACTCCCTGAATGCTTACGGTAAGGATTGGACCAAGCATTTCGCCCCGGCCCCGACCGCCATCGTGTTCCCCAAGACCACCGAGCAGGTCCAGGCCATTGTTCGTTGGGCCAATGAGCACAACATTGCGCTGGTACCGTCCGGCGGTCGCACCGGGCTGTCCGCCGCTGCCGTGGCCGCCAATGGCGAAGTCGTCGTGTCCTTCGACTACATGAACCAGATCCTCGACGTGAACATGACCGACCGCACTGCGGTCTGCCAGCCGGGCGTGGTCACCGAACACCTGCAGAACGTCGCCGAAGAAAAAGGCCTGTACTACCCGGTGGACTTCGCTTCGGCAGGTTCCAGCCAGATTGGCGGCAATATCGGCACCAATGCCGGCGGGATCAAGGTGATTCGCTACGGCATGACCCGTAACTGGGTGGCCGGCATGAAAGTCGTCACCGGCAAGGGCGACCTGCTGGAACTGAACAAAGACCTGATCAAGAACGCCACCGGCTACGATTTGCGTCAGCTGTTCATCGGCGCTGAAGGCACCCTCGGTTTTGTGGTCGAAGCCACCATGCGTCTGGACCGTGCCCCGAAAAACCTCACCGCCATGGTCCTCGGCACTGCCGATTTTGACTCGATCATGCCGGTGCTGCACGCGTTCCAGAGCAAGCTTGACCTGACCGCGTTCGAATTTTTCTCCGACAAAGCCTTGGCCAAGGTCATGGGCCGGGGCGACGTACCCGCGCCATTCGAAACCGATTGCCCGTTCTACGCGCTGCTGGAATTCGAAGCGACCACCGAAGAAGTGGCCAACCACGCCCTGGAAACCTTTGAACACTGCGTTGAGCAGGGCTGGGTGCTGGACGGCGTGATGAGCCAGAGCGAAACCCAGTTGCAGAACCTGTGGAAGCTGCGCGAATACATCTCCGAAACCATTTCCCACTGGACGCCGTACAAGAACGACATTTCGGTCACTGTGTCGAAAGTCCCGGCGTTCCTGAAGGAAATCGACGCGATCGTCGGCGAACACTACCCGGATTTCGAAATCGTCTGGTTCGGCCACATCGGCGACGGCAACTTGCACTTGAACATCCTCAAGCCGGAAAACCTGAGCAAGGATGAGTTCTTCGCCAAGTGCGCGACCGTCAACAAGTGGGTGTTCGAAACCGTTGAGAAGTACAACGGCTCGATTTCTGCCGAACATGGCGTGGGCATGACCAAGCGTGATTACTTGACCTACAGCCGTTCGCCGGTCGAGATCGAGTACATGAAAGCCGTCAAAGCGGTGTTCGATCCGAACGGCATCATGAACCCGGGCAAAATTTTCGCTGTTTGACTTTTGAATTTAAGAGCTACGAAACAGGAGTCGGTAATGAGCTATCAGCACCAGTATGTCGACGGTACGCGTATTCACTTCCCGCTGGGAAAAGTGGTGTGCATTGGCCGTAACTACGCCGAACACGCCAAGGAGCTGGACAACCCGGTGCCGACCGAGCCGCTGCTGTTCATCAAGCCGGGCAGTTGCGTGGTGCCGCTGGAAGGCAGTTTCAGCATTCCGACTGAACGTGGCTCGGTGCATTACGAAGCGGAAATCGCGGTGTTGATCGGCAAGCCTTTGTCGACCAAACCGAGCCGTGAAGAAGTGCTCGATGCTATCTCCGGTTTCGCCCCGGCCCTGGACCTGACCCTGCGCGACAAGCAGGCCGAGCTGAAAGCCAAGGGCCTGCCGTGGGAAATCGCCAAGTCCTTCGACGGAGCGGCGGTGATTGCACCATTCGTGTCCGGCAGCACGTTCGCTGATCTGACCGACATCGGCATCCGCCTGACCATCAACGGCGAAGTGCGCCAGGACGGTAACAGCAGCGCAATGCTCAACCCGATCGTGCCGATGATCCAGCACATGGCCGGGTGCTTCTCGCTGCAGGCCGGTGACGTGATCCTGACAGGGACGCCGGTGGGTGTTGGTCCGCTGAATGTCGGCGATGAACTGGTGATTGAATTGCCAGGCGCCAGCAGCTTCACCAGCAGCGTCCGCTAACCGAAACACCGCAAAACCCTTGTAGGAGCGAGCCTGCTCGCGATAGCGGTGTGTCAGCCGACATCTTTATTGGCTGACACAGCCTCATCGCGAGCAGGCTCACTCCTACATTTTTTTGTGGGTGCCGAAAGGGCTTTCCCGCCATTTCCCGTTTTTTTCACATCCTGTCTGGATAATTCCGGGGTTCCTGGCGTCTGAGCCTGCCCGTTTGTGCTATTACCCTTAGCCTGAATTTCTGGAACGCATCCCCTGATGGCAACGCAACCGCTCCCGACTCTGCAAACTTCTCGTCGTCCACGTTTTCTCCTGCGCTGGTACTACTGGCTGTTGCTGGTTGTTGTGGCGGGCTATGGCCTCGCGTTCGCGATGCATTGGGATGATCGTGGCGTGCTCTGGTTGCGTGAGCGTTTCGAAAGCCCGGCCGAGCGTCAGGCCAGTGTCTGGTTGCCGGATTACCGGGCAGTGATCGACGCCAAGCTGCTGCCGGGCATGGAGAAGGATGAAGCGTCCGACCTGGCCTACAACCCTCAAACCAAAACCCTGTTCTCGGTCATGGGCAAGAACCCGTTCCTGGTCGAGCTGACCCTGCAGGGCGACGTGCTGCGCAAGATGCCGCTGGTGGGCTGGAGCAACCCGGAAGGGGTGACGGTGATGGGCAACGGTCTGCTGGCCATCGTCGATGAGCGCGAACACATGCTCTCCATCGTCAAGGTCGATGCCGATACCCGCGAGCTGAACATCGCCAACTTCCCGAAATACGACCTCGGCCCTTCGAAAGACCAGAACAAGGCGTTCGAAGCCGTCGTCTGGGACTCGCGCCATCAGCAAATCCTGCTGGGCGAAGAGCGTCCGCCAGCACTGTTTAGCTGGAAAAGCGATGGCAGCCAGATCCTGAAGGGCGACAAGCAAAAACTCACCAGTAATGCACTGGACATGCGCAACCTCTCGGCCCTGGCCATCGACCCGCGCACTGGCCACACCCTGGTGTTGTCTGCCGACTCCCACTTGTTGCTGGAGCTGGACGAGAAGGGCGAGCAGGTCAGCTTCATGACCTTGCTGGGCGGCTTCAATGGTTTGAAGAAAACCATTCCTCGCGCCGAAGGCGTGACCATGGACGAGGCGGGCACGCTGTACATGGTGAGCGAGCCGAACCTGTTCTACCGCTTCGAAAAGCAGAAATAAGGCCTGAATGCATCGACTTGTCCGCCCCAAGCCTCTGCTTTTGATCCTGTCGGTCATTGCGTTGATCGCCCTGGTCGCGGTTGGCCAGTACCAGCGCCTGTTCGAGCGTGCCAGGTTCAACCTGCACACCTTTTGGCAGCCCGTGAACGGTCAGTCCATCGCTCTGGATCAGTACCAGGTAGCGGTTGAGGCGCAAGTCATCGAAGGGCTGGACGACGATGTTTCGGCGCTGACCTTCGATCCGGTGCGCAAAAGCCTGTTCACCGTCACCAACAAAAACTCAGAGCTGATCGAACTGTCGCTGGACGGCCAGATTGTTCGACGCGTTTCGCTGGTAGGGTTTGGCGATCCAGAAGCCGTGGAATTCATCACTACCGACACTTACGTGATCACTGACGAGCGTCAGCAGCGGCTGATCAAGATTCATCTGGAGAGCGACACAACGTTCCTCGACGCAGCGGATGCCGAGCAGATGACCCTTGGCGTGCACATGAGCGGCAACAAGGGCTTCGAAGGCCTGGCTTACGACTCGGTGGGCAAGCGATTGTTTGTCGCCAAGGAACGCGACCCGATGCTGATCTACGAAGTGCACGGCTTTCCGCATTACAACCCGGAAAAATCCTACGCGGTGCACGTAGTGAACAACCCCAAGCGCGATGCCGGGATGTTCGTGACGGACCTGTCGAGCCTGCAATACGACGAGCGCAGCGGCCATTTGCTGGCGTTGTCGGATGAGTCGCGGCTGATTCTGGAACTCGATGTGGATGGGCGGCCGCTGAGCACCCTGTCACTGAGCAAGGGGCGTCAG
This sequence comes from Pseudomonas sp. BT76 TE3572, assembly GCF_050435365.1. Classification (NCBI taxonomy): domain Bacteria; kingdom Pseudomonadati; phylum Pseudomonadota; class Gammaproteobacteria; order Pseudomonadales; family Pseudomonadaceae; genus Pseudomonas; species Pseudomonas sp. BT76 TE3572. The sequence continues at coordinate 4,871,066 of NZ_JBNDKE010000001.1, forward strand.
GGGTTGCAGAAGACAGTGCCACAAGCGGAAGGGATCGCCATGGATGACGACGGTACGATGTACCTGGTGAGCGAGCCGAATCTGTACTACGTCTTCAAAAAACCTGCACAGAACTAACAAACGCCCCAAAACCCTGTAGGAGCGAAGCTTGCTCGCGAAGAGGCCGTAACATTCAACATCTCTGTCGACTGTTACGGCCTCTTCGCGAGCAAGCTTCGCTCCTACGGGGGAGTGCGGGGTGTCAGGCCTTGAGGGTTTTCACGCCTTCGCTGGTGCCCAGCAGCAGCAAATCCGCCGGACGTGCCGCGAACAACCCATTGGTGACCACGCCGACGATGGCGTTGATCTGGGTCTCCAGCTCCACCGGGTTGGTGATCTGCATGTTGAACACGTCGAGGATGATGTTGCCGTTGTCGGTCAACACGCCTTCACGGTAGACCGGGTCGCCGCCCAGCTTCACCAGCTCGCGGGCCACGTGGCTGCGGGCCATCGGGATCACTTCCACCGGCAGTGGGAACTCACCGAGCACCGGCACCAGTTTGCTGGCGTCGGCGATGCAGATGAAGGTTTTGGCTACGGCCGCCACGATCTTCTCGCGGGTCAGGGCTGCGCCGCCGCCCTTGATCAGGTTCAGGTGCTCGTCGCTTTCATCGGCGCCGTCGACGTAGAACTCCAGGTCGCTGACCGTATTCAACTCATACACCGGAATGCCGTGGCCCTTGAGGCGGGCAGCGGTGGCTTCGGAACTGGCGACCGCGCCGTCGAACGCGCCTTTGTGCTTGGCCAGCGCATCGATGAAGCAGTTGGCGGTGGAGCCGGTGCCGACCCCGACGATGCTCTTGTCGTCGAGTTTCGGGAGGATGAAGTCGACGGCGGCCTGAGCCACTGCCTGTTTGAGTTGATCCTGGGTCATGCGGGCTCCGAGGTGCCGAAGGAGGGAACGAAAGGGCGGCATTATAGGCTTCGGGGCAGGGAAGGTCATTGCCCGATTGGCGGGTTGCTTTTGTGGCGAGGGAGCTTGCTCCCGCTGGAGCGCGAAGCGGTCCCCCGCAATTCCAGTCACGAAGCCAATCTGGAGAATTCCGCGCGCCGGTTTACGACTGCTTCGCAGCCGAGCGGGAGCAAGCTCCCTCGCCACAATGGTTCTGTGGTGTCTAAAACCATCTGTTTAGTGTGGTCGCCCGCCCGAAAGCCGGGTTAGACTCCTTGGCCCTGCCCAACCCGCTCAGTGATGCTTTCCGATGCTCGAACAGTACGTCAAAAAGATCCTCACCTCGCGCGTTTATGACGTTGCCGTAGAAACCCCATTGCAGACTGCCCGCCAGCTCTCCGAGCGGCTGGGCAACAGTATTTGGCTCAAGCGCGAAGACTTGCAGCCGGTGTTCTCGTTCAAGATTCGGGGCGCCTACAACAAGCTCACGCAGCTTTCCGATGAAGAGCGCGCTCGCGGCGTGGTCACCGCTTCGGCGGGTAACCACGCGCAAGGCCTGGCCCTGGCGGCGAAAGTGTTGGGCGTGAAAGCGACCATCGTGATGCCCAAGACCACCCCGGAAATTAAAGTCGAAGGCGTGCGTTCGCGTGGCGGCAAAGTGGTGCTGCACGGGGATTCGTTCCCGGAAGCCCTGGCCTACTCGCTGAAACTGGTCGACGAAAAAGGCTACGTCTACATTCACCCTTACGACGATCCCCACACCATTGCCGGGCAGGGCACGGTGGCGATGGAGATTCTGCGTCAGCACCCTGGCCGTCTGGATGCGATTTTTGTCCCGGTGGGCGGTGGCGGGTTGATCGCCGGGATCGCGGCGTACGTGAAGTACTTGCGACCTGAAATCAAAATCATCGGCGTCGAGCCGGACGACTCCAACTGCCTGCAAGCCGCCATGGCCGCTGGCGAACGCGTGATCCTGCCGACCGTGGGCCTCTTCGCCGACGGCGTCGCAGTGGCGCAGATCGGTCAGCACACCTTTGATATCTGCAAAGACTATGTCGATGAAGTGATCACCGTCAGCACCGATGAAATCTGCGCGGCGATCAAGGACATCTACGACGATACCCGCTCGATCACCGAACCTGCTGGCGCATTGGGCGTCGCCGGGATCAAGAAATACGTCGAGCAACGCGGCGTCACCGGTCACACCTTTGTGGCCATCGATTCTGGCGCCAACGTCAACTTCGACCGCCTGCGCCACGTCGCCGAGCGCGCTGAGCTGGGCGAGGGTCGAGAAGCGATTATCGCCGTGACGATTCCCGAGAAGCCGGGCAGCTTCAAGGCGTTCTGTGAAGCCATCGGCAAGCGCCAGATCACCGAATTCAACTACCGCTACAACACCGGCAGCGAGGCGCACATCTTTGTTGGCGTGCAGACGCACCCGGAAAACGATCCGCGCAGTGCGCTGCTTGCCAGTCTGACCGAGCAGGGTTTCCCGGTGCTGGACCTGACCGACAACGAATTGGCCAAGTTGCACATCCGCCACATGGTCGGCGGCCGTGCGGCTCATGTGGTTGATGAAGTGATTCTGCGCTTCGAATTCCCGGAGCGTCCGGGTGCGCTGTTCAACTTCCTCAACAAGCTCGGTGGGCGCTGGAACATCTCGATGTTCCACTACCGCAACCATGGCGCGGCGGATGGTCGTGTGGTCGCGGGCCTGCAAGTGCCTCACGATGAACGCCACCTGGTGCCCGCAGCGCTGGAAGAAATCGGCTACCCGTACTGGGACGAAAGCGACAACCCGGCCTATCAGCTGTTTCTCGGCTGAGCGGCTACGCTGATGGCCAGGCCATAAGGAAATCGAACAATGGAAACGTTAACCGCCCTGAAAGTCGCTCATATGGTGGCGACGGTGTTGCTGCTGGTCAGCGCACTGGGTCTGGCGATCTGGGTCTGGCGTACGCGCCGTAGCGGTGACGCAACGGCTCACGCGCGGACGTTGCAGCGACCACGGGTGTTTATCTGGCTGGTGATGGGGCTGGCGCTGCTGAGCATGCCGTTTACCGGCTGGTGGATGGTGCATCTGGTGGGCTGGCCGCTGGGGCAGATCTGGTTGTTGGCTTCCAGTGTGCTTTACACCGTCGCGGCGTTGGGCTGGTTCTGGTTGCTGGTGCGGCTGAATCGGCTGCGTAAGGCACCGGCAGCGGGCAATGGGAAATTTACCTTTACCTTGGCGTTGTTCAGTTTTGTCTGCTTTATCGCCATTGCCGGGTTGATGGGTGCCAAGCCTGTTTAAGGCTTGAGACCGGGTTGACCCCATCGCGAGCAGGCTCACTCCTACAGGGGACCGCATTCTTCTGTAGGAGTGAGCCTGCTCGCGATGGCGGTATTAGTCGCGCAGACTAATCACCGGCCAGCCACGCTTCTCGGCTTCAGCGCGCAGGTTTGGATCAGGATCGACCGCAACCGGATTGGCCACTTGCTCAAGCAGCGCCAAATCATTCATCGAGTCGCTGTAGAAATAGCTGTCCTCCAGCGAATACCCGGTTTCTTCCAGCCAACGATTCAACCGCGTCACCTTGCCTTCACGGAAGCACGGCACGTCGGTGCTGCGCCCGGTGTAGCGACCATCAACCATTTCACATTCCGTGGCGATCAGGGTTTCGACGCCCAGACGCTGGGCAATCGGCCCGGTAACAAAACGGTTGGTGGCGGTGATGATCACCAGTTTGTCACCTGCCTCGCGGTGCTTGGCCAGCAGTTCGAGACCCTTGGGCAACACAATCGGCTCAATGCAATCGCGCATGTAATCCAGGTGCCATTGATCCAGTGTGGCCATCTCGGTGCGGCCGAGGACTTCCAGGCAGAAGTTTAGATAAGCGTCGTTATCCAGCTTGCCGGCCAGGTAATCCTGATAGAACTCATCGTTGCGCGCCTTGTAGGCAACGGCGTCGAGGAAGCCGCGTTCGCACAGGTAATCGCCCCAGGCGTGGTCACTGTCACCGCCCAAGAGCGTGTTGTCCAAGTCGAATAAAGCCAGCCGCATTGCAGTTACTCGCTGAAAAGTCTGTAGAAAGGCGTCCAGAATACGGACTTTTCACAAGAGTGCACATAAGGTAGGCCGGCTCGTTGCTGCTATCACAACCTTTGTGGAACAATGCGGCGACATGCGTTTGCGAGGTTGTTGCCGTGATCGACCCCGATGGTTTCCGCCCCAATGTCGGGATCATTCTCACGAATGATGCCGGACAGGTGCTATGGGCTCGCCGTATCAATCAAGATGCCTGGCAGTTTCCACAGGGCGGGATCAACCCCCAGGAGACGCCGGAAGACGCCTTGTACCGCGAGTTGAACGAAGAAGTGGGGCTTGAGCGCGAAGATGTTGAAATTCTCGCCTGCACCCGGGGCTGGTTGCGCTATCGTTTGCCGCAACGTCTGGTCAGGACGCACAGCCAACCGCTGTGCATCGGCCAGAAACAGAAATGGTTTCTCCTGCGCCTGGTCTCCAACGAGCAACGGGTGCGGATGGATTTGACCGGTAAACCGGAATTCGATGGCTGGCGCTGGGTCAGTTATTGGTATCCGTTGGGCCAGGTGGTGACATTCAAGCGCGAGGTGTATCGACGCGCTCTCAAAGAGCTTGCCCCGCGCCTTTTATCGCGCGACTGACGACGGAGTTCGACCCCGAGCCATGCTCAATACGCTGCGCAAGATCGTCCAGGAAGTTAACTCCGCCAAGGATCTCAAGGCGGCGTTGGGCATTATTGTATTGCGCGTCAAAGAGGCCATGGGCAGCCAGGTCTGCTCGGTCTACCTGCTTGACCCTGAAACCAACCGCTTCGTGCTGATGGCCACCGAGGGCTTGAACAAGCGCTCGATCGGCAAAGTCAGCATGGCACCCAACGAAGGTCTGGTTGGCCTGGTCGGCACGCGTGAAGAACCCCTGAACCTCGAAAACGCCGCGGATCACCCGCGCTACCGCTACTTCGCCGAGACCGGTGAAGAGCGCTACGCTTCATTCCTCGGGGCGCCGATCATTCACCACCGCCGCGTCGTCGGCGTGTTGGTCATTCAGCAAAAAGAACGTCGCCAGTTCGACGAAGGTGAAGAAGCCTTCCTCGTGACCATGAGCGCGCAGCTCGCCGGCGTTATCGCCCACGCCGAAGCCACCGGTTCGATCCGGGGGCTGGGTCGTCAGGGCAAGGGCATCCAGGAAGCCAAGTTCATCGGCGTACCGGGTTCGCCGGGTGCGGCGGTCGGTACCGCGGTAGTCATGCTGCCGCCGGCCGATCTGGACGTGGTGCCGGACAAGACCATCACCGACATCGCCGCCGAACTCGGGCTGTTCAAGACCGCCATCGAAGGCGTGCGGGCCGACATGCGCGCCTTGTCCGCCAAGCTGGCGAACCAGTTGCGCCCGGAAGAGCGCGCGCTGTTCGATGTCTACCTGATGATGCTCGACGATGCCTCTCTGGGCAGCGAAATCACCACCGTGATCAAGACCGGTCAGTGGGCCCAGGGCGCGTTGCGTCAGGTGGTCACTGAACACGTCAACCGTTTTGAATTGATGGACGACGCCTACCTGCGTGAGCGCGCGTCGGACGTCAAAGACCTCGGCCGGCGCTTGCTGGCTTATCTGCAGGAAGAGCGTCAGCAGACCCTGGTCTACCCCGACAACACCATCCTGATCAGCGAAGAATTGACGCCGGCAATGCTCGGCGAGGTACCGGAAGGCAAGCTGGTCGGTCTGGTCTCGGTACTCGGTTCCGGCAACTCCCACGTGGCGATCCTGGCGCGCGCCATGGGTATCCCGACGGTGATGGGCCTGGTCGACTTGCCGTATTCCAAGGTCGACGGCATCCAGATGATCGTCGACGGCTACCACGGCGAGGTCTACACCAACCCCAGCGAAGTGCTGCGCAAGCAGTTCGCCGAAGTGGTCGAGGAAGAGAAGCAACTGGCCCTCGGGCTGGATGCACTGCGGGATTTGCCGTGCGTGACCCTCGATGGTCACCGGATGCCGTTGTGGGTCAATACCGGCCTGCTGGCGGACGTGGCGCGGGCGCAGAAGCGTGGCGCTGAAGGCGTCGGTCTGTACCGCACCGAAGTGCCGTTCATGATCAACCAGCGCTTCCCGAGCGAAAAAGAGCAACTGGCGATTTATCGCGAGCAACTCGCCGCGTTCCATCCGCAACCAGTGACCATGCGCAGCCTGGACATCGGTGGCGACAAATCGCTGTCGTACTTCCCGATCAAGGAAGACAACCCGTTCCTCGGCTGGCGCGGCATTCGCGTTACGCTCGACCACCCGGAAATTTTCCTGGTCCAGACCCGCGCCATGCTCAAGGCCAGCGAAGGCTTGAACAACCTGCGGATTCTGCTGCCGATGATCTCCGGCACCCACGAGCTGGAAGAAGCCCTGCACCTGATTCACCGGGCCTGGGGCGAAGTCCGCGACGAAGGTTGCGACGTGCCTATGCCGCCGATCGGCGTGATGATCGAAATTCCGGCAGCGGTTTATCAGACCAAGGAACTGGCGCGGCAAGTGGACTTCCTGTCGGTCGGCTCCAACGACCTGACCCAGTACCTGCTGGCCGTGGATCGAAACAACCCGCGGGTAGCCGACCTCTACGACTACCTGCACCCTGCGGTGCTGCAAGCCCTTCAGAGCGTGGTGCGGGACGCCCATGCCGAAGGCAAGCCAGTAAGTATCTGCGGTGAGATGGCTGGCGATCCGGCGGCGGCGGTGCTGTTGATGGCGATGGGCTTCGACAGCCTGTCGATGAACGCCACCAACTTGCCGAAAGTGAAGTGGATGCTGCGTCAGATCAACCTGAGCAAGGCCAAGGAATTGCTCGCCGAGCTGATGACCATCGACAACCCGCAAGTTATCCACAGCTCGCTGCAATTGGCGCTGAAGAACCTTGGGTTGGCGCGGATGATTAATCCGGCTTCGGCCAAGACCCTCTAAGCCTGCGGCGACTCTAAAATCGACCCCTCACCCCAACCCTCCCGAAACGTCGGACCGCCCCAAGGGGGAGAGGGGGAAAGGGAGCAGATATTCAAGCTTTTCAAAACCTGAGTTCGACTCGATATCTCAGGTCGATGTAGCTCGAAAAAACACCTCGGTCAGTTCCCTCGCCCCCTTGGGGAGAGGGTTAGGGTGAGGGGTGGTTCCATCTGACACCCCGCATAGTTAAACCCGCACCTCAACCTCCCCCAAATGCCCGCCATACGGCCCAAAACTCCGCTCCACCATCCACCGCGTCCCATCCGCCTGAACAATCAACGCCGTACTCGCTCGCGTTCCATAAGTCGGACTGGCAATAAACACACTCGACAGCAACGTCTCGGTGGCCAACCCGACCCCGGTATCCGGCAATTCGGCAAAAGGCGCCGTCTGCGGATCATTCAGCAACGCCAATAAAGCCTGGGGTTGCGGATCGTCCAGCACTTCCTCCAGCGCCGCCCGCGCCTTGAGCAGTTTCGGCCACGGCGTATCCAGCCCGGCGTTCGACAACCCATAAACCCCCGGAGGCAGCATCACTGCCTCAGTCTCCCGGGCATTGAAGTGCCACAACTCGTTGGTATTGCCGACCAGCAGGTTAAATCCGGCATATTCCAGCGAACGTCCGACAACGTCGCTTAAGTAATCATCAATCGACATGTTGCCTAAAAGAAAACCTGCCACCAGTTCACCTCGCGATTTGCGCGATGGAGGCTGATGCGGATCGCGGATATTGGTCAGTGCGGCGAAGCGTCCATTGGCGCCAACACCGAGCCAGGTGCCCCCGGCCTCCAGATCGCGACCGGCATGCACGTGCGGTGCTTCGGGCCATTGCGCCAGGGGCAGGCTGGGCCGGGCATAGAATTCGTCGCGGTTGGCCGCCACGATCAGCGGCTGGGCATGACCCGGTCGCCAAGCGAAAACAATCAGGCACATAAGGCAGTCCTTGTGTGTTTTCTGCCCACTCTACTCAGTCATCGAGTGGGTATCCATCGCCATCCAGTGGAGCTTGAGGCCATGCATCCGTTACCATGCCGCTCTCATTTGGGGATGCGCATGGAATTTCTGCTCTATCTGGCGCTCGGCGCCTGTGCAGGTGTGCTGGCCGGGCTGTTCGGGGTCGGCGGCGGGATCATTATCGTTCCGGTGCTGGTTTACAGTTTCAAGCTGCAAGGGTTCGATCCGTCGATCCTCACGCACCTGGCGGTCGGCACGTCCCTGGCGACGATCATATTTACCTCGGTCAATGCGATCCGCGAACATCACCGTCGCGGTGCCGTGCGTTGGCCGATTTTTGTCTGGATGACCCTCGGCATTCTCATCGGCGCCGGTTTCGGCGCGCTGACGGCGGAAGCGATCTCCGGGCCCAACTTGCAGAAAATCATTGGCGTCTTCGCGCTGGTCATCGCTGCGCAATTGGCGCTGGATTTCAAACCCAAGGCCAGCCGAACGGTGCCGGGTAAAGTCGGTCTGACCGTGGCCGGCAGTGTGATTGGCTGGGCCTCGGCGATTTTCGGGATTGGTGGCGGCTCGCTGACGGTGCCGTTCCTGACCTGGCGCAGCGTACCGATGCAGCAAGCGGTGGCGACTTCATCCGCCTGCGGTCTGCCGATTGCCTTGTCCAGTGCATTATTTTTCATGATTCTGGGCTGGCACGATCCATTGCTGCCGGCCCATAGTCTCGGTTTTGTTTATTTACCGGCGCTGCTGGGGATCGCCCTGACCAGCATGTTCTTCGCTCGCCTCGGCGCACGACTGGCCCACAGCCTGTCGCCGAAGTTGCTGAAAAGACTGTTCGCCGCTTTGCTGTTCTGCGTGGGCCTGAATTTCCTGCTCTGACGCAGCGCAATCCTGACTTAATCCTGGCGTGACAGCGTCGCCCGGGAATTTTGAAAGTTTCAACTCTAACGAGGAGTCGCAATGCTGCCTTACCCGCAGATCGACCCGGTGGCATTGGCCATCGGTCCGCTGAAAATCCACTGGTACGGCTTGATGTACCTGATCGGCATCGGCGGCGCCTGGCTGCTGGCGTCGCGTCGGTTGAACCGCTTCGACCCCACCTGGAGTAAAGAGAAACTCTCCGACATGGTGTTCTGGATGTCGATGGGGGTCATTGTCGGCGGCCGGTTAGGCTATGTGCTGTTCTACGATCTGAGCGCTTACCTCGCCAACCCGCTGTTGATCTTTGAAGTGTGGAAGGGCGGCATGTCGTTCCACGGCGGGTTCATCGGCGTGATGCTGGCCGCGTTGTGGTTCGGTAAAAAGAACGGCAAGTCGTTCTTCCAGCTGATGGATTTCGTCGCGCCGATGGTACCGATCGGTCTGGGCGCCGGACGTATCGGTAACTTCATCAACGCCGAGTTGTGGGGCAAGGCCACCGATGTGCCGTGGGCGATGGTCTTCCCGACCGATCCCGCGCAACTGGCGCGTCACCCGTCGCAGCTGTATCAGTTCGCCCTCGAAGGCGTCGCGCTGTTCGCCATTCTCTGGTTGTTCTCGCGCAAGACGCGGCCGACCATGGCGGTGTCCGGGATGTTCGCGCTGTTCTATGGCATCTTCCGTTTCATCGTCGAATTCGTCCGCGTACCGGACGCGCAACTGGGCTATCTGGCCTGGAACTGGCTGACCATGGGTCAGGTACTGTGCGTACCGATGATCGTCGGCGGTCTGTACCTGATCTGGCTGGCGTATCACCGTGCACCGGCGGCTCCAGCGGCGGCCGTATAAATTCGAACCCCGGGGCTTTGGTCCCGGGTTCAAGGACACAGGTAACTCATGAAGCAATATCTCGAACTGGTCGCCCACGTCATCAAGAACGGCACCAAGCAAGCCAACCGCACTGGCGTGAACACCATCAGCTTCCCTGGCGCGATGCTGCGTTATGACCTGAAGGAAGGTTTCCCGGCGATCACCACGCGCAAGATGGCCTTCAAATCGGCCATCGGCGAGATGTGTGGTTTTCTGCGCGGAGTGAACAACGCCGCCGAATTCCGTGCACTGGGCTGCAAAGTCTGGGATCAGAACGCCAACGAAAACGCCCAGTGGCTGGCCAACCCGTTCCGTCAGGGCGAAGACGACCTCGGCGAGATCTACGGCGTGCAATGGCGCAAATGGCCAGCGTACAAGCAGATCCCGGTCAGCAACCAGGCCGCCATCGAGCAGACCCTGAGTCAAGGTTATCGCCAGATCGCCGAAGGCGAAGAAGACGGTCAGGCTTACGTGGTGCTGTACAAGGCGATCGACCAGATCCGCCAGTGCGTCGACACCATCATCAAAGACCCGGGCAGCCGCCGCATCCTGTTCCACGGCTGGAACGTCGCCCAGCTCGATGAAATGGCTTTGCCGCCGTGCCATCTGCTGTACCAGTTCCACCCGAACGTCGAGACGAAGGAAATCTCCCTGACCCTCTACATCCGTTCGAATGACCTAGGCCTGGGCACGCCGTTCAACCTCACCGAAGGCGCCGCGCTGCTGAGCCTGATCGGTCGCCTGACCGGTTACACGCCGCGCTGGTTCACCTATTTCATCGGTGATGCCCACGTCTACGAAAACCACTTGGACATGCTGAACGAACAGCTCAAGCGCGAGCCGTTCCCGATGCCGAAACTGGTGATTAGTGATCGTGTGCCGGAGTTTGCCAAGACGGGTGTGTATCAGCCGGAGTGGCTGGAGTTGATTGAGCCGAGCGATTTTTCGCTTGAGGGTTATGAACACCACGCCCCAATGACCGCGCCAATGGCGGTCTGAAGGCTTGCCACTAAACCTGTGGGAGCGGGCTTGCCCGCGATAGCGGTTTGTCAGTCACATCAATGTTGGATGTGCCGCCGTCATCGCGGGCAAGCCCGCTCCCACAGGTTTTATGGTGGCCTTAGTGGCCGTGACTACGGCCAACATGGGAATGCTCAACCTCCGTCGCCACAACCCCGCCACTCACCTCCAACCGCTGCAAAATCCCGCACTGATCAATCTCCGGCCCTTCGCCACAACGTTGGCGCAGGTCGAGCAGTTGTGTCTGCAACGCCAGTAACCCATCGATCCGCGCTTTGACGTGATGAATGTGTTCGTCGATCAACGCATTCACGCTTTCACATTGATCCTGCGGACTGTCGCGCAGGGCCAGCAGGCTGCGGATTTCTTCCAGGGTCATGTCGAGGGTGCGGCAATTACGGATGAAGGTCAGGCGCTCAGCATGAGCCTGGGTGTAGACGCGGTAGTTGCCGTCGCTGCGGGCCGGCTCCGGCAGCAGGTTTTCGCGCTCGTAGTAGCGGATGGTTTCCACGGCGCAGTCGGTGAGTTTGGCCAGTTCTCCGATTTTCATGACGGCAATCTCCAAATGGGTGCTTGACCCTATAGTGGCTACAGGGTCTTTACTTGGCAACAGGCACCTTTCCGGACGCGACCCAATGAGCGATTCCCTTCACACGCACAAACCCGAGGATGAGCACGAGCACAGCCACAAGCTGCAGCCTGTGCAGAAGCATGACCATGGTGGTCACGGGGATTCCTGCTGTTCGTCCAAAGTGGCGGCACCGTCGCTGATCAAATTCAGCGAAACGCCGACTGCTGGCGCGCGACTGAGCATTTTCCGCATCGACGCCATGGACTGTCCGACCGAGCAGACGCTGATCGAGAACAAACTCGGCAAGCTCGTGGGCGTGCAGCAACTGGAATTCAACCTGATCAACCGCGTGCTGGGCGTCACCCATGACTTGCCGAGCACTGCACCGATCATCGACGCGATCAAATCTCTCGGCATGCAGGCCGAGCCGCTGGAGCAGGGCGTCGAGCCGCCAGCGCCGGCCCCCGAGAAAAAGCCCTGGTGGCCCTTGGCGCTGTCGGGTGTTGGTGCATTGACCGCCGAAGTGATCCACTTCACCAACGCTGCGCCGAACTGGGTGGTGGCGGTCATTGCGTTGATCTCGATCCTCAGCGGCGGCCTCGGCACCTATAAAAAGGGCTGGATCGCACTTAAAAACCTCAACCTGAACATCAACGCGCTGATGAGCATCGCGGTGACTGGCGCGATCCTGATCGGTCAGTGGCCGGAAGCGGCGATGGTGATGTTCCTGTTCACCGTGGCCGAGTTGATCGAAGCCAAATCCCTCGACCGGGCGCGCAATGCCATTGGCGGCTTGATGCAGATGACCCCGGAACAGGCCACGGTGCAGCAGGCCGACGGCAGTTGGGTCTTGCAGCCTGTCAAATCCATTGAGTTGGGTGCGCGAGTGCGGGTGCGTCCCGGTGAGCGGATTGGTCTGGACGGTGAAGTGGTGGCGGGCAGTTCGACCATCGATCAGGCGCCGATCACCGGTGAAAGCCTGCCGGTGGAGAAGACCCTCGGCGATAAAGTCTTCGCCGGCACCATCAACCAGGCCGGTTCCCTGGAGTACTCGGTAACCGCAGCGGCCAACAACTCGACCCTGGCGCGAATCATCCACGCCGTGGAACAAGCCCAGGGCGCACGGGCACCGACCCAGCGTTTCGTCGACAGCTTCTCGAAAATCTACACCCCGGCGGTGTTCATTCTGGCGCTCGCCGTTGCTGTGATTCCGCCACTGTTCATGGGCGCCGTATGGTTCGACTGGATCTACCGGGCGTTGGTGTTGCTGGTGGTTGCGTGCCCATGTGCGCTGGTGATTTCTACGCCAGTGACCATCGTCAGCGGCCTCGCGGCGGCGGCGCGCAAAGGCATTCTGGTGAAGGGCGGCGTCTATCTGGAGGGCGGTTACAAGCTCGATTACCTGGCGCTAGACAAGACCGGCACGATCACGCACGGCAAACCGGTGCAGACCGATTACCTGTCGCTTGATCCAACCGCTGACGCATCAACTCTGGCGATTGCGGCGGCGTTGGCCGGTCGTTCGGATCACCCGGTGTCCTTGGCCATCGCCAACGCGGCTGTGGATAAACAACTCGCACCGCTGATTGTGGATAACTTCGAGGCGCTGGCCGGTCGTGGTGTACGCGGCGAAATCAATGGTCAGGTTTACCACTTGGGTAATCACCGTTTGGTGGAAGACCTGAACCTGTGCTCGCCCGAACTGGAAGAAAAGCTGTTCGCGTTGGAGAAACAGGGCAAGTCCGTGGTGCTGCTGCTCGACAAATCCGGCCCATTGGCGCTGTTCGCAGTGGCCGACACCGTGAAAGAGTCCAGCCGCGAAGCAATCCAGCAACTGCACGACCTGGGCATCAAAACCCTGATGCTGACCGGCGATAACGTCCACACCGCTCAGGCGATTGCCGCGCAAGTCGGCATCGACGAGGCCAAGGGCGATCTGCTGCCGACCGACAAGCTGCAAGCCATCGAAGCCCTTTATGCACAGGGCCATAACGTCGGCATGGTCGGCGACGGCATCAACGACGCTCCGGCGCTGGCGCGGGCCGAGATCGGTTTTGCCATGGCGGCGGCGGGCACCGATACCGCCATCGAAACCGCCGATGTCGCCCTGATGGACGACGATCTGCGCAAGATCCCGACCTTCATCCGGCTGTCACGGCAAACCTCAAACATCCTCAAACAGAACATCGCCTTGGCATTGGTCATCAAAGCGATCTTTCTTGGGGTAACCTTCGCCGGGATCGCCACCATGTGGATGGCGGTGTTCGCCGACATGGGCGTGAGCCTGTTGGTGGTGTTCAACGGTTTGCGCCTGTTGCGCAAATAAGCGATGAGGGAAGGGTGTGCTGAGTGCCGAGCTGAAGGCGTTTTACATGGTTGCCCGCCTGGGCAGCATTACCCTGGCGGCGAAAAAGCTCGGTCTGAGCCAACCCACGGTGACCACGCAGATTCGCAATCTGGAAAGCCAGTACTCGGTTGAGCTGTTCTACCGTGGCGGCCGCCGCCTCAGCGTCAGCGATGAAGGCGCGCGGTTGCTGCCGATGGTCAAGGCGCTGTTGCAGCAGGAAGCCGACATCGAGTTTTTCCTGCGCAACAGCGGTCAGGTCCAGGGCACGTTGCGCATCGCTGCGACCGCGCCGTATTACATCCTCGATCTAGTGAAGACCTTTCGCGAGCGCTTGCCGCAGGTGGAGGTGTCGGTGGAGATCGGCAACTCCCAGCAGGTGCTTGAAGCGCTGGAGGATTACCGGGTGGATGTCGCGGCGTCGTCGCAATTACTCGACGATGCACGGCTGATTCGCCGGGTGCTCGGCAGCGATCCGCTGGTGCTGGCGGTGCATCGCAATCATCCGCTGGCGGTCCACGACCATGTGCCGCTCAGTGCGTTGGCCGGGCATACGTTATTGATGCGCGAATCGGGTTCGACCACTCGACGCCTGACCGAGGAATTGCTGGCCAGCGCCGGGGTGAGTTTCGGGCCGCTGCTGGAGATTGGCAGCCGTGAGTCGATCCGTGAGGCGGTGTTGCGCAACATCGGCATCAGCATCATTGCCCGGCAGGAAGTGCCGCATGATCCGCAACTGCGCGTACTGACCATCGAGAATTCGCCGCAGATTCCTGAGTATTTGTATTGCCTCAAGGAACGCAAAGGCGCGCGGCTGCCGGCGGCGTTTCTCGGCCTGGCGCAGGAAATGGCCCCCGCGTAGATCCCTGTGGCGAGGGAGCTTGCTCCCGCTGGACTGCGCAGCAGGCTCATTTTTTGGGGCCGCTTCGCAGCCCAGCGGGAGCAAGCTCCCTCGCCACAGGTTACTCATCGCTCGTTCTACCCAACCCAAATCCTCGAATACCACTATCAGCCGTTTTTGCCTCACTGCCACATGACGGACGCATTACAAACCTAGGATGGCCTTCATCTGCTTGATGAGGCCTGTCCATGAACCACTCGATCGCAACTGCCCTGACCAACCCCGGCGCCCCGATGAAAGTGCGCGGCGTGCAGAAACGCTTTGGCGCCTTCACCGCGCTGGATAACGTTTCCCTCGACGTGGCGGCTGGTGAGCTGGTGTGTCTGCTCGGTCCGTCGGGCTGTGGCAAAACCACCTTGCTGCGCTGCATCGCCGGTCTTGAGAAGCAGGACAGCGGCGAGTTGTACCTCGGCGATCGCGACGTTTCCCACCTTGCGCCCCAGGCTCGGGACTACGGCATTCTGTTTCAGTCCTACGCGCTGTTCCCCAATCTCACCGTCGAAGCGAACATCGCCTACGGCCTCGCCGGCAGTGGTCGCGATGAAGTGCGCAAGCGTGTCGGTCAGATGCTGGAGCTGGTCGGCCTGATCGGCAGTGAGAAAAAGTACCCCGGCCAATTGTCCGGCGGCCAACAGCAACGTGTCGCACTGGCTCGGGCCCTGGCGCCGGCGCCTTCCTTGTTGTTGCTGGACGAACCGATGTCGGCCCTCGACGCCCGAGTCCGCGAGCATCTGTGCACCGAACTGCGCCAACTGCAGCGCAACCTCGGCGTCACCACCCTGATGGTCACCCACAATCAGGACGAGGCCATGCTGATGGCCGACCGCATCGCCGTGATGAACAACGGCAAGGTCGAGCAGTACGCCACACCGCAGGAAATCTACAACCGCCCGGCCACACCGTTTGTGGCGGAGTTCGTCGGCCAGGGTAACTGGCTGCCATTCCAGCGCAGCAGCGACAGCCATGCGCAAGTTGGCGGGATGAACATGCGCCTTGCCGAAGGCAGCGCCAAAACCGCGTCGGGCCGTTTGTTCTGCCGCCCGGAAGCCATCAACGTCAACCCGCCGGTGCATGAAGAAAACCTGTTCCCGGCCAAGGTTCGCGAAATCACCTTCCTCGGCAACCGCTGCCGCATGAGTTTCGAACTCGATCAACTGCCGGGCCACGCATTGCTCGCGGAACTGGCGCCGGAAGCCATGCCACGCCTCGGCGCGCAGCAAATCATGGTCGCCTTGCCGCCGCGCAGCCTGCAGGTGTTTGCCTGATGAGCGCGAACCTCGCGCTGCCGATACCGCACAAGCAGGTTCGGCAGACCTCCCGTGCCGAGATCGGCGACCGGGTATTCGTGGTCGGCGGCAAAGTCCTTTTGCTGGTGTTGCTCGGCGTTGCGGTACTGATGCCGTTGCTGGCGATCTTCTGGCGCGGTTTCAGTTCGGAAGCCGGGCAGGGCGGCGGTCTGGTGGCTGCCCGTGAATTGGTGACCAGTGCCAATTTCCACTGGTTGCTCGGCAATAGCCTGAAAGTGTCCCTCAGCGTGGCGGCGATTGTCGTACCGCTGGCGTACCTGTTTGCTTACGCCCTGCAACGCACGTTGATACCGGGCAAAGGCATCTGGCGCGGCATGTCGTTGTTGCCGCTGATGGCGCCGTCGATGTTGCCAGGCATTGCGCTGGTCTATCTGTTCGGCAACCAAGGCATGCTGCGCGGTTTGCTCTCGGACAACATCTACGGCTTCTGGGGCATTGTTCTGGGCGAGGTCATCTACACCTTCCCACACGCGCTGATGATTCTGCTGTCGGCGCTGTCCCTGGCGGATGCGCGATTGTTCGATGCTGCGTCGAGCATGGGCGCCAGTCCGGCGAAAGCCTTTCGCAGCATCACTTGGCCGGCAACCCGTCAGGCTGTGTTCGCGGCGTTCTGTCTGGTGTTCACCCTGACCATCACCGACTTCGGCGTGCCCGTGGTGGTCGGTGGCGATTATCAGGTGCTGGCGCTGGAAGCCTATAAAGCCGTGGTCGGCCAACAACAGTTCGGTCGCGGCGCGTTGATCGGCATGGTCCTGCTGTTGCCGGCGCTGTTCAGCTTCGGTGTCGACGCCTGGCTGCGTCGGCGACACGGCGATTCCATGAGCGGTCGGGCGCAGGTCTTTCAACCGGCGCCGTCGAAACTGCGGGACGGCTGCTACCTAGCGATCGTGCTACTGATCTGCGCGGTGTTGCTGCTGGTGTTCGGCATGGCGGTGTACTCGTCGCTGGTGAAGTTCTGGCCGTACAACCTGTCGCTGTCGCTCAATCATTACCAGTTCAACGACACCGCGGGCGGTGGCTGGCTGGCCTATGGCAACAGCGTGAAGATGGCGCTGTGTACGGCATTGATCGGCAGCGTGCTGATCTTCACCGGCGCCTACCTGATGGAAAAAACCAAGGGCCAGCGCGGACTGAATCTGATCCTGCGCATGCTCAGTTTCGTACCGATGGCGGTGCCGGGTCTGGTGCTGGGCCTGGGTTATGTCTTCTTCTTCAACCTCACCGGCAACCCGTTGCATGTGCTCTACGGGACCATGACCCTGCTGGTGGTCTGCACCATTGCTCACTATTTGACCACCGCGCAAATGACCGCGACCACGGCGCTGCGCCAACTCGACGCCGAGTTCGAAGCCGCCGCGCTCTCGCTCAAGGCGCCGCTCTATCGGCATTACCTGCGCGTCACCGTGCCGATCTGCCTGCCGGCGCTGCTGGACATCGTGCGCTACCTGTTCGTCTCGGCCATGACCACGGTCTCGGCGGCGATCTTCCTCTACAGCCCCGACACCATCCTCGCGGCGGTGGCGGTGCTGAATATGGATGACGCCGGCAATGTCGGCGGCGCGGCGGCGATGTCGACTTTGATTCTGTTCACCTCGGCGGGCGTGTCCCTGCTGCTGGCCTGGGCTTCGCGCGGTTTGCTGCGCCGCTCCCAGGCCTGGCGGCAGACCGCGCCCGGCAACTGACTCACACCCTCAACTCAAACAGGAAAAGATCATGTTCAAGCCCCTGGCCCTGGCCGCTGCTGTCCTCACCGCTTTCAGCCTGAACGCCTTCGCGGCGAAAACCGAGTTGACGGTGTATACCGCCCTCGAAGCCGAACAACTGAAGACCTATAAAGAGGCCTTCGAAAAGGCCAATCCGGACGTCGAGATCAAGTGGGTGCGCGACTCCACCGGCATCATCACCGCCAAGCTGCTGGCCGAAAAAGCCCGCCCGCAGGCTGATGCGGTGTGGGGCCTGGCCGCTTCGAGCCTGGCGATCCTCGATCAGCAAGGCATGCTGCAAAGCTACGCGCCGAAGGACCTGGGCAAGATCGGCGGCAACTACCGCGACGCTGCCAACCCACCGGCCTGG
This sequence comes from Pseudomonas sp. BT76 TE3572, assembly GCF_050435365.1. Taxonomy (NCBI): domain Bacteria; kingdom Pseudomonadati; phylum Pseudomonadota; class Gammaproteobacteria; order Pseudomonadales; family Pseudomonadaceae; genus Pseudomonas; species Pseudomonas sp. BT76 TE3572. Next base: position 4,888,965 of record NZ_JBNDKE010000001.1, read on the forward strand.
GTCGGCATGGACGTGTGGGCGGCGACCATTTGCTTCAACACTGTCGAAGCCGAAAAGCAGGGTTTGAGCAAACCCGTGAGCTGGCAGGACCTGACCAAGCCTGAGTACAAAGGCAAGATCGTCATGCCCAACCCGGCCTCGTCCGGCACCGGTTTCCTCGACGTCAGCGCCTGGCTGCAAACCTTCGGCGAGAAGCAGGGCTGGGCGTACATGGACGGTCTGCACCAGAACATCGGCCAGTACGTTCACTCCGGTTCCAAGCCTTGCAAACTGGCGGCGGCGGGTGAATTCCCGATCGGTATTTCCTTTGAATACCCGGCCGTTCAGTTGAAGCGCCAAGGCGCGCCGCTGGACATCATCCTGCCGAAAGAAGGCCTGGGCTGGGAGATCGAAGCCACCGCCGTGATCAAGGGCACACCGCATGAAGACGCGGCGAAGAAACTGGCCGACTTCTCGGCAAGCCCGGCAGCGATGGAGCTTTATAAAGAGAACTTTGCGGTGCTCGCGCAGCCAGGTATTGCCAAGCCGCAGACCGAGTTGCCGGCGGATTATGAGCAGCGTTTGATCAAGAACGACTTCGCCTGGGCCTCGAAGAATCGCGACGAAATCCTGACCGAGTGGCGCAAGCGCTATGACGGCAAGTCCGAGAAAGTGGTTGCCAAGTAAACAATGCACAACCTTTGGTGAGGGGATAAATCCCCTCGCCACAGAGCTCAGGACAAAACCCCATGACACAACACAACGACATGCTGATCGTCGGCGCCGGCATCCTCGGTCTGTCCCACGCCTACGCCGCCGCCAAGCGCGGTCTGAAAGTCACCGTTTTCGAACGCAGCGAAACGCCCTTAGGCGCCTCGGTACGCAATTTCGGCCAGGCACTGGTCACCGGCCAACCACCGGGCCCGATGCTCGAACTGGCCAAGGCAAGCCGCGAAATATGGGGCCAATGGGCGCAACTCGCCGGCCTGCAACTCAAGCGCAACGGCTCGTACCTGTTTGCCCGCACCGAAGCCGAAGAACATCTACTGGAAGCCTTCTGCGCCGGTCGCGCCGTGGAGCACGGTTACCGCGTAGACCTGTTGCGCGGCGCTGCATTGCACGATTTGTACGGCGGTCAGTTCAGCCATCATCGCGCGGCGTTACACGGGATGGACGATCAGCAACTGTATTCCCGTGAAGCGATTCCAGCGCTGATCGACTACCTGCACCGCGAACTCGGCGTCGAGTTTCACTTCTCCACCCTGGTGCGCGACATCGAGCCCGGCCGCTTGCACAGCACCGCCGGATCCTTCAGCGCCGAGCAGATCATCGTTTGTTCCGGCCACGATTATCAGACGTTGCTGGCCGAGCCAATCGCCGAGCTCAACCCGCAAATCTGCCGCCTGCAAATGCTCCGCGCTCGACCGCAAATCAACCTCAACCTGCAACACGCGTTGCTCACCGGTTTGAGTTGCGTGCACTACGGCGCCTTCGCCGATCTGCCGGAAGCGGCGGCGGTGCAGGCGCAAATCCTGCGAGAGGAACCGCACCTGCATGAAAACGGCATTCACCTGCTGATCAGTCCGACGCCTTATGGTGAGTTGATCATCGGCGACTCCCACCATTACGGCAGCGACCCGTCGCCGTTCAATGCCGAGCAAGTGGACAACTGGATGATTGAGCTGGCCGAGCAGACGTTGGGTTGCAAGGTGCAAGTGGTCGAACGCTGGCAGGGTGTCTATGGTTCACGGGGACCGCGGCCGTTCTCGTTTCTGCGTCCGATGCCGGGCGTGAGCGTGGCACTGATGCACACGGGTGTCGGCATGAGCGTCGGGCCGGCGATGGCTGAACGTAACGTAGCGACGTTGTTGGGAGAGCGTTGATGGGCCGCAATGAGCAAGTGATCGCCGAGGTGTTCGGTCTGTACGAGCGCTTTGGCGACAGCGATTACATCGGCGAACCGGTGTCGCAGATCGAGCACATGTCACAGGCGGCGGAACTGGCCATGGCCGAGGGCTTCGATGACGAAGTGGTGCTGGCCGCGTTCTTCCACGACATCGGGCATATCTGCGCCGAGAGCGCCGAGAACATGGGCGGTTTCGGCGTGGTCAGTCACGAGCGGTTGGGCGCGGATTATTTACGCCGCGCAGGTTTCAGCGAGCGCATGGCGCGGCTTGTGGAATACCACGTTCAGGCCAAGCGTTATCTGACACTCAAAGAGCCTGGGTACTACGAACGCTTGAGTGAAGCCAGTCGCCGCACTCTGGAATACCAGGGCGGAGTGATGACCACTGAAGAGGCTGAAGCTTTCGAACAGGACCCATTGTGTGCGGTGAGTTTGCGAATGCGGCAGTGGGATGAGCAGGCCAAGGAAATGGCGGTGCCGCTGATTGATCTTGAGGTGTTGAAGCGCAAGGCCGCGAAGGTCTTGTCCGGCGAGGCGCGTTGAGTTGTCTCACAGGCAATAGGGAAACGGTGGATGGATTGCCTTGCGGTATTGGGCCAGTCTGGGCTTTTCCCAAGGAAGCGCACGGATGCGTTATTTGAAAGTGATTGCACAGGATCGAAGCGGTCAGGGTGTGGCAGATACCGTTCATTTTGAGTTCTATGAAGATGATCAGTTGCAGCGCAAGGCGACGGAGGCGGATCGACAGCGGCTCAAGTCTTTCAGCAAAACGTATTTGAAATGCGCCTGGTACAACAGCGGGGAGGGTGAGGACCGTCACTTGCGAATCTTCTCGCAGAATCCATCCACTGACGGCACGCCTGAAACGGTAGGCCTGCATTTTCATGAAGGGCCGATGATTGCCTACAAGGCAGCGGCTCGCGATCTTGATAACGATGGGGTTTTCGAGCTGATATTGAGTTCGGATGTGGACAACGACGGGCGGGCGAATCGCACGGATCGCAATCGTGTCCGGTCGTTGACGCAGAGCTTTTTGAAGATCGACCGGGACCTGTAATTGGATGGACTCGCCCAAGCCGAGGCGTCAATGCGCCACGGTGGCAGTCTAAGCAGCCAACGACAGCGAGGGCGAGTCCATGAAAAATCATAGTTCGATTGATCAATCCCTGTCTTCTTCCGATTTGTCGGTCTGCACAACCTTGGCGGTCGATCTGGCCAAGCAGGTCTTTCAGGTCGCCGGTGAAGATGTCCTCGGCCAAGTGCGCTACGAGCAGCGGATCAAGTCGCGTGAGGCGTTTTATGAGTTTCTCCAACAGTTGCCACCTCATGTCGTGGTTTTGATGGAGACCGGTCCGGGTGCTCAAGCCTGGGCCCGGCAGCTGCAAGACCAAGGCAATCCGGTGCGGATTCTTCCAGCCGGTTTGGTGGCTACACATCGCAGCGGACCTAAAAATGATCGTAACGATGCGCTGGCGATTCTGCGGGCTGATCGCGATGAAAAAATCTGCGCAGTACCGGTCAAAAGCGTTGCAGCGCTGGCAATGCAGGCGTTGCATCGCACCCGTCAGGGCTATGTGCGTCGACGCACGGCAGTCAGTAATCAGATGCGCGGCCTGCTGCTCGAACACGGCGTGGCCCTGGCGCAGGGCGATGTTGCAATCAGCCAGAAAATTCCGCGGGTACTGGAAGATGCTACCCAGCCGGTGCCGGGGCTGCTGCGTGAACTGATCGACGAACTGTTGGCCGAGTGGCGCCATTTGGGCGAGCGCATCAGCGTGCTGACGGGACGCCTGGAAGTGGCCGCCAACGCCGACATGACGGCGAAGCGACTGATGACGGTGCGCGGCATCGGCCCAGTCACTGCCACTGCACTGGTGGCCAAGGAAACCAAGCCTGAACGATTTCCCAATGCCCGCAAGTTTGCCGCGTACTTTGGCATGGTGCCTGACCAGCACAGCAGCGGGAACACGGTCCGGCTGGGGGACATGACCAAGCGAGGTGATGTTTATTTACGCAGCCTGATGATCCAGGGAGCCCATGCGGTGCTGCAACAACTACGACCTGATTCCCAGCAACCCGATGACCGTCGCTTGTTGCGCTGGATGAGCCGGCTGGGCCGTAAGGAGGCGGCGATCAGGCTAGCCAACCGCAACCTGCGAATCGTCTGGGTGCTTTTACAGAATGACCAGACTTATCGTCGCCACGCGGGTGATGGCCAGCAAGCGACGATGAGCCACTGAGCGACAGAGTTCTGCCACCGAGGTACTAACTGTCCGACCCTTTGCTGAAAAAAAATTGACCCCAGGTAAGACCGGCGTGGATTGATGCCTAAGCTGCTACTGGCCTTCGAGGCCTGACTGTAATCGGCATACCACGAGCTTTTCCAATTTTGGCCAGAGGCCGAAGACGGCTTCCACGAATAGGCCTGATACATAGATGCAACGGGGCGACGGTTTTTCAGAAGCGGGTAGACAGTGGGGGCGAGTCCATACATAGCAGCTGCCGAGCCTGCGAGGCTGCGTTCGAGCCGGGGGCGCGTTCGACCGAAGTCCTCGCAAATCCTGTGTATGCGGTTTGCCTGACCGAATGAGTTGGCTGATTTTACGACTGCTGCGCAGCCGAACGCAGCCTCGCAGGCTCGGCAGCTGCTACAAGTCAGCGCAGTATGCTGCCGGATTAAAGCTCCCCCACCTTGCCGGCCAACACCTCAACTTGCTCTTGCCTTTCCGCCTGGCTCAACTTCGGATGCGGATTAAGCGACGACCACTGCGGATGCGCCCGAGCCTTGTTCAGTGCTTCGGGCAGTTTGCCTTCGCGCCAGGTTTTGTCCTGGGGCGTGGCCACTTGAATGCTGTCCATCGCTGCATGCCCACGCGCATTGAGCGCGTGCAGCAGTTGCCGCTGACGCAACGCCAAGAGCCGGAGCACGCCGTCATCGACGGTCAGCTCTCGCTGGCCTTTGATCTTGCCCAGCAGGCGGCTGCCATAACTGCGGGCCGTTTGCAGCGCGCCACCGGCAATCGCCCCGGCCAAAGCCGCTGCGCCAAGGGTCAGCCCGCCCACCAGCAGATCGACCCCGGCCCCGGCTGCCGCGCCGGCCGCGATGCCACCACCGACCCGAACGCCCAGTTGCTTCAGTGTTTCCGGGTTGAACAGGTCGTCACCCCAGCGGCCATCGAGCAGTGGCAGATCACTGGCCGCCGCATCCTGTGGACGAAAGGCGTACAGCTTGAGCAACGCTTCGACGCAGCGTTGTTCCCGTTGTCGAACCGCTTTGCGCAACTCGCTGATGGCCTGCTGTTCTTGCTCGGCTTCGCTGACCACGCTGCGTCGGCACGCGGCGCAGTCGATCAATAATTCAGCAATCAGCCGTGCCGCACTCTGTTGCCGGGCCTGGCGTTGGGCTTGCTGATCGGCGATCAAGCGTTCCAGTTGCGGGCGGGCGTTTTCCAGCAGCAGCGCGAGGCTTTCATACAGTCGACGTTCGCCGTCCTCCGGTGGTGCGACGCTGTCGAAACGCACCAAGGCGTGCAAGCCCAGACGTGCCAACGCTTCGCGCCAATCCGGCTCGCGGTGGTTGGCGCTGCTGACAAAGTTCAGCACCGGCAGCAGCGGTTTTCCGCAGCTGGCCAACACTTCCAGTTCGTCACGGTATTTGGCCAGCACCGGTTCCCGGGCGTCGATCACGTAGAGACCGGCGTCGCAGGTCAGCAGTTGCCGCAGCACCTTGGCTTCCTGTTCAAACCGTTGTCGCGCTTCGCTGCCGTCAAGAAATCGCGCTAACCGTGCCGGGCCGTCGAGGCGTTCACCCGGTCGTTCCAGACGTTCGAGGTAGTCGAGCAGGGCGATGGCGTCTTCCAGGCCCGGCGTGTCGAAGAGATCGAGCAACGGCTCGCCGTCTACCGACAACCGCGCGCCCTCGACGTGTCGAGTGGTGCTGGGGCGATGAGAGACTTCACCAAAGCCGACATCCCGGGTCAGCGTTCGCAGTAATGAGGTTTTGCCGACGTTGGTGTGGCCGACTACCGCGAGCTTCAAGGGCGCTTTCCAGGGGTTAGTCATGACCGCTCTCCAGCCAGTTCAACGGCGCGCAATCGGCGAACGGCAGGTCCAGCTGTTGCAGCGCCACGTGCCAGTCACCCAGCCTTTCGGCATCCAGCGCTTCGCCCGGTGGAGCTTGCAGCAACCAGACGCGGGTGGCGCTGGCGTTGCGCGCCAGTTCGGCGATCAGTGCCAGACTGCCGCGGTCCGGCGAACGTCGCGGATCGCAAGCGATGGCCAGACGGGCCGGGGGAAAGCGGCTCAGCTGTTCGAGGAGTTTGTGCCGCGATTCGCGACTGTCGAGGATGCCGGCGTTGCCCACGGTTTTCGGCAGTGGCGGCGGCCAGGGGCGTTGATCGTCCAGCTCGATGGCCACCAACAGCGCGCCATCACTTGGCAGATCGCTGACACCGTTTTCGATTCGGTGCAGTTGCTCTGGCGCCGCGTCGCTGATGCCAAGGCGTTCACTGGTGGGCATCAGCCGTTCACGCAGTTGGGCGTAACCGGGCAGGTTCAAATCCAGACGCAATGCCGCTTGCCCGGTTTTCCAGCGCCACAGGCAGAACAGCGCCAGCAACAGTCGCGGCAACACACCGTAGACCACCAGCACGCCGACCAGCCATGTTGCCCAGGCCTGACGGGCGCTTTCGATGTTCAGCGCGGCATCGCCGCTGGCGCGGATCATTTCCACGGTCGGAACGTTGAAACCCAGCAGGGCCGGCAGGGCGCCGAGGGCCTGGGTCATGGCGACGAAAGTGTCGCCACCCAGGAGCGTGGTTTCCCAGACGAAGCCGTAACGCCGGGTCGCCATCAGCATCAACAGCATCACCAGCGCGCTGAGCATCGCCAGCAACCACAAACCGTTGACCAGTACGCCGACCGCCCAGCGATTGAGTTTGTGTCGTTGCAGCAAGAGCAGCAGGGCCGGGGCCAGTTGCGCGGCTTTGGCATCGCGGGCGAGTTTTTCGCTGAGCCATAACCATAAGCGACCAAGGGTGGCGCCGTGATCGCCAGCGAAGACCAGGCCCAACGCCCAGCTCAGCAATAGAATCAGGTTCAGTCCGAGTAGGCTGCCCAAGGCCCAGAACACATTGACCGGCGTCTGTCCGTCGCCCATTGCGGCAAACGCCAGGCCGGCGCCGCTGACAACGGCCAGCACCGCCATCACGATCAGCGCCAGACGCGCGCCTAGAAGCCAATGCTGGAGGGCGTCGGTCAGTCCGTCGCGCTCGGCGAGCCACAACGCGCGGCGTTGAATCCGTGTCGGCAGGTCACCACCGGCGCTGCGGGCCAGTCGGTTGGCTTCCAGATCATCCAGGGGGCCTGCGTGCTCTTCACGCAGGCGAATGGTTTCCGTCAACCAGAGGTTTTTCAGTTCAGTCACGCGCCATCCCGTCGCTCAATTGAGCTGTGAGCATAACCGCTGTGGCGCTTATCGGGTTACGGATGGCTCTGGTATCCTCGCGGCATGACTAAATCACTCCCCCTCAGCCTGATTGCAGCCCTCGGTGAAAACCGTGTGATCGGCGTCGACAACAGCATGCCCTGGCACTTGCCGGGGGACTTCAAATACTTCAAGGCCACCACCCTCGGCAAGCCGATCATCATGGGTCGCAAGACCTGGGATTCCCTCGGTCGTCCGTTGCCGGGCCGGTTGAACATCGTGGTCAGCCGCCAGACGGATCTGGTGTTGGAGGGCGCGGAGGTTTATCCGTCGCTGGAGGCCGCCGTTGTTCGGGCCGAAGCATGGGCGAAAGAACAGGGCGTCGATGAGCTGATGCTGATTGGCGGCGCGCAGTTGTATGCGCAAGGGTTGGCGCAGGCTGATCGGCTGTATTTGACGCGTGTAGCGCTGAGCCCGGAAGGGGATGCGTGGTTTCCGGAGTTTGATTTGAACCAGTGGAAGCTGGTATCGAACGTGCCGAATCCGGCGGAAGGCGACAAGCCAGCGTACAACTTCGAGGTTTGGGAGAAGGCTTAAAAACTGTGGCGAGGGAGCTTGCTCCCGCTGGGCTGCGCAGCAGCCCTGAAACCCGGCGCTGCGTTCTTCCCGAAAGACCGCGTTAGCCTTATTGGGGCCGCTTCGCGACCCAGCGGGAGCAAGCTCCCTCGCCACAAGGTTGTTCTAGGGTTAAGCCTGAGCCAACTCCGCATGCTCATCCGCATCCAGCAACTCTTTATCCGTCTGCTGCATGATCTGGCTGGTGATCGCACCGGCGGTAATCGAACCACTCACGTTCAACGCCGTACGACCCATGTCGATCAGCGGCTCAACCGAAATCAGCAACGCCACCAGTGACACCGGCAAGCCCATCGCCGGCAACACGATCAACGCGGCAAACGTCGCGCCACCGCCCACGCCAGCCACACCGGCCGAACTCAGCGTCACAATCGCCACCAGCGTCGCGATCCACAGCGGGTCCAGCGGGTTGATGCCCACGGTCGGCGCAACCATCACCGCCAGCATCGCCGGGTACAGACCGGCACAACCGTTCTGGCCAATGGTCGCGCCGAACGACGCGGCGAAACTGGCGATGGATTGTGGAATACCCAAACGGCTGGTCTGCGCTTCGATACTCAGCGGGATAGTCGCAGCACTGGAGCGGCTGGTGAAGGCAAACGTCAGCACCGGCCAGATCTTGCGGAAAAAGCGCAGCGGGTTGATCCCGGCGGCCGACACCAGCAAGCCATGGACCACGAACATCAGGCCCAGCCCGATGTAGGAAACCACCACGAAGCTGCCGAGCTTGATGATGTCCTGCAGATTGGAGCCGGCGACCACTTTGGTCATCAGCGCCAATACGCCGTACGGGGTCAGCTTCATCACCAGACGCACCAGACGCATCACCCAGGCTTGCAGGGTGTCGATGGCGTTGATCACTTTCTGACCTTTCTCGACGTCATCTTTCAGCAGTTGCAGCGCCGCGACCCCAAGGAATGCAGCAAAAATCACTACGCTGATGATCGAGGTCGGCTTCGCGCGAGCGAGGTCGGCGAACGGGTTTTGCGGAATGAACGACAGCAACAGCTGCGGCACATTCAGGTCGGCGACCTTGCCCGCGTAATCGGTCTGGATGGTTTGCAGACGGGCCATTTCCTGAGTGCCGGCCACCAGGCCTTCGGCGGTCAGACCAAACAGGTTGGTCAAACCGATACCGATCAGTGCCGCGATGGCTGTGGTGAACAACAGCGTGCCGATGGTCAGGAAGCTGATCTTGCCCAGCGACGAGGCGTTGTGCAGACGGGCCACGGCGCTGAGGATCGAGGCAAACACCAGCGGGATCACGATCATTTGCAGCAACTGCACGTAACCGTTGCCCACCAGATCGAACCAGCCGATCGAGGCTTTCAGTACCGGGTTGCCGGCACCGTAAACGGTATGCAAAGCCACACCGAACACCACGCCCAGCACCAATGCGAGCAGGACTTTTTTAGCTAAGCTCCACGTCGTGTTTCGGGTTTGCGCCAAGCCGAAGAGCAGGGCGAGGAACACCAGCAGATTGAGGATCAGCGGCAGATTCATGTGAACTCCGAGAGAGACTTGTGCCAGCCACCTTCCGGGGCAGCTGCGAACCGGCAAGCCTAACAGCTTGAAAACTAATGATTTAATATCAAAAAGGTCTGTTAACTGTCGTTTTTGGAATAAGAGGGTGTCGTTGTTGGAGATGCAGCTGACGCGAAAGGGACGCGGGCGGTCGCAGGCAGACGAGGACTGTCACACTAATTTGTTAGCGTCGATATCTTTGACTCAGGGAGAAATGTTGATGAAGCTCGCACCGAAATTTCTGGCCGCAGCACTCTGCCTAGGCCTTGCCGGCCAGGTATTCGCCACGGATTTGAAGCATTGGCCAGCCGATCAGGCCAAGGCGCTGGACGCAATGATTGCCGCCAACGCCAACAAAGGTAACTACGCGGTGTTCGACATGGACAACACCAGTTACCGCTACGACCTCGAAGAGTCGTTGCTGCCGTTCATGGAAAACAAGGGCCTGATCACCCGCGAGAAACTCGACCCCTCCCTGAAACTGATGCCGTTCAAAGACACTGCCGACCACAAGGAAAGCCTGTTCAGCTACTACTATCGCCTCTGCGAAGTCGACGACATGGTCTGCTATCCATGGGTCGCCCAAGTGTTCTCCGGCTTCACCCTCCAGGAACTCAAAGGCTACGTCGATGAGTTGATGGCGTCCGGTAAACCGGTGCCGGCGACGTATTACGAAGGCGACGTGGTCAAGAACCTCGACGTCAATCCGCCGAAAATCTTCACTGGCCAGAAAGAGCTCTACAACAAGCTGATGGAGAACGGTATCGAGGTCTACGTGATGACCGCTGCCTCCGAAGAACTGGTGCGCATGGTCGCTGCCGATCCGAAGTACGGCTACAACGTCAAACCGCAGAACGTGATCGGGGTGAGCTTGTTGCTCAAGGACCCGAAGACCGGCGAGCTGACCACGGCGCGCAAGCAGATCACCGCGGGCAAGTATGACGAGAACGCTAACCTCGGCCTCGAACTGACCCCGTACCTGTGGACCCCGGCGACCTGGATGGCGGGTAAGCAAGCGGCAATTCTGACCTACATCGATGAGTGGAAAAAACCGGTGCTGGTCGGCGGCGACACCCCAAGCAGCGACGGTTACATGCTGTTCCACAGCGTCGACGTGGCCAAGGGCGGCATCCACTTGTGGGTCAACCGCAAAGACAAATACATGACCCAGATTAACGGCATGATGGCCAAGCACGCCGCCGCTCAGGCCAAGGAAGGGTTGCAGGTTACGGCTGACAAGAACTGGGTGGTGGTGACGCCGGCAGAAATCCAGTAAGCACCGAAAATCCAGTGTAGGAGTGAGCCTGCTCGCGATAGCGGAGTGCCTGTCACCCTAGATTTTGCCTGGTAGTCCGCTATCGCGAGCAGGCTCGCTCCTACAGTTGATCTCCAGTGTTTGGAGGATTTTGGTCAAAAAAATGCCCCGCACTTGGCGGGGCATTTTTTTGTTCAACGGTTAAGCATCACAGCCCGTCGAGCATCGCCTTGTTACGCACCGCACCCTTGTCGGCGCTGGTCGCCAACAGGGCATAGGCCTTCAGAGCGGTGGTCACCTTGCGTGGACGTTTTTCCACAGGCTTCCAGCCTTTCTGATCCTGCTCGGCACGACGGCCGGCCATTTCTTCGTCGCTGATCAACAGGTTGATCGAGCGGTTCGGAATGTCGATCAGCACTTTGTCGCCATCCTGCACCAGACCAATCGCGCCACCCGCAGCAGCTTCTGGCGAAGCGTGGCCGATGGACAGGCCCGAGGTGCCGCCGGAGAAGCGACCATCGGTGAGCAGGGCGCAAGCTTTGCCCAGGCCTTTGGATTTCAGGTAGGACGTCGGGTACAGCATTTCCTGCATGCCCGGGCCGCCTTTCGGGCCTTCGTAACGAATGATCACGATGTCGCCGGCTTTCACTTCGTCAGCGAGGATGCCGCGTACGGCGCTGTCCTGGCTTTCGAAGATCTTCGCGTTGCCTTCGAACACGTGAATCGACTCGTCGACGCCGGCGGTTTTCACCACGCAGCCGTCCAGCGCGATGTTGCCGTACAGAACGGCCAGGCCGCCTTCTTTCGAGTAGGCGTGTTCGACGCTACGGATGCAGCCGTTTTCACGGTCGTCGTCCAGGGTTTCCCAACGGGTCGACTGGCTGAACGCGGTTTGCGTCGGGATGCCCGCAGGGCCGGCCTTGAAGAAGTGATGCACCGCTTCGTCGTCGGTCTGGGTGATGTCCCACTTGGCGATGCCTTCGGCCAGGGTTTTGCTGTGCACGGTCGGCAGGTCGGTGTGCAGCAGGCCGCCACGGGCCAGCGAGCCGAGGATGCTGAAGATCCCGCCGGCACGGTGCACGTCTTCCATGTGGTACTTCTGGATGTTCGGCGCAACTTTGCACAGTTGCGGCACGTGACGGGAGAGACGGTCGATGTCGCGCAGGTCGAAATCGATCTCGGCTTCCTGGGCCGCGGCCAGCAAGTGCAGGATGGTGTTGGTGGAACCGCCCATGGCGATGTCCAGGGTCATGGCGTTTTCGAACGCCTTGAAGTTGGCGATGTTGCGCGGCAAGACCGACTCATCGTTGTCGTTGTAGTAACGCTTGCACAGCTCGACGATGGTGCGGCCGGCCTGCAGGAACAGCTGTTCGCGGTCGCTGTGGGTGGCGAGGGTCGAACCGTTGCCCGGCAATGCCAGGCCCAGTGCTTCAACCAGGCAGTTCATCGAGTTGGCGGTGAACATGCCGGAGCACGAACCGCAGGTCGGACAGGCACTGCGCTCGTACTCAGCGACTTTCTCGTCAGAAGCGCTGGAGTCGGCGGCGATCACCATGGCGTCGACGAGGTCGAGACCGTGGCTGGCCAGTTTGGTCTTGCCGGCTTCCATCGGGCCGCCGGAAACGAAGATCACCGGGATGTTCAGGCGCAGGGCAGCCATCAGCATGCCTGGGGTGATCTTGTCGCAGTTGGAGATGCAGACGATGGCGTCGGCGCAGTGGGCGTTGACCATGTATTCGACGGAGTCGGCGATGATCTCGCGGCTCGGCAGCGAATACAGCATGCCGTCGTGGCCCATGGCGATGCCGTCATCCACGGCAATGGTGTTGAATTCTTTGGCGACACCGCCGGCGCGTTCGATTTCGCGGGCGACCAGTTGGCCCAGGTCCTTGAGGTGGACGTGGCCCGGTACGAACTGGGTGAAGGAGTTGGAAATGGCGATGATCGGCTTTTTGAAGTCGTCATCTTTCATCCCCGTTGCGCGCCACAGTGCGCGGGCGCCGGCCATGTTGCGGCCATGGGTGGATGTTTTCGAGCGGTAATCAGGCATGAAGCACTCCGGGCGGCTAATCAGGTATCAAAAGGGAAGTGAGCTTCTATTGACGTCTGGAACACTCAGAAATGGCCGTGTGTCCGGAAGTTGCCGATAACTTTGCGGGATCGCCGCGCGCTTCAGCTTGAGCTCATAAACCCGCCGGGGGATGACTGGCGATGAATGTCGCGATTCTACACGGCTGGCGTCAGGAGGGAATGCTGGAAGAGGGTGATCCAGCGTTGACGGGGCGTGTGGGATGACGATCGGCAGGAATCACCCGCTATTCAGCGCGAGCTGCCGACGTGTGATCAGTGCATTGAAGGAAACGCCGACGGTGCTCAAGGCGAGGAAACTCAGTGCGAGAGTCGTTTGCAGATGAGCTCCACTCAGATTGATCAGGGCGCTGATCAGCCCGCCGAAGATGAAGACCAACGTGTTCCCGGCCGACGCCGAGGTCCCCGCATTGTCCGGGAACACTTCCATGGCTTTGGAGGTGGCGACAGGGCGGGTGATGGTCGTGCCAGCGGTGCAGATGATCATCGGGATCAGCACGGTCAGGGCTGAAAGCCCCAGCAGGTTTGAGAGCAAGAGCATCACCAGTCCAGAAATGAAGATCAGGCCCAGGCCGACGACTATCTGTGTATTGGCCGCGACCCGCCCAGCGAGGACTCGAGCGACAATGCCGCCGATGATGTAGGCCACGCCATACAGCAGCAGTGTCAGGGAAAACTCGTAGGCCGACAGCTGCAACTGCTCCATGAAGATCAGGGGCGAGATGACAATGAAGGAAAAGTGGCAGGTGAAGGCGATTGCAGCGATCAGCCAATAGCCGAGGAAACCCGCATCGCGACAGACGCGCCGGTAGGACTGAAGAATGCTTCGGCGCGGGGTTGTGGCGGTGTGCCGGTTTTCAAGAAAGAAGCAGGCCTTGAGGAACACGGCAGCGGCAAGGGCAATAAACACAATGAAGCTTGCGGGCCAGTCGAGTGCCTGTTGCAACAGGGTGCCCGCCAGTGGCGAGACGGAAATGAAGATCCCGCTGGCGGTGACCATCAGAATCCGCAGCTGATCCCGTTCCTTGCCGTCGAACAGGTCCTGGACCAGCGCCTGTGAAAGTACGAAGCAACCGCAGCCGATGGCCTGCACCACCCGGAACATCAGGAACCAGGCGTAGTCGGTGGACAGCACGCAACCCGTCGCACCGACAATCGAGACCGCCATTCCCGCCAGCAGCAGACTTTTGCGCCCGATGACATCCGAGAGCGGCCCGACCAGTAGTTGGGAAAGGGCGATGCCGATGGCAAACAGGCTGATGGAAAAAGCGATGTCGGCCGGCGTGGTCCGAAAGTGTTCGGCCAGCGCCGGGAACGATGGCAGCAGAACATCCAGTGGGAAGACCCCAAGCATCACCATGGTCATTAACAGGGTGATCGCAGAGCGGCGGTGTTTGGCACTGACCGCAGATTTTCTTTCATTCATCGACAAGTCCTGCCTGTGCGAAGAGCTGCTGGTTAAAAGGCAGGTCGAAAAAACCTGCCTTTTCCATTGCCTGTAGCGTCGCGCCTGCACCTGATCGGGCGCGCTGAAGGCAGGCTTGCGGGCCGGTCAGGGCACTGAGGATTTCTGCGATGCAATTCTCCCTGAAGCCCACGCTGTTCAGGCTTTCCTTCAGCCATCGCTCATCGACCTCAAAGAAAATCAGGAGGATGTCCACCAGCAGCTTCGCGGCGAACGTGCGTTGGCTGCTGTTCAGGGTCAGCCACAGATAATGGAACACTTCGCAAAAGTAACGACTGTGTCGGGCCTCGTCGGTGAGGTGGTCCCTGAGCATTTCCTGGACGCTGGACACCAGCTCGTTGCGGCAAACCTCGAGCAGTTCCCTGGCGATGATGGTTTCGGACACGAAGCCAACGAGAAACCAGGCCAATGCCTTATGCCTGTCAGGTGCGTGGTCAAGCAGGGCGTTCAGTCGGGTAATGCGGTGCGGCATCACCGGGCGTTGGGTCATGCCGTAGAGGTCGGCTATTTGCTCGGCGAGACTATTGGAGAACAGCGCGTGAAAACCCTCATCGGTATAGAGCTGGAGGGCGGCCGCTTTCATCCGTCGGGGGATAGATGCACCGAGCTCATCGTGGACAATGGTTTCCACGGAGCGGTTGACGATCCGATGTTCGAGCCGGGTGGTGTAGTCGAGGAAATACACCAGATGGTTGGCTGATAATCGATGGGTGATCGCACTGCCGGCTGCTTTGATTTTCGGGTGATTCAGATAGGGCAGGAAGGCCGGCGGGAACCAGTGTCGTGTTTCCAGTTGCCGTTCCAGATCTGATGGCAATTGATAGGTGTGCTCGCTGGTTCGTACCGAGGCTCGGGTGTTCCAGTCACCGAGGGTGAAGCGCTGGGCCCAGGCGTCGGGCAGTGACAGCTCGTCTGTGCGGGGCCCGGTCATTGTTGGGAGTCTCGGCTGCTTAGCAGCGCTTTCAATTCCTTGCACATCACTTGCCCGTCACTCTGGCCGCAGCCCACAAAAAACAACGCTTGTTCGGCGCTGTCCTCGATCCCCAGCAACGTTTCGACCTGATCGTCCGCCAACGCACCGGTCAGCCAGGTGCTTAACCCAAGTGCGGTGGCCACCAGTTGAAAGGTCTGGGAAATATGGCCTGCCTCGACGTACGCCATTCGGTAGGCCCGCGAGTGTTCATATTTCCACCACAGTTTGTCGAAGCGAGCGGTGATGAACAGGCCGACTGGCAGGTTGTTGATGAAATGCTGTCCACACAACAACTGGCCCAAGGGCGAGTCGGGCAGCGGATTGACGAAGCTCAACGCATGTTCATTGGGGTGGTAGGCGTAGAGCCCGGGATTCAGGCCGCTGACGTTCTGAACATGAAGAAAACCTTCGCAGGCATTCAGCCCGCCACCGGATGGACTGCTGCGCCGGGCGCCGAGACCTTCGGCGATGGTTTCGTCGATGTCGTTGTCGCGCTCTCGCAGATAGCCAAGGGACAAATACAAAAGAGTGCCCACATCGTCGAGAGAAACCCCTTCACCCGTGTAGGAGCGACAGGTCTTTCGGTCGATCAAGGTCTTTGCAAGTGCGCTTTGCGGCAGACCGGAAGGTTGGGGCAGGGCAATCCGCTCGCTTGTCGGGCGTTCTGTGAGTCTGGCCTCCGGGGCAGGAGTGGCCAGTACTTCGGTGCAATGGTCCAGATAGTGTCTCGACCATTCATTAATATCTTGGGGGATATAGTCACAAGGAATGTTCTTGGTGCCGATATGAAATATCTTCGACAGTTCATCCCAACCCCATTCAAGGGTGTCGTGTATTGAAGTTGTGAGTATTCCCGCGCTCAGGAGTTGCGTGTCTATTATGTTGTTGTCATCAAACTTTTCAGGGTTGTCGATTAGGTGGGCGAGACGGGTTGAGTATTCAAGGTTCAATTCGAACTGTTTATGGTTCTTGTAATCCCAGACTATTTGGTCGGGCGAGCGAGGAAGTATGAATATATAGGGGTTTATCTGCATGGTTGGCGATTCACTCTGGTCTTTGCCATAGAAAACGCTGGGTAGCCGGCACTCCCCAGCGTTTCATTTACTTAGCGGACTTTTGGTGCAACCAGAAAAGCCAGGTTAGCGATTTTGTTGGTTTCCAGAGTAATTGCTTTCATGTTTTGAACTCCTTGTAATAGATAGTGAGTGTCACTCCTTTGTGACGACTTAATCATAGTTTGTAATGAGTTCTTATCAAGGGGAGATCGGGTAGGAATGTTCCAGTAATTTTGTCGGATCGATCTGAGGGTTGGATGAATTTTGTAAGTTCTGTCCGATAAAATAAAAGACATAGCGAAACGTCCTGCAAGTCATTAAGACTGCTGGAGTAGGAAGTTGGAGAGTTCAATAACAGAAAACAGAACGGGGAGCCGACTGGCTCCCCGTCAAACCGGCGAAATCAGCTGTTTGGCAGCAGACGGCAGGTGATGCTCTTGATGTAGCGGGTTTCGGCGATGGCCGGGTGAACCGGGTGATCCGGGCCCTGACCGCCGCGCTCCAGCATCTGGATGTTGCGGTCCAGGTGACGGGCGCTGGTCAGCAGGATGTTCTGCAGATCGTCTTCCGGCAGGTGCATCGAGCACGAAGCGCTGACCAGGATGCCGTCCTTGCTGAGCAGGCGCATGGCTTGCTCGTTCAGGCGACGGTAGGCGCCTTCACCGTTTTTCATGTCTTTCTTGCGTTTGATGAACGCCGGAGGATCGGCAACGATCACGTCGAAGCGCTCTTCGCTGGCTTTCAGCTCTTTCAGGGCTTCGAACACGTCACCTTCAATGCAGGTCATCTTGTCGGCGAAACCGTTCAGCGCGGCGTTGCGCTCGACGCCGTCGAGGGCGAAGGCCGATGCGTCGACGCAGAACACTTCACTGGCGCCGAACGCAGCCGCTTGCACGCCCCAGCCACCGATGTAGCTGTACAGGTCCAGCACGCGTTTGCCTTTGGCATAAGGTGCCAGGCGTGCGCGGTTCATGCGGTGGTCGTAGAACCACCCGGTTTTCTGGCCCTGGATGACCGGTGCTTCGAATTTCACGCCGTTCTCTTCCAGCGCAACCCACTCCGGCACCAGGCCGAACACGGTTTCGACGTAGCGGTTGAGGCCTTCGGCATCACGGGCGGCGGAGTCGTTCTTGAACAGAATGCCGCTAGGCTTGATCACTTGGGTCAGCGCGGCGATCACGTCTTCTTTATGGGCTTCCATGGTGGCCGAAGCGATCTGTACCACCAGGATGTCGCCGAAACGGTCGACTACCAGACCTGGCAGCAGGTCGGAATCGCCGTAGACCAGCCGATAGAACGGCTTGTCGAACAGGCGATCGCGCAGGGACAGCGCGACGTTCAGGCGATGCACCAGCAGCGACTTGTCCAGCGGCAACTTGATGTCGCGCGACAAGAGGCGGGCGCAGATCAGGTTGTTCGGGCTCATGGCAACGATGCCCAGCGGCTTGCCGCTGGCTGCTTCGAGGATCGCCTGGTCGCCGGCCTTGAAACCGTGCAAAGGAGTAGCGGCTACATCGATTTCGTTGCTGTAGACCCACAAATGGCCGTTCCGCAGGCGACGGTCGGCGTTGGCTTTGAGGCGCAGGCTAGGCAGGGACATGACGTCGCTCCGGAAAAAAGAGCGGGAGTATAGCGTGTTGCGCAAGGCCACGGTTTGGCGGATGGACATGCGGTGTGGCAGGCCCAGGCATTTGATGAAACATCAGGCGATGGATTGGCCAGGGTGTCGGATCCAACTTTATAAGGGTTAGAATCGCCGCCTGTCCCAGAGTGTGTACTTATGTCCCCAGAGCTGACTACCGAACAGATTCAACAGTCCCTGCAAGGCATCAGCGTGCCGGCCCAGCCGCAGATCATGGTGGATTTGCAGATGGAACAGTACATGCCCGATCCGGATCTGGAGGTGATCGCGAAGCTGATCTCCCAGGACCCGGGCCTCTCTGGCGCCTTGTTG
Organism: Pseudomonas sp. BT76 TE3572; assembly: GCF_050435365.1. Lineage (NCBI taxonomy): Bacteria > Pseudomonadati > Pseudomonadota > Gammaproteobacteria > Pseudomonadales > Pseudomonadaceae > Pseudomonas > Pseudomonas sp. BT76 TE3572. The sequence continues at coordinate 4,907,225 of NZ_JBNDKE010000001.1, forward strand.
AAAATCGTCAACTCGCCGTATTACGGCTTGAGCAACAAGATCGCCTCGATTCAGCGTGCGGTGAATCTGCTGGGCAGCCGCTCGGTCATCAACCTGATCAACGCGCAGTCGATCAAAGGCCAGATGAATGACGACACCATCGTTACCTTGAATCGTTTCTGGGATACCGCTCAGGACGTGGCGATGACCTGCCTGACCCTGGCCAAGCGCATTGGCGTCCAGGCCGGCGATGAAGCGTACGCGTTGGGCCTGTTCCATGACTGCGGCGTGCCGTTGATGCTCCAGCGCTTCCCCAACTACATGACCGTTCTGGAAGAGGCCTACGCCAGTGCCAGCGCCGAATGTCGGGTGGTGGACACCGAGAATCGGGTGTTCAATACCAACCACGCGGTGGTGGGTTATTACACCGCCAAATCCTGGCGCCTGCCGGAGCATGTGACTGCCGCCATCGCCAATCACCACAATGCGTTGGCGATCTTCAGCGATGAGTCGTCGCGCAACAGCCAGCTGAAAAACCTGCTGGCGATCCTGAAGATGGCCGAGCACATTTGTGCGTCTTTCCGGGTGCTGGGCAACCAGCGTGATGACCACGAGTGGGACAGCATTGCACCGCTGGTTCTCGATTATGTCGGTGTCTCGGACTATGACTTCGAGACCCTCAAACAAACGATTCGTGACCTTGGCGCTCATCGCTGAGCGTTGCACCGCCTGATTCGAGAGCACCATGCCGGAACTGCCTGAAGTCGAAACCACCCGCCGCGGGATTGCGCCGCACCTGGAAGGCCAGCGCGTCAGCCGGGTGATCGTGCGTGAGCGGCGCTTGCGCTGGCCCATTCCCGAAGACCTGGATGTGCGGCTGTCTGGCCAGCGCATCGTGTTGGTGGAACGACGCGCGAAGTACCTGCTGATCAATGCCGAAGTCGGCACGCTGATCAGCCATTTGGGGATGTCGGGAAATCTGCGCCTGGTGGAAATCGGCACGCCGGTGGCCAAGCATGAGCATGTGGACATCGAGCTGGAATCCGGCCTGGCCCTGCGTTACACCGACCCGCGACGGTTTGGTGCGATGCTCTGGAGCCTTGACCCACTTAACCATGAATTGTTGATTCGCCTGGGGCCGGAGCCGTTGACCGACCTGTTTGACGGCGAGCGCTTGTTCCAGCAGTCCCGCGGGCGATCCATGGCGGTCAAACCGTTCATCATGGACAACGCGGTGGTGGTCGGCGTGGGCAATATCTACGCCACCGAAGCGTTGTTCGCCGCCGGTATCGACCCGCGTCGTGAGGCCAAAAGCATCTCTCGGGCGCGTTATCTGAAACTGGCGATCGAGATCAAACGCATCCTGGCGGCCGCTATCGAGCGCGGCGGTACCACATTGCGCGACTTTATCGGCGGTGACGGTCAGCCGGGTTATTTCCAGCAGGAACTGTTCGTGTACGGCCGTGGCGGTGCGCCCTGCAAGGTCTGCGGCACGGAGTTGCGAGAAGTGAAGCTCGGGCAGCGCGCCAGCGTCTTTTGCCCGCGTTGTCAGAGCTGAAACGCCCAGGGTCTATAGTCAGTGTTCTGACTGCCTAACCCAAGGACCGTGCCATGAACCTGTTTCGAACCGTTGTCGTCGTTTTGCTGCTGACCGTCGGTGCGCCAGCGCTGGCAGCAAACACGGCCAGCGGTGACCCGCGCTACACCATCCAGAACCCCCCGGCCTACGCCATGCTCGGCGATTTGCTGATTGCCCGACCTTTGCTGGTCGTGGCGACCGTGCTCGGTGCAGGGGCGTTTGTGGTGTCGCTGCCGTTTACCGCGTTGGGGGGCGGCGTCGGCGATGCGGGGCAGGCGTTGGTGGTCGACCCGGCGAAAGCAGCGTTCGTGCGGTGCCTGGGGTGTATCGGAGAAGGGTTTGAGCAGCGGGAGTGACCTTCGCCCGCGAAGGCGCCCTCACGGGCGCCAACCGAATCAAGCCTTGCCGGTAAGCTTCCGGTACTTCTCCATCAACTGCTCTTCAGTCTCCGGATGCGCCTCGTCCAGCGGAATGCAATCCACCGGGCACACTTGCTGGCACTGAGGTTCGTCGTAGTGGCCGACGCACTGGGTGCACAGGTTCGGGTCGATCACGTAGATCTCTTCGCCCTGGGAGATGGCGGCGTTCGGGCACTCGGGTTCGCAGACGTCGCAGTTGATGCAATCGTCGGTGATGATCAGGGACATGCTAACTCCAGCCAGGGCGGAAGGCCCGGGCGCAATAAACCAATGCGCACAATTGTGCCGCATTGGCGCCCGCAGTGCACGCGGGCGCCGCTTGAGCGGTTGTTACTTCTTGAAGCGCTCGTTCAGGGCGTCCGCCACCACAGGGTGGACGAACTTGGTGATATCGCCGCCCAGGGCTGCGATTTCACGGACCAGCGTCGAGGAAATGTACGAATAACGCTCGGACGGGGTAAGAAACAGACTTTCCACATCCGGTGCCAGCTGACGGTTCATGTTGGCCAGTTGGAATTCGTATTCGAAGTCCGACACCGCACGCAAACCACGCAGGAACACGTTGGCGTTCTTCTCTTTGGCGAAATGCGCCAGCAACGTCGAGAAGCCGACGACTTCAACGTTGGGCAGATGTTTAGTGACCTCGCGGGCCAGCGCCACACGCTGTTCCAGGGGAAACAACGGGTTTTTCTTCGGGCTGGCGGCGACGGCGATGATCACATGATCGAACAGGCGCGAGGCGCGTTCGACCAGATCGCCATGGCCCTTGGTAATAGGGTCGAAGGTACCTGGGTACAACACTCGGTTCATCGCGTCGTCCTGGCGGGAGTCCGTTGGGGAGTCGGATGGTATCGCAGCCTTCCCGGTCGGCCAAGTCGCCTTTTGGGTAAGAAAGCACTATAGGCCATTGGAATATTCTCCATTTTCATGGGTTTTTCAAACGTTCGGCCAAAGAAGTTGCCAGCTGCGCCGTCAGCCCATAGACCGACAATTGCGGGTTTGCGCCAATACTGGTGGGGAACAGCGAGCCGTCATGAATCGACAGATTGCCTAACTGATGATGCCTGCCGAGGCTGTCGGTCACGGCGTTTTTCGGCTCTTCACCCATGGCACAACCGCCCATCACATGGGCGCTGCCCAGACGTGTGCGATACAGCTCAAGGCTCAGGCCGTCGATCAGCGTGCGCGCTTCGGTGAGGGTTTTCACGTAGCGAGCGTCGGCGTGCATTGGCATCACCGCGTGGGCACCGCCCGCGAACTGGATCTCGGCCATGCTGTGGAACGCTCGACGCAACCCGTCCCACGCATAAGGTGAAACCTGATAGTCGAGCACCGGCGTGCCGTCACCGCGCAACTCGACGCTACCGCCGGGGCTGTCCGGGTGGAAACCGTCCCGCAGCAACGCCAGCATTGCGTGGGTGTGGGGCAGGTTTTCCATGTGTTGGGCGTTTTCCTTGCCGAAACCGCCGAGCAAAGTCGTGGCCAGTGCCGGGTGCAGCGGCGGCACTTCGAGTTTGTAAGACATTTTTCCGGTGGTGCCGTCCTGCCATTGGAAATGGTCGGAATAGATCGACTGTGGCGCACCATAAAACGGGTTGATCACTTCGTCGAACAGCCCTGCAGACATGTTCACCAAGTGTAGAAAAGTCCGTTTACCCAGCCGTTTGTGCGGGTCCGGTGCCTCGGAGCGCATGAGCAGCGCCGGGCTGTTGATCCCGCCACCGGCCAGCACGTAATGCCGCGCCTTGACCGTGATCGTGTGTCCGGTAGGCGCGACGCAGCGGTCGTCCATCGCTACACAATGCAAGCCCGTGACCTTGTCGCCGCTGATCAAGAGCTTTTCGGCGCGAGCCAGATAGAGCAACTCCCCACCTTTTTCCAGGGTCGCCGGGATGGTCGTGACCAGCATCGATTGCTTGGCGTTGGTCGGGCAGCCCATGCCGCAGTAGCCAAGGTTCCAGCAGCCACGCACGTTGCGCGGGATCACATGCCAGGCGTAGCCGAGTTTTTCGCAGCCTTTGCGGATCACGTCGTTGTTGGCGTTGGGCGGGATCATCCAGGGGGCGACGCCCAGGCGTTGCTCCATTTTCTCGAACCACGGCGCCATCTCGGCCGGCGCGTGGCCTTTGACGTCGTGTTCCTTGGCCCAGTGATCGAGGGTCGGGTCCGGCGTGCGAAAGCTTGAGGTCCAATTGATCAGTGTGGTCCCGCCCACCGCCCGGCCCTGAAGGATGGTGATCGCGCCGTCCTTGCTCATGCGGCCGATACCCTCCTGATAGAGGCTGGTGTAGGCCTGGTCTTCGAGCATCTTGAAGTCGCTGCTGGTCTTGAGCGGGCCTTCCTCGATCAGCAATACCTTGTAGCCCGCGGCGCTGAGGATTTCGGCGGTGGTGCCGCCGCCTGCGCCGCTGCCGATAATCGCCACGTCCACTTCGAGGGTCAGGTCCTGGGTCAGTTGTGAACCGTTATAGGTTTTCCAGCCACGGGCCAGGCCTTCGCGGAACGGATCGGGTACGGGCATCTTCAGGTTCTCTTTTTATTATTGGAGGTGTGGGCGGGCCGATCTCAAACGGTAGGCGGCCCGGGATACCCGCAATGCGCCCACGATTCCGCCCGGCTGTACCACGCCATCATCACCAGTTGCAGCAGCGAGCTATGGCCCATGCGCAGCAGGCTTAACGAGCTGTTTTCCCAGCGATCGAGAAAGTGCCGGATCTCGTCGGCACTGGCGTTTTCCCAGCTGCCCCAGATCCCGGTCAGTGGCCCGCGAGTCACGGCCATTCCCAGCACATCGAATAACTGCCGGGTCAGCTTGAGCATTTCCGGCGACAGGTGATTCAGGCCGTTATCCAGGCAGTGCAGGGTTTCACTGACAGCCGCCGGTGTTTTTTGGACGGCCACAGCGCCGTCGAGCATCACCGGAATCAGTGCCCGCAAAAACAGCAAGTCACCGCTGCGCAGAATCGCGAAACCGCTGGCCGGCACGCTCGATGAGCAGCCGCTGAGAGTCGCTCCCAAACCGGCGGTGGCGAGAAAAGCGCTGGCCCCCAGGCTGAATTTAAGCAAGCCGCGCCGTGACAGCGCGGGTGTATCGGACAGGCTTGGGCTCATTATTGTTATTACCCGAAGGGGATGATCGTTAGCGGATAAACAGCTTCTGAATCAGCTTCTGAATGGATTTGCCGTACGGCGGGTAGATCAATTTCGCCGCATTGAACCGCTGTTTGATCAGCACGCCTTTGGCTTTGCTGAAGGTCAGGAAACCTTCGTGGCCGTGGTAATGGCCCATGCCCGACGCGCCGATCCCGCCGAATGGCATGTCGTCCTGAGCGACGTGCAGCAGGGTGTCGTTCAGGCACACGCCACCGGAATGGGTTTCGTGAAGTACGCGGTGTTGCTCACGCTTGTCGTAGCCGAAGTAATACAGGGCCAGCGGGCGGGGTCGTTCATTGATGTAGGCAAAGGCCTGATCCAGATCCTTGTAGGGAACAATCGGCAACAGCGGGCCGAAGATTTCGTCCTGCATCACCATCATGTCGTTGCTGACGTTGAGCAGCAGGCTGTGACTCATGCGGCGCCCCTGGCCCTTGTCGAACAGTGGAATTAGCAGCGCGCCCTTGCTGGTGGCGTCGCTGATGTAGCCATTGAGGCGCGCCAATTGCCGGTCATTGATGATCGCGGTGTAGTCCGGGTTGTCGGTCAAGGTCGGATAAAACCCGCGAACTGCCTGACGATAGGCTTCGACGAAAGCGCCTACGCGATCTTCCGGCACCAGCACATAGTCCGGGGCCACGCAGGTCTGTCCGGCGTTGAGCGTCTTGCCGAAGGCGATGCGTTCGGCAGCGTCCTTGAGCGGCACGTCGCGGGACACGATGGCCGGGGATTTGCCGCCGAGTTCGAGGGTCACCGGGGTCAGGTTTTCGGCCGCCGCACGCATCACGTGTTTGCCGATGCTGGTGGCGCCAGTGAACAGCAGGTGATCGAACCGCAATCTGGAGAACGCCACACCGATATCGGCTTCGCCCAGCACCACGCAGACCAGGTCTTGCGGGAAAATTCGGCCCAGCAGCTCCTTGAGCAACAAACCGGTGGCGGGAGTCGATTCGCTGAGCTTGAGCATCACCCGATTGCCTGCCGACAACGCGCCTACCAATGGCCCGATGGCCAGATACAGCGGGTAGTTCCACGGCACGATCACCCCGACCACACCCAACGGTTGATAAACGACTTTGGCCGCTGCGGGTTGAAAGGCGATCCCGACCTTGCGCTTCGACGGCTTCATCCAGCCTTTGAGGTGCTGACTGGCGTAGTGAATGCCGTGCAGGCTGGGCATCAGTTCGGCGAGCAGGGTTTCATCGGCGCTGCGATGGCTGAAATCCTGGCTGATGGCATCGATCAATGCCTGACGCTCATTGCTCAACAGATCGCGCAGGGCTTTTAGCCATTGCTGGCGCTGGCCGGTGGGTGGCATCGGGTTGGCTGCATACGCCGCGCGTTGGGCGTCGAACAGGGTCTGGAGCTCTTCCAGAGGCTGCTGCAGGTTCTGCAAGTAGGCGATGTCAGCAGTCATGGTCGGCTCCGGATTTATTGTAATGAGTGACTTTTTAGAGTCCATGCTCTAGAAAGTCAAATGACATCCTGGCGCAGCTTTGTTTTATCCACTCGCAGTTAGGTCGTAAGATGCCGGTCAACGCACTTTGAATTAAAGCCCAAGCCATGGCCCCTCGGATCAAAACCAGCGAGCGCATCGTGCAGAACAGCCTGGAGCTGTTCAATCAGCAGGGTGAGCGCAGCATCAGCACCAACCACATTGCTGCCCATATGGAAATTTCCCCGGGCAATCTGTACTACCACTTCCCCAACAAGCAGGCGATCATCGCCGTGCTGTTCAGTGAGTACGAAAGCCTGGTGGACAGCTTCCTGCGCCCGCCCCAGGGGCGTGCCGCCACGGTCGAAGACAAGCGCTTCTACCTTCAGGAGTTGCTGGCCGCCATGTGGCGCTACCGGTTTTTGCACCGCGATCTGGAGCACCTGCTCGACAGTGATCCGGAGCTGGCCGCCCGTTATCGGCGCTTTTCCCAACGCTGTCTGATCCATGGTACGCACATCTACGCGGGCTTCGTCGAGGCCGGCATCCTGCAAATGGACAAGGTTCAGATCGAATCCCTGACGCTCAATGCCTGGATCATCCTGACGTCCTGGGTGCGTTTTCTCTGCACCACGCGTGAAAATTCCAATCACCTGAGCGAACAGGCCATTAAACGTGGGGTGTATCAGGTGCTGGTGCTGGAGGCCGGTTTTGTCACGGATCAGTCTCGCGATGAAGTGAATGCGCTGTTCGAGGAGTTTTACGTGCCGCTGGCCCAAGCGCTGGAGGAAGTGGGATAAAAAGTGCAGTAGGATCAAACATCGCCTAATCACAGGAGCCCGTTATGCCCATTGCGCAATTGATCAGCCCGCAAGCGTTGGACCTGAAAAAGGAGCTGCCGGGGCTGGTGATTCTGGATTGTCGTTTTGCCCTCGAAGACCCGGATTACGGTCAGCGCAGCTATGCCGAAGGGCATATTGCCGAGTCGAGCTTCGCCGATCTTGAGCGTGATTTGAGCGGGACAGTGATCAAGGGTGTGACCGGGCGTCATCCGTTGCCTGAACCTGAAGACTTGATCGAACGTCTGCAAGCCTGGGGCATTAACGCCGACAGCGATGTGGTTTTGTATGACGACGGTCCGGGTGCTTACGCGGCGCGGGCCTGGTGGTTGCTGGCCTGGCTGGGCAAACGTGACGGCGTATTCATCCTGGATGGCGGACTCAAGGCCTGGCACGCGGCCGGTTTGCCCCTGAGTCTGGATGCGCCGCAGATTGAGCGTGGCACCTTCACGGGGTCGCCGGACAACGCGCTGATCTTGAGCGCCGAACAGCTCCAGCAACGTCTCGGCCAGCCCGCGCTGACCCTGCTCGATGCCCGCGGCTTGCCGCGTTTCAAGGGCGAAGTAGAGCCGATCGACCCGATTGCCGGGCACATCCCCGGCGCGCAATGTGCGGCGTTCACCGACAACCTGGGCAGCGACGGGCGTTTTCTGCCGGCCGATCAGCTCAAACAGCGTTTTGCCGAGAAGCTCGGTGATCGTTCGCCGACCGATCTGGTGGCGTACTGCGGTTCTGGCGTGACGGCCTGTCACAACCTGTTCGCACTGTGCCTGGCGGGTTATCCGTTGGGCTCGTTGTATGCCGGTTCATGGAGCGAGTGGATCAACGATCCTGCGCATGGCATCGCCATCGGCGAATAACCCCAACCCCCCCTGTAGGAGTGAGCCTGCTCGCGATAGCGGAGTGTCTGTCAGTATCGATGTCGACTGACCCACCGCTATCGCGAGCAGGCTCACTCCTACAGTAATGTTCATTTTCTGAACGATTGCCGCGCACTTCGATACGCGCTCGGCCCAACGCCGTAAACCTGCTTGAACTGTCGACTCAGATGACTCTGATCAGCAAACCCCAGCTGCGTCGCCACTTCCAGCGGCAAACAACCGTTCTGTAACAGCGCTCGCGCCCGGGCGATGCGCTGCTGCATCAGCCAGGTGTGCGGCGGCATGCCCGTGGCGCGGCGGAACACCCGGGCGAAGTGGAAGGGCGAAAGGTTGACCGCCGCTGCCAGTTCTTCCAGCGAAGGCGGCGTCGCCAATTGTGCCTGCAGCAGATCCTTGGCCAGTGTCACCGCCCGATGTTCCTTGCCCGGCTTGCCGGCAACCGGCACGGCCGCGTGCCGTTGCAGCAGCGACAGCATCATTTCCCGCCAGACCGTTTGTTGTTGCAGGGCAGTGGACGGACTTTCCAGTAGACGGTGCAGTTGGCAGAAACCCTTTACCAGGTCCGGATCGCGATACAGCGTCGCGCCAAACGCCGGCAAGTTGTTGGTCGGCAGTTCCAGTTCATCGAGTAGCGACAGAATCTGCCCGCTGTCCGGATAAAACGCCCGATACAACCAACCATCCTCCGTGCCTTTATGGCCGGTGTGCAGTTCGTCTGGATTGATCAGCACCAGCGTGCCGCTCCCGGCCAGGTGTTCGGCACCGCGATAGCGATAACGCTGGGCGCCGGCCATGATCATGCCGATCACGTAACCGTCATGCACATGGGGCGCGAAACGGTGTTCGATGTAGCGTGCGGACAATAACTCGACGCCGGCCAACGGCGCTGTTTGCCAGAATCGGATCGACTCGCCCTGATCGACGTCCATGGCCTTACTGACGGCCCATGGAGGTCAGCCATTGCGGGATACGGCGTTCCAGGTAGTAACCCGGTTGTTTGAACGAACCATCGACGAAGCCGACATGCCCCCCCTTGGCCTGTAACTCGAATTGAGTGCAGGCAGACAATTCGTCGGCTTGCGGCAGGCTGTGAGGAAAGACAAACGGGTCATCGGCCGCTTGAATGATCAGGGTTGGCGTACGAATCTCGCCAAGGAAATAGCGACTCGAGGCGCGGCGATAGTAATCCTCGGCATCGGCAAAACCGTTCAGCGGGGCGGTGACCCGGCCATCGAAATCCCAGAACGTGCGCATGTTCTCCAGCGAGCCCAGTGCGGCCAATGCCGCCAGTCCATCCTCGTGGCCGTCATGCTGGAACTTGCGTTGTTTGTTCTTGATGTAGGCCACCATCTCCCGCATGAAATGCGCCTGATAGACCTTCGAGAAACCCTGGCCGATACGGTCGGCGCATTGATCGAGGCGAAACGGCACCGACACCGCCACCGCACCGACCACGCCACTGTTGCTGCCGGATTCGCCCAAATGTTTGAGCAGCACATTGCCGCCCATGGAATAGCCGACGGCATACAACGGCGCGAGCGGTCGTTGGGCCTTCAGGTGCTTGATGGTTTCGGCCAGGTCTTCACTGGCGCCGGAATGGTAACTGCGCGGCAACAGATTCGGCTCGCCCGAACAGCCGCGCCAGTTCAGTGCGACGCTGGCCCAGCCTTGGGCGCCCAGTGCTTTCTGCACCCCGGCCACGTAAGGCGAGTTTGAAGAACCGGTCAGGCCGTGCAATACCAGCACCAGTGGCGCATCGGCGCTGTGGGGGCCGTGCCAGTCGAGATCGAGAAAATCGCCATCCTCAAGCCACAAGCGTTCGCGCTGGCGTTCGATGTGCGTGGTTTTGCGCCACAGCGGCCCCCACAAGGTTTGCAAGTGCGGGTTGCCGAGGCCGAAGGCGGGGGTGAAACGTTCTGTCGGATGGGACACGATGGTTCTCGATGCAGCGGTGCGAGCCTCGCTTGAGGCGCGCACCTTTTTCAGGCCGGTTGATTAACCGGCAATCTCTGCCATACGTTGCCACAACGCGTAATACACCCGCCCGGATTTCTGCTCCCGGTGCAGGCGCCAGTTGCCTGGTAAGCCAAGGCTCGATGGCGCATTCTCGCTTTCAGTGTAGATCCAGGCTTCGTCGGCCAGCCACTGACGCTCTTCAAGCAATGCGCAAACGCCCGGCAACAGGTTTTGGTTGAAGGGAGGGTCGAGGAACACCAGGTCGTAAGCGGTCGCTGTCTGGGTTTCCAGGTAGCGCAGGGCATCGGCGGTCTGAATCTGGCCGGTGGTGCAGCGCAGCGTGCCCAGATGTTCCTTGATGCTGGCGACCGCGATGTTGCTGGCGTCCAGCGCCTGACCCATGGCCGCGCCACGGGACAAGGCTTCGAGGAACAACGCGCCGCTGCCGGCGAACGGGTCCAGAACCTTGGCGCCAGCGACATAAGGCGCGAGCCAGTTGAACAGGGTTTCACGCACTCGGTCCGGGGTCGGACGCAGGCCCGGTGCATCCGGGAAGCTCAGTTTTCGGCTGCCCCATTCACCGCCGATGATGCGCAGTTGGTTCACACCGTTGTGTACGTTGTGAACGGGTTTTTTAGGACGAGTGGCCATTAATGCTCCGGAACCCCGAGCGGTTGCTCGGCAGGTTTATCAGTTGGGGCCGGTAACGGCTTTTGCGGCACGGTCGGGCCAGCGCTGACGATGACCATTTTATCCGTGCTCAAGTGTTTGTTCAGTGCGGTTTTGACCTGCTCGACCGTCAGGCTCTGGGACTCGCGCATGAAGTCATCCAGATAGCTCAGCGGCAGGTTGTAGAAACCCATGGCGCCGAGTTGGCCGACGATATCGGCGTTGCTGGCGGTGGACAGCGGGAAGCTGCCGGCCAGTTCACGCTTGGCGTCGTCGAGTTCTTTCTGGGTCGGGCCGGTTTTAAGGTAGTCGGCGAGTACGTCCTGCACCAGTTTCAGCGTGCCTTCGCTCATCTCGGCGCGGGTTTGCAGGTTGATCATGAACGGGCCGCGCGCCTGCATCGGGGTGAAACCCGAATACACGCCATACGTCAGGCCGCGCTTCTCGCGCACTTCGCTCATCAATCGCGTGCCGAAGCCACCGCCGCCAAGAATCTGGTTACCCAAGGACAGGGCCGCGTAGTCCGGGTCGTCACGGTCGATGCCCAATTGCGCGAGCATCAGGTTGGTCTGCTTGGACGGAAACTCGATGTGACCGATACTGGCTTTCGGCTCTTCCGGTTGCGGGATTTTCGCCAGCTCCGGGCCTTTTGGCAGCGCACTGGAGACTTGCGCAGCAATCGCCTCCGCCTCGGCACGAGACAGGTCGCCCACCAGCGCAATCACCACGTTGCCAGCCGCGTAGGCCTTCTCATGGAACGCCTTCAGCTGAGCCAGTGTGATCGCTGGAACGGTTTTCGCCGTGCCGTCGCTGGAGTGCGCGTACGGGTGATCGCCGTACAGACGGTTCATCAGCTCCAGGCTCGCGAGTTTGCCGGGGTTCTGCTTCTGGTACTCGAAACCGGCGAGCATCTGGTTCTTGATGCGCGCAAAGGAATCGGCCGGGAAGGTCGGTTTGCCGACGACTTCGGAGAACAATTTCAGGGCCGGTTCGCGTTTGTCCGCGGCGCTGAGGCTGCGCAGGGATGCAAGGGCCATGTCCTTGAACGCGCCGTTGCTAAAGTCTGCGCCCAGGCCTTCGAAGCCCTGAGCGATGGCGCCGACATCTTTGCCGGCCACACCTTCATTGAGCATGGCGTTGGTCAGTACGGAGAGGCCAGGTGCGTCGCCGTCCTGGCTGCTGCCGGCGGCGAAGATCAGGCGCATGTCGAACATCGGCAGCTCCCGGGCTTCAACGAACAGCACCTTGGCGCCCTCGGCGGTTTTCCAGGTCTGCACGTCCAGCGCGCGGTGGCTTGGCGCCTTGCCGTCGAGTTCAGCCAGCGATTGAAGCTTCTGGCTGGACTTGGCCTTGTCGAGGGCTTCGCTGGCCTTGGAATCGTCGGTCTTTGAAAAGTAAAACGCGGCAGACCCGATCAATGCGACAGCGATCAGGCCCATCAGGGCCAGGCGCGGTTTTTTACGCTCACTCATGAGTCGTCTCCTCCGGCAATACATGGGCGACGCTGAGACGTTCGCGGGTGAAATACAGCTTGGCGGCTTTCTGGATGTCTTCCGGGGTCACGCTTTCCAGTTCGGCGAGTTCGGTGTCCATCAGCTTCCACGACAGGCCGACAGTTTCCAGTTGGCCTATGGCAGTGGCCTGGCTGGTGATCGAGTCACGCTCGTAGACCAGGCCAGCGATGACCTGTGCCCGCACTCGTTCCAGTTCTTCAGCGGACGGCGCGGTGGTTTTCAGCTGCTCGAGCAGCCTCCACAGGCCGGCTTCGGCCTGGGCCATGGTTTTGTTTTTCTGGGTATTGGGTGTTGCGGACAAGGTGAACAGGCTGTCGCCACGGGTATAGGCGTCGTAACTCGACGAACCGCCGGACACCAGCTCTTCGCCGCGCTCCAGTTGTGTCGGGATACGTCCGCTGTAGCCGCCGTCGAGCAGGGCGGAGATCAGGCGCAAGGCGTTGACCGAGCGTTTGTCTTCAGCGGTGGCGATGCTTGGCACGTTGAAACCCAGCATCAGGCTCGGCAATTGAGTCTTCACATGCAGGGTGATCTGCCGTTCGCCGGGTTCGGCCAGTTCCAGCGGGATTTTCGCCGATGGCACATCACGTTTGGCGATCGGGCCGAAATAGCGCTGGGCCAGGGTTTTGACCTCATCCGGGGTCACGTCGCCCACCACCACCAACGTGGCGTTGTTCGGCACGTACCAGGATTCGTACCAGTGGCGCAGCTCTTCGACTTTCATCCGGTCCAGGTCCGCCATCCAGCCGATGGTCGGCGTGTGGTAACCGCTGCCCGGGTAAGCCATGGCCTTGAAGCGTTCGTAGGCCTTGGACATTGGCTTGTCGTCAGTGCGCAGGCGACGTTCTTCTTTTATGACTTCGATCTCGCGGGCGAACTCGTCGGCCGGCAGACGCAGGCTGGCCATGCGATCGGCTTCCAGCTCGAAGGCCACGCCCAGACGGTCGCGGGCCAGTACCTGGTAATACGCCGTGAAGTCATCGCTGGTGAACGCGTTCTCTTCGGCGCCGAGGTCGCGCAGGATCAGCGAGGCTTCGCCAGGGCCGACTTTCTCGCTGCCCTTGAACATCATGTGTTCCAGAGCGTGGGACAAACCGGTCTGACCCGGGGTCTCATAACTGGAGCCGACCTTGTACCAGACTTGGGAAACCACCACCGGCGCGCGATGGTCTTCGCGCACGACGACCTTCAGGCCGTTATCGAGGGTGAATTCGTGAGTGGGTTGTGGATCGGCGGCCAGGGCCGAGAGGGGCAGACAAACTGTGCTGAGCAGCAGGCCTGCAGCGCGGCGGGCTAGAGCATTCATTCGTTTTTAAACCTTTGGGGCTGCCCGCTTGGTCTTAGCGTCGGCGGGCGAGAGGGTGCTAGGATACTGATCCGTTTTGCTGGCGGCCACGCCTATCAGGCCTTCGGGTTTGATCAGGTTGTATGGGTTTGCGGCAGAAGGCTGTGGTTTATCAACTAAACTCTGCTTTTTCGCCGATTTTGCCGCTCCAGTCCTTCGTGAAATCGTTTTTGTAAGGTGCCGTTTGCACCTCGACAAAATGTTGCGCGTGAACAAGCTGGGTCAATCGCAGTCTGTTCTGCATCGAATATTTATTTGCCGAGGCGCCCTTTGGCGCGTCGCTACTGTGAGATAGCCGTCCTCCATGTTTGGTTCCAACGACGACAAGAAAGCCCCAGCTGCGGCTGGTGAGAAGAAAAGCCTGTTCGGATGGCTGCGCAAAAAGCCGCAGGAACCCGTCGTCGAACAGCCACAACCACTGCCTGAGCCCACGCCTGCGCCGGTAATAGATGAAGAGCCCGCGCCGATTGTCCCGCCAATCGCCGAGCCGGTGCTGCAACCGGTCGCCGAGCCTGAGCCTGATGTCGTCGCCGAAGTTGTGGCCCAGGTGCCGCTCACGCCCGTTGCCGAGCCATGGCTGACGTTGCCAGTGGCGGAAGAGCCGGTGGCATTGGTTGTAGATGATCGGGCGCCGCACGTTACACCCCCCATTCCAGCCCCGACTGCCTTTGCTCCTGAGCCCGTTCAAGCACCAGTGGTTGAGCCGGTTGTCGCACCAGTGCTGGTGGCCGAGCCTGAACCGGTTGTTCCAGAACCTGTGGTGCCCGCATTCGTTGCTCCGGTTGCTCCGGTTGCTCCAGTTGTTCAAGCGCCGACACCGGTCGTCGCTCCCGTTGCCGCCGCACCTGTCATTCCCGTCGAAGCGCCTGCCGAGCCCGCGCGTACCGAAGAAACCAAAGCCGGGTTCTTCGCTCGCCTGAAACAAGGCCTGTCCAAGACCAGCGCCAGCATTGGCGAAGGCATGGCCAGCCTGTTCCTGGGCAAGAAGATCATTGATGACGAGCTGCTCGAAGACATCGAAACCCGCCTGCTGACCGCCGACGTTGGCGTCGAAGCGACTTCGGTGATCATCCAGCGCCTGACCCAGAAGGTCGCTCGCAAAGAACTGGCCGATGCCGATGCGCTGTACAAATCCCTGCAAGCGGAACTGGCGGCGATGCTCAAACCCGTCGAGCAACCGCTGAAAATCACTTCGCAGAACAAGCCGTTCGTGATTCTGGTCGTCGGCGTCAACGGTGCCGGCAAGACCACCACCATCGGCAAACTGGCGAAGAAGCTGCAGCTTGAAGGCAAGAAAGTCATGCTCGCGGCCGGCGATACCTTCCGCGCCGCCGCCGTCGAACAATTGCAGGTCTGGGGCGAGCGCAACAAGATCCCGGTCATCGCCCAGCACACCGGCGCTGACTCGGCTTCGGTTATCTTCGACGCCGTGCAAGCCGCCAAGGCCCGTGGCATCGACGTGCTGATCGCCGACACCGCCGGTCGCCTGCACACCAAAGACAATTTGATGGAAGAGCTGAAAAAGGTTCGCCGGGTTATCAGCAAACTCGATGCCGATGCACCGCACGAAGTGCTGCTGGTGCTCGATGCCGGCACCGGTCAGAACGCCATCAATCAGGCCAAACAATTCAACCAGACCGTCGAACTGACCGGCCTGGCGCTGACCAAGCTCGATGGCACCGCCAAAGGCGGGGTGATTTTCGCTCTCGCCAAGCAGTTTGGCTTGCCGATTCGCTACATCGGCGTCGGTGAAGGCATCGATGATTTGCGTACTTTTGAAGCAGAACCCTTTGTCCAGGCATTGTTTGCCGAGCGGGAGCGTTCATGATTCGTTTCGAACAGGTCGGTAAGCGCTACCCGAACGGTCACGTCGGCTTGCATGAGCTGAGCTTTCGAGTCCGTCGGGGCGAGTTTTTGTTTGTGACCGGCCACTCTGGTGCCGGTAAAAGCACCTTGTTGCGCCTGCTGCTGGCGATGGAGCGTCCGACCACTGGCAAATTGCTGCTGGCCGGGCAAGACCTCAGCACCATCAGCAACGCACAGATTCCGTACCTGCGGCGCCAGATCGGCGTGGTGTTCCAGAATCACCAGCTGCTGTTCGATCGCACGGTGTTCAACAACATCGCGCTGCCGTTGCAGATCCTTGGGCTGTCCAAGGCCGAGATCGCCAAGCGCGTGGATTCGGCGCTGGAGCGCGTGGCGCTGTCGGACAAGACCGATTTGTACCCCGGCGACCTGTCCACCGGTCAGCAACAGCGCGTAGGCATCGCCCGCGCCATCGTTCACCGTCCGGCCTTGCTGCTGGCAGATGAGCCGACCGGTAACCTCGATCCACGTCTGGCGGCAGAAATCATGGGCGTGTTCGAAGACATCAACCGTCTGGGCACCAGCGTGCTGATTGCCAGTCACGACCTGGCACTGATCGCCCGCATGCGCCACCGCATGCTGACCCTGCAACGCGGCCGATTGATCGGTGACGGGGAGGCCGGCGTATGAGTGCGACCCGCAGCCCCAAGGTTTCCGAGCGCGTGGCCCCGAAGGCCGCCGACCAGCAACCGCAGAAGAAAAAACGCGACGATGATGACGGCCCGGATTTCGCCACACTGTTCCGTGCCTGGGTCGAGAGTCATCGCGCCAGCCTGCTCGATAGCTTGCGTCGTTTGGGCAAGCAGCCCATCGGTAGCTTCTTCACCTGCATGGTGATGGCGGTTGCCCTGAGTTTGCCGATGGGCCTGTCACTTTTGCTAAGTAACGTCGAGCGTCTCGGCGGATCCTGGCAGCGTGCGGCGCAGATTTCCCTGTATTTGCAAATCGAGGCCAGCCCCGCTGAAGGCGAGTCGTTACGCGAGCAGATCAAGGGGATGCCTGGCGTATCTGATGCTGAATATGTCGGTCGCGATCAGGCGCTGGAAGAGTTCCAGCAGCAGTCCGGTCTGGGCGAGGCGCTCAAGGAGCTGCCCGAAAACCCGCTGCCGGGCGTGGTTCTGGTGACGCCGAACGAAGTCGACAAACCGGCCCTTGAAGCATTACGACAAAAACTTTCCGAGTTGCCCAAGGTACAACAGGCGCAACTTGATCTAGTCTGGGTCGAGCGTCTGGCAGCCATCCTCAAGCTGGGTGACCGTTTTGTCTTCGGTCTGACCGTGCTTCTGGTTTCTGCATTACTTTTGGTGATAGGCAATACCATTCGTCTTCATATTGAAAACCGCCGCACAGAGATAGAAGTGATTAAACTCGTCGGCGGCACTGACAGCTATGTGCGCAGGCCCTTTCTGTATATGGGTGCGCTTTATGGCTTTGGTGCGGGGCTTCTTTCCTGGGGCGTATTGGCGTTCGGCCTTGATTGGCTGAACGACGCGGTGGTGGGGCTGGCCGGTTTGTACGGCAGTGATTTCGCGCTGGCCGGAGTGCCAGTTGCCGATGGTCTGTCTCTCTTGCTTGGCGCGGTGCTGTTGGGGTATATCGGTGCATGGATTGCAGTCGCACGCCACCTGAGGGAGCTTGCGCCTAAGTAGTATCATTTTGCTCGTATTGACCTTTCAGCGTTTATGGGAACTTGTCTTTTGGTTTCCGGTCAATTTTCGCAGTGCTGAACTGCACGAGTTATGTAAGTCGGAGGTTTTTTCGTATGACCAATTCTTTGCAACCTGCATATGCTCTGGTCCCGGGTGCGAACCTGGAGGCCTATGTGCACACCGTGAACAGCATTCCATTGCTGACGCCGGAGCAGGAGCGTGAACTGGCCGAGAGTCTCTATTATGAGCAGGATTTGGGGGCGGCTCGGCAGATGGTGCTCGCCCACCTGCGTTTTGTCGTACATATCGCCCGTAGCTATTCCGGCTACGGTCTGGCTCAGGCTGACCTGATCCAGGAAGGCAACGTCGGCCTGATGAAGGCCGTGAAGCGCTTCAACCCGGAAATGGGTGTGCGCCTGGTTTCGTTCGCTGTGCACTGGATCAAGGCGGAAATCCACGAGTTCATCCTGCGCAACTGGCGCATTGTGAAAGTCGCGACCACCAAGGCCCAGCGCAAGCTGTTCTTCAACCTGCGCAGCCAGAAAAAACGTCTGGCGTGGCTGAACAACGAGGAAGTCCATCGTGTGGCGGAAAGCCTCGGTGTAGAGCCTCGGGAAGTGCGTGAGATGGAAAGTCGCCTGACCGGCCATGACATGGCCTTCGACCCGGCCGCGGAAGCGGACGACGACAGCGCTTTCCAATCGCCGGCCAACTATCTGGAAGACCACCGGTACGACCCGGCCCGTCAACTGGAAGATGCTGACTGGAGTGACAACTCGAACCACAACCTGCACGAAGCGCTTGAAGTGCTGGACGACCGCAGCCGTGACATCCTCTACCAGCGCTGGCTGGCAGAAGAAAAAGCCACGCTGCACGACCTGGCGCAGAAGTACAACGTGTCGGCCGAGCGTATTCGTCAGCTCGAGAAGAGCGCGATGAACAAGCTCAAGTTGTCGATTGCCGCATAACCTGCGCGCAGGCATAAAAAAACGCCCCGATCATTGATCGGGGCGTTTTTGTTTGTGCATCAAAAGGTCACTCGGCCCAAGGTGCGCGGCGTGAATCATTGATCCCTACAAGGTAGCTATCACCGCCGAGCTGACTCATTTGCTGTCGAATCCATCCCGCTCGCCGTGCGACGTAGTTAGTCGGATGACTGGCACTCCACACTCGCGGGTTAGGCAGCACCGCCGCCAGCAAACTGGCCTGCTGCCGGGACAGCGAACGAGCGCCGACGCCAAAGTGATGCCTGGCGGCTGCTTCAGCGCCAAACACACCGTCATCCCACTCGACACTGTTGAGGTACACCTCAAGAATTCGCTGCTTGGGCCAAAACACCTCGATCAGCCCGGTAAACCACGCTTCCAGGCCTTTGCGCAGCCAGCTGCGGCCGGACCACAGAAACAGATTCTTCGAGACCTGCTGGCTCAGGGTGCTGGCGCCGCGAATCGTTCCACCGAGTTCGTTGTGAGCCAGTGCGGCCTGGATCGCGCCAAAGTCAAAACCCCAATGCTCCGGGAATTTCTGATCCTCGCCGGCAATCACCGCGACTTTCAGGTCGTCGGAGATTTCATCCCAGGGTTTCCAGGTGCGTTGCAGATCGATGGGCTCGCCGTCGAACCAGGATTCGACCTTGCGCTCGACCATCAACGCCGTTCCAGGTGGTGGTACCACGCGAAAGATCAGCACCAGCAATACGCTGCCACCCGCGAACCAGAGCAGGGACTTCGTCAATCGTCGCAAAAATATACGCAGCATAGAGATGGCTTGGCCGAACCCGTTGAGCGGGCCATTATACAGACCCTGTGGATCGAGTCTGACTGGAGTTCTTCATGCTGCGTGGCTTTCTGATGCTGGCTGCTTTTTTCGGCTTCACCGGCGTTGCCCTTGGCGCGTTCGCCGCCCATGGCTTGAAAAGCCGTCTGACGCCCGAGTACCTGGCGATTTTCCACACCGGCGTGACCTACCAATTGGTGCACACCTTGGCGTTGCTGGGCGTTGCGCTGCTGGCCACGCAGATTCCCGGTCGTCTGATCACGTGGGCGGGTGCATCGTTTGTCGTCGGCATCCTGCTGTTTTCCGGCAGTCTGTACCTGTTGACCATGACCGGCGTGAGCAAGCTCGGGATCATCACCCCCTTCGGCGGCCTGGCATTTCTGGTCGGCTGGTTCTGCCTGGGGCTTGCCGCCTGGCGGTTGAGCTGACCGGGTGGTCCATTTCATGACGAATGGCTTGGGTCGCCAAGACTGATCGGGCTAGAATGCCAGCCCCTAAAAATGATGGCGGCATTCGGCATGCGCATTCAGTTGAACGGCGAATCCCTTGAACTGCCCGACGGTGAAACCGTTGCGGCCCTGCTGACCCGTCTGGAACTGACCGGACGCCGGGTGGCGGTCGAACTCAATCTGGATATCGTCCCGCGCAGCCAGCACGCAGAAACCACGCTGAACGACGGCGACAGTGTCGAAGTCGTGCACGCCATCGGCGGCGGCTAGTCGCCCGGCCCGCAAGGGCACAGAATTCTGCAAGAACCTCACCCCTACAGAGGATTTCCCATGAGCATCGTTCGTAGCGACAAGCCCTTCGTCCTGGCCGGTCGTACTTACCAGTCGCGTTTGCTGGTAGGTACTGGCAAGTACC
This sequence comes from Pseudomonas sp. BT76 TE3572, assembly GCF_050435365.1. Lineage (NCBI taxonomy): Bacteria > Pseudomonadati > Pseudomonadota > Gammaproteobacteria > Pseudomonadales > Pseudomonadaceae > Pseudomonas > Pseudomonas sp. BT76 TE3572. The sequence goes on from NZ_JBNDKE010000001.1 coordinate 4,927,149, forward strand.
GCGACATGGAAGAAACCCGCCTGGCCATCGAAGCCTCGGGTGCCGAGATCGTCACCTTCGCGGTGCGCCGCACCAACCTCGGCCAGAACCCGGGCGAACCGAACCTGCTCGAAGTCCTGTCGCCGGATCGCTACACCTTCCTGCCTAACACCGCCGGTTGCTTCGACGCTACCGAGGCTGTGCGCACCTGCCGTCTGGCCCGTGAGCTGCTCGGTGGCCACAACCTGGTGAAGCTGGAAGTGCTGGCGGATCAGAAAACCCTGTTCCCCAATGTGATCGAAACCCTCAAGGCCGCCGAAGTGCTGGTCAAGGAAGGTTTCGACGTGATGGTCTACACCAGTGATGACCCGATCATTGCCCGTCAACTGGCGGAAATCGGCGTTATTGCGGTGATGCCGCTGGCCGGCCTGATCGGCACGGGCCTGGGGATCTGCAACCCGTACAACCTGCAGATCATCCTTGAAGAAGCCAAGATCCCGGTGTTGGTGGATGCCGGTGTCGGTACTGCCTCCGACGCCACCATCGCCATGGAACTGGGTTGCGAAGCGGTGCTGATGAACTCGGCCATCGCCCATGCCCAGCAGCCGATCATGATGGCTGAAGCCATGAAACACGCCATCGTGGCAGGTCGCTTGGCCTACCTCGCCGGTCGCATGCCGAAAAAACTCTATGCCAGCGCCTCCTCGCCGCTGGATGGTCTGATCAAGTAAGAGCCATTGATGACTGAATCAAACGAAACGCCTATCCAGCCGGAAGAAGGCGAAGAGCGCCAACACCGCCGCATCAAGAGTTTTGTGATGCGCGCCGGGCGCATGACCGAAGGCCAGCAAAAAGGTCTGGAGCAGGGCACGCCGCTGTTCGTGTTGCCTCTGGCCGATGCGCCGGTGGACTTCGATCAGGTGTTCGGTCGTTCGGCGCCGCGCTCGCTGGAAATCGGTTTCGGCATGGGCCATTCGCTGCTGGAAATGGCCGCGGCCTCGCCGGAGCAGGACTTCATCGGCGTGGAAGTGCACCGTCCGGGTGTTGGCGCGCTGCTCAATGGCGTGCTGACTCAGGGCCTGACCAACCTGCGGGTCTACGATTGCGACGCGATCGAAGTGCTCAACCGTTGCATTGCTGACAACAGCCTCGATCGCCTGATGCTGTTTTTCCCGGACCCATGGCACAAGAGCCGTCACCACAAGCGCCGTATCGTTCAGGCGTCGTTTGCTGAACTGGTGCGCAGTAAGTTGAAGGTCGGCGGTGTGCTGCACATGGCCACCGACTGGGAACCGTACGTCGAGTACATGCTGGAAGTGATGAACGTCGCGCCGGGTTATCGCAACCTGGCCGAAGACGGCAAATGCGTCCCGCGCCCGACCGAGCGCCCGATCACCAAGTTCGAACGCCGCGGCGAACGTCTTGGGCATGGCGTGTGGGACCTGAAGTTCGAAAAACAGTCCTGAGCATCACGCGGTAAAAAATGTAGGAGTGAGCCTGCTCGCGATAACGGTCTGACAGTCACCTAAGAGGTTGAATGTCATGACGCTATCGCGAGCAGGCTCACTCCTACAGTTATTTTTGGGTGTGTTCGAAAGTCAGCGGCGGTCTGCTACGACGCCAATCAACACCAGCACCACCAACAACACCGGCGCCAGGCTGTAGTTGTTGAACTGGCTCAGGCCTTTGATGATCCACGGCGTGGCGTAGATCAGCGCGACGCCGCTGCCGACCATGCACAGCAGGGCCATCAGCGGGACGCGCAAGGCGCCGGCGATGCTGCCCAGGCGTGCATCGACCCAGCCTTTGATATCGGCACCAAACAACACCAGCAGGCAGCCCACCAGTGCCAGCGCGATTTCAGACAAGTTGCTACGGCTCCAGCGGGACGCGGTGGCGAGCAGGTCGAGTATCAAATCCATTCGTTTTCCCTTAAGGCTGAAATCAGCTCAGAAATGTCTGCAGCAAGTCATTGAGGAAGAGTTGTCCGCGCTCGGTGGCCGCCAGACGTGACGGTTCGACCTGCAACAAGCCACTTTGTTCTGCGACCCGGCGGCCTTCGGCGAGGCTTTCCAGGCTCATCCCGGTGCGTTCCGGGTACAGTCGCGATTCCACGCCCTCGGTCAGGCGCAAGGCGTTCATCAGGAACTCGAACGGCATTTCTTCATTGGTCAGGGCTTTCTCCCCAGCCTTGAAGCTTTTCGCCGGGTTGAGGTAGTCCTTCGGCAGACGGGTCTTCCAGGTACGGACGATGCGCCCGTCCGGGTGACTGAGTTTGCCGTGAGCCCCGGCACCGATGCCGATGAAGTCGCCGAAACTCCAGTAATTGAGGTTATGCCGCGCCGGACGACCGGGCTGGGCATACGCCGAGACTTCGTATTGAGCGTAACCGTGCTCGGCCAACAGCGCCTGACCGGCCTCCTGAATGTCCCACAACGTGTCGTCTTCTGGCAGCGTCGGCGGCTGGTTCCAGAACACTGTGTTCGGCTCCAGGGTCAGCTGATACCAGGACAAGTGGGTCGGTTTCAGGGCGATGGCCTGGCGCAGGTCGTTCAGGGCGTCGTCCAGGGACTGATCGGGCAAACCGTGCATCAGGTCCAGATTGAAGTTGTCGAACCCTGCCTGACGGGCCATGCCGGCGGCACGTACCGCTTCGTCACCGTTGTGAATCCGCCCCAGCGCTTTGAGTTTCTCTTCCTGAAAGCTCTGGATGCCGATCGACAGGCGATTGATGCCCAGCGCCCGGTAGGCGACGAACTTCTCTTGTTCGAACGTCCCGGGATTCGCTTCCAGGGTAATTTCGATGTCGCTGGCGAACGGAATGCGTTGCTCGACGCCTTTGAGCAAGCGGCCCAAAGCCTCGGCGCTGAACAGGCTTGGCGTGCCACCACCAAAGAAGATCGAACTCAGCTCACGGCCGTAAACCGCATGCAGGTCCTGATCGAGGTCGGCCAGCAGCGCGTCCACATATTCTTCTTCCGGCAACACCGGGCTGGCGGTGTGGGAATTGAAGTCGCAATAAGGGCATTTGCGCACACACCACGGAATGTGGATGTACAACGCCAGCGGCGGCAGCACAGGCAGGGCGGCGCGAGGCGATTGGGCGGCGCCGCCGAAGATCAGCGGCGACGCGGATGAGTCAGGGGTCATATCAGGCCCAGACGCTGGCGCAGCAGATCCATTGCACGGGCGCGGTGGCTGATGAGGTTCTTTTCGTTCGGGCTCAGCTCGGCGCTGGAGCAATCGCGCGACGGCACCCAGAACAGCGGGTCGTAGCCAAACCCATGTTCGCCACTGGCTTGGGTCAGGATGCGGCCGTGCCACAGACCTTCGCAAAGGATCGGCAACGGATCATCGGCGTGACGCACCAGCGCCAGCACGCAAACGAATTGCGCACCGCGTTCGGCTTCCGGCACGTCTTTCAAGGCATCGAGCAGTTTGGCGTTGTTCGCCGCATCGTCCTGACCATCGGCGTAACGAGCCGAGTAGATACCCGGCGCACCGCCGAGGAAATCCACGGCCAACCCCGAATCGTCCGCCAGTGCAGGCAGGCCGGAGATGCGCGCGGCATTGCGGGCCTTGAGGATGGCGTTTTCGACGAACGACAGGCCGGTTTCTTCAGGTTCGACGCTGCTGAACTCGCCGATCGAGCGCAGTTGCACCGATTCGCCGAGCATGGCCTGAAGTTCCTTGAGTTTGCCGGCGTTGTGGCTGGCCAGTACGAGTTGCGTGAAATTGATCATTCGCCGGGGAAGAGCTCTTGGTTGAAATTGATGGTGTTGATTTTATCGCCGTTCTGCACCTTGATGTCGAAGGTACGGACTTCCTGCTGATCGACCGGGAACTGGGCGATGTAGTAGATCGCGCCTTGTTCAGTGATCTGTTTGAACTTCAACGGCACGGTCTGGCTGGTCAAGTCCTTCACCGATCCACTGACATCAGCGGTCAATGGCTTGCCATCCTTGATCACGGCGACGTTTATCACGCCCTGGTTCTTGCTTCGAGTCAGCCCGGCTGCTTTGGCGATATCCGGTGTCAGGAAGGTGGAGTTGAAGGTGTTGTAGTGCACCGTGACATCGCCAAAGGTTTCTTTGCGCTCGCCTTTGATGACGTCGGCGGCCATGGCGGTGACGCTCAGGCAGGCAGTAAGTACAAACAGCGCTAGACGACCCATGATCGTTCTCCTCGAAATGTCGTGACTCAGACCGCGACCTTGTGGTCTTGCAGCCCGGGGCTGCTGACGCGGTAAATACCGATCTCACCTAACAGATTAGGCCATAGCTTACTGGCCCACCCGTGTCGGTGTTGTTGATCCACGGCAAGCCGATCAATGACCCTGGCTTCACGTTCGCGACACAACGCTTCAAAGTCTTCGAAGGTGCAAAAGTGGATGTTCGGCGTGTTGTACCAGGTGTACGGCAGAAAATCGGACACCGGCATCCGGCCCTTGCTCGCCAGGTACCAGCGGCAGCGCCAGTGACCGAAGTTGGGGAAGGTGATGATGCACTGGCGACCGACGCGCAGCATTTCGTCGAGGATCTTGTCCGGGTAGTGCACGGCTTGCAGCGCCTGGGTCATGACCACGACGTCGAAGCTGTTGCTGGCAAAGTTGCCCAGGCCCTTGTCCAGGTCCTGTTCAATGACGTTGATGCCCTTGGCCACGCACTCGGCGATGTTCTCCGGGTCGTTTTCCAGGCCATAGCCGGTCACTTGCTTGTTATCGCGCAGCCAGGTCAGCAATTCGCCATCGCCGCAACCGAGGTCGAGTACGCGGCTGCCGGCGGGGATCCATTCCTGGATGATTTCCAGATCAGCTCTCATGGCTTTCTCACAACGTAATGCGGTTCATGTAATTGCTGAATGCCTGCAAGTAGCGCGGGATCGGAATCAGGAAGGCGTCGTGGCCTTGCGGAGCGTCGATCTCGAGGTAGCAGACGTCTTTCTTGGCCGCCATCAGCGCGTCCACCAGTTCCCGCGAGCGGGCAGGGGAGAAGCGCCAGTCTGTGGTGAAAGACATCACGCAGAACTTGGCTTGGGCGTTGGCGAAGGTTTTCGCCAGGTCATCGTCGAAGTTCGCCGCCGGATCGAAGTAGTCCAGCGCCTTGGTCATCAGCAAGTACGTGTTGGCATCGAAGCGCCCGGAAAACTCTTCGCCTTGATAGCGCAGGTAGCTTTCGACCTGGAATTCGACGCTGTGGAAGTCGTAGTTGAGCTTTTCGCTCTTCAGGCCACGACCGAATTTCTCGCCCATCGAGTCGTCGGACAGGTACGTGATGTGCCCGACCATCCGCGCCAGCATCAGGCCACGCTTGGGGATCACGCCCGCTTCCTGGAACGAACCGCCGTGGAACTCGGGGTCGGTGAGGATTGCCTGGCGCGCCACTTCGTTGAAGGCAATGTTCTGCGCCGACAGCTTGGGCGCCGAGGCGATGGCCAGGCAGTGGCGAATGCGATCCGGGTAAGTGATGCTCCACTGCATCGCCTGCATGCCACCGAGACTGCCGCCAATCACGGCGGCCCATTGGCCGATGCCGAGCAGGTCTGCCAGGCGCGCCTGGCTATGAACCCAGTCTTCCACGGTCAGCACCGGGAAGTCGGCGCCGAATGGCTTGCCGGTTTCCGGGTTGGTGCTGCTCGGGCCGGTAGAGCCGTTGCAACCGCCGAGGTTGTTCAGGCTGACCACGAAGAATTTGTTGGTGTCGATCGGCTTGCCGGGGCCGATGCAGCTGTCCCACCAACCGGGTTTGCGGTCGTCGGGGCTGTGGAAGCCGGCAGCGTGATGGTGACCGGACAAGGCGTGGCAGATCAGCACGGCGTTGCTCGCCGCGGCGTTCAACGTGCCGTAGGTTTCGTAGATCAGGTCATAAGCTGGGAGCGAACGGCCGCAGGCCAAGGCCAGGGGTTCACTGAAGTGCGCCACTTGCGGCGTCACCAGACCAACAGAATCGGGGGGGAAGGCAGCTGGCATCGACCCTGCTCTCGTTGAAATGAGGCGTAAGTCTAAAGACCGCTGCCTTTAGCAGCAAGCTAAGGCCGAGGTGTTTGGGAAATGGGTGCTCGGCGTTGGATCGACCCCTCACCCTAACCCTCTCCCCAGAGGGTAGAGGGGACTGACTGAGGTGTTTGGCCAAGCTACATCGACCTGAAAGTCTGAGTCGAACTCAGGTTCTGAAAAGTCCCCGATCTGCTCCCTTTCCCCCTCTCCCCACTGGGGCGGTCCGACGTTTCGGGAGGGCTGGGGTGGCTTTATGCCGCAACCCACAATCAAAGCGAACGCTGCACCAACCCCGGCAAATCCGGTAGCTTCTTCGGCGAACAAATCCGCACCCGCTTCTGCCGGTTCAGCTCGCCGCTAATCAAACTGACCTGACTCTTGGAAACCCCAAACGCCTTGGCCAGAAACGCCATCAGATACGCGTTGGCCTTGCCTTCAACCGGCGGCGCCGTCAGGCGAATCTTCAATCGATCACCATGCAGCCCGCAGAAATCATCGCTGCGGGCTGCCGGTTGCAGGTGACATTCCAGAATCAGGTCGTCACCGTCCCAGCGAAAGTAGCTCACCGGGTCAGATCAGCAGACGCAGGATTTCCGGCATCATCGTCATGGCGGCGAGGTTGTTGATCACCAGCATGTCGATCAGCTTGAGCACCATGAACGCCAGGATCGGCGAGATATCCAGGCCGCCGAGACTCGGCAGGATCTTGCGGAACGGCGCCAGGGCTGGCTCGCAAATCTGGTTCACCAGCTCGGCGCCAGGGTTATGGCTGCCCGGTGCGACCCAGGACAGGATCACGCTGATGATCAGGGCAAAGAAGAAAATCTTCAGGAACAGCGCGGTCACGCCAATCAGCGACCAGATCAGCAATTGCAGCGGGTTGCCGGTGGTGCCGTAAGTCAGCAGCAGGGTCAGGGCCATCAGCGCCAGTTGTACCAGGATCGCCAGCACCAGCGAGGACATGTCCAGGCCGAACATGCTCGGGATGATCCGGCGCAATGGCTTGAGCAGCGGCTGAGTGGCTTTCACGGCGAACTGGCAGAGCGGGTTGTAGAAGTTTGCGCGTACCAGTTGCAGCACGAAGCGCAGCAGCACGATCAGCAGGTACAGGCTGCCGAGGGTTTGCAGCACGTAGACCGCTGCAGTGTTCAATCCAATCATGTAAGGCTCCTTATTGACCCAATTGTTCGGCCATCTCGGCCGAGCGGTGCGCCGCGGCGCCGAGTGCTTTTTCTACCAGGGCTTCGAAGCCACCGGCCTGGAACGACTTGATCGCCGCTTCCGTCGTGCCCGCAGGAGACGTCACGCGGCGACGCAGTTCCGCAGCGTCGACGTCACTGGCCACGGCCATGTGAGCAGCGCCCAAAGCGGTTTGCAGGGTCAGTTGTGCAGCGATGTCTGCTGGCAGGCCGAGCTTCACGCCAGCGGCGGTCATGGCTTCGATCAGCAGGAAGAAGTACGCAGGGCCCGAGCCGGAAACGGCGGTGACCGCGTCCAGTTGCTGCTCTTCATCCAGCCACAATGCGATGCCGACGGCGGACAGCAGTTCCTGCGCCTGTTGGCGTTGCTCGGTGCTCACTTCAGCCGTGGCGAACAAGCCGCTGACGCCCTGACGCAGCAGCGCCGGGGTGTTGGGCATGCAACGCACGATCGGTTGGGCACCGAGCCAGTTGTTCATGCTGGCGCAGGTGATGCCGGCCGCAATCGAAACCACCAGTTGATTCGGCTTGAGGCTTGGGCGAAGCGCTTCGCAGACGGCTTTCATCGCTTGAGGTTTGACCGCCAGTACGACGACTTCGGCGCCCTGGATGGCGTCGGCGTTGTCGGCGAACACTTCGATACCGTGTTCAGCGTTCACGCGAGCGCGGGTTTCAGCACCCGGATCGCTGGCGCGGATCTGCGCGGCGTCCAGACCTTTGGCGCGCAGGCCGCCGATCAGGCTGGCCGCCATGTTGCCGGCACCGATAAAGGCAATACGAGTCTTGCTCATGTCAGGTCCTTATAGAGAGAGGAGTCAGCCATTGTTCACGGTTGACTGTAATCACGGGCGCCAAACAGGGCCGTACCGATGCGGACCCAGGTGGCGCCTTGGGCGATGGCCGACTCGAGGTCGTGGCTCATGCCCATGGAAAGTGTGTCGAGCGGCAGGTTCAGGCTGGCTTGCAGGCTTTGTACGGCAGCAAAAGCGGCATCCTGGGCGGCGCGATCTTCAGTCGGCTCGGGGATTGCCATCAATCCGCGCAGCTTGATGCGCGGCAGTTCGCTGATGGCATTGGCCAAGGCCGGCAGGTCGGCCGGGGTGCAGCCGGACTTGCTGGCTTCACCGCTGACGTTGACCTGGATGCAGATGTTCAGTGGCGGCAGATCGGCGGGACGTTGTTCGGACAGGCGTTGTGCGATTTTCAAACGATCCACGGAATGCACCCAGGCGAAGTGCTCGGCGATAGCGCGAGTCTTGTTCGATTGAATGGGGCCGATGAAGTGCCAGATCAAGGGCAGGTCGGCCAATTCGAGCTGTTTGCTCAGGGCTTCCTGCAGGTAGTTCTCGCCAAAGTCGCGCAACCCCGCGGCATATGCTTCGCGCAGGGCGTCGGCGGGCTTGGTCTTGCTCACGGCCAGCAGCTGGACGCTGTCTTCGTCGCGCTTTGCGGCAAGGGCGGCTGCGTGGATGCGTGAACTAACCTGAGCAATGTTGTCTGCTATCGTGGACATCAAATCCTGCCTGAAAAGTGCCTGCACTCGATCATGCGGCGTTAAAAGTCGACTCAAAATGCTCATTGACTGACGTCAACTCCGCTTTTTCGCCGACTTTTGCCTTGCCTGATCATCGCTCGGCGACTTTATCAGGCGAGGATTAGGCGCCGGCGGCTGAAGGTTCGCGGCATTCTACTGGAATTGAGGAACGCTATGGATATCACTGAGCTGCTGGCTTTCAGCGCGAAACAGGGCGCGTCCGACTTGCACCTGTCTGCCGGCCTGCCACCGATGATTCGTGTCGACGGCGATGTGCGGCGCATTAACCTGCCGGCCCTGGACCACAAACAGGTGCAGGCGCTGATCTACGACATCATGAACGACACCCAGCGGGTGGACTTCGAGAAGCACCTGGAAACCGACTTCTCCTTTGATGTGCCCGGCGTGGCGCGTTTTCGGGTTAACGCGTTCAACCACAATCGTGGTGCTGGCGCGGTGTTCCGGACCATTCCGTCCAAGGTCCTGAGCATGGACGACCTTGGTATGGGGGAAGTGTTTCGCAAGATTACCGAAGCGCCGCGGGGGCTGGTGCTGGTGACCGGTCCGACCGGTTCCGGCAAATCCACCACCCTGGCGGCGATGATCGATCACCTGAACAGCCATCGTCATCAGCACATCCTCACGATCGAAGACCCGATCGAGTTCGTCCACGAGTCACGCAAATGCTTGATCAATCAGCGTGAAGTCCACCGTGATACGCGCAGCTTCGCCACGGCTCTACGCTCGGCCCTGCGGGAGGACCCGGACGTGATTCTGGTGGGGGAGATGCGGGATCTCGAGACCATTCGCCTGGCATTGACCGCTGCCGAAACCGGTCACCTGGTGTTTGGCACGCTGCACACGACATCGGCGGCGAAAACCATCGATCGGGTGGTGGACGTGTTTCCGGGGGACGAGAAGTCGATGGTTCGTTCGATGCTGTCCGAGTCGTTACTGGCGGTGGTGTCGCAGACGTTGGTCAAGAAGATCGGCGGCGGGCGGATCGCGGCCCACGAAATCATGCTTGGCACGTCAGCAATCCGTAACCTGATTCGCGAAGACAAGGTGGCGCAGATGTACTCGTCGATTCAGACCGGGGGGAACCTGGGGATGCAAACGCTGGATATGTGCTTGAAGGAACTGGTGAGCAAGGGCTTGATCAGCCGCGAGCATGCACGGGAGAAGGCGCGCACGCCGGATGGTTTTTGAGGGATCCAGAAACGCCTTCGCGGGCAAGCCTCGCTCCTACAGGGAATTACATAGATCCTGTAGGAGCGAGGCTTGCCCGCGAAGGGGGCTGCATGATCAAAGTAAGTCCCGGGTCAGCCTCAGGATTTCATATCAGCGCTGAACAACCTGCAGGGTGTTCTTCTCTTTCGGCATAACCCGCTTGGCAACCACGTAGTGGCTTTCCCAGTAGGGTTTCTTCAGCGTGTCGATGGTCACCGACTTGCCACGACGTGGTGCGTGGATGAAGCGGTCGTTGCCCAGGTAGATGGCAACGTGATTGACCCGACGGCTCTTGATGTTGAAGAAAATCAGGTCGCCAGGTTTCAGATCCTTGCGATCGACTTTCTCCCCATGACCACTGGCCATGGCGTTGGAGGTGCGCGGCAGGTCAAACGTGGCGTCGTTGAACGCGTATTTCACCAGGCCACTGCAGTCGAAGCCTTTACTTGGGCTGCTGCCGCCCCAACGGTAGGGTGTACCGAGGACGTTGACGGCGCGGCTCAGCACGTTGCTGCTTTCCTTGCTCGCCATTGGCGGAACCAGGCCACTTTTGCTGCTCAGTTGGGGAGCGCGATTTACGGTCTGTTTGTTTTTGCTCGAAGGAGCAGAAACGTGGGATTTTGGGGTGTAACCATTAACGTTAGGAAGACGTTGCTCACGATTGGTGGCGTGGGCGGCCAGTGGCATCAAAAGGCAAATGGTTAGCCATGTCTTGAAAAATGGACGCATTAGGCAGGGCTCATATAAGTTAGCGCGCAACTTTATAACAGCTTTTTTGCCCCTTCCGAGGCCGTTGGTCGATTCAACCTTGGGGTTAACGGAACCAAATAAGCGGAAAATGGACGCGATTGTCGGACAGACGTCAGGTGGTATAAGGCTTTGACGGGAGAGACAGTACCATTTGCCATACGTCGGCAACTCGTAAAAAAGTCACAAAGATTTAAAGAATATTTATCTATCGTGTGAATCGAGGTCCTTCATGAACACCTATCAACAGCCCGTTCCGCATCAAGACACGCACAGCAAAGTGATCGGTTACCTGCTGTGGATTTTCGGTTTTACCGGCGCTCACCGCTTTTATTACGGCAAGCCGGTGACGGGGACGATCTGGTTCTTAACCTTCGGTTTGTTGGGTATCGGCTGGCTGATCGACCTGTTTCTGATCCCGGCAATGGACCGTGAAGCAGACCTGCGGTTCACCGCGGGGCCTATCGAATACAACGTTGCATGGATTCTGCTGACGTTTCTTGGGGTGTTCGGCGTACACCGGATGTATCAGGGGAAGTGGATCAGCGGATTGCTGTATCTGTTAACGGGCGGGTTGTTCTTTCTGGGGGTGTTGTATGACTTCTGGACGCTGAATGACCAGGTGTCGATTCGCAATGCCCAGAATAGGGGCGCCTTCCAGTAAGCCATCGCGGGCAAGCCCGCTCCCACAGGTTCGGCGTATAGCCATCGATTTGTGAATTAACACAAACCCCCTGTGGGAGCGGGCTTGCCCGCGATTGGGGGCGGCGCGGGCTTACGCCTGGTGGCTGATGCGTCCATCCACCAGGGTGTAACGCACCACGCCCGGCAGGCTGTGGCCAATGAACGGGCAGTTTTCGCCTTTGGACAGCCAGGTCTCGCCGGCCACGGTCGAAGCCGCCGGATCGAACAGCACGATGTCCGCCGGTCCACCTACCGCCAGTTTGCCCGCCGGCAGGCGCAACGCCTCAGCCGGGCCGGTGCTCAAACGCGCCAACAGCGTTGGCAAGTCCAGCAAACCGTCTTCCACCAATGTCATCGCCAACGGCAGCAGCAGTTCAACACTGCTGATGCCCGGCTCGGTGGCCCCGAACGGCGCCAGTTTGGCGTCCCGCTCGTGGGGTTGGTGATGGCTGGAGATGGCTGAGACCACACCTGATTTCACCGCTTCGCGCAGGCCATCGCGGTCAGCGCGGGTGCGCAGCGGCGGCTGGACGTGATAGAGGCTGCTGAAGTCGATCAGCGCTTCGTCGGTCAGGATCAGCTGATACAGGGCGACATCGGCCGTCACCGGCAGGCCGCGAGCCTGGGCCTGAGCGATCAGGGCCACACCACGGGCGCTGGTGAGCTGGCTGAAGTGTGCGCGCACGCCACTTTGCTCGACCAGCAGCAGATCCCTGGCCAGAGCCACGGTTTCCGCGGTTTCCGGAATGCCCGGTAAACCGAGGAAACTGGCGGTCGGGCCTTCGTGGGCCAAGCCACCTTCGGCCAGGTCATGGTCCTGAGAGTTGAAAATCACCGTCAGATCGAATGTTGCGGCGTATTCCAGCGCCCGGCACAGCGTGCGGGTGTTGCGGAAGCTGTCCAGGCCGTTGCCGAAGGCCACGCAACCGGCATCGCGCAGGGCAACCAGTTCGGCCAGCTGTTCGCCGTCCAGGCCTTTGCTCAGGGCGCCGATCGGGAAGACCTTGGTGTTGCCGGCCTCGCGGGCGCGGTCGAGGATCAGTTCGGCCACGGCCGAGGTGTCCAGCACCGGTTTGGTTTTCGGCGGGCAGCACAGGCTGGTGACGCCACCGGCCGCGGCGGCGCGGGTTTCACTGACGATTGAACCTTTACGGCTGTAGCCCGGTTCGCGCAGGGCGACGTTCAGGTCAACCAGCCCGGGGGCGGCGACCAGGCCTTTGGCGTCGAGCGTGTCGACGGCGACAAAACCGGCTGGCGCGGCGCCAAGGGCAATGATCTTGCAGGCTTCAATATGGATATCGGTAACTTGATCCAGGCCGCTGGCTGGATCGATGACGCGGGCGCCGAGAATGCTGAGCTTCACTGGGCGTTCTCCTGCTCGAATTGGCGCTGGGCAGTCTGCCCGCTCATGGCCATGGACAACACAGCCATACGAATCGCAATACCGTAGGTGACCTGGTTGAGGATCACCGAGTGCGGGCCGTCGGCCACTGCCGACTCAATCTCCACGCCACGGTTGATCGGCCCCGGGTGCATGACGATGCAATCCGGTTTGGCTCCGGCCAGGCGCGCGGTGGTCAGGCCGAACAGGCGGTAGAACTCGCCTTCGCTCGGCAGCAGGCCGCCGGTCATGCGTTCACGCTGCAGGCGCAGCATGATCACCACGTCGACGTCTTTCAGGCCTTCGGTCATGTCGGTGTAGACCTTCACGCCATATTGCTCGACGCCGATAGGCAGCAGGGTTTTCGGCGCGATCACGCGGATGTCCGGGCAGCCGAGGGTTTTCAGCGCGAGCATGTTCGAGCGCGCCACCCGCGAGTGCAGGATGTCGCCGACGATGGCTACGGAAAGGTTTTCGAAACCGCCCTTGTGCCGACGGATGGTGAGCATGTCGAGCATGCCCTGGGTCGGGTGGGCGTGACGGCCGTCGCCGCCGTTGATGATTGCCACTTGCGGGCAGACATGTTCGGCGATGAAGTGCGCCGCGCCGGAATCACCGTGGCGCACGACGAACATGTCGGCGGCCATGGCTTCCAGGTTGCGCAGGGTGTCGAGCAGGGTTTCGCCCTTGCTCGCCGACGACGTGGACACGTTCAGGGTGATCACGTCCGCCGACAGCCGCTGGGCCGCCAGCTCGAAGGTGGTGCGGGTGCGGGTGGAGTTCTCGAAGAACACGTTGCACACGGTCTTGCCGCGCAGCAACGGGACTTTCTTCACTGCCCGGGCGCCGACTTCGAGGAACGAGTCGGCGGTGTCGAGGATTTCCGTCAGCAGCTCGCGGCGCAAACCGTCGAGCGAGAGGAAGTGGCGCAGCTGGCCCTGATCATTGAGCTGCAGCGGGCGCTTGGTTTCTAGAGGCGTCATCGCGAGGGGGACTCTCAATAGGGCGAATTAAAGGGCGAGGTCTTGCAGTTCGAGCTTGAGTTCCGGGCCGGACAGTTTCACCCGTTCGTGGGCGGCCAGCGACAGGGTCGCGCCGACCACATTCGGGCGGATCGGCAGCTCGCCGGCGTCCAGGTCCAGCAGGCATACCAATGTCACGCTGGCCGGGCGGCCGTAGTCGAACAGCTCATTGAGGGCGGCGCGGATGGTCCGGCCGCTCATCAGTACGTCATCGATCAGCACCAGGTGTTGGCCTTCGATTTCGAACGGCAGGGCAGACGGGCGCACTTGCGGGTGCAGGCCGTTCTGGCTGAAGTCGTCGCGGTAAAAGGAAACGTCCAGGGTGCCGAGGGGCGAGTCGCTGCCCAGTTCATCGAGCAACGCCTGGGCGACCCAGACACCACCGGTACGAATGCCGATGTAGCGCGGTTCGCTGATGCCACGTTTGGCCAGATAGGCGTCAAGCCGGGTCGCCATCTGGCTGATCAGTTCAACGGGATTGGGCAGGCTCATGGTTGCTCCTTCTTGGGCCCGAGCCGGGTTCTGCTGGAGAGGTGGCTCGGGTTGTCGCTAAGTAGAGACGCTTGTTGCGGCTCTTCAGGATTCGAACAGTGCGGTGTTTTCGTCGAGCCAGCCTTGCAGCAGCAGGGCGGCAGCGATGGCGTCCACCGGGTTGTCGCGGTAGCTGCCCTTTTGTCCGCCACGATCACGCCGCTCGCCCTTGGCTTCGAAGGTGGTCAGGCGTTCATCGTGGGTATAGAAGGGCAGGTTGTAGCGGCCATTCAGGCGGCGGGCGAATTTCTCGGCGCGCAGGCACATGTCGCTCGGCGTGCCGTCCATGTTCAAGGGCAGGCCCACCACCACGGCATCGGGTTTCCACTCTTTAATCAGGGCTTCGACCTGATTCCAGTCGGGAATACCGTTTTGTGCTTTCAAGGTGCACAGCTCGCGGGCCTGGCCGGTAATCACCTGGCCGACCGCCACGCCGATCTGTTTGGTGCCGTAGTCGAAACCCAAAATCAGGCGCAGGGCCATCAGGCGTGTCCCGCCTGGCTGGTCAGCAGGCTGAGATTGACGCCCAGGTGCTTGGCCGCTGCTTCCAGGCGCAGCTCGCTGCTGGTGTTGAACAAGATTTCGGCATCGAACGGGCAGGTCAGCCAGGCGTTCTGGGCCAGTTCGGCTTCCAGCTGCCCGGCTTCCCAGCCAGCGTATCCGAGGGCGATCAGGCTTTTCGCCGGACCGACGCCGTCGGCGATGGCGAACAGCACATCCTGGGAGGTCGACAGGGCCAGTTTCTCATCAAGCTCAACGGTGGCCTGATAACTCTGCCCCGAGGGGTGCAGGACAAAACCGCGATCAGTCTGCACCGGGCCGCCGATGAAGATCGGCACATGCTGGCAGAGCATCGGCGGTTCGATGTCGGGGCGCAGTTGCTCGAGGATATCGGCCAGGTTGAGGTCTTGCGGACGATTGACCACCAGGCCCATGGCACCATTGGCCGTGTGCTCGACGATGTAGGTCAAGGTGTGCGCAAAGTTCGGGTCGACCATGTGAGGCATGGCGATCAGGAATTGATGCTTGAGGTAGCTGGGGCTGACGTTCTTCATGAGCGCTAGTGTGGCGTTGGAGGGGCGAACTGACAAGCTGAGGATGCGCAGGAAATGGTGATTGAAGCCACCGCAGAACCCTGTGGCGAGGGAGCTTGCTCCCGTTCGGCTGCGCAGCAGTCGTATTCCGATCGTTGCGGTGTGTCAGGAAATACAAGGCCTGCAGGTTTTGGGGCTGCTTCGCTGCCCAGCGGGAGCAAGCTCCCTCGCCACAGGGGTAACATTTGGCAGGAAATCTCCAATCAATTACTGGACAACCGATCCCCGCGGGCAAACTTCCAGGTCCGGATGATTTCCAGACGATCGATATCCGACAAGTCCCCGGTAAACGGTGAAAACGGCGCCGCCAGCCGCACGATGCGCTGCGCTGCCTGATCCAGCAGCGGTTGCCCGGACGACTCCAGCACCAGCACTTCAAAGAGCGAACCGTCACGGTTGATCGAAACCATCAGGCGCAAATTGCCGTAGATCTGCTTGCGTCGCGCTTCGTCGGGGTAATTCAGGTTGCCGATGCGCTCGACCTTCTTGCGCCACTCGTCCTTATACCAGGCACCCTTGTCGCGCATGGTCGACGCGGCGCTCAGGCGGTGGATACGCGGGCGCTTGGCATACAACTGTTGTTCGTTGGCCAGTTCCGCTTCCAGGCTGGCAATGTCGGTGGACAGCTGTTCACTGTCAAACGTCGGCGCGGCGACGGCGGGTTTGGTGACGGGCTTGGGTTCTTCGGTTTTGGTGGGAGCCTTTTTCGGCTTGGGCGCGACGGTCGTCACGGCTGCCTTCGGTGCGGCTTCCGGCACTTGAGGCTTGGCCGCCGGCGGTGGCGTGACTTTCTGCACCTTGTTGTCCTGGAAAGGCGCGACCTCGGTGGTCTTGGGAATTGCCTTTTTATCCAGGGTGCCGCTGCCTTGCTGATTCTCTTGAGCGAGGAAATCGGCTTTCTCTGGCTTCTTTTCGCTTTTGAAGGTGGCGAGGGTGATTTCCAGGGTTTTGCTGATTTGCTTGGGTTCGACCATCGTAAAGCCGACGCCCAACAGCACGGCCAGGTGAATCAGCGCCGCGAGAAACAGGGTAAAACCGAGGCGATCAGCCGGGCGCACGCCACGATGGGCGAGTTCAGCGGGCAGATCGGACGGGAGCGTCATGACAAAAAAACCAACATCGCGTTTTTCACAGGCCGCGGATGATAACGCAATGTTGGTCGTTTCTTGGCTGTTCTATATCAACGGGCCTTGAGCTTCTGATCGATGGCATCCATCAGCAGGCCACCGATGTCGGTGCCGAACGCGTTATCAATCTCGCGAATGCAGGTCGGGCTGGTGACGTTGATTTCCGTCAGATGCTCGCCGATCACGTCCAGACCGACGAACAACAGGCCTTTTTCACGCAGGGTCGGGCCGACTTGTGCGGCGATCCAGCGATCTTTCTCGGTCAGCGGTCGGGCTTCGCCACGGCCACCGGCGGCGAGGTTGCCACGGGTTTCGCCAGCGGCCGGAATTCGTGCCAGGCAGTAATCCACTGGTTCGCCGTCGATCATCAGGATGCGCTTGTCACCGTCTTTGATTGCCGGCAGGTAACCCTGAATCATGATTTGCTGCTTGCCGTGCAAGGTCAGGGTTTCGAGGATCACCGACAGGTTCGGGTGGCCAGCGGTGTGACGGAAGATCGACGAACCGCCCATGCCGTCCAGCGGCTTGAGGATCACATCGCCGTGATGATCGGCGAATTCACGCAGTACGTCCGGGCGACGGCTGACGATGGTCGGCGGCGTGCACTGCGGGAACAGCGTGGCGAACAGTTTCTCGTTGCAGTCACGCAGGCTTTGCGGCTTGTTGACCACCAGCACGCCTGCGCGTTCGGCTTGCTCCAGCAGGTAGGTGGAGTAGACGAATTCCATGTCGAACGGCGGATCCTTGCGCATCAGGATCACGTCCAGATCGCTCAGCAGCGCGTCGGTCTCAGCCTCGAGCTCGAACCATTTTTCCGGGTTGGCGAAGACTTTCAACGGACGCATCCGCGCCCGCGCTTCGCCTTCGGCCTGGTACAAATCGGCCTGTTCCATATAGAACAGTTCCCAGCCGCGCTTCTGTGCGGCCAGCAGCATGGCCAGCGAGCTATCCTTTTTATAGGAGATGCTGGCAATAGGATCCATGACAATCCCGACGCGAACGCTCATGGGTTTTTCCTCGAAATTTGGGTGGCCGGTGCGGCACGAAAAAGTGGCGTCAGATTGGCGCTCACAGTGTTCCCGGTCAAGGAAAAACCACTGTGCCAGTCCCCCGATAGATTGCACTTGGAGACTGTGCTAAAAAGGCTGCCATATCGTTCTGGCCCTTGAACATCAAGGGTTTCGAGCCTCCGGTTATCGGAAATGGACAATTTGATTCGCAAAGGCGACGGCAGAGCATTTATGGAACAGCATTCCAGCGCCTTGAAGGTCATGGTGATCGACGATTCGAAAACGATTCGCCGCACCGCCGAAACGCTTTTGAAAAACGTGGGTTGTGAAGTGATCACGGCCATCGATGGTTTCGATGCCCTGGCCAAGATTGCCGACAATCACCCCGGCATCATCTTTGTCGACATCATGATGCCGCGTCTGGATGGTTATCAGACCTGCGCTTTAATCAAGAACAACAGTGCGTTCAAGTCCACGCCAGTGATTATGCTGTCGTCCAAGGACGGGCTGTTCGACAAGGCCAAGGGGCGCATCGTCGGCTCCGACCAGTTTTTGACCAAGCCTTTCAGCAAGGAAGAACTGCTGAACGCGATCCAGGCCCATGTACCGGGCTTCGCCGCCGTTTTGCCGCAGTAGGACACGCACAGTGACGCTCGGCCAGCGGGCCCGGCGTCGACAAGAATGGGGAAGACCATGGCACGTATTCTGATCGTCGATGATTCGCCGACCGAAATGTACAAACTGACCGGCATGCTGGAAAAGAACGGTCATGAAGTGTTGAAAGCCGAAAACGGCGCCGACGGCGTGGCCCTGGCCCGTCAGGAAAAACCCGACGCCGTGCTGATGGACATCGTCATGCCTGGCCTCAATGGTTTCCAGGCGACCCGTCAGCTGACCAAAGACCCGGAAACCGGGCACATCCCGGTGATCATCATCACCACCAAGGATCAGGAAACCGACAAGGTCTGGGGCACGCGCCAGGGCGCCAAGGACTACCTGACCAAACCGGTCGACGAAGAGACCCTGATCAAGACCCTGAACAACGTGCTGGCCGGTTGATCGTCCGGCCATGACCGAGTCGCTGACGGCTTTCGAACTGCTGCTGCAGATCGACCAGCGTTGTCGTCTGCTGGCGGCGGACTTGCCGTCCCAGCCGACCCGACAAGACAGTTGGAGCGGCATCGGCTTCCGTCTGGGCGAGCACTGGTACGTCGCGCCGATGGGCGAGGTCAGCGAAGTGTTGCACGAACCTCGGTTCACCCAGCTGCCGGGGGTCAGACCCTGGGTCAAAGGCGTGGCCAACCTGCGCGGGCGTCTGTTGCCGATCATCGACTTGTGCGGCTTCTTCGGGCATGAGCTGTCGACCGTGCGCAAGCAGCGCCGGGTACTGGTGATCGAGCATAACGAGGTGTTTGCCGGGTTGATGGTCGATGAAGTCTTTGGCCTCCAGCACTTTGCCCAGGACAGTCTTGAGCCGGTAGATACCTTGAGCGGCGCGATTGCACCCTTCATCCAGGGCCAGTTTCAGCGCGAGCAGACCTGGCAGGTGTTCAGCCCGTTTGCGTTGGTGCAGTCTCAAAGCTTCATGCACGTCGCGCTGTAAACGCGGCGACGCCGATCCTGTAGGAGCGAGGCTTGCCCGCGAAGAACGAAAACGCGGTGTTTCTGTAAGACCGCAGCGCCTGCTTCGCGGGCAAGCCTCGCTCCTACAAGGGCATAGAGTGAATTGGGCAGGACAGGCGAGGACCGATGATAAAAGCAAAAACAGGCAAGCCAGAAGGGTCGCGCAGCCGGTCACAGATCATCGCGCTATTCATGGCGCTGATCGTCTTCATCATGCTGCTGTTCGCCAACTTCGCGTACCTCAACACCCAGGCCACGTACGACAAACAGTACATCGGCCACGCCGGTGAGCTGCGCGTGCTGTCCCAGCGCATTGCCAAGAACGCCACCGAAGCCGCTGCCGGCAAGGCTGCGGCGTTCAAACTGCTGAGCGATGCGCGCAACGACTTTGCCCAACGCTGGGGCTATCTGAAGAAAGGCGATCCTTCCACCGGCCTGCCGCCGGCACCGTCCACCGTGCGCCCGGAAATGCGTGCCGTGCAACTGGACTGGGAACGCCTGCTGAAAAACACCGACGCGATCCTCTCCAGCGAACAGACCGTGCTGTCGCTGCACCAAGTCGCCGCGACCCTGGCCGAAACCGTGCCGCAGTTGCAGGTCGAGTACGAAAAAGTCGTCGAAACGCTTCTCCAGCGCGGCGCCCCGGCCGCGCAGGTGGCCATGGCGCAGCGCCAGTCGCTATTGGCTGAGCGGATTCTCGGTGCGGTGAACACCGTGTTGTCCGGTGATGAAAATTCGCAGCAGGCCGCCGACGCCTTCGGTCGCGATGCGGCGCGATTCGGCCAGGTGCTCAATGGCATGCTTCAGGGCAATCCGTCACTGAAAGTCAGCCAGGTTGAAGACCGCGACGCGCGCGCGCGGTTGATCGAGATTTCCGAGCTGTTCGAATTCGTCTCGGGTTCGGTGGATGAAATCCTCGAAACTTCCCCGGAGCTGTTCAAGGTCCGTGAATCGGCGACCAATATTTTCACCCTGTCGCAGACCCTGCTCGAAGAAGCCTCGCACCTGGCCGGCGGTTTCGAAAACCTGGCCGGCGGGCGCAACACCGACACCATTGGCGGCTACGTGCTGGGGCTGTTGGCGCTGATGTCGATCATCCTCATTGGTCTGGTGATGGTCCGTGAAACCAACCGTCAGCTGCGCGAAACGGCCGAGAAGAACGAGCGTAACCAGAACGCGATCATGCGCCTGCTCGACGAGATCGAAGACCTGGCGGACGGCGACCTGACCGTGACCGCGTCGGTGACCGAAGACTTCACCGGGACCATCGCCGACTCGATCAACTATTCCGTGGACCAACTGCGCGATCTGGTGGCGACCATCAACCTCACCGCTGGCCAGGTCGCTGCCGCCGTGCAGGAAACCCAGGCCACCGCCATGCACCTGGCCCAGGCGTCGGAGCATCAGGCGCAGCAGATTGCCGAAGCCTCCACGGCGATCAACGACATGGCCGAGTCTATCGATCAGGTCTCGGCCAACGCTGCGGAATCCTCAGCGGTGGCCGAACGCTCGGTGGAAATCGCCAACAAGGGCAACGAGGTGGTGCACAACACCATCCACGGCATGGACAATATTCGCGAGCAGATTCAGGACACCGCCAAGCGCATCAAACGCCTCGGCGAGTCTTCTCAGGAAATCGGCGACATTGTCAGCCTGATCGATGACATTGCCGACCAGACCAACATCCTTGCGCTCAACGCGGCGATTCAGGCTTCCATGGCCGGTGATGCCGGGCGCGGTTTTGCGGTGGTCGCCGATGAAGTGCAGCGGCTGGCCGAGCGCTCGTCCGCCGCCACCCGCCAGATCGAAACCCTGGTGCGGGCGATTCAGACCGACACCAACGAAGCGGTGATTTCCATGGAGCAGACCACCACCGAAGTGGTGCGTGGCGCTCGTCTGGCGCAGGATGCCGGGGTGGCCCTGGAAGAAATCGAAGGCGTGTCGAAGACCCTCGCTGCATTGATCCAGAGTATTTCCAACGCAGCCCAGCAACAGACGTCTTCGGCCGGTCAGATTTCCCTGACGATGAACGTGATCCAGCAGATCACCACGCAGACCTCGTCCGGCTCCACCGCCACCGCCGAGAGCATTGGCAACCTGGCGAAAATGGCCAGCCAACTGCGGCGTTCGGTGTCCGGTTTCACCTTGCCGGCCGCAAAGGCTGCGGCTGCGGATAAAGTGTGATGCGCCTTGAGGCGCGCGAATGATGAGTGGAGTGGTTATGGGTGATCGGCACGACTATGTGGCCCTCGAGTGGGTCAAAGGCGAGATTGCCGAAACGCTGAAAGTGGCTCACCAGGCGATTGAAACGTTGCTTGATGACCCGCAGGCGACGCATGCGCTCAGTGAATGCCTGGCGTGCATCCATCAGGTTCACGGCAGTTTGCAGATGGTCGAGTTCTACGGCGCGGCGCTGCTCGCCGAAGAGATGGAGCATCTGACCAGCGCCTTGCAACAGAACCGCGTCAGTCATCGCGATGAGACGCTCCACCTGTTGCTGCAAGCCATTGGGCGGCTGCCGACTTACCTCGACCGGGTGCAAGGTGCGCGCCGTGACCTGCCGCTGGTGGTGTTGCCACTGATCAACGATCTGCGCAGCGCCCGTGGCGAAAGCCTGTTGTCGGAAACCAGCCTGTTCAGCCCGCAATTGCCGGACCTGCCGCCGCTGGACGATGAGTCGCTGGCACTGCTGGAGCCGGCAGATTTACCAAATGTGCTGCGCAAGTTGCGGCAGATGTTGCAGATGGCCCTGGTCGGATTGCTGCGTGAACAGGACGGCGAAACCAACCTCGGTTACCTGACCAAGGTTTTTGCGCGCCTCGAAGGGCTGTGCGGCAACGCCCCCCTGAGCCCGTTGTGGCAAGTCGCCTCGGCGCTGGTCGAAGGCATGCGCGGCGGCTCGATTGCTAACAGTCCGGCGTTGCGCAGCCTGTTCAAGGAGGCTGACAAAGAACTGAAGCGCCTGCTCGAACAGGGCATGCCTGGAATCAATCAGCCAGCGCCGCTGGAGTTGCTCAAGAGTTTGCTGTTCTACATTGCCAAGGCCGAACATCCCACCGGGCAGATGCTGACCATGAAAGATCGCTACGGACTGGACGACGCGCTGCCTGACAGCGCAATGGTCGACGAAGAACGAGCACGGCTGGCCGGTCCCGACCGCGATGCCATGCGCTCGGTGTTGGCCGCATTGTGTGAAGAGCTGGTGCGGGTCAAGGAACGCCTGGACCTGTTCGTGCGCAGTGACCGCCAACACACCTCGGACCTCGAAAGCCTGCTGGCGCCCCTGCGGCAAATCGCCGACACCCTGGCGGTGCTCGGTTTCGGCCAGCCACGCAAGGTCATCATCGATCAACTGGCGGTGGTATTAAGCCTCGCCCAGGGCCAGCGTGAGCCCAACGACGCGATCCTGATGGACGTCGCCGGTGCCTTGCTCTACGTCGAAGCGACGCTGGCCGGCATGGTCGGCACCGTCGAGCCGGAAAGCCAGGAAGACAGCCGCCTGCCGACCACCGACCTGACCCAGATCCATCAGATTGTGATCAAGGAAGCGCGCATCTGCCTGCAACAGGCCAAGGACATGATCGTCGACTACATCGACGCCGACTGGGACCGCCAGCACTTGCAGCCACTGCCGGCCTTGCTGACCCAGGTGCGCGGTGCGCTGGCGATGATTCCGTTGAGCCGTGCGGCGAGCCTGATCGAAACCTGCAACCACTTCATCCGCGAGCACCTGCTGCTGGACCCGGATCATCCTGGCTGGCAGGAACTGGACAGCCTGGCCGACGTCATCACCAGCATCGAGTATTACCTGGAGCGCCTCAGCGACGACCCCGAAGCGCCGGGTGAACAGTTGCTCGACGTCGCGGAAAAAAGCCTGGCCGCACTCGGCTTTTTCCCCAGCGAGCAGCAGGTGCCGGTGCTTGAAGATGTGCTCAGCCCGAGTGAAGCGCAGGTCATGCAGGATCTGCAGGAACTGGATGACCCTGAGACCGTCAAGTCACTGGCCGATGTCTTGGCCAGCCCCGTGTCTTCCGTCAACCCGCCCGCCCTGACGACCCCGGGAAGCTTGTTGCCGCCGCCCGCTGGTGAAGAGCCGGTGGACGATGAGCTGCGGGAAGTGTTCCTCGAAGAGACCGATGAAGTCCTCGAAATCCTCCGGGAGTACCTGCCGCGCTGGTCGGCCGATCCCGAGAGCGAGTCGGCCCTGAGCGAACTGCGCCGGGCCTTCCATACGCTCAAGGGCAGTGGCCGGATGGTCCGCGCTTTGGTCCTGGGCGAACTGGCCTGGGCGATGGAAAACCTGCTCAACCGCGTACTGGAACGCAGCGTTCCGCCGGGGCCGGCGGTGCAGCAACTGCTGGGCGAAGCGCTGAATCTGCTGCCGGAACTGGTGGCCGAGTTTGCGGCCAATGCCCAGCGCCAGCGCAACGACGTTGACCAATTGGCCGCACGCGCCCACGCCTTGGCCAAGGGCAATGAGCCGATCCCCGACGAGGATGCGCAGGACGTCGCAGCCCTCGATCCGCTGCTGCTCGAGATCTTCCGCAACGAAGCCGAAACCCATTTGGGCAGCCTCAACCGTTTCCTCGATAAAGCCGCCGAGCATCTGCCATTGCAGGCCAGCGACGAGTTGCAGCGGGCGCTGCACACGCTCAAGGGCAGCGCCTCCATGGCTGGCGTATTGCCGATCGCCGAACTGGCAACACCGCTGGATCATCTGGCCCGGGAGTACAAGGCGCACCTGCTCGCCCTCGACCTGGACGAAGTCGAACTGTTACTCGAAGCCGAAGGCTTGTTCCGTCTCGGGTTGCGACAGCTCAAGACTGATCCGCTGGCAGAAATTCCTGGCGCCCGCTCGTTGATCGAGCGAACCCAGGCGTTGCTGGCCGAGCGTCTGGAAACACTCCTGAGTGCACCGAATACCGGGTTGCGCATCAAGCGTGATCCGCAACTGATCAACAACTTCCTCGCACAAGGCATGGACATCCTGCTCGACGCCGAAAGCCTGTTGCAGCGCTGGCAGCAACATCCCGGCGAGCGTCAGGAACTCAGCGCACTGCTGGATGAATTGACCACCCTAGGCGAAGGCGCACACCTGGCGGATCTGCATCCGGTGGATGAACTCTGCGAAGCCTTGCTCGATCTCTACGGCGCGGTGGAAGAAAGCAGCCTGGCGGTCAGCGAGGCGTTTTTCCACGAGGCGCAAAGTGCCCACGAAGCGCTGATCAACATGCTCGACGAACTGGCCGCCGGCCAGGAAGTCAGCCCGCAACCGGAACGCATCCGGGCCTTGCGCGGTTTGCTCGATGAGAGCCTGGATCCGTCGGCGATGGGGCTGATTCGCAGCGACGGCAGCCGCACGTTGAGCATTCGCGAACTGGGCAGCGCCACGGCTGAGCTGGAACAGACCGCGACCCAGGTTGAGCTGGACGATGAAATCGTTTCGATCTTCCTCGAAGAGGCGGTGGATATCCTCGAGAGCGCCGGCCAGGCCTTGCAGCGCTGGCTGAGCGACCCGGACAACGCCGCGCCGTTGCTGTCGTTGCAGCGAGATTTGCACACCCTCAAGGGGGGCGCGCGGATGGCCGAGGTCGAGCCGGTCGGCGATCTGGCCCATGAACTGGAAAGTCTTTACGAAGGGCTGGTGGACCGCCGTTACGCCTACAGCGAAGCCTTGGCGCACTTGCTGCAACACAGTCACGACCGGCTCGCGCAGTTGCTTGATCAGTTGCAGAACCAGCGGCCATTGGGCGATCCGGGTGAGCTGATCGAGGCCATTCGCGAGTTTCGCCAGGGCAACGCCAGTGCTGTTGAAACGGTCGAACCGGCACGGGCCGAGGATTCGCCGGGCCATGATCCGGAGCTTCTGGAGATCTTCCTCGAGGAAGGTTTCGACATCATCGAAAACTCCGGCGCGGCGCTGGTGCGCTGGCAGGCCGAGCCGTCGAATCGCCAGGAAGTGGAAACCCTGCTGCGTGATTTGCACACCCTCAAGGGTAGCGCGCGGATGGTGGAAATCGCGCCGATTGGCGACCTCGCCCATGAGCTGGAATTCCTCTACGAAGGCCTGTCGGCTGGCGTGCTGCAACCCACCGCCGCGTTGTTCGGCCTGTTGCAAAGCAGCCACGACCGACTGGCGCAGATGCTTGACGCGGCCCGTGCCGGTCAGCCATTGCCGCCCGCCGATCAACTGATCGACGCGATCAAGAATTTCAGTCATCCGGCCGTGCCAGAAGCACCGGCACCGGTCGTGGTGTCCGCTACGCCGAAAGTCGAGACGCCGGCACTGCAACCCGATGCCGGCGCGGACATGGTCAAGGTCTCGGCGGAACTGCTCGACGATCTGGTGAACCTGGCCGGCGAAACGTCGATCTTCCGTGGCCGGATCGAACAACAGGTCAACGATGCGCGCGTGACCCTGAGCGAGATGGAAACCACCATCGAGCGCATGCGCGACCAGTTGCGTCGTCTCGACACGGAAACCCAAGGGCGGATTCTCAGCCGCCAGCAAGTCGATGCCGAACGCTTGGGCTACGAAGAATTCGATCCGCTGGAAATGGACCGCCACTCACAGTTGCAGCAACTGTCGCGCGCGCTGTTCGAATCCGCCTCGGACTTGCTCGACCTCAAGGAAACCCTCGACCGACGCAATCAGGACGCAGAAAACCTGCTGCAACAGCAGGGCCGCATCAACACCGAATTGCAGGAAGGCCTGATGCGTACGCGCATGGTGCCGTTCGAACGGATGTTGCCGCGCTTGAAGCGGATCGTTCGTCAGGTGTCCGGCGAGTTGGGGAAAGATGTGGAATTCATCGTCGGCAATGCCGAAGGCGAGATGGACCGCAACGTTCTCGAACGCATGGCCGCGCCGTTGGAACACATGCTGCGCAACGCCGTGGATCATGGGCTGGAATCCGCCGAGGTGCGTATCGCGGCGGGTAAACCGGCGCAGGGTCGTATCACGCTCGACCTGTCGCGAGAGGGCGGCGACATCATTTTCGACATCCGCGACGATGGGGCCGGCGTGCCGCTGGACGCGGTGCGGCGCAAGGCGATCAAACGCGGGTTGCTGGCCCCGGACAGCGACATCAGCGACCGCGATGTACTGCAATTCATCCTGCAACCGGGGTTCTCCACCGCCGAGAAAATCACCCAGATTTCCGGGCGCGGCGTCGGCATGGACGTGGTGCACGAAGAGGTCCGGCAGCTCGGCGGCAGCATGAGCATCGACTCTGTGGCCGGGCAGGGCGTGCACTTCCGGATTCGCCTGCCGTTCACCGTGTCGGTCAACCGGGCGCTGATGGTGCAGTGTTTTGATGATCAGTACGCGATCCCGCTGAACACCATCGATGGCATCGTTCGCGTGCTGCCCAACGAGCTTGAAGGGCATTACCGGCTCGATCCGCCGACCTACAAATACGCCGGGCAACACTATGAACTGTGTTACCTGGGCGAACTGCTGAAAACCAGCCATCGCCCCAAACTACTCGGCCAGAGCCTGCCGCTGCCGGTGTTGCTGGTGCAGTGCAACGAGCGGCACATCGCGGTGCAAGTCGACTCCATGGCTGGCACTCGCGAGATCGTGGTCAAAAGCCTCGGCCCGCAATTTGCGGCGGTGCAGGGTCTGTCCGGGGCCACGATTCTCGGCGATGGGCGGGTGGTGCTGATTCTCGATTTGCTGGCACCAATCCGCGCGATGCAGGCCCGCGTGCCGCAACAGCCAGTGGCTCAGGAGGCGGAGGTCGAGCCGCACAAGCCATTGCTGGTGTTGGTGGTCGACGATTCGGTGACGGTGCGCAAGGTCACCAGCCGTCTGCTGGAACGCCACGGCATGAACGTGCTGACCGCCAAGGACGGTGTTGACGCCATGCTGCTGCTGGAAGAACACCTGCCTGACCTGATGCTGCTCGACATCGAAATGCCACGCATGGACGGCTTCGAAGTCGCGACCCAGGTACGCGCCGACGCACGTCTGCAGCACCTGCCGATCATCATGATCACCTCCCGCACCGGCCAGAAACACCGCGACCGCGCCATGGCCATCGGCGTCAACGACTACCTTGGCAAGCCGTACCAGGAATCGGTGCTGCTCGAAAGCATCGCGTTGTGGAGCAAAACCCATGCTTGATGACCATTTTTACCAGCGCACCAACAACCTGACGGGGCTGTTGTTGCCCTTGGCCGACCGCAACCTGATCCTGCCCAACGTCGCTGTTGCGGAGCTTATTGATTACCAACCCAGCGCCTTCGACCTCGACACGCCGCCGTGGTACCTCGGGCGGGTCATGTGGCGGAACCGGCAGATTCCGTTGTTGAGTTTTGAGTCGGCGTGTGGACAGAAAATCGTGATCGGTGAGCGGGCGCGGATTGTCATCCTCAATGCCCTCGGTGGGCGGCCTGATTTGAAATTCATCGCCCTGCTGGTGCAGGGGATTCCGCGGTCTTACAAGCTTGATAGCCAGTTGAGCTATGTGGATGTGCCGTTGTGTTCGCTGGAAAAGGCGGCGGTGCAGGTGGGGGAGCAGGTGGCGAAGGTGCCGGATTTGTTGGCACTGGAAGAACTGCTAGTGAGTGCGGGTCTGGTCTAACCGGATCCCTGTGGCGAGGGAGCTTGCTCCCGCTGGGTCGCGAAGCGGCCCCAAAACCTGTAACCGAGGTGTATCAGGTACACCGCATGCAATGGTTTTACGACTGCTTCGCAGCCGAACGGGAGCAAGCTCCCTCGCCACAAGGTTTCTGCGCTAAACCCCGGTCCGAGTCTTCATCTGCGCCGACTCGTGATGATCCAGAGCCCGCTCCACCAACAACTGCACCCCATCCGCCATGCGGCTGAGCGCCAAGGCTACAGAGCGGCGTGAGCCTTCCACATCGTCCGCCAGATCGGCAGCAATGGCGCTGATGGACAGCAGGTCTTCGGATGCATTGGCCAGCAGGGCTTCGGTGTCGATATCAGGGGAGACGCTGAAGAGATGATGCTTGCGGCGCTTGCCCGGTTTTTCATGGGGGGGGAAGTAGTAGGAAAAGACGCGGTCGGCGGCTTCCTTGAGTTTTTCAGCTTCGAGGGATGCTTCGGAACCGGTGTCGGTTTCCGGCGGGTTGGGAGTGGGTTTGAACATGGCAAAGATCCTTGTAGTGATGGAGCTGCCATTTTTCGTTTTCCAGACGAAAAGGGTGGCAGCTGTACGCGGACTGGAAAAACCGAGATAGGATCAAACCCGGCAGACCCGAAGGTCTCCCACGCACAGCCGCCATAACTTAGAGCTACGGAGCAAAAAAGCGCCGCATTATGTCATGTGCATTGATCCTGTCCTTCGGGTTTTCCAGACCCGGTCGCTGAATTGGCAGCGACCCGGAAACGATAAAGATCAACGCAAAACCGCACCAGTCGGCGGGTTCCGGCATTGCTGTAGGCAGCGACGCCAGACTGCGTAGCCTCTCACCCGTCCTGCGAAGAAACTTTTAAACACAAATCCCCATTCGGCTCGCGACAGGTTGAAGATTCCCAAAAAGGGACCTATCGTTCCCTTTTTGGGACTTATCGGTTGCCACTGTGAAAAACCTTTCCCTCAGCGAAGCCCTGTTCACGACTACTCAGCAAAAAGTGCTGGGCTTGTTGTTCGGCAAACCCGACCGCAGTTTTTACGCCAACGAGATCGCTCGCTGGGCTCAAGTGGGTAAAGGCAGCCTCATGCGCGAGCTGGATCGGTTGCAGCGGGCAGGCGTGCTGACCATGGCTCGTCAGGGCAACCAGACCCACTATCAAGCCAATCCCGACTGCCCGATCTATGCCGAACTGCTGGGCATCGCCCGCAAAACCTTTGGTATTGCCGAGCCTCTGCGCCAAGCGCTCCAACCCTTTGCCGAACAGATCATCTGGGCATTTGTGTACGGCTCTATCGCCAAGGATCAGGCAAACGCATCCAGTGACATTGATCTCATGCTGATCGGCGAGGGCCTGCACTACAGTGAAGTGATGGAGCGGCTTATACCGACGGAGGAGCAGTTGGGTCGCGTCCTCAACCCGACGCTCTACACCCCCGACGACTGGGCCGAAAAACTGGCGGCTGAAAATAGCTTCGTCGTGCGGGTAGCGCAGCAGGACAAGATCAACCTGATGGGGGGAAACCCTTTGGAGTCCAAGGATGGGCAGCAACGAGAACCTGGAAAACCTGTTACGTAGCGGTGGACTGAAAGCTGAACCGCCGGATCGCAAGGAATGCGAAGGGCTGATGCGTTCGGCGGTAGACCGATTGAAAGACGCGCAAACGTCTTCGCTTTCCTTCGCGAGTCGTTTCGACCTGGCTTACAACGCTGCCCATGCCCTTGCACTGACGGCTCTTCGCTTGTGCGGCTACCGTTCAGACAAGCGATATCTGGTGTTTCAGTGCCTGGTACATACCGCTGATATTGGCAAAGTACAGGTTCGGCTATTCGCCCTGTGTCATGAGCGACGAAATCTGGCGGAGTACGAAGGCTATATGGATGAAGATCCGGCGTTGTTGGCGCAGTTGTTGAAAAGTGCTGAACAGCTTCTGATTCGAGTGCAGGAGCAGATGGCGTCCTTCAGTTCATCGTGGACCTGATCGCTCCCACGCAGAGTGTCCCAAAAAAGGGACTGATTGGTCCTTTTTTGGGACTTGTCGATGATTGCTGTGGAGCTTTCTCAGGACATATGTTTCAACACAAAAACCAGGTGTGTTCGAAATCCACCCCTCACCCCAACCCTCTCCCCAGAGGGGCGGGGGGGAAAAGGGAGCAGATCTTCATGCTTTTCAGGTCCTGAATTCGACTCAGGAATTTCAGGTCGCAGCATTCAGCACAAACACCTCGGTCAGTCCCCTCTACCCTCTGGGGAGAGGGTTAGGGTGAGGGGTGAATCTAACTGACACAAAAGAAAACCAGACCAACCATTACCCTGACCGTAACGATCCGTCTCTCTGCTTGATTGATGCCCCCCACCCAACACTCCTAAGGTGACTCCCACGACAGCGAACCCGTGGAGTGGTCATGACAACAACAATATCCCCCGACTCGCGATGGACGCGGCGGCGCAGCGAAAAGCAGCGGCGTCTCGAGCTGGTACGGGGTTTCGCCGACGGTGTGGTCCTGCCCACCGACAAAATCGTTGCGGCGCTGGAGGCCTTGATCCTGCCTGGCGACCGTGTGGTGCTGGAGGGCAATAACCAGAAGCAGGCGGATTTCCTGTCCCGCTCCCTGGCCAAGGCTGATCCGGCGAAGCTGCATGACCTGCACATGATCATGCCCAGCGTCGGTCGCTCCGAGCACCTGGACCTGTTTGAACGTGGCATCGCCCGTAAGCTCGACTTCTCTTTCGCCGGCACCCAGAGCCTGCGCATCAGCCAGTTGCTGGAAGACGGCCTGCTGGAAATCGGCGCGATCCACACCTACATCGAGCTCTATGCGCGACTGGTGGTCGACCTGATTCCCAACGTCGTGCTCTCGGCCGGTTTCATGGCTGACCGCGCCGGCAACATCTACACCGGCCCGAGCACCGAAGACACACCCGCCTTGATCGAACCGGCCGCCTTCAGCGACGGCATCGTCATCGTTCAGGTCAATCAACTGGTGGACGACGTCAGCGAGTTGCCTCGCGTCGACATCCCGGCCTCCTGGGTCGATTTCGTGGTGGTGGCCGACAAGCCGTTCTACATCGAGCCACTGTTCACCCGCGACCCGCGCCACATCAAGCCTGTGCATGTGCTGATGGCAATGATGGCGATCCGCGGGATCTACGAAAAACACAACGTCCAGTCCCTGAACCACGGCATCGGATTCAACACCGCCGCCATCGAACTGATCCTGCCAACCTACGGCGAATCCCTCGGCCTGAAGGGCAAAATCTGCCGCAACTGGACGCTCAATCCGCATCCAACTTTGATTCCGGCCATCGAAAGCGGTTGGGTCGAAAGCGTGCATTGCTTCGGCACCGAACTGGGCATGGAAAACTACATCGCCGCTCGGCCCGACGTGTTCTTCACCGGCCGCGATGGCTCTCTGCGTTCCAATCGAATGTTCTGCCAACTGGCCGGGCAATACGCGGTGGACCTGTTCATCGGTGCGACGCTGCAAGTCGACGGCGACGGCCATTCCTCCACTGTGACGCGCGGACGCCTGGCCGGTTTCGGTGGTGCGCCGAACATGGGCCATGACCCGCGCGGTCGCCGCCACGGCACACCGGCCTGGCTCGACATGCGTCACGACGATGCGCCCGAAGCGTTGCTGGAGCGAGGCAAGAAACTCGTGGTGCAAATGGTCGAGACCTTCCAGGAGGGCGGCAAACCGACCTTTGTCGAAACCCTCGACGCGGTGGAAGTGGCGAAGAAAAGTGGCATGCCGCTGGCACCGATCATGATCTACGGCGATGACGTCACTCACTTGCTGACCGAAGAAGGCATCGCCTATCTCTACAAGGCGCGTTCGCTGGAAGAACGTCAGGCGATGATCGCGGCCGTGGCCGGAGTCACCGTGATCGGCCTGCGCCACAACCCGAAAGACACCGCGCGCATGCGCCGCGAAGGTCTGATCGCCTTGCCCGAAGACCTCGGCATCCGCCGCACCGACGCCACCCGCGAATTGCTCGCCGCCAAAAGCGTGGCTGATCTGGTGGAGTGGTCCGGTGGCCTCTACAACCCGCCCGCCAAGTTCAGGAGCTGGTAATGCACGCATTTAACCTGCAACCGAAAACCCTGTCGTTGGCCGAGCGCCTGGCGGATCTGGCCGTGGACGCGCTGATCGACGAAGCGGACCTGTCGCCGAAACCGGCGCTGGTTGACCGTCGCGGCAATGGCGCGCACATTGATTTGCACCTCGGGCTGATGCACGCCTCGGCACTGTCCCTGTGGCCGGCGTTCAAGGAAATGGCGGAGGCCGCCATTGAATTCGGCGAGGTCTGTTTGCCGCTGCGCGAAGCCATTGGCCTGATCGGTCGTGAAGGCGAGGAAGTGATGCTCGCCACCACGGGTGGGGTGAATGCCCATCGCGGCGCCATCTGGGCCTTGGGTTTGTTGGTCGCGGCGGCTGCATTGGAACCTGAATCCACTGGCGCAGGCTCCATCACTTTGCGCGCTGCACGTCTGGCTTTGCTCGACGACCGTTACGCGCCGCGTCCTCTGAGCCACGGCGCGCAAGTCGCCCAGCGTTACGGCGCTCGTGGTGCCCGTGAAGAAGCCCAGCTTGGTTTCCCGGCAGTGATTCAACGGGCGTTGCCGCAACTCAAACGCAGCCGCGCTGCCGGCGATGGCGAGCAGAACGCCCGGCTCGATGCCTTGCTGGCGATCATGACGGATCTGGCCGACACCTGCGTGCTGTACCGCGCAGGCGAACAAGGCCTGCAGACCATGCAGCTCGGCGCCCAAGCCGTGCTCGATGCGGGCGGCAGCGCCAGCCTCGCCGGTCGCCGCCGTTTGCACGAATTGGACGAACAATTAATCGCATTGAATGCGTCGCCCGGTGGTGCAGCGGATTTGCTCGCCGCCTGCCTGTTTATCGACCGCATCGAGTCCGGAGCTTTCTGATGGAAACCTTATCTTTTGAATTCCCCGCCGGGCAGCCACCACGCGGCCGAACGCTGGTGGGTTGTGTCGGCTCGGGCGACCTGGAAGTGCTGATCGAACCGGGTCAGGCCGGCAAACTGACGATCAAGGTGCAGACCTCGGTCAACGGCGCCGAACAACGCTGGCAGCATCTGTTCGCGCGGATGTTCGACGGTCAGACACCGCCGGCGATGGCGATCGATATCCACGATTTCGGCGCGACGCCGGGCGTGGTGCGCTTGCGTCTGGAACAAGGCTTTGAGGAGATCGGCCATGACTGATCTCCTCCAGAAGCACAGCTTCGTCGAACTCGGCGCCCGGCAACGGGCAAAAGCCTTGCTCGACGCCGGCACCTTCCGCGAATTGCTCGACCCGTTTCAACGCGTCATGTCGCCGTGGCTGTCGCGCCAGGGTGTGGTGCCGCAAGCGGATGACGGCGTGGTGATCGCCAAGGGCAGCATCGACGGTTTGCCGGTGGTGATCGCCGCCATCGAAGGTGCATTTCAGGGCGGCAGCCTCGGTGAGGTCGGCGGGGCGAAAATTGCCGGTGCGCTGGAGCTGGCCGCCGAAGACAACCGCAAGGGCATTCCCACTCGCGCCGTATTGCTGCTGGAAACTGGTGGCGTGCGCTTGCAGGAAGCCAACCTCGGGCTGGCGGCGATTGCCGATATTCATGCGGCGATTGTCGATCTGCGCCAATACCAGCCAGTGGTTGGCGTGGTGGCGGGCAGCGTGGGTTGCTTTGGCGGGATGTCGATTGCTGCCGGGTTGTGCAGTTATTTGCTGGTGACTCAGGAAGCGCGGCTTGGCCTCAACGGTCCGCAAGTGATCGAACAGGAAGCCGGGCTTGAGGAATATGACTCCCGTGATCGTCCCTTCATCTGGAGCCTGACCGGTGGAGAGCAACGTTTCGCCAGCGGTTTGGTGGATCGTTTTGTCGCTGACGACGTGGCGCAGGTTCAGCAGCAGGTCAGCGAATTGCTTAAGCAAGGTTTGCCGGAACAGCAACGCAGCCGTCAGGCCGAATTGTTCCTGCAACGCTTGGCCCGTCTGGACGCCGAGCCGCAAATCGAGCCGTCAACGGTTCGCGATCTGTATCAAGGAGAGCGCTCATGAGTTCGTATTCCCTGAGAGGTTTGAACTGGTTCAACGCCTTGAGTGCGGGCGCGAAACCGGTGGATGGTTTGCCCGCTTCATTGAAGGTTGCCGACGGTGTATTGGGTGACCGACCCGTTCGCTTTATCGCGGTGGTGGCTGATCCTGACAACCGTTTCGTCCGCGCCCGCAATGGCGAGGTCGGTTTGCTGGAAGGTTGGGGCTTGGCGAAGGCTGTGGATGAAGTCATCGCAGCCGATCTGGATAAACCGCAGAAACGCGCCTTGATCGCCATCGTCGATGTGCCGAGCCAGGCCTACGGTCGGCGCGAAGAAGCGCTCGGCATTCATCAGGCCTTGGCCGGTGCCGCCGACAGTTATGCCCGTGCCCGACTGGCCGGCCATGCAGTGATTGGTTTGCTGGTGGGTAAGGCGATGTCCGGGGCGTTTCTGGCTCATGGGTACCAGGCCAATCGGCTGATTGCGCTGCGCGATCCTGGCGTGATGGTGCATGCGATGGGCAAGGCGTCGGCGGCGCGGGTGACCTTGCGCAGTGTTGAAGAACTCGAAGCCTTGGCCGCCAGCGTGCCGCCGATGGCGTATGACATCGACAGCTACGCGAGCCTTGGGTTGCTCTGGGAAACTTTGTCGGTGGAACAGATCGAGCAGCCGACGGCGGCGGATCTCACGCGGGTGACTGAATGCCTGAGCCAGGCGATTGGCGATGTCGCCACCAGTGGCCGAGACCTGAGCAGCCGCTTGGGCGCGAGCAACCGTGCGGCGTCGAGCCAGGTTCGCCAATTGCTGAGAGCGCAGTGGTGAACACGCTTCTGGCCCACGACCTGCTCTGGGGGATGACCCCGGAGCAGTTGCCTGCGGATGCACCTTCGTGGGTGATCGAGTCGATCAGTGCGGGTCAACCGGTTGTGGTTCGGCGTGCGTTGAGCGCGGCGGATCACATCGCGGTCGGCGTGCGTGGGCGTTTGCGTGAACAGCGGTACGCAACGGTGATGTCGGTCGATGCAATCCAGCGTCACGTACGGCCGGAAGCGCTTTGTCATGTCTCGATTGATCGGGATTTGCCGGCAGTGCGCGCCCTCAAACAACTGCGGCCGATGCTCGATTCCTGTGAGTGGGTGTGGGGTGTCAGCGGCAGCGCCGGGTTTGAATTGGCCAGCGGTTTTCAGGCGTTGCATGAGGGCAGTGATCTCGACTTGATTCTGCGTACACCGCAGCCGTTGGGTCGTGTACAGGCGCAGGAACTGGTGAAGATTCTTGATGCTGCTGTCTGCCAGGTGGACATGCAGTTGCAGACTCCATTCGGCGCCGTCGCCTTGCGCGAATGGGCCAGCTCTGCACGTCGGGTTTTGCTGAAAAATGCGAGCCAAGCTGTTCTGGTGATTGATCCGTGGAATCCACAGGAGCAAGCAGCGTGAGCAGTTTGCTGGTGTTCCCCGGCCAGGGCGCGCAGCAGCCGGGCATGCTCCATCGTTTGCCTCGGGAAACAGTGAGCGAGGCGAGTGACGTGCTTGGCGAAGATACATTGCTGCTGGATTCTGCCGAGTCGTTGAAGTCGACAAGGGCTGTTCAGCTCTGCCTGTTGATCGCCGGCGTTGCGGCTTCACGCCAGTTGTTAATGACGGCGGATTACGTGGCCGGGCTTTCCATCGGCGCCTACCCGGCAGCGGTGGTCGCGGGCGCCTTGAACTTCAGCGATGCGCTGCATCTGGTCAGCCTGCGCGGTGAGTTGATGCAACAGGCTTATCCACAAGGCTATGGAATGACGGCAATCATCGGTCTGGACCTGGCCACGGTGGAAGGTTTGCTGACGCAGGTTCACAGCGACGAAACGCCGGTTTACCTGGCCAACATCAACGCCGATAACCAGGTGGTGATTGCCGGCAGCGATGGCGCGATGAAAGCCGTCGCCGAGTTGGCGAAAGGTCGCGGTGCAGGCCTGGCCAAACGTCTGGCCGTCAGCGTGCCGTCCCACTGCCCGCTGCTGGAAACACCTGCGAAAACCCTGGCCGAAGCCTTCGCCAAGGTGCAGCTGAAAACACCGACGCTGGGCTACCTGAGCGGCAGTCGCGCCCGGCCCGTTATCAACACTGAAGCCTTGCGCGACGACCTGGCGTTCAACATGTGCCGCGTGGTGGATTGGCGCGGCACGGTACAAAGCGCCTACGAGCGCGGCGTACGTCTACAGATCGAACTGCCGCCCGGTGCGGTGCTGACCGGGCTGGCGCGCCGGGTGTTCGAGCAGGGCACCGTGATTGCCTTCGACGGTGCGCGGCTCGATACCTTGCAGGCGCTGTTGCGTGAGGAGGGAAGCCGCCAACCCTAGACCACTCAGGCCTTCGAACAACAAAAACAACATTCGACGATGCACTTTGAGGACAACAACAATGATTATTTACGGTGTGGCGCTGTTGGCGATTTGTACGCTGGCAGGGGTGATCGTGGGCGACATGCTCGGCGTGTTGCTGGGCGTGAAATCCAACGTTGGCGGTGTCGGGATCGCGATGATCCTGCTGATCTGCGCACGTTTGTGGATGCATAAACACGGCGGCATGACCAAGGATTGCGAGATGGGCGTCGGCTTCTGGGGCGCCATGTACATTCCCGTCGTGGTCGCGATGGCTGCGCAACAAAACGTCGTCACCGCCCTGCACGGTGGCCCGGTGGCGGTGCTGGCGGCGATCGGTTCGGTGGTGATCTGCGGTTGCACCATTGCGCTGATCAGCCGGACTCACAAAGGCGAACCGTTGCCCGATGAACCGGCGGACATAACGCCGGTCGGCACACCAGTAGGAGGCCGCTGATATGTGGGATCTCATCGAGAAAGGCCTGGAACATAACGGTCTGGTCACGGCGTTCGCATTCGTTGGCGTGATCATGTGGGTGTCGGTGGTGCTGTCCAAGCGCCTGACGTACGGACGGATTCACGGCTCGGCGATTGCCATCGTCATCGGGCTTGTTCTGGCCTGGGTTGGCGGCACCATGACCGGCGGGCAAAAAGGCCTGGCGGACTTGTCGTTGTTCTCCGGCATCGGGTTGATGGGCGGCGCCATGCTGCGGGATTTTGCGATCGTCGCCACGGCGTTTGAAGTGCAAGCCACCGAAGCGAAGAAGGCCGGTTTGATCGGTGTGATTGCGCTGCTGCTGGGCACCATCCTGCCGTTCATTGTCGGCGCGAGCATGGCCTGGGTGTTCGGTTATCGCGATGCGATCAGCATGACCACCATCGGCGCGGGCGCGGTGACTTATATCGTCGGGCCGGTGACCGGTGCGGCGATTGGCGCGAGTTCGGATGTGGTGGCGTTGTCGATTGCCACCGGGTTGATCAAGGCAATTTTCGTAATGGTCGGCACGCCGATGGCCGCGAAATGGATGGGGCTGGATAACCCGCGCTCGGCGATGGTGTTTGGTGGGTTGGCCGGGACGGTGAGCGGTGTGACGGCCGGGTTGGCGGCGACGGATCGGCGGTTGGTGCCTTATGGCGCATTGACCGCGACGTTCCACACTGGGCTTGGGTGCTTGCTGGGGCCTTCGCTGTTGTACTTCATTGTTCGCGGGATTGTGGGCTAGGACTCGAAAACCACCCCTCACTGTAGCCCTCTCCCCACGGGGGAGAGGGGGAAAGGGAGCAGATTGGGGGCCTTTCAAAACCTGAGTTCGACTCGATATTTCAGGTCGATGTAGCTTGAAAGAACAACTCGGTCGGCTCCCTCTCCCCTCTGGGGAGAGGGCTGGGGTGGTTCTTCGTCACACCACAGCATTGCGATTGGCATACATCCGACACTCAGCCAGCAACGCCAGCAGATTCGGATCCCGCTCCTTGGCCTTCAAGAACACCACCCCAATGTGCTGCTGCAACCGATACTTTTCCTGCAACGGAATCAGCTTCACCCGGTTCTCATACACCGCCGCAATCCGTCCCGGCAGCAACGCATAACCCACCCCTGAGCTGACCATGCTCAGCAGGGTGAAGATGTCGTTGACCTGCATCGCCACCTTCGGTTCGAACCCCGCCTGCTTGAACACCCGATTACCGTCCTGGTGCGTGGCAAAGCCCTGGGTCAGCGTAATGAATGTCTCGTCGCGCACTTCGGCAAGGTCGACTTCGGTCCGTTGGGCAAACTTTGAATCCGCCGGTGTGGCGAGAAAGATGTCGTCGGAAAACAGCGGAATCTGCTCGCAGTCCGGGTCGTTGACGCTCTCGTCCAGCGACACCAGGATCGCGTCGACTTCCATGTTCTTGAGCTTGTAGAGCAAGTCGAAGTTCGAGCCGAGGATCAGGTCGATGTTGAGTTCGCTGCGGCGGATCTTCAGGCCCATGATCAGTTGCGGCACCGTTTTCACCGTCAGCGAATACAGCGAGCCGAGCTTGAAACGCTCGGCGGAGAACCCGGCCGCTTCGCGGGTCAGGCGCACGGTTTCGACCACGTCCTGAATCAGCTTCTGCGCGCGTTCTTCCAGCACATAAGCGCTTTCCAGCGGCGTGAGATTGCGGCCTTCGTGCTTGAACAGCGGGCAGCGCAGGGCGCTTTCCAGGGAATGGATTGCCCGGTGCACGCTGACATTGCTGGTCTGCAATTCGGCGGCGGCCCGGGCCAGGTTGCCGGTGCGCATGAAGGCCAGGAACACCTCGAGTTTTTTCAGGGTCAACTCTTCATCGATCAGCATGGTGCAGACTCTTATTCGAATGGATCGATTGTGCACTCATGCGATCTTTTGTAGCAGCTGTCGAGTGAAACGAGGCTGCGATCTTTTGATCTTTTTACAAGCAAGATCAAAAGATCGCAGCCTCGTTTCACTCGACAGCGCCTACAGTTTGCGCAATGTTGCAGTGAATTTTGAGGTGAGCAACACATGTATCACGGGGAAAGATTGAACGCCTGGACGCATCTGGTCGGGGCAGTGGCAGCGGTGGTCGGGGTGGTGTGGATGCTGGTAATCGCCAGCATGGACGGCAGTCCGTGGAAGATCGTCAGTGTGGCGATTTACGGGTTCACCTTGCTGGTGCTTTACAGCGCGTCGACCGTTTACCACAGCGTGCGCGGGCGCAAGAAAGCGATCATGCAGAAGGTCGATCACTTTTCGATCTATCTGCTGATTGCCGGCAGCTACACGCCGTTCTGTCTTGTGACGCTACGTGGGCCGTGGGGCTGGACGCTGTTCGGGATTGTCTGGGGGCTGGCGCTGATCGGCATCCTGCAAGAGATCAAACCGCGTTCCGAAGCGCGGATTTTGTCGATCGTCATCTATGCGGTGATGGGCTGGATCGTGCTGGTGGCGGTCAAGCCGTTGCTGGCGGCGTTGGGCAGCACAGGTTTCGCCTGGCTGGCGTCGGGCGGCGTGTTGTACACCGTGGGCATTATCTTTTTTGCGCTGGACAGTCGTTTGCGCCATGCCCACGGGATCTGGCACCTGTTCGTGATCGCCGGGAGTTTGCTGCACTTCGTGGCGATTCTGTTTTATGTCCTTTGAAGCCTCTAAGGGATCAAGCGATCCAGTTGCGCCTGCGCCCGTCGGCTGAACACCTGCAACAAGTCGCTCAAGGTGTGGGGCGGCGGTTCGTCGGCGCGGGTGACCGCGTACAGGGTAATCGGTAGTGCTGGCGCCAGAGGTCGAATCACCGTGGCAGCGGGGGACGCGCCGAGTGCGGTAAACGGATCGATCACCGCCAGCCCGGCACCGGATTCAACCATCGCCCGCGCCAGCGAATAGGTCTGCACGGCGATGCGAACCCGTGGCGGCGGATCGACCGCCTCAAGGTAGCTGTCGAGCCGGGCTGCCAGCGGGTCGGCGCTGGACAGGCCGATCAGCGGCGCGCCCGCCAGTTCACTCAACGGCAACGGTTGGCCCAAGGCGTCGTCGGCCCAATAACCCAGCGGCGCCAGCGCCACCAAAACCCCGCAGGCCAGGGCTTGCGCCTTCAGGCCCGGATGATCCGGCGGCTGCAAGGTCAGGGCGACATCCACTTCGCGCATCAACAAATTCTGCATCAGCTCACGGCTGTGGGCGCTGGACAGTTCGCAGACGATGTCCGGGTAACGTTGCGTCCACTCGTTGATGGCCGGCGGCAGCAGCGACAGGGCCAGCGCCGGGATCGCGCCGATCCGTACGCTGCGACCGGGTTCGCGACGCAGGCTCTGGGCCAGACGTCGCACGCCTTGCAGGCTTTCGGTGACCTTGTCGACTTCGCGCTCAAGCTCCAGCGCTTCAGGCGTGGCCTGCAATTTACCGCGCACCCGCAGGAACAACGGAAAGCCCAGCTGCTGTTCGGCGTGTTGCAGCACTTTGCTCACCGCCGGCTGCGACACGTGCAGTAACTGTGCGGCGCCACTGACCGAACCGGTCTGGCGAATGGCCTGGAAAATCTCGATGTGTCGCAGTCGCATGGCAAGTCCATAACCTTTGTTTATGGGTCAATCATCTTTAAGCATTGTTCAACGCCTGTCACCTGGTCCTAACCTGAAGCCTGTTTCAACAACGGT
The DNA here is from genome assembly GCF_050435365.1 of Pseudomonas sp. BT76 TE3572. NCBI lineage: Bacteria > Pseudomonadati > Pseudomonadota > Gammaproteobacteria > Pseudomonadales > Pseudomonadaceae > Pseudomonas > Pseudomonas sp. BT76 TE3572. Next base: position 4,967,452 of record NZ_JBNDKE010000001.1, read on the forward strand.
TAAGGACAGACATGGCTCAGCGGGTTTGCATTATCGGTGGCGGCGTCATCGGGCTGACGACGGCATACGCTTTGGTTCGCGACGGCATCGACGTAACGTTGATCGAGGCCCGGGACTCGCTGGGCAGCGAGACCAGTTTCGCCAACGGCGGCCAGTTGTCCTACCGATACGTCGCGCCGCTGGCCGATGCCGGCGTACCGTTGCAGGCGCTTGGCTGGATGCTGCGCGGTGACTCGCCGTTGAAGCTGCGCCCGCGTCTGGACCCGGCGCAATGGCGCTGGATGGCGTCCTTCCTGGCGGCCTGCCGCCGTTCGGTGAATCAGCGCAACGGCTCGCACCTGCTGCGTCTGGCGCTGCTGAGCCAGACCACGCTGCAAGGCTGGCGCGACGAAGACCGCCTCGACGGTTTCGACTGGCGGCGCAACGGCAAACTGGTGACGTTTCGTGAAGCCGCGAGTTTCGAACATGCTCGCCATGGTCTCGCCGATCCGCAACAGCAGCACGTGTTGTCGCGGGCCGAATGCGCGCAGCTGGAGCCTGCACTCGCCGAGGCGCCGTTTGTGGGCGCGATTTATACCCCTGACGAAGAAGTCGCCGATTGCCATGCTTTCTGCCAGCTACTGCTGGCTCGGCTCCAGGCGTCGGGGCGTTGCGAGTTTTTGCTCGGTCGCAAGGTCACCGGCATTCGCCACGCGGACGGCGCGGTGCAGGCCGTCGAAATGGGTTCGCAGGTGCTGCCGGTCGAACAACTGGTGATTGCCGCCGGACATCGCAGTCCGGCGCTGGCGCTGCCGGGCATGAACCTGCCGCTGTATCCGCTCAAGGGCTATAGCCTGACTTTGCCGATCCGCGCCGAACATCGTGCGCCGGAGCTGAGCATCACCGATTACAACCGCAAGATCGTTTACGCCCGCATCGGTGAACAACTGCGCGTGGCGGCGATGGTCGACATTGTCGGCTTCGACCCGGCGATCGACCCCAAACGCCTGGCGCTGATCAAGCGCCAGGCGCAGGAAACCTTGCCCAATGCCGGCGATTACGACGCCGCCATCGAATGGGCCGGCATGCGCCCGGCCACCCCCAGCGGCGTGCCGTTGATCGGGGCCACGGCGTACCGCAATCTCTGGCTCAACCTCGGCCATGGCGCCCTGGGTTTTACCTTGGCCTGTGGCAGCGCCCGGTTGCTCAGCGAATTGATCGCCCGGCGCGCACCTTCAATCGAAATGCAGGGCCTCGCCCCCCGCGTCGCCTGACTTGAAAAGGAAAAACCGATGAACATCAACCGAATCAACAGCAACAGCCGCCTCTCTGGCGCGGTGACCTTTGGCGATCTGGTGTTTCTCTCGGGACAGGTTCCGGGTAACAGCACCGACGTCACCGGCCAGACCGCCGAAGTGCTGGCGAAGATCGATGCGTTGTTGGCTGAAGCTGGCAGCGACAAGGATCATCTGCTCAACGCAACCATTTACCTGAACGACATTGGCCGCGACTTCGCCGCCATGAACGAGGTTTGGTCGCAGTGGCTGTCACCGGGCAAAGCGCCGACCCGCACTACGTTGCAGGCGCAACTGGCCCGTCCAGAGGTGCTGGTGGAAATCACCGTAATCGCCGCGCGACGCTAATTAACTGACCCACAACGGAGAATAACAATGCAAAAAATCACGTTGATCGGCTGCACCCTCGGCCTGCTGCTCGCCAGTCAGGTCCAGGCCAACGAAGCGCCACTGACCGGCACGCTGAACAAGGTCGCCAATGCCAAAAGCATCACCCTGGGCTATCGAGACGCGTCGGTGCCGTTCTCCTACGTGGGTGATCACACGGGGCAGCCGATGGGCTATTCGGTGGACCTGGCGAGCAAGATTGTCGAGCGCATCAAGCAAAAGCTCGAGCTGCCGGATCTGCAGGTGAAGTACAACCTGGTGACCTCGCAAACGCGCATTCCGCTGGTGCAGAACGGCACGGTCGACCTTGAATGCGGCTCCACCGGCGTGACCGCCGAGCGCATGCAGCAAGTGGCGTTTTCTTATGGGTTCATCTACGTGAAGGGGCAGTTGCTCACGGCGAAGGACAGTGGCATCAAAAGCTTCGCCGACCTGCGCGGCAAGAACGTCGTGACCACCGCGGGCACCACCAACGAACGGTTTCTGAAGAGCTACAACATCGATCACAAGATCGATATGTTCGTGATCAGCGCCAAGGACCACGGCGAAGCCTTCCAGATGCTGCAGTCAGGTCGGGCAGCGGCGTTCTATATGGATGACGCGCTGCTTTACGGCGAACGCGCCAAGGCCCGTGATCCACATAACTGGGTTGTGGTGGGGGAGGAGCAGTCGCGGGAAATCTACAGCTGCATGGTGCGCAAGGATGATCCGCAGTTTCTTCAGTTGGTGAACTCGACCCTTGCCGATCTGTACAGTTCGGGCGAGATCAACGGCATCTATCAGCGCTGGTTCCAGCAACCGATTCCGCCTAAAGGCTTGAACCTGGAATTCCCGATGACCAGCGAGCTGAAAGCAATCATCGCCAAACCGGTGAGTGATCCGGTGCAGTAATCACCTCTTGATCCTTGCACGCTCCCACTTTGGAATGCATACCCCTGTGGGAGCGAGCTTGCTCCGGGCGGCGTTCCGACGATAGGGTCCTAGAAGTCCCCCCACAACTGTTGGGCAACCGAAAGCGCAACCACCGGCGCGGTCTCTGTCCGCAATACCCGAGGCCCAAGGCGAGCAGCATGGAACCCGGTACTCTTGGCCTGATCAACCTCAGCGTCGGACAACCCGCCTTCCGGGCCGATCAAAAACGCCAGCGTCGCTGGTTTTGCATGACTTACCAGCGGCTCGGCCACCGGATGCAGCACCAACTTCAATTCTGCTTGAGTCTGCTTCAACCAATCCGCCAACAGCAGCGGCGGATGAATCACCGGCACCCGTGAACGCCCGCATTGCTCGCACGCGCTGATCGCCACCTGGCGCCAGTGCATCAGGCGTTTGTCGGCGCGTTCGTCCTTGAGTCGGACTTCACAGCGGTCGCTGAAGATCGGGGTGATTTCAGTAACGCCTAATTCAGTGGCTTTCTGAATCGCCCAATCCATCCGCTCGCCACGGGACAAGCCCTGGCCGAGATGGATCGACAAGGACGACTCGACCTGCCCGGCGAAGCTTTCATCGATCTGCACGACGACGCGCTTCTTGCCGACCTCCACCAGCGTGGCGCGAAACTCATGACCCGAACCGTCGAACAGTTGCAGCGCATCACCTTCGTCCATGCGCAACACGCGGCTGATGTAATGGGCCTGGGCCTCGGGCAACTCGTGTTCGCCAGTGCTCAAGGGGGCGTCGATAAAGAAGCGGGACAGTCTCATGCTGGGTCTCTGAAAAATTGGATCGGAACCGCTTTTGTGGCGAGGGAGCTTGCTCCCGCTGGGTCGCGGAGCGGCCCCGTTTATACCTGGAAAGAAGGGGACTGCTGCGCAGTCTCCAGCGGGAGCAAGCTCCCTCGCCACAGGGGATTTAGTGACTTTTAGCCCGGATCGCGGAAGCCCGGGTGGAAGTCCTTCGGCACCGAAACACTGACGCTATCGCGAGTAGCGATGTCGATGCCTTCGCTGGCCACTTCGGCCAGAAAGTCGATCTGCTCAGGCGTGATCACGTACGGCGGCAGGAAGTACACCACGCTGCCCAACGGACGAAGTAAAGCACCACGCTCCAACGCATGCTGGAACACTTTCAAACCGCGGCGTTCCTGCCACGGATAAGCTTCCTTGGTGGCCTTGTCCTTGACCATCTCGATGGCCAGCACCATGCCGGTCTGGCGCACTTCCGAAACGTTCGGGTGATCGGCCAGATGCGCGGTGGCGCTGGCCATGCGCTGGGCCAAGGCCTTGTTGTTCTCGATGACGTTGTCTTCTTCGAAGATATCCAACGTCGCCAATGCCGCCGCGCACGCCAGCGGATTGCCGGTATAGCTGTGGGAATGCAGGAAGGCGCGCAGGGTCGGGTAGTCGTCGTAGAACGCGCTGTAGACATCTTCGGTGGTGACGCAGGCCGCCAACGGCAGGTAGCCGCCAGTCAGGGCTTTGGACAGGCAGAGGAAGTCCGGGCGGATGCCGGCCTGTTCGCAGGCGAACATCGTCCCGGTGCGGCCGAAGCCGACGGCGATTTCGTCGTGGATCAGGTGCACGCCATAGCGGTCGCAGGCTTCGCGCAGCAATTTCAGATAAACCGGGTGGTACATGCGCATGCCGCCGGCGCCCTGGATCAGCGGCTCGACGATCACTGCGGCGACGGTGTCGTGGTTCTCGGCCAGGGTTTGTTCCATGGCAGCAAACATGTTGCGCGAATGTTCTTCCCAGCTCATGCCTTCCGGGCGCAGGTAGCAATCGGGGCTCGGCACCTTGATGGTGTCCAGCAGCAGGGCCTTGTAGGTTTCGGTGAACAGCGGCACGTCGCCCACCGACATCGCCGCCATGGTTTCGCCGTGGTAGCTGTTGGTCAGGGTGACAAAGCGCTTCTTGTTCGGCTGGCCGCGGTTGAGCCAGTAGTGAAAGCTCATTTTCAGCGCGACTTCGATGCAGGACGAACCGTTATCGGCGTAGAAGCACCGTGTCAGGCCTTCTGGCGTCATCTTCACCAGACGCTCGGACAACTCGATCACTGGCTGATGGCTGAAACCAGCGAGGATCACGTGTTCCAGCTGATCGACCTGATCCTTGATGCGCTGGTTGATCCGCGGGTTGGCGTGGCCGAACACGTTGACCCACCAGGAACTGACGGCGTCGAGGTAGCGTTTGCCTTCGAAGTCTTCCAGCCAGACGCCTTCACCGCGTTTGATCGGGATCAGCGGCAGCTGTTCGTGGTCTTTCATCTGGGTGCAGGGATGCCACAACACCGCGAGATCGCGTTGCATCCACTGATTATTCAGGCCCATTTTCAGTCTCCTCGAGGCGGCTCGCGACGTGCGCGGGCAAACAATCGCGCAAGCCTATGCAATGCGTGACGTGGGGACAACCTATTGTGTGGATTGAGCTACTTTGTATAGGTGGATAGACGTCGCTGGCGGCCTTTTGATGGCTGACGTATTCTTCGCGGTTCTTTGAGCCGTCTGGCTCGTAAAACCGTTATTTCCTACGTGTATTTCCGGAGTTCTCTGAATGTCTGCTGGTTGGCTGCGCGCCTGTGCGCTGGTGATGTTGGGGCTGTTCAGCGTGTCTGCGCTGGCCAAGGATAAAACGGCGATCGTGATCGGCGGAGGGCTGTCTGGCCTCACGGCGGCTTACGAACTGCAAAACAAAGGCTGGCAGGTCACCCTGCTGGAAGCCAAACCGAGCCTGGGCGGTCGCTCCGGCATGGCCACCAGTGAGTGGATCGGCAACGACAAGACTCAACCGGTTCTGAACAAGTACGTATCGACCTTCAAGCTGAGCACCACACCGGCCCCTGAATTCGTGCGGACCCCGGGTTACCTGATTGACGGTGAGTATTTCACCGCTGCCGATCTGGCCACCAAGCAACCGGCCACCAGCGACGCGCTCAAGCGCTACGAAAAGACCCTGGACAATCTGGCGCGCTCGATCGAAGACCCGCAGAACCCGGCAGCCAACAGCACACTGTTCGCCCTGGACCAGATCAACGTGGCCAACTGGCTCGACCGTCTGAATCTACCGGCCACGGCACGTCAGTTGGTGAATCAGCAGATTCGTACCCGTTATGACGAACCGTCGCGCCTGTCGTTGCTGTACTTCGCACAGCAAAACCGCGTTTACCTTGGCGTTGCCGACCGTGACCTGCGCGCTTCGCGTCTGCTCGGTGGCAGCCCGGTGTTGGCTCAGGCTTTCGTCAAGCAACTGAAAACCATCAAGACCAGCTCCCCGGTCTCGGCGATCACCCAGGAAAAGGACGGTGTGACCGTCAAAGTCGGCAGCGTTAGCTATCAGGCTGACTACGTCGTCGTGGCCGTGCCATTGCGTGCACTGAACAAGATCCAGATGACTCCATCGCTGGATACCCAGCACATGGGCGCGATCAAGGGCACCAACTACGGTTGGCGCGACCAGATCATGCTGAAGTTCAAGACGCCAGTGTGGGAAAGCAAGGCGCGGATGACCGGCGAGATCTACAGCAACGCCGGTCTGGGCATGTTGTGGGTTGAGCCGGCACTGAAGGGCGGCGCCAACGTGGTGATCAACCTGTCCGGCGACAACGCGCGTGTGATGCAGGCCTTCGGCGACAAGCAGATGGTCGATCAGGTGCTGATCCGTCTGCACGCCTTTTATCCAGAGGCGCGCGGTTCGTTCACCGGTTATGAAATCCGTCGCTACAGCACCGACCCTTCCATGGGTGGCGCTTACCTGGCATTCGGCCCTGGCCAGATCAGCAAGTACTGGCGCCTGTGGGAGCGTCCGCTGCAACGCGTAGCGTTCGCTGGCGAACACACCGACACCTTGTACCCGGGGACGCTGGAAGGCGCGTTGCGCACCGGTCAGCGTGCAGCCGGTCAGGTAGAAGACTTGGCAGCCGGCAAGTCGTTTGAACCGGCGAAAGTTGTACCGGCAGCGACCGCTGCGGCGGCCGGCGCAGTGGCGGCGAAGAAAGGTAACTTCTTCACCAACCTGTTCGGTGGTTCGGACGACAAACCCGAACTGGCCAAGGCGGCAGAGCCAGTGGCTCCGGTTGCTCCGGCACCGGCAGTGGCTCCAACACCTGCGCCGGCCCCAGCGGCCGCGCCGGTCGAAGCACCGAAACCAGCGACACCGGTGAAAGCCGAACCGGCCAAAAAAGCCCCGGCCAAAGCTGCAGCGAAAAAACCTGCGGCCAAAACCCAGGCCAAAGCCGAGGCCAAAAAAGCCGCGGCGAAGAAGGTTGAACCAGCGAAGAAAGTAGCGGCCAAGCCCGCTGCGACTCCGGTGGCGGATGCCAAAGCGCAATAAGCTTTGGGACTAAAAGAACGCGGCAGAAATGCCGCGTTTTTTTATGCCCGAAGAGAACCAATATCAAGAATCGAATAAACCTAATGGCGCAGGTGTTCTTTAGTTGGACTTCATTTTTTATTACACATTGGTCTTTAATCTTTCCTTAACTCACCCATTTCAGACTCTTGATCGTATTTCTCGATATTTCAAAGCGAAATTTTCCGCTTTAACTCGATAGATAACTCGATAGTCTTGGTCGCAGTTCTCACAGGATTTGGGCAATGCAGCTACGTAATTCTTCTTCGCGCTACGGTTGGGTCAGCATTTTCATGCACTGGGGCGTGGCGTTGGCGGTCTTCGGTCTGTTTGCGTTGGGCTTGTGGATGGTCGGTCTCGACTACTACAGCGTCTGGCGCAAAGACGCGCCCGACTTGCACAAGAGCATTGGCCTGGTGTTGTTAGCCGTCATGGTTCTGCGGGTGCTGTGGCGTTTCATCAGCCCGCCACCACCCGCACTTGAAAGCTATAGCCGCATGACGCGCCTTGGCGCCAAGTTCGGCCATTCGTTCCTGTATCTCAGTCTGTTTGCTGTGATGATTGCCGGTTACCTGATTTCCACCGCAGAAGGTGTCGGGATTCCGGTGTTTGGCCTGTTTGAAGTCCCTGCATTGATTTCCGGACTACCGGATCAGGCAGACACCGCCGGTGTGATTCATCTGTATCTGGCGTGGGTGCTGGTCATTTTTTCCGGTCTCCATGCGTTGGCAGCACTGAAGCACCATTTTATCGATCGTGATGCGACCCTCACTCGAATGCTGGGGCGCAAAGCTTGACGTTCAACCTCGACTCCAAAGGAATAGAAAGCATGTTGAAAAAGACTCTCGCCGCTCTGGCAATCGGTTCTGCTCTGCTGTCCGCCAACGTGATGGCGGCCGACTACGTCGTCGACAAGGAAGGCCAGCACGCCTTCGTTGACTTCAAGATCAGCCACCTGGGCTACAGCTTCATCACCGGTACCTTCAAGGATATCGACGGCAAGTTCAGCTTCGATGCTGCCAAGCCAGAAGACAGCAAGATCGAGTTCAATGTGAACACCGCCAGCGTGTTCACCAACAACGCCGAGCGCGACAAGCACATCGCCAGCGGTGATTTCCTGAACGCTAGCAAATTCGCTAAAGCGACGTTTGTTTCCACCAGCGTCAAATCCACCGGCAAAAACGCCGCTGGCAAAGACACTGCTGACGTGAGCGGTAACCTGACTATCGCGGGCGTGACCAAGCCGATCGTGGTCAAGGCCACTTTCCTGGGTGAAGGCAAGGATCCATGGGGCGGCTACCGTGCTGGCTTCGAAGGCACCACCAACCTCAAGCGCTCCGATTTCGGCAAGCAGAAAGACCTGGGCCCACAGTCCGATGCGGTCGAGCTGTACGTGACGTTTGAAGGTGTGAAAGCGAAGTAACTTTCGCCGCGGATAAAAAAATGCCCCTGATCTCGCGATCAGGGGCATTTTTTATGGCTGCGTTAAATCAGCGATTGCGGGTCAGCAAGGCTGGTTTCTCGCCGCGTGGACGACCTGGCAGTTGATCAAGTTGCTCAGGAGTCGGGAAACGATCGGTTTTCGACTCCTTGTGAATGATCTTCGGTGCCGGGCCGCGCGGGTTTTGCACGGCCGGTTCCGAACGTGGCTGATCGTCACGAGCCGGGCGGCGGTTGCGGGACTCTTCGCGACGGGCCTGGCCGTCACGTGGAGCACCATTGCGTGGACCGCTGCGCTTGGCCGGCGGAGTACCGGTGGTGGCGCCATCGCTGCTGCGTGGGCCGCTTTGACGACCCTGAGGCTTGCCGCCGCCAGTGCGCGGAGCACCTGCGCCAGCTGTCGTGCCTTGTGCCGGAGCACCTGGACGGCGACCACGGCCCTGAGCCGGTTTGGCTTGAGGAACGTAGTCGACGCGGTTACCGAAGTTATCGATATCGTCGTCCAGGAACTCGTCCGGAGCACGGTCTGCAGCAGCAGCGCGTGGCGCTGGACGCTGTTGCTCGCGAGCCGGAGTGCCTTCGCGTGGCTTGTGTTCACGCGCCGGGCGATCACCACGGCCAGTGGCAGCAGGTGCTTTTTCCTTGCCGCCCTTGTCCTTGCCCTTGTCTTTACGACCGCCGCCACCGCCAGTGCCGTTCGGACCGTCGCCGCGCGGGCCACGTGGGTTGCGCGGGTTACGCACATCCGGACGCTCGCGGACTTCTGGTTTTTCGGCTTCTACAGCGCTGGAATCGAAGCCCATCAGGTTGCCGTCGGCAATCTTCTGCTTGGTCATGCGCTCGATGCTTTTCAGCAGCTTTTCTTCGTCCGGAGCGACCAGCGAGATCGCCTCGCCCGAACGACCGGCACGGCCGGTACGACCGATACGGTGAACGTAATCTTCGTCGACGTTTGGCAGTTCGAAGTTGACCACGTGTGGCAACTGATCGATGTCCAGGCCGCGAGCGGCGATGTCGGTGGCGACCAGGATGCGCACTTCGCCAGCCTTGAAGTCGGCCAGGGCTTTGGTGCGAGCGTTCTGGCTCTTGTTACCGTGGATCGCAACGGCGCTGAGGCCGTGTTTGTCCAGGTACTCGGCCAGACGGTTGGCGCCGTGCTTGGTGCGGGTGAACACCAGCACCTGTTCCCAGGCGCCAGCGGTGATCAGGTGCGCCAGCAACGAGCGCTTGTGGCTGGCAGCCAGACGGAATACGCGCTGTTCGATACGCTCGACCGTGGTGTTCGGCGGCGTGACTTCGATGCGTTCCGGGTTGTGCAGCAGCTTGCCGGCGAGGTCGGTGATGTCTTTGGAGAACGTCGCCGAGAACAGCAGGTTCTGGCGTTTGCTCGGCAGACGGGCGAGGACCTTTTTCACGTCATGGACGAAGCCCATGTCGAGCATGCGGTCGGCTTCGTCCAGCACGAGGATTTCCACGTGGGACAAATCGACGCTGCCTTGACCGGCGAGGTCGAGCAGGCGGCCGGGGCAGGCCACCAGCACGTCAACACCGCGGGACATGGCCTGAACCTGTGGGTTCATGCCGACGCCGCCGAAGATGCAGGCGCTGACGAACTTCAGGTCACGAGCATAGACCTTGAAGCTCTCGTGTACTTGAGCCGCGAGTTCGCGGGTAGGGGTCAGGACCAGTACGCGCGGTTGGCGCGGGCCGTGACGCTGGGATTTGTCCGGGTGACCGTTGGGGAACAACCGCTCCAGAATCGGAAGGGCGAAGCCGCCGGTTTTACCAGTACCTGTCTGAGCCGCGACCATCAGGTCGCGACCTTGCAACACGGCGGGAATGGCCCGCTGTTGCACCGGAGTAGGCTCGGTATAGCCCGCTGCCTCGATGGCGCGGACTAAAGCCTCGGAGAGACCGAGGGAAGCAAAGGACATGAGTAATCCTGTTTTAGTTAGGGCTTGGCCCAATGGGAGTCTTGCCTGGCGCGAATGGCGTTTAAGAGGAACGCAATCCCGTCCGGTCCTGCTGGGCCTTGAAAGCTCGTCTGGAGTGCTCGCGCGGGCTGAAAAGCTGCGCTGTAGCGGGGTCGAGATGCCTTGAACAAGTCCGAGCGTCCGGGCGTGAGCCTGGCGGGAAGGCCGGAGTATAACAGAGCAATCACTGCGCGCCGCTTTCCTGCTGCTCAACGGTTTTTCCGCTGGCGGCGGTGGCTCTGGTGGCTTTGACCTCGGCCGCCCGATCGGCGCCATATCGGGCGCTCAATTCAGCGTACGCAGGCTCGCGCTTGAAGCGTTTGAGTTCGGCGCCGAAGCGCTGCACCAACAAGTCCATGCCGGCGTTGCGGCGTACTGCCAGGTACTGGCTCTGGTGACTGATGACGGTCGGGTTCTCGGTAATCTTGTCGCGGATGCCCAATTCGTCGAGCAAGTGCTGACCCACCCTGCGATCAGTGATCAGCAGATCGATCCGCCCGCGCACCAGTTTGCCGAAGTTGGCTTCATGGGTCGGCGCCGGTTCGTGAGTGAACAGGGTCGATTCACGAAAGTCCTGGCTGTACAGATAGCCCGGGGAAGTGCCGATGGTCAGCCCTTTCAGGTCGTCCAGGGTGCGAAAAGGGTGGGGCCGCTCATTGGCGTAGAACATCACGAACTCCACTTCCGAGAGCGGCTCGCCGGGGTAGAGCAGGGTGGCGTCGCGCTCATCGCTGTGAAAGATGTCCAGCGCCCCGTCTGCCTGACCCGTTTCGAGCATCGACAGGCAGCGTTTCCACGGCAGGAACTGCCATTCCACTTCGATGCCCAGGCGCTTGAAGACGATGGCGGTGGTTTCGTAGTCCAGTCCCAGGGATTTGCCGTTTTCCTCATACACATACGGCGCCCAGGGTTCGGTGACAATGCGCAGCTTCTCGCCCCGAGCGGCGAAGCTCAGGCAAGTAAAAAGAAACACGGTCAGTAACTGCGCGATCAAAGGCATGGCTTGAGATTACGACGAGAAACCGGAAAGAGCCAGAAACGGGATCCAGAAGCTCTAACTCAGTGTGTGCTGCACAATAAAAGGGCGTTGAATGTAAAAGATCGCAGCCTCGTTTCACTCGACAGCTCCTACAGGGGATTGCGTACTCTGTAGGAGCTGTCGAGTGAAACGAGGCTGCGATCTTTTGATCGTGCTTTTAGCGCGGCAACTTCAGATTGTTCCACACCGCCAGGCTCGGTTCGGCCTGGTTCAGCGTGTAGAAGTGCAGCCCTGGAGCGCCACCTTGCAGCAGGCGTTCGCACATCTCGGTGATGACTTGCTCACCAAAGCCTTGAATGCTCTGGGTGTCGTCGCCGTAGGCTTCCAGCTGCTTGCGGATCCAGCGCGGAATTTCCGCACCGCAGGCATCGGAGAAGCGCGCCAGCTTGCTGTAGTTGGTGATCGGCATGATCCCCGGAACGATCGGGATGTTCACGCCCTTTGCCCGTACACGCTCGACGAAGTAGAAGTAGCTGTCGGCGTTGAAGAAGTACTGGGTGATCGCACTGTTGGCGCCAGCGTTGGCCTTGCGTACGAAGTTGTTCAGATCGTCTTCGAAATTACGCGCTTGCGGATGCATTTCCGGGTAAGCGGCGACTTCGATGTGGAAATGATCACCGGTTTCTTCACGAATGAATTCAACCAGGTCGTTCGCGTGGCGCATTTCACCACTGGCCATGCCCATGCCGGAAGGCAGGTCACCGCGCAGGGCAACAATACGGGTGATGCCGGCCGCCTTGTATTGGGCCAACAGGCCGCGCAAGTCGTTTTTGCTGTCGCCAACGCAGGACAAATGCGGTGCGGCAGGGACTTTGACTTCGCTTTCGAGCTGCAACACGGTGTTGAGGGTGCGATCACGAGTCGAACCACCAGCGCCGTAGGTGCAGGAGAAGAAGTCAGGATTGTAGGTCGCCAGATGACGGGCCGTAGCAATCAGTTTTTCATGCCCAGCATCGGTCTTCGTAGGGAAGAACTCGAAGCTGTAGCGACGTTCTTGGGACATGGTCATATCCTTGAAAACATGTAAGCCGGACGCTGGCCCACTGTAGGAGCGAGCCTGCTCGCGAAGAACGAGAGAGCAATGCGTTTATCCAGCCAGTACGCATTATCGTTAACGTCCATCGCGAGCAGGCTCGCTCCTACAGGGGAGCAGGCGACGCGGTGTATCAGAACACCGCGCAGCCGGTCAGCAGATCAGTAGCGGTAAGCGTGCGGCTTGAACGGACCTTCAACGGTCACGCCGATGTAGTCGGCCTGAGTCTTGGTCAGTTGAGTCACAACGCCGCCGAAACCGCGAACCATTTCCAGGGCGACTTCTTCGTCGAGTTTCTTCGGCAGTACTTCAACGGTCAGGCGCTCGGCTTTCTGGGCTGGCGACAGGTCGGCGTACTTCTGGCCGAACAGGAAGATCTGCGCCAGAACCTGGTTGGCGAACGAACCGTCCATGATGCGGCTTGGGTGACCGGTAGCGTTACCCAGGTTAACCAGACGGCCTTCGGCCAGCAGGATCAGGTAGTCGTCGTTCTGAGCGTCGAACGCGCCAGGGCCGGTACGGTGGATTTTGTGAACCTGTGGCTTCACTTCTTCCCATGCCCAGTTCTTGCGCATGAAAGCGGTGTCGATTTCGTTGTCGAAGTGGCCGATGTTGCAGACAACAGCGCGCTTCTTCAGGGCTTTGAGCATGTTTGCGTCGCAAACGTTGACGTTACCGGTGGTGGTCACGATCAGGTCGATCTTGCCCAGCAGCGCTTTGTCGATGCTTGCTTCAGTGCCGTTGTTGATACCGTCGATGAACGGCGAAACCAGCTCGTAACCGTCCATGCAGGCTTGCATGGCGCAGATCGGGTCGACTTCGGAGACTTTAACGATCATGCCTTCCTGACGCAGGGACTGGGCCGAGCCCTTGCCCACGTCACCGTAACCGATGACCAGTGCTTGCTTGCCGGACAACAGGTGGTCGGTACCGCGCTTGATCGCATCGTTCAGGCTGTGACGGCAGCCGTACTTGTTGTCGTTCTTGCTCTTGGTGACCGAGTCGTTGACGTTGATCGCCGGGATTTTCAGCTCGCCCTTGGCCAGCATGTCCAGCAGGCGGTGAACGCCCGTGGTGGTTTCTTCGGTAACGCCGTGGACGCGGTCCAGGATCGCAGGGTATTTCTTGTGCAGCAGCTCGGTCAGGTCGCCGCCGTCGTCGAGGATCATGTTGGCATCCCAAGGCGCGCCATCTTTGAGGATGGTTTGCTCCAGGCACCACTCGTACTCTGCTTCGGTTTCGCCTTTCCAGGCGAAAACCGGGATACCGGCAGCGGCGATAGCGGCAGCGGCCTGGTCCTGAGTCGAGAAAATGTTGCAGGACGACCAGCGTACTTCGGCACCCAGGGCAACCAGGGTTTCGATCAGCACGGCAGTCTGAATGGTCATGTGGATGCAGCCGAGGATCTTCGCGCCTTTGAGCGGCTGCTCACCGGCATACTTGCGGCGCAGACCCATCAGGGCTGGCATTTCGGATTCGGCGATGATGGTTTCGCGACGGCCCCAGGCAGCCAGGGACATGTCGGCAACTTTGTAATCGTTAAAATCTGCAGGCGTGATAACAGCGCTCATGATGAGCCTCCATTCGTAATGTATGCGAATGGGCGCCGTTGTGCGTTTAGTGTCTGACCGATAACGGTCAAGCAACGCCCCATCCGAGCCTGACAGGTCGAACCTGCTGCAGCGCCCCTCGGACAGGTGGCGGGAAAACGGTATCAACCGAAGATGACCGTTTTGAAACGGTGGCGATTATAGCCGTGTGAGCGATACTTCCAAAGCGTTTCTGTTGGTCAATCTCTGAACGGTAATCGAGACCATAGTCGATGCTTGATAGAGCTCTAGGTCGGGCTCTGCCATGATGCCCACCATCATTCGGCAAGACGCTCAGGAGTGAATATGAATTTCCACACCCGCAAATGGGTAAAACCCGAAGACCTCAACCCCAACGGCACGCTGTTCGGCGGCAGCCTGTTGCGCTGGCTCGACGAAGAAGCAGCGATCTACGCCATCGTCCAATTGGGCAATCAGCGGGTGGTTACCAAGTACATTTCCGAAATCAACTTCGTCAGCGCCTCGCGCCAGGGCGACATCATCGAGCTGGGCATCACCGCCACCGAGTTCGGTCGCACCTCCATCACCCTGAAGTGCGAAGTGCGTAACAAGATCACCCGCAAAAGCATCCTGACGGTGGAGAAGATTGTTTTCGTCAATCTGGGCGAAGACGGCTTGCCTGCACCGCACGGCCGGACCGAGATCACGTACGTCAAGGACCAGTTCAAGGATGACGTAGCCAGCGAATAAACGAGTCATCTGTGGCGAGGGAGCTTGCTCCCGCTGGGGCGCGAAGCGGCCCTAAAACCTGCCGGGAGCAAGCTCCCTCGCCACAAGGTTTTGATTCGTTTTCGTGGTCAGTGAACAGCTCCGAACCCTGCGTGTCGTACCTACATGACACACCACTGGTTCCGGAGCTCTATGGACACGCAAAAAGACGGCAAGACCCCGAACCTCTCCCCTGAAGAACAGCACGACGTCGACAAGAGCCAGCCGCCGCGGGCGGCGGTGCTGCACGAAATCATCCGCACCCAGGGCGATCAGGAACTCGAGCGCAGTGTCGCCGCCTTGTGGTGGTCGGCGCTGGCCGCCGGCCTGACCATGGGCCTGTCGCTGATGGCCATGGGGCTGCTCAATTCCCGTCTGGCGGACGGCGAAGGCTTCAAGGTGATCGCCAGTTTCGGTTACTGCGCAGGCTTTCTCGCGGTGATTCTCGCCCGTCAGCAGCTGTTCACCGAGAACACCCTGACGGCGGTGCTGCCGATCATGACCAAACCCACACTGAACAATTTCGGTCGGTTGCTACGCCTGTGGTCGGTGGTGCTGGTGGGCAACCTCTGCGGCACGTTGCTGGTGGCGTATGTGATGCTGAATCTGCCGATTTTCGACAGTAAGACCGACCTGGCCTTCCTCGATATCGGGCGCAAGATCATGGAGAACGACGCCAGCCAGATGTTCGCCAAAGGCATTGTGTCGGGCTGGATGATCGCCACCATGGTCTGGATGATTCCGTCCATGGAGAGCGCGAAGATGTGGATCATCATCCTCATCACCTACCTCATGGCGCTGGGGGATTTCACCCACATCGTGGTCGGGTCCGCCGAGGTCTCGTATCTGGTGTTTGCCGGCGAGTTGCCGTGGAAGGATTTCTGGCTGGTGTTCGCCGGGCCGACGCTGGCGGGGAACATCATCGGCGGCAGCTTCATTTTCGCGCTGATCAGTCATGCGCAGATCCGTAGCGAAAGCGGCCCGCCGAAGAAGTCTACGGGTCAAGGCCTGAAGCCTGACCCGCAGAAGACCAAAAAGTAATCAGTGATGATCGGCCTGTGCCGCTGGCGCAGGCTCATCCTTGGTCACGTGCTTGACCAGTTTGCCAATGCTCAAACCCTGCAACAGGATCGACGACAGCACCACGATGTAGGTGATGCTCAGCAACAAGTCGCGCTCCGGACCTAGCGGCAAGGCCAGGGCCAGGGCCACCGAAACACCCCCGCGCAAACCACCCCAGGTCAGAATCCGGATCGTCCCGCGAGGGACCGTACGCCAGCGCCGCAACAGCACGATGGCCGGCGCCACCGTCAGCAGGCGCGAAAGCAGAATCGCCAGCGCCAGCAAACTCGCCGCCAGCACGTGCAACCAGTTGAACGGCAGCAGCAACAACTCCATGCCGATCAGCGCGAATAGCAGCGCGTTGAGCATGTCATCGAGCAATTCCCAGAAACCGTCCAGGTACTTGCGGGTCATGTCGTTCATCGCCAGATTGCGGCCCAGATTGCCGATGATCAGGCCGGCGACCACCATCGCGATCGGAGCGGAGACGTGCAATTCCGACGCCATGGCCGAGCCGCCGATCACCAGTGCCAGAGTCAGCATCACCTCGATCTGATGCTGTTCGATGCTCTTGATCATCAGGTACACCAGGTAACCGATCAGCCCACCAAACAGCACGCCGCCAATCGCCTCGTGGGCGAACAGCATGGCCGTGGCGCCAAGGGTCGGGGTTTCGCCGAGCTGCACGATGCCCAACAGCACGGTGAACACCACTACAGCGGTGCCATCGTTGAACAGCGATTCGCCGACGATGGTGGTTTTCAGTGGCTTGGACGCGTTGGCGGTCCGCAGCACACCGAGCACCGCGATCGGGTCTGTCGGGGAGATCAGTGCGCCGAACAGCAGGCAATACAAGAAGCTCACGTGCCAGCCGAACAGGGCAAAAATGTAATAGGCGAGGCTGCCGATCACGGCGGTGGCGATCAACACGCCGAAGGTCGCCAACAACCCGATGGGCCAGCGATAGTTGCGCAGGTCATTCAGGTTGACGTGCAGGGCGCCGGCGAACAGCAGGAAGGACAGCATCCAGTTCATTAGCAAGTCGCCGAAGTCGATCTGGCCGATCAGCTGTTGCACACGTTCTTCGAGACCGGGATAGCCGATGAAACTCAAGCCTTGCAGCAGCAGGGAAAACATCAGCGCGGTGACCATGACGCCGATGGTCGGGGGCAGGCCGATGAAGCGAAAGTTCACGTAGGTGAGGAGCGTGGTGAGGCAGATAAACGCAGCGACAAGTTCAAGCATCCGGGGTCCTTTGGATGGGGAAGGTAGAAAGAATGCGCGACGTTGACCGCGCAAGGGAATCAGGGTTGTTTAGCCGGACACATTGACCGCAGCAACACCGCGACGTTGCAGATAGATGTAGAAAAGCGCCGTCAGCACCGTCAAGCCACTGACCAGCGCGCCGGTCCACGGCAAGTCCGCCAGATCCGCACCACTGGCGACGACCAGGCCACCAATCCACGCACCGGCTGCGTTCCCGAGGTTGAACGCGCTCTGGTTCAACGTTGAACCCAGATTCGGAGCCTCATGCGCCTGGTCAATGATCAGCAGTTGCAAAATCGGGCACAGGGCAAAGGCGAAGATGCCCCACAACACCAGCGTAATTGCTGCCGGGATCACCGAGTGACTGGTCTGTGAGAACGCGGCCAGCACCACCAGCACCGCCAGCGCCATGCCCACCAGCGACGGCAGCAATCGACTGTCAGCCAGGCGACCGCCGAGCATGCTGCCCGCAGTCAATCCAACCCCGAATAGCAGCAACATGATGGTCACGCCATGCGGGCTGACACCGGTGATGTCTTGCAGGATGGGGGCAATGTAAGTGAAGACACTGAACAGGCTGGTCGACGCCAGCGCGCTCATGCCCAGCGCCAACAACACGTTGACCTTGCCCAGCACTTTGAACTCGCTGGCGAGGTTGGCCTTGTCCATGGCGATGTCCTTCGGTAACCAGACCCACTGCGCAATCGCGGCAATCACGCCGATTACCGACACCGCCCAGAACGTCGAGCGCCAGCCGGCGTATTGCCCGAGCGCAGTGCCCAATGGCACGCCCAGCACATTGGCCAGGGTCAGGCCGGTGAACATCATGGCAATCGCCTGGGCGCGTTTGTTCGGGGCCACCAAACCGGCGGCGACCACTGAACCGATGCCGAAGAACGCACCATGGCAGAGCGCGGTGACCACGCGTGCGGCCATCAGCGTGGCGTAGTTCGGCGCCAATGCGCAGAGGATGTTGCCGAGGATGAACATCAGCGTCATGCCCAGCAGCGTGGCTTTGCGCGGCATGTTAGCGGTGCCGATCGCAAGGATCGGCGCACCGAACACCACGCCCAGGGCGTAGCCGGTGATCAGCAAGCCCGCGTGGGGGATGCTCACCGCGAGGTCGCGGGCGACATCGGGCAGCAAGCCCATGATGACGAATTCAGTGGTGCCGATGCCGAACGCGGCAACAGCGAGGGCAAGCAAGGCGAGTGGCATGCGCAAGGTCTCTGTCGGTAGTCTTGACGCTCTGATCAGGCATACGCATGCCGACGCCCGTTCTCGACGAGAGCGGGCGGTGGCAGAAATTATTGGAATTAGTCTGTGCGCAACTGAGTGCGGCGTGGTCGCTTGCAGTATAAACAGCTGCTGACATATGGCGAATCAATTCTCCGCCCCGCTTCATGTGGGGGGCGGTCAACAAAAGGAGTGTGCCGTGCTTGCAACAGCACTGGTGTTAGTGGCAGCGCTGTTGCACGCGGCGTGGAATACCCTGATCAAATTCAGTGCGGAGCGGCTGCTGGTGGTGGCCTGCATGGACAGCGTTGCAATGCTGTTTGTCGCACTGATGTTGCCGTTCGTGGCATTGCCACCCCTGGACATCTGGCCGTGGATTCTGGCGTCGGCGGCGTTTGAATTGCTCTATCGCTATTTGCTGATCCAGGCCTATCGGGTTGGTGATCTCGGGCTGGTCTATCCGCTGATGCGTGGCTTGTCGCCGCTGGTAGTGCTGGCACTGACGCTGATTTTTGCCGGCGAAGTGCTGACGAACCAGCAGATCTTCGGGATTCTGCTGATCCCGTTCGGCATGTTGTGCCTGCTCTGGCAGGGCGGTGGCGGTGCGCGATTGCCGTGGTCGATGCTGCCAGTGGTGGCGTTGATCGGCCTGTGCATCGGCTGCTACACCTTCATCGATGGCCAGGCGTTGCGGCGCTGGTCGCATCCGCTGGATTACCTGGTGTGGGTCACGTTGCTCAGCGCCTGGCCGTTCCCGTTACTGGCGCTGGTGCGTAAGCGACCGGCCTTCATGCTGTTCTGGCGGGAACAGTGGCGACTGGGGTTGGCGGTCGGGTTTTGCGTGTTGTTCAGCTACGCTCTGGTGCTGTGGGCCATGCAACTGGGCTCGATTGCCGAGGCGGCAGCCTTGCGCGAGATCAGCGTGATTCTGGTGGTGCTGTTCGGCATGCGTTACCTGAAAGAACCTTTCGGCAGGCCGCGGCTCTTAGCCTGCGGGCTGGTGCTGATCGGCATGCTGGTGATGAAGTTTTGACTGGAACTCGACTCTTGAAACTTGAAGAAGGGATTGCGTTATGACGGTTGCTCTGTGGTGCATTTTGATCGCGATTTTCCTGCCCTATGTCTGCACGACCATCGCCAGGGTCAGTGGCGGGTTCAGGCCGAAAGACAACCATGACCCCCGTGACTTTCTCGAGTCACTGAATGGTTTTGGCCGACGCGCGTATGCGGCACATCTGAACGGTCTTGAAGTGACGCCCGCGTTCGCGGCGGCGGTGATCGTTGCGCACCTGGCCGGCAATGCCGAACTGGTGACGATCAATGTGCTGGCGGTGTTGTTCATCACCAGTCGGCTGCTGTACATCATTTGCTACTTGGCGGATTGGGCGATTTTGCGGTCGCTGATGTGGTTGGTAGGGCTTGGGTTGATCGTCAGTTTCTTTGTGGTTTCTGTTTAAGAGCAAGATCAAGAGATCGCAGGCTCATCCGCGATTTGCGGCGAGCCTGCGGTCTTTTGACTTTAAAGCTTGTCGGCCACCTGCGGCACTTGAGGCAGGGCTGCGCCTTTAGGCCAGAGCATCCAGATCTGCCCCTGCTGTTTCATGTCGCCGGCCAATTGCCCGGCCGCCTCACCTGTGCCCCAGAACAGGTCTGCACGGACTTCGCCGGCAATTGCGCCGCCGGTGTCCTGAGCGGCAACCGGGCGTACCAGTGCGGTACCGTCAGGTTTAGTGGTCGATAACCACAGCAGACTGCCCAGCGGAATCACTTTGCGATCCACCGCCGCGCTGTAGCCGGTGGTCAGCGGTACGTTCAGTGAGCCGCGAGGTCCTTCGTTGCTGTCCGGATTGCGAGTGAAGAATACGTAGCTGGGGTTGCTGCCCAGCAGTTCCGGAATGCGCGTCGGATTGGCCTTGGCCCAAGTGCTGATGGCGCCCATGGTCACTTCTTCTTTTTTCAGCTCGCCCTGGTCCACCAGCCAGCGGCCGATCGGTCGATACGGGTGACCGTTCTGGTCGGCATACGCAATGCGCAGCTGGCGGCCATCATCGAGCTGGATACGACCCGAGCCCTGGATTTGCAGGAATTGCAGGTTCATCGGGTCGGTCAGCCAGGCAACTACCGGTGCCTTGACCCCTTTGGTTTCAATCGTGGCCGCATCGTCGTAAGGCTTGAGCACACGACCTTCGAGTCGTCCGCGCAGGCGTTTGCCTTTGAGTTCCGGGTAGATGCTGTCCAGAGAGACGATGATCATGTCCTCGGGCACGCCGTACACCGGGATGTTCGCCACTTCGGTCTGGGTCAGGCTGCCGGGGTAGACCGGCTCGTAATAGCCGGTGATCAAGCCGTTGGGATTGTCATTGGCGGCGCGCAGGCCGTAGACGTCGAGGTTCTGCTTGAGGAACCCACGAATATCGTTGGCGGTTTGTGGCACGTTGGCGGCAGCCGCGCAGGTCGAGCCCCACACCGGGTCGGCTTTGAGTCGGGTGCAGGCGCTGCGCCACGAGCCGAAGCCGGCGACCAGGTCGTTGTCGGACACCGTCGGAAGTGCTTCCCATGTGGCGCTGGAGTAGGTCGCCAGGGCGTGGGTTTGCGGTTTGTTGTTGTCGCCACCGGTGCAGCCCGCAAGCACGGCCACCATCGGAAGGGTCCAGGCGATGTTGTGACGCCATGCCTTGAAACGGCTGTTCATGGAGTAATTCCTTTGTCGGTTGCATGAGTGCTCCCTGCGCTCAAACAACCCGTATTGATAATAGGGCTATTGGTCTTTGCCGATGACGCGAGGATACTGGCCGCCGTTTCCCGTGACCTGAAGCCACCATGACTCTTAAAAGACTTTCTGTTGTATTGCTGGCCTGCCTGGCGTTGTCCGCCTGCGGTGGTGTCGATCCCAACTCGCCGCTGGGCCAGCGCAAGGCAATCTTCAAGCAAATGCTCAAGACCGGCGAAGACCTGGGCGGCATGTTGCGTGGTCGCATCCCGTTTGACGGCCCGAAATTCGCTGACGGTGCGGTGAAGCTCGATGCGTTGTCCCGTGAGCCCTGGAAACATTTTCCGCAAGTGCGCGAAGAAGATCACACCAGCGCCAAGAGCGATGTCTGGCAGAAACAGGAACACTTCCAGGACATGGCCCGCACCCTTGAAGCCGCCACCGGTGAATTGGTGACGGCCAGCAAGGTTCAGCCTTACAAGGCCAGTAACCTGGGGCCGGCGGTGCAGAAAGTCGAAGATGCCTGCAGTGCTTGCCATAAAGAGTTTCGGGATCATTGAGTCCTGAACTGATCCTTATTTGTCCAGCTCATCAAGTGCGTCCTGCAGTTCCTTGCGCGACTCGGCGAGTTTGTCTTTGCGCTTGTTGATCTTCTCGGCGTCGCCTTTCTTCATGGCCTTGTCCAGATCAGCCTGACGCTTGCTGACTTCGTGCTTGGCGTCGAGCACCTTGTTTTCCCGCTCTTTCTTCAGGGAAGCATCGGTGCAATGAGCAGTGACTTCACTCAGGGCCGTTTCAAGGCCTGCCTGTTGATCGGCGTTGCCGTGAGACTTGGCCAGTTCAATCTGATTGATGATGCCCTGCTTCTTTGCGGCGCAGCCGGTCAGGCCCGGAGCTTCTTCGGCGGCC
This sequence comes from Pseudomonas sp. BT76 TE3572, assembly GCF_050435365.1. Classification (NCBI taxonomy): domain Bacteria; kingdom Pseudomonadati; phylum Pseudomonadota; class Gammaproteobacteria; order Pseudomonadales; family Pseudomonadaceae; genus Pseudomonas; species Pseudomonas sp. BT76 TE3572. Next base: position 4,989,381 of record NZ_JBNDKE010000001.1, read on the forward strand.
ATCAGCGGAGCGGCCAGCACGCCGCAAAGGGTCAGCAGGGCGAGTGGTGAAAGAAGTTTCATAAAAGCTCCATGTGGAAAAGCGGTCGGGTCGATGTGGCGACGGGGTGTTTGAGCCCGGCGGCACCATTGGGTTCCCGGGTTGGCGGGCATCGCCGGCCGCTAAAAACCGTCAATCCCCGCAACACGTAATGTTTCACTCAAGGCCAGGACCTGCGGGTCGCGGAAAAATGCGCTCAATTGCGCTGCGCGTCCCGGGCCGATGCCGGCTTCTGCCTGCCATTGTTCGGTGTTTCGTTGTGCCAGTTCCTGCCATGAATCGGCAAGCCGTGCGTGGCCGGTCGGCGGTAAACCCAGGGCTTTGAGCCAGCGAGCGAAAGGGCGTTGTCGGGCACTGTTGAAACTGTTTAAAAGACGAGCGCTGCTGCGTTCGCCGAAGCCGTTAATGTTAGCAAGCTCTTGAGCATCGAGGGTCAACCAATCCAGCAGGCTATTCAGACGGCCTGTTTCGAAAAGTTTCTCCCAAGTGCCTGGACCGACATGCGGCAACGCCAGTCCCTGCTTGCCGCTGAGCCAGGTCAGTCGAGCGAGGAATTGGCTTTCGCACCCCGGAGTCGGCTGCCAACAACTCAAATGATGAAAGTCCTCCGCCAGCGGTACGCTCAATTCAGCGCGTTGGGTGCTGCGCAGCATGACACCGTCAAGCCTGGGAATGGTCAGACCTGCCAGGCTGATGGCGACCTGATCTCCGGGCCGGATATCCAGTGCTTCCCAGCGTTGCAGTGAGCTCACACTGACTCGCTTGATCTGCCGGTCATCGAGCATCACTGGTGTCAATTCCAGTACAGGGGTGATCCGTCCGGTCCGTCCAATCTTGAAGTGGACCTTGCGCACCTCGGCCAAGGCCTGGGCAAAAGGGTATTTCCAGGCGACGCTCCAATAAGGCGGTTTAGCCTGCCAGCGCTTGGCGGCTGGGCGCTGATCCTGGCGCAGGACGATGCCATCACTGGTGAAGGGCAGGGGCGAGCGATACCAGTGATCGCGCCAGCGTTCAGCGTCGGCAAATACCTTGATCGAATGACTGTATGGTGCGGTGCTCGGGAAGCCCAGCTCATCCAGGGCCGCAACGCGGGCGGGCAAACTTGCCGGGCCCAGAGGCCAGTCCCAGACAAACAGGCCAACCCCGGCGGCTTGCTCAGTGCTCAGCTTTTTGCGGGCCATCAAACCGGCCACTGTGGCGCGTGCATTGAGGCTGCCGGCACGGGCCTGTACGTGATCGGTCAGGCGCCAATAGAGTTCACCTTGCAGCAGCAGGTCCAGTGGCTGCGGTAATTGTTGGGGGATGGCGGTGATCTGCCGCGCCGAAGCCGTCCAGTCCTGGCCATTTATTCCGTCGCCGCGGCTGATTGCCTGAGTCAGCAGGCCTTTGCGGTAGATCAGCGTCACCGCCACGCCGTCGATCTTGGGCTGAATCCAGACATCGCTCCGTCCTTTTAGCCAGGCTTCGACGGCGCGACTATCGCGGAGTTTTTCCAGGCCCGTGTGGGCAATGGGATGAGGCATCGTGCCGCCCGCGGTACGTAGCGGTTCCGCGGATTGGGCCAGGTCGAAACACGTGCGCCATTCGGTCAGTCGTGCACGAGACTGATCATAGAGCTCATCGGCGACCAATGAGCGGCCGCCCCTGTGATAGCTGTCGTCCCAGAGGTCGATTTGTTTCTGCAGTGACGTGATTTCGTCCAGGGCGCGTGTGGGCGGCCAGTCGGGGCACTCCCCAGCCTTAGTGGTCAGACAGAAAATGATCAGTAGAAAACCGAAAAACACGCGCAGGTGGAGCGGCATTGTGAGCGTCCTTGCTCAAGTGGAATGCTTGAAGGCTAGGACGGATTTTCAGGATCAGAAGGCCGGCTGTTTTTCAGCGTGTGTCGACCTCTGGAAAGCAGGCAATAAAAAGCCCCGCACGGCGAACCGTGCAGGGCTTTTGGTACCGCCGGGGAAGTCTTACAGGCCGGCAGCAGCGCGCAAGGAATCGGCGCGGTCGGTCTTTTCCCAGGTGAAAGTGGTGAAAGTGTCATCGCCCACAGTCTTGGTTGCCGGGGTACGACCGAAGTGGCCGTACGCAGCGGTTTCCTGGTACATCGGGTGCAGCAGGTCGAGCATGGTGGTGATTGCGTATGGACGCAGGTCGAACACTTCGCGAACCAGTTTGACGATTTTGTCGTCGCTGATCTTGCCGGTGCCGAAGGTGTTCAGCGAGATGGATGTAGGCTGAGCAACACCGATCGCGTAGGAAACCTGAATCTCGCAACGCTCGGCCAGGCCGGCCGCCACGATGTTTTTAGCCACGTAACGACCCGCGTAGGCGGCCGAGCGGTCAACCTTCGATGGATCTTTACCGGAGAATGCGCCGCCGCCGTGACGTGCCATGCCGCCGTAGCTGTCAACGATGATCTTGCGGCCGGTCAGACCGCAGTCGCCAACGGGACCGCCGATGATGAACTGGCCAGTCGGGTTGATGTGGAACTGGGTGTCTTTGGAGAGCAGTTCGGCAGGCAGTACGTGCTTGACGATCAGCTCCATCACGCCTTCGCGCAAGTCTTTGTAGGACACGTCAGGGTTGTGCTGAGTCGACAGTACAACGGCGTCGATACCGACAACCTTGCCGCCTTCGTAACGGCAAGTCACTTGCGACTTGGCGTCCGGGCGCAGCCAAGGCAGCAGGCCGGATTTACGGGCTTCGGCCTGACGCTGAACCAGCTGGTGCGAGAAGGTGATCGGTGCTGGCATCAGCACGTCGGTTTCGTTGCTGGCATAGCCGAACATCAGGCCCTGATCGCCGGCGCCTTGATCTTCAGGCTTGGCACGGTCGACACCCTGGTTGATGTCAGGGGACTGCTTGCCAATGATGTTCATCACGCCGCACGTGGCGCCGTCGAAGCCGACATCGGAGCTGTTGTAGCCGATGTCCAGAATCACGTTACGCACGATCTCTTCCAGGTCGACCCAGGCCGACGTGGTGACTTCACCTGCGATGATTGCAACGCCGGTTTTTACCAGGGTCTCGACCGCTACACGGGCGAACTTGTCTTCAGCAATGATGGCGTCCAGCACAGCATCGGAAATCTGGTCGGCGATTTTGTCCGGATGCCCTTCGGACACGGACTCGGAGGTGAAGAGGGAGTATTCGCTCATCTCGATTTTTTCCTGAATTTACCGATGGTGAGTGTCGCCAGCCGGTCGCTGAAAATGGCGGACCTGGATCTGGAAACCATTACGTAAGCCTACATAGAGGCTTTCCCCGGGAGCGAGTCCCGCAGCGGTGGCCCAACGGGCCAAATCGTCCTGTTCAAACCCCAACCATAGATCACCGCAGGCCTCCCTGGCCCAACTCTGGTTGTGGCTACATAACTCTGTCACGAGCAGGCTACCGCCCGGTTGCAGCAAATTGGCCATGTGCTTGAGTGCTTCGGCCGGCGCGGCGAAATGGTGCAGCACCATGTTCAGTACAACGCAGTCAGCCTTGAGGCGGACGCCGTTCAATGCATCGGCCAATTGCAGGCTGACGTTAGCCAGCGTTTCGCGTTCGCAAACCTGGCGCGCCAGTTCGAGCATCGCCGGGCTGTTGTCCAGCGCCGTGACCTGTGTAAAGCGGCGCGCCAGTTCTGGCAGAAATGCGCCATCTCCGGGGCCGACTTCGATGGCCGTGGCGCCTTCGCTGAAACTCAGCTTGTCGAGCAATGCCACCACGCTTTCGCGGTATTGCGGCAGGCCCGCGATCAAGTCTTGCTGGGCGCGAAACTTCTCTGCGACCCGTGAGAAAAAGTCCTGGCTGGCCGCCGCTCGTTGCCCATGGACCTGACCGATCCGCGACTGCACATCGGCAGGCAGGGTCAGGTTGTCCACTTCTTCCAGTAGCGCGGCATGCAGCTTGCCACCCGGCAGGTCGGTGTGGGGCAGGGCGCGACGGTAGAAAATCGCGTTGCCTTCACGGCGCGTCGCCACCAGGTCGGCCTGGGCCAATACCTTGAGGTGATGACTCATGCCGGACTGGCCGATGCCAAAGATCTGCGCCAGCTCCAGTACGCCAAACGAATCGTTGGCCAACGCGCGCAATACATTCAGCCGCAGAGGATCGCCGCCGGCCTTGCACAGGGCCGCCAGCTCATCGCAATCGTCATGTCGAATGGAAGGTGCGCGTAAGTTCATAAGGCCAGCAGTCTAGTGACGGTCCGAAAACACCGCAAGAGCAATATCAAAAAGTTTTGATATTGCTCGATAGATGGCACTTCTCGGGGAAAGGGTCACTCTACAAATCGTCAGCGGAAAGGTTTCATCAGTTAAATGCGACTTTATCCGCCGGAAAAACGCCTTCAGATGACTATCTGTCATTGCCCCGAGGCGGGTGGGTGAGGGAAAATGCTCGCCTTTTTTCCGTTTCGTTTTATTCACTCTCGATTCAATATCCGCAGGAGAACAGCGATGCCCAGCCGTCGTGAGCGTGCCAACGCCATTCGTGCCCTCAGCATGGATGCCGTGCAAAAAGCCAACAGCGGCCATCCCGGTGCCCCTATGGGTATGGCGGATATCGCCGAAGTACTTTGGCGTGACTACCTGAAGCACAACCCGAGCAATCCATCGTTCGCCGACCGTGACCGCTTCGTGCTGTCCAACGGTCACGGCTCGATGTTGATCTACTCGCTGCTGCACCTGACCGGCTATGACCTGTCGATCGATGACCTGAAGAACTTCCGCCAGCTGCACAGCCGCACCCCGGGTCACCCGGAATTGGGCTACACCCCAGGCGTTGAAACCACCACCGGTCCACTGGGCCAAGGCCTGGCCAACGCCGTTGGTTTTGCCCTGGCAGAGAAAGTCCTGGCGGCGCAGTTCAACCGTCCGGGCCACAACATTGTCGACCACCACACCTACGTGTTCCTGGGTGATGGCTGCATGATGGAAGGCATTTCCCACGAAGTCGGCTCCCTGGCCGGTACTTTGGGCCTGAGCAAACTGATCGCCTTCTACGACGACAACGGCATCTCCATCGACGGCGAAGTCGAAGGCTGGTTCACCGACGACACCCCTAAGCGTTTCGAAGCCTACAACTGGCTGGTGATCCGCAACGTCGACGGTCACGACCCTGAAGAGATCAAGATTGCGATCGAAACCGCGCGCAAAAGCGAGCAACCGACGCTGATCTGCTGCAAGACCACCATCGGTTTCGGTTCGCCGAACAAGCAAGGTAAAGAAGACTGCCACGGCGCCCCATTGGGTGACGCGGAAATCGCTCTGACCCGCGCTGCGCTTAAATGGAACCACGGTCCGTTCGAAATCCCGGCCAACATTTACGCCGAGTGGGACGCCAAGGAAGCCGGTCGCGCGGCCGAAGCCGAATGGGATCAGCGTTTCGCTGCCTACTCCGCTGCCTTCCCTGAGTTGGCCAACGAACTGATTCGTCGTCTGAGCGGCGACCTGCCGGAAGACTTCGCTGAAAACGCCTCTGCTTATATTGCTGAAGTCGCTGCCAAAGGCGAAACCATCGCCAGCCGTAAAGCCAGCCAGAACGCATTGAATGCCTACGGCCCGCTGCTGCCTGAACTGCTGGGCGGCTCCGCTGACCTGGCCGGTTCCAACCTGACCCTGTGGAAAGGTTGCAAAGGTGTGACGGCTGAAGACGCCAGCGGCAACTACATGTACTACGGCGTTCGCGAGTTCGGCATGAGTGCGATCATGAACGGCGTGGCCTTGCATGGCGGTCTGGTGCCTTACGGCGCGACCTTCCTGATGTTCATGGAATATGCCCGCAACGCCGTGCGCATGGCCTCGCTGATGAAGCAGCGGGTCGTGTTCGTCTACACCCACGACTCCATCGGTCTGGGCGAAGACGGTCCGACTCACCAGCCGATCGAGCAACTGACCAGCTTGCGCAGCACGCCGAACCTCGACACCTGGCGCCCAGCCGATGCCGTTGAATCGGCGGTGTGCTGGAAACTGGCTCTGGAACGCAAGGACGGCCCTTCGGCGCTGATCTTCTCGCGTCAGAACCTGCAGCACCAAACCCGCAATGCGTTCCAGATCGCCGACATCGCTCGTGGCGGTTACGTGTTGAAGGACTGCGACGGCGAGCCTGAGCTGATCCTGATCTCCACCGGTTCTGAAGTTGGCCTGGCGGTTCAGGCTTACGACAAGCTGACCGAACAAGGTCGCAAGGTGCGTGTTGTTTCGATGCCTTGCACCAGCGTGTTCGATGCTCAGGACGCTGGTTACAAGCAAGCGGTTCTGCCGTTGCAGGTCAGCGCCCGTATCGCCATCGAAGCCGCGCACGCAGACTATTGGTACAAGTACGTGGGCCTGGAAGGCCGCGTGATCGGCATGACCACCTATGGCGAGTCGGCGCCTGCGCCTGCCTTGTTCGAAGAGTTCGGCTTCACCCTGGAAAACATCCTGGGTCAGGCTGAAGAGCTGCTGGAAGACTAAATCCGACAGTTGCGTTGTCCGTGCTGACGTCTTCGCGAGCAAGCCCGCTCCCACAGGGAAATGCATTCCAATGTGGGAGCGGGCTTGCTCGCGAAAGCGATAGCCCGGGCAACACTGCAATAACGGATTCACCACGGTAATCGAGAACCCCATGCCTCAACCGCGTCCTTACAAAGTTGCACTCAACGGCTACGGCCGGATTGGTCGTTGCGTCTTGCGTGCGTTGTTTGAGCGAGGCGATAAGGCCGGGTTTGAAATTGTTGCGATCAACGATCTGGCGGACATGGCCAGCATCGAATACCTGACACGCTTCGACTCCACTCACGGGCGTTTTCCCGGGGAAGTGAAGGTCGACGGCGATTGTCTGCATATTAATGGCGACTGCGTGAAGGTCCTGCGCAGTGCCACCCCCGAAGGCATCGATTGGGCGTCGCTGGGCGTCGATCTGGTGCTGGAGTGCTCCGGCGCTTACCACACCCGTGAAGATGGCCAGCGTTTCCTCGATGCTGGCGCGCCGCGCGTGCTGTTTTCCCAGCCGATGGCCAGCGAAGCGGATGTCGACGCCACTATCGTCTACGGCGTGAACCAGGATTGCCTGACCGGTGATGAGTTGCTGGTGTCCAACGCGTCCTGCACCACCAATTGCGGCGTGCCGCTGTTGCGCCTGCTGGATCAGGCCATTGGTCTGGAATACGTATCGATCACCACCATTCACTCGGCGATGAACGATCAGCCGGTGATCGATGCCTATCATCACGAAGACTTGCGGCGCACCCGTTCGGCGTTTCAGTCGGTGATTCCGGTGTCCACTGGTCTGGCGCGCGGCATCGAACGTCTGTTACCGGAACTTGCCGGGAGAATTCAGGCCAAAGCCGTGCGGGTGCCGACGGTTAACGTGTCTTGCCTCGACATTACGATGCAGACCGTGAGCGACACCGACGCCACCGAGGTCAACCGGATTTTGCGCGAGGCTGCCACTGCTGGCCCGCTCAAGGGCCTTCTGGCTTACACCGAGTTGCCTCACGCCAGTTGTGATTTCAACCATGACCCACATTCGGCCATCGTCGATGCCAGTCAGACCCGAGTTTCCGGCCCACGGCTGGTGAACATCCTGGCCTGGTTCGACAACGAATGGGGGTTTGCCAACCGAATGCTGGACGTTGCAGAACATTATCTGCAAGCAGCTGCCTCTCCAAAACAGTAGGAAATGCGACCCATGACCGTGTTGAAGATGACCGACCTCGATCTGCAAGGTAAGCGCGTACTGATCCGCGAAGACCTCAACGTCCCAGTCAAGGACGGTGTTGTCACCAGCGATGCGCGAATCCTGGCCTCGCTGCCGACCATCAAGCTGGCCCTGGAAAAAGGCGCGGCCGTGATGGTCTGCTCGCACCTTGGCCGTCCGACCGAAGGCGAGTTCTCGGCCGAGAACAGCCTCAAGCCAGTTGCTGATTACCTGAGCAAGGCTCTGGGTCGCGAAGTGCCGCTGGTGGCCGATTACCTGGGCGGCGTTGACGTGAAGGCCGGCGACATCGTGCTGTTCGAAAACGTGCGCTTCAACAAAGGCGAGAAAAAGAACGCTGACGAACTGGCCCAGCAATACGCCGCCCTGTGCGACGTGTTTGTGATGGACGCCTTCGGCACCGCTCACCGCGCCGAGGGTTCGACCCATGGCGTGGCCAAGTTCGCCAAAGTCGCCGCCGCTGGCCCGTTGCTGGCTGCCGAACTGGACGCTCTGGGCAAAGCCCTCGGTGCCCCGGCCCAGCCAATGGCTGCGATTGTTGCCGGCTCCAAGGTGTCGACCAAACTCGACGTGCTGAACAGCCTGAGCCAGATCTGCAATCAGCTGATCGTCGGCGGCGGCATTGCCAACACCTTCCTGGCTGCTGCCGGTCACCCGGTCGGCAAGTCCCTGTACGAGCCGGACCTGCTGGACACCGCTCGCGCCATCGCCGCCAAGGTCAGCGTGCCGCTGCCGGTCGACGTCGTGGTTGCCAAGGAGTTCGCTGAAAGCGCGACCGCTACCGTCAAGCTGATCGCTGACGTGGCCGCAGACGACATGATCCTGGACATCGGCCCACAGACCGCGGCGAATTTCGCCGAACTGCTGAAGTCGTCCAAGACCATCTTGTGGAACGGCCCGGTAGGCGTGTTCGAATTCGACCAGTTCGGTAACGGCACCAAAGTCCTGGCCCAGGCCATCGCAGAAAGCTCGGCATTCTCCATCGCTGGCGGCGGCGACACCCTGGCCGCCATCGATAAATATGGCGTTGCCGATCAGATCTCCTACATTTCTACCGGTGGCGGCGCGTTCCTCGAATTCGTCGAAGGCAAGGTTCTGCCAGCCGTTGAGGTCCTGGAAAGCCGGGCCAAGGCCTGAGGCCGCCCATTTGGCCAGGCAAAGGAGTGTTCCGATGGTCAAAACATTAGCGCTGTTGATTATCGCGGGGTCGCTGGCAGCTTGCGGGAGTAACCCCAAAGCCACGCCGGTCCCCGAGACGCCTGAACAGGACAAAGGCTGCTACCAGGCCGACTGGCAGGCCGAAACCAACCCGGTGATCAACAAGCGTTCCGGGCCTGATGGCCTGGATAAATATGAGACACAGACCCCGGCCAAGGAACATGGTTGCCCTTGACGGGTCTGACACTTTACTCAGGGCTGGCGGCGTGCGTCGTCAGTCGAGGAACATGGATGAAAGGTTTTATCGCCGTTGCGGCGCTGGCTCTGCTGGCAGGTTGCGCTAATTTGAACCTGTTCAAACCGGCCGAATCGACGGACAACTGGACCACCTGGACCTGCGACAGTCAGGCCAGAGTGCTCTGGCGCTACATCGACGAAAGCCGCAAGGAAGTCGACGTTCGCCTGGGCGGTGCCGATCAGGTCTACCGCTTGAAGCATGAGCCGGGCGCCGAAGGTTCGCTGTACAGCAACGACATGCTGGCGTTTCACATAAAAGGTGAGGAAGGCCTGGTGTACTGGGTCGCCACCAATGATTTGATCGGCCGCGGTTGTAAAGCGCAGTAATTGACACACCACGGACCCAATGTGGGAGCGGGCTTGCTCGCGAAGGCGGTGGGTCAGCTTGCATAAACGTTGAATGTTAATCCGCATTCGCGAGCAAGCCCGCTCCCACAGTGGATCTGTGTAGGTTCTCAAGATTTAGGCAACACCGAATTCGCAGGCCGGGGCTGACCCCCGATCTGCAATAACTTGAATAGCCGCCGCCGCTACGGCAGGCTGGCACGATTAACGACCCAAACCGGGAGAGACATACACAATGGCACTTATCAGCATGCGCCAGATGCTGGACCACGCAGCCGAGTTCGGCTACGGCGTTCCAGCCTTCAACGTCAACAACCTTGAGCAGATGCGCGCCATCATGGAAGCCGCTGACAAGACTGACTCCCCGGTGATCGTCCAGGCTTCGGCCGGTGCTCGCAAATACGCCGGCGCCCCGTTCCTGCGTCACCTGATCCTGGCGGCAATCGAAGAGTTCCCGCACATCCCGGTGTGCATGCACCAGGACCACGGCACCAGCCCTGACGTCTGCCAGCGCTCCATCCAACTGGGCTTCAGCTCGGTGATGATGGACGGTTCCCTGGGCGAAGACGGCAAGACCCCGACCGACTACGACTACAACATCCGCGTCACCCAACAAACTGTAGCCCTGGCTCACGCCTGCGGCGTATCGGTAGAAGGCGAGCTGGGCTGCCTGGGTTCGCTGGAAACCGGCATGGCCGGTGAAGAAGACGGCATCGGCGCCGAAGGCGTTCTGGATCACAGCCAAATGCTGACCGACCCGGAAGAAGCCGCTGACTTCGTCAAGCGCACTCAGGTCGACGCCCTGGCCATCGCCATCGGCACCAGTCACGGCGCGTACAAGTTCACCAAGCCGCCTACCGGCGACGTGCTGGCCATCGACCGCATCAAGGAAATCCACAAACGCATCCCGAACACCCACCTGGTGATGCACGGCTCGTCTTCGGTTCCGCAAGACTGGCTGGCGATCATCAACCAGTACGGCGGCGACATCAAAGAAACCTACGGCGTACCGGTTGAAGAAATCGTCGAAGGCATCAAGCACGGCGTGCGCAAGGTCAACATCGACACCGACCTGCGCCTGGCGTCCACCGGTGCGATGCGTCGCCTGATGGCTACCAACCCGAGCGAGTTTGATCCACGTAAATTCTTTGGCGCGACCGTGACGGCGATGCGTGATGTGTGTATCGCACGTTATGAAGCGTTTGGTACGGCGGGTAATGCTTCGAAGATCAAACCGATCTCTCTGGAAGCGATGTACCAGCGTTACCTGAAAGGTGAGTTGAACGCCAAGGTCAACTAAGCCTTCAGCGTTATTACCGGCATTAAAAAACCCGCAGCGATGCGGGTTTTTTAATGCCTGAAAATTGACTACTGACTCTTGGCTATAAGCGGTGACTTTGGTGGCTGCAACCGCGGTGTAGGAGCGCGCACGGTCATTGTGGCGAGGGGGCTACTTATCATGATCAATATCCAGCTTGCTGAACGTCACTTGCCCGCCTTCGCTGGTGTACCCGGTGTGGTCCTGCACATAAACACCGGCCTTGAAGTACAGCGGCTTGACGCTCCAGGTCTTACTGATGTCGGTGTCCCATTGGTAGCCTGCAGCGCTAATGCCCAATGCCCCCCTGGGGCTCAGGTGGATGAGGTAGGAAAACTCTCGATCCAGTTTCACCCCGGTGGCGATAGTGATGATCCGCGCTTCACTGTCATCCGGGCGCATACGCACCTTGGCGACGAGGATGCCTGACTTCGTACTGGTCGAGTACTGATACTCGAGCTTCACCAGGGGCTTCTGGCTTTCATAGGCGTGGATCTGGCCGATGACGATCTTCCCCGAACTCGGTACCTGGTTCACCGCCAGGGTAGCGCGCAGGGTGTTGTCGGCGTCCGGGTAGAGCCAGTTTTTCAGGGTGCCATTGCTGTAGGTTTCGCGAAGTTCGGTGCGGGGATACTTTGCGTTTTCAGTTGTGGAGCCGGTGACCGGGGTCCAGAAAAACAAGGTGCCGGTGTTGGAGTGGAAGTATTGATCCTTGAAGCCATCCACCAGTTTTGACGTTTCAACGGTGTACGGCGGATTGCCGACGGGAACGCTGAGGTTCCAGGTTGCGAGATCAATCATAGACAAAAGCTTCCACGGTTTTTTTATTGCACGCACGTTCCAGAAGCTCTGGCGCGCGCCTTGGGGGTAGTCCTTATAATCGTAGAAGTTCAATTTGTTAATGCGTAAATGACAAACGGGTGACGTCAAAATCCTGTTAAAAGGCCATCTTTCCCGGTTTTAGGGGGCTGTGGCGCTGACCGTTAGTCGGCAAATGAACGCTTTGGTTAAATGATGGCGTACTGATAGCTTCTGCTTTTGCGGAACCCGGTCTAGAGTGAAGGCTTAGTATTTGTCCGGTTTTCACGAGAAACCGGCCTGACGTCCCGCATAAGAGAAGCAGCATGGAATGCGCGCAACCCACGCCAGCTGAAGGCAACTCAATCCTTTTAATCGTCGATGATTATCCTGAAAACCTGATCAGCATGCGGGCGTTGTTGCAGCGCGAGGACTGGCAGGTCATGACCGCCGCCTCGGGCTTCGAGGCGCTCAGTCTGTTACTCGAACACGATATCGACCTGGTGCTGCTGGATGTGCAGATGCCGGGCATGGACGGTTTTGAAGTGGCACGCCTGATGCGCGGCAGCCAACGAACCCGCCTCACGCCGATCATTTTCCTTACCGCCAACGAACAATCCCAGGACGCCGTCATCAAGGGCTATGCCAGTGGTGCGGTGGATTACCTGTTCAAACCGTTCGACCCGCAAATTCTCAAGCCCAAAGTCCAGGCGCTGCTCGAGCATCAGCGCAATCGCCGTGCGTTGCAGCGCCTGAGCCACGATCTGGAGGTCGCACGCGCGTTTAATGCCTCGGTGCTCGACAATGCCGCCGAAGGCATCCTGGTGGTCGGTGAGGACGGTCTGATCCGCTTTGCCAATCCGGCGATGTCGCGGCTGCTCAATGCCACGCTGCAAGACCTGCAAGGCAAAGAGTTCCTGGATTTCCTGCAAAAGCCGCACATCCCGGTCTGGGCCGACTCTGAGTTGTTCGCCGGTTACAAACGCGGCGAAATCCTGCGTCTGCACGATGCATTGCTGCGTACGGCGCCCGGCCAGCAGGTGCCCGTGGCACTGTCCTGCGCACCGTTGCCCAGCGAACAACATGCGATGGTGGTGACGGTGCTGGACATGTCGGTGGTGCGCCATCTGCATCAGCAACTGGAGTTCCAGGCGGTCACTGACCCCTTGACCGGTCTGCTCAATCGTCGCGGTTTTTACCAGACGGCGGAAAACCTGCTGTTGCGTGGCGACCGCTCCGACAGCGCCTGGGTGCTGCTGTATCTGGATCTCGACGGCTTCAAACGGGTCAACGATTCCCTCGGTCACGATGCCGGCGATCGGGCGCTGCGTTGGGTGTCCGAGCAGTTGAAGGCCTGTCTGCGGCCCTTCGACATTCTGGCGCGCATGGGCGGTGATGAATTCACCGCGTTGCTGGACCTGGAATTCCCCGAGCAAGCGGCGAAGATTGCCGAGAAGCTGATTGAGCGGGTGTCGATCTGTCAGCAGATCGATGGTCTGGATATCGCGCTGGGCGCCAGCATTGGCATTGCGACGTACCCGGATTGCGGTTCCAATCTTGACGGTTTGCTGCGCGCATCTGACATCGCCATGTACGAAGCCAAGCGCGCCGGCCGTCAGCAATATCGTTTCTACGATCACGAAATGAACGGCCGGGCGCGCTCGCGACTGATGCTCGAAGAAAGTGTGCGCGCGGCGATCGAGAACCGTGATTTCAATTTGGTGTATCAACCTCAGGTGGCCATTGCCAGCGGGCAGATTCGCGGGTTCGAAGCGCTGATCCGCTGGCAGCACCCGAGCGTCGGCGATGTACCGCCGGGGCTGTTTTTGCCATTGCTGGAAGAGGCGCGGTTGATCAGTCACCTGGGCAGCTGGATCTATCAACAAGGGGCGAGCCAGCGAAAAGCCTGGGAAACCTTGTTTGCCGACGACCTGGTGTTGGGCGTCAGTTTGAGCAGCACGCAGTTCGGCATGCCCAATCTGGTCACCGAGTTGCGCCAGGTGCTGGAGCGCCATGGTTTGCAGGCGGGCCATCTGGAAGTCGAGGTCACCGAAGAGGCCTTGATGCAAAACGCCGAGGAAACCCGCAAACAGCTGCGCCTGCTGCGTAACCTGGGGGTGCGGGTGGCCCTGGATGACTTTGGTTCCGGGCTGTGTTCGCTGTCTCATCTGCGTGATCTGGAGTTGGATACGCTCAAATTCGACCGGCATTTGATTGCCCGACTTCCGGAGTCCTCACGCGATGCGGCGCTGGTGCGCAATGTGATCGAGCTGTGCAAGGAGTACGGGATGCTGGTGATTGCCGAAGGGGTTGAAACTGTTGCGCAATATCGGTGGCTGAAAGCCAATGGTTGCGAGTACGTGCAAGGGTTTCTGGTCGCACGGCCGATGATGGCCGAGGACGTCGGCGACTTTGTGCGGCCATTCGACTGGAACACGCTGACCGCCTGAATTCGCTACACTGGCGACCTTTTCGTGAATCGTGTTGCCGCCCCAATGACCGCGTTGAAATACCTCCAGGCCTATCCTGCAGCACTGCAGGACCAAGTGCGCCAGCTGATCGCCGACGGTCGGCTGGGCGACTACCTGAGCCAGCGTTACCCGGAAAAACACCGGGTACAGAGCGACAAGGCGTTGTACACCTATACGCTGGACCTCAAGCAGGAATACCTGCGTAACGCCCCGGCCATCGACAAGGTGTTGTTCGACAACCGTTTGGACCTGACCCACCGCGCCCTCGGATTGCACACCGCGATATCCCGGGTGCAGGGCGGCAAGCTCAAGGCCAAGAAAGAAATTCGTGTGGCTTCATTGTTCAAGGAGGCGCCGGCCGAGTTTCTGAAAATGATCGTGGTGCATGAACTGGCGCACTTCAAAGAGTCGGATCACAACAAGGCGTTCTACAAGCTGTGCGAACACATGTTGCCGGGGTATCACCAGGTGGAGTTCGATGTGCGGGTTTACCTGACGTGGCGGGACATGCAATAGCGATCAAAATATCGCAGCCGGGAGTGTTTAGATGGATGTAAGCAAGACCAAGAGCAGCTTCTATCGCCGGTTGTACGTGGCGTACCTGATTGATAGCGGGCTGGCCAGTAGCGTTCCGGCGTTGACCGAAGTCACCGGCATGCCCCGGCGCACGGCGCAGGACACCATCGCAGCGTTGGCGGATCTGGATATTGTTTGCGAGTTCGAGCAGGAAGAAGGGGCGCGCAATCATGCCGGGCGTTATCGGATTCGCGAGTGGGGGGCGATTGATCGGGGGTGGATCGAGCGCAATCTTCGGCAGATCAAAGCGGTGCTGGAGTATCCCTAGTTCCTGCGCTGACTGAGCTGACGCCATCGTCGGATCGCCGCCCGGAGCAAGCTCGCTCCCACAGGATTGAGGTGATCCCTGTGGGAGCGAGCTTGCTCGCGATAGGGCCTTCAGGGACGACGCATCCCGATATGCGGAATGTCATCCTCGAGAAATTCCTCACCCGCCACCACAAACCCATACCGCCCGTAATACCCCTGCAAATGCGCCTGGGCCGAGAGATAGATCGGTACTTCGGGCCAGCGCTTTTCAGCCTGTTTCAACGCCTGCGCCATCAGCTCATGCCCAAGCCCTGCACCGCGCGCTTGAGGGGCAATGATCACCCGCCCGATGACCACGTCGCCACCCTGTAACTCCGGGTCGAGCAACCGCAGGTACGCCACCAGCCGATCCCCGTCCCAAGCCATCAAATGGCAGGTGTCACCTTCCAGGTCCTGGCCATCGACGTCCTGATAGGCACATTTCTGCTCAACGATAAACACCTCTACGCGCAGCTGCAGAATGGCGTACAGCTGCTCTTTGCCCAGATCGCTGTGGTGTTTGCAGACCCAATCGATTGTCATCTTCACGCTCCTTGAACATCGTCGCTCCGATACTAAGCGCCCAAGCGAAAGATGTCTTTATTGCATAGAAATCTGTGACAAAGGCCAAAATGCCATCATTCATTTCGCGCGGCCTTGTCTTGTTTGTGTAATCTGAGATGAAGCGCTGTGCGTTGGCTTCGATGAGCTAGTGTTAGTACTTGGGTTTGGCAGTACGGGGGCCTTGGAGTTTTGGCTGAAAACACGTCGGGCGTCCCGCCCGCTAAGGATTTTCTAGCATGCCGCGATTGCATCGAGCCTTTGCTTTGATTGGGTTGCTGTTGCTGACTCAAAGTGCGGCAGCGGAAAAGCTGCGATTGGTAGCCGATGCCTGGCCGCCCTTTACCGATGCCACGCTGGTCAACGGTGGGTTGGCCACGGACATCGTCAGCACAGCACTGGCCCGGGCCGGTTATGCCAGTGACTTTGAACAAGTGCCTTGGGCGCGGGCCTTGCTGGGGGTTGGCGAGGGTCGATACGACGTGTTGGTCAACGCCTGGTACACCGATGATCGTACGAAACTTGGCCAGTTTTCCGGCGAATACCTGCTCAACCGGGTGCGCTTTCTCAAGCGCAAAGACACACCGATCGAATACAACAACCTGCAACAACTGCATACCTACCCGATAGCGGTGGTGCGCGGTTACGCCTATTCGTCGGAGTTCGATGACGACGTGTCACTGCAGAAAGTCCCGGTGCACAGCTTCTCCATGGCGGTGCGCATGGTCGCCGCCGACCGGGTCAAATTGACGCTGGAAGACGAATACGTCGCGCGTTACTTCCTGGCCCGGGAATCAACCAAAGTGCGCAATGCCGTGGAGTTTTTGCCCAAGCCATTGAGCGAGAACAGCCTGCACATCCTGGTCAGCCTGAAGAACCCCGGGCATGAACAGATCGTCGCCGGTTTTGACCGCGAGATCGCGGCAATGAAAGTGGATGGGAGTTATCAGCGGTTGATAAAACAACACGGGATGTGAGCGCCGGTCCCACGCTCAATCCTCACTCGTTTCCTTGATGAGGTGCGCTGCCAACGTGCGCAATGGCCCAAGCTGACGGCAGATCAACCCCAACTGCGTCTGCACCAGCCGTTGGCCTTCATCGATTTCGTCCGGCATCTGTTCAAGCGTATTGGCCAGCGCCTCTTCCTCATCGCTTTGAATCGCAATCGGCTGTTTGCTCGCCAACCCCTGGGCAATCTCATCGATGCTGGCGGCCAGTTTCACCCCGGCACCGTCGATCAAATGCTCGCGCACGTCGGGCGGTAGCTGGGTTTCCCGGTGTGCGCCCAGTCCGGACAAATAACTGAGCAAGGTGTGCGACAGCACCAGGAAGCGGAACCCGACATCTGCTTCCTTACGGAAATGCCCCGGTTCCATCAGCATGTTGGCGAGCGTCGTCGACAGTGCGGCGTCAGCGTTGTGCGCATTGCGTCGGGCCAGGCGATACGCGAGGTCGTCGCTTTTGCCGGCGGCGTATTGCTGCATGATCTGGCGCAGGTAAATGCTGTTGCACGTCAGGGTGTTGGCCAGCACTTTATTCAGGCGACGGCCCTGCCAGTCCGGCAGGAACAGGAACACCGCCAGCCCGGCGATCAGGCTGCCCAGCAAGGTATCGAACAACCGCGGCAGGAACAGCCCGTAACCATCCCCGACCTGGTTGAAGCAGAACAGCACCATCAAGGTGATCGCGGCCGTCGCCAAGGTGTAGCGGGTGGTGCGGTAGATAAAGAACACCACCCCGGCGGCGATCGCGAAGCACGACTGGACCAAGGGATTCGGAAACAGATCGAACAGCGCCCAGGCCACGGTCAGGCCGATGGCGGTGCCGATGATCCGCTGGCCGAGTTTGCGGCGGGTGGCGCCGTAGTTTGGCTGGCAGACAAACAGCGTGGTGAGGATGATCCAGTAACCCTGGGACGGGTGGATCAAATGCACCATCCCGTAGCCGATGCTCAAGGCCAGGGGCAAACGCAGTGCGTGACGGAACAATAACGAGGTTGGCGTCAGCTGCGTGCGTAACCGAATCCACACATCCTTGAGGCTACGGGGCGAACGGTCGAGCAGGCTGCTGTCGGTAGCGTCGGCCAGGGCGTCGGGGTTGCTGGCGTCGCTGAGCAAACGATCGAGGGTGCCAAGGTTGGCCGCCAGTGCCCGCAACGACCGCAACAATCCGCGCCACGCCGGGTTGCTCTGAATGCGCAGGTGTTCGAGGGAGGCGTGCAGGTCGCTCAGGGCTTCGGCGAAGCTGGCGTCATAGATGAACGGCTGGCGCATCTGGATCGACTCGGCCAGCGCCCGGCAGGCTTTGCCTTGCTGACGCAGCAGGCGCTGACAGCGGAACATCACGTCGCTGTGAAAGAAGGCATCGGCCAGGGCGTTGTAAGGGTAGTGCGAGGAACTGGCCCGCTCGTGGATGTCCTGAGCGAGGAAGTACAGCTTCAGGTAACGGCTGAGTTTCGAGCCCGGCCGACCGTTGCCGACCCGGTGCAGGATGATTTCCTTGGCGGCGTTCAGTGCGGCCACGACACGGCCGTTTTGCTGCGCCAGTTCCAGTCGACGCGCTTCCACGTCCATCTGCCGGATCGGCTCGAACAGCGACGATTTCAGCTTCAGGTAAAAACCCAGTTCACGGAACAACCGCGCCAGGCTTTGCTGCACCGGCTGATTGGAAAACATCGCCTGCCACAGCACCGAGAGCAAACCGTACCAGGCCGCACCGGCCACCAGCAGCACCGGCTCGTGCCAGAAGTCGGTGACTGCACCGCCGCGCTGGTCCACGCCGATCATGGTGTAGACCGAGAGAATCAACGTTGCCGAGGCAATCGCGCCATAGCGTTCACCCAAGGCGCCGAGCATGGTCAGGCCGAAACTGGCCAGGGCCAGGGCGATGACAAAAACGACGGGATAGGGGAAGAGCAGTTCGACGGAGAGGGCGGCGACGCTGAAACACACCAGCGTCACAGCCAGTGCGTTAAGGCGGCCCTGCCAACTGTCGTCGGTCTCGGCCAGGGCGCTGGCGATGATCCCGAGGAACAGCGGGATCAGCAGCCCCATTTCATCCTTGTACCAACACAGCGCCATGCTGCCGGTCAGGGCGATGAACACCCGCACGCTGTAGCTGAATTTATCCAGCGCCCAGAGGCGACGCAGAGACTGACTTAAGGGGGTCGATGACATGAAGTGCGAGGGCCTTCCGAGGCAATGACGCTAAATTGAGCCAGTAATGACGTCGACGCAATGGCGCCGATCACATCTGACAGCAAAATCTGTTCCTTCTTGGAGGAGATGTCAGGTCTGCATTGAACCTGTGGCGAGGGAGCTTGCTCCCGCTCGGCGGCGCAGCCGTCGTAAATCCTGTGCATGGGATGTGTCAGACAAACGGTGATGGCAGGTTTTGGGCCTGCTGCGCAGGCCAGCGGGAGCAAGCTCCCTCGCCACAAAAGCGCCATCCCATTTTGATGCGGGTCAGACGTACTGCGCGGCGGCGTAACCCGAGGCCCAGGCCCACTGGAAGTTGAAGCCGCCCAAATGCCCGGTCACGTCGAGCACTTCGCCGATGAAATACAGCCCTGGGCTTTTCAGCGATTCCATGGTCTTGGACGACACCTCGTTGGTATCGACGCCGCCCAATGTCACTTCAGCGGTGCGATAGCCTTCAGTGCCGGCCGGAACCACTTTCCAGCTCGCCAGTTTTTCGGCGATGTCGGCAATTTCCGCGTGGGTGTATTGCTTCATCGGTTTGGAGACGAACCAGTTGTCTGCCAGCAGGTTGGCCATCTTCTTGGTGAAGATTTCCCCCAACAGGGTTTTCAGCTCGCTGTTAGGACGTTCGGCTTGCTGCTGTTGCAGCCAGGTCGGCACGTCATGGTCGGGCATGAGGTTGATCTCTACCGTGTCGCCGGATTCCCAGAACGATGAAATCTGCAAAATCGCCGGACCACTGAGGCCGCGGTGGGTGAACAGGATGTTCTCGCGGAAACTCTGCTCATTGCAGCTCACCAGGCAATCCACCGACGTGCCGGACAGTTCGGTGCAAAGCTCCTTTAGCTGATCGGTGATGGTGAACGGCACCAGCCCGGCGCGGGTCGGCAGCAAGTCGTGACCGAATTGCTTGGCCACCTGATAACCGAAACCGGTCGCACCCAGTGTCGGGATCGACAAGCCGCCAGTGGCGATTACTAACGATTCGCAGGTGATCTGATCGAGGGTGGTTTGCAGCAGGTAGCCGCTTTCCATTTTCTCGATGTGCTGGATCGAGGTGTCCAGGTGCAGGCTGACGCCGACCTGATCGCACTCGTTGAGCAGCATTTCAAGGATGTCGCTGGATTTGTTATCGCAGAACAGCTGGCCGAGTTTCTTCTCGTGGTACGGCACGCCGTGTTTGGCGACCATGCCGATGAAATCCCACTGGGTGTAGCGCGCCAGGGCGGATTTGCAGAAGTGCTCGTTCTGCGAGAGGAAATTGCCCGGTTCGGTGTACATGTTGGTGAAATTACAGCGTCCACCGCCCGACATCAGGATTTTCTTGCCGGCCTTGTTCGCATGGTCGAGCAACATCACCTTGCGCCCGCGCCCGGCGGCGGTCAGCGCACACATCAAACCTGCGGCGCCAGCGCCAATGATCACGACTTCGGTAGAGCGCAAAACGGTGTCCTCACAAATCTCAAAGCTGACCCGCCACCTGTAGGAGCGAGGCTTGCCCGCGAAGAACGATAACTTGGTCTATCTGATTCACCGTGTAATCGTTTTTCGCGGGCAAGCCTCGCTCCTACAGGGGCGGTGGCGGTTTTACAGGATACGCACGCGCAGCGAACGGCCTTTGATCTTGCCGTCATTCAGACGCTGCAAGGCTTGCTTGGCGATCCCGCGTTCCACAGCCACATAGGCCTGGAAGTCGAAAATCGCGATCTTGCCGACCTGAGCGCCTGGAATACCGGCATCGCCCGTCAGTGCGCCAAGAATGTCGCCCGGACGCACCTTGTCTTTACGGCCAGCGCCGATGACCAGCGTGCTCATCACCGGCAGCAGCGGTGTGCCGCCCTGGGATTTGAGGTTATCCAGCTGGTCCCAGCTCAACGGCGACTTCTGCAGTAGCTCGATGGCTTGGGCGCGGTGCGCTTCGGACGGTGCGACCAGGCTGATCGCAATCCCTTTCTCACCAGCACGACCGGTACGGCCAACACGGTGGATGTGGATTTCCGAATCACGGGCCAGTTCGACGTTGATCACCATGTCCAGCGCATCGATGTCCAGACCGCGAGCGGCGACGTCGGTGGCGACCAGTACCGAAGTACTGCGGTTGGCGAACATGGCCAATACCTGGTCACGGTCACGCTGTTCCAGATCGCCATGCAGGCCGACGGCGGAGATGCCTTTGGAGGTCAGGTGATCAACGGTTTCCTGAACCTGCTGCTTGGTGAAGCAGAACGCGACACAGGAGGCCGGACGGTGATGCGCGAGGACTTTGACCACGGCGTCCATGCGCTCTTCCGGGGAAATCTCGTAGAAACGCTGCTCGATCTGCGTGTCGTCGTGGAACGCCTCGGCCTTCACGATCTGCGGGTTGCGCATGAACTTCGCAGCCAGTTGCTTGATGCCCGTCGGATAGGTGGCGGAGAACAGCAGGGTCTGGCGGCGCTCCGGGGTCTGGGCAATGATTTCTTCGATGGAGTCGTAGAAACCCATGTCGAGCATGCGGTCGGCTTCGTCGAGGATCAGCGTGTTCAGGCCATGAAGGACCAGCGAACCTTTGCGCAAATGCTGCTGGATGCGGCCCGGGGTACCGACGATGATGTGCGCGCCGTGCTCCAGCGAGCCGATCTGCGGGCCGAAGGAAACGCCGCCACACAGGGTCAGGACCTTGATGTTGTCTTCGGAACGGGCCAGGCGACGGATTTCCTTGGCAACCTGGTCAGCCAGTTCGCGAGTCGGGCAAATGACCAGCGCCTGACAACCGAAGAAGCGCGGATTGATCGGGTTCAGCAGGCCGATACCGAAGGCGGCGGTCTTGCCGCTGCCGGTCTTGGCCTGGGCGATCAGGTCCATCCCCTTGAGGATCACCGGCAAGCTTTGCGCCTGGATCGGCGTCATCTGGGCATAACCGAGGGAGTCGAGGTTAGCCAGCATGGCGGCGGACAGCGGCAAAGTATTAAAAGCGGTGGCGATGGTGGTCACGGGACTGGCCTGCAAAACAAAATGTCGCGCAGTGTACCAGCCCGGTGGCCATTCGCCCTAAGGCTCTATGTGTTCTTCCGGACGCTTGACGCGCCGTCCGTCTTCCTTTGAGAGCTGGGAGAAGATGGTTGCAGCGAGCATCGCCATGATCCCGACCGTCACAAAAGTCAGCTGGAACGCGCCCAGAACGGTGTCCACGCCGTCGTTGCCGATCTCCGCCGTGAAGCCGCCGAGCAGCGCACCGGCACAGGCAACACCCAGGCTCAGGGACAATTGCGCGACCACCGACAGCAGGCTGTTGCCGCTGCTGGCGCTGGCATCGTCGAGGTCGATCAGGGTTACGGTGTTCATGGCGGTGAACTGCAGCGAATTGATCGCCCCCAGAATCGATAGCATCACCAACAGCAACCAATACGGCGTTTGCTCGCTGACCAGGCCCATGCTCGCCAGCATGAGTCCCAGTGCCAACGTGTTACCGGTGAGGACGATGCGATAGCCCAAACGCTCGATCAGCGGTCGCGCCACCGACTTGGCAACCATCGCTGCCGCCGCCAGCGGCAACATGCTCATCCCGGCCTGGGACGGCGAATAACCCAGCGCCACTTGCAGCAGCAACGGTACGAGAAACGGCAGGGCGCCGCTGCCCAGTCGGGCGAACAGGTTGCCAAGGATGCCCACGGCAAACGTCCGGGTCTTGAACAACGACGGTGCGAACAGCGGATTTTCGATGTGCCCGGCCCGCAACCAGTACGCCGCCAGACACGCCATGCCGGCGAACAGCAGCAACATCACGCGCAAGTGCGGCAGGTGCAATTCGCCGAGGCCTTCCATGGCGATGGTGATCAGCACCATCGCCGCGCCGAACAGTAAAAAGCCCAGGCTATCGAAGCGGGTGCGTTCGGTGCCGCGCAGGTCGGGGATGAATTTCCACACCGCGTAACAACCGACAGCGCCCACCGGCAGGTTGATCAGGAAGATCCAGTGCCACGTCAGGTATTCCACCATCCAACCGCCCATGGTCGGGCCGATCAACGGGCCGAGCAGGCCGGGAATGGTGATGAAACCCATGATCCGCACCAGATCCGAGCGCGGGTAGGCACGCAGTACCACCAACCGTCCGACCGGCAACATCAGCGCACCGCCCAGGCCCTGAATCACCCGCGCGCCATTCAACATGCTCAGGGTGCTCGACAGTGCGCAGAGCAATGAGCCGAGGCTGAATAGCAGGATCGCGCTGAAGAAGATTTTCTTGGTGCCGAAACGGTCGGCAATCCAGCCCGAGGCGGGGATCAGCAAGGCGACGGTGAGCATGTAGGCGATGATCACGCCCTGCATGCGCAACGGGTCTTCGGCGAGGTCGCGGGCCATGGCGGGCAGGGCGGTGTTGAGGATGGTCCCGTCGAGGGATTGCATGAAAAACGCGATGGCGACGACCCACGGCACCCAACGGGCGGTGACAGCGTCGAGAGGCGGGCGGTTGGGCATGGGACCTCTTGTGGGTTGAAATTAATGCAAGGTCAAGGCTGGCACTGACTCTGTGGCGAGGGAGCTTGCTCCCGCTCGGCTGCGAAGCAGTCGTAAATCCTGAGAATGCGGTTTAACTGGTAAACCGCATATACCGGTTTGGGGCTGCGTCGCAGCCCAGCGGGAGCAAGCTCCCTCGCCACAGGGTTTTGTGTTTACAACGTAAGGGTTAGTCGGCTGACTAACGCACCTGGCAACAATGCCGACGCCGTAGCCCGCTGGCTGTAGGTACTGGCCGACAGCAACAATTCGCGCTCTTCGGTCAACGCTTCCAGCTGCGAGCCCAGCAAACTGTAGGCACTGTCATCAAACCGCATGGTACTGACCGGCGCCTGAATCTCGCCGTTCTCGACCCAGAAGGTCGCAAACCGCGTCATGCCGGTCAGGCGTGCCGCCGGTTGGTCCGAATAGTTCAGGTACCAGAGGTTGCTGATGTACAAGCCCGTGCCCAGTTGCTTGAGAATCTCTGCATCTGGCAACGTGCCGGCGGCCATGTTCACTGCGCTCGGCATTTCACCGCCGCTGGCGCCGTTGGCGGTCAGGCCGTACTCGGCGGCACTGCGTGAACTGACCATCTGCGCGCCGGCCTTGCCGTCGACGATCAACCCAAGATCGCTGCGCGGATAACCTTCGCCGGAGAATGCCGGGCTCAACGAACCGCTGACCTTTTCATCGACCGACACCAATGGGCTGAACGTACTGTCGCCCGCGTAAAGTTTCTGCAGCGGACTGTTTTTGCTGGCAATCGACTGCGCCGAGAAACCGCCCCAGCCCAGCATGTCCATGATTTCTCCCAAGGCTGCCGGCGCCAGATAGGCGCGGTACTGACCGGGCGCCAGGGTATGTTGCGGTCTGCCGAGAAACGCCAACTGCTCGCGCGCCTGCGCAAAGCGCTTGGCAAACCCTTCGCTGTTCCAGTCGTGCCCGGCGTAACTGGCTTTCACCGCCTGACCGTTGTCATGGAACAGGCTGAAATCGAAGTTGAAGCTGTTGGCCTGATGCCAGCCGAACGCGCCCGAAGAACTGGCAAAGCCGCGACTGATCGGGCCGGCGGCGTAGAAACCGACCAGGTCCAGCCCTTCGGCCGCCTGGGTTATTTCAGCGACCACCTGCTCGGTCTCCGGTAGCGGATGCGCCTGAACGTTCTTGCTCTGCCAGCCGTTGTGGTTGAGCAGCAGGTACGGATCCTGCGGCAGCAGCGGCAAGGTTTCGCGCAACTGTTGCAGACCTTCGGCCAGACGCTGAACGTCGACTTGCGCATCACCGGAAAGGGTGATGTTCAGGTCGGCATGCCGACCGTCGTTGATCAGTTTGAAACCGACGCTCGCCTGCTGCACCTGACCGGCCTGACGAACCTTGGCGTGGTTGAAACGCACGAAGGCCGAGGATTCGGCGGCGTAACTGAGGGTGAACTGTTCCGGCTCGCGAATCGCATCGCGCAGCCAATTGACCAAGGCCTTGAACGCATCGGCCTGACTTTTTGAAGTACTCATCAGGCATCCCCCCCAAACACATCAACGTTGCTGAACACACAGGCCGGCGAGGCATGGCCGACGCGGATCACCTGATTCGGTTCGCCCTTGCCACAGTTCGGCGTGCCCAGGACCTTGAAGGTGCTGGCGTCGCCGACGGCGCTGAGGCTTTTCCAGAACTGAGCGGAAATCGCCCGGTAGTTGGGGTTTTTCACCACGCTTTTGAGTTCGCCGTTTTCGATCAACTGAGCCCACTCGCAACCGAACTGGAATTTGTTGCGCGCATCGTCGATGGACCACGAGCGATTGGTCGACATCATGATCCCGTGTTCGATGTTGCCGATCAGTTGCTCCAGCGGTTGATCGCCGGGCTCGATGTTCAGGTTGGCCATGCGGTCGATAGGCGGACGGTTCCAGCCGCAGGCGCGGCTGTTGGCGACGCCTTCCATACCGGCACGGAATTGCGACAGCGCGCCGCCCAATGGGCGCAGCAGCAAACCTTCTTTGATCAGAAACTGTTTGCTCGCCGCAGTGCCGTCGTCGTCATGCCCGTAGCTGGCAAGTTGTTCGGGAATGTCCGGGTCGAAGGTTACGTTCAGCAGTTTGGAACCGTATTGCAGGCTGCCGAAGTCTTCTGCCTTGACGAAACTGGTGCCGGCGTAATTGCGCTCGTCACCGAGGATGCGATCCAGCTCCAACGGGTGACCGATGGATTCGTGGATCTGCAGCATCATTTGGTCCGGCATCAACAGCAGGTCGCGCGGACCTTCCGGGGTGTTCGGCGCCAGCAGCAATTGCAGCGCCTGATCGGCGACTTTCGGGCCTGCACCGACCAGGCCGCAGCGACTGATCACATCAAAGCCGCCTTGTTGGCCGAAATTTTCGCGACCCAGGGTACGGGTCTGGCTGTCATTGCCGTCGTAGGCGGTGACGTCCACGCTCGGGTAGACGAAACGCTGGGCCTGGCGCAGTTCGGCGCCGGCGCTGTTGAGGTAGATCTGCTCGACGTTGGTGATGCCGATGCTCACCTGCCAGTTCACCAGTCGCTCGTCCTTGGGCACGGACGCGGATTCGGCGCCGAGCAGTTGGTAGCAATCGCTCAGGGACGGGAAGGGCTGGTCCAGGTTCGGCGAAAAGTAATCGGCGCGATCGCTGGAGACGGCTTGCTCGCGCAGGTCGAGCAGGGCGTGGGGCTTGAGTCGGCGGGCTTGCTGCTCGGCTCGCTCCAGCGCGGCTTGCAGGCCGGATTGCGACAGGTCGTTGGTCGCGGCATAGGCTTCGACGCCGTTGACCCGAACGGTCAGCATCGCGCCTTCGTCACGGCTCAGGCTGGGAGGTTCAGCGACGTTTTTGCGCACCGACAGGTACTGGCCGGACTCGCGCACGTAACGCAGCGAAAAGAATTCAGCGCCCGTGCGCAAGGCAGCGAAGCGCTGCTTGAGCTGGGGGTGGAAATCGAACATTCGGGAACCTCCTTGGTATGGAGTGGCGGTGTATCGATGTTGCGAAGGGGGGGGTGAAACGTTTGCGTGGCGCTAGATTAGGCCTGTGCGGGGGGTAGGATCAAGCTTGGATCGGTGTAGGAAAGGATTACTTCGGGAGGTGTGGTGCTTGGTCGGGCGTCTTCGCGGGCAAGCCTCGCTCCTACAGGGAATCGCGTTCTCCTGTAGGAGCGAGGCTTGCCCGCGAAGGGCGCGCCTCGTTGTGATGACTTACTGCGCAGTCAGGCTCACATCCCGCAACGGCTTGCCACGCACCGGCGCATCGCCGGCCACGAAGTAGGCGGCCTTGCTACGCGGCAATGGCTTGCGACCACGGATCTTGTCGGCGATTTTCTCGGCGATCATGATCGTTGGCGCGTTCAGGTTGCCGGTGGTGATGATCGGCATGATCGAGGCATCGACCACACGCAGGCTCTGCATGCCGTGCACACGACCTTCAGCGTCAACCACCGCCATTTCGTCGGTGCCCATCTTGCACGAGCAGGATGGGTGGAACGCGGTTTCGGCGTGTTCGCGGATGAACTTGTCGAGCTGCTCATCGGTTTGCACCTCGATGCCCGGGCTGATTTCGCGGCCACGGAAAGCATCCAGTGCAGGCTGTTGCATGATTTCACGGGTCAGGCGGATGCCGTCGCGGAATTCCTGCCAGTCCTGCTCGGTGGCCATGTAGTTGAACAGGATGCTCGGGTACTCGCGCGGATCCTTGGACTTGGCCTGGACGCGACCGCGGCTCGGCGAACGCATGGAACCCATGTGCGCCTGGAAACCGTGCTCTTTCACACCGTTGCTGCCGTTGTAGTTAATCGCGACCGGCAGGAAGTGGTACTGGATGTTCGGCCAATCGAATTCCGGACGGGTACGGATGAAACCGCCGGCTTCGAACTGGTTGCTGGCGCCGATACCGGTGCCTTTGAACAGCCACTCGGCACCGATGGCCGGCTGGTTGTGCAGCAGCAGCGACGGGTACAACGAGACCGGTTGGGTGCACGCGTATTGCAGGTACAACTCGAGGTGATCCTGCAGGTTTTCACCCACGCCTGGCAGGTCGTGGACCACCGGGATGTCGAGTTTTTTCAGCAGTTCGGCCGGGCCGACGCCGGAGCGCTGCAGAATCTGCGGCGAAGCGATGGCGCCGGAGCACAGCAGCACTTCTTTGCGGGCGCGGGCTTCAACGCGCTCTTCAGCGGCGCCGATCAGGTAACGCACGCCGACTGCACGCTTGCCTTCGAACAGGATCTTGTCGGTCAGGGCGTGGGTGACGATGGTCAGGGTCGAGCGCTTCTTGGCGATGTCCAGGTAACCGCGAGCGGTGCTGGCGCGTCGGCCGTTCGGCGTCACGGTGCGGTCCATCGGACCGAAACCTTCCTGCTGGTAACCGTTGAGGTCTTCGGTACGCGGGTAACCGGCTTGCACGCCGGCTTCAACCATTGCGTTGAACAGCGGGTTATTGCCGGCTTTCGGCGTGGTCACGCTGACCGGACCGTCACCACCGTGGTAGTCGTTCGGGCCGATGTCACGGGTTTCAGCCTTGCGGAAATACGGCAGGCAGTTCAGGTAGTCCCAGTCTTCCAGGCCTGGCAGTTTTGCCCAGTTGTCGTAGTCCATCGCGTTGCCACGGATGTAGCACATGCCGTTGATCAGCGAAGAACCACCCAGGCCCTTGCCGCGACCGCATTCCATCCGGCGACCGTCCATGTGTGGCTCTGGATCGGTTTCGTAGGCCCAGTTGTAGCGACGACCTTGCAGCGGGAACGCCAGGGCGGCCGGCATTTGCGTGCGGAAATCCATCCGGTAGTCCGGGCCGCCTGCTTCGAGCAGCAGGACGGTGACGCCTTCGTCTTCAGTCAGACGGGTCGCCAGGGTGTTACCGGCCGAGCCGGCACCGATGATGATGTAATCGAATTCTTGGGACATTGAATGCACCCTCTTTGAAGTTGGTTCAGGTCGCCTGTAGCAGCTGCCGAGGTACGAGGCTGCGTTGGGTCGCGCAGCGGCCCTGAGGGCGGTCCTGCGGACGCGCAACGCAGCCTCGTGCCTCGGCAGCTGCTACAGGGTTTTCAGCCGGGGCTTAGAACACCGAGGCGTAATCGCCCAGTTCGACCTGTACCGATTTGATGCGTGTGAAGTTGTTCAGCGAGCTGATACCGTTCTCACGGCCCACGCCCGACTGCTTGTAGCCGCCGACCGGCATCTTCGCGTCGGATTCGCCCCAGGCGTTGATCCAGCAGATACCGGCTTCCAGTTGATGAATCACGCGGTGGGCGCGGTTCAGGTCCTTGGTGACGACACCGGCGGCCAGGCCGAACTCGGTGTCGTTGGCGCGACGGATCACTTCTTCTTCGGTTTCGTAAGTCAGGATGCTCATCACCGGGCCGAAGATTTCTTCGCGGACGATGGTCATCTCGTCGGTGCAGTCGGTGAACACGGTCGGTGCTACGAATGCGCCTTTGGCGAATTCGCCTTCGGTCAGACGGCTGCCGCCGCACAGAACGCGAGCGCCTTCTTCCTTACCTTTGGCGATGTAACCCAGCACGCTTTCCATGTGGGCGAAGCTGACCAGAGGGCCGAAGTTGGTGTTCTCGTCTTCCGGGTTGCCGACGCGAATGCGCGCAACGCGCTCAACGATCTTGGCTTCGAACGCAGCCTTCAGGTGGCTCGGCACGAACACGCGAGTGCCGTTGGTGCAGACCTGACCGGAGCTGTAGAAGTTGGCCATCATCGCGGTATCAGCAGCGCGATCGAGGTCGGCGTCGTCGAAAATGATCAGCGGGGATTTGCCGCCCAGTTCCATGGTCACGTCTTTCAACGACGAGGCAGAAGCGCTGGCCATGACCTTTTTACCGGTGTCGGTGCCACCGGTGAAGGAGATTTTTTCGATGCGTGGGTGTTCGGTCAGCCAGGTGCCGACTTCACGGCCGCTGCCGGTCAGCACGTTGAACACGCCAGCCGGAACGCCTGCTTCGGTGTAGATCTCGGCCAGTTTCAGCGTGGTCAGGGAAGTGACTTCGCTTGGCTTGAAGATCATCGCGTTACCGGCCGCCAGGGCAGGTGCGGATTTCCACAGGGCGATCTGGATCGGGTAGTTCCACGCGCCGATACCGGCCACGACGCCCAGCGGCTCGCGACGGGTGTAGACGAACGAAGTGGTGCGCAGCGGGATTTGCTCGCCTTCGATGGCCGGAACCAGGCCTGCGTAGTACTCCAGCACGTCAGCACCGGTGACGATGTCGACGTACTTGGTTTCGGAGAACGACTTGCCGGTGTCCAGTGTTTCCAGGGCGGCGAGTTCATCGTTGCGCTCGCGCAGGATGTCGACGGCACGACGCAGGATGCGCGAACGCTCCATGGCGGTCATTGCAGCCCAGATTTTCTGGCCCTTTTCGGCGCTGACTACAGCGCGCTCAACGTCTTCTTTGGTCGCACGTTGTACGGTTGCGAGGACTTCACCGTTAGCCGGGTTGATGGCTTCGAAGGTGGCGTCGCTGCTGGCGTCGGAGTAGCCGCCATCGATGTAGAGTTTTTGCAGTTCGAAACGGGCCATATAGTCCTCGCAAGAGCATAAGTGGGTTGGCGGTAACCACTGGGCGTGCCTTATAGCTTGGGCAACGCTGGTCAGTGGC
The DNA here is from genome assembly GCF_050435365.1 of Pseudomonas sp. BT76 TE3572. Taxonomy (NCBI): domain Bacteria; kingdom Pseudomonadati; phylum Pseudomonadota; class Gammaproteobacteria; order Pseudomonadales; family Pseudomonadaceae; genus Pseudomonas; species Pseudomonas sp. BT76 TE3572. The sequence continues at coordinate 5,019,203 of NZ_JBNDKE010000001.1, forward strand.
GGTTCAGGTGCTGAGCGGTTCTGTGTGCTCTAACTCACCTGCTTGGCCAGTTGGAAATCCATGTATTCGTAAGCGATCTGGTGCGCTTGCCCGGTGTCGAAAGCATCTCCCGACAGCGCGCCGCGCAACCACAAACCGTCAATGAGGGCTGCCAGGCCGCGGGCTGCACTGCGCGCGTCATCGAGCGGCAATACACGGCGGAACTGGCAGCACAGGTTGGAATACAGACGGTGATCGTTGATCCGCTGCAACCTGTGCAAAGACGGGTGGTGCATGCTGGTGGCCCAGAAGGCCAGCCAGGTTTTCATTGCCGGGCCATTGACCTGGCTGGCGTCGAAGTTGCCTTCGATAATCACCTGGAGGTGCGCCCGCGGGCTGCTGTCCTCCAGCGCCTGACGGCGCGCGGTGACGTTCTCGCTGAGGACACTCATCAGGTACTGCGCCGTGGCAGCAATCAGGCCGTTCTTGTCCTGAAAATAGTGACTGATGATGCCATTCGAGACACCGGCCAAGCGGGCGATCAGCGCAATGCTGGCGTCCCCCATGCCGACCTGATCGACCGCCTGCAATGTGGCTTCGATCAATTGCTGGCGGCGGATGGGTTGCATACCGACCTTGGGCATCTTGCACATCTCCTTAGGCCTTCCGGTGGACGTGAAACGTCTATCGGATTGAAGGCCAGTCTATTTTGTTTTGATTGAACGTTCAATCAACAAAGAATAAGATCTGCGACAATTCGTCGCTGCCTACAGGTTTTTCCTACATGTAGTGGGCGGAAAAACGACATCCCAAAACGCTCGAAACCCATGCGCACTGGCGCTCCCGGGCTTCGGGCTTTTTTCGGGCTGTCTTTATATCACCCGCTGGTCGGCTGCCAACTAAGCGATTGGTCGGGTAACGCGTTGCCTTGTGTTTTTCTCTCGCACTGCCTGGAGCATCTGTGCCATGAGTTCTGCCTCTCTTATAAAGACCCCACCCGAGAAGGTGACGGTCAACGGTTGGGTGTTCTACACCTCTACCGCGTTGATCCTGTTGTTGACCGCCATTCTGATCATCGCCCCGCAAGAGGCCGGCAGATTGCTCGGTATTGCCCAGGCCTGGTTGTCCCGCAGCTTCGGCTGGTATTACATGGTGGTGATCGCCGCTTACCTGGTCTTCGTGGTCGGCCTGGCGTTTTCGTCGTACGGCAAGCTCAAGCTGGGCAGCAAGGACGATACTCCGGACTTCAGCTACGGCGCCTGGGCGGGGATGCTGTTCTCGTCGGGTATCGGCATCTCGCTGCTGTACTTCGGTGCATCCGAGCCGCTGGACCACTATTTCAATCCGCCGGAAGGCGTGGCTGCCAGCAACATGGCCGCCCGTCAGGCCGTTCAGCTGACGTTCCTGCACTGGGGCCTGCATGGCTGGGCGATCTATGCATTGGTCGGCCTGGCCGTGGCGTACTTTGCTTACCGTCATAACCAGCCGCTGGCGTTGCGTTCGGCGCTGTATCCGCTGGTGGGCGAGCGTTGGGTCAAAGGCGCGGCCGGTCATGCGGTGGACGGCTTTGGCATGTTCGTGACCCTGCTGGGTCTGGTGACGAACCTGGGGATTGGTTCGCTGCAAGTGTCGTCGGGCCTTGAAAACCTGTTCGGCATGGAACACAGCAACACCAACCTGCTGATCGTGATCATCGTAATGAGCACCGTGGCGACCATCGCGGCTGTGTCGGGTGTGGAAAACGGCATCCGCCGTCTGTCCAACCTGAACATCGTGCTGTTCAGCGGCCTGCTCATTTTTGTGTTGCTGTTCGGCCCAACCTTGCACCTGCTGAACGGCTTCGTGCAAAACATCGGCGACTACCTGAACGGCGTGGTGCTGAAGACCTTCGACCTCTATGTGTACGAAGGCGACACTGAGAAGTCTGATCGCTGGTTGGGCCTGTGGACCCTGTTCTACTGGGCCTGGTGGATTTCCTGGGCCCCATTCGTGGGTATGTTCATCGCGCGTATCTCCCGTGGTCGCACGGTGCGTGAACTGGTGGCCGGCGTGCTGCTGATTCCACTGGGTTTCACCCTGGCGTGGTTGTCGATCTTCGGTAACTCGGCCCTGGACCTGGTGATGAACCATGGGGCGGTGGAACTCGGCAAGACGGCGCTGGAACAGCCGTCCATGGCGATCTACCAACTGCTTGAGCATTACCCAGCGTCGAAAATCGTGATCGGCGTGTCGATCTTTGTCGGTTTCGTGCTGTTCCTGACCCCGGCGGATTCCGGCGCGGTGATGATGGCCAACCTTTCCTGCAAGGGCGGTAACGTCGACGAAGACGCCCCGCACTGGCTGCGGATCTTCTGGTCGGCGGTGATCACGCTGGTGACCATCGGCCTGCTGTTCGCCGGTAACTTCGAAGCCATGCAAACCATGGTGGTGCTGGCCGGTCTGCCGTTCTCGGTGGTGCTGGTGTTCTTCATGTTTGGCCTGCACAAGGCGATGCGCCAGGACGTGCAGATCGAACAGGAACAAGCGGAGCTCGCAGCCCGCGGTCGTCGTGGTTTCAGCGAGCGTTTGACGCAACTGGACTTGCAGCCGAATCAGTCGATTGTTCAGCGTTTCATGGACAAGCAAGTCAGCCCGGCGCTGGAAGATGCGGCGGTGCAATTGCGTGGTCAGGGTCTGGATGTACAGACGTTGCTGGGCAAGTCGAAACGCTGCATGGGCCTGCGGATCGAGATGGAAGAGGGCAACCCTTTTGTCTACGAAGTCAGCCTGGACGGCTATCTGGCGGCGGCGAGCGACACGGTGTCGGCTGAAAGTGCTGATGAACCGCGCGCACGTTACTACCGCGCCGAGGTGTACCTGCACAACGGTAGCCAGGACTACGACTTGATGGGCTTCACTCAGGATCAGATCACCCGTGACGTGCTCGACCAGTTTGAAAGCCATCGGCAGCTCCTTGGCCGGGTTTATAGCTGAGAACAGAAGTGATGCGGTAAAGCTGTTGTGGCGAGGGAGCTTGCTCCCGCTGGGTTGCGAAGCGACCCCAAGAAATTGCGAGTGCTGCGCACTCAAGCGGGAGCAAGCTCCCTCGCCACAGTTGTAAGCATTCCAAGCTGAATATCTGCACAAACAAAAACGCCGCGATCCTCTCGCGGCGTTTTTGTGTGTGTTGCCTTACCCCAGGTTCTTGCCGAGCAGTGCGTGATACAGCTCGCTATCACCCAGAATCCCGACAACTTTGTTGTTGTCGTGCAGCACCAGCTTATTACCCGTCTGATAGCGAATCTGCAGCGCGTCGCGCATGCCGATGTTCGAATCCACCAGCGTTGGACGACGACCCAGGCCTTCAACCGCTTGCCCTGGAATCCAGTTCTGCAGGTCCAGGATCGCGCCGTTCTGGCGGGCGCCTTTAATGGTGTTGCCTTCGGCCAGGTCCAGCCACGAATCGCCGCCCGGATCGAGGCAGACGGAGCCGTTGATGCGTTTGCAATTGTCCAGGGTGCGCATCAGGCTGCGACCGCAGAGAACGTTCAGCGGGTTGGTGTGGGCCACGAAGGTCCGTACGTAGTCGTCCGCCGGGTTCAGCACGATCTCTTCAGGTTTGCTGTACTGAATGATCCGACCGTCTTTCATGATCGCAATACGGCTGCCGAGCTTCAGGGCTTCATCGAGGTCGTGGCTCACGAAAACGATGGTCTTGCTCAGCTTGCGTTGCAGTTCCAGCAGTTCGTCTTGCAGGCCTTGGCGGATCAGCGGGTCGAGTGCCGAGAACGGTTCGTCCATCAGCAGGATGTCGGCGTCCATCGCCAAAGCACGGGCCAGGCCCACGCGTTGTTGCATACCACCGGACAGCTCGTTGGGTTTCTTGTTGCGCCATTGGGTCAGGCCCACCAGCTCAAGCTTCTCATCCACCAGTTTGCGGCGTTCTTTCTCAGGGCGACCCTGCATTTCCAGACCGAAACTGATGTTCTCGCGCACCGTCAACCAAGGCATCAGGGCGAACTTCTGGAACACCATCGCAATGCGCTTGGTGCGCATCATTTTCAGTTCTGCCGGGGTGCAGGAGGCGATGTCGATCTGCTTGCCTTCGTGCTCGACGAACAGCTTGCCGCGGCTGACAGTGTTGAGGCCGTTGATGCAGCGCAGCAGACTGGACTTGCCGGAGCCGGACAGGCCCATCAGTACGCAGATTTCACCTTTTTCGACGTCCAGGCTGGCCTTTTCAACGCCAACGATCTGCCCGGTCTTTTTCAGGATCTCGTTACGGGTCATGCCTTGATCCAGCAGCTTGAGTGCCTCGCGTGGATCCTTGGAGAAGATTACGTCGACGTTTTCGAAGCGAATAATGCTCATGCGTCACCCCCTACTTTAGCTTCGGGTTGTTTGCAGATACGGTCGAGCATGATCGCCAGCAGTACGATCGCCAGGCCTGCTTCGAAGCCCAGGGCGATATCAGCAGTGTTCAGTGCGTTGACCACGGGTTTGCCCAGGCCATCGGCGCCCACCAGTGCCGCGATCACCACCATCGACAACGACAGCATGATGCACTGGGTGATACCGGCCGCGATGCTTGGCATGGCGTGGGGCAGTTCGATTCGCGAGAGCAGCTGACGTCGCGAGCAGCCAAAGGCCTTGCCAGCGTCCATCAATTCTTCCGGGACATCGCGAATACCCAGGTAGGTCAGGCGGATAGGCGCGGCAATCGCGAACACCACCGTCGAGATCAAGCCCGGGACCACACCGAGACCGAAGAGGGTCAGGGTAGGAATGAGGTACACGAAGGTCGGTACGGTCTGCATCAGATCGAGCACCGGACGCATCAGTGTGTAGAACATCGGTTTGTGCGCGGCGACGATACCCAACGGCACGCCGATGACCACGCAGACCAGGGTTGCGAACAGCACCTGGGCGAGGGTTTCCATGGTTTCCTGCCAGTACCCCAGGTTGAGGATCAGCAGGAAGGAGGCGATGACAAAAACGGTCAGCCCCCACTTTCGTTGAATGAAGTGAGCCAGTAGCGCGATGAGGCCGATCAATGCCAGCGGGTTGAACCAGGTCAGCGCAAAAGTCACGCCGTGGATCATCGTTTCCAGTGACACGGCGATTGCGTCGAAGGTGCTGGCGCCGTGTTGCGTCAACCATTCAACGAAGCCCGCGATGTACTGGCCTAAAGGTATTTTCTGATCAATCAGCATGGTAGTGAACGTCCGCATGCAAGGAAATAAACAGCCCGGGCGAGCGAACTCGCCCGGCGTAAGCGATTACTGCGCGAGCTTGGCTTTCACGGCCTCCAGGCCTGGTTTACCGTCAATGGTGGTCACGCCAGCGAGCCAGGTATCGAGGACCTGTGGATTCTTTTTCAGCCAGGCCTTGGCGGCCGCGTCAGGCTTCATTTTGTCGTCCAGGACGTTGCCCATCAGGGTGCTTTCCATGTTCAGCGTGAACTGCAGGTTTTTCAGCAACTGGCCGACGTTGCTGCATTCCTGCGCATAGCCCTTGCGGGTGTTCGTGTAGATGGTTGCCTGGCCGAAGTTCGGGCCGAAATACTCGTCGCCGCCGGTCAGGTACTTCATCTTGAAACGTGTGTTCATCGGGTGTGGTTCCCAGCCCAGGAACACCACGGCGGTGTTGCGGCGCTGGGCGCGATCGACTTGCGAGAGCATGCCTGCCTCGCTGGACTCGACCACCTTGAAGCCGGCGTCTTTCAAGCCGAAGGCGTTCTTGTCGATCATGCTCTGGATCAGGCGGTTGCCGTCGTTGCCTGGTTCGATACCGTAGATCTTGCCGTCGAGTTCTTTCTTGAACTTGGCGATGTCGGCGAAATCTTTCAGACCTTTGTTATACAACTCTTCGGGGACGGCGAGTGTGTATTTTGCGTTTTCCAGGTTGGCGCGCAGGGTGTCCACGGTGCCGGCATCTCGGTAGGCCTTGATGTCGTTTTCCATGGTTGGCATCCAGTTACCCAGGAATACGTCCATGTTCTTGCCGTCGGCCAGGGACTTGTAGGTCACCGGTACGGAAATCATCGTGGTTTTGGTCTTGTAGCCGAGGGCATCGAGGACGACGCTGGTGGTGGCGGTGGTGACGGTAATGTCAGTCCAGCCGACATCGGAGAAGTTTACGGTGCTGCATTGAGCCGGTTCGGCGGCTTGAGCCAGAAACGGCAGACTCAGCATGGCGGCCAACAACAACGACGGGGAACCTTTCATGGATGGACTCCTTGGTGTTTTTTTTGGCAGTGTTCCGACTGGACCACCGCACTTATAGGTTGCGGTTGGATGGCGTTTTGGAGACATCTCTACCACGGCGCCTTGCAATCGAGTCGATACGATCATGTACCAGTGAAAATCTGACGCCTACAGGGTGCGTCGTAACCAGTACAGGGATGGTCGCATCCAGTGTCGGTGACGTCGTTTACAGCTTTTTTCAGCCCCCTTTGCCCCTCTGATCCGCAAAAAAACGGCGAAAACGCAGCGTCAAAGCCTCGCGGCGTTGGTGAGCATGAGTGCGTCGGTGTGAGACGTCGAACGACATGACAAAAGCCTGATGATGCGGCCATCTCGGCGGATTGCAGCTTGAGCGTAGCAGCTCCGTCACTGGGCGCTTTTGCGTCTGGAGTTGGCACATCCAGGAGTTCGGCAGTAATGGCTATCAGTGTTTTCGACCTGTTCAAAATCGGCATCGGCCCTTCCAGTTCGCACACCGTGGGGCCTATGCGGGCCGCGGCGTTGTTCGTGCAAGGTTTGCGTGAGCAGGGGCTTTTGGAACAAGTACGGCGCGTCGAAGTTCAGCTTTATGGGTCGTTGTCGGCCACCGGCATCGGTCACGGCAGCGACAACGCGGTGATCATGGGCCTGATGGGTGAATGGCCGGACGCGATCGATCCGTCGCAAATCGGCATCCGCATCGAAACCCTGCGCGAAACCCACACGTTGCTGCTCGACGGCCGCTTGTCGGTCCCGTTCATCTGGGCCCGGGACATGCGCCTGATCGACGAGAACCTGCCGTTCCACCCCAACGCCATGACGCTGATCGTCGAAGGCGATGACGGTGAGCTGCATCGCGACACCTACTATTCCATCGGCGGCGGTTTTGTCGTTGATGAGGCACAGGCTTCAAGTGGCGTGGTCGATCTGGACGGCACCGTGCTGCCGTACGATTTCTCCAGCGCTGCCGAACTGCTCAGCCTCTGCAAGCAGCACAACTTGCGCGTTGCAGAGTTGATGATGGCCAACGAGAAAGTCTGGCGCAGCGAAGAGGAAATTCGCGCTGGCCTGATGACACTCTGGCGCGCCATGCAGGATTGCGTCGAGCAAGGCCTCAAGCACGAAGGCATCTTGCCCGGCGGCCTGAATGTGCGCCGTCGCGCGGCCAAGTTGCACCGCAGCCTGCAAGAACTGAACAAGCCCAACGTGATCGGCTCGACCTTGAGCGCCATGGAGTGGGTCAACCTGTTCGCCCTGGCGGTCAACGAAGAAAACGCCGCTGGCGGGCGCATGGTGACGGCGCCGACCAATGGCGCGGCAGGGATCATTCCGGCGGTGTTGCACTACTTTATGAAGTTCAGTGAGGTGGTGACCGACGCCAACGTGGTCGACTATTTCCTCAGTGCGGCGGCGGTAGGGATTCTGTGCAAGAAGAACGCTTCGATTTCCGGTGCCGAAGTCGGTTGCCAGGGCGAAGTCGGTTCGGCCTGCGCCATGGCGGCGGCCGGGCTGGCGGAGATTCTGGGGGCGACGCCGGAGCAGCTGTGTAACGCGGCGGAAATCGGTCTGGAACACAACCTCGGCCTGACCTGCGACCCGGTGGGCGGGTTGGTGCAAGTGCCGTGTATCGAGCGCAATGCGATTGCCGCGGTGAAAGCCATCAACGCGGCGCAGATGGCGCTACGTGGCGACGGTCAGCACTTTATCTCGCTGGATCGGGTGATCCGCACGATGCGTGATACCGGCGCTGATATGCATGACAAATACAAAGAGACATCGCGGGGTGGGTTGGCGGTTAGCGCGGTGGAATGCTGACCTGTGGCGAGGGAGCTTGCTCCCGTTCGGCTGCGCAGCAGTCGTAAAGATTTTAGGGCCGCTTCGCGCCCCAGCGGGAGCAAGCTCCCTCGCCACAACAGGTCACACAGCTGCACACCAGACCAGTCAAAACTGCGCGCTAAGTGAACACCGGAATCTAAACGCGCCACGTTTTGGAGCGTCGCTTACAGATAAGCGACGTGTCCGTGATCCAGGATCCAGGTTGGCCATTACCGCCTGTCACCTGTGCCTTCGGTGACACTCTCCCTCAAGTCGCTGTAGCCCTGTTCCCACAAGTGCTACCGATTTGCTCACGCCCAACGGGGCAGAGCGCCTCCCGCCGATAATGGCACTTATAACCCCTACTCCCCGCGCGTCACATTTAGACACATCGCGACGTCGTTTTCAGGAGTTATTGAACGGGTATTCAACTTTAGGCATGGCATTTGCTCTGTCATTACAAAGCCCGTCTCCCACGCGAGAACGATGGCAATAACAAGAGCCTCCGCCTGAGGCCATCACCCGCTTTGTGTGAGGAGATACCGCGATGACGACGTTCAACTCCGGGGCCCAACCCCAGAACCGTGCGCCTCAATCCATCGGCTTTCTGCTGCTGGACAATTTCACGCTTATTTCTTTGGCCTCCGCAGTAGAGCCCCTGCGTATGGCCAACCAGTTGTCCGGTCGCGAGCTGTATCGTTGGAGCACGCTTACCGTCGACGGCGGTCAGGTCTGGGCCAGTGACGGTCTGCAGATCACTCCCGATTGCTCCATGCACAAAGCGCCACCCCTGGACACCGTGATTGTCTGTGGCGGTATCGGCATCCAGCGTACTGTTACCCGGGAACACGTTTCGTGGCTGCAAAGCCAGGCGCGTCAGTCCCGTCGTCTCGGTGCGGTCTGCACCGGCAGCTGGGCCCTGGCGTGCGCCGGCCTGCTGGATGGTTTCGATTGCAGCGTGCACTGGGAATGCCTGGCCTCGATGCAGGAAGCTTTCCCGCGTGTGGCCATGAGTACCCGTCTGTTCACCCTCGACCGTAACCGTTTCACCAGCTCCGGTGGCACCGCGCCGCTGGACATGATGCTGCACCTGATCAGCCGCGATCACGGCCGTGAACTGTCCGCTGCGATTTCGGAGATGTTTGTCTACGAGCGTATCCGCAACGAGCAGGATCACCAGCGTGTGCCGCTCAAGCACATGCTCGGCACCAACCAGCCGAAGTTGCAGGAAATTGTCGCGCTGATGGAGGCCAACCTCGAAGAGCCGATCGACCTCGACGAACTGGCGGTGTACGTCGCCGTGTCGCGTCGTCAGCTGGAGCGGCTGTTCCAGAAATACCTGCACTGCTCGCCGTCGCGTTACTACCTGAAACTGCGCTTGATCCGCGCCCGGCAGCTGCTCAAGCAAACGCCGATGTCGATCATCGAAGTGGCGTCTGTTTGTGGTTTCGTGTCTACGCCGCACTTCTCCAAGTGCTACCGCGAATACTTCGGCATTCCGCCGCGTGACGAACGCGTAGGTTCCAACACCACGCAACAAGTGGCGATGATGCCGCTGCCGCAAGCATTGGTGCTGTCGCCGTTGTCCGGGCCGTTGTCGGCGTTGAGTCAGGCGCGTAACGAGTCGACGTTCGCCAGCGTAAGGCTTTAAACCGAGGCGCCTTCATCGCGAGCAAGCTCGCTCCCACATTGACCGAGTTCTCTCAGAAGAATGCGGTCAACTGTGGGAGCGAGCTTGCTCCGGGCGGCGATCCGACGATTGGATCTATCAGGCGCTACGGCTCTGCTGATACTCCGCCAACGCTGGCAGCAGTTGCTTGTCGATGGCCTGGCGCACGGCCGGCTGGATGGACGCGCTGCTGGTGTACATCTGCTTGACCATGGTTCGCAGTTCCATTGCCCGGTCGTTGTTCAAGCCCCGTACTGCGCATTCGCAGGCCTGCTCGGCGGTTGCGCCAGGGGGCACTGAAAATCCCAACGCCTTCAGCTGGCTCAACAGGTCTTCCTGGTCTATCAAATCGGCGTACATCATGACGCAATCCTTCTTCAGGGAACGGTGTCGTGGATCGATTCTCGTAGGGGTGCGGGGTGGCGGCAAGGACGATTTGTCGCAATGGCCGCAATACCTATGAACAGGTCGTTTTCGACTAACTTACGCAGGATGAGAGTGGGCACACTGAGGTCAGCTGGCTTCACGAAGGTTTGGTCACCCTCGCGCAACGGCTCCTCAACAGTACCCACCTCTGCCCCGATCCTGTCACGGCTTGATCGGGGTTTTTTTTGCCTGAGGTTTAACGCTGCAGGACTAGGATGCGCGACAACAACTCATCACGGTCGACATAGCAACCCTGAAAATGCCGGGCACCGGTGGCGGGGTCGAAGGCGTTGCGGGCGTGGAGGGTGCGGCGGTTGTCGAAGCACCACATTTCGCCGGGATTCAGCCGCGACATCACCCGGAATCGCGTTTCCCTGGTCATCGCAATAAAGCGGCGGTAGGCGTGATAGAGCGCGGGCATCTGCTCGGCCGACGCATCGAACGGCCCGCGCAGAAAATTTGCCATGCGGATTTCCGACACCTGCCCAAAGGCATCCAGCGCGATGATCGGTGCGAGACGGCGGTAGTCGCTGTGGCGGTCTTTGTTGCGGAACTCCACAGGGATTTCGCAAAGGCTTTTGAACGCCTCGGGATCTTCATGGCGCAAGGCGTCGGCAATGGCAAAACCGTCGACGAAAATACTCTCGCCACCCTCGGCGTCATTCACCAGGCAATGCAGGAATTGCAGCCCCGGTTGCAACTCCCGGGTCGGCAAATCGCTGTGCAGCGGCAGGTTGAAAGCGGTGTAGGCATTGCTGTCGGCATCGGCCTTGGATTGCACGTTGAACAGCACGCCAAAATTGCTCTCGCGGATGAAGGAAATCCGCTGGGCGATCAGTTTCAACGAGCCCGATTCGGTGGGCACACCGCGGACCTGAGTCAGGCCAGTATCGCGCACGGCCAGCAGCCATTGCAGCAAGGCGTCGTTGTCGTTCATCAACGCCTGGTATTCGAACACCGGCAGCGTCAGGTCGCTGTTCCAGAGCTGGCTTTTTGGCTTGGCGGCCCGACGTTCAGCGCGGGACTCATCGTCGTAGGCGTGGGCCCGTAACCAGCCAGGATCGAAGCGGCTGAGATGGCCGTCTTGCCAGTCGACACGCAGGCAGCCTTCGGCATCAATGCTGACGTGCGAGGGCTTCAGGTTTTCGGCGACGTCGACGATTTCCAGCACTTGCTCACGGGTCACGGTGTAGACGCACAGCGGGCACGGACAGTTGTCGCGCAACCACTGATGATGAAAAGGGCTGACCCTGTTGTCGGCCCATGTCACTTGAATACGGTCCGCCTGGGTTTGCACGGCGGTCAACGCGCTGATCAACGGGTAGGTACGGAAGTCGGCAAAAGCGGCGGCGGTGTTCAATGGCGATCTCCTTGTTATTTTTTAGGGGGTAACGCGATCACTCGGCCCATGTAGGCCGGGGCGGGCAGGTCGGCTTGCTCGGCGACGATGGCTTGCAGCTTGCGCAAGGTGTCTTCGCTGAACGGTGCGGAGCGCGGCCCGGCGAGGTCGACGTGCAGCAGCATTTGCTCGTTGCCCGCCAGCTCCTTGTCATCTCCGACCAGATGCAGGCTGTGGTAGAGGTGCAGGCGTTTGCTGTCGTGGCCGATGATTTGGGTGTGCACTTCGACGTCGGCGTCGAGCTTCACTTCGTGCAGGTAATTGAGGTGCAGTTCGAGGGTGAACAGTGAGTTGCCGCTGGCTTCGCGGTTGTTGCTGTCCATGCCCAGGCGATCCATCAGCGCGTCGGTGGCGTAGCTGAAGATGAGCAGGTAGAAGGCGTCGCGCAGGTGGCCGTTGTAATCGACCCAGTCGGGGATGATTTTGGTTTGGTAGGTGGTGAGGGTGGGCATGATGGGTGTCCGCTTGAGGATTTGGTTGTAATTCAAGATCCACCCCTCACCCCAGCCCTCTCCCCATAGGGGCGAGGGGGAAAGGGGGCCGATCGGGGGCTTTTCAGAACCTGAGTTCGACTCGGACTTTCAGGTCGATGGAGCTCCAAGAACACCTCGGTCAGTCCCCTCTACCCCTTGGGGAGAGGGTTAGGGTGAGGGGTGGATCTCAAACCAAGTGCAATCATTCGCTGAAGGCCATCCCATGCTTCTCTTTGGTGGTCTTCACCGCCTCCAGCACCGCCAGCAAGCAATCATCACGATAGCGCTCCAGCGCCGAAATGCTGTGTTTGCCCAACTGATCACTGGTGCCATCCACCACATCATCAATCAACTTGTCCGTCAGTTCCGGCGCCGGCAGATACGTCCACGGCAGCTGCAATGCTGGCCCGAATTGCGCCATGAAGTGCCGCATGCCCGCATCGCCACCCGCCAGGGTGTAGGTCAAGAATGTGCCCATGAACGACCAGCGCAGGCCCGCGCCAAAGCGAATCGCATCGTCGATTTCACCGGTGGTCGCCACACCGTCGTTGACCAGGTGCAGCGCTTCACGCCACAACGCTTCGAGCAAGCGGTCGGCGATAAAACCGGGTACTTCCTTGCGCACATGCAGCGGACGCATGCCCAAGGATTCGTAGACTTTCATTGCCGCTTGAACAGCTTCCGGGGCGGTGTTTTTGCCGCCAACCACTTCCACCAGCGGCAGCAGGTAAACCGGGTTGAACGGGTGCCCGACCACGCAGCGTTCCGGGTGCGTCGAACTCTCGTAGAACTCGCTCGGCAACAGGCCGGAAGTACTGGAGCCGATCAAGGCATTGGGCTTGGCCGCCGCGCTGATTTTGCTGTGCAGTTCCAGTTTCAGGTCCAGACGCTCAGGGGCGCTTTCCTGAATGAAATCCGCGTCGCGAACGCATTCTTCAATGGTTGCGACAAAGCGCAGCCGATCCTGCGATGCGCCTGGCGCAAGGCCCTGTTTCTCCAACGCGCCCCAGGCATTGGCGACGCGTTTGCGCAGCGCGGCTTCGGCACCGGGCGCCGGGTCCCAGGCTACAACGTCGAGGCCGTGGGCGAGGGCGCGGGACACCCAACCGCTGCCGATGACACCGCTGCCCAAGGCTGCGAAGGTTTTGATTTCGGTGATAAAGCTCATGGCGACGTCCTAAAGAGTTCGGTGATCCCTGTGGGAGCTGGCTTGCCTGCGATGACGGTATTCCTGCCGAAGAATATGTATCGGTAGTACCGGCACTATCGCGGGCAAGCCCGCTCCCACAGGGTTAGGTGTAGGTGCGGGTCAACCGCGCTTGGTCAGGCCCATTTTTGCCCGGCCTTCTCCGCCGGCGTCAGAACACGGGCGCCGAGACGGCTGAGGATTTCCGTGGCGCGTTCGACCAGTTGGCCGTTGGTCGCCAGTACGCCCTTGTCCAGCCAGATGTTGTCTTCCAGACCGACCCGCACGTTGCCGCCGAGCAGTACCGCTTGCGCGGCCATCGGCATTTGCATGCGACCGATGCCGAAGCCGGCCCAGACCGCATTGGCAGGCAGGTTGTCGACCATGGCTTTCATGGTGGTGGTGTCGGCCGGCGCGCCCCACGGGATGCCCAGGCACAGTTGGAACAGCGGGTCGTCGAGCAGGCCTTCCTTGATCATCTGCTTGGCGAACCACAGGTGACCGGTGTCGAAAATTTCCAGCTCGGCCTTCACGCCCAGCTCTTGAATGCGTTTGGCGCCAGCGCGCAGCTGGGCCGGGGTGGACACGTAAATGGTGTCGCCGTCGCCGAAGTTCAGGGTGCCGCAATCGAGGGTGCAGATTTCTGGCAGCAGCTCTTCAACGTGGGCCAGACGGGTCAGCGGGCCGACCAGGTCGGTGTTCGGGCCGAACTCCATCGGGTTCTCGCCAGCGCCGATTTCCAGGTCGCCGCCCATGCCGGCGGTGAGGTTGACGATGATGTCGACGTCCGCCTCGCGGATGCGCTCCATCACTTCGCGATACAGGGCTACATCACGGCTGAATTTGCCGGTTTCGGGGTTACGCACGTGGCAGTGGACCACGGTGGCGCCGGCCTTGGCGGCTTCCACGGCGGCCGCGGCGATTTGTTTCGGGGTGACCGGCACGTGTGGGCTCTTGCTGGTCGTGTCGCCAGCACCGGTGAGTGCGCAGGTGATGATGACGTCGTGGTTCATGAGGCGGTTCCTTACAGACGTGATTAGTCGATTCGCAGCCCTGTCGGGCTGCGAGTCGGTGGTTCAATCGGGTTTATTTGGTGGTCAGTTGCAGGTTTTCAGCGGCGGGCTTGCCATCGAAAGTGGTCACGCCTTCGAGCCAGCGTTGCTTGTCTTGCGGGTGATCTTTCAGCCATTGCTTAGCCGATTCGAAGGCGTCCTTGTGATCCAGCAGAGGCTGCATCATCCGGCTCTCGTCTTCGGCGGTGTAGGTCAGGTTGCTCAGCAAACGACCGATGTTCGGGCATTGCTCTGCGTATTTAGGCGCGGTGACGGTCCAGACCGTGGCCATGCCTTCGTCCGGGCCCAGAGCGTCTTCACTGCCAGTGAGATAGGTCATCTGCACGTTGACGTTCATCGGGTGCGGCGCCCAGCCGAAGAACACCACGGCCTCTTTGCGGCGCACGGCGCGATCCACCGCCGCGAGCATGCCGGCCTCACTGGACTCGACCAACTGGAACTTGCCGAGGCCAAACTGGTTCTTGGCGATCATCGCCTTGATCTGGGTGTTGGCGCCGGAACCTGGCTCGATGCCGTAGATCTTGCCGCCCAGTTCTTTCTCGAACTTGGCGATGTCGGCGAAGGTTTTCAGGCCCTTGTCGGCGAGATACGTCGGTACGGCGAGGGTGGCGCGGGCGTCCTTGAGGCTTGGCGCTTCAAGCACTTTGACCTGCTTGCCATCGACGAACGGCGTGATGGTCTGGGTCATCAGCGGGTTCCAGTAGCCCAGGAACAAGTCCAGGCGCTGGTCGCGGATCCCGGCGAAGATGATTTGCTGGGAAGCGCTGGTTTGTTTGGTGTTGTAGCCGAGGCCATCGAGCAGGACTTGGGTCATGGCACTGGTGGCGATCACATCGGTCCAGTTCACGACGCCCATGCGTACGTTCTGGCATGAAGCAGGTTCGGCCGCCATGACGCTGGCGCTCAGGAAAGCGGTACCGCTGAGTGCAAGAACACAGCTGCTGATCAGTCGTTTCATCTCAGGTTCCTCGGCAGTTCGTTATTGTGGGTCCGGTCGTCTTTGTGCGCCGGTGATGCCAAGTTACGCAGCTAAGGCCCGGTGAAAGCGCACTGCGGCGACCAGCTCTTGCACTGCAGCGACCTGCGCTCTTGAATGCCATCGACAAGTGGCGTATCAACGTCCACACGCTACCCGCCCTCTCGTTACCTGCCAGTCGAGTGCGCTCCATGTCCCAGGATTTCTACTTCTTGTTGATGCCGGGTTTCTCGGCGATTGGATTTATCTCGGCCATCGAGCCGTTGCGGGTCGCCAATCGCTTTCGTGGCGAGCTCTACCGCTGGCACGTGCTCAGCGCGGACGGCGGGGCGGTATTGGCCAGCAACGGCATGTCGGTCAACGCCGATGCGGCGCTGGAACCACTGAAGAAAGGCGCAACGCTATTGGTGGTCGCCGGCTTCGAACCGCTGAAATTCGCTACTCCGGCGCTGGAACACTGGCTGCGCCGCCTGGACAACGAAGGCGTGACCCTCGGCGCCATCGATACCGGCAGCTTCATCCTCGCCGAGGCCGGCCTGCTCGACGGCCATCGCTTGACCCTACACTGGGAAGCCATCGACGCGTTCAAGGAATCTTATCCACAGCTCAGCGTTACCCAGGAGCTGTTCGAGATCGACCGTCGCCGCATTACCTCCGCCGGCGGCACTGCGTCCATCGACCTGATGCTCGACCTCATCAGCCAGGCCCACGGCCCGCAGCTGGCGATCCAGGTCAGCGAGCAATTCGTGCTCGGCCGCATCCGCCCGCGCAAAGACCACCAGCGCATGGAAGTCGCCACGCGTTATGGCATCAGCAACAAGAAACTGGTGCAGGTGATTGGCGAGATGGAGCAGCACAGCGAACCGCCGCTGAGCACGCTTGAGTTGGCTGAGTCGATCAAGGTGACGCGGCGGCAACTGGAGCGATTGTTTCGCCTGCATTTGAACGACACGCCGAGCAATTTCTACCTGCGCCTGCGGCTGGAAAAAGCCCGGCAGTTGTTGCGGCAGACGGACATGAGCGTGTTGGAAGTGAGTATCGCGTGCGGGTTTGAATCGCCGTCGTATTTCACCCGAAGCTATCGGGCGAAGTTTGCGCGGTGTCCGCGGGAAGATCGGCGGCGGTTGGGAGATGGCCGGGAACTGGTCTAAGCGCCGATTTCGACAGCAACAGAAAACCCTGTGGGAGCGAGCTTGCTCGCGATGGCGGTGGATCAGTAGACATCAACTTGTATGACAGACCGCCATCGCGAGCAGGCTCGCTCCCACAGTTTTGATCTGCTTTGGGCGTTACTTCTTCATTAAGGCCGAACAGGCCGCCTTGTAGGCTTCATGCTGATACTTGTTCAACGTACCCGGCAGTTCAAAGTCAAACTTCTTGTTCTGCGCATTAATCGTCTGTGGCGATAGCAGCGTGACCTCGCAATTTTCCAGCAACTGGAAAACGCCTTCGATCTTGAACGTGGTCGGCCCGCCGGCGAATTCGCCTTTCTTACTGCGCTTCTTGATCACGATCCGGTCGATGGAGTTCTCGCGCACGAACGAGGCGACTTGAGCGGCAAAGACTTTGACGTTGGCGGCTTCGTCGTCATCGTCGAGGGCGATTTTCTTGGTGACCAGGGCGACGTGGTTCAGCGCATGACCGTCGAGAGAGGCCACGGCGATGATGGCTTCGCTGCCTTTGATTTCGATGCCGCAGATTTTCATGTAAATCCCTTTCCTTGTTGGTGGAGTGCAGCTTACAGCTCGAGTTGATTGGGCTTGATGCCAAAAGCTGCGGCGATTTTTTCGCGAGTGGCCTTGCGGGGCTTGGCAACAGTCTCCTGCTGGGCGAAGGCCGGTTGGGAGATGCCCATGCGTTTGGCCACTTCATCCTGAGTAAGGTTCAGATGTTCGCGCCAGGCCCTGATGGGTAGGGCACCGTTAACGATGCGGCTGACTACTTCGTGTGGGATCAAGTAATTCTCCATGTTTATGTTTTTACTCCTGCCCAATCGACTCCAAAAACTCCGACCGCTCATCACTCATCCGCGCCACGCAATCATTCTGCGCAATGGTGAATGCCTTGCTACCGCTCGTCGCCGGGAACGCTTCAACCGCGCAGTCCGCATCCCGGGTCTTCAGCCATTGCTGCTGAGAGGCCTTGAGTTTGGCGGTGATGTCGGTCAGTTGCGCCGGGTTCTTGCCGTAGAGCGTTTGCATGCGCTCGGTCAGGCTTTTGAGGTTTTCGCTCAGCAGGTCTTCGGCGGTGGTTCTGCTGTAGGTCGAGCATTCCAGGGTCTGGACTTCGTTTTCGACTTTGTCGCAGGGGTTATCGTCGGCTTCTTCAGCCGCGTGTACGCCGGTCGCTATCAGTGCCAATGCCAGGAAGATCGATTTCATTGCGCCGCCGCCCCTTATTCCAGTAAAGCATCCAGTGAAACATCCAGTAGTGGCGCGAATTCTGGCCCATGCGCAGGCCCTTGAACAGGTGGCTCATGACGTCCGACGACGACCCTTTGTCGCGGATTGACGCTTTCGGCAAACCCCCTGTCGTTTTTGCACCCGGCTGCCCCCTCCCTCAGGCATATGCTGGCCCCAAAGCGCCGGCACACGATTCGGCGCATGAATCGCTAATAGGGGACAGCCTGATGAGCCCAGCCGAATTACACGCCGACAGCATCGTTATCGACGGCCTGATTATTGCCAAGTGGAACCGTGAGCTGTTCGAAGACATGCGCAAGGGCGGTCTGACCGCGGCCAACTGCACCGTGTCGGTGTGGGAGGGCTTTCAGGCCACTGTGAACAATATCGCCGCCAGCCAGAAGCTGATCCGCGAAAACAGCGACCTGGTGATTCCAGTGCGCACCACCGCTGATATCCGCAAAGCCAAAGAGCAGGGCAAGACCGGCATCCTGTTCGGCTTCCAGAATGCTCACGCCTTTGAAGACCAGATCGGTTACGTCGAGGTGTTCAAGCAGCTGGGCGTCGGTATCGTGCAGATGTGCTACAACACCCAGAACCTGGTCGGTACCGGTTGCTACGAGCGCGATGGCGGCCTGTCGGGCTTCGGTCGTGAAATCGTCGCCGAAATGAACCGCGTCGGCATCATGTGCGACCTGTCCCACGTCGGTTCGAAGACTTCCGAAGAAGTCATCCTCGAATCCAAGAAGCCGGTCTGCTACTCCCATTGCCTGCCGTCGGGTCTGAAAGTCCACCCGCGCAACAAATCCGATGAAGAACTGAAGTTCATCGCCGATCACGGCGGTTTCGTCGGCGTAACCATGTTCGCGCCATTCCTGGCCAAGGGTATCGATTCGACCATCGACGATTACGCCGAAGCCATTGAATACACCATGAATATCGTCGGTGAAGACGCCATCGGTATCGGCACCGACTTCACCCAGGGCCATGGCCAGGACTTTTTCGAATACCTGACCCATGACAAGGGCTACGCCCGCCGCCTGACCAGCTTCGGCAAGATCATCAACCCGCTGGGCATCCGCACCGTCGGCGAGTTCCCGAACCTGACCGAAACCCTGCTCAAGCGCGGTCATTCCGAGCGCGTGGTTCGCAAGATCATGGGCGAGAACTGGGTCAACGTCCTCAAGGACGTCTGGGGCGAGTAAGCCACAGCACCTCTGAATCCTTTCCCCCGGCCATTCGTGCCGGGGGCAACACCAAAATTTTTCTGGAGTTAAGTTTCCATGGCCAAGATCGCCCCGCAATTGCCAATCGAAGTCGACAGCGAAACCGGTGTCTGGACCTCCGACGCCCTGCCAATGCTGTACGTACCGCGTCATTTCTTCGTCAACAACCACATGGGCATCGAGGAAGTGCTGGGCGCCGACGCCTACGCCGAAATCCTCTACAAGGCCGGCTACAAATCCGCCTGGCACTGGTGTGAAAAAGAAGCTGAGTGCCACGGTCTGGAAGGCGTCGCGGTGTTCGAGCACTACATGAAGCGCCTGTCGCAGCGCGGCTGGGGCTTGTTCAAGATCCAGGACATCGACCTCGACAAAGGCACTGCCAGCGTCAAGCTCGAACACTCTGCGTTTGTTTATGTGTACGGCAAGGTCGGCCGCAAAGTCGACTACATGTTCACGGGCTGGTTTGCCGGCGCGATGGATCAGATTCTGCAAGCTCGCGGCAGCAAGATCCGCACGGTTGCCGAACAAGTTTACGGTGGCTCCGAAGAAGGCCACGACGACGGTTTGTTCACCGTCAAGCCGTTGTAAGTCGAGGAACCCGCCATGGCTTTCGAAGCAATGTTTCAGCCGATCCAGATCGGCAAACTGACCATCCGTAACCGCGTGCTCAGCACCGCGCACGCTGAGGTCTATGCCACCGACGGCGGCATGACCACCGACCGGTACGTCAAGTATTACGAAGAGAAAGCCAAGGGCGGGATCGGCCTGGCGATTTGCGGCGGTTCCTCCAGTGTGGCCATCGACAGCCCGCAAGGCTGGTGGAAGTCGGTCAACCTGGCCGACGACCGGATCATTCCGCACTTCCAGAACCTGGCCGATGCCATGCACAAGCATGGCGCCAAGATCATGATCCAGATTACTCACATGGGTCGTCGTTCCCGTTGGGACGGCGAGCATTGGCCAACCCTGCTGTCGCCGTCGGGTATCCGTGAGCCGGTGCACCGTGCGACCTGCAAAACCATCGAGCCGGAAGAAATCTGGCGGGTGATCGGCAACTACGCCAGCGCCGCCGCGCGGGCCAAGGCCGGTGGCCTGGACGGCGTCGAGCTGTCCGCCGTGCACCAGCACATGATCGACCAGTTCTGGAGCCCGCGCGTCAACAAGCGTACCGACGAATGGGGCGGCAGTTTCGAGAACCGCATGCGTTTCGGCCTGGAAGTGATCAAGGCTGTGCGCAAGGAAGTGGGTCCGGATTTCTGCGTCGGCATCCGTCTGTGCGGTGATGAATTCCACCCGGATGGCTTGTCCCACGAGGACATGAAGCAGATCGCCAAGTATTACGACGACACCGGCATGATCGACTTCATCGGCGTGGTCGGATCGGGTTGTGACACCCACAACACCCTGGCCAACGTTATTCCGAACATGAGTTATCCACCGGAGCCATTCCTGCACTTGGCCGCCGGTATCAAGGAAGTGGTGAAGGCCCCGGTACTGCACGCGCAGAACATCAAGGACCCGAACCAGGCGACCCGTATCCTGGAAGGTGGCTATGTGGACATGGTCGGCATGACCCGCGCCCACATCGCCGACCCGCACCTGATCGCCAAGATCAAAATGGGTCAGGTCGACCAGATCAAACAATGCGTCGGTGCCAACTACTGCATCGACCGTCAATATCAGGGTCTGGACGTGTTGTGCATCCAGAACGCTGCGACCTCCCGTGAATACATGGGCGTGCCGCACATCATCGAGAAATCGGCTGGTGTGAAGCGCAAAGTTGTGGTGGTCGGTGCCGGCCCTGCCGGGATGGAAGCTGCACGTGTGTCCGCCGAACGTGGCCACGACGTGACCCTGTTCGAGAAGAAAGAATTCATCGGCGGCCAGATCACGACCGCCTCGAAAGCCCCGCAACGGGACCAGATCGCCGGTATCACTCGCTGGTTCCAACTGGAATTGGCGCGTTTGAAAGTCGACCTGCGCCTGGGCGTGGCGGCCGATGCGGCAACCATTCTCGACCTGCGTCCGGACGTGGTGGTACTCGCCGTCGGCGGCCATCCATTCCTGGAGCAGAACGAACACTGGGGCGCGGCTGAAGGCCTGGTCGTCAGCAGCTGGGACATCCTCGACGGCAAGGTTGCACCGGGCAAAAACGTGCTGGTCTACGACACCATTTGCGAGTTCACCGGGATGTCGACCGCCGACTTCCTCGCCGACAAGGGCAGCCAGGTCGAGATCGTCACTGACGACATCAAGCCGGGCGTAGCGATTGGCGGCACTTCGTTCCCGACGTACTACCGCAGCATGTACCCCAAAGAAGTGATCATGACCGGGGACATGATGCTGGAGAAGGTCTACCGCGAAGGCGACAAGCTGGTGGCGGTGCTGGAAAACGAATACACCGGCGCCAAAGAGGAGCGGGTGGTGGACCAGGTCGTCGTCGAAAACGGCGTGCGTCCGGACGAAGAAATCTACTACGCCCTGAAGGAAGGCTCGCGCAACAAAGGCCAGATGGACATCGAAGCCTTGTTCGCGATCAAGCCGCAACCTTCGCTGAGCCAGGCGGGCGACGGCTACTTGCTGTTCCGCATCGGCGACTGCGTGGCGCAGCGCAACACCCACGCGGCGATCTACGACGCGCTGCGGTTGTGCAAGGATTTCTAAGAGCTTGTGGATAACCCTGTAGGAGCGAGGCTTGCCCGCGAAGGCGTCCTGACATTCAACATTGATGTCGGCTGATCCATCGCCTTCGCGGGCAAGCCTCGCTCCTACAGGAATCGGGCAAGGCATCCAGGTAGTTTGGCCTGCAAGACCCTGCGGTCTTTGGGAGCTCCACCATGTTGAACACCCTTCTTCCAATCCTGTTGTTCGCCGCCCTGGGCCTTGCGGTTCTGGGCGCGTTGCGGCGGGTGGCTATGTGGCGCCGAGGCCGGGCTTCGAAAGTCGACCTGATCGGCGGCCTGTTCGCCATGCCCAAGCGCTACATGGTCGATTTGCACCATGTGGTCGCGCGGGACAAATACATCGCCAACACCCACGTTGCCACGGCCGGTGGTGCGGTGGCGTCTATCGTGCTGGCGATTCTGGTGCACGGTTTTGGCCTGCATAACCGCATCCTCGGCTATGCCCTGTTGTTGATGACGGCGGTGATGTTCGTCGGTGCGATCTTTGTGTACCTGCGTCGTCGCAACCCGCCGGCCCGTTTGTCCAAAGGCCCATGGATGCGCCTGCCGAAAAGCCTGTTGGCGTTCTCGGTAAGCTTTTTCCTGTTGACCCTGCCGGTCGCCGGCATCCTCCCGGAAAACTTCGGTGGTTGGGTGGTCGCGGTAATCCTCGGTGTAGGTGTGCTGTGGGGCGTATCGGAATTGTTCTTCGGCATGACCTGGGGCGGGCCGATGAAGCACGCCTTCGCCGGTGCTTTGCACCTGGCCTGGCACCGTCGCGCCGAACGCTTTGGTGGCGGCCGCTCCACCGGTTTGAAACCGCTGGACCTGAACGATCCAAACGCACCACTGGGTGTGGAAAAACCCAAGGATTTCACCTGGAACCAACTGCTCGGCTTCGATGCCTGCGTGCAGTGCGGTAAGTGCGAAGCCGCGTGCCCGGCGTTCGCCGCCGGCCAGCCGCTGAACCCGAAAAAACTGATTCAAGACATGGTCGTTGGCCTGGCCGGTGGCACCGACGCCAAATTCGCCGGCAGCCCGTATCCGGGCAAGGCCATCGGCGAGCACGCCGGTAATCCGCATCAACCGATCGTCAACGGTCTGGTGGATGCTGAAACATTGTGGTCCTGCACTACCTGCCGTGCCTGCGTCGAGGAGTGCCCGATGATGATCGAGCACGTCGATGCCATCGTCGACATGCGCCGTCACCTGACCCTGGAAAAAGGTGCGACCCCGAACAAGGGCGCCGAAGTCCTGGAAAACCTGATCGCCACCGACAACCCTGGCGGTTTCGCCCCGGGCGGGCGGATGAACTGGGCGGCGGACTTGAACCTCAATCTGATGAGCGAGAAGAAGTCGGTCGACGTGCTGTTCTGGGTCGGCGACGGTGCCTTCGACATGCGCAACCAGCGCACCCTGCGCGCCTTCGTCAAAGTGCTGAAAGCGGCCAAGGTCGACTTCGCCGTGCTGGGCCTTGAAGAACGCGACAGCGGTGACGTGGCTCGACGTCTGGGCGACGAAGCCACCTTCCAGTTGCTGGCCAAACGCAACATCCAGACCCTGGCCAAGTACAGCTTCAATCGCATCGTCACCTGCGACCCGCACAGCTTCCACGTGCTGAAAAACGAGTACGGCGCCTTCGACGGTAACTACGTCGTGCAGCACCACAGCACTTACATGGCAGAAATCATCGGCGCTGGCGCCCTGAACCTCGGTCAGCACAAAGGCAGCAGCGTGACTTATCACGATCCGTGCTACCTCGGCCGCTACAACGGCGAGTACGAGGCACCGCGTGAAGTGCTGCGCGCCCTGGGTATCGAGATCAAGGAAATGCAACGCTCCGGTTTCCGCTCGCGCTGCTGCGGTGGTGGTGGCGGTGCGCCGATCACTGACATCCCGGGCAAGCAACGGATCCCCGACATGCGCATGGAAGACATCCGCGAAACCGGCGCCGAACTGGTGGCCGTGGGTTGTCCACAGTGCACCGCGATGCTCGAAGGCGTGGTCGAACCCCGGCCGCTGATCAAGGACATCGCCGAACTGGTGGCGGACGCGTTGCTCGAAGACGCTGCCCCGAGCAAGCCGACCAAACCGGCCCAACGTGAACCTGCGGAGGCCCACTGATGAGCGACATTATCCGCCGCGACCCACGCGCCGAATGGATCGCCCGTAACCGCTTGCACCCGCTGCACGCGGCCATGCAACCGGCGCAACACAGCTGGATGGGGCCTAACGGCGTCATCCGCAAGAATCCCCATGGCATCGGTTTTATCGGTCCCAACGGGATCAAGCGGATCGACCGCAGCGGCGCTCAACAGGGCGGGGCGACTAAACGCTCGGCCGCGGTTGAAGTCCAGTTGCCACTGCATCAAGTGCCTGCACCTGCGTTTTACATCAGCGTGGTGCCGGACATGGTCGGCGGCCGCTTGAGCAGCCACGACCGCGACTTGCTGGGTCTGGCTCATCAGTTGGCCGGTAATGATGGCGCGGTGTTGGCCGTGGTCTTCGGTGAACATAAAGAAAATGCCTTCGCCACCGCTGGCGTCGATCGCTTGCTGGTGCTGGATGGCGACGAATTCAGCGGTTATGCACCGGAACAGCGGGTCCAGGGCCTGCGGGCTGTGGATAACCAGTTCAGCCCGCGTCACTGGTTGCTGCCGGACAGCCGCAGCGGTGGTGGTGAATTGGGTCGACGCTTTGCCGCCGCACTGGGCGAACGCCCGGCCACGCGGGTCTGGCAGGTCAAGGATCAGGAGTGTATCGGTCGCGCCGGTGCCGGTTTGCAAGACCTTGCGCGCCCGGTGGCACGCTTGATTCTGGCTGCCGTCGAATGCGCCGAACCGGTCAGCGAAACCCGTCACGAAGCCTTGCCGGTGGAGTTATCCACAGACGTGGCGCGCAGCTTGTCGCGGATTGAGGATTTGGGTGCGGTGGCGGTCGATCCGGCGGCGATTCCGATGGCCGAAGCCGAGTTCATCTTCTCCGGTGGTAACGGGGTCAAGGACTGGGGACTTTTCCACAGGACCGCCGAAGCGCTGGGCGCTACCGAAGGCGCGTCCCGTGTGGCAGTGGACGATGGCTTCATGGCGCGCGACCGTCAGGTCGGTGCGTCCGGCACCTGGGTCACCGCGCGGGTTTACGTGGCGGTGGGGATTTCCGGGGCGATCCAGCACCTGCAAGGCATCGGTGCCTGCGACAAGGTGGTGGCGATCAACCTCGATCCTGGCTGCGACATGATCAAACGGGCCGACCTGTCGGTGATCGGCGAAAGTGCAGAGATTCTTCAAGCCTTGATTGATGCGGTAGAGGCTTACCGCAATGAAGCCAAGCGCGATGCGGCTTAAGGAAAGGAAAGGGTTATGAGCACGAAAATCATCAGCCTGGTGTCCATCGGCGCCCACCCGACCTCCGGCCGGCCACGTCGTGCGGAGCAAGATGCGCGGGCGGTGGAGCTGGGCCTGCAACTGGCTGGGGATAACCTGCAAGTGCTGCATGCCGGCGACGTCGCGGAACCTGCACTACGCGCCTATCTGGGCATGGGCCTGGAACAGCTGCATGTGCTTGAGCAACCGGAAGGCGCCGATGCATTGCCGGCATTGACCGCGTATTTGCGTGACGCCGGGGCTCAGGTCGTGCTGACCGGCAGCCAGGCAGAAACCGGTGAAGGTTCGGGCATGTTGCCGTTCCTGCTGGCGGAAAATCTGGGCTGGCCGCTGGTGGTAGGGCTGGCTCAAGTTGAATCCATCGACGGTCATTCAGCGTTGGTGCTGCAAGCCTTGCCGCGCGGTCAGCGCCGTCGCCTGAAAGTACGGCTGCCGTTTCTCGCGACTGTGGATAACGCCGCGCCGAAGCCTCGGCAGAGCGCTTATGGCCCGGCCCGACGCGGTGTGCTGCAGGCGGATGAAGTCGAAGTGATCGACGATGAACTGCTGGCGGTTGCCACCCTGCAACCGGCCAAGCCACGGCCTAAACGCTTGAAGGTGATCAAGGCCAAGAGCGGCGCAGACCGGATGAAAGCCGCGACGGCCAAGGCCAGCGGTGGCGGCGGGCAAGTGCTTAAAGGGTTGAGTGCCGAGGCGGGGGCCGAGGCGATTCTCAAGTTACTGATCGAAGAAGGCGTGGTCCGCTAGCGGTCCTGTGGGGGGCGGTAAATGGCAGTAGAGTTTCGTTCGGCTCTGCGCAGTGATGCGCGGGAGATTGCTCGCTTGTTCCAGATTTCGTCAGAGGGTGCTGCGGATTACATCTGGAGCCAACTGGCGCAACCCGGTCAGGATTTACTGGACGTGGGCGCCAGTCGATATGCCCGTGACGACGTGGATTTTTCGTATCAGAACTGCCTCATCGCCGAGGCACAGGGAAACGTCATTGGCATGATGCACAGCTACGTGATGCGTCACGATCCACTGGCGCCTCCAGTGACCGATCCTGTCCTGGCTCCGTACGCCAAGATGGAAATTCCCGACACCCTCTATATTTCCAGCCTGGCGCTCCATGAAGGCTGGCGAAACCAGGGCCTGGGCAAGCAATTCCTCGCCTACGCTTACGACCGTGCCAACCAGCTGGGGCTCAATGGCTTGAGTCTGATCGACTACGCCGTGAACACCGGCGCCCGTCGGTTTTACGAGCGGCATGGGTTTCGTGTCGTCGATACCTGCCTGATTACTCCCCATCCGATGATTCGGGTCACGGGTGAGGCCTATCTGATGTATCGGCCCTAGTGAGCTACATTCCTCTATGAGCTGCTCAGGGGGCCGCAGCGCTAGTTCATAAAACTCGTTTTCAGAATGGGTTGAACATGAAAGCGGTCAGTCGGCGTGAGACATGTCTGATCGGCGGGGTGTATTCAAAGTCGTCTCTGGTGCTGCTTGCATTTTTTATCTGTGCAGCCACCAGTGCGATAGCTGATACCCGGCCGGCAGCTCCGGATTTCTACACATGGTTAGAGACCGAACAGGGACAAAAGGCGTCCTTGGCGCAGCTGAAACAGCAATGCGCCAAGGTGTTGGATGCTGAAAAAAACCTGAATTGTTCAGTGTCTGTTCTCGCCCGAATGTTCGAGGCCAAAACCGCAAACCAGATTCCCGAATACTATCTGGCGATCAAGCGACGTCACGCTCAGGCAATCGCGAATGATCCTGAACTCAACGCAATGTTTTCCATGTTCGGCAACGAATCCCTCGCGACCCTCAGATCGCTCGCCGATTTCTCGGTGAAAAGAACGACGCGGCACGAAGTGCTCGAGATCCATCCCTATGCCAGTGACGGTCACGTGACAGACGAGGTGCTGCCCTACCTCGATGTCAAAGCGGCCAATGGTGTCTCGTCACGCTTCATTCTGGACACCGGCGCGCCACAAACCCGGGTCAACCACGACACCGCGAAGCTGATGGGAATCAGGTTATTAACCGACTCTCACTATGGCTACAGCACGTTTTATGGTGAACGTGACCTGTCTGCCAAACTCGGGATCTTTGAGTCTTTAAAGATAGGCTCAAGCGAGTTCAGAAACGTCCTGGTGTTTGTCAGCGACCGGGAAAACTTATTGGGGCTCGATTTACTCGGTAAGTTGGGGCGTTTGAAGGTCACCAAAAAGACCCTGGCGCTTAACGCCGAACCTCCCGCGCGATGTGATTCGCGAATCACCTATGCGCGCATCGACATCAATCAACGGCTGACTATTGCCGCACGCCTGGATCGTCGGGCCACGCCGGCGATAATCGACACCGGCAATGTTGATTACCTAACGTCTTCCGCGCCGGGCAACTCACCCATTCATGTCACCGATAAGCCGCGTTCCCAAACCTTCAAGGGTGAATTGAGCCTGGCGGGCCATATCCAATCGATCACCTACAACTACTACCCGGACTTTACGATTCCTCCGTCGTTGTTGCTGGGTCAGTACGTGCCTTCGCTTTTGCTTGGGTGGGGGGCATTCAATGACTATGAGTTGAATCTGGATATCGACTCAGGCTGGTCGTGTTTCAACAGGAACTGAGCGTGGTTACCCACAATCCCTGTTAGCGCTTCTGTGGATAACATGTTCGCCCTTCGCTACACCCCATACAGATCAAGCCCTGCAACCCTTCGTACAAAAAACAACCAGCCTAACTTGCGGTTTTTTCAGGCTTTTTCCAGAGGATAACTTTGTGCGCGAGCCAATACTTGCCCCCAATCTCTGTTAGCGCATCTGTGGATAAGATGTTCGCTGTCCTCTACAGGCCATATAAACCGGGCTTATCAGGCTTGTGATCAAAAAACGATCAAATCGTCGTTTTAGACCGGGAAACCTCGCGCAAACCCAGATTTATCGCGGCTTCCAACGGTTTTCCACAGATCAGGCCAAGTTGCCCCCAAAGTCTGTTGGCGCTTCTGTGGATAAGGTGTTCGCCATCCTCTGCAAGCCACGTATGACGTGGCTTTCAAGCTTTCGATCAAAAAACAACCAATCACTGCTCAAAACCCTGCTTCTGGATAAGTCACGGATTTTCTTCAGTTTCTGTGGAGAAATTTTGCGCGGTAAACCGAGTTGTCCCCATTTGCTGTGGGCGAAGGTGTGGATAACTTGTTCGCGAACCTCTACAGCCCCATGCCAGCGGCAGCTCTAAAGCGATTGAACGAAATTTGAACAATAAAAAACCGCGAAACAGGTTCGCGGTTTTTTGTCTCAGCGGATCGGTCAGCCTTGAACCGGAACCCCTTTGAGGTAAGGCGCAGGTTCCGCGCCCAGGTTGTTCAGCAAACGCTCGCTGTACCAGTCCACGAAGTTCACCACGCCAAACTCATAGGTCTTGGAGTAAGGGCCTGGCTGGTACGCGGTGGAGTTGATGCCGCGCTGGTTCTCTTCGGCCAGGCGACGGTCCTGGTTGTTGGTCTCATCCCAGACCTTGCGCATGCGCTCCACGTCGTAGTCCACGCCTTCGACTGCGTCCTTGTGCACGATCCACTTGGTGGTGACCATGGTTTCCTGAGCGCTGATTGGCCACACGGTGAACACAATGATGTGGTCGCCCATGCAGTGGTTCCACGAGTGCGGCAGGTGCAGGATGCGCATCGAGCCCAGGTCCGGGTTCTTGATGCGGCCCATGAGCTTGGCGCAGCCTTGTTTGCCGTCCATGGTCATCGACACGGTGCCCTTGAGCAGTGGCATGCGCACGATGCGGTTACGCAGGCCGAAACTGGCGTGGGCGTAAGGAATCTTTTCGGCTTCCCACGCTGCGGCGGAGGCGGCAACGTGATCCTTGAAGGCCTGGTCGGCACGCGGATCGGTCACGTCGTCCCATTCCAGCAGGGTTTTCAACAGTTCCGGGTGCGACGCGTTGCAGTGGTAGCACTCGCGGTTGTTTTCCAGCACCAGTTTCCAGTTGGCTTTTTCGAACAAGGTGGTCTGGATCGCCACC
Organism: Pseudomonas sp. BT76 TE3572; assembly: GCF_050435365.1. Lineage (NCBI taxonomy): Bacteria > Pseudomonadati > Pseudomonadota > Gammaproteobacteria > Pseudomonadales > Pseudomonadaceae > Pseudomonas > Pseudomonas sp. BT76 TE3572. The sequence goes on from NZ_JBNDKE010000001.1 coordinate 5,048,090, forward strand.
TTGGTGTTCTCCATGTCGTACGGTTCCATGTAATGGTTCAGCGTCGACAGGAAGTCATCGATGGCCGGCGGGTTCTCCGACAGGCTGATGAAGATGTAGCCACCAGCGGTCTTCACGTTCACCGGCTTGAGGCCGTACTGCTTCATGTCGAAGTCGTCGCCCATTTCGGTACCGGCGAACAACAGGCGACCGTCCAGCTCGTAGGTCCACTGGTGGTAGTGGCAAACCAGTTTGGCGACTTTGCCTTTTTCACTGGTGCACAGCCGCGAACCACGGTGACGGCAGACGTTATGGAACGCGTGAACCACGCCTTCAGCGCCGCGAATCACGATGATCGGGTTCTTGCCGATTTGCAGGGTCAGGAAGTTGCCCTTGGTAGGGATTTCGCAGGTCATGCCGGCGATCAACCACTCTTTCTGAAAGATTTCCTGCATGTCGATATCAAACAGCCGCTCGTCAGAGTAAAACGGCTGCGGCAGCGAGAAAGTACGCTCGCGCTCTTGCAGCATCTGCGCGGTGGCCTTGCGTGCGGGTTCCAGTGGATCGCCCAGGCTCAGGGTAGTGGTGACGTCCATCATTTAATCCTCAAGGCCATTCTGTGTGGCCGGCGAAAGTGGCTTGGCAGCCGGTGTGGCGGGTTTGGATGGGCAAGTTCGGCGCCTGAAGTCCTGATCCTGCGTTGCCGCTCCTCCCCATAGCGAGCTATGAGTCGTCGCGGCGCCTTGGCTCAGAACTTCATGCATCCGAACCTGCTCCACCCAAGCCCGCCACACCGGCTACGGTTTGCTACGCAAGGGTGTATAGGTTGTGTCTTGGTATGGAGCGAGTGTGGGGCCGCCGCTGGGCAGAACCTTATCCATGGGCGACATGGCCCAATCTGTTCCCGACGCGCAACCCCCGGTAGATGCAGGCTGGTCGCGATAAGTATGTGAATGTCGCAGATAGGTAAATGGGTGGTTCGCACGTTACGCAGAATCGCCAACATAAGGCCGACCATCGGCGGTGGAGAACAGCATGTCCAACAGCTTCCTGAATCCGGTAACCACCCAGACCTGGGCCAATGGTCGACACATCGTCCGTTGCGTCAAAGTCATCCAGGAAACCTGGGATGTGCGCACCTTCTGCTTTATGGCTGACCAGCCAATCCTGTTCTTCTTTAAGCCGGGGCAGTTTGTCACCCTGGAGCTGGAAATCGAAGGCGTGCCGATCATGCGCTCCTACACCATTTCCAGCTCGCCATCGGTGCCGTACAGCTTTTCGGTGACCATCAAGCGTGTGCCGGGCGGCAAAGTCTCCAACTGGCTGCACGACACCCTGCACGAAGGCCAGGAGCTGGCGGTGCACGGGCCGGTCGGGCTGTTCAACGCCATGGATTTCACCGCGCCGAAGGTGCTGTACCTCAGCGGCGGTGTCGGTATCACGCCAGTCATGTCGATGGCTCGCTGGTTCTACGACACCAACGGCAACGTCGACATGGTGTTTATCCACAGCGCCCGTTCGCCCAAAGACATCATTTATCACCGCGAGCTGGAACATATGGCGTCGCGGATCGATAACTTCAGCCTGCACCTGATCTGCGAGAAGCATGGTCTGGGTGAGCCGTGGGCCGGTTATCGCGGTTACCTGAACCACAAGATGCTCGAACTGATGGCGCCGGACTTCATGGAGCGCGAAGTGTTCTGCTGCGGCCCGACGCCGTACATGACCGCGGTCAAGCGCATGCTCGAAACCGCCGGTTTCGACATGTCGCGTTACCATGAAGAATCCTTCGGGGCCACGCCAGCGGAAGCCCGCGCCGATGCGGTGGAGCAAGCCGAACAAGCGGCGGATGCGCCGGAAGTCGACGCGGCGGATCTGCATCAGGTGGAATTCACTGCGTCCGGCAAGAGCATTCGTGTTGCACCGGGTGAAACCGTGCATGCGGCGGCGGCCAAGCTTGGCCTGCTGATTCCGAAAGCCTGCGGGATGGGGATCTGCGGGACGTGCAAGGTGATGAAGCTGGGTGGCGAGGTCGAAATGGACCACAACGGCGGGATCACCGAGGAAGACGAAGCGGAAGGGTTCATTCTTTCGTGCTGCAGCGTGCCGAAAGGGGATGTGCGCATCGAGTTTTGATTTGAGGTTGGAAGGTTAATTAACTTCAAGATCCACCCCTCATCGGAACGCCGCCCGCCCATCCCTCTCCCCACAGGGGAGAGGGGGAAAGGGGGCGGATCTCCATCGCATCTAAAATCTAAGTTCGACTCGATATTTCAGGTCGCAGCATTTCGACTAAACACCTCGGTCAGTCCCCTCTACCCTCTGGGGAGAGGGTTAGGGTGAGGGGTGGATCTAGCTGACACCCTAAACCACTCAGTCGACAAACAGGTCCGGCATCAGCGGGTCGGTGGTGTCGGGCGCAAACCGATATTGTTCAAAATCCGTCATCCCGTTTTCACCCAGAATCTCCTCATCAATCAACAAGCGACCAGTAATGCTGCGACCGCTGCTGCTCAGAATTACGTGGGCGGCGTCGGCCATGATCGCGGGCGTACGCGCATGTTTGAACGACTCGCGTGACCCCAGCTGAAATTCAATGGCGGCAGTGGCGATCATGGTTTGCGGCCACAACGAATTGACGCTGATGCCGTAGTTCTTGAATTCCTCGCTCATGCCCATGGTCAGCATGCTCATGCCGTATTTGGTCACGGTGTAAGGGCTGTATTGAGCAAACCACTTGGTCGCCAGATTCAGTGGCGGGGAAAGGCTGAGGATGTGTCCGGCGCTTTTCTTCAGATAGGGCAGGGCGGCCTGGCTGCACAGGAGCACGGCGCGGGTGTTGATCTGGTGCATCAGGTCGAAGCGCTTGAGTTCGATGTGCTGAACCCCGGTCAGCTTGATCGCGCCGGCATTGTTGATCAGCGCATCAATGCCGCCGAAATGCTCGTTGGCCTGGGCCAATGCCTCACGCACCGCGACTTCATCACGCACATCCACCTGCAAGGCCAACGCCTTGCCGCCCGCGGCTTCAACTTCCTTCGCCACACTGAAAATCGTGCCCGGCAACTTGGGGTGCGGCTCGGCGCTTTTAGCGGCAATCACAATATTGGCGCCATCCCGCGCGGCGCGCAGCGCGATCTCACGACCAATCCCACGGCTGGCGCCGGTAATGAACAGGGTTTTGCCTTGTAAGGACATGCGTGCGCTCCTGATTGTTTTTATGTGAGCGGAGGCTCGCCAAACAATGTAGACCAAGAGTATGAGAGTCGAAATCAGGAGGCAGCGTCAGGAGATTTTTGTGGCGAGGGAGCTTGCTCCCGCTGGGCAGCGAAGCAGCCCCAGACTCTGAAAATGCGGTCTGCCTGACAGACCGCATTGTTTGATCTCACGACTGCTGCGCAGTCGAACGGGAGCAAGCTCCCTCGCCACAGGAGTTGTGCGCGTTAGCGGGACATGACTTCGCGGATGTCGGCGGCCAATTCCCGTACGCGCTCTTCTTCGGTGTCCCACGAGCACATGAAGCGTGCGCCGCCGTTGCCGATGAAGGTGTAGAAGCGCCAGCCCTTGGCCGTCAGTGCGGCGATGGCCGGTTCCGACAGTTGCAGGAACACGCCGTTGGCCTGTACCGGGAACATCAGTTCCACGCCTGGAATGTCGCTGACCAGTTCAGCCAACAGCTGCGCGCAGTGGTTGGCGTGGCGGGCGTATTTGAGCCAGGCGTCGTTTTCCAGAATCCCGACCCACGGCGCCGAGAGGAAACGCATCTTCGAGGCCAGTTGCCCGGCCTGTTTGCAGCGGTAGTCGAAGTCTTCGGCCAGTTTGTGGTTGAAGAACAGAATCGCTTCCCCTACCGCCATGCCGTTTTTCGTGCCGCCGAAGCACAACACGTCGACACCGGCCTTCCAGGTCAGGTCGGCCGGCGTGCAGCCAAGGAAAGCGCAGGCGTTGGAGAATCGCGCGCCGTCCATGTGCAAGTTCAGGCCCAGCTCTTTGCAGGTGGCGCTGATGGCGCGGATTTCTTCCGGGGTGTAGACGCTGCCGACTTCGGTCGCCTGGGTCAGGGTCACGACGCGCGGTTTCGGGTAGTGGATGTCCTGGCGCTTGAGCGCGATTTCGCGGATCGATTCCGGGGTCAGCTTGCCGTTTTCAGTGCGGGCGATGAGCAGCTTGGAACCGTTGGAAAAGAATTCCGGTGCGCCGCATTCGTCGGTTTCGACGTGGGCGGTTTCCGAGCAGATCACGCTGTGGTAACTCTGGCACAGCGACGACAGGGCCAGGGAGTTGGCCGCGGTGCCGTTGAAGGCGAAGAATACTTCGCAGTCGGTTTCGAACAGTTTGCGGAAATCGTCGGACGCGCGTGCGGTCCATTCGTCGTCGCCATAGGCGCGTTGGTGGCCGTGGTTGGCCTGTTCCATGGCCGCCCAGGCTTCAGGGCAGATACCGGAATAGTTGTCGCTGGCGAATTGTTGGCTCTTATCGGTCATGGCCGGCTTCCGTGGTCGAGGCTCTTATGGTGAAGGGCCTCGTGGTCAATGATGGTGCGCACTTTACCGAAGATCGTCCGGGGAGCACACGCGATGATGCTGTCAGAAAAATACAAAGACGCCGGGCAATTATGCACATGACGCAAAGGGATGGGGCACTGGATCTGCTCAAGTGGCTGGCGCTGTTGAGCATGGTGCTCGATCACCTGCGATATGTCGGTTATTCCGTCGATCTGCTGTATGTGCCGGGACGGTTGGCGTTCCCGTGGTTCTGTCTGGCAATGGCCGCAAACCTGGCGCGGGCCCGCTCGGTGACGACGGACGGCCAGTGGCGTTATCTGGGGTGGTTGCTGTTGTTTAGCGCCATCAGCGAAATTCCCTACCGGATGTACATTCCTGATCCCGACACCTTCAACGTGCTGCCCACGTTGACGTTGGGATTGCTGGTGGCCCGTGGCTGGCAGGACCGAGCGCTGCAAGCGCGGCTATTAGCGGCAAGCGCCTTGCTGCTGGCGGCGCTGTTCCCGGAGCGACTGATGTTCGGCTTCTTCGGCGTGCTGTTGCCGCTGGCGATGTTGCTGGTGATCAAGCGGCCCTGGTACTTCAGCCTGTTACCGGGAGTGGTGTGCCTGGCAGCCAATCAGTGGCCAGTGCTGTATTCCTCCGCGCAGTTTCACAATGTTGAAGCCATCCTCGGCATCGCCGCTTGTCTGATCGCGCCACTGGCCGGCCTGCTTTTGCTACGCCATGCCGGCCGGCTCAAACCTCCACCGCCGATGCGTCGCTGGGCTTACGCGCTCTATCCCGCGCATTTCCTGTTATTGCTGGCTCTACGCGAAGGGTTGGCGAAGCTGTCCGGTTGAGTTCATTTATCCCTGTGCGCCTGCCTATGTCGTAAACGCACCTTTGCGTGGCGTCCGTAGGCATTTGGCCTGTCTGCGCCGGTCATACCATCGCATTCAAAGGGCACTGTCGAAACACCAGTGCCTTACCGAGACGAATGGCGCATAGATGCCGCTGGGAGAGACGCGATGTTCAGCAAGCAAGACCAGATCCAGGGTTACGACGATGCACTGCTGGCGGCGATGAATGCCGAGGAGCAACGCCAGGAAGATCACATCGAGCTGATCGCGTCAGAGAACTACACCAGCAAACGCGTCATGGAAGCGCAAGGCAGTGGCCTGACCAACAAATACGCCGAAGGCTATCCGGGCAAGCGCTACTACGGTGGCTGCGAGCACGTCGATAAAGTTGAAGCGCTGGCCATCGAACGCGCCAAGCAACTGTTCGGCGCCGATTACGCCAACGTTCAGCCGCACTCCGGCTCCTCGGCCAACAGCGCCGTTTACCTGGCTCTGCTGCAGGCCGGCGACACCATCCTCGGCATGAGCCTGGCCCACGGTGGTCACCTGACCCACGGCGCCAAAGTGTCGTCTTCGGGCAAGCTGTACAACGCCGTGCAGTACGGCATCGACACCAAAACCGGGCTGATCGATTACGACGAAGTCGAGCGCCTGGCCGTCGAGTGCAAGCCTAAGATGATCGTTGCTGGCTTCTCGGCCTATTCCAAGACCCTCGACTTCCCACGCTTCCGTCAGATTGCCGACAAAGTCGGTGCCCTGCTGTTCGTCGACATGGCGCACGTCGCCGGTCTGGTCGCTGCCGGCCTGTACCCGAACCCGCTGCCTTACGCCGACGTTGTGACCACCACCACCCACAAGACCCTGCGCGGTCCACGTGGCGGCCTGATCCTGTGCAAGTCCAACGAAGAAATCGAGAAGAAGCTCAACGCGGCAGTCTTCCCCGGTGCCCAGGGCGGCCCGCTGATGCACGTGATCGCTGGTAAAGCGGTGTGCTTCAAGGAAGCGCTGGAGCCTGGCTTCAAGGCTTACCAGCAACAAGTGATCGACAACGCCCAGGCCATGGCAGGCGTATTTATCAAACGCGGCTACGATGTAGTGTCCGGCGGTACCGATAACCACCTGTTCCTGGTCAGCCTGATCCGTCAGGGCCTCACCGGCAAAGAGGCGGACGCAGCACTCGGTCGCGCCCACATCACCGTGAACAAGAACGCTGTCCCGAACGATCCACAGTCGCCGTTCGTGACCTCCGGCCTGCGCATCGGCACCCCGGCGGTGACCACTCGCGGCTTCAAGGTTACCCAGTGCGTCACGCTTGCCGGCTGGATCTGCGACATCCTCGACAACCTCGGCGACGCCGACGTAGAGGCCAATGTTGCGCAGCAAGTTTCGGCCCTGTGCGCGGACTTCCCGGTTTATCGCTGAGCGCGGTTTTGGAGTAAATGACTATGCAACGCTACTCGGGCTTCGGCCTCTTCAAACACTCCCTCAGCCATCACGAAAACTGGCAGAAAATGTGGCGCACGCCGACCCCTAAAAAGGTCTATGACGTGGTCATCGTCGGCGGTGGCGGGCATGGTCTGGCGACCGCTTACTACCTGGCCAAGGAACACGGCATCACTAACGTGGCCGTGGTCGAGAAAGGCTGGCTGGGCGGCGGTAACACCGCGCGCAACACCACCATCGTTCGCTCCAACTACCTGTGGGACGAGTCGGCGCACCTGTATGAGCACGCGATGAAATTGTGGGAAGGCCTGTCCCAGGACCTGAACTACAACGTGATGTTCTCCCAGCGCGGCGTCTACAACTTGTGCCACACCCTGCAGGACATTCGTGATTCCGAGCGTCGGGTCAGCGCCAACCGCCTCAACGGCGTGGACGGCGAACTGCTCGATGCCAAGCAAGTGGCCGACGAGATTCCGTACCTCGACTGCTCCAAGAACACCCGCTACCCGGTGATGGGCGCCACCGTCCAGCGTCGCGGCGGCGTGGCCCGTCACGATGCCGTGGCCTGGGGTTTTGCCCGTGCCGCCGACGCACTCGGCGTGGACCTGATCCAGCAGACCGAAGTGATCGGTTTCCGCAAGGAAAACGGCGTGTGTATCGGCGTTGAAACCAACAAGGGCTTCATCGGCGCCAAGCGCGTCGGTGTGGTCACTGCGGGTAACTCCGGGCACATGGCCAAACTCGCCGGTTTCCGCCTGCCGATCGAATCCCACCCGCTGCAAGCGCTGGTGTCCGAGCCGATCAAGCCGATTATCGACAGCGTGATCATGTCCAACGCCGTGCACGGTTACATCAGCCAGTCCGACAAGGGCGACCTGGTGATCGGCGCCGGTATCGACGGCTACAACGGCTACGGCCAGCGCGGTTCGTACCCGGTGATCGAACACACCATCCAGGCCATCGTCGAGATGTTCCCGGTGCTGTCCCGCGTACGCATGAACCGTCAGTGGGGCGGCATCGTCGACACCACCCCGGATGCGTGCCCGATCATTTCGAAAACCCCGGTCCCGAACATGTTCTTCAACTGCGGTTGGGGCACCGGTGGCTTCAAGGCCACACCTGGCTCGGGCAACGTGTTTGCTGCGAGTCTGGCCAAGGGTGAAATGCACCCATTGGCTGCACCTTTCTCCATCGACCGTTTCCACAACGGTGCGTTGATCGACGAACACGGCGCTGCTGCGGTTGCCCACTAACAGGAGAAATCCCCATGTTGCATATCTTCTGTCCTCACTGCGGCGAGCTGCGCTCTGAAGAGGAATTCCACGCATCCGGCCAGGCGCATATCCCGCGTCCACTGGATCCGAACAGCTGCACCGACGAGGAGTGGGGCGACTACATGTTCTTCCGCGATAACCCTCGCGGTCTGCACCACGAGCTGTGGGATCACGTCGCCGGTTGCCGTCAGTATTTCAACGCCACCCGTGACACCGTGACCTACGAGATTCTCGAAACCTACAAGATCGGCGCCAAGCCACAATTCACCGACAAGACCGATAGCCCGAAAGCGGCCGCCACGGCTCTGGGAGAGAAGGTATGAGCCAGATCAATCGCCTGTCCAACGGCGGACGGATCGACCGCAACAAAGTGCTGAGCTTCACCTTCAACGGCCAGACCTACAAAGGCTTTGAAGGCGATTCCCTGGCCGCGGCCTTGCTGGCCAACGGCGTCGACATCATCGGTCGCAGCTTCAAGTACTCCCGTCCGCGCGGCATTTTCGCTGCGGGCGCCGAAGAGCCGAACGCCGTGCTGCAAATCGGCGCGACCGAAGCCACGCAGATCCCGAACGTACGCGCCACGCAACAAGCGCTGTACCAAGGTCTGGTCGCCACCAGCACCAACGGCTGGCCGAGCGTGAACAACGACATGATGGGGATTCTCGGCAAGGTCGGCGGCAAGCTGATGCCGCCGGGCTTCTACTACAAAACCTTCATGTACCCGCAATCGTTCTGGATGACTTACGAGAAATACATTCGTAAGGCCGCCGGTCTTGGCCGCTCGCCGACCGAGAACGATCCGGACACCTACGACTACATGAACCAGCACTGCGACGTGCTGATCGTCGGCGCTGGCCCTGCTGGCCTGGCCGCTGCACTGGCGGCTGCCCGCAGCGGTGCCCGTGTGATCCTCGCCGATGAACAGGAAGAGTTCGGCGGCAGCCTGCTCGACTCCCGCGAAAGCCTCGACGGCAAACCGGCCACCGAATGGGTTGCCAGTGTCATCGCCGAGCTCAAGGACACCCCGGACGTGCTGCTGTTGCCGCGCGCCACGGTCAACGGCTACCACGACCATAACTTCCTGACCATTCACGAACGCCTGACCGATCACCTCGGCGATCGCGCCCCGATTGGCCAGGTGCGTCAGCGCATTCACCGTGTTCGCGCCAAGCGTGTAGTGCTGGCGACCGGCGCTCACGAGCGTCCGCTGGTTTACGGCAACAACGACGTGCCGGGCAACATGCTCGCCGGCGCTGTGTCGACTTACGTTCGTCGTTACGGCGTGGCACCGGGCAAAAAACTGGTGCTGTCGACCAACAACGATCACGCCTACCGCGTGGCACTGGACTGGCTCGACGCCAGCCTGCAAGTCGTCGCTATCGCCGATGCCCGCAGCAATCCGCGCGGTGCGCTGGTTGAAGAAGCACGCGCCAAAGGCATCCGCATCCTGACCGGCAGCGCCGTGATCGAGGCGCGTGGCAGCAAGCACGTGACCGCCGCTCGCGTTGCCGCGATCGATGTCAAAGCGCACACCGTGACCAGCCCGGGTGAGTGGCTTGAATGCGACCTGGTTGCCAGCTCCGGCGGTTACAGCCCGGTGGTTCACCTGGCGTCGCACTTGGGTGGCAAGCCGATCTGGCGTGAAGACATCCTCGGTTTCGTACCGGGCGAAGCACCGCAGAAACGCGTGTGCGTTGGTGGCATCAACGGCGTCTATGGCCTCGGCGATTCCCTGGCCGATGGTTTTGAAGGCGGCGCTCGCGCAGCCAGCGAAGCCGGTTTCAGCGTGGTCGAAGGCACCTTGCCGAAAGCCCTGAGCCGTCTGGAAGAACCCACTCTGGCGCTGTTCCAGGTGCCGCACGAAAAGAACACCGCACGTGCGCCGAAGCAATTCGTCGACCTGCAAAACGACGTCACCGCTGCCGCCATCGAACTGGCGACCCGCGAAGGCTTCGAGTCGGTCGAGCACGTCAAACGCTACACCGCACTGGGCTTCGGCACTGACCAGGGCAAGCTTGGCAACGTCAACGGCCTGGCCATCGCTGCCCGTTCGCTGAACGTGACCATCCCGCAGATGGGCACCACCATGTTCCGCCCGAACTACACGCCGGTAACCTTCGGCGCCGTGGCCGGCCGTCACTGTGGGCACATCTTCGAGCCAGTTCGTTTCACCGCGCTGCATCACTGGCACGTGAAGAACGGCGCCGAGTTCGAAGACGTCGGTCAGTGGAAACGTCCGTGGTACTTCCCGAAAAACGGTGAAGACCTGCATACCGCCGTGAAGCGCGAATGCAAAGCCGTGCGCGACAGCGTTGGCCTGCTGGACGCTTCGACCCTGGGCAAAATCGACATCCAGGGCCCGGATTGCCGTGAGTTCCTCAACCGCATCTACACCAACGCCTGGACCAAGCTCGACGTGGGCAAGGCCCGCTATGGCCTGATGTGCAAAGAAGACGGCATGGTCTTCGACGACGGCGTAACCGCCTGTCTCGCCGACAACCACTTCGTGATGACCACCACCACCGGCGGCGCTGCACGCGTGCTGCAATGGCTGGAAATCTACCACCAGACCGAATGGCCAGACCTGAAGGTGTACTTCACTTCCGTGACGGATCACTGGGCAACCATGACCCTGTCCGGGCCGAACAGCCGCAAGCTGCTCAGCGAAGTCACTGACATCGACCTGACCAACGAAGCCTTCCCGTTCATGACCTGGAAAGAAGGCCTGGTCGGCGGTGTGCCGGCGCGGGTGTTCCGGATTTCGTTTACCGGTGAGCTGTCGTACGAAGTCAACGTGCAAGCCGACTACGCCATGGGCGTGCTCGAGAAAATCGTCGAGGCCGGCAAGAAGTACAACCTGACCCCGTACGGCACGGAAACCATGCACGTACTGCGGGCCGAGAAGGGCTTCATCATCGTCGGTCAGGACACTGACAGCTCGATGACCCCGGACGACCTGAACATGGGCTGGTGTGTCGGTCGCACCAAACCGTTCTCGTGGATCGGCTGGCGTGGCATGAACCGTGAAGACTGCGTGCGTGATCAGCGCAAACAGCTGGTTGGCCTGAAGCCGATCGATCCGACCAAATGGCTGCCGGAAGGTGCGCAACTGGTGTTCAACACCAAGCAAACCATCCCGATGACCATGGTCGGTCACGTGACTTCCAGTTACCTGCACAACTCCCTGGGCTATTCGTTTGCCATGGGCGTGGTCAAGGGCGGCTTGAAGCGCATGGGTGAGCGGGTGTTCGCACCGCTGGCCGATGGCAGCGTGATCGAAGCGGAAATCGTTTCTTCGGTGTTCTTCGATCCGAAAGGCGATCGCCAGAACATTTGATGGTTCGGATCCTGTGGAGTGCAGTTGCACCGTGGTGACTTCATCGCGAGCAGGCTCACTCCTACAGGTAATCGCGTACCCCTTGTAGGAGTGAGCCTGCTCGCGATAGCGGTAGATCTGCTTGCACAGGGCTCAAGTCAGAATTCAGGAAAGGTGCTTTATGACCGCAGCCAATGTTTACCAACAACGCCCAACCACTGGGGCCAAGGCCGAGTCGTCGCTGCATCACGCCGACCTCGCCAGCCTGGTGGGCAAAGGTCGCAAAAGCGCCGGCGTGATCGTGCGTGAGAAAAAACTCCTCGGCCACCTGACCATTCGTGGCGATGGTCATGATGCTGCGTTTGCTGCCGGCGTGCACAAAGCCCTCGGTATCGAATTGCCGGGCGCGCTGACCGTCATCGTCAAAGGCGAAACCAGCCTGCAATGGATGGGGCCGGATGAATGGCTGCTGATCGTGCCGACCGGTGAAGAATTCGCCGCCGAGAAGAAACTGCGTGAAGCGCTGGGCGGCCTGCACATCGCGATCACCAACGTCAGCGGCGGCCAGCAGCTCCTCGAACTGAGCGGCCCGAACGTGCGCCAGGTGCTGATGAAGTCCACCAGCTATGACGTGCACCCCAACAGCTTCCCGGTAGGCAAGGCTGTGGGCACCGTGTTTGCCAAGTCGCAACTGGTGATCCGCCACACCGCCGAAGACACCTGGGAACTGCTGATTCGTCGCAGCTTCTCGGATTACTGGTGGTTGTGGTTGCAGGATGCTGCGGCTGAGTACGGGCTTAGTGTTCAGGCTTGAGATCGACCCCTCACCCCAACCCTCTCCCCACGGGGGAGAGGGGGAAAGGGGGCAGATCTCCGCTGTTTTCAGGACCTGAGTTCGACTCGGAACTTCAGGTCGATGTAGCTCCAAGAACAACTCGGTCAGTCCCCTCGCCCCTTTGGGGAGAGGGTTAGGGTGAGGGGGCGATCCTCCTGACACCCCGCAACCAAGGAGTCACCGCACTATGAGCCGCGCCCCAGACACATGGATTCTGACCGCCGACTGCCCAAGCGTTCTCGGCACCGTGGACGCGGTGACCCGCTTTCTGTTCGAGCAGGGCTGCTACGTCACCGAACACCATTCCTTTGATGATCGGCTCTCGGGCCGTTTCTTCATTCGTGTGGAATTCCGTCAGCCTGACGGCTTTGACGAACAAGCCTTCCGCGCAGGGCTCGAAGAGCGTGGCCAAGCCTTTGGCATGATCTTCGAACTGACCGCGCCGAACTACCGCCCGAAAGTGGTGATCATGGTTTCCAAGGCCGATCACTGCCTCAACGATTTGCTCTACCGCCAGCGCATCGGTCAATTGTCGATGGACGTGGCCGCCGTGGTTTCCAACCACCCGGACCTCAAGCCGTTGGCGGACTGGCATCAGATTCCGTACTACCACTTCCCGCTGGACCCGAACGACAAGCCGTCGCAGGAGCGTCAGGTCTGGCAGGTGATCGAAGAGTCCGGCGCCGAACTGGTGATTCTTGCCCGCTACATGCAAGTTCTGTCGCCCGAGCTGTGCCGCAAACTCGACGGCAAGGCGATCAATATCCATCACTCCTTGCTGCCCGGTTTCAAAGGCGCCAAGCCTTATCACCAGGCTTACAACAAGGGCGTAAAGCTGGTCGGCGCCACGGCGCACTACATCAACAACGACCTGGACGAAGGCCCGATCATCGCCCAAGGCGTAGAGGCCGTGGACCACAGCCACTACCCGGAAGATTTGATCGCCAAGGGGCGGGATATCGAAGGGCTGACCCTGGCCCGGGCGGTGGGTTATCACATTGAAAGACGCGTGTTTTTGAACGCCAATCGCACGGTCGTTCTCTAGATCGCTTTCGCGGGCAAGCCTCGCTCCTACAGGATTGAGGTCGATCGCGGAGATGGAGACAACCTCAATCCTGTAGGAGCGAGGCTTGCCCGCGAAGAGGCCCTGACAAACAACGCAAAAAGACACAAGCAACAACCCGAGCAATCAACGCGCCGCCGCTTCATGGCGACGCGACCGCTACATAAAAACAACAGCGAGGTGAAAGCATGTCTGGCAATCGTGGTGTGGTATATCTCGGCGATGGCAAAGTCGAAATACAGAAAATCGACTATCCGAAAATGCAGGACCCGCGCGGCAGGAAGATTAACCATGCTGTCATCCTGCGCGTGGTTTCCACCAATATCTGTGGTTCGGACCAGCACATGGTGCGCGGTCGTACCACCGCTCAAACCGGCCTGGTACTGGGCCACGAAATCACCGGTGAAGTGATCGAGAAGGGCAGCGACGTCGAGAACCTGCAGATCGGCGACCTGGTTTCCGTACCGTTCAACGTCGCTTGCGGGCGCTGCCGTTCCTGCAAAGAGATGCACACCGGTGTTTGCCTCAGCGTTAACCCGGCACGTCCGGGCGGTGCTTACGGTTATGTCGACATGGGCGACTGGACCGGTGGCCAGGCTGAATACGCGATGGTGCCGTATGCCGACTTCAACCTGCTGAAACTCCCGGATCGCGATCGCGCGATGGAAAAAATCCGCGACCTGACCTGCCTCTCCGACATCCTGCCGACCGGTTACCACGGCGCAGTGACGGCTGGCGTTGGCCCAGGCAGCACCGTGTACATCGCAGGTGCCGGCCCGGTCGGTCTGGCCGCCGCCGCTTCCGCTCGCCTGTTGGGCGCGGCCGTGGTGATCATCGGTGACGTCAACACCGTCCGCCTGGCGCACGCCAAGGCGCAGGGTTTCGAAATCGCCGACCTGTCCCTGGACACCCCGCTGCACGAACAAATCGCTGCACTGCTGGGCGAGCCAGAAGTGGATTGCGCCGTCGACGCCGTGGGCTTCGAAGCGCGTGGTCACGGCCATGACGGCGTGAAACACGAGGCTCCGGCCACCGTGCTGAACTCGTTGATGGGCGTGGTACGGGTGGCCGGCAAAATCGGTATCCCAGGCCTGTACGTAACTGAAGATCCGGGTGCTGTGGACGCTGCTGCAAAAATGGGCAGCCTGAGCATTCGCTTCGGTCTGGGCTGGGCTAAATCCCACAGCTTCCACACCGGCCAGACGCCAGTGATGAAGTACAACCGCCAGCTGATGCAGGCGATCATGTGGGACCGTATCCACATTGCCGACATCGTTGGCGTGGAAGTCATCAGCCTCGATGATGCGCCGCGTGGTTATGGCGAGTTCGATGCGGGCGTGCCGAAGAAGTTTGTGATCGATCCGCACAAACTGTTTAGTGCGGCGTAAGGCTTCACGCAACACAAAACGGCGACCCTCGGGTCGCCGTTTTTTTTTGGCTGGAATCGTTGTTGGGTCTGAGAGCCACCCCTCACCCCAGCCCTCTCCCCAGCGGGGAGAGGGGGAAAGGGGGCCGATCTCCAGGCCTTTCAAATCCTGAGTTCGACTCGGACTTTCAGGTCGATGTACATCGAAAGAACAACTCGGTCAGTCCCCTCTACCTCCGGGAGAGGGCTAGGGTGAGGGGGGGGTTACAATGCCGCCAACGCCCCTTGATACAACACCGGCCCCGTCGGTTGCCCCGTCGGCGAACCGCCCTTCGGTTCAAGACTGACCGCCAACGCAATCGGCTTGCCGATCAACGTCTTCTGCGCATCGCTCAGCTCTACGCGCCCCTTGCCGCCCGCTGGAATCACCCCAAGCGAAATCGGCTTGCCATCCGCCGGAATCGCCCACAACTCCAGACTGCGCCCCGGATCAACCGCTGCCAGCGTCAGCGGCTCGACTTTCAGATACTCCTCATGCGCTTCAACCTTCAGCGCAGGCTTCGCGTCCGCGGTCAGCAGCGTGGCGCTGTAACGCGCACTGTCGCGGTTATAAATCACACCCAATGTCACGGCGATCACCAGCGAGCAAACCGCCGCCGTCACTCGCAACCAGTTCCAGAACCGACGTTTTTCCGGCATGTGCAGCACTTGCGGCTCAATCCGCGCCGTAATGCCCTGCCACACCCGCTCCGGCACCGGCTGCTCGGGCAGTGCGTCGGTCAAACTGGTCAGGTTTTCCTGCCACTGCGCCAGTTCCGCGCGCAGTGCTGCGTCCTCCAACAACAACTGTTCGAAACGCCGACGAGCAGCAGAAGGCATCAAACCAATGGCGTAATCGGCGGCGAGGGCGCGGCGCAGGGACGGGGTTTGATAGTTCATGATTCAAGGCACCTGCGCAGTCGCTCCATACCGCGGCGGATCCAGGATTTCACCGAGCCCAGCGGCGCGGCTAGGTGTTCGGCGAGTTCAGAGCAGGACAACCCCTGAAAGTAGGCCACGGTGATCGATTGACGCTGCATGCCCTCGAGGCTTTCCAGGCAGCGGTTCAAGGCCTTGGCCTCACGGGCACTGCTGAGTTGTTCGTGGGCCGATGGGCTTTCATCCACCAGCGCCTGTTCTTCAAGGTCGCTCAACGGCCGGTCGCGGTGTTTGCGCAATTGATCGATGGCCTGATGACGGGTGATGTTGATCATCCAGGTCAGCGGTGCCGACAGATGCGCCTCGTAGCGCGAGGCGTTGTTCCAGATGCGCACGAAGCTTTCCTGCAGCACTTCTTCAGCCAGATCCGGCCGCCCCATGAAACGTAGCGCTACGCCATGCAGTCGTGGGCCGACGCTGCGGTAAAGCGTCTCGAAAGCGCGGCGGTCGCCCAGTGAACACTGAGCCAGAAGCTGCCTGAGCTGATCGGCGTCGGCGATGGGAATGGCAGTTCTCCAGGTAATGAAGGTGGGCTGCGTGAGGTGACGTTTGCAGGCAGAGGTTAGTTCACGGTGCGTCGTTGTTCCATTCACGGGCGGCCACCTCGGAAACCGCCGACCCCGATGGGCGGGGTCGGCGGCACCCTTCAGCTTTTCGGCATCAGCACTTTGTCGATGACCTGTATCACGCCGTTGGACTGGTACACGTCATAGGTGGTGATGTCGGCGACGTCACCTTTTTCATCCTTGATGGTGATGTTGTGCGGGCCGTTCATCATCGCCCACAGCTTGCCGCCTGCGACGGTGGTCAGTTCGGCTTTGCCGCCACCGGCCTTGATCTTCTCGGCCAGGGTTGTCATGTCGAGTTTCCCGGCGACCACGTGGTAGGTGAGGACGTGAGTCAGGGTCGCCTTGTTGGCGGGTTTGAGCAGGGTATCGACCGTGCCGGCCGGCAGGGCGGCGAAGGCCGAGTTGACCGGGGCGAACACGGTGAACGGGCCTTTGCCCTTGAGGGTGTCCACCAGGCCAGCGGCTTTCACGGCGGCGACCAGGGTGGTGTGGTCGGCGGAGTTCACCGCGTTATCGATGATGTCCTTGCTCGGCATCATGCTTTGGCCGCCGACGATGACCGAGTGGCTGGTGTCTGCCGCTTGCACAGTGTTCAGGGCGAATCCGCCACCAAGGGCCAGGGTCAGCAGGCTGGCAATCAACGGCGTTTTGATCGAAGTGCGTTTCATGGTGATGATCCTCGTGATGGGAATCGGCCAGGAATGTCTGTCCGTGCTTGATATACGTGGGCGGGGCCAGACTGGATGCAGCGCCGGACAATTGTTTTTCTGCTGTTCGTCGGGGGCTCGCCAAGACTCGGAACAATCCCCCGGGATGCCAGTCCAACACACGATTTTCCGCCGTCCATTGCCGGGCGGTTTTCATGGCACATGAGGATGTCTGAATGAAGATTTCACGCGGTTTTGCACTGGCTTCGCTGATGTGTCTGGCGGCCGGTCCGGTCTTTGCTCAGTACAGCCTGTTCGATGCGGCCAATGCCATCTCCGGCACGCAGGACGATGACGCCGCCGCGGCCGCGCCAACCGCGCAGACGGCCGATCTGCTGAGTGCGCTCAGCCAATTGAACGTGACGTCACAACAAGCCATTGGCGGTGCCGGGGCGATGCTCGGTCTGGCGAAGAATCAATTGAGTTCGACCGACTACTCGGAATTGGCCAAAAGCGTGCCCGGAATCGACTTGCTTTCCGGTGGCGGTGGACTGGGTGTCCTCAGCGGCTTGCTTGGCTCGTCCGGTACAGCGGCAGGTCTGAACAACGTCCTGGGCAACGTGAAGAACGCCAACGACCTGAACAGTGCCTTCAGCGCATTGGGCATGGACACGAGTATGGTCGGCCTGTTTGCCCCCGTGCTTCTGCAATTTTTCGGTCAGCAGGGCGTTGGCAGTTCGCTGCTGACAAACCTGGGCGGGATCTGGGGCGCAGGCACCGGTACCTGATTCAGCGGCGCTCGGCGCGCAACGCGTCGATGCGCTGGTCCTTCTCGATCCAGAGCTGGTTGACCCAGTTCTGGATGGTTTCGCGAAACTGCGGATCATTTTCGTAATCGCCCTGCCACAGCGCCGGGTCGAGTTCGCGGGTCTTGATGTCGATGATGACCCTCGGCACGTTGCCGCTGAGCAAATCCCAGAACCCCGGAATCGACTGCTGCGGATACACCACCGTCACATCGAGAACGGCGTCGAGCTGTTCACCCATTGCCGCCAGAACAAACGCCACGCCACCCGCCTTGGGCCGGAGCAGGTGGGTGAAGGGTGATTGCTGCTGGGCACGTTTCGCGGCGGTAAAGCGTGTGCCTTCCAGGTAATTGACCACCGTCACCGGTTGACGCTTGTACAACTCGCACGCCGCCTGGGTGATCTCCAGGTCCTTGCCGGCCAGCTCAGGGTGCTTCGCCAGGAATGCCTTGGTGTAGCGTTTCATGAACGGGTAATCCAGCGCCCACCACGCCAGCCCCAGGAACGGCACCCAGATCAGCTCTTTCTTGAGGAAGAACTTGAAGAACGGTGTGCGCCGGTTCAGCGTTTGAATCAGTGCCGGGATATCCACCCAGGATTGATGGTTGCTGATCACCAGATACGACGTGTCGACCCGCAGGTCATTGCCGCCACGGATGTCCCATTGCGTGGGGATGCACAGGCGGAAAATCAGCTTGTCGATTTCGGCCCAGGTCTCGGCGATCCCCATCACTGTCCATGAGGCGTAATCACGCAAGCGCCCGGGCAGGACCAGTTTGAGCAAGGCGAACACCATCAGCGGCCCGAACAGGACCAGGGTGTTGAGCAACAGCAGCAGGGTAACGAAACAGCCGGTGAGCAGGCGGCGCATAAATAACTCTTGAACGCATTTGGGCGCGCAATGATAAGCAGCTTCGGACGGCAGGCCAAATCGGCTACGACGAATGTTTCACCTTTAAACCGCTAACCTCTCTACACCGATCGTTCCCACGCAGAGCGTGGGAACGATCATGCGTACAACGGTCTAAAATTCCGCTGCCCACTCCTCAAGGAATCCCATTACGTGAAATCCCTCCTTGCACTGCTTTCCCTCGTGGCCCTGCCGGTCCTGGCTGCTGAGCCGACCCTGTACGGGCGCTACGAATACATCGCGCTGCCGGAAATCGGTGGCGAAGTCCTCAAGGCCAAGATGGACACCGGCGCCCTGACCGCGTCGCTGTCGGCCAAAGACATCGAAACCTTCACTCGCGATGGCGATGAGTGGGTGCGCTTCCGCCTCGCCACCAAAGGCGCGAGCAACAAGGTCTACGAACACAAGGTCTCGCGGATCAGCAAGATCAAGACCCGCTCCGAAGAAGACGACGACAGCGAAGCGGTCGCACCTACCAAGCGTCCGGTGGTCGATCTGGAACTGTGCCTGGGCAACGTCAAACGCACCGTCGAGGTCAATCTCACCGACCGCAGCAGCTTCAACTACCCTTTGTTGATCGGTGCCAAAGCCTTGCGTGAGTTCGGCGCGGCGGTGAACCCGGCACGGCGCTTTACCGCGGACAAACCCGACTGCTGATTTCAAGTGGTCTCATTGACGTGACGTGAGCCTTGGGGCACCGTTCGCCCACTTAACTCCCGGGCTCGGACGCCATGCCTCATATCCTGATTGTCGAAGACGAAGCGGCGATTGCCGACACCCTGATTTTCGCCTTGCAGGGCGAGGGCTTCACCACCACCTGGCTGAGCCTTGGCGCCGTTGCGCTTGAGCATCAGCGCCAGACGCCGGCCGACCTGATCATTCTCGACATTGGTCTGCCGGACATCAGCGGCTTCGAGACCTGCAAGCAATTGCGCCGTTTCAGCGAAGTGCCGGTGATCTTCCTCAGCGCCCGGGACGCTGAAATCGATCGCGTCGTGGGTCTGGAAATCGGTGCCGACGATTACGTGGTCAAGCCGTTCAGCCCACGGGAAGTGGCGGCGCGGGTCCGGGCGATTCTCAAGCGCATGGCGCCGCGAGCGACCGCCGAGGTGTCATCGGCGCTGTTTCGCATTGACAGCGAACGGGTGCAGATCAGTTATCGCGGTCAGCTGCTAACCCTGACCCGCCATGAATTCCGTCTGCTGCAATGCCTGCTGGAGCAACCCGAACGCGTCTTCAGCCGCGAGCAGTTGCTCGATGCGCTGGGCGTCGCTGCCGATGCCGGTTACGAGCGCAGCATCGACAGCCACATCAAAAGCGTGCGCGCCAAATTACGCCAGGTGAAAGCCGACGCGGAACCGATCCAGACCCATCGCGGCCTCGGTTACAGCTACAGCCCGGGGCGTAGCTGATGCCGCTGGGGATCCGGATATTCCTGGTCTACGTGCTGTTCATCGGCCTGACCGGCTACTTCGTGCTGAACACCGTGATGGAAGAAATCCGT
The DNA here is from genome assembly GCF_050435365.1 of Pseudomonas sp. BT76 TE3572. Lineage (NCBI taxonomy): Bacteria > Pseudomonadati > Pseudomonadota > Gammaproteobacteria > Pseudomonadales > Pseudomonadaceae > Pseudomonas > Pseudomonas sp. BT76 TE3572. The sequence continues at coordinate 5,068,127 of NZ_JBNDKE010000001.1, forward strand.
CCCGGCGTGCGCCAGTCCACCGAAGAAACGCTGGTCGACACCGCCAATCTCATGGCCGAAATCCTGCGCGATGACTTCAAGGCCGGCACCCTGAATCAGAACCGCTGGCCCGAGCTGCTCAAGGCTTATGGCGAACGGCAACCGAAGGCGAGCATCTGGGGATTGCCAAAGAACCAGGTCAACCACCGGATCTACGTCACCGATGCCAAGGGCGTTGTGGTGCTGGACTCCAGCGGTGTGGCAGTGGGGCAGGATTACTCGCGCTGGAACGATGTTTTGCTGACCCTGCGTGGCGAATACGGCGCTCGTTCCAGCCGCAGCAATCCGGACGATCCGAACTCCTCAGTGATGCACGTCGGCGCTCCTATTCGCGACAACGGCCAAATCATCGGCGTGGTGACCGTGGCCAAACCCAACAGCTCGTTGCAGCCATACGTTGATCGCACTGAGCGGCGATTGCTTGCCTGGGGGGCCGGGTTGATCGGCCTCGGTCTGCTGTTCGGCGCGTTGTTGTCGTGGTGGTTGAGCGCGGCGCTGCGGCGATTGACGGCTTATGCACAGGCAGTCAGTGAAGGCCTGCGGGTCGAGGTTCCGCATTACCGTGGCGGCGAACTGGAGCAACTGGCGACTGCGGTGGAGCAGATGCGCACGCAGCTCGAAGGCAAAGCCTACGTCGAGCGTTACGTGCACACATTGACCCACGAACTGAAAAGCCCGTTGGCGGCGATTCGCGGCGCGGCGGAGTTGCTGCAAGGCGAGATGCCGCTGGCCCAGCAGCAGCGTTTTGTCAGCAACATCGACAGCGAAAGCGCGCGGATGCAGCTGTTGATCGAACGCCTGTTGAATCTGGCCCTGGTCGAGCAACGCCAAGGGCTGGAGGAACGGGTGGCGGTGCCGCTGGCGAAGTTGGTAGATGAATTGCTGAGCGCTCAGGCGGCTCGCATCGAAGGCAAGCAGTTGCGCGTGGAACAAACCATTGCAGCGGATCTGGTGCTGACCGGTGAACCGTTCCTGTTGCGTCAGGCGCTGGGCAATCTGCTGGAGAACGCTTTGGATTTCACCCCGGCTCAGGGCTTGCTGCGATTCAGTGCCGAGCGCGTTGGGGAGCAGATCGAGTTCAGGCTGTTCAATCAGGCTGAGGCGATTCCTGGCTATGCGTTGCCTAGGTTGAGTGAACGGTTTTACTCATTGCCGCGACCGGACAGCGGGCGCAAGAGCACGGGGTTGGGGCTGAATTTTGTTGAAGAGGTGGTGAAGTTGCATGGTGGGTCATTGAACATCGGCAATGTTGACGGCGGTGTTGAAGTCAAATTGTGTATGCCTGCTTAGAACCACCCCTCACCCTAACCCTCTCCCCAAGGGGTAGAGGGGACTGACCGAGGTGTTTTTTAGATAGTTTGCGACCGGGGAAGTTTGAGTCGAACTCAGGATTTGAAAACCATGGAGATCAGCTCCCTTTCCCCCTCTCCCCTGTGGGGAGAGGGCTGGGGCGAGGGGTGGTTCTTGAACTTCTCACACACTCTCCACATTCCCCCCACAAAACCCCCACACACCCATCCCAGACTCTCCCCATCCAAACAGGGAGAGTCCCATGAACCGCAGCCTGACCATAAAACTCGGGGCAATTGCCCTTCTGATTCTGTTGTTGCTGATCCCGCTCCTGATGATTAACGGCGTGATTCAGGAGCGTCAGCAACTGCGCGACGGTGTCCTCGAAGACATCGCCCGCAGTTCCAGTTACAGCCAGCAACTGAGCGGGCCGCTGATGGTGGTGCCGTATCGCAAAGTGGTGCGCACCTGGAAACTCAACGAAAAAACCAATGCGCGTTACCAGGAAGTGGGCGAAGAACGCGGCCGTTTGTATTTCCTCCCGGAGCACTTTGAACTCGACGGCCAGGTTCAGACCGAACTACGTTCCCGGGGCATTTATGAGGCGCGTCTGTTTCATGCGGACAACCGCATCAGCGGGCATTTCTCGCTCCCGGCTCAATTGGGTATCAAGGAAGATTTCGCCGATTACCAGTTCGACCAGCCGTTTCTGGCGGTCGGGATCAGCGACATTCGCGGCATCGAAAACGCTCTGAAACTCGAGCTCAATGGCCAGAAACTCGACTTCGTCCCCGGTAGCCAGGTGGGCTGGTTGGGGGAGGGCGTGCATGTGACGTTGCCGGCGCTCGATGCCAAGCAAGCCACAGAACTGGCCTTCGGTTTCGACCTGCGTTTACAAGGCACTGGCCAGTTGCAGATTCTTCCGGTGGGTAAAACCAGCAAAGTATCGCTGGCCGCCAATTGGCCGCATCCGAGTTTCATCGGCAACTACCTGCCGGCCCAGCGTGAAGTCAGCGATCAGGGTTTCACCGCCAATTGGCAGACCTCGTTTTTCTCCACCAATTTGCAAGAAGCCTTGAGCAGCTGCGTGTCCGGCGGCGGTTGCGAAGCCTACACCGGCCGCAGTTTTGGAGTGAGCTTCATCGATCCGGTGGATCAGTACCTGAAGAGCGATCGGGCGATCAAATATGCGTTGCTGTTTATCGTCCTGACCTTCGCCGGTTTCTTCCTCTTCGAAGTGCTGAAAAGCCTGGCGGTACACCCGGTGCAATACGCGCTGGTCGGCGTGGCCCTGGCGTTTTTCTACCTGCTGTTGTTGTCGCTGTCCGAGCACATCGGTTTTGCCCTGGCGTACCTGCTATCGGCGAGCGGCTGTGTGTTGTTGATCGGTTTTTATGTCTGCCATGTGCTGCGCAGCGTGCGCCACGGCTTGAGTTTTTCGGCGGGATTGGCGGCGTTGTATGGCTTGCTATATGGCTTGTTGAGTGCCGAGGATTACGCGTTGTTGATGGGGTCGCTGCTGTTGTTCGGATTGCTGGGCGTGTTTATGGTGCTGACCCGCAAGCTGGACTGGTATGGGATCGGGCAGAAGTCGGCCAAGCCGCTGGCGTTTGAAATCGGGGCCGTGGAATGAGCCGGTCGTTGGGGTTGCGTGAGGATCAGCGGGAGGGCGAATTACTGGCGACGCTGATAGTCGAGTTGTTTCCGTTAGATCCGCTGTGGTGCCATCGCGAGCAAGCTTGCTCCCACAAGGGATCTCCAGTGAACACAAAATTTGTGCCCACAACCGATCAACTGTGGGAGCGAGCTTGCTCGCGATGAGGCCCGTAGAGTCAGCGAAAATCTAAACCTTCGGCATAGTCGCCAGCATCGAAGGCCGCTGACTCACCTCAAAATACCAGTCCGCCAGCTTCGGATTCGTCGTGCGCCATTCCAGATCCGGATGGCGCAAATCCAGATAACCCAAAGCACACGCGACACTGATCGCCGCCACATCGAAATGACTGGTCAGCTCGGCAATCGCGTCCGCTTCCAGCAATGCCAGGCCGCGACGAATCTTCTCGCGCTGACCATCAAGCCACTCGTCCCAGTGTTTTTCCGGGGCACGCAGGGCGACTTCATAACGAATCAGCACCGCAGCGTCCATGATCCCGTCGGCCAGGGAGGCCAGGGTCAGGCGCCGCCAACGGGCTGAGCCGTCGCGCGGTATCAGCGGGTTGCCGACGTGCTGGTGGTCGAGGTAATCGAGGATCACCCGGCTGTCATGGATGACGTTGCCATCGGCCAGGCGCAAGGCCGGAATTTTACCCAGCGGGTTGTCTTCGTTGAGTATCAGGTCCGGGCTGACGGGTGTGAGCACGCAGTCTTGCAGCGCCACGCGGTCCTGTTGACCGGTTTCGTGCAGGAGCACCATGACTTTGCGAACGAAGGGCGACAACGGGTTGTGGAACAAGGTCATGCTGGGGGCGGACATGGCAGCGTCTCGGAGTGGGCAGTGCTGGGCAGCATAGCGCGTGGATCACGCAACTTGTAGGAGCGAAGCTTGCTCGCGAAGGCGGTGTATCAGTCAACATTGATGCTGGCTGACACACCGCCTTCGCGAGCAAGCCCGCTCCCACAGGTTGTTAGCGGCGTTGCAGCAGACCGCGCAAGGCGAGGATTGCGGGAATGCCCAGGCCCAACCAGCTCAGCGCGTCCCACACGCCATCCCCCAGCAACGCGGAAAACAACCCCGCCGCGCTGAGCAGGGCGATGACTGTAGGGGTGGAGAACACCTTCCAGAAATTCGACTGCCTTGGCCTCATGCGGGGCTCTCCGCATTTTCGAACACAGGTTTGGCAGCCTTGCGCCGCACCACCCACAGGTAAACCCCGCTACCGAGGACGATGATGGTCAGACCATCCAGCGTCGCCCAGAGGATCTTCATTGGCAAGCCGCCGTAATCGCCGAAGTGCAACGGTTGTGACATGCCCATGGCGTCCATGTACCACGGACGTTCGGCCACGGCGGTGACTTGCAGGGTACTGGCGTCGATCAGCACCGGTGTCAGCAGGTGCGAGGTCAGGTGGGTGCTGCCTTTCATGAACACCGCGTAATGGTGTTCGCTGGAGAAGCGTGTGCCGGGGAAGGCGATGAAGTCCGGCTGCATGCCCGGTGCGACTTCCTTGGCGATGTCGAGCAAGCGGGTTGCGGGCGCCAGTTGTGTCAGTGGCGGTGCGTCGCGATACGGCGCGACCATCGCGCTCAGGCTGTCGTTGCGCCACGCAGCGATCAACAGGTCGGCGCAGGCGCTGATGACACCGGTGACGCCGACCACCAAGGCCCAGGTCAAGGTCACCACGCCGATCAGGTTATGCAGATCGAGCCAGCGCAGACGGGTGGATTTGTCCTGGCGCACGGTGGCGAATTTCAACCGCCGCATGAACGGCAGGTACAGCACCGTCCCGGAGACAATCGCCACCACGAACAGAATGCCCATGAACGCCAGCAGCAACTTGCCCGGCAGACCGGCGAACATGTCCACGTGCAGGCGCAACATGATCATCATGAAGCCGCCATTGGCCGACGGCATTTCCAGCGCTTCACCGGTGCGGGCGTCGAGCATGAAGGTGTGAGACGAGTTCGGTTCAGTGCCGGCGGTGGCCGCCATGATCGTAATCGCGGCGTTGGGCTCTTCTTCGTCAAAGCCGAAATACTGCATGACCTCGCCGGGACGATGCTTTTCAGCCGCCTGCACCAACTGCTGCAAATTCAGCAGCGGGGTGTCTGCCGGCATCGTCTTCAATTCAGCGGCATCGCCCAGCAAGTGGTCGATTTCGTGATGAAAAATCAACGGCAGGCCGGTCAGCGCGAGCATCAGCAGGAACACGGTGCAGATCAGGCTGGTCCAGGTGTGGACGAAGGACCAGCGGCGGATTGTTTTGCTTTTCATTTCATAGCCTTCAGAAATACCAAAGCCGTCCATGTCGGACGGCTCGGGATTTGGGCGTGTCAGATCAGGCCATTACCACTTGTAAGTGGCACTGGCGACGACGCTGCGTTGGTCGCCGTAGTAGCAGTAGAAGCTGTCGCACGTGGAGATGTAGTCCTTGTCGAACAGGTTGGTGGCATTCAGTGCCAGGGAGGCACCTTTGAGGCTGTTGTCCAGACGGCCCAGATCGAAATGAACCGCCGCGTCGAACACGGTGTAGGCGTCAGCCTTGCCGAGCGAGGTATTGCCCTGGTCGCCGTAAGTATTGCCGGTGTAGCGAGCGCCGGCGCCGATACCGAAACCGTCCAGCACGCCGTTGTGCCAGGTGTAATCGGCCCACAGCGAAGCCTGCTGGTTGGGCATCAGTTGCAGGCGATTGCCTTTGAAATCGCCTTTCTGCACTTCGGATTTGGCCAGGGTGTAAGCGGCGATGACCTTGAGGTTCTCGTTCACGTCGGAGACGGCTTCCAGCTCCAGGCCTTTGACTTTCACTTCACCGGTCTGGCTGGTGATCGAAACGTTCTCCGAGTTGGTCGTGGTGACGGAGACGTTTTTCTGGGTCAGGTCGTAGACCGCAGCGGTCAGCAGGGTGCTGCTGCCGGGCGGTTGGTACTTGATGCCCAGTTCCCACTGCTTGCCTTCAGTCGGCTTGAACGAATCGGTCGGCGATGCCGTGGCGTTGCTGGTCGGCTGGAACGACTCGGCGTAAGACAGGTAGGGCACGAAGCCCGAGTCGAACACGTAGCTGATCGCCGCATTACCGCTGAAGTTCTTGTCGCGCTCGGTGTTGGTGGCGTCGCCCTTGTTGAAGAACCTGGTGCCGGTGTGGACCCAGTCTTCACGACCACCCAGCGTCAGACGCCATTGATCGAGGGCCATCTGGTCCTGGACGTACAGGCCGGTCTGGTAAGTCTTCTGGTCGTAGTCATAAAACGCCGCCGAACGTGGCGGACGAACGATGGGCTGGCCATAGATCGGGTTGATGACGTTGGTGGTCAGACCGTCGCCGAAGATCGAGGTGTAGTTGGTGTTGGTGCGCTGGTGATCAAGGCCGATCAACAGGGTATGACGGAGGTCGCCGGTGGCGAAGTCGGCCTGGAAATTGTTGTCCACGGCGAACTGGCTGATGTCCTCGTCGACACTGGTGCTCGTGCGGCCAACGTTGCCTTCGGCATCGACCTGGGTGAACGGATAGGCGCCGGGGGTGAGGGTCTGGAAGGACAGGTCCGATTTGGTGTAGCGCAGGTTCTGCTTGAACTGCCAGACATCGTTCAAGCGATGTTCAAAGGCGTAGCCCAGTGCGTAGTAGGTGCGGTCGTAGAATTCCCAGTCCGGGTCGCCCAGGTTTTTGTGATGGGAAATCTTGCCGAGCGGCGAATGGATCTTGGTGCCTTGTACCGGCAGGAACTGGCTGGTGATGCCAGTATCGTCACGGGTGAACTGGGTGAGCAGGGTGAATCTGGTGTCTTCGTCGATGTTCCAGGTCAGGCTCGGCGCGATGTTATAGCGCTTGTTGTCGACGTGGTCGATCTGCGTACCGCTGTCGCGAACTACACCGCTCAAACCGTAGAGGAACTGGCCTTCTTCATCGATCTTGCCGGTGCTGGCGAAGTTGATCTGACGATGATTGTCGCTGCCGTATTGCACCTGGATTTCGCTGCTCGACTCGGCGCTGGGGCGACGGCTGACCATGTCCAGCAAGCCGCCTGGCGGGGTCTGGCCGTAAACCGATGAAGCCGGGCCGCGCAGCAGGGCGAGGCGCTCGAGGTTCCAGGTTTCCTGTTTCGGGTTGGCGTACACGCCTTTTGGCAGTGGCAGGCCGTCGAGGAATTGCGTCGGTTCGAAACCCCGCACGCGCAACCAGTCGGCGCGGGTGTCGCTGCCGTAGCTGCTGGCGGTAATGCCGGGCATGTAGCGCACAGCGTCATCGAGGCTGTGCACATTGCGATCGTCCATTTGCTCGCGAGTAGCGATCGAAATCGAGCGCGGTGCTTCGACCAGCGCGGTATCGGTCTTGGTGCCGGCGGCGGTGCGGGTCGCCAGGTAACCTTGCACCGGTCCCCAAGCACTTTCGGTGTTTTCCACACCAATGACGGCGGTTTCTGGCAGAGCCATCACACCTTCGGGCACGGCCACCAGGCTATAAGTGCCAGCGCTGCTTTGTTCCAGTTGCAGACCGGTGCCGTGCAAGGCTTCGCGCAGGGCGCCGGCTGCGTCGAACTGGCCTTTGACCGGCGCCGAGGTCTTGCCTGCCGCCAGTGAAGGATTCAACGACAACGCCAGGCCAGCCTGGCTGGCGATCTGGTTCAGGGTGCTGGCCAATGGCGCGGCCGGCAGGTTGTAGGCGCGAACGCTGGATGCCTGTTCAGCGGCGATCAGCTGACTGCTGGCCAGAGGGGCGCAAAGGGCAATGGCAATCGCCAGCAAACCGGGGCGCAACAAGGTGTCTAGCGAACGGGACATACAGCGGCTCCTGAATGGAAATATTTCTCAATTGCCTAGGTGCCGGACGAGAATTCAAAAGTGATAGGCCTGATTGAAAATAATTTCGATTCAGCCATTCGCGTTGTGGCGAGGGAGCTTGCTCCCTCGCTACAGGGTTTTGTATATGCCTCAGGGTTTGGCTTCAGCCTTTGCCACGGACACCCACCACGGCGTGTGCTGTTCGATCTGCACCGGCAGGGTCGGCAGCAGGGCGCTCAGGGCCAAATCAGTGTCGTGCAGCGGGAAGCTGCCGGTGATTCGCAGGTCAGCGATTTCCGGCGCAACGCCAAGATGCCCGCGGCGATAGCGGCCGAGTTCATGAACCAGGTCCTCCAGCCGCGCGTTGTCCACCACCAGCATGCCGCGCGTCCAGGCATCGGCACCGAGGCTGAGCGCGAGGATCGGCCCGAGGCCATTGCTGCGCATCATGACTTGCTGGCCTTCACGCAGAATCTGTTCTTCAGGGCTCGACTCGGGATGGGCGGCTACCGCCGATTTCAGCACGCTCAGGCGCGTACCTTCTTCTTCGCGCTTGACCAGGAACCTTGTCCCCAGCGCACGCATGCTGCCTTCGCGGGTTTCGACGATAAACGGCCGGGCGTCGCCATGACCGGTTTCGACGAGGATTTCCCCTTCCTGGAGGATGATCAGCCGTTGTTTTTCATCAAAACGCACATCCACGGCACTGTGGGTGTTGAGGTTGATCAGCGTGCCGTCGGTCAGGCGCAGGGTGCGTTGCTCACCGGTGGCGGTGCGCTGGTCGGCCAGCCAATAGTCGATCGGCAGATAACGATCACCGGCGAACAGCGCCAACCCGATCACCGCGACGATGCTGGCCACGCCGCTGCCGAGTTTGCGCACACGCCGGCGAATGCTTTCGCGCGATTGCAGTAAAGCAGTACGAGCCGGGCCGCTGGCAACGCTGAAGCGCTGGTCGAGCATGCCCAATTGGCGCCAGGCCCGCGCATGTTCTTCGTGGGCAGCGTGCCATTTGGCGAACTCTTCGCGCTCCACCGGGTTGCCGGAGTCCAGGGACAATTGCCAGGCAATCGCGGCATCCAGCACCTGCGCCGAGACGGGTTTGGAACTGACCGGAGTCATACCGGCTCACCGTACAACGCGATGTAGCACTGACGAATGCCTTGGGCCAGATACTGACGCACCCTCGGTACTGACACGCCCAGGCGCTCGGCGATTTCGGCGTGGCCGAGGCCGTCGAGACGGTTATAGAGAAACGCTGCCCGGGCCTTGCTTGAGAGCTTGCCGAGCAGGCGGTCGATGGCTTTTAGGTCTTCGAGGATCAGCTGCTGTTCCTCCACCGACGGTTGTTCACCTGCGGGGATCAGCATCAGTTCGGTGAGGTAGGCCTGTTCCAGCGCGGCGCGGCGGAAATAGTCGAACAGCAGACCCTTGGCAATCGCCACCAGAAACGCGCGCGGTTCACGCGGCTCCTTCAGTTCTTCACGACCCAGCAAACGCACGAACGTGTCCTGGCTCAGGTCTTCGGCTCGTTGCGGACAGGCCACATTGCGCCGCAGCCAGGCCAATAGCCAACCGCGATGGTCGCGATACAACGCACCAACGAGCTCACTTTGAGGGCTTTGGACTGACGACACGTAGCATCACCGATTGGGAAGTATTAACTAACGAGAATTGTTCGCGATTGTGTCAGAGGCGGGGGAGGTAAGCAATTGGCGCTGGTCGGGTCAAAATCGATCCCCCTCACCCTAACCCTCTCCCCGAGGGGCGAGGGGACTGACCGAGGAGTTCTTGGAGGTACATCGACCTGAGTTATCGAGTCGAACTCAGGTTTGAAGCGCATAGAGATCGGCTCCCTTTCCCCCTCTCCCCTCTGGGGCGGTCCGACGTTTCGGGAGGGCTGGGGTGAGGGGTGGCTCTTGAATTTTCCACTATTTCAAAACGAAGGCGCTCGCTGCCTGCGCTTCCACTGACTCAACCGCTGCTGCAAATTCAACGGGCTATGAATCTGCATCTGTCGCGCCCGGCTGAACAGAATCAACGCCAGTTCAGCGGTGGCCAACGCATCGGCACTGGCATTGTGGCGCTCGAACACTTCCAGTTTGAACCAGTCGATCCACTGATCCAGCCCGGCGTCGCGAATGTGCGCCTGAGGGCAAAGCAACGGCGCGATATCAGCCACATCCAGAAATGGATGCTGCAACTTGTAGCCCAGATGGTCTTTCAGCGCGCGCCCGAGCATGTGCTGATCGAACGGCGAGTGAAATGCCAGCACCGGGCTGTCGCCGACGAACTCCATGAATTCGACCAGGGCCTGAGCCGGATCACTGCCCGCGGCAATCGCACTCGGCCCCAGGCCATGGATCAACACACTGGGAGCCAACTTCATATCGGCGCATTGCAACGTGCGTTCGAACTGCTGGCTGAAGTCGATGGCCCCGTCCTCGATCACCACCGCGCCGATGGACAACACCCGATCCTTGTTCAGGTTCAGCCCGGTGGTTTCCAGGTCGAGCACCACCCAGCGTTGTTCGCGCAGGCTGCATTCGCCGAGCTCTGCTGCCGGGGGCAAGCGTTGCAGACGTTGTTGGAGTTCGCCGGATAGGCTCGGACCTGCCGGGCGCAGCCATGAAAACAGGCTCATAGCTGATACCGCAGGGCCAGGCTGCTTTGCAGGCGTTGTGCCTGGCGCAGGGATTCACGCAGGATCCGTCGATCCAGATGATTGAGGCTGTCCGGATCGACGCGGTTGGAGTAGGGCAAGTTCTCCCGGGTCTGTAGCTGATGTTGCTGCATGCGGGCTTGCTGGATGAAGTGATAGGCCTCTTCGTACGCCGCACCGTCCAGCCGTTCGATGACTTCTTTCTCCACCAGCTGGCGAAAGCGCTCCAGCGTGTTGTTCGCCTCGATCCCATGGGCCAATGCGAGTAGTCGGGCACCGTCGACAAACGGTGTCAGCCCCTGGACTTTCAAGTCCAGAGTGGCTTTCTCGCCATTCTTGCGAGCCAGTACGAACTCACGGAAACGTCCCACGGGCGGACGGTTGCGCAAGGCGTTCTCGGCCATCATCCGCTGGAACAGTCGGTTGTCATTCACCTGATCGAGAATGCCCTGACGCAGCTGCTCGCAGCCTTGCTCGTCGCCCCAGACCACGCGCAAGTCGAAATAGATGCTCGAACCCAACAGGTTCTCCGGCGTTGCCTCGCGGATAAACGCCGCAAAACGTCGCGACCATTCGGCCCGGGACAGGCACAGCTCCGGGTTGCCGGCCATGATGTTGCCCTTGCACAGGGTGAAACCGCAGAGCGCCAGGCTCTGGTTGATCTGCTGGGCGATGGGCAGCAATTTGCCGCGAATCTCGGCGGCGTGGGCCGCGTCCCTGGCTTCGAACAGAATGCCGTTGTCCTGATCGGTGTGCAGCGTCTGCTCGCGGCGGCCTTCGCTACCGAAGCACAGCCAGCTGAACGCAATGCCGGGGTCACCTTTCTCGGCGAGGGTCAGTTCGATCACCCGGCACACGGTGTGGTCGTTGAGCAGGGTGATGATGTGCGTGATCTGGGTTGAAGAGGCGCCGTGGGCCAGCATGCGCTCCACCAGTTGGCCGATTTCGCCGCGCATCGCCACCAGGTTTTCCACGCGCTGGGCGCTGCGGATAGTCCGCGCCAGATGAACCAGATCGACCCGTTGCAGGGAAAACAGATCACGTTCCGAGACCACGCCGCACAGGCGATGATCCTTGACCAGGCAGACGTGGGCGATATGCCGCTCGGTCATGGCAATTGCCGCATCGAAGGCGCTGTGGTCCGGCGACAGGTAAAACGGCGCCTGGGTCATGTGCCGTTCGATGGCTTCGTTGAAGTCGTTAGTGCCGTCGGCCACTACATGGCGCAGGTCGCGCAGAGTGAAAATCCCCAGCGGTGCTTTATGTTCGTCGACCACCACGATGCTGCCGACCTGCTGCTCATGCATCAGGGTCACGGCTTCACGCAGTGGCGTGGCCGGGCTGCAGGTCACCGGATGACGCATGGCCAATTCACCCAGGCGAGTATTGAGCGAGTACTGGGTGCCGAGGGTTTCCACGGCTTTTTGCTGGACTTGCTGGTTGACCTGATCCAGCAGGCTGCTGACGCCGCGTAGGGCAAAGTCGCGAAACGCGTTGGAAAGCGCGAACAGTTTGATGAACGCCAGCTTGTTCAGCTGTAGGCAAAAGGTGTCTTCGGCGGCCAGGTGCTCGGTGCGGGTCGCACGCTCACCCAGCAGCGCGGCAAGGGGGAAACACTCGCCGGTGGTGATTTCGAAGGTGGTTTCGGTGCCGCCCTTGGCCGTATGGGGGCGCTCACCCACGACCCGGCCTTGTTTGACGATGTAGAAATGCTCAACCGGGCCGTCGGCGGGCTTGATGATGCTCTCGCCGGGTGCATAAAAACGCAGCTGACACTGCTCGACCAGGTACGCCAGGTGGGCGTGTTCCATTTGATTGAAGGGCGGGAAGCGCTGAAGGAATTGCAAAGTGCCCTGGATGTTCTGCAACACCGCGGTTTTCCCTGCCTGTGTGAAGGCGTCCGCTTTACTCATAACCATTACCGCAGTCTTTTTTGAATTGTTGTTGTCGGATGACTCAGCCATGGTCGGCCCCTGCGCGGAGGGTGCCCATTGGACGTAAGTCTAGGTAGGCAGTACGCATGTCGGTATTTGGGAAATGTCTGACGCAACTGTGAGAAAAACCTCCTACATTGGCTATAGGAAACTTTTCCGACGAAGTGCACATTGAAGGTCTGCTTAGCGATGTCTGACGGATGTGCTAGGGAATAGAAAATGAAAATGTAGAGTAAGCCATGTCCGACCACGATATTTTGAGTGACGCCGAGCGCAAGGCGCTGAGTGACGTCATGCTGGAACCTGACCTGCCGCCACAGCGGGTGCTGATCGTCGACGACGATAAAGACTCGCGTGAGTTGCTGTCGGAGATTATGGCGCTGGACGGGGTGCGCTGCATGACTGCCGCCAGTGGCGAAACGGCACTCAAGATGTTGGAGACGATGCCATCGATTGGCCTGGTGATTACCGATCTGCGGATGGGAACTGTCGATGGCCTGGATCTGATTCGGCAGGTTCGTGAGTCGGTTCGAGCGGCAATGCCCATCATCATCGTTTCCGGTGACGCCGACGTGAAAGATGCGATCGCTGCGATGCACTTGAGCGTGGTCGACTTCCTGCTCAAGCCTGTCGATACCGGCAAGCTGTTGACGCTGGTCAAACATGAGTTGGGAATGGATGTGTAGGAATCGATTTGAAACAAAAAAGCCCTGATCTTTCGATCAGGGCTTTTTTTTGTCCGGCGTCAGCGCTTAGTTACAGGCCATTGGCAGCCTTGAACTCGCGGCGGCGACGGTGCAGAACCGGCTCGGTGTAGCCGTTCGGCTGTTTGGTGCCTTCGACCACCAGTTCGACCGCCGCCTGGAAGGCGATGTTGCTGTCGAAGTGTGGTGCCAGCGGACGGTACAGCGCGTCATTGGCATTCTGACGGTCAACCACTGGCGCCATGCGCTTGAGGCTTTCCATCACTTGCTCTTCGGTGACGATGCCGTGACGCAGCCAGTTGGCGATGTGCTGGCTGGAAATCCGCAGCGTCGCACGGTCTTCCATCAGGCCGACGTCGTTGATGTCCGGCACTTTCGAACAGCCCACGCCCTGGTCAATCCAGCGCACCACATAACCGAGAATGCCCTGGGCGTTGTTGTCCAGTTCGTTCTTGATCTGTTCTGCAGTCCACTGCGGGTTCACCGCCAATGGAATGGTCAGGATGTCGTCCACCGAAGCGCGCGCACGTTTGGCCAGTTCGGCCTGACGGGCGAACACATCGACCTTGTGGTAGTGCAGCGCATGCAGCGCGGCAGCGGTCGGCGATGGAACCCATGCGGTGTTGGCGCCGGCCATCGGGTGAGCGATTTTCTGTTCGAGCATCGCTGCCATCAGGTCCGGCATGGCCCACATGCCTTTACCGATCTGCGCGCGACCTTGCAGGCCGGTGCTCAAACCAATATCGACGTTCCAGTTCTCGTAGGCGCCGATCCACTTCTCAGCCTTCATGTCCGCCTTGCGCACCATCGGGCCGGCTTCCATGGAGGTGTGGATTTCATCGCCAGTGCGGTCGAGGAAACCGGTGTTGATGAACACTACACGCTCGCTGGCAGCCTTGATGCAGGCCTTGAGGTTGACCGTGGTACGGCGCTCCTCGTCCATGATCCCGACTTTCAACGTGTTGCGCGGCAGACCGAGTACTTCTTCGATGCGACCGAACAGCTCGTTGGTGAACGCCGCTTCTTCCGGGCCATGCATCTTCGGTTTCACGATGTAGACCGAGCCGGTACGGCTGTTCTTGCGCGAGTTGTTGCCGTTGAGGCTGTGGATTGCCGCGAGGCTGGTGACCAGACCGTCGAGAATGCCTTCCGGCACTTCGTTGCCATCCTTGTCGAGGATCGCGTCGATGGTCATCAGGTGACCGACGTTGCGCACGAACAACAGCGAACGACCGTGCAGGCTCAGTTCTTTACCATCGAGACCGGTATAAGAGCGGTCGGCGTTCATAGTGCGGGTAAAGGTCTGACCGCCCTTGGAGACTTCTTCCGACAGATCGCCCTTCATCAGGCCGAGCCAGTTGCGGTAGATCACCACTTTGTCATCGGCATCGACGGCGGCGACGGAGTCTTCGCAGTCCATGATGGTGGTCAGCGCGGCTTCCATCAGGATGTCTTTGAGGCCGGCAGCGTCGGTCTGGCCGACCGGGGTGCTGGCGTCGACCTGGATTTCGAAGTGCAGGCCGTTGTTTTTCAGCAGGATCGCGGTCGGTGCGGCTGTATCGCCGTAGAAACCGATCAGCTGTGCATCGTTGCGCAGGCCGGTGTTGCTGCCGCCTTTAAGGGCGACCACCAGTTTGCCATCAACGATCTTGTAGCCGGTGGAATCGACATGAGTGCCGGCAGCCAATGGCGCGGCTTCGTCGAGGAAGGCACGGGCGAAGGCGATAACCTTGTCGCCGCGAACCTTGTTGTAGCCTTTGCCTTTTTCCGCGCCGTCAGCTTCGCTGATGGCATCGGTGCCGTAGAGCGCGTCATACAGCGAACCCCAACGGGCGTTCGAGGCATTGAGCGCGAAACGGGCGTTCATCACCGGAACCACAAGTTGTGGACCGGCCATGCGGGCGATTTCGTCATCGACGTTTTGCGTCGTTGCCTGGAAATCGGCCGCTTCTGGCAGCAGATAACCGATGTCTTGCAAGAAGGCTTTATAAGCCACAGCGTCGTGCGCCTGACCGGCACGGGATTGGTGCCAGCCATCGATACGAGCCTGGAAATCATCGCGTTTGGCGAGTAGGGCTTTGTTCTTCGGCGCCAGGTCATGAATGACCTTATCGGCACCGGCCCAGAACTTATCGGCGGTGAGGCCGGTACCGGGAATGGCTTCGTTGTTCACGAAGTCGAACAGGACTTTGGCGACCTGCAGGCCACCGACTTGAACGTGTTCAGTCATTGCTTGCCTCACTCTGCTCAGCTATTTCGCTTTTCAGCTCTTCAATTTAACAATGAAGCCTCTGGCTTTTAAACCACAAACCTTTTGACCAGTACATGCCATTGCGGGCGGCTGGGTTATGACCAATCAACGGCGTTGAGGCCTTGCTGACGGGGCTTTCAGGGTTGTGGCTGCACCTGCGGCAGACATCGATCCAGCGTTATGTAGTGCGCGCTGCGGCATACTACATGATGAATTGCGCTTGTGAAAATTAGACTAATTACGTCGTTCTGCGACGCTATGACGCATTGCGGTCACGTCGGGGTACGGGATGTTCTCAAAAAACTATTGGATTGTTCCAGTTAAATATCAAAACTTGTACACATAATCTTCCGTGCCCTGCTATGGGGCTTTGCTTTTCCGAGACACCGAGCCGATTCTCGCCCCTTGCCTATACTTGCTTTTCTATAACAAAAGTCATGACAAGAGGGCTGCGCCATGGACCACCTCGTACTCACTGTATTCGCTCCGGACAAGCCAGGGCAGGTCGAGCGCATTGCCCAATGCATCGCCGAGCACGGTGGCAATTGGCTGGAGAGCCGCATGTCGCGCATGGCCGGGCAGTTCGCCGGGATTCTGCGTGTGGGTGTGCCGGCCGAGGCCTACGATGAATTGGTGGATGCCCTACAGGCATTGTCCGCCCATGGCATTCGCGTGCTGATTGCCGAAAGCGGCATCGAGCAATCCTGCACCTGGAAACCGATTGCCATGGAATTGGTGGGCAATGATCGTCCGGGGATCGTACGTGACATCACGCGTCTGTTGAGTGAACAGGGGGTGAACCTGGAGCGTCTGGTCACCGAAGTACGTCCGGCGCCGATGAGCAGCGAGCCTTTGTTTCACGCTGAAGCGATTCTGGCCGTGCCGCTGACGTTGTCCCTGGACGTGCTGCAATCGCGCCTGGAAACCTTGGCGGATGATTTGATGGTCGAATTGGTGCTGCGCAGTGAACCCTGAAAAGGTTATCCAAGTTATACGTGCACCTGCCTGTGGATAACCTGTAGAGACAGCCCGCCAGGCCACGTCGACCGGGGTTCTTCAGGATTTGATCAAAAAACCAGCAGTTTCAGGGACTTGCGCACAAACGCCGGGGATCACGTTGTGGATAACCTTGGGAAGGATCGATGCAGGCCACGGTAACCGTGGCTTGCAGAGGTTTGTGCGTTTTTTGATCAGCTGCGGCGGCGCAGACTTATCCACGCGTCGACGCTGTAAACCGCCAGACCCGCCCAGATAAAGATGAACGCTACCAGTGTGCTCGACGACAAATGCTCACCAAACAGCAGAACGGCCTGCAACAGCACCAGCGTTGGTGCCAGGTACTGGAGAAAGCCCAACGTTGTGTAGGGCAAATGCCGTGCTGCGGCGTTGAAACACACCAGCGGCACCAGCGTCACCGGACCAGCGGCCACCAGCCACCAGGCTTCGGACGTGGTCCAGAACTCGGGCTGAGCGCTTGTGGCCGTCTGATTGAAAAGCAGCCAGGCAATAGCAATCGGCACCAGCATCCAGGTTTCGACCACCAGTCCCGGCAACGCCTTGACCGGTGCCTGCTTGCGGATCAGTCCGTAGAAACCGAAGGTCAATGCCAGCACCAGGGACACCCACGGCAGGCTGCCAACTTGCCAGACCTGCTGCGCGACGCCGACCGCCGCCAGGCCAACCGCCAGCCATTGCATGCGCCGCAGCCGTTCGCCAAGGATCAGCATGCCCAACAGCACGTTCACCAGTGGGTTGATGTAGTAACCGA
Organism: Pseudomonas sp. BT76 TE3572; assembly: GCF_050435365.1. Classification (NCBI taxonomy): domain Bacteria; kingdom Pseudomonadati; phylum Pseudomonadota; class Gammaproteobacteria; order Pseudomonadales; family Pseudomonadaceae; genus Pseudomonas; species Pseudomonas sp. BT76 TE3572. Next base: position 5,085,208 of record NZ_JBNDKE010000001.1, read on the forward strand.
GACTGGCTTCGAGCATGCGCCCGTTGTTCACCGACCAGACGTAGGTCAGCCAGTTGGCCGCGATCAGCGTGCCGCTCAGGGCAAGGACCGCCAGGCGTTTCGGGTTATCACGCAACTCGCGCCACCAGCCCGGATGTTTCCACACCATCAGCAGCAAGGTGCCGAACAGCGCGGACCAGAGCACTCGGTGGATGATGATCTCCACGGCGGGCACGCTGGCGATGGCTTTGAAGTAAAGCGGGAAAAGTCCCCAGATGATGTAGGCACTCAGACCCAGGATGTACCCGCGACGCGGGTTGGCGGCTTGCATGCAGAATCCTTGCTTAGGCAGCTAACAAAGAGGGGATTGTAGGGCGGTTGTATAGATGTGTCGCTTCTGAAAGCAAAAGATCGCAGCCTTCGGCAGCTCCTACAGAGTGATTGCGTACACCGTGTAGGAGCTGCCGAAGGCTGCGATCTTTTGATCTTTAAATTAAAAAAGCTTCAATGGCTCTTCGTTGAGCGCAGCCAATTGTTCGCGCAACGCCAACACTTGATCGCCCCAATACCGTTCACTGCCGAACCACGGAAAACTGTGCGGGAACGCCGGGTCGTCCCAGCGGCGGGCGAGCCAGGCGCTGTAGTGCATCAGGCGCAAGGCGCGCAGCGGTTCGATCAACGCCAGTTCCCGCGGATCGAAGTCGTGGAACTCACTGTAGCCGTCCATCAATTCCGACAACTGACCGAGACATTCCTGACGATCACCCGCCAGCATCATCCAGATGTCCTGCACCGCCGGGCCCATGCGGCAGTCGTCGAGGTCGACGATGTGGAACATATCGTCGCGGCACATCATGTTGCCGGGGTGGCAGTCGCCGTGCATGCGGATGTTCTTGTGCGGCGTAGCGTTGTAGACCTCTTCCACTCGTTTGAGCAGGTCGCGAGCCACGGACTCGTAGGCCGGCAGCAGGCTTTTAGGTACGAAATTACCTTCGAGCAATGTCGTCAGCGAGTCATGACCGAAGTTTTTCACGCCCAGCGCTTCGCGGTGTTCGAACGGTTTAGTAGTGCCGACGGCGTGCAGACGACCGAGCAGTTGCCCCAGGCGATACAGCTGATCGAGATTACCGGGCTCCGGCGCACGGCCACCACGGCGGGGGAACAGGGTGAAACGGAAACCGTTGTGTTCGTGCAGGCTGGCACCGTTGTGAATCATCGGTGCGACCACCGGTACGTCGCATTCGGCGAGTTCGAAGGTGAATTGGTGCTCTTCGAGAATGGCTTCGTTGGTCCAGCGCTGCGGACGGTAGAACTTGGCGATCAGCGGCTCGGAGTCTTCGATACCGACCTGATAGACACGGTTCTCGTAGCTGTTGAGCGCCAGAATGCGCGCGTCGCTGAGAAAGCCGATGCTTTCGACGGCATCGAGCACGAGGTCTGGGGTGAGGGTTGCAAACGGGTGGGCCATGCTGACTCCTGCGCGCAGCAGGCTGCCGCGTCCGGCCAAGCATGGTAGCGCAGACGGGGCTTCTTTAGTGTTTGGGCTTTTGTTGTGTGTCGTTTCGGCTGACGCCATCGCGAGCAGGCTCACTCCTACAGAGATCTTGAGTGTGCACACTATCTGTGTCACCCAGACGATCTACTGTGGGAGTGAGCCTGCTCGCGATAGGGCCTTATCAGGCGCCGACCACCCCGCCATCTTCACGGGTAATCGCCATCACCGAAGACCGCGGCTTGCCATTCGGCAGATGCTCAGGGAACGTCGACCCGCCGTTTTCCCCCGGATGCTGAATCCCGACAAACAGTGTTTTCTGATCTGGCGAGAAGCTGATCCCTGTCACCTCGCAGCCCACCGGCCCGACCATGAAGCGACGAATCTCCCCGGTCACCGGATCAGCGCAGAGCATCTGGTTGTTGCCCATGCCCGCGAAATCACCGGCATTGCTCGAATCGCCATCGGTGAGAATCCACAACCGCCCAGCCTTGTCGAAACCCAAGCCGTCCGGGCTGTTGAACATGTTCTGCGGGGTGATGTTCGACGAACCGCCCTTCGGCGTGCCGGTGTGAACACCCGGGTTGCCGGCGACCACAAACAGATCCCAGGAAAAGCTTTTCGAACCGTGATCGTCACGGTCAGTGCGCCAGCGCAAAATCTGCCCGTAGACGTTCTTCTCGCGCGGGTTCGGCCCGCCCACCGGCTGACCATCCTCGCCACGCTTGGCGTTGTTGGTCAGCGTGCAATAGACCTGGCCATCCTTGGGGCTGACGACGATCCATTCCGGGCGGTCCATGCGCGTGGCCTTCACTACGCTGGCCGCGAGGCGCGCGTGAATCAGCACTTCGGCCTGATCGGCAAAACCGCTGCTGGCGTCGATGCCGTTTTTGCCGTGGGTCAGTTCGATCCACTCGCCCTGGCCTTTCGGGTGATCGGCATTGCCATCGCCCGCGTCGAAGCGCGCCACGTACAAGGTGCCGTGGTCCAGCAGGTCGCGGTTGGCCTTGGGGTTTTTGTGGTTGATCTTGTCGCGGCTGACGAATTTGTAGATGAACTCACCGCGCTCATCGTCGCCCATGTACACCACGGCGTGACCGTCACTGGTTTCGGCCAGGGCGGCATTTTCATGTTTGAAACGGCCCAGCGCAGTGCGTTTGACTGGCGTCGACTGCGGGTCGAACGGGTCGATTTCCACGACCCAGCCGTGACGGTTGAGTTCGTTGGGGTTTTTCGCCAGGTCGAAACGCTCGTCGTGTGGGTGCCAGTTGATCTCTTTGCTGGTCGCCACCGCGCCGTAGCGTTTCTGTGCGGCGTCGAATTTTTGCTCGGCATTGCTGCTGCCGAAGCAGTCAGTGAAGTTTTCTTCGCAGGTCAGGTACGTGCCCCACGGCGTCTTGCCGTTGGCGCAGTTCTGGAAGGTGCCGAGAACATTTTTGCCGTGCGGGTCGGCGCTGGTTTTCACCAAGGCGTGGCCGGCGGCAGGGCCGCTCAAATTGATCGGCGCGTTGCCGTGAATGCGCCGGTTGTAGCGCGAGCCCTGGACGAAATGCCACTGGTCGTTTTTGCGCTGTACTTCAATCACCGACACGCCTTCGCAGGCCAGTGCCTTGCGTACCTCTTCGGCCGACTGCGGCATGCCGCCGTGGGGATAGAGGTAGCGATAGTTGGTGTACTCGTTGTTGATCGCCATCAGCGCCCGGTTTTTGTCACCGGGGAATTCAAACAGGCTCATGCCGTCATTGTTGTCGCCGAACTGGACTTCCTGATGTTCGGCCGTGCCGTTGCCGCTCGGGTCGAATGCCGGGCCGTTCTTCTGCAGGGGTTGGCCCCAACTGATCAATACCGAAGATTTGTAACCTGGCGGCAGGGTGATGGCGTCGCTGGTGGCGGCGGGAATACTGTCAAAACCCAACAGTTTGCTGGAACCGGCGCTGACGCTGGCGGCGAGCACGCTGCGGCTCAGCAGGTTGCCGCCCAGGAACATTGCTGCACCGCATAGGGCACCGGCGCTGATGAAACCTCGACGGCTGAGGCCGACCATGTTCTCGAGGTCGGTGGATTGGTTGTCTTCTAATAGGCTCACATCAGGCTCCCTGCGGGTTTTTGCAGTCACCTTAATGAGCGTTAATGACACTTGTGTTTCAAAGCGGTGTACCGAGCAACACGTTGGATGGCGCGAACTGCACCAGCACCGGTTTATCGGCAGCCAGACCGAGGGTTCTCAAGTGCAGCGGTTCGGCCAGCGCGCAGAGTGTCTGGCCATTGGGCAGGCTAATGCGGACTTCGCTGGGGCCGTCCTCGGCGTCGAGAATTTCTTCGATGATGCCCTTCAGGCAATTATTGCCGGGTGTTGCTCCTTGATCGATGCCCAGCAACTCCAGCCAGCCGGCCTTGATCAGTGCGACCACTTCGGTGCCGGTTTCCAGGTCTAGACGCAGGGTGCTGTCGTGAGTGATCTGCGCATCGATGCTCAAGCCTTCGGCCAGTTCAAGGCGAATCCGGTCGTTGTGCCCTTGGGTATCAATCGCCACGACCTTGCCATGCAGTTGATTGCGCGCGCTGGTTCTGAGCATCAGTCGGCCGAGCAGGTCGAGATCGCTGGCATCTTCGGCGGCTTCCAGCACCTGAGCCTGCAAGGCTTGCAGCTTTTGATACAGGCGCAATACGCGCTCGCCTTCGCTGGAGAGTTTGGCGCCACCGCCGCCCTTGCCGCCGACACTGCGCTCCACCAACGGTTTTTGCGCGAGGTTGTTCAGCTCGTCGATAGCGTCCCAGGCCGCTTTGTAGCTCAGCCCCGCGCTTTTCGCGGCGCGGGTGATCGAGCCCTGTTCGGCGATGTGTTGCAGCAACGCGATGCGCTGCGGACGACGGACAATGTGCTGGGACAACAACGTAGGCAAGGACATGGCAAGACGCTTTGGGCTGTGGCGATGGGAAGGACGTTGGCGGCTTGGGCCCCGGGAGTCAAGTCAGGGCGCATCGCCGGGTTTGGGTGTGCGGGCCAGACAATAGACGTCCACCCGCGCGGCACCGGCGTCCATCAACAGGCGAGCCAAGGCTTGCGCCGTGGCGCCGGTGGTCAACACATCGTCTACCAATGCTAAATGACGGCCCTTGATGCACGCATCGGGCGTCAGAGCGAAGGCGTTGCGCAGGTTCTTTTTGCGGGCCTCGGCATTCAGGTCCTGTTGGGCGCTGGTGTCCTGAACCCTCAGCAGCAGCGTTTCATCGCACGGAATGTCGAGTCTGGTGCTGAGCCAGCGAGCGAGCATCGCGGCCTGGTTGAAACCCCGTTTGCGCAGTCGTTTGGAGGCCAGCGGAACCGGGATGAGCGCGTCGGGTCGATTCAGGTCTTCATCGAAGCGATGTTGCAGGAACTGCGCGAGAAGTTCGGCGAGCAGGCGACCCAACGGCCACTTCGCAGAGTGTTTGAAGCGTGTGATCAACGTGTCCACCGGAAAGCTGTAAGTCCAGGGCGTGGCGACCCGTTCAAAGGCTGGCGGTTGTTTCAGGCATTGGCCGCAGGTCAGGCCAGCAGTGGGCAATGGCAGAGCGCAGGTTTGGCATTGATCGCCCAGCCAGGGCAGCTCCGTTTCACAGGCCATGCAGATGGGTGTGCATTCATCGGCAGGTTCTGAACAGAGCAAACAGTGTTGTTCGTTTTTTAACCAGATGTAAACCGGTCCTTCGTATCGTGGTTGACAGCGCATGAGTCTTCCTTAAATATGCCGAACATCCGTGTCGCGTCTGTGGGTATTCCATTCCCCAGCCGCTTGCCAAGCATAAAACAAAGGAAGCACCCATGAGCGCCAGCACCACTGCAACCCTGCGTCATGACTGGTCTTTGGCCGAAGTCAAAGCACTCTTCGTTCAGCCATTCAATGACCTGTTGTTCCAGGCGCAGACGGTGCACCGCGCGCATTTCGACGCCAATCGGGTCCAGGTGTCGACGCTGCTGTCGATCAAAACCGGAGCCTGCCCGGAAGATTGCAAATATTGTCCGCAGTCCGGTCACTACAACACCGGCCTGGAAAAAGAAAAGCTGATGGAAGTGCAGAAGGTCCTCGAAGAGGCCGCTCGCGCCAAGGCCATCGGTTCGACCCGTTTCTGCATGGGCGCGGCGTGGAAACATCCGTCGGCCAAAGACATGCCTTACGTGCTGGAAATGGTCAAAGGCGTGAAAGCCATGGGCCTGGAAACCTGCATGACCCTCGGTCGCCTGGATCAGGACCAGACCGTCGCTCTGGCTGACGCCGGCCTCGACTACTACAACCACAACCTCGATACCTCGCCTGAGTTCTACGGCAGCATTATCACCACCCGTACTTACAGCGAGCGCCTGCAAACCCTGGCCTACGTGCGTGAATCGGGGATGAAGATCTGCTCCGGCGGCATCCTCGGCATGGGCGAATCGCTCGATGACCGCGCCAATCTGCTGATCCAGCTGGCCAACCTGCCGGAGCACCCGGAGTCGGTGCCAATCAACATGTTGGTGAAAGTCGCCGGTACGCCGCTGGAAAATGCTGACGATATCGACCCGTTCGACTTCATCCGCATGCTCGCTGTCGCACGTATCCTGATGCCGCAATCCCACGTGCGCCTGTCCGCCGGCCGCGAAGCGATGAACGAGCAGATGCAAGCCCTGGCGTTCTTCGCCGGCGCGAACTCGATTTTCTACGGCGAAAAACTGCTGACCACCGCCAACCCGCAGGCCGACAAGGACATGCAACTGTTCTCGCGTCTGGGCATCCTGCCGGAAGCGCGTGAAGAGCACGCTGACGAAGTCCATCAGGCCGCGATCGAACAAGCGCTGGTTGAGCAGAAGAGCAGCGAGCAGTTCTATAACGCGGCTGTTTAACGCTCCACTGATCCTTATGAAGGAATGCAAAACCCTGTAGGAGTGAGCCTGCTCGCGATAGCGATCTAACAGTCAGCATTTTTGTTGAATGTGCCGCCGCAATCGCGAGCAGGCTCACTCCCACAGGGATCGCATTCACATTGATTTATGTGAGTTGACCTTCGAGGCCTGCATGTCTTTTGATCTCAGCGCGCGCCTTGCTGCCCGTCGTGCCGAAAATCTCTACCGCCAACGCCCATTGCTCGAAAGCCCCCAAGGCCCGGAAGTAGTGGTCGATGGCCAGCCGTTGCTGGCGTTCTGTAACAACGACTACCTGGGCCTGGCCAATCACCCGCAAGTGATCGAAGCCTGGCGTGCCGGTGCGACCCGTTGGGGCGTCGGCGGCGGGGCGTCGCATTTGGTGATAGGTCACAGCAGCCCGCATCACGCGCTGGAAGAGGCCTTGGCCGATTTCACCGGTCGCCCGCGCGCGCTGTTGTTCACCACCGGTTACATGGCTAACCTCGGCGCAGTCACCGCGCTGGTCGGGCAGGGCGATACGGTGCTGGAAGACCGGCTCAATCACGCGTCCCTGCTGGATGCGGGTCTGTTGTCCGGAGCGCGTTTCAATCGCTATCTGCACAACGACGCGGCGAGTCTGGCCAAGCGTCTTGAGAAGGCGACCGGCAATACCCTGGTGGTCACCGACGGTGTGTTCAGCATGGACGGCGACATCGCCGACCTGCCAGCGTTGGCTCGGGCGGCGAAAGCCCAAGGTGCATGGTTGATGGTCGATGATGCTCACGGCTTTGGCCCGCTGGGCGCCAATGGCGGCGGGATCGTCGAGCATTTCGGTCTGAGTCAGGAAGATGTGCCGGTTTTGGTCGGCACGCTCGGCAAGGCATTCGGTACGGCCGGGGCTTTTGTTGCCGGCAGCGAAGAGTTGATCGAGAGCCTGATCCAGTTCGCCCGTCCCTACATTTACACCACCAGCCAGCCGCCGGCGCTGGCCTGCGCAACGCTGAAAAGCCTCGAATTGCTGCGCACTGAACACTGGCGTCGTGAGCATCTGAAGACGCTCATTGCCCAATTCCGCCATGGCGCCGAACAAATCGGCCTGGAGCTGATGGACAGCTTCACGCCGATCCAGCCGATCATGATCGGCGATGCCGGGCGTGCGGTTCGACTGTCGCAGATGCTGCGCGAACGCGGTCTGATGGTCACAGCGATCCGTCCACCGACCGTGCCCGCCGGCAGCGCCCGACTGCGGGTGACCCTGACCGCCGCGCACAGCGAGGCGCAGGTGCAGCTATTGTTAAATGGACTGGCCGATTGTTTTCAACAACTGGGACCGGAGCCAAGCCATGCGTGATCGTCTGATTCTGCTGCCCGGCTGGGGCCTCGGTATTTCTCCTCTGGAGCCTTTGGCGGCAGCGTTACAAGGGCTGGACGAACACTTGCGGGTCGAGATCGAGCCGTTGCCGGAACTGGAATCGAGCGATCTTGATGAGTGGCTCGATGAGTTGGATTCGACGTTACCTCAGGATGCCTGGCTCGGTGGCTGGTCGCTCGGCGGCATGCTCGCTTCAGAGTTGGCGGCCCGGCGTGGCGATCGCTGCTGCGGCTTGCTGACACTGGCGAGCAATCCTTCTTTTGTCGCCCATGAGCAATGGCCAAGCGCGATGCCTGCCGAAACTTTCGATGCGTTTCTGGCCGGCTGCAAGGCTGATCCACGCATGACGTTGAAACGTTTCTCGCTGCTCTGCGCTCAGGGTGCCGAAGACCCGCGCGGGCTGTCTCGGCTGTTGCTCGGTGGCGCGCCACACACTTCGGCAGAGGTGCTGATGAGCGGCCTGGAGTTGCTCGCACAACTGGATACCCGCCAGGCTTTGCAGGTGTTTCGTGGCCCGCAACTGCACTTGTTCGCCGGCCTCGATGGACTGGTTCCAGCCGAAGCGGCGAGCGACCTGCTGACGTTGCTGCCGGATGTTGAAATCGGTCTGATCGAGCAGGCCAGTCACGCGTTTCTTCTGGAAGACCCTCACGGTGTGGCGGGGGCGATTCAGGTCTTTTTGCATGAGTCCGGTGATGACTGATTTATCCCTTCCCAACCTGCCCGGCGGTTTGCCCGACAAACGCCAGGTGGCGGCATCTTTTTCCCGTGCGGCGGCAAGCTACGACAGCGTGGCCGAATTTCAGCGCGACGTTGGCAGTGAATTGTCGAGTCGTTTGCCTGAGGACTTCGTGCCGGGTGTGTGGCTGGATCTGGGCTGCGGCACCGGGCATTTCAGTCGTGCATTGGGCGAGCGATTTCCTGCCAGTCACGGACTGGCACTGGACATCGCCGAAGGCATGCTCAATCACGCCCGGCCATTGGGCGGTGCAACGCATTTCATCGCCGGCGATGCCGAGCGGTTGCCGTTGCAGGATTCGACCTGCGATCTGATCTTCTCCAGCCTGGCGGTGCAGTGGTGCGCGGACTTCGCTTCGGTGCTCAGTGAAGCCAATCGTGTATTAAAACCTGGCGGAATTTTCGCGTTTGCTAGTCTGTGCGTGGGCACATTGTTCGAGTTACGTGACAGCTGGCGTCAGGTGGATGGCATGGTGCACGTCAACCGCTTCCGCGAGTTCGGGGTTTATCAACAGCTTTGCGCGAACAGTGGGTTGAGCGTCGCGAGTCTGGAAACCCGACCGCACGTGTTGCACTACCCGGATGTGCGCAGCCTGACCCATGAGCTGAAGGCGCTGGGTGCACACAACCTGAACCCCGGTCGGCCGGGTGGTTTGACCGGCAGGGCGCGGATCCTCGGACTGATCGAGGCTTATGAGCAGTTTCGTCAGGCCGAAGGATTGCCGGCGACTTATCAAGTGGTCTACGCCGTTTTGGAGAAACCTTTATGAGCGCAGCCTATTTCATCACTGGCACTGACACCGATGTCGGCAAGACCACTATTGCAGCGGGTTTGTTGCACGCTGCGCGGTCAGCCGGTTTGAGCACGGCGGCAGGCAAACCGGTCGCCTCCGGTTGCGATGTGACGCCCAAGGGCTTGCGCAACGCTGATGCATTGGCGCTGTTGGCGCAGTGCTCGTTGCCTTTGACTTACGCGCAGGTCAACCCCGTGGCATTCGAACTACCGATCGCACCGCATCTGGCAGCGCGGGAGGCCGGCGTGGCATTGACGGTGCAATCACTGTTGACGCCCATGCAGGACATTCTCGATATGCAAGCAGACTTCACCTTGATCGAAGGTGCTGGAGGCTGGCGAGTGCCTTTGGCGGATCAGGACAATCTGTCGGACCTTGCGATGGCGCTGGATCTGCCGGTGATCCTGGTGGTGGGTGTGCGCCTGGGTTGCATCAACCATGCGCTGCTGACAGCTGAGGCGATTGCTCAGGACGGTTTGCAGTTGGCGGGGTGGGTGGCCAATATCATCGATCCGAAGACTGCGCGACTGGAAGAAAACCTTGCAACACTTGCTGAGCGGATCCCGGCTCCGTGCCTGGGGCGAGTGCCGAAACTCAAGGTGGTGACGGCTGAAGCGGTGGCGGAGCATCTGCAACTGGACTTACTGGACTGAGTTTTCTGGCAGGGGTTTTAACTATGACAAGGCACTGTGCTATTAGTGTTTTTGTCGGGTCTTTTGTCAGTGGGTCTGTTTCAATGGCCGCTGTTGATCCTTTGTAGGACGAGTTCTCCCATGGAAATCTCAGGAAACACCGCTTTTTATGCCGGTCTGAGCACTATTCAGACAGGGCAGAACCGTGTCGATCAGGCCTCTGGCCAGATCGCCAGCACGACGATCGAGCGTTCGGTGACGAGCCAGTCTTCCGAGGCTCAGGTTGATCGTCTGCGCTCGGTAGATCGCAGTCAGCAGTCGGACCTGGCCAGCAATATGGTCGAAATGTCCCAAGGCAAATTTCAGGTGGAACTGGGCGTCAAAGTCGCCAAGGCATCCGACGAAATGCTCGGTACGCTGATTGATACCTACGCTTGAACCCTCGCTGAACCCGCTCCCTCAACGCCGCGACTATTCGCGGCGTTTTTCTGCGTAAATCCTTCTCCCTCAACTAATCTTTCCTCCACCGCGTATTGCTCAGGCGGCGGTGCTGCGTTGCTGTGGGTGTGGTATTTGCCTCATGTGATGACGAACGGCAAAAGATCGGCGCTTGACAAGATTTGGGCGTAAACGTATGTTTCAAACAACTGTTTGACCGTCACAACAAATCAACACGGTCGTTCATTCCCGGTTACATCAGCAGAGGTTTATCGCTATGCCTGACTACAAGGCCCCCTTGCGTGATATTCGCTTCGTTCGTGACGAACTGCTCGGCTACGAAGCGCACTATCAGAGCCTTCCGGCTTGTGCAGACGCAACTCCAGACATGGTTGACGCCATTCTCGAAGAAGGCGCCAAGTTTTGTGAGCAGGTGCTGGCTCCGCTGAACCGCGTGGGTGACACCGAAGGCTGCACCTGGAGCGAGTCCGGCGTTAAAACCCCGACGGGCTTCAAAGAAGCCTACAAACAATTCGTCGAAGGCGGCTGGCCAAGCCTGGCCCACGACGTAGAGCACGGCGGCCAAGGCCTGCCAGAGTCTCTGGGTCTGGCTGTCAGCGAAATGGTTGGCGAAGCCAACTGGTCGTGGGGCATGTACCCAGGCCTGTCCCATGGCGCGATGAACACCATTTCCGAGCACGGCACGCCTGAGCAACAAGAGGCTTACCTGACCAAGCTGGTTTCCGGCGAATGGACCGGCACCATGTGCCTGACCGAACCGCACTGCGGCACCGACCTGGGCATGCTGCGCACCAAGGCTGAACCTCAGGCCGACGGTTCCTACAAAGTCTCCGGCACCAAGATCTTCATCTCGGCCGGCGAACACGACATGGCCGACAACATCGTCCACATCGTGCTGGCACGCCTACCGGATGCACCGGCTGGCACCAAAGGCATCTCGCTGTTCATCGTGCCCAAGTTCATGCCGAACGAAGACGGTTCGGTCGGCGCACGCAACGCTGTGACTTGTGGTTCCCTGGAACACAAGATGGGCATCCACGGTAACGCGACCTGCGTGATGAACTTCGACGCGGCCACCGGTTACCTGATCGGCCCGGCGAACAAAGGCCTGAACTGCATGTTCACCTTCATGAACACCGCTCGTCTGGGCACCGCGTTGCAAGGTCTGGCTCACGCCGAGATCGGCTTCCAGGGCGGTCTGAAATACGCTCGTGACCGTCTGCAAATGCGCTCGCTGACTGGCCCGAAAGCGCCGGAAAAAGCCGCTGACCCGATCATCGTTCACCCTGATGTACGTCGCATGCTGTTGACCATGAAGGCCTTCGCCGAAGGCAACCGTGCGATGGTTTACTTCACTGCCAAGCAAGTCGACATCGTCAAGTACGGCGTGGACGAAGAAGAGAAGAAGAAAGCCGACGCACTGCTGGCGTTCATGACGCCAATCGCCAAAGCCTTCATGACTGAAGTCGGCTTCGAATCCGCCAACCACGGCGTGCAAATCTACGGCGGCCACGGCTTCATCGCTGAGTGGGGCATGGAGCAGAACGTTCGCGACAGCCGCATTTCGATGCTGTACGAAGGCACCACCGGTATCCAGGCACTCGATTTGCTGGGCCGGAAAGTGCTGATGACTCAAGGCGAGGCCCTGAAAGGCTTCACCAAGATCGTCCACAAGTTCTGCCAGACCAACGAAGGTAACGAAGCGGTCAAAGAGTTCGTTGAGCCATTGGCTGCGCTGAACAAAGAGTGGGGCGAGCTGACCATGAAGGTCGGTATGGCTGCCATGAAAGACCGCGAAGAAGTCGGCGCGGCATCGGTGGATTACCTGATGTACTCCGGTTACGCCTGCCTGGCATACTTCTGGGCTGACATGGCGCGTCTGGCTGCCGAGAAACTGGCTGCCGGCACCACCGAAACGGCGTTCTACACCGCCAAGCTGCAGACTGCGCGCTTCTACTTCCAGCGCATCCTGCCGCGTACCCGCACTCACGTTGTCACCATGCTGTCGGGTGCTAACAACCTGATGGAGATGAAAGAAGAAGACTTCGCGCTGGGCTACTAAGCCTTAACGCAGTGCTTCAAAAAAACCGCCGCTTCCTCCCGGAGCGGCGGTTTTTTTTGCGCTGAGATCAGGCCTTGATCACCATGGCGTCGGATCCAGGGGGCCGACGCCAGTCGGGGTGCTCACGCCTTCGCCATTACGTATGAACGGCAGATGCCAGAAGTCGTTAGGCACCACAGGATCGCCAGGCTTGACGCCTTCCGGAAAGATGAACTCAAACACCGGTGCCACATACTGGCCGGCAATCAGTCCATTGGCGACGGTCAGCCTGCCCGCATTTTGGAGGCAACTGTCCACGGCGGTCTGGGACAAGCTCTGCTGTGGAACGCAAAGTGACCGCGCAACGACGCGCAAGGTGCGTGTCGGCTGGCTAAGAAGCCCAGCGGGCGCTTTGGTCGCACGTAATCTGGCGCGTTGTGGCTGAGGACCTGTGTTCTGTGTGGTAATACCACCCGAGGCTCCCAGGCAACTGGTCGCAAGGCCCAGCGCAGGGTTGCATTCACCCGTCATTTCATAGGGTGTAACCCAGCGATTGGTTTGCACACCTGTCGATGGATTGACATCTATCAGATAGATGTCGACCGGGGTCTTGATGTCGGTGGTCGAGGCTTCAAGGAAAATCCGGTCCTGCGTCTCCTGGGCTACTCCGTTGATGGCCGTTGCAGCCGGGTCGGCCGTGCCGACGCCAAATTCCCCGATAGACAGGTAGCTGGGCTGCGAACCAGGCTGAGTGTAGATCCCGACATTCGCCTCGATCGTGTGTGCAGAGATGAAATCCGGGAGGCCCGTTGTTGTTGACTTGAATAGGGTGCCGGACCAACTGATGAAGTCGCCGACTTCGAAGGGGGCCTGTTGCGTCGGGTCGGGGTCCGTCGCGGTGCGGCTAGCATCGCTGAATCTCTTCATGACGTACTGGCTGCAATAGACCTGCCCCACCGCTGGACCCGAGAGCTCCCCACTGGTCGGAGGCGTGACGCCTGCCTGACTGAAATTGCGGCAGTTGTTGGTCGTGGTCGGGGTGACCACTTTTGGGCGGTTTTTCTGTGGGCAGAGTGCATCGTCTCCGGAAATCGTGCGGGGCACGCACATCGGGTAGCCGGTGGCGGCATGGATGGTCGGGTTGGCATCATCGACGGAGAAGCGTGGGTCGGGGCTTTGAGGTCGGCCAAAACGTCCGTTCGGGTCGTTGATCTGAATAATCGTGGGTTGCGTCGGATTCCCGCTGTCAACTTCGAGGTTGCCGTTGGTGTAGTCGATCCGGGAGATGAAACCGCTCCCCGCGTTGGTTGATTGCTGGGAGACAAAGATCAGCCCGGCAATCTGCTTGTTGGAGACACTATTGCCTACCACATGAATCTCGAACGAGGGGTAGGCCGCCGCTGATTTTCCGAGCGCCAGGGTTCCACCTCTGACGAAGTCGGCCCAGGTCAGGGTGTTGGCCGGCATCTGCATAACGGTGTTGCAAGGAACAGTAATCGTGACGCCGTTTAATTGGACGGTCCCCCCAAAGCGGCCAGGGTCGCTGGTGTTGGGGCAATTCGCATTGGTGGAGTCCAGCGTCATGCTCTGGATAAAGCCTGTAACGTCAAACCCATGTATCGCAGTCGGGTTTGTAAAAACCGGGTCGGGCAGTGTGGGTGTCGTGAACGGCGAGGGCACACCCGGGGGCTTGGCAGTCCCGCCACCACCGCCACCACCAGCTCCGTTTTTGGCAAATGCAAATCCGCCACCCCCAATGGTCAGTGCGACAGCGACGGCACTGGCGAGCAGTGCTTGGCGACTGAAGATGCCGTTGAATCGTTTGTTAGGCAGCAGCGGTATGCCGAGCTTTTTTTCGTACAAAGATAAGGTCATGGCGCACTCCAGTATCTTGCAAGACCAATTGCCGGCCAATCGAGCCCGTAGATTTGCTGATGCGCTGAATCCTGCGCAGGAAAAACGCAAAGCCGTGAGTGTCGAATGTTGGCCCGATCCAGCGGTGTAAGTGCCTGTGTACGGTCGACACTTGCCGTTCGGATGCTTTCGCCTGCGTTGCGTCGGCCGGTTACGGACGCAAACGCGAGAGACATTTCCTTGAGCCTGAGGCGTACAAAGCAGTTGTTGTGCCGGTTTGAAACAATTAGATACAAACAATCGCCGGCGCACTAAGAATGCGGGCTGCGCGGCCAAGGATGGTATTGCGGAGAACACTATTGAATAAATACCCCCAGCATAGGGGGGGATATATGCCCAAGTTTGGGAGTGTATGAAATGACGTGCAGTTACTCACTGGTTGAGTTTGATCCTAAGTGCTGAATGAGAAATATTGTCTATACCTACTCCGGGCGGAATAACATTGCAAGAGAAATGTATTTAGGTGTTAGTCATAAGACTTTTTTGTATTGATGTTAAATAAAATACATAGCTCACGCAGTGTAACTTGTACACGCGTGAAGTGGGGGTTAATCATGTAGGTACTGAGTAAGTGGATCTGGCGTGCCGGGAGATTAAATAGCGGGCGCCCTTTGCTACTGAGTTAGCAATTACTTTGCCAGGGTTTAAATAGATGATTGTTATGCATAAGTGATTGTAAATATTGATATTAATTTGTTTTGTTGATTGTATTTAGATAACCGTTGGGGGATATAACCCGGAAGTGGGGGTGGAGGTACACCAAAGTTGAGGGGGGTTAGTCGCACTTGAGAGGGGCTGCTATTAACACAAAATAACTAACACCTGACAGAAAAAAATATTCGTTTCCGCTTTTGAAATTTTTTGTTACAGCTAGAGTGAAGTTAAGCGCTCTCGCCGGCGCGACAAAAAAGCGTTTCTATCAAACCTGAGCCAAGAGAGTACTTTGCCAGTTCGGCTTCGCCGCGTCGTACCCAACTTCGAGTTGGTGTAATGGCTCGTGCGAGCAGCACGATTCATGGCCGTGAGTTCATCTCGTAACAGGAAAATCCCGGAGCCCGGCTACTCCGTACTGAATCGAGAATGTCATCATGGTAAAACCCTTGAGCATCCTTCGTACTCCCCGCTTGACCTGCGTGATCGCGGGTAACCTGATCGCAGTCAGTCTGGCTTGTAACAGCGCTTTTGCCGCTACAGCGCCAGAGGTTGTCACGCCCGCGCCGGATGTGCCCAGCCTGCAGTCGCTGCATGGGATGACACCGCCTGACCCCTCGGGAACAGAGGGCGGGCGCAAAGTCGACCTGATGACCGACTATGTACTCAATCGTTCGGCAGCGATTATGTTGGGCAAGGCGCTTTTCTGGGACATGGAGATCGGTAGCGATGGCTCGACGGCATGTGCGTCCTGCCACTTTCACGCAGGGGTCGATCACCGGATCACCAACCAGATCAACCCGGGCCAGGCCAGCACCCATGCAAACGTTGCGTCGATCTTCAACAAGCCGTTCGTAGCCGCCGATATTCCAGGCGACGTCTCTTCTTACGCGACCCTGTCCGCAGGCAAGGGCGGGCCGAACTACACGCTCAAGAAAACCGACTTCCCTACCCATGTGCTGGCCGATCCGCTGGATCGCAATTCGCCGATTGTCTACTCGACCGACGATGTGATTGGCTCGCAAGGGGTGTTCGACGCCAACTTCGTCAAACCCAAGCAACGGCGTTTCGACAAGTGCACGCAGCAACCGGACGGTATCTTCCAGGTGGATGGCATCAACGTGCGGCGCAGCACGGGACGCAACGCTCCGACAGTGATCAATGCCGCGTTCAACGTTCGCAACTTCTGGGACGGTCGGGCCAATAACGTGTTCAACGGCTTCTCGCCGTTCGGTAATCGCGACCCTGACGCCGGGATTTTCGTCACCAGCGACCGCAGCGGGGTGGCGACCAAGGTTCGGTTGGCGCTCAACGATGCGTCTGCCGCCTCTCAGGCTGTGGGCCCACCCGGCAGCCCGGTTGAAATGTCCTGCGGCGGTCGCACCTTCGCAGACATTGGACGGCGCATGCTCGATACGCTGATGCTTAAACAGCAGAGGATTTCACCCACCGATTCGGTGCTCGGCCCCGTTTCCGATGCCCGCCGGCCCACCTACAGGGAATTGATCAAGGCGGCTTTTTATCCTCGACTTTGGAACGCCACAAAGCAGGTTTCACTCGGCGATGCTCCTTATACCCAGATGGAAGCTAACTTCTCGCTGTTCTTTGGGCTGGCGATTCAGATGTACGAATCCACCCTGATTTCCGACCAGGCACCGCTGGATGCCTACCTGCAAGGCAATCAACAGGCAATGAATGCCCAGCAAGTCCAGGGGATGAATCTGTTCCTTGGCAAAGGCAAGTGCATCAGTTGTCACGGCGGCGCGGAACTGACCAATGCCGCCAGCCGCTTGCTGTTCCATCCCCGTGAGCGGATCGAACGTATGGTGATGGCTGACAACCTGATCGCGCTGTACGACAACGGCTTCTACAACACCGGTGTGCGCCCGACGTCAGAGGACCTGGCACTCGGCGGATCGGACGCGTGGGGCAACCCGCTGTCGTTCACTCGTGAATACAACACCCAACTGCAAGGCAAAAGTGTGCCGGATCCGCTGGACGTTGATGTGTGCACCTTTGAAGCGCTGCTGAGTGCGGGAATACCCTGCGACCCGACGCTCAAGCCCAATGTGGGCTTCCACGATGCGGTTGATGGTGCATTCAAGACCCCGACCCTGCGCAACATCGCGTTGACCGGGCCTTATTTCCACAATGGCAGCCGCGCGACGCTCAAACAGGTCATGGAGTTCTACAACCGGGGCGGCGACCGGCGCGGCTCGGAGGCGAACAACACCAGCGGATTCGATCATCCGAGTGTGAATCAGCACAACACATCGAACCTCGATCCAGACATGACAGCGCTGAACCTGACTCCCGATGAAGTGGATGCTCTGGTCAAGTTCATGGAGGTCGGGTTGACCGATCCGCGGGTCGCCTGGGAGCAGGCGCCATTCGATCATCCATCGCTGGTCATTCCACAAGGCGAGGTGGGTGACGAAAACTCCGTGACGATACGGCCAGTCAATCCGAAGATAACCACCCGACAGGCGATGGATGCGCTAATGACGCTCAAACCCGTAGGTGCAGAAGGTCGCAAAGTTAAAGAGGGACCGTTGCTGCCGTTCTACAACGATCTTTGATTGAACGACCGTGACTGGCCGCGCTGTTTTTGCGGCCAGACACGCACCTGCTAAAAAAACCTGGCAAATCGCTCAGTAAGCCGGCGTTTCTGCCGTTACAGTAGGTGGGCACAATGCCATCTATTGATATGACGGGTCGGAGCTTTACCCTTGCCGCGTTCTTCCGCTGTACGTTTCAGCCATTTCCTGCCGTCATTGCTGCTGTTGCTCGCGGGGCTGGCGGCTGCGTACGTGAAGGACCTGAACGTCTTTTTCACCTCCCTGTTCAACGTACTGCCAACCCTGGTGTTGTTGCTCGGCGGTGCTTACTGCGCGGTTTACCGACGTCAGCGTGAACTGTTTCTGATGGTCACGGTGTACATCGCCTACTTCCTGCTCGACACCCAGACCGACTATTACCGTGACAATGGCAAGGTTCGCGAAGACGCCGCTGTGGTGTTCCATCTGTGCTGCCTGTTGCTCCCGCTGCTATTTGGTGTGTTCGCCGCCTGGCAGGAGCGCACCCACCTGTTCCAGGACATGGTGGCGCGTTTCGCTGTGTTGCTGGCCTTCGGTAGCGTGGCGTTGGGGCTGGAACAAAGTTACCCGCAGGCGCTATTGATGTGGCTGTCGGAAATCCGCTGGCCGGCACTGCATGGCGCGTGGATGAGCCTGATCCAGTTGTCGTATCCGGTGTTCATCGCCTCGTTTGTATTGCTGGCCTGGCAATACTGGCGCAACCCGCGACCCTTGCATGCTGCCCAATTGGTGGGCCTGCTCGGGTTGTTCTGGATGTTGCCGAAAACCTTCATCCTGCCGTTCACCCTGAACATCATGTGCAGTCAGGTGATGTTGATGATTGCCGCAGCGGTCGCCCATGAGGCCTATCAAATGGCCTTCCGCGACGAGCTTACCGGTCTGCCGGGCCGCCGCGCCTTGAACGAGCGGATGCAGCGGCTGGGGCGCAATTACGTGCTGGCGATGAGCGACGTCGATCACTTCAAGAAATTCAACGACACCCACGGTCACGATGTCGGCGACCAGGTACTACGACTGGTTGCCAGCAAGCTGTCGAAAATCGGCGGAGGCGGTAGGGCGTATCGCTACGGCGGAGAAGAATTTGCGTTGGTGTTCGCAGGCAAGACCCTCGAAGAGTGCATGCCGCACCTGGAAGTCATCCGCGAGTCCATCGCCACCTACAATATTCAACTGCGCAATCAGGACAGCCGTCCTCAGGATGACCAGCAAGGTCGTCAACGTCGCGCGGGCGCGGGCGCCTCAAGTGTGTCGGTCACCGTCAGCATCGGCGTGGCCGAACGACTGGAGCAGCGTACCCCCGAAAAAGTGCTCAAGTCCGCGGACGAGGCGCTCTACAGTGCCAAGGGCGCGGGGCGCAACTGTGTGGTGGCGTTCGGTCAAAACCGTCGTGGCGCGGTGCGCATGGACGCCGCTACTGATTGAGTGATGATGGCGCATTCAGCGTCTGGACTGTGATTGTGAGGCCGGGGGCGCGGCAGTAGGTTTGGGGAATCTGCTGCCGGAGAAATGACCATGCCTGAGTACAAAGCTCCCCTGCGCGACATGCGCTTTCTGATCGACCACGTCTTCGATTTTCACAGCAACTACGCCGCGCTGGGCGCCACCGATGCCAGCCCGGACATGGTCAATGCGATCCTCGAAGAAGGTGCAAAATTCTGTGAGAACGTTCTCGCACCGCTAAACCGCAGCGGCGACGAAGAAGGCTGCCATTTCGACAATGGCGTGGTGACTACGCCTACAGGCTTCAAGCAGGCCTTCGCACAATACGTTGAAGGCGGCTGGCACGGTCTGGCGGCTGATCCGGTTTACGGTGGCCAGGGTTTGCCGAGTTCACTGGGGCTGGTGATCAGCGAAATGGTCGGCTCCAGCAACACCTCCTGGGGCATGTACCCCGGCCTGACTCACGGTGCAATGTCGGCAATCCACGCCCATGGCACCGAAGAACAGAAACAGACTTACCTGAGCAAACTCACCGCCGGCCAATGGACCGGCACCATGTGCCTGACCGAAGCCCATTGCGGCACCGACCTGGGCATCATCAAAACCCGCGCCGTGCCTGCGGCCGACGGCAGCTACGCGATCTCCGGCAGCAAGATCTTCATCTCTGCCGGCGAGCACGACATGAGTGACAACATCATTCACCTGGTGCTGGCCAAACTGCCGGACGCTCCGGCAGGCACCAAGGGCATTTCGCTGTTTATCGTTCCTAAATTCCTACCCAATGACGAGGGTGAGGCGGGCGAACGTAATGGCGTTTCCTGTGGCTCGATCGAACACAAAATGGGCATCAAGGCCTCGGCCACCTGCGTGCTGAACTTCGATGAGGCCAAGGGTTTCTTGATCGGTGAGCCGAACAAGGGCCTGAACTGCATGTTCACCATGATGAACCACGCGCGGCTCGGCACCGGCATGCAGGGTTTGTGTCTGGGGGAGGCGAGTTTTCAGGGGGCGATCAAGTACGCCAACGACCGTCTGCAGATGCGTGCGCTGACCGGTCCGAAAGCACCGGATAAACCTGCCGATCCGATCATTGTTCATCCTGACGTGCGCAGGATGTTGCTGACGATGAAAGCCTTCAACGAAGGCAACCGGGCGCTGACCTATTTCACTGCGCAGTTGCTGGACGTGGCACATCTGAGTACGGATGAGACGGCGCGTCAGGATGCCGAAGACCTGCTGGCGTTCCTCACGCCGATCTGCAAAGCCTTCATGACCGATACCGGGCTGGAAGTGACCAACCACGGCATGCAGGTGTTCGGTGGGCACGGATTTATTCGCGAGTGGGGCATGGAGCAGTTGGTTCGTGACTGCCGGATCGCACCGATCTACGAAGGCACCAACGGCATTCAGGCGCTGGACTTGCTTGGAAGAAAAGTCCTCGGCAGCCAAGGAAAATTGCTGCGCGGCTTTACCAAAATCGTTCACAAATTCTGTGCGACGAACGCTGAACATCCGCAACTCGCCAGCTACGTGGCGCAGCTCAACCACCTGAATCAGCAGTGGGGAGAGGTGACCACCAAGGTCGGCATGGCGGCGATGAAAAATCCGGATGAAGTCGGCGGGGCTTCGGTGGATTACCTGATGTACAGCGGTTACATCATCCTTGGCTATCTGTGGTTGCGCATGGCGCTGGTCGCTCAGGCACAGCTCGATTCGGGCAGTGGCGATGCCGATTACTGCCAGGCAAAACTGGCGACCAACGAGTTTTACTTCAAGCGTTTGCTGCCTCGCACGGCGGCTCATCGGGCGGGCATCGAGGCGGGCAGCGATTGTCTGATGAACCTGCCTGCGGAGTTATTCGCACTATAGTGTTTCAAATCGACATAAAAGAGCCCGCCTAGTTGCGGGCTTCTTTAATGCTTCGCTCTCCAGTGACTAAAAATAACAAAACGGTCATGAGCTGACCCTATGTGTCGTAAAAGTTGTTGGGTTACACTCAAACTCAACGAAAGCACCACTCCTACGAATCACCTGTTTAGATCTTGCGAGGTTTGCCATGGCTGACTACAAAGCGCCCCTGCGCGATATGCGCTTCGTCCTCAATGAAGTTTTCGAGGTCGCCAAACTCTGGGCCGAGCTGCCAGCGCTGGCCGAGACTGTCGATGCTGAAACGGTCGAAGCCATTCTTGAAGAGGCCGGCAAGGTCACCAGCAAAAGCATCGCGCCCCTGAGTCGTGCGGCTGACGAAGAAGGTTGCCATTGGGCGGACGGTGCCGTCACCACGCCGGCAGGTTTCCCACAGGCTTATCAGACTTACGCTGAAGGTGGTTGGGTCGGTGTCGGCGGCGATCCGACCTACGGCGGCATGGGCATGCCCAAGGCTGTTTCGGCTCAGGTCGAAGAAATGGTCAACTCCGCCAGCCTGTCGTTCGGCCTGTACCCGATGCTGACCGCAGGCGCCTGCCTGTCGATCAACGCCCACGCCAGCGAAGAGCTGAAAGCCGCGTACCTGCCGAACATGTACGCCGGCGTCTGGGCCGGCTCCATGTGCCTGACCGAGCCACACGCCGGCACGGACCTGGGGATCATCCGCACCAAGGCCGAGCCTCAGGCCGACGGTTCCTACAAAGTCAGTGGCACCAAGATCTTCATCACCGGAGGTGAGCACGACCTGACCGAGAACATCATTCATTTGGTACTGGCCAAACTGCCAGACGCACCGGCGGGCCCGAAAGGTATTTCGTTGTTCCTGGTGCCCAAGTTCATGGTCAATGCCGATGGCAGCCTGGGCGCACGCAACCCGGCGACCTGCGGTTCGATCGAACACAAGATGGGCATCCAGGCGTCCGCGACCTGTGTGATGAATTTCGATGAGGCCGTGGGTTATCTGGTCGGCGAGCCGAACAAAGGCCTGGCGGCGATGTTCACCATGATGAACTACGAACGTCTGGGTGTTGGTATTCAGGGCCTGGCCAGCGGCGAGCGCTCGTACCAGAACGCCGTCGAATACGCCCGCGACCGTCTGCAAAGCCGTTCGCCGACTGGCGCGCAGAACAAGGACAAGGTCGCTGACCCGATCATCGTCCACCCGGACGTGCGTCGTATGTTGCTGACCATGAAAGCCTCGAACGAAGGCGGCCGTGCCTTCTCGACGTACGTGGCCATGCAACTCGACACCGCCAAGTTCAGCGAAGACGCCACGACCCGCAAACGCGCAGAAGATTTGGTGGCCTTGCTGACCCCGGTGGCCAAGGCGTTCCTGACCGACCTGGGCCTGGAAACCACGATTCACGGCCAGCAGGTTTTCGGCGGCCACGGTTACATTCGTGAGTGGGGCCAGGAGCAATTGGTGCGCGACGTGCGCATCACCCAGATCTACGAAGGCACCAACGGCATTCAGGCGCTGGACCTGGTAGGGCGCAAGATCGTCGGCACGGGCGGGGCGTTCTACAACCTGTTTGCCGACGAGATCCGTCATTTCACCGCGACTGCCAGTGCTGATCTGGCCGAGTTCACCAAACCGCTGAACGATGCCGTGACCACCCTCGACGAACTGACCGCCTGGTTGCTGGATCGGGCGAAAAGTAACCCGAACGAAATCGGCGCTGCCTCGGTCGAGTACCTGCAAGTATTCGGTTACGTGTCGTATGCGTACATGTGGGCACTGATGGCCAAGGCCGCTTTTGGCAAAGAGGCCCAGGACGATTTCTATGCGAGCAAGTTGGGCACGGCGCGCTTCTATTTCGCACGTCTGCTGCCGCGTATTCACTCGTTGAGCGCGTCGGTGAAGGCCGGCAGCGAGTCCTTGTTCCTGCTGGACGCAGGGCAGTTCTGACACTGTAACGTCATGTAAGCAATCTCTTACATGACGTGCTGCTTTTCTCCCATAGATGCAGATTGGATCCACAGCTAATCTACTTCACATGGACGTCGCGCAGGAAGCGCAAAGCAACAACACGGACACGTAGGATTCTGCCAGGACGGCGGAGTGAAATGGATGTCAGGGAAACAGTCTGCAAAGCCCCGCTTCGGCGGGGTTTTCTTTTGCCTGCAAAAAAGTGCTCAGCTCATTTCATCCAGGGTTGCCGGGCTGCTCAAACGACCCTCCGAGCCATTCATCACTTCCTCCAGCAACGTACGCAATAAGGCCAGCGAAGCCTGTTGCCGCTGCACATCCCGACACACCAAACCAACTTTCAGCGGCACCCTCGGCTCGCTCAATGGTTTCCACAACAGTTCCTTATTGCCGTGTGCCTGTTGCGAGCGTCCGGGCAGCACCGTCGCCAGTCGCGTGTGCGGCAGGCTGTCGAGAATCCCCGCCATGTTGTTCAGTTCTGCCTGTACCTGCGGACGTCGTCCCAGATTGGCCAGTTGCGCCTGCCAGATCTGCCGCACTTGAAACTCTTCACCCAGCAACAACATTGGCAATTCGGCGGCCTGACTCATCGAGACTTTCTTGAATTCCCGCAACGGGTGATCCGCCGGGATGACCAGGGTCAGCTCGTCTTCGTACAGCATCACGCCGTGCAACCCCGGCTGACGAGGCGGCAGATAGCTGATGCCAATGTCCAGAGAGCCGTTGAGCAAGCGCCGCTCGATTTCCAGCCCTGTCAGTTCATAGATCTGCACCACTAAATGCGGCTGTGCCTTGCGCACGCGTTCGAGCATCTGCGGCACCAGGCTGGTATGGACGGTCTGCAATACACCGATGGCCAACGTGCGCAGCGCCTGGCCCTTGAAGTTGCCCAACGCTTCCCGTGCCCGCTGCAATCCATCCAGCAAGGGCAGGGCATGGTTGTACAAAGTATGAGCAGCCAGGGTGGGCAGCAGACGTTTGCTGCTGCGTTCGAACAGGCTCACATCGAGGTTTTGTTCGAGGTGGCGGATCTGCTGGGACAGTGCCGGCTGGGAGATTGAAAGCCGCTCGGCAGCCCGGCCCACATGACCTTCTTCGTAGACCGCGACGAAATAACGCAGTTGCTTGAAATCCATAAGGTGTGCTTATCGAAAATGCTGGGAAATCGAAATGGCCCAAGGCCTCGCCTGAGCCTAGTCTAACCGCATTCACAAGGCTTACAGGGCCACAGAGCGCGATGAATACCGTTTGCTTCGAGGGTGTTTACATAGGTAAGGCAAAAAACCTCACACGAGGTTTGATCAGATGAACCTGTTTAATCTGCGGCGTACTCCTCCGAGTCTTGATGACCTGGCGGTAGGCGCCTTCTTGCCGTCCCAAGGCGACAATCTTTCCAGCGAGTGCCTGATGCCCAGTGTCGAGAGACCGAAACAGATATTCGTGCGCGGCCAGGGCTCATGGTTGTGGGACAGCGATGACCGCGCTTATCTGGATTTCTCACAAGGTGGCGGGGCCAATAGCCTCGGACACAGCCCTTCGGTGCTGGTCAACGCCATCGCGACGCAGGCTCAGTCGTTGATCAACCCCGGTTTCGGCCTGCATAACCGCGGCATGCTCAATCTTGCTGAGCGACTGTGTTCCAGCACCGGCAGTGATCAGGCGTACCTGCTCAACAGTGGCAGCGAAGCCTGTGAAGCGGCGATCAAACTGGCGCGTAAATGGGGCCAACGGCATCGTGGCGGGGCTTCGCGGATTATCGTTGCCAGCAACGGTTGCCATGGTCGTAGTCTGGGGACGATTTCGGCGTCGGACAGTTCGAATCTGACTAACCGATTCGAGCCGCTACTTCCGGGCTTCAGTCACGTGCCGTTCAATGACCTTCCGGCCTTGCATGCGGCTGTCGACGCCCAGACCGTGGCGATCATGCTCGAACCGATCCAGAGCGAAGCCGGGGTGATACCGGCCACCGAGCATTACCTCAAAGGGGTCGAGCGCCTGTGCCGTGAGCTGGGCATTCTGCTGATCTTCGACGAAGTGCAAACCGGCATCGGTCGTTGCGGCACTTTACTCGCCGAACAATCCTACGGCGTGCGGGCAGATATCGTTGTTCTCGGCAAAGGGCTGGGCGGTGGCGTGCCATTGGCGGCGTTGCTGGCGCGGGGCAAGGCCTGCTGTTTCGAGGTCGGCGAAGTGACAGGTACTCATCATGGCAATGCGCTGATGACGGCTGCCGGGCTTGCCGTGCTCGACAGCGTGCAGGACAAGGGGTTTCTCGATCATGTCAGGGAAACCGGTCAGCACTTGAGCGAAGGTCTGCAGCGTTTATCCCATCGCTATGGTCACGGTGAGCTGCGCGGGCAAGGACTGTTCTGGGGTCTTACCTTGTCCGACGAATCGGCTGACGCCGTCGTCAAGGCGGCGTTGTACGAAGGCCTGCTACTCAACGCTCCGCAGCCCGATTGCCTGCGCTTTACCCCGGCCCTGACCGTCAGCAAAGCCAACATCGACGAAATGCTCCTGCGCCTGGCCCGCGCCTTCTCCCGCGTGCGCACTGCGCAACTGCAGTGCCGCAAAGGGATTGCCGTCTGATCAGACCCGCCCTACACGAATTCCCGAACCGTCTCGCGGTATAACGCATCGCCCCACGCCTGACTCTTTTGGCGTGGGGCGTTTTTTTGTCTGCGAAATTCACCGCGATGGTTGGGTGCTCGGAAGTCACAGAACTGAACCCTGACAAACGGCAAAGGTCGATTAGCTGTATGGCTCACACGAGCCAACTTTAATCAGGAGCTGACCCCATGGACTTTATTCGCATCATCATCGCCATTCTGTTGCCGCCACTGGGTGTGTTTCTGCAAGTCGGTTTCGCCGGGGCGTTCTGGCTGAATATTCTGCTGACGCTGTGCGGTTACATCCCCGGGATCGTGCATGCGGTGTACATCATCGCCAAGCGCTGAGTTTCGCGGCGTCAGATAGATGGCTTTCGCGGGCAAGCCTTGCCCGCGAATGGAACGTTGCGATCTCAGTCCGCCAACGCCATCACCCTTCGATAAAACAACCACTCCTGCTCCAGCGCATGGGCCTGATTGCCGGCCTTGCGAAAGCCATGGCGTTCGTCAGCGTAGTAATGCGCTTCAACCAGAATGCCGTTGTCCTCTAGCGCCGTGACCATGTCGCGGGTCTGTTGCGGCACCACCACTGCGTCCAGTTCACCCTGAAAGAAAATCATCGGAACACTGATGTTGCCCGCGTGCAGCAACGGCGTTCGAGCGGCGTAGCGTTCGGCATCCTGCACCGGATCACCAATCAGCCAATCCAGATAATCGCCTTCGAACTTGTGAGTCGTCCGGCCCAGTGCCGCAGGATCACTGACGCCATACAGGCTGGCGCCGGCGCGAAAGACGTTGTGGAACGCCAATGCGCAAAGAGTGGTGTAACCACCGGCACTGCCACCGCGAATAAACGCCTTGTCGCCGTCGATCAGTCCGCGTTCGGCAAGATGAGCGACGACGGCGCAGGCGTCTTCCACATCCACTTCGCCCCAGCTCAAATGCAGCGCTTGCCGATAAGCCCGGCCATAGCCACTGCTGCCGCGGTAGTTGAGGTCGGCCACGGCGAAACCACGTTGCGCCCAGTACTGGATACGCGGATCGAGCATGGGGTAGCAGGCCGAAGTCGGGCCTCCGTGGATGAACACCACCAGAGGCGGTTTCACATCACCGGTCATTGCTGGGTAGAAGAAACCGTGCGCCTCGCCCGAACCGCTTGGGTAACGCAGGGTTTGCGGAACGCTGATCTGCTCGGCAGGCAACGGTGCAATACCGCCAGCCAGTGTTTTGACCTGCCGGGTCTGGCGGTCGATGGCAATGACTGACGATGAACTGACTGGCGAAGCGGCGATGCAGTAAATGAACTGCTCATCCAGTGCGAGAGACCGGAAGCGGCTGTAATCGCCCGTGAAATCTTCACCAGCGTCAGCACAAATACCCAGTCTGCCAAACCCGTCTTCGGTCCAGCTCGCCAGATAGCGGCCTTCGTTCAGCGGCAACCAGGTGCAGCCACCCAGCTGCCACGGCGCTGGTCCATGATCAGCGGCGGCACTCGGCAGCGGACTCAAACCGTCTGCCGATTCCACCCAAGGCTGCCAGTAGCCGCCCCGATCTGTCAGGCAAAACAGACGGCCGCGGGTATCGAACCTCGGTTGTTGCAGCGATTCCTCGGCGTCTCCGCCAGCCACGCAACGCGGTGGAGCAAAACTGCCATCGCTCTGGCGTTCTGCAATCATCAGACGAGTCGCGGTCCATGGCTGATCCGGGCGGCTCCACTCGATCCACGCCAGTCGTTGCGCGTCGGGACTTAATGTCGGCGCGGCATAGAAATCGGCGCCTTCGGCCAGCGGATGACGTACACCGTCAGCCACATCGATAGCCACCAGACGATGCCGGTCGCGGTTTTCTTCAACCGCCAAGACCTGCCCGTTAGCGAACTGCAGATCACCGTATCGGCATTCGCCTGAGCTCAGCAACTCAGGCGTCTCGCCGGCCAGTGACTGCCGATACAGCTGTTGGTCCGCCTCGTTGACGAACACGATCCCGTCATCGGTCAGACAGAACGCTCCACCGCCATATTCGTACACCCGACTGCGCACGCTAAAGCCCACAGGCGTCAGGCAGTGCGCCTGGCCGTCACGCCAATGCCAGATTCGGCAGGCGGCGTCCTCGGGGCGGTATTCGTTCCAGAACAAGCCATTTTGGCTGACTTGCAACTCGGCGAAGTCGATGCCGGCCGCAACAGCCTTGGCAGCGCTGAAGGGTTCAGCTTTTAGCGATGAGTCGTGAATTTCGTTCATTGCGAAAGGCCAATTGTTCGATGGTATGGGTCGCGTGCTCGGCTTCTTCGCGGGCCTTGAGGATCACGCCGTGATGTTCCGATTTGCTGCACACCGGGTCGGCGTTGCTCGCGTCACCCGTGAGCATGAACGCCTGGCAGCGACAGCCGCCGAAGTCTTTTTCTTTCTCGTCACAGGAGCGACACGGCTCGGGCATCCAGTCGTAACCGCGAAAGCGGTTGAAGCCGAACGAGTCGTACCAGATGTGCTGCATGCTGTGGTCGCGCACGTTGGGAAACTGTACCGGCATCTGTCGGGCACCGTGACAGGGCAGAGCAGTTCCGTCCGGCGTGACCGTCAGAAAAATACTGCCCCAGCCATTCATGCAGGCTTTCGGGCGTTCTTCGTAATAGTCAGGGGTGACGAAAATCAGCTTGCACGGATGCCCTTCGGCTTCGAGTTTGGCGCGGTATTCATTGGTGATGCGTTCAGCGCGAACCAGTTGTTCCTTGGTCGGCAACAGACCGACCCGGTTGAGCTGCGCCCAACCGTAGAACTGGCACGTGGCGAGTTCCACAAAGTCCGCCTCAAGGGCGATGCACAGCTCGATGATCCGGTCGATCTTGTCGATGTTGTGCCGATGGGTCACGAAGTTCAGCACCATCGGATAACCGTGGGCTTTCACCGCGCGAGCCATTTCCAGCTTCTGGGCGAAGGCCTTTTTTGAGCCGGCCAGCAAGTTGTTCACTTGCTCGTCGCTGGCCTGAAAGCTGATCTGAATGTGGTCCAGGCCGGCCTTCTTGAAGTCGCTGATTTTCTGCTCGGTCAGGCCGATGCCGGAGGTGATCAGGTTGGTGTAGAAACCCAGCTTGCGCGCCTCGGCAATCAGCTCGGCGAGGTCCTGGCGCACCAGCGGTTCACCGCCGGAGAAGCCCAGCTGCGCCGCGCCCATCTCCCGCGCTTCGCGGAACACTTTGATCCACTGCTCGGTACTCAACTCTTTGCCTTGCTCGGCGAAGTCCAGCGGATTGGAGCAGTAGGGGCATTGCAGCGGGCAGCGATAGGTCAGCTCGGCCAGCAGCCACAGCGGCAGGCCGATTTCCGGTTTGGGCGGTAACGTGTCTGACGCGGAATCAGGCAAGTTCGATCCAGTGCTGAGCACGGGCGACCTCCATGAATTGCTCGATGTCGTCACCGAGCTCGGGCACGCCGGGAAACTGCGCGTCCAGTTCGGCGATGATCGCCGCGACGTCACGCTCGCCGTCGATCAAACCGCCGATCAACGCGGCGCTTTCGTTGAGTTTGATCATGCCTTCCGGGTAGAGCAGCACATGACCTTTCTGCGCCGGTTCGTACTGGAAGCGGTAGCCGGGACGCCAGGTCGGGGTCTTGCTGCGATCAAAACTCATAAGGTGATTCCTTTATGCCAGACCCGTTGCTCGGTCACGCTGTGATACGGCGGGCGTTTCAGTTCGTAGGCCATGCTCATGGCGTCGAGCATGCTCCAAAGAATGTCCAGTTTGAACTGGAGAATTTCCAGCATGCGCTCCTGGCCGGCCCGCGTCGTGTAGTGCTGCAATGTGATCGCCAAGCCGTGTTCCACGTCGCGACGTGCCTGACCCAGGCGGGTGCGGAAATACTCGTAACCAGCCGGGTCGATCCACGGGTAATGCTGCGGCCAGCTGTCCAGGCGCGATTGGTGGATCTGCGGCGCAAACAGTTCGGTCAGCGAGCTGCTGGCGGCTTCCTGCCAACTGGCACGGCGGGCGAAGTTGACGTAGGCATCGACGGCAAATCGCACGCCGGGCAGTACCAATTCCTGCGAACGTAGCTGATCCGGGTCGAGGCCGACGGCCTGGCCCAGACGCAACCAAGCTTCGATGCCACCGTCTTCGCCGGGGGCGCCGTCATGGTCGAGCAGGCGCTGAATCCACTCACGACGGATCTCGCGGTCGGGGCAGTTGGCGAGGATCGCGGCGTCCTTGAGCGGGATGTTCACCTGATAATAGAAACGGTTGGCCACCCAGCCCTGGATCTGCTCGCGCGTTGCCCGGCCTTCATACATCGCCATGTGGTACGGGTGATAGATGTGGTAATAGGCGCCCTTGGCGCGCAGGGCCGCTTCGAACTCGGCGGGGGACATTGCTGTGTCAGTCATTTCGGTTCTCCGGGAACTGTGGGAGCAAATCCCTACAGCACAATACTCATGCCGTCGTAAGCCACTTCAACATTGCGCCGAGCCAGTTCTGCTCGCTCCGGCGAATCCTCATCGAGAATCGGGTTGGTGTTGTTGATGTGGATAAGCACTTTGCGCTGTTTGGGTAGCTGCTCCAGCACTTCCAGCATGCCGCCGGGGCCGTTCTGTGCCAGGTGACCCATTTCCCGGCCGGTGCGGGTGCCGACGCCACGGCGCTGCATTTCGTCGTCATCCCACATCGTGCCGTCCACCAGCAGGCAATCGCTGCCGGCCATGATCTCCAGCAGCGGTGCGTCAACCTTGCCCAGGCCCGGGGCGTAGAACAGTTTGCCGCCGGTGTTGAGGTCTTCAACGATCAGGCCGATGTTGTCGCCGGGGTGCGGGTCGAAGCGGTGCGGCGAGTACGGCGGTGCGGCGCTGCGCAGCGGCAGCGGGGTGAAGCGCAGACTCGGGCAGGCCGGAATGGTGAAGCTGCGGTCGAGCTCGATCTGGTTCCAGGTCAGCCCGCCGTTCCAGTGGGTCAGCATGGTGAACAGTGGGAAACCGGTGCTCAGGTCTTCGTGGACCATGTCGGTGCACCAGACATGGTGCGGGCAACCTTCGCGCAGGCTGAGCAGGCCGGTGGTGTGGTCGATCTGGCTGTCCATCAGGATGATCGCGTTGATGCCGGTATCGCGCAGGGCGCGGCCCGGTTGCATGGGGGCGAAGCTCTGGAGTTGGGCGCGGATGTCCGGCGATGCGTTGCACAACACCCAGTCCACGCCGTTATCGGAAATCGCGATGGACGACTGGGTCCGCGCCTTGGCGTTCAGGCTGCCATCGCGAAAACCGGCGCAGTTCACGCAGTTGCAGTTCCACTGGGGGAAACCACCGCCGGCGGCGGAACCTAGAATCTGGACAAACATGGCCGCTCCGTCATTCGAAAACTGAAAATAAAAACGCCTCGGCGAGCCGAGGCGTTGCACTGCGCTACAAAAAGATTAGCGGCTTGCGAAGTACATGGTGACTTCAAAGCCGATACGCAGGTCGGTGTAAGCAGGTTTGGACCAGGACATAGAAGCGCTCCTTCAGGTGATGGGACAGTTGAGATCTATACATATAGTCCACCTCCAGCCGGAGATGTTCAGATAGTTAGGTGGCTATGTTACTCAAAATTACACGGCGATTGGCCTGGAATCTTTGAGAAAGCTAATTGCAGCACCGGTAATGATCACTTTGCCGCTTGCCAAGGCGAGCCAGGGCACGGTCCGCTGGCCAGACAGCGCCAACCGCCTTCGGCCTGATTCAGTCGTTGTACTGCGGCCAGTAACGTTTCGCGGTCGATCATCAGAATCGTCTGAGGTAGAAGCTCCAGATAATCCGACCAGCGGCCGGCCAGTTTGCCCTGCCAGAGCAGTTCGGCAGCCTGCGCAGTGGGCAGTGCCGCGCTATCGAATTGATCGGCCAGTGCTTGGCGCTGGTCGATGAAAGTCTCGTCATTGATGTCTTCGATCATCCCGGCCAATCCGCTCAGGAAATGTTCGATGTGTTCCAGCAGATCCAGAGGGGCAACGCTGGGTGATTGCACGCCAAACAACAATCCGGTCTGCCCATGAATCTGCCGCAGGGCGCTGAACACCGCATAACCGAGCTGCAGTTCTACCCGCAGGCGTTGGTAAAACGGCGTCTGGCAGACGTGAGCCAGCAAGCGCCAGGCGGCTTCGTTAGCGATGTTTGCGGTTGCCGTCGGGCAGAAGAGCAACAACGCGTGTTCGCTGGACCCGGTGTCGACAGCGCTCCAGAGATGCTGCGCGTTTATCAGCGAGGGCGGCGTGAGTTGATTGTCCGCAGTACCGGGCACACGACTCAAGGCAAGGCCCATCGCCGCTTGTGTCTGGGCGGACAGGCCGGTCGCCAGACCATCCCAGCGTGCGCTCGACCAAAGTCGAGCCAAGTCGTCCGAGTCAGCGGTGCGCTCAAGGCAATGATCGGGCAGCGCTTTAAGCAACTGTCGAATCGGCATCAATGCAGCGCTCGGCGGCTCTTCTTGCGAGAAACCGGCATCAGGTGTTGTCAGTTCTTTCAGCGCATGTTCGAGGACGGTCGGCATCGGCTCCTGTAGCCCGGTCATTTTCAGCAGCCATTCATTGCCCGATGCGCTGAAGGAAAAATCGACACCTGCCTGACAAGCGTCTTCACGCAACGGCTGAAGGCGGTTTTCCAGGTTCGCCTGAAGGTTGCTGCGAGGTGCCGAGTCCAGACGCCAGCGCAGGTAAACGGCACCTTCGGCACTGTTATCCGGCAACGCCTGACTGAACTGCATGGGTGACCGTTCACGACGACCGCGTGAGCGATCCTGGGCAAAGGTCCGCAAGCCTCGGTGTTTGCTGGTCTGGCCGCGGATCAGTCCGGCACTCGGGGCCGGAGCCTCGGCGCGTAAAAACGGATTAGGTGTAGGCAGTTGCCATTGGGTGGTGAAGTTATCCACAGCGCCGATTTGTTCCAGGACTTCCTTGAGGGCTGCAAGGCCCGATTCGGATAACTCTGTTTCACGCTGTTCGCTGTCCAGTCGAGCCAGTTGCAGGGCGCCGCTGACTTGCTGTTGGCGTTGGAGCAGGGCGGCGTACTCTTCGCGCAAACCGGTCCAGGGTTGCTGTGAGGCAAAGAATCCAAGCCAATCCAGTAGCTGCTCGCGGATCCCGTTGGGCGCCGCGTCGGCAGGCAACGTGAACTCGATGTGCAACAAAGCCTGGCCGGCGAATTGATACAGTGGCGCAGCTTTCAGGCTGTCAGCCAGCCCGCGCTCGCGCAATTGCGCCAGCAGACCGCCAGGTTTCGCGGCGTTCAGCCAATGACACAGGAATGCCAGCGCCTCGGGCGATGAATCGGGCAACGCTTCGAAGGCAAACAGCAGATCCAGTCGACGCGCTCCAGCCTGTTGATAACTTTTGTCCGAAGAGTCCATCAGCGATGGAGGCGCTTGTTGCGGGACCTTTTCCCCTATGGGAATAGCAGCGCCAAAGCGCTGAGCCATCGCCCTCAACTCATCGAGACTCTGCGGCCCGGTCAGGCTCAAGGTCATTTGCCCGGTCTGATAAAAACGCTGATAGAAACTCTGCAAGGCTTGCTGAAACTCAGGTTGCGGCACCGGCAGGCTGTAGCGGTTGCCGGCATGAAACGCCCGCAGTGGATGCGCCGCTGAAAGGCCGTCGAACAGCGCGAATTGCTGCTGAGCGGTCGTATCTCGAGACCATGCAACAAATTCTGCGTGCAGCACTTCCCGTTCCCGCCGCTGATCGTCCGGATTCATACGCGGATGAGCGAGCATGTCCGACAGACGCTCCAGTCCCCCGGTAAACGACTGCGGCGGTAACTCGAAAAAGTAATCCGTGGTGCGTTCGCTGGTCCGCGCATTCACCTGACCGCCATGACTCTGGACGTAGGCCATCAATGCTTGGTCTGCGGGAAAGCGTTCTGTACCGAGAAACAGCAGGTGTTCAAGAAAGTGCGCCAGCCCGGGCCAGGCCAGCGACACGTCATGGCTGCCCGCCGCGACGCGCAACGCCGCAGCACTGCGCTTTAAATCGGGAGCATGACGCAGCGTCACCCGCAGGCCGTTGGCCAGGGTTTCAGTGTGAGGGCGAGGGTGATTCAGCGCAGGCATGAGCACTTCCAGAGCAGAGAAGCGCTAATGCTAGCGGATAACGAGGGCTCAGCGCTTGTTCAGCTCGCCATAAAGCTCGGGGCGGCGATCGAGGAAGTAGCGATTGGCGGCGCGGGAATTGACCATCAACTGACGATCCAGCTCGCCGACAATCAGTGCTTCATCGAGGCCCGCCTGGGCGATGCGATTGCCATCCGGTGCGGCGATGCTGCTCTGGCCGCAATACTGGATCTCGCCTTCGTTGCCGCAATAGTTGGCGTAAGCCACATAGCACTGGTTTTCGAAGGCCCGGGCGCGGACGGTGACGTCGGCAATGAAGTCGTAAGGAATCATATTCGCCGTCGGCACCAAAATCAGCTCGGCGCCGGCGAGGGCCAGGCGTCGGGCGTTTTCCGGGAACTCCAGGTCGTAGCAGATCAGGAAACCGAGCTTCCAGCCATTGAGTTCAACCAGCGGAAACTCATCCGGTCCGGCGCTGAACATCGAGTGATCGAGGTCGCCGAACAGGTGAGTCTTGCGGTAGTTGCACAGGCGTGCGCCATTGGCGTCGATCAACTGCACGGCGTTGTAGATCTGACCGTCTTCGGTGCGCTCGGGATAGCCATATAAAATGGCGATCCCGGCCGTCTTGGCGATGCGCGCGATCTGCTGCGCCGACTCACCGTTGTGCACTTCCGCCAGCACGCTGACGGCATCGAGGCCGATGTTGTAGCCGGTCAAAAACATCTCCGGCAGCACCAGCAAATCCGCGCCCTTGGCCTCCAGCGCCAATTGGTGCAGACGTTGTAGATTACCTGCGACATCCAGGGGCAGCGGTGGACATTGGTAAAGGGCTACGCGCATTTCGGATTCCTCTTACTCGGGCAAGGCGATCGGACCGATCTCGTTGAACACATCTCCTGGACCCGGGTTCTCGGCGTGAGTTTCACCGCCGAAGTGTTTCATGATGCCCCACACCGCATTGAGCGAGGTCTGCACCGCGCCTTCGACCCACGCAGGCGTCCACGAAACATCGTCGCCGGCGATGAAAATCCCGCGTTGCTCGGCGGGCATGTCAGCCTGCATGAAGTGCGCGTACATGCGCTGGTTGTAGCGGTAATGGCCGGGCAGGGCGCCTTTGAAAGCACCGAGGAAATGCGGGTCGGCTTCCCAGGACACGGTGATCGGATCGCCAATGATCCGCGCCGCGATGTCGACTTTCGGGTAGATCTTCTTCAACGCATCCAGCGCCAGTTTCACGCGTTTTTCCACAGGCTGCGGGAGCATTTTCAGCGCGTCGCTCATCCATGAGTACGACAGGCAAATCACGCCCGGCTTGTCGTCGCCGTTGTCGAACAGATAGGTGCCGCGGGTCAGGCGATCGGTGAGGGTCATGCTCATCAAGTCGCGGCCGGTTTCCGGATCCTTGTCTTTCCAGAATGGCCGATCGACCATCACGAAAGTTTTCGACGATTGCATGTAGCGGGTGCGGTCGAGGGCCATCCACATCTTTTGCGAGAACAGGGTTTCGTCGCATTCGATCTGGGTGGTCAGCAACCAGCTCTGGCAGGTGGTCAGCACCGCTGCGTATTCGCGGGTGTCGCCCCAGTTGTCGGTGACGGCAAAGCGTCCGTCTGCCGCGTGGGCAATTTTTTTCACGCCGGTACGCGGAGCGCCGTTGTGCAGGGAGCTGAGGCTGGTTCCTTCCGGCCAGTGCACGCAACGTTCCGGCACATGACGCCAGATCCCCAATGGCACTTGCTCCACGCCGCCGACCACCAAATGCTGGTGATCGTCGCAGTTGGTCATGACGACGCGGAAGATTTCCAGCATCGAGTTCGGGAAGTCCGAGTCCCAACCGCCGGTACCGAAACCGACCTGACCAAACACTTCGCGGTGATGGAACGAGAGTTTGGCGAAAGCTTTGGAAGTGGCAACGAAGTCGTAGAAGGTGCGGTCGTCCCACAGCGGAACGAGGGTGTTCCACAGCTCTTTGAGGCGCGGCACATCCCGGTCGCGGATCGCTTGCTGGATGTCAGAGAACTGCGAACCGGCCTCCAGCGCGTCGGCCCAGGCGTCGGCGACTTCCTGGAACAGTGCAGGAAGATCCGCCAGTTTCTGTGCGTAATGAGTCTGGCCTTCGAGGTCGATCACCGTGCTGCCCGAGGCAGGGGTCAGCGGGTTCGGGAAAGGTTTGGTTTCAAGGCCGAGCTTGTCGACGTAGTGATAAAACGCAGTGGACGACACCGGGAAGCGCATGCCGCCGAGTTCGGCGATGATGCCTTCAGCGCCGTTGAATGCCTGGGAGCGCAGACGGCCGCCCATTTTCGAGGCTTCGTAGACGACAGGTTTTAGGCCCAGTTTCATTAATTCGTACGCGGCCACCAGACCTGCGATACCCGCACCGACGATCGCGACCTCAGCGCCATGGTTGTCCGCAGGGATGCTGCCCAGACCGGCCGGGTGCTCGATCCAGTCGTCGAAGGCGAAGGGAAAGTCCGGGCCGAAAATGGTGACTGGTTTTTTACCGTCTGCAGGATGGCGATTGTTCTTGTTCATGGCTGACCTTGCTGGCGACCGGACGCGGAGTGCGCGTCTGAGTATAGGAAAAGATGGCAGCCATTCTAGAGAGCGTAGAACACGTTAATAAGACGCAATGTGTCGTCGTTTTGCTAGTTAATGCTGCAATTTGACGAGTGTGTTGATCAGATTGGATTAAACCGGTTGGCCGCGGTCAATCTTGCTGCTGAGAATGATCGAGGTCGTAGTCTTCTCAACACCATCCACACTGCCGATCTGATCCAGCAACTGATCCAGCTGCTCAGGTGAGTCTGTGCGCAACCACGCCACGTAATCAAATTCGCCACTGACCGCACACAACTGCTGCACCTGAGCCATCGCGCTGAGACGTCGCAACACTTCTTTTCCCGAGCGCGGCTGCACCGTAATCCCGACGTACGCCTGCAAGCCACCATCCACGACACGTTGGCCCAGACGCACGCCGTAACCGGTGATTACCCTGGCCTTTTCAAGTCGAGCCAATCGCGAAGTCACGGTGGTGCGGGCGATGCCCAATTGTCGCGCGAGCATGGCCACGCTTTCGCGGGCATTGATCTGCAGGGCTGCAATCAATTGGCGATCGATTTCGTCAAGAACGGGCGGGCGAGTGTCAGGCAAGGGGCGTCTCCAGCGGCACAGATCAATGGGTTGGCATGTTACAGCACGGCTCGCGCAGCGGATGTTTGATCTGGCCTTCAGTACCGTTCAGGACATTTTTACCTGCGACAAATTGCCATAAGTAACTAGGTAGTACATTATTCCGCGCTTGTCACAAATGGGGAAAATTTCCGACATGAATAATTCTGGGGCTGCCGGCGGCGGCAAATGGTTGCTGTCGGGGCTGGGTGTCCTGATTGCGTTGATCGGGCTCGGCCTGGCCGGTGGCGGCGGCTATCTGGTCTCGCTCGGCGGTAGCTGGTATTTCCTGCTGATGGGCCTGGCGATGCTGGTGTCCGGGTTGATGATCGCCCGCCGTAAACCGCACGGTGCGTGGCTGTATGCCTTGGCGTTGATCCTCACCGCGATCTGGGCAGTGTGGGACACCGGTTTGGAATACTGGCCGTTGGTCTCGCGAGTGCTGACGTTTGCCGTGATCGGTCTGGTTGTCGCGCTGATCTATCCGACGCTGGTACGTGCTTCGGGCGCGACCGCGGGCCGTGGCGCTTACGGCCTGGCCGGTATTCTGGGCGTTGGTGTCGTCGTAACGCTGGCCTACATGTTTGTGCCGACCCATGTGGTCAAGGCCAGCAGCGAGCCTGCGGTGATACCGGTCGCGCCTGGCACCGAGCAGAAAGACTGGGCCCATTGGGGCAATACCACCGCTGGCAACCGCTTTGCCGCGCTGGACCAGATCAACAAAGGCAATATCGACAAGCTGCAAGTGGCCTGGACCTTCCGCACCGGCGACATCCCGCAAAGTACTGGCGCCGGTGCCGAGGACCAGAACACGCCGCTGCAAATCGGCGACACGGTCTACACCTGCACCGCCTACGGTAAAGTCTTCGCCCTCGATGCCGACACCGGCGCCCAGCGCTGGAAGTTCGACCCGCAAGGCACTGCGCCAAACTGGCAGCGTTGCCGGGGTCTGGGTTATACCGAAACCCCTGTGTCCTCGGACAACCAGCCAACGGCTTGTACGAAACGTCTGTTTCTGCCGACCGGCGATGCGCGTCTGATCGCGATCAATGCTGAAACCGGCAAACCCTGCGAGGAGTTTGGCAACAAAGGCACCGTCGATCTGACAACCGATATGGGCGAAGTAAAGCCCGGCTACTACCAACAAACCTCGACCCCATTGGTCGCAGGTGACGTGGTAATCGTCGGTGGTCGCGTGGCCGATAACTATTCCACCGGCGAACCGCCCGGTGTGGTCCGGGCCTACGATGTGCGCAGTGGTGAACTGGTCTGGGCGTGGGATCCGGGCAACCCGAACACCGCCAAACGTCCGCCAGCGGGTGAGACTTACACCCGTGGCACCCCCAACGTCTGGTCGGCCATGTCCTACGACGCAAAACTCGGTCTGGTTTACCTGCCAACCGGCAATGCCACCCCGGACTTCTTTGGCGGCCAACGTACGGAATTTGACGACAAGTGGAACTCGTCGATCGTCGCCATCGACGTGAAGACCGGTCAGGTGCGCTGGCATTTCCAGACCACTCACCATGATCTGTGGGACTTTGACCTGCCTGCGCAACCGCTGCTGTACGACTTCCCTGACGAGAAGGGCGCA
This sequence comes from Pseudomonas sp. BT76 TE3572, assembly GCF_050435365.1. Lineage (NCBI taxonomy): Bacteria > Pseudomonadati > Pseudomonadota > Gammaproteobacteria > Pseudomonadales > Pseudomonadaceae > Pseudomonas > Pseudomonas sp. BT76 TE3572. Next base: position 5,123,470 of record NZ_JBNDKE010000001.1, read on the forward strand.
ATGCAGCCGGCCTTGGCGCAAGTCACCAAGCAGGGCGAGATCTTTCTGCTCAACCGTGAAACCGGTGTGCCGATCGCGCGCGTCGAAGAGCGCCCGGTGCCTCAGGGCAATGTGCCCGGCGAACGCTACTCGCCGACCCAGCCGTTCTCGGTGGACATGCCGTCAATCGGCAACAAGACACTGACCGAGTCCGACATGTGGGGCGCGACACCGTTCGACCAGTTGATGTGCCGCATCCAGTTCAAAGGCATGCGCCACGAAGGCGTCTACACACCACCGGGCATGGACCGCGCCTTGCAATTCCCGGGTTCATTGGGCGGTATGAACTGGGGCAGCGTCTCGGTTGATCCGAACACCAATTACATGTTCGTCAACGACATGCGCCTGGGCCTGGCCAACTACATGATCCCGCGCAACAAGATCGCCGCCGGGGCCAGTGGTATTGAAATGGGCGTCGTGCCACAGGAAGGCACGCCGTTCGGTGCGATGCGGGAACGCTTCCTTTCGGCGGCGGGCATTCCGTGCCAGAAACCACCGTTCGGCACGATGTCCGCCATCGACCTCAAGACCCACAAACTGATGTGGCAAGTCCCGGTCGGCACCGTGCAAGACACCGGCCCGCTGGGCATCCGCATGCACCTGCCGATCCCGATCGGCATGCCGACCCTCGGCGCTTCCCTGGCCACCCAGTCGGGCCTGCTGTTCTTCGCTGGCACTCAGGACTTCTACTTGCGCGCCTTCGATACGGGTAATGGTAATGAGATCTGGAAAGCTCGTTTGCCCGTCGGTAGTCAGTCCGGCCCGATGACTTACGTTTCTCCCAAGACCGGCAAGCAGTACATCCTGCTCACCGTTGGCGGTGCGCGTCAGTCGACGGACCGTGGGGATTACGTGATTGCGTACGCGTTACCCAAGTAAAGGCTGAATCGCAGGTACGAAAAAGCCGCGCAATTGCGCGGCTTTTTTAGTTGTGCGGATTAAGCGCTCAAAAGCTCTGCCACCCCCGTCCGACCCTGACCAGGTCGCCAGGATGGACATCAACAGTAACTCATAGTCGAATGCGCAACAGGGCTTTGACACGAGGCGATGGAAATGACGAGGAAGATGCCTTCCGCTGTGCGGGAACATGCATTGCAGATTGCCAATCACGAAATGGCGCACTACGTCATTGCCCGAGCCTTGGGATTTGAAACAGGCGGCGTGACCCTGACAGTGACCATGGACTTAAGGCATCAAGGCGGGGCGGCCATTAGCTTGGTGCGGTCAATTTCGTCAATGGAAGCCATAAAGGAACATCTGGAAGCTCGGATGATGGTCCTGTTTGCTGGCGCTATGGGGCAGACATTAGCTTCAAAGCCTTCGCCCGAGAAACGCGTTGATAAGTCGAAGGCGACAGCCATCCTCAAAGGAGAGTTTGGTGCGGAACAGGATTACGCAAAAATAAGGGAGCTGCGGCACTTGCTGCGCAATATCGCCTGCCCCGATACGGATCCCGCGTCGTCTGATCGCATAACGGCTGAGCTGAAAGAGATAACTGACCGCGTGTGGTTTCGGACTCAAGAAATCGTAGAGGCATTGGCCGATACGATTACCGGATTGGGAAGCGTGCTGGTCGACGGCATGGTCATGGTGGAGCAGTGGGGTAGGGCGGCGGATACGTATGAGGTCGTGTTGACGGGTGCAATGCTTGAGCGGCTGCGGCCCGTGCAGGCTATTCCGGCGTTAAGTGTTTGGGCGTAAGCATGTAGGTCGCCGCCGGACGCTGTAGAGGGCGTGTAATTGCAGCAGCTACCCGATTACGCTTTGGAAGCCCCGAAAAGTCGAGGCGTATTTTAAAGCGTGAGCGTTTCGCGTGAGACTACTGCGCGTAGTTCTGCGCGAAGGCGGCGATTGCCTGGGTGGCCTGAAAGTCGACCAACTGCAATCCGCGTTCCTGGATGCTAGCCTTGGCGATCTGCACCGCTTTGAGGTGGCGAGGCGACTGATTTTCAGCTGGGGTGGTTACGGGGATCAGGACGTTTTTCAATTGAATAATCCCTTCTTGTTCGGCGCGTACAAACTTCATCAGCCACTGATCGCAGTGGTCGAGTATTGCGCTTGGTTCGGCCTGATCAAAAGCTAAGGGTTTGATAGCGGCTACTACCTCATTTCGGTGAACCAAGGGCAGGTGCAGTTTGGTCAGATCACCGGTCAGGGTATCGTCGCGGAAATTGCGGATTGATGCTTCCGAGAACATTGTTCGAATTTCTCGAACCATAATCTCTTCACGACGATCACGCCCTATGCCTTGGCGCTCGATATAGCGGCTAAACAGCATTGCAAGGGTCGTGTCGAAGTTTTCCACTAAGATCGATCGCATGGGGCTGAAGCGAATCAATGACTCCTTCGGCTCGGTCAGGAAACGAAAGTGGTTAACGATCTGCGACTCTTGGGCTTCTGTTGTCATGAGGCGAACGCTATCCAATTCGTCCTGGGCTATTTCCATAGCCTTGGCGAAGAGATTGCTGCACTCGAAGAAATGATTGACCCGTTTCAGGTTTTTACGGGCGAGCCTGTACTCCATGCGCCCGATAGCTGGTGCCGAGAGAACAATGCCGACATTGGCAAATTCTTCGGTTTCGGCGAAAGGCGCGAAGCGCACGATGCTGTAAAGGCAGGCGTATTTCATTGTAGGACGCTCCAGAACTCGTCCGATTGACAGAGCATCAGGTTACTTTCGATTTCTTCGAGCAGAATGTCGAGCCCCGGTTTGCCAATGGATTCACACCATTCATCGGGTATGTCCAAGCATAGGCCACGAAACTGCCTAGCAGTGTCGTGCATCCGTTGGCTGTATTCAACTTTGTCGACCAGATCTAGGTGCCATGTCCGATTGCTCGGGCCAAATACGTGGCTTTCCGAGAACTTTTCAGCATCCAGCGGCCATTGAAACGCCTGGTTGTGATCGATCAGCTGCAGCTGATTATCGAGGCCACACATCAGCAAATTGGGGCGACCGCCCAATGGCCCTAACTGACGATCACCGTTGCCTACCCAGTAATCAAAGACGAAAACGGCTTTTTGCAGGTCGCTCGGAACCTGCAGTGCTTGTGAGTACAACAGGTCAGCAGCGTCCGCGACATAGGCCAGGGCATAGCTATCCCCAGGCCCAAGATCGCTGCGTGCTTCTGAATTGTAGCGCAGCAGGGCAGGGTCAATGTAGATATAGCCATGCTCGGGGATTGGTAAGCCGAATTGAGCGGCGAGGCGGGCGCATAGCAGTTCGGCAATACGCTCGGAGGGAGGCAATTCCAATCCCTTGGCCACATAGTGTTTGTCATTGCTGGCGCGGCACAGGAAGGGGCGCGTGATTCCACCCTCCAGTCGCCGGATGATCTCAACCGCTTCTATGTAGTTAACCGCGGCCATTCCCGGCTCCGTTATAAATTATCTTGCCAGACCATACTGGTCTGCATCCTGCTGCACCATGCCCTGTAGTGATTTTTTAGGGGCGTTGCGTAGATAAGATCTATACGTGAGATTGATAGCGCATTTGGGACACTCTGCTGCGCCAAAATAATCGATTAGTGCGCGCTTGCTCTTGTTTGATGCGAAGGTATAAGAGGCCGATATTTAGATTTACAGAAAGCCCCGATCCGAAAGCACCGGGGCTTTTTGCTGTCTATCAAACGGATTTGCCAGTGTTACGCGTTTCTAGATTTTAGGGCGGTCCGACATGCCTTGGGGAATCCCACGGCTTGTTTGCCGCTATTTTTCGGACTTCGCCGCAGTCCGAGCAGGTCACCGTGTCAGCACCTTCACCACATCATCAATCACCGCTTTGCTCATTGCCGTCAGATAGTGCGCGGCCCAGGCGTGGCGGTCGGTATCTTTTGCGTAGGCGGCATCCACAGCAAGCGCTTTGGCTAAGAATAGAAAATCAGAAGCCTGTGCCAGCGCGTCGCTGATAGGGACGCCGGCGCGGACATTGAACAACGCTTGATTCGAGCAAAAAATCAACGGGGTGAAGCCGATGGTTTTCAGTTCTGAAGGTTGGGACGAGTCTGTTTTGCTCATGGTATATCTCCTAAGCTTGAGGAGCTGCCACGTTCGTTTCCAAGCGAATGGGTGGCAGCTGTGCGCAGGTTGGAAACCGGGAGCCTAGGAAACCGGCACGTCCGAAGACGTCCCACGCACAGCCACCATGACACAGGGATTGCAGGCGTAAAACGTCTGCGGTTATGTTGGGCGCGTTGTTGCGATTCGCTCGACGGGTTTCCAAGCCCGATCGCTGAATGGTCAGCGACGTCCGGAGAGTATCCCGTCGAAGAAAAGCGCAACATGGCAGCAAAGCGCCCAAATGCAATTTTCGGAGTTTGCCTACAAGGTCTTCGGGCGTCATCCGACTTTGCGACACACGAGGCAAACTGAATTAAACATCAGGTACGAAAAAGCCGCGCATTGCGCGGCTTTCTTGTTTGGTGGGCCCACACGGACTTGAACCGTGGACCAAAGGATTATGAGTCCTCTGCTCTAACCAACTGAGCTATAGGCCCTCAGTAGGCCGCGGATTATAGCGACGGTTTCTCGGCTGTGCTATCCGAAAAGTCTGAAATGGCTATACGAAGAAACGTCGCGGCAAACTCTTCCGGTGACAAGGGCAGGCTGACGATGTAGCCCTGGATCTGTTCACAGCCTTCGGCAGCGAGGAAATGCTGCTGCGCGAGGGTTTCGACACCCTCGGCGATGATGGTGAATTGCATGCTGCGGCCCAAGGCGATGATGGCGCGAACGATGGCTGCATCGTGGGGATCATCCGGCAGGCCGCGGACGAAAGACTGGTCGATCTTGAGAATGTCCAGTGGCAGGCGTTTGAGGTAACTCAGGGACGAGTAACCGGTGCCGAAGTCGTCGATCGCCAGTTGCACACCCAAGTGTTTGAGTTGATGCAGCACTGCCAGCGCCTCTTCAGCCTGGCTCATGATGAAGTTTTCAGTAATTTCCAGTTGCAGGAAACCGGGTTTGAGGCGGTTGTCCTTGAGCAATTGTTCGATCCGACCGAGCAGGTTCGGCTGGCGCAATTGAGCGCCCGCGAGGTTGACCGACAGCGGGCCGACGGGTTCGTAAACCTGATTCCACTCGAACATCTGCCGGCAGGCGGTTTCGAGAACCCAATCGCCGATTTGCAGGATCATGCCGTTTTCTTCGGCCAGCGGGATGAAGTGCTCCGGCGGCACATCGCCGAAGGTCGGGTGGCGCCAGCGAATGAGCGCTTCTGCGCCGACCAGGCGATGGTCGACCAGGCTGATCTTCGGCTGGTAATGGAGGTGCAGCTCGTTGCGCTCGATAGCGCGTCGCAGTTCATGTTCCAGTGCCACTCGCTCGCTGGCTTGAGCGGTGAGGTCGCGGGTGTAGCTTTCGACCCGGTTGCGACCCTTGGCCTTGGAGCGGTACATCGCCGCATCGGCGTTCTTGACCAGCGTGGCGACGTCGCAGCCATCCTTGGGATACAGGCTGGTGCCGATACTGGCGCTGATAAAAAACTCATGTTCGCCAGCCTGGAACGGTGCGCTAAAGCAATTGAGCAATTTGGTCGCGATGTTGTCGGCGTCACTGGATTGCTGCAACCCGGGCAGCAGGATGATGAATTCGTCGCCGCCGAGGCGCGCCACGGTGTCGATGTCGCGCAACTGCTCCTTGAGGCGCACGGCAATGCCCTTGAGCAGCAGGTCGCCGACCGGGTGACCCAGGCTGTCGTTGATGTGTTTGAAACGGTCCAGGTCCAGGAACAGCACCGCGCCCTGGCCGCCGTTTTCCTGTTGGTTGTTGAGCGCAGTCAGCAATCGGCTCTCGAACAACGTGCGATTTGGCAGCCCGGTCAGCGGGTCGTGGTGTGCCTGGTAATCGAGCTTGGCCTGGGCGTGTTTGAGGCTGGAAATGTCCGCGAACACTGCGACAAAATGGGTGACGAATTTGTCCCGGTTGCGCACCGCACTGATGGTCAGCCAGCTCGGATAGAGCTCGCCATTCTTGCGCCGGTTGGAAATTTCGCCCTGCCAATGACCTTCGGCGGTCAGTTGATGCCACATGGCGGCATAAAACGCGCTGTCGTGCAGGCCCGAGGCGAGCAGGCGAGGGGTGTGTCCCAATGCTTCGCTCTCGCTGTAGCCGGTGATTTCGGTAAACGCACGGTTGACCGCGCTGATGTGCTGTTGAGTGTCGGTGATCAATACACCTTCGGCAGTGCTCTCGAACACCGTGGCCGCCTGTTGCAGTTTCTCCTGCATCAGGTGTCGCTCGGTAATGTCCCGGGCGATGGTCAGCATGCAATCTTCATCGCCGATCGGTAGCGGACGGCTGGACACCTCGCAGAGGCGGATCTGTCCGTCGTTGCGGCGTATATGGCAACTGAAGTCGCGGACGAAACCGTCCCGGTGCAGTAGATCGAGCATCTGTTTGCGTTCGTTGAGATTGACCCAGATCCCCAGCTCGAGGGCGGAGCGATCCACGGACATCGCGCTGTTGAAACCGGTAATGCGACTGAAACCCTCATTGACCTCAATCAGTAAACCGTCGCTTTGCCGTGACAAAAGCAAGCCGTCGGGTGAGGCATGGAAGGCCTTGGCGAATTTCTCTTCGGAGGTTTGCAGCTGTTTCTGGGTTTCCTTGAGCTGGCTGATGTCCCGCACGACCACTACCAGCGCAGGGGTTGTATCGAGGTCGAACGGTTCAGCGGAGATCAGGCCGGTAAACACTTGGCCATTGTTGCGGCGAAAGGGCATCTCCAGGTTACGGATGCTGCCGGCCTGCAACCGTTGCAACAAGCCCGGCCCGACGCCGGGGATGCCCCAGATGTTTAGGTCGGTTGCCGTCTGGCCGATGACGTCTTCGGCCTTGAGGCCGATCTGTTCTTCGAAGGCTTCGTTGACCTCCAGCAGGCAGCCGTCGGAGAGTCGCGCGATGACGAGTATGTCCGGGCATTGCTGGAACACCGAGGCGAACTTCTGTTCCGACAGGCGTAACGCCTCTTCGGTGCGCTTGGCTTCGCTGATGTCGATCATCAGTCCGCGCATCACCGGTTCATGGCCGTGCTCGATCAGGCTGACGATATCGCGCACCCAAATGCAGCGGCCATCAGCGGTGATGACCCGGTAATCGAGGCTGTGATCGCGCCCGGCCAACACTTCGTGATCGCAGAAGGTCTGGGCGCGGGTCAGGTCGGCCGGGTGGATAATGTTGCGCCAGAAGCCCGGAATCAGCCAATGAGACAAGGGGTAACCGAGCAAATCCTCGGCATGGGGGGACACATAGCTGTAGGTGAAATCGCTGATCCGCGCTTCCCAGGCGATGGCCGAAAGGCTCTCCACCAGCCCGCGGTAATGGTATTCGCTGCTGCGCAGTTCTTGCTCCAGGTCGACCCGGCGGGAAATTTCTGAACTCAGCCGGCGGTTGATCCGGATTACCATCGCCAGCACGATGATCAGCAGCAGCAATCCCGGCAGACCGTAAACCAGCAGATCGTTCCAGAATGTTCGATGATCGAGGACGTTGCCGACCCAATGCTCCTGAATCTCATTGATTTCGCTTGGGGTCATGTCCGCCAGGACTTTATCCAGAATACCGACCAGTATCTTGTTGTCCCGGGGCACGCCCATCGCCAATTGATAGCGATAGGGGGTTTCACCGCTGACATAGAGCCCGTCGAGCTTGAGCTGGCGCAGGCTCCAGACGCTGGAGGCGAGATCGCCGACCACCGCATCCACTTCATCGGTAGCCAGCGCCTGCAGCGCTGAGCTGACGTTAGGCAGCGCCACCAGGTTGAGGTCGGGATTGTGGGTGCGTAACAGCTCGTGGGGGGCGTAGTTTTCCACCACGGCGACTTTCAGCCCGTACAGGTCTTCGAGTTTACGTGGCTGGGGACCTCCGACATGGGCAAGGATGACAATCGGAAAGTCCAGATAGGGGCGGGTGAAAGAGAGGTAAGTCTGGCGCTCCGGGGTCGACATGATGCCGGGCAACAGGTCCAGCTTGGCTTGTTTGGCCTGCTCCAGAACGACGGTCCAGCTGACGGGCTCGATGGGCGTGAGCTTGATGGCCAGGCGTTGACGGATCCGGTCGATATAGTCCGCCGCAAGGCCCTGGTAGCGGCCGTGATCGTCGCGAAACTCGAAGGGTGGCCATGACGCATCGACACCCAGGCGCAAGTCCGGGTGAGACGCCAGCCAGCCACGTTCTTCGTCGGTCAGAGTCAGCGCGCCAGCCGTTGCGGTCCAGGTCAATAGCGACAGCAAAAAAAGCACGGTCGGCAGTCTGGGCATAACGGTCTCGTTATGGCTCGGGGAATGTTTCGAGTGTAGACGGGCAATTCGGAGGGGGGGAGGAGCGGGGGATTTAATCTGTATAAAAACAAAACCCCCGGCCTGGGCCGGGGGTTTGTTGTTACTCGTCGAGGAAGGAGCGCAAATGCTCGCTTCTCGTCGGGTGGCGCAGCTTGCGCAGCGCCTTGGCTTCGATCTGACGAATCCGTTCACGGGTCACGTCGAACTGCTTACCAACCTCCTCGAGGGTGTGGTCGGTATTCATGTCGATACCGAAGCGCATGCGCAGAACCTTGGCTTCACGGGCAGTGAGGCCGGACAGAACTTCGCGAGTCGCTTCTTTAAGGCTCTCAACAGTGGCGACATCGATTGGCGACTGCATGGTCGAGTCTTCGATGAAGTCACCCAAATGGGAGTCTTCGTCATCACCGATCGGGGTTTCCATGGAGATCGGCTCTTTAGCGATCTTCAATACCTTGCGGATCTTGTCCTCAGGCATTTCCATGCGTTCGCCCAGCTCTTCCGGGGTCGGTTCGCGACCCATTTCCTGCAACATCTGGCGGGAAATGCGGTTGAGCTTGTTGATCGTCTCGATCATGTGCACCGGAATACGGATGGTGCGGGCCTGGTCGGCGATCGAGCGAGTGATCGCCTGACGGATCCACCAGGTGGCATAAGTCGAGAATTTGTAGCCGCGGCGGTATTCGAACTTGTCTACCGCTTTCATCAAACCGATGTTGCCTTCCTGGATCAGATCGAGGAATTGCAGGCCACGGTTGGTGTACTTCTTGGCGATGGAGATCACCAGACGCAAGTTCGCTTCTACCATCTCTTTCTTCGCGCGGCGGGCCTTGGCCTCACCGATCGACATGCGACGGTTGATGTCCTTGATCTCGGCGATCGTCAAACCGGTTTCGGTTTGCAGCGCCGTCAGCTTCTGCTGGCAACGAATGATGTCCGGTTGCAGGCGACCAATGGCTTCAGCGTATTTGCTTTTGCCTTTGGCCAGTGCGTCGGACCAGCTTTCGTCGACTTCGTTGCCCGGGAACTGGCGCAGGAAGTCGGCACGCGGCATGCGGGCATCACGAACGCAAAGTTGCATGATCGCGCGCTCTTGCTGACGCAGACGATCCAGGGCACTGCGAACACGCTCGACCAGGCCTTCGAATTGCTTCGGAACCAGTTTGATCGGCATGAACAGCTCAGCCAGAAGCACCAGCTCGGCAATTGCCAGCTTGTTGCCACGACCGTGCTTTTTCAGCGCCTTGCGGGTGATTTCCATCTGATCGGAGACAGCGCCAAAGCGCTGAGCTGCGATGACCGGATCCGGACCGCTTTCGGCTTCTTCTTCGTCGTCGGTGCTGGCTTCAGCGTCGTCGTCGTCGGTGTCGTCGTCCGCTTTCACGGCTTTCGGGTCGACAGGCGGCGGCACTTCTGCAGCAGGCGGCGCAATGCCGTCGTCCGGGTCGATATAACCGCTCAGGACGTCGGACAGGCGGCCACCTTCGGTGGTGACGCGAGTGTATTCGGACAGAATGTGGTCAACCGTGCCAGGGAAGTGCGCAATTGCGCCCATCACTTCGCGGATGCCCTCTTCAATACGCTTGGCGATTTCAATTTCGCCTTCACGTGTGAGGAGCTCTACCGTGCCCATTTCACGCATGTACATGCGCACTGGGTCGGTGGTGCGACCAATGTCGGTCTCGACCGCTGCCAACGCTGCTGCTGCCTCTTCGGCCGCGGCTTCGTCGGTATCGGCGTCGGCCAGCATAAGGGAATCCTTATCTGGCGCAACCTCGAATACGTTGATCCCCATGTCATTGATCATGCGGATGATGTCTTCCACCTGTTCCGGATCTGAAATATCCTCCGGCAGGTGGTCGTTGACCTCCGCGTAAGTCAGGTAACCCTGCTCACGACCAAGTGTGATCAACTCTTTGATACGAGACTGCTGTTGCGCTTTTCCGGACATAACACCCTATCCACTGAAGGTCTTGGCGGGCAAAAAACAAGCCGAGGATTATACCTGAGCTATGACCTCACGCGCCAGTTGAGGTCGGGCTTGTTGCGGAAACATTGCGACTTAATAGGTCGCGCAGTTGATTTTTCTCTTCGGCACTCAGTTCGCTTTGACGTGCTTTCCTGAGAAGTTGTTCCAGGTTTCGCTCGCGTTGGCGAGCTGACAAGCTAGTAATGGTGTCGAAAAACTGTTGTTCAAGGTTATCTCCGTCAATCAGCCATTCCTTTTCCGCCAGCGCCTTGAGCAAACGTCCTTGCTCCGTACCGTGCCAGCGTGCAATCAACTGAAATGAGTTTAGCTTGGGATTCTTCTGTACGGCTTCGAGAAGGGCCACCAGTAATTGCGTGTTGGTGTGATCCTCGGCAGCAAAGTGCCCGGCATCCTCGACTTTCTCGGCCAATTGCGGGTGATGCAATAGCGTGCGCAAGGCGGCCAGGGTCGGTGGCTCTACAGCGGCCGGCACACGTGGCGCGCGGGGTTGATCGTGATCACCACCGCGTTTGCCGTTTTTGTCCCACGGTTTTTTGTCCCATTTCTTGCCGCCGGCGCCGGGTTTTTTCGGCGTCCATTCCTGCTGCGGCGCATACATCTCTTGTGCCTGCGGCTGATGGTAGTCGCTGTAATCCGGCATGGCGTCGTAATCGATGCCCGGGTCGTACGCCGGCGGCGCTTCCTGGGGGGCGCTTTGTACCAGTTGGCTCACGGCTTCACCGCTAAGTCCGGTGATTTCGGTCAGGCGCTGACGCATCAGGATGCGCAGGTTCGCCCCGGGGACCTTGTCGATCAGCGGTGCTGCGAGGGTGGCCATGTGGGCCTTGCCTTCGAGCGAGCGCGGGTCTGATTCTTCGGTCAGTTGCTGGAAAAAATAATCGGCCAGTGGCTGCGCATGCTGATTGATTCGTGCGCGGAACGCATCGGTTCCTTCAGAGCGAACCAGCGTGTCAGGGTCTTCGCCTTCGGGGAGGAACAGAAAGCGTGCACGCCGCCCGTCCTGCAGGCTCGGCAGCGCTGCCTCCAATGCCCGCCAGGCAGCATTTCGACCTGCCTGGTCGCCGTCGAAACAGAACAGCACGTTGGGCACGACGCGAAACAGGCGCTTCAAGTGCTCTTCGCTGGTGGCGGTGCCCAGGGTCGCGACAGCATTGCGCAGGCCTTGCTGGGCGAGGGCGATAACATCCATGTAGCCTTCGACGACGATGATTTCGTCGAGGTTGCGGTTGTTCTTGCGTGCTTCATAAAGGCCATAGAGTTCCTGGCCCTTATGGAATACCGGGGTTTCCGGGGAGTTCAGGTATTTCGGCTTGTCGTCGCCCAATACCCGGCCGCCGAAGGCGATGATTCGCCCGCGGCTGTCGCGGATCGGGAACATCACGCGATCGCGGAAGCGGTCATAGCGTTTGCCGGTTTCGGCGTTCTCGATCAGCAGGCCGGCATCGATCATGGCTTTCTGTTGCAGGGTGTCGCTGCTCAAGTGCTTGAACAGATTGTCCCAGCCAGGCGGGGCAAAGCCGAGGCCGAAGTCTCGGGCGATTTCGCCGGTCAGTCCGCGACCTTTCAAGTAATCCACCGCTGCTTTTCGCGATGGATGGCTTTTCAGTGCCTGGCGGTAAAAGTCGGCGGCGGCGGTGAGCAGCGGGTAGAGCGGCGAATCGGTCGGCTGTCGCGGCTTGTGCGGCCGTCCGCTTTCTTCGCGGGGGATTTCCATGCCGGCGGCTTTGGCTAGTTCTTCGACAGCCTGGACGAAATCCAGGTTGTCGTGGTCCATCATGAAGCCGAGGGCATTGCCGCCAGCGCCGCAGCCAAAGCAATAATAGAACTGCTTGTCGGGGCTGACGCTGAAGGAGGGGGTTTTCTCTTTGTGGAACGGGCAGCAAGCGGTGTAATTCTTGCCGGCCTTTTTCATTTGCAGGCGCGAGCTGACCACATCGACGATGTCGGTGCGGTTCAGAAGGTCGTCAATGAAGCTCTGGGGAATTAGCCCGGCCATGGCGTTCTCGTCATCTGCGCTGCAATGAATCCGAAACGAAGAGCGGCTGAGCACGAGTCGTTGTTTGAGGCGCGCAAAATGTGCGGCTCGACCGGTGTCGTCTGCATAATCGCTGTCGGGAAGTGTATCTGCCGAAAATCCACTGACGTTAGTACCAATCAGTATTCGACTATTTGAAAGTGTTGCGCTGAAATCCGCTGCGGCCAGTCGGTGGCCTCGGATCGCTCATAAGCGGGCACGCAAGAAGGTGCCTTGGGCTGATCGTCGTGAGAGGAATCAGTGGGTGTGCTCGTCAGTAGCCTTGGAAGGCTCGTCAGAAAAGACGTGCACCGCTGGCAAAAAAGCCAGGTCTGACGCTGTGAAGCAGATTTGTCTCGGTCGCGTGTGCGGCTTTGACGGTGAAGCATCAAGCGTTATCCGCAAATGCCATTAGCCCGGCTGAGGGCCGGGCTTGGCAGAAGCTTGCTACGAACGTCTGTGTATTAGTACAGACGAACGGCGCGGCGCTGTTCGCGCTGAACTTTCTTGGCGTGACGCTTAACAGCGGCTGCTGCTTTACGCTTACGCTCAGAAGTAGGCTTCTCGTAGAATTCGCGGCTACGAACTTCAGCCAGTACACCGGCTTTTTCGCAGGAGCGCTTGAAACGACGCAGAGCTACGTCGAAGGGTTCGTTCTCTTTTACTTTGACGGCTGGCATCCAGAGCTACCTTCATTCATTACCGGGGTCAACATCCTCGTGGCAAAAGAGCACTTGAAGACGTCGGTTTTTAAGGGTTGCGGATGTTAACCCCTCATCGCTCGGAATGCAAAGCCTCTGATCGAAAACCGCTAGTCGGGGCATCCCATGGCGACTATTATGCGCGCCTTCGAATTCAGCCTAAACAAGGCGCAAACCCATGCTAGTACTGGGATTAGAAACCTCCTGCGACGAAACCGGTGTCGCATTATATGACAGTGAACGCGGCCTGCTGGCCGACGCGCTGTTCAGTCAGATCGACCTGCACCGCGCCTATGGCGGGGTCGTGCCGGAGCTGGCCTCGCGTGACCACGTCAAACGCATGCTGCCCTTGATTCGTCAGGTGTTGGCTGAAGCTGACTGTGTGCCGACCGAGATCGACGCCATCGCTTATACCGCGGGTCCTGGCCTGGTCGGTGCCTTGCTGGTGGGCGCCTCTTGCGCTCAGGCGCTGGCCTTCGCCTGGGGTATTCCGGCGCTGGGCGTGCACCACATGGAAGGTCACCTGCTGGCGCCCATGCTGGAGACGCAACCACCGGAATTCCCGTTCGTCGCTTTGTTGGTGTCGGGCGGTCATACGCAGCTGGTTCAGGTCGACGGGATTGGTCAATACACGCTCTTGGGCGAGACCCTCGACGATGCCGCTGGTGAAGCTTTTGACAAGACCGCGAAGATGATGGGCCTCAATTATCCGGGTGGCCCGGAAATCGCTCGACTGGCGGAGCAAGGGGTTGCAGGACGTTTCACTTTCCCGCGCCCGATGTGCGACCGTCCAGGACTGGCTTTCAGTTTCAGTGGCTTGAAAACCTTCGCCCTGAACACCTGGCAGCAGAGCGTCAGCGCCGGGGACGACAGCGAGCAAGCCCGTTGCGACATCTCGCTGGCGTTCCAGCAGGCCGTGGTGGAGACTTTGACCATCAAGTGCAAGCGTGCCCTGAAACAGGCCGGTATGAAGCGTCTGGTGATCGCTGGCGGCGTCAGCGCCAACAAGGCACTGCGTACCTCCCTGGAGAAGATGCTCGGCGACATGAAGGGCGATGTTTTTTATGCTCGTCCGGAATTCTGCACCGACAACGGCGCGATGATTGCCTTTGCCGGCTGCCAGCGTTTGCAGGCCGGTCAGCATGAAAGCCTGGCGATCAGCGTGCAGGCGCGTTGGCCGATGGAGCAACTGTCGGCGCTGTGATGGTGTGCGGGATGAGCCGCGCTCACGTCCGGTATTTAAAAATGCCGTTCGCGCCCGGCAAACAGGTCGCGTAGATTGCCCCGATGGCGCCAGACGATCAGTCCCGTGAGTGCGCTCATGGGCAGCAATGCCGCCGGTTCTTGCCAGGCCAGCAGCGGCAGGGTCAGCGGTGTGGCGATCAAAGCCGCCAGTGAGCTGGTGCGAGTCAGGTAGAACGTCAGCAGCCAGGCGCAGACCGCCAGTAGTGCGGCGGGCGGGTAGAGCCCCAGCAGCATGCCGGCCGAGGTGGCGACACCCTTGCCGCCGCGGAAGCGAAAGTACAACGGGAACAGGTGGCCGATGACGGCACAGACGCCGATCCAGGCCTGTTCCTGAAGCGAAAGGCCCGCAACACCGGCGATCAGTACGGGTAGCAGACCTTTGAAGAGGTCTCCGATCAAGGTCAGGACGGCGAGTTTTTTGCCGGCCAGGCGCAACATGTTGGTGGCGCCGGCATTGCCCGAGCCACTCATTCGCGGATCGGGGTTACCGGTCAGGCGGCTGAGCAAAATGGCGAAGGACAGAGAGCCGAGCAGGTAGGCGAGGGTCGCCAGTAACCAAAACATGCTAACTATTCCGGGCGAGGACGCCCTGATTCTAACGGCGCATTGCGCCCTTGTCGTGCAGCGGAGAAAAGTGCTTGGACAGAGTGTTTATCGAGGGCCTGGAAGTCGACACCGTGATTGGTGCCTACGACTGGGAGCGAGGCATCCGACAGTGCTTGCGTCTTGATCTGAGCTTCGCCTGGGATAATCGCCCGGCCGCAGCCGGTGATGACCTGACGCTGGCGCTCGATTACGCCAGTGTGTCGTCGCGGATCCAGGCCTTTGCCGAGCAGGCGCAGTTCCAGCTGGTCGAGACCTTCGCCGAGCGTCTGGCTGAAGTCCTGATGAGCGAATTCAACATCACCTGGATGCGCCTCAAGCTGACCAAGCCAGGCGCCATCCCGGCTGCCACGGGCGGTGTGGGCGTGGAGATCGAGCGCGGATGTCGCTGACTCAGGTGTATCTCGGGCTCGGTAGCAATATCGAGCGCGAATCCCATTTGCAGGCTGGCCTGGAATCCTTGGCAGGTTTTCTGGTGGATATACGCTGCTCGGCGGTGTTCGAAAGCCAGCCGGTGGGGATCAAGAGCGGGCCATTCTTCAATTTTGTGGTGTCGGCTTATACCGATTTGCCGTTGATGGAGCTGGATCGCCGGCTGAAATTCATCGAGGCGGACAATGGTCGTTATGCACCGGATCGCAAGGGTTTGCCGCTGGATATCGACGTGCTGCTGTTCGGCGATCTGGTCGGCAACTTCGATGGCTTGATCCTGCCGCGGACAGAAATTCTGAAAAATGCCTTCGTGCTGTGGCCGTTGTCGCTGATTGCGCCGGATCGCGTGCATCCGGGTGTAGGCAAGAGCTTTGCGGCGTTGTGGCGTGAGGCGCAGATTGATCAGGTGTTGGCGCCGGTGGCGTTTGAGTGGCGTGGGCAGCAGCTGACGCCCTCAGATTTTCTGTAAAGCAAAAGATCGCAGCCTTCGACAGCTCCTACAGGGCGCACATCAATCCTTGTAGGAGCTGCCGAAGGCTGCGATCTTTTGATCTTGCTTAGGCTTTTTCTTTGTAGGCCTTCAACGCCTTGAGCCTTTCGCGCTTGATCGCCTCACCCAGCTCCGGTCCTTTGAATCCCTTCTCCAGCAACGGCTGAACCGCAACGCTGCGAGCCGCATTCGCCGCCCCCCGCAAATAATCCGCCTGTGGATAACTTCGCAGCTCCAGCCCTTTACGTCCGCGCGCGTCCATTTCGCACGCCGCGATAAATTCCTCGAACCGCTGCGGCCGACGGTAAACGTCAAAACGCTGCAGCAACTCCAGCAACGTCGACGGCTTCAGCTCCAGGGCGCGATGGCCGTGGGTGTGATATTCGCCCACCAGCAAAGCCAGCTCCTGGCAGTCCTTCGGCGCCTTGAAGCGTTCGTTGACTGCTTTGATCAGCTTCAAGCCCTTGTGCTCATGGGCAATGTGTCGCGGCCATTCTTCCTCGGGCGTTAGTCCCTTGCCGAGGTCGTGCAGAAGGCAGGCCCAGCGTACGGTGAGTGGTTGTTTATGCTTCGCCGCTTGCTCCAGCACGCTCAGGGTGTGCACGCCCGTGTCGATTTCCGGGTGGTGGGCTTCCGGTTGCGGTACGCCGAACAGGGCATCGACTTCCGGCATCAATACCTTGAGAGCGCCACACTCGCGCAGCACTTCGATGAACACCTGTGGCTGATCTTCCATCAGAGCGCGGGAGATTTCCTTCCAGCTGCGTTCGGCGGTCAAGGCTTCCAGTTCGCCTGATTCGCCAAGTTGGCGCATCAGTTCCAGTGTCTCTGGCGCGACGGTGAAACCAAGCCCCGCATAACGAGCAGCGAAGCGGGCAACGCGCAGAACCCTGAGCGGATCTTCGGCGAACGCGGGGGAAACGTGACGCAGCAGGCGCGCTTCGAGATCGCGCTGGCCGTGGTAAGGATCGGTCAGGTTCTGCTGATCGTCTTCGGCCATGGCATTGATGGTCAGGTCGCGACGGATCAGGTCTTCTTCGAGGGTGACTTCGGGGCTGGCGTGAAAGGTAAAACCGCCGTAACCGCGTCCGCTTTTGCGCTCGGTGCGGGCTAGGGCGTATTCCTCACCGCTTTTCGGGTGAAGAAATACCGGGAAATCCGCGCCTACCGGCCGAAAACCCTTGGCGAGCATTTCTTCAGTGGTGGCGCCAACCACAACCCAGTCGATGTCGGTGACAGGCTTGCCCAGCAGGCGATCGCGTACCGCACCGCCGACTTTATAAATCTGCATAAAAAACCTCCGTTAGCCCGACAGAATAACCTTTGCGTCGAACCTCCGGAGGCAGAAACAGGATCAAAGATGGATGACAGCCAGGTCCAGCCGGCCGTAATCCCCCTCGCTGTGTTCACCTCTGGGTGGGACATGATGGACTTTCATCACCTGATCCCCTTGCAGGGTTTCCAGATGAATATCGAAGCCCCAGAGGCGGTGCAGGTGTTTGAGCACTTCCTCAGTGGACTCGCCCAGCGGTTTACGGTCGTGTTGCTGGTGACGCAAGGTCAACGAGCGGTCACCACGCCGGTCGATGCTGTAAATCTGCACGTTGGGTTCACGATTGCCGAGGTTGTACTGCGCCGCCAGGGTTTCACGGATGATGCGGTAGCCACCTTCGTCATGAATGGCCGGGACCAGCAGATCGTCCTTCTGGTCATCATCAAGAATGCTGAACAACTTCAGGTCACGGATCACCTGGGGTGACAGGTACTGCAGGATAAAGCTTTCATCCTTGAAGCTGCTCATGGCGAATTTGATGCTCGACAGCCAGTCGGTACCGGCAATCTCAGGGAACCAGCGGTAGTCCTCTTCGGTAGGGTGTTCGCACATGCGGCGGATGTCCCGGTACATGGCAAAACCCAGGGTGTAGGGGTTGATGCCGTTGTAGTAGGGGCTGTCGAAGCCGGGTTGGTAGACCACGCTGGTGTGGGACGTCAAAAACTCCATCATGAAGCCGTCGGTCACCAGGCCTTCGTCATACAGGTCGTTCATCAGGGTGTAATGCCAGAACGTGGCCCAGCCTTCGTTCATCACCTGAGTCTGGCGTTGCGGGTAGAAATACTGAGCGATCTTGCGCACGATCCGCACGATTTCCCGCTGCCATGGCTCCAGCAGCGGTGCGTGTTTTTCGATGAAGTAGAGGATGTTTTCCTGAGGTTCGGCGGGGAAGCGCGCGTTGTCCTTGTCGCTGTACTTGTCTGCACCTTTTGGAATGGTCCTCCACAGATCGTTGATCTGCTTCTGCAGATGCTCTTCCCGATCCTTTTGCCGGCGACGTTCTTCTTCGGCGGAAATCGGATACGGACGTTTGTAGCGATCGACCCCGTAGTTCATCAGGGCGTGGCAGGAATCCAGCAGGTCCTCGACCGCGTCGATACCGTGGCGCTCTTCGCACTGCATGATGTATTGCTTGGCGAAAACCAGGTAATCAATGATTGAACTGGCGTCAGTCCAGGTGCGGAACAGGTAGTTGCCTTTGAAAAAGCTGTTATGCCCGTAGCAGGCATGGGCGACGACCAACGCCTGCATGCAGATGGTGTTTTCTTCCATCAAATAGGCGATGCACGGGTCCGAGTTGATCACGATTTCGTAGGCGAGCCCCATCTGGCCACGAGTGTAGGATTTCTCGGTGCTGAGGAAGTGTTTGCCGTAGGACCAATGGTGATAACCCAGCGGCATGCCGACGGAGGCGTAGGCGTCCATCATCTGCTCGGCGGTGATCACTTCGATCTGGTTGGGGTAAGTATCGAGTGCGTAACGAGCCGCCAGGCGGCTGATTTCCTTGTCGTAGGCCTGGATCAGCTCGAACGTCCATTCGGAGCCGGTGGAAATGGGTTGGCGCTTCTGCTCTTTGGCGGTCATGTCACTAACCTGCGCTGGAAGAGTTCACGGAAGACCGGATAGATATCCCCGGCCGAGACCAGTTGTTGCTGGGCAAAAGTGTCAGAGAAGGCTTCAGCGATGCGTTCGTACTCGAACCACAGGGCCTGATGTTCGCGGGGGGTGATCTCAACGTAAGTGTAGTACTGCACGAACGGCATGATCTGATTGATCAGAATGTCGCGGCAGATTGGCGAGTCGTCGTTCCAGTTATCGCCGTCGGAGGCCTGGGCGGCGTAGATGTTCCACTCATTGCTCGGATAGCGTTCGGCCATGATCTCCTGCATCAGTTTCAAGGCGCTGGAAACGATGGTGCCGCCGGTTTCGCGGGAGTAGAAAAACTCTTCCTCATCCACTTCCCGGGCACTGGTGTGGTGGCGGATGAACACGACGTCGATCTTGTCGTAGTTACGCTTGAGAAACAGGTACAGCAGGATAAAGAAGCGCTTGGCGATGTCCTTGGTCGCTTGGGTCATGGAGCCGGACACGTCCATCAGGCAGAACATCACCGCCTTGGAACTGGGGTTGGGTTGCTTGATGAGCAGGTTGTACTTGAGGTCGAAGGTATCGAGGAACGGTACGCGATGAATGCGCGCACTGAGTTTTTCGATTTCTGCTTCGACTTCTTGAATATCACCGAAGTTGTCTGGCTCATCACGTTTGAGTCGCAGCAGTTCTTCTTTGGCTTCGCGTAATTTTGCCCGGCTGCTCCCAGACAGGGCGATTCGCCGGGCATGGGCCGAGCGCAAGGTGCGGATGATGTTGATCCGCGACGGATTGCCCTCGTTACTGATCCCGGCACGAACGGTCTTGAAGGTGTCGGTGCCGGTCAGGTTGCGCTTGACCAGGTTCGGCAGCTCAAGGTCCTCGAACATGAATTCGAGGAATTCCTCCTGGGTGATCTGGAAGACGAATTCGTCCATCCCTTCGCCCGAGTTGCCGGCCTTGCCGGGGCCTCTGCCACCGCCACCTCCGGGCGGGCGGGCAATGTGCTCGCCGCTGGTGAATTCCTTGTTGCCCGGGTGCACGACGGTCTGCTTGCCACCGCGACCGTGGTGAAGCACCGGCTCGTCAATGTCGCGACCGGGGATGCTGATCTGTTCGCCGTGTTCCATATCGGTAATGGAGCGCCGGCTGACCGCCTCTTCGACAGCCTTTTTGATGTGATCACGGTAACGCCGCAGAAACCGCTGACGGTTCACCGTGCTCTTGTTCTTGCCATTGAGACGTCGGTCGATCACATAGCTCATGACTGCTCCTTAGAAGCTGTCCTGAAAGGGGCGAGCGGTTATGCAGCATCGACGGTGCCAAGGGATGTTCACGCTCCCCCAAGCGCTTTTGGACGCTGCCTGAACCTCGCTACCGACTTTCGAACACCTTCCAGAGGTCTGTGTAACAGAAAATGCGCACACAGGCCTCTGGCTGACGACAACCGGTCTGACCGGCAGCGGGTTATTGTGATTTTCTGACCCGCAGGTACCACTCGGACAGCAGTCGTACCTGTTTGTCGGTGTAGCCCCGCTCGACCATCCGTGTGACGAAGTCGTTGTGTTTCTGCTGGTCCTCTTTGCTGGCCTTGGCATTGAAGCTGATGACTGGCAGGAGGTCCTCGGTGTTGGAGAACATTTTTTTCTCGATGACCACCCGCAGTTTTTCGTAGCTGAGCCAGGTCGGGTTTTTGCCGTTGTTGTTGGCCCGGGCGCGCAGCACGAAGTTGACGATTTCGTTGCGGAAATCCTTCGGATTGCTGATGCCGGCCGGTTTTTCGATTTTCTCCAGTTCTTCGTTCAGCGCTACGCGGTTGAGGATCTCGCCGGTTTCCGGGTCGCGGTATTCCTGGTCCTGGATCCAGAAGTCGGCGTACAGCACATAACGATCGAAGATGTTCTGGCCGTACTCGCTGTAAGACTCGAGGTAGGCGGTCTGGATTTCCTTGCCGATGAACTCGATATAGCGCGGTGCCAGGTACTCCTTGAGGAAGCGCAGATAGCGTTCGCGGGTTTCCGCCTGGAATTGTTCCTGTTCGATCTGTTGTTCCAGCACGTAAAGCAAATGCACCGGGTTGGCGGCGATTTCGTGCGGATCAAAGTTGAACACTTTCGACAGGATCTTGAACGCGAACCGGGTCGACAGGCCGTTCATGCCTTCATCGACACCCGCGTTGTCACGGTATTCCTGGATCGACTTGGCCTTCGGATCGGTATCCTTGAGGTTTTCGCCGTCATACACGCGCATTTTGGAGTAGATGTTGGAGTTTTCCGGCTCTTTCAGGCGCGAGAGTACGGTGAACTGGGCAAGCATCTTCAGGGTGTCAGGCGCACAGTGAGCCTTGGCCAGGGAGCTGTTGAACAGAAGCTTGTCGTAGATCTTCACTTCGTCGCTGACCCGCAGGCAGTACGGCACTTTGACGATGTAGATCCGGTCGATGAAGGCTTCGTTGTTCTTGTTGTTACGGAAGGTGTGCCATTCCGATTCGTTGGAGTGGGCCAGCAGGATCCCGGTAAACGGAATCGCCCCCAGACCTTCGGTACTGTTGTAGTTGCCTTCCTGGGTGGCAGTCAGCAGTGGGTGCAGCACCTTGATCGGTGCCTTGAACATTTCGACGAATTCCATCAGGCCCTGGTTGGCCCGGCACAGTGCGCCCGAGTAGCTGTAGGCGTCGGCGTCGTTCTGCGGGAATTCTTCGAGTTTGCGGATATCGACCTTACCCACCAGCGCCGAGATGTCCTGGTTGTTTTCATCTCCCGGTTCGGTTTTGGCCACGGCGATCTGGTTGAGGATCGACGGATAGAGCTTCACCACGCGGAACTGGCTGATGTCGCCGCCGAATTCGGCCAGGCGTTTGGTAGCCCATGGCGACATGATGGTGTTGAGGTAGCGCCGTGGAATGCCGAAGTCTTCCTCGAGGATCGCGCCATCTTCGGTGGCGTTGAACAGACCCAGAGGCGATTCGAATACCGGCGAGCCCTTGATCGCGTAGAAGGGCACTTTTTCGATCAGCTGTTTCAGCTTCTCGGCCAGGGACGATTTACCGCCACCCACAGGGCCGAGCAAATAGAGAATCTGTTTCTTCTCTTCCAGGCCCTGAGCGGCATGGCGGAAATACGACACGATCTGGTCAATGCATTCTTCCATCCCATGGAAGTCTTCAAAGGCCGGATAGCGGCGGATCACCTTGTTGGAGAAGATCCGCGACAGCCTCGAGTTGGCCGAGGTGTCGAGAAGTTCCGGCTCGCCGATGGCCAGTAACAGACGCTCGGCGGCGGAGGCGTAGGCGCTGCGGTCGCTTTTGCACAGTTCAAGATACTCTTGCAGCGAGAGTTCTTCCTGGCGTGTGGACTCGAAGCGTTGTTGGAAGTGGCTAAAGATACTCATGACGTCACCTCGCTCGATACGTGGAGCCGACGCCGGATCATTCAGTCGATGCTGGCAGCGACCGAATATGCAGTCGCTGTTTACCCCCCAGAAATCTTTCGAAGCTGACTACCCCGAAAGCTACTCCCGATGACCCGCGCGCCGGTGTACCGGCTCTCCCCTGTTTTGGATGGCCTGCGCTTAAGGATAGTTGGGAATTCGGCAGGTAAAGGCGAGATACGTAATTAGTTGTGGCAGACCGTTCGTCTGCCACCGCGCGAGCCCGCGGGGGCCGGGGCTTGCGCGTTACAAAAAAATTATTCGGAAGTGCCTTGCGCCGTTTCCGAAGGATAAGTCGTACGCCACAGCTCAAAACCGCCATCCATGCTGTAGACGTCGGAGAAGCCCTGACTAATGAGGTACGCAGCGGCGCTCTGGCTGGAATTGCCGTGGTAGCAGACCACCACTGTCGGTGCGTCGAGGTCGGCAGCGCGGATGAAATCCGAGATGGAGTGGTTATCCAGATGCTTCGAGCCGGCGATGTGCAGTGCTGCGAAGGTCGCTGGGTCGCGAACATCGACCACCACCGCGCCTTGTTCGCGCAGGGCTTGGGCCTGTTCCGGGGGGATACGTTTGAATTCGCTCATGGCGGGCTCCTGTGGCTCGGCTGAAAGCGCAGTCTAGCGCGGGGCGCTTGCTGACGATGGTTCGGGGATAAGTGCGGCGACTGGCGGCAGGGCAAGGCCATGCTCGTCGCATTTGCAAGACAGGCGTTCACCGCTGTCGACATTCATGAGGGTCAGGGCGCCACCCCAGACACAACCGGTGTCGAGGGCAGAGATGCCCGGCTCATTGCATTGGCCTTCCAGAGCGGCCCAGTGGCCGAAGATGATCTTCAGGCCCTTGGTCTTGCGCTCTTTGTGCTGAAACCAGGGTTTGTAGCCCGGTGGCGCATTGTCGAGGCCTTCCTTGCTTTTGAGGTCAAGCTTGCCCTCGGCGGTACAAAACCGCATGCGGGTGAAATAGTTGGTGATCACCCGCAGGCGTGTCACGCCTTTGAGGTCGCTGTCCCATTTCGCCGGATCGTTGCCGTACATGCCATCGAGGTAGGGCGGCAACAGGTTGTCATCGCGCAATGCCGTCTCGACTTCGGCGGCATGCTTCAAGGCCTTGCGCAGTGACCATTGGGGTGGAATGCCCGCATGTACCAGCGCGACATCGCGCTGTTCGTCGTAGTGCAGGAGCTTTTGCTGACGCAGCCACTCCAGCAGTTCCGCACAATCGGGCGCTGCGAGAATCTCGAGCAGGGTGTCGGACTTCTTCAAGCGTTCGATGTTTTTCCCGGCCGCCAGCAAGTGCAGGTCATGGTTACCGAGCACGCACACCAGCGATTCGCGGATGCTATAGAGGAAGCGCAAGGTGTCCAGCGACTGTGGGCCACGGTTGACCAGATCGCCGACCAGCCACAGACGATCCCGTGTCGGGTCGAAGGCGACTTGCTTGAGCAGGCATTGCAGTGCTTGAAGGCAGCCCTGCAGATCGCCGACGGCGTACGTTGCCATCAGTGCAGGGCTCCGGGCACCGCCAGACGGAATGGGGCGATGATGGCGTCGAAGTGTTTGCCGTCATCGGCAACCATTTCATAAGTGCCCTGCATCGTGCCGACCTTGGAGGTCATGACGGTGCCGCTGCTGTAGGTGTGGCTTTCGCCCACGTCGATCAACGGTTGCTGGCCAACAACGCCCGCACCACGAACCTCTTCGACATGCCCGTCACCGTCGGTGATCACCCAGTGCCGCGACAACAGTTTGGCCGGTAGCTCGCCATTGTTGTGCACGGTAATGGTGTAGGCGAAGGCAAAGCGGTTTTGCTCGGGTTGCGATTGTTCTGCCAGATAGCGGGTGACGACGCTGACGTCGACCTGGTAACGAGGATCGGACATGCAAGAGGCCTTAAACGAAGCGGAACGCGGGGCGTAGCTGATAGAACTCAGTCTAGGCCAAGTATCGGGTAGTAAACCAGACATGAAGGCTGGTGTCCTACCCGATAACGCTCATTGCCTGTCAGTCGGCGGCGGGCGCCTGTAAGACTTGTTCGCTGAGCTTGTCGGCCAGGCGCACGAAGGCGGCCAGATCGAGCTGTTCGGGGCGCAGGCTGCCATCAACGCCAGCGGCTTCGATTTCAGCGTTGCTCAGCAGCAGCTTGAGGGTGTTGCGCAGGGTCTTGCGGCGCTGGTTAAAGGCTTCGCGCACGACACGCTCCAACAGCTTGTGATCCTTGGCCGGGTGCGGCAGCACCGCGTGGGGCACCAGACGCACGATAGCCGAATCGACTTTGGGCGGCGGATTGAACGCGCCCGGGCCAACGTTGAACAGGTGCTCAACCCGGCAGTGATACTGAACCATGATCGACAAGCGACCCCAGTCACCACCGCCAGGGCCTGCTGCCAGGCGCTCGACCACTTCTTTTTGCAACATGAAATGCATGTCGCGAATCAGGCTGGCGTTATGCAGCAGGTGAAATATCAGCGGCGTAGAGATGTTGTATGGCAGGTTGCCGACCACCCGCAGGCTGTTCGGCGCAGCGTTCAGGCTGGTGAAGTCGAACTTCAGCGCGTCGCCCTGATGCAGGTTGAAATTGCTCTTGCTGGCAAATTGCTGGTTGAGGATCGGGATCAGATCCTTGTCCAGTTCCACCACGTCCAGCTGGGCGCCGCTGTTTAGCAGGCCTTGAGTCAGCGCACCCTGGCCAGGGCCGATTTCCAGCAGACGGTCTTCGGGCTTGGCGTGGATGGCGCGCAGGATGCGGTCGATAACGCCGGCATCGTGCAGGAAGTTCTGGCCGAAGCGCTTGCGCGCCCGGTGTTGGTAATGCTCGGTCATAAACGGGTCTCGGCCATCTGGTAGGCGGTTTCCAGGGCGACTTGCAGGCTGCCGGTATCGATTTTGCCGCTGCCGGCCAGGTCCAGGGCAGTGCCGTGGTCGACCGATGTGCGGATGATCGGCAAGCCGAGGGTCACGTTGACTGCCGCGCCGAAGCCTTTGTACTTCAGCACAGGCAGGCCCTGGTCGTGGTACATCGCCAGCACTGCATCGCAGTGCTCCAGATACTTGGGGGTAAACAGAGTGTCGGCGGGCAGGGGGCCACGAAGGTCCATTCCTTCGCCGCGCAGGCGCTCTAATGTAGGTTCGATAATGTCGATTTCTTCATGGCCCAGGTGTCCGCCTTCGCCGGCATGGGGGTTGAGCCCACACACGAGGATGCGTGGCCGGGCAATGCCGAATTTTTCTTGTAGATCGGCGTGCAGGATTCGCGTGACCCGTTCCAGACGCTCCGGCGTGATCGCATCGGCAATCTCGCGAAGAGGCAGGTGAGTGGTGACCAGTGCCACGCGCAATCCGCGAGTGGCGAGCATCATCACCACTTGGGCGGTATGGGTCAGGTCGGCGAGAAATTCTGTGTGCCCGGAAAAGGCGATCCCGGATTCATTGATCACGCCCTTGTGCACAGGCGCCGTGATCATGCCGGCAAAATGCCCGTCCAGGCAGCCTTGACCCGCTCGGGTCAGGGTTTCCAGAACGAAAGCCGCGTTGGCCTTGTCCAGTTGCCCGGCGGTGACCTTGGCGTTGAGCGGTGTATCCCAGACATACAGGCTGTTGGCTGGCGCGGGTACATCCGGCCAGCTGTCCGGAGTGACCGGCAGCAAATCGACAACCACACCCAGCTGCACGGCCCGCTCAAGGAGCAGGTCGTGGCTGGTAATGGCAATCAGGGGATGTGGCTGGGCTTGCGAGGCGAGCAGCAGGCACAGGTCAGGACCTATGCCGGCCGGTTCACCGGGTGTCAGCGCGAAACGTTTGGGTTTCACTGCGCTGCCTGGTCTGCACCAGGGAGTTTGATCTCTACGTACGCTTCGTCACGGATCTGACGCAGCCAGGTTTGCAGCTCTTCATCATATTTGCGGTTACGCAATACGGTCATTGCTTGCTGCTCGCGGGCCTGGGTGGTGCTGTCCGTGGCGCGGCGGCCAAGGACTTCCAGAACGTGCCAGCCATATTGGGTCTGGAACGGCTTGGACAGCTGACCTTGTGGGGTCTTGGCCATCACTTCGCGGAATTCAGGCACCAATGCATTTGGGTCGACCCAGTTCAGGTCGCCACCGTTGAGGGCGGAACCCGGATCTTCCGAGAAGCTTTTCGCCAGCTCGCCGAAATCTTCGCCCGCTTCGATACGGGTGTAGAGCGACTCAGCCAGCGCCTTGGTTTTTGCTTCGTCGCGGATCGGGCTCGGCTTGACCAGGATATGACGCACGTGCACTTCATCGCGTGTCTGGGTTTCGCCGCCACGCTTGTCGAGGATCTTCAGGATGATGAAGCCACCGGGTGTGCGCATTGGCTGGGTAATGTCGCCGACAGCCATGGTGCTCAGCATGCGATCGAACGGAGGTGGCAGTTGACCGGCTTTACGCCAGCCCATGTCGCCACCTTCCAGTGCGGTTTCGCTGGCGGATTTGGCGATTGCCAACTGACCGAAGTCAGCGCCTTGCTTGAGCTGCTGGTAGACCGCGTCCGCTTGTTTGGCCGCACTCTGAATCGCGTCGGAGTTGGCGCTTTCCGGCGTAGGAATCAGGATGTTGGCCAGACGGAATTCTTCGGACAGCTGCATTTTGCCAAGGTCGGAAGCGAGGAAGTTCTTCACTTCCTGTTCGGAAACCTGGATACGCTCGGCCACGCGACGCTGACGCACACGGCTGATGACCATCTCGCGGCGAATCTGGTCGCGGGCGTCTTCATAAGACAGACCGTCGCGAGTCAGGGCGGTGCGAAATTGCTCGATCGACATGTTATTGCGCTGGGCAATGGTGCCGACAGCCTGGTTCAACTCTTCATCGGTAATGCGGATGCCGGAACGCTCGCCGATCTGCAGTTGCAGGTTTTCGACGATCAGACGTTCAAGTACCTGCTGATTCAGCACGTTGGCCGGCGGTACGGCGGAACCACGCTTGGCGATGGTTTGCTGAACCTCATGAACGCGTTGGTCCAGTTGGCTCTGCATGACCACGTCGTTGTCGACAATGGCCACCACTTTATCGATGGACTGCACCGCGGCGTTCGCCGCGGTACCCAGGAACAGCGCGCCCAGCACTAGCGGGCGCAGACAATCAGAAAGCTTGGTCTTCACGTTCACGATAACCTTGGATGCCTTTGTCGAGGAAGCTCTCTACTTTGGCGCCGGTGAGGCCGCCGAGACCTTTCAGAACGATTTGTAGGAAGACGCCGTGGTCGCCTTTTTCGTTTTGCGGGGCTTCCTGACTGAATTCGTCATAAGAAACCCAGTAACGGTTGATCAGGCGCAGTTTCCAGCAGCAGTTGTCGTACTCGAAACCACCGAAAGCTTCCAGGGTACGGTTACGGTTGTAGTCATACTGCCAGCGGCTGATGGCGTTCCATTGCGGCACGATCGGCCAGATCACCGAGAAATCGTGCTGTTCGATTTTGTAGTAGTCCTTCACGTAGCCAGGTTGGCCTGGGGTGCCATAGTCACCGCCGCCGACGGACCATTTACCGGTGGTCTGGTCGTAACGGACCTGGTCATTGCGATAGCGATAGCCGGCGTTGATGACCTTGTTCGGGTTGTCTTCAGGCTGGTAGTGGAACATCGCGCTGCCCGAGCGAGGGCTGCGGCTGTCAGGGTCCCAGTTGTAATCGGCCGTGGTGCGCCAATCGCGGTTCCAGCGATATTCGTATTCCAGCGCATAGGGCGAAACGTTGGCGTGTGCGTCGTCGCGGGTTTTCGCGTCGATCCCCGGCAACTGGACTTCACGGTCCTTGAAGTACAAGGCCTGGCCGACGCTGATGCGTTGACGTTCGAAGCCGTTGTCTTCGATCCAGCGGTTGGTAATGCCCAGGGACAATTTGTTCTCGTCGCCAACACGGTCGGAGCCAGAGAAGCGGTTGTCACGGAACAGCGACGCGTAGTTGAAGGTGTATTCGCCGGTGTCGAAGACTGGAATGTCGGACTGGTCTTTCTCAGGTACATAGAGATAGTACAGGCGCGGTTCCAGGGTCTGGCGATAGTTTTTTCCGAACCAGTTGGTGTTGCGATCGAAATACAGGCCGCTATCGATGCTGGCGATTGGCACGCCACGGCTTTGGTTGCTGCCGAAGGTGCCATTGAGTCGATCGGCTTCAGCGCTTTGGCTGGCGATGTCAGCTTTGCCTTTGCTATCGAGATCCAGATCGTATTGCGTGTATTGATATTTGAGCGATGGTTTGATGAAACCATAAGACGCATTCATCGGGTAGCTGACAACCGGAGCTACGTTGAGACGATTGCCGTTGGCCCGGGCCAGGCCGAAAACGTTGGTATCAAGACGTGGACTACCGATGGTGCCATCCGCATTAAGCGGCCCGCCATCTTCATCTATGTAATTGCCGGTTTTCAAATCCCGATCAAACCGCACGATTTCCGTGTTGTATGCGAAATTCAGGCCGCCCGGATGTACCGGCAGCGCACCGTCAAAGGTGATCTGCGGCAAGCGGTCATACGGCGTGATGTTTGAAACGGTCGCCAGCTGATATGCCTGAGCGTTAATGCGAGCGACATAGCTGTCGCCACGATAGCTGACAGAACCCTGCTGATTCACGTAATCCGTGCTTTTCACGCCAATCTGGTCAGTCTGCAGATCCTGGAAGTAATACGGATCGCTGATCTTGGTGTAGTCGACTTGCGTGAAGACGCGCGAGTCGAGGCCACCTTTGTGCTGCCAGTTGTACATGTAGCGGGTTTTTTCGGCGTCGGTCTGTTTGTCGCGATCGTTGGATTCGTCGTTGAGGTACGCAGCACCGAACTGACCTTCGCTGGACGGGGTCAGGTAACGGAATTCGCCTTCCATCAACAGCCCGTGCTTGGCCATGTAGCGCGGGTACAACGTGGCATCGTAGTTCGGTGCCAGGTTGAAGTAATACGGTGTGACCAGCATGAAGCCGGTATCGCTGCCGGTGCCGATGGTCGGCGGCAGGAAGCCGGACTGGCGACGGTCGTCGATCGGGAAATAGATGTATGGCGTGTACAGAACCGGAATGTCCTTGACCCGCAGCGTCACGTTGGTCGCGGTACCGAAGCCGGTGGCCGGGTTCAAGGTGATGTTGTTGCCCTTGAGCTGCCAGGCGTTGCTGTTCGGTTCGCACGTGGTGTACGTACCATCCTTGAGGCGGATGATCGCGTTCTCGGCACGTTTGGCGTACAGCGCATTACCGCGGATACGGGATTTGTGCATCACGTATTCAGCGTTGTCGACCTTGGCTTCGCCGGTGTCGAGCTGCACGTCGGCGTGGTCGCCCACGATCAGCGCGCCGTTGTCGCGAACACGGACGTTGCCGCTCAGTTCGCCACGGCTCTCGGCCTGGTAAAGATTCGCTTCGTCGGCTTCGACCTGCATGCTGCCCTGACGCATGACCACGTCACCGGCCAGGGTCGCGACCTGCTCATCCTGCTTATAGCGAGAGGCTTTGGCGCCGAGAAAGGTCGGAGCGTCACTTTTATTCGTCTTGTCATTCATGCCAGGACGAATCGGTTCGATATAGGAACCAGAGCAGTAAGGACCGGTTTCGGCCAATTGCGCTGCAGTGAGCTTCTCGCGTGGAACCCAATCGAGGTGACTGTAGTCTTCGCTACGCGACTTCAGGCCACGGCCCTTGGATTCGGTCACCAGCACAGGCTTGGCGCCGGTGTCTTGACTTGAACCGCTGTCAGCCGGAGTCTCGCCGCTCGTGCTGACCGCCGCGCTGCCGTCATGGACGGGGCGAGGTGGCAGCGCAGCTGCTGGAGATTTTGGCGCACAGTTCCAGGCCCCCGAAGCAGAGACTGAGCAGTCATACTGTTCCGCGGCGACCACGAACGAAGTGGCTAGAGGTTGCAGGGCCAGCAGACTGCCGGTAACCAACAACGGAAATTTTTTACGAAACGCGGGGGATTTCAATGCCATCTTATTAGTCCGGGCTTCCTGCGTGCCATCTGCCCGCGGTGTGGGCCGCACGCCTCTCGATGGTCTGAAAAAGATGCTGGATAATAAAGCATGACCCGCTTGACGGCTAGCGCCGTCGGAGACCCTTGCAATGCCTGACCAAGATGTACGTTTGCAACACCTGAAAGTTTGGCTCGATGAGCAATTGGCTGCCCTCTTTGCAGAACAGGGTTGGGGTGCCGTACCCCCGGCCACGTTGACCGCGGCCAGTAGCGATGCGAGTTTTCGACGCTATTTCCGCTGGGAAGGCGAGGGCAGAAGCTTCGTCGTGATGGACGCGCCACCTCCCCAGGAAAACTGTAAACCCTTCGTGGATATCGCTTTTTTGCTGGCGAAATCCGGAATAAATGTTCCGAAAATTTATGCCGAAGACCTCGAACGTGGTTTTCTTTTGCTCAATGACCTGGGCAACAAGACTTATCTGGACGTGATCGACAGCGAAAATGCCGACGATTTGTTCAACGATGCCCTGCAAGCGCTGCTGGCTTTTCAGCAGTTGCCGATGGTTGCACCGCTGCCAAGTTATGACGTGGCGCTGCTGCGTCGCGAGCTGGAATTGTTCCCCGAATGGTACGTGAAGCGCGAATTGGGCATCGAGTTCGACTCGGCGCAGCAAATGCTCTGGCAGAACGTGACTGAGCTATTGATCGACAGCGCACTGGCCCAGCCTAAAGTGTTGGTGCACCGCGATTACATGCCGCGCAACCTGATGCTTAGCGAGCCCAATCCCGGTGTGCTGGATTTCCAGGACGCCGTCTATGGTCCCGTGACCTACGACGTGACCTGCCTGTTCAAGGACGCGTTCCTCAGCTGGCCCGAGGAGCGTGTGCATGGTTGGCTGGAAGCTTACTGGCAGCAAGCGGGCGATCTCGGGATCCCGGTTCAGCCCGACTTCGAAGATTTCCTGCGTGCCAGTGACCTGATGGGCGTGCAGCGGCACCTGAAAGTGATCGGCATCTTTGCCCGCATCTGCCACCGCGACGGCAAGCCGCGCTATCTTGGCGATGTACCGCGCTTCTTTGCTTATATAGACGCTGTGATCGCCCGCCGTCCTGAACTGGCCGAGCTGGATGTGTTGCTGCTGAGTCTGCGTGCTGGAGTGAATGCATGAAGGCAATGATTCTGGCGGCAGGGAAGGGCGAGCGCATGCGCCCGCTGACCCTGACCACGCCGAAACCGCTGGTTCGCGCGGGCGGTATTCCGTTGATCGAGTATCACTTGAAAGCCTTGGCGGTGGCGGGGTTTACCGAGGTGGTGATCAACCATGCCTGGCTCGGCCAGCTGATCGAAAACTACCTGGGCGATGGCTCGCAATACGGCGTACGTATTCAGTACTCACCGGAAGGTGAGCCGCTGGAAACCGGAGGCGGGATTTTCCGCGCGCTGCCGTTGCTGGGTGACGAGGCCTTTGTGGTGGTCAACGGTGACATCTGGACCGACTACGACTTCAGCGTATTGCACCACCCCATCACCGGGCTGGCGCATTTGGTGTTGGCGGATAACCCTGCGCATCACCCGACTGGCGATTTCAGCCTGATCGACGGGCAAGTCCGTGACGGTCAACCGGACACTGCAACCCTGACCTACAGCGGCATCGCGGTCCTGCACCCGCAGCTGTTCGACGGTTGCTCCGACGGCGCCTTCAAGCTTGCACCGCTGCTGCGCAAGGCCATGGCCGATGGACGCGTCACCGGTGAGCACTTGAATGGACATTGGGTGGATGTTGGCACTCACGAACGTCTGGCTGAAGTCGAAACCCTGTTAGAAGCGAGACGCTGACATGCTGTGGCCAGGGACTCTGATTGGAGCCGGAGCGGGCTTTTACATCGCCAGCATTCCGGGGGCCATGCTGGGCGCCTTGTTGGGGCAGGTGCTGGATCGGCACTTGCACATACAGACCTGGGCGCACTTGCGAGAAAGGCTCGGTGGCCGCTCCGTGCTGCGCAACGATGAACTGCTGTTTGTGTTGTTGGGGCGGCTGGCCAAGAGCGATGGGCGGGTGGTGGAGGGCCACATCCAGCAGGCCCGTCAGGAAATGCGTTCACTGGACATGACCGAGTCGGCCCAGCGTCGGGCCATTGCCGCGTTCAATCGCGGCAAGTCGGGAAATGACCGGTTGCGCGGTTATTTGCGCCGCTTGAGCGCTCAGCCCCATGCGGCCGAAGGCGTCTTGCGCGCCTGTTGGCGGATGATCTGGGCGGATGGCCGCGCCGGTAGCGCCGAGCGAGAGTTGATCAGGCAGTGGGGTAAATGGCTGGGCTGGACGACGCGGCAGGTGCAGGCGCTGTCGGCCGATTACGAACAGCACAAGTTTGCACAGAGCAGCACTGCGCTGACCTATCAGGATGCCCTGCGGCTTTTGGGTGTTTCGGCGACCAGCGAGCCGGCGCAGATCAAGCGTGCGTATCGACGCCTGCTGAGTCGCCATCATCCGGACAAGATCGCCGGCAGCGGTGCGACGGCGCTGCAGGTGCGCGAAGCCACTGACAAGACTCGCGAACTGCATAGCGCCTACACATTGATTCGCGAGCGGCGGGATTTTCGGTAGCGGTCTGTAAGGCCGCGATCCGACGATGGCGCTGCGCGGTCTATCAGTTCACCGCGTTCTGCGGATTCAACCAGCCCCGCACCCGACGGAACAGCTGCTCTTGCTCAGCCTTGGAATTACCCGGCAATGCCTTGAGCGAAACCTGGCTGAATCCCGAAGTCTTCAAGCGTTTGCTGGCCTGCAAGCGTTCCAGTGCCAGGTTGCGATCCTGCGGCTTGTCCATATAGAAGATGTCTGCGGTGGGCAGTTTCAGGGTCGGTGTCAGTTCGACCAGTTCTGGTTTGGCTTTCGCCGGCATTTGAGCGGCGACCATCACAAACTTCTCCACTTGCGAAGGCTGCTTCTCGCTCAGGTAGCGCGCGGCCCAGTAAGCGCCAGTACCGTGCCCTAGCACGACAATGCGGCGAGCGCTTTGCTGTTCGGCGTAGGCAATCGCGGCGTCGATGCGGGCGAAGATTCGTTCGGCGTCGGCTTTGGCCTGTTCCTCGGTGGTTTCGGCGATCACCTTGTCCGCCACCTCTGCTTCACCGCCCGCCGCTTGTTCGATGGGCGCTGCGGTGGTCGAGTCTTTGCTGCCGGTGTCAGCGGCTTTTGGTGTGGGGGCGACTTCTACGATACGCGGCGCAATGGCATCGCTTTGCAGGTCCGGCAAGGTGATACTCAGGCTGCTCCATTCGGCGTCCGGCAATTTACGTCGCAATGGACCGATTGCTTGCGGCCAGTCAACGGTTTCGCCGGCGCCCGGGATGATAATCACCGCGCCTTTGGGTTCGGCGGTATTGGCCGGTTTCCACAAGGCCAGAAACGTGTCGCTGCCCGCTTGCAGTTGCTGCTGTTCCTGAGCCGGGATCTGTCGCTCAAGTGCGTTCGCTTCTTCCTGACTACGCTCAAGCAGCGGCTGGCGCTCGACCGGTTTTTCTTCGGCGGGTGTTTCCGTTGCGGCAGGTACCGGGTCGGCGGCCTCGACAGAAAAGGCGCAAGGCAGGATCAGCGACAGGCACAATGCTGGCAGTGCCAGGCGGTAGACAGGGGGCATCGGATATTCCAGGCCAGAAGTTATTCCGGCAGCCTAATGGGTTGGTCAGTATTTGTCAGTGTGTGAGATTTCGATGATGCGTTTTCGCTGCCTGTGGGTTATCGGCTGTTTGTGGTTTCCCTTGATGGGCTGGGCGGCTCCCTCGCCGCCGGTGCACGTCGCGCAATTGTCCGCGGGCCAGCAGCAATGGCTGGCGCAACATGGCGAATTGCGCGTGGGGCTGGTGCTGCAAGTGCCCTACGCCCAATACGATCGCCGTTTGCAGCGTTTGTCCGGGGTCAATGTCGAGTTGATGAAGTGGCTGGCCAAGGCGCTTAAAGTCGAGCTGAGCTGGCGCAACTTTCCCGATCTGGCGCAGCTGGAAGACGCCGCGCGCGAGGGTGAAATCGACATCGCTCCGGGGCTGACCCAAACCCCCGGTGGCCTGCGGCTCTGGCAGTTTTCCGACCCGTATATGCGGGTGCCGCAACTGGTGGTCAGCGACCAGAAAAGCACCGGCGTGGTCGAGCTGGAAAAACTCGACAGCCAGACCCGCGTTGCCGTGCGCATGCCCGGCGCCACCGCCGATTACCTGCGCAGTAATTACCCGCACCTGAACCTTCAAGGCGTACCGATCGAGCGCCAGGCACTGCAACTGTTACTGAGTCAGCAGGCCAGTTACGCCGTGGTCGACGAAGCGCAACTGGGGCGTTTGTCCGCCGAACCGGAATTCGCCGGGCTGGTGGTGGTCGGCGATATCGGCTTGCCGCAACTGTTGCGGGTGGCCACGCGCCGGGATTGGCCGGAACTGGCCGGCATCGTCGAAAGCGCCTTGCGGGCGATCCCGGCCAAGGACCTGGAGCAACTGCACAACCAATGGCTGCAACCTAAATACCCGCGGCTGACCGAGTCCCCGGGGTTCTGGCAAAACCTCTGTCTGCTGTTGGCGGTGATGATGCTGAGCAGCATGGCCATCGTGTTCTGGCAGCGTCGGCAGCAGCACAGTCTTGAGCATCGTTTGCGGGCCGCGCGCGAAGACATTGCCCTGCGTGCCGCCAGCGAAGAAGCGTTGCGCCTCACCCAGTTTTCCATCGACCAGAGCACCGTTGGTATCCTTTGGGTCAACTGGGACAGCCATGTGCGCTACGCCAATCGCGCGGCCGAAACCATGCTGGGTTATCCGGCAGGCGGGATCATTGATCGGCCGCTGATCGACTTCGAGCCCGGCTTACACATGGATCGCTGGCTGAACCTGTGGAAACGCGCCCGGGCCAGCGAGGAAGGCCCACAAAGTTTCGAAACCAACTGCGTACGGGCAGATGGCAGCAACCTGCCGGTGGATGTTTCGCTGAGCTTTTTGCGGTTTCGCGACAGCGAATACCTGGTGGTCTACCTCAATGACGTCACCGAGCGCCGTCGTGCATTGGCTGCGCTGCAAGAAAGCGAGGCGCGTCTGCAAGGGATTGCCGCCAACGTTCCAGGGCTGGTCTTTCGTCTGGAACGGGCGCCGGTGACGGGGCAGATCGACTTTGCCTACATCAGTGAAGGCAGCGAGAGCCTGGTGGGTTACTCACCGGCCACCCTGGCCCATCGCGATAAAGGCCTGCGCAGCCTGGTGCACCCGGACGACAAGGCCAGTTATCACCAAACCCAGGACCATGCGCTGGATACCGACAGTGACTGGTCGTGGCAGGGACGGATTCTCACCCGTTCGGGTGAACAACGTTGGGCCGAAATCAAGGCCATCACCCGCCGGCTCGAAGACGGCGCCTATGTCTGGGACGGGATCGTCTGGGACATCAGCGAGAGCAAGCGTATTGAACTGGAGCTGGCCAGCTCTCGCGAGCAGTTGCGTGAGTTGTCCGCGCACCTGGAGAGCGTGCGGGAAGAGGAAAAGGCCCGAATCGCCCGGGAAGTTCACGACGAACTGGGTCAGATGCTCACCGTGCTGAAGCTGGAAACCTCCATGTGCGAACTGGCCTACGCGCAGCTCGACCCTGGTCTGAACGAACGTTTGAACAGCATGAAGCGTTTGATCGCTCAGCTGTTCCAACTGGTTCGCGATGTCGCCACGGCACTGCGGCCACCGATTCTCGACGCCGGGATCGCCTCGGCCATCGAGTGGCAGGCCCGCCGATTCGAGGCGCGCACGCAGATTCCGTGTCTGGTGCAGGTGCCGGAGAACCTGCCGGTGCTCAGTGATGCCAAGGCGATTGGCCTGTTCCGGATCCTCCAGGAAGCGCTGACCAATGTCATGCGCCATGCCCAGGCGCATACTGTCGAACTGACATTGGCGGTGGAAGGCGACGAGTTGTGTCTGACCGTCAGCGATGATGGCGTAGGATTTGTCCCTGCCACCGGTAGGTCAACATCCTTCGGGGTGGTCGGCATGCGCGAGCGAGTGTTGATCATGGGCGGACAGTTGTCGCTTGAGAGTGAACCGGGTGAAGGCACGACCCTGAGCGTACGAGTGCCGCTGGATGAGGAGAAGTAAGTGATCCGTGTACTGGTAGCCGAAGACCACACCATCGTCCGCGAAGGCATCAAGCAATTGATCGGCCTGGCCAAGGATTTGCTGGTGGTAGGGGAGGCGAGCAATGGCGAGCAGTTGCTCGAGACCTTGCGTCATGTTCCCTGCGAAGTGGTCTTGCTGGACATCTCCATGCCCGGGGTTAACGGTCTGGAGGCGATTCCGCGGATTCGCGCGCTGAACAATCCGCCAGCGATTCTGGTGTTGTCGATGCACGACGAAGCGCAAATGGCCGCCCGTGCGTTGAAGGTCGGCGCCGCGGGTTATGCGACCAAGGATAGCGATCCGGCGCTGCTGCTGACGGCAATCCGCAAGGTCGCGGCGGGCGGGCGCTACATTGACCCGGACCTGGCCGACCGCATGGTCTTCGAAGTCGGCCTGACCGATTCGCGACCGTTGCACTCGTTGCTCTCCGAGCGCGAATTCTCAGTGTTCGAACGCCTGGCCCAAGGCGCCAACGTCAACGAGATCGCCCAGCAACTGGCCTTGAGCAGTAAAACCATCAGCACCCACAAGGCGCGGCTGATGCAGAAACTCAACATCACCTCCCTGGCGGAACTGGTGAAGTACGCGATGGAGCACAAACTGCTCTAAGACACGCCACCGAACATTGTAGGAGTGAGCCTGCTCGCGATGGCGGTGGTTCAGTGCAAATTATGTCGACTGACACACCGCTATCGCGAGCAGGCTCACTCCTACACGGAATGTGGTGGCTTGTCTGTTTGCGACATTCAATGATATCGCTATTGCCGGTTCCTGCGGCTTGCAGCCCACCGCCTGTTGTAATACCCAATCCACATATCCATCCCCGCCATCCTTGTAGGGCAATCCCTACCCCCAACCTTCCATCCTGCTGAGGCCATTCTCTCCTGCGCCCCGATTTGCGTGGTCAGCAGCGTCCACTAGGCTTAGTCCACAGCAGTCATCAACAACAAAGGTGTGGGTATGAGCCAGGTCGATTCAAGCGCAGGGGCCAGCGATATTCTGGTCAGCTTTCGTGGAGTACAAAAAAGCTACGACGGCGAGAACCTGATCGTCAAAGACCTCAACCTGGAGATTCGCAAAGGCGAATTCCTCACCTTGCTCGGGCCGTCCGGCTCCGGCAAAACCACCAGCCTGATGATGCTCGCCGGTTTCGAAACGCCGACCGCAGGCGAAATCCAGCTGGCCGGGCGTTCCATCAACAACGTGCCGCCGCACAAGCGCGACATCGGCATGGTGTTCCAGAACTACGCACTGTTCCCGCACATGACGGTCGCCGAGAACCTGGCGTTCCCGCTGACCGTACGCGGTTTGAACAAGAGCGATGTCAGCGACAAGGTCAAAAAAGTCCTGAGCATGGTTCAGCTCGACACCTTCGCCCAGCGTTATCCGGGGCAACTGTCCGGCGGTCAGCAGCAGCGTGTGGCCCTGGCCCGTGCCTTGGTGTTCGAACCGCAACTGGTGCTGATGGACGAACCCCTCGGCGCACTCGACAAACAACTGCGTGAACACATGCAGATGGAAATCAAGCATCTGCACCAGCGCCTCGGCGTGACCGTGGTCTACGTGACCCACGACCAGGGTGAAGCCCTGACCATGTCCGACCGCGTCGCCGTGTTCCACCAGGGCGAGATCCAGCAGATCGCGCCGCCGCGCACCCTGTACGAAGAGCCGAAAAACACCTTCGTCGCCAACTTCATCGGCGAGAACAACCGCCTCAATGGCCGCTTGCACAGCCACACCGGCGACCGCTGCGTGGTTGAGTTGGGGCGTGGTGAAAAGGTTGAAGCCCTGGCGGTCAACGTCGGCAAGACCGGCGAACCGGTCACGCTGTCGATTCGCCCCGAGCGCATCAGCCTCAACGGCGCAAGCGATCAATGTGCCAACCGCTTCTCAGGGAGGGTGGAGGAATTCATCTATCTGGGCGACCACGTCCGGGTTCGCCTGGAAGTCTGCGGCAAGACCGATTTTTTTGTGAAACAACCGATTGCCGAGCTCGATCCCGCGCTGGCCGTCGGCGACGTGGTACCGCTTGGCTGGCAGGTCGAACACGTTCGCGCGCTCGACCCACTTCTAGAGGCGCATTGATCGCCCCCCCTGCTTCAACAACACAACCCTGCACGTGGAGAGAACAATAAATGTTGAGATCCCTGAAATTCACCGCTTTGGTCATGGGCATGATCGGCGCGGCACACGCAATGGCGGCGGGCCCGGACCTGACCGTGGTGTCCTTTGGCGGGGCGAACAAGGCAGCGCAGGTCAAAGCCTTCTACGCACCGTGGGAAGCGGCGGGTAACGGCAAGATCGTGGCGGGCGAGTACAACGGCGAAATGGCCAAGGTCAAAGCCATGGTCGACACCAAGAGCGTGTCCTGGGACCTGGTAGAAGTTGAATCGCCAGAACTGTCCCGTGGTTGCGACGAAGACATGTTCGAGCAGCTTGATCCGAAGTTGTTCGGCAAGTCCGAAGACTACGTCAAAGGCGCCATCCAGCCATGCGGCGTGGGCTTCTTCGTGTGGTCGACCGTGCTGGCCTACAACGCCGACAAACTGGCTTCCGCACCGACCAGTTGGGTGGATTTCTGGGACACCAAGAAATTCCCGGGCAAACGTGGCCTGCGCAAAGGCGCCAAGTACACCCTGGAATTCGCTCTGATGGCCGACGGCGTTGCGCCGAAAGACGTCTACAAAGTACTGGCCGGCAAGGATGGTCAGGACCGCGCGTTCAAGAAGCTTGATGAGCTCAAGCCAAGCATCCAGTGGTGGGAAGCCGGCGCACAGCCGCCGCAATACCTCGCTTCCGGTGACGTGGTCATGAGCTCGGCCTACAACGGCCGGATCGCTGCCGTGCAGAAAGAAAGCAACCTGAAAGTGGTGTGGAACGGCGGTATCTACGACTTCGACGCATGGGCTATCCCGAAAGGTCTGGATAAAGCACGCGCTGAAGCGGCGAAGAAATTCATCGCGTTCTCGGTGATGCCGCAGCAGCAAAAGACCTACTCGGAAAACATCGCCTACGGCCCGGCCAACACCCAAGCCGTACCGTTGCTGGCCAAGGATGTCCTGAAAGACATGCCGACCACCCCGGAAAACATCGCCAACCAGGTGCAGATCGACGTCAGCTTCTGGGCTGACAACGGTGAGCAACTGGAACAGCGCTTCAATTCCTGGGCTGCGAAGTAAGCAGAGGGCTCGCCCTCCTGTGAGGGCGAGCTTTTGTGGCGAGGGAGCTTGCTCCCGCTTGAGTGCGCAGCACTCACAAAATTGGCAGTGTTAACAGGATTTTGGGGCCGCTTCGCTGCCCAGCGCGAGCAAGCTCGCTCGCCACAAAAGCCCGCTCCCACATAACGATCGAGATGGCGTTCCCATCTCTGCAACGATCAAAGATTTCCGGAGTACGCCATGGCCACCGCCATTCCCCTGAACGCGGGCACCGACCCCACCTTGAAGCAGCGGCTCAAGCACGCCGAGCGGATCAACCGCTGGAAAGCACAAGCCTTGATCGCGCCGTTGGTGCTGTTTCTGTTGCTGGTGTTCCTGGTGCCCATCGTGGCGCTGCTCTACAAAAGCGTTGGTAACCCGGAAGTGGTCGGCGGCATGCCGCGCACCGTGGCGGCCATCGCCAGTTGGGATGGCCGAGGCCTGCCCGCTGAAGCGGTCTACAAGGCGACCAGCGAAGACCTCGCTGAAGCCCGCAAGAATCAGACCTTGGGCGACCTGTCCAAGCGCTTGAACATGGAGTTGGCCGGCTACCGCAGCCTGCTGACCAAAACTGCTCGTGCCTTACCGTTCGCCACCGAACCGGCCTCCTATAAAGAAGCGCTGGAAGGTCTCGACGAGCGCTGGGGCGACCCGGCCTACTGGCAAGCCGTGCGCCGCAACACCAGCAGCATCACGCCTTATTACTTGCTGGCGGCGGTCGATCACCGTATCGACGACCTCGGCGAAATCGCCCCGGCCACGCCCGATCAGGCGATTTACCTCGACATCTTCGCCCGGACCTTCTGGATGGGGCTGATCATCACCGTGATCTGCCTGCTGCTGGCTTATCCGTTGGCCTATCTGTTGGCGAACCTGCCGTCACGGCAAAGCAACTTGCTGATGATCCTGGTGCTGCTGCCGTTCTGGACCTCGATCCTGGTGCGAGTCGCCGCGTGGATCGTGTTGCTGCAATCGGGTGGCTTGATCAACAGCGGCCTCATGGCCATGGGCATCATCGATAAACCGCTGGAGCTGGTGTTCAACCGCACCGGGGTTTACATCTCCATGGTGCACATCCTGCTGCCGTTCATGATTCTGCCGATCTACAGCGTGATGAAAGGCATTTCGCCGACCTACATGCGTGCCGCGATTTCCCTCGGCTGCCACCCGTTCGCCAGCTTCTGGCGGGTGTACTTCCCGCAGACCTATGCCGGTGTCGGCGCCGGTTGCCTGTTGGTGTTCATCCTCGCCATCGGCTACTACATCACCCCGGCGTTGCTGGGCAGTCCGAACGATCAGATGGTCAGTTACTTCGTCGCCTTCTACACCAACACCAGCATCAACTGGGGCATGGCGACCGCACTCGGTGGGCTGCTGCTGTTGGCGACCGTGGTGCTTTATCTGATTTACAGCTGGCTGGTGGGCGCCAGTCGCCTGCGCCTGAGCTAAGGGGAGAACGAAATGCTGAGTCCTTATATGTCGCCCATTGAGCGGGTGTGGTTCTACAGCTTGCGCATTCTCTGCGGGCTGGTCCTGTTGTTCCTGATCCTGCCGGTGCTGGTGATCATCCCGCTGTCGTTCAACTCCGGGAGTTTTCTGGTGTACCCGTTGCAAGGTTTTTCGCTGCACTGGTACCAGGATTTCTTCGCTTCGGCCGAGTGGATGCGTTCGCTGAAGAACAGCATCATCGTGGCTCCGGCGGCGACGGTACTGGCGATGATCTTCGGTACGCTGGCGGCCATCGGCCTGACACGGGGCGACTTCCCCGGCAAGCCGCTGGTGATGGCGCTGGTGATTTCGCCGATGGTGGTTCCGGTGGTGATCATCGGTGTGGCGAGCTATCTGTTCTTCGCGCCACTGGGCCTGGGTAACAGCTTCTTCTCGCTGATCGTGGTGCATGCGGTGTTGGGCGTGCCGTTTGTGATCATTACCGTGTCGGCGACCTTGCAGGGCTTTAACCAGAACCTGGTGCGCGCCGCTGCGAGCCTTGGGGCTTCACCGCTGACGGCGTTCCGTCGAGTGACACTGCCGCTGATTGCGCCCGGCGTGATCTCCGGTGCACTGTTTGCCTTTGCGACTTCGTTCGATGAAGTGGTGGTGACGCTGTTCCTCGCCGGTCCGGAACAAGCGACATTGCCACGGCAGATGTTCAGCGGTATCCGCGAAAACCTCAGCCCGACCATCGCGGCGGCGGCGACGTTGCTGATTGCCTTCTCGGTGATCCTGTTGCTGACCCTCGAGTGGCTGCGCGGCCGCAGCGAGAAACTGCGTACCGCCCAGGTTTAGCTGCGAGTTGGAGAGCCACCCCTCACCCCAACCCTCTCCCCAGGGGGGAGAGGGGGAAGGGCGCTGATCTTCACGCTTTTCAAAACCTGAGTTCGACTCAGAATTTTCAGGTCGATGTAACTCGAAAGAACACCTCGGTCAGTCCCCTCTACCCCTTGGGGCGATTCAACTGACCACAAACCAACCGATCATTCTCCCCCCGAATAGCAGACAAACCCCAAACCCCAGCTACTCTTGTGCCCAGCTCCCCTATCTATAAGAGGCTGCGCACATGAGTCTTTCCTCTTTCAAAATCGCTCACAAACTGATCACCGGCGCCGGTGCCATCGAGCAACTGGCGGCTGAACTGACACGCCTGGACATCGACAACCCGCTGATCGTCACCGATGCCGCACTGGTCAAGTCCGGCACGGTCGAGCTGGCGCTGGCGCAGTTGGGCGACCGAACCTACGAAATTTTCGACCGTGTGTTGCCAGACCCGGAAATCGCCATCGTCGAAGACTGCATGCGGGCCTACCGCGAGGGTGGGCACGACGGACTGATCGGCCTGGGCGGCGGCAGTGCCATCGACATCGCTAAAAGTGTCGCGGCCTACGCCGGTTATCACGGGGCGCTGGAGGATCTGTTCGGCATCGATCAGGTGCCGCGCAAAGGCCCACCGCTGATCGCCATACCGACCACCGCGGGCACCGGCTCGGAAGTCACTAACGTGGCGATCCTCTCCGACAAGGTCGCGCAGCTCAAGAAAGGCATCGTCAGCGACTATCTATTACCGGACGTGGCGCTGGTCAGCCCGCAAATGACCCTGACCTGTCCGCGCAGCGTTACCGCCGCCAGTGGCGTCGATGCGCTGGTGCACGCCATCGAATCCTATCTGTCGTTGAACGCCTCACCGATTACCGACGCGCTGGCCATCGGCGCCATCAAGCTCATCGCCAAGGCGCTGCCCAAGGCTTACGCCAATCCGTCCAATCTCCAGGCCCGCGAAGACATGGCCACCGCCAGCCTGATGGCCGGTATGGCGTTCGGTAATGCCGGGGTCGGCGCGGTGCATGCGCTGGCGTATCCGCTGGGCGGCCGTTTCAACATTGCCCATGGGGTCAGCAACGCCTTGCTGCTGCCGTATGTCATGACCTGGAACAAAATGGCCTGCGTGGAGCGCATGCAAGATATCGCCGAGGCCATGGGGGTGAAGACCGCTCATCTGAGCGCCAACGACGCGGCGGACAAGGCCGTAGAGGCGATGACCGAGTTGTGCGCTGCGGTGGAAATCCCGCCGGGCCTGCGCAGCTTCGGCGTTCCCGA
The DNA here is from genome assembly GCF_050435365.1 of Pseudomonas sp. BT76 TE3572. Lineage (NCBI taxonomy): Bacteria > Pseudomonadati > Pseudomonadota > Gammaproteobacteria > Pseudomonadales > Pseudomonadaceae > Pseudomonas > Pseudomonas sp. BT76 TE3572. The sequence goes on from NZ_JBNDKE010000001.1 coordinate 5,166,444, forward strand.
AGACGCCATCCCGGCCATGGCCGTGGAAGCGGCGGGAATTGAGCGCCTGATGCGCAACAATCCGCGCAAATTGAGTGCGGTTGATATCGAGAAGATCTACCGAGCGGCTTACTGATCATCGCGGCCACGTCGCGCGGGTCAAAGCATGAGGTATACAATGCGCGCCATCGTGATTCTGCTCAAAAAAGGTGCGTCATGCAGCCCTTCGTAATTGCTCCGTCGATTCTCTCCGCCGACTTCGCCCGCCTGGGTGAAGAAGTGGACAACGTCCTGGCCGCTGGCGCCGACTTCGTGCACTTCGACGTCATGGACAACCACTACGTGCCGAACCTGACCATCGGCCCAATGGTGTGTGCCGCGCTGCGCAAGTACGGCGTGACTGCGCCGATCGACGCACACCTGATGGTTAGCCCGGTGGACCGCATCGTCGGTGACTTCATCGAAGCCGGCGCGACCTACATCACTTTTCACCCGGAAGCCTCGCAGCACGTCGACCGCTCCCTGCAACTGATCCGCGAAGGTGGCTGCAAGTCGGGCCTGGTGTTCAACCCGGCGACCCCGCTGGACGTGCTCAAGTACGTAATGGACAAGGTCGACATGATCCTGCTGATGAGCGTCAACCCGGGCTTCGGCGGGCAGAAGTTCATCCCTGGCACCCTCGACAAGCTGCGGGAAGCGCGGGCGCTGATCGATGCATCCGGCCGTGACATTCGCCTGGAGATCGACGGCGGCGTGAACGTGAACAACATTCGTGAAATCGCCGCTGCTGGCGCCGACACCTTCGTCGCCGGCTCGGCGATCTTCAATGCACCGAACTACCAAGAGGTGATTGAAAAGATGCGTTCCGAACTGGCGCTGGCCCGCCCATGAGTGGCTTTGAGCAGTTGTTCCCGGGGTCTCTGCCGCGGCTGGTGATGTTCGATCTGGATGGCACGCTGGTCGATTCGGTCCCTGACCTCGCAGCGGCTGTGGACAACATGCTGCTCAAACTCGGGCGTCAACCTGCCGGCATCGAATCGGTGCGTGATTGGGTGGGCAACGGCGTGCACACGCTGGTACGCCGGGCCTTGGCCAACCACATCGACGCCGAGGGTGTCGATGAGGTCGAGGCCGAGCATGCCCTGGAGCTGTTCAACGGTTTTTACGAGGACGGTCACGAGCTGACGGTGGTTTACCCCGGCGTGCGCGACACCCTGAAATGGCTGCACAAGCAGGGTGTCGAGATGGCGCTGATCACCAACAAGCCGGAGCGCTTCGTCGCGCCGCTGCTGGATCAGATGAAAATCGGTCGTTACTTCCGCTTGATCATCGGCGGCGACACCCTGCCACAGAAAAAGCCGGACCCGGCAGCGCTGTTCTTCGTGATGAAGATGACCAACATCCCGGCGTCGCAATCCTTGTTCGTCGGCGATTCGCGCAGCGATGTGCTGGCGGCGAAAGCGGCGGGGGTCAAGTGTGTGGCGCTCAGCTACGGCTATAACCACGGCCGGCCGATTGCCGAAGAGTCGCCGGCGCTGGTGATCGACGATCTGCGCAAGTTAATTCCCGGTTGCCTGGATCCAGCCGCTGAGATAACGTTGCCCGACGCTGCTCAACCCCCTTCTGGAAACGCCATCGTGGTGGTCACTCGCAAACTCTGGATGAAAGTCATCAAGGCCCTGGCCCGCTGGCGTTGGCGCGCCTGACTTGTTCCTGGCCGGCATACCGGCGCGTTTGCATACCTGACTGTTAGACCCTCAAGCCACGAGGCTACCCCATGATCCGCGAAGAATTCCTGCGTTTGGCCGCTGCCGGCTATAACCGCATCCCGCTTGCCTGCGAAACCCTGGCCGACTTCGACACGCCGCTTTCGATCTACCTGAAGCTCGCCGACGAGCCCAACTCCTACCTGCTGGAATCGGTGCAGGGCGGGGAGAAATGGGGCCGTTACTCGATCATCGGCCTGCCGTGCCGCACCGTGCTGCGGGTTCATGATCATCACATCAGCGTGACCCACGACGGCATCGAGATTGAAAGCCACGAAGCCGAAGATCCACTGGCCTTCGTCGAAGCATTCAAAGCTCGCTACAACGTGCCGACTATTCCTGGCCTGCCGCGCTTCAATGGCGGCCTGGTGGGTTACTTCGGTTACGACTGCGTGCGCTATGTGGAGAAGCGTCTGGGTAAGTGCCCGAACCCGGATCCGTTGGGCGTGCCGGACATTCTGCTGATGGTGTCCGACGCGGTAGTGGTTTTCGACAACCTCGCCGGCAAGATGCACGCGATTGTCCTGGCCGATCCCTCGCAGGACGATGCTTTCGAGCAAGGCCAGGCGCGCCTGGAAGAGTTGCTGGAAAAACTCCGTCAGCCGATCACCCCGCGCCGTGGTCTGGATTTCAGCAAGCAACAATCTGCTGATCCGGTATTCCGTTCGAGTTTCACCCAGGGCGATTACGAAAAAGCCGTCGACACCATCAAGGAATACATCCTGGCCGGTGACTGCATGCAGGTCGTGCCGTCCCAGCGCATGTCGATCGACTTCAAGGCTGCACCGATCGATCTGTACCGGGCGCTGCGTTGTTTCAACCCGACGCCTTATATGTACTTCTTCAACTTCGGCGACTTCCACGTCGTCGGCAGTTCACCGGAAGTGCTGGTGCGGGTCGAAGACAACCTGATCACCGTGCGCCCGATCGCCGGCACCCGTCCTCGCGGCGCCAACGAAGAGGCCGACCTGGCGCTGGAAAAAGACCTTCTGTCCGACGACAAGGAAATCGCCGAGCACTTGATGCTGATCGACCTGGGCCGTAACGACACCGGTCGGGTTTCGGAAATCGGTTCGGTGAAACTCACCGAAAAAATGGTGATCGAACGTTATTCCAACGTGATGCACATCGTTTCCAACGTCACCGGTCAATTGAAGGCCGGGCTGACGGCGATGGATGCATTGCGGGCGATTCTGCCGGCGGGCACCTTGTCTGGCGCACCGAAGATTCGCGCGATGGAAATCATCGACGAACTGGAACCGGTCAAGCGTGGTGTCTATGGCGGCGCCGTCGGCTACTTCGCCTGGAACGGCAACATGGACACCGCGATCGCGATCCGTACCGCAGTGATCAAGAATGGCGAACTGCACGTGCAGGCCGGTGGCGGCATCGTTGCCGACTCGGTACCGGCGCTGGAATGGGAAGAAACCCTGAACAAGCGCCGCGCGATGTTCCGTGCCGTGGCCCTTGCCGAGCAAACCCCGGACGCCTGAGCTCCCACAGGGAACTCACTAGCATAAAAAAACGCGGCACCTGTGAGGGCGCCGCGTTTTTTGTGCCTGCTGTTTGCCGGATCAGAAGTCCAGCGCAACGCCAACGGTAAGCCCTTGCTGGGTAAAGTCATCATCCTTGCGGAACGTGTATCCGCCACGCAGCGCCAGATCAGCCGTCAACTTGTGGCTGACCCCCAGGCTCACGCGATTCAAGTGGCTTTGCGGTGTATAGCCGTCCAGTTTGAAGTCCAGGGACGGCAGGCTGTTGAGCGCGATGTTTACTTTCTGAGTGTCATCCTCGTATTCACGCTCATACGCGTATTCGCCGAACACTTGAGTCTGCGCGGTGATCTGATACTTACCCTGCAGACCGGCGCCCAGACGTTTTGAATCGCGGGTCTGATCATCAAAGTTCAGCGCCGTGGAACGAGTGCTGTTTTCCGAATAGCCTTCAACTTCCACTTTTGCGTAATCGGCACTGATGAATGGCGACAGGTGCCACTCGCTGCCCGGTTGCGCAATGTCGTAGCCAACCCGTGTGCTGAAGGCCCACAGATATCCATCGGTATCGCCTTTCTCCGCACCTTCGCTGGCACCCAGGTCGAATTTGCGTTTGAGGTTGTCGTAATCCAGCTTGCCACCGGTCAACGCGGCATCGGCCCACCAGCGATTCTGCTGGAACTGGGCGAAGGCGGTGGCCAGGTAGCTGTTGAGTTTGTAGTCCGAATCGTTATTGCCTGCTTCCAGGTTCTGCCGATAGAAACCCGCTGCCACACCGACGCGCCAGGCGTCATTGAGACGATAGCTGCCACCGATGTTCAGGTTGTAACCGTCGCCGTCGGCGCTGGCTCCGCTGCTTTGGCTGTCGACATCCAGATGCTGGCCGCCACCGGCGACAATGGCTCGCCATTGGCCTACCGCCTGCCAGTTCTCCCAGTCCGATTGCCATTGGCTGCGCAGTTCATCCTGGTGCGCACGCAAGGTGGCGTGGGCCATTTCCGGCAACAACGTCAGCTCCCAAGGCGCTGCCAGTAAGGAATAGGCGTAGTCGGAAATCAGTTTTTGCCCGGCTTCGGTCGGATGAACCCCATCGTTATAAATCAGCTTGCTGGGGTCCGGGGTGGCACTGTTGATGCCATACGTAGGGTTTTCGGTGCAGCTGTTACCGCTGAAACAGGTCGCCGTCAGGTTCTGGCCGGTAGCAAAACCGAATCGAGCCGGATCGGCGAAGGTTTCCTGCAACAGCAGCGGAATGTTCAGCGGGATGATTTCGGCATCGATCCCTGCCAGTCGAGTGACCAGTTGCCGGTTGAAGGCAGAGCTCAGAAGTGAGGTGGGTGCCTGCTGGGGCGTGCCATTGATGGCGGGCGTCAAACCCAGGTCGGGCAGGAGCCAGACCATAATGTATCGGGCGCCGGCGGTTTGCAGAACCTGGACGCTGTTGGCCAGTCGATCCGCAGCGGCATTCGCCTGAGCGCCACTTTGTACTCGTCCCTGAAGAAAATCGTTACCACCCCCGGAAATGTAATACAGCGCATTCGGATCGGCGCTGAAGTTGTTTGTCGGCAGATAGCCCGGGCGCGTGCGTTCACCCGTGGCGGATGCGCTGGTGATCGAGGTGAGGATCTGGTCGGTGCGGTAACCGCCAACGGCCCAGTTATTACCGTCCGGCAGACCCTGGCTCGCGCGTGCCGCTGAGGTTGAAGCGGCCGTCTGGTCCGGTGAAAACCCGAGCTTGCCACCCAGCAGTTGGGTCGAGTTGGCAGAATAGACTTCGCCGCTGCCGTCCAGGTAAATCGGTCCGGTCCGGTTGGTGAAGCGCACCGTCGAGCCGGGAGGGCCGCCCGTGTCGGTAAACTGCCCGGCATCGTTGAGGCTATCGCCGAAGACGATGAAATTCGAATAGGGGTTGGGCGCCGCGATCGCCTGGGTGCAGGCCATAGTGAGCAAGCAGCCGGCAAGCGGTACAGCCAACGTCTGTCTGATCATGAGCAAGTCCGTTTGTTATTGTTGTAGTGAGTGAAACGATAGTGCCAAAAACTATAGGGCCTGTTGCCGTTCGGCGCGAACCCGTCAATTGTTTCAAGAGCTTCCATCGCCCCATATTGCACGCTCTGCCCAGCTAAGTTACTGTGCCGAGACGTATAAATGAGACCTTCCCCGTGTTGATCGTCAGCAAACTTCTGGATCAAGTCATCAAGGCACACGCCCGTTGGCGTTGGCGCGCCTGAATCCTTCTGCCGGCCCGGCCGGATCTTTACCGCTTTGCCTTCTTTACCCGCAAGACAAACCGCTTTGCAGCGCGACTCCAGCGACTGACAAAGTGCAGGACGCTGCGGGTAAATCATTCGAAGGCTGTATTCAAAGTCAGTAAATTCAAGAGGTTCTTAACGCCATGTTGCTGATGATCGATAACTACGACTCTTTTACTTACAACGTTGTGCAATACCTCGGCGAGCTTGGCTCCCAGGTCAAAGTCGTGCGCAACGATGAGCTCACCATTGCCGAAATCGAAGCCCTCAACCCTGAGCGGATCGTCGTTTCCCCCGGCCCTTGCACGCCGAACGAAGCCGGCGTGTCGATTGATGTGATCAAACATTTTGGCGGCAAATTGCCGATTCTGGGCGTCTGCCTGGGGCATCAGTCCATCGGCCAGGCCTTTGGTGGCGATGTGGTGCGCGCCCGTCAGGTCATGCACGGCAAAACCAGCCCGGTGTTCCACGAGGACAAAGGCGTTTTCAAAGGCCTGAACCATCCGCTGACAGTCACCCGCTATCATTCACTGATCGTCAAGCGCGAAACCCTGCCCGATTGCCTGGAGCTGACCGCCTGGACCCAGCTTGAAGACGGCTCGGTCGACGAGATCATGGGCCTGCGCCACAAGACACTGAACATCGAGGGCGTCCAGTTTCACCCTGAGTCGATCCTCACCGAACAGGGCCACGAGCTGTTCGCTAATTTCCTCAAACAAACCGGCGGCACGCGCTAAGGACTTTTCATGAATATCAAGACAGCCCTGAGCCGTATCGTCGACCAGCTCGACCTCAGTACCGATGAGATGCGCGATGTGATGCGCGAAATCATGACCGGTCAATGCACGGATGCGCAGATCGGCGCGTTCATGATGGCCATGCGCATGAAGAGCGAAAGCATCGACGAGATCGTCGGCGCCGTGTCGGTCATGCGCGAGCTGGCGGACAAGGTCGAACTCAAGACCCTCGACGGCGTTGTCGATGTGGTGGGTACCGGTGGCGATGGCGCGAACATTTTCAACGTCTCGACCGCTTCCTCATTCGTAGTCGCTGCGGCCGGTTGCACGGTGGCCAAACACGGTAACCGTGCAGTCTCGGGCAAAAGCGGCAGCGCCGATTTGCTGGAGGCGGCGGGTATCTACTTGAACCTGACGCCGGTTCAGGTCGCACGCTGCATCGACAACGTCGGCATCGGTTTCATGTTCGCCCAGACCCATCACAGCGCCATGAAGCACGCCGCCGGCCCGCGTCGGGAGCTGGGCTTGCGCACGCTGTTCAACATGCTCGGCCCGCTTACGAATCCGGCCGGCGTGAAGCATCAGGTGGTGGGCGTGTTCAGTCAGGCGTTGTGCCGGCCGCTGGCCGAAGTCTTGCAGCGTATGGGCAGCAAGCACGTGCTGGTGGTGCACTCGAAGGATGGTCTGGACGAGTTCAGTCTGGCGGCACCGACCTTCGTGGCGGAATTGAAGGATGACCAGGTCACCGAGTATTGGGTCGAGCCAGAAGACCTGGGCATGAAAAGCCAGAGCCTGCACGGTCTGGCAGTGGATAGCCCGGCGGCCTCGCTGGAGCTGATTCGCGATGCCCTGGGCAAGCGCAAGACCGAGAACGGTCAGAAAGCCGCGGAAATGATTATGCTCAATGCCGGTGCCGCGCTGTACGCCGCCGACCATGCCAGCAGTTTGAAAGAAGGCGTTGCCCTGGCGCACGATGCGCTGCACACAGGCCTCGCTCGGGAAAAACTGGAGGAGTTGGGTGCATTTACCGCGGTATTCAGAGTGGAGAATGAGGGATGAGTGTACCGACGGTTCTGGAAAACATTCTGGCCCGTAAAGTCCAGGAAGTCGCCGAGCGTAGCGCTCGCGTAAGCCTGGCGGAGCTGGAAAGTCTGGCCAAGGCGGCCGATGCACCCCGTGGTTTTGCCAAGGCATTGTTGGCTCAGGCCAAGCTCAAGCAGCCAGCGGTCATTGCAGAAATCAAGAAAGCTTCACCGAGCAAAGGCGTTATCCGCGAGAACTTTGTTCCCGCCGACATCGCCAGGAGTTACGAGAAGGGCGGCGCAACCTGTCTGTCGGTGCTTACCGATATCGATTACTTCATGGGCGCCGATGCGTATCTGCAACAGGCGCGGGCGGCGTGCAAACTGCCGGTGATCCGCAAGGACTTCATGATCGATCCGTACCAGATCGTCGAAGCCCGAGCGTTGGGCGCCGACTGCGTGCTGTTGATCGTCTCCGCACTGGATGACGTGAAAATGGCCGAGCTGGCTGCCGTCGCCAAAAGCGTCGGCCTCGATGTACTGGTAGAAGTTCACGATGGCGACGAGCTGGAGCGGGCCTTGAAAACCCTCGACACTCCGTTGGTCGGCGTGAACAACCGCAACCTGCACACCTTCGAAGTCAATCTGGAAACCACCCTCGATCTGTTGCCGCGTATCCCGCGTGATCGCTTGGTGATCACCGAAAGTGGCATTCTCAACCGGGCCGATGTCGAACTGATGGAAATCAGCGATGTGTACGCGTTCCTGGTGGGCGAAGCGTTCATGCGCGCCGAAAGCCCGGGCACCGAACTGCAGCGTCTGTTCTTTCCTGAGCGTGGTATCGCGGTGAGCGGTTCTACACTCGACTGAACGTGACTTAATGAAGAAGCCGGCGATGCCGGCTTTTTTATACCCCAAACAAAGGATGCCTACTGCCATGACCCAGCCCATCGCCTTGACCGTCGAAGCCGGCCTGCTCGCCGAACAGGATCTGTTGGCCCATGTGTGCACCGGCGATTCGGAGTTTGGCCTGCTGTTCTGGCAACCCAGTGATAAGGCGCTGGTCATGCCGCGAAGGTTGAATCGTCTGACAGGGTTCGAGGCCGCGTGCGAGGTGTCGGCTGCGGCAGGTTGGCCGGTGTTGTTGCGTGAGACCGGCGGTGAACCGGTGCCGCAATCGGCCTCGACGATCAACATCGCACTGGTCTACGCGCCACCGCGTAGCGAGGGTGACCAGAACCGCATCGAAACCGGTTATCGCCGGCTTTGCGATCCGATTTGTCAGTTACTCGATGAGTTGGGCGGCGTTTCGTCTTTGGGTGAAATAGAGGGGGCGTTCTGTGATGGGCGTTTCAACGTCAACCTGGATGGGCGCAAGATGGTCGGCACGGCTCAACGCTGGCGCCAGAGCAAGGGCGGTACGCGTCCGGTAGGGTTGGTGCACGGTGCTTTGTTGCTCGATAACGAGCGTGAGTCGATGGTTGCGGCGGTTAACCGTTTCAATGAAGCCTGTGGCCTGGAGCAGCGAGTTCGCGCCGAGAGCCACATTGCTCTTCATGAAAAATATGCAGCACCTGATGCATTAGGGCGACTCGACACGTTGTACCGTCACTTGCTGGCAGACATGTTCAGGGTTTAGCGCGTACCGAAGACCACCATGGTCTTGCCTTTGACGTCCACCAGGTTGCGTTCTTCCAGGTCCTTGAGAACGCGACCAACCATCTCACGTGAACAACCGACAATCCGCCCGATCTCCTGACGGGTCACTTTGATCTGCATGCCGTCGGGATGGGTCATTGCATCTGGCTGTTTGCACAGTTCCAGCAGGCAGCGTGCGACTCGGCCGGTAACGTCGAAGAAGGCAAGGTCACCCACTTTGCGGGTGGTGTTGCGCAGGCGCTGTGCGATTTGTCCGCTGAGCACGTAAAGAATGTCTGGATCCTGTTGGGACAGCTCGCGGAATTTCGCGTAGCTGATCTCCGCGACTTCGCATTCGATCTTGGCGCGCACCCAGGCGCTGCGTTCCTGTTCCAGGCCGGCCTGTTCGAACAGGCCCAACTCGCCGAAAAAGTCTCCGGAGTTCAGGTAGGCAATGATCATTTCGCGACCGTCGTCATCCTCAATCAGGATGGTGACCGAACCCTTGATGATGAAGAACAGTGTGTCCGAGCGGTCGCCGGCACAAATGATGTTGCTTTTGGCCGCATAACGACGGCGCTGGCAGTGCATCAGCAGCTTGTCGAGGTTCTTGATTTTGGGTGTTGGGGTAATAGCAACCATGGTTGTATCCCGAAAAGACTTCACGGTGTGTTTGGTTTTCTTATGAGTCGTTGAGGTTGCTACAAAGCTGGCCATGCGCCAGTGAATTGGCGCCAGCTTAACAGACACTTCCTGCAATATTCGAGAATTTACCTACAGCGCAGTGGCTTGCGTCGTAGGAAGGCGAGACGCCGTCAATCAAGGCCCCTGTGCTAAGCTGGCGACCCTTTTTTATACAGTGGAGTCTTGGCGATGAAGGCACGCATCCAATGGGCTGGTGAAGCCATGTTCCTCGGCGAATCCGGCAGCGGTCATGTCGTGGTCATGGACGGTCCGCCCGATGCCGGCGGTCGCAACCTGGGTGTCCGGCCGATGGAAATGCTCCTGCTGGGTGTTGGCGGTTGCAGCAATTTCGATGTGGTCAGCATCCTCAAGAAGTCCCGTCAGGCCGTTGAAAGCTGCGAAGCCTTCCTCGAAGCCGAGCGTGCTACCGAAGATCCGAAGGTTTTCACCAAGATCCACATGCACTTCGTGGTCAAGGGCCGTGGCTTGAAAGAAGCCCAGGTCAAACGCGCCATCGAGCTGTCTGCCGAGAAGTATTGCTCGGCGTCGATCATGCTGGGCGCGGCGGGCGTAGAGATCACACACGACTACGAGATCATCGAACTCGGTTGAATCGACATTCAACTATCATAAAGGCAGTGCAGACTGTGACGATCCCAAGCTCGCGTCTGCACCCGAACAGATAACTAAAATCGCCATCGCGAAGAGGTGTTGATCCGTCCTGCGCAGGTGCGTCGTTCGCATCTGACGGGCATGCTTGATCACGCGGCCGGTCCGCAACACACAGAGAGCGTCTAACGGTGAAAAGCAAACTCAAGCTCCACGGGTTCAATAACCTGACAAAGACCTTGAGCTTCAACATCTATGACATCTGCTATGCGCAAACCCCGCAGGACCAGCAGGCTTACGTCGAGTACATCAATAAAGAGTACAACGCGAAGCGCCTGACGCAGATCCTCACAGAAGTTGTCGATATCATTGGTGCCAACATCCTGAACATCGCCAGTCAGGACTATGAACCCCAGGGCGCCAGTGTCACGATTCTGATCTCCGAAGAGCCGGTGACCCCGACCGACAGTCAGATCGAAGAGTCCCCGGGCCCGCTGCCTGAAATTATCCTGGCCCACCTCGACAAGAGCCACATCACGGTGCACACCTACCCGGAAATCCATCCGGACGATGGCATTGCGACATTCCGTGTGGACATTGATGTGTCGACCTGTGGCGTCATTTCACCGCTCAAGGCGCTCAACTTCCTGATCCACCAGTTCGATTCGGACATAGTGACCGTGGACTATCGTGTGCGTGGCTTCACCCGTGACGTGGAAGGCAACAAACACTTCATCGACCACGAGATCAACTCGATTCAGAACTACCTTTCCGAAGACACTCGCGGCGCGTACCAGATGACCGACGTGAACGTTTATCAGGAAAACCTGTTCCACACCAAAATGCTGCTGAAGAACTTCGAACTGGATAACTACCTGTTCGGCGACGCCACCAGCAACCTGTCTTCTGAGCAGCGTGCTCAGGTGACCGAGCGTGTGAAACACGAAATGCTGGAAATCTTCTACGCGCGCAACATGTCGAGCTGATTTTCTGCGAGCAAAAAGAAAGGGCGCTGAAAAGCGCCCTTTCGTTGTGCCCAGTGTTTTGGATCAGATCCGGTAAGTACTCTTGGTCATGACCTTGGCCATCAGGCTCATGCCGAACTTCACCGGTGCCGGGAAGCGAAAACCCCCAGCCTCCAGCGCGCTTTCGGCGTGGTGTTCTTCATCGATGCGCATCTGCTCGAGGATCGCCCGGGACTTTTCGTCCTCGGCTGGCAGTTGCTCAAGGTGTTCGTTGAGGTGTTTGCACACCTGATGCTCGGTCGCAGCAACGAAACCCAGGCTGACTTTATCGCTGATCAATCCGGCCACCGCACCAATCCCGAACGACATGCCGTAGAACAGCGGATTGAGAATGCTGGTATGGCTACCCAACTGTTTTATGCGTTGTTCGCACCAGACCAGGTGGTCGATTTCCTCTTCGGCGGCATGTTCCATGGCAGCACGCACTTGCGGCAGCTTGGCGGTCAGGGCCTGACCCTGATACAGCGCCTGGGCACAGACTTCGCCGGTATGGTTGATGCGCATCAGACCGGCAACGTGCCGGGTGTCTTCGTCGCTCATTTGCGCATCCGGCTGAACGATAGCGGGCGAAGGACGGTACGGCTGACCACTGAAGGGCAACAAAGTACGCATCGCGGCATCGGCTTGCAGCAGAAGGCGGTCAATCGGCGAGTAGTGACGTTGGGTAGTCATGCTGACCTCCGGGAAGAATCTCGGCGGCCAGTTTAACCCAATCGGCCGGGGAAGGTTTGCGCTGGGTCATTGCGTCGCAGGTGCTTGTGGGAGCGGGGTTGCCCACCCCCACAGGGTTTATCGCAATCAGCCCGGCGGCCAATGCATCTGGCGCTGACCCAGCACGTGCATATGAATGTGATAGACGGTCTGCCCACCCAGTGGATTGCAGTTCATCACCACGCGGAAGCCCTCTTCGCAGCCCAGTTCAAGGGCCAGACGCTGGGCGGTGAACAGAATATGTCCAGCCAGTGCCTTGTCGTCCTCGGTCAGGTCGTTAAGCGTGCGCACCGCTTTTTTCGGGATCACCAGAAAATGTACCGGTGCCTGTGGGGCGATGTCGTGGAAGGCCAGTACCTGGTCGTCCTCGTAAATGATCTTGGCCGGGATTTCCCGGTTGATGATCTTGGTGAACAGAGTATCCACAGCTGTTTTCTCCGTTGTTTTGGCTGGCCTGAGTGTAACCATGGGTTATGCCCGAGCCCAGCCTTTTACCTTGAGGGTACGATCAGCGCGGGCAGTAAGCCTTGTTGACCATGCCGGCAATTGTCCGGGTCAGCCAGCGCGAGCCGAGTCGCGGCAGGAAGGCGCGCCAGCGGTTGCGTCGACCCGGAATAATGATGGCGCGATTTTTCTCCAGAGCCCGCACGGTGTAGAGCGCGACTTCCTCGGGGCTCATCAGCATTTTGCTGTCGATCAGTTTGCCAGTGTCCAATTGCGCGGTGCGGAAAAACGCCGTGCGGGTAGGGCCGGGGCAGAGCACCGACACTTTGACCGCACATTTTTTCAGTTCGACGCGCAACCCTTCGGAAAAGTGCAGCACATAAGCTTTGCTGGCGTAGTAAGTACTCATCCACGGGCCGGGATGGAACGCCGCTACCGAGGCGACATTCAAGATTTGCCCGCCGCCTTGTAGCGCCATGCTGTTGCCGATCGCGTGACACAGGCGAGTGAGCGCGAGGATGTTCACTTCGATCAGGTCCTGCTCGGTCATCCAGTCCTGAGCCAGAAAAGGGCCGCAGGTGCCGATGCCGGCGCAGTTGACCAGCAAATCGATCTGTCGATCACCTTCCTCCAGCTCCAGCAGAAAACCGGACAGCCGTAGCGGTTCGCCGAGGTCACAGGCTCGGAACAGCACTTCCACGCCAAAACGTTGAGTCAGTTCAATCGCAATACTTTCCAGCTGATCACGCTGACGGGCCACCAGAATCAGGCTGCGGCCGCGCCGGGCCAGCGCTTCGGCCATCGCCAGGCCGATGCCGCTGGAAGCGCCGGTGATCAGAGCGTAACGGGTCATGCATTTCTCCATCGCAACAGCTCCGCGCCGGCGACGCAGGTGTCACGGGCGGGGAGCGCTGTTCATTCTTTCGCAGAGTCTACAGGGGGCTGGGCTTCTTCGGCTGCATCGTCGGCTGAATTTGGCGCTGGCTCTGCTTCCACGGCGCTTTGATCTTCGATCTCTTCGGTGGTCACGGAGTCACTTTCATAGCTGCTCTGGGTGGCGCTTTCGTATTCGCTCTGAAGGGTAGTAAGGCCACCGGTCAGTCCGCCGATGAACAGGATCGCGATTAACACCAGCCACAATGAAGACAGGACCTTGACCGCGGTGCTGTTGGGCGGTGGTGGCGCACCGTATCGATTGGCGGTGTTATTACCCGGCACAATCACCATCACGAACGGAAAGAGGCTGCCCACGAAAGGCACGAGGGTCAGCAGCCAGAGCCAGCCAGACCAGCCGATATCATGCAGGCGCTGGACACTGAACTGGATGCTGACGAACGCGAGCACCACGAAGAGAATAAAGGCCAGCAAGCCACCGAGAATCAGGCCAGCGGTCGAGTCCGTAGTGATGAGGGCCAAGGCGAAAACGGCAAGCAAAGAGCCTGCGCCAAGGGTCACCAGTGTCAGGGACATCGTCCAGGCCAGATAACGCAAGCGGCCGATCCGACCCGCGAAGCTGAACGGCTTGAGTGTGGAAAACGCGGGCAAGGCTTCGCCAACGGTAGCCTGGGGTGGTGCGTAAGGGGATTCGGGATCTGCCGCAACGGCAGGGGCGTGTTCATGAACGTCGGACAGGTTCAGCTCGATCGAGGGTTCGGATTCAATCCGGGCATCGATACCGGTTTTGGTCAGCGCCTGGAGATAAATCTGCGCATCGACCTGTGACAGGTCGCGTTTGAGCGCAACCGGCTTGCCGCTGAACAGTCGCTCGATGGCAGCCACATCGCTTTTGAACAACCCGGCGAGATTGAGCTTGGCGGTGGTGGCGTCAACACCTGGCAGTAGAGCGCCGTCGAATACGATCTTGAAACGGTTTTCGCTCATTGCGAGGCATCCTTGTCGCGAGAGTGTCAGGGAGTATTGCAGGTGGAGTGTAAGGCGAGCCGGAATGGGCTGGCCAAGCTTTACTTGTCAGCGAGGCCAGCGCTTGGGCAGCACTGCCGCCAGCTCCAATGCTTTGCGGTACTCGGCATCGAGGCGAGCGACCAATTGATCGACACTCGGCAGGTCATCGATCTCGCCGACACCCTGGCCTGCGGACCAGACGGTTTTCCAGGCTTTGGCTTCATCGCTGACGGGCTTAAGTTTGGAGCCGAAGTCCACCTCGCCCTTGCCTTGCAGCGCTTTCATGTCGAAACCTGCAGCCTCAAGGCTCTGACGCATAAAGCTCGCCGGTACTCCCGACACTGCTGGAGTATGGACGATGTCCGCGGCTCTGGCAGTCAGTAGCATCTCTTTATAGGCGTCAGGCGCATGACTTTCGGTGGTACCGATAAATCGCGTGCCGAAGTAGGCCAGATCCGCACCGAGCAATTGTGCCGCGAGAATCTCGTGGCCGTGGTTCAGGCAACCGGCCAGGAGCAGGGTCTTGTCGAAGAATTGGCGGATCTCGGCAATCAGCGAGAACGGACTCCAGGTTCCGGCGTGACCACCGGCACCTGCGGCCACGGCAATCAAACCGTCGACCCCGGCCTCAGCGGCTTTCTCTGCATGGCGACGAGTCGTCACGTCGTGGAACACCAGACCGCCGTAGCTGTGCACGGCGTCGACCAGTTCTTTCACGGCGCCGAGGCTGGTGATCACAATCGGCACTTTGTGCTCGATGCAGATTGCAAGGTCTGCCTGCAGTCGTGGATTGGTGTTGTGGACGATCAGGTTCACCGCATAAGGCGCCGGGTTCTCCAATGTCGCCAATCCTG
The DNA here is from genome assembly GCF_050435365.1 of Pseudomonas sp. BT76 TE3572. Lineage (NCBI taxonomy): Bacteria > Pseudomonadati > Pseudomonadota > Gammaproteobacteria > Pseudomonadales > Pseudomonadaceae > Pseudomonas > Pseudomonas sp. BT76 TE3572. The sequence continues at coordinate 5,181,560 of NZ_JBNDKE010000001.1, forward strand.
CTTCGATCTCTTCCAGCCAGGCCTTGAAGCCGCTGCTCTCGCGCTGGTTCAACGCGGGGAAGCTGCCCACCACGCCATTACGGCAGCAGGCGAGCACCAATTGCGGATTGGAAATCAGGAACATCGGCGCCGCCACCACGGGCAGGCGCAAACGTTGTTCGAGCAGAGCGGGCAGCGACATTGGTAGTACCCCGGTGAGTTGTGCGTATTGAAGTTAGAACGGTCGAACCACAACCAGAATTACGATAGCCAGCAATATCAGAACCGGCACTTCATTGAACCAGCGATAAAAGACATGGCTGCGGGTGTTCTCGCCACGGGCAAAGCGTTTTACCTGAGCGCCACACATGTGGTGGTAGCCGATCAGGATCACCACCAGGGTCAACTTGGCGTGAATCCACGCACCTTGACTGAATATGCTTGGGTTGAGGGCGATCAGCGCGATGCCGAAAATCAAGGTGGCGATCATCGCCGGCCCCATGATGCCGCGGTACAGCTTGCGCTCCATGATGCTGAAGCGTTCTTTACTGACGGTGTCTTCGCTTTGGGCGTGATAAACGAACAGGCGCGGCAGGTAGAACAGGCCGGCAAACCAGCAGACCATGCTGACGATGTGAAGCGCTTTGAGCCACAGATAAAGCATTTTTAGTTATTCCCAGGTTCACGGTAGCGAAGATAGTAGGTGGTAGAGCGTCCGCACGTCACCTTGCCGGTTGTCGCAGAACGATACGGGCCCTATTATCGACGGCTTTCCAGTGGGTTCGTTGAGGGCAGGTTTATGGTCAAGGTCGGTATCGTCGGCGGCACGGGTTACACCGGTGTCGAACTGCTGCGTCTGTTGGCGCAACATCCGCAAGCTGAAGTGGTGGTCATCACTTCCCGATCCGAGGCCGGTCTGGCCGTGGCTGATATGTATCCGAACCTGCGCGGTCATTACGATGGCCTGGCGTTCAGCGTTCCGGACATCAAGACGCTGGGCGCTTGCGACGTGGTGTTCTTCGCAACGCCTCACGGTGTTGCTCATGCCCTGGCCGGCGAATTGCTGGCTGCCGGGACCAAAGTCATCGACCTGTCAGCGGACTTCCGTCTGCAAGACGCTGATGAGTGGGCCAAGTGGTACGGTCAGCCACACGGCGCGCCGGAACTGCTGGAAGAGGCGGTTTACGGCTTGCCGGAAGTCAATCGCGAGCAGATCAAGCAGGCTCGTCTGATCGCTGTGCCGGGTTGCTACCCGACCGCTACGCAATTGGGTTTCCTGCCATTGCTTGAAGCAGGTCTTGCCGATACCACCCGCTTGATTGCTGACTGCAAATCCGGTGTCAGTGGTGCCGGTCGTGGCGCATCTGTAGGTTCGCTGTACTCCGAGACGTCGGAAAGCATGAAGGCTTACGCCGTCAAAGGTCACCGTCACTTGCCGGAAATCCGCCAGGGCCTGCGTCGCGCAGCGGGCAAGGACGTCGGTCTGACGTTCGTTCCGCACCTGACGCCAATGATTCGAGGCATCCACTCGACGCTCTACGCGACTGTCGTGGATCGCTCCGTGGATCTGCAGGCGCTGTTTGAAAAGCGTTATGCCAACGAACCGTTCGTCGATGTCATGCCCGCTGGCAGCCATCCGGAAACCCGCAGCGTGCGCGGTGCCAACGTTTGCCGTATTGCGGTGCATCGTCCACAGGATGGTGACCTGGTGGTGGTGTTGTCGGTGATCGACAACCTGGTCAAAGGCGCGTCGGGGCAGGCGGTGCAGAACATGAACATCCTGTTTGGCCTGGATGAGCGTTTGGGTCTGTCCCATGCAGGCATGCTGCCGTAAGGCTTTATCCTGCTCAGCAAAAAGGCCCGTCTGACGGGCCTTTTTGCATTCAGGGCTTACGATTGGGTTGATTGATATACCGTAACAATAGTTGACCGATTTTCTAGGAGAAGCGGATAATGCGCGTCATCACGCATTATGGCGGCGTAACGCCGGGAGATAGTTAGCATGAGCGTCGAATCCTTCACCCCCACGGCTTTGCAATTCACCCACGGTGCCGCGCACAAGGTGAAGAGCCTGGTCGATGAAGAGGGGAATGATCGCTTGAAACTGCGCGTATTCGTTACGGGCGGCGGTTGTTCAGGTTTTCAGTACGGCTTCACCTTCGATGAAGAAGTGGCCGATGACGACACCATTGTCGAGCGCGAAGGGGTGAGTCTGGTCGTTGACCCGATGAGCTTCCAGTACCTGGCAGGTGCCGAGGTGGATTATCAGGAAGGCCTGGAAGGGTCGCGCTTCGTGATCAAGAATCCGAACGCCAGCACCACGTGTGGCTGCGGCTCTTCGTTCTCGATCTGATCGCAATCACCGCATCACCAAGCGCCGCATGGCTTCAGGGCTCTGCGGCGTTTTGCTGTGTGCAGATTAAGCGGGGTAGATGGCGCCGAGTACGCGCAGGCCGCGGGCGCCAGTGACGCTGGGGCGATTGGCAGCGATGCCTTCAAGGCAGCAATGGGCCAGCCAGGCGAAGGCCATGGCTTCGACCCAGTCGGGGTCTACACCGTAAGCCGCGGTGCTGCTGACCTTGGCGTTAGGCAGCAAGCTGGCCAATCGATTCATCAGTGTGATGTTGTGCGCGCCGCCGCCGCAAACCAACAGTTCCTGAGTATCTGTTTGAGCGCCTTGCAGTGACTCGACGATGGTCAGGGCGGTCAGTTCGAGCAGGGTTGCCTGTACATCTTCGGCGGCGAAGGTCGGCAGCTTCGATAGATGCTGTGTCAGCCATGGCAGGTTGAACACTTCGCGGCCGGTGCTCTTGGGGCCTTTGGTCACGAAAAATGGATCACTCAGCAGTTCGTTCAGCAGGGCCGGTTCGACCTTGCCGCTGGCAGCCCATTGGCCATCGCGATCAAAGTTGTCGCCGCGTTGCTGGTGAATCCAGGCATCCAGCAGCACATTGCCCGGGCCGCAGTCGAAACCGGCTACCGGTTTGTCGGGCTCGATCAGGCTGAGGTTGCTGAATCCGCCAACGTTCAATACCGCGCGATTGCCTGCGCGTTCTTCAAACAACGCTTCGTGAAAGGCTGGGACCAGTGGGGCGCCTTGTCCGCCAGCCGCAACATCGCGACTGCGGAAGTCGCTGACCACGGTGATGCCGGTCAACTCGGTCAGAAGGGCAGGGTTGCCGATCTGCACGGTGAAGCCTCGCGCCGGTTCGTGGCGAATGGTCTGGCCGTGGCTGCCAATCGCGCGAATGTCTTCGGGTTTCAGGTTTTGTTGGTCGAGGAGGGTATGGATGCCCTGTGCTGCCAATGTCACCCAGTTTTGCTGAGCGATCGCGGAGCGGGCAATCTCGTCCGGGCCGCTGGCGCACAAGCCAAGCAGCTCGGCGCGCAGGGATTCAGGCATTGGGGTGTAGTGCGTGGCGATCAGGTTGATCGCCGGAGTCAGCTCGATCAGCGCTATGTCCAGGCCGTCGAGGCTGGTCCCGGACATCACACCTATATAGAGAGCCATGGCTTAGCGCTTGCTCGAAGCCAGCTGCGTGGATTTCTCTTGATCCATGCGCGCCATCAGCGGTTGGCTCTGTGCGAGGAAACGTGCGCGCTCGGCTTTGGAGATCGGATCGGCCATCGCCACCTTCTGGCCTAGTGGGTCGACGTGCACGCCATTGACCTGGAACTCGTAATGCAAATGCGGTCCGGTGGAAAGTCCGGTGGTGCCGATGTAGCCGATCACCTGGCCCTGTTTGACGCTACTGCCGGTCTGCACGCCTTTGGCAAAGCCCTGCATGTGGCCGTACAGCGTACGGTAGGTGTTGCCGTGCTGGATGATCACGGTATTGCCGTAGCCGCCACGGCGACCGGCCAACAACACTTTGCCGTCACCGGCTGCTTTGATTGGAGTACCGCGCGGCGCTGCATAGTCGACGCCTTTGTGAGCGCGGATCTTGTTCAGGATCGGGTGTTTGCGGCCCATCGAGAATTTTGAGCTGATACGGGCGAAGTCCACCGGGGTACGGATAAACGCCTTGCGCATGCTGTTGCCGTCAGCAGTGTAGTAGCTGCTGTTGCCTTGTTTATTGGTGTAACGCACAGCGGTGTAGGTCTTGCCGCGGTTGGTGAAGCGAGCGGAAAGGATCGGGCCATTGCCGACAGCCTTGCCATTGACGACTTTCTGTTCGTAGATGACATCGAACTCGTCACCCTGGCGAATATCCTGGGCGAAGTCGACGTCATAGCCAAACACGCTGGCCATGTCCATGGTCAGGCTGTGGGACAAGCCGGCGCGTGCAGCGGACTGTGACAGGGAGCTGTTGATCACGCCATGAACGTAGGCGGAGCGCACGGTCGGCTTGGCGGTAATGCGGTTGAATGCATAACCCTTGTCATTCTTGGTCAGGGTGATGCTTTCGACGTCGCTGACCTTGCTGTGCAGGTTGGTCAGCTGGCCATTGGGGCCTAGTTCGAATTCGAGTTTCTGGCCATGTTTGAGCTGACTGAACTGCTTGGCTTGTTTGTCACTGGCCAGCACTTCATGCACCAAAGCTGCTGGAAGGCCGACTTTTGCAAACAGTGTGGAGAGCGTATCGCCTTTAGAAACGATCACTTCCCTGTGGTTTGGAGACTTTTTTTCTTCGATCACAGGCGCCGGCGCGGGCGCGGCCTGAGCGGTTTCCTGGGGTTCTTCGGCGCTGTTTTCGATCTGCGCGAAAGGGGAAGCTGCTGGCTCATTTGTGGCCTGGACGGCCTCGGCAGCGTCTTGATCTTGTGTCAGTTGTTCAGCAGGGCTTTCCAGTTCAAGACTCAGGGTCGTCTTTTTGGCTTCAACATCACTGGAAGGAAATACCAGAAGCGCCAGGCTCAGAAGGGCGGCGATGCCACTTGCTGCGAGCAGGTGAGTCTTCGGGTAAAGCGGCGGCGCTTTAGACGATTCTTTGGTCATAGGTAATTTTTGACTTTGAAAAAGATGAATTGGAAAAGATGAATGACATGATGAAGATGAAATAACTGTATAAAATATAACCAAATCATCTCTGAAGCAAGTCCGCGAACGCTGTGTCCGTGGATTGGCGTCCGTGCGCCGGGCAGAACTTGTATTTGACGCGCGATCTTGTATGGTTGGTTCCCTTTGAATTCGAGCCTTGCGGGTCTGTTATGAAGTCGGTTGAAGAGCAGCTAGCGCTGATTAAACGTGGTGCGGAAGAACTGTTGGTCGAGTCCGAGCTGATCGAAAAGCTCAAGCGTGGCCAGCCGCTACGTATTAAGGCAGGCTTCGATCCGACCGCGCCGGATTTGCACCTGGGTCATACCGTGCTTATTAACAAGCTGCGCCAGTTCCAGGAGCTGGGGCATCAGGTGATCTTCCTTATAGGTGACTTCACCGGGATGATCGGCGATCCGAGCGGTAAGAGTGCGACGCGTCCTCCTCTTACCCGCGAGCAGGTTCTCGAGAATGCCGAGACCTACAAGACCCAGGTTTTCAAGATTCTTGATCCGGCGAAAACCGAAGTTGCGTTCAACTCCACCTGGATGGATCAGATGGGGCCGGCCGATTTCATTCGCCTGACTTCTCAGTACACCGTGGCTCGTATGCTTGAGCGCGACGACTTCTATAAGCGCTACACCACCAATCAGCCGATCGCCATTCATGAGTTTCTCTATCCGCTGGTTCAGGGGTACGACTCGGTAGCCTTGCGCGCGGATGTCGAGCTGGGTGGTACTGATCAGAAGTTCAACCTGTTGATGGGGCGTGAACTGCAGCGTGGGTATGGTCAAGAGGCTCAGTGCATTCTGACCATGCCGCTGCTCGAAGGTCTGGATGGCGTGAAGAAGATGTCCAAATCTTTGGGCAACTACGTGGGTATTCAGGAAGCGCCGGGTGTGATGTACGGCAAACTGGTTTCCATTCCGGATGCGCTGATGTGGCGCTACTTCGAGTTGCTCAGTTTCCGTTCCATGGATGAGATCAATGCATTCCGTGCTGATGTCGAGGCGGGGGCCAATCCGCGTGATATCAAGATCAAGCTGGCTGAAGAGATCGTTGCGCGCTTCCATGGTGAAGAGGCTGCGGCCAATGCTCACCGTGCAGCGGGTAACCGTATGAAGGATGGCGAACTGCCGGACGATCTGCCGGAGATCGAATTGACTGCTACTGAAGACATGCCGATCGCTGCTGTCCTTAATAAGGCGGGCCTGGTCAAGAATTCGGCTGTTGCGCGAGACCTTCTGGGGTCTGGTGGTGTGCGTATAGATGGTGAGGTTGTCGATCGCACCTTTATATACGTACTGGGCGCGACCCATGTGTGCCAGGCAGGGAAGAAGGCATTTGCGCGTATTACGCTCAAATCCGAATAAAGCTCAAATTAGGGGTTGACGGTAGATTCTGGAAGTCTATAATTTGCCCCACTTCCGGCGCAGTCGAAACGGAAAACTCCTTGGCAAACAACGAGTTACGCAGTTTTCGGCAGCGAGTGGCTTCAGCTCATCGAAGCCCAGAAGGAGTTGAAAGAGCAGGGTGGTTTGGCTCTTTTAACGAATCGATCTTCTCGGTCGAAAGCGGAACAAAAGAGGTGTTGACAGCAGCGAGTAACGCTGTAGAATTCGCCTCCCGCTAACGAGAGATCGAAGGCGCAAGTGGTTGAAGTTGCAAAGGAAACTTTGAAAACTTCGGAAAATAACCGCTTGACAGCAACAGAGGCTGCTGTAGAATGCGCGCCTCGGTTGAGACGAAAGCTCTTAACCAACCGCTCTTTAACAACTGAATCAAGCAATTCGTGTGGGTGCTTGTGGAGTCAGACTGATAGTCAACAAGATTATCAGCATCACAAGTTACTCCGCGAGAAATCAAAGATGTAACCAACGATTGCTGAGCCAAGTTTAGGGTTTCTTAAAAACCCAAAGATGTTTGAACTGAAGAGTTTGATCATGGCTCAGATTGAACGCTGGCGGCAGGCCTAACACATGCAAGTCGAGCGGCAGCACGGGTACTTGTACCTGGTGGCGAGCGGCGGACGGGTGAGTAATGCCTAGGAATCTGCCTGGTAGTGGGGGATAACGCTCGGAAACGGACGCTAATACCGCATACGTCCTACGGGAGAAAGCAGGGGACCTTCGGGCCTTGCGCTATCAGATGAGCCTAGGTCGGATTAGCTAGTTGGTGAGGTAATGGCTCACCAAGGCGACGATCCGTAACTGGTCTGAGAGGATGATCAGTCACACTGGAACTGAGACACGGTCCAGACTCCTACGGGAGGCAGCAGTGGGGAATATTGGACAATGGGCGAAAGCCTGATCCAGCCATGCCGCGTGTGTGAAGAAGGTCTTCGGATTGTAAAGCACTTTAAGTTGGGAGGAAGGGCATTAACCTAATACGTTAGTGTTTTGACGTTACCGACAGAATAAGCACCGGCTAACTCTGTGCCAGCAGCCGCGGTAATACAGAGGGTGCAAGCGTTAATCGGAATTACTGGGCGTAAAGCGCGCGTAGGTGGTTTGTTAAGTTGGATGTGAAATCCCCGGGCTCAACCTGGGAACTGCATTCAAAACTGACAAGCTAGAGTATGGTAGAGGGTGGTGGAATTTCCTGTGTAGCGGTGAAATGCGTAGATATAGGAAGGAACACCAGTGGCGAAGGCGACCACCTGGACTGATACTGACACTGAGGTGCGAAAGCGTGGGGAGCAAACAGGATTAGATACCCTGGTAGTCCACGCCGTAAACGATGTCAACTAGCCGTTGGGAGCCTTGAGCTCTTAGTGGCGCAGCTAACGCATTAAGTTGACCGCCTGGGGAGTACGGCCGCAAGGTTAAAACTCAAATGAATTGACGGGGGCCCGCACAAGCGGTGGAGCATGTGGTTTAATTCGAAGCAACGCGAAGAACCTTACCAGGCCTTGACATCCAATGAACTTTCCAGAGATGGATTGGTGCCTTCGGGAACATTGAGACAGGTGCTGCATGGCTGTCGTCAGCTCGTGTCGTGAGATGTTGGGTTAAGTCCCGTAACGAGCGCAACCCTTGTCCTTAGTTACCAGCACGTTAAGGTGGGCACTCTAAAGAGACTGCCGGTGACAAACCGGAGGAAGGTGGGGATGACGTCAAGTCATCATGGCCCTTACGGCCTGGGCTACACACGTGCTACAATGGTCGGTACAGAGGGTTGCCAAGCCGCGAGGTGGAGCTAATCCCAGAAAACCGATCGTAGTCCGGATCGCAGTCTGCAACTCGACTGCGTGAAGTCGGAATCGCTAGTAATCGCGAATCAGAATGTCGCGGTGAATACGTTCCCGGGCCTTGTACACACCGCCCGTCACACCATGGGAGTGGGTTGCACCAGAAGTAGCTAGTCTAACCTTCGGGAGGACGGTTACCACGGTGTGATTCATGACTGGGGTGAAGTCGTAACAAGGTAGCCGTAGGGGAACCTGCGGCTGGATCACCTCCTTAATCGACGACATCAGCTGCTCCATAAGCTCCCACACGAATTGCTTGATTCATTGAAGAAGACGATAGAAGCAGCTTTAAGCTCCAAGCTGATAGCTCACGCTAACAGTTACGCGCTCGAAATTGGGTCTGTAGCTCAGTTGGTTAGAGCGCACCCCTGATAAGGGTGAGGTCGGCAGTTCGAATCTGCCCAGACCCACCAATTTTGTATGGGGCCATAGCTCAGCTGGGAGAGCGCCTGCCTTGCACGCAGGAGGTCAACGGTTCGATCCCGTTTGGCTCCACCATTAACTGCTTCTGCTGTTAGAGTTTAGAAATGAATATTCTCAAGCGAATATTGATTTCTAGTCTTTGATTAGATCGTTCTTTAAAAATTTGGGTATGTGATAGAAAGATAGACTGAACGTTACTTTCACTGGTAACGGCTCAGGCTAAGGTAAAATTTGTGAGTTGCTCTTAATTGAGTATTATCGAATTTTCGGCGAATGTCGTCTTCACAGTATAACCAGATTGCTTGGGGTTATATGGTCAAGTGAAGAAGCGCATACGGTGGATGCCTTGGCAGTCAGAGGCGATGAAAGACGTGGTAGCCTGCGAAAAGCTTCGGGGAGTCGGCAAACAGACTTTGATCCGGAGATGTCTGAATGGGGGAACCCAGCCATCATAAGATGGTTATCTTAAGCTGAATACATAGGCTTAAGAGGCGAACCAGGGGAACTGAAACATCTAAGTACCCTGAGGAAAAGAAATCAACCGAGATTCCCTTAGTAGTGGCGAGCGAACGGGGACTAGCCCTTAAGTGGCTTTGAGATTAGCGGAACGTTCTGGAAAGTACGGCCATAGTGGGTGATAGCCCTGTACGCGAAAATCTCTTAGTCATGAAATCGAGTAGGACGGAGCACGAGAAACTTTGTCTGAATATGGGGGGACCATCCTCCAAGGCTAAATACTACTGACTGACCGATAGTGAACTAGTACCGTGAGGGAAAGGCGAAAAGAACCCCGGAGAGGGGAGTGAAATAGATCCTGAAACCGTATGCGTACAAGCAGTGGGAGCCCACTTTGTTGGGTGACTGCGTACCTTTTGTATAATGGGTCAGCGACTTATTTTCAGTGGCGAGCTTAACCGAATAGGGGAGGCGTAGCGAAAGCGAGTCTTAATAGGGCGTCTAGTCGCTGGGAATAGACCCGAAACCGGGCGATCTATCCATGGGCAGGTTGAAGGTTGGGTAACACTAACTGGAGGACCGAACCGACTACCGTTGAAAAGTTAGCGGATGACCTGTGGATCGGAGTGAAAGGCTAATCAAGCTCGGAGATAGCTGGTTCTCCTCGAAAGCTATTTAGGTAGCGCCTCATGTATCACTGTAGGGGGTAGAGCACTGTTTCGGCTAGGGGGTCATCCCGACTTACCAAACCGATGCAAACTCCGAATACCTACAAGTGCCGAGCATGGGAGACACACGGCGGGTGCTAACGTCCGTCGTGAAAAGGGAAACAACCCAGACCGTCAGCTAAGGTCCCAAAGTTATGGTTAAGTGGGAAACGATGTGGGAAGGCTTAGACAGCTAGGAGGTTGGCTTAGAAGCAGCCACCCTTTAAAGAAAGCGTAATAGCTCACTAGTCGAGTCGGCCTGCGCGGAAGATGTAACGGGGCTCAAACCATACACCGAAGCTACGGGTATCACTTAGGTGATGCGGTAGAGGAGCGTTCTGTAAGCCTGTGAAGGTGAGTTGAGAAGCTTGCTGGAGGTATCAGAAGTGCGAATGCTGACATGAGTAACGACAATGGGTGTGAAAAACACCCACGCCGAAAGACCAAGGTTTCCTGCGCAACGTTAATCGACGCAGGGTTAGTCGGTTCCTAAGGCGAGGCTGAAAAGCGTAGTCGATGGAAAACAGGTTAATATTCCTGTACTTCTGGTTATTGCGATGGAGGGACGGAGAAGGCTAGGCCAGCTTGGCGTTGGTTGTCCAAGTTTAAGGTGGTAGGCTGGAATCTTAGGTAAATCCGGGATTCTAAGGCCGAGAGCTGATGACGAGTTGCCCTTTGGGTGACGAAGTGGTTGATGCCATGCTTCCAAGAAAAGCTTCTAAGCTTCAGGTAACCAGGAACCGTACCCCAAACCGACACAGGTGGTTGGGTAGAGAATACCAAGGCGCTTGAGAGAACTCGGGTGAAGGAACTAGGCAAAATGGCACCGTAACTTCGGGAGAAGGTGCGCCGGTGAGGGTGAAGCATTTACTGCGTAAGCCCATGCCGGTCGAAGATACCAGGCCGCTGCGACTGTTTATTAAAAACACAGCACTCTGCAAACACGAAAGTGGACGTATAGGGTGTGACGCCTGCCCGGTGCCGGAAGGTTAATTGATGGGGTTAGCTAACGCGAAGCTCTTGATCGAAGCCCCGGTAAACGGCGGCCGTAACTATAACGGTCCTAAGGTAGCGAAATTCCTTGTCGGGTAAGTTCCGACCTGCACGAATGGCGTAACGATGGCGGCGCTGTCTCCACCCGAGACTCAGTGAAATTGAAATCGCTGTGAAGATGCAGTGTATCCGCGGCTAGACGGAAAGACCCCGTGAACCTTTACTATAGCTTTGCACTGGACTTTGAATTTGCTTGTGTAGGATAGGTGGGAGGCTTTGAAGCGTGGACGCCAGTTCGCGTGGAGCCAACCTTGAAATACCACCCTGGCAACTTTGAGGTTCTAACTCAGGTCCGTTATCCGGATCGAGGACAGTGTATGGTGGGTAGTTTGACTGGGGCGGTCTCCTCCTAAAGAGTAACGGAGGAGTACGAAGGTGCGCTCAGACCGGTCGGAAATCGGTCGTAGAGTATAAAGGCAAAAGCGCGCTTGACTGCGAGACAGACACGTCGAGCAGGTACGAAAGTAGGTCTTAGTGATCCGGTGGTTCTGTATGGAAGGGCCATCGCTCAACGGATAAAAGGTACTCCGGGGATAACAGGCTGATACCGCCCAAGAGTTCATATCGACGGCGGTGTTTGGCACCTCGATGTCGGCTCATCACATCCTGGGGCTGAAGCCGGTCCCAAGGGTATGGCTGTTCGCCATTTAAAGTGGTACGCGAGCTGGGTTTAGAACGTCGTGAGACAGTTCGGTCCCTATCTGCCGTGGACGTTTGAGATTTGAGAGGGGCTGCTCCTAGTACGAGAGGACCGGAGTGGACGAACCTCTGGTGTTCCGGTTGTCACGCCAGTGGCATTGCCGGGTAGCTATGTTCGGAATAGATAACCGCTGAAAGCATCTAAGCGGGAAACTAGCCTCAAGATGAGATCTCACTGGGACCTTGAGTCCCCTGAAGGGCCGTCGAAGACTACGACGTTGATAGGTTGGGTGTGTAAGCGCTGTGAGGCGTTGAGCTAACCAATACTAATTGCCCGTGAGGCTTGACCATATAACACCCAAGCAATTTGTGAACTCGAAAGAGACCAGATTGCGGTGTGTGAAGACGAAACGAACCGAAAGTTCGAGATACTCACAAAACACCAGACTATCGCATACCCATTCGCTGGAGCGTGCGCCGCAAGGCAAACGACCTGGCTACCGAATTTCTTGACGACCATAGAGCATTGGAACCACCTGATCCCATCCCGAACTCAGCAGTGAAACGATGCATCGCCGATGGTAGTGTGGGGTTTCCCCATGTGAGAGTAGGTCATCGTCAAGATTAAATTCCGAAACCCCTATCTGCGTATGCAGGTAGGGGTTTTGTTTTGCCCGCAGAAAACTGCCCTGTAGGGTTTCTATGCAATGGCGCGAGGCATGGCTATCATGCGGGCCTCATTGTGAGGCGAGACTTGCATGCTGACATTGTTAAAGCTTCTTAAAGATGGCCGATTCCATTCGGGTCAGGCCTTGGGCGTCGCCTTGGGTGTCAGTCGTAGTGCCGTTTGGAAGCAGCTTCAGCATTTAGAAGCTGAGCTGGGATTATCCATTCATAAGGTGCGGGGGCGCGGCTATCAACTGGCTGCGCCATTGACGCTGCTTGATCCTGTCGAGATAAGAGAGCAGGCGCCTTCTTGTGATTGGCCTATCCTGGTTTTCGATTCAATTGACTCCACTAATGCCGAGGCTTTGCGCGCCGTAGAGCGAGGGCAGGCGGCACCCTTTCTGGTGCTTGCTGAGCGGCAAACTGCAGGTCGCGGCCGGCGTGGACGTAAGTGGGCAAGTCCATTCGCGGAAAACATTTATTACAGCCTCGTGCTGCGTATTGACGGTGGAATGCGTCAGCTGGAAGGCTTGAGCCTAGTTGTCGGGCTCGCCGTCATGCAGGCCCTGCGCGAGCTTGGTATTTCGGGGGCTGGGTTGAAGTGGCCCAACGATGTTCTGGTCGGTCAGAAGAAGATCGCCGGGATATTGCTCGAGCTGGTGGGAGATCCTGCTGATGTGTGTCACGTTGTGCTGGGTGTAGGAATTAATGTGAACATGCAGATTACCGATGAGGTAGATCAGCAGTGGACGTCCATGCGGCTAGAGTCGGGCAAGGTGTTTGATCGAAATCACCTGGTCGGGGAGTTGGGTGCGACGCTCCAGGCATATCTGTCTCGTCATCAAGTCGACGGATTTTCAGCTATCCAGGCAGAGTGGGAGCAAAATCATCTCTGGCAGGGGCGGGCTGTGTCGTTGATCGCAGGTGTTAACCATATAGATGGCGAAGTGCTGGGTATTGATAGTCAAGGTGCTCTGCGCTTGAAGGTGGATGGTGTGGAAAAAGTCTTTAGTGGTGGTGAGCTCAGTCTGAGGTTGCGTGATGATTCTTGAGCTCGACTGCGGGAACAGTTTTATCAAGTGGCGTGTGCTCGACGCGGATGTTCGGCGGGTGGTTGGCGAGGGCGTCGTTGATTCGGATCTCGCTTTGTTGGAGGGCTTGAAAGCGCTGAAGGGACTCGCTCTCAAGTTTTGTCGGTTGGTCAGTGTCAGGACCGCCGAAGAAACCAGTGCACTGATTTCTCTGCTGACAGAAGCTTTTGGTGTGTCGGTGGTGTGTGCAGCGCCGTCCCGCGAAATGTCGGGGGTTCGTAATGGCTATGAGGAGTTTGAGCGGTTAGGGCTCGACCGTTGGCTGGCGATGCTTGGAGGATTCCATCTGGCTTCGGGTGCGTGCCTTGTGCTTGATTTTGGTACGGCTGTTACTGCGGACTTCATCTCTAAGGATGGAGAGCATCTCGGAGGATTTATATGCCCAGGTATGCCTCTGATGCGAAACCAATTGCGTACCCACACCCGTAGAATTCGTTATGGCGATCTAGCAGCCGAGCGCGCTCTGGAAAGTCTCGTTCCTGGTCGGACAACTGTCGAAGCGGTCGAGCGGGGTTGCTCGTTGATGCTGAGAGGCTTTGTCCTGACGCAGTTAGAGTTGGCGCGTAGCTATTGGGGGGGGGATTTTGCTGTGTTCCTCACTGGAGGAGATGCAGACCTGGTTTCCGAGATAGTGCCTGAGGCCAGGGTGATTCCTGATCTGGTGTTTGTAGGTTTGGCTATGGCGTGTCCCTTGTCCTGAGGTTTTTATGCGTTGGTTGTTTCTGCTGTTGCTTGTTCTCAATGTGTTCTATTACATCTGGCACCAGCAGGAGGCTCCTCTGCGCGCGAAGGATGTAACCCCTTTGAGCTTGTATAAGGGGGCACAGCAGGATATTCGCTTGTTGAGTGAGACGGCTGATGCGGCCCGTGATAAAGGAAAGTCTGCGCAGGCAGATGATGGTTGCCTCTATCTGGGCGGTTTTACTCGTCAGGAAGCGGCTCAGGCTGTTGAGCGGCGATTGAGTGGTATGGAAATCAAGTTCGAGTCCTTGCTGAGGCCCCCTGCTGGGTCTGATGGTTACTGGGTGCGTGTGGCACCAGAAAGCCGGCGTTGGCTGGATGATTCGCAGCTGAAAAACCTTTCTAGAGAATTCAATGAGTTAAAACATAAAATAATGCCGTGCGAGGGGGTTGCACCCGCCGAATAGTTTGCATAGAATGGCGCCCGCTTCGCAGTGAAGACCTTTAATGGTTAACACCGCAAAGTGACGTCAACGCAGCTAACCTCAGGTTTTTAATGAGAAAATGCTTGACAGAAGGCTGGCATGATATAGAATGCCGGCTCGCTTAGGAGGGGTTCCCGAGCGGCCAAAGGGATCAGACTGTAAATCTGACGTCTACGACTTCGAAGGTTCGAATCCTTCCCCCTCCACCATTTTTAGCGAGAGCTGCAAGCTCGCGGGTATAGTTTAGTGGTAGAACCTCAGCCTTCCAAGCTGATGATGCGGGTTCGATTCCCGCTACCCGCTCCAAGTTTGCAGATCCTGCATAGCGTTACGCTCTTGTAGCTCAGTTGGTAGAGCACACCCTTGGTAAGGGTGAGGTCAGCGGTTCAAATCCGCTCAAGAGCTCCATATAACAAGGCAGATATGAAAATATCTGCCTTTGTTTTAATGGCTTGTTTGACCTGCTCAATTCTTCTCCTAGGGGGTGATTTTGATGGCTAAGGAAAAGTTCGAACGTAATAAGCCTCACGTCAACGTAGGTACCATTGGTCACGTCGATCACGGTAAAACTACTCTGACTGCTGCTTTGACCCGCGTCTGCTCCGAAGTTTTCGGTTCGGCAAAGGTTGACTTCGACAAGATCGATAGCGCCCCTGAAGAAAAAGCTCGTGGTATTACCATCAACACCGCTCACGTTGAGTACGATTCGGCCGTGCGTCACTACGCACACGTTGACTGTCCAGGTCACGCTGACTACGTAAAAAACATGATTACCGGTGCTGCCCAGATGGATGGTGCGATTCTGGTTTGCTCGGCCGCTGATGGTCCGATGCCGCAAACCCGTGAGCACATCCTTCTGTCCCGCCAGGTTGGCGTTCCGTACATCGTTGTCTTCCTGAACAAGGCTGACATGGTTGATGATGCTGAGCTGCTGGAGCTGGTTGAGATGGAAGTGCGCGACCTGCTGAGCACTTATGATTTCCCAGGTGATGACACTCCGATCATCATTGGTTCGGCGTTGATGGCGCTGAATGGTCAAGATGACAACGAGATGGGCACTACTGCCGTCAAGAAGTTGGTCGAGACGCTGGATAGCTACATTCCGCAGCCTGAGCGTGCTATCGATAAGCCGTTCCTGATGCCGATCGAGGATGTTTTCTCGATCTCCGGTCGCGGTACTGTTGTGACTGGTCGTGTTGAGCGTGGCATTGTCCGCATTCAGGAAGAAGTTGAGATTGTTGGTCTTCGTGACACTGTCAAAACTACTTGCACTGGTGTTGAAATGTTCCGCAAGCTGCTCGACGAAGGTCGTGCTGGCGAGAACTGCGGCGTATTGCTGCGTGGTACCAAGCGTGATGATGTTGAGCGTGGCCAGGTTCTGGTCAAGCCGGGCACTGTCAAGCCGCATACCAAGTTCACCGCTGAGGTTTACGTTCTGAGCAAGGAAGAGGGTGGTCGTCATACACCATTCTTCAAAGGCTACCGTCCACAGTTCTACTTCCGGACCACCGACGTGACCGGTAACTGCGAGCTGCCGGAAGGCGTTGAAATGGTGATGCCGGGTGATAACGTCCAAATGACGGTCACTCTGATCAAAACCATCGCAATGGAAGATGGTCTGCGTTTCGCTATCCGTGAAGGCGGTCGTACCGTCGGCGCTGGTGTCGTAGCTAAAGTCATCGAGTAAGTTGTTGTAATGTCTTTTTCGGGCCGGCATAATGGTCGGCCTGATTTTGTTTTAGGTCAGTAGCTCAATTGGCAGAGCGACGGTCTCCAAAACCGTAGGTTGGGGGTTCGATTCCCTCCTGACCTGCCAGATTCACTTGGTGTGTCTGGCTTTCTTTTCACAGGATCTTCATAGATGACTCCTAAAGCTGAAGCTCAAGGCTCTCGCTTCGATCTGCTCAAGTGGCTAGTAGTAGTCGCTTTGGTGGTTGTTGGCGTTGTTGGCAATCAGTATTACTCTGCTTCGCCGATCCTGTACCGCGTACTAGCTTTGCTCGTCATTGCTGCTGTAGCTGCCTTTGTAGGCCTGCAAACAGTCAAGGGCAAGTCTTTCTTTGTACTGGTTAAGGAAGCTCGCACCGAGATTCGTAAAGTCGTATGGCCAACTCGCCAAGAAACCACGCAGACCACGTTGATCGTAGTGGCTGTTGTACTGGTTATGGCGTTGCTGTTGTGGGGGCTTGATTCCCTGCTCGGCTGGCTTGTTTCCTTGATTGTCGGCTAAGGGTGTCCCGTGGCTAAGCGTTGGTACGTTGTGCATGCTTACTCCGGTTACGAGAAGCATGTCATGCGCTCGTTGGTAGAGCGCGTAAAGCTGGCTGGCATGGAAGATGGCTTTGGCGAAATTCTGGTTCCCACTGAAGAAGTGGTTGAAATGCGTAATGGCCAGAAACGCAAAAGCGAGCGCAAGTTCTTCCCAGGTTATGTGCTGGTTCAGATGGATATGAATGAGGGTACTTGGCACTTGGTCAAGGATACTCCTCGGGTAATGGGTTTTATCGGCGGTACTGCTGATAAGCCTGCGCCTATCACAGATAAAGAGGCAGAAGCGATTCTGCGTCGCGTTGCTGATGGTAGCGACAAGCCGAAACCGAAGACGTTGTTCGAGCCAGGTGAGTCGGTACGTGTCAATGACGGTCCGTTTGCCGACTTTACTGGCACGGTCGAAGAAGTTAACTACGAGAAGAGCCGGATCCAAGTGGCAGTGCTCATTTTCGGTCGCTCTACTCCGGTAGAGCTAGAGTTCAGCCAGGTCGAAAAAGTCTAGCTGAACAAGCATCCCAACCCCGCAGCCCTAGGCTGTGGGGTTTTGTCGTCACTGGGATAAACGCGCAAGTAACCGGGGAGCCTTTCGAGGCGTTCGAACCCGTAATTGGAGTGCCTCATGGCCAAGAAGATTACCGCTTACATCAAGCTGCAAGTGAAGGCCGCTCAGGCTAACCCAAGCCCACCTGTTGGTCCTGCTCTGGGTCAGCACGGCGTGAACATCATGGAATTCTGCAAGGCTTTCAACGCCCGTACTCAGGGTATTGAGCCAGGTCTGCCGACTCCAGTGATCATCACTGTCTACAGCGACCGTAGCTTCACTTTCGAAACCAAATCCACACCTGCTTCGGTTCTGCTGAAGAAAGCTGCTGGTCTGACTAGCGGTTCCGCTCGTCCGAACACCGTTAAGGTTGGCACCGTTACCCGTGCTCAGCTGGAAGAAATCGCGAAAACCAAAAACGCGGATCTGACTGCAGCTGATATGGACGCGGCCGTGCGTACTATCGCCGGTTCTGCTCGTAGCATGGGCCTTAACGTGGAGGGTGTGTAATGGCTAAGTTGACCAAGCGTCAAAAGGCTATCGCCGGCAAAATCGAAGCAGGCAAGTCTTACAACTTTGTAGACGCTGCTGCTCTGCTGGCTGAGCTGTCGACCGTCAAGTTCAGCGAGTCGTTTGACGTTGCTGTAAACTTGGGTGTTGACCCGCGTAAATCCGACCAGGTCGTTCGTAGCGCTACTGTGCTGCCACACGGCACTGGCAAGACTGTTCGCGTTGCAGTGTTCACCCAGGGTCCAGCTGCTGAGGCCGCTTTGGCTGCCGGCGCTGACCGTGTAGGTATGGACGATCTGGCTGCCGAAATGAAAGGCGGCGACCTGAACTATGACGTAGTTATCGCATCCCCGGATGCAATGCGCGTTGTTGGTCAGTTGGGTCAGATCCTGGGCCCACGCGGCCTGATGCCTAACCCTAAAGTTGGCACCGTAACGCCAGACGTAGCTACCGCGGTTAAGAACGCCAAGGCTGGTCAGGTTCGTTATCGCACCGACAAAAACGGCATCATCCACACCTCCGTTGGCAAGGTTGGCTTCGACGCCGTCAAGCTGAAGGAAAACGTTGAAGCCCTGATCGCTGATCTGAAGCGTATCAAGCCAGCTTCCTCGAAAGGTATTTACGTCAAGCGCGTTACCCTGAGCACCACCATGGGTCCAGGCCTGGTCATCGACCAAGGTTCGCTCGACGCGTAAGACACAGGTTGGCGCAAGCGATTGCGCCAATTGAAAGATTGGGGTCCCTGCCTGGCGGGGGCTATCCAAGACCGTAGGCGACGCAAGTCTTAAACCTCAAGCCTACGCAGATGGTGCTCCCGGTTCCTTACCGAATCAGACACCAAAACGACATCTGGCCTCGGTTGGATGAAACGGTAACAAGCAGGAGTTTTTCCCGTGGCAATTAAACTTGAAGACAAGAAGGCCATCGTCGCTGAAGTCAACAAGGCTGCCCAAGTTGCTCTGTCCGCTGTCGTGGCTGATGCCCGTGGCGTAACAGTAGGCGCTATGACCGGACTCCGTAAAGAGGCTCGTGAAGCTGGCGTTTACGTACGTGTTGTACGTAACACCCTGCTCAAGCGCGCCGTTGCTGGCACTCAATATGACGTGCTCAACGACGTGTTCACCGGCCCGACCTTGATTGCATTCTCCAAAGATCATCCGGGCGCTGCTGCTCGTATCTTCAAAGAGTTCGCAAAAGGTCAGGATAAGTTCGAGATCAAGGCAGCTGCGTTCGAGGGCAAGTTCCTCGCAGCTAATCAGATCGACGTACTGGCAAGCCTGCCGACCCGTGACGAAGCAATTTCTCAGCTGATGAGCGTGATTCAAGGCGCAACCAGCAAATTGGCTCGTACTCTGGCGGCTCTTCGCGACCAGAAAGAAGCTGCCGCAGCCTAAGGCTGAGCGACTCCTTTCAGCGTTTATTGTTTATTTCGACGGCCGCGTAGGCTGTCACCCCAATACAGGAATTTATAGTCATGTCTCTGACTAACGACCAAATCATCGAAGCAATCGGCGAAAAATCCGTTCTGGAAATCGTTGAGCTGATCAAGGCCATGGAAGAGAAGTTCGGCGTTTCCGCTGCCGCTGCTTCCGCTGGTCCAGCTGCTGTCGCTGCCGTTGTTGAAGAACAAACTGAATTCAACGTCATGCTGCTGGAAGCTGGCGAGAAGAAAGTTAACGTGATCAAGGCAGTACGTGAACTGACCGGTCTGGGCCTGAAAGAAGCCAAGGCTGTAGTTGACGGCGCTCCTGGCGTTGTTCTGGAAGCTGTTTCGAAAGACGCAGCTGACAAAGCAAAAGCCACTCTGGAAGAAGCAGGCGCTAAAGTCGAGCTGAAATAAGCATCGACTTTGCGTCTCCAGCCCGAGCGTTAAGCGAAAGGCTGATGGCTGGTGGCTCTTGCCACCGGCCTTTTTCCGTTATTGGCAGCCGACTGGGTTGGTGCTGATAACGGGCTGTAACCACCCGATGCGGTGGCGCAAACCATGGGGTTTGCACGATTTTCTGGCTGCTCCCGTCGGGAGGGGCCAAACAAGCAGGTGACCAAGCTGGGGAACGCTGATGGCTTACTCATATACTGAGAAAAAACGTATCCGCAAGGACTTTAGCAAGTTGCCGGACGTCATGGATGTGCCGTACCTCCTGGCCATCCAGCTGGATTCGTATCGTGAATTCTTGCAAGCGGGAGCGACTAAAGATCAGTTCCGCGACGTGGGCCTGCATGCGGCCTTCAAATCCGTTTTCCCGATCATCAGCTACTCCGGCAATGCTGCGCTGGAGTACGTCGGTTATCGCCTGGGCGAGCCGGCATTTGATGTCAAAGAATGCGTATTGCGCGGTGTAACTTACGCCGTACCTTTGCGGGTAAAAGTGCGCCTGATCATTTTCGACAAAGAATCGTCGAACAAAGCGATCAAGGACATCAAAGAGCAAGAAGTCTACATGGGTGAAATTCCCCTGATGACTGAGAACGGTACCTTCGTAATCAACGGTACCGAGCGTGTAATCGTTTCCCAGCTGCACCGTTCCCCGGGCGTGTTCTTCGACCACGACCGTGGCAAGACGCACAGCTCCGGCAAACTGTTGTACTCGGCGCGCATCATTCCTTACCGCGGCTCGTGGCTGGACTTCGAGTTCGACCCGAAAGACTGCGTATTCGTGCGTATCGACCGTCGTCGCAAGCTGCCTGCATCGGTACTGCTGCGCGCGCTCGGCTATACCACTGAAGAAGTGCTCGACGCGTTCTACACCACCAACGTTTTCCATCTGAGCGGCGAAACTCTCAGTCTGGAACTGATTGCTTCGCGTCTGCGTGGTGAAATTGCTGTTCTGGATATTCAGGACGAGAAGGGCAAGGTCATCGTTGAGGCTGGTCGTCGTATTACTGCGCGCCACATCAACCAGATCGAAAAAGCCGGTCTCAAGACTCTGGAAGTGCCTCTGGACTACGTCCTTGGTCGCACTACCGCCAAGGCCATCGTGCATCCGGCAACCGGCGAAATCCTGGCAGAGTGCAACACCGAGCTGAACACCGAGATCCTGGCAAAAATCGCCAAGTCCCAGGTTGTTCGCATCGAAACTCTGTACACCAACGATATCGACTGCGGTCCGTTCGTCTCCGACACTCTGAAGATCGACTCCACCAGCAACCAATTGGAAGCGCTGGTCGAGATCTATCGCATGATGCGTCCAGGCGAGCCGCCAACCAAAGACGCTGCCGAGACTCTGTTCAACAACCTGTTCTTCAGCCCTGAGCGCTATGACCTGTCTGCGGTCGGCCGGATGAAGTTCAACCGTCGTATCGGTCGTACCGAGATCGAAGGTTCGGGCGTGTTGTGCAAAGAAGACATCGTTGCGGTGCTGAAGACTCTGGTCGACATCCGTAACGGTAAAGGCATCGTCGATGACATCGACCACCTGGGTAACCGTCGTGTTCGCTGCGTAGGCGAAATGGCCGAGAACCAGTTCCGCGTTGGCCTGGTACGTGTTGAGCGTGCGGTCAAAGAGCGTCTGTCGATGGCTGAAAGCGAAGGCCTGATGCCGCAAGACCTGATCAACGCCAAGCCAGTGGCTGCGGCGGTGAAAGAGTTCTTCGGTTCCAGCCAGCTTTCCCAGTTCATGGACCAGAACAACCCGTTGTCCGAGATCACCCACAAGCGTCGTGTTTCTGCACTCGGCCCTGGCGGTTTGACTCGTGAGCGTGCTGGCTTTGAAGTTCGTGACGTACACCCGACTCACTACGGTCGTGTATGCCCGATTGAAACGCCGGAAGGTCCGAACATCGGCCTGATCAACTCCCTGGCCGCTTATGCGCGCACCAACCAGTACGGCTTCCTCGAAAGCCCGTACCGCGTGGTGAAAGACGCTCTGGTCACCGACGAGATCGTGTTCCTGTCCGCCATCGAAGAAGCTGATCACGTGATCGCCCAGGCTTCGGCCACGATGAACGACAAGAAAATGCTGATCGACGAGCTGGTAGCTGTTCGTCACTTGAACGAATTCACCGTCAAGGCGCCGGAAGACGTCACCTTGATGGACGTTTCTCCGAAGCAGGTAGTTTCGGTTGCAGCGTCGCTGATTCCGTTCCTCGAGCACGATGACGCCAACCGTGCGTTGATGGGTTCGAACATGCAGCGTCAAGCTGTACCAACCCTGCGCGCTGACAAGCCGCTGGTCGGTACTGGCATGGAGCGTAACGTAGCTCGTGACTCCGGCGTTTGCGTCGTGGCTCGTCGTGGTGGCGTTATCGATTCCGTCGACGCCAGCCGTATCGTGGTTCGTGTTGCAGATGATGAAGTTGAAACCGGTGAAGCTGGTGTCGACATCTACAACCTGACCAAATACACCCGCTCCAACCAGAACACTTGCATCAACCAGCGTCCGCTGGTGCGTAAAGGTGATCGGGTTCAGCGTAGCGACATCATGGCTGACGGCCCGTCCACCGACATGGGTGAACTGGCGCTGGGTCAGAACATGCGCATCGCGTTCATGGCCTGGAACGGTTACAACTTCGAAGACTCCATCTGCCTGTCGGAACGAGTTGTTCAAGAAGACCGCTTTACCACGATCCACATTCAGGAACTGACCTGTGTGGCACGTGACACCAAGCTTGGGCCAGAGGAAATCACTGCAGACATCCCGAACGTGGGTGAGGCTGCACTGAACAAGCTGGACGAAGCCGGTATCGTTTACGTAGGTGCTGAAGTTGGCGCAGGCGACATCCTGGTTGGTAAGGTCACTCCGAAAGGCGAGACCCAGCTGACTCCGGAAGAAAAACTGCTGCGTGCCATCTTCGGTGAAAAAGCCAGCGACGTTAAAGACACCTCCCTGCGCGTGCCTACCGGCACCAAGGGTACCGTCATCGACGTACAGGTCTTCACTCGCGACGGCGTTGAGCGTGATGCTCGTGCACTGTCGATCGAGAAGACTCAACTCGACGAGATCCGCAAGGACCTGAACGAAGAGTTCCGTATCGTTGAAGGCGCGACCTTCGAACGTCTGCGTTCCGCTCTGGTAGGCCACAAGGCTGAAGGCGGCGCAGGTCTGAAGAAAGGTCAGGACATCACCGACGAAATCCTCGACGGTCTTGAGCACGGCCAGTGGTTCAAACTGCGCATGGCTGAAGATGCTCTGAACGAGCAGCTCGAGAAGGCTCAGGCCTACATCGTTGATCGTCGCCGTCTGCTGGACGACAAGTTTGAAGACAAGAAGCGCAAACTGCAGCAGGGCGATGACCTGGCTCCGGGCGTGCTGAAAATCGTCAAGGTTTACCTGGCAATCCGTCGCCGCATCCAGCCGGGCGACAAGATGGCCGGTCGTCACGGTAACAAAGGTGTGGTCTCTGTGATCATGCCGGTTGAAGACATGCCGCACGATGCCAATGGCACCCCGGTCGACGTCGTCCTCAACCCGTTGGGCGTACCTTCGCGTATGAACGTTGGTCAGATCCTTGAAACCCACCTCGGCCTCGCGGCTAAAGGCTTGGGCGAGAAGATCAACCGGATGATCGAAGAGCAGCGCAAAGTCGCTGAGCTTCGTAAATTCCTCGACGAGATCTACAACCAGATCGGCGGTCGTAACGAAGATCTGGATAGCTTCTCCGACCAGGAAATCCTGGATCTGGCGAAGAACCTGCGTGGCGGCGTTCCAATGGCCACTCCAGTGTTCGACGGCGCCAAGGAAAGCGAAATCAAGGCCATGCTGAAACTGGCAGACCTGCCAGAAAGCGGCCAGATGCAGCTGACCGACGGCCGTACCGGCAACAAGTTCGAGCGCCCGGTTACTGTTGGCTACATGTACATGCTGAAGCTGAACCACTTGGTAGACGACAAGATGCACGCTCGTTCTACCGGTTCGTACAGCCTGGTTACTCAGCAGCCGCTGGGTGGTAAGGCGCAGTTCGGTGGTCAGCGTTTCGGGGAGATGGAGGTCTGGGCACTGGAAGCATACGGTGCTGCTTACACTCTGCAAGAAATGCTCACAGTGAAGTCGGACGATGTGAACGGCCGTACCAAGATGTACAAAAACATCGTGGATGGCGATCACCGTATGGAGCCGGGCATGCCCGAGTCTTTCAACGTGTTGATCAAGGAAATTCGTTCCCTCGGCATCGATATCGATCTGGAAACCGAATAACACGTGACGCGAATCGAGAGCGGGGCAGGATTGCCCGCTCTCTGCTCCGCCAGGAGGAAAGGCCTTGAAAGACCTACTGAATTTGCTGAAAAACCAGGGTCAAGTCGAAGAGTTCGACGCCATCCGTATTGGATTGGCATCGCCTGAGATGATCCGTTCGTGGTCGTTCGGTGAAGTTAAAAAGCCGGAAACCATCAACTACCGTACGTTCAAACCTGAGCGTGACGGCCTGTTCTGCGCCAAGATCTTTGGCCCGGTAAAGGATTACGAGTGCCTGTGCGGTAAGTACAAGCGCTTGAAGCACCGTGGTGTGATCTGCGAGAAGTGCGGCGTTGAAGTTGCGCTGGCTAAAGTTCGTCGTGAGCGCATGGCGCACATCGAGCTGGCTTCCCCGGTTGCCCACATCTGGTTCCTGAAATCGCTGCCGTCCCGTATCGGCTTGCTGATGGACATGACCCTGCGTGATATCGAACGCGTTCTCTACTTCGAGAGCTATGTCGTTATCGATCCAGGCATGACCACCCTTGAAAAAGGTCAGCTGCTCAACGATGAGCAGTACTTCGAAGCGCTGGAAGAGTTTGGCGACGATTTCGATGCCCGTATGGGTGCCGAGGCTGTGCGTGAACTGCTGCACGCTATCGATCTGGAGCACGAGATTGGTCGTCTGCGTGAAGAAATTCCGCAAACCAACTCCGAAACCAAAATCAAGAAGCTGTCCAAGCGTCTGAAGTTGATGGAAGCCTTCCAGGGTTCCGGCAACCTTCCAGAATGGATGGTGCTGACCGTTCTGCCGGTTCTGCCGCCAGATCTGCGTCCACTGGTCCCGCTGGATGGCGGTCGCTTCGCGACTTCCGACCTCAACGATCTGTATCGTCGAGTGATCAACCGTAACAACCGCTTGAAGCGCCTGCTTGATCTGTCCGCTCCGGACATCATCGTGCGCAACGAAAAGCGTATGTTGCAGGAAGCTGTCGATGCATTGCTCGATAACGGTCGTCGTGGTCGCGCTATCACTGGTTCCAACAAGCGTCCTCTGAAATCCCTGGCTGACATGATCAAGGGTAAACAGGGTCGTTTCCGTCAGAACTTGCTCGGTAAGCGTGTTGACTACTCCGGTCGTTCGGTAATTACCGTAGGTCCGACCCTGCGTCTGCACCAGTGCGGTCTGCCGAAGAAGATGGCTCTCGAGCTGTTCAAGCCGTTCATTTTCGGCAAGCTGGAAATGCGTGGTCTCGCTACCACCATCAAAGCTGCCAAGAAGATGGTCGAGCGCGAGCTGCCTGAGGTTTGGGACGTTCTCGCTGAAGTGATCCGTGAACACCCGGTTCTCCTCAACCGTGCACCGACCCTTCACCGTCTGGGTATCCAGGCGTTTGAACCGGTACTGATCGAAGGTAAGGCTATCCAGCTGCACCCGTTGGTTTGTGCTGCGTACAACGCCGACTTCGACGGCGACCAAATGGCCGTGCACGTACCGCTGACACTGGAAGCCCAGTTGGAAGCGCGTGCGTTGATGATGTCGACCAACAACATTCTGTCGCCAGCCAACGGTGAGCCAATCATCGTTCCGTCGCAGGACGTTGTATTGGGTCTGTACTACATGACTCGTGAAGCGATCAACGCCAAGGGCGAAGGTCGTGTGTTCGCGGATCTGCAAGAAGTTGACCGTGTGTTCCGTGCCGGCGAAGCCGCACTGCACGCTAAAGTCAAAGTGCGGATCAACGAAACCGTCAACGATCGTGATGGCGGCAGCGTCAAGAACACTCGTATCGTCGACACCACTGTCGGCCGTGCGCTGTTGTTCCAGGTTGTTCCACCTGGCCTGTCGTACGACGTCGTCAACCAGCCGATGAAGAAAAAGGCGATCTCCAAGCTGATCAACCAGTGCTACCGCGTGGTTGGTTTGAAAGAGACCGTGATCTTCGCTGACCAGTTGATGTACACCGGTTTTGCCTATTCGACCATTTCCGGCGTTTCCATCGGTGTTAACGACTTCGTTATCCCGGATGAAAAAGCCCGCATCATCGGTGCTGCTACCGACGAAGTGAAAGAGATCGAAAGTCAGTACGCCTCCGGCCTGGTAACCCAGGGCGAGAAGTACAACAAAGTGATCGACCTTTGGTCCAAGGCGAACGACGAAGTTTCCAAGGCGATGATGGCCAACCTCTCGAAAGAGAAAGTCATCGACCGTCATGGTGTCGAAGTCGACCAGGAATCCTTCAACTCGATGTACATGATGGCCGACTCGGGCGCACGGGGTTCTGCTGCGCAGATCCGTCAGCTCGCCGGTATGCGTGGCCTGATGGCCAAGCCGGATGGTTCCATCATCGAAACGCCGATTACTGCGAACTTCCGTGAAGGTTTGAGCGTACTTCAGTACTTCATCTCCACTCACGGTGCTCGTAAAGGTTTGGCGGATACCGCGTTGAAAACTGCGAACTCCGGTTACCTGACTCGTCGTCTGGTAGACGTGGCGCAGGATCTGGTAGTAACCGAGATCGATTGCGGCACCGAACATGGCCTGGTAATGACTCCGCACATTGAAGGCGGTGACGTTGTTGAGCCGCTGGGTGAGCGCGTATTGGGTCGTGTTATTGCCCGTGACGTGTTCAAGCCAGGTACCGAAGAAATCATCGTTCCTGCCGGCACGCTGGTAGACGAGAAGTGGGTCGAGTTCATCGAGCTGAACAGCATCGACGAAGTGATCGTGCGTTCGCCGATCAGCTGCGAAACCCGCTACGGCATTTGCGCCAAGTGCTACGGCCGTGACTTGGCTCGTGGTCACCAGGTGAACATCGGTGAAGCGGTCGGCGTTATCGCTGCCCAGTCCATCGGTGAGCCGGGTACCCAGCTGACCATGCGTACGTTCCACATCGGTGGTGCGGCAAGCCGGACCTCCGCAGCCGACAGCGTTCAGGTGAAGAATGGCGGTACCGTCCGTCTGCACAACCTGAAACACGTTGAGCGAGTGGATGGTTGCCTGGTTGCTGTGTCCCGCTCCGGTGAGCTGGCAATCGCTGATGACTTCGGTCGTGAGCGCGAGCGTTACAAGCTGCCGTACGGTGCTGTGATTTCGGTTAAAGAGGGTGACAAGGTCGACGCTGGCGCAATCGTGGCCAAGTGGGATCCGCACACTCACCCAATCGTTACCGAAATGAAAGGTACCGTGACCTACGTGGGCATGGAAGAAGGCATCACGATCAAGCGTCAGACTGACGAATTGACCGGTATGACCAACATTGAAGTACTCGACGCCAAAGACCGTCCAGCTGCCGGTAAAGATATCCGTCCTGCTGTGAAGATGGTTGATGACAACGGCAAGGATCTCTTGCTGCCGGGTACCGACGTAATTGCTCAGTACTTCCTGCCTGCTAACGCCCTGGTCGGTGTAGCGGACGGTGCGAAAATCGCGATCGGTGATGTTATCGCTCGTATTCCGCAAGAGACTTCGAAAACCCGTGACATCACCGGTGGTCTGCCGCGTGTTGCCGACTTGTTCGAAGCCCGTCGTCCGAAAGAAGCCTCGATTCTGGCTGAAGTCAGCGGCACCATCGCGTTCGGTAAAGAGACCAAAGGCAAGCGCCGTCTGGTCATTACCCCGAACGACGGTAGCGATCCGTACGAAGAGCTGATTCCGAAGTGGCGTCACCTTAACGTCTTCGAAGGCGAACAGGTAAACCGCGGCGAAGTTATCTCCGACGGCCCGAGCGATCCACACGACATCCTGCGTCTGCTGGGTGTGAGTGCGCTGGCCAAGTACATCGTGAACGAGATCCAGGACGTTTATCGTCTGCAAGGCGTGAAGATCAACGACAAGCACATCGAGACCATTCTGCGTCAGATGCTGCGTAAAGTTGAGATCGCTGAATCCGGCGATTCCAGTTTCATCAAGGGCGACCAGATGGAATTGACTCACGTTCTGGTAGAGAACGAGCGTCTGGCTGGCGACGAGAAATTCGTTTCCAAGTTCACTCGCGTGCTGTTGGGTATCACCAAGGCGTCGTTGTCCACCGAATCGTTCATCTCGGCGGCTTCCTTCCAGGAAACCACTCGCGTACTGACCGAAGCGGCGGTAACCGGCAAGCGCGATTACCTGCGCGGCCTGAAAGAAAACGTGGTCGTGGGTCGTCTGATCCCGGCTGGTACCGGTCTGGCTTATCACAGCGAGCGCAAGCGCCGCCGTGATGCTGACAAACCGTTGCGCGTAAGCGCCAGTGAAGTGGAAGCTGCACTGACCGAAGCGCTGAACTCGAGCGGTAACTGAGTTCTGCGGTAAATAAGCGTAAGGCCCTGGCCATTCCGTTCATCGAATCGAGACAATTTGTCGAGGTTGGATGAGAGGGGAGGTCGGGGCCTTGCCTTGACTGGGGGCAAGATCCTCTTTAGACTCTTGTACCCCTAAATTTGGCGGGAATTCGTTCCTGCCATTTTGCTTTTCTTGCAAGACAATAGCGTCGCAAGACAACAGTGGAGCTAGTAGATGGCAACTATCAACCAGCTGGTACGTCAGCCGCGTAAGCGTATCGTCGAGAAATCCGACGTGCCTGCGCTGCAGAACTGCCCGCAACGTCGTGGCGTATGCACCCGTGTGTATACCACCACGCCGAAAAAACCTAACTCGGCACTGCGTAAAGTATGCCGTGTGCGTCTGACCAACGGTTTCGAGGTTTCCTCGTACATCGGCGGTGAAGGCCACAACCTGCAAGAGCACAGCGTGGTACTGATCCGCGGCGGTCGTGTAAAAGACTTGCCAGGTGTTCGTTACCACACCGTACGCGGTTCTTTGGATACTTCCGGCGTTAAAGGTCGTAACCAGGGTCGTTCGAAGTACGGTACCAAGAAGCCTAAGTAGTAGCGGCTTTTTGTAAAAACTGATTTTCTATTTTTCTGAGTCGATAAGAGTAAGGTCGGAGGCGTCCCGAAAGGGCACCGATTCCGAGCGAACCTGAAGACCGTTTGAGGGCTTATCCATGCCAAGAAGACGCGTAGCAGCCAAGCGCGAAGTGCTTGACGATCCAAAATACGGAAGCCAAATCCTGGCCAAGTTCATGAACCACGTGATGGAAAGCGGCAAGAAAGCCGTTGCCGAGCGTATCGTTTATGGCGCGCTGGAGAAGGTTAAAGAACGCAAGAACAGCGACCCCCTGGAAATCTTCGAGAAAGCTCTCGACGCCATCGCTCCGCTGGTCGAAGTAAAGTCGCGCCGTGTAGGCGGTGCTACTTACCAGGTTCCGGTTGAAGTTCGTCCGTCCCGTCGTAACGCCCTGGCAATGCGCTGGTTGGTAGACTTCGCCCGCAAGCGTGGCGAGAAGTCTATGGCTCTGCGTTTGGCTGGCGAACTGTTGGACGCTGCCGAAGGTAAAGGTGCTGCAGTTAAGAAGCGTGAAGACGTGCACCGTATGGCTGAAGCCAACAAGGCTTTCTCGCACTACCGCTTCTAATTTTAGCGTCACTAATTTTGCGAGGGCTTTATGGCTCGTACAACACCGATTAATCGCTACCGTAACATCGGTATCGTTGCTCACGTGGATGCTGGTAAAACCACCACCACCGAGCGCGTCCTTTTTTACACCGGCAAAAGTCACAAAATGGGCGAGGTGCATGACGGCGCCGCGACCACAGACTGGATGGTGCAGGAGCAGGAGCGTGGTATTACCATTACTTCTGCTGCTATTACCGCCTTCTGGCAGGGTTCCGAGAAGCAGCACAAAGACCAATACCGCTTCAACGTCATCGACACCCCGGGCCACGTTGACTTCACTATTGAAGTTGAGCGTTCCCTGCGTGTTCTCGACGGCGCGGTCGTTGTGTTCTGCGGCACCTCGGGTGTTGAGCCTCAGTCGGAAACCGTATGGCGTCAAGCCAACAAGTACGGCGTTCCACGTCTTGTTTACGTAAACAAGATGGACCGTGCTGGTGCGAACTTCCTGCGCGTGATCGGTCAGATCAAGCAGCGTCTGGGTCACACTCCGGTACCAATCCAGTTGGCTATCGGTTCCGAAGACAACTTCCAGGGGCAGATCGATTTGATCGCTATGGAAGCTGTTTACTGGAATGACGCTGACAAAGGCATGGTTCCAGTTCGCAAGCCTATCCCTGCTGAACTGCAGGAATTGGCTGACGAATGGCGCGGCAACATGGTTGAAGCTGCGGCTGAAGCCAGCGAAGAGCTGATGAACAAGTACCTCGAAGGTGAAGAACTCACCAACGCGGAAATCAAGGCCGCTCTGCGTCAGCGTACTATCGCTGGTGAGATCGTTCTGGCTGTTTGCGGTTCTTCCTTCAAGAACAAGGGTGTTCCCCTGGTTCTCGACGCCGTTATCGACTACCTGCCTGCTCCTACCGACATTCCTGCCATCAAGGGTACTGACCCGGATGACGAGACCAAGGAAATGGAGCGTCACGCAGACGACAGCGAGCCGTTCTCGGCTCTGGCGTTCAAGATCGCTACCGACCCATTCGTGGGTACCTTGACCTTTGTTCGAGTTTACTCGGGCGTGTTGGCCTCCGGCGACGGCGTGATCAACTCGGTTAAAGGCAAGAAAGAGCGCGTGGGTCGTATGGTGCAAATGCACGCAAACGCCCGCGAAGAAATCAAGGAAGTACGCGCTGGTGACATCGCGGCCTTGATCGGCATGAAGGACGTCACCACTGGTGAAACTTTGTGCAACGCTGACAAGCCAATCATCCTGGTTCGCATGGACTTCCCGGAGCCGGTTATTTCGGTTGCCGTAGAGCCTAAGACCAAGGACGACCAGGAAAAAATGGGTATCGCGCTGGGCAAACTTGCTCAGGAAGACCCGTCTTTCCGCGTCAAGACTGATGAAGAGACTGGTCAAACGATCATCTCTGGCATGGGCGAGTTGCACCTGGACATCCTGGTTGACCGGATGCGCCGTGAGTTCAACGTCGAAGCCAACATCGGTAAGCCTCAAGTTTCGTACCGTGAGCGCATCACGAAGAGCTGCGAAATTGAAGGCAAGTTCGTTCGTCAATCCGGCGGTCGTGGCCAGTTCGGTCACTGCTGGATTCGTTTTGCTCCTGCTGACGAAGGTCAGGAAGGTCTGCAATTCCTGAACGAAGTAGTGGGTGGTGTGGTTCCTAAGGAATACATCCCGGCTATCCAAAAGGGTATCGAAGAGCAGATGAAGAACGGCGTTGTTGCCGGCTATCCGCTGATCGGCCTGAAGGCTACCGTGTTTGATGGTTCCTACCACGACGTCGACTCCAACGAGATGGCGTTTAAGGTGGCTGCTTCCATGGCGACCAAGCAACTGGCCCAGAAGGGCGGTGGTGAGTTGCTTGAGCCGATCATGGCGGTAGAGGTTGTTACGCCTGAAGACTATATGGGTGACGTGATGGGCGACCTTAACCGTCGTCGCGGCATGATCCTGGGTATGGAAGACACGGTTTCCGGCAAAGTGATTCGCGCCGAGGTTCCGTTGGGTGAGATGTTCGGTTACGCAACCGACGTTCGTTCCATGTCCCAAGGTCGCGCAAGCTACTCTATGGAATTCAAAAAATACAATACAGCTCCGTCGCATATCGTCGAAACTGTTACCAAAAAACAAGGCTGATTCAGCCCCTTTAGGCTAGGAGTTAATTGTCGTGGCTAAAGAAAAATTTGACCGTACCCTCCCGCACGTCAACGTTGGCACCATCGGTCACGTCGACCACGGTAAAACCACGCTGACCGCTGCTCTGACTCGCGTCTGCTCCGAAGTTTTCGGTTCGGCTGTTGTTGCTTTCGATAAAATCGACAGCGCTCCAGAAGAAAAGGCTCGTGGTATCACCATCAACACCGCGCACGTTGAATACAACTCGCTGATCCGTCACTACGCTCACGTTGACTGCCCAGGTCACGCTGACTATGTGAAGAACATGATCACCGGTGCTGCTCAAATGGACGGCGCTATCCTGGTTTGCTCGGCCGCTGATGGTCCGATGCCACAAACCCGTGAGCACATCCTGCTGTCCCGTCAGGTTGGCGTTCCGTACATCGTTGTCTTCCTGAACAAGGCTGACATGGTTGACGACGCTGAGCTGCTGGAACTGGTTGAGATGGAAGTGCGCGATCTGCTGAGCACTTACGACTTCCCAGGTGACGACACTCCGATCATCATCGGTTCGGCTCTGATGGCTCTGAACGGCCAAGACGACAACGAAATGGGCACCACTGCCGTTCGTAAACTGGTTGAGACTCTGGATAGCTACATCCCAGATCCAGTTCGTGTTATCGACAAGCCGTTCCTGATGCCAATCGAAGACGTATTCTCGATCTCCGGTCGCGGTACTGTTGTAACTGGCCGTATCGAGCGCGGTATCGTCAAGGTTCAGGATCCACTGGAAATCGTTGGTCTGCGTGACACTACCGTCACCACCTGCACCGGTGTTGAAATGTTCCGTAAGCTGCTCGACGAAGGTCGTGCTGGCGAGAACTGCGGCGTGCTGCTGCGCGGCACCAAGCGTGACGACGTTGAGCGTGGCCAGGTTCTGGTCAAGCCAGGTTCGGTTAAGCCGCACACTACCTTCGAAGCTGAAGTGTACGTGTTGAGCAAAGAAGAAGGCGGTCGCCACACTCCGTTCTTCAAAGGCTACCGTCCACAGTTCTACTTCCGGACCACTGACGTGACCGGTAACTGCGAACTGCCGGAAGGCGTTGAAATGGTAATGCCAGGCGACAACATCAAAATGGTTGTCACCCTGATCAAAACCATCGCAATGGAAGATGGTCTGCGTTTCGCTATTCGTGAAGGCGGTCGTACCGTCGGCGCTGGCGTCGTAGCCAAAATCATCGCTTAATAAGTGATGACTTGAAAAAGCCCCCGCCTAGCGGGGGCTTTTTTATTGGGTTGACACTGTAGTAGCCCGTCTATAGAATTGCGCCTCCTTTTAACGGGCGTATTGCGCTCGCTGGGAATAGCAGCCGGAGTCTGAAATCCAATGCAAAATCAGCAAATCCGTATCAGGTTGAAGGCTTTTGACCATCGCCTGATCGACCAATCCACCCAGGAAATCGTGGAAACCGCGAAACGTACTGGTGCTCAAGTGCGTGGTCCAATTCCACTGCCTACCCGTAAAGAGCGGTTCACCGTTCTGGTCTCCCCGCACGTCAACAAAGACGCGCGTGACCAGTATGAGATCCGTACTCATAAGCGTGTTCTGGACATCGTCCAGCCAACGGATAAAACCGTTGATGCTCTTATGAAGCTTGATCTTGCGGCCGGTGTGGAAGTGCAGATCAGCCTCGGCTAAGACTCGGTCTTAGTCGTGTAACGCTCTGAAATGGGCGGCCATAGCGGGTGAAAGCCCCGTACACTCATGAGGTTTACAACATGACTATTGGTGTAGTCGGTCGTAAATGCGGTATGACCCGTATTTTCACCGAAGAAGGTGTCTCCATTCCGGTCACGGTCATTGAGATCGAACCGAATCGCGTCACCCAGTTCAAAACTGAAGAGACCGATGGCTATCGTGCAGTGCAAGTCACTGTAGGCGAGCGTCGTGCTTCGCGTGTTACAGCTGCTCAAGCTGGCCACTTCGCTAAAGCGAACGTTGCCGCTGGTCGTACCGTAATGGAATTCCGTCTTGAAGAAGGCGAGTACCAGGCCGGCGATCTGATCAACGCTGAAATCTTCGCCGCTGGTCAACTGGTTGATGTAACCGGTCAGTCCAAAGGTAAAGGCTTCCAGGGTACGATCAAGCGTTGGAATTTCCGCGGGCAAGATAATACCCACGGTAACTCCGTATCCCACCGCGTTCCAGGCTCTATCGGCCAGTGCCAGACTCCTGGTCGTGTATTCAAGGGCAAAAAAATGTCCGGTCATATGGGCGCTGAGCGCGTGACCGTGCAGTCCCTCGAAGTAGTGCGCGTGGACGCTGAACGCAATCTGTTGTTGGTCAAGGGCGCTGTTCCTGGCGCTACTGGCGGCAACTTGGTTGTACGTCCAGCAGCCAAGGCTCGCGGTTAAGGGGAAGCTGACATGCAATTAAATGTAAATGACGCTCAAGCGATCGAAGTTTCCGAACTGACATTTGGCGGCGAATTCAACGAGACGCTCGTTCACCAAGCAGTCGTGGCCTACATGGCCGGCGGCCGTCAAGGTAGCAAGCAGCAAAAGACCCGTTCCGACGTTCGTGGTGGCGGTAAGCGCCCATGGCGTCAGAAAGGTACTGGCCGTGCTCGTGCCGGTACTATCCGTAGCCCAATCTGGCGTGGCGGCGGTACCACTTTCGCAGCTCGTCCTCAGGATCACACCCAGAAGCTGAACAAGAAGATGTATCGCGCAGCAATGCGTTCCATCCTTGCTGAGCTGGTGCGTACTGATCGTCTGGTTGTGGTTCAGGACTTCGCTGTTGATGCACCGAAGACCAAAGATCTGCTGAACAAACTGACCGGCATGGGTCTGACTGACGTCTTGATCGTGTCTGAAGTAGTTGATCAGAACCTGTACCTGGCTGCTCGTAACCTGCCACACGTTGATGTACGTGACGTGCAAGGTTCCGATCCAGTTAGTCTGATCGCATACGACAAGGTGTTGATCACCGTGTCGGCCGTGAAGAAATTCGAGGAGCTGCTGGGATGAACCAGGAACGCGTATTTAAAGTTCTGCTTGGCCCGCACGTTTCCGAGAAGGCTACGGTTCTGGCTGACAAGAAAGGCCAGTTCGTTTTCAAGGTTGCAACTGATGCAACCAAGCTGGAAATCAAGAAGGCCGTCGAAAGCCTGTTCAGCGTGAAAGTAGAGCGTGTTACTACCCTGAATGTTCTGGGTAAGAGCAAGCGCACTGCTCGCGGTCTGGGCAAGCGTAATGACTGGAAGAAGGCAGTTATCTCCCTTCAGCCAGGCCAAGATCTCGATTTCAGCAGCAGTGCTGAGTAAGGAAGGGGTGCATCATGGCAATCGTTAAATGCAAACCGACTTCCCCTGGCCGCCGTTTTGTGGTCAAGGTGGTCAACCAGGAGCTGCATAAAGGCGCTCCTCACGCACCGCTGCTCGAGAAAAAATCGAAGACTGGTGGTCGTAACAACAATGGTCGCATTACCACTCGTCACATCGGTGGTGGCCATAAGCAGCATTATCGTCTGGTCGATTTCCGTCGCAACGACAAAGATGGCATCTCTGCCACTGTCGAGCGTATTGAATACGATCCAAACCGTACTGCTCACATCGCTCTGCTGCTGTACGCAGATGGCGAGCGTCGCTACATCATCGCCCCTAAAGGCGTGAGTGCTGGCGACCAGCTGATCGCAGGTGCTCTGGCACCGATCAAGCCGGGCAACGCTCTGCAACTGCGTAACATTCCAGTTGGTAGCACCGTACACGGCATCGAATTGAAGCCAGGTAAAGGCGCGCAAATCGCTCGTTCCGCTGGTGCTTCGGCTCAGCTGATCGCTCGTGAAGGTGTCTACGTGACCCTGCGTCTGCGTTCTGGTGAGATGCGTAAAGTGCTGGCTGAATGCCGCGCGACCCTGGGTGAAGTCTCGAACTCCGAGCACAGCCTGCGTTCGCTGGGTAAAGCTGGTGCCAAACGCTGGCGTGGCGTTCGCCCAACCGTTCGTGGTGTTGCCATGAACCCGGTTGACCACCCACATGGTGGTGGTGAAGGTCGTACCTCTGGTGGTCGTCATCCGGTATCGCCATGGGGCTTCCCGACTAAGGGCGCGAAGACTCGTGGTAATAAGCGTACCGACAAAATGATCGTCCGTCGTCGCAAGTAAATAGAGGGATACGACAGTGCCACGTTCTCTGAAAAAAGGTCCTTTTATTGATCTTCACCTACTGAAGAAGATCGAAGTGGCGGCGGAAAAGAACGATCGCAAACCAGTGAAAACCTGGTCGCGTCGTTCGATGATCCTGCCACAAATGGTCGGTTTGACCATTGCAGTGCATAACGGTCGTCAACATGTTCCAGTTCTCGTGAACGAAGACATGGTCGGCCACAAACTGGGCGAGTTTGCCGGTACCCGCACATATCGTGGGCACGTGGCAGACAAGAAAGCCAAGCGTTAAGGGGTAAGGAACGATGGAAGTAGCCGCTAAGTTGTCGGGCGCTCGAATCTCCGCCCAGAAAGCCCGCTTGGTCGCCGACCAGATCCGCGGGAAGAAGGTGGGCGAAGCGCTCAACCTGTTGGCTTTCAGCAGTAAGAAAGCCGCCGAGATCATGAAGAAAGTGCTGGAGTCGGCCGTAGCCAACGCCGAGCATAACGAAGGCGCAGACGTTGATGACCTTAAAGTCAGCACCGTTTTCGTCAACGAAGGGCGTTCGCTGAAGCGAATCATGCCACGTGCCAAAGGCCGTGCTGATCGCATCGTCAAGCGGTCTTGCCATATCACTGTCAAGGTTGCTGACAAGTAACGGAGTCGAAGAGATGGGTCAGAAAGTACATCCCATTGGCATTCGCCTGGGAATCGTCAAGGAGCACACCTCCGTCTGGTACGCAGACGGTCGGACTTATGCGGACTATTTGTTCGCTGATCTGAAGGTGCGCGAGTATCTCCAAGACAAACTAAAAAGCGCGTCCGTAAGCCGTATCGATATCCATCGTCCGGCTCAGACTGCACGTATCACCATCCACACCGCTCGTCCAGGTATCGTTATCGGGAAGAAAGGTGAAGATGTTGAGAAACTGCGTCAGGACCTGACCAAGCAAATGGGTGTGCCTGTGCACATCAATATCGAAGAGATCCGCAAGCCGGAGCTCGACGGTATGCTGGTTGCGCAGAGCGTAGCTCAGCAGCTGGAGCGTCGCGTAATGTTCCGTCGCGCTATGAAGCGCGCTGTTCAGAACGCCATGCGCATTGGTGCCAAAGGCATCAAAATCCAAGTGAGCGGTCGTCTCGGCGGTGCTGAAATTGCACGTACTGAATGGTATCGCGAAGGTCGTGTGCCACTGCACACCCTGCGTGCCGACATCGACTATGCCAACTACGAAGCTCACACCACTTACGGTGTGATCGGTGTAAAGGTTTGGATCTTCAAAGGCGAAGTAATTGGTGGTCGCCAAGAAGAACTGAAACCACAAGCACCAGCGCCTCGTAAAAAAGCTGCTAAGTAAGGGGTACGCCAAATGTTGCAACCAAAGCGTACGAAGTTCCGCAAGCAGATGACAGGCCACAACCGTGGTCTGGCACAGCGCGGTAGCAAAGTCAGCTTCGGCGAGTTCGCGCTGAAGTCTGTAGCTCGTGGTCGTCTCACCGCTCGTCAGATCGAGTCAGCGCGTCGTGCTCTGACCCGTCACGTTAAACGTGGCGGCAAGATCTGGATCCGTGTATTCCCGGACAAGCCTATTTCCAAAAAGCCACTCGAAGTTCGGATGGGTAAAGGTAAGGGTAGTGTGGAGTACTGGGTTGCCCAGATTCAGCCAGGCAAAGTCCTGTATGAAATCGAGGGTGTTACTGAAGAGCTGGCGCGTGAGGCTTTTGCCTTGGCTGCTGCAAAGCTGCCGCTCGCCACTGCCTTCGTTAAACGGACGGTGATGTGATGAAAGCGAACGAACTTCGTGAAAAAGACGCGCCGCAGCTTAACGAGCAACTGCTCGGCCTGCTGCGCGACCAGTTCAATCTGCGTATGCAGAAAGCAACTGGCCAGTTGGGGCAGTCTCACCTGCTCCGGCAAGTTAAGCGTGACATCGCTCGCGTGAAGACTGTGCTCAAACAGCAGGCAGGTAAGTAATCATGGCTGAAGCCGAAAAAACCGTCCGTACGCTGACTGGCCGTGTTGTCAGCGACAAAATGGACAAGACCATCACCGTTCTGATCGAGCGTCGCGTTAAGCACCCGATCTACGGTAAATACGTTAAGCGTTCGACTAAGCTGCACGCGCACGACGAAACCAATCAGTGCCACATCGGCGACAAAGTCACTATTCGTGAAACTCGTCCTTTGGCCAAGACTAAGTCTTGGGCGCTGGTTGATGTTCTCGAACGCGCTGTGGAAGTCTAAGGACTAGGGGTCGGAGAAATTATATGATTCAGACTCAATCCATGCTCGATGTGGCCGATAACAGCGGCGCTCGCCGTGTTATGTGCATCAAGGTGCTGGGTGGCTCCCATCGTCGTTACGCTGGTATCGGTGACATCATCAAAGTTACCGTGAAGGAAGCAATTCCTCGCGGTAAAGTGAAAAAAGGCCAAGTGATGACTGCTGTTGTAGTCCGCACTCGTCACGGCGTACGTCGTGCTGATGGCTCCATTATCCGCTTTGATGGCAACGCTGCTGTTCTTCTGAACAACAAGCAAGAGCCGATCGGCACCCGTATCTTTGGGCCAGTGACCCGTGAACTTCGTACTGAGAAGTTCATGAAGATCGTCTCGCTCGCCCCAGAAGTGCTGTAAGGAGATCCGACATGCAAAAGATTCGTCGTGACGACGAGATCATCGTGATCGCCGGCAAAGACAAAGGTAAGCGCGGTAAGGTGCTTAAGGTTCTCGCTGACGACCGTCTGGTCGTTGGTGGTCTGAACCTGGTCAAGCGTCATACCAAGCCTAACCCGGCGTCGGGCGTACAAGGCGGTATCGTCGAGAAAGAAGCGCCACTGCACGCTTCCAACGTTGCCATTTTCAACGGCGAAACCAACAAGGCTGATCGCGTTGGTTTCAAAGTAGAAGACGGTAAGAAAATTCGTGTCTTCAAGTCGACCCAAAAAGCGGTTGATGCTTGAACACTGCTAGGTAGAAGACCATGGCACGACTAAAAGAGATTTACTGGAAGGAAATCGCACCGAAGCTTAAGGAAGAACTTAAGCTTTCGAACGTGATGGAAGTTCCACGCGTTACCAAAATCACCCTGAACATGGGTCTGGGCGAAGCGGTCGGTGACAAAAAAGTCATCGAGCACGCTGTTGCCGATCTGGAAAAGATCACCGGTCAGAAAGTCGTTGTGACTTACGCTCGGAAATCCATCGCTGGCTTTAAAGTCCGTGAAGGTTGGCCGATCGGCGTCAAAGTGACTCTGCGCCGTGAGCGTATGTACGAATTCCTGGATCGTCTGCTGTCGATCTCCCTGCCTCGGGTCCGCGACTTCCGCGGCCTGAATGCCAAGTCCTTCGATGGTCGTGGTAACTACAGCATGGGCGTTAAAGAGCAGATCATCTTCCCGGAAATCGACTACGACAAGATCGATGCTCTCCGCGGTCTGGACATTACCCTGACCACCACTGCCAAGAACGATGATGAAGGTCGCGCGCTGCTGCGTGCTTTCAAATTCCCGTTCCGCAACTGATTGGAGTAGGAAAATGGCCAAGATGAGCATGAAAAACCGCGAGCTGAAGCGTCAGCTCACGGTTGCCAAGTACGCCAAAAAGCGTGCAGCACTGAAAGCAATCATCGTTGATCTGAACGCAAGTCCAGAAGCACGTTGGGAAGCTACAGTAGCTCTGCAGAAGCAGCCACGTGACGCAAGCGCCTCGCGCATGCGTAACCGCTGCCGCCTGACCGGTCGTCCACACGGCGTTTACCGCAAGTTCGGCCTTGGCCGTAACAAACTGCGTGAAGCTGCAATGCGTGGTGACGTACCTGGTCTGGTTAAAGCCAGCTGGTAAGCACTATCAAAGTCTCGGTGGTCCGGATCGCAAGATCCTGACCACCGGTGACCTTGAACTTGAATCAAGCCCCTATTGGGGCTTGATTCATTTGTGGGGTGTGTCTAGAATACCCGGCTCGCCTGAGCCCGTGCTTTTTTCGCATGGATGAGCTCGGCGACAAGTAGTAGCCGCAAGGCTAATTTTTTTGTATTAGGAGCGTCTAGCCCATGAGTATGCAGGACCCGTTAGCGGACATGCTAACTCGAATCCGTAATGCCCAGATGGCTGAAAAGTCCGTCGTAAGCATGCCATCTTCTACTTTGAAGGTAGCTGTTGCCAAAGTCCTGAAGGACGAAGGTTACATTGCGGGTTATCAGATCAGCAGCGAAATCAAACCACTGCTGTCCATCGAGCTGAAGTACTTCGAAGGCCGTCCGGTTATCGAAGAAGTGAAGCGCGTTAGCCGTCCAGGCCTGCGTCAGTACAAGTCCGTCGATGATCTGCCAAAAGTTCGTGGCGGTCTCGGTGTGTCTATCGTCTCCACCAACAAAGGTGTGATGACGGATCGTGCTGCGCGCGCTGCCGGTGTCGGCGGCGAAGTTCTTTGCACTGTGTTCTAAGGGGGGATAAGCATGTCACGCGTCGCTAAGAACCCCGTTAAGCTGCCAGCCGGTGTCGAAGTAAAATTCGCAGGCCAACAGCTTTCGGTGAAGGGTGCCAAGGGCACTCTCGAACTGAACATCCATTCGTCCGTTGAGATCGTTGAAGAAGCTGGTGAGCTGCGTTTCGCTGCTCGCAATGGCGATCAACAAACTCGCGCAATGGCTGGTACCACTCGTGCGTTGGTAAACAACATGGTCCAAGGCGTAAGCCAAGGCTTCGAGCGCAAGCTCCAGCTGGTCGGTGTTGGTTACAAAGCGCAAGCAAAAGGCACAGTGCTGAACCTGGCTCTTGGCTTCTCGCACCCAGTGGATTATGAACTGCCGGAAGGCATCACCGCTGAGACTCCTAGCCAAACCGACATCCTGATCCGGGGTATCGATAAGCAGCTGGTAGGTCAAGTGGCCGCCGAGATCCGCGACTTCCGTCCACCAGAGCCGTACAAAGGCAAAGGTGTGCGCTACGCGGACGAAGTCGTCCGTCGTAAAGAAGCCAAGAAGAAGTAGGGCATAGCAAATGACCGACAAAAAAGTTACTCGACTGCGTCGCGCTCGCAAAGCACGCCTGAAAATGCACGAACTCGAAGTCGTGCGTCTCTGCGTGTTCCGCTCGTCGCAGCACATCTACGCCCAGGTCATTTCGGCCGACGGCAACAAAGTCCTGGCATCTGCCTCGACTTTGGATAAAGAACTGCGTGATGGCGCCACTGGCAACATCGACGCGGCCACTAAGGTTGGCCAGCTGGTCGCTACGCGTGCTAAAGCCGCTGGCGTCTCGCAGGTGGCTTTCGACCGCTCTGGCTTCAAGTACCATGGCCGCGTCAAGGCGCTGGCTGATGCTGCTCGTGAAGCTGGGCTGGAGTTCTAAGTTATGTCAAATAACGACCAAAAGCGCGACGAAGGCTACATTGAGAAGCTGGTTCAAGTTAACCGCGTAGCCAAAACCGTTAAAGGCGGCCGTATCTTCACTTTCACCGCGTTGACCGTGGTGGGTGATGGTAAAGGGCGTGTTGGCTTCGGCCGTGGCAAGTCGCGTGAAGTGCCTGCTGCGATCCAGAAGGCAATGGAAGCTGCTCGCCGCAACATGATCCAAGTTGATCTGAACGGCACCACTCTGCAGTACGCAATGAAGTCCGGTCACGGCGCTTCGAAGGTGTACATGCAGCCTGCTTCTGAAGGTACCGGTATCATCGCTGGCGGCGCTATGCGTGCTGTCCTCGAAGTTGCTGGCGTTCAGAACGTTCTGGCCAAGTGCTACGGCTCGACTAACCCGGTAAACGTGGTTCACGCCACTTTCAAAGGTTTGAAAGCTATGCAGTCTCCTGAATCCATTGCCGCCAAGCGTGGCAAAAGCGTCAAGGAGATCTTCTGATCATGGCTACCGTTAAAGTTACGCTGATCAAAAGCATGACCGGCCGCATCCCTAACCACAAACTGTGCGTTAAGGGTCTGGGTCTGCGTCGCATCGGTCACACTGTAGAAGTACTTGATACTCCCGAGAATCGCGGGATGATCAACAAGGCTTACTACATGCTGCGTGTCGAGGGTTAATCGATGAAACTCAATGATCTGAGTCCAGCGCCGGGTTCCCGTCGCGAAAAGCATCGTCCGGGCCGTGGTATCGGTAGTGGTTTGGGCAAAACCGGTGGCCGTGGCCACAAAGGTCAGTCCTCCCGCTCCGGTGGCACCATTGCTCCAGGCTTTGAAGGCGGTCAACAGCCGCTGCATCGTCGCCTGCCGAAGTTCGGTTTCGTTTCCCTGAAAGCAATGGATCGCGCAGAAGTGCGTTTGTCCGAGCTGGCTAAAGTGGAAGGCGACATCGTCACCGTGCAGTCCCTGAAAGATGCCAACGTGATCAACGTCAACGTACAGCGTGTGAAAATCATGCTGTCCGGCGAAGTTACTCGCGCTGTCACCATCGGAAAGGGAATCGGCGCCACCAAAGGTGCGCGTGCGGCTATCGAAGCAGCTGGCGGCAAGTTCGAGGAATAAATGGCTAAGCAAGGTGCTCTCTCTGCGCTCGGCAAAGGCGGTATGTCTGAACTCTGGGCTCGTCTGCGTTTTCTGTTCCTGGCGATTATCGTCTACCGAATAGGCGCACACATCCCGGTTCCAGGTATCAACCCGGACCGACTCGCGGACCTGTTTCGACAGAATGAGGGGACCATTCTTAGCTTGTTCAACATGTTTTCCGGCGGCGCGCTGGAACGGATGAGCATCTTTGCACTGGGGATCATGCCGTACATTTCGGCATCGATCATCATGCAACTGATGACCGCCGTCAGCCCGCAGCTGGAACAGTTGAAGAAGGAAGGTGAAGCTGGCCGTCGCAAGATCAGCCAGTACACCCGCTACGGCACTGTCGTCCTCGCTCTTGTCCAGGCAATTGGCATGTCCATTGGTCTGGCAGGGCAGGGCGTTGCGTTCACTGGTGACTTTGGCTTCCATTTCGTCGCGGTATCCACTTTTGTGGCTGGTGCGATGTTCATGATGTGGCTGGGTGAGCAGATTACTGAGCGTGGTGTTGGCAACGGTATCTCGATGTTGATTTTTTCGGGTATCGTCGCCGGTCTTCCGAGAGCGATCGGGCAGTCTTTCGAGTCTGCGCGTCAGGGTGATATCAACATCTTCGCCCTGGTTGCCATCGGTTTGCTGGCAGTAGCGATTATCGGTTTCGTGGTGTTCATTGAGCGTGGTCAGCGTCGTATTGCTGTTCACTACGCCAAGCGTCAGCAGGGCCGCAAGGTCTTCGCTGCGCAGACTAGCCACTTGCCGCTGAAGGTGAACATGGCCGGCGTTATTCCGGCCATTTTCGCGAGCAGCATTTTGCTGTTCCCGGCTTCGTTGGGTGCCTGGTTCGGCCAGTCTGAAGGTATGGGCTGGTTGCAGGACATCTCGCAGTCGATCGCTCCTGGTCAGCCGTTGAATATTCTGCTGTTTAGTGCAGGGATTATTTTCTTCTGCTTCTTCTATACGGCGTTGATGTTCAATCCGAAAGACGTAGCGGAAAACCTGAAGAAGTCCGGTGCCTTTATTCCGGGCATCCGTCCAGGTGAGCAGTCTGCGCGCTACATTGATGGCGTTCTGACTCGCTTGACCATGTTCGGTGCTCTTTACATGACGGCCGTGTGCCTGTTGCCCCAGTTCCTGGTGGTTGCAGCAAACGTACCGTTCTACCTTGGCGGGACCTCGTTGCTGATCGTCGTCGTGGTTGTGATGGACTTCATGTCCCAAGTACAATCGCACCTCGTTTCGCACCAGTACGAATCCCTGATGAAGAAAGCCAACCTGAAGGGTTACGGCAGCGGCATGTTGCGCTGAGTACCCATAAGGTTCGAGGAGTTGGTGATGAAAGTTCGTGCATCGGTGAAAAAGCTGTGCCGTAACTGCAAGATTATTCGCCGCGAAGGTGTTGTTCGAGTAATTTGCAGCGCGGAACCGCGTCACAAACAGCGCCAAGGCTGAGTGTGATTGTGCTTCAAGCCCGGCAGCTAGTGCGCTGCCGGGTTGATTATTTGTTATTACAGCGATATTATCTCGCGCCCTATTTCTTGGCTTCCGGGGCGTAGGTAGCTGTCAATTGGAGTCCCACTGAATGGCCCGTATTGCAG
This sequence comes from Pseudomonas sp. BT76 TE3572, assembly GCF_050435365.1. Lineage (NCBI taxonomy): Bacteria > Pseudomonadati > Pseudomonadota > Gammaproteobacteria > Pseudomonadales > Pseudomonadaceae > Pseudomonas > Pseudomonas sp. BT76 TE3572. The sequence continues at coordinate 5,225,218 of NZ_JBNDKE010000001.1, forward strand.
GCGTTAACATTCCAGATAACAAGCATACTGTTATCTCGCTGACCTACATCTATGGTGTTGGTCGCACTACTGCACAGAAGATCTGTGCAGTGACTGGGGTAAACCCAGCCGCAAAGATCAAAGATCTGAGCGACGAGCAGATTGAACAGCTGCGTGGCGAAGTGGCGAAGTTCACCACTGAAGGTGACCTGCGTCGCGAAATCAACATGAAAATCAAGCGTTTGATGGACCTCGGTTGCTATCGCGGTCTGCGTCATCGTCGTGGTCTTCCAGTGCGCGGTCAGCGTACCAAGACTAACGCGCGTACCCGTAAAGGTCCGCGTAAGCCGATCCGCAAGTAATCGCCCCAGCGAATCGACAGGAAATTAATCATGGCTAAACCTGCTGCTCGTCCTCGTAAAAAAGTTAAAAAGACAGTGGTTGATGGCATCGCCCACATCCATGCATCTTTTAACAACACAATCGTGACCATCACCGACCGTCAAGGCAACGCTCTTTCCTGGGCTACCTCCGGTGGTTCGGGTTTCCGCGGTTCCCGCAAGTCCACCCCGTTTGCTGCTCAAGTAGCTGCTGAACGTGCTGGTCAAGCTGCGCTGGAATACGGTCTGAAAAACCTCGACGTTAACGTCAAAGGTCCAGGCCCAGGTCGTGAATCTGCAGTCCGCGCTTTGAACGGCTGTGGCTACAAGATCGCCAGCATCACCGACGTGACGCCAATCCCGCACAACGGGTGCCGTCCGCCGAAGAAGCGCCGCGTGTAATCCAGGAGATTGTAAAGAATGGCTCGTTACATTGGTCCAAAATGCAAACTCGCTCGTCGCGAAGGCACCGATCTCTTCTTGAAGAGCGGCGTGCGCGCGATCGAATCGAAGTGCAACATTGAAGCAGCACCTGGTATCCACGGCCAACGCCGCGGTCGCCAGTCCGATTACGGCACCCAACTGCGTGAAAAGCAGAAGGTCCGTCGTATCTACGGCGTTCTCGAGCGTCAATTCAGCGGCTACTACAAAGAAGCTGCTGGCAAGAAAGGCGCAACTGGCGAAAACCTGTTGCAACTGCTCGAATGCCGTCTGGACAACGTTGTATACCGTATGGGTTTTGGCTCTACTCGTGCCGAATCCCGTCAGCTGGTATCGCACAAATCCGTAAGCGTTAACGGTCAGACCGTAAACGTGCCGTCGTACCAGGTTCGTGCTGGTGACGTGGTCGCGATTCGCGAGAAAGCAAAGAACCAACTTCGCATTGTCCAAGCTCTCGATCTGTGTGCCCAACGTGGCCGCGTAGAATGGGTAGAAGTAGACACTGAGAAGAAGTCGGGCGTTTTCAAGAACGTTCCTGCTCGCAGTGATCTGTCCGCCGACATCAACGAAAGCCTGATTGTCGAGCTCTACTCCAAGTAAGGGCTAGAAAATAGGTGCATCCATGCAGATTTCGGTAAATGAGTTCCTGACACCCCGCCATATTGATGTGCAGGTTGTCAGTCCAACCCGCGCCAAGATCACTCTCGAGCCTCTCGAGCGTGGTTTCGGCCACACCCTGGGCAACGCGCTGCGCCGCATCCTGTTGTCCTCAATGCCCGGCTGCGCAGTAGTCGAGGCCGAGATTGACGGTGTGCTCCATGAGTACAGCGCCATCGAAGGTGTACAGGAAGACGTAATTGAAATCCTGTTGAACCTTAAAGGTCTGGCTATCAAGCTGCACGGCCGTGACGAAGTTACGCTGACCTTGTCGAAGAAGGGTTCGGGGGTGGTTACCGCTGCCGATATTCAGCTGGATCATGATGTCGAGATCGTTAACCCCGATCACGTAATCGCTAACCTGGCGTCTAACGGCGCCCTGAACATGAAGCTCACCGTAGCTCGTGGTCGTGGTTATGAACCGGCAGACTCGCGTCAGAGCGATGAAGACGAAAGCCGCAGCATCGGTCGCTTGCAGCTTGACTCTTCGTTCAGCCCGGTTCGCCGTATCGCATACGTGGTGGAAAACGCCCGTGTCGAACAGCGTACTAACCTGGACAAGCTGGTTATTGATCTGGAAACCAACGGTACTCTGGATCCTGAAGAGGCAATTCGCCGCGCTGCAACCATTCTGCAACAGCAGTTGGCTGCGTTCGTCGACCTCAAAGGTGACAGTGAGCCAGTGGTTGTCGAGCAGGAAGACGAGATCGATCCGATCCTGCTTCGCCCGGTTGACGATCTGGAACTGACTGTACGTTCGGCTAACTGCCTTAAGGCGGAAAACATCTACTACATCGGTGACCTGATTCAGCGTACCGAAGTAGAGCTGTTGAAGACTCCGAACCTTGGCAAGAAATCCTTGACTGAAATCAAGGACGTTCTGGCCTCCCGCGGTCTGTCCCTCGGCATGCGCCTCGACAACTGGCCGCCTGCAAGTCTTAAGAAGGACGACAAGGCGACTGCCTGATCGTCGTAATCACCGAACGTTGTGTTTGGTAAGGAATGAACCATGCGTCATCGTAAAAGTGGTCGTCACCTGAGCCGCACTAGCTCGCACCGCAAGGCCATGTTTCAAAACATGGCAGTGTCGCTGTTCGAGCACGAGCTGATCAAAACTACACTGCCGAAAGCTAAAGAACTGCGTCGCGTTGCTGAGCCGCTGATCACTTTGGCCAAGACAGACAGCCTGGCTAACCGCCGTCTGGCTTTCGACCGTACTCGTTCGAAAGCTATCGTTGGTAAGCTCTTCAACGACCTGGGCAAGCGTTACGCTACCCGTGAGGGTGGCTACCTGCGCATCCTCAAGTGCGGTTTCCGCACTGGCGACAACGCGCCTATGGCGTACGTCGAGTTGGTTGATCGTCCTGCCGGTGGTGAAGCTGTATCCGCTGAGTAAGACGTCAGTCTGAAACGAAGAACCGGGCCTAGTGCCCGGTTTTTTGTGTCTGTAAGAAACGCGCTGTTTATACAAGCTTTCCTGCGATCCATGCCGTCATGCTGCGAACGGGATTCGTTGGTAGTATTTTTCTATTGATCTCTGCAAATTAATGAATTTGTAGCCTTCCTGATCAATGGTCAATACTCCGTCCCAAGCCGATTAGCCGGCAGTTCAAAATACTGACAAAGGAAGAGATCGCATGAGCCAAAATAAAACACTTACCACTGCCAGTGGCGCTCCTGTCGCTGATAACCAGAATTCCCGTTCCGCCGGCCCTCGTGGCCCGCTGCTGCTCGACGACTTTCACCTGATCGAGAAGCTTGCCCACTTCAACCGTGAAAACATCCCTGAGCGCCGTGTACATGCCAAAGGTTCCGGTGCTTACGGTACGTTCACCGTAACTCGGGACATCACCGAGTACACCAGCGCCAAACTGTTTGAGTCTGTCGGCAAGCAAACCCCAACCTTCCTGCGGTTTTCCACCGTGGGCGGCGAGCGCGGTTCTGCTGATACCGAGCGCGATCCACGTGGTTTCGCCCTGAAGTTCTACACCGAAGAAGGCAACTGGGACATCGTCGGCAACAACACGCCCGTGTTCTTCATCCGTGATCCTTTGAAGTTCCCGGACTTTATTCACACTCAAAAACGTCTTCCACAAAGCAACCTGAAAAGTGCGCAAATGATGTGGGACTTCTGGTCGCACTCACCTGAGGCGTTGCACCAGGTCACCATTCTGTTCTCGGACCGCGGCATCCCCGATGGCTACCGTCACATGCACGGCTTCGGCAGCCACACCTACAGCCTGATCAGCGCCAATGGCGAGCGTCACTGGGTGAAGTGGCACTACAAGACCAAGCAAGGGATTAAAAACCTGGCGCCAGCAGAAGCGGCACGCCTGGCCGGTACCGATCCGGATTACGCACAGCGTGATCTGTTCGGCGCGATCGAGCGCGGTGATTTTCCGAAATGGCGCGTATGCATCCAGATCATGACTGAGGCTCAGGCCGCAGCGCACTACGAGAACCCGTTCGACGTGACCAAGACCTGGTCGCAGAAAGAGTTTCCGCTGATCGAAGTGGGCGAGCTGGAGCTTAACCGCAACCCGCAGAACTATTTTGCTGAAGTCGAGCAAGCGGCGTTCGGTCCGAGCAACATGGTTCCGGGTGTCGGTTTGTCGCCTGACCGCATGCTGCAAGGGCGAGTGTTCGCTTACGCCGATGCCCACCGCTACCGTATTGGCACCAACCACCAGCAATTGCCGGTGAACGCGCCTCGCAGTCCGGTGAACAGCTATCAGCGCGACGGTTCGATGGCATTTGGCAGCAATGGCGGTGCGACACCTAACTACGAGCCGAACAGCTACGTCGAATCACCGAAACAAGCACCTCGCTACGCAGAGCCAGCGCTTGCGCTGAGTGGTGCAGCTGATCGCTACGATCATCGCGAAGATACTGACTACTACAGCCATGCGGGTGCGCTGTTCCGTCTGATGAGTGATGAGCAGAAAGCCCTGCTGGTTAACAACATCGCCGGTGCCATGGCCGGGGTTTCCAGCGACGTGATTGATCGTCAATTGCAGCATTTCTTCAGGGCCGACCCGGCGTACGGAGAAGCAATCGCAACGGCGTTGGGCGTACAGCTTAACGAAGTCTAAACGAGAAGCAGAACCGCCCTCATTAGGGCGGTTTTTGCGTTATTTAAACCACTTTTCTCAGAATATCTTCGCTTTTATAGCGCGAGTAGAGTGACCAAACAGTCTGCTTGGTTCAAACTACAGACTTTCAAGCAGGGAGATGTAGGGCGATGCAAGGCCACCCAGACGTAATCGATTACCTCAACACGTTGCTGACCGGCGAACTGGCGGCGCGTGATCAATATTTCGTCCATTCGCGGATGTATGAGGACTGGGGTTTCACTAAGCTCTACGAACGTATCAACCACGAGATGGAAGAAGAGGCCGGGCACGCTGATGCCCTGATGCGCCGAATTCTGATGCTCGAAGGTACGCCACGCATGCGTCCGGACGACCTTGATGTCGGCACTTCTGTGCCGGACATGCTCGCCGCTGACCTGCGGCTGGAATACAAGGTCCGCGCCGCGCTCTGCAAAGGCATCAAGCTCTGCGAGCAGCACAAGGACTATGTCAGCCGCGAGATGTTGCGGGTTCAGTTGCATGACACCGAAGAAGACCACACCTACTGGCTCGAAAAGCAGTTGGGTCTGATCAAGCTGATCGGTCTGGAAAATTACCTGCAATCGCACGCCTGATTGCACCGGGTACAAAAAAGCCCCTGTCACCGATGAGGTGACAGGGGCTTTTTCATGGGCCTGATTCAGGCTTTGTCGCGAGCCAGCAGCGGCTTGAGGTAGAAGCCCGTGTGAGACTGCTTCATCTCGGACACTTCTTCCGGCGTACCGACGGCAATGATCTGGCCGCCCTTGGAACCGCCTTCCGGCCCCAGGTCCACCAACCAGTCGGCCGTCTTGATCACATCCAGATTGTGCTCGATCACCACCACGGTGTTGCCGTGGTCGCGCAATCGATGCAATACGTCGAGCAGCTGCTGAATATCCGCGAAGTGCAGGCCAGTTGTCGGCTCATCGAGGATATACAGCGTCTTGCCGGTGTCGCGCTTGGACAATTCGCGGGACAGCTTCACCCGTTGGGCTTCACCACCCGACAGCGTGGTCGCTGACTGCCCGAGCTTGATGTACGACAGGCCGACATCCATCAGCGTCTGGAGCTTGCGCGCCAGGGCCGGAACCGCGTCGAAGAACACCCGCGCTTCCTCGATCGTCATCTCGAGGGTTTCGTGGATGCTCTTGCCCTTGTACTTGATCTCGAGGGTTTCGCGGTTGTAGCGTTTGCTCTTGCAGACGTCGCACGGGACATAGATGTCCGGCAGGAAGTGCATTTCCACCTTGATCAGGCCATCGCCCTGACAGGCCTCGCAACGCCCGCCCTTCACGTTGAAGGAGAAGCGTCCAGGACCATAACCGCGGGAGCGGGACTCCGGCACACCAGCGAACAGTTCGCGAATCGGTGTGAACAACCCGGTGTAGGTCGCCGGGTTGGAACGTGGCGTTCGACCGATCGGGCTCTGGTCAATGTCGACAACCTTATCCAGATGCTCCAGACCTTTGATGCTGTCGTGAGCGGCCGCTTCGAGCGTTGTTGCACCGTTCAGTGCCGTAGCGCTAAGCGGGAACAGGGTGTTGTTGATCAGCGTCGACTTGCCCGAGCCAGATACGCCGGTTACGCAGGTCAGCAGGCCGATCGGGATGTCCAGATCGACATCGCGCAAGTTGTTGCCACGGGCGCCCTTGAGGGACAGCGACAACTTCTTGTTACGCGGCGTGCGTTTGGCCGGGACTGCAATTTTAACCCGGCCCGACAAGTACTTTCCGGTCAACGAATCAGGATGAGCCATGACTTCGGCTGGCGTGCCTTCGGCGACAATGTGTCCGCCGTGTACACCTGCGCCCGGACCGATATCCACCACGTAGTCAGCCAGGCGAATCGCATCTTCGTCGTGCTCGACCACGATCACCGTGTTGCCGATGTCCCGCAGGTGCTTGAGCGTACCGAGCAACCGATCGTTGTCCCGTTGGTGCAAACCAATCGACGGTTCGTCGAGGATGTACAGAACGCCCACCAGGCCTGCACCGATCTGGCTGGCCAGACGGATACGCTGCGCTTCACCACCGGACAGCGTGTCCGCACTGCGATCCAGCGACAAATAGTCCAGGCCAACGTTGACCAGGAACTGCAGTCGCTCGCGAATTTCCTTGAGAATCTTGTCAGCAATTTCGCCACGGCGGCCGGTGAGTTTCAGCACGCCGAAATATTCACAGGCATCGCCAATCGGCAGATTGGTCACCGCCGGCAGCGTCTTCTCGCCAACCCACACATGCCGCGCCTCACGACGCAGGCGAGTACCACGGCAATCCGGGCAAGGCTGGGTGCTGAGGAACTTGGCCAGCTCTTCACGCACCGAGGCGGACTCGGTTTCGCGGTAGCGACGGTCCAGATTCGGCACGATGCCTTCGAACGGGTGCGAGCGTTTGACGATGTCGCCGCGGTCGTTCAGGTATTTGAAGTCGACGTTCTGCGAACCGCTGCCGTGCAGGATGAACTTCTGCTGATCGGCCGTCAGTTCGTTGAACGGCACTTCCAGGCTGAACTTGTAGTGTGAAGCCAACGAGCCGAGCATCTGGAAGTAATAGACGTTGCGCCGGTCCCAGCCACGAATCGCGCCTTCCGCGAGCGTCAGTTCGCCATTGACCAATCGCTTGATGTCGAAGAACTGCTTAACACCCAGGCCATCACACGTCGGGCAAGCGCCGGCCGGGTTGTTGAAGGAGAACAGCTTGGGTTCCAGTTCGCTGATGGCATGCCCGCAGATCGGGCAGGCGAAGCGTGCGGAGAAGATGATTTCCTCGCCGGGCTCGTCGTCCATCGGCGCGACCAGGGCGATGCCGTCTGCCAGCTTCAGCGCAGTCTCGAACGACTCGGCCAAACGCTGTTGCAGGTCGGCGCGTACCTTGAAGCGGTCGACCACCACATCGATCGAGTGCTTCTTCTGCTTGTCCAGCTTCGGCAATTCGTCCAGCTCGCAGAGCCGTCCGTTGACCCGGGCCCGCACAAAGCCTTGGGCGCGCAGTTCTTCGAAGACCGAAAGGTGTTCGCCTTTACGCTCGCGGATAACCGGGGCCAGCAGCATCAGCTTGCTGCCCTCCGGCTGGGCGAGGACCAGGTCGACCATCTGGCTGACGGTCTGGGCTTCCAGCGGAATGTCGTGATCCGGGCAACGCGGAATACCCACGCGAGCGTAAAGCAGGCGCAGGTAATCGTAGATTTCGGTGATGGTGCCGACCGTCGAGCGCGGGTTGTGCGAGGTCGATTTCTGCTCGATGGAAATGGCTGGCGACAAACCTTCGATGGTGTCGACGTCAGGCTTTTCCATCATCGACAAAAATTGCCGCGCGTAGGCCGACAGCGATTCGACGTAGCGGCGCTGGCCTTCGGCGTACAGCGTGTCGAATGCCAGGGATGATTTTCCGGAGCCGGACAGGCCGGTGATGACGATCAGTTTGTCCCTGGGCAGGGTCAGGTCGATGTTCTTCAGGTTGTGGGTTCGGGCCCCACGAATCAGGATCTTGTCCAAAGTGGCCTCGCTCGGCGGGCGTCGAAAACGTAGGAGTATACGGCCAAATACTGGATGGATGCACACTATCGAATGAGCGGGTTACAGGCTTACATGAAGAGTCTGTCAGCAGAGCGCGTCAAAGCGTCGCGATATACCCCGTCAATCGATGGGACTGGTAGAATCGCCGCCGGTTCACATGAGGTTTTTCCATGCACGATCCCCACAGCGAACGCATGAGTGGCAGCGAGACCCGCGCAGCAAGCGGTCTGGCCCTGGTGTTCGCCTTCCGTATGCTTGGCATGTTCATGGTGTTGCCGGTACTGGCGACCTATGGGATGGATCTGGCAGGAGCGACCCCGGCCCTTATCGGGCTGGCGATTGGCGCTTACGGCCTGACCCAGGCGATCTTTCAAATTCCCTTCGGCTTTATTTCCGACCGCATCGGTCGTCGCCCGGTGATTTACCTGGGGCTGATCGTCTTCGCCCTCGGTAGCGTGCTGGCGGCCAATGCCGACTCGATCTGGGGCGTGATCGCCGGACGAATCCTGCAAGGCGCCGGGGCGATTTCCGCGGCAGTGATGGCGTTGCTGTCAGACCTGACCCGCGAACAGCATCGGACCAAGGCCATGGCCATGATCGGTATGACGATCGGTCTGTCGTTCGCTGTCGCGATGGTTGTAGGACCGTTGCTGACCCGCGCCTTTGGCCTGTCCGGGTTGTTCCTCGCCACGGGCGGCATGGCGCTGTTCGGCATCGTGATCGTGATGTTCATGGTGCCGCGCTCAACCGGGCCGTTGCAGCACCGCGAGTCCGGCGTTGCGCGCCAGGCGCTGATACCGACGCTCAAGCATCCAGACCTGCTGCGTCTGGACCTGGGCATTTTTGTGTTGCACGCGATGTTGATGTCGAGCTTCGTTGCATTGCCTTTGGCGCTGGTCGAAAAAGCCGGGTTGCCCAAAGAGCAGCACTGGTGGGTCTACCTCACTGCGCTGCTGATTTCCTTCTTCGCCATGATCCCGTTCATCATCTACGGCGAGAAGAAACGCAAAATGAAACGAGTTTTACTCGGCGCCGTCGCGACGCTGATGCTCACTGAGCTATTCTTCTGGCAGTTCGGCGATAGCTTGCGGGCTCTGGTGATCGGGACGGTGGTGTTCTTCACTGCGTTCAATCTGCTGGAAGCTTCGTTGCCATCGCTGATCAGCAAGGTTTCACCAGCAGGCGGCAAAGGCACGGCGATGGGGGTTTATTCCACCAGTCAGTTCCTCGGTTCGGCACTGGGCGGGATCCTCGGCGGCTGGTTGTTCCAGCATGGCGGTCTGTCGGTTGTATTCCTTGGATGCGCCGGCCTGGCTGCCCTCTGGCTGGCCTTTGCTGTTACCATGCGCGAACCACCTTATGTCACGAGCCTGCGCTTGCCGTTGTCGCCCGAGGCGATCCGCGAAGCGGGTCTGGTTGAGCGCCTGAAGGCCGTCGTAGGGGTAACAGATGCGGTGATCGTTGCTGATGAAGCGGCGATTTACATCAAATTGGACACAGAACTATTGGATCGCACGACCCTTGAGCGCCTGGTGAACAACCCGGCCGAGGCAGCGTGCGTAGCCTAGGAGAACGTTATGGCCCGTGGGGTTAACAAAGTCATATTGGTCGGCACTTGCGGCCAGGATCCCGAAGTTCGCTACTTGCCTAACGGTAACGCCGTGACCAACCTGAGTCTGGCGACCAGCGAACAGTGGACCGACAAGCAAACCGGTCAGAAAGTCGAGAAGACCGAATGGCACCGTGTGTCGATGTTCGGCAAAGTTGCCGAGATCGCCGGCGAGTACCTGCGTAAAGGTTCGCAGGTCTACATCGAAGGCAAGCTGCAGACCCGCGAGTGGGAAAAAGACGGTATCAAGCGTTACACCACTGAAATCGTGGTCGACATGCAAGGCACCATGCAGCTGCTGGGCGGCCGTCCACAGCAGGGCGACCAACAAGGCGGGGGCAATAACTACCAGCAGTCCGCCCCAGCCCCACGCCAGCAGGCTCCGCGTCCGCAGCAGTCGGCTCCGCAACAGTCGCGTCAGGCTCCGCCTCCACAGCAAGCCGCTCCACAGCCGGCTCCTGATTTCGACAGCTTTGATGACGATATCCCGTTCTAAAAAGCAGCGATCCAGTCAGTAAAAAAAAGCGAAGCCATCAGGCTTCGCTTTTTTTGTGGGCGCCGTTAACTGGATAGCGTCGTCACGTTGGTCCGCGCGGTATGCAGTTTTTTGTAGCTCTCGATCAAGCGCAAGTGCCTGTCGAGCCCTTCCAGTTTGATGCTGGTCGGCGTCAAACCATGGAAGCGCACACGGCCTTCAACCGAGCCGATCACTGCATCCATTCGTTCGTTGCCAAACATCCGGCGGAAATTGGCCTCGTAGTCTTCCAGTTCCAGGTCTTCGTCCAGCTTCATCTCCAGCACCGCGTTGACGGCTTGGTAGAACAAGCCGCGCTCAACCGTGTTGTCGTTGTACTGCAGGAACATCTCCACTGCCTCTTTCGCCTCTTCAAATTGCTGCAAGGCGAGATAAATCAGCAGCTTCAACTCCAGGATCGTCAGCTGACCCCAGGCCGTATTGTCGTCAAATTCGATGCCGATCAGGGAGGTGATGTCGGTGTAGTCATCCAGCTCACTTTCCACCAGGCGCTCAACCAGCGCTTGCAGTTCGTCGTCGTCCAGGCGATGCAGGTTCAGGATGTCGTCGCGGAAGAACAGTGCTTTGTTGGTGTTGTCCCAGATCAGATCGTCTACCGGATAGATTTCCGAATAGTCCGGCACCAGGATGCGGCAGGCCGTCGCGCCGATATGCTCGTAGACCGCCATGTACACTTCTTTGCCCATGCCTTTGAGAATGCCGAACAAGGTCGCAGCTTCGTCGGTATTCGAGTTTTCACCTTGGCCGGAGAAGTCCCACTCCACGAATTCGTAATCGGACTTGGAGCTGAAGAAGCGCCACGACACCACGCCGCTGGAATCGATGAAGTGCTCGACGAAATTATTCGGCTCGGTCACCGCATGGCCTTCAAACGTCGGCTGGGGCAAGTCGTTGAGGCCTTCGAAGCTGCGGCCCTGGAGCAGTTCGGTCAGGCTGCGCTCCAGCGCCACTTCCAGGCTCGGGTGCGCGCCGAACGAGGCGAACACACCGCCGGTACGCGGGTTCATCAATGTGACGCACATCACCGGGAATTCACCGCCCAGGGATGCATCCTTCACCAATACGGGGAACCCTTGCTCTTCCAGCGCCTGAATACCGGCCAGTATCCCGGGGTACTTCGCCAGCACATCGGCGGGCACATCCGGCAGTGCAAATTCACCTTCGATGATTTCGCGTTTTACCGCACGCTCGAAGATCTCCGACAGGCATTGCACCTGAGCTTCAGCCAGCGTGTTGCCGGCACTCATGCCGTTGCTCAGGAACAGGTTTTCAATCAGGTTGGACGGGAAATACACCACTTCGCCGTCCGACTGGCGCACGTATGGCAGCGAGCAGATGCCGCGCTCTTCATTGCCCGAGTTGGTGTCGATCAGGTGGGAGCCACGCAACTCGCCGTCGCGGTTGTAAATCTTCAGGCAGTACGCGTCGAGGATTTCGGTCGGCAGTTCATCTTTACGGCCAGGCTTGAACCAGCGTTCGTCCGGGTAATGCACAAACGGCGCGTTGGCGATCTCTTCGCCCCAGAACTGATCGTTGTAGAAGAAGTTGCAGTTGAGTCGCTCGATAAACTCGCCCAACGCCGACGCCAGCGCGCCTTCCTTGGTTGCGCCCTTGCCGTTGGTAAAACACATTGGCGAATGCGCATCGCGGATATGCAGCGACCACACGTTGGGAACGATATTGCGCCACGAGGCGATTTCAATCTTCATGCCCAGGTCCGCCAGAATGGCCGACATATTGGCGATGGTCTGCTCCAGCGGCAGATCCTTGCCCGCAATATAGGTGCTCGCCTCTGAGGCAGAAGCAGGCATCAGCAACGCTTGGGCATCGGCGTCGAGGTTTTCCACCTCTTCGATCACAAACTCAGGCCCGGCCTGGACCACTTTTTTCACGGTACAGCGGTCGATGGAACGCAGGATGCCCTGGCGGTCCTTATCGGAAATATCCGCCGGCAACTCGACCTGGATCTTGAAAATCTGGTTGTAGCGGTTTTCCGGATCAACAATGTTGTTCTGCGACAGGCGGATGTTTTCGGTGGGAATACTGCGAGTGTCGCAGTAGAGCTTCACGAAATACGCCGCACACAACGCCGACGAAGCCAGGAAGTAGTCGAACGGACCCGGTGCCGAGCCATCGCCCTTGTAGCGGATAGGTTGATCGGCCACCACCGTGAAGTCGTCGAACTTGGCTTCAAGTCGAAGGTTGTCGAGAAAGTTGACCTTGATTTCCATGGGGGATTACCAGAATAACGGCTAGACGATTTGGCCGCCATTATCCGGCTTTTCGGCCGTAAGTCTCAGAAAAAAGGCCAGTCACGTGCGCGCGTGACTGGCCTTCTTTGTTTCGGGCGCGTCGGATGCAAAAGCGTTGATCAGTGTTGCGCTGCCAGGAACTCGTCGGTGGACACTACGCTGGCATAGGCAAAACCCAGGGCCGACATGAAGGCGGCGTGAACGTGGGCGGCCGGAACGGTGAGGCCGTTGAACTCCAGGTCACGGGAGGCACAGGCGTCGTGAATGACAGTGACGGCGTAACCCATGTCGGCGGCTGCGCGGGTAATGCCGTCGATGCACATGTGGCTCATGCTGCCGACCACCACCAATTCCTTGATGCCTTGTTCGTCGAGGATCGATTTCAGTTGTGTTTCACGGAACGAGTTGACGAAGTGCTTGAGCACGACCGGCTCATCGGCGCGATTCAGGACTTTGGGGTGCAGCTTCGCGCCTTCCGAACCCGGGGTGAAGAAAGGGGCTTCGTCGGAGGTGAATTCGTGGCGGATGTGTACCACCGAATCCCCCGCATCGCGGAAGGCTTTGAGCAGACGAACGGCGTTGTCCGCGGCGGCATCGGCGCCGACCAGCGGCCACTTGCCTTGGGGGAAGTAGTCATTTTGGATATCGACTACGATGAGTGCTTGCTTGGCCATGACTGTTTCCTCGAAGTGCTTGTTGGTGTGGAATGAAGTATTGGGTCTGGCAGGCCTTCCGAGGATTGGCCGCACCGACAATAGAAGGGGGAAAACTGACAATGGACGCAGAAAGGCCAATCGCCGAGTTGGGCGTGCTGATCTATCCCGGTGCGCAGATGGCGGCGGTGCATGGATTGACCGACTTGTTCGGGGTGGCGAACCGGATTGCCGCCGAGCATCAGGCGGCGCAGTTGCCGTTGCTGCGGATCAGCCATTGGCAGGTTGATGGCGAACAGACGCCCGAGCGGGTCTACGACAGTCATCCCGCTGCAGACGGTGCGTTGGTGGCGGTGTTGATCCCGCCGTCGATTGCCGGTTTTTCCGAAGGCCAGGCACCGCAGGCGCTGTTTCGCTGGCTGCGTCAGCAACACGCCAATGGCGCGACACTCGGCGGGGTTTGTGTGGGGTCGATTCTGTTGGCCGAGAGTGGTCTGCTCGACGGTCGTAGCGCCACCACCCACTGGACCTCGGCCAAAGCCTTCGCCGAGCGTTACCCGGCGATCAAGCTCAAGGCCGACACACCCATCGTAGACGACGGTGATCTGATCACCACTGCGGGGCTGATGGCTTGGTCCGAACTGGGCTTGCGCCTGGTCAACCGCCTGCTGGGGCCAAGCATCGCCACCAGTACCGCGCGGTTTTTGGTGGTGGAGCACAGCGACAGCGCGAGCGAGTGCGGCAGCAATTTTTCACCGATTCTCAGCCATGGCGATGCCTCGATTCTCAAGGTCCAGCATTGGCTGCAAAGCACCGGAGCAACTGACGTGTCGCTGGCGACGATGGCCGAGCGGGCAGGGCTGGAAGAGCGCACGTTCCTGCGTCGGTTTCGCGCGGCAACCGGGCTCAAACCCACTGAGTATTGCCAGCACCTGCGGGTCGGCAAGGCCCGGGAAATGCTGGAGTTCACCAACGGCACCATCGATCACATTGCCTGGACGGTGGGTTATCAGGACCCGAGTGCCTTCCGGGCGACGTTCAAGAAGATTACCGGGTTGGCGCCAAGTGATTACCGGACACGGTTTGGGGTTGGAGCGAGTCAGGGATGAGCGTCAGTCGTGCAAAATGCCAGAGTTGAAGCCCTTGTCGTGCAGAATCAAACAGGCAGGGTGCCATCATGTTTTTCGTAACGGGCTGATTTGAAAAACGTTTGTCTTTTGGCCCCCTTGGCCTGATCTCTGCACCCCTTCTACTACATTCATCAAGCGCAGATTGAGGGGGACGCATGACCCCGGCAAATCGCAAGAAACTGGTGGTCGCCCACTCCGTGCGCCCCGAGGCTCCGTTGCACGAAGTGGAAACCAATCGTGCGCTGGCCCGTTGGCTGGCGCAGATCCTGGGGCTTAAATACGGCGGCAGTTACGACCCCGAATTGCACAACGGGCGAGACCTGTATCTGTTGCCGACCCAGACGCTTGTGGGCGTCGCTGCCGCCCGGCAATTAGGCGTTAAAGGGCCGGAGGATTTGTGGGGCGGTTATGTCGACCATGATTTCATCTGCACCAAAGCCATCAGCCACGGATTGCGCAACAAAGATGCTCATGCACCGGAAGGCTGGTCACCGTTGTTTTCCGAACGCGTGCGCAGCGTGGTGCTCGACGGCCTCAGTGTTTTTTCCATGGACGATGCGCGTCCTGCGGCGGAGCATCTGCTCTACAGCGGCCCGATCCGCATCAAGCCGATTCATGCCTGCGCCGGACGCGGTCAGGAAGTGATCAAAAGCCTCGACCAGTTCGATGCCATCCTCGCCAGACCAGAGGCCAAAGCGCTGTTCACCGAAGGTGTGGTGCTGGAGCAGGATCTGGACCACGTGATCACCCACAGCGTCGGTCAGAGTTTTATCGGCGACACGGTGCTGAGTTATTGCGGTGATCAGTACTTGACCGAAGACGGTCAGGGCGAGCAGGTTTATGGAGGGTCCAACCTGCTGGTAGTGCGGGGTCATTACGACGATTTGCTCGAACTGGAAATACCGGACGATGTGCAGCTGGCGATCCGTCAGGCGCAAGTGTTCGACCGTGCCGCGGATGAGGCTTATCCCGGTTTCTACGCCTCACGGCGCAACTACGACATCGCCCAAGGCGTGGACAGTAACGGCAAAAAGCGCAGCGGCGTGCTCGAGCAATCCTGGCGGATGGGCGGTGCCAGCAGCGCTGAAGTTGCCGCGTTGCAGAGCTTCGTCAACGACCCCGGGATGCGCGCGATTCGCGTGTCGTCGGTCGAGACCTACATCGACCAGCCCCTGCCGGCGGACGCCATCGAGGTGTATCGCGGGCCGGCGCAAAACAGTGACTTTCTCCTCAAGTACGTAACGGTTAAATCCTATGACGGCTAGAAGCGAAACCATTCAAATCGACATCGACGATGAACAGATGGTCGGGACTTTTCTCAGCCCCAAATCAAAAGTCCCCGGTGTGCTTTTTGTGCACGGTTGGGGCGGCAGTCAGGAGCGGGACCTGGAGCGGGCCAAAGGTATCGCCGGTTTGGGGTGCGTGTGCCTGACGTTCGACTTGCGCGGACATACCGGCGGGGCCGGAATTGCGCTGAGTCGAGTCACGCGCGAAGACAACCTGCGCGACCTGCTGGCGGCGTATGACCGCTTGCTCGCACACCCGGCGCTCGATACATCGGCGATTGCCGTGGTCGGCACCAGTTATGGCGGTTACCTGGCCTCGATCCTGACCTCGTTGCGCCCGGTGCGCTGGTTGGCGCTGCGGGTGCCGGCGCTGTATCGCGATGATCAATGGCACACGCCCAAACGTGACCTGGACAAGCTCGATTTACGCGATTACCGCAGCACGTTAGTCCGCGCCGACAGCAATCGTGCGCTGCATGCCTGTTCGCAGTTCACTGGGGATGTGCTGCTGGTCGAATCAGAGACCGACGACTATGTGCCCCACGCGACGATCATGAGTTACCGCGCGGCCTGTCAGCAGACTCACTCGCTGACCCACCGGATAATCGACGGCGCCGATCACGCCTTGAGTGACCCCGTTTCGCAACAGGCATACACCTCGATCCTGGTGAGCTGGATCACCGAGATGGTGGTGGGCGAGCGGTTGAGCATTATTCAGTCATCGTGAAAACGTCGCAGCCTTCTAATCTCGGGGATTTTTCGAGATCCGCAACGACTTGGCCTTGGCTTCCACGATCAGGTACATCACCAAGGTAATCAGTAGCGGCAAGATGAAATAAATCGCCCGATACGCCAGCAATCCGGCCACCAGGCTGCCTCGGGACACTTCATGTTGCAGCAGCGCCACGAATACGGCTTCCAGCACGCCAAGCCCTGCGGGAATGTGCGTGATGACCCCGGCAATCGCGCTGATCAGCAACACCCCGAGCACCAGCGGGTAATCCAGCTTGCTCGGCAGCAAGGTGAAAATCACCGCCGCCATCAGCGCCCAGTTCAGCGCCCCGAGGGCCAGTTGCAGCACCGCCATGCGCAGGGACGGCAGGTTGATTTCCACCCCACGTATCGCCCACTCCCGCCGCTTGGAAAACTGACACGCTGCCAGGTACCCCGCGCTCACCAGCAGCAGCAACACGCCCACGCCTTGCAGCGCATCGCTGCTCAGCTTCCAGCCTGGCGGCATTCGCACCAGGCCGCTGCTGAATACTGCACCGGCAATCACCATGTAACCGAACCAGTTTGTCGCGAGGCTCAGCCCGAGAATTTTCGCGATGTTGCCCTTGCTCACCCCGAGTCGCGAATACAGCCGATAACGCATGGCAATACCGCCGACCCAGGCACTCAGGTTGAGGTTGAAGGCATAGCTGATAATCCCCACCGGCAGGATCTGCTTCCACGTCAGGTCCTGGCGAATGTAGGTACGGCCGATCAGGTCGAAGCAGGCGTAGACCAGAAAGCTCACCACGGTCAGGCCGGACGCGATGATCAGCGTGCGCACCTTGAAATCGGCGAGGTTGTCGAACACTTCATCCCATTCGATGCGCTGGGCAAGCATCGTGAACAGCACGATCAGCGCCAGGAAAAACAGCATTGTCAGCGGCCGTTTCCAGCGGCTCCAGCGGGATTTGCCCGATGTTTCGGCGTGGGTCGCCGGTTGTGTCTCAGAGTGGCTCATCAGGTGTCACTCCCGGCGGAATGAGTAAACGGTTTCAGGCGAGGTTTATGCGCCGGCAACCAACCGGCCCAGGCCGGGAAGTGCCGCAGAAAGTGAAACACCAGAAAGCCGACGGTCATGTGCCAGACTCGACCGCGCGGGGCTTTGTCGGCGCACATGACCTTGCAATGGTTGTTACTCAGGTCTTCGAGGCGCTCGAACAGGTCGCGGTTGAAGGCGCGATCGCGGATCAACACATTGGCTTCCAGGTTCATGGACAGGCTCAACGGGTCGAGGTTGCTCGAGCCGACCGTGCTCCAATCCTCATCCACCAGCGCGACTTTACCGTGCAGTGGACGCTCGCAATATTCGTGAATCTGCACACCGGATTTGAGCAGGTAGTCATAGGTCATGCGCGCGGCGAGTTTGGCCACCAGCATGTCGGGCTGACCTTGCAGGATCAGTCGCACATCGACGCCACGGCGCGCCGCGTTACGGATCTCGCGCAGCAGGCGATAGCCCGGAAAGAAGTAGGCATTGGCGATCACCACCCGGCGCTGGGCACTGCGCAGCACCTGCCGGTAAACCTCTTCGATGTCAGTCGGATGCTCGCCGTTGTCGCGGTACACCAGGCGAACCTGGCCGTCATGATCGGTGAACGCCAGTTCCGAGCGCCGTTGCCTGCGTCGTTGCCACCAGTATTTGGCGTGAGCCGGGCGACCACATTGCAGCAAGGCGAAGTGATGGATGTCGGCCACCGCCGGGCCTTGCACTTCAACGGAATAATCCTGCTTGGCCTCAGGGCCGAAGTCAGCCAGATGGTCGGCAGAAAAGTTGATGCCGCCGATGAACGCGATCGTGCCGTCGACCACTACAATCTTGCGGTGCAGGCGGCGGAACCAGTTGGTGCGGATCCCCAGACGTTTGGGCGCCGGGTCGAAAATCTGAATGCGCACGCCGGCTTCGCTCAGGGCGGCGAGGTATCCCGTGCTCAGTTCACCGCAGCCAAAGCCATCGAGATTGGCGGTAATCCGCACGCCGCGTTGAGCGGCGGCGATCAGGACTTCTTGCAGCTCATCACCGACCTTGTCCTCAAACACAATGAAGGTTTCCAGCAGGATTTCAGTCTTCGCCTGACGCATGGCCTCGAACACCCGAGGGAAATACGCTTCGCCGTTTTCCAGCAGCTCTACGCGGTTGTTGCCTTGCCAGCCATATTCGACGTCGACCACGCCCGGTTCACGGATCGGCGGGGTTGTGGATAAGTGCTCCACGTTGGTTTTATCCATCGATGAGCTGCTCATAGCTCGATCTCCACCGACAGCGGTACGTGGTCGGAAAGGTGTGACCAGGGCCGCGCGGCCAGCACTTGTGGTTGGCTGGCCTTGAGGTTGCGCACGTAGATGCGGTCAAGGCGCAACGCTGGCAAACGCGCTGGAAAACTGCGCGCCGGTTTGCCGTGGAGTTCGGCGAAAACCTCCCGCAAACCGCAGGGGTTGAGCAGTGCATCGGCGCGCTGGCGCCAGTCGTTGAAGTCACCGGCAACGATCACCGGGGCATCGCTGGGCAGTTCTTCGAGGCGCTGGGCCAGCAACTTGAGTTGTTCGGTCCGGTGGGTTTCGTGAAGGCCTAGATGCACACAAATGGCATGCACTTCCTGGCCGTCACCGGGCAGGCGCAGCACGCAATGCAGGATGCCGCGGTTCTCGTGACCGCTGATGGAGACGTCGAGGTTGTCGTGGCGAATGATCTGGAATTTCGACAGCAACGCATTGCCGTGATCGCCCGCCGGATAAACCGCGTTACGCCCATAGGCGAACTGCGGCCACAGCGTGTCGGCGAGGAATTCGTATTGCGGCATCGCCGGCCAATTGCTGTAGCGCTGGGGGTGATGCTCGTGGGTGCCGTGGACTTCCTGCAAAAACACCACGTCGGCGGACACGCTGCGCACCGCTTCGCGCAGTTCCGGCAGGATGAAACGCCGGTTGAGCGCGGTGAACCCCTTGTGCGTGTTGACCGTCAGCACGGTGAAACGGTGCACGGAGGTGATGATGGGTTGCTGTTCGTCGGTGGTGCCGATCGGTTCGGAAATGCTCATGGCAGCACTCCTTCGGCGGCCAGTTCACCGGGACGGGTGGCGAGGTCTTTATCCAGATGAAAGCGCTCCAGCAAGCGACGGGCATCGAAGGGTGCGCGGACTTTGATGTCGTTGTCGAAGTAGCAAAACACCTCACGGGACTTGCGCGCCTTGGGCTTTTGCCGGGGGGCGATCAGGTGTGGGTCGGGCGGTTGCTGGCCGTGGTACCAGGCTTCGATCCGGTCACCCCAGCGTTTCAGTGCCTCGGGGGTGTAACCGCTGGCATAGAGCTCTTCGGCACCGTGCAGGCGCAGGTAAACGAAGTCGCTGGTGAGGTCTTCGCGGTACGGCCATTTACCGGCGGTGTCGGCGATAACCAGCGCGGCATTGTGGCGTTTGAGCAGGCGGATAAAGGCGGGGTCGACGAAACTCTCGTTTCTGATTTCTACGGCATGGCGCAAAGGCTTTTTTCCGTAGGCGTGCAGGCTGGCGTGACCGTTCACGTGCGAATCATGCTGGTGGGCGAGGGCGGCGGCCTCTTCGGTGTTGTGCGGCAACTGTTCCAGAAAAGTCTCGAACAGCTCGGCATCGAATTTGAAGTTGGGCGGAAATTGCCAGAGGATCGGGCCGAGTTTTTCTTTGAGTTCCAGCACCCCGGACGCGAAGAAATTCGCCAGGGGTTTATGGATGTCCCGCAGTCGCCTGATGTGGGTGATGAAACGCGGGGCTTTGACGCTGAAAACGAAGCCCCTCGGGGTTTCGGCGTACCACTGGGCATAACGTTCGGGCCGTTGCAGGGCGTAAAACGATCCATTGATTTCGATGCTGTTGACCGCCCGTGAGGCGAATTGCAATTCGCGCTTGTGGGTCAGCCCCTTTGGGTAGAAATCCCCCCGCCAGGGCGTGTAGCGCCAGCCTGAAATACCGATGTGGATCGCCGCCATGTCGCCTCCCGTCTAATGGTTCTCGGACTGCCCCTGTCTTTTGATGACTGCGGGGCGGGCGAGAAAGTTTCGACGGGACTACGGACGGTAAAGCAAAGGTCGCAGCCTATTTATCAGTGACCGGCGACGATGCGGGTCGAGCCTTCAGCAGGTTCGGCATACACCGGACCCAACCGGTCAAGACGACCGCTCCACGCGGTCAGCGCCAACGCGACAAGCACTACCAGGCCACCAATCCACGCGGTGTGAATCAGGCCCATATGGGCAACGATCAAGCCACCGCCCCACGCGCCACCGGCAATGCCGAGGTTGAACGCGGCGATGTTCAGGCCCGACGCCACGTCCACCGCATGCGGGGTGTGATGTTCGGCCTGACGCACCACGTAAACCTGTAGGCCCGGCACGTTGCCGAACGCAACCGCGCCCCAGACCAGCACGGTGGCCAGGGCCAGCCATGGGTTGCCGGCGGTAAAGGTCAGTACGAACAACACCGCAGCGAGCAAAGCGAAGATGATTTTCAGGGCGCTGATCGGGCCGCGTTTATCCGCCAGTTTGCCGCCCCAAATGTTACCGACGGCCACCGAGATGCCGTAGACCAGCAACACCAGGCTGACGGTGCTGGCGCTGAAGCCGGAAATGTCCTGGAGAATCGGTGCCAGAAAGGTGAACGCAATGAACGAGCCGCCGTAACCGACCGCGGTCATGGCGTACACCAGCAACAGACGGGGTTGCTTGAGCACCTGCAATTGCTGCAACAGTGAAGCCGGTTTGCTGTGGGCAATGTTTTTCGGCACGTAAAGCAGGCTGCCGATGAACGCGATCACGCCCAGTGCAGACACCGCGAGGAAGGTTTCACGCCAGCCGAAATGCTGACCAATGAACGTCCCCAGTGGCACGCCGGTAACCAGTGCCACCGTCAGGCCGGTGAACATGATGGCAATCGCGCTGGCGGCTTTTTCCTTCGGCACGAGGCTGGTGGCGATGGTCGAGCCAATCGAGAAAAACACCCCATGGGCCAGGCCGGTGACGATCCGCGCAATGACCAGCGACTCGTAACTCGGCGCTTTCCAGGCCAGCAGGTTGCCGAGGGTGAACAGCACCATCAGCGACAACAGCAGCATTTTGCGCGGGACTTTACCGGTGAGGGCGGTCAGCACCGGGGCGCCGATGGCAACGCCCAATGCGTAGAGGCTGACCAGCAGGCCGGCGGACGGGAGGCTGACGCCGAGGTCGGCGCCGATGGTGGGTAACAGGCCAACGATGACGAACTCGGTCGTCCCGATGGCGAAGGCGCTGAGGGTCAGCGCGAGCAAGGCAATGGGCATGACTGCAACTCCGGTGGATTGATTGATGGAGCGCAGTGTCGGGGTTTGGGTTATGTAGAAAAATACAGGGATGGGCATTTGATATTTGCTTTGTGCGCAAAGATCAAAAGCGCCCCCTCACCCCAGCCCTCTCCCCCCCAAGGGGGGCGAGGGGGAAAGGGAGCAGATTTGTGTTGTTTTCAAAACCTGAGTTCGACTCGATGTTTCAGGTCGACGTAGCTCCAAGAACACCTCGGTAGGCGCCCTCTCCCTTAGGGAGAGGGCTGGGGTGAGGGGTGGCCCTTGATTTCACCCAATAACCGAACTTGCCTACACTTTCCCGATCAGTTCCTTACAGACCCATTTGCAGGAGCGCCGCGTTTGTTCAAGTTCAAGACCGCGATACTACTGGGGGCGTTGCTGATTCTGGGCAGCAACGAGCTGGAGGCTGCCGCACTACCGGGTGTGCCGGCGGCGGCCACCGCCACGACACCGCTGGCCCACCCCGAACCGCTGGTACAGGGTGGTTTGCTGGGTGCCATCAGTTCGAGCATTGATGAAGTCCAGGGAAAACTCGATCTCAACGAGGACCTGCTGGACGCCTGGCGTCTGCGTGCAGACCGGGCAGCGGTTGAGGTGGATCAACTGGTCAATCATCGGTCGTCCCGCTCGAGCTGGAGCGTGGCGGGGGATTTCCTGCTGTTGTCCGGTGTGTGGATTGGCGTCTTTGCACTGCTCTGGCTGCTGGGAGGGTTGCTCACAAAACGTCTGTGTCAGAACCGCCTGCTGCTCACTCGCGAGCGCGGTCAGGCTTTACTGGGTTACGTGTTGCCCTACACGATTCCGGCGCTGATCAGCCTGCCACTGACGCTGTATGTCAGCCATTTCTTGCAAGTGTCCGCCGGCCGGGCGCTGGCATTGTGTTTCGCCTATGCCACCAGCAGCGGCATTTTTGCCGCGTCGTTGCTGTTGTCGCTGGTGGTGGTGTTCAACGCCGGCCATAAGCGCCGGGCGGTGCAGATTATTCGTCAGTGCAGCCCACGACCGCTCTTTGTCATCGGCTTCCTCGTGGCCCTGAGCGACGCCTTGACCAGTCCGCAGATCGCCCGCCTGCTCGGCGGTAATCTCACCAGCAGTATCGCGGTGTTCACCGGGATGGCGGCTTCGATCGCCTTTGGCCTTCTGGTGTTCAAAATGCGCCGTCCAGTCGCCCATCTGATCCGCATTTTGCCGTTGGCCCAGCGTCTCAGTCAGCCGGCCTTGCGTGAAATGCTGCGGATCTTTTCCGGGCTCTGGTACTGGCCGATTCTGTTGATGGTGCTGGTGTCGGTGATCAACCTGATCGGCATCGGCGATGACAACCAGAAAGTACTGCGCTGTGCGTTGTTTACTACGGTGTTGCTGATTGCGACGGTGTTTCTCAGCACGTCGCTGCATCACCTGTTCAAGTCGCGCAGTGAGTTGTCCGTGCGCCGCAGCAGTGCCTACAAAGAACGCTTTCTCAGCCTTTCGCACGCGTTGCTGCGCATCGCCCTGGCGATTGTGTTCATCGATGTCCTGGGGCGCATTTGGGGCGTGTCGTTGTTCGAGTTTGCAGTGAGCAATTCGGTCGGCCGGGCGATCAGCGATTCCCTGAGCCGTATCGGTTTGATTTTCCTGGTGACTTGGATGGTCTGGGTGGTGTTGGACACGGCGATTCAGGAAGCCCTGAAACCACCTGTCAGCAAACGCTCGGCGCGCCAGCCCAGTACCCGGATCAAAACCATCCTGCCGCTGCTGCGCAACGCGATCAAAATCATTCTGGTGGTGATCTGCGCCATCACCACCATGGCGAATCTGGGGATCAACGTTGCACCTTTTCTGGCCGGTGCCGGTGTCGTGGGGCTGGCCATCGGTTTCGGTTCCCAGCAACTGGTGCAGGACGTGATCACCGGGTTGTTCATCATCATCGAAGACACATTGTCGATTGGCGATTGGGTGGTGCTCGACTCTGGCCACGCCGGCACCGTCGAAGGCCTGACCATCCGCACCTTGCGCCTGCGCGACGGCAAGGGGTTTGTGCATTCGGTGCCGTTTGGTCAGATCAAGGCCGTGACCAATCAATCACGGCAATTCGCCTATGCATTTTTCTCGGTGCAGTTCACCTACGACACCGATGTCGACAAGGCTATCGAGTTGATCCGCGAGGCCGGAGATTCCATCCGCGACGATGCGTTCCTCAAGTACAACCTGCAAGGGCCGCTGGATGTCTTTGGTGTCGACAAGATGGACCTCAACGGTGTGGTGCTGACGGCACAGTTCCGCACTGTGTCGGGTGGGCAATATGCGGTGAGTCGCGCATTCAACCAGCGTTTGAAAAAGCTTGTGGATAACAGCCCGTGGGTGCATTTCGCGCAAACTTATCCACAGCAGGTGTTGATGCCCAGACAGGCTGTTGAGTCGCCGCAAAGCGATGGGCTTGCATCGGAGCATTCATCGGTGTTCCTGCCGGATCAGCCGAGAACTCAGTAAACACGCGGATACCTGTGGCGAGGGAGCAAGCTCCCTCGCCACAGGGTTGTGGTGTTTGGTTATCGGTGTTGAATCAGTTTGCTACGGACATCAGTACTGGCCTGCTGATCCAGCACCAGCCAGAAAATCTGCTTGCCGGCGATCTCGGCGGCGGCCGGAAGACCATCGCGATACACCAGCCGATTACTCGCTAGCGCCGGCACCTTCGCGCCCGGTAAAAGCGTCCCCGCGAGGTTCAGCGGATCAGCCCCGCACACGGCAATCAAACTCCCGTCATGCGGCCGTCGCCGCACCTCGCGCAGTAATGGAATGGCTTCAGGCAATGCAAACTGCTCACCGGCCAAGCCACTGACAAACCGCCCGCCGCGAATCTCGCCGCGCGCTTCCAGCCGATGGAAAGTGCGCAGCAATTCCCGCCAGCTCGGCAACCAATCCGCTTCACGTTCCAGCAAGCGCCAGAACACCACGCCGTAGCGCCGGAGCAAGGTCCTAGCGATATGTTCAAGGGTGTCGGTCGGCGTCGGTGCCGGACGTTTGTTATCCACAAGCGGAGCTTGCGCGCCGCGTCGCAGCAAGGCCCAGCGCCCGGCATCGTCCATCCCGCCGACAAACGCTCCGCGCCCGCGTCGGCTGCTGCGATTCTGGCGTTTGCTGGCCGGGGTGATTAGCGCTCGCAGGCCGGCGAAGCTGTCGGCATTCACCAACCCGGCGCCTACCAGCTCCTGCAAGGCGATCTCCAGTTCCGAGCGCAGCAGGTGGGCTTCGTGAGTCAGCTCATCGAAAAACAGCGCGCCGTGTTGGCTCAGGGCTTCGTAGACTTTTTGCGTCTTGGGCGACAGTTCGTTGACCGGCGTCTGCTCGGTCAACCCGCTCCACAACCCGACCTGACTGCGCGGCAGCAGCAGAATCGGTGTGCTGCGCAGCGCCGTGCTGGCGCTCTTGTTGCGCGCGGTCAGGCGAGTCCACACCAGTTTGCCGCTGCGACACAGGTCATCCAGCCAACTGGCCGAATAGTCTTTGACTCGCGCCGGCAGGATGTCACTGTCCCAGGCTGAAGCAGCAGCGGGGTAGCCTTCGAACTGACCGACTATCGCGGGCAACACTGCGCTGCCCTGACCCTGGGTCGCGGCGGACAGATGCTGCCAGTCGAATAGAAAACGCATGAAATCCTGCAACGCCACGGGCTCGATTTCCCGCCGCAGACGCTTGACGGTGTAGCGGTGAATCCGCGCCAGCAAATGCCGTTCGCACCATTCTTCCTCATCCGTGCCGGGCGTGAATTGGCCGCGCAGCACATAGCCTTCGCGCTCCAGTTGCGCCAACGCCTGGGTGACTTGAGTTGCCGGTAAACCGAGCGGTTCGGCAATCGCGTTCAGCGGCAACGGACCGAACGCGCTGAGCCGCGCACGAATCACTTCCAGCACCGCTTCGTCCGACGTCCAGACTTCATCGAATCCGGGCAACGCTTCCAACGGTGGCTGCAAAATCGCTTGTGGATAAATCGCGTTCAGGCAAGTCAGTCGCTCCAGTGCCAACCACAGCGCTTGCCTGGCATTGACTTGCAAGCGGCTGGCGCGACCGCTGTCGGCCAGGGCGTTCAGCCAGTCGAGCCAGTCGGGATGGGCCTGGGCTTCGGCGTCGGTGATGCACGCGAGGCTCATCAACGCTTCATGCATTTCATCGACGCCAGTCGGCGTTGGCCAGGCTTCCTCGCGCACGGCTTGAATCGCGTCCGCATCCAGCGCACCGAGGTCGTCGGTGGACTGCGGATCGCTCCAGCGGCGGTTGAGTACTGCTTGAGTGCGGCGCTCTTCCAGCGGCGCATCGTCGAGAAAGGTGTAGGGGCGGGCACTGAGAATTTCCGCTGCCAGCGGCGAGGGCGCTGGCAGGTCGCGGCTGATCAGGCGGATGTCGCCACGTTCCATGCGCCGCAACAACGCCAGCCAGCCTTCGCTGTCCATGGCCTCGTGCAGGCAATCGTCGAGGGTTTGTTCCACCAGTGGATGGTCGGGAATTTCCCGTTCGCCGGCGAGGTTTTCCACGCAGGCAATCTGATCGGGAAATACGCTGGCGATCAGGTCTTCGCTTTTCATCCGCTGGATCTGCGGCGGGACTTTGCGTCCGCCACTGTAGCGCGGCAGCGCCAGAGCGACCCCGGCATTCCAGCGCCAACGCACGCCGAACAGCGGCGCATCGAGCACGGCTTGAATCAGGGTGTGCTCGGCGCTGTTGCTGTGCAAATAGCGCCAGACATCATCGAGTTCGAAACTGTGGCTGGTGGACAGCGACAGGACGATGGCGTCTTCGCTGGCGGCGGCCTGCAATTCGAAGTTGAAGGTGCGGCAGAAACGCTTGCGCAAGGCCAGGCCCCAGGCGCGGTTGATGCGGCTGCCGAACGGCGTGTGGATGATCAGTTGCGTGCCGCCGGACTCGTCGAAAAACCGCTCCATCAGCAGTGTGTCTTGTGACGGCAGGGCGCCGAGGGTCAGGCGCGCACGGGCCAGGTAATCGACCAATTGTTCGGCACTGGCCAGGTTCAGGCCGAGGGTGTCGGTCAGCCAGTCGGTCGCGGGCTGCAAGTGACCGGGTGTAGCGCCGAGCAGCTCATCGAGTTGCGCTTGCAGGCGGGCCACGGCGAATGACAGTTCAGCGCTGCGCCCCGGCGCTTCGCCGAGCCAGAATGGAATGGTCGGCGGTTGGCCCTGGGCATCTTCGACCCGGACCTTGCCGGTTTCGACCCGCAGAATACGGTAGGAGGTGTTGCCCAATTGGAAGACATCCCCGGCGATGCTTTCCACCGCAAAGTCTTCGTTGACGCTGCCGATGTTCAGCCCTTGGGGCTCGAGTAAAACGCTGTAGTCGGCATTGTCCGGGATCGTCCCGCCGCTGGTCACGGCGGTCAGCTTGGCGCCCCGGCGACCTCGGAGGGTGCGGGTCACGGCGTCGCGGTGCAGGTAAGCGCTGCGGATGCCCAGGCGACCGTTGTAGCCTTCGGCGAGCATCTGCAGCAGCGCTTGATAGTGTTTTTCGTCGAGTTCGCCGTACGGCGAGGCGTTGCGGAACATCTCCAGCAACGCCTGCTCCTGCCATTCCTGGCAACTGACCTCGGCGATGATTTGTTGCGCGAGTACATCCAGCGGTGCCTTGGGGATCAGCAGCGTGTCGAGTTCGCCGCGACGCACACAGTCGAGCAGGGCGGCGCATTCGATCAGATCGTCGCGGGTGGTGGCGAACAAACGGCCCTTGGGCGTGCCACCCACCTGGTGCCCGGAGCGGCCGACCCGTTGCAGAAACCCGGCAATCGAACGCGGCGAGGCAATCTGGCAGACCAGGTCGACATCGCCGATATCGATCCCCAGCTCCAGGGACGCCGTGGCGATCAGCACTTGCAGGTCGCCGCGCTTGAGCCGCTGTTCGGCGTCGAGGCGAAACTCCTTGGCCAGACTGCCGTGGTGGGCGGCGACGGCTGCTTTGCCGAGACGCTCGCTCAAGTGACGGCTCAGGCGTTCGGCGAGGCGTCGGGTGTTGACGAAAATCAGGGTGGTGCGGTGTTCGCGGGCGAGGGCGGCGAGGCGGTCATAGACCAGTTCCCAGATGTCGTTGGCCATCACCGCCGACAAAGGCACGGGCGGTACTTCGATGTCCAGATCCCGCGGGCGGGCGTGGCCGATGTCGATGATTTCGCACGCGCGATCACGGCCAACCAGAAACTGCGAGACGGCTTCGATGGGTTTTTGCGTGGCAGACAGGCCAATCCGCATCAGCGGTTGCGGGCACAACGCTTGCAGCCGCTCGAGGCTCAAAGCCAGATGACTGCCGCGCTTGCTGGCGGCGATCGCGTGAATTTCGTCGACGATCACCGTGCGGGCAGTGCTGAGCATTTGTCGGCCGGAGTCGGAACCGAGCAGCACGTAAAGGGATTCCGGGGTGGTCACCAGAATGTGTGGTGCGGTCTTGCGCATCGCCGAGCGGTCTTTTTGCGGGGTATCACCGGTGCGCACGGCGGTGTTGATCTGCAATTGCGGCAGGCCCATCGCGCGTAACTGCTCGGTGATGCCGGCCAGCGGGTCTTGCAGGTTGATCTGGATGTCGTTGGACAGGGCCTTGAGCGGTGAAACGTAGACCACTAGGGTTTCGTCCGGCAGATGACCGCCGTTGGCCATTCCGCGGTGGACCAGGTCGTCGATGACCGCGAGGAACGCGGTGAGGGTCTTGCCGGAGCCCGTGGGTGCGGCGACCAGGGTCGAACGGTGCTGGCGGATCAACGGCCACGCCTGGGCCTGGGCGGCGGTGACCGTCGGGAAGGTGCTGCTGAACC
This sequence comes from Pseudomonas sp. BT76 TE3572, assembly GCF_050435365.1. Lineage (NCBI taxonomy): Bacteria > Pseudomonadati > Pseudomonadota > Gammaproteobacteria > Pseudomonadales > Pseudomonadaceae > Pseudomonas > Pseudomonas sp. BT76 TE3572. The sequence goes on from NZ_JBNDKE010000001.1 coordinate 5,253,632, forward strand.
AGGCGCTGACGGCGGGGTGGAAGCCTGCCAGGGCACTGTCCGTCGGGATTGGCAGATTCATGCAGCAATTTATGCGGGTGAGCCGGGGAAGTTGCAAGTACCGCTCAAGACCTTCGCTGGTCTCCAGGGCTCCATCGCGGGCAAGCCCGCTCCCACAGGGATCTTCTGTGAATACAAAATTTGTGGACAACATAGAACACTGTGGGAGCGGGCTTGCCCGCGATGAGGCCAGTAGCAGCACCGCAAATCCCCAGGATCTACACTTTACGGATGACGGTTGCGCACTAAACCCGCAAAATGCAACGATTCCGGCAACTATCGACGGCATCGCCCGCGAGCGGTGTCGATAAAGCCATTGTTTCAATCAGACTGGGCCTGCTGACTCTATGCGAATGCGCCTTATGTTACTGGGCGGCGGAAATGCCCTTGGGCAGGCGCTGATTCGCCTCGGTGCGGAGGAAGACATCGGCTTCCTCGCCCCCCGCCCACCGCAAGACGGCTGGGACGCCGCGAGCCTGACGCAACTGCTCGACGACACCCGTCCGGACGCGTTGATCAATCTCGCCTATTACTTTGACTGGTTTCAGGCAGAGACGGTCAGCGAACAGCGTCTGGCCGGGCAGGAGCGTGCGATCGAGCGTCTGGCCGAACTGTGCCAGCATCACAACATCGTGCTGCTGCAACCGTCGAGCTATCGTGTGTTCGATGGTTCCCGGGCGACGGCCTACAGCGAAAAAGACGAACCGCTGCCCTTGGGCCTGCGCGGTCAGGCCTTGTGGCGGATCGAACAAAGCGTGCGCGCCACCTGCCCGCAACACGTGTTGCTGCGATTCGGCTGGCTGCTGGATGACAGCCCCGACGGCACCCTCGGGCGTTTCCTCGGTCGCGCCGAACTGCCTGAAGAATTGCTGATGGCCGATGACCGTCGGGGCAATCCGACGCCGGTGGATGACGCCGCGCGGGTGATCATCTCGGTCCTCAAGCAACTCGATTGCTCGGCGCCGCTGTGGGGTACCTACCATTACGCCGGGCATGAGGCGACCACGCCGCTGGCGCTTGGTCAAGCGATCCTCAGCGAAGCACGCGCGCTGCATCCGCTGGCCATCGAAGCGCCGACCGCCCAGGCTCACGCCGCCCGGCCCGACGCTGCCGAAGAGCCGCAACATGCGGTGTTGGCCTGCAAGAAAATTCTGCACACTTTCGGGATCAAGCCCCGCGCCTGGCGTGCGGCACTCCCGGGCTTACTGGATAGGTTTTATCGCCATGGCTGACGGCCCTGTTTTAATCACCGGCGGCGCCGGTTTCATTGGTTCGCACCTCACCGATGCCTTACTCGCCAAGGGCCATTCGGTGCGCATTCTCGATGACCTCTCCACCGGCAAACGCACCAACTTGCCGCTGGACAATCCCGGCGTCGAACTGATCGTGGGCGATGTCGCCGATGCCGCGCTGGTAGCGCAGGCGATGGTCGGTTGCAGTGCTGTGGCGCACCTGGCCGCAGTGGCGTCGGTGCAAGCGTCGGTGGATGATCCGGTGAAGACGCACCAGAGCAATTTCATTGGCTCGCTGAATGTCTGCGAAGCCATGCGCCAGAGCGGCGTCAAACGCGTGCTGTACGCGTCCAGCGCAGCGGTCTACGGCAACAATGGCGAAGGCGAGTCAATCGACGAAGACACGCCCAAGGCGCCGTTGACGCCTTACGCTTCGGACAAATTGGCGAGCGAGCATTACTTCGATTTTTACCGTCGCCAGCATGGTCTGGAACCGGTGATTTTCCGCTTCTTCAACATCTTCGGCCCGCGCCAGGATCCGTCCTCGCCGTACTCCGGGGTGATCAGCATTTTCAGCGAGCGCGCGCAGAAGGGCCTGCCGATCACTGTGTTCGGTGACGGTGAGCAGACTCGCGATTTCGTCTACGTCGAAGACCTGGTCGACTTGCTGGTGCAAGCGATCGAGAAACCGCAGGTCGAAGTCGGCGCGGTGAACGTCGGCTGGAACCAGGCCACGACCCTCAAGCAAATGCTTGAAGCCCTTGAAGCGGTGGTCGGTCAATTGCCGCCGGTGAGCTATGGCCCGGCGCGCTCCGGTGACATCCGCCACTCGCGAGCGAACAATCAGCGTTTGCTGGAGCGCTTTACCTACCCTGAGCAGACACCGATGAGTGTCGGCCTGGCGCGGTTGTTGGGGCGCTGAGGTTTTTGCAGCCATGAAAAAGGCGCCTTTCGAGGCGCCTTTTTTTGTGCGGCACTTTTAGAACTTGTAACCCAGGCCAACCATGTAGATGAACGGGTCTACGTCCACATCGACCTTGGCGCGAGTGCCCTGCGCCACCGCGTTATTTTGCACCGTCGCGGTGGTGTCGATGTCGATGTAGCGCACCTGGGCGTTGATCATGATGCTGTCGGTCAGCATGTAGTCGGCGCCGACCTGGAACGCCATACCCCAGGAGTTATCCGCCTTGAAGTTGCTGAAGCCGTTGGCGCTGGCTTCGCTGCCAACGTGCTCGTCGTAGATCCAGGTGTAGTTGATACCGGCACCGACATACGGCTGGAATGCGGACTTGCCGTCCAGTGGGTAGTACACAATGCTCAGCGTCGGTGGCAGGTGTTTCAGCGAACCGAGTTTGCCATTGGCCGCGCCAAGGGCGGTGCCTTTGAGCTTCACGTCATGCTCGAACGGCGAGGCCGCCAGCAGCTCGATCCCCCAGTGGCTGTTGAGCATGTAGGCGAAGTTCAGACCCAGTTGCGTGTCGCTGCTCATGGTGGCCTTGCCACCCAGATCGGCACCCTTCAGCGGACCTTGATCAACCTTTACGCTGGAGCTGTCGGCTTTCGGGTTGACGGTGATTGCACCGGCACGAACGATGATATCGCCGGCTTCGTGGGCGTAGGCTAACGGTGCTGCGAGCGCGAGGGCAAACAGCGAAGCGCTGAGCAAAGACTTGTGCATGGAGGGCTCCAAAGGACGTTAAAAATGTTCGATGTCCAATGGTACGGAGGCGTCTGGTACGGTCTTTTGACTCAGCTCAATGAAACAGTGATGGGGGCGTCATTCACTCCGGCAGCTCATACACATAGATCTTGTCGGCCTCCATCTGATACCCCGCATCAGCTAATTCGCTGCTGGATGCCTTGACCTGCAACGCACCCTCGATCCAATACGGCTGATACAACTCGTCGAGCTTCACACCCACTTCGCTTTTAACGTGCACGATCTGGTTCGACGGCGGTGGCGGCACGTGGATGCAGGCGCCGAAATACGGCACCAGCAGAAACTCCGTGGTCCGACCTTCTTCACTCACTTCCAGCGGCACGATGTAGCCCGGCAGCCGAATGTGCTGACCGTTGAGGCTTTTCACCACCGGTGCATTGGGCATGTCTTGCTTGGCCGCTGGCGCCGATTCGGCGGCCAACGCGTTGCCCATCTGCGACAGGTCGTGCAGTGGCGTCATGTTCGGCACTTCCGGTGCAGCGTCCGGCGGGATCATTTCCGACCAGGTCAGGTCTTTCGGCTCGGCCGCCCACAGGGGCAAGGCGACCAGCATCAACAGCGCAAGCACGGCGCGGGGCATGTTCAACGTCCTCATAAACGGATCGACAGGCCATCGGCCAGGGATTGGCGATACGCGCGCCAGGCCGGCACGCTGCCCATCAGTAACGCGGCGATCAGGATGCCGCCGAGCAGCGTCCATTCATATTCGCTCGGCCAGGCCAGCGGCAGGTACAAGCCGTAATTGGCTTGCACATAACCTTGGGCCAAGGCGATGCCCACATACAAAAGCGCCACCCCGGCAATCACGCCCGACAGCGCCAGGGCAAACGCCTCCAGCACCAGCAAGGTTGCGATGTGCCACGGGCGGGCGCCCACCGAGCGCAGAATCGCCATCTCCCGACGGCGTTCGTTGAGGCTGGTGAGGATCGCCGTGAGCATGCCGATCAACCCGGTCAGCACCACGAACAGCGAGACCACGAACAAGGCTTTTTCCGCCGTACTCATCAAACTCCACAGCTCTTGCAGCGCCACGCCCGGCAGGATCGCCAGCATCGGTTCACCGCGAAATTCATTGATCTCACGCTGCAGCGCGAAGGTCGAAATCTTGCTGTTGAGGCCGAGCATGAACGCGGTGATCGCTTGCGGCGTCAGGTCCATGTTGCGTGCCTGATCGGCGCTGATACGACCGTTGCCGCGCGCCGGCACGCCGTTGTGCCAGTCGATGTGAATCGCTTCCATGCCGCCGAGGCTGATGTGCAACGTGCGGTCCACCGGGGTGCCGGTGCGTTTGAGAATACCGACCACGGTGAACGGTTTGTCGTCGTGCTTGACCAGGCTGATCGCCGCCACTCCGTGGGCCAGCACCAGTTTGTCACCGAGTTTGTAGTGCAGCGCATCGGCCACTTCGGCACCGAGTACCACTTCAAACGGATCGATGGCGAAGGCGCGGCCGTCGGCCAGTTCCAGGTGTTGCTGATGACCGTACTGATAGTGCTCGAAGTACGCCTCGGTGGTGCCCATCACGCGGTAACCGCGATGGGAGTCGCCGAGGGACATCGGGATCGCCCACTTTACTTTCGGGTTGTTGGCGAAGTGTTCGAAGCTGTCCCAACGAATGTTGTTGGTGGCGTTGCCAATGCGGAACACCGAGTACAGCAGCAGGTTCACCGAACCGGAACGTGCGCCGACGATCAGGTCGGTGCCGCTGATGGTGCTGGCGAAACTGGCTTTGGCTTCGGTGCGCACCCGTTCCACGGCCAACAGCAGGCAGACCGACAAGGCAATGGCGAACGCGGTGAGGATCGCGGTGAAGCGGCGGTTAGCCAGGCTGGCCATGGCTAGACGAAACAAATACATCTCAAACCTCGGACGGGGTGGCGGCGCGATTGAGATCGGCCAGCGACAGGTGGCGATCGAACAGCGGTGCCAGGCTCTGGTCATGGCTGACAAACAGCAGGCTCGACCCGGCTTCGCGGCATTCGGCGAACAGCAAGCGAAGGAAGTTCTCGCGGGCGTCGTAATCCAGGGCCGAGGTCGGTTCGTCGGCGATCACCAATTCAGGCTGACCGATCAACGCGCGCGCAGCGGCAACCCGTTGCTGCTGACCGATGGACAGCGAATCGGCGCGACGACTGAGGATGCTTTCATCCTTCAGACCCAAGTGGGCGAGGAGGGTGGCCGCCGCCTGATCGACGCTGCCGTGGCGCTGGATCGCCCGTTCCGCGCGCAGTTTGGAAAAGTGGCAGGGCAACTCGACGTTCTCGCGTACAGAGAGAAACGGCAGCAAGTTGAACTGCTGGAAGATGTAGCCGGTGTGATCGACCCGGAAGCGGTCGCGAGCGCCAGCACCGAGTTCGGTCAGTTCCTGGCCGAGCAATCGGATGCTGCCGCGATCAGGCTTCTGCACTCCGCCGAGCAGGCCGAGCAGAGTGGTCTTGCCACTGCCGCTGGGGCCTTTGAGGAACAGGGTTTCCCCGGGTTCCAGGCGAAACGCCGGGATATCCAGCAGCGGCGGATGACCGGGCCAACTGAAGCCCAGGTCGGACAGTTCGATGAGTGCTTGGGTCATGTGAAACCGGTCAGGTAATAGGTGAACCCTGTGGGAGCGGGCCTGCTCGCGAAAGCGGTTTGACAGTCAACATTTGTGTTGAATGTGACGGCCCCTTCGCGAGCAAGCCCGCTCCCACTTTGGCTCTGCGGTGGATTTAGAATTTCAGGGCGGCAGCCTTGGCCGTCACTTCAACCCCTTGCTGTCCGCTCGGGCTGATCAGTTGTACCTGAATCTTCTGGGTTGCCGGGAAGGTGTTGAAGATGTTCGCCAGGTCCAGGTTTTTCAGCGCGCCCGGTGCCGAGCAACTGAATTGGTAATGCGCGTGGATTTCGCTGTGGTCGTGGTGGTGCCCATCTTTGGCATCTTCATCGTGATCATCATCGGCATCCGGCTTGTCGCCGAACAACGGACTTTCCAGTTCCTGAGTCGCAACCACGCAACCAGCGGCTTTCGGCAGGTTGAACAGCACCAGCGGTTTCTCTAGCTGCGCACGAACGGCGGCGACTTTGGCTTTGTCGGCGTCGGTGGTGGCGGCGTGTTCGAAGCCCACCAGGTTCATCGCCGGGCTTTCCAGTTCCAGCTCCAGGGTCTGACCGTCCAGCGCTGCGTTCAGGCGACCGACACCATGTTCGTGGGCACCGAGGCTGCCGTGCTCATGATCATGTTCATCGGCAGCGTGGGCGACGCCCAGCGGCAACAGGGCAAACGGCAGAGCGAGAAGCAGACGGCGCATGGCGGGTCTCCGAAAAGTAAAATGAAGAATTTGTTATGTAATCTTATAACGTAAGTGGCGAGAGTTTGACCGCCTGCTTGGCGTTGCACAAGTCCCATGGGAGCATGCAAGTCAGAAATGTGCAGGAGCAGACTTATGTTGCGTATACGCGGAAGCATCGGCGACTGGCCGGTGGATTTGACGCTGGAGATGGATGACGACGACTGGGCACGGCTCGGTGCGCAGTTGCAGGTGGTGAAACCGGAGGCCAGTGCTGCACCGGCAAAACCGGTCAATCAGGATGATGCGCTGTGGCAGATCACCAAGGATTTGCTGCGCAAGGCCGGGCAATTGAGCGGACCGGATTTGCTGGATCAGTTGGAAGGGCTGACCGGCAGCGCGGCGTCGGGCAAACGCTTGCTCGTGCGTTTGCGCCACTGCTCTGATGTGAAAGTGACGAGCGGCGGGGATACGCCGCTCTACAGCTGGATCAACGCAGGTTAGTACAGCGCAGCAAACAACTTGCGGCGGTACGTGGTCACCAGTGGATGATCGTTGCCCAGCAGTTCGAACACCTGCAGCAAGGTCTTGTGCGGCAAGCCTTCGTTGTAGCTGCGATTGCGCACGAACAGCTTGAGCAACGCATCCAGCGCCGCGTCGTACTGCTGACGGGCCAGTTGCTGGATTGCCAGCTGATAAACCGCTTCATCGTCCTGCGGATTTTTCGCCAGGCGCGCTTTCAGGTCTGCCGCATCCGGCAAATCCTTGGCCTGGCCGAGGAACTGGATCTGCGCCTTGGCACCGGCGAGGGCCGCCTTGTGCTCATCGCTCTTGACGGCATCGAGCACGATTTGCGCTTCGCCCAGCTCGCCACGTTCGGTGAGGCAGCGGGCGTAGAGAATCAGCGCCTTGGCATTGGTGTTGTCTTCGCCCAGCAGCACTTTCAGTGTGGCTTCGGCGTCGGCAAAGCGGTTGTCATCAAACAGCGCCTGAGCCTGTTCGAACGGGTCGGAAGCAGCCGGCGGTGGCATTTGCACGTGAGGTTCAAGCATCGCGCGCACGGCGGATTCCGGCTGTGCTCCGGCGAAACCATCCACGGGTTGACCGTCCTTGAACAGCACCACCGTCGGCAGGCTGCGAATGCCGAAGCGCGAAACGATGTCCGGCTCGACGTCGCAGTTGACCTTGGCCAGCAGCAACTCACCCTGATAGCTCTCGGCGATGGTTTGCAGCATCGGCATCAAGGCCTTGCACGGCGCACACCATTCGGCCCAGAAATCCACCAGCACCGGTTTGTGGAAAGAGTTCTCGATCACCGACTGCTCGAAATCGGCAGTCGTGGCGTCGAAGATGTACGGCGTTTCCTGACTCATGGGGGATCTCGTAAAAGCGTGAATGGGGCAACTATAAGGCTAGCCGCGCCGCGCGTGGTAGAGGCTCACATGCCGAAACTCTTCGGGCTCGGCCAGATCGGGCAAGGTCATTGCCTCCAGCATCTTGATGCGTCGATACAACGGGTGGCGAAAATCCCTTACGCGTGAATCAGCCACCAGCGCTTCCTGGCCGCGACTCAGGAATTCATCGAGCAAAGGCAGATTCGCCCGGTCGTACAGCACGTCGGCCACCAGAATCAGATCAAACCGATCTGCTTCGGCGAAAAAGTCCGTGGAGTAGTTGAGGTGTACGTCATTGAGTTGGGCATTTGCCCGGCACGCCGCAATCGCCAGCGGATCGAGGTCACAGGCCACCACTTCCAGCGCTCCGGCCTTCACCGCCGCGATCCCCTCCACCCCGGAACCGGCACCGAAATCCAGTACCCGTTTGCCTTTGACCCACTCAGGGAATTCTGCGAGATAGCGGGCGACCGCCAGGCCACTGGCCCAGCAAAAACTCCAATAAGGCGGCTCATGCAGAATTCGCCGGGTTTCCTCCGGGCTGAAGGCGCGGTCCATGTTGTCGCCGTCGATCAGCCAAAGCTTCAGGTCGGTGTCCGGCAATTCACAGGCAACCAGTTGTGCATCACCGAGCAACTCACCCAACGCCTGTTGCAGGTCGAGCGGTGCAATCATGGCGCTTTGACGAATTGCAGCTGACCCAGCACTTGCGTCGTTGGCTGGCTGATGACTTGCGACGGCAGATGCAAAATCAGCTGGCCGGACTGGCTGGCCCGGCCACGCAGTTCCACGCGGGCGCCGACCGGGAAGGATTCCGGGTTGAAACGCAGGTGAAACGGCAGAATCTGATTGGTGCCGATCAGGCTGGAGCTGGCCAGCAATTGTTGCGGGCGGCCCTTGTCGTCGATCACCAGCAGCGCCAGTTCGACTTCGGCGTCGGCCGGCACGCCTTGCAGGGTGCCGCTCAATTCACGCTGATACGCGGGCAGCGGGCCGAGGTTGGCCGATTCCCTGGCTTTCTTCTGTGCCTGTTGTGGCGCGGGGCCTGGCGTCGGCGGCTGGGGCTTGGGCGCATCGCTGCCGCAGGCCACCAGCAGGCTGAAAAGACTGAGCAAAACGAGCGGTCTTAGGGGCATTTTCGGCTCCAGCAAGGTGAAATCCATGGATCTAGCTCTATAGCCCGTCTGTATACCGCAAACCCTATGGCTTGTCTTGCCACGGGGATGCGCTACCATGGCCCTCCCTTTTTTTGTTGCCTGCCACCATGCACTGTCCCTTCTGCGGTGCCAACGACACCAAGGTCATCGACTCGCGTCTGGTCGCCGAGGGCGAACAGGTGCGCCGCCGGCGCGAATGCCTGGCCTGCGGCGAGCGTTTCACGACATTCGAGACGGCCGAACTGGTGTTGCCGCGCCTGATCAAAACCGACGGCAGCCGCCAGCCGTTCGACGAAGAAAAACTCCGCGCCGGCATGCAGCGTGCGCTGGAGAAGCGCCCGGTGAGTGTCGAGCGCCTGGAATCGTCGTTGGTGCACATCAAACACAAACTGCGCGCCACCGGTGAGCGAGAGGTTAAATCCCTTGTCGTCGGTGAACTGGTGATGGCCGAGCTGCAAAAGCTCGACGAAGTCGCCTACATTCGTTTCGCCTCCGTGTATCGGCGCTTCCAGGACCTCAACGAGTTCCGCGAAGAGATCGATCGCCTGGCCCGTGAGCCGGTGAAAGAATGACCACGTCCCCAGAGCAAGCCATCCTCGACGCCCATTACATGGCCCGTGCCCTGGAACTGGCGCGCAAAGGTCATTACACGACACATCCAAACCCTCGGGTGGGCTGCGTGATCGTGCGTGACGGGCAAATTGTCGGCGAAGGCTGGCACGTGCGCACCGGCGAACCCCACGCCGAAGTCCACGCCCTGCACGCCGCCGGCGATAAGGCTCGAGGCGCCACCGCGTACGTGACCCTTGAGCCTTGCAGCCACCACGGACGTACGCCGCCTTGTGCGGATGCGCTGGTACATGCGGGTGTGGCTCGGGTCGTCGCGGCGATGCAAGACCCGAACCCGTCGGTTGCCGGTCGTGGCATGCAGCGCCTGGCCCAGGCCGGCATCGCTACCGAAAGCGGCGTGCTGGAAGGCGAAGCGCGCAAGCTCAATGAAGGTTTCCTCAAGCGCATGGAGCACGGCTTGCCGTTCGTGCGGGTCAAGTTGGCCATGAGCCTCGACGGTCGCACGGCGATGGAAAGCGGCGAAAGCCAATGGATCACCGGCCCTGCTGCGCGTTCTGCGGTACAGCGTCTGCGCGCCCAGGCCAGCGTTGTGTTGACCGGCGCCGACACGGTGCTGGCGGATAATGCACGTTTGACCGTGCGTGCCGATGAGCTGGGCCTGGACCCTGAGCAAACGGCCCTGGCCATGAGCCGTCCGCCGTTGCGTGTGTTGATCGACGGTCGTCTGCGGGTGCCGCTGGATGCACCATTCTTTAAGGCTGGCCCGGCGCTGGTCGCCACGTGCATGGCGATTGAAGAGCAATACGCCCATGGCCCGGAATGCCTGATCGTGGCGGGCGAGGATGGCTTGGTCGACCTGCGCAAACTGCTGGTCGAACTGGCCAACCGCGGGGTCAACGAAGTGTTGGTCGAAGCAGGGCCGCGTCTGGCCGGGGCTTTCGCTCAGCAAGGGTTGGTCGACGAATTCCAGATTTTCATCGCCGGCAAGTTTTTAGGTTCGTCTGCGCGTCCGTTGCTGGATTGGCCGCTCGCGCAAATGAAGGATGCGCCTGAACTCAAAATCACCGAAATTCGCGCGGTTGGCGATGACTGGCGAGTCATCGCCATTCCTTCGCCAGCGGCGAGCGTATAATTCCGGGCCTGCGCCACGCGACGGCCCTGTTCTCGAGGAGGACTCCATGTTTACCGGCATCATCGAATCCATCGGCAGTATTCGTGCATTGACCCCAAAAGGCGGAGATGTGCGGGTACACGTAGAAACCGGCAAGCTCGATCTGAGCGACGTCAAACTGGGCGACAGCATCGCGGTCAACGGCGTGTGCCTGACGGCGGTTGAGTTACCAGGCAACGGCTTTGCGGCGGATGTCAGCCGCGAAACCCTCGACTGCACCGCGATGAACGACCTCAAAAGCGGCAGCCCGGTGAACCTGGAAAAAGCCCTGACCCCGACCACTCGCCTCGGCGGGCATCTGGTCAGCGGCCATGTCGATGGCGTGGGTGAAGTGGTTGCCCGTACCGAGAATGCTCGCGCTGTGGAGTTTCGCATCCGCGCTCCCAAAGAGCTGGCCAAGTACATCGCCCATAAAGGCTCGATCACTGTCGATGGCACCAGCCTGACCGTGAACGCGGTCGATGGCGCCGAGTTCCTGCTGACGATCATTCCGCACACCCTGAGCGAAACCATCATGGCGTCTTACCAGCCAGGTCGCCGGGTGAATCTTGAAGTTGACTTGCTGGCACGTTATCTGGAACGCCTGTTGTTGGGCGACAAGGCCGCAGAGCCGACTTCCAGTAACATCACCGAAAGCTTTCTGGCCGCCAACGGCTACCTCAAATCCTGACCCAAGGGGGTGCCTTGTGGCGCTCAATAGCATCGAAGAACTGGTTGAAGACATCCGCCAAGGCAAGATGGTCATCCTCATGGATGACGAAGACCGCGAGAACGAAGGCGACCTGATCATGGCCGCCGAGTGCTGCCAGCCAGAACACATCAACTTCATGGCCAAGCACGCCCGTGGCCTGATCTGCATGCCGATGAGCCGCGAGCGCTGCGAACTGCTGAAGCTGCCTCTGATGGCGCCGCGTAACGGCTCCGGTTTCGGCACCAAGTTCACCGTGTCCATCGAAGCGGCCACCGGCGTGACCACCGGCATTTCCGCCGCTGACCGTGCGCGCACCGTGCAGGCCGCTGCCGCGAAAGACGCCAAGGCGGAAGACATCGTCAGCCCCGGCCACATCTTCCCGCTGATGGCTCAGGCTGGCGGAACGCTGGCTCGCGCCGGCCACACCGAAGCGGCGTGCGACCTGGCGCGCATGGCCGGTTTCGAGCCGAGCGGCGTGATCTGCGAAGTGATGAACGACGACGGCACCATGTCCCGCCGCGCGGAACTGGAAGCGTTTGCTGCCGAACACAACATCAAGATCGGCACCATCGCCGACCTGATTCACTATCGGATGATCCACGAACGTACCGTTCAGCGGATTGCCGAGCAGCCACTGGACAGCGAACTGGGCCAATTCAACCTGGTGACCTATCGTGATTCCGTGGAAGGCGACGTGCACATGGCCCTGACCCTGGGCACCGTATGCGCCGAAGAGCCGACCCTGGTTCGGGTGCACAACATGGACCCGCTGCGCGACCTGTTGATGGTCAAGCAGCCTGGCCGCTGGAGCCTGCGCGCCGCGATGGCCGCGGTTGCCGAGGCTGGCAGCGGTGTCGTGCTGTTGCTCGGTCACCCGCTCGATGGCGACGTGTTGCTGGCGCATATCCGCGAAACCGCGGAGCACGTACCGGCGAAAAAACCGACCACCTACAGCATCGTGGGTGCCGGTTCGCAGATCCTTCGGGACCTGGGCGTGCGCAAAATGCGCCTGATGAGTGCGCCAATGAAATTTAATGCGATATCCGGTTTCGATCTGGAAGTTGTAGAATACGTGCCCTCCGAATAAGACACCGGGTTTTGTCCTCGTTGTTCACTTAAGGCTTGTTTGATTTACTGTGGCGAGGGAGCTTGCTCCCGCTTGGGTGCGCAGCGCCCACAAGAGGGGCCGCTACGCAGCCCAGCGGGAGCAAGCTCCCTCGCCACAACGATTTGCAAGTGAACACCGTTGCGGAATTTCCGGCGCTGTATTCGCGGTTCAAATATCACTGAGGGACGCGTAGAAAACGCGTCCCGGCTCTTTAAGAGATCTAACGAATGACCCTGAAGACCATCGAAGGTACCTTCATCGCCCCTAAAGGCCGCTACGCTTTGGTAGTAGGCCGTTTCAACAGCTTCGTCGTTGAAAGTCTGGTCAGCGGTGCAGTTGATGCCCTGGTTCGCCACGGCGTGAGCGAAAGCGACATCACCATCATCCGCGCACCTGGCGCCTTCGAAATTCCGCTGGTTGCGCAGAAAGTCGCTCAGAAGGGCGAATACGCGGCAATCATCGCCTTGGGCGCGGTCATTCGTGGCGGTACTCCGCATTTCGAATACGTGGCGGGCGAATGCACCAAGGGCCTGGCCCAGGTGTCCATGGAGTTCGGCGTTCCAGTCGCATTTGGCGTGCTGACCGTTGATTCCATCGAGCAAGCCATCGAACGTTCCGGCACCAAGGCCGGTAACAAAGGTGCTGAAGCTGCCCTGTCCGCTCTGGAAATGGTCAGCCTGCTGGCGCAGTTGGAGGCCAAGTGATTAGCGACGAAAGCGATCGTTTCAACCCGCGCGATCCAAAGCCTGCGGATGCCGGCAAGCCATCGAAAAGCGTCAAGCGTCGCGAAGCCCGTCAGCTCGCGACTCAGGCGCTGTACCAGTGGCACATGGCCAAGCAATCTTTGAACGAGATCGAAGCGCAGTTTCGGGTCGATAACGATTTCAGCGATGTCGATGCCGCTTACTTTCACGACATCCTGCACGGCGTTCCGGCTCACAAGCCTGAGATCGACGCTGCACTGACGCCGTGCCTGGACATCACCATCGAAGAGCTGGACCCGGTTGAACTGGCCGTTCTGCGTCTGTCGACCTGGGAACTGCTCAAGCGCGTCGACGTGCCGTACCGCGTTGTGATCAACGAAGGTATCGAGCTGGCGAAAGTCTTCGGTTCCACCGACGGCCACAAGTTCGTCAACGGTGTACTCGACAAGCTGGCCCCGCGTCTGCGTGAAGCTGAAGTGAAGGCGTTCAAGCGCTGATTCGCGCTTGAACAGCTGCCATGGGCGAATTTGAGCTGATCCGTAACTTTTTCGCCGCCGCGCCATGTGCGCAGGGCGGCGAAGGCGTTGCCCTCGGGATCGGCGATGATTGCGCCTTGCTGGCTGTTCCCCCCGGGGAGCAGTTGGCGATTTCCACCGACACACTGGTTGCCGGTGTGCATTTCGCAGATCCTTGCGACCCGTTTCTGCTCGGTCAGCGCTCGCTGGCCGTGGCTGTTAGCGATCTGGCTGCCATGGGCGCCACTCCCGTTGCCTTTACCCTTGCCCTGACTTTGCCGACGGTGACCGCCGATTGGCTGGACGCCTTCGCCCGTGGTTTGAACCTCATGGCGCAAAGCTGCGGTGTGGCGCTGGTGGGCGGTGATACCACCCGCGGACCGTTGAGCCTGACCATGACCGTGTTCGGTCGTGTGCCGGCCGGCAAGGCGTTGACCCGCAGCGGTGCGCAGCCAGGCGACTTGCTTTGCGTTGGCGGTGACCTGGGAAACGCCGCTGGCGCCTTACCATTGGTGCTCGGTCAGCGGACGGTTGAAGCCGCCATCGCCGATCCGCTGCTGGCGCATTACTGGTCGCCGCAGCCGCAACTCGCGTTGGGCCAGGCGCTGCGCGGTAAAGCCACCTCGGCGCTGGACATCTCCGACGGCCTGCTCGCGGACTGCGGGCATATTGCCCTCGCATCGAAGGTCGGCATTCAGGTTGAACGGGACACGCTGCCATTGTCGAAGGCTTTAGTGGCCTTCCTCGGTCAATCGGATGCAGAAGTTGCGGCCCTGAGCGGCGGTGATGATTACGTACTGGCCTTTACCTTGCCGTCCGTCGAGTTGCCGAAATTGGTGGCCGATGGCTGGCCGATCCATGTGGTTGGGCGGGTTGTGACGGGGCAGGGTGTGGTGCTGCTGGACGCTGATGGACAAGACATCACCCCGCAAACCCGGGGCTATCAACATTTTCGGGAGACACCGTGACAGATCATCCCAAACAGGTCCCGGCGGAGTTCGTACCGCCCTCGGTCTGGCGCAATCCGTGGCATTTCCTGGCGTTCGGCTTCGGTTCGGGCACCTTGCCAAAAGCACCTGGCACCTGGGGCTCGTTAGTTGCGCTACCCTTTATCCCGTTGTGGCAGATGCTGCCCGATTGGGGTTACTGGCTGATGCTCGGCATCACCATGCTGTTTGGCTTCTGGCTGTGCGGCAAGGTCGCCGACGATTTGCGGGTACACGACCACGAAGGCATCGTCTGGGATGAAATGGTCGGGATGTGGATCACCTTGTGGCTGGTGCCGGAAGGTTGGTACTGGTTGCTGGCGGGGTTTTTGATGTTCCGCTTCTTCGACATTCTCAAGCCGTGGCCGATTCGCTGGATCGACCGGCATGTGCATGGCGGTGTCGGGATCATGCTCGATGACGTATTGGCCGGGGTGTTTGCGTGGTTGGCGATGCAGGGGCTGGTATGGATTTTTGCCTGATGGGCAAAACAGAGGACTAGGGATGGCTCGACGCTGGTTGGCTCTGATGATTTTCGCGATGTTTTGCTCGTTCGCCCAGGCGGGTGACGAGGCGACGACGCCGTCGGTGATTCTTCTGGCCAGCGAAGACTGGGAAGACTACACCGCCGCCGATGGCCACGGTCTGGGCTGGGACGTGTTGCGAGAAGTCTTCGAGCCGGCGGGGGTCAAACTGGACATCCGCAGCGAACCCTACGTGCGCTCCATGGGCCTGGCCCAGCGCGGTGAAGTGGATGCCTGTGTCGGCTCCTATCTTGATGAGTCCAGCGATCTGCTCTATCCGCGCTGGAACTTCGATACCGATCACATCTATGCCTTGGGCCTGGCCAGCAACCCCGAGCCGACCCCGGAAACCCTGGGTAACTATCGACTGGCCTGGGTCCGCGGCTACGACTTTCAGGACTACCTGCCCAATATACGTCGCTATAACGAAGTCATGCGGCGTACCGGGATTTTGTCGATGTTGACCCGCAACCGCGCCGACTTTTACATCGACGCGCTGACCGAGGTCGACTACGTCCTCAAGTGGGCCAAGGATTCGACGCAGTTCCGTCGCACCCACATCGCGGAATTGCCGCTGTATCTGTGCTTTGCCAAGACCCCCAAGGCTCGCACCCTGATGGCACTGTTTGATCAACGCATGGAGCAACTGGTGAAAAACGGCCAGCTGAAACCGATCTTCGAGCGCTGGAAACAACCCTATCCGTTTGACCCGAACTGAACACGACCCCTGTAATTGAATGGACTCGCCCAAGCCGAGGCGTCTGCGCGCCACGGTGGCATTCTTATAGAAGCCAACGACAGCGAGGGCGAGGCCATGAAAAAGCATACGACGATCAATCAGTCTTTGTCAGCCGATGTGGTGGCATGCACCACCGTTGCGGTGGATCTTGCCAAAAGGGTCTTTCAGCTGGCCGGGGAGGATGCCCTCGGCCGGGTGTTGTTCGAGGATCGAATCAAGTCACGCGAGGCCTTCCAGGCATTTCTTCATAAACTTCCCGCGAGCGTGACGGTGTTGATGGAAACCGGGCCAGGCGCTCAGGCCTGGGGACGATTGCTGCAAACGCAGGGCAATCCAGTCCGCATCCTCCCGGCCCAGCTGGTTGCCAATCATCGCAGCGGCCCGAAAAATGATCGCAACGATGCATTGGCGATCTTGCGCGCAGGCCGCGATATCAAGATTTCGGCCGTGCCGCTCAAGAGTGCGGCGGCGCTGGCGATGCAGGCTTTGCATCGGGCTCGGCAGGGCTATGTTCGGCGGCGCACGGCGGTCGGCAATCAGATGCGCGGGTTACTGCTGGAACATGGCGTGGCCCTGGCGCAGGGCGAAACAGCTGTCAGCCAGCTCGTGCCTCGGATACTGGAAGATGCCACCCAACCGTTGCCCGATTTGCTGCGCGAACTGATCGCCGAACTGTTGGGCGAATGGAGCCAGCTGGGCGAGCGCGTCAACGTGCTGACCGGTCGGCTGGAAACGGCCGCGAAGGAGGACGAGACGGCGAAGCGGCTGATGACGGTGCGCGGCGTTGGCCCGATCATCGCCACGGCGCTGTTGGCCAAGCAGACCCAGCCTGAACGCTTTGCCAACGCCCGATTGTTCGCCGCCTACTTCGGGTTGGTGCCCAGCCAGCACAGCACTGGCGAGAAGGTTCGACTGGGCAAGATGAGCAAGCATGGCGATGCTTACTTGCGCAGTCTGACGATCCAGGGTGCCCACGCCGTCTTGAAACAGCTACGACCCGATTCACAGCAGCCGGACGACCAACGTCTCCAGCGCTGGATCTCTCGTCTGGGTCGCAAGGAAGCGGCGGTGCGATTGGCCAACCGCAACCTGCGCATCCTCTGGGTGCTACTGCAAAACGACCAGACTTATCGTCGCCAGCCGGGCGCTGAGCCGGAGGCTGCGATGAGTCACTGATCACTGAGTTCTGCCACCGGGGCGTTAAGCGCTCCAACCCATGCTAAGAACATTGACCCCAGGTCAGACCGTCGCGGATTGATGCCTGAGCTGCTACTGGCCCTCGAGGCCTTACTGTAATCGGCATACCCCGAGCTTACCCAATGTTGGCCAGAAGCCGCTCAAGACTTCCTTGAACAGGCCTCATACATAGATGCAACCGGGTAGCAGTGTTCAAAAGCAGGTTGAATGTGGGGGCGAGTCCATACATAGCAGCTGGCGAAGCCTGCGTTCGGCGGCGAAGCCGTCGTAAATTCAGGCACCGCGGTATATCAGACTGACCGAGTCGGCAGGTTTCACGACGGCTTCGCCGCCGAACGCAGGCTTCGCCAGCTGCTACAAGGCGTGCGTAGACAGGGCCTTAGGCACCAGTGATCTAACTTTTTGATTGTTATGCCCCATAATTCAGCCTAAGCGTCTGTCGGAACGTGCTGTTACAATGCCGCGTCTGCGAATCTCCAGTACTTATTGATCAGGAGCACACCGGTGCCTGTCGTTTTTGTCGCCGCTTCCAAGCTGCCAACGCCTTTTGCGCAATTCACCATGCACGGCTTTCTCGATGAAGAAAACGGGCGCGAGCACGTTGTGCTGAGCCTGGGTGAGTTCGTCGACGGTGCCCCGGTACTCGGCCGGTTGCATTCCGAATGCCTGACCGGCGATGCCTTGTTCAGCCAGCGTTGCGACTGCGGCTCGCAACTCGAGGCCGCCTTGCAAGCCATCGCCCGTGAAGGCCGTGGCGTGTTGCTGTACTTGCGTCAAGAAGGCCGTGGCATTGGCCTGTTGAACAAGATCCGCGCCTATGAATTACAGGATGGCGGTGCCGATACCGTTGAAGCCAACGAGCGTCTGGGCTTTGCCGCCGACCAGCGCGACTACGCCATGTGCCTGCCGATGCTGGAGCACCTGGGCGTGAAATCCCTGCGTTTGATGACCAACAACCCACGCAAGGTCAAAGCCTTGACCGACATGGGCATCGTGGTCGCCGAGCGCGTGCCGCTGCACACCGGTCATAACCCACACAACAAACTCTACCTGGCCACCAAGGCCAGCAAGCTCGACCACATGATGGGCAACGAGCACCAGGGTGAGGCTGACCGGGCGTGACCCGCGGTCAGGTTCGGCGGCGACTGTCCGTCAATTGGTGGCAGTACCTGGCGCTGGCCTTGGTGCCGCTGTTCGTGATCAACGGCGTGTTTGGCCAGGGCGAGGCAATCCTGCCGGTGCTGGCGATGCCGTTGTTCATCGCGGGTGTGGCGTCGATGTTTGTCAGCCTGAAATTCTTTGGCGGCTACAAGCACGCGTTGATCGCCACTCAAAAAGCCCTCGACACCCCTGAAGAACCTGCTGCCTGGATCGCTCTGGCGGCCAAGCGTCGCACGGCATTCCTGGCTGCCGGCCTGCCGGCCTGGATCGGCGCGCTGGCGGTATTCGTCGGTCTCGAAGCCGTGCCGTTGATGCTGCTGGCGCTGTCGACCCTGGTGCTGTTCTACCTCTACCGTATTCCGCGTCAACTCGGCTGATGCGGCCCGTCTGGCTGACGGTTTTGCTGCTGGCCGTCTGTTTCCCGGCGGCTGCGGTCGAACGCGTTGTCAGCCTCGCGCCATCGCTCTCTGAAATCGTTGTTGAGCTGGGCTCAGCCGACCTGCTGGTGGGTGTGCTGGATGCCGGTGAGCGTCCTGCCGAGCTCAAAGACCTGCCTTCGGTTGGCCGCTATGGCCAGCTGGACATGGAACAGCTGCTCAGCCTCAAGCCCGATCTGCTGTTGCTCTGGCCCGGCAGCGTTGGCCCGGCCCAGCGTGAACAGCTCAAGCGGTTGAACATTCCGACCTACGTGGCCGAACCCCGCAACCTCGAACAACTCACTTCGCAGATTGAGGCGATTGCCGCACAGCTCGGCCGTCCGGAGCGTGGCATTTCATTGGCTGGAAAATTGCGTCAGCGGGTGGATTCGTTGCGCCAGCGGTATCGTCGGGATGTGCCATTACGGGTGTTTTATCAGGTCTGGGATCGGCCGCTGTACACCGTTGGCGGCGGGCAGATCATCAGCGATGCGCTTGAAGTGTGCGGAGCGCGCAATGTGTTTGCCGACCTGACCCTGCCAGCGCCGCAGGTCAGTATTGAAGCAGTATTACAGCGCAATCCGGAAGTGATTCTGGCCGGCGATCGGGCGCAACTCGATGCGTGGAAAGCCTGGCCGCAGGTTGCCGCAGTGGCGCAGGGGCAATTGCTGTTGGTGACGGATAAGGGGCTGGAGCGGCCGAGCGGGCAGATGATCGAAGCGACGGCCAAGTTGTGCCAAGTCATCGAGCCGGACCGCTGACCTGTGGCGAGGGGATAAATCCCCTCACCACAGGTGACTGCGCCAGTCTTTAGATTTCAGGCATCCACGTCACCCCAAACATCCACGCCCGACCTTCCTCACGATACCCATGCTGACTGCCGTCATGGCTGTACAGCGCCCGGCTATAACCCTTGTCCAGCAGGTTATCGACCTTCAGCTCAAGCTTGATCTCGCGATTCATTTCCCAGCTGCTGCGCAACCCCAGCAGCGCATAACCGCCCAATGGCTGCTGATTGTTCTCATCGTCGTAGCTGCTGCTCACGGCCTGCCAACTGGCGCCGAGCCCTAGTCGGTCGAACTGCCGATCCAGATCCAGGCTCAAGGTCCGCCGCGCGCGCCGAGCCAGGGTGTGACCGCTGTCGCGATCGCGCGGGTCGATGATCGCCACGCCGAGGTTGCTTTGCCAGCCGAACAGTTCCTGTTTCAATGCCGCTTCGAATCCGTTGATCCGTGCCGAGGCCACGTTCTGCGGGCGTGAGTTGCTACCGAAAATAATCGCGTCTTCCAGGTCCGTCCGGTACAGAGAAGCTTCCAGGCGAGCGGTGTCGGTCAGTTGACTGCGCCACTGCAGCTCATAGCTTTTCGACGTCTCGGGTTTCAGATCCGGATTACTGAAGTCGGGGTAATACAGATCATTGAACGTCGGCGCGCGGAAGCCTTCGCTGTAGGTCAGCAGTACATCGTTGTCCGGATTCAGCGGCAGGGTGAAGGTGCCGCTCCAGCTGTTCTGGCCGCCGAACTGCTGGTTCTGGTCGCGGCGCAGGCCCAGTTCGGTGGAGAAGCTATCCGTCTGGTAATGATGCTGAATGAACGCCGCACGGTTCCAGCGGCTGTCCTCGTCGAATGGCGTGCTGCTGTTGATCCGGTCTTCGTACCAGTCGCCGCCGAGGATCAGGCTGTTGCGCTCGTCGAGGGTCAGGTCGTTCTGCCAGTTCACCGAGTTGCGATACGTGTTGAACACGCTGCGTTCGTCACTGAGCTTGTCCAAAGACTTTTCGCGGTTTTCGCTGTGGCCGAACTCGACGCGGGTTTTCCACAGGTCATTGATATGCGCATCGACATAACTACTGACGCTGCTCACCGCGAAGTCGCTGTAGGGCTGCTGCTGGACTGACTCGAACGTGTCCATGTCGAAGCGGCCGAATGGATTGTCGAACTCACTTTTGCCACGGTTATCCAGCAGGTTGGCGCCGATTTCGAGGTCATCGGTGAGGGCGTGACTCAGGCTCAAACTTAGCGATTTGTTGCGGTATTCGTCATGATCGCCATCGCTGGGATAGGACTTGCGGGTGCGATTGATTCCGGCGGTTTCATCGAGGCTGGCGCCGAGATTGAATCGGGTCTGCTCGTCGCCGCCGGACAGTCCGAGGCTGCGTTCCCAGGTCTGGTTGCTGCCAAAGCCCACGTGCATTCGCGGTTGCAGGCCTTGCTCGTCGCCACGGCGGGTGAAGATCTGGATCACCCCGCCAATCGCATCGCTGCCATAAATCACCGAGCGGGAACCGCGCAGCACTTCCACGCGTTCGACCTGTTCGATGTTGATGTGTTGCAGGTTGCTGTCGCCCGAAGTGGAGTTGCCGATGCGCTGGCCGTCGACCAGCACCAGGCTTTGGGCCGACTTGGTGCCGCGAATGTAAATCCCCGGCAGGCTGCCGCGCCCGCCGGTTTGCCCGACCTGCACACCCGGCACACGACGCAGCAAGTCAGTCACACTGTTCGGTTGCAGACGATCGATGTCTTCTCGGGTGAACACGGTGTTGGCGGCGCTGCTGTCATTGCGCGCTTCGACCTGACGGTTGGCGCTGATCAGCACGTCGGGAAGCTTCAGGGCCTGGTCGCGTTCGAAGGTGTCGGCCAGCAGTTGGCCGGCCGGGAGCAGGGTCAGGGCGAGAGGGGAAAGTTTCATCGGGCAGTCCGTTGGCGCTTTAAAGCGAATACAAATTTTGAAGGGCACAGAAAACCAATGTGGGAGCGGGCTTGCTCGCGAATGCGGTGTGTCAGTCAACATTTATGCTGATTGAAACACCGCATTCGCGAGCAAGCCCACTCCCACAGGGTTTTGTATGTGTCTTTAGATGTTCAGCAGTTGCAGACGCTCACGAACCGAAGCTTCGATTCCGGCCTCATCCAGCCCGCATTCGGCCAACATTTGCGCAGGCTTGGCGTGCTCGACGTAACTGTCCGGCAAGCCCAGGTGCAGCATCGACTTGAGGATGTTTTCGCGGGCAAGAAACTCGCTGACGGCGCCACCGGCACCGCCCATGATCGCGTTCTCTTCGATGGTCACCAGCAGCTCGTGGCTGCCGGCGATGTCGCGAACCAGTGCTTCATCGAGCGGTTTGACGAAACGCATGTCGACCACGGTGGCATCCAGCGTCTCGGCGACTTTCAGCGCCTCGGCCAGTTGCACGCCGAACACCAGCAGGGCGACTTTGCTGCCCTGACGACGAACCACGCCTTTGCCGATTTCGATCGGTTCGAGGTTTTTCTCGATCGTCGCGTTCGGGCCAGAGCCGCGCGGATAACGCACCGCCGCCGGGCCGTTGAACAGGTGGCCGGTGGTGAGCATTTTGCGCAGTTCGTTTTCGTCGCTCGGGGTCATCACCAGCATGCCGGGGATGCAGCGCAGGAACGACAGGTCGAAGCTGCCTGCGTGAGTCGGGCCGTCTTCGCCCACCAGACCCGCGCGGTCGATGGCGAACAGCACGTCGAGGTTTTGCACCGCGACGTCATGAATCAATTGATCGTAGCCACGTTGCAGGAACGTCGAATAAATCGCCACCACCGGTTTCGCGCCTTCGCAGGCCATGCCGGCAGCGAGGGTCACGGCGTGCTGTTCGGCAATCGCCACATCGAAATAGCGCAGCGGGAAACGCTCGCTGAAAGCTACCAGATCGGAGCCTTCCTTCATTGCGGGAGTGATGCCCACCAAACGCGGATCAGACGCGGCCATGTCGCACAGCCATTCACCGAACACGCCGGAATACTTCGGTCCGCCAGCTTTCTTCGGCGCGGCGGCCGGAGCGTCCAGCGGTTCGAGTTTGGTGATCGCGTGGTAACCGATCGGGTCGACTTCCGCCGGAGCGAAGCCTTTGCCTTTCTTGGTGACGACGTGCAGGAACTGCGGGCCTTTCAGATCGCGCATGTTGCGCAGGGTGGCGATCAGGGTCGGCAGGTCGTGGCCATCGATCGGGCCGATGTAGTTCCAGCCCAGTTCTTCAAACAGCGTGCCGGGGACCAGCATGCCTTTTGCGTATTCTTCGGTGCGACGGGCGATTTCCCAGGCGCCGGGCAGGCGCGACAGAACCTTTTTGCTGCCTTCGCGCATGCTCGCGTAAGTGCGGCTGGAAAGGATCTTCGCCAGGTAGTTCGACAGCCCGCCGACGTTGCGCGAGATCGACATGTCGTTGTCGTTGAGGATCACCAGCATGTTGGCGTCCACTTCCGGCGCATGGTTCAGCGCCTCGAAGGCCATGCCGGCGGTCAGTGCACCATCGCCGATCACGGCGATCGCCTTGCGATCACTGTTTTGCAGGCGGGCGGCAATGGCCATGCCCAGCGCTGCGCTGATCGACGTGCTGGAGTGGCCGACACCAAAGGTGTCGTACTCGCTCTCGGAGCGACGCGGGAAGGCTGCGACGCCGTCCTTCTGGCGCAGGGTGCCCATGCGCTCGCGACGGCCGGTGAGGATTTTGTGCGGATAGGCCTGATGACCCACGTCCCACACCAGCCGGTCGTCCGGGGTGTCGAAGACGTAATGCAGCGCGATGGTCAGCTCGATGACGCCCAGGCCGGCACCGAAATGCCCGCCGGTCTGACCGACCGTGTAGAGCAATTCCAGGCGCAACTCATCGGCCAGGGTTTCCAGCTCGGCTTCGCCTAACCGGCGCAGGCCGTCCGGCGTGTTGGCACGGTCGAGCAGGGGCGTGGTCGGGCGCTTGCGGGGAATCTCATGAAACGTCGTGGGCATCAGGCGAATCGTTATAGGTATAAAAGATGCGGCAGTTTACCTGATGCGTCGCCCCCTGCCCACGCGTTGCTTTTAACTTGGCGGATACGCCGTCAGCTGCGCCGGTCAACGATGTACCGGGCCAGATCGCGCAACGGCTCGGCTGCCGCGTCAAACGGTCGCAGCGCATGCAGGGCTTGATCGCGCAGTTCCAGGGCGTAGGCCTTGGCAGCGTCGAGACCGAGCAGGGCCGGGTAAGTTGGCTTGTCGCGTGCTATGTCGGCGCCCTGGCGTTTGCCGAGGGTTTCGGTATCGCTTTCGACGTCGAGAATGTCGTCCTGCACCTGGAACGCCAGGCCGATGGCCTGTGCATAAGTCTGTAAGGACTTCAGTTCGTCCTTCTCGGCGCGTCCGCTGGCCAGGGCGCCGAGTTTGACGCTGACCTCGATCAGCGCGCCGGTCTTGTGCCGGTGCATGGTTTCGAGGGCTTTTTGATCGAGTTTCAAACCGACCGAACCGAGGTCGATGGCTTGACCGCCGACCATGCCTGCCGGGCCCGCGGCCAATGCGAGAGCACTGACCATTTGCAGGCGGAGGTGATCGGAGGTGAGAGCCGCGTCAGAGTTGCTCAGGCGCGGGTCCAGCAGGGCGCTGAAGGCCAGGCTCTGCAAACCGTCACCGGCCAGAATCGCGCAGGCTTCATCGAATTTTTTGTGAGTGGTCGGCTGGCCGCGACGCAGATCGTCGTCGTCCATGGCCGGCAAATCGTCATGCACCAGGGAATAAGCGTGAATCAGCTCCACTGCGCAAGCGGCGCCGTTGGCTTGCTCAGCCTTGCCGCCCAGCGCTTCGCACGCGGCGTAGGCCAGCAGCGGGCGAACCCGTTTGCCGCCATTCATCACGCTGTAGCGCATGGCCTCGTACAGACGCGCGAGCTCAGGGCTCGGCGCGTTGAACAGGGTTTCCAGTGCTGCGTTGACGCGGGCCTGGCTGGTCGCCGAATACGCTGCAATCATTCTGGTTGATCCGCGTCGAAGGGTTCCTCGGCCAACTCGCCATCGCGCTCGAGCAGCACCTGAACCTTTTGCTCGGCCTGGGCCAGCGCCGCCTGGCAATCGCGGGTCAGACCGATGCCTTGCTCGAAAGCCGTCAGCGAGTCTTCCAGCGACAATTCGCCGTTCTCCAGACGCTCTACCAGCGTTTGCAGGTCAGCGAGAGATTGTTCGAAATCCAGTGCAGCTTTTTTGCGGGCCATGGCGGCTATTTCCGGTTGACGTTAAACCGGCGCGACACTAGCAGACATGGGGTTTATGGGCAAATGAGGGTGGCATTTCAGCCACTGCTTTCGGGATAACTGATCTGGTATCGAGTGTTGCGCCCGCCACCCGGAAGCCGCTTCAAGTAGCCTTTCTCCAGCAATTCAGCCAGATGGCGAGTGGCAGTGGCCTTGGACACCTTCGCCACGGCTTGATACTGCGCCGCGCTGATACCTTCCTCGAAACCCCGTTCCCCGCCATCAAGCAATCGATTCAATACCTTGATCTGCTCCGCCGTCAAAGCGGACTCGCGATGTGCCTGCCAAAAACGCGCCTTGCCCAGCACGCTTTCGATCCGAGCCATAGCTTGTTGCAAGCTGCGCAGCAGGGTTTTCAGGAACCACTCCAGCCAATCAGTGATATCCACGGTAGCTTTCTGGCTGGTTTCAAGCACCCGGTAATAGCCGGACCGATCTTCGAGGATGCTCGCTGACATCGCATAGAAGCGGATGGCCTGCGCCTCGCCCTGAGCCAATGCCAGATCGGTGATCGTTCGCGTCAGACGACCGTTGCCGTCATCGAAGGGGTGCAGGGTGACAAACCAGAAGTGTGCGATGCCGGCCCGCAGCAGTGGATCGAGTCCGATCTGACTGCGGCTGGATTCAAACCAGGAGAGGAAGGTATCCAGTTGTTGCTCAAGACCTTGGCGAGGCGGTGCTTCGAAGTGAACGGTGGGTCTGTCGAGACGCCCGGAAACCACTTGCATCGGCTCATCGCCGCGCAATGCACCGACATGGATCGAGCGGGCGGCGAAGTCTGTTTCCTGAGCCGGGAACAGCCATTCATGCCATGCCAGCAAGCGCGTCAATGTCAGGGGCTGTGAGAAATGCTGGGTGGCATCGAGCATCAACTGCGCCAGCCCTTCGCTGCGTTGGCTGACTTGATCGCCATCGACCGCTTCCAGGCCCAGGCGCCGAGCCAGCGAAGAGCGCACCGAGCCAACATTCAGTTGTTCACCCTCGATAGCCGACGACGTCACGATGTTCTGCAACAACGCATCCAGTTCGTTCTGTGCGCTGAGTGAGCTGCCCACGGAACTGACCATGCCCATCAGCCGACCTTGGGCCTGCACGCACTCGCGCAAAAGCGGCGTCAGGCGCTCGGCTTGCCAGTTGAAGTTTGGCCAATCGGGCTTTTGCCAGATCCAGTGGGGTGCCATGGATTTGGGGTCTCCAAGGTGAATGAGCCGAATAATAGCCGTATTCGGCTCATTTGGTGAGCCGAATAACAGCGCTATTCGGCTCACGCCCCAAAATATGCGTGATTGCCACCGCAAATTAAGATGTATCCGATTGTTAAAAAACCGCCGAATGGCTAATCTTCGCGCCTTCAAGGGCCCGATAGTCACGGGTCTTTCTGACGAAACGCAGTTTTTGGATCTGTAACGCGCCGAGGATCGGGCGCAAGGTTTCGTTATGCATGGCAGGAGGCGTCACATGCGTTCATTTCTTCTATTGCTGATAGGGCTCGTCTGCGCTACCGCAGCGTTGGCCGAGCCTTCGGCCGAGGTGTCGGAACCCGTGGGTGGCTGGCGTTATTCCGGCCTGCTGGACCGCAGTGAAAATCCTCAAGTCGCCTATCCCACGCCACCCATCGATCGCGGTGTGCAGCGCAATCGCACCATGATCCAGGGCCAGCTCAAGGCTATCGGCACCCAACGAGGGCCGCACACGCTGGCGGTCAACGGCAATCCACTGAATCTGTATACCGACGACCAAGGGCGTTTCGCCCGGCCATATGCGTTTGGCGCTGGCTCCAACAGCGTCGAAGTGCGCAGCTCCGAAGGCCAGTCGCTCAAGCGCGTTCAATTCTATGAAGCCAACAACCTGCGCACTCCGGCGCGGATTCGTGTGGTGCTGGGTTGGGATGACCCGAAAGCCGAGCTCGATCTGCACATCATTACCCCCGACGGCCAGCACGCGTTCTGGGCTCACTCGGCGCTGACCAACGGCGGCGGTCTGGACCCTGACGGCGTCGATGGCCCTGGCCCGGAAATGTTCACCATGACCGCGCCGATGCATGGCACCTATCTGGTTTACGTGAACTATTGGGGCAACTTCGGCAGTGGCGGCTATAACTTCGATGAGACCAGCAACCAGAACGAGGTGATCACCTCGCAGATCAACCTGGTGCTCAACGAAAACACCGTCGACGAAAAACGCGAGACCTTCATCGTGCCCATGCGGGCCATCGGTGACCTGCTGCTGGTCAAGACTTTCAACTATTAAGCATCCCGCTCCACGGATGACATCGGGTTTTGTGAACATGAGCGATAACACTGTTTCTCCGGCCGCCGACACGCCTGCAGCCAAGCCTTCCCGTCGCTGGCCAGCCGTGCTGATCGGGCTGTGCCTGGTGGCCGGTGTTGCGGCCGGTTTGGGCTGGTTCATGCACAAACCCAAGGCGCCGCCGGCGGAATTGGCCAGCGACAAACTGGGCATGAGCCGGCCGGACGGTCTGCTCGAAACCCACTCCTTGAGCCAATTGCCCAAGGACTTGCTGGCGGTGCCGCTCCTCAAGGAAACCCTGACTGAAGATTTTGTCTTCTATTACGAAGCGCATGCGGATCGTCTCGGTTTGATCGGCAGTCTGCGGCGGATCATTTACGAGCATGACCTGAAGTTGCAGGACAGTTTGATCGAGCAGCTTTTTGATCAGCCAGCGGATGTGGCGCTGTGGCGTGGGGCGGATGGTCGCCTGAAAGACTTTTTGTTGGTGATGGATCGCGGTGGTCTGGCCAAGGTGCTGGAGCCGCTGGCGAAAGTGGCGCTGGATGATTCGCAGCTGACCAAACTCGGTGAGGTGAAAGTCGGCGCCGACGATGTGGCGCTTTATCAGCTCAACTACAACGCCAGCAAAGCGCTGGTGTTCGCCTCCCACGGCGACAAACTGGTGGTGCTGTCCAACCCGACCAAACTTTACGATCCGGAAGGCGGCTCGTCGCAAGAGTCAGGCAGCGTGTCGACCAAGGCCATCGCCGCCTTGCTCAACGGCGACAAACTGTTCCCCGAAGCCTTCGGCCTGCAACCGCGCACGCCTGAGGTGAAACAACGCCTCTCGGTCAATTCCAGCGTTCTGGCCATGGGGTATCAGCGCTTCATCCCGAACTTCGCCGGGCTGCGTTTCGACATGGACGACAAGGGCTGGCACAGCTTCCTGGCCATGGACGAACTGGAGAACCAGCCGGACTTCGATTTCAAACCGATCTGGCAAGCCATGCCGATGGGCGCCAGTGCCTGTGTCGCCTTGCCGCTCGCTGCGGAACAACAAAAACCGCTGCTGGTGAAACTCGGTGCCGAAGAGTCGGTGGCTCAGGCGCTGACCGAACACATGGCCGGTGCTGCTGGCCTGTGCTGGTACGCCGATTCGCGGTTGTACACGCCGCTGTTGGTGGCCAGCCTGAACGATGATGACAGCGCCAAACTCGACGGTGACTTGGGCAATCTGTTCGGCTCGATGGTCGGTGCTTACGAAGGCAACGTCGAAGAACACGCGTTTCCGGTCGTGGAAAAACAGGAAGGCCAATCCCATCAGTGGCAGCGTCAGGTCAGCTCCAACTTTGGTCCTTACAAAGCCAAGGATGCCGAGCAACCGGACGCGATCACCGGCAAGGCTTTCATGAAAGTCAGCCTGGCACGCCACGGTTCGACGCTGCTGTTCTCCCTCGACGACAAGCTGGTGGACAAGGCCCTCGGTACGCTCGACAAACGCTTCCCGCCGATGGCCGACGTGGTACCAAAAGACCTGCTGATGCCGGTCTACTTCGGCCCGGATTCGATGGCGCAGCTGATGCAGCAGGAAACCCTCGACAGCCTGCCGCAAGACATGGAGCCGGTGTTCTACAACGCCGCGCAAACCTATCTGATCCCGAAACTGCGCAAGCTTGGCGGTTACGGCAAGTACGCCCTGACCTTGCCCGAAGGCAGCGAACCCGACGGCCACTGGCAATGGCTGCCGCTGGAATGGAAAGCCCTGTGACAGCACTTATCCGAGGCCTCGGCCTGCTGGCGTTGCTGCTGGGCACCCGGGCATTTGCCACTGAGGCGCCGCCGCTGGACGTGCAGCAATCCCAGGTATTCCGTGCCTGGTTCGTGCGCATCGCCCAGGAACAACTGACCCAAGGCCCGAGCCCGCGCTGGTATCAGCAAGACTGCGCCGGCCTGGTCCGTTTCGCCGCCAACGAAGCGCTGAAAATCCATGACGATAAATGGCTGCGCAGCAATGGCCTGTCCAACCGTTACCTGCCGCCAGAGCTGCAACTGAGCGAGGCCCAACGCGGTCTCGCCCAGCAATGGCAGCAGGGCGGCGGCAAGGTCGGGCCGTACGTCAACGCGATCAAACTGATTCAGTTCAACAGCCATTTGATCGGCCGCGATCTGGCGCAAGCCCGGCCCGGCGACCTGATGTTTTTCGATCAGGGCGACGACCAGCACCTGATGATCTGGATGGGCCGCTACATCGCCTATCACACCGGCACCACCACCCCGACTGACAACGGCATGCGCTCCGCAAGCCTGCAGCAACTCATGACATGGAAGGACACCCGATGGATACCCGACGCAGCCAACCCCAACTTCATCGGCGTCTATCGACTGAACTTTCTCTCCCAATGATCGGTGCCCGCATGCTGCGTATCTGTTCAAAACTGCCTCTGTTGCTGGCGCTACTTCTACCTCTGTCGGCGGTGAATGCCGAAGACACCGTCGAGCCAAGCGGTTACACGCCGGTGGCCGGTGAAAGCTTTTTCCTGCTGGCCGACAGCAGTTTTGCCAGCGACGAACAGGCGATGGTTCGCCTCGAAGCGCCGGGCCGTGACTATCGTCGGTTCCGCATGGAGCCTTACGGCGGCGCCGACATTCGCGTGTACCGCATCGACAAGCCGCTGGACTTCCTCAAGCGCCAGAAGAACCTGCACCGTGTGGTCAGCGACGGCCAGTTCAAGGGCGAAGGCCTGTCGAACACCCTCGCGTACCTGTGGGACAACTGGTACCGCAAATCCCGCCGCGTGATGCAGCGGGCGTTCTCCTACGAATCGCGTAAACAAGTCACCGAGGAAGTGCCGGAACTGAAGATGGGCGCCGCCATTGCCGCGCCAACGCCTTACGACGCTCAGCCGCAATTTGCGCTGATTCCGGGTTTGCCGGTGGTCAGCCAATTCCGTTATCCGCTGTGGCAAGCCAAACCGATCCAGCCGCCTGAAGGCGTCAACCTCGCCGGTTCTTCCAGCGAGTTCGTCAGCGTTGCACCGGGCAATGTGTACATCCCGTTGGGCAACCTGAAGCCGGGCCTGTACCTGGTGGAAGCGCTGATCGGCAAGTACCGTGCGACCACCATGGTCTTCGTCTCCAACACCGTGGCCGTGAGCAAAATTGCCGGCGATGAATTGCTGGTGTGGGCCGCGCGCAAACACGAAGGCAGTTCGGTGCCGAAGGTGAATGTGCTGTGGACCGATGGGCTGGGCGTGATGAGCAGTGGCGCCACCGATGCCGATGGCTTGCTGCGCTTGAAACACGTCAGCCCGGAGCGTTCGTTCGTGATCGGCGAAGACGAAGAGGGCGGGGTGTTTGTCTCCGAAAACTTCTATTACGACAGCGAAATCTACGACACCAAACTCTACGCCTTCACCGACCGGCCGCTATATCGGCCGGGGGATTGGGTGTCGCTGAAAATCGTCGGTCGAGAGTTCAAGAATGCCCGTGACTCGGTCTTGCCGACCGCTGCCGACGTCAACGTGACCGTGCTCGATGCCACCGGCACTGCACTGCAATCGCTGGCGCTGAAACTCGATTCCAAGGCTGGCACTCAAGGCCGCTTCCAGTTGCCGGACAACGCTGTTGCGGGCGGTTACGAGCTGCGTTTCAGCTACAAGGATCAGGCCTACAGCAGCGCCTTCCGTGTCGCTGAATACATCAAGCCGCACTTCGAAATCTCGCTGAACCTGGCCAAGCAGGATTACCGCACCGGCGAACCGGTGAAAGGCAGCCTCGTGCTGCTGTACCCGGACGGCAAACCGGTGGCCAACGCGAAGTTGAGCCTGAGCCTGCGCGCCCAACAACTGTCGATGGTCGACAATGAACTGCAATACCTCGGGCAATTCCCGGTGGAGTTGACCAGCACCGAACTGACCACCGATTCCAAGGGCAACGCTACACTGGATCTGCCGGCCGCCGAGAAGCCGAGCCGCTACATGCTCACCGTGTTCGCCAGCGACGGCGCGGCGTATCGGGTCAAGACCACCAAGGAAATCCTCATCGACCGCGGCGCCGCGAGTTTCAGCCTGCGCGCGCCGCAGCGTTTTAGCGCGGTGGGCGACAAGGTTGCATTCAGTTATTTGAATGAAGGCGGCAGCGAGCAAAGCAAATCGGTTACGCCGAGCAGCTACAGCTGGGTGCGTCTGGAAGATCAGACGGTTGGCGAAGGCAAACTGGCCGCGAAAGACAAAGGCTTCACTTTGGCCTTCGACCGTCCGGGTACTTACAACCTGACGTTGAAGGATGACCATGGCCGCGTGGTGGGCGCGACCGGTCATTCGGTCACTGGCGACGGCGTCAAAGCCGTGCCGGGCACCGTGGAAATTGTCCTCGATAAACCCGAGTACAAGTCTGGCGACGAAGCCCTCGCATTGATCACGTTCCCTGAGCCGATCAGCGATGCGCTGCTGTCGCTGGAGCGCGACAAGGTCGAGGCCACAGCGCTGCTGTCCAAGGGCGGCGACTGGCTGAAGATGGAAAAACTCAGCGAGACCCAATACCGCGCGCGGATTCCGGTGAAGGACAATTTCGCACCTAACCTGACGTTCTCGGTGCTCTACACCAAGGGCGGTCAGTACAGCTTCCAGAACGCCGGTATCAAGGTGATCGCGCCGCAAATCGACGTGGTCATCGCCACCGATAAAGAGGCGTATCAGCCGGGCGATACGGTGTCGGTGGACTTGACCACGCAGTTCGCTGGCAAGCCTGTCCCGGCGCACCTGACGGTCAGCGTGGTGGACGAAATGGTCTACGCGCTGCAACCGGAAGTCGCGCCGACCATCGACCAGTTTTTCTACCACCCGCGCCGCAACAACGTGCGCACCAGCGCCAGTCTGTCGTTCATCAGCTACGACGTGGCATTGCCGGGCAGCCCTGGCGCGCCGGGCAAAGCTAACCGTAGCGAGCGGGGCGTGAAAGTGCTGGAGCGGCCGCGTCGTGAAGACGTCGACACGGCCGCGTGGCAACCGGAATTGATCACCGACGCCAACGGCAAAACCCGTTTCACCTTCAAGATGCCGGACTCGCTGACCCGCTGGCGCATCACCGCCCGGGCCATCGCCGATGACGGTCAGGTCGGGCAGAAGAAGCAATTCGTACGCTCGGAGAAACCGCTGTACCTGAAGTGGAGCGGCCCGACCAAATTCCGCAACGGCGACAAACCGGATCTCGGTGTGTTTGCTTTCAGCCAAGCGGAAAAACCGGCCAAGGCTGAGTTGGTGATTCATTTCGGCGGTACCGAACAACGCGTCCCCGTGACGCTGAATAACGGCATCAACTACATCGCGCTGCCGGCGTTTGCGTTGGCCAGTGGCGAGTGGACGGCTGAGCTGGTGCAGGACGGTAAAACGGCTGATGCCTTGGCTGTGCGACTGACCGCGACCGGCGAAGGCTGGCAGGTGACCCAGAGCCAAAGCCTGGACGTGGCCAGCGGTGATACGCCGCTGACCTTGCCAGCGGACGCGACGGATATTCGCCTGCGTCTGGATGACAGTCCACAAGCGCTGTTCCGCTCGGCACTCGACGATCTGTTGAGCTATCCGTACGGCGGCGTCGAACAAACGGCCAGTCGTTTGCTGCCGCTGAGCATTGCGTATCCGACCTTATCGTCGAACCCGCAGATCCGAGATCGCTTGCGCCTGATCATGCAGAACAGCCGCCTGCGGCTGGTGCAAATGGCCGGGCCTTCGGCAAGCTTCACCTGGTGGGGCATGGACGGTGAACCGGATGCGTTCCTCACCGCTTACGCGTATTACGCCGACTGGCACGCCAGCAAAGTGTTGGAACTAAGCCTGCCGCCGGAGCATTGGCAGCGAGTGCTGGAAGTCTATTCGAAGCAGGCCAAAAACACGCCGCTGTTGCAGAGAGCGCTGATTCTGTCGTTCGCCAAACAGATGCAATTGCCGGTGAACACCTTGCTCAGCGGTTTGATGGATGACCTGTCGAAAGCGGGCGAGGGCAATGCGGCGAGCCTGATGGACGATGGCGAAGACAGCATCGTCATGAGCGATCCGGATTCGGCGCTGGGTCTGGCAGCCGCTCGTGCGCTGACGGCCTCGTTGGCGAAGCAATCGAAGGTGAATCTGCCAGACGCATTCAATCGTCAATTGCCAGACGCGCAACAACGATTGGCGGTCAGTTCGCAGCCGTTTGCCGAAGCGTTAAACCTGTCGTTGCAAGCCTTCGATCAGGCTCACGCGCAAGCGTTGTTGCAACGACTGTTGCCACAGCAATCGACCCTGGAACGTGCGTTGGCATTGACCTGGTTGCAGCGCAGCATCGAGCAGGCATCGCCCACCATCGCACTGGCACCGGGTGAAGGCTGGAAGAAAAAATACGGTAATACCGGGGAGACTTATTGGACGTGGCAGGGGGCTGCGCCTGTGCCCGCAGTACTGTCGCTGACCGGTGCGCAAGAGCGTCCGTTGCGAGCAGCTTTGAGCTTCCAGACCAAACAACCGCTGGTTGATCCGATGGCCGTGACCATCACCCGTCGCCTGTCGCGTCTGGTGCCGGGCGACGAAGCCTTCACCTTCAAACTGGAAGCGGTCGGTACCAAGCCGCTGTCCAGCGACAGCCTGTATCTGGACGAAGTGATCATCACCAGCAAAGCCGCCAAACCGCTGCGCTACGGCATGCTCGAAGTGCCGCTGCCACCGGGTGCCGATGTCGAGCGCACCACGTGGGGCATCAAGCTCATGGGCAAGGCCGGCACCGAACCGTCCGCGTTGGAGAAGGCGCGTTTCGAGCCGGGGCAAATGGCTTACGCGATTCCAGTCGATGCCTTGAGCGGCGAATTGCGACTGCGTCATCTGGTGCGTTTCTCGCAGAAAGGTCAGTTCAACCTGCCGCCGGTGCGTTTCACTCAGGTTTACGCGCCGCAGCATCAGGCTCAGGAACAGAAACCGGCCCTCGGCCAGGTCACGGTCAACTGAGATGACCCGACCTTTGGTCTGGTGGCTGCTGTGCTTGATCCCTGCGCTGGCGACAGCGCAGGAGGAGCCGCTGCGGCTGGCTTTTAAAGGTGAGTTGCTGTCGTTGAGCCGGACTCAGGTGGTCGCGCGCGAGCCGTTGCCTGCTGATGTGCAGACTTCGCTGGGCAGTGTGTGGAAGTTGTTTGTCTACGGCTGGCTGGTGGATACCAACGCACATGAATCGCCTTACGAATGTCGCGGGCAGTCGAAAGAGGAAGTTTACTGCTGCACGGCGGGCGGCAAGATTGAGCGCGATCAGGCCTTGGTGAAGTCGTGCGGTTTGTATTTTGAACCACAGCGGCTGGGCATTGCTGGCGCTGACTGGCGCACGTATTGGCAGGCGCGGCAGGCACCGGAGTGGTTGCTGGATTTGGCTTCGTTGCAGCCTTCCACGCGCGTTTCAGTCACTGAGTTGCTGCGAATGCTGGCCGTAATGCCGGCGCAGGATCAAGCGCGGCGAGTGTTGCTGGATGTGGTGTTGAATGCGGCTGACGGCAATGTCGTGGGCGAACTCGGTGGCCGGTTGCGGGTGAAAACCTGGAGCTGGTTGGGGGATCAGGACCCTGCGTCGCGCCAGGGTGGTTTTGCGGGGTGGACGGTGGATGGCTCGCCGGTTTGGGCGGGTGGGCGTGGGACCAGTCAGATGGTTTTGCGCAATTATGGTGAGGCATTGGCTTCGGTGTTGCCGGTAGATTGGCCTTTGGATGCGGGACGCTGTGTCGAGGTGGGGCTGTTTTCACGCTATCCCATCGGGCGCGTTCTGGCGGGGGATCGTGTCGTTGAGTCCGGGCCCATGCTGGGAGACTATCGCGTCGAATTCACCAACGGCAACCAACTCGATATCCACAGCGACGGCGAACTGTTTTTGGTGAAAGACAAACTGATCGCCCGTCTGGACCGCGAAGAATACGTCGCCCGAGTCCTCCAGCGCGAAGCCAAACCCGAACCCGCCGAAGCCGCCAAAGCCCTGGCCATCGCCATCCGCACGTACCTGCTGCAAAACGCCACCCGCAACGGCGACTGCCTGAGCATCGACGACAGCAGCAGCCGGCAACGCGTCGCCCCACGCCCTGCCACCGCTGAATCACGCAACATCGCAGCGTGGACCAGCGACCTGGTCCTCGCCGGTAGCACCGTCACCTACCACTCCGACCAACCCGGCCCGGACAAACTTTCCTGGCAGCAAGCCGTTGAGCAAGCCAATGCCGGTCAACGCTACGACGCCATCCTGCTCCACGCCTACCCACGCGCCAGCCTCAGCCGCTGGGACAACCCCGTCGCCTCCTGCGAAGCACTCCCCGCCGCGCAAGACTGGCTGCTGAACCAACGACGCGGCTGGCGTCCGCGGTTGGAAAACGAGGTTGGCTACAACGAAGTCAGCACCTTCGCCGTCTGCCGCCTGGCCTTCGGCCGCCCCTACGTCGACCGCGAACGTCAACGCATCTACGTGCGCGGCGTGCTGTCGCTGCAAGACCGCCTCGACCTGACCCACGAATACCTGCACCTGGCCTTCGAAGCACACCCCAACGGCCAGGATGAAACCTACATCGAAGGGCTCGCCCGCCACCTCTTGCTGGAATAGGCCATGAAACTCCGTTATCCACAGGTCCTCCTGTTCCTTTGCTCCTTTTGCGCATGGCCGACGACATTCGCTGCTGAAAGCGCTGCCAAACTCGATACACCCGTTGGCGGCTGGCGCACTGGCGCGCCTGAAGGCGAAGGCGAAAACTTTCGCCAGATCGTCAACTACCCGGCCTCCTCGGTGAACACCCCGGTGGGCCAGGCCAACACTGCACGCATCACCGGGCAAATCAACGCGACGCCCAAGTCCGGTGAGCCGGGCCGGTTGATCGTCAACGGCGTCAGCATGCCACTGAAGATTGACCCCGCTGGCCGCTTTGATCGCCCGTTCTCATTCCCCAATGGCAGCAACAGCGTCGAAGTCCGCAGCCCCGATGGCCAGCAACGGCATCGCACGCAGTTCCTGAATGCCAGTGGCGGCGCCACTCCAGCCAAGTTGCGGGTGTTATTGGCCTGGGACAGCGATGGTACGGATCTGGATTTGCACCTCATCACCCCCGACGGCGCCCACATCTGGTACGGCGACCGCGTTGCTCCCAATGGTGCTGCGCTCGATGTCGACGTGACGACCGGCTACGGCCCGGAAATCTTCGCCATGCCGGCGCCGATCAAGGGGCAGTATTTGGTGTATGTGAATTACTTCGGAGGCGGGTATCGCAGTGATGATGAGGGGCAGGAGGAGGCGGTTCAGCCGCTGACCACGGCGCAGGTGACGGTGATTACGGAGGAAGGGACGCCGAACGAGAAAATGGAGACGTTCCTGGTGCCGATGCGGGCGGTGGGGGAGTTGACGTTGGTTAAGGGGTTTAGTTATCCGTGAAAGAGGAACGTCGCAGTGGTGCTGTGGCAAGTTAAATTGGGCAGCGGCTTGCTGCCCAATTGCCTGAATGAAAACAGACGGAATTGGTCAGCAGGCCGCTGACCGATATTTGGAATATTCAGGTTGTTCTGAAACCGAGGCTAAAAAATCGAGATCATTCAGACTTACTTTTACTCGCTGTGGGGCTTCAAGCCTTTCCGTAACCACCAATACAAGCGCGTCATCCTCTTTGATTAATATCTTTTGCTCCACAGGTGAGCATTGTCTTGAGCCTTCTTCGGCTGGGGATTTCGTGGGGGCGATGATGAACTACCTCCGATAATGACTTACTGTCAGGTGATAAAACGCTTGCTTGTCGCCAGATTTTTTTTAAATAACTTATTGAAAATAAATAGTATTGTCATGACTGTTCAATTGTTACGTCGCTTTTATTTACAATTTTTCCTTCATCACCTGCTGCGAAATTTTTTCAACGGATAGGATCTTAGAGGGGCTGAAGCCATCCACCTTCTACCATAAGGTTGGTGCGAATTTCGCGGTGGAGGTACTTCTCGAATAAAACCGGCTCAAAGTAGCCTACAACGTCCGATCTGCTCTGGTAGGGTATGTGCAGCATTGAGGGGCTTCTGCTATCCGATCGTTGCGAGCTAACGAACCGAGAGGAGCAATTAGGAGGTTGTCGTGGATGACTCGAACCTTACTCAGTTGATCAGCAATTACACAAGCGACGATAAATGGAGAGCAATACCATGGAATATAACGCTGCGCGTGCTTTGGAACTTCTGCGTTTAGGCTCAGGGCGACCCGATGCTACTTTTCGGGATGGCCAAGAAGAGGCAATACGCCATATCGTAGAGGGCAAGGAACGTTTATTAGTCGTTCAGAAAACCGGTTGGGGGAAAAGTTTCGTATATTTCATTGCTACGAAGCTGCTTAGGGAGGCTGGTGTTGGACCTGCGTTATTGATTTCGCCATTGCTGGCGTTGATGCGAAATCAGGTTGTAGCGGCAGAGCGAATGGGCGTCCGTGCGGCCACGATCAACTCAGACAACAGGGAGGATTGGGCTGCGATTGAACGCCAGCTTGTTGCTGGTGGCATTGATATCCTACTGATATCGCCCGAACGCCTCGCTAATGAACGTTTTCGTACCGAGGTTTTGGCGCTGATCGCTGCACAAATCTCCCTGCTAGTTATCGATGAGGCGCATTGCATCTCA
The DNA here is from genome assembly GCF_050435365.1 of Pseudomonas sp. BT76 TE3572. NCBI lineage: Bacteria > Pseudomonadati > Pseudomonadota > Gammaproteobacteria > Pseudomonadales > Pseudomonadaceae > Pseudomonas > Pseudomonas sp. BT76 TE3572. The sequence continues at coordinate 5,291,107 of NZ_JBNDKE010000001.1, forward strand.
GATTGGGGGCACGACTTCCGCCCACACTATCGATTGCTGGAGCGGATGGTCAAAATTATGCCTCCCAACCTTCGTTTGCTTGCTACCACCGCTACGGCGAACAATCGGGTTATGGAAGACTTGAAGGCAGTGCTTGGTCCCAACATTGAGGTTGTCTGTGGAGATCTCAATCGTGCATCGCTTTCGTTGCAAACCATCCGCCTTCCTCGCCAAGAAGAGCGTCTTGCATGGCTTGCTGAACGGTTGGCCGCGTTGGATGGGCACGGCATCATTTACACATTGACCGTGCGAGATGCCCTTCAGGTTGCGGGATGGTTGAAATCTCAAGGCTTTAACGTCGAAGCCTATACTGGGCAGACTGGCGATCGTCGTGAGGAATTTGAGCTAGCCCTGTCGAACAACGAGGTTAAGGCTCTTGTCGCTACGCAGGCGTTGGGCATGGGTTACGACAAGCCCGATCTGGCGTTCGTGATCCATTACCAGATGCCAGGTTCCGTCGTCGCTTACTATCAGCAAGTTGGTCGTGCGGGGCGTGCGTTGGATGCCGCCTACGGTGTGTTACTCAGCGGTGAGGAGGAGACTGAAATCACCGATTGGTTTATCCGTAGCGCTTTCCCGACGCAAGAGGAGGTCGCGGAGGTTCTAGGTGCGCTTGAAGATGCACCTGATGGCCTGTCTGTTCCGGAGTTGCTCAGCAAAGTCAATCTGAGTAAGGGGCGGGTCGAAAAAACGGTGGCTTTGCTTTCACTGGAGGCGCCAGCGCCTATCGCTAAACAAGGTGCTAAGTGGCAACTTACCGCCGCAAACCTGAATCAAAGCTTTTGGGATCGTGCAGAGCGGCTTACCTCGCTACGACAGGGCGAACACCAACAGATGAGGGACTATGTCGGGTTACCATTCGGCCAACATATGGCGTTTTTGATTAATGCACTGGACGGAGTCCCTGGTACGGTCAACAAGCCAGCTTTGCTTCCATTGCCTAGTGCCGTGAATCCTGCCCTAGTCAAAGCTGCGGTCGCTTTCCTGCGGCGTACGAGTCTTCCCATCGAGCCTCGCAAAAAGTGGCCTGATGGTGGGATGCCGCTGTATGGCGTAAGGGGGCTGATTCCGGCTAATCGTCAAGCCCAGCCCGGTAAGGCTCTTTGTGTATGGGGAGACGCCGGTTGGGGCAGCATTGTGCGAGATAATAGATATCTCGACGGCTATTTTTCCGATGAGCTTGTTCAGGCATGTGTCGAAATGATTAAAAACTGGGGGCCAAATCCAGCTCCAGAATGGGTTGCTGCGATTCCGTCTCTGAAGCATCCAGAGATCGTACCCAATTTTGCAAAAAGACTAGCCAGTGCGTTAGGCCTACCTTTTTACAATGTCCTTGCGAAGACGGAGGACAGGCCAGAGCAAAAAACTATGGCAAATGCTACTCAGCAGGCCCGGAACATTGATGGGTCGCTTAAAATTGATCAGATAATTCACGCGGGACCGGTGCTCTTGGTTGACGACATCGTTAATTCTCGATGGACTCTAACAGTCGCAGCTTGGCTGTTACGAGAAGCCGGTTGCGATGAAGTTTGGCCTATGGCCCTTTCACTAACTGGCCACGATGAATGATGTCACCTCTTTCACCCAATACGCAGGCGATACTGCTGCTCACAGCACCGTTAATTGTTGGTCGTGGCGTGCAATCACCAGACCTACTATCGCCTGCCGAATACAAGCGTTTAGCCAGTCATTTACATCAGATCCAGAAACAACCTGCCGATCTTCTTACCCCGGAATCCGCTGAGATACTACGATTATGTCGGCCAGTAGCTGATGAAAGTCGGCTACAACGGTTGCTGGGGCGGGGCTTCTTGTTGAGCCAGGTAGTCGAGCGATGGCAAGCGCGCGCTATTTGGGTCGTCAGTCGTGCTGACGCTGAATATCCACGGCGCCTTAAAGCTCGCCTTCGTGCTGATGCGCCAGCGGTACTCTACGGGTGTGGGGATATTTCCCTACTTGAAACTGGTGGGCTCGCTGTTGTCGGTTCGAGGAAAATCGACGATGCGTTGGTCGACTACACCATGTCCATCGGTGGGCTGGCTGCTTGTGCCAACAGAACGCTTATATCGGGAGGGGCCAAGGGGGCAGATCTGGCTGCAATGCGGGGTGCGTTGCAGTCGGGGGGCAAGGTTATTGGTGTTCTCGCGGAAAACCTAGAACGAACTGCCATGAATCGTGAGGAGAGGAACTCCTTGCGTGATGGAAACTTAGTTCTTGTTTCTGCTTATGATCCTAATGCCGGGTTCAACGTTGGTCATGCTATGCAGCGTAATAAACTCATTTATGCGTTGGCCGATGCGTCCTTGGTCGTTAACACCGACCTGAACAAAGGTGGGACATGGGCTGGTGCCGTCGAGCAGTTGGATAAGCTCCAGTATGTGCCTGTATTTGTCCGATCAACGGGTGCGCCATCTGTTGGCCTTGATGCTTTAAGTGATAGGGGAGCGATTCTTTGGCCGAACCCTCAGAATGTCGAAACATTTAACCAAATATTCGCGATCGAGGCTTCTAGCGCTGAAACGCCCCTGCAACCCGAGCTCTCATTATCGTCCTCTGATGAAATAGATGGCTCGTTGGTACGTGAGCTAATGAAGGAGTCACGATCGTCGCTGGAAGATTCTCGTGAACATCTAGTACCTATGAATACTAGTGCGGACAGATATGCTGTTGAATCGACATTGAAATTTTTTTCTGACGTAGTCGTCCCCGTCGTCGGGGGAGAAGTGAGTCATGCTGATTTACTATTTGCGACAGTAAGGGAACTGATTAAAAAGCTGCTGAAAGCCCCGACAAAGGATGCCGATATTGCCGCTGCTTTAAATGTCACAAGTGGGCAAGCGAAAGTATGGCTTCAGCGCCTCGTTGATGAGGGGGTTATCGAGAAACAAAAGAAGCCTGTAGGTTACGTCGTTAAACGATCGGAGTTGTTTAAGTAGTGCCAGGGTGGTTAATCGTCCCGAAGAGGCTGTTTGGTCAGTTTGATTGGTTGAAAGAGGGTCAAGGCCTGAAGCTACTGGATGTCAGACGCTTGAGTGCGATATCAAGCGCCGAGTCGTCGAAAAGCCGATTCTTGCGAGCGGCAGCATCAGATCCTCCACCCCAATGCTTTAATGCTTCGCGCACTGCAGGAATAGTTGGGGATACCGCCTCTTGGTTCAACAACCAATCGACCGTCGCCAACAATTCCATGCCGAAGGGCGACTCAAAGCCGTCAATCAACTCGGCAGTGCGCTCCAAGGCTTCGGAATACTCCTTGGTCTCCGTCTTCAAATAGGTCTGCAGATAGGCTTTGCGCGCCTGGTCAAACCAAATCACATCGCTGATACCTGCATCACTGATTCGCTTGTCGCAATGCAGGTAGCTGCCATCCAGGTTATTTAGCAGAAGCTCCAACCGATCGGCATGCGGCCCATATTTATGAGCAACAAACTTCAGGTTCAGCGGATTTTCGGTGTTCGGCTGCTTTTCAATAGAGCGCTCCAGGAACCAGGCCAGTTTCTGAATCTCAAGCTGGCTGCATTCCATACCTAGAACCCAGTAGCGCCGAACCAGTTCTGCGATGAGTGCGCGAGCAGGTGTAAGTTTCTCCACGCCACTACGTTTAGCGACATTCAAATACTGATTGGTAGGTTCGAACACCAACACATCGACATCCAGATCACTCAATACATCAACAATCTGTTCGCGAACCTCTGGCCACTTCAAGCCACCGTTACCAGCACCTAGCGGTGGAACCGCCACGGACTTCACATGGTTTTCAATCAAAAACCGACGTAGATCGTGTAAGCCTTCTGTTATCCATGCCATCTGCGACGGCGATTGCCAGTGACGTTTGGTAGGAAAATTAACGATCCAGCGTGGGCCTTCCAGTTCATTGACTGCGGTTACGTGAACCCTACCTGTCTCAACCTCGCCGGCCTTGCAGGCCACCGAATACAGACGGTAGTTCTCCACGAAGCGCTCTTTGAACATCAGCGCGATACCTTTGCCCATCACGCCCACGGTATTCACCGTGTTGACGAGGGCTTCGGTTTTGGCTTCCAAAAGGTTGCCTTGGGTAAATCTGATCATTGGAAATACCATCCCACGGAAAAATGGGCCATGTCGGCAATAGGTGCTATTCACTCCTCATCAAAATAATCACGATCCAGCGCCGGCAACCGCAACAGTCGCGATGTAACGCCCACCTCATGATCCATCATCAGATGCACCAGTCGCGTGCCATCCACTAACACAATCCCGTCCACCGATTTGGCAAAGTCGACAGCGTGTGCCGTGAAACCAGAGGTTGTGATGAACACCCCGCGCTTAGCCTTTTGCCCGGCGAGTGCGCCGTAGAAAGCCTGCAGCTCAGGACGGCCTACCGTGTTCTGCCAGCGCTTGGCTTGGACGTAAACCTTCTCAAGCCCCAGCTTATCGAGCGAAATGATGCCATCAATGCCGGCATCCCCAGACCCACCGACACGCTGCAGGTCATTGCGGCTAGCGCCATATCCCAGGCGATGAAGCACATCCAGTACGATCACTTCGAAGCGGTTGGGGCTGACCTGTAACAAGTTATCCAAAAGGTCAGCCGCTGTAGCGTCGCGCAATTCCTGGAGGGCTTGCTCGAGCCGGTCATCCGGGCTAGCGGTAGCGGAGGTGACGTCAGGTTCAACAGGTATTTCGTCGTCAAGCGGTGCTGCGTCAGGTGCAACCTTCAGCTTCACATTCATATAGCCAATGGCTAAATGCTCCACTTCATCGGCTGGCATGGGGGCTGGATGTTCCTTGGCGTAGGCCACACCGGCATCAGTCAATTTCCAATACCCGCGTTTGGCACTGCTGGAAAGGCCGGCACGCTTGAGCCGATCGTGTGCCCAGCCCGCTCTGTTCTTATAGGTCGTCTGCCCACTGGCGATCAGTTCTTCACGCTGCTCTAAAGTCAGTTGCAACATTTTTGCTGCAGCTTCATAGGCATCCCGAGCGGGTGCTCCATCGGTTTTCGTGGCGAGAAACCGCAGGATGGGCTCGATGAACTGATCGTAAGTTGGAACGGACATGGACGCTTCCCTGTGATGGCTACGGTTTTGTGCTGATTGGCGGGTGAGTATAAATTAACGGCCATTCAGATAGCCTTCATCGGTGAGGCACCGAGAAAGCGCAACGCGCCGTGTATCGTTCGGTGATGGGCCAATTTGGGTGTGGGCGGAGGGTTTTGTACTGCAAAACATCCCTGCGCAATATTTTCCGACATCAGGCGTACACATGCCTTTCCAGTCGCTTCATCGCCATTTTTTAGCGTCTGTTCGGCGGGCGGGTGAGTTATGAAGCACCATTTAAGTGACGGCGCCTGCAATTCGATTGAGATATACAATCTGAGTTGCTGGTTTTTAGGGGGAAGGTTTTCTTTCAGGCATTAAAAAGCCGGCTTGTGGCCGGCTTCTCGGGGACTGGCTTGGTTCATTTTTGGTAAACCGCGCCAGCCTTCAAAACGTACACCCGGATCTTGCGTCCGGCTGTGGGACTTGGCGAGAAAGTCATCTGCCTTGTCGGTGCGATCTGAGCCGCGAGGCGGGTCGATGCGCAAATGTGGGGCGCAGCATACTGATTTTTTTGGGAAATTCCCAGCGTGGTGTGCGGGGTAGAGCTATCCCGTGACTTGTAGCAGTCTGACGGAGCCTGCGGCTACAAAGTCATGTGTTTACAGAAAAGGTACGGGTGGCCTGCGTTTATTCAGGGTCGACCACCAGAACACCCATCCCAGAACCCTTATGTTTTGTTCTTCGATTTGCGGAGGTCTGAAGACTTCATCCGGGTATTCGGAGCTGTTGTGGCTGCGCATGCGTATCGCGTTGCCGGGTACCCGGCTCAGGTATTTGATGCGCAACATGCCGTCGTGCTCGATGGCGTAAATCTCTCCGTCGACAATTTGCGTGAGCCCGCGGTCGATGGCGACGATGGAGCCATCCTCAATTTTTTCGGCCATGCTGTTGCCAACCATGCGAGCGCAGATGGCATCGGCGTGGTTGATTTCCAGGGAGTCAAGATCGTTGCGCGGCAGGCGGATCGATTCGCTGGGGTCTTTGATCACATGGTTTTTGTCGGAGCCGGGGGCAGTGGCCGCTTCTTTGTAAAAGGGTAGTTCGATATCGACTGGGTCGATGACCCGGTAGGTGCCCCGGATTGACTGGGCGTCGAAGGTATTGCCGGATGCGTCGACCAGATGCAATTCCCTGGCGTCTTGCGGTCCTTCGCCGGTTTTCAGCCATTCAGTGTTCACGGACAGTCTTCTGGCGACATCTTCCATGCGGTAGTCAGGCACTCCGCGGGTATACCAGTTATGGACCGTTTGAGGGTCGGAAATACCCAGGAATTCGGCAAATCTCGTCGTCGTGATTTGTAGCTCTTTCAGGAGCATTCTGAATCGTGGGCCGCAGGTTTTGTTCTTTTTCATAAACACGAGTCTAGCCTTGCGGCATAAGGCTTTGATTCAACAAACCGTTCAAATCTGGCGTGAAATTTAAGTCCTGATGTAAGACGTCTTTTGTAAAAATTAAACAAGAAAAAACCGGTTTGCCCGCCCGTTAAATGTGCTGTTGAATGTGATATTCAAACGCCCACAAAAAACCCCGGATCAACCGGGGTTCTTCGTTATAGCCGTTCGTGAGAGACGGCTATCAGCCTTTATAGGCCGCAACCGACTTCATGATCTCGGTGCGAGCGGCTTCTGCGTCGCCCCAACCTTCGATCTTCACCCATTTGCCTTTTTCGAGGTCTTTGTAGTTCTCGAAGAAGTGCTTGATCTGTTCCAGCAGCAGAGGTGGCAGATCGGTGTATTCCTTCACGTCGACGTACAGCTGGGACAGCTTGTCGTGTGGGACTGCGATGACTTTGGCATCGCCGCCGCCGTCGTCGGTCATGTGCAGGATGCCGACCGGACGGGCGCGGATGACCGAACCTGGAGCAACCGGGTAAGGGGTCACGACCAGCACGTCGAGGGGGTCACCGTCGTCAGCCAGGGTGTTCGGGATGAAACCGTAGTTGGCCGGGTAGAACATCGGGGTGGCCATGAAACGGTCAACGAACAGGCAATCGCTGTCTTTGTCGATTTCGTATTTGATCGGCGCGTGGTTGGCCGGAATCTCGATCGCGACGTAGATGTCGTTCGGCAGGTCTTTGCCAGCCGGAATCTTGCTGTAGCTCATTGGGCGGTGCCCCCGTTAGTTGACCAAAATCACTTGGCCGGATTGACCAAAAAGTGGCGGCGATTATAGGCATATTCCGCCGCCGTTGCTATGTACCAGAGGTCGTAGAGACCTTAGTCGCGTGCCTGATAGACCGGGTCTTCGGCCAGAAGTTGCCGCAGCCGGGCCAGCGGGTCCTGACGATAAAACAGCTTCAGCTGCTCATACACCAGAGGATACGCCTCGTGCAGCAAATCCGGGGCGCTAAAGAAGTATTCGCTGGTGACCGCGAAGAATTCGGCCGGGTTTTCCGCAGCGTACGGGTCGATGGCGGTTTCTGCATCCGGGTTGCGGTCCAGTTGCCGATCAAGCTCGTCGTAGGCTTCTTGCATGACCTTGGCCCAGTCGCTGACCCGCATGTCGGTGTGCAGCGGTGGCAGGCCGTTGGCGTCGCCGTTGAGCATGTCGAGTTTATGCGCGAGTTCGTGGATCACCAGGTTGTAGCCTTCCCAGCCACCACTGGCCATCACGCCGGGCCACGCGAGGATGATCGGGCCTTGCTGCCAGGCTTCGCCGCTGTGTTCGCCGTCCCATTCGTGCTCGACGCCGCTGGCATCGCGATGGCGCTGGGGGCTGAGAAAGTCGTCGGGGTAGAGGACGATTTCGTGGAAACCCTGATACCAGTTCAGATCGCCCAGGTGCAGCAGTGGCAGTTGCGCTTGGGCGGCAAGCAGCAGTCGCTGCTCCTGGTGGAGTTCGACGCCGGGCAGGGCGGTCAGGTGTTTGTCCTGGAGGAACAGCACGCTGGCTTCGCGCAGCCACCGGTCTTCAGCGGCGCTGAGGCCATCGAGAAAACTCAAGTGATGGCGCACCCGCTGCCACATGTCGTCGGCAATCGGGTGTTTGGCCAAGATGCGCCGGCGACGCCAGGCGCTAAGGGACCACACGGTGAATCAGCGCGATTGGGCTTTGGACGCGGCGTTGCCGAAGCGGCTGCGGATGATGCTGATGATCATCGGTAACAGCGACAGCAGGATGATGCCCACTACCAGCAGTGACAGGTTCTTTTTGATGAACGGTACATTGCCGAAGAAGTAACCGAGGGTCACCAGGCCACCCACCCAGAGGATCGTGCCCAAAACACTGAAGGCGAAGAAACGCGGGTAGGGCATTTTGGCCACGCCGGCGACAAATGGTGCAAAGGTACGAATGATCGGCATGAAACGCGCCAACGTCACCGTTTTGCCACCGTGCTTGTCATAGAAGTCGTGAGTTTGCTGCAGGTAGTCGCGGCGGAAGATTTTCGAGTTCGGGTTGCTGAACAAACGCTCACCCGCCGTTCGTCCGATCACATAGTTGGTGCTGTCGCCAAGGATCGCCGCCAGCATCAGCAGGCCGCCCAGCAGCACCGGGTCCATGCCGCCGCCGGCTGCTACTGCTCCCGCGATGAACAGCAGGGAGTCGCCCGGCAGGAATGGCATCACCACCAGGCCGGTTTCGCAGAAGATCACCAGGAACAGAATGGCGTAAATCCATGGCCCGTAGTTGGTTACCAGCAAATCGAGGTAAACATCGAGATGCAGAATAAGGTCGAGCGGGTTGAAATCCATGGAAAGCACCTGAAGTGACGGCCCGACTCGGCAGGCCTGTGCGGATGACTTCGCGAAAGGCTACAGACGGGTGTAGTTTTTCTTACAAGCCGGGAAGGTCGGCATTATACGGGCTAAGAGGTGAAAATCGCGTTGAGTTTGTAGCGGGGGATTTCGGAGCGCAGTGAGAGAAGATCGCAGCCTCTGGCTGTACCCGCAAGGGCTGCGATTTTTTCGGCTTACAGCTCGTCGCTGATGGGCAACACGTAGTTCTTGAACTCGGTGTCTTCCTTGAATCCGATGGATTCGTAGGTTTTCCGTGCGACTTCGTTATTGCTGCTGGTGGAAACGCGCATGCGTACAGCGTTGGTTTCCTTGGCCATTTTCTTCGCGGTGCGGATGAGGTTGTCGGCCACCAATTGGCGGCGGGCCTCTTCGGCGACATAGATGTCGTTGAGGATCCACACGCGCTTCAGCGAAAGGGACGAAAAGCTCGGATACAACTGACAGAAACCCATCAGTTTGTTGCTGTCGTCATCGGCCAGGGCCAGGTAGATCACCGACTCCTTGCGACGCAGGCGCTTTTCAAGGAACGCCCGGGACGAGTCCGGATAAGCCAGGGAGCCATAAAACTCGCGATATTTGACGAACAACGGGGTCAATAGGTCCAGGTGTTCGAGGGTCGCTTGAATAATCCGCATGGTAGGTCTCGTCTTCAAGTGGCTGTCTTCACGTACTGTGACGGCGAACGGTTCTCACTCGAGCAGCCGTGTTTCGATCCTGCCTGAAACTGAATCAGAAACGCAATGCGGAAACGGTTCAGGCATCCGGCAGACTCAGTAGGAAATTACCTTTCATGTCCGCTCCTGCGTCCGACTCCAGTGTCAGAACTTGGGCTTCGTCCTTCAGATTGACCCCTGACAACTGCCGTCGGCAGGCTTCGCGCATCAAATACAGCAAACGGTGTGCCGCCATGCCGTAACTCAGGCCTTCGAGTCGGACGTTGGAGATGCAGTTGCGGTAGGCATCCGTCAGCCCGACCTTTGGATTGTAGGTGAAATACAGCCCCAGGCTGTCCGGGGAACTGAGGCCAGGGCGTTCGCCGATCAGGATTACCACCATTTTCGCACCCAGCAGCTCGCCGATCTCATCGGCTACGGCGACCCGCCCCTGTTCCACCAGAATGACCGGTGAGACGGACCAGCCGTCATTCACAATCTGCTCTTCCATCCGTTCCAGAAACGGCAGGGTATGGCGATGAACGGCCAACGCCGACAACCCATCGGCAACGACAATGGCCAGATCGACCCCGCCGGGATTGGCCAATGCGTAATCGCGCAGTGCCTGCGCCGATTCATCACTCAGCTTTCGCCCCAAATCGGGGCGTTGCAAATAACTGTTCCGGTCCGTAGCGGCGCTGTGCAGCAGCAAACTGGCACGCCCGCGTTCAGCCAGTTGTGAGCTGAGCCCCGCGTGGTCGAACGGCAAGTGCACCGCATCCCGCGCCTGAGCGTGGGCGTACTGGAAATCCAGCTGCGCGCTGGTTGGCATGCTGGTGCCGGTTCTTCCCAAGGCGATCCGTGCCGGCGTCAGGCGACGCAGTTCCAGCAACGGGTTCTGTGGATCAGCGGGTGGTTTATCCATTTCAACACTCATCCCAGTTGCGCCATCGCTTGGCGGAAGGCCGGCGGCAGGCTGTCGCCGAAGTGAATCTTGCCGTCTGCCTGGGTGAAGATGCCCATTTTGGCCAACCACTGTTCGAACTCCGGCGCCGGTTTCAGGCCCAGCGTCTGGCGGGCGTAAAGGGCGTCGTGGAACGAAGTGGTCTGGTAGTTAAGCATGATGTCGTCGGAGCCGGGGATGCCCATGATGAAGTTGATCCCGGCCACGCCCAGCAGGGTCAGCAGGGTGTCCATGTCGTCCTGGTCGGCTTCGGCGTGGTTGGTGTAACAGATGTCGCAACCCATGGGCACGCCCAGGAGCTTGCCGCAGAAGTGGTCTTCGAGGCCGGCGCGAATGATCTGTTTACCGTTGTAGAGGTATTCCGGGCCAATGAATCCTACGACGGTGTTCACCAGGAACGGTTTGAAATGTCGCGCAACGGCGTAGGCGCGGGTTTCGCAGGTCTGTTGATCGATGCCGTGGTGGGCGTTGGCTGACAGGGCGCTGCCTTGGCCGGTCTCGAAATACATCAGATTCTGGCCCAGGGTGCCGCGATTCAGGCTCAAACCGGCGTCATAGCCTTCTTGCAGTACATTCAGATTGATACCGAAACTGGCGTTGGCCGCCTCGGTGCCGGCGATCGACTGGAACACCAGATCCAGCGGAACACCGCGATTTATTGCCTCAATGGACGTGGTGACATGCGTCAGTACGCAGGCCTGGGTCGGAATCTCGTAGCGCTGAATGATCGCGTCGAGCATTTCCAGAATTGCGCAGATCGAGGAGATGCTATCGGTGGCCGGGTTGATGCCGATCATCGCGTCCCCGTTACCGTACAGCAGGCCGTCGAGAATGCTCGCGGCGATACCGGCCGGTTCGTCGGTCGGGTGGTTGGGTTGCAGGCGGGTGGATAGGCGACCGCGCAGGCCCATCGTGCCGCGGAATTTTGTAACAACACGGATTTTTTGCGCCACCAGCACCAGATCCTGCACGCGCATGATCTTCGACACGGCGGCGGCCATTTCCGGGGTCAGGCCTGGCGCGAGGGCGCGCAGGCTCTGTTCGTCGGCGGCATCACTGAGCAGCCAGTCGCGAAAACCGCCAACAGTGAGGTGGCTGACGGCGGCGAATGCTTGTTTGTCGTGAGTGTCGATGATCAGTCGGGTGACTTCATCGGCCTCGTAGGGAATGAGTACTTCTTGCAGGAAGTGGCTGAGCGGGATGTCAGCGAGGGCCATCTGCGCGGCCACGCGTTCGCCATCGTTGAGGGCGGCGACGCCGGCCAGAAAATCCCCGGAGCGCGCTGGACTGGCCTTGGCCATGACGTCCTTGAGACTCTCGAAACGATAGGTCTGGGCGCCGACGGAATGGGCAAATGCGGCCATGGGACGGGGTCCTCCTGGTTCAATAAATGACTCAAATACACCACCGAACCCCTGTGGGAGCGGGCTTGCTCCCACATTGAGAACTGCGTGCACTTCAATAAGGCAGGCGCCGGGAATCAGCTCGGCGCCGGTGCAACTCAGACGCCTTCGAGCATCGCGTCCGCCGGCGCATCGAAGCGCTGCTTGGCGGTCAATTGGAAATACAAGTAACCGGCAGCCATGAACCCGAGGAACACACACCCGATCAGCGTGTTGAACCAGGCCATCGCCACCAGGCACACCACCGCCAGAAACAGCGCAATCCCAGGCACGATCGGGTAGCCCGGCGCGCGGAAGGTGCGTTCAAGGTTCGGCTCGGTTTTACGCAGTTTGAACAGGCTCAGCATACTGATGATGTACATCACGATGGCACCGAATACCGACATAGTGATCATTGCTGCCGTCAGGGTCATGCCTTGCAGGTTGACCAGGCCGTCGCTATAGATCGCCGCGATGCCGATCACGCCGCCAGCCAGGATCGCCCGGTGCGGAGTCTGGAAGCGTGAAAGTTTGGCCAGGCCGCGAGGCAGGTAACCGGCCCGCGCCAGCGCAAAGAACTGCCGCGAGTAACCAAGAATGATCCCGTGGAAACTCGCCACCAGTCCGAACAGGCCGATCCACACCAGCATGTGCATCCAGCTCGAATTGTTGCCGACCACGGCTTTCATTGCCTGAGGCAACGGATCGTTGATGTTCGCCAGTTGACGCCAGTCGCCGACACCGCCCGCCATCACCATCACGCCGATGGCCAGGAACACCAGGGTCAGAATGCCACTGACATAAGCCCTGGGAATCGTGCGTTTCGGGTCCTTGGCTTCTTCGGCCGCCATCGCCGCGCCTTCAATCGCAAGGAAAAACCAGATCGCAAAGGGGATCGCCGCAAAGATGCCAGGGATCGAGCCCATGGTGAACTCGTTGGCGCCCGACCAACCGTTAAGCGCGAAATTACTGAAGCTGAAGCCCGGCGCAACGACGCCCATGAACACCAGCAATTCGGCGACCGCCAGCACGGTGACGACCAGTTCAAACGTCGCGGCGATGCTGACGCCGAGGATATTCAAGCCCATGAACACGAAATAGGCGCCAACGGCGGCGATCTTGGGGTCAAGTTCCGGGTATTGCACGTTGAGGTAGGCGCCGATGGCCATGGCAATCGCCGGGGGCGCAAAGACGAATTCGATCAGGGTGGCGATGCCGGCGATCAGTCCGCCTTTCTCACCGAAGGCCCGCCGGCTATAGGCAAACGGCCCGCCCGCGTGGGGAATCGCGGTAGTCAATTCGGTGAAGCTGAAGATGAAACAGGTGTACATCGTCGCCACCATCAACGCGGTGACGAGGAAACCCAGGGTGCCTGCGGTGCCCCAGCCGTAACTCCAGCCGAAATACTCGCCAGAAATCACCAGGCCGACGGCAATACCCCATAAATGCAGGGTGCCGAGTGTGGGTTTGAGCTGTGTAGTAGAAGTCATAAGTCCTCGCTGTCTTTTTTATTTTTTGATTTGTTGGACTTTCAGGTGCGACGTTTTCGTGTGGAGCGGGCACGCAAAGCCCGTGCCAGAGCGGCAGGGTGATGTTTGGTGTGTCATTGAGGGCGCCATCGCGGGCAAGCCCGCTCCCACAGGGTTCAGGGGTGAACTCACTGTTGGGGCTAACCACAAATCACTGTGGGAGCGAGCTTGCTCCGGGCGGCGATCCGACGATGACTATTGAAAGGACGACACAGGAATACCTGCATCGCCCCCGGTTTTTTAGAAGAAGCCCAACGGATTGATGTCGTAGCTCACCAGCAGGTTTTTGGTCTGCTGATAGTGATCGAGCATCATTTTGTGGGTTTCACGACCGACGCCGGACTTTTTGTAACCGCCGAACGCGGCGTGCGCCGGGTACAGGTGGTAGCAGTTGGTCCACACACGACCGGCCTTGATGGCGCGGCCCATGCGATAGGCACGGTTGATGTCGCGGGTCCAGAGGCCGGCACCGAGGCCGAACTCGGTGTCGTTGGCGATGGCCAGGGCTTCGGCTTCGTCCTTGAACGTGGTGATGCTCACCACCGGGCCAAAGATTTCTTCCTGGAACACACGCATTTTGTTGGTGCCCTTGAGCAGGGTCGGCTGGATGTAATACCCGGTCGCCAGGTTGCCCTCGAGTTTTTCCACCTTGCCGCCGGTCAGCAGCTCGGCGCCTTCGCCCTTGGCGATTTCCAGGTACGAAAGGATTTTGTCAAATTGCTGCTCGGACGCCTGGGCGCCGACCATGGTGTCGGTGTCCAGCGGGTCGCCACGTTTGATCGACAGTACTTTTTTCATCACGACTTTCATGAAGTCGTCGTAGATCGACTCTTGCACCAATGCGCGGGAAGGGCAGGTGCAAACTTCGCCCTGGTTGAAGAACGCCAGCACCAGGCCTTCGGCGGCTTTTTCGATGAAGGTTTCTTCGGCTTGCATGATGTCGGCGAAGAAGATGTTCGGCGACTTGCCACCCAGCTCCACGGTGGACGGAATGATGTTTTCGGCAGCGCATTTCATGATGTGCGAGCCGACCGGGGTCGAACCGGTGAAGGCGATCTTGGCGATGCGTTTGCTGGTAGCCAGCGCTTCGCCGGCTTCTTTGCCGAAGCCTTGCACCACGTTCAGTACGCCCGGCGGCAACAGGTCGCCGATCAGCTCCATCAGCACGGTAATGCCCAGCGGCGTTTGTTCGGCCGGCTTGAGCACCACGCAGTTACCGGCAGCCAGGGCCGGGGCGAGTTTCCAGGCGGCCATCAGGATCGGGAAGTTCCACGGAATGATCTGCCCGACCACGCCCAGTGGTTCATGGATGTGATAGGCCACGGTATTGCCGTCGATTTCGGCGGCGCTGCCTTCCTGGGCGCGGATGCAGCCAGCGAAGTAGCGGAAGTGGTCGGCGGCCAGCGGGATGTCGGCGTTGAGGGTTTCACGCACGGCTTTGCCGTTGTCCCAGGATTCGGTGATTGCCAGGACTTCCAGGTTCTGTTCGATGCGGTCGGCGATTTTCAGCAGCACCAGCGAGCGCGCCTGGGCGGACGTGGCGCCCCAGGCATCGGCGGCCGCGTGGGCAGCGTCCAGGGCCTTTTCGATGTCTTCGGCCGTGGAGCGCGGGAATTCGGCAATCGGTTGGCCATTGACTGGCGAGGTATTGGTGAAGTACTGACCTTTGACAGGCGCGACGAACTCGCCGCCGATGTAGTTACCGTATTTACTCTTGAACGAAACGATAGCGCCTTCAGTACCGGGGTGAGCGTAACGCATAGTGATTTCTCCTTGGCTTTTGTACTTATCAGAGAGGCGCATGTGCGCTTGCTATAAGCGTAGAGCAAAGGTCGGGCCACTGCCTTGCAGGTCAGGCAAATCAAGGCCTTACGTTACTTTTGTCGGACAGGCGGACCGCGCCTGTGACGCTTTCGGTACAGCCCCCGTGACACTTTGTACCGCTTGCGGCACAACCTGTGACCGTGCGGTCTTGCCAGCATTGCAATGAAGGCTAGGCTGGAGGATGCTCGGCGTTCTGTGGCGAGGGAGCTTGCTCCCGCTGGGTTGCGAAGCAGCCCCAAGATGTCTGCCGATTATGGTTTTTGGCGAGCGCTTCGCACTCGAACGGGAGCAAGCTCCCTCGCCACAAGATGTGTTCAGCCCTTGATGGGATCAGCACAGCTCTCGGGGAGAACAATAAGAAATGCACGACAACCATTTGAGTCGCCATGCCCAGCAGGTCCTGACTGTCACTCAGGGGAAGTCCCACCTGCACGGTCCCGGCAGCGATCCGTCGATTGCCCGTTCCTGGCTGCGCTGTCTTGAGGATTATCATCTCGACCCGGCCCTGACCATGGCGCCGACGGTGCTGGAACATGGCCGCGTCCTGGAAAGCCGCGAGCGCTTGCAGCAAGTACTGCACATCGCCGGCAGCGAAATGACCAGCCTTCATCAGCAACTCTCCGGTGCCGGCCATGCGGTCCTGCTGACCGACGCCCGCGGCGTGATCCTCAATTGCGTCACCGCGCCTGCCGAGCGGAAGATTTTCGAGCGCGCCGGCCTGTGGCTCGGGGCGGACTGGAGCGAAGCCTGCGAAGGCACCAACGGCATCGGCACCTGTCTGGTGGAGCGTCAGTCACTGACCATCCACCAGGACGAGCACTTCCGCGGCCGTCATACCGGCCTGACCTGCTCGGCGAGCCCGGTGTTCGACCCACACGGCGAACTGCTGGCGGTGCTCGACGTGTCCTCGGCGCGCCATGAGGTCTCTCGTCAAAGCCAGTTCCACACCATGGCCCTGGTCAATCTTTCGGCGAAGATGATCGAGAGCTGCTACTTCCTGCGTTATTTCGACAATCAATGGTTGCTGCGTTTTCACCTTCAGGCCGAATCCGTCGGGCTGTTCAGCGAAGGATTGCTAGCGTTTGACGGGGAAGGGCGGATCAGCGCGGTCAACCAGAGTGCGCTGAACCTGCTGGGGCATATTCGCGGAGGGCTGCTGGGCAAACCGGTGGAGGCGTTTTTCGATTGCTCGCTGGATGAATTGCTCGGCCGCGCCAGCGTCAATGCCAGCGCCAGTTGGCCGTTGCGTACGCGCGACGGGCGGAGTCTGTTTGCGCTGTTGCGCGGGCAGCCACGCAGCGTTCCGGTGCCGGTGGTGCAAAGTCCGGTGATCGCCGAACCTTCGCGCTTGTCGGGCATTTGTCTGGGCGACACGGGGTTACAGGAAGACTTCCGCAAATCCTTGCGCGTGTTCGAGCGGGACGTACCGCTACTGATCAACGGCGAAACCGGATCCGGCAAAGAAGCATTTGCCAAAGCCGTCCACCAGGCCAGCCAGCGAGCAGAAAAAGCCTTCGTCGCCCTCAACTGCGCCGCCATCCCCGAAAGCCTGATCGAGAGCGAACTGTTTGGCTATCGCGGCGGCAGCTTTACCGGCGCTCGCAAGGAAGGCATGCGCGGCAAGTTGCAGCAGGCTGATGGCGGGACTCTGTTCCTCGATGAAATCGGCGACATGCCCCTGGCCTTGCAGACCCGGCTATTAAGGGTGCTGGAAGATCGTCAGGTGGTGCCGATCGGCGGTGAGCCGGAATCGGTCAATGTTCGGATCATCAGCGCCACTCACCGTAATCTGCTGGAACGTGTGCAGGACGGCAGCTTCCGCGAGGATTTGTATTACCGGCTCAATGGACTGGAAGTTGCTTTGCCGGCGTTGCGTGATCGCAGTGATAAGTCCCAGTTGCTCGACTTTTTGCTGGCTGAAGAGGCCGGCGGGGAAACCGTATTGATCGACGGTCCGGCACGCCAGGCGTTGCTGGCCTTCGCCTGGCCGGGGAACGTGCGGCAGTTACGCAATGTGTTGCGCACGTTAGCGGCGCTGTGTGACGGCGGGCGGATCGGGCTGGAGGATTTGCCGGCGATGATTCGTCAGGCCCGGCCGGTTCCGGTTGTTGCCGTTGAAGAGCCTTCGGACCATCCGCTGGATGACGCTGAGCGGCTGGCGTTGCTGAATGCGCTGGAACAGACGCGCTGGCATATGACACATACGGCTGAACAACTTGGCGTCAGCCGTAATACGCTTTATAGAAAGCTGCGTAAACACGGCATCGCCCGGTAAACCGCTTTTGTGGCGAGGGAGCTTGCTCCCGTTCGGCTGCGCAGCAGTCGTAAATCCAGAGTTCGCGGTGTATCTGAAAAAAGGAGGTGGCCGGTTTTGGGGCCGCTGCGCGACCCAGCGGGAGCAAGCTCCCTCGCCACAGAGACCGGGACACCATCAGCTAAAGAGTGCGATTTTTCCCACCCTAAGCTAACCTGCGGCCATGTTTTACGAGGTCGACTAATGCACATTCACATTCTTGGTATCTGCGGCACTTTCATGGGTTCGATGGCGGTTCTGGCCAAAGAGCTGGGCCATCACGTGACGGGCTCCGATGCCAACGTCTATCCGCCGATGAGCACTCAGCTGGAAGCTCAGGGCATTGAGTTGACCCAAGGCTATGACCCGGCGCAGCTCGATCCGGCACCGGATCTGGTGGTGATCGGCAATGCCATGTCTCGCGGCAACCCGGCTGTCGAATACGTGCTGAATAAAGGCCTGCCCTACGTCTCCGGCCCGCAATGGCTGTCAGATCACGTGTTGCAAGGTCGCTGGGTGCTGGCCGTCGCCGGTACTCATGGCAAAACCACCACCAGCAGCATGCTCGCCTGGGTGCTGGAGCACGCGGGCATGAGCCCGGGTTTCCTGATCGGCGGCGTGCCGCAAAACTTCTCGGTGTCCGCTCGTCTGGGTGATACCCCATTCTTCGTGATCGAAGCCGACGAGTACGACAGCGCGTTCTTCGACAAGCGCTCCAAGTTCGTTCACTACCGCCCGCGCACGGCGATCCTGAACAACCTGGAATACGATCACGCCGACATCTTCCCCGATCTGCCCGCTATCGAGCGGCAGTTCCACCATTTGGTGCGGACTATTCCGAGCGAAGGCCTGGTGATCCATCCGACCACCGAGCCTGCGTTGCAGCGTGTGATCGAGATGGGCTGCTGGACCCCGGTGCAAACCACCGGTGCCGGCGGTCAGTGGCAGGTCAAACTGCTCAGCGAAGACGGTTCGAAGTTTGAAGTGATGTTCGAAGGCGTCGCTCAAGGTGTGGTCGAGTGGGACATGACCGGCCAACACAACGTCGCCAACGCGCTGGCCACGTTGGCTGCGGCGCGCCACGTCGGTGTTGTGCCGTCCATGGGCATCGCGGCGCTGAGCGCATTCAAAAGCGTCAAGCGCCGGATGGAGAAAGTTGCGGAGGTCCGTGGCATTACCATCTACGACGACTTCGCTCACCATCCGACGGCGATTGCGACGACCCTCGACGGGCTGCGCAAGCGCATCGGCGATGCACCGTTGATTGCGATCATCGAGCCGCGCTCCAACTCCATGAAGCTCGGTGCTCACCGCGACGGCTTGCCGGAAAGCGTGGTCGATGCCGATCAAGTGATCTGGTACGCGCCGGCCAACCTCGGTTGGGATCTGGGGGCTACTGCTGCGTTGTGCACGGTGCCGTCGATCGTCAGTGATTCGCTGGAAGGCATCATCGAACGTGTGAAGAGCCAGGCCCAGCCCGGCACTCACGTGGTGATCATGAGCAACGGCGGCTTCGGCGGCCTGCACGGCAAACTCGCCGAGGCGCTGCGATGAACAATGGCCCGGAACGCATCACGCTGGCGATGACCGGCGCTTCCGGCGCCCAGTACGGTTTGCGCCTGCTTGACTGCCTGATTCGCGAAGACCGCGAAGTGCACTTCATGATCTCCAAGGCTGCGCAACTGGTGATGGCCACCGAGACTGACGTTACGTTGCCGCCCAAACCCCAGATGATGCAGGCCTTCCTCACCGAATACACCGGCGCTGCCGCCGGGCAGATTCGGGTGTATGGCAAGGAAGACTGGATGTCGCCAGTGGCCTCGGGCTCTGGCGCGCCGGCGGCGATGGTGGTGGTGCCGTGTTCCACCGGGACCTTGTCGGCCATCGCGACGGGTGCCTGCAACAACCTGATCGAACGTGCCGCGGATGTGACGTTGAAGGAGCGCCGTCAGCTGATTCTGGTGCCGCGTGAGTCGCCGTATTCGAGCATCCATCTGGAGAACATGCTCAAGTTGTCGAACATGGGCGTGACGATTTTGCCGGCGTCGCCTGGCTTTTATCATCAGCCGCAAACCATCGACGACCTGATCGACTTTGTCGTGGCGCGGATTCTCAATCTGCTGAACATTCCCCAGGACATGCTGCCGCGTTGGGGCGAACACCATCTGACCAGCGATGAATAAGCTGCTGGCGATTGTGCTGGCGCTGCAATTGGCTGGCTGCGCCACGGCGCGAACGCTTGATGCCGCCAAGCCTGGTGCACCGGTGGTGTATTCGGGGACGCGTCTGGATTTGTATGCCATGAACGGCGGCTGCTGCGCCATGGACCGCTTCGGCGCCGAAGCGCCGAGCTACCCCGGCATCGACCTGCCTGCCAGCGCGTTGCTCGACACGCTGCTGTTGCCGCTGTCGGTGCTCACGGTGATCGGGGTAAGTTTTCAGGCAACGGGCGGATTGTAAGACTGAGCGCGGCTCTTGTGGCGAGGGAGCTTGCTCCCGCTGGGCCGCAACGCGGCCCCAAAATAGGGACTGCTGCGCAGTCCAGCGGGAGCAAGCTCCCTCGCCACAGGTCCGCGGATTATTTGCCGAGTTTGCGCAACTCATCCGACTCAACAATCCGCACCCCATCCTGCTCTTCCAGCGCCAGTCGCCACATCGCGCGGGCCAGTTGGCAGGCTTCGATGCCGCGGTATTTGCCGGGGATCAAGCGGGACAAGGGGGCGACGAATTGCTCGGCCATACGCGGTTCCATACGCTCGCCCAGCAGCAGCGAAGGTCGGCAAATGGTCAGTTGCGGCCAGTCCTGTGCGCGCAATGCATATTCCATCTCGCCTTTGACCCGGTTGTAGAGAATAGAGGACCTGCGATCAGCCCCCAGGGCACTGATCACGATCAGGTGCCGTGCGCCCATCTCCCGTGCACGTTTGGCGAATGCCACCACCATGTCCAGGTCTACCGCGCGAAACGCCTGTTCCGAGCCGGCTTTCTTGATTGTGGTGCCCAGGCAGCAATAGGCAATGTCGACACGACCATTCAATTGCGGCAGAAACACCGCAGGGTCGCCGACCGGGTTTTCCAGATGGGGATGTTCGGCCAAGGGCCGGCGTGAGGGCGCCAATACTCGTGAGATCGTGGGCTCATTGAGCAGGCGATCAAGTAAATGTTCACCGGTCAACCCGGTAGCTCCGGCAAGCAGTACGTGCTGAGGCGTCAAGTACATAGTGTTTCCCCCTTGATACTATTCAGCTTAGTTGCTCTTTGGGTCCTTGCTGTCGCTGGAAACACTTTGTAGTGCCTTGCGTGCCTGCTGCTTGCGTAACAGTTGCCAGTGGGAGAGGACGGTTTTCGGCGCCCAGATCTGCGGTTCAGAGGCTTCGAAGCTGTCCGCCAGTTCACGTTCGGCGACGGTGGCCTTGGCCTGTTTGAAGGCTTGCTCCAGATCGTCGGTCTGGTTCAGTGCCTGGGCGAACAGCGCGTCGCCGAAGTAGGTGAAGTTGGCTTCTTCCGAGCAGCCGAAGGACACGCGGTCAGCGCGCGAGGCGGTCATGATCAGGGTGCGTTCATCCTTGAGTGCCGGAATGAAGCCACCGGAGTAACAGGATGAAATCACGATGATTTTGTCGCGGTTTTTCAACGGAGAGAGCACTGCGGCAAGTTCGTCGGCCGGCAGATCGGACAGTTCCATGCGCGGCTGGTCGAGCACCAGTTCGTGTTCGCTGGTGCCGTGGCTGGTCAGGTAGATGAAGATCAAGTCTTCCGGGCCACTGCGTTCGGCCAGGGTGGCGGCCGCGCGGCGCAGGTTTTCCCGGGTGGCCATCGGCCGGTCGACGAGGTGGTCGCGATGGTTCACCAGGCGGATCTGGCCAAACGCACCAAAGCGACTGTTGAGCATGTTGCTGACGTAATCGGATTCGCGCAGGAACACGCTTTGCTTGCCGTCACCGCCCAGGGTCAGGGTGTACAACTCGACTGCCGGGGTCGAAGCCGGCACGCTGGACAGTGCATCGTCGAGCAAACGGCCCTGGGCCAGCAAACCGAGTTCCAGGCTGTCGGGCAGCAGCTTGCCGTTGGCATCGCGAACACGCTGGCCAGCAATCCACGTGCCGTTTTGCACTGTGCCGTCAGTCAGCACCAGGGTGCCATGCCCCGAGTAACTGTCACCGTCGAATTGACCAATATAGAAGCTGCCGTCGGACAGGTTCAATCGACCTTGGCCGGCGAAGCGCCAGTCACTGAACTGGCCGATGTAATGGCTGCCGTCGGCCCCGATCAACTCGCCCTTGCCGTTCAGCGATCCTTCCTTGAATTGACCGAGCCAGACATCACCGTCGGCGTTCTCGTAACGGCCCTTGCCGTGCAGTTGGTTGTTCTTGAAGCCACCGACATAGATATCGCCATCGGCGCTGTTGAACGTCCCGTTGCCTTCGAGCTGACCGTCGACGAAATGCCCGGTGAACTGATTGCCGCTGGCGTCGCCCCGCTGGCCTTCGCCGTTGGGTTTGCCGTGGGCGAACTGGCCCTGATACGAGCTGCCGTCTTCGAGTTCGAGACGACCCAGCCCTGAATATTGATCGGCCTTGAATTCACCGCGGTAGGTCATACCGTTTTCTTTGAGGGTGCCTTCGCCGTCCCGTCGACCGGCTTTGAAACTGCCGGTGAAGCTGCTGCCGCTGGTGGTCAGTGTGCCCTTGCCGTCGAACAGCCCCAGACTGAATCCCCCGCGATAGACTTCGCCGTTACTGCCGTGCCATTCGCCCTGGCCATGCCATTGGCCCTTGTCGAAATCGCCGGCGTACCAGCTGCCGTTCGGGTAATCGATACGGCCCTGGCCTTGCAGCAATCCGTTGACCAGTTCACCGCGATAGCGTCCGCCGTCCGGCAAGCGGGCATCGGGGGGCAACAGCGATTCGCCGTCGCCGCAAGCGGTGAGCAATAGGGTCAGAGCGAGGAGTGCAAGTGGGCGCATAGCGGGATCCGGGCAATTAGGCGACCGAGTATGCCGCAGCTGTTTGACCTTATATAGCCAGTAAACAGGAGAGGGCGCGAAACAGCATGAGCTGCTTCGCATCCGGGATGGGTTACACGAAGCAGAGGGACAGTGGCTCAGCGATGTAGGCCGGTTTGTCCGAGCCTTCGATCTCAAGCGTGGCGGTGGCCTTGAGCAGCCATTGGCCGGGTTTCTTCTCGGTGACTTCGTTCATGTCGACCTTGAGTCGTACCCTGGAATTGACCTTCACTGGCTGGATGAAACGCACGGTATCCAGGCCGTAGTTGACCACCATCTTCGCCCCTTCAGGGAGGATCAGGATGTCTTCCATCAGTTTGGGGATCAGCGACAGCGACAGGAAACCGTGTGCAATGGTGCTGCCAAATGGCGTTTGCGCGGCTTTGACCGGGTCGACGTGGATGAACTGATAGTCCCCAGTGGCTTCGGCGAACAGGTTGATACGCTCCTGATCGATGGTGAGCCATTCGGAACGTCCGAGTTCCTTGCCGACATAATCTTTGAGCTCTGCAACTGGAACATAGGGCATTGAGACTCTCCTTGGGTTCATCGGTTTTATAGTTTTTGAGGTGGGGGGATTTGACCTCCCGGATTACCACTTTAGATCAACATGGCAAATGGCTCCGGTCAACTGACCATGATTTTGGCGAATGCCGGTCTATAGCGTTGGCGTGCTTATAATGCTCGGCCCGCTTGTGCGGGATGATATTGGCGGGAGATGACGGATGTTGTTACGTGGCCTGACCTGGCTGGTGCTGTTCCAATTGCTGGGCACAGCCATCAACCACTTGTTTTTACCGGTGCTGCCGGGGCCGATTGTTGGCCTGCTGTTGCTGCTGGTGTTCCTGATCAGCCGTGGCCAGGTCGGCGAACCGCTGAGTCTCGCGGCCAGCAGTCTGTTGCGTTACCTGCCGTTGCTGCTGGTGCCGCCAGCCGTAGGCGTGATGGTTTACGCCAAGGACATTGCCGCGGATTTCTGGGCCATCGTCGGTGCGCTGGTGTTGTCTCTGTTGCTGTCCATGGCCTTCGCTGGCGTGCTGATGCAGCGCATGGTCAAGCGTCACGCTCATCGTGAGGACGGCCAATGATCTTCGACTGGCACGGCGCCTGGACGTCGGTGATTCATCATCCGTTGTTCGGCATCGGTATTACGCTGGGGGCTTATCAACTGGTGCTGGCGGCATTCGAGAAAACCCGCTGGATCTTCCTGCAACCGGTGCTGGTCTCGATGCTGCTGGTGATCGGCGTATTGGTGGGTTGCGGCCTGACCTATGCCGAGTACCGCAAGAGCACTGAGATCCTCAGCATCCTGCTCGGGCCTGCGACCGTTGCGCTGGCTGTGCCGCTGTACCTCAATCTGCGACGCATTCGGCAGTTGTTCTGGCCGATATTTACTACGCTGGTGATAGGTGGCGTCGTCGCCACCGGCATGGGCGTTTTGTTAGGCTGGTCGTTTGGTGCCGAACACATGATCCTGATGACCATGGCGCCGAAGTCTGTGACCTCGCCGATTGCCATGTTGGTGGCGGAGCAGATCGGTGGCGTCGCGGCGCTGGCGGCAGTGTTCGTGTTGATTACCGGAGTGATCGGGGCGATCTTCGGGCCGAGTCTTTTGACCCGGCTGGGTGTGCACAGTCCTGAGGCGCGCGGCATGGCACTGGGCATGACGGCGCACGCGGTAGGCACTGCGGTGGCGATGCAGGAAAATGAAGAATGCGGCGCCTTCGCGGCGCTGGCGATGAGTCTGATGGGCGTGGCCACGGCAGTTTTCCTGCCGTTGGCGGTGTCGATGGTGGTGTAAGGAAATGTCTATGAGCTTGCCGCTTTTTCCGCTGAACACGGTGTTGTTTCCTGGCTGCATCCTCGATTTGCAGATCTTCGAGGCGCGCTACCTGGACATGATCAGTCGCTGCATGAAACAGGGCGGCGGCTTCGGCGTGGTGTGCATCCTCGACGGCGAAGAAGTCGGCATCGCCCCGGCGGGCTACGCGCTGGTCGGATGCGAGGCGCTGATCACTGATTTCAAACAGCAGGACAATGGTTTGCTGGGCATTCGGGTGCAGGGCGGGCGGCGTTTCCACGTGTTGCGCACCGAGGTTCAGCGCGATCAGCTGACCATCGCCGAGGTCGAGTGGCTGGAAGACGAACCTGAGCAACCGCTGCAGGACGAGGACGCCGACCTGGTTGCGCTGCTCAAAGCGTTGGCCGAACACCCGATGGTCGAAGCATTGAACATGGGTACCGAAGCAACCGGGCAGCAGTCGTTGGCCAATCAGTTGGCGTACCTGTTGCCGTTTGCCGAAGTGGACAAGATCGACCTGCTGCAACTCGATGATCCGCAGCAGCGACTGGATGCGATTCAGGCGCTGCTGGATGAGTTGCAGGGTGAGTTGTTTGCCTGAGTGAGGGGCGATGCGCCGTACTTAAATCGCTGGTTTTTTGCGTGCACAAAAAAGTCTTGCAGGTTTAACCATGCAAGGCTTTTTTTGATCAGTTTGGGTGTCAATTGGCCGCTAAGAGTAAAGTGGGTTGACTTTGTTTGGTCAGGTAGAGGTGTGGTCGTTTTAACGTGTCTACAACTTGATAATTATTAGCGAGGCCCTCGGTCGAAGAGGGCAGTCCGGTTATCCGGGTAGGGCAAAAAGTCACCTGTGACGTTCAACGAGGAGCTGACGGATAGTACTACGCAATCAATCTGTTGGTTATCGATGACGATGATGTAATGTTCGAATCTCTATTAATTCAGGCCTTATAGTTGTGGTTTGCAGTTTTATTTTGAAGTAAGTGCGCCGTAGGTGGGTGCTTGTCGGGTTAACAACTTTATATTAGTCTTTGGTTTCGCTTGCAGGAAGCGGGCGAAGTAACCGACTAACTAATTAAGGAGTTAATGGCCGTGATGACTATTCAAAGCAATGAGCTGGAATTCTGGGATGACATTTTTGCGCGCTATCTGCAGGTGAAGGGGCATCAGGAAGGTTGGGAGTATGCTTTTAATAATGCAGGCCGGTTTGCAGACCTGGCGGTTGAAGAACGACGTGAGCGTAATCGCATCGAAGACAAACGTAAAGACGAAGAATAAAGGGCCGGCTGAGTCCAGCGTGACGTTCGTGTGAATTTTAAATGGAATTTCAAGGTGTATCATGGAACAAAGCGAATTGAATTTGAAACACTCTTTCCTGGCGACTCTGGAGTTTGAAGGGAAGCCTGTTGTCATGAACTTTGAGCGGATGAAAAAACGCTTGGAAAATGACCGTTATAGCGTGCGCGAGCGTACCGAATTCGAGTTGATATTGCGTGGAGATAAGTATTCCAACTACTTGACGCTTGCTGACAAGGAAAGGCACGAGCCGCAATTGTTTTATTTTGAATGCCTGGGTGATAAATATACGATTCTGGTCGCCGAAGGCTCTGCTCAAGGGTTTTATTTGAGCATGGAAGGCTCGGAAAGAGTCTGTGTGCCTGTGGGAGAGGATCCGACCATGTTTCGTTTGTATGACGGTCATAAAGTGGTGGTGTATGACAGGCCTGACGTAGATCTTTTTGGTATTCACCTTGTTAGTTGGTCGACAAAGAGTTCGGTGTTTAAGCTTGGAGAGAGAGGTGATTACTATTTTTCGGACAGTAAGGAGGGGCGGTCCGAATTTGCACTGTTCCCGGATTCGACGGAGTTCGCAGTCAGGGTGATTTCCTCGGGTCATGGACACTCGATTGAGCGCAATGGAATCCCCCATCTGCCGACTGCAAACAATTAATTACTCAGATTGAGCTTGCGCGCTTAGATGGCTGGCGTTCATCAACGGCCGGTCAATTGATCGGGTACGCCCTGCTCCAGTCAGGGCGTTACCCGTTAGTACGCATACCGCAACATCGCATGGGGTAAATGCCGCAGCGCGAAGAACCCGAACAGCGCCACCAGTGCCGGTAACACCAGCCACCAGACCTTCGGTGGCAAGGCGTTGAGCGGCGCCGGGCGCTGACTCAGCCACAAACTCGCCGCACACACGCACGCTGCCAGCATCGCGCCGGCCAGCACATCCGTCGGCCAGTGGGCGCCCAGGTACACCCGGGACAGGGCAATCGCCAGCGCTGGCAAGCAACCTAACAGCAGCCAGGTAAGGCGCATGCGCGGTGGTTGTCCGCGGCCGGCCAGCACGGCTAGCGTCAGAAACAGCGCAAAAGAGCCCGAGGCATGGCCGCTGGGCATGCTGTAGCTGGTCAGAGGATCGCTCAATACTTCCGGGCGTAGGCGGGCGAAAAAGTGTTTGGTCGCGGTGTTGCCCAGTGCGGTGAACAGCAGGGTGCTGCCGGCGAAAATCGCCTGGCGCCATTGCCGGGTGAGCAACAGCAAACCCGTCAGCAGGGCGCTGAACAACAGCATGTTGCGAAACTCGCCGATCAGCGTGAACGTCACCGCCACTTCATCGAGCAGCGGGCTTCGGTGTTCCTGCACCAGGGTCATCACACCCTGATCGAGGGCGGTCAGGTGCGGATAGCCGATAAACAGTCCCGCCAGAATCAGGAAGCTCATTCCGGTAATCATCATCGTCGCTTTGCGATGACGGCGCAGACTGCTGGTGGCGCTCAAGCCCACCATGACGACGATGCTACCGGCGACGATGCCGGCCTCAGGCCAGAAGCCCTCCGGCAAAGGCAAGCGAATCGCCGCGCCTGTGGCCCAACCGGGCAGCAGATACGCGACGCTCCAACCGGCGGCGGCTAGCAAGCTGACGGCGGCGAAGCGCGGGAAGGGCATGTCGAACATCCCGGCGACCATCGGCAACATCGGTCGCAGCGGACCGATGAAACGTCCGACCAACAGGCTGGCAATGCCGTAACGCTGGAAATACGCCTCGGCCCCGGCGATCCATTCCGGATGATGGCGCAACCCAGGCAGGCGCCGGATGTTCTGATGGAAATGTCGTCCGATGAAGTAAGAGACGATATCGCCCAGAACGCCGGCGACGAATCCCAGTAATAGCGTTTCGCCCAGCGACAGCGCACCGCTACCGGCCAGTACCG
This sequence comes from Pseudomonas sp. BT76 TE3572, assembly GCF_050435365.1. Lineage (NCBI taxonomy): Bacteria > Pseudomonadati > Pseudomonadota > Gammaproteobacteria > Pseudomonadales > Pseudomonadaceae > Pseudomonas > Pseudomonas sp. BT76 TE3572. The sequence continues at coordinate 5,318,636 of NZ_JBNDKE010000001.1, forward strand.
CCACGGCAAACAGCAACACCGTGCCGGGCACGATCAGCCCGGCAATCGCCAGGCATTCCACAAAGGCCACTATGAACACCGCCGCGGCCAGCCATTGCGGGTTGACCGTCAACCAACCGGTCACGCTATCGAGCCATGGGCCCATAAAAACAACTCCCTCTTATTAATTGACCCCCGCAGGAGTTGTACTCACAGCAAAAAATAATCGCGACCTTCGACCTGACCCCGTCGCAGCGGGTTTCTCGTGCAATACGGCGCGTAAGCCGCATCGACGAAACGGTACATCAAATGCTCATCGCGGCCGTGGGGAATGCCCAGGCGCGTGGTTTGTATGATGTGAACAGGCGCCGGGCCGACATCCTCCACCAACAGCACTTCATGGTCGAAGCGCTTGGCGTCCCAGACTGGCACCTTCAGGCCCAGCGCCTTGCAGAGCAACGTCTGTCCGGCGCAAAGCTTTTGCGAGGGGCGAGGGCGGCCTTGGGCGTCGGGATTGTTCAGCAGCATTTGCGCCAGGCTCGCCGGCCCGCTCAAGTCATCGACCCACGGATAGGCGGATTTGATCAGCACAGCATTGCCCGGGCCCTGGGCGCTGAAGTTCAGGGAGTCGCCGCCCCGGGCGTAGTACATATAGATGTGGCCGCCATCCAGAAACAAAGCCTTACGTTTTTCTGTGTAGCCGAGGGAGGCGTGGCTGCCTTTTTCTTCGAAGTAATAGGCCTCGGTCTCGATAATCCGGGCGCTGAGCCACAGGTCGTCGACCCGGTGACGAATGACTTTGCCGAGTAAATCCCGGGCCAGCGTTTGGGCGTCTCTGTCGAAAAATGCATCCGCGAGCCCCTTGGGCAGGCCCGTCGCGGACGTGCGAACGGTCAGGTTAGTCATGATGAACGGCGTTTATCAGGGCTGATTGAGTCGCGATGATAACAATTTGCAGCTTAATCACGGCTGAACGTCGGCAAATTGCCCTCCATTTCGACCATCCGCCCGTCACCGCTGTTAGTCCCGGGACGCGACAGCTATAATCTGCCGCTTTACTCTTTACCAAGACCTTAGCAAAGACCACTCCAGACCATGACTGAGTCCGTTCTTGACTACATGACCCGATTGGGTCGCGCTGCCCGCGAAGCTTCTCGCGTCATCGGCCGTGCCAGCACCGCGCAGAAAAACCGCGCCTTGCAGGCTGCTGCCAATGCGTTGGACGCCGCACGCGCCGAGCTGACGGCTGCCAATGAGCTGGATTTGGCCGCTGGCCGTGCCAATGGTCTTGAACCGGCATTGCTTGAGCGTCTGGCGCTGACCCCGGAACGCATCGACGGCATGATCGTCGGTTTGCGTCAGGTGGCGGCTCTGCCGGACCCGGTCGGCGCGATCCGCGACATGAGCTTTCGCCCGTCGGGTATTCAGGTCGGCAAGATGCGCGTGCCGTTGGGCGTGATCGGGATCATCTACGAATCCCGGCCGAACGTGACGATCGATGCCGCCAGCCTGTGCCTGAAGTCCGGCAACGCGACCATCCTGCGTGGCGGCTCCGAAGCGATTCATTCCAACCGTGCCATTGCCGCCTGCATCCAGCGCGGTCTGGCCGAAGCCGATTTGCCTGCCGCCGTGGTGCAAGTGGTCGAAACCACTGACCGTGCCGCCGTTGGCGCACTGATCACCATGCCTGAATACGTCGACGTCATCGTGCCCCGTGGCGGCCGTGGCCTGATCGAGCGCGTTAGCCGTGACGCCCGCGTGCCGGTTATCAAGCATCTGGACGGTATCTGTCACGTCTACGTCAGTGCCCACGCCGATCTGCCGAAAGCCCAGCGCATCGCGTTCAATGCCAAGACTTACCGTTATGGCATCTGCGGTGCGATGGAAACGTTGTTGGTGGATCAATCCGTTGCCAAGGATTTCCTGCCGTCGATGGCTGCACAGTTCCGCGAAAAAGGCGTCGAACTGCGCGGCTGCGAGCGCACCCGGGCGATCATCGAGGCGGTGGCGGCCACGGAAGAAGACTGGAACACCGAATACCTGGCGCCGATTCTCTCGGTCCGTGTGGTTGACGGGCTGGACCAGGCCATCGAACACATTAACAAGTACGGCTCCCATCACACCGATTCGATCGTCAGCGAAAACCTTGCTGACACCCGGCGTTTCGTCGCGGAAGTCGATTCGTCGTCGGTAATGATCAACACCCCGACGTGCTTCGCCGATGGCTTCGAATACGGATTGGGTGCCGAGATTGGCATTTCTACTGATAAGCTGCACGCCCGCGGCCCGGTGGGCCTCGAAGGTCTGACCTGCGAGAAGTACATCGTGGTCGGTGATGGCCAGTTGCGCGGCCAGGCGTCGGACTGACTTGGGCGACCTCGACCTGTCAGCCCCGGTAACCGCCAGCGAGCCTGCACCTCGACGCATTGGCATGCTGGGCGGGACCTTCGACCCGGTGCACATCGGCCATTTGCGCAGTGCGCTGGAAGTCGCCGAATCGCTGGCGCTCGATGAGCTGCGTCTGACACCCAGTGCCAGACCGCCTCATCGCGGTACGCCGCAAGTGTCGGCGGAAGACCGTCTGGCGATGGTCGAGTGCGCGGTGGCCGGTGTGGCGCCGTTGGTGGTGGACGCCCGCGAATTGCAGCGGGACAAACCGTCCTACACCATCGATACCCTGGAACTGATGCGCGCCGAACTGGCCGTTGAAGACCAGGTTTTTCTACTTTTGGGCTGGGACGCATTTTGCGGCCTGCCCACTTGGCACCGCTGGGAAGAGTTGCTCCAGCATTGCCACATCCTGGTGCTGCAACGCCCGGATGCCGACAGCGAACCGCCGGATGCCTTGCGCAACCTGCTGGCAGCGCGCTCGGTGAGCGACCCGCTGGCCCTCAAAGGGCCGAGCGGACAGATTGCATTCGTCTGGCAGACACCGCTCGCGGTATCCGCCACCCAGATCCGTCAACTGCTGGCCAGCGGTAAGTCGGTACGTTTCCTGGTGCCCGACGCGGTCCTGGCCTACATCGATGCGCACGGTCTCTACCGTGCGTCGAACTGAAAAAGGGAGCGCTTCAACACACGTGAACGCGTGTACCGAAGCGCCCGAACATACGAGCAAAACGAGTTTTATATGACGAACAAAGACGTAACTAAAGTAAAGCGCAAAGGCACGTTCAAGAGCGCCCCTCTGCCAGTAGAGGTTCCAACCGGCCCTGAGCTGCGCGGCGAAGAGCTGGTCAAGGTTGCAGTAGCGGCCCTGGAAGACGTGAAAGGCCAGGACATTCAGGTCATCGACGTTCGTGAAAAGCAGAGCATCACTGACTTCATGATCATCGCTACCGGTACCTCCAACCGCCAGATCGGCGCGATGCTGGATAAGGTCCGCGAAGCGGTCAAAGCCCTGGGCGTGAAGCCGCTGGGTGAAGAAGGCAAGGGCGACAGCGACTGGGTCCTGCTGGATATGGATGATGTCATCGTGCACATGATGACCGCTTCGGCTCGTCAGTTTTACGACCTGGAGCGTCTGTGGTCCGGTGCAGAACAGAGCCGCGCTCTGAACGCTGCTCACCACAGCCCGGAAAACACCCATGAGCACTTCGTCAAGCTCAACAAAGACCAGCAATAAGGGACCGCTGTGCGACTGCGACTGATCGCCGTCGGTTCTCGCATGCCCAAGTGGGTGGAAGAAGGCTGGCATGAATATGCCAAGCGTCTTCCGTCCGAGCTGGCGCTGGAACTGGTGGAAATACCGCTCAACACCCGTGGCAAGAACGCCGACGTGGCGCGCTTCATCCGTCAGGAAGGCGAAGCCATGCTGGCCAAGGTCGGGCCGAACGAGCGTGTTGTGACCCTCGAAGTCCACGGCAAGCCCTGGAGCACCGAGCAGCTGGCGGTCGAGCTCGATCGCTGGCGGCTGGACTCGCGCACGGTGAATTTCATGGTCGGCGGCCCCGAAGGGCTGGCGCCGGAAGTCTGTGCCCGGGCCGATCAGCGCTGGTCGCTCTCGCCGTTGACGTTGCCGCACCCGCTGGTGCGAATCCTGATCGGCGAACAGCTGTATCGTGCCTGGACAGTCCTGTCCGGCCACCCTTACCACAAGTAGTTCTGCCCTCATGCCCCAGCCGATCCGCATCAAGGACCACGAAAAAGACGCCCGTCTGGTGCGTGGCCGCGTCGTGTTCGGGGCAATTGCGGTCGTGACGCTGATCGCAGTGCTGATCGCGCGGCTGTATTTCCTCCAGGTGATTCAGTACGAGTACCACTCGACCCTGTCGGAAAACAACCGCGTCCATGTGCAGCCGATTCCGCCGACACGCGGGCTGATTTTCGACCGCAATGGCGTGGTGGTGGCGGATAACCGGCCCAGCTTCAGTCTGAGCATGACCCGCGAACGCTCCGGCGACTGGCAGCAAGTACTCGACGTCATTGTCGAAGTGCTGGAGCTGACGCCCGAGGATCGGGTGATCTTCGAGAAACGCATGCGTCAGGGGCGTCGGCCGTTCGAGCCGGTGCCGATCCTGTTCGAGCTGACCGAAGAACAGATCGCCCGCATCGCGGTGAACCAGTTCCGTCTGCCGGGCGTGGAAGTGGTCGCGCAGCTGGTGCGTCACTATCCGCAGGGCGCGCACTTTGCGCACTCGGTGGGTTACATGGGGCGGATCAACGAGAAAGAGCTCAAGTCTCTGGACCCGGTGAGCTACAGCGGCACCCATCAAATTGGCAAAACCGGCATCGAGCGCTTCTACGAGCCCGAATTGCACGGTCAGGTCGGTTACGAAGAAGTCGAGACCAACGCCCGTGGCCGCGTGCTGCGGGTACTCAAACGTACCGAACCGATTTCCGGCAAGGACATCGTCCTGAGCCTGGACATCAAATTGCAGGAGGCCGCCGAAGCTGCACTCGGCGGTCGCCGTGGCGCCGTGGTGGCGCTGGACCCGAAAACCGGCGAAGTCCTGGCGATGGTCAGTCAGCCGAGTTTTGACCCGAACCTGTTCGTCACCGGCATCAGTTTCAAGGCCTATTCCGAGCTGCGCGATTCCATTGATCGGCCGCTGTTCAACCGCGTGCTGCGCGGCCTGTACCCGCCGGGCTCGACCATCAAGCCGGCCGTGGCAATTGCCGGCCTGGATGCTGGCGTTGTGAACGCGTCGAGTCGGGTGTATGACCCCGGCTATTACCAGTTGCCCAACTACGATCACAAATACCGTAACTGGAACCGTACCGGTGACGGCTACGTCGATCTGGACACGGCGATCATGCGGTCCAACGACACCTACTTCTATGACCTGGCCCACAAACTGGGAATCGATCGGTTGTCGGCGTACTTGAGTAAGTTCGGCATCGGCCAGAAGGTTTCGCTGGACATGTTCGAAGAGTCGCCGGGGCTGATGCCTACACGTGAGTGGAAGCGTACAACCCGGCGTCAGGCCTGGTTCCCGGGCGAAACGCTGATTCTCGGGATCGGTCAGGGCTACATGCAATCAACGCCATTGCAACTGGCCCAGGCCACGGCGCTGGTCGCGAACAAGGGTGTCTGGAACCGTCCGCACCTGGCCAAGACCGTCGAAGGCGAGCGGCCGAAGGATGAAAACCCGATGCCGGACATCATTCTGCGTGACCCGTCTGACTGGACCAAGGTCAACCACGGCATGCAACAGGTGATGCACGGTGCCCGGGGTACGGCACGCAAAGCGGCGATCGGCGCTCAATACCGCATCGCGGGTAAAAGTGGTACTGCTCAGGTGGTCGCGATCAAGCAGGGCGAGAAGTACGACCGCTCCAAGGTTCAGGAGCGCCATCGCGACCACGCCTTGTTCGTCGGCTTCGCACCCGCCGACAACCCGCAAATCGTGGTGTCGGTGATGGTCGAGAACGGCGAGTCCGGTTCCGGCGTCGCCGCGCCCGTGGTGCGTCAAATCATGGACGCCTGGCTTCTGGACCAGGACGGTCGGTTGAAGGCCGAATACGCCAGCCCTATCAGTGCGGAGGCTACGGCCCGTGAAGAGTAATTTCGATCGCATCCTCTCCAGCGAGGATGTGATGCGTCGCCGCGCGACGCTGTTGCAACGCATGCACATCGACGGCCCGTTGCTGATCCTGCTGCTGACCCTCGCTGCCGGCAGCCTGTTCGTGCTGTATTCGGCCAGCGGCAAGAGCTGGGATCTGCTGGCCAAGCAAGCCACCTCGTTCGGCATCGGCCTGGTGTCGATGATCGTCATCGCCCAATTCGAGCCGCGCTTCATGGCCCGTTGGGTGCCGGTCGGTTATGTGATCGGTGTGCTGTTGCTGGTGGTGGTGGATGTCATGGGCCACAACGCCATGGGCGCCACACGCTGGATCAACATTCCCGGGGTGATCCGCTTCCAGCCCTCGGAATTCATGAAGATTCTGATGCCGGCCACCATCGCCTGGTACCTGTCCAAGCGCACCTTGCCGCCGCAGCTCAAGCATGTGGGCGTCAGTCTGTTTCTGATCGGCTTGCCGTTCATCCTGATCGTGCGTCAGCCCGACCTCGGCACTTCGCTGCTGATCCTCGCCGGTGGCGCTTTCGTGTTGTTCATGGGCGGCCTGCGCTGGCGCTGGATCATCAGCGTAATCGCCGCCGCCGTGCCGGTGGCCGTCGCGATGTGGTTTTTCATCATGCACGACTACCAGAAACAGCGAATCCTGACCTTCCTCGACCCCGAAAGCGATCCGCTGGGCACTGGCTGGAACATCATCCAATCGAAAGCCGCCATCGGTTCCGGCGGTGTGTTCGGCAAGGGCTGGCTGCTCGGCACTCAGTCGCACCTGGACTTCCTGCCGGAAAGCCACACGGACTTCATTATTGCGGTCATGGGCGAAGAATTCGGCCTGGTAGGTATCTGTGCACTGCTACTGATTTACCTGTTGTTGATCGGCCGCGGACTGGTGATTACCGCCCAGGCCCAGACATTGTTCGGCAAATTGCTCGCGGGCAGCCTGACCATGACGTTTTTTGTTTACGTTTTCGTCAACATCGGTATGGTCAGTGGCCTGTTGCCGGTTGTGGGGGTGCCGTTGCCGTTCATTAGCTACGGAGGAACTTCGCTGGTAACGCTGCTGTCAGCGTTTGGGGTTTTGATGTCGATCCATACCCATCGTAAGTGGATCGCTCAGGTTTGAATAAGGTGAAGATTTCAATGCAAGTAATGCGTGGCTGGGCGACTCGATATGCGCCATGGGTCGGCCTGGTAAGCATCCTTGGCACAGCGCAGGAAGCGTTGGCCGGCGATTACGAAGGCTCACCCCAAGTGGCCGAATTCGTCGGTGAAATGACCCGCGACTACGGTTTCGCCGGTGAGCAGCTGATGAGCGTGTTCCGCGAAGCCGAGCGCAAGCAGTCGATTCTGGACGCGATCTCGAAACCGGCCGAGCGGGTCAAGCAGTGGAACGAATATCGTCCGATGTTCATCACCGACGCGCGCATCGCCCGTGGTGTGGACTTCTGGCGTCAGCACGAGGCGGTACTGGCCCGTGCCGAGCAGGAATATGGCGTGCCGGCGCAGGTTATTGTTTCGATCATCGGCGTTGAGACCTTTTTCGGCCGCAATACCGGCAATTTTCGGGTAATCGACGCCTTGTCGACCCTGGGTTTCGACTATCCTCCCCGTGCCGAATTTTTCCGCAAGGAATTGCGTGAGTTCCTGTTGCTGGCCCGGGAAGAGCAGGTCGATCCGCTGACGCTCAAAGGCTCTTACGCTGGCGCGATGGGTTTGCCGCAGTTCATGCCGAGCAGCTTTCGCGCCTATGCGGTGGACTTCGACGGTGACGGCCACATTAATATCTGGACCAATCCGGACGATGCCATTGGCAGCGTCGCCAGTTATTTCAAGCGTCACGGCTGGGTCGCCGGCGAACCGGTGGTCAGCCGCGCCGATGTACGTGGCGATCAGGTGGACGAAGGTTTGACCACGGGCATCGAGCCGACTAAAACCGTCGGGGAGTTGCGGGCGCTGGGGTGGTCAAGTCATGATGCGCTGCGCGATGATATGCCGGTCACGGCTTTCCGCCTGGAAGGTGACAATGGCCCCGAATACTGGATGGGCTTGACGAATTTTTACGCAATCACGCGTTATAACCGCAGCGTGATGTACGCCATGGCCGTACATCAACTGTCTGAACAGCTGGTCCAAGCACGGGGCGTCAAGTAATGCGGGCATTGCCTATGAATAAACCCCTGAAGCTGATGGCATTCGCCGCGTTGGCGGTGCTGCTCGCCAGTTGCTCGACCAGCCGCGCGCCGACCCAAAAGTCTTCCACCGCCGTGCGCGCAGCGCCAGGCCTGGACATCAACCGTGCGCACAAAGATGGCGCGCCGTGGTGGGACGTCGATGTATCGCGCATCCCGGATGCCACGCCGACCCTGCATACAGGTCCTTATAAAGCCAACCCGTACACCGTGCTGGGCAAGACGTATTTCCCGTTGCAGGAATCCAAGACCTACGTGGCCTCGGGCACTGCGTCCTGGTATGGCACCAAGTTCCACGGTCAGAACACCGCCAATGGCGAGGTTTACGACCTGTACGGCATGAGTGCCGCGCACAAGACCTTGCCGCTGCCAAGTTACGTTCGGGTGACCAACCTGGACAACAACAAGAGCGTCGTCCTGCGAGTCAACGACCGCGGGCCGTTCTATTCGGACCGAATCATCGACTTGTCCTACGCGGCCGCCAAGAAGCTCGGCTATGCCGAAACCGGTACCGCGCGGGTCAAGGTCGAAGGCATTGACCCGCAGCAATGGTGGGCAGCCAAAGGCCGTCCGGCGCCTTTGATGCTTAACGAGCCGCAAATCTCGCAAAATAGCGCCCCGACGATTACGGCTTCGGCCGGTACCGTCGAACAATGGACACCACCGCCGCAGCAGCACGCCGCGGCCGTTGTGCCCGTACCGATGGATGCAAAAAAAAACGCTTCTGTACCAGCCTCTGGCCAGTATCTGCAGGTGGGCGCGTTCGCCAACCCGGACGCTGCAGAGCTCCTGAGATCGAAGCTCAGCGGGATGGTGAGCGCTCCGGTGTTCATCAGCTCGATCGTGCGCAATCAACAGACGCTGCATCGGGTGCGCCTGGGGCCGATCGGCTCGCCGGGTGAAATCCAGCAAGTGCAGAACAGTGTGCGCCTGGCCAATCTCGGTTCGCCGAGCCTGGTCACTGCCGAGTAATACGTAGTACTTGATTGACGGTTCGCTTGCGGTTTGGGGGGTGGACCTGGTTGTTGGCTCGTTGAAGAACAAAAGCCCGGCAAGGGTTACAGAGTGAGCAACTGAACACGCGATGACCCGTTAGAAGGTCATCTGATTAGTTTTGCCCCTTAGGGCAGTTTCCATTAGCGATTTCGAGAGACGGATGAACATCACCACCTTTGCCAAACGCCTGTGTCTGCTAGTCCCGCTGCTCCTCTCGCCTGCCGCTTTCGCGGTCGAGATGATGCCGTCGCCACCGCAACTGGCCGCCAAAGCCTATGTACTCATGGACGCCAGCAGCGGCAACGTGCTGGTGGAGAACAACGGTGACCAGCGTCTGCCTCCGGCCAGCCTGACCAAGCTGATGACCGCGTACATCGCGACCCTGGAAATCCGTCGTGGCCAGATCGGCGAAAACGATCCGGTGACCGTCAGCGAGAACGCCTGGCGTACCGGCGGTTCGCGGATGTTCATCAAGGTCGGCTCGCAAGTCACTGTCAGCGACCTGCTGCACGGCATCATCATTCAGTCGGGTAACGACGCCAGCGTTGCGCTCTCCGAGCACATCGCCGGCAGCGAAGACGCCTTCGCTGACATGATGAACAAAACCGTGGCCGATCTGGGCATGACCAACAGCCACTTCATGAACCCGACCGGTCTGCCGAACCCGGAGCACTACTCGTCGGCTCACGACATGGCGGTGCTGGCTCGCGCGATCATCCACGAAGATCCGGCTCACTACGCGATCTACTCGCAGAAAGAGTTCTTCTGGAACGGTATCAAGCAACCTAACCGTAACCTGCTGCTGTGGCGCGACAAGACGGTCGACGGCCTGAAAACCGGCCACACCGACGAAGCCGGCTATTGCATGGTGTCTTCGGCTGTACGTGACGGCATGCGCCTGATCGCCGTGGTGTTCGGCACCAACAGCGAAGTGGCTCGCGCCTCTGAAACCCAGAAGCTGCTGACTTACGGTTTCCGCTTCTTCGAAACCCAGACGTTCTATCAGAAAGGCGCCGAGCTGGCTCAGGCTCCTGTCTGGAAAGGCACCACCAATCAAGTCAAGGCCGGCCTGGCTGAAGACCTGACCATGACCCTGCCAAAAGGCCAGCTGAAAAAGCTCGCCGCCAGCATGACCATGAACCCGCAACTGGTTGCGCCAATCGCCAAGGGCGACGTAATCGGTAAAGTCGAAGTGAAGCTGGACGACAAAGTCGTGCACAGCGCTGACCTGATCGCTCTGGACGCGGTCGACGAGGGTGGTATCTTCCGCCGCATGTGGGATAGCATCCGTCTATTCTTCTACGGCTTGTTCAACTGAATTAGTGTGGACCTGCATGGCCCTGTTCCAATCCGGAACGGGGCCATGTCCGTTGCCACGGCTTACGAGGCCGTTACGCCATGACAGACACCGAAGTAAAGGCGCCAAAAATCGAATTCCCCTGCGCGGATTACCCTATCAAGGTCATCGGCGACACCGGCGTGGGTTTCAAGGACAAGATCATCGCGATCCTTGAGAAGCACGCGACCGTTGACCACAAGACCCTGGCCGAGCGCCAGAGTACCAACGGCAAGTACACGACTATCCAGCTGCACATCATCGCCACCGGTCAAGAACAGCTGTACGACATCAACAGCGAGTTGCGGGCTACCGGTTTCGTGCACATGGTGCTGTGATGTCTGGCACGCTGGGCTTTCGCGAGCTCGGCCAGATGGCTTACGAGCCGGTCTGGCATGCCATGCAACGCTTCACCAACGAACGCGGCAGCGATGCCGCGGACGAGATCTGGCTGGTCGAGCACCCACCGGTGTTCACCCAGGGGCAGGCCGGCAAGGCCGAGCACTTGTTACTCCCGGGAGATATTCCGGTGGTAAAGGTTGATCGCGGTGGTCAGGTGACTTATCACGGTCCCGGCCAATTGGTGGCCTACCTGTTGCTCGATGTGCGCAAGCTGGGTTTCGGCGTGCGTGACCTGGTCAGCCGCATGGAACAATGCCTGATCGAGTTGTTGGCCAGCTACGGCGTCACTGCCGTGGCCAAGCCGGATGCTCCAGGTGTCTACGTCAATGGGGCGAAAATCGCTTCTCTGGGTCTGCGGATCCGCCACGGTTGCTCCTTTCATGGCCTGGCCCTGAATGTGGACATGAACCTGGAACCGTTTCGACGGATTAATCCCTGCGGCTACGCCGGGCTGGCGATGACCCAGCTGAGCGATCACGCAGGATCGATTGAATTTGCCGAGGTAAGTGCCCGGCTGCGCGCGCAGCTCGTCAAACACCTCGACTATGCTGAGCAGACGACCCTAACGGGCGGAATCGACTGATATGACTACTGATGCAGTGCAAACCATGATCCCGACGCTGGATGTCACCGAGCGTCCGGCCCCGCGTGCCAAGGTTGAAGCCGGCGTGAAGCTGCGCGGCGCCGAGAAGGTTGCACGTATCCCGGTGAAGATCATTCCGACCACCGAACTGCCGAAGAAACCTGACTGGATTCGCGTGCGTATCCCGGTTTCCCCGGAAGTCGATCGCATCAAAGCCCTGCTGCGCAAACACAAGCTGCACAGTGTCTGCGAAGAGGCGTCCTGCCCGAACCTGGGCGAATGCTTCTCCGGTGGCACCGCGACCTTCATGATCATGGGTGACATCTGCACCCGTCGCTGCCCGTTCTGCGACGTTGGCCACGGTCGTCCGAAGCCACTGGACACCAACGAGCCGGAAAGCCTGGCCATCGCCATCGCCGACCTGAAACTCAAGTACGTGGTGATCACCTCGGTTGACCGCGACGACTTGCGTGACGGTGGTGCCCAGCACTTTGCCGACTGCATCCGCGAGATCCGCAAGCTGTCGCCGAACGTGCAGCTCGAAACCTTGGTCCCGGATTACCGTGGCCGCATGGACGTTGCGTTGGAAATCACCGCTGCCGAGCCGCCTGATGTGTTCAACCACAACCTGGAAACCGTGCCGCGCCTGTACAAGGCTGCGCGTCCGGGTTCGGATTACCAGTGGTCGCTGACCCTGCTGCAACGCTTCAAGCAGATGATGCCGCACATTCCGACCAAGTCCGGCCTGATGCTGGGTCTGGGCGAGACCGACGAAGAAGTGATCGAAGTCATGAAGCGCATGCGCGAACACGACATCGACATGCTGACCCTGGGCCAGTACCTGCAACCGTCCCGCAGCCACTTGCCGGTGCAGCGTTTCGTGCACCCGGACGTGTTCGCCTGGTTCGCCGAGGAAGGTTACAAGATGGGCTTCAAGAACGTCGCTTCCGGCCCGCTGGTACGTTCCTCGTATCACGCCGACGAGCAGGCGAAACTGGTTAAAGCCGAGCTGATGTCGTCCTGATCGGTTGCAAGACATGAAAACGCCCGCAAGGCCTTGCGCCTTGCGGGCGTTTTTTTGCCTTGCCCACGGCAATCAGCGTTTTTTCCTGCAACCTGCGGGGCAACGAACCCTCTTCTGTTTGTCCCCGTTCCTGACTACTGTGTGCTTGACGTTTTCACGCAGGGAGATTCATGGATGACCGTTCGACCGACCCACACCCTTTGTCCTCATGCACCCGTTCCGGCTTTGCCGTCGCAAGGGCTGATCGGCGTCATTGCTCCCGCCGGTCCCGCAGCGCTGGACACCGATAAAGCCATCGCCTGGATGCGCGCTCGCGGGTATTCACTGCGGGTTTTCCCCGGCGTGTATGAGAAAGACGATTACCTGGCCGGCAGTGATGATGTACGGCTCAATGACCTGCACGCAGCGTTCGCCGACAGTGAGGTCGACGCCATCATTTGCATGCGTGGGGGGTACGGTACGCCGCGGTTACTCGATCGCATCGACTTCGAATTGCTGCGCAGCAATGCCAAACCATTCATCGGCTACAGCGACATCACCGCGCTGCACTTGGCGATCAGCCGTTATGCGGGCTTCGTGACTTTTCATGGCCCGATGCTCAACGCCGACCTGCTGGGTGACAAGCAAAAACCTACCGAGCCTTCATTCTTCAACATGCTCAGAGGGCAGGTGAAGGCCGGCAGCGTGTTGACGCACCCGGTGGCCTACCCGTTGACCACCATCGAGCCTGGTATCGCTCACGGCCGTTTGCTGGGGGGCAATTTGTCGATGATCGCTGCGACCATGGGCACGCCGTATGAGTTGGAAGCCGAGGGCGTCATCCTGTTCATCGAGGACATCAACGAGCCGCTGTATCGCATCGACCGGCTGCTGACCCATCTGCGGCTTGCCGGCACGCTGCACAAGCTGCGGGGGGTTTTGGTGGGGGATGTGGCGGGGGTTGATACGGTTTCTCTGGAGCGCTTGCTCAAGCAGACCTTCGAGCCATTGCGGATACCGGTGTTGTCCGGCTGGCGCAGCGGGCATTGCGATCCGAACCTGACGTTGCCGATGGGCGCGCTGGTGAGGCTGGATGCGGGGAACAAGGAATTGGTGTTGGAGCAGGATGTGGTGACCAAACGTTAGATCGTCACAGCCTGACAGTCAGTCATCGCGGGCAAGCCCGCTCCCACAAGTTCAAGGTGAATACCGCATTTGCGTACACCTTGCCCCTGTGGGAGCGGGCTTGCCCGCGATGCTTTTCAGCGGTTACGCAAACCTTCCAGCAACTTGTGCGTCGGATACCCATCCGCCGGCCAGCCAAACGACTGCTGGGCACTGCGGATCGCCTTGCGGGTGTTGGCGCCGATAATGCCGTCGGCATTGCCCGCGTCGTAGTTCTGCGCGCTCAGCAGGCTTTGCAGTTCGATCCGCTCGGTACGGCTCAGCGGCAAATCATCTTTGGGCCACGTGCCGCTGATGAAGCCTGAACCGTTGAAACGTTCGGACAACAGGCTCACCGCCAAGGCGTAGGACGACGAGTTGTTGTACTTGAGGATCGCGCGGAAGTTGTCGAGGACCAGGAACGCCGGGCCACGGTAACCGGCCGGCAGCAGCAGGGCGGCTGACAGGTGTTCGGAGCCCGGCGGAACCTGGCCGCCATTGGGCAGGGTGACGCCCAGTTGCTGCCATTCAGCGACGCTCTTGCGAATCGTGCCATCGGCCAGGATGTAGTTGAAACTGCCCGGTAGCTGCACTTCAAAGCCCCACGGCTGGCCTTTCTGCCAGCCCGAGCTTTGCAGGTAATGCGCCGTCGACGCCAGCGCGTCGGCCGGGCTGCCCCAGATGTCGCGGCGGCCGTCGCCATCGAAGTCTACGGCGTGGGTGTTGTAGGTGGTCGGGATGAACTGGGTCTGGCCCATGGCACCCGCCCAGGAACCGAGCATTTTCTCAGGTTCGATATCACCCTGTTGCAGGATCTGCAGGGCGGCGATCAGTTGCGCGTGGGCAAATCCGGGACGCCGACCTTCATAGGCCAGGGTCGCCAGGGAATTAATCACCGACTTGTTGCCCTGAAACTGCCCGAAGTTACTTTCCATGCCCCACACCGAGACCAGTGCCTGACGATCGACGCCGTAGCGCTGTTCGATGCTTTGCAGGATGTCGGCGTACTGGCTGACCAGCGCCTCGCCTTTGCGTACCCGCAACGGCGAAAGGGCGCCGTCGAGGTATTCCCACACCGGGCGGGAGAATTCCGGCTGGCTGCGGTCGGCACGGATCACGCTGGTGTCGAGGCTGACATTGGCGAAGGCGCGGTCGAACAGATCGGCGCGGATACCGGCGGCCAAAGCGTCCTTGCGGAACCCTGCCTGCCATTCGGCGAAGGTCTGGGTGGGCTGGATGTCGAGATTTTCACCCGTCGGAACCACGGGCGGAATGACCGCAGGGGCTGTCGCAACGGGGAGGGTCTGAAGCGGCTTGGCGTCGGCTGCGGTCGGTTTTTCCGCGCAGGCGACTAGCAAAACGAGGCTGGAGGCAGCTATCAGTTGGCGCAGGGGCCAACGACTGGAAATACAAAGGGGCATGCACGGGTCCAGAGAGTACGAATCAGGTGCAGACCTTAACATGTTGAGCGAGCGCTTGCCTTTCAGGCTGCCAGAAAGTAAGAAGCCTCCCAGCTATTAGACTGGAAGGCTTCGCGGCGGTAGCTGCCTTTGCCCTTGCCGGCGGGTTCCTGACGGCAGCGGAACAGTGGCTGGGCGATGATGGATTTGGCCTTGTTGGGGCCATTTTTGGATGGCTTTTTGCTCATGATGATTTCTCGCAAGTGAGTGGGTTTTGCGGGGCAAATCATCGGCCGAAGTCGGGGCTCTGTCTATAGGACAAATGCAGGTTGTTTTTGTAGGAAGCAGAATCAAAAGATCTTATTCAGCGGGCAACGACAATCTTTGGCCGGCCATCAACAACGACAATCGACTGAGGCTCATCCACGGAGAACCGGCGGCCTGGCCTTTGATCTGTGCGTCGATGCGCTGCGCTTCCAGCAATAGCTGCGCCCAGCGTTGCGCCGAATAACGTTGCAAGGCTTTGCTCATCAGCGGTTTGCGTTTGTCCCAGACCGGTGGTCGGGCAGAGCTGAAGGCTTTGTCCAGCGGCACGCCCTGGCTGTACTGCAGCGACAGATTGGCCAACAGGCGCAGTTCCCGGGCCAGCGCCCAGAGAATCACGGGTGGTTCGACGCCTTCTCCGCGCAGGCCTTCGAGCATGCGCAGGGCATGAGCTGCTTCGCCGTTGAGAATCGCATCGGTCAAGCCAAAGACATCGAAGCGCGCACTATCGGCCACCGCCGCTTGCACGGTTTCAACGGTGATCTGACCACCTTCGGCCATCAGCTTGAGCTTTTCGATTTCCTGGGCGGCGGCCAGCAGGTTGCCCTCGACCCGTGCGGCGATCAGTTCGACGGCGTCCTGACTGGCGGAAAGCCCGGCCTGGGACAACCGTTGACGGATCCAGCTCGGCAACTGATTGGCCTCTATCGGCCAGATTTGCACGAACTGGGTCTGCTGACCTTCAATCAGCGCCTTGCCCCACTTGGTTTTCTGCGCACTGCCATCAAGTTTCGGCAGGCTGATCAGCAACACCGTGTCTTCGGCGGGCCGTGAACAGTACTCGATAAACGCGGCAGCGCCTTTGTCACCGGGTTTGCCGGACGGCAGACGCAGTTCCAGCAGGCGTTTTTCGGCGAACAGCGACATGCTCGCACCGGCTTGCAGCAGCGTCCCCCAGTCGAAACTGGCGTCGGCGGCGAAGACCTGGCGCTCGTCGAATCCCTGTTGGCGGGCGGCGGCACGAATGGCGTCGGCGGCTTCCTGACACAGCAGTGGGTCATCGCCACTGATGATATAGACCGGCGCGAGGGCACCTTGCAGGTGTTTGGCGAGTTGGGCGGGGGCGAGTTTCATAGGAGAGGGCAAACGGGGCGCCTGAGCGCCCCGTAAGTCTTATTGCTGCGGGATTTCGATGGGCGACTGACGCGGGGTTTCCGCTTCAGCCTTCTGTGCAGCTTCCAGTGCCTGGGCTTCGGCCTTGGCCTTGGCGTCGGCAGTCTGTTGCAGTTGCTCCAACTGAGTCGGAGTGAGCTGTGACAGACGCAGCATCATGCGTTGAACCAGCTCGCGACGGGTTTCAGCGCGAGCAGTCGCGGCTTCTTGATCAGAACCCACCAGGTTGTTGCCGTCGTGGATAAAGATCTTCTGCACTTCAAGCTTGTCGCTCATCAGCGGCAGGTCGCGTGCACCACGGATGTCGTAGTTCAGCACTGTGCTCACCTGATACTCGCCAGTACGACCGGCACCTGCATAGCTGAGGATGCGCTGGCTTTCCTGCTCATTGGTCAGCACCAGCTTGTAAGGTGCACCCTTGTAGACCTTGACGCCGCTGCTTTCCAGCACCTGACGCAGTTGAGTCACGGTTTCGCCGTAGGCGTTACGGGCACTCAGGTCGAGTTCCTTGACCGCCAGTTCATTGGTGCCGGTGCCGCGCAGCTGGAAACCGCAGGCGCTCAGCAGGACCGCAAGGCCCATCACCAGCAAATTGCGTTTGATCATCTTGTTGCTCCCCTTGAAACCATGTGGGCCGATCTTGCGGCCCGAAAGGTTTTACTCGGCGCCAGGCATGACCTAGCGCCTGATCCAATTAGCTGGCGACGATATTGACCAGTTTCCCGGGCACTACGATCACTTTACGAATGGTCAGACCGTCGACAAAGCGCAGCACGTTCTCGTTGGCCCGTGCGGCGGCTTCGACTTCTTCGCGGCTGGCGCTGGCGGGCATTTCGATGTGGCCGCGCAGCTTGCCGTTGACCTGAATCACCAGTTGCAGGCTGTCTTGCACCAGAGCGCTCTCGTCCAGCACCGGCCAGCCGGCGTCGATCACCGGATCGGCGTGACCCAGGCGATGCCACAGTTCATGGCTGATGTGCGGAGTGATTGGCGCCAGCAGCAGGACCACGGTTTCCAGGCCTTCGTGAACCAGCGCGCGATCCTGTTCGGTGCCTTGCGGGGCTTTTTCCAGCACGTTCATCAGCGTCATCACCTGGGCGATGGCGGTGTTGAATTTGTGGTTCTGGCCGACGTCGTGGCTGGCCTGCTTGATGGCCTGGTGGATCGAACGGCGAATGACTTTCTGGTCGTCATTGAGGCCGGCGACGTCCAGTTTGCCCGGCAGGCCCTGAGTGACGTGGGCTTGAGCCAGGCGCCAGACGCGCTTGAGGAAACGGTGCGAACCTTCTACTCCAGAGTCGGACCATTCCGCGCTCATGTCGGGTGGCGAGGCGAACATCATGAACAGGCGGCAGGTGTCTGCGCCGAACTGGTCAATCATCGACTGTGGGTCAACGCCGTTGTTCTTCGACTTGGCCATCTTCTCGGTGCCACCGATTTCCACCGGCAGGCCGTCTGCGATCAGCTTGGCGCTGATGACTTTGGCTTTGCTGTCGCGTTCGAGTTCGACGTCCGCCGGGTTGAACCAGGTGTAAGCACCGTTGGCTTCGCGACGATAGTAAGTCTCGGCGATCACCATGCCTTGGGTCAGCAGGTTCTTGAACGGCTCGTTGGAGCTCACCAGGCCTTCGTCGCGCATCAGCTTGTGGAAGAAGCGCGCATAGAGCAGGTGAAGAATGGCGTGTTCGATACCGCCGATGTACTGGTCCACCGGCAACCAATGGTCGGCCGCCGATTTTTCCACCAGACCGCCTTCATAGTGCGGCGAGGCGTAACGGGCGTAGTACCACGAGGACTCGACGAAGGTGTCCATGGTGTCGGTTTCACGCTTGGCCGGTGCGCCGCATTTCGGGCAGCTGCACTCGTAGAACTCGGGCATGCGCGCCAGTGGCGAACCCGCGCCGTCCGGTACGACGTCTTCCGGCAATACGACGGGCAACTGATCTTCCGGGACCGGTACATCACCGCAGGTGTTGCAGTGGATGATCGGGATCGGGCAGCCCCAGTAGCGCTGACGGCTGATGCCCCAGTCGCGCAGGCGGAACTGGGTACGCGAGGCGCCGAGGTTCTTCTTGATCAGCGCGACTTCGATGGCGTTGAAAGCGCCCGCGAAGTCGAGGCCATCGAACTCGCCGGAATTGATCAGCGTGCCGTATTCGTTGTAAGCGTCCTGCCACGGAGTCGGTGTTTCGTCGCCGGCGCTGGTGCGCACGACAGGTTTGACCGGCAGGTTGTATTTGGTGGCGAACTCGAAATCACGTTCGTCGTGCGCCGGAACGGCCATTACCGCGCCATCGCCGTAGTGCATCAGCACGTAGTTGGCGACCCACACCGGGAGTTTCTCACCGGTCAACGGATGCTCGACGAACAGCGAGGTGCGCAGGCCTTTTTTCTCTTGAGTGGCGACGTCGGCTTCGGCAACGCTGCCGCCCTTGCATTCAGCGATGAACGCTTGCAGCTCAGGGTTGTTCTGCGCGGCCAGGGTCGCCAGATGGTGTTCGGCGGCTACGGCAACGTAGGTCGCGCCCATCAGGGTGTCCGGACGGGTGGTGAACACTTTCAGAACACCGGCTTCGCCGATGGAAGCGACGTCGTACGGGAACTGCACTTCCATGCCGCGGGACTTGCCGATCCAGTTGCGCTGCATGGTCTTGACCTGTTCAGGCCAGCCAGTCAGTTCGTCGAGGCTCTCCAGCAGCTCATCCGCGTAGGCGGTGATCTTGAAGTAATACATCGGGATTTCGCGCTTTTCGATCAGCGCGCCGGAACGCCAGCCGCGACCGTCGATCACCTGTTCGTTGGCCAGGACGGTCTGGTCGACCGGGTCCCAGTTCACGGTGCCGCTTTTTTTGTAGATCACGCCTTTTTCGAACAGGCGAGTGAACAGCCATTGTTCCCAGCGGTAGTAATCAGGCTTGCAGGTGGTGACTTCACGGGACCAGTCCACCGCGAGACCCAGGCTGCGCAGCTGGTTTTTCATGTAGGCGATGTTTTCGTAGGTCCACTTGGCGGGCGCTACGTTGTTCTTCATCGCGGCGTTTTCCGCCGGCATGCCGAAGGCGTCCCAACCCATGGGTTGCAGGACGTTCTTGCCTTGCATGCGCTGGTAGCGGGAGATCACGTCGCCGATGGTGTAGTTGCGCACGTGCCCCATGTGTAGCTTGCCGCTGGGGTAAGGGAACATCGACAGGCAGTAGAAAGTCTCCTTGCCTGGCTGTTCACTGACTTCAAAGGACTTTTGCTCGTCCCAGAACGACTGGGCGGCGGCTTCGATTTCACGGGGCTGATATTGTTCGTGCATGGCTACTTTTGAACTGAATAGGGGTGGCCTAATCCTCTTCAATGCAACGCTGGACGGTGATCACGCCAAATCGGCGTTTCGGTGTCCAGACGAGCTGGAAGTGGAGTTACAGGAAGCGCCGTAGCATACATGACCGCACTCTACCGAGGGAAACCCTGATTACGGCTGCGGGTCGCCCAAAAAACGCTGCGAGGGCCGTTGGTCGCAGCATTCAGCCGGTTTGTTCATGGAAGCTAAGCTCTAAATGGGGAGTGAGTCTTATCTTCAATGAGGTGATGGATGGTTGAGTCACGAAAAAAAGTTACAAAACCGGAGCTGTACGAAAGACTGATCGATCGTCTGGGAATGGCCCTGGACGCGGCAAAAACCGCTGGCCGGTTACGCGATGAGCGCCCGCTGGAACTGGAATTGCGTGGCTTGAGCCCCGCAGAGTTTGCACTGGTCAAGGCGTATCTCGATCGCAGTGAACGTGAGACACACGGATGCTTGTCAGAAGCAGTGAAGCAACTCGACGCACCACGTTCGGCCAAGATCATCTGGCTCAAGGACAAGGTTCCCGGCAGGGACGCGGTAAAGGTCCGGTCTTTGCAATTCAAGTAGGGACACTGGAAGTAATGTCTGATGTATTTGTGAAGCATAGTCCTTTCGTATTTGTTGTCGCATTGCGTCAACCCACTTAGGCTTCGGGCATCTTTTTGGAGATGCTCGATGCCTTTTCGCTATTTCGTTAAACAACTCCTGTTGCCGCCCGGCATTCTTTTGCTGTTGTTGGTGCTTGCCTGGTGGTTGCGTCGCTCAAGACCGCGCCTTGCCGGATTCTGCTTTGCGTTGGGCGTGGGCGGCTTCTGGCTGATGAGTCTGCCGGTGGTGGTGCAGTGGGGTGCCAAGGCGCTGGAGCGTGAAGCGCCGCTGGCTCGCGATGAATGGGCAACGCTGAGTCAGCGCGCCGATGCGATCGTGGTGCTCGGTTCGGGGCGTGAGCGGGGCGATCTGGCATGGGGCGCTGACCAGCCAACGGGCGTGGGCCTGGAACGTGAGCGCTATGCGGCGCGGCTGGCCAAGGCCTCCGGTTTGCCGATTCTGACCAGCGGAGGCCTGCATTACGACACGCCGCCGACCGAAGCGAAGTTGATGGCGGACTCGTTGCGCGATGATTTCGGCATGGCGGTGCGCTGGCAAGAAGGGCGCAGCCGCACGACCTGGGAGAACGCGCAGTTCAGCGCCGAGGTGTTGTTGCCGGAAGGGATCAAGCGCGTGGTCGTCGTGACTCAGGCCTGGCACATGCCACGAGCGGTCTGGAGTTTCAAAAAGGCAGGATTTGAAGTGGTGCCGGCACCGGTGGGGTTTCTAGGCGTGGACAACGCCCGGCCACTGGGCGGCTGGATGCCGGAATTCAAGTCGATCTGGCAGAGCGGGCAGTTGTTGAATGAGGCGGTGGGGCAGATCGGATATTCACTTTTCTACTGATAGAAGTGGTGAATAAAGAATCTGTGGCGAGGGAGCTTGCTCCCGCTGGGGCACGAAGTGGCCCCAAAAGGGGACCGCTGCGCAGTCCAGCGGGAGCAAGCTCCCTCGCCACAAAAGCTCGGCAGTGTTAAACGGTTTTCGCCATCCGGTTAGCCACCAGCGCCCAACCAAACAACAGCACGCAAACAATGACCAGCGGCCACGAACGCCATTCCAGATAAGGCGTCAGGTTGTGCATGGGCACCACTTCGCCGTACAAAATGCCGCGCTCGAACTGCGGGATCTGTGTGGTGATCTGGCCGAACGGGTTGATCAAACCGGTCACGCCGTTGTTGGTGGCGCGGATCATCCAGCGACCGGCCTCCAGCGCGCGCATCTGCGCCATTTGCAAGTGTTGCAGCGGGCCGATCGAGGTGCCGAACCAGGTGTCATTGCTGATGGTCAGTAGCAGATCGCTACGCGCTGCGAGGCTGGCGGCAAATTCCGGGTAAACCACTTCGTAGCAGATAAACGGCGCAATTTGATAACCCTTGGCCTGCAGCATCGGCTGATCAGCCGGGCCACGGGCAAAGTCTGACATCGGCAGGTCGAAGAAGGCGATCAGCCCGCGCAGCACGTCCTGCAACGGAACATATTCGCCAAACGGCACCAGCTTCTGTTTGAGGTAAGTGCCATCGCCTTCGCCCACGACGGTGATGCCGTTGTAGAAGCGCTTCTGGTGATGGACTTCCTCGCGAATCGGTACGCCGGTAATCAGCGCGGAATTACGCTCTGCAGCAAAATTCCCCATCATGTTCAGGTAGCCCTCGGCAGACTCCTTGAGCACCGGGATGGCCGTTTCCGGCCAGATCAGCAAGTCGACCCGTTTCGAGCTGAAGCTCATGTCGCGGTACAGCGCCAACTGCGCGTTGAGCTGCGCCGGGTCCCACTTCATGCTTTGTTCGATGTTGCCCTGAATCGCCGCGACACTCAGCGGAGCACCCGCCGGGCTTGTCCAGGCGTGTTCCTTGAGCGCCATGCCGGCCACCCAAGGGCCGACCAGCAGCAACACGCCCGCGGCGATGAAACCTTTGCGACCGGTGCGCACCAGACGCAAAGCGTTATAGAACAGCGCGGCCGTCAGGGCCAGGGTGAAGGAGATCAGCCACATCCCGCCGAGTGGCGCGAGCCCGGCCAATGGACCGTTGAGCTGACTGTAGCCGGAATAAAGCCAGGGGAAGCCGGTCAGGAACCAGCCACGAAAGGCTTCCTGGCCGACCCACAGAGCCGCGAACGCCAAGGCATCGGCCAGCGGCGCTTCGTTACGGCGCAGCCAGCGCGCCCAGATCCAGGCGGGCAGGGCGAAGAACCAGGCAATCGCCGCCGTGAAGATCAGCATCAGGAAACCGGCCAGCAGCACCGAAGCGCCGCCGAAGTGGTGAATGCTGTAGTAGATCCAACTGGTGCCAGCGCCAAACAGGCCGAAACCGAAACACCAGCCACGGCCCAGGGCCTGACGTGGGTTCAGCTCGCGTAAGCCGGCATAGAAGAAACCGACCGCCAGCAACGCCAACGGCCAGATATCGAACGGCGCCAGGGCCAGGGTGGTGAGTGCACCGGCCGCCACGGCCAGCAGGTTACCGGGCCAGCCGGGGCGGGTTATCCAGCGCATTTCTATCCTTAGTTTTTACCGAGCAATAGGCGTCAGGCGAAGCAAGTGAATCCGACGGCTGTCGGCGTTCAGGATGCGGAAGCGATAAGGGCCGATTTCAGTGATTTCGTTGCGTTTTGGCAGGTGCCCGAACGCGCTCATCACCAGACCGCCGACAGTGTCGAATTCGTCATCGGAGAATTGGCTGTCGAAGAACTCGTTGAAGTTCTCGATCGGCGTCAGGGCCTTGATCAGGAAATCACCGCTGGGCAGCGGCTTGATATAGCTGTCTTCTTCGACGTCATGCTCGTCTTCGATGTCGCCGACGATCTGTTCCAGCACGTCTTCGATGGTGACCAGGCCGGCCACACCGCCGTATTCGTCGATGACGATGGCCATGTGGTTGTGGTTGGCGCGGAACTCGCGCAGCAGCACATTCAGACGCTTGGACTCAGGCACGAAAGTGGCCGGGCGCAGCAGGTCCTTGATGTTGAAGCTGTCGCCGTTCTCCTTGAGGATCAACGGCAGCAAGTCCTTGGCCAGCAACACGCCCATCACGTCATCGTGGCTTTCGCCGATCACCGGGTAGCGGGAGTGGGCCGAGTCGACCACGGCAGGCAGGAACTCGCGGGGTGTCTGGGTCGCCTTGATGCTGATCATCTGCGAGCGCGGGACCATGATGTCCCGAACTTGCAGGTCAGCGACCTGGATGGCGCCTTCGACAATGGCCAGCGCTTCGCTGTCCAGCAACTTGTTTTGGTGTGCATCGCGCAGCAGCTCCAGCAGCTCCTGGCGGTTCTTCGGCTCGTGGGCAAAAGCCTGGGTGAGCTTACCCAGCCATGACTTTTGCCCGTTGCTCGATCGATCTTCGCTCATAGCGATTACTCTGAATCCTTTGTTGTAACGATAGGGGATGCGTCTGTTTCGTCGTCCGCATACGGGTCGGGATAGCCCAACTCTGCAAGCAACGTTCGTTCCAGTGCTTCCATTTCTTCGGCTTCATCGTCATCTATATGGTCGTAACCCAGCAGATGCAAGCAGCCGTGAATGACCAGATGAGCCCAATGGGCCTTGAGTGCCTTGCCTTGTTCGGCGGCTTCTCGCTGAACCACCGCCACGCAGATCACCAGATCGCCCAGCAGAGGGATGTCGAGAAACTCGTCGGGCACATCGGCAGGAAACGACAAGACGTTAGTGGCGTAATCCTTTTGCCGCCAGGTGTGGTTCAGCTCGCGACCTTCCTCTTCATCGACCAAACGGATGGTCATTTCGGAGTCGGCTGTGCGCTGGCGCAGCGCCAGTTCGCACCATTGGCGGAACTCGGCTTCGCTTGGGGCAGGCGCGTCGGTAGCCAGTTGCAGATCAAGCTCAAGCATCGTGGCGATTGTCCTTGGACGAGAACTTCGCCGGTTCGTCGGCCACGCGATTCTCGAAGCGCTCGTAAGCTTCGACGATGCGCTGCACCAGCGGATGGCGCACGACGTCTTTGGGCATGAAATGGGTGAAGCTGATGCCCGGCACGTCTTTGAGCACTTCGATCACATGGTGCAGCCCGGATTTTGTGCCTTTCGGCAGGTCGACCTGGGTGATGTCACCGGTGATGACCGCAGTGGAGCCGAAGCCGATCCGGGTCAGGAACATCTTCATTTGCTCGACGGTGGTGTTCTGGCTTTCGTCGAGGATGATGAAACTGTTGTTCAAGGTGCGACCGCGCATGTAGGCCAGCGGCGCAACTTCGATCACCTGACGCTCGATCAGCTTGGCGACGTGTTCGAAGCCGAGCATTTCGTAGAGCGCGTCGTAGAGCGGGCGCAGGTAAGGGTCGATCTTCTGCGACAGGTCACCGGGCAGGAAGCCGAGCTTTTCGCCTGCTTCAACCGCCGGGCGCACCAGCAGGATGCGGCGAATCTGCTCGCGTTCCAGCGCGTCTACCGCGCAGGCAACGGCCAGATAAGTCTTGCCGGTACCGGCCGGGCCGATGCCGAAGTTGATGTCGTTACCGAGGATTTCCTTCACATAGCGCAACTGATTCAAGCCGCGAGGGCGAATCATGCCTTTTTTGGTGCGCAGGGCGACGGAAGGTTCGGAGGGGGAGACGTTGTCCAGCTCTTCGACGGCCGATTCCTGCAGGAACAGGTGAACCATGTCCGGCGACAGCTCGGTACCCTTGGTTTCCCGGTACAGGCGGCGCAGGAGGTTTTCCGCGGAGGTGGTGTGCTTGGGCTCGCCGATCAGTTCGAACTGGTTTCCGCGATTGCGGATCTCGATGGTCAGGCGCTGTTCGATCAAGCGCAGATGCTCGTCGAATTGCCCGCACAGATTGGCGAAGCGGCGAGCTTCAAAAGGCTCGAGGATAAAACGATGTGGTTCTATGGGTGCGTTCAAGGTCGTATTTAGCCGCCCTGGGGCAATTAAGATGAAATCAAGGATAACGCCAGTGGCCTGGGTGCGAAAGCTCTTAAATAACCCAAGCTCAAACACCGTCCCCTGTGGGAGCGAGCTTGCTCGCGATGGCGGCATGACAGACGACTTATATGTTGAATGTCAGACCGTAATCGCGAGCAAGCTCGCTCCCACAGGGTAATGGGGTGTTATTGGATCAACGAGCCCCGCAGCGAGTGCGGCTGGGCGGCGTCGATGCGCACATCGGCGAACTGCCCAATCAGCGTGGGATTGTCGCAGCGGAAATTGACGATGCGGTTATTCTCGGTCCGGCCTTGCAGTTCGCCGGGGTCTTTTTTCGAATAATCGGTCACCAGGATCCGCTGGATCGAACCGACCATTTGTCGGCTGATCTCGAAGCCTTGCTGGTTCAGGCGATGTTGCAGGGCGTTCAGGCGTTCTTTTTTCAGCGCTTCCGGCGTTTCGTCGGCCAGATCGGCAGCCGGAGTACCGGGGCGCTGGCTGTAGACGAACGAGTAGGAGAAGTCGAAGCCGACGTCTTCGATCAGCTTCATGGTCTGTTCGAAGTCTTTTTCGGTCTCGCCCGGGAAGCCAACGATGAAGTCCGAGCTGATGCAAATTCCCGGCACAGCGGCCCGCAGCTTGCGCAGTTTGGATTTGTATTCCAGCGCGGTGTGGTTGCGCTTCATCGCCGCCAGGATCCGGTCCGAGCCCGATTGCACCGGCAAGTGCAGGTGTTTGACCAGTTCCGGCACGTCGGCGTGGGCCTGGATCAGGCTGTCGGAGAACTCCAGCGGGTGTGAGGTGGTGTAGCGGATGCGGTCGATGCCATCGACGGCGGCGACGACGCGGATCAGTTCGGCCAGGTCAGCCAAACGACCGTCATGAGTGGTCCCGCGATAGCCATTGACGTTCTGCCCCAGCAGGGTCACTTCGCGCACGCCGTTTTCAGCCAGGTGGATGATCTCGGCGATCACGTCATCGAAAGGTCGGCTGACTTCTTCGCCGCGGGTGTAAGGCACCACGCAGAACGTGCAGTACTTGCTGCAGCCTTCCATGACCGACACGTAGGCGCTTGGGCCATCGATGCGCGGCTCGGGCAAGTGGTCGAACTTTTCGATTTCCGGAAACGAGACGTCGACTTGCGGCAGTTTGGTAGCGCGGGCGGCGTCGATCATTTCCGGCAGGCGGTGCAGAGTTTGCGGGCCGAAGACCACGTCCACGTACGGTGCGCGATCGCGGATAGCCGCGCCTTCCTGGCTGGCCACGCAACCGCCGACGGCGATGACCATGTCCGGGTTGGCCAGTTTCAGTTCGCGCCAGCGGCCGAGCTGGGAATACACCCGGTCCTGGGCGCGCTCGCGGATCGAGCAGGTATTGAGCAGGATCACGTCGGCATCTTCAGCGCGAGCGGTGACTTCCAGGGCCTGGTGTTCGCCCAGCAGATCGACCATGCGCGAGCTGTCGTACTCGTTCATCTGGCAACCGTGGGTTTCGATGTAAAGCTTCTTGGCCATGGAAAGAGTCATCACGTGATTCAAAGAACCGCGCATTATAGGGAACATGACCCAAGGTTCCTACCGCTGTGCGTCCGGTGGCTATGCTATAGTTCGCGCCCTCATTTTTATCCCCGATGTGTTGCTCGCCCACCATGACCAAACGTGAAGCTCCAATCTACAAGGTGATTTTCCTCAACCAGGGCCAGGTGTACGAAATGTATGCCAAGCAGATCTATCAAAGTGATCTGTGGGGCTTCCTGGAAGTGGAAGAGTTCGTCTTTGGCGAGCGCACGCAAGTGGTCGTCGATCCGAGCGAAGAGAAGCTCAAGGCTCAGTTCGAAGGCGTTGTGCGCAGCTTTGTGCCGATGCATTCGATCGTGCGGATCGACGAAGTCGAGCGCCTCGGTACGCCGAAAATCAGCGAAGCCCGCGGCGCGGTCGGCAATGTCATGCCGTTTCCGATGCCGATGCCTGAGAAGTAAGCAGCAGACCCTGTGGCGAGGGAGCTTGCTCCCGCTCGGCTGCGAAGCAGTCGTAAAACCGAAGAATGCGGTGTGCCTGACAGACTGTGATTGCAGGATTCAGGGCCGCTTCGCGCCCCAGCGGGAGCAAGCTCCCTCGCCACAAAAGCCCACCAGGTTGTTAGCAGGATTCAGGGAAGGGGTGAGAACGGCGTACGCCCATCGGCGCTCTGCAATTCCATCAGATACTTGCGGAAGATTTGCCCCAGCACCTGGGTCGCCACTTCAAGTTCTTCGCGGGGCATTTTCTCGGCGACTTCGTCGGCGGTGTCCAACGCTTCTTCAGCGCCATTGACCGCAGCCATTTTCAGCACGATATACGCCTGAACGTTATTGGCCGGTACGCCTTCGCCGTGGAAGAACATGGAGCCGAGTTTGAATTGCGCCTGAGCATGGCCTTGCAGCGAGGCCTTTTCGAAGTAGCCCAGGGCTTTTTTGAGGTCGCGCGGCGTATTTTTGCCGTCGTAGTAGAACTCACCCAACTCGTATTGCGCTTGCGCATCCCCTTCATCCGACGCTTTCTGGCAGGCGGCGAGAGCCTGCGCCAGATCTTGCGGCTGAGTATTGAGGGTGCAACGACCCATCGCTGGGATTAACAACGAGTTGCCGCCTGCTTGTGCGAGCGCGAGCAGGGGCTGAAGGAGCAACAGGCAGCCCAATGCAAGGGCGCGGCCGGTGCGGTTCATGGGAATCGACTTACCTCTGAAGGGCGCGTGGACCCATCGAGGGATCCAATAAGCGCGCATTATGAAATAAGCAGGGCCAACCTTACAAAGTCTTTACTCGTTTTTCTGCTGCGCGGGGAATATATCGCCCACTTTGCTGGGAATTTTGAGCAGAGGCGTAGGAATAAGGGCGGGAATGCAGGTGAAAGCTGACGCTGGCAGTCGCCAACGTCAGCGGCACAGCGTTATTTCAATGCAGCAAATGCGCGCTCGGCGGCATCCAGCGTCAGTTTCAGCTCGGTTTCGCCGTGGGCGATCGAGGTGAAGCCGGCTTCGAAGGCACTCGGCGCCAGGTACACGCCGCCTTCGAGCATCAGGTGGAAGAAGCGCCCGAACAGGGCGGCGTCGCTGGCCATCACGTCATCGAAGGTCACGATGTCGTCGGCACCGCTGAAGTACAGGCCGAACATGCCGCCGGCCTGTGTGGTCACGAACGGAATGCCCGCCGCATCGGCGCGCTGTTGCAAGCCATCGAGCAGGCGACTGGTGTAGTCAGTCAACTCTGCGTGGAAACCCGGGCGGCTGATAAGGCGCAGGGTCGTCAGGCCGGCAGCCATGGCCAGCGGGTTACCCGACAAGGTGCCCGCCTGATAGACCGGGCCCAATGGCGCGATGTGCGACATGATTTCGCGCTTGCCGCCGAAGCAGCCAACCGGCATGCCACCGCCGATGATTTTGCCGAAGGTGGTCAGGTCTGGATTCACGCCGTAGTGGGCTTGTGCGCCGCCAAGGGCGACACGGAAACCAGTCATCACTTCGTCGAAAATCAGTACCACGCCATGCTTGTCGCACAGGGTGCGCAGGCCTTCGAGGAACCCTGGCGCCGGCGGTACGCAGTTCATGTTGCCGGCCACTGGCTCGACGATGATGCACGCCACGTCCTGGCCGACTTCGGCGAGCATGGTTGCTACGGCGTCGATGTCGTTGAATGGCAGGGTCAGGGTGTGTTTGGCGAAGGCCGCCGGCACACCGGCCGAACTCGGTACGCCTTGGGTCAGGGCGCCGGAGCCGGCCTTGACCAGCAGGCTGTCGGAGTGACCGTGGTAGCAGCCTTCGAACTTGATGATGCTGTCGCGGCCGGTGAAACCACGGGCCAGACGGATCGCACTCATGGTCGCTTCGGTGCCGGAGCTGACCATGCGCACCATTTCCATCGACGGCACGATCGAGCAGACCAGATCAGCCATCTGGGTTTCCATCTCGGTCGGCGCGCCGTAGGACAAACCGTGCTCAAGCTGTTTGCGCACGGCGTCCAGCACGTCGGGGTGGCTGTGGCCGAGAATCATCGGCCCCCAGGAACCGACGTAATCCACATACCGCTTGTTGTCTTCGTCGGTGACGTAGGCGCCTTCCGCGTGTTTGAAGAACAACGGCGTGCCGCCCACGCTTTTGAAGGCGCGAACAGGCGAGTTCACGCCACCGGGAATGTGTTTCTGGGCATTGGCAAACAGCGTTTCGGAACGAGACATGATTTGGCTCTCAAAGTCAGACTAGCTTTCTAAATATGAAGCAATTCGTTGAATGCGCGGGCGCGGCGTGTCACTTCAGCCGTGCTCTCGGCGCCAAACAGGCCATGCACCACCGCCAGCAGATCAACCCCGTGGGCCACCAGTGGCGCGGCGTTTTCCAGGGTGATGCCGCCAATCGCGCAGATCGGCAGGTGCAGTTTGCTGCGGGCCTGGTCGAGCAATTCGAGGCTGCAAGTCGGTGCGCCGGGTTTGGTGTTGGAGTTGAAGAAACGACCGAAGGCGACGTAACTGGCGCCTTCCTTGGCCGCTTGCTCGGCGAGTTCGAGTTGTGCGTGGCAGGTCGAACCGATGATCGCCTGGCGACCGAGCAGTGCCCGAACCGGCATCAGCGGGCCGTCGGTCTGTCCCAGGTGCACGCCGACGTTCAGGCGTGCGGCCAGTTCGGCATCGTCGTTGATGATCAGTTGGGTTTTGTAGCGTTCGCACAGATCGCGCAAGGCTTCGGCCTCGCGCAGGCGACGGGCCTCGTCGCTGCTCTTGTCGCGGTATTGCAGCAGGGTGACGCCGCCTTCCAGCGCCGCCTCCACGTACGAAAGAAATTTACCTGCCAGCAGTTGGCTATCGGTAATGGCGTACAGGCCACGTAGCTTCATCGGGCAATCCTTTTTGCTTTACGCATGGACAGTTACGAACAGAAATCCAGCGGCAGGCGGCGCGGCACGAACTGGCCTTTGCCCAACTGCTCTGCATCACGCAGGGTGCGCCACGTGTAGTTAAGCGCGGTCTGCACGGCACTGGCGAGGTTTTCGCCGAGGGCCAGACGACCGGCGAGGGCGCTGGCCAGCGTGCAACCGGAGCCGTGATAACTGCCGGGCAAGCGCTGGCAGGTGAAGGTTTCGCGGTGACCGTCGCGGCTGTACAGGCGATTGTGGATTTCGTGTTCATCGCCATGGCCGCCGGTGATCAGCAGGTGTTTGACGAATGGCAGGAGTTTTTCAGCGCACTCGTCCGCGGTGCCTTCGGACAGTTCGGCGAGGATGCGGGCTTCGGGAAGGTTTGGAGTGGCGATGATCGACAGAGGCAGAAGGCGCTCGCGCATGGCGTAGCCGACTTCGTCCTTGCCCAGGCGTCCGCCGCCACCGGCGCGCAACACCGGGTCGCAGACCACCGGCAAATGCGGGTGCGCCGACAACAGTTCGACCACGGTGTCGACCATTTCCAGTGAACCGAGCATGCCCAGTTTGACGGCAGCGACTTCGGAATCGTTGAGCACGGCATTGGCCTGGGCCAACACCCACTCACGGTCGAGGACGCGGAAGTCAGTGACGTTGACCGTGTCTTGCACGGTCAGGGCGGTGACGGCCGGGGCCGCATGACAACCCTGAGCGAGCAGGGCTTCGATATCTGCCTGCAAGCCGGCGCCACCACTTGGGTCGTGGCCGGAGAGACAGAGGACAACGGGGCGAGAGCTGTAGATATTCATGGTGCGCGAGCTTACCACCAAACATTGTTTTTCGGGGGCAGTGACCGTCAGGTTTGCCGATACATTGTGGCGAGGGAGCAAGCTCCCTCGCCACAGAAGTTCGGCATTGTCACAATCTGACCGGCGAAACAGCTCTAGACCAATGTATTGAGCTGGAACGCCCGTGCTAGAGCCTTTGTAGGAAAAATTTCAATGGTGTTCAATGGCCACCAACGGCTATGCTAGAGTGGATCCAAACGAATAACAGGTAATACCGGTTTTACGTCTACTCAAAAGGAATGAGGGGCTTCCTGAGATAACCGGACAGGCCACGCTGGGGCTTAAATGCGCTATTTGCTGATGTTGCTGTTGTGCTTGCCCCTCATGGCAAGTGCAGTCGAATTCGACGAGTTCACTCAAAGCCTTCCCCTGGGCCGAACCTTGCAAGTGTTCGAGGACGCGGGCGGTCAGGCGAGCATCGCCGATGTCCGTGCACAAGCCGCGGCTGGAAACTTCAAACCCCACGACAAAGCCACCCTCAACGCCGGTTACTCGCGTTCAGTGTTCTGGCTGAAAATCGACCTGCATTACCGCCCGACCAACCCTGCGGCTCAACGCACCTGGTTGCTGGAACTGGCCTATCCGCCCCTTGATCACATTGACCTCTATTTGCCCGATGCGGCCGGTGGCTATCAACTGGCACGTCAGACCGGCGATGCCTTGCCGTTCGACAGTCGCGAAATCCGCCAGAACAACTACCTGTTCGATCTGAACTTCACCCCTGATCAAGCGCAAACCCTGTACCTGCGCCTGCAAAGTGAAGGGTCGATCCAGGCGCCGGTCACCCTATGGTCGAGCACTGCTTACCTGGAAGCGCAACCGGTCCGACTCTATGTGCTGGGGCTGATCTACGGCGTGTTGCTGGGGATGCTGGTGTACAACCTGTTCATCTATCTCAGCGTGCGCGATACCAGCTACCTCTATTACATCTTCTATATCGCCTCGTTCGGCTTGTATCAGCTGTCAGTGAACGGCGCGGCCGTGGAATATTTCTGGCCGAACAATCCCTGGTGGGCCAACGCCGCGACGCCGTTTTTCATCGGTTGCGCAGGCCTGTTCGGCAGCCAGTTCGCGCGCAGCTTCTTGCAGACGGCAACCCACAGTCGTTGGCTCGACCGCTTGTTGCTGGCGTTGATTGCGTTTAGCGCGGTGGTGGTCGGGTTGTCGTTGATGACCAGTTACGCACTGGCCCTGCGCCTGGCGACGGCGCTGGCACTGACCTTCACCGTGGTGATTTTTGCCGCAGGGATTTTCGCCTGGCTGCGTGGCCTGCGAGTGGCGCGTTATTTCATCATTGCCTGGTCGGCGTTTTTACTCGGCGGCATCGTCAACACCCTGATGGTGCTGGGTTACCTGCCAAACGTGTTCCTGACCATGTATTCCAGCCAGATTGGCTCGGCAATAGAGGTGGCGCTGCTGTCCCTGGCGCTGGCCGATCGCATCAACGCCATGCGCGAGCAACAGGCGCAGACCTTGTTCGATGCCGGTCAAACGCTTGAAGTGCTGAACCAGCAACTGGCTCGCAGTAACAAGCTCAAGGACGAATTCCTCGCCACGCTGACCCACGAATTGCGCACACCCATGAACGGTGTGATCGGCTCGCTGGAACTGATGCAGACCGTCGAGATGGACCCGGAGCTGGAGCAATACCAGCAAACGGCCGCCGGTTCGGCGCGAGACATGATGCGCATGGTCAACGGCATCCTCACCCTGACCGAATTGCAGGCCGGCAAGCTCAAGACCTATCCGGCCGTTTTCAGTTTGCGCGGCGTGGTCGAGGCTTTGCGCCTGCAGTTCGAGGGCAATGCGATGAGCAAGTCGCTGGACTTCAAAGTCGAGGTCACGCCGGGGCTGCCGGATCGCTTGAACGGCGACAGCGCCAAGTTGGCGCAATGCCTGGAATGCCTGCTGGATAACGCGATCAAGTTCACTCGGATCGGCGGACTGGCGCTGCGGGTGACGGGTAAACCCGTGGCGCCCGACCGACTGGCCCTGTCCTTTGCGGTGATCGACACCGGCATCGGCTTCACCGATCTGGGGGAGGCGACGCTGTATCAGCGGTTCTTCCAGCTCGATGGCTCGATGACCCGTGAATACGGCGGTCTGGGCGTCGGCCTGGCGATCTGTCGGCAACTGGTCGAATTGCTCGGTGGAAAACTGACTCACCGCTCCGAGCTCGGTCGCGGCAGCCGCTTCCAGCTCGACGTCGAGTTCGAATTGCCTGTGGTCGAGCGGCCGTCAGTGCCCTTGATGACCCGGGAGTTTCCTCGTTTGCGGCTGCCTCAGGACTGCACCGTCCTGCTGGTTGATGACAACAGCATCAATCAGTTGGTGATGCGTGGCATGTTGCTCAAGCTGGGCTTCCGGGTTCGCACCGCCGACAACGGGGCTGGCGCGATCGATCACTTGCAGCGCGAAACCTTCGATGCGGTATTGCTCGATGGCCAGCTTCCATCTCTGGGTGGCACGTCCCTCTGTTGCCAGATCCGCGCGTTGCCGGGCTGCGGCGAACTGCCGGTATTCGTGATTGCCTTGAGCATTCATCGGGAACGCTGCCCGACCGGTGCCTTGATCGATTACCTGAGCAAACCGGTGAAATTCGAGGACTTGCAGGCAGCGCTCTATCGCCGGGTGCTGTGCCCAAGACAGGGTGAAAGCGCCGACAGTTAGGCGGATATGACACTTTGTTCGGTCAAGGGGCGGTGCTTAACTGAAGTCACTTGGCTGACCAAAGGAGCCCCGTCATGAACCTGCATCAGTTCGCCGAAACCCACGAAGTCACCAACCAGCCACCGTCGCTGGACGGCGCCAACCTGTATCGCATCGACCTGCCGTTGCAGGAGTGGTCGCGGCGTTTCGGGGCCGGGTGGGCCGAGTCGCGGATCGACGCTTACGGTGCACTGGCCGGCGGGCCGCTGATGGAAGCGGGGTTCCTGGCCAATCAGAACAAGCCGGTTTTCAGCAGCCATGACCGTTACGGCCATCGCATCGATCTGGTGGAGTTTCACCCGGCGTATCACGAGTTGATGCGCACCGCGGTCGAACACGGTTTGACCTCAATGCCCTGGGCGCATCCGCAGTCCGGCGCTCATGTCGCCCGCGCCTCCATGACCTACCTGCACAGCCAGGCCGAAGCCGGCAGTGGTTGCCCGCTGACCATGACCTTCGCCAGCGTTCCAGCGATGCGTCTGCAACCGGACCTGGCCGAGCAGTGGCTGCCGAAAATCCTCTCTACCGAATACGACCCGCGCAACGTCGGCATGGCCCACAAGGCCGGGGTCACCATCGGCATGGCCATGACCGAGAAACAGGGTGGCACCGACGTGCGGGCCAACACCACCAAGGCTTTTCCGGTCGGTGCCAGTGGTCCGGGGCAGGCGTATGAACTGGTGGGCCACAAGTGGTTCTGTTCGGCACCCATGTGCGATGCCTTCCTGACCCTGGCCCAGACAGACAAGGGTTTGACCTGTTTCCTGCTGCCGCGCCATCGCCCGGATGACACGCGCAATCAGTTCTACATACAGCGCCTGAAGAACAAACTTGGCAATTGCTCCAACGCTTCCAGCGAAGTGGAGTTCCGTGGTGCGCTGGCGTGGATGGTCGGCGAGGAAGGGCGGGGCGTTCCGACCATCATCGAAATGGTCGCCATGACCCGCTTCGATTGCATGGTCGGTTCCAGTTCGCTGATACGCCAGGCCCTGACCCAGGCCAGCCATCACTGCGCCCACCGCAAGGTCGGCGGCAAACTACTCAGCGAACAACCCTTGATGCAGAACGTCCTGGCCGACCTGGCCCTGGAAAGCGAAGCCGCCCTGGCCTTGAGCCTGCGCATGGGCCGGGCGCTGGATCATCTGGATGACGAGCATGAAGCCAAATTCGCTCGGCTGGTCACGGCGGTGGGCAAGTACTGGATCTGCAAGCGCGCGCCCGGGATGATCAACGAAGCTGCCGAATGCATGGGCGGCGCCGGTTATGTCGAAGACAGCATCCTGCCGCGGTTGTACCGTGAGGCACCGGTCAATTCGACGTGGGAAGGTTCCGGCAACGTGCAATGCCTCGACGTGTTGCGAGCGTTGTCGAAGGAACCGGGTGTGCTTGACGTATTGTTCAGCGAATTGGGCGATGGTCATGGCAACAAACGTCTGGCCGCACACATCACTCAATTGCAGGCCGCGTTCAAGGACACCCGCGACATTCAATATCGTGCGCGGCAGCTCACCGAAGACATCGCCTTGGGCCTTCAGGCCAAGCTGTTGCTGGAAGCGGGCAACTCCACCGTCAGCGAAGCCTTCATCGCCAGCCGCCTCGGTTCGGCCGGTCGGGTGTATGGCGCGTTGCCACGTGGGCTGGATGTGGAAGCGATTGTTGCCCGGTCGACACCACAGGGCTTCTGATCGCGCTGACTTGCAGGCAAGATGAAGGCCTGCAAGTCAGAACACAGGATGCTGATCGTGACCGAAGCTTTTATTGTCGTTCAAACCGCCGAGCAAGCCGTGGACCGGCTTGCGCTCTTGCACAATCGTGCAACCACCGCGCTGAACCAGGCGCTCAAGCGTTACCTCAAGGATCGAGTCGAACCGGACGCCGAACAGCGTGCGATGTTTCGTTATCCCGAATTGCGTCTGACCTACCTTTGCCAGGGCGAAGTCCCACAGACCACTCGCGCCTACGCCAAGGTTCAGTTGCCCGGAACCTACAGCGTCACCGTCACCCATCCGGCGGCTTTCCGTAAGTACTTGCTGGAGCAACTCGTGCCGTTGATGCACGACTTCACCGTGACCGTGGAAGTCGGCATCAGCCAGCAAAACATTCCTTATCCGTATGTGGTCGAGCAGGGCGATGAGCTGGCGGGCTCCGGCGTGACTGCGGCCGTGCTGGCGCGGGTGTTCCCGAGTACCGACTTGTCGGCCGCGACCGATGGCATTGCCGACGGTTTGTACGATTGGGAAAACACCGACCCGCTGCCGTTGGCCTTGTTCGACGCTGCGCGGGTGGATTTCTCCCTGCGCCGTCTGGTGCATTACACCGGCAGCGACTGGCGTCATGTGCAGCCATGGATTCTGCTGACCAACTACCACCGCTACGTCGACCAGTTCATCGTCCATGGCCTGGAACAGTTGCGCAGCGATCCGCGTTTCGTGCGCATGGTCTTGCCGGGCAACGTGATCATCGAAAAGAGCATGGACCACGGCGAAGCCTCGGCGATTGCCGCCGGTGTGGTTTGGCACCGCTATCAGATGCCGGCCTATCACCTGATCGCCAGCGACGGCCACGGGGTGACCCTGGTGAACATCGGCGTCGGCCCCTCCAACGCCAAGAACATCACCGACCACCTGGCGGTGCTGCGTCCGCATTGCTGGCTGATGATCGGTCACTGCGGCGGTTTGCGTCAGTCGCAGACGATTGGCGATTACGTGCTGGCGCACGCTTACATGCGCCGCGACGGGATTCTCGATCGGGTCGTGCCGCCGAATATTCCGATTCCGGCCCTGGCCGAAGTGCAGATGGCGTTGCAGCAAGCGGCGGCCAATATCACCGGTGAGAAGGGCGACGAACTGAAAAAACGCCTGCGCACTGGCACTGTGCTGACCTACGACGACCGTAACTGGGAGTTGCGCTGGGCTCAGGAGCGTCCGCTGATCAATCTGTCTCGCGCCGTGGCGGTGGACATGGAAAGCGGCACCATCGCGGCGCAAGGTTATCGCTTGCGGGTTCCGTACGGCACGTTGCTCTGCGTCTCGGACAAACCGTTGCACAGCGAAATCAAACTGCCGGGTTCGGCCAACGCCTTCTATGAGCGT
Organism: Pseudomonas sp. BT76 TE3572; assembly: GCF_050435365.1. NCBI lineage: Bacteria > Pseudomonadati > Pseudomonadota > Gammaproteobacteria > Pseudomonadales > Pseudomonadaceae > Pseudomonas > Pseudomonas sp. BT76 TE3572. The sequence continues at coordinate 5,355,483 of NZ_JBNDKE010000001.1, forward strand.
GCGGTCAGCCAGCATTTGAAGATCGGTATCGAGGCGGTGGACCTGTTGCGCACCGAACTCAACTCGTTGCACTCGCGCAAACTGCGCAGCTTCGACGAGCCGCCGTTCCGCTAACGGTTTGTCGTGGTCATTTGGCGGTCAGGGCACTAGCATTAGCAGCCCTGACCGTTAGATGTTCCTTTTCCCATGTCCCGTCCTCAACGTCCCGTTTCCCGCCGCCCTGGCGTGAAGCCTGCGCCATCGTCCTCAGCCCCGCGCCGTGTCGCCAAAGCGCCGCCGGCCGAGCCGAAGCTGATTCTGTTCAACAAGCCTTTTGATGTGCTGACGCAATTCAGCGACGGAGAAGGGCGGGCGACGCTCAAGGATTACATCGAGATTCCGGGGATTTACCCGGCAGGACGGCTGGACCGCGACAGTGAAGGTTTGCTGCTGCTGACCAACGATGGCCAGCTTCAGGCGCGAATCGCCGACCCGAAACACAAACTGGCCAAGACCTATTGGGTGCAGGTGGAAGGCGAGCCGAGTGCCGAGCAATTGCAGCGCTTGCGCGATGGCGTGGAGCTCAACGATGGCATGACGCTTCCGGCTGAAGCGCGACAGCTTGAAGAACCTGAACTGTGGCCACGCAACCCGCCCGTACGCTTTCGCAAAAGCGTGCCGACGAGCTGGCTGGAGTTGGTGATTCGTGAAGGGCGCAACCGTCAGGTACGGCGCATGACCGCGGCGGTCGGCTTGCCGACGTTGCGTCTGGTGCGGGTCAGAATCGGCGACTGGTCGATCGAAGGGCTCGATCAGGGCCAGTGGAAGGAAGTGCCGGCGCGTTTATAACGTGCCGGATTCGATCAGGCCGATGACCACACTTTTGATCACGAACGCGGCCACGCCCAAGCCGAGTACGAAGAACAGGATGAATGAGCCAAAGCGTCCGGCTTTGGATTTCTTCGCCAGATCCCAGACGATAAAACCCATGAAAATGATCAGGATGCTGACCAGTCCAGTCATCATCCACTCTTCGAATACTGCAGGATCCATCGGACATCTCCAGCGCAGGCGGGGGTAAAAGGCGCTGGAGTATACGTTATGGGGGATTGGCGAAGTATTGACCTGCGGCAGTGTGTCGCAGTCATTTGTCTGAAAGCACACTGTGGCGAGGGGATTTATCCCCGTTCCAGTGTGTAGCACTGGCCGAGATTTTAAGGGTTGCTTCGCAACCCAGCGGGGATAAATCCCCTCGCCACAATCAGCTGCGCAGGTGAGTGAGGGGCAGTTCAGTACTGTTGAGCACCTGATTCAACACAAAACTCGACCGCACACTCGTCACCCCTTCAATCCGGGTGAGGTGTCCCAGCAGCAATTTCTGATAATGGTCCATGTCCGGCACCACCACCTTGAGCTGATAGTCCGCATCCATCCCGGTCACCAGGCTGCATTCCAGCACCTGCGGTAGCGTACGAATCGCCGCTTCGAAGTTCTCGAACCGCTCTGGCGTATGCCGGTCCATGCCGATCAATACGTAAGCCGTCAGGCTCAGGCCGAGCATCTTGCGGTCTAGCAGGGCCACCTGGCGGGAGATGTAACCGTCGTCCTCCAGTTGCTTGACCCGCCGCGAGCATGGCGAGGGGGACAGGCCGATGCGTTCGGCCAGCTCCTGGTTGGAGATGCGCGCGTCACGCTGCAATTCCGCCAAAATGCTCAGGTCGTATCGGTCGAGTTTGCTCATCAATCAGGCCTTTGTCATAACTATTGCGGTGGATTATCTATCCAGGGTTAAAAATTGCGCAAGTGATGTTTATTTGAGCAATCTTCGCAATCCTCTGCCGGCGCCGCGAGCCTATTCTTATCACCAGAATCACTGCTCGGACAAACAGTCCACAGCGGCTCGCCCAATCAGGCCAGCTGCGGTCGCCACCCCCACAGGGGATGTGTCGGCCCCCGAGCTACACACTGTCCAGAAGACGGCGTGAGGTGAGCCGACGTCATAAGCGTCGAGCACGGACGAAGTTCTCTAAAGGGAGGCCGACGGGTCTCCCTTTTCTTTTGCCCGGAATTTGCCGACTGCCCTCAATAAATAAGTTTCGTGACTGATAACCTGTTGCAGAACCGGCCTGAGCTTTCCCAGTCTTACGTACAGGCCCTAACCCGCAGTGAGGAAAAGCATGAAGTCGCGCATCTGGCGTCTGGCCGGTGTTGGTTTGCTGTGTGTAAGTGTCACTGCGCAATCGCTGGCCGATGAGCCGCAAAACCGTGGCCCCGATGGCGGGCAACGCGGCTCGGATGGCCACCAGGGAAACAATCAGGGCCACGGCGGCAATAACCAGCCGCGTGCGCAGAATAACGACATCATTCGTGGCGACAACAGCCGTCAGTTCGAGCACAACGGCCAGAATCAGAACAACGGCCAGTGGCAGAACCAGTCCCGGCCGCAGCACGATTACAACAATCCGGTTCGCTCGCCGCCGCCACCGCCGCAGTTACCGGCCAACGACCTGCCGATTCAGGGTCGGCCCGACACTGTGCGCCAGACCCAGCAGCCGCAGCGTGGTTACTACCAGGACGTCCCGCGGCGCAACGATTACAACCAGCATTGGCAGAACAACGGCCCGCGTCCCGATGACCATCGCTGGGCCGGTCGCCCGGATGGGCATGGCAATGGCTGGGGACCTGGTCCGCAGTATCGTCCCGGTCATGTGATCGATCGCTTCCCCGACCGTGATTACCGTGTGCCGTACCGTGGTCAGGATTACTTCTACTCCGGCGGCTACTGGTATCGCCCGCTCGGCCCGCGCTACGTGGTGGTTCAGCCGCCACGCGGGATTCGCGTCAGCTACTTGCCTGATTACGCGCGCGAAGTGTGGATCGGCGGGGCGCTGTTGTTCCTGGCGGCCGGTTCTTATTACGCCTATCAGGAAAGCACTCAGGATTACGTCGTGGTCGAACCGCCCATGCAACCGCAGCCGCAACCGGTCAGCAATGGTTATGACGTGGTGGCGTATCCGGCCAACGGCCAGTCGCCAGAGCAGGTCAACCAGGACGGTTACGAGTGCTATCAATACGCGGTGCAGCAGAGTGGCTTCGATCCTCGAACGGCCACCTACCAGCCGGATCCGTCGGTGGTGCAAGCCTACCGCCAGGCCCAGGGCAACTGCCTGAGCAGTCGCGGCTATCAGGTTTCTTTCTGAGTCCTGTCTGCCCGTACCACTTCCTGCGGGTCGGCGTGCACCAGCACTTCGGCTCGCGGGTACGCGGCATGAATGGCATCGGCGGCTTGGTCGCTGATGCCGTGAGCGACTGACAGGGTCAGATCGCCCGGCAATTCCAGGTGCAACTGCACGAACCACTGGTTGCCGGAAACCCGCGTACGCAGGTCGTGCGCCCCCAATACTCCCGGTACGCTGCAGGCCAGTTCGAGCATGTGCTGGCTGACGTCCGACGGCAGTTCTTCATCCATCAGCACCGTAAAACTCTCTCGGGCGATCTGAATCGCGCTCCAAAAAATGTAGGCGGCGATCCCCAACCCGAACCAAGGGTCGACCTGATGCCAGCCAAACCCGGCGAGCACCAGCGCCACCAGAATGCTGCCGTTGAGCAGCATGTCCGAGCGGTAATGCAGGGAGTCCGCGCGTACCGCGTTGGAGCCGGTCGCCTTGACGACCCGATGTTGCAACATCAGCAAGGCCAGGGTCAGCACCAGGGAAAACACAATCACCCCGATGCTGATCCACGGCGCTCCCACCGGTTCCGGGTGTTTCAGTCGATCAATCGCCTGCAAGGCAATCAGTACCGCACTGCCGCCAATGAACAACGCCTGAGCCATGCCCGCCAACGACTCGGCCTTGCCGTGTCCATACCGATGATCATCGTCGGCCGGGCGCAAGGCGTAATGCACAGCGAGCAGGTTGAGCAGCGAGGTGACGCCGTCGAGGGTCGAGTCGGTCAACCCGGCGAGCATGCTCACCGAACCACTCAACCACCAGGCGATGGCTTTGGCGACGATCAGCGTGCACGCCACCGCCACCGAGGCACGGGTCGCCAGCCGCAGCAGGCGGGCGTGTTCGGAGCTGGAGATCATAAGTGCGGCTATTCCTTTAAATGCACGGATTACGCGGCAGGTTGCAGACCGAACATGGCCAGTTGCTGGGCGCTACCCTTGTGCTGGATCAGGCGTGGGTCATCCAGCGGGAAGCTGCGGCCCAGTTCAGTTTCGAGAATAGTCTGCAACTTGTGGTTATCGACCTTGCCGTCGGCGCCGATGGCTTCCTTGAGTTTTTCCGGGGCCACTTGGGCGGTCTCGCCGGGTGCGAAGTAAATCGCGCCAGTGGCGAAGTCCACGGCAAACGCGATCAGGCCGGGAATGATGTAGAACAGCAAACCCACGGCATCGAGCGCAGCGATGGCCGGGTCGATCTTGCCGTCAATCTGACCGCGACGGTCAGGGTAGAAAATCGATCCGCAAGCGGTCACCTGGGTCAGCAACGTCGCGACCAATACACCGCCAATCAAGCGAAAGGGAGCACGCATATTAAATCTCCTGAGTCATCTGGAAAACGAAGCGTCGTCGATATGAATTAGGACAGCAACGAGCGACAAGCAGTTCGCCGTTATACTCGGCCCTCTGTTTGGGAGCCAGCATGATTTCTTTGCCGATTGATGAAGTTTTACCCGCCCTGCGTGAAGCCTTGGCTACACGCCACGAAGCTGTGCTCGAAGCACCGCCCGGCGCCGGTAAAACCACCCGCGTGCCGCTGGCCTTGCTCAACGAGCCCTGGTTGGCCGGGCAGACCATTCTGATGCTTGAACCGCGCCGTTTGGCGGCGCGGGCGGCAGCGGAGCGTCTGGCCAGTGAGCTGGGCGAGAAGGTCGGCGAAACCGTCGGTTATCGCATTCGTCTCGACAGCAAAGTCGGCCCCAACACCCGCATCGAAGTGGTCACCGAAGGGATACTGACCCGACGCTTGCAGGATGACCCGGCGCTCGAAGGCGTTGGCCTGCTGATCTTCGACGAATTCCACGAGCGCAGCCTCGACGCCGATCTGGCGCTGGCCTTGAGCCTGAATGGCCGGGAGCTGTTTCGTGACGACCAACCGCTGAAAATCCTGTTGATGTCGGCAACGCTGGAAGGCGAACGCCTGGCCGGGTTGCTCGATGACGCGCCGATCCTGCGCAGCGAAGGCCGCATGTACCCGGTGGCGATGCGCTGGGGTCGGCCGTTTCAACCGGGTGAATTCATCGAGCCGCGTCTGGTGCAGACCATTCTCGAAGCACTGAATGATGAAACCGGCAGCGTGCTGGTGTTCCTGCCGGGGCAGGCGGAAATCCGTCGGGTACATCAACAACTGGCCGATGCACTGGGCGAGAGCACGCAGGTTCTGCTCTGCCCGTTGCACGGTGAGCTGGACCTCTCCGCCCAACGTGCGGCGATTGATCCGGCCCCCGCCGGCAAACGCAAAGTGGTGCTGGCGACCAACATCGCCGAGACCAGCCTGACCATCAATGGCGTACGCGTGGTGATCGATGCCGGGTTGGCGCGGGTGCCGCGTTTCGACCCGGGCAGCGGCATGGCCCGCCTCGACACTCAGCGTATTTCCAAAGCCAGCGCCACTCAGCGCGCGGGCCGGGCAGGGCGTTTGGAACCGGGTGTGTGTTATCGGTTGTGGTCGCAGGATCAGCATGAACAACTGGCGGCCTACGCCAGCGCGGAAATCCTCTCGGCGGATCTTGCCGGGCTTGCTTTGCAGCTCGGCCGCTGGGGCGTGACACCGGGGCAATTGGTGTGGCTCGACGTGCCGCCAGCGGCCGCTTATGCACAGGCTCAGGACTTGCTTGAGCGCCTGGGTGCATTGGACGGTGAAGCGCTGACCCGTCACGGTCAGGCCATGGCCGAACTGCCGGCGCATCCACGTATCGCGCATTTGCTGTTGCGCGGTCAGGCGCTTGGCTTGGCCGACATGGCCTGCGATGTCGCGGCATTGCTCGGTGAACGGGATATTTTGCGTGGCGCCGGGGCGGATCTGCACAGCCGATTGGTGCTGTTGTCCGGCGAAGAACGCGCCGCACGCGGTGCTCAGGGTGGCGTGCAACGTGCCCGGCAACTGGCGCGGCAATATCGCGGCTACCTGCGGGGTAAAGCGTCGGAACCGGTCAGCGATCCGGATCATCCGCGTTGGCTCGGTGCGTTGCTGGCGTTGGCCTATCCCGACCGCGTTGCCCAGCAGCGTCGTGCCGGTGGCGCGGAGTATCGCCTGGCCAACGGTCGCGCAGCGTTGTTCGCCGAAGCCGACAGTTTGATGAAGCAACCGTGGCTGGTGATCGCCGATCTCGGTAGTCGCCAGGGCCAGCGTGAAGAACGCATTTATCTGGCGGCGGATTTCGATCCGGCGCTGTTCGATTCAGTGTTGGCCGAGCAAGTGCGCGTGGTCGATCAACTGGATTGGGACGAGCGCGAAGGCGTGTTGCGCGCCGAGCGTCAGCGGAAGGTCGGTGAATTGATCCTCAGCCGCGAGCCGTTGACCGGACTCGATGAGACCGCTCGCAGTCAGGCGCTGGTCAATCTGGTGCGACGCAAAGGTCTGGAGCTGTTGCCGTGGACTCCGGAGCTGCGCCAGTGGCAAGCGCGAGTGGCGTTGCTGCGACAGCTGGACCTCAGCAGCAAAGAGCAGAGTGAATGGCCGGATGTCAGCGACGCCGCCCTGCTCAAAAGCCTCGAACATTGGCTGATGCCGTATCTGGGCAAAGTCTCGCGGCTCAGTCACTTCGCCAATCTGGACCTGTCGAGCATCGTCCATAACCTGTTGCCGTGGCCGCTGCCGCAACGGCTAGATGAGCTGGCGCCGCATCATTTGAGCGTGCCGTCGGGTTCATCGATTCGTCTGGACTACAGTGAGCAGCCGCCGATTCTGGCGGTGCGGTTGCAGGAGTTGTTCGGCCTGGCCGAGACCCCACGGATTGCCGGTGGCCGGCAGGTGGTGAAGTTGCATTTGCTGTCCCCGGCGCGACGGCCGGTGCAAGTGACCCAGGACCTGGCGAACTTCTGGCGCAGCACGTATGCCGAGGTGAAGAAGGACTTGAAGGGGCGGTATCCGAAGCACTACTGGCCGGATGATCCGCTGGTGGCCGAGGCAACCGCGCGGATCAAACCTCGTAAATAATCGCTAAGATCGAACACAAACCTGTGGCGAGGGGGGTTCGACTGGCTCAACAGTTGTGCCAGGCATTAAGGCCTGGTAGCAGCCTTCGCGGTCAACTGCTCCCGACAATAATCGGCAAACAACTGCGCCGGTTTGGTCAACTGCCCGCGCTTGAGCCACGCCGCCACCAACCCTGAGCCGGTGATGTCTTCGACGATGTCCACGCACACCACTTTCTGGCCGTCATAGGTGCACTCCGAATGCGGCCGGGTGACCAGGATCGAGAAGCCGAAGCCTTGCCCGACCATGCCCCGGACCATCTCGATTGACGGTGAGCTGAAGGCAATGTTCGGCGTCAGCCCCAACTCTTCGAACAGGCTGACGAAGTAGGTCCGGCTCGGTTGCACGTCCAGCAGAATCATCGGCTCCAGGCACAGGTCACGCAGCGACACTTGCTTGAGTTGGGCAAAGCGGTGATCCGCCGGCAGCAACGCATAAGGCCGTTGCGCCGGCATCAGTGGTTCGGTCTGGATGGTGGCGTCGAGATCGTGCTCATAGAGGATCGCCAGGTCGAAGGTGCCCGAGGTCAGGCCTTGCACCAGTTCTTGCTGTTCGCCGTCGCGGATGCGGATTTTCACCCCCGGATACAGCGCCGAGAACCCGGCAATCAGTTGCGGCAGGTACAGCGGCGCGACCGTCTCGAAGCAACCGATATCGATTTGCCCGGCCACCACGTCGTTGTCGGCGAGGGCGTTCTGTTCGAACTCCTTGGCCATACGAAGCAGTTCCTGAGCTTTGCGATAGAAGCGCGCGCCGCTGGGGGTCAAGGACACACCTTGGGCGTGATGACGGATCAATAGTTGCACGCCGAAGCTGTCTTCCAGGCCTTTGATCGCCGTGGAGATCGCCGGCTGGGCGATGTACAGCTTGCGCGACGCCTCGGCGACGCTGCCGCATTCGACGGTGGTGATGAAGTACTTCAATTGACGCAGGTTGTAGGCAGCCACGGCAAACCTCGGGGTGGATGATTTCGACATCCAGGCAATTTTCGCGCCGACTGCATCCGTTCTGACGACGGTGTTGTTGTGCTTGAACAATAACCACATACCGCGCCACCGGGGAGATTGGCTGCCCAGTTTTTTCATGGTCTGCGAAAACATTTTTACTATTTTTCGTGGACACGGGGCTGGGCCACCATCCAATCACAAGAAAAGCCCATGGAGCATCTGAACGTGTTCGAGCTTACATTCTGGCAAAACAAAGCCGCTGCGCTGCGGTTTCCCGATCAAGCCGTGATCGACGGCAAACCCCGTGCGGCGCAGTCGGGGCAAACCTTCGCCGCGATCAATCCGGCCACCGGCCAGTGCCTGGCCAACGTGGCCGCGTGCGGCGATGAAGACGTGGACGCAGCAGTGCGCAATGCGCGGCACGTGTTCGAGGCCGGAACCTGGTCAACGCGTTCGCCGAGTGAACGCAAGCAAGTGCTGTTGCGCCTGGCCGATCTGATCATGACCCATCGTGAAGAACTGGCATTGCTCGATTCGTTGAACATGGGCAAACCGGTGATGGACGCCTACAACATCGACGTACCGGGCGCCGCCGGGGTGTTTCGCTGGTACGCCGAAAGCCTCGACAAACTCTATGACCAGATCGCCCCGAGCGCACAGAACGTGCTGGCGACCATCACCCGCGAAGCGCTGGGCGTGGTTGCGGCCGTGGTGCCCTGGAATTTCCCGCTGGACATGGCCGCCTGGAAACTCGCACCCGCGTTGGCGGCGGGCAATTCGGTGATTCTCAAACCCGCCGAGCAGTCACCGTTTTCCGCCCTGCGTCTGGCCGAGCTGGCGCTGGAAGCCGGTCTGCCAGCCGGCGTGCTGAACGTGCTGCCGGGGCTCGGCGAGCAGACCGGCAAAGCCCTCGGCCTGCACCCGGACGTCGATTGTCTGGTGTTCACCGGTTCCACCGAAGTGGGCAAATATTTCATGCAGTACTCGGCGCAATCCAACCTGAAACAGGTATGGCTGGAGTGCGGTGGCAAGAGCGCCAATCTGGTGTTCGCCGATTGTCAGGACCTGGATCTGGCCGCCGAGAAAGCCGCGTTCGGGATCTTCTTCAATCAGGGCGAAGTCTGCTCGGCCAACTCGCGCTTGCTGGTGGAACGCTCGATTCATGACGAGTTCGTCGAGCGCCTCAAAGTGCACACCGAACGTTGGCAACCAGGTGATCCGCTGGACCCGTCGAGCAGCGCCGGCGCAATCGTCGACAGCCGCCAGACCGCGCGCATCATGAAGTTCATCCAGCAGGCCGAACGCCAAGGCGCAACGAAACTCTGTGGCGGTCGACAGTCGATGTTCAACGGCTCCGATAACTTCATTCAGCCGACGATTTTCACCGGTGTGAGCCCGGACATGCCGCTGTTTCGCGATGAAGTGTTCGGCCCGGTGCTGGCGGTCACGGCGTTCGATGATGAGGCCCACGCCTTGCAACTGGCCAACGACAGCGTCTACGGTTTGGCCGCGTCGCTGTGGACTGACGACCTCAACCGCGCCCACCGCGTGGCGCGGCAATTGCGGGCCGGCACGGTGTCGGTCAACAGCGTCGATGCGTTGGATGTGACCGTGCCTTTCGGTGGCGGCAAACAATCCGGTTTCGGCCGCGACCTGTCGCTGCACTCATTCGATAAATACACCCAGTTGAAGACCACCTGGTTTCAATTGCGATAACAACAAGAAACGGAGAACTGGCGATGACCACACCACGTGAAACCCGCGACTACCAGGCCGCCGACGCTGCGCACCACATCCACGCATTCGTCGATCAAAAAGCGCTCAACGATGAAGGGCCTCGGGTGATGGTCCGTGGCGAGCGTCTGCACCTGTGGGACAACGATGGTCGGCGTTACCTCGATGGCATGTCCGGGCTGTGGTGCACCAACCTCGGTTACGGCCGCAAGGACCTGGCTGCCGCCGCGACCCGGCAGTTGGAGCAGTTGCCGTACTACAACATGTTTTTCCACACCACCCACCCGCAGGTGATTGAGCTCTCGGAGCTGCTGTTCAGCCTGTTGCCAGGGCACTACAGCCACGCGATCTACACCAACTCCGGCTCCGAGGCCAACGAGGTGCTGATCCGCACCGTGCGCCGTTACTGGCAGGTTCTTGGCAAGCCCGAGAAGAAAATCATGATCGGTCGCTGGAACGGTTACCACGGCTCGACCCTGGCGGCGACGGCGCTCGGTGGCATGAAATTCATGCATGAAATGGGCGGCATGCTCCCCGACATTGAACACATCGATGAGCCGTACTTTTTCGCCCACGAAGGTAATCTGACCCCGGCGGAATTCGGCCTGCGGGCGGCGCAGCAACTGGAAGCGAAGATTCTCGAACTCGGCGCGGACAAGGTTGCCGGGTTCATCGCCGAACCGTTCCAGGGCGCTGGCGGGATGATCTTTCCACCAGAGAGTTACTGGCCGGAAATTCAGCGGATTTGCCGTAAATACGACGTGCTGTTGTGCGCCGATGAAGTGATCGGTGGCTTCGGTCGCACCGGCGAATGGTTCGCCCACGAGCACTTCGGTTTCGAGCCGGACACGCTGTCGATCGCCAAGGGGTTGACCTCCGGTTACATCCCCATGGGCGGATTGATTCTGTCGAAGAAAATGGCTCAGGTATTGGTGGAGCAGGGCGGGGTATTTGCCCACGGCTTGACCTACTCCGGGCACCCGGTAGCGGCGGCGGTGGCCATCGCCAACCTCACGGCATTGCGCGATGAAGGCGTGGTGACGCGGGTCAAGGACGACATCGGGCCGTACCTGCAACAGTGCTTGCGCGAGGTGTTCGGCAATCACCCGTTGGTGGGCGATATTCAGGGTGTCGGCATGGTGGCGGCGCTGCAATTGGCTGAGGACAAAACCAGTCGCAAGCGCTTTGCCAACGAGAATGACATTGCCTGGCGTTGCCGCACGATTGGGTTTGAAGAGGGGGTGATTATTCGTTCGACGCTGGGGCGGATGATCATGGCGCCGGCGTTGATTGCGAGTCGGGAAGAGGTTGATGAACTGGTTGGCAAGACCCTGAAAGCCGTTGATCGTACGGCGCAGGAATTCGGCCGACTTTAAGATTGACTGAAGGTCCTGCGGACCTTATCGCGAGCAGGCTCACTCCTACATTGGATCTGTGTGACCTTGGTAGAGAGGGCAACACAGAACTCCTGTAGGAGTGAGCCTGCTCGCGATTGCTTTTACCCATTCAACACACCTTTCAACTTTTGCACCCACCTCGGGCACCCCCGCCCACAGCGCCCTTTCGCAGCGCGCACTACCCAGTTTTTTCATCGCTCGCAGCGACATATTTCCTAATTTTCCTAATCCCCGCCTTGGGCCAACATCGACCTCGCCAGTCAGCCAAACGCTGACCTCCGAAAGGTCCATCAGAGACCTCAGGTTGCTTGTGCTCCAAGGCCGCTGGCCGTACTGCCCATGACAAAACTAAATCAACAGCTTTGGGAGTGCTCCATGATCAAGTCCTTGCTTATCCGCTTCGCACATCCACTGGCGGTCACCGCCATCGCCGCGACGGTCGCCACCAGCGTCCAGGCCGGCACCCTCTCTATCGGCCACACCACGTGGGTCGGCTACGGCACGCTCTACCTGGCTCAGGACCTGGGCTACTTCAAGGAGAACGGTTTGACCGTCGAATTGCCTGTCGTCGAAGAGGCTTCGATGTACATGGCTGCGCAAGCCTCGGGCGAATTGTCGGGCTCGGCGTCGACCATCGACGAAGTGCTCAAGTACCGCCCGCAATTCTGCTTCAAGGCTGTAGCTGCATTGGATGACAGCCATGGTGGCGACGGTGTTCTGGTCGGCAAGGACATCAAGAGTCTGCAGGAGCTGAAAGGCAAAGCCGTGGCGGTGAACGAAGGTTCGACTTCGCAGTTCTGGCTGTCTTACCTGCTGAAAAAGCACGGCATGAAAATGAGCGACATCACCGTGCAGAACATGACGGCCGACGACGCCGCCACCGCGTTCATCGCCGGTCGCGTGCCAGCCGCCGTGACGTGGGAACCGCACCTGTCGATGGTTCGCAGCAAGCAACAAGGCAAGGTGCTGATCGACAGCAGTAGCACACCGGGCGTGATTGTCGACGTGGTCGCGCTCAACTGCACGGTGATCGAGAAGCAGCCGGAAGACGTCAAGGCGTTGGTGGCCGGTTTGTACAAAGCGGTCCAGTACACCAAGGATCATCCGCAAGAAGCTTACAAAATCATGGCCAAAGGCGTTGGTGGTTATCTTGCCGATCCGAAGGAACTGGCCGCCGCGGCACAAGGCGTGCGCTTCTACGATCAGGCCATGAGCGAAAAACTTCTTGGCTCGCCGGGCAAACCGGGTGACAGCGAACCGCTGATCAAACTGGCCAACGAGACCGCCAGCGAATTGCAGGGCAAGCCCTACAACGTCAGCAATGACGACCTGATCGACAACCGCTTCGTCAGCCCGCTCTAGGAGGTTTGCATGTTCAAGCGCAATTCATGGCTGAGCCGCTGCATCACGCCCAAGACCGGTTTGCCGGTGTCGGTGATCTGGAGCGCGAGCGGTCTGGCCTGGGTGTTGTTGGTCGGCCTGTGGGCCGGGTTGTCTTACGGCGGTGTGGTGCCGGGCATGTTCCTGCCGACACCGGGCGCGGTGGTCGAGGCCGCCGTGCGCCTGAGCCGCGACGGCACACTCGGCCAGCATGTGTGGGCCAGCGTCGAAGTGGTGATGGTCGGTTTCATCGTCTCGTCCTTGGTAGCGGTGCCGCTGGGGTTGCTGATGGGCAGCTTCCGTATCGTTCAGGCGTTCCTTGAACCGATGGTGAACTTCATCCGTTACCTGCCGGTAACTTCGTTCGTGCCGCTGTTTATTTTGTGGATCGGCATCGGTCTGGAGCAGCGGGTGTCGGTGATCATCTTCGGCGTGTTTTTCCAGCAACTGGTGATGATCGCGGACGTGTCCAAAGGCATCTCCAAGGACTTGATCAACGCGTCTTACACCTTGGGCTCGAACCGTCGCGATGCGGTGCTGCATGTAATCGCCCCGGCGTCGTTGCCGGGTGTGCTCGACACCTTGCGCGTGACCATGGGCTGGGCCTGGACTTACCTGGTGGTCGCCGAGCTGGTCGCGGCCTCCAGCGGTCTGGGTTACTTGAGCCTTAAAGCCATGCGCGGCTTTCAAGTGGATGTGATTTTCCTGGCAATCGCGATCATCGGCCTGCTGGGCCTGGTCACCGATCAACTGTTCCGTTTCCTACGTCTGAGGATCGCCGCATGGGCTCAGTAAGCGCCGTCAACCCTCGTTTCATCACGCCACAGGCTGCGCCGGTACACGCCGCGCCACGGCTGCAAGTGGACAAGGTCAGCCTTCGCTATCAAAAGCCCGATGGGGGAGTGTTCACCGCGCTGGATCAGGTGTCGTTCGAAGTGCCGGATCAGCAATTCGCTGTACTGGTCGGGCCTTCGGGCTGTGGCAAGTCGAGTCTGCTGTACCTCACCGCCGGATTGAATGAGCCCACGGAAGGCGAGATCTACGTCGGGGGCCAGCAAGTTCAAGGGCCGGGTGCGGATCGCGGCATGGTGTTCCAGAGCTACACGCTGTTCCCGTGGCTGACGGTGCGGCAGAACGTCGAGTTCGGCCTCAAACGTCGCGGTATGGCCGCCGCTCAGCGCAAGGAGATCGTCGACTACTACGTCAACGAAGTCGGCCTGACCGGGTTCGCTGATAACTACGCCAAGCAGCTGTCCGGCGGCATGATGCAGCGCGTGGCGATTGCTCGGGCGTTGGCCAATGACCCGCAAATCTTGCTCATGGACGAGCCCTTCGGTGCACTCGACAGCCAGACGCGCCTGCAAATGCAGCAGCTGTTGTTGCGGGTCTGGGGCAACAGCAAGAAGACCGTGTTGTTCGTGACCCACGATATCGACGAGGCGATTCTGCTGGGCGACCGGGTCTACGTGATGGGCGCACGGCCGGGTCGGATCAAGCAGATTCTGGACGTGCCGATCGAACGCCCACGGACCCTGGACATGGTCATGGAGCGCTCGTTCATCGACATGAAACGCAGGATTTTCGGGCTGCTGCATGACGAGTTGGAGGAGGTGCATTGATGTCAGCCTTGCACCAATCGCCTGCTCGCGATTGCGGTGTTCCAGCTACATTGATGTCGACTGACACGACGCCATCGCGAGCAGGCTCACTCCTACAGTTGCTCGTTGTCAGTTGGCTGGCAGCAGGAAACGCGCGATCACCGGCAAGTGATCGGAGATCCGCAAGGTGTCGTCCTGTCTCACCGTCGCCTCGACCCGTTTGATCCGCGGGCTGTAGAACAGGTAGTCGACAGTCCGGTCCGGGCCGTTCAAGCCCGGATCATTCGGGTAATGGGTCAACCACCGCGCCCGGTCGATGCCGCTGGCTTCGTTGTTGGTCGGGATCATCGGGTATTTGTCCCACAGCACATGCAGCGCGCTGTCGGCGGAGTAGGGCGTGCGTTGCTCGTCGGGCAGGCGTCGATATTGCCCCAGCGGCAACAGGCTGAAGTCCCCGCCGATCAACCACGGCGTGCCGCGGCTTTCGAGCTTGTCGAGGACTTTGACCGTGGCCGTCACCTGGGATTGCAGCGTTTCGTCGGGCGGGATAACGCGGTCCAGATGGGTGTTGAGCACCGCTATCTGACTGCTGTCGCTCAACGGCAGGTACGTGACCATCAAGGCATTTTTCGGTTTGAACTGGCGAGTGATGAAGTTGGCCGGTTCGACCGGTAACTGCAGGCGTTCGGCGTGTTTGATCTGGTAGCGGCTGAGGGTGGCCAGTTGTCGGCCGACGCTGCCGAAGATGTGCGGCTCAGGCACGAAGTCGGCTTTCCAGTCAAAGGCGTGAGCGCTGCACGGATACAGGTCTGCGACCCGTTCCTGAAGCAGTTTGAACTGGTTTTGGTAATCGCTGGCCTTGGCGCCTTCATCGAGTTCTTGCAACAGCACGACATCCGGTTGCTCGTCGCGGATCACCCGCGCCACTTCATCGAGGCTGAAGGCCATGTCTTCGGGCGTGGGTTTTTCGTCATTGCCGGCCGCCAGGTCATTCCAGAACACGTAGCGCTTTCCCGCCAGGTACTGGACGTTCCAGGTCATCACCTTCAGCGCCTGGCCGGGCACCAGCGTCGGTGCCTGGGCGTTGCAACTGACCGGCAGGGCTTCCTTGGCTTCGGGGCGCCAGGTCAGGTTGTAGATCAAGGCAATCAGGCCGGTCAGGGTCAACAGGCCCAGCAGGGTGTAGCGCAGTAGGCGGGTCATGGCTCGGCTTATAGCGTTACAAAAGTTGAGCCCGAGCATAACCGAGCGTCGGACTTAAGCCCAAGGGCGAAACGGCCTGCGCATCAATTAGCCGTAACACGCCCCCCTGTAGCAGCTGGCGAAGCCTGCGTTCGGCTGCGCAGCAGTCGTAAATCCGGCGAGCGCGGTCTACCTGATTCACCGAGAGCACTGATTTTACGACTGCTGCGCAGCCGAACGCAGGCTTCGCCAGCTGCTACAAGTTGCGCGTCGTCTAGTCAGAGCGGCCCGTCAATTTTCTCGGGCACCTCGTCGATCAGCATGAACAAGCGGAACAGCACCACGCTGACGAACAGTTGCAGGAAGCTGTGAGCGCTGTCGATCAGAAGGGAAATCACCGGGTTCTGCGGTTCGGGATAGACCGCAAGGGTCGCGCCCTTGAGCACCCACAACGGGCCCATTACACAGAGAATGCACACCAGAATGCGCAGGAAATGGCCGCGGGTCAGGCGCAGGCTTTCCTTCATCGCCGCCAGCGGTGCGAAGCCGCGCAGCACCAGCAGGTACTCGCCAAACGCCAGCGTCACCATCAGCCAGATGCCCGGCAGGAAATACAGCGACAGGCCGATCAGGATCAGCAGGGTGTTGAGCGCGGTGAGCAGGGCGAAGCGTGGCCACAGTGTCGCGGACATCGCCAGCAGGTCGCGATTGCGCGGTGATTCGCCACGACTGCGGGCATCGAGAAACAGGATCAGCGCGGCGGTGTACAGCGGATAAACCAGCAAGCCGACCATCACGCTGATACCGGGAAAGCTGTCCGGCTCGGTGGAGTGGTCGACCACTTGTTGCAGGAGCGACTCGAAGATCACCAGCGGCAGGCACAGCCGCACGATCTGGCCCAGATTGCGCTTGAAGAAATACAGAGAGTCACGCAGCACATCGAACGAATTCATCAGTCGGTATCGCAGGTTGGAAGCAGTGGCCCACTTTAACCGATGATGCGCTTTGGGGCGCAAACGTAAACGTTCGGTAAAGGCTATTGAAACAACTTGTTTCAGCCTCCATTAAGGTCGTGCGCCTTATCCTCTTTGGAAAAGGGCAACGATTTCTCCGGCAATCTACGAGGTCGCCATGAACAGCGAAGAACAAACCCTGATCGATGGACTGTTTTCCCGGCTGCAACAGGCCGAAACGGACTCAGCCCCGCGCGACGCCCAGGCCGAGGCGCGGATCAAGGAACACCTGACTCGCCAGCCCGCGGCAGGCTATTTCATGACCCAGGCGATTCTGGTGCAAGAGGCCGCTATCAAAAGCCTCGACGAACAGAACAAACAACTCGCCCGGCAAGTCCAGCAATTGCAGGCCGAACTGCAATCGGCCAAGGCTCAGCCCGCTGCTGCGGCACCGAGCAGCGGTGGCTTCCTGTCGAGCATCTTCGGTGGCGGTTCCCGTGATCCGCAGCCAGCGCCGACCCAAAGTCCACCCGCATCGAGCGGTGGCGGCTGGCGTGAACCGGCGCGGCCGTCGCTCAACTCGCAGCCGCCACAACAGAACTTCGGTGCGGCGCCGCCTCAGCAGAATTACGCACAACCACAACAGCCGGTTGGCAGCGGTTTCCTCGGCGGCGCGCTGAAAACCGCCGCCGGTGTGGCCGGTGGCGTGATGCTGGCGCAAGGCATCAGCAGCCTGTTCCATCACAATCAGCAGCCGGAAGTGGTTGAAGTGATCAAGGAAGAACCGGCTCAGGTCAACGATCAGAGTGGTGACAACGGCTGGGGCGAGGATCAGCGCGTGGCGGACAACGCCAATGATCAGGGCGGCTTTACCGACGCCGACTACAGCGATGACAGCTCATCGTTCTTCGGCGGCGACGACGATTCCTTCGTCTGATAAGCCATTCGTCCGGAGCGCTACGGCGCTTCGGGCCGATTATTCGCGGAACAATCCTTCAGACTGGCATACTGGGCCACTTTTCGGGCCTGGTGCCTGATCCTGCCCGCGCTCCGGCGCGCCAACGAGGATGACCGGTGAAAAAAATCGCAGTGTTCGCCGATGTCCAGAACCTCTATTACACCGTGCGTCAGGCCTATGGTTGCCATTTCAACTATGCCGCGCTGTGGGCTGATATCAGCAAACAGGGCGATATCGTCGAGGCCTATGCCTACGCCATCGATCGCGGCGACAGCAAACAACAGCAATTCCAGCAGATCCTGCGCAACCTCGGCTTCGTCGTGAAGCTCAAGCCCTACATCCAGCGCAGCGACGGCTCGGCCAAGGGCGACTGGGACGTGGGCATCACCCTCGACATCATGGACGCCGCCGATCATGTCGACGAAGTGGTGCTGGCCTCTGGTGATGGTGATTTCGACATGTTGCTGGAGCGCATCATCACCAAGCACGGGGTGCAAGCCGTGGCCTACGGCGTGCCGGGCCTGACGGCCAATTCGCTGATCCGCGCCGCCAGCCGCTATGTGCCGATCGAAGGCGCGTTGCTGCTCAAGAATTGATTTTTACGGAGTTGAAACAGGTTTGGAACGCATAGCAGTCATCGACTTTGAAACCACCGGGATCTCCCCGAGCAGCAGCTGCCGGGCCACGGAAATTGCCGTGGTGATCCTTGAACAGGGGCGCATCGTCGAGCGTTACCAAAGCCTGATGAATGCCGGCGTGCGCGTTCCGGCCTTCATTGAACAACTCACCGGCATCAGCAACGCCATGCTGCGCACCGCGCCATCGGCGGAGCAGGTGATGAACGAGGTCAATGAATTCGTCGGCATCACACCGCTGCTGGCCCACAACGCCGCGTTCGACCAGAAATTCTGGGACTTTGAGTTGGGGCGTATCAAACGTACACGTTTGCAGAACTTCGCCTGCTCGCTGCTACTCGCCCGCCGTTTGATGCCTGCCGCGCCGAATCACAAACTCGGCACGCTTACTACGTTCGCCAACCTGCCTCACACCGGTAAAGCTCACCGGGCCATGGCCGATGCCGAGATGGCGGCCAACCTGACGGCGCATCTGGCGCAGGAATTGCGGCACAAGCATGGGTTGCGCGAGTTGTCGCATGATCTGCTGGTCAGCTTGCAGAAAGTGCCGGCGGCGAAGATCAATGAGCATCTCAAGCGCCATCGCGGGTTCTGACAGAAACAGCTCCTACAGGGGATTATTTGCCATTCCCTTCCAACTGCCCCAACGGCACGCGCTTCTCTATCGCGCTCGACAACACAATCGACGTCTTGCTGAACCCGAACTTGGCGATCCGGTTGATCAACTCTTCCAGCTCCGGCATCGAACCCACGGCCGCTTGCATGATCACGCACGGATCACCCGTCACTCGATGGCATTCGGTCAGTTGCGGGATTTTGATCAAATCGTCGTAGGCCTTCTGGTTACCGTGCTGGTTCAAACGCAGTTCGATCACGCACTGGATCGGCAAGCCCAGCTTGGCCATGTCGACTTTCGCCTGGTAACCGGTGATCACCCCGCAGGCTTCGAGTTTGGCCACGCGCTCGGCTACGGCCGGAGCGGACAGGTTCACTTTGCGCGCCAGGTCGGCATAGGACGCACGACCGTTTTCCAACAGGGCGCTGAGGAGCATGCGGTCGTATTTGTCCATCGTCGGACTCCTGAAAAATGACTGACTTTCGAAAACACGGTTTATAGCGATGATCTCCGTGTTTTGAAAAGTGTACCGGCGCTATAAACAGGTTTTGTAACTTATTTTACGCCGCTGGCCTTTCTAGAATAGCTGTTCACTTGTCTTGCCTACGAGCTGCCCCATGCCTGGCTTACGTCGTTTTCCCTTACCGTTGATCGCTGCCTTCTTCGCGTTGTACGTGATTTGGGGCTCGACTTACCTGGTGATTCGCATCGGCGTGGAGTACTGGCCGCCGTTGCTGCTCGCCGGTATCCGCTTCGTGATCGCCGGGACGTTGATGTATGCGTTCCTGCGTTGGCGCGGGGCGCCGGCACCGACCTGGGCGCAGTGGAAAGCCGCCGGGATCATCGGGATTTTGCTGCTGGCGTGCGGTAACGGCGGGGTGAGCGTGGCCGAACACATGGGCGTCGCCTCGGGTGTAGCGGCGTTGGCGGTGGCGACGGTGCCGCTGTTTACCTTGCTCTGCGGATATTTCTGGGGCGCGCGTAATACCCGTCTCGAATGGGCCGGGATTGTGCTCGGGCTGATCGGCATTGCCATGCTCAACCTCGGTTCCAACCTGCAATCGAGCCCGCTGGGTGCCATGTTGCTGATATTCGCGGCAGCGTCCTGGGCCTTCGGTTCGGTGTGGAGCAAACACTTGCCGTTGCCCCAGGGCGCGATGGCCAGTGCCGTGGAAATGTTGGTGGGCGGCGTAGCGCTGCTGATCGGCAGTGCGCTGAGTGGTGAGCATCTGGAAGCCATGCCGCCGATCGAAGGTTGGGCGGCCCTGGCTTATTTGACTTTCTTTGGCTCGATCATCGCTTTCAACGCTTATATGTATTTGTTGAAAAACGTGCGGCCGGCGGCGGCCACCAGTTATGCCTACGTCAACCCGGCCGTGGCGGTGTTGCTGGGGATCGTGTTTGTCGGCGAGACCATCGGGATCGAAGAAGCGCTGGCCATGTTGGTGATCATCAGCGCCGTGGTGCTGATCGGATTGCCGCAGTGGCGTCGAGCTCCCGTTCAACCTGCCGTAGCGGTGCCGACAGAATCCCGTGTGAATTAGGGTAAACTGCGCGCCATTGCACACCCGCGCTGATTTTTCCTACGGTAATCCCATGACTTTCGCCACCCTTGGCCTGATCGAACCCTTGCTGCGCTCTCTCGAGACGCTCGGCTACCAGACCCCGACGCCGGTTCAGGCGCAAGCCATTCCGGCGGTGCTGGCCGGTCGCGACCTGATGGCCGCCGCCCAGACCGGGACTGGCAAGACCGCCGGATTCGCGCTGCCGCTCCTGCAATTGCTGGCCATGGAAGGGCCGAAAGTGGCGTCTAACTCGGTACGCGCACTGATCCTGGTGCCGACCCGCGAACTGGCCGAACAGGTTCACGAAGCCGTGCGTCAGTACGCCGAGAACCTGCCGCTGAGCACTTACGCGGTGTACGGCGGCGTCAGCATCAACCCGCAAATGATGAAGCTGCGCAAGGGTGTTGACGTGCTGGTGGCGACGCCGGGGCGTTTGCTCGACCTGTATCGCCAGAAGGCCCTCAAGTTCAATCAGCTGCAAACCCTGATTCTGGACGAAGCCGATCGCATGCTTGATCTGGGTTTCTCCGAGGAACTGGGGAATATCTACCGCGTGCTGCCCAAGCAACGTCAGACGCTGTTGTTCTCCGCGACGTTCTCCGACGCGATCCGCTTGCTGGCCGGACAAATGCTCAACGATCCGCTGAGCATCGAAGTCAGCCCGCGCAACGTGGCTGCCAACACCGTCAAGCAATGGGTGGTGACGGTCGACAAGAAGCGCAAGTCGGAACTGTTCGTTCACTTGATGCGCAAGGGCAAGTGGAAGCAGGTGCTGGTGTTCGCCAAGACCCGCAACGGCGTGGATGCGCTGGTGGAAAAACTCCAGGGCCTGGGCATCAATGCCGACGGCATCCACGGCGACAAACCGCAGGCAACCCGCCAGCGCGCACTGGACCGTTTCAAGGCCAGTGAAGTGCAGATTCTTGTGGCCACCGACGTTGCGGCCCGTGGTCTGGATATCGAAGATTTGCCATTGGTGATCAACTTCGACCTGCCAATTGTCGCCGAGGACTACATCCACCGGATCGGCCGTACCGGTCGCGCGGGTGCAACCGGGCAGGCGATTTCGCTGGTCTGCGCCGATGAAGTGAATCTGCTGTCGGCCATCGAGACGTTGACCCGTCAGACATTGCCTCGCCAGATGGAGCATGACTTCGAGCCTGAGCACCGGGTACCGGATACCGATGCCAGCGGTCAGGTGGTCAAGAAGCCGAAAAAACCGAAGAAGCCAAAGACCTCCGGTGGCGGTAAACGCAATCTGGGCAAGTGGGTCGAGAGCGGTGATGCGTCGGCGCCGGAGCCTTCGATCAAACCTGTGCGGAAAGTGCCGGTGTTTAATACCGGGCCGCGTAAGAAGAAGCCTTGATTTGTGGGATCGGCTTGAGAACCGTCCCCTCACCCTAGCCCTCTCCCCAGGGGGCGAGGGGACTGATCGAGTTGTTCTTAGAGCTACATCGACCTGAAAGATCTGAGTCGAACTCCGGATTTGAAAGGCGTGGAGATCTGCTCCCTTTCCCCCTCTACCCTTTGGGGAGAGGGCTGGGGTGAGGGGTGGATCTCGAAGGCTGTAGAAGTACATGTGGGCCAACACATCACGCCCCTCGTTTCAACCACTCCACCATCCCCAACCCCGCCGCTCGCCCACTGGCGAAACACGCGGTCAGCAGATAGCCGCCCGTCGGCGCTTCCCAATCCAGCATTTCCCCCGCGCAGAACACGCCTGGCAGTTGCTTGAGCATCAAACGCTCATCCATCGATTCGAACATCACGCCACCGGCGCTGCTGATGGCCTCGTCCAGTGGGCGGGTTTTCACCAACGTCAGTGGCAACGCCTTGATCGCTTGTGCCAGCAGCGCCGGATCAGCGAAGGATTCGGCCGGAGTGAGTTCGCGCAGCAACGCCGCTTTTACACCATCGATCCCGAGCTGGCTGTGCAGATGTTTTGACATGGAACGAGACCCACGCGGCTTGCTTAGCGCAGCCTGCACTTTATCCACAGGCCTGCCCGGCAGCAGGTCCAGGTGAATGGTTGCCGAGGCGTGCTGATTGATGGCTTCGCGGATCGGCGCCGACAGGGCGTAGATCAAACTGCCTTCAATCCCGGTTGCCGTGATCACACATTCCCCGAGCCGCGGCACGTCGTCATTGAGGCCGATGGCGATGTTTTTCAGCGGGGCGCCGGCGAATTTACTGACCATCAACTCGCTCCAGGCCTGCACCTCGAAGCCGCAATTACTCGGTTGCAGCGGCATGAGTCCTACGCCGCGTTGTTCCAGTGGCAGCATCCAGGCGCCGTCCGAGCCGAGCCGCGACCAGCTGCCGCCGCCGAGGGCCAGCAAGGTTGCGTCAGGCTTGACGGTTTTTTCGCCTTCGGGGCTGTCGATGCGCAAACCACCGCTGTCATCCCAGCCGAGCCAGCGGTGACGGGTGTGGATAACGACGCCGCTGTCTCGCAGACGTTTGAGCCAGGCACGCAACAGGGGGGCGGCTTTCATGTCGGTAGGAAAGACTCGGCCGGAGCTGCCGACAAAGGTTTCGATGCCCAGGTCATGAATCCATTGGCATAGCGCATCAGCGCCAAATGACCGCAACAGTGGCGCAATCTGCGGCGCGCGTTCGGCGTAGCGAGAGAGAAATGCCGGGTAGGCTTCGGAATGGGTGATGTTCATGCCACCCACACCGGCCAGCAGGAATTTTCGCCCCACTGAAGGCATGCCGTCGTACAGGTCGACCTTGATCCCGGCCTGACTCAACACTTCAGCCGCCATCAAACCGGCAGGGCCGCCGCCGATGATGGCAACGTGAGAAGAGGAGGAGGGCGAGGGCTGGGTCATGGCGAGAGCTGCGGCGTGGCGGAATAAGCCGCGCATTCTACCAGCACGGATCATGGTGGGAGTTGTTGAAGGCGCTGATCAAAAAACAACCACCCATTTACAGGCTATATGCAGCATGGCCTGTAGGCGCTTTCACTCAGGTTATCCACAGGCAGTTCCACAGGCATTGTGGGTAAAGACCCACACCTCAATGACAACCTGATGACTGCCAGACCCGCTGCGCACTGTGATGCAGGATTCCATGACGACGCGCCAGCGCCTTGCGGTCCTTGCTGTAGCCGCCGCCGATCACGCCAACCACCGGGATATCCCGGCCCAGGCAATGACGCATCACACTTTCATCGCGAGCGGCAACGCCTTCGTCTGTCAGCTTCAGGTAGCCGAGCGCATCATCTTTATGCACATCGACACCGGCGTCGTACAACACCAGGTCAGGTTGGTAGAGCGGCAGCAAATAATTCAGCGCATCGTCCACCACCTTCAGGTAGTCAGCATCGCCCATGCCCTTGGGCAGTGGAATGTCCCAGTCACTTTCGGCTTTGCGTGCAGGAAAGTTCTTTTCGCAGTGCAGGGAAACGGTCACTGCTTCCGGGGTGTTGTGCAGGATACGTGCAGTCCCGTCGCCCTGGTGCACATCGCAGTCGAAGATCAGCACCCGGTTCACACGGCCGCTTTCCAGCAGGAAATGGCTGATCACCGCCAGGTCATTGAAGATGCAGAACCCGGCGGGATGGTCGTAATGCGCGTGATGGGTGCCGCCGGCCAAGTGACAGGCCAAACCATGTTCCAGCGCCTGCTCGGCGGCCAGCAGCGAGCCGCCAACCGCACGCACGGTGCGCCGGGCCAGGGCTTCGCTCCATGGCAGGCCGAGGCGCCGCTGGTCTTCGCGGGACAACTCGCCGCCCATGTAGCGTTTGATATACGCAGGGTCATGTGCGAGCGCGAGAATCTCTGGCGGGCAGAGGTCGGGGCGCAGCAGGTCTGCGTCCCGGGTCAGTCCGCTGTCCACCAGGTGATCGCGCAGCAGGCGAAACTTGTCCATGGGGAAGCGGTGATCCGCCGGGAACTCGGGACTGTAGTCTTCGTGGTAGATCAGGGGCAGGGGCATGACGAATTAATGTAGGAATGAAGGACGGATCCTACCAGCGTTGTAGACTTGCGGCATGGAAAGGGGGGCGATGATGGAACCGATACTGGAACTCGAGAGCGCGCGATTGCTGTTGCGGCAGTGGCAGGATGAGGATTTGCCGGAGTTTGCGGCGATGTGCGCCGATCCACAAGTGATGCGATATTTTCCGGCGCCCTTGAGTCGTCTGGAAAGTGCCTCGCTGATCGGGCGGATTCGTGGCCATTTTGCCGAAAATGGCTTCGGTCTCTGGGCGCTGGAGCGCAAGGACACCGGGGCATTTATTGGTTTTACCGGGCTCGCCGTGGTCGGTTTCGACGCGCGTTTTACCCCAGCCACCGAAATCGGCTGGCGCCTGGCCCGCGAGCACTGGGGCCTTGGCTACGCCAGTGAAGCGGCGTGGACTGCTCTGCGCTGCGGGTTTGACCGGTTGGCGCTGAAAGAAGTCGTGTCCTTCACCACCGAAACCAACACGCCGTCGCAGAAAGTCATGCAGGCAATCGGCATGCACCATGATTCAGCCGATGATTTCGATCACCCGATGCTCGCGGCCGATCATCCCCTGCGTCACCATGCGTTGTACCGCATCACCCGTGAACAATGGCTGCAAACCTTGCATGGATAAGCCGGCGCGGACGTTTACAATGGCTCCCACGGGCCCTGGCCAGAAATTGAATCGACCGTCGCAGCCAAGACTGCGCGGCATGCGTTGTGTGAGGAGAGTCTGAATGAGCCAAGTGTTGGATGATCTGGTTGACCTGCTGACCCTGGAACCGATTGAAGAAAACCTGTTCCGTGGCCGCAGCCAGGACCTGGGTTTTCGTCAGCTGTTCGGTGGTCAGGTAATCGGTCAGTCCCTGTCGGCGGCCAGTCAGACGGTCGAAGAAGCGCGCCATGTGCATTCGATGCACGGTTATTTCCTGCGTCCGGGTGATTCCGCGCTGCCCGTGGTTTATCAGGTTGATCGGGTACGCGACGGTGGCAGTTTCAGCACGCGCCGGGTGACGGCGATCCAGAAGGGCAACCCGATTTTCACCTGCAGTGCGTCGTTCCAGTACGACGAAGAAGGCTTCCAGCATCAGTCCGAGATGCCCACCGTAGTCGGCCCGGAAAACCTGCCGTCAGAGCTGGAGCTCGCTCAGCAGCGTGCGGACCTGATTCCCGAGCACATGCGTGAAAAACTGCTGTGCCCGAAACCGATCGAGTTCCGCCCGATCACCGAGAAAGATCCCTACAACCCGCAACCGTCTGATCCGATCAAATACGTCTGGTTTCGCGCCGACGGTGCTTTGGCCGATTCGCCGGCGCTGCATAAATACCTGCTGGCCTACGCCTCGGATTTCGGTCTGTTGACCACGTCGATGCAGCCCCATGGCAAATCGGTCTGGCAGAAAGACATGCAGGTCGCCAGCCTCGATCACGCGCTGTGGTTCCATCAGGATCTACGCGCCGATGATTGGTTGCTGTATGCGATGGACAGTCCTTGGGCAGGCAACTCGCGCGGTTTCTCCCGCGGCAGCGTGTTCAATCGTGCCGGGCAACTGGTGGCGTCGGTCACGCAGGAAGGCCTGATTCGCCACCGTAAGGATTGGGCATGAGCCTGGCCGAGGTGCGGCACTGGGTGTTCGACATGGACGGCACCCTGACGGTGGCCGTGCATGACTTCGCGGCGATCCGCGTGGCGTTGGCGATTCCTGCCGAAGACGACATCCTGACCCACCTCGCCGCGCTGCCGGCCGATGAAGCCGCCGCCAAACATGCGTGGTTGCTGGAACACGAACGAGACCTGGCGCTCGGTTCGAAAGCGGCTCCGGGTGCGGTAGAGCTGGTGCGTGAGCTGGCCGGGCGCGGTTATCGCCTGGGTATTCTCACGCGCAATGCGCGCGAACTGGCGCATGTCACGCTGGAGGCGATCGGCCTGGCCGACTGCTTCGCGGTGGAAGATGTGCTGGGCCGTGATGAAGCACCGCCAAAACCGCATCCCGGTGGTTTGCTGAAGTTGGCCCAGGCCTGGAATGTCCCGGCCAGTGAGATGGTGATGGTCGGTGACTACCGCTTTGATCTGGATTGCGGTCGGGCGGCAGGGGCGCGGACGGTGTTGGTGAACCTGCCGGATAATCCATGGCCGGAATTGACGGATTGGCATGCCGCCGATTGCGTGGTGTTGCGGGAAATGTTGTCGGCTTGAGGGCCCCTTCGCGGGCAAGCCTCGCTCCTACAGGTGGTGCGTCGCTCTTGTAGGAGCGAGGCTTGCCCGCGAAGGCGTTATCACTGACCGAACAACGCCTTCTGCCCCTGCGGCGAGTTAAACATCCCATCCCCGTCATGCCCGACCCCGGGCACTTCAATCAGTTGCTGACTCAATCCTTGAGGATGCAGCCGCTTCAGATAAGCAAAATAATTGCGCCCGCGAGCCAATCGATTGGCTCCCTGAGCCTGGGCCTCACAGCTTTTATCCAGCGCCGGCTGCTTCGGGTCGCTGTCCTGCTGCCCGAGTAGGTAAACGACATCGCGTTTGACGTAGTTTTCCTCCAGCTGCTTGGCGTTTTGCCCTTTGGCATAAGCGGGTAAATCCGTCAGCCCGTACTTCCAGCGATTGAAATTCGGGCAACCGGCATGGCTGAACGCCGCCGGCCGTCGCTCATCGAAGTACGCATAAGACGATGGGTTGGCAATGACATAACGCACCTGTATGTCGGCCGCCTTGAGCGCTGGCTGATCGTGGCCCAGCAACGCGTATCGCTGCACCACCTGAGCGCCGCCGGAGTGACCGGCAATGACAATCTGCTTCACGTCCGGAAACTGTTTTCGATCGCCGATTCGGGCGATGATTTCGTCGAGCGCCGCGTAGGAGCTCATGGAAAGTGGAGCGGTGGATAAACCGCCCGCCATCCAGTCATTGCCCTGCCAGCGCAATACGCTGTCAGCCACGGTATGGGCCGTGACGTCGGTTTCATTGAGAAATTGCGGTGCGATCACCAAGGTACTCGCGCTTTGCCCGGCCTGTTCGGCCGCGCGCACGGCGCTCTGGCGATAGGTGTCGGCATTGCGCAATCGACCATGGATGATGATCAGCACGCGTTCGATTTTTTTCGGCGCCGGGCCGATGCCCACCGCGATTTCACCTGAAGTCAGCAACAGGCGTCCGGGGCTGACGTCCTTGACCGCATGCTCGGCAGCCTGGGCGCTTGCGCAGGTGATCAGTAGAGCTAACAGCCACTTATTCATTTATAGGTTTTTCGCTGCAAAGGTATCGCACTGGCCGACCTGGCCCTGCGCGAATCCGGTTTTGAACCAGCGCACCCTTTGCGCCGACGTACCATGAGTAAACGAGTCCGGCACCACCCGACCCTGACCTTGCTGTTGCAAGCGGTCATCGCCGATGGCGTTGGCGGCGTTCAAGGCTTCTTCGATGTCACCGGGTTCCAGCCAGTTCAGCCGTTTCTGCGCATTGTTGGCCCAGACGCCGGCCAGGCAATCGGCCTGCAGTTCCTGGCGTACCAGCAAACCGCCGTCGCCTTCCATCTGCCGACCCTGTTGGCGGGCAGTCTGAATTTTTGCGGAAACACCGAGCAAGGTCTGCACATGGTGTCCGATTTCGTGAGCGATCACGTAGGCCTGAGCGAAGTCGCCAGCGGCGGCAAAACGTTGGGACATTTCCTGGAAGAAACTCATGTCCAGGTAGACCTTCTGGTCCGCCGGGCAATAGAACGGGCCGGTCGCGGATGTCGCCAGGCCACAGGCCGAGTTAACGCGGTTGCTGAACAGCACCAGGGTCGGGTCTTTATATTGACGACCGGCCTGCTGGAAAATCTGCCCCCAGGTGTCCTCGGTATCGCCGAGGATCGAACGCACGAACTCGGCGCCTTCATCAGTGGCCGGCGGCGCCTTGCGGGTTTGAGTCGGGGCCGGTGCCGATTGCTCGCTCATCTGCCCGGTCAGTTGCCCGAGGATTTGCATGGGGTCCTGGCCGGTGATCCAGCCGATCCCGACGATCAAGATAATCGCCGTCAGGCTCAGCCCCTTGCCGCCACCGAAGCGCATTCCTCCACCGCCACCGCCGACATCATCACCACGGGCATCGACCACGTTGTCGCTGCGTCGGCCTTTTTTCCATAGCATGTGGGAATCCTCTGAGTGTCCGTGGGGATGAGTGTTGCTGCTGAGTGGGAGCGGCGCCAGTCCGGTCGTCCATCTTTTGTTGCGCACAGCAGCCTTCCCGGCAACCTGTGATGGGTTGCCGGAAGTCTTCCAGACTCGTATTGAACACGGACAACCCATCTAATTCCTTCAGGCGACGGGTTTTTATCGAGCAGGCGACCACCTGCGTCGGCGAAATTAACGGTCGAACGCATCCCACACTGGCGCAAAGTCTGGATTGACCTGGCGTTCGCGTTTGGACAAACCGGCGATCAACGTTCGGTCTTCGTCATCCAGATTCACCTCGAGCGCTGCCAGGTTGGCCAGTTGATTGGCCTGGCTGCGGGCTTTTGGAATGGCGGCCACGTTCGGTTGATCAAGCAGCCACTTGAGTGCCACTTGCGTTGGCAGGACTCCGTGTTTGGCGGCGATCTGCCGGATTTGTGGGATGTCCGAGACCTTGTTGCGGGCCAGTGGCGTGTAGGCCGTCAGCGCCAGATCATGTTGGCGGGCGTAGTTCAGCAGAGCGTTTTGTCCGAGCAGTACGTGGTACTCGACCTGAATGGTTGACAGCGGCGTCCCCAGTTCCTCGACGACTTTGCGCAACAACGGCAGTGGAAAATTCGCCACACCGATGTTGCGCGCCAGTCCTTGTTCCTTGAATGACACCAGGGTCTCGATCGTGCTCGGCAAGTCCCAGTCGGTGGTCGGCCAGTGGATCATGAACAGGTCAACGTAATCGCTGCGCAAGGCCTTGAGGCTGCGGTCCATGGAATGGCGCATGGCATCGGGTTGAAGCTGATCCCACCAGACTTTGGTGGTGACGTGGATGTGATCGCGAGGGGTAGGACTGTTCACCAGCGCCTGGCCGACGGCGTCTTCATTGTTGTAGGCCGCGGCGGTGTCGATGTGCCGATAACCCAATGCCAAGGCCTGTTCCACGGCGCGAGTGCATTCCTCGCCGAGCATCGGCCAGGTGCCGAGGCCGAGTTTGGGCATGTTCAAACCCTGTGCGTTAACGATGCGCTGCATAGTCGATCTCCTGTTCGTAAGCGGTAATACCTGCGATATGTCGCGCGGCGATGTAGCCGAAGGTCAGCGCCGGGCCCAGATTGATGCCGCCGGCGGGGTAGTGCCCGCCCATGATGCTGGCCATGTCTCCGCCTGCTGCGTACAGCCCGGCGATGGCCTCCCCCGATTCGCCGAGCACCTGGGCATGTTCATTGACCTTGAGGCCGGCGAAGGTGCCGAAGCAGCCGGGCTGGACTTTCACGGCATAGAAGGGGCCTTGTTCGATCGGTGCGACGCAAGGGTTGGGTTGTTGCAACGCATCACCCTGTTTGCGGTTGTAAGGCGTCGAACCGCGACCGAACAGCGGGTCTTCACCCTTGCGCGCGTGCCGGTTGTATTCGGACACGGTGCTGCGCAAACCTTTCGGGTCGATGCCGCAGGCCTGGGCCAGTTCCTCAAGGGTGTTGCCGGTTTTCAGATAGCCGCTGCGGATAAAGGATGACAGCGGCAGCGGAAACGGCCGAGAGATACCCAGGCCATAACGCCGCTGAAAGCCATGGGTGCAGACCAGCCAGGAGACGACTGCTTCGCCCTTCGGGGCGGCGGCGACCATGGCCGTCACATAGTCGAAGTAGCCGTTGGCTTCGTTGACAAAGCGCTGGCCGTTGCTCAACACGCCAATGATCCCCGGTTTGCCGCGCTCGATGATGTGCGGGAAGTGGCCGAGGCTGCCGTCCTTGTGTGGCACTTGCGAAACCGGTGCCCAGGCGACGGGCGACGCCAGATCGGTGTTCACCCGCGCGCCAGCGCTTTCGCCCAATCGCAGGCCATCGCCGCAGACGCCGAGGGGTGGCAGCGCCAGGTGTTCATGCCCGGTTGGCGTACGGGGAAACAATGCCTTGCGCCGCTCGATGTCATTGGCAAAACCGCCGGCCGCCAACACCACGGCCTTGCGCACACGGATGCGGACCTTGCCTTTGGCGGTGCTGACCATCGCGCCTCGAACCTGATCGCCATCGCGCAGCAGCTCGGTAACGGGCGCCGACTCCCAGAGCAATACGCCGAGGTCTTCGGCGGATTTTGCCAGCCGAGCCACCAGCGCGACACCGTTGACCAGTTGCATCGCCCGACCATGCACAGCGAGATCGAGCAGGTGCCGCGAAAAGCGCCGGGTCACGTGCCAGGCCGCCGCCAGCGAGCGGGTCAGATTGAGAAATGCCGAGAGGTCCGCGCCTGCCATGATTGGCATGCCCATGAACGAAGTTTCCCGCATGGTCTTGCGAAGACGCTTGAGCAGCTTGCCGACTTTTCGCCCATCGTAAGGCGCCGCGATGACCGAACGTCCTCCCGTGCCGGCACCCGGTGTATCGCCATGAATATCGGCAATGGCGTTGCCGTCGGCAAACTGCAGCGAGGTGTGCTGCTCAAAGAACGCCACCATCCGCGGACCGGCTTCGAGGAAAGCATCGATCATGGCCGGCTCGTAACGCTCGCCCAATTCGTGTTTCAGGTAAGTGCGTGGCTGCTCGACGTCTTCGACGATCCCGGCGCGTCGAGCCAGAGGATTGCACGGCACCCACGCCCAACCACCGGACCATGCCGTGGCGCCACCAAACACTGGATCTTTTTCGACCACGATGATTTTTAGGCCGTGCCACGCCGCGGTGACTGCAGTGGACAGTCCCGCCGCACCGGAGCCGACGATGAGCACGTCGCAATCGATATCCGGGAGATTATTTGATTCGGCAGGCATCGTCTGAAGCTCCAGCGGTTTGTATTTTTTAGAATTTGATTCCAGAAAATATAGGAGCGTAATCGAACTCGGCAACCTTTCACCGGGTAAAGCGGGCGGTTATCGGACAGTGGGTTCCAGATTTCGCATTCGGTCTGTTGTCTTCTAGAATCGGACAAATTTTGTGTGGAACCTCCCATGGCCGGCAGTCAGATCGAACGTGTTTTCAGCATGCTTGAAAGCCTCACCAGTGACCCTCGGGGCCTGCCGATGCAGACGCTGGCGGAGCAACTGGATATTCCCAAAAGCGCGACCCACCGGTTGCTCGCCGAGCTGATTCGGCTGGGTTACGTGCGACAAAATCCAGAGAACCTGCGGTATCACCTGTCGACCAAACTGGTGGCCATGGGTTTCCGTTACCTGTCGGGCAGCGGTGCCGATATTGTGCAGCCGGTGCTTGACCGCCTCGCCCAGGAAACCGGCGAGCTGGTGCGGCTTGGGGTGATTGAAGGTGAGCGGCAGATCTGGATCGCCAAATCCCAGGGCGCCCGTTCCGGCCTGCGCTACGACCCGGACATGGGCCGCGATGCGCCTCTGTTTTATACGGCGTCGGGGCATGCATGGCTGGCGTGTATGAGTGATGCCGAGGCGCTGTCCCTGGTCGAACGGCAGGGTGGCGAGCGGCCGAAGGACATTGGGCCGAATGCACCACGTTCCAACATCGAACTGCTGGAGCGCCTGCGTATGGCGCGGGAGCAGGGGTATGCCTGGGTCGAGGAAAGTTCGGCGGTGGGCACCTCGGCGATTGCTGCGGTGGTGCGACATCCGAGTGATGGTCGAGTCATCGGCGTGCTGAGCATCGCGGGGCCCAGCGCGCGGATGCCGGGGGCGCGATTGCATGAATTGGCACCATTGTTGTTGAGGTTTACTGAGGAACTGTCGGCGGCCAGTCTGGCGTCTGAGTTGTTCAGCTGATTGATGTGTGCGTTGTTCGCACACTTTTTCGGTTTGCTTGTGTAAGAATCTGGAACCAGGTTCTAAATTGTTGGAAGTCGCCCTTCCAACAATGATCACAAGAGGACCGCACGATGAGTTCACCCTTGCGTATTGCCCTGATCGGGGCTGGCAATATGGGCCAGCAGCATTACCGGCATCTGCAATCCCTGACGGAAGCAACCTTGTGCGCAGTGGCCGATCCGGGTCCGCAGGCAGTGGGGCTGGCGGCGGAGTGGGGCGTGGCGTATTTCGCTGATCACCGTCAGATGTTGGAGCAGGTCAAGCCAGACGCGGTGATCGTCGCCAATCCGAATACGCTGCACGTCAGCACCGCACTTGATTGCCTCGCTGTCGGCGTGCCGGTCCTGCTGGAAAAACCGGTGGGCGTGCACTTGAATGAAGTCCGCGAACTGGTCGGCGCTTCGAAAGCCACCGGCGTTCCGGTGCTGGTCGGTCATCATCGTCGGCATAATCCGTTGATCGTCCGCGCCCATGACCTGGTGCAAAGCGGCGCGTTGGGCCGGCTGACGACAGTGACCGCGCTCTGGCAACTGCGCAAACCCGACAGCTATTTCGAGACGCCCTGGCGGCGCGAACCCGGCGCGGGAATGTTGCTGACCAACCTGATTCACGACCTCGATCTGCTGCGGCATTTGTGTGGCGAAGTGCGGCAGGTTCAGGCGATCACCAGCAATGCGGTGCGCGGTTTTGCCAACGAAGATTGCGCGGCGATGTTGCTGCAATTCGACAGCGGCGCGCTGGGCAGCCTGACCGGTTCCGATGCGGTCGCGGCGCCCTGGAGCTGGGAGCTGGATTGCGGCGAGAACCCGGTGTACCCACGTCAGGCCGATCAACCGTGTTATCTGCTCGCCGGGACCGGCGGTGCGTTGAGCATTCCGCAACTTAAGCGCTGGCACTACGCTGATACCGATGGGGGATGGCATCAACCGTTGCTGACGGTGCAGGAAAACTTCAGCGCCGATGAAGCGCTGCGTTTGCAGTTGCAGCATTTCGTGCGTGTGGCGCGTCGGGAAGTCGAGCCGTTGGTGAGCGTCGCGGATGCCGCCCGCACCTTGGCGCTGATTGAAGCGATACGCGAGGCCGCCGAAATCGGTCGTGCCTGCGCACCGACCTTGATCGAGGAATGACCATGAACGATCGGATCTTTTCCCTGGCCAGCCTGACGGTGCTGGAATTGTCACCACCGGAGATGGTCGAAGTGGCAGCACAGGCTGGTTACAGTCATGTCGGATTACGGTTGGAGCCTGCGACGCCTGAAGAACACCACTTTGCGCTGGTCGCCGATGTCGGGTTAAGGCGCAAGACGTTGGCGCGACTGCGCGAGACCGGCATTCGTGTGTTGGATGTCGAGATCCTGCGTCTTAAACCGGAAACCGTCGTCGCCGATTTCGAGAAGATTCTGGCGGTCGGTGCCGAATTCGGTGCCAGTGAATTGCTGGTGGCCGGTAACGATTCTGACGAACAGCGGCTCACCGACAACTTCGCTCGACTGTGTGATCTGGCGGCACCTTACGGGTTTCATCCGCATTTGGAGTTCATGCCGTGGACCGATGCGCGCAATCTCGAGCAGGCGGTGCGCATCGTCGAAAACGCGGGGCGTGAAAACGGCGCGGTGTTGGTGGATGCGTTTCACTTCGACCGTTCGGCTTCGCGGCTGGAAGATCTGGCCAGAGTTGCCCCGTCACGGTTACGGTATGCCCAGCTGTGCGACGTTGCCGGGCCACGGCCGAATGACATGTCAGAGATTCTGCGCCAGGCCCGTAACGAGCGGCGTTTTCCGGGCGATGGCGATTGTGATCTGGCGGGGTTGTTGCAGTATTTACCGGCCGATATTCCGTTGAGCCTGGAGATCCCTACTGTGAAGTTGCTTGAGCAGGGCGTGAGCGGGTTGCAGCGGGCGCGGATGGCGTTGAGTAAAACCCATGAGTTGTTAGCGCGGCTGTAAGGGATGCTTTTAACTAGTTGATGCAAAACAAAAGGGATACCGAATGACCGTCAGCACTCCGCTCTCCGGTGTAAACCAACCCTTCAAAGGGATTCTGCTGATCGTCGTTGCGACCTTCCTGTTTTCCAGTCACGACGCCTTGTCGAAATACCTCTCGGGCTTCTACCCGATCGTCATGGTGGTGTGGGCCCGGTATGTGGTTCACACCTTACTCATGGCCGGGATTTTTCTACCGCAATCCGGGCTGGGTGTCCTACGAACCAAACGGCCGTTACTTCAGCTGTTGCGGGCGTTGTGCCTGTTGGGCACCAGTCTGTTTTTCACCACCGGCTTGCAGTACATCCCTTTGGCGGAAGCCACGGCGGTCAACTTTCTTGCGCCGGTTCTGGTGACTGCGCTGTCGGTGCCACTGCTGCGCGAGCACGTCACGCGTGGCCAGTGGATTGCGGTGATTTGCGGGTTCATCGGCGTGTTGATCATCGTCCATCCCGGCGGAGAACTCTTTACCCCGGCGGTGTTGCTGCCGCTCTGCTCGGCGCTGTTTTTCTGCTTCTATCAGTTGCTCACCCGCAAGCTCAGCAACATCGACAGCCCGACCACCAGTAACTTCTTCGCCGGGCTGTGCAACACCCTGGTGATGAGCGCGCTGGTGCCATTCTTCTGGCAAGTTCCCAGCCTGGGCCATGGGTTGATGATGGTGGCGCTGGGCGCCTGCGGGATGACGGCTCACCTGTTTCTGACACAAGCCTTCCGCCACGCTGCCCCGGCGTTGTTGGCGCCGTTCGGCTATTGCCAGATTGTCTTTGCCGGTTTGCTGGGTTGGTTGCTGTTTTCTCACACGCCGACCCTGACCACGGTGGTCGGGATCGCGGTGATTTGCTGTAGCGGGTTGGCGGCAGCCTGGCAGCAGAGTCGTCGGTGAGAGCAGCAGGGCAGGCCTGGAATCAGGCCTGCCAAGAGGAGGGTTTTTACGCGGTGACGGTAGGAATCTTGCGCGGTGCCATGAAGTACATCCAGATCAGCGCGATGAAGTACATCGCCGGAATCATGGTGAACAGCACGGTGTAGTTGTTGTTGGTGATCGTCAGAATATGGCCGACCAACTGGGTCATGAACATCCCGCCGATGGCCGCGCACATGCCACCGAAGCCGAACACCGTACTCATCATGTGTTTAGGCGTGTAGTCCATCACCAGGCTCCAGATGTTCGCGGTCCAGGCCTGGTGCGCACCGATGGCCAGGGAGATGGCGAACACCGCGACCCACAGACTGCTCGAACCCGCCGCCATGATTACGCCGACGATGCAGCAGGCGAACAGGAACATGGACATCAGCCGCGCCTTGATCGGGTTGACGCCACGGCCGATCAGGAACGAGGACAGGATCCCGCCGCCGACGCTGCCGAAATCGGCAGTGAGGTAGATGATGATCAGCGGGATACCCATTTGGGTCACGTTGATCCCCAGGTTGTATTGCTGATTGAGGAACGGTGGCAGCCAGTAGAGGTAGAACCAGAACACCGGCGCGGTGATCGCGTAAGCCAGGGCGAAGGCCCAGGTGCCACGCATGCGCAGGATTTTCGAGAACGGCACGCGGGATTGTTCCGGCTCGACTTCCTTCTGGATGTAGTCCAGTTCCGATTGTTTAACGCTCGGGTGATCTTCCGGGTTGAAGTACTTCAAGCCCCAGAACAACAACCAGATCCCGCCCAGTGCTGACATGCACAGGAACGCGGCCTGCCAGCCCCACACGTGAAGAATCAGCGGCAGCAGCATCGGCGTGAACATCGCCCCGACGTTGGTGCCGGCGTTGAAGATGCCGGTGGCCACGGCGCGTTCGCCGGCCGGGAACCACAACCGGGTGGTCTTCACGCACGCCGGATAGTTGGCGGCTTCCGTCAGACCCAGAATGAATCGGCAGACCATGAAACCGACGGCCGAAGTGGCCAGGCCATGGGCACCGGTCGCCAGGCTCCAGAGCAGCACGGCGAAGAAGAACACGCGCTTGACGCCGACCCGGTCGATCAACCGGCCTTGCAGCACGAAACCGATGGCGTAGCCGACCTGGAACCAGAAGTTGATGTTGGCGTAATCCATCGCCGTCCAGCTCATTTCCTTGGCCAGGATAGGCTGCATCACGCCCAGTGCGGCGCGGTCAATGTAGTTCAGGGTGGTGGCGAAGAACACCAGCGCCAGCATGCCCCAACGGGTTTTGCCGACCGCCATCGCGCCACGGATCTTGTCGCCGATGCCACCAGTGGCAGAAGTCATGGAGGAACGCTCCACGGGAGAGCTTTGAGAAGGAGTCATGTAGGCCACCGATTGTTTTTATGTGGTGTTCTGGGTCTTTGGTCACCGAGACCGAGGTGTGTGACCGGGCTCAATGTGGAGTCGATGTTGCGCAGTGGACGAAAAATCGTCAATTCGCCAAGGGCCATTGTGTTCGATAATCGCACGCAAAACTAACTGGGTAGTACACTTTGAATTGCTCATTAAACAACCCGGCTCAATAATTCGCACATTCTTTTAAAAGCGGCGCAAATTCCCTGTAGCCGAAGCCTCCACCGGGAGTCGATATATGCAGCGTTCCATTGCCACCGTGTCCTTGAGCGGTACCCTGCCGGAAAAACTTGAAGCCATCGCCGCCGCCGGTTTCGACGGGGTGGAGATTTTCGAGAACGACCTTCTCTACTACGACGGTAGTCCGCGGGAAATTAAACAGATGTGCGCCGACCTCGGGATCGCGATCACGCTGTTTCAACCCTTCCGGGATTTCGAGGGCTGCCGCCGCGACCGCCTGCCACGCAACCTGGAGCGGGCCGAGCGCAAGTTCGACCTGATGCAGGAACTGGGTACGGACCTGGTGCTGGTGTGCAGCAACGCTTCGGCCGACTCTATCGGTGACGAACAGATTTTAGTCGACGACTTGCGCCTGCTGGCCGAGCACGCGGGTGCCCGTGGTTTGCGGATCGGCTACGAAGCGCTGGCCTGGGGCCGCCACGTGAACACTTATCAACAGGTGTGGAACATCGTCCGTCAGGCCGATCATCCCAACCTCGGCGTGTTGCTGGACAGCTTTCACACGCTGTCGCTCAAGGGTGATCCGAGCGCGATTGCCGAGATTCCCGGCGACAAGATTTTCTTCGTGCAAATGGCCGACGCGCCGATCCTGGCCATGGACGTGCTGGAGTGGAGTCGGCATTTCCGCTGTTTCCCGGGCCAGGGTGAATTCGATCTGCCGGGTTTCCTCGCGCCGATCATCAAGAGCGGTTACACCGGGCCGTTGTCGCTGGAGATATTCAACGACGGCTTCCGCGCCGCGCCGCCACGGGCCAATGCCGCCGATGGTTTGCGCTCGTTGCTGTACCTGGAAGAGAAAACCCGCGAACGTCTGGCGCAGGAAGCCAAGCCCCCGGCGACTGTCGACATTCTGTTCGAGACGCCCAAGGCCAGCGAGTACAACGGCATCGAGTTTCTTGAATTCGCCGTGGACGAAAGCCTTGGCGCCAAACTGTCCCATTGGCTGGAGCGGCTGGGCTTCGTCAAGGCAGGGCAACACCGTTCCAAGAGCGTCAGCCTGCTGCGTCAGGGTGATATCAACCTGATCCTCAACTCTGAGCCTTACTCCTTCGCCCACAGTTTTTTCGAAGCTCACGGCCCCTCGCTATGCGCCACTGCCGTGCGGGTCAAGGACAGCGCCAGTGCGCTGGCGCGGGCCGTGGCCTATAAAGGTCAGCCGTATCGCGGGCTGGTTGGCCCCAATGAACTGGAGCTCGCCGCAGTTCGCGCGCCGGATGGCAGCCTGATTTATCTGGTGGACCAGCACGCCGATGTCTACGGCACCGACTTCAATCTGCAACCCGCCGCCGTGGCCAGTGGCGGCCTCAAGCGCATCGACCATATGGCCATGGCGCTGCCTGCCGACAGCCTCGACAGTTGGGTGCTGTTCTATAAAAGCCTGCTGGATTTCGAAGCGGACGATGAAGTGGTGCTGCCTGATCCGTATGGCCTGGTGAAGAGTCGGGCGCTGCGCAGTCGGGACAGTTCCATCCGTTTGCCGCTGAACATTTCCGAGAACCGCAACACCGCAATCTCACACGCATTGTCGAGTTATCGCGGCTCCGGCGTGCATCACATCGCCTTCGATTGCGACGACATCTTTGCCGAAGTCAGCCGGGCCAAGGAGGCAGGCGTACCGCTGCTGGATATCCCGCTCAATTACTACGATGACCTCGCTGCGCGGTTCGACTTCGACGACGAGTTCCTAAGCGAACTGGCCTATTACAATGTGCTCTACGACCGCGATGCCCAGGGTGGCGAGTTGTTCCATGTGTATACCGAACCGTTCGAAGGACGTTTCTTCTTCGAGATCATCCAGCGCAAGAACGGCTACGCAGGTTACGGCGCAGCCAACGTCGCGGTGCGACTGGCGGCCATGGCCAAGTCGCGAAGCGGTGCTGTACGTCAGGCAAAGTTGTAGGAAAATCGTAAACACGGAAACAAACCGCTGCCGCGCGGCTTCCTTCACTGTGCGGCGCGGCTCATAATCGCCCACCTGTGCAGTGATGGCCGTGAGCCCGCAATGACGATAACTTCAGAACTCTCCGCCGCGCCCGCCGAGCCGATTGTCGAGCCGCGCAAGAGTCGCAAGAACAACCCGGAAAAGACCCGCGAGAATATCCTTCAAGAGGCGATTGTCGAGTTCGTCCAGCAGGGGCTTTCCGGCGCTCGCGTCGATGCGATTGCCGAGCGCATCCACACCTCAAAACGCATGATCTATTACTACTTCGGCAGTAAGGAACAGCTCTACGTCGAGGTGCTGGAGAAACTCTACGGCGATATCCGCAGCACCGAAAACCGTCTGCACCTGACCGAACTGGCGCCGGTTGAAGCGATTCGGCGGCTGGTGGAATTCACTTTCGACCACCATGATCGCAACGTCGATTTTGTGCGGATTGTCAGCATCGAGAACATTCACAACGCTGAATACGTGAAGCGCTCCGATGCGATCAAGGCGATGAACAACACCATCCTCGATTCACTGGGCGAGATTTTGCGTCGCGGTGCTGAGGAAGGCGTGTTCCGCGCCGGGCTCGAGCCGTTGGATGTGCATCTGCTGATCAGCTCGTTCTGCTTCTATCGCGTGTCGAACCGCCATACTTTCGGTGAGATCTTTCAGGTCGACTTGCCGGACGAAAGCATCAAGCAGCGTCATCGAGAGATGATTTGCGAGTCGGTTTTGCGCTATCTACAGGCCTGACGTGGGGTGAGGGGATTGCCCCCTCACCGCATCCGTTCAGCCATTCATGCTCTGAAAATGCTCGAGCATCCGCTGCGCATCCGGCACCACGCCACTGAACAACTCAAACGCCTTCACCGCCTGAAACACGGCCATGTTGCCGCCATCCAGCGTGCGGCAACCCAGCGCGCGGGCGTTGCGCAGCAGTTCGGTCTCCAGCGGGAAGTAAACGATCTCCGCCACCCATAACTCACCTCGAAGAAGCTCCACCGGCACTGGCATGCCCGGCAGTTTTTTCATGCCCATGGGGGTGGTGTTCACCAGGCCGTCAGCCTGGGCCAGGGTGCTCGGCAAGTCATGGCCCGCCACCGCCCGGCCGACGCCGAAATGTTGATTGAGATTGTCCGCCAGGCTCTGGGCACGGCTGAGGTCCACGTCAAAAATGTTCAGCAGCTGTACGCCTTCACTCAAAAGGGCGTGGGCCACTGCCGCGCCAGCGCCACCGGCACCCATTTGCACTACGCGCTCAAGGGCAACGCCCTTCAAGCCACGACGGAAACCCTCGGCGAAGCCCAGGCAATCGGTGTTGTGGCCGATGCGTTTGCCGTCCTTCAGCACGACCGTGTTCACCGCTCCAATGCCTCTAGCTTCTGGTGACAACTCGTCGAGCAGCGGGATGATCGTCTGCTTGCACGGAAAGGTGATGTTCAGACCCGTGAAGTTCATCCGCTCGGCAGCCATCAGCAGGTCGGGCAGGGCACTGCTGTCGAGTTTCAACTGGTCCAGATCGATCAGACGATAGAGGTAACGCAAACCCTGGGCATCGCCTTCATGCTCGTGCAGCGCCGGGGTGCGAGAGGCCTGGATGCCGGCGCCGATCAGTCCGGCCAGTACAGCATTGGTCTGAGTCACGGCGTTCACCCCTTCAAACGTTGGCTGAAATGCTCCAGCGCCAGGCGATAGCCGTGGCTGCCGAAACCGGCCATCACCGCCGTGGCGATGGCCGACACAAAAGAGTGGTGGCGGAAGGGCTCGCGGGCATGAACGTTGGACAGGTGGACTTCGATCACCGGCAATTCGCTGGCGACCAGGGCATCGCGGATCGCGACCGAGGTGTGGGTCCAGGCGGCCGGGTTGATGACGATCCCGGCGCAACGGCCGCGCGCGGCGTGAATCCAGTCGAGCAGTTCGCCTTCATGATTGGTCTGGCGAAACTCCACCGCCAGGCCGAACTCTTCGGCGGCACGACCGCACAGCGCTGAGATGTCGGCCAGGGTTTCGTGGCCGTAAGTCGCCGGTTCACGGGTGCCGAGCAGGTTCAGGTTGGGGCCGTTGAGCACCAGAACGATAGGGGGCATCGGGGTCTCTCCACTTATTGTTTTTGGCATTGGCCGAGGGTTTCAGCCTGTGGAGATAAATTGTACTAGATGGTTAATTTGGTCAATTGAAGAGGCGGTTCTCTGGGTTAATGTGTGCGGTGATCGGACGGTTTTAGCTTTTCAGCGGGGCAGATGCTCCACCAGAAAATCGATGAACGCCCTCAATCGCAACGGCATATGGCGAGTTTGCGGGTAGAGCAGGGTGAACGGTCGCGAGCGTCCGCCATATGGCTTGAGCACTTCCACCAGCGAGCCATCGGCCAATTCGTTTTCGACGATAAAGCGATAGGTCTGAAACAGTCCCGCGCCATGTTTGGCCAGGGTCACGCCGCCCAGTACGTCGTCGGAACAACTGAGATTGCCCTCGGCGAGAATCTCCCGGTGCACGCCGTTGTCGTTGAACAGCCAGGCAATCCGCCTACCGCTGCTGGGCAATTCGTACTGGATGCACTCGTGCTGTTTAAGATCATCCAGCGTTTGTGGAGTGCCCGCGTGCTTGAGGTAGTCAGGACTGGCAATCATTACCAGCGCGGCGTCTTCCAACTGTCGGGCAATCAGGCCGGAGTCCGGAATCGCCCGCACGCGGATCGCCATGTCATAGCCTTCACCGACGAAATCGATGTTGCGATTGCTGATGTGCGACTCGACCTTCACCGCTGGAAAGCGTGCCCGAAAAGCCGGCAACAACGGCAGAATCCGGTGATGGGCATAGGTGGTGGGTATGCTGATACGCAAGGTGCCGGAAGGCTGTTGCTGCTGACCCATGACCTCACGCTGGGCCTCAACCAATTGCGCCAGCGCCTGGCGACATTCCTCGTAATACCGCCGACCACTGTCGCTCAGTTTGACGCTGCGGGTGGTGCGGGCGAACAACCGCACGCCCAGCCGTTCCTCCATGCGCGACACCGAGCGGCTCACGGCGGCGGGCGTCACGCCAGCCACCAGCGCGGCGGCGGTAAAACTGCCGGCTTCGGCCGCCAGACAAAACAGTTCGATGCTGCCCAGCTGAAGATCGTCGAATTGTCGCTGCATGATTGATTACACCAGGGATCAAATGAAGGACTGAATTCCGCCACTGTAGATGAATTAAGTCGACACCGATAATTGGGGTTACGCCGGAATGACCCCGACCGAGAACCGAAAAAATCAGCCTCAGTGATTGTGTAGAAAACCAGGAAAGCCGTCCTCGTGACGGCTTTTTTTGGGATCGAGGAAAGGATTGCT
Organism: Pseudomonas sp. BT76 TE3572; assembly: GCF_050435365.1. Taxonomy (NCBI): domain Bacteria; kingdom Pseudomonadati; phylum Pseudomonadota; class Gammaproteobacteria; order Pseudomonadales; family Pseudomonadaceae; genus Pseudomonas; species Pseudomonas sp. BT76 TE3572. The sequence continues at coordinate 5,397,278 of NZ_JBNDKE010000001.1, forward strand.
TACCATTTTGCGCGGTTATCCACCGGTCCGGGGCGAGGCTTGGCGCTAGTCTCAGAGTCGTGATGACGATTTAGCGAAGAGCCAATTGTCGGATTTTCCAGGGAATGTCGAGTCTTTGGACTCATTAACCTAACGGATGGGTTAGCATGAGATTGTTCAGCTACAAAGGGTTTTCAATGGTGATCATGTTGCGTGATGAACACTGTCCGCCGCACGCGCATGTGGACGCCGGAAGCTGGAGTGCGCGCTTCAAATTCAGCTTCTGGCATAACAGTGTCGAGTTGTGGGACGTGGTTCCTCATTCAAACCGGCCACCTGTTGCCGTGCTGGAAGGATTGCGTCATGCGCTGCGACAACCGGTCCACTTGCGGCGTGCTCGTACCATCTGGTGGGACAAGCTGAACACGGTCTGTCTCGATCATCAGATATGGGACTGGCAGTCCAGCGAAGTTGTGGTGGTAAAAAGGATTGCGAGTACGACCTGGATGATTGGCTCGGCTTGCTATGAACCCGAGACGAACAAGACCCTGCTGGCGCTGATCGGCGTTCCAGAGGGCGTGGAGATCCAGCTATGAAAACGATACAGGCAGGAATGCTGGTCGATCGGCCCGTGACCGATACGGTGCTGGATGAAGCCATTCAGCGTGGGCAAGTGCGCCACAAAAGCGGTTTGCGGGTGACTTCGGTGGCTTATGTAGAACCGTGTCTGGCGGTCAGTTTCATTGATGGCAGTGGCGTGCTGTTGCCCGTGCAGCACTATCCGGAATTTGATGATTTCGAGGTCGAGGATTTCGCAGGCCTGAAAGTCGGCTTTTCCGGGACTGCGCTCTGCCACGAGGGCAAGAATCTGCACGTTTCCATCGCCGGGATGATTTCGGCTAGCAAGCCGCTGATGGACATGGCCGCCTCGGTCATCGCCTCGCGCAATGGTCGCCAAAGCAGCGCCGCCAAAGCCGAGGCTGCGCGGGTGAATGGCCGCAAGGGCGGGCGTCCGCGCAAGACAGATGCCACCGATTGAACACCCACAAAAAAGCCGTCGTGATGACGGCTGATTTGTATCGGGTACTGGCAATTACCGCCGGGTCAACAACACCCCGGATTCCATGTGATGGGTCCACGGGAACTGGTCGAACATTGCGCATCGGGTGATGCGATGGGTGTCGTGCAACTGGGCGATGTTGGCCGCCAGGGTTTCAGGGTTGCAGGAAATGTAGAGGATGTTATCGAAGCGACGGGTCAGTTCGCAGGTGTCCGGATCCATGCCGGCGCGAGGCGGATCGACGAAGACGCTACCGAACTCGTAGCTCTTCAGATCGATACCGTGCAGACGACGGAAAGGACGAACCTCGTTCAGGGCTTCGGTCAGCTCCTCGGCAGACAAGCGCACCAGGGTGACGTTATCCACAGCGTTTTCGCTGAGATTGCTCAACGCGGCATTGACCGACGCCTTGCTGATTTCAGTGGCCAGCACTTTGCGTACGCGCGTCGCGAGTGGCAAGGTGAAGTTGCCGTTGCCGCAATACAGCTCCAGTAAATCGTCGGAGCGATCACCGAGTGAGTCGTAAGCCCAGTTGAGCATCTTCTGGTTCACGGTGCCGTTGGGCTGGGTGAACGCGCCTTCCGGCTGGCGATAGCTGAAGGTGCGACCGCCGACGTCCATCTGCTCGACCACGTAATCGTGACCGATCACTTCGCGTTTGCCCTTGGAGCGGCCGATGATGCTGACGTTCAAGTCGGCTGCCAGTTTCGACGCCGCCGCGTGCCAGTGCTCGTCCAGCGGGCGGTGATAGCACAGCGTGATCATCGCATCGCCGGCCAGGGTGGTCAGGAACTCCACCTGAAACAGCTTGTTGCTCAGGGCCGCACTGGCTTGCCACGCTGCCTTCAGCTGCGGCATCAACTCGTTGATGCGCAGGCTGGCGATCGGGAATTCTTCGATCAGGATCGGCTTGCGTTTGTCTTCCTGGGAAAACATCGCGTAGTGACGCTCACCGGCTTCGCGCCACAGGCGGAATTCGGCGCGCAGGCGGAAGTTTTTCAGCGGCGAGTCGAACACCGCAGGTTCTGGCGCACCGAACGGGGCCAACAGGTCACGCAGGCGCGTGACCTTCTCTTCGAGCTGAACGGCGTAAGCCTTGGAATCAAAAGTCATGCGTTGAACCAACCCAACTTGATCACGAACAGAATCGACAGAATCACCAGTGCCGAGTTGAGCTCACGGCCGCGGCCGGACAGCAACTTGATCGCGGTCCAGGAGATGAAACCGAAGGCGATGCCGTTGGCGATGGAATAAGTGAACGGCATGGCCAGAGCAGTGACCACGACCGGTGCGGCGACGGTGATGTCGTCCCAGTCTATTTCGGCCAGGCCGGATGTCATCAATACCGCGACGAACAGCAGTGCAGGCGCAGTAGCAAAGGCTGGAACGCTGGCCGCCAATGGCGAGAAGAACAGCGCCAACAGGAACAGAATCGCCACGACAACAGCGGTCAGGCCGGTGCGGCCACCGGCACTCACGCCGGCTGCGGATTCGATGTAGCTGGTGGTGGTCGAAGTGCCCAGCAGCGAACCGGCCATGGCCGCGGTACTGTCGGCGATCAGGGCGCGACCCATTTTCGGCATGTGGCCATCCTTGCCCATCAGGCCGGCGCGCTTGGCGACGCCGATCAGGGTGCCGGAGTTGTCGAACAGGTCGACGAACAGGAACGCGAAGATCACGCTGACCAGACCAATGTCCAGGGCGCCCTTGATGTCCAGCTGCAGGAAGGTCGGGGCCAGGGACGGTGGCATCGACATGACGCCGCCGAACGGGGTGAAGCCCATCACGATCGAAACGATGGTCACTGCCAGAATGCCGATCAGTACCGCGCCGCGCACTTTAAGCGCTTCGAGCGCCACGATCAGGGCAAAGCCGAGGGTCGCAAGGATCGGGGCCGGTTGTTTCAAATCGCCGAGGCCAACCATGGTGGCCGGGTTGCTGACCACGATGCCCGCGTTATGCAGGGCGATCAGCGCCAGGAACAGGCCGATACCGGCGGCAATCGCCGAACGTAGCGGCAGCGGGATGCTATTGATGATCCATTCGCGGATGCGGAAGATCGACAGCAGGAAGAAGCACACGGCGGAGATGAACACCGCACCCAGCGCCACTTGCCAGGTGTGGCCCATGTGCAGGACCACGGTGTAGGTAAAGAAGGCATTCAAGCCCATGCCCGGCGCGAGAGCGATCGGGTAGTTGGCGATCAGGCCCATCACCGTGGAGCCGAAGGCGGCTGCCAGACACGTGGCGACGAACACCGCGCCTTTGTCCATGCCGGTCTCGCCGAGGATGCTCGGGTTGACGAACAGAATGTAGGCCATGGCCAAAAAGGTCGTGAAGCCCGCCAGAATCTCGGTCCGCACGTTGGTGTTGTGTGCCTTGAGTTGAAACAGCCTTTCCAGCATGTCTGCTCCCCGTGGCGCGCCAGGCGCCGTGAATGTATCGACCTCAACAGCAAAGCACAGACCGCTGCTGGCGCCTGGTAATTTTCTGTGGGTCGGAAAAAGCCGCGCATCATACCAGCAGCGTGGGGCTATGGCTGCTTATGGCTGCGATCGTCGTCGATGTTTTGCGGTAAAGCCAAGTGCGCCATACTGCGCGCTGGTCTTGGGGGTACTTATGTATTGCATGAATAAACGTCTGATTGCCGTATTCGCAATGGCGATCGCCTTTTTCCTGGGGGCACACACCGCCTCGGCTGCATCGGCGGCCCCGCTGAGTCAGGTGAAGGTACTCAAGGTCGAGTCGCCGGGCTGCGGCTTTGAAGACATTGCCCAAGGGCAAGAGCAAACCCGCTGCAATCACAGTGGACCGAACATCAAGGTCTACGTGCTGGAAGTCGGTTACGGTCGTAGCGCGCATGTCGCGCTGGATGGTTTTGAAATGAACGGCACCCGGACCCCGGTCTGTGCTTTTGATAACGGCAATCTGACCGATTGCACTGTCGGGAAAAAAACCGTCGGCTATCTGTATGTCTTCGATCTGGCGGGTAAACAGGAAGGCACGTTCACCTTCAGCAACACGTCGATCAACTCGCCCGGCAATACGCTGTCGACGCAGCTTTACATCAAGTAACGGCCGGCTCGAACAAGGGGCAGGAAAGCTGACTACGCTTTAAAGATCATCCAGTGGACTGCGCCCATGACCTTTAGAGCTCTGATTACCCTCGCCGAGGGCATCGATGACCTGCAAGCAGTGACCCTGATCGATGTGCTGCGCCGTGCCAAGGTCGAAGTGGTGGTGGCCAGCATCGAGGGGCGGCGCATGCTCACCTGCGCGCGCGGCACCCGAGTGACGTCCGATGCGATGCTGGTGGATATGCTGGCCCAGCCGTTCGATCTGATCGTCCTGCCCGGCGGTGCCGTGGGGGCGCAACATCTGGCGGCGCATCAACCCCTGCAACAATTGATCAAGGATCAGGCGGCGGCCGGACGCCTGTTCGCCGGCATCGCCGAGGCCCCGGCGCTGGCGCTGCAAGCCTTTGGCGTACTGCGTCAGCGGCGCATGACCTGCCTGCCATCGGCCAGCCATCAACTGTCGGGCTGCACTTTCGTCGATCAACCGGTGGTGGTCGATGGCAACTGCATCACTGCCCAAGGTTCAGGGGCGGCATTGCAATTCGCCCTGACGCTGGTGGAACAACTCTGCGGCAAAGCCAGGCGAGCGGCAGTGGCGGGGGAGTTGGTGGTTTAGAGAGTGTCAGGCGTGGACGGCAATGGGTTCGATGACCGGTTGCTCACGATGCTCCGCTTGCCAAAGATCGTAGTCGGTCTGAATACCTAGCCACATTCTGGCCTTGCCAATTCCAGCCCGCTCCAGGCGTACCGCCAAATCAGGACTGATCGGCGCGTGGCCATGCAGCACTCGCGATAGATGCGGGCGCGCAAATCGCAGGTGCCGAGCCAGCTCTGTGACGGTGATGCCAAGTTCAGGCAATACATCCATCAAAAGGGTTTCGCCAGGGTGTGGCGGGTTGTGCATGGGCATGTCCTGCCTCCTGTCAGTGGTAGTCCAGATAGTCGACCAGTTCGATGTCTGAACCGATAAAACGAAAAATAACTCGCCAGTTCCCCGAAACGCTCAGTGACCAATATTCGGTCAACTCTCCCTTGAGTGGGTGCAATCGCCATCCCGGGAGGTCCAGATCGCCAGGTAGCATGGCGCGGTCCATGAACTGAAGCATTCGAGACAGACGCTTCGCATGGTCTGCGCGGATCCCACGAGTCGAACCTGTTTCATAGAAGCCACGAAGGCCTTTGTGCTGAAAGGATTTGATCATGGGACAAGTGTAAGGCGATACATTACACCAGCTGCACTATCTATGTATTGCACCCGCTCGGCAAAAGTGTGATTGGCAACTGCTCTATACCTTCACTTCTTCCACCGGCATATGCATGCGGTCGCGGTTAGCCAGGGTCGGGAACAGTTTGATCCACGCCCCGGTCACCACCAATGTGCCAATACCGCCCATGACCACCGCTGGCACAGTGCCGAACCAGTGGGCGGTCAAGCCGGATTCAAACTCGCCCAACTGGTTCGAAGCGCCGATGAACAAACCGTTCACGGCACTGACCCGGCCGCGCATTTCATCCGGGGTTTCCAGTTGCACGAAGGAGGCGCGGATCACCATGCTGATCATGTCCGCCGCGCCCAACACCACCAACACCGCCAGGGAAAACCAGAACGAGGTCGACAGGCCGAATGCAATGGTCGCGACGCCGAACACACCCACTGCGGTAAACATGACCCGTCCGACTTTGCGCTCCACGGCAAATCTCGCCAGGTACAGCGACATCAGCAGCGCACCGACTGCCGGCGCCGAGCGCAGCAGGCCAAGGCCCCAAGGGCCGGTCAGCAGGATGTCCTTGGCGAACACCGGCAGCAACGCCGTCGCACCACCGAGCAATACCGCAAACAAATCCAGAGAAATCGCCCCGAGAATGTCCGGACGACTACGAATGAAGCGGATGCCCGCCAACAGCGAATCCAGGGTTGCCTTGCCCTTGTTCAGCGGTGTCTGCCGTGCAGGCAGGTTGAGCATCAGCATGCAGGCGATGAGGTAGAGGATCACCGTCGGGCCATAGACCCAGACGCTGCCGAAGGCGTAAAGCAACCCACCGAGGGCCGGGGCAACGATAGTCGCCGATTGCTGTGCGGATTGGGCGGCGGCGACGGCGCGGGGGAACAGCGCGCTGGGCACGATGCTCGGCAACAGGGCCTGAGTGGTCGGCATTTCGAAGGAGCGGGCGGCACCGAGCAGGAACGCGAGGATGAAGATCATCTCCCGGGTGACATTGTCGGTCGCGCTACCGATGGCCAGCGACAGGGCGATCAACGCTTGCAGGGACTGACAGATTGCCGCCACCTTGCGCCGGTCATAACGGTCCGCGACATGCCCTGTGTGCAGCATGAACAGCACCCGCGGGGCGAACTCCACCAGACCGACCAGGCCCAGATCGAGCACATTGCCGGTCAGTTGGTAGAGGTTCCAGCCAATGGCCACCGTGAGCATCTGAAAGCCGCTGGCGGTAAACACCCGAGCCAGCCAGAACGCGATAAATGGGCGGTGATGACGTAACAGCAAGGGCGCTTGGCTGGGCATCTGAGGGCCGGTCTTGAGCGATGGGAGGGTCGAGATTATCACCAAGCTGTAACCAGAAGTTGCAGGGCTGGGAAATTTCGTTAGCTAGACACCGATATGCCTGGCCCGCATCGGTGAGGCAACCTGTCACGCGGCAAAAGACCACACCGTCCATCGTCAAAAATGGGACTACTCTTTTAACGTTGCTTGATCCAGATCAAGACCGCTCGTGGAATTGATCCGGCGGCCAGATGGCCAGACTCCCTACGTTGTGATGTTTGTAAAAAAAGAACGAATTCAAATTCGCCACACTCCATATCCGTGGGGGCAGTGGGTGTAGGCCGCAAGCCTTCAGCCGGTATTACCTGACAGAGGAAGACTTATGTTCGGTTTGGAGGCACTTGATCTCGCCCGGATGCAGTTCGCGTTCACCATTTCGTTTCACATTCTATTTCCCGCCATCACCATTGGCCTGGCGAGTTACCTGGCGGTGCTCGAAGGCCTGTGGCTGAAAACCCATAACGACACGTACCGCGATCTGTACCACTTCTGGTCGAAGATCTTTGCCGTCAACTTCGGCATGGGCGTGGTCTCCGGGCTCGTCATGGCCTATCAGTTCGGCACCAACTGGAGCCGCTTCTCGGACTTCGCCGGCTCCGTGACCGGGCCGCTGCTGACGTACGAAGTACTCACCGCTTTCTTCCTCGAAGCCGGTTTCCTCGGTGTCATGCTGTTCGGCTGGAACAAGGTCGGGCGCAATCTGCACTTCTTCGCCACGGTCATGGTCGCCATCGGCACACTGATATCGACCTTCTGGATTCTCGCTTCCAACAGCTGGATGCAGACGCCGCAAGGCTACGAAATCGTCAATGGCCAAGTCATTCCGGTGGACTGGCTGGCGGTAATCTTCAACCCGTCGTTCCCGTACCGCCTGATGCACATGGCGACGGCTGCGTTCGTCGCGACCGCCTTCTTCGTCGGTTCCTCGGCGGCCTGGCACTTGCTGCGCGGCAAGGACAACCCGGCGATCCGCACCATGCTCTCGATGGCCATGTGGATGGCCTTGATCGTGGCGCCGATTCAAGCGGTCATCGGTGACTTCCACGGCCTCAACACGCTCGAGCATCAGCCGGCGAAAATCGCCGCGATCGAAGGTCATTGGGAAAACCACGGCGATGAGCCGACCCCGCTGATCCTGTTCGGCTGGCCGGACATGAAAGAAGAGCGGACCAAATTCGCGGTAGAGATCCCGTATCTAGGTAGCCTGATCCTCACGCACTCGCTGGACAAACAGGTCCCGGCGCTCAAGGAGTTCCCGCCTGAAGACCGGCCGAATTCGACCATCGTGTTCTGGTCGTTCCGGATCATGGTCGGGCTCGGCATGCTGATGATCTTCACCGGTTTGTGGAGCCTGTGGCTGCGTAAACGCGACAAGCTCTATACCTCGCGGCCGTTCCTGTACCTGGCGTTGTGGATGGGACCGTCTGGCCTGATCGCGATCCTCGCCGGTTGGTTCACCACTGAGATCGGCCGTCAGCCGTGGGTCGTCTACGGCCTGATGCGCACGGCGGATGCGTCCTCCAATCACAGCTTCATGCAGATGAGCATTACGTTGATCATGTTCGTCGTGGTCTATTTCGCGCTGTTCGGTGCCGGCCTGGGCTACATGATGCGCCTGGTGCGCAAAGGGCCGAAGATCGACGAAGGCAAGGAAACCAACGACGGTGGTCCTGGCCAGAAACGCACGCCGGCCCGTCCGCTGTCCGCCGCCGATGACAATGGTGACAGCGACCACAGCCCCAGCCTGACCAAGGAGATTTGACTCATGGGTATTGATCTTCCGCTGATCTGGGCCGTGATCATCATCTTCGGCATCATGATGTACGTGGTCATGGACGGTTTCGATTTGGGGATCGGGATTCTCTTCCCGTTCATTCCGGGCAAGACCGATCGTGACGTGATGATGAACACCGTCGCGCCGGTCTGGGACGGTAACGAAACCTGGCTGGTGCTCGGCGGCGCAGCGTTGTTCGGGGCCTTTCCGCTGGCCTATTCGGTGGTGCTCTCGGCGTTGTACCTGCCGCTGATTTTCATGCTGATCGGGCTGATTTTCCGGGGTGTGGCGTTCGAGTTCCGCTTCAAGGCCAGGGACGACAAGCGCCATCTCTGGGACAAGGCGTTCATCGGTGGTTCGATTGCCGCGACGTTCTTCCAGGGCGTAGCGCTGGGGGCATTTATCGATGGGTTGCCGGTGGTCAATCGGCAGTTTGCCGGTGGCTCACTGGACTGGTTGACCCCGTTCACCCTGTTCTGCGGCGTGGCGCTGGTGGTGGCTTATGCGCTGCTCGGTTGCACCTGGCTGATCATGAAGACCGAAGGCAAGTTGCAGGAGCAGATGCATGACCTGGCTCGGCCGCTGGCTTTCGTGGTACTGGCGGTGATCGGTATCGTCAGCATCTGGACCCCGCTGGCCCACGCCGAGATTGCCGCTCGCTGGTTCACCCTGCCGAACCTGTTCTGGTTCCTGCCGGTGCCGATTCTGGTGCTGGTGACCATGTACGGTCTGATCCGCGCGGTGGCTCGCAATGCGCACTACACGCCATTCCTGCTGACGCTGGTGCTGATCTTCCTCGGCTACAGCGGTCTGGGCATCAGCCTGTGGCCGAACATCGTGCCGCCGTCGATCTCGATCTGGGACGCCGCCGCACCGCCGCAAAGCCAGGGCTTCATGCTGGTGGGCACGCTGTTCATCATCCCGTTCATCCTGGGTTACACCTTCTGGAGCTACTACGTGTTCCGCGGCAAGGTCACCCACGAAGATGGCTATCACTAGAGCACGCGACAGTGGCGCAGGGCTGATACCTGCGCCATTTCTTCAGAGGAGATTGCGATGAAGGCGGGTAAACATTCCTTGCAGGAAATCGAAGCAGCAGAGAAAAAGCCGCTCTGGCAGCGACTCGGCTGGCTGGCAATGATCTGGGCCGGCAGCGTTGTGGCGCTGTTCATCGTGGCCAGCCTGATGCGCATGTTCATGAATGCCGCGGGCCTGACGACCCACTGATTTTTTGCACCTGATCCCATCCCGTTGCCTTGCGGCACGGATTTACAACCCTCCTGTGCTGGAGGGTTTTTTTTTGCCTGGGATTATTTTCGGGCTTTAAGGATCACGAACTTGGGTGTGGCCGCCACTTGCTCGACACCGCGGAACAACCGAGCGAGCTTGCTGTGATATCCCAGATGACGGTTGCCGACGATGTACAACGCGCCGCCTACCACCAGCGCCTCTCGGGCTTGCTGGAACATGCGCCAGGCCAGGAAGTCGCCGACGACTTGTTGTTGGTGAAACGGAGGGTTGCACAGTACGACGTCCAGAGACTGAGGTTCCTGACCCGCCAAACCATCACCGGCACGTACAACCACTTCCCGGTCACCCAGCGCCACGCGCCAGTTTTCGGCTGCCGATTGCACGGCCATAAATGACTCGTCCACGAGCGTGTAGTGGGCCTCTGGGTTTTGCAGGGCGCTGGCGATGGCCAACACCCCGTTGCCACAACCGAGGTCGGCAACCCGCGCTGAGCCGAGGTTCGTTGGCAGGTGCGGCAAAAACGCTCGCGTGCCGATATCCAGCCCTTCGCGGCAGAACACATTGGCGTGATTCAGCAGTTCGATCTCAGGGGCGTCGAGTCGATAACGGGTCGGGTAGGGGGACACGACAGGCGCTTTGACTTCAGCGGTCGCGATCAATAACCGAGCCTTCTTCACCGCCAGCGAGGCTTGCACCGGCCCGATGTAGCGCTCCAGCAGATCGCCCGCGGCGCGGGGCAAGTGCTTGATCATCGCCGCAGCAATCACCTGAGCCCCCGGCGCCAGTTGACCCTGCAAACGAATCAGTTGTTCTTCCAGCAAGGCGAGGGTTTTCGGGACCCGGATCAGAACCCGGTCGAAAGGGCCTGAAAAGGCTTCGCTGGCCGGTACGCTTGGCACCGCATCAAACGCCTGGCCGTTACGGATCAGATTTTTTTCCAGCCCCTGAAAGGCCAGGAACGAGTCGCCGCTGCTGGTCACTTGAACCTTGCCCGCCAGGCTGGCGGCCAACGCGCCAAAGCTGTCGTTGAGCACCAGAACCCGAGTGTCGGCCGAGGGCTGTTGGTCGGCCAGATGGGTGAGCAGGTATTCGTCTGCGGCATCAAACGCTTGCAGCGGTTCGTTCTGCTGTTCGGGCTGGCGGATCAGGTCGAGTCGGGCGAAGGGTGTTTCGAGCAAGGGCATGAGGCGGGGCTCTGGGTAATCAACGGGGTCATCAACAGGTGTCCCGCAGCCCAAGGGCGTTGTAGCGGGCGAGACCGTCCGAGTGTACTGCGTCGTGAAGGTTCACACGTCAACACTCAAGAAGGACCGCAAATGGTACGTTTTTTTCTTTTGGATTACTTGCAGGTTTTTTGCGTCAGCGTATCGCGCTGCTTTTGAGAATACCGTCCCTGGTGGCGGCGATGACTGCGGAAATCTTGTTATTGACCCCCAGTTTCAGAATCGCGCTTTGCACATGAAAATTGACCGTGCGTGCGCTGAGATTGAGGATTCTGGCACTCTCATAGGCAGTCTTGCCATCCGCCGCCAGTTTCAATACATCAATTTCGCGGGGGGACAAATGCGGCACGGGTGGCTTCGCCGATTTCCTGGGCAGTGTCTGTGCGATCAACGCATGCAGGTGGCGCCCGATGAACACTGAAAAACCGAGGTTTTCATACAGCTCAAACGCAGTGATCGGGCAATGGCTTCTGGCCAGGCTCAGAATGCTGCAAGCACCACTGTCCTCGTCATGGACCGATTGCGACCAGCCGTGCTGCAATCCTTGTTTCTCAAGCGCGTCCCACAAGCACGGGGTCTTGGAAAAAAGTTCTTCGCTCCATAGGACAGGCAATCTGGAGTGATTGCAGTGAGCCACTATCGGGTCTATTGCGCTGAAATTTTTTTGTTCATATTCAATGTTCCAGTCCGTAGGGTAGTTGTTGAGCTGTACTGTATTAAAGTGGTCAGTTTTTATTTGGTATGTTGTTGAAAAGGCGAAAAATTTAAAGCCTATATTTTTCGCAAAACCCAGTGAAATCCGGTAGGCAATATCAATCTCCGTTGCCCGTGATAATTGGTTGAGTTGTGATTCCTTCCACCTCTCCATACTGTATCTCCAGGTGTGATGTTACTTGGGGGGTGCCTTTTTGGATCCAATGATCTGGCACGAGCCGAGTGTAGGATGTTTCCTATGTTTGTGTGAGACTTTTTGGCTTTGTTTGCGATTTTTAAGCAAGTATCTGGTTCTAACGTCATGGAGTACTGGCATAGATAACGAAATGTCGGGTTTGCTTAATCAGCCTTGGATTTATGTGTTAACCGGGTGGTTAATGTTAAGTCGTATTATGAAGTTAATGTGAATGAGTCCCTGGCTAAAGCCACTACAAATCACCGGTGTTTAAGCCCTCCGGTTTGCGGGACACTGTGGCTATCTGTTGAATGGAGCACCCCATGACCGCCAGCGCAGAAAAATTCACTCGCCAGACCTTGCTCGAGGTCCAGTCGCTGACCCCCAGTCTGTTCACACTGCGGACCACCCGGGATCCGGGTTTTCGTTTCCGTGCCGGGCAATTCGCCCGGCTGGGCGTTACCAAGGCTGATGGCAGCACCGTATGGCGCGCTTATTCCATGGTGTCGTCGCCCTATGACGAGTTCCTCGAATTCTTTTCCATTGTGGTGCCAGGCGGGGAGTTCACCAGTGAGCTGAGTCGGCTGGGCGTCGGCGATACGCTGCTGGTCGAGCGTCTGGCCTTTGGTTACCTGACGCTGGATCGCTTTGTCGACGGCCGTGATCTCTGGTTGTTATCCACAGGCACCGGACTGGCGCCGTTTCTGTCGATCCTGCAGGATTTCGAGATCTGGGAGAAATTCGAACGAATCGTCCTCGTCTACAGTGTGCGCGAAGCCCGGGAGCTGGCTTATCAGGACCTCGTCAGCGGGTTGGCCCAGCGCGACTATTTAGCGGAGTTTGCGCACAAGTTGCAGTTCATCACTACCGTCACGCGCGAGCAGCATCCTGGCGCGCTGAGCGGCCGGATCACTGCGCTGATCGAAAATGGCGAGCTGGAGCGGGCGGCAGGCCTGGCGCTGACGGCCGAGCACTCAAGGGTCATGCTCTGCGGCAATCCGCAGATGATCGATGACACGCGCAAATTGCTCAAACAACGCCACATGCACTTGAGCCTCAGTCGACGCCCCGGGCAAGTGGCAGTGGAAAACTACTGGTAAAAAAACGGCGCCTCAAGGGCGCCGTTTCTTGTTTGACTCACGCATTCAGGGCCGATTGTTCTGAGCCTTGAGCAGATCGCGGATCTCTTCCAGCAGCTCTTCTTCCTTGGTCGGAACCGGCGGCAGCGTTGGCGCAACGGCCTCTTCGCGTTTCAGGCGGTTGATGGCTTTGACGCCCATGAAGATCGCGAAGGCGACGATGATGAAGTCAATCAGGCTCTGGATGAATTTGCCGTACGCCAGCACTACCGCCGGGATATCGCCGTTGGCTGCTTTGAGCGTGACGGCCAGGTCACTGAAGTCCACCCCCCCGATCAGCAGGCCAATGGGCGGCATCACCACGTCGCCGACAAACGATGAGACGATCTTGCCGAAGGCGGCGCCGATGATGATACCGACGGCCATGTCGACCACGTTACCTTTGACCGCGAAGGCCTTGAACTCACTTATCACGCCCATAGGTTATTTCCTTGTTACAGATGAGGTTGGTGAATGCAGTGTAAATCAGCAGGATGCATCCTGCTCGAAACAACTGCTTACAGAGCTTGCCGGCTACCGACCTTCTCAACGGTAATCAGTCTGAAATGGCCATCAGTCTGCTCGGGGTAGCCGCTTTGGACTATGGCCTCTGCCCGCACTGGGTTGATGCAAGGCAATGTGCGGTACATGAAGTTTTTATATGTTTGGTTTGCAAGGTGTAAAGACTAACGCCTCAAACAAATTACCTGTGCTAAGTTTCAAAAGGCCATTATATTGCCATTGGGTTGGCTTAATAGTTGGGTTGTACGTTCGGGTTTTAAATGGCTAAGACTTGTACAGGTTTCGATTTTTGTTTCATTAGATAAAACTGGTATTTGGTTGGATATGTCGGAGTGGGAGGTTGTACAAGTTTTTATGATTGGTCATGCGGTAAATATGTTCCAGGGGCCGAACAAGTTGCCGCCGAAGATCCGCTGGGTAACTTCGCCGCGCTGATCCGCACCAGCTGAGCTATCATCGCGGTTTTTGCCGGGAGTTCAGATGGCCAAGGCCAAGCGCATGTACGGCTGCACCGAGTGCGGCTCAACCTTCCCCAAGTGGGCTGGCCAGTGCGGTGAGTGCGGGGCCTGGAACACCCTGACCGAAACCATGGTGGAGAGCGGTGGTGCCGCAGCCCCCAGCGGTCGCACCGGCTGGACCGGTCAACAGGCACAGATCAGGACCCTGGCCGAAGTCAGCGTCGAAGAGATTCCGCGCTTTTCCACAGCGTCCAGCGAGTTGGATCGGGTGTTGGGTGGCGGCCTGGTGGATGGTTCGGTGGTGCTGATCGGCGGTGATCCGGGCATCGGCAAATCGACCATTCTGCTGCAAACCTTGTGCAACCTCGCGAAAGTCATGCCGGCGCTGTACGTCACCGGCGAAGAATCCCAGCAGCAAGTGGCCATGCGCGCCCGCCGTCTCGGCTTGCCTCAGGATCAACTGCGGGTGATGACCGAAACCTGCATCGAAACCATCATCGCCACCGCCCGGCAGGAAAAACCCAAGGTGATGGTGATCGACTCGATCCAGACGATCTTCACCGAGCAACTGCAATCGGCACCGGGCGGCGTGTCCCAGGTCAGGGAAAGCGCGGCGTTGCTGGTGCGCTATGCCAAGCAGAGCGGCACGGCCATTTTCCTGGTCGGTCACGTGACAAAAGAAGGTGCATTGGCCGGGCCGCGAGTGCTGGAGCACATGGTCGACACGGTGCTGTATTTCGAAGGCGAATCCGATGGACGCTTGCGTTTGCTGCGGGCGGTGAAAAACCGTTTCGGCGCCGTCAACGAACTGGGCGTATTCGGTATGACCGACAAGGGGCTGAAAGAAGTCTCCAACCCTTCGGCGATTTTTCTCACCCGTGCCCAGGAAGAAGTGCCGGGCAGTGTGGTCATGGCGACGTGGGAAGGGACGCGGCCGATGCTGGTGGAAGTCCAGGCGCTGGTGGACGACAGTCACCTGGCCAATCCACGCCGGGTAACGCTGGGGCTGGATCAGAATCGACTGGCGATGTTGCTGGCGGTGCTGCACCGTCACGGCGGCATTCCGACCCACGATCAGGATGTGTTTCTCAACGTGGTTGGCGGGGTGAAGGTGCTGGAAACGGCCTCCGATCTGGCGCTGATGGCGGCGGTCATGTCCAGTTTGCGCAACCGGCCACTGCCCCACGATCTGCTGGTGTTCGGCGAGGTCGGGCTTTCCGGCGAAGTACGCCCGGTGCCGAGCGGCCAGGAACGTTTGAAAGAAGCCGCCAAACACGGCTTCAAGCGCGCCATCGTGCCCAAGGGCAATGCGCCTAAAGAAGCACCTCCGGGGTTGCAGATTATTGCCGTAACGCGTCTGGAGCAGGCGCTCGACGCGTTGTTCGAATAATCTGCCAGATAGTTCACAAACCCTGTGGGAGCGAGCTTGCTCGCGATAGCGGTTTAGCATTCAACGATGTTGTTGACTGATAGTCCGCTATCGTCGGAACGCCGCCCGGACCAAGCTCGCTTGTATGTTTAGACTTGAAGGGGTGGGCGTGACTAAAAGCTCGATTCCGACTCTAGCCAGTACGGACCGTGGGAGACTTCTCGTCCCGCCCTTTCTACCCAAAGCGCCGATAAGGAATTCATCGGTAAAACCGACGATAGAGGCAAGCCAGCGCAACGGTAGACCCCGACAAGCTCTTAAACCCTAGCTCCGAGGATTCGTCATGACAATCCTTACTTCGCAGACGGTTGTTGGCATCGATATCGCCAAGGCTGAAATAGTTGTCTATCGCTCCGACCTGCAATCCACTGACGCCATCAAGAACGATCGAACAGCCCTTAAACGCTGGCTTAAAACATTGCCCGCCCAAAGCGCTATCGCCGTTGAAGCCACCAACATCTACCACCTGGACACTGTCGAGCTGGCCCATGCGATGGGTCACCAGGTCTATGTCGTGGATGCTTATCGGGTAAGCAACTATCGCCGCGGCATCGGCCAGCGCGCCAAGAACGATCCCTGCGATGCCCGTCTGCTGGCGCGCTATTTGACGAACGAACAAGACGGACTACGGATCTGGAGCCCGCCACCCAAGGCCTACACCTCGCTGAAAAGCCTGCTCCACAGACGTGCAACGCTGATCCAGAACCATGCTGGCCTGATGCTGAGCTGGGCCAATGAACCCTTGTTGAAGAAAGTGCAGGCCGCCCAGCAAAAGGCCTTCAAGCAAGCGGATCAGGCCATTCAGAAACTGCTGCGCAAGGTCAGCAAAGAGGCGGGAATTGAAGAGAATATCGACCGCTGCAAAGCCATCGAAGGTGTTGGCGAACTGACTGCAACCGGGTTGGCGACGACCTTTATGCGCGGTGATTTTGCCAATAGTGATGCGTTCATCGCGTTTCTAGGGATGGACCTTACGGTCGATGACTCCGGGAAGAAGAACGGCCCCCGGCACCTGAGCAAAAAAGGGGATCCGGAAGTACGCCGGTTGGCTTACAACGCCGCAATGGCAGCCTGTCGCTCAGCTAAATGGAAACCGTTTTACGAGTCGTATTTGGCAAGAGGCTTCTCGAAAACCCAGGCATTGGTGGCCCTTGCCCGGAAACTCTGTCGGGTGGCATTTGCCCTGATGAAAAATCAGAGCGAATACCAGCCGGCCTGAAGTTGCAGGGTTGCCCTGCAACATAGAATCTCCCACAGGGATTTGCATCGTGTCATCAAATTTCGATCAGGGCGCCCAATTCGCGCTCCAGTTCCTCGGGGTCCCCCAAGTTGAATTCGATCAACCGCCGCAGGCGTTCGATGGATTCCAGGCTGATGTGTTTGCAGACGAAGCCGAGCTGGCCATGATCATTGTGGGTCAACACCACATCCATCTTGATCTCGACGTCTTCGTTGAGATGAATATCGACCAGAAAATGCCACTCCGGATTCCCCAGCCATGGCTCGGGCTTCTCGATCAGCAGCCCCTTCAGTGACAGGTCGATCAACTTCACCGGCCAGACGAATTCACCTTGGCTCAGCTCGGTTCGGGCATCGAACGCAATACGTTTGAAGCGGCGGCGATCGGTAGGGTGCTCGCTCATGGCGCAATCCTCGTAAATGTTCGCTGACTATAGACCCGCATTGTCAAAGGCTGCCAGCAAAGTGATGGCTCAACCTATGTCGGGGGATGGCCTTTGCGGCTGTTAGCGCTAAACTCGGGATGGCTGTCTTTCTTGTCCACCCTGGCTGGAATCATAAAATGAAAAATAATAATGGCCTGCTACGCCACCTACCCTGGCTACTGCTGGCGATCGTAGGGGCGTGCGCCCTCGGTGTAGTGGCATTGCGCCGAGGCGAGGCGATCAACGCCTTGTGGATTGTGGTCGCCGCCGTGGCCATCTATCTGGTTGCGTATCGTTACTACAGTCTGTTCATCGCTAACAATGTGATGCAACTCGACCCGCGACGGGCCACCCCCGCCGTGCTCAACAATGACGGTCTGGACTACGTGCCGACCAACAAACACATCCTCTTCGGTCACCACTTCGCGGCCATTGCTGGCGCGGGGCCGCTGGTCGGTCCGGTCCTGGCGGCGCAGATGGGTTACCTGCCCGGGACGCTGTGGCTGATCGCCGGCGTGGTGCTGGCCGGTGCCGTTCAGGATTTCATGGTCCTGTTCATGTCCACCCGCCGCAACGGTCGTTCCCTGGGTGACATGGTCCGTGAAGAAATGGGCCGCATCCCCGGCACCATCGCGCTGTTTGGCTGCTTCCTGATCATGATCATCATCCTCGCGGTGCTGGCGCTGATCGTTGTGAAAGCCCTGGCCGAAAGCCCGTGGGGGATTTTCACGGTGATGGCGACCATCCCGATCGCGATGTTCATGGGCATTTACATGCGCTACATCCGCCCGGGTCGCATCGGCGAAATCTCCGTGGTCGGTGTGCTGTTGCTGCTCGGTTCGATCTGGCTGGGCGGGCAGATTGCCGCTGATCCGTTCTGGGCCAAGGCGTTCAGCTTCACTGGCGTGCAGATTACGTGGATGCTGGTCGGTTACGGTTTCGTGGCCGCCTCGTTACCGGTGTGGCTGATTCTGGCGCCGCGTGACTACCTGTCGACCTTCCTGAAGATCGGCACCATCGTGGCGCTGGCGATCGGCATCCTGATCACCATGCCCGAGCTGAAAATGCCGGCATTGACCCAGTTCGTCGACGGCACCGGGCCGGTGTGGAAGGGCGGGTTGTTCCCGTTCCTGTTCATCACCATTGCCTGTGGCGCCGTTTCGGGTTTCCATGCGCTGATCTCCTCCGGCACCACGCCGAAACTGCTGGATAACGAGGTCAACGCTCGTTACATCGGTTACGGCGGCATGTTGATGGAATCCTTCGTTGCCATCATGGCCATGGTCGCCGCTTCGGTAATTGAACCAGGCGTGTACTTCGCCATGAACAGCCCGGCGGCAGTCGTCGGCGGTGACGTGGTAGCCGTGGCACAAACCGTCAGCAGCTGGGGCTTTGCAATCACCCCGGAAGCGCTGCAAGCGGTGGCCAAGGACATTGGTGAAACCACCATCCTGGCCCGTGCCGGCGGTGCGCCGACCCTCGCGGTCGGTATCGCGCAGATCCTGCACAGTGTCCTGCCGGGTGAAAACACCATGGCGTTCTGGTACCACTTTGCGATCCTGTTCGAAGCGCTGTTCATCCTGACGGCTGTGGACGCCGGTACCCGTGCCGGCCGTTTCATGCTGCAGGACTTGCTCGGTTCCTTCGTGCCAGCGCTGAAACGCACCGAATCCTGGACCGCCAACCTGATCGCCACCGCTGGTTGCGTGGCGATGTGGGGTTGGTTGCTGTACCAGGGCGTGATCGATCCGCTGGGTGGCATCAACACCTTGTGGCCGCTGTTCGGTATCTCCAACCAAATGCTGGCCGGTATCGCGCTGATGCTCGGCACCGTTGTGCTGATCAAAATGAAACGCCAGCGTTATGTCTGGGTCACCATGCTGCCCGCCGTGTGGCTGCTGATCTGCACCACCACCGCCGGCTTCATCAAGCTGTTCGATGCCAACCCGGCGATCGGCTTCCTGTCGCTGGCCAAGAAGTACAGCGATGCGCTGGCCAACGGTCAGATCCTCGCCCCGGCCAAGGACATTACGCAGATGCAGCACGTGATCTTCAACGCCTACACCAACGCAACGCTGACCGCGCTGTTCCTGTTCGTGGTATTCAGTATCCTGTTCTATGCGCTCAAGGTCGGTATTTCCGCCTGGGGCAGCAAAGAACGTACGGATAAAGAAGCGCCATTCCAGGCTCTGCCGGATGCGTAATCGAGGATTGCAGCGTGTTCAATGACCTGAGTCGCCTCGGTAAATACCTCGGTCAGGCCGCGCGCCTGATGGTCGGCATGCCCGACTACGACAATTACGTCGAGCATATGCAAACCAAACACCCGGACAAACCGGTGATGACCTACGAGATGTTCTTCCGGGAACGCCAAGAGGCTCGTTACGGTGGCAAGGGTGGGCCGAAGTGCTGTTGATCCGCTGACGGATCACAGTGTTTGAACAAAACGCGTCACGCCAGTCGTGGCGCGTTTTCATTTTTACGATCAGTTACGTTCGGGAGCCTTATGACCGAGTTGCAACCTATTCCCGTCACGATCCTCAGTGGCTTTCTCGGCGCGGGAAAAACCACGCTGTTGCGCTACCTGCTCAAAGCCGAGCACGGCCTGAAAATCGCCGTGATCGAGAACGAATTCAGCGACGCCGGTATCGACACCCAACTGTTGGGCGACGAACCGGTGCAAGTGATGACGCTGTCCAACGGCTGCGTCTGCTGCACCATCCACACCGATTTGACCAAGGCCTTGTACCTGCTGCTCGAACGCCTGGACAGCGGCGAAATCGCCTTCGACCGTCTGGTGATCGAATGCACCGGCCTGGCCGACCCGGCACCTGTGGCCCAAACCTTTTTCATCGATGAAGAGCTGCGCGAGCGCTACATCCTCGACGGCATCATTACCCTGGTCGATGCGGCGCACGCTGACACTCACCTGACTCAAACCATCGCCCAGGCGCAGATCGGTTTTGCCGACCGGTTGCTGGTGAGCAAACGCGATCTGGTGGACGAGGCGACCTTTAGCGCGCTGAGCGAGCGCCTGACCCGCATCAACCGTCGCGCACCGATCCGCGTGGTCGAGCACGGCAAGATCGATCTGGCCGAATTACTCGACGTGCGCGGCTTCAATCTCAATGCCGACCTGGGTGGCGGCGTCAGCCTGCGCCCGGTGAGCAAAGCGCCGTCCATCGACCGCATTTCCAGCCTGGTGCTGCGCACCGACAAGCCTCTGGATATCGATAAACTCAGCGAGTTCATGAACGAACTGCTGGAAGACCATGGCAAGCAATTGCTGCGCTACAAAGGCGTGTTGAACATCCTTGGCGAGCCGCGGCGCATGGTGTTTCAGGGCGTGTTGAAGTTATACGGATTCGATTGGGACACGGAGTGGGCAGACGATGAAACGCGCGAAAGCGTGATTGTGTTCATTGCCGATGATTTGCCGGAAGAGAAGATTCGCGAGGGGTTTGCGCGGGTAGCGGCGGAGTAAGCCCCGACATTCTCAGCGGACCTGATGCCGTCATCGCGAGCAGGTCGAATCGTCGCACCGTCGCTCCCACAGGGGAATGCATTTCAAATGTAGGAGCGAGCCTGCTCGCGATGGCGATCTAACCGGCAGCACGATTCGGGCTGGGAACCGATTCAGCGTTCAGCAATGTCATCTCAAGATAATCCAGATGCCGGCTCAATAGTGTCTCGGCCTTCCGGGCATCCCCGCGTTCAACCGCATCCAGAATCCCCTCATGCGCCTGCCACACGCAATAACCATCCGCCTGCGCATCAAACTGCGCAATCGCCAGTGAAGTCAGAGGCACCAGACTGCCAAGAAAATGCGCCAAAGGTGCATTCCCCGCCATTTCGGCCAACTGCAAATGAAACTCCCCCGACAATCGAATCGCCGGGCCACGCTGATCGCGCTCCAGACACCGGCGTTCACTGTCGATCAAGTCGCGCAGACGATTGAGGTCTTGCGGGCGAGGTTGCTGACAGGCCAGCCGTACCAGCGTGAGCTCGGTCAGTCGCCGGGCGTGAAGCGTCTGCCGAGTCTGCTCGACATCTGTCGCGGCGACGCGGGGACGATGATGGGTGCGAAGGATGATGATTTGCTGATGAGACAGGCGCGTCAGTACCTGGCGGATGCTGCTGCGGCTCACCCCGAACATGTCCCCCAGGCTTTCTTCGGTGAAGCGACTGCCGGGGATGATGCGCTGTTCGAGAATGGCATCGAATATCCGTGAGTAGAGATCATCCGCCGACGGCTTCCCGGTGTTCGCTCGCGGGAAGGGCAGGGCTGTGAGGGTTTGCGGTGAGGCGAAGCTGTTCATGGCCTGTCTCCAGTTCGAAGCGGACTCAACTGCCGAGGTTGTCGTCCGGAATATTCAATTCGATGCCCATCCGCTGGCCTTCCCGAAGGATGTGCCGACGCATCTCGGCGCTGGCCTGGGCGCTGTTTTTGCTGCGAATAGCGCGCACCACGGCTTCGTTCTCCTCAAGGCGCTCCGCCAAATGTTCCGGGGAGTTGCGCAGCACGTCGGCGCTTTGCTTGAGGGCGTTGCTGGTCTGTTGCACCACGCTCTGGAAAATCGGGTTCGAGGTCAGCGTGAACAGCTCTTCGTGGAACGCGATGTAGGCGTTCACCCCGGCTTCGCTGTCGTTGGCTTCCAGTGCTTCGCGCATGTCCATCAGGGTCAGGCGCAGTTGCCCGACTTCCTTGCTGCTGATCGACTGCGCCACCAGGCCGACAATGAACGGTTCAAGCGTGTAGCGCAGTTGCAGCACGTCTTCCAGGCTCGCACCGGCGACTGCGCTGTCGTGGCTTTGGCTGTCGCTGAGATTGGCCTCCAGCACCACCACGCCTTTACCCGGCATGGAACGCACCAGCCCGAGAGTTTCCAGCACGATGACGGCTTCACGCAGGCTCGGGCGGCTGATGCCCAGTTGTTCGGCCAGCTCACGCTGCCCCGGCAGCATCTCGCCGGAGCGCCACTGACCACGGGCCAAAGCGGCCCGGAGTTTTTCTACTACTGAATTCACAACGGTCGACGAGGTGATCACTGTTCGCTCCATGAGCATCCAAAACGATTGATGACCGTGCCTGCCCGTGGGCAGGCACGGCGGTTATTCAGAATTCCTGCTGATGTGCCGGGCCGACAGGCTTTCTCGGCTGGAAGGTATAACCCACCTGACCAGAAAGTACTTTGTTCGCCCGTTGGATATCGATGTCCTTTTCCCAGCGCGCGATGGCCACGGTGGCGACGCAGTTGCCGATCAGGTTGGTCAGCGCCCGGCCGATGCCCATGAACCAGTCCACTGCCAACACCAGCACCAGGCCAACCACCGGAATCGCCGGGATCGCCGTCAGTGTCGCCGCGAGAATCACCAGCGCCGAGCCGGGAATCCCGTGGGCACCTTTGGAGGTGATCAACGACACCAGCAGAATGGTCAGCAGGTCGGTCATGGCCAGCGGCGTGCCGGTGGCATTGGCGATGAACACGATGGCGAGGGTCAGGTAGATCGAGAAACCGTCCAGGTTGAACGAGTACCCGGTCGGAATCACCAGCCCGACCGTCGAACTGCCGATGCCCAGATGCTCAAGCTTGCGCATGATTTGTGGCAGCACGGCGTCGGAAGAAGCGGTGCCCATCACGATCAGCAGTTCTTCACGCAGGTACTTGAGCAACGGCCACATCCGCAGGCCGGACAGACGCATCACCAAGCCGAGAATCAGCGACACAAAACGCCACGCAGGTCAGGTAAAACAGGCCAACCAGGCTGCCCAGGTGTTGCAGCGAGTCCAGGCCATATTTGCTGGTGGTGAAAGCGATGGCGCCGAACACGCCGATCGGCGCCAGACGCACGATCATGCCCATGATGCGGAAGATCACGTGGCTCAGCTCATTGATCAGTCGGGAAATACCCGACGCTGCTTCGCCCACCAGGTTCAGCGCACTGCCGAACAGCACCGAAAACAGCAGCACTTGCAGAATATTGTTCTCCGCGAAGGCGCCGATGACCGAGGTCGGGATCAGGTTCATCAGGAACTGGGAGGTGGTTTGCATGTGCTGACCGCGCTGGGCTATGTCGCCCATGTCGGCAGCGGAAAGCTGATCCAGATGAATGTTCGCGCCGCTGCCGATGCCGGTGGTGAAAGCGAACACCAGACCAATCACCAAGGCGATGGTGGTCAGGATTTCGAAGTAGATCACCGATTTCAGGCCGATGCGTCCGACCTTCTTCAGGTCGCCGGCACCGCTGATGCCGCTGACCACTACGCAGAACACGATCAGACCGATGAGCATCTTGATCAGTTTGATGAAGCCATCACCGAGCGGTTTGAGCTGGGCGGAGTATTCAGGAAGGGTCAGCCCACAGACGATGCCGAGCACCAGTCCGAGAACCACTTGGAGGAAGATAGAACGCGAGCACCATCTGAGCATGGGAGGAATCCTGGTCGGTGTCCTGGCTGCCGTGCGCTTCGCGCATCAGATTCAGGACTTAATTATTGTGGTCTTACCGGTATGTCCAGTGCAGGCGCAGTCTAGGCGCTGTTTTTGGGTGATCGCAAGCAAATTTTCAGAAATTGGCATGACCGGTCTTACCAGTTGGGCGCAATGCCCCGACCTTGAGCCTTTTCGCTGTTTGAAAAAAATCGCGGGCATAAAAAAACCGGCCATCACTGGCCGGTTTTTCATTGCTGCGGTTCTGCGGGCTGATTAAGCGCCGTACACCGGCAGCTTCTTGCAGATGGCCTTGACCTTCTCACGAACGGCGTCGATCACCGCTTCGTTGTTCAGGTCCGCCAGGATGTCGCAGATCCAGCCGGCCAGTTCTTTGCACTCTGCTTCCTTGAAGCCACGAGTGGTCACAGCCGGAGTACCGAAGCGCAGGCCGGAGGTGACGAACGGGGAGCGTGGATCGTTTGGCACGGAGTTCTTGTTCACGGTGATGAACGCTTTGCCCAGAGCGGCGTCAGCGTCTTTACCGGAGATTTCCTGCTTGATCAGCGACAGCAGGAACAGGTGGTTCTGAGTACCGCCCGACACGACGTCGTAACCGCGCTCGATGAACACGCCGGCCATGGCCTGGGCGTTTTTCACCACTTGTTGCTGGTAAGTCTTGAACTCAGGTTGCAGTGCTTCCTTGAAGCAGATCGCTTTGGCGGCGATCACGTGCTCCAGCGGGCCACCCTGGGCGCCCGGGAATACGGCGGAGTTCAGTTTCTTCTCGATGTCGGCGTTGGCGCGAGCCAGGATCAGGCCGCCACGTGGACCGCGCAGGGTCTTGTGCGTGGTGGTGGTCACGACGTCGGCGAAAGGTACGGGGTTCGGGTAGACGCCAGCGGCGACCAGACCGGCCACGTGGGCCATGTCGACGAACAGGTAGGCGCCAACCTTGTCAGCGATTTCGCGGAAGCGCGGGAAGTCCAGAATCTGCGAGTAGGCAGAGAAACCGGCCACGATCATTTTCGGCTTGTGCTCGACCGCCAGACGCTCGACTTCGTCGTAGTCGATCAGGCCATTGCCGTCGATGCCGTACTGAACGGCGTTGTACAGCTTGCCGGAGGAGGAAACGCTGGCACCGTGGGTCAGGTGACCACCGTGCGCCAGGCTCATGCCCAGGATGGTGTCGCCCGCTTGCAGCAGCGCCAGGTAAACGGCGCTGTTGGCTTGCGAACCGGCGTGTGGCTGAACGTTGGCGTAATCAGCGCCGAACAGTTCTTTTGCACGGTCGATGGCCAGTTGCTCGACCACGTCGACGAACTCGCAACCACCGTAGTAGCGCTTGCCCGGGTAGCCTTCGGCGTACTTGTTGGTCAGTACCGAGCCTTGAGCTTCCATGACCGCAGGGCTGGTGTAGTTTTCCGAAGCGATCAGCTCAATGTGCTCTTCCTGGCGCTGAGCTTCTTGCTCCATGGCGGCAAAGAGATCGGCGTCGTACTTGGCAATAGTCAAATCACGGCTGAACATGGCGGTCCTCAGGGATCGGGGCAGAAAAGGGGGGCATTCTAACCCAATGGGTTTTAGATGGCATATGAAAGGACATCATGTCGCAGACAAGTGGGCTTCACGACGGGATCAGCGGTGATCGTGCTGGCCTGTGGCGAGGGAGCTTGCTCCCGCTGGGCTGCGAAGCGGCCCTAAAAATCTTGTGAGCGCTGCGCACTCAAGCGGGAGCAAGCTCCCTCGCCACAGTGATTGCGTTTCAGTCGAACATGAACAACGCATCATTGCTGAACTGCGCTTCAAACCGGTTCGCCGGCATCGGCCGGCCGAACAGATACCCTTGAACCTCGTCGCAACCATGCTCACGCAGGAAGTCGAGTTGCTCGTGGGTTTCCACGCCCTCGGCGATAACCGCCAGGTTCAGGCTGTGGGCCATGGCGATGATCGCGCGGGCAATCTGCGCATCCTGCTCGCCCGACGGCAGGCCGTCGACGAAGGTGCGGTCGATTTTCAGCACGTCGATGGGGAACTGCTTGAGGTAGTTGAGCGATGAGTAACCGGTGCCGAAGTCGTCGACCGCAATGCTCAGGCCGAGGTTTTTCAGCCCGGCGAGAATCTGCATCGCTTCGCTGACTTCGCGCATCAGGATACTTTCGGTCAGTTCCAGCTCCAGGCATGCCGGCGGCAGGCCGGTTTCCTTGAGGATGGTGGCGATCCGCGTCCCGAGTTGGCCGTCGGAGAATTGCCGGGCCGAAATGTTCACCGACACCTTCGGCACCCGCACCTTGGCCTGATGCCAGGCCTTGAGCTGACGGCAGGCCTCGCTGATCACCCAGTCGCCGACATCCACCACCAGGCCGAGCTCTTCGAGCACCGGAATGAAGTCTCCCGGCGGCACCAGACCGCGTCGCGGATGGCGCCAGCGCAGCAAGGCTTCGGCGCCGGTCAGGCGTTTGCCATCGCCGCTGAACTGCGGTTGGTAATAGAGGACGAATTCGTTCTGCTCCAAGGCGTGACGCAAGTCGCTTTCCAGTTCCAGACGCTCCAGGGCGCTGGCGTTCATGTCGGCCTGATAGAACTGGAAGTTGTTCTTGCCACGCTCCTTGGCGTGATACATCGCGGTGTCGGCGTTTTTCATCAGCTGGCTGAGTTCGTTGCCGTCCTGAGGGCTCAGGGCGATGCCGATACTGGCGGTGACGAAGAACTCGCGGCCTTCAAGCACGAACGGTTTCACCAGGCTGGCGAGAATCTGTTCGGCCACATGAATCGCCCGGTTCAAGGCAATTTCACGGTTGGCCCGCGGTTGCAGCAGCAAGGTGAATTCATCGCCGCCCATGCGCGCCACGGTATCGTCATCATCGACACAGCCGAGCAGGCGCGTGGCCATTTCCTTGAGCATGCGATCGCCAGCGGCGTGGCCCAGGGAGTCGTTGATCGGTTTGAAGCGGTCCAGGTCGAGGAACATCAGCACCACCCAGGACTTCTGCCGTTCGGCCGATTGCAGCGCCGTGTGCAGGCGATCCTGGAACAGTGTGCGGTTGGGCAGGTGGGTCAGGGCGTCGTAATAGGCGAGGCGGTGAATCCGCTGTTCACTGGCCTTGCGTTCGCTGATGTCGCTGAAGAAGCACACGTAGCTGGCCAGATCGCCTTCGTCATCCAGCACCGCCGTGATCCCGACCCAGGCCGGGTAATGCTCGCCATTGCGTCGTTTGAGCCAGACTTCGCCTTCCCACGTGCTGTGCTGATGCAATTGCTTGAGCACATAACGCAGATGGGCTTCCTGCTGATCGTCGACGGTCAGCATGTTCGGCAGTTGGTCGAGCACTTGCTCTACCGCATAACCGCTGACACGGCTGAAGGCTTCGTTGGCCTGGACGATGTAGCCGGCCGGGTCGGTGATCAGGATCGCCGAGGTCGAGTGCTCAAATACGGTCGCGGCCATGCGCAGGTCTTTTTCGGCCCGGCGTTGCTGGCTGATGTCGCGACCGACGCCCAGTACGCCTTCGAATGCACCGTGTTCGTCCCAGACCAGCACCAGCCGCAGTTCGATAGGAATCTTGCGTCCGTCGGCCCGCAGGCAGTCGAACAAAAACAGTTGGGTCTGCACCTGGCTGCGTAACAGCGCCAGTTGGTCGGGTTTGTTCAGCGCTTTGCTGACCCGGTCCATCAGGCTGTAAATGCCGGTCAGCTGTTGCGGGTTGGCGATGGTCGATTGCCAGCCGTTCTGGAAAATCCAGTCGACGTCGTAGCCCAGAACGGCTTGCACCGACGGGCTGACGTAATTGAGCGCCATCTTGCTGTCGGTTGAGAAAATCACGTCGCTGATGCTTTCGGCGAGCATCCGGTAACGCTGCTCGCTGTCGCGCAGGGACTCACTGGCTTCAATCTGATCGGTGATGTCCTTGGCCACGCCGATGATCCGCGTGACCTGATCATGCTTGTCCCGCGCCAGCGCCTGTTCGCGAATGTCGAAGCGCCGCCATTTACCGTCCCGGTGGCGGAAGCGCAGCTGGCATTGCATCAATTGTCTGTAACCCGCCTGGCGCTGGGTTTGGCGCGAGCGGTGGTAGAAGTCGGCATCTTCGGGGTGCAGCAGAATTTCCCAGAAATACTCGCCCATCTGGTGCAGTTCGGTACGGTTGTAACCGAGTGTCTGGCCCAGGTGGTGGTTGCTGTAAATCATTCGCTGGCTGATCACGTCCTGCACGTACAGATGATCCGGCACGGTGCGCACCACATCGGACCAGAATCCTTCGCGTTCCAGCAGCGACAATTCGACAAGCTTGCGGCTGGTGATATCGGTGATGCTCAGGATCACCGCTTTATAGTCGTCCTGGTCTTCCGGCAGACGCAGGACCAGCCACAAGTGCTGGTCACGGCCATTGGCGTCTTGCAGTTTGATTTCCAGCTCAAGCTGTTTCTGCTGGTTGAGCACCGCATCGAGTACTTGATTGCCGATGGCGGTGCCGTCCTGCGGGTTACCGTCGATCAGCAGTTTCCAGGCTTGATCGCACGTGCTGACGTTGAGCAGTTGCAGGGCGACCAGGTTGACTTCGGTGATGCGCAGTTCCTGCAGCAGGTGCTGGCGCTGTTCCGGTGTCTCGAGCCAGGCCTTCAGTTGTTCGCTGCTGTACAGCTGAGCCTTGTCGAAGAAGCTTTTGAGCCCGGACACGTCGAGTACACACAAGGCGACGCCGGTGCCTTCGAAAATATCCTGGTAGCGTCGACGGCCTTCATGCACCTGGCGTTGGCGGCGGCGCATATTCAGTAGGGCGATGAGCGGCAGGAGCGAGAAGGCCAGGCCCAGAAGGCATTTGCCGATGAACGCCGGCAGCAGCTGTTCGATCACCCTTTGCCGGTCGAACAACCCGCGCAGTTGCCAGTCGCTGCTGCTCAGGGGCACGGTCAGTACGCTGTTGGCCAGCTCATCCGGTGTCATCACTGCCGGAGTGGCTGAGAACTGCCCATCGTCGCGGCTGATGATCTGGTGATTGACGCGGTTTTCCACCACCCACAGCGGGCGAATACCGGTTTCGTTTTGTTTGGTCAGTGACGAGAAAAATGTCGGTGTCAGGCGCAGAACCCAGTAGCCGCGGGTGCTGCCGCTGGCTTGATGCAGCAGCAGATGCACTACCGAACCGTTATTGGCGTTGCTGAAATAATGGGCCTGGGCGCGACTGCGTCGGACCAGTTCGCTCAGGTAGTCGGCATCGTCGCTGTTGTCGGCGCTGTCGGTGAGGATTTTCCCGGAAGGGCTGAGCAACGCGAGGCTGCGCAGCTCGGGCAAGGATTTTTGCAGTTTGAGAAACAGCGCCTGCTGTTCGTCGGCGCTTTGCGGTTGTTCGACGATCGGTAGCAGGTTGAGGGCGATCTGGGCGTTGAGCGCCATGTTCAGGCTGACTTGCGAGGCCAGATCGGCGGTGTAGTCGATGGTGTACTGACGCTGGCGTTGTTGGGTATCGCGCAGTTGATCCAGCAACTGCCAGAACAGCAGCGCGAGCAACAACAGGACGAGCGCCGCCAGCGCGCCCTTCAAGGACCCACGCAGGGTTGAGCCGGTCGCAGGATTGAGTGCGCTCACGGACGATGAGGGAGTGACATTAGACAAACTGTAATCCTGCGGTTTGGCTGGACTGGCGCGACGTGCACTATAAGCCGGACGCCCGAAGGGCGGCTAGCATGCCCTGAGTTGTGGCAAAGTGCCAGACCCGCTCGGCTGGACTGCCTTCCGTCAATCAGGTAGCTTTGCCGGTTACGCGGGAGCGTTCCAGCTCCTAGAATCAGGCTTTTTCAGCGCGCACGTATTGATAGCTATCAATCGGACGACGCGCACGGCCTGGCCGGGCATCGCCTGCGCTCCAATCATTCATCTGTCACTGACCCAAGGTTCTCCATGGCTCAATACGTATTCACCATGCATCGGCTGGGTAAAGTTGTTCCGCCGAAGCGGGAAATCCTGAAAAACATTTCGCTGTCGTTCTTCCCGGGCGCCAAGATTGGCGTACTCGGCCTCAACGGTTCGGGTAAATCCACGCTGTTGAAAATCATGGCGGGCGTCGACACCGAGTTCGAGGGCGAAGCCCGTCCGATGCCGGAGCTGAACATCGGCTACTTGCCGCAAGAACCGATCCTGGACCCGACCAAGACCGTGCGTGAAGTGGTCGAGGAAGCGGTCAGCGTGATCAAGAACGCCCAGGCGCGCCTGGACGAGGTCTACGCGGCTTACGCTGATGAGGATGCCGACTTCGACAAACTGGCCGCTGAACAAGCCAAGCTCGAAGCCATCCTGCAGGCCAGCGACGGTCACAACCTGGATCGCCAACTGGAAGTCGCCGCCGATGCGCTGCGTCTGCCGGCCTGGGATGCCAAGATTGAATTCCTGTCCGGTGGTGAGAAGCGTCGCGTGGCCCTGTGCCGCCTGCTGCTGTCCGCCCCCGACATGCTGCTGCTCGACGAACCGACCAACCACCTGGACGCCGATTCCGTCGCCTGGCTGGAGCACTTCCTGCACGATTTCCCGGGCACCGTGGTCGCGATCACGCACGACCGTTACTTCCTGGACAACGTGGCTGGCTGGATCCTCGAGCTCGACCGCGGCGCCGGTATCCCGTACGAGGGCAACTATTCGGGTTGGCTCGAAGCCAAGTCCGATCGTCTGGCTGCCGAATCCAAGCAGCAGTCGGCCCACGAAAAAGCCATGAAGGAAGAACTGGAGTGGGTGCGCAAAGGCGCCAAGGCCCGCCAGTCCAAATCCAAGGCTCGTCTGCAACGCTTCGAAGAAATGCAATCGCAGGAATTCCAGAAGCGCAGCGAAACCAACGAGATCTACATCCCGGCCGGTCCACGCCTGGGCGACAAGGTCATCGAATTCAAGAACGTTTCCAAGGGTTATGGCGATCGCGTGCTGATCGACAACCTGTCGTTCTCCATGCCTAAAGGCGCCATCGTTGGCGTGATCGGCGGTAACGGTGCCGGTAAATCGACCCTGTTCCGCATGCTGATGGGCAAGGAAACGCCGGACTCGGGCAGCATCGAAGTCGGCGAAACCGTGCAACTGGCATGCGTCGATCAGAGCCGCGAAGACCTGGACGGCAGCAAGACTGTGTTCCAGCAAATCTCCGACGGTTCGGATCAGATCCGCATCGGCAGCTACGAGATCCCGTCGCGCACCTACGTCGGTCGCTTCAACTTCAAGGGCGGCGATCAGCAGAAGTTCGTCAAGGACCTGTCCGGTGGTGAGCGCGGTCGCTTGCACCTGGCCCTGACCCTGAAAGAGGGCGGCAACGTCCTGCTGCTCGACGAACCGTCCAACGACCTCGACGTTGAAACCCTGCGTTCCCTGGAAGAAGCCCTGCTGGACTTCCCGGGCGCTGCCATTGTGATTTCTCACGATCGGTGGTTCCTTGACCGCGTCGCGACTCACATCCTGGCGTACGAAGACGACTCGCAAGCGGTGTTCTTCGAAGGTAACTACACCGAGTACGAAGCCGATCGTCGCAAGCGCCTCGGCGAAGCGGCTGCTCAGCCGCACCGTGTACGGCACAAGAAACTGGCCTGATTTCAGGTTGGTTGCATGAAAAAACGGAGCCTTAGGGCTCCGTTTTTTTTGGTCTTTCAGTGGTGCCTCGGTGCGACATTCGCGAGCAAGCCCGCTCCCACAGGGGGAATGCATTTCAAATTGTAGGAGCGAGCCTGCTCGCGATAGCGGTGTTACTTATGGTGCAAAACTCACATTGTGAATCCCTTTTCAGGTGCAAAACCGGCCTGAAAATGGGGTTTATTTATATCCTGTGCACCATTTAATTTCATAAACGCGACATTTTGCTCTGTTGCTGTGCGCAATCAGTTTGCTAAAGTCCGGCCCAATCTCTTCCTGCGACAATAAAATTGCCGAGACTTTTCCATGATCGAATCCGTTGAATCCTTCCTTGCCCGCCTGAAAAAACGCGACCCGGACCAACCCGAATTTCACCAAGCCGTGGAAGAAGTCCTGCGCAGCCTGTGGCCGTTTCTTGAAGCCAATCCGCGCTATCTGACTTCGGGCATTCTGGAGCGGATTTGCGAGCCGGAGCGGGCGATCGTTTTCAGGGTTTCCTGGGTCGACGATCAAGGCAAGGTGCAGGTCAATCGCGGATTCCGCATCCAGATGAACAGCGCTATCGGTCCGTATAAGGGTGGGCTGCGTTTCCACCCTTCGGTGAACCTCGGCGTGTTGAAGTTCCTGGCCTTCGAGCAGACCTTCAAAAACTCGCTGACGTCGTTGCCGATGGGCGGTGGCAAGGGTGGTTCGGATTTCGACCCGAAAGGCAAAAGCGACGCTGAAGTCATGCGGTTCTGCCAGGCCTTCATGAGCGAGTTGTATCGTCACGTCGGTGCAGACGTTGACGTTCCGGCCGGTGATATCGGCGTCGGTGCCCGCGAGATCGGTTTCCTGTTCGGCCAATACAAGCGCCTGAGCAACCAATTCACCAGTGTGCTGACCGGCAAGGGCCCGAGCTATGGCGGCAGCCTGATTCGCCCGGAAGCCACCGGTTTCGGCTGTGTGTACTTCGCTGAAGAAATGCTCAAGCGCAGCGGTGAAACCGTCGAAGGCAAACGTGTAGCCATTTCCGGTTCCGGCAACGTTGCGCAATACGCGGCGCGTAAAGTCATGGACCTGGGCGGCAAAGTGATTTCGTTGTCCGATTCCGAAGGCACGTTGTACTGCGAAAGCGGTTTGACCGAAGAGCAGTGGCTGGCGGTACTGGAACTGAAAAACGTCCAGCGCGGGCGCATCAGTGAACTGGCCGGCCGTTTTGGCCTGGAGTTCAAGGCTGGCCAGCACCCATGGGCGCTGAGCTGCGACATCGCGCTGCCCTGCGCGACACAAAACGAACTGGATGCCGAGGCGGCCCGCACGTTACTGCGCAACGGCTGCATCTGCGTGGCGGAAGGGGCGAACATGCCGACCACCCTGGAAGCGGTGGACCTGTTTATCGAGGCGGGGATTCTGTTCGCGCCGGGCAAGGCGTCCAACGCCGGTGGCGTCGCGGTGAGCGGGTTGGAGATGTCGCAGAACGCCATGCGCCTGCTGTGGACCGGTGGTGAAGTGGACAGCAAGCTCCACGCGATCATGCAGTCGATCCACCACGCTTGCGTGCATTACGGCGAAGAGAATGGCCGGATCAACTACGTCAAAGGCGCCAACATCGCGGGCTTCGTCAAAGTCGCCGACGCGATGCTCGCCCAAGGTGTGGTTTAAGCCGGTTCAATACGGATGATCTCGATCAACTGATCGCCAGCTGGACGTTGCCACAGCACCTCGTCGCCGAGTTGCGCCCCGAGCAATGCCCGGCCCAGCGGTGAGCCCCAGTTGATCAGGCCCGCCGACGCGTGGGCCTGGTCTTCACCGACCAGTTGCACGGTTTGCTCAGTGTTGTGTTCGTCGGCGAAGGTCACCCGGCTGCCGATCTGCACTTTTTGCGTTGAGTTGGCGGCGGTCACGACCTGAGCGCTTTGCAGACGCTGGTTGAAATACCGCAAATCGCGTTCAAGGTCCGCCAGGCGCTGCTTGTCGGCGTGCTCACCTTTGGCCGATTGCTCGCTGTGCAGGTGTTGCAATTCGGCGACTTTCACCTGCAACTGGATCAGCCCCGTGGGCGTGACGTAATTGGGCTGCGCGCTGACCTGCCGTTCGACGGGCTGATCGGCTTGCGCGGCGGCGTTATCTTCATTGACGAAGGCGCGACTCATGGTTGTCTCCCGTTATAGGGTTTGGGCCATGGTCGCAGGCTTTTAGTTTCGACAGATATCTGCCAGCGACTTATTGCGAGCGAAAAGCACGAGCGGCGCCCTGATCCTTCTGCTGCTGCCAGGCTTTGTCCCGGTCGTCCCAATGGTGGCTGCGATAGTCCTCGCGGTCCTGGTTTTCCAGCATGGCCTGACACTGACGGAAGCCATCGCTCCAGCCCTCGGCGTATTGCTTGTCCTTGAGGTAACGCGGAACGTTTTTACGAAACTCTCCGGTCATTGCCCCCGCCGCTTGCCGGCCACTGCTGCAACCGTCATCGAAGCCATCGGCGAACGCCGGTGGATAACCCTTGGCGATCAGATCCTCGTGGGTCGTCTGGCAACCCGCGATCAACATCAGCAAACCCACCACACCCACGCAACGCCACATCTCAGACTCCCAGGCCGTCAACGGCCTATGGGAGAAGTCTAGGAGTGGAATCGTGAGGCGTTTGTGAAAGACCTGTGATTAATCCGTTGGAGTTGCGGTCAGGCGCGCGTGTTCAGACAATTCCTGTTCGATGAATGCAGCGATCATGGCGCGGTAAACCTGCTCCGTAACTTCTGGGCTGGCACCTGCGTCCTCAGCCAGTGCGCGAACTTTGGCGATGACCTGCTCGACTCGCGCCGGGGCTTTCACCGCGTCGGGGTCCTTCTTGAAACGAGCCGCCTGCGCCACATAAGCGCCACGTTGGGCCAGCAGAGTGACTATCTGACGGTCCAGTCGATCAATGTTTTGGCGAACGTCCTCGAGGGAATTGCAGGTAACGACCATGTTGTTCGAGCTCCATGTTTCTACAAGGGAGGGATTAGTAGTGATACCACTTCACCTCAAGCATCACTTCATTCTCGGGCGAAGCCAGGTGGCTGAATTCGCGCTGGGCACTCAGGCGTAAACCCAGGTTGCGAGACAATTCCCACTGCTGGTTCAGACTCACGCTACGACGCACTTCGCCGTTGGTGAAGAAGTCGCCCTTGGCTTCCAGGCTGAAGTTGCCCACCGGGTTTTTCCACAGCAAACCGCTGTTAAAGCCTGCCGCCGGCGCGATGAAACCGGCAAAGTCATTGTTGTGTTCAATGCGCACGGTGCCCAAAGCAAAGCCGAGCATGTCGTCGCCCAGTTGCCAGGTCCCGCCGCCACCGCCATTGACGTGGCTGACCAAGGTTTCGTCGTCATGCTTGCCCGGCACTCGCTCCAGGCCGCCGGTGACTTGCCACGAGAGTGGTTGCAGCAATTCATTGCGCGGAGTCAGGGAGCGGATAGTCGCCAGGTCAAATTGCTGCAACTGCCAGTGATTGCCTTCGTACTGGCGCAGTTTCATTTGCAGGATTTCAATCTGCGCGCCGAGGGGGAAGCTCTCGGCGTTGTCGTTGAGGTCGTGATACGCCATGCGCAGGCCATACTCGCCAAAGGCCTTGTCGCCTCGAGTGCCGATGCCGGCCTGCCAGGTGCGCGATTCATGGCCATCCTCAGGCAATCCGGGTCGCGGGATATCCAGTTCCGGTGGCGGATTCAGGTTGATCGCCCGCAGCAATTCGAAACTGCGCTGCGCCCGTTGCGGATCACGCTCCTGGCCGTTGGCGCGGTAGCGCTCCAGGCGATAGGCCGCGTCGATGATCAGCGCCTGACGATCCTTGGGTTGAGCCTTGAACGCCGGTTCCTGCAACTGCTTCTGATCGGCGCTGACTTTCAGCACCCAATCCTGTTCTTCATGAGTCAACGGCTCGGCGCGGCTCAGCAGTTCTCGTTCGCGAGACGGTCGATACTGAATGGATTCCACCAGCCCGGCTTCTTTCACCGCTTTGACGGTGTCGGTAGGAATCGCGGTCAGCGGGAACTGTTCGGTCAATCGCAGGCTCGGACGGGCGACTTGCAGCAATTCCAGCAGACGATAAGAGCAGTTTTCGTCGAAGAAAAAATAGTCGAACTGGATCTGTTTGAGCTCCCAGACGTGCTCGACCATGCGCTCGGTTTCTGCCTGGGTCAGGTTCAGGCGGTATTCCCACAGATCGCGGTTCTCGAGACTGCGGTACTCCGAGAGTTTTTCCTGATAAGGCACCAGGGCAAACAAACCGGGATAGCCGCCCATCAAGCCTTTCCAGGCATACAGGATGCTGTTGTCCGAGCCCTCGATGTAGGCGCCGAAGTTGATCGCATAACTGAGCAGGGCGGTTTGATCGCTCTGCACATTGGCCTGGTCGATGCGCAGCAACGTGTGGCCGAACATCGATGACGGACTGTTCAGATACGCCGCCGGGAAAATCATCACCGCACTGTGGGGCGAAACATCCTTGAACCATTGCTTGAATTCAGTGCAGTCCAGTGTCGGCAGATCGCTCAGGTTGAGCTGCGCCTTCAGCCAGCGGGTGCGGGCGGGGTAGACGCATTGCGCATGCTTTTCACCGGCACTGGCCGGGGCGTACAGCGCTTGCACGGTCGCCGCCAGTTCATGGTCGGGATGTTCATTGCCGTCGGCGGCGAGGAAGAATTTCTTGTCGCTGACATAGCTGCGCCAGCCACCGAGTTTGGCGGTTTCGTAGTGGCCCAGGGAAATCCAGAAGGGGTCATTGGCCAATTGCTGCAAACGTTGATTGTCGACATGTGGCGCGGCAGACAGCGGGGCGCAGACACAGAGCGCCAGCCAGGCAAGGCGTTTGAGCATAGTGGGCAACTTAATTCGAAAGAAACAAAGGCCCGAAAAGGGCCAGGTTCAAAAAATAAAACCCGCTCCCCGAAAGAGCAGCGGGCGGGTCGAGCTTAAGCTTGAGTAGCGTACTTAGCCAGACGAGGATCGCTTTTCAGAACGGCGAGGGTGTTGGTATGCACGTCGTCAGCGGTCACGTCAGCCTTGCTGAAGATCTGCTGGAAGTGCTCATGAGTGACGGCGGCGAAATGCGCACGGTCTTCCGGCGCCACGCCCAGTACCACGGCGTAAGTGGTCAGCGCTTCGCCCTGACCTTTAGCCATGTCTTCAGACAGCTCGTTCATCATGCCATTCATGGCAATCCAGGATTTGCCGCCATAGGTCAGCGCCGCATTGGTTGAGCAACCGTTGGTACCAGAAGTCATACCGAAAGTTGCGTTGCCGGAAGTGCCGTTGGTGGTGGATGCCAGGAAGTGAGCCGGGGTGCCACGCTGACCTTCGAACAGCATGTTGCCCCAACCACAATCCGGGCCGCCTGGCGCCTGAGCCATGGCGTTGATGGATACAGCGGTGAAGAGAGTACCGAGAAGAATCCGTTTCATAGCTTTTTTCTCTTTATGTGCATACCAATGGACAGGGGGCTGGCCCGATCTGGCGCCAGTGGGCCGGTTATTGTTCCAGCCGCGCAGTTTGGAGTTTAGGCACGTTCCTGAGGTTCCGTTATTTTTTGCATAACATTCGCTGAAAACATTGATTTAGACCCGGTCCGCTTGGCGATATCGCTTTGTCTATGCTTTAGCTAGAGGCGCGCCTTGCAAGTGAGGTATGGGCAGCGCCAGAATGCCGCTATCTGCCCCGCCTGATGTAAGGAAGCCCGATGCCTGATCCTGTTGCTGCCAGCTTGCGTCTAGCGCCCGAAGCGCTGACCCGTCCGTTTTCCGCTGAACAGTTCAGCTTCTCTACCACCAATGATTTGGAGCCCTTCCGCGGTGTGCTCGGCCAGGAACGTGCGGTCGAAGCCTTGCAGTTCGGTGTGGCGATGCCACGCCCCGGTTACAACGTATTCGTCATGGGCGAGCCCGGCACCGGCCGGTTTTCGTTCGTCAAACGCTACCTGAAAGCCGAAGGCAAACGCCTGCAGACCCCGGCGGACTGGGTCTACGTCAACAATTTCGATGATCCTCGCGAACCTCGCGCACTGGAATTGCCCTCGGGCACTGCCGGCGCCTTTATCGATGACATCAACGGCTTGATCGATAACCTGCTGGCGACTTTTCCGGCCGTGTTCGAGCACCCGTCCTACCAGCAGAAGAAAAGCGCCATCGACCGCGCCTTCAATCAACGCTATGACCGCGCGCTGGATGTGATCGAGCGTCTGGCGCTGGAGAAAGACGTTGCGCTGTACCGCGACAGCACCAATATCGCCTTCACGCCGATGAGCGAAGGCAAGGCTGTGGATGAGGCCGAATTTGCCCAGTTGCCGGAAGTCGATCGCGAGCGTTTTCACGAGGATATTTCGTGGCTGGAAGAGCGGCTGAACGAAGAGCTCGCCAGCCTGCCGCAATGGAAGCGTGAGTCGAGCAATCTACTGCGCCAGCTCAACGAAGAAACCATCACCCTGGCCTTGCAACCCTTGCTCGCGCCGCTGTCGGAAAAGTACGCGGAAAACGCCGGCGTTTGCGGTTACTTGCAAGCGATGCAGGTGTATCTGCTCAAGACCGTGGTCGAGCAACTGGTAGACGACAGCAAGGCTGACGCCATCGCCCGCAAGCTGCTGGAAGAGCAATACGCACCGAGCCTGGTGGTCGGTCATCCGCACAGCGGTGGTGCGCCAGTGGTCTTTGAGCCGCACCCGACTTACGAAAACCTGTTCGGCCGCATCGAGTACACCACCGATCAGGGCGCGCTCTACACCACGTATCGACAGTTGCGTCCGGGTGCACTGCACCGCGCCAACGGCGGCTTCTTGATTCTTGAAGCGGAAAAAATGCTCAGCGAGCCATTCGTATGGGATGCGCTCAAGCGCGCGCTGCAATCGCGCAAATTGAAAATGGAATCGCCGCTGGGCGAGATGGGCCGTTTCGCCACCGTGACCCTGACACCGCAACATATTCCGTTGCAGGTCAAAGTCGTCATCATCGGCGCCCGACAGCTCTACTACACGCTGCAGGACCTCGATCCGGACTTCCAGGAGATGTTCCGCGTCCTGGTGGACTTCGACGAAGACATCCCGATGGTCGACGAAAGCCTGGAGCAGTTCGCCCAGTTGCTCAAGACCCGCACTTCCGAAGAAGGCATGGCGCCGCTGACCGCCGATGCGGTGGCGCGTCTGGCGACTTACAGTGCTCGCCTGGCTGAGCACCAGGGGCGTTTGTCGGCGCGGATCGGTGATCTGTTCCAACTGGTCAGCGAGGCGGATTTCATTCGCCAACTGGCCAGCGACGAAATGACTGACGCCGGGCACATCGAACGTGCGCTCAAGGCCAAGGCCACGCGGACCGGGCGCGTCTCGGCGCGGATTCTCGATGACATGCTGGCCGGGATCATCCTGATCGACACGGACGGCGCGGCGGTGGGCAAATGCAACGGATTGACAGTGCTGGAGGTCGGCGATTCGGCGTTCGGTGTGCCGGCGCGGATTTCCGCCACGGTGTATCCGGGCGGTAGCGGCATCGTCGACATCGAGCGCGAGGTCAACCTCGGTCAGCCCATTCACTCCAAAGGCGTGATGATCCTCACCGGGTATCTGGGCAGCCGTTACGCCCAGGAATTCCCGCTGGCGATTTCCGCCAGTATCGCCCTGGAGCAATCCTACGGTTACGTCGATGGTGATAGTGCATCGTTGGGCGAGGCTTGCACCTTGATTTCCGCCTTGTCGAAAACTCCGCTCAAGCAGTGTTTTGCGATCACCGGCTCGATCAACCAGTTCGGTGAAGTGCAGGCGGTAGGTGGGGTCAACGAGAAGATCGAAGGCTTCTTCCGACTCTGCGAAGCGCGCGGGCTGACCGGTGAGCAGGGAGCAATCATTCCCCACGCCAACGTTGCCACGCTGATGCTCGACGAAAAAGTGCTGGCGGCGGTGCGCGCGGGGCAGTTCCATGTTTACGCCGTGCGCCAGGCTGATGAAGCCCTGAGCCTGTTGGTCGGCGAACCGGCGGGTGCGCCGGACGCCGATGGCCAGTTCCCTGAAGGCAGCGTCAACGCGCGGGTGGTGGAACGCTTGCGGGTCATCGCAGAAATGATCAGCGAAGAAGACCTCAAGGAAGCTGAGAAAGAAGCTGCGCAGGAAGCACTGGTCGAGGCCAAGCCGGCCTGAGCAATCTGAGGATCACACGGATCCCCTGTGGGAGCGAGCCTGCTCGCGAAAGCGGTGTATCAGACGACATTGACGTCAGCTGACACTCCCTCTTCGCGAGCAGGCTCGCTCCCACATTTGTATCCGGTGCCTTGCGAAAAAGTGCCATCACTCTGACGTCAATATTCACACAATGACCATTCGGCGCCTTCTGGTCTCACTTGACGTGCTAGTCAGACTTTTCCTCTATTCTCAGGTCAAGGATATCGACAGTAATCACTGGATCGAGACAGTCCTCCCGTGGGGGCTGAATACCGGATCTACTGAGGGTCGCCGCCATGTCGCGCAACCTCTGCCTCACCCGTCAATGCCTGGGCCTTGTGACCCGTATCGAGTGTGCCATCCGCCCATTGGCGGGGGATACGGGCATGTGGACCTTACTCTTCGCCGCCGGAATGGAAGGCGAACAACCTTCTGCCATCAAAGCCCAGGGCCCGTTTCATGGCCCCTTTGTGGCTGAGTCGATACTCGACACCATTGTTGAAAGTCTCACCCTGCACGGCTATGAGCTGGCCGATGATCCGCAAATCTGGTGCCTGCACCTGCAAGCCCAGCTGCGGGAAATCAATGGTGGCCGCTGCCGCAACCCTGGAGGTTTCGAGTTTCGGCCCGATCACTGAACAGGCTATTGAGCAAGGCTGGACGTGTCCGCCTTGTCGAGTTTGACCTCGAAGCCATATTGCACGGTGGAGAGATCGGTTCGTTGATAGGTTTCCAGACGGGCAGGCTGCCCGTAGAAATAATGCACCCCCAATAATGCCGGGCCTTCTGCGCTCGCATCGTGGCTGACCGCCAGAATCTCCTTCAGATAATTGCCGCTGTCGTCCTTGGCGAAGAAACGCCAGTCCTGGGCGGGAAACTGCTTCAGATCAACCACCAGCGCATTGCCTTTGAGCACCAGCCCTTTGGGCAACTGGTGGGCGTCGAGGGTGTTCTTTTCGACGGTGGCGAGAAACAGCGGCATGGAGCCCACCGCGTAAGCCGGCGTTTCTGGAAACAGGTTCAAGTCGTAGGTGATGGTGCCGCGCAGGGGATCGACCTGGTAAGCCTCTGGCGGCAATTCGATCGGCTCATCGCGCTTGCCGTTACCGTCCTCGGTAAAGAAGCTGACCGGGCTTTCGCCGGGGTTGAAGGAGGTGCCGAGCAGCTCATCATTGAAGCTTTTGGGGTGATCGAACTCGATACGCGCGGCGCTGGGATCTTCGACCGACTGACTGATGCGCACGCTTTTTTTCAGTTGGTCCTCGCCAAGTGTGGCGCCCTTGAGCCAGATCGGGGCCTGGTCGTCGTACACCACCACCGGCAGCGTCAGTGGCTGGATGGTCTTTTGCGTGGTGTGTGGGTCGAAGCGAAGTACCGGCAGGTTCAGGTCCTTGTGGGTCACTGTGGCGGTTGAAAAGTCCAGTACGCTGACCTCAAGCGTTTCGATCGGCCCGTTGAAGTACACCTTGGAATAACGGTGGCTCTGTTGCTTCTCAAAGGCGCGCTGCTCTTCATCAATCTGTTTCTCGAAGCTCTCGCTCCAGGCTTTCTGTTGTTGCATTTTCGCCAGTTGCTTCTGATAGAAGGCTATTTGTGCGGAGGTTTCGTTGATCGAGCCTGAGCGCGCGAGAAATTGCCCGGTGCTGTCCCTGGCCTGGACAATCAGCGGATTCAGCGGCGTTTCGCCGATCTCGGGGGCCTGTGGCGCGCTGTTGTTGAATTCGATTTCGGCGTAGTTGTTTGCAAGGCTCAGCAGGGTGACGCTGAGATTGTCGTTGGTGCGAGTCTGGCCAACGTCCTTCTTCGTCAGGTCGAAGCTGTAGAGCCGGCGCGGCGCGATGACTTCCACCGTGCCTTGCAGGCTCACCGGTTGTGGCTGGTTCTTTTTGTCCACGTCCAGGCCGTCGATGAATGGATAGGTCACCGTCAAATCATCGGGGTTGGTCAGGTTGGAGCTCGACGGACTGAGCTGAATGCCCGGATCGGTCTCTGACCATTCCGGCTGAAACGGAATGACGCGTTTGTTGCTCAAAGTCACCGATTGCCATTCAAGACTATGGGGAAAGAGAAATGCGACCGGAATGTTGAAGTTGAAGGGGAACACCGGTTGCAAATCGGTCAGGTAGTCGGAACTGGAGTCTTTGTGCAGCACGAACAGACCATTGATGTACGTGTCGACCAAGGCTTGTGGGGTGGGATAGTGCTTGAGGACGGCGAGGGCGTCTTCACCGTATTCTGTTTCCACCGGTTTGCTGTCGAGCTTGAGTTGCGCACGCTCGAGCAACAACAGTGAGCCGCCGAGTTCAGCCACGGCTTCCTTGAGTTGCGGATCCTGAATCGCATCCAGAGACTTCTCGAACTGCGCAGTCTTTTCCTCGAGACTGACCTGGCGCTTCTCATCGCTGGGTGAGCAGGCACTCATCAGCAAAGCCAGGCAAATGCCGGCGCTCGTTAAAGGCAATCGCACATCCATTTCCCGTCTTCCTGTCCGATGTCGCTGAGCTGTCAATGCTTTGGACACTAGCAGAAAAACCTTGTCACACACGCGCAGGTTATGGATTTCCCAACGGTTTCTGGGTGTTACAGGTGGCTGATATACTCGCGGCCATTTCCAGGCCTTGTGTGAGATTTAATGGAACGCTTTATCGAAAATGCAATGTACGCCAGCCGCTGGCTGCTGGCGCCGATCTACTTTGGTCTGTCCCTTGGGCTGCTGGCCCTGGCGCTGAAATTCTTCCAGGAAGTCTTCCACGTCATCCCTAACGTGTTCTCGATGGCCGAGTCGGATCTGATTCTGGTGCTGCTGTCGCTGATCGACATGGCGCTGGTAGGCGGTTTGCTGGTGATGGTGATGATTTCCGGTTACGAGAACTTCGTTTCCCAACTGGACATCGACGACGACAAGGAAAAGCTCAACTGGCTGGGCACCATGGATTCCTCTTCATTGAAGATGAAGGTGGCCGCTTCCATCGTGGCCATTTCGTCCATCCACCTGCTGCGGATTTTCATGGACGCCAAGAACGTCGATCCCGAGCATTTGAAGTGGTACGTGATCATCCACATGACCTTCGTGATTTCGGCGTTTGCCATGGGTTATCTGGATAAGCTGACCAAGCACTGATCGTTTTATCGCTGTACCCAACCGCCCGTCTGTTGCGAAACAGACGGGCGGTGTCGTTTGTGGCTTGTACTTTGATGCGCCGAGGCCTATGCCTGTAAGAATCTTGGCTCGCCATTGCGTGAGGTGCGTTTATGGACCTGAAAGAGTTGAATGCTTATGCCATCGCCGGGAAGGTTGATGAGCTCAACCTGATCTCGATGGAAGGCGGGATCTACCTGTTGGAGGCGCGGATGCATGGCGCGGCGTATCCGCTGAGTGATGCCCACGGCCAGATGTTTCACCTGCGTTCGGTCGAGCATGCGCGTGAAGTGCTTCATGCCTTTCCCAGCTTGCCGTTCAACCTTGTGCACGTTTCGGTTCATGACGAGATGTGTGGGCTCGGCGCCAGTTCCGAGGGAAGCCTGAAGGTACCGATTGCGTGGCAGCACTGACGCCTCTCATCAACACAATGGCATCTGTGCTAGTCTGCTGGCCCTTTTGGTTCCGGGCGCTCCGGGACGCGCTGTGTACGCACGGCAAGTTCCAGGGCCGTCCGCACAGCGGAGCAGTGTCATGTCCGAAGTAAATCTGTCCACCGACGAAACCCGCGTCAGCTACGGTATTGGCCGTCAGCTGGGCGACCAACTGCGCGACAACCCGCCACCGGGCGTTAGCCTGGACGCAATCCTGGCAGGCCTGACCGACGCTTTCGCCGGCAAGGAAAGCCGTGTGGGTCAGGAAGAAATGTCCGCAAGCTTCAAGGTCATTCGCGAAATCATGCAAGCTGAAGCAGCTGCCAAAGCTGAAGCCGCTGCTGGCGAAGGCCTGGCATTCCTGGCTGAAAACGCCAAGCGTGACGGCATCACCACCCTGGCTTCCGGCCTGCAATTCGAAGTACTGACTCAGGGTGAAGGCGCCAAGCCAACCCGTGAAGATCAAGTGCGCACTCACTACCACGGCACTCTGATCGACGGCACTGTGTTCGACAGCTCGTACGATCGTGGTCAGCCTGCAGAATTCCCGGTTGGCGGCGTGATCGCTGGCTGGACCGAAGCCCTGCAACTGATGAACGCCGGCAGCAAATGGCGTCTGTACGTGCCGAGCGAACTGGCTTACGGCGCTCAAGGCGTTGGCAGCATTCCGCCGCACAGCGTACTGGTATTCGACGTCGAACTGCTCGACGTTCTGTAATACATGACCCTGTAGGAGCGAAGCTTGCTCGCGAATGCATCACCTCGGTTTCAAGTCGGAACCGAGTTGTCAGGTTCGCGGGCAAGCCTCGCTCCTACAGGGTTTTTCAGCGTTTTTCAT
Source organism: Pseudomonas sp. BT76 TE3572 (assembly GCF_050435365.1). Taxonomy (NCBI): domain Bacteria; kingdom Pseudomonadati; phylum Pseudomonadota; class Gammaproteobacteria; order Pseudomonadales; family Pseudomonadaceae; genus Pseudomonas; species Pseudomonas sp. BT76 TE3572. The sequence goes on from NZ_JBNDKE010000001.1 coordinate 5,440,884, forward strand.
ATTTCGATCTTGTGGTGCAGTTCGCTTGTCGGGCGCAATGCCCGGGCATAGCAGAACAGAAACAGATTGCGCACCAGTTCCTTGAGCACCACCGGCTCGCTGGAACTCAAGCCGTTGACGTCCAGATCACCCTGATCCTGCAGCTCGTTCAAGGCTTCCTCTTCAAGCACCGCACAGACTTCCCCGGTTTCCCGATGCAGGATCCTCAGGTAAGGGTGTGGGCGGTCCAGCCAGGCGTCGATCAAATAAGTCATGGGTCTCATCTCCATCGATTGATTTCAATGAGAATAATTCTTATTCATCAAATAGCAAGGGCCTATTGGCGGTTTGGTTTTTTTTAAGGGTAAAGGTTGCGTAAGGTCAAAACGGCTGGCGTTTGGCTATTGCGAGGGATTGTTGGGCGAAGCGGGGGAGGGTGAAGCACCATCCCGCGCAGGACGCGGGATGGAATACAGCAGACTCAGACTTTTCTGACGAACTCGGATTTGAGCTTCATCGGGCCGATGCCGTCGATCTTGCAGTCGATGTCGTGATCGCCATCGCACAGGCGGATGTTCTTGACCTTGGTGCCGACCTTGACCACCAGCGACGTGCCTTTGACCTTGAGGTCCTTGATCACGGTGATGGTGTCGCCGTCCTGCAGGACGTTGCCGACCGAATCCTTTTTCACGGTGTCATCGGACGCTGCTTCGGCTTCGCCGCTGGCGGACCACTCGTGGGCGCACTCAGGGCAGATCAGCTGGGCGCCGTCTTCGTAGGTGTATTCGGAATTGCATTTTGGGCAGGGTGGCAACGTGCTCACTAAAGCTCCTTGGATTCAGGATCGCTAAAAAGCGCACATTGTATAGGGTTTTAGGTGGAAGAGGGCGGGGGGTAGCAAACCTGTGGGAAAGGGCTCCCACAGGTTGTGGTCTATCAGTGCGTACGGGCGACCGCAAATTCGCTCAACTCGACCAGTGCATCGCGGTATTCGCTGGCAGGCAGTGCGTCGAGGCACTTGATCGCGCGGGCCACGTAGTCACGGGCCAGTTGCGCGGTGTAATCCAGCGAGCCTGAGGCTTCCACGGCTTCGCGGATGCTTTCCAGGTCTTCGATACCGCCTTTCTGGATCGCCTTGCGCACCAGGGCAGCCTGCTCCGGCGTGCCTTCGCGCATGGTGTAGATCAGCGGCAGGGTCGGTTTGCCTTCAGCCAGATCGTCACCGACGTTCTTGCCCAGGGTTTCGGCGTCGCCTTTGTAGTCCAGCAGGTCGTCGACCAACTGGAATGCCACGCCCAGATGATCGCCGAATGTACGCAGGGCTTCTGACTGTTCCGATGTCGCTTCGCAGAGCGCTGCGGCACTGTGGGTCGAGGCCTCAAAGAGCATCGCGGTTTTGCCGCGGATGACTTCCATGTAGGTTTCTTCAGTGGTGCTGGCGTCACGAACCTTGGACAGCTGCAACACTTCGCCTTCGGCGATGATGCGCGTGGCTTGCGAAAGGATTTTCATCACTGGCATGGAGCCCAGTTCGACCATCATTTCGAAGGACCGCGAATACAGGAAGTCGCCCACCAGCACGCTAGGGGCGTTGCCCCACATGGCGTTGGCCGTCGAGCGGCCACGGCGCATGCCGGACATGTCGACCACGTCGTCATGCAGCAAGGTGGCGGTGTGCAGGAACTCGATGGTTGCGGCCAGCAGGCGCAGGTCATCGCCTTCGCGACCCAGAGCCTTGCCACACAGCAACACTAATAGAGGGCGCAGGCGTTTACCGCCAGCCGAGGTAATGTAATCGCCGATTTTCGATACCAGCGGCACTCGGGAAGTCAGCTGCTTCTTGATGATGCCGTCGACGGCGCTAAAATCGTCCGCCACCGCGCGGTAGAAAGCTTGGGGTTGCATCAGCGACAGTTGCTCCAGAAGGGTTGCGCGGCATGCTAGGACCCACGTCGGCGGGTGTCAAGGTACGATGGACGGCCTCTTGCATCGCCCTGGTAGCTTGCGTACAATCGCGCACCCTGAACTTCCTGGGCAGCACCTGCCTTACGCAATTGCAAACAGGCCTTCCAGCCTTATGCAGCCATGCCAGCCAATACCTCTTCTTATAAAGAGCTGGGTGAGCAGGATTATCGGAGAAATACCATGTCGTACGCAGTAATTGTTACTGGTGGCAAGCAATACAAGGTCGCCCCAGGTGAATACCTGAAGATCGAAAAACTGGAAATCGCTACCGGCGAATCCGTTACTTTTGATCGCGTTCTGTTGGTCGCCAATGGCGATGACGTGAACATCGGCGCTCCAGTTGTTGCTGGCGCTACCGTTGTGGCTGAAGTGATCTCCCAAGGTCGTCACGATAAAGTCCGCATCATCAAGTTCCGTCGTCGTAAGCACCACATGAAGCGTATGGGCCACCGCCAGTGGTACACCGAGATCAAAATCACCGGTATTCAGGCTTAATTTCAGCCTAATTCCTCACTAGGAGAATTGACTCATGGCACACAAAAAAGCTGGTGGTAGTACCCGTAACGGTCGCGACTCAGAAGCCAAACGCCTTGGCGTGAAGATGTATGGCGGCCAGAAAATCATTCCGGGCAACATCATCGTGCGTCAGCGCGGCACCCAATTCCACGCCGGTTACGGTGTTGGCATGGGTAAAGATCACACTCTCTTCGCGAAAATCGAAGGCGTGATCAAGTTTGAAGTAAAGGGCGCGTTCAACCGCCGTTACGTGAGCGTTGTCGCAGCTTAATTGCGCGATCGCTGGAAAAGCCCTGTCTCGCGACGGGGCTTTTTCGTTTGTGGGGTGAGTCTCTTGCAAAGCTGTTTGTGATGGGCTCCAGCGCTGGATTTGCGGTTGTTGATTGAGGTCGCTGCGCTCATTTTTGCAAGAGTCTTATGTCTTAGTGTTTTTCGGCTCGTCCGTATGACGAGAGGCGTTTTGTTATGAAGTTTGTTGATGAAGTATCGATTCGAGTAAAGGCCGGCGACGGCGGCAACGGTTGCATGAGCTTCCGTCGCGAAAAATTCATTGAAAACGGCGGCCCAAACGGCGGTGACGGTGGTGATGGCGGCTCGGTCTACATGATCGCCGACGAAAACCTCAACACCCTGGTGGACTACCGTTACACCCGGCACTTTGATGCCGAGCGTGGTTCCAACGGCGGCAGCACCGACTGCACCGGTAAAAAAGGTGAAGAGCTGGTACTGCGTGTTCCGGTCGGCACCACCGTTATCGACTCCGCTACTCAGGAAGTGATCGGCGACCTGACCAAAGCTGGCCAGAAGTTGCTGGTGGCTCACGGCGGCTGGCACGGTCTGGGTAACACCCGTTTCAAATCCAGTACCAACCGTGCTCCGCGTCAGACCACTCCGGGTAAGCCGGGTGAGGCGCGTGATCTGAAGCTGGAAATGAAGGTGTTGGCTGACGTCGGCCTGCTGGGCTTGCCGAACGCTGGCAAAAGTACCTTCATTCGTTCGGTATCGGCCGCCAAGCCGAAAGTCGCCGACTACCCGTTCACCACGCTGGTGCCGAACCTGGGTGTGGTCAGCGTCGATCGCTGGAAAAGCTTCGTGGTTGCGGACATTCCGGGCCTGATCGAAGGTGCTTCCGATGGCGCAGGCCTGGGGATTCGCTTCCTCAAGCACTTGTCGCGTACCCGTTTGCTGCTGCACCTCGTGGACATGGCGCCACTCGATGACGCCAGCGCCCCGGATGCTGCGGAAGTGATCGTCAGCGAGCTGACCAAGTTCAGCCCGTCCCTGGCTGAGCGTGATCGTTGGTTGGTGCTGAACAAGTGCGACCAGATCCTCGAAGAAGAGCACGATGCTCGCGTCAAGGAAATCGTTGATCGTCTTGAATGGACCGGTCCGGTCTACGTAATCTCGGCTATCTCCAAGTTGGGCACCGAGCGTCTTTGCCACGACATCATGCGTTACATGGAAGACCGTGCTGATCGCCTGGCTAACGACCCGGTTTACAAAGAAGAGTTGGCCGAACTCGATCAGCGCATCGAAGACGAAGCCCGTGCTCAGCTGCAGGCCCTGGATGACCAGCGTGCCCTGCGCCGTAGCGGCGTGAAGTCCGTCCACGACATCGGCGACGATGATTGGGATGAAGAAGATGTGGATGACGAAGATGGTCCGGAAATCATTTACGTGCGTGACTGATTCGTTGCGATAAACTTAAACGCCGCTCACTAGAGCGGCGTTTTAGTATCTGGAAATCGATAGTTGGTCACGAATAATCACGAATAACGTTACGGGCAGTGCCAGGTCGCGCTGTCCTCAAGCTAAGGTTGAAGATGATGCGGAGCAAGGTGACAGGTGCGCAGCGTTGGGTCGTGAAGATCGGCAGCGCTTTGCTGACGGCGGACGGCAAGGGCCTGGATCGCGCGGCAATGAGTGTTTGGGTCGAGCAGATGGTGGCTTTGCATGAGGCTGGCGTCGAGTTGGTGCTGGTGTCCTCCGGGGCGGTGGCGGCCGGCATGAGCCGCTTGGGTTGGACCGTACGACCCAGTGCGATGCACGAACTACAGGCCGCTGCCGCCATCGGTCAGATGGGGTTGGTGCAGGCCTGGGAGTCGAGCTTTGCCGAGCATGGCCGGCATACCGCGCAGATTCTCCTGACCCACGACGATTTGTCCGACCGCAAGCGCTACTTGAACGCCCGCAGCACCTTGCGCGCGTTGGTCGAGCTGAAAGTTATTCCGGTGATCAACGAAAACGACACCGTGGTCACTGATGAAATACGGTTCGGCGACAACGACACGCTGGCGGCGCTGGTAGCCAACCTGGTCGAGGCTGACTTGCTGGTGATCCTCACCGATCGCGATGGCATGTTCGACGCCGATCCGCGCAACAACCCTGACGCCAACCTGATTTACGAAGCGCGCGCCGATGATCCGGCGCTGGATGCGGTGGCGGGCAGTACGGGTGGTGCGCTGGGGCGTGGCGGCATGCAGACCAAATTGCGTGCTGCGCGGCTGGCGGCTCGTTCCGGTGCGCATACCATCATCGTTGGCGGGCGTATTGAGCGCGTGCTGGATCGCCTCAAGGCGGGCGAACGCATCGGCACCTTGCTGTCGCCTGAGCGCGGCCTGTTGGCGGCGCGCAAGCAATGGCTGGCCGGGCACCTGCAAACCCGCGGCACGCTTGTGCTGGATGCCGGTGCGGTGACGGCGCTGTCCAAGGGCAACAAAAGTTTGCTGCCTGTGGGTGTCAAGCTGGTCCAGGGCAGCTTCCGTCGTGGCGAGATGGTGGTTTGCGTGGCGCCGGACGGTCGTGAAATCGCTCGGGGTCTGGCCAACTACAGCGCGCTGGAAGCACAAAAAATCATCGGTCAGTCGTCTGAGGCGATTGTCGGTCTGTTGGGTTACATGGCGGAGCCGGAACTGGTTCACCGCGATAACCTGATCCTGGTCTGAAGGAATACCTGAATGCGCGTGGCAAAAGGATTGTTGGGTCTGCTGTTGGCGATGCCGCTGCTGGCCTCGGCCGAGGAGATCGGTCAGGTGTCGACGGTGTTCAAGTTTGTCGGTCCGAACGACCGCATCGTCGTCGAAGCGTTTGATGATCCAAAGGTTGAGGGTGTGACTTGCTACCTGTCGCGAGCCAAGACGGGTGGCGTGAAGGGTGGTTTGGGGTTGGCTGAAGATCGCGCAGAAGCGTCTATCGCTTGTCGTCAGGTCGGGCCGATCAGCTTCAAGGGTGAGTTGAAGGATGGCGACGAGGTGTTCAAGGAGCGCACGTCGCTGGTGTTCAAGACCATGCAGGTGGTGCGATTCCTCGACAAGAAGCGCAATACGCTGGTGTACCTGGTCTATAGCGATCGTGTGATCGAAGGCAGTCCGCAGAATGCGGTGACGGCGATTCCGATTTTGCCGTGGGCACAGGCTCAGTAATCTGACGCAAATCGAAATGTAGGAGTGAGCCTGCTCGCGATGGCTGTTTAACATTCAACACTGATGTTGACTGTTCTACTGCTATCGCGAGCAGGCTCACTCCTACTTTTTTGTGCGGTGTTTGTTAAATCGCAGGCAATAAAAAACCGACCCTAGGGTCGGTTTTTTAACAAGCTTATCGCTTATGCGGCAACAGCAAGGTTCAGAGCCTTGACGTGACCGTTCAGGCGGCTCTTATGACGAGCAGCCTTGTTCTTGTGGATGATGCCTTTATCGGCCATACGGTCGATAACTGGCACGGCCAGAACGTAAGCAGCTTGAGCTTTTTCAGCGTCTTTTGCGTCGATGGCCTTAACTACATTCTTGATGTAGGTACGAACCATGGAACGCAGGCTGGCGTTGTGGCTGCGACGCTTCTCAGCCTGTTTTGCACGTTTTTTGGCGGAAGGTGTGTTGGCCACCGTCGAGCTCCTCGAAAGACTTTTTAGGAAATAGCAAACAAAATAGGCCGCGAATCATGCCGATGAGTTGATGTCTTGTCAAGGGCGGTTGAGACGTTCCGCTAAGTGGTAGGTATAAAGAGGCGGGATATTTATTTCCGGCGCTTGACCTGTAAACTCGCGAGCTTTGGCTCTGTGCTGCTGCGGCGCGGAGTATCGCATAAGTAGGCGCTTTGTTCGCCTGCTGTTTATCGACAGGCACAAACTCTTTCAATGAATCTGCTCAAATCGTTGGCCGCCGTCAGCTCTATCACGATGCTTTCCCGGATTCTGGGGTTCGTTCGTGACACTCTCATTGCGCGCACATTTGGCGCCGGGATGGCGACTGACGCCTTCTTTATCGCCTTCAAATTGCCCAATCTGCTGCGACGGATCTTCGCCGAGGGGGCATTTTCCCAGGCATTCGTGCCGATTCTTGCTGAATATAAAAGCCAGAAGGGCGAGGAGGCGACGCGAACCTTCATTGCCTACGTCTCGGGCCTGCTGACGCTGGTACTGGCGTTGGTCACCGCGTTGGGCATGATCGCTGCGCCGTGGGTCATCTGGGTGACCGCGCCGGGCTTCACCGACACGCCGGAAAAATTCGAGCTGACGACCAGCCTGTTGCGCGTGACTTTCCCTTATATATTGCTGATCTCCCTGTCTTCATTGGCCGGGGCGATCCTCAATACCTATAACCGTTTCTCGGTGCCGGCCTTTGTGCCGACCCTGCTTAACGTCAGCATGATCATCTTTTCGGTGTTCCTGACGCCTTACTTTGATCCGCCGGTCATGGCACTGGGCTGGGCAGTACTGGCGGGAGGGCTGGCGCAATTGCTCTATCAGCTGCCGCACCTGAAAAAGATCGGCCTGCTGGTGTTGCCACGCCTGAACCTGCGTGACAGTGGCGTCTGGCGGGTCATGAAACAAATGCTGCCGGCGATTCTCGGCGTTTCTGTGAGCCAGATTTCGCTGATCATCAACACCATTTTCGCCTCGTTCCTGGTCGCCGGTTCCGTGTCCTGGATGTACTACGCCGACCGTTTGATGGAGTTGCCGTCCGGTGTTCTGGGCGTGGCGCTGGGCACGATTCTCCTGCCGACCCTGGCCAAGACCTACGCCAGCAAGGATCGCCAGGAATACTCGCGGATCCTCGATTGGGGGCTGCGCCTGTGCTTCATGCTGGTGTTGCCGTGCTCCCTGGCACTGGGGATTCTCGCCGAGCCGCTGACGGTTTCTTTGTTCCAGTACGGTCAGTTCAGCGCGTTTGACGCCTCCATGACCCAGCGGGCACTGATTGCTTATTCGGTCGGGTTGCTCGGGATTATCGTGATCAAAGTGCTGGCTCCGGGCTTTTATGCGCAACAAAACATTCGCACTCCGGTAAAAATCGCGATTTTTACCCTGATCGTCACCCAGTTGTTCAACCTGGTGTTGATCGGCCCGCTGGCCCACGCCGGCCTGGCGCTGGCCATCAGCATCGGCGCGTGCATTAACGCCAGCCTGCTGTTCTATCAGCTGCGCAAGCAGCAGATGTATGAGCCGCAACCGGGTTGGGCGAAGTTCGGCTTCAAGCTAGTGATTGCAGTGTTGGTGATGTCTGCTGTGTTACTGATCGGAATGCATTTCATGCCAGCCTGGGATCAGGGGCATATGCTGGAGCGGTTCCTGCGTCTGGGCGCATTGGTCGTTGCCGGTGTGGTGGCTTATTTCGGCATGTTGCTGTTGATGGGCTTCCGTTTGCGCGACTTCAATCGCAAAGCGCTGAGCTGAGGTCACGACCTCGATAAACACGGGCGAATCGACGGTTTTGTCGGCTCGATCACTTTGGGTTACGGTGTTGCCTGTCGTCGGCCGCCGGGTGTGGTTATAATCGACCACTTTATGAGCAAGAAGCGCGTTATGCAGCTGGTTCGAGGCCTCCACAACTTGCGCCCCCAGCATCGGGGCTGTGTCGCCACTATTGGCAACTTTGACGGTGTTCACCGTGGCCACCAGGCTATCCTGGCGAGGCTCCGTGAGCGTGCGCTCGAGTTGGGCGTGCCCAGCTGCGTGGTGATTTTTGAGCCGCAGCCGCGGGAGTTTTTCGCCCCGGACACGGCGCCGGCCCGTCTGGCCCGGCTGCGGGACAAACTGCAGCTGCTGGCCGAGGAAGGTGTCGACCGGGTCCTGTGCCTGGCCTTCAACCAGCGCTTGAGCAAGCTCAGCGCCGCCGAATTCGTCGACACCATTCTGGTGGACGGCCTCGGTGTACAACATCTTGAGGTCGGTGACGATTTCCGTTTCGGCTGCGACCGGGTAGGGGATTTCGATTTCCTGCAACAGGCTGGCGTCCTGCAAGGGTTTACCGTCGAAGCGGCGCAAACCGTCGAGCTGGACGGTATTCGCGTCAGCAGCACCCAGGTCCGCAATGCCCTGGCCGCTGCCGATTTTGCCCTGGCCGAGCGATTGCTCGGTCGTCCCTTCCGGATTGCCGGGCGGGTCCTGCATGGCCAGAAGCTGGCGCGCCAGTTGGGTACGCCCACGGCCAACATACAACTCAAGCGTCGCCGCGTGCCGCTGACCGGGGTTTACCTGGTCAACGTCGACATCGACGGCAAGACCTGGCCGGGCGTCGCCAACATTGGCGTGCGGCCAACCGTTCAAGGTGATGGCAAAGCCCACCTCGAAGTGCATCTTTTAGATTTTGCCGGCGATCTGTATGACCGGCGTTTGACGGTGGTTTTCCACCACAAGCTGCGTGAAGAGCAGCGTTTCGCCTCTCTGGAGGCGCTTAAGACGGCGATCAATGCGGATGTTGCCGCCGCCCGTGCCCTGTCGCACCTAGCGCCAATCGCTAATGAAGAGCCTTAAATGACCGACTATAAAGCCACGCTAAACCTTCCGGACACCGCCTTCCCAATGAAGGCCGGCCTGCCTCAGCGCGAACCGCAGATTCTGCAGCGCTGGGACAGCATTGGCCTGTACGGTAAGTTGCGCGAGATTGGCAAGGATCGTCCGAAGTTCGTACTTCACGACGGTCCTCCGTACGCCAACGGCACGATTCACATCGGTCATGCGCTGAACAAGATTCTCAAGGACATGATCATCCGCTCGAAAACCCTGTCGGGTTTCGACGCGCCTTATGTTCCGGGCTGGGACTGCCACGGTCTGCCGATCGAGCACAAAGTCGAAGTGACCCACGGTAAAAACCTGGGCGCGGACAAGACCCGCGAACTGTGCCGTGCCTACGCCACCGAGCAGATCGAAGGCCAGAAGTCCGAATTCATCCGTCTGGGCGTGTTGGGCGATTTCGCCAACCCGTACAAGACCATGGACTTCAAAAACGAGGCCGGCGAAATCCGCGCCCTGGCAGAAATCGTCAAGGGCGGTTTCGTGTTCAAGGGCCTGAAGCCTGTGAACTGGTGCTTCGACTGCGGTTCGGCCCTGGCTGAAGCGGAAGTCGAGTACGAGAACAAAAAGTCCTCGACCATCGACGTGGCGTTCCCGATTGCCGACGAAGCCAAGCTGGCTGCCGCTTTCGGTCTGCCATCGCTGGGCAAACCCGCTTCGATCGTGATCTGGACCACCACCCCGTGGACCATCCCGGCCAACCAGGCGTTGAACGTTCACCCGGAATTCAACTACGCCCTGGTCGACGTCGGCGACAAACTGCTGGTTCTGGCTGAAGAGCTGGTCGAGTCGTGCCTGGCCCGTTACAGCCTGGAAGGCTCGGTTATCGCGACCACCACCGGTAAAGAGCTGGAACTGATCAACTTCCGCCACCCGTTCTACGACCGTTTGTCGCCGGTTTACCTGGCCGAATACGTTGAGCTGGGCGCTGGCACCGGTGTGGTTCACTCCTCGCCAGCCTATGGCGTAGACGACTTTGTGACCTGCAAGAAGTACGGCATGGTCAACGACGACATCCTCAACCCGGTACAGAGCAACGGCGTTTACGCAACGTCGCTGGAGTTCTTCGGCGGCCAGTTCATCTGGAAGGCCAACCCGGCCATCGTCGACAAGTTGACTGAAGTCGGTGCGCTGCTGCACACCAGCATCATCGAACACAGCTACATGCACTGCTGGCGTCACAAGACCCCGCTGATCTACCGCGCCACCGCGCAGTGGTTCATCGGCATGGACAAAGAACCTGTGACCGGCGACACCCTGCGCAAGCGGGCGATCAAAGCCATCGAAGACACCAAGTTCGTCCCGGCCTGGGGCCAGGCGCGCCTGCACTCGATGATCGCCAACCGTCCGGACTGGTGCATCTCCCGTCAGCGCAACTGGGGCGTGCCGATCCCGTTCTTCCTGAACAAGGAAAGCGGCGAGCTGCACCCACGTACCGCTGAATTGATGGAAGAAGTCGCCAAGCGCGTCGAAGTCGAAGGCATCGAGGCCTGGTTCAAGATGGACGCGGCCGAGTTGCTCGGTGACGAAGCGCCGCAATACGACAAGATCAGCGACACCCTCGATGTCTGGTTCGACTCGGGCACCACGCACTGGCACGTTCTGCGCGGTTCGCACCCGGTGGGTCACGAGACCGGTCCACGTGCCGACCTGTACCTGGAAGGTTCGGACCAACACCGTGGCTGGTTCCACTCGTCGTTGCTGACCGGTTGCGCCATCGACGACCACGCGCCATACCGCGAGCTGCTGACTCACGGCTTCACCGTCGATGAGTCCGGCCGCAAGATGTCCAAATCCCTGGGCAACGTGATCGCGCCGCAAAAGGTCAACGACACCCTGGGCGCCGACATCATGCGTCTGTGGGTTGCTTCCACCGATTACTCGGGTGAAATGGCGGTTTCCGAGCAGATCCTGCAGCGCAGTGCGGACGCTTATCGGCGTATCCGTAATACCGCACGCTTCCTGCTCTCCAACCTGACCGGCTTCAACCCGGCCACCGACATCCTGCCGGCCGAAGAAATGCTGGCGCTGGACCGTTGGGCCGTGGACCGCACCCTGCTGCTGCAACGCGAGCTGCAAGAGCACTACGGTGAATACCGCTTCTGGAACGTCTACTCCAAGATCCACAACTTCTGCGTGCAGGAGCTGGGCGGTTTCTACCTCGACATCATCAAGGACCGTCAGTACACCACTGGTGCCAACAGCAAGGCCCGCCGCTCGGCGCAAACCGCGCTGTACCATATCTCCGAAGCGCTGGTGCGCTGGATCGCGCCGATCCTGGCATTCACCGCCGACGAACTGTGGGAATACCTGCCGGGCGAGCGTAACGAATCGGTAATGCTCAACACCTGGTACGAAGGCCTGACCGAACTGCCGGCAGACGTCGAACTGGGCCGCGCCTACTGGGAGCGGATCATGGAAGTGAAGGTCGCGGTCAACAAGGAAATGGAAATCCAGCGCGCGGCCAAGGCCGTCGGTGGCAACCTGCAAGCCGAAGTGACGCTGTTCGCCGAAGAGGCGCTGAGCGCCGACCTGGCCAAGCTGAGCAACGAACTGCGCTTCGTACTGATCACCTCGACCGCGACCGTTGCACCGTTCGTGCAGGCGCCGGGCGATGCCGTGGTCACCGAAGTCGGCGGTTTGAAACTGCAAGTGGTCAAGTCGAGCCACGCCAAGTGCGCCCGTTGCTGGCACTGCCGTGAAGACGTCGGCGTGAACCCGGAGCATCCGGAAATCTGCGGTCGTTGCGTCGATAACATCAGTGGCGCTGGCGAGGTTCGTCACTATGCCTAATGCGGCTGGCCGTTTCGGACGGCTGAGCTGGCTCTGGTTGAGTTTGCTGGTCCTGGTCATCGACCAGGCCAGCAAGTTCTACTTCGAAGGCAAGCTCGAGATGTACCAGCAAATCGTGGTGATCCCCGATTTGTTCAGCTGGACCCTGGCCTACAACACGGGCGCGGCGTTCAGCTTCCTGGCCGACAGCTCCGGCTGGCAGCGCTGGCTGTTTGCCCTGATCGCGGTCGTGGTCAGTGCGGTGCTGGTGGTATGGCTCAAACGTCTTGGGCGCAATGAAACCTGGCTGGCCGTCGCTTTGGCGCTGGTACTGGGCGGCGCGCTGGGCAATCTGTATGACCGCATTGCCCTGGGCCATGTGATCGATTTCATTCTGGTGCATTGGCAGAACCGCTGGTATTTCCCGGCGTTCAACTTTGCCGACAGTGCAATCACTGTCGGTGCCGTAATGCTTGCGCTGGATATGTTCAAAAGTAAGAAAACCGGAGAAGCCGTTCATGACTGAACAGGTATTGGCTGAGCAACGCATCCGCCAGAACACGGAAGTCACTTTGCACTTTGCACTGCGCCTGGAGAATGGCGACACAGTCGACAGCACCTTCGACAAAGCCCCGGCGACCTTCAAGGTCGGTGACGGCAACCTGTTGCCAGGGTTCGAAGCTGCGCTGTTCGGCTTCAAGGCTGGCGACAAGCGTACGCTGACGATTCAGCCGGAAAACGCTTTTGGCCAACCCAACCCGCAGAACGTACAGATCATCCCGCGCACGCAGTTCAAGGATATGGAGCTGTCGCCTGGGTTGCTGGTGATCTTTAACGATGCGGCCAATACTGAGCTGCCTGGTGTGGTGAAAGAATTCGATGATGAGCAAGTGACCATCGACTTCAACCACCCGTTGGCCGGCAAGACATTGACCTTTGACGTCGAGATCATCAACGTCATAGCACTGTAAAACCTTCGCCCGACTCTGGTCGGGCGGGGTCAGCATTCTTTCTGCGCGCAAGACACGAGGCACAGCATGCAAATCAAACTCGCCAACCCCCGTGGCTTCTGCGCCGGTGTGGACCGGGCGATCGAAATCGTCAACCGCGCCCTGGAAGTCTTCGGGCCGCCGATCTACGTGCGCCACGAAGTGGTCCACAACAAATTCGTCGTCGAAGACCTGCGTGCTCGCGGGGCGATCTTCGTCGAAGAGCTGGATCAGGTGCCGGACGACGTCATCGTGATCTTCAGTGCCCACGGTGTTTCCCAGGCCGTGCGCACCGAAGCCGCGGGTCGTGGCCTGAAGGTGTTCGACGCCACTTGCCCGCTGGTAACCAAGGTACACATCGAAGTGGCACGTTACAGCCGCGACGGCCGTGAATGCATCCTCATCGGCCACGCCGGTCACCCGGAAGTCGAAGGCACCATGGGCCAGTACGATGGCAGCAATGGTGGCGCGATCTATCTGGTCGAAGACGAAAAAGACGTCGCCGCCTTGCAGGTGAACAATCCTGAAAAACTGGCGTTCGTGACCCAGACCACCCTGTCCATGGACGATACCAGCCGCGTCATCGACGCCCTGCGTACACGCTTCCCGGCGATCGGTGGCCCGCGCAAGGACGACATCTGCTACGCCACGCAAAACCGTCAGGACGCGGTCAAGCAACTGGCCGACGAATGCGACGTGGTCTTGGTGGTCGGCAGCCCGAACAGCTCCAACTCCAATCGCTTGCGTGAACTGGCCGAGCGCATGGCCACCCCGGCCTACCTGATCGACGGTGCCGAAGACCTGCAAAAGAGCTGGTTCGACGGTGTCGAGCGAATCGGCATCACTGCTGGCGCCTCCGCCCCGGAAGTGCTGGTGCGGGGCGTGATCCAGCAGTTGCAGGCGTGGGGCGCTACCGGCGCCGATGAATTGGCCGGTCGCGAGGAGAACATCACCTTCTCAATGCCTAAAGAGTTGCGCGTCCGCTCCCTGCTTTAAGGCTTTTGCCCCCTGGGCACAGCGCCTGCTCAGCCTTATGGCTGCGCAGGCTGACGCGGCCGGTCGCGGCCAGCACCACCTGGAGTTGAGTGACCGGTTCGCGGGCTGCGCAAATGTGCAGTGTCCCTGCTTGAAAGGCCCGTCCGGGCATTTGTGGCTCGCCAATACTGTTGAAACGTATGTATCGCCTGACCGGCCAATTGCCGACAATCGGCACCTGAGTGCCACTCGCGCGCTCAACCAGCAGCGGATTGCTGTTGTCCTCCGCCCCTTTACCACTGATATCCAGAATGATCCGCCAGCCCTGGCTCCAGTCGCCGTTGATGGCATGAATCACGACACTCTGGTTGCGTGTGATGGCAACGGTTCTGGCGTTGCGTATACCGCTGATAAGCGACTCTGCCACCTGCTCGCGATGGTTCGATTCAGTCAGTGCTGCAAACGCCGGACTGACCAACAGCAGAACAATCCCGACAATTGTCAGTCCCATAAGCAGTTCGATCAGGCTGAAACCTCGCTGATGCATGTCATCTCCCTCCCTGGAGTGCTGCGGCCCGCGCGATCCCTGCGCGAGTAATGGCAAAACAATCGAACACCTGCCGGTCGAATGCTCTAGCGTGTAGAAGCAGGTATAGCCGACGGCAACGGAGCGCACCGATGGATCATCGTACAAAAGGTTTCACGCTGATCGAGCTGCTGATCGCGCTCGCGGTGTTTCTGATCCTGATCACGCTGGCCGTACCGGCGTTTACCCGTTCGGTGCAAATCACCAAGGCCGACACCGAAATTGGCGATCTGCAACGCGGTCTGAATTTCGCCCGACTTGAGGCGATCAACCGGGGCATCACCACCCGGCTTCGCCCGACGACGGAGGGCGGGGTCTGGACCGGAGAGCTCTCGGTTTATGACGGTACTGGCAAATTGGCCAATGTATTGCGGGTTGTTCCAGCGATGAGCAGCGGGGCGACTCTGACGCTAACCTTAGGAGTGACCGCCATTGATTTCAACAACCTGGGCGGGTTATCGGCACCGTCCACGGCGGTAGTGATCAGCTATGTATTGGGGGCGCAAAGCAGGACGCTGAATGTGTGTTTGAACGGACGAATTCTATTGGGTGGAAACTGCGGATGAGGGGATGGAGCAAGCGTGCACAGGAGGGCATGACGCTGATCGAAGTTTTGGTTGCGTTGTTGATTCTGAGCGTGGGGCTGTTAGGGGCTGCGGCGATTCAGCTCAATGCGCTCAAATACACCGACAGTTCGCGGATGACCAGCCAGGCCAGTTTTATCGCCTACGACATGATGGACCGCATTCGCGCCAACTCCGGTGCCGACTACACCGTCACGCCACCGACCTCAGGCAACCTGAGCGTCGCCCGGGATCAGGACCTCTACGACTTCACCACCAACATTGTCAATTTCGGCGGCGCCACCGCCACCGGCAGCGTTACGCTCAATAAGCAGGTGTACACCATCACCATCACCTGGGATGACTCTCGGGCTGCGAACATCGCCGATTCACGGCGCAGTTTCGTCTTGACCAGTCGCGCCACCGTCGATCCGGTGCCGACGCCATGAACCGGTCCAATAGAGGTTTCGGCCTGATCGAGTTACTGATCGCCCTGGCGCTGAGTTTGGTCGTGGTCCTGGGCGTGGCGCAGATTTTCATCGCGGCCAAGAACACCTATGTCAGCCAGAACGCCGCTGCCGCCATGCAGGAAGATGCGCGTTTCGTGCTGAGCAAACTAATTCAGGAAATTCGCATGGTCGGCATGTTCGGATGTCTGGGGACGGTCACTGATTCAAGCTCGGCGGGTGACTTCAATGCCTTTCAGACAACACCCATCAGTTGGGACAACGCCAACCTCAAACTGACCCTGGTGACTGCGGATGTCGGCGGCAGTGGCGGGGTGCCGACCTGGACGGTGGTTTCCGATTGTCGGAACACCGCAACGGCCTACACCGGCGTCCGGGTTCCGGCGTCGGGCGAGCTGGCGTTTCCGATCCGCCGCCTGATCTACAGCTTCAGCAACAATCAACTGCTGATGGGTGTCGGTCCCGGCACGCCGGCTCAGGCGGTGCTGGTGAACAACGTCAGTGCCTTCAACGTGAGCTTCGGCCTCGCCAGTTCCGCTACGGATGTGGCCGCCTCCAGTTACAGCAGCAACCCGTCTGATCCGGCGCGCATTCGTAGTGTTCGCCTGACATTGACCCTCACCGACCCGAACAACCGGGTGCGCAATCAAACCTTCAACGTGGTTGCCGCTCTGCGCAACCGCTTGCAATGAGGGGCGGGCCGATGAGTATTGCTCCCGTGACCCCTCACGCCCAGCGTGGCATGGCGCTGTTGGTCAGCCTGGTGTTTCTTCTGTTGTTGACACTGATCGGCCTTTCATCGATGCAAAACGCCACGCTGCAGGAAAAAATGGCGGCCAGCGTGACCTTGCGCAATCAGTCGTTCCAGGGCGCCGAGTCGGCGTTGCGCGTAGGTGAAAGCGCAGTGCAACTGGAGACCTATTCGTTGCCGGTCTGCAGCGGCACCACCCAATGCGCGCCACCGGCCGAGTCGTCGACAATCACCGGTGCCGGCTTCAACTCCACCTCGGGGGTGACCTGGATCGCCTCCGGCAGCGGTTTTTACGGGGTGCAGAACATCGGCACCACCCTGACCGCCGTGAATGTGCCAAGCAACACCTCGACAACGCTGTACCGGGTGACCGCAGTCGGCATCGCGGGCAACTCGCGCAGTGTGGTGGAGAGTATTTATGCGAAGTACTAAACAGCTGTGGCGCCTGGTTTGCGGCGTGCTATTGGGGTTTTATCTCTCAGCGCCAGCGTATGCCTTCACACCGTCGGATTCTCCGCTGTTGAGCGCCGCGGCTGTCGCGCCTAACGTGATGCTGTTGATTGACGATTCGGGCAGCATGAACAGCATCGTCTGGGCGGCGGGTTTCGATCCGACGGTCACAAATCGCCCTCAGGTGACCATCTGCAGTTCAGATGGCTCCTGCAAGGAAGGGCAAAATCTCGACATGACCGACACCAATATTTTTCTGTCCAGCCTCAATCGCGGTGGCTGTGCGTCAGGTTATGTTGGTTTTTTTAAAGGCTCTCAGGGGGCGAATTCGTTTTGCCTGAAACTGCCCGATCCGGTGGGCGGCGAGAACACCCGTTACTCGGCCAACTACCTGTCTTACCTGATCAGTCTGGCGAACAGTTCGACCAAGGATTTCACCACTGGCTCAATCCCCACCGATTACCGGATGAACGTTGCGCGCAAAGTCTCCACTGATCTGGTGACCACTAACCGTGGGCTGCACATAGGCCTGGCGACGTTCAACCCAGCCACCATCTACAACTCTGGCAATGGTGGCTACATCGCCCGTTCCATTAGCGACCTGTCGGTGGAGAGCAACTTTAATAACCTTGTTTCGTCGATCAACGGCTTGAATGCAGTCGCCAATACCCCATTGGCAGAAGCCTATTACGAAGTCACCCGCTACATGCGCGGCATGGCGCCGTTCTACAACTCGACGCCTGCGACCTACACCAGTCCGATCCAGTACCGTTGCCAGAAAAACTATGGTGTGGTGATTACTGACGGCTTGCCCACCTTTGACAGGACCTTCCCGACCACTGATCCCTTGGGCGGTACACGACTGCCCAATTGGGACGGTGTAAACAACGATGGTCCCGGCGGCGACGATGAGGGCGATACGCTTTACCTGGATGACATCGCCAAGTTCGCCTTCGACATCGACATGCGCACGACCGGCACCGATTCCGCGAACAAAAACTGGGACGCAGCGGATTTTCCAAAGCAGAACATGAACACTTACACCGTCGGTTTCGCCACTGCGAACCCGATGTTGTCGGACGCGGCGACTTACGGGCAGGGCAAGTATTACCAGGCTACCGACAGTACAGGCCTCAACAGCGCACTGTCGTCGGCGCTGAGCGACATCACCTCCAAGGCCGGCTCCGGCGGCAGTGGCGTCGCCAGCGGGACCACTCTGGCCAGCGGTACGAGTTACTTTCAGACCAGTTACGATCCCAAGGATTGGCGCGGCACGATCAAGTCCTACGGGTTTACCTCCACTGGCACGGTCAACACCGCTTCGGTGTTGTGGACAACCGATACCACCATCGTGCCCGGTGCCACGGCACCGACCTATCAATCCTGGAACACCCTGACCAATGCGGCCGTGACGCTGGCCTACGCCAGTTTTTCACCTGCCCAGCAAACTTCCCTCAACCAGAGTTTGCCCACCGGCATCACCGGCAGCGATCTGGTGGAGTGGAGCAAGGGCACCAACAAGGCCGGCCTGAAAGTGCGCAGTGTGCTGCTCGGCGACATCATCAATTCGCCGTTGGCCCTGGCATCGCCCACGGATAAAACCGCGTCCGATCTGTCCGGCGACACCACTTACAGCACTTATCTGGCAACCAAAGCGGCAAGCATGAACGCCAGCCTCGTGGTGAACGCCAACGACGGCTTTGTAAACGTCATCAACGTGTCCAATGGCACGCGGCGTTACGCTTTCATGCCGTCCAGCGTGTTGCCGTCACTGCGGTACATCGCTGACCCCACTTACATAAACGGGGTGAGCCACAAGTTTCTGGTGGACGGTCAGGTGGGTGTGTTCGATGCCCAGCTCAACAGTGCCTGGAAAACCCTCGCGTTGGGCGGGACGGGGGCAGGAGGGCGAACCTTCTATGCGCTCCAACTGTTCGACGCATCGGCCGGTAACGTAACCAAGGCGTTGTGGGAGATCAGCGCACCGGCCACAGCAAACACGGCGAACGTTTTCAATGATCTGGGTTATGCCTATGCACGACCGGAAGTGGCACGCTTGGCCGACGGTCGATGGGCGGCATTCATCTCCAACGGTTATGGCAGCAACTCCGGGGTGGCAGCGTTGTACGTGGTCGACATTCGCGACGGCACGCTGATCAAGAAGATAGTGGTCGACGGCGCCGAGACGACCAACGGCCTGTCGTCGGTAAAACTTCGGGTCAACTCACAGAATGTGGTGCAGGCCGCTTATGGCGGCGATTTGAAGGGGCGGCTGTGGAAGTTTGATTTGAGCGCCACCGCCCCGGAGTCATGGGATCTGGCGTTTTCCCGCAAACCGCTGTTTACCACCGCAGGTGGCGTCACCCAGCCGATCACCGCACAGCCATTGCTGGCGGACAATTCGTTGGGAGGGAAGGAAGTGTTTTTCGGCACCGGTAAATTCAACGAGACGGCCGACAAGACCAATAAAGATCTTCAGGCGTTCTATGCCGTGTGGGATGCGGAAGGTGGCTCCGGGCAAATCACAACGTCCAGTTTGCAGGCGCAGTCGGTGACCGGCGTGTTCTCCGGTAGCAATGGGCAATTCATCACCACCAGCCAGAACGACGTGACCTATCCGGCGGAAAAAGGCTGGTACCTGCCGCTGGTGTACAACAACGTACTAACCGGTGAGCGGGTGATCAATCAGGCCAGTCTGGTGGCCGGCCGGATCGTATTCACCACGGCCAGCGTGGACACCACCGACCCATGCGCCAGTTTCGGTACCGGCAAACTGGTCGAGCTGGATGCATTCAGCGGTAAGATGCTCAATTACGCGGTGCTCGACAGCAATGGCGACGGCCTGGTCGACATCAAGGATTCGATTTCCAGCGGGGTGATTTTCACCGGTGGTATTCCGACGCTGAACGCGATCGTCAACAATGCGGCCCGCAAGATTGTGAACGACTCCAGCGGTGGCATCAGCTCCCTGGTGGAAAAGCCCGGCAGCGGCGGCAGCCGTCGCATCATGTGGCGACAAATTCAGTAAGTGAGAGTTGAGGCATGCGCAGATCCAACCGAGGTTTTACCCTGATCGAAATCATGATCGTGATTGCGATCATCGGGATCGTCATCACCATTGGCTACCCGAGCCTCACCGAGTATGTGAATAAGGGCCGCCGCACTGAAGTCGCCGGCCTGCTCTCCGAACAAGCGCAGATCCTTGAACGCTACTATTCGAAGAATAATGTCTACTCCAATGCCATCCTGAACGCCAATAACGACTTCTACACCATTACCCCGACCCTGACCGATCAGACCTTCCTGCTGACGGCGGTGCGCAAGCCCGGCAAGGCCATGGCAGCTGACAAGTGCGGTGATTTCACTATCACCAACACTGGCGTCAGAAGCGTGGTCAATGCGACGGCCACGTCCAAGGATTGCTGGGGCCGCTGAGTTCCTTTTCGGGTGCCTTTTGTGCCCTCTGTCTATTTAACGGTTGGATTAGAACATGACCAGGCAACAGCAAGTGGTGATTGTCGGCGGCGGCGTGATTGGCCTGCTGACAGCGTTCAATCTCGCGTCCGAAGTGCAAAGCGTTGTGCTGCTGGATCGCTCGAACGTCGGTCAGGAGTCGTCCTGGGCCGGCGGCGGCATCGTCTCGCCGCTCTACCCGTGGCGCTACAGCCCGGCGGTCACCGCGTTGGCGCACTGGTCCCAGGATTTTTATCCACAGTTGGGTGAGCGATTGTTTGCGGCCACCGGTGTCGATCCCGAGGTGCATACCACCGGGTTGTACTGGCTGGACCTGGATGATGAGGCCGAGGCGCTGGCCTGGGCGGAGCGGGAAAACCGTCCGTTGCGGGCTGTGGATATCTCGGCGGCTCACGACGCGGTGCCTGTGTTGGGGTGCGGTTTTTCCCGGGCGATCTACATGGCCGATGTGGCCAATGTGCGTAATCCGCGGCTGGTGAAGTCCCTAAAGGCTGCGTTGCTGGCGCTGCCGAACGTCACGATTCATGAGCAGTGTGAAGTCAGCGGGTTTATCCGTGAAGGCGCCACGGTGGTCGGGGTGCAGACTTCGGCGGGAGCGATTCATGGCGATCAGGTAGTGCTGACTGCGGGTGCCTGGAGCGGTGATTTACTCAAGAGCCTGGATCTGGAGCTGCCGGTCGAGCCGGTGAAAGGGCAGATGATTCTCTACAAATGCGCAGCGGATTTCCTGCCGAGCATGGTTCTGGCCAAGGGGCGTTATGCGATTCCTCGGCGCGACGGGCACATTCTGATCGGCAGTACGCTGGAGCATGAAGGCTTCGACAAGACGCCGACCGAATCTGCCCTCGAGAGCCTGAAGGCGTCGGCGGTGGAGTTGATTCCTGCACTGGCGGATGCCGAGGTTGTCGGGCACTGGGCCGGGTTGCGACCGGGCTCGCCGGAAGGTATTCCCTACATCGGTCGGGTGCCAGGGTTCGAAGGGCTTTGGCTCAATTGCGGGCATTACCGTAATGGCTTGGTGCTGGCGCCTGCGTCGTGCCAGTTGTTTGCGGATGTGATGCTGGGGCGTGAGCCGATCATTGATCCGGCGCCATATGCACCGACTGGACGGATCTGAGACTCAATCGAGTCCCAGTTTCTTGAGCCTGTAGCGCATCGACCGGAATGAAAGATTCAACCGCTGAGCCGCCGCCGTGCGGTTCCAGCGGGTTTCTTCCAGGGCCTGGAGGATAAGGTTGCGTTCGACGTTTTCCAGGTAGTCTTCCAGATTGTCGATCTGCGTCAGGTCCGGCACACCGCCTTCCGGGTTGCAGTTGCCTTCGGCCAGTCGCAGGTCGCTGGTTTCAATTTGTTTGTTTTCGCACAATGTGTGCGCCCGTTCGAGCACGTTCTCCAGTTCCCGCACGTTACCGGGGAATCGATAGCTTTTCAGCGCGTCGAGGGCTTGGGGGTGGAGCTTCGCGGCGGGTTGGCCAGTGCTGATCGCCAGGCGTTTGAGCACATGGCTGGCGAGGGATTCGATGTCGTCACGGCGTTCACGCAAGGGCGGCACCCGTAGTTCGATCACGTTCAACCGGTAGTACAAATCCTGGCGAAAGCGTTCGGCGGCGACTTCGGCGTCGAGGTCTTTGTGGGTGGCGCAAAGGATGCGCACATCAACCACGGTTTCCTGTTGCTCGCCGACACCGCGAACGGCTTTTTCCTGTATTGCCCGTAGTAGTTTGACCTGCATCGCCAGCGGCAAATCAGCCACTTCGTCGAGGAACAAGGTGCCGCCATGGGCCGCCTGGAACAGGCCGGGTTTGTCTTCGAAGGCGCCGCTGAAGCTGCCTTTGCGATGCCCGAAAAATTCGCTCTCCATCAATTCCGACGGAATCGCCCCGCAATTGACCGGGATAAACGGTTGATTTGCGCGGGGGCCTTGTTCATGGATCAGTCGCGCGACCAATTCCTTGCCGCTGCCGGATTCGCCGCTGATGTACACCGGCGCCTGGCTGCGGGCCAGTTTGTCGATGTGTTTGCGCAAGGCGCGCATGGGCGGTGAATCACCCAGCAGCCGGCGATTGATGGCGATGCCGGTGCCGCCGGGCGCAGGCAACCGAAGTGCGCTACTGACCAGTTCCCGCAGGCGAGTGAGGTCCACCGGTTTGGTCAGGAAGTCGAAGGCGCCGGCCTTGAGGGCGTTGATGGCCGTTTCCAGGCTGCCATAGGCGGTGATCATTGCCACCGGTACTTGGGGGTGGCGTTGCTGGATGTGTTGCACCAGCTCAAGGCCGGTGCCGTCCGGCAAGCGCATGTCGGTGAGGCATAAGTCGAACGTCTCTCGTGAGAGCAGGGCCTGGGCTTCGCCGAGGTTGCGGGCACTGAAGGTGTCGAGTTTCATCCGTCCCAGGGTGATTTCCAGGAGTTCGCGGATATCCGGTTCGTCGTCGACGATCAGGACTTTTTGCCGTGGGCTCATGTTCAACTTTGTTTCCGTCCGTGAGCAAAGGTGATGCGAAAGCAGCCGCCGCCTTGGCGTGGTTTGAAGTCTAGGCGGGCCTGGTTGCATTCGCACAGCTCACGGGACAGATAAAGCCCCAGGCCGGTGCCTTGGGGGCTCGTGGTGAAGAACGGTTCGAACAAGTGCACGTGATGCTCCGGTGCCACGCCGGGGCCATCGTCCAGGATCTCGAGGACCGACAGCTGGCTGTCCGGGTCGACGAACAACTCCAGCCAGACCTGTGCCAGGTCGTGATTCAAGGCGCTATGGCGCCAGGCGTTGCGCAACAGATTGTCGAGAATCTGGGTCAGTTGGTCTGGGTCCATCAGGGTTTTGAAGTCCCCTGAGCCGATGCGCAGATGAATCTGCTGATGCTCGGTCGCCCCCTCGCGGTTTTCGTTGACGTACTGCTCCAGCCACGGCTTCAGATCAAGCCGTTGCGCTACGGTTTGCTGGCGGCGGGACAGTTGCAGGACGTTTTCGATTACCCGATTCATTCGCTGAGAGTGGTCTTGAATAATCTGTGTCAGACGTCGATCCGCTGGGTTCAGTTCCTCTGATTCTTGCAATAGCTGCGCGGCATGACTAATGGCGCCCAGTGGATTGCGGATTTCATGGGCGATACCGGCGGTCAGGCGACCGAGTGCGGCGAGCTTCAATTGCTGGGCCTGTTGGGCGATTTGCGCGAGGTCTTCGAGAAAGACCAGGGTCTGGTGGTGTGGGCTTTGGTCCAGGGCAATGAAGCTCGGTTGCAGCTCCAGACCACTACTGGCGACTTTCAGGCTCTGGGGGCGCAGCGTCGGATTGTTGAGCCACAGTTGCAGGCGTTCGACCAGGCTGGGTAGGTAGTCATCTATCAGTTGGCCTGCAAGATTGTCCCTGCCTAACAGGTTCAAGGCGCTGTGGTTGGCCAGTTGAACCCGCCGTTTGTCGTCGAGTACCAGGATGCCGGTACGCATGCGTTGCAGGATCAGTGCGTTGAGGGCTTCGAGGCCGACGACTTCGCTGGCCCGTTGTTCGGCGAGGGTTTCGCTGACCTCCAGGCGTCGGGTCAGCCCTTGCACCAGCAATGCCGCAGCAAAACACAGGGCGCCGAGCGTGCCGACTTGCAGGTAATCGTTGGGGGTGGCGGGATGGCTGAGACTCAGGAGGAAGCTCAGCCCGACGATACCCAGCGCGCCAACGGCGGCAATCAGCAGGCCGATGCGCCCTCGCAACAAGGTGTTACTGATGGCTACGGATACGATCAGCAAGTTGCCGATGGCGCTGGCCACACCGCCGGCGGCGTAGAACAAGCCGCACAGCAGCAGGACGTCGGTCAGCGCCAGGCTGAACAGTTGCGCCGGGCGTCGAGTGTTCTCGAGGAACACCACCAGCAAGATATTCAGCACCAGGTAAAACCAGCTGCCTCTGCGCAGCAGGTCGTCATTGGCGGACGTCAGCAGCTGGTTGTCCATGTTGCTGGAGATCAACAGCACCAGGGTGATGCCGACGCTCAAACGGTAAAAGTGATAGAGACGCAGCAGTCGCTGGGCCTGTTTGCTGCCGGGACTGGAGGTCTCAGCGATCACTGGAACCCGGGCCTTGCTCAAGATGAGCCTGGCTGCAATACCACTGTTGTTGAAGGCTCAGCGCGCGGTCGCGTGGCAGGTGTACGCCGCAATGGGCGCAGCGGACCATGGGGGCCGCTTCCAGCTCGGCAGGGGACTTGGGCACGGAAGCCTGGCCCTTGAACTTGCGCCAGAACCATACCGCAGCGGCAATCAGGGCGATCCAGAACAGTAAACGAAGCATGATGAGCTGCTATTCGACGAGTGATGAGCCAGTTTAGCCAAGGACATGACCAGCGCACAGCGTAATCATCGAGCCCATAAAAAAGGAGCCTCGAAAGGCTCCTTTTTGTACAACCCGATGTGTCAGTCAAACACGCCGAAGGTCATGTAGCTGAACCACGAGCGGTCGCTGTTATTGGCTTCGGAGTCGTGTTCCTCTTCTTCGATCACGTCGCCATTTTCATCTTTAGGCTTGAGATCGTTTGGAATCGCGTCCTTGGCGTCCTGGAATTGCTTCTGCACGTCCTGGTTGGCGCGGGTTTCGCCCGGCGGCAGCGGTGGACGGGATTCGATCAGGCCCAGGGTGGCCTTGCTCAACCACGAACGGTTGTCGGCTTCGGCCACCGAAGGCTGGAACTGACCGTCCACCAGGCTTGGGTGGTTCGGGTAGTTGAGCTTCAGGGTTTCGAGACTGGTGGCGGCCAGGTCGTCCAGGTGCAGACGCTGGTAGGCCTCTGTCATCACCGCCAGGCCGTCACCGACCGAAGGGGTTTCCTGGAAGTTTTCCACCACGTAGCGACCACGGTTCGCGGCAGCGACATAGGCCTGACGGGTCAGGTAGTAGTCGGCAACGTGAATCTCGTAGGCCGCCAGCAGGTTGCGCAGGTAGATCATGCGCTGCTTGGCGTCCGGCGAGTAGCGGCTGTTCGGGAAGCGGCTGGTCAGCTGGGCGAACTCGTTGTAGGAGTCGCGAGCGGCACCCGGGTCACGCTTGGTCATGTCCAACGGCAGGAAGCGCGACAACAGGCCGACGTCCTGGTCGAAAGAAGTCAGACCCTTGAGGTAATACGCGTAATCCACGTTCGGGTGCTGCGGGTGCAGGCGAATGAAGCGCTCGGCGGCGGACTTCGCAGCTTCAGGCTCGGTGTTCTTGTAGTTGGCGTAGATGAGCTCGAGTTGAGCCTGATCGGCGTAGCGACCGAACGGATAACGCGACTCCAGCGCCTTCAGCTTGGCTGTGGCGGCGGTGTAGCTATTGTTGTCCAGATCGTGCTGAGCCTGCTGGTACAGCTCGACCTCGCTCAGGTTTTCGTCTACGACTTCCTTCGATGAGCAAGCAGCGGTCAATGCGAGGATGGCGATCAGCAGCAGGTGTTTCACTTGCATGGCGGCTTGCGTCCCTATGACGGCCGCTGTCTTGGGCGGGGCCGTCCTGTTATGATGAGTGCCCCGTTGAATAGCCTCGGGGCAAAAGACGCCGTATTTAACCACAAGCGCGCAGCCGAAACCAAAGGCTGTGCCGACGCCTAGTCTGAGCATGTCCGATAAAATTGAACTTCGCGCAGAGGTGCCGTCCGAATTGGGCGGCCAACGCCTCGATCAAGTCGCCGCACAATTATTCGCTGAGCACTCGCGCTCGCGCCTTTCCGCCTGGATCAAAGACGGCCGCCTGACTGTGGATGGGGCGGTTATCCGCCCGCGAGACATTGTTCACGGTGGTGCCATTCTTGAACTCACTGCCGAGCAGGAAGCTCAGGGCGAATGGATCGCTCAAGACATCGAGCTGGACATCGTCTATGAAGATGACGACATCCTGGTGATCAACAAACCCGCGGGTCTGGTGGTGCATCCTGCCGCCGGTCACGCTGATGGCACCTTGCTCAACGCCTTGCTGCACCACGTGCCGGACATCATCAATGTGCCCCGCGCCGGTATCGTGCATCGCCTGGACAAGGACACCACCGGTCTGATGGTGGTGGCCAAGACCATTCAGGCGCAGACACAGCTTGTCACGCAATTGCAGAGCCGCAGCGTAAGCCGGATCTACGAATGCATCGTGATCGGTGTGGTGACTGCCGGCGGCAAGATCAACGCGCCGATCGGTCGTCACGGTCAGCAGCGCCAGCGCATGGCCGTGATGGAAGGTGGCAAGCAAGCTGTCAGCCATTACCGCGTGCTCGAGCGTTTCCGCTCCCACACTCACGTGCGGGTGAAGCTGGAAACCGGTCGTACGCACCAGATTCGTGTGCACATGGCCCACATCAACTACCCGTTGGTCGGAGACCCTGCCTACGGCGGTCGTTTCCGTATTCCGCCGGCTGCCAGTGTGACCATGGTCGAATCGCTGAAGGCGTTCCCGCGTCAGGCGCTGCATGCGCGGTTCCTGGAGCTGGATCACCCGACCACCGGTAAACGCATGAGCTGGGAATCGCCACTGCCGGACGATTTCGTCTGGTTGCTGACCCTGCTCAAGCAAGACCGCGAGGCGTTCATCGGATGAGTGACTGGCTGATTCCCGACTGGCCTGCGCCTGCCGGGGTGAAAGCCTGTGTGACCACCCGTGCGGGCGGCGTCAGTCTGGCGCCGTTCGACAGCCTCAACCTCGGCGATCACGTCGATGACAGCCCCGAAGCTGTTGCCGAAAACCGTCGTCGCCTCACCGATCATTTCTCTATTCAGCCGGCCTGGTTAAAGCAGGTTCACGGCATTGCCGTGGCCCACGCAGACCCAAGCCAGGTGGCCACTGCCGATGCAAGCTGGACAGCAACGCCCGGTATTGCCTGCACGGCGATGACTGCGGATTGCCTGCCAGCGCTATTCTGTGACCGTGCCGGCACTCGCGTAGCGGCGGCTCATGCCGGTTGGCGCGGGTTGGCGGCGGGTGTGCTGGAAGCGACCCTCGACAGTCTGGCCGTGCCACCAGAAGACGTATTGGTCTGGCTCGGCCCGGCCATTGGCCCGCAAGCCTTTGAAGTCGGCCCTGAAGTGCGCGAAACCTTCGTCGAGCAATTGCCCGAAGCCGCCAAAGCCTTTGTGCCGAGTGCCAATGCTGGCAAATTCATGGCTGATATCTATGAGCTGGCGCGCTTACGTCTGGCGGCTCGCGGCGTCACCGCTGTTTATGGTGGCGGTTTCTGCACCGTGACCGATCCTCGCTTCTTTTCTTACCGCCGCAGCCCACGCACCGGTCGGTTTGCCTCTCTTGTCTGGCTCGAACGCTAGAATTAGCTGACCTGCATCAACGTCACGACGCTTGAATCTTCCAGAATCGACCGCATCTATAACGGTATCTAGCAGGTTTCTTCATTCAGGATGTTTTATAGGTCCGGCCTGCTCAAAAGGAAGGTGACCCATGCGTATAGACCGTTTAACCAGCAAGTTGCAGTTAGCCTTGTCCGACGCCCAATCCCTGGCCGTCGGCCTCGATCATCCGGGCATTGAGCCGGCGCACTTGATGCAAGCCATGCTTGAGCAGCAGGGTGGTTCGATCAAACCCCTGTTGATGCAGGTTGGCTTCGACGTCAACAGCCTGCGTAAAGAGCTGACCAAAGAGCTCGACCAACTACCAAAAATCCAGAACCCGACCGGCGACGTCAACATGTCGCAGGATTTGGCGCGCCTGCTCAATCAGGCCGATCGTCTGGCCCAGCAGAAGGGCGACCAGTTCATTTCCAGCGAGCTGGTGTTGCTCGCCGCCATGGACGAGAACAGCAAGCTCGGCAAATTGTTGCTCGGCCAGGGCGTCAGCAAGAAAGCCCTGGAAAACGCGATCAACAACCTGCGTGGTGGTGAGGCCGTCAATGACGCCAACCACGAAGAGTCGCGCCAGGCGCTGGATAAATACACCGTCGACCTGACCAAGCGCGCCGAAGAAGGCAAGCTCGATCCGGTGATCGGCCGGGACGACGAAATTCGACGGACCATTCAGGTCCTGCAACGCCGTACCAAGAACAACCCGGTGCTGATCGGTGAGCCTGGCGTCGGTAAAACCGCCATCGCTGAAGGCCTGGCCCAGCGCATCATCAACGGCGAAGTGCCGGATGGACTGAAAGGCAAACGCCTGCTGTCCCTGGACATGGGGTCGCTGATTGCCGGTGCCAAGTACCGTGGCGAGTTCGAAGAGCGCCTCAAATCGTTGCTGAACGAACTGTCGAAGCAGGAAGGGCAGATCATTCTGTTCATCGACGAGCTGCACACCATGGTCGGCGCCGGTAAAGGCGAAGGCTCGATGGATGCGGGCAACATGCTCAAGCCTGCGTTGGCCCGTGGTGAACTGCACTGCGTCGGCGCGACCACGCTCAACGAGTACCGCCAATATATAGAGAAGGACGCAGCCCTCGAACGGCGCTTCCAGAAAGTGCTGGTGGACGAGCCGAGCGAAGAAGACACCATCGCGATTCTGCGTGGCCTGAAAGAGCGCTACGAGGTTCACCACAAGGTGGCGATCACCGACGGCGCGATCATCGCTGCGGCCAAGCTCAGTCATCGCTACATCACTGATCGTCAGCTGCCGGACAAGGCCATCGACCTGATCGACGAAGCGGCAAGCCGCATCCGCATGGAGATCGATTCCAAACCGGAAGTTCTGGATCGCCTTGAACGCCGTCTGATTCAGCTGAAGGTGGAATCCCAGGCGCTGAAGAAAGAAAGCGACGACGCGGCGAAGAAGCGCCTGGAAAAACTCCAGGAAGAAATCGTTCGTCACGAGCGTGAGTACTCGGACCTGGAAGAGATCTGGAACGCGGAAAAAGCCGAAGTCCAGGGTTCTGCGCAGATCCAGCAAAAAATCGAACAGTCCCGTCAGGAACTGGAAGCTGCCCGCCGCAAAGGCGACCTGAACCGCATGGCCGAGTTGCAGTACGGGATCATCCCGGACCTGGAGCGCAGCCTGCAAATGGTCGACCAGCACGGCAAAACTGAAAACCAGTTGTTGCGCAGCAAGGTGACCGAAGAAGAGATCGCCGAAGTCGTTTCGAAGTGGACCGGTATTCCGGTGTCGAAAATGCTCGAAGGCGAGCGCGACAAGCTGATGAAGATGGAAAGCCTGTTGCACCAACGTGTGATCGGCCAGGACGAAGCGGTGATTGCCGTTTCCAACGCCGTGCGGCGATCCCGCGCCGGTTTGTCCGATCCGAATCGCCCGAGCGGCTCGTTCATGTTCCTCGGCCCGACCGGTGTCGGTAAAACCGAGCTGTGCAAGGCGCTGGCCGAGTTCCTCTTTGATACGGAAGAGGCGATGGTGCGGATCGACATGTCCGAGTTCATGGAGAAACATTCCGTGGCTCGTCTGATCGGCGCGCCACCAGGCTACGTAGGCTATGAAGAGGGCGGTTACCTGACCGAGGCGGTGCGTCGCAAGCCTTATTCGGTGATCCTCCTGGACGAGGTCGAGAAGGCCCACCCGGACGTCTTCAACATCTTGCTGCAAGTGCTGGAAGATGGCCGACTGACCGACAGTCATGGCCGCACGGTGGATTTCAAAAATACCGTGATTGTCATGACCTCCAACCTGGGGTCGGTGCAGATCCAGGAACTGGTCGGTGATCGTGAAGCGCAGCGTGCGGCGGTGATGGATGCGATTTCCAGGCACTTCCGGCCGGAGTTCATCAACCGGGTCGATGAAGTGGTGATCTTCGAACCGTTGGCTCGGGATCAGATCGCAGGTATTACCGAGATCCAGTTGGGTCGCCTGCGCAGTCGCCTGACCGAACGCGAGCTGAAGCTTGATCTCAGCCCTGAGGCCATGGATAAGCTGATCGCGGTGGGTTACGACCCGGTTTACGGCGCGCGGCCGCTCAAACGAGCGATCCAGCGCTGGATCGAGAACCCGCTGGCGCAGCTGATTCTGTCTGGTCGTTTCATGCCGGGCGATACCGCCAAGGGTGTCGTGGAGAACGACGAAATCGTCTTCGTCTGATCCACGGCGGCAGCAAAATTGAAGAGGCCTCGCATTGTGAGGCCTTTTTTTCGCCAGGCTGTTGAACTTAAAGGAAAAGGCTTGTAAAGTGCGCCCCGCAGTAAGTCGCCCTGAAGGGTTCCAGCTCCCCAAGCAGGAATCTGAAATAAGTTGCAAATCATTAACTTGAAAGCAATTTAGGGGGTTGACAGAGGTGCTTAAGATTGTAGAATAGCGCGCCTCAGACACACGAACGCAGCGATGCGAACGGGTCGAAGAGGTGAAGCAAGCTTCACAGTTGTAAATTGAAATATGTAGTTCCGTGATAGCTCAGTCGGTAGAGCAAATGACTGTTAATCATTGGGTCCCAGGTTCGAGTCCTGGTCACGGAGCCAATTTCAAACCGGGGTATAGCGCAGTCCGGTAGCGCGCCTGCTTTGGGAGCAGGATGTCAGGAGTTCGAATCCCCTTACCCCGACCATTTTTGGGTCGTTAGCTCAGTTGGTAGAGCAGTTGGCTTTTAACCAATTGGTCGTAGGTTCGAATCCCACACGACCCACCATTTTTGAAACCAGTTCACGCTGGGATCAGATCTTAAGATCAGAGGCCAAAAGCACTGATCGAAGAAGGCGACTTTTTTAAAGGTCGCCTTTTTATTACCGGGGTATAGCGCAGTCCGGTAGCGCGCCTGCTTTGGGAGCAGGATGTCAGGAGTTCGAATCCCCTTACCCCGACCATATTAAAAATCCTCGTATCGAAAGATACGGGGATTTTTTTTGTCTTCGATTTTTATCTTCGAGAAACAACACTTCAGTCATCGTACAACTTGCCGATAACGAGGCGACGGGGTACTGCCGAAAAAACGCCCCTTATCCAGGCCACTACAAGAAAAAGGCGTTCGTTATGTTGCTTCGTCAGTTAAATATCGCTCCTCGGGCAGCCTTGGGGTTTGCCCTGATTGCCGTATTGGTCGCTTTGCTCGGGATTTTTGCCCTGGGGCAGATGTCGAGCATTCGTGACAGCGAGGTGGCGGTGGAGAAACAATGGCTGCCGAGCATTCGCGGCGGTGACGAGATCCGCGAAATCATGCTGCGCATCCGCACTATTTCCCTGCGCATGGCACTGGATCAGGATCCGAAGAACATATCTGTCTACCGTGGCCAGATGGACACCCGCGACAAAGAGTTGAGCCAGAAGATTGCGGCTTATGATCAGTTGGTCAACACCGCCGAAGGCAAGGCCTTGTATGACCAGTTCAAAACCACCTTCGCGGCTTATCGCTCCGGCATTGCTCAATCGTTCTCCCTGGCCGAACAGGGTCGCCGTGACGAACTGACCAAACTGCTGCTGATCGATATGAAAACCGTGGTCGATGGTTCGGGCAAACAGCTCACTGACTTGGCGGATCTGTTCGCCAAACAAGTCGCCTCCGAGAGCCAGAAATCTGCAGCTCATTACGAAACATCGCGGATGATCGTCAGCCTGTTTATCGCATTGGCGGCATTGTCCACCGTCGGCCTGGCCATGCTGCTGACCCGCAGCATCGTCAAACCGTTGAACGAAGCGTTGAATGCTGCAGAAAACGTGGCACGAGGTGACCTGACGCGCCCCATCGAAGCCCATGGCAACGATGAAGTGAGTCGCTTGCTCAAGGCGTTGGCGACCATGCAGCACAACCTGCGTGAAACCTTGCAAGGTATCAGCGGCTCCGCGGCGCAATTGGCGACAGCGGCTGACGAGTTGAATGCGGTCACGCTCGACAGCACGCAGAACCTGCAACAGCAGAACAACGAGATCGAACAAGCGGCGACGGCTGTCACGGAAATGACCACCGCGGTGGAGGAGGTCGCCCGCAACGCGGTGTCGACCTCCGACGCCACGCGCCAATCCAGTGAGTCCGCACACGCCGGCCAGGAGCGGGTCAGCGAAACAGTCACGGCCATCGGCGCCCTGGCCAGCGATGTGCAGATCACGGGCGGATTGGTGCAGTCCCTGGCTAACCAGTCTCAGGAGATCGGCAAGGTGCTGGATGTGATTCGTGCGATTGCCGAGCAAACCAACTTGCTGGCCCTCAATGCTGCCATTGAAGCGGCGCGCGCCGGGGAAAGCGGTCGCGGTTTCGCGGTGGTTGCCGACGAAGTTCGCGCCTTGGCTTATCGCACGCAGCAATCGACTCAGGAAATCGAGCAAATGGTTCAGGGCATGCGCAACGGCTCAACTCAGGCGCTGGATTCCATGCAGGCCAGCTCAACCCGTGCGGCCAGCACATTGGCTCTGGCCGAGCGAGCGGGCGAAGCGTTGCAGACCATCACCGCGTCGGTGCATCAGATCCATGAACGCAATCTGGTGATCGCCAGCGCTGCCGAAGAACAGGCGCAGGTGGCGCGGGAAGTGGATCGCAATCTGGTGAATATTCTTGATCTGTCGGTGCGATCTGCCGCCGGCGCGGATCAGACCAGCGCGTCCAGCCATGAGCTGTCTCAGCTGGCCAATGCCTTGCGGGGCATGGTGCGGCGCTTCCAGCTTTAAATTTTACAGACGCAAAAAAGCCGCGCTTCTCGAAGGAAAGCGCGGCGTGGTTCTTGGAAGCTTAGGCGCCGTCTTGGTCTTTCAAGTGCTCGAACAGGCCTTTTGGCATTTTCTTGCCATTGGCTTCGTAGTTGGCCTTCACGTTGTCGAAAGCCTCTTGCTCGTCGATGAAGCCGTCATGGTTGGTGTCGATCTTGTCGAAATTGGACTTCGGCGCGACTTTCTGGAATTCGGCACGGGATACCTTGCCGTCGCCATCGGTGTCGGTTTTTGCCATCGACGCATCGCCACACTTGCCTTCGCCACATTTGCCTTCAGGGGTCTTCACCACCTGTTCGGCCGAGGCCAGCAGGTAACCCTGAGTCAGAGATTGCGAGGCGAACACAGCGCCGGACAACATCATGCCACCGGCCAAAACAGCGCCGAGCAAACCGATAGTGTTTTTGGTGGTACGGGACATTTCGATACTCCTGGGTTGCACGACACAACCGTTCGATAAAGGACGCCACGTAAGTGCGGCGATAACCGTAGCTGGCGGGGTGCCTTGCTCGGGTGTGGCCATTTAGCGGGCGTGGTGTATCGCTACTGTGTCGCGCAAGGGGGAGTTTGTAAGCGAAGGGGTGTAATCGGGGGGAGAGATACAGTGAGACACAGATCTCCAAATCAATGGAGACCGACTGTAGGAGTGAGCCGGCCCGCTCCTACAGTTGGATTGTGGCTAGTGCAGCTTCAGCCGCGGCTCAGTCCCGCGCCCGATCTTGCTGCCCAACATCAGCATCGCCGTGCGAAACGCGCCATACAGCGCCATCTGGTGCATGCGATACAGCGACACGTAAAACATCCGCGCCAGCCAGCCTTCAAGCATCACGCTGCCGGTGAGGTTGCCCATCAAGTTACCCACAGCCGAAAAACGCGACAGCGAGATCAGCGAGCCGTAGTCGGTGTACTTGTACGCAGGCAGAGGCTTGCCTTCGATCCGCAGTTTCAGCGATTTGGCCAGCAACGAAGCTTGCTGATGCGCAGCCTGGGCGCGCGGCGGCACATTGCGATCGGTGCCCGGTTGCGGGCAGGCCGCACAGTCACCGAAGGCGAAGATGTTCTCGTCGCGGGTGGTTTGCAGGGTCGGCAGCACTTGCAGCTGATTGATCCGGTTGGTCTCCAGGCCGTCGATGTCCTTGAGGAAGCCCGGTGCACGAATCCCGGCGGCCCAGACTTTCAGGCTGGCGTTGATGACTTTGCCATCGACGGTAATCAGGCTGTCGGCCGTCACTTCACTGACGGCGGCATTGGTCATGACGTTGACCCCGAGTTTCTCCAGGGTTTTATGCACAGGCCCGCCGATACGCTCCGGCAGGGCGGGCAGCACCCGTGGCCCGGCTTCGATCAGCGTGATGTGCATGTTTTCCGGTTTGATCCGGTCAAGACCATAGGCGGCCAACTCATGCGCGGCGTTGTGCAGTTCGGCAGCCAGTTCGACCCCGGTGGCACCGGCGCCGACGATGGCGACGCTGATCTGCTCGACCTTGTCGGTCTGCCCGGCATGGGCGCGCAGGTAGTGGTTGAGCAATTGCTGGTGGAAGCGCTCGGCCTGTTTGCGGGTGTCGAGGAACAGGCAGTGTTGCGCCGCGCCCTGAGTCCCGAAATCGTTGGTGGTGCTGCCGACCGAGATCACCAGCGAGTCGTAACCCACTTCGCGCGCCGGGACCAGTTCCACGCCGGCTTCGTCGTAGGTGGCGGCCAGCTGGATTTTCTTCTGTGCGCGATCAAGCCCGCTCATGCGCCCCAGCTGGAACTCGAAGTGGTTCCATTTCGCCTGGGCAACATAGTTGAGTTCGTCTTCGGAAGAGTTCAGGGAACCTGCCGCCACTTCGTGCAACAGCGGTTTCCAGATGTGAGTCAGGTTCGCGTCGACCAGCATCACACTGGCCGTGCCGCGCTTGCCCAGAGTCTTACCCAGACGGGTAGCCAACTCCAGACCGCCGGCGCCGCCGCCAACGATGACAATACGATGAGTCATGGGGATATCTCGCAAGGCTAAAAGAAATCGGTGCAATTACCCTCGCGAGCGCAATGCTGCTCATAGCGTCAGGTAACTGATAAGTCGGCTCAACAGGCCTAAACCAATGGTCACTGCCAACACCACCACCAGGAGCATCCACGGCCGGAAAGGCCGGCGCTCGACTTGGTGCTGGGACAGTTGCAGGTACTCTTCGACATGCTTTTGGTCGTCGGGGTTCAGGCGGCTGGTCATATTGGGCCTCGTCAGGGGTAGACGTTGCTGAATGTGTAGAAGCTACAGCAGGTTTTAGCCCACATTGAACGGAGCATAGCCGCTGGCGGGAATGGGCTCGACGCTCACCGTATCGTCCAGGCGAATGATTCCACTTTGTAACACTCGGGCAGTGATTCCGCCATGTCCGCGAACGGCCTGAAAGGTCCCGGGGCCGAGGTTGTTCTCGAGGCGGGCGCAGGGTTGGCACCAACCGGTGGTTTCGAAAATCGCCTGGCCGATCCTGAAGCGCCGACCCTTGAGACTGAAGAGATTGATGCCGCTGACGACGATGTTGCGCCGCAGATCATGGGGCAACACCGGTTGATCCGCCGGGCGGCCCATCAGCGAACTGATCACTGCCAGATGCTCCCACTGAATCAGCGTCACCTGCCGCGCATTGCGTACGCCGGGACGCGCGTGATCACCGGTTAAACCGGCTTCAAGTCGCGCCTCGACGGCATCGAGTTCGATCATCTGAGAACGTGATAGCGGCCGCACGCCGATCCAGCGAACGCGACCCGTTTGCGGCACTACGGCAATCAGCTCCTGCAATGGACTCACAGGCTGATCCCGACGTCGAAAACAATGCTGCGACCCAGGTTGCTGCGCAGGAAATCCGGTGCATCCGGGTGCGCGAACAGCACACGGGCGAAGGTCGGACCGACCAGCGACAACGAGCGCCAGCCCTGGCGCAAGTATTCGGTCGGCGGCGGGAAATGGCTGTTGAGGTCCAGCACTTCGCGCTTGAGGCTGGCGAAGGCGATGATGTCCAGTTCGCCCAGGTCCATGCCGCGCTCTTTGTAGTTATGGGCTTTTTTGCGCAAGGTCGGCGCCAGTCTCAGCAAGAATTCATTGGCCGGGATGCGCCGGGGCTTGGCCTCGCGGCGCACCAGTGAACTCAGGGAAAACGCGCTGCGCCGGCGTTGCAGCTCATCGCGCCATTCGTCGTTGAGGCGTCGGCCTTCATCGAGCACGAAAAACACTTCGAAACTGGCGTCACGAAACAGCACGTCCGGCGGCTCCCCGGCCGGGGCGAATTCGTCGGCGCGATAGGGAATGTTCAGGCCTTGCAGCAGGCGCTGACAGACCCAACGCTCACGCTCCCATTTGCGGGCATTGGACAGGAACGCGTTGGCTTGCTCGGCCGCAATGGTCAGCAGGCGTAAATAATCTGAGTCATCCATAAGCCCAAGCTTAGCGTTCAAATGCGATCGCAAAGAAGACAGTTTATCGGAGAGGGTCAGATAGGCCGGATCTGCGACGCGTCATGCCCATAACAATCCACATCCCGCGCCCGGTTCAGGGCCTTGCACAAAACGGATAGCGATCTGCGCAAAGCGGATATTGCCACGTGCCTGGCGCCTCTACCCTCGGCTGTACGGACGTTAGCCGCGTTACCGACGCTCTTAAAAAAACAACAACAAGAGATAAATGCCATGCGCAAGATCGACGTACATGAGGTTATCGACAACGCACGATTCAACCGCTTTCACTGGATGGTGCTGTTCTGGTGTGCCCTGATCATCATCTTCGACGGTTACGATTTGGTGATCTACGGCGTGGTGCTGCCGATGCTGATGAAAGAGTGGGGGCTCAGTCCCCTGCAAGCGGGCGCACTGGGCAGTTATGCGCTGTTCGGGATGATGTTCGGCGCGCTGTTCTTCGGCCCGCTGTCCGACAAGATCGGACGCAAAAAAGCCATCACGATCTGCGTGATGCTGTTCAGCGGTTTTACCGTGCTCAATGGTTTTGCCCGCAACCCCACCGAGTTTGGCCTCTGCCGATTCATTGCCGGGCTTGGCATTGGCGGGGTGATGCCCAACGTCGTGGCGCTGATGAACGAGTACGCGCCGAAGAAAATCCGCAGCACGCTGGTGGCGATCATGTTCAGCGGCTATTCGGTGGGCGGCATGCTCTCGGCGGGGCTCGGTATTGTGCTGATCCCGAGTTTTGGCTGGCAAGCGGTGTTTTACGTGGCGGTGCTGCCGTTGCTGTTGTTGCCGTTGATCATGTACTTCCTGCCCGAGTCGGTGGGTTTCATGCTGCGTCAGGGACGCAATGAAGAGGCACGCAACGTTCTGGAACGGATTGATCCGGCTTACGTCGCGCAAACCAGCGATCAGCTGCACATGAGCGAAGTGAAGGGCACCGGCACCCCGGTGTTGCAACTGTTTCGCGAAGGTCGTGCGCTGCGCACGCTGATGTTGTGGCTGGCGTTTTTCTGCTGCTTGCTGATGGTCTACGCCTTGAGTTCCTGGCTGCCGAAACTGATGGCCAACGCGGGTTATAGCCTGGGCTCGAGTCTGTCGTTCCTGCTGGTGCTCAACTTCGGCGCCATTTTCGGCGCGGTCGGCGGCGGCGTGTTGGGTGACAAACTCAACCTGCCGCGGGTGTTGGCGGTGTTCTTCGCCGTGGCGGCGGTATCGATCACCTTGCTGGGTTTCAACAGCCCGATGCCTCTGTTGTACCTGCTGATCGCCATCGCCGGCGCCACCACCATCGGCTCGCAGATTCTGTTGTACGCCTGCGCCGCGCAGTTCTACTCGATGACCATTCGCTCCACCGGTTTGGGCTGGGCGTCGGGCATCGGGCGCAATGGTGCCATTGTCGGACCGCTGCTGGGCGGTGCGTTACTCGGGATCAGCCTGCCGCTGCAACTGAACTTCATGGCCTTTGCCTTGCCCGGTGCGGTGGCCGCGATTGCCATGACCGTGTTTGCCATCAGCAGTCGGCGCAGTGCTAAACAAGCGCTGTCGAGCCTGCGCCACGGTTCGCTCGACGGGTCTGTTGGCGACGTTTCATGAGAGCGTTATTCCGGGACTTTTCCCTGTCTGCGGCAGTCGCCGGATTTATCGCCACGGTGATTTCCTACGCAGGCCCGTTGGTGATCATCTTTCAGGCCGCCGAGACCGCGCACCTCTCGCGGGAGGTGCTGGCTTCCTGGGTCTGGGCGATTTCCATCGGCAGCGCCGTGCTCGGCATCGGTCTGAGCCTGCGTTACCGCGTCCCGGTGATCATCGCGTGGTCGGCGCCGGGTTCGGCGTTGCTGGTGGCGCTGTTGCCGGGAATCTCCATGTCAGAGGCGGTGGGTGCTTACCTGGTCAGCAGCCTGATTATCTTTCTGGTCGGGGTCTCGGGGGCGTTTGACCGGATCATCGGCAAACTGCCGGCGGCGATTGCGGCAGCGATGCTGGCGGGGATTCTGTTCAGCTTCGGCACCGGCTTATTCGTCTCGTTGCAGGGCAAGCCGTTGCTGGTGCTGGCGATGTTCGCCACGTACCTGATCTGCAAACGGCTGATGCCGCGGTATGCAGTGTTGATGGTGCTGCTGGTGGGCTGCTCGATGGCGTTTCTCGCCGGTGATTTGCACCGCGAAGCGTTGGTGATCGGGTTGGCCACGCCGGTGTGGATCACGCCCGCGTTCAGCCTGAGCGCGACCCTGAATATCGCCTTGCCGCTGGTGATGGTGGCGCTGACCGGCCAGTTCGTTCCCGGCATGGCGGTGCTGCGCGCCAGCGGTTACGCAACGCCGGCCGGCCCGATCATCGCCAGCAGTGCGGTGGGCACCGCGCTGTTGGCGCCGTTTGGTTGCCATGGGCTGAATCTGGCGGCCATCACCGCGGCGATTTGTACCGGGCGCGAGGCCCATGAGGATCCCGGCAAACGCTATGTGGCCGGGGTGGTGGGCGGGCTGTGTTACCTGGTGCTGGGGATCTTCGGCGCCACCCTGGTTTCACTGTTTTCCGCGTTCCCCAAAGAACTGATCGCCGCCTTGGCCGGGCTGGCGCTGTTCGCCGCGATTGCCGGGGCGTTGGCCGGCGCAATGGCCGTGCCGAGTGATCGCGAAGCCGCGTTGGTGACCTTTCTGACCACCGCGTCGGGCATGTCGTTGTTGGGTTTGTCCGCCGCTTTTTGGGGGCTGATTTTCGGCATGGTCACCCACGTGTTGTTAAACGCTCGTCGTCCTGTTCCCCGCCGCGAATCCGCTGCGGCTGAAGCACTTCAACCTGTCGATTAATAAAAATAAGAGAAAAAACGATGAAACAGATTCTTTCAACAACCGGTTCAGTGTTGTCCATGGCGATCGTCTCGAGTTTCTCCGCCGGTGCGATGGCGGCCGAGAGTGGCTTCATCGAAGACACCACTGCCACCCTGCAAGCGCGCAATTACTACTTCAGCCGGGACTTTTCCGACATCGTCGGAGCCAACCAACAATCGAAGGCTGAAGAGTGGGCGCAGGGCTTCATCCTCAACGTCAAATCCGGTTACACCCAGGGGCCCGTCGGTTTTGGTGTGGATGTCATTGGCCTGCTCGGCCTCAAACTCGATAGCAGCCCGGACCGGGTCAATACCGGTTTGCTGCCGGTGCAGGGTGACGGGCGCGCGGCGGATGAGTACAGCCGCCTGGAGGGCGCGTTGAAGGTGCGTTTCTCCAAAACCGAACTGAAAGTGGGTGAGCTGCAACCCAACTTGCCAGTGCTGGCCTTCAGCGATATCCGTTTGCTGCCGCCCAGCTATCAGGGCGCGAGCATCAGCTCGAACGAGATCAATGGCCTGACGTTGCAAGGTGGTCACTTGAACTCGACCAGCCTGCGCAACGAGGCGGGTGACGAAAAGATGCAAGCCATGCTCGGTCACGTACCGCAGCGTCAGGTCAGCAGCGATGGCTTCAACTTTGCTGGCGCCGATTACGCTTTCAACGATAAACGCAGCTCGGTCAGTGCCTGGTTCGGGCAACTGGAAGATATCTACAACCAGCGTTTTCTCGGCCTCAAGCACAGCGAGCCACTCGGTAACTGGATCCTGGGCGCCAACCTCGGGTATTACGATTCGCGCGAAGACGGCAAGAAGCTGCTGGGCAACATCGACAACCAGGCGTTCTTCTCCTTGCTGTCGGCCAAGCGTGGCGGCCACACCTTCTATGTCGGTTATCAGGGCATGTTCGGCGACAGCGCCTTCCCGCGAGTGTTTGCGAACATCAGCCCACTGGGTAACGAGGTGCCGACCTACGAGTTCGCCTTCACCGACGAGCGCTCCTGGCAGGCGCGTTACGACTACGATTTCGCCGCCCTCGGCGTGCCGGGGCTGACCAGCACCGTGCGCTACATCACCGGCAACAATGTCGATACCGGCAAAGGGTTCGAGGGCAAAGACCGCGAGCGTGATCTGGACATCGGCTATGTGCTGCAGAGCGGTAGCCTCAAAGGCCTCGGGATTCGTGTGCGCAACGCGATGGCCCGTTCCAACTACCGCAGTGACATCGACGAAAACCGCTTGATCCTCAGCTACACATGGACGCTGCTATGACCCCTGAAAAAGAACAGCTATCGCACAAAAACGGCTTGCAGGTCACGCTGGAGCAATTGACCGAGTCCGTGCTGCAAACCGAGGAAGACATGCGCTTTGCCAATCAACTGGCGCGCACGGCAGGTGAACGGGTGAAGGCGAGTGCGTTGAGCATGCAGTCTTCGGCCAGTGTGCTGGAAGATCTGAACCTCTATATGCAGCGTCTGGATCAAGTGTTCGACGAGCTCGGCAGTCAGTCGATGCGCATCGGCGCGATTGTCGGCAGCATCCAGGCCATTTCCCGTCAGACCAACCTGTTGGCGTTGAATGCAGCCATTGAGGCGGCGAGGGCGGGCAGCCATGGCCGAGGGTTTGCGGTGGTGGCCGATGAGGTGCGCAATCTCTCGCGTCAGGCAGCGGACTCCAGTGCGCAGATCCGGCAAATCGCTACGGGGCTGGAACAGTCCGCTGAACAGGCACGCCAAGGTCTTCAGCAGTTGTCCGGCTCTACACGTCTGGGACTGGAAAAGGCCGGAGTGGCCTTGCACTCGATGGGCGAACTGCAAAACGGTGCGGTGGCCAGGGTGGAGGTGGTCGAACGCATCATGGCGCGCTTGGCCGGCTTGCATGATCTGGCCTTGCAGGCGAAACGAATGATCGTGTGAGTCATGCAACGCCAGTGATTACAGGTTGCTCGTGCAATCACCCATGACCTCGTACGTCACGCGATGGGTCTGGCCTTGATGATCGACATACTCCATGGTCGCCGGCACAACCCCGCAGGCGGTCGCGGTGTTCGACACGGAAACCACTTCGGCGATGTCCAGCGGCTGTGCCGGGTTGTACGAGGTAGCGGCGGGCTCGTTGCCGGCGGCCATGGCCGAGGTGGCGACAACGGTCAGAAACAGGCTGATCAGGGTTTTCATTTTTCCGTGCTCCGTGTTGATTCCGATACCTGAATTCTAGTCTTCGCCCACCACCGATAAAGGGGCCAGCGCCTGATGCAGCCTTACATGAAACGTAACAGTCACCGCCCGTGGAGGGCTTATGGATCTGCTCAATAACTTGCGGGTGTTCGTCCGCGTGGTGGACTGCGCAAGTTTTACCGCCGCCGCCGATGCGCTGGACCTGTCGACCGCGCAAGTGTCGCGACTGGTGGCCGATCTGGAGCAGCATGTGCAAGCGCGTTTGCTACAACGCACCACGCGGCGATTGAGCCTGACCGAGGCCGGTGAACGCTTTTTGGTGCGCAGTCGGCAAATACTCGAAGAAATGGAGGTGGCAACGGCAGAGGCGCGCGGCGCCCATCTCAAACCGAGTGGACGGCTGCGGGTTCACAGCATGAATGGCCTGGGCGTGCTGATCACGCCATTGATCGCCCGTTACAGCGAGCTTTACCCCGATGTGGTGTTCGAGCTGACGCTGTCGCAGCGCAATCCCGATCCGCTGGAGGAAGGGCACGATGTGGTGATTTCGATTGCCCATGAACTGGCCGATTCGCAATTGGTCGCCCATGCGATCGGGCAGATTTACAGCGTGCCCTGCGCCTCCCCGGAGTACCTGCAACGGCATGGCGTGCCGCACACACCGATGGCGCTGAAGGATCATCGGTGCCTGCGCATGCTCGACCCGTTGTACAGCGATGAATGGGTGTTCCGGGACGAAGAGGGCGAGCATGCCGTCAGCCCGGCCAGGACCTTTCAGTGCAACGTCGCCGAGTCGATGGTCAAGGCGTCGGAGGCCGGCATGGGGATCAGCCTGATTCCGTTCTACACCGCGACGCGCTCCTTGAGCGATGGCACCTTGTTGCGCTTGCTGCCGGCCTGGCGCCCTCGTGAACGCAACGTCTATGCGTTGTACCCGTCGCGGCGTTTTCTCGATGCCAAGGTCAGGACCTGGGTGGACTTTCTCAAGGCCGAATTGCCCAAGCTGTTCGCTGAACACGAGTCGGTGATGAACGATCCACGGCATTGGGCCTGAAGTCGAAGGGCGTACGAGGGGCGGTGTAGACTGAGGGCCTGTTCTCTTTCGGCAAGACAAGGGAGTGTGCCCAGCCATGATCGGCGCCGAGTTACTGTCACCTGAAACCCTCACGGCGGGGTGGTTGATCTATGTCCCGGTGCTGATCTGGGCCGTTGCGCGAGCACCGTGGGTCGAACTGTTCAGTGACAGTCGCCGCCAGCATCTGTTGTTCGGCACGGTGTTCGCGCTGTTCATGCTCTGGCTGGTGAGACAAGACTTCGACACCGGCGTGTCCTACCACTTTATCGGCATGACCGCCGTGACCCTGTTGCTCGACTGGCCACTGGCGATTGTCGGCGGGTTGGTCGCCCAAACGGGACTCGTGCTGCTGGGGCGGCAAGATCTGGCGGCGATGGGGGTCAACGGCGCGCTGCTGATTCTGCTGCCGGTGCTGGTCACCGAGTGCTGCGCGATCCTGGTGGAGCGAGCGCAACCGCGTAATCCCTTTGTGTATATCTTCGTGTCCGGTTTTTTTGCAGCGGCGCTGTCGGCGTTGCTGTGCCTGCTGCTGGCGCTGTGGTTGCTGTGGTTCGACGAACGTTTCGCCATGCCGTATTGGCTGGAGGATTTTGTCGGTTATCTGTGGCTGCTGATTTTTCCGGAAGCGTTCATCAACGGCATGGTGGTCAGTGCGCTGGTGGTGTTTTGCCCCGAGTGGCTGGAGACGTTCAATCGCACGCGCTACCTTTCGGCACCCTGGAAAGACGACGATCCCAAATCTTGATCCACATCAAAGGCAAAAAACGCTCACGAATTCATGCTCTGGAAAACCTTCAGGAGCATCGAAATGAGTGTCTACGAATGGGCAAGGCAGGAATTGCGTCACAGTCTGGATGGGGCGCAGGAAGTGGGTTTTGATCCGGGGTTGAGCCTGCGCGCCTTGCTCAGTGCAGTGGTGCAACAGAGCAAGGCGGTGCGCAGCGCCGAAGACCTGGCCGATGAGTTGCGTTTTCTTGCGGAAAACCTCGATGACAGCCAGGACTACGGTTTTATGCGTCCTTGAAGATCAGTGACGCGGCTCGAAGTCTTCGCTGAACAGGTCGTCTTCGGCATCCGGACTGACCGGAATCTTGTGTTCTTCCGAAGCCCATGCCCCGAGGTCGATCAATTTGCAGCGATCCGAGCAGAACGGCCGGTTGACGTTGCTGGCGACCCATTCGACAGGGGCGCCACAGGTTGGGCAATTGACGGTTGGGGTCTGGCTCATGACTGGCCTCCACGCAAAGTAA
Organism: Pseudomonas sp. BT76 TE3572; assembly: GCF_050435365.1. NCBI lineage: Bacteria > Pseudomonadati > Pseudomonadota > Gammaproteobacteria > Pseudomonadales > Pseudomonadaceae > Pseudomonas > Pseudomonas sp. BT76 TE3572. The sequence continues at coordinate 5,484,433 of NZ_JBNDKE010000001.1, forward strand.
GGTAAAAGTGATGCAGGCGTTCGACCTCGCTGTGCAGCCAGGCGAGGTCGCGGTCATTGACCACCACATCGTTGGCGTGGCTCACGCGGTCCTGTCGGCTGGACTGGGCCTTGAGGATCGCCTGGACCTGTTGCTCGCTGGTCTGGTCACGCTGCAGGGTGCGTTCGATCTGCAGTTGTTCCGGGGCATCGATCACCAGAACCCGTTGGGTCATGGCGTACTGCCCGGACTCGATCAGCAGCGGCGAAACCAGAATCGCGTAAGGCGATTGTGCCTTGGCCAGGTGATCGGCGATTTCCTTGGCGATCAGCGGATGCAGCAACGCTTCGAGCCAGCGGCGTTCCTCTGGCACTTCGAAGATCAGTTTGCGCAACGCCGCGCGATCCAGTTGCCCGTCGGCTTGCAATACGCCGGGACCGAAGTGTTCGGCGATCCTGGCCAGCGCCGGGCGACCCGGTTCTACGACCCAACGCGCCGCGTGATCGGCGTCCACTACGTGCACGCCCAGGTCGATGAAGTGCTGGGCAGCCGCGCTTTTACCGCTGCCGATGCCACCGGTCAGGCCGAGAATCCAGGGTTTTTCCACAGGGGTATTCATTTCAAACCGACAAACTGCCAATAGAAGTCGGTTATTTGACCACCCCAGAGCAAGGCAATCCAGCCGGCAATTGCCAGAAAGGGTCCGAAGGGGATCGGTGTGGAGGTTTTCGCGTTGCGCAAACGCAGCAAAATCACGCCGACAACGGCGCCCACCATCGACGATAACAGGAGGGTCAGAGGCAGGATCTGCCAGCCCCCCCAGGCGCCGAACATCGCTAACAACTTGAAATCACCGTGGCCCATGCCGTCCTTGCCGGTGATCAGCTTGAACAGCCAGAACACTGACCACAACGCCATATAGCCGGCCACCGCGCCCCACAACGCTTCATGCAAGGACACGAAAAGTCCGAAGCTGTTGACGATCAGCCCCAGCCAAATCAGCGGCAGCACCAGCACATCCGGCAGCAGTTGATGTTCGGCGTCGATCAGGCTCATCGTCAGCAACCCCCAGCTCAGGAGCAGCGCCATGCAGGCCTGCCAGCCGAAACCGAAATGCCAGACAATGAACGCCGAGAGCAGACCGCAAGCCAGTTCGGTCAGCGGGTAGCGTTTGCTGATGGCTGCCGTGCAGTTCGAGCATCGACCCCGTAAAAACAGATAACTGAGCACCGGAATATTTTCCCAGGCGCGGATTCGATGGCCGCACTGTGGGCACTGGGAATGGGGCAGCATCAGGTTGAAGGTCGGCAGCGGTGTTTCGCTCGGCAAGCCCAACACTTCACGAGCCTCCTCACGCCATTCGCGCTCAAGCATTTTTGGCAGGCGCCAGACCACCACGTTGAGAAAGCTGCCAATCAGCAGGCCCACCAACATGGCTGCGATCACGAAGGTCAACGGGGGGAGGGTCGGAATGTCGTTCAAGGGCATGTCAGATCGCTGAGCCGAGTTGGAAGATGGGCAGGTACATCGCAACCACCAGGCCACCGACGATAACACCCAGCACCACCATGATGAACGGCTCCATCAGGCTGGTGAGGTTATCGACCATGTTGTCCACTTCGTCCTCATAGAAGCTCGCGACCTTGTCGAGCATATCGTCCAGTGCGCCGGACTCTTCGCCAATCGCGGTCATCTGGATCGCCATGTTCGGAAAAATGCCGGAGGCGCGCATGGAAAAATTCAGCTGCATGCCCGTAGATACGTCCTGCTTGATGCGCAGCACCGCGCGCTTGAACACGATGTTGCCGGTAGCGCCGGCCACCGAATCCAGGGCTTCCACCAGTGGCACACCTGCCGCAAATGTCGTCGACAGCGTGCGGGCGTAACGGGCCACGGCGGACTTGTACATCAGCGTGCCAATCAGCGGCAGTTTCAGCAGCCAGGCGTCCATTCGGTCCCGAAAGCCTTGCGATGTTTTAAACGCGTGGCGCACACCGAAGATGGTCGCGATCAGCACGCCGAGCATCGCCCACCACCAATTCTGCATGAACTCCGACAGGCCGATGACCATCACCGTGAAGGCTGGCAATTCGGCGCCAAACCCTTTGAACACCGATTCGAACTGCGGCACCACTTTGACCAGCAGAATCCCGGTCACAATGATCGCGACGAACACCACTGCCAGTGGGTAGGTCATGGCTTTCTTGATCTTGGCCTTGAGGCTTTCGCTCTTTTCCTTATAGGTCGCCACTCTCTCCAGCAGGGTATCGAGGGCACCGGCCTGCTCGCCGGCATCGACCAGGTTGCAGTAGAGCTCATCGAAATACTGAGGCTTTTTGCGCAGGGACGCGGCGAAGCTGTTACCCGCCGCGACTTCCTGTTTCACCTCGTCAATCAGTGTGCGCATCGCCGGGTTATCGAAGCCTTCACCGATGATGTCGAAAGACTGCAACAGCGGTACGCCAGCCTTCATCATGGTCGCCATTTGCCGGGTGAACAGGGCGATGTCCTGAGCCTTGATGCGCTTGCCCATGTTGAAAATCGAGGTGGACTTCTTGCGTACCTTGCCGGGGTTGATGCCCTGCTTGCGCAACTGGGCCTTGATCAACGCCGGGTTCTGACCGCTCAACTCGCCCGTTATTTTGGTGCCTTTGCGGTCTGTACCCTCCCAGGTGTAGACGCTGATTTTTACTGCTTTGACCGCCATATTCAGTCCTTGGTGACCCGGTTGATTTCTTCAAGGCTGGTGATGCCTTGCATGGCCTTGAGCAGGCCCGACGTACGCAGGTCATTGAAACCGTCCTTACGCATCTGGATGTCGATTTCCAGTGAGTTCCCTTCGGCCATGATCAGCCGTTGCAGGTCCGGGGTATTCTTCACCACTTCATAAATTCCGACTCGGCCTTTGTAACCGTTGTTGCAGTGATCGCAACCGACCGGTTCATAGATCGTGAATGAGCCGATCCGTTCCTCCGGGAAGCCTTCCTTGAGCAGTGCCTCCCGGGGAATCTCGATGGGTTTCTTGCAATGGCTGCATAGCTTGCGCGCCAGGCGCTGGGCGATGATCAGGCTGACCGAGGTAGCAATGTTGAACCCCTGGATGCCCATGTTGTGCAGGCGAGTCAGGGTTTCGGCGGCGCTGTTGGTGTGCAGGGTCGACAGCACCAGGTGCCCGGTCTGGGCTGCCTTGATGGCTATTTCTGCAGTTTCGAGGTCACGGATCTCGCCAACCATGATTACGTCCGGGTCCTGGCGCAGGAACGAGCGCAACGCCTGGGCAAAGCCCAGTCCCTGCTTGGGATTGACGTTGACCTGGTTGATGCCTTCCATATTGATCTCCACCGGGTCTTCGGCGGTGGAGATGTTGATGTCCACGGTGTTGAGGATATTCAGACCGGTGTAGAGCGACACGGTCTTGCCCGACCCGGTGGGGCCTGTCACCAGAATCATCCCCTGTGGCTGCTTGAGGGCGGCCATGTACAGGTCTTTCTGGTCCTGCTCGTAGCCGAGGGCGTCGATGCCCATTTGTGCGCTGGACGGGTCGAGGATCCGGATCACCACTTTCTCGCCCCACAGGGTCGGCAGGGTGTTGACCCGGAAGTCGATGGACTTGCTCTTGGACAGGCGCATCTTGATCCGCCCATCCTGTGGTTTGCGTCGCTCGGAGATGTCGAGGCTGGCCATGACTTTCAGCCGCGAGGCTATGCGGTTGGCCAGTTGAATCGGCGGCTTGGCAACTTCACGCAGCATGCCGTCGGTGCGCATCCGCACGCGGTAGGTTTTTTCGTAGGGCTCGAAATGCAGGTCGGAAGAGCCACTCTTGATCGCGTCGAGCAACATCTTGTGGACGAAGCGCACCACGGGTGCGTCCTCGGCGTCTTGTCCGCCAATGGAATCCTGTTTGTTGTCATCGATCGATTCGATGTCCACACCATCAAGGTCGACATCGGCCATGTCTTCCAGGCCGGTACTTGGGCTGTCGAAGAATTTTTCGATGGCATCAGTAAGTTTGTCGTCTTCAACCAGAATGGCTTCGGTAGTGAGCCCGGTGCTGAACTGGATGTCATTGATGGCCTGGTGATTGGTCGGGTCGGAAACGCCCACGAACAGTTTGTTGCCGCGCCGCCAGAGGGGCAGGGCGTGGTGCTGGCGAATGAGTTTCTCGCTGACCAGACCCTTGGGTTGGGTCTCCTTTTCCAGGCAGTTGAGGTCGAGCAAGGCCATGCCGAAGTGTTCCGAGGCGATCTCGGCGACCTGGCGGCTTTTCACCAGCCTGTTCTGCACCAAATAGCTGACCAGCGGGGTTTTATCACGTTGGGCTTGCTGATACGCCTGTTGCGCGCTTTTGTCAGTGAGCAGCTCGGCCAGGACCAATTGCTTGGCCAGACCGCTAAGGGCGATGTCATTCATTGGGATACCGGACGCAGACAGTTCATGACTTATAGCCTAGTCAAGCGGAGGAACCAAACCAGCGGCGTTCAGGTGACAAAAAGTGTCAGATAGTGCGGATTCTGGGGGTAGGAAACGGCTTTGTGTTGGTCCCTAGTCTCTATAACAGGTGGGCGAAGGGCATGGCATGGACTGTGCTGTGGCTAGTTCAGATCATGAGATTTCGACTCATGCATGGAGCTTGTCTATGAAGACTCAAAAAGGTTTTACGCTTATCGAGCTGTTGATCGTGGTGGCGATCATCGGGATTCTGGCGACGTTTGCCATTCCGGCTTACTCGAAGTATCAGGCGCGGGCGAAGATGACGGCGGGTGCAGCCGAAATTTCGGCGCTCAAAGTGGGTTATGAGGACGCGGTCAACTCGGGTACTGCGGCCCCGGCTGTAGCCACTTTTGCTCCAAATGCCGCCAATTCGCAGAACTGCACGATCACCGCCGTTACTGGTACTACTTCAGGCATTCTTTGCACAGTGAAAAGCCCTCCAGCGGTTATTGCTGGTGCGACTGTGACACTGACTCGAGACCCAGCTAATGGTTGGTCATGCGCCACCAGCGTCGGTGCCGATTTCGCACCAGCAGGTTGCACACACCCGTAATTGGTAACGCGGTTAAAGCGGTTTGAAGTGCCTCTGTCGACAGACAGGGGCATTTTTTTAAGTGCGTATCAGGCTCAAGTACAAAAAACCCGATAATTCATGGCCTTAGGCCCATGCCCAAAACCCGCAACTTGCATGTAGAAAAAATCAAAGTCATGCAATTTGCATGATTCCGAAAATTAACCGTTTTCATAACTTATTGATTTATATAGATTTATTGACTGTCTCAAACTTGGCACAGCGTTCGCACTATCTCCAGTAACCCTGCTGACAAGACACGCAGCAGACTTTATGAAAAACAGGAGTTACTCGTATGAAGAAGTTCGCTATCGCTGCCGCTACTGCTACCGCGCTGACCCTGACCATGGCCAACGCTGCATTTGCACAGACCACCCAAACCACCCAGGCTCCGATGACTCTGGCGGCTGGTGAAGTCACCAAAGCCAAAGAAGCTACTTCCGATACCTGGATCACCACTAAAGTCAAAGCCGACCTGGTGACCGAAAAAGGCATTCCTGGTACCGACATCAAAGTCGAAACCAACAAAGGCGTAGTGTCTCTGTCGTCCACCGTTGCGGTAACTGACGCTCAGAAAGCCACCGCCGTGGCGATCGCCAAGAAAATCAAAGGCGTCCAGGCGGTCTCCGCTGACGGCCTGAAATCCGAGTAAGACAAGGCTTCTCGCCTGGACTGGGAGAAGGCGCGACAGACGGGCCGAGCAATACGTCTGCCGCCTCAGGAGAGTTCATGCGAAGGCCATAAGGATGTGGCCATTACAGGCCCCGGCATTCGTGTCGGGGCCTGTTCTATTTGGGGCAACGCAAAGCAAATGTGAGGTCAGTTGCCGCGCTTGCTGGTGATCTGCTTCAAACGATTACCTTCAAAACGCAGGTACTGATACATCCCGCCGTTGGGCCCGTAGGTCCATTCCTCGACTTGAAACTCTTCCCGTCGGTTAGCGCTGCGCTTGTAGCCCAAAAAATCACGGCTGACCGGTTCACCGCATTTCTGCAGCACTTCACTGGACCTGTCTCCGACACTGACCAATTGACTGCCGCAGCGCAGGGTATCGGCTGCCGAGGCCTGACTGGCGGCCATCGCCAGAGCCAGGCTTATCATCCATTTCGCGCCCATCATTCAGCGTCCAGATGCAGCGGCGTAACCACCCGACCGTCACTTTCCGCTTCACCGAGGTTAGCGTCGATGAAGTACACGCGGTCATCGGCCAACTGACCCTTGTCGACCAGATAGTCCTTGATGCTGCTGGCGCGTTCCTGACCCAACTGACGCAACAGCACGTCGCTGGAACTCCAGAATTTGATCACGTCGGCGCGCATTTTGGCGGTGCGTTCTTCCTTGCCCAGATCCTTCCACTCGGCGGGCGGCTGCGTCTTCAGGCGCGTGCGGTAGATCCCTTCCAGCAGCGGACCTTTCTCGTTATCCGGTACTTCCAGCAATGACGCCTGGGCCGGCACCTTGTCACCGCGACGCTGGAGCATTTTGTAGTAGTTGTATTGATATTCACGTTCCAGACGCTGCTCGGCGATCAGCGGGCCATCGCTGCTGGCAGCCGCCGTGCCTTCGATTTCCAGGCGCAGGGCCGGACGTTCCTTGAGGGCCTGGGACAGTTTGACCAGTGAACCCTCGGCCTCCTTGCTCAGTTCGCTTGAGCCCGGGGCAAACGACACAGTGCCCAAATCTTCCGAACCACTCCCACTGACCAGTCCGCCAATCATTTTGAATGGCGCCGCGGCGGCTTTGACGATGAGGTTGCGCAGGGTTTGCCAAATGATAGGCATGACGCTGAACTGCGGATTGTTCAGGTCGCCGGTCACCGGCAGTTCAATGGAAATCTTGCCGTCGACGTCCTTGAGCAACGCGATCGCCAGTTTCAGCGGCAGGCTCACAGCGTCCGGACTGTCGACTTTCTCACCCAGTTGCAGCTGCTCGACCACCACTTTGTTATCGGCCTTGAGCTGGCCCTTGGTGATCAGGTAATGCAGGTCAAGATTGAGCCGGCCCTTGCGGATGCGGTAGCCGGCGAACTTGCCGGAGTAGGGCGTCAGCGTGGTCAGTTCAACACGTTTGAAACTGGTGGCGATGTCGAGGCTGGCCATCGGGTCGAACGGGTTGACTGAACCCTTGATGGTGACCGGTGCATAGCGGTCGACTTTGCCTTTGATATCGACGCTGGCCGGTTTCGCCTGACGGCTGTCGATGGTGCCGATCTGTCCGTTGAGCTGTTGCACGGCAGTGGCGAAGTTCGGGGTCAGGCTGAAGTCGGCGAAGTTGGCCGAGCCGTCGTTGATGGCGATGCCGCCAATGTGGATGCCCAGCGGTTTTTCCGTGCTGGCAGGTTTGGCTGCAGCCGTTTTGGCGCCTGAGTCGGGCGGTTGCGGAATCAGCAGATCATCGATGTTGGTGGTGCGGTCATCGTTGATCATGAAGCGCGCGTAAGGCTGGAACAGGTTGACCTTGTCGATCGACAGGCTGTCGCCGTGCTGATAATTCAGGCCTTCGAGCACCAACTGCTGCCACTTGAGAAAATCGCGGGTTTTGAGGGTGTCGAGGGTATGCAGTTGATCGACCTGAGCACGGCCGGTGACGCTGAATGCCAGCGGCTCGGTGCTTTTCAGATCGACCGTCAGATCACTGCCGAGCATGCCGCTGCGCAGTTCCAGACGAATGAACGGGTTGATATAGGACTGTGCGACGCGCAGGTCGATGTCCTTGGTTTGTACTTTTAACCTGGCGCTGACCGGGGCGAGATTGACGATACCGTCTGCCATGAGCTTGCCTTGCTTGCCCACGCCCGTATCGAGCTTGAGGTTAAAAGGCGAGCCATTGAGGCTGTCGAAATTCTGCAGGTCCAGGTTCAGCGGGCCGACGTCCAGCGCCACAGTGGGTACTGCCTTGCGGTCAGCCAGATGCACCTGGTAATCGCGCAGTTGCACGTCTTTTAGCAGCACCTGCCATGGCTTGCTCGGTGGCGCCGGGTCCGGTTTCGGTGAATCGGCGGCGGCCGGGGTGCTGGCCGGTTCGGCCTTGGCTTTGACGGCTGCTTTGGACGGTTGGCTGGCGAACAGTTTCTGCCAGTCGAGTTGCCCATCGGCTTCGAGGGCGGCCCAGGTTTCCAGCTTCTTACTGCGGATCTTGCCGACGACCACTTGCTGCTTGGCCAGGTCGACGGTGGTTTCGCTGATGTCCAGACGCTCGAGTTTCGCCAGCGGTCGACCGTCAGGTGCTTTGATCGCAAACGGCGCGATGCTGACGGCAACGTTGCTCAACAGCAGTTCGGTTTCCTTGGCCAGGTTGAGTTTGTAGTCGGTGCTGAGGCTCATGACGCCGTTTTCGAGCACCAGTGGCAGCGCGTCACGCACATAGGGCCAAAAGGATTTCATCTTGCCATTGGTGATCTTCAACTTACCTTCGGAGGCGATAGGGATCAGGCTGAAATTGCCGGTCCAGTCGATCTGTCCACCTGCCGGGCCGATGGCCACCAAGGTCATGTCGGCGCTGTCTTCAGGCAGGGTGCTGAGGTTTTTCAGTTCGAAGTCGAGTTTGTCGTAGAGGAATTCGATGGGTTCGCTGGGGCGTTGGTCCTGGAAGTGCACGACACCGCCGGCCAGTTTGATCCGCTCGATGCGCAACGGGAACGGTTTGGCGTTCGGGTCGGCCGGGGTCGGCTCACTGGCGGGGAGTTTGAACAGGCCAATCAGATTGAGCTTGCCGTCCTTGCCAAAGAGGATTTCGGTCTTGGGTTTGTCAATTTCGATATCGGACAGGTGCAGCGCCTTGGTCCAGAGGCTGTCGATCTGCAGGTTGGCGTACAGGCGTTCGAAGCCGACCTGTTCCTTGCCCGGATCGCCGATGATCAGTCCCCAAAGAGTGACTTCAAGGCTGAACGGATTGAGTTCGATCCGCTGAATCGTGGCAGGCGTCGTTGCGTAATTGGCCAATTGTTGATTGGCCACCCGCAACGCGATACCCGGCAAAATCAGAAACCCCAGCAGGCTGTAGAGGGCTAGAGCGGTCAACAGAGCGCCAATAGCGCGAATCAATCCTTTGGGCATGTGCGGCTTCATCTGTCTGAATCGGAGTGCGTTGGAGTATGGCACGCGATTCCGGTTCCGAAGTGATCATGCTTTATAGGATTTATCTGATTTTTCGGACGAATCTCAGAGCTGCAGAATCAGGGTTTTCAGCGGTGGCTGCTCATCCATTGACGGAAAATCGCCGCCCGGTTTCATCACCGTCCACTCGCGCACTGGCCGGCCGGCTTTCTCTGCACAACGCAACACTTGCTCGCGCCAGTCGTCCATGCTGACTTTTGCCAGGTTGTTGCAGCAGATCAGCACGCCATTGTCGGCGGTGGTCAGCAGTGCCGGCTTCAGCAGGCTCTGATAGTCACGCAACAGGTCGACGGTGCCGAAAGCACTCTTGGCCCAGGCCGGCGGGTCCAGCAGCACCAGGTCGTACTGACGCTGTTCCAGACGCTGATAGCTCGGCAGTTTCTGCCCACGGCGCTGGCTGATCGGCAGGCCAGCCAATTGGCGAATGGCCGGGAAGTAGTCGGACTGGATGAAGTCCATGGTCGGCAGTTGGGGATTGAGCAGGCCGTTCTCACGGCCGACGGCCAGGTTGCCCTCAGCGAAATCGAGGTTGCAGACTTCGCTCGCGCCACCGGCCGCCGCACTCAGGCCGACGCCACAGGTGTAGGCGAACAGGTTCAGCACACTTTTGTTTTTGCTGTGTTGCTTGACCCAGCCGCGCGTGTTGCGCAGGTCGAGGAACAGCAGCGGATCCTGGCCGGCGTGGCGACCGCGAACCCGGTAATTCAAGCCCCATTCGTGCCCGATCAAGTCTTGCAGGGCGGCCTCGTCGGCGCGGTAGACGGTGTCTTCACGGTCGATGCGTGAGTTGCCACGGGAGCGATCGTTGTAGACCAGCAGCGTTTCGAGGCCCAGGTGCTGATTGATGGTGTCGTGCAGTTGCAGCAGCGCATCCCGTTCCAGCGACTGGTGAAAGCTTTGCACCAGCAACTGCGGGCCGTAGCGGTCGATCGTCAGGCCGCCGGCGCCTTCCTGGCTGCCGTGGAACAGGCGATAGCAATCGGTGCCTTGCTGATGCAGCTCGGCCAGCAGGTCTTGGCGACGATCGAGGGCGGCGCGCAGCGCCTGATTCAAGGAAGACATGCTGGGCGCCTTGCAGGAGGGAATTTGGCTCGGGAGTTTAACAGCTTGAGCGATGAAGAACCTGTAGGAGCGAGGCTTGCCCGCGAAGAACGATAACGCGGTGCATCAGCCAGATCGCGTGACCTTCTTCGCGGGCAAGCCTCGCTCCTACAGTCCCATCCGTCGTTTAGCCCGGTGCACCGAACCATTACGCACCGCCCAACGCAGCATCGGCACGCTGCGATTGACGCTGGCGCGGATCAGTTTGCGTTGCAGCGGGCTCTGCCTGACACCCAGCATGTCACTGGCCCAGTCCGGCAGCAGGTCGATCCCGGCCTTCATCATCAAACCGCCGAAAGGTCTGGCCAAACGGCTGGGGGACGGGGCGTTCAACAACAGCCGTAACACCTCTCGACTGCGCTCATCGCACAGCAGTTGTGGGCGAACTCGTTCAAGGTAATCAGCAATTTCCTGGCGCGAGCGCGGCACGTCATGGGCGCCGAGCCGTTCGGCAACCAGCGCGATTTCCGCGTAGTAACGGTCCTGGTCCGCGAGGGACAGGTTCGGATTGCGGTAACGCAAATGGGCCGCGAGGAAGTTGCTGACCTCGGCCACGTGCACCCAGGTCAACAGATCGGGATCGCTGGCGGCGTAGGGCCGGCCATCCGGTGCCGTGCCGGTCACTTGCAGGTGGATGGTGCGGACTTTCTCGATCAGCCAGTCGGCGTCCTTTCGCGAACCAAACGTGGTGCCGGAAATGAACTGCCCGGTGCGACGCAGTCGGCCGATCATGTCCTCGCGGAAATTCGAATGGTCCCAGACCCCGGCCAGGGCCAGTGGATGCAGAGCTTGCAGCATCAGCGCACTGATGCCACCGATCAGCATGCTGCTGAAGTCGCCATGCACTTGCCAGCTCACCGAATCGGGGCCGAACAGGCCGGGATCACCCTTGGGGTTTTCCAGGTCGAGTTTGCCCATAGAAAGACTGGTCAGGCTCATGATCTGGGTTTCGATGCGGGTTCGAATGAATTCCATGGCGACTCAGTGGCGGAAAAGGAGGCGCGGCCATTAACGGCCGCGCAGGCTTTTGAAACAAATGATTATTGGTTCAGGCGTTTATCGACCAACTCCTGGACCACGCTCGGGTCAGCCAGGGTCGAGGTGTCGCCCAGGCTGTCCAGTTCGTTACAGGCGATCTTGCGCAGAATGCGCCGCATGATCTTGCCCGAACGGGTTTTCGGCAAGGCCGGCGCCCACTGGATCAGGTCCGGTTTGGCGAAGCTGCCGATTTCCTCGCTGACGTGAGCCAGCAGTGCTTTCTTCAGCTCGTCACTGGGCTCGGTGCCGTTCATGGGGGTGACGAAGGCGTAGATGCCCTGACCCTTGACGTCGTGCGGGTAACCGACCACCGCCGCTTCGGCGATGCTGTCGTGCAGCACCAATGCGCTTTCCACTTCTGCGGTGCCGATGCGGTGCCCGGAGACGTTGATCACGTCGTCGATGCGTCCGGTAATCCAATAGTCACCGTCTTCATCGCGCCGGGCGCCGTCGCCGGTGAAGTAGTAACCGGGGTAGGGCTTGAAGTAGGTATCGACCATGCGTTGCGGGTCGCCGTAGACGCTGCGGATCTGCGCCGGCCAGCTGGATTTGATCGCCAGTACGCCGCTGCCGGCGCCTTTGATTTCCTTGCCCACTTCATCGAGCAGCACCGGCTGCACGCCGAACATCGGTTGCGTGGCGCAACCGGGTTTGATCCGTTGAGCGCTGACCAGAGGGCTGAGCATGATGCCGCCGGTTTCGGTCTGCCACCAGGTATCGACGATCGGACAACGCTGTTCGCCGACGGCATTGAAGTACCACTCCCACGCTTCCGGATTGATGGGCTCACCGACACTGCCGAGTAATCTGAGGCTCGCGCGGGAAGTTTCCTTCAACGGTTCGGGGCCTTCACGCATCAGGGAGCGCAGGGCGGTCGGGGCGGTATAGAAAATGTTCACATGGTGCTTGTCGATCACCTGCCAGAAGCGCGCGCTGCTCGGGTAGCTCGGCACGCCTTCGAAGATCAGCGTGGTCGCGCCGTTGGCCAACGGACCGTAGACGATGTAGCTGTGGCCGGTGACCCAGCCGACATCGGCGGTGCACCAGAAGACTTCGTCGTCGCGGTAGTCGAGCACGTACTTGAAGGTCATCGCCGCTTGCAGCAGGTAGCCGCCGGTGGTGTGCAGCACGCCTTTGGGTTTGCCGGTGCTGCCGGAGGTGTAGAGGATAAACAGCGGGTCTTCGGCGTCCATCGGTTCAGGCGGGCAATCGTCACTGACGTCGCGCAGCGCCTGGTGATACCAGATGTCCCGGCCCTCGACCCAGTCCACGTCGCCCTGAGTGCGCTCGACCACGATGACGGTGCTGACGTTCGGGCAACTGAGTAGCGCCTTGTCGACCTTCTGCTTGAGCGGCACGACTTTGCCGCCGCGCACGCCTTCATCGGCGGTGATCACGGTGCGGCAGTCGGCATCGAGAATCCGGTCACGCACCGAGTCCGGGGAGAAACCACCGAACACCACCGAATGCACTGCACCAATGCGCGTGCAGGCGAGCATGGCGTAGGCGGCTTCGGGGATCATCGGCATGTAGATGCACACGCGGTCGCCTTTCTTCACGCCACGGCTTTTGAGCACGTTGGCCAGGCGACAGACGTTGTGATGAAGTTTTTTGTAGCTGATCTGAGCGGATTCGGCAGGGTCGTCGCCTTCCCAGATGATCGCGATTTGATCGCCGCGCTTTTCCAGGTGACGGTCGATGCAGTTGTAACTGACATTCAACTTGCCGCCGGCGAACCAGCTGGCCTCACCGGTTTTCAGGTTATAGCGCTGGACGGTATCCCACGGCTTGCTCCAGTCGAGAAAGCGTGTGGCCTGTTCGGCCCAGAATTCAGTGGGGTGTTCGATGGACTGGCGGTACAGGCGCTTGTAGTCGTCTTGACTTAATTGTGCAGCCCGGCGGACGGCATCGGCTTGGGGGAACGTGCTGATATCGAACATGACGGTTCCTTATTCTTGTTTTGCGACAAGTAATAAAGATGCGCCGAGTAGCGAAAGGGTTCAAGCCGAACACTGAACCAGAGGGTGTCCACTAAACAACTGTAGGAGTGAGCCTGCTCGCGATCGCGGTGGATCAGTCAACATCGATGTTGAATGAAAAATCGTTATCGCGAGCAGGCTCACTCCTACAGGTATTGGTGTTGCCCACAGAATATGTGTTGTTCACACATTCTGTGGGCGGGGCGTCAGATCAGCCGCGGTGACGGCCGCGGAAGTAGTTGATCAAGCCTTGGGTCGAAGCATCGTCAGCCGGGGTTTCTTCGCTGCCGACCAGGCGGTTGTAGACGCCTTTGCCCAGCTCTTTACCCAGTTCCACGCCCCACTGGTCGAAGGCGTTGATGCCCCAGATCACGCTTTGCACGAAGACTTTGTGTTCGTACATCGCCACCAATGCGCCGAGACGACGCGGGCTGATGCGTTCGACCACCAACGTATTGCTCGGACGGTTGCCCGGGATCACCTTGTGAGGCGCGAGCTTCTGCACCTCTTCTTCGCTCAAGCCTTTGTCGCGCAGCTCGGTTTCGGCCTCGGCAAGGGTCTTGCCGAGCATCAATGCCTGGCTTTGCGACAGGCAGTTGGCGTACAGCCACTGGTGGTGGTCGGACACCGGGTTGAAGCTGACGATCGGCACGATGAAGTCGGCCGGGATCAGTTGGGTGCCCTGGTGCAGCAACTGGTGATACGCATGCTGACCGTTGCAACCCACGCCACCCCAGATCACCGGGCCCGTGTCGGTGGACACTGGCGTGCCGTCCTGACGGACGCTCTTGCCGTTGGATTCCATGTCCAGCTGTTGCAGGTGCTTGGTGATGTTACGCAAGTAGTGGTCGTACGGCAGGATCGCGTGGCTTTGCGCGCCCCAGAAGTTGCCGTACCAGACGCCGAGCAAGGCCAGCAGCACCGGCATGTTCTGTTCGAAAGGCGCGCTCTGGAAATGCTGGTCCATGGTGTAGGCACCGGACAGCAGTTCCTTGAAGTTCGACATGCCGATGGCCAGGGCAATCGGCAAACCGATGGCCGACCACAGCGAGTAACGGCCACCAACCCAGTCCCACATCGGGAAGATGTTTTCTTCGCGTATCCCGAATGCCACCGCCGCTGCATTGTTGCTGGAGACGGCGATGAAGTGACGATACAGCTCGGCTTCCGAACCACCCTGAGCCAGGTACCAGGCGCGTGCGGCCTGGGCATTCTTCAGGGTTTCGAGGGTGTTGAAGGATTTCGACGAAACGATGAACAGCGTGGTTTCGGCACGCAGTTTCATGGTCAGTTCGTGGAACTCACTGCCGTCGATGTTCGCCAGGTAATGGCAGCGCACGCCTTTCTGGGCGTAGGACAGCAGCGCTTCGGAGACCAGCTCCGGGCCGAGGAACGAGCCACCGATGCCGATGTTCACCACGTCAGTGATCGGTTTCTCGGAGTAGCCGCGCCACAAACCGTCGTGGATACGGCCCACGAGGTCGGTGATCTGGTTCAGGACCTTGTGCACTTCCGGCATCACGTTGACGCCGTTGACCTTCAGCTTGTCGCCGACCGGACGGCGCAGGGCGGTGTGCAAGGCCGGGCGACCTTCGGAGGAGTTGACGATTTCGCCTTCGAACAGCGCTTTGATTGCGCCCTGAAGATCGACTTCGTTGGCCAGGCATACCAGCAGATCGCGGGTCTGGGCGTTGATCAGGTTCTTCGAGTAGTCGAGAAACAGGCCGCAGCTGCTGAGGGTGAATTGGGTAAAGCGCTGCGGATCGGCATTAAAGGCTTCGCGCATGCTGAAATCTTGCATGGCTTGGCGGTGGTCATTCAACGCTTGCCAGGCGGGCAGAGCGGTAACGTCTTGAGGGGTGCGGTAATACGCCATCGCTGCGGGTTTCCTTTTTACTTGAACGGCCTTTTGAACACTAAAAATACCGGAGCGCTGTGGGTGGGCGTCCGGTCAACTGCGTCGACACGATTTCATGACACAGGGCGAATACAGTAAACCTCGCGCTGCAATCTGTCTTGACTTTGTCTGACCCGTTCCCGGTACTTTTTTATACATCAAGCAGGGAACGGTCCGACAAACGGAAGGGGGGAGGGGCTAAGACGGGATCAGGCGACCTGAACCGGAATGGCATTGCTGGTATGGCTCAGTTCATTACCCGGCGCCATGTAGAGCATGCGTGGCTTGAAGTTGAGCAGCTCGGCTTCGCTGTAATGGGCGTATGCGCAGATGATCACGCGATCACCGACCTTGGCCTTGTGCGCTGCGGCACCGTTGACCGAGATCATGCGCGAACCTTCTTCGCCACGAATCGCGTAGGTGGTGAAGCGTTCACCATTGTCGATGTTGTAGATCTGGATCTGTTCGTACTCACGAATGCCGGACAGGTCCAGCCATTCGCCGTCGATGGCGCAAGAACCTTCGTAATCGAGTACAGCGTGGGTGACTTCGGCGCGATGCAGCTTGGCCTTGAGCATGATGGCGTGCATGAGTGTTTCCCCAGGTCGGAATTGAACGGCGGGCCGCGACCACAGGCGCAGGCTGCAATCCTGCCGTTCAATTTTTTGATTTTGTTTTTTTAAACCGTAGCGTCGAGGTTCAGGTGCAGGTTATCGATCAACCGCGTAGTGCCAAGAAACGCTGCCACCAGAATCACCAGATCCCGATCTTGCGCCGTTGCCGGGCGCAAGGTCTGGGCATGACGAATTTCCAGGTAGTCAGGACGCAAACCCGCCGCTTCAAGCTGCTTGATCTGCGCGTCGATCAACGCAGGGAAATCCCGTTCGCCCTGTTTGATTGCGTCGGCAATCTGGCTCAAGCCGCGATACACAACCGGCGCAACGGCCCGCTGTTCTTCGCTGAGGAAACCATTGCGCGATGACAACGCCAGGCCATCGGCTGCACGTACCGTCGGTTCGCCGATGATCTGGATCGGCATGTTCAGGTCATGCACCAGGGCGCGGATCACCGCCAGTTGCTGGAAGTCTTTCTGGCCGAAGATCGCCAGGTCCGGCTGGACCATGTTGAACAGCTTGGTGACCACCGTCGCCACACCTTCGAAATGCCCGGGACGGCTGGCGCCGCAGAGGCCTTCGGAGAGTTGCGGAACGCTGACGCGGGTCTGGCCGACCATGCCGTCGGGGTACATTTCTTCAACGGTTGGCGCGAACAGCAAGTGGCAACCGGCCTGGAGCAGTTTCTCCTGATCGGCTGCCAGGGTGCGCGGGTACTTGTCGAGGTCTTCGCCGGCGCCGAACTGCAACGGGTTGACGAAAATGCTCGCGACCACGAAATCCACCCGTTGGGTGGCTTTGGTCACCAGTGCCACATGACCGCTGTGCAGGTTGCCCATGGTCGGCACGAAGCCGATGCGCTTGCCTTCACTGCGGGCACGGGCCACGGCGGCCCGCAATTCGCGTACGGTTTTTACGGTGTTCATGCAGAGAATCCGTGTTCGATACCAGGGAAAGTCGCCGCTTTGACTTCAGTGACGTACGCACCAAGCGCCGCTTGAATGTTTTGTTGCCCGGCCATGAAGTTCTTCACGAACTTCGGCACACGGCCAGTGATCGACAGGCCGAGCATATCGTGCAGAACCAGTACCTGGCCGTCAGTGCCACTGCCGGCGCCGATGCCGATCACCGGGATTTTCACCGCCTGGGTGATCTCTTCGGCCAGTTCGCTCGGTACGCATTCGAGCAGCAACATCGCTGCGCCGGCCTGTTCCAGAGCGATCGCATCGGCACGCATCTGCCGCGCCTGGTTTTCGTTGCGACCCTGGACTTTGTAACCGCCGAGGATATTCACCGATTGCGGTGTCAGCCCCATGTGCGCGCACACCGGGATACCGCGTTCGGCCAGCAGACGGATCGAGTCCGCCAGCCACAGTGCACCTTCAACCTTGACCATGTGCGCACCCGCCTGCATCAACAGGGCACTGTTGGTCATGGCTTGTTCGGTGGTGGCGTAGGCCATGAAGGGCAGGTCGGCGAGGATCAATGCATCGGTGTTACCGCGTTTGACGCACGCCACGTGGTAAGCCATTTCAGCGGTGGTGACCGGCAGGGTGCTGTCGTGACCTTGCAAAACCATGCCAAGGGAGTCGCCCACCAGCAGCACTTCGACGCCAGCCTCATTGCAGGCGTGGGCGAAGGTCGCGTCATAGCAGGTCAGCATGGTGATCTTTTCACCTTTTTGCTTGAGACCTTGCAGAGTGGTCAGGGTGATGGCTGGCATGAAAAGTTCCTCATTCAGGCGCTGTGGAAACTACTGCGAGTAACGCGCGTGATTCTTCGTTAAATACAGGCGCACGGTCTGTTGTCGTGCTTTTAAGGCCTGGATTGCGCCCTTCAACGCCGTGTTGGCGGCAGCGGGACGCCTATAGTCGTGAGGAGAACTCGGGAAGTCAATTGCGTGTGTTACCGCATTGTTACGCCAGGGGTGTTACCGGGGTAACTGATGCGATTCAGCAGGATTGCCGTCGATCTTGAGCCGGGTACAAAACACTGTGGGAGCGGGCTTGCCCGCGATAGCGACTTTACATTCAACATCAATGTTGGCTGGTAGTCCGCCATCGCGGGCAAGCCCGCTCCCACAGGGATTAGCATTCTGGCTGAGGAAGTCGTTCCAGGCCGACGAACGGGCACGCTGCGAGCAATTCGCTAAGCGCGCGACCATCAGCCAGACGCAAATCCGCAGGTGCCAGTTCGGCCAGTGGATAGAGAACGAAGGCTCGTTCCTGCATATGGTAGTGAGGCACTTTGAGGCGAGGTTCATCGATCAGCCGATCACCGAACAGTACGATGTCGAGATCCAGCGTACGCGGTCCCCAGCGTACAAGGCGCTCGCGGCCCTGTCCGTTCTCGATGTCTTGCAGCGCATCCAGCAGCTCCAGCGGTGGGAGTGTACTGTCGAGGGCGGCAACCGCGTTGGTATAACGCGGTTGGCCGGGCAGCAGCGAGTCGCTCTGATAAAACCCGGAAACCCCGATCAGTTCGGTCTGCGGCAACTGCGCCAGCGCGTCGACGGCGCTGCGCAATTGTTCGGCGGGGTCAGCCAGATTGCTGCCCATGCCGATGTAGATGCGTTCCATGGATTACTCGCCCGTGGCGCTCGGTGCGCCGGCGGTGCGTTTGCGCTTGGCGCCACCGCTGCGGCGACGTTTGCGTGGAGCGCCGGTGCCGTCATCCTTGCCGCTGAGGTCGCGGATCATGTCGCGACGTTCGCTGTCGTTGGCGTCCTGATAGTCCGTCCACCATTCGCCCAGACCATCAGTCTGCTCGCCGGCGCTTTCGCGCAGCAGCAGGAAGTCGTAACCGGCACGGAACCGTGGGTTGTCCAGCAACAGGTCGGCGCGCTTGCCGCTGCGGCGTGGCAGACGCTCTTGCATGTCCCAGATCTCGCGGATCGGCATGGTGAAGCGTTTCGGAATCGCGATGCGCTGGCACTGTTCGGCAATCAACTCGTGAGCCGCTTCCTGCATCGCCGGAATCGGCGGCATGCCACGTTCTTGCAGGCGCAATACACGAGCCGGCAGGGCAGGCCACAGCAGGGCCGCAAACAGGAACGCCGGGGTCACCGGTTTGTTCTGTTTGATTCGCAGATCAGTGTTGATCAACGCTTCGCTGATCAGCGTGTGGGTATACGTCGGGTTGTATTCCAGCGCCTCGGCACTGGCCGGGAACAGCGGATCGAACAGCTGCAGGTCGACCAGCATCTCGAAGGTGTCCGCGGCATGGCCGGAGAGGAACAGCTTGAGCACTTCTTCGAACAGGCGGGCCGATGGAATCTCGCGCAGCATCGGCGCCAGTTCACGGATTGGCGCGGCGCTGTGTTTTTCGATGCCGAAATTCAGTTTGGCGGCGAAGCGCACGGCTCGCAGCATCCGAACCGGATCTTCCTGGTAGCGTTGCTTCGGATCGCCGATCAGGCGGATCAGGTGATTGCGGATGTCGTGTACGCCGTTGGCGTAGTCGAGGATGCGCTCGCTGACCGGATCGTAATACAAGGCGTTGATGGTGAAGTCGCGGCGTTGCGCGTCTTCTTCCAGTGTGCCGTAGACGTTATCGCGCAGAATGCGCCCGCTCTCGTTGCGTGAGGACTGATTGCTGTCTTCCTCTTCATCGTTTTGCGGGTGATTGGCGCGGAAGGTCGCGACTTCAATGATTTCGCGGCCAAAGTGGATGTGCACCAGCTTGAAGCGACGACCGATGATCCGCGCGTTGCGGAATTCGGCTCGCACCTGTTCAGGTGTGGCACTGGTGGCGACGTCGAAATCTTTCGGTGTGATGCCGAGCAGCATGTCACGCACGCAGCCGCCGACCAGGTAAGCCTGGTAACCGGCGTTCTGCAGGCGTTCGACGATGTTCACCGCGTAGCGACTGAATTGGGCCTTTTGCAGCGAATGTTGGCCGCTGTTGAGCACTTCAGGCGTACTGCGAATGTGTTGCGTATGACGCTTGGGAGAACGGAATGACTGGAACAGCTTCTTCAGCATGGGATGCACTGTTTGAAGGAATGTTCGGCCAAAACGAAGAATGACCGCATGATGGGCGGGGATTCTAGCATTTAGTCGGGGGATGGTGTAGGAAGCTGCGCAAGCGCTTGAAGCAGGGGCTTATAGCGGGTCTAAACGCCAGAAACTACAAGGGGAGCCGAAGCTCCCCAAGAAAGTAGTTGCGTGCTCTATTTTTATTTTTGATTCGGGCTTCTTGTTTTTGTTGAGTGCCCTCGCCATGAAGTTTTTCCTTCATGACCCTCCCAATCGGGAGCCAAGAGCAAACGGATTGCTTTGGTCGCTGTGTTGCAGTGATCTTGCGATCCAACCAGTTCGGGCTCTGTCTTGTGACAGTTTTTTGTTGTTCTCAGCCTGGTCGTGGGGCAAGCCCCAAATACAACGCCTCTCCAAAAGAATCAGTTAGCTGCGCCTCTCGCCGTCTTGTTTTTATTGTGCGTGAGTCGATACGTCTTATTTTTATTGTCTTGTGCATTGCTTGTTATTGTTCTTGTGCCAAACATATAGCAGGGTGCGTGCCAACTTTTGCGAAACCCAGCAAAACAAGGGGTTAGGCCGGCTGATGAGCTTTTCAGAGGCCAAAAAAAACCGGGGCTTCGTTACCGTAAGCCCCGGCTTCTGTTACGTGAAAAAACTGAGGTAACAGTTTTTTCACGACGTCACGTGTTACCCGCGCATCAGACAGGCGCGGTTCAGCTCTCGCTGGCCACCCCGGTCTTGCGCCGCGGAATGCCCAGGCGCTGACGGCGTTCCCACAGGCATTTGCGGCTGACCCCGAGTTTGCGGGCCAGCTCGGTTTCGGTCATGTGGTCCTGATGCTCGAGAACGAAGTGCTGGAAGTAGTCTTCCAGTGACAGGTCTTCGGTCGGCTCATGGCTATTGTTACCGGCAGCGCTGCCCTGTTGTGGGGGCAGGCCGATGAAATCGTCATCGTCCAGATCGCTCAGTTCGATGTCGATCCCCAGCAGCTCGGCGGAAATCTCCGGGCTCTCGCACAGGATGACGGCGCGTTCTACGGCGTTTTCCAGCTCTCGAACGTTACCCGGCCAGGAGTAATGACGAATCGCCTGCTCGGCATCCGGGGCGAACTTCAGATCCGTGCGGTTGACCCGCGCGCTCTGCCGCGCCAGGAACGCGTTGGCGATTTCGTTGACGTCGGCGCCACGTTCACGCAGGGCCGGCAGTTTCAGGGCGATCACGTGAAGGCGGTAATACAAGTCTTCACGGAACTGGCCGATCTTCGCCAGGCTCTTGAGGTCCCGGTGAGTCGCGGCAATCAGGCGCACATCGACTTTCTGTGACTGCACCGAGCCCACACGACGAATTTCACCTTCCTGCAGCACGCGCAACAGGCGGGCCTGGGCTTCCAGAGGCAGTTCGCCGATTTCGTCGAGGAACAAGGTGCCGCCGTCTGCCGCTTCTACCAGACCTGCACGCCCGGCGCTGGCGCCAGTGAACGCGCCTTTTTCGTGGCCGAACAGTTCGGACTCGATCAGGCTTTCCGGAATGGCCGCGCAGTTCACCGAAATCATCGGCGCCTTGGCGCGTTTGGACAAATTGTGCAGGGCGCGCGCCACCAGTTCTTTACCGGTGCCGGATTCGCCCTGGATCAGGACATTGGAGTCGGTAGGCGCGACTTTGCGGATCTTGCTGTACAGATCCTGCATCGGCGGACAGGAACCGATGATGCCGATTTCGCCGTTGTTGTTGCTGGCGCCCGGTTTCGCGGCGCCATTACCGGCTTTACCGGCGACCGGCTCGCCGCTGGCTTGCACAGTTTGACGGTCACGCAGGATTCGCGCGACGGCCTGGAGCATTTCATCGTGATCGAAAGGCTTGGCGATGTAGTCCACCGCGCCCATCTTCATCGAGTCGACCGCCGAACGCAGGCTGGCGTAGCTGGTCATGATCAGCACCGGAGTGCCCTGGCCGAGTTTGATCAACTCGGTACCTGGCGCACCAGGCAGACGCAGGTCGCTGACGATCAGGTCGAACGAGGGAATGGTGAAGCGTTCTTGTGCTTCCTGCACTGAACCGGCTTCGCTGACCTGGTACTGGTTACGTTCCAGCAGGCGGCGCAAGGCGGAGCGGATAATTGTTTCGTCTTCGACGATCAAAATGTGCGGCATTGATTCGATACTCTCGACGGTCTCAGTTCACAGCGGACGTCGCTTCGACATGACGCGGCAAGGTCACCCGGATACGGGTGCCGCGTTGGCTTTGAACATCAGCCGGGCTGTCGATGGTGATTTGTCCATAATGCTCTTCAACGATGGAATAGACCAGTGCAAGGCCCAGACCGGTGCCTTCGCCAGGATCCTTGGTGGTGAAGAAAGGTTCGAACAATCTATCCATGATGTTCTTCGGAATACCGCTGCCTTCGTCCTCCACGATCAAATCGACCGTGTGTTCGCCGGCTTCGCTTTTGACCCGTACCGCACTGCCGGGAGGCGAGGCGTCGCGGGCATTTGAGAGCAGGTTGATCAGTACTTGCGCGAGTCGCTGCGGGTCACCTTCACACCAGTGATCGGGGTCGCACAGATTATAGAACTGCACTTCGAAATTGCGTCGGTTCAAGGCCAGCAAGCCGATGGCATCCTGCGCCACTTCGGCCAGACAGACGGGCTCATCACTGTGCTGATGACTGCCGGCGTGGGCGAAGCTCATCAGCGACTGAACGATGCGCGACACGCGTTTGGTCTGCTCGAGGATCTGCCCGCTGATTTCCTTCAGTTCACTGTCTTCTTCGCGCTCTTCGCGCAGGTTCTGCGCCAGGCAGGCGATGCCGGTGATCGGGTTGCCGATTTCATGGGCCACGCCAGCCGCGAGTCGGCCGATGCTGGCCAGCCGCTCGGAGTGCACCAGTTTGTCTTCGAGCATCTGGGTTTCGGTCAAGTCTTCTACCAGCAACACCAAGCCGCTGTTACCTGGTGCGAGCGGTTCATCGATCGCGGCTTTGTGCAGGTTCAGCCAACGGGTCTGGCCGTCGAGGGCCAAGTGCTGTTTGTGCAAATGCTCGTCCGGCAGATTGATAAAGCCTTGCAGCAGTTCTTTCCACGGATCGGCAATGGTGCTCAGGCGCGAACCCACCACACGTTGCGCGGCAATCCCGGTCAGCTCCTCCATGGCTTTGTTCCACATGAGGATTTCCTGATCCTTGGCCAGCGAGCAGACGCCCATCGGCAATTCCTGCAGGGTCTGGCGGTGATAGCGGCGCAGGGCATCGAGTTCGGCGGCAAGGCCGGTCAGGCGCGAGTGGTAATCCTCGAGGCGACTTTCGATGAAGTGAATGTCTTCGGTGACATAGTTCTCGCCGCCCGCCTTATAGGGCAGGAATGTTTCGACCATGTCTTGCGCCACGCTCGGGCCCATCAGGCCGGACAGGTTGGCTTCGATGCGGTCACGCAGGCGGCGCAAGGCATAAGGCCGGCGCTCGTCGAATGGCAGATAGAGGTCGCGCAGTGCTTGTTCAACTTCTTTCTGTGCAGCCTTGGCGCCCAAGGGTTTTGCCAACTGCGTGGCGAATTCCTGAGGCGACGCGGCGTGCAATTCGCGGCGTTGCGGGCGACGCACGTTGTCCACGGCGCAGGCTTCGGCGGCGCTGGCTTCTTCCGGGCTGGCGTTGGTGAACAGCGAGATCAGGGTGAACATCAGCACGTTGGCGGCCAGCGAAGCGATCGCGGCCATGTGCCAACTGGTGTCGTCCAGCACGTAGATCATGTTCAGCAGCGGGATGTAAAAGCCCTGCAGATTGCCAACCAGCGGCAGCAGCATGGTCACCAGCCACACCAGAATCCCCGCGAGCAAACCGGCGATGAAGCCACGGCGGTTGGCGGTCGGCCAGTACAGTACCGACAGCACGCCCGGCAGGAATTGCAGGGTGGCGACGAAGGCGACGATGCCCAGATTCGCCAGATCCTGTTCCGCGCCCAGCAGCAGGTAGAAACCGTAACCGGCCATGATGATCGCGACGATCAGCGCCCGACGGGTCCACTTCAGCCAACGGTAGATATTGCCTTCGGCCGGCGGCTGATAGAGCGGCAACACCAAATGGTTCAGCGCCATACCAGACAGGGCCAGAGTGGTGACGATGATCAAACCGCTGGCCGCCGACAATCCACCGACATAGGCCAATAACGCCAAAGCCTTGCTGTTGGCCGCGATACCTATGCCCAGCGTGAAGTATTCCGGGTTGGTGGTGGCACCGAGTTTCAGTCCGGCCCAGAGAATCAGCGGTACCGCCAGGCTCATTAGCAGCAGGAACAGCGGCAAGCCCCAGCTCGCACTGACCAGCGAGCGCGGGTTGAGGTTTTCGGTAAACGTCATGTGGTACATGTGCGGCATCACGATCGCCGAAGCGAAGAACACCAGCAGCAGCGTACGCCATGGGCCTTCCTGCAATGGCGTGTGCAAAGCGGCGAGGGCGGTCTGGTTTTGCAGCAGCCACAGTTCCAGCTGTTGCGGGCCATCGAACACGCCGTACAGCGCATAGAGACCCACGCCGCCGATGGCGATGAGTTTGATCACCGACTCGAAAGCAATCGCGAACACCAGGCCTTCGTGTTTTTCGCGAGTGGCAATGTGGCGGGAGCCGAAGAAAATCGTGAACAGCGTAATCAGTGCGCAAAAGCTTAGGGCCACGCGATGCTGCACTGGCTCGCGGGTGAGGATGCCGATGGAATCGGCCACCGCCTGAATCTGCAACGCCAGCAACGGCAGCACACCGATCAGCATGAAAATCGTGGTCAGCGCGCCGGCCCAGGTGCTGCGGAAGCGGAAGGCGAACAGATCGGCCAGCGACGACAGCTGATACGTGCGGGTGATTTTCAGGATCGGATACAAAAGCACCGGTGCCAGCAGAAACGCGCCGGAGACGCCCAGGTAGCTGGACAAAAATCCGTAGCCGTATTGATAGGCCAGGCCCACCGTACCGTAAAACGCCCACGCACTGGCATACACGCCCAGCGACAGGGTGTACGTCAGCGGGTGGCGAATGATCGCCCGGGGGATCATGCCCCGTTCGCTGACCCAGGCTACGCCGAACAGCACCGCCAGGTAGGCGGCGCTGATCAGGATCATCTGGGTCAGGCTAAAGCTCATCGGCATCTTTTTGACTCTGCAGGATGAAGGTCACGACGATCAGAATCAGCCAGAGCAGATAAGGGCGATACCAGGCGCCAGTGGCGTCGATCCACCAATCCATGATGGCCGGGGAAAACAGATAAATCCCCACTACCAGGAGCAGGACCAAGCGATAGATGTACATCCCGGCCTCTCTTTTTTATGCGCGTGCCCGATAACGTGCGGCGATGGTAACGGATGGGCGCGCCACTGCAAGTGTGATCACTGTAGTTGCGCTTCGGGCAGGTTGAGTGTGCGCGGGATCAACGCTGCATCCCAGTGGGCGATGCCCCAGTTCAACACTTCCCGTGGGGTCGCGTAAGCCAGTTCCGCACCGGGATTTTGCCCCAATGCGCGCAACGCACGCAGCAACAAGGGAGTCGCCTGATCTTCGGTCAATGGCGGCGAACGATAGGACTTGCCGAGCTTGTTGCCATCGGGCTGGGTGATCAGCGGGATATGCAGATAGCGCGGTTGCGGCAGGCCGAGCAGTTCTTGCAGGTAGAGCTGGCGCGGTGTGGAGTCGAGCAGGTCGGCGCCGCGGACGATATCGGTAATGCCTTGCCAGGCATCGTCCAGCACCACCGCCAATTGATAGGCGTAGAGCCCGTCGCGGCGACGAATCACGAAATCGCCGACCTCACGGCCCAGGTGTTGGCGGTATTCGCCTTGCACCCGGTCGATGAAGTGGTATTCCAGCTCGGGGACACGCAGGCGAATCGCAGCGTCTTTAGTGTCATGACCGGCGTTGCGGCACAGCCCTGGATAAATCCCGTGATAGGGCGCAAGTGTTTTGCGTGAGCAGGTGCATGCGTAGGCCAGGCCGTGATTGAACAGGCGATTGAGGACTTCGGCGTAGGCATCGTGCCGGTCACTCTGTCGGACCATTTCACCATCCCACTCGAAACCGTAGCTTTCCAGGGCTTCAAGGATCGCTGCTTGAGCGCCGGGCTCTTCCCGTGGCGGATCGAGGTCTTCCATGCGCATCAGCCAGCGGCCACCCACCGAACGCGCGTCGAGGTACGAGGCCAGCGCTGCGACCAGCGAACCGAAATGCAGATGTCCACTGGGCGTGGGGGCGAAGCGCCCGATGTAGGTGGGGGAAACGATGGCGGTCATGGCTGAATATTACTTTGTTGGCGCCTGATAAGCGCACGGCTTGCTCGCGATGGCGATCTTAAAGTCACAGCAGGTATCAGCGAATGTCAGAAACAAAAACGGAGCGTTCGCACGCTCCGTTTTTCGTTCAAGTCGAGATTACTTGCCGACTTGCTTTTCCTTGATTTCCGCCAGGGTCTTGCAGTCAACGCACATGTCGGCGGTAGGGCGGGCTTCCAGTCGCTTGACGCCGATTTCGACGCCGCAGGACTCGCACCAGCCATATTCTTCGTCTTCGATCAGTTGCAGCGTCTTGTCGATCTTTTTGATCAACTTGCGCTCGCGGTCGCGGGCACGCAGCTCGAGGCTGAATTCTTCTTCCTGGCTGGCACGGTCTGCCGGGTCCGGGAAGTTGGCCGCTTCGTCTTTCATGTGATCAACCGTACGGTCGACTTCCTGCATCAAGTCCTGTTTCCACTTATTCAGGATCTTGGTGAAGTGAGCGCGCATGGGCTTGCCCATGTATTCCTCACCCTTCACTTCTTTGTAGGGTTCGAAACCGCTGATCGACTGGTTTTGCTGCTTTGCTTGGGTGGGCATGAAATGGACCGCCTCTACTCTTGTAATCCATTGCGCAGGATTGCTCCATCACCGACACCTGCCGGCCCTGCGGCTGCAAGCGGGCGAACTTACCAGATCAAATCGGACCGCGCTACTCCCGGATGTCGAGGTAGTGGCCCGCTGTGCTTGCAAATGATTGCAAAGCCTTGTCTGGCGGCGCTGGAGACCTGATCAATTATTGATTTTAGTCAAACCTGAGACACTCGCTTGAGTCGTTTGAGACCAGCGTTATAACGGTCTGACCGCTTTAGGTTCTCGCTCGTTCCTGCGCTTGGGTAGAATTGGTTTTTTTTCCCGTTGAAGGAAGGCTAATGGCTCAGTCCTACAGTGCCCGCAGTCGCGCGATCGAACCTTTCCATGTCATGGCGCTGCTGGCGCGGGCCAATGAACTGCAAGCCGCTGGTCACGACGTGATCCACCTGGAAATCGGCGAACCCGACTTCACCACCGCCGAGCCGATCATTCAGGCTGGCCAGGCTGCCCTGACGGCGGGGAAGACCCGTTACACCGCGGCGCGCGGCATTCCCGAGTTGCGTGAGGCCATTTCCGGCTTTTATCAACAGCGTTACGGTTTGAACATCGACCCGCAGCGAATCCTCATCACGCCCGGTGGTTCCGGTGCGCTGCTGCTGGCCAGCGCCTTGTTGGTGGATCCGGGCAAGCATTGGCTGCTGGCGGACCCAGGCTATCCCTGCAACCGGCATTTCCTGCGGTTGGTGGAAGGCGCGGCGCAGCTTGTTCCTGTAGGTCCAGACGTGCGCTACCAGCTGACGCCGGACCTGATTGCCCGCCATTGGGATCAAGACAGCGTCGGCGCTCTGGTGGCGTCGCCAGCCAACCCGACCGGGACGATTCTGACCCGCGATGAGCTGGCGGGTCTGTCGGCTGCGATCAAGGAACGTCACGGTCATCTGGTGGTGGACGAGATCTATCACGGTCTGACCTACGGCACCGATGCTGCGAGCGTGCTGGAAGTCGATGACAGCGCCTTTGTACTGAATAGTTTTTCCAAATATTTCGGCATGACGGGATGGCGACTCGGTTGGCTGGTGGCGCCTGAAGCGGCGGTCGGTGAGCTGGAAAAACTCGCCCAGAACCTCTACATCAGCGCCCCGAGCATGGCTCAGCACGCCGCTCTGGCTTGCTTCGAACCGGCCACGATCAGCATTCTGGAAGAACGTCGCGCCGAATTCGGACGTCGTCGGGATTTCCTGCTGCCAGCCCTGCGAGAGTTGGGCTTTGGTATCGCCGTCGAGCCTGAGGGTGCGTTCTACTTGTATGCCGATATCAGCAAGTTCGGCGGCGATGCCTTCGCGTTCTGCCGACATTTCCTCGAGACCGAACACGTGGCGATTACTCCGGGTCTGGACTTCGGTCGTTATCAGGCTGGCCACCACGTGCGGTTTGCCTACACCCAAAGTCTTCCGCGCCTACAGGAAGCGGTCGAGCGGATTGCGCGCGGCTTGAAGAGCTGGCAAGGCTGATGCGTTTTCATCCTCCACTCGAAGAAGGCCGTTTGATTCGCCGTTACAAGCGTTTTCTCGCCGATATCGAAACCGTTAACGGCGAGTTGCTGACCATTCACTGCCCGAACACCGGTTCGATGCTCAATTGCCAGGTCGAAGGCGGGCAGGTCTGGTTCAGCCGTTCCAATGACCCCAAGCGCAAGTTGCCCGGTACTTGGGAAATCGGTGAAACCCCGCAGGGGCGCTTGTTTTGTGTGAATACCGGGCGGGCTAACGGCTTGATCGAAGAAGCACTGCGAGCCGGCGTCATCGCCGAATTGAACGGCTTTACCGAACTGAAGCGTGAAGTGGCCTACGGTCAGGAAAGCAGTCGCATCGACTTCCGCCTCGATTACCCGAGCGGGCCGGCTTATGTGGAAGTCAAAAGTGTCACTTTGGGCTTCGATGGTTCTTCGGTGGCAGCATTTCCCGATGCAGTGACCCAACGCGGGGCCAAGCATTTGCGCGAATTGGCGCATCTGGCCCGGGACGGAATTCGTGCGGTGCAGTTGTATTGCGTCAATCTCAGCGGCATCGACGCTGTGCGTCCTGCAGAAGAAATCGATTCGGCCTACGCCGCAGCCTTGCGTGAGGCGGTGTCGTGCGGGGTCGAGGTGCTGGCCTATGGCGTGCGTTTGACCCACGAAGAAATGGTGGTCGATCGGCGTCTGGATGTGTTGCTCAACGGTTAAAGACTGACCCAGATCCCTTGCTCGTCTTCGCGGCAGGCGACCGTGGTCAGGGACTGACCCGCGCAAGGGCCGGCGACGCATTCCCCGTCTTCAATCAGAAACAGTGCGCCGTGGGTCGCGCACTGGATCAGGCTGTTGCTGGGGTCGAGAAACTGGTCAGGCTTCCATTCCAGTCCGACGCCACGGTGCGGGCAGCGATTGATGTAGACGTAAACCTGGCCGCCCCGGCGTACGGCAAAGAGCTTCTGGCCGTCGATGTCGAAACCGCGACTGCTGGCATCGGCCAGCTCAACGCCTGCACAAAGAAACTTCATGTCTATCCTCAAGTCCTGCGGCTCGTGACTGGATATGTCCGAGCTTGACGTTCAAATGCAAACAATTATCAAATGGCTGCCTTGCCCTTCGGTTACAGATGCCAGGCGCCAAGGATACGTGGCCTGTCATTCCAATGCCCGGGAAAACCCTTAAAGGAAGCTGTTTATGCGCCTGAGTACCCGCGTTGCTGCGCTCTGTGTCGGACTCTTCGTCAGCCACCACGCCGCAGCGGCCGAGTTGCCACAACGTTGGGTCAGTGCCGGTGGGGCTTTATCGGAATGGATCAGCGCGCTGGGTGGTGAATCGAAGCTGGTCGGTGTCGACACCACCAGTCAGCACCCGGAATCGCTCAAGGCATTGCCGAGCATCGGGTATCAGCGGCAATTGTCGGCGGAGGGCATCTTGAGCTTACGCCCGCAGATACTGGTCGGCACCGAGGAAGTGGGACCGCCACCGGTACTTTCGCAAGTTCGCAGTGCAGGCGTGCAGGTCGAACTGTTCTCGGCCCAGCCGGATCTGCCGACCTTGCAGGGTAATTTGCAGCATTTGGGCAAGTTACTCGGCGCTGAAGATCAGGCTTCGCAGGTGTTTCAGATTTATCAACGGCAACTCGATCAACAAAAGATCCGAGTCACCCGGGCGCAGTTGAAGGAAAAATCGCCGGGCGTGCTGTTGTTGCTTGGCCATGCGGGCGGCAAACCGCTCATCGCCGGCAAGGACACCGCCGCCGATTGGTTGCTGCAGCAGGCCGGTGGGCACAATCTGGCCACGCATACCGGCTATAAACCCTTTTCTGTTGAATCCTTGGTCAGTCTGGATCCTGAGATGCTGGTGTTTGCCGATCGGGCACTGACCGGCGATGCGGCCCGTGCGGCGTTGTTCAAGGAGAACCCGATCCTGTCCTCGACCCGAGCGGCCAAGGACGGGCGAGTCATGGAGCTTGATCCGACCTTGTTGGTGGGGGGCTTGGGGCCGCGGCTACCCGCTGCGTTGGAAAAACTGTCTGACGCTTTCTACCCCGGTTCGGCCGGCCAATGACCATCCTGGTTAAACCCCGCGCTTTATTCGTTGGTCTGATCCTGCTGTGTGTGTTGGCCATCTGGTTGTCGTTGGCGCTTGGGCCGGTGAGCTTGCCGTTGTTCGACACCTTGCGTGCAGCCCTGCGGCTGGTGGGTGTACCGATCGCGCCCGACGGGCTGGAACAGGCCGAGCTGATCCTCGGGCAGATTCGCTTGCCGCGAACCTTGTTGGGTTTGGCCGTGGGAGGGGTGTTGGCACTGTCCGGCGTGGCGATGCAGGGGTTGTTTCGTAATCCTCTGGCCGATCCGGGGCTGGTCGGCGTCTCCAGCGGTGCGGCATTGGGCGCGGCGATCGCGATTGTCGGTGGCTCGGTATTCGGTGGACTGCCCGAATCCTTCGGGCCTTATCTGTTATCGCTGTGCGCGTTTCTCGGCGGGCTCGGCGTGACGGCGTTGGTGTATCGACTGGGCCGGCGTAACGGGCAGACCAATGTCGCGACCATGCTGTTGGCCGGTATTGCGTTGACTGCGCTGGCCGGCTCCGCCGTGGGGCTGTTCACTTATCTGGCGGATGACGCGACGCTGCGCACCCTGACGTTCTGGAACCTGGGCAGCCTCAATGGCGCCAGCTATTCGCGGCTCTGGCCATTACTGCTGATCAGTGCCGGTGTGGCGTTGTGGCTGCCGCGCCGGGCCAAAGCCTTGAATGCGTTGTTGCTGGGTGAGTCGGAGGCCGGTCACCTGGGCATCGATGTCGAACGGCTCAAGCGCGAATTGGTGTTTTGCACGGCGTTGGGTGTCGGTGCTGCGGTAGCCGCGGCGGGGATGATCGGGTTTGTGGGTCTGGTGGTGCCACATCTGGTGCGACTGCTGGCCGGTCCGGATCATCGTGTGCTGTTGCCAGCGTCAGTATTGGCGGGTGCCAGTCTTTTGTTGTTTGCCGATCTGGTGGCGCGACTGGCCCTGGCGCCGGCTGAATTGCCGATCGGGATCGTCACGGCTTTCATCGGTGCGCCGTTCTTTCTGTATTTATTGCTCAGAGGGCGTGCCTGATGTTGCGAACGCAAAATCTGCAAATCCGTCGGGGCCGAAAGATTGTCCTGACGGACATCACGCTTGAGCTCAAACCAGGCGAAGTCCTCGGTGTGCTGGGGCCTAACGGCGCCGGTAAAAGCACCTTGCTCGGCGCCTTGTGCGGCGAGTTGCAGGCTCATCATGGCAGCGTCTGGCTTGATGAGCGCGAGTTGAACGATTGGACCGGGACGTCGCGAGCGCAGCGTTTGGCGGTATTGCCGCAGGTGTCGACCCTGGACTTCGCCTTTCGTGTCGAAGAAGTGGTCGGCATGGGCCGCCTGCCGCATCAAAGCGGTCGGGTGCGCGATGACGAGATCGTTGCCGCCGCATTGCACGCTGCCGATGCCGGGCATTTGAGTGGTCGCAGCTATCTGGCCTTGTCTGGTGGCGAGCGTCAGCGGGTGCATCTGGCGCGGGTTCTGGCGCAACTCTGGCCGGGCGAAGCAGGGCAAACGTTGTTGCTCGATGAGCCAACGTCGATGCTCGACCCGCTTCATCAGCACACCACGTTGCAAGCCGTGCGCGAGTTCGCCAATCGCGGCGCGGCGGTACTGGTTATCCTGCATGATCTGAACCTGGCCGCGCGCTATTGTGATCGCCTGTTACTGCTCGAAGGCGGGTGCCCTGTGGCGCTCGATACGCCGGAGCAGGTGTTGCGCCCGGAGCCACTCAAGGCCGTGTTCGGGCTGGAAGTGCTGGTGCAGCGGCACCCGGAGCGTGGGCATCCGCTGATCATCGCCCGCTGAGTTTTTTATGGAGTGAAAACATGCGTGGGATTTTGATGCTGGCCTTGCTGATGCTGAGTGCCTGTCAGCATGTTTCGACTCCGCCGCCGGTTGTCGGCGAGATCCGGGACTTGCGCAGCGGTCAGACCTTCACGGCGGAGGAACTGGTTGAGCGGTTGGAGTCGCCTTCACGGCTGATCGTGGGCGAACAGCATGACAATCGCGATCACCATCAACTGCAATTGTGGTTATTGAAGTCGCTGGGTGAGCGGCGAGCTCAAGGCAGTCTGTTGCTGGAAATGCTCACGCCGGATCAACAGCTGCGCGTCGATGACGTTCGTCACGCCTCGACACCACCAGCGGATTTACCCGGTGCACTGGCCTGGCAGTCTGGCTGGGACTGGAATCTGTACGGACCCATCGTTCGTTTCGCCCTGACCCAGCCATACCCGCTGCTGGCAGCCAATCTGGACACGCTTGAAGTCCGTACCGTGTACGCCAACCCTCCGACATTGAGCGGTTCGCGCTCCAACGCTGCTTTAGTCAAGGACGAGTTGCTGAAGCAAGTCAGCGACTCTCACTGTGGTCTGCTGCCCGAATCGCAAATGCCGGCGATGCTGGCGGTCCAGCAACAACGTGACCGACGGATGGCCGAGCGCCTGCGGGCGGCACCCACGCCTTCACTGCTGTTTGCTGGCGCTTACCATGCGCGCAAGGATGTCGGCGTGCCGATTCATGTGCTTGATCTGGGAGAGCGCCAGGCGCCTGTGGTGTTGATGTTGGCGGAGCAGGGCAGCGAGGTCACACCGGCCATGGCGGATTACGTCTGGTACACGCCTGCCACGCCACCGCAGGATTACTGCGCGCAAATGCGTAAGCAATTTGGCAAGTGAGCGAACGACTTTTCTCCAGGCAAAAAAAGACCCGGCAAGAGCCGGGTCAAATAACCGTGATTAGCCTGATGAGGAGATATCTGAGAGTCCGAACCAAGGGCTTTTCAAATATCGACCAGTCTCGCGACCAGTTGTGATAATCATAGCGATTCTCATTACCAAGTCAACCGCTGATTTCTCAGTTCTTTGAAATGCGCTGCTCGTTCGCTTGAAACGCCCGTAATCATTGGGTTTCAGCCAGTGCGGTTGAGCGAACTCATCAGAATGATCTGCTTGTTCAGCAGGTCGATACGTCGTGCCATGCTCTCGATCAGGCTGTGGGCGATCTTCGGATTGCTCTGGGTCAGGCTGAGAAACTGGTCCTTGGGAATCAGCATGACAGTGCTGGGCTCGCTGGTGATTACGCTGGCGTTACGCTTCTCGCCAGTGAACACCGCCATGGTGCCGAAAATCTCGTCCTTGGGTATATCGCCGACTTTATGCCCGTCGACAAAGGCTTCGGCGTGGCCATCAATGATGACAAATACGTGATCCGGTTCATCGCCCTGACGGATCAACACTTCGCCACTGGCCACGCGCTGAAAACCATTGGTGCTTCGAAACTCGGGTTGTTTCAGACGGGCGAGTGCGTCGGACAGCAGGGCGGACTGACCGACCATGTATTGAAGAAATAACTCCGAACGCTCCGGGTCGGCGTAGATGTGCTGAAAAACCTCGGAGCGCAGATAAGGCGTCAGTGTTAACGGGCTATCGCTACGAAAGCGGCAGCGGGGCAGCTCTGTGCCCTGGCGCAAGCCGATCAGATCTCCCTCGTGCAGATAGAACAATGCCCGATCATCGATGCATCCATGCAGCAGGCCATTGTCCAGTACAAACAATTGATTGCCGGGTAACAGGACGGCCAGATCATCGACGGCTGAAAATTCCAGGCTCGGTCCGCAGGGCATCAAACCTTCCAGCAGCCGGACGGGAATATGTTGCAGTCGGTTGATCAGCGCGTCGGCGTAAGCCGGTTGTTCCCCAAGTAGGTACATGGCTGCTGCGTCCGTTCAGTTCTTGTGACGTGACGAGATAGCTTCCAGCTGTTTGTTCAAGGCGTCCTTGCGCTCGGCGGGAATGTCATTCCAATGCACATCCATCAGGGCGCCTTCGATGGCATATAACAACACCTTGGATGCCCGAAACCCGCGCGTGCGCACGGCCCGATAAGCATCCACCGCCCCCAGTCGACGCAAGTCCGAGGCGCTGTGGATGCCCACGGCATGAAGCCACTGCGCCGACGTCTTGCCAAGATTCTTCAGGTGCTGCAGTTCATCATTCATCAAGCCTCCTTGCGACGGCCGAACGGTGCGTGGGCGAGCTTCTCAGGAGTGTAGCCATCAGTAGGAAAAGCGTGATTGTTTGGTCGGTTTCGACGCAAAAGCTTCTAAGAGGCGAAGCCCCGAAGCGGTGTGAAAGTCTGCAGGTGCTGTAGGAAGAGAGGGCGGTGGAATCAGGTTTTCTGGCAAAGCATGCCCAGCGTTCAGCGCAAAGTGGGGGGCGCCGAACGGGTCAGTTAAAAGTCGTTTTTAGCGGGTGCGATAACGCAGGCGAGTTCCGAAATTCATCGACATCAGGATCTCGTCAGCACTCAGCTCTGGCGGGAAGTAGGCGCCGGAGATCTGTGCGTGAGCAAGGCTCGCGCCTTCCAGGGAGGCTTTGCGAAAGTCGATGCCGCGCAAGTCGGCGGAGCGGAAGTAGGCATCGCTAAAGTCGACGCCGTCAGCGTTCAGTTCACGCAGGTCCAGCCCCCGGAAATCGCCACCGACCATGTCGATAGGTCCGTCTTTTGGACGCTCGTTGTTGAAGCCAGTGATGTCGTCTTTGTGCAGCAAAGCATAAAGCGGGGTGTCGAGAAGTTTCGGCTGGCTCATGTCAGATCACCTGTTGGTTTTATGACGCCAGTATAGTGCCACTATTTGACAGCCGTGAAGCCGGCGAAGGCTTCACGGCTGAAATAGTTTCTTACAGACCCGGCAGGCGCTGGCGAATCTGTGCAACGACTGTGTCGAGGGTTCCGCTTTCATTGGTCTGAACGCGTTTGCTGCAGAGAATCTCTGCCGGCGTCAGAGCCTCGCGAGTGGCTTGCTGGGCTTCGATAACCGCCAGGTTGGCGTCTGACGGGTCCTTTTGGTCTGCCTGACGCAGGGCCAGCCAGCTCTCGATCACCGCTTGCGGCGCATTGCAATCGAGGATCAGGAATGGCGCGCCAGTGGCTTCGGCGATTTTCGCTGCGCCGTCACGCTGGTCGCGCTTGAGGTAAGTCGCATCGACGACCACCGGGAAGCCAGCACGCAGGATCACTGCGGCAATTTCATGCAGGCGGGTGTAAGTGGCGGCGCTGGCGTCGACGCTATAGATGCCGGCCTGCGGGTCGTTTGGCACGGTTTGATCGCCGAACAGACGTTTGCGCTCTACATCGGATCGCAGGCGAATGGCGCCCAATGCTTCCACCAGGCGCATGGCCACGTGGCTCTTGCCGACGGCAGAAACACCGTGGGTGATGGCCATGAAGCGCGAAGGAATGGTGCTGTAGCTTTCCGCCAGGTTGGCGTAATTGCGGTACTGACGCAGGGTGGTGGCTCGCTGCACCGGGTCGGCCTCGGCAGGCATGCTGAACAGGCTGACCTTGGCGCGAACCAGTGCGCGATAGGCTTTATAGAAGTTCAGCAACTCAAGGCCCTGGTAATCGCCGGTCAGTTCCAGGTACTGGCTGATGAAGCGGCGCGCCAGACTCTTCAGGCCACGGTCTTCCAGGTCCATCGCCAGGAAGCCGGTGTCGGCGTAAACGTCGGTGAAGCGGAACGGTTCGTTGAACTCGATGCAGTCGAAGATCACGACCTTGCCGTCGATCACGGTGGCGTTGCCCAGGTGGATGTCACCGTGGCATTCGCGGATGAAACCGTCGGCTTTGCGCTGGGCGAACAGTGGCTTGAGGCGTTCGAAGCTGCTTTCGGCCCAGGCTTGCAGCGCATCAAGTTGCAGCAGATCGGCCTTGTCGCTGAGGAACGGGCGGATCTGTTCGAAATTCTGGCGTACCGGCGCCATCACGCTGTCCGGCGTGCCGGCTTCGTGTTCGGCAGGCACTTTCGGTGCGCTGAGGTGGAATTGGGCGATCTGCGCGGCCATCTCGTCGATGTGCAAGGGGGTCAATTCGCCGTTGGCTTGCAACGTGCTGAGCAGTTGGCTCTGTGGGAATTGACGCATTTTCAGTGCGTAATCGACGACCGGACCCTCGCCACCCAGTTGTGGTGCTTCGGCGCTGCCGGTGATTGGCAACACTTCGAGGTACAAATTGTTGGTCAGGCGCTGGTTAAGACGCAGCTCTTCCCCGCAAAAATGCTTGCGGGCATCGAGGTTGGTGAAGTCCAGGAAGCCGAAATTCACTGGTTTCTTCACTTTATAAGCAAACGGGCCGGTGAGGATTACCCAGGAAATATGGGTTTCGATGACCTGGAACCCGTCTACGGGATGCGGGTAGAGGGCCGGGTTTTGCAGGGCAGCGATCAGGGACTGGCTCACAGGCGATCCTTCAGAGTCTGGGGAAAATTCACGGCCGTCATTATGGCCGCAAGTCCGTCTGACGCAAACCTCGGAGGGCTCCTGTTGAGTATGAATAAAGTGCGTATAATCCGCCGCCATGACTCGTACTCGATCCCCCCGCACCCCCAAAAAACCACCTTCCAAGGGCCTGCGCCCCTGGCTGGGCTGGGCCCTTAAACTCAGTCTGGTCGGCCTTGTGGTGCTGGCCGGATTCGCGGTTTACCTCGACGCGATTGTCCAGGAGAAGTTCTCCGGCAAGCGCTGGACCATCCCGGCCAAGGTGTACGCGCGCCCGCTGGAGCTGTTCGTCGGACAAAAGCTCAGCAAGGACGATTTTCTGACCGAGCTCGATGCCTTGGGCTATCGACGTGAAAGCGTGAGCAATGGACCCGGCGCGGCGGCTGTCAGCGGCAATACCGTCGACTTGAATACCCGTGGCTTCCAGTTCTATGAAGGCATGGAGCAAGCGCAACCCGTACGGGTGCGCTTCTCTGGCGACTACGTGGCCGAACTTTCGGCGACCAACGGTTCGAAGCTCTCTGTGGTGCGGTTGGAACCGCTACTGATCGGCGGGATTTACCCGAAAAATCTCGAAGATCGCATTTTGATCAAAATTGATCAGGTCCCGCCGTATCTGCTGGAAACTCTGGTTGCCGTGGAAGACCGGGATTTCTACGGCCACTGGGGCGTGTCACCCAAGTCGATTGCCCGAGCCATCTATGTCAACACCTCTGGCGGCAAGATGACCCAGGGCGGCAGTACGCTGACGCAACAATTGGTCAAGAACTTCTACCTGACCAGCGAACGCAGCCTGACCCGTAAACTTACCGAAGCCATGATGGCGTTGTTGCTTGAGCTGCATTACGACAAACGAGAAATTCTTGAGGCTTACCTCAATGAAGTGTTCGTCGGTCAGGATGGGCAGCGCGCGGTGCACGGTTTCGGCTTGGCAAGCCAGTTTTTCTTCGGGCAGCCGTTGTCTGAACTGAAGCTGCATCAAGTCGCGATGTTGGTGGGCATGGTCAAGGGGCCGTCCTATTACAACCCTCGTCGCAACCCGGAACGGGCGCTTGAGCGGCGCAATCTCGTACTCGATGTACTTGAGCAACAGGGCGTTGCTACCGCTGATCAGGTCGCTGCTGCGAAGAAAATGCCACTGGGTGTGACCACTCGCGGCAAGCTGGCGGACAGCTCGTTCCCGGGCTTCCTCGACTTGGTCAAGCGTCAGTTGCGCGAAGACTATCGCGACGAAGACTTGACCGAAGAAGGCCTGCGGATCTTCACCAGTTTCGACCCGATCCTGCAGATGAAAGCCGAGGCGTCGGTCAACGACACCTTCAAGAGACTCTCCGGGCGCAAGGGTTCCGATGAGGTTGAAGCGGCCATGGTCGTGACTAACCCCGAAACCGGTGAAGTCCAGGCCATGATCGGCAGTCGTCAGGCAAGTTTTGCCGGCTTCAACCGTGCGCTGGATGCTGTGCGACCGATCGGTTCTTTGATCAAGCCGGCGGTTTATCTGACAGCCCTTGAGAAGCCGAGCCAGTACACCTTGACCAGTTGGCTGTCGGACGATTCCTTCTCGGTCAAAGGCGAGGACGGCCAAGTCTGGAAACCGCAGAACTACGATCGCCGCTCCCATGGCACTGTATTTCTGTATCAGGGCCTGGCGCATTCTTACAACCTGTCGACCGCGCGTCTCGGGTTGGCGGTGGGCGTGCCGAATGTCCTCAAGACCCTGGCGCGTCTCGGTGTGAGTCGCGAATTCCCGGCGTTCCCGTCGATGTTGCTGGGCGCTGGCGGTCTGACCCCGATCGAAGTGGCGACCATGTACCAGACCCTGGCCAACGGAGGTTTCAATACGCCGATGCGCGGGATCCGTAGCGTATTGACCGCTGAAGGCGAACCGCTCAAACGTTATCCGTTCCAGATTCAGCAGCGTTTCGATCCGGCCTCCATTTACCTGATCCAGAGCGCCATGCAGCGAGTCATGCGTGAAGGTACCGGCAGTTCGGTTTACAACGTGTTGCCGAAAACCCTGACCCTGGCCGGCAAGACCGGTACCAGTAACGATTCGCGGGACAGCTGGTTTGCCGGTTTCAGTCAGGACCTGCTGGCAGTGGTCTGGCTGGGGCGCGATGACAACGGCAAGACTCCGTTCACCGGCGCCACCGGTGCGCTGCAGGTCTGGACCAGTTTCATGCGCAAGGCCGATCCGTTGCCGCTGGACATGCCGCAGCCAGACAACATTGTTCAGGCCTGGGTCGATTCGCGTACCGGGCAAGGCTCTGATGCCAACTGCCCAGGCGCGGTGCAGATGCCGTATATTCGCGGCAGTGAACCGCCTCCCGGTGCCGCTTGCGGTGGCGAAAGCCCTGTTTCCGGCGAAACGGTGATGGATTGGGTCAAGGGCTGGATGAATTAAGCAAAGAGGGTTTCAAGTGAACAAGTGGTTGATTCCAGCGGTTACCGCCGTGGCTTTGCTCAGCGGTTGCTCCTCCGTACAACGCGGGTCGATTCCGGTTGTGGATTCCGGTAGCGCCGTTTCGAACAGTGAACGGGTTTCGGCGAATGGTGGTTTCCGTCAGACGACGACTAAACGTCCTGTGCAAGCCCAGACCCAGGCAATCCCGCAAGGTGATACCGGCGTCGTCGTGATGGTGCCAGGTGGTGGCGCAGTGACGTCGGCACCGATCAGCACTGCGCCGATTACGCCAGGCCCGATTACCCCGGGGCCGATCGATACCTCGCCGGTTCAGTCGGCACCGGTCAATCAGGGCAGCTACAGCATGCCGTCGACGCCGAGCGGGATTCCTTCGGCGAACTCCGGTGGCTTGTCTGCCGACGAGCAATTGGACGGTCCGGTTCTGGCCTTGCTGACCACCGCTCAGCAGCAACAGGCGAGCGGTGATCTCAACGGTGCTTCCTCCAGCCTCGAGCGCGCCCAGCGTGTTGCGCCGCGTGAGCCGCAAGTGCTTTATCGTCTGGCTCAGGTGCGTATGGCTCAAGGCGATGCGGCACAAGCCGAGCAGTTTGCTCGTCGTGGCCTGACCTTCGCCAACGGTCGTCCGGCACTTCAGGCCAGTCTGTGGCAATTGATCGCTCAGGCGCGTGAGAAACAGGGTGATTCTGCTGGCGCAGCATTGGCCCGTCAGAAGGCCAAGGTATCGCTGTGATGGATGCGCGCTTTCCGAAGATTGCCGAACAGTTGCTATTGATCGAGCGCGAGCTGCGGGTTCAGGGTTGGTGGGACGAGGTCTCGCCCTCCGCCGAAGCGCTTTCCAGTGTCGAACCATTCTCGGTCGATACGCTGGATTTCGAGCAGTGGCTGCAATGGATCTTTCTTCCGCGGATGAAGGTGATCCTCGAGCAGGATCTGCCCTTGCCAAACGCTTCGGGAATTCAGGAGATGGCCGAAATGGTCTTCGCTGCCCGTAATGTTCAAGGCAAGGACCGGCAGTTGCAGGTGCTGCTCAAAGAGTTTGATCTACTGATCACCGCCTCCCGCTAACGCCGATCCGTTGTAGGAGCTGTCGAGTGAAACGAGGCTGCGATCTTTTGACTTTGCTTTTAAAAGGATCGCAGCCTCGCTTCACTCGACAGCTCCTACAGGGGTTTATTGGCAGTTATCCGCAATCTGATTCTGTGTTTCGCTGATGCGCTCCTGACGTTGCTGGTCAGTCAGGCGGCGCATCTCGCCTTCGACATCCTCCCGTATTCTCGGATTGTTCTGCAGCTGAGCCAGGTTCGTCCGCGCCTGTTCGCAGAATGCCTTTAGCTGGGCTTGCTCCTCGGTCACCTGCTTTTTAACTTTCTTGTCGATCGCCTGTTGATCACCGATGGCGCCGCTGCGTGGCGGCGGGGGCTGGTTGCTTGCAGGCGAGGAGGGCGTGACCACGGTGGTGGCTTCCCGGCCTTGGGGCGGCTGGGCGTCGAAGTGGGTAACGCCTTGGGCGTCGACCCATTTATAGATCTGAGCGGCCATGCACAAAGGGCTGATGCCAATCAGCAGGCTGACGGTCAGGAAAAACGTTCGCATGCCATTTCCTTGTATTGGGTTGCGCAATTGAAGCTAACACAGTTGCTGTTTAGAGGTTTTTTCTTGCTTTCTCATGTGCTTAGTTCAATAAAGC
Organism: Pseudomonas sp. BT76 TE3572; assembly: GCF_050435365.1. Classification (NCBI taxonomy): domain Bacteria; kingdom Pseudomonadati; phylum Pseudomonadota; class Gammaproteobacteria; order Pseudomonadales; family Pseudomonadaceae; genus Pseudomonas; species Pseudomonas sp. BT76 TE3572. The sequence continues at coordinate 5,524,994 of NZ_JBNDKE010000001.1, forward strand.
ACATAGACGACTTGACTTGGAGAGGACGAAACAGAAGAATCCAAAGTCCGCTGTAGAGGGACTGCCAGAAGCAGGCCCGCTCAGCAGATCATGAGGCGCACATCCGCGCCGACCTGTTACACCCGCAACGCGTTACCTCGCGCTGGGTGGGAAAGGCCCGCAACACTTGGGACGATCCCAATACTTGCTCAGTCAGTGCTGACGTAGTCGGCGACCACCGTCGCTCATGCTCTGCTGAGAAGTAAACCTATTAAGACCCGTCCCCTTTTATGTGGACGGTATTCTGGCGTTTTAGAGGTGAACAACGTGGAGCTTTTATCTGGCGGTGAGATGCTCGTCCGCTTTTTGCGTGACGAAGGCGTCAAATATATCTACGGGTACCCGGGTGGTGCTCTTCTTCATGTCTACGATGCCCTGTTCAAAGAACCGGAAGTGACCCACATCCTGGTTCGTCACGAACAGGCTGCGACCCATATGGCTGACGGTTATGCCCGTGCCACCGGTAAAGCCGGTGTGGTACTGGTGACCTCCGGCCCGGGCGCAACCAACGCCATCACCGGTATTGCCACGGCCTACATGGACTCCATTCCGATGGTGGTCATTTCCGGCCAGGTGCCTAGCACCATGGTGGGCACCGATGCGTTCCAGGAAACCGACATGATCGGTATCTCCCGGCCGATCGTGAAGCACAGCTTCATGATCAAGCACGCGTCGGAAATCCCGGAAGTCATGAAGAAAGCGTTCTACCTCGCGCAATCCGGTCGTCCTGGTCCGGTCGTTGTCGATATCCCGAAAGACATGACCAACCCGGCCGAGAAGTTCGAATACATCTTCCCGAAAAAAGCCAAGCTGCGTTCCTACAGCCCGGCCGTTCGCGGTCACTCCGGGCAAATCCGCAAGGCGGCAGAAATGCTCCTGGCGGCCAAGCGTCCTGTGATGTACGCAGGCGGCGGCGTGATTCTCGGTGGTGGCTCCGCGCCGCTGACCGAGCTGGCGAAGATGCTCAACCTGCCAGTGACCAATACCCTGATGGGTCTGGGTGCCTACCCTGGCACCGACCGTCAGTTCATCGGCATGCTCGGCATGCACGGCAGCTACACCGCTAACCTGGCGATGCACCATGCCGACGTAATCCTTGCAGTCGGCGCTCGTTTCGATGACCGCGTGATCAACGGCCCGGCCAAGTTCTGCCCGAATGCCAAGATCATTCACATCGACATCGACCCGGCTTCGATTTCCAAGACCATCAAGGCAGACGTACCTATCGTCGGTCCGGTCGAGAGTGTCCTGACCGAGATGGTCGCGATCCTCAAGGAAATTGGCGAGACCCCGAACAAGGAGTCTGTTGCCAGCTGGTGGAAGCAAGTTGATGAGTGGCGCGGTGACCGCGGCCTGTTCCCTTACGACAAGGGCGACGGCAGCGTCATCAAGCCGCAGACCGTGATCGAAACCCTGTGCGAAGTCACCAAGGGCGATGCCTTTGTGGCCTCCGACGTGGGCCAGCACCAAATGTTTGCGGCGCAGTACTACACGTTCAACAAGCCGAACCGCTGGATCAATTCCGGTGGCCTGGGCACCATGGGCTTCGGTTTTCCGGCGGCCATGGGCATCAAGCTTAGCTTCCCGGATGACGACGTCGTCTGCGTGACGGGCGAGGGCAGTATCCAGATGAACATTCAGGAACTGTCCACCTGTCTGCAATATGGCTTGCCGGTGAAAATCGTCATCCTGAACAATGGTGTTCTGGGTATGGTTCGCCAGTGGCAAGACATGAGCTATGGTAGCCGTCACTCGCATTCCTACATGGAGTCGTTGCCTGACTTCGTCAAGTTGGCGGAGGCCTATGGTCACGTCGGCATGCGCATCACCGACTCGAAAGATTTGAAGTCGAAGATGGAGGAAGCGTTTGCCATGAAAGATCGCCTGGTGGTGCTCGATATTTCGGTCGACACCAGCGAGCACGTCTACCCGATGCAGATCAAAGACGGCTCCATGCGCGATATGTGGCTGAGCAAGACGGAGCGTACTTAATCATGCGGCACATTATTTCCTTGCTTCTGGAAAACGAACCTGGCGCTCTGTCTCGTGTAGTCGGCCTGTTCTCGCAGCGCAACTACAACATCGAAAGCCTGACCGTGGCACCTACCGAAGACCCGACCCTGTCGCGTCTGACGCTGACCACGGTTGGCCACGATGAAGTGATCGAGCAGATCACCAAGAACCTGAACAAGTTGATCGAAGTGGTCAAACTGGTCGACCTGTCGGAGAGTGCTCACATCGAGCGCGAGCTGATGCTGGTCAAGGTCAAGGCCACCGGTGCCCAGCGCGCCGAGATCAAACGCACTACCGATATTTATCGTGGGCAGATCGTTGACGTCAGCGCTAGCGTGTATACCGTTCAATTGACCGGTACCAGCGATAAGCTCGACAGCTTCATTCAGTCCATTGGCACCGCCTCGATTCTGGAGACCGTCCGCAGCGGCGTAACCGGTATTGCCCGCGGCGACAAAGTACTCAGCATCTAAACCAAATTAGCGAATGGCCTGAACGGCCTGGATATATAGGGGAATTTCATGAAAGTTTATTACGAAAAAGACTGCGACCTGTCGATCATCCAGGGCAAGAAAGTTGCCATCATCGGTTACGGTTCCCAGGGCCACGCTCAAGCGTGCAACCTGAAAGACTCCGGCGTTGACGTTACTGTTGGTCTGCGTAAAGGTTCGGCGACTGTTGCCAAAGCCGAAGCTCACGGCCTGAAAGTGACCGACGTTGCTTCCGCTGTTGCGGCTGCCGACCTGGTCATGATCCTGACCCCGGACGAGTTCCAGTCCGCTCTGTACAAGAACGAAATCGAGCCGAACATCAAGAAAGGCGCCACCCTGGCCTTCTCCCACGGCTTCGCGATCCACTACAACCAGGTTGTTCCGCGCGCTGACCTCGACGTGATCATGATCGCGCCGAAAGCTCCGGGCCACACCGTGCGCTCCGAGTTCGTCAAAGGCGGCGGTATCCCTGACCTGATCGCTATCTATCAGGATGCTTCCGGCAACGCCAAAAACGTTGCACTGTCCTACGCCGCTGGCGTTGGTGGCGGTCGTACCGGCATCATCGAAACCACCTTCAAGGACGAGACTGAAACCGACCTGTTCGGCGAACAAGCCGTTCTGTGCGGCGGTACCGTTGAGCTGGTTAAAGCCGGTTTCGAAACCCTGGTTGAAGCTGGCTACGCGCCGGAAATGGCCTACTTCGAATGCCTGCACGAACTGAAACTGATCGTTGACCTCATGTACGAAGGCGGTATCGCCAACATGAACTACTCGATCTCCAACAACGCTGAATACGGCGAGTACGTGACTGGTCCGGAAGTGATCAACGCCGAATCCCGTCAGGCCATGCGCAACGCCCTGAAACGTATTCAGGACGGCGAATACGCCAAGATGTTCATCAGCGAAGGCGCTACCGGCTATCCTTCGATGACCGCCAAGCGTCGTAACAACGCCGCTCACGGTATCGAAATCATCGGCGAGCAACTGCGCTCCATGATGCCGTGGATCGGTGCCAACAAGATCGTCGACAAAGCTAAAAACTAAGTCGCGCACTTGTACGAAAAACGCGGCCTAGGCCGCGTTTTTTCGTTTGGGTGGCTGGTTCTGGTATAAAGCTGCATCGTTTGCGGCCGAACCGTCGTCCCAGACACCTGTCCAAACTTCCACCCCGTTGCAAGGTAATGTCCATGAGCGAACGTCCCGAAGAGCCAAACCAGGCTTCTGACGCCGAAAGCCTGCTGCCCATCGATGAACACATCGAGGAAGGGCATGACGCTGAAGGCCGTAAAGTCCGGCATCGTGGTATCTATCTTCTGCCGAATCTGTTCACCACTGCGAATCTGTTCGCGGGGTTTTATTCCATCATCAACTCGATGAGCGCCCAGAGCGCCTTGAGTGCCGGTGATTCGATTGGTGCGAGCAAGTATTTTGCTTTTGCAGCGATCGCGATTTTTGTCGCGATGGTGCTCGATGGCCTCGATGGTCGCGTTGCCCGTATGACCAATACCCAGAGCGCCTTCGGTGCCGAGTACGATTCGCTGTCCGACATGGTCGCCTTTGGTGTCGCGCCGGCTTTGCTGGCGTTCGGTTGGGCCTTGGGCGACATGGGGAAGGTCGGCTGGATGGTTGCCTTCATTTATGTAGCTGGTGCAGCGTTGCGTCTGGCGCGTTTCAATACCCAGGTCGGCACTGCGGACAAGCGCTACTTCATCGGTCTGGCCAGTCCGGCTGCGGCTGGTGTGGTTGCAGGCATTGTCTGGGCGTTCAGTGATTACGGCATTCAGGGCTCGAAGATGTCCTTTCTGGTTGCACTGATGGTCGCTGCCGCCGGCATGCTGATGGTCAGCAACATCAAGTACAACAGCTTCAAGGAGCTGGACTTGAAAGGGCGTGTACCTTTCGTGGCGATTCTCGCCGTGGTGTTGGTGTTTGCCGTGGTGTTCAGTGATCCGCCGCGCATCCTGCTGCTGGTTTTCCTCGCTTATGCAGCCTCTGGCCCGGTTCAATATCTGTTACGTCTTCGTCGCCACAAAAACGCTTAACTTCCCTCATACTCCGCAGTCTATTGGTGCATCTGTTCTCCAAAGCTGCGGAGTTGCCATGCTGATCAAAGTCTCCAAAGCGTCTGACTGCCACGAGTCGGACGTCACGCCTGAATCCTTCTATCTATCTCGTCGCAATGTGCTCGGTGCCGCCGTCTCCGGTTTGGCCGTGAGCAGCCTACCGCGCTGGGCCTGTGCCGAGGATGCTGCGCGTTATGCGGATGTCGAGCCTGGCAAGGCGCCTTCCTGGTTTGCCGAAAAACTGCCTGCTACCAAATGGGGGGCGGTCAACGTCAAGGATGAGGCGATCACGCCATTCAAGGACGCGACCCATTACAACAACTTCTATGAGTTCGGCACCGATAAAGGTGATCCTGCCGCCAACGCCGGCGCGCTGAAAACCGAGCCTTGGAGTGTGGTGGTGGACGGGGAGGTGGGCAAGCCGGGGCGGTATGCACTGGAAGACTTCATGAAGCCTTATCAGTTGGAGGAGCGCATCTACCGTCTTCGCTGTGTAGAGGCCTGGTCAATGGTCATTCCATGGATCGGATTTCCCATCTCGGCCTTGCTCAAGGAAGTCGAGCCGACGTCCAAAGCCAAATTCATTCGCTTCGAAACCCTGGAAGATCCCAAGAGCATGCCCGGGCAACGTTCCGGTTTTGCCCTGATTGACTGGCCTTATGTGGAAGGGCTGCGCCTGGATGAGGCGATGAACCCGTTGGCGATTCTTGCTGTGGGTATGTACGGGCGGGAGTTGCCGAATCAGAACGGTGCGCCTCTGCGTTTGGTGGTCCCGTGGAAGTACGGCTTCAAGAGCATCAAATCCATCGTGCGGATCAGTCTGGTGAGTGAGCAGCCGAAAACCACCTGGCAGAGCATTGCCGCGGATGAATATGGTTTTTATGCGAACGTGAATCCTGCGGTCGACCATCCACGTTGGACTCAGGCGCGCGAGCGGCGTTTACCGAGCGGACTGTTCAAGCCCAACGTGCGGGATACGCAGATGTTCAATGGCTACTCGGATGAAGTTGCCTCTTTATATGCAGGGCTCGATTTGCGGAAGAACTACTGATGCGATTTCCGTTTTGGCGAATTGGCGTCTTTATAGCTGCTGCGGTCTGGCCGCTGCTTTGGTTGTATCAGGCCTGGGAGGATGTGCTGGGGCCTGATCCGGGCAAGGTGCTGGTTGACCGGTTGGGGCTGGGGACTCTTGTCCTGCTACTCATTACTTTAAGCATGACACCTGTGCAGAGGCTTACCGGTTGGGCGGGGTGGGTTGCTGTCCGGCGGCAACTGGGGCTGTGGTGCTTCGCTTATGTGGTTTTGCATTTGAGTGGGTATATGGCGTTCATCCTCGGCTTTGATTGGTCGCAGTTAGGTGTCGAGTTGCGTAAACGGCCGTACATTATTGTCGGGACGCTGGGGTTTCTCTGTTTATTGGCCTTGGCGGCGACCTCAAATCGCTATAGTCAGCGGCGTTTGGGTTCTCGCTGGAAGAAGCTACATCGTCTTGCCTATGTAGTTCTCGGGCTTGGATTGCTGCATATGTTGTGGATCGTGCGTGCTGATCTTAAGGAGTGGGCGGTTTACGCTTCTATAGGTGCATTGCTATTAGTGTTGCGACTACCCCCTGTAACCCGCCGAATCCCACGATTAATAGCCAAAAAGACATCTTCTGCACGAAAAGCATAATTAAGGGTTGACGGCAGATTCTGGAAGTCTATAATTCGCCCCACTTCCGGCGCAGTCGAAATGGAAAACTCCTTGATAAACAATGAGTTACGCAGTTTTCGACAGCGAGTGGCTTCAGCTCATCGAAGCCCAGAAGGAGTTGGAAGAGCAGGGTGGTTTGGCTCTTTTAACGATTCGATCTTCTCGGTCGAAAGCGGAACAAAAGAGGTGTTGACAGCAGCGAGTAACGCTGTAGAATTCGCCTCCCGCTAACGAGAGATCGAAAGCGCAAGTGGTTGAAGTTGCAAAGGAAACTTTGAAAACTTCGGAAAATAACCGCTTGACAGCAACAGAGGCTGCTGTAGAATGCGCGCCTCGGTTGAGACGAAAGATCTTAACCAATCGCTCTTTAACAACTGAATCAAGCAATTCGTGTGGGTGCTTGTGGAGTCAGACTGATAGTCAACAAGATTATCAGCATCACAAGTTGCTCCGCGAGAAATCAAAGATGTAACCAACGATTGCTGAGCCAAGTTTAGGGTTTCTTAAAAACCCAAAGATGTTTGAACTGAAGAGTTTGATCATGGCTCAGATTGAACGCTGGCGGCAGGCCTAACACATGCAAGTCGAGCGGCAGCACGGGTACTTGTACCTGGTGGCGAGCGGCGGACGGGTGAGTAATGCCTAGGAATCTGCCTGGTAGTGGGGGATAACGCTCGGAAACGGACGCTAATACCGCATACGTCCTACGGGAGAAAGCAGGGGACCTTCGGGCCTTGCGCTATCAGATGAGCCTAGGTCGGATTAGCTAGTTGGTGAGGTAATGGCTCACCAAGGCGACGATCCGTAACTGGTCTGAGAGGATGATCAGTCACACTGGAACTGAGACACGGTCCAGACTCCTACGGGAGGCAGCAGTGGGGAATATTGGACAATGGGCGAAAGCCTGATCCAGCCATGCCGCGTGTGTGAAGAAGGTCTTCGGATTGTAAAGCACTTTAAGTTGGGAGGAAGGGCATTAACCTAATACGTTAGTGTTTTGACGTTACCGACAGAATAAGCACCGGCTAACTCTGTGCCAGCAGCCGCGGTAATACAGAGGGTGCAAGCGTTAATCGGAATTACTGGGCGTAAAGCGCGCGTAGGTGGTTTGTTAAGTTGGATGTGAAATCCCCGGGCTCAACCTGGGAACTGCATTCAAAACTGACAAGCTAGAGTATGGTAGAGGGTGGTGGAATTTCCTGTGTA
>NZ_JBNDKE010000001.1:5535000-7070866 GCF_050435365.1 Pseudomonas sp. BT76 TE3572
AAACCATACACCGAAGCTACGGGTATCACTTAGGTGATGCGGTAGAGGAGCGTTCTGTAAGCCTGTGAAGGTGAGTTGAGAAGCTTGCTGGAGGTATCAGAAGTGCGAATGCTGACATGAGTAACGACAATGGGTGTGAAAAACACCCACGCCGAAAGACCAAGGTTTCCTGCGCAACGTTAATCGACGCAGGGTTAGTCGGTCCCTAAGGCGAGGCTGAAAAGCGTAGTCGATGGAAAACAGGTTAATATTCCTGTACTTCTGGTTATTGCGATGGAGGGACGGAGAAGGCTAGGCCAGCTTGGCGTTGGTTGTCCAAGTTTAAGGTGGTAGGCTGGAATCTTAGGTAAATCCGGGATTCCAAGGCCGAGAGCTGATGACGAGTTACCCTTTGGGTGACGAAGTGGTTGATGCCATGCTTCCAAGAAAAGCTTCTAAGCTTCAGGTAACCAGGAACCGTACCCCAAACCGACACAGGTGGTTGGGTAGAGAATACCAAGGCGCTTGAGAGAACTCGGGTGAAGGAACTAGGCAAAATGGCACCGTAACTTCGGGAGAAGGTGCGCCGGTGAGGGTGAAGCATTTACTGCGTAAGCCCATGCCGGTCGAAGATACCAGGCCGCTGCGACTGTTTATTAAAAACACAGCACTCTGCAAACACGAAAGTGGACGTATAGGGTGTGACGCCTGCCCGGTGCCGGAAGGTTAATTGATGGGGTTAGCTAACGCGAAGCTCTTGATCGAAGCCCCGGTAAACGGCGGCCGTAACTATAACGGTCCTAAGGTAGCGAAATTCCTTGTCGGGTAAGTTCCGACCTGCACGAATGGCGTAACGATGGCGGCGCTGTCTCCACCCGAGACTCAGTGAAATTGAAATCGCTGTGAAGATGCAGTGTATCCGCGGCTAGACGGAAAGACCCCGTGAACCTTTACTATAGCTTTGCACTGGACTTTGAATTTGCTTGTGTAGGATAGGTGGGAGGCTTTGAAGCGTGGACGCCAGTTCGCGTGGAGCCAACCTTGAAATACCACCCTGGCAACTTTGAGGTTCTAACTCAGGTCCGTTATCCGGATCGAGGACAGTGTATGGTGGGTAGTTTGACTGGGGCGGTCTCCTCCTAAAGAGTAACGGAGGAGTACGAAGGTGCGCTCAGACCGGTCGGAAATCGGTCGTAGAGTATAAAGGCAAAAGCGCGCTTGACTGCGAGACAGACACGTCGAGCAGGTACGAAAGTAGGTCTTAGTGATCCGGTGGTTCTGTATGGAAGGGCCATCGCTCAACGGATAAAAGGTACTCCGGGGATAACAGGCTGATACCGCCCAAGAGTTCATATCGACGGCGGTGTTTGGCACCTCGATGTCGGCTCATCACATCCTGGGGCTGAAGCCGGTCCCAAGGGTATGGCTGTTCGCCATTTAAAGTGGTACGCGAGCTGGGTTTAGAACGTCGTGAGACAGTTCGGTCCCTATCTGCCGTGGACGTTTGAGATTTGAGAGGGGCTGCTCCTAGTACGAGAGGACCGGAGTGGACGAACCTCTGGTGTTCCGGTTGTCACGCCAGTGGCATTGCCGGGTAGCTATGTTCGGAATAGATAACCGCTGAAAGCATCTAAGCGGGAAACTAGCCTCAAGATGAGATCTCACTGGGACCTTGAGTCCCCTGAAGGGCCGTCGAAGACTACGACGTTGATAGGTTGGGTGTGTAAGCGCTGTGAGGCGTTGAGCTAACCAATACTAATTGCCCGTGAGGCTTGACCATATAACACCCAAGCAATTTGTGAACTCGAAAGAGACCAGATTGCGGTGTGTGAAGACGAAACGAACCGAAAGTTCGAGATACTCACAAAACACCAGACTATCGCATACCCATTCGCTGGAGCGTGCGCCGCAAGGCAAACGACCTGGCTACCGAATTTCTTGACGACCATAGAGCATTGGAACCACCTGATCCCATCCCGAACTCAGCAGTGAAACGATGCATCGCCGATGGTAGTGTGGGGTTTCCCCATGTGAGAGTAGGTCATCGTCAAGATTAAATTCCGAAACCCCTATCTGCGTATGCAGGTAGGGGTTTTGTTTTGCCCGAAGGAAAGTGGCTTTCAGTTAAAGCACAAATTTGCACAGTTATTTTCGATCCATGACACTAGAATAGGTCCAACTTTTTCGGAGCCAGAGCCTTTATGCCAGATCCGGTTGACGCTTCAGGGCTGTCAGAATTACCGCTGGACGACTTGGTTGCGTGTCATGAGTGCGACTTGCTGATGCGCAAGCCCGAACTCGCCCATGGCGAGAAAGCGCTTTGTCCGCGCTGCGGTTACGAGCTCTACGCCCATCGGCATAACGTCGTACAGCGCAGTCTCGCCTTGGTTCTCGCCGCTCTATTGTTGTATATCCCGGCGAACTTTTTACCCATCATGCAGCTCCATCTACTTGGGCAGTCATCGCACGACACTGTCTGGACGGGCGTTGTTGGCCTGTTCGATACCGGCATGCAGGGCGTTGCAGTCGTGGTGTTTCTCTGCAGCATGGGAATCCCGCTGCTCAAGTTGCTTTGCCAACTGCTTGTACTGCTGAGTATTCGTTTTGATATCGGACGCAGTTACGGCCTGTTGCTCTACCGCATTTATCACCATTTACGCGATTGGGGGATGCTCGAGGTCTACCTCATGGGCGTACTGGTGGCGATCGTCAAACTGGCAGATATGGCAGCAATTACCGTCGGGCTTGGCCTGGCGTGCTTTATCGGTTTGTTGTTGGTCCAGGTCTGGTTGGAGGTTGTGATGTCGCCCCATCAGATCTGGCAGGCTTTATCAGGAGAGGATGCCCATGCGGGCGATTGATGCAGGCATTCTGATTTGCGCCGAATGCCATGAATTGAACAAGCAGGAAGCCGACACCGACGAACAGTTCTGCACCCGTTGCGGTGCGCTGGTTCACGCCCGTCGCCCGAACAGCGTGATGCGTACCTGGGCGTTGCTGGTTACCGCGGCGGTTCTCTACATCCCGGCCAACGTGCTGCCGATCATGACCGTCAGTTCATTGGGGCAGGGCGATCCCAGCACCATCATGTCCGGTGTAATCCAACTGGTTCAACACGGCATGATTCCAATCGCTGCCGTGGTTTTTATCGCCAGTATTCTGGTACCAACGTTCAAATTGGTGGGCATCGCACTGCTGCTGTTTTCCGTGCAGCGCCGCCAGCCACTCTCGGCTCGCCAGCGCATTTGGATGTACCGCTTTATTGAGTTCATTGGGCGCTGGTCAATGCTCGATATTTTTGTGATCGCCATCCTGGTGGCGGTTGTGAATTTCGGACGGCTTGCCAGCGTCGAAGCCAATCTTGGCGCCATCGCTTTCGCCAGTGTGGTGATTCTGACGATGCTTGCCGCAGTAACTTTCGATCCCCGACTGATTTGGGATAACACGGAGTCGGACGACGACCATGACTGATTTGCCTACCGCAAAAACCCGACCGGCCTCGAACTGGTCAGCTATTTGGGTGTTGCCCCTGATTGCCCTGATCATCGGCGGCTGGCTTGGCTGGCGTGCCTACAACGAGACCGGCATCGAGATTCAGGTGCGTTTCGAAAGTGGTGAAGGCATTCAGGCCAACAAGACCGAAGTCGTCTACAAAGGCATGTCGGTGGGTAAGGTGAAAGCCCTCAAACTCGATGACGAAGGCAACTCCAAAGGCGTGATCGCTACCATCGAAATGAACAAGGACGTGGAGCCATACCTGCGGACCAGCACCCGTTTCTGGCTGATCAAGCCGAGCGTGACGTTGGCCGGTATCACTGGCCTGGAGACACTGGTCTCGGGTAACTACGTGGCGATAAGCCCGGGCGAAGGTGAGCCGACGCGCAAGTTCAAAGCCTTGGCCGAAGAGCCGCCGCTATCGGACGCCAAGCCCGGTCTACACCTGACCATCAAGGCTGATCGTCTCGGTTCACTCAATCGCGGTAGCCCGGTGTTCTATAAGCAGATCAAGGTCGGCCAGATCAAAAGCTATCTGCTGTCCGAAGACCAAAGCACGGTTGAACTCAAAGTCTTCATCGAGCCGACTTACGCCAAACTGGTGCGCAAACACACGCGCTTCTGGAACGCCAGCGGCATCAGCATCGACGCCAACCTGTCGGGTGTGAAAGTGCGCAGCGAATCCCTGGCCAGCATCGTCGCCGGGGGTATCGCGTTTGCTACGCCGGAGAACCGTAAGGACAGCCCGCCCACCGATCCGAGTCTGCCGTTCCGTCTCTACGAAGATTTCGATGCAGCCGCCGCCGGTATTCGGGTCAAGGTCAAACTCAGCGACTTCGAAGGAATGCAAGCGGGTCGCACACCGGTTATGTACAAAGGCATCCAGGTCGGCACTCTGAAAGCGCTCAAGGTCGATCCTGATCTATCCAGTGCCACCGCCGAATTGACCCTCGATCCTCTGGCTGAAGATTACCTGGTCGAAGGCACCCAGTTCTGGGTGGTCAAACCGTCGATCTCGCTTGCCGGTATCACCGGGCTCGAAGCGTTGGTCAAAGGTAACTACATCGCCGTGCGTCCCGGAGACAAAGGCGCCGCACCGCAGCGCGAGTTTGTGGCACGGCCGAAGGCACCGCCGCTCGACTTGCGTGCGCCAGGATTGCACCTGGTGCTGTTCACTGAAAACCTCGGTTCGCTGGAGGTCGGCAGCCCGATTCTCTACAAGCAGGTCAAGGTCGGTTCGGTCCAGAGCTATCAGTTTTCACGCAAAAAAAAGCAGTTGGTGATTGGTGTACACATCGAGAAGGAATACGAAGGGCTGGTTAACGCCTCGACACGGTTCTGGAATGCCAGCGGCATTACGCTGACGGGTGGGCTGACCGGTGGAATCCAGGTCAAAAGCGAGTCGCTGCAAAGCCTGATGGCCGGCGGTATTGCCTTTGAAACCCCGGAAGCCAAGGCGCCGCTGCAGAAGCGGATTCCACGTTTTCGTCTGTTTGCCAGCCATGACGAGGCAAACCAGAAAGGTGCCGTGGTAACGATCAAGGTCGATCGCGCCGATGGTCTACGCACTGGGACACCGATCCGCTTCAAAGGTCTGGATGTCGGCAAAATTGAAGATGTAGACCTCACGGATGACCTGCAATCGGTGATGCTGACCGCAAGAATCACCGAAGTACCGGAGCGTATCGCTCGGGTGGGCAGTCAATTCTGGGTGGTCAAACCGGAACTGGGACTGATCAAGACATCCAACCTCGAAACGCTGGTCACTGGCCAATACATCGAAGTGCAACCGGCCGCGAAAAACCTCGGCCCGCAGAAGAACTTCGTGGCCCTGGCCAATCCGCCGGAAACCGCTAAACAGGAAGCCGGTTTGAGTCTGGTGTTGAGCGCTGCCCGCCGTGGTTCGCTGAAAACCGGTGTGCCGGTCACTTATCGCGAAATCACCGTGGGCAAGGTGACAGGCTATGAACTCGGCCAGACGGCGGACCGTGTGTTGGTGCATATCCTGATCGAGCCGAAGTACGCGCCGTTGGTGCGCAGCGGTACGCGTTTCTGGAACTCCAGTGGTTTTGGATTTGATTACGGCTTGTTCAAAGGTGCGACGATGCGTACCGAATCGCTGGAGACGCTGATTCAGGGCGGCATCGCTTTTGCCACACCGGACGGCGAGCGCATGGGCAGTCCGGCGCTGGCTGAGCAAACGTTCCCGCTGTTCGATAAGTTCGAAGACGAATGGCTGACCTGGGCGCCGAAGATTTCAATCGGCAAGTAAGCCCAAAACAGCAGGCATGAAAAAGGCCGCGATCCATTGGATCGCGGCCTTTTTTATGGCTGTCGATTAACGCAAATCAGACCGCATCCAGCTCCGGCTCATCCGCTTCAACGATAACGGCAGCCTTCACCTCATCGTGACGACGGATGTACTTCCAGTCCGCCTCGTCGATGTAGATCCCGTTCGGGCCGCTGCCGCCTTCCAGGTCGATGGCGACACTGGCGCAGACCTGCGGTTTCACACTCGCCAGGATCGGTACGAAGCCCAGTTGCAGGCTGGTTTCCAGCAACGCTGCCTGGTTCTTCTCATCGATGTCCGCTGCCTCGTCGAGGTAGTACGGCAGGCGCACGCGACCGGCCTGGTCGCGGTCCATCAAGTGCAGCAACAAGTACATGTTGGTCAGCGCCTTGATGGTCATGGTGGTGCCGTTGGATGCCGCGCCGTCGATGTCGGTGTGGATCACCGGCGATCCGTTGACCTTGGTGATCTCGAACGCCAGCTCGAACAAATCCTTGAGGCCGAGCTGGTTGTGGTTCGCCGCCACCAACCGCGCCAGATACTCCTTGGCTTCTTCGTTCTTGTTGTCCTGATCAGCGCTTTGGCTCAGGTCGAAGACCGAAAGGGTTTCGCCTTCTTCGTACTGACCGGCGCTGTGGATGATCTGGTCGATGTGCTTGAGCGCTTCCTTGTTCGGCGCGAGCACGATGCGGAAGCTTTGCAAGTTGGAGACCTGACGCTTGTTGATCTCGCGGTTGAACAACGCCAGTTGATGCTCGAGGCTGTCGTAGTCGCTGCGGATGTTGCGCAGGGTCCGGGCAATGTCGGTAACGGCCGCACGACGCGCCTTGCCGAGGGTCAGGGCTTCGTCGGTACGGTGCGCGTAAGCGTTGATCAGCAGTTGCAGGCGACGCTCCATATCGTCTTCGCTGTCGAACTTGGCCACACCCTTGAGGCGGACCTGAGCGTACAGCGCCTCGATCTGACCATCGCTGCGCTGCAAACCTTGCCAGCTGTCCTGATAGTCATTGAGCAGCGGTAGCAAGTTGTCCATGGAATCGTCGATCGGGTCCATGAATGGCGTGCCAAACGGCAAGTCTGCCGGCAACAGCTGACGGCGGCGCAGGGCATCGTCGAGGGTGCGTTGCTTGGCTTCCATATCACCGATCTGCCGGCCGACCAGTTGCAGTTTGGCCGACAGTTGCTGGACGCGCTCGGTGAAGGCGTCGCTGGAACGCTTCAACTCGTCCTGCGCCGCTTCCATCTGCGCCAGCTGTTCCAGCTTGTCGCCTTCCTCGGCGCTCAGGGTTTGCGCGCGGCGGAAATCTTCCAGCGCTTTCTGCGCATCCAGCACTTGCTGGTACAACGCTTCGGTCTGGGTTTTGCTCGCGGCGCGGTCGGCGGCCACGGCAGCTTGAGTTTTCAGTTGCTTGAGTTCTTTGTCCAGACGCTCTTTCTGATCGCGCAATGCCGCGCGGTCAGCCAGGGCTTGCAGGGCCGGCGGCTCGATGTGCGAGATGTCGATGGACAGGCCCGGCACTTCGAAGCGCTCGCCCTTGAAACCGTCGAGGATCAGTTCCATGGATTTGACCCACTGACCGTCCTCGTCCAGCGTAATGCCATGCTCGCCCAGCGGCAGACTGAACAGCGCGCTGTTGAACAAGCGCATCAGGCGCTCGACATCCTGTTGCGAGAATTCCTCGCGCAGACGGGCGTAGCTGTTGTTGTCGGCGTGATCGAGTTGCTGCTTGACCGACTTCAGGCGTTTTTCCAGATCCCGCAGACGCTCTTCCAGATCTTCGGCGCTGAACTGCCGCGACTGCGCCAGCGCACCGGCCAGTTCATCGTGCGCATCCTTGGCCGCGAGCAGTTGCTGCTCAAGCACTTTGACGTCATCGACCAGCGCGAAGCGATGCTTGAGCACCGACAGCTCGCCGAGCCAGCGCTGGATGCCGGAAATTTCCCGCTCCAGGCGCATCAGTTCCTGAGTGCCGCCGCGCTGATCGTTTTGCAGCGCGTCTTGCTCGTTGCGGTAGTGCTCGGCCTGAATCGTCAGTTCTTCCTTGCGCGCACTGGCGTAGTCCGACCAGGTGCCAAGCAGAGAGTCGAGCAACGGCGAAATGCGGTGCAGTTTGCCGCGCAGGATATTGCGCTGGGTCACGCCTGCCGCAAGGGCTTCAACCAATGGACCGGCAGTGACCAGCGAGTTGTAGTCCTGTTCCATGCGTCGTACATCGCGGAAGGCTTCTTCGCACGCGGCGATGTAGTCGACGCTGCCAGAACGCAGGCTGTGTTCGAACGCATCGAGGAACAACTGCTTGAGCTTGGCCGCGGTGATTTCGCGCATGTGCAGCAGGTTGATGAACAGGGCGCGGAAGGTCTTCAGGCTTTGCTCGCTGGTGGAGCGCAGCGGGATCAGCGTCAGGTCCAGCGGAATCGAGGTGTGACCGCCGACCAGCAAACGACGCAGCTCATCCGGCTTGAGCTCATAGGCTTTCAGGCCTTCGCGCTCAAGGTTGGTGAACAGTTCTTTCTGACGCAGGCAGGTGTCGTTTTTCTGGTAATGGGCCAGATCCAGCTTGCCGGCGTAGGCAAAGAACTGGTGACCGAAACCACCGCCCGGGCCGCGTCCGACCACGCCAATCACATGAGGACCGTGGGGCAGGGACACTTCGACCAGGATGTAACTGGTGTCCGAGGCGAAGTAGAAACGCCGGGATTGTTCCAGGCTGTACTTGCCGAAACTCATGTCCGACATGCGTGCCAGAATCGGGAACTGCAAGGCGTTGATCGAGGCGGATTTGCCGAGGTTGTTCGCGCCGTAGACCGACAACGGCTCTTCCAGCGGAAACAGGCCGAGGCTGTAACCAGCGGTGTTCAAAAGGGCAAAGCGGCGAATGCCGTAGCGTTCCTTGCTCATGCGTCGGTCTCCTGTTCTTCGGCAATGGCGCGGGCCATGGCGTCTTCTTCGCTTTCTTCAGCGAAGTCGCTGAGATCGAGCGGGTCATCGGTTTCCAAAAGCTTTTCGTCGCTGTCGTCATCGATCAGCACTGGCACCGGCAGAGGCAAGACGCTGTGCAAACTGGCCGCCAGATCGCGGTCTTGCTGGACCGACAAGCAAACATCGAGGAAGCGGTGCATCGGCGGCAGGAAACGGTAGATGCCGTTTTCTTCGCCGGCGAAACCGAGCTGGGTCATGCGGCGCATGATTTTTTCTTCGAGTTCTTCGACGGTCTGCACTTCGGCCTGGATAAACAGGTCGCGGTACTTTTCCAGCAGCGACGGCAATTCATCACGGCCGAGGCTGCCACCGTCGAGCACGGCGACCGGGTCGCGGCCCTGATCGGCCAGATGCTCGACGAGGATGAAGGTGAACAGCGCCAGACGTTGTGCGGTCTTGTTCACTGCCGCGGCGGCCAGGTCTGGGACGAAGTAGTAGAAACCACGGGTATCGCAGACCAGTTCAAAGCCCAATGCCTTGAACAGCGTGCGGTACTGGTCCTGGAAGTTCGACAGTTGCGCGTACAGCTCAGGGTCGCGGCGGCTGACGTGATAGCCCTTGAATAGCTCGCGAAAGATCGGCGCCAGCTGAGACAGTTCGTTTAGATCAAGATGCATGTGGGGTGCTCGCAGAATCCTCGGCGGCGGTGTCGCGGGCCGAGAGCAGGGCGAAGGAGCGCAGGCTGACCTGATGCTCGTGAGTGTGGTAATCGCGGCGTTCCAGACGCTCGCGGTTGAAGCGTTTCTCGCGAGACAGGCGCGAGAACCAGTAGAGCAATTCGTCGGTAGCGCCGTCCGGCTCCTGCTCCAGCAGCCAGCTCATCAGATCCGGCATCGGCAGGGCGTCTTCGCAACGTTCGAGCATTTCCCGAACCGTGCGTGGTGCGCGCGGCGCTTCGCCTTTCTGCGTTTTGTGGGCCTTGGGGAAGCGCGCCGGTTTCGGCTCGAAACGGGCCAACGCGTAAACGTAGGCTTCGACCTGACTGGCACTGCCCAAGAAGGTACTTTGCGGGCGGGTGAACATCGGCATCGCGGCTTGTGGCACCGCATCGATGCCTTTGCGACGGATGGCCGACAAGGCCAGCGCCGCGCCACGGGTCACGGCGTTGTGCCGACGGGCTTCTTCACGCAACGGCAGCAGCAGTTCGCGGGCGTGACGCAGCGTCAGCTGGGCGCTGGTCTGCATTTCGAGGATGCGCGCGTGGGTGCGCAGCAGCATGTCGTCATCGACCAGGTGGCCGAGGCGCTGCTGCTCGGTGAGCATCTTCAGCAGCACGTTCTCGACCTTGCGCACACCTTGTTCGAAGGCGCCGTCGGCGTTCACCAGCTGAATCATCGGCTCGACGTATTCGTCCCAGGTCGCCAACACTTCGGCGTAGCGCTGACGCAACGGAATCTGCCGGTCACTGGTCTTGGCGCGCTCGGCGACGGCCACCAGGGCCTGTTCGTCGTTGGCGAGTTTCTTCAATACGTCCCGTACGCGCATGTCGAGCAGGCGCAACTGGCGCGCCAGGTCGTGGCCGTCGCGGATGTCGAAGGCGTCCTGGATATAACCGGCCAGGCGCTCGAGGTGGCGCAAATAGGCTTCGATCTCCAGGCACAGGCCCAGACGGTGCTCACGGCGCAGGTAGGCGAGGAAGTCGTGGATCTGCGCGTTGAGCTCGAAACGGTTCGGGCTTTTCGCCACGGGAACCAGAATGTCGAGGCGGATCCACACGTCCAGCAGGCTGGTGATGTCCTGCGGCGTACTGTCCAGTTGCTGGGCGGCCAACTGTGAACGCAGTTCGTTGAGGCTCAAGGTGCCTTGGTCGAAGTGCTCGCACAGTGGCTCCAGAAGTGCCCAGTGTTCAGCGAGGGCGCGCAAGACGCGCTTGGGTTCGATCATCGGAATGGCCGGCTGGTTGGCGAATAAAAGTCGCGATTGTACTGCATCACGCCCGTTGCGATTCACTCTCGGGACGGACTGTTGGCTTTCTATCGATCAAGCGTGGGCGATCTTGAGCGAAGGGCGGTAGAATCACCGCACTTTAGTTATCCACAAGTGGCCGACCTTTGCTTATCGAGTCCCGTCGCCGCGCTTATTTGACCGCCATGCAGGTGGTCAACTGGCTGCCGCGCACCGAATTGCCCTTTGCTGCGCCCTCGCGCCCCGAACTGCTGGAGATGCCCGAGCCGTTGGTCGTCGCGCCGGTTGCTCCGGTTGCGCCCGCGCCTGTGGCTGATTCCCCCGTGGAACCGCTGGTCAAACCGGCCGAACGGGTGAAAATCGAGGTGCCACGGCCATCGCTGGCCAGCACGCGTACGAATGCCAAGGTTGAAGAAGAGGCCGCTCCGGTTGTGGCCAAGGCGCCAGTCGTGCCGCCACCGCGTTTCGCGCTGCAATTGCTGCGGGCCGGGCGTTGCCTGCTGCTGGTGGAGTTACCCACAGGCGAATCCTTCCAGACCCGCGACCCCGCCTATCTGTTGCTCAAAGACATGCTGCGCGCCGCCGGTCTGCCGGACAGCCCGCAGATCGTCGGCGAGCCGGTGCGGTGGCCGCTGTTGTCTCGAGGCACCATGGATCAAGGTCCGGAAGCGGCTCGCGACTTCGTGCAAGGTTTTCTCTCGGCCCGGCTGGAAGACGCACCGTGCGTCTGCGTGTGGCTGATCGGTCTGCCGGCGGTGCGTTTCGCCGGTGAGGCAAACGCCGAATCCTTCAACCGTGAACTCCAGGTCGACGGCCTGGGCTCGGTCTGGGCCCTGCCGGGCCTGGAATTATTAATGGAAGAGCCACAGCGTAAGGCTGATGTCTGGCAAGCCATGCGTCGGCTGATGGCGCGTTGGAAAGAATCGAATGAGTGACGCTGTATCGTTCCGCCCGATGACCGAGGCGGACATGGACGCTGTACTGAAAATCGAATACGCGGCTTACAGCCATCCCTGGACTCGCGGGATTTTTCTCGATGGGCTGGGTAAATATCAGATTTGGCTGATGTTTGAAGGCCAGCAGCAGGTCGGCCACGGGGTGGTGCAGATCATCCTTGATGAAGCGCATCTGCTGAACATCACCGTCAAACCGGAAAACCAGGGCCGTGGCCTGGGCTTGACGTTGCTGGAGCATTTGATGTCCCGGGCGTATGACGCCAAGGCGCGGGAGTGTTTTCTGGAAGTGCGCGACAGCAACCGTGGCGCGTTCAAGTTGTATGAGCGTTATGGGTTTAACGAGATTGGTCGGCGGCGCGATTACTACCCGGCAGTTGGCGGGCGGGAAGATGCGGTGGTGATGGCCTGCACTTTGGTCGATTGAGCCTTTTTAAAAGCTTCGCGGGCAAGCCTCGCTCCTACAAGATTAGTGGTGTTCACACATTTGTGTACGACACCAATCCTGTAGGAGCGAGGCTTGCCCGCGAAGGCGTCCTGGCTGACATCAACGATCAACGATCAACGATTACCGTCCATCGGATCCCGCCGCGCCAGTTCCTCTTCATCCAGCCCATTACCACCGCCAATGTCGTCTTCATCGACAATGCTCAAATCCCAATCGGCCTGGCCACCTTCACCCGCTTCGTGGGCGTCCCGTGCACCGTCTTCACGGATCAGGGTTTCCGGGCTCATGTCGTCGTCGGTAGACTCATGGTCCTCGGTCGAGGCCCCGGTCATACCGGCTTCCCGTACGCGTTCCCGAGGCATCAGGCGTTCACGCTCCGCTTGCGTCAGCTCGTCGCCGATTTTGGCGCTGGGTTCTTCCTCGTCGAAATCCAGCTCATGCATCGAGCCCATGCGGTCTTCGTCGTCATCGATGGGCTCGGGTTGAACCGCATCGTACGGACGTCGTGATTCAGTCATGGTAATTCCTCATACTGTAGGCCTTACTAGGGTGGACCCCCTGGGCTGCTGAGAATTCCTCCGGCATGGAAAACCGGGTATCTGCATTTGGCGCGTGACCCCGACAGATGGTTGTCTGTCATAGAAGCGCATCATTCTCGAGGCTTCATTGCATGAACGAATTACAAGATCTGATTGATAACAACGAGCGCTGGGCTGACGCGATCACCAAAGAAGATCCTGATTTCTTCGCCAAGCTGGCCCGTCAGCAAACCCCGGAATACCTGTGGATCGGTTGCTCCGACGCCCGGGTGCCGGCGAACGAGATCGTCGGCATGCTGCCCGGCGATCTGTTCGTACACCGCAACGTGGCCAACGTGGTGTTGCACACCGACCTTAACTGCCTGTCGGTGATTCAGTACGCGGTCGACGTGCTGAAGGTCAAACACATCCTCGTTACCGGCCACTATGGCTGCGGCGGTGTGCGCGCCTCGATGCAGGACCGTCAGTTGGGCCTGATCGACGGCTGGCTGCGCTCGATTCGCGATCTCTATTATGAAAAACGCGAAGAACTTGCCAAATTGCCCACTGAAGAAGAGCGGGTCGACCGCCTCTGCGAATACAACGTGATCCAGCAAGTGGCCAACGTCGGGCACACCAGCATTGTGCAAAATGCCTGGCACCGCGGGCAGAGCCTGTCTGTTCACGGCTGCATCTATGGCATCAAGGACGGTCGCTGGAAAAGCCTGAACGCCACCATCAGCGGTTTCGAGCAATTGCCGCCGCAATACCGTCTGCGTCCGGTCGAGACGTTGTAACGCCCTTCAGCATAGACTTCGCCGGCGCCAGTGCTGCAGAAACAACTGGCCGTCGGCGTTCGGCGGTTCATCGTAGCCGGTGATCCAGCCTCGGCAGTCGAACGAGCCGCACTGGCAGGCGAACTGACGCAGGAGTTTGTCTTCGGTGGAAGCGTAGTCCATCGTCAGTCGGTCGCCTTTTTTGATGTCCTTCAGCGCCCACAACCACAGCTCGCTCATGTCGAGAAATACGTTTGGGTCGCAGGAGTGTCGCAGCAGCCCGCAGAAGCGCGGGTCGTAGACATGGATGCCACGGGCCAGTTGCCGGGTATGCCGGCACCGATAAGGCAGCAGATGCCCCGAAGCCCGACAAATTCGGCTGATGCGTGGAAATTCCCGCAGTACTGCGACGGCTGCCGCCGATCCGTTGGTGTTGTCGATAATCTCGAAGTCGGCCCTGGAGGGGAATCCAAGGCGAACGGGCAGCTCCGCAAATGGATAAATCCCGTCGGGAGGTTTTACGAGCGTCTCGTGCAGGGCGTGGGTTTTCATAACGATCCTTGTTGGCTGGGTGCTGCGACCTCCATCAGCTGACGATCCTGTCAGCTCTGCAGCACATGGGTGCGATTCAAGCCTCTCGCAAATGAAACGGCGGGTCTACTGTCAGTTATGACAGTAGACCCGCCGTTCATCGTTTTACAGGGGCGGGACAGGAATCGCAGTCTCGGGGACCGGAGCTTTCAGCTGTTTGAGCTGAGTTTTGATCGGTGCCGTCGCGCACTTGGCCACGGCTTTTTCAGGCGTCAGGTTGCGGATCGAGGTATAGAACAGCTCGCAGGTTTTATCTGCCTGGGCCACTTGCCAGTTTTGGGTGCAGCTTCTCAGTTCAATGTCGGGATTACTGTCCGGTTGGCGGCCCATGGCGGCCTGCCAGCAGGCGGCACTCAAATCCTGACCCATGACTTTAAGGCCTGCCGCATCGGCCTTGGCCTGGGCATCTTTGCCGGTATAGCTTTCCGGGTCGGCGGCGTACCAAATGTAGCTTGGGTGGTTGGAACCCAGTACTGGCACTTTCACCCCGTCGCTCGGGCTGATGCTGACCAGGCCCAGCACGTTCACGGTCGGCCCATATTGCTGCTTGATCCAGTTACGCACCGGCGCGCCGAAGGCGACCATCGGCAACGCCTCACCACTGGCGTTCTGGCTGAGTTGCTTGACCATCGTGGTCTGGTAGTCCTTGAAGTAGTCGTAGACGCCCTCCAGATCCTTGCCGGCGTTGGACGGTGCGGCAATCGGTGCGATGTCGATGATGGTCTGGTAGCCCGGAGTCTGCTCGGCCGCAATTCCGTTGACAGTCAGCAGTGTGGCCCAGCGATCGGTGGTGGCGGATCGCAGGTAGTCCTGGGCCTGGGTCAACGAATAGTCGGGTGGGAAGTGCAACAGTTCAACGCTTTTGCGGTTTTCCAGAGCCATGCCCAGTGGCAGGAACAGATACCAGCTGTAAGCCCACTTGCCATCGGCATTCAGCTTGCTGGCGCCGGTATAGGCCAGATCACCGGCATCGAGTAACGCCGCCAACGGTTTTTCATAGCCTTTGGGTACGCCGGTGATTTCGGCGTAGAGCTGATGGTTATCGGTTTTCACCAGCACTTTCGCCGCGCTGTAACCATCGCGCTGCACGCTTTGGGTCAGGTAATGCTCGACCGTTTGCTCCAGCGTCCAGTTGCGAAAGCAGATCACGTTGCAGTTGTTGGGATAGGCGAACAGACGGGTGACGCGTTCGGTACTGCCCAGCTTCAGGTCGACATCGGCATGGGCGGCGGCACTCAGGGTGAGGGCCGCGAGGGTGAATGCTGCGAATTTGAACATGCTCAGATCCTTTTCAGCGTGGTCCCGTTGATTGGGGTTCGCTTCATACTGGATCAGCGGCGTTACACAGAACAGTGTGTGCGTGTAGTTTTTTTGCGTAGAGCCTGCGGTGTGTATGCCAGGAACGCTCGATTATGGAGTCCGGCCCGGGCTTGATGTCTATGGGCCGGACGGAGGTTGAAGCGTTACAACAGCTTTAGTGCCAGATGAGTACCGGCGCGCAAGTACTCGACCTGTGCCGATACGGCATCCTTGACGATGGCCTCTCCTGTATCGGTCAGTTTGGCTTTTTTGGCATCGATGATGGACGTTTGTGTTAATTGCATCACTACATCCATCGCTTTTTGAAGGGCGGTCAAATTGTTGTGCTGGCCGAATTCACGGACGACAGCGTCCATACGACGATCGGCATCATCACGCAGCTTTTTATACTCAACGACTGAAACCCTACCGTCCTGGTAAATCTCGTTAATCATCTCTTCCAGCGTTTTCGATATTAAAGACATGTGCTTGTTCATCCTTGGTCAGTGCGGTCTTGCTTTAAAAAGTTTGTGAGCTGTCGGAGTTTACTCAGCGATTTATAGGTTGGAGATAAGACCTCTCCGGGTTTCATGTCAGGCGCAATCGAGCCTGTATGTAGGATAAATCCAGGCGTTTGTTTCAGGCTCAAGCTGGGTGAACGGATTGCACCTGCCTGCAGCAGGTGCAATCAGTTACGTGTTACGGCATGACCGGTGCCGTATACGTCAGCGTCGTCCCCAGCGCCCACAGCAGAAACAGCACCAGCGGCGTGTGCACCAGCAGTTGCACGAACGAAAACCCGATCAAGTCCCGCGCCTTCAACCCGAGCACGCCCAGCAGCGGCAGCATGTAGAACGGGTTGATCAGGTTCGGCAGGGCTTCGGCGGCGTTGTAGATCTGTACGGCCCAGCCCAGGTGGTAGTTCAGGTCGGTGGCCACTTGCATGACGTACGGCGCTTCGATGATCCATTTACCTCCGCCGGACGGGATGAAGAAACCGAGGATCGCCGAGTACACGCCCATCAGCAGCGCGTAGGTGTCGTGGGACGCGATTTGTACGAAAAAGGTCGAGATATGGTGAGCCAGCGTCTGAGCGTCAGTCCCTTTGACGGTGGTCATCAGTGCCGCGATCGAGCCGTACAGCGGGAACTGAATCAGTACGCCCGTGGTGGTCGGTACCGCGCGGGACACCGCGTCAAGGAAGCTGCGCGGGCGCCAGTGCAGCAGGGCACCAAGCATGATGAACAGGAAGTTGTAGGTGTTCAGCCCGGAAATCGCGCTGATCGCCGGTTTGGTCGAAAACTCATGGAACAGCCATCCGGCCGCCAGCAGCACCAGCAAAATCGTCAGCAGCGGGCTGTGCTCCAGCCATTCGCCGGGGCGGGTGCGCGGTTGCAATGGCGGCAGGTTAAAGCTCGGATCGATGCCGCAGGCTTTGGCGTCACGGGCCGAGTTCGGGCCGGGTGCAGTGGCGTAGGCAATGATCAGCGAGATCACGATCAGCGCCAGCAACATCACGCCGGACTGCCAGAGAAAGATGGTTTGCGTGAAAGGAATCACCCCGGTGATCGACAGAATCGACGGCGGCAGGCTGGCCGGGTTGGCCTGCAATTGTGCGGCGGACGAGGACAGGCCCAAGGCCCACACCGCGCCAAGGCCGAGATAGGCGGCGGCACCGGCAGCGCGGTAGTCCATTTTCAGATCGGTACGGCGGGCGAGGGCGCGCACCAGCAAACCGCCAAACACCAGCGACAGCCCCCAGTTCAGCAGCGAAGCGACCATGGAGATCAACGCCACCCAGGCCACGGCTGAGCGGCCGTTTTTCGGGATTCGCGCCAGTCGGTCGATTAGTTTCACCGCCGGTGGCGAGCTGGCAACCACATAGCCGCCGATCACCACGAAAGCCATCTGCATGGTGAACGGGATCAGGCTCCAGAAGCCGTCACCGAAGGCCATGGCGGCGTCGGTGGGTTTGGCGCCCATGAACAGGGTGGCCACGGCAACGATAATCACCGCCAGTGCGGCAAACACCCAGGAGTCGGGGAACCAGCGTTCGGCAAAACTTGAGCAGCGCAGGGCAAAGCGGGCGGAGCGGGTATCTTCGATATCAGCAGCCACGGGTATACCTCGAATTTTTATGTTTATTGTGGTCTTCAGGACCGCAAGGGCCCGTCTAGACAGGTGGCAACAGTAAAACAATCGGTTCTATTTTGTGACGAAGTTTTACGCGTCTAGGACTTTGGTCTAACGGGTTGTCCGTTGGCGCGTTTGCGTAGACCATGGGCGCCTTGGTTTTTTGCCTATGCCAGAGTGCTTTTCATGACTGCCAACACCCACTCGCGCCCGGTGCCGTTCACTCGCTCGGATTACAAGACCCTCGGCCTTGCGGCCCTTGGCGGCGCGCTGGAAATCTACGATTTCATCATTTTCGTATTTTTCGCCCTGACCCTCAGCCAGCTGTTTTTCCCGCCGGAAATGCCTGAGTGGTTGCGACTGCTGCAAAGCTTCGGGATCTTCGCTACCGGTTATTTGGCGCGGCCGTTGGGCGGGATTCTGATGGCGCATTTCGCCGACCGATTGGGCCGCAAGAAGGTCTTCAGCCTGAGCATCCTGATGATGGCGCTGCCGTGCCTGTTGATCGGCATCATGCCGACCTACGCCCAAATCGGTTATTTCGCACCGCTGTTGCTGTTGGCCCTGCGAATCCTCCAGGGCGCGGCGGTGGGCGGCGAAGTGCCGAGCGCCTGGGTATTCGTCGCCGAGCATGCGCCCGTCGGGCATCGCGGTTATGCCCTCGGTTTCCTGCAGGCCGGGCTGACGTTTGGTTACCTGATCGGCGCACTGACGGCGACGTTTCTGGCTCAGGCGTTCACCCCGGCAGAAATCCTTGATTACGCCTGGCGTTACCCGTTCCTGCTGGGCGGCGTGTTTGGCGTAATCGGCGTCTGGCTACGCCGCTGGCTCAGCGAAACCCCGGTGTTCATGGCCATGCAGGCCCAACGTGATGCGGCCGTCGAATTGCCGCTGCGCACGGTTTTGCGTGAACACCGTCTGGCCATGTTGCCGGCGATGATCCTCACCTGCGTACTCACCTCGGCGGTGGTGGTGTTTGTGGTGATCACCCCGACCATGATGCAGAAAACCTTCGGTATGACCGCTAGTCACACCTTCGCCCTGAGTGCCTTGGGCATTGTTTTTCTGAATATCGGCTGCGTACTCGCCGGGCTGCTGGTCGACCGCATTGGCGCCTGGCGCACGGTGATGCTCTATAGCCTGCTCCTGCCATTGGGCATCGGCGTGCTCTATACCTGCCTGATCATCGGTGGCAGCTGGATCGGCCTGGCGTACGCGGTGGCCGGCCTTGGTTGTGGGGTGGTCGGCGCGGTGCCGTCGGTGATGGTCAGCCTGTTTCCGGCGCGGATTCGTGTCTCGGGGATTTCCTTCACCTACAACATTGCCTACGCCGTCTGGGCGAGTCTCACACCGTTGTTGCTGATCGGTCTGATGCCGTGGAGCCCATGGATCTGCGTGATGTTCTGCGCGGTGATGGGGGCTGTGGGTGTTAGCTGTGCCGCGTATTTTGGAGCGCGGATGCCTAATGTCGGGAGTCGCAGCGTGGCTTCAAGCCAGGGCAAATCGTTGAAAGACTGCGTTAATCCGTAACAGGCCTCCATATCCCGCGTAGCGGGGAGCGGAAAAAAGAATGGGCACGCCAACCAGGTTGGGTGCCCATTTTTTTATGGGGGTGGCGGATTAGATGACGCGGCTTTGTTGCTTGGCGAAAATCGCCGCTATCTCGGGTTCATCCAGATGATCCAGCATTCGCTCCACCAACAAATGCACCCCGTCAGCCATGCGGCTGAGCGCCAGGGCTACGGATCGGCGTGAGCCGTCTACATCGTCGGCGAGGTTGGCGGCGATGGCGCTGATGGACAGCAAATCTTCCGAGGCATTGGCGAGAAGGGTTTCAGGGTTGATACCCGGGCAGACGCTGAAGAGCTGGCCGTTGCGTTTCGGTGGTTTGGGGTCGGCTGGCGGAAAGTGATGGTCGAGGGCGCGCTCGGCGGCTTCGTTGAGTTTGTTTGAGTCAGGGCTTTCGTAGGGAGAGACCGGATTGGTGTCGGGTGGGTTGGGTGTGACCTTGAACATGATCTTCAATTCCTTGAATGATGCTGACAACACTTCGCCGACTAAACGAAGGGGTGGCAGCTGTACGCAGGTTAGTCGGACCGGGGAATTGAAGAAGCCGGCGCACCCGAAGGTGCCCTACGCACAGCCACCATCAAATGCAGGTAGGAAATACCTGTCTGACAGAAGCTTGTGCCACTTCAATTACCAGCGAGCGACTAAACCCGATCACTGATGGGCAGTGACAGGAACCAAGTTACCGACCGCCCCCAAGGCGCACAAGCCGGCGGATTCTGGCGTAGCCGTAGGCAACGACGCAAGGTGTTGTAGCTTGCAGGAAGTAACTTTGAGCCGTTTTCAACACGTGCTGTCGAGCGGTGTTTAATTTCCGGAAATGTTGGGAAGAAACGATGTTTCGACAACCATTCGGCTTCTGGCGACAAGACGCGTATCAAGATGCCTAACTATTTTTGTAGGACAACCCTGAAACACTCTTCAGAAATTATCCCCAAAGCCGATGGTTAGGCTACATGCCGCTTTCTATCACTGTCCATCGGTGCATCCCCATGTTCAACAAACGCTTGAAGCAAGAGCTGTCGGCTCTTCGCGAAGAACTCTCCAGCCTCCAGCAAGTGAAGGAGCGTCTGGAAAGCGAGATGCTGGTCCTGACCCTCGAAGCCGATGGGCGCATTCAGTCGGTCAACCAGATCTTCCTCGGCGAGATGCACTACAAAAGCAACGACCTGATGGGGCGACACATCGAAGACATCGTCCCGGCTCATGTGAAGTCGGACCAATTTCACCAGCGCTTCAAGGTCGCGTTGACCCGTGGCGAGCACTTTGCCGGCACGGTGCGTTTGTTGCGCGGCAATGGCCAGGAAGCCTGGCTGCGCTCGATTGTGCAGCCGGTTCGGTCCGCGGACGGCCGGATCAAATACTTCTCGATTTACTCCAGTGACCTGACCCGCACCATCGAGGCGTCTCGTGAACATGAGAACCTGATCGGCGCGCTCGTACGCTCCACGGCTGTGATCGAGTTCGACCTCAATGGCAATGTGCTGACTGCCAACGAGCGGTTCCTCAGTGGCATGGGTTACAGCCTGGCGCAGATCAAGGGCAAACATCACCGCACCTTTTGCGAGCCGGAGGAATACAACAGCACCCAGTACCAGGACTTCTGGCGCCGTTTGAATGCAGGCGAGTTCGTCGCCGGCCGTTTCAAACGCATCGACAGCCACGGCCGCATGGTCTGGCTGGAAGCGTCCTACAACCCGGTGGTCGATGCCAACAACAAGCTCTACAAAGTGGTGAAGTTCGCCACGGTGATCACCGATCAAGTCAATCAGGAGCAAGCCGTCGCCGAAGCGGCCAACATTGCCTATAGCACCTCGCAGCAAACCGACAGCAGCGCTCAGCGCGGTAACGCGGTGGTGACTCAGGCGGTCAACGTGATGCGTGACCTTGCCAAGCACATGCAGACCGCCAGCGAAGGCATCGAAGCGCTGAACGAGCAGTCGCTGGTGATCGGCACCATCGTTAAAACCATCAGCGGGATTGCCGAACAGACCAACCTGCTGGCGCTCAACGCAGCCATCGAGGCGGCTCGTGCCGGGGAGCAGGGGCGTGGTTTCGCGGTGGTGGCGGATGAGGTCCGGCAATTGGCGTCGCGTACCAGCCAGGCAACCGATGAGATTGTCGGCGTAGTGCGTCAGAACCAGGACATGGCGCGCAATGCCGTGGCCCTGATGACCGAGGGCAAATTCCAGGCTGAACAGGGGCTGGCGCTGGCGGCAGAGGCGGGGACGGTGATTGTCGAGATTCAGGACGGCGCACAGAAAGTGGTGAACGCGGTCGGGCAGTTTGCCAATCAGTTGACGACTTGATGCCTGCCATCCCGGTGGAAATCGCTACAATCGGCGTTTTCCCCAGGAGCAGCCAACATGAGCGTTTCTCACCGCCGTCCGGTTCCCTTGGCCAAGGCTTATCGTCTGCTCAATCACGGCCCGACCGTGTTGGTCAGCGCGGCCCATGACGGTCAGCGCAACATCATGGCGGCGGCCTGGGCGATGCCGCTGGATTTCGAGCCGCCGAAAATTGCCGTGG
This sequence comes from Pseudomonas sp. BT76 TE3572, assembly GCF_050435365.1. NCBI lineage: Bacteria > Pseudomonadati > Pseudomonadota > Gammaproteobacteria > Pseudomonadales > Pseudomonadaceae > Pseudomonas > Pseudomonas sp. BT76 TE3572. The sequence continues at coordinate 5,556,466 of NZ_JBNDKE010000001.1, forward strand.
TGCTGGACAAGTCCACCTGGACACGGCAATTGCTGGAGGCTTCGGGCACGTTTGTGCTGAATGTTCCCTGCGCCGCCCAGGCCGATATCGTCCAGACCGTGGGTTCGACGTCCGGCCTGGAATTGACCCGGGACCAAGGCCGGGACAAGTTCCAGGTCTATGGCTTGCCGACCTTCAACGCTGAACTGATCGATGCGCCGATGCTCGAAGGCTGCGTCGCCTGGCTGGAGTGCCGACTGCTGCCGGAACCCGGCAATCACCAGCAGTACGATCTGTTCCTGGCCGAAGTGATTGCCGCTCAGTCAGACGAGCGGGTGTTCAGTGACGGTCGCTGGCACTTCGAAGGGCAAGACGCGTTGCGCACCTTGCACCATGTGGCTGGCGGGCATTTCCTGAAAATCGGCGATCCAGTGGACGGCAAGACCTTGCAGCCGTAAGCCGCCAGCCGTTCACACCCAGACGTCATTCTGCGCCGTGCGCTCGCCACCTTCGTTACCCGTGTTCAACACACCCTTGGGTTCGATCAGCAGGAGTTTCACCTCCTGCTCGGCGAACGGTTTGTGCTCGACACCTTTTGACACCACATACATTTCGCCGGCGTTCACCAGCACGTGGCCATCGCGAAAGTCGATGCGCAGTTGCCCTTCGAGGACGATGAACGTTTCGTCGGTATCAGGATGATCGTGCCAAATGAAATCCCCCAGCAGCTTCACCACCTTGAACTGGTAGTCGTTCATTTCAGCGATGACCCGAGGCGTCCAGTACGGGTCGATCCTGGCGATTTTTTCAGCGAAGTTCAGGCTTTCGTAAGCTTTCATGAAGCAGCTCTCGTGGTTGATCGTGCCTCCACGATAGCGGGCGCATCGGCGTGCTTCTTGAACGATTGTGCGTGGCTCAGCGGCGGTGCATTTTCATCCAGCGCGCTGGCGACAAGCCGTAGGTTTTACTGAACTGGCGGGTCATGTGGCTCTGATCGGTGAAGCCGGCGATCAGCGCAGCGCTGACCAATGACTGGCCCTGAATCAGCAGCGAGCGGACCAGGTCGAGGCGGCGCATGGTCAGGTATCGATAAGGGCTGGTGCCGAACAACAGGCGAAAATCCCGCGACAGACTCCAGCGGTCGCGACCGCTGTGTTGCGCCAGTTCTTCCAGCGTCACGGTACGATCCAGTGCGCTGTGGATGAATTCCCGCGCGCGTTCGGCGGCCACGTAGTCGAAGCTCTGGCGGGTGGCAGGCACGCCGGAAACGTTGTTCAAGGCTTGCGCCAGATCGAACAGTGCGTCCTGCTCTTCAAGAGGCTCGAGGGGGCAATCGAGGCTTCGCAGCAGCACGGCGGTGGCGGCGAACAAACGAGGGTCGTTCGACAGGCCGGTCTTTATAAACGGCAACGGCTGGCCGCCGAGCATCTGCTGGATCAGTGCCGGTTCGATGTACATCATTCGGTACTGGAAACCGGTCTCGGTGCCGGCTTCGCCATCGTGAACTTCGTCCGGGTGCAGCACCATGGTCCCGCCCGGCAGACTGTGGCGCCAGCCACCGCGGTACTGAAAACTCTGCACCCCGGCCAGGGTATGGCCGATGGCGTAGGTGTCGTGGCGGTGAAGGTCGTAGCCGTGGCCTGCAAAAAACGCCTCGAAACGCTGAAGCCCGCCGACGTCGGGCGCGCGGTGGAACCAGTCGATGGGGGGCGTGTGCTTGGCCATGGTGTGTTGCCTTGAACTCGATGCTGAACACGTTACCCCACTGACCAACCGCCTGTCTGCTGCCGTTCGAATCACCCGGCTGGTAGAAAATCCCGGACTAATGTTGCAAGGTGTTGCATATTTTTTAAGCCAAGAAGGCGCCCCCACATCATGGAAATATCCCACCTGAGCTATGCCACTCCGTTGTTGTCGTTAGCGCTGTTGTGGACGGTTGCGGTGGTGACGCCGGGGCCGAACTTCTTCAACACCGCACAACTGGCTGCCAGTTGCTCCAGGCGCCACGGTGTCGTCGCCGCACTCGGCGTGGCCACGGGTACGGTGCTTTGGGGGTTGGCGGGTGGCTTGGGTATCAAGTCGCTGTTCAGCGCTGCGCCGACGCTCTATTTGAGTTTCAAGATTGCCGGCGGTTGTTACTTGATCTATCTGGGGTTGAAGCAGTTCAAGCGCAAACCACCGAGTGTGCCGGGCGATAGCGGCTCGCTGAATGGGGCCGGTCGCACGCTGCTATCGGCTTATGGCCGGGGCTTTGTGGGCAACATGACCAATCCCAAGGCCGCGCTATTTGTCGCGACGATTTTCGCCACGGCCATGCCGGCTTCACCGCCACCGATGTTGCTGGCGCTGGCCGTGCTGACCATGGCGACCTTGTCATTCAGTTGGTATTGCAGCGTGGCACTGCTGTTTGCCAGCCGGCGGGTCGCGGGTGCTTATGATCGTTCGCGTAAATGGCTGGATCGCTTCGCCGGCAGTTGCTACCTGCTGTTCGGCGCACATCTGGTGGCCAATCGTTGAGGAGTTCTGAATGAGCAAACTGCGGATAGGCATTATTTTTGGCGGTCGTTCGGCTGAACATGAAGTGTCGTTGCAATCGGCGAAAAACATCGTCGATGCGCTGGATCGTTCGCGCTTTGAACCGGTGCTGATCGGCATCGATAAACAAGGCCACTGGCATCTGAACGACCCTTCGAACTTCCTGCTCAACCAGGAAAACCCGGCACTGATTGCCCTAAACCAGTCCAACCGTGAACTGGCCGTCGTGCCGGGCAAGGTCAGTCAGCAATTGGTGGAAACCTCCAGTCAGGAAATGCTGGGGCACGTCGATGTGATCTTCCCGATCGTCCACGGCACCCTGGGTGAGGACGGTTGCCTGCAAGGCTTGCTGCGCATGGCTGATCTGCCGTTTGTCGGTTCCGACGTGCTCGGTTCGGCCGTCTGCATGGACAAGGACATCAGCAAGCGGTTGCTTCGGGACGCCGGGTTGGCGGTCACGCCGTTCGTCACCCTGACCCGCGCCACCGGGTTCGCCGAAGTGCAAGGCAAACTCGGTCTGCCACTGTTCGTCAAACCGGCTAACCAGGGATCTTCCGTGGGCGTCAGCAAGGTAAATGACGAAGCCGAGTACGCGGCGGCGGTGGAGCTGGCCTTGGGTTTCGATGAAAAAGTCCTGGTCGAGTCCGCCGTCAGCGGCCGCGAGATTGAATGCGCGGTGCTCGGCAACGAAGATGCCATCGCCAGCGGTTGCGGCGAGATCGTGGTGCACAGCGGGTTCTATTCCTACGACAGCAAATACATCGACGCACAGGCAGCGGAAGTTGTGGTCCCGGCTAACATCAGCCTCGAGGCCAGTGAACGCATCCGTGCCTTGGCCGTCGAGGCGTTTCAGGTGTTGGGCTGTTCCGGGCTGGCGCGGGTCGACGTGTTCCTGACCGAAAGTGGCGAAGTGCTGATCAATGAGATCAACTCGTTGCCCGGTTTTACCCGCATCAGCATGTACCCCAAGTTATGGCAGGCCACCGGTATGACCTACAGCGAGCTGGTCAGCCGTTTGATCGAGCTGGCGCAGGAGAAGCATCAGGCGCGACAGGCGCTGAAGATCTCTCGCTAGGTTCAATACAACAATAATTATTCGAGGAGGCACGTCATGAAAGTCAGCGCACGTAACGTCTTCAAAGGCACCATCAGTCAATTACAGCCCGGTGCGGTCAACGCCGAAGTCTCACTGAAACTGTCGGGCGGCAATGAGCTGGTGGCCGTGGTGACCATGGAAAGTGTGAAGAACCTCGGCCTGGCGGTCGGCAAGGAAGCGGTCGCGCTGGTGAAAGCACCGTGGGTCATGTTGATGACCGAATCCAGCGACATTCGCCTGTCGGCACGCAATTGCCTGGAAGGCAAAGTCACCAGTGTCATCGACGGTGCGGTGAACTCCGAAGTGGTCATCCAGCTCGACGGCGGCACCGAGGTCTATTCGATCGTGACACGCCAGGCTGTGGCAGAACTGGGCCTGGCGCCGGGCGTGAGTGCGACGGCGGTGATCAAGGCATCGCATATCATTTTGGGTGTGCCGGCCTGATTTCAGGAGTCTACTGACACCTGATCAAGCCTGCTTAATCGGCTTGATCAGGCTTTGCGCGGGTATACCGAACAAATCGTGAAGTTTCCAGATCATCGGAAGCGTCAACGCACGTTTGCCATTGAGCACCTCATACACTCGGTTTGTGCGCCCAATCGCGGGTGCGAGGTCAGCAGCAGACAGCCCGGACTGCTCCATACGAAACTTGATTGCATCGATCGGATTGGGTAGGTCCACGGGAAACTGCTTCGATTCATAGGCTTCGATCAGCGTGATCATAATGTCGAAGTAATCACCCTCAGGAGTGCCAGGCTCTGGTTCGTTGTCGAACAACGCTGACACGTTTTTGAGGGCTGCGCGGTAGTCCTCGTCGGTGTGAATGGGGCGAATGTTCATGGGTTACTCCATCTCGACGGTATTAGCGTCGATCGCGTCGTACTGCTTGTGAGTGCCGACAAATTTTATGTATACGGCGCCGAAGCGATAGGCCACAGCGACTACCAGCCGAAAGTCATTGCCCTTGATGTTGAACACGACCCTACGGCTTTTGAGAATACTGGCGGTAGCAAAGTGCGCCTTTATGTCCGTTGGTGCTTTCCACTCAGCATTCTTTGCCTCATCAATCCAGGCCAGAAAGGATTGCTCCGAATCCGGGTGTTTCTCCCAAAATCTTTTCAGCTGACTGATAGCGATGATTCTCATGGAGTGATCCTAGTCCCGTGGTGGGACTGATGCAAGTCTGTGGAGGCGCATCCGATGTGCGGAGGGGCAAGTTCGACTTCTGTAATCAAGCACTGCCGACAGCTGATTTGATGAGCTGGGGCTGACGCGGAATTGGGAAAAACTGATCTTCAAACTTTATCCAAGAAGCAGTCATTTGCGGGTAGGAAAAGGCTGCGTGAAGCGAGCGATCAGGATTAGTCAGGCATAAAAAAGGGCCTACCTCCCGGTAAACCCTTGCTCATTCCCACGTACGACTCAATCCCCCAACGCTGCCCCCTCACGCCGCGGATCGGCCCCGCCCGCCAACGACGTTTTCCCCTGTGCATCCTTGACCCGGACAATTGCCTGAGTCCCGCTGGTCATATCGATCTCGTTCACGCTGTGCCCTTTGTCCTTCAGCGCCTGAATCAGTCCCGAGCTGAACTGCCCCTGTTCCAGTTCGGTCGGGCCGTTGCGGCTGCCGAAGTTGGGCAGGCTGATGGCGGCTTGTGGGTCGAGGTTCCAGTCGAGCAGGCCGATGGTGGATTTGGCGACGTACTCGATGATTTGCGAGCCGCCGGGGGAACCGATGGTGGCGAGGAATTCGCCGCTCTGGCGGTCGAAGATCAGGGTCGGTGCCATGGACGAGCGTGGGCGTTTGCCGGGTTCGACGCGGTTGGCAACCTTCTGGCCGTTTTCTTCCGGGATGAACGAGAAGTCGGTCATCTGGTTGTTCAGCAGGAAACCCTGAACCATCAGGTGCGAGCCAAACGCGGACTCCACGGTGGTGGTCATCGACACGGCGCCGCCTTCGTCATCCACCGCCACCACTTGCGAGGTGGAGATGCGCAGCGGCGAGCGGTCCGGTGCGTAGGCGACCTGGATGCCTGGCGGGGTGCCGGGTTTGGCCGTGCCCATGCTGCGATCGCCGATCAGCGCCGCGCGGTCGGCCAGATAAGCAGGGTCCACCAGACCTTTGACGGGGACGGGCACGAAATCTGCGTCGGCCACATACAGCGCGCGGTCGGCGTAGGCCAGGCGCTCGGCCTCGGAGATCAGGTGCACGGCTTCAGGCGCTGGTTCGATGCCCGCAGGTTTGTTTGTCTTGACCGGTTTGAGCGGCGCCAGGGCAAAGCGTGGGTCGCGGGTTTCCAGGGCCTGCAAGGTGCCGAGAATCTGCGCCACGGCGATCCCGCCTGATGACGGTGGCGGCATGCCGCAGACCTGCCAGCGTTTGTAGTCGGTGCACAGCGGCGCGCGCTCCTTGGCGCTGTAGCCTTTGAGATCGTTCAGCGACAGGCTGCCGGGGTTGGCGTGGCCCTGAACCTTGGCGACGATCTCCTGCGCAACAGGGCCTTTGTACAACGCATCCGGTCCTTCCTTGGCGATGCGTTTGAACACCGCGGCCAGTGCCGGGTTTTTCAGTTGAGTGCCTGCGGCTTTCGGGCTGCCATTGGCATTCAGGAAGTAGGCCGCCATGTCCGGCGAGCGTCGAATGGACGAGTCCGAGGCGATCAATTGGTGAAGGCGTGGCGAGATGGCGAAGCCTTGCTCCGCGAGTTTGATCGCCGGTTCGAACAGTCGCGCCCACGGCAGACGACCGTGTTTCTGATGGGCCAATTCAAGCGCTCGTAACACGCCCGGTGTCCCCACCGAACGACCGCCAATCTGCGCCTGGGTGAACGGCATCGGTTTGCCGTCGGCTTGCAGGAAAAGCTTCTCGGTGGCGCCAGCTGGAGCGGTTTCGCGACCGTCATAAGTGCGTACCGCCTTACCATCCCAGAGCACGATCAACGCACCACCACCAATGCCCGAGGATTGCGGCTCGACCAGGGTCAGTACGGCCTGCATCGCAATCGCGGCATCGATTGCCGAACCGCCCTGGCGCAACATCTCCCGCCCGGCCTCGGACGCCAGCGGATTGGCCGCGGCCGCCATGTGTTTTGAGGCGTATTGGGTCTGCAGGTCGGCGCGATAACCGGACGCGACTTCTGGCGCGACAGGCAGCGTGGAAGTGGTCGGGGCGCTACAGGCTGCGAGGGTTAAAGCAGCGGCGATCAGCGAAAGGGCTGACAGGCGATAGCGGCTCAAGTGGAAGGCTGAGAACACGTGGGGGGCACTCCGTCCGTGGGAAAGATCAGGGGACTTTATCGGCCGAAACGAAGTGACGCAAACCAAGGCCTACAGCAAAGATGCTTTTGCCCTTCATGACTCCACGGATTTTCTGTAGGGTCGAGGGCAACAGACTGGCCAGAAGATCAACAAGAGGCAGACATGCAGACCGAGTTCCCCACCCAGCCAAGTTACCGCACCCAGCGTGATCAATTCCTGGCCGCCGCGACCGCGGCCGGTGCGACGTTGACCGAGTACCCGCATCCACTCAAAGGGCCGTTCGGTGAGTCGTTGAGCACCGATGTGGCCGTGCTGGGTGATCCGGGCGCCAAGCGCTTGCTGATTGCGCTCAGCGGCACCCATGGGGTCGAAGGCTTCTATGGTTCGGGATGTCAGATCAAGTGGTTGCAGGAGTTGGGCAAGCGTACGCTGCCGGCCGATGTCGCGGTGGTGATGATCCACCTGATCAATCCCTGGGGCACTGCGTGGCTGCGTCGGGTCAATGAAGACAACATCGACCTGAACCGCAATCACCTGAACTTCGACCACGCATTGCCAGATAATCAGGCCTACACAGCGCTGCATGAAATCTATGCCTGCACGCAGTTGCACGGCCCGGAGCGTGATCGCGCCGACGCCTTGCTCGACGAACAGATCAGCGAACACGGTTGGCCAGCGGTGATGTCGATTGTCGAGGGCGGCCAGCACCGGCATCCCGATGGTTTGTTTTATGGCGGACTGGCACCGAGCTGGTCGAACCGCACGTTGCATCAGATCCTTCAAAAGCATGTTTCGCATGCAGAAGTGGCCATGTGTTTCGACTTGCACACCGGCGCCGGGGAGTATGGCCATCCGATGTTGCTGACCATTACCGAAGCGGCGTATCCAGCGCTTGCGGATGCGCAGGCCATTTATGGTCCCTGGCTCTATACCTTGCACACGGGCGCCGACACGCTGAGCGAAACCGGCGTTGCAGCCACCGCCACCGGCTACACCTCACAAGCGTTGATCAACGCGCTGCCGCACGTGCGGTTGATGCCGTTTGTGATCGAGTGCGGGACGTATCCCGGCGCCGAGGTTCATCGTCACCTGCGCGATGATCACTGGCTGCATCTGTTTGGCAATCCGAGTGATGCCGTGGGGCGCGGGATCAAACTGAATCTGGTTGAGCAGTTCTATCCCGCCGACAGCGACTGGCAGGCGATGGTCTGGCTGCGCACCTGGCAGATTTGGGAGCGTGCGTTGTCAGCATTGCTGGCAATTCGTTCCTGACGTGATTGACGGGGACGTGGCCTCTCGTTGCCCGAACTCATGCGGTTCAAATCTTCCTGCAACCGCAGCATGCTTTCTTCGCCGACGCGGATGAAGCCGCTGCGGGGTTGATCCAGGTCGAGGATGAGGGTGAAGACCATGGCAATCAGGATCGCGAAGAGGGTCGTCGAACCGTGCCGTCGACGGTGGCCCAGGCCATAGCTGTAAGCGATGAAACCCAACGCACCGATGGCCACGACGAACAGCAGATTGATCACGGTTGCCGGGACATGATTGTCCAGGGCCGCGCGACGTTTTTCATTGACGTTGTAGACATCGGTCAACGACTGGATCACCAGGTTCATGGTTGTTGTCGTTTCGCTCTGGGCCTCGGCGGCGGCAGCCAGACTCCATAACTGGTCTTCAATCGTCCGGGACGATTCGCTGGCCGCCTTCAGCAGTTTCTCGTCCGTGCCGGCGCGCATGAATTCAATCCGCGCCGAGACATAATCCTTGAGCAGCGCCGACATCTTCCCGCGCAGATCGGACGGCAACAACTTCGTTCGAAGATAGGTTGCGCCGATCACCGTGACTTCCTCTTGAATCAGTGTCTTGCGCGCTTCGAAACGTGAGGTGGCCATGGCGAAGTTGAAACCCAGCAACAGCGCGAGCAGACCGAGGAGGGCGGTTTGCAAAACGGTGAGGTGGGATCGGGTCGAATCGTTGCTGTGGGCCCGGTGATGACGGCCGAGACGAAAAGCGAGCTCCAGCACCACGCAGAAGATGGCGACCACGATGAAAAACACAATGATTTCGTCCAGGCCCCAGTGCATAGGGTGGTCTCTCTGCGTTAAAGCGTTGGCATTAACTGTAGGAGAGAACCGCAAAGAGTGGGCAGTAACCTCCCTGTGGGCCGGGAGCACTTTTCTCGAGGCATAAAAAAACGGCCTACCTTTCGGTAAGCCGTTTTTAGTACTTGGTGGCTACACAGGGACTTGAACCCCGGACCCCAGCATTATGAATGCTATGCTCTAACCAACTGAGCTATGTAGCCAAGTGGCGCGCATTATTGGCTCGTAACAGAGATGTGTCAAGCGTAAATCTAAAATATTTCTCTACGCTTTCAACCGCTTATCCGCCTGACCCAAAAAAACGGGCCAGGGGAGGGTGTCAACTGAGCTGAAATCTCCCGGTATTGGCGCTCAAGGCCTTGCTGCCCTGGCTCAAGGTGTCCGCTGCCAGGTTCACCGCCCGCGCGCCTTCGAGCAAGCGTACCGCCGCCTGATCGACTTGCTGGATATTGCCGCTGACCTCGTCGGCGGTGGTTGCTTGCTCGTCGACCGCTGTGGCGATCTGCGCCAGGGTGTCGGTGACGCCCTGCACGGCACTGGCAATTTCCCCCAGGCGTTCGCCGAGGCCAGTGACGGCCAGGGCGTCGGACTGAGCCTGGCCGCAAGCGGCTTCCATCAGGCTCACCGCTTCGTTTACGGTGCTGCGCAGGCTGTCGACAGTGCCGGCAATCTGCGCGGTGGAGGACTGGGTGCGTTGCGACAGGCTGCGCACTTCATCGGCCACCACTGCAAAGCCACGACCTTGTTCACCCGCGCGCGCGGCCTCGATGGCGGCGTTAAGTGCCAATAGATTCGTCTGTTCGGCAACCCCGCGAATGGTGTCCACCACCAATTGAATCTGCTGCCCTTGCTCACTGACCCGGCCCAGTGCCGCAGCGGTGTCGTTCAAGCGCTGATTGAGTTGCTGAATGCTCGCCGTCGTACGCTGGCTGTCACGGCTGCTGTCGGCGGCGATGCGCTGGGTGTGCTGAGCGCTGCCAGAGGCCTGTTCGCAACTCTGGGCGACCCCTTGAGAGGTCGCGGCCAATTGCGTGGCTGCCGCGGCGATCTGGCTGATCTGCAACTGCTGGGCTTCGACTTCCCCAAGGGCGCCGCTGGAGTGATGGTTGAGGGTGCGCACCGCGTTGCTCAGCTGCAAGGTTTCATGATCGACCCCCAGCAGGCTGTTGCGCAGTTGCACCACCGCGACGTTGAGGGAGGTGCTGATGGCGGCCAGTTCGTCGCGGCCATGCACCGGTACTTGCAGACTCAGATTGCCGTCGCGCAAGGCTTCGGCCAGTAGGGTAATGCCGCTGGCGCTGCGATGGATCGAGGCCTGCAAGCAGATGAACAGGTACAGCGCGGCCAGCAGCAGGCAGCCAAAAATGGTCGCTACCAGGATGAACTGACGGATGGCAGAGCCGTGGTAATAGTCCAGACGCTGATCCAGCGACACCAACGACTGCTGACGCAGCGAAGAGAGGTCGGTGAGCAGGGCGTCGAGGCTGCGTTCGAACTCTTCCGGCTTGAGCTTGATGCTGCCGCCGAACACGCCGTCATCGAGGACTTTCAGCTCGGCGTCCAGGTGCTTGAGGCTGTCATGGTATTGCCCGGCCCAGGCTTGCAACGCGCTGGGCAGTCGCGCTTCCAGCAGGCTTGCGGTTTTGACCAGTTGCTCCCGGGCATCGCCGATGCGGCTGCGCAAGTCGCGCAATTGCAGACGGCTTTGCAGGGTGAACTGTCCGGATACCACTGATGCCTGGCCGACGCTGGCGAGACGGCCGACTCGTTCAATCAGGTCTGGTGCGTGCTGCGTGGAGATCTGGGTCAGCAGATAGGTTTCCAGCCACGGCGCCAGCGTCAGGCGATTGTCCATGGCGATCTGCTCGCGCAAGGCTTGCAGGGCACTCAAGGCATTGGTGAAACGATCGTAACCGTCCGGCCACCAACCGACGCTGCTCAGGCTTTTCGAGTCCAGGCCGTTGAGGGCGGTTTGCAGGGCTTGATAACGGGCCAGGGTTTCGCTCTCGGCGCCTTCGGTTTGCAGTGCGTTGCCGAGGTCCGAGGTGGCTTGGGCGACGGCTGGCTGAACCGTATCGAAAGCAGCCATCGCCGCGATCGTCGCGGGGGTCGGCTGACGATTGGTTTCCGTGGCGCGCCAGCGAGCCGCGCGGTCACGCTGGGCGGCGAGCAGGTTATCCAGAGCATCCAGGGCGAGCAGTTGCCGAACCCCGGCCCGTTCGCCGGAGATCAGGTTCAGTTTGTCGCGATAGTCCTGACCGATCATCCACAGACTGCCCGCTAGCGGCAGGATAAACAGCAGAAACAACAGCTGAAATTTGCGTGCGAAGCCAAAACGCCCCAGCAACCCGATCCCCGGTGATAAAAAAGCCTGCATGCCCCACTCCTCTGGACACCACGCGCCATTGGCGTGCGTCGCAACCGTTGCGGCCGCGACCTGTGCCCTTTTAAAAGGCCTCGAAAGTTCACCCTCGCCAGCTCTGTAGGCCGGCTCTGTAGCGAAACTTCCCATTCTCGGTCCCCTTTGTAAGGGGCCGCGTTGAAGCGGATTACCAAGGCAAGATTCAGACCATGGCGTTGCGCTATCACCTTTTCATCGATGAAAACCGAGGTCGTTAGCAGGCTAAGGGGATGGCGCTGCTGCACCGAAAAATGGCACATTGACGCACCTGCCCGTGTGCACCCATCTGTTGTACGGAAACTCTTATGGCTATCAGCAATGTCCAGACCGGCGCGCAGCCGGCATCCGCGACTTCACAAAGCAGCCCTTTGGTCATGCGCATCATCGGCGCCGTGGCGCTGGCGCATTTGATCAACGACTTGATCCAGTCGGTGCTGCCGTCGATCTATCCGATGCTTAAGGCCAACTATGGCCTGACCTTCACCCAGGTTGGCCTGATCACGTTGACGTTCCAGCTGACGGCTTCGCTGTTGCAGCCGTGGGTTGGTTACTACACCGATCGGCACCCCAAACCCTGGCTGCTACCCGCCGGGACGGTTTGCACATTGATCGGCATTTTGATGATGTCGGTGGTCGGCAGTTTTCCGATGATTTTGCTGGCGGCAGGGTTGATCGGTATCGGCTCCTCGACTTTTCACCCGGAAGCTTCTCGCGTGGCACGACTGGCCTCGGGCGGGCGATTCGGCCTGGCGCAATCGACCTTTCAGGTCGGCGGTAATGCCGGGTCGGCCTTCGGTCCGTTGCTGGCTGCGGCGATCATTATTCCTTTCGGCCAGGGCCATGTGGCCTGGTTCGGATTATTCGCGGTGTTTGCGCTGTTCGTTCTCTATCGGATCAGCCGCTGGTACGCCAACCACCTGAGTCTGTTCAAACTCAAGCAAGGCCAGGCGGCGACGCATGGCTTGTCAAAGAACCGCGTGATCAGTGCACTGGTGGTCCTCGGGCTGCTGGTGTTCTCCAAGTATTTCTACATGGCCAGCTTCACCAGTTACTTCACGTTCTATCTGATCGAGAAGTTCGACCTGTCGGTGGCGAGTTCACAGTTGCACCTGTTCCTGTTTCTCGGAGCGGTAGCGGCGGGGACCTTCTTCGGTGGGCCGATCGGCGACAAGATCGGGCGTAAGGCGGTGATCTGGTTCTCGATCCTTGGCGTCGCGCCGTTCACCCTGATCCTGCCTCACGTTGATCTGTTCTGGACCAGCATCCTCAGCGTCGTGATCGGCTTCATCCTGGCTTCGGCATTCTCGGCGATCGTGGTGTATGCGCAAGAATTGGTGCCGGGCAATGTCGGGATGATTGCCGGGGTGTTCTTCGGATTGATGTTCGGCTTTGGCGGGATTGGTGCGGCGTTGCTTGGGCATCTGGCGGATATACACGGCATCGAGTACGTGTACTTGCTGTGTTCGTTCCTGCCGTTGTTCGGTGTGCTGGCGATCTTCCTGCCAAGAACCAAAAAAGCCTGAGCCCACATCAATCCCCCTGTAGGAGTGAGCCTGCTCGCGATGGCGGTCTAACCTTCAGCGAAGGTGGTGACTGATACACCGCTATCGCGAGCAGGCTCACTCCTACAGTAGATTGTTGGTGTAGCGAGAGATTATTTCAGGCACAAAAAAGCCGCGTATCAAACGCGGCTTTTTTGTGTGTGGCTGCTTCGTCTTGAAAACTTAGACGTTGAAACGGAAGTGCATCACGTCGCCGTCTTTAACGATGTAGTCCTTGCCTTCCAGGCGCCATTTACCGGCTTCTTTAGTGCCGGCTTCGCCCTTGTACTGGATGAAGTCGTCGTAGGCGATGACTTCGGCGCGGATGAAGCCTTTTTCGAAGTCGGTATGGATCACACCGGCGGCTTGTGGTGCGGTAGCACCGACGCGTACGGTCCAGGCACGGACTTCTTCGACACCGGCGGTGAAGTAGGTCTGCAGGTGCAGCATTTCGTAGCCAGCGCGGATTACGCGATTCAGGCCAGGTTCTTCGAGGCCTAGGGCTTCGAGGAACATGTCTTTCTCTTCGCCGTCTTCCAACTCGGCGATTTCGGCTTCGATCTTGTTGCAGACCGGAACCACCATGGCGCCTTCTTCTTCGGCGATGGCTTTGACGATGTCCAGCAGCGGGTTGTTCTCGAAACCGTCTTCAGCGACGTTGGCGATGTACATGACCGGCTTGGTGGTCAGCAGGTGGAAACCACGAATTACCGCTTTGTCGTCGGCGCCCATGGTCTTCATCAGCGTGCGCGCAGGCTTGCCGAGGGTGAAGTGAGCGATCAATTGCTCCAGCAGGCCTTTCTGGACCACGGCGTCCTTGTCACCACCCTTGGCGTTTCGGGCGACTTTCTGCAGTTGCTTCTCGCAGCTGTCGAGGTCGGCGAAGATCAGTTCCAGGTCGATGATTTCGATGTCGCGTTTCGGGTCGACGCTGTTGGAGACGTGAATCACGTTCTCGTCTTCGAAGCAGCGGACTACGTGGGCGATGGCATCGGTTTCACGGATGTTGGCGAGGAACTTGTTGCCCAGGCCTTCACCTTTCGAGGCGCCAGCTACCAGGCCTGCGATGTCGACGAATTCCATGGTGGTCGGCAGGATGCGCTTGGGATTGACGATGGCCGCCAGGGCTTCCAGACGCGGATCCGGCATCGGCACGATACCGGTGTTCGGTTCGATGGTGCAGAAGGGGAAGTTCTCGGCCGCGATCCCGGATTTGGTCAGGGCGTTGAATAGGGTGGACTTGCCGACGTTAGGCAGGCCGACGATGCCGCAATTGAATCCCATGGTGTTTTCCCCGAGGAGTGAGTCAGGCCTTCTGGCTGTGCAGGTTTTTCATCGCGCGGTTCCATTCACCGGCGAGGATATCCGGCAGCACGCCGAGGGCAAAGTCGATGCTGGCATCGAGTTTTTCCTGTTCGGCGCGTGGCGCACGACCCAGGACGAAATTTGAAACCATACTGGCAACGCCCGGGTGGCCAATGCCAAGCCGCAAGCGGTAAAAGGTATTCTGATTGCCCAGTTGCGCAATGATGTCGCGCAACCCGTTGTGACCGCCGTGGCCGCCGCCCTGTTTGAGTTTGGCAACGCCCGGTGGCAGGTCGAGTTCGTCGTGCGCCACCAGAATCTCTTCCGGCTTTATCCGAAAGAAGCCGGCAAGTGCCGCGACGGCCTGGCCGCTGCGGTTCATGTAGGTGGTGGGAATCAGCAGACGAACATCCTGACCCTGATGCGAATAGCGCCCGGTCAGGCCGAAATATTTGCGATCGGCCACAAGGTTTACGCCTTGTGCGTTCGCGATGCGCTCAACAAAAAGGGCCCCTGCGTTATGCCGGGTCTGTTCGTATTCAGCGCCTGGATTTCCCAGGCCAACGATCAGTTTGATGGCAGTCACGATAGGGGCCCTTCCTTGGAGTGGTGGATAACATCGCCGCGACAGGTGCGTGCGGCGAAAGTGGACGACAAGTGCTCATTTACCATTATGTAAACTCCGCGTTCTCGCCCGCTTTCTCGCTACGCTCTAGTCCGCGATGTTTCCGGTCACTCCGACGAACAGAGTGAAATTACTCTGCTGCGCCTTCTTCAGTAGTAGCTTCTGGAGCAACACGTGGAGCGTGGACGTTGGCAACAGCCTTGTCATCGCCGTGTGCCAGAGCAACAAACTCAACGCCTTTAGGGGCTTTGAGGTCAGACAGGTGAATGATCGAACCGATTTCGGCGTTAGCCAGGTCGACTTCGATGAATTCAGGCAGGTCTTTTGGCAGGCACGAAACTTCGATTTCAGCAACAACGTGCGAAACTTCGCCGCCTTTCTTGATCGGAGCTTCTTCACCAACAAAGTGTACAGGCACGATAGCGGTCAGTTTCTGGCCAGCTACAACGCGTACGAAGTCAGCGTGCATCACGTGGCCTTTGGCCGGGTGACGCTGCAGAGCTTTGATGATTACGTTTTGCTTGGTGCCGCCAACGTTCAGCTCGATGATGTGGCTGTAAGCCGCTTCGTTTTCGAGCAGTTTGGCAACTTCTTTAGCCAGCATGCTGATGGATTCAGGGGCTTTTTCGCCACCGTAAACTACAGCTGGTACCAGGCTTGCGAGACGACGCAGGCGGCGGCTCGCACCTTTCCCCAGGTCGGAACGCACTTCAGCATTCAGAGTAAAATCGTTCATGTTGTATCTCCAAAATAACCACATTCGCCCCAGCGTTTGCGACCAGCGCTAAAGGCGATATGGGCAAAAAAGCCCCGCCCCGACAGGAATGCCGGGGCGGGGCGCTTTTCGTCAACGAGATAGTCGAGAAGGGCAGGGCCCTTAACGGAACATCGCGCTGATCGATTCTTCGTTGCTGATGCGGCGAACCGCTTCGGCAACTACCGGCGCGATATCCAGTTGACGGATACGCGAGCAGGCTTGAGCAGCAGCGGACAACGGGATGGTGTTAGTCACCACCAGTTCGTCCAGCATTGAATTTTCGATGTTTTCGATCGCCCGACCGGACAGCACAGGGTGTGTGCAGTAGGCGAAAACCTTGGCAGCGCCATGCTCTTTCAGGGCCTTGGCCGCGTGGCACAGAGTGCCGGCGGTATCGACCATGTCATCGACCAGAATACAGGTACGCCCTTCGACATCACCGATGATATGCATCACTTCAGAGTGATTGGCTTTCTCACGGCGTTTGTCGATGATCCCGAGATCCACGCCCAGGGATTTGGCAACAGCACGTGCACGCACGACGCCACCAATGTCCGGGGACACGATCATCAGGTTTTCGAAGCGCTGATCTTCAATGTCATCCACCAATACCGGGGAGCCGTAGATGTTATCTACTGGAATATCGAAGAAACCCTGGATTTGGTCAGCATGCAGATCAACCGTGAGAACACGGTCGATGCCGACTACGGTAAGCATGTCAGCAACGACTTTCGCGCTGATAGCCACACGTGCGGAACGCGGACGGCGATCCTGACGGGCATAACCAAAGTAAGGAATAACAGCAGTGATACGAGTAGCCGAGGAGCGGCGGAAGGCATCAGCCATCACTACCAGTTCCATCAGGTTATCGTTTGTCGGAGCGCAAGTCGGCTGAATAATGAAGACATCTTTACCGCGGACGTTTTCATTGATCTCGGCAGTAATTTCACCGTCGGAGAACTTACCGACAGAGATGTCACCGAGAGGGATATGCAGCTGACGTACAACACGCCGAGCCAGATCGGGGTTAGCGTTCCCCGTAAAGACCATCATCTTGGACACGCGCAGTACCTAGAGGCTGAGGGTAACCTGGATGAGTATAGAAAATGGCAGGGGCGGCTGGATTCGAACCAACGCATGGCAGGATCAAAACCTGCTGCCTTACCGCTTGGCGACGCCCCTGTATCTGTTGCAACGAGTACCCAGTACTCGGTTCCTTTTAGAGCAGACTTTGCAGCTTGCGATGCAACATCGAAACGTTGCTTCCCTTTGCTACAAACCCTGTAAGGGTCTCTGTAAGAAGGGCCGAGACTTTATCAGCTTCAGCTTTGCTTGGGAAGCCCCCAAACACACAACTTCCAGTTCCGGTGAGTTTTGCTTCGGTAAATTTACCTAACAAATTCAATGCGTTACGTACATCTGGGTAACGCCTTGCTACCACCGGTAAGCAGTCATTTCGACTGTTTCCCTTGGGAACGGGGCGCACTTTAATGGGAGAAGAGTTACGTGTCAACAACGGATCTGAAAAAATTTCTGCTGTACTTACAGAGACTTGCGGCACAAGCACGAGATACCACGGTTCTTCGGGGTCTACAGGGGTCAGTTTCTCCCCCACGCCTTCGGCAAAAGCGGCGTGTCCACGCACGAAAACCGGGACGTCGGCGCCAAGCGTCAGGCCCAGCACGGCCAGTCGATCCTCATCCCAACCCAATTTCCAAAGATGATTGAGGCCGAGCAAAGTCGTCGCGGCATTTGAACTGCCGCCACCGATTCCACCGCCCATGGGCAGAATTTTTTCGATCCAGATGTCGATACCGAGCGAACAACCGGATTGCTCCTGAAGTTTTTTTGCAGCTCGAACAATCAGATTGCTGTCGTGAGGAACGCCATCGAATTCGGTGTGCAGTCGAATCACACCATCGTCACGAACGGCGAACGTGATTTCATCGCCGTAATCGAGAAACTGAAAAATAGTCTGCAACTCGTGATAACCGTCTTCACGGCGACCGAGGATGTGCAGCATCAGATTGAGTTTGGCTGGGGAGGGCAGCGTCAAGCGCGGAGCGGTCATGTTCACTGCCCCAATTTGCGAGGTTGCCATTCCTTGATCACCAGCGTGATATCAAGGTCGGTGCCGTGCAGTTTGATCCGCTCGGGCAGCCAATAGCCGTTTTGCTCGGCGTAACTGAGGTATTCGACCTGCCAGCCATCCTGTTCGAGATTGGCCAGGCGGCTATCGGCATCCAGCGTCAGGCGACTTTTGCTGTCCGGCGCCGGGAGCCCGCGAACCCACCAGGCCAGGTTGGAAACGGGTAACTTCCAGCCGAGCTGTTCTTCGACCAGTGCCTCGGGTGTCGTTGCGTCATAACGGCCCTGATTGGCCACTTCGAGCGAGACTTTGCCCGGGTGACCCGTCAAGCGAGCCGCGCCACGCCCCAGGGGGCCGGAGAGGCGGATGTCGTAGTAATCCTGTCGCTGCAGCCAGAACAGCGTGCCGCTGCCTGAATCTTTTGGCGCGCGAATGCCGATCTTGCCGTTGATCTGCCAGCCATCGAGGCTGGTCAGTTGCTGTTTGTAGTCCCGCCATTGGGCCGCGTTGCCTTGACCCTGGACCGATTCGCGGGCACCGAAGCCCGCGCAACCGGCGAGCAGGGCGATGAAGCTGAAAACAATGAGGTGGCGCAAAAACATAATTTTAAAGAGTCTCTGATCCGGTCAGGCGCTTGATGGTGCCGCGCAGGGTGGGGCTGTCGGGCTGCTCCTTGAGGAACTTGCTCCAGATTTGTTTGGCTTCCCGCTGTTTGCCATTGGCCCACAGGACTTCGCCAAGGTGCGCGGCGACTTCCTGATCGGGGAAGCGTTCCAGCGCCTGGCGCAGCAGGCGTTCGGCTTCGTCGAGATTGCCCATGCGGAAGTTCACCCAGCCGAGACTGTCGAGTACCGCCGGGTCTTCCGGATTGATCTTGTGCGCCTGTTCGATCAAGGCCTTGGCTTCGGCGTAGCGCGTCGTACGGTCGGACAGGGTGTAACCGAGGGCGTTCAGCGCCATCGCGTTGTCCGGGTCGCGTTTGATGATCAGGCGCAGGTCTTTTTCCATCTGCGCCAGGTCATTGCGTTTTTCCGCCTGCATGGCGCGGGTGTACAGCAGGTTCAGATCGTCCGGGTATTGCTGCAAGGCTTGCTTCAATACATTCCAGGCCTTGTCGGGCTGTTTATTGGCGGACAAGGTTTCGGCTTCGATCAAATACAACTGAATCGCGTAATCGGGCTGCTCATCGCGCTCCGCAGCCAGGCGTTTTTGGGCTTCAGCGGTGTTGCCGTTACTCATCAGGATATCGGCCTGACGCAATTGCGCCGGCAGGTAATCGTTGCCCGGGCCGACCTGGGCGTACTCGATCAGCGCGCCTTGAGGGTCGTTGCGCTCTTCAGCGATACGACCGAGGTTTAAGTGCGCCGAATCGACGTGGCTTTCCCGGGCAATCAGGTCTTCCAGATAGCCCTTGGCCTCATTCCAGGCCTTGGCTTCCAGGCAGACCAGCGCCAGCGAATAACGCAGTTCGTCGTCTTCGGGGTACTGCTGAACCAGGCTCGAGAACTCGGCTTTGGCGTCGTCCATGCGGTCCTGTTCAACCAGCATGCGCGCGTAAGTCAGGCGCAGGCGTTTATCGTCCGGGTATTTCTTGATGCTTTTTTGCAGCAGCGGCAAGGCTTCATCGCCACGACTAAGGGTCTGCAGCAGGCGTGCGCGCAGCAGGATTGGCGCTATTTCGCCTTCATCCGGCGGATTGTCTTCCAGCAGGCCCAGCGCACCCTTGGCGTCACCGTCCTGTTGCAGCAGCAAGGCTTTGCCGAAAATCAGCTGACTGTTGTTCGGGTGGCGCTGCAATAAACGGTCAAAACTTTTCATCAAGCCGTTGCGCGTGTCCTGGTCGGTATCGGCCGCAGACAGGGCGAGGAAGTCGAAATGCGTGTCGCCCTTGCCCTGCAGGACTTTCTCCATATAGACCATGGAGTCGTCATAACGCCCGGCACGAGCCAGTTGCACGGCAGCGGCCCGTTGCGCCTCAAGGTCTTGCGGGGCGTTTTTCGCCCAGATCAACGCAGTGTCCAGGGCAGCCTGATCGGCGCCCAGGTACTCGGCGATACGGAATGCCCGCTCGGAGATGCCCGGATCCTGAGTATTGATCGCCTGGGTCACGTAGTTGTCCAGGGCAATGTCGAAACGATTGCGCTGGCCAGCCAGTTCGGCGCTCAACAGACTGAAGATGGTTTCTTCGCTGAATGAGCTGTAAACCTTGGGCTTTTCAGGGGCCGGAGTGCTGTCTTCGACCGGCGGCGTACCGTCCGACGAAACGGGTGCCAAGGCCTGGCAGCCGCTGAGGAAGACAAAAGCGAGGAGCAACGCGGAAGATCTATTCATATAGGAAGAGGACGACTAACCTGCGGTCGGATCATCATGACACAAGCCTTCAGCCAAACATAACCGAGACTCAATTGGCGCCTTTATAGAGGCAGGTCATTGGGACAATAGTCAGCGGTAGTTGTTCTGGCTCTGTCGAAGTAGGACAATTGCCGGCTTCACGTCACCATCAGCGACCTTGAATGGCCTTCCTTGCACTCGGTATTAACCACAAGACTGCTTCAGTAGACGTCCGCGAGCGCGTGGCCTTTACCCCTGAGCAGCTGGTGGAGGCTTTGCAGCAGCTCTGCCGACTCACCGACAGCCGCGAAGCTGCGATCCTCTCCACCTGCAATCGCAGTGAACTCTATATAGAACAGGATCACCTTTCGGCTGACATCATATTGCGCTGGCTGGCCGATTATCACCATTTGAGCCTCGAAGAGCTGCGCGCGAGTGCTTATGTGCATGAAGATGATGCGGCAGTTCGTCACATGATGCGGGTGGCCTCCGGGCTTGATTCGCTGGTGTTGGGCGAACCGCAGATTCTCGGTCAGATGAAATCGGCCTACGCCGTGGCCCGCGAGGCCGGCACCATCGGTCCGTTGCTCGGGCGGCTGTTCCAGGCCACGTTCAATGCGGCCAAACAGGTGCGCACCGACACTGCCATCGGCGAGAACCCGGTGTCCGTGGCGTTTGCCGCGGTCAGTCTGGCGAAACAGATTTTCAGTGACCTGCAACGCAGCCAGGCCTTGCTGATCGGCGCCGGCGAGACCATTACCCTGGTCGCCCGCCATCTGCACGAACTGGGTGTAAAGCGCATCGTCGTCGCCAACCGAACCCTGGAGCGCGCGAGCATTCTGGCCGAGCAGTTCGGCGCCCACGCGGTATTGCTCTCGGACATCCCGGCGGAATTGGTGCGCAGCGACATCGTCATCAGTTCCACCGCCAGCCAGTTGCCGATCTTGGGCAAAGGCGCGGTGGAAAGCGCCTTGAAACTGCGCAAGCACAAGCCGATCTTCATGGTAGATATCGCCGTCCCCCGGGATATCGAGCCTGAAGTCGGCGAACTGGACGACGTTTACCTCTATAGCGTCGACGATCTCCACGAAGTGGTCGCCGAGAACCTCAAGAGTCGCCAGGGCGCAGCCCAGGCGGCGGAAGAGATGGTCTCGATCGGTGCCGAAGATTTTATGGTCCGCCTGCGTGAACTGGCGGCGGTGGATGTGCTCAAGGCCTATCGCCAACAAAGCGAGCGCATGCGCGACGAAGAATTGCAGAAGGCCCAGCGAATGCTGGCCAACGGCAGCAGCGCCGAAGACGTGCTGGTGCAACTGGCGCGGGGCCTGACCAACAAACTCTTGCACGCACCGAGCGTGCAGTTGAAAAAGCTCTCTGCCGAAGGCCGCCTCGATGCGCTGGCCATGGCCCAGGAACTCTTTGCCCTGAATGAGGGCTCATCGGATAGCTTTTCGGATAAAAAACCGCAATGAAAGCGTCACTGCTCAATAAGCTGGACATCCTCCAGGACCGTTTCGAGGAATTGACCGCCTTGCTTGGCGACGGCGAAGTCATTTCCGATCAGAACAAATTCCGCACCTATTCCAAGGAATACGCGGAAGTCGAACCGATTGTCGAAACCTATAAACAGTTGCTCAAGGTACAAAGCGATCTCGAGGGCGCTCAGGCGCTGCTCAAGGACAGCGACCCGGACATGCGCGAAATGGCCGTGGAAGAAGTCCGCGAAGCCAAAGAGCAACTGATCGACATCGAAGCCAGCCTGCAACGCATGCTGCTGCCCAAGGACCCGAACGATGGGCGTAACGTGTTCCTCGAAATCCGTGCCGGCACCGGCGGTGACGAAGCGGCGATTTTCTCCGGCGACCTGTTCCGCATGTATTCGCGTTACGCCGAGCGTCGCGGCTGGCGGGTGGAAATCCTCTCGGAGAACATCGGTGAACACGGCGGCTTTAAAGAAGTCATCGCCCGCGTCGAAGGCGATAACGTCTATGGCAAGCTGAAATTCGAATCCGGTGCGCACCGCGTACAACGGGTTCCGGCTACTGAATCCCAAGGCCGCATCCACACCTCGGCCTGCACCGTAGCCGTATTGCCCGAGCCGGACGAACAGGAAGCGATCGAGATCAACCCCTCTGATTTGCGCATCGATACCTACAAATCCTCCGGTGCCGGTGGTCAGCACGTCAACAAGACGGACTCGGCGATCCGCATCACTCACCTGCCGTCCGGTATCGTCGTTGAGTGCCAGGAAGAACGTTCCCAGCACAAGAACCGCGCCCGGGCGATGTCCTGGCTGTCGGCCAAGCTCAACGATGTGCAGACCAGCGCCGCCGCGAACGCTATCGCTAGCGAGCGTAAATTGCTGGTCGGGTCGGGCGATCGTTCGGAGCGGATCCGCACGTATAACTTTGCCCAGGGGCGGGTCACCGACCACCGGGTCAACCTGACGCTGTATTCCCTCGACGAAATCCTCGCGGGTGGCGTCGATGCGGTGATCGAGCCGTTGCTCGCCGAATACCAGGCCGACCAATTGGCAGCGATAGGTGAGTAAATGACGATCATTGCCAGTTTGTTGCGCGCAGCCGACCTGCCAGATTCGCCCTCCGCACGCCTGGATGCCGAACTGTTGCTGGCCGCTGCGTTGGGCAAGTCCCGCAGTTTTCTGCACACCTGGCCCGAGCGCATCGTTCCAAGCGAAGCGGCGCTTAAATTTGCCGAGTATTTGCAACGTCGCCGTGGCGGTGAGCCAGTGGCTTACATCCTCGGTCAGCAAGGTTTCTGGAAGCTTGATCTGGAAGTGGCGCCGCATACGCTGATCCCACGTCCGGACACCGAGCTGCTGGTGGAGACTGCGCTGGAACTGCTGCCGGCCACACCTGCCTCGGTGCTCGACCTCGGTACCGGCAGCGGCGCCATTGCGTTGGCCCTGGCCAGCGAGCGTCCGGCCTGGAAGGTGACCGCCGTGGATCGCGTGCTCGAAGCCGTGGCCCTGGCCGAGCGCAATCGCCAGCGCTTGCACCTGAACAACGCCACCGTGCTAAGCAGTCATTGGTTCAGTGCGCTGGAAGGTCAACGTTTTCAGCTGATCATCAGCAATCCACCTTACATCGCCTCCGCCGACCCGCATCTGGTAGAAGGTGATGTGCGCTTCGAGCCGGCCAGTGCCTTGGTGGCCGGCATCGATGGGCTCGACGATCTGCGTCTGATCGTCGCCCAGTCGCCGGATTATCTGGAGGCGGGCGGTTGGCTGATGCTTGAACACGGTTACGATCAAGCCACTGCGGTTCGCGATTTACTGCTGACCCGCGGCTTTGAAGAAGTCCACAGCCGCACCGATCTGGGCGGTCACGAACGTATCAGCCTGGGGCGCCTGCCGTGCTGAATGATCAGGAATTGTTGCGCTACAGTCGGCAGATTCTGTTGCAACACGTCGACATCGACGGCCAGTTGCGACTGAAAGAAAGCCGCGTGTTGATCGTCGGTCTCGGCGGCCTCGGCTCGCCGGTTGCGCTGTATCTGGCCGCCGCCGGCGTCGGCGAGTTGCATCTGGCGGATTTCGACACTGTCGACCTGACCAACCTGCAACGCCAGATCGTTCACGACACTGATAGCGTCGGCCTGAGCAAGGTCGATTCGGCTATTCGCCGACTGACTGCAATCAATCCCGAGATTCAGTTGATCGCCCATCGCACCGCGCTGGACGAAGATTCCCTGGCCGCCGCTGTGGCTGCGGTGGATCTGGTGCTGGACTGTTCCGACAATTTCTCCACCCGCGAAGCGGTCAACGCTGCGTGTGTCTCCGCCTGCAAACCGCTGGTCAGTGGCGCTGCGATTCGGCTCGAAGGTCAGTTGTCGGTGTTCGACCCGCGTCGCCCGGAGAGTCCGTGCTACCACTGTTTATATGGTCACGGCAGCGAAGCCGAACTGACCTGCAGCGAAGCCGGTGTCGTCGGGCCATTGGTTGGCCTGGTTGGCAGCCTCCAGGCGCTGGAAGCCATGAAGATGCTGGTGGGTTTCGGCGAGCCGCTGGTGGGGCGTCTGTTGTTGATCGATGCCTTGGGCTCGCGCTTTCGTGAATTGCGGGTCAAGCGTGATCCGGGCTGCAGCGTCTGTGGTTCGAAGCATGCGTGAAGCGCCGATTGGCGTGTTCGACTCCGGTGTCGGTGGGCTTTCGGTGCTGGCCGAGATTCAGCGTTTGCTGCCCAACGAATCACTGCTGTACGTCGCCGATTGCGGGAATATTCCCTACGGCGAGAAAACCCCGGAATTCATCCGTCATCGCTGCAGCGTGATGGCCGGTTTTTTTCAGCAGCAGGGCGCCAAGGCCTTGGTGCTGGCCTGCAACACGGCAACGGTCGCTGGCGTTGCGGACTTGCGGCGCGATTATCCCGAGTGGCCCATCGTCGGCATGGAGCCAGCGGTCAAACCGGCCGCGGCTGCCACCCGTAGCGGTGTGGTCGGTGTGCTCGCCACCACCGGCACTTTGCAAAGTGCCAAGTTCGCCGCGTTGCTCGACCGATTCGCCACCGATGTGCGAGTCATCACCCAGCCGTGCCCCGGCCTGGTGGAGCTGATTGAAAACGGCGATCTTCACAGTGCGGCCTTGCGCCAGTTGCTGGCCAGGTATGTCGAACCGCTGCTCGGCGCCGGGTGCGACACGATAATTCTTGGCTGTACGCATTACCCTTTCCTAAAGCCGTTGCTTAAGCAGATGATCCCCGATGACATCAGTTTGATCGACACCGGCGCCGCTGTAGCGCGGCAACTTCAGCGATTATTGGCCGAGCGGGAATTGCTCGCCGAGGAGCCTGCACGTGCGGCGCAGTTCTGGACGAGTGCCGATCCGGAGCATTTCAGAAATATCTTGCCGATACTGTGGAATACCGCTGGCATTGTGCGAAGCTTCAAGGAGTAAACAAAGCTCGGGGCAAGCGAGTAATTGGGGTGAACTTCTGATTAAACGTCGACTTCTATAGCGTCAAGCAACAAAAAAACCATACGAAATCGTTCGGAAAAGGATGTTTCTAATGAAGCGACTATTCTGCTTGGCCGCGATTGCGGCCGCACTGATGGGGCACAGTTTTACCGCACAGGCGGCAGGCGTGGAGTTCGCGGTCGGCGAGACCAGCGACTCGACCATGACCTATCGACTGGGCATGCAATTCGATTGGGACAAGAGCTGGTTGCAGAGTGATGTCGGTCGGGTGACCGGTTACTGGAGCGGTGCCTACACCTATTGGGAAGGCGACAAGACCTCCAGCAACCACAGCCTGTCGTTCTCGCCAGTGTTTGTTTACGAGTTTGCCGGTCAGAACGTCAAGCCGTACCTGGAGCTCGGGATTGGCGTGGCGTTGTTCTCTCATAGCGAACTTGAAAGCAACAACCTCGGTGGTGCTTTTCAGTTTGAAGACCGATTCGGCTTTGGTCTGCGCTTTGCGGGCGGACATGAAGTCGGGATTCGTGCGACGCACTACTCCAATGCCGGTCTTAACAGTTACAACGACGGCGTAGAAAGCTACTCGCTGCACTACACGATGCCGTTGTAAGCCTGGACTCGGTCAATGTGGGATCACCGCACCGCCGCCCCCACATTTGATTTTGGGTGCCTTCTTGTTCACCGATACGCCGTGGTAATCCCTTGGCGTTCTTCGATGCATTCCGGTGCGCCCATCTCGAACTCCCGGCAGATCAGCGGGCGTTTTTCGTAGATGGTGCACATCATCGTGTTGCGATCCAGCGCGGCGCACCAGCCGTCATCCAGACGCAGCATGACTTCCCCGCCCCAGTCATCGGTATCGATAAATCGTTCGGGCACGCCCGTGTCCGTGATCAGCATGACTTCGAGCTGACAGCAGCAAGCTGCGCAGGTCGAGCAGGTGACCGCAGGCTCGGCGATTTGCGTATGGGGAATGGTTTTCATGGCGCCCAGTGTAAGGCAGTGGGCTGGTGCTGTGTGAAAGGCCTGACGGACGCTTGGTCGCCGGGTTCGAACGGGGTGAGCTCACGGCTGGTCCTTGACCGGTGGATTGCTGCGCACCATGCGTTTGCCGATCGTCAGTTTCCCTCGGTTGGGTATTCTCGATAATGGCCAGAGGTCGGCCATGAACAATGCCGGAAAGGCTATCTCCAGCGAACGACTCTTGAGTTCGGCAAAGATGTAGCGCGCGGACTTGTCCACCGGCCAGCTGAGTGGCATGGAGACGTTTTGCGCCGTTAGCGGCGTCTCGACAAACCCCGGGCTGACCACGGTGACTTCGATGCCTTCAGGTGCAAGCTCAATTCGCGACGATTCAAACAGGTAACGCAGCCCGGGCTTTGAGGCGCCATGAGCCTCGGATCGCGGCAGCGGCAGGTAGGTGACCGAGCTGGCGACGCCCACCAGATGCGGCGCGTTGCCGGCGCGCAAGAGCGGCAGGGCAGCCTGGATGCAATAGCTGCTGGCAAGCAGGTTGGTGCGCACTACGTGCTCGACGATCGACGAATCGAACTGCTGAACGTCGACATATTCGCAAGTACCGGCGTTGAGGATCACCGTGTCCAGAGCTCCCCACTCCTCGGCAATCTGCTCGCCGATTTCTCGCACGGTCTGGCTGTTGGTCAGGTCGCCGGCCACCACCAGCACTTGCCCCGGATAACGCTGGGACAAAACTTTGAGTGGCGCCACCGAGCGAGAACTCACCGCAAGATGAGCACCGGTTTTCAGTATTTCTTCGGCCAGCGAGGCGCCAATGCCGTTGCTTGCGCCAGTCAACCAGTATCGCCGTGGAGGTGTAAGTCTCATCCCATTCTCCTTTTCAGTCAGGCAATTGCCCGGCTGGTTGTCGTGATGGCAGGTTCTTGAACGCCGCCAGCGCCCGTTGGCGAGAGCTGCTCAGATTGACGATCGGCGACGGGTAATCCGCCACGCCGAACAGGCCGCTGAGGTTCGCCGGGTTGTGCACTTCTTTCTTGTTCAGCTTGGCCAGCTCCGGCAGCCAGTGCTTGATAAACAACCCTTCGCTGTCGAATTTCTCCGACTGGCTCAGCGGGTTGAAAATCCGGAAGTAGGGCGCCGAATCGGTGCCAGTGGACGAGCTCCACTGCCAGCCACCGTTGTTCGCCGCGAGGTCGCCATCGATCAGATGACGCATGAAAAAACGCTCGCCTTCGCGCCAGTCGATCAGCAGGTTCTTGGTCAGGAACATCGCCACCACCATGCGCAGGCGGTTGTGCATCCAGCCGGTTTCAAGCAATTGGCGCATGGCCGCGTCGATAATCGGCAGGCCGGTTCGGGCCTCTTGCCAGGCCAGGAGTTCATCTGGGGCATCGCGCCAGGCGAGGGCTTCGGTTTCCGGGCGGAAGGCGCGATGACGCGAGACCCGTGGGTAGCCCACCAGAATGTGTTTGTAGAACTCGCGCCACAGCAATTCGTTGATCCAGGTGACGGCGCCGACCTTGCCGCTTTCGAACTCGCCCTGATTGCTTTGCAGCGCGGCGTGCAGACACTGACGGGGGGAAATCACCCCGGCGGCGAGATAGGCCGACAGCTGACTGGTGCCCGGTTTGGCCGGAAAATCGCGTTCGTTTTTGTAGTCGTCGATCTGGGCATCGACGAAGGTGTCGAGGCGGCGCTGGGCTTCGGCTTCACCGGCAGGCCAAAGACTGCGCAAGCTGTCGCTGGGCGTTGCGAAGCCTTCAACGCTTGATGGGATTCTGTCGTTGCTGATCGCCAGCGGCACCTGTACGGCGGGTGCTGGGACCCGTGTCGGTAACGACCTGCGCAGGCGGTCGTAACACACCTTGCGGAACTGGCTGAAAACCTGAAAGTAAGTGCCCGTCTTGGTCAGTACGGTGCCCGGTTTTAACAGCAGTTGATCAAGGTAACTGTAAAAGTCGATGGCATTGGCGTTCAGTATTTTGGCCACGGCTGCGTCACGACGGCTTTCATGGATGCCGTACTCCTCGTTGACGTGCACCGCGTCAATCTTCAACTGTTGGCAAAGATCGAGCAGCACCTTGGGGGCCTCATCCCAACGAGATGCCTTGCGGATCAACAAGGGAATGTTCAGCTCCCCCAGCGCGCTGCTTAACTCGCTCAGGTTGCGCAACCAGAAATCCACTTTGCACGGCGCGTCATCGTGCTCCAGCCATTGCTCCGGGCTCAGCAGATACACGGCCACAGTCGGACCGCGGGCTGCGGCGGCCGAGAGGGCGGTGTTGTCATGTAAGCGCAAGTCGCTGCGCAACCAGATCAATTGCAGAGAGGAGTCCGCACGATTCATTAAAAAATTCGCCATTAAATGAGCCCACGCTGAACCAGGCCCTGATGCGCTGCTAACGGATCTTCAGCCAGGAACAAATCAGTAATCTTGAACGTTCGTGCGGACAACTCGGCGTGGTGGATGCAAACCGTGGGGCCGGCAATCATTTTTGGGCAACTGACACCATTCAAAAGTTTCGGCAGCTGTGAAAGGTTGATGGTTTTGCTGGAGTACAGCAGTACGCCGCGGGCTTGCAGATGATCGACCGCCAGCGCGAGTTCGCCGGCGGGGAGTGGCCAGTCGAACACCTCCACCGGGCAATCGGCGCTGCTGATCAACCAGGCGGTCAGCCACAGGTGAGGTTCCAGAGGCAGGTCCGATTGATTGATCAACAACAGTGGCGCGGTGCGCAACTGACGGTTGTTATGGTAGATGCGTGCGCCAAATTTGCTGCGTAACCAGGAGAAAAAAAACACTCGCTCCATCTGCGCGCCGAACTGGCCTTGCCAGCGTTGCTCCAGTTCAGCCAGCAACGGCATCAGCAGTTGTGCGCACAAGGTCCGTGGTGGGTACAACGCCATGGCCTGATTGACGGTGTCATCAAGGGTGCGTTCGTTCAGTTGAGTGACTGCTTGCAGCAGCGTATGGCGCATCACTTGCCAATCGTTTTCGACGGATTCGGTAAAGGCCTGCGGGGTGTCGAGCAGTTGCTTGACCTGGCTGACGGCCACGCCACGGTTGAGCCAGGTGAGGATCGTCAGGATGCGTTGAACGTGTTCGGCAGAGAACAGCCGATGACCCTTGGGCGTGCGTTGCGGCACGATCAAGCCATAACGCCGCTCCCAGGCCCGCAGGGTGACGGCGTTGACGCCGGTCTGCCGCGCGACCTCACGGATCGGCAGCCAGCCTTCGTCGAGGGCTTTCTTGAAGTCGTCGCCGAGGTCTTCGCTGGCGCTGGTGTCGAGTGGGCTTTTCATTGGATTGTCATTAGATCGCGTTTCGCAGACTGAGGTTTTCCGGGTGCGGTTGCAGGTAAACCTGTTGCGCAATGTAGGGATCCGGGTGTTGACGGAAGTAGTGTTTGAGCAGCGTCAGCGGCACCACCAATGGCACGATGCCGTGGCGGTACTGACCGATGACGTGCTGCACTTCCTGTTTGTCTTCAGGGCTGATCGTCTGTTTGAGATAGCCACTGATGTGTTGCAGGACGTTGGTGTGGGTGCGGCGTGTGGCGCATTTTTTCAAGGCCGCCATCAGCTCGCTGAAATAGCGTGGACCGAGTTCGTTCGGGTCGGTCTGACCCATGTTGCCCAGCAGGTTGCCCAGGGTTTTGTATTGCACCGGGTTGTGGGCCATCAGCAGGTATTTGTAGCGCGAGTGAAAGTCCGTGAGGCCACGGCGAGTCAGGCCTTCGCGCAGCAACTGCTGCCAGGCACTGTAGGCGAATACGCGGGTGAGGAAGTTTTCTCGCAGCACCGGGTCGTTGAGTCGGCCGTCTTCTTCCACCGGTAAATCCGGATGCCGCGCGCAGAACGCCTGGGCATAGATGCCACGGCCACCACCGTCCACCGGCGCCCCGTTGGCGTGGTAGACCTTGACCCGATCCAGGCCGCATGACGGGGATTTCTGCATGAAGATGTAGCCGCAGATGTCACCCAGTTCCGCGGCCATTTTCTGACCGTACTCGGCCAGCGGCCGGGTGACATTGAGTGTCGGGTTAACGGTACCGATAGCTTCTGGATGTTCGGGATCGCCAACCAGACGGATCGGTTCACGGGGAATACCGAGGCCAATGGCAACTTCGGGGCAAACCGGGATGAAATCGAAATAGTCCGTGAGGGTGCGACTGCACAGTCGCGACGCCTTGTGCCCGCCGTTGTAACGCACTTCTGCGCCCATCAGGCAGGCGCTGATGGCGATCTTCGGTTTCACGGTGACGTGGGGCATCGGAGCACCTCGAATCTAAACCTGTACAGACTGTCCGGTCTGTACAACATAACTTCATCATAGATTCAAAGGTGTACAAGTCAAATTATTTGTATAGGTTTTGCCGTCGGACCTCCTCTCGGATCGATGCGGTTCACTGCAGATGCGCATGCAAGCGGCGGGCGGCTTCCTGGCCGCTGAGCCAAGCGCCTTCGACACGACCGGACAAGCACCAGTCGCCACACACATACAAGCCTAGATCGGCATCGGCCAGGGCGCCCCATTCATGGCTGTTGGCGGGGCGGGCGTAGAGCCAGCGGTGGGCGAGGCTGAAGGTCGGGGCGGGCATGGAGTCGTGCAGCAACTCGGCAAATGCGCCGTGCAATTGCTCGATCACCGCTTCCTTGGACAGGTCGATATGTTGCCGGCTCCAGGCGCTGGTCGCATGCAGCACCCACGTATCGAGGGTGTTATCGCGCCCGGGTTTGCTGCGGTTGCGAGCCAGCCAGTCGAGCGGGCTGTCCTGTACGAAGCAGCCTTCCATGGGCGTATCCAGCGGTGTCTCGAACGCCAGCGCGACAGCCCAGGTCGGGTCCATTTTCACCCCGGCGGCGGCACCGGCGAGTTTCGGCGCGGAGGCCAGCAGTGCAGTCGCCTGAGGTGCCGGCGTGGCGATAATCACATGGCTGAACGGGCCGTGGGTGAAGCCTTCGGCGTCCTGCAGATGCCAGTGCTCTTCGCCGCGATAGACCTCGGTAATGCGGCAGGCGAAATGCACTTCCAGGTCGCCGAGCAGACCGCGGGTAATGGCGCTCATGCGCGGCGTGCCGACCCAGCGCGTCTGTTCGTCCGGCGACAGGTTGAGCTGGCCGCCATGGTAGGTGTAGAGCTGCGGCATCCATTCAGCAACCCAGCCGTTGCCTTGCCAGCGCTGGACTTCAGTGACGAAGCGGCGATCGCGGGCGGTGAAATATTGCGCGCCCAAGTCCAGAGCACCCGCATCACTGCGCTTGCTTGACATGCGTCCG
The DNA here is from genome assembly GCF_050435365.1 of Pseudomonas sp. BT76 TE3572. Lineage (NCBI taxonomy): Bacteria > Pseudomonadati > Pseudomonadota > Gammaproteobacteria > Pseudomonadales > Pseudomonadaceae > Pseudomonas > Pseudomonas sp. BT76 TE3572. Next base: position 5,587,679 of record NZ_JBNDKE010000001.1, read on the forward strand.
CCACTGCCGCGGCTTTTATCGAAAAGTTGAACGACATGCCCGACCTCTGTCAGGGCCTGGGCGGCGGAGAGCCCGGCGATGCCGGTGCCGATGATTGCGATAGGTACAGTCATAGGGGCCTCGTTTACCTTTCTGTACAGACTACGCCGTGGTTTAAACCTGTACAATATTGTTTTTTGGTATAACTTTTAGCGTTCTCGTTCTGACAGCTTGGCCTATTGTTAATCACAGAGCCTGCCCGATACCAAAGATCCCTGCTTATAAAAATAGACTAGTGATCAGGGTAAAACGCTACGCGAGGAAGTAGTCATGCACATATTGCTGACCGGCGGTACTGGTTTGATAGGACGTCAACTCTGCCGCCTCTGGTTGAGTCAGGGTCATCGCCTGACGGTCTGGAGTCGCAAACCTGAAAAAGTCGCGAAAATCTGCGGTGCCCAAGTGCATGGAGTGGCCCGCCTCGAGGACATCGGTCAGGAGCCAGTGGATGCGATTATCAACCTCGCGGGTGCACCGATTGCCGATCGCCCCTGGACAACCAGACGCAAAGCGCTGTTGTGGAGCAGTCGCATCACCCTGACTGAAACCCTGCTGGCCTGGCTCGAAACCCGTGAACAAAAACCGCAGGTGTTGATTTCGGGGTCTGCGGTCGGTTGGTACGGTGACGGGGGCGAGCGGGAATTGACCGAGAAGTCTCCACCGGTGATCGATGATTTCGCCAGCCAGTTGTGCATCGCCTGGGAAGAAACCGCCCAGCGTGCCGAAGGCTTGGGCATTCGCGTGATCTTCATTCGTACCGGGCTGGTGTTGTCGGCCGAGGGCGGCTTTTTGTCGCGGCTGTTGCTGCCGTTCAAAATGGGGCTGGGCGGGCCTATCGGCAGTGGCCGGCAGTGGATGCCGTGGATCCATATCAACGATCAAATCGGCCTGATTGATTTTCTTCTGCATCAGGAAGACACCAGTGGTCCTTATAATGCCTGCGCGCCCAAGCCGGTGCGCAACCGCGAGTTTGCCAAGACGTTGGGCAGCGTGCTGCACCGCCCGACGTTCATGCCCATGCCGGCCCTGGCGTTGAAGGTGTGTCTGGGCGAATTGTCATTGCTGTTGCTGGGCGGCCAGAAGGCCGTACCGGCTCGCTTGCTGGAAGCGGGTTTCACTTTCCGGTTCACTGATTTGCGCGCGGCTCTGGACGACCTTTCCAGCCGCCTTTGAAATAGGACGTTGCATGACCGATCACGCATTGCTTCTGGTCAATCTGGGCTCACCGGCCTCCACCTCGGTGGCGGATGTGCGCAGTTACCTCAATCAATTTCTGATGGACCCGTATGTGATCGACCTGCCCTGGCCGGTTCGACGTTTGCTGGTGTCGCTGATCCTGTTCAAGCGCCCGGAGCAGTCTGCCCATGCCTACGCCTCGATCTGGTGGGAGGAGGGCTCGCCGTTGGTGGTGCTCAGCCGTCGCCTGCAACAGGCCATGACGGCCCAGTGGACCCACGGTCCGGTGGAGCTGGCGATGCGTTACGGTGAGCCGTCTATTGAATCGACGCTGGTGAGCCTGGCGGCTCAGGGTCACAAGAGGATCACGATCGCGCCGCTCTATCCACAGTTCGCCGACAGCACCGTGACCACGGTGATCGAAGAAGCCAAGCGGGTCGTGCGGGAAAAGAATCTTGATGTGCAGTTTTCGATTCTCCAGCCGTTCTACGATCAACCGGAATACCTCGATGCGCTGGTGGCCAGTGCCAAACCGCATCTGCAGCAGGATTACGATCACCTCCTGCTCAGCTTTCACGGCTTGCCGGAGCGGCACCTGAAGAAGCTCAATCCTGGCCACAGTTTTGAGGGTGGCGGCGATTGCTGCGCGGGTGCACCACCGGAAGTGGTCGCGACCTGTTATCGCGGGCAATGCTTGCGTACGGCGGCAGAGTTTGCCAAACGCATGGGTTTGCCGGACGGCAAGTGGTCGGTGTCATTCCAGTCGCGTCTGGGACGAGCCAAATGGATCGAACCCTACACCGAAGCGCGCCTTGATGAGTTGGCTGGAATGGGCGTGAAGAAAGTACTGGTGATGTGCCCGGCGTTCGTCGCCGATTGCATCGAGACGCTGGAAGAGATCGGTGATCGCGGTAAAGAGCTGTTCCTCGAGGCGGGGGGAGAGGAGTTGGTGTTGGTGCCGTGCCTCAACGACGATCCGCAGTGGGCGCGGGCGTTGAGCACCTTGTGTGAAAGAGCCCCGTTGGCCCTCTAAAAGCTTCGCGGGCAAGCCTCGCTCCTACAGGATTGCGTCGTTTGAATAGTCGACATAAAACCTGTAGGAGCGAGGCTTGCCCGCGAAGACAATCTAAAGGCTGGCTTACAACAACGATTCACTCGCCTTTTTGTGCTTCCAGCTGTCATTACCCGGCAGCAACAGGTTCAGCGCAATCGCCGTCACCGCACACAGCGCGATGCCTTTGAGGCCGAAGTCGTCTGGCCCTGTGCCGGTGCCGACCAGGACGCCGCCAATCCCGAACACCAGGGTCACCGAGACAATCACCAGATTGCGCGCTTCGCTCAGGTCGATCTTGTGGCGAATCAGCGTGTTCATGCCCACCGCCGCGATCGAACCGAACAACAGGCACAGAATCCCGCCCATCACCGGCACCGGAATGCTTTGCAGCAGCGCGCCGAACTTGCCGATGAACGCCAGGCTGATGGCGAAAATCGCCGCCCAGGTCATGATCTTAGGGTTGTAGTTCTTGGTCAGCATCACCGCGCCCGTCACTTCGGCGTAAGTTGTGTTGGGTGGACCGCCGAACAGGCCGGCTGCGGTGGTGGCAATGCCATCGCCGAGCAGGGTGCGATGCAGGCCGGGTTTCTTCAGGTAATCGCGACCGGTCACGCTACCGACTGCGATCACGCCGCCGATGTGCTCGATGGCCGGGGCCAGGGCCACCGGAACGATGAACAGAATCGCCTGCCAGTTGAATTCCGGCGCGGTGAAGTGCGGGATTGCAAACCACGGTGCAGCGGCAATTTTCGCGGTATCAACGACGCCGAAGTAGAACGCCATCGCAAAACCCACCAGCACACCGGAGATGATCGGTACCAGGCGGAAAATGCCTTTGCCGAACACCGCGACGATCAGGGTGGTCAGCAGTGCTGGCATCGAGATCAGCATCGCCGTCTGATAATGAATCAGCTCAGTGCCATCGCCAGCCTTGCCCATCGCCATGTTGGCGGCGATCGGCGCCATGGCCAGGCCGATGGAGATGATCACCGGGCCAATCACCACCGGTGGCAGCAGACGGTCAATGAAACCGGTGCCTTTGATCTTCACCGCAAGGCCGAGGAAGGTGTAGACGAAACCGGCCGCCATCACGCCGCCCATGGTCGCCGCGAGACCGAACTGGCCCTTGGCGAGAATGATCGGAGTGATGAAGGCAAAGCTCGACGCCAGGAACACCGGCACCTGACGCCCGGTGACGATCTGGAACAGAATCGTCCCCAGGCCTGCGGTGAACAGCGCGACGTTTGGGTCCAGGCCGGTAATCAGCGGCATCAACACCAGAGCGCCGAAGGCCACGAACAGCATCTGCGCACCCGACAGCACCGTGCGCCAGAGCGGATCGTTGAACTCTTGCTGCATGCTCAAGCGTCCTTCTGCTTGGTGCCGAAGATCTTGTCACCGGCGTCGCCCAGGCCTGGGATGATGTAACCGTGTTCGTTGAGTTTCTCGTCAATGGAAGCGGTGTAGATGGTCACGTCCGGGTGAGCCTTCTCTACGGCGGCGATGCCTTCAGGGGCAGCCACCAGCACCATCGCGCGGATATCCCGGCAACCGGCCTTTTTCAGCAGGTCGATGGTCGCGACCATGGAGCTGCCGGTGGCGAGCATCGGGTCGATGATCATCGCCAGGCGTTCGTTGATTTCCGGAACCAGTTTTTCCAGATAGGTGTGGGCCTGCAGGGTTTGTTCGTTGCGGGCCACGCCGACGGCGCTGACCTTGGCGCCCGGGATCAGGCTCAGCACGCCTTCAAGCATGCCGATGCCGGCGCGCAGGATCGGTACTACAGTAATTTTCTTGCCGGCGATTTTCTCGACCGACACAGTGCCGGCCCAGCCTTGGATATCGTAGGTTTCCAGCGGCAGGTCTTTGGTGGCTTCATAGGTCAGCAGGGCACCGACTTCCTGAGCGAGCTCACGGAAATTCTTCGTGCTGATGTCGGCGCGGCGCATAAGGCCGAGTTTATGGCGGATCAGCGGATGGCGGATCTCGAGGATGGGCATGGGAAAGGCTCCGGCGGCGGGCAAAAAAACCGGCCTAGATTAATCTATCCGAGGGTGTTGTCCTATAGACATACAGTACGTTAGTCCACAAACGCTTGATCTGGCCTCGCTTGATGCGTACCTTTGCCCGCTTTTCCTGAACCGCCACCCCCTGGAGAGCGCCATGTCCGCTGATCTCGAGCATATCCGTCAAATCATGCGAGAGGCTGACTGCCTGTACACCGAAGCTGAAGTCGAGGCAGCCATCGCCCGCGTCGGTGCACAAATCAACGACCAGCTGGCTGAAAGCAATCCGGTGGTGTTCTGCGTGATGAACGGCGGGCTGATTTTCTCCGGCAAGCTGCTGACTTATCTGAACTTCCCGTTGGAAGCGTCCTACCTGCACGCCACCCGTTATCGCAACGAAACCAGCGGCGGCGACCTGTTCTGGAAAGCCAAGCCGGAAGTGTCGTTCATCGACCGTGACGTGCTGATCATCGACGACATCCTCGACGAAGGTCACACCCTGGGCGCGATCATCGACTTCTGCAAACACGCCGGTGCCCGCGCTGTGCACACCGCCGTGCTGATCGACAAGGACCACGACCGCAAGGCTCGCCCGGACCTGAAAGCCGATTTCGTCGGCCTGCCATGCATCGACCGTTACATCTTCGGTTACGGCATGGACTACAAAGGCTACTGGCGTAACGCCAACGGGATTTTTGCTGTTAAAGGCATGTAAGCCCCGGCGCCAATCCCCTTGTGGGAGCGGGCTTGCTCGCGAAAGCGGTCTGACTTAAACATTAATGTTGAATGTGCAGCCGTCTTCGCGAGCAAGCCCGCTCCCACAGGGTTCTGTGTTCACAGATCCACTTTTGTGCGCCCATGCTAGAGTGCTCGGCCCCGCCCTCCGGAGCCTGTCATGAGCCTTTTGATCCGCAGCTGCGCCGCCCTGTTGCTGACCGTCAGCCTGCCTCTGGCGGCCGCCCCGGCGCCGATGCACGCGCAGTTCCTGCCCCCCGATGACCTGACCCTGCGTGACGCGGAACCCGAGCAGCAACAGCTGTTGCAGGTTACCGAGTATTCAGTGGTGGTCGGCAGCCAGCGCCAGTCCAACCAGCAGCCAATTCCGGTGACCTCACCGTTGCTGATCCGTCTCAAGGGCAAATCCTTGAACAAAGGCGCGACCATCAACCAGGTGCTGGTCAATTTCGATGGCGAAAGCAAAAGCCTGAAAAAGCCGATCTACGACGATAAAAGCAAAACCCTGACGCTGTTTTACCCGATGGCGCAGTACCGCGCGGTGATCGACTTGTTGCGCAATGACACGGTGTATTGCCAGTTCCTCAGCTACGCCAACGGCCATGTCTGGGCTGATCTGCACACGGGTGCTGTTCGTCCGCGTTGAGCCCGGTGGCAAGGGAGGGGTAAACTGCCCGCCCCGTGAAATGTCTGCGAGCTGGAGTCGGCAATGCGTAAAGATAAGAAGCAAGTGATTGGTGACGAGATCGGCGATGAGCAGATCAAGCTGTTCCTCGATTTCGAACCGGTCGACGCCACGTCGCCGTCGCTGCACAAACTGATCAAGGCCTATCGCGGCCTGCGAATCGACGACTTCGAGCGTTTTCTGACGTTCTTCGTCGCAGCCGGTCTGGATCTGGACGGCAAGGATGAGCACGGCAATGACTTCGTCGCCCTGATCAAGGATCAGCGCAACGCGGCCGAATACATCGAACTGATCAACAAGGCCCGCGGTTAACCCCAGACCTACTGGTATTTGTGGCGAGGGAGCTTGCTCCCGCTGGGCTGCGAAGCGGCCCCAAAATTCTGCGAACGACGGAAATTTTGTGAGCGCTGCGCACTCAAGCGGGACGGTGCGGCGATCCGACAAGCTCCCTCGCCACAAAGATTGTTTCACCGGCCATAAAAAAACGCCCCGCTCTCAATGAGAACGGGGCGTTTTTTATGCGGCCGAATCAAGCGTAGCTTTCGGTCTCGTTGCTGGCTTCAACCAGTTCCAGCGCGACGTTGTTCTGCACATTGATCTTGCGATACAGCGCAGCGTCGGTTTCCAGAACCTTTTCGCGGGCCGGGAAGATTTCCGCCAGTTTGGCAGCCCACTCACCGGATGCTTTGTTCGGGAAGCATTTCTCGATCAGCTCCAGCATGATCGAAACGGTCACCGACGCGCCTGGCGAAGCGCCGAGCAGGGCAGCAAGGGTACCGTCCTTGGCCGCGACCAGTTCGGTACCGAACTGCAGAACGCCGCCTTTTTTCGGGTCTTTCTTGATGATCTGTACCCGTTGACCGGCCACTTCCAAGCGCCAGTCTTCGGCTTTCGCTTCAGGGTAGAAACGACGCAGGGAATCCAGGCGCTGCTCCATCGACTGCATCACTTCGCTGACCAGGTATTTGGTCAGGTCCATGTTGTTTTTCGCCACGGCCAGCATCGGGCCGATGTTGCCGGCGCGAACCGACATCGGCAGGTCCATGAAGGAACCGTGCTTGAGGAACTTGGTAGTGAAGCCGGCGTAAGGTCCGAACAACAGTGACTTCTTGCCATCGACGACGCGGGTGTCCAGGTGCGGCACCGACATCGGTGGCGAACCCACGGCCGCCTGGCTGTACACCTTGGCCTGGTGGTGTTTGACCACTTCCGGGTTGTCGCAGCGCAGCCACTGGCCACTGATCGGGAAGCCGCCGAAGCCTTTGCTTTCTTCGATGCCCGAAGCTTGCAGCAGCGGCAGTGCCGCGCCGCCAGCGCCGAGGAACACGAATTTCGCGTCGACGTCACGGGAATTTCCGCTGTTGACGTCCTTGATGCTGACGGTCCAGCCGCTGCCGTTACGCTTGAGGCCGGTCACGCGCTTGCAGTACTTGACCTGGGCATCCGGTGCGCTGGTCAGGTGCTTGAGCAGTTGATTGGTCAGGGCGCCGAAGTTGACGTCTGTGCCGTTCATGACGCGGGTGGCGGCGACGACTTCGTCGGCCGGCCGGCCAGGCATCATCAGCGGCATCCACTCGGCCATGGTGGCCTTGTCTTCGGTGTATTCCATGTCCGAGAAGGCGTGGTGCTTGCTCAGCGTCTTGAAGCGTTCCTTGAGGAAGGAAACGCCATCGTTGCCCTGGACGAAGCTCAGGTGCGGCACCGGGCTGATGAACGTCTTGCACGAGCCGAAGGTGCTTTTCCTGGTCAGGTAGGACCAGAACTGCTTCGACACCTCGAACTGGGTGTTGATGTGCACGGCTTTCTTGATGTCGACGGTGCCGTCGGCGGCCTGCGGTGTGTAGTTGAGCTCACACAGCCCGGCGTGACCGGTACCGGCGTTGTTCCACGGGTTCGAACTCTCCGCGGCACCGGAATCCATCAGCTCGACGACTTCCAGCTTGATCGCGGGGTCGAGCTCTTTGAGCAGTACAGCGAGGGTGGCACTCATGATGCCGGCCCCAACCAGTACTACGTCGACTGCTTCGTTATGCGCCATTTAACGCGTCTCCAAAATCTGCAGCACCAAATTGTCGGCATGGCTGCCAGGTGTTCAGGGGCGTGTCAGTGATGCCCCAGGTACTCATGGCAGTATCGCCATGTCCGAATCTTCGCAATTTTTCGCAACTTCGACGGACGCTACCGGCCGGGTCTAAAAGAGTTACATGAACTCACTTCAACGCGCGGCTGGCAATTCGACTTATGGTCGATACATCCGTTTGTGCAACCAAATCCGTAGAGGACAGGCTTCAGGCTCCGGTATTCGAGGCGTACTCGGTCCTGTGTCGTTGGGCTGTTTCAGACGCTAATGGTGCATATTCAGACGCAAAACTATTCATTTGCTCGCCACACTCTTGTGAAGTTGTGAAAACCCGTTTTTTTCACGCTCTTTTGAAGACGTGAACCTCAAAAAGGGCTGCCCCAGCCTGGCACCGTGCCCGGATGGATTGCCGCCATGGGATACATGACAAGCAAAACGGGCAAACAGCTCAGTGACCGAGCGTAATGACAGCTCTGCAGATTCGCGAAAAGTGGGGGTTTTGCTCAAGGAACAGCAAGCGCGCCAGCTTCACTCGATCTGTGTGGGCGGCTCTCTGTGGGCGGTGCGGGGGTTGTCAATACAAGCGCATTGACGATGCTGCGAGGCCCGATCAGGAGACGTCCTTATAATCGGGGGGAGATTGTAGCGAAGAAACGCAGGGAAATGGTCGTGTTTAATGACTTTTATTAGGTGTTCGGTCAGGTGGTCAACGGGTGTTGAGCCCGCGCACGTGGCTGGCGCTGGCTGACACGGGCGCTAGGGGGCAGGGGATGGTGCAGCCAATTGAGACGGATTTCTTCGATTTCGACCCAGCCATCGCCCATCGGCTGAAGGCTGCACTGTTTGAATGCCTGGCAGTGGCCGTTGTGGTCGAGCAGGGCGAAGCAGCGATGCAGAGGACGTGGGTTGAACAGCGAGATCAGGTAGCGCATGGCGAAGTACCTTGTGGGGTGACTGCTGTAAAGGTTGCCAGCGAGCCGTGACGAGCAAGTGTATGGGCGGTGACATATCTGTGACAGGAACCGCGGTCTGAAGGGTTTGTCAGAGATTTCAGTATTCACTGTGAGGTGCTAGTTACCCACAGTGGCCCACCGCTATACTGCGGGCCTGTTTGTGCCTGATTCTGGAGAGAAGAGCATGTTGCAACGCCTGTTGTTCGGTTTGATCACTGTGACCAGTTTGACCCTGGTTGGCTGCGCCCACAGCCCGCAACAACTGAATCCGGAACCCAAGCTGACGACTCAGCTGGCGCCGGTCGGCCATGGTCAGCCGGTGGTGGTGCGTGTGGTCGACGGTCGTCCGTCGCCGACATTGGGCACCCGTGGTGGCCTGTACCCTGAGACCAGCGCGATCACCGTGCAGGGCGCGCAGATTCTGCCGAAGTTGCAGGCTCAGGCCGAAGCGGCCGTGCGGTTGTTGGGCTTCACCCCAACCTCCAATGCGCTGAATGCTCCGCAGTTGACTGTGACCCTGGCTGAACTGAAATATCAGTCGCCTAAAGAAGGCATGTATGTGACTGAGGCCACCATTGGCGCGACGTTCCGCTCCGATGTGCAGAATGCCAATCGTCGTTACAGCGGTCGTTATGGTGCGTCCCTGGATCAGCGTTTTGGTATGGCGCCGAATCAGGAAACCAATACCAAGCTGGTCAGCGATGTGTTGAGCGATGCGTTGACGCGTCTGTTCAAGGATCCGACGATTGGTCAGATTCTCGGCGAGTAAGCGTTCGCTGGATTCAAAAAAGCCCGGTGCCAGCAATGGCTCCGGGCTTTTTCATGTCCGCTGGTTTCAAGGAGGGTAGCGATCCAGGTTTTCGGTGTGCAACATGACGGCGCCGTGACACAGGGCAGGAATCAGTCAAATGGTTCGTTATTTGTCGGAAAGCAAGGGCACAAGGTGAGGCTTTCGGTAGAATCCGCGCCGCGGCCGCCGGTTCGGCGTCTGCCACACCTGTTCTGCTGAGGTTCGTGATGTCGTTGCATTTGATTTCGCTGTTTACCAACCATCCCGCCAAGTTGATCAACCTGCTGGCCTTGTTGTTGGCCTTCCCGGGTGGTTGGTTGTTACACGCCACTCGTCGCCGCGAACAGCGTGCGAGGGCCATTCTCGAACAAAGCCAGGGTCGTCGTATCGATGAACCGACGTTGATGCTGGATGGGGCGACCCAGCGCATGAACCGGTTTTTCTATCGTTTCGGTTTTGCCTGCCTGGGGTTGGCGTTGCTGGTGTCGTGGATCAGCACACGATTCTAAAGCGCTGACGCAAAACTTGTGGCGAGGGAGCTTGCTCCCGTTGGACTGCGCAGCAGTCCTTTCTTGGGGCCGCTTCGCAGCCCAGCGGGAGCAAGCTCCCTCGCCACAGGGCGCCGTTGTCGTATCCAGCTAAAAAATCTTACAGCGGCAATCCTGCTTTCACACGGTACTGATTGCGCACCGGCGTCGCGTACTGCAGGACCATGAACGGACGATGCTCCTCAGGACACGCGTCCAGACGCTGTTGCCATTGCTCCTGAGCCTTGGCCAGTTCGTCGGCCGCGAACACTTCAGAGGCTTTCGGCACCTGCAATTGCGGGTCGGCGTCTTTCCACTGGGCGTAGGCCAGGTAGTGCACCGGGAACAGGCGGTAGCCGCCGAGGATCTGCCGGTCCATCTCGATCGCCAATTGCTTGGTGTCGTCGAACAGCTCGGTGATCGGCGAGGCGAAGTTCACATGCACCCGGCCCTTGTAGCCGGTGATGCCCTTGGCGATGCTCACATCGTCCTCGCCCGGCACTTTGGTGTAGCTGCCGGTGGTGGCGCGGATGAACAGCTCGCGCGCCTTGGCTTGATCGCACGGGTCGTATTCGTAGCTGATCGACACCGGGGTGAGGTTCAGCGAGCGAATGACTTCGCCGAACGGCTCGTCCTTGCGGCTCATGTGGAACATCTTGAGGATGGCCGACTCGGTGCGGTCGTCGCCGTCTTTGGCCCGTCCTTCAGCCTGGGCGATCCAGATTGAGGCGCAATCGTTGCGGATCGAGTGGTTGATGTAGGCCGACAGCAGCTGATACGCCGCCATCTTCTCGCGTCGACCGGTGATCGAACGGTGCACGATAAAGCTCTTGTTCAGGCGCATCAGATCGCTGACGAAGGGCTTTTGCAGCAGGTTGTCGCCGATCGCGATGCGCGGTGTCGGCAGGCCTGCGTGGTACACGGCGTAGTTGACGAAGGCCGGGTCCATTACGATATCGCGGTGGTTGGCAATGAACAGGTAGGCACTGCCGGACCTGAACTGCTCGACGCCGGTGTACGTCACACCGTCGGTGGCTCGCTCGATGGTGTGGTCGACGTACATCTCGACTTTATCCTGCAGCGTGGCCACGGAGGTTACGCCGGCGAACTCACGGCGCAGCCGATGAGCTATAAGAGGTTTGAGCGCCCAGCCGAAAGCACCGGCAAAGCGCGGGAAGCGGAAGTGGATGAGGATGTCTAGAAACGCCTTGTCACCGAGCAGCCTGTCCAGCACCGCTGGGACTTCGCTATCGTCGTACGGTCGGATGGCATCGAATTCGCCCATCATGCTCTCTTGTTAGAAACGGCTAGGGTAAGTAAAGGTTTTGATCGAAAACCAACGGGGCACGGTCTGAAAAGTTAGCCAGACAAAAATAGCCCTGCAAATAGACCGGCGATTATACGCACAAGTCACTTGGGAGACCGCGATGCTGGAAACCGAGCGCTACGAATGTCCGTATTGTGGTGAAGAGGCTGAGGCCGTGCTGGACTTGTCCGGTGGCGATCAGACCTATATCGAAGACTGTCCGGTGTGTTGTCGTCCGATCACGTTTGTTCTGCAGACTGACGGTCAGGAATGGTTGCTCGAAGTTCACAGCGAAAACGAATGAAAGGGGCACCCCATGCAGCGAATCTACGAGCCGGAAAACCTCATGGAAGGTGAGTTGCTGCAAAGCATGTTGGCCAGCGAGGGCATCGAAGCGCATCTGGTGGGGCGCGATTTGCTCGGTGGCAGCGGCGAATTGCCGATCTTTGGCCTGCTGGGATTATCGGTTGATAACGACCAGGCGGAATACGCCCGGGAGTTAATCAGCGCCTACAATGCCGCGCTGCCGATGCCCGGCGATGAACCGGAAAGTTTTCCCGGCACGCTGGTCTGTTAGGCTGACGTTCGTTTTATCAAGAGTCGTGTTGCCCCATGTGTGGACGTTATGCCCTGTTTCGCTGGAACCCCGCCTTCGCGGCCCTGCCTGGCTTCCCCGCCGATCAGCAGGCCCAGTGGAATATTTCTCCCAACGATTCGGTGTTGATGCTGCGCGCGGGTGTTGACGGCCAGCGTGAATTGGCCCGAGCGCGCTGGGGTTTGACGCCGCCGTGGCTGACCGATTTGTCCCGTACGCCAGCCCATGCCCGGGCCGAGACCGTTGCCGAACAACCGATGTTTCGCCAGGCCCTGCGCGAGCGCCGTTGCCTGCTGCCCGCCAACGGTTTTTACGAATGGCGCGGCACGACCCGCAAGCGTCCGTACTGGCTGACACCGGGGGAGGGCTCGACGCTGTTTTTTGCGGCGATTTGGGAAGCGTATCCGGTGCAGGAACAGGTGTGGTTGAGCACGGCGGTGATCACGCAGCCGGCGGCAAGTCAGCGCCGGCCGTTGATTCTCGATGCGGCGGGGCAGGAGGCGTGGCTCAATCCAGAGACTCCGTTGCATGCGTTGCAGGCGTTACTCGCCAGTGAACCCGCGGCGTTGCGCGAGCGGGTGTTGGCGAACATGGTCAATGATCCGAAGCTGAACGGGCCGGAGTGTCTGACGCCGGGTTGATGAACCGTGAGTGTCTTCAAATATTTGTCAGGTTCAAAATCGACCCCTCACCCCAGCCCTCTCCCCACGGGGGAAAGGGAGCCGATCTCGGTTGCTTTCAGTACCTGAGTTCGGCTCGGTAACTCAGGTCGATGTACCTCGAAAGATCACCTCGGTCAGTCCCCTCTCCCCCCGGGAGAGGGTTAGGGTGAGGGGGCTCTTCAGACCTTGAACTGATTGATCAACCGCCGCTGCTGCTCAGCCAGCTTGGTCAGGTCCGCACTCGCCGCACTCGACTCATCCGCGCCGCCCGCCACTTCATTGGCCACTTGCCCGATGTTGATCACGTTACGGTTGATGTCGTCAGCCACCGCACTCTGTTCCTCGGCCGCACTGGCGATCTGGGTGTTCATGTCGTTGATCACCGACACCGCCTGAGTAATCGTTTCCAGCGCCTCGGCCGCTTTCGCCGCGTGCTGCACGCTTTCATCGGTGCGGTTCTGACTGTCTTCCATCACTCGCACCACATCGCGGGTGCCTTGTTGCAACTGCTGGATCATGGTCTGAATTTCTTCAGTGGCTTTCTGAGTCTTCTGCGCCAGGTTGCGCACTTCATCGGCCACCACCGCAAAACCGCGTCCCTGTTCGCCGGCTCGCGCCGCTTCGATGGCGGCGTTCAAGGCCAGCAGGTTGGTCTGTTCGGCAATCCCGCGAATCGCCGTCAGGATCGCATTGATGTTCTCGCTGTCCTTGGCCAAGGTCTGCACCACGCCAACGGCCTTGCCGATTTCTATCGCCAGCACGCCAATCGAATTCGACGTGTCCCGCACGATTTGCATGCCCTGCGCCGCGGCCTGATCGGCATGGCTGGCGGCTTGTGCCGCCTGAGTCGCGTTGCGCGCCACGTCCTGAGCGGTCGCTGTCATTTCATGCACCGCCGTGGCGACTTGATCAATCTCGGCCATTTGCTTGTGCACGCCGATGTTGGTGCGGATGGCGATGTCGGCGGTGTGTTCCGACGAATCACTGACGCTCTGCACCGAAGTCACCACTTGGGTGATCATCACCTGCAACTTGGCCAGGAAGGTGTTGAAGCCTTTGGCGATCGAGCCCAATTCGTCGGCGCGGTCGCTGGTCAGGCGTCGAGTCAGGTCACCTTCGCCCTGAGCGATGTCGTCGAGCATGGCAACCATCTGCTTCAGCGGCCGGGCAATGCCGTGGCCCACCAGCCAGATCACCAGCAAACCGATACCGGCAATCAATAAACCGACCATGGCCATGCCAAAGGTGTCGGACTTGCGCTGGGCGTCCAGATCGCCCTGAAGTTTTTGCAGGTCGGCCATCACCGCGTTCAGTGGCAGTTGCAGCATGAGGGTCCAGCGAGCGTCGGTCTGGCCGATGCCGAACGGCAGGTACAACTCGATCCGGCCCTTGGCCTTGTCGACGGTGTAGGTGACTTCGCCGCGCTTGAGATTGGCCATGTTGGCGATCTGCTGGCTGTCGAGGATGTCGCTGACCTTCTCGCCGAATTTGCTCGGGTCCTTGGTGTAGGCAACGATCCGGTTGTTGCCGCCAATCAGGGCCATTTCACCCGCGCCGCTGTACAACTTCTGATTCGCGCCCAGGAGCATTTCCTGGATGAAGTTCACTGAGAGGTCGGCGCCGACGATGCCCTGGAAGGCGCCGTTGAGCATGATCGGTTCTATAAAGGAGGCGAGCATCACGATTTTGTCGCCGACCTTGTAGGGCGCCGGATCGATCACGCAGGATTTTTTGGTTTCTTTCGAGCACAGGTAGTACTCGCTGGCGCGTACGCCGGTGGACAGGGTTTTCTGGTCGTCGACGTCCACCAGTTTATCCAGGCCCAGGCTGCCGTCTTCGTTGCGGAACCACCACGGCAGGAAGCGGCCGTTGCTGGCGTCGATGCCCACAACCTTGGTGTCGACGTAGGCCGCGTCGTTGTGATCGAGGACGTTTTTTTCCCAACCGATGTAGGTGCCGAGAATTTTCGGGTTCTTGACGACGTTTTCCTTGATCAGGCTGATCAATTGCTCACGGCTCAGGTTCAACTGTGGCTGGCCATCGGCACCCGGTGTGCCGATCAATGCGTTGACTCGCACCAGTCCGCCGGCAATCAGCAGTGGCGCTTCGAGCTCGCGCTGGATCTGGCTGACCTGGGTTTGCGCCAGTGACGTGAGGCGTTGTTCGATGACTTGCTCGAATTGTGCCTGGGTCCGCTGCTGGACCATGTCTTGTGTCCGTGCGCCGGAAAACAACGCATACAGCACCAGGGCTGCCACGACACTAAGAACGATGGCGCCGGCGAGGGCCGCCACGGAAAACTGGATCGACTTGAATTTCATGGGTGCTCCGCACGCAAGAGGACGTCTGCGGTGCTGTATCGGCAGGGGTGTCGATGGCCATGAGTGGAGGTTGGCGAATTGGCTGTTTTGGAGGGGTTGATGTCGCAAACGAATCATTGCGGGCCGTTATCGACCGCGGTGGGCAGCGTTATGTGAATTTTTCTCTACGCCCATGAGAGGTTTGTCTGAAATGTGCGTCTACACCTCTGTTGTATCTGGCGTCGATACAATTCCACGCCTAGGATACGCGGCATGTTTTCAGGGAATTTTTTGATGAACAAGACATTGGTTGTGTGTGCTCTGAGCGCAAGTCTGCTGCTCGCCGGTTGTCAGTCGGTCAATACCACCAGCGGTGGCGCGGTGGGCGTTGAGCGTAAACAGTACATGTTCAGCATGCTGTCGACCGACGAGGTCAACCAGATGTACGCCCAGTCTTATCAAAAGACTGTCGGTGAGGCGAACACCAAAGGCGTGCTGGACAAGACCAGTAACGAGGCCAAACGTGTCCAGGCGATTGCCGACCGGCTGATTGCCCAGGCGCCGGTTTTTCGTCCGGATTCGGCCCAATGGAAATGGGAAGTCAACCTGATCAAGAGCGACGAACTCAATGCCAACTGCGGGCCTGGCGGCAAGATCATTTTCTACACGGGGCTGATCGACAGCCTGCAACTGACCGACGATGAGATCGCCGCGATCATGGGCCACGAAATCGCCCACGCCCTGCGCGAGCATGGTCGTGAAGCGATGTCCAAGGCTTACGGTATCGAAATGGCCAAGCAGGGCGCCGGTGCCTTGTTCGGTCTGGGTCAGGACAGCCTGGCGCTGGCGGATACCGTGGCCAACTACGGCATGACCTTGCCCAACAGTCGCGCCAACGAAAACGAGGCGGACCTGATCGGCCTGGAACTGGCCGCTCGCGCCGGTTACAACCCGAACGCCGCGATCACCCTGTGGAACAAGATGACCAAGGCCTCGGAAGGTTCGCCGCCGGAGTTCATGAGCACTCACCCGGCGTCGTCGAGTCGTATTGCTTCGTTGCAGGCGGCGATCCCGAAAGTCATGCCGCTGTACGAGAAAGCCAGGAAATCTTGAGTCTTTGATCGTTCCCACGCGAGCGTGGGAACGATCAAAGAGGTCAGCTCAAACCCAACCGCTGCTCTGCATCGCCTTGTACACCGCGACAATGGCGAGGATGAAGAATGCCGACGCCGCCAGGCGACGGATTAACGTCAACGGCAATTTATCCGCGGCAAAGTTACCCGCCAAAACCACTGGCACGTTGGCAATCAACATCCCAGCGGTGGTGCCGATGATCACCAGCCACAGTTCCGGGTATTGCGCCGCGAGCATCACCGTGGCGACTTGAGTCTTGTCACCCATCTCAGCAAGGAAAAACGCGATCAACGTGGTCAGGAACGGTCCGAACTTGCGGGCGGTGCTGGCTTCGTCGTCATCCATCTTGTCCGGCACCAGGGTCCACAATGCCGTCGCGGTGAAGCTCGCGGCGAGGATCCAGTGCAGCGTCGCATTCGAGAAGAAACTACCGACCCAGGCGCCTACCGCACCGGCTGCAGCGTGGTTGGCCAGGGTTGCGGCGACGATCCCGGCGATGATCGGCCAGGGTTTGCGAAAGCGAGCGGCGAGAATGAGCGCGAGCAGTTGCGTCTTGTCGCCGATTTCGGCCAAGGCAACGATTGCGGTGGGAACGAGAAGTGAATCCAGCATCAGGGTTTTCCTAAGGGGCGGGTCGACACGGCTATGACACGTACAGCCTTCCCGCCCCGGGTAAGGTGTTCGTGTCATAGGTCTTGTCAAACCCTGCGATCCGTCTGATGCGGACGCTTGGGTCGCATACGCCATGGTCTGTTGACCAAGTATGTTGACGTATGCCGGACGAGCATGGCGCTCGTGGGAGACTACTCCCCTAGGACGGAGCGGATTCTGCCTAGGCAAATCCGATTGGGCAAGCCTCTTTTTTAAAAGAGGTATTAGCCGCGTTTGGCTCGGTAGATCCTGAAACCCTGTCCTTCAGCCTTGATTGCGCACACCCCGAGATGCTCCTCGATCAGCGGCTGATACTTCAGGAAGCTGTTCGCCACCAAACGAAGTTCGCCACCGTTTTTCAGATGTTTTGCCGCTTTTCGCAGCAAGTTCTCGGTGGCGAAGTAATCCGTGTGAACCCCGACATGGAACGGCGGGTTGCTCAAAATCGCACTCAGACCCATCGGTGCTGCGTCGATACCGTCACCGGTAATCACGTCAGCTTCCAGACCGTTGGCAGCCAATGTCAGGCGACTGCTGGCGGCGGCAAAGGCATCCACATCAAGCAAGGTGACCTGGTTGTGTGGATAGCGACGTTTCACCGCTGCTCCCAACACACCGGCACCGCAACCGAAGTCCAGCAAGTGGCCGCTCGGCAATTTGTCCAAATGTTCCAGCAACAGCGCGCTGCCGCGATCCAGTCGACCATGGCTGAACACGCCCGGCAGGCTGATGACTTTTAGCGGGCCTTCGGCCAGCGGCAATTCATAAGTCTGGGCCAGGCTTTCCAGCGACTTGGCTTCTGGCGCGTTGGCCACAGTGACCAGCCACAGCTGGCAATGCCGCGCGCTGTCGAGCTTGCGCGGTTTGCCGAAGGGGTTCAGTTGCTTGGCCGCGCCTTCGATGCCGCTGCGTTTTTCACCCACCAGATACAGCTCACGACCGGCCAGCCTGGAGGCGAGGGCGTTGAGGATGTAGTCGGTCAGGTCCTTGGACTTGGGCAGAAACACCACGGCGGTGTCGAACGCGCGCTCCGGTGCATTCACACCGAAATGGCTGCGCTCGGCGAAGCGGGCATCCAGCGCTGCTTGATCGCCGGCATGCCAGCACCAGCCATGAGCATCGGGTAGACGGCCCAACAGGTCATCGGCGGGCAAACCGGCGAGCAGCACCGAACCCTGGAATAACTCGGCCTGACGAAGCAGTACTTCACTGCGCGGATCCATACTCTGCTCCTGTAAAAAAAGTGCCGCAGTCTATCAACTGACGACCCGCAGTGCTTTACCGCTGAAGTATCCCTGTGCGTTTTCGGTCAACTGGCCCACGATCCGCTGACGTGCCTCGCGACTGCCCCAGGCGTTGTGCGGGGTGACAATCAACCGTGGAATGTCGTGGGCCAGCAGCGGATTGCCGGCGGTCGGTGGCTCGACGCTCAACACATCGGTGGCCGCGCCACCCAGGTGACCGTTGCGTAAGGCATCGGCCAGCGCCTGTTCGTCGATCAGGCCACCGCGTGCGGTGTTGACCACGAACGCACCGGGTTTCATCGAGGCCAGTTCACGGGCTCCGATGAAGTGGCGGGTGTGTTCATTGAGCGGACAGTGCAGGGTCAGCGCGTCGATCTGCGGCAGCAGTTCCTCCAGTGGCAAACGATCCGGCCGGGCAGGGCGCCCGGGAATCTGACCGAGCAGTACACGCATGCCAAAGGCTTCGGCCAGTCGTGCGACCGCGCCGCCCAGTTCGCCGTGACCGAGCAGGCCGAGGGTTTTGCCTTCCAGTTCGACAATCGGGTAATCCAGCAGGCAGAACTGTTTCGCCTGCTGCCAGCGACCTTCGCCGACAGCCTTTTGATAATCGGCCAGGCGCGTCGCCAGATTGAGCAGCAACATGATCGTGTGCTGCGCCACCGACGGCGTGCCGTAACCCTGGCAGTTGCAGACGGTAATCCCGTGGGCGCGGGCGGCGGCGAGGTCAACGTTGTTGGTGCCGGTGGCGGTGATCAGGATCAGCTTCAGCTCGGGGCAGGCAGCGATGGCGGCGGCGTCGATCAGGATCTTGTTGCTGATGGCAACGGTGGCGCCCTTGAGGCGTTCGATCACCTGGTCCGGCGTGGTCTGGGCGAAAAGCTGTAACTCACTGAAACACTCTTGCAGCGGGCTGAGGTCGAGGTCGCCCAGGTCCAGGGACGGGTGGTCGAGGAAAACGGCGCGGTGAGTGTTCGTCATCAACTGTACCTTTTGTGCAATGAACTGAAGGCGTAATCTGCCGAGCCTATCAGATGAAACACCTGTGGCGAGGGAGCTTGCTCCCGCTGGGCTGCGCAGCAGCCCCAATCCAGGCGACCGAGTTTTGTCGGGAATACCGCGTTATCCGGTTTCACGACTGCTTCGCCGCCGAGCGGGAGCAAGCTCCCTCGCCACAGAGATTGATTTCGCTCGAGTGTTTTTATTGACCCAATTGCCCCAGAGGAACCCCATGTACTGGACAGAGTTTTTGACCGTTGCCCTGATTCACTTGCTGGCCGTGGCCAGCCCAGGCCCGGACTTTGCGGTGGTGGTGCGTGAGAGCGTGACCCATGGTCGTCGCGCTGGCACCTGGACGGCGCTGGGTGTCGGCACGGCGATTTTCCTGCACGTCGGCTATTCGTTGCTCGGCATTGGCCTGATCGTGTCCCAGTCCATCGTGTTGTTTAATGCCCTGAAATGGGCCGCCGCCGCGTACCTGCTGTACATCGGCTTCAAGGCCTTGCGAGCACAGCCAGCCCAACCTGCGGCTGACGATCTGCACAAGGAAGCGGGCGAGCGCACTGCTCGCGGCGCTTTCACTTCGGGTTTCGTGACCAACGGCTTGAACCCGAAAGCGACACTGTTCTTCCTTTCGCTGTTCACCGTGGTGATCAATCCGCAGACGCCGCTGACGGTACAGGCGGGCTACGGCATCTACCTCGCGGTGGCCACCGCTGTGTGGTTCTGTCTGGTGGCGATGCTGTTCAGCCAGCAGCGCGTGCGCGCAGGTTTTGCCCGGATGGGCCACTGGTTCGATCGGACCATGGGCGCGGTACTGATCGCCATTGGTGTGAAACTCGCGTTTACCGAGATGCATTGATTGAGGTAGGAGCTGCCGCAGGCTGCGATCTTTTGGGGTTTTCAGAGAGCCAGGATCAAAAGATCACAGCCTGCGGCAGCGCCTACGAATGCTGGCGCAACGCTAGCATTTGCTGAATGTTGCAAATCATTCCTTCGGCTGATTTGGTTGTCATGGAAGGGCACTAAAGTGCTTACTTTCAGCCACGACCGTGCAGTCAGAAAAGGGACTCTTATGTTGCAGACTCGCGTTATCCCCCCAGCCGAAGGCGCTTACCAGTATCCGCTGCTGATCAAACGGCTGCTGATGTCCGGCGCTCGTTATGAAAAAACCCGCGAGATCATTTACCGCGACCAGTTGCGCTACAGCTACCCGACCCTGATCGAACGGGTCGCACGGCTGGCCAACGTGCTGACGGCGGCCGGCGTCAAGGCCGGGGATACCGTGGCGGTGATGGACTGGGACAGCCATCGCTATCTGGAATGCATGTTCGCCATCCCGATGATCGGCGCGGTGATCCACACCATTAACGTGCGCCTGTCGCCGGAACAGATCCTCTACACCATGAACCACGCCGAGGACCGCTTTGTGCTGGTCAACAGCGAGTTCGTCGGGTTGTACCAGGCCATTGCCGGGCACCTGACCACGGTAGAGAAAACCCTGCTGCTGACTGACTTGCCGGAGAAAACCGCCGATTTGCCGAACCTCATTGGCGAGTACGAGCAGTTGCTGGCGGCGGCGAGCACGCAGTACGACTTCCAGGACTTCGACGAAAACTCGGTCGCGACCACGTTCTACACCACCGGCACCACCGGTAATCCCAAAGGCGTGTACTTCACCCATCGGCAACTGGTGCTGCACACCATGGGCGTGTCGACGATCATGGGCGCCATCGACAGCGTTCGGTTGCTGGGCACCAACGACGTCTACATGCCAATCACCCCGATGTTCCATGTGCACGCCTGGGGTCTGCCTTATGTGGCGACCATGCTCGGGCTCAAGCAGGTCTATCCCGGTCGCTATGACCCTGAGTATCTGGTCGAGCTATGGCGCAAGGAGAAGGTCACCTTTTCCCATTGCGTGCCGACCATCCTGCAAATGGTCCTCAATTCCAAAGCGGCGCAAGGCACGGATTTCGGTGGCTGGAAAATCGTTATCGGTGGCAGTGCGCTGAACCGTGCGCTTTACGACGCGGCCAAGGCCAAGGGCATTCAACTGACCGCCGCTTACGGCATGTCGGAAACCGGGCCGTTGGTGTCGTGTGCACACCTCAACGATGAGCTGATGGCCGGCACCGAAGACGAACGCACCACGTACCGGATCAAGGCCGGTGTGCCGGGGCCGTTGGTGGAGGCGGCGATCGTCGACACCGACGGCAACTTCCTGCCCGCCGATGGCGAGACCCAGGGCGAACTGGTGCTGCGTGCGCCGTGGCTTACCGAGGGCTATTTCAACGAACCGCAAAAGGGCGCCGAGCTCTGGGCCGGGGGCTGGCTGCACACCGGTGACGTGGCGACCCTGGACAGCATGGGGGTGATCGACATTCGCGACCGCATCAAGGACGTGATCAAGACCGGCGGCGAGTGGATCTCCTCCCTGGACCTTGAAGACTTGATCAGCCGCCACCCTGCGGTACGCGAAGTAGCAGTTGTGGGCATCGCCGATCCGCAGTGGGGCGAACGTCCGTTCGCGCTGCTGGTAATCCGCGAAGGCCATGTGATCGGGGCCAAAGAACTGAAGGAACACCTCAAGCCGTTCGTGGAACTGGGGCACCTGAGCAAGTGGGCCATCCCGAGCCAGATCGCCCTTGTTACTGAAATTCCCAAGACCAGTGTCGGCAAACTCGACAAGAAGCGTATTCGCGTCGACATCACCGAATGGCAAGCCAACAACAGCACCTTCCTCTCGACGCTTTAAGTGTCACTTGGCGTGCCCAAAAGGGCACGCCAGCCCCACCAAGCAAGCGCTTGGCTTGTCAAATCCGAAATTTCAGCCATTCTTGCCGTGCCGACGGGTGTCGGCTTGGCAAAGGACTGTTCCAGAGTGGCTGGCAGCTGCAAATCACACTTTAGAGGGATCAAGCAGTACTACCTGCTGGCTATAGTCCGCTCAAGGATTTTTAAGAACGGAGCAAACGCACAAACGGGGGCGATGCAACTTTGGAATGACTTAGGGACTCTTTGGCTCCCAGTCATCCACAGCGTTTTTAGAAGTGCTCACTGCCATAACAATAATGCACATGGAGTAGCGTCGATGACATCAGTAAACCAGTTCTGGCGCCGGGCAAAACTGCCCCTGGCGGTCAGTCTTGCCTCTACGCTCGCCGGGCCAGCATTCGGCGTCAGTTTCAACGTTGGTGAAATCGAAGGTCAGTTCGACTCGTCCCTGTCGGTCGGTGCCAGTTGGTCTACTGAAAATGCCAACAAGAACCTCATCGGCGTCAACAACGGCGGCCGCGGCCTGTCCCAGACTTCCGACGACGGTCACCTGAACTTCAAGAGCGGCGAAACGTTCTCCAAGATCTTCAAGGGCATCCATGACCTCGAATTGAAATATGGCGACACCGGCGTTTTCGTCCGTGGCAAATACTGGTACGACTTCGAACTCAAGGACGAAAGCCGTCCGTTCAAGGACATCAGCGACAGCAACCGCAAGGAAGGCGCCAAGTCCTCCGGCGGCCAGATCCTCGATGCCTTCGTCTACCACAACTACTCCGTTGCCGATCAGCCGGGCTCCGTGCGTCTGGGCAAGCAAGTAGTAAGTTGGGGTGAAAGTACTTTCATTGGCGGCGGTATCAACTCGATCAACCCGATCGACGTGTCCGCGTTCCGTCGCCCCGGTGCCGAGATCAAGGAAGGCCTGATCCCGGTCAACATGTTCTACGTGTCCCAGAGCCTCACCGAGAACCTCTCGACCGAAGCCTTCTACCAGCTCGAATGGGACCAGACCGTTGTCGACAACTGCGGCACCTTCTTCTCGCAACCGGACGTGATTGCGGATGGCTGCGACAACAACCTGGCCGTACTGCGCACCCGAAACGGGCTCAACAGCGCACTGACGTCTGCAGGGCTGCCGGCTTCGCTGCGTAATGCCACCATCAACACCCTCGCTGCGAGGGGCGTGACCTGGGGTGACCCGGATGAAGGCGTCATCGTTCGTCGTGGTCCGGATCGCGATGCCCGTGACAGCGGTCAGTTTGGCGTGTCCTTCAAATACATGTTCGATCCGCTGGACACCGAGTTCGGCGCCTACTTCATGAACTACCACAGCCGCGCGCCGATTTTCAGCGGCAAAGGTGCTCCGGCGAGCGCTTACAGCGCGGCGGGCCTGGTGGGCTCGCTGGTGGCCAGGGGTGTTCCTCTCGCTGTCGCGCGTAACCTGGCACCGACCTTGTTGCCATTGAATGTGGCCGGTAACTCCAGCTACTACGTCGAGTACCCTGAAGATATTCGCTTGTATGGCTTGAGCTTCTCTACCACGTTACCGACAGGTACTGCGTGGAGTGGTGAAGTCAGCTACCGGCCGAATGCTCCGGTTCAGCTCAACACCACCGACATTCTCTTTTCCGGTCTGACACCTCTGAACCCTAACGTTTCCGTACTCCAGGGTACGCCAGGGGCGGATCAAAAAGGCTATCGCCGCAAGGAAGTGACCCAGCTCCAGACGACCCTTACTCACTTCTTCGACCAGGTGATGGGCGCTGAGCGACTGACCCTGGTGGGCGAGGTCGGCTTTACTCACGTTGGTGGTCTGGAAAGCACTAACAAAGCGCGTTACGGCCGTGACCCGAGCTATGGCCCTGGTCCATTGCCAAGTGGTCAGTGCGTGGCATTGAACACCTCTACCCTGGCAGGCGGACCGCAAAACAACGTGAGTCGCTACTGCGAGAACGACGGGTTCACCACCGCAAACTCCTGGGGCTACCGCGGTCGTGCCATCTGGGAATACAACGACGTATTCGCCGGTGTGAACCTCAAGCCGAACGTGGCCTGGTCTCATGACGTGGAAGGCTACTCGCCTGGCCCTGGCGGCAACTTCGAGGAAGGTCGCAAAGCGGTGAGCCTGGGCGTCGATGCCGAGTACCAGAACACCTACACCGCGAGCCTGGCTTACACCAACTTCTTTGATGGCAAGTACACCACCGTCGATGACCGCGATTTCGTTGCGCTCAGCTTCGGCGTGAACTTCTAAGCACTGCATTATCAGGACGAACACACCTATGAAAATAACAAAGAGTCTGTTCCACGTCGGTGTTCTGGGGCTTTCGCTGCTGGCGACCGGTGTCATGGCGGCGGTCCCTGCGGCCGAAGCGGACAAACTGGGCAAAAGCCTGACCCCGATGGGCGCCGAGATGGCAGGCAACGCTGACGGATCGATCCCGGCCTGGAAGCCGATGGCGAAAAACGCCGGCACCGCCGACAGCAAAGGCTTCCTGTCCGACCCGTACGCCAGTGAAAAACCACTGTTCACCATCACCGCACAGAACGTCGACCAATACAAAGACAAACTCGCTCCGGGCCAGTACGCGATGTTCAAGCGCTACCCGGAAACCTTCAAGATGCCGGTCTACCCGTCGCATCGCGGCGCGACCGTGCCGGATGCCGTGTTTGCCTCGATCAAGAAAAACGCCACCGCCACTAACCTGGTGTCCGGCGGCAACGGTCTGGAGAACTTCGAAACCGCAGTGCCATTCCCGATTCCGAAGACCGGCGTCGAAGTCATCTGGAACCACATCACCCGCTATCGCGGTGGCAGCGTGACCCGTCTGGTGACCCAAGCCACGCCGCAGCCGAACGGCTCGTACAGCCTGGTTTACTTCCAGGACCAGTTCGTGTTCCGCGACAAGATGAAGGATTACGATCCGGCGAACCCGGGCAACATCCTGTTCTACTTCAAGCAGAAAGTGACCGCGCCGGCACGTCTGGCTGGTGGTGTGCTGCTGGTGCACGAAACCCTCGACCAGGTGAAAGAACCACGTTCGGCGTGGGTCTACAACGCCGGTCAACGTCGTGTGCGTCGCGCACCACAAGTGTCCTATGACGGGCCGGGTACCGCAGCCGATGGCCTGCGTACCTCCGACAACCTGGACATGTACAACGGTGCACCGGATCGTTACGACTGGAAGCTCGAAGGCAAGAAAGAGATGTACATCGCCTCCGACAGCTACAAGCTCGACTCGCCGCAACTCAAGTACGACGACATCATCAAGGCCGGCCACATCAACCAGGACCTGGCTCGTTACGAGTTGCGTCGGGTCTGGCATGTGGTGGCAACCTTGAAGGAAGGTCAGCGTCACATCTACGCCAAGCGTGACTTCTACATCGACGAAGACACCTGGCAAGCGGCCGTGATCGACCACTACGACGGTCGTAATCAACTGTGGCGTGTGGCGGAAGCTCACTCTCAGAACTACTACAACGTTCAAGTGCCGTGGTACACCCTGGAAACCTTGTACGACCTGCAATCGGGCCGCTACCTGGCGCTGGGCATGAAGAACGAAGAGAAATCGGCGTATGACTTCGGCTTCACCGCCACCACCAGCGACTTCACTCCGGCCGCTCTGCGCCAGGATGGTGTTCGCTAAGCTGTCGTGAACAGAGGCCGCATCCTCGAGAAACGCCCCGACTGGTTCGGGGCGTTTTTTTGAACTTCATAACGATCGTTGTAGCAGCTGTCGAGCTTGCGAGGCTGCGTTCGGCTGCGAAGCAGTCGTAAAACCATGCAACGCGGTCTGTCAGACAAACCGCGTGCACCGAATTTGCGAGGACTTCGTCCTCGAACGCAGCCTCGCAGGCTCGACAGCTGCTACGAGGACGGTGTGACTGTCGGGTTTGCTCGACACTTCTGCTTGTATTCTTTTTGTAGCCATTTGTAGCAATAACCTTCATTCCCTCTTCGTTTACCGCTAGGCTGCGGACATCTGCAACGCCGCCAACCGCCATTCAAACAAGAGCCGGCCATGACTGATCTGTCCCCATACCCGGGCCCTGAAAAAATTGCCGTCGCGGCACTGGACGGGCGTTTTTTTCGGCCTCCGTTGCCCGACGGCCATGTGCTGCGGCCTCGTCTGTGCGAGCGCCTGAGTGCGGGCCTCGGTGGCAGGTTGTTGCTGGTCAGCGCACCGGCGGGGTTTGGCAAGAGTTCGTTGGCGGTGGAGTTCTGTCAGGGCTTGCCGGCTCACTGGCAAAGTCTGTGGCTGGGGCTGAGTCCGCGAGACAACGATCCCGGACGTTTTCTTGAGCGGTTGCTCGAAGGCCTCCAGGACTTTTTTCCGCAACTGGGCAGCCAGTCCCTGGGCCTGCTGAAAATGCGCCAGCGCCACCAGCCGTTTGCCTTTGAAGAATGGCTGGACGGTTTGCTCGATGAGTTGGCCGTGCACCTGTCTACGAGTACGCCGCTGCTGTTGGTGCTGGATGACTACCATCTGGCGCAGGGCCCGGTTCTCGATCGCTGCCTGCAATTTTTCCTCAATCACCTGCCTGACGGTTTGCTGGTCATGGTCACCAGTCGGCAGCGGCCGGACTGGCATCTGGCGCGCCTGCGGTTGTCGCGGCAACTGCTCGAGTTGAATGAGCAGGACTTGCGCCTGACTCACGATGAAGCCTTGACCCTGCTTGATCGGCACAGCAGCTCCTTGCGCGGCGAAGCGCTGGAGAGCCTGATCCAGCGCAGCGAAGGTTGGGTCGCCGGGCTGCGTTTCTGGCTGCTGGCGGCGTCGGAAGCGGGCTCCCAGGGTGCTTTGCCGCAGGCCTTGCATGGCGGGGAAGGGCTGATCCGCGATTATCTGCTCGAAGAAGTCATCGATTGTCTGCCCGCTGAGGTGCAGTCATTCCTTTACGACACAGCACCTCAGGAACGCTTTTGCAGCGAACTGTGCGACGCCGTTCGCGAAGCCCATGACAGTGCCGAGATCCTGCGTTTTCTGTTGGCCCACCAGGTGTTCCTGGTGCCACTGGATGAGAACGGTCACTGGTATCGCTACCACCATTTGTTTTCCGATCTGTTGCGCACCCGGCCTACCGCGCAAGCGATGGTGCCGGCGGCCAGCCTGCACTTGCGCGCCTGTCGCTGGTTCAATGCCCAGGGGCTGCTCGATGAAGCAGTTGAGCAGGCGTTGCGCGCCGGGCACCTGGACGTTGCGGCGAACCTGGTGCAGAACCTCTCCGAAGAACAACTGCTGGCCGAACAGAACGTCGGCATGTTGCTGCGCTGGAAAATGGACTTGCCCGACAGCCTGCTGGTCAGCACGCCACGGCTGATCGTGCTGTACAGCTGGGCGTTGGGGCTGGCGTGTCAGCTGGACGCCGCCGAGGAACTGGCCAGTCATTTGAGCCGCTTCCTGCCGGCCCCGTCGGCCACTGCGCAGAAATCCATGCTGGCGCAATGGCTGGCGCTGAGCGGGATCATCGCCCGCGGGCGCGGCAATCGCGAGCTGACGTTGCTCTACTGCACCGAAGCGCAGGAGAGCCTGCCCGCCAAACGCTACGGGCAGCGCCTGATGTGCCTCTCGACCCTGTCCAACCTGGCCATTGCCGACGGCGATTTGTGGCGTGCACGCGGGTTGAACCGTGAATCTCTGGAGTTGGCGCAACGGGTCGGCAACCCGCTGTTCGAAGCGCTGGCCCATTACGACCGCGCTCGTGTGCTGCAAGCGCGAGGGGAAATCCTTCGTTCGCTGGATGAGGTGCGTCAGGGGTTGCAACGCCTGCAACGGTTATCCTCGCAACGGCTGTATGCCGTACGCGCCCGACTAACCTTGTACGAAGGCTTTTTGTTAGCCCTTCGCTTGCAGCCCCAAGCCGCGCGGGCACGTTTGCAAGCCGGTTTGAATGAAGCGCGCGCCTGTCGTGATATCAGCGTATTGATCGGTCATTGCGTGATCGCCAGGCTTGAGGGCAGCAGCGGCGAATTCGCCAAAGCCTTCGCCGAACTCGCCGAAGCCGAGCGCCTGATGCACATCTGGGACGTGCCACCGATCTACTACCTGGCGATGATCACCCTGGTCAAATGCGAACTTTGGCTGGCCCAGGGGCGTACCGATCTGGCCGAAGCCTGGCTCGCTCGCTTGGGCCAGACCTACAACGGCGAACACGCGGCAGCCCCTCCGGAGTTCCATCCGCAACTGCCGCTGCATATCGAGTTGCAGCAGGCCTTGCTGGAGATCATTCAGGGGCAACCGATGCTGGCCGAAGGACGATTGAATGCGTTGCTGGAGAATGGGCAGCAAACCGGCAGGCAGTTGCTCAGCGTGATGGCACTGACTCAGAAAGTGACGTTATTGCTGGGGGGCGGACGCGAGCCCGAAGCCCGCAAGGCCCTGAGTCAGGCACTGGAAGCGGCGGCCGGTGGAGTGCTGCAACCGTTTGACAGGTTGTTGGCTGAGCATCCGGACTGGCTGCGTGGACAACTTCAACTCGGTGCGCCGACGCCCGTTTCACAGAGCCTTTCAGAACTACTTCCGTCAGTGGCAGCCCGTCCCGCAGTGGAGTCATCCACCGCGGCGGAACAACTCAGTACGCGGGAAATGGCTGTCCTGCGACTGATCGCCCAAGGCTGTTCGAATCAGGAGATCAGCGATCAGCTGTTTATTTCGCTGCACACGGTGAAAACCCATGCCAGCCATATCAACAGCAAGCTTGGGGTTGAGCGGCGAACGCAGGCGGTCGCCAGGGCGAAAGAGTTGGGTGTATTGCAGTAATCGCCGTTTGAAGACCTCCGAAACAAGTTGGGCCTTGCGATCAGAGGTTTTCGGTCATTTCTCCTCTGAGGCAGTCACTCCGGATGTCTGCCCCACGTCGATGGTGTGCTTGCGGATCGACAGTAAGCCGATGGAGCAGTCATCTTCGGTTTTACTGGCAATGGACTGTTGCAGGTTGTCACCCAGCACGTCCCTCATTTTTTTTCTGGGCAACGTTGCATTCCACTCCAGCAGCTCTTGGATCGCCGGGGCGGGGACTCCGCTGGATTTGTCATAGAGGCTTTCTGCGGTGCCGTCGCTCATGATCGCGAAGCCAGTCGTGGCTTCGATTTGCCCACGGTACAACTTTAGCTGCGACGCCGCTTTATGGTCAGTCAGAAACAGGGGGGTATTGGCGAGCTCGCCATTTTCTGGATAAGAAAGGGCCTGAAGTTGTCCGTCCGCATCAACACTTGCGATGACGCCATCGCCCAATTGGCCTGCCAGGTAGCGGCCTCGTGAGTAAGCGACGAAGGACAAGGTGCAAGCCAGGTCATTGATATCGCCGCCGAGCTTTGCAGATTTGCGTCTGAACGCGTCCAGGCAGCGATTAACCAGTCGCTGAGCTGCCTTCGCGTTGTGTTTGTCCATGTTTTGCCAGAGGCTTTCAAAGTTTTTGCAGACAAAGGCCAGGGTAGCGGTGACCGCTACTTGGGCGCCGATGTCGGATCTGGCTCGGGAGTCAGCCCCGTCGGCCAATGAAATGCACGTCACTTCGTTGGACTCTCTGGCCGCGACGTAGTCCTGGCCAGGCGTTTGAGTCTTGAGGTGCGAGCGTCCTGCCACAAACGCGCAGGCCGTTTTACAGCTGAGGTTTTCTGGCATGGGAGTGTCCTTGTTGGGAATAGGTGGATTGCCTGGCAATCCTGGGGTGCCGTCGTTTGCTTGAGCGCGAAGATCGGATTGGGCGATAAAGGGCAGACCATTCTTGCCCCGAATGCGGTTGATAATGTCCGGATCCGGAAAAAGGACGCTTTTATCGACGAGGGGGGCGTTGGCTTCCTTCCGTCTTGGTTCAAAATAGGCGCGGCGCGAGGATAACTATCAATTTTGCGCATCACAACCGCAGTACCCAGCCTTGGCACCAGGATTAAACCCATGCAAACCCCCAATACAGCCCTCATCCGCGAAACCTTCCCCGTCGGCCCGTTGCAGTGCAACTGCACGATCATCGGCGATCCGATCACCAAAAAGGCCATCGTGGTCGATCCGGGCGGTAACCACGAGCTGATCCTCGCGCGGCTCGACGCACTGGGCCTGAAGGTGGTCAGCATCATTCATACCCATGCGCACCTCGATCACTTCCTGGCGTCCGGTCAGTTGAAGGAGAAAACCGGCGCAACCCTGCATTTGCACAAAGAAGATCAATTTCTGTGGGACAACCTGGAGATGCAGTGCCAGATGTTCGGTGTGCCCTATACTCCGGTGCCACCGCCGGACCGCTGGTTGGCTGATGATGAAGAACTGGCCTGCGGTTGCGGCGTGGCATTGCACACGCCGGGTCATACGCCGGGGTCCATGAGCTTTTGGTTTTCAGAGGCTAAGCTGCTGATTGCCGGTGACACGTTGTTTCGTCGCGGGGTAGGGCGCACGGATTTATGGGGTGGCGATCAGGCGACCATCGTGCGGTCGATCAAGCAGCGGCTGTACACCCTCGACGAAGAAGCGACAGTGGTTACCGGGCATGGTCCGGACACACGTCTAGGCGATGAAATGCGCGAGAACCCTTTTGTGCGGGCGTGATTTCTAACGTTGGGGGGGGCATGGCGGAATTATTTTTATCCGCAATGATCCAACGCCCGCAAAGGTTAATGCCTTAGTCCGTTGCACCACAGAATGAAAAAAGTAGGAGCTCTACATGTTCACCAAGCAGCGTTTGATTATTGTCGCTACGGCTGTGGCCTTGCTGTCTGGCTGCGCCACGCCTAACCCTTACGACAGCCAGGGCCAGGCCGACGGTGGTTCCACGGGCATGAGCAAAACCGCTAAATACGGTGGCCTCGGCGCTCTGGCCGGTGCTCTGGCCGGTGCCGCCATCAGTCACGATAACCGTGGCAAGGGCGCGCTGATTGGCGCTGCGGTGGTGGGTGCTTCCGCTGCCGGTTACGGTTATTACGCCGACCAGCAAGAGAAAAAGCTGCGCGCCAGCATGGCCAACACTGGGGTGGAAGTGCAGCGCCAGGGTGACCAGATCAAACTGATCATGCCGGGTAACATCACCTTCGCCACCGATTCGGCGAACATCGCGTCGGGTTTCTATCAGCCGCTGAACAATCTGGCGGGCTCGCTCAAGGAGTTCAACCAGAACCAGATCGAGATCGTCGGCTACACCGACAGCACCGGCAGCCGCCAGCACAACATGGACCTGTCCCAGCGCCGCGCCCAGAGCGTGGCGACTTACCTGACGTCTCAGGGCGTGAGCGGCACCAACCTGTCGGCTCGCGGTGCCGGTCCGGATAACCCGATTGCCAGCAACGGTGACGCCAATGGTCGGGCGCAGAACCGCCGGGTCGAGGTCAACCTGAAGGCGATTCCGGGGCAGGAGTATCCGCAGCAGTAAGCGCGTTACCTTTACTTACCTGACTGAACCCCAGGCGTAAAAAAAGCCCGCCCGATCCTCAACAGATCGGGCGGGCTTTTTTGTATCGACAGTTCAGGCAACAATAAACCAACGGCAATTAAAAAAGCCCCCGGACAATCACTCATCCGGAGGCTTTTTGTGTCGCGCGAAACCTGATTACTTCTTCAGGCCGTAATGCTCATCGAGCATGCCCGGCGCGTTCGGGGCTTTGGGGGCGTAGTCGCGAGGCGGCTCCTGATTGCGCGGCGGCGTCAGGCGTTCACGTGGGGCGGCTGCCGCATCGGCGTGCAGGGAGGCCAGCAGGCGTTGGCGGGTTTGCTCGTCCAGGGCCAGGCGGTTGGCACCCTCGGCGAGATGATCCTGCACTTCCTGATAGCTCTGAGTCAGTTTCTTGACCAGGTTTGCAGTGCTGTTGAAGTGGGTGACCACCTCGTTCTGATAACTGTCGAAACGTTCCTGAATGTCATCCAGCTGACGTTGTGTGCTGCTCGGAGCGGCATTCGGCACCAGGCGAGCGATCAGGAATCCAATGGCGACACCCACAACCAGGGCAAGAGTCGGCAACAACCAAACTAAGAGCGAGTGTTCCACGAGTCCTTCCTCTATAAACGGCTTTGCTTTACGTTAACGGCTCGAACCTGCGCTGTATACC
Source organism: Pseudomonas sp. BT76 TE3572 (assembly GCF_050435365.1). Lineage (NCBI taxonomy): Bacteria > Pseudomonadati > Pseudomonadota > Gammaproteobacteria > Pseudomonadales > Pseudomonadaceae > Pseudomonas > Pseudomonas sp. BT76 TE3572. The sequence goes on from NZ_JBNDKE010000001.1 coordinate 5,619,423, forward strand.
GCGATTCACTCGCAATAGATTGGCACAGACAATTTGCTAGACGAGTCGACCCGATTCGAGGTCACGGAGTTCCTTCCTTGCTTATGCGCGAAACCCCTGTAGTGATTGATGGCCCGGTGGGTCAGTTGGAAGCCCTCTACCTGGATAACGAGCAGCCGCGCGGCATTGCGCTGATCTGCCATCCGAACCCGGTGCAGGGCGGCACCATGCTCAACAAAGTGGTCTCGACCTTGCAGCGCACCGCGCGCGACGCCGGTTTGATTACTTTGCGTTTCAACTACCGTGGCGTCGGGGCCAGTGAAGGCTCCCACGATATGGGCACCGGTGAAGTCGACGATGCTCAAGCGGTCGCCGAATGGCTGCGGGCCGAACACCCGGACTTGCCGCTGACCCTGTTCGGTTTCTCCTTCGGCGGTTTTGTTGCAGCAAGTCTCGGCGGGCGCCTGGAAGCCAAGGGCGAACAGCTGAAACATTTGTTCATGGTCGCGCCCGCTGTCATGCGTCTCGGCGATCAGGATCAACTGCCGCAGCAAGGCGAACTGACGCTGATTCAGCCAGAAACCGACGAAGTCATTGATCCGCAGCTCGTTTACGAATGGTCCGACAAGCTCGAGCGCCCCCATGAGCTGCTGAAAGTGGCAGAATGCGGACACTTTTTTCATGGCAAGCTGACCGATCTCAAGGATCTGATCCTGCCGCGTCTTTCGAATTGATTGCAGTCTGACAAGCGATTACCCATGACGACTCGTACCCGTATCCTCACCGGCATCACCACCACCGGCACGCCGCACCTGGGCAACTACGCCGGCGCCATCCGCCCGGCGATCCTGGCCAGCCGTGACAGCAATGCCGATTCGTTCTACTTCCTGGCCGACTACCACGCCCTGATCAAATGCGATGACCCGCTGCGCATCCAGCGCTCGCGTCTGGAAATCGCCGCGACCTGGCTGGCCGGTGGCCTGGATGTGGACCGCGTGACCTTTTACCGTCAGTCCGACATCCCGGAAATCCCCGAGCTGACCTGGCTGCTGACCTGCGTTGCCGCCAAGGGCCTGCTCAACCGCGCCCATGCCTACAAGGCCTCGGTGGACAAGAACGTCGAAACCGGCGAAGACCCGGACGCCGGTATCACCATGGGCTTGTACAGCTACCCGGTGCTGATGGCCGCGGACATTCTGATGTTCAACGCCCATAAGGTGCCGGTCGGCCGTGACCAGATTCAGCACGTGGAAATGGCCCGTGACATCGGTCAGCGCTTCAACCATCTGTTCGGTCAGGGTAAAGAATTCTTCACCATGCCCGAGGCGCTGATCGAAGAAAGCGTCGCCACGCTGCCAGGCCTCGACGGTCGCAAGATGTCGAAGAGCTACGACAACACCATTCCGTTGTTCAGCAGCGCCAAGGAAATGAAAGACGCGATTTCGCGGATCGTCACTGACTCCCGTGCACCGGGCGAAGCGAAAGATCCAGACAACTCGCACCTGTTCACCTTGTACCAGGCGTTCGCCACCCCGGCGCAGGCCGACGAGTTCCGCAGCGAACTGCTGCAAGGCCTGGGTTGGGGCGAGGCGAAGAATCGTCTGTTCCAGCTGCTGGACAACGAATTGGGCGAGTCCCGCGAGCGCTATCATCAACTGATCGAACGCCCGGCAGACCTGGAAGACATCCTGCAGATCGGCGCCAAAAAGGCCCGTTCGGTGGCGACACCGTTCCTTCACGAACTGCGTGAAGCGGTTGGGCTGCGCTCTTTCGTCGCTCAGACCCAGGTCGCGACCACCACCAAGAAGAAAGCCGTGAAAGCCGCGCGTTTCGTCAGTTTTCGCGAAGAAGACAGCAGCTTCCGTTTCCGTCTGCTGGCGGCCGATGGCGAGCAACTGCTGTTGTCGCGCAACTTCGCCGACGGCAAAACCGCAGGACAAGTGACCAAGCAGTTGCAATCGGGTCAACCGTTGGATGTGCGTAGTGAAGACCGCAGTTTCAGCGTCTGGCTGGAAGGCGAGTGCGTGGGCGACAGCCCGACATTTGCTGACAACGCCGCTCGCGACGTCGCCATCGACACCTTGCGGGTTGCTCTGACGCCGGTTCAGGAATAAATCAGCGGCTCGGCCCGACCAAGGGCCGATTGCCATTCCCACGGGCCGTCGCTACAGTGTCGGCCCGTTTTTGTTGCCTTGCTAACGAATTATGACGCCCCTAGAACGATATCAAGCTGATCTGAAACGCCCGGAATTCTTCCATGACGCCGCGCAGGAAACTGCGGTGCGCCACTTGCAGCGCCTGTACGACGATCTGGTCGCGGCCTCGCACAGCAAACCGGGTCTGTTCGGCAAACTGTTTGGCAAGAAAGACGCGGCACCGGTCAAGGGTCTGTACTTCTGGGGCGGCGTCGGCCGTGGCAAGACCTATCTGGTCGACACCTTCTTCGAAGCGCTGCCGTTCAAGGAAAAGGTCCGCACTCACTTCCACCGCTTCATGAAGCGCGTGCACGAAGAGATGAAGACTCTCGGCGGCGAGAAAAACCCGCTGACCATCATCGCCAAGCGCTTCTCCGACGAAGCCCGGGTGATTTGTTTCGATGAGTTCTTCGTGTCCGACATCACCGACGCGATGATCCTCGGCACGCTGATGGAAGAGCTGTTCAAGAACGGCGTGACCCTGGTCGCGACTTCGAACATCGTGCCGGACGGTCTGTACAAGGACGGCCTGCAACGTGCGCGCTTCCTGCCGGCCATTGCGCTGATCAAGCAGAACACCGAGATCGTCAACGTCGACAGCGGCGTCGATTATCGTCTGCGTCACCTTGAGCAAGCGGAGCTGTTCCACTTTCCGCTGGATGACGCGTCCCACGAAAGCCTGCGCAAGAGCTTCCGCGCCCTGACGCCGGAATGCACGGCAGCCATCGAAAACGACGTGCTGATGATCGAGAACCGCGAAATCCGTGCCTTGCGCACCTGCGATGACGTGGCCTGGTTCGACTTCCGCGAACTCTGCGATGGCCCGCGCAGCCAGAACGATTACATCGAGCTGGGCAAGATCTTCCACGCCGTGTTGCTCAGCGGTGTCGAGCAGATGAGCGTCACCACCGACGACATCGCCCGACGCTTTATCAACATGGTCGACGAGTTCTACGACCGCAACGTGAAGCTGATCATTTCAGCTGAAGTCGAGCTCAAAGACCTCTACACTGGCGGTCGCCTGAACTTCGAGTTCCAGCGCACCCTTAGCCGTTTGCTGGAAATGCAGTCCCACGAATTCCTGTCCCGGGCGCACAAGCCGTAGGATATTTCGGAAATGAAAAAGGGCCTGCATTTGCAGGCCCTTTTTTATATCCAGAATTCACCGCAAACCCTTTAGGAGTGAGCCTGCTCGCGATAGCGTCCGTCCATACAGCATTGATGTGGCTGACACACCGCTATCGCGAGCAGGCTCACTCCTACATGGGTTTTGTGTGTGGATAGAGAACTACGCCGCTTGCTGGAACTGCTGTCGATACTGGTTCGGCGACATTTCAGTGTGCTGGCGGAACAGCCGAGCGAAGAAACTCGCATCGTCGTAACCGACTTCATAACTGATGGTCTTGATGCTCTTGCGGCTGCCGGACAGCAGGCCCTTGGCCGTCTCGATGCGCAGGCGTTGCAAGTAATGCAGCGGCTTGTCGCCGGTGGCGGTCTGGAAGCGTCGCATGAAATTACGGATGCTCATGCCGTGTTCGCGAGCCACGTCTTCGAAGCGGAATTTGTCGGCGAAGTGTTCTTCGAGCCAGTGCTGGATCTGCAGGATGATCACATCCTGGTGCAGCTTCTGACCGCCGAAACCGATTCGGCCCGGCGAGTAGCTGCGCTGCACTTCATAAAGAATGTCCCGCGCCACGGCCTGAGATACGTTGGCGCCGCAGAAGCGTTCGATCAGATAAATGTAAAGGTCGCAGGCCGATGTGGTGCCGCCCGCGCAATACAGGTTGTCGGCATCGGTCAGGTGTTTGTCCTGATTGAGCTGCACCCGTGGGAAGCGTTCGGCAAACGCATTGAAGAAGCGCCAGTAAGTGGTCGCTTCCTTGCCATCGAGCAGCCCGGCCTCGGCCAGCCAGAACACCCCGGTGGCTTCGCCGCAGAGCACCGCGCCGCGAGCATGTTGCTGACGCAGCCAGGGCAGGACCTGTGGATAACGTTGGCAAAGGGTGTCGAAATCGTCCCAGAAGGCTGGAAGGACAATGATGTCGGCGTTTTCCAGGCCGCCGTCCACCGGCATGATCACGTCGCTGAAGCTGTTCACCGGTTTGCCGTCGGGGCTGACCAGGCGGGTTTCGAACGCCGGAGTCAGGCCTTGGCCCAGTTGTTTGCCATAACGCAGGCTGGCCAGGTGGAAGAAATCTTTGGCTTGCATGAGGGTGGAAGCGAAAACCCGGTCGATAGCCAGGATGCTGACGCGCCTCAGGGGCGTGGAGACTTGGTTAGACATAATTCAACTTTATTCTTATAGGGGAAAGTGGTCACCAGACGGCTGGATCGTCTTATTTTTTGTCGGGTGTGTCCAGTGTCCTGTATCGGATGCGAGGCATAGTCTCTGAAGGTCAATTCCGGCTAACAACAACGACAGGTGCCGCATGATCCCCAGAACCTTGTTCAGTTCCGAGCACGAACTTTTTCGCGACAGCGTGCGAACGTTCCTCGAAAAAGAGGCCGTGCCGTTCCATGGTCAGTGGGAAAAACAAGGCTATATCGACCGCAAACTCTGGAACAAGGCAGGGGAGGCGGGGATGCTCTGTTCGCATCTGCCGGAAGAGTACGGCGGCCTGGGGGCGGACTTTCTCTACAGCGCGGTGGTGATCGAAGAGATCGGTCGTCTCGGTCTGACCGGTATCGGTTTTTCCCTGCATTCGGACATCGTCGCGCCGTACATCCTGCATTACGGCAGTGAAGCGCTGAAACACAAATACCTGCCGAAGCTGGTGTCCGGCGAGATGGTTACGGCGATTGCCATGACCGAGCCGGGTGCTGGTTCCGACCTGCAAGGGGTGAAAACCACGGCGGTGCTCGATGGCGACGAGTATGTGATCAACGGTTCGAAGACATTCATTACCAACGGCTATTTGGCGGACCTGGTGATTGTCGTGGCCAAGACCGATCCGAAGGCCGGCGCGAAAGGCACCAGCCTGTTTCTGGTGGAGGCCGACACCCCAGGCTTCGCCAAGGGCAAGCGTCTGGAAAAAGTCGGCATGAAGGCTCAGGACACTTCGGAACTGTTCTTCCAGGACGTTCGGGTGCCCAAGGAAAACCTGTTGGGGCAGGCCGGGATGGGCTTTGCGTACCTGATGCAGGAATTGCCTCAAGAGCGTCTTACCGTTGCTATCGGCGGGCTGGCTTCGGCTGAAACTGCGTTGCAATGGACGCTGGATTACACCCGCGAGCGCAAGGCATTCGGCAACGCGATCGCCGACTTCCAGAACACCCGCTTCAAACTGGCGGAGATGGCGACCGAAATTCAGATCGGTCGGGTCTTTGTCGATCGCTGTCTGGAACTGCACCTGCAAGGCAAGCTCGACGTGCCGACCGCGGCGATGGCCAAGTATTGGGGCACCGACCTGCAATGCAAGGTACTCGACGAGTGCGTGCAGTTGCATGGCGGCTACGGTTTCATGTGGGAATACCCGATCGCCCGGGCGTGGGCGGATGCGCGGGTGCAGCGGATTTATGCGGGGACCAATGAAATCATGAAGGAGATTATTGCGCGGTCGCTTTGACCTTGCGGTGACTGTTAGGCCGCCATCGCGAACAGGCTCACTCCCACAGGGATTGCGCAAAACCTGTGGGAGCGAGCCTGCTCGCGAATGGGTCTATGAGTCAATCAAGGAGCCGGGTTCGGGTGATCCTTGTGAATCGCCTCGATTCCTTCCAGCACTTCATCCGACAGCTTCAACTCGAAGCTCGCTAAATTGCTTTCAAGCTGCTCCATGGTCGTCGCGCCAATGATGTTGCTGGTCACAAATGGCTGCTGAGTGACAAACGCCAACGCCATTTGCGCCGGGTCCAGGTCGTGTTCACGCGCCAGTGCCACATAACGGCTGCACGCGGCTTCCGACTGCGGGTTGAAATAGCGGCTGAAGCGGCTGTAGAGGCTCAGGCGGCCTTTAGGCGGACGCGCGCCACCTTCGTACTTGCCCGACAGGAAACCGAACGCCAGCGGCGAATAGGCGAGCAGGCCGCATTGTTCACGGATGGCGATTTCCGCCAGGCCGACTTCGAAGCTGCGATTGAGCAGGTTGTACGGGTTCTGGATCGACACCGCGCGCGGCCAGCCACGGGCTTCCGCCAGGGCGAGGAAGCGCATGGTGCCCCATGGTGTTTCATTGGACAGGCCAATGTGGCGGATCTTGCCGGCCTTGACCTGTTCGTCCAGCGCTTCGAGGGTGTCTTCCAGTGGCGTGAGGTTGGCCTCAGTTATGTGTTTGTAGCCGAGCTGACCGAAGAAATTGGTGCTGCGCTCCGGCCAATGCAACTGGTAGAGGTCGATGTAGTCGGTCTGCAAGCGCTTGAGGCTGGCGTCCACGGCTTCGGTGATGTGCTGGCGGTTGTGCCGCAGTTTTTTGTCGCGGATGTAGTCGATGGTGTTGCCGGGGCCGGCGATCTTGCTGGCCAGGATCCAGTCGGCACGATCACCGCGGCTTTTGAAGTAATTGCCGATGTAGCGCTCGGTGGTGGCGTAGGTTTCGGCCTTGGGCGGCACCGGGTACATCTCGGCGGTATCGATGAAATTGATCCCGGCACTCTTGGCCCGCTCAATCTGGGCGAAGGCTTCAGCCTCGCTGTTTTGCTCGCCCCAGGTCATGGTTCCGAGGCAGATGGCACTCACGTTCAGATTGGTTCGGCCTAGCTGTCGATAGTCCATCGGGTGCTCCTTGGGCAAAACAATCATAAAAGCAGGTTGAATTATTTTTCGCAATCTGCATAATTGCGCACCTCTTTCTGCAGTGGAAGTGATGCGCCGCCGCCGAAGAATCTTGCCGTTGAACGGACGCGCCGACCCGAGCCCCCGAAAGCGTCTGTATCCGGCTGCCTTTGACTTGTCAAAGTACGCACTATTCAGTAAGATCCGCCGTCTAATTTACAGGGCGGCCCCTGAGGCTATAAAGAATGAAAACTTTTACTGCTAAACCGGAAACAGTACAGCGCGACTGGTTTGTCGTCGACGCTGCAGGTCAGACCCTGGGTCGTCTGGCCACCGAAATCGCGAGCCGTCTGCGTGGCAAGCATAAAGCTGAGTACACTCCTCACGTTGACACCGGCGATTACATCGTCGTTATCAATGCCGAGCAGATTCGTGTAACCGGTGCTAAAACCACCGACAAAATCTACTACTCCCACTCCGGTTTCCCGGGCGGCATCAAGTCGATCAACTTTGAAAAGCTGATCGCTAAAGCCCCTGAGCGCGTGATCGAGACCGCGGTCAAAGGCATGCTGCCTAAGAACCCGCTGGGTCGCGACATGTATCGTAAGCTGAAAGTCTATGCGGGCGCTGTACACCCTCATACTGCTCAGCAGCCCCAAGAACTGAAGTTTTAACGGAATAGTTCATTATGTCGGCGACTCAAAATTACGGCACTGGCCGTCGCAAGACCGCAACCGCACGCGTTTTCCTGCGTCCGGGTACTGGTAACATCTCCATCAACAACCGCACCCTGGAAAATTTCTTCGGCCGCGAAACTGCCCGCATGGTAGTTCGTCAGCCGCTGGAACTGACTGAGACTGTCGAGAAATTCGACATCTACGTCACCGTGATCGGTGGTGGTGTAAGTGGTCAAGCTGGCGCAATCCGCCACGGTATCACTCGCGCACTGATGCAGTACGACGAAACCCTGCGTGGCGCTCTGCGCAAAGCTGGCTTCGTTACTCGCGATGCACGTGAAGTTGAGCGTAAGAAAGTTGGTCTGCGTAAAGCGCGTAAGCGTCCGCAGTACTCGAAGCGTTAATTCGCTTTTACGTTCAAGAAGAACGCCCAGTTTCCTCGCGAAGCTGGGCGTTTTTTTATGGGCGCGATTTATTAAAGAATTGCTCTGTGACAACTTGCCACAGCCGTAGAAGCCCTATACTGCAAGGCTTGGCAGTGGAGCCCCTCGGTAATTACCTTGTCAGAATTGGGGCTTTTCATTACCATTCGGCAAAATTTTTATAAGTTCAGATTTTTACTTAGTAGACGCCTGATTTAACAGGCCACAAAGCTGATGGGAGAGGACTGAATGAGCAATGACGGCGTGAATGCAGGCCGGCGTCGCTTCTTGGTAGCAGCCACATCCGTGGTGGGTGCTGCAGGAGCGGTGGGGGCTGCGGTCCCGTTCGTGGGGTCATGGTTTCCCAGTGCCAAGGCGAAAGCCGCAGGTGCACCGGTGAAGGTGAATGTCAGCAAAATCGAGCCAGGACAGCAGATGATTGCTGAGTGGCGCGGTCAGCCGGTGTTCATTGTCCGCCGAACCGCGGAAATCCTGGGGAATCTGAAAAAGATCGAGGGCCAGCTGTCTGACCCGACCTCCAAGAACTCGACACAACCGACCTACGTTGATCCAGAAACGCGTTCGATCAAGCCAGAGGTTCTGCTGCTGATCGGTATCTGCACGCACCTGGGTTGCTCGCCGACCTTCCGTCCAGAAGTGGCACCTGCGGATCTGGGCAAGGACTGGGTAGGTGGTTATTTCTGCCCTTGCCACGGTTCCCACTACGATCTGGCTGGCCGCGTCTACAAGTCGCAACCTGCGCCTTTGAACCTGCCAGTTCCCCCGCATTCCTATGAGACCGATGACATCATTGTCATTGGCGTCGATACGGAGAAAGCGTGATGAGCAAGTTCATGGATTGGGTTGATGCGCGCTTCCCCGCGACGAAAATGTGGGAAGACCATCTCAGCAAGTACTACGCCCCGAAGAACTTTAACTTCTTCTACTTCTTTGGCTCCCTGGCACTGCTCGTTCTGGTCAACCAGATCGTTACCGGTGTCTGGCTGACCATGAGCTACACCCCGTCGGCGGAAGAAGCGTTTGCTTCTGTCGAATACATCATGCGCGACGTCGAGTACGGCTCGATCCTGCGTCTGCTCCACTCCACTGGCGCTTCGGCGTTCTTCATCGTGGTCTATCTGCACATGTTCCGTGGCTTGCTCTACGGTTCGTACCAGAAGCCGCGTGAGCTGGTGTGGGTCTTCGGCATGCTGATCTATCTGGCGCTGATGGCTGAAGCCTTCATGGGTTACCTGCTGCCGTGGGGTCAGATGTCCTACTGGGGTGCCCAGGTGATCATCTCGCTGTTCGGTGCGATCCCGGTCATCGGCAACGACCTGACTCAGTGGATCCGTGGTGACTACCTGATTTCCGGTATCACCCTGAACCGCTTCTTCGCCCTGCACGTTGTGGCCTTGCCGATCGTGATCCTCGGTCTGGTGGTGCTGCACGTTCTGGCGCTGCACGAAGTCGGTTCGAACAACCCGGACGGCGTGGACATCAAGAAATTCAAAGACGAAAACGGCGTACCGCTGGACGGCATTGCCTTCCACCCGTACTACACCGTGAAAGATATCGTCGGCGTGGTGGTGTTCCTGTTCATCTTCTGTTCGATCGTGTTCTTCTTCCCGGAAATGGGTGGTTATTTCCTCGAGAAGCCGAACTTTGAAGTGGCGAACGCCTTCAAGACGCCAGAGCACATTGCTCCGGTCTGGTACTTCACCCCGTTCTACGCGATTCTGCGGGCGATTCCGGACAAGCTCCTGGGCGTTATCGCCATGGGCGCGGCCATCGCTGTGCTGTTCGTCCTGCCATGGCTCGATCGTAGCCCGGTCAAGTCGATGCGCTACAAAGGCTGGCTGAGCAAGATCTGGCTCTGGGTGTTCTGCATCTCGTTCGTGATCCTGGGCGTGCTGGGCGTACTGGCCCCAACCCCTGAGCGGACGTTGCTGTCGCAGGTATGTACCTTCCTGTACTTCGCCTACTTCATTCTGATGCCGTTCTACACCAGGCTCGAGAAGACCAAACCGGTTCCGGAAAGGGTGACTGGCTGATGAAAAAGCTATTTGCTGTACTGATTCTTGCTGCTTTGCCTGTGCTGTCCTTCGCGGCCGAACACGGTGGTCCTGAGCTGGAAAAGGTCGATATCGACGTTTCCGACAAGGCTGCCATGCAGGATGGCGCACGTACATTCGCCAACTACTGCATGGGCTGTCACAGCGCCAAGTTCCAGCGTTACGAGCGTGTCGCCGATGACTTGGGCATTCCGCACGACCTGATGCTCTCGAAGCTGGTGTTCACCGGCGCCAAGATCGGCGACCACATGAGCATCGGCATGCAGCCGGCTGACGCCAAGACCTGGTTCGGTGCGGCTCCGCCCGACCTGACCCTGGTCGCTCGCGTTCGTGGCACTGACTGGCTCTACGGTTACCTGAAATCTTTCTACGAAGACCCATCGCGCCCTTGGGGCGTGAACAACAAGGTGTTCCCGAACGTCGGGATGCCTAACGTTCTGGTCGGCCTGCAGGGTCGTCAGGTGGTAGGCTGTAAACAAGTTCAAATCGTCGAAGACGGCAAGAAGCAATACGATCCGCTGACCGGCACGGCTTTGACGCATGAAGCCTGCGACCAGCTGACCATACTGCCGAAAACCGGCACGCTGAACGAAGAGCAGTTCGACGAGAAGGTCAAGAATCTGGTGACCTTCCTGGCCTACTCGGCCAACCCGGTGAAGCTGCAGCATCAGCGCATCGGTACCTATGTGTTGCTGTACCTGGCGTTCTTCTTCGTATTCGCATACTTGCTCAAGCGTGAATACTGGAAAGACGTCCATTGATATTGCTGTAAAATTGCTGTCAATCGCGCGCGCCCAAGGGCGTCTCTGAAGGTGTAACGAGCCTGGTGATCCAGGCGTTACGAGAGGCGCCCTCTGGGCGCGCGCGTTTTTCCGTTTCCGATAATTTCAACAAGCGAGGAGGACCGCCATGGGCGTGACCAATCGGTTGGCCTGTTACTCCGACCCCGCCGACCACTATTCCCACCGAGTGCGTATCGTACTTGCAGAGAAGGGTGTCAGCGCCGAGATCATTTACGTGGAAGCTGGTCGCCAGCCGCCTAAACTGATTGAAGTGAACCCTTACGGCAGCTTGCCCACCCTGGTCGATCGTGACCTGGCGTTGTGGGAGTCGACCGTGGTGATGGAATATCTGGATGAGCGTTACCCGCACCCGCCTTTGCTGCCGGTTTATCCAGTGGCGCGTGCCAACAGCCGTCTGCTGATTCATCGTATTCAGCGTGACTGGTGTGGTCTGGTGGATCTGATCCTGGATTCGAAGACCAAGGAAGCAGCCCGTGTTGTGGCTCGTAAAGAGCTGCGCGAAAGCCTGACTGGTGTGTCGCCGTTGTTCGCCGACAAGCCGTTTTTCCTCAGTGAGGAACAAAGCCTGGTGGATTGCTGCCTACTACCAATACTCTGGCGATTGCCGATCCTGGGTATAGAACTGCCGCGGCCTGCCAAGCCGCTGCTTGATTACATGGAGCGCTCGTTTGCGCGTGAGGCTTTCCAGGCGAGTCTGTCTGGTGTCGAACGCGATATGCGCTAAGGCTTAAGGAGCCGCTATGAACTCCAGTCGACCTTATCTGGTCCGCGCGCTCTACGAGTGGATTGTGGACAACGATTGCACCCCGCACATGCTGGTCAATTCCGAGTATCCGTCGGTGCAGGTGCCTCAGGGTTTTGCCAGTGACGGACAGATTGTCCTGAACGTATCGCCGGCAGCCGTGCGTCATCTGCACATGGACAACGAAGCGGTCAGCTTCGAAGGGCGCTTCGGTGGCGTACCGCACACCCTGTACGTGCCTATCGCGTCGATCCTGGGCATTTACGCCCGGGAGAACGGTCAGGGCATGGTGTTCGATCTGGAATCGCCTATGGAAGACGAGGAAGAGATCGAGCCGGATGACGATATTCCGCCACCCGACAGCGAGCCGCCGCGTCCCAGCGGTCGACCGAGTTTGAAGGTGGTGAAGTAATAAAAAAGGCGATCCGAAAGGATCGCCTTTTTTATTACTGTAGGAGTGAGCCTGCTCGCGATGGCGGTCTCAAGGACACCATCGCAAGCAGTGCTCCTGCAGGATCAGTCAATGTACTCAAACAACTTCACAATCTTCTGCACACCGGAAACGCCTTGCACCAGGTTGGTCGCTTGGGCAGCTTCCTGTTTGGTCAGCAGACCCAGCAGGTAGACGATGCCGTTCTCGGTGACAACCTTGATGCGCGAGCCCGGAATGTTCGGGTCGGTGAGCATCTGGGTCTTGATCTTGGAGGTCAGCCAGGTGTCGTTCTGCCGGGCAAGGAAGCCGGAAGGTGGCAGGACTTGCAGTTCGTTGTGGACTGTCTTCACCCGCTGAACAGCTGCAGCGGCCTGTTCGGCTTTGGCCTTGAGGTCTGCGCGCGGGGTTTGCCCGGCAAGCAGAACGACGCCATTGAAGCTGGTGACGACGATGTGCGAGTCGTTATCCAGCGCTGGATCGGCCTTGGCGATGTTCACGCCAACCTTGGTGTCGATCAGAGAGTCGTCGATCTTGCTGCCGAAGGTGCGGGTGCCGCGGTCATCTTCAATCGGTGCTTCACGGCTGGCGTTTACCACCGAGGTGCAGCCGCTGATGCCGAGGCACAGGGTCAAGGCCAGAAGGCCTAGGCGATTAGGGGTCATTCTTCACTCCCGAACAGTTGGCTGTCGATCAAATCGCAAAGGCAATGGATCGCCAGCAGGTGGACTTCCTGAATACGTGCGGTGACGTTGGCCGGTACGCGAATCTCGACGTCCTCAGGCAATAGCAGCGACGCCATGCCGCCGCCATCGCGACCGGTCAATGCTACGACAATCATTTCGCGGTCATGTGCGGCCTGGATCGCTTGAATAATGTTTGCCGAGTTGCCGCTGGTGGAAATCGCCAGCAATACGTCCCCCGGCTGGCCGAGGGCGCGGATCTGTTTGGAGAAGATTTCGTTGTAGCTGTAGTCGTTGGCGATCGAGGTGATCGTCGAGCTGTCGGTGGTCAGCGCGATGGCTGGCAGGCTCGGACGCTCGCGCTCGAAACGGTTGAGCAGCTCGGACGAGAAGTGCTGGGCATCACCGGCAGAGCCGCCGTTGCCGCAGGACAGCATTTTGCCTTCGTTGAGCAGGGCGTTGACCATCACCTGGCTGGCTTGCTCGATGTGCGGTGCAAGTACGTCCATCGCCATTTGCTTGGTATCGATACTGGCCTGAAAAAGCTGGCGAATTCGGGATTGCATGTCCATCTGTGTGACCTTAATTAGCGCGGCTACTCGGCACATGAATGTGCAGCCCGCAAAGCAAAGAGCAAAAGTGTTGGGTGAAAGTGTCCGGCTCGAGGTGCTCGCGATCAGCTGTCGAAGGCATTTTGCAACCAATTCAACTGATCGAGGTTGCTGTCGATGGCAACCACGTCGAAACGGCAAGGGGAATTGGCCCAGCGCGACTCGCGCTGAAGAAAATACTGCGCGGCAAATATCAGCTTCTGCCGTTTGCGCTCATCAATGCTATCGAGCGCGCCACCCCATTGAGTGTTTTTTCTGTAGCGGACTTCAACGAATACTACTGTATCGCCATCAAGCATGACCAGATCAAGCTCACCGCGTTTACACAACCAGTTCTGCGCCAGCAGGCGCAGACCCTGTTGTTGAAGATGCTCGAGCGCATGGCGCTCGGCATCTTTACCGCTTTGCTGGCGTGACCTGTCGGGCATCAGCGTGCGGTGTCCGGCAGGCGTTGAACCTGACCACTCACGAACTGTGCCCACGGCAACTGACGCACAACTCGTTGGTTAGCGGTCATGCCCAGGCTGCCCGATTGACCTTCGATGCGGCTGTCCGGCAGAGCCTTGAGTTGACCCAGGCGTGGTGCCAGGCGATAGGCGTCAACGCCCATCGCGTACAGACGACCCAGGCTGCCAGCAGCTTGTGGCCATTGTGCGGTCACTTGTTTGCGCAGTGGGTCGTTGGCCTCCAGCAACCATGGGGTTTCGCAGAAGCGGATGCCGTTCATGTCGTTGTACTGATTCACATCACCGCTGGCGCTGAACACGTGGGAGGTGGCGTAAACCGGCACGTCGCCGGCGTACTGGAAGTTCAGGGTTGGCTTGATCTGCTGGGCTTGCTGAGGCGTTGCAGCCAGGAAGATGAACTCGATGTCCTGGCGACGCGAAGGCTGGGCAGCTACCTGCCCGCCAACGGTGCTTTGCAGGCTCTTGGCACGACCTTCGCTCTGACGCAGCTGGAACATGTCGGCAATCTGCTGGGCCAGTTGAACCGGTTGGTCGACACGTTCGGTAGCGACGATGCTGCCACCGTTAGCCTGCCAATCCTGGCTGAACGCTCTCAGCACGCGATCGCCCCATTCGCCTTTCGGCACCATGATGGCTGCGCGATGCAGGCCATCGGCGCGAGCGCGACGCGAGACTTCACGAGCTTCGTCTTCAGCAGCCAGACCAAACTGGAACAGTTGGGCTGGGCCCTGTTCGCCTTCGCTGTAATTCAGCGCCAGGGTGGTGATCGGCAGTTGCGGGCGAGCGCTGAGCTGTTTGACCAGCGGTTTCTCCAGCGGGCCTACGACCAGTTGCACGCCATCGGCCTGAGCCTTGCGGTAGAACTCGTCCATCGAAGTGAGTTTCGAGCTGTCATAGAACTCGATGGCTGGCGGCTTCTGCCCGGCTTGTTGGGCCTGGTAGTGAGCAGCCATGAAACCTTCGCGCAGTGCTTTGCCGACCGACGCCAGCGGGCCGTCTTGTGGCAACAGCAGGGCGATTTTGCTCAGGGGCTGGCTGGCCAGGTCCTTGAGCTTGGTCAGTGGCAACGGCAATTGAATGGCGGCCGGGTGCTTTGGGTTCTGTGCGCGCCAGTTGTCGATCGCGGCTTGCTGCTGTTCCAGGGTGCCGGCAGTTTTCACCGCCAGCGCCAGGCCCATCCAGCCGCCGAGGTCGTCGGTGGCGCTCGGCTGCAATTGATCGGTCGGCAGCGAGGCGATCAGGGTCCAGATCGCTTCGTGGTTTTTGCTTGCCGCTTCACCTTCGAGCATTGGCGCAATAAAGATGCGTTCCCGTGCGGCAGCCAGCGTCTGGCCATCGGCTTCAAGGGCGCGGGCATGGACGGTGCCGGTGCGAACCTGTTGCTCGACCGGCAGTTCGCTCAGGCGTTGCAGGCTCGGATGACTCAAGGCAGTCAGCGCCGCTTTGGGCTGATTGCGAACCATGGCCAGTTCAGCCGCCAGGGTGCTGGCGAAAACCTGTTGGCCAGGCTTGAGTGTTTCGACGGGGACTTGTTGCAGGATTTGCGCGGACTGGCCGGCATTCCCTTGACGATAGGCCAGGTCTGCCGCGCTCAGGCGCAACAGGGAGGCTTTTTCCGGGTCTTTGCTTTGAGCGGCCTGTGCGAGCAACTGCTCGATACTGGCGTCCGGGGTGCGTGGAAGTTCGCCAAGGCTGGAGGAGGGCGAGCTGGCGCAAGCCGCCAGCAAGGCAGCGAGGCAGAGGGCAGTGAACAGCCGCAGGCAAGCGATCATGTAGTGTTCCTGATACTCGATCAAATTAGCGTGGAATTGTACCCAAGCACTGGCCGGGGCGCGATGTTACTGGTGTGAATCGATCAATTTAGCTCGTGCAAATGTTGCGGCACTGCACAAAAGGGCGCAAAACCGTGGGTTGCTTGCGCGATCGCGAACGTCGTGACGCGCTACAATGGCGGCTTTTACCGATCATGAGGTGTGCGCTTTGACTGCTCCAGGTGCTTTGAATTCCGCTGCTGGCTCGCTTTATGTGGTGGCGACGCCCATCGGCAACCTGGACGATATCAGTGCGCGTGCGCTGAAAATCCTGCGAGAGGTCGCCTTGATCGCTGCCGAAGATACCCGTCACTCTCAGCGATTGATGCAACATTTCGGTATTCCTACACCGCTGGCAGCCTGTCATGAACACAATGAGCGGGATGAAGGTAGCCGCTTTATCACTCGCTTGCTCGCCGGTGACGATGTGGCGCTGATTTCCGATGCCGGCACGCCGTTGATTTCCGATCCGGGTTATCACCTCGTGCGTCAGGCTCGTGCTGCGGGTATCAATGTGGTGCCGGTTCCGGGTGCCTGCGCATTGATCGCGGCGTTGTCGGCGGCGGGGTTGCCGTCGGACCGTTTCATCTTCGAAGGCTTCCTGCCGGCCAAGGCTGTCGGTCGGCGCGCCCGTCTTGAGTTGGTAAAGGAAGAACCGCGCACGCTGATTTTTTATGAGGCGCCACACCGCATCCTTGAATGTCTGCAAGACATGGAGCTGGTGTTCGGTGGGGAGCGCCCGGCTTTGCTGGCCCGTGAAATCACTAAAACCTTTGAAACCCTTAAAGGCTTGCCACTGGCCGAGTTGCGCGAGTTCGTCGAGTCAGACAGCAATCAGCAGCGCGGTGAATGCGTGGTGTTGGTGGCGGGTTGGTCTGCCCCCGAGACCGAGGACGCCGTCAGCAGTGAAGCGATGCGCATTCTGAATCTGTTGCTTGAAGAAATGCCGCTCAAGCGAGCCGCAGCGTTGGCGGCGCAAATTACCGGCGAGCGCAAGAATGTGCTTTATCAGGTCGCGCTGGATAAACAGAAGGGCGAGTGAAAACCGACGTACAGGCGCAGCCCAAGGCGTTTAGCGCTTGTCCTTCGGCCGCTCTGCCGTTAATCTTCGCAGCGGAGAGTCGATCGGACAGTCGCTGCCCTCTATGAGAATTAGGGGGGGGAGGAAAGTCCGGGCTCCATAGGGCGAAGTGCCAGGTAATGCCTGGGAGGCGTGAGCCTACGGAAAGTGCCACAGAAAATAACCGCCTAAGCGCTTCGGCGCCGGTAAGGGTGAAAAGGTGCGGTAAGAGCGCACCGCGCGACTGGCAACAGTTCGTGGCTAGGTAAACCCCACTTGGAGCAAGACCAAATAGGGTCCCAAGGCGTGGCCCGCGCTGGGACCGGGTAGGTTGCTAAAGATGTCCAGTGATGGCCATCGTAGACGAATGACTGTTCAAGACAGAACCCGGCTTACAGATCGACTCTCCACCTTTTTTCTACCCTCTGCTTAAATCATTGAGCAGGGCGCTGGTGATGGCAATTTCCCTCCTTACACAATCGTCGCAGAAGCACTTTCGTAATACCGAAAAAATCTTACTCTTAATAAATTACTTTAACTTTCGAGCGCAGCCATCAGTGCTGGTTCAAGTTATTGAGCTGGATGACACGTCTGATTCTCCTTACCCCTCCTAATACGCTCCTAAATCTCAGTTCTGTAAGGGTTTTCCTTTAATCCGCGCCTTGACGGTGCGGTGGCCGCATTCCTATAGTGTGCACAAGTGGCGGAAAGTGGCATGAAGTGGGTTTTTTGAACTCAAAACGCTAATATTTGGAGAAACGCTGTCGTGTTTCGCGGAGCTAACGCTATCAGTCTCGACGCAAAGGGCCGTCTCGCTATGCCGAGCCGGTACCGTGACGAGCTCGTTTCGCGTAGTTCCGGGCAGTTAATCGTCACAATTGATGCCGTTGATCCGTGTTTGTGTGTTTACCCCCTCGATGAGTGGGAAATTATTGAAACCAAACTGCGCACACTCCCTTCGTTTAGCGAAGAGAGCCGCCGCCTGCAACGTTTACTGATCGGTAATGCCGTCGACCTCGAGCTCGATGGCAGTGGTCGTTTTCTGGTTCCGCCGCGTCTTCGTGAATATGCCAAGTTGGATAAGCGCGCGATGTTGGTAGGCCAACTGAACAAGTTCCAATTGTGGGACGAGGATGCCTGGGATGCGGTTTCTGCCGCTGACCTGGCTGCCATTCAACAACCGGGCGCCCTGCCTGATGAACTGCGTGATTTGATCCTGTGACTATTGATAGCGGCTTTAACCACATCACCGTACTGCTTGACGAAGCCGTGGAGGCTCTCGCCGTACGTCCTGATGGCTGCTATCTGGACGGTACGTTCGGGCGTGGCGGACACAGTCGATTGATCCTCAGCCAGCTCGGCCCCGATGGTCGGGTACTTGGATTCGACAAGGATCCTCAAGCGATTGCCACCGGGCAAACGCTAGCGGCCGAAGACGGCCGCTTTGTCGTTGTGCAGCGCAGCTTCGCCGAGCTCGGTTCGGAAGTCGCCGAACGGGGTCTGGCTGGCAAGGTCAGCGGCGTTTTGCTCGACCTCGGCGTGTCCTCGCCGCAGCTCGACGACCCTGAGCGCGGCTTCAGTTTCCTCAATGATGGCCCGCTGGACATGCGCATGGATCCTTCCCGCGGGATCAGCGCCGCCGAATTCGTCAACACCGCCCCCGTGGAAGAAATCGCCCGGGTGTTCAAGCAATACGGCGAAGAACGTTTCTCCGGCCGCATGGCCCGTGCCGTGGCCGAGCGTCGCGACATCAAGCCGTTCGAGCGCACTGCCGATCTGGCTGAAGTCCTGAAAGTCGCCAACCCTGCATGGGAAAAGGGCAAAAACCCGGCGACCCGTGCGTTCCAGGGCTTGCGTATTCACGTCAACAACGAACTGGGTGATCTGGAAGCCGGCCTCGAAGCCGCGCTGGAATGCCTGGAAGTCGGCGGCCGTCTGGTCGTCATCAGCTTCCACTCGCTGGAAGACCGTATCGTCAAACTGTTCATGCGCAAACTGGTGAAAGGCGAAGCCGACAACCTGCCGCGCAACCTGCCGGTCCGTCACGTCGCCTTCGAACCCATTATCAAAATCCATGGCAAAGCGCAGTCCGCCTCCGAGGCCGAACTCAAAGCCAACCCACGCTCCCGTAGCGCCGTCATGCGCGTCGCGGAGAAGCTGCGGTGAGCAAGCTTTTCGCCAAGCCACTTCCCGGCGGAAGCTTTTTCATGCTGCTGCTGTTTATTGGCGTGCTCGTGTCGGCCATCGGCGTTTCCTACAGCGCCCACTGGAACCGTCAACTGTTGAACTCGTTGTACAACGAGCTGAGCGTGCGCGACAAGGCGCAAGCGGAATGGGGCCGTTTGATTCTCGAACAGAGCACCTGGACTGCCCACAGCCGTATCGAAGTCCTGGCGACCGAGCAACTGAAGATCGCGCATTCCTGGCGCCGCTGAAGTGCAGATGGTGGCGCCATGATGAAACTCGAGGGCGCACTCTTTCCATGGCGGTTCCGCCTGGTGCTGGGTTTGCTCGGCGTCATGGTCGTTGCGATTGCCTGGCGCATTATCGATCTGCAGGTCGTCGACCGTGCCTTTCTTAAAGGTCAGGGCGATGCGCGCAGTGTCCGTCATATTCCGATTCCGGCTCACCGTGGTCTGATCACCGACCGTAACGGCGAGCCTTTGGCTGTGAGTACCCCAGTCACCACTCTTTGGGCCAATGCCAAGGAAATGCAAACGGCCAAAGAGAAGTGGCCTGCATTGGCGGCTGCCCTGGGGCAGGACCCGAAAGCCCTGGCCGAACGTCTTGAAGCCCAGGCCAACAAAGAATTCATTTACCTGGTGCGCGGGCTGACCCCCGAGCAGGGCCAGTCCGTGCTCGATCTGAAAGTGCCGGGCGT
The DNA here is from genome assembly GCF_050435365.1 of Pseudomonas sp. BT76 TE3572. Classification (NCBI taxonomy): domain Bacteria; kingdom Pseudomonadati; phylum Pseudomonadota; class Gammaproteobacteria; order Pseudomonadales; family Pseudomonadaceae; genus Pseudomonas; species Pseudomonas sp. BT76 TE3572. The sequence goes on from NZ_JBNDKE010000001.1 coordinate 5,638,970, forward strand.
TTATGGCATCGAAGAATTTCGTCGTTTCTACCCGGCCGGTGAAGTCACTGCCCATATGGTCGGTTTTACCGACATCGATGACCACGGTCGTGAAGGCGTCGAGCTGGCCTACGACGAATGGCTGGCTGGGGTCCCCGGCAAGCGACAGGTGATCAAGGATCGGCGTGGCCGACTTATCAAGGATGTTCAGGTCACCAAAAACGCCAAGGCCGGAAAGCCCTTGGCGTTGTCCATTGATCTGCGTCTGCAATACCTGGCCAACCGTGAACTGCGTAACGCGATCATCGAGAACGGCGCCAAGGCCGGCAGCCTGGTGATCATGGACGTGAAGAGCGGCGAGATCCTCGCCATGGTCAACCAGCCGACCTACAACCCGAACAACCGTCGCAACCTGCAACCGGCGATGATGCGTAACCGCGCGATGATCGACGTGTTCGAACCGGGTTCGACCATGAAAGCGATTTCCATGAGCGCCGCGATTGAAACCGGGCGCTGGAAGCCGACCGATACCGTCGAGGTTTATCCGGGCACCTTGCAGATTGGTAAATACACCATCAAGGACGTCTCCAAGAGCGAAGGTCCGGTGCTCGACCTGACTGGCATCCTGATCAACTCCAGTAACGTCGGCATGAGTAAGGTCGCCTTCGATATCGGCGGCGAAACGATTTTCCGTCTGGCGCAAAAAGTCGGCCTCGGCCAGGACACCGGCCTGGGCTTCCCGGGCGAGCGCGTCGGCAACCTGCCGAACTACCGCGAATGGCGCAAGGCTGAAACCGCCACGCTGTCGTACGGCTACGGTATCTCGGTGACCGCGATCCAGTTGGTCCACGCCTTCTCGGCCCTGGCCAACAATGGTCGCCTCGCGCCGCTGACCCTGATCAAAACCGACAAGGCGCCGCAAACCACACAGGTATTGCCGGAAGCTGTCGCGAAAACCATGCAAACCATGCTGCAACAAGTGATCGAAGCGCCGCGCGGTGTATTCCGTGCGCAAGTGCCGGCGTATCACGTGGGCGGCAAGTCGGGCACCGCGCGTAAAACGTCGGTCGGCACCAAAGGCTATGCCGAGAATTCCTACCGCTCGCTGTTCGCCGGTTTCGGCCCGATGAACGATCCGCGCTACGCCATCGTGGTGGTGATCGATGAGCCGACCAAAGCCGGTTACTTCGGTGGTCTGGTATCGGCGCCGGTGTTCAGCAAAGTGATGTCCGGGACCTTGCGCCTGATGAACATCACCCCGGACAACCTGCCACCTACTCAACAAGCGAACGCAGCACCGGTCGTTCCGCTGAAAGCCAATGGAGGGCGAGGCTGATGTCTCTGAGTCTGAACAAGATTTTCGCCCACGCCGGCCGCGATCTGTTGATCCGCGAACTGACCCTGGACAGCCGCAACGTGCGGGCTGGCGATCTGTTTCTCGCCGTTCCTGGCGGCAAGTTCGACGGCCGCGCGCACATCGCCGACGCCCTGCAACGCGGCGCTGCCGCTGTGGCGTATGAAGTCGAAGGCGCGACCGTATTGCCGATTACCGATGTGCCGATGATTCCAGTCAAAGGCCTGGCGGCGCAGTTGTCGGACATCGCCGGGCGTTTTTACGGTGACCCTAGTCGTCACCTGAACCTGATCGGCGTGACCGGCACCAACGGCAAAACCAGCGTGACGCAGTTGGTTGCGCAAGCCTTGGATTTGCTCGGCCAGCACTGCGGCATCGTCGGCACATTGGGCACCGGTTTTTACGGCGCGCTCGAAAGCGGCTTGCACACCACGCCGAACCCGATCGCCGTGCAAGCGACCCTCGCTGACCTGAAAAAGGCCGGCGCCAAAGCGGTCGCCATGGAAGTTTCTTCCCACGGTCTGGATCAGGGCCGCGTGACCGCGCTGGCGTTCGATGTGGCGGTGATGACCAACCTGTCCCGCGATCACCTGGATTACCACGGCACCATGCAAGCCTACGGCGAAGCCAAGGCCAAGCTGTTTGCCTGGAATGATTTGAAATGCCGGGTGGTCAACCTCGACGACGAGTTCGGCCGCCAACTGGCTGCGGACAAACTCGAATCGCGCCTGATCACCTACAGCCTGGAAGATGCCAGCGCCTACCTCTATTGCCGTGAAGCGCAGTTTGATGACGAAGGCGTGCGCGCCACGCTGGTCACGCCGCAGGGTGAGCATCACTTGCGCAGCACCTTGCTCGGTCGTTTCAACCTGAGCAACGTACTGGCCGCGGTCGGCGCCTTGCTGGGGCTGGACTACGCGCTGGACGAAATTCTCAAGGTCCTGCCGAAACTCGAAGGCCCGGCCGGACGCATGCAGCGCCTCGGCGGCGGTACTCAGCCGCTGGTGGTGGTCGATTACGCCCACACCCCGGATGCGCTGGAAAAAGTCTTGATGGCCCTGCGTCCTCACGCCAAAGGCCGTTTGCTGTGCCTGTTCGGTTGCGGTGGTGATCGCGATCGCGGCAAACGTCCGCTCATGGCTGAAGTGGTCGAGCGTCTGGCTGACGGCGTGCTGGTGACCGATGACAACCCGCGCACCGAAGATCCGGCAGTGATCTTCGACGACATCCGCGCCGGTTTTACCGCTGTGGATAAAGTTACCTTCGTCGCTGGCCGTGGCCAGGCGATTGCCCAATTGATCGCCAGCGCTTCGGCGGATGACGTGATTGTCCTGGCCGGTAAAGGTCACGAGGACTATCAGGAAATCAACGGCCAGCGTCACGCGTTCTCCGATCTGGTCGAGGCCGATCACGCCTTGACCGCGTGGGAGGTGGCCCATGCTTAAAGCCTTGAAACTGAGCGAACTGACCGGCGCGCTGAATGCCCGTTTGGTCACTGCCGATGCCAGCTTCGACGGCGTCAGCATCGACAGCCGCGCGATCAAGCCAGGCCAGCTCTTTATTGCCCTGACCGGCCCGCGCTTCGATGGTCATGACTACCTCAATGACGTCGCCGCAAAAGGCGCCGTAGCCGCGTTGGTCGAGCGCGAAGTCGCCGACAGCACGCTGCCGCAATTGCTGGTGAAAGATACTCGTCAGGCTCTCGGTCAATTGGGCGCGCTGAACCGTGCTGCTTATACCCACCCGGTTGCGGCCATCACCGGTTCCAGCGGCAAGACCACGGTCAAGGAAATGCTCGCCAGCATCCTGCGCACGCGCGGTCCGGTGTTGGCGACCCGTGGCAACCTGAACAATGATCTCGGCGTTCCGCTGACCCTGCTCGAACTCGCACCGGAACATACCGCTGCGGTGATTGAACTGGGTGCTTCGCGTCTCGGCGAAATTGCCTACACCGTCGGCATGACCAAGCCTCATGTGGCCGTGCTCAACAACGCCGGGACCGCCCACGTCGGCGAGTTCGGCGGGCCGGAAAAAATCGTCGAAGCCAAGGGCGAGATTATTGAAGGGCTGGATGCCGATGGCGTCGCCGTTCTCAATCTTGACGACAAGGCGTTCGACATCTGGAAGACCCGCGCTGCCGGTCGCAAAGTGCTGACCTTCGCCTTGAGTAATGTCAGCGCCGATTTCTACGCCAGCGATCTGGACCGTGACGCTCGCGGTTGCCCGGCCTTCAACCTGCACACTCCTGAAGGTATGGAGCGCGTTCAACTGAACCTGCTCGGCACCCATAACGTTGCCAATGCGATGGCCGCCGCCGCTGCTGCCCATGCGCTGGGCGTGTCGCTGTTCGGCATCGCCACAGGTCTCGGCGCAGTACAACCGGTCAAGGGCCGCACAGTCGCGCAACTGGCCAGCAATGGCATGCGCGTCATCGATGACACCTACAACGCGAACCCCACCTCCATGTGCGCCGCCGTTGATATACTCGCCGGCTTTTCCGGTCGCACCGTTCTGGTGCTCGGGGATATCGGCGAGTTGGGCGAATGGGCGGAGCAGGGGCACCGCGATGTGGGCGCGTACGCCCGCGGCAAGGTTTCCGCGCTTTACGCTGTCGGGCCAATGATGGCTCACGCCGTGAACGCTTTCGGCGAGCAGGCCTATCACTTCAGCACTCAGGCTGAACTGATCAAGGCCCTCGGCGCCGAGCAAGACACAAACACCACCATTTTGATCAAGGGCTCGCGCAGCGCTGCGATGGAAAACATCGTCGCCGCTTTGTGCGGGACCAGCCTGGAGAAACATTAATGCTGCTGCTGCTAGCGGAGTATCTGCAACAGTTCTACAAAGGCTTCGCGGTCTTTCAGTACCTGACCCTGCGTGGGATTCTCGGTGTGCTGACCGCGTTGGTTTTGTCGCTGTGCTATGGCCCGTGGATGATCCGCACTTTACAGAACCGTCAGATCGGTCAATCCGTTCGTAACGACGGTCCGCAATCGCACCTGTCCAAGTCGGGCACCCCGACCATGGGCGGCGCGCTGATCCTGTCGTCCATTGGCGTCAGCACATTGCTTTGGGCTGACCTGACCAACCGTTATGTCTGGACCGTTCTGCTGGTGACCTTGTTGTTTGGCGCGATCGGCTGGGTCGACGATTACCGCAAAGTGATCGAGAAGAACTCCCGTGGCTTGCCGAGTCGCTGGAAGTACTTCTGGCAATCGGTGTTCGGCCTGGGCGCGGCGATCTTCCTTTATATGACCGCAGCGACACCGGTGGAAACCACCCTGATCCTGCCGATGCTCAAGGACCACAGCATTCCGCTGGGTATAGGCTTCGTCGTCCTGACCTACTTCGTGATCGTTGGCTCGAGCAACGCGGTCAACCTGACCGACGGCCTCGACGGTCTGGCGATCATGCCCACCGTCATGGTCGGCGGCGGGTTGGGGATCTTCTGCTACCTGTCGGGTAACGTGAAATTCGCTGAATACCTGCTGATCCCGTATGTACCGGGCGCAGGCGAGTTGATTGTGTTCTGCGGCGCCTTGATCGGCGCGGGCCTCGGGTTCCTCTGGTTCAACACGTATCCGGCCCAGGTGTTCATGGGCGACGTCGGCGCACTGGCGCTGGGCGCGGCACTGGGCACCATCGCGGTGATCGTCCGTCAGGAAATCGTCCTGTTCATCATGGGCGGTGTGTTCGTGATGGAAACCCTGTCAGTCGTCATTCAGGTTGCGTCCTTTAAGCTCACCGGTCGCCGTGTGTTCCGCATGGCACCGATACACCACCACTTTGAACTCAAGGGCTGGCCCGAGCCACGCGTGATCGTCCGTTTCTGGATCATCACCGTGATTCTCGTGCTGGTTGGCCTTGCCACCCTGAAGCTGAGGTAGAACGAGTGTCTCTGATCGCTTCTGACCACTTCCGCATCGTTGTCGGCCTCGGCAAGAGCGGCATGTCCCTGGTTCGCTTCCTGGCGAACCGGGGCACGTCGTTTGCTGTCGCCGATACGCGGGAAAATCCACCGGAACTGGCCACGCTCAAGCGTGACTATCCGCACGTGGAAGTGCGTTGTGGCGAGCTGGACGTCGAATTCCTGTGCCGCGCCGACGAGCTCTACGTGAGCCCCGGCTTGGCGCTGGCGACCCCGGCCCTGCAGGCTGCCGCCGCCCGTGGCGTGAAATTGTCCGGCGACATCGAGCTGTTCGCGCGTAACGCGAAGGCGCCGATTGTCGCCATCAGCGGTTCCAACGCGAAAAGCACCGTCACCACACTGGTCGGCGAGATGGCTGCGGCGGCCGGCAAGCGCGTCGCCGTTGGCGGCAACCTCGGCACACCGGCGCTGGACCTGCTCAGCGACGACGTCGAGCTGTACGTGATGGAACTGTCGAGCTTCCAGCTCGAAACCACCGATCAACTCAACGCCGAAGTGGCGACCGTGCTCAATGTCAGCGAAGACCACATGGACCGCTACAGCGGTCTGCCGGCCTATCACCTGGCCAAGCACCGGATCTTCCGGGGCGCCAGGCAGTTTGTGGTCAACCGTCAGGATGCCCTGAGCCGTCCGCTGATTGGCGAAGGTCAGCCATGCTGGACCTTCGGTTTGAGCAAACCTGATTTCAAGGCATTCGGTATCCGCGAAGAAGACGGCGAGAAGTACCTGGCCTTCGAATTCCAGAACCTGATGCCGGTGCGCGAGTTGAAAATTCGCGGCGCCCACAACCAGTCCAACGCCTTGGCGGCATTGGCGCTGGGCCACGCGGTCGGCTTGCCGTTCGATGCCATGCTCTCGAGCCTGCGTACCTTCGCCGGGCTTGAGCATCGTTGCCAGTGGGTCCGTGACCTGGACGGCGTGGGTTACTACAACGATTCCAAAGCCACCAATGTTGGCGCCGCACTGGCAGCGATCGAAGGCCTGGGCGCGGACATCGACGGCAAAGTCGTGTTGATCGCTGGCGGCGATGGCAAGGGCGCCGAGTTCAAGGACCTGCGTGATCCGGTAGCCGCCAACTGCCGCGCCGTCATTTTGATGGGCCGCGACTCCGACAAGATTGGCGAAGCCATCGGCGACGCAGTGCCGTTGATCCGGGTCGGTTCGCTGGTTGAAGCGGTTGAGCAATGCCGCGCCGCTGCGCAACCGGGCGATGTGGTGCTGCTGTCGCCGGCCTGCGCCAGTTTCGACATGTTCAAGAATTACGAAGACCGTGGTCACCAGTTCGTCCGCGCAGTGGAGGATCTGGCATGAGCCTGATGAACATCATCAAGCCGTATCCGTCGCCGTTGATCACCGGGCGTGGTATCGACCTCGACTTCCCGATGCTCGCCGGTTGCCTGGCATTGATCGGTCTGGGCCTGGTCATGATTGCATCGGCCTCGACCGAAGTGGGGGCCGTGCAGTCGGGCAGCGCCCTGTATTACATGATTCGCCACCTTATCTACATCGTGCTGGGCTTGGGTGCTTGCATCGTCACCATGATGATTCCAATTGCCACCTGGCAACGCCTGGGCTGGCTGATGTTGATTGGTGCGTTCGGTTTGCTGGTGATGGTGATCATTCCGGGGATCGGCCGGGAAGTGAACGGTTCGATGCGCTGGATCGGTTTCAGCTTCTTTAACGTCCAGCCTTCCGAAATCGCCAAGGTGTTCGTGGTGATTTACCTCGCCGGTTATCTGGTGCGCCGTCAGAAAGAAGTACGTGAAAGCTGGATGGGCTTCTTCAAGCCGTTCATTGTTCTGCTGCCAATGGCAGGCCTGTTGCTGATGGAACCGGACTTCGGCGCCACCGTCGTGATGATGGGCGCCGCTGCGGCGATGCTGTTCCTTGGCGGGGTCGGGCTGTTCCGGTTTTCCTTGATGGTGGTGCTGGCGGTCGCAGCGGTGGTGTTGCTGATTCAAGTGCAGCCCTATCGAATGGCGCGTCTGACCAACTTTGCGGATCCGTGGGCCGACCAGTTCGGTGCCGGCTACCAGTTGTCGCAAGCCTTGATTGCTTTTGGTCGCGGCGAATGGCTCGGCGTCGGCCTGGGCAACAGCGTGCAGAAACAGTTCTATCTGCCGGAAGCCCACACCGACTTCGTGTTCTCGGTACTGGCCGAAGAACTGGGTGCCGTGGGCTCCTTGTGTACGGTTGCGCTGTTCGTGTTCGTTTGCGTTCGTGGCATGTACATCGGTTATTGGGCCGAGAAGGCCAAGCAATTCTTCGCCGCGTACATCGCGTACGGCCTGTCGTTCCTGTGGATCGGCCAGTTCCTGATCAACATCGGGGTGAACGTCGGTCTGTTGCCGACCAAAGGCCTGACCCTGCCGTTCCTCAGTTACGGCGGCAGCTCGTTGGTGATCTGCGGTGGGTGTCTGGGCTTGTTGCTGCGCATCGAATGGGAGAGTCGAACCCACTTGGGCAGCGAAGAGATGGAGTTCCATGAGAGCGACTTCGCCGAGGAGCCGACCCATGGGCGCTAACGTATTGATCATGGCGGGCGGCACCGGTGGCCACGTGTTCCCGGCGCTGGCGTGTGCTCGCGAATTCCAGGCCCGCGGTTACACCGTGCATTGGCTCGGAACGCCGCGAGGCATCGAGAACGACCTGGTGCCGATGGCCGGCATTGAACTGCATCGGATCAATGCCAGCGGATTGCGTGGCAAGGGCAAATTGTCCCTGCTCAAGGCGCCGTTCATGTTGCTCAAGTCGATCTGGCAGGCGCGGGCGATCATTCGTCAGCTGCGGCCGGTGTGTGTCGTCGGCTTTGGTGGTTATGTGACCGGTCCTGGTGGCGTTGCAGCCAAACTGGCCGGTGTGCCGGTGATCGTTCACGAACAGAACGCCGTGGCGGGTACCGCCAATCGGTTGCTGGTGCCGTTGGCCGCCCGAGTCTGTGAAGCGTTCCCCGACACCTTTACCCTGTCGGGCAGCCGTCGGACCACCGGTAACCCGGTGCGCACCGAGCTGTTCCTCGAAACACCGCGACAGGCTCTGGCCGGTCGCAAGGCGCGTTTGCTGATCCTGGGTGGAAGCCTGGGCGCAGAACCGTTGAACAAGTTGCTGCCTGAAGCCCTGTCGCAAGTCGCCCCCGACCTGCGCCCGGAAGTGTTTCATCAGGCCGGCAAAAACCACGATGAAGTGACTGCAGAGCGCTATCGCGCGGCTGGCGTCGAGGCGCAAGTGCAGCCTTTCATCAAAGACATGGCCCAAGCCTATGGCTGGGCCGACCTGGTGGTGTGCCGCGCAGGCGCGTTGACCATCAGTGAACTGGCCGCCGCCGGTCTGCCCTCGATGCTGGTGCCTTTGCCCCACGCGATCGACGATCACCAGACCCGCAACGCCGATTATTTGGCCCGTGAAGGCGCTGCCTTCCTGTTGCCGCAAAGAACGACTGGCGCAGCGGATCTTGCCGCACGCCTGACAGAGGTCCTGATGCAACCACAACGACTCACCGACATGGCTACCGCGGCACGCCGCCTGGCCAAACCCGATGCAACCCGTAACGTGGTCGATACCTGCCTGGAGGTGGCCCATGGTTGAGAATCAGAAAGCCATGCCGCAACCGGAAATGCGCCGCATCCGTCGCATCCACTTCGTCGGTATCGGCGGCGTGGGCATGTGCGGTATTGCCGAAGTGTTGTTGAACCTGGGCTATGAAGTGTCCGGTTCCGACCTGAAAGCTTCGCCGGTGACCGAGCGTCTCGAGTCCTTCGGCGCCCAGATCTTTATCGGCCACCGCGCCGAGAACGCCGCGACCGCCGATGTACTGGTCACCTCCAGTGCCGTGAACACGTCCAACCCGGAAGTCGCCACTGCCCTGGAACGCCGAATTCCGGTGGTGCCTCGCGCTGAAATGCTGGCTGAGCTGATGCGCTACCGCCACGGCATTGCCGTCGCCGGTACCCATGGCAAAACCACCACCACCAGCCTGATCGCTTCGGTGTTTGCCGCCGGTGGCCTGGACCCGACATTCGTGATCGGTGGCCGTCTGAATGCCGCGGGCACCAATGCCCAGCTTGGCACCAGCCGTTACCTGATCGCTGAAGCTGACGAAAGCGACGCCAGTTTCCTGCACTTGCAGCCGCTGGTGGCTGTGGTCACCAACATCGACGCCGACCACATGGCGACCTACGACGGTGACTTCAATAAACTGAAGAAAACCTTCGTCGAGTTCCTGCACAACCTGCCGTTCTACGGTCTGGCGGTGGTGTGCCTGGACGATCCGGTAGTGCGTGAAATCCTGCCGCAGGTGAAACGCCCGGCCGTCACTTATGGCTTCGGCGACGACTGCGACGTGCGCGCAATCAATGTGCGTCAGCAGGGCATGCAGACCTTCTTCACCGTGCTGCGTCCTGATCGCGATCCGCTGGATGTTTCGGTGAACATGCCGGGCAATCACAACGTGTTGAACGCGCTGGCCACCATCTGCATCGCCACTGACGAGGGCGTCAGCGATGAAGCCATCGTCCAGGGCCTGTCCGGGTTCCAGGGTGTCGGCCGACGCTTCCAGGTCTACGGCGAACTGCCGGTAGAAGGCGGCAACGTGATGCTGGTCGACGATTACGGTCACCACCCGACCGAAGTCGCCGCGGTGATCAAAGCCGTGCGCGGTGGCTGGCCGGAACGCCGTCTGGTGATGGTCTACCAGCCGCATCGTTACAGCCGCACCCGCGACCTGTACGACGATTTCGTCAATGTATTGGCCGACGCCAACGTCCTGCTGCTGATGGAAGTCTACCCGGCCGGTGAAGAACCGATCCCGGGCGCCGACAGCCGCAAGCTGTGCAACAGCATCCGTCAGCGCGGCCAGCTCGACCCGATCTACATCGAGCGCGGTGTTGACCTCGCGCCCATCGTCAAGCCGCTGCTGCGTGCTGGCGACATCCTGCTGTGCCAGGGCGCCGGTGACATCGGCGGTCTCGCACCGAAACTGTTGAAAAGTCCGTTGTTCGCAGGCGCCGTTGCTGCGCCGAGTGTGGGGAAGTTGAAATGACTGCTGCTTACGCCAACCTCGTCTCCACTATCGCGCCGAAAGATTTCGGCCGCGTCGCCGTGCTCTTCGGCGGCAAGAGTGCCGAGCGTGAGGTTTCCCTGAAGTCGGGTAACGCGGTTCTCGACGCGCTGCTAAGCGCCGGTGTGGACGCGTTTGGTCTCGACGTGGGCGATGATCTTTTGCAGCGTCTGCTGAACGAAAAAATCGATCGCGCCTTCATCATTCTCCACGGTCGTGGCGGTGAAGACGGCAGCATGCAGGGCCTGCTGGAATGCCTGGGTATTCCGTACACCGGCAGCGGCATTCTTGCTTCCGCGCTGGCCATGGACAAGCTGCGAACCAAACAGGTCTGGCACAGCCTCGGTATTCCGACGCCACGCCATGCCGTGCTGAGCTCCGAGGCCGATTGTATTTCGGCGGCGACGGAACTGGGCTTCCCTTTGATCGTCAAACCGGCCCATGAAGGTTCAAGTATCGGGATGGCCAAAGTGACCTCCGCGTCGGAGTTGATCGACGCGTGGAAAGCGGCCAGTACCTACGATTCGCAAGTGTTGGTCGAGCAATGGATTCAAGGTCCGGAGTTCACCATCGCCACCCTGCGTGACCAGGTGTTGCCACCAATCGCCCTGGGCACGACGCACAGTTTCTACGACTACAACGCCAAGTACGTGGCTTCCGACACCCAGTACCGGATTCCGTGTGGCCTGGACAGCAGCAAAGAAAAAGAACTGATGGACCTCACGGCGAAAGCCTGTGAGGCGCTGGGTATCGCCGGTTGGGGCAGGGCTGACGTGATGCAGGACGCCGACGGGCAGTTCTGGTTCCTGGAAGTCAATACCGCACCGGGCATGACCGATCACAGTCTGGTGCCGATGGCAGCTCGTGCTGCCGGTCTGGATTTCCAGCAACTGGTTCTGGCGATTCTGGCCGCAAGTATCGAGCCGCGAGGTTAAGACCATGCAAGGCGCACAGCTGAGACATCAGCCCTCCGCACCACCCGGCCGCAAGCCGGTACCGCGGGGTGCCAGCCGAATGGTGGCCAAAGAGCCGATGTCTGCGCGCCTGCCGAAAGCCAATTTTGGTTTTCTGAAAAGCCTGTTCTGGCCGGTGCTGTTGGTCGCACTGGGTTTCGGTACTTACGAAGGCGCACAGCGTTTGCTGCCGTACGCCGACCGGCCGATCACCAAGATCAACGTGCAGGGCGACTTGAGTTACATCAGCCAGCAAGCGGTGCAGCAGCGGATCGCCCCGTACGTGGCGTCGAGCTTCTTCACCATCGACCTGGAGAGCATGCGCACCGAGCTTGAAACGATGCCATGGATTGCCCACGCCGAAGTGCGTCGGGTGTGGCCGGATCAAGTAGTGATCCGTCTGGAAGAGCAGCTGCCGGTAGCCCGTTGGGGCGATGAGTCGCTGTTGAACAACCAGGGTCAGGCGTTCACCCCGCGAGAGCTGGCGAACTACGAACACTTGCCACAGCTGTTCGGCCCACAACGGGCCCAACAACAAGTGATGCAGCAATACCAGGTGCTGAGCCAGATGCTCAGGCCGTTGGGCTTCTCGATTGCGCGCCTGGAGTTGCGTGAACGAGGCAGCTGGTTCCTGACCACCGGCGCCGGCAGCGCAGGCCCGGGAATCGAACTGTTGCTGGGACGCGGCAACCTGCTGGAAAAGATGCGCCGCTTCATTGCCATCTATGACAAGACGCTTAAAGAACAGATTACGAACATTGCGCGCATCGATCTGCGCTATGCCAACGGCCTCGCTGTTGGCTGGCGGGAACCTGTAGCGCCCACGGCAGCCCAACCCGCTGTCGCGAAGAATTGAGAAGAGGCAGGACCATGGCAAACGTGCAAAGCGGCAAAATGATCGTCGGTCTCGATATCGGCACCTCCAAGGTGGTGGCGCTGGTCGGCGAGGTCTCGGACGACGGCACGCTGGAAATCGTCGGGATCGGTACCCATCCGTCCCGTGGCCTGAAGAAAGGCGTGGTGGTGAACATTGAGTCCACCGTGCAATCGATCCAGCGCGCGATCGAAGAGGCGCAGCTGATGGCTGGTTGCCGCATTCACTCGGCATTCGTCGGCGTGGCTGGCAATCATATCCGCAGCCTGAACTCTCACGGCATCGTGGCGATTCGTGATCGCGAAGTCAGCGCCGCCGACCTCGAGCGTGTGCTCGACGCCGCCCAGGCTGTAGCGATCCCGGCGGACCAGCGCGTGCTGCACACCCTGCCGCAGGATTACGTGATCGATAACCAGGAAGGCGTTCGCGAGCCTCTGGGCATGTCGGGCGTACGTCTGGAAGCCAAGGTTCACGTGGTCACCTGCGCCGTCAACGCCGCACAGAACATTGAAAAATGCGTGCGTCGCTGCGGCCTGGAAATCGACGACATCATTCTCGAGCAACTGGCTTCGGCCTACTCGGTCCTGACCGACGACGAGAAAGAGCTGGGCGTGTGCCTGGTGGACATCGGTGGCGGCACCACCGACATCGCGATCTTCACCGAAGGCGCGATCCGTCACACCGCAGTGATCCCGATTGCGGGCGATCAGGTGACCAACGACATCGCGATGGCGTTGCGCACTCCGACCCAGTACGCCGAAGAAATCAAGATTCGCTATGCCTGCGCCCTGGCCAAACTGGCCGGTGCCGGTGAAACCATCAAGGTCCCAAGCGTTGGCGACCGTCCACCGCGCGAGCTGTCCCGTCAGGCCCTGGCCGAAGTGGTCGAGCCGCGTTACGACGAGCTGTTCACGCTGATCCAGGCCGAACTGCGTCGCAGTGGCTACGAAGACCTGATCCCGGCCGGCATCGTGCTGACCGGTGGTACGTCGAAGATGGAAGGCGCGGTCGAACTGGCTGAAGAAATCTTCCACATGCCGGTCCGCCTGGGCGTGCCGCATGGCGTCAAGGGCCTGGACGACGTGGTCCGTAACCCGATTTATTCCACTGGCGTTGGCCTGTTGATGTACGGCCTGCAAAAGCAGTCCGACGGGATTTCGTTCTCGGGCATCAGCAGCCGCGACAGCTACAGCAATGAAGAACCGAAAGTCGCCTTGCTCGATCGCTTCAAGAGCTGGGTACAAGGCAACTTCTAAAGATTTACCGCAGCACCGTTGTAGATACAGGCAGTAGGCGAAAAAACTAGAGAATGTAAAGGAGAGGGAAAATGTTCGAACTCGTAGACAACATCCCCGCAAGCCCGGTTATTAAAGTTATCGGTGTTGGCGGAGGCGGCGGCAACGCCGTCAACCACATGGTCAAGAGCAACATTGAAGGCGTTGAATTCATCTGCGCCAACACTGATGCCCAAGCGCTGAAAAGCATCGGCGCGCGGACCATCCTGCAACTGGGCACCGGCGTGACCAAAGGTCTCGGCGCTGGCGCCAACCCTGAAGTAGGTCGTCAGGCCGCTCTCGAAGACCGTGAGCGCATTGCCGAAGTCCTGCAGGGCACTAACATGGTGTTCATCACCACTGGCATGGGCGGTGGTACCGGTACCGGTGCTGCGCCGATCATTGCTGAAGTGGCCAAGGAAATGGGGATTCTCACCGTTGCGGTGGTGACTCGTCCGTTCCCGTTCGAAGGCCGCAAGCGCATGCAGATCGCCGACGAAGGTATCCGTCTGCTGTCTGAAAGCGTCGACTCGTTGATCACCATTCCCAACGAGAAGCTGCTGACCATCCTTGGCAAGGACGCAAGCCTGCTGTCCGCATTCGCCAAGGCCGACGATGTACTGGCCGGTGCCGTTCGCGGTATCTCCGACATCATCAAGCGTCCGGGCATGATCAACGTCGACTTTGCCGACGTACGGACCGTGATGAGCGAAATGGGCATGGCGATGATGGGCACTGGCTGCGCCAGCGGTCCGAACCGTGCACGTGAGGCCACCGAAGCGGCCATTCGCAACCCGTTGCTGGAAGACGTGAACCTGCAAGGTGCACGCGGCATCCTGGTGAACATCACCGCCGGTCCTGACCTGTCCCTGGGTGAGTACTCCGACGTGGGTAGCATCATCGAAGCCTTCGCTTCCGAACACGCGATGGTCAAGGTCGGTACCGTTATCGATCCGGACATGCGCGACGAACTGCACGTGACCGTGGTTGCCACCGGTCTGGGCGCGAAAATCGAGAAGCCTGTGAAGGTTATCGACAACACCATGCACACGTCCGTGGCATCGCAGCCGCAGCAACAAGCGCCTTCGCGTCAGGAAGCGCCTGCAGTAAACTACCGTGACCTGGACCGTCCGACCGTCATGCGCAACCAGGCTCAGGCCGGTGCTGCGACTGCCGCGAAGATGAATCCGCAAGATGATCTGGATTACCTGGACATCCCGGCTTTCCTGCGTCGTCAGGCCGATTAATGGAATGTATCAGGGCTATGAAGGTGATTGGTGTTCAGCAAAGGTCTGGTCTGCTATCATCGCCAGCCTTTGTTGATACCAGTTCGCAATTTGCGCTGAAGCGGCCCAAGCCATGATTAAACAACGCACACTGAAAAATATTATCCGTGCTACAGGTGTAGGCCTGCACTCCGGGGAAAAGGTATACCTGACCCTCAAGCCCGCACCTATCGACACCGGCATTGTGTTTGTTCGTGCCGATCTCGACCCTGTGGTGCAGATTCCTGCCCGCGCGGAAAACGTTGGTGAAACCACGATGTCGACCACATTGGTCAGTGGTGACACCAAAGTGGATACGGTGGAGCACTTGCTCTCGGCCATGGCTGGCCTGGGCATCGATAACGCCTACGTCGAGCTCTCCGCGTCTGAAGTTCCGATCATGGATGGTAGCGCTGGACCTTTCGTATTCCTGATTCAATCGGCCGGCCTGGAAGAACAGGACGCACCGAAGAAGTTCATCCGGATCCTGCGGGAAGTGACAGTGGAAGACGGCGACAAGCGCGCCACTTTCGTCCCTTTCGAAGGCTTCAAGGTGAGTTTCGAGATCGATTTCGATCACCCGGTTTTCCGTAACCGCACACAAAGTGCAAGCGTGGATTTTTCCAGCACTTCGTTTGTAAAAGAAGTCAGCCGCGCCCGTACCTTTGGTTTCATGAGTGATATCGAGTACCTGCGCAAGCACAACCTCGCACTCGGCGGCAGCGTTGAAAACGCTATTGTGGTCGACGCGGATGGTGTACTGAACGAAGACGGCCTTCGCTATGAAGACGAATTCGTGAAGCACAAGATCCTCGATGCAATTGGTGACCTCTACCTGCTGGGCAATAGCCTGATTGGTGAGTTCAAGGGCTTCAAGTCCGGACATGCATTGAACAACCAGCTGCTGCGCAAGTTGATTGAGCAGACAGATGCTTGGGAAGTCGTGACTTTCGAAGACGCCAGCACTGCACCGATCTCTTACATGCGTCCAGTTGCGGCCGTGTAAGTAAAAAACCTCTCTAGTTTTTTAAAGGCTACCTTCGGGTGGCCTTTTTTTATGCCTGCGGGAAAGGCCTCAATCCGCAGCGACCACCCGATTACGCCCACTTTCCTTGGCCTGATACAGCGCCTTGTCCGCTGCAAACAATAGCTGTTCCAGACTGATCTCGGCGGAGGTGGTCCAGGTACTGATACCGATACTGACAGTAATCGGCGACTCGGCACCTGCCACCCTCGGCAATTGCTCCACTGTCGCGCGGATGCGTTCGGCAATCTGTTGCGCACCCTGGCTGTCGGTTTCCGCGAGAATCACCGAAAACTCCTCGCCGCCGTAACGGGCGACCAGATCAGCGGGTCGCCTCACATTGTCGGAGATCACCTTGGCCAGCGAGCGCAACGCATCATCGCCAGCCTGATGCCCATGACGATCGTTGAACGCCTTGAAATGGTCGGCATCAATCATCAGCAGCGACAATGGCTGGCCAGAACGTTGAGCGCGGAACCACTCATGACGCAGGACCTGATCCAGCGTTCGGCGGTTGGCCAGGCCGGTCAAGGCATCGGTGGCCGCCAGTTGCGCCAGCTCCTGTTCGGCGTTGTGGCGCAGGCGCAGTTCCCGGCTGAGTAGCCACGTCAGCCAGAGCAAGCCGATACACAGCGCCGTAGTCGCAACGCTAACCACTACCGCCGTGCGCTTCCACGAGGCAAACACTTCATCACTGGACAGTGCAACGATGACGATCAACGGCAAGTTGCCCACCTTGGAGAACGTGTACAGGCGTTTGTCCTTATAGCGGCTTGAAACACCGGTGAAGCTGCCGTTGCCTTCTTTGACGATGCGCTGGAAGTTGGGACGGTCGCTGAAGTCCTTGCCTATCAGCTCTTCGGCCAGGCGGGGTTCCTGAGCCAGAAGAATCCCGTCCGTGCTGATCAGGTTGACCGAGCTGTCACGACCGATGCTCAAGCTGTTGAACAGTTGATCGAAATAACTCAGGCGCATGGCGGCTTCGGCCACGCCGAGGAATTCGCCCTGTGAGCCGCTGACCCGGCGACTGAAGCTGATTCGCCATTCATGTTCAGCCTGTCTGGAGCGGAAGGGACGGCTGATGAGCATGCTCGGATCACGATTGGTCACGTGCGACTGAAAATACTCGCGGTCAGCATAATTGCCCTTTCTGGGCTCTACCGAGGCCGAGTCGGCGATCACGTCGCCCTTGTTGTCCAGCAACAAAATATCGCCCTTGTACGGCGCGGCAGTGGCACGGTCAAACAAGGCCAGATGGCGGATAGTCGGGGAGACGTACTTGAGGTCTTCTCGCTGCGAGGCCGCGATCAAGCCGAGCAGGGAAAGGTCATAGAGCTCGACATTGCGCAGCACGTCGGCGTCGATCAATTGCACGATATTGGTTGCTGCACGAGTGGCAGACTGTTCAGCATTGGCGCGTTCGCGAATGAGCAGGAATGCCACGATGCTCAATATCGCAATCACCAGTACCAAACTGCCGAGAACCAGAAGCCGCTCCGATCGCGTCGACCGGATCGGATGGTGAGATGTCGCGCTGCTCACACTCATGGTTCTGACTTCTGCTAATGAGGCGTTATGAAAGTGTTTTGCAAGACTCAGGCAGAATCCCGGAAGCCGTTTGCGTTTGGAGCGCCTGTATAAATCCCGGATAAAAAAAAGGCCAGCAAAACATGCTGGCCTTTTGCTTATTGAAGCTTAGAAGACATTGAGCGGGTAGTCGACGATCACCCGGTATTCATCGGTGTCCTGATCCAGCACGCCGTAGCCGTTGCCGCCACGGTTGGTCGCCCATTGCAGACGCAGCGCCAGGTCTTTGGCCTTGCCGCCCTGAACCACATACTTGAGATCAATGTCGCGTTCCCAGTGCTTGGCGTTTTTGCCGTCAGCGCTGAACCACGAGGCATAACCGGGGCTTTCCGGATCGACTTTGGTCAGGTCCAGCTCACCTCGGGAGTAAGACACCGCCGAAGTCAGGCCGGGCAGGCCGAGCCCGACAAAATCGTAGGCGTACTTGAGTTTCCATGAGCGTTCGTTCGGGCCGTTGAAGTCCGAATACTGCTGTGAATTGTCGAGGTAGACGCTGTCGCCCTGGCTGATGTAGTCGAACGGCGTGTTGCCATTGACCCGCTGATAGGCGGCGGTAACGCTGTGATTACCCACGCCGACGGTGAAATGCAGGCTGTAGGTGTTGTTGTCGATGTTGCCCAGCAGCGCATTGCCGGTGTCTTGCGTGTGATAGAAGTGCAGCCCCGGGTTGAAGCTGACCAGGTCGTTCAGCGCGTAGGTGTAGTCCAGATCGTAGTAATACTGGTTCCAGATGTCCTTGAGCTCGGAAGCATAGAGGCTGCTGGTCAGCCCCGGCAGACCGCTCCAGGCGACACCGGCCCAGTTCAGGTGCCGGCTTTCGTCACCGTCGGCCAGGCTGCCGTAGGATGTGCCGATTCGGGTGTGTCCGCTCTGGTTGTAAGGCTTGGTGAAACTCGCCTGGCCACCTTCAATCATCCAGCCGTCGAAACTGTGGTTGGTCAGGCTGACGCCGCGAAAGGTCTGGGGCAGCATGCGTGTTTCACCGCCGGCGATCACCGGGTTGGCGAGAAACAAGTCACCGGCCTTCAGTTCGGTATCGAAGACACGCATTTTCAGCGTACCGCCCGCCGTCGAGAACGAGCCCGGCGCTTTGCCGTTGCCATCGCTGATCGGCAGGATGCTCGACCCGTCGGTACCGCCACCGCCGTCGAGCTTGAGCCCGAGCATGGCGTGGGCATCAACGCCGAAACCGACGATGCCTTGGGTGTAACCCGATTCGAAGAGGCCGAGGAAACCCTGGCCCCATTCAATGTTGTCGTCCGTCTGCTGCAGGCGGTTGCGGTTCATGTAGTAGTTGCGGGCGTTGAAGTTGAGGCTTGAGCCTTCGACAAAACCTTCGGCGTTCGAGGCGTCTGCGGCGTGAGCCGCAGGCGCCACCGTTGCAGTGATTGCAATGAATAACGGGCTGAATCTAAGAGGGAAACGCACTAGCGGTAAAGCTCCTTGGGTCAACTGAGAGCCTCATTGTTTTAAGACTCCGGATGTTTCTTGTTAGGGAAGACGAACTGAAGCTGTTTAAAACCACAACGAAAAAAAGCCGCTGATAGCAGCGGCTTTGAAGACAACTATTCAAAGGGAAGAGCCGATGAAAAGTGTCGAGGGAAACAGAGCGATACTTAATAATCAGCTGTCTTTCTCAACCCGTGGCTGGGCCTGAGTGCTCGACGCTTGAGGGGTTTGCGCAGCTTCCTGAGCCTTGGCCGTCATTTCGCTCTGATACTGTTCGAATGCAGCAGCGCGTGCGGAATTGTGCGCAACGAATGACTGCGACTCTTCAGCGTTGGCGAACGGAGACAGAAACAAAGAAGACAAAACGAAAGCGCTGGCAATACCCATAGTGTTGGACATCTTTAAAACCTTCTTGCTTGGCAAGTGCTGTTTGGTGCGGCAAAGATAAGGGGGATTGGAGAGGGGAAAAAGAGCGGATTCATGAAAGGACTGTTGCGCTTAAGGCAACAGTTGTGAGGCCGGCACCCGAACCTGTAGCAGCTGGCGAAGCCTGCGTCCGGCTGCGAAGCAGTCGCGAGATCAGGCGCTGCGGTCTGTCAGATAGACCGCGTGTGTAGGGTTTACGACTGCTTCGCAGCCGGACGCAGGCTTCGCCAGCTGCTATGTATGGACTCGCCCCCACATTCAACCTGCTTTTGAACACTGCTACCCGGTTGCATCTATGTATGAGGCCTGTTCGAGGAAGTCTTGAGCGGCTTCTGGCCAACATTGGGTAAGCTCGCGGTATGCCGATTACAGTAAGGCCTCGAGGGCCAGTAGCAGCTCAGGCATCAATCCGCGACGGTCTGACCTGGGGTCAATGTTCTTAGCATGGGTTGGAGCGCTTAACGCCCCGGTGGCAGAACTCAGTGATCAGTGACTCATCGCAGCCTCCGGCGCAGCGCCCGGCTGGCGACGATAAGTCTGGTCGTTTTGCAGTAGCACCCAGAGGATGCGCAGGTTGCGGTTGGCCAATCGCACCGCCGCTTCCTTGCGACCCAGACGAGAGATCCAGCGCTGGAGACGTTGGTCGTCCGGCTGCTGTGAATCGGGTCGTAGCTGTTTCAAGACGGCGTGGGCACCCTGGATCGTCAGACTGCGCAAGTAAGCATCGCCATGTTTGCTCATCTTGCCCAGCCGAACCTTCTCGCCAGTGCTGTGCTGGCTGGGCACCAACCCGAAGTAGGCGGCGAACAAGCGGGCGTTGGCAAAGCGTTCAGGCTGGGTCTGCTTGGCCAACAGCGCCGTGGCGATGATCGGACCAACGCCGCGCACCGTCATCAGCCGCTTCGCCGTCTCGTCCTCCTTCGCGGCCGTTTCCAGCCGACCGGTCAGCACGTTGACGCGCTCGCCCAGTTGGCTCCATTCGCCCAACAGTTCGGCGATCAGTTCGCGCAGTAAATCGGGCAACGGTTGGGTGGCATCTTCCAGTATCCGAGGCACGAGCTGGCTGACAGCTGTTTCGCCCTGCGCCAGGGCCACGCCATGTTCCAGCAGTAACCCGCGCATCTGATTGCCGACCGCCGTGCGCCGCCGAACATAGCCCTGCCGAGCCCGATGCAAAGCCTGCATCGCCAGCGCCGCCGCACTCTTGAGCGGCACGGCCGAAATCTTGATATCGCGGCCTGCGCGCAAGATCGCCAATGCATCGTTGCGATCGTTTTTCGGGCCGCTGCGATGATTGGCAACCAGCTGGGCCGGGAGGATGCGGACTGGATTGCCCTGCGTTTGCAGCAATCGTCCCCAGGCCTGAGCGCCTGGCCCGGTTTCCACCAACACCGTCACGCTCGCGGGAAGTTTATGAAGAAATGCCTGGAAGGCCTCGCGTGACTTGATTCGATCCTCGAACAACACCCGGCCGAGGGCATCCTCCCCGGCCAGCTGAAAGACCCTTTTGGCAAGATCCACCGCAACGGTGGTGCATGCCACCACATCGGCTGACAAAGACTGATTGATCGTCGTATGCTTTTTCATGGCCTCGCCCTCGCTGTCGTTGGCTTCTATAAGAATGCCACCGTGGCGCACAGACGCCTCGGCTTGGGCGAGTCCATTCAATTACAGGACCGGTGCGGCCCGGGCATCGCGTTGGGGTTAAACCGGAAGATGAATCCCAAACGTATTCATCCCATGATCACTGCGCACAAACACATCCCCCCCATGCATCAACGCAATCGCCTTGACGATCGCCAACCCCAGCCCATGGTTGTTACCACTGTTGCTGCGCGACGCATCGACCCGATAAAAACGCTCAAACAGCCGCGACAAATGCTCATTGGCAATCGGCGACCCCGGGTTCGCAACCCCGATGCTGACCTGATGTTCCTCAACTTCGATCCGCACCTGAATCACCTGCCCGGGTTCAGTGTGTTGCACTGCGTTACTGAGCAAGTTGATCAACGCCCGGCGCAGATGAGCGATCTCGATCCGCACCTGCGCGTCACCACTGACCTGCACCTGAACCTGCGCGTCTTCAAGGATGAAATCCAGATACTCCAGCGTCGTCGCCACTTCATCCGCCAGTGAGGTGGAGGTCAGTTTGGTCGCTTTGCTGCCCTGATCCGCGCTGGCGAGAAACAGCATGTCGTTGATGATTGAGCGCAGTCGCTCAAGCTCTTCAAGGTTCGATTGCAGCACTTCAAAATAGTGTTCCGCAGAGCGCCCGCGAGTCAGCGCAACTTGGGTCTGGCCGATCAGGTTGGTCAGCGGCGAGCGAAGTTCATGAGCGACGTCAGCGTTGAACGACTCAAGGCGCGAGTAAGCCTGTTCGACCCGCTCCAGTGTCGAGTTAAACGAATTCACGAACTGATTCAGTTCCGGCGGCAGAGGCGACAATTGCAGGCGGCCGGACAACAGCGGCGGGGCCAGTCGCTGGGCTTCCTGGGACAACTTGATCAGCGGTTTGAGGCCGATCCGCGCCACCCAATAACCGAGGGCCGACGCCAACAACACGCCGATGATCGCCAGGCTGATCAGCGCGATCAGCAAATGGTGCTGAGTCTGTAAAAACGTCTCAGTGTCGATGCCGATCATGAATCGCAACGGCGGGCGTTGATCCTTGGCCGGGAACTGGCTGACCAGCACTTTCAGCGGATAAGGGTGATCCGGCAGTTGCAAGTCACGCGTGCCCAGCGGCCCTTCGGCAAAGGCGCGGATCTGCGGCGTCAGGTTGCCGTATTCGTAGTTCGGATCGCCGCTGATGATCCAGAAACTGATGCGCTTGTCTTCTTCACCGAGCAGCTTGAGCTTGTTGTTGATCTTCACCCAATGCTCAGGTGTGCCGTAACGCCCGACCGTGGATTCGAGCACGCTGTAGCGCGCGTCCAGCTCGGCCTCGGGCAGCAAACCCAGGCCTTTGTCGACCTGCTGATACAGCGCCCAGCCGATCAACAAAAACACTAAAAGCGCCACCAGCGTGAACATTCCACTGAGGCGCAGGGCAATCGAGTTACTGGACACCACGGCTCTCCAGCACATAACCCATGCCACGAATCGTGTGCAGCAGTTTCTCTTCGAACGGTCCGTCGAGCTTCGCTCGCAAGCGTTTGATCGCGACTTCGACAACGTTGGCGTCGCTGTCGAAATTGATGTCCCAGACCATTTCGGCGATGGCGGTTTTCGAAAGGATTTCACCTTGCCGGCGGGCCAATACGCTGAGCAGCGAGAACTCCTTGGCGGTCAGGTCCAGGCGCGTGCCGGCTCGGGTGGCTTTGCGGCTGATCAAATCTATCCATAGGTCGGCGATGCTCACTTGCACCGGTTCATGACCGCCGCTGCGCCGGGTCAGCGCTTGCAGGCGCGCCACCAGTTCGAGGAAGGAAAACGGTTTGCCAAGGTAATCGTCGGCACCGTCGCGCAGGCCTTTGATCCGATCCTCCACACGCTCGCGGGCGGTGAGCATGATCACCGGGGTTTGCTTGCGCGCACGTAATGCGCGCAGTACGCCGAAGCCGTCGAGGCCCGGCAGCATGACGTCGAGGACGATCACCGCGTAGTCGCTTTCCAGCGCCAGGTGCAGGCCTTCGACGCCATCGCGCGCCAGGTCCACGGTGTAACCCTGTTCCGTCAGGCCGCGGTGCAGATAATCCGCGGTTTTTTCCTCGTCTTCGATAATCAGAACGCGCATGACCCCGCCTCAGTCTGTGGTTGCCAGCGCCGGCATCGGTGCGGGTTTGGGCTTATGGAAAAGCCGCTCCAGCCACAAGTATATGACCGGAGTGGTGAACAACGTCAGCGCCTGGCTCACCAGCAAGCCGCCGACCACCGCGATCCCCAAGGGCTGGCGCAGTTCGGCGCCGGTGCCGTAGCCGAGCATCAAGGGCAGCGCGCCGAGCAGGGCGGCGAGGGTGGTCATGATGATGGGCCGGAATCGCGTGATACAGGCCTGGTAGATCGCTTCTTCCGGCGGCAGTCCGCCCTTGCGTTGGGCTTCGAGGGCGAAGTCGATCATCAGGATGCCGTTCTTCTTCACGATCCCGATCAGCAGCACCAGCCCGATCAGCGCCATGATCGAAAAGTCCTGCCCGCAAATCCACAGCATGATCACCGCGCCGAGCCCCGCCGACGGCAGCGTCGAGATGATCGTCAGCGGATGCACGAAGCTCTCGTACAGCACGCCAAGAATGATGTACACCGCCACCAGCGCCGCCAGGATCAGCCATGGCTGGCTGGCCAGCGAACTCTGGAACGCCTGGGCCGCGCCCTGGAAGTTGCCGCTCATGGCGGCCGGCATGCCGATTTCGGCCTTGGCCTGGTTGAGCATGATCACCGCATCGCCCAGCGCCACACCGGGCGCGAGGTTGAACGACAGGTTGGCCGCCGGGAACATGCCGTCATGGGCGATGGACAGCGGACCGACCGTTGGCGCGTCGAATTTCGCCAGGGCCGACAGCGGCACCATTTCCCCGCTCAGCGGCGAGCGCAGGTAGAAATAGTTGAGGCTTTCGGCCTTGCCGCGCTGCTTGGTGTCCAGTTCCAGAATCACGTTGTACTGGTTGATCTGCGTCTGGAATTCGTTGATTTGCCGCTGACCGAAGGCGTCGTACAACGCTTCATCGACATCACTGGCGGTCAGGCCAAAACGCGCGGCGGCGCTGCGGTCGATGCTGATGTGGGTGATGCTGCCGCCCAGTTGCAGGTCGTTGGAAATGTCGCGGAACGCCGGGTTGGCGCGCAGTTTTTCCGTGAGGCGCTGGGTCCAGGTGCTGAGGGTCGCGCCGTCGTTGCTCTTGAGCACGTATTGGTACTGCGCGCGGCTCGGGCCGGAGCTGAGGTTGATGTCCTGCCCGGCGCGCAGGTACAGCACAATGCCCGGGACTTTCATCAGTTGCGGACGAATCCGGTCGATGAACTGGCTGGCAGAGACGTCGCGGTCGCCGCGTTTTTTCAGGGAGATCCAGAAGCGACCGTTGGCGATGGTCTGGTTACTGCCGGAGACGCCCACGGAGTGGGAAAACGCTTGAACCGCCGGATCCGCCGCGACGATTTCGGCCATCGCCAGGTGTTTTTTCACCATGTCGCCGTAGGAAATATCAGCGGCGGCTTCAGTGGTGCCGAGGACAAAACCGGTGTCTTGCACCGGGAAGAAGCCTTTGGGGATAAAGATGTAACCGGCGATGGCCAGACCGAGGGACAGGCCGAACACGCCGATCATCAGCTTCTGGTGGGCGAGGGCCCGGCGCAGAAGTTTTTCATAGCCTGCCAGCAAGCGTTCGCCAAAGGTTTTTTTGCCGTGGGCGTGATGCACTGGCGCACGCATGAACAGCGCGGCGAGCGTCGGCGCCAAGGTTAGCGAGACCACCACCGAAATCATGATGGTCGAAGTGGCGGTCAGGGCGAATTCCTTGAACAGCCGTCCGACCACACCGCCCATGAACAGCAGCGGAATGAACGCCGCCACCAGCGAGAAACTGATCGAGACCACGGTAAAACCAATCTCGCCGGCACCTTTGATCGCCGCCTCGCGCATGCCGTCGCCAGCCTCCAGATGACGGTGAATGTTCTCCACCACCACAATCGCATCATCGACCACAAACCCCACGGCCACCACGATCGCCACCAGTGTCAGGTTGTTCAGGCTGAAACCCATGATGTACATCAGGGCGAAACTGGCGATCAGCGAAACACCCAACACGGAGGACACGATCAGGGTCGCCGACCACTGGCGCAGGAACAGCGCCATCACCGCCACCACCAGCATGATCGCGATCAGCAGGGTGACTTCCACTTCGTGCAGGGAGGCGCGGATGGTTTGGGTGCGATCGACCAGCACCTTGACCTGCACCGAGGCGGGTAGCATGGCTTCGAGACCGGGCAAGGCGGCCTGGATGCGATCCACGGTTTCGACGATGTTGGCGCCCGGTTGCCGGGAAATGACCAGGTTCACCCCAGGCTTATCACCGGCCCAGGCTTGCACGTAGGCATCTTCCGAACCGTTGACGACTTTCGCCACATCCTTGAGATGAACCGGGGCGCCGTCCTTGTAGGAAACGATGAGTTGGCTGTATTCCTCGGGGTGGAACAACTGGTCGTTGGTCGACAGCGTCGAAATGCTCGACTCGCCATACAGCGCACCTTTGGCCAGGTTGAGGCTGGTGTTTTGGATTGCCAGACGAATGTCTGCCAGGGTCAGGCCGATGGCCGCAAGTTTGTCCGCCGAGGCCTGTACGCGGATCGCCGGACGTTGCTGACCGGTAATGTTGATTTGGCCTACACCGTCGATCTGGCTGATCTGACGCGAGAGTAGGGTTTCGACCAGGTCGCTGAGTTCGGTACCGGGCATTTGCGTCGAGTTGACGCTGAGGATCAGCACCGGGCTGTCGGCCGGGTTGACCTTGCGCCACGTCGGCAGTGTCGGCATGTCTTTGGGCAGCTTGCCGGCGGCGGTGTTGATCGCGGCCTGGACCTCCTGAGCGGCGGTGTCGATGCTTTTGTCGAGGGTGAATTGCAGGGTCAGGTTGGTCGAGCCCAGCGCGCTGCTCGAGGTCATCTGGGTCACGCCCGGGATGGCGCTGAATTGCACTTCAAGCGGCGTGGCCACCGACGAAGCCATGGTCTCCGGGCTGGCGCCGGGCAATTGTGCGGCGACCTGGATGGTCGGGAATTCGGCTTCCGGCAACGGCGCGATGGGCAGGCGCGGGAAGGCGATGACACCGAGCAGCACCAGCGCAAAGGTCAGCAGAATGGTCGCAACCGGATGGTCGATGCACCAGGCAGAGACCGAGCCATGGCCCTTCATGGTTTCGGCTCCGATTGCACCACTTGCGGTGGATCACTCAGGACCTGGACCGTCGAACCGGGCTTGAGCCGCGACTGGCCGTCGCTGACCAGTACGTCGCCCGGTTTGACGCCTTTGATGATGTCCTGGCCGCTGCCTTGGTGGACCATCTGCACTTGCACGGTTTCGACCTTGTCACCGTTGACCCGGTAGACAAAATGTTGATCGAGGCCGCGTTGTACGACAGTGGGTGGCACCACCAGCGCATCTTTATCCAGCGCTGTCTGAATTTTTACCGTCACCAGCAAGCCCGGCCAGAGTTTCTGCCCGGCATTGTTGAATTCAGCCTTGGCGCGGATGGTCCCGGTGTTGGCGTTGATCTGGTTGTCGATCAGGGTCAAATGACCCTCGCCCAGCAGATTGCCGGTTTCGCCGTCGGTGTCGGCGCCGATGTAGGCCTTCACCTGAGCATGTTCCGGATCGTTGATCAGACCCTGCAGGGTCGGCAGCATTTGCTGTGGCAGGGAGAACTCCACGGCGATCGGGTCGATCTGGGTCACCGTGAACAGGCCTTGAGCGTCGGTCATGCGCAGGAAGTTGCCTTCATCTACCGTGCGAATACCGACGCGACCGGTCACCGGGGAGCGAATCTGTGTGTAGGAGAGCTGCACTTGAGCGGCGTCGATCGAGGCCTGGTTACCTTGGGCGGTGGCTTTGAGTTGGTTGACCAACGCCTGTTGCTGGTCATAAGTCTGTTTGGATACGCCGTCGTCCACGCTCAGTAGCTTGTAGCGTTTGAGGTTGACCAGCGCGACTTGCAGTTGCGCCTGGCTTTCGCCGAGTTGCGCCCGGGCCTGATCGAGGCTGGCGCGGATCGAGCGGTCGTCGATGGTGGCGAGCAGGTCACCTTTGTTCACCAGTTGGCCTTCCTTGACCAGGATTTTGGTGAGGATGCCGTCGATTTGCGGGCGCACTACAACGCTGTGCAGGGACAGCACCGAGCCGATGCCGCTGACGTAGCGGGGGACGTCTTTTTCGACGACGTTCACTACCCGAACGGGGATCGCAGAGGGCGCGGTCAGTTTGGTGGTAGCGGGCTTGATGGCGTACCACAGCCCCAGCGCTGCCAGAACGATCAGAAGGGCGGCGAGCAGGGCGGGTTTTTTCTGAATTCGCATGCGAGTGGGGCGCCGGGGCTGGGTGGTCGGAGTTTTTTCCGGTTTATACCTCCCTTTATAAACCTGTTCGCCCGTCAGGAAGGTGACTGCTAACTGACGGCGCTGTCAGTTTGGACCTCTGCGGGTCGACGCCGATCCCCCCGAGCGTCCGGCCCCTCGCTTAGGCTTGGCGTTCCTTCCTTCCGGTATCCATTCGCGAAGACGTCAGCGCCGTCAACGCAAAACCCGACGGACTCGCTCGCTGCTTGAAGCTTGCGGCTCCCGAGACAGGTATACTGCCGCCTTTCGCGGCTCGCTGACCGGGCCCGACTCTATTGCATCACCCGGAGCTTTCATGACTTCCCCGACACAACCGCCGGTTGCCGACGCTTTGAGCGACGACCAGGCAGACCTGCCAGACAGCGTCGACTCCAGCGCAGACAGCGAAACCAAAGCCGGGATCCCGGCGTTCAAGTTCCCGTTCAAGCCGGGCGACCTGGCCGCAGCGAAGAACGCCAGCCAGCCCTGGTACAAGAACGGCGCCAAGAACGGCCATACCAAGACCCCGGGCGCAGCGCCTCCCGGTACTCGTCGTTCGATGGGTAAGCGCTGAGTTTTAAACGCTGCGGTGCCTGATCTACCGTCTTCGCGAGCTTGCTCGCGAAGAAGCCATCAAAGGCAATACACCTTCTGGATCAAGCCGCCCGCAACGAAATAAACGCATAGTTCACTGGCGTATCCGTCGCCACTTGCGCGCCCGTCGCCTGCACTTGCCCGGCAATGTCCTCACCCGACACATGAAACAGCCAGTCAGCGCCTGACTCAGCCAATGGCTGCGCCGCAACCTGATCGATGGCCATCGCAAACGCCGTCATGTCCGGCAGATAAGCAGTAAAGCCATCGCCCTTCAGCGCTGTAGTCCGAATCCCCAGCAGCGCGCAAATCGCCTCCTTGGTCTGAATGTCATCGCGATCCGCCTGACGGGAACGCTGGATTAATCCGGCCAGTTCCTGATCCACCAATTCGCCTCCCACAATCAGATCCGGTCCCTTTTCCCACGACTCGGGCGGACATTCCTTAACGGCAGTGTTCAGGGGAATGTGCGGATTGATTTCCATCGGATAGATGCGGCACACCAGCGGCCGGCGTTCGTAGATGCGGCAGAGGTTGTCTTCGTCAAGATTCCGGCAAGGGCCGACGTTGTACGCGGCAAAGGTGATCGCTATGAACGCCTCGGATGCGCCGCTTCGAACCCTCACCGAACGGCGTTCGGCGTGATCGCGTTGTTGCATGGGCAGGCCCAGGCCATTGCCCAGGAAACCTTCCACCAGCACGATCACTTGACCGCCATCGGCCGCCCACATCCGGGCTTCGGGCAGAGTCAGCGGCACGTGGTGGTCGTTGCAGCATTTGCCACAACCTACGCAGGAAAACGTCGTATTCATTGAACGGCCAGTCGCATAAAAGGACATGAAACGGCGACAGATTGCCGCCGCAAAGGCCACTGTCGAAGCAAGTTATGCGCCAGTTACTGCGCCTTGGCGGTGGGGCGGATGGAGTCCCATTCGGTGACGTAAGCGGATTTGCTTTTCTTGTTGTAGAGACACAGTTCGGTGCCTTGCTGGCCTTTCATGTGTTTTTGCGGGTATTGGCCTTGCAACAGAAGAGCGGTGTAGCCAACCCGGTCATCGAACTGCGCGGCGTTGCCGACGGGTTTGGCATTTTTCAAGCCACTGGCCTTGGTGCAACTGGCGAGCACCGCTTTGTCGTAAGCGGCCCAGGCGTCGGGGCTGGAAGCGTTGGCCTGGGTGGCGAGGGCGGCCAGGCAGAGGAGGGTAAGGGTCCAGACTTTCATGTTCGGCATCCTTGGGCGGGTATTGACCAAGGTCTGAGTATGTCAGGTGGGGACCGGTTCCCGGCGGATCACAAGCATTCCGGCGTTTTCATACAAACGCTGCGCCCGAAGGTTGTCTTCCAGCACCTTCAAATCCACAAAACCTTCGCGTCGTTGCTGAAATATGTTGAAAGCATGTAGCAGCAGCGCGCGTCCTAATCCTTGCCCCTGAGCCCGTGGATGCACCACCAGGTTCTTGATATAGGCGCTGGTCCAGCACTGGCACACGCCGACAATACCTTCAGCATCCAGAGCAATAAAGCACAGGCTCGGATCATATTCAGGATCGGTTTCAAAACGCTGTTGCCAGACGTCGAGTGCCGGCACGCGACCGCCACCTTGCTGATAACCCAGTTCCATCAAACGATGAACGGCTTCTGCCAGTTCGGGGCGGTATTCGTTGAGGACAATTCCCTGAGGCCAAGTGATCGTAGGCACAACTTCAGCGAGGTTGCGCCGCATCAGAAAGCAGAAGTCCTTGCTCAAGCCTCAATGACCTTGTTCAGCGACAGCCTTGGCTGCTTCGATCAGGCACTTGGTCAGTTCTGGCGAGGAGAACTTGGTCAGCACCGCGTTCGCGCCGGCAAGACGGGCCTTTTCGCTGTTCATCGCGCTGTCCAAAGAGGTGTGCAGCAGCACATAGAGGTGCGAGAAGTCCGGGGTTTCGCGCAGGGTTCGGGTAAATGCATAACCGTCCATCTCCGACATTTCGATGTCCGAGACGATCAGGTTGATCTGCTGGTCCGTGCCTTGCAGGTCCAACAGGCAGTCGATGGCTTCCTTGGCACTGCGGGCGGTGTGGCATTGAAGGCCGAGGTTGCGCAGGGTGTGCACCGATTGCTGCAACGCCACCTGGCTGTCATCGACCACCAGAATCCGCGCGTTACCGAGTACTTCGGCGTCTTCCATGCTCAGTTCGGTCGGGGCCGTTTCGATTTGTGCCGGGGCGATGCCATGGATCACTTTCTCGATGTCCAGCACCTGTACCAATGTGCCATCGACCGAGGTCACGCCAGTGATGTACGAACGCACGCCGCCAGAGCCAAAGGGCGGTGGACGGATGTCGGTGGTCAGGCAGTGGACGATCTTACTCACCGCTTGAACGTGCAAACCCTGCTTGGAGCGGCTGACATCGGTGACGATCAGGCAGCCACCGTTCGGGTCTTCCAGCGGTCGTTCGCCGATGGCACGGCTGAGGTCGATCACCGACAACGAGGCACCGCGCAGGGTGGCGATGCCTTTGACGTGGGGATGCGACTCCGGCAGCTTGGTCAGCGGCGGGCAGGGAATGATTTCACTGACTTTCAGCAGGTTGATCGCCATCAGCTTGCCGCTGCGCAAGGTAAACAGCAGAAGCGAAAGTGAATCTGCGCGGGCTTTGTTTGAGGACATAAAAACCTTCTGTGGAAAAAGGTGATAAGCGACCGCGAGGATCGCCAACAGCTATCGATGCCGGGTTATCGACTTGTTGCGGGCAGGCTTTAGGCCAAATGCCCAAACGGTAACCCCCAGTGGCGAGGGAGCTTGCTCCCGCTCGGCTGCGCAGCAGTCGCAAAATCGGACGGCCTGATACAGGGCGGAGCCTGATTTGGGAGCGCTTCGCGCTCCAGCGGGAGCAAGCTCCCTCGCCACAAGGGTTAGGCGGCGCTCATTTCATGCCCAATCGTTTGGCCATTCTTCCAAGATTCGCCCGATCCAAGCCTAGCTCACGCGCCGCACTCGCCCAATTGTTATGGTGCCGTTCCAGACAGGCGTCGATCAGTCGACGCTGATAATCCTCGGTCGCCGCCCGCAAGTCTCCCGAGACCAAAGCAGCAGGGTTGACAGGGACTGGCTCGGTTGCAAGCTCAACGCTGCCATTGGGCAAATCCAGATCCGCCGCGCTCAAACTGAGAATCTTCGGCCGCTCCTTGCAGTTACCCAGCGCCTTCAAGGCGCTACGGCCAATCAAGTGCTCCAGCTCCCGCACATTGCCCGGCCATGCATACGCCAGCAATGCAGCCTGTGCATCGTTGGTCAGGCGCAGGCTGTTGAGGCCCATGCGTGAACGGTTCTGCTCGAGGAAATAGCCGCTGAGCAGCAGCACATCCCGCCCACGATCGCGCAGTGCGGGCACCAGCAACGGATAAACGCTCAGACGGTGATAGAAGTCGGCACGGTAGCGGCCACTGCGCACTTCCTCGGCCAGATCGCGGTTGGTCGCGGCGATCAGACGTACGTCCACCTGATGTTCTTTATCCGACCCTAATCGCTGCAATTGACCGCTTTGCAGGACTCGCAGCAATTTGGCCTGGACGGTCAGGGACAGCTCACCGACTTCATCGAGAAACAGCGTGCCGCCATTGGCCAGTTCAAACTTGCCGCGCCGATCGTTCATCGCGCCGGTGAAGGCGCCGCGGACGTGGCCGAACAATTCGCTCTCCACCAGCGTCTCCGGCAGCGCGGCGCAATTGAGGCTGATGATCGGCTTGTCGGCCCGGGGCGATGCGGCGTGGATGGCTTGGGCGACCAGTTCTTTGCCGACCCCGGTTTCGCCGGTGATCAGCACGGTCAGATCGCTGCCGCCCACCAGATTGATTTCTTCCACCAGCCGTTTGTGGGCCTTGCTCTGGCCCATCATCTCGCGGTTCTGCTGGCCGCTGGCTTGTCGGTAAACCTCGGCACGCTGATGTTCGTCTTCGACACGATTGGCCAGGCGTTCGATACGCTCGGCGGCATTGACCGTGGCGGCGGCGAGGCTGGCGAAGGCTTCCAGGGCGTCCAGTTCGATCGGTTCGAAGCGCTCCGGATCGAGTGCGTCGAGGGTCAGCAAACCCCATGGGCGCTCGTCGATAAACAGCGGGCAACCCATGCAGTCGTGGACTTCCAGATGATCATCGAGGCCATCGATCAGGCCGTCGTAAGGGTCGGGCAAGTCGCTGTCGGCGGCGAAACGGGTCGGGCCGTGGCTGCTGAGCAGCGCTTCGAAGCGCGGGTGTTCGCTGACTTTGAAGCGTCGGCCGAGGGTGTCGGTGCTCAACCCGTCGACGGCCAGTGGCACCAGCCATTCGCCATCAAGGCGCAGCAGGGCAGCAGCATCACACGGGAGCAACGCGCGCATGGCTTCAAGCAAGCGCCGATAACGCTCGCCTTCGGGGAGTTCGCGGGACAGGTCGGCGACCAGTGGCAGCAAAGTGGTTAGCAAGGCTTTTGCAGTCATAGTGACTCCATGTAGTCGGTATGACTATAAGTCAGTGTGTGTCGATATGACTATAAAGAATTTAATTTGTTGATTTATAACGTTTTAATTATTGGCACGGAAACTGATAAGTACAAGGCAGTCAGTTAGCAATCCAAGTAGATCAGGAGTCGCCTTATGCTTAGCGTTCAAGACCGTGCAATCGTCAAATCCACCGTGCCCTTGCTGGAAAGCGGTGGCGAAGCATTGATCACTCATTTCTACCGCATGATGCTGTCCGAGTACCCGGAAGTCCGCCCGCTGTTTAACCAGGCCCACCAGGCCAGCGGTGATCAGCCGCGCGCCCTTGCGAACGGTGTCTTGATGTATGCGCGGCACATCGACCAGCTCGACCAGTTGGGCGACCTGGTGGCCAAGATCATCAACAAGCACGTGGCCCTGCAAATCCTCCCGGAACATTACCCGATTGTCGGTTCCTGCCTGCTGCGAGCCATCTCTGAAGTGCTGGGCGACGAGATCGCCACACCTGAAGTGATGGCCGCCTGGGGGGCTGCTTACGGTCAATTGGCCGACATCCTGATCGGCGCCGAAACCAGCATCTACGACCAGAAGGAACAGGCACCCGGCGGCTGGCGCGGGGCGCGGGAGTTCATCGTGGCGGCCAAGGTGGAGGAGAGCGCGGAAATCATCTCGTTCTACTTCGAACCGGCCGACAAAGGCCCGATTCTGGCAGCAGAGCCAGGCCAGTACATCGGCATGAAACTGATCCTTGATGGCGAAGAGATTCGTCGTAACTATTCGCTGTCGGCCTTGGCCAACAAGGGCCAGTACCGGATCAGCGTCAAGCGTGAAACCGGTGGCCGCGCCTCCAACTATCTGCACGATCAACTGCATGTTGGCGCAAAAATTCAGCTGTTCCCGCCATCGGGCGAGTTCACCCTGACCGACAGCGACAAACCGTTGGTGCTGATCAGCGGCGGCGTCGGCATCACTCCCACCCTGGCGATGCTCGAAGCGGCGCTGGCGACCGAACGACCGGTGCACTTTATCCACTGCGCGCGTAACGGTAGCGTTCACGCCTTCCGCGACTGGATCGATGGCTTGGCCGAGCGTCACCCGCAACTCAAACGCTTCTATTGCTACGACGAAGATGATGGCGTGAGCCCGGCGGCGAACAAGGTTGGCCTGTTGAGCCAGGAGCAACTGGGCGAGTGGTTGCCGCAGCAGCGCGATCTGGATGCTTACTTCCTCGGACCTAAAGGCTTCATGTCGGCGGTCAAGCGTCACCTCAAAGCGCTGGGTGTGCCGGAGAAGCAGAGCCGTTACGAATTCTTCGGGCCGGCTTCGGCACTGGAATAGTACGCAAAACCTGTAGGAGCCAGGCTTGCCGGCGAAGGCGTATTCAAGATCGCCTTCGCCGGCAAGCCTGGCTCCTACAAATACGTATCAGCCCTTCAGTTCTTTCAAATGTTTGTACACAGTCGCCCGACCCATGTTCAGCACGTTCGCCACATAGTTGGAGGCGCTTTTGCCTTTGAAGGCGCCCTCGGCGTGCAGTGCCAGCACCAGTTCGCGTTTATGGTCACGGGTCAGCAGGTTCAGGCTCAGCTGACGTTCGCGAAGCCAGGCGTGGAGGAAGGTGTTGATCCGCTCCTGCCAGTCATCGCGAAACAGTGAGTCCGGTTGCGGAATCAACTTGCTCGGCGACAGGAACAGGTCTAGCGCGGCCTTGGCATTTTCGAATAACGAAATATTCAGATTGATGCACAGCACCGCCAGCGGATGACCTTCACTGTCGCGCAGCACGCTGCTCAGGCTGCGAATCTTCTGACCATCCCAATTGAGCTTTTCGTACGGTCCGATGTTTCGTTCGCTGATCTCTTCGCTGAGCATGTCCCCCAGCGCCGAGTCATCACCAATTTCCCGTTTGGACAGGTTGTTGGCGATGTAATCGACTTTCTGGGTGCGCAGATCGTGCAGCACCACCTCGGCGTGAGGAAAGAACAACGTGGCGATGGCATCGGCGATCGCGCGGAAGTTATCCAGCGGCGAGCTCTTCAGTGCAGAGTCATCACCGGCCGGTTCTTGTTCTTGGGCGTTCATAAAGTGCAGCTCCAGACAGCATCAGCGCCCCATCAAAAAAGGGCGCTGGAAGTTTGCCGCAATCGTGTCGGCACGTCACCTGCGTCCGAAACTCAACCCAGTCGCGAAGGGGAGAGCATCTGGGTGTTCAGACCGAAGCGAGTCAGTTGCTCGGGCAAAGCTTCGCCGCGTACCAGTGCAGCGCTGGCCTGGCCCATGGCCGGCGAGGTCTGGATGCCATAACCGCCTTGTGCCGCTACCCAGAATAACCCCGGCACCTGCGGATCGAAACCGGACAGCAAATCACCGTCGCTCACGAAACTGCGCAAGCCGGCCCAGGTGCGGGTCGGACGGCGGATGGTCAGGGTGGTGGCTTCTTCGATCTGGTAGATGCCCATTGCGATGTCCAGCTCTTCAGGCTGCACGTCGTGTGGTTCCACCGGGTCGGCGTTGGCTGGCGAGCCGAGGAACATTCCGGCGTCGGGCTTCATGTAGAAGGATTCGTCGAGGCTGACCAGCATTGGCCAATGGTGGATGTCCACGCCCTCGGGGCCGGCGAAGATGAACGCCGCACGGCGCTTGGGTTGCAGGCCCAGTGGTTTGGCACCGGCGAGCTCACCGATTTTGTCGGCCCAGGCACCTGCCGCGTTGATGATGATCGGAGCGCTGAAGGTTTGACCGTTGGTTTGTACGTGCCATACACCTTCGGCGTCACGGGTCAGGCTCAGGACTTCGCTGTCAGTATGAACTTCGCCCTTGTTGCGTCGGATACCGCGCAGGTAACCCTGGTGCAAGGCATCGGTGTCGATGTCGCTGGCGGTCGGGTCGTAAATCGCACCATGGACCTTTTCCCGACGCAGGATCGGCAGGCGCACGCAGGCTTCGTCGGCGCTGAGCATCTGCATTTCCGGCACCGTGGCTTTGGCGCTCAGGTATTGATTGTTCAGTTCGTCCGGGTCGCCGGTGAAGTCCACGGTCATCTCGCCACGCGGGGTCAGCAGCGGGTGTTCGCAGAAACCGGCCGGCGGCGCGTCGAAGAAATCACGGCTGGCCTGGGTCAGCGCCCGAACCTGCGGTGTGCCGTAGGCGGCGGTGAACAGCGCCGCTGAACGTCCGGTGGAGTGGTAAGCCGGATGGGACTCGCGTTCGAGCACGATCACTCGGGCGTGCTGCGACAACCAAAAACCGGTGGAAGCACCGGCAATCCCGCCGCCGATGATGATGAAATCTGCCTGGCTCATGAACGTCTCCTGATGGGGCGTAAATGCCGAAATTTGTGGTGTTAGTGCTGTAGGCGGTAGATGGCATTGGCCAGTGCAATGTCTTCCAGGCCCAGGCCGATGGAGCGGAAGAACACATGGCGGTCATAACCAGGGCGCTGGACTTTTTCGCTGAGCAAATCGGGCAGGTCGCCGATGATCGCGTTTTTGTCCCAGCCATGTTGTTCACCGGCAATCAGCATCTCGCCAGCCGAGCCCGGGGTGGTCAGACGATAGTCACAGAACACTTGCATGTCATTGAGGCTCTGCGGCGGTACTTCATGGGCGCGCGGTGCGTTGGTGCTGATCGAGGTGATCAGCGCCGGTTTGCTCAAGCTTGACGGGTCGATCACCGGGCCTGCGGACGAGGTGCAGAGCATGATCACGTCGGCGTCTTGCACGGCCGCTTCACGACTGTCGACGATGGTCAGCCGAGGATCGAGGCTTTTGAGTTGCGCCAATACTTCGGGATTCTTGTCACTCAGGCTCGGCGAGTAGAGGCTGATGCTCTGCCAGTCGCGCAGGTCTTTGACGTAGTGCAAGTGCGCCTGGGCGACTTTGCCGCTGCCAATGATCGCCAGGCGTTTGGCTTTGAGCGGGGCGAGGGCGTCGACCGCCACGGCGGTTGTGGCAGCGGTGCGCGCCGTGGTCAGTTCGCCTGCATCGCAGAGCAGCAACGGCTGGCCGGTCTGCATCGACATCAGCAGCGTCCAGGCGGTCACGAGCGGGCCTTGTTCACGCACGATGTACGGCGAGGTCTTGACCCCGTACACGCCGTCTTCGGCCAATACGCCCAGGTAGTTGATGAAGTCGCCAGCGCCCTGCGGGAATTCCACCAGTTGCTGCGCCGGTTGCACGGCTTGCCCGGCGGCCAGGTCGCGGAACAGCTTGCGCAGGATCTGCGGCACGTCGACCTGCGCCAGCAGCTCGCGGGCCTGAGGTTGGGTGATCACGTAAGGCGTACTGGACATGGTCGGCTCCGGGAGCTGGAAGTAAACTAATTTGTCCATTATGGACTTTTAGTTGTCTCGATCAATCTCCGGACGAAAAAAAAACGCAGTCCGTTTCCGGCTGCGCCTCTTTTAGTGCGACCCGTGTTACGGGCGCTTGCGCTCAACCGCCCGCAGCAGATGCGTCGGTGGCGTTTCGCAACTGATCTTGCGACCCAGCAGCGCCTCGATGGACGGTAGCTGGTAGGAGTCGTCTTCACCGGCAAAGCTGATGGACACGCCATCGGCGCCGGCACGACCGGTACGACCGATGCGATGCACGTAGTCGTCCGGGACTTCTGGAAGGGTGAAGTTGATCACGTGGCTGATGCCGTCGATGTGGATGCCGCGACCGGCCACATCGGTGGCGACCAGGACGCGGATCTTGCCTTCGCGGAAACCTTCCAGGGTCTTGATGCGCTTGTGCTGCGGCACGTCGCCGGACAGTTGCGCGGCGTTGACGCCATCACGCACCAGGCGTTCTTCGATGCGCCGCACTTCATCCTTGCGGTTGGCGAACACCATCACCCGCTCCCAACCATTGTCGTTGACCAGGTTGTAGAGCAGTTTGTATTTGTCGGCACCGGCCACGGCGTAGATGTGTTGCTCGACGTTTTCGCTGGCCACGTTCTGCGACTCGATCTCGACGATCGACGGGTCGGTGGTCCATTGCTTGGCCAGGTTCATCACATCTTCGGTGAAGGTCGCGGAAAACAGCAGCGTCTGACGCTCGTTTTTCGGCGGAGTCTGGCGAATGATCTGACGCACTTGTGGGATGAAACCCATGTCGAGCATCCGGTCGGCTTCGTCCAGGACCATGACTTCGACCATGTCCAGGTGCACGTCGCCGCGCTGGTTGAAGTCGAGCAGGCGGCCCGGGGTGGACACGAGAATGTCGCAATGACGGGCTTCGAGGTGCTTGAGCTGCTTGTCGAAGTCCATGCCGCCAACAAACGTCATGACGTTGAGGCCGGTGTATTTGGTCAGGTCGGCTGCGTCCTTGGCGATCTGCACCACCAGTTCACGGGTCGGCGCGATGATCAGCGCCCGCGGCTCGCCCATGTAACGCTCTTTCGGCGGCGGGGTTTCCAGCAACTGGGTGATGATCGAAATCAGGAACGCTGCGGTTTTGCCGGTGCCGGTCTGGGCGCGGCCAATGGCATCTTTGCCGGCCAGGGTAAAGCCGAGGACTTGTGCCTGGATCGGCGTGCAATACGGGAAGCCCAGGTCCTGGATGGCGTGCATCAGTTCGGGGGCAAGTTTGAAATCGTGGAAACGGGTTTTGCCTTCCTGGGGTTCGACGGCGAAGTCTTTGAGTTTCCAGGGGATAACCGGTGCTTTCGGCTTCGGTTCGCGACGCGGTCGGGCAGGTTTCGCAGCTTCGCTGCTCGGTTCTTCAGAGGCCTGAGCCTCAACGGGTTGGACGGCCGGTGTGGCCATCGGCTCGTGCTTCGGTACCGCTACGGTTGCGGTCCGGCCAGACTGATTACCGTCGGTGCGGTGGCTGGGATGGTGAGAAGGAGCGCTGGAGACTGGCGCGAGCTGCTCAGTCTCGCTTTTACCGAACATTTTCTTGAGTGCTTTGAGCACGGTCATCTCATCAATTGATTAAGGAATATACGCCGGCCAGTGTAATGCAAGAATCGGGCGCGGCGTAGTGGGATGGATCAATGGGCTGCTTTTCACATAAACAGTTAACGCAAGCGCTCGGCGAGCCAGACACCAATGTCGCGAATCTCCTCGGGTAACACTTCGTGGCCCATTGGGTATTCCTGCCATGTCACGGTGACACCATGCTGCTTTAAATACTCGTAGGCGGTGCGGCCCATGGCGTTTTGAACGACGTCATCGTACTGGCCGTGTAAAGACAGCACGGGAATGCGCTGCTGGCTGGCGGAAAGCTCCAGTTCATCACTGAAGGTCGGTGCATAAGTCGAGAGGGCAAGTACGCCACCCAGCGGTCCCTGCCATTTCAAAAACGCGGCGTGTAACGCCACCGCACCACCTTGGGAGAAACCTGCCAAAAATATCCGCGAAGCGTCTATTCCGCTGGCGCGCTGCACGTCGATCAATTTAATGACCCTGTCTGCCGACTCTTCCAGCTGCTCGCGGTTGATCGCGCGCGCCGGGCTCATGGCCAATATGTCGTACCAGCTTGGCATCTCGTAACCACCATTGATGGTCACGGCGCAGGTCGGTGCCTGAGGCAGAACGAAGCGGGTGGTCAGCAGGCTTTCCTGTAACGCCTCGGCCACCGGCAGGAAGTCGTAGCGATCGGCGCCCAGGCCGTGCAGCCAGATAACGCAGGCATCTGCGGGCTTCACGGGCTGAAGAATCAAGGGCTCGGTCATGGTTGCTCCAATATTGTGCAGGCGCTCTCATTGAGTGCGAGGTCTGAGGGCATGCCTGGTTGATCAGTTAATAAGATGTCGCAAGGCTACAAGTTTTGCTATTGACCTGTCGCACAATCGCTTCGGCGAGCGGTCTGGTACGGGCTTTGCTATGGGGAAACGGTGCAACCCATCTCGCGCCTTGCGGTAACACTATCAGTGTACTGCTGGCGGTGGGATAGCAAAGAATCCGGTGATGGATGTTCGCCAGTGGCCGCTACGGGCTTCGCGAACGTGAAAGGGCTACAGCCCGTTCGGCCGATTGGTGAGAAGTGAGTTGTCCATGATGTGGATTTTCTCCTACTAGACTCATAGCGCAGGTCTTACGTCGGTTGACCCCAAAAAAAGCCAACACGGGTCAACAACGCCTCATAAGGGTGCGACTGGACTCAAGCTCCGACACAACAAGAGCAAAACTGGAGGTTTGAATGAAGATGTTGAAATCCACCCTGGCGATCGTGACTGCAGCCGCAGTACTCGGTGTCAGTGGGTTCGCTCAGGCGGGTGCAACCCTGGATGCAGTGCAGAAGAAAGGTTTCGTACAGTGCGGCGTCAGTGACGGTCTGCCTGGCTTCTCGGTTCCGGACTCCACTGGCAAGATCATCGGCATCGATGCTGACGTCTGCCGCGCTGTGGCCGCTGCCGTATTCGGCGACGCGACCAAGGTCAAATTCAGCCAGTTGAACGCCAAAGAGCGCTTCACCGCGCTGCAGTCCGGCGAAATCGACGTGCTGTCGCGTAACACCACCTGGACCAGCTCCCGCGATTCGGGCATGGGCCTGGTGTTTGCTGGCGTGACGTACTACGACGGCATCGGCTTCCTGGTGAACAACAAGCTGGGCGTGAAGAGCGCGAAAGAGCTCGACGGCGCCACCATCTGCATTCAAGCCGGTACCACCACCGAGCTGAACGTTTCCGACTACTTCCGCGGTAACGGTCTGAAATACACCCCGATCACCTTCGACACCTCCGATGAAAGCGCCAAATCGCTGGAATCCGGTCGTTGCGACGTGCTGACTTCCGACAAATCCCAGCTCTACGCACAACGCAGCAAGCTGGCGACCCCGACCGACTACGTCGTTCTGCCGGAAACCATCTCCAAGGAGCCTCTGGGCCCGGTCGTGCGTAAAGGCGACGAAGAGTGGTTCAGCATCGTCAAGTGGACCCTGTTCGCGATGCTCAACGCTGAAGAAATGGGCATCACCCAGAAAAACGTTGAAGCTGAAGCCAAAGCCACCAAGAACCCGGACGTTGCTCGTCTGCTGGGCACTGACGGTGAATACGGCAAAGACCTGAAAGTGAAGAAAGACTGGGTCGTGCAGATCGTCAAGCAAGTGGGTAACTACGGTGAAGTGTTCGAGAAAAACCTCGGCAAAGGCACTCCACTGGCCATCGACCGCGGGCTGAACGCTCTGTGGAACAACGGCGGCATTCAATACGCACCACCAGTGCGCTGATGGTTCTATCACCCGGTGGGCCAACCACCGGGTGATGTTCTGTTCCATTATTTGCGGGGCACTTCATGCAAAATTCAATCGGCGCACCAAAGCAGAGGCTCAGCCTCAGCGATCCAAAAGTG
This sequence comes from Pseudomonas sp. BT76 TE3572, assembly GCF_050435365.1. Taxonomy (NCBI): domain Bacteria; kingdom Pseudomonadati; phylum Pseudomonadota; class Gammaproteobacteria; order Pseudomonadales; family Pseudomonadaceae; genus Pseudomonas; species Pseudomonas sp. BT76 TE3572. The sequence goes on from NZ_JBNDKE010000001.1 coordinate 5,679,493, forward strand.
CGTGCGTGGCTATTTCAGATCATCACCATTGTGGCGGTGGTCTCGATGGGCTGGTATCTGTTCGATAACACACAGACCAACCTTCAACACCGGGGCATTACCTCCGGCTTCAGCTTTTTGGAGCGCAGTGCCGGTTTCGGCATCGCTCAACACCTGATCGACTACACCGAATCGGACTCGTATGCCCGGGTGTTTGTCATCGGCCTGCTCAACACGCTGCTGGTGACCTTCATCGGCGTGATCCTGGCGACGATCCTCGGGTTCATCGTTGGTGTGTCACGGCTGTCGAAGAACTGGATCATTGCCAAGCTGGCGACGGTGTATGTGGAGGTGTTCCGTAACATTCCGCCGCTGCTGCAAATCCTGTTCTGGTACTTCGCGGTGTTCCTGACCATGCCGGGGCCACGCAACAGCCATAACTTCGGCGACACCTTCTTTGTCAGCAGCCGTGGCCTGAACATGCCGGCCGCATTGACGGCGGATGGTTTCTGGCCGTTTGTGGTCAGCATCGTCGTGGCCATTGTCGCCATCGTGCTGATGAGCCGCTGGGCGACCAAGCGCTTCGAAGAAACCGGCGTACCGTTCCACAAGTTCTGGGTGGGCCTGGCGCTGTTCTTTGCGATCCCTGCGCTGTGCGCATTGATCTTCGGCGCGCCATTGCACTGGGAAATGCCGAAGCTGCAAGGCTTCAACTTCGTCGGTGGCTGGGTGCTGATCCCGGAACTGCTGGCGCTGACCCTGGCCCTGACGGTGTACACCGCGGCGTTCATCGCCGAGATCGTGCGTTCGGGCATCAAGTCGGTCAGCCACGGCCAGACGGAAGCAGCGCACTCGTTGGGGTTGCGCAACGGTCCGACCCTGCGCAAGGTGATCATCCCGCAAGCCCTGCGCGTGATCATTCCACCGCTGACCAGCCAATACCTGAACCTGGCGAAGAACTCCTCGCTGGCGGCCGGTATCGGTTATCCGGAAATGGTTTCGTTGTTTGCCGGTACGGTGCTGAACCAGACCGGGCAGGCAATCGAGGTGATTGCCATCACCATGAGCGTGTACCTGGCGATCAGTATCAGCATTTCCCTGCTGATGAACTGGTACAACAAGCGCATTGCGCTGATCGAGCGGTAAGGAAAAGCGCATGACGACTCATACTTTCAAACCTGACATGCCGCCACCGATCAAAGTCTTCGGGCCGGTGGCGTGGATGCGCGCCAACATGTTTTCCAGCTGGCTCAACACCTTGCTGACCCTGTTTGCGTTCTACCTGATCTACCTGGTGGTGCCGCCGATCCTGCATTGGGCGATCCTCGATGCCAACTGGGTCGGCACCAGCCAGGCCGACTGCACCAAGGAGGGCGCCTGCTGGGTGTTCATCCAGCAGCGCTTCGGTCAGTTCATGTACGGCTACTACCCGGTGGACTTGCGCTGGCGCGTGGACCTGACCGTGTGGCTGGCGGTCATCGGCGTGGCACCGTTGTTTATCGCGCGCGTTCACCATAAAGCGGTATACGGGCTGAGCTTCCTGGTGCTGTACCCGATCATTGCCTACTTCCTGCTGCATGGCGGCGTGTTCGGCCTGAGCACCGTGGCGACCAGTCAGTGGGGCGGGTTGATGCTGACCCTGGTGATCGCCACCGTCGGTATTGCCGGTGCATTGCCGCTGGGGATCATCCTGGCGCTGGGCCGTCGTTCGAACATGCCGGCGATTCGCGTGGTCTGCGTGACCTTCATCGAATTCTGGCGCGGCGTGCCGTTGATCACGGTGCTGTTCATGTCCTCGGTAATGCTGCCGTTGTTCCTGCCTGAAGGCATGAACTTCGACAAACTGCTGCGGGCGCTGATTGGCGTGATCCTGTTCCAGTCGGCTTACGTGGCCGAAGTGGTGCGCGGTGGTCTGCAAGCGATTCCAAAAGGTCAGTACGAAGCGGCTGCGGCGATGGGCCTCGGTTACTGGCGCAGCATGGGCCTGGTGATTCTGCCGCAAGCCCTGAAGCTGGTGATCCCTGGCATCGTCAACACCTTCATTGCGCTGTTCAAGGACACGAGCCTGGTGATCATCATCGGCCTGTTCGACTTGCTCAACAGCGTCAAACAAGCCGCCGCCGACCCGAAATGGTTGGGCATGGCCACCGAAGGCTATGTGTTCGCGGCCCTGGTGTTCTGGATTTTCTGTTTTGGTATGTCGCGCTATTCCATGCATCTGGAACGCAAGCTCGACACTGGCCACAAGCGTTAGGAGTTCTGTAATGAGCGAAGCAATCAAAAAGCCTGTGAGCCCTGAAGGCATTATTCAGATGCAGGGCGTGAACAAGTGGTACGGCCAGTTCCACGTGTTGAAAGACATCAACCTGAACGTTAAACAGGGCGAGCGTATCGTTCTGTGCGGCCCGTCGGGTTCCGGCAAATCCACCACCATCCGTTGCCTCAACCGTCTGGAAGAACACCAGCAGGGCCGCATCGTGGTCGATGGCGTGGAACTGACCAACGACCTCAAGCAGATCGAATCGGTCCGTCGTGAAGTCGGCATGGTGTTCCAGCACTTCAACCTGTTCCCGCACCTGACCATCCTGCAGAACTGCACGCTGGCGCCGATGTGGGTGCGCAAGATGCCCAAGCGCAAGGCCGAAGAAATCGCCATGCATTACCTGGAACGCGTCCGCATTCCAGAGCAGGCGCATAAATTCCCGGGGCAACTGTCCGGCGGTCAGCAACAGCGTGTGGCGATTGCCCGCGCCCTGTGCATGAAACCGAAAATCATGCTGTTCGACGAACCGACCTCGGCTCTCGACCCGGAAATGGTGAAAGAGGTGCTGGACACCATGATCGGCCTGGCCGAAGACGGCATGACCATGCTCTGCGTGACCCACGAAATGGGCTTCGCCCGCACCGTGGCCAACCGCGTGATCTTCATGGACAAGGGCGAAATCGTCGAACAGGCCGCGCCGAACGACTTCTTCGATAATCCGCAGAATGAACGGACCAAGCTGTTCCTGAGCCAGATTCTGCATTGATTGGCGCTTGGTAAAGCAATAAACCCGGACAGTGTTCCGGGTTTATTTTTGCCCGTTATTCAGGGTCAGGATGCCAGCACCGTCTCCTGTTCAGGGAAGCGTGCGGCCAGCAGCCGCTTCAACTCGGAGCCTTCGTTCATCGCTTGTATTTCAGCAAGCAGGTGAGGATGGCGATCCAGTAGACGCATCAGCGTGAACAATGCTTGAGGAGGTGGGAGCTCGCCGCGCTCGTATCGTGAAAACGCGTTGTGGCCAGCGCCGGAAAGCAGCTTCACCGCGACCTTCTGAGTGAGGTGCAGTTTGCGGCGGATACGCTTCATCTCGCTGCCCATGATTTGAAAGCAGTCTTCGAGCAGTTTATCGCCAGCGTCGGAGTAGCGCTCGGCGCTGTCAGTATCATTATCGAAAATGATTTCACCGCAGACCTTGCACTCCCAGCCGGCAATATCGTGCACCCAGCGTGAAACGTTCTTGTAGTCGACACTGAGGCTGCGACCTTCGAAATGTTGCATGGCATGTTGGGTGCCGCAACTCATGCATTGCCGCGTATTCATATGTTCTTCTCCTTGAAAGAGATCACCGGAGGGCCGCCGTTGGAGCAATAGGTCACTTTGATGTAGAGCTCCAAGTCATGAAATGTAGTGTGGTAAACGTCTTGCCAGTTTCGGTGATCGGTGTAGCAAGTCATCGACTTGTAGAGCATCCGGCGTTCCAGCGAGCAAATGATTGACTCCATACCTCGCAGGGACAATCCCATTCGCTTGCCGGAACTCAATGCAACTTGAGTAAATGCTTTGGCTCCTTGCCTCCTGACTTCATCCTTGATGACTAACAAGGCGTAGTGGGGTGTGTTCTTTTCCATAAGAAGCCGTGAACCCTATCCCTGAAATTACCCTTAAAGGGTAATTTTGACTAATCGAAAATCCCGCTCCATTTCCCTCTCCCTGACCGTAGGCGGTTGCCGTCCTACACGTAGCTGACTAACATGTCAGAAAATTCATCCTATGATTGGATGAAAGGGCGAATCCTATGTCAGACATTTCTCCGCTAGTTAAACGGTCCCTGGTCGACCAGGCACTGGACCAGTTACGCCTGCGCATCACTGAAGGCGTCTGGACGGTGGGCCAACGCTTGCCCACCGAACCTGAGCTGTCCGCCGAGCTGGGCATCAGTCGCAATACCGTGCGTGAAGCCATGCGCGTATTGGCGTTTTCCGGGTTGATCGAAATCCGTCAGGGCGACGGCAGCTATTTGCGGGCGGTGGTCGATCCACTGGACACCCTGAAGGCGTTGTCCCGCTGCTCCCATGAACAGGCCCGTGAAACCCGGCACATTCTGGAAGTCGAGGCCATCGGCCTGGCCGCATTACGGCGTACCGACGAAGACCTGGTGGCATTGCGCGAGGCGTTGGGCGTCAGTGGCAGCCACTATCACGGCGATCTCGACACGTATATCGCCTGCGATCTGGTGTTCCACCGACGTTTGGTGGATGCCGCGCATAACCCGACCCTCAGCGAGCTGTACCGCTATTTCTCCAGCGTTGTCGGCGCGCAATTACGCGAAACCCTGAACATTTCCCCCCGACGCCAAGAGGTGTTCGACCTGCATATCGAACTGCTTGATGCCGTCGAGCAACGCGACCCGGAACGGGCCAAAGCCCTGTCGAGGCAGTTGATCAATGAACCTTGAAACCGAGAACCCCATGTCCAGCCGCAACAGCCACATCACGCAGCCCAAGCGCACCGCAGAGCTCGAAGAGCTGTTGATCGACGCCGAGGCGGATGACGAACAGGTCCAGCAAAGTCACCCGATTCTGCGGCGGCCGTGGCTGTTATTGCTGGGCCTGATTCTGGTGGCGCTGAACCTGCGCCCGGCGCTGTCGAGCATGGCGCCGATGCTCAGCGAGGTGTCGAAAACCCTCGGTTTGTCGGCAGCCCAGGCCGGTTTGCTGACGACGTTGCCGGTGTTGTGCCTCGGTTTGTTTGCACCGCTGGCGCCCGTGCTGGCACGACGTTTCGGCGCCGAGCGCGTGGTGCTGGGCATTCTCTTGATGTTGGCCGGCGGGATCATCCTGCGCAGTTCGTTCGGCGAGATCGGCCTGTTTGCCGGCAGCGTGCTGGCGGGCGCGAGCATCGGTGTGATCGGTGTATTGCTGCCCGGCATTGTTAAACGCGACTTTGCAAAACACGCGGGCACCATGACCGGCGTCTACACCATGGCCCTGTGCCTGGGTGCGGCGATGGCCGCAGGCGCGACCGTGCCGTTGAGCGAGCATTTCGACAAGAGCTGGGCCTTGGGCCTCGGCTTCTGGGTGGTTCCGGCATTGGTCGCGGCGATTTTCTGGTTGCCACAAGTCGGGCAGAAACACGGTGCGCACAACGTCGCGTATCGGGTCCGCGGCCTGTTGCGTGATCCACTGGCCTGGCAAGTGACGCTCTATATGGGCCTGCAATCTTCTCTGGCCTACATCGTGTTCGGCTGGTTGCCGTCGATCCTGATCGGTCGCGGCCTGACGCCGACCCAGGCGGGTCTGGTGCTGTCAGGCTCGGTCATCGTTCAGTTGGCGAGTTCACTGGCGGCACCATGGCTGGCGACGCGTGGCAAGGATCAGCGTCTGGCGATCGTCATCGTCATGCTACTGACCCTTAGCGGCCTGTTCGGTTGTCTTTACGCACCGATCGAAGGCCTGTGGGGCTGGGCGATCCTGCTGGGTCTGGGGCAGGGCGGTACGTTCAGTCTGGCGTTGACCCTGATCGTGCTGCGTTCACGGGACGCCCATGTCGCAGCGAATCTGTCGAGCATGGCCCAAGGCTTCGGTTACACCCTGGCGTCCATGGGGCCGTTCGCGGTCGGCATCGTGCATGACTGGACCGGCGGCTGGAACGCCTTGGGCTGGATTTTCGGCATCATCGGCCTCGGGGCGATCATCGCCGGCCTCGGCGCCGGACGTTCGCTGTACGTCCAGGTCGTAAGCGAAAAGGTCTGATACCCGCACACTGTCGGTATTCGGCTCACGAATGCCGATAGTGTTTCGCGCCTTTGTTGACTATCGTGCAGGCAATCTTGCAAACGTTCGGAGCCTGTCCATGAGTGATGCCCACAACGCATTGATCACCCAGTTCTACCAAGCCTTCCAGCGGCTGGATGCCGAGGCCATGAGCGCCTGCTATACCGACGACGTGGTGTTCAGTGATCCGGCGTTCGGCGAACTGCGCGGCCGCAATGCCGGCGACATGTGGCGCATGCTCACTACCCGGGCCAAGGATTTTTCCCTGACGTTCGATAACGTGCGCAGCGATGAGCGCACGGGCGGCGCCCATTGGGTGGCGACGTACCTGTTCAGTCAGACCGGCAACATCGTGGTCAACGACATTCAGGCACGTTTTGTTTTTCGCGACGGCAAGATTTGCGAGCATCACGACAGCTTCGACATGTGGGGCTGGTCCCGACAGGCGCTGGGTTTCAAAGGGTTGTTGTTGGGCTGGACGCCAGCGGTGAGGAACGCGGTTCGCGCGCAGGCCTTGAAGGGGCTGAAGGCATTCCAAGCCAGTCGCTGATAAGATCGCGGCTTGTTTCCTACAAGCCTTGATCGTCACGTGAACACCGCCAGCGAATCTTCTGTCATTGCCGCCGAACCAACACTGCCCGTCAGCAAACCCTGGTTCGTCTACCTCGTTCGCGCGGCCAATGGTTCGCTTTACTGCGGGATCAGCGATGATCCCGTGCGCCGCTTCGCCACCCACCAGAGCGGCAAGGGCGCGCGCTTTTTTCTCTCCAGCCCTGCTGTGGCATTGGTTTACACCGAAGCCTGCCGCGACAAAAGCGAAGCGCTGCGTCAGGAACGGCTGATCAAAAAACTCAAGAAAAGCGCCAAGGAATGCCTGGTGGCGAGTGCTGCTGCGGGCTTATCAATCTGACTGATAAGTGTCCATCAGGCAGATGGGTGGGCTGCACGTGGAATGCGCGCTAAGCTGCGGATTCATTATCCGTGCGGCGGAGCCGAGCATGTCAGAGTTGATTCTTCATCATTACCCGACGTCCCTTTTTGCCGAAAAGGCTCGCCTGCTGCTGGGTTTCAAAGGCTTGTCCTGGCGCTCGGTGAAGATCCCGCCGATCATGCCGAAACCTGATCTGACTGCCCTGACCGGCGGCTACCGCAAGACGCCGGTGTTGCAGATTGGCGCGGATATCTATTGCGACACGTCGCTGATCGCCCGTCGTCTGGAACAGGAAAAAGCCTTGCCGGCGTTCTTCCCGGACGGTCAGGAAATGATCACCGCCACGTTCGCCGATTGGGCGGATTCGGTGGTGTTCCAGCACGCGGTCAGCCTGGTGTTTCAACCGGAATCGATCGCCGTGCGCTTCGCAAAGTTACCGCCGGAAGCGATCAAGGCGTTCATTGCCGATCGCGCGGAGTTGTTCAGCGGTGGCAGTGCCGCACGGTTGTCGGCCGAACAAGCCCGGCATCAGTGGCCGACTATCATGGCGCGTCTGGAGCAACAGCTTCAGCGCGAGCAGGGAGACTTCCTGTTCGGCGGGCCGTCGATTGCCGACTTTGCCCTGGCCCATCCGTTGTGGTTCCTCAAGGCCACGCCCGTTACGTCACCGTTGGTCGATGCATATCCAGCGGTTTCGGCGTGGCTGGGGCGCGTGTTCGGCTTCGGTCATGGCGCGTTCAGCGAGATGAGCTCGGAGGAGGCGCTGGAGGTTGCGCGCAATGCCACACCGGCCGCATTGCCGGATGAGCAATTCGACGAGCCGAATGGTTTTAAGGTTGGCCAGCAGGTGGCCATTGCCGCCGTCGATTACGGCGTTGACCCGGTGGTGGGTGAGTTGCTGTTTGCGGGCAGTGAAGAATTAATTCTGCGTCGTGAAGACGAGCGGGGCGGTGTGGTGCATGTGCACTTTCCGCGCTTTGGCTTCCGCATCGAAGCAAAGTAGGTTATTTCGCGAATGGTTGGACGGGTTCTGTGGCGAGGGAGCTTGCTCCCGCTTGAGTGCGCAGCACTCATGAAATAGGCATTCATTGCGGAGAGTTTGGGTCTGCTGCGCAGCCCAGCGGGAGCAAGCTCCCTCGCCACAGGGGGTTGAGTGAGGCTCGGGTTACTTCAACGCTGCAAGAATCGCATCCGGGTCATACCCGCGAATCAACGTCCCATTCACATCAATGATCGGAATCCCGCCGCCACCCAGCGCCTCGTAGGCTTTGCGCGCCTCGGCATCTTTCTCGATATCGAACTCCTTGTACGGAATGCCCTTCTGATCGAGAAAACGCCGGGTCAGTTTGCAGTAGCCACACCATTCAGTGGCGTAGAGCACGACGTTGGCCTTGGCTTGAGTCTGCTCCGACACCACCTGCGCCGGATGGAACACCCGCTCGATCTTGCCCCAGTTCTGGTAGACCACGACCACCAGCAGGATCAGCAGGAATTTCTTCAGTACGCCGCCGAGCATCAGTTACGTCGCTTGAGCTGATCGGTGAGTTGGGTCGGCAGACCTTTGATGATCAGCGTGCCGGCTTCTTCGTCGTATTCGATCTTCGAGCCCAGCAGGTGCGCTTCGAAGCTGATGGACAGGCCTTCGGCGCGACCGGTGAAGCGGCGGAACTGGTTGAGGGTACGTTTATCTGCGGGAATCTCCGGCGACAGGCCGTAGTCCTTGTTGCGGATGTGATCGTAGAAGGCCTTCGGACGTTCTTCGTCGATCAGCTCCGAGAGCTCTTCCAGGCCCATGGGTTCGCCCAGTTTTGCCTGGCTGCTGGCGTAATCCACCAGGGTTTTGGTTTTCTCGCGGGCGGATTCTTCCGGCAGGTCTTCGCTTTCGACGAAGTCACTGAAGGCCTTGAGCAGGGTGCGGGTCTCGCCGGGGCCGTCGACGCCTTCCTGGCAGCCGATGAAGTCGCGGAAATACTCTGAAACCTTTTTGCCGTTCTTGCCTTTGATGAACGAAATGTACTGCTTGGACTGCTTGTTGTTCTGCCACTCGGAAACGTTGATCCGTGCCGCCAGGTGAAGTTGGCCCAGGTCCAGGTGCCGGGACGGGGTCACGTCCAGCTGATCGGTCACTGCAACGCCTTCACTGTGGTGTAGCAGCGCGATCGCCAGGTAATCGGTCATGCCTTGCTGATAATGCGCAAACAGCACGTGGCCGCCCACAGAGAGGTTCGACTCTTCCATCAGCTTTTGCAGGTGTTCCACCGCCACACGGCTGAACGCTGTGAAATCCTTGCCGCCATCGAGGTATTCCTTCAGCCAGCCGCTGAACGGATGCGCCCCGGACTCGGCATGGAAGAAACCCCAGGCCTTGCCTTGTTTGGCGTTGTAGCTCTCATTGAGGTCGGCAAGCATGTACTCGATGGCACTCGACTCGGCCAGTTCGGAGTCGCGGGCGTGGAGAACTGCGGGTGTGCCGTCGGGTTTTTTGTCGATCAGGTGGACGATGCAATGGCGGATCGGCATGGGCTTCTCGGCTGATTGAAGAGAGGAGGGCGTGCTCCCCCAAAAAGTGCCAAGTGTACCGCAACCACTGGTTTTGGCGCGGCACGAAGGGCAATTCGCAGGTGTCTGATGGCGCTTATGCTGTTTTTTACAGTTTTAGAGCAATAAAGCTGACCAAATGGGTAGCTAGAGGCGGATATTTCCCCGTCTCTGTGCTAGTTTTGCCCGGTCTTACGCGAAGTCACTGCGTTAAGCGTGCATTCAGCATTTGTCAGGTCGAACCAAACCCTGATTTCGGTATCTATAACCCCGATCCCGTGGTTATTGGCCGAGGGTGCCAGATCCAGAAGATCGGGCTCGATGGCTGACACTGCACTCTGCAATCCATATGAATTTGATAGGGAAGGAACACTACATGGCTCTTACTAAAGACCAACTGATCGCCGACATCGCTGAAGCTATCGACGCGCCAAAAACCACCGCGCGTAACGCTCTGGACCAACTGGGCCAAATCGTTGCCGATCAGCTGGAAAACGGCGGCGAAATCACTCTGCCAGGTATCGGCAAGCTGAAAGTGACTGAGCGTCCTGCCCGTACCGGCCGCAACCCTTCGACTGGCGCTGCCATCGAAATCGCTGCCAAGAAAGTTATCAAGCTGGTTGTGGCCAAAGGCCTGACCGACGCTGTTAACAAGTAAGACGCAGTAAAAAAAAGCCGTGCTCCGGAGTGATCCGGGCACGGCTTTTTTGTGTCTGCGATTCAGCGACTGACTAAGGGCCAATCGCTGTTTCAGCTGCTACTCAGCTTTTTTTAACCCAACGTTCGCGCCAGACCTGCTGCTCGGATTTGGTCTGGAAGGTCCAGGCGACGAAGCGGCTTTGCTTCTGCCCCTGGGACATTTCCACGACCTGGCTTTCCAGTACGCCGGCCTTTTTCAGCGCCGTCTGGATCGCCGGCAGATTGGAGGCTTTCGAGACCAGGGTGCTGAACCAAAGCACTTTGTGCTGGAAATGCGCGCTCTCGGCGATCAGTTGCGTCACAAACCGTGCTTCGCCACCTTCGCACCACAATTCTGCCGATTGACCGCCAAAGTTCAGCACAGGCAGTTTGCGTTTTGGATCGGCGCGGCCCAGCGCGCGCCATTTACGCTCGCTGCCCTTGGTCGCTTCGTCCATCGAGGCGTGGAACGGCGGGTTGCACATGGTCAGGTCAAAGCGTTCGCCGGGTTCGAGCAGGCCCAGCAGAATGTGCTTGGGATTGCTTTGCTGGCGCAACTGAATGGCCTTGTTCAGCCCGTTGGACTGGACGATGGCTTTGGCGGCGGCCACGGCCGTCGGGTCGATTTCCGAGCCGAGGAAGTGCCAGCGGTAGTCGCTGTAGCCGATCAGCGGATAAACGCAGTTGGCGCCCATGCCGATATCGAGCACCTTGACCGGCGCACCGCGCGGGATCTCACCGTCGTTGACGCTGGCCAGCAGGTCGGCCAGGAAGTGCACGTAATCGGCACGGCCCGGAACCGGTGGGCAGAGGTAATCGGCCGGGATGTCCCAATGGGCGACGCCGTAGAACGACTTGAGCAACGCCCGGTTGAACACCCGCACCGCGTCCGGGCTGGCGAAGTCGATGCTTTCCTTGCCGTACGGGTTGATGATCACGAACTTCGCCAGTTCCGGCGTGGTTTTGATCAGCGCCGGGAAGTCGTAACGACCCTGGTGGCGGTTGCGCGGGTGCAGGCTGGCCTTCTCACGGGGCTCCACGGCTTTGGCCGGGGTCGCGGAATCAGGCTTTTTGCGCGCAGGTCTTGGTGTGCGGGGGGCGTTCATGGGCGTTGTCGATTCGGGTATGGCTAAAAGTGGCGGGTATTGTCCCACATCTATGAGGCAACACCGACCAATTGTAGGAGTGAGCCTGCTCGCGATTGCGGTGAAACAGTCACCGATGATGGTGTCTGGCACACCGCAATCGCGAGCAGGCTCACTCCTACAGGAGATTTGTGGTGATTTGAAATAAAAAAGGGAGGCCATTGTGGCCTCCCGTTTTCATTGCGATTTGCCGTTACAGGCTGGCAATCCGCGCATGCTGCTCGGCCAACTTGCCCAAAGCCTGTTCAGCTTCAGCCAGTTTGGCGCGTTCCTTGTCGATGACTTCGGCCGGGGCCTTGTCGACGAAACCGGCGTTGGACAGCTTGCCGCCAACCCGCTGAACTTCGCCCTGCAGACGCAGGATTTCCTTGTCCAGACGCGCCAGTTCAGCATCTTTGTCGATCAGACCGGCCATCGGCACCAGCACTTCCATCTCGCCGACCAATGCGGTGGCGGACAGCGGTGCTTCTTCGCCAGCAGCCAACACGGTGATCGATTCGAGGCGAGCCAGCTTCTTCAGCAGGGCTTCGTTCTCGGTGAGACGACGCTGATCTTCGGCGCTGACGTTTTTCAGGAACAGGTTCAGCGGCTTGCCTGGACCGATGTTCATTTCACCACGGATGTTGCGCGTGCCGAGCATCAGGCCCTTGAGCCATTCGATGTCGTTCTCGGCGGCCGGATCGATGCGCTCTTCATTGGCCACTGGCCACGGTTGCAGCATGATCGTCTTGCCTTCGATACCGGCCAGCGGCGCGATGCGCTGCCAGATTTCTTCGGTGATGAACGGCATGAACGGATGCGCCAGACGCAGCGCAACTTCCAGCACCCGAACCAGCGTGCGGCGGGTGCCGCGCTGACGTTCGACCGGCGCGTTTTCGTCCCACAGCACAGGCTTGGACAGTTCCAGGTACCAGTCGCAATACTGGTTCCAGATGAACTCGTACAAGGCTTGTGCGGCCAGGTCGAAGCGGAACTGGTCGAGTTGACGGGTCACTTCGGCTTCGGTGCGTTGCAGCTGCGAAATGATCCAGCGATCCGCCAGCGACAGCTCGTAAGCTTCGCCGTTCTGGCCGCAGTCTTCGCCCTTGTCCAGCACGTAGCGCGCGGCGTTCCAGATCTTGTTGCAGAAGTTGCGATAGCCTTCGACGCGGCCCATGTCGAACTTGATGTCGCGACCGGTGGACGCCAGCGAGCAGAAGGTGAAGCGCAGGGCGTCGGTGCCGTAGCTGGCGATGCCGTCGGCGAACTCGTCGCGGGTCTGCTTCTCGATCTTCTTCGCCAGTTTCGGCTGCATCATGCCCGAGGTGCGTTTTTGCACCAGGTCTTCCAGCTCGATGCCGTCGATGATGTCCAGCGGGTCCAGGACGTTGCCCTTGGACTTGGACATCTTCTGGCCTTGGCCATCACGCACCAGACCGTGAACGTAAACGGTCTTGAACGGAACCTGCGGCGTGCCGTCTTCGTTCTTCACCAAGTGCATGGTGAGCATGATCATCCGGGCAACCCAGAAGAAAATGATGTCGAAGCCGGTCACCAGCACGTCGGTGGAGTGGAATTTCTTCAGGAATTCGGTCTGCTCAGGCCAGCCGAGCGTGGAGAACGTCCACAGACCCGAACTGAACCAGGTGTCGAGAACGTCGTTGTCCTGTTGCAGCGCCACGTCCGGGCCGAGGTTGTGCTTGGCACGTACTTCGGCTTCGTCGCGACCGACATAGACCTTGCCCGACTCGTCGTACCAGGCCGGAATCCGGTGGCCCCACCACAGCTGACGGCTGATGCACCAGTCCTGGATGTCGCGCATCCACGAAAAGTACATGTTTTCGTACTGTTTCGGCACGAAGGCGATGCGGCCGTCTTCAACAGCCGCGATGGCTGGCTCAGCCAAAGGCTTGGTCGACACGTACCACTGGTCGGTCAGCCACGGCTCGATGATGGTCCCGGAGCGGTCGCCTTTCGGCACTTTCAGCGCGTGGTCGTTGACGCTGACCAAGAGGCCGGCAGCATCAAACGCAGCAACGATCTGCTTGCGCGCTTCGAAGCGGTCCAGGCCGGCGTAGTCGGCCGGAATCTTGCCGTCGATGCTTTCGTTCAGCGTGCCGTCGAGGTTGAACACCTGACAGGCCGGCAGTACGGCGGCGTTCTTGTCGAAGATGTTCAGCAGCGGCAGGTTGTGGCGCTTGCCGACTTCGTAGTCGTTGAAATCGTGGGCCGGGGTGATTTTCACGCAGCCGGTGCCGAATTCTGGGTCGCAGTAATCGTCGGCGATGATCGGAATGCGGCGGCCGACCAGCGGCAGCTCGACGAATTTGCCGATCAGGGCTTGGTAGCGTTCATCGTTCGGGTTAACCGCTACGGCGGCGTCGCCGAGCATGGTTTCCGGGCGAGTGGTCGCGACGATCAGGTAATCCTGGCCTTCAGCGGTCTTGGCGCCATCGGCCAGTGGGTATTTCAGGTTCCACAGGAAGCCTTTCTCGTCGTGGTTTTCCACTTCGAGGTCGGAAATGGCCGTGTGCAACTTGGTGTCCCAGTTGACCAGGCGCTTGCCGCGGTAGATCAGGCCGTCTTCGTGCAGGCGCACAAAGGCTTCTTTAACGGCTTCCGAGAGGCCGTCGTCCATGGTGAAGCGCTCGCGGCCCCAGTCCACGGACGAGCCGAGACGGCGGATCTGACGGCTGATGTTGCCGCCGGACTGATCCTTCCATTCCCAGACTTTCTCGAGGAATTTCTCACGGCCCAGATCGTGACGATTCTGGCCCTGGGCTTCGAGTTGACGCTCCACCAGCATTTGCGTGGCGATACCGGCGTGGTCGGTACCCGGCTGCCACAGGGTGTTACGACCCTGCATGCGGCGGAAACGGATCAGGGCGTCCATGATCGCGTTGTTGAAGCCGTGACCCATGTGCAGGCTGCCGGTGACGTTCGGCGGCGGGATCATGATGGTGTAGGACTCGCCCGCGCCTTGCGGGGCGAAGTAATTCTCTGACTCCCAGGTGTTGTACCAGGAAGTTTCAATGGCGTGCGGCTGGTAGGTCTTATCCATGCGCGGCGGGACCCTATTGGCATTTATTCAGGAAAAGCCGGCAAGTATAGCGGGGCATGGGGCGTAGGGCGAGCAGGGGCAGACCGGGCGCAGATCAAACTGTGGAATGAACCTGTGGCGAGGGTGCTTGCTCCCGCCGGGTCGCGAAGCGGCCCCGACATCAGCAAGCTCGGTGTGTCAGGTACACCGCGTATTCTGGCTTTGCGGCTGCTGCGCAACCGAGCGGGAGCAAGCTCCCTCGCCACAGAAGCCCGCTGGGCCCCAGGTTATTCGTATTGACTGAGCAACCGTTCCATCCGCGCACTGAGGCGGCGTTTGATTTCGGTTTCAATGTGCGGGGCGAAGTCGTCGATCACGTCTTGCATGATCAATTGCGCGGCGGCGCGCAGTTCGCCATCCAGGTGCAGAAGGTCGTCGGGGCCTTTGCTGGCGGCGGGCGCCGGTTGAGCGGCGGCAGGGGTAACAGGGGCGGGTGGCGCCGGTTCGAGAATTGGCGGGCTGGCGCCGACTGTATCGAACAGCATCGGAATCTGTTCCTGATCGCCTTCCTCGACCGTGTCGGTGAGCAAGGGCGGTTGCAGGTTGTCATCGCCGAGCAATTGACGGATCGACTCGAGGTCATCCAGCAAGTGCGCGGACTGTTGCTGCGGTTTTGGAGTGTCCATCGGAATGCTCAGAGTCGCTGTAAACGGTGATCTTGCAGAGGATAGCCCTGTTCGCGGTAGAAACGGAAACTCTCCCGCGCAGCCGCACGTATCGTCGGATCTTCCACCACCACTTCCGCCACACGGGCGAACTTGTTGGCGAAGGCCGGGACTTTCAGGGCGAGATTGACCAACAGGTCCTGATGCGGACCGCAGTCATCGCCAAGACCCAGAACAATCAAACTGTCGGGCTCGCTTTCGGCGGGGCCGTGGGGCACGAAGCTTTCGCCCTTGAAGGCCCACAAACGCGCATCGAGATCATCACGCTGGGCAGCATCGCTGCAATGCAGATAGATGCGGTGGCCCATGCGCCAGGCTTTTTCGGTGAGCTTGCAGGCAAAATCCAGCCGCGCCGAAGGATCGGCGCTGGGCAGGATATAGAAGTCGACTTTGGTCATTGCGGTTCCTGAGCCAAGGGCGGCGTCACCCGAAAGTGACGCTGCCCAGGGTCATCGGTTTCAGGCTTTGGCGCGGTCCAGCAGGTATTGGGTCAGCAATGGAACCGGACGGCCAGTGGCGCCCTTGTCCTTGCCACCGCTGGTCCAGGCTGTGCCGGCGATGTCCAGGTGCGCCCAGTTGAGGTTCTTGGTGAAGCGCGACAGGAAGCAGGCAGCGGTGATGGTGCCGGCTTTTGGGCCACCGATGTTGGCGATGTCGGCGAACGGGCTGTCCAGCTGTTCCTGGTACTCATCGAACAGCGGCAGTTGCCAGGCGCGATCGTCAGCCGATTGGCCGGCGCTCAGCAGTTGGCCGATCAGCTCGTCGTTGTTGCCCAGCAGGCCCGACGTGTGGGAACCCAGCGCAACGACGCAAGCGCCGGTCAGGGTCGCGATATCGATCACCGCTTGTGGCTTGAAGCGCTCGGAGTAGGTCAGGGCATCGCACAGCACCAGACGGCCTTCGGCGTCGGTGTTGAGGATTTCCACGGTCTGGCCGCTCATGGTGGTGACGATGTCGCCAGGACGCGAAGCGTTGCCGCTCGGCATGTTCTCGGCGCAGGCCAGGATGCACACCAGGTTGATCGGCAGTTTCAGTTCGAGCACGGCACGCAGGGTGCCGAATACGCTGGCAGCGCCGCCCATGTCGTATTTCATTTCATCCATGCCGGCGCCCGGTTTCAGGCTGATACCGCCGGTGTCAAAGGTAATGCCTTTGCCGACCAGTGCGTACGGCTTCTCGGATTTCTTGCCGCCGTTGTATTGCATGACGATCAGGCGCGGTGGTTGGGCGCTGCCCTGGCCCACGGCGTAGAACGAGCCCATGCCCAGGTCCTTGATCTTCTTCTCATCAAGGACTTCGACTTTCAGGCTTTTGAATTCTTTGCCCAGGTTCTTCGCTTGCTCACCGAGGAACGTCGGGTGGCAGATGTTCGGCGGCAGGTTGCCCAGGTCGCGGGTGAACGCCATGCCGTTGGCGATAGCGGTGGCGTGGGCCACGGCGCGCTCGACTTCAGCCTGTGCAGCCTTGATGGTCACCAAAGTGACTTTCTTCAGGCTGCGAGGCTCGGCTTTCTGGCTTTTGAACTGGTCGAACGTGTATTCGCCGTCCACCAGGGTTTCGGCCAGCAGACGAGTCTTGCCGTAGCTGTCGCGGCCTTTGACCACGACTTCGTCCAGGGCCAGCACTGCATCGCTGCCGCCCAGGCCTTTAATAGTGTTGAGGATGCCGGCAATGATCTTGCGGAACGGGCGGTCGCCCAGCTCTTCGTCTTTGCCCACGCCGACCAGCAGCACGCGCTCGGCCTTGAGGTTCGGCAGGCTGTGCAGCAACAGGCTCTGGCCGACTTTGCCGGCCAGGTCGCCGCGCTTGAGCACAGCGCTGATGGCACCACCGCTCAGTTCGTCGAGTTGTTTGGCGACGGCACCGAGCTTGCGGCCTTCGCCGACGGCGACCACCAGAGTGGCGGTTTTCAACGTTTCTGGGCTAACGCTTTTTACAACCAGTTCCATGTCCGGGTCCCTGAATTAATGGTCAACACGCAGGAGCTCGACGGCATGCGTTCGAGCTTGCTTATAAATAGAAAGACGCAGGTCACGGCCCGCGACAAAGGCCGCAGTTTGAACCTCGCTACCGGCGCCTGACAACCCTCGGTTGTACGATCTTCAACGCTTTAACCGCCTGCTTGAGCGTGCGCAGTGACAGGCGCACCCAATCACAGGATAATGCGCATCTTTTTCGGCGGCTCTGCCCTGCGAGCCGGCTGATGCGTTTGCTTGTTTGGCCGCCTTAGCCTGACAACCCTGGAGTGTCTGGTTTGATCGTCTTCCGTTATCTATCCCGCGAAGTCCTGTTGACCTTGAGCGCCGTCAGCGCTGTGCTGCTGGTCATCATCATGAGCGGTCGCTTCATCAAGTACCTCGCCCAGGCGGCCTCTGGCCTCCTGGATCCGGGCTCGCTGTTCCTGATCATGGGCTTTCGTCTGCCGGGCTTCCTGCAGTTGATTTTGCCTTTGGGCCTGTTTTCTCGGAATCCTGCTGGCCTACGGTCGCCTGTACCTTGAAAGCGAAATGACGGTGCTGTCTGCCACCGGCATGAGCCAGCAGCGTCTGTTTGCCATGACCCTTTTTCCAGCCACTCTGGTCGCACTGGTGGTGGCATGGCTGAGCCTGAGCCTGGCGCCACAAGGCGCCAACCAGTTCCAGTTGCTCTTGAACAAGCAGGATGCCCTGACCGAGTTCGACACCCTCGAGCCGGGTCGCTTCCAGGCGTTGCGTGACGGGACACGGGTGACCTACACCGAAACGCTGTCGGATGACCGCATCAACCTCGGTGGCGTATTCATTTCGCAAAAAAACGTCTCGTCCGACACGAAGGATCGCGGGATTTCCGTGCTGGTGGCCGAGAAGGGTCGCCAGGAAATTCGCCCCGACGGTAATCGTTACCTGATTCTCGACAACGGCTATCGCTATGACGGCAATCCGGGTCAGGCCGACTACCGGGCGATCAAGTACGACGAATATGGCGTGTTGCTGCCCAAGCCGGACGTCAGCGACGAAGTGACCGACCGTGACGCAATGACCACCAGTTTCCTGATGGGCAGCGACGACATTCGCTCCCGCACCGAACTGCAATGGCGTCTATCCCTGCCGTTGCTGGTCTTCATCGTGACCCTGATGGCGGTGCCGCTTTCGCGGGTCAATCCGCGTCAGGGCCGTTTCCTCAAGCTGTTGCCGGCGATTCTTCTATATATGGCTTACCTGTCCATCCTGATTGCCGCCCGCGGTGCCCTTGAAAAAGGCAAGATTCCGCCTGTTCTGGGGTTGTGGTGGGTGCATGCAATCTTCCTGGCCATCGGCCTGGGCTTGCTCTATTGGGAAACCTTGCAGTTGAAGCTGGCGAGTCGCCGCAGCGCGCTGGAGGTGGCTCGTGGATAAGCTCGATCGCTACATTGGTAGCAGCGTATTCGTGGCAATTCTGGCGGTCCTGGGGATCATTCTCGGTCTGGCGACACTGTTCGCGTTCATCGATGAAATGAGTGAGGTCAGCGATACCTACACCCTGGTCGACGTGTTGAGTTATGTCCTGCTGACCGCGCCGCGCCGTCTTTACGACATGTTGCCGATGGCGGCATTGATCGGTTGCCTGATAGGCCTCGGCAGCCTGGCCAGTCACAGCGAGCTGACCATCATGCGCGCTGCTGGCGTGTCGATCGGGCGAATCGTCTGGGCGGTCATGAAGCCGATGCTGGTCCTGATGGTGGTGGGTGTGCTGATCGGCGAATACGTCGCGCCAGCCACCGAAGTCACCGCTCAGGCCAATCGCTCCCTGGCTCAGGGTGGCGGCGATGCGCAAAGCGCCAAGCATGGTTTGTGGCATCGCCAGGGTGATGAGTTTATTCACGTCAACTCGGTGCAACCCGACGGTCTGCTGTACGGCGTCACCCGTTATCGTTTCGATAATGAGCGTCACATGCTGTCTTCCAGCTTCGCCAAACGCGCGAAGTTCGATCAGGATCACTGGCAGTTGAGCGAAGTCACCACCACGCTGTTCCATGAAAAGAGCACTGAAGTGGTCACCACCCCGGTCGAGCGCTGGGACGTCGCCTTGAGTCCACAGCTGTTGAACACGGTCATCATGTCGCCTGAAACGCTGTCGATCAGCGGTCTGTGGGGTTACATCCACTACCTGGCTGACCAGGGCCTGAGCAATGGCCGTTACTGGCTGGCATTTTGGGTCAAGGTGTTGCAGCCGCTGGTCACCGCCGCTCTGGTACTGATGGCGATTTCCTTCATCTTCGGTCCATTGCGCTCGGTGACCCTTGGTCAGCGAGTGTTCACCGGCGTGCTGGTGGGTTTCACCTTCCGTATCGTTCAGGACTTGCTCGGTCCTTCGAGCCTGGTCTTCGGTTTCTCGCCACTGTTTGCGGTGCTGGTTCCGGCGGGTGTTTGTGCCTTGGCCGGGGTCTGGTTGTTGCGCCGGGCCGGTTGATCAAGGCTTTCTCCTGACCTTGCAGGTCACTCAAAACGCCCCTGTCGCAAGACCGGGGCGTTTTTGTAGGCGCCGTCTGACCTGCGAACGTGACGCTTGCGCCGTGGATCAGGTACAATTCCCGGCTATTTTTCGGCGGGCTATGCCTGCAGCCTTTTTGAGTGTTGATCCGTGAGTGATTTGAGTCATATCCGCAATTTCTCCATCATCGCCCACATTGACCATGGCAAGTCGACGCTGGCCGATCGCTTCATCCAGATGTGTGGCGGCCTTGCCGAGCGCGAAATGGAAGCCCAGGTTCTGGACTCCATGGACCTGGAACGTGAACGCGGGATCACCATCAAGGCCCACAGCGTCACCCTGTATTACACCGCTCGCGATGGCATCAAGTACCAGCTGAACTTCATTGACACCCCGGGCCACGTTGACTTCACCTATGAAGTCAGCCGGTCGCTGGCGGCCTGTGAAGGCGCGTTGCTGGTGGTCGATGCCGGTCAGGGCGTTGAAGCGCAGTCGGTAGCCAACTGCTACACCGCGATTGAGCAGGGCCTGGAAGTGATGCCGGTCCTGAACAAGATCGACCTGCCTCAGGCCGATCCGGACCGCGTGAAAGAAGAAATCGAAAAAATCATCGGCATCGATGCCACCGACGCGGTCGAGTGCAGTGCCAAGACCGGTCTGGGCGTCGACGAAGTGCTGGAGCGTCTGGTCAAGACCATTCCTGCGCCGACCGGCAACTATGAAGATCCGCTGCAAGCGTTGATCATCGACTCCTGGTTCGACAACTACCTGGGCGTTGTTTCCCTGGTTCGCGTGCGCCACGGTCGTGTGAAGAAGGGCGACAAGATCCTGGTCAAGTCCACCGGCAAGATCCACCTGGTGGACAGCGTCGGTGTCTTCAACCCGAAACACACCGCCACCGTTGACCTGAAGGCCGGCGAAGTGGGCTTCATCATCGCCGGCATCAAGGACATTCACGGTGCACCGGTCGGTGACACCCTGACCTTGAGCTCCACGCCGGACGTCGACGTGCTGCCAGGCTTCAAACGCATTCAGCCGCAGGTATACGCCGGTCTGTTCCCGGTCAGCTCTGACGACTTCGAAGATTTCCGTGAAGCCCTGCAAAAGCTCACGCTCAACGACTCGTCCCTGCAATACACCCCGGAAAGCTCCGACGCACTGGGCTTCGGCTTCCGTTGCGGGTTCCTCGGCATGCTGCACATGGAAATCATCCAGGAGCGTCTGGAGCGCGAGTACGACCTGGACCTGATCACCACGGCGCCGACGGTAATTTTCGAGTTGCTGCTGAAAACCGGTGAAACGATTTACGTCGACAACCCATCGAAGCTGCCAGACCTGTCCTCGATCGAAGACATGCGCGAACCGATCGTGCGGGCCAATATTCTTGTGCCGCAAGAGCACCTGGGCAACGTCATTACCCTGTGCATCGAGAAGCGTGGCGTACAGCACGACATGCTGTTCCTCGGCACCCAGGTTCAAGTGACCTACGATTTGCCGATGAACGAAGTGGTCCTGGACTTCTTCGACCGTCTGAAATCCACCAGCCGTGGCTATGCTTCGCTGGATTACCATTTCGATCGTTATCAATCGGCTAATCTGGTGAAACTGGATGTGCTGATCAACGGTGACAAGGTCGACGCCCTGGCGTTGATCGTGCACAAAGATAACGCGCACTACAAAGGTCGCCAGTTGACCGAGAAGATGAAAGAACTGATTCCGCGCCAGATGTTCGACGTCGCGATCCAGGCCGCCATTGGCGGGCAGATCATTGCGCGAACCTCCGTCAAGGCACTCAGAAAGAACGTATTGGCCAAATGCTACGGCGGTGACGTTAGCCGTAAGAAGAAACTGCTTGAAAAGCAGAAGGCCGGTAAGAAACGCATGAAGCAAGTCGGCAACGTGGAAATTCCACAAGAAGCCTTCCTTGCAGTGCTCAGGTTGGATAGTTAGGTCCTATGTCACTAAATTTCCCGCTGTTGCTGGTCATCGCCGTGTTCGTCTGCGGCCTGTTGGCGTTGCTCGATCTGGTTTTCCTGGCGCCGCGTCGGCGTGCCGCCATTGCCTCCTATCAGGGCAGCGTCAGCCAGCCTGACGGGATGGTGGTCGAGAAACTGAACAAAGAGCCGCTGCTGGTCGAATACGGCAAGTCGTTCTTCCCGGTGTTGTTCATCGTGCTGGTACTGCGTTCGTTCCTGGTGGAACCGTTCCAGATTCCTTCCGGCTCGATGAAACCGACCCTGGACGTTGGCGACTTCATTCTGGTGAACAAGTTTTCTTACGGGATCCGCTTGCCGGTGATCGACAAGAAAGTCATCGAAGTCGGTGATCCACAGCGCGGCGATGTGATGGTGTTCCGCTACCCGAGCGATCCTAACGTCAACTACATTAAACGTGTGGTGGGCCTGCCGGGTGACCAGATTCGTTACACCGCTGACAAGCGTCTGTTCGTCAACGGTGAGTCGATTGCCGAACAACTGGTCGGCTCCGAGCCGGGCACGTTGGGCAGCGCTGAGCTCTACAAGGAAAAACTCGGCGTCGCCGAGCACTTGATCCGCAAGGAAATGAGCCGCTACCGCGCAACGCCAGACCATTCGTGGACCGTGCCTGCCGGGCACTACTTCATGATGGGCGACAACCGCGACAACTCGAACGACAGTCGCTACTGGGATGATCCGAGCATTCCAAAGGATCTGCTGGGCATGGTTCCCGACAAGAATATCGTCGGCAAGGCCTTCGCAGTCTGGATGAGCTGGCCGGAACCTAAACTCAGTCACCTGCCGAATTTCTCGCGGGTTGGCCTGATCAAGTAATCACACACGGCGCTGTTGAACACAGCGCCGAATGCATTTTTGGAGTCGGCATAATCGACGACAGAAGCATGAAAACAACGATATTCAGGACGTTATTTTTGAACACAGCGTTAATTGTCCCAAGCCTGCGCCGTATCACGGCGATGGCGGTGGAATCCAACCACGAACTCAGCGTGGGTAAACCGTGAGCGTCTCCTTAAGCCGTCTCGAGCGTCAGCTCGGCTACACCTTCAAGGATCAGGAACTGATGGTCCTGGCCCTGACTCACCGCAGCTTTGCCGGGCGTAACAACGAACGCCTGGAATTCCTCGGTGATGCCATCCTCAACTTCGTTGCTGGCGAGGCGCTGTTCGATCGCTTCCCGCTGGCCCGCGAAGGTCAGTTGTCGCGTTTGCGCGCACGCCTGGTGAAAGGCGAGACCCTGGCCGTACTGGCTCGCGGTTTCGATCTGGGCGAATACCTGCGCCTGGGTTCCGGTGAATTGAAAAGCGGCGGGTTCCGTCGCGAGTCGATTCTGGCCGATGCCCTGGAAGCGCTGATTGGTGCGATCTACCTGGATGCCGGCATGGACATGGCGCGCGAGCGTGTGTTGGCCTGGCTGGCCGGTGAGTTCGAAGGCCTGACACTGGTCGACACCAACAAAGATCCAAAGACCCGCCTGCAGGAATTCCTGCAGTCGCGGGGCTGTGAGCTGCCACGTTACGAAGTGGTGGATATCCAGGGTGAGCCACATTGCCGGACGTTCTTCGTCGAATGTGAAATCACCTTACTGAATGAAAAAAGCCGAGGTCAGGGTGTGAGTCGTCGTATTGCCGAACAGGTAGCGGCCGCCGCAGCACTGATTGCCCTGGGTGTGGAGAATGGCAATGACTGATTCAACTGCAACTCGCTGTGGCTATGTTGCCATCGTCGGCCGTCCCAACGTGGGCAAGTCCACGCTGCTGAACCACATCCTGGGTCAGAAGCTGGCGATCACCTCGCGCAAGCCTCAGACCACTCGCCACAACATGCTCGGTATCAAGACTGAAGGCGCCGTGCAGGCGATCTACGTCGACACCCCCGGCATGCACAAAGGTGGCGAGAAAGCCCTGAACCGCTACATGAACAAGACCGCTTCGGCGGCGTTGAAAGACGTCGACGTGGTGATCTTCGTGGTTGACCGCACCAAGTGGACCGACGAAGACCAGATGGTCCTCGAGCGCGTTCAATACGTGACGGGCCCGCTGATCGTGGCCCTGAACAAGACTGACCGCATCGAAGATAAAGCCGAGCTGATGCCGCACCTGACCTGGTTGCAGGAACAGTTGCCGAACGCGCAGATCATGCCGATCTCGGCCCAGCACGGGCACAACCTCGAAACGCTGGAGCGCGTGATTGCCGGTTACCTGCCGGAAAACGATCACTTCTTCCCGGAAGACCAGATCACCGACCGCAGCAGCCGCTTCCTCGCCGCTGAACTGGTACGTGAGAAAATCATGCGCCAGATGGGCGCCGAGCTGCCGTACCAGATCACCGTCGAAATCGAAGAGTTCAAGCAGCAGGGCAAAACCCTGCACATCCATGCCTTGATCCTCGTCGAGCGCGACGGCCAGAAGAAAATCATCATTGGCGACAAGGGTGAGCGGATCAAACGCATCGGCACCGAGGCGCGCAAGGACATGGAGTTGCTGTTCGACTCCAAGATCATGCTCAACCTCTGGGTGAAAGTGAAAGGCGGCTGGTCCGATGACGAGCGCGCTCTGCGTTCGCTGGGTTACGGCGACCTGTAACACCCGGTTCCAGATACACCGAGAAACCTGTGGGAGCGAGCTTGCTCGCGATGAGGGCCTGAAATTCAACATCCATGTTGACTGACAGACTGCAATCGCGAGCAAGCTCGCTCCCGCATTGGTTTTGGGTGGTTTATAAATCTCTGCTGACTCATTGAGAACGCTGACTTCCATGTCCCAAACCCCGCCCCCCGGCCAACCCGCCTTCGTGCTCCACAGTCGCGCCTACCGCGAAAACAGCGCGCTGGTGGATTTCCTCACGCCGCAAGGTCGGCTGCGGGCGGTGTTGCGCAGTGCTCGGGGCAAGGCCGGAACGCTGGCGCGGCCATTCGTGCCGCTGGAAGTCGAGTTCCGTGGGCGTGGTGAGTTGAAGAACGTCGGTCGCATGGAAAGCGCTGGCGTCTCCACCTGGCTCAATGGTGAGGCGCTGTTCAGCGGTCTCTACCTCAATGAGCTGTTGATTCGGCTGTTGCCGTCCGAAGACCCGCATCCCGCCGTCTTCGATCACTACGCCGCGACCCTGCTCGCGCTTGCCGAAGGTCGTCCGCTGGAACCGTTGTTGCGTTCCTTTGAATGGCGGCTGCTCGATGATCTCGGTTACGGTTTCGCCCTGACCACCGACATCCATGGCGACGCCATCGCGCCGGACAGTCTCTACCGTCTGCAAGTGGATGCGGGGCTCGAACGGGTCTACCTGCTGCAACCCGGTCTGTTCAACGGCACCGAGCTGTTGGCCATGGCCGATGCAGATTGGTCAGCCCCTGGCGCGCTATCGGCAGCCAAGCGATTGATGCGCCAGGCACTGGCCGTTCATCTGGGCGGTCGTCCCTTGGTGAGTCGCGAGTTGTTTCGCAAGCCTTAGGGTCTGCTGCTGCCAAACATCAACAGACCCTATCTCCCCGTGTATGCTGTGCGCCGAACTTTTCCATTTTCAGGAGCGCTTCCGTGACCACCAGCAATCGCATTCTTCTTGGCGTGAACATCGACCATGTTGCCACCCTGCGTCAGGCCCGGGGCACGCGCTATCCGGATCCGGTCAAGGCAGCACTGGACGCGGAAGAGGCGGGCGCTGACGGCATCACTGTGCACCTGCGCGAAGACCGTCGGCACATTCAGGAGCGCGACGTGTTGCTGCTCAAGGATGTGCTGCAAACCCGCATGAACTTCGAAATGGGCGTCACCGAAGAGATGATGGCGTTCGCCGAACGCATTCGTCCGGCGCACATTTGCCTGGTGCCGGAAACCCGTCAGGAGCTGACGACCGAAGGTGGTCTGGACGTGGCGGGGCAGGAAGCGCGGATCAAGGCTGCGGTGGATCGCCTGGCGAAAATCGGCTGTGAAGTGTCGCTGTTCATCGACGCTGACGAGCGGCAGATCGAAGCGTCCCGTCGTGTAGGTGCGCCGGCTATTGAGTTGCATACCGGTCGTTATGCTGATGCCGAGACGCCGACCGATGTGGCTGAAGAGCTCAAGCGTGTGGCGGATGGCGTGGCGTTTGGCCTGGCTCAAGGGTTGATCGTCAACGCTGGCCACGGTCTGCATTACCACAACGTTGAAGCGGTCGCGGCGATCAAAGGCATCAACGAACTGAACATCGGCCACGCGCTGGTGGCTCATGCGTTGTTCGTCGGGTTCAAGTCGGCTGTTTCGGAGATGAAGGCGCTGATTCTGGCCGCTGCGTTGAAAGGCTAGATCGGCGGCGCTGCCATCGCGGGCAAGCCACGCTCCCACAGGTCCGTGTCGAGCACACAATTGTCGTTCACGCGGACCTGTGGGAGCGTGGCTTGCCCGCGATGGCGTCTTTGAAGGCCGCGAAGATTTAGAGCTGTGGGGTTTCCGGATTCGGTTTGGTCTTGTCGACCCCCGGCACATGCAGGTTGCCCTCGGCGACCTGATTGCCTTCAAGCTGCGGCTGCGTCACCCAGGTCAGGATGTCGTAGTAGCGGCGGATGTTCGCCACGAAGTGAACGGGTTCGCCGCCACGGGCATAGCCGTAGCGGGTTTTGCTGAACCACTTCTTCTCGGACAGGCGCGGCAGGATCTTTTTCACGTCCAGCCACTTGTCCGGGTTCAGTCCTTCCTTGGCCGCCAGTTTGCGTGCGTCATCCAGATGACCGCTGCCAACGTTGTAGGCCGCCAGTGCAAACCATGTGCGATCCGGCTCCTGGATCGACTCATCCAGCTGATCTTTCATGTAGGCCAGGTACTTGGCGCCACCCATGATGCTTTGTTTGGGGTCCAGGCGATTGGACACACCCATGGCCTGCGCAGTGTTCTGGGTCAGCATCATCAGGCCGCGCACGCCGGTCTTAGATGTGACGGCCGGTTGCCACAGGGATTCCTGATAACCGATCGCTGCCAGCAGACGCCAGTCGACCTTCTCATCCTTGGCATAAGCCTTGAAGTGCTTCTCGTACTTGGGCAGCCGTTGCTGCAGGTGCTGGGCGAAGGTATAGGCGCCCATGTAGCCGAGCACATCGACGTGCCCGTAATAGCGGTCTTTCAGACGCTGCAGGGTGCCGTTTTTCTTCACCTTGTCGAGGTAGTCGTTGATCTCGTTGAGCAAGCTGTTGTCGTCGCCCGCGGCCACCGCCCAGCTCTGGTTGCTGGCGTCACCGAGGTCGAAGGCGACCCGTACGTTGGGGAAGTAGACCTGGTTCATCGCGACTTCGTTTGAGTCGACCAGGGTCAGGTCTATCTGATCTTCATCGACCATCCGCAGCAAGTCGACGACTTCAACCGCGTCGGACTCTTCGTATTCAATGCCGGGATATTTCTTTTTCAGCTCCGCCAATTGCTCGGCGTGGGTGCTGCCCTTGAGCACCATGATCTTCTTGCCCACCAGATCCTTCGCGTCGGTCGGCCGCGATTGGCCGTTGCGATAGATGACCTGCGGGGTGACTTCGAGGTAGGAGTGGGAAAACCGCACCTGCTGTTTGCGTTTCTCGCTGCTGACCAGGCCGGCAGCAGCGATCACCGGGCCGTTGGGTTTGCCCACCTGATTAAACAGGTCGTCGAGGTTGTCGGCGGTTTCGATTTTGAGTTCCACCCCCAGATCGTCGGCGAAGCGCTTCACCAGCTCGTATTCGAAGCCGGTTTCACCGTTGCGATCCTGAAAGTAGGTGGCGGGGCTGTTACGGGTAACCACCCGCAGCACGCCATCCTCCTTTACGCGCTCCAGCGTGTTGGGTTTATCAACACAGCCACTGAGCAGCAGGAAGAGTCCGGTTGCGATCAGCCATTTGGCGAACCGCGGACGCAAAGCCGTTGGGGAAAACATCTGCGCAGTATACGCAAAGGACCACGAGCGCCATATCTCGACAGCGAAGGGCTTGTCTGCTAGGCAATTGAAAACCGCTCCGGAGCCCGCAGGAATGGGCCCGAGCAGCATTTTGTGACAGAAAAAATATCGCTCGGCGCGCACCGGTTTGAGGTCCGAACACACGGCCCGACGCCCGGGTGCAGCCGCCCGTACCGTTTCGGGTGATGTCGCGGCCTGTTTAGGCTAGAATGCACGGCCTCAAAGCACACCCCTTCCCGAGGCTGTCCCGAAGATGTTGATCCTGCGCGGCGCTCCTGCCCTTTCTGCCTTTCGCCACAGCAAACTCCTTGAGCAACTGAGCCAGAAGGTCCCGGCTGTCAGCGGCTTGTATGCTGAATTCGCTCACTTCGCCGAAGTTACCGGCGTCCTGACCGGCGACGAACAGCAGGTGCTCGCGCGCCTTCTGAAGTACGGCCCAAGTGTTCCGGTACAAGAGCCGACCGGTCGTCTGTTCCTGGTGTTGCCGCGTTTCGGCACCATCTCGCCATGGTCCAGTAAAGCCAGCGATATCGCTCGCAACTGCGGCCTGACGAAAATCCAGCGCCTGGAACGCGGCATCGCGTTCTACGTCGCCGGCCAGTTCAGCGACGCCGAAGCGCAGCTGATCTCCGATGCGCTGCACGACCGCATGACCCAGATCGTCCTCGGCAACCTTGAACAAGCCGCCGGCCTGTTCAGCCATGCCGAGCCGAAACCGCTGACCGCGATCGACGTGTTGGGTGGCGGCCGCGCCGCGCTGGAAAAAGCCAACACCGAGCTGGGCCTGGCTCTGGCTGAAGACGAAATCGACTACCTGGTCAACGCCTTCGTCGGCTTGAAGCGCAACCCGCACGACATCGAACTGATGATGTTCGCCCAGGCGAACTCCGAGCACTGCCGTCACAAGATCTTCAACGCCAGTTGGGACATCGACGGTCAGAGCCAGGAAAAAAGCCTGTTCGGCATGATCAAGAACACCTACGTGATGCACAGCGAAGGCGTTCTGTCGGCTTATAAGGACAACGCTTCGGTCATCGTCGGCAACGTCGCCGGCCGTTTCTTCCCGGACCCTGAAACCCGCCAGTACGGTGCGGTGCAGGAACCGGTGCACATCCTGATGAAAGTCGAAACGCACAACCACCCGACCGCGATTGCCCCGTTCCCGGGCGCGTCCACTGGTAGCGGTGGCGAGATCCGCGACGAAGGCGCAACCGGTCGCGGTGCCAAGCCAAAGGCTGGCCTGACCGGTTTCACCGTGTCCAACCTGCAAATCCCGGGCTTCGAACAGCCGTGGGAAGTGCCGTACGGCAAGCCTGAGCGCATCGTTACCGCGCTGGACATCATGATCGAAGGCCCACTGGGTGGCGCCGCGTTCAACAACGAATTCGGTCGTCCGGCCCTGACCGGTTATTTCCGTACCTTCGAACAGTCGATCACCACCCCGCGTGGCGACGAAGTTCGCGGTTACCACAAGCCGATCATGCTGGCCGGCGGTATGGGTAACATCCGTGCCGAACACGTGCAGAAAGGCGAGATCACCGTTGGCTCCAAGCTGATCGTGCTCGGCGGTCCAGCCATGTTGATCGGTCTGGGCGGCGGCGCAGCTTCCTCCATGGCCACCGGCACCAGCTCGGCAGACCTGGACTTCGCTTCCGTACAGCGCGAAAACCCTGAGATGGAACGTCGCTGCCAGGAAGTCATCGACCGTTGCTGGCAGTTGGGTGACAAGAACCCGATCAGCTTCATCCACGACGTCGGCGCAGGCGGTCTGTCCAACGCCTTCCCGGAACTGGTCAACGATGGCAACCGTGGCGGTCGCTTCGAACTGCGCAACATTCCAAACGACGAGCCGGGCATGGCCCCGCACGAAATCTGGAGTAACGAATCCCAGGAACGTTACGTTCTGGCAGTCGGCCCGGCTGACTTCGATCGCTTCCAGGCGATCTGCGAACGTGAGCGTTGCCCGTTTGCCGTGGTCGGCGAAGCCACTGCCGAGCCGCAACTGACGGTCACCGACAGTCACTTCGGCAACAGCCCGGTAGACATGCCACTCGAAGTGCTGCTGGGCAAAGCCCCGCGCATGCACCGTTCGGCCGTTCGCGAAAACGAACTGGGCGACGATTTCGATCCGTCGACCCTGGAGATCGCAGACTGCGTCGAACGCGTTCTGCATCACCCGGCCGTGGCGAGCAAAAGCTTCCTGATCACCATCGGCGACCGCACCATCACCGGCCTCGTGGCCCGTGATCAGATGGTCGGCCCGTGGCAGGTTCCGGTAGCCGACGTTGCCGTCACCGCCACCAGCTTCGACGTGTACACCGGTGAAGCCATGGCCATGGGCGAGCGTACTCCGCTGGCGCTGCTGGACGCTCCGGCGTCGGGCCGCATGGCCATCGGCGAAACCCTGACCAACATCGCGGCTTCGCGCATCAACAAAATCTCCGACATCAAACTGTCGGCCAACTGGATGTCCGCTGCCGGTCACCCAGGCGAAGACGCGCGTCTGTACGACACCGTGAAAGCGGTCGGCATGGAATTGTGCCCAGATTTGGGCATTACCATTCCGGTGGGCAAGGACTCTATGTCCATGGCTACGCGCTGGAACGACAACGGCGAAGACAAAACCGTGACCTCGCCGATGTCCCTGATCGTGACCGGTTTCGCGCCCGTGGCTGACATCCGTCAGACCCTGACGCCGGAACTGCGCATGGACAAGGGCACCACCGACCTGATTCTGATCGATCTGGGCCGTGGCCAGAACCGCATGGGCGCCTCGATCCTGGCCCAGGTTCATGGCAAGCTCGGCTCGCAAGCGCCGGACGTCGACGATGCCGAAGACCTGAAAGCCTTCTTCGCCGTGATCCAGGGCCTCAACGCCGACGGTCACCTGCTGGCTTACCACGACCGTTCCGACGGTGGTCTGCTGACCAGCACCGTGGAAATGGCCTTCGCCGGCCACTGCGGTCTGAGCCTGAACCTCGACGGTCTGGCAGAAACCTCCGCCGATATCGCCGCGATCCTGTTCAACGAAGAGCTGGGCGCTGTGATCCAGGTTCGCCAGGACGCCACCCCGGACATCCTCGCGCAGTTCAGCGCTGCTGGCCTGGGCGAGTGCGTGTCGGTGATCGGTCAGCCGATGAACAACGGCGTGATCAGCATCACCTTCAACGGCGAAACCGTTTTCGAAGGCCAGCGTCGTCTGCTGCAACGTCAGTGGGCTGAAACCAGCTACCAGATCCAGCGCCTGCGTGATAACGCCGACTGCGCCGAACAAGAGTTCGACGTGCTGCTGGAAGAAGACAACCCGGGCCTGAGCGTCAAGCTGAGCTACGACGTCAACCAGGACGTCGCCGCGCCTTACATCAAGAAAGGCATCCGCCCACAGGTTGCCGTGCTGCGTGAGCAGGGCGTCAACGGTCAGGTGGAAATGGCGGCCGCGTTCGACCGCGCCGGTTTCAACGCGATCGACGTGCACATGAGCGACATTCTGGCCGGCCGTGTCGACCTGAACGAGTTCAAAGGCCTGGTCGCTTGCGGTGGTTTCTCTTACGGCGACGTACTGGGTGCCGGCGAAGGCTGGGCCAAGTCCGCGCTGTTCAACAGCCGTGCTCGCGATGCGTTCCAGGGCTTCTTCGAGCGTAGCGACAGCTTCACCCTCGGCGTGTGCAACGGTTGCCAGATGATGTCCAACCTGCATGAGCTGATCCCGGGCAGCGAGTTCTGGCCGCACTTTGTGCGTAACCGTTCCGAGCAGTTCGAAGCGCGCGTGGCGATGGTTCAGGTCCAGGAGTCGAACTCGATCTTCCTGCAAGGCATGGCCGGTTCGCGTATGCCGATCGCTATTGCTCACGGTGAAGGTCATGCCGAGTTCGCCAGCGAAGAAGCGTTGCTGGAAGCCGATCTGTCGGGTTGCGTGGCGATGCGCTTCGTCGACAACCACGGCAAGGTCACCGAAAACTACCCGGCCAACCCGAACGGCTCGCCGCGCGGGATCACCGGTTTGACCAGTCGCGACGGTCGCGTAACGATCATGATGCCGCACCCGGAACGTGTGTTCCGCGCGGTGCAGAACTCGTGGCGTTCGGAAGACTGGAACGAAGACGCACCTTGGATGCGTATGTTCCGTAATGCGCGCGTCTGGGTAAACTAAGAGCGGGTAACTAAGCGCTGTGTACAAGCTCAGCTTTTTTGTTCCTACCAGTCACGTCGAAGACGTGAAGAGTGCCGTATTCGCCGCCGGTGGCGGACGGATCGGCGCTTACGACCATTGCGCCTGGCAAGTGCTCGGCTTCGGCCAGTTTCGCCCGTTGGATGGCAGTCAGCCGTTTATTGGTGAAGCGGGGCAGGTCGAGCAGGTTGAGGAATGGAAGGTTGAGCTTGTGGTCAGCGATGAGTTGATTCGTTCTGTGGTGTTGGCTCTGAAGCAGAGCCATCCCTACGAGACGCCGGCTTATGAGGTGTGGCGGTTGGAGGATTTTTGATCTTCCTACCGCTGAAATGAGAAACCCGTTGAAGTGCATTCAACGGGTTTTTTATTGCTCCGGATTTGAGGCGCTGCGGATCAACGTTGGTAGAGGCGCCGATGGAGGTAGTCACAGGTTGACGGACTGGCTCAGGGCGTGAAGGGGCGGGCAGATCAAGATCAAGAACTGCAGGCGAGCTAACGCTCGGCCTGTTGAATGGTGGGGGTTTGTTGTGCTTTAGCTTTTTATGCCTGAGTTCGACCCAAATCTTTCAGGTCGATGTACCTCTAAGTACAACTCGGTCAGTCCCCTCTCCCCCTTGGGGAGAGGGTTAGGGTGAGGGGTGGATTTAACTGACAAGTAGATAACGATCTAACACCGTCGGCCAATAGACAGGCGCCAACAATCTAAATCTTGGCACTCACTTCACTACGATTCACCAACGCCTCCAGCGCATCACTCAACGTCGATGCCTTGTCGCCAATCAGCAGATGCCAAACCCCTCCGTCCAACTGACTCACACCCTGGCAACCCAACGCCTTCAAATCACATTCCGACAACGCCTTGCCATCCGCCAGTTGCAAGCGAATCCGGGTCATGGCGATGCAGTCCATCTGCAATACATTCTCGCCACCGCCCAACGCCTTCAGCCATTGCTGTGCTTCTGAATTCGCCACCGCTGCAGGTTTCGGCGCATCGATAACAGCAGGAGGGGACGAAACAAGTGCGCGCCCCAATGCAGGCATCGCCAAGCGAATCTCATCGGCGATGCTGTCTGCCATTGGCCCGACCACGACCTGCAAACTCCCGCCCTTGCCCGGCCGCACAACCGCCATTGCACCCAGTGCTTTCAATTCCGCGTCGTTTGCCTTGTTGCGATCCACCATGTCCAGCCGCAACCGAGTGGTGCACGCCCCCACGGTGATCAAATTCTGCGCACCACCCAGCGCCTTGATGTAAGCCCCGGCTCGCTCATTCTCGGCGACTACGACCTTGTCCCCCGCCGGCACTTCTTCTCGCCCCGGCGTCTTGAGGTTGAAACGGCGAATGCAGAAATCAAACACCACGTAGTAGATCACCGCATACGCCAGGCCGACCGGTACCATCAACCAGCCGTTGGTGGATTTACCCCAGCCGAGGATCATGTCGATGAAGCCACCGGAAAACGTAAAGCCGAGATGGATATTCAACAGGTTGGTGATCGCCATCGACAGGCCTGTCAGCAACGCATGCACTAGATAAAGCAGTGGCGCGAGGAACATGAAGGCGAATTCGATCGGCTCGGTTACCCCCGTCAAAAATGAAGTCAGCGCCATCGACAGGAAAATCCCGCCCATGACCTTGCGGCGTTCCGGCAGGGCGTTGCGGTACATCGCCAGGCACGCGGCGGGGAGGCCGAAGATCATCATCGGGAACATGCCGGTCATGAATTGGCCGCCCTTCGGGTCGCCGGCGAAGTAGCGCGACAGGTCGCCGGTGACGATGGCGCCGGTAGTCGGATCAGTGAAGTTGCCGAAGACGAACCACGCCATGTTGTTGAGGATGTGGTGCAGCCCGGTGACGATCAGCAGGCGGTTGAACACGCCAAAGACAAACGCGCCGAAGCTGCCGCTTTCCATCATCAACGTGCCGAAGCTGTTAATACCGTGCTGGATGGGCGGCCAGATCAAGCCGAAGATCACGCCCAGGCCGACGGCGGCGAACCCGGTGACAATTGGCACGAAACGTCGGCCGCCGAAGAACGCCAGGTACTCCGGCAGTTTGATGTCCTTGAAACGGTTGTACAGCGCGCCCGCCATCAAGCCGCTGACGATCCCGGCGAGCATGCCCATGTTGATGCTCGCGTCGAGCACCTTGAGGGTGGAGATCATCACCAGGTAGCCAATCACCCCGGCGAGGCCTGCGGTGCCGTTGTTGTCCTTGGCGAAACCGACCGCGATGCCGATGGCGAAGATCATCGCCAGGTTGGCGAAAATCACCTGGCCGGCGTCGTGGATGATCGCGATGTTCAGCAGGTCGGTGTCGCCCAGGCGCAGCAGCAGGCCGGCGATCGGCAGGATCGCGATCGGCAGCATCAGCGCGCGGCCGAGGCGTTGCAGGCCTTCGATGAAGTATTGGTACATGGCGGATCTCCCTGGATTCTTGTTGTTTTTTAGCTCAGAGGCCATTGCTGGTGACAGGCGTGACGCACAGCAGCGGCGCTGCTCAACTTGACCAAGTCGTGGCTGATGCGTCGGCATTCGCTCGCGTCCAGGTGGCGGACGCGGTCCTTGATTTCACCGATCTGCAGCGGGCTGACCGACAACTCGCTGACACCCAAACCGATCAGTACTGGGGTCGCCAGCGGATCGGAGGCGAGCGCGCCGCAGACACCGACCCAACGGTTATGCACCGCAGCACCGGCGCAGGTCTGGGCGATCAGCCGCAGCAGCGCCGGGTGCATGGCGTCGACCCGTGAGGCGAGGCCAGCGTGGTCACGGTCCATGGCCAAGGTGTATTGCGATAAATCGTTGGTGCCGATGGACAGGAAGTCCGCGTGTTCGGCCAGTTGCTCGGCCAGCAGCGCGGCGGCGGGGACTTCGATCATCACGCCCAGCTCCGGGCGTTCAAGCACACCGAGTTCTGTGCACAACGCATCGAGACGCTGACGGATGTGCAGCAACTCATCCACTTCGGTCACCATTGGCAACAGGATCCGGCAACGCGAAAGCGGGCAGACATGCAGCAAGGCACGCAATTGCTGATCGAGGATTTCCGGACGGACCTGAGCCAGGCGAATGCCGCGCAGGCCAAGCACTGGATTGGCCTCGGCCGGCAGCGGCAGGTAGTCGAGTTGTTTGTCGCCGCCGACGTCGATGGTGCGAATGATCACCGACTTGTCGCCCATGGCATCGAGCACGGCTTGATAGGCGACGCGCTGTTCCTCTTCGTCTGGCGCGGTGTTGCGATCCACAAACAGAAACTCGGTACGCAGCAAGCCGACGCCGTCGGCACCATTGGCCAAGGCATCAGCCGCTTCAGCGCTGGAAGCCACATTGGCGGCGACTTCAATCTGCAAACCGTCGAGCGTCAACGCCGGGGTGTGAGCCTGAGCCTGTTGCTCGGCGCGGCGCTGTTGATGATCCAGTTGTGCCTGATGCACCTCAGCCAAACGTTCGGCATTTGGCATCAGTTCGAGGCGACCGCCATCGGCATCCAGCACAACCGCTTGGCCTTGCTGCT
Source organism: Pseudomonas sp. BT76 TE3572 (assembly GCF_050435365.1). NCBI lineage: Bacteria > Pseudomonadati > Pseudomonadota > Gammaproteobacteria > Pseudomonadales > Pseudomonadaceae > Pseudomonas > Pseudomonas sp. BT76 TE3572. Next base: position 5,714,558 of record NZ_JBNDKE010000001.1, read on the forward strand.
GATCCAGCAGCGTAGAACCCAGTGCAACCATGCACGGCAAGCCTTTGCCTCGCGCGAGAATCGCCACGTGGGAAGTCGCGCCGCCCTCGGCCATGCACAACCCGGCGACACCTTGCTGACTGAGTTGCAGCAGATCGGACGGCGTCAGTTCATGCGCAGCGACGATGGCGCCGGCCGGCACGTCGTAGTGCCAGGTTTCGCCGAGCAGGGCACGCAGCACGCGTTGTTTGAGGTCGCGCAGATCATTGGCGCGCTCGGCCAACAACGGGCTGCCGAGTTGCTGGAGCACCTCGCACTGCGCGTCGATCGATTGGCTCCAGGCGTGGGTTGCGGCCATGCCCTGATCGATGGAAGTGTTCGCCGCGTCGAGCAGCGCCGGGTCTTCGAGCAGGGCGAGGTGCGCGGCGAAGATCGCTTCTTCGTCGGTGTTTTTATGTTTCCTGGCTTGGGCCAGCGTGTGGTCGATTTCACCGCGCACAACGGTCAGCGCGGTGTCGAGGGTTTGCAGTTGTTGCTCGGGATCATGGTTGCCGGCGTCCACCGGCAGGCTGATGGCGTTCAAGCGAAACAACGGCCCGGCAACCAGACCGGGCGCTGCACAAACACCGTGCAGCACGCCCGCTTCGGCAGCTCGAGTGCGTCGGGCAATCGGAGTCGGCGCTGCGGCGTGGCTGTCTTCGGCCAGCGCTGTGGATAACGCGATCAGCAACGCTTGCAAGGCGGCTTCGGCGTCCGGGCCCTGGCAGCTGACCTGAACCTCGTCCTGTTCGCCAACGGCCAAACCCATCAGTCCGATCAAGCTGTCACAGGTCGCCGATTTGCCAGCGAAGTGCAGCTGCGATTTGCTCTTGAAACCTTGCGCCGTCTGACGAATCAGCGCGGCCGGACGAGCATGCAAACCGCCACGATGGGCGATGCGAATGTGGCCGTGAATCTCTTCGCCGGAGAGCTCCGCTTCAGCCTGCGCTCCAGCTGCGTGCCGACGAATGATATGCAGCAATGGCTCGCCAACTTTCACCGACTTCAGCGTGATCGGCCGCGCCTGAAAGTCCTGGCTGTTGGTCAGGATCATCAGGCTGACCAGGCTTTTGCACTGCTGCGCGACCTTGTCCAGGTCGTAGCGCAACAGCGGCTGGCCATTGCTGACCCGCGCACCTTCCTTGACCAGCATTGAGAAGCCTTCGCCCTGCAACTCGACGGTGTCGAGGCCCAGGTGCAGCAGCAATTCGGCGCCGTTGTCGGCACGCAAGGTGACGGCGTGGCCGGTGCGCGCGACGTGCACCACGATGCCGGCGCACGGAGCGTGGAGGGTGTCGTTCAGCGGATCGATGGCGATCCCGTCGCCCATGGCGCCGCTGGCGAACACCGGGTCCGCTACTTTGGCGAGCGTGAGCACCGGGCCGCTGAGCGGGGCGCTGAGGGTCAGCTCTTTATTATTGTTGTGCATGGCTCGGTCTCATCAGTAAAAACGGTTCGGATCAACTCGCCACTCAATGCGTGCGCGTCACTTTGCTCAAGTGCCGCGGCTGGTCCGGATCCATGCCTCGGGCGACGGCCAAACCGGCGGCCATGACGTAAAAACTCTGGATCGCCAGAATCGGGTCGAGGGCCGGGTGCTCGGCGCGGGTCAGGGTGAGGTCGCGTTCGGCAATGTCATCCGGTGCGGCCAGCAATACGCGGGCACCGCGCTGGCGCATGTCGGCGGCGAGGCTCAGCAAACCGGCCTGCTCGGCACCGCGCGGGGCGAAGATCAGCAGTGGATAATTTTCATCGATCAACGCCATCGGGCCGTGACGGACCTCGGCGCTGCTGAAAGCCTCGGCCTGGATCGCCGAGGTTTCCTTGAATTTCAGTGCGGCTTCCTGGGCGATGGCGAAACCGGCGCCACGGCCAATCACCATCAGTCGCTGGCAATCACGCAGGGTGTCGATGGCCAGGCGCCAGTCCTGTTTCGCCGCCTCGCGCAATCCTTCCGGCAGTGCGAGGCCGGCCTCCAGCAATTCCGCGTCCTCTTTCCAGTGGGCGATCAGACGGGCGCTGGCGCTGAGGGTGGCGATAAAACTCTTGGTCGCCGCGACGCTGCTTTCAGTGCCGGCACACAGCGGGAGGCTGAACTCACACGCGGCCTCCAGCGGCGAACTCTCGGCGTTGACCATCGAGATGCTCAGGGCGCCGCGCTTGCGCAGCAGACGCATGCTGTTCACCAGATCGGGACTTTGCCCGGACTGCGAGAAAGCGAACGCCACTTGGCCGCTGACCTTCAACGGCGCTTGCAGCATGGTCACCACCGACATCGGCAACGACGCCACCGGGAAGCCCAATTGCTGCATGGTCAGGTAGGCGAAGTAACTGGCGGCATGATCGGAGCTCCCGCGAGCGACAGTCATCACCACTTGCGGCGGCTGACGACGCAGTCGCCCGGCGATCTCGATCATTTGCGGGTCGAGTTGCTGCAATTGGGCTTGCACGGCCTCGAATGAGGACAGCGCCTCTTCAAGCATTTTTGAAGTCAATGTCTTCTCCTTCGACCATGACGGCGGTCAGTGTGAGTGAGCGATCGAGCCGCACGCAGTCGGCCCAGCTGCCGGGTTGCAGGCGCCCGCGTTCGTTGAGGCCGAGGTAGTCGGCCGGAAATTGCGAAAGACGTTGCGACGCCTCGGCGATCGGCAAACCGATCTTCACCAGATTGCGCAGGGCCTGATCCATGGTCAGGGTGCTGCCGGCCAGCGTGCCGTCGGGCAAGCGCACACCGCCCAGGCATTTGGTCACGGTGTGGCTACCGAGCTTGTACTCACCGTCGGGCATGCCGGCAGCGGCGGTGGAGTCGGTGACGCAATACAGGCACGGGATTGAGCGCAGGGCCACGCGGATGGCGCCGGGGTGCACGTGCAGCAAGTCCGGAATCAGTTCGGCGTATTTGGCGTGAGCCAGTGCCGCGCCGACGATGCCTGGCTCGCGGTGATGCAGCGGGCTCATGGCGTTGTAAAGGTGGGTGAAACTGCTGGCGCCAGCGTTCAGCGCGGCAACGCCTTCCTCATAACTGCCGAGGGTGTGGCCGATTTGCATGCGCACGCCGCGAGCGCTGAGGTTGCGGATCAAGGCGTCGTGGCCGGCGATTTCCGGGGCGATGGTGATCACCCGGATCGGCGCCAGTGCCAGGTATTCTTCGACTTCGGCCATCAACGCGGTGTGGGCGAAATTCGGTTGGGCGCCGAGTTTGCCGGGGTTGATGTACGGGCCTTCCAGGTGCACGCCGAGGACTCGGGCGCTGCTTTTCGGGCGTTGTTCGCAATATTCGCCGAGGGCTTTAAGCACGCTGGAAATTTCTGCCGGCGGCGCGGTCATGGTGGTCGCCAGCATCGACGTCGTGCCGAAACGCACGTGGGTTTTGGTGATGGTCTCGAAGGCTGGTGCACCTTCCATGATGTCTTTGCCGCCGCCGCCATGAACGTGCAGGTCGATGAAACCCGGCAGCAGGTAAGGCAGATCGTTGTCGGCCGGATCGCACGGTTGGCCTTCGATCGACACGACCTTGCCGTGTTCGTGAGTCAGCCGGCCGCGAATCCAGCCGCGGGCGGTGAGGATGTAGTCTTCGGACATGATCGGTTCTCGGTTCTTTAGCGGCGAATCGGGTTATCGACGAAGTTCTGCGACAAAGTCGTAGTAGTCGTTGCGGCAATAGGTGTCGGTGACTTCGATCGGCGTGTTGTCTTCCAGGTAACCGACCCGGGTCATCAGCAGCATGGCGGTGCCGGGGGCGATGCCCACCAGGGCGGCGAATTCGTCCGAGGCGTTGATCGCCTGAATGTGCTGCAGGGCGCGGACGATCGGCTTGCCGATGCTGTCGAGGTATTCGTAGAGGGAGTCGCCCACGGCTTGCGGCTTGGGAATGATCGAGGCGGGCAGGGTGCTCATCTCGATCGCCATCACCGTGTCGTCGGCTTTACGCAGACGCTTGAGCCGCGCGACCTTGTCGTTCGGCGAGAGGCCCAGGCGGATCAGTTCTTCGTGGGTCGGCGGAGTGATTTCACGCTCCAGCCATTGCGAGCCGGGGACGAAGCCTTTCAGGCGTAGCATCTCGCTGAAACCCGAAAGGCGCGACAGCGGTTGTTCCAGGCGCGGGGTGATGAAAGTGCCGGAACCCTGGTTGCGGCGGATCAGGCCCTGCTCGAACAGAACTTCCAGCGCCTTGCGAGCGGTGACGCGGGAGATGCCCAGCATTTCGCTGAGGTTTCGCTCCGACGGCATGGCCTGTTCGGCTTTCCACTGGCCGGCATGGATCGCCGCTTCCAGATTGCGCGCCAGTTGCAAGTACAACGGCGTCGGCTGGGTGTCGTCAGGGCGTAGGGCCTGGAGGTCATTCATGTAGGTTTGGTCCGATGCGGATATAGGATTGTTGTCGCCCGGTGGTGGGGTGAAACCTAATACCACTTGAATACCATGTCAATGAGACCACTTTGCTGTTGGCGCGGGAAAGCCTGCCCTGATTGATGGGTGATAGGGTTGATGGTTTGAAGTGGTATTAGTGGTGGGTGTTTTGAAGGCAAAGATCGCAGCCTGCGACAGCTCTTGCCGATGGGAGTGGTATCTACCCGGTAGGAGTTGCTGCAGGCTGCGATTTTTTGAATTTATTTTTTGATGCGCGACCAAAGGTAGCGCTCGGAAGAGGGAGATCAGAAGCTACTTGGTGTTTTTGTGGCGAGGGAGCAAGCTCCCTCGCCACAGGATTACGGGCGGATTTCGATCATCGTGCCGTCCGGCACCAACCCCCAAACCTCGCGCATGTCCATGTTGCGCATGGCAATGCAGCCGTCGGTCCAGTCCAGTGTGTGGAACAGATCTTCGGGGTTTTCTTCAGTGTCCGGGGTGCCGTGGATCATGATCATGCCGCCGGGTTCGACGCCTTCACGTCGGGAGCGCACGGAGTCACTGATGTTCGGGTAGGAAATGTGCATCGCCAGATTGAAACGGTCGCTGACCTTGCGCCAGTCCAGCCAGTAAAAACCTTCAGGCGTGCGTTTGTCGCCTTCCATGAGTTTCGCGCCGATGGGTCTTTTTCCCAATGAGATGCGATAGGTCTTGATCGGCTTGCCGTCATTGATCAATTGCAATTGGTGGGCGGACTTGAGCACGAGAACTTTTTCGATGACTTTGCCGTCCAGCGTTTCCGCAACGGAAGCCTGGGAGACAGCGACGAACGACAAGCAAAACAGGGCAAGCAACCAGCGCATTGAAACGATATCCCTAATAGGTGTCGCGACTATTTAATAGTTATAGGTGTTTTTGCAGGAGCTGCCGCAGGTGCAGAGGTTCCGAATTCAAATCAAGTAATGGCCGGCTGAGCAAGCGGCGGGATCGACTCGGACCGCACCGGGTAGACCTCGGTCCGCCGGTCAGCGAAGAAGCATTCTAAAGTACGGCCCACCGTGCGGAAAGCCAGCTCGGACCAAGGGATGTCGGCTTCTTCGAAAAGCGCCACTTCGAGGCTCTCGGGACCGGCGGAAAAGTCCAGGTCTACCAGCTCGGCGCGGAAGAACACATGCACCTGGCTGATGTGCGGCACGTCGATCAACGTATAGATGCTCAGGTTGCGCACCCGCGCGCAGGCTTCTTCGGCCGTCTCGCGAATGGCCGCCTGCTCGATGGTTTCACCGTTTTCCATGAAACCGGCGGGCAGGGTCCAATAACCGAGCCGAGGCTCGATGGCGCGGCGGCACAGCAAGACCTTGGAGCCCCAGGTCGCCACGCAACCGGCGACGATATTGGGGTTCTGATAGTGAATCGCCTGACAGCTGTCACAGACAAAACGCAGGCGCGAATCGCCCTCTGGAATGCGTTGGGTCACCGGGTTGCCGCACTGACTGCAAAATTTCATGCTTGGGTTCCTGAATGCTGCGCCTATCTTGGCGTGCGGCGGTGTCTGTCGGCAAGTTGTCGTTTAGCGACATGCAGTGGTTATGGGGTTGGGCGGTGGGTTCGATTGGTGCATGATGCGAGGTAGCGAACAAATCGAGAAGTCTCATGCTGGACGAGCTACTGCATCGAGTAAGCAACCACACCCCTCGAACACTGGAAACCGACAAACGTTTCCCTGAAGCCGCGGTACTGGTGCCCATCACTCGCAGTGACGAACCGGAACTGGTTCTGACCCTGCGCGCCAGCGGGCTCTCGACCCATGGCGGTGAAGTCGCCTTCCCCGGCGGGCGACGCGACCCCGAAGACCCGGACCTTATTTTCACCGCCCTGCGCGAAGCCGAAGAAGAAATCGGCCTGCCGCCGGGGCTGGTCGAAGTGATCGGCCCGCTGAGCCCGTTGATCTCCCTGCACGGCATCAAGGTCACACCCTATGTCGGTGTGATTCCGGATTTTGTCGAATACCTGGCCAACGATGCCGAGATTGCCGCGGTGTTCAGCGTACCGCTGGAATTCTTCCGCAAGGATCCGCGCGAACACACCCATCGCATCGATTACCAGGGTCGCAGTTGGTACGTGCCGAGCTATCGCTATGGCGAGTACAAAATCTGGGGCCTGACGGCGATTATGATCGTCGAGTTGATCAACCTGCTCTATGACGCCAAAATCAGCCTGCACCAGCCACCCAAGACGTTTATCAATACCTGAAGCCATCGCCCGTATGGCGTGAACCCCGCTTTGCAAGTGAGCCAGCCTGGCCTTGAGGACAATAAGATGAAATATCGCCTGGGCGACGCCCGCGTGGAAACCCATCCGCAGAGCTGGGTCGCACCCAATGCCGTGCTGGTGGGCAAGGTCAAACTGGAAGAGGGCGCCAACGTCTGGTTCAACGCTGTGCTGCGTGGCGACAACGAATTGATCCTGATCGGCAAGAACAGCAACGTCCAGGACGGCACGGTGATGCACACCGACATGGGGTACCCGCTGACCATCGGCACCGGCGTGACCATTGGCCATAACGCCATGCTGCATGGCTGCACGGTGGGCGATTACAGCTTGATCGGGATTAACGCGGTGATCCTCAATGGCGCGAAAATCGGCAAGAATTGCATCATCGGCGCCAACTCACTGATTGGTGAGGGCAAGGAGATTCCAGACGGTTCGCTGGTCATGGGCTCCCCCGGCAAAGTGGTGCGTGAGCTGACCGAGCCGCAGAAAAAGATGCTGGAGGCCAGCGCTGCTCACTATGTGCATAACTCGCAACGGTATGCCCGCGACCTGGTTGAGCAGGAAGAATGAGCACGCCCGAGCGCCCGGTTCGATCGCCTTGCGTGAATATCTGCGCGCTGGACGAGGACGATATTTGCACCGGGTGTCAGCGCACGGTGGAAGAGATCACGCGCTGGAGCCGGATGGATAACGAGGAGCGGCGCAAGGTGTTGGGGTTGTGCCATGAGCGGGCCAAATCGAGTGGGTTGATATGGATGTTGCCCTCGAAATCCACCCCCTCACCCTAACCCTCTCCCCGAGGGGCGAGGGGACTGATCAGGCCGTTCTTTCGAGGTACATCGACCTGGAATATCGAGTCGAGCTCAGGTTTTGAAACGTCCCCCGATCGGCTCCCTTTCCCCCTCTCCCTCGTGGGGAGAGGGCTGGGGTGAGGGGTGGCTCTTGAACTCACCGAAAATTTCACTGCCAACCCTCCCTTGGTCCAACCCTGCTCACTGAAGTACCCTGCACGTCAAAATTGACAGGTATCCCGTCGCCCCATGCTCTTCCTGATCGCTTACATCAGCAGCGTCGTGCTGATCAACTACGCCTTTTCCACCGCTCCGCACCTGGACATCATCTGGTCGGCTTGGGGTGGTTTGGTGTTCGTTTTGCGCGACATGGTGCAAATCCGTTTCGGCCATGGCGCGATCGCGGCGATGCTGGCAGCGCTGGTGTTGTCCTACGTGACGTCCGATCCGTCCATCGCGCTGGCCAGCGCCACGGCGTTCGCGGTGTCCGAATGCATCGATTGGCTGGTGTTCAGCATCACCAAGCGTCCCTTGCACGACCGCTTGTGGATAAGTTCAGCCCTGAGCATTCCCCTCGATACCTTCATCTTCTTCGGCCTGATCGGCGCGTTCACGCCAGGCGTGATCCTCACCGCCATGGGCTCGAAGTTCGCGGGCGTGACCATTGTCTGGATCGCAATGGCCTGGCGTCTGCGCAAGAACGCGATTCCCGGTTAAAGCCAAACCCCTCGGTTCATGTAAAATGCCGCGCTTTCTCCCCATGGGAAGCGCGCCTGGCGTTGCGACCCTCGATGATCCGCTTCTTGAGGACCTGAGATGACCCGTATCGGAACTCCATTGTCGCCAACCGCGACCCGCGTATTGCTGTGTGGCTGTGGCGAGTTGGGCAAGGAAGTGGTGATCGAGCTGCAACGCCTGGGCGTTGAAGTGATTGCCGTGGACCGCTACGCCAATGCGCCTGCCATGCAGGTTGCCCATCGCAGCCATGTGATCAACATGCTCGACGGCGCCGCCCTGCGTGCGGTGATCGAAGCCGAAAAGCCGCATTTCATCGTGCCGGAAATCGAAGCCATTGCCACCGCGACCCTCGTGGAACTGGAAGCCGAAGGCTTCACCGTGATCCCGACCGCTCGCGCCGCGCAGTTGACCATGAACCGCGAAGGCATCCGTCGCCTGGCCGCTGAAGAGCTGGACCTGCCGACCTCGCCGTACCACTTCGCCGATACCTTTGAGGATTACAGCAAGGCTGTCGAAGACCTCGGCTTCCCATGTGTGGTTAAACCGGTGATGAGCTCGTCGGGCAAAGGCCAGAGCCTGCTGCGTAGCGTCGATGACGTGCAGAAAGCCTGGGATTACGCGCAAGAAGGCGGCCGTGCCGGTAAAGGCCGCGTGATCATCGAAGGCTTTATCGACTTCGACTACGAAATCACCCTGTTGACCGTGCGTCACGTCGGCGGCACTACGTTCTGCGCGCCAGTCGGCCACCGTCAGGAGAAGGGCGACTATCAGGAATCCTGGCAGCCACAAGCCATGAGCCCGATTGCCCTGGCCGAATCCGAGCGCGTTGCCAAAGCCGTCACTGAAGCCTTGGGTGGCCGTGGTCTGTTTGGTGTTGAGCTGTTCATCAAAGGCGATCAAGTCTGGTTCAGCGAAGTCTCGCCGCGTCCACATGACACCGGTCTGGTGACGTTGATTTCCCAGGACCTGTCGCAGTTTGCACTGCACGCACGTGCGATTCTGGGCCTGCCGATTCCATTGATCCGTCAGTTCGGTCCATCGGCTTCGGCGGTAATCCTGGTGGAAGGGCAGTCGACTCAGACGGCTTTCGCCAATCTTGGTGCTGCGTTGAGCGAACCGGATACGGCGTTGCGTCTGTTCGGCAAGCCTGAGGTCAATGGTCAGCGTCGGATGGGTGTGGCGTTGGCGCGTGATGAGTCGATTGACGCGGCTCGCGCTAAAGCGACCCGCGCTTCTCAAGCTGTCGTAGTAGAGCTGTAAACCGAGTCGCGGCTATCGTCGGATCGCCGCCCGGAGCAAGCTCGCTCCCACAGGATTTAGGTTGTTCGCAGATGTTGCGTACACCCAAACCCATGTGGGAGATTCTATGTTGCAGGGCAACCCTGCAACTTCAGGCCGGCTGGTATTCGCTCTGATTTTTCATCAGGGCAAATGCCACCCGACAGAGTTTCCGGGCAAGGGCCACCAATGCCTGGGTTTTCGAGAAGCCTCTTGCCAAATACGACTCGTAAAACGGTTTCCATTTAGCTGAGCGACAGGCTGCCATTGCGGCGTTGTAAGCCAACCGGCGTACTTCCGGATCCCCTTTTTTGCTCAGGTGCCGGGGGCCGTTCTTCTTCCCGGAGTCATCGACCGTAAGGTCCATCCCTAGAAACGCGATGAACGCATCACTATTGGCAAAATCACCGCGCATAAAGGTCGTCGCCAACCCGGTTGCAGTCAGTTCGCCAACACCTTCGATGGCTTTGCAGCGGTCGATATTCTCTTCAATTCCCGCCTCTTTGCTGACCTTGCGCAGCAGTTTCTGAATGGCCTGATCCGCTTGCTTGAAGGCCTTTTGCTGGGCGGCCTGCACTTTCTTCAACAAGGGTTCATTGGCCCAGCTCAGCATCAGGCCAGCATGGTTCTGGATCAGCGTTGCACGTCTGTGGAGCAGGCTTTTCAGCGAGGTGTAGGCCTTGGGTGGCGGGCTCCAGATCCGTAGTCCGTCTTGTTCGTTCGTCAAATAGCGCGCCAGCAGACGGGCATCGCAGGGATCGTTCTTGGCGCGCTGGCCGATGCCGCGGCGATAGTTGCTTACCCGATAAGCATCCACGACATAGACCTGGTGACCCATCGCATGGGCCAGCTCGACAGTGTCCAGGTGGTAGATGTTGGTGGCTTCAACGGCGATAGCGCTTTGGGCGGGCAATGTTTTAAGCCAGCGTTTAAGGGCTGTTCGATCGTTCTTGATGGCGTCAGTGGATTGCAGGTCGGAGCGATAGACAACTATTTCAGCCTTGGCGATATCGATGCCAACAACCGTCTGCGAAGTAAGGATTGTCATGACGAATCCTCGGAGCTAGGGTTTAAGAGCTTGTCGGGGTCTACCGTTGCGCTGGCTTGCCTCTATCGTCGGTTTTACCGATGAATTCCTTATCGGCGCTTTGGGTAGAAAGGGCGGGACGAGAAGTCTCCCACGGTCCGTACTGGCTAGAGTCGGAATCGAGCTTTTAGTCACGCCCACCCCTTCAAGTCTAAACATACAAGCGAGCTTGCTCGCGATGGCGGCCTGTCAGGCAACCCGATTCAGATCGTTATTGCGCGTTTCCTTCAGGCACAGCACCGCAATCAAGCTCAGCACCGCCGCCCCCGACACATACCCGCCGACATAACTCAAACCGCCCATCGCCACCAGCTTCTGTGCGAAGAACGGCGCCGCCGAGGCCCCGACAATGCCGCCCAGGTTGTAGGCCGCCGACGCACCGGTATAACGCACGTGAGTCGGAAACAGCTCCGGCAGCAGTGCGCCCATCGGCGCAAACGTCACGCCCATCAGAAACAGCTCGATGCACAGGAACAGCGCCACGCCCCAGGTCGAACCTTGGGTCAGCAGCGGCTCCATCAGGAAGCCGGACAGGATCGCCAGCACACCGCCGATGATCAGCACCGGTTTGCGCCCGTAACGATCACTGGCCCAGGCCGACAGCGGCGTAGCGGCGGCCATGAACAGCACGGCGAAGCACAGCAGCGCGAGGAAGGTTTCGCGGGTGTAGCCGAGCGTCGACACGCCATAGCTCAGCGAAAACACCGTCGAGATATAGAACAGCGCATAGCACACCACCATCGACCCGGCACCCAGCAACATCGGCGCCCAATATTGGCTGAGCAGCTCGACCAGCGGGATTTTTACCCGTTCCTGGCGAGCCATTGCGTTGGCAAACACCGGGGTTTCGTGAAGCTTGAGGCGCACGTACAGACCGACCATCACCAGCGCGGCACTGAGCAGGAACGGAATCCGCCAGCCCCACGAGCGGAACTGCTCGTCGTTCAGGGTCATGGCCAGCGTCAGAAACAGGCCGTTGGCGGCGAGGAAGCCGATCGAGGGGCCAAGCTGCGGGAACATGCCGAACCAGGCGCGTTTGCCCTTGGGCGCATTCTCGGTGGCCAGCAGCGCCGCGCCGCCCCATTCGCCGCCGAGTCCCAGGCCCTGGCCGAAGCGCAGCACGCAAAGCAGGATCGGCGCCCAGGCCCCGATGCTGTCGTAACCCGGGAGTACGCCGATCAGCGTGGTGCAAACGCCCATCAGCAGCAGCGAGGCAACCAGTGTCGATTTGCGCCCGATGCGGTCACCGAAGTGGCCGAAAAGCGCCGATCCCAGCGGTCGAGCCAGGAAGGCGATGCCGAAGGTGAGGAACGCCGACAGCATCTGGGCCGTGCCGGAGGTCTGCGGAAAGAATACCGGACCGATCACCAGTGCAGCGGCAGTGGCATAGACGTAGAAGTCGTAGAACTCGATGGCGGTGCCGATGAAACTCGCAGTCGCCACGCGGGTGGCGGAGTTCGTCGGTTGCGCAGGCGCGGTGTCGTTGTAAGTCGTGCTGGTCGTCATGCAGTTATCCCTGACAGTCATGTGCCCCAGTGGAGCGAATTATTATGGTCGAACACCCAGGGATGTGGGCTTAACGCAGAGTGCGGGTAGCACTTGGGTATGGCGGGGCTTGGGTAAGCGGCTTGATTATAGGAAGGCGGCTAACGATCGAACAAGTGCATAGATATTGAAAAAGATCGCAGCCTCGCTTCGCTCAACAGCTGCTACAAGGGAACGCATTCCAAACTGTAGGCGCTGTCGAGCGAAGCGAGGCTGCGATCTTTTAACTATCTAACGGATAGAGGCAATCGCAGGCGTCGAACTGGTATGCCAGATCAACACCCGGGTAACGCGATTATCCTCGGTCTCCAGAATCTCCAGCCGATAACGCCCGATCTTCAGGCATACCGCACTTTCCGGAATCGTCTCCAGCGCCTCGGTCACCAAACCGTTGAGGGTTTTCGGACCGTCGCTCGGCAAGTGCCAGCCCAGGCTCTTGTTCAGTTCGCGAATCGACGCCGCACCTTCAATCACCAGGCGGCCATCGGCCTGTGGGTGGATGTGCGGGTTATGCAGGCTGTGCTGGCTTTCGAACTCGCCGACTATTTCTTCGAGAATGTCTTCCAGGGTCACGACACCGAGCACTTCGCCGTACTCGTCGACCACCATGCCCAGGCGTCGCTGTTGTTTGTGGAAATTCAACAGCTGCAGTTGCAACGGGGTGCTTTCCGGCACGAAGTAGGGGTCGTGACAGGCTGCCAGCAGTGCCTCTAGGGTCAGGCTGGCATCGGGCAGCAGATGGCGGATCTGCCGGGTATTGAGCACTGCCTCGACCTGATTGATGTCGCTGTGGAAAACCGGCAAGCGTGTGCGTTTATTGGCGCGGAGCTGCTCGATGATTTCCTCGAGGGAGTCGTCCAGATTGACCCCGTCGACGTCACTGCGCGGCACCAGAATGTCGTTGACCGTGATGTTGTCCAGCGCATGGATGCCTGACAGCGGGTGAGGGCGGCAGACGGCGTGTTCGTGATCGTCGTGCCGATCGTTCGGGGCCTCGTCTTCGCTCTGTTGCACCACTTTGACTTTGCGGGCGAACGGTCGCATCAGCAGCTGGCTTATGCCATTGAGCAACCAGGCGGCGGGATAGATGATTTTCAGTGGCGCGCCCAGCAAGGTGTTGCCCAGGGCCAGGACTGCATCCGGATAACGGGCGGCGAGGGTGCGCGGCAGGTAGTCGGCGAACACCAGAAGCACGGCGCCAGCCCCCAGGCAGGCTATCCATGGACCGTTTTCCGCCCAAGTGAAAATCGCCAGCAGGGTGCTGATGACCACGACCAGTGCGCGGCACAGGGTGTTGCAGAGGATCAGGCTATTGAGCGAAAAGCTCAGCTTTGCCACCGGCTTGTCGCTCGAGCGCGAAGCGGTCCGCTGGGCGAGCAAGTACTGTTGTGCAGCTTCGATGGCGGTAAACAGCCCCGACCATAAAATCAGCAGGGCCACTACTGCGAGCATCGGCCCTATGGGCAAGTCGTCCATTAATGCCGCCCGTCAGATATGCAGGATGTATTCACGAACCAGCTTACTGCCGAAATACGCCAGCATCAGCAGGCAGAAACCGGCGAGGGTCCAGCGAATGGCCTTGTGTCCGCGCCAGCCGAGGCGATTACGGCCCCAGAGCAACACGCTGAAAACGATCCAGGCGAGGCATGCCAGCAGGGTTTTGTGCACCAGGTGCTGGGCGAACAGGTTCTCGACGAACAGCCAGCCGGAGATCAGCGACAGCGACAGCAGGGTCCAGCCGGCCCAGAGGAAACCGAACAGCAGGCTTTCCATGGTTTGCAGCGGCGGGAAGTTCTTGATCAGGCCGGACGGGTGTTTGTGCTTGAGCTGATGGTCTTGAACCAGCAGCAGCAACGCCTGGAATACTGCAATGGTGAACATGCCGTAGGCAAGGATCGACAGCAGGATGTGGGCGAGAATGCCCGGTTCTTCGTCGATGACCTGCACGGTGCCGGCGGGGGCGAACTGTGCGAGCAGCACGGTGGCGGCGCCGAGCGGGAACAGCAATATAAGCAGGTTCTCCACCGGGATCCGCGAGCAGGCCAACAGCGTCAGGGCAATCACCGCGGCGGCAATCAGGCTGGCGGCGCTGAAAAAATCCAGGCCCAGGCCAATCGGTGTCAGCAGGTGGGTGAACAGACTGGCGCTATGAGCCAGCACGGCGAGTACGCCGAGCGTGACCAGCAGGCGTTTGTTCGCCTTGGCGCCGGTGGCCAGACGAGTGCCCTGATAGAGGGTCGCAGCGGCATATAAGCAGGCGGCGGCGAGGGTAGTTAGCAAGCTGGGTGACAAGGGGAGCATAAATCCTGTTAGGCAAGCCCGAAAGGCGCTGAGTTTGGCATAGAACCCCCGCAGCACGAAAGACCATGCAACCTGACGACGAGGTGTCCGCCAGACGCAGTCTTCGCTATAATCCGCGACCTGCCCACGCCGCAGGCTCGCCGAGCACACGTTTATTCCGGTCTGGGCCGCCATTATCCCGGTCTACACAGGGCCTGAAAGGATCGCGCAATGTTTGAAAACTTAACCGACCGTCTCTCGCAGACGCTGCGCCATGTCACCGGCAAGGCCAAGCTGACCGAAGACAACATCAAAGACACCCTGCGCGAAGTGCGCATGGCGTTGCTCGAAGCTGACGTCGCCTTGCCGGTCGTCAAGGACTTCGTCAATTCGGTCAAGGAACGCGCCGTCGGCACTGAGGTGTCGCGCAGTCTGACGCCGGGCCAGGCCTTCGTGAAGATCGTCCAGGCCGAACTCGAAAGCCTGATGGGCGCGGCCAACGAAGACTTGAACCTGAGCGCCGTTCCTCCTGCCGTCGTGCTGATGGCCGGTTTGCAGGGGGCGGGTAAAACCACCACCGCCGGCAAACTCGCGCGCTTCCTTAAAGAGCGCAAAAAGAAGTCGGTCATGGTCGTGTCTGCGGACGTTTACCGTCCGGCAGCGATCAAGCAGCTGGAAATGCTCGCAGGGGAAGTCGGCGTTACCTTCTTCCCGTCCGACCTGAGCCAGAAGCCGGTCGACATCGCGCAAGCGGCTATAAAAGAAGCAAAGCTTAAGTTTATTGATGTAGTCATCGTCGACACCGCCGGTCGCCTGCACATCGATGAAGAGATGATGGGCGAGATCAAGGCGCTGCATGCCGCGATCAATCCGGTCGAAACGCTGTTCGTGGTCGACGCCATGACCGGCCAGGACGCCGCCAACACGGCCAAGGCCTTCGGCGATGCGCTGCCGCTGACCGGTGTGATCCTGACCAAGGTCGACGGCGATGCCCGTGGCGGTGCCGCGCTGTCGGTGCGCGCCATCACCGGCAAGCCGATCAAGTTCATCGGTATGGGCGAGAAGAGCGACGCGCTCGAGCCGTTCCACCCGGAGCGTATTGCTTCGCGCATCCTCGGCATGGGCGACGTACTCAGCCTGATCGAGCAAGCCGAGCAGACCCTCGACAAGGACAAGGCCGACAAACTGGCCAAGAAGCTGAAGAAGGGCAAGGGCTTCGACCTCGAAGACTTCCGCGATCAGCTGCAACAGATGAAAAACATGGGCGGCCTCGGCGGCCTCATGGACAAACTGCCAAACATGCCCGGTATGAACCTGGCGCAGATGGGCAACGCCCAGGGCGCGGCAGAGAAACAATTCAAGCAGATGGAAGCCATCATCAATTCCATGACCCCGGCCGAGCGCCGCGACCCTGAGATGATCAGCGGTTCGCGCAAGCGCCGGATCGCCATGGGTTCCGGCACTCAGGTGCAGGACATCGGTCGCTTGATCAAGCAGCACAAGCAGATGCAAAAGATGATGAAGAAGTTCTCCGCGAAAGGCGGAATGGCCAAAATGATGCGCGGCATGGGCGGTATGTTGCCCGGCGGCGGCATGCCGAGAATGTAAAGAATTCGCGCAAGGGCTTGCTCTTGCGCAGCCCACACGGAAGTGGGATCTCCAGCAAACCCGCACTTGGCGGGAGCTGACTGGCCGTTTTCAACGACGGCTCTATAGCAAATCTTGATGGCGACTGAAAGGCTGCCGGAAAAAGTCATTTGCAAAAGTCCGGATATTCCTTAGAATATGCGGCCTTTCGGGCACCTATGCCCGCTGTGCCTTTAGATTTGCAGCACCGACTACAGGAACGATGTTCACATGCTAACAATCCGTCTTGCCCTTGGCGGCTCCAAAAAGCGCCCGTTTTACCACTTGACCGTAACCGACAGCCGCAACCCGCGCGACGGTTCGCACAAGGAACAGGTTGGTTTCTTCAACCCTGTTGCTCGTGGTCAAGAAGTCCGTCTGTCCGTGAACCAAGAGCGCGTAGCCTACTGGCTGAGCGTTGGTGCACAACCTTCTGAGCGCGTTGCTCAGTTGTTGAAGGACGCGGCTAAGGCTGCGGCCTGAGCAATATGAACGCGACGCCAGCTGTTGCTGATGATTTGATCGTTATCGGCAAAATTTATTCGGTTCATGGCGTTCGCGGCGAAGTGAAGGTGTATTCCTTTACTGATCCGACTGAAAACCTGTTGCAGTACAAAACCTGGACGCTCAAGCGCGAAGGTAATGTGAAACAGGTCGAGCTGGTCAGCGGACGTGGGAACGACAAGTTCCTGGTCGCAAAGCTCAAGGGTCTTGATGATCGTGAAGAAGCGCGTCTTCTGGCCGGTTATGAGATCTGCGTGCCGCGCAACCTGTTCCCTGAATTGACCGATGGCGAGTACTACTGGTACCAGCTGGAAGGTCTGAAGGTCATTGATCAACTCGGGCAATTGCTCGGGAAAATCGATCATCTTCTGGAAACCGGCGCCAATGATGTAATGGTGGTCAAGCCTTGCGCTGGCAGCCTGGATGATCGCGAACGCCTGTTGCCCTATACGGAGCAATGCGTGTTGGCCGTCGACCTTGCCGCAGGCGAGATGAAGGTGGAATGGGATGCGGACTTCTAAGCGTGGCTAACTTGCGCGTAGAAGTGATCAGTTTGTTTCCCGAGATGTTCTCCGCCATCAGCGAGTACGGCATCACCAGTCGTGCGGTGAAACAGGGGCTCTTGCAGCTCACCTGTTGGAATCCGCGAGACTACACGACGGATCGACATCACACTGTGGATGATCGCCCATTTGGCGGTGGTCCGGGCATGGTGATGAAGATCAAGCCCCTGGAAGATGCGTTGGTTCAGGCCAAGGCAGCAGCCGGGGAGGCGGCGAAGGTAATTTACCTGTCCCCCCAAGGCCGTCAACTGACTCAGTCGGCGGTACGCGAGTTGGCGAATCTGGATGCATTGATCCTGATTGCCGGCCGCTATGAAGGCATTGACGAGCGCTTTATAGAGGCTCATGTCGATGAAGAGTGGTCGATTGGCGACTATGTACTGTCTGGCGGCGAGCTGCCGGCGATGGTCCTGATCGATGCGGTTACACGGCTGCTGCCTGGAGCTTTAGGGCATGCGGACTCCGCCGAGGAAGATTCCTTTACGGATGGTTTGCTGGATTGCCCGCACTACACCCGACCGGAGGTGTATGCGGATCAGCGTGTTCCCGACGTGTTGCTAAGTGGCAATCACGCGCATATCCGGCGTTGGCGTTTACAGCAGTCCCTTGGTAGGACCTTTGAACGACGCGCCGATCTTCTGGAAAGCCGCTCGCTTTCTGGAGAAGAGAAGAAGCTGCTCGAGGAATACATCCGCGAGCGGGACGATAGTTAACAACGTATCGATGGTAAGTCCGTTGATTTACCTTAGGAGCACAGCATGACTAACAAAATCATCCTTGCACTCGAAGCAGAGCAGATGACCAAAGAGATCCCTACCTTTGCCCCGGGCGACACCATTGTCGTTCAGGTGAAAGTGAAGGAAGGCGACCGTTCGCGTCTGCAAGCGTTCGAAGGTGTTGTTATCGCCAAGCGTAACCGCGGCGTAAACAGTGCTTTCACCGTTCGTAAAATCTCCAACGGTGTTGGCGTAGAGCGTACTTTCCAGACCTACAGCCCGCAAATTGACAGCATGGCCGTTAAACGTCGCGGTGACGTACGTAAAGCCAAGCTGTACTACCTGCGTGACCTGTCCGGTAAAGCAGCTCGCATCAAGGAAAAACTGGCTTAAGTCCAGCTTCCGATGCAGAAAAAAGCAGCCTACGGGCTGCTTTTTTGTTGCCTGCGATTTATCTTCCCTGACCGTACTGTCGGTCTTGCCTGAGCCTTTATGCCCGCCATCGATCATCCACTGATAGACCAATTCCTCGACGCTCTGTGGCTGGAGAAAGGTCTTTCCGATAACACCCGCGATGCCTATCGAAGTGATCTGGCCTTGTTCAACGGCTGGCTGCAGGACAAAGGCCTGGAGTTGATCAACGCCGGACGCGAATTGATCCTCGATCACTTGGCCTGGCGCCTGGAGCAAAACTACAAACCCCGTTCCACTGCGCGATTTCTCTCCGGAGTACGTGGGTTCTATCGTTATTTGCTGCGGGAAAAACTGATCGCCGTCGATCCGACGTTGCGCGTCGACATGCCTCAGCTCGGTAGGCCGCTGCCCAAATCCCTGTCGGAAGCGGACGTTGAGGCGCTGCTGAAAGCGCCCGACCTGAGCGAAGCCATCGGCCAGCGCGACCGCGCCATGCTTGAAGTGCTTTATGCCTGCGGCTTGCGTGTGACGGAGCTGATCAGCCTGACATTGGAGCAGGTCAATCTGCGCCAGGGCGTGCTGCGAGTGATGGGCAAGGGCAGCAAGGAGCGGCTTGTGCCGATGGGCGAGGAGGCGATTGTCTGGGTCGAGCGTTACCTGCGCGATGGCCGCCAGGAGCTGCTTGGCGGGCGTCCCAGCGATGTCATGTTCCCCAGCCAGCGCGGCGAGCAGATGACTCGGCAGACTTTCTGGCATCGCATCAAGCACCAGGCCAAGGTTGCCGGGATCGGCAAATCGCTGTCGCCGCACACCTTGCGCCATGCCTTCGCCACGCACCTGCTCAACCACGGCGCCGACCTGCGGGTGGTGCAAATGCTGCTCGGTCACAGCGATCTGTCGACCACGCAGATCTACACCCACGTCGCCCGCGCACGCTTGCAGGACCTGCACGCCAAACACCACCCCAGAGGCTGAACAAAATCCCTGTAGGAGTGAGCCTGCTCGCGATGGCGATCTGTCAGTCACCGCTGTGTTGTCAGGACTACCGCTATCGCGAGCAGGCTCACTCCTACAGGGGATTGCGTTGTCCCAATGTCTTGCGTCAGGCGCATTCGGCCACAGGGGCCTTATGTGGTAGGCTTTGCCGGTTTGCACGATGGGCGTTTATGACCCGGTGTTTCGGCACGGGCGTTCTGATCGTCCCATTTGTCCGCCTTCAGGAGTTCTCATGCGTCTGACCCAGATTTTCGCCGCCGCAGCCATTGCGTTGGTCAGCACCTTTGCCGTCGCCGATGACGCGGCCGACAAAGCCATTCGTAAAAGCCTGGAAACCCTCCAGCTCGAGGTTCCGGTAGAAAGTATTTCCGCCAGTCCGCTGCCGGGCCTGTATGAAGTCAAACTGCAGGGCAGTCGCGTGCTCTATGCCAGTGCCGACGGCCAATACGTGGTTCAGGGCTACATGTTCCAGCTCAAGGACGGCAAACCGGTCAACCTGACTGAAAAAACCGAACGCCTGGGCGTTTCCAAACTGGTCAACGCAATTCCAGTTGCGGAAACCGTGGTCTATCCGGCGATCGGCGAAACCAAATCGCACATCACCGTATTCACCGACACCACCTGCCCGTATTGCCACAAGCTGCACGCCGAAGTGCCTGAGCTGAACAAGCGCGGCATCGAAGTGCGTTACGTCGCGTTCCCGCGCCAGGGCCTTGGCTCGCCGGGTGACGAACAGCTGCAAGCGGTCTGGTGCTCGAAAGACAAGAAAGCTGCCATGGACAAGATGGTCGACGGCAAGGAAATCAAGGCCGCCAAGTGCGATAACCCGGTTTCCAAGCAGTTCGCCCTCGGTCAGTCGATCGGCGTGAACGGTACACCGGCCATCGTTTTGGCCGACGGCCAAGTCATTCCGGGCTACCAGCCTGCGCCACAAGTCGCCAAACTGGCACTGGGCGCGAAGTAAATTCGCATCGTCACGGTCAGCCATTGACGATCATGGTTCGGCGGCAGCATTCGCCGGGCCATTAATAGAGAACCGCGAGTATGCGGTTGTTTTCACGGCCGGCCTTGAGTCGGCCGTTTTATGGGGAGTTCACAGTGAAACCGGTCAAAGTAGGCATCTGTGGGTTAGGGACCGTCGGTGGCGGTACCTTCAACGTACTTCAGCGTAACGCCGAGGAAATTGCTCGTCGTGCCGGGCGTGGAATCGAAGTGGCACAAATTGCCACGCGCACGCCAAAGCCTCAGTTCCAGACGACCGGTATTGCGATTACCAACGATGTCTTCGAAGTGGCCACGAACCCTGAGATCGACATCGTCATAGAGTTGGTGGGCGGCTACACCGTTGCCCGCGAGCTGGTACTCAAAGCGATCGAGAACGGAAAACACGTAGTGACCGCGAACAAGGCGTTGATCGCCGTTCACGGTAATGAAATTTTCGCCAAGGCCCGGGAGAAGGGCGTGATTGTGGCGTTCGAAGCCGCCGTGGCCGGTGGCATTCCGGTGATCAAGGCGATCCGTGAAGGCCTGTCGGCCAACCGCATCAACTGGGTCGCCGGCATCATCAACGGCACCGGCAACTTCATCCTCACCGAAATGCGTGAGAAGGGCCGGACCTTCGAAGACGTACTCGCCGAGGCGCAAGCCTTGGGTTACGCCGAAGCCGATCCGACCTTCGACGTTGAAGGCATCGACGCGGCCCACAAGCTGACGATCCTGGCGTCCATCGCGTTCGGCATTCCGCTGCAGTTCGACAAGGCTTACACCGAAGGCATCACCAAGCTGACCACCGCTGACGTGAACTACGCCGAAGCGCTGGGCTATCGCATCAAGCACCTGGGCGTGGCGCGCAGCACGGCTGCCGGTATCGAATTGCGTGTGCACCCGACGTTGATCCCGGCTGATCGCCTGATCGCCAACGTCAACGGCGTGATGAACGCGGTGATGGTCAACGGTGATGCCGCCGGTTCGACGCTGTTCTACGGCGCTGGCGCCGGCATGGAGCCGACCGCTTCGTCGGTGATCGCCGACCTGGTGGACGTGGTTCGCGCCATGACTTCCGACCCGGAAAACCGCGTACCGCACCTGGCGTTCCAGCCGGATTCGCTGTCGGCCCACCCGATCCTGCCGATCGAAGCCTGCGAAAGCTCCTATTACCTGCGCATCCAGGCCAAGGACCATCCAGGCGTGTTGGCGCAGGTGGCGAGCATCCTGTCGGAGCGCGGCATCAACATCGAATCGATCATGCAGAAGGAAGTCGAAGAACACGACGGCCTGGTGCCGATGATCCTGCTGACTCACCGCGTGCTGGAACAGCACATGAACGACGCGATCGCCGCCCTCGAAGCCTTGGCTGGCGTGGTCGGTCCGGTCGTACGGATCCGCGTCGAGCACCTGAACTAAGCCGTTATCGTTCACCGGGCTCGCCTGCGGGCCCGGGTTTGCGAACACTGTCTATTGGAGCCAGTCATGCGTTATATCAGTACCCGCGGCCAGGCACCGGCCCTGAATTTCGAAGACGTCCTGCTGGCCGGTCTGGCCACGGACGGTGGTCTGTACGTCCCGGAAAACCTGCCACGTTTCACCCAGGAAGAAATCGCTTCCTGGGCCGGCCTGCCGTATCACGAGCTGGCCTTCCGGGTGATGCGCCCGTTCGTGACCGGCAGCATCCCTGATGCCGATTTCAAAAAGATTCTGGAAGAGACTTACGGCGTGTTTTCCCACAACGCCGTGGCACCGTTGCGTCAGCTGAACGGCAACGAATGGGTGTTGGAGCTGTTCCACGGCCCGACTCTCGCGTTCAAAGACTTCGCCTTGCAGCTGCTGGGTCGTCTGCTCGACTACGTGCTGGAAAAACGCGGTGAGCGCGTGGTGATTGTTGGTGCCACCTCCGGCGACACCGGTTCGGCCGCCATCGAAGGCTGCAAACACTGCGAAAACGTCGACATCTTCATCCTGCACCCGCACAACCGCGTGTCCGAAGTGCAGCGTCGCCAGATGACCACCATTTTCGGCGAGAACATCCACAACATCGCCATCGAAGGCAACTTCGATGACTGCCAGGAAATGGTCAAGGCCAGCTTCGCCGACCAGAGCTTCCTCAAAGGCACGCGCCTGGTGGCGGTGAACTCGATCAACTGGGCGCGAATCATGGCCCAGATCGTTTACTACTTCCATGCAGCCCTGCAGTTGGGCGGCCCGGCGCGTTCGGTGTCGTTCTCGGTGCCGACCGGCAACTTCGGCGACATCTTCGCCGGTTACCTGGCGCGCAACATGGGCCTGCCGATCAACCAGTTGATTGTCGCCACCAATCGCAACGACATCCTGCACCGCTTCATGAGCGGCAATCAGTACGTCAAGGACACCCTGCACGCCACGCTGTCGCCGTCGATGGACATCATGGTGTCGTCGAACTTCGAACGCCTGCTGTTCGACCTGCACGGTCGCAACGGCGCAGCGATTGCCGGGCTGATGGACACCTTCAAGCAAGGTGGCGGTTTCAGCGTCGAACAGGAACGTTGGACCGAAGCCCGCAAGCTGTTCGATTCGCTGTCCGTGGATGACGCTCAAACCTGCGAAACCATCGCCGAAGTTTATGAGCAAACTGGCGAACTGCTGGATCCGCACACCGCTATCGGCGTGAAGGCGGCGCGCGAGTGCCGTCGCAGCCTGGATATCCCGATGGTGATCCTCGGTACGGCCCATCCGGTCAAATTCCCGGACGCAGTGGAAAAAGCTGGCGTAGGAAAAGCGCTCGAACTACCTGCACATCTTTCTGATTTGTTTGAGCGAGATGAGCGCTGCACCGTGCTGCCAAATGACCTGAAAGCCGTACAGGCCTTTGTCAGTCAGCATGGCAACCGCGGCAAGCCTCTGTAACCAATTAAAACTGTCACATTTTGAAGCCCGTCTCCTGACGGGCTTTCTCATTTCTGCATGCCACACTTGTCGGGTTTCGTAAATGAAGAGCCGCCTATGAAGGGCGGGCGAGACGATCACCAAGGAAGTGGCAATGCTGTTTTTCAGAGGGTTAAAACCAGCCGCGTGCTGGGTGTTTTTTTTAGTCGGCACCCTGGGCTTTGCTCAATGGGGGGGCGCGTCGCAATTGGCGGCGACCGATTCCAAAGGATCGGTTGCTGGCCCAATGATCGAGCTGGACGCTCAGGAGTTGAAATGGATTGCCGAGCATTCGAACGTCATCGTCGCATCGGTGCAGTATCCGTTGTACCTGTTCAAGGATAAGCACGGCCAATGGAGCGGCTTGAACAATGATCTGCTCAACCGCATCAGCGCGATGACGGGATTGCAGTTTGTTCACGAAGAATCGTTTTCTACCGATCAGTTGCTCGGGCGACTGGAAAGTGGCGCAGCGGACATGAGCACGACGCTGGCAATGAATGACGAACGCAAGACGTTTCTGGATTTCAGTCATGCGTTCGGTGGTGCTGGCTGGGTGTTCGTCGGGCGGGCCGGGGCGCCAGAGGTGCAATCCCTGGAGCAGCTATCGGGAAAGGTTCTGGTGCTGCCGACCCGGCATGCACTGGAAGCCACGATTCGCCGCGACTATCCGGACATCGAACTGCGCTCGGTTAAAACCTACGCGGAGGCCCGGGCGCTGGTCGAGAGCGGTGAAGCCTATGCCACCATCGAAAACGAAACCGGAGCCCAACTCTATCCGTCCGGGCGGCTCAAGGTCGGGTATGCGGTCGAGGGCAAATGGGAGGCGGACCATCTGGCCGTACGTAAAGGTCAGCCTCAGCTGTCGAGCATCCTCAACAAGGCGCTTGAGGCGCTTGATCCTGCCGAATTGCGCGCCATTCGCTTGAAATGGCTCAGTGGGATTGCCCCCGTCAAGGTGCCCGGTGTCTGGCACCGACTCGCCGAGTGGGGCTGCTGGGGAATGTTTATCGTCAGTCTGTTCGGCCTGTTGTCCCTGCTCTGGAATCGACGGCTCACGGTATTGATCCAGCAGCGCCTGGATGCCGAGAAGAGTCTGAGTGATCAGCTCGCCTTCCAGCATGCATTGATGGACGCCGTGCCCGACCCGATGTTTGTTCGTGATCTGGAAGGACGTTTGATCATGTGCAACAAAAGTTATGAGGAGGGCTTGTCGACCCGTTTCGACCAGGTTCAGGGGCGACAGCTGATTGAACTGGACGTCTTGCCCAAAGAGACCGCCGAACTGCTGCATGCAGAGTTCATGGCCCAGCTCGGTACGCGCAAGACGCGCTTCAGTGAACGTCAATTGATGTTCAACAACGGCGTCAGGCATGTCTATCAGTGGACGGTGCCTTTTTACGGTGCCGACGGACAATTGCGGGGCCTGCTGGGAGGATGGACCGATATCGGCAAGCGTAAGACGCAGGCGTGACGTGGCTGTTTTTTATCTGTCATCTTGGCCGTGCATGCTCTATTGACCCGCGGCGCAGGTTCACCAGCAGTCGGTATCCAGAACTTTCTTCTCGAGCCAGTGGTCATTTACTGTAGGCACGCCCCAGGCACTTTGTTTTCGGACTATTGAGTGGTGATCGAGATGGAAAGTATCAGCCTATTGCTCGGTGAAGCTCTGAGCCCGTACCAGGTAACGTTGACCCCGTCGGGGACCCATGGCGAATGCCTGGTGACACTGAAAAATGCGACTGGCGCGATCGTGGTCGAGCGGGCGTTCAATCAGGCTCAGTTGACCAGCAAACGTCTACTGACGGATGTCGTCGACGGTTTGCATCGCGACGTGCTGATCGCCGAAGGTCGACTGGAGCCCTGCGTCATCGCGGCGTTACGTAATGCTGCCCAGGACAAGATCCTGGCCAACCGAAATTGAATTGTTTTTTGTGGGAACCTTCCTGCGCTTAGGTCAGTCAGACCTTGTAACAGCAGGATCAAGCATTGTGCTCCGGTGCTTGTAGCTTGCTGCCACTGGTCTTTATGTAGGCCACGTTTAACCCCGAGTCGTCTCCCCACTTCTCGGGGTTTCTTTTTGCCTGCGATTTGTCATTGCTCGGCCTGCTGCAGGAAAAATGCCCGGCTGGCTTCCAGGTAGTCGCGGCGACTCTCGGGGTCCAGCCAGGCGGCGTATGCCTCGCTCAAGTGATCGTGGGGCAGGGTGCGCAGCAGTTGGTTGATCTCGATGATCGCCTGCCGGCCCTGGGGGGTGTCGGTACAGCCGATGTAACCGGACAGGTATTTGCCCGTGCCGCGAATCGGGTAGAACTGCAATTCATCTTCCGCGATCCCTTGCTGCTGGGCCTGGTAGCGGATCTCCGAGCGGTACCCCAACAGCATCCGCAAGCGCCCCAGGCGTTGCATTTGCAACAGGCTGCCCAAAGCGTCGTTGCCGTAGTGGAGGGTCAGTGAGTTGGCTGGCGCTTGTTTGAGTAGCGCGTCGAGATATTCGCCGTAGTTGCGCTCGGCAATAATGCCCAGTTTCTCGCGGCCACTGGCCAGCAGGGCCGCCAGGTCCACTTCGCCATCCTCGACAAAGGGCGCCAGCAACTCCCGATCGATGCGCTGCACTGCCAGGCCATTACTCATGGCCCGAAAGACCGGGATGGAAAACGCGATCCAGTCATCGCGCTCCTTGCTCCAGTTCAGCGCTGCATCGCACGTGAGGGATGGCTCGTGGAGCATTTGCAAGCCGCGAGCGCGATTGACTCGCATCAGGGTGTGTTCGTATTGCGGCATGCGGGCGATCAGCAGCGGTAACAGTTGATCGATGACGCCCTGGCCCTTTTTCGATCCTTCGAAAATCATCAGCGGTGGAAGGTCGCGCAATAACCAGACCAGGGTTTCCTTCGGTTGCGCCAACGTTGGCTGAGCCTGGCCGGCGAGCACCAGGAAAAATGCGAACGCGCACAATGCTCGTCCGCCGCGCGTCAGGCAGTGGTTGATGGGCTGCTCGAGCAGGCGCCTCAGCTTAGATGGCCCCGTCTTCACGCAGCTTTGCGATCTGTTCCTTGTCGTAACCAAGATCGTTGAGTACCTGCGCATTGTGTTCGCCCAACTGCGGCCCGACCCATTCCGAAGTGCCGGGTGTCTCAGAGAGTTTCGGCACGATTCCCGGCATCTTGAAATCTTTGCCGTCCGGCAACTTGGCC
Organism: Pseudomonas sp. BT76 TE3572; assembly: GCF_050435365.1. Classification (NCBI taxonomy): domain Bacteria; kingdom Pseudomonadati; phylum Pseudomonadota; class Gammaproteobacteria; order Pseudomonadales; family Pseudomonadaceae; genus Pseudomonas; species Pseudomonas sp. BT76 TE3572. Next base: position 5,740,832 of record NZ_JBNDKE010000001.1, read on the forward strand.
TTCAGGAACATTTCCCGGGCCAGGTACTGTGGATCACTGAACATGTCTTCAGCACTGAAGATCCGGCTGGCCGGCACGTCGGCCTGATTCAACTGCTCGATGATGGTGTCCAGCGGCAGCGAGTTGACCCAGCGATCAATCACCCCATAAATCTCGTCGCGACGACTGTCGCGTCCGTCATTGCTGGCCAGCACCGGGTCGTTGGCCAGGTCCTCGCGACCAATGATCAGCATGAAACGTTTGAAGATCGCGTCGCCATTGGCGCCGATTTGCACATGCTTGCCGTCGGCACTGGTGTGGATCGAGGAGGGCGTGATGCCCGGCATGATGTTGCCGGTGCGCTCGCGGATGAAGCCGAACACGTCGAACTCGGGGACCATGCTTTCCATCATGGCGAAGATCGCTTCATACAGCGCCACATCCACCACTTGGCCGAGACCACCGTTGACCTCGCGATGACGCAGGGCCATCAATGCACCGATCACACCCCACAACGCGGCAATCGAGTCACCAATGGAAATCCCGGTGCGCACCGGTGGTCGGTCTTCGAACCCCGTGATGTAGCGCAGGCCGCCCATGGATTCACCAACGGCGCCAAAACCTGGTTGATCTTTCATCGGCCCGGTCTGACCGAAACCCGAGAGACGCACCATCACCAGTTTCGGGTTCAGAGCGTGCAAGACTTCCCATCCCAGACCGAGTTTTTCCAACACGCCTGGGCGAAAATTCTCGATCAGAATGTCCGCTTCGCTGAGCAGTTTTTTCAGGATCGCCAGGCCGTCGGGGTGTTTGAGGTTCAGGGTCAGGGATTTCTTGTTGCGCGCCTGGACGAACCACCACAGCGAGGTCCCTTCATACAGTTTTCGCCATTTGCGCAACGGATCGCCGCCATCGGGGGACTCGATTTTGATCACCTCGGCACCGAACTCGCCGCAAATGCGCGAGGCAAACGGCCCGGCGATCAGCGTACCCAATTCTATGACTTTCAGACCTGAGAGCGGTTTTCCGGTGAGCGGCATGCTGGTTCCTGTAGGACAAAGGTTGAGCGGATACAGGGTTTTAACATAGCCGAACGTCAGACGACCAAGGTTGATCGCCTTCAATTCGTGGATTGCCTACCGCATCGGTTAGACTTGCCGCCTTTCCCCGTATCAAGAAGCCCGTTCATGGCCCAGCCGTCCACGACCTACAAGTTTGAACTGAACCTTACCGACCTCGATCGCAGCGTGTACGAGAGCGTGAAGCAGACCATCGCCCGTCACCCTTCGGAGACCGAAGAGCGCATGACCGTGCGGCTGCTGGCCTACGCCTTTTGGTACAACGAGCAACTGTCGTTCGGTCGCGGTCTGTCAGACGTGGACGAACCTGCCTTGTGGGAAAAGAGCCTGGACGACCGTGTCCTGCACTGGATCGAAGTCGGCCAGCCAGACGCCGATCGCCTGACCTGGTGCTCACGTCGCACCGAGCGCACCAGCCTGCTGGCCTACGGCAGCCTGCGTGTCTGGGAGACCAAAGTAATCCCGGCGATCAAAAACCTGAAAAACGTGCACATCGCTGCTGTTCCGCAGGAAGTGCTGGAAACCCTGGCCAAGGACATGCCCCGCGTTATCAAGTGGGACGTGATGATCAGCGAAGGGACGATTTTCGTCACCGACGACCGTGGTCAGCACGAAGTCCAGTTGCAGTGGCTGAGCGGCGAACGCGGCTGATTATTCGCTGCTGGTCCGCGTTACCCGTTTTTATCCTACGTATTCAAGAGAAGCACCTGTCACCCCATGCGCATCGAACCTCGCCTGTTGCCCGACACCCTGCCATTCCTCGGTGATCTGCCGCCGCTGCTGACCCGTCTGTACGCGGCGCGGGGCGTGCTGTCCGAGGCTGAACTGGACAAGAGCCTGGCGCGGCTGATTCCGTTCCAGCAACTCAAAGGCATCGATGCCGCAGTGGATTTGCTGGTGACGGCGCTGGAGCAGCGTCAGCGGATTCTGATCGTCGGTGACTTCGACGCCGATGGCGCGACAGCCAGTACGGTGGGCATGTTGGGCTTGCGCCTGCTGGGCGCGGCTCACGTCGACTATTTGGTGCCGAACCGATTCGAGTATGGCTATGGCCTGACGCCGGAAATCGTCGAAGTGGCGTTGACCCGTACACCACAGTTGCTGATCACTGTGGACAACGGTATCTCCAGCGTTGAAGGCGTGGCGGCGGCGAAAAAGGCCGGGCTCCAGGTGCTGGTCACCGACCACCACTTGCCCGGTGACGAATTGCCGCTGGCCGATGCCATCGTTAACCCCAACCAACCGGGTTGCGAGTTTCCGAGCAAGGCGCTGGCCGGCGTCGGGGTGATTTTCTATGTGCTGATGGCTTTGCGTGCGCGTTTGCGCAGCCTCGGCTGGTACGAGAGCAAGCCGCAGCCGAACATCGGCGAGTTGCTGGACTTGGTGGCGCTGGGCAGCGTCGCCGACGTGGTACCGCTGGATGCCAACAACCGGATTCTGGTGCACCAGGGCCTGGAACGGATTCGCGCCGGGCGCGCGCGGCCGGGGATCAAGGCGATCCTCGAAGTCGCCAAGCGTGACCACACGCGCATCACCTCTACCGACCTGGGTTTCATTGTCGGCCCGCGTCTGAACGCGGCGGGGCGTCTGGATGACATGAGCCTGGGCATCGAATGCCTGCTCACCGAAGACGCCGGTCTGGCGCATGAAATGGCCGCTCAACTCGACGGCATGAACCAGGACCGTAAATCCATCGAGCAGGGCATGCAGCGTGAAGCGCTGGCTCAACTAAAGGATTTGCCGGTCGAGTCGATGCCGTTCGGCTTGTGCCTGTTCGATCCCGAGTGGCACCAGGGTGTCATCGGAATCCTCGCGTCGCGTATGAAAGATCGCTATTTCCGTCCGACCATTGCCTTTGCCGATGCCGGCGATGGCCTGCTCAAGGGCTCGGGGCGTTCGGTTCAGGGGTTTCATATTCGCGACGCGTTGAGCGTGGTGGCGGCGCAGCATCCGAATCTGATCAGTAAATATGGCGGCCATGCGATGGCCGCCGGCCTGACGCTGCCGGAAGCGAATTTTCCGTTGTTCGCCGAAGCCTTTGATGCGGAAGTGCGTAGGCAATTGCGCGAAGAAGACCTGACCGGACGTTTGCTGTCGGACGGCACGCTGGCGGTCGAGGAGTTCCACCTGGAGCTGGCCCGCGCCCTGCGCCATGCCGGTCCTTGGGGGCAACATTTCCCGGAGCCGTTGTTCCACGGCGTGTTCCAGCTGGTCGAGCAGCGGGTGGTCGGCGAGCGGCACCTCAAGGTGGTGCTGAAGAGTGAATGTGGTTCGGTGAAGCTGGATGGCATTGCCTTCGGAATCGACCGCGACATCTGGCCGAATCCGACCATCAAATGGGTGGAATTGGCCTACAAACTCGACCTCAACGAGTTCCGTGGCAACGAGACGGTGCAGTTGATGATTGCCCACATCGAACCGCGTTGACCCCATTCGCGGGCAAGCCTCGCTCCTACAGATCACCGATACCTGTAGGAGCGAGGCTTGCCCGCGAAGGCGATTTCCTTCACACCGAATCCCTCGGAACCCTCCCTCATCCCCCGATGTCGACTAGTCTCTAAGCACTGCTTGATTATCCTTGTGACGTCTTGTCGAATTTTTTGCCCGCGGGGGCGGGTGCTATACCTTTTTCCTGTCACTCGTCGACTTTCAAACAGAACCCTGGAGCCTGCCCACTGATTCGAGAGGTGCCCCATGAGTCTGCTGCTTGAACCCTATACCCTTCGTCAATTGACCCTGCTCAACCGCATTGCGGTGTCGCCGATGTGCCAGTACTCCAGCGTCGATGGACTGGCCAATGACTGGCACCTGGTCCACCTCGGCAGCCGCGCTGTCGGCGGGGCCGGCCTGGTGTTTACCGAAGCCACGGCGGTGACCGCCGATGGACGCATCACCGCCCAGGACCTCGGCCTGTGGAACGATGAACAGATCGAACCGTTGCAACGCATCACGCGCTTCATTGCAGCTCAAGGCGCTGTGGCCGGCATTCAGTTGGCTCACGCCGGGCGCAAGGCCAGCACCCATCGGCCGTGGATCGGCAAACATGGCAGCGTTAAACCCGAAGACGGTGGCTGGATCCCGGTGGGCCCATCACCAATTGCTTTCGACCCGCAGCACACCCACCCCAAGCAGCTCGATGATGGCGAGATCGCTGAGGTCATTCAGGCCTTTGTCGCTTCGGCCAAACGGGCGCTGACCGCCGGTTTCAAAGTGGTGGAAATTCACGCCGCCCACGGTTACCTGTTGCATCAGTTTCTTTCGCCCCTGAGCAATCAGCGGCGCGATCAATATGGTGGTTCGTTCGAGAATCGCATCCGGCTGGTACTGCAAGTCACCGAAGCGGTGCGTGCGGTGTGGCCTGAAGAGCTACCGCTGTTCGTGCGGGTGTCGGCCACCGATTGGGTGGAAGACGGCTGGAACCCCGATGAAACCGTGGAGCTGGCGCGACGCCTGCATGCGTTGGGCGTAGACCTGATTGACGTCTCGTCGGGCGGTACGGCGGCCAATGCTGAGATTCCTACAGGTCCCGGGTATCAGACCCGCTTCGCCGAACGTGTGCGCAAAGAGTCAGGTATTGCCACCGGCACGGTAGGAATGATCACCGAGCCGGCACAGGCCGAGCACATTCTGCGTACCTGCCAGGCTGACATCATCTTCCTGGCGCGTGAGCTGCTGCGTGATCCGTACTGGCCGCTGCATGCCGATGATGACCTGGGTGGGCGCAAGGCCATCTGGCCGGCGCAGTATCAGCGGGCCACCCATCGTGAACAGCCGATTCATGAGTCGGATTTGCGCGACTGATTGACGCTGTAAAACCAAAAAGCCCCGGTCGAGTTGACCGGGGCTTTTGCGTTTCTACCGCTGTCAGGTGTACTTGCGCTTCTCAGGCGCAGGCGGGAAGTACTGGTACAACCAGGTTTCACTCAACGTGCGGTCATTAGTACGAATGAACAACCGTAGCTCCACCGGCGCGACGCTGTCATTGGTCGGGTACCAGTCAAAGGTAATGCGGTAACCCTTGATGTCATCCAGCACCAGCACGTTGAAATCCTTCACTTGCCCATTCGAGCACGTCACCACCGGCTCGATCCCCGCGCCTTCCGGCAAGCGGTCCAGACCGCCACCGGTGAAGTCCACGGCAAACCGTCGAGCCCAAACCTCCGGGTAATGCTCGCCGGGGGCCCAGCCTTCGATGAAGCCGCCCATGCCCGAACGCGTGGCGTTGACCCGCGCCAACGGCGTGCCGACCGGAGGCAGTGCGCTCCAGTACAGCTTGTAGCCGTAGTTCAGGGAGTCGCCGGCCGCGACCGGTTTTTTCGGGGTCCAGAACGCGACGATGTTATCCAGGGTTTCGCCGGTCGTAGGAATTTCCAACAGATCGATAGAGCCTTCGCCCCACGCGGTCGTAGGTTCTACCCACAGGCTCGGACGCTTGCTGTACCAGTCGACCGTGTCTTGATAGCTGTCGAACTCATGATCGGTCTGCACCAGGCCGAAACCTTTGGGGTCGGTGTCGGCGAAGGCATTGAATTGCAGGGTGGCCGGGTTGTTCAGCGGGCGGCAGATCCACTCGCCGTTGCCGCGCCACATGGCCAGGCGATCAGAGTCGTGGATTTGCGGGTGAATCGTGTCGCACATGCGCCGTTCGTGGGTGCCGCAGCTGAACATGCTGGTCATTGGCGCAATGCCCAGTTGTTCGATGGCGGTACGCGCGTTGATGTGCGCATCGATGGCCATGACGACCTGGCTGGCCTGACAGTCGATGTCGAAACGGTAAGCGCCGGTGGCGCTCGGTGAATCCAGCAGGGCGTAGACCACGAACCGGGTACTGTCCTTGTCCGGGGTCTCGAACCAGAACTTGGTGAAGTCCGGGAATTCTTCACGCTTCTTGGCATAGGTATCGATCGCCAGGCCGCGTGCCGACAGACCGTACTGGCCTGAGGCATCGACTGCACGGAAATAGCTGGCGCCGAGGAAGGACAGCACGTCGTGCTGGTCCAGCTCCGGGGCCTTGAACAGCTTGAACCCGGAAAACCCCAAATCACCCGTGAGCTGTTTGGTGTCGACCGTGGTTTTTTCATAGTTGAACAGGGAAGGGCGGAAATGCACCTCTCGCGCCTGACGCGTCTTGGGATCGACGCTGTACATGCGCACCGGTTGTTTGAAACCCATGCCCACGTGGAAGAACTGCACATCCAGCTGACCATTGAGGTCATTCCACAGCGAGTGGTTGCCGTCGTAGCGGATCGCGTTGAAGTTCTGCGGCGTCATGGTCGCCAGGGTCGGCGGCAACACCTGCTTGGTGTCCTGATAGCGATTACCGGCAAGCTGCTTGGCCTGGATTTTCAGCGCTTCGAAGTCGAATGCCTGAGCCTCGCCATCCGCCGCGCCGGTACCGGCCCAGGCCCGGGCAGCCAACAGGCCAGACGCTGATAAACCGGTGTAGGCAGCGATGGCCATGGATGCTTTGAGCAAATTCCTGCGGTGCATAAGTTCAACCTGTCGTGAACAATCCCGCGCCGTTCCTGGCACGTGCTGGATCAAAAATAGAGGTTCGGACATGCCTTCGGCCAAACGCAACGGACATTAAACAGATAACAAATAGCTTAAACCGTTCGGTTGTGTAGAAAAAATGATTGGTAGCACTTTGGCTTCGCGGCAATGAAACAAGAAATGTCGGTTAAGTTTTCTGACAGTACTTTCTGATTTTTAGGGCGTTTCTGCTTTTTTCGACTAATTACTCTAAAAATCGCTTTTCACCGCCGTGATAGTTCCTATTCTGTGTTCATGACCGACCTCTGCCCTTCAGGCCGGCGACTACAAAAAGGAGAGGGCGATGCGGTTTTTGAAGTTTTCTCGGGCTTATAGAAGGACATCGTCCATGACGAAAGTACAAGGCATCACCCAGTTGCTGGGCATCCTTCCTTGCCTGACCACAGCGCGCCGAAGGCGTCGGGTCAGTTCGGACGAGATGAAGTTGTTGGAACGCTATCGGGAACTGTCGGAAAGCGACCAGATTGCGATGCGGTATCTGGTGGATGCGATGAGGAGTGTTTCGCGGTTTTAAGGAGGTACTACGTTCAGCCGCCGCGATAGTGTTGCGGCTGAATGTCGCCGATTACCAATTTTGCGATCGCTCTGCCCGCTGGTGCAGAACACGCAGTACCTGTATCTGGCCATGCATCAAACGATAGGGAGCAATGAATGGATAACGACCGAATACCAGCTCACGTACATCCGGTACTACTGAAGGCCTTCCCGACCCTGGAAACTGCTCCAGTTGGTTGAAGGATTGCAGAAAAATCGCTATGACCTCCAATGCGGCATCAGCACCAAGGGCGACTTGGTAATACTCATGAATAGAATCGAGGTCACTTTCCGCTTTTTCAGTCAGTACTACGCTCGGCACGTTTTGCCCACTTAGCCTTTACGGCATCCAGATCGGTGAGTTTTCCTGCGTCGGCGTCTTTTATGCCGTCGCTTATGGCTTGCAGATGCCATGACTCGGCTTCTACATATCGAACCAATGCTCGCTTGAGATGGTACTGACGGTCTCGATCGGTGGCCGCTGCCAGACTATCAAGCTGTTGGGCAAGCGTTTCTTCAACTCGAAAAGACAAAACGGGCGAGGCCATGGCGGCTCTCCTAGAAATGTATACGTTGTAAACGACGTAAACACCCTAGGTCTTACTGGCTTGTTCGTCAACCGATCGCCTTGCATTGGTTTGAAGAAACCTTAGCGGGCGAACGAAGAACGGGGGGAGGGGATGTATTTCGAAATGCAATGAGTGCCCCGCTGCCATTGGTGGCACCGGGGCAAACCCGTTGACCGACTAACCTTCCAAGCATCCCCCCCCCGACTCATCCTGCCTTTAGCTGCAGGTGCCCATGATCGGGAACGGTCGCTGTGCCTGCATCAGATCCGGCATGTCCCGCCATTTAATCCACGCCGAATGTTGCCAGTGCAGCAGCGGCACCGAGAGCCCACCCCATTGCAACGAACTCAGGCTCGGAATGTTATCCACAGGAGCCGCGTTCGACTCACGGAGCGCAGGTATGACGTCATTGCTCAGCCATTGGCGCAGGTTGCGGTTTTCCGGGATGAAATGGTGGACAAGCAGAGTGTACATTCCGGACTCGCTGATCATGAGTGATTCGACTGTTTTGCCGTTCTTCAGCAGCCAGACATATCGGCGCTGATCGGGATCGAGTTTTTGGGTGAGTCGTTGGTCCAGTGGGCGGCCCATCAAACGTCCCAGGTCCTGAACGCAGAACCAGGCTTGATTCGCTTGGATGATGGCGTGGAGGAACCGGTTGTGGCGAGGGAAAACGGTAGGGATGAAATGAGGATGAATTTCAGACTGATTTAGTGGGTGCATTTCTTCGACTCCATGTTGAAAAAGGAGCCGCCACTAATCCTTCGAAAGATTTGGGTGGCGGACCGTGCGGCGTTCGAAGTCGGACATTCTCGATCAACATGTAAGCCAAGAGGCCCGCGTCACACGGCCCGCCATAAAGTGAAACTGAAAGGCAAAAAATGCCCCAGTTCATATGGGAGCGCAGATGCGCCATGTTGATGAGTTTCCGGCTTCGACCCCGGATCGCTGATTTTGCAGCGACGGGGTAAAGCCTATCGGTCAGGCGCTTGCGGCGCCAAGTCTACTCTGGCGACGCTAGTCGTAGGAATGGGAGTCTTTGCTAGAAGGCATGGTCTGTAGGATTTTCCTGTTTTTGCACTGCATGCAGAAATCCGGCACCGGAGACGCAGGTTTTCCTTTATTTATTCAAATCCATGGAGTCAGCGGCAAAGGCTTCACGGTTTGACGAGGATTGGATTTGGTCATGGTCGCTGTGCCACGTCCATTTAGTCTGCGCACAAGGAACAGATCTATGACTGACGGTAGCAACGCGAAACCTGAGGCTTATGTCCAAGATCGCTTCGAAGCGGTACGTGGCAAAGCTGATATCAAAGGGCGTACGGATGAATTGATGGCTGAGCTGCGGGATGACGACAGATGCTGTTTGACGGACAGGACTTGCCCCGGGAACTCACTGGATCCCGGGGCAATCAGCCTTACCGACTAACCTTCCAAGCATCCCCCGCAGGCGCAGTCCCATGGTCATACGGCTTGGCAAGCCACATGTAAACCAGCCCCAACCCAATCACGATCGCAGTACTCAACACCATCGCGTAGTTGATGTACCACGCCGCATCCGGCGTGCGCGGCCAGGCCATGTTGATGATTGCGCCGACGCCATAGACCAGCGCGCCGATGTTCACCGCCCAGCCCCAGGCGCCGAGGGTGAATTTGCCGGTCGGTTTCCAGCCTTTCATGCGCGCATAGAGTGCCGCGAGCACGATCATCTGGAACGCCAGGTAGATACCGATGGCCGCGAAGCTGACGATGGTTGCCACTGCATCCTGCAGGAAGAAGCCCAGCACAATGATCAGTGCAGGCAGGACGCCGGACACGAACAGTGCCGCAACCGGAACCTGAGTCGTAGGGGAAATCTTCTTCAGCAGTGAGCTGCCGATGACCATTTCATCCCGAGCGTAGGAATACAGCAGACGACTCGCCGCCGCTTGTAGGCTGATGACGCAGGAGATGAAGGAAATCATGACCACGCCCATCACCACTTTCGAGCCGACCGGGCCGAAGGCGTTGTTGAGGATGGTGGTGACCGGGTCCTTGTCGGTGCCATTGATGACGGCTTGCATGTCTGGCACGGCGAGGATCAGCGCCAGGCAGGCGAACATCGCCGCGATGCCGCCAATGTAGATGGTCATGCGCATGGCCACCGGGATCTGTTTGCTCGGGTTCGGGGTTTCTTCGGCCACATCGCCGCAGGCCTCGAAGCCGTAGTACAGGAACATCCCCGCCAGCGAGGCGGTGAGGAACGCCGGCAGATACGAGCCATCAATGCTGATATCGAAGGTGTTGAACAACACACTGATCGATTGATGACGCTCGAAGATCAGCAGGTAAACACCGACGATCACCGCGCCGACCAGTTCGCAGAGGAAGCCGAACATGGCGATCCGCGCCAGCACTTTGGTGCCGCTGAGGTTGACCAGGGTGGCGAACAACGTCAGGAACAGTGCGATGACGATGTTGGTGTTGTTGCTCGGTTCAAAACCCATCATGGCGGCCAGGTACGGACCAGCGCCCACCGCAACGGCAGCGATGGTCACACACAGGGCGATGGAGTAGATCCAGCCGACCATCCACGCCCAGCGCTTGCCCACCAAGCGACGAGCCCACGGGTACACGCCGCCGGAAATCGGGAACTGCGAGACCACTTCGCCGAAGATCAGGCACACCAGCAACTGGCCGCATCCGACCAGCAAATAAGCCCAGAACATCGGTGGCCCACCGGCGGCGAGGCACAGGCCGAACAGGGTATAAACCCCTACGACCGGAGAGAGATAAGTGAAGCCCAGGGCGAAGTTTTCCCACAGGCTCATGCTGCGATTGAAGTTCGAGGTGTAGCCCAGCTTGCGCAGTTGCTCGGCGTCGCTGTCAGCGACGGGTACAGCGAGTTCGGGTGTTGAATCCATGGTGTTAGCTCCGGAAAATCGGCAGATTTCGGATGTCCGAAACCGTGGCAGGGCCATGACGGCGCTGCCCGGATCGGTGGTTATTGTTTTGGCTTCTTTGGGGTGGAACCTGGTGGTGCTGGGTGCCGGTTTCTTCCTTGAAGTTGCGGTGAGGCCATCGCGAGCAGGCTCACTCCTACAGGGATTGCGGAGAACCTGCTCGCGATGCTTTTAGTGCTTGAACATCACATGCCGAACGACGGTGTAGTCCTCTAGCCCGTACATGGACATGTCCTTGCCATAACCGGACAGTTTCTGACCGCCGTGGGGCATTTCGCTGACCAGCATGAAGTGCGTATTCACCCAGGTGCAGCCGTACTGCAAGCGTGCGGACAAGCGATGCGCACGACCGACGTCCGAGGTCCAGACCGACGACGCCAGGCCGTAGTTCGAATCGTTGGCCCAGCCCAGCACCTGTGCTTCATCGGTGAATTTGGTCACCGACACCACCGGCCCGAACACTTCGCGACGGACGATTTCATCGTCCTGCTGAGCGTCGGCCAACACAGTCGGCTCGAAGAAGAACCCATTGCCTTCCACAGACTTGCCACCGGTGATCAGACGGATATGCGGCTGTGCCACGGCACGCTCGACAAACCCGGCCACGCGGTCGCGATGTTGGGCGGTGATCAACGGGCCGAGCTCGGTCGATGGATCATCCTGCACACCGTACTTGATGCTGCTGACCGCCTCGCCGAGTTTCTCGACGAACTTGTCGTAGATACCTTCCTGCGCGTAGATGCGGCAGGCGGCGGTGCAGTCCTGGCCGGCGTTGTAGAAGCCGAAGGTGCGAATGCCTTCCACGGCGGCGTCGATGTCGGCGTCGTCGAAGATGATCACCGGGGCCTTGCCGCCCAGTTCCATGTGCATGCGTTTGACGCTGTCGGCGGTGCTGGAAATGATGTTCGAACCGGTGGCGATCGAACCGGTCAACGAGACCATGCGCACTTTTGGGTGTGTGACCAGTGGACTGCCGACCGTAGGACCACGGCCAAACACCAGGTTAAGCACGCCGGCCGGGAAAATCTCCGACGCCAGTTCCGCCAGGCGTAGCGCGGTCAGCGGGGTTTGTTCCGACGGCTTGAGCACCACGGTATTACCCGCCGCGAGGGCCGGGGCGATCTTCCAGGCGACCATCATCAGCGGGTAGTTCCACGGTGCGATGGACGCGATCACGCCGACCGGGTCGCGGCGGATCATCGACGTGTGGCCGTGCAGGTATTCACCGCCTGCCGAACCGCTCATGCAACGGCTGGCACCGGCGAAGAAACGAAACACGTCGGCAATCGCCGGGATCTCGTCGTTCAGCGCGGCGTTGTAAGGCTTGCCGCAGTTGTCTGATTCCAGTTTGGCCAGCTCTTCGCCATGGGCTTCGATGGCGTCGGCGAGTTTGAGCAGCAGCAGCGAGCGTTCTTTCGGCGTGGTTTGCGACCAGCCTTCGAAGGCGCTGTCGGCGGCGCGCACGGCGGCATCGACCTGGGCTTCACTGGCTTCGTTGATTTCCACCAACACACGACCGAGGGCCGGGTTGAACACCGGTTGGGCGGGGCCTTCGCCGTCGATCAGTTGGCCATTGATCAAGAGTTTGGTTTGCATGGCTTTGTCCTCTTTCTACCGCAAATTCATTATTGGAGTTGTCAGGGAAATCACTTGCCGCCACTGCCCGCAACGCTTTCGCCGCCACGGGTCAGGTAATAGGCGCCGAGGATCGGCAACATGGTCACCATCATCACCAGCATCGCGACGACGTTGGTCACCGGCACGTCCCGTGGGCGGCTGAGCTGGTTGAGCAGCCACAGCGGCAGGGTGCGTTCATGGCCGGCGGTGAAGGTGGTGACGATGATTTCGTCGAACGACAGGGCAAACGCCAACATGCCGCCGGCCAGCAATGCCGAGCCTAGGTTCGGCAGGATGATGTAGCGGAAGGTCTGCCAGCCGTCGGCGCCGAGGTCCATCGAAGCCTCGATCAAACTGTGCGAAGTGCGACGCAAGCGGGCGATGACGTTGTTGTAGACGATCACCACACAGAAGGTCGCGTGACCGACGATGATGGTGAACATCCCTGGCTCGATCCCCAACGTCTTGAAGGTCGCCAGCAAGGCGATACCGGTGATGATCCCCGGCAAGGCAATCGGCAGGATCAGCATCAGCGAAATGCCTTGCTTGCCGAAGAAATCCCGGCGGTACAAGGCCGCCGACGCAAGGGTGCCGAGGATCAGCGCAATCAACGTCGCGACGGAGGCGATTTGCAGCGACAGCTTGATCGCTTCCAGTACGTCCGGTCGGGAGAACGCCACGCCGATCCACTTCAACGTGAAGCCTTTTGGCGGAAAACTGAACGCTGCGTCTTCGGTGTTGAAGGCGTACAGGAAGATGATCAGGATCGGAAAGTGCAGAAACACCAACCCGCCCCAGGCTGCGATGCGCAGGCCGAGCGAAGCTTTCTCCCCGTGCGTTTCTGGCGTTTGTTTTTTTGTATCAGAGCGCATCGAAGGCCCCCAGTCGTTTCACGATAGTCAGGTAGATGGCGATCAACACAATCGGCACCAACGTGAAGGCCGCGGCCATTGGCATGTTGCCGATCGCGCCTTGTTGGGCGTACACCATGCTGCCGACGAAGTAGCCCGGCGGGCCCACCAGTTGCGGCACGATGAAGTCGCCCAGGGTCAGCGAAAAGGTGAAGATCGAACCGGCCGCGATGCCCGGAATCGACAGCGGCAAAGTCACTTGCATGAAGGTCTGGCGAGGCTTGGCGCCGAGGTCGGCCGAGGCTTGCAGCAAGGACGGTGGCAGACGTTCCAGCGAGGCCTGGATCGGCAGGATCATGAACGGCAGCCAGATGTAGACGAACACCATGAAGCGCCCCAAGTGCGAGGTCGACAAGGTGCTGCCGCCGACGCCCGGAATGCCCAGAATGAACTGCAAAACCGGCTCAAGATTCAGGTGTTGAACGAACCACTGTGCCACGCCGCCCTTGGCCAGCAGCAAGGTCCAGGCATACGCCTTGACGATGTAACTGGCCCACATCGGCATCATCACCGCGATGTAGAAAAACGCTTTGGTTTTGCCGGTGGTGTAGCGCGCCATGTAATAGGCAATCGGGAACGCGACGATGGCGCTCGCGATCGATACGACGATGGCCATGCTTAAGGTGCGCAGGATGATGTCGAAGTTCGACGGCTGGAACAGGGCTGCAAAGTTCGCCAGTGTCAGGTCGGGCGTGACCGCCATGGTGAAGTCATCAAAGGTGTAGAAACCTTGCCACAGCAGAACCAGCAGCGAGCCGAGGTAGATCGCGCCGAACCACAGCAACGGCGGTACCAGCAGCATCGACAGGTACAGGTTCGGCCGGCGATACAGCAGGTTGGAAAACCTGCGCAACGGCGAGCCGCCGGTCGGGGTTTGAGGGAGAGCCACGCTGTTCATCTCACACCCCGCCGACAACGGTGTCGTGCAGCGGGATCATCGCTTCCCGTGCCCAGCGTGCGCTGATGCGTTGCCCGGTCTGATGTTGCGCGCTGACGTCCAGCCACTGGACGTTGGCCTGGCTGATGTTCAGGGTCTGGCCGTTTTCCAGTTTCAGTTCATAGCGCGTGGCACTGCCCTGGTACTGAATGTCGTGGAGCAAACCGCTGACTTCAATTTCATGGCTGGCCAGCGGACCTTCGGCGAAACGCACGTGTTCCGGGCGAATCGAAAACGGCTGTGGATTGCCACTTAATTGTTTCGCCAGATCGCCGCGAATCACGTTGGAGGTGCCGACGAATTCGGCGACAAAGGTTGTAGCCGGTTTCATGTAGAGGTTGCGCGGGGTATCGACCTGCTCGATGCGCCCCTTGTTGAACACTGCCACACGATCTGACATCGACAGCGCTTCCGTCTGGTCGTGGGTGACGAAGATGAAGGTGATGCCGAGCTGGCGTTGCAGCTTCTTCAGTTCACCCTGCATTTGCTCGCGCAGCTTCAAGTCGAGCGCGCCCAACGGTTCATCGAGCAGCAGCACGCGCGGGCGATTGACCAGGGCGCGGGCCAGGGCCACACGCTGGCGCTGGCCGCCGGACAGCTGCACCGGTTTGCGCTCGCCGTAGCCGCCGAGGGCGACCATGTCGAGGGCTTCTTCGGCGCGTTTCTGGCGTTCGGGCTTGCCGACGCCTTTGACCTTCAAACCGTAGGCGACGTTGTCGAGTACGTTCATGTGCGGGAACAGCGCGTAATCCTGGAACACGGTGTTCACGTCACGCTGATACGGCGGCAGCCCGGCGGCTTCTTCGCCGTGAATACGGATAGAGCCTGCACTCGGTTGTTCGAAACCGGCGATCAGGCGCAGACAGGTGGTTTTGCCCGAGCCTGAAGGGCCCAGCATGGAAAAGAACTCGCCGTCCTGGATATCGATGGAAACCCGGTCAACGGCCTTCACTTCGCCGAACTGACGGGAAACGTTGGTGAACTGGACTGCAAGCGTCATGGTGCGGTGCTCCAAAAAGGCGAGGGCCGTCACAGCGGCCTTGCCAGGACATCTGAAAAATCTGAATCGTGATCGATGCGTTTCTTGTGGCGAGGGAGCTTGCTCCCGCTGGAGTGCAGAGCACTCCCAAAAGGATTGATGCGGTATGCCTGACAGACCGCATTGACTGATTTGGGGCGGCTTCGCCACCCAGCGGGAGCAAGCTCCCTCGCCACAGGGACCGGTGTTTTATCTGCCGCCCATGATCGCGATGTAGTCCTGGGTCCAGCGGCTGTACGGCACGAACTTGCCGCCTTCAGCCTGCGGGGTTTTCCAGAAGGCCAGGTTGTCGAATTGGTCGTAACCGTTGGTTTTGCAGCCCTCGGCGCCTAGCAATTCACTCTCCTTGCAGCCCGCCGGAACCGCCGGCAACGAACCGAACCATGCCGCCAGGTCACCCTGAACTTTCGGTTGCAGCGACCAGTCCATCCACTTGTAGGCGCAGTTCGGGTGCTTGGCTTCGGCGTGCAACATGGTGGTGTCGGCCCAACCTGTTGCACCTTCTTTTGGAATGACCGAGGCAACCGGCTGCTTGTCCGCCACCAGGCCGTTGACCATGTAACCCCACGTGCTGGACGCCGCCACGCCTTCGTTCTTGACGTCACTCATCTGGACCGTTGCGTCATGCCAGTAGCGGTGGATCAAGGGCTGTTGCTTGCGAAGCAGTTCCAGCGCCGCTTTGTATTGCGCTTCGTTGAGCTGGTACGGGTCTTTGATGCCCAGTTCCGGCTGTTTCGATTTGAGATAAAGCGCCGCATCGGCGATATAGATCGGGCCGTCGTAGGCCTGGACCCGACCCTTGTTGGACTTGCCGTCCGGCAGGGTCTGCTCTTCGAACACCACGCTCCAGCTGTCCGGCGCTGTTTTGAAGATATTGGTGTTGTACATCAACACGTTCGGGCCCCATTGGTACGGGGTGCCGTAGGTTTGCTTGTTGACGACGTACCACTGGCCATCCTTGAGGCGAGGGTCAATGTTCTTCCAGTTCGGGATCAACGCCGTATTGATCGGCTGCACACGCTTGCCGGCGATCAACCGCAGGGAGGCATCGCCGGATGCAGTCACCAGGTCATAACCACCCTTGGACATCAGGCTGACCATCTCATCGGAAGTGGCGGCAGTCTTGACGTTGATCTTGCAGCCGGTTTCCTTTTCGAAGCCGGTGACCCAGTCGTAGGCCTTGTCGCTTTCGCCACGTTCGATGTAGCCAGGCCAGGCCACAATATCCAGCTGACCTTCGCCGGCACCGACGGCTTTCAGCGGTTCGGCAGCCTGGATACTGGCACTGGCCAGCAGCGCGGTGGTAATTGCACTGAGCAGTGCGGTCTTGTGCACGAACATGGGGTTTCCCTCTTCTTTAATTATGGTCGGGGCAGTTTTGAACGTGGTGAAGCAGGCCGTTAGCGGCTTGTTATAAGCGTAGTCAGAGATGCTGGCCGTGGCGGGCCATGATGTGCCGCACCACGCTGTAGTCCTGGAGCGAATCGCTGGATAAGTCTTTGCCGTAGCCCGAACGTTTCAGGCCGCCGTGGGGCATTTCGCTGACCAGCATGAAATGGCTGTTGATCCAGGTGCAGCCGTACTGCAAGCGCGCCGCGACCTGCATCGCCTTGTCCAGGTTCTGGGTCCAGACCGAGGAGGCGAGGCCGTATTCCGAGTCGTTGGCCCAGTCCACGGCTTGTTCGAGCTGATCGAAACGGGTCACGGTGACCACCGGCCCGAACACTTCGCGCTGGACAATCTCATCGGTCTGCTTGCAGCCGGCCAGCAACGTCGGCTGGTAATAGAAGCCGGCACCGGAATGCACGGCCGCGCCGGTCACCCGTTCGATGTGCGGCTGGCCGAGGGCGCGCTCGACGAAACTGGCCACGCGATCGCGCTGGCGGGTGCTGATCAGCGGGCCGATCTCGTTGTCGGCGTCGCGTTTGCCGGCGAAGCGCAAACTGCTGACCGCTGCGCCGAGTTCGGCCACCAAACGGTCATGAATCCCGGCCTGTGCATAAATCCGGCACGCTGCGGTGCAATCCTGGCCGGCGTTGTAATAGCCGTAAGTGCGCACGCCTTCGACCACGGCTTGAATGTCCGCATCGTTGCAGACGATCACCGGGGCCTTGCCACCGAGTTCGAGGTGAGTGCGTTTCAGGGTTTTTGCTGCGGCTTGCAGGATTTTTTGCCCGGTGACGATATCGCCGGTCAGCGACACCATGCGCACTTTAGGGTGACTGACCAGGTGGCTGCCGACACCTTCACCGCCGCCGCAAATGATGTTGATCACACCGCGCGGCAGGATCTCGGCCAGCGCTGGGGCCAGGGCCAGAATCGACAGCGGCGTGTGTTCGGACGGCTTGAACACCAGCGTATTGCCGGCGGCCAGGGCCGGGGCGATTTTCCACGCAGCCATCATGATCGGGTAGTTCCACGGCGCAATCGACGCGACCACACCAATCGGATCGCGACGAACCATGCTGGTGTAACCCGGCAGGTATTCGCCGCTGAGCTGGCCGGTCTGGCAACGCACGGCGCCAGCGAAGAAGCGGAACACATCAACCGTGGCGCTCAAGTCATCCTGACGCGCCAGGTGCAACGGCTTGCCGCAGTTCAGGGATTCGAGGCGGGCGAGGAGGTCGGCCTGTTTTTCGATGGCGTTGGCAATGTCTAACAGCAGGTTCGAGCGTTGTTGCGGCGTGGTCCGCGACCAACCGGCAAAGGCGCGGTGGGCGGCGAGAATGGCGGCTTCGACCTGCTCGGTGCTCGCTTCGGCAATGTGCGTCAGCACTTCTCCGGTGGCCGGGTTGAGGATCGGTTCGACAAACCCCTGGCCCGCGACCAATTCGCCATCGATCAATAACGCGGTGAACAACGGGGTCTGCGCGCCAGCCATTTTTCGGGTTCTCTTTTCTTGTGTGGCCATGCTGCTCCCTGTGACTGGGGCCCGGCCGTCTTATAGATGTAGCAAGACTAGTGCTCAGGCCCGAGGTCGACAAATTCTAAATACTGAAGGTGGCGTTCGATTAAATAGATGGCTTGCGCCCGCCGTGGGGTTGTTCGCGGGCGACGGTCAGGAACGGATCCACCAACGCTGGGCGCGCGGTGCCACGACGCCAGGCCAGGCCGACGTCGAGGGTCTGGCTCAAGTCCGCGATCGGCCGCGCTTCGATGATGTCGCCCTCCAGTGACCATGGGCGATAGGTCATGTCGGGCTGGATCGACACGCCCAATCCCGCTGCTACCAGGCTTCGCACCGCTTCCGTCGACGCCGTCCTCAAGGTGATGCGCGGTTGCAGGGAGGCCGCTGTCCACATGCGCTGGGCGTTGCGGTCCATTTCATCGACGTTCAGCTGAATCAGCGGCTCTCGGGCCACGTCGGCGAGGTTGATGCTGTCGTGTTCCAGCAGCGGATGCTGGGCCGGCAGCCATAACCGATGGGGCGAGTGGGTCAGCACTTCGGTCTGCAAGGCGTGGCGGTCTTCGAGGTTGGAGAGGATCAACACGCCCACATCGATCTCGCCGCTGACCAGCAAATGCTCGATGTACGGGCGCTCGTCCTCCATCACCCGGATCTCGACATTGGGGTAGGCGCGCTGGAAACGGGTAAGTAGATCCGCAAGGTAGTAACCGGCTACCAGGCTGGTCACGCCGATGATCAACTGACCGGCGACTTGATCGGTGCTCTGTTGCAGGCTGCGTTTGGCGTTGTCCACCGTCGCCAGAATCAGGTGCGCCTGGCGCAGGAATTGGTGGCCCTGGTGGGTCAGCGTCATGCCCTTGGCGTGACGGTTGAACAGGCCGACACCGATTTCCTGCTCCAGTTGCTGGATGGCCAGGGTCAAGGTGGACTGAGAAATGAATGCGGTTTGCGCGGCGGCGGAGATTGAGCCGGTCTCGGCCACGGCGATGAAGTGACGGATCTGACGCAAGGTCATCATGGAGAAAGTACCCGGTGGGCGGTTTTTATAGATTTGCTTGAGTGTATATCCATTTTTCTGAAGGGCCGTGATCGGCTGAACGGCGCTGCGCAACATCTCGAAGCACTCTCGCTCCCGAATGCCGGGCACTTTCGATCTAGGCTGGTGGCCTTATTGATCCGGTTAACCCCTTTTTTGGAGGCGGAAAATGAATACGCGTGGATTGCTCGATCAGCTACTCAAGTCCGGTCAGGATATGTTGCAGAACAAGGCCGGCGGCTCACAAAACAAGGCTTCTGGCGGTGGCCTGGGCGGATTGCTCGGCGGCAGCGGCGGTTCGGGCGGCCTCGGCAGTTTGCTTTCGGGCGCAGGCGGCGGGGCGTTGGCGGCGGGTGCCATGGGCCTGTTGCTCGGCAGCAAAAAGGCCCGCAATGTCGGCGGCAAAGTCGCTGTCTACGGCGGTCTCGCGGCGCTCGGCGTCATTGCCTACAAGGCCTACGGTAATTGGCAGGCCCAGCAGGGCACCGCGCCGAAGACTGAACCACAAACCCTTGATCGTTTGCCGGCAGAGCAAGTCGAGCTGCACAGCCAGGCGATTCTCAAAGCGCTAGTGGCCGCTGCTAAAGCCGATGGCCATGTCGATGAACGCGAACGTGCGCTGATCGAAGGTGAATTCACCAAACTCGATAACGATCAGGAACTGCAGCACTGGCTGCATGCCGAACTCAGCAAGCCGCTCGACCCAACGGAAGTCGCCCGCGCTGCCAGCACGCCGGAAATGGCCGCAGAGATGTACATCGCCAGCGTGATGCTGGTGGATGAGGAGAGCTTCATGGAGAAGTCCTACCTCGATGAACTGGCGCGTCAGCTCAAGCTTGAGCCGGGGTTGAAGGCTGAGCTGGAAAAGCAGGTGCGTCAGGCTTCTGTGTAAGTCACCAGACCGCCTTCGCGGGCAAGAAGGATCGCGAAGGCGCTTTCAGTCGCGCTACATACCCACCACAGGGCCAATTTCCGGTTGTTTTTGCCGGGGATGAGAAGTGGTATGCAACCCTTTCTAGATGCAGCCCCGCCCTCGGCTATACTGCGCAGCATTTGAAATGCCCCCCGAGGACTGACTGTGAAGAACTGGACGTTGCGCCAACGCATCTTGGCGAGCTTTGCGGTGATTATCGCCATCATGTTGCTGATGGTCGTCGTGTCGTATTCCCGGCTGTTGAAGATCGAAGCCAGCGAAGCCAGCGTCCGTGAAGACGCGCTGCCCGGGTTGTATTACAGCTCGATGATACGCAGTGCCTGGGTCGACACTTACCTGCGGACCCAGGAAATGCTGGGCTTTAAGGAGGGGCAGGGCTTCAGCGCTGAAGAGGCTGAAAATTTCAAAAACTTCGCGGTGCGTCTGCAAGAGCAGATGAGTAACTACCAAACCACGATCACCACGGATGAAGACAAGGTCGAGTACGCCGTTTTTGAAAAACTCCATGGTGATTACAACAAGGTTCTGGCTGCCGTGGTCGATTTGCATAAGCGCAATCAGGAAGCTGAAGCCATCAAGATGTTCAACGAGCAACTGACCCCGGCCTGGACCGCAGGGCGCGTGAAGCTCAATGACATCATTCGCGAAAACAAAGCGGTGGCCGACCAGGAAATCGCGAACATCGATGACTCCGTGGACACCGCGAAAGTCATTATGGGCATTTCCTTGCTGGTCGCGGTGCTGGCCGCCGGCCTCTGCGGGCTGCTGTTGATGCGCGCGATCATGGCGCCGATGAACCGCATTGTGCAGATCCTCGAAATAATGCGTACCGGCGATCTAAGCAGCCGTCTGAACCTGGCGCGCAAGGACGAATTCGGCGCCGTGGAAACCGGCTTCAACGACATGATGACCGAGCTGACGTCCCTGGTGTCCCAGGCCCAGCGTTCCTCGGTGCAGGTCACCACCTCGGTGACCGAAATCGCTGCCACCTCCAAGCAACAGCAAGCGACCGCCACCGAAACCGCCGCCACCACCACCGAAATCGGTGCGACGTCCCGTGAGATTGCGGCCACTTCGCGGGATCTGGTGCGCACGATGATCGAAGTCTCCACCGCCGCCGATCAGGCCTCGGTGCTCGCCGGTTCTGGGCAGCAAGGCCTGGCGCGGATGGAAGAGACCATGCACTCGGTGATGGGCGCGGCCGATCTGGTCAACGCCAAACTGGCGATCCTCAATGAGAAGGCCGGCAACATCAATCAGGTGGTGGTGACCATCGTCAAGGTCGCCGACCAGACCAATCTCTTGTCCCTCAACGCCGCCATCGAAGCTGAAAAGGCCGGTGAATACGGCCGCGGGTTTGCCGTGGTCGCCACCGAAGTGCGGCGTCTGGCGGACCAGACCGCCGTCGCCACGTACGACATCGAGCAGATGGTGCGCGAGATCCAGTCGGCAGTGTCGGCCGGGGTCATGGGCATGGACAAGTTCTCTGAAGAAGTGCGCCGCGGCATGTCCGAAGTGCAGCAAATCGGCGAGCAGCTGTCGCAGATCATCCATCAGGTCCAGGCGCTGGCGCCGCGGGTATTGATGGTCAACGAAGGCATGCAGGCCCAGGCCACGGGCGCGGAGCAGATCAACCACGCGCTGGTGCAGTTGGGCGATGCCAGCAGCCAGACCGTCGAGTCCCTGCGCCAGGCCAGTTTCGCCATCGACGAACTGAGCCAGGTGGCCGTAGGGCTGCGCAGTGGCGTTTCGCGATTCAAAGTCTGATGAGCGAACCCACGGCCAAGCGCACCGCCGTGAAGCCGGCGCTGCAATCATTGTTTCTGGTGTTTCGCATCGGCAACGAGCGCTATGCCTTGCAGGCCATCGAGGTGGCGGAAGTGCTGCCGCGTCTGCCCTTGAAACCGATTCCCCACGCGCCGGAATGGGTGGCCGGGGTGTTCGCCTACCGTGGCGCGGTGGTGCCGGTGATCGACCTCAGTGCGCTGACGTTCGGCCAACCGGCCCAGGCCCGCACCAGCACGCGCTTGGTGCTGGTCAATTACCGCCCGGATGAAACCGCTGAGGCGCAATTGCTCGGGCTGATTCTGGAACAGGCCAGCGACACCCTGCGTTGCAACCCGGCGGATTTTCAGCCCTATGGCCTGGACAACCGGCAGGCGCCGTACCTCGGGCCGGTGCGTGAAGATGCCCAGGGTTTGCTGCAATGGGTGCGGGTCGCCGACTTGCTCGACGATCAGGTTCGCGCGCTGCTGTTTCCGTTGCAGCCTCTGGACCTGGCGCTGCTTGAGGAGCGGCCATGAACAGCGATCAGCGGTTTTTCGATTTCCTCAAAGAGCGCATCGGCCTCGACGTGACGTCGGTGGGCCCGGCGATCATCGAGCGTGCGGTGCGTCAACGCAGCACGGCATCCAACGCGCTGACGGCGGATGAGTACTGGCACATCTTGCAGGGTTCGCAGGACGAGCAGCAGGCGCTGATCGAAGCGGTGATCGTCCCCGAGACCTGGTTTTTCCGTTACCCGGAATCCTTCGCCACGTTGGCGAAACTGGCCGCCAAACGCCTGAGCGACATCAACAACATGCGCGCGCTGCGGATTCTCAGCCTGCCGTGTTCAACCGGTGAAGAACCGTATTCCATCGCCATGGCGTTGCTTGATGCCGGGCTCCAGCCGCACCAGTTCAAGGTCGAAGGCATGGACGTCAGCCCGTTGTCGGTGGAAAAAGCCCGGCGCGCGCTGTACGGCAAGAATTCGTTCCGTGGCCAGGACATTGCCTTTCGCGACCGGCATTTCACCGCTGAAGGCGAGGAGGGCTATCGCCTCAGCGGGCGAGTGCTCGAACAAGTGCGTTTGCAGGTCGGCAATCTGCTGGATCCGACGTTGCTGGCCAACGAGCCGCCTTATGACTTTGTGTTTTGCCGCAACCTGTTGATCTATTTCGATCAGCCGACCCAGCAGCAAGTGTTCGAAGTGCTCAAGCGTCTGACCCATTTCGACGGCGTGTTGTTTATCGGCCCGGCCGAGGGCAGTTTGCTCGGCCGTTTTGGCATGCGTTCGATCGGCATCCCGCAGTCCTTTGCGTTCAGTCGTCAGAGCGCACCAGAGCCTGCGCCCATTGCCACGTTCGTGCCGACGCCTCTGCCGGTGAGCCAACCGGTGCGCAGCGTGGCACCGCCGCCCGTTCGCAGCAGGCCCTTCGCCACGGTAGCGCCGCTGCCTGTCGTGACGAAAGTCGCCAACCCGGACTCCGCCACACTGCTGGCGAACATCGCCGCGCTGGCCAACGAAGGCAAAAGTGCCGAGGCCCGCGCCGCGTGCGATAGCTATTTGCGCAGTCATGAACCCGTGGCCCAAGTGTTTTACTGGCTCGGACTGCTCAGCGATGTTGCCGGCAGTGCCCTTGAAGCTCAGGGGTTTTATCGCAAGGCGTTGTACCTCGACCCGCAACATCCCGACGCGTTGATGCACCTGGCGGCGTTGCTGCAATCCTTGGGCGACACGGCGGGAGCCAGACGATTGCAGGATCGCGCCGCCCGCAGCGAGCGCGCCGCTGACAGTGAGCGTAAACGATGAACGCCGCCGACACCTTTAGCCTCACCCATGAAGATGCCCAGGCCATCGACGACTGCTGGAACCGCATCGGTATCCACGGCGACAAGTCCTGCCCGCTGCTGAGCGATCACATTCACTGCCGCAATTGCGCGGTGTATTCGGCCGCGGCGACGCGCTTGCTCGACCGCTACGCGCTGCAGCAGGAAGATCGCGGGCAAGTCACCACGGCGGTCGAGAGCGAGGTCAAAACCCGTTCGCTGCTGATGTTCCGTCTGGGCGAAGAATGGCTGGCACTGGCCACTCGGAGTCTGGTGGAAGTCGCGCCGCTGCAAGCGATTCATTCCCTGCCGCACCAACGCTCCCGGGCCTTGCTCGGCGTGGCGAATGTGCGCGGCGCGTTGGTGGCGTGCCTGTCACTGGTGGAATTGCTCGGGCTCGACGGCGCCAGCAGCGTGGCGTCCGGCGCGCGGGTCATGCCGCGCATGCTGATCATCGCCGCCCACGGCGGACCGGTGGTGGTGCCGGTGGATGAAGTGGACGGGATTCACGCCATCGACGAACGCGTCCTCGAGGCGGCGTCCCGCTCCGGTACGCAGGCCAGCGCCAAATACACCCGTGGCGTGTTGCAATTCAAAGGTCGCAGCCTGCGGTGGCTGGATGAAGAACAGCTGCTGTCCGCCGTGACCCGGAGCCTTACATGACCCCCGAGCAAATGCGTGACGCCTCTTTGCTGGAACTGTTCAGTCTGGAAGCCGAGGCCCAGACGCTGGTGCTGAGTACAGGTCTTCTAGCGCTGGAACGCGATCCGACCCAGGCCGATTACCTCGAGTCGTGCATGCGCGCGGCCCACTCGCTCAAGGGCGCGGCGCGGATTGTCGGGGTCGATGCCGGGGTCCGCGTCGCCCATGTGATGGAGGATTACCTGGTCAGCGCCCAGGAAGGGCGCCTGTACCTGCGGCCCGAATACATTGATGCACTGTTGCAAGGCACTGATCTGCTGATGCGAATTGCGACGCCGGGTAACGCTCCGGCGCCTGTGGATGTAGAAGCTTACGTCGTCTTGATGGGACGGCTGCTTGATCACATGGTGACTACCCCCATCGCGCTGCCGATGGCAGAACTTCAGCTGGAATCGCCGACGCCCAAGGGTGAGCCGCCCCTGCCGGCCGCCACCGAAGCCCCCCCGGCAGCGCCCGACGAGCCAGCGCCCCAGACTAGACGCACCCTCGACAATGGCGAGCGCGTATTACGCGTCACGGCCGAACGCCTGAACAGCCTGCTCGATCTGTCGAGCAAATCCCTGGTGGAAACCCTGCGGCTCAAACCGCACCTGGCCACCATGCAACGCCTCAAACGTATGCAGAACAACGGCCTGCGGGCACTGGAAAACCTCAACGTCCACCTCAAGGACCATGCCTTGAGTCTGGAAGCACAGGAAGCCCTCGACGACGCTCGTCGGCTACTGGCTGAGTCGCAGCAATTGCTGGTGGAAAAGAACGCCGAACTGGATGAATTCGCCTGGCAGGCCAGTCAACGGGCGCAAGTGTTGTACGACACCGCGCTGGCCTGCCGCATGCGGCCGTTTGCCGATGTGCTGAGCGGGCAAGTGCGCATGGTCCGCGACCTCGGTCGCAACCTCGGCAAACAGGTGCGGCTGGAGATCGAGGGCGAAAAAACCCAGGTCGACCGCGACGTGTTGGAAAAGCTTGAAGCGCCGCTGACCCACCTGCTGCGCAATGCCGTGGATCACGGCATCGAATCCCCGGAGCAACGGCTATTGGCGGGCAAACCCGCTGAAGGCCTGATCCGTTTGCGCATCTCTCATCAGGCCGGTCTGTTGGTGCTGGAACTGAGCGATGACGGCAATGGTGTCGATCTGGAAAAGGTCCGCCGCAGCATCATCGAGCGCCAATTGTCCCCGGCCGAAACCGCCGCGCAATTGAGTGAAGAAGAGCTGCTGACGTTCCTGTTTCTACCGGGTTTCAGCCTGCGCGACACGGTCACCGAAGTCTCCGGGCGCGGCGTCGGACTGGATGCGGTCCAGCACATGGTTCGCCAGGTGCGCGGCGCGGTCGTGCTGGAGCAGGTGGCGGGCGAGGGCAGCCGTTTCCATCTCGAAGTGCCGCTGACCCTGTCGGTGGTGCGCAGTCTGGTGGTGGAAGTCGGTGACGAGGCGTATGCATTCCCGCTGGCCCATATTGAACGGATGTGCGATCTGGAGCCGGCGGACATTGTTCAGGTCGAAGGCCGTCAGCACTTCTGGCACGAAGGCCGGCATGTCGGGCTGGTCGCGGCCAGTCAGCTATTGCAACGTCCGGCGGGCCAGAACAGTGAGCAAACCCTCAAAGTGGTGGTGATTCGCGAACGCGAGGCGATTTACGGCGTGGCGGTCGAGCGTTTTATCGGCGAGCGCACGTTGGTCGTTTTGCCGCTGGACGAGCGTCTGGGCAAGGTGCAGGACGTTTCCGCCGGGGCCTTGCTCGACGATGGTTCGGTGGTGTTGATCGTCGACGTCGAAGATATGCTGCGTTCGGTGGATAAATTGCTCAATACCGGGCGTCTTGAGCGCATTGCCCGTCAGGGCAGCCAGGCGGTTGAAGCGGCTCGGAAACGGATTCTGGTGGTCGACGATTCGCTGACCGTGCGTGAGCTGCAACGCAAGTTGCTGCTCAATCGCGGCTACGACGTGGCGGTGGCGGTGGACGGTATGGACGGCTGGAACGCCCTGCGATCGGAGAATTTCGATCTGCTGATCACTGACATCGATATGCCACGCATGGATGGCATCGAACTGGTGTCTTTATTGCGTCGGGACAATCGCCTGCAATCCCTTCCGGTTATGGTGGTGTCGTACAAGGATCGTGAAGAGGACCGTCGCCGTGGACTGGACGCTGGAGCCGACTATTATCTAGCCAAAGCCAGTTTTCATGACGACGCCCTGCTTGACGCGGTGGTTGAGCTCATTGGAGGAGCACGTGCATGAGAATAGCGATTGTCAACGACATGGCCATGGCGGTGGAGGCCCTGCGCCGCACCTTGGCGTTCGATCCGGCGCATGAGGTGGTCTGGGTCGCCAGAAATGGGGCCGAGGCGGTGCAGCGTTGCGCTGAAAACACGCCGGATCTGATCCTGATGGACCTGATCATGCCCGTGATGGATGGCGTGGAGGCGACCCGGCGGATCATGGCTGAAACGCCGTGCGCGATTGTCATCGTGACGGTCGACCGCGAGCAGAACGTGCATCGGGTGTTTGAGGCCATGGGCCACGGAGCGCTGGATGTGGTCGATACGCCGGCCATCGGTGCCGGCAATGCCCAAGAGGCAGCGGCCCCGTTACTGCGCAAGATCATGAACATCGGTTGGCTGATCGGTGACCGGGGCAATCGGGAGCGAGCCGCCCCGAGCCCGCTGCGCAATTCGGCTTCGCGCCAGCGCCTGATCGCCATTGGCTCATCCGCCGGTGGGCCGGCTGCGCTGGAAGTATTGCTCAAGGGGTTGCCGCTGGATTTTTCAGCCGCCATCGTGCTGGTGCAGCATGTTGACCAGGTGTTCGCCGCCGGCATGGCTGAATGGCTCAGCAGCTCCAGCGGCCTGAATGTGCGCCTGGCCCGGGAAGGTGAGCCTCCGCAGGCCGGCTCGGTGCTGCTGGCGGGCACCAACCACCATATTCGCTTGTTGAAAAACGGCACGCTGGCTTACACCGCCGAACCGGTCAACGAGATCTACCGGCCCTCGATCGATGTGTTCTTCGAGAGCGTGGCCAATTACTGGAACGGCGATGCCGTGGGTGTTTTGCTCACCGGCATGGGACGAGATGGCGCACAGGGGCTTAAACTCATGCGCCAACAGGGCTACCTGACCATCGCTCAGGATCAGAACAGCAGTGCGGTGTACGGCATGCCGAAGGCGGCAGCGGCCATCGACGCGGCTGTGGAGATTCGCCCACTGGAAAAGATAGCGCCACGATTGCTGGAGATTTTCCCCAAATGAAGACATTTCACAGCAATCTGGCCCAAGTAGTACTCAGGTGACTGCCCATGACTGATTTACAGCTCGACGACTTCAAAACCGACGAAAACGCCGCCATGGTGTTGTTGGTGGACGATCAGGCAATGATCGGCGAGGCGGTGCGCCGCGGGTTGTCGAACGAAGAGAACATCGACTTCCACTTCTGCTCCGACCCGCACCAGGCCATCGCCCACGCGATCCGCATCAAACCGACGGTGATCCTCCAGGATCTGGTAATGCCCGGTCTTGACGGCTTGAGTCTGGTGCGCGAGTACCGCAACCATCCGGCGACCAAGGACATCCCGATCATTGTCCTGTCGACCAAGGAAGACCCGCTGATCAAGAGCGCGGCGTTTGCGGCCGGGGCCAATGATTACCTGGTGAAGTTGCCGGACAACATCGAACTGGTGGCGCGCATCCGCTATCACTCGCGCTCCTACATGACTTTATTGCAACGCGACGCCGCTTACCGCGCGTTGCGGGTCAGCCAGCAGCAGTTGCTCGACACCAACCTGGTGCTGCAACGCTTGATGAACTCAGACGGTCTGACCGGGCTGTCGAACCGCCGGCATTTCGACGAGTACCTGGAGCTTGAGTGGCGCCGTTCGCTGCGTGACCAGAGTCAACTGTCTCTGCTGATGATCGATGTCGACTACTTCAAGTCCTACAACGACAGCTTCGGCCACCTTGAAGGCGATGAAGCCCTGCGCAAAGTGGCCACGGCAATTCGTGATGCCAGCGCCCGACCTTCGGACCTGCCGGCCCGTTACGGCGGCGAAGAATTCGCCATGGTGCTGCCCAATACGTCGCCGGGCGGCGCGCGAATGGTCGCGGAAAAACTTCGCCAGACCGTGGCGGCATTGAAGATTCCGCACATTTTTCCGGCCGAAGGTTCGAGCCTGACCATCAGCATCGGCCTGTCGACCATGACCCCGCAACCGGGCGGCGATTGCCGTCAATTGATCTTGGCGGCGGACAAGGGGCTGTACCTGGCGAAGAACAATGGGCGTAATCAGGTGGGGATTGAGTGAGGATTGGTTGGGATTTTGTGCTGTGGCTTGAATCCACCCCTCACCCCAGCCCTCTCCCCACGGGGGAGAGGGGGAAAGGGAGCCGATCTCCATGGTTTTCGAGTCCTGAGTTCGGCTCGGTAATTCAGGTCGATGTAGCAAGAAGAACACCTCGGTCAGTCCCCTCTACCCTCTGGGGAGAGGGTTAGGGTGAGGGGAGCGATCTCAAGCCAGGCAAATAACCTCAATCCATTCGCCCCTAAAGCCGCCAGGCGGGCTGCCGTGACAGCCTGATTACGTTATACTCGCCGGCTTTCAAAAGTTCGCCAACGAGTGCTGCCCGCCATGGAAATCAACCCGATCCTTAACAGTATCAAGGACCTGTCCGAGCGCTCCGAAACTATTCGGGGGTATCTTTGACTACGATCAAAAGCATGAGCGTCTGACTGAAGTCAATCGCGAGCTTGAAGATCCGTCTGTCTGGAACAACCCGTCGTACGCTCAGGAACTGGGCCGCGAGCGATCCCTGCTGGCCCAGATCGTCGAAACCCTCGACGAAATGCATTCAGGCCTGGCCGACGCCAAAGACCTGTTGCTGATGTCCGCCGAAGAAGAAGACCAGGCCGCCGTCGATGACGTCGCTGCCGAAGTCGAGCGCCTGCGCGAGTCGCTGGAAAAACTCGAATTCCGTCGCATGTTCAGCGGTGAGATGGACGCCAACAACGCCTACCTGGACATCCAGGCCGGCTCCGGCGGCACCGAGGCCCAGGACTGGGCCAACATCCTGCTGCGCATGTACCTGCGCTGGGCTGACAAACGCGGTTTCGACGCGACCATCATGGAACTGTCGGCCGGTGAAGTCGCCGGGATCAAGGGCGCCACTGTCCACATCAAGGGCGAATATGCCTTTGGCTGGTTGCGTACTGAAATCGGCGTGCACCGTCTGGTGCGCAAGAGCCCGTTCGACTCCGGCAACCGTCGCCACACCTCGTTTTCGGCCGTATTCGTGTCGCCGGAAATCGATGACAACATCGAAATCGACATCAACCCGTCGGACCTGCGCATCGACACCTACCGCTCCTCCGGTGCCGGTGGTCAGCACGTAAACACCACCGACTCGGCCGTACGGATTACTCACGTACCGACCAACACCGTGGTCAGCTGCCAGAACGAACGCTCCCAGCACGCCAACAAAGACACCGCGATGAAAATGTTGCGGGCGCGCTTGTACGAGCAGGAAGTGCAGAAACGCAACGCCGCCTCCCAGGCCCTGGAAGACACCAAGTCGGACATCGGCTGGGGTCATCAGATTCGCTCTTACGTGCTCGATGCGTCGCGAATCAAGGATTTGCGCACTAACATCGAACGCAGTGACTGCGACAAGGTGCTCGACGGCGACATCGACGAATACCTGGTGGCCAGCTTGAAACAAGGGCTCTAAGGCACGCGCTACAGGGGTGTCGTGCCCCTGTAGGAGCGAGGCTTGCCCGCGAACCCTGCCGTCAGGCAGGGGCAACGAACCTGTGATGGAATTTTTAAAGACATGAGCGACCTAGAACTCGACCCGCAAGCCCTGCAACAGGAAGAAAACTCCCTGATCGCCCTGCGCAAGGAAAAGCTGGCTGCCGAGCGCGCCAAGGGCAATGCCTTCCCGAACGACTTCCGCCGCGACAACTACTGCGAAGACTTGCAGAAACAGTACGCGGACAAGACCAAGGAAGAGCTGGCAGAGGCTGCAATCCCGGTCAAGGTTGCCGGTCGCATCATGCTCAACCGTGGCTCGTTCATGGTGATCCAGGACATGTCCGGTCGCATCCAGGTTTACGTCAACCGTAAAACCCTGTCCGAAGAAACCCTGGCCGCGGTGAAAACCTGGGACCTGGGCGACATCATCGCCGCCGAAGGCACCCTGGCGCGTTCCGGCAAGGGCGACCTGTACGTCGAAATGACCAGCGTGCGCCTGCTGACCAAATCCCTGCGCCCGCTGCCGGACAAGCACCACGGCCTGACCGACACCGAATCCCGTTATCGTCAGCGTTACGTTGACCTGATCGTCAACGACGACGTGCGCCAGACTTTCCGCGTTCGTTCGCAAGTCATCGCGCACATCCGCAGCTTCCTGATGAAACGAGACTTCCTGGAAGTCGAAACACCGATGCTGCAAACCATTCCAGGCGGTGCAGCGGCCAAGCCGTTCGAAACACACCACAACGCCCTGGACATGGACATGTTCCTGCGCATCGCGCCGGAGCTGTACCTCAAGCGTCTGGTGGTCGGTGGTTTTGAAAAAGTGTTCGAGATCAACCGCAACTTCCGTAACGAAGGCGTTTCGACTCGTCACAACCCTGAATTCACCATGTTGGAGTTCTACCAGGCTTACGCCGACTACGAAGACAACATGGACCTGACCGAAGAGCTGTTCCGCGAACTGGCACAGCTGGTTCTGGGCAGCACCGACGTGCCTTACGGCGACAAAGTGTTCCACTTCGGCGAACCGTTCGTGCGTCTGTCGGTGTTCGACTCGATCCTCAAGTACAACCCTGAGCTGACCGCTGACGACCTGAACGACATAGACAAGGCTCGCGCCATCGCCAAGAAGGCCGGCGCCAAGGTGTTGGGCTTCGAAGGTCTGGGCAAATTGCAGGTGATGATTTTCGAAGAACTGGTCGAGCACAAGCTGGAACAGCCGCACTTCATCACTCAGTACCCGTTCGAAGTGTCGCCGCTGGCCCGTCGTAACGACGACAACCCGAACGTCACCGACCGTTTTGAACTGTTCATCGGTGGCCGTGAAATCGCCAACGCCTACTCCGAGTTGAACGACGCGGAAGACCAGGCCGAGCGCTTCATGGCGCAGGTGGCCGACAAGGACGCCGGCGACGATGAAGCCATGCATTACGACGCCGACTTCGTTCGCGCGCTGGAGTACGGCATGCCGCCAACGGCCGGTGAAGGTATCGGCATCGACCGTCTGGTGATGCTGTTGACCAACTCCCCGTCGATCCGCGACGTGATCCTGTTCCCGCACATGCGGCCACAAGCGTAAGTGTTTCAATAAAAAAGCCGCCTAAAACAGGCGGCTTTTTATTGCCTGTCTGGTACAAACGTATCAATTGGTTACTTTTGAAGTAAGGGAGGAATACCTGTCGTGAACCGTGCAATTGCTCAAGAGGGTGCAGCGGGCGTCGCCACTGCGGTCGCTGAAAGTGTTCAGTACCAGGGTCGCAAGGCCAGCCGACAGGGCAGTGAACAGCGTCGACAGGACATTCTCGATGCGGCGATGCGCATTGTCGTGCGCGATGGCGTGCGGGCCGTGCGTCACCGCGCAGTGGCCGCCGAGGCGGGTGTGCCGCTGTCGGCTACCACTTACTATTTCAAGGATATCGATGACCTGCTCACCGATACCTTTGCCCAATACGTGGAACGCAGCGCGGCGTTCATGGCCAAGTTGTGGGCCAACAACGAAGGCCTGCTGCGCGAGATGGTTGCCTATGGCGATGGCAGCCCCGAGTCGCGTTCACAGCTGGCTGACGATATCGCACGCCTGACTGCCGATTATGTGCAGCGCCAATTGCACAACCGTCGCGAGCACTTGATGGCCGAGCAGGCGTTCCGTCAGGAGGCCCTGTTGAACCCGCGCCTGGCGGAGTTGGTGCGCTCGCATCAGCAAATTCTTCTGCAAGGCACCTGCCATTTTTTCGAGGTGTTGGGTTCCCGCGAGCCACAACAGGATGCCAAAGTGTTGACGGCGATTATCGGACGGATGGAATATCAGGGCCTGCTCAACGACGCCGAGCCTGTCGCCGAAGCCGAAATGCTCGGCATCCTGACCCGCTACATGCATTTGGTATTGGCGTCGGTGTAACCCTCGCGGCGCAGCTACACCCTGTAGGAGCGAGGCTTGCCCGCGAAAGCGATGTTTCAGTCAACGTAGTTGTTGAATGTTAAACCGCCTTCGCGGGCAAGCCTCGCTCCTACAGGGGGCGGTGTTCACATGAGGTTCGCGTGTATTCAAAGGGAGTGTTGAATGAAAGCCTGGCGTGTCGTTGTGATCGCCTTGTCGTTCCTGCTGCTCAGTGGCTGTCTGGTGACCTTCAAGGAGCCGCTGCCCTCGAGTGAGCCCGCGCCTAAAGGGTTGCTCGGCAAATGGACCAGCACCAACGCCTGGGGCGAGCCGCTGAATCTGGAGCTGACACGCCTCGGCGACAATCACTATCAGGCCGTCAGCTACTTCAAGGCCAAACCCAAGGAGCGCGAAGCCTATCCCTTCACGGTGACCCGCCATGGCAGTCGCTGGTACCTGTCGGCCAAGGTGCCGGCGCAATTCGGTGGGCATTTCACGCTCTTGGGTTTTGAACTCACCGATAAGCATGAACTGGTGGTCTATAACCTCGACCTCGAGCAGATCAACCAGGCCCTGAGGCAAAAAGTCCTCAGCGGCGAAGGCTTCCAGACCGACGACGGCGACGGCGTGTTGATCAACAACAATCTGGACCAGGTCTTCGCCTACCTTGACGACCCGGCCAATTCCGATGTGTTCGTCGAGGCCGTGCGCTATCAGCGCCAGGCCAAAGCCAAATAAACCCAGCACGTAAACGGTTTTTCTACAGGAGTTTCGGGTGGACGATTACCAGCAGACGATACGCATGTTGTCCGATCGCATTGTGCTGGCGCAGACGCCGATTCGCGTCCTCGATGCCGTCAAGTGGGACGACAACATCCGCAAAGGTTTCCTCAAGGCCAAGGGCAAGGAAATGCCGGCGGTGGACCGCGATTACTACCTGAACCGGCCACTGGCGTTCGACTCCAGCAAGGTGAAGCTGGAATTCCAGAACATCGAACGCGACATCACCCGTCAGCTCGGACAGTTCAACCCGGTCGGCCAGATCATGCGCCGCATGTGCAAGGAATACCGCATGGTGGTGCGCATGCTCGAAGCGCGCGGCACCGAGGATTTCGGGCTGATTTCACAAGAGCTTTACGGTGCCGCTTCCGACGCGTTCCACGCCGGCGATCCGACCCTTTCCGACCTGGGCCTGATGCTTTCCGATTACCTGAACAACATCGATGGCCGTGGCGACCTGAAGGACGAACCGAAAATCCTCACCGCCAAGGAAGCCGTCCACCTGCTGCAAACCCGCTTGAACAAGGTATTCGGCGAGGCCGAGGAAACCATTCGCGTATTTGAGTCCGACGGGATCGTCGCCGATGCCGCGGCTGGCGCCGACTACATCAAGATTCGCGCCGACGCGATGTTCAACGACCGTGACGTGCGCGCTCTGGAAGTCCACGAAGGGCTGGTGCATGTGGGCACCACGCTCAATGGTCTGAACCAGCCGATCTGCACCTTCCTCTCCAAAGGTCCGCCGTCGTCGACAGTGACTCAGGAAGGCCTGGCGATCCTGATGGAAATCATCACGTTCGCCTCGTACCCGAGTCGTCTGCGCAAACTGACCAACCGCACCCGCGCCATTCACATGGTGGAGGAGGGCGCGGACTTCCTGCAGATCTTCGAGTTCTTCCGCGAGCAAGGTTTTGAAATGGCGGAAAGCTACGGCAACGCCAGTCGGGTTTTCCGTGGCTCGGTGCCGA
Organism: Pseudomonas sp. BT76 TE3572; assembly: GCF_050435365.1. Lineage (NCBI taxonomy): Bacteria > Pseudomonadati > Pseudomonadota > Gammaproteobacteria > Pseudomonadales > Pseudomonadaceae > Pseudomonas > Pseudomonas sp. BT76 TE3572. The sequence continues at coordinate 5,775,033 of NZ_JBNDKE010000001.1, forward strand.
CAGGTCTGCCATTTACCAAAGACTTGTCTTACCTCAAGGGCTTTATCATGGTTTACAACTACATTCAGTTGGCCGTGCGTAAAGGCAAGCTTGAGCAGATACCGCTGCTGTTTTGCGGCAAGACCACGCTGGAAGACATGCGCACCTTGCGCCAGTTGGTGGATGAAGGGCTGGTGGTGCCACCCAAGTATCTGCCGGATCAGTTCCGTGACCTGAACGCGCTGTCGGCGTGGATGTGCTTCTCCAACTTCCTCAATCACCTGAGCCTGGACCGGATCGAAGCGGATTACTCGAACATCCTCTAACGATCACGAAATTCCCCTGTAGGAGTGAGCCTGCTCGCGATTGCGGTTCAACATTCAACATTGATGTTGACTGACACACCGCCATCGCGAGCAGGCTCACTCCTACAGGGATCTTTATTTCAATCCATTTTTGCGAGGTTTCAACGGATGAGATTCCTCGGCATTGTTTGCCTGCTCCTGACACTCGGCGGCTGCAGCTCGCTGCTGTTCTACCCCGAGCCCGGTCAGCTGTTTACCCCGGAAAAAGCCAAACTCGAGTACCGCGACGTCACCCTGACCACCGCCGACGGCCTCAAGCTGCACGGCTGGTGGTTGCCGGCCAAACAAGGTGTCGAGGTCAAAGGCACGGTGCTGCATTTGCACGGTAACGGCGGCAACCTGCCCATGCACCTTGGGGGGAGCTGGTGGTTACCGAAAGAAGGGTATCAAGTGCTGTTGCTGGACTATCGCGGCTACGGTCTGTCCGAGGGGGAGCCGACGCTGCCAGAGATCTATCAGGACATCGACGCCGCGTTCAAATGGCTCGATCAGGCGCCGGAGGTCAAAGGCAAGCCGCTGATTCTCCTGGGCCAAAGCCTAGGTGGTTCGATGGCCGTGCACTATCTGGTTCAGCACCCCGAACGCCAGAAACAACTCAAGGCCATTGTCCTCGACGGCGTGCCCGCCAGTTACCGCAGTATCGGTCAATTTGCCCTGAGCCATTCCTGGCTGACCTGGATGTTTCAGGTGCCGCTGTCCTGGCTGGTGCCGGACGGCGACAGCGCGATCCATTCCATGGCTCAGCTCAATGGCATGCCGAAACTGATCTATCACAGCATCGACGATCCGATCGTGCCCCTTTCCAACGGCATCCGTCTGTATCAAGCTGCGCCGCCGCCGCGGGTGCTGCAACTGACCCGTGGCGGTCATGTGCAGACGTTCGCCGATCCGGTCTGGCGCAAAGTCATGCTGCGTTTTCTCGATGACCCGCAGCATTTCAACGGTCTGCGCCGCCTGGGTGAAGTCCCGAATTACCCGGCGCCGAAAAATTCTGAAGATGAACCACCAGAGAGTCCGCAATGAGTGAAGAACGTAACGCCATCCCGCTGATCATCACCGGTATCTGCAGCATCCTCGGCACTGTCGGAGCCCTGTGGTTCTACGGCTACCTGCACTTCGCCAAACCCGAAGATGCGCTGCTGCTCAGCGACTTCACCATGCTCAAGACGGTGCCGGGCGAAGACTACAAAGTCTCGCTGGAGCCGGCCCCGCAAGTCGCGCAATGCATCGATGGCGTGCTGGTGATGTTCGACACCGAGCAGAAAGGCCTGAGCGGTGTGTTGGTCAACAACAAGAAAAAAGCCGTGCGCTGCATGGGTGAGGAAACCCCGCAGAAGCTGCAACCGTAGCGCCCGATCTTAAAAACAAAAGCCCCGCCTGATCGACTCAGGCGGGGCTTTTGTGTTTCAGCAGACGATACTTAGTTCGAGCTGACCGCCGAACGCGGGATCACCGGCTGGTTGTCATTGGAAATGGTCACTTCCACCCGACGGTTCATCGCACGACCGGAGACGCTGTCGTTCTCGGCCACCGGGTATTCCTTGCCGTAACCCTGCGCCACGATACGCGCTGGATCAACGCCCATTTTCACCAGCGCCATGCGCACGGAACCGGCACGACGCTCGGACAGCGACTGGTTGTGGTTCGCGGTGCCTGTGCTGTCGGTGTAACCCTCGACGATCGCTTTGCGATCAGGGTTTTCCGAGAGGAATTGCGCCAGTTTGTTGATATTCACCAGACCGCTGGACTTCAGATCAGCCCTGTCAGTGGCAAACAACACATCACCGAACGTCACCAAGGTACCTCGATCGGTCTGCTTGGCGTTCAGGCTGTCCTGCAATTGCTTGATCTGCGCGTCGCGAGCATCCAGACGAGCCTGGGCACGCTGCGCGGAAGCATTTTTCAGATTGGCTTCGGCGTTGCGCAGGGCGATGGTCTGCTTCGCCACTTCAACACGTTGATTGGTCAGGTAAGCCAGTTGATCGACCTTGGCCTGGTCCTCTTTGTCCTGGTAAGCCTTGTCGGCCTTGTCCAGGTAATCGCTGGCTTCTTTGGTTTCCAGCGCCGCGACCTTGCTGGCTTGCGGGTTGGTTTGCAGGCCGGTGTAGTTGGTGCGAGCCTGTTCCAGGTTCGCGTTGGGCGGCGTGGAGCAGGCAGCCAGTGCAACGCTCGCGGCCAGCAGGGCAGGGATCATCAATTGTTTACGCATGGTGGTTTCGTCCTTTTAATCGAGTAAGAAGTACGTCTTGCCGGCCGCTTATTGCACGGTGCGCTGGCTTTCCTGACGCAGTTCTTGAACACCTTTCTGAGAGTCCTTCACAGCCTGTTCAGCCTTGATAGCCTGGGCCTTGCGCTCAGCCACGCGAGCGTCCCACTCGGCCTGTTCGGCCAGGACTTTGGCTTCGGCATACTTCTTGTCGTGCAGGGCGATTTCGGCTTGTTTGAGCTTGTCCTGGGCGGATTTCATTTCCACCGCCGCAAACTCGGTACCGCCGGCACTGACGGCGCTGTTGACCGCCGATTCCGTCACGGCGAATTGCTCGCTTGGCGGGTTACCGGCACAACCGGCCAGAACGAAGCTGCTGCCGATGGCCAGTGCAGCCAGTTTCAGGCTACGCAGAGGGGGGAACGAGGATTTGGCAGTTCGGGTCTTCATGGTCTTCAACTCCATTGGAAAAACTCCTGAAAAACTTAAAAATCCATCCTGGGCAAGGAGCCGCAACCTTCAATTTCCGGGGGTGTTTCAAAACGGCCGTCCCAGGCGTGGTTAATGGGTGTGACCCGAGAGGTTTTTCGAAAGTTCAGAGAATATGGCCCATTGCCCGAAATACTTTGACCGAGCGGACAAGTCTCTAAGCCGGGAATTCTTATCGCGAGCAGCAGTGTTCCCGGCCCTGTAGGGGCCAGGAATACGCATTTTGGGAGGGGGAAAGAAGTGCGGTAATCAGTGTTTCTGTTTGTCGTCGACGGCCGACAAGTCGTGCAAATGACGACGGGACAATGCGAGAAAACGTGGAGTCGGACCGATGTCTTCGTACAGCGGATCACCTTCTTCGTCGGTGGCCACGACGGTTGAGCCCTTCACGTACGGGAAGCTTTTTTCGAGCTCTTCCAGGGCGGCGCCGATCAGTTCGCCGAGCAGTTCTTCGGGCTGCCGTTTGGGGTACATATCGATAATGGCCGCCAGTCGTGCGGCGGCTTCCACATCCAGATGAATCGAGTATCCGGTGTCGGTCAGGCGACCCTTGGCGTTTTCTTCCCAGTGATGGGCAAGCTCGCGGATTTTCATAGTGACCTCAATGCGCACCTGCTCGTGGCAGGCAGTGTCAGTGTCCGGCAATCGCCGGCGGCAGCCGTTGTAAGGCTTACTCTTCAGACTAGCTTTAACGCCCAAGGTTTAAAGTCCCTTCGTCGTCTAATGCCGTTGGGGGGATTGGGTGTATATCCGTTTCTGCGGTGATGGCTGATTACGGTTTCGCTTTTACAGCGAGTCACTTTCGAAAAGCGCGAAAGTAACCAAAGCGCTTTTGCCACTTTCGTTCGGTGCCTCGCCTAGGCTCGGCATGCCCTCGCTCCGGTCCTGCTCCGTGGGCCCGCCGCCATCGGCCATCCATGGCCGGGGGCGGCTAACCCGGCATCCATGCCGGGTTGCCCACTGCGCAGAACCTCCACTCGGCCTCTCGAGGCGGCGGTGCATCAAGATCAAAAGCGGCAGGCGAGCTAACGCTCGGCCTGTTGAGTGGTGAGAAGCGTGCGTACACCCCCTCCCCCCTGTAGGAGCTGTCGAGCGAAGCGAGGCTGCGATCTTTTGATCTTGCCGTTGCTGTTGCTTTGCTTTGGCTTCAGATCTGCCGCCCCTTTCCCAGAGGCCGAACGCAGGCGTTGCGCAGGGGGCACCGCGGCAAGGATGCCGCGGTAGCCGCCCCCGGCCATGGATGGCCGATGGCGGCGGGCCCCCGGAGCAATGCCGGAGTGAGGGCATGCCGAGCCTAGGCGAGGCACCGAATGGCGGGGCAAGAGCCCTTGGTTACTTGGGGCTTTTCCAAGTGACTCGCTGTAAGAGCGAAACCGCCAGCCGCCATCACCGCAGAAACGGATATGTCCCCCACCAACCCCAATCCCCAATCACAAAAACTTTCTCAGGCGAACAGCATTCCCTCAGTCGTCCGCTTGTAAGAACCGCTTTACAACGGCACTCTCTAACTCAAGAGCATGGACACCAAGTCACCCGGATTTTCGCTGGAGAACTGCTGATGACCGATATTGATGCACGCTTGCGCGAAGATGTTCACCTGTTGGGTGAGCTGTTGGGCAACACCATTCGTGAACAGTACGGGGACGGATTTCTCGACAAGATCGAGCAGATCCGCAAGGGCGCCAAGGCCGACCGTCGCGGTTCGATGGACGCTGAACTGAGCGCCAGCCTCAACCAATTGAGCGAAGAAGAGTTGCTGCCGGTGGCGCGGGCGTTCAACCAGTTCCTCAACCTGGCCAATATCGCCGAGCAATATCAGCTGATTCACCGTCGCGAAGAGTCGCAGCCTGCACCGTTCGAAGCGCGAGTACTGCCGGAACTGCTCGCTCGGCTCAGCGCTGAGGGCCACAGCGCCGAATCCCTGGCCCGCCAACTGGGGCGGCTGGAGATCGAACTGGTCCTCACCGCGCACCCGACCGAAGTCGCGCGCCGTACACTGATCCAGAAATACGACGCGATTGCCGCACAACTGGCCGCCCAGGACCATCGCGACCTGACCACTGCCGAACGCGAGCAGATCCACACGAAGTTGCAGCGCCTGATCGCCGAAGCCTGGCACACCGAAGAAATCCGCCGCACCCGCCCAACCCCAGTGGACGAAGCCAAGTGGGGCTTCGCGGTGATCGAGCATTCGCTGTGGCAGGCGATCCCCAACTATTTGCGCAAGGCTGATAAAGCCCTGCATGACGCCACTGGCCTGCACCTCCCACTGGAGGCAGCGCCGATTCGCTTTGCCTCGTGGATGGGCGGCGACCGGGACGGCAACCCCAACGTGACCGCTGCCGTAACCCGTGAAGTCTTGCTGCTGGCGCGCTGGATGGCCGCGGACTTGTACCTGCGCGATGTCGATCACCTGGCGGCCGAGTTGTCGATGCAGCAGGCCAGCGACGACTTGAAGGCCAAGGCCGGGGACAGCGCCGAACCTTACCGTGCGGTGCTTAAACAGCTGCGTGAACGCCTGCGCGCGACGCGTAACTGGGCTCACGCCGCCTTGACGACGACCACGCCGGCACCCGCCGATGTGTTGCAAAACAACCGCGAACTGCTCGATCCGCTGGAGCTGTGCTACCACTCGCTGCATGAGTGCGGCATGGGCGTGATCGCCGATGGGCCGCTGCTCGATTGCCTGCGCCGGGCGGTGACGTTTGGGTTGTTCCTGGTGCGGCTCGATGTGCGTCAGGACTCGACGCGACATACCGCGGCCATGACCGAAATCACCGATTACCTGGGCCTGGGCCGCTACGAGGACTGGAGCGAGGAAGAGCGCATCGCCTTCCTGATGCGCGAACTGAACAACCGCCGGCCGTTGCTGCCTGCGTACTTCAAGCCATCGGCGGACACCGCTGAAGTGCTGGCGACCTGCCGGGAAGTCGCTGCCGCGCCGGGTGCTTCGCTCGGTTCGTATGTGATCTCCATGGCTGGCGCCGCTTCCGACGTGCTGGCCGTGCAACTGCTGCTCAAAGAGTCTGGCGTGTTGCGGCCGATGCGCGTGGTGCCGCTGTTCGAAACCCTTGCCGACCTCGACAACGCCGGCCCGGTAATCGAAAAACTGTTGCTGCTGCCCGGTTATCGCTCGCGCCTGCAAGGGCCGCAGGAAGTGATGATCGGCTACTCCGACTCGGCCAAGGACGCCGGCACGACGGCGGCGGCCTGGGCGCAGTATCGGGCGCAGGAGCGCTTGGTCGACATCTGTCGCGAGCAACAAGTAGAACTGCTGTTGTTCCACGGTCGTGGTGGCACCGTGGGGCGCGGCGGCGGTCCGGCGCACGCAGCGATTCTGTCGCAGCCACCGGGTTCGGTGGCGGGGCGTTTCCGTACCACCGAGCAGGGGGAAATGATTCGTTTCAAATTTGGCCTGCCGGACATCGCCGAGCAGAACCTCAACCTGTACCTGGCAGCGGTATTGGAAGCGACCTTGTTGCCGCCGCCGCCACCAGAGCCGGCCTGGCGCAATCTGATGGACGAATTGGCGGCTGACGGTGTCAGTGCTTATCGCGCCGTGGTGCGGGAAAACCCGCAGTTCGTTGAGTATTTCCGTCAGTCCACCCCTGAACAGGAACTGGGACGCTTGCCGTTGGGCAGTCGCCCGGCCAAGCGTCGCGCTGGCGGGATTGAAAGCCTGCGGGCGATCCCGTGGATCTTCGGCTGGACCCAGACGCGTCTGATGTTGCCGGCGTGGCTCGGCTGGGAAGCTGCGTTGAGCAAGGCGCTGGAGCGCGGCGAAGGCGAGCTGCTGGGGCAGATGCGCGAGCAGTGGCCGTTCTTCCGCACGCGCATCGATATGCTGGAAATGGTGTTGGCCAAGGCCGATGCCGATATCGCCCGGTCCTACGATGAGCGTTTGGTCGAGCCGGATCTGCTCCCTTTGGGTGCGCATTTACGCGACCTATTGTCGCAGGCCTGCTCGGTGGTCCTGGGGCTGACCGGTCAGTCTCAGCTACTGGCACATAGCCCAGCCACGCTTGAATTCATCCGCTTGCGCAACACTTACCTCGACCCTCTTCATCTATTGCAGGCTGAGTTGTTGGCGCGTTCGCGACAACAGGAAGTGGCGCAGGGCAGCCCGGTAGAACAGGCGCTGCTGGTGTCTGTGGCGGGGATTGCCGCCGGTTTGCGTAATACCGGCTAAGGTTTTCGTCGTGGGGCAAGGCACTCGGCGTGAGCGTCGAGTTGCCTGTGGGCGAGGGGTTGAAAAGTGCTGCCAGGCGACAGTTAGTGATGGGGTTGCGACTAGGGTTACCCCGACGAAAGGCCACATCAGGCGCGGGTTTCTCCGACTTTCGGCGGCTTGTGTGCTCCGGGCCTGCTGTGTATCTTGATCAGCCTTTGACCGTTTGGGCGGTCACGACCCTTTTTTTGAGATTGGCCCCACGAGGCGAATCTGACGTTATTTATATAAAAAATTGAGGAGCACATCGATGCGCGTCATTCTGCTGGGAGCTCCCGGGGCCGGTAAAGGTACTCAGGCTAAGTTCATCACCGAAAAATTCGGTATCCCGCAAATCTCCACCGGCGACATGCTGCGTGCCGCGGTCAAGGCCGGCACCGAGCTGGGCCTGATCGCCAAGAGCGTCATGGACAGCGGTGGTCTGGTTTCCGATGACCTGATCATCAACCTGGTCAAGGAGCGCATCAGCCAAGCCGATTGCGCCAACGGTTTCCTGTTCGACGGTTTTCCGCGCACCATTCCTCAGGCTGAAGCCCTGGTGAAAGCCGGCGTGGAGCTGGATCACGTGCTGGAAATCGACGTTAAAGACGAAGACATCGTTCAGCGTATCGCTGGCCGTCGTGTTCACGAGGCCAGCGGCCGCGTGTACCACATCGTCTACAACCCGCCAAAAATTGCCGGTAAAGACGACATCACCGGCGACGAACTGGTGCAGCGCAAAGACGACACTGAAGAAACCGTGCGTCATCGCCTGTCGGTCTACCACGCCCAGACTGAGCCTCTGGTGAAGTTTTACCAGGAGCTGTCCGCCGCTCAAGGCAAACCGAAGTACAGCCACGTCGAAGGTGTTGGCTCGGTTGAAGTGATCACCGGCAAGGTGCTTGAAGCACTGAGCTGAAAAGTCTGAATCGCTTCATCTTCTACGGCCCGCTTGCGGGCCGTAGTTGTTTATACTGGCGCACTTTTTCTGACCTCTCTTACGGAAACATCGATGAGCACCTTGCTGGCCCTGGACACCGCGACTGAAGCTTGCTCCGTTGCCTTGCTGCATGACGGCAAAGTCACGAGTCATTACGAGGTGATCCCGCGCCTGCATGCGCAGAAGTTGCTGCCGATGATTCAGCAACTGCTGGCGGATGCCGGGACCACGTTGCAAGCCGTCGATGCCATCGCGTTCGGACGTGGTCCGGGTGCCTTCACCGGCGTGCGGATCGCCATCGGCGTGGTGCAGGGGCTGGCGTTTGCGCTGGATCGCCCGGTGTTGCCGGTGTCGAACCTGGCCGTGCTGGCGCAGCGGGCCTATCGCGAACATGGCGTGAGCCAGGTCGCGGCCGCCATCGATGCGCGCATGGACGAAGTGTATTGGGGTTGCTACCGCGAAACGGCGGGGGAGATGCGGCTGGTCGGCAACGAAGCAGTGCTTGCGCCGGAAGTGGCCGCGTTGCCGGCTGACGCCAGCGGTGAGTGGTTTGGCGCCGGCACTGGGTGGGGTTATGCCGAGCGAATCGCCGTCAGCCTGACCGGGCAGGATGCGGGCATGCTGCCTCACGCCGAGGACTTGCTGACCCTGGCGCGTTTTGCCTGGGCGCGTGGTGAGGCGATCGTGGCAGATGAGGCTCAACCGGTGTACTTGCGCGATAAAGTCGCCACCCCAAAAGCACGTTGATCCGCATTGCTTTTGTGGCGAGGGAGCTTGCTCCCGCTGGGCTGCGAAGCGGCCCCAATTGTAGGCAGGTACACCGCGCAGCCTGATTTTACGACTGCTTCGCAGCCGGACGGGAGCAAGCTCCCTCGCCACAATGAGTATTCCAAGTCAGCCAATCGTCGTTTTATATCCCCGGCTTTTAAACCTTTTCCATTTTCTGTGTTCTAGTTATCACTCGGCGGTTTGCGAAGCGGACTATGCGCCACTAAACTGCCATCATTGATCCCGGACATGTACTCATGCGTATAGACGGCGTTCCCTCCCAGTCCTACCCCATCAAACGCAAGCCTCGCAAAGGTCCTGTGGCGGAGGATGACTACGTCGATATCGATATCGATGGCGAGCTGGAAATTCCATCCGAAGAGCAACTGGCCGCCCGCGCTGCCAAAGCCTCTGCGCAACGCTTGAGCAATCTCCCCGCCCGTCAACAAGACATGCTTTATCACCGTGCCATGAGCAGCAGTGTCGCGAAGGCCCTGGCCAGCTACCTGAGCACCGCCGGTTTTGTCGATTGGGATTCGGATGTGCTGGGCCTCGATCTTTACATCTGATGCGGCTGCCTTACTACCTGGGCTGTCCGTCCTGGAGTGAAAACGCCTGGCGCGACTACCTGTATCCGCTGGACGCCAAACCCGCCGAATTTCTGAGTCTCTATTCCCAAGTATTCAACGCCGTGGAAGGCAATACGACCTTCTACGCGAGCCCGGCTGCGACCACTGTGCAGCGTTGGGCCGAAACCATGCCCGAACACTTTCGCTTCACTGCCAAGTTCCCCGGTGACATCAGCCACGGCGGTGACCTGCGCGAACAATTGACCGCGGCCGAAACCTTCCTGCAATTGCTCAGCCCCCTCGGCGAACGGGCTTCACCGCTGTGGCTGCAGCTGTCCAAAAGTTTCACGCCGCAGCGGCTGTCGGAGCTTGCCGGATTTATTGATGCCGTTGACCGGCCTCTGGCGGTTGAAGTGCGGCATGACGAGTTCTTCGCCAAGGGCGATGCCGAGCGAATGCTTAATCGTCTGCTGCTGGATCGCGGTGTCGAGCGGATCTGCCTCGATCCCCGCGCGCTGTTCAGCTGCACATCGACCGATCCTTCTGTACTTCACGCCCAATCGAAAAAGCCCAGGGTGCCGCCCCGTCCGGCCGCCTTCACGCAATGTCCGCAGGTGCGCTTCATCGGCCATCCGCAACTTGAGGCCAACGACCCGTTCCTGGTGCCGTGGGTCGAGAAAATCGCCGTGTGGATCGAAGAGGGGCGTACGCCCTATATCTTCCTGCACACCGCCGACAATTTACTGGCCGCCAAACTGGCGCAACGTTTTCACGCAAAACTGATGCTGCGTTTACCTGGCCTGCCGCCGCTGCCTGAGCTATACAGAGAGCCCGCTGCCGAGCAACTTGGCCTGCTCTGAAGCGGATTCCTTGCCCTTTTCAGGAGCCTGCCAATGGATGCGCAAACCCTTCGAGCCCAAGCGTTTAAAGCACTGCACGAACGCGCGGGGGCTTTTGTCATTCCCAACCCATGGGACGCCGGCTCGGCGAAAATGCTCGCCAGCCTTGGTTTCGAAGCGCTGGCGACCACCAGTGCCGGATACGCCTTTTCCAACGCCCGCCCCGATGGCGCGCTGACGCTGGACGACACCCTGGCAAACGTTCGGGCGATTGTCGCGGCCACTGATCTGCCCGTCGCCGTCGACCTGGAAAACGGCTTCGCTGACGATCCAGCCGAATGCGCACAGAGTATTTTGCGTGCGGCAGAGGCCGGCGCGGTCGGCGGTTCAATCGAAGATGCCACGGGCCGTGAAGAAGCGCCGATCTACTGCTTCGAGCATGCCGTCGCGCGGATCAAGGCTGCGGTGGCAGCGGCTCGTAGCTTGCCGTTTCCCTTCATGTTGACCGCGCGAGCGGAGAACTTTCTACACGGCAATCCTGATCTCGCCGATACCATTCGCCGCTTGCAGGCGTTTGCCGAGGCGGGTGCCGACGTACTTTATGCGCCGGGTCTGCGCAGTGCTGAAGACGTATTGGCGGTGGTCCGCGCCGTGGCGCCGAAACCGGTCAATGTGTTGATGTCTGGCGGACTGAAATTGACGGTCGAGCAGTTGAGCGAAATGGGCGTCAAACGTATCAGCGTCGGTTCGGCGCTGGCCTTGGCAGCGTACGGTGAGTTCTTCCGCGCTGCTGAAGAGATCAAGACGTCGGGCACCTTCGGATTCACATCGCGATCCATGCCGTACGCCCAGGCCAATCAATTGTTCAAAGGCTGACGATCGCAGAGGTTCAAGCGGCTATGCGCAGGTTTTGCAGGACGATCGGGCGAGCCCAGCCGTTATCGAAGTCGAGTTGTTTCTGTTGCTCCACCAGCTCTTCGGGCGAGAACGGCGGGAATGGCTTGTCCAGCAGATCGAGTTCGAATTCGGCGATCGGCAGGTGCAGCGGACGCGGTTGCGGTGCGGCGCCAGGCACTGGCAGCGGTTGACCGGCCGTGAGCACGATCGGGCGGACCCAGCGGCTTTCGAAGTCTTGTTGTTTCTGTTGAGCGACGATTTCTTGTGCCGGGAACGGTGGGAAAGGTTTGTCGGCCAGGTCCATTTCGAACTCGGCAATCGGCAGGAACAGCGGCTCGGGCGGGCGGACCTCGGTTTCTTTCACATCGCATTCGCGCTGGGAAATGATGTGCGCCAGCAGTTCGCTGCCAACGGTGGGTTCGACTGGGCTATCAAGATCGACCGGTGGAAAGTTGAGAGAAGCCGGTACGACATCGCCCGACTGATCGGCCAGGGCCTGGGCAAAGAAATCCTGCCACAGGTGACTGACGCTGCTCAGTGCTTGGGAGTTTCGTAGGCCAAAATCGCCGTGGGGCGAGATGTAGTCTATCGATGTGCGTTGAATGTCTGACATTTCTCTCGGTCGACGCTCAGCTCTGGCAAAATGCTCGATAGTTTTGTTATCGGCCGTTTTTGCCGATCATTAATTTTTTGAGCGTGTTTTCCCATGATTGAGCAACCTGCGGCCTGCCGCATCCATGTCGAGGCCTTGGCCGCGACTTTTCAGCCACAGGCCGAACAATGGGCCGAGCGCCTGGGTTTGCCGATGCAGGTGGATGACGGTGAGTTTGCCTTGCAGGTCGGTGACCAGGGTTTGCAGCTGCAGCAACTGGGCCCGGACGCACCGGGGCCGGTGCGGGTGGACTTTGTCGAGGGCGGTGCGGCCCATCGTCGCTTGTACGGCGGTGGTAGCGGTCAGATGATCGCCAAGGCTGTCGGGGTTGCCCAAGGCGTGCGTCCGCGCGTGCTGGATGCCACGGCGGGGCTGGGCAAGGATGCGTTCGTGCTGGCGAGCCTGGGCTGCGAGATGAGCCTGATTGAGCGTCAGCCGCTGATTGGCGCGTTGCTTGAAGATGGCCTGGCGCGCGGTGCGGAAGACTTTGACGTGGCGCCGATCGTGGCGCGGATGCGCTTGCTCAAGGGCAATTCGATCGAGGTGATGCGCAATTGGGAAGGCGAGCCGCCGCAGGTGATCTACCTCGACCCGATGTTTCCCCATCGTGAGAAGACGGCCTTGGTGAAGAAGGAAATGCGCCTGTTCCGGCCGCTGGTAGGCGATGACCCGGATGCGCCTGCACTGCTCGAAGCGGCGTTGGCGTTGGCCAGCCACCGGGTGGTGGTCAAGCGCCCGCGCAAGGCGCCATGCATCGAAGGGCCGAAACCGAGTCATGCGCTGGACGGTAAATCCAGCCGGTATGACATTTACCCGAAGAAGGCGCTCAAGCCCTGATACCGAGGCGCGCCCTTCGCGAGCAAGCCCGCTCCCACAGGGGATCTATGGTGGTGCATAGATCCAATGTGGGAGCGGGCTTGCTCGCGAAGGGGGCAGACCAGGCAACCAAACCTTATCAGGCTGTCTCAGGCCTGTAGGCCCGCATAAACAACCCCACCACTTCCTGCACATGGCTCTCGGCCGCATCCCCGGTCAGCGGCTCGCCACAGCCATAAAGCAGCCTGAAATTCCCCGCCCCCTTGAGCAGGCAGAAAAAATGCTCGGCCGCATTGCGTGGCTTGTCGATGCTCAACGCACCGCTCTGATCAACCTTGCTCAGCAACCGTTCCATGCCCTGCAGCATGCGCTCAGGCCCGGCCTCGAAGAAGATCAGCGAGAGTTTCGGGTCCTGGCTGCCCAGCGTCATCATCAGCCGATGCAAGTTGACCGATTCGTCGCTATTGATCAGCTGATGAAAGCCGCGCGCGATGTTCAACAGCACCGTTTCTACGGCAGTGCCGTCCGGCAATTCGAAAAACAGCGTCGGCAACTGCTCTTCGCACTTGGCCATCACGGCGGCGGAGAACAGCGTCTCTTTGTCGTTGAAGTGGCTGTAGACCGTCAGCTTCGACACGCCGGCCTCGGCCGCGACGGCGTCCATGCTGGTATTCGCATAACCCTTGCTCAGAAACAGAATTTTCGCCGCATCGAGGATCGCCTGGCGCTTGGCCAGATCCTTGGGACGGCCCGGGCCGTTAGGTACTGAAAGATTGTTAGGCATATGCGCTTTTAATACTGGACTGGTGAGTTTGCTATTAATAACATACTGCTCAGTATAATTATTCCAAGCACCATTAGCGAAAGGTCCTTCACCATGTTCCGCTATGCCTTGCCCCTCGCGTTGCCAGTCAGTCTGGCGTTTTTATTGTCTGCGTGTGGTCACGAAGAGGCGCCCCAAGTCACCGTTCGCCCGGCCATGGTCGTGCAGCCAGAGCCCTCGGCCCAGGCGATGGAGAGCTTTCCCGGTGAAGTCCGCGCTCGCTTTGAGCCAGACCTGGCGTTTCGCATTGGCGGCAAAGTCAGTCGACGACTGGTCGAAGAGGGGCAGCGGGTCAAGGCCGACCAACCTCTGGCGGAGCTCGATCCTCAAGACGTGCGCCTGCAACTGGAAGCCACCCGTGCCCAGGTCGCCGCTGCCGAGGCCAACCTGAACCTGGTGCGCGCCGAGCGTGATCGCTACAAGACCCTGATGGACCGTCAGATGGTCAGCCGTTCGCAGTTCGACAACTCCGAAAACCTTTACCGATCCGGTGAAGCACGCCTCAAGCAAATCAAAGCCGAATTCAACGTTTCGACCAATCAGGCCAGTTACGCCGTACTGCGTGCACCTCAGGATGGTGTTGTGGCTAAACGCGCGGTTGAAGTCGGGCAAGTGGTAGCGGCGGGGCAAACCGTATTTACCCTCGCCACCGATGGCGAGCGCGAAGTGTTGATCAGCTTGCCGGAGCAGAGCTTTGGCCGCTTCAAGGTCGGTCAGCCAGTGTCGGTGGAACTCTGGACCCAACCCGACCAACGTTTTGCCGGGCGCATCCGTGAGCTGTCGCCCGCTGCCGATCCAAAATCGCGCACCTTTGCCGCCCGCATCGCGTTCACTGGCGGCAAGGTCCCCGCTGAACTCGGTCAGAGCGCCCGGGTGTTCGTCCAGACCTCCGATGTGGTGCCGCTGTCGGTGCCGCTTTCCGCGCTGACCGCAGAAAACGGCGCGACCTACGTCTGGGTCGTCAACGCCAACAACACCCTGAAGAAAACCCCGGTCCGGGTCGGAGCCTTCGGCGAGAAAACCGTACCCGTGCTCGAAGGCCTGAATGCCAGCGATTGGGTGGTGGCCGCTGGCGTCCATGTGCTGCTTGAAGGGCAGCAAGTGCGCCCGGTGGATCGCTCCAACCGCGTGGTCAATCTGGCGGACAAGGAGTAATCCCCGATGGGTTTCAATCTTTCCGAATGGGCGCTGCGTAATCGCCAGATCGTACTGTTCCTGATGCTCTTGCTGGCCATTGTCGGCGCACTGTCCTACACCAAACTCGGCCAAAGTGAAGACCCGCCGTTCACCTTCAAGGCCATGGTGATTCGGACCAACTGGCCGGGGGCCACGGCTCAGGAAGTGTCGCGTCAGGTCACTGAGCGTATTGAAAAGAAACTGATGGAAACCGGCGAGTACGAACGCATCGTTTCGTTCTCCCGTCCGGGCGAATCCCAGGTGACGTTCGTCGCCCGTGATTCCATGCACTCGGTGGAAATCCCGGACCTCTGGTATCAGGTTCGCAAGAAGATCGGTGACATTCGTCAGACCCTGCCACCGGGCATCCAGGGGCCATTCTTCAATGATGAGTTCGGCACAACGTTTGGCAATATCTACGCGCTGACGGGCGAAGGCTTTGATTACGCGGTGCTCAAGGACTACGCCGATCGCGTGCAGATTCAGCTGCAACGGGTCAAGGATGTGGGCAAGGTCGATCTGCTCGGGTTACAGGACGAGAAGATCTGGATCGAACTCTCCAACGTCAAACTCGCCACCCTCGGCCTACCGTTGGCGGCGGTGCAGCAAGCCCTTGAAGAGCAGAACGCGGTGTCCACCGCCGGGTTCTTCGAGACCACCAGTGAGCGATTGCAGCTACGCGTCTCGGGGAATTTTCAGACGGTCGAAGAGATCAAGAACTTCCCGATCCGCGTTGGTGATCGCACCTTCCGCATCGCCGATGTGGCGGATGTGCGCCGGGGGTTCAACGATCCGCCAGCGCCGAGCATGCGCTTCATGGCGGAAAACGCCATTGGACTGGCCGTGGCCATGAAGGACGGTGGCGACATTCTGGTGCTGGGCAAGGCCTTGGAAATCGAGTTCGACCGGATCCAGAAAAACCTGCCTGCCGGTATGCAGCTGCGCAAGGTCTCCGACCAGCCCGCCGCCGTGAAAAGCAGTGTCGGTGAGTTTGTTCAGGTGCTGGTGGAAGCACTGGCCATCGTCTTGCTGGTGAGCTTCTTCTCCCTCGGCGTGCGCACCGGCATGGTGGTCGCGCTGGCGATTCCTTTGGTATTGGCGATGACCTTCGCCTGCATGTATTACCTGGGCATCGGCCTGCACAAGATTTCCCTCGGGGCATTGGTGCTGGCGCTGGGTTTGTTG
Source organism: Pseudomonas sp. BT76 TE3572 (assembly GCF_050435365.1). Classification (NCBI taxonomy): domain Bacteria; kingdom Pseudomonadati; phylum Pseudomonadota; class Gammaproteobacteria; order Pseudomonadales; family Pseudomonadaceae; genus Pseudomonas; species Pseudomonas sp. BT76 TE3572. The sequence continues at coordinate 5,790,944 of NZ_JBNDKE010000001.1, forward strand.
GTGGACGACGCGATCATCGCCGTGGAAATGATGGCGATCAAAATGGAGCAGGGCTTCGACCGGATCAAGGCGGCCAGTTACGCCTGGACCAGCACCGCCTTCCCGATGCTCACCGGTACGCTGATCACCGCCGCCGGCTTCCTGCCGATTGCCACGGCGCAATCGGGTACGGGCGAATACACCCGTTCGATCTTCCAGGTGGTGACCATCGCGTTGCTGGCCTCGTGGGTGGCCGCCGTTGTGTTTGTGCCTTATCTGGGGGAAAAACTCCTGCCGGATCTGGCGAAGATTCATGCAGCTAAACATGGCACAGGTCAGCCGGACCCATACGGCACTCCGTTCTATCAGCGTGTCAGACGCTTGGTGGAATGGTGCGTGCGCTGGCGTAAAACCGTCATCGTGCTGACCGTGGTGCTGTTCATCGGCTCCATCGTGCTGTTTCGCTTTGTACCGCAACAGTTCTTCCCGGCATCGGGTCGTCTGGAGTTGATGGTCGATCTGAAACTGGCGGAAGGGGCCTCATTGAGCCACACCCGCGATGAGGTCAAACGCCTCGAAGCACTGCTCAAGGATCACGCTGGTATCGATAACTATGTCGCTTATGTGGGCACCGGTTCGCCACGTTTTTACCTGCCGCTCGATCAACAACTTCCTGCAGCAAGCTTCGCCCAGTTTGTCGTCCTGGCCAAAACCATCGAGGAGCGCGAAGTCCTGCGCACCTGGCTGATCGAAGCCCTCAAGGAACAATTCCCGGCCCTGCGCGCGCGGGTGACACGTCTGGAGAACGGGCCACCGGTTGGCTATCCGATGCAGTTCCGGGTCACCGGTGAGCACATAGAGGAAGTCCGCGCACTGGCCCGAAAAGTGGCGGCCAAGGTTCGCGAGAATCCGCATGTGGTCAACGTCCATCTGGATTGGGAAGAACCGAGCAAAGTCGTTTATCTGAACGTCGATCAGGACCGCGCCCGGGCGCTTGGCGTGAGCACCGCGAACCTGTCGAAGTTCCTGCAAAGCTCTCTGACCGGTTCCAGCGTCAGCCAGTACCGTGAAGACAACGAATTGATCGAGATTCTGTTGCGCGGCACGTTGCACGAACGCACTGAGCTGTCATTGCTGCCAAGCCTGGCGGTGCCGACTGATAACGGTCGCAGCGTGGCGCTGTCGCAAATCGCGACCCTGGAATACGGCTTTGAAGAAGGCATCATCTGGCACCGCAACCGCTTGCCGAACGTGACAGTGCGCGCCGACATCTACGGCAAGGAACAACCGGCGACGCTGGTGAAGCAGATCATGCCGACCCTCGATCCGATTCGCGCCGAACTGCCGGACGGGTATTTGCTGGAGGTCGGTGGCACGGTGGAAGACTCGGCTCGCGGGCAGAATTCGGTGAAGGCCGGTGTGCCGCTTTTTATCGTGGTGGTGCTGACATTGCTGATGCTGCAACTGCGCAGTTTCTCACGCACGGTAATGGTGTTTCTGACGGCGCCTTTGGGTTTGATCGGTGTGACCTTGTTCCTGATGGTGTTCCGTCAGCCGTTCGGTTTCGTCGCCATGCTCGGTACCATCGCGCTGTCCGGGATGATCATGCGTAACTCGGTGATTCTGGTGGACCAGATCGAGCAGGACATTGCCTCCGGGCTCAAGCCTTGGCAGGCGATTATTGAAGCCACGGTGCGGCGTTTCCGGCCGATTGTGTTGACTGCACTCGCGGCGGTGCTGGCGATGATTCCGCTGTCGCGGAGCGTGTTTTTCGGGCCGATGGCGGTGGCGATCATGGGCGGGTTGATTGTGGCGACGGCGTTGACGTTGCTGTTTTTGCCGGCGCTGTATGCGGCGTGGTTCAGGATAAAAAAGGACCCGGCCTGACGTCCTACATGTATTTCAGATCCCTCTGATATTGAGTCATAGGGGTCTGAATGCTGTACTCAAGACTCAGTTTTACGAGTTTTTGAGACAGTAATAATGAAAAAGCCACCGATTTTGAGGGGACGGACCGACCCGGTATTCGACCTGTTGGGGAAGTCGCCCCACAAGGAACGCCTCTCGGATTACCTCGCCTTGCTCAAGCCGCTGGACGATCAGGGACGTTATCTGCCTTTCGATGAGTTGCGCTACCGCTGGGCTCCGGGGCTGGATTCGAATCTGTGCTGGGCGCTGGTGAAGAAAGCCCGGACTGCGCAGTACTCAAGTCTTTTGCCGCTAGGCGAGCCGCTTCAATGGGGCAACTTCGTGCTCACGCCGTTGGCGCAGAAAGCTGTTTCCGCCGTCGATCGACGAGCCACAACGGCCGCGCTGGAGTACATGACCAGTCAGATTGGTGAGCATGCGCACTTCAGCTATCTGCTCAACGATTTGATCGAAGACGAAGCCATCAGCAGCAGCCAGCTCGAAGGCGCGGCGACCACCACGCGCGTGGCCAAGGACATGCTCAAACGCAATCGCCTGCCGCGCACGCCGGATGAGCGAATGGTGATCGGCAACTACAAGATGATGAATTTCGCCTGGGAAAAGCGTTATGACGCCCTGAGTGTCGAACTGATTTCAGCCATGCACCGGGTGGGTGTCGAGGGCATTGATGACGCGCAGTATTCGCCGGGGGCGTTCAGGGGCAACGATGATGTGGTGGTGCAGGACGGCGAGGGCAACACCGTGCATACACCGCCGCCCGCAGCAGGACTGGTGTCACGATTGCGGGTACTGTCGACGTGGATCAACCAGCCCCACAACGATCCCGATCAAGCGGATTACCTTCATCCACTGATCAAAGGCATCGCACTGCATTTTGCCCTGGGCTATGAGCATCCGTTCCGCGATGGCAACGGCCGGGTCGCGCGGGCACTGTTTTATTGGTTCATGTTCAAGAATGACTTCTCAGCCTTTCGCTACATTGCGATCAGCATTTTGCTGCGCAGTGCGCCGGTGAAATACGGGCGGTCGTATCTGAACACTGAGGCTGATGACCTCGACCTGACTTATTTCATCGATTTCCAGTGTTCGGTCATCCTGCGGGCTGTCAGCGGTTTCACCGAGGCATATCGGAAAAGTCTGGCGTATGCCGAAACCTTTGATCGCTGGTTGTTGGCGTCCGGTTTTTTTGACCGATTGACCGAGAAGCAGCGAGCCGTATTCCAAGCGGCCAAGAGCGGTATGGCCAAGGAGTTTACGGCGGTCAATGTGAAGGAGAATCTGGACTGTTCTTACAATACCGCTTCGGCCACGTTGAATGGGCTGGTCGAATTGGAGGTGTTTGAGAAAAGGAAGATGGGACGCGAGTGGGTGTTCTTTCTGCGGGCTCAAAACACAACTCCGTTCTGACCATTCCCCCGCAGAGCGTGGGAACGGTCAGCGGGAGAGAGTATTAGAGGGTACCAAACACCTTCTTCGCCAAACTCGTCGCTGCTGCTGCAGGATTCTGGCGAATGGCTTCTTCCTGTTTACCAATCATCTCGAACAGACCGTTCAACGCCTGCTCGGTCACATAGCTTTCGATGTTGGCGCTCTTCGCATCCACCACACCCATCGTCGCGGCTTGCCCTGCGAACGAGTTGTACTGCTTGGCCAGGCCGACCTGGTCGGTGGCTTGCTTGACGATTGGCAGGAACTTGACGCGGATCTGCTCGCGGCTGGTTTTGCTCAGGTACTGAGTGGCCGAGTCCTTGCCGCCGCTGAGAATGCCCTTGGCATCTTCCACGCTCATCTTCTTCACCGCGTCCACCAGGATCGGCTGGGCTTGCGTCACGGCGGTTTCAGCCGCTTTGTTCATGCTGGTTTCCAGCTGTTCGACCTGGTCGCCCATGCCGAACTGTTTCATCTTGCTGGCGACTTTGCCCAGTTTGCCCGGCAGTTCGATTTTCACGTCCGGGTTGTTGCTGAAGCCACCCGGCGTGCCGAGTTGTTTCACGGCCAGTTGCGCACCTTGAGTCAGGGCATCCTTGAGGCCGCCGGTGGCGTCGTTTTGTGACAGGTCGTTGAGCGACAACGCCAGGGCGCTGGCGGAGATCATCAAGCCTGCGCACAGGCCGGCGAAGCGAAGGGTAGGGCGGAACATGGCAGCTTCCTTAGTTCAAAAAATGAGAGTTAGCGAGCGGCGTCGACGCGGATTTTCAGAGGCTGCGGGTCGCTGCCATCCAGCTGCACGGCGTGATGTTCGGTGCTGATGAACATCAGTTCGCCATTCACTTCGATACGGGCGCTGACCGAATAATGATGGCCCGTTTTGACCTGCGCTGGATCGTAACTCAGATGAAATGGCAGCGGCACCTGGCCTTTGATCGGGCCTTTGTGTTCGTCGAGGACCACGGCGGGTGCGTCGGCCAGGGAAACGTCCTGCAAGCTGACGCTTAACGTGGCGCTCGGCGGCAGGGCGATGCGTTGCAGGTAGAACACTTCGCCATCGAGGGAGGTTTTAGCGGCAGGTTGCATCGACTGACAAGCGCCCAGCAGGGTAGTCATGGCCAATAAAGAGAGTTTTTTCATCGGAGATCTCCGTATCGAGGGCGCCAGATGAGGCCTGGCGCCCGTAGGAATTTAGTCGGATAGCGTCGGAGCCGAGACCTGATCCGCCGCATCTTCACTGCGATGCAACGCGACCTGACGGATCGACAAACGAATCTCCGCCGGCAACACGCGCTTGGCCGCGCCTTCGGCCAGTTCGCCGAGCAGTATGTGATAGCTCAGCTTGCCGGCCTCGTCGCGCTTGAGCACGTCGAGGTCGAGCATTGTCTGGATGAAGTGGCGGAACAGGCTCTTGTCGAAGAACTCCGGGGCGTTGAGGCCATGGAGGATCGACAGGCGCTGGGCCATGACCGTGCACAGGTCTTCCAGCTCTTCGGCGCTGATGCTGTTCTGACCGCTGTTGAGCAGCAGCGAAACCGTCATGTAGAAGCGCTGCAAGGTCTGGGCAATGCTTTTCGACAGCAGGGTCAGCAGCACGAAATGCCGCGAGCTCGGCGCCGGCCGCAGGTAGACATCATTCTCAAAACGCAGCAGACCTTGCTCGACGAAGGCTTCGAGCCATTGGTCGATCACCGCATCCAGCTCGTCCATCGACCAGCGAATGAACAGCTCCGATTGCAGGTACGGATACAGCGCACGGGTGTAGCGCAGGACCTGATCGCGGCTCATGCGCGAGGCGCTCTGGAAGAAGCTCGCCAGCAACGCCGGCAAGGCGAAGATGTGCAAAACGTTGTTGCGGTAGTAGGTCATCAGGACGGCGTTTTGCTCGTCCAGGTACAGAATCTTGCCCAGGGCATCGCTCTGCTCGGACAGCAGATCCATGTCCTTCACATGCTCGATCAACGCGCGGCCGTCACCTTCCGGCAGGGTGGTGTGCGGCGAATACGGGACCTTGCGCAACAGCGCCAGGTACAGATCGAGCACGCGCGCCATAGCGCGATCATCCAGCGCGAGACGGCTGGTGGACAGCAGCGCCAGGGCCACCAGGTTGACCGGGTTGATCGCCGCCGCTTCGTTCAAATGCTGCGCGACTTTCTCCCCGAGGCGGTTGGTGGTTTCGTTGAGCCAGGCCGGTTTGAACTGCGGGCCGAACTCCTGTTTACGCCAGTCCGGCTGTTCGCTGTCGAGGAATTCCGCCAGTTTGATCGGCTCGCCGAAGTTCACCGCCACCTGACCGAAACGCTGCTTGAGCGCGCCGATGACTTTGAAGATGTCGAAGATCGATTCTTTCTTCTTGGTCGCGCCACGCAGTTCGCCGAGGTAGGTCCGGCCTTCCAGCACGCGTTCATAACCGATGTAGACCGGGATGAAGACGATCGGCATCCGAGACGAACGCAGGAAGCTGCGCAGGGTAATCGCCAGCATCCCGGTTTTCGGCTGCAGCATGCGCCCGGTGCGCGAACGGCCGCCCTCGACGAAGTACTCCACCGGGAAGCCTTTGGTAAACAGGGTGTGCAGGTATTCGTTGAACACCGAGGTGTACAGCGGGTTGCCCTTGAAGGTGCGGCGCATGAAGAACGCACCGCCGCGTCGCAGCAGGCCGCCGATCCCCGGCATGTTGAGGTTGATCCCGGCGGCGATGTGCGGCGGGGTCAGGCCATTGCGGAACAGCAGATAGGACAGCAGCAGGTAGTCGATGTGGCTGCGGTGGCAGGGTACGTAGATCACTTCGTAACCCGGGGCGACGTTTTGCACGCCTTCGATGTTGTTGACCTTGATGCCGTCGTAGATCTTGTTCCAGAACCAGCTCAGCACCACTTCCATGAAGCGGATCGCGGTGTAGGTGTAGTCCGAGGCGATCTCGTTTCCATAGCGCAAGGCCTGGGCCTTGGCTTTCTCCGGGGAGATGTTCTCGCGCTCGGCTTCGTCGAGGATCGCTTGCTTGACCAGCGGCTGATTGAGCAGGCCTTTGACCAGGTTGCGGCGGTGGGAAATGTCCGGACCGATCACCGCCGCTTTCAGGTTGCGGAAGTGCACCCGCAGAATTCGCTGGGCCATGCGCACGGTGCGCTCGTGGCCCTTGTTGTGGTCGATCAGTTCGCGCAAATGGATCGGCGCCGAGAACTGCACCCGGGTTTTACGCCCCAGCACGATGATGCTCAGCAACCGACGCAGGCGCCCGGTGACTGCCCAGCTGTCGGCGAAGAGCAGTTTCCACGGGCTCGATTCGCTGTCCGGCGATTGGCCCCAGAACACGCTGACCGGAATGATCTGCGCGTCTTCGGCGGCGTTCTGGCTCAGGGCGCTGACCAGGCGGGTCAAGGTCGGCGGTGCACCACGCTTATCCTGACGACCCAGCCAATCAGGCTCCGGCGTGAGGTAAAAGAACGCGGCGGGCTCCATCAGCGTACCTACCGATACCGGCAACACCGGGCGGGGCAAACCCGCCTTGCTGCACTCGGTATCGACCACGGCCAGGTCGGTCAGCGAAGGGTTTTGCAGGACGTAGAACACCGGACGGCTGCGGTCGAGGTTGAGGGTGAACGACGACTGATTGATCGTCTCCGAGCGAACCCAGAGATAGAGCAGTCGGCGCAGGGTGCCAAACACAAGACGGCGGAACGGGGAACGGGTCATACGGCTTCTGCGTGAGTGAATAAAACCAAGCAATTGCTCGGGCGGGCGATAGTGTGCCGTATTCGCCGAAAATCGGCAAAAAAGCTCCTAAGTAAAGTTGAGTTGAGAGTTTTGGCGGCTGTCATATACTCGGCCGTTCAAAATAAAAACAAGGGGGTACTGACATGGCTACGCGCGAAACCGGCAATGTGAAGTGGTTCAACGATGCCAAGGGTTACGGATTCATTCAGCGCGAGGACGGGGTGGACGTGTTCGTGCATTACCGCGCGATTCGCGGCGAAGGGCATCGCTCCCTGGCTGAAGGTCAGCAGGTGGAGTACGGCGTGGTGACTGGCGAGAAGGGCTTGCAGGCTGAGGATGTTGTAGGTCTGTAAACCCACTCCTCGGATCTCACAAAACCCCTGTAGGAGCGAGGCTTGCCCGCGAAGCTTTTAGCGCCAGTGATGACGCCTTCGCGGGCAAGCCTCGCTCCTACAGGTTTTGTGGTGACCTGGATTACGCGGTTTTCCAGGTGATCTCTTCTTCACCGTCAGCGCTGATGCGCATCCAGCGATCAGCTGTCTCTTCACCTTCTTCTTCAACCCAGCTGCCCGGTGCGCAACGTACTTCGACGTTCAGCGCGGCAAACGCTGCGCGGGCGCAGGCGATGTCGTCTTCCCATGGGGTCTGGTCGCTGTCCAGGAACAGGCTGTTCCATTTGCCCACGGCTTTCGGCAGCCAGGTGACCGACACGTTGCCGGCCTTGCACTTGTAGGTCTGGCCTTTCTGGACCCAGTCGGTGCATGGGCCCAAAGCAGTGCCGAGCCAGGCCGCGACGGCCTTGTAGTCGACGTCGGCGTCTTTCAGGTAAATCTCGATATCGGGTTGGCGCATGGATGTCCTCACTGCGGGTCTGAAAAATCCATTCGCGGATTTAGCCGGTCTACGGCAACTGCCGAAGACCAAAAAATTAAAAATTATTGAAGTACGAAGTAATCGTAGCGCATTGAAATAGTGACCTCGAACGGCTCGACCTGTTCGATGACCGCCGCCCGGCGTTCAGCACTGGCGCGCCAGCCGTGGGGCGTCATGGCCAACAGGTTCGCCCGGTCCTGCCCCTTTTCCAGCGTCAGTTTGAACTCCAGGGTTTCGCTGTGTTGCAGCGCCATGCCGTCCGGCACCAAAGCCAGATGCTTGTCGTCGGTGTACTCACGGACTTCGTCGTAAAGCCGCTCGCGCAATTCCATCAGATGACCGCTGGTCGGCCCGACTTTCATCAAACCGCCACCGGGGCTGAGCAGGCGTTTGGCTTCCTCCCAGTCCAGCGGGCTGAAGACGCTGGCGAGAAACTGGCAGCTGCCAGAGGCCAACGGCACCCGCGCCATGCTGGCGATCAACCACGTCAGCTGCGGGTTGCGTTTGCAGGCGCGTTTGACCGCTTCCCGGGAGATGTCCAGCGCGTAACCGTCGGCGTTCGGCAAGGCCTCGGCGATTTGTGCGGTGTAGTAACCCTCGCCACAACCGATGTCCAGCCAGCGCTGAGGCGCGTATTGCGCCGCCAGTTCGGCCAGACGCTTGGCCACGGGTGCGTAATGACCAGCGTTCAAAAAGTCGCGTCGGGCCTCGACCATCGCCAGGTTATCCCCAGGGTCGCGGCTGTTCTTGTGCTGCACCGGCAACAGGTTCAGGTAACCCTGACGCGCACGGTCGAAACGATGCCCGGCGGGGCAGGCCACGCCGTTGTCCACCGCGTTCAGCGGTTCGCTGCAGATCGGGCAGGCGAGCATCAGGCGAGCAACTTGATCAGGGTCTGGTAATAAATTTCAGTCAGCACGTCGAGGTCGGCAGCCAGTACTCGTTCGTTGACCTGGTGGATCGTCGCGTTGACCGGGCCCAGTTCAACCACCTGAGTACCCATGGTCGCAATGAAACGCCCGTCGGAGGTGCCACCACTGGTGGACGCCTTGGTTTCACGACCGGTGATGTCCTTGATGCTCGACGCAACGGCATCCAGCAACGCACCCGGTTCGGTCAGGAACGGCAGGCCGGACAGCGCCCAGTCGATGTGCCAGTCCAGGCCATGTTTGTCGAGGATGTCAGCGACGCGCTTTTGCAGGCCTTCCACGGTGGATTCGGTGGAGAAGCGGAAGTTGAACACCGCCACCAGATCACCCGGGATCACGTTGGTCGCGCCGGTGCCGGAATTCACGTTGGAGATCTGGAAACTGGTCGGCGGGAAGAAATCGTTGCCGTGGTCCCAGTGCTCGGCGGCCAGTTCGGCCAGCGCCGGGGCGGCAAGGTGGATCGGGTTTTTCGCCAGGTGCGGATACGCCACGTGACCTTGCACGCCGCGAACGGTCAGCTTGGCACCGAGGGAGCCGCGACGGCCGTTCTTGACCACGTCGCCCACCAAGGTGGTGCTCGATGGTTCGCCGACGATGCACCAGTCCAGACGCTCCTTACGGGCGGCAAGGCGTTCGATCACCGCTTTGGTGCCGTGGTGCGCCGGGCCTTCTTCGTCGCTGGTGATCAGGAAAGCGACCTTGCCCTTGTGATCCGGATAGTCGGTGACGAAACGCTCGGCCGCCACGGTCATGGAGGCGAGGCTGCCTTTCATGTCCGCCGCGCCACGGCCGCAGAGCATGCCGTGTTCGTCGATGACTGCGTTGAACGGGTCGATTTGCCAGGCGGTCACCGGTCCGGTCGGCACCACGTCGGTGTGACCGGCGAAGCACAGTACCGGACCGTCGTGTTTACCGTGGGTGGCCCAGAAGTTATCCACATCTTCGATGCGCATTGGCTCAAGCGCAAAACCGGCATCGCCCAGGCGCTGCATCATCTGCTTCTGGCAATCGGCGTCGACCGGCGTCACGGACGGACGGCGGATCAGGTCGATGGCGAGTTGAAGGGTCGGCGAAAGGTCGGCGTGGGCCGTCATGTAAGACTCCGGAAGCTCTATTTGTAGGAGCGAGGCTTGCCCGCGAAGAACGATGATGAGGTTTTTCTGTTACACCGAGTCGCTTCATTCGCGGGCAAGCCTCGCTCCTACGGGATATGGGGGGCAAGGCGCGCAAAATGGCGGTTATCTTAAAGCAAAACGGCGGCCATTGGCCGCCGTTTAGTGCATCTGGAACGATTTAGACCGCCGGTGCCGTCTCGCCCTCGACCACCGGTTTCGGCAGCGAAGACAGAAACGCCATGATCAGCGCCGCCAGGTACGGCAGCGACTGCACGAGCAACATCGTCACCCAGAAGCGCATGTCGTTGCTCGGCAGGCCGTTCACCAGGAAAATCCCCAGCGCCGCGCTCCACAACAGCAGCATGATGAACATTTCTTCGCGAGCTTCCGAAATCGCCACCCAGAAGCCGTGGTTATCGGCGTTTTTCGGGGTGCGGAAGAACGGAATGCTGCTGGTGAAGAAGCCGTACAACACCGCTTTGGCGATGGTGTGCGACAACGCCAACCCGGCCAGTGCCGCGCAGAACGCATCCTTCAGGTTGACCCCGACCGCACGGCGGTAGAGGAAGATGATCTTGCCCACCTTGAACACGAACAGCGCCAGTGGCGGGATCGCGAAAATCAGCAACGGTGGATCGACCCGCTGCGGCACGATGATCATCGCCGACGACCACAACAGGGCGCCCACGGTGAAGAAGATGTTCATGCCGTCCGCCACCCACGGCAACCAGCCCGCGAGGAAGTGATAACGCTGGCCACGAGTCAGCTCGGTGTCCTTGCCGCGCAGCAAACTGGCGGTGTGACGCTTGATGATCTGAATCGCACCGTAAGCCCAGCGGAAACGCTGTTTCTTGAAGTCGATAAAGGTATCGGGCATCAGGCCTTTGCCGTAGCTGGTGTGGTAATACGCCGCTGACAGGCCTTTCTCGAACACGCGCAGACCCAACTCGGCGTCTTCACAGATGCACCAGTCAGCCCAGCCCAGTTCCTCGAGCACCGATCGCCGGGTCATGGTCATGGTGCCGTGCTGGATGATCGCGTCACGGTCGTTACGGGTAACCATGCCGATGTGGAAGAAGCCTTTGTATTCCGCGTAGCAGAGCTTCTTGAAGGTGCTTTCGTTCTGGTCGCGATAATCCTGCGGCGACTGCACCACGGCGATTTTCGGATCGGCGAAGTGCGGCACCATGTGCTTGAGCCAGTTCGGGTCGACGCAGTAGTCCGAGTCGATCACCGCAATCACTTCGGCATCCTTGGCGGTGTGCGGAATCAGGTAATTCAGCGCACCACCTTTGAAGCCTGCCAATGGCGCGACGTGGAAGAACTTGAAGCGCGGGCCGAGGGTTTCGCAATAATCGCGTACCGGTTCCCAGACCGCCGGGTCCTTGGTGTTGTTGTCGATGATCAGGACTTCGAAATCCGGATAGTCGAGGTTGGCCAGGGCGTTGAGGGTCTGTTTGACCATCTCCGGCGGCTCGTTGTAGCAAGGTACGTGAATCGAGACTTTCGGTCGGTAGTCCGAATCGCCCACCACCGGCAGGAATTCACGCCGGCGTTTGTGGGTCCAGACCGCTTCGGCCAGTTCATGCGCCTCGGTCAGTAGCACGATAAACACCCCGAGTGCGCCGAGCGCGAGCAAGAAGCCCACCGTCAGGCTGAACCAGGTGCTGTATTGCTGGCTGTAGTCGTAACCGATCCACACCAGCACCGAACCACAGAGGAACGCGATGAAGGTCAGGAAGGTGCGACCGCGCTGACGCAAGGCCGAGCCGTCGATCATCAGCAGGGTCAGGGACAGCAGAGCCAACACCACCGAACCGATGGCCAGCACGCGCCATTGCGGGATCGCGACGACGGGGCCTTCAAAGTTGAATTTCTGCTGGCGCGCGGCGTTGAACACGCCCCAGTAAGCGCCCACGGAACCTTCGTCGCTGGCTTTCCACGGTTGGTCAAAAGCTTCGATCACGAAGTAGTTGAAGCCTTGGCGATTGAGCTTGTTGACCAAGGTCCGCAGATAAATCGCCTGGTCTGCCGGCGACGCGTCGGCGCCACCGCGCATACGGCCGTTGCTCGGCCAGCCGACTTCCGACAGCAGCAGCGGTTTTTTCGGGAACATCTTTTTCAGGTCACGGGCCCGGTCGAGTACGAACTGCCCGGACTGCTCCATCGGAACATGTTCCCAGTACGGCAGGACGTGGGCGGCGATCAGGTCGACGTGCTTGGCCAGGCTCGGGTTTTCTTCCCAGACGTGCCATTGCTCGGAGGTCGTCACCGGCACTTTCACGGCTGCGCGGACGCGATCAAGGATCACGCTCAGTTCGGCGGCAGTAATTTCCTTACGGAAGATCGCCTCGTTACCGACCACCACGCGAACCACGCTGCGGGAGGTATTGGCCAGGTCAATCGCGCGCAGGATTTCACGCTCGTTGCGCTCCTGGTCCGGGCTGATCCAGATACCCAGCGTCACGCGCAAACCGAATTCTTCGGCGAGCTTGGGAATATCACCCAGGCTGCCATCGACCGAGTAAGTACGGATGTTGTCCGTCAGCTTGCTCATGATCTCCAGATCGCGACGCATTTCATCGTCGGTCGGGTATTGCTCTTTTTGTGGGTACTGCCCTTGCTGGAACGGCGAGTACGAAAAGCCGGAGATCTGTTCAGGCCAGTTGGGGGCGGTGACCGGGCGATTGATCAGCGCCCAGAAGCCGGTAAACAAGGCTGCGATGGCGAGCACCACGACCAGGTTGAGTCCAAATTTACGCGATGACATAGCTATTTCGGGTTCCAAAGGCTGTGGAACGAAGGAACGGGTGGCTACCGCCAAGGGGCGCGCATCCTACACCGGGCGTTCACTGACCGTACAGCGGACAGGGAAATGCCGGACGTTGGGCAATCCAACTCGGCTTAAGTTCTTTCGTTGGACCTTGTAGGTTAAATCTTGGTTCTGTGTAGGCTGAATAATGAGATCAAGACGCCCGTTCATAGCCCAAAGATGCTCTTGGCCGCTGACGGCCCTATAATGCGCGCCGGTTTTTGGGGTAATGGTCATGAGTACAGAAGATCCGCGGTTTGCAGGCATCGCCCGTTTGTATGGCATCGAAGGGCTTGAGCGCTTGCGCGCGGCCCACGTGGCGATCGTCGGCGTGGGTGGCGTCGGTTCCTGGGCGGCGGAAGCTGTCGCCCGTTGCGGCGTTGGCGAGATTTCGCTGTTTGACCTCGACGACGTCTGCGTCAGCAACGCCAACCGTCAGTTGCACGCGCTGGACAGCACCGTCGGCAAACCCAAGGTCGAGGTGATGGCCGAGCGCCTGCGCGGGATCAACCCGGACTGCACCGTGCACGCGGTGGCGGATTTCGTCACCCGCGAGACCATGGCCGAATACATCACGCCGAATATCGACTGCGTCATTGATTGCATCGACAGCGTGAATGCCAAGGCGGCGCTGATTGCCTGGTGCAAGCGTCGCAAGATTCAGATCATCACCACCGGCGGTGCAGGCGGGCAAATTGATCCGACGCTGATCCAGGTCTGCGACTTGAACCGGACCTTCAATGATCCGTTGGCCTCGAAAGTGCGCTCGACCTTGCGCCGCGATTACAACTTCTCACGCACCGTGACCCGCCATTACAGCGTGCCGTGCGTGTTTTCCACCGAACAACTGCGTTACCCGAAACCGGATGGCAGCATTTGCTTGCAGAAGAGTTTTGTCGGTGATGGTGTGAAACTCGACTGCGCCGGAGGGTTTGGTGCGGTGATGATGGTGACGGCGACGTTTGGCATGGTCGCGGCGACCAAGGCTGTGGATAAGATTGTTGCCGGGGTGCGGCGCCCCGCGGATCGCATCAAGCCTGAGGCTTGAAACACCCTCCCTGTAGGAGCGAGGCTTGCCCGCGAAGGCGTTTTATCCGACACACCGCTTTCGCGGGCAAGCCTCGCTCCTACAGGTGTAGGTTTAGTTGGCCAACTCACGCATCCGCTGTAACACCGCATTCAAGCCATTGCTACGGGACTGGGACAACTGGCGACCCAGGCCCAACTGATTAAACCAATCCGGCAAATCCACTTGCTGCAACTCAACCGCCGACAACCCGTTAACCCGCGCCAGCAGCAACGCCACCAACCCGCGAATCAATCGTGCATCGCTGCTGGCACTGAATTGCCAGTGCCCGTCCTGCAACGTGCCGACCAACCACACCTGGCTTTCACAGCCATGCACGCGGTTGGCGTCACTCTTATCCACATCACTCAACGCGGGCAGACGGTCGCCCCATTGCATCAACAGCCGCGCCCGTTGTTCCCAGCCGGCAGCCTTCTGAAAAGTCTCCAGCGCCGTAGCCGCGTCGGCAGACAAGTTCATCGCAACAACTCCAGCGCCTGATCCAGCGCTTCAAAGAACCGCTCCAGGTCTTCGGAATCGTTGTACAGCGCCAACGACACCCGGATCGCCCCAGCCAGCTCAAAATGCTTGAGCAACGGCATGGCGCAGTGATGACCGGCGCGCACCGCGATCCCCTGTTCCGTCAGCAAATGCGCCAAATCAGAGTTATGCACACCCTCGACGACAAAACTGGCCAGCGCCAGTTGCGGCTTGCCCAGCAACCGAATGCCGTTGCGCGCTTCAAGGCCTTTGAGCAAATAGTCATGCAGCGCTGCTTCATGGGCGCAAACCGCGTCCTGATCAAGCCCGGCCAGATAATCCAGCGTCGCGCCCAAACCAATCACACCGGCAATCGGCGGCGTACCCGCCTCGAAACCCAGCGGCGCCGGGCGGAACCGTGCGCTGTGGTAATCCGCATCCAGCACCATTTCGCCGCCGAATTGCCAATGACGCAGTTGCTCAAGCGCTTCGTTGCGACCGAACAGCACGCCCAGACCCTCGGGGCCGTAGAGCTTGTGGCTGGAAAACACATAGAAGTCGCAACCCAACGCCTGCACGTCGTGCCGACCGTGGACCACCCCTTGGGCGCCATCGATCACAGTCAGTGCGTTATGCGCCTTGGCCATCGTCAAGAGGGCGGGCAACGGCTGCCAGGCGCCGAGTACGTTGGACAACTGACTGACTGCCAGCAAACGGGTTCGCGGACCGATCATCTGCGCGGCAGCATCAAGGTCAATCAAACCGTCGGCGTCCAGTGGCAGGATCACCAGCTTCAGGTCGCGGCGGTGGGCCAGTTGCTGCCACGGCAACAGATTGGCGTGATGCTCCAGGGCGCTGATGACAATTTCATCGCCCGGATTGAAAAGATGTTCCAGGCCGTAAGCCAGGAGGTTCAACGCAGACGTTGCGCCATGGGTAAAGATGATCTGCCCGCAATCGCCGGCATTGAGCCAGTGGGCGACTTTGCTGCGGCTGGCCTCGAACGCCTGGGTGGCGTGGGCGCCGGGCAGGTGTTGCGCCCGATGCACGTTGGCCGCGCCGTTGGCGTAGTAATGCGCCAGGGCATCCAGCAGGGCTTGAGGTTTTTGCGTGGTGGCGGCGTTGTCCAGATAGGTCTGGTCTTGCCGTTGCAATGCGGCGATGGCCGGAAAATCGGCGCGCCAGGGAGAGGGAATCATCATGCTGTCGGGCCCTGGTGGGTTTACGCCGGACCTTGTAGGAGCGAGCCTGCTCGCGAAGGCGTCCGCGAGGTCGCCAAAAGCTTCGCGAGCAGGCTCGCTCCTACAGGTGATCATGCACTGCTTAGTTGTGAGCGTGCAGCGCTTCGTTCAGTTCGATCGCCGATTTGTGGGTTTTGCATTCCACGGCACCGGTCTCCGAATTGCGGCGGAACAGCAGGTCAGGCTGACCGGCCAGTTCACGAGCCTTCACGACTTTGACCAGTTTGTTGTTTTCGTCCAGCAGCGCCACTTTGGTACCCGCGGTCACGTACAGGCCCGACTCAACGGTGTTGCGATCGCCCAACGGAATGCCGATACCGGCGTTCGCGCCGATCAGGCAGCCTTCGCCGACCTTGATCACGATGTTGCCGCCGCCCGACAGGGTGCCCATGGTCGAGCAACCGCCGCCCAGGTCCGAACCCTTGCCGACGAATACGCCAGCGGAAACGCGGCCTTCGATCATGCCAGGGCCTTCGGTGCCGGCGTTGAAGTTGACGAAACCTTCGTGCATCACGGTGGTGCCTTCGCCCACATAAGCGCCCAGACGAATACGTGCCGCGTCAGCGATGCGCACGCCGGCCGGAACCACGTAGTCGGTCATTTTCGGGAATTTGTCCACCGAGAACACTTCCAGCAGCTCGCCACGCAGACGGGCTTCCAGTTGATGCTCGGCCAGCTCGGCGAGGTCGATTGCGCCCTGGCTGGTCCATGCCACGTTCGGCAGCAACGGGAACACACCCGCCAGGTTCAGGCCGTGCGGCTTGACCAGACGATGGGACAGCAGGTGCAGCTTGAGGTAGGCCTCAGGGGTGGAGGTCAACTGAGCGTCTTCGGCCAGAATGGTCGCGACCAGCGGCTTGTGACTCTCGGCCAGACGGGTCAGCAAGGCGGCCTGGGCAGCGTCGACGCTTTTCAGGATTTCAGCCAGTTGGGAGGCCTGAGCGGTAGTGAACGCGATGGCCTGATTGCCTTCGGTGTAGCCCAGAATTGGCGCGATGGCAGCGACCAGTTCGGCCGAAGGGTTGAGCAGTGGCTGCGCGTAAAACACTTCCAGCCATGCACCTTGACGGTTTTGAGTGCCGACACCAAAGGCCAGGCTGAACGGGGTAGTGGACATGTTGATACCTCTAACAAAATGGAACGGGCTGCCTTACTTGAGCGCTGCCGCGTAGATATCTGGCTTGAAGCCAATCAGGGTTCGGTCACCGAGATCAAGCACCGGGCGCTTGATCATCGAGGGTTGTGCGAGCATCAGTTCGATGGCTTTCGGCTGGTCGAGATCGGCTTTGCGTTCGTCGTCGAGCTTGCGAAAGGTCGTGCCAGCACGGTTCAACACCACTTGCCAGCCGTGCTCGTCGCACCATTGGTTCAGGTGTTCACGGTCGATGCCGACCGTCTTGTAATCATGAAAGTCATAGCTGACAGCGTGTTCATCGAGCCAGGTGCGCGCCTTTTTCATGGTGTCGCAGGCTTTGATGCCGAAAAGGTGCAACGTTTTGCTTGAGACGGTCAAGGAATTGCCCCCTTTAGCAGGTGCTGAAAATAAAAGGTGACGGATTATGCCATGACCGGACGGTTTCGCGTCGGTCGTGCTCGGGTTTGTCCGTGGGTCGTGGCGATCAGCCATTGCATGCGACATGGGTGAAACGGCTTGCCCGCAGTCTAAACGACTAATATGGCACTTCAATGCTGTCGATTGTCTTGGCAACCGCGCTTTATGTGGGGCGTTGCGGGCGCAGCGCCTGGAGTTGTATAGCCTCCTCAGCCGTCATCACCAGAGGGGTGATGACGTATTGCGAGAAGTGCCGGATGAGCTAGCCTGTGCGTTCGCTGGACTCAGTCAGCTTCGTCCGGTCGAAATTTTGGGTAGGCTTTACGCATGACTCGCCTGTCCAGCATGCTGATTTTGGTGTTGATACCCACTTCCCAATCCCCTGTTGTCAGTTCGTTCGGGACTGCGTAGTGCATGATCGAATCCTTGTCATAGCGACCCCATAGATGGTCGCTGCCTCCAAGGGGCATCAGGACGTTAAAATCCGTGTCTGCCTCGGTCCACCCATAGTGGGTTCTATAAAACTCGTAAACCTTTGGTTTGTCCCAGGGAATGTTCGCTTTTGGATGCTGCTGCTCGTGCTGCAGGCCCAACGCGTGACCGAACTCATGCAGTACGGTTATTTCGAATTCTGGATGGTCGAATTCAATATTCAAATTCAGCGTCGGTACATGTTGTTCGTACAACAACGCATCAGTGCCTACTGCGGAGTTGTTTGCCGCGCTGGATGTTGAAATCCTGATCTCGCTTTCGCCTTGGTCAATAAATTCGAACTGCAAGTTCACAGAGGGTTGCCATTGCTTGATCATCGCTTCGATGGCAAGCCTTTTCGGTTGAGTTGGAGTATCCACGAACGCGATTCTTAACGTCCGGCCATTAGCCCAGAATTTGCTCCAGGTACCAATGGCACGCTTGGAACGTCGGCCCGTGGAAGAGCGTTGTGCGTTGTCGGGGTTTTCCAGGATGGCGGCGTCGTAAGAGGCGAGTTCATCAATTGGGCGGATCGTTTTACAAGGAGTACTCATGTTCATGATTGATGTGCTTATAGTGTACTTATAGTCGTTTGGATGGCGGCAGTGCTCGTCCGTTAACTTAAAGACGATGCCCCTGTTATTGATCATTGCAAAGAATAAGTTTTAGCGCTTGGGATAGAGCAGTTTCATCAAGCGCTTGTCTTTTTTGCTGATCTTGCGGTTGATTGGAATTTCCCAGTCACCCAATGTCAGGGTGTTCGCCACTGGATGGTGCATGATCGACTTTCTGTCGTACGGCGTATAAATCGCTTCGATTGTATCGAAGGGCTGAAACAGGTTCCTGTCGACTTGTTCTTTGGTCAGTGGATTCATTTCTCGGTTCTGGTAGAACGCATACACTTTTGGTTTATCCCAGGGGATATTGGCCTCAGGGTGTTGGTGTTCATGCATGGCGCCTAAGGCATGCCCAAACTCATGAGTCACGATCACATCGAAGTCTTCATGTTCGGGCTTGACCCCCAGGTTCATGGTTGGCCAGTCTGGATGAATCAATAGCGCGTCAGTGCCCAGCATTGAACTGTTGTCATTGTTTTTGGTTGCGATTCGGATATCACCTTCAAGCCCCTCGACGAAATCGAAGGTCAGATTGATATGGGGCAACCATTGTTTGGCTGCATTGATGATCTTCTGTTTGTGTGCATTATCGGGGCCGTCGATAAACGCGATCTTGAGTGTGCGCCCGTTTGCCCACAGTTTTGAATAATTGATCAGAGAGCGTTTGCGACGAGTGCCGCCGCCCTTACTGGCATTCTCAGGATTCTCGTTGATGGCGGCTTCGTAGGATTGTTGATCGTCGGGCCATTGGATAAGGGTGCAGTCTTCAATGCTGTTCATTGGCTACTTCTTCCATGAAGTAAGGTTGTGTGAGTGCGCACACTAATGTGCTGCATGAGAGTAAGGGGAACTCTGCAGTGTGGTGAGCTTTAATTGTGGACGAAATGTAACTGGCTATATAAGAGTGCCCGCACTGCGTTGCACAGTGCGGGCAGGAATATTTACTTGTTGCGGATAATAAATTCGCGAATTCTCTTGGCCGCTTCTACACATTCGGCCAGCGGCGCGACCAGTGCCATGCGCACGCGTCCGGCGCCCGGATTGGAGCCATCAACTTCACGAGACAGATAAGAACCCGGCACCACGGTCACGTGTTCTTCCACAAACAGATCACGGCAGAACGCCTCATCGTCGCCTTCAACATTTGGCCACAGGTAGAAACCGCCATCTGGACGCTGCACGTCCATCACCGGACCAAGGATTTCCAACACTGCATCGTATTTCTCGCGATACAGCGCACGGTTGGCACGTACATGCACTTCGTCATTCCACGCGGCAACACTGGCCAGTTGGGTCTGAACCGGCATCGCGCAGCCGTGGTAGGTGCGATACAGCAGGAAGCCCTTGAGGATGTCCGCATCACCGGCCACGAAGCCTGAACGCAGGCCAGGCAGGTTGGAACGCTTGGACAGACTGTGGAACACCACGCAGCGCTTGAAGTCCTTGCGGCCCAGTTCCACACAGGCGCTGAGCAGGCCGGCCGGCGGGGTTTGTTCGTCGAAGTACAGTTCGCTGTAGCACTCGTCGGCGGCGATCACGAAGTCGTATTCGTCGGCCAGGGCGACCAGCTTCTTCAGGGTTTCGACCGGGATCAGTGCGCCGGTCGGGTTGCCCGGCGAGCACAGGAACAGGATCTGGCAGCGTTTCCAGATGTCTGGGGAAACGGCGTCGAAGTCCGGGTTGAAGCCGTTTTCGTCCAGGCATGGCAGGTAATGCGGCTTGGCCCCGGCGAGGAACGCTGCGCCTTCATAGATCTGATAGAACGGATTCGGGCTGACTACCAGTGCATCGTCGCCACGGTTGACTACGGTCTGGGTGAAGGCGAACAGCGCTTCACGAGTGCCGTTGACCGGCAGCACATTGCGTGCCGGGTCGAGCCAGCCGTTCGGAACGCTGAAACGACGTTCGCACCACGCCGCGATGGCTTCACGCAGGGCCGGAATGCCGAGGGTGGTCGGGTACACGGCCATCTTATCCAGATTGCTTGCCAGGGCTTCGGCGACAAAGCTTGGCGAACGGTGTTTCGGCTCGCCGATGGACAGCGCAATGGCACGCTTTTCCGGGTTTGGCGTGACGCTGCCGAGCAGGGCGCGGAGCTTCTCGAACGGGTAGGGCTGCAACTGGTTCAGAGCGTTGTTCATCGGTACGGGGTCTCGTTCAAAGCGGCTGAATCCTGACGCGCAATCAGATACTGATGCGCGACAGTTTGATATCGGGTTCGTTACTGACGGTCAGCTGTTCGACGATTGCATCCTGCAAGCGGCTGCACAGCAAGGGGTCGGACAACGGCTGGTTGTTCGCGTCGGTGATGAAGAACACGTCTTCCACGCGCTCGCCGAGGGTGGCGATCTTGGCGTTCTGTAGCGACAAGTCGAACTCCAGGAAGATCGTGCCGATGCGTGCCAGCAGGCCCGGGCGGTCGGGGGCGCTGAGTTCCAGCACGGTCACCGGACGCTGGGCGTCATTGTGGATCGTCACCTGTGGCGCAAACGCGAAATGCTTGAGCTGGCGCGGTACCCGCCGCTGAATGATGGTCGGGTAGTCGTCCGGGTTGCGCAGGGCCTCGGTCAGGCCTTCGCGAATCTGTTTGACCCGCGCCGGGTTATCGCCGATCGAGTCGCCGTCGGTGTCGAGCACGATGTAGGTGTCGAGCGTGAACTGGCTGCTGGAGGTGATGACCCGGGCGTCGTGAATGTTCAGGTTGAGCTGGTCCATTGCCGCCACGGTCACCGCGAAAAAGTCGTGCTGATCCGGCGCATAGATAAAGATCTGCGTGCCGCCTTCGAACTCGCGCTGGGTGGTTTCCTTGATCAGCACCAGCGGCCCGCCGTCGGCCGGCTGCTGAAGGATCGCGTCGCTGTGCCAGGCCACGTCACCGGCGGTGTGGCGCAGGAAATAGTCATCGCCCAATTGCGACCACAATTGCTCGACGTCGTCCGGGTCGGTACCGCCGCGTACCAGAATGTCCAGTGCTGCGCTTTGGGTCTGGCGGATCTGCTCTTCGCGATCGACCGGGTTTTCCAGGCCACGGCGCAAGGCACGCTTGGTCTCGGTGTAGAGCTGGCGCAACAGGCTGGCGCGCCAGGAATTCCACAGCGTCGGGTTGGTGGCGTTGATGTCGGCGACGGTCAGCACGTACAGATAATCGAGGTGGGTTTCGTCGCCGACGATCTGCGCGAAATCGTGGATGACCTGCGGGTCGGACAAGTCCTTGCGCTGGGCAGTGGTCGACATCACCAAATGGTTCTGCACCAGCCAGACGATCAGGCGGCTGTCCCACACCGGCAACTGATGGCGCTGGCAAAAGGCTTCGGCATCCACGGCACCGATTTCCGAGTGATCGCCATGCCGGCCCTTGCCGATGTCGTGGTACAGACCGGCCAGGTAGATCAGCTCGGGTTTGGGCAGTTTGCCCATGAGCTTGCTGGCCAGCGGGAATTTTTCCGACACCTGGGTGTACTGCAACTTACGCAGATGTTTGATCAGGTTCAGGGTGTGAGCATCGACCGTATAGATGTGAAACAGGTCGTGCTGCATCTGCCCGACAATGAAGCCGAACTCCGGCAAGTAGCGCCCGAGGATGCCGTAACGGTTCATCCGTCGCAGGTTGCGGTGGATGCCGATCTTGCACTTGAACAGTTCGATGAACAGGCTGGTGTTGCGAATGTCGTTGCGGAAATCATCGTCGATCAAGTGACGGTGCTCGCGCAGCAGACGAATGGTGTCGGCGCGCACGCCCTTGATTTCCGGCTGCTGCGCCATCAGCACGAAGATCTCGAGCATGGCGAACGGTGTGCGGCGGAACACGTTGTCGTTGCGCGCTTCGATGTAGCCGTCGTGCAACTGGAATCGCGAGTTGATCGGCTGCGGCGTCGCTTGGTCTTCCGGCGCGAGGATGACTTCCTCGAAGTGCTGGATGATCAGGTCGCTGAGCTGGGCAATGCTCATGACCACGCGGTAATACTGCTGCATGAAGTTTTCGATGGCTTGCTTGGCGTCATCGCCTTTGAAGCCCAGCAGCCCGGCAATGGTGCGCTGGTGATCAAACAGCAAGCGGTCTTCGGAACGGCCGGCGAGCATGTGCAGGGCGTAACGAACTTTCCACAGGAATTCCTGGGAGGAGGCCAGCAGGGCGTTTTCGCTTTCGACCAGGAAACCTTCACCGGCCAGGGCCCGCAGGTTCAGGGTGCCGTATTCACGACGGGCCACCCACAGAATCGTCTGAATATCCCGTAGGCCGCCGGGCGAGCCTTTGACGTTGGGTTCCAGGTTGTATTCGGTGTCGTTGTACTTGTGGTGACGGGCTTTCTGCTCGGCGCGTTTGGCCAGGAAGAAGTCCTTGCTCGGCCACATGTGCGCGGTGCTGGTGACGTCCAGCATGCGCTGGCGCAAGCGCTCGGGGCCGCAGATGGTACGGCTTTCCATCAGGTTGGTGACGACTGTCAAGTCGGCGCGGGCCTCAACGGCGCATTCGTCCACCGAACGCACGCTCTGGCCGACTTCCAGGCCGATGTCCCACAGCAGCGTCAGAAAACGCTCGATGGAGTCGCGGAAAACTTCGTGATCGGCGCTGTCCAGCAGGATCAGCAAATCGATGTCGGAATAAGGGTGCAACTCACCGCGACCGTAGCCGCCGACCGCGACCAGCGCGATGTCGGCTTCGGAACTCAAGCTGAACTGCTCCCAGGCCTTTTGCAGGATGTTATCGACGAACCAGGCGCGATCCTCGATCAGCCGGCGAATGTCGCGGCCGCTGCGGAAGCGCTCGTCGAGCACCTCGCGGGCCTGGCGAATCGCCTTCTTGAAGGCCGCGATCGGGCTTGCCTTCAGGGCCAGTTCAGCCTGGAACTGGCCACGGTCGAAGAGTTCGGGATCCACCTGCGGCATCGATTGGCTTTCCTGTCTATAAGGCTGAGGAGCTGCGCGCCCGGATCAGGCCGAAACGCGCGGGATGGTGTCGTCGGCGCGGAGGGTGAAGATCTCGTAACCGGTTTCGGTTACCAGCAGGGTGTGTTCCCACTGTGCCGACAGCTTGCGGTCCTTGGTGATCGCGGTCCAGCCGTCGCCCAATACCTTGGTGTCGGCCTTGCCCTGGTTGATCATCGGCTCGATGGTGAACGTCATGCCGGCTTTCAGTTCCATACCAGTGCCCGCACGGCCGTAGTGCAGGATCTGCGGCTCTTCGTGGAACACCTTGCCGATGCCGTGACCACAGAATTCGCGAACCACGGAAAAACCGTTCTTTTCAGCGTGCTTCTGGATGACTTCACCGATATCGCCGAGACGGCAGCCGGGTTTGACGATCTCGATCGCCTTGTACATGCATTCCTGAGTCACTTGCGACAGGCGCTCGGCCCAGACCGGCACGGTGCCGACGTGGAACATGCGGCTGGTGTCGCCGTGGTAGCCGTCCTTGATGACGGTGACGTCGATGTTCAGCGTGTCGCCATCCTTCAATGGCTTCTCGTTCGGAATGCCGTGGCAGACCACGTGGTTGATCGAGGTGCAGATCGACTTCGGGAAGCCCTTGTAGTTGAGCGGGGCAGGGATGGCTTTCTGCTCGTTGACGATGTAGTCGTGGCAGATGCGGTCCAGTTCTTCAGTGGTAATGCCCGGCTTGACATGTTCGGCAATCATTTCCAGCACATCGGCGGCCAGTTTGCCGGCGATGCGCATTTTTGCGATGTCCTCTGGGGTTTTGAGGGTGACGGTCATACAGGCTCTCTCTGCGCTCGATGGCGCCTTCTAAAACGGAATGGGCGTTGCGCGATCGATCTTCGCGGCCCTGAAAAACGCGATTCTAACAGACGAGCCGCGCAAATCTGAGCCTCTGTGCATCGCTTCTCCTTATAGAATGGCGCATTCTTGGAGGATTCCAAGGGGCGGAACCAAGGCGCGCGCCAGGATTTAACAATCCGGGTTCCGTTTTTTTCAGCCTTGTGATATAAAATGCGCCGCTTTCCGGGGATCCCCTGAAAAGCCTAAATCCACACACGTGTCGACACGATGACCTGGGTGCCTTCAGCTGATGCTGCTGGTTGGTCATTGGGATACGTGGAGGCCAAACCCGACTTATTAAGGAACTATCATGTCCCAAGTCAACATGCGCGATATGCTGAAGGCCGGTGTGCACTTCGGTCACCAGACCCGTTACTGGAACCCGAAAATGGGTAAATACATTTTCGGCGCGCGTAACAAGATCCACATCATCAACCTTGAAAAAACCCTGCCAATGTTCAACGAAGCTCTGACTTTCGTAGAGCGTCTGGCCCAGGGCAAAAACAAGATTCTGTTCGTCGGCACCAAGCGTTCCGCTGGCAAGATCGTTGCTGAAGAAGCAGCACGTTGCGGTTCGCCGTACGTCGATCACCGCTGGTTGGGCGGCATGCTGACCAACTTCAAAACCATCCGTGCTTCCATCAAGCGTCTGCGTGACCTTGAAGTGCAAGCCGAAGACGGTACTTTCGCCAAGCTGACCAAGAAAGAAGCGCTGATGCGCACTCGCGATCTTGAGAAGCTCGATCGTTCCCTGGGTGGTATCAAGGACATGGGCGGTCTGCCAGACGCACTGTTCGTTATCGACGTTGATCACGAGCGCATCGCGATCACCGAAGCCAACAAGCTGGGCATCCCGGTTATCGGCGTAGTCGATACCAACAGCAGCCCGGAAGGCGTTGACTACATCATCCCAGGCAACGATGACGCAATCCGCGCTATCCAGCTGTACATGGGTTCGATGGCTGACGCTGTAATCCGCGGTCGCAACCACGTTGCTGGCGGCACCGAGCAGTTCGTTGAAGAAGCTCCGGTAGCAGCAGCTGAGTAATTGACGCCTTGGCGTTGACTCAGTAAGCAAAAAGGGGGCTTGGCCCCCTTTTTGCCACCTTGAAAACCGTTTGTCGGCAGCGCAGTTACAGCCTTTGTAACCTGCAGCAGCCAGCAAGGGTGATTCGGGAAGAATTGATCGCCCGTTCGATCGGGTGGAATGGTTGAAAACCTATCCAAGAGGAATTTTGAAATGGCAGAGATTACTGCAGCGTTGGTCAAAGAACTGCGCGAGCGTACTGGCGAAGGCATGATGGACTGCAAAAAGGCCTTGACCAAGGCTGGCGGCGACATCGAAAAAGCCATTGATGACATGCGTGCTTCGGGCGCCATCAAGGCTGCCAAGAAAGCTGGCAACGTTGCCGCTGAAGGCGCTATCGCTCTTAAAGAAGACGGTAAATCCGCCGTTCTGCTGGAAGTGAACTCGCAGACCGACTTCCTGGCTCTGCAGGACGACTTCAAGGCATTTGTCGCTTCCAGCGTTGAAAAAGCGTTCGCTGACAAACTGACTGACGTTGCTCCGCTGATCGCAGCTCAAGAAGCCGATCGCCTGGTTCTGGTCGGCAAGGTTGGCGAAAACGTCAACATCCGTCGCCTGGCTCGCGTTGAAGGTGATGTTGTTGGTGGTTACCTGCACGGCAACAAGATCGGTGTTGTGGTTGCCCTTAAAGGCGGCAGCGTTGAGCTGGCCAAAGACATCGCCATGCACGTAGCGGCGACCAACCCTGAATTCCTGCTGCCATCGGAAGTTTCCGCTGAAGCGGTAGAGCGTGAGAAAGGCGTGTTCCTGACCCTCAACGCTGACAAGATCGCTGGCAAGCCAGAAAACATTGTTGAAAACATGGTCAAAGGCCGTATCAGCAAGTTCCTGGCTGAAGCAAGCCTGGTTGAGCAGGCGTTCGTCAAGAACCCTGAAATCAAGGTTGGCGAACTGGCCAAGAAAGCCGGTGCAGAAATCGTTTCCTTCACCTACTTCAAAGTAGGTGATGGTATCGAGAAGCCGGTCGACAACTTCGCTGAAGAAGTTGCTGCCCAGCTGGCTGCCGCCAAGCAATAAGACGGTTTTTAACTGTCGCCCTGAAGAGGCTGCCCGCTCACGCGCGCAGCCTCTTTTCAGATGGGGCACCAATTTTTAATTGGTTTCCCTTTGGAACTGGCTTACAAAGCCATGTTCCGATGGCGCTGAAGCAGCGCCAAGTTAGAGTGAACGCCAGCTGTAAACAGCTCGCAAAGAATTTTTAAAATACGCCGCAGGAGAGATTCGCAATGGCTCAGCAGGGCAGTGGTTATCAGGCTCGCTATAAACGCATTCTACTCAAGCTTAGCGGCGAGGCCCTGATGGGCTCGGAAGAGTTCGGGATCGATCCGAAAGTTCTGGATCGCATGGCGCTGGAAGTCGGCCAACTGGTCGGCATCGGTGTTCAGGTCGGTCTGGTGATCGGCGGCGGCAACCTGTTCCGCGGTGCAGCGCTGAGCGCGGCCGGCATGGATCGGGTCACTGGCGACCACATGGGCATGCTGGCCACTGTGATGAACGCCCTGGCCATGCGCGATGCGCTGGAACGTGCCAATATCTCGGCCATCGTGATGTCGGCCATTTCCATGGTTGGCGTAACCGATCACTATGATCGCCGCAAAGCCATGCGCCACTTGAACGCCAAGGAAGTCGTGATTTTCGCGGCCGGTACCGGCAATCCGTTCTTCACCACGGATTCGGCAGCGTGCTTGCGTGCAATCGAAATCGATGCCGATGTCGTGCTCAAGGCGACCAAGGTCGATGGCGTCTACACCGCTGACCCATTCAAAGACCCGCATGCCGAGAAGTTCGATCATCTGACTTACGATGAAGTGCTGGATCGCAAGCTGGGCGTGATGGATCTGACTGCTATTTGCCTGTGCCGCGACCACAAGATGCCGTTGCGCGTATTTAACATGAACAAGCCCGGCGCCCTGCTGAATATCGTACATGGCGGCGCTGAAGGGACCCTGATCGAGGAAGGCCAACAATGATCAACGAAATCAAGAAAGACGCTAAAGAGCGTATGCAGAAATCCGTCGAATCGCTGATGCACAACTTCGGCCGTATTCGTACTGGCCAGGCGCACCCAAGCATTCTGGAAGGTGTGATGGTGCCGTATTACGGTTCTGACACCCCGATCAAACAGGTGGCGAACATCACCGTCAAAGACGCCCGTACCCTGCAAGTCGTTGCCTTTGAGCGCAACATGCTGGGTGCCGTCGACAAAGCCATCGGTAGCGCGGGTCTGAACCTCAACCCGACCAACCTGGGTGAATTGCTGCTGATCTCCATGCCGGCCCTGACCGAAGAAACCCGTAAGGGCTTCACCAAGCAGGCTCGCGATGTCGCAGAAGATGCCCGTGTTGCGGTGCGCAACATCCGTCGTGATGCGAACAGCCAGCTCAAGGATCTGGTCAAGGAAAAAGAAATCAGCGAAGACGAAGAGCGCCGCGCCACTGGCGAGATCGATGATCTGACCAAAAAGTTCGTGGCTGAAATCGACGCGAATCTGGCGCAGAAAGAAAAAGACCTGATGGCCGTATAAGGGTCACGTTTTCATGGAAAAGACCAAGCAGACTGCGCCGTCCGCGGTGCCGCGCCATGTCGCGATCATCATGGATGGTAATAATCGCTGGGCGAAAAAGCGCTTTATGCCGGGTGTCGCCGGTCATAAAGCGGGCGTGGATGCGGTTCGTGCGGTAATCGAAGTGTGTGCTGAGGCCGGGGTCGAAGTGTTGACCCTGTTCGCCTTCTCCAGCGAGAACTGGCAGCGCCCGGCTGACGAAGTCAGCGCCTTGATGGATCTGTTCTTCAAGGCATTGCGTCGCGAGGCCAAGCGCCTGAACGAAAACAACATCAGTTTGCGCATCATTGGCGACCGTTCACGCTTTCATCCAGAGCTTCAGGCTGCCATGCGTGAAGCTGAGGCAATGACGGCGGGCGCCAATCGCTTCGTTCTGCAGATCGCTGCCAACTATGGCGGGCAGTGGGATATCGCGCAGGCCGCACAGCGTCTGGCTCGTGAAGTTCAGGCCGGGCACCTGCGTCCGGAAGACATTACCCCGGAACTGTTGCAAACCTGTCTGGCTACCGGCGATTTGCCGTTGCCGGACTTGTGCATCCGTACCGGTGGCGAGCACCGCATCAGTAACTTCCTGCTGTGGCAACTGGCTTACGCCGAGTTGTACTTCTCCGACCTGTTCTGGCCGGACTTCAAACACGATGCCATGCGTACCGCGCTGGCCGATTTTGCTTCTCGGCAGCGCCGCTTCGGTAAAACGAGCGAGCAGGTCGAGGCTGGAGCCCGGGTTTAATGCTTAAACAACGAATCATCACTGCGCTGATCCTGCTGCCGATCGCCTTGTGCGGGTTTTTCCTGCTCGAAGGCACCGGTTTTGCGCTGTTCATCGGGCTGGTTGTGACCCTCGGTGCATGGGAGTGGGCTCGCCTGGCGGGCTTCACTGAGCAGCCGATTCGCGTTGGCTTTGCGGCTGTGGTCGCGTTGATGCTGTTTGTCATGCATATCGTGCCTGGGCTCGCGCCTTGGGTGTTGGGTGCTTCGGTGCTTTGGTGGGGTGTTGCAACCTATCTGGTGCTGACTTATCCGCGTTCCAGCGAACTCTGGTCCAGCGCTGCCTGCAAACTGGTGATCGGTCTGCTGATCCTGCTGCCCGCGTGGCAAGGTCTGGTTCAGATCAAGCAGGAGCTTTTGGGCAACTGGCTGATCATGGCGGTGATGGTGCTGGTCTGGGGTGCTGATATCGGTGCTTACTTCTCTGGCCGGGCCTTTGGCAAGCGCAAGCTGGCGCCACAGGTCAGTCCCGGCAAAAGCTGGGAGGGCGTCTACGGCGGCCTCGCGGTGAGTCTGGTCATTACTGTCATTGTCAGTCTGGTTCGAGACTGGACGGTGGCGCAGTTGTTCAAAGGTCTGATGGGGGCAGCCATCATCGTGTTCATCTCGGTGGTAGGTGATCTGACAGAAAGCATGTTCAAGCGTCAGTCCGGGATCAAGGACAGCAGTAACCTGCTGCCGGGGCACGGCGGCGTGCTGGACCGAATCGACAGCCTGACTGCAGCGATTCCAGTGTTTGCTGTACTGCTGTGGATGGCGGCACCGTGAGCCGCCCGCAGCAGATTACTGTCCTGGGAGCGACCGGTTCGATTGGTCTGAGCACGCTTGATGTCATCGCTCGCCATCCCGAGCGTTATCAGGTTTTCGCCTTGAGCGGTTTCACCCGTCTGAGCGAGCTGTTGGCGCTGTGTGTTCGCCATACGCCACGGTTCGCCGTGGTGCCTGAGGCGGGCGCTGCCCGAGGCTTGCAGGACGACTTGCGCGCCGCAGGCCTGACGACCCGCGTGCTGGTGGGGGAGGAGGGCCTGTGTCAGGTTGCTTCCGATCCTGAGGTCGATGCGGTCATGGCGGCCATCGTTGGCGCTGCGGGCTTGCGACCGACTCTGGCGGCGGTCGAAGCCAGCAAGAAAATCCTCCTGGCCAACAAAGAAGCACTGGTGATGTCCGGTGCGCTGTTCATGCAGGCGGTGCGCAAGAGTGGTTCGGTGCTGCTGCCGATCGACAGCGAGCACAACGCGATTTTCCAGTGCATGCCACAGGATTTCGCTCGTGGGCTGAGTGCCGTCGGGGTGCGTCGGATTTTACTCACGGCCTCTGGCGGTCCGTTCCGACAGACACCTATGGCTGAACTGGTGCATGTTTCTCCTGAGCAAGCGTGTGCCCATCCGAACTGGTCCATGGGGCGCAAGATTTCGGTGGATTCGGCCAGCATGATGAACAAGGGGCTGGAGTTAATCGAAGCCTGCTGGCTGTTTGATGCCAAGCCGTCCCAGGTCGAAGTGGTGATTCATCCTCAAAGCGTGATTCATTCGCTGGTCGATTACATCGACGGTTCGGTATTGGCCCAGTTAGGTAATCCTGACATGCGCACGCCGATTGCCAACGCGTTGGCCTGGCCGGAGCGGATCGATTCGGGTGTTGCGCCGCTGGACCTGTTTGCAATTGCGCGGCTGGACTTCCAAGCGCCTGATGAAGAACGATTCCCGTGCCTGCGCCTTGCGCGTCAGGCAGCCGAATCCGGTAATAGTGCGCCGGCCATGCTTAATGCGGCGAATGAAGTGGCGGTCGCGGCCTTTCTCGACGGGCGGGTTCGCTACCCGGAAATCGCGAGTATCATCGAAGAAGTGTTGAATCTCGAGCCCGTGGTTGCGGTTGACGATCTCGAGGCAGTGTTCACGGCCGACGCGAAGGCGCGAGTACTGGCCGAACAATGGTTGAGTCGTCACGGGCGGTAAGTGCTGCAATACGTTGACCCATGCGGCACTGGACAGGATTGCGGAGAAAGTAGATGAGCGCGCTCTATATGATTGTCGGCACCCTGGTGGCTTTGGGTGTGCTGGTCACCTTCCACGAATTCGGCCATTTTTGGGTCGCACGTCGCTGTGGGGTCAAAGTGCTGCGTTTCTCCGTGGGCTTCGGTATGCCGTTGCTGCGCTGGCACGACAAGAAAGGCACTGAGTTCGTCGTCGCCGCGATCCCGCTGGGCGGTTACGTGAAAATGCTCGACGAGCGCGAAGGTGAAGTGCCCGCCGATCAGCTTGATCAATCCTTTAATCGCAAATCCGTCCGCCAGCGCATCGCTATCGTATCGGCGGGTCCGATTGCCAACTTTTTACTGGCGATGATTTTTTTCTGGGTGCTCGCCATGCTCGGCAGCGAGCAAGTGCGTCCGGTCATTGGTGCTGTCGAATCCGGCAGTATCGCCGCCAAGGCTGGTTTGATCGCGGGTCAGGAAATCATTGCCATTGATGGCGAGCCAACTACCGGCTGGGCCGCGGTGAACCTGCAGTTGGTCCGTCGTCTTGGGGAGAGCGGTTCCCTGCAGTTGCTGGTCCGTGACCAGGGTTCCACAGTGGATTCGCCCCGTGAGCTGATGCTGGATAAATGGCTCAAGGGTGCCGATGAGCCGGATCCGATTCGTTCGCTGGGTTTGCGCCCTTGGCGTCCGGCGCTGCCGCCGGTCCTGGCCGAACTTGATCCGAAAGGCCCGGCACAGGCTGCTGGCTTGAAGACCGGTGACCGACTGTTGGCGCTGGACGGCAAGTCGCTTGATGACTGGCAACAGGTGGTGGACACGGTCCGTATGCACCCTGATACCAAAATCATGCTGCGCGTCGAGCGCGATGGTGCTCAAATCGACGTCCCTGTGACGCTGGCCGCTCGCGGCGAGAAGAAGGCACCCAGTGGTTATCTGGGGGCTGGGGTGAAGGCCGTTGATTGGCCGCCAGAGATGATTCGCGAAGTGAGTTATGGTCCTGTGGCAGCGATTGGGGAGGGTGCTCGACGCACCTGGACCATGAGCGTACTGACCCTCGATTCGCTCAAGAAAATGTTGTTCGGTGAGCTCTCGGTAAAAAACTTGAGTGGACCGATAACCATTGCTAAAGTGGCGGGCGCTTCTGCCCAGTCGGGTGTCGCTGATTTCCTGAATTTCCTTGCTTATCTGAGTATTAGCTTGGGGGTTCTGAATTTGTTGCCCATTCCTGTACTGGATGGGGGGCATTTGTTGTTTTATCTGATCGAGTGGGCGCGTGGTCGCCCCTTGTCGGATCGGGTGCAGGGTTGGGGGATACAGATCGGTATCAGTTTGGTGATCGGGGTGATGTTGCTTGCTCTTGTCAATGATCTGGGTCGACTGTAACGCTTCGCTGAATTGCGAATCTGCCGCATTTTGCGGCAGTTTGTTTATTGCCAGTTGGAATAAGAAAGGACTTCATGAAACGTCTGCTGCTAACTGCGGTTCTCACCGTATTGATGATCGCCGAAGTTCACGCCGAGTCCTTCACTATCTCTGATATTCGCGTCAATGGCCTCCAGCGGGTCTCCGCGGGTAGCGTCTTTGGTGCTTTGCCGTTGAACGTCGGTGAACAGGCGGATGATCGTCGCCTGGTGGAATCCACTCGTGCGTTGTTCAAAACCGGTTTCTTTCAAGATATCCAGCTGGGCCGCGATGGCAACGTCCTGGTCATTACTGTAGTCGAGCGTCCGTCGGTCGCCAGTATCGAGATCGAGGGTAACAAAGCGATCTCCACTGAAGACCTGATGAAAGGCCTCAAACAATCCGGTCTGGCCGAAGGCGAGATTTTCCAGCGCGCCACCCTCGAAGGTGTGCGTAACGAGCTGCAGCGCCAATACGTCGCTCAGGGTCGCTACTCGGCTACCGTCGACACTGAAGTGGTGCCGCAGCCGCGTAACCGCGTTGCGTTGAAGGTCAATATCAACGAAGGCACCGTTGCGGCTATCCAGCACATCAACGTGGTGGGTAACACCGTCTTCCCTGAAGAAGACCTGACCGACCTGTTTGAACTCAAGACTACCAACTGGCTGTCGTTCTTCAAGAACGATGACAAGTATGCTCGTGAAAAACTTTCCGGTGACCTGGAGCGTCTGCGCTCCTACTACCTGGACCGCGGCTATATCAACATGGATATCGCTTCGACCCAGGTGTCCATCACTCCGGACAAGAAGCACGTCTATATCACCGTCAACGTCAATGAAGGTGAGAAGTACACCGTCCGTGACGTCAAGCTGAGCGGCGACCTGAAAGTCCCTGAAGACCAGGTCAAGTCTCTGCTGCTGGTCCAGAAAGGCCAGGTGTTCTCGCGCAAGTTGATGACCACCACGTCCGAACTGATCACCCGCCGTCTGGGTAACGAGGGTTACACCTTCGCCAACGTCAATGGCGTGCCTCAGCCTCACGATGAAGACCATACCGTCGACATCACCTTCGCCGTCGATCCGGGCAAGCGTGCTTACGTGAACCGCATCAACTTCCGTGGCAACACCAAGTCCGAAGACGAAGTGCTGCGCCGTGAAATGCGTCAGATGGAAGGCGGCTGGGCTTCGACTTACCTGATCGACCAATCCAAGACTCGTCTTGAGCGTCTGGGCTTCTTCAAGGAAGTCAACGTCGAAACACCGGCCGTGCCGGGCGTCGACGACCAGGTAGACGTTAACTACAGCGTTGAAGAACAGGCTTCCGGTTCGATTACCGCCAGCGTTGGTTTTGCCCAGAGCGCCGGTCTGATCCTCGGTGGTTCGATCACCCAGAACAACTTCCTGGGTACGGGTAACAAGGTCAGCATCGGCTTGACCCGCAGTCAATATCAGAGCCGCTATAACTTCGGTTACGTCGACCCGTACTGGACAGCTGATGGCGTGAGCCTGGGTTACAACGCGTTCTATCGCACCACTGACTACAAAGACCTCGACGTCGACGTAGCCAGCTATGCCGTGGACAGCCTGGGTGCGGGCGTGAGCGTCGGTTACCCGATCAGCGAGACTTCGCGTCTGACCTTCGGCTTGACCGCGCAACAAGACAAGATCAAGACCGGTCAATACACCGTTGACGAGATCTTCGACTTCGTTAACAAGGAAGGCGACAGCTATCTGAACTTCAAGGCTTCGGCCGGCTGGTCCGAATCCACACTGAACAAAGGTGTATTGGCGACCCGTGGTCATTCCCAAAGCCTGACACTGGAAACCACCACGCCTGGCAGCGACCTGTCGTTCTTCAAACTTGATTACCGTGGCCAGTTGTTCCAGCCATTGTCTGAAAACTACACCATGCGCCTGCACACTGAACTGGGCTATGGCGATGGTTATGGTTCTACCGATGGCTTGCCGTTCTATGAAAACTACTATGCTGGTGGTTTCAACTCGGTTCGTGGCTTCAAGGACAGCACCCTCGGTCCTCGCAGTACTCCAAGTCGTGGCGCTGCGGTGACGGGTAACACCGGCACGCTCGCCGACCCGGACCAGGATCCGCTGCCGTTCGGTGGTAACGTTTTGATCCAGGGTGGTGTCGAGGTTCTGTTCCCGCTGCCATTCGTCAAGGATCAGCGTTCCCTGCGTACTTCGGTATTCTGGGATGTGGGTAACGTATTCGACTCCAAGTGCGATAAAACGACGAACGCAAATGTCGGTTCAACCGCTCAAACAGAATGTAACGACATCAGCCTGAGCAACATGGCCAGCTCCGTCGGCGTCGGCGTGACCTGGGTTACCGCACTGGGTCCTCTGAGCTTCGCGTTGGCCATGCCGGTCAAGAAACCGGATAACGCTGAGACTCAAGTGTTCCAATTCTCCCTCGGCCAGACGTTCTAAGCGTCTGACCCAAGATAACGACAATGGATTTTGTAGGAGTGCATCGTGCGTAAGTTGACTCAATTGGTTCTCCTGGCGACCGTACTGGTTGCAGGTCCGGCTTTTGCCGACATGAAAATCGCCGTTCTGAACTATCAGATGGCGCTGCTGGAATCCGATGCGGCCAAGAAGTACGCCGTGGATGCCGAGAAGAAGTTCGGCCCACAGCTGAGCAAGCTCAAGACTCTGGAAAGCAGTGCCAAAGGTATCCAGGACCGTCTGATGGCTGGCGGCGACAAGATGCAGCAAGGCGAGCGTGAACGCCTGGAACTCGAGTTCAAGCAAAAGGCCCGTGACTTCCAGTTCCAGTCCAAGGAATTGAACGAAGCCAAAGCCGTTGCTGACCGTGAAATGCTGAAGCAGCTCAAGCCGAAACTGGACAGCGCTGTGGAAGAAGTCATCAAGAAAGGTGCTTTTGACCTGGTCTTCGAGCGTGGCGCAGTGATTGATGTCAAGCCTCAGTACGACATCACTCGCCAGGTTATCGAGCGCATGAATCAGCTGAAGTAACCATGACAGCGACTATAAAGCTCGGCCGATTGGCCGAGTTCCTCGGCGCCACACTGCGTGGCGACCCGGAGAAAGAAATTACTGGGCTAGCCACTTTGCAAGAGGCTGGCCCAGCTCAGTTGAGCTTTCTCGCAAACCCTCAATACCGTAAATACCTGGCGGACAGCCGGGCCGCAGCCCTGTTGCTGAAGGCCGCTGACGCTGAAGGTTTTGCCGGTAATGCGCTGGTCGTGCCTGATCCGTATCTGGCCTACGCGCGGATTTCCCATCTGTTCGATCCCAAGCCAAAGGCTGCTGTCGGTGTTCATCCGACAGCCGTTGTAGCAGCGGACGCGGTGGTCGATCCAGCGGCGAGCATTGGTGCTTTTGCGGTGATCGAAAGCTGCGCGCGTATTGCTGCGGGCGTGACCGTTGGCGCGCACTGCTTCATCGGTGCCCGCTGCGAGATTGGCGAGGGCGGCTGGCTGGCCCCGCGAGTCACGCTGTACCACGATGTTCGCATCGGTAAACGGGTGGTGATTCAATCGGGTGCCGTGCTCGGTGGCGAAGGTTTCGGTTTTGCCAACGAGAAAGGTGTCTGGCAGAAGATCGCTCAGATCGGTGGTGTCCTGGTCGGTGACGACGTGGAAATTGGCGTGAATACCGCTATCGATCGCGGTGCACTGGCCGATACCGTGCTGGGTAACGGGGTGAAACTCGACAACCAGATTCAGATCGCCCACAACGTCCAGATCGGTGATCACACCGCCATGGCCGCGTGCGTGGGGATCTCCGGCAGCACCAAAATCGGCAAGCATTGCATGCTCGCCGGTGGCGTAGGGCTGGTGGGGCATATCGAAATTTGCGACAACGTTTTTATCACCGGGATGACCATGGTGACCCATTCGATTACCGAAAAGGGTTCCTATTCTTCCGGTACAGCCATGCAACCGGCAGCCGAATGGCGCAAAAGCGCGGCCCGTATCCGTCAGCTCGATGACATCGCGCGGCGTTTGCGACAGCTGGAAAAGCGTGTAGGGGAAGTGACCCCTGACGGTAATGCTTCATCAGATGGCTGATACCATTTCCATATCAAGTGTGCACAGCCGCTAGACTGCCTCCTTGATTTGCTAGAGGGGTGCGCGTCAGTCGCGCCTCCCAATCTTTACATAGGCTTCCCCCCGAAATGATGGACATCAACGAGATTCGCGAATACCTGCCCCACCGTTACCCGTTCCTGCTGGTGGACCGAGTCGTGGAACTGGATGTGGAAGGCAAGCGCATTCGCGCCTACAAGAATGTCAGCATCAACGAACCCTTCTTCAATGGTCACTTCCCCGCGCATCCAATCATGCCGGGTGTATTGATCATCGAAGCGATGGCTCAGGCTGCCGGTATCCTTGGCTTCAAAATGCTCGACGTGAAGCCTGCCGACGGCACGCTCTACTACTTCGTCGGCTCCGACAAGCTGCGTTTTCGCCAGCCCGTCACCCCAGGCGATCAGTTGATCCTCGAAGCCCGCTTTATCAGCTGCAAGCGCCAAATCTGGAAGTTCGAGTGCCAGGCTTCGGTCGATGGCAAGCCAGTCTGCTCTGCTGAAATCATCTGCGCGGAACGCAAACTATGAGTTTGATTGACCCTCGCGCAATCATCGATCCGACGGCTATCCTGGCCGACGGCGTCGAGGTCGGCCCTTGGTCGATCATCGGTGCAGGTGTGGAAATCGGCGAGGGAACAGTGATCGGGCCGCATGTGATTCTCAAAGGCCCGACCCGAATCGGAAAGCACAACCGCATCTACCAGTTTTCTTCGGTAGGCGAGGACACGCCCGATCTGAAATACAAGGGTGAAGAAACCCGTCTGGTCATTGGTGACCACAACGTCATCCGTGAAGGCGTGACGATTCACCGTGGGACCGTTCAGGACCGTTCCGAAACAACCCTGGGCGATCACAATCTGATCATGGCCTATGCCCACATCGGCCACGACAGCGTCATCGGCAACCACTGCATCCTGGTCAATAACACCGCGTTGGCGGGCCATGTGCACGTTGAAGACTGGGCAATCCTGTCCGGTTTTACCCTGGTTCACCAGTATTGCCATATCGGCGCCCACAGCTTTTCCGGTATGGGCACCGCCATCGGCAAGGACGTCCCGGCGTACGTCACGGTGTTCGGCAACCCGGCCGAAGCTCGCAGCATGAACTTCGAAGGCATGCGTCGTCGCGGTTTCAGCGAAGATGCGATCCACGCGCTGCGTCGTGCCTACAAGGTGGTTTATCGCCAGGGCCTTACGGTCGAACAAGCGCTCGCCGAACTGGCCGAGCCTTCGGATCAGTTCCCGGAAGTCGCGGTATTTCGTGACTCCATCCAGTCTTCGACCCGCGGCATCACTCGTTAATCATGGCTAATCTGCGTATTGCGCTGGTAGCGGGTGAGGCTTCCGGCGACATTCTTGGCGCGGGTCTCATGCGCGCACTCAAGGCTCAGCACCCGGCAGTCGAGTTCATCGGTGTCGGCGGTCCGCTGATGCAGGCCGAAGGCCTGACCTCGTATTTCCCGATGGAGCGTCTTTCGGTCATGGGCCTGGTGGAAGTGCTGGGCCGCTTGCGCGAGTTGCTGGCACGCCGCAAGAAGCTGGTTGCCGACCTGATCGCCGAGAAGCCGGACGTGTTCATCGGTATCGATGCCCCGGACTTCAACCTCAATATCGAACTCAAGCTGCGTCAGGCCGGGATCAAGACCGTGCATTACGTTAGCCCGTCGGTTTGGGCGTGGCGGCAGAAACGGGTGCTTAAGATTCGCGAAGGCTGCGATCTGATGCTGACGCTGTTCCCGTTCGAAGCGAAATTCTATGAAGAGAAGGGCGTGCCGGTGCGGTTTGTTGGACATTCCCTGGCTGACGCCATCCCGCTGGAGGCCGATCGTGCCGCCGCGCGGGCTGAACTCGGCTTGCCCGACGGGCCGCTGGTTGCTCTGATGCCCGGCAGTCGCGGTGGCGAAGTTGGCCGTCTCGGTGCGTTGTTCCTCGATACGGCCCAGCGTCTGCGAGCCCTGCGCCCTGGTGTGCGGTTCGTCATGCCTTGCGCCGGCCCCGAGCGCCGCAAGCAACTTGAAGAGCTGCTGGCGGGCCGGGATCTGCCGCTGACATTGCTCAACGGTAAATCCCATCTGGCCCTGGCAGCCTGTGACGCTGTACTGATTGCCTCCGGAACGGCGACGCTTGAAGCGTTGTTGTACAAACGGCCGATGGTGGTCGCGTACCGCTTGGCGCCGCTGACGTTCTGGATTCTCAAGCGCATGGTGAAAAGCCCCTACATCTCGTTGCCGAACCTGCTGGCCCAGCGCCTGTTGGTGCCCGAGTTGTTACAGGACGATGCGACCGTTGAAGCC
The DNA here is from genome assembly GCF_050435365.1 of Pseudomonas sp. BT76 TE3572. NCBI lineage: Bacteria > Pseudomonadati > Pseudomonadota > Gammaproteobacteria > Pseudomonadales > Pseudomonadaceae > Pseudomonas > Pseudomonas sp. BT76 TE3572. Next base: position 5,829,095 of record NZ_JBNDKE010000001.1, read on the forward strand.
TTGGCCCAGACGCTGTCGCCACTGATCGAAGGCGGTGAAGAACAGACCCGCGGCTTCGATGAAATCCACCGGACCCTTCGTCTGGATGCCTCCAACCAGGCTGCAGATGCAGTGCTGAACCTGATCGGCCAAGTACAATGAGTAAAACAAGCATGCAAATGGGGCTGGATTTCACCTTGGTCGCTGAAGTCGAAGATTTGGTTGCCGGTGTTGACGAAGTCGGTCGCGGCCCGCTTTGTGGCGCAGTGGTAACGGCTGCCGTGATCCTTGATCCGAGCCGTCCGATCCTGGGCCTGAACGACTCGAAGAAGCTCACCGAAGCCCGCCGCGAAAAGCTCTACGACGAGATCTGCGAAAAAGCCCTGAGCTGGTGCATCGCTCGGGCCGAAGTCGAAGAAATCGACGAGCTGAACATTCTCCACGCCACCATGCTGGCCATGCAGCGCGCCGTCGAAGGCCTGCACATTACGCCGAAACTGGCGATGATCGATGGCAATCGTTGCCCGAAGCTGTCGATGCGTGCCGAAGCGGTGGTGCAGGGCGACGGCAAGGTACCGGCCATTGCAGCAGCGTCGATTCTGGCCAAGGTCAGCCGCGACCGCGAGATGGCAGCGTTCGAATTGATTTACCCGGGGTACGGCATCGGTGGCCACAAAGGTTACCCGACGCCCGTTCATCTGGAGGCGCTGGCCCGCTTGGGGCCAACGCCGATTCACCGCCGCTCGTTCGCCCCGGTACGCCTGGCGTACGAGGCGCGGGAAAACCTGATCGAGAGTTAGTCGCAAGGCTGATGTTTTTGCCAAGGCCCGGTACAATCCGGGCCTTGTTGTCTTCACGTTTCTAGTTTCTAGACAGGATCACTATGCCGGCTTCATTCGTTCATCTACGCCTGCACACTGAGTATTCCCTGGTCGACGGTCTGGTGCGGATCAAACCGCTGGTCAAGACCCTGGTCGGCATGAATATGCCTGCCGTAGCGGTCACCGACCAGAACAACATGTGTTCCCTGGTCAAATTCTATAGAGCCGCCATGGGCGCCGGGATCAAGCCGATCTGTGGCGCCGACCTGTGGCTGTCGAACAAGGATCCGGATAACGCTCTGAGCCGGATCAGCCTGCTGGCGATGAACGCCGTGGGTTATCGCAACCTCACCGAACTGATCTCCCGCGGCTTCATCGACGGCCAGCGCAATGGCTCGGTCATCATCGAGCGCGAGTGGGTGGCCGAAGCCAGCGAAGGCTTGATCATGCTGTCGGCGGCAAAAGAAGGTGAGATCGGTCTGGCGATGCTCAGCGGCAACCCGGCCGAAGCGGAAAACCTGGCCCGCGAGTGGATGGCCGTGTTCCCGGATCGCTTCTACCTGGAAATCCAGCGCACCAACCGCCCCAACGACGAAGAACAGTTGCACGGCGCGGTGGCCCTCGCTGAAAAAATCGGTGCACCGCTGGTCGCGACCAACGACGTGCGCTTCATCAAGCAGGAAGACTTCGCCGCTCACGAAACCCGCGTTTGCATCGGTGAGGGCCGTGCCCTCGACGATCCGCGGCGTTCGAAGAATTACAGCGATCAGCAATACCTCAAAAGCGCCGAGGAAATGTCCGAGTTGTTCAGCGACATTCCCGAAGCGCTGGAAAACACCGTCGAGATTGCCAAGCGCTGCAACATTGAAGTGAAGCTGGGCACTCACTTCCTGCCCAACTTCCCGATCCCCGATGGCATGACCATCGACGAGTATTTCCGCAAGGTTTCCTTCGATGGTCTGGAAGATCGCCTCAGCGTTCTGCTGCCCAAGGACACCACCGAAGACTACGAAGCCAAACGTCAGGTCTACGTCGACCGGCTGAATTTCGAGCTGGATATCATCATCCAGATGGGTTTCCCCGGTTACTTCCTGATCGTTATGGACTTTATCCAGTGGGCCAAGAGCAATGGCGTACCGGTAGGTCCAGGCCGGGGGTCGGGTGCCGGGTCGCTGGTGGCCTACGTGCAGAAGATCACCGACCTCGACCCGCTGGAATATGACCTGCTGTTCGAACGTTTCCTTAACCCGGAACGGGTCTCCATGCCCGACTTCGACGTCGACTTCTGCATGGACGGTCGTGACCGTGTAATCGACTATGTGGCCGAGAAATACGGCCGCAACGCGGTAAGCCAGATCATCACATTCGGTTCCATGGCGGCCAAGGCTGTGGTCCGTGACGTGGCGCGGGTGCAGGGCAAGTCCTACGGTTTGGCGGATCGTCTGTCGAAGATGATTCCGTTCGAAGTCGGCATGACCCTGGAAAAGGCCTACGAGCAGGAAGAAATCCTCCGTGACTTCATCAAGGTCGATGAAGAGGCCGCGGAAATCTGGGAAATGGCCCGCAAGCTGGAAGGCGTTGTGCGTAACGTCGGTAAGCACGCCGGTGGTGTTGTTATTGCCCCGACCAAACTGACTGACTTCTCGCCAATTTATTGCGATGAGGCCGGTGATGGCCTGGTCACCCAGTTTGACAAGGACGACGTTGAAGCCGCTGGCCTGGTGAAGTTCGACTTCCTCGGTCTGCGGACCCTGACGGTCATCGACTGGGCGCTGAAAACCATCAACCGTGATCGCGCCAAGGTTGATGAGCCGCCGCTGGATATCGCGTTCATCCCGCTGGATGACAAGCCGACTTACCAGTTGCTGCAAAAAGCTGAAACGACTGCGGTGTTCCAGCTTGAGTCGCGCGGCATGAAAGAGCTGATCAAAAAGCTCAAGCCCGACTGCCTGGAAGACTTGATCGCATTGGTGGCCCTGTTCCGTCCGGGCCCGTTGCAATCGGGCATGGTGGACGACTTTATCAACCGTAAGCATGGTCGCGCTGAACTCGCGTACCCGCACTCGGACTACCAGTACGAAGGCCTCAAGCCGGTTCTGGCACCGACTTACGGCATCATCCTGTATCAGGAACAGGTGATGCAGATTGCTCAGGTCATGGCCGGTTACACCCTCGGCGGTGCGGACATGCTGCGTCGAGCCATGGGTAAGAAAAAACCCGAAGAAATGGCCAAGCAGCGCGGCGGTTTCATTGACGGTTGCAAGACCAACAATATCGACGCTGACCTGGCCGGTAACATTTTCGACCTGGTAGAGAAATTCGCCGGTTACGGCTTCAACAAATCCCACTCCGCCGCTTACGGCCTGGTGTCATACCAGACCGCGTGGCTGAAAACGCACTACCCGGCGCCATTCATGGCCGCGGTACTGTCGGCGGATATGCACAACACCGACAAGGTCGTGACCTTGATCGAAGAAATTCGCACCATGAAGCTGCGTCTCGACGCGCCGGATGTGAATACTTCGGAGTTCAAGTTCACGGTGAATGACGAAGGCCGGATTATTTACGGCCTCGGCGCGATCAAGGGTGTGGGCGAAGGTCCGGTGGAAGCCATCACCGAGGCGCGTCAGGAAGGTCCGTTCAAGGATCTGTTCGATTTCTGCGCCCGTGTCGATCTCAAACGTATCAACAAGCGCACCCTGGACGGATTGATCCGCAGCGGTGCGCTGGATCGTCTGGGGCCTTACTTCCATGACGAGCAGAAAGCCTATCAGGCCAATATCGACCGCAACCGAGCGGTCTTGCTGAACGCCATGGAAGGGGCGATCAAGGCCGCCGAACAAACCGCGCGTACCCACGATAGCGGTCATGTCGACCTGTTTGGCGGTCTGTTCGTCGAAGAAGATGCCGACGTCTACGCCAATCACCGCAAGGCCAAGGAGTTGACCCTCAAGGAACGCCTGAAAGGGGAGAAAGACACCCTGGGCCTGTACCTGACCGGTCACCCGATCGACGAATACGAAGGTGAGATCCGCCGTTTCGCCCGTCAACGCATCATCGACCTGAAACCGGCCCGTGATACCCAGACCGTCGCGGGCATGATCATCGCCTTGCGCGTGATGAAGAACAAAAAGGGCGACAAGATGGGTTTCATCACCCTCGACGACCGCTCGGGTCGGATCGAAGCGTCGCTGTTCGCCGAAGCATTCCATTCGGCGCAGTCGCTGTTGCAGACCGACGCGATGGTGGTGGTCGAAGGCGAAGTCAGTAACGACGATTTCTCCGGCGGGCTGCGGTTGCGGGTCAAGCGGGTGATGAGCATGGAAGATGCGCGCACCAACCTGGCCGAAAGCCTGCGCTTGAAGTTGCAAACCCAGGATTTGAAAGGCGATCAGCTACGCTGGCTCGGTGAGTTGTTCAAGCGTCACCGTGGCGCGTGCCCGATCACTATGGAATACACCAGTCCCGATGCGAAGGCCTTGCTGCAGTTCGGCGAGACCTGGCGAATTGACCCGGCGGATGCCTTGATTCAAGCCCTGCGTGACCAGTTCGGGCGAGACAACGTCTTCCTCCAATACCGTTGACGGTCGGGGGCTATCTGTAGGTCCCGATCTCGACCAGAATTTTTAATCTCGACCTGAACGCGCCTGTCCCTTAAGGTAGGGCGCGAATAGACAACCGGCCGGCCCAAGCTCTCTTGGATGTCGACCCAAGACGGACGCCTATGAACCCGAATTTTCTTGATTTCGAACAGCCGATCGCCGACCTGCAAGCCAAGATCGAAGAGTTGCGCTTGGTCGGTAATGACAATTCGCTGAATATCGGCGATGAGATCTCCCGCCTGCAGGACAAAAGCAGCACGTTGACCGAAGACATCTTCGGCAAGCTGACCAGCTGGCAGATCGCGCGTCTGGCGCGTCACCCGAAACGTCCATATACCCTGGACTACATCGAACACATCTTCACCGAGTTCGATGAACTGCACGGCGACCGTCACTTCTCCGACGACGCTGCGATCGTCGGCGGCATTGCGCGTCTGGACGATCAGCCGGTGATGATCATCGGTCACCAGAAAGGCCGCGAAGTACGCGAGAAAGTTCGTCGCAACTTTGGCATGCCGCGTCCGGAGGGCTACCGCAAGGCTTGCCGCCTGATGGAAATGGCCGAGCGTTTCAAAATGCCGATCCTGACCTTCATCGACACCCCGGGCGCTTACCCTGGTATCGACGCTGAAGAGCGCAACCAGAGCGAAGCGATTGCCTGGAACCTGCGCGTCATGGCACGCCTGAAAACCCCAATCATCGCCACCGTGATCGGTGAAGGTGGTTCCGGCGGTGCTCTGGCGATCGGCGTATGCGATCAACTGAACATGTTGCAGTACTCGACCTACGCGGTGATTTCGCCGGAAGGTTGCGCCTCGATTCTGTGGAAGACCGCCGAGAAAGCGCCGGACGCTGCCGAAGCCATGGGCATCACTGCCGAGCGCCTGAAAGGCCTGGGTATTGTGGATAAAGTAATCAGCGAGCCTTTGGGCGGCGCGCACCGTAATCCGGCTGCTGCGGCTGCATCAATCCGTGCCGAGCTGAGCTCGCAGCTGGCGATGTTGAAGAAGTTCGATAACGAAGCGCTGTTGGCTCGCCGTTACGAGCGTCTGATGAGCTACGGTCTCTGATCTGACCTCGCTTTACCCATGTGGGAGCGAGCCTGCTCGCGATGGCGGTATAACAGTCAGCAGATTTGTTGAATGTTAAGCCCTCATCGCGAGCAGGCTCGCTCCCACATTTGATTTGCATGAAGTGATTGATATGAGTCAGCCCAAGATTGATCTGTCAGCCAGGCTACTCCGGAGTCTGAAACCCTGGCTAAACGCTAGGGCCTGGCGCATCGCCTTCTCCGGCGGCCTCGACTCCACAGTCCTGCTGCACCTGCTCGCCGATCTCGCCAAAACCCAATCCCTGCCGGCGCTAAACGCCATCCACGTCCATCACGGCCTTCAGGCTGTGGCTGATGCGTGGCCGGATCATTGTCAGTCGGTCTGTGATGCGCTAGGTGTGCCGCTGCAGGTTGTTCGCGCGCAGATTCAGCCCGGCGCCAGTCTTGAGCGTGCAGCCCGGGATGCGCGATATGCCGCGTTCATCGAGGCGACTCAGGCCAATGAAGTGTTGATGACCGCCCAGCACCGTGACGATCAGGCAGAAACCCTGTTGTTTCGGATGTTGCGCGGGGCAGGGGTGAAGGGGTTGTCGGGGATGCCTCGCCAGCGCCCGCTCGGTAAAGGTCAGCTGCTTCGGCCATTGCTCGACATCACGCGGGCTGAACTTGAAGCCTATGCGGCGGAGCATCGGCTGAGCTGGATCGAAGACCCATCGAACCAGGATCGGCAATTCTCGCGAAACTACCTGCGCCATCAAGTATTCCCGGTATTGACTCAGCGCTGGCCACAAGCGGTAACGACCATGGCCCGCTGCGCTGCGCACCTGAGTGAAGCGCAGGGATTGCTCGATGAGCTTGCACAAATCGACCTGGCTGGCGCCAGCACTGCCAATGATTTTGATTGGCTGGGATTGCCATCCCTGGAGCTGGTGGCATTGGAAACGCTGTCCGCTGCTCGTCAGCGTAATGCGTTAAGTCATTGGCTCGAACCGCTGACGCGACTGCCGGACAGTGACCATTGGTCGGGTTGGGAGAGTTTGCGTGATGCCACCAGCGATGCCTGCCCGATCTGGCAGCTGGCGGATGGCGAACTGCATCGGGCAGGTGGGCGTATCTGGTGGTTGTCCGGCAGTTGGTTGCGCCCGTCGCCCGCCGTCGGAAACTGGCCCGACCCCTCGCTATCGCTGGTGTTGCCGGACAACGGCGTGCTCACACTCACCGGTCAAATCCCCGATGGCCTGCTGCATATCCGCTATCGTGAGGGAGGTGAGGTGATGAATCTGCCCGGTCGCGGCCATCGCGATCTAAAGCGTTTGCTCAATGAACGTGGTGTGCCGGCGTTCGCCCGTGGCAGATTGCCGCTGCTCTACCGAGACGAGCAATTGCTGGCGGTGGCCAACCTGCGGGGCTTGGATGGCAGCGCAAAGGACCGTTGGAATTTGCATTGGCAGCCACCGACCGAAGATCAAGGTTTGAGCTGAAAGGGGCTTTCCGGTAGACTACGCTCCCTTCTTGATACAACTTCTGTGGATTCGCATGAATTGCAGGAGTTGCCGATTACCAAGCAGTCTTTGCTGGGCGATTCCAAAAAATGTGTAGCGAGCAACGTACCGGTGTTTCATCTTCCGGTCTGTCCCAACGCGGCGGTTTTTTTGAAAGGTGCACTGTGATTAATGCAGGTGATCGGGGGCTTCGGCCTTCCTTCGCTTTCCCCGGCGGCTCGGACCGCTTTAACGCAGACTTCTAGGGTTTTTCATGACGCGCTACATATTCGTCACGGGCGGTGTTGTTTCTTCATTGGGGAAAGGCATCGCATCGGCTTCATTGGCGGCCATCCTGGAGGCGCGGGGACTTAAGGTCACCATGCTGAAGCTGGACCCGTACATCAACGTTGACCCGGGCACCATGAGCCCGTTCCAGCACGGTGAAGTGTTCGTCACCCACGACGGCGCCGAGACCGACCTGGACCTGGGCCACTACGAGCGGTTCATCCGCACGACCATGACCCAGAACAACAACTTCACCACCGGCCGTGTCTACGAACACGTCCTGCGCAAAGAGCGCCGTGGTGATTACCTGGGCGCCACCATTCAGGTGATCCCGCACATCACCGACGAAATCAAACGCCGGATCATCAAGGGCGCCGGCGATGCCGACGTGGCTATGGTCGAGATCGGTGGCACCGTGGGTGACATCGAGTCCCAGCCGTTCCTCGAAGCGATCCGTCAATTGCGTTTCGAAGTCGGCGCCAAGCGCGCGATGCTGATGCACCTGACACTGGTGCCGTACATCGCCACTGCCGGCGAAACCAAAACCAAGCCAACCCAGCACTCGGTCAAGGAACTGCGTTCCATCGGCCTGCAGCCAGACGTGCTGGTCTGCCGCTCCGATCACCCGATCGACATCTCCTCGCGTCGCAAGATCGCGCAGTTCACCAACGTTGAAGAACGTGCGGTGATTGCGCTGGAAGACGCCGACACCATCTACAAGATCCCGGGCATTCTGCACTCCCAGGGCCTGGATGATTTCGTTGTCGAGCGTTTCGGCCTGCAATGTGGCGGCGCCGATCTGTCCGAGTGGGAAGCCGTGGTCGACGCCAAGCTCAACCCTGAGCATGAAGTCACCATCGCGATGGTCGGCAAGTACATGGAGCTGCTGGACGCCTACAAGTCGCTGATCGAAGCGATGAGTCATGCCGGCATCAGCAACCGCACCAAGGTCAACCTGCGCTACATCGATTCCGAAGACATCGAAAACCAGGGCACTGCGCTGCTGGAAGGTGTCGACGCGATTCTGGTTCCAGGCGGCTTCGGTCTGCGTGGCGTGGAAGGCAAGATCACTGCCGTTCAATACGCTCGTGAAAACAAGGTTCCGTACCTGGGCATCTGCCTGGGCATGCAAGTGGCCGTGATCGAGTTCGCTCGTAACGTGCTGGGCTGGAAAGACGCCAACTCCACCGAGTTCGATCGTGCCAGCGGTCATCCGGTCGTGGGGCTGATCACCGAGTGGGAAGATGCCACCGGCGCCGTCGAAACCCGTACCGAAACGTCCGATCTGGGCGGCACCATGCGCCTTGGCGCTCAGGATTGCCTGCTGGAATCTGGTTCCCTGGTGCACGATTGCTACGCCAAGGACGTGATCGTCGAGCGTCACCGTCACCGCTACGAAGTGAACAACAACCTGCTGCCGCAAATCATGGAAGCCGGTCTGAAAATCACCGGTCGCTCCGGTGATGGCGCCCTGGTAGAAGTGGTTGAAGCCCCGGATCATCCATGGTTCGTCGCTTGCCAGTTCCACCCTGAATTCACCTCGACACCACGCGACGGTCACCCGTTGTTCAGCGGTTTCGTTAAAGCAGCATTGGTTCAACACCAGAAGAAGGCGTAATTTCTATGGCGCAGAAGATCATCCGTGTAGGCGATATCGAGATTGCCAACGACAAGCCAATGGTGCTTTTCGGTGGCATGAACGTGCTGGAAAGCCGCGACATGGCGATGCAGGTCTGCGAAGAATACGTAAAGGTCACCGAGAAACTCGGTATCCCTTATGTGTTCAAGGCCAGTTTCGACAAGGCCAACCGTTCCTCCGTGACCTCTTACCGTGGCCCCGGCCTGGAAGAGGGCATGCGGATTTTCCAGGACATCAAGCAAGCGTTCGGCGTGCCGATCATCACCGACGTCCACGAGCCTGATCAGGCCGCGGTCGTCGCTGAAGTCTGCGATATCATCCAGTTGCCGGCCTTCTTGTCGCGCCAGACCGACCTTGTGGTCGCGATGGCCAAGACCGGTGCGGTAATCAACATCAAGAAAGCCCAGTTCCTCGCGCCTCAGGAAATGAAACACATCCTGAGCAAATGCGTGGAAGCGGGTAACGATCAGTTGATCCTCTGCGAACGCGGATCGAGCTTCGGTTACAACAACCTGGTCGTCGACATGCTCGGCTTCGGCATCATGAAGCAGTTCGAATACCCGGTGTTCTTCGACGTGACCCACGCGCTGCAAATGCCCGGCGGTCGCTCCGATTCCGCTGGTGGTCGCCGCGCTCAGGTCCTCGATCTGGCCAAAGCTGGCATGAGCCAGTCGTTGGCCGGCCTGTTCCTTGAGGCGCACCCGGACCCGGACAACGCCAAATGCGACGGCCCTTGCGCCTTGCGTCTGGACAAACTGGAGCCATTCCTGGCCCAGCTCAAAGCTTTGGACGAACTGGTGAAGAGTTTTCCGACGGTAGAAACCGCGTAATCCTCATTTCTCCGGTAAAGTACCGCACGAATTAATGCTCAGGCCCTCGGGCCTGGGCCTTATCGTCCGCAAGTCTGCCCGCTGCACGTCACTTGCCGGCGATACAAGATTTCCTTCAGCTGCGTCGTTTTCGTCAACTTTGGAGTGTTTACAACAATGGCAAAAATCGTCGACATCAAAGGTCGTGAAGTTCTCGACTCCCGTGGCAACCCCACCGTGGAAGCGGATGTGCTTCTCGATAACGGCATCATCGGCAGTGCTTGCGCGCCGTCCGGTGCTTCCACTGGCTCGCGTGAAGCGCTCGAGCTGCGTGATGGCGACAAGAGCCGTTACCTGGGCAAAGGCGTTCTCAAAGCCGTCGCCAACATCAACGGTCCGATCCGCGACCTGTTGAAAGGCGCAGATCCAAGCGACCAGAAAGCGCTGGATCACGCGATGATCAAGCTTGACGGCACTGAAAACAAAGGTTCCCTGGGCGCCAACGCAATCCTCGCCGTTTCCCTGGCAGCCGCCAAGGCAGCCGCACAGGATCAGGACCTGCCGCTGTACGCTCACATCGCCAACCTGAACGGCACCCCGGGTGTTTACTCGATGCCGGTTCCGATGATGAACATCATCAACGGTGGCGAGCACGCCGATAACAACGTCGACATCCAGGAATTCATGGTTCAGCCGGTAGGCGCCAAGTCTTTCTCGGAAGGTCTGCGCATGGGCACCGAGATTTTCCATCACCTGAAAGCTGTTCTGAAGGCCCGTGGCCTGAGCACTGCTGTGGGTGACGAAGGTGGTTTCGCACCGAACCTGGCTTCCAACGAAGACGCTTTGAAAGTGATCTCCGAAGCCGTGGCCAACGCCGGTTACAAGCTGGGCACCGACGTGACCCTGGCACTGGACTGCGCTGCCAGCGAATTCTACGAAGACGGTAAATACAACCTGTCCGGCGAAGGCCAGGTGTTCACCGCTGAAGGTTTCGCTGACTACCTGAAAGGCCTGACCGAGCGTTACCCGATCATCTCGATCGAAGACGGTCTGGACGAGTCCGACTGGGCTGGCTGGAAAATCCTCACCGACAAGATCGGCGAGAAAGTCCAACTGGTAGGCGACGACCTGTTCGTGACCAACACCAAGATCCTGAAAGAAGGCATCGATAAAAAGATCGCCAACTCGATCCTGATCAAGTTCAACCAGATCGGCACCCTGACCGAAACCCTGGAAGCCATCCAGATGGCCAAGGCCGCTGGTTACACCGCCGTGATCTCGCACCGCTCCGGCGAAACCGAAGATTCGACCATTGCCGACCTGGCTGTGGGCACCTCGGCTGGCCAGATCAAGACCGGTTCCCTGTGCCGTTCCGACCGCGTTTCCAAGTACAACCAACTGCTGCGTATCGAAGAGCAGTTGAATGGCAAAGCCAAGTACAACGGTCGCAGCGAATTCCGCGGTTAATTGTTAACAGGTAAAAAGACACCGGATTGTGTCGGAAAAATCGCTACAGCGATGGATTTGCCACTAATCTGATGCCTTATAAGCACAAGCCTGGTTCTTCCAGGCTTCGTGCTATCAGAAGCTTCAAAGTTTTGGCATGGCTGTCTTTTTTCACTGGATACCTGATATTCGATGCGCAGTCCCAATTGGTTGTTCCTCGTCTTGCTCCTGCTGCTGGCTGGCCTGCAATACCGCCTGTGGGTGGGTAATGGCAGTCTGGCGCAAGTGGCCGAACTGACTCAGCAGATCGCAGATCAGCACGCTGAGAACGAGGGGCTGCTTGAGCGCAATCGGGTGATGGACGCTGAAGTCAGTGAACTGAAAAAGGGCATGGAGACCGTTGAAGAGCGGGCTCGTCATGAGTTGGGCATGGTCAAGGACGGTGAAACCCTTTACCAGTTGGCTCAATGAACCCCTCGTTACCGGCCTTCTGGGCTGTAATTCCTGCCGCGGGCGTCGGTGCCCGTATGGCCGCGGACCGTCCCAAGCAATACTTGCAACTGGGCGGGCGCACTATTCTCGAACACAGCCTCGGCTGTTTCCTTGATCATCCTTGCCTGAAAGGGTTGGTGGTCAGTCTTGCTGTTGATGATCCTTATTGGCCGAACCTGGCGTGTGCCAGCGATCCGCGAATTCAGCGGGTTGAAGGGGGTTCCGAGCGTTCCGCGTCGGTACTCAATGCGTTGCTGCATTTGCATGCGCAAGGTGCTGACGATGAGGATTGGGTGCTTGTTCACGATGCCGCGCGGCCAAATCTGAGCCGTGATGATCTGGACAAGTTGCTGGGTGAACTCGCCGAGGATCCGGTCGGTGGACTGCTGGCGGTTCCGGCACGCGATACCCTCAAACGGGTAGACAAACACGGTCGTGTGGTCGAAACCGTGGATCGCAGTGTGATCTGGCAAGCCTATACGCCGCAGATGTTTCGCCTTGGTGCATTGCATCGGGCGTTGGCCGACAGTCTGGTGGCCGATGCGGTCATCACTGACGAAGCTTCGGCCATGGAGTGGGCGGGTCTGGCGCCGCGCCTGATCGAAGGCCGGTCCGACAACCTCAAAGTAACTCGCCCCGAAGACCTCGAGTGGTTGCGCCAGCGTTGGTCCAATCGTCACTGATTGACTCGGGTTCAGTGTTATCCCCAATCGCGAGCAGGCTCACTCCTACAAGGTTACGTCCACTGTAGGAGTGAGCCTGCTGTCCAGGCACTCGATCTCTTGCTGGCACGCCGCTGAACGCCTAGCTTCGATACTCCGGCCTTAACGCCAACCCCTCCTTCAAATAATCCACCAACTTGCGCACCTTCGGCGACAAATGCCGCTGCTGTGGATAAAGCGCCCACACGGCGGTGTTCGGTGGTTGGTGAGCTTCCAGCAGCGAAATCAATTCACCGTTTTTCAGATGCTCCAGCACGTAATAGTCCGGCAACTGACATAAACCAACGCCCTGTAACGCGGCATCCAGCACCGCTTGCCCACTGTTGCAGCGCCAGTTTCCCTGTACCCGCTGGGAAAATTCCCGCCCGTTCTGTTCCAGTTGCCAGATATCCGAGCTACCGATGAGGCAGTTGTGGCGGCTGAGTTCCGACAGACTGTGTGGGCGACCATACCGTTCCAGGTAGGACGGCGATGCGCACAGGTACATTCGCCGTGGCGCCAGACGTGTCGCCACCAGCCGCGAGTCTTGCAGGCGACCGAGGCGGATTGCCAGGTCCAGGCCTTCATGGACCAGGTCAAGTTGACGATTGCTCAGTTCAATGTCGATGCGCAGTTGCGGATACAACCCCATGAATCGCGTCACCAGCGGCACGATGAATCGTTCGCCATACGCCACGGCGCAGGTCATGCGCAGCATGCCTTTGGGTTCACTGGTCAGATCGCCGACTGCGCGCAAGGCTTCTTCGCGGCCATCCTGCAAGCGCTGGCAATGTTGCAAAAAGGTTTGCCCGGCTTCGGTCAGCGTGACCCGGCGGGTGCTGCGATACAGCAGTCGCGTCTGAAGCCGCTCTTCGAGGCGTACAATTTGTCGACTGATGTGGGAGGACGAAACCCCGAGGCGTTCCGCGGCAGCCGTGAACTGACTGCACTCGGCCACGGCGACGAACTCGTCGATCCCTTCCCAGCGGTTTTCCGACATTTAGGATTATCCCTGTACGGCAATAATATTTTGCATTTGTCCCGATTATTCACCGTGTGGCGGTGTATTACACTCACTGTCTCGTTTTTATTCACTGGAGAATCCACATGATCAAGTCGCGCGCTGCCGTTGCCTTCGAGGCCAAGAAACCCCTCGAGATCGTTGAAGTCGATGTCGCCATACCCAAGGCCGGTGAAGTCCTGCTGCGTGTGGTTGCCTCCGGTGTCTGCCATACCGATGCCTACACGCTGTCGGGCGCGGACCCGGAAGGCATCTTCCCCTCGATCCTCGGTCACGAAGGTGGCGCGGTGGTTGAGGCGATTGGTGAGGGTGTGACCTCCGTCGCAGTCGGCGATCATGTGATCCCGCTGTACACCCCGGAATGCCGCCAGTGCAAATTCTGTCTGTCGGGCAAAACCAACTTGTGTCAGGCGATTCGCGCGACGCAGGGCAAAGGCCTGATGCCGGATGGCACTTCGCGCTTTTCCTACAAGGGCCAACCTATTTTCCACTACATGGGGACCTCGACGTTCTCCGAGTACACCGTACTTCCGGAAATCTCTGTCGCCAAAATCCCCAAAGAAGCGCCACTGGAAAAAGTCTGCCTGCTGGGCTGCGGTGTCACCACCGGCATCGGTGCAGTCCTCAATACCGCCAAGGTAAAACCAGGTGATACCGTCGCCATTTTCGGCCTCGGCGGCATCGGCCTGTCGGCCGTGATCGGCGCCGTCAAAGCCAAGGCTGCGCGGATCATCGCCATCGACATCAACCCGGCCAAATTCGAGATCGCCAAGCAGTTGGGTGCAACCGATTGTGTGAACCCGAAAGATTTCGATCGTCCGATCCAGGAAGTCATCGTCGACATGACCGATGGCGGCGTCGACTTTTCCTTCGAGTGCATCGGCAACGTCCAATTGATGCGTGCTGCACTTGAGTGTTGCCACAAAGGTTGGGGCGAGTCGGTGATCATCGGTGTTGCCGGTGCCGGCCAGGAAATCTCCACCCGTCCATTCCAGCTGGTGACCGGTCGCGTCTGGCGCGGTTCGGCGTTCGGTGGCGTGCGTGGCCGTACCGAGTTGCCAAGCTATGTCGAGATGGCTGAAACCGGCGAAATCCCGCTGGATACGTTCATCACCCACACCATGGGCCTGGAAGATATCAACAAGGCGTTCGACCTGATGCATGAAGGCAAGAGCATCCGTTCTGTCATCCATTTCTGAGGTCGGTCATGAGCCTGGAAAATATCTCCTGCCAGAAAAGCTTCGGCGGCTGGCACAAACGCTATCGGCACCGCTCCGATGTGCTCGGCTGCGACATGGTGTTTGCTGTGTACCTGCCGCCGCAAGCGGAGCAGGGCGGCAAGTTGCCGGTGCTGTACTGGTTGTCCGGCCTGACCTGCACCGACGAAAACTTCATGCAAAAGGCCGGCGCCATGCGCATGGCCGCCGAGCTTGGGCTGATCATCGTTGCACCGGACACCAGCCCTCGTGGCCCTGATGTGCCGGGTGATCCGGATGGCGCCTGGGACTTCGGTCTCGGCGCCGGGTTTTATCTGAATGCCACGCAGGAACCCTGGTCCCGGCACTATCGGATGCATGACTATGTCGTGCAGGAATTGCCCGCATTGGTCGAAGCGCATTTCCCGGCGTCGGACAAGCGTGGCATCAGCGGTCACTCCATGGGCGGCCACGGCGCGCTGGTCTGCGCGTTGCGTAATCCAGGGCGTTATCAGTCGGTGTCGGCGTTCTCGCCGATCAACAATCCGATGGACTGTCCCTGGGGGCAGAAGGCCTTTTCCCGCTACCTGGGGGAAGACCGATCGAAATGGCGTGAGTGGGATGCCTGCGTCCTGATTGCCGAAGCGAACGAGAAGTTGCCGTTGTTGGTCGACCAAGGTGATCGCGACGATTTCCTGGCCACCCAGCTCAAGCCTGAAGCCTTGCAGCAGGCTGCCAAACTGGCCGGTCATCCGCTGACGTTGCGCTTGCAACCCGGCTACGACCACAGCTATTTCTTCATCGCCAGTTTTATCGACGACCACTTGCAACATCATGGGCGCGCCCTAGGCGTCTAATGCAGGTAGAATCACGCCCTGACAAAAATCGGGGCGTTTTTTTATGCGTATTGGCCACGGCTATGATGTGCACCGTTTCGCTGAAGGCGATTTCATTACTCTGGGCGGCGTGCGCATCGCACACGGCTTCGGGCTGCTCGCTCACTCCGACGGTGACGTCCTGCTGCACGCCTTGAGCGATGCCTTGCTCGGCGCCGCTGCGCTGGGTGATATCGGCAAGCATTTCCCGGACACCGACCCGACATTCAAGGGCGCCGACAGCCGTGTGCTGTTGCGTCATGTCGTCGCACTGATCCATGCCAAGGGCTGGAAAGTCGGCAACGTCGATAACACCATCGTCGCCCAGGCGCCGAAAATGGCTCCGCATATCGAATCGATGCGCGCGCTGATTGCCGCGGATCTTCAAGTTGAGTTGGATCAAGTGAACGTGAAAGCTACCACCACCGAAAAGCTCGGCTTTGTCGGTCGCGAAGAAGGCATTGCCGTGCACTCCGTCGCCTTGTTGCTGCGCGCATGAACGAACTGCAATTGCTCGGCCCGCGGGCCTATGGCCAAGCCCTCGGCACCGCAGTATTGAAAGCCACGGCGGAAGATTTTCAGGTCGATGAAGTCCTCAATATCCCCCTCAGTGGCGACGGCGAACACTTGTGGATCTGGGTGGAAAAGCGCGGTCTGAATACCGAAGAAGCAGCACGGCGGATCGCCAAGGCGGCGGGCGTGCCATTGCGCACTGTCAGTTACGCGGGCCTCAAGGATCGTCAGGCGCTGACTCGCCAGTGGTTCAGCGTGCAGCTGCCGGGCAAGGCTGATCCTGATCTGTCGGCGGCGGAAAACGATACGCTGAAGATCCTCAAGATCGGCCGGCACAAACGCAAGCTGCAGCGCGGTGCTCACTCGGCCAATGGCTTCACGTTGCGACTGACGCAATTCGCTGGCGACAAAGCGGCGATCGAGGAGCGTTTGCAACTGATCGCCAAGCAAGGTATTCCCAATTATTTCGGCGCCCAGCGTTTTGGGTTTGACGGCGGTAACGTGGTCGATGCCCGTGCCTGGGCGGCGCGTAAAGCGTTGCCGGAGCAGCGCAATGTGCGTTCGCGTCTGCTCTCTACGGCGCGCAGTCTTCTGTTTAATCAGGTGTTGGCGGCGCGTGTTGCCGATGGCAGCTGGCAGCGTGCCCAGGTTGGCGATCTGCTGGCCTTCACCGACAGTCGCAGCTTCTTTCCGGCCGGTGAGGCCGAGTGCAGTGACCCGCGTCTGGCGATTCTCGATCTGCACCCGACCGGTCCGCAGTGGGGCGAAGGTGACTCGCCGGCCACTGGCGCTGTCCATGAACTGGAGCAGGCAATCGCCACTCGCGAAGCGGACTTGCGTGATTGGTTGATTAACGCCGGTATGAGCCACGAACGTCGCATCCTGCGGCTGCCCATTGGTGGGTTGACGTGGCATTATCCCGAGCCTGACATTCTGCAACTGGAATTCGTCCTCCCGGCCGGATGCTTCGCCACCGTATTGGTGCGCGAGCTCGTTGATCTGGTGCCGGTGGGGCAGACGGACAGCCCATGCGTATTCTGATTTCTAACGACGATGGGGTAACCGCACCCGGTCTTGCCGCGCTTTATGCTGCGCTGGCGGATTACACCGAATGCGTGGTTATCGCCCCGGACCAAGACAAAAGCGGCGCCAGCAGCTCGCTGACGCTCGACCGTCCGTTACACCCGCAAACCCTGGCCAACGGCTTTATCAGCCTCAATGGTACACCGACCGATTGCGTGCACCTGGGACTCAATGGCTTGCTGGAACGCGAGCCGGACATGGTGGTTTCGGGTATCAACCTGGGCGCCAACCTGGGTGATGACGTGTTGTATTCCGGCACCGTGGCGGCGGCCCTTGAGGGACGTTTCCTGGCTCTTCCTTCGTTTGCCTTTTCGTTGGCCTCACGGCAAGTGGAGAACCTTCCCACCGCCGCGTACTTTGCGCGCAAACTGGTAGAGGCTCACGCGGATCTTGAACTGCCACCGCGTACGGTACTGAACGTGAACATTCCCAATTTGCCGCTGGACCACATCCGCGGTATTCAGCTGACCCGCCTCGGACATCGCGCACGTGCGGCAGCGCCGATGAAAGTGGTCGACCCGCGCGGTAAATCCGGTTACTGGATTGCGGCGGCGGGGGATGCCGAAGACGGCGGCCCGGGCACCGATTTTCATGCGGTGATGCAAGGCTATGTTTCAATTACCCCACTGCAACTGGATCGCACCTTTAATGATGCCTTCAGAAGTCTCGATGGCTGGCTGGAGGGGCTGAACTAATGGCTCGTGAACAAGACGATATTCTGCGTCGCGGCATCGGGATGACCTCACAACGGACCCGTGAGCGCCTTATTCAGCGCCTGTACGAAGAGGGAATTTGCAACGCCAAGGTGCTGGAAGTCATTCGCCGTACTCCTCGTCACCTGTTCGTCGACGAGGCGCTGGCCCACCGTGCCTACGAAGACACGGCGCTGCCGATCGGCAATAACCAGACCATCTCGCAGCCTTATATGGTGGCTCGCATGAGCGAGTTGCTGCTCGAGGCAGGTCCTCTCGACAAGGTGATGGAAATCGGCACCGGCTCGGGCTACCAGACGGCGGTGCTGTCGCAACTGGTCGAGCGGGTATTTTCCGTCGAGCGCATCAAGGTTCTGCAGGACCGGGCCAAGGAACGCCTGGTGGAACTGAACCTGCGCAACGTGGTGTTCCGCTGGGGCGATGGTTGGGAAGGCTGGCCGGCGCTGGCGCCGTACAACGGCATTATCGTGACCGCGGTGGCGACCGATGTACCTCAGGCGTTGCTTGATCAATTGGCTCCGGGAGGGCGGCTGGTGATCCCGGTCGGATCGGGTGAGGTTCAACAATTGATGCTGATCATCCGGGAAGAGCAGGGCTTTTCCAGGCGTGTTCTGGGGGCCGTTCGCTTCGTCCCGTTACTCAATGGGCCGCTCGCCTGAGCATTTGTTTCAGCGCGCTGAATTCTCTTCGATTGCCCCTGTCTTACAGCGGCATCGATCAGTTAAACGGGATTCATCGTCAGGCAGCAAACGTGTGCGAGAAGCCATTTCGTTTCATTAAAGGTAAAGCCTGCACGGCCCGTTATACTTGCGACATTTCATGCCGGAACACGGCAATCCACATTTTCAGCCACCACAAAGGGAGCGGCGGGTGAGTCTCACAGTCATTGCGCAGCGAATGGGTAAAACGAGCTTTCAGCGCCTGGTGACTGGCCTTGTTTTGAGCACCTTGCTGGTCGGTTGTTCCAGTAACAAGTCGAGTGAAGTACGCGTCGTCGATCGCAACAACGCGGTCGCCCAGCGTCCGGCAGTGACCACGGGTCAATACGTCGTTCGACCTAAAGACACCTTGTTCTCCATTGCCTTTCGCTACGGCTGGGACTACAAAGCCCTCGCGGCCCGCAACAACATTCCTACGCCGTATACGATTCATCCGGGTCAGACGATTCGCTTTGACGGTCGCACCGGTTCAACGCCGACGCCGGTGGCCAGCTCCATAGATTCAACGCCTTCTTCGTCGCTGAAAACCACGGTTATCCGGCGCCAGGCGAATGGCGCAACCACCAGCACAGCAGTGGTTGTACCGTCCGTCGCCAGCAAGTCGACCCCTGCTCCGATGCCTCCTGCCGGTCCGGCCCCGACCGGCTGGGGATGGCCATCTAATGGCATTCTCATTGGTAAATTCTCTTCAAACGGCAGTTTGAATAAAGGAATTGATATCGCCGGGGATTTGGGACAGCCTGTTTTAGCTGCGTCTGATGGGACGGTGGTGTACGCCGGGAGTGGCTTAAGGGGCTACGGCGAATTAGTCATCATCAAACACAGCGATACCTACGTCAGTGCCTACGGACATAACCGCAGGCTGTTGGTTCGGGAGGGGCAGCAGGTCAAGGTCGGACAGACAATTGCCGAAATGGGGTCAACAGGAACAGACCGGGTGAAACTGCATTTTGAGATTCGCCGACAAGGTAAACCAGTAGATCCGCTGCAATTCCTGCCACGTCGTTGATCGCTTTCCAGCCTGTTCCGTCGCGTAGAGGGAACAGGCTCCAGCGTTGCCAAGGATAAAGGCGCCGCTTGAGCCTGAGGTCGAACTCACCAAAGGACTATAACAATGGCTCTCAGTAAAGAAGTGCCGGAGTTTGACATCGACGATGAGGTTCTCCTGATGGAGACCGGCATCGGTACGGATTCGATGTCGAATGATGAAGGGGCTGCTCCACCTTCCGTTCGTGCCAAATCCAAACACTCCGCCACGCTAAAGCAACACAAGTACATTGACTACACGCGTGCACTCGATGCCACGCAGCTGTACCTCAATGAGATTGGCTTTTCCCCTCTGCTGTCCCCCGAAGAAGAAGTTCATTTTGCGCGCTTGTCGCAAAGTGGAGATCCGGCTGGGCGCAAACGCATGATTGAAAGTAACCTGCGGCTGGTGGTGAAAATCGCCCGGCGTTACGTCAATCGTGGCCTGTCGCTGCTGGACTTGATCGAAGAGGGCAACCTCGGGCTTATCCGGGCAGTAGAGAAGTTCGACCCCGAACGCGGCTTCCGCTTTTCGACCTACGCAACCTGGTGGATTCGTCAGACCATCGAGCGCGCGATCATGAATCAGACCCGGACCATCCGGTTGCCGATTCATGTGGTCAAAGAGCTCAACGTGTACCTGCGGGCTGCACGGGAGCTGACGCAAAAACTCGATCACGAACCCTCGCCCGAAGAAATTGCCAACCTGCTGGAAAAACCAGTGGGAGAGGTCAAGCGCATGCTCGGCCTGAACGAGCGGGTTTCTTCGGTCGACGTCTCGCTGGGTCCGGATTCGGATAAAACCCTGCTGGACACCCTAACCGATGACCGTCCAACCGATCCATGTGAACTGTTGCAGGATGACGACCTGTCCCAGAGCATCGATCAATGGCTCTCGGAGCTGACTGACAAGCAACGCGAAGTGGTGATACGCCGCTTCGGCCTGCGCGGTCACGAGAGCAGCACGCTTGAAGATGTAGGCCTGGAGATTGGCCTGACCCGGGAGCGGGTCAGACAGATTCAGGTTGAAGGCCTGAAGCGTCTTCGGGAGATTCTCGAGAAGAATGGCCTGTCGAGCGAGTCGCTGTTTCAATAAGCAATTTGCTGAGTAAGCCCTAAAAACCCCGACTGGTTCGGGGTTTTTTATTTCCTGGGAGGCGGGCTGGAAGTTCCCTCCGTAATCACATCTGCTTTGTAGTCTCTCGCTGTAAGTGTTTGCTTACTCTTTCGTAAGTATTCGCTAATTTCATGGGTAGCAGCCGTACATATTCCTATGTGAGACATGTTTAACTGATTGATTTATATGCTTATTTTTTAATATTAATAGCTTGTGACAGCCAGTTTCAGCTAACC
This sequence comes from Pseudomonas sp. BT76 TE3572, assembly GCF_050435365.1. NCBI lineage: Bacteria > Pseudomonadati > Pseudomonadota > Gammaproteobacteria > Pseudomonadales > Pseudomonadaceae > Pseudomonas > Pseudomonas sp. BT76 TE3572. Next base: position 5,849,903 of record NZ_JBNDKE010000001.1, read on the forward strand.
GGGGCGTTTGCTCTTGGTGGGGAATTCTCTAGTATCTGAACTGTGTCGACGGACAGACACGCCCTTCAAGGACGAGGGGAAAGGACATCGCAGGAAGCGATTCATCAGGACGATGAAAAGGAACACAGGGAATAGGGAAAAAATGTGGGCGGGTCAGACCGCCCCTTTTTTTTGCCTGCAGAAAAGCAAAAAGGCCCACAAGGGGCCTTTTCGAGAACGCGGGGTAATCAGCGTTCGAGGTCTTTGATCTTGCCTTTGACGCCATCCCACTCTTCGGCGTCGGGCAACGATTCTTTCTTCTCGGTGATGTTGGGCCAGATTTCCGCCAGCTCAACGTTCAGCTGAATAAATTCCTGCATGTCTTCCGGGACTTCATCTTCGGAGAAGATGGCCACGGCAGGGCACTCTGGTTCGCACAGTGCGCAGTCGATGCACTCATCCGGGTGAATCACCAGGAAATTCGGGCCTTCGTAAAAGCAGTCCACCGGACAGACTTCTACGCAGTCGGTGTACTTGCACTTGATGCAGTTGTCGGTGACGACGAAGGTCATTTCTAATTTTCTCCTCAGGCGGCGGCAGCGGAGCCCCTTCACGTTGGGGTCGCCAGGTTTGGGAGCGATAGTCTGCTGGTCAGGCTATAAGCCAGCAGCATCCCAAACCGCGCGAGATTCTAACAGCTTGCAGGCAAGTGCGTTAGATCCGTGTCTTTAGTGTATAGAGCATTTCGAGCGCGCGACGCGGTGTCATGTCGTCAAGATCAAGTTTGGCCAGATCATCCAGCACCGGATGCGGCAGGCTGGCGAACATGTCGCTCTGCTGCGGCGCGGCCGGTTTGCCTTTGGCGGTCTTGGGAACTTCATGAGGCAGGGCGGTCGCTTCCAGCCGGCCCAGGTGTTCGCGGGCGCGCACGATAACTTCGCTCGGCACACCGGCCAACTGCGCAACCGCAAGGCCGTAGCTCTGGCTGGCGGGCCCTGGTAGCACGTGGTGCAGGAACACGATGCGTTCGTTGTGCTCGGTGGCATTGAGGTGAACGTTGGCCACCAGCGGTTGCGCTTCCGGTAGTACCGTCAGCTCGAAGTAGTGGGTGGCGAACAGCGTATACGCCCGCAGATGCGCCAGGCGTTCGGCCGCAGCCCATGCCAGGGACAGACCGTCGAAGGTGCTGGTGCCGCGACCGACTTCGTCCATCAGCACCAGGCTGCGCTCGGTGGCGTTGTGCAGGATGTTCGCGGTTTCGCTCATTTCGACCATGAAGGTCGAACGCCCGCCCGCCAGGTCGTCGCTGGAACCGATCCGGGTGAAGATCCGGTCGACCAGGGACAATTCGCAACTGGCCGCCGGCACGAAGCTACCGATGTGCGCCAGCAGCACGATCAACGCGGTCTGGCGCATGTAGGTGGATTTACCGCCCATGTTCGGACCGGTGATTACCAGCATGCGGGTGCTGTCATCGAGGCTCAGATCGTTGGCCACGAACGGCGTGGTGAGTACTTGCTCGACCACCGGGTGACGACCCTGGCTGATGCGCATGCACGGCTCGCTGACGAAACGCGGGCAGTTCAGGTCCAGATTCAGTGCACGCTCGGCGAGGTTGCTCAGCACGTCCAGTTCGGCCAGTGCCGCGGCGGTGTCTTGCAACGGTGGCAACTGGGCGATCAAATCTTCGAGCAGCGCTTCGTAGAGCATCTTCTCGCGCGCCAGGGCGCGGCTCTTGGCTGACAGCGCCTTGTCTTCGAACGCCTTCAGTTCCGGGGTAATGAAACGCTCGGCACCCTTGAGGGTCTGGCGACGGATATAGTCGGCGGGTGCCGATTCGGCCTGCTTGCTCGGCAACTCAATGAAGTAACCGTGAATGCGGTTGTAACCGACTTTCAGGTTGGCCAGGCCGGTGCGGGCCTTCTCCCGGGCTTCCAGATCGATCAGGAACTGCCCGGCGTTTTCGCTGAGCGATTGCAGCTCGTCGAGTTCGCTGTCGTAACCGGTTTTCAACACGCCGCCGTCACGGATCACCGCTGGCGGGTTGTCGATGATGGCTTTCTCCAGCAGCGCCGCCAGTTCCGGATAGGTGCTGGTGGTCGTTGCCAGTTGAATGATGTGCGGAGCTTCAAGCTCGGCCATTGCCACCTGCAACTCTGGCAGCGCGCCGAGGGCATCGCGCAGACGCGCCAGGTCGCGAGGACGGGCATTGCGCAGGCCGATCCGCGCCAGGATCCGCTCGATGTCGCCGATCTCCTTGAGCTGCGGTTGCAGTTTCTCGAAGCGGTAACCGTCGAGCAGGCAGGTAATCGAGGTCTGGCGCGCCTGCAATACGGTCAGATCCCGCAGCGGACGGTTCAGCCAGCGGGTCAGCAGGCGGCTGCCCATGGCGGTCTGGCAGCGGTCGACCACCGATTGCAACGTGTTGTCGCGACCGCCAGCCAGGTTGGTATCCAGTTCCAGGTTGCGACGGCTCGCGCCGTCCAGCACCACGGTGTCGTCCAGGCGTTCATGACGCAGGCTGCGCAAATGGGGCAGGGCAGTGCGCTGGGTTTCCTTGGCGTAGCTGAGCAGGCAACCGGCGGCGCCGATGGCCAGGGTCAGGTTCTCGCAGCCGAAACCTTTCAAGTCCTGGGTGGAAAACTGCTGGCAAAGACTTTTCAGCGCCGAATCACGTTCGAAATCCCACGGCGCACGGCGACGAACCCCACGACGTTTCTCCGCCGGCAGATCCTTCGGCCAGTCATCCGGGATCATCAGCTCTACCGGATTGACCCGCTCCAGTTCTGCCAGCAGGTTTTCCCAGCCCTTGATCTCCAGCACGGTGAAGTTGCCGCTGGTGATATCCAGCACCGCCAGGCCGAACAGACGCTCGTCACCCAGCACTGCCGCGATCAGGTTGTCCCGACGCTCATCCAGCAGCGCTTCATCGCTGACCGTGCCCGGCGTGATGATCCGCACCACCTGACGATCCACCGGTCCTTTGCTGGTAGCCGGGTCGCCGACCTGCTCACAGATCACCACCGACTCGCCGAGCTTGACCAGTTTCGCCAGGTAACCTTCCGCTGCGTGGTAAGGAATCCCACACATCGGAATCGCCTGACCCGCCGACTGCCCACGGGCGGTCAGGGTGATGTCCAGCAATTTGGCGGCCTTCTTTGCGTCTTCATAGAAGATTTCGTAGAAGTCGCCCATGCGGTAGAACATCAGCTGGTCAGGGTGCTGGTTTTTCAGGCGCCAGTACTGCTGCATCATTGGCGTGTGGGAGGACAGATCGGAGAGCGCTTTATTCATCGGATAATCAGGCAAATTCGTTGAAAGGTGTAGGGCAAAGGAGGGGCATCGGCCCGGCTTTTCCGCGATGGGCGCAAGGTTAACATGGGCGGTCCACCCGACGCAGGCATGAAAGCCCTGCGATGCATTTCTTCTGTCTATGCACGACTTATGCGCTGTTTATGCAATTTGGCATTTGTCTTCTTCGAAAAGAACAAGCACTATGCGTTTTATGCAAAAACGCAATGTTTCTACCGTCTTAAGAGCGCTGCTCGATCAGCACGGGATCTCCCCCACGGAGCTTCACCGTCGCACCGGCGTGCCTCAATCCACTCTCTCGCGGATCCTCAGCGGGAAGATCGTTGATCCCTCGGATAAACACATCTCGAAGATCGCCGAGTACTTCGCCGTGAGCACCGACCAGTTGCGGGGCCGTGTGGATGTCGCGCCGGCAGCCAGCACCGGGCGCGATCAATTGCATTCGGAACTCAAGGACATAAGTCTGTGGGACGACGATACGCCCGTCGACGATGACGAGGTATCGGTCCCCTTTCTTCGCGAGGTTGAATTGGCTGCTGGATCAGGAAGATTCGTCATCGAAGAGAGCGAGCGCTCTAGCCTGCGCTTCGGCAAGCGAAGTTTGCGCCACAATGGCGTGCAGTTCGACCAGGCGAAATGCGTGACGGTGCGCGGCAACAGTATGTTGCCGGTACTGCGCGACGGCGCCACCGTCGGCGTTAATGCCGGCAAGTGCGGAATCGGCGATATCGTGGATGGCGACCTTTATGCCATCAACCATAACGGCCAACTGCGGGTGAAACAGCTTTATCGCCTGCCTACCGGGATCCGCCTGCGCAGCTTCAATCGCGATGAACATCCGGACGAGGACTACACCTTCCAGGAAATCCAGGAAGAGCAGATTGTCATCCTCGGTCACGTCTTCTGGTGGGGCATGTACGCCCGTTAACCTCACCGCTGTCAGATAAAGCCCGCCACTGAGCGGGTTTTTTTTCGCCTACCGAAAAGCTGTCAGTGCCTTTGCCTGCGGGTCTTTCATGCGCCTATGCATTTCAAGCGAATAAATAAATGCATTTGTGCATTGACTGTATATGCATCCATGCATATTCTTTGTCTCAAGCAGCTCAACAAAGCAGCTCGAAACGAAGCTCTTTAGTTCCACCAAAAAGGCAGCGATGAACCGGCCTCAACGGTTCAGAGGGTTGGCAACTGACCCGGGTGTGCAGCGTAAAGCACCACAAGCAGTTATCCGGCGGGCAGGGACCGCGGTCGGAAAAACAATTTGAATCGATCCGTACCGCGCCAGTAGCGCCGAAAGGTCAACGCGAAGGACCGCATTACTGAAAAGCCCGGCCAACACCGGGCTTTTTGGAATGCCTACCTACCGTCAGGCACACCAAGAGTCACCGTTTGAAAGATACACATATCACTCATCAATCACCCCCCGGAGGCGTGACATGACAAACGAGCAACAAGCGTTGCTGGACATGCCGATCTGGCTGGTCATCGTCCTCGCCCTGGTGGGCGGGGTGTCCGGCGAAATGTGGCGCGCCGACAAGGAGGGCGCCCGCGGCTGGTCATTGCTGCGGCGCCTAGCCCTGCGATCCGGGGCCTGCATGGTCTGCGGGGTCTCGGCCATCATGCTGCTGTATGCCGCCGGCGTGTCGATCTGGACGGCTTGCGCGTTCGGTTGCCTGACGGCGATGGCCGGGGCAGACGTTGCCATTGGCCTTTATGAACGTTGGGCGGCCAAGCGAATTGGCGTTTGCGAAGTGCCGCCGCGAGATAACCCCCAGGATCACTGAGCACAAAGCCCAATGGAATGGCGAGCAGCGGTGCCGACCGGCATCCGACCCGCAAGGACGCGGGTTTCCCAAGACCAGTACTTTTCACTCAAGCCTGCCAACAAGCGGGTTTCTTATTGCCCGGTGAAAACACCATGAAGATCACCCCACTGATAACTCAACTGCGTGATCACTGCCCAAGTCTTGTCGATCGTGTCGCCGCCGGCATTCTGGAGGCCATATGACCGTTACGCAGCAACAACTACAGATCGTTATGCCCAACGCTCGATCCCAAGCGGGCGTTTTCATTTCTGCACTCAACACCGCCATGACCCACCACAACATCAACACCCCCAAACGCATCGCCGCCTTCCTCGCGCAAGTCGGTCATGAATCAGGGCAATTGCAGTACGTACGAGAACTGGGTAGTACTCAATACCTGAGCAAATACGACACAGGCACCCTGGCCGCCCGTTTGGGTAACACTTCGGAGCCCGACGGCGACGGTCAAAAATACCGTGGTCGAGGCCTGATTCAGATCACTGGTCGCGACAATTACCGTCAGTGCAGTCTCGGACTCTTCGGTGATGATCGTTTACTGTTTTTGCCAGGGCTTCTGGAAAAGCCCCGGTGGGCCGCCGAGTCGGCCGCGTGGTTCTGGGAGCAAAATGGCTTCAACGAACTGGCCGACCGCGACCAGTTCAACAGCATCACCCGCCGCATCAACGGCGGTCTGAACGGGCTGCAAGACCGTTTGCAACTCTGGGCGCGGGCGAGGGCGGTGTTATGCCAGCCTTCGGTTTGATCCCGCGCGCCCGACTTGACCCGGCGCATGCTCAGCGAATTATCGCCATCACCGACGCCGGCGACCGCGGATTGATTGCCTTGCAGGCCTGTCAGGCTTATATCAGAGCCCTCGCTCGCTAACATTTTGATCAATCCTGCGCCTTGCAAGCGCGTTACGCTCGTGTACGGTAGTTCTCATTCCGCATCCTCAGGAGATGACCGTGAAAGAAATCACCCAACTGGCCGCTGAACTTGGCAGGCGCATGCAGGTTCTCAATGCCCACGTCGCCGCCGCCGAGTCCTGTACCGGCGGCGGGATCAGCGAGGCGATCACCCGGATTCCGGGGAGTTCGGCATGGTTCGAGGCGGGTTATGTCACCTATTCCAATCGCCAGAAAACCGAGCAATTGAATGTCCCGGTCGAGTTGTTTTCGACGGTGGGGGCGGTCAGTCGCGAGGTGGTCGAGGCCATGGTCCGAGGCGCGCAGGAAAAAAGCCGGGCGCGTTTTGCCGTGGCGGTCAGTGGTGTGGCGGGACCGGATGGCGGTTCGCCGAGCAAGCCGGTGGGCACGGTGTGGCTGGCGTGGGGCGTTGGTGAACAGGTGTTCAGCGAGGTGCAGTACTTTCCCGGCAACCGTGAAGAGGTCCGCCGACAAACGGTGAAGGCCGCGCTAGAGGGGCTGCTGCGCCATGCCGCTGGAGAAATCTCAAATCAGGGGTAGGCGATCCTGAAACGCTGTGGAATAATACTGGCTACTTATACAGGTGTTGGCCGTCAGGCCTTATTGATTACGTGAGGACTTTAATGGACGACAACAAGAAGAAAGCCTTGGCTGCGGCCCTGGGTCAGATCGAACGTCAATTCGGCAAGGGTGCCGTAATGCGTATGGGCGATCAGGACCGTCAGGCGATCCCGGCTATCTCCACTGGCTCTCTGGGTCTGGACATCGCGCTCGGCATTGGCGGTCTGCCAAAAGGTCGTATCGTTGAAATCTACGGTCCTGAATCCTCCGGTAAAACCACGCTGACACTGTCGGTGATCGCCCAGGCTCAAAAAGCCGGCGCGACCTGCGCATTCGTCGATGCTGAACACGCCCTTGACCCTGAGTATGCCGGCAAACTGGGCGTCAACGTCGACGACCTGCTGGTTTCGCAGCCGGACACCGGCGAGCAAGCCCTGGAAATCACCGACATGCTGGTGCGTTCCAACGCGGTTGACGTGATCATCGTCGACTCCGTGGCGGCTCTGGTTCCAAAGGCTGAAATCGAAGGCGAAATGGGTGACATGCACGTGGGCCTGCAAGCCCGTCTGATGTCCCAGGCGCTGCGTAAAATCACCGGTAACATCAAGAACGCCAACTGCCTGGTTATCTTCATCAACCAGATCCGTATGAAAATCGGCGTGATGTTCGGCAGCCCGGAAACCACCACCGGTGGTAACGCGCTGAAGTTCTACGCTTCGGTTCGTCTGGACATCCGCCGTACTGGCGCGGTGAAAGAAGGTGACGAGGTTGTCGGTAGCGAAACCCGCGTCAAGGTTGTGAAGAACAAGGTGGCTTCGCCGTTCCGTCAGGCCGAGTTCCAGATTCTTTACGGCAAAGGCATCTACCTCAATGGCGAGATGATCGACCTGGGCGTGCTGCACGGTTTTGTTGAAAAGTCCGGCGCCTGGTATGCCTATGAAGGCACCAAGATCGGTCAGGGCAAGGCCAACTCGGCCAAGTTCCTGGCAGACAATCCGGAAATCGCCGCCAAGCTCGAGAAGCAACTGCGTGACAAGTTGCTGACTCCAGCGCCGGACGTCAAAGCATCGCCAGTCAAAGAGACTGCTGATGACCTGGCTGACGCAGATATCTGATTGATCCGATGACCGCCGTACTCGATACACTCGTCGCGGTGCGGCGAACCGCAATGGACCTGCTCGCGCGACGCGAGCACGGTCGAGTCGAGTTGACGCGTAAACTGCGTCAACGCGGCGCCCTCCCAGAAATGATCGACACGGCACTCGACCGTTTGACGGAAGAAGGCCTGCTGTCCGAATCCCGCTACCTCGAAAGCTTTGTTTCCTACCGTGCCCGTTCCGGTTATGGCCCTTTGCGTATTCGTGAAGAGTTGAGCCAGCGCGGCCTGCAACGTACCGACATCGAACTTGCTTTGCGCGAGAGCGGTATCAACTGGCAGGGACAACTGGAAGACACCTGGCGGCGAAAGTTTTCCGGGCATTTACCGATAGACGCCCGGGAACGTGCCAAACAAGGCAGGTTCCTGAGTTATCGGGGATATTCCATGGAAATGATCAGCCGCTTGTTCAGCGGCCGAGGGATGGACGATTGACTGAAACGGCTCGCTATTTCGATAGCGGGCCGTTTTTTTTTTTGCTTACGTTACCTTGGACGGTTCCCGCGAGCGCTGTTGCGCCTGGGGTTGGGATTGCGCCCAGTTTTCCGGCAGGTTGATGTAGTCCACCAGTTCCCGCAGGCGTCCATGATCACGGGCGTTGAAGGTGAAAGCGAGTCGCGCCAGGTGGCTGAACTGCGGTTCGTCGTGTTCCTCTCCGCTGTAAGCATGTTGATGGAAATGATCGCTCAGACACAGGTCGGCAAATGACTCCTGCATGTGTTCGAGCGCCTGGTCGCTGAGCTTGTGATTCATGCGGATCACGAATTGATGCTTGAGCCAGCGGCTGGAGTGGAAGTTGCTGTAGAACTGGTTGATCTGCTCCACAGCCTCTTCCGCGCTGTAGACCAGACTGACGAGTTTCATATCGGTCGGCAGGATGTAGCGATTTTCCTCCAGTTGATGGTGAATGAAGTCCAACGCGCCTTGCCAGAATTTGCCGCCGGGAGCGTCCAGCAATATCACGGGCACCAGCGGGCTTTTACCAGTCTGGATCAGTGTCAGCACTTCCAGCGCTTCATCCAGGGTACCGAAACCGCCAGGGCACAGGACCAGCGCATCGGCTTCCTTGACGAAGAACAGCTTGCGGGTAAAGAAGAAGTGGAAGGGCAGCAGGTTGGTAGTGCCATTCACGGTGGGATTGGCATGCTGCTCGAAGGGCAGGGTGATATTGAATCCCAGGCTGTGTGCCAGGCCGGCACCTTCATGAGCCGCTGCCATGATGCCGCCACCGGCACCGGTAATGACCATCAGGTCTGAGCGCGCCAGCGCGGCGCCGAGCTCTCGGGCCAGACCGTACAGCGGATGTTCTATCGGTGTTCGGGCCGAGCCGAAAACGGTGACCTTTCGGCGCCCCCTGAATTGCTCCAGAACACGAAAAGCGTGTTCCAGTTCGCGTAGGGCTTGCAGGGTGATCTTGGCATTCCAGCGGTTGTGATCTTCCTGGGCCATGCGCAGCACGGTCAGGATCATGTCGCGGTAGATCGGGATGTTCGGGCTGTTGGGTGAAACCAGGTTGAGTTGCTCTTCGACCTTGCTGATGAGGTCGTGGCCGCTTTCTTCAAAATGACGGCTCAGGAGGTCATTCGGTTGGTAAGGCATCAACTTCTCCTTCCATACAGGCTCTGTTTTTCCCTTGGATGAAGGAAACATTCGCACGACAAGACGTGCAATGGGCAGCCCTTTCCTGCCCTTAAAATTGAACGTGAACACTATGAATCTAGACCCTCGCGGAGGTTTCCGCTGACTTGATCATTGCGCCGCAAAGTCTTTCCTGGCAACCGCTTATTGGCGATTTGCAAGGTGCTTTCACCGCTCGTCTGAACGCCAGGCGAGTGTCCGACAGTCTGATTTACTAATATGACAGGCACGACAACATCTTTGCGTCAAAGGCAGGGCGCACGGTACAAGCGGTTCAAGGATTTTATCGCTCAAGCAAGGGCGAGGTGCAGGGAGGCGGGAAGCGATGGCCAGAGTCATTCTGGAGATCGATACGCAACTGTATCGATTACTGAAGTCATCGGCCGAGACCAATCATTTGAGTCTCGAAGAGGAGTGTTGCCGACGTCTGGAGGGCGCCGAACGACGTTCACGTTATTTGCAGGCGTTGTTGGCAGAACTGCGCGCCGAGGATGAACAGCGGCGCGCCAATTCCCAATGATTACTTCTTCTTGGTCGGAGCCGCTTTCGGGCAATCCGATTCCTGATAGCTGGCGGAGCCGACCGAGCGGTTGGTCTTCACCTCAGTGAAGTCGTAACGCATGACCGCGCCCTTGGCCATCAGTTTGCGGAACGATGGGTTGTTGCATACGGAAGCGCCAAGCTGGAAATACACGGCTTTGGGGTCGGCACGCATCTTGTTGGCGTGGCTGCTTTGTACGCTTAGATGGTTGATCAGCGTGTTGCCTTCGACGGTGTAGCCCTGATCAAGAATGTCTTCGTTGATCGCCCGTGGAGTACCAACACTGCTTTGTGTGGCGACGTTTCGCAGCTCTCGGTTGAGATTCTGCTCACTCAAGGATGCAGCCTGAGCGCTGAAGGACGACGCCAGCAAAATGGCAGCGGTGGGAACGATAAGGCGCAGCATGAAACTCTCCTGGTTCAGTGACTGGTGGTTCGACCCGTCACATGACTGTGCGTTCAGTGGCGGCGAATTATAGGGGACGAGGCCTGGACGGTACAGGCTTGCGCCGGCTGCTCTGATAAACTGCCGCCACTTTCTGCCCTGCCGAGTGTTTTTCGTGTCGATTTTCTTCCCCTGCCGGCGTTGCCTGCGATGAACCCTGCACCCCCACGCTTTGCTGCAAACGCAGTAGCCCGCTTGCGCGATGAGCGAGAGGAAGAGGGCATCAAGCCGATTCAGGCCCGCGGCTGGAGGGCACCGCGTTGCCGAGCCTGCCGCGTGATCGAGAGCCACTGCCTGTGCGCCTGGCGCCCGCAAGTCGAGGCCCGTTCTGGCGTGTGCCTGATCATGACCAACAAGGAAGTGTTCAAACCGAGCAACACCGGTTGGCTGATCGCCGATGTGGTGCGCGACAACCATGCGTTCATCTGGTCGCGTACGGAAGTTGATGAGCAACTGCTGGCGCTGCTGGCCGACCCGCAATGGCAGCCCTATCTGGTGTTTCCGGGTGAGTATGTCGAACCCGAGCGTGTCACAAACAGCGTCGATGCCGATAGTTCGAAGCGTCCCCTGTTCATTTTGCTGGATGCCACCTGGACAGAAGCCCGGAAGATTTTCCGCAAAAGTCCCTACTTTGATCGGCTTCCGATCCTGAGCCTGTTGCCCGAGAAGTTGTCGCGGTATCGGTTGCGCCGATCGACCCGCAGCGAGCATTTATGCACAGCCGAAGTGGCGGCGTTGTGTCTCGATCTGGCCGGTGATACCGAGGCAGCGTCGGCACTGGACGCCTATTTCGACGTGTTCAGCCAACATTACCTTGATGCCAAACATCAGCTTGAAATGAATGTTGCAACACCGGCACACGCCGAGCTGATGCCTTTTGTGTAAACGGCGCCCCTGTCACGCGTTGATTGTCGCCCATACTGCAAAGAACTGTACCGGCCATGCACCTTGACCACCCCGACTTCGCTGGGCATGCTTGGCGCCGATTGGGGCGCGGCCAAGTTTGATACGCCGTATTCTTTACGTGGATTGCCACGTGATTGGCGTTGAACGTGCCCTGTTGGTGCAGCTCCGTGGCTGTACCTCGAGTTGTTTTGGCGAAGCCTGAATGCATCGGGCGTCCCATAAAAAACAGGATCATTTGAAAAATGGCCACATACGAAATCCTGATTGCCGATGACCACCCTCTTTTTCGTAGCGCCCTGCATCAAGCGTTGACCCTGGGCCTGGGCCCGGAAGTCCGTCTGGTGGAAGTGGCAAGCATTGCCGAGCTGGAAACCCGTCTGGACGAGAAGTCCGACTGGGATCTGGTGCTGCTGGACCTGAATATGCCGGGGGCCTACGGCTTTTCAGGGCTGGTGCTGTTGCGCGGTCAGTATCCGCAGATTCCGGTGGTCATGGTGTCGGCCCAGGAAGAAGCCTCGATCATGGTCAAGTCCCGTGAATTCGGCGCCAGCGGTTTCATCCCCAAGTCCAGTGATCTGAGCGTCATCCAGAAAGCTGTACGCGCGGTGCTCGACGGTGATGTGTTCTGGCCGCCCCAGGCGTTCGAGGCAGTCAGCGTTTCCGCCGAAGCCAAGGCCGCCAGCGAAGGCCTTGCGAGCCTGACGCCTCAGCAGTTTCGTGTCCTGACCATGGTCTGTGAAGGCTTGTTGAATAAGCAGATTGCCTATGAGCTGAGCGTTTCCGAAGCGACGATCAAAGCGCATGTGACGGCGATTTTTCGCAAGCTGAATGTGCGAACCCGGACCCAGGCAGCCTTGCTTCTGCAACAACTTGAGTCAATTTCGAACTAATCAGGCGCGGCGCGTTCACGCTTTTTTGACTTTGCTTAATCTAGCTTTCCCACTTCTTTTTTGGTCAGTTGCCCACTTTATGTCACCTTTCAAAGGCCAAACCGGCCTAAAACGCATCCTCAACGCCTCCGGTTACTCGCTGGACGGCCTGCGTGCAGCCTTCACCGGCGAAGCGGCTTTTCGGCAACTGGTGTTGCTCAACGTCATATTGATTCCGCTGTCGTTCTTCCTGAACGTCAGCCGCGTCGAACAGGCGTTGCTGATTGCCGTCTGCCTGTTGGCGTTGATTGTCGAATTGCTCAATTCGGCAGTGGAAGCGGCCATCGACCGTATTTCCCTTGAATTGCACCCGTTGTCCAAGAACGCCAAGGACATGGGCAGCGCCGCTCAGTTCGTAGCCTTGAGCATGATTGCGCTGGTCTGGGCAGTCATCCTGCTTTAAGCAATGGTGGGCAGAACGATCTCGTCGCTGCGCTGAACCCCGGCGGTGAAAGCGCGGCACAGATCGAGGAATTCACGCATCGCCGACGTCTGATATTTCTGTTTGTGCCAGATGAAATAGAACTGCCGCGCCAGATCCAGATCCGGCGTCTCTACGGGCACCAGGCTGCCGCGGCGGAAGGCATCGCGCAGTGCCAGACGAGAAATGCAGCCAATCCCCAACCCGGACTCCACCGCACGCTTGATCGCTTCGGTGTGTTCCAGTTCCAGCCGGATATTCAGCGAGCTGCGATGGTGACGCATGGCCTGGTCAAAGGTCAGTCGCGTGCCAGAACCCTGTTCACGCAGAATCCAGGCCTCATGAGTCAACTCTTCCATGGTCGCCGTGCCGCGCTTGGCCAGTGGATGCTGGGGCGCGCAGAACACCACCAATTCATCCTCGACCCAGCTCTGCACTTCGATGTCCGGATGACTGCAGTCGCCTTCGATTAGACCCAGATCAATTTCATAGTGGGCGACTTGCTGCACAATGTTGGCAGTGTTCTGCACGTGCAGCTTCACCTGGCTTTCCGGATGGCGCTGCATGAAGCTGCCGATCAGCAAGGTGGCCAGGTAATTGCCGATGGTCAAGGTCGCGCCGACCGCCAGGGAGCCGAATCCCGACTTGCCATTGAGCAAGTCTTCGATTTCCTTGGACTGGTCGAGCAGCGCCACCGCTTGCGGCAGCAGCTGTTTGCCGAGGGCGTTGAGGCTCAGCCGTTTGCCGGCGCGGTCGAACAGCTGGCAGCTGGACTGACGCTCTAGCTCGGTGATCGAGGTGCTCGCCGCCGATTGCGAGAGGTTGAGCAGACCCGCAGCACGGGATACGCTTTCCTGCTGGGCGACGGCGACGAATACTTGAAGTTGACGGAGAGTAAATCGCATATCGATATAACCGATAACCCTTATCTTAATAATCCAGTTAACAGATATTGTCGCTGCCATTAGAATGCGATGCAATTGCGCACAGCAGCTCATTTTTTGCAGAGCAGGCGCAGAGCACGCGCAGACAAAATCTCCAGGAGTCCCACGTACATGAGCAACATGAACCACGAGCGTGTCCTCAGTGTTCATCACTGGAACGACACTCTGTTCAGCTTCAAGTGCACCCGCGACCCGGGCCTGCGCTTCGAGAACGGTCAGTTCGTGATGATCGGCCTGCAACAGCCCAACGGCCGGCCGCTCATGCGCGCTTACTCGATTGCCAGCCCGAACTGGGAAGAGCATCTCGAGTTCTTCAGCATCAAGGTGCCTGATGGCCCGCTGACTTCCCAGCTGCAGCATCTGAAGGAAGGCGACGAGATCATCATCAGCAAGAAGCCTACCGGCACGCTGGTGCTGGATGACTTGAAGCCTGGCAAACATTTGTACCTGCTCAGCACCGGTACCGGTCTGGCGCCGTTCATGAGCGTCATCCAGGACCCGGAAACCTACGAGCGTTTCGAAAAAGTGATCCTGTGCCACGGCGTACGGTACGTCAACGAAGTCGCTTACCGCGAGTTCATCACCGAGCACTTGCCGCAGAACGAGTTCTTCGGCGAGGCCCTGCGTGACAAGTTGATCTACTACCCGACCGTGACCCGTGAGCCGTTCGAGAACGAAGGTCGCCTGACCGACCTGATGCGCAGCGGCAAGCTGTTCAGCGACATCGGTCTGCCGCCAATCAACCCGCAGGACGACCGCGCGATGCTGTGCGGCAGCCCGAGCATGCTCGACGAGACCAGCGAAGTGTTGAACAGCTTCGGCCTGAAAGTGTCGCCGCGGATGCGTGAGCCGGGTGATTACCTGATCGAACGAGCGTTCGTCGAGAAGTAAGCAAATCACCTAACGGCTTTGCTTTCCCTGTGGGAGCGAGCCTGCTCGCGATAGCGGTGTGTCAGTCGACAGTAATGCTGACTGACACACCGCTATCGCGAGCAGGCTCGCTCCCACAGTGGTTTCTGGCGTTCAGACTTTTGCGGGAATGACTTCCAAGACGCGAATAATCCCCGCCTGGGGATAATGCCAACGCACATCCAGATCCCAGAATTGCGCGCCATATTCCCGTTCGGGCGTAGGAATCTGGTACGCCGGGCGTGGGTCTTGTGCCAGGCATTGCTCAATCAGCTCCACCAGCGGTTCTTCAAGGCGCTGAGCGTGGCCGTGGGCTTGTTGCAGTGCTGAATCCGTCCACTGCACGGGAATCAGCTGCGGCGCAGCGCTGGCAATGCTGTTGGAGGCCGTATCGATGATGTCGGCGTAAGGCACGTAGGGTTTGATGTCGAGAATCGGTGTGCCGTCCAGCAGGTCGATGCCGGATATCCACAGGCGATTGGCTTCAACCTTATCCAGCTTCACCACGGATTGGCCGATGCCATTGGGCCGATGCGTCGCGCGGGTGGCGAACACACCCATGGATTTGTTACCGCCGAGACGAGGAGGGCGGACTTTCAGCCGTGGCTTTTCTTCCAGCGCCTGGTGAAACAGGAACAGCAGCCACACGTGGCTGACCTGTTCCAGACCTTGCACCGCATCGCCCTGATCGAACGGCGCCACCAGTTCCAGTACGCCGCGAGCGGCCGGGGCCAGTTGTGGTTGGCGCGGGATCGCAAACTTCTCCTTGAAGCAGGAGCGCACGAAGCCGACGGGGGAGACGCTGTAGGTCATGGGTTTGGGGTCAGAGCGATTTGAGGGTGAGCATGATAACCCACCCAAAGATCGTTCAGAGACTGAACCCGCCATCCAGCGGAATGATGTTCCCGGTCATGTAAGCGCCGGCCGTACTCGCCAGACTGATCGCCAGCGCCGCCATCTCTTCCTCCCGGCCCCAGCGTTTCATTGGAATCAACGCCGTGTCGTCGGCCAACGCCTGCTCATCATTGCCGATGTGCTGCGTCATCTTGCTCGGAAAACGCCCCGGCGCGATGACGTTGACGTTGATGTGCTGGCCTACCAGCTCCCGCGCCAGAATCCGTGACAATTGATGCAGGGCAGCCTTACTTGGTCCGTAGGCATAAGCCTGTTCACCAAAGGAAGAAATCCCCGCCACCGAGCCGATATTGATAATTCGCGCCGGATTCGCGGCCGAACCAGCCTTACGCAGCAACGGCAAAAACTGCTGAATGCAGTTGAACACCGAGGTCACGTTAAGCTGCATGACCTTTTCCCAGCCCTTGACCGGGTAGCTCGCCAGCGGCGCACCCCACGTGGTGCCGGCGTTGTTCACCAGAATATCCAGCTGGGTGATCTGTTCTCCCAATTGTGTAGCCAACTGAAGTACACCTTCTTCAGTGGCGAGATTGGCCGCCACGGCATGGCAGCGCCCGAACGCGCTCAACTCGTCAGCCGTTTGCTGACAGGCTTCGGCATCCCGGGCACACACGTACACAGTGGCGCCGGCTTCGACAAAAGCCTTGGCGATCATTTTGCCGATACCACGGGTGCCGCCGGTCACCAGAGCGGTGCGGCCTTGCAGGGAAAAATACGGGTGCATGGCGAATCCTGAGAGCTGAGGGTCAATACACCCTAGTCGTCAGCCGCCAGAAGCGGAGCCACTATTTTTGCGAGGAATGAGGGTCTATACAGCCTGGCTTTGAGCCGCAGGTTTGCAGCTCAAGGCCAGCGGGCATTTACTGCGGGCGAACGCGCAGAGTCAGGCCCTTGAGGAAGTTGCGCAGCAACTGGTCGCCGCACGGGCGGTAGTTGGTGTGGCCGAACTTGCGGAACAGCGCGCTCAGCTCAGGCTTGGACACCGGGAACTCGGAGGCCTTGAGGATGGCGTGCATGTCGTCTTCTTTCAGTTCGAAAGCCACACGCAGTTTCTTCAGGATGATGTTGTTGGTCACCGGCACTTCGATCGGCTGCGGCGGACGGCTTTCGTCCTTGCCGCGCTTGAAGATCACCAGGCCATCGAGGAAATGCGCAATGACTTCATCCGGGCAGCGTACGAAGCCTTCCTCGTCTTCCTCTTTCTTGTCGAGGTACGTCACCAGGTCTGCCAGGGCCACGTCCATGCCCCCGAGCTTGATGATCTCGATGACTTTCTTGTCGCTGATGTCGAGCATGTAGCGCACGCTGCGCAGTACGTCGTTATGAATCATGGTGTGCAATCCTGATATTCAGCAGTGGGCGCCGCGTCAACAGCGGCGCCAAAATGTGTGGCGGCGTGAAAAGTCTTAGAACTTCTCTTTGCCGGACAGGTAACGCCATTGGCCCAACGGCACTTTGCCGATGGACACGCCGCCAATGCGGATGCGGCGGATGGCGACAACCTTCAGGCCTACGGCCTGGCAGAACAGGGCGATGACGCCCGGTTGTGGGTTCTTCATCGCAAAACGCAGGCGGTTTTCGTTCTGCCAGCTGGCTTTGACCGGCGGCAGTTCCTTGCCCTTGTAGGTCAGGCCGTGGTTCAGGCGGTTGAGGCCGTGAGCCACCATGTCGCCTTCAACTTCGACCACATACTCTTGCTCGATCTTGGCGGAGTCGGCAGTGAGTTTGCGCAGGATCTTCCAGTCCTGGGTGAACACCAGAAGACCGCTGGCGTTGGCCTGCAGGTCGGTACTGGCGGTCAGGCGCAGGAAGTGGCCTTTGAGCGGACGTTTGCTGAAGCGGTGTTCTTCGCTCAAGGTCTCGGCGCTGATCGTTGCCATGGCCGTTTCCGCGTCCATGCCCGCCGGAACGTTGAACAGGATGGTCACCGGCTCCGGCGCAGTGGCCTTGGCCTCCGGGTCGAGCTCGACTTTCTGGGTGTCGACCTTGAACTGCGGCTCGTCGATGACTTCGCCGTCCACGGTGACCCAGCCGCCCTCGATGAACAGCTCAGCCTCCCGACGGGAACAGCCGACGAGTTCGATGAGGCGTTTGGAGAGACGAATCGGGTCAGTCATGACAGGGCCGTAACAAAAAAGGGGTGGGCATTGTACCTGCGTGGCGCCGGTTAATCCCGGTTCCATTTGCGCCGCGTGGCTTTTTGTAGGAGCGAGCCTGCTCGCGATAGCGGTAGTTCAGTCAATTTATCTGTTGACTGACACACCGCTATCGCGAGCAGGCTCACTCCTACACTGGATCCGCGTTGTGTCAGCCGTGTTGTGAGCATTGTTGATTTTGGCGCAAACGCATGTGCAGCAGCGGATAAGGCTGTCCCATACCATCGACTTCCGAACGGCCAATCACCTCGAAGCCCTGTTTGAAGTAGAAACCCAGGGCCTGCGGGTTCTGTTCGTTGACGTCCAGTTCATCGGCATTCAGGTGTTCCATCGCATAGCGCAGCAACTGCTTGCCCAGGCCCTGGCCGCGGTGAGCCGGGTCGATGAAGAGCATTTCGATCTTGCCCGCCGCGACCCCGGCGAACCCGGTGATGCGCTGGCGCGGGTCTTTGGTGCAGATCAGCATCACCGCATCGAGGTACCGCGTCAGCACCAGGTTCTTCAGCAGTTCGATGTAGCTGTCCGGCAGAAAGTCATGGGTGGCGCGCACCGAGGCTTCCCAGACTTGAGTGAGCTCTTGGTAGTCGCTCTGTTTCGGCGTGTGGATGACCGAATGTTGGCGCATGGCCGGCTGCCCCTTTTGCAGTTGATGATGCGAATCCTTTCTCCCACAAAACGATAGACGTAAAAAAGCCCCGCATCTCGTCAAGAGAGCAGGGCTTTTCGTATTTTTTGCGTTTAGATCTGTTCAGCCCACAGGTCGTATTCGTCTGCGTCGGTCACTTTGCACCAGACTTTATCACCTGGTTTCAGGTTGCTGCCGTTGTCGATGAACACGTTGCCGTCGATTTCCGGGGCATCGAAGAAGCAGCGGCCAACCGCGCCTTGCTCGTCGACTTCATCGACCAATACTTCGATTTCACGGCCAACGCGCATTTGCAGGCGAGCCGAGCTGATGGCCTGCTGGTGCGCCATGAAGCGATCCCAGCGGTCTTGCTTGACGTCGTCCGGCACGATGGCCGCGTCCAGCAGGTTGGCCGGTGCGCCTTCGACTGGCGAGTACTGGAAGCAGCCGACGCGGTCCAGTTGGGCCTCGGTCAGCCAGTTCAGCAGGTACTGGAAGTCTTCTTCGGTTTCGCCAGGGAAGCCAACGATGAAGGTCGAACGGATGATCAGGTCCGGGCAGATTTCGCGCCAGTTCTTGATGCGCGCCAGGGTCTTGTCTTCGAAGGCCGGGCGTTTCATCGCTTTGAGGATTTTCGGGCTGGCGTGCTGGAACGGGATGTCCAGGTACGGCAGGATTTTCCCGGCGGCCATCAGCGGAATCAGCTCGTCGACGTGCGGGTACGGGTAAACATAGTGCAAACGAACCCAGACGCCGAGGGTGCTCAGGGCTTCGCAGAGTTCGGTCATGCGGGTTTTCACCGGCGCGCCGTTCCAGAAACCGGTGCGGTATTTCACGTCGACGCCGTAGGCGCTGGTGTCTTGCGAGATCACCAACAGCTCTTTGACACCGGCCTTGACCAGGCGCTGAGCCTCGTCCAGTACATCACCGACCGGACGGCTGACCAGTTTGCCGCGCATCGACGGGATGATGCAGAAGCTGCAGCTGTGGTTGCAGCCTTCGGAAATCTTCAGATAAGCGTAGTGGCGCGGGGTCAGCTTGATGCCTTGCGGCGGCACCAGGTCGATCAGCGGATTGTGATCCTGACGCGGCGGCACGGCGTCGTGCACGGCGTTGACCACTTGCTCGTATTGCTGCGGACCGGTCACGGCCAGCACGCTTGGGTGTACCTTGCGAATGTTGCCTTCTTCGACGCCCATGCAGCCGGTCACGATGACCTTGCCGTTTTCCTTGATGGCTTCGCCGATCACTTCCAGAGACTCAGCCTTGGCCGAGTCGATGAAGCCGCAGGTGTTGACCACCACGACATCGGCGTCCTCGTAAGTGGACACAACGTCATAGCCTTCCATGCGCAGCTGGGTAAGGATGCGCTCGGAGTCGACCAGTGCTTTGGGGCAACCCAGGGATACGAAGCCAACTTTTGGATTGGCCGGCGCAGGAGTGGTGGACATGTCTAACCTCGGTATTTGTGACGCCTCCAGCCGAAGACGGCAAGGCGACAGACGGGCGCTTGGCGTCCTGCCTCGTGAATACGCTGCTTTTTGACGAGTGACTGTTGTTGCCAGGCAAGGCGCCGCGCCGAGTCATAGCTTGCTATGGCGAGAAGCGGCAACGCAGTATGGCAACAACAGGCGCCGTCAAAAAACAGCAGTATTCGCGAGGCAGGACGCTTAGCCTCTGATCAAAAAGTGCGCAATTCTAGCGATGAGAGGCGCACTTGACCAGCTTTATGCAGGGAAATACGACGAGTGCTGCGCTATGCTTCGCGCCTTTACGCTTTACCGATTTTTTACAGTCAACAAAACGTCTGTAACAGTAAGTAAAACAGCGCATGCTGCACGGCAAAGCATAGTGCTTCTTCCAAAGAAGTCCGGTCTGGGTAGTAGGAGTGGTGGATGGGTCAGGCAAGTAGTCAGGCGGCAGGCGCCGAGCATTCGGCGGCAAAGCCGATCGGCATGCTGGTCGCGGCGGTCGGGGTGGTTTATGGCGATATCGGCACGAGCCCGCTGTACACCCTCAAAGAAGTGTTTTCCGGTGGCTATGGCGTGCCCGTCAATCATGACGGGGTGCTGGGGATTCTGGCGCTGATCTTCTGGTCGCTGATCTGGGTTGTGTCGATCAAGTACATGATGTTCGTACTTCGCGCCGACAACCAGGGCGAAGGCGGGATCATGGCCTTGACCGCCCTCGCTCGGCGGGCTGCGGCCGGGCATCCGAAGTTGCGCACTCTGCTGGTGGTCTGCGGGCTGATCGGCGCAGCGCTGTTCTATGGTGACAGCATGATCACGCCGGCGATCTCTGTGCTCTCGGCGATTGAAGGCCTGGGACTGGCTTTCGAGGGTATCGACCATTGGGTAGTGCCACTGTCGCTGATCGTGCTGGTGGCGCTGTTCCTGATTCAGAGTCATGGAACCGCGCGGATCGGCATCCTGTTCGGGCCAATCATGGTCACCTGGTTTGTGGTGCTGGGGGCGCTGGGTGTCTACGGCATCATGCAGCATCCGGAAGTGTTGAAAGCGATGAACCCGGTGTGGGGCGTACGCTTCTTCGTTGTGCACCCGGGCATGGGCGTGGCGATTCTCGGCGCGGTAGTGCTGGCCTTGACCGGTGCCGAAGCGCTGTACGCCGACATGGGCCACTTCGGTCGCAAGCCGATTGCCCGTGCGTGGTTCATCCTCGTGCTGCCGGCGCTGGTGTTGAACTACTTCGGCCAGGGTGCGCTGCTGCTCGGTGATCCGGAGGCCGCGCGCAACCCGTTCTATCTGTTGGCACCGAGCTGGGCGCTGATTCCATTGGTAGGATTGTCGACCATGGCTACGGTGATTGCCTCCCAAGCGGTGATTTCCGGTGCGTTCTCCCTGACCCGTCAGGCGATCCAGCTCGGTTACATTCCACGCATGCACATTCGGCACACCTCCAGCGCCGAACAAGGCCAGATCTACATTGGCGCGGTGAACTGGGCGCTGATGGTCGGCGTGGTGTTACTGGTGCTGGGTTTCGAATCTTCCGGCGCTCTGGCTTCGGCCTACGGCGTGGCAGTGACCGGGACCATGCTGATGACCAGCATTCTGGTGTCGGCGGTGATACTGCTGCTGTGGAAATGGCCTCCGGTCCTCGCGGTTCCGGTGTTGCTTGGATTCCTCTTGGTAGACGGTGTGTACTTCGCCGCCAACGTGCCGAAAATCGTGCAGGGCGGTGCGTTCCCGGTGATCGCCGGTATCGCCCTGTTTGTGCTGATGACCACCTGGAAGCGCGGCAAGCAACTGCTGGTCGATCGTCTCGACGAAGGTGGATTGCCGCTGCCGATCTTCATCAGCAGCATCGCCGTGCAACCGCCGCACCGCGTCCAGGGCACCGCCGTGTTTCTGACCGCGCGCCCGGATGCCGTGCCCCATGCGCTGTTGCACAACCTGTTGCATAACCAGGTGCTGCACGAGCAAGTGGTGCTGCTGACAGTGGTGTACGAAGACATCCCGCGGGTGCCGACATCACGGCGTTTCGAGGTGGAATCTCACGGCGAAGGCTTCTTCCGGGTGATCCTGCACTTTGGCTTCGTCGACGAGCCGGACGTGCCGCAAGCGCTGAAGCTGTGTCATCTCGATGACCTGGACTTCAGCCCGATGCGCACCACCTACTTCCTCAGCCGCGAGACGGTCATCGCCTCCAAACTCGAAGGCATGGCCCGCTGGCGCGAAGCGCTGTTCGCCTTCATGTTGCAGAACGCCAACGGCAATTTGCGCTTCTTCAATCTGCCGCTGAACCGGGTGATTGAGTTGGGAACGCAGGTGGAGATGTAAGCAACATCCAAAAGCCCCCGTTGCCGAAAGGCGGCGGGGGCTTTTTTGTGGTCGGTGTCTCGGCGCCATTAGTTGCGTTCAGGCCGTTGTTTTTTAGATTCTGCTTTTGTCCGAGTTGGTGGCGGCGTCAGTACCTTCACCACATCATCAATTATTAGATTTACAAATTGTTCGGTTCGTTTTTGTAGGCGTGAAACACGCAGGTTGATCAGTTAGCATTTTTTGCAGCTTGCTGTATGTCGAATTCAACGCAATACTCTACGTAGAACTGTGTGTTCAAATTTGCATGATTGTGTAGAGAGGTGAGTATGACGGCATTACTGGAGCGTGCTGACCAAGCGATATCGGTGACTGCAATGGTCAGGGGGTTCAGCGCAAGGCTCAAAGAAATTTCCAGCCGAGCCACCGAGCGGCTGGTCATTTTCAAGGACAATCAGCCAGCAGCGGTCATTATCAATGTCGATGCATATCAGGAAATGCTCGATGAACTTGAAGATCTGAGGGTTGAAGCAGCCGCTCGGGAGCGACTGATCGGTTTTGATCAGAGCAAGGCAATCAGCCACGACGATTTGCGGGCGCGGTACGCCAGGAAAGACTAAAGGAGCTGTGGATGGTTTGGGGCGTTATCTATCATCCGGAGGTTCAGAAGGATCTGGATCTGCTGGGAGCTGTAGCGGCGAACCGCATTCTTGATGTCATCGAAGAGCGGATTATCAATGGTGAGCCGGATAAGAGCGGCAAGCCCCTAAGAGCCAGCCTTGCAGGCTGTAGACGGATTCGAACAGGCGACACGCGAATTGTTTATCGAGTCGATGGCCACGCAATACAGGTATTGATCGTTGCCGTTGGTGCTCGACGTGACGAAGAGGTCTACGGCGCGGCAGAACGTCGTCTCTAACCAAAAAGCCCCCGCTACCGTAAGGTAACGAGGGCTTTTTTTCAGCGGTACTCAGATCACTCTTGAGCCGCCGTCTCCTTCGCTTGACGCTTCTCGATCACATCCACCAATCGCTGCGCCAGGGCCGGGTAGTTCTCGTCGAAGTGATGACCGCCAGGCAATTTCATCGCCTCGCCCACGGCGGTCTTGTCGGTGCAGCCGCTCTCGTCGACTTCTTCTTCACCGTAGATGCACACCACTTTCTCCGGCGGCAGCTTGGCCATTTCCGGGCCGGTGGCGGCTTCTTTGCCGGCGTTGCCGAGCCAGCCTTCGACTTCGATTTCGAAGCTGCCGGTGCGGGCGAAGGCCAGCAGGATGATCGCATCGACCCGTTGTTGTTCCGATGGCTCCAGGCGGTTGTAGATGGCGGGCAGGACGTCGGCGCCGAACGAGTAACCGGTCAGGATGAAGCGCTTGGTGCCCCATTTCTGCCGGTAGTGCTGCATCAGTTCGGCCAGGTCCAGGGCGCTTTGCTCCGGGCTCTTGTGCTGCCAGTAGTAACGCAGGGTGTCGATGCCGACGACCGGGTAGCCGATCTTGGCCATCTCGCCCGCGACGTCACGGTCCAGGTCGCGCCAGCCGCCGTCACCGGACAGGAACAGGGTCACGGTGTCCTTGGCTTGGCCGGCGGGCACTTCGACCACCGGGATCTGCAGGCCGCCAGCGGCTTTATCGCCACCGACGAGGATCTTGCGCAGCTCGTTGTTCAGCACTTGCGGCAGGTTGATGTCGTAGTCGCTGATGCTGGTTTCGGCGTTGGGTTGGTCGCGTACGAAACCGGCGCTGGTGTCGTCCGGGTTGTCGTTCCAGGCCACCAGCCAGTGCCCGTGAGCGGCGCTTTTCGGTAGCAGGTGGGTGCAGCCGGGTTTTTCCAGGGCCAGGTCCACCGAGACGGCTTGAGCCTTGTCGTCCTTTTGCTCGGACAACCAGCGCCACGCCAGCACGGCGCCAGGGCCGATGCCGCTGACCAGGGTCGCCGGGCCTTTGAGTTCTCTCAGGGCCGATTGCAGGGCGCGACTTTGCAGCAGGCAGTCTTTGGGCAGGATCACCTGAACAATCTGCGCCGAACCGCTGCGGCTCAGGGTCATCAACTGTTTGTTACTGAGCTTCTGGTCTTCATTGACCGCCACCAGCACCTGGGCGCGTGGCGTGTTGCCGGGGATGACACGGGTCATCGCGGCGCCATCGGCCGGCGTCAGCTGTTCGAGGGTCGGTTCGGGTGCCGGGCGTTTCAGGTACCAGTAGCCGCCACCGACAATCAGGGCCAGCACTACCAGTGTGGCCAGTACGTACCGCAAGGAGCGTTGAATCATCAGCGTTTCACCAATCCAGTCAAGCCGCCTGCAATCAGGGCAGCAGTATCGGCCAGGGCAACCAGCGGATCGAGTCCGGCGGGCACGGCCATATAACGGGGTTCCCAGTCAGGCTGGAATTTGTCTTTGAAGCGACGCAAGCCTTGGAAGTTGTAGAGCTGCTCACCACGGCGGAAAACCATCGAGCCCAGACGCTGGGTCAGTGGTGCGCCACGACGGGGTTGTAACCCCGACAACGGCACCATGCCCAGGCTGAAACGCGCGTATCCATGATTTTTATAATGTTGGATCAGACCGACCATCATGAACTCCATGGTCAGCTTGGGGGCGTCCGGGTGCGCGCGCATCAGGTCGAGGCTGGCCAGGTCATGGCCGTAAGTCTCGAGCAGGTTGGCGAACGCCACCGGGCGCCCTTCGAAACGAATCACCGCGACGCGGAAATGCTTGAGGTAATCATCGCTGAAACGGCCGAGCGAGAAGCCTTTCTCGCGCACGTTCTTGCCGGTCAGCCAGGCATCGGAAATTACCTTGAGCTCGTCCATCGGCGCTTGTCCCGGATCAAAGATCTCCAGCGACAAGCCATCGCGAGTGCCACGGTTCCAGGTGTAGCGCAGGTCTTTCATCTCTTTGCCTTTGGCCTCGAGATCAAAGCGAAGCAGATCGACCCGGGCTTCTTCGCCGAGCTTGATCGCGGTCAGGCCGATGTCCATGTAGTACGGCAGGTTCTCGGCGCGCACTTGATAGAACACCGGGCGGGCGTGGTGGATGTCGCACAGGTCGCGGAACTGCCAGATCATTTCCGCCCGTTGCTGGGTTGGACCGATCGGGTCATACAAGGCCACCAGGCTGCGACCACGACGTGCGTACATCAGGAACGCCTGGTCGTTGGGGTGGAACAGCAGCGCCTTGTCACCGGTCAGGGCGAGGCCGCCATCCGGTTGTGCGGAGGCCATCAGGATCTTTACCGCGCGGTCCAGTTCATCGGGTGTTGGCAGATGGATCACCGGGCGCGCGGTGCGCAGCAGCCAGGTCAGGGACACCACCACCAGCAGCACGGCGGCGCCGAGCAGCGAGCGCAAGCCACGCGGGGCATCGGCGTCGAGGGTGAACTGCCACCAGAGCTGATGGCTGTACGGAACATCCTGATAGGCGAACAGCAGCAGCCAGATCGACGCGCCGAGTACGCACAGGCTCGCCACCAGATACAACGGCGAGAACGGCACCTCGGTCAGACGGCTGGGGCGATAGAACGAGCTGCGGAAAACCCCCAGCAGGCTCGCAGTCAGGGTCAGCAAGCAGGCTTCTTCCCAGTCGAAGCCCTTGAGCAGCGAGAGCAAAGCGCCGACCAGCAACAGAATGGTGGTCAGCATCCACGCGGCGGACAGCCGACGGCGCAAGCCTTGAGCGAGCAGCAGGCAGAGGACGCCGGCCAGGCTGGCGCCGAAGTGCGAGGCGTCGACCAGTCGGTGCGGAATCAGAAAACCGATGTGTTCCAGGCGGGTGTCGATTTCCGGGGTCACGCCGGAGAACAGCAAAACAACACCGGACAGGAACACCAGTACCGAGAGGATCGGCGCGGCCAGACCGGAGGCTGCGCGCAGTGTCTGGCGTGTCTGAAACAGGCGCTGACCTTCGTTGATCAGCAAGAACACGCACGCCACCAACAAGGGCAGCACCACATAGATCAGGCGATAGAGCAGCAGCGCGGCGGCCAGTGGGGCAGCGCCGAGTGTGTCGGCGAAGGCGGCCAGCAGGATCGCTTCAAATACGCCGACACCGCCGGGCACATGGCTGAGCACGCCAGCGGCCAGGGCCAGCAGGTACACCAGCAGGAACGCACCGAAGGGCGGTGCTTCCGGCAGCAACAGATAGAGCACGGTCGCAGCGGGCGGCCACGTCCAGGGCGGTGATGATCAGTTGCAGGAAGGTCAGGCGACGGCCGGGGAGGCGCAAGGTGCGGCGTCCGACCTTGACCAGCAGGTTGTCCGGGGAAGGCTGGTCCGGAAGGCGACGGCGGTAGATGCCGATGGCCAATACGCTGAAGAGCAGTAAGACGGCGGCGGCGACAATCCCCAGCAAACCTTCGGACAAACCCAAGGCAGCCGAGGCAGCCGGGAGGTTGCTGAGGGTCGCCAGGGCAGCCAAGGGAGGCAGGGCGCAGCCGAGTGAGAGACTGGCGAACAGCGTCATATGAGCAACGTCCGAAGCCCCCAGACCATGACGCGCATATAAACGGTAACGAACCGAGCCCCCCGAGAGCATCGACAGGCCAATGGCGTTGCCGATGGCAAATGCGGTGAACCCGCCCAGGGCGAGGATTCGCGGCGCCAGAGTCACGCCCGCGTAGCGGCTGGCTGACCATTCGTAGCCCAGCAGGATAATGAAGCCGACCACGGTCGCGCCCAGCGCACCCAATAATGCCGGTTTCGGTACCTCGAGAATCGAGTCGTGCAGAGCGTACAGATCGAGTTCGCTCAGCAGGTGGCGACAGGCAATCAGCGCGATAGCGAACAACAGCAGAGTGACCGCCAGGCCGATGGGCTGACGATATTTGCTGACCAGATCCAGCAAGCGCAAACGCTCGGCCTTGATCGGTTGTGTCGCTGTGACGGTGTCTTGTGGATCAGACGAGTTGGCGCGCATCAATCACCTCTTGGATTGTGCGCGACAGGATGGGGGTATCCAGCCAAGTTACCAATCCCTGTAGAAAAAAATAATCACAAATATTAACGCCTCTCACCGGGTAGCGGCGATGGCATGTCATCCGTCGTAGAGGGTTCTGTCTGTGGCTCAGCATAGTCTGGGCTCAGAGTATTGGGGATCCCGAACGGCTCGCTACACAGTGGCAGATCATTGTTGCGAAAGGACTTTTTCAACAGATACAAAAAAGGCCACTCTTTCGAGTAGCCTTTTTTGATGTTTGGTTGCGGGAGCCGGATTTGAACCGACGACCTTCGGGTTATGAGCCCGACGAGCTACCAGACTGCTCCATCCCGCGTCTGTGTGGCGGCATTCTACAGGCGAACGCCGGGGTGTCAACCGTTAATCCGGAATAGGGTCAAATAGGCGTAACTGAGCGGCGAACGGTCGTGAGGGAGGCTTAAGTTTCGGAATCAGAAGGATTTCTCATTTCTGCGCCGACAGACGCGCCCGCTCGTTTCCATGCTCATTTCTACAAAAGAGACGCGCACAAAAAAGGCCACTCTTTCGAGTAGCCTTTTTTGATGTTTGGTTGCGGGAGCCGGATTTGAACCGACGACCTTCGGGTTATGAGCCCGACGAGCTACCAGACTGCTCCATCCCGCGTCTGTGTGGCGGCATTCTACAGGCGAACGGCGGAGTGTCTACCGTTAATCCTGAATAAGGTGAAATAAGCGTAAATGAGCGGCGAATGGTGGTGGGGGAGACTTAAGTTTCGGAATCAGAACGATTTTTCAATCCTGCACCGTCAGCCGTTACCCGCTCTTTTCTATCTCGTGTTTACAAAAGAGACGCGCACAAAAAAGGCCACTCTTTCGAGTAGCCTTTCTTGATGTTTGGTTGCGGGAGCCGGATTTGAACCGACGACCTTCGGGTTATGAGCCCGACGAGCTACCAGACTGCTCCATCCCGCGTCTGTGTGTCGGTATTCTACAGAGGATCGACAGGCTGTCAACCTTCAATCCAGAGAAAACCTCTTCCTGTTCAATCGCTTAGCTTGAAAATAGGGCTGGATGATTGGCTGTAAGGCCGACGTGGCAAGGCTTTCAGTTTTATCGGGTGAAGCTTTTCGATTAAGAAAATAAATTCATCGGCACTTTTCCTACATGTAGAAAAGAACATTCAGAGTACTGGTGCTATATACAGGTGTCAGTGAGATACTGCCGATCTGACTTGCCAATACGCCATTTCTTCACCATGAACACTGCATTTATATGACGCAGCGAAAAATCATCCACGTCGATTGTGACTGCTTCTACGCCGCCATCGAGATGCGTGATGACCCGCGCCTGGCCGGAAAACCTCTGGCAGTGGGCGGTTCTGCGGATCGGCGTGGCGTGATCGCTACCTGCAATTATGAAGCGCGGGCTTATGGGGTGCGCTCGGCCATGTCTTCCGGACATGCCTTGAAACTGTGCCCGGACCTGACCATCGTCAAGCCGCGCATGGAGGCCTATAGAGAAGCCTCCAAGGAAATTCACACGATCTTTCGCGATTACACCGACTTGATCGAGCCGCTTTCACTGGATGAGGCCTACCTCGATGTGTCGGACAGTGCGCATTTCGGTGGCAGCGCCACGCGAATTGCCCAGGACATTCGCCGTCGCGTCTCTAATCAACTGCACATCACCGTTTCGGCTGGGGTGGCGCCGAACAAGTTTCTGGCCAAGATCGCCAGCGACTGGAAGAAGCCCAATGGCTTGTTCGTCATTACACCGGATCAGGTCGAGGATTTTGTCAGTGGTTTGCCGGTGAGCAAGTTGCACGGCGTTGGCAAAGTGACCGCAGACAAATTGGGCAGGCTTGGCATCGTCGATTGTTCGCATTTGCGCGAATGGGACAAGTTGGCGCTTGTGCGCGAATTCGGCAGCTTCGGCGAGCGACTTTGGAGCCTGGCCCGTGGGATCGATGACCGGTTGGTGCATAACGACAGTCGTAGACAGTCGATCAGTGTCGAAAACACCTACGACGTCGACCTGCCGGATCTGGTGAGCTGCCTCGATAAATTACCCGAGCTACTGGAAACCCTGGCCGGCCGCATGGCGCGAATCGACAGCAGCTATCGACCGGGCAAACCGTTCGTCAAAGTGAAATTCCATGACTTCACCCAGACCACTCTGGAGCAGGCCGGGGCAGGGCGGGATTTGGGGAGCTATCAGTTGTTGCTGACCCAGGCGTTCAATCGCGGCGGGAAACCGGTGCGGTTGCTGGGGATTGGGGTAAGGCTGGAGGATTTGCGGGGCGGGTTTGAGCAGATGGAGTTGTTTGAGCGTTGAGACCTGAAAGCAAAAGATCGCCCATATAGACGATCTTTTAAGGGGCCTTAATTCGGTCCCGGATCCGCTACCAGTCGCCCGGCATCCTTGGTCAATGACTTGAGGAATTCGGTCTGCAACTCGGGATCGTTGCGCGTCAGTTCAATCAGGCTTTGTTCCAGCTCAGTGGCTTCTTCTTCCAGGCCCAGTTCCGACAAACGTTTGACCCGGTGTACCCACTGGCTCACTTCGTCGTCTTCAAGATCGTCGTAAATCAGCCCATGAGCTTCGAGCAGCTTGCCGCGCAAGGAGCTACTGACCGCCAGGGACGAATCGGTGTGCACATTGTCCTGAGCATTCTGGACACTGATCAGCAGCCGGCTCAGATGATTGATGTCATGTTCGGCGAACGGGCTGTCCAGCAGGTTCACGCGCAATACACCGTTTTTGTCGGTGCTCATCTCGAACGTTTCCTTGCCGGCCTTGACCTCAACCGGACGCTCGCTCCATGGCAGGCTCGAGTATTCGGTGCGCTTGTCGAGCTGAACCTCGTCAATGCCCGCCAGGTTCTGTTGTGCGCGACCATGAGACTGCGTGTTCATGAACGGGTTGAGCCCGGCGAAACCGTAGCTCAACCAGTCTTTCGTCACACTGTCCGGCAGGGTGCCGAGGGCGAACACGTTGACCACGTTCGCACCGACACCGGCCACCACGGCCACCGCACCCAGCGGAATCTCGTAAGCCTCCCGCCAGGGTTGGTAAGGCGTATAGCGATCGTAGTGACGCGTGACTTCGAATTCGGTGACTTCGAACGTCTTCTGCTCGTGGATCTTCACCCGACGTTGCGGCAGCTCAAGCACCTTTGGCTCGCCGACATCAATCTGCAGGCTGTGATCGAGCAATTTACGCTCGACACGTTCCTCGTGCTCGCTGCGTTGTGACATGTGATTGGCACAGCCGCTGACCAGCAGGGTGCCGCACAGGGCGGCACCACCGAGGCCTAAGGTGTTTCGCTTGAACATGACTTCTCTATCTGGTGTCAGCGGCGGATACGGGACTGAAGGAAGGACAGCACGTCTGCGACCGGCAGCGCTTGCGCTTCGGGCTCGGTGCGGCTCTTGTATTCAAGATTGCCTTCGGCGAGGCCGCGGTCACTGACCACGATCCGGTGAGGAATGCCGATCAGCTCCATGTCCGCGAACTTGATGCCCGGGCTGGTTTTCTTGTCGCGGTCGTCCAGCAGTACTTCGAAGCCGGCGGCAGTCAATTGTGCATACAGCTTGTCGGTGGCTTCGCGAACCTGTTCGGTTTCATAGCGCAGCGGTACCAGCGCGACCTGGAACGGGGCCAGTGTGTCACTCCAGATGATCCCGTTGGCGTCGTTGTTCTGCTCGATGGCCGCAGCCACCACGCGGGAAACGCCGATGCCGTAGCAACCCATTTCCAGGGTCACTGGCTTGCCATTCTCGCCCAGCACTTCGCACTTCATCGCTTTGCTGTACTTGTTGCCCAGCTGGAAGATGTGCCCGACTTCGATGCCGCGCTTGATTTCCAGGGTGCCCTTGCCATCCGGGCTCGGGTCGCCAGCGACCACGTTGCGCAGGTCGGCAACGGTTGGAACCGGCAGATCACGCTCCCAGTTCACGCCGAAATAGTGTTTGTCATCGATGTTGGCACCGATGCCGAAGTCGCTCATCAGCTCGACGGAACGGTCGATGATGATTGGCAGCGGCAGGTTCAACGGGCCGAGGGAGCCGGCACCGGCGCCAATGGCGTCGCGCAGTTCGGCTTCGGAGGCCATGACCAGCGGGCTGGCAACGCCAGGCTGGTTGCCGGCCTTGATTTCGTTCAGCTCGTGGTCGCCACGGATGATCAGGGCAATCAGCTTGCCTTTCTCTTCAGCGTGAACCACCAGGGTCTTGATGGTCTTTTCAATCGGCAGGTTGAAGCCTTCGACCAGTTGCGCAATGGTCTTGGCGTTCGGCGTGTCGACCAGACGCAGCTCTTCGGTGGGTGCGGCGCGGGAAGTTTCGCGTGGCACGGCTTCGGCTTTCTCGATGTTCGCCGCGTAGTCGGAACCGTTGCTGAAGACGATATCGTCTTCGCCGGATTCGGCCAGCACGTGGAACTCGTGGGAGCCGGCACCACCGATCGAACCGTTGTCGGCTTCAACCGGGCGGAATTTCAGGCCCAGACGGGTGAACACGTTGCAATACGCCTGGTGCATGCGGTCATAGGTGACCTGCAGCGATGGCTGGTCAGCGTGGAAGGAGTAGGCGTCCTTCATGATGAATTCGCGACCGCGCATCAAGCCGAAGCGTGGACGGATCTCGTCACGGAATTTGGTCTGGATCTGGTACAGGTTGATCGGCAGCTGTTTGTAGCTGCTCAACTCGTTGCGCATCAGGTCAGTGATGACTTCTTCGTGAGTCGGGCCTGCGCAGAAATCGCGACCGTGGCGATCCTTGAAGCGCAGCAATTCAGGGCCGTACTCTTCCCAGCGACCGGATTCCTGCCACAGCTCAGCCGGTTGGGTGCTCGGCATCAACACTTCGAGAGAGCCCGCGGCGTTCATTTCTTCACGAACGACGGCTTCGACCTTGCGCATCACTCGCAAGCCCATCGGCAGCCAGGTGTAGAGGCCCGAGGCGAGTTTGCGGATCATGCCGGCGCGCAGCATCAGCTGATGGCTGATCACGACCGCGTCGGAAGGCGTTTCTTTCTGTGTGGCGAGCAAAAATTGACTGGTGCGCATGGTTGGCCGTTGTCGGTTGCTGATGACGAGAAATGACTGAGCATTGTACGGGCGAGATCTGCTGGCGTACAGGCGTGCGGTCGGCGGGGTGTGGCGAGAGGGCGGGAATCCCCGCGCCCTCTGCGCTGCTTCCTGCTGAAGAACCTACGATTCTTCCGCGACCTGGGTCGGAACCGGATCGGGCGTCGGCGTTGGCGTCGGACCTTCGCGGCGGCTCTCCTGGAACCAGTGCAGCGCGATCAACAGCAGCGTCGGCACGCCGAGCAGGGCAGTGATCAGGAAGAAATTGTGATAACCGAATTTCTCCACCATGACCCCCGAGTAGCCGCCAATCAGGCGTGGCAGCAAGAGCATGATCGAGCTGAGCAGGGCGTACTGGGTCGCGGAGAACTTCAAGTTGGTCAGGCTCGACAGGTAGGCGACAAACGCCGAGGTCGCCAGGCCCGAACTGAAGTTATCCAGGGAAATGGTGAGGATCAGCATGTTCAGGTTGGCGCCCATGTCGGCGAGCATCAGGAACAGCAGGTTGGTGCCGGCTGATGCAATGCCGCCGATGAGCAGAATCGGCAAGATGCCGAAGCGCACAATCAGCAGGCCGCCCATGCCGGCGCCGACCAGGGTCATGATCAGGCCAAAGATCTTGCTGACGCTGGCAATCTGATCCTTGGTGAAGCCTTGGTCGATGTAGAACACGTTAGCCATCACGCCCATGACCGTATCGGACATCCGATAGGTGGCGATCAGCCCAAGCAACAGGAACGCTTGCCAGCGGTAGCGCAGAATGAAGTCGTTGATCGGCGTCAGCACCGGCGCCAGGCCGCGGCGGCCAATGGCCGACAGGCAAATGGCGGTGAGCGTGGTGTAGAGGATTGCCCGCAGGAACGCGCGGTCTTCGAGCAGCAGGTCGAGCACGCTCACACCTTGGAAAAGCACGCTGGCGAAATCGGTGTTGTACAGCTGGGTGAACATGGCCGGCACGGAAACCAGCAGTATGATCAGCACAAACACCGAGGCCAGTTGATGCACAAAGCTATAGCGCCCGGCCTGAAGCTGTGTACGCAGCGGCACCGGCGGTTCGCGCATGAAAAAGGAGGTCAGCAGCGCCGGAACCATCAAGGCGCCGAACAGGATGTAGGTGCCGGCCCATGCCGAATGCTTATAGTTGAAACCGGTGGAACCGAAGCCTTCAGCGAAAAACAGGGCGCCGGCGGTGGCCAGCAGCGCGGCGATCCGATAACCGGACATGTAACTGGCGGCGAGGGCGGCCTGACGGGTGTCGTCGGCGATTTCCAGGCGATAAGCGTCGACCGCGATGTCTTGCGTCGCCGAAGCGAAGGCGACCACCACAGCGATAGCGATCAGCCAGGACAAATGCTTTTGCGGGTCGCAGAAACCCATCCCGATCAGGCCGAGAATGACCAGCGCCTGGGAAAGCACGAGCCAGGAGCGTCGGCGACCGAGCTTGCCGAGCAATGGCAGGCGCCATTGATCGAGCAGCGGTGACCAGACCCATTTAAAGGCGTAGGCCAGGCCGATCAGGCTTGCATAGCCAATGGTTTCGCGAGCCACACCGGCTTCGCGCAGCCAGACCGAAAGTGTCGAAAACACCAGCATGTAGGGCAAGCCGGCGGCGAAACCAAGCAGCAACAGTACGAGCGTCGATGGGCTGGCATAGGCGGCGAGCGCGGCGCGCCAGGTTTTACGGGGCATGGGCTGGAGTCTGCCTCAAGAAATACGGAAACAAAGCGCGCACTCTAACCGCTGTGCTCTACCGGGCGCCAGCCATGGCGCTGAATATCAACACGATTGTTCAGGATACTGATGCCCTCCATGCGCAAACGCGCGCGTTGTTCATCCCCCGAAGGGCTGCCTGCAGGCAGGCTGATACGCCCGCCGGCGCCGAGCACGCGGTGCCAGGGCAATTTGCTGTCGCCTGGCAGTTGGCTCAGTGTCCGTCCGACGAAGCGGGCGGCGCGACCCAGTCCCGCCAGCTCAGCGAGCTGACCGTAACTCACGACTTTGCCCTCTGGGACTTGCGCCAGTGTCAGGTACAGCGCCGTGCGTCGGATTTGCGCCGGACTATCGGTTTCAGCGGTTGAGTCGGTCACGTCGGCAGTTCCTGAAAAAGTTCGCCTTACCGTCTGTAGAGTAAATCCTGGATCGCCTATTGAGAAATGAACTCAATAGAAATAGTCGGGTCAGTCCTTGCTAGGGTCTTATTCGTATGGATAATGCCGACTTTTTTTCGCAAATTTGAGCCTGTATTTGCTTATGTTGTCCAGAACCCTGCTGTGCCTCGCTGTCGTCAGTGCCTCCACGCCCTTGCTCGCCGATACCGTCTGGTTGAAGAACGGTGACAAGCTGAGCGGCAAGATCACCGTTTTCGATGGCGGCAAGCTGTTGATCCAGACCGAATACGCCGGTGCCGTCCCGATCGACTGGAAGCAGGTCAAAACCCTGGAAAGCGATCAGGAATTGCTGGTCAAGCAGGATGCCTACACCGGCGAAAAGGCCAAGGCGCTGCATGCGGCAGAAGACGGTAAGGTCACCCTGGCCAACGGCGAGGCTCCCAAGACTGTCGAGCTGGCCAGCATTCAGCAGATCCTCAAGCCCAAGCCGGTGGTAGAGGATTTGGTGTGGAAGGGTAATATCGATGCAGCGCTGGATTATCAACGGGCCGAGAAAGACACCGACGATTACGATATCGACTTCAAGACCACTGCGCGTCATGGCAGATGGCGACACACCGCAGAAGGCGAGTACAACCGCGAATTTCAGGATGACGTGGTCACTACCGACAACTGGCGGGGCGAATACTCGCTCGACCGCTTCCTGACCGAAAAATGGTTCTGGCAAGGGCGCGCGGTCTATAAGCGCGACAAGGTCGAAGAGCTGGCCCGCCAGCGCACAATCGGTACCGGCCCCGGTTACCAATTCTGGGACGACGAGCTGGGCGCATTCTCACTCGGCTCGCTGGTCAACCGCACGGACTATGAGTTCGCTGACGGCAGCAAAGAAAACTTCTATTCCGTGGCGATGAAGTGGGACTACAACCGCTACCTGATTGGTAAGAGGGTGGAGTTCTTCACGAACGGCGAAGTGGGCAAGCCGTTGTCGGGCGTAGCGGATTACGCGCTCGATGCTGAAATGGGCTTGCGCTACAAAGTGACCGAATGGGCATCGCTTAACCTGAAGGCCGAGAGAGACATCATCAGCGGCACTGACGAAGCTGATTTGGACAAGACCCGGTACACCGCAGGGTTTGGCGTGGCCTGGTAAGACGCAAAAAATCGCAGCCATGGGCTGCGATTTTTTTTGCCTGCAAAACAGACAGGCACAAAAAAGCCCCGCTTTTGAGGGCGGGGCTTTTTACTAAAGCAAGTACAAGTTAGATAACTTGAACTTCTTCAGCTTGCATGCCTTTCTGACCGCGGGTAGCGATGAAAGAAACCTGTTGGCCTTCTTTCAGGCTTTTGAAGCCGTCGGATTGGATAGCTTTGAAGTGAACGAACAGGTCGTCACCGGATTGTGGAGTGATGAAGCCGAAGCCTTTTTCATCGTTGAACCACTTAACGGTACCAGTTTGGCGATTAGACATGGTGTAACTCCTTGAACAAAGATAACTGCGACGCAGGAAGAACCCTGGCCGAGACTGAGTGCAAAGAGCAGGAAAAATTCTTGTAGATGGTTGGATCGAAATTCAACATATCGTGTAGAGATTCTCAGTGACACAAGCAGCACAGTGGCGCCACCTTAACCCTTTTTCCGGAACGTGCCAATGCTTCCTGCGAAGGTTTCTCTGTTTTCATGACTGACGGTCCGCCGCTTTACCCGCAAGGGCCAGAAATTACGGGGGATCGGCAAGATTTGTGCCCCGGACTTTGAACCCGAAGCGCGCGCCCGGTAAGATGCCGGACAGATTTTTTCCACCTCGCTATTCAGGACACCCGCCATGAGCATCAAATCGGACAAGTGGATTCGCCGCATGGCGCAAGAGCACGGCATGATCGAGCCCTTCGTAGAGCGCCAGGTGCGCGGCAGCGACGATAGCCGTGTGATCTCCTATGGTGTGTCAAGCTACGGCTACGATGTGCGTTGCACCAATCATTTCAAGGTGTTCACCAACATCAATTCGGCTATCGTCGACCCGAAAAACTTCGATGCCGGCAGCTTCGTCGACATCCACAGCGACGTGTGCATCATTCCGCCGAACTCCTTCGCCCTGGCCAGCACCGTCGAATATTTCCGTATTCCGCGTAATGTATTGACCATTTGCCTGGGTAAAAGCACCTATGCGCGCTGCGGCATCATCGTCAACGTCACGCCGCTTGAGCCTGAGTGGGAGGGTCATGTGACCCTGGAGTTCTCCAACACCACCAATCTGCCGGCGAAAATCTACGCGAACGAAGGCGTGGCACAGATGCTGTTCCTTGAATCCGACGAAGAGTGTGAAGTGTCCTACAAGGACCGTGGCGGCAAGTATCAGGGCCAGCGCGGCGTTACCCTGCCACGTACCTGATCCGTTCGTCTGGCAGGTCTTGGGAATTCTTGAGCGGGTAGACACTCTATTGGGTGTACTGCCTGGTTCGCGCAATGCGGACGGGCCATCGCTCAGGAGTGCCCTATGAAGATCGATCCGCGAATAAGTGCCGAACTGGCAAGGCTTGAGCCCAATCAGGTTGGCGTTTTGGCCTGGTCCTTGTTGGCACATCCACCCATCAGCATGGCAGGGGGCATTCCCGGTCAGCCTGATCCCGATACCCCCAACGAACAACCCAGCGAGCCCGGTGAGCCTACCCTGCCGGATGAGCCGCCTCCTGCGCCCGTTGCTTGATCGCCGCCTGCGAAAAATGAATGGCCAGTCAGCTGATGTCTTTGAAGACTTCAGCTGACTGGCCATATTTCGTTGTAGAGGCGGGAAGTGAGGCTATTTCAGGTTGCCGCTCAGGAACTGCTTCAACCGCTCACTTTTCGGGTTGCCCAGCACGTCGTCCGGTGCGCCTTCTTCCTCCACCAACCCTTTGTGCAGGAACAACACCTGACTTGATACTTTGCGAGCGAAGCTCATTTCGTGGGTCACCATGATCATGGTCCGGCCTTCTTCTGCCAGGCCCTGGATCACCCTGAGCACCTCACCCACCAGTTCGGGATCGAGTGCCGAGGTTGGTTCGTCGAACAGCATGACTTCTGGTTCCATGGCCAACGCCCGAGCGATGGCAACCCGTTGCTGCTGGCCACCGGAAAGAAACGCCGGGTATTGATCCGCTACGCGCGCCGCCAGCCCGACCTTGTCGAGGTAGCGCCGTGCGCGGTCTTCGGCTTCCTGTTTGCTGCAGCCCAGCACCCGGCGCGGGGCCATGGTGATGTTTTCCAGCACGGTCATGTGGCTCCACAGGTTGAAGTGCTGGAACACCATGGCCAGGCGGGTGCGGATTTTTTGCAGTTCATCGGGGTCGGCCACGTGCATGCCGTGGCGATCCTTGATCATGCGGATGTTCTGGCCGTCCAGGCTCATGGCGCCGTCGTTCGGCTGTTCGAGAAAGTTGATGCAACGCAGGAAGGTACTTTTGCCCGAGCCGCTGGCGCCGATCAGGCTGATGACGTCGCCAGTGTTGGCCTTGAGCGAAACGCCTTTGAGTACTTCATGATCGCCATAGCTTTTATGCAGGCCTTCAATGGTCAGTTTGTACATGGGGCATGCATCCTCAAGGCGAAAGTAAGTAGCCGCTGCGATAGGCTTCGGTGCCCGCAACGTGGGCGATCACCATGCCGGCAGTGGCCATGCGCCGTAGCGAACGGGCGTACATCAACCCGGCGACGGTGCAATGAACGGGGGTGACGCAGTCAAGGATCGGGTCGATGATTTCAGCGATCAGTTGCCCGGCCTCGAGGTATTCACCTGGCAGCGCGGTGAATACCAGCAGCCCGCCGACCGGAGTTGCCACCGGTTCAACGCCGGCCAGTGGTGTGGCCGGGTAGGGCAACTCGGGCAGCGACGCGGGTTCGCCAGCAATGGCGCCGAAATGAATCAGGTAATCGATCAGTGCCTGGCAATCGAGGCTGGCCAATGGATGATTGACGTCGCCCTGACCGCGCAATTCGACGGTGACCGAGAAGCTGCCCAGCGGAATATCGAAGTGTTCGCCGAAGCGTTCCTTCAACTGCCACCAGAGCAGGGTGAAGCATTCATCGAATGACTGACCCCCAGAATCGGTGGCCAGCAGACTAGCTTCTGCGCCGATGTACCGCGCCAGTGGCTCGACCTGCGGCCACGCCTCGGGCGTGGTGTAAAGGTGGGCGACCGCCTCGAAATCGCAATGCAGGTCCAGCACCATGTCGGCATCGCAGGCCAGCCGTTGCAGCGCCAGGCGCTGGGATTGCAGTTGCGTGCTGGCCGTCTGCTGAGCGAGGGCATTGCGCAGGCTGCTGCGAATCAGTTCGAGGTTGTGCTGCGGATCGTCGCCGAGCAGGCCTTCGATCTCGTTGCCGACGGCTTCGCTCAGATCGACGAACCAGCGATTGAAGTTCTGCCCGCTTTCGAGGTCGTAACGGCCCAGTGGCACGTCCATCAGCACTTGTTCGAGGCCGACCGGGTTGGCCACCGGCACCAGCACGATTTCGCTGCGCAGACGGCCGGCGGCTTCGAGCTCCTCCAGACGCTGCTTGAGGTGCCAGGCAACCAGCATGCCGGGCATTTCATCGGCATGCAGGGATGACTGGATGTAAATCTTGCCTTTGGCCGATGAGGGGCCGAAGTGAAAGCTGTGAATCTGTCGAGCGGTCCCCGGCAGCGGGGCCAGCAGGTCATGAATCTGGTGGCGCATGTCTCTTTATCCCTAAAGCGGGTCCTAGTGGGTCGGCCCGAGGAAGGCCAGCCATCGGCGTTCGGCGAGGCGGAACAGGCCGACCAGCGCAAAGGTAACGGTCAGGTAGATCAGCGCAGCGATACCGAACGACTGGAAAGTCAGGAAGGTCGCCGAGTTGGCGTCCCGCGCGACTTTCAAGATGTCCGGGATGGTCGCGGTGAAGGCCACGGTGGTTGAGTGCAGCATCAAAATCACTTCGTTGCTGTAATAAGGCAACGAACGACGCAGGGCCGAAGGCATGATCACGTAGGCATACAGCTTCCAGCCTGTCAGACCGTAAGCCTTGGCTGCTTCGACCTCACCGTGCGCCATGCTGCGAATCGCCCCGGCGAAAATCTCCGTGGTGTAGGCGCAGGTATTCAGGGCGAAGGCCAGGATCGTGCAGTTCATCGCATCGCGAAAGAACGCATCCAGTACCGGTTGTGCGCGGATGGCGGCCAGGCTGTAGATGCCGGTGTAGCAAATCAGCAACTGGATATACAGCGGCGTCCCGCGAAACAGATAGGTGTAGAACTGCACCGGCCAGCGGATGTAGAAGTGCGGCGACACCCGGGCGATGGACAGTGGGATCGACACCAGGAAACCGATGAAGATCGACGCGCTGAGCAGCCACATTGTCATGGCCAGGCCGGTGATGTTCTGACCGTCGGTATAAAGGAAGGGTTTCCAGTATTCCTGCAAGAGTTCGATCATCGTACGGCCTCCCGGGAACCGGCAGCGTAACGGCGTTCGAGCCAGCGCAGGACGAAGTTGGAAGCGCTGGTAATCAGCAGGTAAATCACCGCGGCCAGCACCAGGAAATAGAACAGTTGATAGGTGCTTTTGCCGGCGTCCTGAGCGGCTTTGACCAGGTCGGCGAGGCCGATGATCGACACCAGCGCAGTGGCCTTGAGCATCACCATCCAGTTATTGCCGATCCCCGGCAGGGCAAAACGCATCATTTGTGGGAACACCACGATCCAGAAACGCTGGCCACGCTTGAGGCCATACGCGGTTGCGGCTTCGACCTGACCGCGCGGGACTGCGAGTATCGCGCCACGGAAGGTCTCGGTGAAGTACGCGCCATAGATGAAGCCCAGGGTGATGACCCCGGCGCTGAACGGGTTGATCTCGATGTATTCCCATTCCATGAAGTCGGTAAACGACGTCAGCCAGGTTTGCAGGCTGTAGAAAATCAACAGCATCAGCACCAGATCCGGCACGCCGCGAATCAGCGTGGTGTAGACCTGCGCCGGCACGCGCACCAGTTTGACTTTGGACAGCTTGGCGCTGGCGCCGAGCAGGCCGAGCAAGACGGCCACCAAGAGCGACAACGCCGATAATTTGATGGTCATCCAGGTGCCTTCCATCAGCAACGGACCGAAGCCCTTGAGGCTGAAGGCTGAGAGCCCCAGATTTTGTAATAGGTTTTCGAACATAAATCAGCAACCTGATCGGATAAAAAAAGCGCCCATCGCGAGATGGGCGCCGGGCATTATTTGCCGCTGTACAGATTCAGATCGCCAAAGTGTTTCTTTTGAATCTCGGCGTATTTGCCATCATCGTGTAACGCTTTGATACCTTTATCCAAAAGCGCTTTCAGCTCGGTGTTACCTTTCTTAATACCGACAGCCGTTTTGGCCGGCAGCAAAGCGTTGTCGACTGGCTTGCTGACATCGTAATCGGCACCCTGTGGCGACTTCAGGAAGCCCAGTTCGGCTTGCAGCATGTCCTGAATCCCTGCGTCGAGACGACCGGAAGTCAAGTCGGCATAGACCTGATCCTGGTTGGCGTAGGCCTGGGTTTTAACGCCTGCCTTGTCCAAAACGGCTTTGGCATAGGCTTCCTGGATGGTGCCTTGTTCGTAGCCCACGGTCTTGCCCTTGAGCGAGGCGACGTCTTCAGTCACGCCAGAACCTTTCTTGAACACGTAGGCGGTTGGGCCGGAGAACAGTTCGCTGGAGAAGTCGATGACTTTTTCGCGGGCTTCGGTGACGGTCATCGAAGAGATCACACCGTCGAATTTATTGGCCTTCAGGCCCGGAATCATGCCGTCGAAATCGCTTTCGACCCATTTGCACTTGACCTTCAGTTCGGCGCAGATCGCGTTACCCAGATCGATGTCGAAGCCTACCAGGCTACCGTCAGCCGCTTTCGACTCAAACGGGGCGTAGGAAGGGTCAACGCCAAAACGCAATTCCTTGTATTCCTTGGCCAGCGCGGAACCGGCTGCCATGCACAACGCCAGTGCAGAAAGGGTCAGCAATGCTTTTTTCATTATTCAATCCCTAAAAACCAATATGAGCGCTTGTGGCGCAGAATTATTGTTACTGGAAAGCGTAAGACCCTATGAAAGTAGCAATTTCCGAACCAGAGTCCCGAACAAGTGTTTTAAAAGGTGATTCAAGAAATGGCAAGGAGGGATTTGTGCACGAAAACGGGCGCCGGAATATAGCCGCACCAACTTGAATCAGGAACGCACAAAACCCTGTGGGAGTGAGCCTGCTCGCGATAGCGGTGGTTCAGTAACATTTATGTCGACTGACACACCGCTATCGCGAGCAGGCTCACTCCCACAGGGAATTGGGTCAGCCTAATAAATCCTGCAAGGTTGCGAGGTTGTCAGCTTCTTCGACCGACTTATCCTGCCGCCAGCGCAACATCCTCGGAAACCGCACCGCAATCCCGCTCTTGTGTCGTCTGGACAGGGCGATGCCCTCAAATCCCAGTTCAAACACCAGGCTCGGCGTCACGCTGCTCACCGGCCCGAATGTCTCTACGGTGGTCTTGCGCACGATGCTGTCGACCTGGCGCATTTCTTCATCTGTCAGCCCCGAATACGCCTTGGCGAACGGCACCAGCGTGCGTTCGCACGCGTCAGGCGGCCCGTCCCACACGGCGAAGGTGTAATCGCTGTAGAGACTGGCGCGACGACCATGGCCGCGTTGCGCATAAATCAGCACCGCGTCGACGCTGAACGGGTCGACTTTCCATTTCCACCAGACGCCCATGTCCTTGGTCCGCCCGACGCCATACAGCGCATCCCGGGCCTTGAGCATCATGCCTTCGACACCGAGTTTGCGGGAGGCTTGTCGTTGTCGGGCGAGGTCGAACCAGTCTTCGCCGGTGAGCACCGGTGAGGCGAGTAACGCCGGGTTGTTACAGCGGCTGACGACGTGCTCCAGTTGAGTGCGACGCTTGGCCTGAGCCTGGTTGCGCCAGTCTTCACCCTGCCATTCCAGCAGGTCGTAGGCGAGGATCACCACCGGCACTTCTTCGAGGATTTTTTTGTCCAGGGTTTTACGGCCGATCCGCTGTTGCAGCAGCGCGAAAGGCTTTACCGCGGGTGAAACCGGGGAATGAGGGTTGAAGGCGTCCTCGGTGGAGGGTTGTTCGGTTTTCCAGGCGACGATTTCGCCGTCGATCACCGTACCATCGGGCAAGCAGTGAACCAGACTGTCGAGTTCGGGGAAGCGCTCGGTCACCAGCTCTTCGCCTCGCGACCAGATCCACAGTCGCCCGTCGCGTTTGACCACCTGGGCGCGAATGCCGTCCCACTTCCATTCCACTTGCCAATGGCTGGCCGGACCGAGCAGGGCTTCGAATTGTTCAACGGGTTGTGATAGCGCGTGAGCCAGGAAAAACGGGTAGGGCTGACCACCCCGTTGGGCATGTTCGGCAGACGATTCGGCGGCGATCAACCTCAAATAAGCCGACGCGTTCGGGCGGTTGGACAGGTCGGTGTAACCCACCAGTCGCTGGGCGACGCGTTTGCTGTCGAGCCCGGCCATGGCCGCCAAGGCGCGGGTGACCAGCAACTTGGAGACGCCAACGCGGAAACTGCCGGTGATCAATTTGATGCAGAGCATCAGGCTCTGGCGGTCCAGTTGCGACCACAGGGCAGGCAGTCGCTCGGCGAGGACTTGCGGGGGTTCACCGCGCAGCGGCAGTAGTTTGTCTTCAATCCACACTGCCAGCCCATCGGTAGAGCTGTGAAGCGCTTCGGGCAGCACCAGCGAAATGGTTTCCGCCAGATCGCCGACCGCCTGATAACTCTCTTCGAACAGCCACGGCGCGAGGCCGGAGATCTCCACCGCCAACTCTCGCAGGATGCGCACCGGCACCAGTTGCCGAGGCCTCCCGCCGGACAAAAAGTAAACAGCCCATGCGGCATCTTCCGGCGCGGCCTCGGCGAAGTAGTGTTGCATCGCCGCCAGTTTGGCGTTGCTCGACGTCGTGGCATCGAGTTCGGCATACAAATCGGCGAACGCCTTCATGGCAACACCTCGGCGCTCT
This sequence comes from Pseudomonas sp. BT76 TE3572, assembly GCF_050435365.1. Taxonomy (NCBI): domain Bacteria; kingdom Pseudomonadati; phylum Pseudomonadota; class Gammaproteobacteria; order Pseudomonadales; family Pseudomonadaceae; genus Pseudomonas; species Pseudomonas sp. BT76 TE3572. The sequence continues at coordinate 5,892,968 of NZ_JBNDKE010000001.1, forward strand.
CGGGTTCGACGGCTGCGTTCTCTTCCTCATCGTCGCCGTACTCGGTGCTGAAACTCATGGCATCGAGACCCTGTTCGCGCAGATGGCGCACCAGTACCCCGACCGAACCGTGGGTAACGATCACCTGCTCAGCACCGGTCTGTTCGATGGCCCAGAGCAGGCCTGGCCAGTCGGCGTGGTCAGACAGTACAAAGCCACGATCCACGCCACGTCGCCGCCGTGTGCCACGCAAACGCATCCAGCCGCTGGCGAAACCGTCGCTGTAGTCATCGAAGCGACGCATCCAGGTACTGCCGCCAGCCGAAGGCGGGGCCAGGACCAACGCCTTGCGCATCATGGGGTCGCTCTTTTTTACCTCACCGGCATAGATCGTTGGCGGTAAATAAATACCACCGTCGCGATAAACCTGATTGAGCGGTTCCACGGCGCCATGCACCAGAATGGGGCCGATGCTGGCATCGATACCGTGGAGAATTCGCTGCGCCTTGCCGAACGCATAGCAGAACAACACGCTGGTTTTGTCGGCGGCGGCATTGGCTTGCCACCACTGATTGATCTCGGCAAAGACGTGCGCCTGGGGTTGCCAGCGATAAATCGGCAGGCCGAAGGTCGATTCAGTGATGAAGGTATTGCAGCGCACCGGTTCGAACGGCGCGCAGGTGCCGTCGGGCTCGATCTTGTAATCGCCCGAGGCGACCCAGACTTCGCCGCCGTATTCCAGACGCACCTGAGCCGAGCCGAGGACGTGGCCGGCGGGGTGAAAACTCAAGGTGACGCCTTGGTGGGTCAGGGGTTGACCGTAGGGCAGGGTTTGCAGGTTGATGTCCTGGCCCAATCGCGCACGCAAAATCCCTTCGCCGGGAGCGGCCGCCAGATAATGCTGATTGCCGGTGCGGGCATGATCGCCGTGAGCGTGGGTGATGACTGAACGCTCGACCGGCCGCCACGGGTCGATGTAGAAATCTCCGGCCGGGCAGTACAAACCTTCAGGGCGTGCGATAACAAGATCCATGTTGTTACCAAAATCGAGGGACTTGTTAGCTATGAGGTTTGCGCGAGGCTAGAAGTTCTATTGTTTTTTCGCAGGGGAGGAAGATTTGCGGCGAGTTGAAAATCCACCCCTCACCCCAGCCCTCTCCCCAAGGGGTAGAGGGGGCTGACCGAGTTGTTTTTTAGAGTTGCATCGACCTGAGATATCGAGTCGAACTCAGGTTTTGGAAACGATACAAGTCGGCTCCCTTTCCCCCTCTCCCCTGTGGGGAGAGGGTTGGGGTGAGGGGTGGATCTCAAAGACGATCTCTTACTTTCCAGGAGTCAGCGTCAACCGCGTCTTCCCATACGCCTTGTCAAAGTTCTGCGGCTGCATTGGCAAGCTCATGTACTGCCCCTTCAGCCACGGATCAATGCTGTCGAGGTAGTTCGGACTCGCCGGATTACCGGATTGCCCGGTACCGTTCTGCCCCATCAGCGGTTCCGCCTGGCCGAAGTCGACGATAAAGCGCATGGCCGGCGCCAGGGTGGTGTTGAAATCCTGACCCCAGGCGAATGCTGCGGTATTCAGCGTGGTGTGGTCGCCGCCGGCTGCAAGCGGACCGCGCACCGTCTGGCCACGGGTGTTTTTCCATTCGTAGCGGTGCAATTTGCCCCATTGCCAGGCTTTGTGATCGCCGCCCAACTGGCTGTCGCCCGCGCTGATCGCGGCTGCCAGGCTGCGAGCGAGGATCGCCGGTTTGTCTTCTTTCTGCGGTGTGCGAGCGTCATCCCAGAACGGACTGTCCTCACGACCCAGCAGGTGATCGGCCTGGGCCGCGTAGGACAACTTACCGTTGGCGATAAAGGCTTTCCACGCCGGGCTGCTTTCCGGGCCCAGTTCGTCGAGGAAGATTTGCTGGGTGCTTTGCTGCAGAAACAATTCGTAAATCGCTGCATCAGCGGAGGTCGGGCTGAGTTTGCCGTCGAAGGCCATCAGGCGGGTATACGCCTCGCGAGCCTTGCCACGGTCCGCCACAGGCAGCGCTTCAATGGCCTGCTTGAGCGGTTGCGACATGCCCGGCGCTTCGAACATTTTCTTCAGCTTGGCAGCGAAGGTGGTGGTCTGGTCGTATTGCATGGCGATCAGGCTGCGCGTGTCGTGTTTGCCCACGCCTGCCAGTTCGGCCAGGCGTTCGCCACGCTCCGGCGCCGACCAGGAATTGGATAGCTGCATGCCGTAGCCATGGGGAATGACTCGCTGGTTGGCAGTGCCGAGCCAACCTTGGGCCGGATCCTGGTCATAGGGATGGAGCATCGGGTCGGCGTAACCATCCCAATCGTAACGACCTTCCCAGCCCGGCGACGGCAGCAGGCCTTCGCCTTCGCGACGGTTCGGGAAGCGACCGGTGACTTGCCAGCCGATGTTGCTGGCGTCGGCAAATACCAGGTTCAGCGCGATGGCGCGGATTTCACGGCTGGCGTCCGAGGCTTTCTCGACGGTCTGGGCGCGGGACAGGTCGAAAAACGCGTCCAGGGTTTTGTCATCGGTGAAGTTCGGTGTCTGCAAGGCCAGGCCGAAACCGTTGGCCAGCGTCGTGCCTTGGGCACTGTTGAGCAGCGGACCGTGGCGGGTTTCGTACACCACTTCGCGAATCGGCCGCTGGCCTTTGACGAAGTAGGTTTCGTTTCGCACGATCGCCGGCTGCCATTTGCCGCCGACCTCGTAGGAAAGACCATTGCCCTGGCGTTTGATTTTTTCCAGGAACAGGTCCTGGTTGTCGCCCATGACGGTGGTCATGCTCCAGGCCACTTTGCCGTTGAAACCGCCGAGCACCATCGGCAAACCGGCAATGGTTACGCCAGAGGCCTGGTACTTCGACGTGCGGATCTGCACGTAACTGAATAATGACGGCACGCCCAGTGGGCCATGGCTGTCGCTGGCCAGCAGGCTTTTGCCACTGCGGCTGCGTTGCGGGCCAATCGCCCAGTTGTTCGACGAGGTGGCGCCCAGCAGATTCAGATCGGACAGTTGGCTCGTGGCTTTGCTGATCTCGGCCAGGCCCGGGATTTGCCCGTTTAGCTTGAAGCCCTGAAGTTTTTCGGCTTCGGCCAGCGGCAGTTTTTCATCGGGAGCGGACGGCGTCAGCCACGGGAGTTTGTCGGTGCTGACGGTCTGGGCCAGCATCAGCGAGGCAATCTCTTCCGGCAGGTTGGCCGATTGGCTGAAGTTCAGCAGGCTGAAAATCAGCGCTGAATCTTCCGGCTTCCAGTATTCAGGTTTGTAGCCGGTGGCCGCGAGGTCCGCCGGCAGCTTGTCGCGATAGCGGAACAGGTAGGCGTTGACGCCGCGGGCATACACTTCGAAGAAGCGTTTGAGGCGCGGCGAAGACGCCTTGTACAGCTCGTCGGCGCTTTTCTTCAGATTGACGGCGCGCATGTAGCGGTCAGCGTCGAGCAGATCCGAGCCGGACATCTCCGACAAACGGCCCTGAGCCAACAGGCGCAGGGTAACCATTTGCGTGATGCGGTCGGTGGCGTGGACGTAACCCAGGGTGAACAGCGCGTCGTGGAAGGTGTTGCTTTCGATCAACGGCATGCCCATGGCATTGCGGCGTACCGAAACGTTCTGCGCCAAGCCCTTGAGCGGCTGCACGCCGGTGGTCGGCGGGAGGGTGTCCTGGGTGTTCCAGGTCTGACAACCGGTCAGGCTCAAAACACCGGCCACTGCTGCGGCAACGCCGAACCGGGGAAGAAAATGTGTAAGGGCTGGCGAGGCCATGGCAAAGCTCCTGCGGGGGGGGGTAGCGTCATTAAAGGCGCTACGTTAGTGAGCAGGAGGTGGCCGCGCAAGCGGGGTATCAGGTTATTTCAGGATTTGTCTGTGGAACGCAAAAAGATCGCAGCCTCGTTTCACTCGACAGCTCCTACACGGTTTTGCATTCCCTGTAGGAGCTGTCGAGTGAAACGAGGCTGCGATCTTTTGATCTTGCATCAGGATTTAGGTGGATTGACCTTGGCCGCGAGGGCATACGCCTTCACCGTCGCCGGACGGCTCTGGATGTGGTTGAACCAGCGCAGCACGTTGGGGAAGTTTTCCAGGTTCTGGCTCTGCCATTTGTGGGAAACGATCCACGGGTAGATCGCCATGTCGGCAATGCTGTATTCGCTGCCGGCGACGAAGTCTTTATCGGCCAGCTGCTTGTCGAGTACGCCGTAGAGGCGGGCGGTTTCATCGATGTAGCGCTTGATCGCGTAAGGGATTTTCTCCGGCGCGAACTGGCTGAAGTGATGATTCTGCCCGGCCATTGGCCCCAGGCCACCCATCTGCCAGAACAACCATTGCAGCGTTTGCTGGCGACCACGCAGGTCTTTGGGCAGGAATTTGCCGGTTTTCTCTGCCAGGTACAGCAAAATCGCCCCGGACTCGAACAGTGATAAAGGCTCGCCGCCATCGACTGGCTCGAGATCGACGATGGCCGGGATTCTGTTGTTCGGGGAGATTTTTAGAAAGTGAGGCTGGAACTGCTCATTCTGGCTGATGTTGATCGGATACACGTTGTACGGCAGGCCGGCTTCTTCCAGGAATATCGAGATTTTGTGGCCGTTGGGGGTGGTCCAGTAATACAGGTCGATCATGGAGTACTCCAAATCAAAAGATGTCGTTACTTGCGCACAGCAAACGCCGGCATCAGGTCGTCCTGTTTGCGTTCGATAGCTTGCCTGTAGGAACAGGTGATGCTGAAGTGCGGGGAATTCAATGACCCCGCATGAGAAAAACCGGCATGGAGCTCAAAACAAACGCGGCGCTGATCATCATCGATCAACAAAAAGGCATCCTGCACCCCAAACTCGGTCGCCGGAATAATCCTCAGGCCGAGCAGCGAATCCTCGATTTGCTAGCGCATTGGCGTCGAACCGGGCGACCGATCATTCATGTGCAGCACCTGTCCCGTTCACCGGACTCGGTGTTCTGGCCGCAGCAATCAGGGGTGGAATTTCAGGAGCGGTTTCAGCCTCAGACCGGTGAGCAGCTTGTTCAAAAGCAGGTGCCGGATGCGTTTTGTGCGACGGGGCTTGAGAAAAGTTTGCGAGAGGCGGGGATCGATCAGTTGGTCATTGTCGGCGTAGCGACCAATAACTCAGTGGAATCCACGGCGCGAACGGCCGGTAATCTGGGGTTTGAAACGTGGGTTGTGGAGGATGCGTGTTTTACCTTCGACAAGGCCGATTATTTTGGCAACGCCCATTCAGCTGAAGAAGTGCATGCGATGTCGTTGGGCAATTTGCATGGCGAGTATGCGACGGTCGTCAGCACTGCGCAGATTCTGTAGGAGCGAGGCTTGCCCGCGAAAAGGACGCCTCGGTCATTCAGGCAAACCGCGTCATCGTTCTTCGCGGGCAAGCCTCGCTCCTACAAAACAGTGCTTCAACGCTTTATGCGCCGTGGCACTTCTTGAATTTCTTGCCGTTGCCGCAGGGGCAAGGGTCGTTGCGGCCGACGTCTTTCAGGGCGTTGCGCACCGGTTCCTGGTGGGCGTGGCCGCAGTTGGGGCCGTGGACATGGCCATGGTCGTGATCATGGTGGTCGTGATGGTCATGATCGTGGTTGCAGTCAGGGCCATGGACATGGGGTTGCTGGGTCATCGGTTTTGCTCCGGAATTAAATCGGCGGGGATTATCACGCCATTGCGCGCCAGGTGCACGTAGTGCGCGATGAATAAACCGGTTTCCAGTTCACCTTCCAGACGATAGGGAATGGGCTGATTGGGTTTTTTCAGCAGTTTCACCAGATCCCGCACCTTGGGCCACAGGTTGGTGCGGATCGGCACTTTGAAGTAGGCACTGCGTTTGGGGCCGACGGTGAACCAGTGTTCGTGCTCACCTTCGGTCAGCAGCATCTCGCCCAAGTGAATACGGTACTCGATGCCCCGCACCGTCAGGTCACTGTCGTTGGGGTTGTCGATGCGAAAGTGCAGCAGGAATCGTTGCTGCATCAGTTTGGCCTGGACGACTTCGACCTTGACCAGATGCACCTGCGGTTCCGGTTCATCGTCGCCGAACCAGGACGCACAGCCACCGAGGCCCAGAAACAGGAGCAGGGTGAAGGCTTGAAAGACGCGCCGCTGACTGAACATGGAGTGACTCCCTTTGATGCCCAGTCTAGTCGCTTGCGATTACCTCAACTGCTGAAATAACCCGCACAACACTTTTTGAATTTCTGTCCGCTGGTGCAAGGGCACGCATCATTGCGTCCGGCCTTGAGTTGTACGGTGGGGTCGATGAAGTACCAGCGGCCGGCGTTCTGCACGAACGACGAGCGTTCGCGGTGGCTGTGCTCACCGCTGCCGTCGTGCCAGCGCGCGGTAAAGGTCACGAAGGCATGTTCCGGCTGACCGCCCAAGACTTCGGAGCTTTCCACTTCAAGGCCCAGCCAGGTGCTTTGGGCACTCCAGTCACTGATGGACTGTCGATCGAGGCCTGCCTGTTGTGCGGGCAGGGTGGTCGCCACCAGATAGTCGATCAGCCCCAGTACGTACGCGCTGTAGCGCGAACGCATCAAGGCCTCGGCACACGGCGCCGGATGGCCGGCATGGTAATGACCGCAGCAGGCATCAAGCGGGATGCCGCTGCCGCAGGGGCAAATGGATGTACTCATTGCGTTACCACCAATATTTCCCGAAGTTTTCCGGATTGGCCCAGAACCGTGAGTTGAGCCAGTCGGGGACTTGTTTGTAGTCAAGCAGATCATAGGTGAACAGGGTCAGCACTTGATCGTCGCGCTGGAAGCGTTCGCTGGCTTGCAGGGCCAGGGAGAAAAAATCGGTCTCCTGCCAGCCGCTGGCCGGCAAGTCCGCCAGCACCGCAATGCGACTGGCGTTGAGGTTACGGATCCCGCCCAGCAGGTTCAGGCCATCGCGTTTGGGCAAGTGTTCGAGGCAATCGACCACCAGCGCCAGATCAAACCGGCGCGCCGCCAGATCGGCCGGCAACGCTCCGGGTGCCGCATGGGCCACACAAGTGTCCGGGTGCGCCAGCTTGAAGGCCTCAAGCGCGGGGAACTCGCTGGCGCCAATCAGCAACAGGCGCGCAGGGGCATAACGATCAAGCAAAGCGGCCAACGCCTGCTGGGGCGTGCGCGAAGAAATACCTGCAATCATCGAAGATCCTCAATCAGAGCTGCCAAGACTAGCCTGCTCAAAGGGCCGGGCCTAGAGCTGATTCGTCCTAAAAGCGTCGATCTACCGTGAACACGGGACAAAACTGCAATGGCCTATTGCTGGCGGAGATTAAAACTCGGGTCTTTACTACCTGAATCGGTTTTAAGCCGATCCCCTCAGGAGAAAACTAGATGAGCATAGTTCGCACAGCATTACCCTTGGTTCTGCTAACCAGTGTGTTGACTGGTTGCGCAGGTTTGCAGAAAACCGACTGGCCGACCTGTGCGGCGGTCGGTGGTGTCGTGGGTGCAGGTCTCGGCGCGACCGAGAGTTCGTCGTGGGCGGGGTATGGCGCGCTGCTCATCGGTGGCACGGCTGCGGCCTATTGCTGGGTTCACGGGGATGGCGACGAAGACGGCGATGGCGTGCCGGATAGCCGCGACAAGTGCCCGGGTACACCTAGAGGCGTGCGCGTCGATGCCGATGGTTGCCCTCCACCGGTGCCTGCGCCAGTGGTCGAAGAAGCGGCCGTGGTTAAAGAAGAAGTCATTGTCATTCGCGATGTTCACTTCCAGTTCGACAAGGCCACACTGACCCCTGCCGACAAACTGGTACTCGATAAAATCGCCACTCGCTTGAAAGGGGAAGCGCCTAACGCCCAACTGACTGTAACCGGTCACACCGACAGCGTGGGCAGCGATACCTATAACCAGAAACTGTCGGATCGTCGTGCGCACTCGGTGGTTGAATACCTGATTTCCCAAGGTGTACCCCGTAGCGAATTCGTGTCTGTTACCGGTGCCGGTGAAAGCCAGCCGGTCGCCGATAACAAAACCGCTGACGGCCGCGCGATGAACCGTCGCACGGAAATCAAAATCAACCGCTAAACCCCTCGTACTCCGCGGCTTGTGCAGTCGCGGATGCGGGTCTTTACTCCTGTGTGACCGGCATTGGCCGGTAACACAGGAGCTTCCACCATGAGTGTTTTCACACGGACCGTCTTGCCGGTTGTGCTGCTGGGCAGCCTGTTGACCGGTTGCGCTACGCACAGCGATGGCACCGCCCCCCTCAATCAACGAACCTGGCCAATCTGCAGCGTGATCGGTGGCCTGGTCGGTGGCGGTCTGGGCGCTCTCGAAAGTGGCAGTTGGGCGGCCGGTGGGGCGGCGCTTGGTATCTTGACCGGTGGCTTGATCTGTTACGCCCAGGATGGCGACGAAGACGACGATGGTGTTTTCGATCGACGCGATCGCTGCCCTGATACGCCGGCCAATACCCCCGTCGAACACCATGGTTGCCCATTGCCGCAATACCCGGCCAGCGTGAAACCTGAACCTGTGCAATCGGAGGTCATCACCCTGAGCGACGTGGGCGACGTACTGTTTGCCTTCAACCAATCCGAACTGACCCCTGCCGCGCAGAGCAAGCTGGATTCGCTGATGCCCAAACTGCAGAGCGACGATGTGGTGAGCATCAAAGTGATCGGTCATACCGACAGCGTCGGCTCGGACACCTATAACCAGGCACTCTCGGAACGTCGCGCCAGCAGCGTGGCGGCCTACCTGTTGAGTCAGGGCCTGGCGCCGAACAAGCTCACCAGCGAGGGCAAGGGCCAAAGTCAGCCGGTGGCCGATAACGAAACGGAAGAAGGACGGGCGAAAAACCGTCGGGTGGAGTTGCACGTCAATCGCTGAGCCCCGTGATAGAGCCGTCGGACGACAATTGAAGTCAGTCCGGTGGCCATTCGGCGGTCTTCACGAAGAATTTTCCGTTGCCCTCTGGCTTATCCCGCGTGGAAGCCGGTACTGTGCGCGCAAAGAATAATTCTCAGCGGGGGAGCGTATGAACGTGTTTTGGTGGCTGGGGAAGTTGTTGACCCTGCTGTTCTGGCTGGTGGTGCTGGTCAACCAGCTCACGCCGTTCGTCAATCCTCTGCATCTGCTGGTCGATCTGGCCGGCGGCCTGCTGGCATGCCTTCATCTTCTTGAGGCGGTGTTCTGTTTCCGCAGCCTCAGAGGTCGCGCCCACCCTTGGCTTGATCGCCTGAAGATTCTTTTTTTCGGCGTTTATCACCTGCAAACCATTCCGGCTCCGACCGCGCCTAAGGCTTCCCATGCGTAAACTCTGTCTGCTCGCTGCACTCATCAGCCCGTTGGCCTGCGCCCAGGTGGTGAACGTCGAAACCAACTCGCTGATGCGTTTGCCCAACACCGCCAGCACCTTGCAACTGGAACGCCTGGAAGTGGCCGACTACGGCACGTTATTGATTCCCTCGAATGTGACCGAGGTATCCGTCGGTGAATTGCGTCTGGGTCGTGAAGCGCGGATCGCCATCGTGCCCGGCGAACAGCCGCTTGAACTGAAGGTCATTCGTGCGCAGTTGTCGGAAGGCAGCCAGATCACGGCTCGCGGCGCACCGGGGACTTACCTCAAGGCTGCCCGCTCCGGGCGTAACCTGAACTTGCAGATCAAGGCACTGAGTGCGCCGCAATTGTTGGTGGACGCTCGCGGCGGCGCGGGCGCACCGGGTTTCGTCGGTCTCGACGGGGCCAACGGTCAGGCACCGGGTTGTACCTGGGGCCAGGCCGGTCGTGGTGCCGATGGCAGTGATGGTAGCGATGGTCAGCCGGGCGCTCCGGGTGCACTGGTTCGTCTGGAAGTGCCGCGTGATTTCCCGGCGGAACTGATCAAGGTTCAGGTGGCTGGCGGTGACGGTGGTGTGGCCGGGCCTGGCGGTAAACCGGGCGCAGGTGGCAAGGCCAAGGGCTGCTTCGTCTACAAGGCCGATGGCGGCAAGAGCGGCCGCCCTGGCGCTGACGGTCAGCCGGGGCCTGCCGGTGCGGCGGGTTCGGTGACTGTTCAGCGTTTATAAGATCCACCCCTCACCCCAACCCTCTCCCCAGTGGGGAGAGGGGGAAAGGGAGCCGATCTCCTTGCTTTTCAAAGCCTGAGTTCGACTCGATCTTTCAGGTCGCAATATTTCCAAAGAACACCTCAGTCAGTCCCCTCGCCCCTCGGGGAGAGGGTTAGGGTGAGGGGGGGATGTAGATCTTGTGCTCCAAGATCTAAAACATCGGCCGCGCCGCAGCAATCGCCACCAGCACCAACCCGACAATCAGATTAACCCCCACCAACTTGCGAATTTTCCCAAGCGTCGCAGCCCCGGTCGGCCAATCCTGCGCCGCCACCGCCGTGCGCAATTCCGGTAACAACAACGCCTGAATCCGGATAAACAGCGCGGTCATCACCACGTACAGCCCCATCATCACCTGCACATACCGCGGCGCCGCTTCAAAACCGCTGTACTGAAAATGAATCATGCCCACACCGCTGACCGGTAACAGCACCACTGCGACCCAGACCCAGCGGAAAAAACCTTGAAACACTTCCACCCACAACTTCAACCGGGCAGGGCCCTCCAACGCCTTCATCGCCGCGGGCCGCAAGACCATCCAGGCGAAAAACATTCCGCCCACCCACACCAGGGCGGACAGGACATGCAGGGTGTAAACGATGCCAAAAGGTGTCATTGGGGTACTCCGTTCTGCGCGGGATTAATTAGCGCGGTATGATAGCGCCCCATCCGAACCACTGAAAATTTATCCAGCGTTTTTCGCGCCCGACAATCCATGATCAGCACTGAACTCAAAACCACGATCCAGGGCGCCTACTCGCGTTTTCTCGAAGCCAAGAGCCTCAAGCCGCGCTACGGCCAACGCCTGATGATCGCCGAAATTGCCAAGGTCCTCGGTGACATCGACACCGACGACGAAGGCCGGCGCAGTGGCGACCCCGCGATTGTCGCGGTGGAAGCCGGCACCGGTACCGGCAAGACCGTGGCCTACAGCCTGGCGGCGATCCCGACGGCGAAAGCTGCCGGCAAACGCCTGGTGATTGCCACGGCCACCGTGGCCCTGCAAGAGCAGATCGTCTACAAGGATTTGCCTGACCTGATGCGCAACAGCGGGCTGAATTTCAGCTTCGCCCTGGCCAAAGGGCGCGGGCGCTACATGTGCCTGTCCAAGCTCGACATGTTGCTCCAGGAAGGTCACGCGCAAACCGCCACGGCTCAGTTGTTTGAAGAAGAAGGCTTCAAGATCGAGGTCGACGAGGCCAGTCAGAAGCTGTTCACCAGCATGATCGAGAAACTCGCCGGCAATAAGTGGGACGGCGACCGCGACAGTTGGTCCACAGCCCTGGAAGATGCCGACTGGGCGCGCCTGACCACGGATCACAGCCAGTGCACCAACCGTCATTGCCCGAACTTCGGCCAGTGCGCCTTCTACAAGGCTCGCGAAGGCATGGGTAAGGTTGACGTGATCGTCACCAACCACGACATGGTCCTGGCCGACCTGGCGCTGGGCGGCGGCGCCGTGCTGCCAGACCCGCGCGACACCATCTATGTGTTCGACGAAGGCCACCACCTGCCGGACAAGGCCATCGGCCATTTCGCCCATTACACGCGTCTGCGTTCCACCGCCGACTGGCTGGAAACCACCGCCAAGAACCTCACCAAATTGCTGGCCCAGCATCCGCTACCGGGCGACCTGGGCAAGTTGATCGAACAAGTGCCGGAACTGGCACGCGAGATCAAAACCCAACAGCAATTCATGTTCAGCGCCTGCGAGCAGGTCGCCGATTTCAAACCCGGTGAAGACGTCGAAGGTCGCGAGCGGCCGCGCCATCGCTTCGTCGGCGGGGTGATTCCCGAGCACATGCGCGAGATGGGCGTCGAGTTGAAGAAGGGCTTTGCCCGTCTGACTGACCTGTTCACCCGGCTCACCGAACTGCTCAAGGAAGGCATGGACGGCGAGGTCAACATCGGCATCGCCAGCAACCAGGCCGAAGAGTGGTATCCGCTGTTCGGCAGCCTGTTGTCCCGCTCTTCGGGCAACTGGGAATTGTGGGTCGCTTTCACCGCCGAAGACCCGGAAGACAACCCGCCGATGGCCCGCTGGCTGACCCTGGCCGAAAGCGGCTCGCTGTTTGACATCGAGGTCAACGCCAGCCCGATCCTCGCAGCGGAAATGCTCCGTCGCAACCTGTGGAACGTGGCCTACGGCGCTCTGGTGACCTCCGCAACCCTGACCGCGCTCGGCACCTTCGACCGCTTCCGCATGCGCGCCGGCCTGCCGAAAAAAGCTGTGACCGCAGTGGTTCCAAGCCCGTTTCATCATGCTGACGCTGGCGTGCTGCGAGTGCCGGACCTGAAGGCCGATCCGCGTGATGCGCCGGCCCACACCGCAGCGATCATCCGTGATTTGCCGGCCTTGGTGGAAGGTTCGCGCGGCACCCTGGTGCTGTTCTCCTCGCGCAAACAGATGCAGGACGTGTTCGACGGCCTTGATCGTGACTGGCGCAAGCAAGTGTTCATTCAAGGCAACCTGTCGAAACAGGAAACCCTGAACAAGCACAAGGCGCGGGTCGATGGCGGGGATTCCAGCGTGTTGTTCGGCCTGGCGAGTTTCGCCGAAGGGGTCGACTTGCCCGGCGCTTACTGCGAGCACGTGGTGATCGCGAAGATTCCGTTCTCGGTGCCCGATGATCCGGTCGAAGCGGCGCTGGCCGAGTGGATCGAGGCTCGGGGAGGCAATCCGTTCATGGAAATCTCCGTGCCGGATGCTTCGCTGAAGCTGGTCCAGGCCTGCGGTCGCTTGCTGCGTACCGAAGAAGACCGCGGCACCATCACCTTGCTCGATCGACGCTTGGTCACCCAGCGTTACGGCAAGGCAATCCTCAATGCGTTGCCACCTTTCCGTCGTGAAATTTCCTGATACACCGGTGGGCAAATTTGCCCACCGCGTTGTCTATCTCTCTGCCATCGCTTTTCCACTGGCCCATCTGGGTCGTTAGGGAGATTTTCGTTCTCATGATTCGCCGTTCGCTGCGCCGTTCGTTACCTGCCGTTTTCACTCTGATGTTCGCAGCCCCTTTGCTGGCGGCCCCTGCCGGCCAACAGACGCTGTTCAACTTTGTGCGCCCCGCCGATGTGGTCCAGGTGGCGACTCAGGACGCCAGCCTGCCGCAATCCAACGCCGAGCAAACGGCCGAAGGCGAAGTGCTGCGTCGGGTGACGTTCAACCCGGTGGCACAACCGACCTTGCGCCTGACCCCGCAGACGGGTGCCTGGGACTGGTCGCAGTCGGGCTTCATGAGTTTGCGGATTCAGAGCGCAATGAACTGGGCTGTGACCCTGTACGTGAAAATCCAGAGCAACGACGGCAAGACGTTGGTCAGCCGCGTCGACTTGCCGGCCGGCCCTGCGCAAACCTTGTTGGTGCCGCTGCAGCCGTTTACCCCATTGAGCCTGGGCCTGAAAGCCGGCCCACCAATGCCGATGACGTTTGAGGGGCAGCGCGTATTGCTGGCCAGCAGCGCCGGTGAGCTGGAGCGCAGCCAGGTGGTGTCGGTGACCTTGTCGATGGATCAGCCGAAAGTCGCCCAGAGCATTCTGCTTGAGCGCTTTGGCGTGCAGGACGGCGATGCGGTGACCCAAGCGGCTTTTGGCGGCCTTGTAGACGCTTACGGCCAGTCGACCCGGGCCAAATGGCCAGAGAAAGTCAGCAGCGACGAGCAACTGAAAAGCGCCGCCGCCAAGGAACATCAGCAACTGAAAACCTGGCTGGCCGAGCGCGAGAAGTCGTCCCTGGACAAGTTCGGTGGCTGGAACAAAGGCCCGGCATTCAAGGCCAGCGGCTTTTTCCGCACTGAGAAGCGCGACGGTCGCTGGTACCTGGTGACCCCGGAAGGCCATCCGTTCTATTCGCTTGGGGTCAACACCGTCACCCCGGACGTCGACCAGACCTACGTCGCCGGCCGCGAGTGGATGTTTGAATCGCTGCCCAAACCCGACGAGCCGCTGGCCAGCCACTATGGCGAAGGCGACAACCGGGGCGGCAACGGTGTCGATCAGGGCCGAGGCTACAATGCCGGTCGTTGGTACGATTTCTATGGCGCCAACTTGCAGCGTCTGTATGGCGCGCCTTGCGCCCAGGGTAGCGACACCAAAGCGGGTGTCGCTGAAGCCGCCAAGGCCAACGCTGCTGAGGCAACGGCCGAGAAGGCCGCTGAGCAACCTGTTGTGCCTTCGACGGCCGAATCCGGTGTCGCCGAAGCCGCCAAGACCGGCGCCGTTGAAGCGACCGCCGCGAAAGCAGCGGAGCAAACACCTGCCGAACCCTGCAAAGCGGTGGTTGATGAACAGCGCTGGGCCAGCCACACCCTTGATCGCCTGCAAGCCTGGGGCTTCAATACTATCGGCAACTGGAGCGCCCCGGCTCTGGCCAGCGCTGATCGCGTGCCGTACACCTTGCCGCTGTCAATCGTCGGCGATTACGCCAGCATCAGCACCGGCACCGACTGGTGGGGCGGCATGCCCGACCCGTTTGACCCGCGTTTCGCCATGGCCACCGAACGTGCCGTGGCCATTGCCGCGCGCGACCATCGCGATGATCCATGGCTGATCGGCTACTTTGCCGACAACGAATTGGCCTGGGCCGGTCCGGGCGACGACCCGAAAGCCCGTTACGCCTTGGCCTACGGCACCTTGAAAATGACCACCGACGTGCCGGCCAAGCGCGCATTCCTCAAGCAATTGCGGGACAAGTACCGCAATCAGGCGGGCCTTTCCAAAGCCTGGGGCATTGATTTGCCGGCCTGGGAATTGATGGAAGACCCAGGCTTCGTGCCGCCGCTGCCAAGCGCCGAACACCCGGAAATCGAAGCCGACTTCAAATACTTCCAGAAGGTTTTCGCCGACACGTACTTCAAGACCCTCTCCGATTCGCTCAAGTGGCACGCGCCGAATCAGCTGTTGCTGGGCGGCCGGTTTGCCATCAGCACCCCGGAAGCAGTTGAGTCCTGCGCCCAGTATTGCGACGTGTTGAGCTTCAACATGTACACCCTGCAACCGCAGGACGGTTACGACTTCACCAAGTTGCGCAGCCTGGACAAACCGGTGCTGATCACCGAGTTCAACTTCGGCTCGGCCGATCGTGGCCCGTTCTGGGGCGGCGTGACGCAATTGGCGAAGGAAGAAGACCGTGGGCCGGCTTACGCCAATTTCCTCAAACAGGCGATGAGCGAACCGTCGATCGTCGGCGTTCACTGGTTCCAATACCTTGATCAACCGGTCACCGGTCGTCTGCTGGATGGCGAGAACGGGCACTTTGGCCTGGTGGGCATTACCGATCTGCCGTTCCAGGGTTTCGTCGATAGCGTTCGCAAGAGCAATTTGCAGACCGTCGATCAGCTCGGCAAAGAGGCCGAGAAGGCCAAGGCTGAAGCGGATAAAACCGGTCACGAAGCTGAGGGCGGCAAAAAAGGCGACGCTGGCAAAGGCGCAGGGCAGGGCGCTGGCCATGCGGGTGGGCATTCCGGCAATGGCCACTGAGTGCTGACAGGTACGTTGAATTTCTGAGTGTTTTTCGCCGGGCGGTATGGCGACCGCCCAGCCCGCCACAGTTCCCAAAACCCTTTAGGGCTGGAACAATGCGGGCCACTTTGTAGAGCTTTATATCCGGAGAGTTGCGGGTGCAGATTCAGGGTTTTTACGAGTTGAAGTTCGAAGCGGTGCGTGAGGCTTTCGCGGCGCTGTTCGACGATCCACAGGAACGTGGCGCAGCGTTGTGCATCCAGATTGGCGGTGAAACCGTGGTCGATCTTTGGGCCGGTAGCGCTGACAAGGATGGCACCGAAGCCTGGCACAGCGACACCATCGCCAATCTGTTCTCCTGCACCAAGACTTTTACCGCGGTGACCGCCCTGCAACTGGTAGCCGAAGGCAAGCTGCAACTGGATGCCCCGGTTGCCCGCTACTGGCCCGAGTTCGCTGCCGCCGGCAAAGAGTCCGTGACGCTGCGTCAATTGCTTTGCCATCAGGCCGGTCTGCCGGCACTGCGTGAGCTGTTGGCCCCGGAAGCCCTTTACGACTGGCAAACCATGGTTGATGCCCTGGCCGCCGAAGAACCGTGGTGGACGCCGGGCGTCGGTCACGGTTACGCCGCGATCACCTATGGCTGGCTGGTCGGTGAGTTGCTGCGTCGTGCCGACGGTCGTGGGCCGGGTGAGTCCATCGTGGCGCGGGTCGCGAAGCCTTTGGGGCTGGATTTCCACGTCGGCCTGGCGGACCAGGAGTTCCATCGCGTGGCGCACATCGCCCGTGGCAAGGGCAATGTTGGCGATGCCGCCGCCCAGCGCTTGCTGCAAGTGACCCTGCGCGAGCCGACGGCCATGACCACAAGGGCGTTCACCAACCCGCCGTCGATCATGACCAGCACCAACAAACCCGAGTGGCGGCGCATGCAGCAGCCCGCCGCCAATGGTCACGGCAATGCCCGCAGCCTGGCCGGGTTCTATGCCGGTCTGCTCGACGGCAGCTTGCTGGAAAGCGAAATGCTCGACGAAATGACGCGCGAGCACAGCGTCGGCGAGGACAAGACTTTACTGACCCGGACCCGTTTCGGCCTGGGTTGCATGCTCGATCAACCGGACGTCCCCAACGCCACCTACGGCCTCGGCCCTCGTGCGTTCGGTCATCCGGGTGCGGGCGGTTCCACCGGTTTTGCCGACCCGGAACACGATGTGGCCTTCGGCTTTGTGACAAATACCCTGGGGCCGTACGTCTTGATGGATCCGCGCGCGCAAAAGCTTGTGCGCGCACTGGCCACTTGTCTGTAAAACGCGCTCAGGGGTTCCAGGGCCGGAACCCCAAGGCCTTTTTGATTTCCAAGCGTCTGTTTATCCGGGTCACTCCGGCCTGATAGTTCATTACTTCATTTTGTGGATATCCAATGTCTTCCAATAAAACCCTCGCTTTGGCCCTGTGCTTCGCTATTACCGGTTGCGCACAAACCCCACAAAATGACTCGGATGGCAGCAGCTGGTGGCCGTTCGGGTCCTCCGACAAAGTCGCCGCTAAAACCCCGGCTCCGGCCCCGGTACCTCTGAAGCCTGCGGCAACCGCTCCGGTGGCCAAGACTGAAAGCGCCAGCCATTGGTACTGGCCGTTCGGCTCCGATGACAGTGCCGACAAGATGCCAGCCAAGCCTGAGGTGAAAGCTGAAGCCAAGCCTGAAGCCAAACCGGTCGAGGTGGCCAAGGCCAAGGCTGAGGCCGATGCAGGTGGCAAATGGTGGTGGCCGTTCGGTGGTAAAGAGCAAAGCACCGCTAAAGCTGTGCCAATGCCCGATCCTAAAGTTACCCAGGCCTGGCTCGACGACTACGAACCGCGCCTGCGCGAAGCGATCAAGGGCAGCAACCTGCAACTCGAGCGCCGTGAAAACGTACTGGTTGTAACCGCGCCGGTAGAGGGCTCGTTCAACCCTGACCGTCCGGCCATGCTGCTGCCGGTGACTCTCGGCCCGTTCACTCGCGTCGCGAAAATCCTTGAAGTCGATCCGAAAACTGCCGTGCTGGTGCTTGGCCACAGTGATACGTCGGGCGCCGCACCGGCCAACGTGAAACTGAGCCAGGAGCGTGCCCAGGCCGTGGCAGCGATTTTCCGCCTCAGCGGTCTGCAGCGTGATCGTCTGATGCTGCGGGGTATGGGTGGCGAAGCCCCGCGTGCTGCCAACGACAGCAATGAAGGCCGTGCCTTGAACCGTCGCGTCGAACTGCTGGTGACCCCGCAAAACACCATGGTCGCGCTGCTGAGCAAGTACAACATGCCAGCCCCGGCGCCAGTGAAGTTGGTCGCTGCCCAGGACGTCAAGCCAGTGGTCAAGCCAGTCACTCCGGCGCCAGCTGCGAAGAAAGCCGATGTGCCTGCGGCGAAAAAAGCCCCGGCCAAGAAAGCCGCCGCCAAGAAGGCACCGGCTAAAACCGCGACTCCAGCGAAAAAGACTGCGCCGGCCAAAGCCGCTGCCGACACGAAAAAAGTCGCTGAGTCCGCCGATACTGTAAAAAAGTGATTCGTTAACCAAAAGGAATGCGCCATGACCCAGGGCCTGGCTGATATGCGTCGCGACTACACCCGTGATGGCCTGACCGAGGCGCAAGCCCCGGCCGAGCCATTCGCGCTGTTCCATCACTGGTTCGCCGACGCGGTGAAAACCGAGCAGGCGCCGGTGGAAGCCAACGCCATGACCCTGGCCACTGTCGATCAGGACGGTCGGCCGCATTGCCGCATTCTGCTGCTCAAGGGGCTGGACGAACAGGGCTTCACCTTCTTCACCAACTACGACAGTGCCAAGGGCCAGCATCTGGCCGCGAATCCGTTCGCGGCCATGACCTTTTTCTGGCCGGCCCTGGAGCGCCAGGTGCGCATCGAAGGGCGGGTGGTGAAGGTTACGCCTGAAGAGTCCGACGCCTACTTCCAGGTCCGGCCGCTGGGCAGTCGCCTCGGTGCCTGGGCTTCGCCGCAAAGCCGGGTGATCGCCGATCGTGCCGAACTGGAAGCGTTGCTCAAGAACACCGAGCAACGTTTCAGCGACACGCAACCTCATTGCCCTGAGCACTGGGGCGGTTATCGTTTGTTACCGGAGCGCATCGAGTTCTGGCAAGGCCGTTCGAGCCGCCTGCACGATCGCCTCAACTATCGCTTGCAGGGCGCCGACTGGATTCTTGAACGTCTGGCACCTTAAGCCGTCTACCGATCGGGATAGCCTGCCGCAGCGGCTTCAAGCCACTGCGGCAGGTCTCGGCGCTTGATTTTCTGCGCTTGAGCGTTCGCCAGTTGCTGGAGCATGAACGCCTTTTTCTGCTCGTCTTTACCCGCCAGTGCCAACGCCAGATCGCGGTCCATCCAGCGTTTGATCCGCACGTATAGCCACCAGTGGAAATACAATCCGGCAACGGTAGTGACGACAATGATGAAGTAATCCATGACAATCCTTGGGGCAGCGGCGCAGATTCCGGAATTTGCCGCTACTGTGTGTGAGTTCGTGGAGGTGCCTGTACCGGGCCTGAATCAAACCAATTTTATCCGGGCGAGGTCGTGACAGGCGTCAAGCTGCGGAGTTTAATGAATACTTGTCCTTTGGAGTTGATGCTATGCGTAAGTCTGTTCTGCTGGTTGCTTCCTTTTCCACGATGGCGATGTTGCTCACTGGCTGCCAATCGAGCTTGACCGGTGACTCCTACTCCCGTGACGAAGCGCGTCGCGTGCAGACCGTTCGCATGGGCACCATCGAATCCCTGCGACCGGTCAAAATCGAAGGCACCAAAACCCCTATCGGCGGCCTTGCCGGTGCGGCGGTGGGTGGTGTGGGCGGCAGCGCAGTCGGTGGCGGTCGCGGCAGCATCGTTGCTGCAGTTATCGGCGCCGTTGCTGGCGGCCTGATCGGCTCGGCCACAGAAGAAGGCCTGACCCGCGCCCAAGGCGTGGAAATCACCGTTCGCGAAGACGACGGCAGCATGCGCGCCTACGTGCAACAGGTTCAGGAAAATGAAGTGTTCCGCGTTGGCGAGCGAGTGCGGATTGCCACTGTTGATGGGACTAGCCGCGTTTCGCACTAAGCGGGAATACGGGTAAAAGAAAACCCCGATCAGGTGACTGGTCGGGGTTTTGTTTGTTTAGGATTGTCACGGCGCGGCGCGGCGCGGGGGCCTATAAAGTATTCCAGCCCCTCGGGGAAGTCGACTTCTAATAGTTTTGCAACCTGTAGGATTTGAGCACCTGTCAGCTCCAGTTCTCCAGGCTCTATTTCTTCCAGTTTTTTTGACTCGGTCAATTGAGCCAATGCCTGGTTCATCTCATAGTCTTTGATGGTCAGTTGGAACTGCAATGAATCATCTTGTTTTTCATCGGGGTAAAAACCAGTGATGGATAGATAGCGCACGTTTTTTATCTTCAGTCATTTTGAGGTCCTTCTACCTGGCTTCGCAGCCCTCGAAAAGGGGCCGCGCGACGTTAACGAAATTGGCTGACCATCCGGTCAGCGGTAAGTCGTGTGTCTCGGCGGGGTTACCAGTTCTCGCGGTAATCGAAAGATAGTTGGTGATCGTAGGCGGCCAGGTCAATTAGGTGGCGAAAGTAGGGTTGAATAATGGCAACCCAATGGCTGCCAACATCAAAGCCTCCATTGTTAATATTGTTTTCGACGGGGATGCCGAGAGCATCAAGTATTGACTCATCGTCACCTAAATCTTTGGAGGACTCTTCCCCCTCACAAATTTCAGTTTGCTTGTCATACCATTCCAACCTTAGTTTCAGTCCCATCGTCGTCTCACAAGTATTTTTTGGGGATGTTGCGTTTAGATTGAGCATCGTCACGTCGCTCACCTGTTATGGGGTCAAATGCTCCCAAGTGACTCCCATTACTTGCACGATAAGCTTCCAGCTCCCCATGCATAGAGTCCCACTCGTAGATGGTTTTGCCCTTTGCATCAATCCAGCGCTCTCTAAGTCCTCCGCCTCCTACGATGGGATTCTTTTTCTTGGCCTTTCTAAGGCCGGGAAATGCAGTGATTTCTTCGGTTTTTGGTGCTGGATGATAACTGTGACCAGCTGCTGGCAAGCCTTTACGAGGCGCGCTGATCACAACATATAGCGGCGACACCCCAGAACCAACCGGAAACACAAGAATGAAATCCTTGTAATCAGGTGGATACACCGGATTCACGATAATGCTGTCAGCCGCTTTCGTCGGCGGATAAACCCAAATGTGCGGCGCTTGCGGCGCAGCCTCCAGCGCTGGAATGCCAAGGATGTCGGAACCATCCACAGCCGGTGTCCAGATCAGCTCAACACCATCCCCCAGGTCCGCCACCTGCTGACTGCCGCGCAAGCTGAACTGCACGACATCAACCATTTCCCAATCGCGGTTCTTGCCGGTGTAGAAACCGTATCCTTTGAGACTGCCGTCAGCCTGTTGCTCGACTCTCAGCCGAACGCGGGTGCGGGCCTGTTTCAGGGCGCGCAACTGATCTTCGGTATAGAGAGCGCTGTCGCCCAGGCTCGGCGTCCAGAAAAACGCGACCAAGCCGGCCAATAGGGTGGTTCCAGCGGCACCGAGTGCTGCGGTGGGAACGGCGACAGTCGGGGCGCGAAGAGCCATTCGACCGATACCGAGCGAGACAGTACTGCCGCTGATGGTTTCAAGATTCAGCAGCCCGGCATCGTCTACCTCACGAGCGCCGAGCCAGGCGACTTCTCCGTAGTCCTTGAGGCTGTCGGTGGGCACCATTCCCGAGGGATTCGAGTAATCGATGATGGCGTCCGGCAGGTTGCAGGACTTGGCGAAGACACACCCCGCACGAACGGTTTCGTTCTTCTTCACGGTAACTTCACGACTTCGCTCGAAGGCGTCTTGCCTCGCGAGCATCGCGTCGTAAGCGTTTTGTCTGGCATCACGCGCGGCCAGTTCGGTGGCCGTCATGAAGCGGTGAGTGACGTGATGACCGTCGCCTGACGGTGGGCTCTGAACCCGGGGAATGTCCTTATTGCCAGCCACTGATCTTCCTTGCGTTCGTCCGTCGACAGACCCCAGAAAAGGGGCTGTGCGACGTTAACGAACGAGGCTGATCGTGGCTGTAGGACGAGTCCTGAATGACTCTAAGAGTTGTCTCTGTTTATCAGGATTACAGCGCGGTGCTCTTGCGACTCGCCGCCGCCGTCACCGCATAACCAATCAATGCCGCCAATATCGACCCGGTCAAAATCCCCATCCGATCCATCCCGGCGTATTCACTGACACCCGGTTCAAACGCCAGGGAGCCGACAAACAGACTCATGGTGAAGCCGATGCCGCAGAGGATTGCCACGCCCAATACCTGGCCCCAGTTGGCGCCTTGGGGCAGGGCGGCGATGCCGATTTTCACCGCCAGCCAGGTCAGGCCGAAGACGCCGAGGGTCTTGCCCAGCAGCAGGCCGACCGCGATGCCCATCGGCACGTGGTGAGTGAAGCTTTCGACGGTCACGCCGCTCAGAGACAGACCCGCGTTGGCGAAGGCGAACAGCGGCAGGATGCCGTAGGCCACCCATGGATGCAGGGCGTGTTCGAGGGTCAGCAGCGGCGAAGGTTCGGCGTTTTTCGTGCGCAGTGGAATGCAGAAGGCCAGGGTCACACCGGCCAGTGTCGCGTGGACGCCGCTCTTGAGCACACAAACCCAAAGGATAAGGCCGATGATCATGTACGGCCCGAGCTTGACCACTCCGAGCCGGTTCATCGCGATCAGTGCCACGATGCACGTCGCGGCCAGGGTCAGCGAAAGGGTCGAGAGCGTACCCGAGTAGAAGATCGCAATGACGATGATTGCACCGAGGTCGTCAATAATCGCCAACGTCATCAGGAAAAGTTTCAGCGACACCGGTACCCGCTTACCCAGCAGAGCCAGTACGCCGAGGGCGAAGGCGATGTCGGTGGCCATCGGGATGGCCCAGCCACCCAGGGCTGCCGGGTCTTCGCGGTTCAGAAACCAGTAGATCAGCGCCGGCACCACCATGCCGCCAATCGCCGCTGCGCCGGGCAGGACGATTTGTGACGGTTTCGACAGCTGGCCGTCGAGGACTTCGCGCTTCACTTCCAGGCCGATCAGCAGGAAAAACAGGGCCATCAGGCCATCGTTGATCCACAGCAGCGCCGGTTTGGCGATTTGCAACGCGCCGACCTGCGCCACTACCGGAGTGTCCAGAAAACTGCTGTAAAGCCACGACAGCGGGGAATTGTTGATGATCAAAGCCAGGGCCGCAGCGGCGATCAATAACAGTCCGCTGGCAGCTTCCAACTGGAAGAAACGCGTGAAAGTGCTACGCAGAGGCAAGGTCGCTCTCCATCGATGAATTCAAAAGGTGGCACACCCTAACCCGTACCGTTAGTTGTTAAAACAAAAGTTATATTCTTTTTTGTTATATGCCGTTACAACGCGAACGCCCAGCAGGGACCTGAGCCTAGCAGTTGTCCGGCGTATTGAACCTCAGCTGTACCTGTGCGCGATGTAGGTTTTTTCCTAAGCTTGTTAGCTGAGCCTTGCAACAAGGCCGACTCAACGAGAAAACCACCATGAGCGACAACCGACAGTGGGCCCGCGAAGCCATCCGGATCATCGAAGCCGACTTCCAGCGCAGCGCCGACACCCACCTGATCCCCTTGCCGCTGCCGGGTTTTCCGGGCATCGAGTTGTATTTCAAGGATGAGTCCAGCCATCCCACCGGCAGCCTGAAGCACCGCTTGGCGCGTTCGCTGTTTCTGTATGCGCTGTGTAATGGCTGGCTCAAACCCGGTGCGCCGGTGATTGAAGCGTCCAGCGGTTCGACGGCGATTTCCGAAGCGTACTTCGCCAGTTTGCTGGGCTTGCCGTTCATTGCGGTGATGCCGGCGACCACCTCCAAAGAGAAGATTGCGCAGATCGCTTTCTACGGCGGCAAGAGTCATCTGGTCGACGATCCGACGCAGATCTACGCCGAATCCGAACGCCTGGCTCGCGAACACGATGGGCATTTCATCGACCAGTTCACCTATGCCGAGCGCGCTACCGACTGGCGGGCGAACAACAACATCGCCGAGTCGATTTTCCATCAGATGCGTTTCGAGAAACATCCCGAGCCGAGCTGGTTGATTTCCAGCCCCGGCACCGGCGGCACCACCGCGACGCTGGGCCGTTACGTGCGTTACCGCCAACATTGCACCCGCGTGCTCTGCGCCGATGCCGAGCGCTCGGTGTTCTTCGATTACTACCAGACCGGCGACGCCAGTCTGCGCCTGGATTGCGGTTCGCGAATTGAAGGCATTGGCCGGCCTCGGGTGGAAGCGTCGTTCCTGCCCAAAGTGATCGATGCGATGGTCAAGGTGCCGGACGCGTTGTCTCTGGCGGCCATGCATTACCTGGCGCAGCGTTTGGGACGTCGGGTCGGCGGGTCGAGCGGGACCAATCTGATCGGCGCCTTGATGGCGGCCCAGCAGATGGCGGCGGCGGGGGAGTCGGGGTCAATCGTGGCGATTCTGTGTGATGGCGGCGAGCGCTATGCCACCACCTATTACGATCAGGCTTGGCTCAAGGCCCAGGGGTATGAGTTGAGTGGTTTGATGGATGCCGTGGCGGCCAGTGTTGAGCGCGGTGAGCCGCTGCCCGCGACGGTACTACGCGCCAACATCTGACGCACCGAAGATCAAATGTGGGAGCGGGCTTGCTCGCGAATACGGTTTCACATTCAACAGAGATGTTGGCTGATTCACCGCTTTCGCGAGCAAGCCCGCTCCCACATTTAAATTGGGTCAGGCCTCGAGGCCGAGGATGTCGCGGGCCACCGCTTCAGCAATCCGAATCCCGTCGACACCCGCCGACAGAATCCCGCCCGCATAACCCGCGCCTTCACCCGCCGGGAACAAGCCTTTCACGTTCAGGCTCTGCATCGACTCGTTCCGGGTAATCCGTAACGGCGATGACGTACGCGTCTCGATCCCGGTCAACACCGCGTCGTGCAGCGAGTAACCGCGAATCTGCTTCTCGAATGCCGGCAAGGCTTCGCGAATGGCTTCGATGGCGAACGCCGGCAAGGCCAACGCCAAGTCACCCAAGGCAACCCCGGGTTTGTAGGACGGTTCTACGCTGCCCAACTCGGTGGACGGCTTGCCGGCAATGAAGTCGCCGACCAGTTGCGCCGGCGCTTCGTAGTTGCTGCCGCCCAGCACATAGGCGTGGGATTCCAGGCGTTCCTGCAACTCGATACCCGCCAGCGGGCCGCCCGGATAATCGACTTCCGGGGTGATCCCGACGACAATCCCGGAGTTGGCGTTGCGCTCGTTACGCGAGTACTGGCTCATGCCGTTGGTGACCACGCGGCCCGGCTCGGAGGTCGCCGCCACCACGGTGCCGCCCGGGCACATGCAGAAGCTGTAGACCGAACGTCCGTTGCTGGCGTGGTGCACCAGTTTGTAGTCCGCAGCCCCGAGTTTCGGGTGGCCGGCGTACTTGCCCAGACGCGCGCGGTCGATCAGCGACTGCGGGTGTTCGATGCGGAAACCCACCGAGAACGGCTTGGCTTCCATGAATACGCCACGGCCGTGGAGCATGCGGAAGGTGTCGCGGGCGCTGTGGCCGAGGGCCAGAATCACGTGTTTCGAATGGATCTGCTCGCCGCCATTGAGCTCGACGCCGACCAGTTGGCCGTCCTCGATCAACACGTCGGTCACGCGCTGCTGGAAGCGCACTTCGCCACCCAGTGCGCGAATCTGCTCACGCATGTTTTCCACAACGCCGGTCAGACGGAACGTACCGATGTGCGGTTTGCTAACGTAGAGAATTTCTTCCGGCGCGCCTGCTTTTACGAACTCGTGCAGGACTTTGCGACCGATAAACTTCGGGTCCTTGATCTGGCTGTAAAGCTTGCCGTCAGAGAACGTCCCCGCGCCACCTTCACCGAACTGCACGTTGGATTCCGGGTTAAGCACGCTTTTACGCCACAGCCCCCAAGTGTCCTTGGTGCGCTGACGCACTTCGGTGCCGCGCTCGAGGATGATCGGCTTGAAGCCCATTTGCGCGAGCAGCAGCCCGGCGAAAATCCCGCACGGGCCGAAACCCACGACGACAGGACGTTGCTCAAGATCAGCCGGCGCCTGGCCGACCACTTTGTAGCTGACATCCGGCGCCACGTTGACGTTACGGTCATCGGCGAACTTGTGCAGCACCGTCGCCTCATCGCGAACGTTGAGGTCGATGGTGTAGATGAAGCACAGTTCGGAGGACTTTTTGCGCGCATCGTAGCTGCGCTTGAACAAGGTGAAGTCGAGCAGGTCATCACTGGTGATGCCCAGGCGCTGCACGATGGCAGGGCGCAGGTCTTCTTCGGGATGGTCGATCGGCAGCTTGAGTTCGGTGATTCGTAACATGACAGGATCCGGTTCGCGGGGCGCACAACTGCGCCAAGGCGTTTGAAGCCCGCGATTATAAGCCTCAAAGAATGATTCCCGTGAGGCTAAAACGATCAGTCGTTACGTGATCCGCCGAAATACCCGCAGCCACGCTGAACCTGGCCGTCGACGCGCAGTTCGGCGCTCATGTGCTGGACACTGCCGGTGCTGCTGTCGACGCAACGTTGCGGTGCGACCCACAGTTCGATGCGCTGGTTATTGGCTTCGGTGCTGAGGTTGAAGCGGCCATCGCCCAGTTGCTCTTCAACGTAGGGCACGGCCAATGGCGGCTGACCGGCGCGCTCGATGACCATGCCTTTGCCGCTGACTTTCACGTTCCACTCAGGCCCATGGCCGGCGGCGCGCAGGATCAGCAATTTGAAATTCGGATCGTTGCACGCGGTGCCCGAGCGCTCGACGCGGTACAACTGCGCAAGATCGAGGCGGCTGTCGGCACCACTGGCTACGATACTGCCGCGCACGTCGGCAAACAGCTTGCCTTGGGCGTCGGCCAGGGTTGCGGCTTCTTGCAGGACGCTGGTGCCGCCGGTGTCGTTGACCACATAACTGCGCTGCTCATTGCACGGCTGGAACAACAACTTGCCGTCGGCCGCTGTCAGCTGGCCCTGCATACGGGTCTGGCCCACGTGGGAGGCATTTTCACGCGGGCCATCGAGCAACTGGCAAGCGGCGAACAACGGAAGCAGGGCAACAAGGACTAAGGAACGGGCAGCACGCATCTTTGAGTCTCCAGACAAGTGCCGCCACGTTACTCAGCCTGACCGTTCATCACAAGGGTTTAGCCCACGTGAAAGGTCTGACCTGTTTGCAGGCCTTCCACACTTTTGGCGTAGGCCAATGCCACATCCGCTGCCAGAACCGGTTTGTAACCACGGAAGTACGGCGCGTACTTGCCCATGGCTTCGACCAGTACGTTAGGGCTCACAGAATTGATGCGCAGACCGCGAGGCAGTTCGATCGCTGCGGCGCGGACGAAGCTGTCCAGAGCACCATTGACCAGCGCTGCCGAGGCGCCGCTGCGAATCGGGTCGTGGCTGAGCACGCCGGTGGTGAAGGTGAACGAGGCGCCATCATTGGCGAACTCGCGGCCGATCAGCAGCAGATTGACCTGGCCCATCAACTTGTCTTTCAGGCCCAGCGCGAAGCTTTCTTCGGTCATTTCACCGAGGGGGGCAAATGTCACGTTGCCGGCGGCGCAGACCAGTGCATCGAACCTGCCGGTTTGCTCGAACAGCTTGCGAATCGACGCGCTGTCGCTGATATCCACATGGAAATCACCGCTGTTGCGGCCGATGCGGATGATCTCGTGACGCTCGGACAGCTCCTTGTCGATCGCCGAACCAATGGTGCCGCCTGCGCCTATCAAAAGAATTTTCATCGTGCTGTTCCTCGAAGTGGTTAAACGAGGTTGAAGTCTAGAGTGGTTTTTTCTGTTTATAAGCGCGCTAATAGGCAACCTTTGGTTTTCAAATGGAAACAATCCATGAGCGAGATGGATGATCTGGCAGCGTTTGCGGTGTTGATCGAAGCGGGGAGTTTTACCCTGGCGGCGCAGCAATTGGGGTGCAGCAAGGGGCAGTTATCCAAGCGCATCAGCCAACTGGAATCGCGCTTTTCCGTGGTGCTGCTGCAACGCACCACCCGCCGTTTGAGCCTGACCGCTGCGGGTGCGGCGCTGTTGCCGCAAGCCCAGGCGCTCGTAGTCCAAGTCGAAAGGGCGCGTCAGGCATTGGCGCGGTTGAAGGACGACATGGCTGGACCCGTGCGTATGACGGTTCCAGTATCGCTGGGGGAAACCTTCTTCGATGGCTTGTTGCTGGAGTTTTCCGGCAAGTACCCCGAGGTGCAGATCGAGCTGGACCTGAGCAACAACTACCGTGATTTGTCCCGCGACGGGTTTGATCTGGCGGTTCGCTCCGAGGTGGGCAATGACGAGCGCCTGGTGGCCCGACCGCTATTAGCCTGGCACGAAATGACCTGCGCCAGCCCGGCTTACCTTGAGCAATACGGCGAACCGTTGACGCCTCAAGCACTCGCTGAACACCGCTGTCTGCTCAACAGTCACTACAGCGGTCGCGAAGAGTGGCTCTATCACCAGCAGCACGAGTTGTTGCGGGTACGGGTTTCGGGGCCGTTCGCCAGCAACCATTACAGCCTGCTGAAAAAAGCGGCCCTGGCCGGCGCCGGCATTGCGCGGTTGCCGTCCTACTTGCTGCAAGCGGAATTGGCTGACGGACGTTTGCGCTGGCTCCTGCGTGACTATCAGACCCGCCGCATGCCGATGTATCTGGTTCACCCGTATCAAGGTGGATTGCCGAAACGCACGCAGGTGCTGGCGGATTACTTGATTGGCTGGTTCAAGCGCAGCGGTGAAGCGTTGGATCGCCTCCAGCGATAGCTCGCGCCATCCCCACAATCCCCTGTAGGAGCTGTCGAGTGAAACGAGGCTGCGATCAAAAGATCGCAGCCTCGTTTCACTCGACAGCTCCTACAGGGATTTTCATTGGCATTTGAGTGTGTGGTTGGCATAAAAAAACGGCCCGAAGGCCGTTTTTTGTTTACCGCGAAGACTCAACCACCCAGGTACGCTTCACGCACTTTCGGGTCGGTCAGCAGCGCTTCCCCAGTGCCTGTCATCACCACCCGGCCGTTCTCCAGAACGTACGCACGGTCGGCAATTTTCAGCGCCTGGTTGGCGTTTTGCTCCACCAAAAACACCGTCACGCCATCCTTGCGCAGCTGTTCGATGATGTCGAAGATCTGCTGGATGATGATCGGTGCCAGGCCCAACGAAGGTTCGTCGAGCAGCAACAGCTTGGGTTTGCTCATCAGCGCACGGCCAATGGCGAGCATTTGCTGTTCGCCGCCGGACATGGTGCCGCCGCGTTGGGCAAAGCGTTCTTTCAGGCGTGGGAAAAGTCCGAGAACCTTGTCCATCTGTTCCTGATAATCGCCCTTGTCGGTGAAGAACCCGCCCATGGCGAGGTTTTCTTCCACGGTCAGGCGGGCAAACACCCGACGACCTTCCGGCACGACGGCGATGCTCTTGCGCATGATCTGCGAGGAGCTCTGGCCGACCAATTCCTCACCCATGTAGCGGATGCTGCCGCTGTGGGCTTGCGGCGAACCGCAGAGCGTCATCAGCAGGGTCGACTTGCCGGCACCGTTGGCGCCGATCAGGGTCACGATCTCGCCCTGGCGGACTTCGACGTTGACGCTGTGCAGGGCCTGGATCTTGCCGTAGAAGGTGGAAACGTTTTCGAATTGCAGCATTTACGCTTCCCCCAGGTAGGCTTTGATCACTTCGGGATTGTCGCGGATCTGTTCCGGCGTGCCGTTGGCCAGAGGCGTGCCCTGGTTGATCACGACGATGTGGTCGGAAATGCTCATGACCAGTTTCATGTCGTGTTCGATCAGCAGCACGGTGACGTTGTGCTCTTCACGCAGCATGCTGATCAGCGCCTTCAGGTCTTCGGTTTCCTTCGGGTTCAAGCCGGCGGCCGGTTCGTCGAGCATGAGGATCCGCGGGCGGGTCATCATGCAGCGAGCGATTTCCAGACGACGTTGCTGACCGTAGGCCAGGGTGCCGGCCGGACGGTTGGCGAAGGCCTTGAGGTTGACCTTGTCCAGCCAGTACTCGGCGAACTCCATGGCCTCGCGCTCGCTCTTGCGGAACGACGGGGTCTTGAACAGGCCTGCCAGGAAGTTGGTGTTCAGGTGACGGTGCTGGGCGATCAAGAGGTTCTCGACCGCGGTCATGTCCTTGAACAACCGCACGTTCTGGAAGGTGCGCACCACGCCTTTGAGGGCGATCTTGTGGCCGGGCAGGCCTTCGATCGGCTCGCCGTCCAACAGGATGCTGCCGCCACTCGGCTGGTAGAAGCCAGTCAGGCAGTTGAACACGGTGGTCTTGCCAGCGCCATTGGGGCCGATCAGTGCCACGACCTGTTTTTCCTTCACGCTCAGGGCTACGCCGTTGACCGCCAGCAAGCCGCCGAAGCGCATGCTCAGATTTTCGACTTTAAGGATCTCGCGGCTCATTTGCGCAGCTCCATGTGGGGGCGTTGCATAGGCAGCAGACCTTGAGGACGCCAGATCATCATCAGCACCATCAAGGCGCCGAACATCAACATGCGGTATTCACTGAACTCACGCATCATTTCCGGCAGCAGGATCATCACCGTGGCGGCGAGTACGACGCCCAGTTGGGAGCCCATGCCACCCAGCACCACGATGGCGAGGATGGTCGCCGACTCGATAAAGGTGAACGACTCCGGTGTCACCAGGCCCTGACGCGCGGCGAAGAAGCTGCCGGCGAAACCGGCGAAGCAGGCACCGAGGGTGAAGGCGGAGAGCTTGATCACGGTAGGATTGAGACCCAACGCACGGCAGGCGATTTCGTCTTCACGCAACGCTTCCCAGGCACGGCCCAGCGGCATGCGCAGCAAGCGGTTGATCACGAACAGCGCGAACAGGGCAAGGAACAAGGCGACCAGGTAAAGGAAGATCACCTTGTTGATCGAGTTGTATTCCAGGCCGAAGTACTCGTGGAAGGTCTGCAGGCCTTCAGCGGCTTTACGTTCGAAGGTCAGGCCGAAGAACGTCGGTTTCTCGATGTTGCTGATGCCGTTCGGACCACCCGTGAGGCCGGTCAGGTTACGCAGGAACAGACGGATGATTTCACCGAAGCCCAGCGTCACGATCGCCAGATAGTCACCGCGCAGACGCAGGACCGGGAAGCCGAGCAGGAAGCCGAAGGTGGCCGCCATCATCCCGGCGATTGGCAGGCAGATCCAGAAGCTCAGACCGTAGTAGTGCGACAGCAGCGCATAGCTGTAGGCGCCGACGGCATAGAAGCCGACGTAACCGAGGTCGAGCAGACCGGCCAGGCCGACCACGATGTTCAGGCCCAGGCCGAGCATCACGTAGATCAGCACCAGCGTGGCGATATCCACCGCACCGCGGGAGCCGAAGAACGGCCAGACCAGCGCGCCGATGATCAACGCGATGATGATCCAGCGCTGAGTGGTCGGCAGGGTCAGGAACGTACTGGCCTTGGCCGGCATCACCGGCAGGTTTGGCGAGGCTTTCCAGGCCGAACTGATCTGGTGGTCGAACAACACCCGCAGGAACATCAGCACCGAGCACACGGCGATGGTGATCAGCGTTGTAGTGCTGGTGCCATGGACTTCGAGGTTGATGCCGACAATGGTCAGTTTCAGACCGAGTACCGGGTAGGCAACGGCCCACACCAGCAAGGCGCTGAACAACGCCTGTTTAAGATTCCTAGTCATACTTTTTCAACCTCCGGACGGCCCAACAGGCCGGTTGGCCGGAACAACAACACCAGAACCAATAAGCCGAACGCCACGACGTCCTTGTACTGGTCGCCGAAGATATCGGCACCAAAGGCTTCCGCCACCCCAAGCACGATCCCGCCGAGCATGGCGCCGGGGATGCTGCCGATACCGCCCAATACCGCTGCGGTGAAGGCCTTGAGACCGACCAGGAAACCGGCGTTCGGGTTGATCACGCCGTACTGCATGCTCAGCAACACAGCCGCGATGGCTGCCAGTGCGGCACCGATGACGAAGGTCAGGGCGATGATGTTGTTGGTGTTGATGCCCAAGAGGTTGGCCATCTTGATGTCTTCGGCACAGGCACGGCAGGCGCGACCCAGGCGAGAGCGGGAGATGAACATCGTCAGGCCGAGCATGGCGACAAAGGTCACCACGAACACCACGATTTGCATGTAGGAAATCAGCACTTCTTGTGCGCCACCTGGCCCGATGGAGAAGTTACCGGGGATCAGGTTGGGGATGGATTTGTCCTTGGAGTCTTGCGCCAGCAGAACCGTGTTCTGCAGGAAGATCGACATACCGATGGCGGAAATCAGCGGGATCAGACGGTTGCTGCCGCGCAACGGGCGGTAGGCGATCCGTTCGATGCTGTAACCGTAGGCACTGGTCACGACAATGGTCGCGAGAAAAGCGGCGGTCATCAACAGCGGAACACTGTCGAGTCCCATCATGGACAGGCCCGCAATGGCGATGAACGCCACGTAGGAACCAATCATGTACACCTCGCCGTGGGCGAAGTTGATCATTCCAATGATGCCGTAAACCATCGTATAGCCGATGGCGATCAGGGCATACGTGCTGCCAATGGTCAGACCATTAACCAGCTGTTGGAAAAAGTGATAGATGTCAGGCATTACAGCGCTCCTAAAAACCTGATACGCATTTCACTGGTGGAGTCATTTTCCCGCTCGAGCCCCGTGGATCTGCATCCACTTCGAACGCGAGGTTTGCCAGCGAACCGCTGATGACGGTTTTGAGATTTTCAGGTGGGGAGACTGGCG
Organism: Pseudomonas sp. BT76 TE3572; assembly: GCF_050435365.1. NCBI lineage: Bacteria > Pseudomonadati > Pseudomonadota > Gammaproteobacteria > Pseudomonadales > Pseudomonadaceae > Pseudomonas > Pseudomonas sp. BT76 TE3572. The sequence goes on from NZ_JBNDKE010000001.1 coordinate 5,925,268, forward strand.
GATCACGCCAGCGCGGCCCAATACGTTCGTAAAACAAAGCCCACGGCACGCCGTGGGCTTTGTTGGCAGTCAGTCAGGCAACGCCTTACTGAGGCTTGGCTTCAGTTTTAGGTTTGCCGAAGTGCCACTCGTAAACCACAAATTTGAAGTCTTTCAGGTCGCCCTTGGCGTCGAAGCTCAGGTCGCCAGTCGGGGTCTTGAAGGAACCTGCGTGGATGGCAGCAGCCACTTTGGCAGGGTCTTCGCTCTTGGCGGCAGTGATACCACCAGCGATGACCTCAACAGCCGAGTAGGCCGGGAACACGAACGGACCGCTTGGGTCTTCTTTCTTGGCTTTGAACGCATCAGCCAGGGCGATGTTGGCCGGATCCTGGTCGAAGGATTTCGGCAGGGTTACCAGCAGACCTTCGGAAGCGTCTTTGGCGATCTGCGAAATGGAGTCGTTACCCACGCCTTCCGGACCCATGAACTTGGCTTTCAGGCCTTTTTCCTGTGCTTGACGCAGGATCAGGCCCAGCTCTGGGTGGTAGCCGCCGTAGTAGACGAAGTCGACGTTGGCTTGCTTGAGCTTGGAGATCATCGAAGAGAAGTCTTTGTCGCCGGCGTTGATGCCTTCGAACACGGCAACCTTGACGTTTTTGCCTTCCAGGGTTTTCTTCACGGCGGTGGCGATGCCTTCACCGTATTGCTGTTTGTCGTGCAGAACAGCAACGATCTTCGGTTTTACGAAGTCGGCAATGTAGTTACCGGCGGCAGGGCCTTGGGCGCTGTCCAGACCGATAGTACGGAAGATCATTTTGTAACCGCGATTGGTGATGTCCGGGCTGGTGGCAGCCGGGGTGATCATGATCACGCCTTCGTCTTCGTAAATGTCCGAAGCCGGTTGAGTGGAGCTGGAGCACAGGTGGCCGACCACGAACTTGACGCCGTCGTTGACGACTTTGTTCGCGACCGCTACCGCTTGTTTTGGATCACAGGCGTCATCGTATTCAACGGCTTCGAGTTTCTTGCCGTCTACGCCGCCTTTGGCGTTGATCTGTTCGATGGCCATTTTGGCGCCACTGAACTGCATGTCGCCGTATTGGGCTACAGGGCCGGTTTTAGGGCCGGCGATGCCGATCTTGATGGTGTCAGCTGCGAACGAATGGCTGGCAACCCCGGCCAGAACCATAGCGGCAAACAGTTTGGAAATCTGCTTAGTAGCCTTAGTCATAGTGCTCCACTCTTACTGTTGTAGTTTTTATAGTCCTGGCGCCGTAGCAGCAGAACCGGGTCAGATATCTTCGATATCCTCCGGAAAATGCCCCCGGCAACTGTACCGGTACAGTGTAGAGCGCCAATTGTTAGCCTGGGAAGCTGGCGCCAGGGGGCAAAACCTGAGGGTGTCGCTTTATTGAAAGAAAAAGACAGAATGGCGGCGGGGGTTATAGCTGAAATATCAGCAATCCTTGGCTTTCCTGCTGTTTTCAATCGGTAACTCTATTCCATCCGGGTTTTTCTGCCAGACCACCAACGTTATGATTACGTCGATTTCTTTTCCGGACAGGACCCATGACTCAAGAACCTAGCACCCTCTATGCCAAGCTGCTTGGTGAAACCGCATCTATTACCTGGAAAGAGCTGGAGCCGTTCTTCGCCAGGGGTGCCCTATTGTGGGTCGATCCCGGTCTGGATTTGATTGCTGCAGCAGAGGCAGTCGCGACCGATGAAGGCGAGAAAGTGGCTGCCTGGCTGGCCGCCGACAAGGTCGCCAAGCTGTCTGAAACGCGAGCGCTGGATCTTTTTGAACGCGATCCGGAACTGTGGGCAGTGGTCGTTTCGCCGTGGATTCTGATCCAGGAAAGGGCGACGAGCTGAATGAGTGCACTCTATTGGTGCGAGCCTTTGTCGGGCAAAAGTGTGTAGCCGAGTAGCGTGATGGCATGTTGCCGTAGAGAAAGGCCACAGAAGGGTCTTGGCGAGGGTGACGTAAACGTAACGGGAACAGTTTATTGAGCAGCCTGAAGGCTGCTTAATTGTTTCTGAATGTTGGGATTGGTGTCGGATGTGAGACCGCTTTCGCGAGCAAGTCGAATCGTCGCACCGCCGCTCCCACATTTGACCGTATTTCTTCAGAAGGAATGCGATCAAATGTGGGAGCGGGCTTGCTCGCGAATGGTCGCGACGCGGTTTTGTGTCAGACCGAGAACGTCTTGCCGGTATGGTTATTCAGCGAAATAACCTTGGTCTTGCCAATGCGGTGACGATAAATCTCGCGCAAGTACTTGATCGACTTCTTCACGCAATCCCGGGACAGACGAATGTCATTGATCGAGACGAACTTGTCTTTGTCATTGATCAGCTCGCGGTACTTCTTCTCGTACATCGGTTTGATCGCGTACCAGTTGGTGTCGAGGATCTTCGCCGGGTTCTCGAACTCATTCAGCAGCTCGTCGATCCGGTCTTCGTCGAACTCTTCATTAATGATGAAGTCCAGGATCGAGTTATCCAGGGTTTCGTCAAAGCGGTACGGAGTTTTCGCGAAGCAACGCTTGATGAAGGCCACGATCAGCGTCAGGAAATCGTCCGACAGGCACGGGCTCTTGGCGATCAGGGTGGTCAGCGACAGGTTGGCCGAGGCACCGATGACCAGCGCGTAACGCTTGAGCGTGGTGTTCGGGAACAGGCTGTTGAGGTGAGTCTTTAACCGGTTCAAGTCCATGTAGGACAGTTTGTAGTCCTTCGGCAGCGAAACAATCGAGACCACCGACGAGCAGTTCTTGAAGAAGTGCAGGTCGTGCAACGCGGCCGCGTCATACCCCGAATTCTTGTACTGCTCCAGCGAGGCGCGATAGCGCTTGGATTCGATCGGCAGCAGGCTGATGCCTTCGATTGCCTGGGTCACTTTGTTGAAGTGCGGCAAGTCGATGGAGCGGAAGAACAGGTCGTCGATGTTCAGGCGCTGCGGTTCTTTCTCGAACACCTTGAACTTGTCGCTGCTCGGCGGCGGAGTTTCCGGCACCACGGACTCGGCGTAGGCAATCGCTACCGGACCGGCCAGGCTCATGAACAGGTCGTTGGCGTCCAGGCGAATGGTTTCGCCAATGTCGATGCCGGCGCGACGGAAATAGTTCTGGTCGTAGTCGGTGGTAACCGCCTGAGCCGTCAGAATGTTGAAGATCTGCTGTGAGATGTACTGGTTAGCGTGCTTTTCCATCGCGTTGACGTCGATGTTCTGAATGTTGCCGTCATCGCTTTCTTCGGCGTAACGCATGATGTCGTTGGAGATCAGCATCATGGCGTTCCATGGGCGGATACGGCCCATGACACTGGCTTCGCTGCTGTCTTCGTTGGCGAAGTTGTAGGAGAAGTCCCACTCTTCCGACAGGTATTTACACAGCAGGCGACCGGCGTTGATGTGCAGCGCCTCGGACATTTCGCTGCGATGATCGGAAATGTTCGGCAACACGCAGATGCCGCTGGTGAAGATCGGCTCGAAGACGAAGGAATGACCGCTCTTGCCGTCGTGCTCGTCCATCGGCTTGGTGTCGAACGTCTTGTTCATGTACGAGTGTTGCTGGGCCAGGCCGAACTCCGAGGCCATCCCCGAACCGGTACCGCCGCCAGCACTGAAGATCGAGAAATACAGGCGCGACTGGTTGGCCTTGATCCCGCAGCTGTCGATCAGGTACGAATGAATCATCTTCCAGTCAGGGCTGGAGAAACGCTGGGTGTCCTTGTTCAGGATGATCTTGGCCAGGTACTGACCGAGGATCGGCGCGTTACCGGCGCCACCGGCGTGGACTTCCGACAAGTCCATTATTTTCATTTTGCTGTAGTCGCGCAGGAAACCGCTTTTTTCGCCCTTGCGCGAGAAACGGATGCGGCCGGCGATGTCTTTGTCCAAGTCGCCGAGCATGACCAGCGGCTCTACCAGGAACACCGGTTTGGTGGCCTTGTTCGACCCCAGGCGCAGGTTGTTGCGAATCCACTGTGCCGGGCTGTAGCCCTTTTCGGCGAAGCGTTTTTCCGGCGACAGGCGATCTTCGTTATTGAATTCATTGAGGTAGAACTTGCGGGCGTTGTACACCAGCTCCGCAACGTCCAGCGCGATGTTCGAACCGCAGCGGCCCAGGCCGATCAGGCACACCGAGGGGAATTCCTGATCGCTGTGATGTTCGCTGTCGCCTTCCAGATGCGGTGGGCGCGGGAACACCATGTCACGCAGACCATCGAGGTTATCGAGGATGCGGTCGGTGTTGGTTTCGGTGAAGTACAGGTATTGCTGAGTCGACAACGGGCGCGATGGCGTCAATGGCTTCGACGGTGCGGGACTGTTTGCCGCGGGGCTCAACGTCAGATCGGATATCGCAGGGGCCGGATTATTTTTAGAAGTCATTGTGCGCCATGTACCTGGGCTGGTTGGTTGAGCGACACGATGTCGTCGAACCATCACGGATGGGATCTCGCGTCTTTTTTCAGCGCGTATTTGGCCCAAGCGTCAGGGCCTTGGCCTGAGCATTACTCGGGGGAATCCTTTCCTAAGTCATGATGAATCGGCCAATATTCGCCAATCTTTAATCAAAAGGAGGCCAGATGATGGCATCGTTACCTTCGCTCGGATTTGCCGGGGTCGGCCTGATGGGCTTGCCAATGTGCCGGCGCTTGCTGGCAGCGGGTTATCCGCTGACGGTGTGGAACCGCAATCCAGCCAAGTGCGCGCCGCTGGTCGAGGCCGGTGCACGACAGGTCGCCACGCCGGCTGAGCTGTGCCGGCACGCCGACGTGGTGATGCTGTGCCTGGCGGACACCTCGGTGGTTCGTGAGGTGGTGTTTGGCCCGGCCGGTGTTGCCGAGGGGGCGAAAAGCGGTCAGTTGCTGGTGGATTTTTCCAGCCTTGAACCCACCGCGACGCGGGACATGGCGACAGCGCTGGTCAGCCAAACCGGCATGAGCTGGCTGGATGCACCCGTGTCCGGCGGAGTGGTCGGCGCCGAGGCTGGCAGCCTGGCGATCATGGTGGGCGGTGAAGCGGCGGATCTTGAGCGCGTCAGGCCTGTGCTGTTGAGCCTCGGCCAGCGCGTGACCCACATGGGTGCCGTCGGAGCGGGCCAGGTGACCAAGGCCTGCAATCAGATGATCGTTGCCTGCAACGCGCTGGTGATTGCCGAAGTGGTGGCGCTGGCCGAGCGTTCCGGGGTGCAGGCCAGCCTGATCGCCGAGGCTCTGGCCGGCGGGTTTGCCGATTCAAAGCCGTTACAGATCCTTGCTCCGCAAATGGCCGAAAGCCGTTTTGAACCGGTGAAATGGCATGTGCGCACGCTGCTCAAAGACCTCGACACCGCGGTGAAGTTTTCCCGTGAGCAAGGCTCGGCGACGCCGATCAGTGGACTGGCCGCACAACTGATGCGCCTGCATGGGGGGCAGGGGTTTCTGGAAAAAGATCCGTCGACGCTAGTGCAGTTGTACCGCGAACCAGACTCAAAGGGCTGACAGCGTACGGGTGTTTGCGCTGGTTGATTTCGCTCAGCACGGGACGCAATTGCGCCAGCGGTACCGGACGACTGAGCAGGTAGCCCTGCACGAAGTCGCAGCCGTTACGCTCCAGAAACTCGTATTGCTCAAGGGTTTCGACGCCTTCGGTCACCACCTGCAAATGCAGCGTGTGGGCCATGACGATGATCGCTTGAACGATTTCCATGTCCTGGGTGGCCTTGGGAATGTCCTGGATGAACGAGCGGTCGATCTTCAGCGTGTTGAGTGGCAGCCGTTTGAGATAGGCCAGAGATGAATAACCGGTGCCGAAGTCATCAATCGACAGCGACACGCCGAGGGCGCGAATCTGGCGCAGCAACACCAGCGTATCGGCGATGTTGCCCATCAGCGCATTTTCGGTCACTTCCAGTTCCAGCCGCTGCGGCGCCACTCCGGAGACCCGCAGCGCGTGTTCGATTTCATCGGCTAAATCTTCGCGCGCCAGGTTCAGGGGCGAGCAGTTCACGGCGATGCGCAAGTCCTCGCAACCCTGACGCGACAATTCGCCCAGATCCTCACAGGCTTTGCGCAGGACCCAGTTGTCCAGTTCGGCGATCAGGCCATTGGCCTCGGCGATGGCAATGAACCGGTCCGGTGCCAGCAGTCCGTGAACCGGATGTTGCCAGCGTACCAGCGCTTCAAGTTTGCTGACCTGAGCGGTTTTCAGGTCGTAGATCGGTTGGTAATAGAGCATCAGTCCGGTGTTTTCGCGCAGGGCGTGGCGCAGTTCTTCTTCGAGCTGCAGTTCCAGCGTCGCGCGGGTTTTCAGGTCTTCGCTGAAGAAATTCAGGCCATTGCGCCCAGCGTCCTTGGACTGATACAGCGCAAGGTCAGCGTTTTTCAGCAACTCTTCACAGGTCTTGCCATCTTCCGGAAACAAGCTGATGCCGATACTGGTGGTCATGACCATGCGCCGCCCTGACAGCTCGATGGGCTCCTTCATTTTTGCCATGATGCGCTGGGCCATATGCCGCGCTTCATCACGATCATGCAGGCCGATGAGGATGCAAAACTCGTCGCCTCCGAAGCGCGCAACCACATCTTCGTGGCTGCGTACCGAACACTTTATGTGGGTGGCCAGGACTTTGAGCAATTCGTCGCCGGCATCATGGCCGAGGCTGTCGTTGATCCGCTTGAAATGGTCGATGTCCAGGAACAGCACCGCCAGCATGCCGCCTTCGTTGGTTTTCTCGATGAGCTTCTCGGCAAAAATCTGGTTGAAGCCACGACGGTTGATCAGGTTGGTCAGGGGGTCGTAGTGCGCCACCTGTTGTAACGACATCCTCGCCTGGTCCAGTTGACTGAGCAGGGCGTTGACCCGTTGCAGGTCGCGCTCCTTGTTTTGCAGCTTCTTGTCCGCCAGCGCCGCGCTGATGCTGCTGCCGATGATCAGTAGCGTCATGATCGCCACCGTCAGACCCAGTTGCAGATGGTTGTTTACGCCGGGCGACGGCTGGAGGCTGTCGGCGGGCAGCACCAGATTGAAGGCGGCCATGCCGGTGAAGTGCATGCTGATGATGCCTGCCCCGAGCACCAGACTGGCGCTGTATTTGAGCAGTTGATGGAACAGACCGGTGCCGTCGCGCAGATGACTTGATATCAGCAGGGCTGCAAGGCAGGCACCGATGGCGATCACGATGGAGAGGGCGAATAGCGTGGGTTGGTAATAGGCCATCGCACTCGAACGCATGGCGCTCATGCCCACGTAATGCATGGTGGCGATGCCCAGGCCAATGCAGATCGACGCCTGGAGATATTGCCAAAAACTCAGGCGGGGATGACTGAGCGTATGCATGGCCAGCCATGAGGCGAGCAGGGCGATCAACAGAGAAAGGAGCGTGATGGGTAATTCATATTGAATGTCGATCGGCGCCTGAAACGCGAGCATGCCAATGAAGTGCATGGCCCATATCCCGCCCGCCAGGCAACTGGCACCGACCCAGCGCCAGAGCCGCTGCGAGGCGGGTTTTTCCACGTGACCGACCCGTTCGGCCATGTCCAATGTGGCAAAGCTGCCGACACAGGCGACCAGATAAGCCAGCAGTACCAGAAAAGGGTCATGTGTGCTGTTGAGTATTACCTGGCCGTTCGCCGTCAGCTCGGTAATGAAATGCAAACCAAGCCACTCCATAGCATGCCCCGTTGTCATCCTGGCTGTCGCCATGAACGCTGGCGAATGCTTTGGAGTATAGAAGGCGTGTTTAGAGTGCAAACCATAGTGGCAAATTGGCGCTAACCATTTTGGAATGAGCGTTAGAGCGTTTGGAAATAAATGGTGTATCAGCTGCGACATCTTCCATGGGGGGGTATCAGCTTTACAAATAGTGACAGACAGCTCTGGCGGGCCTGACTAGATTGCAGGTTCCGGGCTCGGATGCGTTGGCAGTGAAGCCCCAATAACAATAAAAGAGACGGACCCATGCAGAACTCGACCCAAGCGGCGAATGCCTGGCGCATTCTGTTCCTGCTGTTCCTGGCCAACCTGTTCAACTTCTTCGATCGCACCATTCCGGCCATCATCATCGAACCGATCCGCATGGAATGGCACCTCAGCGACTTTCAGCTGGGGATCATCGGTACCGCATTCACCCTCGTTTATGCCATTGCCGGCCTGCCTCTGGGGCGGATGGCCGATACCGGTTCACGCAGCAAATTGATGGGCTGGGGCCTGGCGGCGTGGAGCGGGCTGACAGCCGTCAACGGACTGGTGGGGAGTTTCTGGGCTTTCCTGATCGTGCGCATGGGCATCGGCATCGGTGAAGCCAGTTACGCACCGGCCGCCAACTCGCTGATCGGCGACCTGTTCCCGGCCCACCGCCGGGCGCGGGCGATGGGTATCTTCATGCTGGGGCTGCCATTGGGGCTGCTGCTGGCGTTCTTCACTATCGGCGCGATGGTCAAGGCCTTCGACAGTTGGCGCGCGCCGTTCTTTATCGCGGCAGTGCCGGGGCTGATCCTGGCGATCTTCATGTTCTACATCAAAGAACCGAAACGCGGCGCCGCCGAGAGTGTGCAAGTCTCGCAGGAGCGCGTAGACCGGCCGATCCGTCGAGTGCTGGCGGTGCCGACTTTCCTGTGGCTGGTGATGGCGGGGCTGTGCTTCAACTTCGCGACCTATGCCTGCAACTCGTTTCTGGTGCCGATGCTGCAGCGCTATTTCCTGATGCCGTTGCAGGAAGCGGCGGTGGCAACCGGGGTGATTGTTGGCGTGACCGGGTTGTTCGGCCTGACACTGGGCGGTTGGGTGGCTGACAAGATTCATCAGCGGGTGGCCAATGGGCGACTGCTGTTTGCCGCGTTCAGCTTGATCATCTCGACCGTGTGCACGGCTTGGGCGCTGCATTCCGGGCGGATCGAGATCGGGGTATTTGTGGCGGTGTTCAGTGTGGGCTGGTTGTTTGCCTACAACTTCTACACCTGCGTTTACACCGCCATTCAGGACGTAGTCGAGCCGCGCTTGCGGGCTACGGCCATGGCGCTGTTCTTTGCCGGGTTGTATTTGTTGGGTGGTGGTTTGGGACCGGTGGTGGTGGGCGCATTGTCCGACCACTTTGCGCATACGGCGATGCTCACGGCCGGTGCTGAACAGATGACCGAGGCGTTCAAGGCTGTCGGCTTGCATGACGCGATGTATTTGATCCCGGTAGCGCTGTTTTTCACCATGGTGTTTCTGTTCCTGGCTTCGCGGTGTTTTGTGCGCGATGCCAAGCGGATGAAGGAAGGGTTAGTGGCGGTGGTTGAGCCACAAATTCCGGCGGTCACTGCGTAAGAGGAGCGAGCACGAAACTTGTGGCGAGGGAGCAAGCTCCCTCGCCACATTGGTTCAGCGTCAAACCATAAAAAAGGCCCGCATCGCTGCGGGCCTTTTGTTTTAGCAGTGGAGCAGGGGAGTTAACCCGCCACCAACACCCGAATCGCTTCCAGTCGCAGCGCAGCCTTATCGAGCATGGCCAGGCCTTGCTCGCGCTGATTGCGCAAGGCAACCAGTTCGCTGTCACGCACGGTCGGGTTGACCGCTTGCAACGCGGTCAGGCGCGCCAGTTCTTCATCGGTATCAGCCGCGAGGCGACGTTGCGCCTCAGCCACGCGTTCGGCGTGACGCGGGAAGATCTTCTCTTCGCCAGCGTTGATCCGTGGCGTCAGCTGATCGCGCTGGGCCTGGATGAACTTGTTGGCGCTGGCACGCGGTACGCTTTCCAGCTGATCGTTAAGGGTTTCGAACGACACACGGGCCGACAGGTCGTTGCCATTGGCATCGAGCAGGCAGCGCAGGGCGGCCGGTGGCAGGTAACGGCCCAGTTGCAGCGAGCGCGGGGCAACCACTTCGCTGACGTAAAGCAGTTCCAGCAACACGGTGCCAGGTTTCAGCGCCTTGTTCTTGATCAGCGCCACGGCGGTGTTGCCCATGGAACCGGACAAGACCAGGTCCATGCCGCCTTGCACCATCGGGTGTTCCCAGGTGATGAACTGCATGTCTTCGCGAGACAGCGCCTGGTTGCGGTCGTAAGTGATGGTCACGCCTTCGTCGTCGCCCAGCGGGAAGCTGGCGTCGAGCATTTTTTCGCTCGGCTTGAGGATCAGCGCGTTTTCCGAGTGGTCTTCGCTGTCGATGCCGAACGCGTCGAACAGGGTTTCCATGTAGATCGGCAGGGCGAATTGATCGTCTTGTTCGAGGATGTCCTCGACCAGCGCATCACCTTCGCCAGCGCCGCCGGAGTTGAGCTCCAGCAAACGGTCACGGCCAGTGTGCAGCTCGGCTTCAAGACGTTCACGCTCGGCGCGGGCTTCGTCGATCAGTGCTTGCCACTCGCCGTCGTCGGCATTTTCCAGCAGCGGCAGCAGGCGCGGGCCGAACTGATGCTGCAAGGCGTTGCCGGTCGGGCAGGTGTTGAGGAACGCGTTCAGCGCTTCGTGGTACCACTGGAACAGACGCTCTTGCGGGCTGGTTTCCAGGTACGGCACGTGCAGTTCGATGATGTGCTTCTGGCCGATCCGGTCCAGACGACCGATACGCTGCTCCAGCAGGTCCGGGTGCGAGGGCAGATCGAACAGCACCAGGTGGTGCGAGAACTGGAAGTTACGACCTTCACTGCCGATTTCCGAGCAGATCAGCACTTGCGCGCCAAATTCTTCGTCGGCGAAGTAGGCGGCGGCGCGGTCACGCTCGAGGATGTTCATGCCTTCGTGGAAGACCGTGGCCGGAATGCCGGAACGCACGCGCAGGGCGTCTTCCAGGTCCATGGCGGTTTCAGCGTGGGCGCAGATCACCAGCACTTTGGTGCGCTTGAGCATCTTCAGCTGATCGATCAGCCACTCGACGCGCGGGTCGAATTTCCACCAGCGTTCTTCTTCGTTGGCGTCCGGCTGGGCCTGGAAGCTGACTTCCGGGTACAGCTCGGCGTGATCACCCAACGGCAGTTCGAGGTATTCGTCGGGGCATGGCAGCGGGTACGGATGCAGCTTGCGCTCCGGGAAACCCGCCACGGCGGCGCGGGTGTTGCGGAACAGCACGCGGCCGGTGCCGTGGCGGTCAAGCAGTTCGCGGACCAGGCGGGCGCTGGCTTCGGTGTCGCCATCGTTGACCGCCGTCAGCAAGGCTTCGCCTTCGTTGCCGAGGAAACCATGAATGGTCTTGTGTGCTTCAGGCGACAGGCGCCCTTTGTCCAGCAGCTCCTGAACGGCTTCGGCCACCGGGCGATAGTTTTCGCTCTCGGCGCGGAAGGCGTGCAGGTCATGGAAACGGTTCGGATCGAGCAGGCGCAGGCGCGCGAAGTGGCTGTCCTGACCCAGTTGTTCCGGGGTCGCGGTCAGCAGCAGGACGCCGGGAATGACTTCGGCCAGTTGCTCGACCAGCGAATACTCAGGGCTGGCCTTGTCTTCATGCCACACCAGGTGGTGCGCTTCGTCGACGACCATCAGGTCCCAACCGGCGGCGAACAGCGCGTCCTGGGCCTTCTCGTCTTCCACCAGCCACTCGAGTGCAACCAGCGCGAGCTGGGTGTCTTCGAACGGGTTGGCGGCATCGCTTTCGATGAAGCGTTCTTCGTCGAACAGCGCAACTTGCAGGTTGAAGCGGCGGCGCATCTCGACCAGCCACTGGTGCTGCAGGTTCTCCGGAACCAGGATCAGCACGCGGTTGGCGCGGCCCGAGAGCAGTTGGCGATGGATCACCAAACCGGCTTCGATGGTTTTACCCAGGCCCACTTCGTCTGCCAGCAAAACCCGCGGCGCAATGCGGTCGGCGACTTCACGGGCGATGTGCAGCTGGTGCGCGATCGGTTGCGCACGCACGCCACCGAGGCCCCAAAGCGCGGACTGCAATTGGCGGCTGGTGTGTTCCAGGGTGTTGTAGCGCAGGGAGAACCAGGCCAGCGGGTCGATCTGCCCGGCGAACAAACGATCGCTGGCCAGGCGGAACTGAATGAAGTTCGACAGTTGGGTTTCCGGCAGGGTAACCACTTCGTTATGCCCGTTGAGGCCGTGGTAAACCAGCAGGCCGTCGACGTCGTCGACTTCTTGTACGGTCAGTTTCCAGCCTTCGAAGTGAGTGATCGAGTCACCCGGCGAAAACCGCACGCGGGTAAGGGGCGCATTCCGTAGCGCGTACTGGCGAGTCTCGCCAGTGGCCGGGTAGAGCACGGTCAACAAGCGGCCGTCCTGTGCCAGAACGGTGCCTAAACCCAGCTCGGCTTCGCTGTCACTGATCCAGCGTTGCCCCGGTTGATACTGCTGCGCCATGCTGCCTGACTCCCACCTTGAAAAAGCGGGCTATCTTAACGGAATGAGGGCTTCAGGGCCAAAGGACTCTCATAAAAACTCGCAGTCTTACGTTAGTCCAACGATGCAGCGCATGCAGGTCGGGGCACCTATTCGTGCCAAACGGGTCACAGTTTGCGACCGATGGCTCAAGTCGCCATCCCCGCAGCCGACAGCCTGCTGACAGGAGACTAATAATTATGCTGCCACCGATGCTCCCCTTGAGTGCCGTGCCAATCACCTCACAGCAGGATCCGATTCGCCAGCGGCCGGATATTCCGCCCGTGGTACCGGTGCAGGAAAGCTCCAACGAAAATACCATCGACCTGCAACAGCGCGATCCGGAAGAGGCGGCGTTTCAGCTGCGCGAGGAACAGCGCCGCAAGCAGGAACAGCAAAGACGCCGCCGCGAAGCCAATGAGGATCCTGAAGCACACCTGGCGATTCCCGGTAACCAGCTTAACGCCGACAATACCGTGCCAGTGGCGCCGTTGATGGAAGATCAGCCACGGCAGGGTTTGTGGGTCGATATCCAGATTTAAAGTCACGGCTGGTCAGCGCCGCCCTCAGACCGCATTATTGGTACATCCTTGCCAGCAGACACGGCAACTGAACTTCATTCCAAGCGATGCACTGAGCACCATGAGCCAAGACGACAAGCTGATCGACCTCAACGCCGAACGCGCCAAGCGAGTTCATGACCTTAATGAAAAGCGCCTGAACGAAGTACGCCAGGCGTTCGAGCACGCCATGCCGTTGGGTAAAGCGAAGAAAAAGCCGAAGAACAAACCGAAAAAGCGTTGAAACACCCTGCATCGGTTGATGCAGGTCAGTTATTTCCCCTCCTTTACGCCCAGTCTCGGGCGACATTGATCCCGGTCAATTCTTTCTCCTGCCTGATTGGTTAACTTAGCCCCATCGCAACAAGGCAAGTGCAGGAGGCCAATCATGTTTTTCGATAACGTGGTGATCGCCGGAGTGCTGACAGTTAGCCTCATGGTTCTGTTTTTTGCAGGGTTTGGATTTTTTATCTGGAAGGATTCGCAAAAGCGCAAACCGTAGATCTTTCTGGAAGCAATGAGCACGCAAGGCATTTTGGGCAACTTCGGTTGCCCTTTTTTTTGCCCACGAATTTCTATCGAGGTACACAGTCAACTGTGGGAGCGGGCTTGCCCGCGATAGCGGTATGTCTGTTACATCGATGTCGGATCTGCCGCCGTCATCGCGGGCAAGCCCGCTCCCACAGGGATAGGTGGTGTGGCGAAGTTTTCAGCAATAAAAAAGGCGCGAACCTCACGGAACGCGCCTTTTTTAGCAGCGGTATATCAGCTGCCCAGTGCCTTCGATGCCAGCCAGAACAGGCCGGCCGACAGGGCCACTGTGGCTGGCAGGGTCAGGACCCAGGCCAGCAGGATGGTTTTGACGGTGCCACCTTGCAGGCCGCTTTTATTGGCGACCATGGTCCCGGCCACGCCCGAGGACAGGACGTGGGTGGTGGACACCGGCAGGCTGAAGATGTTGGCCATGCCGATCAGGCTCGCGGTGGTGATCTGTGCCGACATGCCTTGGGAGTAAGTCATGCCCTGCTTGCCGATCTTCTCGCCGATGGTCAGGACCACACGCTTCCAGCCCACCATGGTACCCAGGCCGAGGGCCAGGGCGACCGCCAGAATCACCCAGAACGGGGCGTATTCGGTGGTGGTGGTCAGGTCTTTGCGCAGCTTGTCCAGGTCAGCCTTTTCACGGGGAGCCAGGCCAGGCAGCTTGCTGACTTTCTTCGCCGTGTCGTCCAGGCAGAGCAGGTAGCGACGCACTTCGATGCGGCTTTCCGACGGCAGCGAGTGGTAGTCCGCTACACCTTTAAGGGTGCCGAGCAGGGCGGTGATGGTCGGTTCGGTCTGTTGCGGGTTGCAACGGAATTTCTCCGGCAGGTCACCTTCCACGCTTTTGCCCAGGGCCAGGAATTCACCCAGCGTATCGGCATTGCGCTTGTAGAACTGGCTCAGGTGCAGGGTCGCGTCGCGAGTCCGTTCGATCTGGTAGGTCGTGCTGCCCAGGTCGAGTACGAACTGCGCCGGAACGATACCGATCAGCACCAGCATGATCAGGCCGATACCTTTCTGGCCATCGTTGGAACCGTGCACGAAGCTCACGGCCATGGCGGAGATGACCAGCACCAGGCGGTTCCAGAACGGCGGGTGTTTCTTGTCGTCGATCTTGCGGCGCTGTTCCGGCGTCTTGTGCATCTTCGACAGTGGACGCCACCATTTAAGGCCGATCAATATCAGCGCTGCGAGCAGGAAGCCCGCCATCGGCGAGAACACCAGGGAGGCACCGATATCGATCGCCTTCTGCCAGTTCACGCCATCGGCCAACGGAATGTCGTTGATCAGGGCGTTGGCCAGGCCGACACCGAGGATCGAACCGATCAGCGTGTGGGAGCTGGAAGCCGGGATACCGAAGTACCAGGTGCCCAGGTTCCAGGTGATGGCGGCGGCGAGCAGCGAGAACACCATGGCCAGTCCGTGACCGGTGTTCACATTGATCAGCAGCTCTACCGGCAGCAGGTGGACGATGGCATACGCCACGCCGACACCGCCCAGCAGAACGCCGAGAAAGTTGAACACACCGGAAAAGAACACCGCCAGATGAGGCGGCATGGCTTTGGTGTAGATAACAGTAGCCACCGCGTTAGCGGTGTCATGAAAGCCGTTGATGAACTCGAAGGCGAGGACAAAGGCCAGGGCGAGCAAGAGGCTCACAAGCACCCAAGCATCTAGTCCGCTGAATAAATCGATCATGAAGGTTTTCTGACCCGGTCGTAAGGGGGCGCGATTATGCCAGAAAAGACTGCTAATCGATGCACTAGGTGCTCATCGGTAACATTCTTCAACGAATTAATTTGTCGCAGCAGCCCAAGCCCCGGGTTTTTACCGGGTTTTGCAAGTCATTGAATTTCTTTGAAAAGGCCGCAGCCACAAGGCGTCCTCTCGTAGGAGCAAGAGGTTTTAACGCTTGTGTGAAATATCTGAAAAGAGGGCCAGACATGCGCCATTTGCCTCATCCCGGGGGTGAGGTGGCCGCTGCCCGCTGGTAGCGGGCGCGAAAGGCATCATCGATACATCCCGTTTTTAACGGGTGCAGACGCAGACCCTTGAAAGGATTCAGGCCGAGGGCTTATGGCTCTTCGGCTTTGAGTTCCTTTTCCATTTTCTGCAATTCTTGAGTGAAAGCCTGATCCTGAACGGTGGCGCGTTTACGCCAGGGTTTGCGTTCCGGTTCGGGCTGAGCGGCGTAGGTGGTGACTTCCCCGCCGTAAACTTCCTTGTAACGTTGTTCCTGGCGCTCAAGTTCCGCGCGCAGTTCGTCTTTCGTCACAGTGCTACCTGATTGAGTTGAGTTAAATTCTGGTGAAACGCGCTGCATCAAATGTATTTGACCACGCTCGCCGAATGGACAAGGCCCGTAAAGGCATCATTTTTTACGGCATTGCGATCAAATACTTCCATGTTGCAGGCGGCCACGACACCAGAGATAAACAGCTGACGCAGCATCAGTTTCCTGTTTCAGCGAACACCTTGGCGAAGCATATGAAATGAGTGTCAGGTGTTTGCTGCGGGTAACGGCGATGGAACATCGCGCTACCGGGTGGCGGAATCGGCAATTAAAAACCGGTCACCACTGAATTTCATTATAGCGGTCGATTCGAAGAACACTATCGTCAAAGAGTTAAAAGTGGGTCTTGATGTGTGATTGTTTTGTTACTCGCAACTTTATACGGCTAACTAGGTCGCTCGGCGGCACGACGTTACAGTGATGCCTTTCTGACGCCATTAAGTCGAACAAGTTAGGACAATTACATCGACCCTTCTAGTCTGCGTCAGAGCCTATGTAAAAACAGATGCAAGCCCGTTCAATAATCGGCTGCTCCTGGTGGGCGTCAATTGCGATTATCGGTCGATGGTTCGATAATCGAACAGTCTTGGCGGCCCGGGGTTGTGTGAAGGACCGGCTGCCGCTTGTAATAGCCGCTGAACCGTGTGGGAAAAGGACCTTGTATGAACGATCAAATGCGCAATTCCTTCGCTTCAGTGGCGCCGCCGATCGTTGCCTCGCCCGCCAAGCGGATCCAGGCACTGACCGGCGACCCGGATTTCATGACATCCCTGGCCCGTGGCCTGGCCGTGGTGCAAGCGTTTCAGGAGCGCAAACGTCACCTCACCATCGCTCAGATCAGTCACCGCACGGAAATTCCCCGCGCCGCTGTGCGACGTTGCCTGCACACACTGATCAAACTTGGCTACGCCACCACCGACGGCCGCACGTATTCGCTGCTGCCTAAAGTACTGACGCTTGGCCATGCGTATGTGTCGTCGACGCCGCTGGCGGTTTCTGCCCAGCCCTACCTGGACCGCATGAGCGAGCAACTTCATGAAGCCTGCAACATGGCCACTCTGGAAGGCGATGACATCTTGTACATCGCCCGTTCGGCCACCACCCAGCGACTGATTTCCGTCGACCTGTCGGTCGGTGGACGTCTGCCGGCCTATTGCACCTCGATGGGCAGGATTCTTCTCGCGGCGCTGGACGATACGTCGCTGCGCGAGTACCTCGACCATGCAGAGTTGCAAGCCAAGACCAGCCGAACCCTGCACACCCCCGAGGCGTTGCTCGAATGCCTGCAAGAGGTGCGGCAGCAAGGCTGGTGCATCGTCGATCAGGAACTGGAACAAGGTCTGCGCTCGATTGCCGTTCCGGTGTACGACGCTTCCGGCCAAGTGGTCGCGGCGCTAAACGTCAGTACCCACGCCGGCCGAGTCAGCCGCAACGAGCTGGAACAACGTTTCCTGCCTGGCCTTCTGAGCGCGAGTCGCGACCTCAGCGCGCAACTCTTTGCGTAAGCCATTCGCCTAAGCTGTTCGATAAACGCACAGAGTCGCGTTTATCGAATTGACGCTCTTTCCCCAAGATCACTAATGTCGCGGCAGCGCCAGCCTTGGCTGGCTACTCTCCGACTGCGTTCTTTGCGTGGAATAAAAATAATGAACCAGCCCCAGTCTGCTGTAGGAAACTGCCTCGACGTGCAGTCCTTCATCAATGCTCAACCCATTTCGCGCTACCAATGGCGAGTGGTGATCCTGTGTTTCCTGATTGTTTTCCTCGATGGCCTCGACACGGCGGCCATGGGTTTCATCGCGCCCGCCCTGTCTCAGGATTGGGGCATCGACCGCGCCAGTCTCGGCCCGGTGATGAGCGCGGCGCTGATCGGTATGGTCTTTGGCGCACTGGGTTCTGGCCCATTGGCTGACCGCTTCGGGCGAAAAATCGTACTGGTGGGCGCGGTGGCGTTGTTCGGCGCGTTCAGCCTGGCTTCGGCTTACAGCACCAACGTCGATCAACTGCTGGTGCTGCGTTTCCTCACTGGCCTGGGCCTTGGCGCCGGCATGCCGAACGCCACGACGCTGCTGTCCGAATACACCCCGGAGCGCAAGAAATCCCTGCTGGTGACCAGCATGTTCTGCGGCTTCAACCTCGGCATGGCGGGCGGCGGTTTCATTTCCGCCAAACTGATTCCGGCCTTTGGCTGGCACAGCCTGCTGCTGATCGGCGGGATTTTGCCGCTGATCCTCGCCGTCGTATTGCTGTTCTGGCTGCCGGAATCGGCGCGCTACCTCGTCGTCCGCAATCGCGGCACTGACAAAGTGCGCAAGACCCTGGCCCCCATCGATCCAACCGTCGTCGCTCAGGCTTCCAGCTTCAGCGTGCCGGAACAGAAAACCGTAAAGGCCCGCAACGTGTTCGCGGTGATCTTCTCCGGCACCTACAGCACCGGCACCTTGTTGCTGTGGCTGACCTATTTCATGGGGCTGGTGATCGTTTATCTGCTGACCAGTTGGCTGCCGACGCTGATGCGTGACAGTGGCGCGAGCATGGAGCAGGCGGCGTTCATTGGTGCGTTGTTCCAGTTTGGCGGTGTCTTGAGCGCGGTGGGCGTGGGCTGGGCGATGGACCGGTTCAATCCGCACAAGGTTATCGGCATTTTCTATCTACTTGCCGGGGTATTTGCCTACGCGGTAGGGCAGAGCCTGGGCAACATCACGCTATTGGCGACGTTGGTGCTGGTGGCCGGGATGTGCGTCAACGGCGCGCAATCGGCGATGCCTTCGCTGGCGGCGCGGTTTTATCCGACGCAGGGGCGGGCGACCGGGGTGTCGTGGATGCTCGGGATCGGCCGCTTCGGCGCGATTCTCGGTGCGTGGATGGGCGCAACGCTACTGGGCCTGGGCTGGAACTTCGAGCAGGTGCTGACAGCGCTGGTGATTCCAGCGGCACTGGCGACCACGGCGGTGGTGATCAAGGGCATGGTCAGTCATGCGGATGCGACCTGAGTCCAGGTTTCAGAATCTTCAGCGCGTTTGATGGCCTCTTCGCGGGCAAGCCCGCTCCCACAGGGATTTATGTCGTTCACATAACCTGTGGGAGCGGGCTTGGTCCGGGCGGCGTTCCGACGATGCTTTTGGTATCGGTAGCAAGACAACAATCTGTTCGATAAACGAACACTCAGTCGATTATCGGATTGTTTGGCGTTTTATACAGGCTTAACCTTCAGTCATTCCGGCGCTGCGCATCGCGCCTTTTTCTTCCACTGTCGGTTCATAACAAAACGGGAGCCTGCCCCATGGCTGAAATCCTTTCGCTGCACGACGCGGTGAAGCAATTCGTAAACGACGGCGATACGGTCGCGCTCGAAGGCTTCACTCACCTGATCCCTACGGCGGCGGGTCACGAAATCATTCGCCAGGGCAAGAAAGACCTGACACTGGTGCGGATGACGCCTGACTTGATCTACGACCAGTTGATCGGTGCCGGTTGTGCTCGCAAACTGATTTTCTCCTGGGGCGGAAACCCGGGCGTCGGTTCGCTGCATCGCCTGCGTGACGCCGTCGAGAAGCAGTGGCCGCACGCGCTGGAAATCGAAGAGCACAGCCACGCCGACCTGGCCAATGCCTACGTCGCTGGCGCCTCCGGCCTACCGTTCGCGGTACTGCGTGCCTACGCCGGCTCCGACCTGCCGAAGGTCAACCCGCTGATCAAAACCGTCACCTGCCCATTCACCGGTGAAGTATTGGCGGCCGTGCCTTCGGTGCGCCCGGACATCACCGTTATTCACGCACAGAAAGCCGACCGCAAAGGCAACGTGTTGCTGTGGGGCATTCTCGGCGTACAGAAAGAAGCCGCACTGGCCGCCAAGCGTTGCATCGTTACCGTCGAGGAAATCGTCGACGACCTCAATACACCGATGAACTCCTGCGTTCTGCCGACGTGGGCGTTGAGCGCGGTCTGCCACGTTCCCGGCGGCGCGCATCCGTCCTACGCTCACGGCTACAACGAGCGCGATAACCGTTTCTACCAGGCCTGGGACCCGATTGCCCGCGACCGTGAAACCTTCACCGCGTGGATCAACGAGTACATCCACGGCTGCGCTGACTTCAGCGAGTTCCAGGCCAAGCTGGCCGCTGCTTCGGAGGCCAAGTAATGACTTACACCACCAATGAAATGATGACCGTCGCCGCTGCCCGCCGTCTGAAAAACGGTTCGGTGTGTTTCGTCGGCATCGGCCTGCCGTCGAAAGCCGCCAACCTGGCGCGTCTGACTTCCTCGCCGGATGTAGTCCTGATCTACGAATCGGGTCCGATTGGTGCCAAGCCGAGCGTGCTGCCGCTGTCGATCGGTGACGGTGAGCTGGCGGAAACCGCCGACACCGTCGTCCCGACCGGTGAGATTTTTCGCTACTGGTTGCAGGGTGGGCGCATCGACGTCGGTTTCCTCGGCGCCGCGCAAGTCGACCGCTTCGGCAATATCAACACCACCGTGGTGGGCGACTACCATCAGCCGAAAGTCCGCCTGCCGGGTGCCGGCGGTGCACCGGAGATCGCCGGCTCGGCCAAAAGCGTGCTGATCATCCTCAAGCAATCGGCGCGTTCCTTTGTCGACAAACTCGATTTCATCACCTCGGTCGGCCATGGCGAGGGCGGTGATTCGCGCAAGCGCCTCGGCCTGCCGGGCGCCGGTCCGGTCGGCATCATTACCGACCTGTGCATCATGGAACCGGAAGCCGGCACCCATGAATTCGTGGTCACCGCGCTGCACCCGGGCGTAACCCGCGAGCAAGTGACTGCCGCTACCGGCTGGGCTGTTCGTTTTGCAGAAAATGTTGAAAACACAGCCGAGCCAACGGATGTCGAACTGACGGCACTCAGGGATCTGGAAGCCCGCACCGCAGCCGCCCACGGCCAAGCACCCGGAGAAGCGTGATGCGTGACGTATATATCTGTGACGCAATTCGCACCCCCATCGGCCGTTTCGGCGGTGGCCTGTCGGCGGTTCGCGCCGACGACCTGGCCGCCGTGCCGATCAAGGCGCTGATGGAGCGCAACCCGTCGGTGGACTGGAACGCAGTGGACGAGGTGTTCCTCGGTTGCGCCAACCAGGCCGGCGAAGACAACCGCAACGTGGCGCGCATGGCGCTGTTGCTGGCGGGCCTGCCGGAAACCATTCCGGGCGTGACCCTCAATCGCCTCTGCGCCTCGGGTATGGACGCCATCGGCACCGCTTTCCGGGCGATCGCCAGTGGCGAGATGGAGCTGGCGATTGCCGGCGGCGTCGAGTCGATGTCCCGCGCGCCGTTCGTGATGGGCAAGGCCGATGCGGCATTCTCGCGCAACATGAAACTGGAAGACACCACCATCGGCTGGCGTTTCATCAACCCGTTGATGAAAGCCCAATACGGCGTGGATGCGATGCCGCAGACCGCCGACAACGTGGCTGATGATTACGAAGTGTCCCGCGCCGATCAGGACGCTTTTGCACTGCGCAGTCAGCAGCGGACAGCCGCCGCGCAAGCCGCAGGATTTTTCGCCGAAGAAATTGTTGAAGTGCGCATTGCCCACAAAAAGGGCGAAACGGTCGTCAGCCAGGATGAACATCCTCGCGCCGACACCACCCTGGAAACCCTGGCCAAACTGAAACCGGTCAACGGTCCCGACAAAACCGTCACCGCCGGCAATGCTTCCGGGGTGAACGACGGTGCCGCGGCGTTGATTCTCGCCTCAGCCGAAGCCGTGAAAAAGCACGGTCTGACCGCCCGCGCCAAAGTGCTGGGCATGTCCAGTGCCGGTGTCGCACCGCGTGTAATGGGCATCGGCCCGGTGCCGGCGGTGCGCAAACTGACCGAGCGCCTCGGCCTGGCTGTCAGCGATTTCGACGTGATCGAACTCAACGAAGCGTTCGCCAGCCAAGGTTTGGCGGTGCTGCGGGAACTGGGGCTGGCGGACGACGCGGCTCAGGTCAACCCGAACGGTGGCGCCATTGCCTTGGGCCATCCGTTGGGCATGAGTGGCGCCCGCCTGGTGCTGACCGCGCTGCATCAGCTGGAAAAGACTGGCGGCAAGAAAGGTCTGGCGACCATGTGCGTCGGCGTGGGCCAGGGTCTGGCCTTGGCGATCGAACGGGTCTGACGTGCTGCGTCACTAATAAGAACTGAGGAATGCTTCATGACTGACAAGCCTGGTTACCGCCGCCCGCAAGAGGGCACCCAGCCGGAATACCTGCACCCGGCCTATCAATCCACCAACCTTCGCTCGCCGTCCAAGCCGTTGGTTTTTTTGCCCCATTCGTTGTCGGAAATTACCGGACCGACCATCGGCGCCGATCGTGTGCAGGAGAAGGACAACGACCTGACCGCCCAGCACAAGGGCGAGCCACTGGGTGAGCGCATCATCATTCACGGCCGCGTGCTGGATGAAGATGGTTTGCCGGTGCCGGGGATTCTGGTGGAGATCTGGCAAGCCAACGCTGCCGGTCGCTACAACCATGACCGTGACCTGCACGATGCGCCGCTGGACCCGAATTTCACCGGCACTGGCCGCACCGTGACCGACGCCGATGGCTGGTACCAGTTCCAGACCATCAAGCCCGGCGCCTACCCGTGGGGCAACCACCACAACGCGTGGCGCCCGGCGCACATCCATTTCTCACTGTTCGGGCCGAGCATTCTCACGCGCCTGGTCACGCAGATGTATTTCCCGGGCGATCCGTTGCTGGCCTATGACCCGATCTACAACTGCGTACCGGATACCAGCGCCAAAGAGCGTTTGATCGCCCGTTTCGATCTGGAAAAAACCATCCCTTCCTATGCCCTCGGTTATCGCTGGGACATCGTCTTGCGCGGCCGCGAAGCCACGCCGATGGAGAAATAAGATGACGCTGAACGCGACCACGTCCCACACCGTCGGGCCGTATTACCACATCGGTTTGACCTGGCTGAACCGCGAAGACCTGACCGTCGAACAAACCCTGGGCGAGCGCGTGGCGATCACCGGGCAAGTCATCGATGGCAAGGGCGACGTCGTCAACGACGCGATGCTGGAAGTCTGGCAAGCCAACGCCGCCGGCAAGTATGACCACGCCGAAGACGATCAGGACAAACCCCTGGACCCGAACTTCGAAGGGTTTGGCCGGGTGCCGGTGGATGCCGAAGGGCGCTTCCGCTTCACCACGATCAAGCCGGGCACGGTGGAAGGCCTGAAAGGCACGACCCAGGCGCCGCATCTGGTGGTGCTGGTGTTTGCTCGCGGCTTGGTGAAGCACTTGCTGACGCGGATTTACTTTGATGGCGAACCGGCCAACGTGGCGGACCCGCTGCTGGAATGTGTGCCGGCTGAACGCCGCAGCACGTTGTTGGCGAAGAAGGATGCGTCCGGTGTGTACCAGTGGAATGTGATCCTGCAGGGCACCGATGCCGAGACGGTGTTCTTCGACTACTGAAAACACAGTAAATCCCTGTAGGAGTGAGCCTGCTCGCGATGGCGGAGTGTCATTCAGCATTGATGGCACTGATACACCGCCATCGCGAGCAGGCTCACTCCTACAGGGGGGCAGCATTGCAATCTGTGGAACGGGGTTGTTGCAAAGTGTGTCTAGACTCTCACAGTCCCCATTGAGTAAAAAACAATGACAACTAACACCGCTACTACAGCGCACTACACCGGTGAAGAGCGCAGCAAAAGGATCTTTGCGATTGTCGGCGCCTCGTCCGGCAACCTCGTCGAATGGTTCGACTTCTATGTCTACGCCTTCTGCGCGATCTATTTCGCCCCTGCCTTTTTCCCGTCCGATAACCCGACTGTGCAGCTGGTGAATACGGCGGGCGTATTCGCCGCCGGGTTCCTGATGCGGCCCATCGGCGGCTGGATCTTCGGCCGGCTGGCGGACAAGCACGGGCGCAAGAATTCGATGCTGATCTCGATTCTGATGATGTGCTTCGGTTCGTTGCTCATCGCTTGCCTGCCGACCTATAAGGACATCGGCGTCTGGGCGCCGATCATGCTGCTGTTCGCCCGCTTGTTGCAGGGCCTGTCGGTGGGCGGTGAGTACGGCACCACGGCGACCTACATGAGTGAAGTCGCCCTCAAGGGCCAGCGCGGTTTCTTCGCCTCGTTCCAGTACGTGACGCTGATCGGTGGGCAACTGCTGGCGGTGTCGCTGGTGGTGATCCTGCAACAGTTCCTCACTGAGGATGATTTGCGCGCCTATGGCTGGCGGATCCCGTTTGTCGTCGGTGCGGCGGCGGCGTTGATTTCGCTGTTCCTGCGCCGTTCGCTCAAGGAAACCACCAGCAAGGAAATGCGCGAAAACAAGGACGCCGGCAGCATCCGTGCGCTGTTCCGCGACCACAAGGCTGCGTTCATTACCGTGCTCGGTTACACCGCCGGTGGCTCGCTGATTTTCTACACGTTCACCACGTACATGCAGAAGTACCTGGTAAACACCGCCGGTATGCAGGCGAAGACTGCCAGCTACATCATGACCGGCGCACTGTTCCTTTATATGTGCATGCAGCCGCTGTTCGGCATGCTCGCGGACAAGATCGGCCGACGTAACTCGATGCTGTGGTTCGGCGCCCTCGGGACGTTGTTCACCGTACCGATCCTGCTGAGCCTGAAAAGCGTCAGCAGTCCGTTCCTGGCCTTCGTGCTGATTACCGTGGCACTGTCGATTGTCAGTTTCTACACCTCGATCAGTGGCCTGGTAAAAGCCGAAATGTTCCCCCCGGAAGTGCGCGCATTGGGCGTCGGCCTGGCGTATGCGGTGGCGAATGCCATCTTCGGTGGTTCGGCGGAATATGTGGCTCTGAGCCTCAAGGCCGGGGGCATGGAAAACTCCTTCTACTGGTACGTCACGGTGATGATGGCGGTGGCGTTCCTGTTCAGCCTGCGCTTGCCGAAACAGGCGAAGTATTTAGAAAACGACCTTTGATCTTTACCCGTGGGCCTGACCGGCCCACGCCTCCAGGGACTGTTTATGAACGAGCGACCGGGCAATCAATTGTTCGATGCCTATTTCACTGCCCGCGACATGCGTGAGGTGTTCTGCGATCAGGGTCGGGTTCAAGCGATGCTTGATTTCGAAGCGGCACTGGCCCGGGCCGAAGCGCGAGTCGGGCTGATTCCGCAATCGGCAGTCGCGCCGATTGAAGCAGCTTGTCAGGCCGGGCATTACGACTTCGCCGCCCTCGGCGAGGCGATTGCCACGGCGGGCAATTCGGCGATTCCGTTGGTCAAGGCGCTGGGTAAACAGATCGCGGCCAACCATGCCGAAGCCGAGCGCTATGTGCATCTGGGCGCGACCAGCCAGGACGTGATGGACAGCGGTCTGGTGTTGCAACTGCGCCGGGCACTGGAGCTGATCGAAAACGATCTGGCGCAATTGGGCGAAACGCTGGCGACCCAAGCGGTGCGTTACGTCGCGACACCGCTGGCTGGGCGCACCTGGTTGCAGCACGCGACGCCTGTCACCCTCGGCATGAAAATCGCCGGTTGGTTGGGCGCCGTCACTCGCAGCCGTCAGCGTCTGCGGGAACTCAAACCGCGATTACTGGTGCTGCAATTTGGCGGCGCCTCCGGAACCCTCGCGGCCCTCGGCGAGCAGGCGATGCCGATTGCCCAAGCGCTGGCTGAAGAATTGAAACTGACACTGCCCGATCAACCTTGGCACACCCAGCGAGATCGCTTGGTGGAGTTCGGCTCGGTACTGGGATTGATCGCCGGCAGCCTCGGCAAACTCGGCCGCGACATCAGCCTGTTGATGCAGACCGAAGCGGGGGAGGTGTTTGAACCCTCGGCACCGGGCAAGGGCGGCTCTTCGACCATGCCGCACAAACGCAACCCGGTGGGCGCGGCGGTGCTGATCGGCGCGGCGACTCGCGTTCCAGGTTTGCTCTCGACTCTGTTCAGCGCCATGCCTCAAGAACACGAGCGCAGCCTGGGCCTGTGGCATGCCGAGTGGGAAACCCTGCCGGAGATTTGCTGCCTGGTGTCCGGCAGCCTGAAGCAGGCGCGGCTGGTAGCGGACGGACTGGAAGTGGACGCCGAGCGCATGGCCCGCAACCTCGATCTGACTCAAGGGCTGGTGCTCGCCGAAGCGGTGAGCATCGTCCTCGCCCAACGCGTGGGGCGCGACACTGCGCACCATTTGCTGGAGCAATGCTGCAAGCGTGCAGTGGCTGAACAACGCCATCTGCGATCGGTACTCGGCGACGAGCCGCAAGTGACCGCCGAACTGTCGGATGCTGAACTCGATCATCTGCTGGACCCCGCCCATTACCTCGGTCAGGCCCATACCTGGGTCGAGCGAGCGGTGGCTGAACATTCTGCGTTGACTGCCTGAAGGAGATTGCTGTGGCTTTCGTACAACTCGCCGAGGGCGAACTGCACTACCAAATTCAAGGGCCGCAACTCGATGGCCCGGACGATGCGCCGGTACTGGTGCTGTCCAACTCGCTGGGCACCGACCTGCACATGTGGGACGCGCAAGTTGCGGCGTTCTCCGAGCATTTCCGGGTGCTGCGTTTCGACACCCGGGGCCATGGCAAATCGCTGGTCACGCCGGGGCCGTACACCATCGAGCAACTGGGCCATGACGTGCTGGCGCTGCTGGACGCGTTGCACATCGAACGCGCACATTTCTGCGGTTTGTCCATGGGCGGCTTGATTGGCCAGTGGCTGGGAATCAACGCGGGTGATCGCCTGAACAAACTGGTGGTGTGCAACACCGCAGCGAAAATCGGCGATCCGTCGGTGTGGAGCCCGCGCATTGAAACCGTGCTGCGTGACGGTCCGGCCGCTATGGTCGCCCTGCGCGATGCGTCGATTGCGCGCTGGTTCACCGCGGATTTTGCTGAAGCCAATCCTGCTGCCGCAAAGAAGATTACTGACATGCTGGCCGCCACCTCGCCTGAAGGGTATGCCGCGAACTGTGCCGCCGTGCGCGATGCCGATTTCCGCGATCAGTTGTCCTCGATCAAAGTGCCGCTGCTGGTCATCGCCGGCACCGAAGACGCGGTCACGCCGCCTTCCGGCGGGCACTTCATTCAGGAACACGTGCAAGGCGCCGAGTACGCCGAGTTCTATGCGGCGCACCTGTCCAACGTTCAGGCCGGTGCTGCGTTCAGCGAGCGCGTGTTGGCGTTTTTGTCAGCTCATTAAGGGGATTGTTGTGGACGAGAAACAACGTTACGACGAAGGCCTGAAAGTGCGCCGTGCCGTACTCGGCGACGCCCATGTCGATCGTAGCCTGAACGCGTTGACCGAGTTCAACTCGGAGTTTCAGGAGATGATCACCCGTCACGCCTGGGGCGACATCTGGACCCGTCCGGGCTTGCCGCGTCATACCCGCAGCCTGATCACCATGGCCATGCTGATCGGCATGAACCGCAACGAAGAACTCAAACTGCACCTGCGCGCCGCCGCCAACAACGGCGTGACCCGCGGCGAGATCAAGGAAGTGATCATGCAGAGCGCGATCTACTGCGGCATTCCGGCAGCGAATGCGACATTCCATCTCGCAGAGTCGGTGTGGGATGAGCTTGGGGTTGAATCGCGGGAGTGATCCTGGCGATTTGCGGTATCTGAGCTGACGCCTTCGCGGGCAAGCCTCGCTCCTACGGATCTACGTGAACCCGTAGGAGCGAGGCTTGCCCGCGAAAGCGATGTCATGTCTTACACGGTTGCGACGATGAATATCCGCTTGAACGGAAACAACGTGTGCCCGTCGCTCTCCGGCGGGTAATGCGCATGCACGCGCATCAGGTAGTGGTAGATGAACCGCGCCTGCTCATCATCCTTCAGTCCCTGCATCACCGGCCTTAGCGCCGAGACTTTGACCCAGTCATAGATCGGCGACTTGCCGTCGACAACCTGTAGCTGTTCGGTCTCCCAGATATCCAGTGTCCGGGTGATCGGTGAGAGCAACCGGTAGTAACTTTCCAACGACAACAACGGCCGTGCAGCCATGGCCTCGCGCAACTGCGGGGTGCCGAGTGGTTTGCCACCGGGGCCGGCCTCTTCAAGGGTGTCGAGCATCAGTTGATACCACAGCGCATCCCGCCAGTCGGGCATGTGCGCGGCCAGGCATCCACCCGGATTGAGCTGGCCGAGCAGTCGCGGCAATAACTGTTCGTGACCACTGACGAAGTGCAGTACGGCGGCGGCGAACAGCAGGTCCGCCGGTTGTTCGGGTTGCCAGTCGAGTAGATCGCACTGTTTCCACAACGCCTTGATCGGCAGGCAACGAGCCTCGTCCAGCATTTGCCCGGAACTGTCGATGCCCTGCAACTGCGCTCGAGGCCAACGCTTGGCCAACAGTTGCGTGGCGATGCCGGTGCCGCATCCCAGGTCGTAGATGCGTTTGGGCTGTTTGAGTTCGACACGGTCGAGCAATTCATTGACCGGTCGTTGCCTGAGGCGGGAAAACTGCTGGTACGCCTTGGCGTCCCAGTCGGTGCAGGCTTTCCCTGCCGATTCAAGTTTGACGCTCATGAGGTGATCCTCTCTGGCGGTTACAGTTGTCTTCCGATGACGTTCAGTGTTTTCAGGACAACCGCCACGCCTTTGCGCGTGTCCGGGTCGTTCAGCAGTTTGATCAACGCATAGGCTCCCGGCGGCTCGGGGGCGGCGGCGACCTCAGCCTTGGCCAGGCGCACGGCATTACTGACTGTCCAGGTGGCCGCCGTCGCGTTTTCGAACAGCCGCGCCAGTTTTTCCACCATCGCTGCGTCCAGCAGGTCGGTCATGTCCGAGACCAGCGATAGCACATCGACAATGTTGTCCAGCCGACCGCCGTCGATCAGCGGCTGAATTTTCGCCATCAAGGCGTTGAGCCCCGGCGTCACTGGCAGGCCGGCAGCGCTGGTCGCCAGCGTTTCTTCTGATAGGTTCGTCATTGTTTACGCCTCCCTGGGCAGATCAAAGCATTCCACGGGCAACCGCCCAGTACAGGCCACGATTGAAGCCATTTCTCAGCAGGCCGCCGAGTTTGGTCGGCGGTGTTGGCAGGACGTCATGGGCGTAGTCGTACCACAGCGGCATACCGGCGTTGAGCCCCATCTGCGCCACGGCCTGAACCCTTCCGTCGTAGACGCTGTGGGGCGCACCGAGGCGAATCTCGGCGGCAATGTTGTTGGCGATGACCGGCGCCTGGTTATGACAGGCACCCCCGGCCTTACTCACCGGCAGGTCGACGGTGTCGCCAATCACGTAGACGTGTTCCAGACCGTAGACCTGCAGGGTCTCGTGGTGGGTCGGCAACCAACCTTCGTTGTTGGGCGCATGAGACGCTCCGGACTCCAGCACCGCATCGACGGCGCGGATCGGCGGTGTCGCCATCAGGATGTCGAAGGGTTGCTCTTCACCTTCTTCGGAGTACGCGATTTTTCGCTCGGGATCGACACGGCTGAGGGTGAAGCCGCGTTGGAAACGGATGTTCTTCTGCTCGAAAATGCCGGGCAGAATGTCCCCGGTGGGGCGTTGCAGGAACAGGCAGTTACGCAGCAACTGAGCCGTGGTCGGGTAGGTGTAGACGATTTCCACCTGGTCCCGCACGCCCCGACGACGCAGGAAGTCGTCGAGCATCAACGTCGTTTCTACCGGCGCAATGCCGCATTGGTGCGGCACGTTGGGTGTCTGCGGGAAAGACACCGTGATGAAGATCCGGCCTTTTTTGATCGTGTTCAGTCGTTCTGCCAACTGCCGGGCGGGCTGATATTGGTAGAAGTGGTCGCCGGCTTCTTTCAAGCCTTCGATGCGCTCCGGCGCGGGCACGCAGCCGGTGGCAATGACCAGAAAGTCATAGCCATAACGCTTGCCGCTACGGGTTTTCAGGCATTGTCCGGGGAAATCGAAACGCGTGACTTCTTCGACGTAAAAGCTGATTTCCGGGCGCAACAGTGAACGTTCCGGGCGCTTGAGTTCTTCTTCAAAGAACTGATTGAACGCCACGTACATGAACGCAGGTTTGTAGTAGTGATCGGGGGAATTGGACAGTAGTGCAATCGAGACTTCGCCGCGCAGGATTTCTGGATACAGCTTGCTGGCCAGTTGATTGGCCAACATGGTTCCACCTACGCCGCCACCGACGATAACTATTCGCTTGCTCATACCTGACCTCCGTGGTCATGGCAGCTTCGCGTACAGCATCCGGAGATAACGGAAGAAAAAAGGGGCTCCTACATCAGGATGGAGAATTAAACACGCTTCCTGACTGTATCTGTGAACACACAAAGCGCTAGTTTCGGCCGACCGGTGGTTACAGGCAGGCGACCGCCTTAATCCTGCGGTCGCTGCCTGAACGCGGTTATAGCAAGCTGATCGGATAGCTGACGATCAACCGGTTCTCATCGAACTCGTTGTTGCTGAAGTCACGGCGAATGGTCGAGTTACGCCATTTGACGTTGAGGTTTTTGAGCGCACCGCTCTGCACGGTGTAACCCAATTCGCTTTCGCGGCCCCATTCCTTGCCGTCGGTGATGGTGCCGGTGTGGACGTTGTCGCCGCTGATGTAGCGGTTCATCAGGGTCAGGCCGGGAATGCCGAGGGCGACGAAGTTGTAGTCATGCCGTACCTGCCAGGATTTTTCCTGAGTGTTGTCATAACTGGCGTTGTAACTGTCGTTGGCCAGGGTGCCGCCGCTGGTGCCGTTGACCCGCATCCAGGCGTTGTCGCCGGTGAGTTTTTGCAGGCCGACGTAGAAGGTGTTGCCGCCGTATTTGGCCGAGAACAGGCCCGACCAGGTCTTGTTGTCCAGCTCGCCGGCCCGGGCGCTGCCGTCATCCTTGCCATAGAAGAAACCGAGGTTGGCGCCCAGGGTCCAGTCGCCGATGGGCTGGCTGTGGATCAGATTCACGTACTGCTGGCTGTAGATGTCCTTGAGTTCGGCGTTCCACACACCGATCTGGGTGCGCTTCTCGTTGAAGACGTATTCGCCGCCCTGGAAGTTGAAGCGGTCGGAGGTAAACGCCGGTTTTCCGGTCATCGACATGTCGTTCATGCTGCTGTCGTCGCGCGGGCTGTTGGCGCGGAACTGACCGCCGTAGAGCGTCAGGCCGTCGATTTCCTTCGAGGTGATCTGGCCGCCACGGAAGGTTTGCGGCAGGGAACGACCGTCGTCCGAGCGCAGGATCGGCAGCACCGGCATCCATTCACCCACCTTCACTTCGGTCTGCGACAGCTTGGCCTTCAACGCCACGTTGGTGCGACCGAAGTTGTCCGCTGGGCGACCGTCGTGGTCCAGCGGCAACAACTGCGTACCGCCCGTGCCTTTACCGCCGTCGAGTTTCACCGAGTACAGCCCCAGCACATCCATGCCGAACCCGACGGTGCCCTGAGTGAACCCGGACTTGGCGTCGAGGATGAAGCTTTGTGTCCACTCTTCTGCCTTGCCCTGGGCTTTGGTCGGGTTGGTGAAGTTGCGGTTGATGTAGAAGTTGCGCAGGTTCAGGTTGACCTTGGCACCTTCG
Organism: Pseudomonas sp. BT76 TE3572; assembly: GCF_050435365.1. Taxonomy (NCBI): domain Bacteria; kingdom Pseudomonadati; phylum Pseudomonadota; class Gammaproteobacteria; order Pseudomonadales; family Pseudomonadaceae; genus Pseudomonas; species Pseudomonas sp. BT76 TE3572. The sequence continues at coordinate 5,956,391 of NZ_JBNDKE010000001.1, forward strand.
ACAAAGCCTGACTCCTCGGCCATGGCAGACAGAGCCGTACTGGCCAGTGCAACGGCGATGAGGCTGGGGAACCAGTATTGAGTAGTGGAAGGTGTCATGTGGTCGGGTCTCTCTAATTTTTAGGCGTGAAACGGGGCGCTGCCGCAACCTGGGGTTGCAGACAAAAATTTGAATTCGGGATAAAAACGAACGGAATCAGCCGGACAGGGCAGGGCGCGGGGACATGGTGTCGAACCTGTTGTTATTGGTCTTGTGCGACGAATGGTGCGGGGAATGGACCGGATGGTTCAATCGGGAAAAGCGGGTTCTGGGCGATTATCGAACAGCAAAAGCACTTATTCAGCGCAACAAAAAGCCCACCAAAAGGTGGGCTTCTTGTTTTACAGCGCTATCAGAACAACTTCAGCTTCGGTGCTTCTTCTTTCAACGGCTCGTTCTTCGCGGTCTGCTCGTTCCAGCCACCGCCCAGTGCCTTGTACAGATTGACGGCACTGACCAGTTGCGCCAGACGGTCGGTGATCAGTACCTGTTCCGCACTGAACAGCTGGCGCTGGGCATCGAGGAAGGTCAGGTTGCTGTCGACACCAATGCGGTAACGACGCTCGGCCAGACGGTAGTAGTCCTGGTTCGCGGTGACGAAATCACGCTGGGCCTGCAACTGATCGGTGTAGGTCTGGCGGGCGGCCAGGCCGTCGGCGACTTCCTGGAAGGCCGTTTGAATGGACTTCTCGTAGTTCGCCACGCCGATGTCTTTCTGGATTTTTGAATAATCCAGGCTGGCGCGCAGGCTGCCGGCGTTGAAGATCGGCAAGTTGATCTGCGGCTGGAACAGCCAGGTGCCCGAACCGCCCTTGAACAGACCGGACAGGTCCGGGCTCAGGGTCCCGGCGTTGGCCGTCAGGCTGATGCTCGGGAAGAACGCCGCCCGTGCCGCGCCGATGTTGGCGTTGGCGGCTTTCAGGTTGTATTCGGCCTGAAGGATGTCCGGACGGCGTTGCAGCAAGTCCGATGGCAGACCGGCCGGTACTTCGCTCAGCAGGTCGTCAGCCAATGGCTTGGCCGCTTGCAGATTGGCCGGGACGCCAGTGCCGAGCAGCAGCACCAGGCTGTTTTCATCCTGGGCGACTTGACGGGTGTACTTGGCCATTTGTGCGCGGGCGTTTTCCACCGAGGTACGCGACTGGGCCAGGTCCAGCGCCGAGGCTACACCCACTTCGTTGCTGCGGGCGGTGAGCTTGTAGCTCTCCTCGAACGCACCGAGGGTGTCCTGGGTCAGTTTCAGCAGTTCCTTGTCGGCCTGCCAGGTCAGGTAGGCGTTGGCCACACTGGCCACCAGGCTGATCTGGGTGCTGCGGCGCGCTTCTTCGGTGGCGAAGTACTTCTGCAGCGCTTCTTCGCTCAGGCTGCGAACCCGACCGAACAGGTCGAGCTCATAGGCGCTGATACCGACCGTGGCCGAGTAGGAACTGGTGATATCCGCTTCGCCGGTCTGCGAGGCCCTAGCCGGGACCCGCTGACGGCTGCCGGTGCCGTTGGCCGACACGGCCGGGAACAGATCGGCACGCTGGATGCGGTATTGAGCCGCGAAGGCGTCGATGTTCAGCGCCGCGACACGCAGATCACGGTTGTTTTCCAGGGCGACCTGGATCAGCTGTTGCAGCGCCGGGTCATGGAAAAACTGCTTCCAGCCCTGTTCAGCGGCAGCCTGGGCAGGCGCCTGGGCCGACGAATACGCCGGACCTTGCGGGTACTGGCCCGCCACCGGTGCTTCAGGCTGCTGATAATCGGGAATCAGCGAGCAGCCGCCGAGCACGAAGGCGGCAACAGCCAGGGAGAGTAGCGACTTACTCATTAGCCAGCCTCTTTAGAAGGTTCAATAGCGTCGTCCTGGTCAGCGGTTTTGCGCTGCCCCATGGCCGACACGGTGACGAAAAACAGTGGGACCCAGAAGATCGCCAGGATCGTGGCCGTGAGCATACCGCCAATCACCCCGGTACCGATCGCATGTTGGCTACCCGAGCCTGCACCCGTGGAAATTGCCAGTGGTACCACACCGAGGACGAAAGCGAGCGACGTCATGATGATCGGTCGCAAGCGCATCCGGCAGGCTTCGACCGCGGCATCACGCAGGCTACGCCCTTGTTCATGCAGTTCCTTGGCAAATTCGACAATCAAAATGGCGTTTTTCGCCGCCAGACCAATGGTCGTCAACAGGCCCACCTGGAAATACACGTCGTTGGACAGACCGCGCAGGCTGGTCGCCATCAGCGCACCGATGATCCCCAGCGGTACCACCAACATCACCGCGATCGGGATCGACCAGCTTTCGTACAGCGCCGCCAGACACAGGAACACCATCAGCAGCGACAGGGCGTACAACGCTGGCGCTTGCGAACCGGACAACCGTTCCTCGTATGAGAGACCGGTCCAGGAAATACCGACACCTGCTGGCAGCTTCTTGGCCAGGGCTTCGACTTCGAGCATGGCTTCACCGGTGGAATAACCGGGTGCCGGGGCACCGAGGATTTCCATTGCTTCTACGCCGTTGTAACGCGACAGCTTCGGTGCACCGTAAATCCACTCACCCTTGGCGAACGCCGAGAACGGAACCATGGTGCCGGCCTTGTTGCGCACATACCATTTCTTCACGTCTTCAGGACTCATGCGCGCGCCCGGCTGGCCTTGCACATACACCTTCTTCACCCGACCGCGGTCGATGAAGTCGTTGACGTAGCTACTGCCCAAGGCGATCGACAGGGTGTTGTTGATGTCGGTGAGGGTGATGCCCAGGGCACTGGCCTTCTCGTCATCGATTTCCAGCTGGTATTGCGGTTCGTCGTTCAGACCGTTCGGGCGGACCTGCGACAGCACCTTGCTCTGCGCCGCCATGCCCAGGAACTGGTTGCGAGCAGCCATCAGCTTGTCGTGACCGATACCGGCACGGTCTTGCAGGAACACGTCGAAACCGGTGGCGTTACCCAGCTCCAGCACCGCCGGCGGTGCAAATGCAAACACCATGGCGTCACGGAAGGTGAAGAAATGCTGTTGGGCACGGGCCGCGACTTTGAACACGCTGTTGTCGGCGTTACGTTCGTCCCACGGTCGGAGCATGATGAACGCCATACCCGAGCTCTGGCCACGGCCGGCGAAGTTGAAGCCGGTCACGGTAAACACCGAGGCCACCGCGTCGCCTTCACCGCCGTCCTTGCTCGGACGCAGCAGGAATTCACGCATGTCATCCACGACCACTTGCGTGCGCTGGGCACTCGAGCCGGCCGGGGTTTGCACCTGAGCAAACAATACGCCCTGGTCTTCTTCCGGCAGGAACGCCGTTGGGATGCGGGTGAACAGCCAGATCATGCCGACCAGGATGATGAGGTAGGCCAGCAAGTACGGGGCCTTGTTCGCGAGCATGTTGCCCACGCCACGCTCGTAGCTTTTGACGCCACGGTCGAAATTGCGGTTGAACCAGCCGAAGAAGCCGCGTTTCGGCGCGCCGTGCTCGCCTTTCGGAATCGCCTTGAGCATGGTTGCGCAGAGCGCCGGGGTGAAGATCAGCGCGACCAGTACCGACAGGGCCATGGCCGAGACGATGGTGATCGAGAACTGCTTGTAGATCACACCGGTGGAACCGCTGAAGAACGCCATCGGCAGCAGTACCGCCGAGAGCACCAGGGCGATACCGACCAATGCACCCTGGATCTGCCCCATGGATTTCTTGGTGGCCTCCTTGGGTGACAGGCCTTCTTCGCTCATGACCCGTTCGACGTTTTCCACCACGACGATGGCGTCGTCCACCAGCAAGCCGATGGCCAATACCATGCCGAACATGGTCAGGGTGTTGATGCTGAAACCGAACGCCGCGAGGATCCCGAAGGTACCCAGCAATACGACTGGCACGGTCATCGTGGTGATGACGGTGGCGCGGAAGTTTTGCAGGAACAGGAACATCACCAGGAACACCAGCACGATCGCTTCGACCAGGGTTTCAACCACACCCTTGATCGACTCGGTCACCACTGGCGTGGTGTCGTACGGGAACACCACTTCCATCCCTTCCGGGAAGAACGGCTTGAGGGTTTCGATGGTCTTGCGCAGGGCTTTTGCAGTGTCGAGGGCGTTGGCACCGTTGGCCAGTTTCACCGCCAGTCCGGAGGCCGGGCTGCCGTTGAACTGGGCGCTGATCGAGTAGTTTTCACCGCCCAGACCGACATCCGCCACATCGCCGACACGCACTTGCGAGCCGTCCTTGTTGACCTTGAGCAGAATCGCCTTGAACTGCTCAGCAGTCTGCAGGCGGGTCTTGCCGATGATCGTCGCGTTCAGCTGTTGGCCGGCGACAGCAGGCAAACCACCGAGTTGGCCGGACGACACCTGGACGTTCTGCGCGGCGATGGCGGTTTTCACGTCCACCGGGGTCAGGTTGAAGTTATTCAACTTGGCCGGGTCGAGCCAGATCCGCATCGCGTACTGCGCACCGAAGACCTGGAAGTCACCGACACCGGCGGTCCGCGAGATCGGGTCCTGCATGTTCGAAACGATGTAGTTGGACAGGTCGTCCTTGGTCATGCTGCCGTCGCGCGACACCACGCCGATCACCATCAGGAAGTTTTTCACTGCCTTGGTCACGCGGATACCCTGTTGCTGCACTTCTTGCGGCAGCAGCGGGGTGGCCAGGTTCAGTTTGTTCTGGACCTGAACCTGCGCGGTATCGGAGTTGGTGCCCTGCTCGAAGGTCGCGGTAATGGTCATGCTGCCGTCGGAGTTACTTTCCGACGAGACATAACGCAGGTTATCGATACCGTTGAGCTGTTGCTCGATCACCTGAACCACGGTGTCCTGCACGGTTTGTGCGGACGCGCCCGGGTAGGTCACCTGGATCGCGATGGCCGGAGGCGCAATGCTCGGGTATTGGTTGATCGGGAGTTTGAGGATCGATAGTGCCCCGACCAGCATGATGACCAGGGCAATTACCCAGGCAAAAATCGGACGGTCGATAAAAAATCTGGACATGGTTTACTCCCCTTGACCGCTGGATGCCTTGTTAGCTACCTGTGCGGGGGCCGGGTTCTTTGCGCCAACGTTAGTCGCTTCACTGGCTTTTACTTCAACGCCAGGTTTGACGTATTGCAGCCCTTCGGTGATCAGTCGGTCGCCGGCCTTCAGGCCGTCTTCGATCAGCCATTGGTTGCCGACGGTGCGGCTGGCCTTGAGCTGACGCAGTTCGACCTTGTTGTCCGGACCGACGACCAGCGCGGTCGGGGTGCCTTTGAGATCACGGGTCACGCCTTGTTGCGGGGCGAGGATCGCCGCGCTGTTCACACCGGCCTGCAATTGGGCGTGTACAAACATGCCTGGCAGCAGGGTGTGGTCAGGGTTGGGGAATACCGCACGCAAGGTCACGGAACCGGTGGTCTGGTCCACCGAGACTTCGGAGAACTCAAGCTTGCCTTCCTGTTTGTACTCGCTGCCGTCTTCGAGGGTCAGCTTGACCTTGGCCGCGTTGTCGCCAGATTTTTGCAGACGACCGCTTTCCAGTTCGCGGCGCAGTTCCAGCAGCTCTACCGAAGACTGGGTGACGTCGACGTAGATCGGGTCCAGTTGCTGAATCACCGCCATCGCGTCGACCTGGCCGCTGGTCACCAGCGCGCCTTCGGTCACGGTCGAGCGGCCAATGCGGCCGGAGAGTGGGGCGTAAACCTTGGTGTAGCGCACATTGATCTGCGCGCTTTGCAGCGCGGCTTCCGATTGCAACCGGTTGGCCAGGGCCGTGTCGTATTCCTGCCGGCTCACTGCCTGTTCGCTGACCAACTGCTTGTAGCGATCCGAGATCGACTTGGTCTGTTGCAGGTTGGCTTCGGCACTTTTCAGGGTGGCTTCATAAACCGCCGGATCGATCTGATACAGCTGCTGGCCGGCCTTGACGTCGCCGCCTTCCTTGAACAGGCGCTTGAGAATGATGCCGTTGACCTGAGGGCGAACTTCGGCGATGCGGTACGCGCTGGTACGGCCCGGAAGCTCGGAGGTCAGGGTGAAGGCTTGAGGTTGCAGAGTAACGACGCCGACCTGAGGGGGTGGTGGGGCAGGTGCCGCCTCTTCCTTTTTGCATCCGCTGAGCAGCGATGCCAAGGCGAGGGCGGTGACCAGAGCGGTAACAGCTGGCTTGAATTGCATGAAAAACCTCGGTCAGGCGCGCAAATTGCGCACTCGAAATGTGGAAAGGTAAAAAATGTGCGCTGAGTGGATAAGTAGCTTGCTAAGGAATATACTTACGTTCATGGTTGTTTGTAAATACCTTGGCCGCGTATCCACACCGTTACAAAAGCCGTTCAAGGGTTCGAATTGTAGGCCGGGGACAACGCCCGAGAGCGCTCGCCCCACTTTTATTCAGCGGATGTTCAGACATCCCTGAGGCATCCTGATTGAGGTTGTACTGCATGGTCCGTCGTACCAAAGAGGAAGCTCAAGAAACCCGCAGCCAGATACTGGAAGCGGCAGAAAAAGCCTTTTACGAAAGGGGCGTGGCGCGCACGACACTGGCGGATATCGCTACCCTGGCCGGGGTCACTCGCGGGGCCATCTATTGGCATTTCAGCAACAAGGCGGATCTGGTGCAGGCCATGCTTGATACCTTGAAAGAGCCTCTGGATGAAATGGCCAAGGCCAGTGAAAGCGAAGAAGAACTCGACCCCCTGGGCTGCATGCGCAAGCTGCTGATTCATTTGTTTCATCAAGTTGCTCTGGATCCGAAAACCCGACGCATCAATGAGATTCTGTTTCATAAGTGCGAATTCACCGATGAAATGTGCGACCTGCGCCAGCAGCGTCGAGAGGTCAGCCTTGATTGCAATGTGCGAATCGCCCTGGCGCTGAGTAATGCGGTCAATCGAGGGCAGTTACCGGAAAACCTCGATACGGCCCGCGCAGCCATCAGCCTGCATGCGTACATCGACGGCATCCTGTATCAGTGGCTGTTGGCGCCCGACAGCTTTGAACTGCACCTCGACGCCGAGCGTTTGGCCGATACAGGATTGGATATGCTGCGCTTGAGCCCAAGCCTGCGCAAATGAAACAAAATGCGGAAATGGATCCGGTTGTGTCAAACATTTGAGGCGGATCAGGATCATCCCGATGCCCGCCTGATTGCAATGGGGTGCTTTTATATACGTACGCTCGCCAGGTTGATAGGTAGTGAGCTACCTGATTTGTAGGGATTTTGTGAGTAACCGGCGCAAAAAAGCCCCGGCTCTTTCGAGTCGGGGCTTTTGCGTTTCAAGGGGGACGCTTACAACACCGGGTAGTCGATGTAGCCGACCGCGCCCTTGGAATAAAACAGTTCAGGGCGTGGTTCGTTCAGCGGCGCATCGGCCTTCAAACGTGCCGGCAGGTCCGGGTTGGCAATGAATGGCACGCCGAAGGCCACCGCATCAGCCTTGCCGCTGGCCAGCCAGGCGTTGGCGCTGTCCTTGGTGAAGCGTTCGTTGATGATGTACGGGCCGCCGAACGCTTCTTTCATTTGTGGACCCAGGCTGTCGCCATCTTCTCTCTCACGCGAGCAAATGAACGCGATACCACGTTTGCCCAGTTCGCGAGCGACGTAGATGAACGTCTCGGCCAGGTTGTCGTCGCCCATGTCATGGAGATCGGCGCGGGGTGACAGGTGCACACCCACGCGGCCCGCGCCCCAGACTTCGATCGCGGCATCGGTCACTTCGAGCAACAGGCGCGCACGGTTTTCCAGGGAGCCGCCGTAATTGTCGGTGCGCTGGTTGGTGCTGCTTTGCAGGAACTGGTCGAGCAGGTAACCGTTGGCGCCATGGATTTCCACACCGTCGAAACCGGCCGCCTTGGCGTTCTCGGCACCGACGCGGTAGGCGTCGACGATGTCGGCGATTTCAGCGGTTTCCAGGGCGCGTGGGGTTGGGAAGTCGGCCAGAGGACGAACCAGGCTGACATGACCTTTCGGCTGAATGGCGCTTGGGGCGACCGGCGCTTCACCGCCCAGGTACGAGCCGTGGGAAATACGGCCGACGTGCCACAGTTGCAGGAAAATCTTGCCGCCCGCGCCGTGTATAGCCTTGGTCACATTGGCCCAGCCACGCACTTGATCGTTGGACCAGATACCCGGGGTGTCCGGGTAGCCGACGCCCATCGGCGTGACCGAAGTGGCCTCGCTGAGGATCAGCCCGGCCGAGGCGCGTTGTACGTAGTACTCGGCCATCAGCGCGTTTGGCACGCGGCCTTCGTCGGCGCGGCAGCGGGTCAGCGGCGCCATGATGATGCGGTTGGCCAACTCAAGGTCGCCCAGTTTGATCGGATCGAAAATAGTCGTCATGAAATAGCTCTCTTGTAGAGATCAGTTGGTAGCAGGGGCCAGTTCGGGATCACCGTTCTGACGGAAAGTAATCAGGGTCACCAGCAGGGCGAGAACCGCCAGTGCGGCTGCCGCGAGAGGAACGCTGGTCAAGCCGAAACCGTGGGCGATGACGCTGCCACCGACCCAGGCACCCAGTGCGTTGCCGATATTGAAAGCGCCGATGTTAAGGGTCGACACCAGGTTCGGTGCGGCTTTGCCGTAGGTCACCACGTTCACTTGCAGGGCGGGCACGGCGGCAAAGCACGCGGTGGCCCAGAGGAACAGGGTGATTTCGGTCGGAATCAGCGCAACGCTGGTCCAGGTCAGTACGGTCGAGATCACGGCCATCGAGATAAAGACGCCGATCAACGTTGCGGCCATGCCTTTGTCAGCCAGCTTGCCGCCGATGATGTTGCCGACCGTCAGGCCCAGGCCGATGAGCATCAGGGTCCAGGTCACGCCTTTGGGCGAGACGCCAGTGACATCGCCGAGCAGCGGAGCGACATAGGTGAACAGGGTGAATACGGAAGCGGCGAACAACGCGGTCATGCTTAACGACAGCCAGATCCCGGCGCCTTTGAGGGCGCGCAGTTCGGCGCGCATGTCGAGTTTCTCTTCATCGCGCTTGGCCGGCAGGAAGCGGATCAGGCCGATCAACGCGATCACACCAATCACGGTCACCGCCCAGAAGGTCGAACGCCAGCCGGCTTCCTGACCGAGCGCGGTGCCCAGGGGAACGCCAAGCACGTTGGCCAGGGTCAGGCCGGTGAACATCAGGGCCACGGCCGAAGCACGTTTGTTTGCAGGCACCAGACCTGCTGCCACCACCGAGCCAATGCCGAAGAACGCACCGTGGCAGAGGGCGGTGACCACACGGGCAAACATCAGCACGTTGTAGTCGGTGGCCATTGCGCAGAGTAGGTTGCCAACGATGAAGATGCCCATCAACGCTACCAGCGCGGCCTTGCGCGGCAATCGAGAGGTGGCCAGTGCCATGAACGGCGCACCGATAGCCACGCCCAGGGCGTAACCGGTCACCAGCCAGCCGGCGCCGGGGATCGACACACCGAGGTCGGCCGCCACATCGGGCAGCAAGCCCATGATGACGAACTCGGTGGTGCCGATGGCGAAGGCGCTCAAGGCCAGAATGAGTAGCGAGAGGGGCATTGTTGATTCCTTGTCGGCTTGCTGACGTTAAGGGTCAGAGCTCTTTGCTGAAGGTGCTGAGGAACTCCTGAATGGTTTCCTCATTGCGTTTGAAAAAGTGCCACTGGCCGACTTTGCGGCTGCTGATCAGGCCGGCGCGTTGCAGGGTTGCCAGGTGTGCAGACACCGTGGACTGCGACAAACCGCAACGTTGATCGATCTGCCCGGCGCAGACGCCGTGCTCGTTGCTGTGGGACTGGTCGGGGAATTCGACGGTTGGGTCTTTGAGCCAGTGCAGGATTTCTCGCCGTACTGGGTGTGCCAGGGCTTTTATTATTTCGTCGAGATTAATGGTCATGGTGTTGGGCTCGTGATGAGTAAAACGCTATATCGCGATGAGGCGAACTTTAAATCGGTACTTCGCGATATACCAATATGATTTTGGTCTGATGACCGAGTAATTCGGTATATCGAGTTATAACGATATGTTGGGTGTAACGACATAAAGGAGCAGTGCTAAGCTGCGCGCATGAATTATCTCGCACATCTGCACCTCGGTGGGCAGCGCCCCGGTCAATTGCTCGGCAGTCTGTATGGCGATTTCGTCAAAGGGCGGCTGCAAGGGCAGTTCGATCCGGAGATCGAAGCGGCCATCCAGCTGCATCGAAGCATCGATGTCTTTACCGACCGCCATCCGTTGGTGGACGTCTCGTTGTCACGGTTTTCCATGACCCGCCGACGTTACGCCGGGATCGTGCTCGACGTGTTTTTTGACCATTGCCTGGCCCGGGACTGGACGCTGTACTCGGATCAGCCGCTGGAGCAGTTCACTTCAGGTGTGTACCGGGTGCTGTCCGCCGAGGCGCAATTGCCGGAACGTCTGGCGCAGATCGCGCCGCACATGGTGGCCAATGACTGGTTGGGTTCTTATCGGGAATTTGCGGTGCTTGAGCAGGTGCTGCGAGGGATTTCACGGAGATTGACGCAGCCTGAGGAGCTGGCCGCAGCGATGCAGGAATTGCGGGTGTTGTATGAACCGTTGAGCGATGACTTTCGGTTGTTCTATCCGCAGCTTCAGGACTTCGCCCAAAACTACCCAACAACATAGACCCCCTGTAGGAGTGAGCCTGCTCGCGATAGCGGTTTATCATCCAACACCTATATCGATAGATATACCGCTATCGCGAGCAGGCTCACTCCTACAGGGGATATGTGTTCAGGCAGCGATTGCGGGGCGCATAGGCTCCCGCTGTTTCTCTGGAATAGCCCCAAACAATGCCTTCTGCACCGCCTGCTGCGCTTCAAACGCCAATGCCGCACGCTCCCGACCTTCACACGCGATCGGCTTGAGCAAATGAATCTCCACTTCACCCCGATCATGGGCAAACAAGCGCATCAAGTGCGAGAGCAAATCGTCATCGCCAATGAACGGTGCCAGCGAATCGAGCTCTCCGTCGCGCAGATAACGAATCGCCACCGGTTGCAGCTTCACTTCAGAATCAATCGCCGCTGACAGCAGGCGACCATGAAACGTGCGCAACGAACGGCCATCAGTGGTGGTGCCTTCCGGGAACATCAGCAGCGGATGTTCCTGCTCCAGATGACGGGTCATCTGTTTGCGAATCAACTGGCTGTCGCCCGACCCACGGCGAATGAACAAACTGCCGGCCTTGGCCGCCAACCAGCCCGCCACCGGCCAGGTACGCACTTCGGCCTTGGACAGGAACGACAGCGGCGTGAGCATGCCCAGCAGTGGAATGTCGGTCCAGGACACGTGGTTGCTGACCCAGAGCATCGGCGCCTTCGGCAATTCACCGTGAACCGTCACGCGAAAGGGCAGAGCATTGCTCAAGCGCGCCATGAAAAAACGCGACCAGCGCTGGCGACGGACCATCGAATGAGCAATCCCCAAACGCTCGAACAGCCCGAACAGACTGGCCATGCTCAAACCCAACGTCACCACCACCAACACTCGCGCAATTCGCGCGTACACCCGTAACCGACTCATCACACGGCCGCCTTGAAGTGCTTGGCATAACGCGGGCAGAGTTCGTCGCGCTTGAGCAGGATGAAAACGTCGGCGACCTGGAAGTCTTCGTCCCAGCACGGCTCACCGCAGATCTTCGCGCCAAGACGCATGTAGGCCTTGAGCAGCGGTGGCATTTCGGCGATGACGTTGGAGGGGATGTCGAGACTCGGCAGCGGTTTTTTCGGTTCGGCCCGCAGGTGTTCAGTGCACAGATAACGTTCGCGCAGGCGCTGCATGATCGCGTGGGCCTGGATGCCACCGTCCTGCATTGGAATGCTCGCGCAACCCATCAAATAGCTGTAGCCGCCCTGGTTCAGCACTTCGGCCAGTTCGCCCCAGAGTACGGCGATGGTGCCGCCGTTGCGGTAAGCCGGGTCGACGCAAGTGCGGCCGATTTCCAGGATCGGGCCTTTGAGATGGACCAGGCCATGCAGGCTGAATTCTTCTTCGCTGTAGAACTTGCCCAGGCTGCTGGCGGCCGTGTGGTCGAGCAAACGGGTGGTCGCCACCAGACGCCCGGTGTTCAAGTCACGCACGCCGATGTGGGCGCAGTGAACATCATAGTCATCCATGTCCAGACCCAGCTCCGCGCCTTTCAGTTTGGCGTTGAATTCGCCGCTGAACACGTTGAAGCGCAGGGCCTGGGCTTCCTGCAAGGCCTCGGCGCCCACCAGGCGTTCGGCTTGCAGGCGGCGTTCATTGCCGGTGTCGCTGATGCGGGCGATCTGAGTCATTGCGAATCTCCGTACGGGCTGTTCACCCGTCGTGGGTTGCAGCCGATCGACTTTCTTTATGCAGCCGTGTTGTGCAAAGTCAGGCTATGTAGCCCCGGTGTCATCGCCATGAAGCTTTGGTGATGCTTATATGACAGCCCACGAGGAGCCTCTTATGCCCTGGCAAAACCTGCTGCGCCGCCGCGATCGTCTGCCCGCCAACCCGGACCTGGGCGAGGGGTTCGCAACCTTGTTGCACCAGTTGGGCAACGTCACGCCGTTCGAACTGGCGGTGGCCGGCGGGCGTTTGATGTCGACGCCGGGGCTGGCGTTTCTGGTGGGCTATCAGGCGGCGTTGCGCATGCTCTGGCCGAGCGCGCCGCTGAGCCTCGGCGCCTTGTGCGCGACCGAACAGCGCAGCCTGCGGGTGACGGACATGCAGACCCGTCTGCACGGTTTGCGTCTGAGCGGGCGCAAGGATTTTGTCACCGCAGGCGATGCCGCCGATTGGCTGCTGATTGCTGCTCGCAGTGAAGCCCCGGACGAAAAACCGCGCCTGAGTCTGGCGGTGGTCTATCCCGATGAACCGGGCGTGCGTCTGGAGAAACTGCCGGCGATCCCGTTGATGCCAGACATCAGCCATGGCCGGCTGTTTCTCGATAGCGCTCAGTGCGAACTGTTGGCGGGGGATGGCTGGGAGGCTTACATCAAACCGTTCCGCACCCTTGAAGACATTTACGTTCTGAGCGCGATGACCGCCTGGCTGTACGGCATCGGTCAGGACAACGACTGGCCGCAAGCCTTGCAACTGCGGTTGCTGGCGCTGCTGGCCGGGTGTGCGGAAGTCAGCCGGCAGGCGCCGAATAATCCGTCCGGACATGTGTTGCTCGCTGGCTTGTTTGCGCAGTTCGATGGGCTGAAGGCTGAGGTGGCTCAGGCACTGGCCGATGGCCCGCAGCATTGGGCGGCGATGTGGCAGCGCGATCAGGGCGTGATGGATTTGGCGGCGGCTGCGCGGGGGAAGCGATTGGCCAAGGCACTTGCGTTGAATTGATGGGCCTCTTCGCGGGCAAGCCTCGCTCCTACAGGTTCAGTGTCGAACCGAACATCCGCGAACGACGCTGAACCTGTAGGAGCGAGGCTTGCCCGCGAAGACGGCCTCACTGGCGACACACATTCCAAACTGTCATTTATCTCGGCTAGGCTCAGCCAGTTCATCCCTCCGAGCCCCCACCATGTCCAAAGGCTTGTCCTTGGTTTTTATGCTCCTGCTCAGCCTCTCGGCCCACGCCGAATACTGGCCTGCCGAGCAATGGTCGACCGGCCCGACAATCACCGGGCCGGCGCTTCAAGCGCTGGAGACTTACGCCTTCCCACCCCGCGATGAAGCCACCCGAAAAGGCCTCCGCACCGATGCCTTGCTGGTGATCCGCGACGGTCAACTGATCTACGAACGCTACGCCGGCCCGACCACCGCCGGCACCCCACACCTGACCTGGTCCATCAGCAAAAGCCTGATGGCCACGGTCCTTGGCGTGGCCTATGGCGAAGGCCTGTTCAAGCTCCAGGACCCGGTGCAGAAATTTTATCCACCGCTGGAAAAACACCCGACGATGACCATGGCCGACCTGCTGCATTGGGCCTCCGGTCTGGATTGGCAGGAAGACTATGAGTACGCGCCGTTGAAATCCTCGGTGGTCGCGATGCTCTACACCCATGGGTTTTCATTAGGATTTGGATCGAGGATAAAGGGAATCAATGCCTTAGTGGGCAATTTCCTTCTATTTTTGGATTTTTTTTTCTCTTAAAACTGAATTTTTCCGAAATATTGCACTATTGAGTGGATTGAGTGGATTGAGTGGATTGAGTGGATTGAGTGGATTGACGCTTAGGTGTAATGCGACGAATAAAGGCGATCACATTTAGGCGACAGTGATGAAGCTTCCGGGTGGATCGAGAGGGTATAAAGAAGGAAGACTAAAAATATTTTTCGGCTAATCAGGTTTTTCATTCTGTGGATTGGTATCGTATTTTTTTGAGATGTGCAATGTTATTATGTTTTTGGCTTCTAAACGAGGAATGGTAATTCTTCCTACAATGAAGTTGGAGTCTCCAGGTGTTAGAGGTTGTATTCCCCCTGACTCTATTAGCCGCACGATTTTCATGAGGGGATAATTGTATTCTTTAACTAGCCAGGATGGACATGTATAGGTCTTAAGGTGGTGAGCAATTTTGGTCACGTCCTCAAGATTTATTAAAAACGTTTTTTTAAGTGCCAGTGGCTTAATAAAACCTGTAGAAAGGAAATGAGAGTGGAGCATATGACCGTTGCTGTGGCAGGATAATGCAGCTTCTTGTACTGTTAGGTATCCTTTGCGCCACACCTTCGCCTGCGTGACACTTTCGCCTGTGCAGTAGTCGCGCCCTTTTTCCTCAGTTTGATTGGGGACGAAAACTGTTTGAAGTATACCAATTTTAATTAGTTGGCTGATATCTTTTAGGTCTAGCTTGAGTTGCTCTGCGGCCTGTGAAAATGTTAATAGTGACTTTCCGTCTGTTATTGTTCTTGTTGGGAAGTTATTTTTGGTATTCAAAGCTGTTGTTAATTCGCTCGGGAGTTGGGTTCGTCTGTAGATTGGAATGTTTCGCGCGTAGGGAAAGCCATGGATAATGAGGGGGGTGGTTTTTTTTAGGATTTCTCTGAGTTTCGCGTCACTCAATCCAGTCTGCTTTGCGATTTCAGATCGAAGGATATATTTGTCGTTAAACGCTTTGATCGATAGTAGTGAAGTTCTTGGGCCTCCTGGGTAGTGAAGTTTGAAACCTTTTATTATGCCAGCGTTAATTAAATGTTTAATATTTGCTGCGGTGGTTCGTAGTATTTTTGCAGCTTGCGGACAATTAATTAGTTTGAAATCAGCTTCTGGGGTTGCTGTTCTATTCCTCGGTTCCCAATCACCGTAGCTTTCTTCTGTTAGTGTCATGCATAAGTCGGGACACTGGAATAAGAGTTTTTTGTTTGCGGTTGGTTTGAGTAAAAAGCCTGCTCTTATGCAGAGTTTTTCAGCCTTGAGTTGAGTGACTTGATTAAATGTTTTAAATATGAATATCAGCTCTGGGTTTGTAAATTGTAGTTCGCCGCAGCAGCAGTCTCGTTGATGATTAGTAGGCTTTGTTTGGTGTGTGTTGAAGAAATACTCAATCGCGTAACTGCTTAGAGTTTGGTTGGCACTTAGAATGAATGGTGCAAGCAAGGCACGTCGATGGAGGCTGGGAAAAAAGCGCTGGAGTTTCTGCATTTCGCGAAAATAAGTTGATTTGTTTCCACTTGCAATATTTACGCACACCTCCATTAATTGCAATTGACTGGAAGGGGTGTGAAAATGACGAATCGCAGACATTGAGGATAGCAGTAGTGTAAAAAACGTTTCATCTTTATCCAGTATAGCGTTTTTTATTAATCTACTCGCGGTTGTGTCGCAAGCCACTGATGGGGCTTTTCGAAGATCAAAGCCACAGGGGCAGTGAAAGTCTCTCAATCGCAGCCAATCCAAGGCTTGATCGCAGTGCGGGCATGCATTAATGTACTGCTCGCCGTGCGACGGGCACACATTCGAAAAGCGTAAAGTGTGCATTGAATCTAGATATCCATTGCGTATGCATGCTGGACACAGATTGAGTTGAGTGCGCAGCATTGTGGCAGGGAATAACACACCGGAAATATCAACTAGGCTTCTGTTGGCGGGGCGTAACCTTCGATAAAAAGCCTCTTCAATCGATGCCCGCTCAGAAGGCGACAGCGAGTTGTCCCTCGTAAGCAATTTGTATGCATGTGACCCCTTCCACTGACTGCCGGTGATACTATTTAATCTCAGATTCCAGGCCAGGCTGAAGTTTTTTAAATCCTGATACCCGTTGGCGGTCGCGCAGCGAATCAAGAGAGAAAGGCTGCTTTCTTGTGGATAGCGGGTCGGAAAAAAGATGAGCTTATTCATTTTTTTCTCGTGTTCGTAGTAATTATTTTCTGTAGTTCGCCAGGCGTGCACCCAAATGGATCTTTCCAAGTTAATCGGGTGGCGAGTCTTACATGACTTACTGCCATTGAAAAATCGTTTACCTGCAAGGTTCCATCACTGCGTTGCAAGGCGTTGGTTAGAGATTCATGCAGGAGGATGCGCAGAGCACGCATGTTGCCACCGGTGGCCGCGTATAAGGCGAGTACCATTTTTTCCTCTGAGAGTGGTGGTGTCTCCTTAAACCCCATCGAAGTGTTGATCTCCACGGCAAAGGCGCGGATGAGCTTTAGGTAGAGACTGTAGCTTTCCGGTGTTGCGAGAGAGAAGGGGGACAATCTTGCGCGGTAAGGGAAGCGATCAGCGAGGGCTTGATGGAGGTCAATCGCGTGTTCAACCGCAGCTGGGCCAACGAGCATTACCTCGCCTTGAAAAATATCAGTCAGCACCTTTACCCAGTCAGCCGCAACTTGAAGAGTCCGATGGCTACCCCCTCTGAGTAAATGTTGCCATTCATCGAGCATAATAAAGTTGGTTTGGCATGTGCGTAGGATGTTAAAGAGTCGGTATTCTAATGCATCAACAGATTGGTATTTTGTGTAAGTCTCAAAACAGTTTAAAAGGCGGGTGACCAGTGTTTTGATAGTCGCGTTATTCGGGACGCGACAATATACGACTGGGTGAATTATATGTATGCCGTCAGCCATGCGTCTTTTTTTGGGTGGGCCAAATTCAGCTTCTATCTCATCGCAAATCCTCGTCTTTCCGGTGCCTGGGTCTCCAAGTAAAATCACACAACTTGGTTCGCCTCTAAGGCGGGTTGCCTCTATGGATCGATGAATAGTATCCAGCGCCTCGCAGTATTCAGGGTGGGCGACCGTGAATGTCTTAAATTGTATAAGCTTTTGCTCATTTGATTTGTTCATTGTGGTTGCCTCTCTTCATGTTATAGGTCTCAAATGTAGAGTCGTCGATTGCTGGATGTGGAAGCTTAGTACTGAGCGACGAGCTTTTCGATGTTGAATCATGTGAGGAGGAAGTCTTCTTGGTTTTGTTCTTGGTCTTCGCCTTGTAAGTTTCGATTTTTTGATGCAGCGCGTACAGCCTGATACAAGCTTCGGTATGGTCGAACGTCCGGCGTTCGGTGATGAAAGATCTGCGAACTTCATTGTGATTCGATAAGGACAAGCCCTTTTGATAATCCTCATTCGTACCGATCGCTGGGTGCCAGTCATCTGGAGTGTCAGGGTGGGCAACCCAAACCGTCCCCAAGTCGCAAGGGTTAAAGTAGACAATGGCTTTCTGTTTCGCTTTTAGTTTTAGACCGACTTCGGCAAGGCCTGAGCCCCACCAAATCAATTTGCCCTTGGCGACTCTTCCACGATCAACACTTAGGTACCAATGGCTCAAGCAAAGTTGTTTAAGTTCCGCCTCGGTAAATCGCTCAGGCGGGAGGGCGTCTAATCGAAGTGCTTCTCCCTTCTTTAGCGGACTTGTCTCTAACTCGTCTTGCCAAGTGTTGTGATAAATCTCGACCCAATCAGCAAAGGCACTCCGCAGATTCTCGAGAGTCAAGCAGGCCTTTTTCGCAGAAGGGTAATCACCTCGATCTTTGATTGAGCCTTTCGTCGTACCCGGTAAGTGGTGGCAAAAGCCGGTGTCAACAGTCCTGAAAAAACGCTCAATAAATGCTTTCGCGTTCGGGTCGCCAACTGGCACATAGTCGGTGGAGATACCCAGAATGCTGAACGAGTCGAGCGACCAGGTATTGAAGATCTCCTTACCGTGGTCGGAGTAAATCGTCGCCATTTTTCCATACCGCACAATGGCCCTTATCGTGGCGCTTAACATTTTCTCCGCACAGGGTGCGCCCATGGAGATGTCCCATCCCGCGAGCTCGCGGGAGGCGGGATTCAAATGAGCCGACAAAATAGGTCGGCCGACCACTTCGCCATCTTGGTTGATGAGCATCACGTCCATGTGCTTGCTATCAAATAGCGTGCATGCATAGGGGTCTTCATCGATGAAAAGGTGACCGCTGGATTGGGTTGCGCGTTGTGCCGCTTTCAACCCATAGCGCTCACGAACCACGCGGTATCTGTCCAGACTGTGAACCCGTCGGATAAAAGTAGCGTAAGACGGTGTCATCAGGTGAGGCGCGCCACAGTGGTGACGTTCTCGATTTTCTGCTGCGATATGGCCGACAAGCAGTTTGTGCGCGTGACGGAGTGTGGGGCGCTCCAGTGTCAGGTACACGGTATGGATGTAATGTCTGATTAAATCTTCGATAGACAACGGCAATTGTTTTCGACGTGGTGCAGGGCGGTGTTTTAGCAGCGAAAACGGGCTCTGATTGCTTGCCAGAAAACGATTTTTCCAATTCCACAGCGTACTGGGGCTTGGCGGCCGAGAATCACCGATTTTTTTTGCCACCTCGGCGATTAACTTTTTGGCCTCGACTTTGGTAAAACGTCCTTCCATCTGATGCAACCAGGCCTCGACGTAAGCCAGTCGATATCTAAATCGTTTTTGCTGATCGGGGGGCAGCGCTGCCAGCTGTGCAGCGGCGCTGAGATCGCTTGCGGCTTGCTGATGCATCCGCAACTTTCCTCGTTGTTCCATTCTGGCAAAAGACGCCACATCGATAAATCGCCGGTACTGGTGAACTAGCGAGCACAAGGAAATTTGGCCGTCATTGATCGAGACGATTTCATAGACTAGGTGGTCAAGGGAGTACTGGGCACCGACTTTAGGTTCGGTGATGTTCATGTCGCGCCTCCACAATCGAGGTGTCGAGTGTGAGGCGATGGCTGAGATCACATTCGAGCCTGCGCTCAAAGAGCGCCTTATAGATCGCACGTTCTCGAACCTCGGCAGCATGGTTGAATAGCTCTCTCATACTGATGGGGTAACGCAGCTCCGATAACAGTCGCAGACAGGCTCCGTATTCATCAGCACCGAGGTTGAAGGAGTGCAAGTACAGGAACTTCAAGTTGCCCAGTCGAGGTCCCGGTCGAATGCTCTGCAGGTCGGCATACGCCAGTGAGCTGCCCTCACGAGCGAAGTAGTGACGGGCCGCTTCCAGCTTTGATCGGGCACGCTCGGACGCTTGGCTGAAATCGATTTTGACCTCGGTGAAGTACACTTCTTCTGTCGTTTCGATCCGAAAATCTGGGGTGTATGGCTGCGGGCGGCCGGCGATGTCAACATCAAATGGTCCCGGCTGGGACTCGTAGCTGACGACCAACGTGTCGTACTCCAAATTAACGCAGTAGTCCGCTTCCAGAGCGCTATGGCAGGCGATCAATCGCTGATTTTTTCGGGATGGAAAGAAAATTAAGTGCTTGCCGTAGTAGGAGGTTTGCAACGGTTTAGGAGGTGGCTGGTTAGTACCCATGAGATAACCCTCATGCAGGGGAAGCTTCGTGATACCAACAGAGCTAACACCAGGAGCTGGTTTGATTAACTGTTTGTTATCAAAGAAATGACTTATGGAGGGCTGGAGGGCGTTTTTCCGGATAGAGAGGTCGGTCGAGTTCCTCGCTTGTCGCCGCTGCCCTCCCTACCTTTTTTCGTGAGTTGCCCTTTGCGCGGATACCATGAGTGGTCGTGGGCGCAGTGAGCGATGAGGCCCCGGCGTTACCCGAGCAACGACTGCTGATTGGATTGTGGCCGCGTTGTACCTGATGAATGAAACTCAGCAGGCTAATAGCTTCCAGTACCCCCAAAGGGGGATATTCTCGCGGTTCGTGCGCACGCTTATGCGGGGGCGACGTGCGGGTGATGTGGCTGTGCAGGACTATCAACACCGGGTGGCGCGTGCCGGCCGGAAGTGCGTCAGGGCTTAGTTGACGAGTGCTCTGGTCCCTATGCGTGCACGCGTCGACCACAACCTCAACACCGACGACCTGACGGGCGCATTGCCGGTTAGAGACTTTGAGGGGCACCAGATCGTGGTGCTCGATCATGGCCTGTACGTCCGCTAGTTTGATGGATAGCCGGTGGTTATCCAGCATATCCCGCAGTAGAAATGTGCCCTCGGTGACAGCATCTGGCCGATAGACGCGCCCCGCAACCATATAAAGATTTTGTGCGAGTGACCGGTGGATGGAGTTCATTTGGCTTTACCTCGATCAAGATGGGCCTGGACTGTGACGACGATGCCACTGCGAGATAGTTAAGCTCGCTGTCCAGTGACAGTTAAGTGGGAGTTGAGCGCAATGGGCATGGCGATCTTCAGCACCTCGCACGCATTGAAACCAGTGAGCGGCGACTGCGGAGAGTTGATGAATCGCCAAGCCATGGTACTGACTCCTCTTTATCGTCACCTTGGCGTGTGAGCTCGGTGACATCAGCCAAGGTGAATGGAGAAATCCTTCACCTTGGGTGAATCCCGCAAAAGGTTTACGAGCAACCTTTTGTCAACACCGTACGCCTGTGTGTGGGGTTTAGCTGGGCATAGTTACGAATTTTCAGAAGTATAAAAAGGGGCAGGGAAGGGGGCAGATACTGTCCAATTTTCTAGTTATATAGTTAATGCATCAAAAGGTTACGAGGTGTTCCTGTCTAACCGTGGAAAGTTTGTGCATTTAAAAAATTACTGATTCCAACCCCGCTGGTCTGACCACCAACCGTGCCGGCGTAGGCGACGTAAACTGGTCATCGTATGACGTGTTTGAGAAGCGAGTCATGGCCCACTCCGTTCACTTCAAATGGCAAAATCTGCGCATGGGCATGGCGGTCGAGGCCATCGTCATGCACTTGGGGGTGGCGGCAGAGGCGGATGCTGAGGCCAAGGCCGAGGTTGTGGCGCGCTGGACTGAAACAGCCACCGAAAATTTGCGGGGGAGTGAACGAACTCGGCGCTGGCTGAAGATGCTCCAAGGGAACGCCTATTCCAACAGCCGGTTACGGTTGATAGCCAAGCAAAGCACCGCTTTGAAAGACTTGATTGATCACCCGATATGGCAGGCGTTGGGCTACACCCGCATCACCCGAGAGAGAATCAGAGGGACGCTTCCGGCAACGGAGGTGCCGGCGTTCAAGGCCTATCAATTAACTGGGCTACCGTGCACCACCTCGGCGGCGCGAGTGGCGTGGTTGCTCCTTTGGTTGAGGGTAACGCCACCTCTGTATCCGCTATTGCAGAGCATGCTGGCTGAGGCCCTAAGGTGCGAATTGCCGCGCCTGTTGTTTGGACCTCCTTGGCAGAGCTGGGGCCATCAGTTGAGCGAATTGCTTCGGGAGCGGTTGCAGGGCCTGCTCGGTGGCAGGAGACTACGCTGGTACGACACCGAGCAAGCGTTGACAGGCATGACTCAGTATTGGTCGGTGTTGCGGACGTGGGGCATGGGTACGCCGTTGTTTCACGATGAAGCCGAATGGTGCCAGTTCTGTGAGGTGTGTGACCGATTGCGCAAAGAGCAATTGTCGGCGGTATTCAACCAGCTGGCGGTGTTTGATCGGCAGCAGGAAACAATTTTTGATTCTTATACTCTGCGCTGTCTGTACCAGAAAGTCCGTCGACAGCGCCAATCGGCGGCGAATCCTTAGCACCACCAGGTGAACGATGAGGGACTATGACTTCCAATATGCCTCCAGCGCGGTCAGCGGGATATTGCAGATAGAGCTTCTGCGCTAGCGATCACAAAATAGACGTAGGCGAAAAAGATGGTGGGTGATTCGAGGTCGATCCACAGCTTGCAGCACCCGCATCAGTCTTTTAAATACAAAACACCCGATGTCATGCACCGGGCGTTGGGGTGAAACAGGTGTAAACCTAATTCAGGACGAGACAAACCTCCAAATTGGCGAAACCCTATCGGCATTAACAAGTATCCGAATTATTAGGCCAGTTCACAGGCGCTCCAATTGGAAGTCCTTTCAGGCCGTCGCAACATCTAAACTTTCATCACTGCACAAGCCTCCTAAAGGTCGACTTCAAGTCGGCACCAGGTAAAATACCGAGACCGCTAAGTACCATCATGTGAATTGAGCAATAGGGCTAGGCAGTGGGCGTTAAGTCCCGTAGCAGCGTCTGCAGCGTTTCGATCTGACGCGCTTGTTCACGCAACTGCCGACGATCCTCTCGGTGCTGCAGCAAATACGGTCTAACGCGCCCACGTAATACGGCATGCTCGGTGATCAGCTGTTGTAGCTGCCCATTCACTATGTCTTTGGCGCGCTGACAATCTTCTAAGGCCTGGATTTGTTGACGCAATTTCGCCTGCTGCGCTCGGTATTCATTGAGCAGCCGTTCCTGCTCACGGTACACCGTGACTAACTCTTCCTGTTTGGCCAATTGCGCATTTTGCAAGGTGCGCAGTTCCTGGCGTAACTGCTGGACTTGCTCGTCATGTCGACGCAGTTCCTGTTCGCGCAGAGCCCGGTGCTCTTGTCGATAGTGTTCGAGTCCCTCCCGAGCGTTTTGATGTTTTTTCTCTAGCGACTCTACCCGGTGGGCCCGTTCTTCGAGTAGCTGTTGCTGACCGGCTACGAGCTGTCGCAACCGTTGGTGTTCACCCTCACTGTCTTGTAATTGCTCGCGTAATTGTCGTTCGCATTGTCGTTGCTCCACCCGTTCGTGGGTCAGCTGGGTGATAGTGGTCAGTGATTGTTCTAGACGTTCGCGCAGCTGCGCGCGTTCTTGCGCGTAACCGGCCTGCTGGCGACCGACGGCCTCCCGCTCTTCAGCCACTGACGTCTGCGCTTGTTGAATCAGGCGCTCGGCTAGACTGTTAACCAATGACAGGACTTCCTCATTCACCGGCGGCGACGTGGCGGCGCTGGCGCTATCGTTAAGTTCCTTGAGATAACGTTGGATAGTGCTTTTCGACCCGGTGTTGCCCAGTTCGACGCGGACCAGGTCAATGCTGGGATGTAGTCCACGCGCCAACAGGGCATCACGCGCGGCGTGTACCAAGGCTTTGTTGATGCCACCACGGGCCATGTCAGGAGCTCCTGTAGGATTCCCGGTAGTGATGAAGTATGGCGCATACCGCATGACTTGCCTGTACTCCAGGGGTGATGGGCACCGTTCACTGCAGGCCTGGAAACGGCTGAGGTAGGGAGGAGGACAGATGTATGACCACGGTCGCAGAGCGTTACCTGCAAGCGGCGCGCCGCGAAAGTACGACGCGGCGCTACCAGCAGGCATTGGCGCATTACGAGTCCGGCTGGGGCGGTTTTCTCCCAGCCTCCAGTGACAGCATCGTGCGCTACCTGGCTGAGCATGCTGAGCTGTCCATCAATACCTTGCGCAGTAATCTGGCAGCCTTGGCGCGCTGGCATTTGAACCATGGCTTTATCGACCCGACCAAAGCCCCGCAGGTGCGTGATGTATTGCGAGGCATTCAGGCCTTGCACCCGCGGCCGGTGCGCCAAGCCGAGCCCTTGCAACTGCGCGAGCTGGAGCAGTGTGTAACAGCCCTGCTGCTGGAGGAGAACTCGCCGAATCCGACGGTGCGTTTGCGTGCCTGTCGCGATCGGGCGTTGTTGTTGCTGGGCTTTTGGCGGGCTTTTCGCAGTGACGATCTGTGTCGCCTGCGGATTGAAACCAACCAGTTGGTGCCGGGCGAAGGGCTGAGCCTGTTTCTCTCCAGCAGCAAATCCGACCGTGAACATCAAGGCCGCACCGTCAGTGTGCCGGCGTTAAAACGGCTGTGTCCGGTCCAGGCCTATGAAGAGTGGCTGGCGCTCAGTCAACTGCAGGCGGGGCCGGTGTTTTGCAGTATCGACCGCTGGGGCCATCTCGCCCCGACCGCCTTGCACCCCTACAGCGTAGCGCGGGTGCTGCGTCGGGCGTTGACCCGCAGTGGGGTCGCGGGAGAGCGCTACAGCGGCCATTCGCTGAGGCGAGGTTTCGCTACCTGGGCCACGCGCAATCAATGGAGCCCTAAAGCCTTGATGGAATATGTTGGCTGGCGCGATGTGCACAGTGCGTTGCGCTATGTCGATGCTGGCGAGGCTTTTGGTCACTGGCGGAGCGAGAGCACGCCCGAGTCGAAATGACTGCGCGAGCGACGATTTCGTACCGCGCTACAGGCCATGTTATTACACCTGTACAGCGCCACCAGTGATCGAAAAAGCAGGCCAATCCTGAGGTTTGAGAAACCAAGATTCTCAAACCTCACGGCTTTTTTGGTACTCAGAGGCTCGATTGGCGGTACGCCGAGGCGGAGAGGGGGGTATCCACGAAAAGCCCGCGCCGATCCCGGCGATAGACTCAAGGTGGCGTCTTGGTTTGGGTGTAGGCTGTAGGCTGTAGGCGATTTACCAGGCAGAAAATTGCGTCGGACGCAAGCTTAGAGCGGCTGGACCGTGCACGATTCGTGCGAGGAGGACACCATGACCATGCCCAACGAGCGCACTCGCGCACTCATCCAGACGCGAGATTTTCTGGCCGAGCTTGCAGAAGATTCCGCGCTTTCAGCGTCCATGCGACGTCAGGCCCGCCAGCTGTTACGGCACTATCCCCATGCCAACGAGATCCTGCGGGCCGGGCAGCTCGAAGAGCGAAGGGTCGACCGACTGACCGAGCCTTTCCTGAGCGCGAGTATCGATTGACCGTAGTGGCCACTCATCCTCGGCCCAAAGCCATTGATCCTGAGCCATGGATACGTAGAGGGGAAAGGGCTCCCTCGCCTTATCGACCTAGGGCGTTATGGAGTTCCACTGGCGCTCAATGGCGCTTCCGGTTAGACAGGCGTTAGCTCATATTCCATTGGATGGGAATCATTGGGAGGGCGTGTTGATGAGCACTTCACCTGCGACACCACTTCTGCGGAGAAAGCAAGCGGTGTCCCGAGAGGAGGGCATCGCGGCCTTTTGGCGATTCAGTTCCGATCGAGCGTCGCTGACGGATGCGGAGCGGCTGCAGCAAATCAGGGTAGGGTATCCCGCTGACCTCATCCAGGTTCTTCGTTTGGCCTTCGACCTGCATGATCGCCAGCTGGAAACGCTCCTCAATGCCTCAATGTCGACGCTGGAAAGACGGCGGCGAGTACAAAAAAACCTGGATCCTGTCGCCTCCGAGCGGTTGGACCGAATTGCCACGCTCAGTCACGTGGCCGAGGCAATATTTGAGACACGAGTGTCCGCCGCGCATTGGATGTCGACACCGAATAAAGCGCTCGGAGGGACGGCACCGATCATGCTCTGCGAAACTGAGATAGGGGCCAAACAAGTTCGCCGTGTCCTTCAGGCCCTTGAGTGGGGCGGTTCAGCCTGATGAGGGTATGGCGAGGTGCACGCTGTTAGGGAAAGGAATCTTTCCACTAAACGCATAAAACAGCCGCAAAGACAGTAATTGTTTACTCAAGCCTAAAACTCTACGCACAGCATAAGCAACGCGCCAGGTATGAGATGCAGCTACCGAGCCTTCCGATCGCACCAGAATTTACCAGCATTCCCCCAGTGAAGACTGGTAGAGCACTGCGCTAAGCTGCTGCTCGACCTGCTGAGCATGCTGTTCCTCTTGGCGCAGTAGGGGGGCGTTTTGCTCGTTGCTTGCGTCGCGAAAATGCAGCAGAGATTCACGGGCATGGACGCTGGTCTCGTACAGGGTTTGCATCTGGCTCTGCTTTTTGGCCAGTTGCGTGTGTAGCTCCTGTACTTTGGCCGGCCGCGTCGCCATCAACTGCTGCTCGCTCGACAATTGCGCGCGATGCGACTCCTTTTGTATTTGTGCCTGTGAGAGTTTGTCACTTAATTCACTGACTTGAATCTTTCGCGGTTCCAGCTAGTTGCTCTGGCGCGACAGCGCTGTGCGCAACACGGGGTACTCTTGGTCAAATTGTTCGCGCTCACCAGTGCCTTTTCGGCCTCCTGGGCCAACTCGTCGACCAACTTGGTTCACCAACGCCAGCAGCTGGGCGCGGAGACGTTCTTGTGGGCTGAGCGACACACTGGGCGCTGTCTGCTGCAGCCCCTTGAAGTAGCGGGCAATGGTGGTCTTCGAACCGGTATTGCCGAGTTTGATGCGTACCGCATCGATACTCGGTTTGCGCCCGAGTTGGAGCAAATCAGTGCATGGCGTCGACTGTCGGTCTTACGGAGCCGCTTCGCAGAATTAGGCATAGAAGCCCCCCTAAAACCAGTGATAATGGCGTAGCGGCGTCCATAAAAAATCAGGACGTATTTATCTGGATTACAAGTCAAAAAACACCGTGCGCTACCACCTCCTTTGCTATTGCAGAACTGCCCATAAACGAGGTGCTTTGATTCGCAGCGTCCCGTGGTAAATAGGGCATTTGGGTGAGCAAGTCACATACTAAGGTTGACACTAGCCGAGAAGGGCTACTGGTAACCCCCTAGGACAGGTGCGATCTGGTCCGCCCGGACATTCACCTTTTCAATGCAGATGCAGGTCGATTGAACGGCAAGTCTGCTTCTCGAAATTGCTAATTCCGGGTCAGCATTGTCAAACAAAACCGGGGGGCTGTAGTCCAGCTGTTTGTCGGAAGCTGAGCCGCGATTCACCGAATAGTGGGGATAAAATTGATAGGGGTGGTTTGCAGGAGCTGAGTGCAATACGGCTTTTGAATTGAAGCAGGGGCTTCATATTGCAAACCCACCACCTGCGTAATTACTTCAATCGGGCATTCCCAGTCGAACCGTTTACATGGGCGGATGTTCAGTAAATCAGCAATTCATCCAGCTTCTCTTGGCTATGTGCCGACAAGACCGTGCCCTTGGACAGGAACTGGTGGATCGAACCGTTGATATTCTCGTTCGAGCCCGCAGCCAAGGGCTATGAGGTGGATGCAAGATCAGTTGCAGTTAGAGTCAAATCCAATCTCTCGTCTATATTCGGACCAATCGATGTTATTTTCCTCACACCAACGGATTAAAAGGGACTCTTCGTCTACCAGCGTTTTCCAGGAGGCAGGTAGACCCAGATTCGGCATTGCTATAAGGTCATTAATATCGTGTACAGCAGCGGTCAGGCGTAGGCATGCCGCTGGTAATCCGACGGCGGCCAAAAAGAGCTGCGTCATTACTGGATCCATCGCTCGATTCGGAGCGCCGTGCGTGTGTGCAGGATAAAAGATTACTGGATACCCCTTGCCAAGCAGCACCAACGTCCTCGTTCGAGAGCCGGACGGCGTACTCACTGTAATCGTGTAACGCAAGCCAACTTCCGGGTCCAGATGCGAGAGAACGGTACTGCCGGGACCTGCTAGTGCGATCGCAGCATTGTTATCAACGGCTGCTTGGTCAAGTATTGAAACGACGTCAGCAAATTCTATGGCTTTGGAAGATGCGCTTGCGAGATAGAGTATCGGACTCGGACTTCGCATGATGAAGGCCTCTAAGGCGGAGTAGCCGAAAGAGGAAGTGCCTGTTGCACCGAACACCAGGAACGCCCCATCTTCCACCGCCGAAATCGGATCACTGCACATCAAGTCAGCGTCTGTATCGACCAACGCGTTGTCATGAATTGTGATGCTGGCATCGGCTCGCTGCAACGCCTGAGCCAAGGCACGGCCAACTCTGCCATAGCCAATGATCATAACCTTCCGGTGACGCAGGAATTGATGATCTCGACGCAATAACCAATGGCATTCATCTACGAGCGCTTGGGCAACATATCCAGCCTCGTGGGTAGTTTTTAACCGAGATCCTGAAATTGTTACCGCGGGCCGACGTAACGTCCTAGGTGTTTTGGGTGCTGCATCAGTTTCAAGGTATTCATAGTTCCACCTGCCTCTCGTCGTGTGCTCAACAGCACCCAGGCAGCTATTCATGTGGATCGTTAATTCGGGATTGTCATGTAGCGCGGGAAATGCGTATCCACCGTCCTCTACAATCATCCACTGCTGCCCATTGGCGGAGGCTGAATCAGCGATATGCACGATTGCTGCAGCGACTGTTTCGGCCATTACTGCACTGAAGAGACTTGGGTGTTGAGGAGCTGGTGCGTAGGTAGGTCCCAACGCGCTAAATGCTTGACTCAGGGCGTGATGGCTCCGGTCTTCAATTCCCCGATACGGCACAAGTACGTTGACCAGTTCAGCGCCAGCACCCCGTAGGGCTCGAGCTACCATGAGAGCATCGCTTATGGCGTGGTTAATATACAATATCTTGAGGCCGGTTAGTGCTCCATGATGTTCAGCGGCAGCGTGTGCCAGCAGCGGCATCGCCACAATGTCAGAGTCATCATTGCCGATTACCCAGTTGTCTTCATCTAATGCAAAATCCGAAACTTTCTTTTGTGGCTCAACTTTCATCGATTGGTTTCTCAGTAGTCAGCGAGTTCTCAAACGTAAAATTCGACACGAGAACATTCACTTCGGTGGGGGCACCCGCTGATTGGGTTCCATGAATTTGGTCGGGTAGCCCAAGTGCGCCTCACTCTCAGGCTCTTACGCAACCGGGAGTGAATCTCTCGATTCATTCGGCTGCTCCAAAATATAAAGACCAAACAAGAATTGGGCTATTAATCCTATGAGTTCGTGCGGCAGCAGTTCGGCATTTCCACGCGTCTTCTGTTTCGGTAGACGAGTGAGAAAATATTGCTCAGCAGTCTGAAAGATGATATCAGCAGTCGTAGGCTACCCGGGAGACTCTGACTGAGTTACATTTTCCAGCCCAGGAATAGCGTTCAGGATCAATCCCTTGCCATCATCAACAGTCACGCTGGCAAGATTCCAACCTCCCTGATTAGCTGACTTAAAGTTCAGCGTTAATAAAATCACACAATCATTGAGAGTCATGGCAGGAATTGCACAGACCAGTGCGTGATCATCCACCCGGGTTTTGTGTAGTTCGCCAGTGTATACCGCAGTAGTTATGTGATCGGCCATCGATTCATAAGCCTCCAGGCTTCGATGCAGCCATTGTAAAGACTGGACATTAACCCAGTGCTCAGGAAGAGGAGGAACATTGTCATGAGAAGGACGTGTTTTCATTTTTTCACCTTAGGTACATAGACTATGTGTGGTGTTCAATAGTATTAAGTTCCATCACTGACGCTTTTTTTTCTGGCGAACTCGAGGGTGCCATGGAGCCATATGCCGAAATTAGAGCAATCCAGCTGGCAATAGTGTTTTCAATTCAGCAAAACCGACCATTATGGCGTGTTCGATCTCTTGAGGTTTCAATGAGCATTGCTTCAATTCGTCAGGAATAAGCAATGCACCTGCCCTCCATGCACCTGCTTCAGCGGTAGGTGATATTTGCCGGAAATTTTTTGTACATTATGTCCTCCGCTTCAGCACCTCCACGATGGGCACCGTTCAATCTGCGGTAGGAAGACGCACAAATTAACGTAACTCTCAATCATTTGAGCGCTGCTACGAAAGACATCAGTAACTCCTTTAACTTTCGCCTGAATTTTTAAACAGCATATCGTTACAGTCGACCCGACAGGCGAACCCTATATTGCTTGTCAGTATGGTTGACTGATCGGCCGTCTGTGTAACCTCCGCGTTCCCTTGGCTGCGGTTAAACTCTATTTATGTGACGACATCTAGTGGGCGTTCATTTGGTTTTCTGTGGGAGGGTTCGCCCTTTGATATGCAATGCCATACACAATGCGTTCAATATCGGAGTGCAAGCCAATATTCTACGTAGCAGGTAGTAGTCAAACCCCGAAGCCGTAGCTTCATTGGCAACTAATACTGGTTGGCCGCGTTGGATTGCAGATCGAAGCGGATATATGCAGGTTCATTCGCAATTAATTCCGGTCGAAAAAAAACGCGCTGATTGCAGCCTGCGGCAGCAAATTGGCTCCAGGCCGGCTTGAAAGCGGTATTGTCCGAGCCAACTTGGCTGCCAATCTAGGACCTGCCGTTGGAACCTCCTGGGTCATCCTGACCACCTACTAGGATCTAGGTCGTCCATCCCGGACAACATCATTCCGATAGGTCCAGACAGCGATGAATCCCCCGCATCATGTCTCCCTCCCCAGGCACTACACCGCATCAATCAATGTATAACAATTTCAACTTTTTATGTAGGCAAGAAGGAGTGATATGTATAATCGTGTAGACCAATCAACCCATAAAATTCCAGGTGCATGGAATTTCGATGTCGAAGAAAATAAAAATATTCCGAGCAAAATAGAGGCATCCACCAATCCTCCCGCGATCAGTCGCATTACGCATGATCAAAGAAAAATAAATGCGGAAAGAAAAAATAAAGAAATTGTTATAAAGAGATCTTCTGAGGGCGATGAAGTAACTACATACGGGAAACTCCGCGACAATCGTAATTTTAGATGGATAGGTGAGCAGCAATGGGGGGCACCTATATTGCCGAAAGCATTCAATACCCGCTTAAAGCTATTCCGGCATACGCCGCAACCAATTGAATTTGAGCAGCTACAAGAAAACGAATCAGATATAAATCTTAAGGGGAGCTTAAGCAACTGTGAAATTAACCGGTTGGGCGAAATGCTTGAACTAAAAACGCTTGAACTGAGTAATGTAAATTTTATAGGAGGAATTGACACTAAAATACTGGCATCTTTGTGTAAGTTGCACTATCTAAATATAAATGGTAGTCGAAACCTAGAGCTTTCTGACAATATGGCAGGATTGGTTGATATGGTTGGGCTAAAGATTTTAGGGTTGAGGCGTGCAGAATTTATGAATCACAACAATGGCGCAGCTTATGCATCTCTTGCGCAAATGAAGAGCCTAAAGCACTTAAATATAGATAGAACTATCACTAGTGAAAAGGCTCCTGGAACGTCGGAAATCAAAATAAATAATGACGGTCGTGAGACTCGCCAAGTGAAGATACTTGCACCTTTTGTTGTAGAGTCGTTGTTGATGCTTATGAGTCATGGGAATTTAGAAACTTTAAGTGCGCGTTGGTGTTCAGCGCTAAATGATGATGACAAACATCGCCTGGAAGAAATGGCCTCCTACAAAAACTGTGAGATTTTCTTTCTTTAGATTGGTTGTAGGTGTTCGCCGCACTGGATAACTCAGCGCACCAATATTTGCCGTGGAATATCGATGTCGTAGCGACCGAGTACTTTTTCGAATTGATGCAGTGGCAGGCCATTGACGTATTTGGTCGACAGCAACATCGCCAAAACGCCGGTACTAGGCATGCGCGCGCCGGCTTGTCCGCCATGATCAGCACGGTTTCACGGCCACGGCAGGCATAGACCTTACGCACAAGTTTGATCACGTGGATTTGCATCGGCACGATCTCGAGCTGCTCGCTGATTTCCTCGCCAATACTATGTTTACGGCAACCGCAGGCACAGGTCCGCTAGTGATCGGGCAGTTCGTGAATGACTTCGATGCGCGGAAGATCGGCGGGCAGAGGCTGCGTTTGCCCCGTCGCTTGGTCGGAGCGACGGCCTCTTCTTTTACCGTTTCGTCGACAGACTCAGGCCCGTTTTCAGGTTCGTTGAACAAGGCCATTTGCGGGGTCGTGGGGGCGGCGGTTTGCTCTGACTTGCTCCCGAAAAGGTGCTGACTCAACAGCGCGTTTTCTTCTTCGAAATGAACGATCTTGTCCTTATCCGACTCGTGCTCACTCAGCATTTGCTCAAGCAGTTTAGGTGACCTTAAAATTGCGGTAGGCACATCAAGCACCAGGCCAACTGCCTCGATTGCAACTAAACACCGAGGCGAATGAGCAAAAAACAACTTGCGGCCAGCCACGGAGGCATTACAACGAGCCCAGCAGCAATTGCTTGCGAATCAAGGCGGAAGGCCTCTGGGGCCAGCCGAAAGCATGGTTCCAGGCCCGTAAGGAGGGGCGACATATCGCCGGACGAAAACCACCAAGACGTATTAGGTTTCCCAGCACCGCATGGTAATTCAAGAAGCCCTGACCACCCGAGTAAGCCATTGCGCTTGAGCCCGGATGGGCTTATGACGCCGGCGCTTCAGCTCAACAGGAACAGCCACCAGCGTCGCACGCATTTGCTTCTTGACCGTCAGTCGCAGTATTTGAAAGCCACCGCTTCTGTTGGTATATGAATGCAGGTCGCGACACTTAGCCTACGTTCACCGTGACGGCCACCATAGCCTCCCCGGCAGTCGGGATGCACGCCCGCTTCCGATCGAATATCAGCAGAACCGACGGGATGAACAGTAGATCGAACAGCACCGCGACCAGGATCGTCGCCGAGGCCATCATTCCCATCCACGAGTTTATCTCGAATCCCGAGAAAGCCAGGCAAGCAAAACCCGCCGACAGGGCAAGCGTCATGGCGATCATGCCGGGACCGACGATCTCGAACGCCCCGCGTACCGCCTGCTCCGCAGTAAAGCCGTCCTCCCGTCGCAGGCGAGAATAGGTGCTCAGCATGTGGATCGTATCATCGACGACAACGCCGAACGTCACCGATGCCACGGTCGCGACCGCCATGCCGACTTCACCGTTGATAAGCGCCCAGACACCCAAGGTCACGACCGAGGGCACGAAGTTGGCGATTGTGCCGATGATGCTCAAGGCGAGTGAGCGAAAGGCTATGAGGAAGATCACCCACACCACGAGCATGCCTGAAGCGACTCCCTTGAGCATTTCGGTGATGTTGCGATTGCCGATATGAGCGAATATCAACGAGGTGCCGGTGCCCTTGGCCGAAGCGGCAATCAGCGGCGTATTCTGTTGCGCCCACGCTTGTGCCCTTGTGTCCAGATCGGCCATCGCGCTCGTGGAAACGTCATTCAAGCTGACCGACAGGCGACTCATCTGCTTGTCGGCGGTGATCTGGTTCTTGAGGTCGGTGCCGAACGGCAGTGACATCTCGTAAAGGGCCAGATGTTGGGCCGTGACCTCACGGTCGCTGGCCAGCCGATATTGTTCTACCCCTCCACCGTTCATGGCGCGATTGAGGGTCTTCATCATGTCCGGCAGGCCGTGGACATGGGTAACCCCAGGTTGTAAGCGCAGCCAATTCGCGAATTGATTGACCTGATCGAGATAATTCGGGTTGGCGATTCCGTCCTGTTCGCCCGAATCGAGTGAATATTCGATGGTGTAGAAACCGCCGATACCTTGGTTGAGCCGATCGGTGGCCTGACGGAAGTCATAGCCCTGCCCGAAATAGCGGACGTAGCGATCATCGAGTTCATTGGTGAAAGCGAATGCAGACAGCACGGACGAGATCGCGAGAACTGCGGCGAGGACCTGCCGTGGTCTGCGCATGACCAGAGCCGCCACGCGACTGCTGAGATTTTCCGCGGGCAATGCACTTCGCGATGCCTTCCACGGCAGGATGCACAGCAAAGCCGGAAGGAACGTCACGGTCAGCAGCCAGGTCAGCACCGAACCCAAGGCTACGATAATCCCCAGATGCGCGAAGGGCGGCACCGGGCTGAACGCGAGCGAGAGGAAGCCGACCGATGTGGTGATGGTGGTCAATGTCACCGGCCACCAGCATTCGACCAGAACCTCGCGGATCGCCTCGCGGCGGCTTAGCCCGGCGGCCCGCAGCCGCATCATGCCTGAGATCAGATGGATACAATCGCAGCAGGCGATCGTCAGGATAATGTTGGGCGCAATGACGCTCGGAGACGATAGGGGTACGCCGAGCAGCGCCGTTGTCCCGAGCGCGCTGGTCGTTCCCAGGAGGATCACGCAGAGGGTTGCAAAGGCACCGCTGGCACTGCGCAAGACGAAGAGGAGGATGGCGAGCAGCACCACGAGCATCAGCGGCAGCAGCACAGAAGTGTCGAAAGTGCTGGCCTCGACGAAGGCATTGTCTAGCGCAACCGAGCCCGACAGGCCGACCTCGAGATCGGGATGCGCGACGCGCAGTTTTTCAACCAGTCGCTTGCTCGCAGCGATCGCTTGCGCCGTCTGGCTGGAGGCTGTGGCCGGATCGAAGCGAAAATTTACGGCGACGAGGCCAAGCCGCCCATCGGCTGAAAGCAGGCGGCCCATCAACAACGGTTCCTTCGCGGCTTCGGCCTTCAACGCCCGCGCATCGGCTTCGCTCAACGGGTCGCCGGAGCGGTGCAACTGGTCGATGTCGATATCATCGCCCACCGCGCGGGCGCGCTGGAAATTAGTGACCGAATCCACCCGCTTTACGTCGTCCATCGACCAGGCCGCGTCGGTCAGTTCGTTGATCGCGGCCAGCCGCTTGGTGGTGAACAGGTCGCCATCGCGTGCGTTCACGACGAACAGGATCGTGTCATCGCGGCCATAGGTCGCCTCGAACCTCTCCAGAGCGAGAAGTTCGGGATTGTCGTTTGCGAAGAAAATCCGATTGTCGCTGCGAAACGTCAGCGCGGACAGTCCCGCGGACAGGGCAGTTACCAACAGGAGCGAGACCAGCAGCACCATCCAGGGACGACGTGTGACCAGGCCCGCATATATCGCCAGCATGGTCCGCAGCCGGCCCACTATAGGGGCACCTGACGCTCCGTGTGCTGAGTTATGACTGCTCATCCTTTGGCTCCAAATCTGTTGTATGAGGGTGCGGTGTTAAAAAAATTGCGCAAGTTGAAGTTTTATCTGGGTATCCCGGCCCAAGCTCGACAGCGCGGGATCGCGGGCTTCATTGGCGGCCTTGAGCAGCGAAAAGGTGAAGACGGCATCCTGGAGAACACGGCGCGAGGCGCGCAGTTCGAGCAGGTCAGATCCCCACTCGAGGTCATGCGTGTTGCGCAGTTCGAGCAGCGTATCGTCCGTGTCGTTGAACGTGTAGCGCGCGCCGAGAAACACGTCGCGCTGAAATGGCGTGACCGCGGCATCGTCCGCGCGGGAGTCGGCATAGGCCTCGGCGTAGAGGGTAAAATCGCCCGGCCCGCTGGCGATTTTGCTAAAGCTCGTCTCGATTCCGACCCCGCCGCCCCAGGATGCGCCCTTGTTGGTGCGCTGGTGGATGACCTCGGTCTTAAACACGCTGTCGCCAAGGACAAGCTCCGCCTCGAGACTGGTCTGGCTGATCCGGTCGTAAGAAGCACGAAACCCTTCCAGTCCGGTCGGCCCGACCACCGCGGTGAGCACCGGCTCGCGCGCCGTTCCTAGGAACTGGGACACCGCCACATTGACGGGACCGACGGGCAGCTCGACGCGGATCGCACCCGTGGGGCTCCAGCGGCCGCCTTCGAAATGCTCGTCGACGACGGCCGCGGGCAGCACCTGGAACCGGTCCTCGCCCCGACCGAAACGCCGGCTGCGTGCAATGCCGGTCCCGAAGAAGGACACTGTCGCGTCCCCCAGCGGCAGCGTCATGAGAACGCCCGGTTGGCCCAGCTTCACCTTGCCCTGAAAGTCTTCGATCAGGTCGCTCTGGTTGATGATGTCGACCGGATTCCAGGCTTCCAGAACGCCCCATTTTTCGGTCAGGATGCCGGCCTTCACCTCGGCATTACCGAACGGAACGCGGACGAAGGCCTGGCGCACATCGCCCGACGCCTCCTTGGTGGCATCGGGCGCGATGCGGCCGAACAGCTCCATATCGAAACGCGCATTTCCCAAATCGGCCGAGGCATTGAGGGTGGCATAGGTCGAGACTTGGACGTGATCGCGGTTCTGATCCGGATAGAGCGGCGCATCGGGATAGATTTGCGTTTCCGCGCCCAGCGAACCCCGCACGGACTGGCCATGCGCCGGGGCGCACAGGACCAGACATGCAGCGAAGAAGGGCAGCGCAACCAGGGACGCGGAAGGCTTCAACGCGACCACGATGCCATCTGGCTGGCGGAAAGCTTGGACGCGTTCAACCCGGTCTTGAAGCGATAATCCTGCCACGTGATTTCGGAGACCGACTTGTCAAGCAGGTTCGTCATGACGATCCTGGAAGGGCGCCAATATTTGTTCTGGAACTGGGTGTATCCCTGAAAGTCCAGACGCTTGAGCTCACGCCCGCTCTTGTCGAAATAGACGATACGCACCGGCTGCCAAAAGCGGGGATCGATGGTCTCGACCAGCTTTGAATAACCCGAATATTCGTATTTCGGCAGATTGGCGATGGTGTGACAGGTAGTCTGCGGTTCGCCGCAAGGTTCGTCCTTGATGAACTCATAGTCGTAGTTGGACAATTCCCACGTCGCGATGTCCTCGTAAGAAAACTCCGATCCGGCGAACGACCCGGTCTTGTCGCGCGCGGCAAGTCGCTTAACCCGCTTGACGGCTGGCAGATAGACCCACTGATCGTCAGGCGCGCCGGAGTTGGTGAAGGTTAGCGAAACAAATCCCGCCAAGTCTCTCGGTTGCGAGAAGACGACGAGGCGCTTGTCGCCGGCGTCCCGAACTTCGAGTGTGTTCATCTCAAAGTCGCGCTTCGCCTGGGCGCCGTCGGGACGGTGGACCGTCATCTTGCCATCCACCACATAATCAGCGAAGCCGGCATCGTTCTGGTCGACCGTCGTTGCGATCTCCCGGCCTCGCCGGACATTCTCCGATGGGGCATTGTCCTGAGCCAACACTGTGTTCGGCAAAGTGGCAAGCATGCCGGTGAACCCCAGGATCGCTGTGTTACGCAGATGCTTCTTCATATGACTGAATCCTTTGATAATAAGATCAGGCGCCGTGAACGTGCGCGGCCATCAGGCTGATGGCGTTGCGGATCATTCCCTCGTCGTGTTCGGCACTGATGAAGCAGCGCAGCCGCGCCGCGTTTCGCGGTACGACTGGGTGCATGACGGCATGCGCGATCACCCCGTTGTCGAGTAAGTGCGACATCAGGCTCAGCGCCTGATCGTCGTCGACCATCAGTGGAACGATGGGCACGCCCGCTAGCGATGTCCGGCAATCAAGCCCCGCATCCTCGGAGATCGACTTAAACATCCGGGAATTGCGCTGCAGTCGCTCAACGCGCTCGGGCTCGGCGCGAATCAGCCGCAAGGCGGCGAGTGCTGCAGCGGTGTTGGCGGGGCTGATGCCCGTGCTATAGAGCAGCAGCCCGGGGCAGAAATGCTTCAGAAGTTCGATCAAGTCCTTGCGCCCGGCAAGAAACCCGCCGCAGCTGCCGAAGCTTTTCGACAGGGTTCCGACCATCAAATCAATATCCGTCGTCGCCAGGCCGAAATGCTCGCACACACCTCGGCCGGTCTGGCCGACCGTGCCGCATGAATGCGCCTCGTCGACCATCAGCCATGCCCCGAATTGCCGCTTGAGCTCAATCACTCGCGGAAGGTCCACGAGGTCCCCGTCCATGCTGTAGGCGCCCTCCACCAACAGGATGGCGCGGCGATACTGCCCGCGATGCTGTTGCAGCAACGTCTCGAGCGCATCCATGTCGTTGTGTGGGAAAGCGATGCGCCGTGCACCCGACATGACCGCGCCCATCACGCCACTGTTGTGCATGTAGGCGTCGTGGAAGATCACGTCGCGCTGATCGAGCAGATAGCCAACCGCAGAGACATTGGCGCTGTACCCGCCAACCCCGACCACGACCGCCTCAAAGCCAGTGAAATCAGCTAGCTCGTCTTCGAGCTGCGCGTGCAGCTCGATCTCGCCACCCACCATGCGCGCTGCGCCCGCATGGCAGCCATAGCGTTCAACCGCCTCATGCACCGCCTGCTTCACACGCGGATCGTGCGAGAGGCCGAGATAGTTGTAGTTCGAAAAGGTGACGTAATCTCGCCCATCGATCCGCATCCCGCTGCCGACCTCGCCACTGCGCGCCAGGAAGTACGGGTTCCGCAGCGTGCTGCCCGATGTATAGAGGCCGCGTAGCTGCTCGATCAGTGCATGCTCGGGATAGTCGCTGATTTTCGGCGGTTCGGGGGAGTGCGCGGCCTCCGTTGTCGCTGGCTCAGCTCCGATCCCGCTTCGAACCCGATTCACGATGGCGTCAAGTGCTGTTCTGGATGTTGCTGTCATGTCTGCGACCCCATTTTTCAAAGCTATTCGGCCGCGAGCTCGAGGCCCGCTACGCCGCCGTGGATTTGCAGCAGGGCCTTGTCGGCCAGGTAGGAGATGGTCGTTGATCCCAGCAGTTCGACGACTGAGTAGTTGACGCCTAATGTGTTATCGAGCTGGATCCGGATTTCGGTCGTCATCAGCGAATCCACGCCGAACGAGTCGAAGGTCATTTCCGGCTTCAAGCGATCCGCACGGGTTTTCAGACCCGATGCGACTACTTCGGCGATCAGGCTGCAGAGAATTTCGTGCGCGGCCGCGTCCTCGACGCCGGCGAGCGCGGTGTGCAGTTGCTGGACGAGCGATGCATCGCCGGTCAGGGTCGCGCGGCTTTCCTCCACCAGCGCGATGAACGCGGGCGAGGCACCGCCGACGTCTTCATAGGTCGCCCATTTCTCCCAGGCGATCTTCTCGGCGACCGCCACCTGCGTCGTGCGCCGCGCCAGCGCACGGCCCAGCCCGCGCAGTGCCACGTCGACATCGAGCGGAGCCAGGCCGATCTGGGTGAGGTGCTGACCAATCCGGTCATCGGACGCCAGCATCCCGGTGCCGGCAATCGCGCCGAAATTAACGCTTAGCGCCGGCATCCCTAGCGACTGTCGAAGGTGCGCCAAGCCATCGAGGAAGCCGTTTGCGGCGCAGTAGTTCGCTTGCCGGCTGTTGCCGACGAGGTTGGCGATCGACGAGAACAGCACGAATTGCTGCAGCTCGATCCCCAGCGCCGAAGTCGCCTGGTGCAGGTTCCAGGCGCCGTTCGCCTTGGGGCGCATGACCTGTGCAATCTGCGCAGGCGTCAGCTCGCGAACCAGCTGGTCGTCGATGACACCGGCCGCATGGTAGATGCCGAGCAGCGGCGCATTTGGCTGATGCAGGTCGTGCAGCAGCGCCATCATGGTGTCGGCGTCGGCGACATCGATTGCATAGGCCTCGGCGCGAGCGCCCAGTTCGCGCACTCGGTCCAGAAGTTCGGGTGCACCCGATGTTTCGAGGCCCCGCCGACCGATCAGTACGATCCGCCCGGCACCATTACCCGCCAGCCAGAGGGCGACCGCGCGGCCGAGGCCGCTGAAACCGCCGGTGACCAGATAGGTTCCCTCATGATCCATCGCCGGCATGTCCGCCGCCTCGACCGCGATCGAGCGATCGTCCTCGCGCAGATCAAGCTCGACCCAGTCAGGGCCGATCGCCGCGAGCGTCTCCGGATCCAGCAACTCGGAGCAACCAATACGCGCCGCCGTCGGATAATCCGGTGCTGTGCCATTAAGCACGCTGGCGAGTTCCACGCGATAGGCCAAATCTTTCACAAGCGAGGGCAGGTCATCGTGCAGCCGCACCAGCCGGCCGCAATGTCCCGGCACCGCGAAGGGCGAAGGGTTCTTGGCAAGATCAACCAGTCGGCCGCCGGGAGCGAGCGCGGAGAAGCCAAACAGGCGGCTCCAATCAGCCATCGGCCCGGCGATAAGATCGAAGCATCCTTTGTCGCCTGCGTCTCCCCAGTCGGAAAGGTCGGCCGCCACGCGCACCACCAACACTCCTCTGGAGGCGAGCTGCGAGCTGAGCGCGTCGCCGACGATCCCGTCGACGATCAGTGCGCGCCCGGCGGACAAGTCGGCAAGGTTTGCCAACAGTGCTGCGCGGGCCACGATGGGCGCCAGCGACGATGTTGATGCGCGATTGCCAACCGCTTCCAGCACCGCTTCCGCCTCCCTGACGATCAGCCTGCTGACGAGCCGATGCGGGACGATGCCAGCCACGCGGTCACCCATGGCAAACCGCGTCGTGGCGGTTCCGGCGCGGGTAACCACGCCAATCATCCCGACCGGATCCAGATCTGCGCCGAGCTGGAGACCGAAACGCTCTACCCGCACTTCATAGCCATCGTCGGGCAATGTTGGCTGGCGCAGGAGCGAGGCGCTGTAAGCCGGGCCAAGGCGGGTCAGTTCGACAGCTACGTCGTCGGACGGTCTGATCTGCGCAGTTTCGGGCGCCTGAAGGATTGCGCTTGCAACCAACTGGGCCGCGTAGCACGTGCCGTGGCGCAAGGCGATCTCGTCGATGTGTTGTTTGGCAAGCAATTGCGCAAAGACGGTCTCGGCACGTTCCAGCGCCGTGCGGTCGTCAATATCAATCGTCGCCGCGTCAAGCAAAGCGAGCTCATTGCGTATAACCCTGACGAAGCCGGCCACTGCGGTGTGGGCGGGCACGACCCGGTCGCCGTCGGTTACCAGATGCGCGTTGCGCGTCACGATTCGCAGCGGCAACGGCCGATCCTGTGTTGCCATCGCCTGTATCGCGAGCAACATCTCGCCGAGCAGATGCGCGCCGGTGACGTCCTCGTCGGATCCGAGTCCTGTCGGAGCGAAGCCCGCAACGCGCTTTGCCTGGTCAAGCGCAGGCGAATCGGGTACTTCGGTCCAGGTGCATCGGTCATAAGCCACGGCGTGTTGCAGGGCGCACTGCTCGATCGCGTCGGCCAGTACGTCGCCCGGTTGAGCCACGATGAGGAGCCGATCACCGATCGCGACGGCTGACGCTTCTTCCGCCTGCGGAACCCAGACACGCTGGTAATCGCCGGCAGGGAAGTGGTCCACCTTGCCGCGGCCGAGCAGCGATCGACAGATCAGCCCCTTCAGCCGGGCGATTGGATGCCCATCGCGATCGGTCAGCTCGAAGTCGCAGACGATCTGCGAAACACTGCGCGAAATGATGACGGTTTTGCAGCGAATGCTTTCCGGCATCGGCGCATAGACTTCGAGCGACGCAAGCGACACGGGCAGATACGCACCCTCGCTCGCATCGATCAGGGCCAGCGCGGTCTGGAAACAACCGTCGAGCAGTGCCGGATGCAGGACATAGGCATCCACGGCTTCGCCGGCGACCTGCGGCCGCGTCAGCTCTGCCTCGGCGAGGCCGCGGTCCAGATCGCGGCGCAACGCGGTGATCGGCTGGAAGGCGGGGCCATATTGCAGTGCCAGTGCGTACAGATCGGCATAGAGTTTGGCTGGGGCGACCTCTTCCATCGCGCTGGTATCCGCCAAAGTCGGAGCATGAGAGGACGAAGGGTGCGCGCCGGCCGGATGGATAGATGCTGAGGCATGTAGCACCGGCTCCGCGGCCGAACCCTCGTCGCGCGAGTAGAGTTCGGCGCGGTGCCCGGTCGGATCGAACCGCACGTCGAGACGCAGCGACCGCTCATGATCGAGAACGAGCGCGCGTTCGATATGGATGTCACGCAGGCTCAATCCGGGGGCGTCGGGCCAGCGGCTCCGGGCCTCTTCGCACATCGCTTCGAGATAGCCGGCGGCCGGCATGATCGGAGCGCCGTCGACCACATGATCGAACAGATAGTTGAGGCGGCGAAGATTGAGATCGGCTCCACCATATTTTGCGATCAGCGGGGCGGATTGCCCCTCGAGGCGATCGCGAGCCTGGTTCACTGCCTCGCGCCACAGTGGGAGCCGTTGCCAGGGATAGGATGGTAGCGTGCATTGCAGCCCGGTCGCCGTCCGGGATGCCCAGTTGATCTGTCCGCCGCTGACATAGATTTCGCCGACCGATCGTCGCAAGGCTGGCGTTTCGGGCTTGTTCATCACCAGCGTTGAGGCTATGCGCGTTTCGACATTGCGATCAGCACAGATCTCCTCGATCGAGCGCCGCAGCACCGGATGCGGGCCGACTTCGACAAACAATCGGTACCCGTCGTCAAGCATCGCGCCGATCGCGTTGGCGAAGTAGACTGGTTGACGGACATTGTCGCACCAATATTCGGCGTCATAGCGCCGTGCGTTGGTCCCATCCTCGATAGCAGCCCCGGTGACGGTAGAATAAAGCGGGATACCGGGGAGCACCGGCTTCAGGCCTGCCAACTTCTCGCGAAGCTCGGGCTTCAGCGCCTCCATGAGAGGGCTGTGATAGGGCACCTCGACGTCGAGCACGCGGGCAAACACCATGCGCGATTCAGCTTCTGCCCGGATGGCTTCGAGCGCGGCCCGATCGCCAGCCACGGTCACGCTGCGGGGAGAATTGACCGCGGCCAGCGACACCAGATCGCCATGCGGGCGGATCACTTCGGCGGCATCTTCGACCGAAAGGCCCAGCGCGAGCATGCCGCCGCTTCCGGCGGTCTTGCCCTGGATGCGGCTGCGCTCCCGGCTGACAAGCAACGCATCCTCCAGTGAAAGCATGCCGGAGGCCCAGGCCGAAGCGACCTCGCCTACCGAATGGCCGACCACGGCGTCCGCCGAAATCCCCTCGGCCCTCAGCGCGATCGTGAGGCCGATCTGGATCATCAGGTTCGCGGGCTGCGCAAATTCGGTGCGCTTGATCCGCGAATCGGGTTCGTCGCGCGTCATCTCCGCCAAAATTGAAAAACCCGCGATGCGCGTGAACAGCGCGTCGGTTTCTTCCAAGGTGTCGCGGAATACGCGGTTTTCGCGCAGGAGTTCGCGCCCCATGCCCCACCATTGTGGCCCCATGCCGGTGTAGACGAACGCGATCCGCGAATCGCCATTATACGGCCGACTACCCTCGATCCCCGCAAAGGTCTCGGCGTCGGCGGACATGCCACGCAGCGCGGCCGCAAGTTCCTGCCGACTATCACCCCACACGGCGAGGCGGTGCGTGAGATGCGTCCGGCGCGCGCCCGCCGTGAACAGGATATCCTCGAGTGCCGCGCCATCACTCGTCTCGAGCAGGTCGGCGAACTGTTCGGCGCGCGCGCGCAGGGCCTTTGGGTCACGCGCCGACAATGGGAGAAGGAGCATTGATGCGTCCGACGGCTCGACCGTGAAACGAGCGGGCTCGACATCCGGCAAACTCAGGATGACGTGCGCATTGGTGCCGCCATAGCCGAAGGAATTGATCGCAACTTTGCGTGGCGTCTCGCCCCGGTTCAGAATCAAAGGCTCGCGCGGCAGGAATACTTCGGTCGGGATGCTCGGGTTGATCTCCTCGAGCCCGGCGACGGGGGGCACCTGATTGTGCCGCAGCATCATCGTCGACTTGATGATGCTTGCGATCCCGGCCGCGGCTTCGAGATGGCCGATATTGGCCTTGACCGATCCGACGACGCACTGGCCGCCCTGGCCGTAGACATCGGCAATCGCGCGGGTCTCGAGCGGATCACCCACCGGCGTACCGGTGCCGTGCGCCTCGATATAATCGATCTCCGCAGCTGCCCAGCCGCTTTCGGCGAGCACGCGGAACATCAGCGC
Source organism: Pseudomonas sp. BT76 TE3572 (assembly GCF_050435365.1). Lineage (NCBI taxonomy): Bacteria > Pseudomonadati > Pseudomonadota > Gammaproteobacteria > Pseudomonadales > Pseudomonadaceae > Pseudomonas > Pseudomonas sp. BT76 TE3572. The sequence continues at coordinate 5,999,653 of NZ_JBNDKE010000001.1, forward strand.
ACGCTGCGCCTCGGGATTGGGCACGGTGATGCCGCTGGTGCGGCCGTCCTGATTGACGCCGGCGCCATCGACAACAGCAAGGATCTGATCGCCATCGCGCAGCGCCGCCTCATATGCCTTCAGCACGACGACACCGCCGCCTTCGCCGCGGCCATAGCCGTCGGCACGCGCATCGAAGCTCTTGGACCGGCCATCCTTGGCCAGGAAGCGGCCCTTCGACATCGCCACCATATATTCGGGTCGGAGAATAAAGTTGGCGCCGCCGACCAGCGCGACGTCGCACTGTGCCGTCAAGATCGCGGTCACGCCCTGTGCGAAGGCGACCAGCGAGGATGAGCAGGCCGTATCAATCGACAGGCTAGGCCCGTAAAAATCGAACGCGTAGGAGATGCGGTTCGACAGCATCGTCAGCGTCGCGCCGGCCGCGCTGTGCGTTCCGATCGCCTCGCGGGCACCCGCACCCAGCTGGTTCAGAAGATGGTCGACCGTGAATCCGCCGACGAAGACGCCGGTCGAGGAACCTGCCAGGGCTTCGATATCCAGCCCAGCATTGTCCAGAGCCTCCCACGCCAGCTCGAGAAGCAGGCGCTGCTGCGGATCGATAAACTCCACTTCGCGCGGGGAGAGGCCGAAGAAATCGGCATCGAAGGACTTATAGTCATAGCCTTCGAGAAAATGGCCCTGATTGACATAGGTCTTACCGGCAACATCGCGCTCATTGAAGAATTTGTCGCTCGACCAACGATCTTCGGGAACCTGGCCGACGCAGGTGACGCCTTTCAGCAAATTGTCGAAAAACGCTTCCGGTGAATCAGAGCCGCCGGGGAAGCGACATGACGCACCAATGATCGCCACTTTTGCATCGCGAAGACCTATGGGTCCATCGAATGTGTTCATAATTGTCTCCAGAAATGCAATAGTGCTGCGCATAAGGCCATCTATTCTCTAGAAGTCTCATAAATTGTATTAATTACAAATCATATAAGCGGTATAAGTGCGGCCGTCGCAATTATCATAATATCTATTATGCATGATGTTGGTTGCTTACTATGTATCACCGCGCCGCTCAACGAGTACTCGTAGCTTAATAGGCAGATACGCAGTATGATTTCAGCGGGTAGAACAGCCGTCTACCGGCTTAAAAAGTTGTTTCTTCATCGCTGAGATAATCGACGGCCACACCAGCGCATCTACATCAATAGGGAATATGGATAAGGTCTCCGGAGCCATCCACTGCAACGGTCGGCGGGCCTGCGCATCGTCAAAGATAAAGCTGCTTGCCATAGCAAATCCGTATGCGCCGACAATAAGCTTATTAAGCTGTGCCTGCTTATCGGTAAGATTAGATAACACCTCGCTATACTCATTTTGACTAGAATAGTAGATTATATCTCCAGCCATCTCAGCCACCTCGCCAAGCGTAGGGGTATTGCGTGTAGCAGAAGAACAATGGATAACCTGGAATGTAGTATTCGATGGGTCAACGGCATTCGCCAACAACATGTTAACGCAAATATCAACAGGGATCATATCATTGACTGCCGCCTTCATCGATGCAGGGAAATACCTAGCACCTCCCAGCGCAATCGCTCTCACAAACGCTGGCAAGGAAATAGAGAAGTCGCAGTAACCTCTATTGGGATACGCCCACGCACCTGTTACAGATGTGATGCGTGCGACCATTACAAGCAAATTAGGATAGCGGTGGTGCAACAAGCGCTCCATTAGGTTTTTAGAGTAGGAATAGGCATTAGGCCACTCATTGATTCTTGCATTACTACCTGTTTCTACCATCTCGCTAAGTTCGGATTCTGCTGTGAAATCCTGATAAATTCGTTCTTGGAAGTTTTCAGGTGTCGAGCGATTACACAGCGCCCAATAGCTTGATGTTACCAGGTATAAAGTTAGTTTTTTACAAGTTGCTGCCAGGTCTGCCCCATGTAGCGCGGAGAAGGTATTAGCGTGAACCTGATCCTGTATAGTTGTGTCCCAGCGGGTATAGGCAGCCAGATGAAAAATAATTTCCACGTTCTCCCTGATTTCCCACAGCCAGCCATCAGAAATCCCCCAGTCCTCCAGCGTGACGTCCCCCTTTATCCAAACAACTCGTTCGTCGTGAGCATAGGCCAGGGAAGGGGTTGTTGAATGGTAAAGGCAGTAGATTCGTCCAATACCTTTAAGCTTCTCGCTCATGGTTTTGAGCAGTACCGAACCGATAAAGCCGGTAGTGCCTGTAATGAAAACCGCCTTACCCTCATAAGCTTTATCCATTGGTGTTCTCCTCGTACGATCTTAATTGGATCGTTTCCTGAACTTTTCGTCATTCGGGCTATGCAGGGCCTTTTTCCTATTGCAGTAGTCTGTCGATGCGTCTATTGCCAGCGTCCAATTCATCGACAGTGAGTGAGTGGTGTGTCAGACCGTTCAGTTCCATGATAAATACGTGACGACGCCAACGATCAGATACGCCTCAGTACAGCCCCAATGACCCAAGGGGCCGTCTGTGTTGGAGCCGTGCAATCCCCGTTCCGTTGGACTTAGCCAACTGCCAACTCTTTTTTGCACGCATGGTGGAGGGAAAATGGTTGATCGATACGACAGCTTTTTCATCCAACGCGCGAGGGATCGGCAATGAAAGGTAGGCGCAAAGCGAAAACAACGAAATTGGCTATGAAGTTTGAATTTGAGGCGGAGGCTCTGCGGTTATTGGTCTCGAGGTCCGAAAAAGCCTCGAATCGTTTTCTTGATTTTTGCCTTGCAATTGGGTTTATCGTGCAAGCCCTTAGTTTATATTTACACCTCTGCATAGTGGGCGAGAATGCTCGTGACTGGTTGTACCTGATCGTCAGTTCTTGCGGTGATTTCTGACGATATGTTAAGATTTGACGCGTGTTTAGATGTGGTGATGCGATGGCCGCTATGCAAAAATATAACTAACAGGGAGGTGCAGGCATTCTCATCATAAACTTCCTCAGTCGTAATCTGCATGCCCGTTGCTATAAGATGGATGTTTATAAACATTAGCAAGCATACTAATATCTCGTTGGCTGTTTATCTTCTTCGAACTAAATCTGGCACTAGTTATGATACTGTCCCCCAGGCACATACCTGACGCAGGAATTCAATCTGAGCATTCGCCTCATGACTTTCCTTGATCAGCTCATCTACAAGAGTCTGTGTAGAAATTTTTTTCCCACAGGTCGTTTCTATCTCAATGGTCTGGGGGTAGACACTGCAGAATGATTCCCCCACCCATCTGCTAATATTTACTGCTTGGCCGCATTCGACCGGTATTTCGCAAAAAACGCCCGTAGCCGTAAGGTTGATGGAGTGGAGTAATGATCCCAGACTAACCGCCACCTCATGATGGCATAGTGCATCTTTAAACGCGGATAGTGTTCTGGCACAGACAGTGTCGAATAACGGAAGAAATGGGGTGCTTACCGGTTGGCGGGTGATATCTACCTCATGGAATGCCAGTTTTCCTCCGGGACGCAGTAGGGCTACTGCATACTGGAGAAAAACTGTAGGCTCAGGTTGGTACATCAGCACATACCGGCCCGTGACCATATCAAAGCCACCTTCATCGGTAAAATCTGCTAGGGATACTGGAGAAAATGCTACGTTCTTCAGGCCGGAATCAGTCGCCCGTTTCCTGGCGATTGTGATGGCCGCACGACTGCGGTCAATGCCGATGACTGAGCCCCCGGGGCCAACCAGTTTGGCGACCAGCATGCTGACATCCCCTGGACCGCAGCCTAAATCTAGGACCCGCATCCCAGGTTTGATGCCGGCAGACAAAAGCAGGCGAGTGGTGATGGCTCTGAGCATCTTTGACTGAAATACCAGCCGTCGTATTTCGGATTCTGTATGACCAAGAAGATACTGGGATTCTGACATAATGCCATCGCCTCTATTCAAGTCTGCTGCGAAATTATAAATTTAATCACTGGATTGCTTATGTCGAGATTGGTAAAGATACCTTCTGAAAGTGAAAACAGTACCGCGCTGTCGGAGTATATAAAATTAACGTTTTTTCGTGATACCAACAATGAAATCAGGACGTTGAGGGGTATATTTGGCAAGCAATCTGGGAGTTGAATTGCAATTGATTTGCATGAAATATAAAGCGTTTTGCTAGCAGTCTCTCTGGTGCTGATATTTTTAATTAGCGTTCTGCCAATATGAAAAAATTCAGGTAGTGGGGAAGGCATAATTGCAAAAATAAATTAGATTCGTCATGTGGCTACTTGTGAGCGTTAACAGAACGTACACTATTTTTCTTTGGGGGGATTCTCAAGCCATATTGGGGGATTCTTACTTAACGAATCGATAGACTACAACGAAGATCCCAGACCTAAAATTTAGAGTGCTGTCTTGCACGCGACTTACACTTTTCCGAAATGGACAGAGCTAGCACGCGCAATTAGATCTCCGCTCTCGATATCTGCGCATATTAAAGCGACATCGCGATCGAGCGTCCGTTGATTATCATCCCATAGCCATGGGCGTGCCTCGGAAGCTGGTGTGCCGGTTATTTCGCGTAACGCGGTATAGAGTGGCAACATTGCTGGTGCCAAAAGTTGACTCGCGTCGTAATGTCCTGCAATTGCATAGGTCCGTAGGTCTACGGCTTGCAATCCGAAAATCAATGACATTGATACAAGTTGCCTCAGTAGATCAATAGACTGCCTCGCCAAATTAGCTGATCCAAATGCTTGGCTATTAATATTTTGGTTGAATTGTTCGGCATGTGTCGGAAACCGATCTGCCAAAGAGTTTCCGAAAAAGCTTACAAGTGGCGCTATTGAATTTGCAGAAATTTGCAAGCCTTTTAAGCCCATATTGACCTTCCGCTCACGATTACCTACCAACGATGGTGACAACCCATTGTTGAACTCGGGCGCTACCAATTGGGCAATCTGGACGTCGAGGTGCTTGGCTACGAGACTCAGGGAGTAACGCAAGCGATCCATTGCCATGCCCGTATACTGCGCGAGAAAGTTGCCTCCATAGAAGATGTCACCATTCTCAACGTCCACCAAAGGGTTGTCTGTAGTCGAATTCATTTCCACTTCGATCTGACGAGCCGCCTCCTCGAGGCCATCGACAATAGGCCCCATAAACTGAGGAAGGCAACGCAGTGAATAGCGATCTTGCACTAAACCTTCTTTGGGATTGCGATGTTTTCCGTTGGCACTTCGGATCAGCCCGGAGCCGCTAAGAAGATTGCGCATGCAAGCGGCAGTCCAGCCTTGGCCTGCATGAGGTTTATGATCGTGAATGAACTTGTGAAACGACAGATCAGTCCCACGCAGCCCCTGGATCATGAGCGCGTGAGCCTGAATCGCTAGTTCTACCAGTTTGCGTGCCTCATGAATGCAGCCCGCCGCGATAGCAGTGCACGCCGAGGTGCCGTTCAGCATTGCCAGCGCTTCTTTAGGTTCTAAGCGTAGCCGCGGCAAATCCAGTTTTTGTAATGCAGCGGTGGAGTCCATCGTGGCACCTTGGAAGTCAACCAGAAAACCCGCATCATGGCCAATTATGGCGCCGGCGATGTAGGTTAATGGTACCAAGTCTCCACTTGCCCCGATTGATCCCAGATCAGGGACATGCGGCGTAACGCCGGCGTTGACGAACGTCAACAATCGCTGGATAAGTTCAGGTCGAGGCCCAGATGCACCACGCAAATGTGAGTTGGCGCGCAATACCATTGCTGCACGGACGTCGGGAAAAGGCAGGTTTCGTCCGGCGCCGGCTTTGTGATACCACAACATATTGTCTTGAAGAGAATTTCTTTCGTCGGCTGGTATAAGCACATTAGCCATGCCGCCAAATCCTGTGGTAACACCGTAGATCATTTCGTTGTTGGCGACAGCTTGTTTCATGCGCGCATGAGCGCGGCCAATACGTTCATGGAGAGCCGGATCCTTCGATAAACCAACTGAACATTGGTCACGCGCTACGCGCATGAGGTCAGCGATCGACAATCCAGTGCCACGCAACGATACTGTATCTTCGACACTTGAATCGACTGCCTCAGGCTCGGCGGAGTCACTAAGTTCCGTTATATTCGTAGCGTTTGTCAGATTATTCATATTGGGTCTCTTTTGAAATAGGTGACAAGAATAGAAAAAATTTTTATGGCATCAATCATTCTGGAGATCGAAAACTTCCAGTTAATCGATGAGTGGCATCTTTACAGTTACGGTTCCACGGATACGCCAAAAAAATTGGAAAGGGCGGGAAGACCAGCGGAACGGTAACTCGGACCTTAACGTGTGCTTTGGTTTTGTTAGACTTCTACCGCTTGTTTCAGCGTGGCAAGAGTTCTTTGGAATCGATTAATACTAACGGAGTGTTGCTGCACTATTTTGTATCAGAGACTTTAAATAGAAATATTTAGCATTGGAGCTAATATAATCTACAAGACCAATGGTCTTGGCAGTGGTAACAGAGGTGCTATCAATACTGTATGAAAATAGAGTGTCCTGCCTCTAAAATAAATTCTCCAAAAAATTGGCTACGCTTTCTCGATCATCACACTATCGGAGGCGAACAGATGAGAGCCCAAGATATTGTCCTGAGTCCCGAAAGATTAAGCCGCCGGCGGTCGTCGCGTTCGGGTGATCCTGTTGGCCGCTCAAGGTTGTTCGCGGGTTGAAATAGCGCACTTGGTTGGATTCTCTATGCACTCGGTCACTCTTTGGTGTCAGTGTTTCGAGAACAGCGACTAGACGGCTTGATCGACAAGCCAGCGAGCGGGCGTAAGCACCACCAGAGGTGCTAATCCGAGTTATTGGGCAAGTAGTTTAACCGCGTATAGGTCAATCTCGCGGCAGCTGTCGAAGCATGGCGCGAGTCGCTGGCATCTCACCGGGCAGTGACCAGCTCAGCCCGCTAGGTATCATCCAGTGCAGGGAGGGAACCTATTCGCGCTCAATGACCACTTACCCGGCATCTCCCTTCGTCCTGGTAAGCCTACGCTTATGATTCCTTCGCTCAACATTTCGCACCTGTCGGCTGCGTCGACTTCGCTGGCCATACCCGTGGATGAAAAACACGCGGATAACGATGCTGTGCCTACCTTTGTGCGCAGCCAGGGGCGGGCGGTGGGTATTTCCAACAGATGGGTGAGCGCGGGCAAGGGACGGTTTTCGCCTGACCAGGGGCTGATGTTGGAAAAGGCCGCGCGGGCCCTGGTTGCCCAGGAACCGATCATGAGGCAAACCCAGCAACCGAACGGTGGCACCTTCGAGTTCGCTGCGGGGTTGGGCAGCGCTCATCACGCGGTGTATGAACACGACGGACAAAACATCACCAAACTGGCCGTGCGTGATAGGGGAGGCAAGACGCTGGTTGAAATCGATGCCCGCGATCTATCCGCCCAGTCCCTGGGGAAACACCCAAGAAGTAGCTCTTCTCCCGACAGTGACGTTGCCCAAAACTCGCGGTCAAGGGGGGCGCAGGCTTCTGATCCGGCATCGATCCACGAAAGTCGTTTGCCGTTGTCGGTACATGTGGCGGGCCAGCAGTTCCATGTGGGCCCGTTGCGCAAGAGGCTCGACCCTGAACTACAACCCAACCTTCTGCAAGCATTGCTTGCCGAGCCCAAGACGGTGGTCAGCGATAACCTTCACCAGGGTTACCGGGCGATATCGTTCATTGCCAATATCGACAACGCCAACCAGTTCATCACTTTCGAAATGGATCGCCAGGGCAACCTTCGTGGTGCGGCGGGAGCCGTCATGGGCAGTCATCAGCCCACATTCACAGTGTTATTGAATCCGTTAAACACGTTCACAGATAAATTCAGGGAAGTGCCTGCGTTAAAGAGTCAAGCGGCGATGTTGGCTGCTGGCCCGGTGTGGGGCCAGGACGAGCGCGTCAGTAACTTCAAAGAGATTTCGTTAAGAAATATCAACGAAGTCAAAGCCACCCTATGGCCTCTGGAACAGCACGAGCGTGCATTTATGTCGAAGCTCTTGAGTCAGCCATTCTTTGCCACCCACGTCACCACCCATGACGTGCCCATTGACCGGCCCGATGGCAGCGTTTCGTTGTTTTCCAGGGTCAAGCTTCAAGAGCGCAATATCTCCTTCAAGGAGATGCACTCCACCGGCGAGGATATTTCTGAAGTGGGTGGTGATGATCAAGTTTACTTCTCGCTGGAGTCTGGGCACGAGCCGCAAAAGGGTCGAAGTCGCTTTGGTGATCGGATGATGCGCTTTGACCTAAACCATCCTGCGTTCGTCAAGACCGGTGTCATGACCTTGGTGGACCCTTTTTTGGGATTACCACCTTCGGCGTATGAGCGTTTTGACGCCATCATGAATCACTTTCGAACTGACCCGGATGATGACCCCTCTGAACAGGAGGAGGCGGTAGTCGAACGTCTCAATAATCGCTTCTTCAGCGCCGACGAGTCGGCTTTTCACGGCCCGCACATTCTCGAAGGTATCGGCTTGCACATCGTCAGTACGCTGCGCGAGTATGTCCCGCCCCAGGTAGCGAAGACAATGCTCTACAACGAGGATATCAACAGCTTGGTCAATGGCTTGTTCAGGCCACAGATAATGGTTCCACGTCACTTTTTTGCCCAGCTCCATGACCAGGCCGAGATTCATTATGACTCCACTGCACTGCCCTGATCTGTCGCTTGCAGGGGCCGGTTTTGCTGACTCAGTCAGTTGGGTATCGGCTTGATTTCTTGGTTCGCGGACGCCCTTCTACTGCATTTATGCCGAGCAAGCTATGCAGATAAATCAAATTAGACGACGAAAAACGAGGTCCTTGGGGAGCAACGGAGCAGGATTACACATATCCACAACCTGCCTATCTATATAGCTGGCATGCGGCTTAACGTGTGACTCGCTATGTTAAATCGGCAACCCCACTGCCCGCAGCACCCACAGCGTTTCTTGCGGTTCGCCTGCCGTTTCCGACGGCACTCCAGGCTTACCCTATTCCGCCTGAATTTCTGAGCGGGGCAGGGCCCTCGCGTTCACCGGCGGCCCACTTTCCATGATGACCGCACCCCAGCAGTGCTTATTCCGTCACAGCTTTATCCAACCGTCATGAAACTTAACGTTCGGCCGACACCACTCACCGGCCACCGATGGTAAAGACTTGCCCTTGGCCATCCTCTACTCTGAGCGAGATTAACCCATGCTTTCTACTACACGCCTCTCATCAATTCCGCCCCAGAACGCCCACAGCCTATCAGCTGATGACCGTACAGCCATTCCTTCGCAAGCACGCCCGTCCTCTCAGCCCGTACCCGTGACGCTGCCACCTTCTGTAAGTGTCGCAAACCTCACCTTCCATACCGGTAAAGTGATGACGGCGCTTTCTGAGGTTGAACAACGCATTCTTCACGGTGCGTTTCATCCCGAAACCCCCAAAGAGCCGATTGAACATTTAAATGACAACCTCATCCTCACCTATGCCATCGGCGCGAAGGATTATTTTTCACCCCTACATTTGCCGCGGGACCTGCCCGAGCAGATGCGGGTTACCTGTGCCCTTGATCAGTCCTTGAACCTGAATCGGGTGATCATTGCTGATCTGAAAGGGCATATCTATTGCGATGCCAGTTTTGAGCCACCTGCTACGCCAGCACTAGCGCTAGGAGAACAAGGTTCCTTGTCTACGAGGGAAGTCGCGTCGGGTCCTGGCTCTCCAGTACGGACTGCCTTCAGCTCTCCCGCCGCTAGTCAGTACGCCTTACGTGACGCTCGGGCACAATTCTCGGCCGTGGCGAGGACGGGCTCCTCGTTAGCTGCTGCAGCCCCCTTATCCGGCGCTCCCCAAGCTCCTGCCACCAATAAGAAGTCGGCGACGGACGCACAGATCGAGGCGCAGCTGAGAAATAAGCATGGCAAGGTGAGATCCGGACGAGAAGTCGGAAGCGTACTGAGAGCCTCCGGATTGTCGTCAAGTACATCTCGCATCACCACGCAGCTGCGGAAAGTAAACGTTGTCCGACCGTTTGCGTCGGCGTCGGATGATCAGCTCCAGAAGGAGCTAAGAAATCCAGACGGCACGATAAGAACTAATGCCGAAGTCACAGCCGCACTGCATGCCCGCGGATTGGGGGCAGGTTTAGCTCGCATGACCCCGATGATGCAGGCAATAAGAGGTGTACGGCACCTGCCGACGGCGACGGATGATCAGGTCAAGGCGCAGCTGAAAAATCTGGACGACACGCCAAGAAGCGTGGAAGAAGCCCTAACAGCACTGCGTGCCACCGGAGTGGGGGTAAGTTCAAACCGTATGACCGAGCTGATGCAGGCAGAAAGAGGTATGTTAAAGCGACCGGCGCCGTCGGATGATCAGATCCGGACGCAGCTGGTCAAGTTCGACGGCACGCTGAAAAGCACCAATGAAGTCGAAGACGCACTGAGTACCGCCGGGTTGGGGGCAAATCCAAATCGCATCGGGAAGCTGCGGCGGAAACTGCTGCTGGAAGCAACAGAACTGCAACAGCCCGCGGCAACAGGGTCGCAGGTTGGGGAAGAATGAACTGAACCGAGGGCCAGTCAGGAGGGGCGCGCTTTCCGCGCGTGCCCCTACGATCAGGAAAAATTCGTTGATCGAGAAGTTTCCGGTAAGAGCCGGCTTTCAGTCATCCATGGCCCTTCGCAATCGGACTTCTGGCCGATAGTTGTCAGTGGGTACTGCACCGAAAAAAAGCCAAAGGCGTCATATTTGATAGGCAAAACCTTGGAATTGGGGAAGCTCCGGCTTTCGACGAACACAAGATTCTCTTGGCGCCCAATCGTGTTGTGTGTAAGGGGCCGGGGAACACACCTTCCTCGCCCGGCCGATAAGGGCGATTGTGTCCGCGTATTTTAAGCGGACGCAATTACCCTTAACGCCAGGATCGCTATGCGCCAACGTAAGTCCTACCCGAAATCCTTCAAGACCCAAGTCGTCCAAGGGTGCGAGCAGCCCGGTGTTTCCGTGGCGGCCATTGCGATGAGGCATGGTATCAACGCCAATGTCGTTCGCTGGTGGCTACCGCTTTACCGCGATCAGCAGGCCGCCATGCTGCAATAGACGGGGTGGGCGCGGCCAACTCGCTATTTTGGTTTGCCAAACGGCGGTAGTCAGTTGAGTTATTGGAACCCCAACGGATTTGTTACCACTCACCTTGGATCAATACAGACCAGGGAGTTGGCAATGCACGAAGATACAATTGAATCGACAAAAATCTATACCCAAGTTTTTCCAATGGAATGGATTGAAATCGGGCTGAGCGCGTTTTCGAGCCATGCGCAACACGTTGCCAATCTAGCCAAGCCGCAACCTGCCGCCTCAATCGGCGGCGTCGAGCTATTTCTTCCGTCTAATGTGTACCATCCCGGGATCGGACTATCCTCCAGCCTTTTGGTCGATGCACTTTTGAGCGAAAACATTGGGAGAACCGTGTTGGACTTGGGGTGTGGCAGTGGTTTTGTCGGGATCTCTCTCTATTGCCAAGGGATGGATCTGGTTCTGGCCGATATTTCAAATGCCTCAATCTCGAGCACAACTGAAAATCTCCGCCGTATTGGTATACCGGGGAGAGTGATATTGAGTGATTTATTCTCAAATCTGAAAGGCATGCGCTTCGACACTATCCTATTTAATCCGCCTTTATTCGACAAAACTGTAGAGCACGAAGCTGAAATCGCATTATGTGACCCCAATGGCGATTTGCTGACTCGTTTTCTAACTGAGGCGACACAGCACTTGACTTCAAAGGGTCGTATTTATTTTATGGCGTCCAACCTGATGAATCGCGAGGCGTTGTTAAGTGGATTGGGAAGTTATCGATATAAGATCATCTCGTCTTCATTTTCAATGCAGTCGGAGGTCTCACGCTGGATAGTCAGCGCTCGATCGAAGCATTGAGCGAAACACTAGATTGTTATCTCCTGCTTATCGACGGAATTACAATTTGCGATACATGTACGTCCAGGCATCCCATCTTGCGCAACTAAACCGGTTGCCACCTGTGTGGCAGCAGCTCCGCAATCTCACTCGCCCGCTGCGTCGGCAGGCGCGTGAGGACGTCCTTCAAATAAGCATACGGATCATGCCCGCTGAGCCGCGCCGACTGGATCAAACTCATGATCGCCGCCGCGCGTTTACCGCTGCGTAGTGATCCTGCAAAGAGCCAATTTTCGCGACCCAACGCCCACGGCCGAATCTGGTTCTCTGCCCAGTTATTATCAATGGGCACAGCACCGTCATCGAGATAGCGCGACAGCGCCGTCCAGCGTTTGAGGCTGTAATCCAGAGCTTTACTTATCGCCGAGCCGTCGTGCACGATCTGGCGCTGCGCGATCATCCAGGTATGCAGAGCATCCATCACCGGTACCGCTTTTTCTTGCCGTATTCGGCGGCGTAAATCCGGTTCAAGGTCGCGGACTTCACGTTCGATTTCGTACAGCAACTGGATGTAGCGCAAGGCCTGTTCGGCGAGCTGGCTCTTGTTGGTGGCATGCAATTCGAAGAACTTGCGCCGCGCATGGGCCATGCAGCCGATCTCGGTCACGCCGAGTTCAAAGCTGGCCTTGTAACCACCAAAATCGTCGCAGACCAACTTGCCTTTCCAGTCTTGCGGGAAGTTGCGTGCATGCTCTCCGGCACGGCTGGGTCTGAAGTCGTAACAACCGCCGCCAAGTCCGAGAACTGGCTGGTGGCGTAGGCCCAGACATACGCGCGATGGGTTTTCTTTGCGCCCGGCGTGAGCATCTGCACCGGCGTTTCGTCGGGGTGGATAACATGCTGCCCGAGCACCACGTCACGCAGTGCGTCGACAAACGGCTGCAACTGCACACCGCTCACGCCAACCCATTGAGCCAAGGTTGAACGTGGGATGGACAAACCGGCTCGATCAAAAATCGACTCTTGACGGTAGGGAGGCAAATGGTCGGCATACTTCGCAATCATGACGTGCGCCAGCAGCCTTGCGGACAGGATGCCCTTGTCGATGACCCGCGCCGGCACCGGTGCCTGGATCAGTGTTTCGCACTCATCACAGACCCACTTGCCAAGGACATGGCGCTCGACGGTAAAAACGCAAAGCGTGTAGCCCAGTTTTTCGCTGACGTCTTCACCGATATGCTTGAGTGCGCAGCCGCAAAGTCAGTGAGTGTTGTCCGGTTCGTGGTGGATCAGCGTGCGTGGGAGCTCCGGCGACAACGCCGTGCGCTTAGCCCTTTGCTTTTTCTCGGTCGCAGGTGGAGATGTTTGCAATGCCTGGAGCTCAGCCTCAATCGCCGCGATATCGATCAAATCGTCCAGCAAGCTGGCCTACTGCGGATTTAAATGTTCGTTACGCTTGGCAAACTGCAACCGCTTGAGCTGCGCGATCTCGTGGGCCAGTTTCTCGTTGACCGTTTTGTGGTGGTGGATTTGCTTGCTCATTGTCTCGACTGTCTAATCGAGACTTTCCACACGCGGCATCAACTGCGCTGCCAGAGCGCGCAGTTGTTCAGGGCTTAAGTGGTCGAGATTGGGCAGCGAAGTTATTCCGCCGATTTTGCCAGAGTATGCGAAAACCGACGACAGGCTGATCGGACAATTGCACGGCCTGGCTGGTCATGGCAGGCGTTATACGATGGAAATCGCACTATACCCAACCCGTCGTGCACCAGCACTTTCATGCGATTGGCGCGGCGGTTGGCAAACAGATAAGCGCAGTGCGGCTGCGCCGCACCGAACACGGCAACCACCCGCGCCAGCGCGGTTTCAGTACCGGCGCGCATGTCCATGGGGTCGGTGGCGAGCCAGATGGCGTCGATGCGAATCATCGCAACAGATCTCAAAGGAAGGTCGCGCAGGCGGCCGCGCCATCGGTCGGCCAGTTCACTTTGACAGCGCCACGCGGGTGCGGGATTTCAACGCAGATATTCGATGACGCAGCTTGCGAATTTGCTCCGGCTAGCCGCATGGGTAAGGGAATAAAAGCAAGTTGCAGCTCCGTGTTTTTTTGTGTTTGCACCCGAATCCATTTGTGGACAAGGTTCGCGTTGAGGCTATGGCTCAGCGCGACGCTGGCAATCGAGGCACCGGGCTGGGCGCAATCTTGAATGACTTGGACTTTGAAGGATTTGGAGTAGGAACGGCGTTGTGGCTGCATGAAATACCCGCTTAAAAGGCTAGAACTGGTGCCCACTTAAATTTAAGTGCACACCATGTCTTGGATTTACAGGGCTGGATAGATGACTTGGCCGGAGGGATACTGTTGTGTATCCGCAAAAAGCCATTCGCACACAAGACGGATTTGTGTTGGTGGGAGATGTTGGCGTTTTTTCTGGTAGCTATCGCCTCAACCGTCTAAATCATCCAACCATCAACGGAACCCGCTCGACGTTTTGGACACCCATGAGGGAACCCTCTAGGACGACGACTCCGATGCTGCCGCATTTACCCCACGTGATGGATTGCGAGAAAATTTTGCGCTCGATGCAGGTACTCGCCCTCACGCTGAGTGCTCTGTGCGCGGGTTGCCAATCCATAGGCCGCATGGACGACCACGGCAGTATGCGGTTTCCCCGGGTACTCACAGGCATTAGGCCCGTCGCCGGTTTGAACCCGAGCGCTTTTACGGGCGATCCCACGCAAGATCTATGGGCGCGTTTGGGCCAAGGGTTCACGTTACTGGATAACAACGGAACTAACCTCAGGATCGAGCAGCAGCGTGACTGGTTCATCAGTAATCCGTCTTTCCTGGGGGGCGCCAGCGGTCGCGCAAGCCGCTATATTCACTTCATCGCACAGCGTCTTGATGAGCGCAAGATGCCACCCGAGCTGGCGCTGCTGCCCATTATTGAAAGTGCCTACAATCCCATGGCCAATTCAAACCGCGAGGCGGTAGGGCTTTGGCAATTCATCCCCTCGACCGGACGGGATTTCAATCTGTATCAAACTGGGTGGTATGACGGCCGACGAGACATTCTGGCCTCCAGCAATGCGGCCATGGACTACCTGACGCGCCTGCACGATCGGTTCGGTGGTGACTGGCTGTTGGCACTGGCTGCATACAACTCTGGTGAAGGGACCGTCAGTCGCGCCATTGCATGGAATCAGAAAAGGGGCCTGCCGATCGACTATTGGCACCTGACGCTTCCTCGGGAAACTCAGGCGTATGTGCCCCGGTTCCTGGCGTTGTCACTACTGGTGAGAGAGCCGCAAGCCTATGGCATAAAGTTGAGTCCGGTAGCCAACGAGCCTTATTTCGAGGTGGTCGAACTCAGCCATCCGGTGGACCTGGCGAAAGTCGCTGTCGATGCCGGGATCGAGGAAGCCGAACTATTGGGGCTTAACCCAGCGTTTCTCAAGAATGTAACGCTCGATGGTCCTGCATATTTGCTGGTACCCCGAGCGAAAGCACAGACATTGTCCGTCAGTTTGGCAAAAATTTATGACGAGGACCTGGCGCTTCAACACTTTCCGCAAAAGCAGATGGATAGACCGGTTGCCAGTGTGCAAACGAAGCCGTTGATGCCCCTTCAAAAGCGACCTGCAGTTGCAGCAAAAACGCCAAGATACGACAGGCCGAATGCTTCGAAAGCAGCTGTGGCGGTGGTCGTCTATTCCGTTCGCCAGACGCCCTGAGCTTTTTTTCGAGTCTTTCTTACACCAACTTTTTGAGCGAAAACTGGATCCAAGCAAAGGATGGCTATCTTGATGCAGTGGCGGGTGGTTGTAACATTGCTAAGACACATGATCATACGGATTTCAATATTCGATTATGTTCACAATAGTTCCTTTAGGCCCAGGGGCTTCCCAATAAATGGCTGTGAATATTTTTGCCGCCTACCAGTAACCTGATCTGGAAAATTTAAAGAGCGTAGTTGCGTGTTAAAAATCTGAAAGTCGCCAGGTCGCTGTCACGGGGGGGCGGAAGCCAAGGCGTGCAGCCCCTCGCTGACACGGGACAAGCAGACAGGTATTGGATTCAGCAGTGAGTTGAATGGAACAGAAGGAACTATTTGAGCTAAACGTTTGAAATAAAAATATGAGCAAGAAAGTGTTGGTGAGTAGCTAATGGATGCCTTGTAAGTCAGCGTTGGTTGTTGCGGAAAAAATTGAATTTAGGTAACTAAGGATCCGTAAATCATCGAGCGTTACGCTCTGGTTTTTATTTTGCCTTGGTCGTGAAACTGACTCTGTTTAAGCAGAATTTATAAGGCATTGATATAAGTTTTTAGCTGAATTGTAGTTGTCGGTAGCTCCTCCAGTGTAGGAGGTAAAATGAATTTGATCCGGGTATTGTGATAATTGTATGGGCTGTTTATTTGTTTTGATAAATCATTGTTTTTAAAGGAGAATATAATTTAATAAATTAGATGTTTATGCTGATTCTGAAAATTAACTTGAATAAGCGTTCAACTTAAATACCTCGGGATGGTGTCAAAGTGATGCCATGCTCGTGATATGTGAACTCCTGACGCCATTGAACTAAAATTAGATATTACTGCCATTGATAAGCATGCTATTAATAGTCCGGCTTGCCCAACGCGAGAAATTTCGATGAAAGAGGGAATCGTTGTAAGCACCCTGGAGTTGCAGGGCGACACAACTGCAATGGATGTTCATCAAATTGCGATGAGCGCCGCACATGTAAAACTGGATTTGCTCTTGTGTGGGGAAACGGGGACCGGCAAGGATTCCCTGGCCAAACATATTCACCACTTGTCTGATCGGAAAGGTTCTTACGTGGGCATAAACTGTGCCGCGATCCCTGAAACACTTGCTGAAAGTCAGCTCTTCGGCGTTGTGAACGGGGCCTATACCGGGGTCAACCGCTCAAGAATGGGCTACATCGAGGCGGCGCAGGGCGGTACGCTGTATCTCGATGAAATTGACAGCATGCCATTGGCCTTGCAGGCCAAGCTGCTGCGCATCCTTGAAACACGTGGCATTGAACGCTTGGGTTCGACCACCTTCGTACCCTTGGATTTTCGCGTGATCGCTTCGGCGCAACGGCCATTGGATGAATTGGTGGAACAGGGACTTTTCCGACGCGATCTGTTTTTTCGGCTCAATGTGCTGACGATCCAGTTGCCCGCCTTGCGCAAGCGTCGCGAGCAGATTTTGCCCCTGTTCGACCAATTCACCCATTCCGTGGCCGCTCACTTCGAACGGCCAGTTCCGGTGCTGGACAGCCACATGGTACAGGTGCTGCTGAGTCATGACTGGTCCGGCAATATCCGTGAGCTGAAGTCCGCCGCAAAACGTTATGTGCTCGGCTTCCCGATATTGGGAGCTCATCTGATCGAGAAGCAAGTTCCAGTGTCTGGCCTGAGGACGCAGTTGAAGGTGATCGAGAAAATGTTGATCGAGGATGCGCTCAAACGGCACAAGCACAGCCTCGAGGCGGTAGGTCAGGAACTCGATCTTCCAAGACGCACCTTGTATCACCGCATGAAGGAATTGGGCGTTTGAGTCCGCACCGCCTGCACCCTGGTTTCATTCTTGACGTAGCGAATTGCCGTCCTCTGGCAACTCCAGTGCATTAGAGGTCGTGGATGGATATATTCGATTATCAACGGTACGAAGATAACGACGGGCCTAACCTCGAGAGCATTGCCCAGAATATTTCGCAGTTGGGTATTGATGTGCTGCTCTGGGGAGAAACCGGGACTGGCAAGGACACCCTCGCTATGCGAATCCATACCTTGTCTGGAAGAAAGGGCCGGTTGGTGGCGATGAACAGCGCTGCTATCCCTGAATCTCTCGCCGAAAGCGAGCTGTTTGGTGTGGTCAGCGGCGCCTATACCGGGGCTGACAGTTCACGCATGGGATACATCGAGGCGGCTCAGGGTGGCACACTGTATCTCGACGAAATCGACAGCATGCCATTAAGTCTACAGGCCAAGCTGCTCAGAGTGCTTGAAACCCGCAGCCTGGAGCGCTTGGGCTCCACGACGGCAATCCACCTCGACCTATGCGTGATCGCTTCCTCGCAGCGTAAGCTCGATGAGCTGGTGGAGTTGGGGATGTTTCGTCGCGACCTGTATTTTCGCATTAATGTCTTTACCCTGCACTTGCCCGCCTTGCGCGAACACCCGGCCAGAATCGTTCCTTTGTTCAGTCGGTTCGTCGCAGCCTTAGCGCAGGAATTGGGTCATGATGCCAAAAGCATGAGTCCTGTCTTGTGTCAGGTCCTGCAGAACCATAACTGGCCTGGCAACATTCGCGAGTTGAAATCAGCGGCGAAACGTTTCGTGCTGGGATTTGACTTGTTAGGTATCGATCAAATCGATGACTACTACTACTCTTCCGGTCTCAAGTCTCAATTGCGGGCGATCGAAAAGGTGTTGATTCAGGAGTCACTCAGGCGACATAAAAATAGCATCGAGGCGGTCAGTCAAGAACTAGGTATCCCCCGGCGTACCCTCTATCACCGCATGAAGGACCTTGACGTTTAAGTCGTATCCATAGGTCTCTCGTTAGTGTTCGCAAATAGCCCTTCGTAGATCCCTGAGCATTTTTGGCAAGGTTTTCACTCGTCTGCCGTTTAACTCGATTTTTTAATCCGCTACGGGACGGAACCGAAAAGCCCGTCGGGACCACCTATCCTCACCACGCAATAATGCGGGCTTTCAATCAAGGGAATTATCATGGCTATCACTCCAACTACCATCGCGAGCACCTTCCTCCAGCAGGTCGGCAGCGTCTCTAAGGGCGCCGCTAACGTCGCAGGGACTGTCGAAACGCAAGCGGAGTTAACCCGCTCCGCCGGAACCGCTAAGTCCGTGGATGCTCAGCGCGAAGCCAATAGGGACCAAGATAAGAACGGTGCGGAAATGACCAAGTTGATGTCTGACGCGACCATTGCGAACCAACAGCAGTCGACAATGAACGCTATCAACTCCATGCAAATGGATACTACTAACAAGGAACTGAGTGCGCTAGCGAAGAACGCGACAGGCATCAACTACTGATGTTTCCCCCCCTTTGCTTTGCAAGGGGGCACACATCTTGTCTTGGAGGTGTCATGGTTTTTTTGAACGTTGACACTCCATAAGACTGCGATCTGTCCGGTAGCCGCGCGGCTAATGGTGCGGGCTCGCCCGCTGCTGCAATGGATGGCGACAATCCCTCGGATCTCGCGCAATTCTTGAGTGGCCTTGCGCAAAAAAAAGGCCTTGGGGTGACCCAGGGGCGGTTCCGGAGAGCAGGGCAATGGTTTGGCCTATCTGGTTTTCCGGTTGGAGCCTCAGCTTGTTCCACGCGATCTGCTCAGCAGCGCCACAGACACAGACATAGACACAGACACAGACAGCAGTCTCATCGGTCCCTGACGCCAGGTTCCAGCAGCAACGCCCTTGCTTGATGCCTTATCGCATCTGAATCGACACAGCCTTCCGGAGAGTTCATATGAGCATTTCCACTGTCAATGCCGTTAAAGTCCCGTCGCTGGACATGGAGCAGAGTCTGGTGACAAGTTCTTCCCAAGCGGATGTCGACCTTTTCAGTTCCGCCATGCGTTTCGATGACGCGCCAGCGTCCAGTCTGAGCGATGAGGTTGCGGGGGCGGTGTCAGAGCGCCTCGAATCCACCGATAAGCTGTCGCAGCAAACGATGCGCAGCATGAAAGCGATGTCGGCCACCGGCGACCCGATGGACATGGCCCAAATGAGCCGCTCGATGTCGCAATACTCGCTGCAAATGGCCTTGACCACCAAGGTGGTGAGCAAGAGTGCTCAGGCGATCGATAAGCTGACCAATCTGCAGTAGAGGTTTTCGTGAAAATTATTGGCACGAGCCTGTTGCTCTGCGTTCTGCTACTCAGTGGTTGCAGCGATGAGACTGATCTGTTCGGCGGCCTGTCCGAGCAAGACTCCAATGATGTGGTGGCCAAGCTTGCCGATCAGCATATTGCTGCTCACAAACGCTCGGAAAAAACCGGCGTAGCCGTTGTCGTGGCCACCAGCGACATCAATCGCGCGGTGCGCGTGCTTGATGCGGCCGGGCTGCCCAGACATTCGCGAACCAGTCTGGGTGAAATCTTCAAGAAGGAAGGGGTGATTTCCACTCCGCTTGAAGAGCGTGCGCGCTACATCTATGCACTGTCTCAAGAAGTGGAAGCGACCTTGTCGCAGATCGACGGGGTGATAGTGGCCCGGGTTCATGTGGTATTGCCCGAACGCATTGCACCCGGTGAGCCGGTGCAGCCGGCATCGGCCGCGGTGTTCATCAAACATACGACGGCGCTTGATCCTGACAGTGTGCGTGGCCGGATCCGGCAAATGGTGGCCAGCAGTATTCCGGGTATGTCCGGGGAATCTCAGGACTCGAAAAAGCTTTCCATTGTGTTCGTCCCCGCTGTTGAATTTCAGGACACCGAGCGGCTGGTGAATTTCGGTCCTTTTCTGCTCGACAGCAAGAACCTTGGCTTCTGGAGAGGCGTGACCTGGGTGATGCCTATTGTGCTGTTGTTGCTGATCACGGCGCTGACTTTGGGTTTGCGTGCTGACTGGCGAGAGGCGCTGTTGCAGCGAATCCGGCAACAAATCCGGCAGCGATTTGGCAAAGGTTCGACACTGCCGGCACGGACATGACATCGCTAGATGATCGCGAAGAATGGGTGCGGTGGTGGTGTTCGGCATGGCAGTGGGCACATACCGACTGGAAGGTACAATTTGCCGCGACCAGCGGGCTGACACCCGACGACTTTGAAGCTTTGATGCGAAGCCGACACGGCGACTTTCTGCGCAGTGTTGGCATAGTGCCCAGCCAGCCGCCGGAGCCGTGCGAACATCTGATGCATTGGCTGGCGCTTAGCCCGATACAGCGTGAACGGGCGTTGTCTTTGGCGCGGCGGATTTGTTTTGCGCCCCTTGATCTGTCACCGCGCACTGATGACTTTGACACTCTCTGGTGCCAACGGCTGGCCAAGGCACTGCGTCCCGGACTCTGGCTGGATCCATTGGTGACAGACGTGCGGCCGTTGCTCGGTGCCTGGCTGGGGCAGGCGTGTTGGTTGCGGCTGCGGTTGATGTGGCCACCCGCAGAGGTCGCCGAGTCGTTTGGCGACATGCCCGACAACAAACTCCAGACATTGTGGCAGGCCATCCTGTGGAGGGTCGCCGCACCATGACCTCGCGGCAGGAATCACACCTATGCTAGTCAAACGCCGACTTTCGCTAAGCTCGGCCCCCGTCCTCGCCGAGCCTATAGTGCGCCGCGAGGATCTGGCCAACGCCCAACTGGCTCATGAAATGCTCGCCACGGCGCGTCTTCAGGCCGACCAACTGTTGGCCCAAGCGCAGGCGCACGCCCAAGGTGTGCTCGATCAGGCGCTAGCCGAGTTTTGGGACACTGCCAATGGATTTCTGCAATCGCTTGAAGAGCAACGCCTGGCGTCTCGGCACGAAGCGGTGGTGTCGGCCGAAGAGCTGCTCAACCTGGCGCTGGGGCGGTTGCTGGACGAAACCTCCTTGGTCGAACGCATCCGTGCGCTGGTGCGCAATCTCGCGACCAATCAGGTGGACGAGCGCGCAGCCACTCTGAGTTGTCACCCGCAATTACTCGAGCCTTTGGCTGAATGGTTGGCCGAAAGTCGCTTCGCTGACCATTGGCAACTCAAGGGGGACACGTCGATGCCCATTGATGCCTTGCGCTTGAGTCACGTCAACGGAGCGTTCGATATCGATTGGCAAAACCTGCGTCGAGGGCTGCTCCCCCAAGACGATTGACGTCGATGATGGAACCGTACGGGCGCTTCGTTCCACACAGTATTGAATCCTTCTGATGGGGCGTCTTGACATGATCGAATTCAAATCCTTGGAACATCATCTTGATCGCTCGTTTGCCCGAGCCCATGACGAGATGGACGACGCCGCGATGGATGCGTCGGAAAGTGCATCGCCTGAAGACATGCAGGCATTCAACGATGCCTCACAAAAGGTCGCCACCGCGACGACTCTGATGAATGAAGGGTTGCGCGCCCAGCACGGCATCACCAAAGCAATCATCGATGGATTTCAGTGAATTTTGCGAGGTGCTCGCCCACTGGTGTCAGTTGCGCCCGGCGATTCCACTGGATTGCTGGATCGAGGAGGCCAATGCACGCCTGGCCTCGGTCGAGGGGGGCGTGCGTTGCAGCATCGACGTACTCGACCCCTACGATGGCAGCGATGCGCAACAGGTCAGCGCCTTGCTGAGCCAAGGCGGCGCCAGTATTGCCTGTGCCTGCGACGGCGCGCTGGGTATTGATCCCGACACACAGTGCGTGGTCCTGCTCAGTTGGCTGCCAAATCCGTGTAGCCCTGCCGATCTCTTGAATTGCCTGGAAAGCCTGGCCAACCAGCGCGCGGCCATGCTCAGCCTGCTGCAAGCTTCCAGGCGCGGCACAGTGGCGGGGCGCACGACAATGAATACCTGGCAACCTGGAGTGTGAAATGCGCAAGGCCTACAAGTGGTTGCCTTTGTTGTTGATAGGAATGATTGCCCCGGTGTGGGCCGCAGTACCCAAGGCTTGGACGCACACGGCCTACGCCTACGATGCGCAGCAGACTGACCTGGCGACGGTCTTGGGCAGTTTCGCCAAGGAGTTCGGATTAGGCCTGGACATGCCCGTTATGGAGGGCACGCTCGACGGTCGTATCCGCGCCCAAAACCCTCAGGAGTTCCTTGATCGCCTCGGACAGGAACATCACTTTCAGTGGTTCGTCTACAACGAAACGCTGTATGTGAGCCCCACCAACCAGCAGACTTCGGCACGGCTGGAGGTGTCACCCGATGCGGTGGATGACTTGCAGAGTGCCTTGACTGATGTCGGCCTGCTCGACCCTAGATTTGGCTGGGGCGCTTTGCCGGACGAAGGCGTGGTGTTGGTGCGCGGGCCGGCCAAGTACGTGGAGTTCGTGCGCGGCTACAGCAAGAAAATCGAAGCGCCTGAAAAGGCCGAAAAGCAGGTGATCCTGACGTTCCCTCTCAAGTATGCCAATGCGGCCGACCGGACCATTCGTTACCGTGACCAGCAGCTGTCAGTGGCCGGGGTTGCCAGCATTCTTCAGGAACTGCTGGAAAGCCGCTCGCGTGGCGAATCGATCAATGGCGTCAACTTGATGCAGGCGCAAGGTAGCGCGGGCTCCGGGCCTAGTTCGACGGGCCTGTCCTACGGCGGACTGGACACCGGTAGCCTGCAACAAGGGCTGGATCGAGTGCTGGGGGGCGGCGGTAAAAAATCCAGCGGTTCCAAATCGGATAGATCGCGCATTCGAGTGAGCGCCGATGTGCGCAACAACGCAGTGCTGATCTATGACTTGCCCAAGCGCAAAGAGCTGTACAAAGAGCTGGTCAAGCAACTGGATGTGCCGCGCAACCTGATCGAGATCGACGCGGTCATTCTGGATATCGATCGCAATCAATTGGCCGATTTGGCAAGCCGTTGGAATTTCAAATCAGGCAGCGTGAGTGGCGGCGCAGATCTGCTGCAAGGCGGCAACTCGACGCTATTCATTCAGGACGCCGGCAAGTTTTCCGCCGATATCAAAGCGCTGGAGGGCAACGGTTCAGCATCGGTGATTGGTAACCCTTCGATCCTGACCCTGGAGAACCAGCCTGCGGTGATCGACTTCAGCCGCACCGAATATTTGACTGCGACGTCGGAGCGGGTAGCCACAATCGAACCCATTACTGCGGGCACCAGCTTGCAGGTCATACCGCGCTCGATTGACAGTAATGGCAGGTCCCAAGTGCAATTGATCGTCGATATCGAGGATGGTCAAATTGATATGTCGAAAATCAACGCAGCGCAGCCAAGCGTGCGCAAGGGCAATGTCAGCACTCAGGCGGTGATCGCCGAACATGGCTCGCTGGTCATTGGTGGTTTCCATGGACTGGAGGCCAACGACAAGGTCAACAAGATTCCGTTACTTGGGGATATTCCCTGGCTTGGCAAGCTGTTGTTTCAATCGCGAAACCGCGAGCTGGCCCAGCGTGAACGTCTGTTTATCCTCACGCCGCGCCTGATAGGCGACCAGGTCAATCCTTCGCGTTACGTGGAGAACGGTAATCCTCATGACCTGGATGCCCAAATGAAAAAAATCGCCGCCCGCCGCGATGGCTTTGTCCAACCGACACGGGGTGATATCGAGCAGGTCTTCACGCAGTTGCTCGATGGCGTCATGCCCGTCGGGTTCACTCCCGGTGCGCCGTTGCCATTCGCAGCCGAGAGCCTGTGCGATCCGAATAACGGCCTGACCCTGGACGGCCAGCGTTCACAATGGTTTGCGCAAAAGGATTGGGGCGTCGCGGTGGTGGTGGCCCGTAACACTACACTCAAGCCGCTGCGAATCGACGAAGGTCGTTGCGGTGGTCGTTGGGTCATGGGCGTAAGTGCCTGGCCACATGCCTGGCTGCAACCCGGTGAGGAAAGCGAGGTGTATATCGCGTTGCGCCAGCCTCAGGTATCAAATCAAGCGACGAAGGCCAGGCCTTCGCTACTCAAGAGCGTAAGCCAATGACAACCCGTCTGTACGTGACCTTTTTTGCGCTGCTGGCTGTGCTGTCGGGCTGCGCTATTCATTCAGGCTGTTCGCCGGATGCCTGCAAACGACCGGATTCTTCCGATCACGAGCTGGTTATCTGGTGGCCACCGGATATGCGTCAGGGCCTGGATGACCGGGACCATGAGCTGGATTTCACCGTCGTGCAGTTAAAGGATTGAGTCACATGATTCAGGTTACACAAAAGGATGCTTTTTATTCTCACGTCAAGGCACAGCGGTCCGCGGTCTGGCCGGTGGCCACTGGCGTAACGTTCGTCAGTCGCGCCGAGCATCACAATTGGGGTATTGCCCTGCACCTGGAGGGCTGGACGTTGCGGCCCGAGCAGTTGCGCGACGCCTTGCAGCGTCGTTTCTCGCAGGCGGAGTTGTTCAGCGACTATTTCCTGTTTCTCGATGTGCAACGCGATTTCGTTGTCTGGCATGCAGCGCCCGGTGTGACGGGTTCGCTGGTAACGCTGGACTATATCCGCCAGCATCAATTGATGCTGGTAGGTCTCGATCACTTGAACGACATTAGCCTCTGATCAGTCCGGCGCCGGAGGGTCGTCGACGGCGTTGCGCACCGCGGCATGAGCCTGGAAGGTCTGGTTGATCGTGCGGTAGGCCAATCCCATTGCGGCCGCCGTGGCCCCATTGCCCAGAAAGCTCGCCAGCATGGGTGACACACGATCTCGTGCCACCAGCTCACCCATAGCCATGTTGGCTGCACTGGCAAGGCTGCTCCAGCTCATGCGGGCCAATGACTGATCGAGTACGCGTCCATAATCCTTGAGAGGAAGGCTGGGCTGGAAACTCTGCGAAACACCCGATTGTTCAGCGTCCAGATGCCTGGACACATGCCCATCCATGATCGAGACGAGGGTGTTGAAACCCGAGCGCGTTGCTGCCAGCAACAAGATCGATTTGGCCAATGTCTCACCCCGCAAGGGCTGTTGATGGGCATCGGTCAGGTCCGGACTGGATAAGGTTTGGCCCGCCGGCAAGATGCCCTGATTAACTGAGTCCTGGACAAACCCCATGGCCAGCGTCATGGCGCTGTAGATCCAGCCCAAGGTTGCCATGTTGTCTTCGTTGACCCCGCTGGTTTCTTTACCACCAAGGATGCCGGTCATGCTGAGGCTGGCCTGCAGGGTTTCGCGTGAAACTGCGTACGTGAAATGACGCAATTGGGTTGCGATCACCCGAGCGCTGAGGGCGCCATCGCCTCGTGCGGCGCCCAGGGAAGCGATGCCCAGATACATCACTTCGGCAACCACCTGGTTGCGTGTGACGTTGCGTGAGTCCTGCTGTTGTCGGTGACTCAGCGTATCGCGCTCTGCGGGTGATTTCGCGTTCCAGTCTTGAGTGCTCAAGCCAAAGTGGCCGCGCACCGCCACCGTGGAATCGGCACCCAGCCGATCCATGCGTGGATGACGCACGTACACATGGCTGGCAATGCTCGCCATGGAAACCACTGCCTGCAACCCTAGCGCGGCCTGCGGATTTTTCTGCGCGATGCTGTTGGCCAGAAGACTGTAGGTGTGCATGAAGACCACCTCCGCTGCCAGCGTGGGCAGGCCGCAGTTGGCCACCTGTTGCAAGGTTTGGCCGACCGCTGCCAGGGTAGCGCGCCCGGAGGGCAGATTGGCAACGCTGTCGCTCCAGCTTTGCAGCGCGCGGTGCTTCAGGCTCCGGCCCGCAGCGCTGCCGATTTGGACTGTTTGATCACGCAGTTGGCCACTGTGGCGGGCGACCGATTGCAGGGTCGGGTCGAGGTAGTCGCGGTGAAAGCGTTGGTTCAAACCGGCGAACGCCTGGGTGGCACGCGCTTGCATGCCCGGTCTTGCTCGGGGCTGCAGGCCTTGCTCCAGAGCGGAGGCTTGGCCGGCACGGTCGCTCATTTCAATGGAGGATGGGTGAAACGTGGCCGCAGGAGGCCGGGGTATCCGATCACTCATAGCCTGGACCTGGTGACGGACGACGCCGCTGGACGGCTGCCCATAGCGCCTGCCAATTGGGCGAAATCACCCAGCCAGTCGCCCAAGGCAATGCCGTCCAAGCCCTTGGAATCCCACCGTGCCTGCAGACAGGCACCATGAGGTGCAAGCGCTACCGCGCAGCCGGTCAGGGTCATCAACTCCAGGTTGGCGCGCAGGGCGAGCGTGCGTTGGCTGCTGCTATGCAAGGGGCTGTTGATAGCGGTACTGATCAGCAGGTGACGCTCGTCACCGTCTGCAATGATTTCCAGGGATTGCTTGCCGATACGAATGACCCCGATGGTGTCGATGGTCTGAGCCGGCGTGGTGTTGCCCAGGTGTTGCAACGCCTGAACGAGAAAGGAACGATGCCAGCTGTGGGCTATTGCATCCTTGCCGGACGCTGGCCGGGTGGGCGTGGAGGGCGGCTCGGCCAGGGTCTCGGAATGGGTGGGTCTGGTGCTGAGCGCGGTCGCTCCGGCGATCAGGCTCTCGGCTAAAGCAATCAGCACAGCGAGCGCTTCGCCCAACTGTTCGGTATCGGAATAGGCTTGCATGCTGAGTCGATTGAGCAGCAGCCCTTGGCCCTGTTCGTCGATGGCGGCGGCGCACGTGCTTATGGCACTCATGGCGCAGTTACTGCGCAACAGCAATTCGTTCCAAAGCAACGGTGGCACATCGTTCGGGCGCGACAGCAAGCCGAGTGCCAGCCATTGTGGCTGCGGGGCGTCGCGCCAGGGTTGCAATTGGATGGCCAGGCCAGGCAGTTGCAACAGGCCGCAATTGGCGAAGTTTTTTGCCTCTGCGGCGCTGAGCCCCAAATGCAACGCTGCACTCTGCAGCCAGGGCCGTGCCAGCGGATCGATCGGCGATTTTACCGGCGTGTCCAAGGACGGCCGAAAAGGTAAATTCATGGTTCGGCTTCCGTGGCGGTTTTGAAACCAGTTAACCGCCTTTCGGTGACAGTTTCATGACTGAAGTCAGGGCGCCTCTACTCGGATCACCTCATCGGTGATTTCGTCGAGTTGGCGAACCACCTGATAGATGTGCGCCACGGCCAGCAAAGTGGTGCGCGGGATGTGCCGGCCGTCACCGACCTTGTACAGCGTGCGCGCCAGCCACACGCTCTGGACGACCGGAATTTTTGCGCGTTTAGCGCGCTCGATCAGGGACAGGGCATCGTCGTCCTGACCTTTGCAATGAATCACTGGTAAGGGCGTTACACCGGGTCGGTAATACAAGGCCACCGCATAGTGGGTAGGGTTGACCACCAGCATGTCGGCGTCTTCCACAGGCTTGCGTGGCGTCGTGGGAGCCTGATTCAAGAGCTCTTTAGCCAACTGGCGGCGATGACCCTTAACGTGAGGGTCGCCCTCGGCCTGTTTGTATTCCTTCTTGATATCGTCATGGCTCATGCGCAGTTTTTTAGCGTGGAAATATTTTTGCAGAGCGAAATCGACAATACCCATGGCCAGCAGCAGGCCCAGGGTGACACGCAATATATGCCGGAATACTTGCGCCAGTGCGTGCCAATAGGTGGTCAGATCCGAGTCTGCCAGCAGGATCAAGGTATTTAGTGAAGGCTTGATCTGCACGTACAGTACCGTCGCGATCGCCGTGGCCTTGAGGATGCTCAGCAGCAGGTTGGTGATGTTCTGCCCGGACAGCATCTGCTTGGCATGGGCAAACGGATTAAGCTTGGCGAGGTCCAGTTTCAGGGCTTTGGGGGCGAACAGAAAACCGAACTGCATCCAGCTGCCGACCAGATGCGTCAACATCGCCACACCCACACTGCTGAGGATGAAGCCGATCAACACGGTGATTCCCTCGCTGCCGATTTGTGCGAGCGAATGGAGGAAGGGCTTACCCACTTGATTTAGCGACAGTGACAGCAGGTATTGCAAACGCACCATGCTTTCATCCGCCAGACTCAGGGTGACTTCGCTGACCGCCAGCAGCACCAGCAGTTTGCTCAAGTCCTGGCTTTTACCGACGTCACCCTTCTCCCTGGCATCGCGAACCTGCTTGGGGGTAGCCTTTTGTGTTTTTTCGCTCATGGTACCTGCACCAAATGCCGCATCAAGTGCTTGAGATCCAACAGCTGTTGCAATTGCCCATTGCCCAGTTCAAGCAGCGTGGGCAAATAGATCAGCAGAAAGGCCAGGCCCGCGATGCTCTTGGCGGGCATGGCCAGTATCGAGACGTTGAGCTGTTGCGCGTAGAGACCAATGATCGCCAACGCAGCCTCGATCAATAACAGCAGACCGATAAAAGGCGCTGCATACAACATGACGTGTTGCAGCGTCTGGTTGAGTTGTTCGAGGAACGTGTCGAGACCCTCCACGGTCATGCCTGGCAGCCATGCGGTGGGTGGCCACACGATGTAACTGTCCCAAATCACCTGAGTGATCAGCGACAGACCACCGGACAGGATTACCAGCATGACCAGCATCTCCTGGAATGCCTCGCCCATTGGCGTGGCATCGGGCCCCAGCGCCGGGTTGATCTGCCCACCACTGAGTGCCCCGCGCTGGCTGTCGAACAAGGCGCCCACCGAGGCGAACATCCAGAACGGGGCATACAGCAGAAGGCCGAGCAGGGTGCCCAGCACGACCTCTTTGATCAGCAGACCGGCGATCTCAAGCCAGGCATCACCGTGGATCGTCAACGCGTGGCCGATCGAGGGTGCCGGCACCATCGCCACCACGGCCACCACGGCATAGCGCACCGGCCCCTTCAGGTATTTGAAACAGAACGCTGGCACCAGGACCATGCACGGCAGCAGGCGTGCCATGCCCAGGCCCATACCCAGCAGCAGTTCAAAGAGGCCTTGGGCGTCGAAGGGCATTTAGTGCGCGCCTCCGGTCCGGGCGATCAGGTCAAACGCCATGTTGATGAACTGGATCAATTCCACGCCGATCCAGCGCCCGGTCGCGGCAAGCGTCAGGCCTACTGCCGCCAGCTTGACCCCAAATGGCAAGGTCTGGTCCTGAATCTGCAGCAGTGCTTGCAGCAGCGAGGTCACCACGCCCACCAGCACCGCTACGCCAAGAGGCGGGGCAGTGAGAATCAGCACCAGAAACATGCCTTGCTTGAACAATGCCAACGCTTCCATGGCAACCTCACATGTACGAATAAAAAAGGCTGTCGAGCAGGCGGGTCCAACCTTGCACCAAGACGAAGAGCAGTAGCTTGAGCGGCAGTGAAATGGTCATTGGTGACACCATCTGCATACCCAGCGCCAGCAACAGGTTGGAGACAATCAGGTCAATGACGATGAAGGGGATGTAGATCAGAAAACCGATCTCGAAACCGGCCTGCAATTCGGACAGTACGAACGCTGGAATCACCAGCATCAAGTCGTCCTTGGTCGCCTTGTCGGCCATTTCCTTGGGCCACATGCGCCGGGTGTTGTCGAGCAAATGAGCGATCACCTCTGGGTCAGTGTTGCGGCTCATGAAACGCTGCAGCGGTGCGATAACCGTGTCGGCGCTGGCCTGGAGTTTTTCAGTGCTGCCCAGCTCCAGCGGACGGTCGTGCACGCGTTGCTGTATCTCATGGGCAACCGGCGCCATAACGAACATCGTCGCCGCCAGGGCGATACCGTACAGGGCCATGTTCGGCGGCACTTGCTGCACACCGATGGCATTGCGGGTGATCAGCAAGGTCATGGATATTTTCAAGAACGCGGTGCAGACGATCAGCAAAAATGGAACCAGCGACAACGAGCCGAGAAACAGCGCAAGTACAACGGGGTTAATGCCTTCCATGACCATGTCAGGAGGCCATCCGCGTGATCTGCAGGCCGAGGCGCCCGTCTACATCCACCAGCTCACCCTCAGCGACCACTCGCTCGCCGTGACACAACGTGGCATGTCCCGGTGTGATACCGGACACCTCCAGAACCATGCCTGAAGCCAGGCACCGCAATTGGCCCAGGGTCAGGGTCAGGTTGCCACAGCGCAGGGTGAGCTCCATAGGCAACTGCTCCAACGGATCCGGTGCAGGGGTGTCGGATTCCGGAAGCTCGGACTCATGGTCGGCGGTGTCCTGTTCCTTGTCGTACTCGTACTCCAATTCTTCTCCGTCACTTTCTTCGGATAACAGCTCAACCTTGTCCTGATACAGATCGTCATCGCCCATTTTTAAAGTCTTCCTCATGGCTCAGTCGCAAAGTAAGTCGTTGGGCATGGGCCTCTATGCCCGCCTCCCAGATTCGGCCCGCCAGGTCCAGGCGGCCATTGCCCTCACTGTCGAAATGGCAGTGGCCGGGCAACACCACGTCGCCCGGGCGCAAGGACGCCAACTGCTCCAGGGTCAGGGAAAGTTGGCCGATGACTAGTGGATGGGAGATTTGCCAGTCATCACCCATTGGCGATTGATGTGCCTGCCAGGGCGCGCCGGTCAATAGGCGAAGCAGGGTGTCTGGGTCAGTGGCAAGTAGCGCGTGGACGGACTCAGTACCCAGGCGCACATGAAGTCGGCATTGCACCTCGGCGGCAAGCTTGCAACTGTCCTCTTCGACGGGTTGGATCGGCGCCAGCAGCGCGGCGATCGGAGCGCTCAGTTGTTGGTTCAGAAATTGCCAATACCAAGGTTGGTGGGTGCCTTGCAGCACCGCGGGCACGTCACCCAGCAGACTGAGTACCGCGCTGGCATCGCTCAGGCGCAAGAGCCCGATTGCACTGCGCAGCCATACCCCGTCGTTGCTCGCAAAAGTGCCGTACGTCACCGGACGCAGCGTCAACTCGCCCATCAGGCCCTGGGCGCTGAAGCCCAGTGTCAGGCCCTGACCCAGTTGGCGTGTGGCCTGGGCCAACCGTTGGTCGATTCGACGCAAGGACAACGGATTCATGAGTAGAAGTCGTCATGCAGTGACAACTGAACGTCATGCCCAAGCGCCTGACTCAGTGCTTCCTCGCACGCGTCCTGGCGAGATTGCAGGCGCGCCAATACGTCGGGGCGGGCGAAACCCAACTCAATCTCCCAATGGCTGTCGCGCTTATTGGCCTTGACGTGCACCTTGCCCAGATTGGGCATCAAAAGCGTAACGCTGAAGGGCTGCCCGGCCTGCGAAGGCAGTTGTTGGGCCAATTCGTCGATCAATTGTGTGGGCACACCCTCGGCGGGCAACGGCATGCTGAAATTGCTGCCCCCTGCGAATCCTGAATGGCTGGGCTCTTCGCTTACCGGCGGTATCAGCAGCTGTGAAAAAAACAAGCCGTCGGCGGCCATCGGGGTGTCGGCTGCCTGATGCTGCCACGTAACACGACCGCGCTCGGTTTCCCCGCGCTTAGCCGTCGACGGTGAGGCAGGGCGTGATTCGCTGGGCCCCGGACGGTCGGCGGGCGGGGCGACACGCGGCGCAGGTTTGGGTTGCGGCGTCGGTGGCGGGGTGGATTTGATGGGTGCGCTCATGACGGCTTAACCTTCTTCATGGATGGCTTCTTTCAGACAGGACAGTTTTTCCACCGCGCGCTGGCGTGCCTTGGCATTCTGGCGAGCTTGTTCGAGCAGAGCCTGTTGCGCATTAATTTGCAGGCATTGCTGATCGACCTCCTGACGGACTTCGGCTAGACGGTCGAGCATCCGGCGCTCTTTGTCGTGCCAGCGATCGACCTCAGTCATTGTCAGAGTTTGTTGCAGGTGAATGTCGGCTAGGCCTTGACGGCGCTCGCGCTGATTGATTCGTTCCTGGCCCAACGTTGCTTGGGCCTGGGTCAATTGATCGTGCATCGTTGCCAGTTCCGCCTGAGCCCGGCTCTGAGCGCGCTCGGCTCTGGCCTGACGATGCTGGCGCAAGGGTGTCAGTACACCGATCAACCTTTCCAGCTCGGCGTGTTGCGGATCGATTTCCAGTTCTTCATCCATGGCTACTCCGGCAATTGCGACGTCAGGTGCGTGAGGGCTTCGAGGGTGTTTTGTAACGGCACCGGTTCGCGCAGGTCTTGTTGCAGAAAGGCGTTGATGGCGTCATTGAGTTGAACCGCGCAGTCAGTGACCGGGTCGCTGCCGGGGTGGTATTCGCCCAGGCGCAGCAGCATTTCAACCTGGCGATACGACGCCATCAGGCGGCGCAACCGGTTGTTGGCCCGCTGATGCTCGCGACTGCTGACGTTGCCCAGGACTCGGCTGATGCTGGCCTGCACATCGATGGCGGGGTAATGCCCGCGTTCGGCCAGTTTGCGCGACAGCACGATGTGGCCGTCCAACAGCGAGCGCACTTCATCTGCCACCGGGTCATTCATCGAGTCCTGCTCGATCAACACGGTGTACAGCGCTGTGATCGAGCCGGTTTCGCTCATGCCTGCGCGCTCTACCAGGCGCGGCAGCAGAGTGTACACCGATGGCGGCAGGCCGCCGCGGCCCAGGGGTTCGCCGGCAGCAATACCGATTTCCCGTTGCGCACGGGCGAAGCGGGTCAGGGAGTCAATCAACAGCAGCACTTTGCGGCCTTTGGCCCGGAAGGCCTCGGCGATGGCGGTAGCGGTGAATGCGGCTCGGGCGCGCTCCATGCTTGAACGGTCGGAGGTGGCGCAGATCAACACCGAACGTCGGCGCAGGGTCTCGTCCAGCTCATGATCGAGAAACTCGCGCAGCTCACGACCTCGTTCACCGATCAGCCCGAACACGATGACATCGCACCCCATGTTGCGGGCCAATTCGGCCATCAATGTGGTCTTGCCACAGCCGGCACCGGCAAACAGCCCGACACGCTGGCCTTCGCCCAAGAGCATGGCGCTGTCGATGGCCCTGATGCCGGTGGGCAACGCACAAGTGATGCGTGGGCGTTCTGTGGCTGGCAGGGCATCGGCGATCACCGGCCGGGTGACACGACGGTCATGGAGGCCGGCAAAGGCGCCGGTAGCGTCACCCGAGAGCGGACGACCGAAACCATCGAGTACGCTGCCCAGCAGACTATCGTCCACGCCGATGCGATGGGCGATGCCCAACGGGCGGATGTGGGCGCCCACTTGAATACCGTCCGGGGTGCCTAGGGCGCTGAGCAACGTGCATTGCGTGGTGAAACCGACGATCTCGGCCAGCATCACACTGCCGTCGGCCTTGCTCACTTCGCACAGGTCACCGATTCTCGCCGCGGGAATCTGGCACTCCAGCAAAATGCCGCTGACGGCGCTGACCCGGCCGCTGATGGTCGCCGCAGAAAAATTTTCCAGCCTGGCGACATGCCCGGCTTTCCATTGCGCCAATGCCGCGTTCACCAGCGCAACTCATAATGACGGTCGCCATCGAACTCGACGCGCTGATCATCGATGCGCGTCAGGCGCAACCCTTGCAACTCGTCACCGATGTACAACCGGTGGCCATCGGCGGTCACCAGATGCGCGCGCGGGCCCGATATGATCTGCACGATCACGAACGGCAGGCCAGTGCTGGAGGTGGCAACGTTATCGATCAATGGCACGGGGGAATCGTAGCGATCCTTGAAGCGTTGGAGCATCCGCTGGTACACCTCCAGCGATTCTGCCTTGAGGTTGCCGCTGATCGTCATGCCTTCAGGCGTCTGTTGCACGCTGATGTCATTGAGCATGCGCTCGCTGAGCATGGTGCTGAGCTGGCGCCGCGCATCCTCGGCGTCTACCAGAGAAATGCGCTTGCCGGAGAAGACCGTTTTGGTGGCGTCTGAAATTGCAACCGGTTCGAGCGTTGAGGAAGGCGTGCGAGTCAAGGTCCAGGCGCTGCCGACAATGCCGATCAGCAGGCCCATGATCACCCCGCTGACGCGATTGAAAACCCGTGAGCGGATGGCGATCTTCTCACGCGGCAAGGTGCCGGACGACGGCTGTGCCGGGGTATCGGTCTGCGTGTTGGCGGCGGTGGGTGCGGGTACTGCTGGCCAGGCATC
This sequence comes from Pseudomonas sp. BT76 TE3572, assembly GCF_050435365.1. Taxonomy (NCBI): domain Bacteria; kingdom Pseudomonadati; phylum Pseudomonadota; class Gammaproteobacteria; order Pseudomonadales; family Pseudomonadaceae; genus Pseudomonas; species Pseudomonas sp. BT76 TE3572. The sequence continues at coordinate 6,033,998 of NZ_JBNDKE010000001.1, forward strand.
CTCGGCCGCGGCCAAGCACAGCCATACCGAGCCCAACGTGAAATTACGGTTGAGTGTCAACACCGTCACCGGGTGCGCATGCCCTTGCTCGTCGCATACAACGCCGTCCTCTGCGCTCAGGGTCCAGTCGTCACCGACCCGCTGCAGGCGGCAGTGCAGGCTCGCCATGCCGGGGTCAAACAGCGCCAGATCCTGTGCCGCATCGGCACCGATCAGCCATTGCTCGCCAATCAGTGGCAACGCAGCCCCCTGATGCAGTCCGCTCAATACCCGTAATTCAAACATCCGGTCTTCTCCAGGTGAATCAAGCGGCGTACTCGTTATCAAAGGGTTGCTCGTCGTCATCCAGATCAAAACGACCCATGACCTTGACCTGGGCGGTGTTGCTTACCTCGGCGAATGACAGCACGGGGACATGGTGGAATTCTTCCTGCAACAATGTCCTCAGCGGGCTGCGCAGGTCCTGGGCGACGAGTAGCACGGCCTTGTCCAACGAGCGCAGGGGGAAGGCTATGTACAGTTGCTCCATCAGTAGCTGGCTGGTTCCGTGCTCCAGTGCGAAGAAAGTCTCGCTCTGCGTCTGACGCAGACCGTCGCGCAGAATGCCTTCGCTTTCCGGCGTCAGCAGCCACACCAGTAAGCCCTCGGGGCCGCAGTATTGATGAAAGATCTGAGACTTGAGGGCGATGCGCACGTAGTCGGTCAGAACGGTGATTTCCCGCTCATGCTGACCGTGCTCGATCAGGCATTCGGCAATCACGCGGACGGCTCGCAGCGGTATGCATTCGGAGGCCAGGCGTTGAAGTACCGCGGAGAAGCGCGCCAGGGGCAGCACACGCTGCATTTCCTGGGCAAGTTCCGGTTGCTCGGTTTCCAGCCAGCCGAGAATCGCTTTGGTTTCCTGCAGGCCAATGAACTGCGGGCCACAGGCCTGCAGTACCCGCTCCATGCGCTCGATGATCAGGGTCATGGCACTAACCGACTCAATGTCGTTTTCCAGAAGGAGCGGGGAATCGCTGGGCATCCAAACCCACTGACTTTCCTGGCGGTCGGCGCTGCCGGGTACAGCTGATTCAGACAGCGCCCGAACGTCGACGGCAACATGGGTCTGAGTGAACGTGGCCTTGAGCAGCGGAACCTCGTAGACCGAGAAGCGGAACTCGTCATATTCCAGGTCGGCGGCGCGCTCGATGATGAAGGAGGGCAGGGTCAAACCGAAATGCACCACCAGGCGGTTGCGTCGCTGGCGTATTTCGCTGACCAGCGCTTCCACCTGATCGTTGTCCTGCCCGGGATGGAACTGTAGGACGAACTGGCGGCTCGGCAGGATGGTGCGCAAATCTTCGCGACCATTCATTTCCGGCGAGACTGCGACAGGCTGCTCCTGATCCGTCTTAGGCTTGGCGCGTTGCAGTTGCAGCAGGCCGCCAAAGCCGCAAATGAACGCAATCACCAGGAACACCGCCGTGGGCATGCCCGGTAGCGCAGCGAAACCGAGCATGGCCATCGCTGCCATGATCCAGGCTTTGGGTTGGCTGGTGATTTGCTCAGCGATCTCCCGGCCGATGTTGGCTTGCACGGGATCGCCGCTGGGCACGCGGGTGATGATCATGCCGCAGGTCACTGAAATCAGCAGTGCGGGAATCTGGGCAATGAGGCCGTCGCCAATGGTCAGTACCGTGTACAGCTGCAGGGCGTCACCACCGGTCATGCCGTGCTGCATTACGCCGATGGCGATACCGCCGATCATGTTGATAGCAACGATGATCAGGCTGGCGATGGCGTCGCCGTTGACGAATTTCATGGCACCATCCATGGCGCCGAACAGCTGACTTTCCTTGCCCAGTTCAGCCCGTCGTGTACGGGCTTCGTTGACCGTGATCAGGTTGGCACGCAGGTCGCTGTCGATGGACATCTGCTTGCCGGGCATGGCGTCCAGGGTAAAACGTGCACCCACCTCGGCCACGCGCTCCGAACCTTTGGTGATGACCATAAAGTTCACCACGGTGAGGATCAGAAAGATCACCAGACCCACCGCCAGATTGCCGCCAACCACGAACTGCCCGAAGGCTTCGACGATGTGTCCGGCGTCCTGGTCGAGCAAGATCAGACGCGTGGTGGAGATCGACAATGCCAGGCGGAACATGGTGGTCAGCAGCAGCACCGCCGGAAAGGTGGAGAAAGCCAGCGGTCGGGGAAGGTGCATGGCCAGCATGATCAGCAGGCAAGAGATGCAGATGTTGATGGCGATCAGTACATCCACCAGCCATGTGGGCAGCGGGGTGATCATCATGAACACGATGGCGATTACCACAAACGCGCCCACTACTTCCGAGCGACGCATGGCGGCCAGGGCGAGCTGATTCAGCAGATTGATGATTTTGTCCATCAGGCAATGCCCCTCTGGTTCTGTTCCTGCTGCGTGAGTTGGGCCATAAGCATGAGCAGGTTGCTCAGGGCGTTCTGTCGGCTTTTGATGTCACGCCAGAGCAGCATCGGCAGTTGCTGCAGCATTGGCCGCAGACCGTTGAGAAACGCGAGCTGATGCTTGAGTTGTTTACCGCCGATGTGTTGGCTCAATTGCAGTGTTTCGTTCAGGCTCATGCCCTTGCCGGATAGCGCCAGCAGCTGCTTGAGGAACGCCGGCGGGTTGACATTCAACTCGGGATTCTTGCGGCGCATGCGTCCCAATAAATGCTCGCAGCCATGCAGCAAGGTGGCGACATGCCGTGCGGTGTTGAGGCCGTGCATGAGCGTGCGCAGTTGTTGCTGCGAGGCCGACGGCGTCAGTGCGGCCAGGTCATCGGCGATGGCGCTGCGCATGTCGCGCAACGTCAGTTCGAACTGGCCAGGTTCTTCTTGCTCGCTCATCAGCGCATCGATCAACCCGACAATGTTTTGTTGACCCGCCACCGCGCTGCTGTAGAGCGAGCGCAGGGTGCCTCGGCGACGCGTATTCAGGTTCGAACGGGCGAAGGCTTTGGCGCTGTTGATACCGGCGCGGCTGTGCCTGCCGAACTTTGCGCGCAGCAGGTTCAACTGCTGCGCAAGCGTCACGTGCTCCCCCGTCGCACCTTCGTTTCGCGCCTGTTTGGCTGCAGCCTGCAACATTACATGGGCTTTGGCGGCGTCATCGCCGGCGAAGGCCATCACCATTGCCAGGCTCGGAATCTGGCTTTGCAATTGTTTGCGCAGCGCTCGTGCTGCGCCGGCGAGGCTTTGTTCGTGTGCACCCGTCAGCTGTTGGTACAGCTCACTCAATTTGACCGCATGCGATTGCAACAAATTGCTGCTGGCGAGCAGATCGCGTTGGCTCAAGGTCTTGCTTTGCTGAACCAGCGCCGTGGCGAATCGCGCTACCTGTTGAGCCGTAGTCCCACCAGCAGGGGAGGGCGTAAGTGTGGGTGTTTGCAAGGGGGCAAGTGCGGTCTTCGTCGGCGCGACCACGGGCATTTGCAGCGGATAAACCGAGGTGGGGGCGGCGATTTTCATAAGGCGGTTCTGAGCATTGTCATGTGCTCTGGGTGGGCCACGGTGGTGTTCTGGTTCCATGCCTCTGACGGTCTTGGTATTTGTGCCAATCGCCGTCGTGCCGTGGAGTGCTTTATGCAAGTTCTTGCACAGAAGGGTGGTTTGGGGTTTTTTTAATCTTTTAAAATCAATAAATTACGGTTTTTTTTAGCTGGCATACATATCGCTATGGGACTTGCACACTTCTAAGTAAGAGTAAGCCCCCATGTTCCCCAACGACTCGACATCCACCCCCACGCCGCCAGCCGGCATTCGTCAACTCACGAGTGACCAGATGCAGATGCTGCGAGCGTTTATTTCCAAGCGCGTGATGAACCCGAACGATGTTGACGATATCCTGCAAGGCACTTTCCTTGAAGCGCTGCGCTGCGAGCACAAGTTCCAACACGCCAGTAAGCCGCAGACCTGGTTGTGCGGTATCGCACTGAACCTTATCCGTAGTTACTTTCGACGTATGTACCGCCAGCCCTATCAGGAAAGCTGGGACGACCACATACACTCCGATATCAGCAGCCAGGGTGAAGGCGACATTGGTCATCAGGTCGACGACCACCGGCAGTTGGTGCGGGCCGTCGAGGCTATAGGCTCCTTGTCCTCGAATATGCAGCAGGTGATCGAGGTGGCTCTGGAAATGGACGGGAATTACCAGCAAACGGCGACGTCACTGGGCGTGCCCATCGGTACGGTGCGCTCGCGCCTGTCACGGGCACGCGAGCAGTTGAAGCGTCAGATAGATCCTTTTGCGTGAGCCCAATCCTCCTGTGGCCGGGGCAGGCCCAGCACGGGGGGACGTTCAAGCGTTCATGACCTATGGGTTGCTATTCGTACCGCTGGGGCCAGCTTGGCCTTCTTCGGCTGCTCTGAGCCTTTGGGTTTCGTCTTCCATCCCCGCGGACTCTATGGCCGAAGACAGAACCTGCATCGGGACAGGTTTGTCAGTTGCGACCGTCGACGGCCGAGTGCGCGAGGTCGTCGCTCTGGAGTAGGCTTCGCCACCCTTGACTGCGCCTGCGTCCAGCGCTTTGGTAATGTCCACCAGGACCTGCGGTGCGATCTGTAGCACACCTCGCCCCATGTGAGTCGCGTTTTCCAATGCGTGCAACCCGCCACCCAGGGCTGCCTTTGAGGACATGTGAGGTAAATCCGGCCGACCGGGGGCGAAGACATTCCGCCTGGCGGTTTCGGTGCGATCGAATATCCGCGGGGCAGAAGGTTGCGCTGCCTTGCGTGCAGCGGTCTCGCCGGCGCTGGCTTGACTGGAATAGAGGGTCGACAAATAGCTGATCGACCCGGCAGCGGCGAGCAAGGCATTTTTCACAATCTGCGAACGGGTCAATGGAGATGGAGCAACATGTTCGGCAGCGGTGGGTGTTGGTTGGGCGACGGAGGGCAAACTTCCGTTAAAGATAGCGCTCTGTATGCCAGAAATACTTTTGCTGTAGAACGCCGTGCGTACCTTGCTTTCCCGCAGATCCAGCCCCTTGCCAAGTTCACTAGAAAAGTTCTTCGGCGCGCGGTCCGGTGCATACACCGGGAAGGTACGGTTCTTGTTATCGGTGAAGGTGGTGCCCAGTTGGATAGCAGCCTGCGCGCCGGCCGACATTGCACCTGCTGCCCCGGAGGCCAGTGCCCTGGCGGTCAAGGTCGTGCCATTGATCCGGGTCAGGTCATTGAGAAGTTGCCGCACCGCCTGGGCACCGCCGAATGACGTATAGGGGACCATCTCCCCAAGAACGTGCGTCGATGTGCCGAGTGCCTTTTTATCCGCGAGCCTGGTCCTTTGTTCCTTAACCGAGCTGAGCTCTTGAGTGAGTTCAGCCTCATTTTTGCTCGCCAGACGGCCGTCTACTTTTTTGAACGGTAGCGGGTCGGGGATCAGGGTGTTCGCGTCCACGGGTTTGAGCCCGACTATGTTTGCCTTCTCCGCAAGGGAAGTGGCTTGAAAAAATGCCTGGAACGCGGGCTTCACCACGGCGTTAACACTTTCGTGCGCAATTCCGGCGACCGTGCCGACGATTGCCGAGCGCGTGAGGAGTGCAGCGTCGTCGGGGTAACGGCTGTCCGCAGCTTGGTCGATGGCGGAGCGCGCATAGCCCAAATGGGTCATGGAAGCGATGAATTGAGGAATGCTCGCGGCGGCTATCGGGCCTGCCCAACCGGAAAAGCCAAGTGATTGGTGAGCGGTGTTGAGATCCTCGATTGTGGTGTTCAGGCCAGTGTGTTTGAGTACAGCGTCCAGCGATTTGGACGACTTTTTGAGGATCTCCTGCAAGGTATTGATGGCTGCCTGAATCGTTGCCCCTTCAGGGGGCTGCAGCTTTTTGACCTTCTCCTCCAGGTTGCCGATGAAGGTGTTCAGGGCGCCAGAGATTGCCGTGCTGCTCTGGTTGGCGTACTCGGCCAGGCTACGCCGGCTGGCTGCCAGCGCCTGGATGCCAGCGGCATCGGTGGGGCGGTTTTCCAGGGCGTCTTCTTCGTGCTCAAGATGAAGCAATGCCAGATGTTCGGTCAGTTGTTGCACGTGTTCGGTGAATGCTTGGCTCTGAAGCTTCGCGCTTTGTGCCCAATCAGTCGTTGGCGCAAGCCTGAGTTTCAGCTCAAGTGCCTGGAGTGAAGGTGCTTTGAGGGACAGATGCGACAGTACTTTTGCAAAACGTGCGGGGAAGGCAGGCGCGTAAGCCGAGTGGGTCGTCGGTGTATTGGGAGGTGGGCGGGGGATGACCGATTGGCGAGAAGCTTCAACCTGAAGCGATGGCGTGCTCGTCGCAGGAGAAACAGCGTCTGTAATCGCGCCGGAGCGCGCGACTTTCTGGATGTCAGACGCATTGGATGTTTGTGGCCGCGAGCTGATCGGCGTCATCATTGAAATCTCCTGGTTCGCTGCGAGGCATCGCTTGAGTGTGTCGTGTCTCGGTGTGTCTGGTTGACCGGTGTCGACGACGCTTGCGACGCCGCCTGTTGAAAGGCGCTCCTGCGCCATTCGCCAGCCAGTTGTGCGAAGGCTTTCATCGTCAGCAACAGTATCGGCGCAGTGGCGTCTGCCAGTTCGACCGATCCCATCAACAACACCCGTTTTGTCTCGTGATTGCAGGAGAACACCGGAGATTGGCCGCTGTGGAAGAGGTGAAAATTGATTTCCAGTAACGATAATAACACGGCGTCACGATTGCCCGACGGTAGTGGACCTATGTCGGCATAGATGGCCACCTGGTCACCTTGTTCCAGTGTGCGATGCTGCAGGCTGAAGTCGACTTTGTGGACCGTAAAATTCGCGGCTTCATGAAAATCCGGCGAATGAGGAATCAGGCTGAGGATGCAGATCTCGTCGATTAGTAATCGGTAGCGGTCCGTGGTCATTATTATTGTCTCTCGCCAAGGGTGTGAGTGAACTGCTCTAGGGGCATATTCGGTTGACTGCGTGGTCGTGAACGAACCATGGGTTCCCGATCCTTTCCACCCGACAGCCAAGCACTCTCCACTCAGGGAACCGACCTTCGCTTGGGACCACACAGTTGCATCCGTCATTCACGGAAAGCGATCACTTCGAGCATCCACCTTGGCGGCAAAACACGAAAACTTTCTGTTTGCTGTCGTTGCCTGAGGGGCGCCGGTGCCCATCCATTTTTACTATTTAAAAAGGGATTTCTTATGTCTATGACCATTCAACCGAACCCCTCTTTGCTGCGCCTCCAGGGGCAAGAGGATTCTCCTTCAACCGCTGAAACCTCCGCCGCGGGCCGTCTCCATGGGACTTCTTCGGCCACATCGGTTGGACAGGTACAGGCGACCAGTCAACTTGCGGACATCAAGGTCGTCATGAAAGAGGTGTTTGATAGTCATAGACAGTTGCTCACCCCTCACGCCCCCCTTGGATCCCCCGCAACACCAGCAGAGTTTCAGCGCATCACCGAACTCAACAAAGGCGTTGAGAAGCACAACGCGCAAATCGACAGCCTGATCGATAGCCGTGCTGCAAAACTGCAGGAGATGGGCGAAACCCCCGCCGACATCAGGGCCATGCTGAGCAAGGCGGGCACATTGGACCGGGTCTCGACCACCGCTTCGAGCGCTTTTCGTAGCATGCCCTTTGCGGCGGCGTCGGTACTGCAATACATGAAACCGCACATCAATGAAGGCAAGTGGCTACCCACCGCCCTGCAACCTCTGGCACCCTTTATCTCGGGGGCAGTTGTCGGGGTCATGGATACCGTTGGGACCGGCGTGATGAACCAGGTGACGGGCAATGCCCATTACCTCAAAGCGTCGCCGGCCCAGTTGCATGACGCCATGACGCATTCGCTCGAGAACAATGATCCCGGGAAGAAGCAAAAGATCCTGGACCACGGCATAGCCATTCAGGGCTACTCGGTGCGCAATGCGGCCCGTATCGGCCTGGGCACGATCATGGAGGTCACCGCGCCATTGGCCAAAGGCGCGGTGGACATCAGTGTCGCCGCGTTGGGAGGGATGGCGGCCGGCGCGGTCTATGGCAACCAAGTGCACACAACGGAACAGCGAGATTCGCTTAGAGGGGCGGCCTTTCTGTTTGGTCGCAAGGATACTCAACCAAAAGAAGATATGGCCGATGAAACCGAGTGGCTTGACGCTTACAAGGCCCTCAAGGACGCCAGTGTATCCAGCCTGGCGTTCAATGCTGCGAAACGTGTGGCAGGCCTGCCCGTCGACGTTTTAACCGACGGTTTAAGCGCAATTAGAAATCTCGCTACGCCTTCCGCTCTTGCTCAAAACGGAATTGGATTGTCCGCTGGATTCGCCGCTGTCGGTGTGTCTCAGGGAGCACTTGTGGGCCTTGTATCGCACCCGGTAGCCAAGGAGGCCGTTAGCCAAACGACCAATACAGTCTTGTCCGCCGGCGTTTTCGTAGGTTGGGCTGCGCTAAGCATCGTAACCGACTCGGTAGTCGATAAGGCCGAGAAGTTGCTCAAGAATGATGTAAAGGGCGCGCCAGCCACAGTCGCGAAGGTGGGTATGAAAGTAGGTAAAGCGGGTGTCGACGTCGGTATGAAAGTAGGTAAAGCGGGTGTCGACGTCGGTATGAAAGTGGGTAAAGCGGGTATTGACGCAGGCAAGGCGGGTATCGAAGAAGGGGTTAGGCTGGCCGCTCAAGGTGCTGACTATGCAAGAGTCACGGGCGCAAATCTGAATCGTCGTTATAACGAGATGACAAGTCGCCGCCGTCGACCGGATGTCGAAGCAGCAGGTGGGGACCAGGTCGCCAGTACAGGCAATACGGGCAATACGGGCGAGGACATCCCCATGGGTGTTATTGAATAAGTCGATGTTCCAGTTCGAGGATAGGGATAGGGAAGTGTCCGCTTTTGAACTCCTGTAACCGGGGTTTTAGGTGATCAGTCAACGTGACGGTCGTCGCGCCCGGTGATCCTGCTGGCCGCTCAAGGTTGTTCGCGGGTTGCAATAGCCCGCTTGGTTGGGTTTTCGCTGCGCTCAGCCACTCTTGTGTCAGCGTTTTCAAGAGCTGCGACTAGACGGTTTGAACGACATGCCAAGGCGCGGGCGCGGGCGAGTCCTCCTTGCCACCAGAGGCGCTAATCCGAGTGTTTGAGCAAGTGGTTCAACCACGTATTGGCCAGCCTCGCTGGAGCATGCTGAAGCATGGCGCGAGTCGCCGGCATCAGGAGTGGTTGGGACTTCTCAAAAAGATCAATCGCGAAACGCCCAAGCATCTTCAGCTGCATCTGATCGTGGACAACTATGCCACGCATAATCACCCTAAAGTGAAGGCATGGCTTGAGAAGCACAAGCGCTTTCACATGCACTTCACCCCGACCTCCAGCTCGTGGATGAAAATGGTTGGTATGCGTCCGGCTAAGTCATCTACCCAGCCCCGCATTGCCAAGGCATGGTGTGCACTTAAATTTGAGTGGGCACCAGTTCTAGCCTTTTAAGCGGGTATTTCATGCAGCCACGACGCCGTTCCTACGTAAGCGTCCGGCACACACGTCTTGTTGTTAAACGGGCGCCCACTTGTGCGGCAGCGACTGCGTAATCTCACTCGCCCGGTGCGGCGGCAGATGAATCAGCACGTCCTTCAGATAAGCCTACGGATCATGCCCGTTCATGCGCGCAGATTTGATCAAACTCATGATCGTCGCTACCCACTTTCCGCTGCGTAGCGATCCGGCAAACAACCAGTTCGAGCGTCCAAGCGCCCACTGCCGGATCTTGTTCTCTACTTGATTGTTGTCGATGGACACAGCCCCGTCGTCAAGGTAGCGCGTCAGCGCTATCCAGCGTTTAAGGCTGTAATCCAGAGCTTTGGCCGTTGCCGATCCTTTGGGCACGAGATCTAGCTGGGCTAACATCCAGTCATGCAGCGTTGCGATTATCGGAGCTGCTTTTTCTGTCGTATTCGCCAGCGTTCTTCTTCACTCATGTCCCGCGCTTGCCGTTCAACTTCATACAAGCCGCCAATCGAGTGAAGTGCCTGTTCGGCCAACTGGCTTTTATTCGCGACGTGCAGATCAAAAAGCTTGCGGCGGGCATGAGCCATGCAGCTGATTTCGGTCAGTACGAAAAACTACTATGCCCGGTTCAGCACCCGGCTTACCGGTCCTGGGCGAGCCGCTGATGTTGTCACAGTGCTTCCAGGCGGTCGGACTGACCTAAGCGCTGGTTAAGGCCCATGGGGCGAGTTGCGCGAAGCACGGCGACTATACCCACAGCCGTGGGAACCCCCAACCCCCTCCTGACCACCTACTAGGGCGAAGTTTGCTCAACTAGAGCAAGCCAATCTCTTCGTCTAACCCCGGGTTTAATATTGCAATGAATCCTATTAATTCAGGTATTCCAGCACAACACTACGCGACTTCAACCAATGTCAGTCAGCCATCGGCGTTACCTGGCTCAGGAGCCCAGCATTCTCACCCTACCAAGCTGCCACCGGCCAAACTTAGCCGTAACGCTCAATTAGCTCTAGATCAACTCGCAACCCAGTCCAATGTCGATCATCAACGCGTGGCATCGTTAGTATGCAATGCGCTACAGGACGGGGCTTTGCGTCTTCAGTCTAACGATCAGATAGAAGCGACCTATCAGGCATCAGTTAACCTGCCCGCTGATGCTAATCCCATGAACTTTGCTAATTTAATCAGTTCTGATCTAACGATTAAAACGCAGTTAAACGATCATTCTCAATATGACATCATTGGAATAGATTTAGATGGCACGTCATTGAGCGCGCCTGTATCTATCAAGCTGTCTTGTCGCCCTCCAGCCCCCGCGCACGACGAAACTTCACCTCCAGTGCATCAACAATCGTCATTGGTATCGAATCACATAGACGCACAACATTCGCGAGGCCAGTTGGCAGCGTCAAGATTTCGTGAAAATCAGAATTTTTCGGGCCCCCCTCTGCCTTCAATCGGATCGTTCGCTCCCCAATACATGCCATCTTCGCATTACGACCCGACGGCCGCCAGTACGGGCACCCCTGGTCCTATCCGGCATCAAGCCGCTCCTACAGCCCGCGTGGAACCTTATCCCACATCCTTGGGCTCAAGCGGGCCTTCGTCACGCCGCGAAAGCACTCGAACGCTAGATCATCGGCATTCAGTGCGTACGTTTTTTCAAACCCCGCAGGTTGCAACGGCGGGAGCTTTGGCGTCCCCCTCTGCTGTTAACGCTCATCCGGTGACTCCGGCAGGAGAATTAGAGTTTCTAAAGTCTCCAATACATAAGCAGATGGAAAGCGCACTGCCAATAACTGTGAAAGGTGCGTATCGCTCGCAGCTTATAACATATTGGCGAGCCCTGGAAAGTAAGGGGCAAGACTGGATGCAGCTTAGGGGTGACGATGGAGTTACCAGACCGATTCCACTCGAAAACGCTATTAACGACGCGATACGTAATCAGGAAGCCACCGAGGTGCTCCGAGCGGTCGCCAATAATGTATATGGATTAGAGCTTCGAGGTTTCAGCGGTAGAAAACCCCCCAAGCGCTAAACACATAGCCCGGCCTTGGCGAACCATGCTCAGCGCCTTGGTGCATTTTGCAGGTACCACACCAAGCTAGAGTGTAAGCGTCCGGCAAACACGCCTTGCGTAGTTAAACGAGCGTCCACTTATGCGGCAGGCAGCAACTGCGTAATCTCACTTGCCCGCTGCGTCGGCAGACGAGTCAGCACTTCCTTCCGATAAGCATACGGATCATGCCCGTTCATGCGCGCAGACTGGATCGAACTCATGATCGCCGCTGCCCGCTGCCCGCTGCCCGCTGCGTAGCGATCCGGCAAACAAACAATTTGAGCGTCTACGTGCCCACGGCCGGATCTGGTTCTCTACTTGATTGTTGTCGATGGGCAAAGCCCCGTCGTCAAGGTAGCGCGTCAGCGCAATCCAGCGTTTAAGGCTGTAATCCAGAGCTTTGGCCGTTACCGATCCTTTGGACACGAGGTCTAGCTGGGCCAACATCTAGTCATGCAGCGTTGCGATTATCGGAGCTGCTTTTTCCTGTCGTATTCGCCAGCGGTCTTCATCACTCATGTCCCGCGCTTGCCATTCAACTTCGTACAAGCCGCCAATCGAGTAAAGTGTCTGTTCGGCTAACTGGCTTTTAATCCTGACGGTAAGGGCGATGGTGTCCACGTATTTTTAAGTGGAGAACATCGCCCTTATTGCAGAGATCGGGTGGGTGACTTTCTCCGGACGCTTAGTGCGCCAGTTAAAGCTGGCGGAGGATCGTCGATAAAAGTTCGATACTGGTAAGAAATGGCGAATTAACCAGACCCCGAGTCATGCATACTGCACCGCGAGGTGCAGGGTAAAGCGTTGACAGGGGAAACCGATGGGCCAGCCATTGAGCCGCGTAATCAGGAATCCGGCATGCCGATGCTGTTAAGCGAAGCAGAAGGCAATACGGAGCATGGCGTCATACGCCAGTCATGCTCTGATCCAGCGCGGTCGGAGGCCCTGTGCACGTCGGGAAGTCCTTCGCACAGAAACTGGGAGATCTCAGCGGTGCCCGGTGCGGAGCAGGAAAGGCCAAAAGCCGTAACCCTGCTGCCCACGCCGCTGAGAAGTCGGATACGTCCGTAGTACCTGAAGCCATCGAACAAAGGGCCTGGCCCTGCGGAGATAGTGGAGGAAAGGGACGTAGCCAAGGGAAACACCGACAGCCCCCCGCGCCCCGGACACTGAGCCGGATCAGTTGTGCGTCGGTGGGACTTGAAGGTGTACGTGAAGCAGCCTGAAGGGACAAGGGTATGCAGTTCACGGCACATCACACCGCGGTTATTGGCGCAGAGCTTCTATGCCCTGCGCCGCGATGCAGCGGTGGGCGTGGACGGCATGTCGTGGCGAGAATATGAGGAAGGTCTTCTCCAGCGGGTGACCGATTTGCACGCAAGGCTCCACAGTGGAGCCTATCGGGCAACGCCGTCGCGGCGGGTCTATATCCCCAAAGCCGACGGCAGGCAGCGTCTGCTGGGCATTGCCTCTCTGGAGGATATGATCGTACAGCAGGCGGTCGTTACCGTTCTGAATGCGATCTATAAAGAGGACTTCCTGGGCTTCTCGTACGGGTTTCGACCGGGGCGCAGCCAGCACGATGCGCTAAACGTGTTGACGGTCGCGCTGAAGGGCCAGAAGGTGAACTGGATATTGGATGCGGATATCACGTCGTTCTTTGATGAGATCGACCATGAATGGATGCTGATGTTTCTGGGACACCGGAATGCAGACCGACGCCTGCTCGGACTTATCTGCAAATGGCTTCAAGCGGGCGTTATGGAGGATGGCCGTAGGGTGGCTGCGACCAAGGGAACTCCCCAAGGTGCGGTGATATCGCCATTGCGGGCGAATATCTACCTTCACTACGTGCTGGACTTATGGGCAAGGCAGTGGCGACAGCGGTATGCCCGTGGCGATGTAATTATCGTGCGTTACGCGGACGACAGCGTGGTGGGTTTCAAGACGCAATCACAGCAGTTCCTGGTGCAATTGCGGGAACGGCTAGCCAGGTTCGGTTTATCGCTCAACGCTTCGAAGACACGACTAATTGAGTTTGCTCGTTTTGCTGCGAGAAATCGTAGGAAGCGAGTAAGCGAACGGGGAACAAACCTTGCGTTGACGAGTTAGCACGTCCTTCGGATAAGCCTACCGATCATGCCTACAGGTTCCATGGGGGCAGGGGCATCCCGGCGATTTGCTTCCCTCCCGTGGACATCCACCCGCCATGGAACCACTACGGGCGCTAATGCCACTCACGTTTTTCAGCTATGAGACCCACTCATGACGCCCATCCGGTCTTCCCAGTCTTCCGTCCCGCCTATCCCTTCGCCAGGTATTGAAACCTCCAGTACGTCGCTGCACGCGGCGGTAGTCAAACGAGACAGCGAGGCTGTGGCGCGTCTACGCAATGAAGGTTTGCGCGCCAATACTTTAAATGTAGAAGGCCGCTCCCCCTTGGACGCGCTCGAGAACATGCGCGATATTGACGAGCGCAGTCGCTCCAGTCTACACATGGCTTTACTGCAATCACTCAACCCGACAGCGCCCTTGGGCTATACCAAACCGGAGGCGCTGCATGGAACGGCGTGGGGGCTTGAAATCCTGCAATCAGGGGCTCTCAAGGGTGGCGTCAACGATCCCAAGGGCGGAACCCAATCCCTCGAGGGCAAAGTATTTTTCTCTGACCGCACCCCTGAGAGTACGACCGATCAGACCACTCGGCCTGACTTGCGCAGGAAGCCTCGAGACTATTCTGCTGGCGAAGGTCTTCATCCCAGTAACGCTTACTCGCGAGCGCTACAACACCGCATGGCGCAAGTCATCCTGCATGCGCTGGACAACGGAAAAACACTCTCGACCTCCACTGCTTCGCCATCGATCGAAGTCGCCAACCCAAAGCAACCGCAGATCGAAGGTGCAGCATGGCTACAGCGTTTACTGCATGCCAGTTACATCAAAAATATTGGGGGTCGGAAATTCATCGGCGCCCCTCTGGATGAGCATCTGGACTCCCTGAAACTGCCTGGATCTCTTGCTTTGAAATCTGGCGGGCAGGTAAACGAGCTGCGAGTTGAAGACCTGAACCGCTTTTATCATCAGGCGGCAAGTGAGTTGCAGCGCTCTCTAGAGGATGGCAAAGCCCCTTATCTGGGCTTGCTGAACAAGGGAGGCATCGTCCCATTGGTTTTTGGCTTCGAGAAAATAAACAATCTGTCCACGCACCGTATCCACTACTCTTCCAAGATCAAGCAATATTCCTATCAGAATACCGAGCATCCGCTGTCCGGGAGTTCAGAAAATGGCGGCAAGCTGAAAGAAGTGGAAGTGCGAAGTCTGGCTGACTTTGCCACCTTGTGTCTTGGGTGCGCTATAAAAGAGGTCGAGTTGCCTGCAAATCTAATCGTGCGGATAAAAGGCCAAAACGGCGAAAAAGCCCAATATCTGGATGATCAAAAGATAGTGATGTTTAGGCAAAAGCTATTGGCTCAAATTGCCGAGCAAGCCGGAGATGAGCCTCTGCAAACGCTCAGTCTTCATCGTTTGCAAGCAATCAATTCCAGCATACGCGCTAACTATTTGTATGCGTCCGGGCATCACGCCTTGCGTGATTAAACCGGCTGCCACCTATGCGGCAGCAACTGATCGATTTCACTCGCGCGCTGCGTCGGCAGGCGCGTGATGACATCTTTTAGATACGCGTACGGATCATGGCCATTCAGCCGCGCAGACTGGATCAAACTCATAATCGCCGCCGCCCGTTTGCCGCTGCGCAACGATCCTGCAAAGAGCCAGTTCTTGCGTCCAAGAGCCCACGGCCGGATCTGGTTCTCCGCCCAATTATTGTCAATGGGTACGGCCCCGTCATCGAGGTAGCGCGACAGCGCTGCCCAGCGTTTAAGGCTGTAATCCAGCGCTCTGCTGATGGCTGAACCTTCAGGCACGAGATCGCGCTGGGCCATCATCCACGCATGCAGCATATCCATCACCGGTACGGCTTTTTCTTGCCGTATTCGGCGCCGTAAATCCGGCTCCAGGTCGCGCACTTCACGCTCGATTTCGTACAGCCACTGGATGTAGCGCAGGGCCTGTTCGGCGAGCATGCTCTTGTTGGTCGCGTGCAGTTCGAAGAACTTGCGTCGCACATGGGCCATGCATCCGATCTCGGTCACGCCGAGTGCGAAGCTGGCCTTGTAGCCGCCAAAATCGTCACAGACCAGCTTGCCCTTCCAGTCTTGCAGGAAGTTGCGAGCATGCTCACCGGCTCGGCTGGGGCTGAAGTCGTAAACGACTGCCGCTGTTTCGCAGAATTGGCTGGTGGCGTAAGCCCAAACATAAGAGCGATGGGTTTTCTTTGAGCCCGGCACGAGCATCTGCACGGGTGTTTCATCGGCATGAATAACCTGCTGCCCAAGCACTACGTCGCGCAGTGCATCGACCAGAGGTTGCAGCTGCACCCCAGTCACACCCACCCATTGAGCCAAAGTTGAACGTGGAATCGCCAGGCCGGCACGACCGAAAATCGATTCCTGACGGTAAAGAGGCAGATGGTCAGCAAACTTCGCGATCATGACGTGGGCAAGTAACCGGCAGTCGGGATTCCCTTATCGATGACCTGCGCCGGAACCGGCGCCTGGATCAGCGTTTCGCAGTCATCACAGACCCACTTGCCACGGACATGGCGCTCAACGGTAAACACGCCGGGCGTGTAGTCCAGCTTCTCGCTGACGTCTTCACCGATACGCTTGAGTGCGCAGCCACATGGGCAGTGAGTGTTGTCCGGTTCGTGATGGATCAACGTACGTGGAAACGCTGCTGGCAACGCAGTGCGTTTGGGCTTTTGCTTTTTCTCGGCGGGCAACGCAACAGGTTGCAAGGCTTGAAGCTCTGCTTCAATCGCCGCGATATCGGTATCGATCAGGTCATAGAGCAAGCTGGCCTGCTCAGGATTCATCTGCTCGCTACGCTTGGCAAACTTCAAACGCTTGAGTTGGGCGATCTCGTGGGTGAGCTTCTCGATAACCGTTTGATCGCGGTTGATCTTCTTGCCCATCGTCTCGACTGTCTTACCCAAAGTGTCGACTTGATGGTCGAGCGTCTCGACACGCTGTAACAACTGCGCAGCCAAAGCGCGCAGTTGTTCAGGGGTAAGATGGTCGAGATTGGGGATCGAAATCATGGCGCCGATTTTGCCAGAGCAAGCGGTTCGCGGCGATAGACTGATAGGCTAATGGCAGCCGTTAAACCAGTGTGATCGCACCGCCGGAGCCGGCGCGTTGCCATGGCAGACCCAACACCAGAACCTGGAGTTGTTCGGTATCCAACTCCATTTCAGAGCCTTGGCGAATGCCTGGCCAATGGAACTTGCCTTGGTTCAAACGGCGAGCCGCCAGCCAGATCCCGAAGCCGTCATGCACCAGAACTTTCATGCGCGTGGCGCGGCGGTTGGCGAACAGATAAGCGCAGTGCGGCTTCGCCGCACCAAACACCGCGATCACCCTGGCCAATGCCGTCTCGGTACCGGCGCGCATGTCCATCGGCTCGGTGGCGAGCCAGATGGAATCGATGCGGATCAAAGGACAAGCCCTCGGACAAAGCGGGCGCATCCGTCAGGGTCGGAAGTTGGCCATTTCACGATGAGCGATTGCTCGCCAAGCGGCAGCTCAATGATCACCGATGCTTCGGTCTTATGTTTTGGTTCAACCGGCGCGACTTTCAAAGGAATGAAAGCTGGCACCGCGACTGCCTGCTGATCACGGTAAAGCGGTAACCACCGGCGAACGACATTGGCATTAATCCCGTGACTCATCGCAATAGCTGCCACGGAAACACCGTGCTGCTCGCACTCTTGAACGACTTGGGTCTTGAAGGATTTCGGGTATGACTTACGTTGGCGCATGGCGATCCTGGCATTAAGGGTAATTGCGTCCGCTTAAAAATACGCGGACACAATCGCCCTTATTGCTCGGGCTCGGAAGGTGTGTTCCCCGGCCCCTTACGCATTACCGTCGTCGGCGTCACGATCAGATATCACCCCAGCCATGATCTGCCTTGAAATCCCATACGCACGCGGCACCGTCAAAGTGAACCGACCGAGGGAAAGCGCGGCTGCCTGCGCGACCTTTCTTCGAGACATCGTGTCAGTCCGCGAACAAACCGGGCACACCCTGACGGGTCGGCCGCTGGCCATGTCAGGGTCAGGGCCCCTTGCTCGTACGGTATCTCGATGCTGACCGATGTCTCAGGCTTTGCCTGATCTGTGGGGGCAAGTCGTTGGCGAATGGGGATCCTAACGTTAAGGGTGATTGCGTCCGCTTAAAAATCGTGGACGCTATTGCCCTTATCGCTCTTGACCGGCTAGTCGGCTAGATGACTAGCCAGCCGCTTACCATGGTTGAACGCTTCTTGCGCGACATCAGCGGTGTACCTACGTGAGGGCCGCTTCAGCTCAGTGCGTGAGCTGGAAAGTTCGATCACTACGTTCCTGGCGCTGCGAAATGCACAGCCGACTCGCTAGTTTGGAACGGCAAAGGAGAGGATGTTTTGAACAAAGATACAGCGAGCCCGTGACGCAGACTGGGAGAGCTACTACCCTCAAGTCTCACCCGATTCCGTATCAGCACCTTAACGTAATCAATACCTGTTGCAAGCAGCGCTCAGCGACTTTATGGCGCGCTTGATTTCCTGTTTGATTTCATCGGGTATCCACTGTCCAGCAGCCGCACGAATGAGCTGGTTGTCAATATCGGAACCACTGAACTGCTCCACATAGTCAGGTATGACAGCTTCAGTACCCGCGCCTCTAATGCTTCCAGCGGTAACGATAACTATCCTTTTAGGCGTGAGCAATCCAGCCTCTTTATGCTCGTTGTACGCGTAGAGGGAAAGCCCGGTAGTCGAAGACCACGCTTGAGCATCCAGGCCTTCCATATACTGTTGCGCTACTTCGCACAATGCATGCTGCTTTCGATTTTTGGCGGCTTCCCATTCGAATAATACATATATCACCGTACCCATTAGCGCCAAGGATACGCTGACAAAGAAGTAGACTTTCATCTTGAATGATCCGAGTTTGAACGTTTCAATTTTCCAATCATCGCCGTCCGAATGCGTGGAAGGTATGCGCGGGTCACTACGTGGCGGGTCCGGCAGGTCTGTTCCGCTTCCGACCTCAACCCCATCGCCTGGAGACCTTCAAAATCAGCAGCGATCTTCATTTCGCCGACAAGGTAGTCGGAAGTAGTTGGGCTCTTTCTGAACCCGCCGGATAATGCCTTAGTGTTGTCGGTTGACGGAAAAACCGAATCCCGACTTTGGATAGCACCCAACCGATGCTGGCACTACGCCCAGATCAATTATCGATGCCCACATCATCGAGATCCCAATGGCAACCGAGGTTAGTGGGCTGTCACAGTGTATGAGTTCCGATTCGCATATCGACTGACGTTTTCAGGGTTGGCAGACCCAAATCATTAATGACCTGGCAGCTCAAAGATTGCTGCGTTTGCAGTGCAAGGTAAATGCTATTTGGTCGCCTGATCGCTTAGTTCGACCTGACTGCACATGCTGATTTGGGTGTGGCGCTATTGCTATCAGAGCCGCGCATCATCTGATTGGCCCTTTGCTGCTGAGGGTAGGGGGAATGGTGGCCGACATGGTACCTGGCCGTGATGGGCGAGCCGCTTTAAAAAAGACTATCGCGGCGAGCAAGAGATTCCCACATGTCCAGGCGCTGGCTGAAGAGGGTGTCTTTTTTCAAGTCAGGTGTCCAACCGGGATTACCTGCAAGCCGGTAGCCATGCCTGCTTGCGACGCTGATCAGTTGCCGTAACGCTTGTTCACTGTCAAGGACCAGCACCGGATCGAGGTCATGTAGCACGGGACAGATGACCGTTGCCGGCAGGTTTGTTTCTGGTTCAGTGGCCACGTTTCCTTCGTCGGAACCGTGATGCACCAGCTTCCAGGCATCTGCGTAGCCGCTTAGTTCGGTGGAGTTGAATTCAGGGCGCAGTTCATGGTTGATAGTATCGGCGATCCGCTGTTCACGTTCGGTGATGCGATTGATCATCCTCTCGGTGCTAGCAGCGACTGGGTGTCGGTGGCTGGCCTGCAAGGATTGGCCGCTAGCCAAGAAATATTGCTCTGACTGGAAAAAGTTTAGAGGGCCTCGAGCGTCCATTACTACATCCTTGCGCTGGTCGTGGCCGCCGAAATTCTTCATATTTGGCATTACCGCCAATAAATCGAAATCGGCGACATATGCCTTCTGAACATGGTGAGAGCCATAAGTGGCGAGGCGTGGGGCTAATACTTGAATTGGTACGTCGCCGTTTTGAATTAAATAGCCTTTGTCGTTGGCCCCGGCAAGGGCGGCGAAAGTCTGGTAGCTGCCGTCGGGCGCTTCGGCATCAAGAATATAACCCCCATCATTGGGGGCCATGTGTAGCAATCCCGCACTTTGTAGATAGAGCAAGCGTTCATGGGTCAGGACCAGAGGTATAGCTTGTGGACCATTCTCTTCAGTGCAGCTGGCCTGAGTCTTAGAAGAGGCAGCAATTGCCTTGTCGGGCTGAGCCTGCAGCTTGCTCAAGCTTTGATCAAGGCAAATGAAGCCATACTGCGGGCCCCAATTGGCACTTTTGCCTTTGATCTCTAGGCCTTTGGTTGGGTAGTTGTCGTTTATAAGAGGTGCGTTGTGCGGATCCACAGGGCGAAATAGGATCAGGCAGTCCTCCCTGCATGCAATATCGTGCAGTTTTTCTAGATGACCGGGGCTAATGCCGGTCTTGTCTCGCACTGCGTCAATGGCCTGGGTCAATATGGCGGAACGAATAACCGAAGGCTTGTTTGGCAAGGCGCGGTGGCCGCTGAGGGGTATGTTAGGGGCGAATTGCGCCGAATCGAGGGTGAACCGCTCCCGCTTGGCCGCGAGCGCGGTGTCCAGATCTATAGGTGATGCGCTTAGCGAGCGTAGATTATTCTGATGATCGACCTCGCCGCTCACTCTCAGGCTAATTTTATTGTTCTTCGGGTAATCGTAATCAGCATGGTAGAAAAACCTGCGATCCTGGTCCAGTTCAGGTTTCTGGCCAGAAACTATATTGTTCAGTGCAGCATTCAGCACCCTGCGTCTATCAGAGCTTAACCGGGTTTTCAAGACACCTATCCCAAAACTCAGGCCGCCTACTTTTATTTTCGAGGGTAAACCCAATCGGGGAGTGGGTATCGAATACTCCGAATCTGACGGGGTGGCGTGAGAGACCTGCCTTCCTGTTTGAACGGCATTTGAAGTCGCAGGGGAAGAGGGGAGGGGGGGCGACTGACGATACGAGGAGCTTATAGAAATCAAGTAAGTCACCGTGCTAAAAAAATGAAAGGACCAAGGTTGATATCTTGCCCCTTGCCATAATTACAGCTAAAAAATTCATTAGTCCAGTTACATCAGCTCACTCCACTTATGACATTTTTTTACCATCGAGTTGCTGCGTCCGAATACCTGTCCAGCCCCGAAGAGGGAGCGACAGCTTTGCAGACGCTATGATTTTCTTCGGGTAAGAGTTTTGTAGTGATCGATATCGATTGGGTTCCACTGGGCCGTATTCGTCCGAGATCACCGCAGCACAGCGAACCTGCGAACAGCGAGTTTTAGGGTACGGTCTCTAAATTAAAATCTTCGAAGACTGGCTATGTTTTGTCGGTCATCACGTCGTGGGAGGCGGGTAGATGAAAGCATCCTGCGACTGTGCAATGGGGCTCGTGTAAGCAACTGAAGACTTAGACTGTGTCTGGATGATTTTTAAATGCCAATATCGATCGAGTCTATGGAACCGTTTGCCCACCAGACGCCACGCAGTTTTTATCTTAGACAGGCAAGCCCATCCATTATGAATCCAATTAAAGCTTTCTTTGCCATGATCCATCCGCCAGAACGCTAGCCCGTCTCGACTGTGCAAGCTTCGCTTCCCTCTCATTCAGGCGACTCTGGCGCTTCAACGGATCACTGTAATTCTGAACTACGGGAAAGTGCTTTTTTACTCACCCTCGGTCGAACCAACAGCTTTGACTCCAAGCGAACCATTGTCGGACGATTTGGCCTTATTAAATGTGCTTAATTGAATATGGAGACTGAATATGTCGTCGGAAGAGTATTTCGAGGAGTCCAGAATCAACAGCGCGACAATCAAAGGTATCGAGCGAGTACCTGGTGGCAAAAGTATTGATCGAGTACCTGGTGGTGGTCTTTATACGGAGGAGGCCAGACAGCGACGAATCGAGTACTTATTCAAGAAAACAGGGACCGAATTGAGCGAAGTAGCAAAGATGAGGTTCAGCGCCGATCAACTCCGCAACAACTGTGAGTCCTTGGTGGGGTCGGTCGAAATTCCGCTTGGCGTGGCCGGTCCGTTGATAGTTAACGGCCAGAACGCAAACGGCCATTACTATGCACCACTCGCGACTTCTGAGGGAGCGTTGATCGCCTCTATTGCTCGAGGTGCGAAGGTCATCTCTATGGCCGGTGGCGTCAACGCGGCCTTCCTTGGAAAGCGGATGATCCGAGCACCGCTGTTCGAATTCAAGACGATGACAGAGGCATTGTTGTTCGTGCGCATCGTCAACGAGAGTTTTGCTGAGTTGAAAGCCCAAGCGGAAAGCTCTTCGCGACACGCCGTATTATGCAGCATTGAACCGCAGGTGAGTGGGAGGTCTGTGCACGTACAGTTTATCTACGAAACCGGCGATGCCGCAGGTCAGAACATGACCACCACTTGCACTTGGAACGCCGTGCAGTGGTTACAAAAAGAGATTGCCGAAAAACATGGTATCCGCCCAACGTCATATGTACTTGAAGCGAATCTCTCGAGCGACAAGAAGGTAACCTATCAGTCCTACATTCGTGGTCGTGGCAGTCGTGTAGTTGCAGACTGTCTGTTACCTGCATCAATGGTACGTCGGGTTCTCAGGGTCACACCGCAACAACTGGTCCGTGGATACCGGCAACTCGCTTCTGGCGCGTTATCAGCAGGAATGGTGGGTATGAACATTAATGTGGCGAATGCGGTGGCGGCGATCTTCACGGCGACTGGTCAAGATATTGCCAGTGTCCATGAATCATCTATAGGCCAGTTATTTGTCGAGCTGAACGAAGATGATTCCATTTATGCTTCGTTGGTCCTGCCTAGCTTGCTCATAGGCACCGTCGGTGGAGGAACTGGATTGCCAGAGCAACATGAGTGCTTACGATTGATGGGCTGTGCGGGTGCAGGAAAATCGGCGGCCTTTGCCGAGGTCATTGCCAGTTTCTGCCTGGCCTTGGAGCTATCAACCCTTTCTGCCCTCGCAGCGGACGAATTTGCAAACGCGCATGAGCGTCTTGGCAGAAACCGACCGAAAACTTAAGCAGTGCTTAAAGGAAATGCTCCGTATCGAAAGATACGGAGCATTTTTCGTTATGGCTTACATCTAAGACAGCCACGCAGGCGGACTGGTCTCACTGGAGGGCTTGATAGGTCCGGCGGAGGGGGCGTGCAAGACCTGGTCAATGACATCGGTGGGCAGTCCGTGAAACCAGATGAGCAGTTTCTATTCCACTGCTTCCAAAACCCAATACTGGCGATGGCTGTCTCTGCGATGTCGAATTTGCCTTAAGGATCGCTGTTCGTAAGAAACGCGGGGGAGGGTACGAACTATACGATTCTCGAGTGGCTCTGGTGTCGATGTCATTGGAGTCGAAATGGGGCGGATATTGTGTCTGGCACAACAGCGTGTGGGGCGGGCTGACTTAGGGAGTACGCGTTAGCATTGGTGATAGATTCCTTACGGTACAGAAGGCCAGGCACACCGACGCTGGAGAATTGCAGTGGATTGACTCACGGCCTTGTGTCTGAAGTATTGTGTGCTCTGAGAGGGATTCCAGACACGAAAATGAAATAATTGAGTTGTCCGGAATTGAAATCCCGAACCATCGTCAACCATTACCGAGATGCTTGGTTACGTCGCTATCACTGGCGAGCGCATCCTCAGCGGAGGCAGGTCGAGTCGTCGCGAACGCGTTTATAGCAAGCGCCCTTGTGCTCGCTATACCGTAGGTCGCGACACGGCGATCATCGCCCGTCATGTCAGGTCTCTCTCAGACCGGATGCTTGACAGCCTTCTAATCCGCGGTCTTAAACATTATTTCCACACAACACCTTCGACGACTTCAACACACACTTGAGCCGCGTAAGCATCCCAATGCTGAACTGACCGCGAAGCCCCCTGCGCAGGCTTCCTAGTCCACCGCTATGCTATTAATGAAGCAGCGGCTGCAGCGGCTGCATGTTGCAGGCGCACCACCTGCGTAATTACTTCAATCGGGCGTTGAGCCGTTTACTTGGGCAGATTCTTCGTCCGAAGATACTTCCGCTGACTCTTCGTGCTTTGGGAAATCATCAGTTCCGGATTTTCCGGGTCCCGCAGCAACTTCTGCTGACTCCGCGCGTTTTGGGAAATCATCTGTCCTGGATTTTGCGGGTCCTCCACCAGCTTCTGCTGACTCCGCAGGTTTTGGGCAATCATCTGTCCTGGATTTTGCGGGTCTTCCACCAGCTTCCGCCGACTCCGCTTACCGCGGGAAATCATCTGTCCCGGATTTTGCGGGTCCTCCACCAGCGTCTGCTGACTCCGCTTACTGCGGGAAATCATCTGTCCTGGATTTTGCGGGTCCTCCACCAGCTTCCGCTGACTCCGCATGCTTTGGGAAATCATCTGTCCCAGATTTATCGGGTCAGGGACCAGCTTACGGTTATCCAGCGCTCCTTTGGAGATCGTATGTCCCGGATTGGCCGGGTCCGGAACCTGCGGCCGATCATATTTCCGATGATTCAGCACGCCTTGGGTAGTCGTCATTCCGGGATTTTCCGGGTCCGGCACCTGCTGCCGATCATACCTGCGCTTATTCAGCGCGCCTTGGGTAGTCATCTTTCCGGGGTTTTCCGGGTCCGGAATCTGCCCTTGACGCACTTTACTCACAGAGGAAGTAGAGCTCTGTGAAGGCAATAAGGACGCCAAGGACGTCGGGGAGGGGGCAAAGTGCCCCGCTTGAACGGGCTTTCGCGAAACATCCTGAGAATTGCTTCGACCTATCGATGCCTGCGTGAACTGACTTCGGGAGGAGAGAGCCGCCAAATGGCTAAATTGCTGATCACCACACATTCCGGATGGTTCATTGTTGCTCGTGACGGCAGGAGGAGAATCAGGCAGGTTGATGGATGCAGTTGCGCCAGATGAAGGCACATGAAAGTTGATGCCAATAATATCGTATTGGGACTGTTCGTTTAGTTTCGCGCGAACGGTTAAATTGCCAACCTGCCTCGCGCCCATTGTGCCTCTTGCGCTTGGTGCATCCACTTCTTGCTTATAGTGAGCTTCTGCTCCCTGGCTCGATTGAATTTGCAAAGCACCATCGGCGATACCATTACATACCAGCAATGCCAAAAGCTGGTCGGGTCCATTGGGCTGGGCTTCGATTTGTTTTAAAGCAAACTGAGTGTTAAGGCTCAGCCTGGCAGGCGAGAGAGCATTAGGGTGACTGTGCTCTGCCTGCGAGCCAGATGGCTCTGGCAGCTGACTGGCATTTACTGGCAGGATTCGGTACGAGGGGATACCTAAGTTAGAATTCATAGCTGCCTGTCGTGCTTTCCTGGTAATTTTGAATCGATATCAACGATCTCGATCCCAGTGGGTGGTGAAAATGGCCTATAGGTTCCAATCAGGAAAAACCGACTTAAATTTTGAATTTTCTGCAATAAATGAAATAGCGTTACTGTCGGTTATAAACGTCATTTATATAAATCTGACTAGGATGCCTATGCAGGGGGCTTCGCGGTCAGTTCAGATTGAGACCTTGCGCGGCTCAGTTGTGTGTTAAGTCGTCGAAGGTGTTTTAGGGAGATAAGGTTTAAGACTGAGGGTTAGAAGGCTGTCAAGCATCCGGTCTGAGAAAACCCATGATAAGATGATCGCCGCCCGCGACCTACGGTACCCTTCCAGTCTTGCAGGACGTTACGAGCATGCTCACCGGCGCGGCTGGGGCTGAAATCGTAGAGGACCGCTGCCGTTTTGCCGAACTGGCTGGTGGCGTAGGCCCAAACATAAGAGCGGTGGGTTTTCTTCGAGCCTGGAGCGGGCATCTGAACCGGTGTTTCATTGGCGTGGATGACCAACTGCCTGAGCACTACGTCGCGCAGCGCATCGACCAGAGGCTGCAACTGCACGCCAGTAACGCCAACCCATTGAGCCAAGGTTGAACGCGGAGTTGCCAAGCAAGCCCGACCGAAAATCAATTCCTGGCGGTAAAGAGGCAGGTGGTCAGCAAACTTGGCGATCATGACATGGGCCAGCAACCCTGCGCTCAGGGTAACCTTGTCGATGACCTGCGCCGGAACGGATGCCTGGATCAGCGTTTCGCAGTCATCGCACACCCACTTGCCACGGACATGGCCTTCAACTGTAAATACGCCGGGCGTGTAGTCCAGCTTCTCGCTGACGTCTTCACCGATGCGTTTCACTGCGCAGCCACACGGGCAGTGAGTATTGTCGGGCTCGTGATGGATCAACGTGCGTGGCAACTCTGCCGGCAACGCGGTGCGCTTAGGTTTTTGCTTTTTTTCGGTCGCCGCTGGCACTGCTTGCAAGCCATGAAGTTTTGCTTCAATCGCCGCGATATCGGTATCGATTAAGTCATCGAGCAAGCTGGCCTGCTGCGGATTCAACTGCTCGCTGCGCGTGGCAAACTTTAAGCGCTTGAGTTGTGCGATCTCGAAGGTCAGCTTCTCGATCACCGTTTGGTCTCGGTTGATCTTCTTGCCCATAGTGTCGACCTGCGACAGCAAATGCGCTGCAAAGGCACGAAGTTGGTCGGGGGAAATTTGGTTGAGATTGGGCGAAGAAGTTATGCTGCGGATTTTGCCAGCGCAGGCAATTCACAGCGATAGACCAATAGGCTAATGGTGGCTTTTAAAGCAGTGTGATCGCGCTGTCGGAACCCACTCGTTGCCATGGCAGGCCCAGCACCAAGGCTTGAAGTTGCTAGGCATCCAACTCCATTTCAGAGCCATGCCGAATCCCTGGCCAGTGAAACTTGCCTTGGTTCAGCCGGCGAGCCGCCAGCCAAATGCCAAACCCGTCATGCACCAGAATTTTCATGCCAGTGGCGCGGCGGTTGGCGAACAGATAGGCGCAGTGCGGCTTTGCCGCACCGAACACCGCGATAACGCTGGCTAATGCGGTCTCGGTGCCTGCACGCATGTCCATCGGCTCGGTGGCGAGCCAGATAGAATCGATGCGTATCATTGAGCGAGTCCTCGGATGAAGCGGGCGCATCCCTCGGGATCTGAGGATGGCAACTTCACCGTGAACGTTTGCTGGCCAAGCGGTAATTCAATGATTGTCAATGCTTCAGCTTTTCGTTTTGGTTCGACTTCCAAAGGAATGAAAGCTGGCAGCACGACTGCCTGCTGATCGCGGTAAAGCGGTATCCACCGGCGAACGACATTGGCGGTGATACAGTGCCTCATCGCAATAGCCGCCGCGGAAACACCGGGTTGTTCGCACTCTTGGGCGACTTTGGTTTTGAAGGGGGTCGGGTAGGACTTACGTTAGCGCATGGCGATCCTGGCATTAAGGGTAATTGCGCCCGCTTAAAATACGCGGACACGCCCTTATCGGCCGGGCTCGGAAGGTGTGTTCGCCGGCTCCTTACGTTGTGGCTGGTCGCGGGAGGGACGGGATGGCTGAAGGCAGTCTCTACTGTAGAGCCAAGACTTGAGGCGGCTACCCGACAATCAAATCCGGCCCTCTCGGGCATTCTAACTGGCTATTCGCGGGCTCGTTACGCAGCTGCAAACGTGCGGCTGCGATCATGCGTTTGATCCAGTCGGCACGGCTTTCAAGTACTGCGCCTGACGGTCAAGAAGCGAATGCGTGCGACGCTTGGCTATTCGGGATGAGCTGAAGCACCGACGGCATTGGCTCGTCCGGGCTCAAGGGCCGTGGCTCACTCGGGTGGTGAATGGTTATTTCAATTACCTCGCGGTGCCAGGAAACTTGAAGCTATTGAGTGGCTTCAGGAAGGCCATATGCCGATAACCAGAAGTTGCTTTTGTTAGAAGGGGCGTTTTCTTCCATTGACCGACCAGTCACTCTTCTATACTGTTGCTATTAACGTAGGGGACCACCGATGGCACGACCAAGAAGTGATACTAAGCGCAACGCGATCATGTCTGCGGCGATCAAGACCATCGCCGCGAAGGGGTTGAGCGCTCCAACGGCAATGATCGCGAAGGAAGCAGGGGTCTCGAACGGCGCATTATTTACTTACTTCGAGACTAAGTCCGACCTGCTGAATGAACTTTATCTGCAGTTGAAAGCAGATATGGCAAAAGCGACAACAACAGATCTTCCGACTGAGGCTAGCGTGCGTGATCAAATGCTTCATGTTTGGAATAGATGGCTGCATTGGACTCTTTCTCACCCACAGGAGCGTAGGGCAATTGCGTACTTGGGTGTCTCTCACGACGTGACACAGGCGAGCCACGAGGCGGCAAGCCGGTTCTATAGTGGTGTCGCTGAACTCCTAGACCGCAGTCGTGCTTATGGGCCAATGCGTGATGCGCCACTGATGTATGTCGGCTCGCTCGTTATGGCCCTGGTCGATGTGACAACTAATTATATGGCATCAGATATGGCTAACGCGGAGAAGCACGCTTCCACCGGTTTCGAAGCACTGTGGCGTATCGTTGCGTAATTTTCCGTCATTTAGAAGAGTGACTGGGCAAGCATTATTAGCATGAAACATAGCACTGTAAACATAGCACTGTCGGTTTCGGCCGCTCACGCTACAGAAGTGAAGGGCGTCTCACTGGCGACATGATTACTACGCCACCTTAATGCGAGCAATCGCTGCTTAGCGCTAAGACGGCGTTGCGGGAAGTGGCGATCAAAAAAAAGGCATCCATTAAATCCGATCAACGCTAATTGCTTACCCCTACTCAGTTCCAAGTCTCAATGCAGGCATCGGTTTATGGTGTCGGGAGTTTCATCTGATTAGATCAACGGACCGTTTAACGATGCTCATCATTTTTCAGCTGTTTCTCTCATAACGGTATCAATCATGTCTCCCAGCACCGCCGTGCCATCGTCGTGCGCCAGCCAGTCTTCTCCGCAGTTTAAAGATAGTAAGTTCCGCAACCCGGTCGCCATGCAAAAACATAGCCTTGCCGAGCTGATACGCATCGGGTGGGCTTTCACTTTCAACAAGCCAGCCAACACCGTTCCTGCGCGCGTGATCCCTGTGCGGGCATTAACTAAGAGTATGCTGCTCGGCGCACCTGACAGTACGCTTTACCGCCTCGGCCATTCGACCATGTTGATCAAACTGGCTGGTGAGTTTTACTTGACCGATCCGGTGTTCTCCGAGCGTGCTTCGCCGGTGCAGTGGGCTGGACCAGCGCGATTCCATGAGGTGCCAATTAAAATTGAGGATCTGCCGCCGATTAAAGCCGTGATTCTTTCACACGACCATTATGACCATCTCGACCATGCCACCATTCTCGCGCTGGCGAAGAAGACCCGTTATTTCTTAACTCCTCTGGGTGTTGGTGATCGCCTGATCGATTGGGGCGTCAACAGGAGTAAGGTGCGCCAGTTCGACTGGTGGCAGGAAGGCAATCTTGACGGGGTAGTTTTCGTTGCAACGCCAGCTCAGCACTTTTCCGGTCGCGGTATCAGGGACGGCAACGCGACACTTTGGGCATCCTGGGTGATACTGCATGATAGCCTGCGGGTTTTCTTCAGTGGCGACACTGGATATTTTCAGGGATTTAAGGAAATAGGCGACAAGTACGGGCCGTTCAATATTGCACTGCTGGAAACTGGCGCCTATGACACACAATGGGCGGACGTCCATATGCAACCGGAGGAAACGATACAGGCGTTTCTGGACCTTAAAAGCGCTTGGCTGGTACCGGTCCATAACGGCACCTTTGATCTTGGCCTGCACCCCTGGCAGGAGCCGTTCGAACGCATCACTGCATTGGCTAGCTTGCACGGAGTGGCGATAGCGACGCCCGAAATGGGTGAGCCACTCGATCTGAAGTATCCCCATGCCGGTAGCCAGTGGTGGCGGAATGTGAAGTAAACCCGCAACAGTTCCGGAACCGCCTTTCATTGAAATACCGCTGTCGACTTTCTTCATGGTGGGGCGAGGTGAGGGGGAGTTCAGAGATCGCCGTAGTTCGGGTGATATCCGTAGACACAGTGTTAAGGAAAGGTATCTCGCAAAACGGACTTCGATAAGATCTTCATTGGAGCCTCCGCATGGGATTAATGGTAATCAGGCGCCAATACGCGCATCAAAGGCCAGCATCGCGACTTCGGCTACATTCTCAAGATCGGAGCAGTCCGCGCCATCTCGCGCCAAGATAGACATGCCGCTTTGTACCGTCTGTATAAATCGGGCTAGTGTGTGAACGTCAACTGAGGCGGGAATCTCTGTTTCCTCAACGGCGCGATCGAGTCGTGCCGTCAGGCGAGCCAATGTGACTTCACGGGCAGACCGCACAAGATGACCCAGATCTGAGTGACCTTCACTGCCGACAGCTGAGAGCGTCACCATGCAACCACGGGGAATATCGACAAGACACCCAGTCAGAGCCGCAGCTGAATCCAGAAAAAAGCATTCGATTGCTTCTCGAGCGGTGTTTTTTGAGAAGAACTTGCCCCAGACGAGAGCCTCATAGTTGTCACGGTAATAATCTAGTGCTTCGCCATAAAGCGCTTTTTTCGAGCCAAAAGCGGCGTAAAGGCTAGGCGAACCTATGCCCATTACCCCTGTGAGGTCAGCCACGGAAGTCGCTTCATAACCCTTTTCCCAGAACAAGCGGGTGGCTTGCGCTAAAGCCGCGGCCCGGTCGAACGCACGTGGCCGTCCGCGCAGGCGAGATTTTTGCGTAGCGTCCTCATTCATTGGACCTCCTGATTTCTGTGTCGATTGTTATATTAATTCTATTGACATCTGACGGCAATGCTCATAGATTTTGTGTCGATCGATACATAAATATAGCACCACAGGGGCACTGGTCAGCATATCTGCTAGCCCAGCGTTTTCATCTGCATGTGATCCACCTGAATGCAATGTAAGAGGCCACAATGAAACATTCGCTGAATCGCCAGATCGTCATTGCCACACGACCCAATGGGAACGCCACGCGAGGTGATTTCAACCTTGTTTCACAGGCCATGCCGTCGCCAGGTGAAGGCGAGGTATTGATTAGAAATATGTTGATTTCGCTAGATCCTTATCAACGCAGTCTGATGGGAAATGCTTCCAGCGAACTGCCGCCGATCGATATCGGTCAGCCAATGTCAGGCCCGACGGTAGCCGTCATTGAACAGAGCAGAAACGAAGACTTCGCTGTTGGCGATCATGTGGTCAGTTGGTCTGGCTGGCAAGAATATGCACTTTCCAATGGTGCCGATCTTCAAAAGATCGATGCTGAAGCTGCACCGCTTTCAACAGCACTTGGCGTGCTTGGACACACTGGTCTCACCGCTTGGGTCGGCGTCAACAAATTCCTGGATCCAAAACCGGGCGGAACTTTCGTCGTCACCGCTGCAGCTGGATCAGTCGGTTCGGTCGCGGCGCAACTAGCCAAGTTGCAGGGGCATCGCGTGGTCGGC
This sequence comes from Pseudomonas sp. BT76 TE3572, assembly GCF_050435365.1. Lineage (NCBI taxonomy): Bacteria > Pseudomonadati > Pseudomonadota > Gammaproteobacteria > Pseudomonadales > Pseudomonadaceae > Pseudomonas > Pseudomonas sp. BT76 TE3572. Next base: position 6,065,231 of record NZ_JBNDKE010000001.1, read on the forward strand.
ATCGCCGGCGGAGCCGCGAAAGTGCGTTACCTGAAAGATGAACTCGGTCTTGACGACGCGGTGGACTATAAGTCGCCAGATTTTGCAGCCCAGCTTGCGCGTGTGCTACCCAACGGACTCGATATACTCTTCGACAATGTAGGTGGCTCTTTATTTGAAGCGCTGATGCCGTATTTCAATATGAAAGCCCAAATCGTTATCTGCGGCACGATCGCGCAGTATGCATTTCCGGAAGCATCGGACCGACCGAACAGGCTTCCTGAACTTTTAAAGGCCTTTCTCTACCGGTTTATTGTGATTCGTGGCTTTGCTCTCCAGAACCATTTTGGCAGCTACCCAGAATTCCTTGCTGAACTTGCTCCGCTTGTATCCCAAGGAAAAATCAAATATAGCGAGGACTTTGTGGAGGGATTTGAGAGCATTCCAGGCGCTTTTCTAAAACTTTTTGATGGCCGCAACAACGGCAAACTGATTGCCAGAGTGATCCTCCCGAAAAACACCACTACGCGCAGAGGAGAATAATGATGAGTAAGCTTACTGATAAACTCGGCTTGGTCACCGGAGCGTTGCATGGTATCCGCGAAGGCATTGTATTGGCGCTTGCGACGCTTGGGCTTGGGTCTTCGTTTTGGTCTCATCTGTCGTCATGGCGACGCCTGATGAAAGTCGTTATGGCATGATTTTTGCCTAAGATTCACGCATCCCCTATTTGAGCATCGGCAACTGGCTGGTCGAAATAGGTGGCGAGATTGCGCACTTCGCTCTTCGTCCTGACGCGTCCTTGGTCGTGCTTGCCAGTCTTGGCATTTTGTTCCCGCTGCAATGGGGGATATGGAGCGGGGAGGCGTCTCCGTCTCTCTGGCTTTCGAGGGGGGAGGCGGCGAGTATAGTTAGCTGGCCATTCGGCACAGATAAGCGTCGAAGCAATTGATGGTCGATTGCTTAAAGCCGATGCATTCGAGCTCTATGATATTGTCTCCCGCCAAGCGGCCACAGGCGCCCAAGGCGTGCGCTTTGATCTGCGATTGATGTCTCTTCCAGCCGCCGGCAGGGCGGCCCCACCTCAACTGAGGTAATCCTGGAGATTGAGGGGAGACTAGCGTTAGCCCCAGACAGCGCCGTTCGACGATTGAATTCACGGCAAGCCATGCTGATCGGCTTAAGCATCATGATGTCGTTGTCTACAGCTCTGGGTCTTGAAGGCCATCCTCTGGTCTCTCCTGGCCTTTATTTCCCTGAGCAGCTTTGGATGCTGAGTGGGCTCTAAATTAACTGATGAGGGCTGGCGCCACAGTAGTTGTGGACCTAAATTAACGCTTGTTCCGAAGCCGATCATTACGACTGCTTTACAGGTATTTTTTGAGAGCAATGGTCTTCACCGCAATGTGGTGCCGGTTGACTATCCGAAACAGGTCAAGGCCAAGCAGCAGGAAGCATTAGATCCGCCAGCGTCGTGACAATTTTGGACAACATCAGGCACGCGGATCAAACGGCTCGATGGTGCGAGCATGTTCAGCATGCTGGTGGTGAGCGATTCGGGAAAGCAGAGAAACTAGTGTCACGTGGGTTCAGGCAGTTGAACGCAGTGAACAGACTGATGACGCGACGGAATCTAGACGGTGTCAAAACGGGCTTGTGGAAGCCCCATCTGTGGACGCAGTTGATGATCAAGGAGTTGGCTGACAGCTTCAACCCTATCTTACGGGACTGGATAAACCAATACGGTCGGTTCTACAAGTCGAAACTCGCACCGATCTTCAACTAACTCGACTTTGCACTATTTCAAAAATTTAAGTCAATTCTTTGCTGCTTGGAACCTATAGGCCATTTTTACCACCCATAGGGATCGAGATCGTTGATATCGATTCAAAATTACCAGGAAAGCACGACAGGCAGCTATGAATTCTAACTTAGGTATCCCCTCGTACCGAATCCTGCCAGTAAATGCCAGTCAGCTGCCAGAGCCATCTGGCTCGCAGGCAGAGCACAGTCACCCTAATGCTCTCTCGCCTGCCAGGCTGAGCCTTAACACTCAGTTTGCTTTAAAACAAATCGAAGCCCAGCCCAATGGACCCGACCAGCTTTTGGCATTGCTGGTATGTAATGGTATCGCCGATGGTGCTTTGCAAATTCAATCGAGCCAGGGAGCAGAAGCTCACTATAAGCAAGAAGTGGATGCACCAAGCGCAAGAGGCACAATGGGCGCGAGGCAGGTTGGCAATTTAACCGTTCGCGCGAAACTAAACGAACAGTCCCAATACGATATTATTGGCATCAACTTTCATGTGCCTTCATCTGGCGCAACTGCATCCATCAACCTGCCTGATTCTCCTCCTGCCGTCACGAGCAACAATGAACCATCCGGAATGTGTGGTGATCAGCAATTTAGCCATTTGGCGGCTCTCTACTCCCGAAGTCAGTTCACGCAGGCATCGATAGGTCGAAGCCATTCTCAGGATGTTTCTGTGAGTGAAGTGCGTCAAGGGCAGATTCCGGACCCGGAATACCCCGGAAAGATGACTACCCAAGTCACGCTGAATAAGCGCAGGTATGATCGGCAGCGGGTGCCGGACCCTGATAATCCGGGAAAGACGATCTCCCGTAACTTGAGTAATAAGCGAGGGCACGTTGCACGGCGGGTGGAGGACCCAAGAAATTCGGGCGAGATGAACCCAAACGCGCTGAATAAGCGGAGTACGGTGGAGGCCCCGAAAAAATTCGGGCCAGACGATGACCCAAAGCGCGCTGGATAAGCGTAAATATGATCAGCGGCGGAAGTGGACCGTTAACTCGCAATGGTATTGTAATCTGAAAGATGATGCACACCTTGAGCAAACGCAGTTAGAGTCAGTCGCGCCGGCATGTTCGATCTTATTGCTTACCGTATTTTCAAGAGCTTCTGCCCGGTGTCTGACATGTCGAGCAACGTCGGCTACATAAAATACTTCAACGCCGTGCTCGCCCGTATCGACGCCAACTTCGTAAGTGATCTGTGTCGATAAAGACGTTGAGCCATGTAGCGCGCTTTCCAGCATTCACTTCCATCGGTAATTCACCACGCACGTGGGCGTGACCATTGTAGGATATGTGAAATCCATGCGGCGGCAGCGGGCGGCACATGACCCGGGGCTATCTCACAGATTACTTGTTTCTGGGGCCGAATCTGGTGCCTGCATTGAAAGTCCTTCGGCAGTTGCTGTGCGCTCAAACGGTCGATGGGTGTGACGCCGAATGCCATCAGTCTGACACCGAAACGGAAGGTCTGTGATGTGGTGTTCGTAACCCCTCACTTTTCTAGGAGCATTATTATGAAGGTACGAATCGTGGACTTTCCCGAAGTCCGGGTCGCAGCGCTTGAACATTGCGGCCCAGCCGGGCTTCTCGATGAGAGCGTGTGCAGGTTCATCGAATGGCGCATGTGGAGCGGACAATCCCCCGTGACATCGAGTCGAACCTTCGGAATTCCCAATGGCAATCCGGACATCACGCCACCGGAAGCATTCCGCTTCACTATCTGTGGTGAGACTCACGAGGCAGTATCGCCTAATGAGTTCGGTGTGCGCGAGATCATCATTCCTGGCGGGCGCTGCGTTGTGGTACGACACTCGGGATCGCCGAATCAAGTCGGCAAAACTATCTATCCTATCTACCGCGACTGGCTTCCAGCTAGCAAGGAAGAACGTCGCGACCAGACGTTGTTCTTCGAGTATCTGAGCGTTTATCCCGAGACACCGCAGGATCAATGGCAAACTGATATCTATATTCCGCTGCAATAGCGGTGGTGGCAGCCAGTTTATTCAAGGTGAACATAGGGGCCAGGGCACCTAACTTTCCGAAAGCCTCGACGGCTACGTCAGTAATACTAATCCGATGTGCGTAGTCGACCTGGTAAGTCTGGGTTTAAAGGCGTCATCTCAATTCCTGCGTCCGGCTTGCTGCGATGGGGCTTCACATTGTAGGCGCGCACCAAGTAACGCATCAGCCATTGACGTTTGCACTCGGTAAGGCCTTTCAGTTCGACTGGAGCGAAGAAGGTCCTCTGATTTTCGGCCTGTTCCGACGCATCCAAATCTACCATATGAAGCTGCGCGCTAGTCGTGCATTTTAGTTGGTTGCGTACCCCAGCCAAGGCCACGAAATGTTATTCGATGCAATACCTGCTCGTTTGGCGCGCTAGGTGGAGTGCCACTTCGCGGCATCTACGACAACATGAAAACGGCTGTCGATAAGTTCAACAAATGCAACGACCGTACGGTCAATACCCGGTTTTCCGTCGTCTGCGCGCACTACCTGTTCGATCCGGACTTCTGCAACGTGGCCTTGAGTTGGGAAAAAGACATCGTGGAAAAGAACGCGCAAGACAGCCGACGACGGATCTGGCTCGATGCTCAAGATTGCATGTTCCACACCTTTGAAGAACTGAATGTCTGGCTCGGACAACGCTGCCTTGCGCTCTCGAGCGAGCTGCTTAGTCCGTAGTACAGCGGGGCGACGGTAGCGGACGTCAGCTGGAACGGGTGGAAATGATGCCAATGCCCACTGATTTTGACGGCTATTTCGAGCGCACCGTGTCGTCTCCAGCACCTGTCTGATGAGAATGGCGCGAAACGTCTGTATCCCTCCCGCATGGTTGTGATCGCCGATGAAACGATGATTGCCAGTCACGAGCCGCTCTTTGATCGAGATCAGGTCAGTTTTGACTGGCAGCACTTCCCCACTGATCGAACGCAAGCCGGGAGCGCCGTAATGACGCTCCGTTTGCCAATCTGCCGAAGCCGTTGCGGCTTCTCAAGCGCGGATTGATACGTCACACCCATGGTGACCGAGTAAAGATGTAGGTACTGGCTGCGGTTCCCATCACCGGGCTCGATGCCGTGTTGTGACGGGCACGCTGCGACCGGCTCGGTACGACCGATGAGGAAGCTCGCAATGCGTGACCTTATGGCGGAGCTCAAAGAACTCTATTTTCCGGCGGCCTACCGTCCATGATGAACCAAAAATCTAGGGGTCAGAATTTAAGTCAATCTTTGTGCTCAGGACGCTGGGTAGCGCGCTCTTAGGTACACCGTGTTCCACAGCACGATCGCCGCCGTTACATGTTGAGGCAGCTGGCACGGTAGCGCTGCTGCTCGAAGCTTCGATCCCTGATCTCGCCCAGGCGATTAAAGAACACCGCCCTGGCCAGGCCGTTCTGGCGCGGATAGCTGCCGAGCTCGCGCACCATCAGCGAGGCGGTGATGGTGCCCTGCTTGATCGAGCTGGCTCGGCGCAGGATGTCATCCCAATGGGCGCGGACGTGCTTATGTTTAGGATGCCGCCGATTAGCGCCAGTTGGCGTTCCGGGTTCTGGTCGAAGCTACTGACCTGGATGTAACCGATGCGTTGTCCCTGCAAGATGCCTTCATGGGCTAGATGGTCGGCAGGGATTGGGGACCCATCGCGATGAGATTTTGTAGCAAATAATCGAACCCTAAACCGCTTGATTTTTACCTGATGCCAAGATAAATATGTTTGACATGCCAGACTCTTGAATATCTACATTAACAATCTGATAGTCATTGTTATCTTTAGATAACTGAATTTCATGAAGAGAAATATCGTTTTCCCCAAAAGGATAATTTTCGTCCAAGACGTAACCTCTTGGCGGATTAGAGGGATCAATCAAAATATTCAAGATGGCTTGGTTCGAGGCTTTTCCATCGTCCGTGTTAGCGTGTTGCCTAGACGCTGCAAATTCACTGGCAATTTCTTGGACTGTAGTGATGCTAGCCAATCCGTAGTCACCTGCCGTATTAGGAGCAAACTCTGCACTGTGTATAAGCGCTTTCGTAACTTCTCGGTTTTTATTCATGCCCCAGTTTTTGTAGTTGGTAAGCTCAGGCATTTTCTCCGCATAACAAGCGATCCCTCGAAAAATATACTTTCCTTGAATGGGCGATAATTCAACTGCGAAATTTTTCATTTCGGAGGCAATAAATTCAACCGTCTCATCATCTTTGTCACCAGATACATAGGCCAAGATAGCATCCTGGAAATTATTGGCATCTTCAGGGTTTTTGTTTTTATCCGAAGCCCTTTGCTTTTCTAATAAAGACTGCTCATCTGGCGTAGTACAACGTTCTGGCGGATAAGCGTTATTTTTTGACCGCACTCGGCTTGCGAAATTTGGGACAAGCTCGTCATCACTGCTATCAGGTTCGTCTTGATCATGGGGCGAGTGGGCGGAGCGCTCAAGACGGCCTCTAACTTGCTGACTTAACAAGGTAGACGGTTGCCGGGCCGTGCGCGCCATCGCAGCGCTTGGGCTTGGCAAAGTCATGGATGCAGGCGCCTCAGATCCCCTTCGAAAGCCTACCCCCAGAACGTCATACTCAGACCGTTCATTCAACTTCGCTCGGATGACTAATATATCCTGATTGCGCCGCATCCCAAATTGAGCGATCCCGTTCTCGGGCTGATTGGGCGAAATCTGCAACCGGCCACTTCTAATAGCCTCTTTTGCAAACCTAGCCAAGGTCTGTTCCTCTTTATTACCTTGCGCCTCTTTGGCATTCAACGCATCGAATGTGTGATGACTCAACATCGCCGACGTTAGCAGGTGGGCATGCCCTGATGGATGCAGTGCTGCCGCGGTTTGCGCGGCTTCGGCAGGATTTGCTGAACTGGCTTGAGTATTGTAGGCGCTTGAGCCTCTAATAGGATCCATTATCTTCCCCAAGTATTGATGCTAACACTGAGTCATGGGTGGTATGAAATCTTGCGCGGTTCCATTTGATCGCAGCGCACTTGGGACGACGAAGTGGGCAGTTCACTGGTCGCGCTGTATCTGCTCAAGCGTATCGTGATCATCGAGTGCCATCGGCTCCCCGGACGCCAGAGGCCTCAACCTTGTAACGGCGGCCATTGTGCTGTGGAATACGATGTGCCTGGAGCGCGCCACCCACTCCCTGAGCGAGATCGGCAGGCCGGTGGAGGGCGAGCTATTGCAATACCTGTCGCGGTTGGGCTGGGGAGCACATCAACCTGGCCGGCGACTACGTCTGGCGGCAGAACCCAGACTGGAGGACGGGAAGTTCAAACCGCTACGGTTGCCCGGAATACCTTAGCGTACGATTTTTTCAGAATTCTGCGGCCTTCCCATACTCAGAGTTTATCCAGGATTGGAACCGATAGGGAGATTCGTGCCACTCAATGCATCGTTTTGATATTTTGCATCTGGAGTATTTTATGGGTCCCATTAGAGGCGGAGTCTCAGTTAACTTGCAGGTCGGACCAACCCATATTGAAGGGGGCACACCGGAGCCTGCGAACACGCCACCATCCCTGCATGCGAGTTCTCTAACGCTTGCATATCTAAGCAATCACTCATTTATGTCTTTGAACGCCATGGAGAGTCAAGGTCGTGCAAGCGATAAACAACTTGCTACGCTTGTAAAAAAATTAATCCAGAGTGATTTTTTGCAACTATCGCCTGGTCATCAACAAACTGGTATTACTGGCGTTGTTCAATATGGGAGGCAAGAAAATAAAAATACCTTGGTAGTACGGGCGAAGCTGAATGAAAAATCTGAATATGACATTTTGGCCGTGGGGTTACGTAAGGCGTCCGGAGAACTGGTGTCGATGACGTTGCCCAAGCCGAGGGATGAGGCGGCGGGCATTGCCCGGTCGCGACCTTCTCTATTGAGTCTTCCAAACGAGCTCCTGCAACAGATCGCCGAACAGACAGGCCAACGCAACAACGGGGTGAATGTGAGTCTGCGAGGCGTCAATCGGCACATGAAAGCCATAGCAGACCGACAGCTATCTGACGGACAGCGCTTTTTGGTGCAGAACGGAGAGAGCCTAGAGGCGATGGGGCATAGCGCTGTTGATATGCAGTTCTTAGGCACGCGTTCCGCAGCGGAGCAAGGCTTTGTCCTTGCCAACGGAGCGCGCCTGAAGGAGTTGGGGCATAACTCTTTTGCTATACGGGAATTAGCCGCGTGTCCCGCAGCGCAGCAAAGCTTTGTCCTTACCAACGGAGCGCGCCTGAAGGCGCTTGGGTATAGAGCTGTTGTTATGCGTTTCTTAGCCGCGTGTCCCGCAGCGGAGCAAGACTTTGTCCTTGCCAACGGAGCGCCCCTGAAGGAAATGGGCCATAGTGTTGGTGCGACGCAGTTCTTAGCCACGCGTCCCGCAGCGGAGCAAGCCTTTGTCCTTGCCAACGGAACGCGCCTGCAGGCGCTGGGGCATAGCGCTGGTGCTATGCTGCGCTTAGCCACGCGTCCGGCAGCGGAGCAAGCTTTTGTCCTTTACGGAGTGCGTCAGTAATCGCCGAGATCAGGCTGGGAGGTGCCGTACATTTCCTGCAGTGCGCCTGGATTTCGCTGACACTCAAACCGCGAGCGTAGATGTAGTCGCTCGCGTTTGAAAACATGCGGGCTCGGATCCCATTTCTCAGATCAGATTATCTGCAAATGGCATGGGCTAGTTTTGGTAGAAATCCCGTCCTGCAAAGCTATCCATCCTCGCGGCTATGCCACATCAGCAAGCTAATTCATCGGTGCGCATGGACGGAACAGGGTCTAAGACTTCAAGTTGACAGTATAGATCGATCATGACGTCATCGCCCGGCAGGACAGTGAGTCGTATCTCTACTACGACTTGGGCAATTCCTATAGCACGAACCTTTTCTCAAGGTGTCGATACGCCGGTATAGGGAGGAGGTTGCGCTGACTACCGATGAGCGTGCCATCGTCGAAGGCGACAACGAAAAGATCCAAGATTGGAACCTATAGGTATACTCGTGCCACTCAATGCATCGTTTTGATATTTTGCATCTGGAGTATTTTATGAATTCAAGTGGTATAGGCCCTCCCTCAGGTAACTTGCAGGTCGGACCAACCCATATTGAAGGGGGCACACCGGCGCCTGCGAACACGCCACTATCCCTGCATGCGAGTTCTCTAACGTCAGCATATCTAAGCCAACACTCGTTTCAGTTTTTGAATGCCATGGGGAGTCAAGGTGTCGGAAGCGATAAACAACTTGCTAGCCTTGTAAAAAATTCAATGCAGAGTGATTCTTTGCAACTTTCGCCTAATCATCAACAAACTGGCATTACTGGTATTGTTCAATATGGGAGGCAAGAAAATAAAAATGCTTTGGTAGTACAAGCGAAGCTGAATGAAAAATCTGAATATGACATTTTGGCCGTGGCGTTCCGTGGCGCATTCGAAAAGCCGGTGTTGATGAGGTTCCCCGAACCGAGGGGTGATGCTGCAGGCACTGCCCCGTCGCAACATCCTCTATTGAGTCTTCCAAACGAGTTCCTGCAACAAATTGACGAACCGTTGCAGTTCACGCCGCCGCCCCCAACGGCAAGCACTCAGCCATCCACCGTAAACCCCGCAGCAGACTTCGCTCGCCTTCACTCGCCGCATCCCGGTCCGTTTCGGCTCTCCGGTGATGACAAGCCTGAAAGCGCCGAACGCAATCAGCGGCTACGTAGCGCTTTACTGTGCGGCTGGGACAACCTGAGACGGGTTGACCCTGATCTAGTAAGCGGCCTCTTAAACTACTATCAAGCCAACGTGTCCCTGTCGCAGGGGGAGTTTGGCATACTGGAGGCAACCTTCGAAAAAAACACCCAAGGGCTTTACCTGACAAGATTGGGTTATGGGGGCACTGAAACAAATTGGGAGAATGAGACTGGCGTGGTGCTTCCCGAACAGGCTTCCCCCCCTCCAAGGGGTGAACTTACGTCGTACACCCAACAGCCCCGATCACTGTCGCCGTTGTTAACAGAGGAACCGACTGGCAGCAAGGGCAAAAAGCGGGCCGCGCCCTCTCCGCCAGAGCCGCCATCCACTCGCCCAGGTTTTCAGCCCACCCAACTGGGGGGCACACAGATTCAGGGGATTCCCCTTGAACGAAAGCAATCGCTGGAGCAACTGGTTAATAACACCATACTCCATGCGCAAAAAAGTAAAGTAGGGAAAAATAGTCCGGCGGTAAATCAACGATTTAAAGAGGGTGTCGCAGCGATCAATGCCCAGCCCGGAAAGACACCCATTGATCAACAAGCGGCCGCTGCTTTCTACGCGAATGCCTCCGCTGGAGTTACGCCATTTCCAAAAGTATTATCTGAGAAATTCAGCGCGAGCAAAGACAAACTCGCGAAGACCAAGCTCGGTCCCGACGCCACTGCCGCCGATTACGCCCGCGCGAACAAAGACAAACTCGCGAAGGCCAGGTTCGGTCCCGACGCCACCGCAATCGATTACGACCGCGCGAACAGCACAAAACGCGCGAAGGCCATGTTCGGTCCCGACGCCACCGCCGCCGATTACTCCCGAGCGAACAAAGACAAACTCGCGAAGGCCATGTTCGGTCCCGACGCCACCGCCGCCGATTACGCCCGCGCGAACAGCGAAAAACGCGCGAAGGCCATGTTCGGTCCCGACGCCACCGCCGCCGATTACGCCCGAGCGACCAAAGACAAACTCGCGAAGGCCAGGTTCGGTCCCGACGCTACCGCCAACGATTACGACCGCGCGAAAAAAGACGAACTCGCGAAGGCCAAGCTCGGTCCCGCCGCCACCGCCAACGATTACGACCGCGAGACCAGAAAAAAACTCGCGAAGGACAGACTCGGTCCCGACGCCACCGCCAACGATTACGACCGCGAGACCAGAAAAAAACTCGCGAAGGCCAGGTTCGGTCCCGACGCCACCCCCGCCGATTACTCTCGCGCGAACAAAGACAAACTCGCGAAGGCCAGGCTCGGTCCCGACGCCAGCGTCACGGATTACAACCGCGCAATGATAGCCGCCCAAGCCGTTCGGGAATTAGGTCCGACGGCCACGGCTGCTGATCTTGCAACGCTTCAGGCTCAGGAACTAGCTTTGGCGGCGCAGCTAGGTGTCCGTGTCGAGGAGATTCGCAGTGCAAGAAAGCAAGGACCTGCTTCTGGGGAACCCTCTTTTCCCGGGCCAAACCAGCGATAGCACACACAAGGTCATGGCGCGGGCGATATGCCCCAGCGCCTTCGGTTCGAAGAATGAGGACGGCATTCCCACTAAACTAAAAGACAGGAAGGCAACGTCGCCAAAAGAGGGCGCCAAGCCCGCCCTTGTTTCGTTTCCCACTCGCCAATCAGGCCAAGTCATCGGTACCGCACGACATCAGTGTTAGTCGCCATCTTGCGGCTATCCGATGCTTGGTTAAGCCAGCGAAAGGCGCGATTCAACTCAAGCCAATTGAAACTATTGGACGTGACCAGGGCCAATTTGGGTGGTTGAAAGGCCGTTAGCGATGTGCAGCAAGATGAGCTGGGTGGACAGTTCAATCTGGCCCGTCCCAGTTGTGGGGGAGCACGGTGCAGTACGAACGTGCAGAATAGGTGTCGCGGCTGGCGTCTGAAAACACGCGGTCTCGCATTTATCCCATCTATCGGCTCAGATTCTGCAAATGGCATGGGCTAGTTTTGGTAGAAATCCCGTCCTGCAAAGCTATCCATCCTCGCGGCTATGCCACAGCAGCAAGCTAATTCATCGGTGCGCATGGACGGAACAGGATCTAAGACTTCAAATTGACAGTTCAGTTGAAACAATAATGACCATTCGCCATTTGCAGATAGTGTGGGCCCGTCGCGATGAGCGCGAGCCGCTACCCATATGTCCCCCATGATTTCACTATAGATCGACCATGACGTCATCGCCCGGCAGGACAGTGAGTCGTATCTCTACTACGACTTGGGCAATTCCTATAGCACGAACCTTTTCTCAAGGTGTCGATACGCCGGTATAGGGAGGAGGTTGCGCTGACTACCGATGAGCGTGCCATCGTCGAAGGCGACAACGAAAAGATCCAAGATTGGAACCTATAGGTATACTCGTGCCACTCAATGCATCGTTTTGATATTTTGCATCTGGAGTATTTTATGAATTCAAGTGGTATAGGCCCTCCCTCAGGTAACTTGCAGGTCGGACCAACCCATATTGAAGGGGGCACACCGGCGCCTGCGAACACGCCACTATCCCTGCATGCGAGTTCTCTAACGTCAGCATATCTAAGCCAACACTCGTTTCAGTTTTTGAATGCCATGGGGAGTCAAGGTGTCGGAAGCGATAAACAACTTGCTAGCCTTGTAAAAAATTCAATGCAGAGTGATTCTTTGCAACTTTCGCCTAATCATCAACAAACTGGCATTACTGGTATTGTTCAATATGGGAGGCAAGAAAATAAAAATGCTTTGGTAGTACAAGCGAAGCTGAATGAAAAATCTGAATATGACATTTTGGCCGTGGCGTTCCGTGGCGCATTCGAAAAGCCGGTGTTGATGAGGTTCCCCGAACCGAGGGGTGATGCTGCAGGCACTGCCCCGTCGCAACATCCTCTATTGAGTCTTCCAAACGAGTTCCTGCAACAAATTGACGAACCGTTGCAGTTCACGCCGCCGCCCCCAACGGCAAGCACTCAGCCATCCACCGTAAACCCCGCAGCAGACTTCGCTCGCCTTCACTCGCCGCATCCCGGTCCGTTTCGGCTCTCCGGTGATGACAAGCCTGAAAGCGCCGAACGCAATCAGCGGCTACGTAGCGCTTTACTGTGCGGCTGGGACAACCTGAGACGGGTTGACCCTGATCTAGTAAGCGGCCTCTTAAACTACTATCAAGCCAACGTGTCCCTGTCGCAGGGGGAGTTTGGCATACTGGAGGCAACCTTCGAAAAAAACACCCAAGGGCTTTACCTGACAAGATTGGGTTATGGGGGCACTGAAACAAATTGGGAGAATGAGACTGGCGTGGTGCTTCCCGAACAGGCTTCCCCCCCTCCAAGGGGTGAACTTACGTCGTACACCCAACAGCCCCGATCACTGTCGCCGTTGTTAACAGAGGAACCGACTGGCAGCAAGGGCAAAAAGCGGGCCGCGCCCTCTCCGCCAGAGCCGCCATCCACTCGCCCAGGTTTTCAGCCCACCCAACTGGGGGGCACACAGATTCAGGGGATTCCCCTTGAACGAAAGCAATCGCTGGAGCAACTGGTTAATAACACCATACTCCATGCGCAAAAAGGTAAAGTAGGGAAAAATAGTCCGGCGGTAAATCAACGATTTAAAGAGGGTGTCGCAGCGATCAATGCCCAGCCCGGAAAGACACCCATTGATCAACAAGCGGCCGCTGCTTTCTACGCGAATGCCTCCGCTGGAGTTACGCCATATCCAAAAGTATTATCTGAGAAATTCAGCGCGAGCAAAGACAAACTCGCGAAGACCAGGCTCGGTCCCAACGCCACCGTCGCCGATTACGAGCGCGCGAACAAAGACAAACTCGCGAAGGCCAGGCTCGGTCCCGAGGCCACCGCCGCCGATTACTCCCGCGCGAAAAGCGAAAAACGCGCGAAGGCCATGTTCGGTCCCGACGCCACCGCCGCCGATTACGCCCGGGCGACCAAAGACAAACTCGCGAAGGCCATGTTCGGTCCCGACGCCACCCCCGCCGATTACTCTCGCGCGAAAAAAGACGAACTCGCGAAGGCCAGGCTCGGTCCCGACGCCACCGTCGCCGATTACGACCGCGCGAACAAAGACAAACTCGCGAAGGCCAGGCTCGGTCCCGACGCCACCGTCGCCGATTACGACCGCGCGAACAGAGACAAACTCGCGAAGTCCAGGCTCGGTCCCGACGCCACCGTCGCCGATTACGACCGTGCGAACAAAGACAAACTCGCGAAGGCCAGGCTCGGTCCCGACGCCACCGCCAAGGATTACTCCCGCACGAACAAAGAAAAACTCGCGAAGGCCAGGTTCGGTCCCGACGCCACCGCCAGGGATTACGACCGCGCGAACAAAGACAAACTCGCGCAGGCCAGGTCCGGTCCCGACGCCACCGCCAACGATTACTCTCGCGCGAACAAAGACAAACTCGCGAAGGCCATGTTCGGTCCCGACGCCAGCGCCACGGATTACAACCGCGCAATGATAGCCGCCCAAGTCGTTCGGGAATTAGGTCCGACGGCCACGGCTGCTGATCTTGCAACGCTTCAGGCTCAGGAACTAGCTTTGGCGGCGCAGCTAGGTGTCCGTGTCGAGGAGATTCGCAGTGCAAGAAAGCAAGGGCCTGCTTCTGGGGAACCCTCTTTTCCCGGGCCAAACCAGTGATAGCACACACAAGGTCATGGCGCGGGCGATATGACCCAGCGCCTTCGGTTCGAAGAATGAGGACGGCATTCCTAAACTAAAAGACAGGAAGGCAACGTCGCCAAAAGAGGGCGGCAAGCCCGCCCTTGTTTCGTTTCCCACTCGCCAATCAGGCCAAGTCATCGGTACCGCACGACATCAGTGTTAGTCGCCATCTGACCTGGGGCGCTACCTGTAGCGGCTCGCGTTTGAAAACACGCTGGCTCGCATTCATCGGCATTTCTGGCTCACATTAACTGCAACCAGCGAAAGCCGCCGGCTCACATTAATTGCAAATGAGCTCGCATTCGACGGCGCGGGCTCGCATTTCATTGCGACGGGCTCACGCTATCTGCAAATGGCGGATGGCGGTTTTGCCTAACAGTGGAATGCCGGCCAGCGTGTTTTCAAACGCGAGCCGCTAGAGGTAGGCAGTCTCCTGCCAAGACTTTTTACAAAAAACTAATTACATTCTCTCGATTCCGGACAACTCAATTATTGTATTTTCGTGTCCGGAACTCGAATCGCTCTCAGACCACTCAATACTCTCGACACAAGGCCGTGAGTCAACTCACGGACTCTCCCAAGCTCGGTGTGCCTGGCCGTCCGCTGTACCGTAAGGACTCTATAACCGATGCGTATTTCCTCAGCCAGCCCGCCGCCACACGCGGTTGTGCCAGACCAGCCACCCTCGGCAGTCGCCCCCATTTCAACTTCGACTTCAACGACAGCGCCACCAGAGCCACCAGAGCCACAACGCGCGGCACGTACGGATGCGACAGGCGCACTGATCAAACCGGGCAATCCCTCACAAAAAACGTCGTTGTCCCAGGCTGCCCTTGATCCATCGTCTACGGGGCTACGCTTCTCAGTGAGGCGGCAGCCAATTATTGAGACATCCGACAATGTGCTGAGGCCTACTGTTAACGGCAACTTTATTAACTACGAGCCTGCCCTATTGGTCCAACCAAACCCCCACTCATGGCCCCTACAACGACACCCACAAAATCCTGTTCTTTCCACTGACCCCACTGACCCTTACTGTCGTAAGATAAATGAAATGGCACAGCAGGAAAGTGATGGAGAGAACAGTTTAAATAGCAAGTTCAATGGTTATAAGTATCAATCGTCTGACCTACGAGATGGAATTAACAACTTTAGATCGATTCCTGGTGTGGAATCAAACCCTAACCGCCCTTACTCTCTAGATCCAACATTTCAGGAGAAGGCACAAGTCAGCCACTATAGTGGCAGTTCTAATAATTTGGAGGCAGGGGAAGTTGCCGTTGGAGAACATGGGCATGTCAGTTTAGACGATTTTCCCGATCCCGAAAAGCGGTCCGGGCGCACCTTGGGGCACAGCCATCCACCCGGCCCGCATACAGCATGGGAACCATCCCTTAGGGATCAAGCGACAGCTCGACAGCTGCCGCATCTTCAAAGTTTTGTAAAGGTCCCTGACGTGGCAGGAAAGCCTGAGATGGACATTCTGCAGTTCAACGGTGCTTTCCCGCCACGCCACTATATTGCGCTACCCAACCCTCACGGGCATCCGGTGCCTCCCGACTCCCCGGACATCCCATCGTCTCCTGAGGGCACTTTTCAATATCCACCATTTAAAAATCCGCCTGCTACCTATCAAGGGCCGCCCGTCGCATCTCCAGGGCCTGACGGGTATGATTCCCGGTCTCCCTCACCAGATGATGAGCAAGGGAATCGATAATTGTAGCGACCTGCATTCATAAACACGCCGACCTGCAATTAGCGCGTTTTTCGACCGGAATTAATTGCGCCTATCCGGCCTGCGAACCGGGGTTAATGGCGAATGAACTTGCATTTATCCGCTTCGACCTGCAATCCAACACGGCCGACCAAGACTAATTGCAAGTGAGCGGCCGCCTGTACTGTTCCATATGGGTACACCCCAGATTGACAGTCAGCCACACTGGCAAATAACGCCAATTTAAGGTGGGTATCTCTATTGATTGACACGGATGGAGCAGGGTCTAAGATGTCAACTTGACAAAGTTGAGGTAAGAGAAAGATGCAAGGGCAACGCGTCGGCTACATTCGGGTCAGTACGTTAGAGCAGAATACTCAACGTCAGCTGGAGCATGTTCAGGTTGATCGTACTTTCATCGACAAGGCGTCGGGTAAGGATATCCAGCGGCTCCAACTCGACGCATTACTCGCATTTGTCCGCGAGGGCGATACCGTAGTCGTGCACAGCATGGATCGTTTGGCGCGTAACCTCGACGACTTGCGCGGTATTGTCCAAAAGTTGGTCAAGCGCGGAATTCGCATCGAGTTTGTTAAAGAAGCATTGACGTTTATTGGCGATGATTCGCCAATGGCCACGCTGATGCTTTCTGTGATGGGAGCCTTCGCAGAATTCGAGCGAGCTTTGATCCGCGAGCGACAGCGTGAAGGCATAGCGCTAGCTAAGCAGCGCGGTGTCTACCGGGGCCGGAAGAAATCACTATCCCCGGAGCGGATCGCGGAACTGCGTCAGCGGGTAGCCTCCGGAGAAACTAAGGTGCAGGTTGCACGCGATTTTGGCATTAGCCGCGAGACGCTGTACAACTACCTCGCGAAGGCTGATAGCGATGCCGTTCGCGCGGCATAAGCAAATCCCCACAGATTCGCTGTTGCAACTGCGACAGCGGCTTGATCGTTTGCCACGCAAAAGCCCTGAGCGCGCCAGGCAGGTACAGGCCGTTGCCGAACTATACGGTGTGTCGTCCACCACTGTTTATCGCGCATTATATGCCTTCAAAAAACCACACTCGGTACACCGCGCTGACCACGGCAAACCGCGCGTACTTCCACAAGCCGAATTAGAGCGTTACTGCGATCTAGTCGCGGCCTTGAAACTGCGCACCACCAACAAGAACAATCGCCACCTTTCCACACCCAACGCGATCAAGTTGCTGGAGAATTTTGGCGTCGAGACGAAACAAGGCTTAATAAAGGCGCCCAAGGGGCTGTTGACCAAGCCGACCGTCAATCGTTATCTCGACCGCTGGCACTTGGACCATTCACATTTGACGCGCGAGCCCGCTGCCGTGCGTTTCCAAGCTGAGCATAGCAACGATTGCTGGCAGTTCGACATATCTCCGTCCGACCTCAAACGCATCGACAAGCCAAACTGGATCGACCCCAGCAAGGGCGAGCCTACACTGGCGATTTTCAGTGTGGTTGATGACCGAAGTGGTACCGCTTACCAGGAGTACCACTGCATCTACGGTGAAGATGCGGAAACAGCACTGCGTTTCCTGTTCAATGCCATGACCCCCCAAGGCCGACGCGCAGAACCCGTTTTAGGGTCGACCTAACATGATCTATCTAGACAATGGCCCTGTCGCTACATCCCGCGTTTTCCAGAACGTGATGCAAGCACTCGCGATTGAATGGCAGACACATCTTCCTGCCGGCAAGGACGGCACGCGAACAACGGCTCGATCCAAGGGCAAGGTCGAACGTCCGTTTCGCACGGTCAAGGAAGCCCACGAGACTCTGTACCACTTTCACAAGCCGGAAACTGAGCAGCAGGCGAACGAATGGCTGTCGCACTATCTGGTGCATACCTACAATCAGCAGCGTCATCGTTCAGAGTCGCGCACTCGCATGGCGGACTGGCTCGCTATGCTGCCAGACGATGGCTTGCGCGAGATGTGTACTTGGGAGCAATTTTGTCGCTTCGCGCGCGAGCTTGAGCGGCGCAAGGTCGGTATCGATGCACGTATCACCATCGATGGTACGCAATATGAGCTTGATCCGGGCATGGCCGGCGACCATGCGATTCTGCTGTGGGGCCTGTTCGACAATGAGTTGTACGCCGAGTATGAGGGCGAGCGCTTCGGCCCCTACTATCCGGTAAACGGCCCTATTCCGCTGCGCCGCTATCGGGCCGTCAAACGAACCAAGGCGGATGAGCGCGCAGACCGTATTCGCTTGCTGGCTGACCAACTTGGACTGCCGATTGCCGCCCTATCAGGCACCGACGTGCGCTTGACGGATGCTCCCACATCGGCGGCAAGTATTCCTCGTCAGCCGTTCGACCCGCACGCACACGAGTATCACTATCCGACGGTGATCGCGGCCAAATTAGCCATCGCCGAAGAGTTGGCTAAACCACTGGCCAAGCTTACGGTTGAAGACAAAACATTCATCGACCAGATGCTGGCCGAAACGCTGACGCGCAGCCTTGTTCTAGCGCGCGTGCGTGAGAACTTCCGACATAAAAATAAAAAGGGGTCTCAACATGCGAGCTGAGGTGATGCAGCATTTCGGGTTGGCGGTGCCATTCAAGCAGTCAGGTTACTACGAGACGGAGCACCACAAGGATCTGATCAAGGACGTTCGCGGTGCCGTAATGGAAGGTCGCCTGGTCGCTATTTGTGGTGTGATCGGTAGCGGTAAGACTGTGCTGTTACGCAGGTTGACCAAAATGCTGCAAGACGACAAGAAAGTGATCGTCTCCAAGTCTGTCGCCGTGGATAAGCACAATATCAAGCTGGCCACGTTGATCGAGGCCCTTTATTACGACTTATCGTCTGAAAAACAGGTGCAGATACCTAAGAAGATCGAGCGCCGCGACCGACAGCTTCAAGAGATGATTTTGAAGGGAAAGAAACCCATCGTCATGTTCGTCGATGAAGCGCATGACTTGAACGGACGTACACTCACTAGCTATACATCCTCGCGGCTATGCCACAGCAGCAAGCTAATTCATCGGTGCGCATGGACGGAACAGGGTCTAAGACTTCAAGTTGACAGTTCAGTTGAAACAATAATGACCATTCGCCATTTGCAGACAGTGTGGGCCCGTCGCGATGAGCGCGAGCCGCTACCCATATGTCCCCCATGATTTCACTATAGATCGACCATGACGTCATCGCCCGGCAGGACAGTGAGTCGTATCTCTACTACGACTTGGGCAATTCCTATAGCACGAAACCTTTCTCAAGCGCCTGCGCGCATTGCAAGGCCTGCATTTGCTTTGGCTTCAATCTGCCTAAGGAGATAGGCATACGGATCATGACCATTCAGCCGCGCAGACTGGATCAAGCTCATGATCGCGGCCGCCCGTTTGCCGCTGCGCAGCGAACCTGCGAAGAGCCAGTTCTTGCACCCTGGTGTCCACGGGCGGATCTGGTTGTCGCACTCATTATTATCAATTGGTATGGCCCCGTCATCGAGGTAGCGCGACCGCGCTGCCCAGAGTTAAGCTGTAATCCAGCGCTCTGCCAATAGTCGAGCACGCACAAGATCGCCTTGGCGATCATTCAGGCGTGTAGGGTCTTCATCACCGGAACCGCTTTTTCTTGCCGTATTCAGCCGCGTAAATGGATCAGCGTTTCGCAGTCATCACCGACCCATTTGCCCCCGACATGACGTTCGATACTAAACACGCCGGGCGAATAGTCCAGCTTCTCGCTGACGTTGAGTGCGCAGCCACCTGGGCAGTGAGTGTTGTCCCGGTTGTGATGGATCAACGTGCGTGGAAACTCTGCTGACAACGCATTGCGTTTAGGCTTTTGCTTTTTCTCGGTCGGTGGCGGAGGGGTTTGTAAGGGGTGAAGCTCATCTTCAATCGCGGCGATATCGGTCTCGATCAGGTCATCGAGCAAGCTGGCCTACTGCGGATTCAACTGCTCGCTGCGCTTGGCAAACTTCAAGCGCAGCGAGCCGCGAGACTCGTGGGTCAGGTTTTCGATAAGCCTGGAAGCCGCCTGCCAGAGTGCGCTGGCACTGAGCGCATGCAGTTAAAAAGCCTCGAATCGATCCTGTGCCAAGGCTTGGAGCCTGGCGCGGGCCCCAGCAAAACTTACCTTTCTGCCTGACGAACACATCACCACTTTGGGCCAGCGGCCAACATCCCCGCTTGACTCTTTAACGCAAGCACTTCCATGAATTTATCTGTGAACTTGTTTTTCCGGCGATGCCGTAGAAAAACGCTCAACGTTGGGGTATTCACATTCAGTCTCGACAGATTAAACCGCTGGTGCGGGACTGTTGAGCAGCGAACGCATAGTGGCAGGCGTATTTCCAATTGATGCCGAAATAAATGCCCAGTGGAGGGAACCGAAGTGCCCGAAGGGGTCACTCACCTTTACTAGGCATTAACGCTTAGTATCAAAATATGGAGAGTTAATATGTTTCCTTTGATAGCTGCAGCGGTCACTAGATTACCTCAGGTACTTAAGGCTGCTGACACTGCCGCCAATGTGCTGCAAGGCGCTAGCGCGGCGAGTGATCTGGCAAAACTCAAACCACCAAAGCCGCTGGATCCAACAGACGTTGCCACCGCTGGCGGTGGGGACTCCAAAATCAATTACTAGTGTTCTGTCGCAAAATAAACTCTCCGAAAATCGGCTGTGCTTTCTCGGTGATCACAGCCTGGGAGGCGAACAAATGTTGATCTGGAGAAGTTCTTCGACCGGGTCGATCACGATATTTTGGTTGATCGCTTACGCAGGCGGATTGTGGATCGGGCGGTTATCCGGCTGCTTCGGACGTATCTGGATGCGGGAACGCTGATCAATGGCGTGGTCGAGGAGAGCGGCTGCGGGGCGCCGAAAGGCGGCCCGCTTACGGCGCGTACGATCTTGCATACGTTTTTCTCTTCTGTCTGGTTCAGTTGAACTCTCGCTGGCGTTAAAACCGAGATCCGGATCAACGAGGGCACCCAACTTGCGTTCATATTCACTCTTTAGCCTTACCGGGTGGGCAAGCAGTTCAACAACTTGCTGCCACACAAGTGCATCTAGACGGTCATTTATATCTGCTGATTCACACAGACATGTGCGCCTTCAAAGCGGTAGGCATCGGTTCCAATGCGATGATAATAGGCATAGTCCCGAAGCTGACTTTTGCCCGATGCCTTTTTGGATTTTTTGCCGTAATAGACCTAGTGACAATGGTCGCAAACATTCAGGTCCTGAAGCAGGTAAACAGAACCATGACGGCGCTAACGAGTCGCTCTGCGATAAAGGCTCCATAGCTACAACAAATACTTGTCGCCAATAGCTATGGAGCAAAAAGCGGCATACACACCGTAACCGGTGTCCGGATTTACTTGAACAGTTCAACACTGCGGTCTCCCCTCAAAAGTCACACTACGTATTCAATCTCGCGATTACGGATGATCTAGAGGCATTTCTCGCGCCTAGGCTTGACGAGGCTGTGTCTCGGGAGAGGCTGGGTATTCGATTTGCCTTTCTTCAAACCAACAGTTTGCTATGGAAAAATGCTTTTAACGATCCGGCGAAGGACTTGGTCATCTGCAGTGAACCTATGGCGATATCACTATTTTCTGCTTTGATTTTGCGAGGGCGGCGTCGGGGTTACATTTGCACTCGGCGCCCGGCCGGTCTCCAGATGCTCTGCTAGTTGTTGCCGGAGGCCGTTGTCGACAACCCTTCCAGCTCGCCGATTCGGCAGCGTTGGAGCCTGGTTAGTTGCAGAAGATGCCAAATCCTGATCCAGACGCTTTTGCAACTCTGCCTTTATATAGTCACCAGTGAATTGTCCGCGTCGCAGTTCTAACTGCGGTGAAATACCCGAATTTGGCGGGTTTACAACTTTATCCTCCTTGGAAGAAGAGGCGTTCTTTTTCTTCCGGACGGCCTCGACTTGCCGAGTGTTTTTCGGATCCATGAGCCAATGGTCCTCGAAAAAGTCGGCGAATTCTTGATGGCTGAATTGATACTGCGGACCACGGAGCGGGATAAGCGCGGAAGTAGCAGATGTCTTCGCCGACATAGTGGTCCGCTGTGGTTGTAATGCAGCGCTCTTGCCGAACATCTGCCGTAACTTGCCTTTTACGAGATAGGCATGGGCGGTGGGCAGCGCAGTCAGACGGCTACTGGAACGTCCGTCATTGACACGCCTATCCGCAAGCATACTTGCCATTTTCCGATGCATAGTCTGGCCATTAACGCGCTGGAGTTCTTTATGTATCGCCTTCCGTTCAGCGGCGATATCGCCCTGTGGCGTCTGCTCCGAATTTGCTGGCATTGGAGTGACCGTAGATTGGCTGGGATGTTTGTCGACTTCAACTTCTGGCAACTCTCGCGCATGCTCCAGCATCACCTTTTCCATACTGATAGATTCACTATCGAAAATGCGCTCTGCGCGAAAGGCTAACGCCTCAAGCTCAAATTTGTCGTCATGCGGCATGAAGTTGGCTAGCAAAATACCTATGCACCCATCAAGGCTCATCCCGACACCGAACTGGGACACTGGTTTATCCCGAGCCGGATTAGCCATGAATAGGTCGTTCATTAATCCAAAGGAGGCAGATTTGGCTAGTAACCGCTGCGTCGGAGTGCCATGCATTTGCAGACGTAAGAGATAATCCTCGGTACGCGGCGTGAGGCGATTTTTTAAGCTGGCCCTCGGAGGGACTGCTGCCTCAGTCGTGCTTGAGGCTGCAGCGGTATGAGTGGCAACGGAGGGGGGGGGAGTATCAATGGCTGGTGGACGATTAATCTGCATGAGGAGGACCCAATGTGGATAGTCGCACCCTGAGTGGTCAAAGGCTGAATGGGGTTCCTGAGACTTTTAGACGAGGAGATATCACAAAAGGCGATCGAGAAAAAAGGTGTTGTTATGCTCCCCTTTATGGGGAGGGGTTGTACATAGGTTTCATTCACGAACGGGGGGAGCACCGGTCGCTTTCTCTTTTTCATCCGCTCGCGAGATCAAATTTACCCACAGCAATGCAATGCAATGAACGAGCGGTGGAAGGTGAACGCTTCCTTGTTCTTTTGCGATATCGCGGCCATCGGAGCCGAGCTGAAGGCGGTCAGTCCGACCATCTATGCCTCTGCGGCTTAGGTGGCTTTTCACCGTTCTTGCTCTAATCTGGTGCGATCAGTCCAGCTCTACTGATAACAATCCAGAGCCCCATTTCCAATGCCGGCGGCCCAACCCAAGTAAGGGCGTGTTGTGGCTCCGAGTCCCTCGTTTCAACCTTCGCATTTTATTTTCTGGTGATTCCGTTTGATTTTCTAATGACCATTGAAGGAAAGGTAGGTAGTAAATGCAATAGGCCGTCTAAGCCACAAGTTTATAGTGGCGTCTATGGAAACCTTCAGCAGTATCGAATGCGTTGTGCGCAGCGCCGGAGTCGGCAGCTTCTCCGAGGTCGTTCAATGTTTGAGAGATACTAGCTGGGGAGCCAAGAGTATTGCCAAGTAGGAGGTGTGCTTCGGAGTGGGGCTGTTCAGCGCCGCACCGCGGAAATTCTTCTAGCAACGGCCCGACTTCACGACATAAAACCTTTCACAAACGGCGCCCATGTTGGCGTTCAAGGTTTTCGCGACACGGCTGGCTGTGGTTGGCTGGTTCCATTCTTAATGAAAAGAATTCCAATCGAAGTGAAAACTCATGACACCCGCGGGCACCCGGACATGGCCGCGTTCACCGCCGATCACGGTGAATACGCCAAACCCGGTCAGGCCTTCCGTTACTCCAGCGGTGATAGCAATCTGTTGTCCGCCGCGCTGAAAAACATCGTCGGCCCGACCCGCTATCCGGACTACCCATGGACTGCTTTGTTCGAACCCTTGGGGATTCGCCACGCCGTCTGGGAAAGCGATTCCACAGGCACCTTCGTCGCGTCGTCCTACGCCTATATCACCGCCCGGGACCTCGCGCGCATCGGTCTGTTGATGGCCCGTGATGGCCGTTGGGGCGAGCGGCAATTGCTGCCTAAAGACTGGGTCGCCTTCAACCGTGAACCGTTCGCCCGCTATCAAGCCAATCAGGACGACGCCGTGCCCGGCGGCCATTGGTGGCTTAACCGCGCGGTGAAAGGCGCCGCAAAACCATGGCCCGATGCACCCTCCGATACCTTCGCCGCGCTGGGTCATTGGGGCCAGGCGATGTACGTGATTCCCAGCGAAAACCTGGTGATCGTGCGCTACGGCGATGACCGCGACGGCAGCTACCGGCACAACGACTTGCTCAAACTCGCGCTCAAGGCATTTGCCGCGAAGGGGCAGCCATGAAGCGTCACAGCTTTGTTCGTCGCCGACCGTTCAGCACGCTGTTGTCGGTCCTGCTGGTCGCCTTGCTCGGCTGGATTTGGCAGGAGCGCGTGGCGCTGTGGGCATTCCCGGACATCATCAGCAGCTATACCGCCAAGGAATATTGTTCGTGCCGTTACGTGATGAACAACCCGGCCGAGTATTGCCACGGCTATGTGAAGCAGTGGCTGCCGACCAGTGGCTTTACCGATGACACCGCCAGCAAGCGCGTTACCGTCAGCGGCATGGGCCGCAGCAACAGCGCCGTGTGGGTCGGAGAACGCCAAGGCTGCCGCCTATCGCCATGACTGCGCAGATGCTCTTTGTGGCGAGGGAGCTTGCGCCCGCTGGAGTGCGAAGCGCTCCCAAAACCTGACAATGGATTTCTTCAGGAAGATCACATACTCAGGATTTGCGACTGCTGCGCAGCCGAGCGGGAGCAAGCTCCCTCGCCACAAAGGTCGAATTGGCATAACAGTTTGTTTGCAACCTGTCTCAGGGCGGTTAAGGTTCGTGCAGGTTTATCTGCCCCACGAGTCTCTATGTTCAACCGCTTCCTCTGCAAAACCCTCGCCTTCCTGCTGCTGGCCGGTGCCACGCTGTCGGCCCACGCCGATTGGTACCTGGATGGCGAGTCCTCGCGGCTGTCGTTCATCAGCACCAAAAATACCAATATCTCCGAAGTGCAGCGCTTTCTGGTGCTGCACGGCAAGGTCGATCCCAAAGGCCTGGCCGAGGTGGAAGTCGAGATGGACTCGGTCAACAGTGGCATCCCACTGCGCGATGAACGCATGCGCAAGGAGCTGTTTGAAATCCAGACTTTCCCCGAAGCACTGATCACCGCGCAGATTGATCTACGCCCGATCAACGATCTGGCGCCCGGCGCGCAACTTGAATTGCGCCTGCCGCTGACCGTCAACCTCCATGGCAAACAACACGAATACAACGCCGAACTGCTGGCAACCCGTCTCGATGACCGACGCTTCCAGGTGGTGACCCTCGAACCGCTGATCATCAATGCCGCGGATTTCGACCTGGCCCCCGGCCTGGACAGTTTGCGCAAGGTCGCCGGTTTGTCGGCTATCAGTCTGTCGGTGCCGGTGGGTGCGGTACTGATTTTCACGGCGCGCTGACATGGCCGGCGCGATTTTCCCCTGGCGTGAAGGCAACCGCTTTGAACTGCTGATCGACGGTCCGCAGTTCTTCCCCCGCATGTTGGTCGCGATTGCTCGCGCCGAAGAGCAGGTCGAACTGGAGTTGTACCTGGTGGAGGCGGGTGCCTGTGCCGAAGCGATGGTTCAGGCGTTGGTCCTGGCTGCCGAACGTGGCGTGCGCGTGCGCTGCCTGTTCGATGATTACGGCAGCCTCGCGTTCACTCTGACTTTGCGTCAGCGTTTGATGGCCGCGGGTGTGGAGCTGCGTTTCTACAATCGCCTGAGCTGGCGGCGTTGGGTGGGCAACTTCTACCGCGATCACCGCAAGCTGTTGCTGGTCGATCAGAGCTTGGCCGTGGTGGGCGGCACCGGGGTGACCGATGAGTTCTGGACGCCGGGCGAAGACACCAGCGAATGGCACGAAGTGATGGTGGAAATCACCGGTCCCTTGGTCATCGACTGGCAGTTGCTGTTCGACCGCCAATGGATCGCCAACCGCCATCGGCGCGCCTGGAAACCCGCTTCGCATTTCGGCTTGCCGCGTCTGCCACGCGTGCCGTCCACGGGCGAAGGCATGGGCCGGGTGGCGTACGCCGACGCCCGTCAGCACCGGGACATTCTGCAATCGCTGGTCCGTGCGCTGAACAGCGGGCAGCAACGGATCTGGCTGGCGACGCCGTATTTCCTGCCGACCTGGAAAGTCCGTCGCTCACTGCGCCGGGCAGCCGTCCGAGGTGTCGATGTGCGCCTGTTGCTGACCGGGCCACGCACCGATCACCCGTCGGTGCGCTACGCCGGGCACCGCTATTACCCGCGATTGCTCAAGGCCGGGGTGCAGATCTTCGAATACCAGCCGTGTTTCCTGCATTTGAAAATGGTCCTGATCGACGACTGGGTGAGCATCGGCTCGTGCAATTTCGATCACTGGAATCTGCGCTTCAACCTGGAAGCCAACCTAGAGGCGTTGGACCCGGGGCTGACGCGGGCAGTGGCGGCAAGTTTCGAGAGGGACTTTGCGCAGAGCCAGGAAGTCAGCCTGGAGGCATGGCAACGCCGGCCGCTGTGGCGGCGGGTGAAGCAAAGGATTTGGGGATGGGTGGATCGGCTGGTGGTGAATCTGCTGGATCGACGGGGATAGTCGTCACACCCAAAACAAAATGTAGGAGTGAGCCTGCTCGCGATGGCGTCATGTCATTCAGCATTGATCTAGCTGATAGACCGCTATCGCGAGCAGGCTCACTCCTACAGGGTTTTATGTGTTGCCTGAAAATTACAGCAATTCAAAGCTCTGCTGCGTCACGTCCTGGGAATCGAGGCCGATCTCCACGTTGAACTTGCCCGGTTCTGCCGCGTACTTGAGCTGGGTGTTGAAGAACTTCAGGTCATCCTCGGTGATGGTGAAGTGCACGACTTTCTGTTCGCCGGCCTTCAGCGTGATTTTCTGGAAGTTCTTCAGTTCCTTGAGCGGACGGATCATCGAGCCGGTCACGTCCTGGATGTACAACTGCACCACGGTTTCGCCGTCACGCTTGCCGGTGTTCTTCACCATGACGCTGGCGTCGAGCTTGCCGGTTTTGTTCAGTGTGGTCGACGACAGTGCCATGTCGCTCAGACTGAAATCGGTGTAGCTCAGGCCGAAACCGAACGGGAACAGAGGACCTGTGGTGTCATCGAAATACTGCGAGGTGTAGTTGCCCGGTTTGCCCGGCGTGAATGGCCGGCCAATGCTCAGGTGGTTGTAGTAGGTCGGAATCTGGCCTACCGAACGCGGGAAGGTGATCGGCAATTTGCCCGACGGGTTGTAGTCACCGAACAGTACGTCGGCGATGGCGTTGCCGCCTTCGGTGCCGCTGAACCAGGTTTCCAGAATCGCGTCGGCCTGTTCCTTCTCTTCGAGAATTGTCAGGGGACGGCCGTTCATCATCACCAGCACCAGCGGTTTGCCGGTGGCTTTCAGGGCCTTGATCAAATCGCGCTGGTTGGCCGGGATGTTCAGGTCGGTGCGGCTCGACGATTCGTGGGACATGCCACGGGACTCGCCCACCGCTGCCACCACCACATCGGCATTCTTGGCGGCTTTCACGGCTTCGTCGATCAGCTCTTGGGCCGAACGCGGATCATCCACCACTTCCGGTGCGTCGAAGTTGAGGAAGTTCAGGTAATCCAGCACCTTCTTGTCGCTGGTGATGTTGGCGCCGCGAGCGTAGATCAGCGTCGATTGCGCGCCCAGTGCAGTGGTCATGCCGTCGAACAGGGTCACCGATTGCGCGGGTTTGCCGGCGGCGGCCCAGCTGCCCATCATGTCGATCGGTGCCTTGGCCAGCGGACCGACCAAGGCGATTTTCGCGGTTTTCTTCAGCGGCAGGGTTTCGCCCTGGTTTTTCAGCAACACCATGCTGCGGCGCGCAACATCGCGGGCTTCGGCGCGGTGCAGGCGGTTTTCGGCGTAGGTGTCGGCCGGATCATCCTCAGCCTTGCCGATGCGCAGGTACGGGTCCTTGAACAGGCCCATGTCGTACTTGGCGGCGAGCACTTCACGCACGGCGTTGTCGATGTCGCTTTGCTGGATCTCACCTGCCTTCAACAACCCCGGCAGCTCTTTGCCGTAGAGGGTGTCGTTCATGCTCATGTCGATGCCGGCCTTGATCGCCAGCTTCGCGGCTTCGCGACCGTCACGGGCGACGCCGTGTTTGATCAGTTCGAAAATCGCCCCGTGGTCGCTGACGGCCAGGCCCTTGAAGCCCCATTGCTTGCGCAACAGGTCGTTCATCAGCCAGGTGTTGGCGGTGGCCGGCACGCCGTTGATCGAGTTCAGCGCGACCATTACCCCGCCAGCACCGGCGTCGATGGCGGCGCGGTACGGCGGCAGGTAATCCTGGAACATTTTGACCGGGCTCATGTCGACGACGTTGTAGTCGCGACCGCCCTCGACCGCGCCGTACAGGGCAAAGTGCTTGACGCTGGCCATGATGCTGTCGGCCGCGTTCGCGCCCGTGCCCTGGAAGGCTTTGACCATCACGCCGGCGATGCGCGACACCAGGTACGTGTCTTCACCGAAGCCTTCGGACGTCCGGCCCCAGCGCGGGTCGCGGGAGATGTCGACCATCGGTGCGAAGGTGATGTCGAGGCTGTCCGCCGCGGCTTCCTTGGCGGCGATGCGCCCGGACAGGCCAATGGCGTCCATGTCCCAGCTCGAGGCCAGGGCAATCGGGATCGGGAAAATGGTGCGATGGCCGTGGATCACGTCATAGGCGAAGAACATCGGGATCTTCAGCCGGCTGCGCATGGCCGCGTCCTGCATCGGACGGTTTTCCGGGCGGGTGATCGAGTTGAACGTGCCACCGATGTTGCCGGCGGCGATTTCCTTGCGGATCAGCTCCCGCGGCATTTCCGGGCCGATGCTGATCAGGCGCAGCTGGCCGATCTTTTCATCGAGGGTCATCTGCTTCATCAGGTTGCTGATGAACGCGTCCTTGTTTTCCAGAGGTGC
Source organism: Pseudomonas sp. BT76 TE3572 (assembly GCF_050435365.1). Taxonomy (NCBI): domain Bacteria; kingdom Pseudomonadati; phylum Pseudomonadota; class Gammaproteobacteria; order Pseudomonadales; family Pseudomonadaceae; genus Pseudomonas; species Pseudomonas sp. BT76 TE3572. The sequence goes on from NZ_JBNDKE010000001.1 coordinate 6,094,076, forward strand.
GGGCGTCGTGGCGGCCAATACGTTATGACTGGCCAGGCTGACGAACAGGCCCAGCAAACACAGCTTCTTCATGAATAGTTTTCTCAAAAGCCTAAACGGCAGTGAATACGCGCCGGTCAGCCAAAATTTAGGGAGCGACTATTGTTGTTCAGGTAAATGCAGCACACTTCTGCGTGTTTTCGCGCTGGGGCATCTTTTAGCCCATTGGCTCGATGCAATCCAGTGGTGGCCGCAGATTATGCCCCAAGAGCCGGGTTCAAAGTTCGCAGGTTGTTTTTCAACGGAATGTGCAAGGGAGCGTCAACCAGATGAATGTACGACACCACTATCGGTCGAGCCTGCAGGTTGCAGCCTTGATGTTGCTGACCACACTGCTGGCCGGCTGCGGCATCAACACGATCCCGACTCTCGACGAACAGGCCAAGGCTGCCTGGGGCCAGGTGCAGAACCAGTACCAGCGCCGCGCCGATCTGATTCCCAACCTGGTGGAAACCGTCAAGGGCTACGCCAAGCACGAAGAAGAAACCCTGACCGCCGTGATTGAAGCCCGGGCCAAGGCCACTTCGATCCAGGTCGATGCCAAAACCCTGGATAACCCGGAAAAACTCAAACAATTCCAGCAGGCCCAGGATCAGCTGACCGGTGCCTTGAGCCGTTTGATGGTGGTGTCCGAGCGTTACCCGGACCTCAAGGCCAACCAGAACTTCCTGGCGTTGCAGTCGCAACTTGAAGGCACCGAGAACCGCATTGCCGTGGCGCGTCGCGACTTCATCCTCGCCGTGCAGAAATACAACACGGAAATCCGTACGTTCCCCGGTCGCCTGTGGCACAGCGTGATGTACAGCGATTTGCCGATCCGCGAAACCTTCGAGGCCACCAGCCCCGATGCGGAAAAAGCACCTCAAGTGAAGTTCCAGTAAGCGCCGCAAGGGGCTTGAAGCATCACCAAGGATGAGGTTGCCAATGCGTGTGTTGAAAGTTGGCCTGGTGCTGTTGCTCTGGGTGTTTGCCCTGACGGCCCAGGCTGCGTTGAAGTTTCCGGAACTGACCGGGCGGGTGGTCGATAACGCCCAGATGATCGAGCCTGCGGTGCGTGAGCAGTTGACGCAACAGCTTCAGGCCCATGAAAAAGCCACCGGCGAGCAACTGGTGGTGGTCACGTTGCCGGATTTGCAGGGCACCGACATTGCGGACTTCGGTTATCAACTGGGGCGCTACTGGGGCATCGGCCAGAAGGACAAGAACACTGGCGCGCTGCTGATCGTTGCGCGTGACGATCGCAAGCTGCGGATTGAAGTCGGTTATGGCCTGGAAGACCGGCTGACCGATGCGCAGAGCTCGGTGATCATCAATCAGGTGATCACCCCGGCGTTCAAGACCGGCAACTTCAGCAAGGGCATCAGCGACGGGGTCGCGGCAATGCTTGTGGTGCTGGGCGGCAATCCGCTGGATGAGCCGTCCACGGTGTATGACTCCGGCGGCAATCAGGAAAGCGACTTCGTCTCACGGCATCCGGGGATCTTCGTGTTTCTGGTGATGCTGTTCATCCTGACGGTGTTTGTCTGCCAGATGCTCGGGATTCTGCCCAGCGGCGGCGGTGGTCGAGGCGGTTCGAGCGGCGGTTTCGGCGGTGGAGGTTTTGGTGGCGGTGGCGGCGGCGGGGGCTTCAGCGGCGGCGGGGGCAGTTTCGGGGGAGGCGGTTCCTCGGGCGGCTGGTGATTACACAACAATAGCGAGCGGGCATTCTTAAACATGGCATTACTGACCGAACACGAACAACGCAAAGTCGCCGAGGCGATTGCCCGGGTCGAGCGTGACACCGACGCCGAACTGGTGACCGTGCTCGCGGCCCGCGCCGACGACTACGCGTACATCCCGCTGCTCTGGGCCAGCCTGCTGGCGCTGGTCGTGCCGGGTATCGTGCATTACCTGACCGGCTGGCTGACCCTGCACAGCTTGCTGCTGGTGCAATGGATCTCGTTCATCGTGCTGTGCCTGGTGTTCCGGATTCCGAAAATCACCACGCACCTGATCCCGCGCTCGGTGCGTCATTGGCGCGCCTCGAACCTGGCGCGCCGGCAGTTTCTGGAGCAGAACCTGCACCACACGGTGGGCAGCACCGGCATGCTGATTTTTGTCTGTGAGGCTGAACGCTATGTGGAAATTCTGGTGGATGAAGGGATTTCGAAACGGCTGGACAACAAGAACTGGGATGGAATTGTTGCGGCGTTTACCCAGCAGGTGAAGCAGGGGCAGACGTTGCAGGGGTTTGTGACGTGTGTGGAGGCGTGTGGCGAGTTGCTCAAGGTGCATGTGCCAGTGACGCATGTGAGGAATGAGTTGCCGAATCGGTTGGTGGTGTTGGGGTAGGCTTCTGGATTCTTGTTCGACTTGAGATCCACCCCTCACCCCAGCCCTCTCCCCAAGGGGGAGAGGGAGCCTACCGAGTTGGATGTTCGAGATACTGCGACCTGAAAATTTTGAGTCGAACTCAGGTTTTGAAAAGCCCCCGATCGGCTCCCTTTCCCCTCTCCCCCCTAAGGAGAGGGCTGGGGTGAGGGGTGGTTTTCAAACCGTTCGGTAAATAACTGCGTGTCCCCAACCCCCATCCCCCCTAAAATACCCGCCATTCCCCGATCCGCACCGCCCGAGGCCGTTTTTCCCATGTCTGTCACCGCCACTCCCGCCAGCCTCGCGCCGGATCACCACGCCCAGTTCATCGACTTGCTGCAAACCAGCCTCGACGATAACGCCTTCATCAAACTGGTGCTGGCCAAGTACGTCGGCACTGAAGTGGATTTGCAGCGACTGATCATCAAGCAGCTGACGGTCAAGGATCAGCCCTGCCTGTCCTTCGTCTACCGCTACAAGACGCGCGACATCACCAAGAATTTGCCGATTGCCGAGGGCGTAGCGACCATCGCCGCACTCTTGCAGGCATCGTTCAAAAATGCGCATTTGCTGTCGCTGACGGATGAAGCTCAGCTGGAATACAGCAAAAAGGGCAAGTCTTCGCTGTTCAAGAGCAAACCTCAGCAATTGCGTGAAGTGCCATCCGCCGAGCACAACCGCGAGAAGAACCGCTTTCTCGACCTGAGCCGGCCGTTCCTTGCCGACCTTGGTGTGACGAACAGCAAGCACGAGCTGATCCCGGCGATGTCGCGCAAGTGGAAGCAGATCAACAAGTTCATCGAAGTCTTCAGCCACGCGCTGACCACGTCACCACTGGCGCTGGACAAACCGGTTCAGGTGGCGGACTTCGGCTCGGGCAAGGGTTACCTGACATTCGCGATCCATGACTACCTGCGCAACACCCTGAAGGCCGAAGGCATTGTGACCGGCGTCGAACTGCGCGAAGAGATGGTGGATTTGTGCAACGCCGCAGCCGCAAAGCTCGAACATCCGGGGCTGGTGTTCAAGTGCGGTGATGTGCGCAGCGTGGCGCCGAGCGAGCTGGACGTGATGATCGCGCTGCATGCCTGTGACATCGCCACCGACTACGCGATCCACACCGGTATTCGTTCCGGCGCCTCGATCATCATGTGCTCGCCGTGCTGCCACAAGCAGATCCGCCTGCAGATCCAGAGCCCGGCGCTGCTCAAGCCGATGCTGCAATACGGTCTGCATTTGGGCCAGCAAGCGGAAATGGTCACCGACAGTTTGCGTGCGTTGTTCCTGGAAGCCTGCGGTTACGAGACCAAGGTGTTCGAGTTCATCTCACTGGACCACACCAACAAGAACAAGATGATCCTGGCGGTCAAGCGTGCCGAGCCGGTCGATCCGGCCCAGCTGTTGGTGAAGATTCAGGAACTGAAGGATTTCTACCACATCAGCGAACATTGCCTCGAAACCCTGCTGCGGGCCGATGGCTACCTCTGACCCTGTAGGAGCCAGGCTTGCCGGCGAAGGCGATCTTGAGGACGCCTTCGCCGGCAAGCCTGGCTCCTACAAAGTTATGCCGTTGCGACCTGCGCAGGCTTGACCGCGGTCTTGCGTCCCAACATCACGGTCACGATCACCCCGGCGGCAAACAGCCAGGTGATCGGCTCGATGTGTTCGCCGAAGAACAGCGCCGAAAAGGCGATGGTGAAGAAGATCTGCAACAGCTGGATCTGACTGACCCGGGCAATGCCGCCCATCGCCAGCCCGGCGTACCAGGCAAAGAAACCGATGAACTGCGAGAACAGCGAGACGTAACCGAAGGCCCACCAGGTCTTGGCCGAAATCTCGCCCTGATGTTGCAGTGCCAGGTACATCACCGGCCCGATCAGCAATGGCGTCGACAGCACCAGCGCCCAGCAGATCACTTGCCAACCGCCCATCTCCTTGGCCAATCGGCCGCCCTCGGCGTACCCCAAACCGCCCACGGCAATCGCCCCGAGCATCAGCAAATCACCGGCCTGAATGCTGCCGGCACCGCTGATCAACGCATACCCCAGCACCAGCGCACTGCCCAGCGCGGCGCAAGCCCAGAAGGCTTTCGACGGTCGTTCGTGGGACAACCACGCCGCGTACAGCGCCACGCACAACGGCTGTAAGCCGTTGACCAGTGCACCGTGGGACGCCGGCAAGGTTTGCATGGCCCAGGCCGACAACACCGGGAAACCGAGGATCACCCCGGCAATCACCAGGGTCAGGCCTTTGACCTGTTTCCACGTCGGCCACTTCTCCCGACGCCATAGCAACAGCAGCGCCGCCGGAACCGCCGCGAACAGCGCACGGCCCAGGCCGTTGAGCAGCGGATGGAGTTCCTGCACGACGATCCGTGTGAAGGGCAGGGTGAGGCTGAAGATCACAACGCCGAGCAGGCCGAGGGCCATGCCGGTGTTTTCGCGCGAGGACATGATGGCAACCAGAATCGAGGGTGGCGGGAAGACCTTCATCTAGCCATAAACCGTGGGCGTTGCTCTGTTACAGCTAGGTGCAGAGTTATCCGTACAGTTTGAGGACGCCATCGCGGTCCATCAGGTAGTAGCTGGTTATTACCCGACCCCGCAGATAAGGACTACTTTGAATACTCCTGCAGGCCCACGTATTTCCCAGAGGAGTCCTCCCCATGGCGGCTAAAAAAATTCTGATGCTGGTCGGCGATTACGTCGAAGACTACGAAGTGATGGTGCCGTTTCAGGCGCTGTTGATGGTCGGCCACACGGTGCACGCCGTTTGCCCGGACAAAAACGCCGGTCAGACCGTGCGCACGGCAATCCATGACTTCGAAGGCGACCAGACCTACAGCGAAAAACCCGGTCACCTGTTTGCCCTGAACTTCGACTTCGCCAAGGTCAAGTCCGAGGACTACGACGCCCTGCTGGTGCCGGGCGGTCGTGCGCCGGAGTACCTGCGCCTGAACGAAAAAGTCCTGGAACTGGTGCGAGCGTTCGACAAGGCCGGCAAACCGATCGCTGCCGTGTGTCACGGTGCTCAATTGCTGGCGGCCGCGGGGATTCTCGAAGGTCGCGAGTGCAGCGCCTACCCGGCCTGTGCCCCGGAAGTGCGCCTGGCCGGCGGTACGTTCATCGATATTCCGGTGACGGAAGGTCACGTACAAGGCAATCTGGCGACTGCGCCAGCCTGGCCGGCGCACCCGAGCTGGCTCGCCGGTTTCCTCGGGTTGCTGGGCACCAAAATCACGCTGTAACGAGGGACCTTTCCATGTGCGAGCTCTACGTCAAAGCCGATCCGATTCTCTACGAGTCGCGCTCCCGCTCGCTGCGCATCTGCGGGGTGGTCACCACCCTGCGGCTGGAGAATCAGTTCTGGGACATCCTCAGCGAAATCGCCGAGGTTGACGGCATGACCACCAACCAGTTGATCGCCAAGTTGTATGAAGAGGTGATGGACTACCGCGGCGAAGTGGTGAATTTCGCCTCGTTTTTGCGGGTCAGCTGTACGCGGTACCTGAGTCAGCGACGGGTGCAGCCACCGGAATTATCGGTGGTGCGTGCGGTGGTGAAGTAGGGGGGGCGCCATCTTCACCGGCCCCATCGCGAGCAGGCTCACTCCTACAGGGGATCGCATTTCCATTGTAGGAGTGAGCCTGCTCGCGATGGGGCCGGTACAGGCGACAGATGTCTGGGGTTGGTCTTTACTCTGAAGCGCGAAACCTCTCAATTGCCAAGGAGAAAGAGCATGTCTGGATGGTATGAAGTGAGCAAAAGCAGCAATGGTCAATTCAAATTTGTACTGAAGGCCGCCAACGCGGAAACCATTCTGACCAGCGAGCTGTACACCACCCGCGCGGCCGCTGACAAAGGCATCGTGGCGGTTCAGAGCAACAGCCCCAAAGATGAACGCTACGAGAAGAAAACCACCAAGGATGGCCATCCTTACTTCAACCTCAAGGCTGGTAACCACGAGATCATCGGTAGCAGCGAGGCTTACTCCTCCCCTGCTGCGCTGGAGAAAGGCATTGCCAGCGTGAAGGCCAACGGGCCGACCACGGTGATCAAGGACAAAACCTTGCCGGTGCTCTAAACACACCGCTGATCCGAGATCGTTCCCACGCAGAGCGCGGGAACGATCATCACATTCAGACCTCGACCGGCACCGTCAGCTTCGGGCTGCCCAGCGCATGCGTCTTCGAATCAAAAAACCGCAACTCACTCCCGGTGCCCTCAAACACCTTCGCGTAGTGGCGCTTCTGGTGCTGAATGAACGCTTTGCTGCGCGGATAAATCGAGATCGCCACCACAGGCGGTTTCGCCTGGCGCAAGGCGTGAATAATGTGGCTGTCCTGCTCGCCCAGGGCATGGCCAAACAGGCACAAGCCGTCGCCATGGCCAAGTAACTGGTCGTAGCAGAACGACAGATAGTCCGAGCTGCGAATGGTCTTGAGTTTGTCCTGCGCCGGACCTTCATTGACGAACAGCGGCACGTCGTCGAGGGTCTTGATCGTGTTGTTGATCGCGAAACTGCCGAGCAGCGTGCCCTCGGTCGACATCAATTTGCGCGCCGTGCCGTCCTGATTTCGTACCAGATGCAACCCGCCATGCAGATAAAGCAGGCGGGTTTTATCGGTCGCCGTGGTGCTCAGATCAAAGCTTGATTCTGCACCCTGAAACAGGTCGCTGATCGCATCAGGCTGGTGCTGGATCGACCAGTAGTTGAGCAAGTCGTAGTTGGTGGTGAACACCGTCCGATAGCGACCCAGTTCCTGATTGATCGTCGCCAGCGTCGAAGGCACCACCAGCCGCCACGGGATATGCACCGCGTGCACGGTGTTGATCAGCGCTTCCTTGATCGCGTAGTAACGATTGCGTGGTGCGGCGGAACTCACGGCCAGGGCTTTGTTGACCCGGCTGGTGGTTTTCAGCGCGCTGAGCACCTGCTCGAAGCTGCGCGTCTGCATCGCATCGAACACGCTCAGCTCGGACTGGCTCAGGGGTTTTTCTTCGACGGTACGGGCGTTTTCGAACAGCGAGTCGTAGCCGAAGTCGTCCCACACGGCGCGACTGGCGCCGTTGCCCACCAGCAGGCCGCTGAACGAGGCGGTGGCGCGCAAGGCGTTCCAGTCTTCAAGTTGGGCATCAACATCCTGGAAATCGGTCATTGCGTTCAAAGTCTCAAAGCAGAAGGTCTGATGGGCGGCGACTTTATCACGACCAAGACTTGAGCCAGATCAAGTTACTGCGTGACCGATAGGTCGATCCTGTGGGTACCCGCTGGATCGGCGCTACCGGTTCGGCCTCAGCCAGGAGACTCGCTCATGAGCAGCACGTTTTTCATCCCTTCCGTGAATATCATGGGCATCGGTTGCCTCGACGAAGCCATGGACGCCATTCGCAAGTACGGTTTTCGCAAGGCGCTGATCGTCACCGACGCCGGGCTGGCCAAGGCGGGTGTAGCGAAGATGATTGCCGAGAAACTGGCGATGCAGGACATCGATTCAGTGATTTTCGACGGCGCCAAGCCCAACCCGAGCATGGCCAACGTCGAGAGCGGCCTGGGTCTGCTGAAAGAAACCCGCTGTGACTTCGTGGTGTCCCTGGGCGGCGGTTCGCCCCATGACTGCGCCAAAGGCATCGCGTTATGCGCAACCAACGGGGGGCAGATTCGCGATTACGAAGGCGTCGATCAATCCAACCAGCCGCAACTGCCGCTGATCGCCATCAACACCACCGCCGGCACGGCCAGCGAGATGACCCGTTTCTGTATCATCACCGACGAATCCCGTCACGTGAAAATGGCCATTGTCGATCGCAACGTCACGCCGCTGTTGTCGGTCAACGACCCGGCGCTGATGGTCGCCATGCCCAAGGGCCTGACGGCTGCCACTGGCATGGACGCACTGACCCACGCCATCGAAGCCTACGTTTCCACGGCGGCCAATCCAATCACCGATGCCTGCGCACTGAAGGCGATCACGTTGATCAGCAACAACCTGCGCCTGGCCGTCCGCGACGGCAGTGACATGGCCGCGCGGGAAAACATGGCGTACGCGCAGTTCCTCGCCGGCATGGCGTTCAATAACGCATCCCTGGGTTATGTCCACGCCATGGCTCATCAGTTGGGCGGGTTCTACGACTTGCCTCATGGTGTGTGCAACGCGGTACTGCTGCCCCACGTACAAAGCTTTAACGCGCTGGTTTGCGCCGATCGCCTTACTGATGTCGCCCTTGCGATGGGCGCCAATGTTCACGGTTTCACCCCGGAAGCGGGCGCCCAGGCGGCCATCGTGGCGATCCGCAGCCTGTCCAAAGACGTGGAAATTCCCGCCGGTTTGCGTGAACTCGGCGCCAAGCTCAACGACATCCCGACCCTCGCCACCAATGCCTTGAAAGACGCGTGCGGCCTGACCAATCCTCGCGTGGCGGATCAGCGCCAGATCGAGGAGATTTTCCGCAGCGCCTTCTAGGAAGTCTTGCGACCGGGCGCGAGCATCACGCAGAGCATCGCGCCCAATGCCAGCAAGGTACACAACAGTGAAAGCGGCCATGCTTGCGGGCTGGCGATCAAACTGGCGATCCCGCCGATAACGGCAGCCATCAGTTGATGAATGAAACCGCTCAACGCCATCGCATACGCACCACCCACCGGCGAACCGTCATTGGCCAGGGACAGGCTGATCGGGTAAGTCAAAGACTGGCCGAACACCGCAACGCAATAGGGCAACCAGAACAGCAGCGCCACTGAAGTGCCCACCAGACTCCCCAGCAACATCACTGCGCTGCCAGCCAGCACCAGCCCTACACCCGCCGTCATCAACCCGCGTTGACCGGTGCGAAGTACAAAGCCATTGACCGCCAAAGCCCCCAGAAAATACGCCGCACTGATCGGCCAGCCCAACAACCCGTATTCCACGGCCGACCAGTTGAACGGTCCTTGCAGAATTAGCGGCGCTGCGGTGTTGAACGCCACAATCACCCCGTACCCAAGGCCGCCGGTGAGGGCCGGCAACAGAAAGGCTCGATGACGCAAAATGCGCCAGTAGCTCGGCCAGGCGGATGACGGGGCATTCTCCTCGGCCAGCACCGGGAACGTCACCCGAGCCACGACCACCCCCATCATCAGACTCACAGTACCCAACAGGTAGAAAATCGCTGGCCAGCCCAGCGCCACCTGAATGATCGACCCCAGGTATTGACCGATCCCCAGCGCGACCACAAAGGAAATCGAAATCCAGGACAACGCCTTGGCCAGCAGCTCGCCGCGGAAACTGTCGCGGATCAGCACCCGGGCCATGACCGAAATGCCGCTGGCGCCAATGCCCTGAATCAGTCGAAACGCCAGGAACGACTCAAGCGTCTGGCTCAGGGGCAGGGCCAGATTGCCCAGCCCGTAGATACCCAGCGCGGCGAGCAGCACCGGTTTGCGGCCGATGCGCTGGCCAAGACTGCCCCAGAACAACATCGGCAACGCCATGCCGATCAGATACACCGCCAGCCCCCAGGACACCTGCGAGGCGTCGGCGGACAGATCACGGGCCATGTCCGGCAGCGCCGGCAGGTAAATGCTCATGCCCAACTGGGCGAGGAAAACCGTGCAGCAGGTGACGAGGAGGGTGGTGCTGCTCTTCATTGAATCTTCCCTGATTTCAGTTCAACAGCCGATTTCCCGGCCTTGGGTGCGTAAAAGCTCGGAAATGAGTTCACAAAAGTGGCGGATCAGCGTCGGCTCCATGTCGGCGCGCAGGGTGATTCTGATGGCTGCCTTGCCTTGTGCGACCACCGGAAAAAACACGGCCGAGGTGAAGAAACCGTGATTGGCCAGTTCCATGGCGATGTTGTTGGCCAGCGCTGCTTCGCCGCAGTTGACCAGACGAATAGCCATATTGCTGTTGTATTGATCGGTGCGTATGAGGCTGTCGAACAGCCGGATATTAACCTGAAGTTTTTCCTGCAAGGCGGCAAATTCCAGCGTGCGATGAAGCAGGATGGACGCTCTGCCCGCGCCAATGGCTGCACTGTTCAGGCTTTGCGACCAATTGCTGGGGCCGCCGTAACGGGCAATGAGCTTCTTCTGCCGTTCATTACCCAGCATCACCAGACCACCGCTGGCGCCAAACGACTTGGCCAGCGAGGCGACGATCAGGCAGTCATCCTCCAGGGCATGCAACCTGGGGCGCACGAGGCCTGCGCCCGATGTTCCGACGGCGGACAGCGCGTGGGAATCGTCCAGATAGAGAAACAACCCATAGCGGTCCTTCAGATACAAAAGACTGTCCAGGTCCGCGACCCCGCCCATGCTGTAGGCGCTGTCGGCGACATACGCGACGGTGCGGTGCTGCTGGCACTGCTTCTCGAGAAAATCCATGTCGTTATGAGGGCAGGTCACGACCGTGGTTTCATCGGCGCAGGCGGCTTTGAGGTGATTCATCGAGTAATGCGCCAACCGGTCGAAGACCATCACGGGAGGGCGGTTGTCCGTGAACACGCCGCTGGCCAGCAGCGGCAGGATTCCGGCACTCGCCGCACTGCACGACAAGGTGCTCAGGCAACTGGCGCCGAACAACTCGGACAGTTCGGTTTCGTACTGTTCCAGAATGGCCAGCTTGCAGCGGTTCTTTGAATTGGCGACGCGTAGGGTGCCGGCTTCCCACAGGGTATTTATGGCGCCGTCGAGAATGTCGGGATGGTGATCCAGGCCCAGGTATGACGTCGTGCAGAAATGATGAAACGCGCGACCGTGCTGATCGAGCATCCGGTTGGCACTTTTGATTTCGACGTTAAGCCCTGAAATTTTCCCGGCTTCAGCGCTCTCCCAATCGTGATCGGCCAACGCGATGACTTTGCGGTAGTTGGTGTAGCGGTTTGCCGCGTGTGCTGTCTGGTCCATGTGAAGATGACTTTCCTTGAGTGAAACGATCCATGGGTGTGTTGCAGTTCGTGTGTGTTTCCAGACTTTACAGAGCGCGGCGGAGGCTTTGAATCGGCTGTTTCCGGTACGGCTGAGTGTTACAAGAGATTTATGTGTAGGGCGATGCCTCGTGATGTTGTGGGCTAAATGCTTTGCCGAGTCGCGGAGAAACCGGGCTATCCTGCCGACTCAGTCGAACAGAAGTCATCGAGCCCTCCATGCTGCAAAAAAGCCTGATCCGCCGCCTCGACCTGATCACTCTCCAGCTGTTTGTCGCCGTTCATGAGGAGGGCACGCTGACCCGTGCCGCCGCGCGTGAAGCCATCGCCGTGTCGGCGGCCAGCAAGCGGCTGATGGAGTTGGAAGAAGCGCTGGGCATCAGTCTGTTCGTGCGCCAGGCCAAGGGCATGACCCTGACGCCGGCCGGTGAAACCTTGTTGCACCATGCCCGGCAGATGCTGTTCAACGTCGAGAAAATGGGGCTCGAACTGGGCGAACACAGCCACGGTATCCGCGGTTATGTGCGGATGCTCGCCAACCTGTCGGCGATCATTCAGTTTCTGCCCGAAGACCTGCGGGACTTTTCCGAGCGTCATCCTGAGGTCAAGACCGACCTCGAAGAACGCCCCAGCAGCGGGGTGATTCAGGGTGTGCTGGATGGCGTGGCGGACCTTGGGATCTGCTCCAGCGACAGCGACGTCAAAGGTCTGCACAGCGTGCTTTATCGACAGGACAAACTGATGGTGTTGATGCTGCCCGATCATCCGTTGGCGAGTCGTTCCAGCCTGGCCTTCGCCGATACGCTGGGCAGCGATTACGTCGGTCTGCACTCCGCCAGTTCGATCAATATGCGAACCCATGCGGCCGCGCGAGAGGCCGGCAAAGTGCTGCGGCTACGGATTCATGTACCGGGTTTCGATGCGATGTGCCGGATGGTCCAGGCCAACATGGGCATCGGCATCCTGCCGCAAAAGGCCTATGAACTGTTTGGCCGGGCGCTGGGCTTGCACGCGGTGCCGTTGACGGATGACTGGTCGGATCGCGCGTTGGTTCTTGTCGTGCGCGATGAAGCGGCGCTGTCGCCAGTGAGCCGGATGTTGTTTGAGCATTTGCGCGGAGCGGGTTGAGCGTTCGCGTTTCGCGAACGAACGTTGCCAACTGAAGGTTGGATTCCTTCACCCGTGGTCCTCTAGCCTTGGCTCATATTCCAAGAACAACATGAGGTACCCCGCGATGACTGCCCCCTTAAGTGCAATCAAAGTGATCGAGATCGGCACGCTGATCGCCGCGCCGTTCGCCGCGCGCATGCTCGCCGAGTTCGGCGCCGAAGTGATCAAGATCGAAGCCATGGGGCAGGGCGACCCGCTGCGCAAATGGCGCAAGCTGCACGAAGGCACGTCGCTGTGGTGGTACCTGCAATCGCGAAACAAGAAGTCCCTGGCGCTGAATCTGAAATCTCCCGAAGGCATCGAACTGGTCAAGCAACTGGCGAGCAGCGCCGACGTGTTGATCGAAAACCTGCGTCCCGGCGCTCTGGAGAAACTCGGCTTGGGCTGGGACGTCTTGCACGCCCTCAACCCCAACCTGACGCTGGTGCGTATATCCGGTTATGGTCAGACCGGCCCGTACCGCGATCGTCCTGGGTTCGGTGCGATCGGCGAGGCCATGGGCGGGATCCGCTACACCACCGGCACCCCCGGTTCACCGCCGGCTCGGGTGGGCGTCAGCCTCGGTGATTCCCTGGCTTCGCTGCACGCGGTGATCGGTGCCTTGATGTCGCTGCTGCGGGTCAAGACCGGGCAGGGCGGCGGGCAAGTGGTCGATGTGTCCCTGGCCGAAAGTGTGTTCAACGTGATGGAAAGCCTGGTGCCGGAATATGACATGCTCGGCCATGTTCGTGAGCGCAGCGGCGGGGCCTTGCCGGGCATCGCGCCGTCGAACACTTATCTGACGGCCGATGGCGCCTACGTGGTGATCGCCGGCAACAGCGACCCGATCTACAAGCGCTTGATGGACGTCATCGGTCGCCGTGATCTGGCCGATGCGCCGGAGTTTGCCCATAACGACGGGCGTGCCGCCAAGAGCAACGTGCTCGACGCGGCGATCACTCACTGGACCAGCAGCCTGCCGATCGACGATGTGTTGTCGGCACTGGAAGCTGCAGAAGTCCCGGCCGGGCGCATCTATTCAGTCGCCGACATCGTCGCCGATCCGCACTATCAGGCGCGGGACATGCTGCTCAACGCCGACTTGCCGGGCGGTGCCACGGTGAAGATGCCCGGCATTGTGCCGAAAATGTCCGAGACGCCCGGTGGCGTGAACTGGTCCGGACCTGCGTTGGGCCAGCACACCGACGGCATCCTCGCGGGACTGGGCCTTACCGGTTCGGACATCGAACGACTAAAAGCTCAAGGGGTGGTGCAATGATCACTGATTTTGCCGAGACCCTGATTGTTCAGGAAGTCTCCCCCCGCGATGGCTTGCAGATCGAGCCGACCTGGGTCGAAACCGTCGACAAGATTGCCTTGATCGATCAGCTGTCGCTGGCCGGTTTCAGCCGCATCGAAGCCGGCTCGTTCGTTTCCCCCAAGGCGATTCCGGCGCTGCGCGATGGTGAGCTGGTGTTCAAGGGCATCGCCCGGCAACCGGGGGTGATCTACGTCGCGTTGATCCCCAACCTGAAAGGCGCGCAACGGGCGCTGGCGACGAAGGCCGACGAGTTGAATCTGGTGATGTCCGCCAGCCAGACCCACAACCTGGCCAACATGCGCATGCGTTGCGAAGCCTCATTGGCCGCGTTCGGCGAGATCGTGCAATACGTCCAAGGGACGAAGGTGCGACTCAACGCCAGCATCGCCACCACCTTCGGCTGTCCGTTTGAAGGCAAGATCGATGAGGATCGCGTGCTGCAAATCGTCGAGGCCTATCAGGAACTCGGGATTCGGGGCATTACCCTGGCCGACACTACTGGCATGGCCAATCCGCGGCAGGTTGATCGTCTGGTGCGGCGGGTCTTGCAGCGAGTTTCGTCGGCTGATCTGACCCTGCATTTCCACAACACCCGCGGCCTCGGTTTATGCAACGTGCTGGCTGCCTACGAAGCCGGTGCCCGACGCTTCGACGCGGCCCTCGGCGGGCTCGGCGGTTGCCCGTTCGCGCCGGGCGCCTCGGGCAATATTTGTACTGAAGATCTGGTCAACCTGTGCGATGAGATCGGCATTCATACCGGCATCGATCTGCCGCTGTTGCTGCAATTGTCGCGAGGATTACCCGCGCTGCTGGGCCACGAAGTGCCCGGTCAGCTGGCCAAGGCCGGACGCAATTGCGATCTGCATCCAGTGCCTTCCTGACCCAACTCAAAACCCTGTGGGAGTGAGCCTGCTCGCGATAGCGGTGGGTCAGTTCATGCGATGTCGGATATGACTCCGTCATCGCGAGCAGGCTCACTCCTACAGTAAAAGCGTCCACAAAGCCTCTCAACCAGACAACAAAAACAATCGGACACCCACGGGCAGTCCGCCTGGAGAACCATCATGAGCCTTAATGTACTGGAGGCGGGCGCGAGCCCGTCCGTTAGCCACGACGAAGAAAAAGCCCTGGTCAGCAAAGTCGCCTGGCGCCTGATGCCGTTGATCATGGTCTGCTACCTGTTCGCGTTTTTCGACCGCATCAACATCAGCTTCGCCAAGTTCCAGTTGCAGACCGACCTGAGCCTGAGCGACACCGCTTACGGCCTCGGCGCCGGGTTGTTCGTGGTCGGTTACGTGATCTTCGAAGTGCCGAGCAACATGATGCTGTACAAGGTCGGCGCCCGGCGCTGGATCGCCCGGATCATGATGTCCTGGGGCCTCGCTACCGCGGCTATGGTCTTCGTCAATAGTGAATGGCAGTTCTACGCGCTGCGCTTTGTGATTGGCGCGATGGAGGCCGGTTTTGCGCCGGGAGTCCTGTATTACCTGACGCTGTGGTTCCCGCAGCACTATCGCGGACGCATCACGTCGATGTTGTTTCTGTCGTCGGCGTTTGCCGGCCTGGTCGGCGCACCGTTCTCCGGGCTGGTGCTGCAACACCTCGACGGTTTTATGGATATGCGCGGCTGGCACTGGCTGTTTCTGCTGGGCGGCGTGCCTTGCATTGGCCTTGGCTTGCTGGTGCTGACGTTGCTCAAGGACCGCATCGAAGACGCCCATTGGCTGACGCCATCCGAGAAAACGCTGCTGGCCAGCCGCATCGCGCACCATGAACCGCACAAGAGTGGCGGCTCGTTGCTCGCCGCACTGCGGATTCCGGGTTTCCTGACCCTCGGGCTGATCTACTTCCTGATTCAGGTGGCGTCCTACGGCTTGAACTTCTGGGCCCCGCAACTGATTCGCAGCGCGGGTACCGAGAGCCCGGTGATGATCGGTTTGCTGACTGCCATCCCTTACATCTGCGGCGCGATCAGCATGGTGGTGATCGGGCGGTTGTCCGACTCGACCGGTGAACGGCGCAAGTTTGTCGCAGGTCTGGTTGCGGTGGGCGCGGTGGGGTTCTTCTGTGCGGGGATCTTCGCTAACCACACGACCTTCCTGATTGTCGCGCTGGGCTTGCTCGGTGCCGGGATCATCGCCTCCATCCCGAGCTTCTGGACCCTGCCGCCCAAACTGCTGGCCGGTGCTGGCGCAGGGGCTGCTGGCGGGATCGCAGTGATCAACACCCTCGGCCAGTTCGGCGGCATCGTCAGCCCGGTGATGGTGGGGCGGATCAAAGACCTGACCGGCAGCACCACGCCGGCACTGTATGTCATCGGCGTCGCTGCGCTGATCGCCGTCGCGCTGCTGCTGTGGGGGTTGCCGCAGAAGCTGCGCACGCTCGACAAGTTTTAAAGGTTCGCAGGCTACCTCAGCCCTTACATGGACCACGCATCCCTGTAGGAGCTGGCGCAGCCTGCGATCTTTTGATCTTCAAGTCGTGATCACCCCTTTAACCGGTGTGGCACTGAACTGAATCAACGCCACGCCTGCTATCAACAACACCGCCCCAAACACCCGCGGTAATGTCATCTCCCGCTCCACCAACCCAAACCACCCGAAGTGATCCAGCACCAGCGACGCCACCACCTGTCCCGCCAGCGCCAACGCAATAAACCCAGATGCCCCGAGCTTGGGCAGCAACATCAGCGCCAATGAAATAAAGCACACCCCAAACGCGCCACCGGCCCACATCCACAGCGGCGCCTTGCTGATGAACGCCAGCGACGGGAATGGCAAACGCAGTGCCAACATTACCGGCAGCAACACCACAATACTCACCAGCAACGACGCGAGAGTCGCCCACAACGGATGGCCCAAACCGCGCCCGAGGTTGGCGTTGATCGCGCTTTGAAAAGGCACCACAGCCCCGGCTATCACGGCCAGCAGCAACAGCCCGGCCCAATGCAACGTACTCATGAAGATTCTCCAACAGGTTTTGCTGGACTCTAGAGTATTCGTCGCGCAGATTTAAATTCCAAATAGCTATGCAGAACATGCATCAGATGAATGATCTTCGGCGCGTCGACCTCAATTTGCTGGTGATCCTCGACGCCTTGCTCAGCGAACAACACGTGACCCGTGCCGCCGAGCGCCTGCACCTGAGTCAGCCGGCCGTCAGTCATGCCTTGGCACGGTTGCGGGATCTGCTTGGCGATCCTTTGTTGGTACGGGCTGGCGCGAGCCTTGTGCCAACCCCGCGAGCCCTGGAGTTGATGGCTCCATTGGCCGAAGCCCTGGCCCAAGTGCAATCGCTGCTGGCACCGAATACCTTTGATCAGGCCACCGCCAAGCGCACGTTTCGACTGGCGATGTCCGACTATGGCGCTGCCATCGTCCTGCCGGGGTTGATACGGACTTTGCGCCGGGAAGCACCGGGCATCGATCTGCAAATCAGCCATGCCAGCCGCGAAGGCATGATCGAGGGAGTGCTCAACGGCGACATCGACGTGGCGGCAGGCGTCTTTCCAGAGTTGCCGAACGAGTTGCGCAGCACCCCGTTGTTCGAAGAGCACTACGCTTGCCTGCTCGACCGTAACAGCCTGCCCGCCGATGGCGTGCTCGACCGTAACAGCCTGCCCGCCGATGGCGTGCTCGACCGTAACAGCCTGCCCGCCGATGGCGTGCTCGACCTGCCGACCTACCTCGCCCGACCCCACGTCCTGCTGGAAATGCGCGGCAGCGGCACCCCGGAAATCGAACGGGCCCTGACCGCCCTGCGTGAACGCCGTCGCGTGGCGATCAGCCTGCCGCACTGGAGCGTCGCCCCGGAATTCATCAGCGGCACCGACCTGATCCTCACCGTCGCTTCCCGAGGGTTGCTCAATATCGATGAGCAGTCGTTGATCGTGGTCCCGCCGCCGTTTCACATTCCGTCGTTTACGTTTGTGTTGGTTTGGCACAAGCGGCGGGGTGGGGATCAGGCGTTGAACTGGTTGAATGGGCGGATTGGGGAGGGGATCGGGCACGAATGACGTTCTATCCAGTGCCCTGATTTTGTAGTGTTTACCAACTGGTAGGTGGAAGACGTCTGGTATGGAAGACCCTTAGTACCTGCAGGCGTCCTTGGCGAACTCGATAGGGAATCAGATAAGGCCGGTCGGGCAAAACCCATTCTCGAGTGCCGGGCAGGCGGCCTTCACGGCCGGTTGCCGGGAAGTGTGCAAGGTGATCGACGCTGGTAAGGATGGCTTGGACGAAGTCCGCTGCGGCTTTCGGATTCTCAATTGCTATATAAGCGGCTTCGTCATCGAGATTTTTTAATGCGGTACGCAACCACTCAACGCGCATTGGCATTCCACTTGTCAGCGATTGCATTCACTTCTTCCGGCGTTGCGAAGTCACCAGCATCGGCTTCTTTCAGTGCTTTCTGAATTTCCTCGATTTGCCAGGCTTCCCTCGCGAGATATTCACGCAGAGCATCCACCGCGAGAAATGATTTGCTGCGGCCAGTGGCCTTGGAAAGATTGGCGAGGGTATCGGCGATTTCGTCTGGCAGACGTAAAGACATGACGGACATGACGGTCTCGATGTAGTGGTTTGTAATACAACATACTACAGCGTCATGCAGGGGGTTAGGCCATCCCCGTTCGTCTGCCGTAACAAATGATTGAACAGGTCTACCGAGCCGGGGATAGTGCGCGGCTGAAATCGTCTAGGTTTTTGAATTGAACAAGGAGCAGGGAATGACATTGAAGTCTGGATTGATAGGCAGTTTGGCTGCATGCAGCCTGATAATGACGGCCCAAGTGTTTGCTGAATGCGCGCCGCCGCCGTTGAGTGACGATTTTGGTCTTTCCGTTTGTAAGGACTGGCCCGCTTATCCCGGCCTTACTCTCACTGCCACTTCGCAGCACGAAGCGAATTCGTCGTTCGACAGTTCGGGTCGTGACGGAATTTATGACCTCAGCCTTGCGGTTGTGTCGGGTAGTGATTTGAAACCTCTGGCGTCCTTCCATCAGGCGTCTGCCTTCGTGTCTGATGCATTTGGTATTGAAGACCTGCAACTGGATACCGCTCGCTACACACTCACTCCAGAACTGCGAGCATTTGGCGTACGGATCAGGTTCAGCGGTTCGTCTCGCGCCAATCCCATGGCTGAAACCTGGCTGTCGCTCTATGTAAAAGAAGGCAATCAGTTGCGTCCAGTCCTGGACAGGCTCATCACGGAGGCGGAGAGCGGCGAATGGGACACCAATTGTGCCGGTGAACGCTACAACACCGTTCGAACCGTCGAGATTGGCAAAACCAGCTCATATGGATTTGCGGATCTGATCGTCAAATCCGTGGCCACGAGCATCATCGGAAAAGGCGAGGGGGAGGCTTGTGAATCCAGATCAATCACCGCTAAACCCGTGCTGACGACACTTCGATACAACGGCAAAGCCTATGTCCTTCCGCAAGGTTTCAAGGGCGTTTAAGTACTACGAGCGATTTGTGACGATCAGGGAAGACTATGACTATTACCAGGAAACTGCTGAGCTCAATCGCCGCACTCGGCTTCATCATTGCTGCCGGCCAGGCTCAAGCGGGTTGCGATGATGAGGCGCCCTTCGGCCAGCGTTCATTCACGCTATGCAAGGTTTGGCCGGCTTATGACGACCTGACTATTGTTGCCACGTCGACGTTTACCCCGGACTTCGTAGATGCAGGTAATGACGGCGGGAATGTCGATCTGGAGTTGTCGCTGATCCATTCATCCAATTCGAAGCGCCTGGCCAACTACCGAAAAAAAGACGCCTATTATTCGGACGCTGTGGCGTATGAAGGGCTGGCCATTGATACAGCAAGGTACAAGCTGAACACTGACGAGCGTGCGTTTGGCATTCGTTCGAAATTTGCGCATGAGTCGAGTGTCAGTCCCTATTCGAAAATAGAACTGGCACTGTATCTCAAGGATGGCAGTGTTCTACGCCCCGTGCTGGAAGGGCTGGTGGTCGAGAGCAACAACGGCGAGTGGGACGGTAATTGCGCAGGAGAGGGCGCGCGGATGCAACGAACGGTCGGTATCGCTAAGTCGATGCAAAACGGGTTCGCAGACCTCATTGTCAGCTCCACTGTGACGCTGACGAAGAGCTTCAAGGTCGGCGAACTGTGCGATGGCGAATCCAAAAAATTGAAGACAACCCAAGTCACTCTCCGTTACGACGGTAAGCAATATGTCGTACCAGAGGCACTTAGAAGTTAATCGGTCGGCAGCAGCCCTATGCCGGAATGAAGTTCTTCGACGATCAGTAAGTCAGGCTCCGGGGACCTGAGATAGACTTGCGTGCATTCAACCCGGCTCAACAGGACTTCCAATGACCCCTTCGCTGCTAATGGCTGTTCTGGCCTCGGGCTTTATTTACGGCATCACGCCGGGGCCGGGTGTGTTGGCGGTGTTCGGCATCGGTGCGGCGCGTGGTCGGCGGGCTGGGGCGGGGTTTCTCTGCGGGCATTTGCTGGGGGATGTGGTCTGGTGCAGCACGGCGCTGATCGCGATTGTCGGTGCGCGGGAAATCGGCAGCACCGCGTTCGATGTGCTGGGAGTACTCAGCGGGCTGTACCTGTTTTGGCTCGGCCTGCGCGCGGTTCGTGCCCGTCGCAGCAGTGTCGAAGCGCCACAGGGCCCGGCGCGGCAGCCGTTCTGGCACGGCATTCTGTTTGGCCTGACCAATCCGAAGGCTTACCCGGTGGCGGTAGCGACTTTTACGGCGTTGCTGTCCAGCCGTGCCGAATTGCTGCACTGGTCGATGCTGCCGTGGCTGATTGTTCTGAGCTTCGTCGGTGGCCTCATGGCCTACGCTATCCTCATTGGCATTGTCGGTGCGCGGCAGGTGCGCAGCTTGTACCAGCGTCATGAGCTGTTGATCACCCGGTTGTGTGGGGTGATGTTTATCGGTTTCGCCATCAACGCCCTGGCGCATGCATTGCCGGGGCTGGTGACGAACAAGGCGTGAGGCTGATCGCAGGGACGCGTCAGTTGTATTGCTGGGGAAGGGAAGGTTCATTATTGCTGCATATCCGGACACGCTCACCGCACTATGGCAACCAGAAATTCCGCGCCGTTGGCGAGCTTCATCGATCTCTTGCTGGACGCCGTCTGTGCGGTCGACAAACAAGGTCGCTTCGTATTTGTCAGCGCGGCCTGCGAACGTATTTTCGGATATACCCCCGAAGAGCTGATCGGCCAGCCGATGATCGACCTGGTGCATCCCGCCGATCGACAGCGCACCCTCGATGCCGCGCGGGAAATCATGGGCGGCGACCCCAAGCTCAACTTCGAAAACCGCTATCTGCGCAAGGATGGCCGGGTGGCGCACATCCTCTGGTCGGCGCGCTGGTCTGAGGTCGACCAGCTGCGCATCGCCGTGGCACGCGACATCACTGAGCGTAAGCAGGCCGAATCCCGACAAGCGGCGTTGTATGCGATCTCCGAAGCGGCCCACGCGGCGGAAGACTTGTTGGCGTTGTTCAAACGCATCCATTTGATCATCGGTGAATGGCTGCCGGCGCTGAATTTCTCCGTGGCGCTGTATGACGAACACTGTGCACAGCTGAATTTCCCTTATCACGTGGACGACCTGGAGCTGCAACCCGAGCAGCCCGGAACGATCACCGGACGTCTCTGCGCCGAAGTGATTCGCAGCGGCCAGCCGATTCTGCTGACCGCGGGTCAGGACAATTTGCCGGAAGGGTTTGAGGCGCTGGTCGCGGGCCAGCATTCACCCTGCTGGCTGGGTGTGCCGTTGAGTTCTCAAAACGGCACCATCGGTGCGCTGATCGTCAAAAGCGTACCGGGCGGCGAGCGTTACACCGAGCAGGACAAGGAGCTGCTGCAATACGTTTGCGCCCAGGTCGCCACCGCGATTGAGCGCAAGCAATTGCATGCCAGACTGCAGCGCATGGCCCAATACGACCCACTGACTCAACTGGCCAACCGAGAGTTGCTCCGTGACAGGCTTAAAGACTCACTGACGCAGGCGCGAGCGGACTCTGGCCGAATGGCACTGCTGTACGTCGACCTCGACCGCTTCAAGCAAGTCAACGACACCCACGGTCATACGGTCGGCGACATGCTGCTGCAAGCGGTCGCCAATCGGCTCAAAGGCTGCGTGCGCGAAACCGACACCGTGGCGCGCATCGGCGGTGATGAGTTTGTAGTGTTGTTGCACAGCATCCACGCCTCGGAAGACGCCGACATCGTGGCGGGAAAAATCCGACACGTCCTGGCTCAACCCCTGCGTCTGGACGGCCACAGCCTGATCATCCAGACGAGCATCGGCGTTGCGCAATACCCCGACCACGGCACTGAAGAAAATCAGTTGTTTCGGCATGCCGATGAAGCCATGTACGCCGCCAAGCGCCAACATCATCAGCGCCTCGGGGCCTGAAAAATCTGCCACCGTTCGTCGCGTAAATTTCAATTTCTCTAAACCTTTGCGGTGATCGAAATTCTGATTTTATGCGGGCTCCTGCTCGCCGCGATCATTACCAAGAGGTAGATAATCATGCCTAATTCAAGAAACTCGAACTCGGGAAACTTCGCCAACGATCGAACGAAGGCGTCTGAAGCCGGTCGCAAAGGTGGGAAAACTACCACCACGACTGTCGATAAAGACCCTGCGAAACCCGATATGGGCCGCAAAGGTGGTCAGAAATCGAAGTAGCGGTGAAGGTAGTTTTGATTGAGAGGCGGGAGCGTAAGCTCCCGTTTGAATTTTTTACGAGGAGGGCGCGACCATGAGCCGGATGGCCACCCGATTACGCAATGCCAGTTTTGCCACGTTGCTGGCCCTGTGCGCCAGCAGCGCCTTTGCCCAGTCCCCCGTCGAATTCATTAACGATGCGTCGGCCAAAGGCATGGCCGATATCGAAGCCAGCCGCCTGGCGCACCAGAAAACCGAATCCAAAGAGGTCAAGGACTACACCATCGTCGTCATCAACGACCGCACCACCGCCAACCAGCACCTGGCGAAAATCGCCAAGCAGCTGGATTTGCCGGTGGCCCCGCGCGAAGAGGTCGTCGATAAAGCCAAAGCCTTGATGCCGCAAGTGCAGGACGACGCGAGCTTCGACCAGGCCTACGCGGCCAGTCAGGTGAAAACCACCCAGGAAGCCATCGAACAGCTTCAACAGGCAGCGCAGACCACTGACGTGCCTGAAATCAAAGCCTTCGCCGAAGAAACGTTGCCCAAACTGCAGAACCACCTGCAAATGGCCAAGGCGCTGCAAGCCAGTCGCTAGCCATCGGAGTGAGCGGGTGGTCTGGGGCCACCCGCGACTTCCCGATCAGCATTGATTCAAATCCGGTTTGCCTTTTTCCTCGGCGACGGTCCCGTCCACGGAAACCGTTTCGCCCTCGCCAAGTTGCCGATACTGCTTTCTCAGCGCTTCCAGCTGCTTGAGATCCAGCGCCTCGAGGCCCAGCATTGCGTTCTGCGCATCCTTCGTCACCCGCAGCAACTCATCGATCTTCAAATGCAAAATGTCCGTGTCGCGGTTCTGGGTGTTCTGGATCAGGAACACCATCAGGAACGTAATGATGGTGGTCGACGTATTGATGATCAGTTGCCAGGTGTCGTTGAAGTGAAAAATCGGCCCACTCAGACCCCACAGAAAAATCAGAATGATCGCCCCCATGAATGTTTTGGGACTGCCGGCCCACAGGGCAAGTTTCTGAGCGACTTTTGCGAATTTCATTGCCGTGTTCCTTATAGGGATGTGCCTGAGTTTCAGACAGCACGGGCATGATGAAAATTCTGATTAAATTCTGGGTTCAATGAAAAGCCGGTAGCTCGGAGGAGCAGACGAAGGCTGCGAGCTAGCGATCTTATAGGACAAATTGACCCGGATATGGATGGAAGAAATCTCTGTTGTTCCCAATTCTTGGTTGGATTCTTTCTTTGTGCCGGTTTGTGTCTAGTATCAAAGGCAATCAATTTGCCAGCATGCAAACACACGGATCGAACCAGATAAGAGGCCACTCATGGAATTCTTCGAAAAGTTAGCAAGCTTAGCCGCCAAAGTTCGTTTGCAAGGCGCTGCCATTAAGACGGAAGAAGCAACCAAGAACGCGTTTGTCATGCCATTTATCAGTACGGTGCTGGGCTACGATGTCTTCGATCCGACGGAAGTAACTCCCGAATTCGTTTGCGATATTGGAACGAAAAAGGGAGAAAAAATTGATTACGCAATCATGAAGGGAGGAGAGGTTCAAATCCTCATTGAGTGCAAAAAAATAGGCGAGCCGTTGCACATCAATCACGCCTCCCAGTTGTTTCGCTACTTCCACGTCACCAGCGCCCGAATCTCTATCCTTACCAACGGTCAGGTCTACAAGTTTTTCACCGACCTGGATGCGCCCAACAAGATGGATGAGAAGCCATTTCTTGAACTCGACCTTCTGGATATCGATGAGTATTCCGTCCCCGAATTGGTCAAGCTCACCAAGTCAGCCTTCGATGTGGATTCGATTATTAGCGCCGCAGGTGAGCTGAAGTACGTCAGCCAAATCAAAAAGGTCATTGCTTCGCAGGTCAGCAAACCTGATGACGACTTTGTGAAAGTGTTCGCTTCGCGTGTATACGACGGTGTGATTACTCAGAAGGTCCGTGAGCAGTTCCATGAGCTAACGAGAAAAGCTGTGGTGCAGTTTCTCAACGACCAAATTAACGACAGGCTCAAGTCGGCCATGAGCGGCGCCATTCAACCCGCGTTGGCCTCTTTGCCGGTTTCCTCCAGTGGCGCTGAGCAGCCGGATTTGCGAGACGAGTCCGAGGACAAGGTTCTGACCACCTTGGAAGAGCTGGAGGGATATCACATCGTCCGTGCCGTCGTTCGGTCTGTTGTCGATGCAAAGCGGATTGTTCAGCGCGATACACAGAGTTATTTCGGCATTCTGCTCGACGACAACAACCGCAAACCGATCTGCCGTCTGCACTTCAATCGTTCACAGAAGTACATCGGGATTTTTGACGAAGAGAAAAATGAAACCCGGCATGCAATAAACTCGATAGACGATATCTACGAATACTCGGATCACTTGAAGAAGACTGTTGGGTATTACGACTAGCCGAGCTTGCTCGGCGCGAAAGAAAACCGGCCATCGCGGCCGGTTTTTTGTGGGCATTTGCCCTAGAAGCTGGTGTTTTTGGGGTTTCTGTTCACCCCGCCAACTTCACGTCCACCGACCAACTGAAGTACCCCAGTGCCTCGCAGCTTTTATTGATCAGCATGAATTTCAGTTCGCACGCCTCAACCCCAGCCGCCAATTGCGTGCAATGCCAGTAATGATCATCGGCCATGTGGCTGCCCGGTTGGGTCGGGTTTTCGGGATCGGGTGCGGGGACTGTCAGGTTTGCGTGGACCACCAGTTCAGGCGGTGAAAGTACCCCTGCATCACCTGCAGACATCTCGTAGAACACCACGCTGTGTTCGGCGAGCAAGCTGACGGTCCTGCCACGGATGTGGAAGTTCTCGCCGTTATTCGCGGTGAGCGTCATTAAGCTGTCATTTGTTGTACTTTGTGTTGACTTTGTTCCGCTGATGGCGAAGATGAAACCTTCTTCAATACCGGTCGGGTTTTGCGGTTCAAGACTGGGCTGCGGATAGCGTGACAGCAGTGATTCGGCATCGACGATCAGCAGCACATTGTTGGCTGGCGCGATACTCGTCGAGGGGGAGGTAATCGGTTCGGAAGTCATCATGGATTCCTTTCATGATGTTGATTCAAGACGGCAGCCGCATCAGTTCAAGCAAGACATCCCGTCCCGGCCGAAGCGGCAACGAACTCGGTAGGCCCCTCGTTGCCAAGGGGCCTGGTCATCGTCAGTTACGGATGGTAATGAAAGGATCCCACGAGCAGCAGCCTACGATCTTGCAGTCGCGATCAACGATCAGGAAATGGAAGTGGTAGGTCACGCTACCGCACGAAAGTGTTTCCGAAGACCAGTAATGGTTATCGACTTTCTGGCAGCTAGGCACCGACGGGTTGCTGGTGTTGGGGACGGCAACGCACGCTGTAGCCTTGCGGGGCGTGGGGGTGGAGATCAACTCGTTGCCGACGTTGCCAACGAACTTGTAGAAAATTACTGCCGTCTCGAAGCTCTGCGACAGGCTGGTTTCACGCCAACGAATCAAGTCGCCTACCTGGGCTTTCAAGTTAAGTTCGCCACCGGCCTGGCCGCTGACCACGTTGTTCTGATTGGTCACCATGTACACATGATTGACGTCGATTAACGTCGGCGACGCAGGGTTTTTGCTGATGTTCGGGTAGTTTTTCAGAATGGTTTCAGTGTCGATTGAAACAAGTACATCCGTGACTCGAGACATAGTAAAGCTCCTTGTTCATAGTGAATGCCTGGTTACTTTTCAGGCGCAACAACGCTTGCTTGCCTTGCGGCCGTTGCGAACACACTACGGGCGGAACCCACCTGTCACGGGCATGAGCTGGCCTTGCTCCTTGCGTGCAAACTAACGGGTTCGGGTTCCTTCCGACGGGCCGCGATTAGGACTATAGATGCGATATACAGGCTGTCAAAATTGCTTGGCTTCTGTCTCGACGAACGGTCGGTTTGGTTATGGCGCAAGAAGATTTGGCGATAAAAATGCCGGCCCGGATTCCTCTATGTTGCGTCGCCATCCGTAGGTCGGGATAGGGCGCACACGCCGGTCGATGTAACCTAGCTGACCGGATGTCTGCATCAGGCAACATCGCACCGACAGGAGAACGCAATGAGTTGGTCCGCCAAACAATACGTCGCTTTTGAAGATGAACGCACACGCCCGGCCCGTGACTTGCTGGCTGCCATTCCGGGCACGGATGCGCGCTCGGCCATCGACATCGGTTGCGGCCCTGGCAACTCCACTGAATTGCTGGTTGAGCGCTTCGCCAATGCTACGGTGCGTGGCCTGGACAGTTCGACCGATATGATCGAGGCCGCCCGCAAGCGCTTGCCGCAAGTGCAATTCGATACGGCTGATATTGATACCTGGAACGAAAACGGCCCGTTTGATGTGATTTTCGCTAACGCGGTGTTGCAGTGGGTTCCTGACCACGCGAAGTTACTGCCTGCACTGGCGAGCAAGCTGGCGCCGGGTGGCAGCCTGGCGATCCAGATGCCGGACAATCTCAACGAACCTTCGCATCGCTTGATGCGCGAAGTTGCAGCCGATGGCCCATGGGTTGGCAAACTGGCGGGCGCCGCCGGGCAGCGAACGGACATGGCAGACGCCAGTGGGTATTACTCGATGCTGCGAGCCCACTGTTCCCGTGTCGATGTGTGGCGCACGACTTACCATCATCCACTTGCTGGCGGCGCGTCTGGTGTCGTCGAGTGGTTCAAGGGCAGCGGTTTGCGGCCGTTTCTTGATCCGCTGGATGAGGCGGAGCGGGCGCAGTATCTCAAGCAGTACCAAGTGGCGATCGAGCGGGCCTATCCGTCGTTGGCCGATGGATCAGTGCTGCTGCCGTTCCCACGGTTGTTTATCGTTGCGACGCGTTGATGCATTAATGAAAAAAGGGACAGATCCCGCTCTTTCCGTCTGTCCCTTTCTCGCACTGATGGCCGAGCAACCCGCCGCCGCTAATCAAGCAGTTGATCGATCAAAACAGCGTTGCTATAGATCAAGCTTCCATCACTCGCTCGATGCCCGACCAGATGAAACTGGCCGCGCTCGTAGTGTATATAGACGCGCATCTGGCAATCGGACAACGGGCCGTATCCCTCCGGCAATTTCAACTCCAGTGTATCCATGTCGACATCGACCATGGTTTCACGCCCATCTGTCTTCTGCAGGCGTTCTTCAGCTTCCTCCAGTCTCAGACGGAGAGGGTTATCGACGTAAAAATGGATTTCACCTATTGGTTCCGACTTTTCTGCACCGTTGAGTTTGCACCGACCTTCGATCGTCAAGGCACTCATGACGAAATCTCCGTTATGGACGGATGGACGCTATCGCCCTTGGCCGTCATTTGTCTGACCGCTATGCATAGGCGAGGATCTTTCGGGCGCTTTTAGCCGATCTTTGCCTTCCGTAATCAGATTTTAATTATAGCTGGCAACCGGGCCTCGCTTGCTCGACGTGTCGTTCAGGCGAGAGGTGTTGCTCAATAGTTACAGTTATATATAGCGAATAGATTTCAACTCATCAGGTTGATGCTGAAGTTGGAATATCCAGGCGGCAAGGCTTTTCCGGAAAAGCGTTTGCTCCGGCCATGAACTATACTTCCTGCGGACTTTGCTGCGAAGATAAGTGGTATTTGTCCAACCTGTTTTGGCGTCAGATTAGTATGAGTTTGACGATGTTGTTCTGTGGGAATGCTTAGGCATGCCGATGAGTAACAGGAATAGGATGAAGGCAAATGGCAATAGCAATTATTCTTGTGCTAATCGTTATTGCCTCCGTGCTGTTCCATCTGGTAGCGCCTTGGCATGCGGCGCCGCCCGCGTCGAACTGGGGTTCTATAGACACCACCCTGTTTATCACACTGGTCATCAGCGGCATATTTTTCATCGCCATTACCGGTTTCATGGCGGTGGCCATCATGCGCTTCCGTCACAAGGAAGGCTCCAGGGCGGCCTACCAGCCAGAAAATAAACGGCTGGAATTCTGGTTGATTGTCGTGACCTCGATCGGTATTGCCGGGATGTTGGCGCCGGGCCTGGTTGTTTACAATGATTTCATCCGGGTGCCTAAAAATGCTACTGAACTTGAAGTGATCGCCCAGCAGTGGCAATGGGCTTACCGTTTTCCGGGCCAGGACGGAAAGTTGGGTAAGTCGGATATAAAGTTGGTTGATGCGGTCAATCCACTCGGCGTTGATCCCAAAGATCCTGTCGGGCAGGATGATGTAATAGTCAGAAGTAATGAAGTTCACCTTCCGCTCGATCAGCCGGTGAAAGTCTTATTGCGTTCCAAAGATGTACTGCACAACTTCTATATACCGCAGATTCGCAGCAAGATGGACATGGTGCCTGGGATGGTGTCGTACTTTTGGTTTACGCCAACTGTTATCGGCAAGTATGAAGTCCTGTGTGCCGAGTATTGCGGTGTCGGTCATTACAACATGCGCGGCACTATGATCGTGGAAGACCAGGCTACCTTCGCCCAGTGGCTGGGCAGCCAACCGACCTTTGCGCAAACATTGGCGACCGCTGCCAAACCCAGTCGGGACAGCGTGTTGGAAAAAGGCCGCCTGTTGGTCGAGCAGTACGGCTGCCGTGCCTGCCATAGCCAGGACGGCAGTGCCAGTCTCGGCCCTGGATGGAAGGGCCTTTACGGGCGCACCGAACAACTGGCCGATGGCACCAGCGTGCAGGTCGATGAAGCCTACCTGAAAGAGTCGATCCTCGATCCGAAGGCCCGCCTGGTGCAAGGCTACCCGCCGGTGATGGTGGCCTATACTCTCAATGACGATGAACTGGGTGCGGTCATCACCCTGATCAAATCACTGGGTACCGGACAGCAAGCTGAAGAAGCTTCTCCCGGTGAAGCGTCGGCCCCGGGTGAGGACTTGGTGACACAGGGTCAACGGCTGGCTCAGTCGCTCGGCTGTATGGCCTGCCACAGTGTCGATGGCAGCAAGGGTGTCGGCCCCAGTTGGCAGGGCCTGTACGGCAAGACAGAAACCCTTGCCGACGATTCGACGATAAAGGCCGACGAGGGCTATATAAAGGATTCGATCCTTAATCCCGGCGCCAAAATCGTCAAGGGCTACGCAGCCGTCATGCCGCCCTTTACCCCGAGTGATCAGGAGTTGAACGCGCTGATCGCTTTTATCAAATCCAAAGCGAATGCCGACGCTGATGCGAGCAAGGCGGAGCCAGGGAAGTAACCGTAAAGCAGCCAGGAATGCACTGAAACTTCGAACAGGAGGATGACGTGATGGCCTATGCGGAGCAAGCCGAAACAGAAGCGCTACACGAGCCCAAAAGTTTCCTGACCAAATATGTCTGGAGTCAGGACCACAAGGTCATAGCCATTCAATATTCCTTGACGGCTTTGTTCGTGGGTCTTATCGCCATCGTGTTGTCCGGTTTGATGCGCATACAGATAGGCTTTCCCGGCAGCTTGGCGTTCATGGACGCCAGTACTTACTATCAGGCGATGACCATGCACGGCATGATCATGGTCATTTATTTGCTGACGGCCTTGTTTCTCGGGGGCTTCGGCAACTATCTGATCCCGCTGATGGTGGGCGCCCGCGACATGGTCTTCCCCTACGTCAACATGCTGAGTTACTGGTTCTACCTGCTGGCGGTAGTAGTGTTGCTCTCCAGTTTCTTTGTACCGGGCGGCCCCACCGGTTCGGGCTGGACGCTCTATCCGCCACAGTCCATTTCTCAGGGGACACCGGGGGTGGAGTGGGGCATCGTCCTGATGCTCGTCTCACTGGCGATTTTTATTGTCGCAGCCACCATGGGCGGGTTGAACTACGTCACCACGGTGTTGCAGGCGCGAACGCACGGCATGACATTGTTTCGCATGCCGCTCTCCGTATGGGGCATTTTCATGGCCTCGATCATGGCCCTGCTGGCTTTCCCGGCGTTGTTCGTCAGTGCGGTCATGATGCTGTTCGACAAACTGTTGGGCACCAGCTTCTTTATGCCGGCGATCATCTCGCTGGGGCAGCCACTCGCTCACCAGGGTGGCAGCCCGATCTTGTTCCAGCACCTGTTCTGGTTCTTCGGCCACCCGGAGGTCTACATCGTTGCTCTGCCTGCGTTTGGTCTGGTCTCTGACTTGATCAGCACGCATGCGCGTAAAAACATCTTCGGCTACCGAATGATGGTGTGGGCCATTATTGCGATTGGCGTACTCAGCTTTGTGGTCTGGGCGCACCATATGTATGTCAGCGGAATGAACCCGTACTTTGGCTTTTTCTTCGCCGTCACCACCTTGATCATCGCGGTGCCCACCGCACTGAAAGTCTACAACTGGGTGCTGACCCTCTGGCGCGGCGACATTCATCTGACCGTGCCGATGCTGTTTGCCCTGGCCTTTATCGTCACCTTCCTGGTCGGCGGTCTGACCGGCTTGTTTCTGGGCAATGTGATCGTGGACATTCCGCTCTCGGACACCTATTTCGTCGTAGCCCATTTTCATATGGTCATGGGTGTCGCGCCGGTGCTGGTGGTATTCGGCGGCATCTATCATTGGTTCCCGAAAGTCACTGGGCGGATGTTGAACGACACCTTGGGCAAGCTGCATTTCTGGATTACCTTCTTGGGTACCTACGCCATCTTCTTCCCCATGCACTACCTGGGATTCCAGGGCATGCCACGCCGTTACTATGCCTATGACAACTACGCGTTTATCCCGCAGTCGGCGCAGGAGTTGAATGCCTTCATCACGGTGATCGCATTGACGGTCGGCGTTTCCCAATTGCTGTTCGTGTTCAACCTGGCCTGGAGTGTGTTTAAAGGCAGGCCCGCAGGCAGTAACCCCTGGGGCGCGGCCAGTCTGGAATGGCAAACGCCGAACACCCCACCGATACACGGCAACTGGGGAGCGAAGCTGCCGGTCGTGCATCGCTGGGCTTATGACTACAGCGTGCCGGGGATAGAACAGGATTTCGTTCCGCAAACAGTCTCCGCCGAGGAGCTGGAGCAGATGCGCCAACTCAGTGCCGGAACCACGATAGCGGGCGTTAAACCATGAGCAGGCTGCTATTGAGAAACGCCGACGGCGCTGACCCCGGCGGCAGCTGGAATCGCGATCCGCGGGGTACTGAGGCCGGCGAGGGCGCCGATCGATACCAAATCGCAAGAACAGGCCTGCGTTTGTTTCTGGTCGTGGTGAGTTCGTTATTTTTCCTGTTCTTGCTCGCCTTTATCGCCCGTTCACAAATGACCGACTGGCAGCCCCTGACAGAGCCCTTGGCGCCGTTGGCCAATCCATGGCAGCTATGGGTGAATTCCGCATTTCTGGTCTTGAGTTGCATTGCATTGCAGTGGGCGCGCATGGCCGCTCGCAAGACTCGGCTCGACGCAACGGTCATCGGCTTTGTGTTGGGAGGCCTATTTGCAATGGCCTTTCTGCTGGGGCAGCTCTGGGTCTGGCAGCAGTTTGTCGCCTGGGGCTACTTTGTCGCCGGCAACCCGGCCAACAGCTTCTTCTACCTGTTGACCGGTGTGCACGGGCTCCACCTGCTGGGTGGGTTGATTGCCTGGGGCAGAACCGTTGCTAAATTCCTGCAACGTGTGCCGTTGCCGCAACTCAGCGCCAGCATCGAACTCTGTGCCATTTATTGGCATTACTTATTGGGTCTGTGGTTCGTGCTATTTGCTCTGCTGACCAGCACGCCACAAACCTATGAAGCCATCGCCAGACTCTGCGGCCTGAGGTAATCAGCCATGGCATCGCACCCAGCAACCCCAGGCGAGTCCAGTTCCTCCAATCCCCCCGGCTCACCGCTTGTACCAGGATGGGAGGGCATCGCCAGCGACTGGTCCTCGGATAAGGAGGCTTTCAAGCAGGTCCCCTGGGGCAAGGCGATGATGTGGATATTCCTGCTCAGCGATACCTTTATATTCACCTGTTTTTTAACCGGCTACATGTCGGTACGCATGACCATCACTACCGCCTGGCCGAACCCCAGTGAAGTGTTCGCATTGACGATCGGCGGTAGAGAAATCCCGCTTATTCTGATCGCCATCATGACCTTTGTGCTGATCAGTAGCAGCGGCACCATGGCCATGGCCGTCAATTTCGCCTATCGCCGTGATCGTGCGAAAACCACGGCCCTGATGCTGGCGACCGCTGCCTTGGGTGTGACCTTCGTCGGCATGCAGGCATTCGAATGGAGCAAGCTCATCGCAGAAGGCGTGCGTCCTTGGGGGAACCCTATGGGGGCGGCGCAGTTTGGCGCCAGCTTTTTCATGATTACCGGTTTCCACGGACTGCATGTGTCAATCGGAGCGATCTACCTCAGCATTGTGGCGCGGAAAGTATTGCGGGGAGATTATGAGCGCTCCGGAAACTATCAGAACGTCGAGATAGCCGGGCTTTACTGGCACTTCGTGGATTTGGTGTGGGTGTTTATTTTTGCTTTCTTCTATTTATGGTAGAGGAGCACGGGTGATGGCACATGCTCAGGGTCAACAACATCCGATTAGTTTGTATCTCAAAATCTGGGGGCTGTTATTCGTCCTCAGCACGATGTCGTATCTCGTCGACTATTTTCACTTCCATGGCTATCTTCGGTGGGCCCTGATAATCACGTTCATGTTGTTGAAGGCAGGTTTAATTGTCTCCATCTTCATGCATATGGCCTGGGAACGGTTGGCCATGGTCTACGCCATATTGGTGCCACCGTTGTGTTTGCTGGTACTCGTCGGACTGATGGCCACCGAGGCGGACTATGTGTTCCTCAGTCGGGTCATTTCCTTCGGCCAATAGCAGCGTCTGGATGGCCTTCAGTCTCCAGAGGCTAACCCGATATCACTCGTTTGAACTGATGCCATTTGTGCTGCCAGGCGACTGTCCAGTGGGGGGCTGCCGTTCCCGTGCCGGCGATCTCCAGCATTGGATGATGTTCGATAACACCGTCCAATACCGACTCCTGATTCGGCTCGACATCGACGAAGAAAATATGTTTTCCCTCTGCTACCACCTGTTTAAAACTGCGGAAGTGAGTGTTTGGCACCTGGATACCAAAAAAACCGCCTTCCCAGATGCAGAAGCCACATACAACAATGGCAAGAAAGATAAAAGGCATCCAGCCTGCGGCGGATTCGGTCCAGCCCAGCCAATAGGCGCCGCCAAGAACCAGCGCCGCGAGTGGTATACCGATCACTGCACCAATTTCGCCAGAGTGGACAACATCCTGTTCCATTAACGAATTAACTTCGTGAAGGTGATGTTGTTCAACATCGGCAACGTGCTCACTGAGCACATGAATTTGTTCGGAGTTGATGCCGCTGGCTTCCAGCTCATTTTCAACGGCTTCAAGTTCATCGAGATTGTTGCTGATGTAATAGTGTCGATTCATGCCACACCTCCCATCTCGTGCTTGCCGTAGACCTCCTTTGTCTTGTAGCTGCCAGTCGAGATTTGCAGTCGGTATCAGTACCCGTGGGCAACGCTGTACGCTTCATTCAAAGCATAAAAAAGTATAGCACTGCATATCATTCAGGCATGGGGGCGGGATGCAGGCGGTCTGATGCTTCGCCCGGTTTTTTGTGCCCGGAATGTGGGGGGGGGCGGGCCATTTCTCTGATCCACCCCAAAGCCTTATCTAATCCGTCGAAAGTCACTCCTTGCCGGCCCCCATCTCCCTATCCTCGAACGCGGAGCGCACCGCCTCTATGACACGTTCAGCCATGGCCTCATCTTCAAGCTGCGGATACCCTTTCTTTAGCTTGCCGGACACCACCCAGCCATTCTCCTTGATGGAACGGATAATGCGGTTCGCGTCCTGGTCTGGCATCTCCAGCACCTCTTTCAGTTGCTCCTGAGCTCGCTGAAAGATCACCAGTACTTTAGCTTCGTCTGCCATTTCCTTTTGGATCGTGTGCTTGACGACGCGTGCGGTGTACAGGACGTGCTCGGTCAGGTCGGGATACCGCCAGGCAAAGCATGCGTCCTCGTATTCATCGAAGATGAAGTTACTGAGAGCGCCGTCTTCGTAGGTTACAAGTTCGCCGAACCGATAGGCCGTCGCGTAGCGTCGCATGAACGGTCGCGAGAACACTTCGAGCGTACGATCGTAGCCGGCCCTGAAGTCGATCGAACTGGTAATGGTGGCTGACACCGGCAGTATCACGCCGTCCGGCACTGCCTTATCTCGAATCAAGGTGTCGTTGATCAGGAAGCGATGAATCCGGCCATTGCCGTCTCGCATGGGGTGGATATACACGAAGCCAAATGCCAACACAGCGGCACGTGCCAGTGACTCCGCCCCACGCGTCGCGACCTCAAACTCAGTAAGTCCTGCCAATAGCTGAGGAAGATCTGCGAAATGGGGGGCGATGTAATGCACGATGTCCTCGCGCATTGTGGCCTGACCCACAAACACAGGAGAGCGGCGCAAGCCCAGTCCGATGGCATCACGCCCCAGGATGCCGGCTTGCAAGGACTGCAGGCTGTCGTTGCTCAACGGGTTTTTGATGTGACCGCAGTGCTGGGCAATGACATGGGCAAAGCGCTGAATGCGATCGGCCTGGTCGGCTTCCTTTTCGATGAGAAAACTCGCGCGCGATTCCTTGAACGTCAGCCAACTGGCCGTACGCATCAGGATGTCGGAGCCATAGGCGTGATCCAACTCTTCCAATGCTTCGCGCAAATCGAATTGCAGAGCTTCCTGCACTGATGGGGTACGACGAACCAAGGGGCAGAACTCAGCCGTGCCCGGCAGGTTGTTATTGATTCGCCAGCGTCGCGTTCGCAGTGACTCGCAACGAGTCAGGTATTTTTGGGGCGAAACTGCATCGACATAGGCGCCATTGGTCACGTCAGGCACATCCAGACGTTCCCCTGTCAGCCATTCGTAAAGGAACCCGGTGCGCCGTGCGTACTGGCCGAAAGGCTCTCGTCGACACCAGTCTTCGATAGGCTGCGGGCCTATCGCCGCAAACAGGCGAGAGAAGAACTCAAGATGAATCTCTTCGTACTTCTGACCGAATTCGAAATGCCCTGCGAAATCGTCTTCGGGCCTGTAACTTGGCGGGTACCGGTTCTCCACATTCCCGTCACTCTCGCGGCTGAGACGTGCAGTGCCGATCTCAGACTCGACACGCAGAGGCTGTGCAAGTGCGATGTCGTAGCGATCGGCGAGGGCCTTGAAACCGACTGGCATTGACGAATTCCTTAACAGGGCAATGAAAACGCTAATAAAACACCAATATGGCGCGAAAACGTTAATTTCCTGCGACGCGAAAATACTAATCCTGTGTGAATTTTGATACTAAAACTGTCATTCCACAAAAAAACGTTAACGAATCTCAGCTTAGTCGTAACGGCCCTAAGGGCAAAAGGCAATTCCACCAAACCCCAGACACAAAAAAACCGGCCATCAAGGCCGGTTTTTTCTTTACCTGCATCCCCCGTCAAAAAACGACGTGAGATTGAAATTCGATTGGAGCGGGTGAAGGGAATCGAACCCTCGTTATCAGCTTGGGAAGCTGGAGTAATGCCATTATACGACACCCGCTCAGAGCGGCTGACTTTGTACCAGATGTGGGCGTGGAAATGAAGTTTTTCTTTGTGCGCGATGCGTTTAGCGCAACGGAAACGGTCTATCGCGGGCAAGCCTTGCGCCTACAGGAATGCATTCAACACTGTAGGGCGAAGCTTGCTCGCGATGACGCTGTTTCAGATGGCCAATGCATGTTGGTCCTGGACGTAGTGATAACGCGGTCGACTTTCGTGTTGCGAAGGTTTCAAGAAGCCCAGCAATGCGTTGCGGCTGTCTCGGCAAGCAGATTTGTGTTCCATGTCGAGAAAGTGGCCGGTGGCCTGCAGGGTGGTGAAAGTAGCGTGTTGCACGTGGTTGGCGAACAGTTGAGCGCCGTCGGCAGCGGTGTACTCGTCCCATTCGCCGTTCATGAACAGCACCGGCACGTTGATTTTCTCCGCGGCTTTGAAGAAGCACTGGCGATCACTTTGCAGCAGATCGCTGATGTGGAAGTGCATCTGCCCGTATTCATGCTCGGCCAGGGAACTGACGTGCCGATAATTGAAGCGCTTGAACAGTGTCGGCAGGTGTTTGCCGATGGTGCTGTTCACCAGGTTGCCGACCCGGTCACCGTCCCGGCTGCCGAGGTAATCGATGCCGCGCTCGAGGTAATCGAGCATGTGCGCGTTGATCTCCGGAGAGAACGAGCTGATCACGGCTTTTTCGATGCGTCGTGGCTGGTGGGCCAGGGCGACCAGGGTCGCGGCGCCACCCCAGGAAAACGACAGCACGTGTTCGGCGGCGAAGTGGTCGATCAGCTCGAGGAGGATCTGCCCTTCGATTTCCTTGGTCAGCAATTTCTCGTGCAGGTTGTGGGCTTTCGACTTGCCCGCGTAGGGCTGGTCGTAGCAAACCACATTGAACTGCGGGTGAAGGTTTTTCACGGTTTGTGCAAACGACGCAGTCGTGGCCATCGAGCCGTTGACCAGAATAATGGTCTTTTCTGCGGCGTCTGCGCGATAGAACTCCGTGTAAACCCGGTACTGACCCTGTATATCCAGCACAGCGATTTCTGGCCTCATGTCATAAGACTCCAAGCAAGCGGGTATGCGCGCAAATGAGATTGCACGAGTTTTGTGACAGGTAGGCATACGCCTGGAATTTGGAGGCCCATGTCGATCCAATGCAGTCCGGTCGACGGGTATTGTTATTGGCGGGCAGTCTGCCGGGGGAAAGCGGAACCTGAGGGTTCTCTACCGGCAAAAAGTTTCTTAGAAGTATGTTGTGACTCGTCGGTCACATTTCGGCCGACGTCCTGATTCAAGCAGGGGTCACGTCATCGCGCAAGTATCTTTGACAAATTGTTCGACAACTTCTGCTGAGCGGTCGCCTGCTTAGATCAATTGAATCTCTTCGGTGCGTAATGCGCGGTACTCGCCCGGTTTCAGGGCACTGTCGAGCACCAGCGGGCCCATGCTTTCGCGGTGCAGGCGCAGCACCTTGTTGTCGAAATGGCCGAACATACGCTTCACCTGGTGGTAACGACCCTCGACGATGCTCAGTCGTGCGGACTTGGGGCTGAGCACGTCCAGCCCGGCGGGTTGGGTGGTGAGGTCTTCGAAAGCGAAGTACAGGCCTTCGGTGAATTTCAATGCGTATTGCGGGCCAATCTCTTGCTCGGTTTCTACGTAGTAGACCTTGGGCAGTTTGGTTTGCGGCTGGGTCAGGCGTCGCGACCAGCTGCCATCATTGGTGATCAGCATCAGGCCGGTGGTGTTGAAGTCCAGGCGCCCGGCGATGTGCAGGTCCTCCTTGTCCGGCTCATGGATCAGGTCGAGCACGGTCGGATGTTGCGGATCTCGGGTGGCACTGACGCAGCCAGACGGTTTGTGCAGCATGAAGTAGCGTGCAGGCTTGCCGACTTGCAGCAGCTCATCGTCGACTTCCACACGGCTGAATTCCAGTACGTCGGCGTGAGGGTCGCTGACGACTTTTCCGTCGATCCTGACGCGCTTTTCCACCAGCAACAGACGCACCTGCTTACGGTTGAAGCGCGGCAGGTTGCTGAGGAAACGGTCAATGCGCATGACAAGGGATCGGTAGGAAAGGGGCGCGTATCTTACGTGATCGGTTGTGCGGTTGCTTACAGCTGCGCCTCGACTTGCGCGCAGCGTGGGCACAAACAGGATTTGTCGCGCAGTTCGGGCGGCAGCGCTTCGAGCACCGCCGGGTCGATGCTGACGCCGTAGCACCAGCAGGCCCGATCGGCGGTTCGCGGGTCGGCCAGGGTGCAGTCGTTGGAGGCGCCGCAGGCCGGGCAGAAATCTGGCTTATTCATTTAGGGGTATGCATAACTGGAGTGAGGCATTTCCACGCAGGTGCGGTTACGGCCGGCTTGCTTGGCCCGGTACATCGCATGATCCGCCCTTGAGAGCAGCGTGTGCAAGGTGTCATCGGTCTGCAGGGTGGTCAAGCCGATGCTGACGGTCAGCTGCAATGCCTTATCGTTGTAGGCATAACGCTGTTGTTCGATATGCCGACGAATTTTCTCTGCGACCATCAGACCGGTCTCACCATCGGTGTCCTTGAGCAACACGATAAATTCCTCCCCGCCCCAACGGCAGACGATGTCGGAGTGCCGCAGGCAACTCTCCAGATCCCGTGCAAAGCCGATCAGCACCTGGTCGCCGGCAAGGTGACCGTAGGTGTCGTTCAACGCCTTGAAGTGGTCCAGATCCAGCAGCAACGCGGTCAGCGGTTTGGGCTCGCGCAGGGCTTCGTGCATGGCTTGCGCCGCCAGCAGGTCGAAACCGCGGCGGTTCGGCAATTCGGTCAGGCTGTCGAGGATCGCCTGGGCCTGGATCTTGCCCTGGTAACGCTTGATCACCCGGTTGAGCAGGGCCAGCACAATTAGCGTGACGATCAGACAGATCAAGAGGTTGAGGTACAGCGACTGGCGGATTTCACTGAGGGCGCCGTCTTCGCGTTTGTCGACGAACAAGTACCAGTTCAGCTCCGGGATGAAACGCACATTGAGAAAATGTCCCTGGCCCTGGGCGGAATATTCGTAGCTGCCGCTGTGGGGCTTGGGCAGCTGACTGACGAGGCTTTTCATGCTGTCGAGTTCGCCGAGGCGCTGCCCGATCTTCGCGCCTTGCGGGCCGCCCTCGGCTCCGGTGAGCACCAGGCGTCCGAAATTGTCGACGAAGTACACACTGCGCTGGTAGCGCTGCTGATACTTGTCGATCAGCTTGATCACCGCATCGACTGTAAGACCGACGCCGGCCGCGCCGATGAAACGGTTGTTGTAGTCGTAGACCTTGTAGTTGATGAAGAAGGTCAGGTTGTCCTGGTTGGCAAGGTCCGGGTCGACATTGATCTCGTAGGGATCGGCCATGTCCCGTACGCGGAAATACCACGCATCGCGGGGTTCAGTGGCTTTGACCTGTTTGAGTACGCCCTTGGCGTGGTAGTAGGTGAGGCTGGTGTTGGAGACGAAAAATGCGGTGTAGGCGCCGTAGTGGGTCATGACCTCGTTGAGGTAGCGGGTCATTTTTTCGGGGTCTTGCTCGCCGTTTACCACCCAGTCACGCATGAAGGTATCGCGGGACATCATCGAGGAAATCAGGATCGGTCTGACGAGGTCTTTCTGGATTTCCGAGTAGACCGTGTCCGACGTGAGCGGCAGTTCGGTGTTGACGATGCTGTCACGGATCGACGCTCGCGAGGCGTAGTAACTGAGGAAGGACGTGGCGAGAAAACCTGCGCCCAGCAGCGCGATCAGCGTGAGGACCAACGAACGTTGCGAATACAGCGACGAGCGAAGCGGCATGACGATTCCGTTGGCAGTGACCCGATGGCAGGCATTCTAATGGCACTGCCGGGAAATAACTGCTGCATTTGTGGGGGGAATGGTGTCAGGTAGGGCCACCCCTCACCCCAGCCCTCTCCCCACGGGGGAGAGGGGGAAAGGGAGCAGATTTGTATGTTGTTCAAAACCAGAGTTCGGCTCGATATTTCAGGTCGCTGTAGCTCAAACAAACACCTCGGTCAGTCCCCTCTACCCCTTGGGGAGAGGGTTAGGGTGAGGGGTGGATTCCGGATCAGACACGAGTCTCCAGATACGCACGCCACCCACCAAGGTGACTAATATCCACCGCCCCCTCCAACCCATACGCCTCACAAATAAACCCGCTCTCCCAACGCCCATCCGCCAATTGCACCTTGCCCAACCCCAGCGGCGCCGGAATTCCGGTCAAAAACGAACCCAACTCACGGCTCGGCAGTTCCCAAACTTCCACGGCAATCGCCACCCCCCCGTCCTTCACGCGAACCATCCCGGGACGAAACGGCGGGCCGCCAGCCAGGGCATACAGTTGATAGTCCGGCGAGCTGAATGTCGTCTCGACCAGTCGAGCCCCGCGCTGCTTGAGCTGCCAGTTCAGCGCGAGCCCATCCAGATGCGCGCCACACACCACCAACCGCGCCAGGTCATTGCGTGCGACAGCCGTAGGCGCAGGCGCGAGCAAACCTTGCTGGCGCTGCAAGGCATCCGCCACACCCAACAAATACTGATCAGTAAACGCCCGCCCGAACAACGTCACGCCCCAAGGCAAACCATTGCCCATGAAACCGCTGGGCACGGCGACGGCGGCGTAATCGAGCAGGTTCATGAAATTGGTGTAGTAGCCCAGTTCCGAATTACGCAGCACCGGCTCGGCGTTCAGTTCCGCCAGCGTGACGGAGCGGCCGATGGTGGGTGTGAGCACGCAGTCGAGGTCGTCCAGTGCCTGGTCGCACAGGGCTTTCAGCGCTTGCAGCCGGTACTGGGCGCGGAAGGTTTGCACGCCGCTCACCGCCGGCGCCTTGGCCAGCACCGCGCGGATCACCGGCAGTACGGCTTCAGGATTTTGTTCCATCAATTCGCCGGCGACGCTGTAGCGCTCGGCCACCCACGGGCCTTCATAGAGCAACCGCGCCGCTTCAAGGAACGGCGACAAATCCAGTTCCACGGCTTCACCGCCCAACGCCTTGAGCTGATCGATGGCATCACCAAACAACAGCGGACCCTCAGGGCAGCCGAAGAACTGCAGATCCTGAGCACGCGGCACGCCAAAGCGGAAGGGGCGAGGCGCACCAAACGCCGAGCCGTCATTCCACAACGGATTACTACGGCTGTATTCATCGCGGGGATCAAGGTGCGCAGTGAGCGCGAGCAACTGACTGGCTTCCCGAGCGGTTGCGGTGAACGTGGTCACGCAATCGAGAGTGCGACACGCCGGGATCACACCGGCCGTGGAGATCAACCCTTTGGTGGCTTTCAACCCCACCAGATTGTTCAGCGCTGCCGGCACACGCCCGGAGCCCGCCGTGTCGGTGCCGAGGGAGAAACTCGCCACGCCGAGCGCCACCGCCAGCGACGATCCGGCACTGGAACCGCCCGACGGATACTCCGGCAACACGCTGTTCGGGCACACGCCATACGGTGAGCGACTGCCGTTAAGCCCGGTGGCGAATTGATCAAGATTGGTCTTGCCCAACGGAATCGCGCCCAGCGCCAGCAATTGCTCGACGATGGTCGCCGAGCGTTCCGGCACGTAGGCAAACGCCGGGCACGCTGCGGTGGTGGGAATACCCGCCAGGTCGATGTTGTCCTTGATCGCGAATGGCACGCCGAACAGCGGCAAGCTATCGGGGTCGCGACCGTCGAGTGCGGCGAGGTAAGGTTCCAGTTCTTCAACACTGAGCAAGTGGATGAACAGGTGATAATCCGGGTTCAGCGCCGCGGCTTTATCGCGCAGGCTCAGCAGCAATTGCCGAGGTGCGATGCTGCCGTCGCGATAGGCGTTGCGCAGGGCGTCGAGTTGCAGATTGATGTTCATGGCGTTAATCCTTTTCAAAATGGGTTCAGTCGAGTTCCAGCACCACGACGC
Source organism: Pseudomonas sp. BT76 TE3572 (assembly GCF_050435365.1). Lineage (NCBI taxonomy): Bacteria > Pseudomonadati > Pseudomonadota > Gammaproteobacteria > Pseudomonadales > Pseudomonadaceae > Pseudomonas > Pseudomonas sp. BT76 TE3572. The sequence goes on from NZ_JBNDKE010000001.1 coordinate 6,135,913, forward strand.
GCTGTCCGGCGCGCACCGCCGAACCCGGTTGCACGCGAATCTCGCGTACCACTCCGGCCATGGGGGCGAGCAGCGGGATTTCCATCTTCATCGACTCCAGAATCACCAGCACATCACCGGCGGCGACGCGGCTGCCGGTCTCCACCTGAACCTGCCAGAGGTTGCCGGCGATGTGGCTGTCGACGCTCTGCTGACCGCTGGCCAGCGGCGCGTCTTCGGTCACTTGCGGGACAAGTTCTTCGCTGTCGAAATGCGCCTGGCCACTGGCAATCCAGCGCTCGCGCTCGGCGTTGAACGCGCCTTTTTGCTGATCGCGAAACGCGGCAATGCTCTCGGCTTCTTTCGTCAGGAAGGCTTGGTAATCCGCCAGATTCAGCTGACTTTGCTCGATGTTCAGGTCGAAGCGCCCGAGTGGGAAATCCCGTCGAATGCGCAGCAGTTCATCGGCACTGACCGGGTAGAACCGGATCTGATCGAAGAAGCGCAGCAGCCATGGTTTGCCATCGAATGCGGCGACCTCGCGATAGCGATTCCACATCTGCAAAGTGCGGCCGACGAACTGATAACCGCCAGGGCCTTCCATGCCATACACGCACATGTACGCGCCACCGATGCCCACCGAGTTTTCCGCGGTCCAGGTGCGGGCCGGGTTGTACTTGGTGGTCACCAGACGATGCCGCGGGTCGAGTGGCGTGGCGACCGGTGCACCGAGGTAGACGTCGCCCAGGCCCATCACCAGGTAGCTGGCGTCGAACACCGTGCGCTGCACTTCGTCGAGGTTTGGCAGGTCGTTGATGCGGCGGATGAACTCCAGATTGCTCGGGCACCACGGGGCGTCCTTGCGCACGGTGGTCATGTATTTTTCGATCGCCAACTGGCAGGCCGGGTCGTCCCAGGACAGCGGCAAATGCACGATGCGCGAGGGCACTTGCAGGTCCTTGGCGGCGCACACGGCGTCCCATTCGCCGGCGACGATGCCGAGCAGATCGGCCAGCGGCAGTTGCTCGGGCTGGTAGTGCACTTGCAGCGAGCGGATGCCGGGTGTCAGGTCGATGACGCCGTGCAGGTTTTGGCTTTCCAGTGCTTGCATTAAGGCGTGGGCGCGGAAGCGCAGGACCAGGTCCAACTCAGGTGCGCCGATCTCTAGCAATAAGTGAGTATCTCCCGACAATCTGGCAACCAGCCGCGTATCCTCCTGACCCAAGTCCAAAACCACAGGCGACACAATCCCCTGTAGGAGCGAGCCTGCTCGCGATAGCGGTGTGTCAGTCACATCAATGTTGGCTGTACTGCCGCCATCGCGAGCAGGCTCACTCCTACAGGGGGGATTCCATTTCAAGGCGAGGTTGCGGGCGGTCTTCAGGTCGACGGGGAGGAACTGCACTTTGTCGCCAGCCTTGAGCTGGCCCAGCTGCCAAAGATCCGCCTCGATCACCGTCACCGGGCAGACAAACCCGCCGAGGCTCGGGCCGTCGGGACCGAGGATGACCGGCATGTCACCGGTGAAATCCACTGCACCAATGGCGTACGGATTGTCATGAATATTCGACGGATGCAGACCCGCCTCGCCACCATCGGCACGCACCCATTCAGGCTTCGGCCCGATCAGCCGCACACCGGTTCGGCTGGAATTGAAATGGACTTCCCACTGGGTGGCGAAGAAGGTGCTGATGTAGTTTTCGGTGAAGTATTCCGGTGCGCCATGAGGGCCGTAGATCACGCGAATTTTTCGTACGGCAGGCAACTCAACGATTTCAGGCAGTTGGGCACCAGCGCTGCGGTTGATCAAAGCCGGCACATGCAGCACATCACCCGCCCGCAATGCACGCCCACCATGCCCACCAAACTGACCGAGGGTGAAGGTGCTTTTGCTGCCCAGATAATCCGGCATTTGCAGGCCACCGCGCAGGCACAAATAGCTGCGAGCGCCTGCGCCGGCCATTGTGCCGAGGCTCAAAGTCGCCCCCGCCGGAACCAGCAGTGCGGTGTTCATCGGTACGGTTTCACCGTCTAGTGCTAATGGAATCATCGCGCCGGTGACCGCCACCACCGCATCGCAATTGAAGCGCAGCAACGGCCCGCTCATGGTGATTTCCAGTGCTGCGGCGCCTTCGTCGTTACCCAGTAAAAGGTTGCCCAGACGCAACGCGCGACTGTCCATCGGCCCTGATGGCGGCACGCCTACCGCCCAATATCCAAGGCGCCCCGGATAGTCCTGAACGCTGGTTTGGGTACCGGCGCTGAGCACTTCAAACGTGTTGGCCTGATACACCAGACCTTCCAGGCAACGGGTCCACGGCTGACCGCTGGCGAAGGGCGCATCGAGCAGAATCTGCCGCAAATAATCGCGGTTGGTTTCCACCCCGTAGAGCAGGCTGTCGCCCAATGCCTGATGCAGATCGGCAGCGGCTTGTTCACGGCTCGGCGCCCAACTGATGACTTTGGCAATCATCGGATCGAAGTACGGCGGGATCTCGCAACCGGCCTCAACCCAGGTGTCGATGCGCAGGTGTTTGCCATCGGCGGTGGGGAAGTTCACGGCGGTCAGCAAGCCTGGGCTCGGCTGAAAATCCCGCCCCGGGTCTTCCGCGTAAAGCCGTGCCTGAATCGCATGGCCGCAGGCTTTCAAGCCTTGGCTCAACGAGCTCAGTGGCGGCAAATCACCCGCCGCCAGTTCCACCATCCAGCGCACCAGATCCACGCCCCAGACTTGCTCGGTGACGCCGTGTTCCACCTGCAAACGGGTGTTCACTTCGAGAAAGTAGAAACGCTGAGCCTCGCTGTCGAAGACGAATTCAACAGTGCCGGCACTGCGGTAGTTCACCGCTTTGGCCAGTTTGATTGCCGCTGCAGACAGTTCCTCAGCCATGCCCTCGGGCAGGTTTGGCGCCGGGGTTTCTTCGAGGACTTTCTGGTTGCGCCGCTGCACCGAACAGTCGCGCACGCCGAGGGCGATCACGTCGCCCCGGCCGTCGCCGAACACCTGGACTTCCAGATGCCGGGCACGCTGGATGTACTTCTCGATGAACACCCCGGCGTCGCTGAAGTTGTTCTGGCCGAGGCGTTTGACGGCTTCAAAGGATTCGCTCAACTCGGCCGCACTGCGACACACGCGCATGCCGATGCCGCCACCGCCGGCGGTGCTTTTGAGCATCACCGGGTAGCCGACCTGTTCGCCGGCAATCAGCGCTGCGTCGAGGCTGTCGAGCAACTCGGTGCCTTCGAGCATCGGAACGCCGTGTTGCTTGGCCAAGGCGCGGGCGGTGTGCTTAAGGCCGAACACTCGCAGCTGCTCTGGCGTCGGGCCGATGAAGGCGATGTTGGCGGCTTGGCAGGCTTCGGCGAACGCGGCGTTTTCCGAGAGAAAACCGTAGCCCGGATGGATCGCCGTGGCGCCAGTGGATTTGGCTATGGCGAGGATTTTTTCGACGGCCAGGTAGGTGCCGACAGCTGCGCCTTCACCGAGGCTGTGGGCTTCATTGGCTTGCAAGATGTGCAAACTGGCGGCATCGGCTTCGGAGTAAACGGCAACGCCCTGGACCTGCAACTGACGCAGGGTGCGCAGGATGCGACAGGCAATGGCGCCACGGTTGGCAATCAGGACTTTTTCGAACATGGCATAACCCCTGGAGGGGATGCGGGCCGTCCCGCAGTTTTTCTTGATGCATCCGGGCCGTCCCGGATGAAAAATCGAATTTCTCAAACGCCGCCGTTCCCCTGTAGGAGTGAGCCTGCTCGCGATAGCGGTGGGTCAGTCGACATCAAAGGTGACTTTGCTGACGCCATCGCGAGCAGGCTCACTCCTACATTGGGATTGCGGTGTTCTTATTTTTTCAGGCATTGGCCTGAACGGGCCTGGCACAGGGCAAACAACCATCTACGCAACCGTGAGAATTTCAGTTCCATACCAGCAGCTCCGCAGGAGTGGGGTTGTAGGCGTTGCACGGGTTGTTCAGTTGCGGGCAATTGGAGATCAGCACGATCACGTCCATCTCGGCCCGCAGGTCGACGTATTTGCCCGGCGCCGAGATGCCGTCTTCAAACGTCAGCCCGCCATCCGCTGTGACCGGTACGTTCATGAAGAAGTTGATGTTCGGCCCGATGTCGCCCTTGCCCAGTCGCCCGTCGTGGACGCAAGCGCGCAGGTAGTTGTCGCGGCAGCTGTGCATGTAGCGTTTCTCCAACGCATAACGCACCGTGTTGCTCTCTTGCGCGCAGGCACCGCCGAGGGTGTCGTGACGGCCGCAGGTGTCGGCAACGATGGTCAGCATCGGCTTGCCGAGGTTGGAATACAGCACGCTGCCGGTGCTCAGGTAGACGCTGTTCTGTCGACGCAACGTGCGTTGCACGTCGTAGCGCTCCTTTGGGTTGGCAACGCTGTAGAACAACGTGTCGACGGCCTGATTGCCTTCCAGGTCGAGGATGCGCAAGGTCTGGCCAGCCTTGACCTCCATCAGCCAAGGTTCGCCGGCCGGGATGGTGGCGCGGTAGATCGCGGTTTCGGGCAGCTGTTGAGCGGTAGCAATTGCGAGTGACATGGCAGCGATCCTCAGGCGAACAGACGGTCGGTGTTGATGAAGCCGCGCTCGTTTTCCGGGCGCGAGGTGCGGCAGTGTTCGGCGACGCTGGCGTCAGCGTTCATCCAGCTCAACTTCAATGGTTTCGGCGCGTACTCAGGCGAAGGGTCCATCGGATGTTGCAGAGCGGTGAGCACCACCAGCGTGTCCATCGGCGCATACAACTCGATGTAGTCGCCGGCCTTGGAATTGCCGTCGACGAAGTGAAAACACCCGGCCTCATCGACATTCACCCGGCTGAACAAATTGAGCGTCATCAGCAGGTCGGACAGACCCAAACCCCACTTGCCCAGCTCCACCAACAGGTTGTCGGTGCCGTTGCGGAAGAAGCCGTTGCGCAGTTCCTGATAGCGCCCCTCGCCGTATTTTTCTGCGACCTCTTCAGCGCAGAGCACACCGCCGAGGCTGTCGCTCCAGCCGCAGGTGTCAGCAGTGATGGCGGCCAGCACGCGGCCCATGTCCGAATACAGGCAATGGCCGCTGGTGAGTTTGGCGGTGTGTTGGCATTTGAGGCTGTCAGGCAGGTTCAGGCGTTCGGTTTTTTCGTTGGCGTTGAGCAGCGTCAGACTGACGTTGGTGCCACCGCGCAGGTCGGTCAGGCGCAGCAGTTGGCCGCGTTTCAACACGAAGGAACGATGGCCGCCACCGGGGAGCACTTCTTCGGCGAAGGGCGGGAACAGTTGAGTCGAATCAGTCATTTCAAAACTCCTCTAAGCGATACGAAGCGAGCCCGCCAGCGCTTCAGGCAGGGCGTCGACGGCGGCGCGATTCACGCGGCGGTCGCTGTTCAAAGGGATGTCGTAGGTGATGCGTGCGCCATAGGCACCGGGGGCGTGCGGGTCAACGCGGACCTTGTCGAACACCAGCAGGCGAGTGCCGAGGCTGAAGCCTTCGGACAGATCGTGGGTGACCATGAACACCGTCAGTTGCGTCTCGCGCCACAGCTCCAGCAGCAGGCCGTGCATGTCTTTGCGGATGCCTGGATCGAGGGCGCCGAACGGTTCGTCGAGCAGCAACACGCGCGGCTTCATGATCAGCGCCTGGGCAATCGCCAGTCGTTGTTGCATGCCGCCGGAGAGTTGCGCCGGGTACTTGTCCAGCGAGTGACCGAGACCGACTTTGTGCAGCAACACTGAGGCTTGTTCGCGTGCGTCTTTTTTTGCGCTGCCGAACAAGCGCCCGAGCAGCGGCGAACGTGGCAGTTCAAGGCCGAGGGCGACGTTGTCCAGCACCGTTAAATGTGGGAACACCGAGTAGCGCTGGAAGACCACGCCACGGCTGTCATCCGGCTCGCCGGCCAAGGCCTTGCCGTCGAGCAGAATCTCGCCGCGACTGGCGCGTTCCTGGCCCAGCAATAACCGCAGGAAGGTCGACTTGCCGCAACCCGACGCACCGACCAAGGTGCAGAACTCACCCTCGTTGACGTTCAGGTTCAGCCCTTCGAGCACCACCTGATCGGCGTATTGCTGCCAGACATTTTTCACCGTGATGAAGCTCATGCGCGGGCCCCTTCATACCAAGGAAACGCCCGTTGGGTCAGGCGCTTGAGGCCCCAATCCATCAGCCAGGCGAGCAGGGTGATCCACACCACGTAGGGCAAAATCACGTCCATCGCCAGGTAGCGGCGCACCAGGAAAATCCGGTAACCGAGGCCGTCGGTGGAGGCGATGGCTTCGGCGGCGATCAGGAACAACCACGCCGAACCCAGCATCAGCCGCAGCGAGATCAGCAGGCGTGGGAGCAATTGCGGCAGCACCACTCGCAGCATCAGCGTCCAGGTCGAAGCGCCGAGGGTCAGGGCCTTGATCAGCAACTCGACGGGAATTTCCCGGGCGCGTTGCTCCAGATCACGGGCCAGGCACGGGGTGATGCCGATCACGATCAGCATCACTTTCGACAACTCCCCCAGGCCGAACACGATGAACAGAATCGGCAGAATCGCCAGCGGCGGTACCATCGACAGCACCGTCAGCAACGGCGATAAAGGCGCGCCAAACAGCGGCAGCGTACCGGCGGCGATACCCAGGCACAGCCCGGCCAGCGCGCTGATGCCGAGGCCGATGGCCAAGCGTCGCAGGCTCGATGCGGTGTCTTGCCACAACACGTATTCACCGGTGCGGGTGTCGGCGGTGAACGCCAGGCGTTTCACCGCGTCGGTCATCTGCACGGCGCTCGGCAGCAGCTTGTCATTGGGGTTGTCCGTCAGCCGCTCGGCCGAGCCCATGAAGTAGGCAAACAGCACCAGGGCGAACGGGAGGATCACCAACAGCAGGCGACTCGGGCGATCCGGGTGGCGATTGATCAGGCGCATGGCCAGGTCCTCCTGTTTACAGCTTGGCGTCGGCAGCCATCTGCACGTAGGTCGGGTCGAAGCGCAGCTTGAGGTTGGTCTTGTCGCCGCTGGTCACGCCATTGGCGAACGCCATGCCGACCGCGCTGGTGTCCTTGGCGCCTTCACCCAGCAAGCCGTGCTGGAACGAGAATTCGGCCACCTTGCGCATGGTTTCCGGCAGTTGCTTGCTGGTGGAGAACGCCAGGGCTTCCTTAGGTGTGGCGAACAATTTGGTGGTGTCCAGTTGCGCCTGGAAACCGGCCAGATCGGTGCCGGAAGCTTTAGCCATGTGTTCGAGCGCGGCTTTGCTGGCGGCGTTTTTCGCGTTCATCAACTCGACCACTTCAAACCAGGCACCGGTCAGCGCTTTGCCCAGGGCCGGGTTGTCTTTGAGGGTCGATGAGTTGACCACCATCATGTCCATGATTTCGCCGGGGATCTGGCTGGAGTTGAACACTTCGGTCACCGCAGGCTTGGCCTTGATGTCCGAAAGCATCGGGTTCCAGGTGGTGACGGCGTTGACTTGATCGGTGTTGAAGGCGGCCGATATGTCGGCGTCGGAGGTGTTGACCACTTTCAGGTCTTTCTCGGTGAGATCGACCGAATCCAGCGCCCGGGCCAGCAGGTAGTGGGAAACCGAGAGCTCCACCAGATTGACGTCCATGCCTTTGAGGTCGGTGACTTTCTTGCCGTCACCCTTGAGCACGATGCCGTCGTTGCCATTGGAGAAGTCGCTGACGATCAGCGCGGTGCTGTCGACGCCACCGGCTGCCGGAATGGTCAGCGCATCCATGTTGGTCATGGTGCAGCCGTCGAACTGGCCAGCGGTGTATTGGTTGATGGATTCGACGTAATCATTGAGCTGCACCACATCGATCTTGATGCCGTACTTCTTTGCCCATTTGTCGATGATGCCTTGGCTGCCAGCGTATTCCCAGGGCATCCAGCCGGCGTAGATGGTCCAGCAGACGCTGAAGTGGTCTTTCTGGGCGGCCTGGGACGAGAAGCTCACGAAGGCTGCGAATGCAGCGGCGAGCAGGGCGGGTAAACGAAGCTGGGACATGGGTGGTTCTCCAGTTGGTCAAGGGCGGGCAGGAGTCAACGCGGCACCGCGAACGGTGGCTTGTCTCCCGGGCTTTTATCCCGCCGTGTAACCTCAACTGGAGGTCGCCAACTCTCGGACCAGCCACTCGCCTTAGCGAGCCGGAACCCTAGTCAGCCATTGCAAATTGTGGTGCCGCGAACCTGTGATGACTCCTGCACGTCTTTGCTAAAGCGAGAGCCGTGCCAAGTCGGCTTGAGCGCTCTAGCGTGGGCGATTACGCCGTTGGCGCGTTGGAGACAGGTGGCGGCGTTGCCTTGTGATGGTGCGTGGGTGCACCGCAATGGATCGGGTTGGCCGCTGATCTGAAGGTCCGGGCGGCTCGGCACTCGGTGCAACATTGCCAGTCAAAACAGATGTCAGCCGGCCTGTTCCGGTTGTGGGTCTTTCAGGAGGCCGCCATGTTTCGTCGACTGTTGCTTGGTGTTGTTCTGGGTCTTGGGCTAGCCGGCTGCTACTACTATGCCGGTGGCTATGATGTGTATTCCGAGCCTTATTACTACCCTGGCTATTCGCCCTATTCCTACTATTACGGACCGCGTTATTACTATGGTCCGCGCTTTTATGGCGGCTATCGCTACTACTATTGGGGCGGGCACGGGCCACGTCATTACGGAGGTGGATATCGTGGTGGCCACCATTAATCAGCGGGTGAATGGATGACAAACCTTTCATCGGCGACTTGTTTCAATCTGTTTCAGGAACGCACCAGATTTGGAAAACGATGTCTGATCTTTCGACAGTCACCGAATAATTGACTGTCGCCTGCCAGCGTCGCTGGTGTGGCTCACTCGCGGTCCAGGAGGCCGCCATGTATCTGCGAATTCTTCTGATTGCTGTATTGGGATTGTCTCTTGGTGCATGCGTGCCTTATTCCGATGGAGGAGCCAGCTATTACCGTTCCGAGGTCTATGACAGCGGACCTTACTATTCAGGTGGCGGCGGTTATTACACGCAACCACGCCGGTACTACGCACCGCCAGCGCGGTATTACCAGCCAACGCCGCGGTATTACCATCAGCCGCGGGTTTATCAACCGGCACCACGCTATTACCAGCCGCAACGAGGCGACTATCGGGCCCATCAGAATCAAGGTTGGGATGGCCATAACCGTGGCGGCTGGGATGGCCATAACCGTAGCGGTTGGGACGGCCGTAACCGCGGTGGAAACAACGACTATCGCGGCGGCCATGGCGGACGCGACAACCGTGGCGGAAGGGGCGACCATAACGGTCGCGGTGATCACGATGGCCGAGGCGGCCACCGGTAGTCCTCACAAAAACCTCTACAAAATAGCGGCGCATCAAGCGCCGCTTTTTTTTGCGCTGCGTCAGGCATCGCTCGTTGGGTCGTGACTGGCGTGGGGGGGGGGAAGCCCTCAACGAAATCGTACAGCCGGTGGCGGGAAAGAAAGAGAGGCGCTCCAACTCGATTCGAAAAATCACTCGTCTTGCCCATCTCCTCGGGTGTTCTCGGAACCCTCCTACAGTTTTATTTCTGCGCATTTGTTAGCGTTTGTGCATCACATTGATGTTGGAAAAACTTCAATTTAACGGGGGTATCCAAGGAAGAAAGTCGGTCAAATCATGAATTTACTCATTATTCATCAAAACTTCCCCGGTCAATTTCGGCATGTTGCATTGGCGGCGCTGAGACGACCAAGCATCACAGTTACTGCGATAGGGCGAAATACTGCTCCAGGTGTTCCTGGAATAAAGCTCTTTCGATATAGGCCTATAAGAAAAAAACCAGATCATGTTCATCCATATTTGCATAAATATGAAGAAGCGATACTTGATGGTCAGCAAGTCCTTAGAGTGTTGAGTAAACTCAAACGAGAAGGTTATTGCCCTGATGTGATACTCGCTCACCCGGGATGGGGTGAAACACTGTTCGTAAAGGATGTATATCCTGACACTCCGCTCATACATCTCTGTGAATATTATTATCATTCAAAGGGTGCGGATATGGGTTTCGATCCAGAATTCCCGTGTGCCGTAGATGCATCATCAAGGCTTCGTCTCCTGAATTCGATGCATCTTTTGAACCTTGAGCAATGTGATGTTGGAATTTCACCAACACATTGGCAGCGCAGTCTGTTTCCACCCAATTATCACTCTAAAATTCATGTGATTCATGAAGGTGTCCCTTTGCAATCTCCTGAACCTGTGCCAGTTGCCTCTGTAAAGTTACCCAGTGGACACGTAATAAAAGCCGGCCAATCAATCGTGACGTACGTTGCCAGAAACCTCGAACCCTATCGTGGGTTTCATAGTTTCATGAGAGCCATACCATATATTCAAGCGCAGTGTCCAGACGCTCAAATCGTAATAGTAGGAGGGGACGGCGTAAGTTATGGGCGAATGCCGGTGGGGCATAAAAATTGGCGCAGCAAAATGGTGGCTGAATTAAAAGTGGATCTTTCCAGGGTGCATTTTACCGGCAAACTGCCTTATGAAACTTATAGGGCTATTTTGCGGGTTTCAGTAGTTCATGTTTATTTGACTTATCCCTTCGTTCTGTCTTGGTCATTGCTTGAGGCTATGGCGTCTGGATGTGTCGTTATAGGTTCCGATACCGCTCCAGTCAAAGAGGTGATTGTTGACGGTGTAAATGGATTGTTAGTGGATTTCTTCGATAGTGAATCGATAGCAGGAAAAGTTTGCAATGTTCTAAGGTCTCCTGGTGATTTTAGGATAATTAAAAGATTTTCGGATTTGACAGCGAGCGAGTTTGATGTAAAGCATGGTGTCAAAAGCTATTTTGAGATTTTTGATCGCGTGATGTCTGGTTGTTGTTCTAGATTGGCTGTTTGATCATTTTAAAATGGAGTTTGAAATGCATAAGTTGTTTCGCAAAGGTGTAAGTCGGTGGTGTAAGGCGATACTGAAGTACGGTTTGGTTTTTGCTCTGTGTTATTGGGTTGTGGATTTTTATATTGAATGGGAGCGCATGGCAGAAGCAAGAGAACGTCATTATCAGGAATCAAAAAAATGTAGTCAGAAACTTGCCAGTATGGAATACGTTCCTATATTGGGAGGGGGGCTCCTTGATAGAACTAAAATACCAGGGTTTCATTTTGGTTCTTCAACGAGGGACGGGCTGTGTATTGCAGATGTTCTTGAGGGTTCTTTTTGGTGGACGGGGACGGAACTGCGCACGGAATATCAGGAGAGCGGGAAAGAAAAACCATCTAGCTGGGGTCATTTCAATGTGGCTGCCAGGCTGTATATAAGAAAGCCATCCACCGAACCGTACAATATGGGGTTTAAGGTTGTTGATTGGCCTGAAGAACTGATTGTGAAACTCAAAAATTATCCTGGCTTGGAGCTTTGGCTTAATGAGCGACCTCCTAGTATTAAGAATGAGTTCTCAGTTACAGATTTTGTAATACGAGACTGGCGCCGACGTGACGGAACACCGCGCACGATATCGTGTGACGGTTTGGGGTCCCCGAGGAAAGCAATTTTAGAAAGTGGAGTGAGTAAGGCGGATCTGTTGAAGTTTAATAAAACGCAACTGGAGAATTTAGATTTTGGTGATTTGAGTGCCTATTGTACAGTCGGATTGCATGATTTCGATTTTGCAGGTGGAGATGCTCGTATAGGAACTGGAACTGAATCGTTACTTGGCGCTCCCATAGCGCTTCAGTTGATTAGTGAATATCTTTCGAATGCTATAATTACAGGGAAGTAAATATGAGCTATGTTTTTAGTGTCTTAGAGAAAAAAAGAATTTTCGATGCTGTCAGTATGTGCGATGGGATGGTGTTTGATTCGGTAAAAGAAGACTATAAAGCAGTAGCGATAGAAGGTAAGAATTGCGTACCTTTCTATCAGACGTTATCAGATATTATTGGAGAGAAACTCTCTGGTCGAGTGGTTTTTAATGAAAGCGTTAAGCGTACTTTAAAAAGCGCCAAGCTCTGGCTTGATGTGGCGATTGATGCCAATGGAGGAAATGGTGCTTACTCTACTTTAATTCGTGCCTATACGCTACGGCAAGGACAGTTGAGGCTCAAGGAAACGCTTAGCACTGAGTTGATACAAGAAGCATCTAATGGGGTGGCAGCCAATTTTGTAAATGCTCTGGTATACGGATCAGCTAAAGATAATTTGGCGCCGTGGACCGTGCCTTTAATTAGCCAAATCGCTTCCATCGATGCAAGAGCCGTTGGCGAAATATTGTTCAGGCGGAAGATTGGTGAAGAAGACACTGCTTCAAGCCGTAACTCAGGTTGGTCGGGGACAATCGCGTTCAGTCTGTTGGGGGGGGGAGTTCCCCTATGAAACGTGGAGATTGATGTCGGCAGGTGATCCTGGATCGGAATTAAAAGGCAGTCATGAACAAGCAAAGGTTAATAGAGTCGATGATTTCAAGAACATCCTGTTTGCCATAGATTCATACAGTGTGGCGCTTGAAGCAGTGATCAAAAATTTCGGCAGGAATATTTTTGAGAGTTTGTTTTCAGTTGTGCCAGAGCAGATAAATGTGGCACTTAGTAGCGGTAGTGTTAATCCGCTAATCCAGTATGTGGTTAAAGGCACGCCTATTTCACCAGTGGTTGATCTGATATTAAGATATGGCGTGAATGCCTTCTTTGACATGTTTAGACGAACATACGAAGGAGACTCTACTGTTACACCTACTACGGATGAAACGTTTGCCGCTAACGCCTATACGTTTTTCTCGGCGCTCCCACCGAGCCAATCCCAAAGCATTGTTGCGAAGACAATTGGGGAGTACGGCAGCGCTTCTGAGTGGGGAGTACTAGCTGCCCAAGATACGTCTATCGGGCAGGCGTTACGGAACTCTCTGAAACACCTGAGCGAAATAGTTATAGAAAGAGACGACGGTTTTTCAGTGCAAGGGCTGGAACTTTATGACTCGAAAACCGGCGAAGGCGTCATCACCGAGCAATGGCTTATTGATCGCGCAGATATGTTAGGCCGCCTGATAGCCAGGACCAACGGATCATTTGGAGAAAACACCGCTCAGAAGTTTTCCTACTCAGATCTTGCGTCAGGCAAGCAAGCGCCAATGACTACAGGGGTTTCAAATCCGCTGGTCATGTTTGGTGATGATGGAGGCCGCTCGTTCAGCGGGGGAGCAAATATCGACCATCTTTACGGTGGCGCGGGCAATGACACTCTCAACGGGCTAGAAGGAAACGATTATATTGAAGGTGGTCATAGTCGCGATTCGTTAAGCGGCAGAGAGGGGAGTGACGCGCTACATGGGATGTCGGGTGATGATGTATTAGTGGGTGGTAAAGGTAACGATATTCTGATTGGCGGCGCAGGCAATGATCGATATGAATTTTCGAGTGGCGATGGAGTCGATCAGATTTTCGATTTGAACGCAGATGGTCATATACTTATAAATGGTTTTCCGATTCCTGTCCTTAAACGTAGTGGCCCTCTGGGCAATACTTGGATTACTGAAGATGGCGCTATTACTTTAACCCTCATCGAAGAGCTCGCTTAAAAAACACTTAATATCAAATACGGTCAGAATGACCTGGTTGTTATAAAGCACTACACACCAGGAATGTTGGGCGTCCAACTCCCGGATTACAAAGTTCAGCCGATTCCGAGACCCGATCTAACCGTAATGGGTGATTGGAAAGCAAAAGATACCGACCCAGATGTTCCCGGTGATCAGTTCTCTTACGATGAACTAGGCAATGTTGTGGTGATGCCGAATGTAAAGCAGAGAAACAAGGCCGACTCACTTTACGGATCGCCGAACGACGACGTAATTATTGGGCTTGGTGGTTCTGATCGGTTATTCGGTAAAGCTGGAAATGACCGGTTGTTTGGAGATAAGCAATCAACAATCGAACAAGCGTTGGCTGATGGAACCCTTCGCGGGAAGGCGAGTCGTGGTGATTGGCTTGATGGGGGGCAGGGCGATGATCTTCTTGTGGGCACCGGGTCCCGAGACGTGCTACTCGGAGGCAACGGTCGAGATACGCTCATTGGGGGAGCCGGCGACGACAATTTATCCGGTGATGAAGTGACCGGTGTGTTGGAGAAAAACTGGAATTTTAAAAGGATTGACGTTCCTCTCGGCGACGGTGTCGTCAGCATGCGTAACGTGTATGCCAAAGCGTCCCTTAGCAACCCTTTGGAGGGGGGCAATGACATTCTTTACGGTCAAGGTGGTCGGGACTTTATCTCTGGCGGCTGGGGGGACGATTTGCTCGATGGCGGAACTGAAAACGATGTCCTGAGCGGCGATGGGGGAAATGACACGCTTAGCGGCGGGGAGGGCAACGACACATTGGCGGGAGACAACCTTGATTGGGCTGGTGGTCTCCAAAGCAGGCACCACGGTAACGATTTGTTGGTTGGAGGGGATGGCAATGATGAACTTGCTGGTAACGGTGGTAGCGATGTGTTGTACGGCGGAATGGGTAACGATGATCTAAAAGGAGATGACCCTGTATTGCAGGGTATTGAGGGTGACGCCGCGAATTCTTTTGATAATGATTTTCTGGATGGTGGTGCGGGTGACGACTCCCTTCAAGGTGGCGGTGCTGATGATTTACTTTATGGCGGCGCAGGTAACGATGATCTATCTGGCGATTATGCCGATCACCCAATTCGCTACCACGGTGACGATTTCCTTGATGGCGGCATTGGTGATGACACTCTCCGAGGCATGGGAGGCTCCGATACGCTGATCGGGGGGCAAGGGGCTGACGCCCTGGATGGAGATGAGCAAAACCTACAATCGGGTGGAGCCAATGATGACTACGTTCAAGGCGATGCAGGAAACGATACGATCTGGGGAGGCTTAGGCGCCGATACACTTTACGGAGGTGCTGATGATGACTTCTTGCTGGGTGACTATGAGCAAACACCCGAAATGGAACATGGCGCAGATTATCTTGATGGAGGTCTAGGTAACGACACTCTATTAGGCGGTGGTGGAAACGACACATTATATGGCGATGCTGGTGTGGACTATCTTCGTGGTGGCTCCGGCAATAACGTTTTTGCAGGTGGCGTCGGCAACGACTATCTGGATGGGCTAGACGGTGATGATATTTATCATTTTGGTGCCGGTGATGGTCTCGACGTTATCGCAGATACAGGCGGAAATAACGTCATAAAATTTGGATCTGGATTTACTGCGGATAATTTAAAGGTTGACATCATTGTTGTCGATGTTGGGCCGGTATTACGACTATCGAATGGTTCAGGTGACGCCATTCTGATTCGCAATTTTGAAAAATGGCAAAATTCATCATTTGGTTTCACTGGCGGGGTTGTTTTAAGTTTTCAGGATGTTATGAAAATAGTCCAAAGACCGGTAGACGTTTCGCCTTTGGCAGAAACATCTCTGGTAGGTGGCACAGACGGAACTAGCGTCGGGGCTATAGATAATCATAATGTTACGGAGCAATCCGGTAATGACAATTCTAATGGGGCGACGGATACCACTAACGCAGCGGTCGATACTCCTCGCCTTGAAGGTGATAATGACAAACTGTGGGGCGAAGAGTTTCTGGCGAACATGAAAAAGCGCCGCTCGGCATTTATACTGGCATCGGGGTTCGTGCTAAATACTCAGGGCGCCTGGAGTAAAAGCCATATTACTGATGATGAGTACAACTACCACGAAAAAACCAATTTAATTGTTGAAAGCTTCCAGGCAGGATCATTGTCGGAAACTCCGGATCGAATGAGTCTTGTTTCTGGTAGAGCAGTACTCAGTGAGAGATCCTCTAATACGATGTCCCGCACTGAGTCAATACCTTCAGTGGTGGGTGGGCTGAAGTATACGCCAAAACAAGAGCCGAAATACTATCCCTCTGGCTCAAACAATAGTGGCTTTGCTTTAAGTGCCGGGGAAATTATCATCGAAAATAAAAGCGTTACAGGTGTCATCCAAGGTTGGTATGTTTATCCTGCTGGAAGCTTCGAAGATGGTGCGGTTAGTTATAAGCAGTTCAGTTGGGATGTCACCACTGAAACCGTTAGGCACCAAGTTGTTCAGGGCGATGACGCAGGCGGTAGAGTAAATCTTGAAGGTGGCAATATTTTTCATGGAGGGACGGGCGATGATTTAGTCGTCACTGTTAAGGATCCCGACGTTTATTATGGTGAACATGAAGGTAACACACTCGGTGCGTTTCTTTCAGGCGGGGCAGGAAACGATACGCTGCTTGGATCAGACGGTGCGGATTATTTAGTGAGTGGCTCTGGGCATGATTGGCTTTACGGTGAAAACGGTCCTGATACTTATATAATAGGTGCGCATGCAGGAGCGACTACCATTATTGCGGATATGTTAAGCCCTGTTTTTCTCCGTCCTGAAGTTGGGGTTGCTGGGTGGAAATCTGAGTCCGGACTAGACGATACTGATACCGTTAGACTTCCGGAGGGGGTGATTCTTGAGCAGTTGCAATTAAGTTGGGGTGCCGTATTGGTTGAAGCAGTCAATATAGAGTTATCACCAAAACCACAGCGCGGCACCTTTCGCAGTCCACCCCGTGGGCTAATGCTGTACTCAACACTTGATATTTCCTGGGGTAAGGAACAACAAGTGCGTATTGTATTGCCGAATGCAAGTGATCTTGGTGGTTCTGGTATTGAAGTTATAAAGTTTGCAGATGGTGTGACCATTCGCTTGGAACAGCTTATCGCTAACAGTAAATTAGGTCCTGCTCCTGATATTTACCGTGATGGCGTTTTGGTGGTCGACGCTCCTTTAGTCAGATCTTCTCGTGATAATAAAGCGCTTCCTCTCGTTGGTGGTCGAGGTGATGACACTTTGAGTGGGTCAGGTGAGATAAGAGGCATGCAGGGAGATGACTCGATCTCGGGCGGTCCAGGAGACGATGTTCTTTGGGGAGGACCGGGTGACGATACTCTCGTCGGTGGCGCGGGCAATGACGTTTACAAATATGACGGGCTGGGAAGAGATTTGATTGTTAATGCATCTGGCGGCATTGATGGAGTCGATTTTACGGATTTCGATGCATCCATCCATCAGCTGAAATTTCACCGCGATAATGATGATCTGGTAGTAGTGGTGAATTATGGTTCGTCTCCGAAGATACGAGTGGTTAATCATTTTTTAGGAGGCGATGCTGCGATAAGTTTTATCAGAGTACAAGCAGTGGACAGAACTCCCCAAGACTACACTGCGGACCAACTTGTTGAACTTCTACACGCTTTGCCCCCGCTTAGGGATGTGGAAGACATCTTGTTGCGCAATGACGATGACGCGTTGCAGGCATTGAAGGAAATAACACAATTTTATAGGCTTAACGGTTAATTATTACTTCGATGCCGAAAAACGGGTGATGACTACAAACAATTCCTCCGCTTGCGGTAGGAGGCTCGTTCCGGGAATAGGGCAGGGACGAAGTGCCGTTAACAGCGTGTAGGAGCATGGCTTGCCCGCGATAAGCCCTTGAGATAGCCATCGCGGGCAATGCTCGGATTTCAGTATTCCTACAGATCGGCCAATGGGTGCCGGCCTTCCCAGGCCTTGTGGAAATGCGCTTCTATCACTGCATCCGGCAGATTATTGATGTCTGGCCAGTGCCAATGAGGTTTTTGATCCTTGTCGATCAACCGTGCGCGTACACCTTCGCTGAACTCCGGATGACGGCAGCAGTTGAGGCTCATGGTGTATTCCATCTGAAAGACTTGAGCCAGTGACATGTGCCGGGCGCGGGCGATCTGCTCCCACACCAGATGAGCGGTCAGGGGCGAGCCTTCGCTCATGGTTTTCGCGGCACGGCTGAGCAGCAGATCCGTGTTGTCGCGCAGCTGGCTGATGGCCTTCCAGGCGCAGCGCACGTCACTGACATCCAGCAGCTCATCGATCTGCTGGCGTCGTGGCAGCCACTGGGCTTCGGGCATTTGCGCGATCGCTTCCTGCTGCAAGGCCTTGAGCAGGCTGTTCAGCTGCATCGGCGTCTGTTCCTGCCAGTTCAGCTGCAGCAGGCCTTCCATCAGCTCTTCCTGCTGTTCATCGAGCAGGAAGCGGTCGGCCAGGTCCAGATCGATCGCATCGCGACCGTTCATATGGGCGCCGGTCAGGCCGAGGAATAACCCGAGCTTGCCGGGCAGGCGTGACAGAAACCAACTGGCCCCGACATCCGGGTACAAACCGATACTGATCTCCGGCATTGCCAACCGGCTGCTCGGCGTAACAATCCGGATGCTCGCCCCTTGCAGCAGCCCCATGCCGCCGCCGAGCACATAGCCATGCCCCCAGCAGATCAGCGGTTTAGGGTAAGTGTGCAGATTGAAGTCCAGGCGATATTCTGCCGCAAAGAAATGCGCGGCCAGCGGCGGCACTTCGCCGGGATGGGCACGACAGGCTTCCACCAGGCTGCGGACTTCGCCCCCGGCGCAAAAGGCTTTGGCACCGTTGCCGCGCAGCACGACGCAGACGATTTGCGGCTCTTTGGCCCAGACGTCCAGTTGATCGCGCAAGGCGTTGATCATCGGCAAGGACAGGGCATTGAGGGATTTTTCGGCATCCAGGCTGGCGACTCCGATGCGTGCGCCATCGGTGCCAGTGAGTTCTTCGAAGTGCAGATTCATCGTGACCTCGATCGGGAATTTGAGCGTTCAGTATGATCGCTATGTAGGAAAGTGCCGGATCTGCGTCAGATCAATTGACAAGCGTGATGGGCTTTCCTAGGGTTCGCCCCATTGTTTTTGCCGGATGTAACCATGACTGCTGACGACCGTATCAAACTCGAACCGAGCTGGAAGGAGGCACTGCGTGCCGAATTCGACCAGCCCTACATGGCAGAGTTGCGCAACTTCCTGCAAGAGGAGCGCGCGGCCGGCAAGGAAATCTACCCTCCAGGACCGATGATTTTCAACGCGCTCAATTCGACGCCGCTGGATAAAGTCAAAGTCGTCATCCTCGGCCAGGACCCGTACCACGGTCCGGGACAGGCCCATGGCTTGTGCTTCTCGGTGCAACCGGGCGTACCGGCGCCGCCGTCGCTGGTGAACATCTACAAAGAGTTGAAACGCGACCTGAACATCGACATCCCGACCCACGGTTGCCTGCAAAGCTGGGCTGACCAGGGTGTGCTGATGATCAACACCACCATGACTGTGGAACGCGCCAACGCCAACGCTCACGCGGGCAAGGGCTGGCAGCACTTTACCGATCGGATTATCGAAGTGGTCAGCGAACACCAGCCACATCTGGTGTTCCTGCTGTGGGGCGCGCATGCCCAGAGCAAGCAGAAACTGATCGATGCCACCAAGCATCTGGTGCTGACGTCGGTGCATCCGTCACCGTTGTCCGCCTATCGCGGCTTCCTTGGATGCGGGCACTTCAGTCGAACCAATAAGTTTCTGGAGCAGAATGGCGAAACGCCTATTGAATGGCGGTTGCCGCCAGTCTAAAAAGCATCGCGAGCAAGCTCGCTCCCACAAGGATCACGCGAACCCTGTGGGAGCGAGCCTGCTCGCGAAAGAGGCGACTCGGTATTCAGTCCGAATCCGGCTGCCGATTCCAATACTTGAACAACGGCTCCGCCAGAAACAACACAAACAAAAGTCGCATCACCTGCATCGCCGTCACCAGCGGCACAGACAACTGCAACGTCTCTGCCGTCAGGCTCATCTCCGCAATCCCGCCGGGCATCATGCCTAACGTCAGCGAACGCAAATCCAAATGCGTCAGCGCACTCAACCCCAAAGCCGCCAGTGTGGCGATCAACATGGTCAACACCGTGCCGATCAAAGTCCGGCCCATGAACGACGGTGCGCGACGGAAAAACTGCCGATTGAAGTGACAGCCCAACCCGCTGCCAATCAGCCATTGGCCGATCTGGCTGCCGCCGTTGGGCAAACTGATGTGCAGATCCCAACCGATACTCACCGCCGCACTCACCAGCAATGGCCCGAACAGCCATGGATTGGGTTGACGCAGACGTTCCCAGAGCCAGGCGGCGAGGGCGCCAGCCGGAAACAGAAGTGCCAGCCAGCGCCAGTCAACGGAAGTTGCATGGGACAACGGCGCACCGTCACCCAACAAATACTTGAACGCCGCCGGCACACACAGCACCACCACCAACACCCGCAGACTTTGCCCCGCCGCAACGCGACTGAGCACCGCGCCGTTACGCGCGCCGAGGTTGACCATCTCCCCGGAGCCGCCCGGCATACTGGAAAAGAACGCGGTGGCGCGATCTTCACCGGTGCGCCGCATCAACCAGACCCCGACCACGGCCGAGAGGCTGGTGACCAATGCACCGAAGAAGATCAGACCGAAGTGGCTAAACACCTGCTCCATCACCACCGGGGTGAAGTGCAGGCCAATGCCGATGCCGACAATCCACTGGCCGCACTTGCGGCCGCCAGGGATTTCCGCCAACTGCCAGGGTGTCAGGCAACGCACCAGGATGATCGCCAGCAACGAGCCGACCATCCACGGCAGTGGCCAGCCGATCTGGCTGGCCAGGTAACCGCCCAGCAGACCGACCAGCGGCGTTCCCCACCAGGCTTTGAAGGGTGTTCGATCAGACATCGGCGATAACGCGCCGGGCGACCGAACGTTTGCGCCAGATTCGCAGGATCGGCATCAGCAGCATGATTGCGGTCAGTACCCAGACACCGAAGGTGATCGGGCTCGACCAGAGGATTTCCAGTGCACCGTTGGAGATCGACAGGGCGCGACGCAGGTTTTGCTCCATCAGGCCACCAAGAATGAAGCCCAACAGGACCGGCGACAGCGGGAAGTCCAGCTTGCGCAGGATGTAGCCGAAGATGCCGATACCGATCATCAGGAACAAGTCAAAGGTAGTGGCGTGCACCGCGTAGACGCCGATCCCGGTAATGATCGCGATCACTGGCACCAGCGCCCAGTTCGGTACGGCAAGGATGCGGGTGAAAATGCGGATCATCGGGATGTTGAGGATCACCAGCATGATGTTGGCGACGAACAACGAAGCGATCAGGCCCCAGACGATGTCCGGTTGCTGTTGGAACAACAGCGGGCCCGGGGTGATGTTGTACAGCGACAGTGCGCCGATCATCACCGCCGTGGTGCCCGAACCTGGAACGCCGAGGGTCAGCATGGGCACCAGGGCGCCGCAGGCAGCGCCACCGATAGCGGTTTCCGGAGCCGCGAGACCACGCATGTCGCCTTGTCCGAAAGTGCCGTTGGCGCCGGCGATACGTTTCTCGGTCATGTAGGCCACCGCGCTGGCCAACGTCGCGCCGGCACCCGGCAACACGCCCATGATGAAGCCCAGCAAACCGCAACGGATGTTCACCACGAACACCGCCGAAGCTTCCTTGAAGTTGAACATCATGCGCCCGGTGGCTTTCACCGCTTCCTGGCCGCGATGAGTTTTTTCCAGCAGCAGAAGGATTTCACTGATGGAGAACAAGCCCAGTACCAGCACAACGAACTGAATGCCGTCCGTCAAATGGATGTTATCCCCGGTGAAACGGTACACGCCGCTGTTGGCATCGATCCCGACGGTCGATAGAAACAAACCGATCAGCGCGGCGATAAAGGTCTTTAGTGGTCGGTCGCCGGCCATGCCGCCGAGACAGACAATCGCAAACACCATCAGCACGAAGTATTCCGCGGGTCCGAAGGCAATTGCCCATTTCGCCAGCAGCGGGGCGAACAGCACCATGCCGCACGTCGCGATGAACGCACCGATGAACGAGCTCCACGCCGACAGCGACAGCGCTACACCGGCCAGCCCCTTGCGGGCCATCGGGTAACCGTCGAGGGTGGTCATTACCGTGGAAGCTTCACCCGGGATGTTCAGCAGGATCGAACTGATCCGGCCGCCGTATTCGCAACCCAGGTACACCGCCGCCAGCAGAATCAGAGCCGACTCCGGTGGCAGGCCGAGGGCGAATGCGATCGGAATCAGCAACGCTACGCCGTTGATCGGGCCCAGGCCTGGCAACAGCCCCACGACGGTGCCGATCAGGGTGCCGCACAGCGCGGTCACCAGGTTGTACGGGCTCAGCGCGACGCCGAAGCCCTGACCCAAATAGCCAAGAGTATCCATATCAGTTCTCCAGAACGTCGAGCACGCCCAGCGGCAGTGGCACGTCCATCACCTTGTCGAACAGCAGATAAAGACCGATAGCCATCAGGCTGATGATCACCGTACTGGGCAGCCAGCGGCCGCCATACAGGCGTGCCATAGGGATTCCAATCAGAATGCTGGCGACGATGAAACCAAGGGGTTCGAAGGCCCCGGCGAACACCAGCAACAGCAGTACGCAGATGCCGATTTTGATCAGGGTTTCACGGTCCAGTTTCGGGTCGTCGTCGCTGTGCACAATGGGCGTCGGCCGAAACACCATGTACAACAATGCCAGCCCCATCAGGCCGAGCATCAACAGTGGAAAGGCTCGCGGCCCCACCGGTTCGTAGGAAAAAGACGCTTGGTACGGCCACGCCATCAGCGCCAGGCCGACACAGGCCAGTAACAGCACCGAAGCAAAAATGCGTTGTAAGAGCATGGGAAACTCCTGTGCCGCGGCCCTCCAGAACAAGGGCCGCAGCCGCTAGACAGAGGCGATCACTGAATCAGGCCGAACTCTTTGGCCAGCACTTTGTAGTCCGTGACCTGCTTCTTCACGTAGGTGTCCAGCTCCGGGCCGGTCATGGCGAACGGGAACAGTTCACGCTGATCGCGCAACTTGGCGAACTCTTCGGAAGCCAGCAGCTTGTCGAAAGCGTCTTTCCACCAGGCGTAGTCTTCGTCACTAACCTTTGGCCCGAGGTAGAAGCCGCGAACCACTGGCCAGACGATGTCGTAGCCTTGCTCTTTGGCGGTCGGAATGTCTTTCATTTCCGGCTCGTCCAGACGCTTCTCGGAGAACACGGCCAGCAGGCGCATGTCACCGCTCTGGATGTGCGGCATGGAGTCGGAGATGTCGGTGCTGCCGACCTGGATGTGGCCACCGAGCAGGGCGGTGGCGATTTCACCGCCACCTTCGAGGGCGACGTAACGCAGGTCGCGCGGGTTGATCCCGGCAGCCTTGGCGATCAGGGCGGTCTGCATCCAGTCCTGGCTGCCGACGGTGCCGCCGGAACCGATCACCACTTTGCTCGGATCTTTCTTCAACGCCTGAACCAGATCGTCCAGGTTCTTGTAAGGCGAATCGCTTTTCACCGCGATGGCGCCGTAGCTTGTGCCAACCGCTGCCAGCCAGCGCACGGCGCTTTCATCGAAACGACCGAACTTGCCTTGGGCCAGGTTCAACAGCGAACCGCTGGACCATGCCACCAGCGTGCCGGCATCGGCCGGACGCTGAGCGACCACCGCGTTGTAGGCCACCGCGCCAACGCCGCCGGGCATGTAGGTCACACGCATGGGTTTGGTCAGCAGTTTCTGATTCACCAGCGCGCTTTGCGCCAGTTTGCAGGTCAGGTCGAAACCGCCGCCGGGCGAGGCCGGGGCGATGCATTCCGGGCGTTTGGGTTCGGCGAGCAATTGGCCGGCGAACAGCAGGGCGCTGGCGGTGAGAGCAACTTTACGCAGTGATAGGTTCATTCAAGTCTCCTTGGGAGTTGTTGTTATAGGTTTACTGAATTACCAAAGGGCAACGCTATAGCTCACCAGCAGACGCACTTCATCGGCATCGCGAGCAGAGTAGTTGGAACGGTAAGTGGCATTACGCAGGCGCACGGCGACATCCTTGAGCGCGCCGCTTTGTACGACGTATTTGATTTCGGTGTTGCGTTCCCACTCTTTGCCTTCGTCACCGTTCTTGAGCTTGATGTTGTCGCCGCTCACATAACGGCTCATGAAACTCAGGCCGGGAACCCCAAGCCTGGCGAAGTCAAAGTCGTAACGTGCCTGCCAGGAACGTTCTTCGGCGCCGGCAAAGTCGTTGATCTGAACGAAGTTGACCAGGTAGGGGTCACTGCCATCGACATAAGGGAACGCGCTGTCGCCGGACATGTGCTGATAGCCGGCGCTGAATTTATGCCCGCTCAAGGCGTAGCTCACCAGGCCGTTGAGGGATTTGTTGTCGATATTGCCGCCACGGGCCGCGCCCTCGTCATCACTGATGGCCAGGCGCAGATCGGTGCCGAAAGTGCCGGGGCCGAAGGGTTGCGATGCGACAACACCGAGGAAGTGCTGGTTGTAGACTTCATCAAGTTGCGCGAAGTGGTAGCTGCCGGTGATTTTGTCGGTGAACTTGTAGTCCACGCCGCCAAAGTCGAAATGCTTGCCGGCTACAGTGCCAGCGAAGCGGCTGTTCTTGTTGTTGAGGGCGATGTCCTCGAAGTCGGTACTGTCGCGGTCCTTGGCTTTCTCCAGACGCCCGCCGGTGAAGGTCAGGTTCTTGATTTCCTTGGAGGTCAGCATGCCGCCTTCGAAGGTCTGCGGCAGGATGCGTCCGTCGTTGGGCTTGAGGATCGGCAATTCCGGAATCAGGCTGCCGATTTTAAGTTCCGTGGCGGAGATTTTCACTTTGCCGGTCAGGCCCAGCTTGGAGTACTCATCGGCTGCGCGGCCGTCGTCATGGGTTGGCAGCAGGCCGGTGCCGGTGCGGTCGGGACTCGAATCGAGTTTGACCCCCAGCATGCCCAGCGCATCGACACCGAACCCCACGGTGCCGTCGGTGTAACCCGATTGCAGATTGAGCATGAACCCCTGAGCCCATTCGTCCCGCTTGGATTGCTGGGCGCTGGTACCGTCGCGAAAGTCGCGGTTGAAATACATGTTGCGGGTTTCGAGCGTTGCCGTACTGTCTTCGAAGAAGGCAGCCTGGCTCAACGGAGAAAAGCCGGCGAGGGCGGCGGCACTGGCAAGGGCGGTGTGGCTGAGACGGGAAAAGCGAGCAGGCGGGCATGCCTGGAGCTGCATGGACAGCATATTGAAGTACTCCGTTTATTGTTCTTATTGGCGAAAACGCTTCGAGGCGTTTTTCGTATCGCTATGGGCGGTAGCGCACGGCAGTCGAAACTGTCCGTGGCTGGACTCTAACCGGCCAACCTTTCGCTAACCTTTCAGAAGACTTTCACGGTTTTCGGGCTTCACAGCGGCGGTTGCGGCTGTAAACTCCGCGCCAAAGAATGGCGCCGACCATCCCTGAATGAGGTAAAGATCCATGCGTGTTCTGCTCGTCGAAGACCATCTGCAGCTCGCCGAAAGTGTCGCCCAGGCGCTCAAGAGCACCGGGCTGACCGTGGATGTGCTACACGACGGTGTGGCGGCGGACCTGGCGTTGAGCAGCGAGGAATACGCCATGGCGATCCTCGACGTCGGCCTGCCGCGCATGGATGGCTTCGAGGTGCTGGCGCGCCTGCGGGCGCGGGGCAAGAACCTGCCAGTGTTGATGTTGACCGCTCGCAGCGACGTCAAGGATCGGGTCCACGGCCTGAACCTCGGCGCTGACGATTACCTGGCCAAACCATTCGAACTGACCGAACTCGAAGCCCGGGTCAAAGCCTTGCTGCGTCGCAGTGTGCTCGGCGGTGAACGACTGCAGCGCTGCGGCGTGCTGGCCTATGACCTGGACACTCGGCGTTTCACCCTCGGCGAAGAATTGCTGACCCTGACCTCCCGCGAACAAGCTGTTCTTGAAGCGCTGATCGCCCGTCCTGGCCGGGTGATGAGCAAGGAACAACTGGCCTCGCAAGTCTTCGGACTGGACGAAGAGGCCAGCCCCGACGCCATCGAGATCTATGTCCATCGCCTGCGCAAAAAGCTGGACGGCCAACCGGTGGTCATCGTGACCTTCCGCGGTCTCGGCTACTTGCTGGAAAGCCGCGATGCATAAGCCCAGCAGCCTGCGCTGGCGGTTGCTGTGGAATCTGGCGTTGTTGCTGGTGGTGTTGATGTTGGCCAGTGGTTTGAGCGCTTACTGGAACGGTCGCGAAGCTGCCGACACCGCCTATGACCGGACCTTGCTGGCCTCTGCGCGGACCATCGCGGCGGGCGTCTCCCAGCGCGACGGCTCACTGAGTGCTGACGTGCCGTACGTGGCCCTCGACACCTTCGCCTACGACAGCGCAGGACGGATTTTTTACCTGGTCAACGACATCAATCAGAAACTGATCTCGGGCTACGAAAACCTGCCGCCACCGCCGCCGGGAACCCCGCGAACGGATGACTATCCGGCACTGGCGCGTTTCTATAACGCCAAGTACCAGGGGCAGAACGTACGTGTGGTGAGCCTGCTCAAACCCGTGAGCGAGCCAAACATGAACGGTATGGCGGAAATCCGCGTGGCGGAAACCGATGAAGCGCGGGTCAGCATGGCCCGCAGCCTGGCAGCGGACACGTTGCTGCGTCTGGGCATGCTGGCGGTGGGGGCGTTGTTGCTGGTGTGGTTTGCGGTCAGCGCCGCGTTGCGTCCGCTGGAACGCTTGCGCACGGCGGTGGAAGAGCGTCAGTCGGACGATCTGCGGCCATTGCCGTTGGTGGAAGTGCAGCATGAATTGTGGCCGCTGGTGCGCGCGCTCAATCACTTCACCGAGCGCCTGCGCGGGCAGTTCGAGCGTCAGGCGCAGTTCATCGCCGATGCGGCCCATGAGCTGCGTACTCCCCTGGCGGCGCTCAAGGCACGACTGGAACTGGGTTTGCGCTCGACCGAACCTGAAACCTGGCGCAGTACATTGGAATCCGCCGCCCAAGGCACGGATCGTTTGACCCACCTTGCCAATCAATTGCTCTCGCTGGCACGGGTCGAAAATGGTGCCCGGGCCATCGCCGAGGGCGGCGCGCAGTTGCTTGACCTGAGTCAGCTGGCTCGCGAACTCGGCATGGCCATGGCGCCGCTGGCCCATGCACGCGGTGTGGCGCTGGCGCTGGAAGCGGACGAACCGGTGTGGTTGCGCGGTGAGCCAACGCTGTTGAACGAACTGTTGAGCAATCTGGTGGACAACGCGCTGGCGCACACGCCGTCGGGTGGCAACGTGATTCTTCGGGTCACGGCACCGGCCGTGCTGGAGGTCGAGGACGACGGCCCCGGCATTCCTCTTGAAGAGCGCGATCGGGTGTTCGAACGCTTTTACCGGCGCAACCAGCAGGTGGCCGGTTCGGGGTTGGGGCTGGCGATTGTTGGCGAGATCTGCCGCGCACACCTGGCTCAAATCAGCCTGCACGATGGCGGGCAGGCGGGGTTGAAGGTGCGGGTGAGTTTTATCGCCGGGGAGTGAACACAACCCTGTGGCGAGGGAGCAAGCTCCCTCGCCACAGAAATCAGTAGAACATCGACCGCGATTCTTCCAGATCGCGGCACATCGCCTCGTTCTCCGGATCAATCCCCAGCTTTTTGAACGCCGGCACGCTAAATACGTCGATGCGCGCGAGGGGATGGTCGGTGTCCTTGTGGCAATACAGGTTGGCCACTTGCACCAGATCGACATAATCGACCCGCTCGGACTGTCGATTGAAGTCCAGATAAAGCCCCGGCACCTGTACCAGCATTTCCGGAAAATCCCAGACCCTGAGCAGTTTGTCGCCGAGCAGTGGATGAATGTGATCGATCACATGGTTGAGGCTGACCGGGTCAGCCAGCAGTTCATAGTGATCTTCGGCGTAGGTCAGGATCGGCAACACACCGATCTGATGCACCAAACCGCCAAGGGCTGCCTGATCGGGCTTGAGTTGCGTGTACCGGCGGCACAATGCATAGCTGATCCCGGCGATTTCCAGGCTTTTGCGCCAGACATCGCGCATTTTGTGTTCCACCACCTCGGAGCGGGCATGGAAAATCTGTTCCATGACCAGGCCGATGGCCAGGTTGCTGCTGTAATTGACGCCCAATCGAGTGATTGCCGTGTGCAGGTCAGTGACTTCCTGGGTCGCGCGCAGCAGCGGGCTATTGACCACTTTGATCAGGCGCGCCGACAGCGCGGTATCGCGGCCGATCACTTTGCTCAGGGTGCTGACACTGATTTCCGGGTCTTCAGCGGCCTTGCGAATCTGCAGGGCCACTTCCGGTAACGTTGGCAGAACCAGGTCATCGTTATCGATGGCCTCAACCAAATCCTGTTGGACCTTTTCCGCCAGCTCACTCATTTCGTTTCTCTAGGTATTGCGACAAATGCTGCTGTTAACGCTGGATTTCGCGATCGCGATCCAGTTCGTAAGGCAGGTCGAGCAGGTGCAGGGCTGGCCCTTCGAGCACGCCCAGATGGATATCACCCCCTTCTGCTGCTTCGGCTTGCAGCACGGCCAGGAGTTCAATGTTTTGCCCTGCCTTGGCGGCCAGTACCACTTCGCCGATAGAGCTGCCGTGGGTAGGGGAGAACAGCGGTGTGCCGGGTTCAGGCAATTCGCTGGCATCCAGTGTCAGGCGATACAAGCGGCGCTTGAGTTTGCCCAGGTACTGCATGCGTGCAACGATTTCCTGGCCGGTGTAGCAACCTTTCTTGAAGCTCACGCCACCCACGGCTTGCAGATTGAGCATCTGCGGGATGAACAGCTCGCGAGTGCTCGGCATGACTTGACCGATCCCAGCGCGGATCTGGCCTAACAACCATTGATTCAGATCGCCTTCGGCCAATAGGGCGGACAGCTTGCCCTTGATCAGGTTGGCCTGGTCAGCGGCGACCCAGAGCTCGGCGCGGTCCGGCGAGACGCGAATGGCGATCAAGCCGTCATTGCGCGCGACGCTGTCGGTGTCGGCCGGAAGCTCAAGACCGAGGCTGATCAGTGCTGCATCGCCATGGTCGACGCCGAAGCGGACCCAGGCAGCGCTTTCATCGGTCAGTTTGGATTTGGAAAACACCGCGTACTTTTTCAGGTCCGCCAGTTGCGGTTCCAGCAATTCGGTGGCCATGGCCATCAGAACGCCGTCGCCTTCCAGCAGGATGCGGAAACTCGACTGCATCCGGCCCTTCTGCGTGCAGCGGGCGCCGAGGCTGGCCTGGGTGTCACTCAGGTAATTGAGGTTGCAGGTCAATTGGCCTTGCAGGAATTTGCCGGCATCCGCGCCGCGTACTGCGAGAACGCCTTCGTGAGACAGGGTGCAGAAAAAAGCAGAGTCGGCCATGGGTCATCGCAGGGTAAAGAGTCTGGGGGACATCATAAGGGGGCGCTCTTGAAATGGGTAGTTCACAAAGGATCGTTGGTGGCCGACCAAAGCCGAGTGTCCGACTGTGCCTGGGGCTGTATACTTGCCGCCTATTTGAGGAGCGCTCCATGGTCGAAGATGTTGAACTGAATCGCCTCTACTGGCACAGCCGCCGCGGCATGCTTGAGCTTGACGTGTTGCTGGTGCCGTTCGTGAAAGAGGTCTATCCGCACCTCAATGATGTCGACCGCGATTGCTACCGTCGGCTGCTCGAATGTGAAGATCAGGACATGTTCGGCTGGTTCATGGAACGCGCCGAATCGGAAGATCCGGAGCTTCAGCGCATGGTTCGCATGATCCTGGATCGTGTCCAGCCCAAGTAATGCGTTCGAATGCCGCTGGCATGCCTCACGGCAATTGCTGGCGGCGTATCTTCTGGCCCAGCTGTTTGCGCTGGGTTCGCTGTGCCTTCTCTCTATACCGGCCTGGGCCAGTCTGCTCGGCGCTTTTTGCTGTCTGGCTCACGGCGCTTGGGCATTACCGCGACAGATTCTGCTGACACACCCAAGGGCATTGCGCGGCTTGCGTCGCAATGCCGATGGCTGGCAATTGTGGAATCAGGAGGACGGTTGGCAATCGGTGCAGCTACGACCGGACAGCCTGGCGCTACCGTTGCTCGTTGTGCTGCGTTTTCGTCTGCGAGACGAGCGGCGGGTCAGATCAATCTGCGTTCCCCGCGACTCGCAGGCGGCGGATCTGCACCGGCGCCTGCGGGTTCGGCTCACGTTCAGTCGACGTAGGTGGGCGGCACCAGAATAGTGTCCAGGGCAACCGGCAGCATGTTCGGATAGTCGAGGGTGTAATGCAGGCCGCGACTCTCCTTGCGTTCCATGGCTGACTGGATCATCAGCTCGGCCACTTGGGCCAGGTTACGCAATTCGATCAAATCGCGACTGACCTTGTAGTTGCTGTAGAACTCGTCGATTTCGTCCAGCAACAACCGCACACGGTGCTGCGCCCGTTGCAAGCGCTTGTTGGTGCGCACGATGCCGACGTAGTCCCACATGAATCGGCGCAGCTCGTCCCAGTTGTGCGCAATGATGACGTCCTCATCGGAGTCGGTGACCTGGCTCGCATCCCAGACGGGCAGGGCGATCGGAACCGAAACCTGCGGCAGCTGCTCAAGAATGTCCGCCGCCGCCGAGCGCGCGTAAACGAAACACTCCAGTAACGAGTTGCTTGCCATGCGGTTGGCGCCATGCAGGCCGGTGAAACTGGTTTCGCCAATGGCGTATAGACCCGGCACGTCGGTGCGACCCTGCTGATCGACCATCACGCCGCCGCACGTGTAGTGCGCTGCCGGAACCACCGGAATCGGTTGTTTGGTGATGTCGATGGAGAATTCGAGGCAGCGTTCGTACACCGTCGGGAAGTGAGTCTTGATGAACGCTTCCGGCTTGTGGCTGATGTCCAGATAGACACAATCGACGCCCAGGCGCTTCATTTCATGGTCGATGGCCCGGGCGACGATGTCGCGTGGGGCCAGTTCGGCACGAGGGTCGAAGCGTTGCATGAAGCGTTCGCCGTTGGGCAGCTTCAGGTGTGCGCCTTCGCCGCGCAGGGCTTCGGTGATCAGGAAACTCTTGGCTTGCGGGTGATACAGGCAAGTGGGGTGGAACTGGTTGAACTCCAGATTCGCCACCCGGCAACCCGAACGCCAGGCCATGGCAATGCCATCACCGCAGGCGCCGTCGGGGTTGCTGGTATAGAGATAGACCTTTGCTGCGCCACCCGATGCGAGGATCACAAAGCGAGCGCCGTAGGTGTCGACTTCACCGGTCCCGCGATTGAGGACGTAGGCGCCGAGGCAGCGATCACCTTCAAGGCCCAGTCGCTTTTCGGTGATCAGGTCGACCGCGACCCGCTGCTCCAGCAGTTCGATGTTCGGTCGTTGCCTGGCCTTGTCGAGCAAGGTTCTGAAAATCGCTGCGCCGGTGGCATCGGCGGCATGGATGATGCGCCGATGGCTGTGACCGCCTTCGCGGGTCAGGTGGAACTCGAATCCGCCATCTTCGGTGCCGGACTGTTCATCGCGCGTGAAGGGCACGCCTTGGTCAATCAGCCATTGAATCGCCTCTTTACTGTGCTCGACGGTAAAGCGCACAGCGTCTTCGTGGCACAGGCCCCCGCCAGCATTGAGGGTGTCATCGACATGTGATTCAACGGTGTCGGTGTCATCCAGGACGGCAGCGACGCCACCCTGGGCCCAGAAAGTCGAGCCATTGGCGAGGTCGCCTTTGCTCAGTACGGCGATGCGCAAATGACCGGGCAAGGTCAGCGCAAGGCTCAAGCCGGCAGCACCGCTGCCAATTACCAGAACATCGTGTTGAAACTGTTGGCTCATTTCAGGATTCCGCTCAAAGCGACCCGGGTCGGGGTTGGCGCAAGACAGCTGGATCGGCGAGTCAAGACAGCCACACAGCCCACTAGTATATAGAGGGGGGGAGCGGCACAATAGCGAGCACACATGGCATTGTGAAACTACTGTGACGGAAAATATCTGACGCTTCGTCGGATGGTTTTTCGGCTGGTTCGGTGACAAGACGACTGTATCAACGATTTAACACTCTTTTTCTATTCGCGGTTGCACAATGTCGCTTTCGCGCGGCTATAAATAATTGGAACTTTTGCCAAAGGCCCAAGATCAATAGACGGTGCCTGAAAAGAAGGACAGTGTCGGCTTCGGGGTGGACTTGCGGTTTGGTCCTTCCCGGTGAATCCGATGACAAGATTATTCGCGCAGCCGGGTCATGCCGAGCTGCGCTTTTCGTGCGTGCCAAATCAGAGCCCGCAGGAAACTTGCTTGGAGGGGGAGAACTTTTGCGAAAAGCCCGAGTCTATGTTTGCAAGCCTGGTCGTTTAGTTATGCAAGTCTCCTCCAAGCTTATCGAGGAGTGTTCATGCTAACCCAGGAAGAGGATCAGCAGCTCGTCGAGCGCGTTCAACGCGGCGACAAGCGAGCTTTCGATCTGCTAGTGCTGAAATATCAGCACAAAATTCTCGGGTTGATCGTGCGTTTCGTGCACGACACCCATGAAGCCCAGGATGTGGCACAGGAAGCCTTTATCAAGGCCTACCGTGCACTTGGCAATTTTCGCGGGGACAGCGCGTTTTATACGTGGCTTTACCGCATCGCCATCAACACGGCGAAGAACTATCTGGTTTCACGCGGCCGTCGGCCGCCGGATAGCGATGTCAGTTCCGAGGATGCAGAGTTCTACGATGGCGATCATGGCCTCAAGGATCTCGAGTCGCCAGAGCGTGCATTGCTGCGGGATGAGATCGAAGGCACCGTCCATCGAACCATCCAGCAACTTCCAGAAGATTTGCGTACGGCTTTAACTTTACGTGAATTCGATGGTCTGAGTTACGAGGACATTGCAGCGGTCATGCAATGTCCGGTGGGTACCGTGCGCTCCCGGATTTTCCGCGCTCGGGAGGCCATCGATAAAGCCCTGCAGCCGTTGTTGCAGGAAAACTGAGACAGCGGCGATAGCCAAGAGAGGAACGCCATGAGTCGTGAAGCCCTGCAGGAATCGCTGTCCGCAGTGATGGATAACGAAGCGGACGAATTGGAATTGCGTCGGGTATTGAATGCCTTTGACGATGTCGAAACCCGTGATACCTGGGCTCGTTATCAAATCGCTCGGGCAGTTATGCACAAGGATTTGCTGCTTCCACGTCTGGATATCGCTGCGGCAGTCTCTGCTGCGCTGGCTGACGAAGCTGTACCAGCAAAAGCTTCCCGTGGTCCATGGCGTAGCCTGGGTCGTTTGGCGGTCGCTGCTTCGGTAACCCTCGCCGTACTGGCAGGTGTTCGTCTGTATAACCAGGACGAGATCGCTGGGGTCGAATTGGCTCAGCAATCCAGTCAACCTGGTCTGGCCGTTCCTCAGGTCAAGGGTCCAGCTGTATTAGCAGGCTACAATGAGAGTTCGGAAGCCACTGGCCCTATGGCCAACGGCGTATTGCAAGGTCAGCCAGGCTGGCACGATCAGCGTTTGCCAGGCTACTTGCGCCAACATGCTCAACAGGCTGCACTGAAAGGTACTGAGAGCGCTCTGCCTTACGCTCGTGCAGCCAGTCTGGAAAACCGTTAAGGAGGATCATGCGCGCCATCCCTCTACTTACGCTTCTGCTCGGTGGCTGGTTTGTTGTTCCAGCCCATGCTGATGAAGCCCAGGACTGGTTGACCCGTCTGGGCCAAGCCGAGCAACAGCAGAGTTATCACGGTACATTCGTCTACGAGCGTAACGGTAGTTTTTCTACCCACAACATCTGGCACCGTGTCCAGGATGGCAAGGTCCGCGAGCGGTTACTCCAGCTCGACGGCTCGGCACAGGAAGTCGTGCGCATTGATGGGCGTACTCAATGCGTCAGCGGCATTCTGATCGCAGGGCTTGGAGATTCCCCCAGCTCCTCTGCTCGGGCACTCGATCCACAAAAGTTAAAGAATTGGTACGACCTTGCCGTCATTGGCAAGTCGCGTGTGGCCGGGCGTGCGGCAGTGATCGTTTCACTGACACCTCGCGATCAACATCGCTACGGTTTTGAATTGCATCTGGATAAAGAAACCGGCCTGCCTCTCAAATCATTGCTTCTGAATGAACGAGGGCAGTTGCTGGAGCGATTCCAGTTCACACAACTGGATACCGCCGATGTTCCGTCCGACGGTGACTTGCAGCCTGGCGCCGATTGCAAAACGGTTGCCCTCGACAGTGACAAGGCTTCTGCAATCAAGGCTGCGCAAGTATGGCGTTCGGACTGGTTGCCACCTGGTTTCGAGCTGACCAGCAGTACCTCCCGCAAGGATCCAGAGACCAAAACCCAAGTCAACAGTCTGATGTATGACGACGGTCTGGCCCGTTTCTCGGTTTTCCTTGAGCCGTTGAATGGCGCAACCATTACTGACACTCGCACCCAGTTGGGGCCTACCGCTGCAGTCTCCCGACGCTTGACTACCCCGCAAGGCGAAATGATGGTGACCGTGGTCGGTGAGATTCCGATTGGCACCGCTGAACGGATTGCGCTATCCATGCGCAGCGACGCCACTGCAACCAAGTAGTGAGCTGAAATCGAAATGTTTGGTGAGCATTTCAACTTGCAAATATTCCCGAATTTTTCTATAGGTCAGAGCCTCTCGGCTCTGGCCTTGTTTGTTGTTCCCGGAACAAAAATACCGGCGTATCGTTCCCGGTGTTCCTTGCTCCATATCGCTTAACCATGCTCGTCGTAACGGGAGCCGTATGTCGATACCACGCTTGAAGTCTTATCTCTCAATTTTTGCCACCGTGCTGGTGCTTGGTCAGGCGGTCGCTGTTCAGGCGGCCGAGTTGCCTGACTTCACACAGTTGGTCGAACAGGCCTCGCCCGCGGTGGTGAACATCAGTACCACGCAGAAACTGCCGGACCGCAAAGTGTCGAGCCAGGAGATGCCTAACCTTGATGACTTGCCGCCAATGCTGCGCGAGTTTTTTGAGCGCGGCATGCCGCCACAGCCTCGTACGCCACGCGGTGATCGTCAGCGCGAAGCCCAGTCCCTGGGGTCGGGCTTCATCATCTCGCCTGATGGCTACATCCTCACCAACAACCATGTAATCGCCGATGCCGACGAAATTCTCGTTCGTCTCGCCGACCGCAGCGAATTGAAGGCCAAGCTGATCGGCACCGATCCACGTTCCGACGTGGCGCTGTTGAAAATCGAAGGCAAGGATCTGCCGGTCCTGAAACTAGGCAAATCCCAGGATCTGAAAGCCGGCCAGTGGGTCGTGGCGATTGGCTCTCCATTCGGTTTCGACCATACCGTGACCCAAGGTATCGTCAGCGCTATCGGTCGCAGCCTGCCGAACGAAAACTATGTGCCGTTCATCCAGACCGACGTGCCGATCAACCCGGGTAACTCCGGTGGTCCGCTGTTCAACCTGGCCGGTGAAGTAGTGGGCATCAACTCGCAGATCTACACCCGTTCCGGCGGCTTCATGGGCGTGTCGTTCGCGATCCCGATCGACGTCGCCATGGACGTTTCCAATCAGCTCAAAAGCGGCGGCAAAGTCAGCCGTGGCTGGTTGGGTGTGGTGATTCAGGAAGTGAACAAGGACCTGGCCGAGTCGTTCGGTCTGGATAAGCCAGCCGGTGCACTGGTGGCTCAGATCCAGGATGACGGCCCGGCTGCCAAGGGTGGCCTGCAAGTAGGGGACGTGATCCTGAGCATGAACGGCCAACCGATTGTCATGTCCGCCGATCTGCCACACCTGGTGGGCGCTCTGAAAGCCGGCTCGAAAGCTGATCTGGAAGTGATTCGTGAAGGTAAGCGCAAGAATGTCGAGTTGACTGTCGGCGCTATCCCGGAAGAAGGCAAAGAGCTGGATGCACTGCCGAAATCCAGCACCGAGCGCAGCAGTAACCGCCTGGGTGTTTCCGTGGTCGAGCTGACTGATGAACAGAAGAAAACCTACGACCTCAAAGGCGGTGTCGTCATCAAGGAAGTCCAGGACGGTCCTGCTTCTCTGATTGGCCTGCAGCCAGGCGATGTGATCACTCACCTGAACAATCAGGCAATCGGTTCCACCAAGGAGTTCACGGATATCGCCAAGGCGCTGCCGAAGAACCGCTCGGTGTCGATGCGGGTTCTGCGTCAAGGACGCGCCAGCTTCATCACCTTCAAACTGGCTGAATAATCCGGTTGTTGGCTGAATAAAAAACCGCCTCGAAAGAGGCGGTTTTTTTGTGTCTGAAATTTTTTTCTGACAAGCGTCAGCCCATCATGTCCTTGATCATGCGCTCTTCCTCCATCAGCTCACGTTGTCGTGCGTCGATCCGCGACGACAGCGGGAAATTGGTACCGGCCTTACGCTTGGCGAAGTCCAGTTGCTGAATGGCCTGACGGTAATCCCCGACCAGGGCGAAATACTCGGCGCGGGCCTGATGCAGGCCGATGATGTTGCCTGACAGACCGCGCGTCTCGGCCACCATGTACCAGACGTCCGGATCGTCCGGGCGGCTCTTGAGCAGATTCTCCAGCGCTTTTTCCGCTTCGGGCGCACGGTTCTGCTTGAGCAGCAGATCGACACGCACCGAATTCAGCGGATAGTTGCCGGGGTACTGCGTCAACATCCGGTCAACCCGGGACTGGGCGTCCGGCAGACGATTGTTGGTAATGTCCAGATCGACCTGCGCCAAGTTGTAGATGATCTCGTTCGGCGACTTGGCCAGCAGCAGCTTGAGGTTTTCCCGTGCTTCATTCAGCTGGCCGCCCTTGATCTGGGCGATGGCCAGGCCATAGCGAGCGACATCATTTTTCTGGTTTTCATCAAGCTGGGCGCGAAAGCGTTTGGCGCCCAGGCCTGGGGTTTCTTCATAGATCAACTGGACCCGTGCACGAATCAGCTGATAACGCATCGTGTCTTCGATGCCGCCGGGTTTTGCCTGTTCGGCGCGGTTGCGCGTGTCAGCGATCCGCGACTCGGTCACCGGGTGAGTCAGCAGAAATTCCGGTGGCTTGGCGTCAAAGCGGTATTGGCGCGCCAATCGCTCGAACATGGTCGGCATCGAGCGCGGGTCGTAACCGGCCTTTTCCAGATTGAGAATGCCGATGCGGTCAGCTTCCTGTTCGTTCTGGCGCGAGAAACGCCGCTGTTCCTGAACGGCCGCCGCCTGCGTACCCGCAATGGCCGCGATCCCGGCATCGCCGGCGCCAGCTGCGGCAATCACAATCCCGGCCAGCAGCGCGGCCATCATCGGCACCTGCATACGCTGTTGGGCTTCGACGCCACGGGCGAAGTGGCGCTGCGACAAGTGAGCCAATTCGTGGGCGAGTACCGAGGCGTATTCGCCTTCGGTCTGGGCGTTGAGGAACAAGCCGCCGTTAACCCCGACAATGCCGCCCGGTGCCGCGAAGGCGTTGAGTTGCGGGCTGTTGATCAGGATGAATTCCAGGCGCCGGTCATTGACCTGGCTGGTCTCGACCAACCTGTAGACGCTGGATTCGACGTAGTCCTTGAGCTGTGGATCGTTGAGCTGCGAAACCTGGCTGCGCAACAGCGCCAGCCAGGCACGGCCTAACTGGTGTTCCTGTTGCGGCGAGACGATGGCAGAACTGGCGTCGCCGAGTGACGGCAAGTCGTCGGCGAAGCCCGGTGAGGCGAGCAGGCAAGCGAGCGTCAGCAGGGTAGGGCGCAAAAAAGTCATGCACAAAGCCTTAGTCGACAAAGACCTTACTGTAGCCGGACACTACGCTTCGGACCAGATATTCTAGCCGCTCGACCCCCTGACCCCGGAGTGATGCAATGACCGACGCTGTAGCCCATGACGCCGAGCTCGACGCCAGCGGCCTGAATTGCCCCTTGCCGTTGCTCAAGGCCAAGATGGAACTCAATCGACTGGCCAGCGGCGCAGTGCTGAAGGTAATCGCCACCGATGCAGGCTCACAGCGCGACTTCCGCACCTTTGCCCGATTGGCCGGTCATACGCTGCTTCGTGAAGAAGATGACGCGGGTGTTTACCGCTACTGGTTGAAAAAAGCCTGAATTCTGCTGCGTTCGTTTCTAAGGATTATTGATGTTCAAAGTGTTACGCGACTGGATTCAGCGCTACTTCTCTGATGAAGAGGCCGTTGTGCTGGCGGTCCTGCTGTTTCTGGCGTTTACCGCCGTGCTAACGCTGGGCGGCATGCTTGCGCCAGTGCTGGCCGGGATGGTGCTGGCGTATTTGATGCAGGGGTTGGTCGTCACTCTCGAACGTCTGCGCATGCCGGGCGGGGTGGCGGTGGGGTTGGTCTTTGCGTTGTTCATGGGGCTGTTGCTGGTGTTCATCGTGGTTGTGGTGCCGTTGCTCTGGCATCAGTTGATCACGCTGTTCAACGAATTACCCGGCATGCTCGCCAAATGGCAGTCGCTGTTATTGCTGCTTCCCGAGCGCTACCCGCATCTGGTGTCCGACGAGCAGGTGCTGCAGGCGATCGAAGTGGCGCGGGGCGAGATTGGCAAGTTCGGTCAGTGGGCGCTGACATTCTCGCTGTCGAGTCTGCCGTTGCTGGTGAACATCATGATCTACCTGGTGCTGGTGCCGATCCTGGTGTTTTTCTTTCTCAAGGACCGGGAGATGATCGGTCAGTGGGTGCGTGGTTACTTGCCCCGTGAGCGGGCGCTGATCACCCGCGTCGCTCATGAGATGAACCGGCAGATTGCCAATTACATTCGCGGCAAGGTCATCGAGATTTTCATTTGCGGTGGCGTGACCTACATCGGTTTCGTTGTTCTAGGCCTCAACTACGCGGCACTGCTGGCATTGCTGGTGGGCGTGTCGGTGGTGGTGCCTTACGTCGGCGCTGTGGTGGTGACCGTGCCGGTCATGCTGATTGCGCTGTTCCAGTGGGGCTGGAGCGATCAGTTCATCTATTTGATGGCGGTCTACGGGATCATCCAAACGCTGGACGGCAACGTGCTGGTGCCGCTGCTGTTCTCGGAAGCGGTCAATCTGCATCCGGTGGCGATTATCTGCGCGGTGTTGTTGTTTGGCGGGCTGTGGGGTTTTTGGGGCGTGTTCTTTGCGATTCCGCTAGCGACCCTGTTCAAGGCCGTACTGGATGCGTGGCCGCGCAAAGAGCCGATAGTGGCGCCGCTGTTGTAAGGAGCCTGTGGGAGCGGGCTCCCACAGACGCCAGATATTCAGGCTTTGTTTAGTGCCTGAGCGGCAGCCAGAACAGCATCCACATGGCCCGGCACTTTCACACCGCGCCATTCCTGACGCAGCACACCGTTCTTGTCGATCAGGAACGTGCTGCGATCAACGCCCATATATTCTTTGCCATAGAGCTTTTTCAGCTTGATCACGTCGAACTGCTGGCAGAGCGCTTCTTCCTTGTCGCTGATCAGCTCGAAGGTGAACGCCTGCTTGGCCTTGAAGTTTTCGTGTGATTTCAGGCTGTCGCGGGACACGCCGAAGACTTCGGTGTTGGCGGCTTTAAAAGCATCAAGCTGATCACGAAAGCCCTGACCCTGGGTGGTGCAACCCGGTGTGCTGTCCTTCGGATAGAAGTAAATCACCACTTGCTTGCCTTTGAGGCTCGCGAGGCTGACGGTCTGCCCGCTGGTGGCGGGTGCTTCGAAGTCGGCAACCGGTTGGTCGATGGCAACGGCCATGAAAGCTTCCTTACATTGGGTTTTGTGGGCGCCACGGTTCGATCAGGGCATCCAGGTTCAGCGCGTCGGCGAAATCCAGGAACTGATCGCGCAGCCAGCTGATTTGCACACCGGCCGGCAAGGTCACGGTAAACGTGGCATTGAGCATGGTGCCGCCGGTTTGCGGAGCCTGATAGGTGTCGCAGGTCAGGTTCTCCAGCTCGACGTTGTGGTCCATGAAGAACTGGCACAGCTCGTTGATGATGTCCGAGCGGTAAGCCGAGCTGACATAAGCGACGTACGGCAGGGCTTGAGGACGATTCTCCAGCGCTGCGCTGCGCACCACATTGACCGTAAAGGCGTGCTTCTTGGCGAGGCTCGACAGGCTGCCTTCGAGGCGCGCCAGGGCGTCCCAGCTGCCGGAGATCTCGAGGATCAACGCACTGCACTCGCCATGACGGGTCAGGCGGGAAGTGACCACGGCGCAGCGGTTTTCATGGCTGGCGCGGCACAGGACGTTAGTCAGCTCCATGGGGTTGGCGCCGAGGGCACTGATGACAAGGAATTGTTCGCGAACTGTGGGGGTGGACATGCAGCATTCCTAAAGCGATGAGCGGTCGATACTTCTACGGGCTTTTTTTACCGGGGGCGAGCCTGCGGATGCGAATTCAGAAAACCCGGGCCGAAGGTTGCAACGTGCTCCAGAGTGGCAGGAGCGAGGGGTGGCAACGCTGGATCGGGGCTTGTGATGCCGAAAATGGAGGCTGGAACCCGGCGTACGAGCTTATCAGTACCGATCAAAGTCTGAAGGGTAGCGAAAAGCAGCGCCAAGGGGAATGGCAGCAGCGCAGTACTTCGCTTGTACAAGCATCTTGGCGCCAGTACCATTACGGCTCTCTTTTTCCGGCAGGAGCGGTTGCATGATTGCGGGCAGTATGGTGGCACTGGTCACACCCATGGATGCACAAGGTCGTCTCGACTGGGACAGCCTGAGCAAACTGGTGGACTTTCACCTGCAGAACGGCACCCACGCGATCGTGGCCGTCGGCACTACAGGTGAATCGGCCACCCTTGACGTGAACGAGCACATCGAAGTGATTCGTTACGTGGTCAAGCAGGTTGCAGGGCGCATTCCGGTGATTGCCGGTACCGGCGCCAACTCGACTCGCGAAGCCATCGAGCTGACCACCAATGCGAAGACCGCCGGCGCCGATGCTTGCCTGCTGGTCACTCCGTATTACAACAAGCCGACCCAGGAAGGCTTGTACCAGCACTTCAAGGCCATCGCCGAAGCCGTCGACATCCCGCAGATCCTGTACAACGTGCCGGGCCGTACGGCCTGCGACATGCTGACCGAAACCGTGATCCGCCTGTCGACCGTGAAAAACATCATCGGCATCAAGGAAGCCACCGGCGACCTGAGCCGTGCCAAAGCCATCATCGACGGCGTGAGCAAAGACTTCGTGGTGCTGTCGGGTGACGACGCCACCGCAGTCGAGCTGATCCTGCTCGGCGGCAAAGGCAACATCTCGGTGACCGCCAACGTCGCCCCGCGCGACATGGCCGACCTGTGCAACGCTGCGCTGAAAGGCGACGCTGTCACGGCTCGCGCGATTCACGAAAAGCTGATGCCGCTCAATAAAACCCTGTTTATCGAATCCAACCCTATCCCCGTGAAATGGGCGCTGCATGAAATGGGCTTGATGCCGGACGGTATCCGTCTGCCGCTCACCTGGCTCAGTGCTGCCTGTCACGAACCGCTGCGGCAGGCCATGCGCCAGTCCGGCGTCCTGGTTTAATTGAGGAAGTACTACGCATGAAGCGATTGGCCGGACTTTCCGCACTTGCCTTGATCATCTCCAGCACCAGTGGCTGCGGATGGGTCTGGGGCCCGGAAGGTTATTTCCGTGACCGCGGTAGCGATTACCTGGAAGCGCAACAGACTGCACCCATGCAACTGCCGCCGGATGTCAGCACCGCCAAACGTCTGGATCCGCTGTTGCCGATCCCACGCAACGTGGCCGATGACTCCGTCAAGGGCGAGTACATCGTTCCTCGTCCGCAGCCGTTGTCGGCATCGGCTGACGCCAGCGCCTACTCCCTGCAAAAGACCGGTGATTCGCGCTGGATCGTCGCTCAGAACCCGCCGGCCGAAGCCTGGCCAGTGGCCGTGCAGTTCTTCCAGGACAACGGTTTCCGTCTGGACGAACAGCGTCCGCAAACCGGCGAATTCACCACCACCTGGCAGCATTCCGACGAACTGTCCGCCGCGATGGCCAAGCGCCTGAGCGCAGCCGGTGTCGGCGCCGACAGCGAAACCCGCGTGCGGGTCCGCATCGAGCCAGGCGTGCAACGCAACACCAGTGAAATCTACGTGGTCAGCGCCGAGCGTCCTGCCGGTAGCACCTCCGACGTGGCCTTCACCAACCGGTCGGTCAACACTGGCCTGGACGCGGCACTGGTCGACGACATGCTCGCGAGCATGAGCCGTACCTCGGAGAAGGGCGGTTCGGTCTCCATGCTGGCTTCGCGTGACTCCGATACGCCAGGTCGTGTCAGCCTGAGCGAAGACGGCAGCGGTAACCCTGTCCTGAACGTCGGCACCGATCTGGATCGTGCATGGTCGAGCGTCGGTCGTGCGCTGGAACAGGGCGAATGGCGCGTTGAGGACATCAACCGCAGCCTGGGTCTGTACTACATCAACCTGTCTGAAAAAGCCGAGAAGAAAGACGAGAAACCTGGTTTCTTCAGCGGCCTGTTCGGCAGCGCGCCGAGCAAGGAAGAAGTTGAAGCCCGTGCCGAGCGCTATCAGGTTCGCCTGAGCAAGGTTGGCGACAACGTCCAGGTCACCGTCGAGAAAAACATCAACACCGTGGCGCCAGCAGACGTGGCGCGCAAAGTGTTGAGCGTGATTCAGGATAACCTGGGCTGATCACATGCGTTTTGCCGTTCTCGGCAGCGGTAGCCAAGGGAACGGCACGCTGATAGCCAGCGCTGACACGTATGTGCTGGTGGATTGTGGTTTCTCCCTGCGGGAAACCGAAAAACGCCTGCTGCGTCTGGGTGTGAACCCTGCGCAGTTGAGCGCGATACTCGTGACCCACGAACATGCCGACCACGTGCATGGCGTGGGTTTGCTGTCTCGGCGCTACAATCTGCCTGTCTACCTCAGTCGCGGTACCCTGCGCGGGATGCGCAAACCAATTGAACCGGCTGGCCTTCTGGCTGGCGGCGAGCAACTGCAGATCGGCGCACTGAGCATCGGCGTCATTGCCGTGGCCCATGATGCACAGGAGCCGACGCAATACGTCTTCAGTGACGGTGAACGGCGATTCGGCCTGTTGACCGACCTGGGCTCGTATTGCAACAAGGTGCTGGACGGCTATCGGGACCTCGATGCGTTGATGATCGAGTCCAATCATTGCCGTGACATGCTGGCTCGCGGTCACTACCCCTACTTTCTCAAGCAGCGGGTGGGCGGTGAACTGGGGCATTTGAACAACCATCAGGCGGCATTCCTGGTGTCCGAGTTGGGCTGGCAAGGCCTGCAACACCTGGTCCTGGCCCATCTGAGCAGCAAGAACAACCTGCCGCAGCTGGCCCGGCAATGTTTTGTCGACACCCTCGGGTGCGACCCGGACTGGCTGCAACTGGCCGATCAAGATTCAGGGCTCGACTGGCGACACATCGCCTAGCCCACCTACTTAGCAAGCGGAGCCCATCATGGAAAAACGTGAAGAACTCTACCGCGGCAAAGCCAAATCGGTTTTCAAGACCGACGACGCTGACCGCTTGATCCTGCTGTTTCGCAACGACACTTCGGCGTTCGACGGCAAGCGCATCGAGCAGCTCGACCGCAAAGGCATGGTGAACAACAAGTTCAACGCCTTCATCATGCAGAAACTCGAAGCAGCCGGCGTGCCGACCCAATTCGACAAACTGCTGGGCGACAATGAATGCCTGGTGAAGAAGCTCGACATGATCCCGGTCGAGTGCGTCGTGCGTAACTACGCCGCCGGCAGCCTGGTCAAGCGCCTGGGCGTCGAAGAGGGCATGAAGCTCAACCCTTACACCTTCGAACTGTTCCTGAAGGACGACGCCAAGGGCGACCCGTTCATCAACGAATCCCACGTCGTGGCCTTCGGTTGGGGCACCGCCGAGCAACTGGTTCGCATGAAAGAACTGTCGCTCAAGGTCAATGAAGTCCTGAGCAAACTGTTCGACGACGCCGGCCTGCTGCTGGTCGACTTCAAACTGGAATTCGGCGTGTTCTCCGACGGCTCCATCGTCCTGGGCGACGAGTTCAGCCCGGACGGCTGCCGTCTGTGGGACAAGGCGACCGGCAAGAAAATGGACAAGGACCGCTTCCGTCAGGGCCTCGGTGACGTCATCGAAGCCTACGAAGAAGTTGCCAATCGTCTGGGCGTACCGCTTTAATCGACGCAAGCATCTGATAGCACGGAAAAATTTCGCTTAGGGGGTTCGCTTCCGGCAAAAGTGTTGTTATGATGCGCGCCGTTGGAGAGATGCCAGAGTGGCCGAATGGGACGGATTCGAAATCCGTTGTACCTTCACCGGTACCTAGGGTTCGAATCCCTATCTCTCCGCCATTATTGAATAAGACTAAGCCCCTGAAATTGTTAAAAGTTTCAGGGGCTTTTTCGTTTCTGGCGTTTCGTTTCAGGGCAAATTGGCCGCCTGTTTTCCCGGCGGTATCGCTCTTTGCTATCGAATCTGAACCCTCGCCTGGATCACCCACAATCCCAGCAAAGTCAGAACAGCAAAGCCCCCGCCCATCAAGAAAGTGCCTTGGAAGCCTACTGTGTCCCACAATGCCCCAGCGATGACGCTGGCCAGCAGCAAGGTCAACCCGGTCAACAGATTGAACATGCCGAATGCCGTCCCGCGCAGTTCAGCCGGCGCGCAATCGGCGATCAGGGCGGCG
The DNA here is from genome assembly GCF_050435365.1 of Pseudomonas sp. BT76 TE3572. Classification (NCBI taxonomy): domain Bacteria; kingdom Pseudomonadati; phylum Pseudomonadota; class Gammaproteobacteria; order Pseudomonadales; family Pseudomonadaceae; genus Pseudomonas; species Pseudomonas sp. BT76 TE3572. The sequence goes on from NZ_JBNDKE010000001.1 coordinate 6,180,058, forward strand.
AATATCCCCTGGGTAAACCCCATGTGCAGCCCCCATAGAACGACACCGACGGCCAGGCCATCGATACCCGGCGCGAACGCCAGAGTCAGGTCGGCAGCAATCAGCAATATCAGACCCACGCCGAGCACCGCCACGCGGCTGACACGATCAGACAAGACCCCGGCGGGATAGGCTGACAGTGAATACGCCACCCCCATCAGGACTAGCACCGCTGGCGCCCACATCGGCGCCAACCCGACGGCCTGGCCGCGCAGAATCAGAAAGGCTTCGCTGAAACGCGCCAGGGTGAACACCGCCGCGACACCCACCACCCACCAGTAGCCAGCGCCCAGTCGGGCCAATTCCCGTCGGCTCAAAGGCACCCGCACCCGGTGCGTCCCTTCCACTGGTTTGGGCTCATGAACGAACACCAGCAGCACCGCGACGGCAAGGAAGGCCGGGATGACGGCCACCCAGAACACAGTCTGGAAGTGGTTCGCGGTCAGCCACATCAATCCGATCGCCAGCAGCGGTCCCAGGAATGCACCAACGGTATCCAGAGTTTGTCGCAGGCCGAAAGCTGCCCCCCGGATCTCGGGCGGCGTGATGTCAGCCACCAACGCATCGCGCGGAGCGCCGCGAATACCTTTGCCAATGCGGTCGATAAAGCGAGCGCCGGTCAACCACTCCAGCGAGCCCGCCAAAGGAAAAATCGGTTTGGACAATGCTGCCAGTCCATAGCCCAGCGCCGCGAGCAGTTTGCGCTTGCCCAACCGATCACTGAGTGCCCCTGAGAATACCTTGGTGATCGAGGCCGTAGCCTCGGCGATGCCTTCGATGAGACCCACCGCCAGAACTGAGGTACCCAGTACTGTGACCATATAGAGCGGCAACAATGCATGGATCATCTCTGAGGAGATGTCCATCAGCATCGAGACGAAGCCCAACGCCCAGATGCCGCCAGGCATGGTGCGCCAGACGTTGCCGGTTGACGTCTTCTTGATTGGCGCAGTAACCGAAGTGCCATCCGACTTGTCAGTGGTTTTCATCATGAGCCTCGAAAGCCTGTTTGGCATAGGCCTCTAATAGCGCCTCGCACCCCTGCAGCCGCGTTGCCGCTACCTCCGCCAAGATACGCTGTATCGATGAGTGAATTCGATCAACAGATTGCGCAATCTGTTGAACAGAGTCGCCTTTCTGTCAGCGATCCCTCATGAGTTTTTTCTGACTTTCGGTGTAACCCTGGTCATTAGCTATCATGCAATACAGAGCAAATCACCGGATGACGGGTGAGTGCATGAACAGATGGCGACGGTTTTGGGTGTTTGTGAAGCTGGTGGCAGCATTTGCAGCCTGCCTGGCTGTTGCAGTCCAGGCTTTTAGCTACATGTTGGAAAGTCCCGACGCAGAGCAGATGCACCCTTTAAGCATTGTGGTTGTCGGACTGATCTTTGGCTTCATCACCTATGGAATCCTTTCACTGATTGAACGGGTTGTACGGGTTTTCCTGCCCCATCGGGCCCCAGTCACCACCACGGTAGCGGTTCAACCTCAAACAGAACTTGAGGAAGATGCCGTGCTGATGGAAGAACAGCCATTGGCCCTGTCAGCTGACGATTCAACTCAGCAGAAAAATCAGTGAACAGTCTGTATGGCATGTATTACCGGGCGATCACCAAAGGCTCGACTCAGTGTTTTTGCGTCGGAACAGACAGCACTGCAGCGTAAGAAAAATATGCATCTGCAAGGGAAAAGTTACTCAACGCAGTCACCCAATTTACCGCCCCCCGAATCTATTGGACGTCCCGCCAATCAAGGCTGTATCTGCGAAACATCCCCTGACATTGAAACCCGTTGCCGCAAAAAAACCTCATCTACTCTGGTTTCGCAGATCACTGATCTGCCGTCATCAGCAATCGCAAGGAGCGAGTAATGTATTTTGAGATTTACAGGCAAACCCGTGGCATCGCACAGACCGGCAAAGGTCAATGGCGGTGGCGTTTGAGGGCGGGAAACCATGAAACGATTGCCAGCGGGGAGGCTTACGTCAACAAGTCTGATTGTGTGCATGCCATCAGTTTGATCAAAGGGACCCACGATCAGACCCCGGTCAAGGAAATCTAGGCTTCAGACGGTGAAGCTGCTCAGTCAGAGCAGCTTCGTTTCAACGGGCGGTCTTACGGTTGCGAGTGCCGCTGCCTGAATCCGGATAAAACGCAAACTGCTTGAGTCGCATAGACGCCGATTGCGACGCCTACCTAAACTGTCATCAGATTTGGGAGAGGGGTCAGTGGATGAATCGTAACGAACTACGCAAGGCCGACATCAACCTGATGGTGGTGTTTGAAACGCTGATGCTCGAACGCAACGTCACCCGGGTGGCGGAGAAATTGTTTCTCGGCCAGCCGACCATCAGTTCGGCGCTCAATCGCTTGCGCACGATGTTCAACGACCCGCTGTTCATACGTGTCGGGCATCGTATGGAGCCGACGGCGCGGGCCGAGGAGATTATTCTGCACCTGTCTCCGGCGCTGGATTCGTTGTCGGTGGCGTTGAGCCTGACCCATGATTTCGACCCCGCCAGCAGCACCATGACCTTTCGTATCGGGCTGTCGGACGATGTCGAGTTTGGCCTGCTGCCGCCGTTGCTGCGCGCCTTGCGCCATGAAGCACCGAAGGTGGTGTTCGTGGTGCAGCATGTCGATTACTGGCGGATCCCGGATTTGCTGGCGTCCGGCGATATCACCGTTGGTATCAGCCAGACTCGCGGGCTGCCGGCCAACGCCAAGCGCAAGTTGTTGCGGCACATCCTGCCCTGCATTTTGCGCGCGGACGCATCGGACACACCGCTGACGCTCGATGAGTATTGCGCGCGACCACACGTGCTGGTTTCCCACACCGCCAATGTCAGTGGTTACGCCGATGAGTGGCTGGCGGAGATTGGTCGTACGCGCCAGGTCGTCCTTTCCGTGCCGCAATACAGCTCGTTACCGGCCTTGCTCGCCGGGACCGATCTGATCGCCAGCCTGCCGGACTACGCCGCCGAAGCGATGGCCGCGTCCGGCCAGCTGTTCAAGGAACCGTTCCCGTTCAAGACGCCGACCCTGGATCTGTCCATGGTCTGGCTCAGTCATGTCGATACCGACCCTGCCGAGCGCTGGTTGAGGTCGCGGCTGGAGGCGTTCATGAGTGAACGCGCGGAGTAGCCACTGCCCGAGTGAGGGCGGTGCTGTGTTATATGTACGACCTTTCTGCCCACTTTCAGGAGCTCAGTCATGCCTCACCTGCACATGGAATACACCGCCAACCTGCCCGAGCTCAATGCCGACCTGGCGTTGATCCGGCTCAACAATGCGTTGGTGGCTTCCGGTCAGTTTGCTGCCGAATACGACATCAAGAGCCGAGCGGTGAAGGTTGAGACATTCAAGGTCGGCACGGTGTCAGGTGAGCGAGCCTTTGTGCATGTGAAGCTGGCACTGTTGAGCGGTCGCTCACCGCAGATCAAGAAGCAGTTGTCCGAAAGTTTGCTGGCCGTCGTGCAGGATCTGTGTAATTGGCCGACGGACATTGAAGTCCAGCTGGCCGTGGAAATCCTCGACATCGATCGAGAGTCCTACACCAAGATTGCCATCAGCCACTGAGTTTCAGGCCATTTCCTGCTCGGTGCAGGCCTTGACCACTTGCTCGCGCAGCCAGGTGTTGGCGCTGTCCTGATCGACATTCTGGCTCCACTGCATGTCGAGGCTGAAACCCGGCAAGCCGTTGGGCGCTTCGCAATGATTGAAGATCGCGTCGTTGGCCAGCAATTGCTGGATACGCCGAGGCAGGGTCAGGATGAAGTCGGTGCCGGTGATCATCTTCAGTGCCGCGCTGTAGCTGTTGGAACGCGCAACGATCTGCCGTTTTTGCGCCTGCTGCGCCAGCCAGCCGTCGACCATGTTGGTGGTGGACGTCCAGGGTGTCGGGAACACGTGTCGGCGTTGGACGAAGGCTTGCAGGCTTAAACGCGGCTCCGGCGGTGTGGCACGTTTATCGAAGACACAGACCAGGTCGTCCTCCAGCAACATCCGGGATTTGAAATCGCCGTGACTGCGATGAAAGTTCGGGCCGAAGCAAATCACCAGGTCTAGGCTGCCGTCGCGCAGTTCTTCGGCCGGGATGTCGGTTTCGAACTTGTGCATGTTGACCATCACTGGCAGGTCGGCGAAATCGAAGCTTTTCAACAGGCGCGGCAGGATCAACTGCTCGAAGTATTCCGGTGCGCAGATATTGAAGGTGACGGGTTGCAGGGTGGGGTCGAATGCGGGTGCGCCGGCGTGACACAGGTTGATGCTTTCGAGGATCTTCAGCACGTGGGCGTACATGGTGCTGGCTTTGTAGGTAGGGCGCATGCCCGCGCGCGTATTGATGAACAGCTCGTCTTCGAAACTGGTACGCAGTTTTTTCAGGCAGTAACTCACGGTGGACTGGCTGACGCAGAGCGCCTCGGATACACCGCTGACGCTGCTTTGCTCATACACGGCGATAAACACCATGAGGTCCTGCATATCGAGCTTTCTAAGCAAGTTACTGTTCAACATCCGTTTGTCTCGCTGTGCTCCTTGCGCTGACTGTGCGCAAACTTGTGCGAGAGATCCTAACGGAACGATGGTGCCAGGAGAATGCCCTGTAGGCGTTTTCATGGAAAGTTGTGGGGCGGTTCCAGAGGTCTTCAGCCCTGAACGGCTGCAGGCACCCCGCGGCGGCTGGACATCAGCAGTGCCCACATGCCAACGCCCACCAGCAGCGCGCCGATGATTTCCAGCGGCAGTGGCGACTGACGTAACCAGAACCAGTGAAACAATGTGAGGAACAGCGTGCTCAGGTAAATGTAGGAAATGACCGAGGAGGGGGCGATAACACTGATGGCCCGATGCAGCAGCCAGAAGGTCGCCAGCGTGGCGAACACCGCCAGGTAAATCAGCCACCAGAAATCGCTCACGGTCAGCAATGACGCCGATCGCCAGCCGCCGCTGAACCCACAGAATGCCAGCAGAAACAGCGCGCCGAACAGCATGTTCCAGAACGTCATGCCCACCGGGCCGCGCCCCTTGAGGCTGCGGGCCTTGAGCCGTTGACTCAGGGGTGAGTAGAGCGCCATCGCCAGGCAACCCACGCCATACACCGCCACCGCATACAGCGAAGGCAGCTCGCCAGGGCCTGCGCCTTTCAAAACCAGCAACACGGCTCCGGCAGCGGCAATCAGCATCGGCAGCACCCGCTGTTTCAGGTTGCTGTCGGGCATCAATACGGCTTCGAAGAGCAATGTCAGCAGTGGCACCAAGGTGAACATCGTCCCGGTATTGACGGCCGAGGTGTAGCGCAGTGCTTCGAACAGCGAGCCGAAATACACCGCCAGCAGTAAACCGAGCACGGCATGGCCGGACAGTCCGCGGGCGGTCATGGCGGTATCGCCCTTGATCAGCAGCAGCGGCAAAAACACCAGGGCGCAGAACAGCAGGCGCAAACCGGTCAGCAGGATCGGGTCGATGGCCTGGCTGACCTGTGCTGCCGCAGAAAACGATGCAGCGATCAACAGTGCCCAGAGCAGCATGCCGACGTGAGCGGCGACGAAACCGGTGTGTTTCATGGTGGGGTGTCCGGGTCAGTGAATGTGTCGGGCGTAATGCCGCGGATCGAAGCGCAATACCATCAGGATCATCAGTGTCATGACGCCGGTCAGTGACCACCAGGCCCATTCGAAGCTGCCGAGCTGATCGCGGATCAACCCGGCAATCAGCGGCGATAGACCGGCGATCAGGTAGCCGATGCCTTGCACGAACGCGGTCAGGCCGCCAGCACGCTGGGGATTGTCCAGATGATCCAGGGACACGATCAGGCTCATCGGGAACAACCCGCCGATGCCGAGCCCCAATAGACATGGCCACAACAGACTCAGGTACTGCGGGCTGAGAATAAGCCCGCAAAAACCCGCCATGATCAGCGACAGCAATACCACCAGCACCACGCGCCGGTCGCGGCTGCGATTGGCGATGGCCGGTGTCAGCAGGCCGGACAGCACTTCCATGGCGGTCAAGAAACCCAGGAGCAACCCGGCGTTTTGTTCGCTCCAACCCTTTTCCACGTAGTACGGCGCCAGCCAGGCCAGCACGCAGGTGTAGGACGCCGTGCCCAGACCGAAGAAAATGGCGAGCAGCCAGGCGCGGGAATTGCCGAAGAAGGCGCCATTGCGCTGCGCCTGAGCGGGCTGCGCCGGGAGCCTTTCACGTTGTACGCACCAAAACAGCAACGCGACCAGCGCCAGTGCCGCCCAGATTGCCAGGCCTGCTCGCCAGCTGCCGGTACGGATCATCACCAGCGGCGCAAATGACGCCGCCATCGCTGCGCCGCCCATGATCGACGTGACGTAGAGCCCCATGCACACGGAAACGTTATCGCTGAAGCGGGATTTGATCAGCGCCGGCATCAATGCCTGGATCAGCGCGATACCGATTCCCGCCAGCACGGCGCTGAGGATCAGTTCGGCCGCCGAATCGAGGAACAACCGCGACACCGTGGCCACGCCGATGATCAGCAGCGAGAGCACCACGGTGCGTTGTTCGCCGATTCGTTGGCTGACGCTCAACCCAAAGAACATCGCCAGCCCCATCGCCATCACGGGCAGCATGGTCAACAGCGAGGCCAGGCTGAAACTCAGTGCAATGTCGCCGCGAATCGCCGACAGCAAAGGACCGACGGCGGCCATGGAAGGCCGCAGGTTCAGGGCGACAAGCATGATGCTGAACATCAGCCAGAGGGCGGGGCGGGAGATTGCGCGAACGTTTTCCATCGATCGGACCTTGAATGACAAGGAGCCGATTAGGCGCGCCAGGCCTGCGGGCCGCAAATCAGAAAGTCCGGAGCAGTATTTAGAAATTAAATAGTTCTGCAGCGACGCGAGCCCCAATGTGAATGTTTAGCCAACCTGCAACCAAAGTTCTTCAAATCCCGATTTAACGACTTAACCTCCCGTGTGACGCTGCGGGTCATCTGTTCTTTGCGGTTTTATCTATGGACGGTTGTCCCGTCGCACTTCCCTCCGAATTAGCCTTTTGGGCGCTGTGGCACTGCCGTCACGCGCGCCCACCGGATTCCTGCATTTCCCGTTGATTGTTCTTACAGGTCCCGCGCTATGCGCCGGGATCAAAGCGGCGACGCCTGTGCGTTTGCCTGACGCGGAAATAAGAGAATTCCCATGAGTGTTGCCACGACATCTTTCGCCTCCAAGCAAGAAGCCCTGACCTTTCTGGAACAGAACCCGGATATCGAGATGTTCGAGTTGTTCATCCTCGACAACAACGGTGTACCTCGGGGCAAGTTGTTGCACCGCGATGAATTGCTGGCGGTGTACGAAAGCGGGCGGCCATTGCCGAGCACCATTCTTGGCCTGACCATCAATGGCGATGACGTGGAAAACTCCGGTCTGGTCTGGGACGTTGGCGATATCGACTGCCGGGCGTACCCGATCAGCGGCAGTTTGACGCGCATGCCGTGGCGGCTGATTCCTACGGCGGCAGTGCAGGTCAGCATGCACCCGAAGGAGGGCATGCCCGCGACGATTGCCGATCCACGGCATCTGCTGGCAAAAGTCATCGAAGGTTTGCAGGCCGACGGCTATTACCCGGTGATGGCGGCGGAGCTGGAGTTTTACCTGCTGGATCAGCAGCGCGACAGCAATGGTCGGCCGCAACCGGCACGGGATGTCGATGGTGGACGGCCGCGTGGCACTCAGGTCTACGGTTTGCGTGAGCTGGAGCAAATCGAGCCGTTTCTGGCTGATCTTTACAGCGCCTGTAAACTCCAGGGCATTCCGGCGCGTACGGCGATTTCCGAATACGCGCCGGGGCAAGTGGAAATCACCCTCGAACACCGCACCGACGCCTTGCAGGCGATGGACGAGGCGGTGCGCTACAAGCGACTGGTCAAAGGCGTGGCGCACAAACACGGGATGACCGCGTGTTTCATGGCCAAACCGTTCGATGACCTGGCGGGCACTGGCATGCACATGCACGTCAGCCTGGCGGACAAGGAGGGCAACAACCTGTTCGCCAGCGAAGCCCCGGACGGCACGCCACTGCTCAAACAGGCGGTCGGCGGAATGCTCAGTACGTTGCTCGATTCATTGCTGCTGTTCTGTCCGAACGCCAACTCTTACCGACGCTTCCAGACCAACAGCTATGCGCCGCTGGCACCCACGTGGGGCGTGGACAATCGTACCGTGAGTTTGCGCGTGCCCGGCGGGCCGGCGTTTTCCCGGCATATCGAACACCGCATCTGTGGCGCCGACGCCAACCCGTATCTGGCGGCTGCGGCGATTCTGGCCGGGATCCATCGCGGTATTCGCGAACAACTCGATCCTGGCGCGCCGGTGGAGGGCAATGGCTACGCCCAGGCCACGGAACTGTTGCCGACTGACTGGCTGACCACGTTGCGGGCGCTGGAAGGTTCGAGCTGGGCACGGGAAGCGTTTGGCGGTGAGTTCCTCGGCGTTTACCTGGCGGTAAAGCGTGCCGAGTATCGACAGTTCATGGGCGAAGTCGGCGAACAGGATTGGCGTTGGTATTTGCATCAAGCCTGAGCAGAACATGAACCATTCTCAAATAAGCCAATAATTTTTGGCCTGGTGCCACGAGCCAACTAATCGTTGGCTTCTTTTTCACAAAAAATTGATGGCTGGCTACCTAAAATTAGTGCTGTCGCGGTAAACGAAATTTTCACATTTACCGAAGGCACCTCTTTTCAGGACCCGCCGATCATCATGTTGAAGATTAAAGCCGTGCGCCCCGAGTGGGTGACACTGATTGCCAGTGCCTTTCTATTAACGGGCTTCAATCTTGTTCTCTGGAAACACCTGTTTGAAATCACGGCATCTGACGGTCAGGGCATCGTCATGCGCGTGGCTTTCGGCTTGATGATTCTGGCCGCCTTCAACATTGTGCTGACCCTGCTCGCGTTCCGGCCTGTGCTCAAACCGGTCTTGACCCTGATGTTCATGATCAGCGCCGGGGTGGCGTATTTCATGAGCCAATATGGTGTTTTGATTGACACCGGCATGTTGCGTAACTTTGCTCAAACCAATGCGACGGAAGTGCGTGACTTACTCTCGATCAAATTGCTTGTTTATATTGTCTTGCTCGGTGTTTTGCCGTCCATTTTGTTATGGAAGACGCCGATTAGTTACCGTCGCTGGCACCGTGAACTGCTCAGTAAGGTTCTCGTGAGTGTCGCGTCAGTTGCGGTGATCGGTGGTGTCGCACTGGTTAACTATCAAGGCTTGTCCTCATTGTTTCGCAATCACCATGAGTTGCGCCTGATGGTGGTGCCGAGCAACTACATCGGCGCCTCGGCCGGCTTTCTGCGTGAGCAGGTCGCGTCTGCGCGGCAACCCTTCGTCAAACTGGGCGAAGATGCCCAGCGAAATCCCGCCTGGCAAACCCACAGCCGCAAATCCCTGACCGTGCTGGTGGTGGGCGAAAGTGCCCGGGCCGAGAACTTCGGGATCCTGGGGTATAACCGTGACACCACACCCAAACTGGCTAAAGAAGCCGGCCTGATCGCGTTCACCGACGTGCACTCCTGCGGGACGGAAACAGCGGTGTCGGTGCCGTGCATGTTTTCCGACATGGGCCGCAAGAATTACAACGCCAGCAAGGCCAAGAACCAGGAAGGCCTGCTGGACGTACTCAAACGCGCGGGTCTCGACGTGATCTGGCGTGATAACCAATCGGGCTGCAAAGGCACTTGCGATAGGGTAACCATCGACGACGTCAGTAACCTGAAAGACCCGGTGCTGTGTGCCAATAGCGAATGCCGCGATGAAATCCTGCTGCAGGGTTTGCAGCACTTTATCGATACCCTGGATAAAGACACGGTACTGGTGTTGCACCAGATGGGGAGTCACGGTCCGGAATACTTCAAGCGCTACCCGAAAGAATACGAGCGCTTCACCCCGGTTTGTGAAAGTAACGCCCTGAACAATTGCAGTCGCGAAAGTATCGTCAATGGCTACGACAACACGCTGGTGTATACCGACCACGTGCTGTCCACCCTGATCGATCTGTTGCGTAAAAATCAGGAGAAAGTCGACACCGCGATGCTCTATCTGTCGGACCATGGCGAATCCCTGGGCGAGTACAACTTGTTCCTGCATGGCACGCCTTACATGCTCGCGCCGGAACAACAAAAGCATGTTGCGATGCTGGCCTGGTTTTCCGACAGCTATCAAAAGTCGTTCTCGGTGGACACCCATTGCCTGCAACTGAGTCGCGAAAAGCCCTTGAGCCAGGACAACCTGTTCCATTCGATGCTCGGTTTGCTGGAGGTCAAGAGCAAGGTCTACAACCAGGACCTGGATATGTTTGCCGGGTGTCGCGGAGCGGTGATCGACGGCGTGTTGGCCAGAGAGTGAGTGCTTCAACCTTTTTTTCACGCACCGGCCGCTAACTTGCGGTCGGTTGGAGTTCCCTCCCGAGAACCATTGCACATGTCCGCTCAATCCCCATCCGCCATCGAGCTTGAGATCGCCCGGCGCTACGATCAGGAGCATGCCCGCGTCTGTCTTCAGCCGCGACCGCGTGGCCTGGCCGGGCGGTTGACGTTCTGGCGTGAAGAGCAACTGGTGCGTAGCGCGCTCAAGGCTGCTGGCGAGCCGGGCCTGGTTCTCGATTTAGCCTGCGGTGTCGGGCGCTTCTGGCCGGTACTGGCCGAGCATGCCAACCGGGTGATTCTCGCGGCCGACCCGTCGCAGGACATACTCGATCATGCCCGCACCCACCATCCGCAGAATCTGCTGAAACGGGTCAAGACCTTTCAGAGTTCAGCGTTCAACATCGGCTTGCCGGCGAATGCGGTTGACTGCATTTTTTGCATGCAACTGTTTCAACACATCGCCTGCCCCGAGCATCGCTTGGCCATGCTTAAGGAATTCCATCGGGTCAGTCGCGATACGGTGATTGTGGCGGTACGGGTCGATGCTCATTTCAAAGGCCGGCGCACGGATGAACAGGGCGTTCCGGCCCGACCGCTGGCCAGCAAGGCCGACGTGGAAGCCGAGTTCAAGCGCGCAGGTCTGCGCTTGCTCAGTCATCAGGACTTCTTGCCCGGCTGTGCGCGGATGCGCGTCTACGTACTGCGTAAGGCCGGCTAGTATCCGCTTGTCAGACATTTCTTGCCGTCAGGCAGGCATTTTCGCTAAAGCTCTTGTTCAGTGAATGCGCGGAAATCGCCGGGGGCGATATATACTGCGCGCCATTCTTCAAGGGAGAGCCGTGTGGCCATCGATATTCACTGGATTCGCGACAACGATAGCCTCGGTCAGTTTTGCGCCGAGTGGCAGCAGCTGCCATTCGTTGCCCTCGACACCGAATTCATGCGGGTCGACACCTTTTATCCGATTGCAGGCCTGCTGCAGATCGGCGATGGCGTACGCGCTTACCTGATTGATCCACTGAGCATCGACAACTGGCAGCCGCTGGCCGCGTTGCTGGAAAACCCGGCCGTGGTCAAAGTCGTCCATGCGTGCAGCGAAGACCTCGAAGTCCTGCTGCGCCTGACCGGCAGCCTGCCGGCGCCACTGTTCGACACTCAGTTGGCCGCCGCTTACCTGAACCTCGGTTTTTCCATGGGCTATTCGCGGCTGGTGCAGGAAGTGCTCGGCATCGACCTGCCCAAGGGCGAGACCCGATCCGACTGGCTGCAACGTCCGCTTTCCGACACCCAAATCAGCTACGCCGCCGAAGATGCTTTGCACCTGGCGGAAGTTTTCGTACAGCTTCGTCCGAAGCTTTCTGACGACAAGTACGCCTGGGTCCTGGAAGACGGCGCCGAGCTGGTGGCCAACCTGCGCCGCGAAGTTGATCCGTATGAGGTCTACCGCGAAGCCAAGCTGGCCTGGAAGCTTTCCCGCGCCCAGCTCGCCGTGTTGCGTGAACTGTGCGCCTGGCGCGAGCGTGAAGCCCGCGCCCGTGATCTGCCGCGCAACCGCATCGTGCGTGAGCATTCCCTGTGGCCGCTGGCGCGGACTCAGCCGGACAACCTCGGCGCGTTGGCGAAAATCGAAGACATGCACCCGCGTACCGTGCGTCAGGACGGCGAGTTTCTGCTTGATCTGATCAAACGCTCTGGCAGTGTGTCGCCTGATCAATGGCCGCCAGCAGTGCCGGAGCCTTTGCCGGTGGATGCCGCCACGCTGGTCAAACAGCTGCGTGCGATCGGCCAGGCCGAAGCAGAACGCCTGAACATTGCGCCGGAGCTGATGCTGCGCAAGAAAACCCTGGAAGCGCTGCTCAAGAGTGGCTATCCCAACGGTCCCTACCAATTGCCTGATTCGCTGCGTGGCTGGCGCCGCGAATTGATGGGCCAGGCGCTGCTCGACAGCCTGGCCACCGCCGGAGAACAGCCTTGAAACGTATTTGCTCCATTTATCGAAGCTTGAAGAAAAACGAGATGTACCTCTATGTGCTCAAAAGCGATGCACTGGAGCGGGTCCCGGAAAGTCTGATGGCCGCCTTCGGCAAACCGCATCACGCCTTCGACCTGGTGCTGACCCCCGAGCGCAAACTGTCGCGCGAGGACATCACCGTGGTCCTGGAAAACCTTGAGAAGCAGGGTTACCACTTGCAAATGCCGCCGGCCGAAGACGAGTACATCGAACACTTGCCGGAAGAATTGCTGCGCCGCAACGACCCGATGTGACCGGCAGACAGGCTCTGTTCAGAGCCTTTATGAAACACTGGAATGATTTTGGCGATGGCCAGGGCGATGGAGCTTTACTCCATCGGCGGCCGTCTGCACTGTTTTTGAAAGGTTTGAACCATGCGCGTTCTGATTGCTGAACACGACCACCCGGTGTACGCCCAACTGCTGCGTCAAGCAGCACCTGACCTGGAAGTACTGACCAGCGGCGACTCCGCCGAACTGGCCAGCCTGGCCGCTGATTGTCCGATCTGGCTCGGTCAGCCGGACCTGCTGGCGACCTTGCTGCGTCAGGGCCACGAGCCACAATGGCTGCAATCGACCTGGGCGGGCATTACGCCGCTGCTGGCCGACGGCTTGCCACGTCATTATCGCCTGACTCGGGCGGTCGGGATTTTCGGTCAGGTCATGGCCGAATACGTGCTGACCTACATGCTCGGCCACGAACGCGAAGTGCTGCCGCGGCTGGTCAGCCAGGTCGAGCGCAAGTGGGACAGTCGCCAGGGCCAAAGCCTGGCCGGGCGCAAAGTGTTGATCGTCGGTACCGGTGACATCGGCCAGACCGTGGCGCAGTTTCTTCTGCCGTTTGGCGTCGAGTTATACGGCATCGCCAGCGAAGCCCGCGAGCAGGCGCCGTTTGTCGAAGTCGGGGCGCTGGCTGATCTGCCGCGTCTGGTCGGTGAAGTGGATTACGTGATCAATCTGCTGCCGAATACGCCGAATACCCACGACCTGTACGACGCAGCGCTGTTCAAGCAGTTCAAGCCGACCGGGTTGTTCATCAACGTCGGGCGCGGTGTGGCAGTGGTCGATGCGGACCTGGTGGAAGCCTTGAAAGAAGGGCATCTGGCCGGTGCGGTGATCGACGTCTGCCGTCAGGAGCCGCTGCCGCAACGTCATCCGTTCTGGACCGCTTGGGGCCTGCTGCTGACCGGCCACAGCTCGGCACCGACCTCGCCATCGATGATGGTGAACCTGTTTGTCGAGAACCTGCGGGCGTATCAGGCAGGTGAGGCGTTGCGCGGGGAAGTGGATTTCGATCGCGGGTATTGAATTCACCGCAATCTAATGTGGGAGCGAGCAAGCCCGCTCCCACAATTGTTTTGCAGTGTGGCTTAGAGGGTGAAGTCGCCTTCAGCCGCCAACTCGCTCAGCGGACGACGCGGGCTCGGTTCTTCACGTGCTTGCAGATAGTCCGCCAGCGTCGCCTTGTCGCCCAGTTTGCCCACCGCCACCGCCGCGTGCAGCGCATAACCCTCAGGAATGTTCAGCTCCTTGCGGGTCAGGTCCTGGTCGAAACCGGCCATGCCGTGGGTGTGCCAGCCGCTGATGCTCGCTTGCAGCGCCAGATGGCCCCACGCGGAACCGGTGTCGAAGGTGTGCCATAACGCTGGGGTTTCTTCCGTGGCGCCAGGCACCGCGAAGGTGGTTTTCGAGATCACGATCACCAGTGCCGAGGCGTGTTGCGCCCAGCTGCGGTTGAATTCGTTCAGCAGCCCCAGATAGCGCTCCCAGTTTGGCGTGTCGCGACGCGCATACAGAAACCGCCAAGGCTGCGAGTTGTAGGCCGATGGCGCCCAACGTGCGGCTTCGAAGAAGCTCAGCAGGGTTTCTTCGCAGATCGCTTCGCCGGTGAAGGCGCGGGGCGACCAGCGGTCGGTGAACTGAGGGTGGATGGCATAGTCGGCAACGCGTGGATTGGCACTCATCAAGAGATTCCTTGCTACGTTTGAAGGTGAGGGGCGACGCAAAACCCTACTGGGCGGCGCAATAACTGACAAGCCCGTTTTTACCGGCAGTCGCCAACGCTTGGCCCACAAGGGCCTTGGCACTAGACTGGCGGCCTTTTCACCACCTGATGTTGATACTTGAGCCATGGCCGCCAAAGTCGAACCGTTCTGGATACGCAAAACCCTCGATCAACTCGATCCGCAGGAGTGGGAATCGCTGTGCGACGGTTGCGGCCTTTGCTGCCTGCAAAAGCTCGAAGATGAAGACGACAACAGCGTCTATTACACGCGCATCGCCTGCAAACTGCTGGACCTGAAAACCTGTCAGTGCACCGATTACCCGAACCGCCGCGACTTCGTCCCCGATTGTATCCAGCTCACGCCGGGCAAGGCTGACGAATTCAAATGGTTGCCACCGACCTGCGGTTATCGCCTGGTCAGCGAAGGCAAGGATCTGCCGCTCTGGCATCACTTGGTGTGCGGTGATCGTGATGCAGTGCACCATGAACGAATTTCACAATCCGGGCGCATGCTGGCCGAAGGCAGCGTGGCCGAAGACGATTGGGAAGACCATCTGATTTTCCGGGCGGGTTAATTCCCGCTCACAAAATCGGCATTGATGACTAGAATTCAGGGCTGCCAAGCAGCCCAGCGCGAGCAAGCTCGCTCGCCACAAGGAGTGTGTATGGCTGTGGGATTGCGGCTGGCGTTGACCCTTGGATTATTAGTCCTGGGTTCGCCTGCGTGGGCGGCGAAGAAGGTTGATCTGGATTACCACGTGCGCCTGTTGCCGCAAAGCGATCAGGCCGAAGTGCGGCTGACTCTGGCTCAGGGTTCGGCGGTGCGCAGTCTGGATTTCGACTTGGGCGATGGCAGCCACTACAGCGATTTCAAGGCCGACGGCCAATGGCAGCTCACGCCGGGCAAGCAGGCCCGTGGTGTCTGGCGTCCGGCCGCCGACAAGGCCAGCCTGACCTACCGCGTACGCATCAGCCATGGGCGCAAGAGTGGCAGCTTCGATACGCGCATGACCCCGACCTGGGCGCTGATGCGCGGCGACGATCTGGTACCGGCAGCCAAACTCGATCAGCAGGACGGCATAGAACTGGTTTCACGCCTTGAATTCGAATTGCCCACCGGCTGGAAAAGCGTTGAAACCGCCTGGCCGCGAATCGGCAAGAACAAATTCCGGGTCGATAACGCTTCTCGCTTGTTCGACCGGCCCACGGGCTGGATGCTCGCTGGTCACCTCGGCAGCCGTCGTACGCGGCTTGGGGAAACCGAAGTCACCGTCGCCTCGCCCCTGGGCCAGGGCATGCGCCGCATGGATGTGCTGACGCTGCTGACCTTTGTCTGGCCGCAAGTGCAGGTGGTGTATCCCCGTCATCCCGTCAAACTGCTGATTGTCGGTGCCAACGACCCGATGTGGCGCGGCAGTCTGGGCGCGCACGAATCGATCTATCTGAACACGCGTTTGCCGATGGTCAGCGAAAGCGGTAGCAGTGCGCTGGTGCGGGAATTGGCGCAGGTGTTCGGGCGGATCAACGACCAGCAGCGCAGTGACTGGATCAGCGAAGGATTTGCCGAGTATTACGCCATCGAACTGGTGCGCCGCGCCGGCGGCATGAGTGATGAGCGGTACGAGAGTTTGCAGAAGAAGTTGGCCAAGGACAGCCAGAAAGTCACGACCTTGCGCGCTGAGCAGGTCAGCCCGGCACAGGTGTCGAAAGCGGTCGTGTTATTGCAGGAACTGGATCGCGAGATTCGCCTGAAGACCCGCAACAAGCGTTCGCTGGATGATGTGTTACGCGGGGCGATGCATCTGGAGAGCGTGGATACCAAGGAATTTGTTCAGCTGGCCGAAAGTGTTATCGGTGAATCTTCCAAGGTTCTCGACACCGAGTTACTTCAGTAACACCGCCTTCGCGAGCAGGCTCGCTTGTATGTTTAGACTTGAAGGGGTGGGTGGGACTACAGACTCGATTCTGACTCTGACCAGTACAGACCGTGGGAGACTTCTCGTCCCACCCCT
The DNA here is from genome assembly GCF_050435365.1 of Pseudomonas sp. BT76 TE3572. Taxonomy (NCBI): domain Bacteria; kingdom Pseudomonadati; phylum Pseudomonadota; class Gammaproteobacteria; order Pseudomonadales; family Pseudomonadaceae; genus Pseudomonas; species Pseudomonas sp. BT76 TE3572. The sequence goes on from NZ_JBNDKE010000001.1 coordinate 6,196,531, forward strand.
TCTACCCAAAGCGCCGATAAGGAATTCATCGGTAAACCGACGATAGAGACAAGCCAGCGCAACGGTAGACCCCAACAAGTACTTAAACCCTAGCTCCGAGGATTTGTCATGACAATCCTTACTTCGCAGACGGTTGTTGGTATCGATATCGCCAAAGCCGAAGTCGTTGCCTACCGCGCTGACCAGCAAACCATTGAACCCATCAAGAACGATCGAACCGCCCTCAAACGTTGGCTCAAAGCGTTGCCTGCTCACAGTGCTATCGCACTTGAAGCCACCAATATTTACCACTTGGACACGGTCGAACTGGCTCATCAAATGGGCCACCAGGTCTACGTGGTGGATGCCTATCGTGTCAGTCATTACCGCCGTGGCGTCGGCCAACGAGCCAAGAATGACGCCTGCGATGCACGTTTGCTGGCGCGTTACTTGGAGAGTGAACAAATCAAGCTGCGGGTCTGGAACCCGCCCCCCAAAGCCTACAGCTCACTGAAAAGCCTTCTTCATAGACGTGCAACGCTGATCCAGAATCATGCAGGGCTGATGTTGAGTTGGGCCAATGAACCCTTGTTGAGAAAGGTGCAGGCCGCTCAGCAGAAAGCGTTCAAGCAAGCGGATCAGGCTATCCAGAAACTGCTGCGCAAAGTCAGCAAAGAGGCAGGGATTGAGGAGAATATTGATCGCTGCAAAGCCATAGAAGGTGTGGGCGAACTGACCGCAACCGGGTTGGCGACGACTTTTATGCGGGGGGATTTTGCGAACAGCGATGCGTTCATCGCGTTTTTAGGAATGGACTTGGCAGTCGATGACTCCGGCAAGAAGAATGGCCTGCGGCATCTGACCAAAAAAGGGGACCCGGAAGTGCGTCGCTTGGCTTACAACGCCGCAATGGCGGCGTGTCGCTCGCCCAAATGGAAACCGTTTTACGAGTCATACCTGGCTAGAGGTTTTTCGAAAACCCAGGCCTTGGTGGCCTTGGCCCGAAAGCTCTGTCGGGTGGCATTCGCCCTGATGAAAAATCAGAGCGAATACTTGTCAGCCTGAGAATTCAGGGTTGCGGGGCAACATAGAATCTCCTACATTGGAATGCGGTCACCTGTGGGAGCGAGCCTGCTCGCGATGAGGCCTTAAGCCCCACCGCAACGCTTGGATCAAACCCCGGTTTTCGGCGACTTCAAAGAATCATTACCGGTCACGGTAGCCGTCTTGGTCGCCGCTTCAGCATTCGCCTTCAACCGGTTCAACTCTTCACCCGCCCGCTGAATCTTTGCCCGCACGTTGTTCATGTCCTGACGGCTTTTCTCCAGCAGGCTTTTCGCCGAACTGTGCCCGGTAATACCACGCGCCAGGGCCACGCCGCCGATCGCCACTTGAATCAAGCCGAACACACCACCGCGACGCAGGCCCTTGCCGACCATCACCACGCCGCCGGCCAGGGAACCGATGCGTTCCCAACCCTGCACGTTCTGCTCTGTGTGAGTCTGGAACGGGGTAGATTCGATGCGTTCTACGCGTTTGAGTTCGTTCATGATCTGTCTCCGGGCTGGAATGACTGCTTCAAGAATAGATATTTAAGCTGACTGCCAAGGCGGGCGGCTTGTTCCATCGGATGTGTGGTGAATCAGCGAAATTTCGCCCCGGAGCGGGTGTTGAGACCCTTGGACATACGGTCATAGAGCACGACGTTGACGGTGGCCGCCAGGTTCATGCAACCGGTGGTCGGGATGTAGACCACGTCTTCGCACCAGTCGCGAATCTCTTTATCCAGCGAGCCGTCTTCCGGGCCGAAGATATACAGCGCGCGGTCAGGGTGTGTGTATTCCGGCAGTGAACGGGCGCCGTCCACCAGTTCCACAGCGACCGGAACGCAGCCCAGCGGCAGGATTTTCTTCAGATCGTCGATGCCGATCAGCGGAATGTCGTAGTGGACGCGCTTGGTGTCGGTGACGAAGTCGGCGGCGCGTTCATAACGTTTGCCGGTGTAGAACACGGACGCTACGCCATAGCAGCCAGCGGCGCGCATCACCGAACCGACGTTCTCCGGTGATTTGGGGTTATACAAACCAATGCAGCTGTACCGTTTGTCTGCCACGAGCGGGTGCCTTCGGGGAAAAAACGGCGATTATACGGGGATTGGGGGAGGGGTGTTCGGTTTGGAGATTGGTGGTGTCTGGTCGGCCGCCTTCGCGAGCAAGCCCGCTCCCACGTTCGATCTCTGGTGAACACACTACTGGCGTACGCCGCAAATCAAATGTGGGAGCGGGCTTGCTCGCGAAGGAGCCGGTCGAAGCACTGAAGATCTTCAGTCTTCTTTCTTCATCAGGCCAGCCAACGCCGCAAACGGGTTATGCGTCGCCTTGGCAATCTTCGGCGTACTCAGAGAGCCTTCGTCGAAATACTGCTGGTCGGTGTACCGCGAGTGTTCGTTGTCGTGGCAATACAGGCACAACAATTCCCAGTTCGAGCCGTCCTGAGGGTTGTTGTCGTGGTTGTGGTCGCGGTGGTGCACGGTCAGTTCGCTCAGGCGCTTGCCGGAAAACTCACGGGCGCAGCGGCCGCACACGTGCGGGTACATTTTCAGGGCCTTGTCGCGGTAACCCATTTCCTTGTCGCGCTGGTTGTCGGCAAGGATGCGGTCCAGTTTCGACGTGTTGGTCGGGGGTGTTGACGAACTCATGGGTTCACCTTTGTAAAAGACTAATGACGGTTATGAGCCAAGTTTAGCTCAGCCCTTGAGCTTCTCGGCAATCCAGATGGTGTGGCGGGTGCCTTTGTTGCCGTGGGCGAAGACCTGGACTTCCTCGGCCTTGAAGCCGGCCTTCTTCAGTTTGTCGGAAAACTGTCGGTCAGCGCTCGCGGACCAGACGGCCAGCACGCCTTTGGGCCGCAAGGCCTTGGCACAGGCACTCAGGCCGCCAGCGGAGTAGAGCCAGCTGTTGGCCTTCTGGGTCAGGCCTTCGGGGCCGTTGTCGACGTCGAGCATGATCGCGTCGAAACCTTGCGGCTCGGCCTGCAGGACTTTGGCCACGTCTTCCATGCGAATGACCGTACGCGGGTCGAGCAGCGGGCTCCCGGCTTTCTCGCCCAGCGGTCCACGGTTCCACTCCACCACGCCCGGCACCAGTTCGGCGACCACCACTTCAGCGGTCTTGCCCAGATGCTTGAGGGCTGAGGCGAGGGTGAAGCCCATGCCCAGGCCGCCGATCAGCACGCGCGAATTCGGCCGGCCAGCCACTTTACGGCAAGGGATCTCCGCCAGAGCGTCTTCCGAGCCGTGCATGCGGGTGTTCATCAGTTGCCCGCCGTCGCCGCCCTGGATCTTGATGACGAAATCCTCACCGTATTCGAACAGGCACAAGGCACCGCCATTTTCAGGAATTGGAGTGGTGTCGAGCAGAACGAAACGTTTCATGGGACTCACTTGAGGAGAAATTGGCATAAGAGGGGGAAGGCAAACACGCGCAGTTGGGAGTAGCCTGCAAACAGACAACAAGGCCAACGGAGCCATTGATGAAGCGCACCATTCTAACGGTCATTACCTTGGCCGCGCTCTCGATAACTGCAGTGCAGGCCCAGCAGTTGCAAACCATTCCGACCAGCCCTTCGCCGCTGCCCGGTTCGCCCGGCACCGCGACCCCGACACCGTACCCGCAAATCACCCCGACCAGCGTGCCCAAAGTCGGGCCCGGCAGTGGCGGTCCGCCGTTGGTGCCCATTGAAATGCCTAGCCCGCCTACCAAGGACCAGCCACTGCCGGGGCTGGAGCAAACCCCGTCGAAAGCCAAATCACCGGGCGGTTAAACCTGCTGCGAGAGCAGCTGACCATCAGCCATGCGCAGGCGCTTGGAGAGGGAGACGGCGAGGGCGCGGATGATTTTGGCGGCGATTTTCGGCGCATCGTTGAGCATCTTTTCCAACGAGTCCTTGCCCAGGTTGAGCAACTGGCAATTGCTCGCGGCCACACAACTGGCCGAGCGGCGTTCGCCGTCGAGTACGGCCATTTCGCCGAACGCCCGACCGCTGCGCAACGTTGCCATGGTCACCAGGTGACCTTCGCTGTTGGTTTTCTGCACCGCCACCTGGCCGGTGTGGATGATGCACATGAAGCTGCCGGCATCGCCCTCATGGAAAATCTCTTCGCCCTGAGCAATGGTGCTGATGCTGAAGTAGCCCGAGGCCGTGGCGAAGTCCGCCGGCAGCAGTTGATCGAACAGGCCACAGTCCATCAGCCAGTCGCGAATTTCGTTGTTCAGTAAGGTCGGTTCTGACATGTCGTCACGGTCTTTTTCTTGTGTCTGGTTCCGGTCTTCTGGATGTCCCCAATCCCTGTAGGAGCGAGCCTGCTCGCGATTGCGGTGTGTCAGTCACACATTAATTGACTGAAAGTCCGCAATCGCGAGCAGGCTCGCTCCTACAGGGGAGTCGTGAAGCCTCCGCCCCGGCGTCTGGTGTTAAGACCGGTACGCCGAACGGAGTTCCTCAGGCGATGCCCAAAACCTTGAAAACAAATGCGTATTCGAGTGCTACGTCACGTAATCCCTGATAACGACCGCTCATCCCGCCATGCCCGGCACCCAATTCGGTCTTGAGCAGCAGGGGATTGGTGTCGGTTTTGGTCGCGCGTAATTTCGCCACCCACTTGGCCGCTTCCCAGTACTGCACGCGGCTGTCGTTGTAGCCGGCGATCACCAGGGTCGCCGGATAGGCTTGCGCGGTGACGTTTTCGTACGGGGCGTAGGCCTTGATCCGATCATAGACGTCCGGTTCTTCAGGATTGCCCCACTCGTCGTATTCGGTGACGGTCAACGGTAGATCGGGGTCGAGCATGGTGTTCAGCACGTCGACGAACGGCACTTCGGCAATCGCTGCGCCGAACAACTCCGGCCGCTGATTGAGCACCGCGCCGATCAGCAGACCGCCGGCGCTGCCGCCGCTGATCGCCAGTTGCTGTGAAGTAGTAAAACCACTGGCGATCAGGTGCTCGGCGCAGGCGATGAAGTCGCTGAAGGTGTTGTGTTTGTGTTCCTGCTTGCCCGCGCGATACCAGGCTTCGCCCAGTTCACCGCCGCCACGCACGTGAGCGATGGCGAACGCCACGCCACGATCCAGCAGACTCAAGCGGGCGTGGGAGAACCACGGGTCGAGGCTTTCGCCGTAAGCGCCATAGCCGTACAGATAAAGCGGCGTCGGCTTGCCGAGTGTTTCGCGTTTGACGACGAGGCTGATCGGCACTTTCGTACCGTCAGGTGCGGTCGCCCACAGACGCTGACTGACGTAGGCATCGGCGTCGAACGGACCGAGCACCGGGGTTTCCTTGAGGACTTTCTGCTCGCTGCTGTCCAATATCAGTTGGCGGATTTGCGCCGGACGGTTCAGCGCTTCGTAGCGCAGACGGATCTTGTCGCTGACGAATTCCAGGCTGTTCTGCACGTGCAGGCTGTAGGCCGCATCCGGTAATTGCACACGGTAGCTCGGCAGATCTTGCGGATGCACTTCGATGATCGGCAAGCCACCTTCACGCAGGCTCAGGGTCATGGCTTCGGCATTCAGGCTCATGCCTTCGATCATCACCGTGTCGCTGTGGGGGATCAGGTTCTGCCAGTCGGCCTCGGTCGGCGCCACGCCGGTGTCTACGGCGTGGTAAAGGGCAAAGTTGATGCCGTCGCGATTGGTGCGAATGAACCAGGTCCATTGACCGTCGAGTGCGCCGTGATCGACGTCGTACTCATGGTCTTCAACCCTCGGTGCAATGCAGGTAAAAGCCTGCTTCGGCTGGAACGCGTCAAGCACCCAGACTTCGCTGGTGGTCTTGCTGCCCAGGGACAGCAGCAATTGCTGCTCGGAACTCGAGCGGTAGCAATGCATGAAGAAACGACCGTCCGGCTCATGGAACACTTCTTCGGCCGCTGTACCGTCCAGCCGATAGCGGAACAGTTTGTGCGGACGATGGGTGTCGTCCAGCTCGCCGAAGAACAGCGTCAGGCTGTCATTGGCCCAGGTCATGCTGCCGTCGCAATCCTGGAACTCCAGTTCACTGACACGGCCGTTGGACAATTCCTTCACGAACAGCGTGAAAATCTCATCGCCCGTGGCGTCGATGCTGTAGGCCAGACGCTGGTGGTCCGGGCTGATACTGAAGGCGCCCATGGAGAAGAAGCCGCCGTTGGCCAATTCATTCGGGTCCAGCAGCAGCTGTTCCTGGCTTTCGTCGAGCTGCAGGCTGTCATCGGCCGGGCGCGGGCAGCGGTAGTGACGGGCATATTCATCACCGGCCGTGGTGCGCGTGTAATACAGGTACGGACCCCAAGGGGAGGGCAAGGACAGGTCGGTTTCGAGAATCCGGCCCTTGATTTCTTCGAACAGGGTTTCACGCAACCCTGCCTGATCGGCGGTTTGCGCCTCTTGGTAGCGGTTTTCCGCTTTCAGGTAGTCGAGCACCGCGTCGGTGTCGCGCTCCTGCAGCCAGGCATACGGGTCGTCGCCTTCGGCCTTGTGGGCAATGGGAGCGTCGGAAACGTTGACGGATAGGGGCATGAAGGACTCTCGAGCGTTTTACGAAATAGGGTTCGCAGACGGCGGGCAAGCCTGACGTGCGAAAAGTCGTTACTATAAGCGCCTCTTTGCCTGCCTTGCCATGGACACCATGACCGAGAACGACTATCTGATCGCTTGGGGCCTCTACGCCTTTGCCGCTTTGGGCTGCCTGTTGGTGTGGATGCGTATCACCCGCTGGATGTGGCGCTGGCTGCGTGAGCCGTTACGGCTATTGGTTGCCGTGTTGCTGTTCAGCCCGACCATCATTGATCCGGTGAAGGAAAAGGTTGCCCCGGCCATCGCCATTACTGCCCTTGATCTATTGTTCAAGGTCGGCAACAACGCGTGGCGGGCGATATCCGACCTGTTCATGTACGGCATGATTGCCTTCGGCATTTACCTGGTATTCGTGGCGATCCGTTTCCCAATCGAACGTGCGTCCAACGCTCGCAAGGAACAGGCTGCCGCTGCCAAGGCTGCGGCCCGGGCCGATGACCCTGAAGAGGATCATCCTTTCGGTGGTGCGGGCGATGATCGTTACGGTCGTCCCCCGGTGCCGAGCAACCCTCAGCGAATGCGGGTTGAACCGCGTCTGTAACCTTGCCCCTGCCTTCAGCGAGAACCCGAACATGTGTGAGTTATTGGGCATGAGCGCCAATGTGCCGACCGATATCGTGTTCAGCTTCACCGGGCTGATGCAGCGCGGCGGCCGCACCGGTCCGCACCGTGACGGCTGGGGCATCGCTTTTTACGAGGGCCGTGGCCTGCGCCTGTTTCAGGACCCGGCGGCGAGCTGTGAGTCCGAGGTCGCAAACCTGGTGCAGCGCTATCCGATCAAGAGTGAAGTGGTGATCGGGCACATCCGCCAGGCCAACGTCGGCAAGGTCTGCTTGTCCAATACCCATCCATTTGTACGCGAGTTGTGGGGCCGTAACTGGTGTTTTGCCCACAACGGCCAGCTCGCCGAGTTTCAACCGATCAAGAGTTTTTACCGCCCGGTCGGCGATACCGACAGCGAAGCGGCGTTCTGCGATTTGCTCAACCGCGTGCGCGCAGCGTTCCCGGAACCGGTAGAAATCGAAGAACTGCTGCCAGACCTGGTGGCCGCCTGCGCCGAATACCGCAGCAAAGGCGTGTTCAACTGCCTGCTCAGTGATGGCGACTGGTTGTTCTGCTATTGCTCGACCAAACTGGCGCAAATCACCCGTCGTGCGCCATTCGGCCCGGCGCGCTTGAAGGACGTCGATGTGATCGTCGATTTCCAGGCCGAAACCACGCCCAACGACGTGGTCACGGTGATCGCCACCGAACCCTTGACCGAAAACGAAACCTGGACCCGCTACGAACCGGGCCAATGGAGCCTCTGGCGACGCGGTGAATGCGTCAGCCAGGGCAAGACCGAATAAGGATTCCCCCTCATGTTGCTCAGTTATCTACGGCTGGTGTTGTTCGCGGCGGGCCTGTTGATCGGTGTCCAGGTGCCAGGGTTCATCAGCGATTATGCCAAACGGGTCGAAGCGCATCTGATTGAGGCACAGACCAGTCTGAGCGGTTTTCAGGGCACGGCGAATCAGTTCTTCAAGGGTGACGTGCAGGCGTTGGTGGCCCATTACCGCGCCAGCGACGATCCGATCTTTCGCAGCGATGCCGACAGCCTGAGCACCTTGCTGACCCGTCAGCTGGCGCTCGATAAACAGTTCCAGGCCATGCAGGGCCCGTGGTACATCCGCCTCCTGCAGGTTGCACTGGCGGCTGATCCGGATATTCGCAAGGAAACCTGGAACGGCTACAGCTACCAGATCCTGCTGACGCCGGAAGCGATGATCTGGGGCATGAGCGGGGCGTTGCTGCTGTCGTTCGGCATTGAATGCCTGTTCCGTCTGATCGACTGGGTGGTGCTGGGCGGCAAACGCCTGCGCCAGAGCCGGCCGATCGAAGATCGGGATGTGCGCGGACTGTAATGAGCGCCACCGACCTGTAGCAGCTGGCGAAGCCTGCGTTCGGCTGCGAAGCAGTCGCGAAATCAGGCACCGCGGTGTTTCAGGTAAACCGAGCTGGCTGGATTGACGACTGCTTCGCAGCCGAACGCAGGCTTTGCCAGCTGCTACATTAAGGTTATCGCGCGAGGACGATGTAGTTCTCACCCACCTTCTTCGCATACCCGTCCAGCACCTGCTGACATAACGAAACAATCTCTTCGACCCACTCCACGCCAACCCGCCACGACACCACCACCTGCAAATTCGGTGGCCGTTGATCGATGGCCAGCAAGGTCAATTCCCCCCGCGCCAGCTCTTCGGCCACCAGCACCGGCGGCAGCGCGCCAATACCGAAACCGTCGCGCAGCAACCGGGTGATCGCCGATACCGAGTTCACGCAGTTGAGCCGTGGTGCCATGACGCCATTGGCCTGCATCAAACTCAAAATGTCCTGATGCGGGTGTGAGTTTTTCGAGTAAGTAATGATGCGCTCGCGCGCCAGATCGGCGATGCCGGAATACTCGCGGTTGTAGATCGAATTGCTGGCAACGATCCAGCCCATCGGGTGACTGGCCAGCTCAAGGCTGCGCACGCTTTCCTGACGCAACAGGTCAGTTTGCAGGATCAGATCGAGAAAGCCTTTTTGCAGCTGATCGCAGAGGTTGAGAGCGGTATCGGCCACCAACTCGATTTCCACCAGCGGATAGTGATCCATCATTTTCGCCACCAACGGGCTCAACCAGGTATGGATGACCGTGTCCATCACGCCGATGCGAACCCGTCCGACCTTGCTCGAACGGGTTTCGATCGACTGCTTGAGGGATTGCATGGTGTCCATCATTTGCTCGGCGTACTCGAGCACTTTCAAACCTTCAGGTGTCAGGCTCACGCCACGTGAATCGCGCAGGAACAGCTTCACCCCGAGCTCGCCTTCGAGCACGGCAATGCGGCTGGAAATCGACGCCTGGGTGGTGAAGAGCTTGTCTGCCGTCAGGCGAAAACTCTTGAGTCGGGCGACCCAGACAAAGGTCTCGAGAAACTTCAGGTTCATAGGGACAAGTTTTTCTTATGTCTAAAGCGGGTTTTTATTAGTTGGACGTCACAGGGTAAAGCGCCCAAAAATCAGGCCATCCGGTTCCCACGATAGGCGTCGTCGGGGCTCAGAACAATACCAATAAAAATTAGCGCGGAGATTTGCCATGAGTGCGCCCGATACGCTCGACATCCCCAAAGCCACGGTTCGCCCGGGACCTTTCGACTGGTACCGCAACATCAACAAACAGGAACGCCGCACCTTCTGGAGCTGCAAGATCGGCTATGGCCTGGACGGCATGGACACCCAGATGCTCAGCTTCGTGGTGCCGACCCTGATTGCGATGTGGGGCATCACCACCGGCGAGGCCGGGTTGATTCACACCAGCACCCTCATCGCCTCAGCCATCGGCGGTTGGGTGGCAGGGATTTTGTCCGACCGCATCGGTCGCGTACGCACTTTGCAACTGACCGTTCTGTGGTTCGCCTTCTTCACCTTCCTCTGCGGCTTCGCCCAGAACTACGAGCAACTGCTGATCAGCCGCACGCTGATGGGCTTCGGTTTCGGCGGTGAATGGACCGCTGGCGCGGTGCTGATGGGTGAAGTGATTCGCGCCAAGGACCGTGGCAAGGCTGTTGGCATGGTGCAATCCGGCTGGGCATTGGGTTGGGGACTGACGGCGATCTTGTATGCGCTGCTGTTCTCGGTTCTACCGCCGGAAGACGCCTGGCGCGCACTGTTCATCCTTGGCATCGTGCCGGCGATTTTTGTGATCTTCGTCCGCCGGCTGGTCAAGGACCCGGAAATCTATCGCGAAGCCAAGGCTAAGCAAGAACCCAGCAATCCGGCAAAATTCTACGAGATCTTCGCTCCCGGCATCCTTTTCACCACGATTCGCGCCTCGGTGCTGACCACCGGTGCTCTGGGCGGTTACTACGCGATCACCTCCTGGTTGCCGACCTTTCTGAAGAACGAACGCGGTTTGAGCGTACTCGGTACGGGCGGTTATCTGGCGATGGTGATCGTCGGTTCCTACGTCGGTTATGTCATCAGCGCGTATTTGACTGACATCCTCGGGCGTAAAAAGAACTTCATTCTGTTCGCGGTCGGCTCGTTCACCATTGTTCTGCTCTACACCCAATTGCCGGTCAGCAACGGCGTGATGCTCTGGCTGGGCTTTCCTCTGGGCTTCTTCGCCTCGGGGATCTTCAGCGGCATGGGCGCGTTTTTGACCGAGCTGTTTCCAACGCGGATTCGCGGTTCGGGTCAGGGCTTTTGCTACAACATCGGCCGGGCGCTGGCGGCATTGTTCCCGCTGTTGATCGGCTTGATGAGTCAGAAGGTGCCATTGAGCGTGGGAATCGGTGCTTTTGCGGCGGTGTCCTACGGGGTGGTGATCCTTGCGGCCCTGAGCCTGCCGGAAACCCGTGGCAAGCAACTTGAAGCCGAGTAATTGATAATCTGCGGGCAAATGCCGTACAGATAGAAAAGAATAAAACTTACAGGAGTGTTCACCGTGAGCCGCCTGCTATTGAACTGCGACATCGGCGAGAGTTTCGGCAACTGGACCATGGGTCTGGACGCCGAGGTCATGCCCTTCATCGATTGCGCCAACATCGCCTGCGGCTTCCATGCCGGCGACCCGAGCATCATGCGCAAGACTGTCAGCCTGGCCCTGAGCAACGGGGTTCAGATCGGTGCTCATCCGGCGTATCAGGATCTGGTCGGCTTCGGCCGCCGTTCCATGGCCTACACCGCCCAGGAACTTCAGGACATTGTGCATTACCAGATCGGCGCCCTCGACGGCATTTGCCGGGCTCAGGGCGGGCGGGTGAGTTACGTCAAGCCACACGGAGCGATGTACAACGACATGATGGCCAACCCGGCGCAATTGCGCGCGGTGCTTCAGGCTGTGGCGTCCTATGATCGTGAGTTACCGCTGATGTTGATGGCCACTCGCGACAACAGCGCAGCCCAGCAGTTGGGCGATGAATACGGCGTGACCCTGTGGTTCGAAGCCTTTGCCGATCGCGCTTACGACAGCGCGGGCATGCTGGTTTCGCGGCAACTGCCGGGCGCGGTGCATCACGATCCCGAAACAATCATCGAGCAGGCACTGACCATTGCCCGCGGCGGCAACCTCACGGCCAGCGATGGCAGTGCCTTGCACTTGCAGGCCAACACCCTCTGCGTACACGGCGACAACGCCAGTTCGGTAGCTGCGGTGCGGCGTATTCGCGAAGCACTTAATCAGCAGAGCGCGCCATGAAAATCCGGGTAGAAGTGGTGGCGCTGGATTGCTTGATGGTGCGCCTGTTCGATGAGATAGCCGAAGCGAACATGCCGTGGATGCTCGCCGCCAGTGAAAGTCTGCGTGCTGCGTTTGCCGGGCATCTGATCGATCTGGTGCCGTCTTATACGACATTGATGGTGCATTACGATCTGACCGCACTGAGTCCGGCCCAGGCTCGGGAGCTGATCGCTGAAGCCTTGATCGATCTGTCGCCCAACGCCTGCACCCGCGGAAAATGTCATGTATTGCCGGTCTGGTATGACTTGAGCGTTGGCCCGGAGTTGAGCCTGTTATCCCAGCGCAGCGGATTGGCCGTGGATGAAGTGATCCGCCGCCACAGCGAGCGCGAATATCAGGTGTTCGCCTTGGGTTTCGCGCCGGGTTTCGCCTTTATGGGGTTGGTGGAAGAAGCGCTGGCGGCGCCGCGTTTGAATACCCCGCGTAAAAAGGTGGCTGCGGGCAGCGTCGGCATCGCCGAACGCCAAACGGCCGCTTACCCGGTGGTGTCTCCCGGTGGCTGGAATCTGATCGGCCGCACCCCGACCAAATTGTTCGACCGCGAACGCGACGGCTACAGCCTGATGCAACCAGGCGACACAGTGCGCTTCGAAGCCGTCAGCCATGCTGAATTCATCAATCTGGGCGGTGATGACACGCCATTGGAGGCGCAGGCATGAGCCGTCTATCAATAGAAGCGAGTACACCGCTGTGCCTGTTGCAGGACGCTGGCCGTTTCGGCGTGCGGCATCTGGGCGTGACGCAGGGCGGGGCGGCGGATTGGCGATCGATGTCATGGGCCAATTGGTTGCTGGGCAATAGCCTGAATGCACCGGTGATTGAAATCACCCTCGGCGGGTTTACTGTCGTTGCCGAAGAGGATTGCGTGCTGGCGTTGGCCGGGGCGGATCTGGGGGCGCAGGTGGATGGCGAGGCGTTGGCACCGTGGCGCAGTTTCAGGTTGAACAAAGGTCAGCAATTGCAATTCACTCAGCCGCTGCTTGGGGCCCGGGCTTATTTGGCGGCCCCGGGCGGATTTGATGCGCCAAAGGTGTTGGGCAGCAGCGCAACGGTGGTCCGTGAGGAGCTCGGCGGGCTGGATGGCATGGGCCGGGCGTTGGCCAAAGATGCGCAGTTGAGCTACTCGGGCAGCTCGCTGCTCCTGCTGCGGGAATTGGCGCGCGAACAGGTGCCGGATTTCAAACTCAACGCGCCGCTGGACCTTGTACTCGGTGCGCAGATCGGCGAGTTCAGTGGACAGAGTTCGTTCGACGCGTTCAACAGCGTCTGGACCCTCGACAGCCGTGCCGACCGGATGGGCATCCGCTTGCTGGGAACGGCGTTGCAGTATCAGGGTAAGCCGATGATTTCCGAAGGCATCCCGCTGGGTGCGGTTCAGGTGCCGCCGGACGGGCAGCCGATTGTGTTGCTCAATGATCGGCAGACCATTGGTGGTTATCCGCGATTGGGGGCGTTGACGCCGTTGGCGCTGGCACGGCTGGCGCAGTGTCTGCCGGGGACGCAGGTGCGGTTGAAACCGGTGGTGCAGGATGTGGCGCATCGAGAGCAAGTCGAGTATCTGCGCCGGTTTGTGAACCGCTAAAAGCATCGCGGGCAAGCCTCGCTCCTACAGGGTCAATGCACAACGCACGAACACCGAAACCTGTAGGAGCGAGGCTTGCCCGCGAAGGCGGCATCACAGACAACAACGATTTTTATTTGGAAAGAAACCGCATCCCTTCTTCAAGCCCCCGCAACGTCAGCGGGTACATCTGGTCGTTGATCAAGTCCCGCACGATGTTGGTCGACGACGTATAGCCCCACGTATCTTTCGGATACGGGTTGATCCAGATGACCTTCTTGTACTTCTCCATGAACCGCTGCATCCACACATAACCCGCTTCTTCGTTCCAGTGCTCGACGCTGCCACCGGCCTGGGTGATTTCGTACGGCGCCATGGCGGCGTCACCGATGAAGATCACTTTGTAGTCGGCACCGTATTTGTGCAGCAGGTCCTGGGTCGAAGTGCGCTCGGACGTGCGGCGCATGTTGTTCTTCCACACCGATTCATAAATGAAGTTGTGGAAGTAGAAATACTCCAAGTGCTTGAACTCGGTCTTGCAGGCCGAGAACAGCTCTTCGCAGATCTTCACGTGGGCGTCCATCGAGCCGCCAATGTCAAACAGCAGCAACAGCTTGATGGTGTTGCGCCGCTCCGGACGCATCTGAATATTCAGCAGCCCGGCATCGCGTGCGGTGTGGTCGATGGTGCCATCGATGTCCAGCTCTTCCGCCGCACCCTGGCGCGCGAATTTGCGCAGCCGGCGAAGGGCGACCTTGATGTTGCGCGTGCCCAGCTCCACCGAATCGTCGAGGTTCTTGTACTCGCGCTGATCCCAGACCTTGACCGCTTTGCCCTGACGCTTGCCGGCATCGCCGACCCGAATGCCTTCCGGGTTGAAGCCGCCGGAGCCGAACGGGCTGGTGCCGCCGGTGCCGATCCACTTGTTACCGCCGGCATGACGTTCTTTCTGTTCTTCGAGGCGTTTCTTGAACTCCTCGATCAGCTTGTCCAGGCCGCCGAGGGACTGGATCGCCGCCCGCTCTTCGTCGGTCAGCGAACGCTCGAACTCCTTGCGCAACCAGTCTTCCGGGATCAATGCCTGAAGGTGGTCGTCGAGTTTTTCCAGGCCGTTGAAATAGGCACCGAACGCCCGGTCGAACTTGTCGAAATGCTTTTCGTCCTTCACCAGAATCGCCCGGGACAGGTAATAAAACTCGTCCATGTCGGCAAAGGTCACGCGCTGCTTCAGCGCGTTGATCAGGTCCAGCAGCTCCCGTACCGAGACCGGCACTTTGGCGGCGCGCATTTCATTGAACAGGTTAAGCAGCATGGCTATCGCCCTCTATCTTGTTAAACAGAGGGATCAGCGAGTGCCGCGACGGCTCATGAACGCCAGACGTTCAAGCAATTGCACGTCCTGTTCGTTCTTCACCAAAGCGCCTGCCAGTGGCGGAATAGCCTTGGTCGGATCACGCTCGCGCAGTACCGCTTCGCCGATGTTGTCGGCCATCAGCAGCTTCAGCCAGTCCACCAGTTCGGAGGTCGATGGCTTCTTCTTCAGACCCGGTACCTTGCGCACGTCGAAGAAAACGTCCAGCGCTTCGCTGACCAGGTCCTTCTTGATGTTCGGGTAGTGCACGTCGACGATCCGTTGCATCGTGGTGCGATCCGGGAAGGCGATGTAGTGGAAGAAGCAGCGACGCAGGAAGGCGTCCGGCAGCTCTTTTTCGTTGTTGGAGGTAATGATGATGATCGGGCGTTTCTTGGCCTTGATGGTCTCGTCGATCTCGTAAACGTAGAACTCCATCTTGTCGAGTTCTTGCAGCAAGTCGTTCGGGAACTCGATGTCAGCCTTGTCGATTTCGTCGATCAGCAGGATCACCCGCTCTTCGGACTCGAAGGCTTCCCAGAGCTTGCCTTTCTTCAGGTAGTTGCGAACGTCGTGGACCTTTTCCGTGCCCAGCTGCGAGTCGCGCAGGCGGCTGACCGCGTCGTACTCGTACAGGCCTTGATGCGCCTTGGTGGTGGACTTGATGTGCCAGGTGATCAATTTGGCGCCGAAGGACTCGGCCAGTTGCTCGGCGAGCATGGTTTTACCAGTGCCCGGCTCGCCCTTGACCAGCAGCGGACGCTCCAGGGTGATGGCGGCGTTGACCGCCAGCTTCAGGTCATCGGTGGCGACGTAGGCCTGGGTGCCTTCGAACTTCATCTGCTAATCCTCGAACGGTAACGCCGACCTGAACGAAGCAGGGCGGGGCGTAATAATTGTAGTACCCGACTATAACGCGGTGCCCGGTCGACTGTGAACGCAGACGGCTTATTCAGTCTCTGAATGGGGCGTCACATCTTGACTCAGTCTCGGCCGCTGGCCAGTATTGAGCTATCGCCATTTTGGCGATAGCTTGCCCGTCAGATGCAATTGCTGGAGGATTGGAAACGATGTTACCCATGAAACGACCACGGCTGTCGGCCGTGCAGGCGTTGCCGGATCACCGCCTTATGCTGACCTTTGTCGACGGTCAGCAACTGAACCTCGATTTGAGTCGGGACCTGCGCGCCTATCCAGGATTGCAGCCGTTGCTGGAGGCTGGTGCTTTCGACGGTGCAACCGTGGGTGATGATGGCTGGAGCATTGAGTGGCCCGAACTGGACATCCAGATCGGCGCAGACACTCTATATCTGGATGCGCTCGCACAAAACGCATCGGACGAAAACACCCGGATCTTCATCGACTGGCGCGCTCGTACCGGGCTGCCGCTCAATCAGGCGGCCGAAGCGTTAGGGGTCAGTGCCCGCAGCATCACGCGTTACAGCAGTGGTCGTGAAGCCGTTCCACGATCGCTGGCACTGGCCTGCCTAGGCTGGGACTTCTTGCAGCAGCAATCGAACCCGGCGCGGGCGGCCGAAGAAAGCGGTCGCTATACCGTCACACGCAAGCCTTAACCGGCGTCCGGCTTGGGCCGTTCGTATTGGGCATTGAAGGCCTGGATGAAGCCGTTGCGTAAAATCTGCAAAAAAGCCTCGAATGCGTTGATATCTCGGCGATGCACATTGCCGCTCAGTTGCACGCGAGTCGCAAACTGGTTCTTGCCCTGGTTTTTCAGCACTGTTTCGGAGCCGCCGACGATGGCCTCCCAAATGGAGCGGAAAATCCCTTTGTCCTTGTTCTCGACGTCCTGCTGCCAATTGAACACGTCGACGTCCTTCAGCAGCGGTTTGATGTAACCCGTTAATTGAGCTTTTTTAGCCTGCGCTTCAATGACCACATCACCGTGACCGGCATTGAAGTCGAACTTGCCATAGGCGGAGGCGAAGTCGTTCATGCGTTTGAGTTCGATGTCTTTGGCCCGCAGGCGGAACTCGAATTCTTCAAAGTTGCTTAAAGGGTCGAAGGTGGCGGTGGTTTCCAGTGGCGCGTGCCCTAGCAGCAGCGCCTTGCCGTCGAAGCGAGCGTCGCGTTTGCCTTTGGTGTCGACCACGTTGGTCAGGTTGTAAATGCTGGCGTTGACCTGAGAGGCGTTCATGTTCACGGGGGGCTTGGAGTTGAAGTTGCGGAAACTGATCTTGCCATCGCTGATCTGAACTTCGTTCAAGGTAATGGGGGCCAGTTTGCTCAACTGCGCACGCCAGTCGGTGCCCTGACCGGTCTGGGAGTTTTGCTTGTTGGCACCGCCGTCGACGAAGTTCACCTCGGGTTTGAAGAACTTCACCTCGGCCACGACGGCGTGGTCGTACCAGAGCGAGTGCCAACTGACGGAAAGGTCGATCAGTGGCGCGTTGACGAAAGGCACCGGGACCTTGCCTTCGACCTTGACGATTTTCAGCCCGTTGATTTTGTACGCACCGCGCCACAGGGCCAGGTCCACATCAGTGATCTGGCCACGGTAATCGCCCATGTTCGCCAGCTTGTCATTCAGGTAGTCGCGCACCATGTAAGGCAGGGCGATGTGCAGGACAATCAGCAGCACGACAAGGCCGGCGAGGGTCCACAGGGGCCAACTGTATCTGCGTTTCATGATGGCAAATCTCTGGCGTTGTAAAGCCATTGACTGCTGCGGTAACAGGACGTTCGACTGACTGGACGATCAAGGGCAACAGGCATACCTTGGAGAGCTAATTTAACGCTGTATAAGGACCCAGCCATGAGCCGTATCTACGCTGACAACGCCCATTCCATCGGTAATACGCCGCTGGTGCAGATCAACCGTATCGCCCCTCGCGGCGTAACCATCCTGGCCAAGATCGAAGGGCGTAACCCCGGTTACTCGGTCAAGTGCCGGATCGGTGCAAACATGATCTGGGACGCCGAAAGCACTGGCAAACTCAAGTCTGGCATGACCATCGTCGAACCGACCTCAGGCAATACCGGTATCGGCCTGGCGTTCGTTGCGGCGGCTCGCGGTTACAAGCTGATGCTGACCATGCCGGCGTCCATGAGTATCGAGCGACGCAAAGTGCTCAAGGCTTTGGGGGCCGAACTGGTACTGACCGAACCGGCCAAGGGCATGAAAGGAGCGATCGAAAAGGCAGCTGAAATTGTCGCCAGCGATCCGGCTGCCTACTTCATGCCGTCGCAGTTTGAGAACCCGGCGAACCCCGCCATCCACGAAAAAACGACCGGTCCGGAAATCTGGAACGACACCGATGGTGCAGTCGATGTACTGGTGGCAGGCGTCGGAACGGGTGGAACCATTACCGGAGTTTCGCGGTATATCAAGAATACCCAGGGCAAACCGATTATTTCGGTGGCGGTGGAGCCAGTGGTGTCGCCCGTCATCACCCAGGCAATGGCCGGTGAAGAAATCAAGCCGAGCCCTCACAAGATTCAGGGTATTGGTGCCGGTTTTGTGCCGAAGAATCTTGATCTGTCGATGGTCGATCGGGTTGAGTTGGTCAGCGATGAAGAATCCAAGGCCATGGCCCTGCGCCTGATGCAGGAAGAAGGGATTTTGAGCGGCATTTCCTGCGGCGCCGCCATGGCGGTGGCCGTCCGCCTGGCGGAAACCCCGGAAATGCAGGGCAAGACCATCGTGGTGATCCTGCCGGACTCCGGTGAACGCTACCTGTCGAGCATGCTATTCAGTGATCTGTTTACCGAGCAGGAGAATCTGCAATAGGTGTTGCGATTTTTCATCCAGTGGGAGGGGGTGACTCAGGTCAGCCCCCGTTCAGGAACTTTATGTTAAGAAGTGCTTTATTGCGCAATCCTTAACACTGAATGTTGAGATACACGGGTTCTTCCCGAGGCCGGTAGTGTTTATCATGGCTGACTGCCACGTCGGGTAAATGGCGTTGTGCAACGTTGTCTACTATCAAGGAGTCGTTGATGACCGTTTCCCTTGCCGCGAAGGCGTCGCTTTTGTTGCTGTTCTTCTGCAGCACTCTCTATGTGCATTTGCGCGGCAAGGCACGTTTGCCGGTCTTGCGTCAGTTCGTCAACCACTCGGCTTTGTTCGCGCCCTATAACGCCTTGATGTACCTGTTCTCCAGCGTGCCATCCAAACCCTATCTTGACCGCAGCAAGTTCCCGGAACTGGATGTGCTCAAGGACAACTGGGAAGTCATCCGCGACGAAGCGATGCATTTGTTCGACGAGGGTTACATCCGCGCCGCCGAAAAGAACAACGACGCCGGCTTCGGTTCGTTCTTCAAGAAAGGCTGGAAGCGTTTTTACCTCAAGTGGTACGACAAACCACTGCCATCGGCCGAAGCCCTGTGCCCGAAAACCGTGGCACTGCTCAGCAGCATTCCCAACGTCAAAGGCGCCATGTTCGCGTTGCTGCCAGGCGGCAGCCATCTCAACCCGCACCGTGATCCGTTCGGCGGTTCCCTGCGTTATCACTTGGGGCTGTCAACGCCGAACTCCGACGATTGCCGGATCTTCGTCGACGGTCAGGTTTACTCCTGGCGCGATGGCGAAGACGTGATGTTCGACGAAACCTATGTGCATTGGGTCAAGAATGAAACCGACAAGACTCGGGTCATCCTGTTCTGCGACATCGAACGACCGCTGAGCAACCGCCTGATGACCCGCATCAACCGCGGGATCAGCAGCTTTTTGGGGCGCGCCACTGCACCGCAGAATCTTGATGATGAACGTGTTGGCGGGATTAACCAGGCTTACGCCTGGAGCAAGAACTCCAGCGACAAGTTCAGCGGTGTGGTCAAGCGGTGGAAGCGTCGTAATCCCAAGGCCTACCGGGTGTTGCGACCGGTGCTGGCGGTGGTGATATTGACGTTGTTGGGGTATTGGTTGTTTGGGTGATTCCGGACAAGAAATGAAAAACCGCTCATTGGAGCGGTTTTTTTTCGCCGAAGTTATGGTCGCCCGGCGAGTACGTCAGGTTCGCCTTCGATGCCCGTCGCAAGGACCTGCAAAATGCGCCGCTGACTGGCCGTCAGTTCTACTTTAACAGTCTTGTTTTCCTGGGCAGAGGAACGTTTTTTTATGCGGGGATTTCTGATGACTCCGTGCATGTTTTCTCCGTCATCGGTCATTAATTGAACAGTTTTCACGTTACTAGGCTCTCCACAGTTTTGACAAGTCGACCTTCAGCGTCTTCGTTGAAGTCGAGTCGTTTATAAACAGAAATTGCACCTTCCAGCGCTCGCAAGCAGCCAGCGCCTGTGCATTGATGGCGTCAAACCGCACTAGTGATAGATCAATGTCCGTTGGGCCTGCCAGTTCCAGTTCATGTTGCAACTGAGCAGCGCTGGTAGCAGCAAGCGTTCTAGCCCTCGACCGATACAACTGATACCGAAGATGCGTCCGTTCCCTTGGCATGTGATCTCGTGCATTCCATGTCCCTCATAGCGGGCGTTTGCATTTCTTTCCAAGGTAGATTGCGGCGTGGCAGCTGTCGTTACTGGCCCTTTGACCAAGTCATTGCAATCTATGTCGCGGGCTGGTTATAGTCGGCGCTCGCCTGCTTTCCCCAGCACGGCCCTCAAAAAAGATCAGCCCATGCCAGCTTCCCTCATCAACGCGGTAGTCGATTCAGCGGTCAACGCTGGCGTCGTGCCGTGCGGGAATCAGCAGCCTGCGCAGATCAGTCATTACCCTCCCACCTGTCAGTAGCACGCCGGTGTGCGCAGTCGTATCACCGCCAGGCGTTGGCTTCTCGGGCTGATCAGCTTCTTTTTGCTGTTCTCATGCCCGTCTGAAAAAGCTCACGCCTGAAAAACTACTGAATTTCAGCTTCGGCTGAGTTGGCTTTTTTTGCCTGACTACAGGTGGTATTCATGTTTGTCCTTTCGAAAAAAACCGCGCTCGCGGCGGCGTCCACGAGCCTGTTCGTTTTGCTGTGGAGCAGCGGGGCGATCTTCTCCAAATGGGGCCTGGCCCATGCGTCCCCCTTTGCTTTTCTGTTGATTCGCTTCGCTATCGCAATCTGCGGATTGGTGCTGCTGGTGCCGTTGCTCAAGTTGAAGCTGCCCAAGGGCGGCAAGCCGATGCTGTATGCGATGGCCACGGGCGTGGTGTTGCTGGGGGCTTATCAGATTTTCTATCTGCTGGCCCTGGACCTGAAGGTCACACCCGGCGTCATGGCCACGATCATGGGCGTGCAGCCCATTCTTACCGTGGTGATCATGGAGCGTCAGCGATCAGCCAGCAGAATGTTTGGTCTGGCACTGGGTTTGGCCGGGTTGATCATGGTGGTTTACCAAGGCATCGGTCTGGCCGGTATGTCATTGGCCGGTATGCTCTTCGGTTTGCTGGCGCTGGCGAGCATGACGTTCGGTTCGATCATGCAAAAGCGCATCACCGACAATCCACTCGGCACGCTGCCAGTGCAGTACCTGGCGGGGCTGTTGCTCTGCGGAGTCTTCGTGCCGTTCCAACCCTTTCATTTCGAACACAGCACCGGTTTCATCGTGCCGGTGTTGTGGATGGGATTGGTGGTGTCGGTGCTGGCGACGTTGCTGCTGTATCGGCTGATTGCACGGGGCAACCTGGTCAATGTCACCAGTCTGTTTTACCTGGTGCCGGCGGTGACGGCGGTCATGGACTACCTGATTTTCGGCAACCGGCTGGCGGCGTTGAGCATGCTGGGCATGTTGCTGATCATCATTGGATTGGTATTCGTATTCCGTAAGGCAGCATAAAAAAATGGCCTGGAGCATTGCTCCGGGCCGTTTTTATTTGGCCAGCGCATGCTCGGCCCGCACCGAATTCATGAACGCCTGCATCGCCGACGATTGAATACGATGACGCCGAGTGATCAGCCCGAACGGCGGCAACCGCGCTTCGAACTTGATCGGCAAAACCGCCAGCAAATCACGGCCAGGATAATCCTCGACCACCGACACCGGTGTAACACCGAGCATGTCGGTCTGCTGCACCAACGAGAGCAGGGTCATGATCGAGGTGGTTTCAACGATGCTGCTGGGAATGTCGACCCGCGCGTTGTGAAACACCTGATTGATGATCGCGCGCATCGGGCTTGGATGTTGTTGCAGTACCCAGGTCATGTTCTGCAATTCCGCCCAGCTCAGCTGCGTCTCCTGCGCCAGTGGGTTTTGCGCGCCGGCAATCACGCACAAAGCTTCTTCGCCGAGGCTGTCGAAGAGCAATTCTTCGGCCCGGGCACCTGCCGGAATCCGACCCAATACGATATCCAGTTGATCCTGCAGAAGTGCTTGCACCAGCACGTCGCTGGTATCGACCTGGATGCTCATCGACAAGCGTGGATGGCTCTGTTTCAAGGTCGCGATGGTGCGGGTCAACAGCCCCGAAGCCAGCGCCGGAATCGCACCGACCGCGACCCGGCCAAGGTTGCCGGATTCCAGCGCGACCAGTTCTTCCCGCATGCCGCTGAGTTCGGCAAACACCATGCGCGCGTAGTAGATGACGGTTTCCCCGAAGGGGGTAGAGCGCATGCCCCGAGGCAGGCGTTCGAAGAGCTCTACGCCGAGCAGGTCCTCGGCCTCGTGCAGCATCTTGGTCGCCGCCGGTTGGGTCATGCCGATGTGGTCGGCGGCGCGGCGCAATGAGCCGAATTCCTGCAACGCCAGCATCAGCCGCAGTTGGCGAAGACGCAGTCGGCTGTGGATCACGTTGGCTTCAGGAATTCGGGTCATGGGCCATGCTCGCAAAAAGGACTGCGGCAAGCCTGACAACAAATGTCAGGCGTTGCCAGCATTGCTGTGTCACAGCACCGATTTTGGCTTGGCGATGTGGGGTTTGCGCAGGCCCATCAGGGTTTGCAGCGCCTTGGAAATCAACGGCCAGAACAGCATCAGCAGCGCCGCCGTGGTCAGGCTTCCCACCAATGGGTTGGACCAGAAGATCCCCAGGTGCCCGTCGGAGAACAGCATCGACTGACGGAATGCGTCTTCAGCCTTGTCCCCCAACACCGCAGCCAGTACCAGCGGGGCGATCGGGTAACCGAGTTTCTTGAACAGATAACCCAGCGCGCCGAAGCCCAGCATCAGCACCACGTCGAAGAACGAGTTGTGCACCGAGTAGGCGCCGATGGCGCAGACCATGATGATGATCGGTGCAATGATCGAGAACGGAATCCGCAGGATCGAAGCGAACAGCGGCACGGTGGCCAACACCACGATCAGACTGACGACGTTGCCCAAGTACATGCTGGCGATCAGGCCCCAGACGAAATCATGCTGCTCGACGAACAGCGTCGGGCCAGGGTGCAGACCCCAGATCATCAAACCGCCGAGCATCACCGCTGCCGTCGCCGACCCTGGAATGCCCAGCGTCAACATCGGCAGCAGGGCACTGGTGCCGGCAGCGTGGTCAGCAGTTTCGGGGGCGATCACGCCTTCGAGTTCACCCTTGCCGAAGTTCTCGCGGTTCTTCGAGAAACGCCGCGCCAGGCTGTAGCTCATGAACGACGCCGCCGTTGGCCCGCCGGGCGTGATGCCCATCCAGCAACCGACCAACGTGCTGCGCACAATCGTCCACCAGTAGCGCGGCAACTTGGCCCAGGTGCGCAGGATGACCATCGGCGTGATGCGCGCATGCTCGCCGCGAAACACCAGGCCTTCCTCGACGGTGCAGAGGATTTCGCCGATACCGAACAGGCCGATCACTGCCACTTCGAAACTGATGCCGGTCATCAGGATTGGCTGGTCGAAGGTCAGGCGCAGGTTGCCGGACACAGTGTCCATGCCGACGGCGGCCATGGCGAAGCCGATCATCATGGCGACCACGGTTTTCAGCGGCGGGTTCTTGCTCATGCCGATGAAGGTGCAGAACGCCAACAGGTATACCGCGAAGAACTCCGGCGAGCTGAACGACATGGCAAACGCGGCGATCTTTGTCGACAGGAACGTCAGCAACAACACCCCGGCCAACGCGCCGATCAGCGCCGAGCTGAACGCGGCGGTCAGGGCTTCGGCGGCGCGACCTTCGCGGGCCATCGGGTAACCGTCAAAGGTGGTCGCCACCGATGAGGGCTCACCGGGAATATTGAACAGAATCGAGGTGATCGAACCGCCGAACAGTGCGCCCCAATACATGCACGACAGCAGAATGATCGCCGACACCGGCGACATGGTGAACGTCAGCGGCAGCAGCAACGCCACGCCATTAGGGGCGCCGAGGCCGGGCAACACGCCGACCAGAATGCCCAGCAGCACGCCGATCACCATCAGGCCGATGTGGCCCGGGGTCAGGATCAGGTTCATGCCTTGCAGCAGGGAATCGAATTCGCTCATTTGAAAGATCTCCCGGCCAGGGCAATCCAGTCGCCCATCGGGCCGGCATCCAGCGGGACTTTGAACCACAACGCGAAAATCAGGTAGCTGGCGAGTACCGCGCCAAGGGACACGCTGCCAATCATCAGTTTGCCGTAAGGCTTGGCGCGGACCTTGTCACGCCACATGAACCAGGCGATGAAACAGGCCGAGGCCACGTAGATGCCGGTGAACGGCATCGCACCGACGAATAGCGCAATCGGGATGAACACCGACAACACTTGCTTGAATGCACTGCGGCTGACGAATGAAATGCTCAGGGCGTGCCAGCGCACCACGGTCAACACGCCATTGGCCACGCTGGCGGCGCTCAACATCAGGCCGATGTAGAAGGGGAAGTAACCCGGCTCGGGGCCGGAATCGCCCCAGCCGATACCTTGTTCGAGACTGCCGAACATCACCACCGCGCCAATCAGCGTGGTGAACAGTGCCAGGCCGAGTTCGACCCAGCGGGTACCGACCAGCGCTGGTGAATCCGAAGAATGGGACATCAAAGCACCTCCAGAGGTGACGGCCGTGCGCAGGGCGGACGGCCGTGGACAACTCAGTTTTTCAGCCAGCCGGCATCTTTGAACACCGGCGTGACCCGGGCGGTGTCTTTCTCGATGTAGGCGGTCAGCGGCTCGCCTTCGAGGAAGGTCGGCACCAGCGCGTTCTGTTTGACGTAGGCCTTGAACTCCGGAGTCTCGGTGACTTTGCGCATCAGCTCGACATAGAACGCCCGCTGTTCAGCGGTGACTTCGCCGGGCATGAACACGGTGCGCGGGAAGCGGTATTGATCGATGCCCAGCCCCTGTTCGTGGCAAGTTGGAACGTCGGCCCAGGATTTTTCGCCGGCGACTTTCTCGGTGTAGCTCATGCGCTCTTTACTGAACACACAGAGCGGTTCGACCTGATCACCGCGCCATTGGCTGATGCTTTCGCTGGGGTTGTTGACGTTGGCGGCGATGTGTTTGCCGGCCAGTTGGGTCGCGGCTTCACTGCCGCTCTTGAACGGGATGTACACCAGTTTGCTGTTGGTGGTCTGGTTCAGCAGCAGGGTTAACGTCTGGTCGACATCCTTGGACTGACTGCCGCCCATGCGCAGGTTCGACGGGTCAGCCTTGACCGCTTCGTAGAAGCTTTTGGCGTCCTTCCACGGCGCGTCTTTATAGCTCCAGAGGATGAAGTCATCCTCGGCCACGGCGGCGACGGGGGTGAGTTCCTGCCATTGATAGCCGAGCTTGGACACCAGCGGCAACAGGTAGATGTTGTTGGTGCCGATCACCAGTTTTTCCGGATCGCCCTTGTTCATCTTCAGGTCGAGAAAGGCTTCGGCGCCGTTGCCGCCGCCCTTGTTGAGGACGATGGTATTCACGTCGAGGAATTTATGGGTGGTGATGATCGACTGGATCAGCCGACCGAGCTGGTCAGTGCCGCCACCGGGGCCGCCAGCGACGACGATTTCGACGTTCTTGTCCGGTTGCCAGGCGGCGCTGGCCAGTGCGGGGAGGGCGCCGGCGGCAACCAGTGTGCAGCCAAGAAACAGACGGGATGTGCGACGGACGAATGCATTTCGCATGGAAGGGCCTCGTTTTTGTAGTTGTTATGAGTGACTTGTCAAAGCTGCAAGCCTGGAGTGAGTGTGTGAAGCCTCGGAGCCCGCGTCTAGTCAAAACAATACATACACCGATAGCCTGCGGTTATAGGTCATGGCAGCCAAAATCGCCGTTATCGCTCAACGCTTTGCGCCAGAGCCATTTGCGAGAAAAACCGGGGCTTGCCTCCTACGTTGAAAGCGCCGTGAAAGCAGGGCATGCCATAACTCGAGGCTATCGCCTTATTTCAAGTTTTGATTAGACGGTTATCACGCAGCCTTCGATAGTGCTCACCAGCGCCGCCCTGAAGCGGCAAAGTTGCCATCCACAACAATAATAAAACGAGGTACGCACCATGGCTCGTTCCAGTGCTTCCCTGCATCTGCCTGGCGCAGTTGCCCAGCCAGCGGCAACACCGCTGACCGGCACGACCAAAGCCAGCAGCGTGCGCTGGCGGATCTTCGCGATCATCTTTGCGTTGACCATGGTCAACCTGATCGACCGGGTCTCGCTGTCCATCGCGATGCCGACCATCGCCCATGAATTTTCCCTGTCGCCGAGCCTGCAAGGGATGATCCTCAGCAGCTTCTTCTGGGCCTATGCGCTGTTGCAAATTCCCGGCGGCTGGATGATCGATCGCTTCGGGCCGCACCGGGTCATCAGTTGGTCCACCGGGTTGTGGGGTACGTTTCAGGTGCTGGCGGCGTTTGCGACCGGAGGGTTGTCATTGTTGTTCGCCCGGGTCGCACTCGGGGCGGCAGAGGCACCGTTGTTTCCGTCTGGCGGCAAGTTGATTTCCCTGTGGCTGGCACCGAGCGAGCGCAGCCGTGGCGCGGTGCTGATGGACAGCGGCAGCCCGTTGGGCGTGGCGTTGGGCGGGTTGATCATTGCCTACCTGATTGCCTCGCTGGATTCGTGGCGTCTGGCGTTCGTGATCGCCGGTATCGCGACGCTGGTGCTGGCCTGGCTGGCGCGGCGTTATCTGCGTGATGACCCGGCCAGTCACCCGCAAGTGAATGCTGAAGAACTGGAAAAGATTAATGCCGGGCGCGCGACGCCCGCTGCCGAAGCCGCGCGTGTGCCGGTCAAAGGCTTGGGCATCGCGGCACGATCCTTGAGCGGTTTGCTGATCGGTCGCGCCAGTTGGGCGATGGTGTATTTCGGGCTGCTGACCTGGGGGCCGAGTTATCTGGCGCAGGCTCGCGGCTTCGATATCAAGGGCATTGGCGCGGCGACGTTTGTGATCTTCGTGTGCGGCGCGTTGGGCTCGTTGACGGGTGGTTTCCTTTGCGACGGACTGATCCGCAAAGGCGTCAGCCGTGGCGTGGCGGTCAAGAGCCTGCTGGCGTTTTCCGGGCTGGTAGCCCTCGGCGCGTTCCTGTTGCTGCCAACCCTGAGTAATCCTTTTGCGGCCGTGGCGTTGTTGGCCATGACCGCATTTTTTCTGATGTGGGGCAGCCTCTACTGGAGCTTCCCGGCGTTGCTGGCGGCCCCGGCGCGGGTCGGTTTGATCGGCGGCGTGATGAACATGGCCGGCAGCACCGGCGGCATCGCAGTGCCGATTCTGGTCGGGGTGATTCTGCAAATGACCGGTGGTTTTGCGCCGGTGCTGGGGTTCTTTGCGGTGTGCTCGGCAGTGTTTGTTCTAGCGACGTTGTTCATCAGCCTCGACGAGGTGCGCCATGGGTGAGTTGTGGAACGGCCCGATCATTGATGCCCATCATCACTTCTGGGACCCGTCGATCAATGACCATCCGTGGCTGGCGCCCGAAGCCAACATCCCGTTTCGTTATGGTGATTACAGCGCGATCAAGCGCCGCTATTTTCCTGACGACTATTTCGCTGACGTCGGCCTGCATCGCGTGGTGCAAACGGTGTACGTCGAGACCGAATGGGACCCGCAAGACCCGATTGGCGAAACCCTTTTTATCGAGGGGCTGGCCGCCCGATACGGCGTACCGAATGCGGTCGTCGCGCAAGCCTGGCTCGACCACCCGGACGCCATCGCGGTACTGGCCGAGCAAGCCAGTTTCAAGTGTGTGCGCAGCGTGCGGCACAAACCTGGCGGACCGACTTCGCCTGCGCAGGTTGGCCACGTTCGCAGCCTGATGAGCGACGAATATTGGCGGCGCAGTTTCGCCGCGCTCGAAGGGTTGGGGCTGCATTTCGATTTGCAGGCACCGTGGTGGAACCTGCACGAAGCCGAACGGCTGGCCCGGGACTTTCCGGGCACGACGATCATCCTCAACCACGCCGGGTTGCCCAATGACCGCAGTGCCGAAGGCCTGGCGGGTTGGCGTTTGGCGATGGCGCGGCTGGCCGAGTGGCCGAACGTGCAGGTGAAGATTTCCGGCCTGGGCCAAAGGGGCCAGGCGTGGCGCGCCACAGACAACGCCTGGATCGTGCGTGAAGTGATTGCCATGTTCGGCACTGATCGGGCGATGTTCGCCAGCAACTTCCCCGTGGACAGCCTGTGCGGCTCATTCGACGACATCTACAGCGGTTTCAAATCCATCGTTGCTGATCTGCCCAGCGCCGATCAGGAGCGTCTTTTCTACAGCAACGCGCAGCGGGTTTATCGCTGCGAGCCTTGCGCCATTGACCGGACATGGCCTGAACCCTTGAGGAGTGAAGCATGAACAAGACAACCATCGCGATGGTCCTGGGTGACCCGGCAGGTATCGGCCCGGAACTGATTGCACGTCTGCTCGGTGAACCCGAAGTGCGCAGCCAGGCCAATGTGATACTGATCGCCGACGAAGCGGAAATGCGCCGCGGCATGCGCATCGCCGGGGTGGCGTTTCCTTACCGGCGCGTCGAGTCGCTGGATCAGCTGGATTTTCGTGATGACACGCCGCTGTTCTATGACTTCCGCGGCGACACGATTGGTGAATTTCCCCGCAGTGAAGCCAGCGTCATCGGCGGTCGCTACAGCCTCGATACCCTGGAAAAAGCCCTGCGCCTGACCGAGGCCGGTATTACCGACGCGGTGCTGTTCGGGCCGCTGAACAAGACTTCGCTGCACATGGCCGGCATGGCCCACAGCGATGAGCTGCACTGGTTCGCCGAGCTGCTGGATTTCCACGGGCCGTTTTGCGAATTCAACGTGCTCGACAACCTCTGGACCTCGCGTGTGACCTCCCACGTGGCGCTGGCCGAGGTACCAGGCATGCTCAACCAGACGCGGGTGATTGAAGCGATCCAGCTGATCGACACCGCGCTCAAACGCAATGGCCTGGAAAAACCGCGCATTGGTGTGTGTGGACTGAACCCGCATAACGGCGACAACGGCTCGTTCGGTCGCGAAGAACTGGACATCATCGGCCCGGCCGTGCGCTCGGCTCAGGCGTTGGGCATTGCGGCCGAAGGCCCATATCCGGCTGACACGATCTTCCTCAAGGTTCAGGGCGACGCCAGTGCCTTTGACGCGGTGGTCACGATGTATCACGACCAGGGGCAGATCGCGATCAAGTTGATGGGCTTCTCTCGCGGGGTGACGGTGCAGGGTGGCTTGCCGATTCCGATTACCACGCCGGCGCATGGCACCGCGTTTGATATCGCGGGGCAGGGCAAGGCGAATGTCGGGGCGATTCGGCAAGCGTTCGAGATTGCGTGCCGGATGGGCGTCAACAACTACTGATACAACGCAATACCTCTGTGGGAGCGGGCTTGCTCGCGATGGCGCCAGTCCAGACACCGTGCGGTGACTGTCGGACCGCTATCGCGAGCAAGCTCGCTCCCACATTTTTTTGTGTGATGCCTGATAACCCTATCTACCTACAAATCGGTTTATGCGATCACCCCAGGTTATCGCCGGATACGCATAAGTGATTATCCGCAGCCCCCGAGCGCTGGCTAAAGTCGCTCCATCGAATGCCCGGGCCGGCCACTCAAGCGGCCCCGCGCAGCGACCCGACAACTACAAAAAACCGGCAGCGCAAGGAACTGTATTCATGAAAATCAAAGCCATCCGTACCCGCGTTTTCGAGTGGAAAGGCAAAGTCGTCCCCCCTCAAGCGCACTTCTGCACCAACGCCAGCGACATCCTGTTCGAGCGCGGCGATGCCATGGGCTCGTTCCGTTTTCACGGCTGGCTGGTGGTGGAAGTCGAGACCGACACCGGTCTTGTCGGCATCGGTAACTGCGCCCTGGCGCCGCGTGTGGCCAAGGAGATCATCGACACCTACCTGGCGCCGATCGCGATTGGCGAAGACCCGTTCGACAACGAATACATCTGGCAAAAGATGTACCGCCAGAGCCACGCCTGGGGCCGTAAAGGCATCGGCATGGCGGCGATCTCGGCGATCGACATCGCGATTTGGGACATCATGGGCAAAGCCGTGAACAAGCCGGTGTTCAAGTTGCTCGGCGGCCGGACCAAGGAAAAGATCTGGACCTACGCCTCCAAACTCTATGCCAATGACAACCTCGACCTGTTCCTCGAAGAAGCCCAGGGCTATCTGAACCAGGGTTTCACCGCGCTGAAAATGCGTTTCGGCTACGGCCCGAAAGACGGCCCGGCGGGCATGCGCAAGAACATCGAGCAAGTGCGGGCGCTGCGTAACCTGGCTGGCCCCGACATCGACATCATGCTCGAGTGCTACATGGGCTGGACCCTGGAATACGCCCGTCGCATGTTGCCCAAACTCGCCGAGTTCGAACCGCGCTGGCTCGAAGAACCGGTGATCGCCGACGACATCGAAGGCTACATCGAACTGAAAAAAATGGGGATCATGCCGATCTCCGGCGGCGAGCATGAGTTCACCTCCTACGGCTTCAAAGACCTGCTGGAACGCCGCGCTGTCGACGTGATTCAGTACGACACCAATCGCGTCGGCGGCATCACCGCCGCGCGCAAGATCAACGCCATGGCCGAAGCCTGGTCGGTGCCGGTCATTCCTCATGCCGGGCAGATGCATAACTACCACCTGACCATGTCCACCACCGCCTCGCCGATGGCCGAGTTCTTCCCGGTGTTCGACGTCGAAGTCGGCAACGAACTCTTCTACTACGTGTTCAAGGGCGAGCCGCAACCGGTCAACGGCTACATCCAGCTCGACGACAACAAACCGGGCCTGGGCCTGGAAATCTCCGATGAGTACCTGAGCGACTTCAACATCATCGAGTGACCCTGTGGTGCCACAAATTCACGAATCTCTGGAGGGCCGTCATGCGCCTGATTCAATTTGAAAACACTGCCGGTGAACGCCAGGTGGGCCTCGTCGAGGGCGCACAGGTCCAGGTGCTCAAAGGCACCCGCAGCACCCGTGAACTGGCCCTTGCCGCGATCCGCGCGCAACGCAGCCTGCAGGAAGAAGTCGCCCGGTGCGGCACCGAGCCCGGCCCGGATTACGCTCAGTTGTTGCAGCAGGGTAATGTCCTGCCGCCACTGGATCACGAAGACCCGGCGCATTGCCTGATCAGCGGCACCGGCCTGACCCACTTGGGCAGCGCTTCGGCACGGGACAAAATGCACCAGCAGGACGGCGCGGTCGAAGCCGGCATGACCGACACCATGCGCATTTTCAAATGGGGCCTGGAGGGCGGGAAACCGGCGGCTGGTCAGGTCGGTGCGCAGCCGGAATGGTTCTACAAGGGCGATGGCAGCATCGTTGTGCGTCCCGGCGCAGACTTCCCTGTACCGCCATTTGCCGAGGACGCCGGTGAAGAACCGGAGCTCACCGGCCTCTACGTGATCGGCGACGACGGCCAGCCTTACCGGGTCGGTTATGCCTTGGGCAACGAGTTCTCCGACCATGTGATGGAGCGGCGCAATTACCTCTACCTCGCCCATTCGAAACTGCGCTTCTGCGCCTACGGGCCGGAGCTGCGCGTCGGTGAATTGCCCCGGCATCTGGCTGGCACCAGCCGCATCATTCGCAACGGCGAAACGCTTTGGGAAAAGGAATTTCTCAGCGGCGAAGACAACATGTGCCACAGCCTCGCCAACCTCGAATTCCATCACTTCAAATACGCGCAGTTTTTGCGTCCCGGCGATGTTCACGTGCATTACTTCGGCACCGCCACGCTGTCGTTTGCCGACGGGGTGAAAACCCAGCCGGGCGATCGCTTCCAGATCAGCCTCGATGAGTTCGGCGCGCCGCTGGAAAACGGCATCGGCGAAAGCGCCCAGCCGTTGGCCATCGGTCAGGTACGCGCGCTTTAAGTCTTTAACCTCCGGCGCTGTTGGCCGGTCAAGGAATCCCTCATGACATTGCCACTTGGACACAACTACATCGGCGGTCGTCGCAGCGCCAACGGTACGGTGCAGCTGCAAAGCCTCGACGCGACTACCGGCGAGCCGCTGCCCGGCACCTTCTTCCAGGCCACTGAAGCCGAAGTGGATATCGCCGCGAAATCCGCAGCCGCTGCCTACCCGATCTACCGCAATCTGAGCGCGGAAAAACGCGCGGCATTCCTCGATGCCATCGCCGATGAAATCGATGCCTTGGGCGATGACTTCGTCGCCACAGTCTGTCGCGAAACCGCGTTGCCGGCCGGGCGTATCCAGGGTGAACGCGCCCGCACCAGCGGGCAGATGCGCTTGTTCGCCAAGGTTCTGCGTCGCGGCGATTTCTACGGTGCGCGGATTGATCGGGCGCTGCCGGATCGCCAGCCGTTGCCGCGTCCGGATCTGCGTCAGTACCGCATCGCCCTCGGGCCGGTTGCGGTGTTCGGCGCCAGCAACTTTCCGTTAGCGTTCTCAACGGCCGGTGGCGATACCGCCTCGGCGCTGGCAGCCGGTTGCCCGGTGGTGTTCAAAGCTCACAGCGGGCACATGGCAACGGCCGAGTGGGTCGCGGACGCGATCATCCGTGCCGCCGAGCGCACCGAGATGCCGGCCGGCGTGTTCAACATGATTTATGGCGGGGGCGTCGGCGAATGGCTGGTCAAGCACCCGGCGATTCAGGCGGTGGGTTTCACCGGTTCGCTCAAGGGCGGCAATGCCTTGAGTCACATGGCGGCGACCCGGTCGCAGCCGATCCCGGTGTTTGCCGAGATGTCGAGTATCAACCCGGTGTTCCTGCTGCCCGAAGCGCTCAAGGTGCGCGGCGAGCAGATCGCTGTGCAACTGGCCGGTTCGGTGACACTGGGTTGCGGGCAGTTTTGCACCAATCCAGGTTTGGTCATTGGTTTGCGTTCACCGCAGTTCAGCCTGTTTCTGGAAAGCTTTTGCGCGAGCATGAACCAGCAACTGGCGCAAACCATGCTCAATGCCGGTGCGCTCGTCAGCTACAGCAAAGGCCTGGGTGAGCTGCACGAACATCCGGGGCTGACGCATCTGGCGGGCAAGCCGCAACAGGGGAATCAGGCGCATCCGCAAGTGTTCAAGGCTGATGTCAGCCTGCTGCTCACGGGCGAAGAACTGCTTCAGGAAGAGGTGTTCGGGCCGACCACCATCGTCATCGAAGTCGAAGACCGGGCTCAGCTCGCGGCTGCGCTGCACGGTTTGCGCGGGCAACTGACGGCGACGTTGATTGGCGAGGCCGAGGAATTGCTGGAGTACCGTTGGCTTGCGGAGGCGCTGCAGGAAAAGGTCGGGCGGATTTTGCTCAATGGTTATCCGACGGGGGTCGAGGTCTGCGAGGCGATGGTGCATGGCGGGCCTTACCCGGCCACTTCAGATTCGCGGGGTACGTCGGTGGGTACGCTGGCGATCGATCGCTTCCTGCGGCCGGTGTGCTTCCAGAATTACCCGGATGCGTTGTTGCCCGAGGCGTTGCAGAACGCTAATCCGCTGGGGATCCGGCGGTTGGTGGATGGCGAGGTGAGCAAATTAGCTTTGTAGTCGTCTGAACCGACGCTATCGCGGGCAAGCCCGCTCCCACAGGATTGGGTGTTGATCACAGAATCTGTGTACGACACCAATCATTGTGGGAGCGGGCTTGCCCGCGATGGCGCCAGTAGCCTCACCACAAATTACTTGGCAGCCACCGCAGCAGCCTTCACCACCGTACGCTTCAACACCAACCACAACGCCGCCGCAATCAACACCCCGCCATAGATATGCGCCATCGACAACGGTTCATCCAGCAACAACGCCCCCCACAACACCCCGAACGGCGGTATCAGAAAGGTCGTGGTCATCGACTTCACCGGCCCGACCGAGCTGAGCAGGCGGAAGTAAATAATGTACGCCAACGCGGTACATACCAGCCCCAACCCCAGCAGCGACAACCAGACGCTCCAGCCGCCCCAGCTTTCCGGTGGCTGGCTGATCACGCTGTAGCCAAACAGCGGCAACAGAAACAAGGTTGCGCCGAGCATGCTGCCCACCGCCGATAGACGACTGTCGAGACCACCGGCCTGATCAAGCCAGCGGCGCGCGAGGAACCCGGCGAAACCGTAGCAGGTCGTGGCGAGCAGGCAGGCGAGGGCGCCCATCAGCAGTTCCATGTCGAACGCCACCGGACCGGCTCGGGTCAGGATGCCCACGCCCAACAGCCCGAGGAACACGCCGCCAAGTTTGGCGGCGGTGAGTTTTTCATGGAAGAACAGACCGCCGATCAGCACGCCCATCAGTGGCGTGGTGGCGTTGAAAATCGCCGAGTAACCGGCCGGCAGCACCTGGGCGGCTACCGAGTACAGGGTCGCCGGAATCCCGGAGTTGATCACGCCGAGCAGCATCACGGTTTTGAGTTTGCCTTTGAAATCCCAGCTGATGCGCATCAGCCCGAGAATCACCAACAGGCCGACCGCGGCAATCGACACGCGGAAAAAAGCAGTGGGGATTGTGCCAATCACCGGGGCAATGATGCGCATGAACAGAAAGCTCGCGCCCCAAATGGCGGCAAGCGACAACAAACGCAGAGTATCGACGGGGTTCACAGCGCTTTCCTTCCTTGATAGGCGCGCAAGTGTCGCGCCAGTCAGGACGCAAGGCAATGGTTGCGTTGCGTAACAAAGGGCCACTAAGCTCAGGCCCCACGATAAGAATCAGCCGCCGAGGTTTTACCTATGCCGCAGCAATGGCCAGCCGCCGACATCGCCCGAATGATCCTCGATGGCTTTGACGATTATCGCGAGCATTTCCGCCAGATCACCGACGGCGCCCGGGCCCGCTTCGAGCAGGCCAAGTGGCAGGAGACGCAATCGGCGTCGGCCGCGCGGATCAACCTCTACGAAGAAAAAGTCAGCGAAACGGTCGGACGGCTGCACATCGCTTTCGACGCCGACACGCTGGATGTCAGCTGCTGGCCGCTGGTCAAAAGCGCTTACATCACGCTGATCGACCTGCGCTTCGACGATGAACTGTCCGAAACCTGGTACAACTCGATCTTCTGCGGGCTGTTCAGCCACGACCTGATCAGCGACGGCTGCATGTTCATCCACACCACCCGGCCGAGCCTGCGCCGGGCCCGCGCCGCACAAACCCGCACCTACAAGCCCCAGGGCCAGTTGTCCGGGATGCTGGCGAGCATTTTTGCCGACTACCGCTTCAGCGAGGATTACGCCAACCTGGCGGGCGACCTGAGTCGACTCGAAGGGCAATTACGCGAGAACCTGCCGGACTGGGTCTGCAAGGACCCGGAGCTGAGTGTCGAACTGTTTTCCTCGGTGCTTTACCGCAACAAAGGCGCGTACCTGGTCGGGCGCATCTACACCCAGGACGAACAATGGCCGCTGGTGATTCCGCTGCTGCACCGTGAAGGTCGCGGGATTCAGATCGATGCGCTGATCACCGATGAAGCGGACGTGTCGATCATCTTCTCGTTCACCCGCTCGTATTTCATGGTCGACGTGCCGGTACCGGCGGAGTTCATCGGTTTCCTCAAGCGCATCCTGCCGGGCAAGCACATCGCCGAGCTGTACACCTCGATCGGCTTTTACAAACACGGTAAATCCGAGTTCTACCGGGCGCTGATCAATCACCTGGCCAACACCGACGACCAGTTCATCATGGCCCCGGGCGTGCGTGGCATGGTGATGAGCGTATTTACCCTGCCGGGTTTCAACACCGTATTCAAAATCATCAAGGACCGTTTCTCGCCGTCAAAGAACGTCGACCGCGCCACGGTGATCGAAAAATACCGTCTGGTGAAGAGCGTCGACCGGGTCGGGCGCCTGGCCGACACCCAGGAATTTGCCGACTTCCGTTTCCCGTTGAGCAAGTTCGACCCGGCCTGTCTGGAAGAGCTGCTCGATGTGGCGGCGTCCACCGTGTCGGTAGAGGGCGACACCGTGCTGATCCGCCACTGCTGGACCGAACGGCGGATGACGCCGTTGAACCTGTATCTGGAAAACGCCAACGACGCTCAGGTCCGCGAGGCGCTGGAAGATTACGGGCTGGCGATCAAGCAACTGGCGGCGGCGAACATCTTTCCCGGCGACATGCTGCTGAAGAATTTTGGCGTCACTCGTCACGGACGGGTGGTGTTTTATGACTATGACGAGATCTGCTTCCTGACCGAGGCCAACTTCCGGCATATCCCGCAACCGCGCACGCCGGAAGACGAGATGGCGTCGGAGCCGTGGTATTCGATCGGACCGCTGGATGTGTTTCCTGAAGAGTTTCCGCCGTTTTTGTTTGCGGATGCTGGGCAGCGCAGGTTGTTTGATCAGTTGCATGGTGAGCTTTACAACGCCGATTACTGGAAAGGCCTTCAGGAAGCCATTCGCGCCGGGAAGGTGATTGATGTGTTTCCGTATCGGCGCAAAGGCCTTGATAACGAATAACCCACTCAGTACACACCCTGTGGCGAGGGAGCTTGCTCCCGCTGGACTGCGCAGCAGTCCCCTTTTGGGGCCGCTTCGCAGCCCAGCGGGAGCAAGCTCCCTCGCCACAAAGGCAGGTTGCATTCGTCGCCATGCACCCAAATCTGCGACAATCGCCCCCCTGCGCCACTAGACGACTTAATGCGTACCTGATGACTGACGAATCGCCTTCCATCGACAAACTGCTGAAAAACCTCGATCACGCCATGCTCGCCGACCGCCACCGGCTGCGGCGGCAGTTGCTTGAGCTGCGCAAGAAACCTGACGAAGCCAAGCTGGCCCAGTGGGTGACGCGCACGCAGGCGTCTTGTGATCAGGTGTTGGCGCGGCGGGCCAGCCTGCCGGTGATTCGTTACGACGACAGCCTGCCGATCGCCGCCAAGCGCGACGAAATCAAAGCAGCGCTGCTCAAGCATCAAGTGCTGATCATTGCCGGTGAAACCGGTTCGGGTAAAACCACCCAGTTGCCGAAAATCTGCCTGGAAATCGGTCGCGGTCAGCATGGCCTGATCGGCCACACCCAGCCCCGTCGAATTGCCGCCCGCAGCGTGGCGAGCCGGGTCGCCGAAGAACTGGCGACGCCGTTGGGCGCGCTGGTTGGCTATCAGGTGCGGTTCGAGGACCAGAGCGATTCCAACACCCTGATCAAACTGATGACCGACGGCATCCTGCTGGCGGAAACCCAGAACGACCGCTACCTCGAACGCTACGACACGATCATCGTCGACGAAGCCCACGAACGCAGTCTGAACATCGACTTCCTGCTCGGTTACCTGAAAACCCTGTTGCCGCGTCGCCCGGACCTGAAAGTCATCATCACCTCGGCGACCATTGACCTGGAGCGTTTTTCCAAGCACTTCGACGATGCACCGATTGTCGAAGTCTCGGGCCGCACCTTCCCGGTAGAAACCTGGTACCGCCCGCTGACCCTGGAGCAGGACGAAGAGGGCAACCGCGTCGAGGATGACTTGACGGTGGATCAGGCGATCCTCGCCACCCTCGACGAAATCGCCGCGTTCGAACGCAGCGAACGCAAGAGCCCCGGCGATGTGCTGGTGTTCCTGCCCGGCGAGCGCGAGATTCGCGACGCGGCGGACATGCTGCGCAAAGCCCAGCTCAAGCACACTGAAATTCTGCCGTTGTACGCGCGATTGTCGCCGGCCGAGCAGCAGCGGATTTTCCAGTCGCACCCAGGCCGTCGCGTGGTCCTGGCGACCAACGTCGCGGAAACCTCGCTGACGGTGCCGGGCATTCGTTACGTGATCGACAGCGGCACCGCGCGCATCAGCCGTTACAGCTACCGCGCCAAGGTCCAGCGCCTGCCCATCGAAGCCATTTCCCAGGCCAGCGCCAACCAGCGAAAAGGTCGTTGCGGGCGGGTCGAACCGGGCATTTGCATTCGCCTGTACGCCGAAGAAGACTTCATCGGTCGCCCGGAATTTACCGATCCGGAAATCCTGCGGACCAACCTCGCGGCGGTGATTTTGCAGATGCTGCATCTGCGCCTCGGCGAGATCACCGATTTCCCGTTTATCGAGCCGCCGGATGGCAAAGCCATCAGCGACGGTTTCAACCTGCTGCAAGAACTCTCGGCGGTCGACCGCAACAGCCAGCTGACGCCGCTCGGTCGCCAATTGGCGCGGTTGCCAGTGGACCCACGGATGGGCCGCATGCTGCTGGAAGCGGCAAAACTCGGCAGTTTGCAGGAAGTGCTGATCGTCGCCAGCGCCATGTCGATTCAAGACCCGCGCGAGCGTCCGCCGGAGCGTCAGCAAGCGGCGGATCAAGCGCATGCGCAGTGGAAAGACGTGGACTCGGACTTCGCCGGGCTGGTCAATCTGTGGCGTGGTTTCGAAGAACAACGCCAGGCGCTGACCGCCAGCCCGCTGCGCAATTGGTGCCGCAAGAACTTTCTGAATTACCTGCGTCTGCGTGAATGGCGCGACTCCCATCGGCAGCTGAGCCTGATCTGCCGCGACATGCAGTTGAGCCTCAATAAAGAGCCGGCGGATTACCCGAAACTGCACAAAGCCGTGCTCTCGGGGTTGCTCAGCCAGATCGGGCAGAAAACCGATGAAGGCGACTACCTCGGCGCCCGTCAGCGGCGCTTCTGGATTCACCCGTCATCGGGTCTCGGCAAGAAGCGTCCGCAATGGCTGATGGCCGCCGAACTGGTGGAAACCACCAAGCTCTACGCGCGCATGGTCGCCAAGATCGACGCCGACTGGATCGAGCCACTGGCCGGGCACCTGATCAAGAAGAACCACTTCGAACCCCACTGGGAGAAGAAGCGCGGTCAGGTGGTGGCCTTCGAGCAGATCACTTTGTTCGGGCTGATCGTGGTCGGTCGCCGGCCGGTGCATTACGGGCCGATCGACCCGGTGGTGTCCCGTGAGTTCTTCATTCGTGAAGGCCTGGTGCGCGGCGAGATTCAGTCCAAGGCCAAGTGCCTGACGGCCAATGCGCAACTGCTGGAACAGCTCGACGAACTGGAAGCCAAGGCTCGCCGTCGCGACATTCTGGCGGACGAAGAAACCCTGTTCGCCTTCTACGATGCGCGACTGCCGGCGGAGATCCACCAGACCGCTACCTTCGATAGCTGGTATCGGGTCAACAGCCAGAAGGACCCGCAGCTGCTGATCATGCGCGAAGAAGACGTACTGGCTCGCGAGGCGAGTGAAGTCACCGCGCTGCATTACCCGGACACCTTGCACATCGGTGATCTGGAGTTGGCGCTGAGCTACCACTTCGAGCCGAACCACCCGCGTGACGGCGTGACCCTGCGTGTGCCGGCGCCGTTGTTGCCGATGCTGCCGCCAGAACGCCTGGAATGGCTGGTGCCGGGCGTGATCGAGGCCAAGTGCATCGCGCTGGTGCGCAACCTGCCCAAAGCCCTGCGCAAGAATTTCGTGCCGGTGCCGGACTTCGTCAAAGCCGCATTGCAACGCATGACTTTCGCCGAGGGCTCGTTACCGCAGGCGCTGGGCCGTGAACTGTTGCGCATGACCGGTGCGCGGGTCAGCGATGAAGCCTGGGCCGAAGCGTCGCAGCAGGTCGACAGTCATTTGCGGATGAACCTGGAAATCGTCGACGGCCAGGGCAAGTTCCTGGGCGAAGGGCGTGATCTGGCGGAGCTGACCGCACGTTTTGTCGAAGCCAGTCAGGCCGCGTTGGCCGTACCGCAAACCGCGAAAAACCAGCAGCCGGTAGAGCCGAAAGTGTTTGCCGCCGTCGCCGAGAAAACCCAGCAGAAGATTGCCGGGCTATCGATGACGGTGTATCCGGCGCTGGTGGAAGAGAGCGGCACGGTCAAGGAAGGACGTTTTTCGACGCCGGCCGAGGCCGAGTTTCAACATCGCCGCGCCTTGCAGCGTTTGCTGATGCAACAACTGGCTGAACCAGCGAAGTTCCTGCGCAGCAAGTTGCCGGGGCTGACCGAATTGGGCCTGATGTACCGCGACATGGGGCGCATCGACAGTCTGGTCGAAGATATCCTGCTGGCCAGCCTCGACAGCTGCATTCTCGACGGCGAAGACCCGCTGCCACGGGATGGCGCCGGGTTGGCATCGCTGGCCGAACGCAAGCGCGGTGGCTGGACCGAGCACGCCGAGCGCCTGGCCAAGCTGACGCTGGAAATCCTCAAGCTCTGGCACGGCCTGCAAAAACGCTTCAAGGGCAAGATCGACCTGGCGCAAGCCGTGGCCCTGAACGACATAAAGCAGCAGCTCAGTCATCTGGTGTATCCGGGCTTCGTTCGTGAAACCCCGATGCAATGGCTCAAGGAATTGCCGCGTTATCTGAAAGCAGTCGAGCAACGCTTCGAGAAAATCGGCGCTCAGGTGCAGAGGGACCGGGTCTGGAGCGGCGAGTTGTCTGGTCTGTGGACGCAATATCAAACCCGCGCGAGCAAACATGCCCAGGAAGGCAAACGCGATCCGCAGCTGGAACTCTATCGCTGGTGGCTGGAGGAATACCGGGTTTCCCTGTTCGCCCAACAATTGGGGACCAAGGTGCCGATCTCCGACAAGCGCTTGAACAAGCAATGGACCCAAGTCGAACCGTAGTATTCAATCTCGCAAAAGGCGCCAAAACCCAATGTTTATGGCAAACTTCGCGCCTATAAACGCCGGCCCCGCGGTTTTGAGCCTTCACAGGTCTGGGCGGATCGGAATAAAGCGATGCCAGGTTTGCTCCCCCTGACGGGAGCAGATCCTTTGTGTGTTGGTACGTCGGTGCCAACACTTTCTGCCTGAACAGATTAGAGAAACGACCATGCATAACGTCGTCATCAGCGGCACCGGCCTGTACACCCCGGCCAACAGCATCTCCAACGAAGAGCTGGTGCAGTCTTTCAACGCTTACGTCGCGCTATTCAACGCCGACAATGCCGACGCCATCGCGCGCGGCGAAATCGAAGCGTTGACCGAGTCCAGCGCGGCGTTTATCGAAAAGGCGTCTGGCATCAAAAGCCGTTTTGTCATGGACAAGGACGGCATCCTCGACCCGCAACGCATGGCGCCACGCCTGCCGGAACGCTCGAATG
Source organism: Pseudomonas sp. BT76 TE3572 (assembly GCF_050435365.1). Lineage (NCBI taxonomy): Bacteria > Pseudomonadati > Pseudomonadota > Gammaproteobacteria > Pseudomonadales > Pseudomonadaceae > Pseudomonas > Pseudomonas sp. BT76 TE3572. Next base: position 6,237,486 of record NZ_JBNDKE010000001.1, read on the forward strand.
ACGAGTGGTCGGTGCTTTGCCAAATGGCCATCGGCGCCGCCGAGCAAGCCTTGCAGCGTGCCGGCAAGACCGCCGCGGACATCGACGGCGTGATCGTCGCCTGCTCCAACCTGCAACGTGCCTACCCGGCCATCGCCATCGAAGTCCAGGAAGCCTTGGGCATCCAGGGTTTCGGTTACGACATGAACGTCGCCTGTTCCTCGGCGACCTTCGGCATCCAGGCCGCCGCCAACAGCGTGCAACTGGGCCAGGCCCGGGCGATTCTGATGGTCAACCCGGAAGTCTGCACCGGTCACCTGAACTTCCGCGACCGTGACAGCCACTTCATTTTCGGCGACGCCGCTACCGCGGTGATCATTGAGCGTGCTGACCTGGCAACGTCCAAGTACCAGTTCGATATCGTCAGCACCAAGCTGCTGACCAAGTTCTCCAATAACATCCGCAACAACTTCGGCTTCCTCAACCGCGCGGCGGAAGAGGGCATCGGGAACAAGGACAAACTGTTCGTGCAGGAAGGCCGCAAGGTGTTCCGCGATGTCTGCCCGATGGTCGCCGAGCTGATCGCTACGCACCTGGAAGAGAACACGCTCAACATCGGCGACGTGAAACGCTTCTGGCTGCACCAGGCCAACCTCAGCATGAACCACTTGATCGTCAAGAAACTGCTGGGCCGCGAAGCCACCGAAGAAGAAGCCCCGGTGATTCTCGACACCTACGCCAACACCAGCTCCGCCGGTTCCGTGATCGCGTTTCACAAGAACCAGGACGATCTGGCCGCCGGTTCGCTGGCAGTGCTCAGCTCGTTTGGCGCCGGTTACTCGATTGGTAGCGTGATTCTGCGCAAGCGCTGAGTTCGCCTGGATAGTCGCAGTAGCTGAAAAGATCGCAGCCTGCGTCAGCTCCTACAGGGTTAGGTAATCCCCCTGTAGGAGCTGACGCAGGCTGCGATCTTTTTTTGCGCCAACAAAAAAACTCGCGCTGCAGTATCGGACGGATGATGGGGACCGATACCACAACGCGAGTTTGGAAAAGCGCCTCGGGCTTCCTTGCCCGAGTCGTGTAGCGGGGAATCAGAACTTCGCTTCGGCATCCAGTTGCAGGGTGTTGATGTCGGAGTCTTTCTTGTTGATGCTGGCGTTGGTTTGGTCAGAGGTAGCCATGAAGTACGTCGCGCCGAGGTTGAAGTTCTTGTCCAACTCGTAGCTCACTTTCAACTTGCTGCCGCGCGAACCGGTGTAACCGTTGGCAAAGTCGGAGTCGGTGAAGGCGCCGACAACCGCGTTACGCTGTACATCGCGGTAGTTGTAGTCCACTGCGAAGCCGTAGATCTTGGACTTCACACCGGCCAACCAACCAGTGTCCTGATTGTTGCTCGCGTCTTTGTTGTTGACGTACTGACCGTACAACGAGAGCGGTACTGGCAGGTTGCTGAAGTCAAGTTGACCAAAACCTTCGTACAGATTGAACTCTTCCCTCGGGCTATTGCCATTGACGGCCAGTGCGCACGGTGCGGTAACGGTGCCGGTGGTAGGGCAAGCACTGCTGTCATCGTTGTCGTAGGCATAGATACTGCCGCCCAGGGTCATTTTCATGCTGTCAGTGATGGCGAAACGCGCGCCCAACTGGCCAGCGTACAGACGCAGGTCGTGTTTGAACTGCACACCCTCGCCGTCGACGTTGTCCTTGAGGGTGTAGTGGCCGGCGCTACCGAACAGCTCGGTGCTGCCGCCCAGCGGGTATTTGTAAGTCGCTGCCAGGCCTTCCGGGTTGATGTCGCTATCCCAGATGATGTCGCCCATGCTCACCCATTGTTGCGGCATCTTGCCGCCGACGAGGTGCAGGTTCTTGATCGCGTCGGGGTGGTAGTCGACGTAGCCCTGGTCCAGCCAGATCGACTTCTTGTCGAAGTAGTTGTTCAGGTCCTGGTTGGTGGACCGGGCGTCGTCGTTGCTGCCGGTGGCGATACGAATACCGGTGTCGACTTGAGGGTTGATTTCGCTGTAGGCACCCAGACGGGCACGAATGCGCTGACGATCCTGGTCTTTGTTGTTTGGAACGCCATCGTTGTGGACTGTTTCCTCACGGAAACGCACGTCACCCTTGAACTGGGTCTTGGCAGCCCACGCCAGTTTCTGGTCGAAGGTACTCAGGTCATTGGTTTTCTTCGCAGTCGCGGCGATCTGCTCGTTGGTCTCTTGTTGAGCCTGGCGGGCGATTTGCTGGTCTTTCTGATCCCTGGCCAGCTCGGCTTGCAGTTCGGTGTACTGCGCAGGCGAAATCGATCCGTTTGCCTTGAGCATGTCGAGCAGTTTGGCGTCGACTGCGGCGCTGGCCGGAACACTCATGGCCAGCAGCAACCCACCACACAAGGCCGCCGCAGTTTTCGTGGAAGCAAGACGCATATCAATCTCCGAAGATGTAATGGGATGACTGAGCCATCCAGGACACAACCGACCGTTGACGGACGGAAAACAGTGACCAGGTATAGAACCCGGCGCTCTAAAAACAGGCGCCAGTATCGCGATGGTTTATGACAGGGCGGTGGCAATGTGATGGCATCTCGATGACGATACAAAGTCGTCGAGAACTATTGAGCTAAAGCGCTGTCGTCGAATTGCTCGTGTGCAATGCAGAGCGATAAGCGATACTCGCGATGCTTTCACGCCATGAAGAGTGAGGATGGTGATGCCGCTGCAACGTCTGCAAAGTCTGTCGGAAATCGCGTCGCAGACGTGGGACGCCCTGGTGCCCGAGAATCAGCCCTTTCTGCGCCACGCCTTCCTCAGCGCGCTGGAAGACAGCGGCAGCGTCGGCCCTCATTCCGGCTGGCAACCCGAGCATTTGCTGCACATCGAAGGCGATCGCCTGATTGCCGCGCTGCCCAGTTACCGCAAATGGCATTCCTACGGCGAGTACGTGTTCGACCACGCCTGGGCCGATGCCTGTGAGCGTGCCGGTATCGATTACTACCCCAAGCTGCTGACGGCCGTACCGTTCAGTCCGGTCAGTGGCCCGCGTTTGCTGGCGGCCACGCTCGAGGACGGTTTCGAACTGTTGAAAAGCCTGCCGGGCTACCTTGAAATCGAACAACTCTCCAGTGCCCACATCAACTTCACCGACCCGTTCACTGACGCGGCCCTGGCCGAGCAGCCGGGTTGGTTGCAGCGAATCGGCTGTCAGTACCACTGGCAGAATCGCGGCTATCGGGATTTTCAGGACTTCCTCGACGCCCTCAGTTCGCGCAAGCGCAAGCAGATGCGCAAGGAGCGCGAACAAGTGGCCGGGCAGGGCATTGATTTCGAATGGCTTGAAGGTAGGCAACTCGATCAGGCGCAGTGGGATTTTGTCTATGCCTGCTACGCCAACACCTACGCAGTGCGTCGGCAAGCGCCCTATCTGACGCGGGAGTTTTTCAGTTTGCTGGCCGAGCGCATGCCAGAATCGATTCGTGTGGTGCTGGCCAAGCAAGGCTCACGGCCGGTGGCCATGGCCTTCAGTCTGGTGGGGGGCGACAGCTTTTACGGTCGTTACTGGGGCTGTCTGGCGGAGTTCGATCGTTTGCATTTCGAGACCTGTTTCTACCAGGGCATGGACTATGCGATTGCCAATGGCTTCCAGCGATTCGATGCCGGTGCCCAGGGCGAGCACAAGTTGATTCGCGGGTTCGAACCCGTGATCACTCATTCATGGCACTACTTGCGTCATCCCGGCCTGAAAGCTGCCGTCAAAGACTTCCTGCAGCAAGAGCGCGTGGGTGTGTTGGCGTATGCCGAGGAAGCGAGGACGGCCTTGCCTTACCGGCAAGACTGATCCTCGCTCTGGGCTTCAGCTGCCTTCCTTGCCTAACCATCGATACGTCACGCCGCCAACCACCGCGCCGAGCAGCGGCGCCACCCAGAACATCCACAATTGCGCGATGGCCCAGCCTCCGACGATCAGTGCCGGGCCAGTGCTGCGGGCCGGGTTGACCGAGGTGTTGGTGACCGGGATCGAGATCAGGTGAATCAGCGTCAGGGCCAGGCCGATGGCGATCGGCGCCAGCCCGGCGGGGGCGCGCTTGTCGGTGGCACCGAGGATGATCAGCACGAACATCGCCGTCATCACCAGCTCACAGACAAAGCCTGCGGCCATCGAGTATTTGCCGGGAGAATGCTCGCCGTAGCCGTTGGAAGCCAGACCGCTGGCGAGATCGAAGCCTTCCTTGCCGTTGGCGATGTAGTAGATCAAGGCCGCCGCGATAATCGCGCCAATCACCTGAGCGAAGATGTAGGCGGGCAGCTCTTTGGCGGGGAATCGACCGCCGACGAACAAACCGACCGAGACGGCGGGGTTGAGATGGCAGCCGGAAATATGGCCAATGGCGAATGCCATCGTCAGTACCGTCAGACCAAAGGCCAGGGCCACACCCAGTACCCCGATCCCCAGCGGAGAAGACGCGGCCAGGACCGCACTGCCGCAACCCCCCAACACCAGCCAGAACGTACCGAACAACTCAGTGACTGAACGTTTGAACAGAGACATGAGAGCGTCCTTGATAGGCGACCTATCATCGAGTGATGCGTCCTGCAGTTACGACAGGCTCGTTTCCAGAACCTTGGCTGAGTACAGCAGGATTTATGCAGTTTTCCAGCGGCCCAAAAAAACCGCCAGAGCCCGTGATTGGCGGACTATGGCGGTTTTTCGGATTGTCGCAGATCCCTGTGTGAGTGAGCCTGCTCGCGATGGCGGCGTGTCAGTCGGCACACATGCAGGCTGTTACACCGCCATCGCGAGCAGGCTCGCTCCTACAGTGTCGGTGGTGAATTCAATCAATCGATGCCGACAAACCCACCGGTCTGGTGCTGCCACAACCGCGCATACAATCCGCCATGGGCCAGCAGTTCGGCGTGGCTGCCGGTTTCGGCGATCTTGCCTTTTTCCAGCACCACCAGCCGGTCCATGCGGGCGATGGTCGAGAGCCGGTGGGCGATGGCAATCACGGTTTTGCCCTGCATCAGGGTTTCGAGGCTTTCCTGGATCGCCGCTTCGACTTCCGAATCCAGCGCCGAGGTGGCCTCGTCCATGATCAGGATCGGCGCGTCCTTGAGCAGCACGCGAGCAATCGCAATCCGCTGACGCTGGCCGCCGGAGAGTTTCACCCCGCGCTCACCGACGTGGGCATCGAAACCGGTGCGACCTTCGGAGTCCGACAGCAATGGGATGAACTCGTCGGCACGGGCCTTGTGCACCGCCTCCCAGAGTTCGGCGTCGGTGGCGTCGGGTTTGCCGTACAGCAAATTGTCGCGGATCGAGCGATGCAGCAGGGACGTGTCCTGGGTGATCATGCCGATGCGCTCGCGCAGGCTTTCCTGGCCGACTTCGGCGATGTTCTGGCCGTCGATGAGGATGCGCCCGCCCTCCACGTCATAGAGGCGCAGCAGCAGGTTGACCAGGGTTGACTTGCCGGCACCGGACGGACCGATCAGGCCGATTTTTTCACCGGGCTTGATGGTCAGGTTGAGGTCGCCGATGATCCCGCTCTTCTTGCCGTAGTGGAAATCCACGTGCTCGAAACGCACTTCGCCACGGGTGACCGTCAGCGGTTTGGCCTGCTCACGATCGGTGACGCTGACCGGTTGGGAAATGGTCTGCAAACCGTCCTGAACCATGCCGATGTTTTCGAAAATGCCGGTGACCACCCACATGATCCAGCCGGACATGTTGACGATGCGGATCACCAGGCCGGTGGCCAGGGCAATCGCGCCGACGGTGATCAGCGACTGCGTCCACAGCCACAAGGCCAGGCCGGTGGTGCCGACGATCAGCAAGCCGTTCATGCTGGTGATGACCACGTCCATGCTGGTGACCACCCGGCCGGCCAGTTGGGCTTTTTCGGTTTGTTCCTTGATTGCTTCGCGCGCGTATTGCTGCTCGAAATTGGTGTGGGCGAACAGCTTCAGGGTGGTGATGTTGGTGTAGCCGTCGACAATCCGCCCCATGAGTTTGGAGCGCGCATCGGAGGACACCACCGAACGTTCCTTCACCCGCGGCACGAAGTAGTAAAGGGCACTGATGAAGGCGACGATCCAGGTCAGCAGCGGGATCATCAGGCGCCAGTCGGCTTCGGCGAACAGCACCAGCGAACTGATCGCGTAGATCAGCACATGCCACAGCGCGTCCACCGCTTGCACAGCCGAATCGCGCAGCGAGTTGCCGGTCTGCATGATGCGTTGGGCGATGCGCCCGGCGAAGTCGTTCTGGAAAAAATTCAGGCTCTGTTTGAGCACATAACTGTGGTTCTGCCAGCGGATCAGGCTGGTCATGCTGGGGCTCAGGGTCTGGTGCACCAGCAGGTCGTGCAGGCCAACAAAAATCGGCCGGAAAACCAGGGCTACCACCGCCATCCAGGCCAGCTCGATGCCGTGTTCCTTGAAGAAATCGACGTTAGGCGTGCCTTGGGTCAGGTCGATGATGCGACTCAGGTAACTGAACAGCGCCACTTCGATCAGCGCACCGATCAGACCGACGAACAGCAGGACGGCGAAACTCGGCCAGACCTGCTTCAAGTAATAGGTATAAAAAGGGAGAACCCGATCCGGCGGAGCGGCCGTCGGGGCCTCGCGGAAAATGTCGATCAGTTTCTCGAAACGGCGATAAAGCATCAGTTCTCCGCCCGCGCACGGGCTCTCCTTTGAACAGTGTGAGCGGCGCACTCCGGCAGCCGCTCAAGACTACCTGTGTAGCTTAGTCGATGACTTTGGCCGACTTGATGAACACAGGGTCGGCTGGCACATCTTTCATGCCGCCACGGGTGGTGGTTTGCGAGTTGACGATGACGTCTACCACGTCCATGCCTTTCACGACTTTACCGAAGACCGCATAGCCGTCACCGCTGTCGAGGAAGTCGTTGTCCTTGACGTTAACGAAGAACTGGCTAGTGGCCGAATCAGGATTGGAGGTGCGGGCCATCGACAGCGTGCCACGGACGTTATGCAGACCGTTTTTGGATTCGTTCTTGATCGGTGCCTTGGTTTCTTTCTGCTGCATTTGTTGAGTGAAACCGCCGCCCTGGATCATGAATCCTGGAATGACACGGTGAAAAATCGTGTTGTTGTAGAAGCCGCTGTTGACGTAATCAAGGAAGTTCTTGGTACTGATCGGCGCTTTGACCGGGTCCAGTTCGATCTCGATCTGGCCGTTAGTGGTTTCCAGCAGCACGTGCGGCGCCTTGGCGGGCGTTGCGGCCATCAGGTTGGCGGCAAACAGAACGGAGCCAGCGACGAGGGCGATTTTTTTCAGCATGGGTCAGTGATCCTGAGTGAGGTGGTGTCGACTGCGGTGAGAAACTCGAGCAGCGTTTGGTTGAACATTTCGGGTTGATCCAGCGGGGTGGCGTGGCGCGAGTCGGCGATCACCACCAGCCGCGCATCGGGCAGCAGTTTTACATAGGTTTCTTTCAGCGAGACCGGTGTGTAGTCACGGTCGGCGCTGACGATGAGGGTTGGACAGGAGACCCTCGAAAGTCGTTCCTGAACCCCCCAGCCAACGATCGCATCGAAGCTGGCGAGATAAGCATGTTTGTCGTTTTTTGCCCAGCGCTCGGCCATTTTTTGTCGCAGGTCGGCCTGTTCGGGTTTGGGGAACAGCTTGCCGCCCAGGGCCGTGCCGATGGCGCCCAGACTGAGGACGCGCATCAGGCTCCAGCGCTTGAACCACTGCCAGTAATCGTCGCGGCTGCGCAGTTTGACCTCGGGCGCGCTGTTGACGATGCACAGGCTTTTGAGCAATTGCGGCTGGTCCACGGCCAGCTGAAAACCGATCATGCCGCCCATGGACAGGCCCACGTAATGAGTGGGGCCGAGGTTCAGGTGTTCAATGAGGGCGATCAGGTCGGCGCTGAACCCGGCGATGCTGTAGCGCTCGCGGGGTTTGTCGGAGCGACCGTGGCCGCGTACATCCGGCACGATCACCCGGTAGCGGGCCGACAGCGCCGGGATCTGCTTTTCCCAATCCAGGGTGCTGGAACCCAGCCCGTGGACCAGCAGCAACGGCGTGCCGTGGCCATATTCCTCGTAGTGCAGGTTGCAACCTTCGTGTTCGAAATAGGCCATGCGTACACTCCGTGTCAGGCTTGTTCAGGGGCGGCGAAAGGTGCATCCAGCGGCGCAGTGTCAAAAGTGCGCAGCAGTTCGATGAGAATCTGCGTGGCCGGACCCAAGGGTTTGTCCTTGTTCGAGTACAGGTAGAAGCTCGGGTTGCGGCTGCCGCCCTGGTCCAACGGTAGCAGCTTGAGCAGTCCTTCCTTGAGTTCTCGTTCGATCATGTGCCGAGGCAACCAGGCGAAACCCAGGCCGCTGCTGACAAAAGTTGCCGCGGTGGCCAGGCTGCCGACGGTCCAGCGCTGTTCCGCGCCGAGCCAGCCGACGTCCCGTGGTTGCTGGCGACCGGAGTCGCGGATGACCACCTGCAGCTGACTTTCCAGGTCCTGGAAATTCAGTTCGCGATTGAGGCGATGCAAGGGATGCTCGGGATGGGCGACCGCGACGAACTCGACGTCGCTCAATTCCGCGCCCAGATAACCCGGGATGCTAAAGCCACTGATGGCCAGATCGGCCACGCCTTCGAGCAGTACTTCTTCAACGCCCGACAGCACCTCCTCACGCAGACGCACCCGGCAGCCACGACTCTGCGGCATGAACGCGGTCAAGGCGCGAACGAGGCGGGCGCTCGGATACGCAGCGTCGACCACCAGCCGCACTTCCGCTTCCCAGCCTTGTTCCATGTGATGGGCCAGGTCTTCCAGCTGACTGGCCTGTTTGACCAGTTGCCGCGAGCGGCGCAGCAGCACGCCGCCGGCTTCGGTCAGCACCGCTTTGCGACCGTCGATGCGCAACAGCGGCACGCCGAGCTGGTCCTGCATGCGCGCCACGGTGTAGCTCACCGATGATTGCGAGCGGTGCAGCGCTTCGGCGGCCTGGGCGAAACCGCCGTGGTCGACCACGGCCTGTAACGTTCGCCATTGATCAAGGGTCACGCGGGGCGCTTTCATGAATAGCTCCTCTTGTCCTAAGCTGGCAGTCCCTATTGGAGACTGCTGAATGAAAAAGCTTTGTTGTGTGGTGTTGGCGATGCTGCCGCTGACTGCGTTTGCTTATCCGATCGACGTTGAAAAACAGCTGAATGGCTTGAGCATCGACTACAACACGTATGACACGGATAGCGACATTGCCACCATTCAGGTGAACAACTACGGCACCACCGATGCGGCCTGTAAGGTAGTTTTCAACAATGGCCCGGAAGCGCCACGCACCCGCAATATCGAAGTGGCCGCTGGTAAACACAAAAATGCCACCGCCAAGTTCAACCGGAGCATCATCAAGATGCGTATCAAGCTGACCTGCACCCCCAAATGACCTCAAGCGGAGCACGCCCGCCAGGCACACTCCGCTTATAAACGAATTTATTGATGCTTTATAGCAGTTATTTGCGCTTTTTCATCGATTTAACTCCGTTTAACCTTCACTCCATCGACCTACAGCATTCTCAGATGGAGGCTACATCCCATGTCCCGCGTTCTGATCATCGAAAGCAGCGCCCGTCAGCAAGACTCGGTTTCGCGTCAACTGACCCAGACCTTCATCAGCCAGTGGCAAACCGCGCACCCGAACGACCAGATCACCGTTCGTGACCTGGCCGTCAACCCGGTGCCGCATCTGGACATCAACTTGCTGGGCGGCTGGATGAAACCTGCCGAGCAGCGCAACGACATCGAACAAGCTTCCCTGGAACGCTCCAACCAGTTGACTGACGAATTGCTGGCCGCTGATGTACTGGTCATGGCCGCGCCGATGTACAACTTCGCCATCCCGAGCACCCTTAAAGCCTGGCTCGACCATGTGCTGCGTGCCGGCGTGACCTTCAAGTACACCGACACTGGCCCGCAAGGCTTGCTCAGCGGCAAGCGTGCCTACGTGCTGACTGCGCGCGGCGGGATCTACGCCGGCAGCACCGCGGATCACCAGGAACCGTACCTGCGTCAGGTCATGGGCTTCATCGGGATTCACGACGTGACGTTCATTCACGCCGAAGGCATGAACCTGGGCGGTGACTTCCAGGAGAAAGGCCTGAGCCAGGCCAACGCCAAGCTTTCCCTCGTCGCCTGAGGCTTTAATCGCCAGATAATCCCTTGATGTTCAAGTGACCTGGCGCAACCCCTTCATGGCTTTACGCGCATCGAACCTCCCTTTGCACTTGTTGCTCCTGAGTGCTGTAGCCCGATTGAACGCTTTAGCGAGATCGGGCTTTTTTTTGCCTGCGATTTGATGGGCGGGCATAAAACCCTGTGGGAGCGAGCTTGCTCGCGATAGCGGTGTGTCAGATAACATTGATGTCGACTGACACTCCGCCATCGCGAGCAAGCTCGCTCCCACAGGGTTTTGTGTTGCCTGACTGTTCGCGATAACAAACAAAAACCGTTATCGTCGCCGCCATTCGAAACGAGGCGAGCATGGGCTATCTACTTTTTGTCACGCTGATTCAGGCGTTTTCCTTCAGCTTGATCGGCGAATACCTGGCCGGTCATGTCGACAGTTACTTTGCGGTGCTGGTGCGAGTGGTACTGGCGGGGCTGGTGTTCATTCCGTTGACCCGCTGGCGTTCGGTTGAGCCGGCGTTCATGCGTGGCATGCTGCTGATCGGCGCGTTGCAGTTCGGCGTGACCTACGTCTGCCTGTACCTGAGCTTTCGGGTGCTGACAGTACCGGAGGTGTTGCTGTTCACCATCCTCACGCCGCTGCACGTGACCTTGATTGAAGATGCGCTGAACCGGCGTTTCAATCCCTGGGCATTGGTCGCGGCACTGGTGGCGGTGATGGGCGCAGCGGTGATTCGCTACGACCGGATCAACCCCGATTTCTTCATGGGCTTCCTGCTTCTGCAACTGGCCAACTTCACCTACGCCGCCGGGCAAGTGCTCTATAAACATCTGGTGGCCCGCCATCCAAGCGATTTGCCGCATTACCGGCGCTTTGGTTACTTCTACCTGGGGGCATTGGCGGTGGCGTTGCCGGCGTTTCTGTTGTTCGGCAAACAGAACTTCCTGCCCGAAGCACCGCTGCAATGGGGCGTGCTGGTGTTCCTCGGCCTGGTCTCGACTGCGCTTGGGTTGTACTGGTGGAACAAAGGCGCGTGCCTTGTGAATGGCGGGACGCTCGCGGTGATGAACAACCTGCATGTGCCGGTGGGGTTGCTGATCAATCTGCTGATCTGGAATCAGCATGAAGCGCTGGGGCGGTTGTTCCTGGGTGGGTCGGTCATTCTGGCGGCAGTCTGGATTAGCCGGTTGGGTATACGTAAACCTCTGGCCGTTCACTAAACCTTGTGGGAGCGGGCTTGCTCGCGAATGCGGTGTGTCATTCAACATTAATCTCGACTGACACTCCCTCTTCGCGAGCAAGCCCGCTCCCACAAGGGGAAAGTGGCGTTACATAACGTGTTTTTCGGGTTCGGGGATGTGGCTCGCGCCTAACATGGCCGGAAGCAACCCAGCCCTTAAATCACCGCCACTGGGCTGCTGATAAAGGCTCAAGCCAAACTCCGGCAACACCGCCAGCAGGTAATCGAAAATATCCCCCTGGATCCGCTCGTAATCCGCCCACACGGTGGTGCGGGTGAAACAGTAGATTTCCAGCGGAATCCCCTGCGCGGTGGTCTGCATCTGTCGAACCATGCAGGTCATGTTCGGCTGGATTTCCGGGTGACTCTTCAAATACGCCAATGCATACGCGCGGAAGGTCCCGATATTGGTCATCCGCCGACGGTTGGCCGACATCGCCGCCACATTACCCTGGGCTTCGTTCCAGGCCTTGAGTTCAGCCTGCTTGCGACTGATGTAGTCGGTCAGCAGATGCACCTGGGACAGCTTCTGCTCTTCGTCATCGCGGATGAACCGCACACCACTGGCGTCGATGAACAGGCTGCGCTTGATCCGTCGTCCGCCGGATTGCTGCATGCCGCGCCAGTTCTTGAACGACTCGGACATCAGGCGCCAGGTTGGAATCGAAACAATCGTTTTATCGAAATTCTGCACCTTGACCGTATGCAGCGTGATGTCGACCACGTCACCGTCGGCGCCGACTTGCGGCATCTCGATCCAGTCGCCGACCCGCAGCATGTCATTGCTGGTCAGCTGCACGCTGGCGACGAACGACAGCAGGGTGTCCTTGTAGACCAACAGAATCACCGCCGACATGGCGCCCAGACCCGACAGCAGCAACAGCGGCGAACGGTCGATGAGGGTGGCAACGATGATGATCGCGCCAAACACGTACAAGACCATTTTCGTCAGTTGTACGTAGCCTTTGATCGAGCGGGTACGGGCATGTTCGGTGCGCGCGTAGATGTCGAGCAGGGCGCTGAGCAGGGCACTGACCGCCAACAGCAAAAACAGAATGGTAAATGCCAGCGCGACGTTACCCAGGAAGATCAGACTGGTCTTGCCCAACTCCGGCACCAGGTGCAAGCCGAACTGGATCACCAGCGAGGGGGTGATCTGCGCCAGGCGATGGAAGACCTTGTTATGCCGAAAGTCATTGATCCAGTGCAATGCCGGCTGGCGACCGAGCATTCTGGTTGCATGCAGAATGAGGTAGCGCGCCACTCGTCCGAGGGCCAGCGCAACCACCAGCAATACCACCAAAGCCAGGCTGGAATGCAGGAGAGGGTGCTGATCAAGGGCACCCCAAAGGTCTTGGACGTTGAGCCAGAGCTGTTTGATATCCATGGGCGAAAACGGTTCTTCTGTAGGACGCGACGGGGCGATTAGAGCATTTAAGACGCTTTGGATGACGTTTGAGGACAAAAGACGCAACAAAAAAACCACTGTTTAGCGCCGTTTGTATAAAGAAACTCGGCCTTAGCGCTCGAAACCGTTACCCTATGCAGCTGTTTTTTTGTATTTCTTCGAGGTAGCACCCGTGTTTTCCCAATTCGCCCTGCACGAACGCCTGCTCAAAGCCGTGGCCGAGCTTAAATTTGTCGAGCCAACGCCTGTGCAAGCAGCGGCTATTCCGCTGGCGCTCCAAGGGCGTGACCTGCGGGTGACAGCGCAAACCGGTAGCGGCAAAACCGCTGCATTTGTTTTGCCGATTCTCAACCGTCTGATCGGCCCGGCTAAAGTCCGCGTCAGCATCAAGACCCTGATCCTGCTGCCGACCCGCGAACTGGCCCAGCAAACCATCAAGGAAGTTGAGCGTTTCGCTCAGTTCACTTTCATCAAGTCCGGCCTGATCACCGGCGGTGAAGACTTCAAGGTCCAGGCTGCAATGCTGCGCAAGGTGCCGGACATCCTGATCGGTACGCCGGGCCGGATGATCGAGCAACTGAACGCCGGCAACCTCGACCTGAAAGAAGTCGAAGTACTGGTCCTCGACGAAGCCGACCGCATGCTCGACATGGGCTTTGCCGAAGACGTCCAGCGTCTGGTGGAAGAGTGCACCAACCGCCAGCAGACCATGCTGTTCTCCGCCACCACCGGTGGTTCGGGCCTGCGCGAGATGGTCGCCAAGGTACTGAACAACCCTGAGCACCTGCAGCTGAACAACGTCAGCGATCTGAATGCGACCACCCGTCAGCAGATCATCACCGCTGACCACAACCAGCACAAAGAACAGATCGTGAACTGGCTGCTGGCCAACGAGACCTACCAGAAGGCCATCGTGTTCACCAACACCCGGGCCATGGCCGACCGTATCTACGGCCGCCTGGTGGCGCAGGAATACAAAGCGTTCGTCCTGCACGGTGACAAAGACCAGAAGGATCGCAAGCTGGCCATCGACCGTCTGAAGCAGGGCGGTGTGAAAATCCTCGTCGCCACCGACGTCGCCGCTCGCGGCCTTGACGTGGAAGGCCTGGACCTGGTGATCAACTTCGACATGCCGCGTAGCGGCGACGAATACGTTCACCGCATCGGTCGTACCGGCCGTGCCGGCAATGATGGCCTGGCCATCTCGCTGATCTGCCACGGCGACTGGAACCTGATGTCGAGCGTCGAGCGCTACCTCAAGCAGAGCTTCGAGCGCCGCACCATCAAGGAAGTCAAAGGCACCTACGGCGGACCGAAAAAGGTCAAGGCCTCGGGCAAAGCCGTTGGCGTGAAGAAGAAAAAAGTCGACGCCAAGGGCGACAAGAAGAAAACCGGCGCCAAGGCACCGACCAAACGCAAAATCGCCAACCGCCCGAAGACCGACGCCCTGTCGCTGGTCAGCAAGGACGGCATGGCGCCGCTCAAGCGCCGCAAGCCGGAAGCGCCGGCTGCTGAGTAAGCAGTTTTAGCGACCCACAAAAAACCGGACTGATGTCCGGTTTTTTTATGCCTGGGATTCCTTGGATGGATCATCCCTCGGCTTTCTTCTCCGCTGATCCCAGCTCCTTCAATCGCTGATCGATCAACTGGCACTTGTCCGGCAGATCGGCGCTTGCTGTCCCCAGATCCATCTTCTGCAGCTCATCGTTGATCTCCTTGGCTTTGGCCGGATTCTGCTGGGTGAGCTTGGTGACTTCCTTGGCCAGTTGTTCGCGTTTGGCCGTAGCTTCCTCGGGCGTGCAGGCCCAGGCGGGGAGGGCGCAGGCGAGGGTGGCGGCGAGGGTGAGTTTCAGCAGGGCTTTCATAGGCTGGGCCTCATTTCCGGTTAAGGCGGGTTATCCGGTTGAGGGGCGAAGGGTGTAAAAAGTTCAGAAACGCCAAACACGGTCGCCTTTTGGGCGACGGTTTGACTATAAGGATCAGCCGCCCAGCGGTACAGATCCCCGGTTCTGAAGTTGATGTAGGGGAAATGTCCTGGTGCGGTCGGACAGAGCTGATGACTAAACATTGCCAATATCTGTGGGAGCGGCTCCGGGCAGCGATCCGACGATAGCGGTGTATCAGTCGATATCAGTGTTGAATGTTTGTCAGTCATCGTCGGATCGTAGCCCGGAACAAGCTCGCTCCCACAGTGGATTTGCGGTGTTTGGGGATAGGTGTTCTGCACAAGTGGTCTATCCCCCATGGCAGCAACTGGCCGCTGCCTTGTCCTCATACCGGTCGTGATACCTCACCCACTCCATGATTTCCTCTTCATTACGCCCCTTGGGCGTCAGGTCGAGGTAGTTGTAAGCCCCGACCAACAAGTCCAAACCTCGGGCATAAGTGGAATAGGTGTGGAAAATCTCTCCAACTTCATTGCGATAAAACACGCTGAGGCCAGGCAATTCTTCTTCGGCACCGTCAGATTTTTCGTAGTTATAGGTGGCTTTGCCCGCGGTGACGTCTTCTGCTCGGGCCGAGACGCCGAAGTCGTAGTTGAAGTCGCAGCCTTCTGACGACACCCAATCGAATTTCCAGCCCATGCGCCGTTTGAAGGCCTGGAATTCGGCGAACGGTGCGTGGGAAACCGCCACCACGGCGACGTCATGATGGGCCAGGTGTTGGTTGGCGCCATCGATGTGGTCGGACAGGAACGAGCAGCCGGAGCAGCCTTCGTCCCAACCTTTGCCAAACATGAAGTGGTAGATGACCAATTGGCTACGGCCGCCGAACAGGTCAGCTAGTTTCAGTTCGCCGTTCGGGCCCTGAAAGCGGTAGTTCTTGTCGATTTTCACCCAAGGCAGGGCGCGGCGTTCGGCGCTGAGTTTGTCTCGTTCTTTGGTGAAGGCTTTTTCGTGGGCCAGGTGTTGCTTGCGGGCGGCGAGCCATTCTTCTCGGGAGACGACAGGATGATTCTGAATGTTCATTGGGATTCTCCTGCAGGAGGCTGAGAGGTGACTTACACAAGCTAGTCGTTTGACCTACGCCCAATTCGACATACCGCCGGTCGGTGCTGTTCAAAACCTCAGCTGAACGGCTACGAGCCGCGCCGGTCACAACCTATAAGGCCATCTCACTCTCTGGCTTTGGAGGTTGAATCAGGATGACGACTTATAACTGGGATTTGATTGAACGCTTGTTGCACGAGGCGCAGAACAGCGCTGGCCACAGCTTTACGCCACGGCCCTACGCCGAGCAGTACGCGGCGGAAAAAGCGGCGAAGGGCGAGGAGATTGAGAACCTGGATCATCTGAAAGCAGTGGCTGGTGAGTATGAAAAGTTACTGTTATTGCGCGGCTACATTGAGCCTCGGCCTGAGGATCAAGGTGGCAACGGGTCGAACTACATTTTGACGCCACGGGGCTCGAGTTTATTGAGCCTGATCGACAGCAGTATTCCGGGCAATGACCATCCTAGGCAGGTGTTGGATGAGCAGGAAGATGCGCTGGATGAGGTGACGTTTGATGGCGTGGCGTCGAAGGCGCAGATTGCCTGACGATCACCCCCTAACCCATTGTGGGAGCGAGCAGGCTCGCTCCTACAGGGATTTGCGTAGTGCTTAGCTCTGTTTTGCAGCCTTCAGACACGTCAAATCACTGAAATCCTTCCTCACCCCTTCGATCTTCTTCAACAACCGCTGGCGCTGTTCTGGCGTGCTTTCGGCCATCAAATCCACAAATAGTGCCCGTGCCTGGGCTTCGGTGCTGGCGTAGGCCTGGCGATAAGCGGGCGTCCACAAGCTCTCGCGATTCACCAGAAGCGTCTCGATTCGCTGGGGGAATTCTGGACTGTGGCGCTGCGCAACCGCTGCACTGAACTGCTTCTGCCAATGGACGCGGTTGGCGATCCATTGCGTATTCTGGTCACCCAAGGCGTTTGACCACGCGGCAACCCGCAGCTGCTGGGTTGCACTGAGCGGGCCGAGCCAATCATTCAGGCGTTTTTCCATACGCTGGCTGCGTGCCTTGATCTGTTGATCGAGAGACGGTTTGAGGTACTGCGCCTGGCGTTTATGTTGGTCCTTGGCGAAGGCCTCGTTCATTTCCGCTACTTGCTGGTCATTCAGCCCTTGCAACAGCTCAATGGCCGACGGGGTGATTTCCCGGGCGGTCTGGGCGATGGCCTGTTTGGCTTCCTGGACGCGGGATTGCAGTGCAGCGTCGGTGACCTGGTTGGTCTCGACCATGACCTGCAAGCGATCCAGCCAGTCGAGGTAGCCCGGCAGTTGGGTGGTGCAGTGCCAGCTCAGGTGTTCCTTGAGGCGCTCGTTGAACCAGCCTTTCTGCTCGCCGTTCATGTCCAGGTAGTCGCTGAGCGTCCATGGAATGATCACGTCGAGGTTGCGGTAGGCCAGGCCCACGCGGCTGCACGCACCGAGGGCGAGACAGAGGGTGATAACGACGGCGAGACACTTCAACCAGCGCGACATGGGCGAATCCTTTGCGAAGGCCTGGCTTTTTTAATGGGCTTTTCTATGTGAACGCAGGATGAGCCTCGCAGTTCAGCCGATCAGTAAAAGGCGCGTTCGGCCTTTAGGGTGACCAGCCCATCACATTGACTGTTGTGCCCGGAATAGGCGGAGCAGCTGCTGCCACTCAAGTTAGAGTCACTGTAGATCAGGTCCAGATCGATGCCCATGAACGGGCGGGAAAGTTGCACTGACCAGTCGGTGAAACTGCCTACATACCCACCGTCGACGGACACCGGTGTATTGAGCTGGTGGGTGGTGTATTTCATGCTGATCCCGATGCCAAACGGCTGATTGCCGCCCAGGTCGGCGAACACGGTGCTGTTCTGTTTGTCCGGGTCATTGCTGAACGCTGCGCCGAAACGGCTACCGAGAAAGGTCAGGCCACCGAAAAGCTCCTGGCTGTCGAGGGTGTCCACTTTCGGATAGCTGTAACGGATCATGCCGACTTCGTATCCGAGGGTATTATCGAAAGGCTGTTTAAAGCCCATGTAGGAGTCGACTTCAAGTTTGGCCCCAGGCGTTAAACCCATGCTTGGCGCCCATTGGCCCACGTAAAAGCCGCTGTCGTGGCTCAGGTCGAGACCACCGTGGAACGAGCCGGTGCTGGAAGGTTTGACCAGCCCCTGGGCCATGCTGCGGCTGGCGGTGGTGCCGAGTTTGAGATTGAAGTCGCCCAGTTCACGCTGAAAGATTTGCGCATTGGCGACCGAACACGACAGCAGGGTGCCGAGCAATAAATAGGAGGGTTTGAGCATGCGTCACTCCATGACAGCGAGGAGCAGGAACTAAAACCTACTGAAACGCTTGATTTAGACGTGTGCAAGCATACCGGCGAATGCTCGGCATCGAGGGCCGTTCGTCGACTTTTGACATATTGATGTGTTTGGCGGGGTGTTGCGAGGAGGGTTCCAGTCCAAGCGCTTCGAAGCTCAAAGCGCTTAGGGACCAGGTGACGCGGCGGATCTTGGGGAAGTTACTTCTTGCCCAAGGTGATCTGCTTGGACGGGCCGAACGTCTGGCCGCTGACGCCTTTGGCAATTTGCTGGATCTCTCCGCCGGACTTGAGGAACGCAGCAATCTGGTTGTTGATCGATTCGCTGGTTTCAACGGCTGGAGCTGGCTTTGCTTTGCTGTTGGATGCTTTTACACGCATGGCGGCCATTAACCTATAGAAAATTAACTTGGCCAGGCATCGTACAGGAAATACTTGACAATTGCTTGGTAAATATCCCCACGAAATACACAGGGCAAATGAAGAATTAATCACAAGTTATTATTCTGAATAGGCCTCTAAGCTGCTGTTTTAACTAAGAACGAGCGTGAAAAAATACAGTTTTCAGCCTGGCGGGCAGGTGCGAAAATCACCAGAACGGCCTGACGAGCGGCCAGGCGCGTGCGGCAAAACCCAGGAAAATTAAGCCCTTCAGAGGATTTTCTTGCGCCACCGGGCTGGCCAGCGAACGCGACCCGCAAAACCGGGTAGAATGCCGCCCACGCAATGAGGGTATTGGAAATGGCTTTAGTCGGGCGCTACAACAGTTTGCAAGTGGTTAAACACACTAACTTCGGTTTATATCTGGACGGTGGCGCGGATGGCGAAATCCTCCTGCCTAATCGTTATATTCCCAAAGATATTCCCAGCGAAGATGAAGACTGGCTCAACGTTTTTATTTATCTGGACAGCGATGACAAACTCATCGCAACTACCGAAAAGCCGAAAGTTCAAGTCGGTGAATTCGCCAGTTTAAAAGTCGTTGAAGTCAACAGCATCGGTGTTTTCCTGGATTGGGGCTTGCCGAAGGATCTGTTGCTGCCGTACTCCGAAGAAAAGCGCCAGATGACCGCCGGCGAATATGTCGTGGTGCACGTCTACCTCGACAAGCACACCCGCCGCATCACCGCGACGGCGCGTCTGGACCGCTACCTCGACAAGACCCCGGCCAACTACACCCCTGGCCAGGAAGTTGATTTGCTGGTTGCCGAAGCCACCGATATGGGCTTCAAGGCGATCATCAACAACAAGCACTGGGGGCTGATCCACAAGAACGAAATCTTCAAGTTCATGCGCGCCGGTAAAGAAGAGAAGGGCTTTATCAAAGAAGTCCGTGCCGACGGCAAGATCAGCCTGAGCCTGCAACCGGTTGGCGAAGAAGCCGCCACCAGCCTGAACTCGAAGATTCTCGCCAAGTTGCGCGACAACAATGGCAGCCTGCCGGTCAGCGACAAGAGCGACCCGACGGTGATCAGCAGTATGTTTGGCGTCAGCAAGGGCAACTTCAAAAAGGCCATTGGTGCGTTGTACAAGAACGGCCAGATCGTCATTCACGCTGATCGCATTGAACTAAGCTGACCTCGCGCCCGCCCTCATGTAACGCGATTGCATAGGGTTGAACTGTGATGAAAAAGTCCCGGCTCTGTGTCGGGGCTTTGCTTTTTACTGCCGAGTGACTGCCATGTTTTGTGTTTTCGAGGTGTTCCGGTGAGCGCCACCCGGCGCAGCGCCGATGGGTTTGCCCTGCAAGTGATGATTGGGTTGTGCCTGATCTGGGGTGTTCAGCAGGTGATGATCAAGTGGGCGGCGCCAGACATCGCGCCGGTCATGCAGGCCGCCGGGCGCTCGGGTATTTCCGCGTTGCTCGTAGGACTGTTGATCTGCTGGAAGGGCGGTTGGGATCAAGTGGGCAACACCTGGCGCGGTGGACTACTGGCTGGCGCGCTGTTTGGCCTGGAGTTCTTCTTCATTTCCGAAGGCCTGCAACTCACCACTGCCGCGCACATGTCGGTGTTCCTTTACACCGCGCCGATCTTCACCGCATTGGGCGTTCATTGGCTGTTGCCGAGTGAGCGTTTAAGACCGCTTCAGTGGCTGGGTATTTTTCTCGCCTTCGTCGGGATCGCCATCGCCTTTGCCGGTGGGGTGTCCTGGGACAACCTCGATCACCGCATGTTGATGGGCGATGCGCTGGGCGTGCTGGCTGGCGCGTCATGGGGTGCAACCACGGTGGTGGTGCGCGCTTCGCGCCTGTCGGAAGCGCCGGTGACGCTGACGCTGTTCTATCAACTGATTGTCGGTTTTGTTGGCCTGTTGCTGATCGCGATCCTCAGCGGCCAGGTCACCCACGTCAGCCTGACCACCGTCGCGGTGGCCAGTGTGTTGTTTCAGGGATTGGTGGTGTCGTTCTTCAGTTACCTGACCTGGTTCTGGCTGTTGCGCCGTTATCTGGCGGCGAACCTGGCGGTGTTTTCGTTCATGACGCCGCTGTTCGGCGTCACGTTCGGCGTGGTGCTGCTGGGCGAAGAGCTGAGCTTCAATTTCGTTGTCGGCGCGGTGCTGGTATTGCTGGGCATCACGTTTGTCAGCGCTGAGCAGTGGGTGCGCCGTCGCTTGCGCAAAGCCCTTGGGCAGAGCTGACCGGACGCAGTAACAGACCGCCGGCGACAATCAAACCGCTGCCGGCGAACACCAGCGCGGGATGCAAACCTCCGCTGAAGTGGCTGCTCAATGCGGCCAGCAACGGCCCGCTGAGCTGGCCCACGGCGAAGCATGCCGTCAGCAGCCCGGCGTTGCGCTGGGCGGTGTGGGGCGCCAGTTCCCGGGAGCGTTGCATCACCAATTGCATGCAGGCCAGGAACGGCGTGCCGCAGAGGATCACGCCCAAGGCCAGGCCAGGGCCGCTGCCCAACAAGCAGGCGAAGACCCCGGCGGCTTGCAGCCACAACGTCGCCATCAGCCAATAACGAGTGCCCTGCGGGTGTTGTCGACGCAGACTTACCAGCACCACCCCGATGGCCGAAGCAAGACCGAAGCAAGGCCAGAACAGATCGGCCTGCCATTGGCCATGGAACTGCGCGTTGGCCATTTGCGAGAGGAAAGTGGCCGGAATGATGTAGCCCAAACCGTACAACCCATAGACCACGCCTAAACGGCCGATGCCATGATTTCCCGAGCCAGCGACGCTGGGGGCGGTGGCCACGGTCGTGGCCGGTTGCGGCAGGAACGGCAGAATCCCCAGCAGCATCGCCAGCCCGACGCCGGCATATACCAGCCACAAGGCTGCAGAAGTCTGCCCCAGCAGGTTCGATCCCAAGGCCAACAAGCCCGTCAGAAAAATCCCCAAACCCGGTCCGGCAAATACCAGGGCGCCAAGCCGTGGGCGACCGGCCGCCGCGGCCAGTGGCTGGCTCAACGCAGTGATCATCACCAGCACCCAGGCGCTGGCCACGCCGGTACCGAACCGCAGCACCAGATGGGACCAAAACCCGTTGGCCCAGAACGAGGCCAACGTCAGCAATACACAGAGCCATAAACCGCCCAGCAAACGCCGGCGGACTTGCTCGGGGCGGCGAGAGAACATCGCGTCCACTGCGCCAACGAAGTAGCCAAGGTAGTTGGCGGCGGCAATCAGACCGGCGGCAGTCAGGTCGATCTGACCTTCGCTGAGCAGGTGCGGCAACTGAGGCGTGAGGGCGAAACGCCCGATGCCCATGGCCATCATCAGGGCGATGAAACTGGCGAGTAAGCGAATCAGAGGGGACATGGTCTGAATTCCGGCAGAGGATCAATGACCGTCAGGCTAGGACTGATTGACTTTCTTTTAAAATGAATAATAGTGAGTAACTTGTTCTGATTTGGAGAAAGGTGTGGAATTCAGCCAATTGCGGATTTTCCAGGCAGTAGCGCAGGAGGGTTCCATCACCCGCGCTGCCGAACGCCTGCACCGGGTGCCATCGAACCTGTCGACCCGGCTTAAACAGCTGGAAGAGCAACTCGGCGTAGAACTGTTCGTGCGTGAACGTCAGCGTTTGCAGTTGTCGCCTGCAGGAAAAGTCCTGCTGGACTACACCGCCAAGTTGTTCAATCTGCGCGACGAAGCTCAAGCGGCGGTGCAGGGCGGGCAACCGGCCGGGGACTTCGTACTCGGCACGATGTACAGCACGGCGGCGATTCATCTGCCGGGGTTGTTGGCGCGTTATCACCGCACTTATCCGGCGGTGAACCTGCAAGTGCAGGCCGCGCCAAGCGGCGAATTGCTTGAAGGTTTGCTCACCGGTCGTCTCGATGCGGCGCTGGTGGACGGTCCGCTGGAACTGGCCGGGCTCGACGGCGTGCCGTTGTGCGACGAACGGCTGGTGCTGATCAGCGAGGCCGATCACCCGCCGATCCTCAGCGCGCTGGATGTGCAAGGGCGCTCGGTGTTCACGTTTCGCCAGGGTTGTTCCTACCGGATGCGCCTGGAAGCCTGGTTCTCCCATTACCACGCGGCCATGGGCCGGGCGATTGAAATCGAGTCTTATCCGGGGATGCTGGCCTGCGTGATCGCCGGCTCAGGCGTGGCGCTGATGTCGGCGTCGATGCTCGCCAGCCTGCCGGGCCGCGAAAGCGTGGCGGTGCATCCGTTGGCCGAGCCATTTGCCAGTGCCACCACGTGGCTGATGTGGCGCAAAGGCATGGTTGGGGCGAACTTGAACGCCTGGCTTGAGCAGCAACAATTGGTCTATCCGTCGACGCCGAGTCAGGCTCGGGAGATAGCTTGAACTATCGGTCAGGTATTTTGATCAATTCAGTAACAGATCATTGCGACTTTGGGCGAGCATTGCGTAGGACTTCGGACTATTATCAGTGCGAAGTGGCTACAGAATTTTGGCCACTCGGCACTACCCTGAAGGGGGCACCATGAAAGAGAAAATCCAAAACTGGCTGCACGACCTGGGTGTTGCACTCGGTTTGATTGAACCGCCTCTGCAACCTGTGCCTATTCGCACTGACGACGAACAACGCCGACGCCAGCAGCGCCGCCGGTAAGCGTAGCGCAGCCGTTGTTGTAGCAGTTGCCGAGCCCAACGCAGCCTCGCGGTGCTCGGCAGCTGCTACAGGACCCCAGTCGAACTCAAGAGAGTGGGCGGGGCTTAGTGCCTTCCGATCTCCATTAAAAACCGGCTCAAGTCATTCGCCGTCCTGGCGGTCTTGAGCAACTGATCTTCCTCTGCCGTAAACGCCGTCAAACCCAGCTCATCTTCCAGATGGAAGATCAGCTCTTCGATATCTTCTTTATCCAATCCCAATTGCGCCAGGCTGGCGTTGTCGTCGAAGTCATCCTGACCCTCCAGCAGGCGGCGGATGAAACGATGCACGACAGCACGAACGGCAGCTCTTTTCATGGCGGTTATTCGAGGGCGTTATTGTTGTTGTCCCTGGGGCTGAGTACAGCAGGCTTCAGGCGTGCGAGCGCTGCCACTCGTCAATCATCGTGCGCAAATGCTCCCCGGAAAAACTCCCGAAATGCCCGCCATGCACCGTGCGGATCGGCAACTCGCGCAAACGCTGCAGGCTGCGGGCGTAGTCCTCGAGGTTGGAGTGGTAGGCGTCTTCGATCAGTGGCCCGTCGTAGATGATGTCGCCGCTGAACAGCGTCTCGGTCGCCGCTTCGTACAGGCTGATGCCGCCCGGTGAATGCCCCGGTGTGTGCAGCACTTGCAACACGCGATTGCCCAGATCCAGCACGTCACCTTCTTCGATCAAACCGGTGGCTGGTGCGGCTTTGACCCGATACTCGGCGTAGCACAACGGGCAATCCGGGTGCGCCTCGAACATGTCGTCGCCGACAAAGGCTTTACTCAAATCGTTGTCGCCGTCCGGTGCGGCGAGGATGTCCGCCTCAGCCGGATGCACCAGCCGTTCGGGGAATTCGTGATGGCCGGCGATGTGGTCGAAATGGCAATGACTGGCCACGGCTACCAGCGGCCGTTCGGTGATCCACGGCAGTTGCTCGCGCAGGCTGACGAGCCCGGAACCGCTGTCGAGCAGCAAGTCTTTGTCGCGGCCCTGGATGTGCCAGAGGTTGCAGCGATAGAAGGGGCGGATGTAAGGCTCGTGAATCAGGCGGATGCCGTCGCTGAGTTGTTTGACTTCAAACCACTGATCGCGAGAAACAATCTTCATCAAGGTTTTCTCCAGACGAAAAAAAACGGGTGTGGCAACCGACGCCACACCCGTCGAAGAAAGCATCAAGTCGTTATGTTCAGCTTAGGCGGCGCTGGGCACCGCTGCAGGGCGAGGGGACAGCAAGCTGACCACCACGAAACTCACCAGACCTACGCCGAGGCTGTAGTAGATCGGGGTGTTGGCATCCAGACCGTCTTTGAACATGAACAGCAACGCTGTGGCGAAGCCCATGCCCATGCTGGCGATAGCGCCGGCGGTGTTGGCGCGTTTCCAGAAAATCGCACCGATCAGCGGGATCAGCATGCCGCCCACCAGCAGGTTGTACGCCAGGGTCAGGGCGCTGATCACGTCATTCACGACCAGAGCGATGCCGAGTACCACGATGCCGGTCAGCAGGGTGAACAGGCGGTTGATGCCCAGAGTCGACTGTTTACCGCCACGCAGTTTCGGCAGCAGGTCTTCGGTCAGGGTGGTGGCAGCGGCGAGCAGGCCGGCGCTGGCGGTGGACATCATGGCGGCCAGGGCTGCGGCGATCACCAGGCCACGGATACCGTCCGGCAGGGACAGTTTGACGATGGCGGCGAAGGCGTTGTTGACGTTGTCCAGGTCCGGGATCAGCACATGAGCGGCCATGCCGATCAGGGCGCAGGCCAGTCCGTAAAGGATGCAGTAGAAGCCTGCGAATGTGCCGGCGACCTGGGCCACTTTGGCGCTCTTGACGGTGAACACACGCTGCCAGATGTCCTGGCCGATCAGGATCCCGAAGAAGTAGATCATGAAGTAGGTGATGATGGTGTCCCAGCCAATCGTGGTGAAGCTGAAGGCGGTGGCCGGCAGTTTCAACACCAATTCATCCCAGCCACCGACGCGGTACATGCAGATTGGCAACAGGATGAACATCAGGCCCACGGTCTTGATCACGAACTGGACGATGTCGGTCAGGGTCAGGGACCACATGCCGCCGATCGCCGAATAAATCACCACCACGCCACCGCCGACCAATACCGACAGCCAGAACGGCAGGTCGAACAGCACTTGCAGCACGGTGCCGATAGCCAGGATCGAGACCACACCGATCATCAGTGCATACGCCAGCATGATCACTGCGCTCGCGGAGCGGGCCATCGGGTTGTAGCGTTTTTCCAATACCTGGGTAACGGTGTAGATCTTCAGTTTCAGCAGCGGTTTGGCGAGGAACAGGTTCAGCGCGACGATCCCGCAACCGAGGGCCGCACAGAGCCAGAAACCGGAAATGCCATGGACGTACCCCAGGCGCACGGTGCCGACGGTGGACGCGCCGCCCAGAACGGTGGCGGCCATGGTACCCATGTACAGGCTCGGGCCGAGGTTACGACCGGCGACCAAAAAGTCTTCGTTGGTCTTGGCCTTGCGCATGCCGTAGTAGCCGAGTAGCAGCATCGCGGCGGCGTAGATGAGTACGACGATTAAATCCAAAGCCATTATGGCGTGTCTCCGATTGTCTTTTTTATGGTGAGGCTGAAATCAAACTTTTGTGTAGGAGCGATGCTTGCTCGCGAAGGGGGCGCCGCGGCCAGTCAGGCCGACCGCGTTATCGTTCTTCGCGGGCAAGCCACGCTCCTACACCATCGCCGGTTTAGCGAGCGAATCGGTGCCCTTGCTGCGTGGATCATTTGGACCGAACACCGCGGCCGATTCCGGGAACAGGCTCAACAGTGCCAGGTACACCAACGACGCCAGGCCAAGGGTGACCGGCAGGCTGATGTCGATGCCGCCGGCCAGTTCGCCGAGCGGACCGACGAACTGCCCAGGCAGGTTCACAAAGCACAAGCCCACCGCAGCGCTCGGGATCCAGGCACCCAGCCCACGCCAGTTCCAGCCATGGGTGAACCAGTAGCGGCCACCTTTCTCGCCGCGGGTGAACACTTGCAGGTCATCCGGGCAGTAGAAGCCGCGGCGCACCAGCAGGCCGATGATCATGATCACCATCCACGGGGTGGTGCAGGTGATGATCAGCACGGCGAAGGTCGACACGCTCTGCACCAGGTTCGCTGCAAAGCGGCCGATGAAGATGAAAGCAATCGACATCACACCGATCAGCAGCGTGGCCTTGACCCGCGACAGTACCCGTGGAAACACGCTGGACATGTCCAGCCCGGTGCCATAGAGCGAGGTGGTGCCGGTGGACATGCCGCCGATCACCGCGATCAGGCACACCGGCAGGAAGAACCAGCTCGGCGAAACGGCCAACAGACCGCCGACGTAGTTGTTGGCGGCGATGTAGTCCGGCGCCTTGATCGCTACGATGGTGGCGGTGGCGAGGCCGAACAGGAACGGGATGAAGGTCGCGATCTGCGAGATCACCACGGCAGCCATGATGCGGCGCTTGGAGGTATCACGCGGGATGTAACGCGACCAGTCACCGAGGAACGCGCCGAAGGAAATCGGGTTGCTCATCGCCACCAGTGCAGCGCCGATAAAGGCCGCCCAGAAACCCGGTTGACCCATGCTGACGGTGCCGGCGTAGTTCACATCGAACGGACCGATGAAGGCGAAGATGCCCAGCAGGAACAGCAGGCTGGCGCTCCATACCGCGATCTTGTTGACCCACAGCAGGAAGCGGAAGCCGTAGATGCAAACGGTCAGCACCAGGATCGCGAACAGACCGTAGGCCAGGCCCAGGGTCAGGTCGGTTTCCGGCAGGCCGATCAGGCGTTTGGCGCCACCGATCAGCGCATCACCCGAACTCCACACCGAGAGCGAGAAGAAGGCGATGGCGGTCAACAACGACAGAAACGAACCGACGATCCGCCCGTGCACGCCGAAGTGCGCACCGGAAGACACGGCGTTGTTGGTGCCATTGATCGGGCCGAACAGGCCCATGGGCGCAAGGATCAGCGAGCCCAGCAACACACCCAGCACAATCGCCCAGACGCCCGCCTGAAAAGACAGGCCGAACAGGACCGGGAAACTGCCGAGCACGGCGGTGGCAAACGTGTTGGAACCCCCAAAGATCATCCGGAACAAATCCGTCGGACCTGCGGTGCGTTCGCTGTCCGGGATCTGTTCGACCCCGTAGGTTTCAATGTGCGTAAGGCTTTGGTCTTTGTTGTTGTTATTCATGATCAGCTCCGATCATAAAGGCGCGCTCATCGTGTGTGAGCGTCACCTGTTTGGCTAAGGGGTTGGCAGCCCTTCCGGCATCGCGGACAAATGTTCGTGGCAGGCCAGCCATAGGCCTTGTTGTTGTCGGCGAAACACAATCGTCTCGCGCTCCTGGCTGAAGTGTTGCTCCCCTTGCATGCGCAGCTCGGTGGCCACGTCATGGATGAAAATCGCCACGTCACCCTGCAGGCTGACGAAGGCGTTGCTCGAGGTGCACGAAAGCACCTCGAAGCCATCCTCCGAGCGCCAGGTGTCCCACAGCGCCTGATAGGCATCGCGCGACAGCAGGGGCTGTTCGAGGGTGTAGAACACGAAGCTGGCGTCGGCGCTGAATGCGCCGAAGTAGGCTTCGCGATCGTTACGGGCGAAGGCGGTTACCAGATCGGCAGCGGCCTTGAGTACCTGATCACGTTCGTTCACGAGCAATCCTCAGCGGTGGACCACGCCAGGCAGTACGCAAAGCATTTCGTACAGCAGGTTGGCGGCCAACAGCGAGGTGTTGCCGGTGGTGTCGTAAGCGGGCGAGACTTCTACCAGATCGCAGCCGACCAGGTCGAGGCCTTGGCAGCCGCGAACGATTTCAATCGCCTGAATGGTTGTCAGACCACCGATTTCCGGGGTGCCGGTACCTGGCGCCCACGCTGGATCGATGCCGTCGATGTCGAAACTCAGGTACACCGGACCGCCGCCGACTTTCTCGCGAACTTCGGCCATCAGCGGTGCCAGGGATTTGTGCCAGCACTCTTCGGCCTGAACCACACGGAAGCCCTGGTTGCGGCTCCAGTTGAAGTCGTCAGCGGTGTAGCCCTGAGCGCGCAGACCGATTTGCACTACGCGGTCCGGATCCAGAAGGCCTTCTTCGACAGCGCGACGGAAGGTGGTGCCGTGGGCGATTTTCTCGCCGAACATGTGGTCGTTCACATCAGCGTGAGCGTCGATGTGCACCAGGCCGACCTTGCCGTGCTTCTTATGAATCGCACGCAGGATTGGCAGGGTGATGGTGTGGTCGCCGCCGAGGGTCAGGGGGATCACATTGTGTTCGAGGATTTTGTGGTAGGACTCTTCGATGATCCGTACCGCGTCCAGCAGATTGAACGTGTTGATCGCCACGTCACCGATGTCGGCAACCGACAGCGAGTCGAACGGTGCAGCGCCGGTGGCCATGTTGTATGGGCGGATCATCACCGATTCAGCGCGGATTTCGCGTGGTCCGAAACGGGTGCCGGGGCGCAGGGACGTGCCGATGTCCAGCGGGACGCCAACGAAGGCAGCATCCAGACCGGCAGCGGTTGGCACATGGGGGAGTCGCATCATGGTGGCGATGCCGCCGAAGCGCGGCATTTCATTGCCGCCCAGTGGTTGGTGAAGAATCTTGTCCACGGGTAGGGCCTCATCGTCGTTGTTTTATTTATGTCGGTTGCACTGGTCGGGGAGACGCAGGAACCGCTGTGGGGCGATTCTGCGAAATGTAGTGGCCGGGAAGAATCGCTACGGGCAAATACTTAGTTCAGATTTTTCTAAACTAATGGCTGGAGGGGGATTAGACTTTGCGGCATTGAGATTTGTGATCGGCTCAAGAACGGCCCCTCACCCTAACCCTCTCCCAGGGGGAGAGGGGACTGACCGAGGTGTTCTCGGGAAATACATCGACCTGAAATATCGAGTCAAACTCAGGCTTTGAAAGCCATGGAGATCGGCTCCCTTTCCCCCTCTACCCCGTGGGGAGAGGGTTGGGGTGAGGGGTGGATTTAACAGACAACACATTTCTAAAGCCCGGAGCCCCCATGGCCAACGCATTACCCGACCTGAAACTCTTGCGCATCTTCGTCAGCGTGGTTCGCCATCAGGGGTTTGCCAACGCGCAGCAAGAGCTCAACCTCTCGACGTCGGCCATCAGCACTTACATGAGCCAGCTCGAAGCTGCCCTCGGCCTGGTCCTCTGCCATCGCGGCCGAGGTGGTTTCAGCCTGACCAGCAAAGGCGAGCTGTTCCATCAGGAAACCCTGCGCCTGCTCGGCGAACTCGAAGGCTTCGAACAATACGCCGCGGCGCTCAAGGGCGAATTGCGCGGCACCTTGAACCTCGGCGTCATCGACTCCACCGTCAGCGACAAGGCCTTGCCCTTCGCCGAAGCCATTGGCGCTTACAGCCAGGAACACCCGGCCGTGCATTTGCACCTCTCGGTGATGAGCCCTTACGAGCTGCAACTCGGCGTGCAGGATAACCGTCTCGACCTGGCCATCGGCGCGTTCTCCACGCGCATGAGCGGTCTGGTCTACATGCCGCTGTACCGCGAACAACACTGGTTGTATTGCAGCAGTCGTCATCCGCTGTTCACCGAGCGGCGCATTCCCGAGCAAGTCATCACTCAGCAACGCATGGTTGGCCGTGGCTACTGGAGCCAGGCGGAACTGGCACGCCACGGTTTCAAACACAGCGCGGCGACGGTAGAGAGTATGGAGGCGCAGCTGATTCTGGTGCTGTCCGGCGCCTACATCGGTTACCTGCCGGAGCACTATGCTCAGGCCTGGGCCGACAAGGGCGATTTGCGGGTGCTGCTGCCGGCGACCTTTGGTTATCAAGCGCCGTTCTCGATGATCGTGCGTCGTGGCCGCAGCCGCGAGCCGCTGATCCAGACCTTCCGCGATTTGCTCAAAGCGCAACTGAATCAGGCTTGAAAAAATGTCCAGAATTCAATGCCCGCGCTGCCTGCGCCCGCAAACTCACTGTTTGTGCCCACTGATTCCGAGCCTGGACAGCCGCACCCGAGTGCTGTTGTTGCAGCATCCCAGCGAAGTGAACCATGCGCTGAACACCGCACGGTTGGCGGCGTTGGGGTTGAAGAATGCCGAGTTGATAGTGGGCGAGGTGTTCGAGGATTTGCCGGCGCTGTTGTATCAACCGGGCTATCAGGCGCGGCTGCTGTTTCCTGCCGATGATGCGCAGCCGTTGCAGGCTTACACGGCAACTGATCAACCACTCTTGCTGGTCGTCCCGGACGGCACCTGGCGCAAGGCGCGCAAGATGCTGCACCTCAACCCGCTGCTGGCGGCGCTGCCGAGGGTGACGTTGGCGCAGGGCGGGGTGTCGAGGTATCGATTGCGCAAGGCACCGGGGCCGGGCGCGTTGTCGACGGTGGAGGCGATTGTTCAGGCGTTGCAGACGCTGGAAGCGCCGAGCACGTTTGAGCCGTTGTTGAAACCGTTCGAGGCGTTGATCGAGGGGCAGATTGCGGCGATGGGGGAGGAGACTTTCCAGCGTAATCATGGACCGAAATGATCGCTGAATATAAGGCCCTCATCGCGAGCAGGCTCACTCCTACAGTGGACCGAGTTTCTCCAGAGGAAATGCGGTCCACTGTAGGAGTGAGCCTGCTCGCGATGGCGGTAAAACAGCCACCGCAAATTTCAGCCAGAGACTACCTTTCGCGCATCGCCTCAGTCCGGGCTTTAAGTACCGGTTTGAGCAAGTAATCCAGCACGCTTTTCTCCCCGGTGATGATGTCCACCGTCGCCACCATCCCCGGAATGATCAGCAACGGTTTCACATCCCCGCCCAAGTGATTCTTGTCCGTGCGCACCTGAATCAGGTAGAAGCTGTTGCCCTTGTCATCCGTAATCGTGTCCGCCCCAATCAACTCCAGCTTCGCACTCAACCCGCCATAAATCGTGTAGTCGTAAGCACTGAACTTGACCATGGCTTTCTGCCCCGGATGCAGAAACGCCACGTCCTGCGGCCGCACTTTGGCTTCGATCAGCAAGTTGTCTTCAATGGGCACGATTTCCACCATGTCGCTGCCCGGCTGGACCACGCCGCCGATGGTGTTGACCTTCAGCACTTTGATAATCCCGTGAACCGGCGACACCACCGTGGTGCGGGTTACGCGGTCATCGATAGCAATGCTCGATGCGGTGATTTTCGACAGGTCGGTGCGTTTTTCATTGAGCTCTTTCGCCGCGTCGGAGCGGAAGGATTGTTCGGACTCATCAATCTTGCTTCTGATCTCATTGATCGCCGATTCCGCGCGGGGAATTGCCAGCGTCGTGGCGTTCAGCGAGCCGCGAATCTCCACCGCACTGCGTTTGAGTCGCAGGATTTCCACCGGCGAAACCGCCCCGGTGCCCACCAGTGGCGCGGACATGTTCATTTCTTGTTGCAGCAGCGCCAGGCTTGAACTGAATTGGCCCTGTTTGGAGCGGAACTCCGCCAGTTCCTGGGTTTTTTGCCGAAGTTGTTCACTCAGGGTGCGCTGTTCGCTGGCCAGTCGCCGTTGTCGTTGTTCGTACAGCGAGCGCTCGTCTTCGGCCACTTGCGGCGCCTTGGCGATCACTTCCGGGGAGAGCTTGAATGGCCGGCCTTCCGCTTCGGCCGACAGCCGTTCGACCTGCGCGGTCAGCGCATAACGATCCGCCTCGCTTTCGCCCTTGTTCGACAGGAATCGAGTGTCATCCAGGCGCAGCAACGTATCGCCCTTGTTCACCATTTGCCCTTCGCGCACGAAGATCTCAGTGACGATGCCGCCCTCCAGATTCTGGATCACTTGGACTTTGCTCGACGGAATCGCCTTGCCTTCGCCCATGGTCACTTCCTGCAACACCGCAAACTTGGCCCAGACCACCGCGGTGATAATCAACGCAGCCGCCAGCCACACGGTGATCCGCGACCAGCGTGGTGAGTCCTGCAACGAGGCGCCGGCGGTTTCCGGCATGAATTCGCTTTCGGCGCTTTTGCTGAAACTGCCAAAGTAGCCGCGTGGCTTCGAATTAGAGCGCGACGCGTCGGATGATGAACGGGCCATGGCTAGCTCCTAGACAGCCGCAGAGCCGACACGGCCCTTGCGCAGTGCATCGATGACCACTTCTTTCGGACCGTCGGCGACGATCCGCCCGTTGTCCAGCACCACCAGCCGATCCACCAGACTGAGCATCGAGGTGCGGTGGGTCACCAGCAGCAGGGTTTTGCCCTGGACCCAGCGGTGGAGTTTTTGCCGCAGGACGTCTTCGCTGCTGTTGTCCATGGCACTGGTGGGTTCGTCGAGCAACATGATCGGCGGATCCAGCAACAACGCGCGGGCCAGCAACACCGCCTGACGTTGCCCGCCGGACAGCAGTTGTCCGCGTTCGCCCACCGGCCGGTCGAAGCCTTGCGGATGCTGACGGGCCAACTCGGTGACGCCGGTCAGTTCGGCGACTTCGAGCATCCGTGCATCGCTGATGTAGCGGGCGCCGAGGGTCAGGTTGTCGCGCAGGCTGCCGGCCAACAGTGGCAGGTCATGGGCGACGTAACCGATTTGCTGGCGCAGGTCGGCGACGTCCAGTTGCCGCAGGTCCAGGCCATCGAGCAGCAGTTGGCCTTCTTCCGGTGCGTAGAAACCCATCACCAGTCGCGCCAACGTACTTTTCCCCGAGCCGCTGCGACCGATGATGCCGATCCGCTCGCCGGGTTTCACGCTGAAGCTGATGTTGGCCAGGGCCGGCGCGTTCTGGCCGTTGTAGTGGAACGTCACGCTGCTGACGTCCAGCGCACCTTGCAGTTGTGTGCGTTCCAGCGGCCGTTGTGTGGCGTCGCGTTCCTGCGGCAAGGACATCAGCGCATCGGTGCTTTTCATGGTCAGTTGCGCTTGCTGGTAGCGGGTGATCAAACCGGCAATCTGCCCCAGCGGCGCGAGAACCCGGCTGCCGAGCATGTAGGTCGCCACCAGCGCGCCGACGCTGAGGTTGCCGGCGATGATGCTGTAGACCCCGGCAACGATGGTCGCCATGCCGGAGAATTGCTGGATGAACAGCGTGCCGTTGGTGGCCAGTGCCGAGAGGTTGCGCGCATGGCTGTCGAGGCGGGTGAGGGCGCCGTGGGTGCTTTCCCATTTGTGCTGGCGTTCGCTTTCGGCGCTGCAGGCCTTGAGGGTTTCCAGACCGCCGAGGGTTTCGATCAGCAGCGCCTGGCGTTCGGCGCCCAGGGTCAGGCTTTTCTGTACGGTGTCGCGCAGGCGCACCTGGATCACCATCGCGAAGATGATCGTGATCGGAAACGCCAGTAACGGGATCACCACCAGCCAGCCGCCGAGCAGGCCGATCACCACCAGCATCAGCA
The DNA here is from genome assembly GCF_050435365.1 of Pseudomonas sp. BT76 TE3572. NCBI lineage: Bacteria > Pseudomonadati > Pseudomonadota > Gammaproteobacteria > Pseudomonadales > Pseudomonadaceae > Pseudomonas > Pseudomonas sp. BT76 TE3572. Next base: position 6,270,957 of record NZ_JBNDKE010000001.1, read on the forward strand.
CGGCAAAGGGCAGGTCGATCAGGCTGGTGAGGGTCACGGCGGTGAGGAATTCCCGCAGGCCCTGGAAGTCATGGATGCTTTGGGCGAAACCCCCAATGGTCGCCGGCCGCGCTTTCATCGCCATGCCGGTGATGCGTTCGAACAACGTGGCCGAAAGGATCACGTCGGTTTTCTTCCCGGCGGTGTCCAGCAGGTGCGCGCGGACCACCCGCAACACCAATTCGAAACCGGTGCCGATCAGCAAGCCGATGGACAGCACCCACAACGTCGATGTTGCCTGGTTCGGCACCACCCGGTCGTAGGTCTGCATCACGAACAGCGGCACCATCATCCCCAGCAGGTTGATCAAGAAACTCGCCAGAATCGCATCGCTGTACAGCCACTTCGACAGCTTCAACGTGTCGCGAAACCACGCCTCAACCCGCGGCACCAGCGGCGAACGCAAGTCTTCGAGTTCATGCCGTGGCCGAGCGAACAAGGCCTGGCCGCTGTAATTCTCGGCCAGCTCATCGCGGCTGACCCATTGTTCACCGCCGTCGGATTCGCTCGGCAAAATCAGCAACTGCCCATCATCGCCGAAGCGTCGTAGAACGGCAGTACGGCCGTTGTTGAGGATCAGCATTACAGGCAGGTTGAGGGCGGAAATGTCCGCCAGTTCACGGCGCAGCAATCTCGCCTGCAAACTGGCCCGGGCCGCTGCGCGAGGCAGCAGGTCCAGGCTCAAACGTTGTTTGTTCAGGGGGAGCCCGGCACTCAGGCTGGCGCGACTGACCGTTGCGCCATGGAGTTTGCAGAGGATCAACAGACCGTCCAGAAGTGGGTCATCGAAGCTCAGGCGCGGATCGACACCGATGTTGCCGGGTTCCATGCTGGTCACATTGATCTCTCCACAGGCCTACTTCAGTTCAGGCAAACGGGCTTCGTTTTTTACTTCTGAGGAGGCGATCGCATCGGCGGGCAATACCACCCGTTGTTTGCTCAGCAACTGACCCATGTTCGCCAGCACGCGATACATCGAGTACTCCTCGGTGTAGCGCACTTCGGTGTAGCGACGGTTGGCGTTGTAGAGCTCGTTTTCACTGTCCAGCAAGTCGAGCAGGGTGCGTTGGCCAAGGCCGAACTGGTCCTGATACGCCACGCGCACGCGTCGGCTGGTATCCGCGTATTCGCGGGCAGTCGGGGTTTGTTTCTTGGCATTGACCATGGCGTTCCAGGCCAGGTGAATGTTCTCGTTGAGTTGGCGCAGGGCATTGTTGCGGATGTCCATCGCCTGGTTGATCTGGTGCGCATCGGAGGCCAGGCGAGCCTTGTCGCTGCCACCGCGGAACAGGTTGTAGTTCATCACCACGCCGACTCGCCATTCGTTGTCGTGGCCTTCATCGCCCTGCACGTTGTTGTTCGCACCCACGGCCGCTTCGGCGTCGAAGCGAGGGTAGAACGGCGACTTGGCAACTTCGTACTGGCTCTCGGCCGATTGCACATCGGCCTGGGCAGATTTCAGGTACGGGTTGTTTTCCACCATGCTTTGCTGAGCTTCCGGCAGGGTGGCGGGCAACTCGCCGCGGATCGACGGTGGTGCTTCGAGCTCATCGGGCAGGCGCCCGGTTACGGCGTAGAAGTTCGACTCGGCATCCGCCAGATCGACTTCAGCGGTATCGAGGTTGTTTTGTGCCAGTGCCCGGCGAGCGACGGACTGGTCGGAGTCGGCGGTGCTGCCAATACCACGCTGGGTGCGCAGACCGATCTGATCGTTGACCCGCATGTGAGCTTGCAGATTGTTCGTGGCCAGGGTCACCAGTTCGCGGCGTTTGAGCACTTCGAGGTAGACCTCGATGGTGCGCAGGGCCAGATCCTGTGCGGTGCCCTGAGCGTAATAGGCCCGGGAATTGACCACGCCTTTGGTGCGCTGGACTTCGTTGGCGGTGTTGAAACCATCGAAGAGCATCTGCCGCAGACGCAATTCCGATTGGGTGTACGTCAGGATTTCGGTGTGGTGATTACCGAGTGCCCGGGTGTTGGTGTTATCGCTGTACCCGCGCCCGTAGGCGGCATTCAGATCAACTGATGGATAAAAGCCCCCCTTGGCGACTTTCACCTGCTCATCGGCCGAGAGGCGGCTGTCTACACGCGACGCCAGCTCCGGGTGGGTCGCGATGGTGCTCTGGATCGCCTCCGTCAATGACATGGCTTGAGCCTGAGAAGTGCAGGCCATGGCCAGCAGAATTGCGCTGCAGAGGGGGGTTAATACGCGCATGGGTGCCTCTCCCTGATTCCTAATGGTGCTTATTAGTCGCCAAATATTTGACGGCATTTATAGTGAAAACCGTTTCATGCTTGTAACAACAGAGCTAAGAACATTCTAGAGAGAACCATAGAAGAAATTTTCATAATTGCTATGCCAAAAAAAACTTATGCGCTCCGCAAAATCCAGCACATTGTTCACTGCGAAAGCCCTTGATTTATGAGCCTTAGGGCGCTCAGCGGGGCTTGAGGAAAGTTCCAATCCACATATCGACTTAGGGCGGGGAAGTGCTGGAGGGGAGGGACGCGGACGGTTTTCAGGTGACGGTTTTTTGTCACCTTGGTGGATCAAAACCGTTACGCATCGCTCAAAAGGCGACTTGTTGCGCAAGTGGATCCCGATGCCATTGATTGCAGAGGGTTTTTATCCCGCAGCAGACATGTCGCCCGCGAGCGGCACGCTTGGCGAGAACGGCGCCAGGGCAGCGGCTTACTTCAAGTAACCGCTGCCAGCAGGCGATTCCGCCAGGCAACCCGTTAGAGCCAGGAGCACGTTCTTCGCAAAAACAGGATGCCGACAGCGGTTGGCAGCGGAGGAAGTGCACATGGCTACGCTCATCGGTATTGTCAGTAAGGTCATTGGTCAGGTGTTCGCGGTTGCGAGCGATGGCACCCGACGCGCGCTGGTCGAGGGGGACCGGTTATTCACCGGCGATCAACTGGTCACCGGGGCCGAAGGCGCGGTGGCGGTTCATCTGCAAAATGGCCAGGAGCTGACACTTGGGCGTGGTAGCAGTCTGGAGATGACGCCCCAGTTACTCGCGCATCAGGCACCCCATGTAGAGACCGCTGAAGCAGTGACGCCGACTCAGGTGCAACTGACCGATGTCGAGCAACTGCAAAAAGCGATCGCTGCCGGCGACGACCCGACCCAGACCGCTGACCCCACGGCGGCCGGACCGGATTCGACCGGAGCACCGGGTGCACTGGGCGGCGGCCACTCGTTTGTCATGCTTGAAGAGGTGGGGGGGAGTGTCGATCCGACTATTGGTTTTCCTACCGCAGGCTTCAACGGCATTCCCGAATTTCCCTTGGGGCGGCTGGCTGGAAACCCGGACAACGGTGGCAACGGCGACAATGGCGCAGGCGGTTCAGGTGGTTCAGGTGGTTCAGGTGGATCAGGAGGGGCAGGCGTTGTTCCTGTAACACCGGTTGATCCTGTAGCACCGATTGTTCCTGTGACACCGGTTGTTCCTGAGGTGCCGAACAATCCGGTGACCCTTTCCGGCCTGTCGGTGGCAGGGGGCGAACTGACCCTCAATGAGGCCAGCCTGGCCGACGGTTCGGCCCCCAACCCCGGGGCACTGACCAAGACCGGCACGTTCAGCGTGTCTGCTCCTGACGGGCTGACCAGCCTGAGCATCGGTGGGGTCAACGTGATCAGCGGTGGCGTTGCCGCAGGCTTCCCGCAAACAATCACCACCCCGTTGGGCAATACCCTGACCGTCACCGGCTACAACCCGGCCACGGGGGTTGTGAGTTACAGCTACACCCTCAACGACAATGAAACCCATCCGGCCGGTGACGGCACCAACAACCTCAGCGAACACTTCACCGTGGTGGCCGGCGACAGCAATGGCGATACCGCCACGGGTTCTCTGGACGTCAACATCACCGACGATGTGCCCAAGGCGTTCGATGACAACAACGCCAGCACCGCGTCGGAAACTCTGGTAAGCCTGACCGGCAGTGTGCTGCCCAACGACGTTCAGGGCGCTGATCGCATTCCTGCCGGACCCGAGAGCGGGCCGGTGGTTGGCGGCACTTTCACCGGTAAATACGGCACCCTGGTGCTCAACGCCAACGGCACATACACCTACACCCTGAACACCAGCGACGCCGACTTCAAAACCTTGCACGCGGGTGGCACCGGGACCGAATCCTTCACCTACACCCTGACCGATGCCGACGGCGACACCAGCACTGCCAAGCTTGTGCTGAACATCCATAACAACGATGACCCGGTCACGATTGGCGGCCTGAACGTCGAAGGCGGCGAAATCACCGTCTACGAAAAAAACCTCAGCTACGGCAGCGACCCTGATGCCCCGGCCCTGACCCAGAGCGGCACCTTCACCGTCAACGCGCCGGATGGCCTGCAAACCCTGACCGTGAGCGGCGTTGCGGTGGTCAGCGGTGGGGTGGCGGCAGGTTTCCCGCTATCGGCCACTACCTGGACGGGCGCCACCTTCACCATCACCGGTTACGACCCGGCCACGGGCGTGGTGAGCTACAGCTACACCCTGAATTACGACAGCGACCACCCCAATGCGGATGGCGCCAACAGCATCTACGAGAACTTCGAAGTCGTTGCCACCGATGCCGACGGCAGCACGGCGACCGGGCAAATCAACGTCAACATCGTCGATGATCTGCCGACCGCCAACCCTGACTCGACCTCGGTCGCAGAGGGCGGCATCGTCAGCGGCAGCGTGTTGGGGAACGATGTCACCGGCGCCGATGGCCCCGCCGCAGGGGGCGCGGTGGTTGGCGTGCGCGCCGGTTCAGACACCTCGACCCCAGTCATCGGCGGCCTGAACAGTCAGATCAATGGCACCTACGGTTACCTGACGCTGGACGCCAACGGCAACGCCGTGTACCACAGCAACCCGAACGCCGTGAGCGGCCCGGGTGCGACCGACGTGTTCACCTACACCGTGCGCGATGCCGACGGTGACCAAAGCACCACCACCATCACCATCGACGTGCACAACAGCGGCATCAGCGCGGCCAGCGACAGCGACGTGACCGTCTACGAAAAAGCCCTCGACCTGAACAAGGACGGCCAGGACCTGGCGCCCGGCACCGTTACCGGCAGCCTACCGGGCAACACCGGAGAAACCGCCAGTGGCACGCTGGTCGGTTCGGTCAGCGGCGCGGTCGGCGCAATCACCTACACCCTGGTCGGCAGCGCCACCGGCACCTACGGACAGATCCTGCTCAATCCCGATGGCTCCTACACCTACACGCTGACCTCGGCGCCAAGCACCACGCCGCATGCAAACGACGGCGCCAACACCCTCAGTGAAAGCTTCACCTACCAAGCCACCGACTCTCTGGGCAACAGCACCACCAGCACCATCGTGGTCAAAATCGTCGATGATCAGCCGATTGCCCATGCCGACGAGACCTCGGTCGCCGAAGGCGGCACCGTCAGTGGCAACGTGCTGTGGAACGACGTCGGCGGCGCCGATGGCCTCGCCGCAGGCGGCGCGGTGGTCGGCGTGCGGGCGGGGTCAGACACCTCGACCTCGGCGGTTGGCGGCCTCAACAGCCAGATCAATGGCACCTACGGTTACCTGACGCTGGATGCAGCGGGCAACGCGGTCTATCACAGCAACCCGAACGCCGTCAGCGACCCCGGGGCGACCGACGTGTTCACCTACACCGTGCGCGATGCCGACGGTGACCAAAGCACCACCACCATCACCATCGACGTGATCAACAGCTGCATCAGCGCGGCCAGCGACAGCGACGTGACCGTCTACGAAAAAGCCCTCGACCTGAACAAGGACGGCCAGGACCTGGCGCCCGGCACCGTCACCGGCAGCCTACCGGGCAACACCGGAGAAACTGCCAGCGGCACCCTGGTCGGTTCGGTCAGCGGCGCGGTCGGCGCGATCACCTACACCCTGGTCGGCAGCGCCACCGGCACCTACGGACAGATCCTGCTCAATCCCGACGGCTCCTACACCTACACGCTGACGTCGGCGCCCAGCACCACGCCGCATGCAAACGACGGCGCCAACACCCTGAACGAAAGCTTCACCTACCAAGCCACCGACTCTCTGGGCAACAGCACCACCAGCACCATCGTGGTCAAAATCGTCGATGATCAGCCGATTGCCCATGCCGACGAGACCTCGGTCGCCGAAGGCGGCACCGTCAGTGGCAACGTGCTGTGGAACGACGTCGGCGGCGCCGATGGCCTCGCCGCAGGCGGCGCGGTGATCGGCGTGCGAGCCGGTTCCGACACCTCAACCTCGGCTGTTGGCGGCCTCAACACCCAGATCAATGGCACCTACGGTTACCTGACGCTGGATGCAGCGGGCAACGCGGTCTATCACAGCAACCCGAACGCCGTGAGCGACCCGGGGGCGACCGACGTGTTCACCTATACCGTGCGTGATGCCGACGGTGACCAAAGCACCACCACCATCACCATCGACGTGATCAACAGCTGCATCAGCGCGGCCAGCGACAGCGACGTGACCGTCTACGAAAAGGCCCTCGACCTGAACAAGGATGGTCTGGATCTGGCGCCCGGCACCGTCACCGGCAGCCTACCGGGCAACACCGGAGAAACCGCCAGCGGCACGTTGGTCGGCTCGGTCAGCGGCGCGGTCGGCGCGATCACCTACACCCTGGTCGGCAGCGCCACCGGCACCTACGGGCAGATCCTGCTCAATCCTGATGGCTCCTACACCTACACGCTGACCTCGGCGCCAAGTACCACGCCGCATGCGAACGACGGCGCCAACACCCTGAGCGAAAGCTTCACCTACCAAGCCACCGACTCTCTGGGCAACAGCACCACCAGCACCATCGTGGTCAAAATCGTCGATGATCAGCCGATTGCCCATGCCGACGAGACGTCGGTCGCCGAAGGCGGCACCGTCAGTGGCAACGTGCTGTGGAACGACGTCGGGGGCGCCGATGGCCTTGCCGCAGGCGGCGCGGTGCTCGGCGTGCGAGCCGGTTCGGACACCTCGACCTCGGCCATCGGCGGCCTCAACAGCCAGATCAATGGCACCTACGGTTACCTGACGCTGGATGCAGCGGGCAACGCGGTCTATCACAGCAACCCGAACGCCGTGAGCGACCCCGGGGCGACCGACGTGTTCACCTACACCGTGCGCGATGCCGACGGCGACCAAAGCACCACCACCATCACCATCGACGTGATCAACAGCTGCATCAGCGCGGCCAGCGACAGCGACGTGACCGTCTACGAAAAGGCCCTCGACCTGAACAAGGACGGCCAGGATCTGGCGCCCGGCACCGTCACCGGCAGTCAGCCGGAACACACGCTTGAAACCGCCAGTGGCACCCTGGTCGGCTCGGTCAGCGGTGCGGTCGGTGCGATCACTTACACCCTGGTCGGCAGCGCCACGGGCACCTACGGGCAGATCCTGCTCAATCCCGATGGTTCCTACACCTATACGCTGACGTCGGCGCCAAGCACCACACCGCATGCAAACGACGGCGCCAATACCCTCAGCGAAAGTTTCACTTACCAAGCCACCGACGCCCTGGGCCATTCCACCACCAGCACCATCGTGGTCAAAATCGTCGATGACCTGCCGACCGCCAACCCCGACGCGGTCTCGGTCGCCGAAGGCGGTACCGTCAGTGGCAACGTGCTGGCGAACGACTTCAACGATGCCGATGGGATTGGGGTGGTCGGCGTGCGCGCCGGTTCAGACACCTCGACCTCGGCCATCGGCGGCCTCAACAGCCAGATCAATGGCACCTACGGTTACCTGACGCTGGATGCCGCGGGCAACGCGGTCTATCACAGTACCCCGGGCGCCGTGAACGGTCCCGGTGCGACCGATGTATTCACCTACACCTTGAGCGATGGCGATGGCGACGAGAGGACCACCACCATCACCATCGACGTGAACAATAGCTGCATCAGCGACAACGACGGCGACCAGGCCAGCTCGGTGTCGACGGTCATTGCGAACGCGCCACCGGTGGTGGTCGATGACCACATCATCACCAACGTGCTGTCGGGCAACATCGTGGTGCCGGGCGAGTTGCTGCTGGCCAACGACACCGATCCGAATGGCGATCCGCTGACCGCTTCGCCGACCACCGTCAGCACCGGTTGGATTGCCAAAGGCGCGGACTTCACCGGCACTCATCAAAACTTCAGCTTCACCGGCGGTAACGCGCAGGCGGTGACCCTTGCCCGCAGTGCATTCGTCGCCAACACGGCAGCCATGACGGCGGTGTTGGTCGTCAGCGGGGCGCTGGGAGCGGTCAACAATCCCCACGATGAGGACCGCATCACCGTCGACCTCAAACAGGGTGAAACCCTTAACCTGGATCACAACCTGGCGGCCGGTCATGTCGCCATGGAGTACTCAATCAATGGCGGCGCATGGATCGCCCTCGCGGACGGCCAAACCCTCACCGCAACATCGGACAGCACCTATCAGATCCACATCACCAACATCGACAACGGTGGTCCGGGCAACAGCGGGAAGGGGGCGGAAAACTACCAACTGACCATGACCGTCAACTACGCCGGTGCCCACGACATCACGCCCGACGCCCACGGCACCTACGCCGCCAACGACAGCCATGGCGGCAGCGACAACGCCGCCGTGACCATCACCTATCAGGACGGCCACACCCTCACCGGCACGGCAGGCGATGATGTACTGGTGGCGGGCGACGGTAACAACGTGATCAATGCCGGCGACGGCAACGACGTGCTCACCGCCGGTTCCGGCAACAACGAAATGCACGGTGGCGCCGGCAATGACTTGCTTTACAGCGGCGCGGGCAACGACCTGCTCGACGGCGGCACCGGCGTCGACACCGCGAGTTATGCCCACGCCACGGCCGGCGTCACGGTCAATCTGGGCGTACTCGGTGCGCAGAACACGGCGGGCGCCGGGACCGACACCCTGACGGCGATCGAAAACCTGACCGGCTCGAACTTCAACGACAGCCTCACCGGCGACAACCACAGCAACATCATCAACGGCGGCCTGGGTAACGACATGCTCAACGGTGGGGGCGGCGACGACTTCCTCATTGGCGGCCTGGGCAACAACAGCCTCACCGGCGGCAGCGGTGCCGACACCTTCCAGTGGCTCAAAGGCAACAGCGGCCACGACGTGGTCACCGACTTCACGCCGGGCATCGACAAACTCGACCTGTCGCAACTGCTGCAAGGGGAAAACAGCACTGCTGCGTCGCTGGATGACTACCTGCACTTCAAAGTCACCGGCAGCGGCGACTCACTGGTCACCAGCATCGACGTCACCGCCATGGCTGGCGCTGCGCCGAACCAGACTATCGATCTGGCGGGTGTGAATCTGGCCAGCCACTACGGCGTAACGCCGGGGGCGGGTGGGGTGATTGCCGGTGGGCACGATACGGCGACGATCATCAATGGGATGTTGAATGATCATTCGTTGAAGGTTGATACGGTGTGATCGGCTTTTGATTCGAGCCTGAAACGACAAAACCCGCCGCCCGATCAAACGGTGCGGCGGGTTTTTTCTGTCTGAAGAGATGTGTCGTCGGTGAGTCAGCCTTTGCGAGCAAGCCCGCTCCCACAGTTGATCCTCTGGGATCACAGATTTTGTGTTCGACAACGATCCAATGTGGGCGGGCTTGCTCGCGAAGGGCCAGAATGGACACCGAATCAATCAGTAAGTGTTCCTCAGGCCTCGGTCAGCCCGGCAACTCCAGATTATCCAGCACCCGATTCACCGCCAGTTCCCCGAGCATGATCAACTGCGCAATCCCCAACACCGTCCGGCGCTGCGGCCCCGGCAACTGGCCGGCGAAGTCCTGGGCGATGGTCTTTGCCGAAGCGAGAGTTTCGCAGGCATCGGTCAACAGTTCCTCGTTTTTTGTGTCCGCGGTCACGGCATACATCCCGCGGGTTTTACGTGGGGGCGGCGTGGAGCCGGGCGGGCAGAGGTAGTGGTCGAGCGCGCGGTCAGCGGCTTCGTGGAGTTTTTTCGAATCGAGGGATTCGTAGGGGGAGGTGGGGGCGGTTTCGGGCGGGTTGGGTGTGGGTTTGAACATGGATGAATCTCCAAATCATAGAAAAGGAGCCATCATCTTTCGCTACCAAACGAAGGGGTGGTGGCCATACGAAGGTTGGTAGACCGGTGACTTGGAAAACCGGCGCGCCCGAAGACGCCCTGCGCATGACCACCATAAATACACAGCCCCGGAAGGGCCTGTATCGGGTGACGCTATGCGCCAAGTCTAAGCCGGGCTACCAAACCCGATCGCTGATTCGTCAGCGACCGGACCACAATAGAACCCACCCCCAAGGCGCACAAGCCGGCGGATTCTGGCGTAGCTGTAGGCAATGGCGCAAGGATGTGTAGCCTGGGAGGCGTGTCCGGAAGTGTTTTTAAACGCCATAGTTTAAAAGCAAAAGATCACAGCCCCCGGCAACTCCAGCAGGATCAAATGCAATCCGCTGTATGAACTGTCGCAGGCTGCGATCTTTTTAAACGCTCAATATTAAATAGATCCGTCCCCTTATCCTGTCCTTATCCTTTTGGTAGGGAGGGACGACTGCCAGAACGCCGATGCCGCGATCGGGCGGAAATACAACGACTTGTCCACTGGACGCGGTGGCAGCGTTTGTCACAGGGTTGTTCATGAGTACGTACCTTCCATAGAGGCGCCCGGCTTCTCGAATGGGAGGCACCGATAGGGATGAATTAGATAGTCGGCGTGAGTGTTTGCCTACTGTCATATCTGACAGGTAAACCCACGTTTACGACGAACGGTCGAACCCCTCACATCGGCTCCGGCGGCCCAATCAACCGCCCCATCACCCCAAACAATCCCAACTCCCGGATCACCTCCAGCTCCCCTTTGGTCTCCACCATCTCCGCAATCAACGGCAAATCAATGCTGTTGGTCGCCCGAAATATCGCTTCGATAAATAGCCGTTTATCACTCTGCTCATCAATGTGACGGATGTACGCCCCATCGATTTTCAAGTAAGCCAGCCCCAGTTGAGCCAGGTTGCCGATCTGGCCGAAGCTGCCGCCGAAATGCTGCAGGCCGATGCGGTAACCGGTGTTGAGCAGGCTGTGGCTCAGGCGTTGCAGTTCTTCCTGAGGGGGCAGTTGGCGTTCGTCGATTTCCAGAATCAGCAGCGGCGCGAGTTCGGGCAGCGATTCGAGCATGTCGAGGATGTGTTGCAGCTGCGCTGGATCGCGCAGGGTGCTGCCGGACAGGCTTAACGCCAGCGGCCAACGATTGATGATGAGGTAGTCGAGGGTGGCTTCGAGCATGGCCAGGTCGAACCTCGCCGACCAGCCGAGTCGCTCGATCCACGGCAGGAAGTGCCCGGCCGCAATGGCCTCGCCCTGCGGGTCGAGCAGGCGCGCGAGGACTTTGTGATGCAGTACCTGACTGGTGTCGGCGCATTGCACCACTGGCTGGAAATACAACTGCATCTTGCCTTGGTTCAAGGCGTCGTCGATCCAGGTTTGCCAGTCGTTTTGGGACGGGGTCGGCGCGGTGATGGCATCGGCCAAGTGGACCCACGGGCGCTCTGGATGTTGCCGGGCTTCGGTCAACGCCTGATCCAGTCGCGTCAGCACGTCACTGGCGGGCTCACCGGGGTGGTAAGGGGCGATCCCCAAATGCGCCACCGGCATGGAGTCGCTGGCGCCGGTCAGGCGCAGGTTTTCCAGGGTGGCGCTGATTTCGCTGGCCAGGCGTGCGGCGTCGGCGCTGTCCAGGCCTGGCGTCAGCAGGCTGAATTCACCGCCGCGATTGCGCGCGGCTAGCCAGGTGCGACGTTCCGGTGGCTGGGTCAGGCGCTTGAGTAATTCACCGACGGCGCTGATCAGCGCATCGGTGCGCTGGCCACCCAAGCGTTGGTTGAGACCGACCAGATCGTTGATTCGCAGCATCAGCAAATGGCCGTCGCTGCTCTGCTCGGAGACCAGCAACTCGTCGGCCAATTCTTCATCCAGCAAGCGTCGATTGGCCAGGCCGGTAAGGCTGTCCTGATAGGACTCGGCCCGCAGTTTTTCACTGCGCGCGACCTCTTCGGCGAACAGCGTCTTGAGCTTCTCGACCATCTGGTTCATGGCCAATACCACGCGTTTCAACTCCGGTGTGCGCGGCAGTTTCGGCAGGCTGAGGAACTCGCGTTTGCTGATGGCTTCGGCCTGTTTGACCATGGTGTCGAGTGGACGAAATTGCCGGCGCAGCAACCAGCCACCAAACACCGCACTGAGCAGGCCGCACACCAGCAACCAGATCAGGCTGCCGAGGGTGCTGTCCCAGAGTTTGGCCAGGGCGAACTGCGGATTGCTCAACACTTCGACCCGTGCCGCCTGGACCCAGCCGCGCATGATCAGCGCTTCGCCACCGGGCGGGTGCAGGTTGACCAGGTTCACAAACCAGGTGGGAACGCCCTCGATTTGCCCCGGCGCACTGCGCTCCACCAGCACCTGCGCATCCTCGATGTTAATGATTCGAATGCTGCTGAAGTAACCGCTGTCGAAAATCGAGCTGACCATCAATTCGATCATGGCCGGGTCATCGATTTGTGCCGTCAACGACAAACCCAACGCGGTGGCGGCGTCCTGGGCGTGGGAGCGCAACTGGCCGAGCATCTGGTCGCGAGAGCTTTCCAGGCTGACAAAAAAACTGCCGCTGAACGCCACCAGCAAGAACAGGCAGATGGCGAGAAACAACTGTTTACGCAGTGACATAAATCGCTCCTTGCTCAGGTGGCTAGCCGTCGCCCACGGCGAACCCTTCGGCCTGCATCTTTTTTAGTACGTCCTGCCAGCGCGACAGTTTTTTCGAGTCGCTGCTGCGTTTGCCGCCATTGGCTCCCGGCAAGTACAGACCTTCTGCGTTGAAGGCGTACACCGGCAGCAAGTCTTTGCGTTGGGAGGCGGGGCGGACCTCGCCGATCAAGTTGTCCAGCACCAGCGGATCGGCCGTGGGACTGTTGTAGTACGTCAGCACCATGTGCGCCTGGTTCTGGGTCAGGGCTTTCACGTAGGTGATGCGTAGTTTTTCGCTGGGAATTCCCAGGTAGCGCAGGCTGAAATATTTCGCCAGTGCGTAGTCCTCGCAATCAGCGGAACCCTTGATCAGGGATTCGACGGGCGTGGCCCAGTAATCGGTCTGGTGCCAGATGCGGGTGTCGTCCAGAAAGCTCAGTTGCTGATTGAAGAAGCGATTGACCGCGTTCAGTTGCTCGCGCTCGGGGGCATTGACTTCGCTTTGCAGCATCTGCCCCCAGGCCTCGATCCTTCCCCGTCCCGGGCCGAGGGTGCCGTAGCGATCTTCGGCGGTTTGCAGGATCTGCGTAAAACTCCAGTTGGCCCCGACACTGCCCAGCCCGGCCAACAGAAAAGTGATCAGCAACAGCCATCCGCCGAGCCGAAGTCGGAGCGTTGACCATCCTGGACGACGCGGACTGCGGGACATGTCTGGCCGCTCGGGTGCAGATGCCTGAAGTCTAGGCGGTGTTTTCAGCGAGGCAGGACAAATCGTCGGGCTGATATGCGGACCGAACCGAACGCAGGCTTCGCCAGCTGCTACGGAGATTGTGGTGTTTTCAGGATTTGCGCAGGGTTTTCTGTTTGAGGATGTAGAAGGTCACCAGGACGGCGCTGGTCAGCATGAACCCCCGCGCCCACGGCAGGGGCACCAGGTAGCAGGAAAGCAGGATGCTCGCCCACATCAGGCCGATGGCGTAGACCTTGCCCTTGAGCGGGATGCCGTTGCCGCTCAGGTAGTCGCGAACCCATGGCCCAAGCCGCGGATGTTCAACCAGCCAATGATAGAAACGCGGCGAACTGCGGGCGAAGCAGGCGGCCGCCAGCAGCAGGAAGGGCGTGGTGGGCAACACCGGCAGGAAAATCCCGATCACCCCCAGCGCTACGCTCAGCCAGCCGATGGCCAGCAGCACGTAACGCAACATCAGGGAGCGGTTGCCTATGGGGTTGTCCATAGGCAAAACCTTAGTGGTGACGAGGCTTGAGGATCGCCGGTTTTTCGTCTGGCGCCTGGCACAGCAGGTACAGCGCGGTCAGGGCTTCCGGGATCTGTACGATCATGTCGTCCATCAGGTTGGCGTCTTTGGCGATGTCTTCGAACTCAGGCTGTTCGTCGAACAGACCCGAACCGACCATGATCGGCAGCAGCATTTCGCTGACTTCGTCTTCGGCGGTTTCGAACCAGGCCGCTTCGCGCAGGAACACGCCTTCCATGAAGCCGATGCACCAGCCGCGCAGGTCGGAGTCATCCGGCTCTTCGCCCAGGTCCAGGTCGCAAGGCAGCTCGAACTCTTCATCGGATGCCAATTGGCGAGCGATGTGAGCCTTGAGGGCCAGCAGGGTGGATTCGATCGCTTCACGCTCGGTGTCGTCGGCGTAATGCGGTTCTTCGGCGAAGAGGGCGTCGATCCATTCACGGTCGGGAACGGTTTCGGAACAGATCGACAGCGCAGTGAGGTAGCCGTGGGCGGCCACGTAGTCCAGCGCCTCGTCATGCAGTTCGTCGGCGTCGAGGAAGACTTGCAAACGGGTTAGTTGCTCAGCGAAGGACATTAAAGGGCTACCTTGGGAATTAAACAGATGCGGGAATTCTAGGCCTTCTTGAGCGCTTGGGCCAGCCGCGCGGCATTTTTGCAGCCCTCGCAAGAACAGGAAACACCGCAATCCCTGTAGGAGTGAGCCTGCTCGCGATAGCGGTGGGCCAGTCAGCACTGATTTTGAATGTAACGCCGCCATCGCGAGCAGGCTCACTCCTACAGGGTTCTTTGTTGCATTGGCATTCGTGTGTCTTATCAGCGGCACCCTTTGCAGCGGAGGGGTCGGGTATACTCGCGCGTTTTGTGATGCCCTGCCGGCGTCGCGGCTGAAATGTGAAGCGTCATGCAATGCGCACTTACGATTTGTCGGTGCAGCCTTCGTGGTTCTGAACCAGCCTTGCAGGGATGTTTTTGTGATTTTTGGAGTTTCTATGCTCGAACAGGCTCAACGCGTCCTCAAGGACATCTTCGGCTACGACAGTTTCCGTGGCCGTCAGGGTGCAATCATTGAGCGCGTGGCCAGTGGCGGCGACGCCCTGGTGCTGATGCCTACCGGTGGCGGCAAGTCCTTGTGTTTCCAGGTGCCGGCGCTGTTGCGCGAAGGCCTGGCGGTGGTGGTGTCGCCGCTGATCGCCCTGATGGACGACCAGGTCGCCACCCTCGAAGAGCTGGGCGTCGCCGCGGCGGCATTGAACTCCACGCTCAGCGCCGAGCAGCAGCGTGATCTGGCGGCACGGATCAAGCGAGGTGAAGTGAAAATGCTTTATCTCGCGCCCGAGCGTCTGGTTCAGCCACGGATGCTGGCCTTCCTGCAAAGTCTTGAAATTTCCCTGTTCGCCATCGACGAAGCCCACTGCGTGTCCCAATGGGGCCACGACTTCCGCCGCGAATATCTGCAATTGGGCCAGTTGGCGGAATTGTTCCCCAACGTCCCGCGCATCGCCCTGACCGCGACCGCCGACAAGCGTACCCGGGAAGAAATCGTCGACCGCCTTCATCTTCAGGATGCCGAGCGTTTCCTGTCGAGTTTCGACCGCCCCAACATCTTCTATCGCATCGTGCCCAAAGAGCAGCCGCGCAAGCAGCTGCTGGCGTTCCTCGCCGAACGGCGCAGCGATGCCGGCATCGTCTATTGCCTGTCGCGCAAGAAAGTCGACGAAGTGGCGGTGTTTCTCAGCGAGCAAGGCTTCCCGGCGCTGCCGTACCACGCCGGTCTGCCCAACGATACCCGGGCTCACCATCAGAAGCGCTTCCTCAATGAGGAAGGCCTGATCATGGTTGCCACCGTGGCGTTCGGCATGGGCATCGACAAGCCCAACGTGCGCTTTGTCGCTCACCTCGATTTGCCAAAATCCCTTGAGGCGTACTACCAGGAAACCGGTCGCGGCGGTCGAGACGGTCTGCCGGCAGACGCCTGGATGGCTTACGGCCTGCAAGACGTGGTGATGCTCAAGCAGATGCTGCAGAACTCCGAGGGCGACGAGCGTCACAAACGTCTGGAGCAGCACAAGCTCGATGCCATGCTCTCGCTCTGCGAAGAAACCCGCTGCCGTCGCCAGACGCTGCTGGCCTATTTCGACGAAGACATGCCCGAGCCGTGCGGCCATTGCGACAACTGCGTCGACGGCGTGCAGACTTGGGACGCCACCGAGCCGGCCCGTCAGGCGCTTTCGGCGATCTATCGCACCGGCCAGCGCTACGGCGTGGGGCATTTGGTCGATGTATTGCTGGGCAAGGACAACGAAAAGGTTCGCAGCTTCGGCCATCAACACCTGTCGGTGTATGGCGTTGGCAAAGCAATGGGCGAGAGCGAATGGCGCTCCTTGTTCCGACAACTGGTGGCCCGCGGTCTGGCGGACATCGACCTCGAAGGCTACGGCGGCCTGCGCCTGAGTGACACCTGTCGACCGCTGCTCAAGGGCGAAGTGACCCTGGAGCTGCGTCGCGACCTCAAGCCGCAAACCACGGCCAAGAGCAGCAAGAGCCAGGCGAGCCAACTGGTTCGCGGCGAAGAGCGCGAACAGTGGGAAGCCCTGCGCGCCCTGCGCCGCAAGCTCGCCGAGGAGCATGGCGTGCCGCCGTACGTCATCTTCCCCGACTCGACACTGCTGGAAATGCTCCGCAGCCAACCGACCTCGCTGTCGGAAATGGCCACGGTCAGCGGCGTTGGCGCGCGCAAGCTGGAGCGTTACGGCGAGGCCTTCCTCGAAGTCCTCGGCGGGCAAGTCGAGGCGCCGAAAGTGGTGGCCGACCTGCGCCACGAACTGATCACCCTGGCCCGCGCCGGCATGACACCGTTGCAGATCGCCGGTCAGCTGCAATGCTCGGAAAAGAACGTCTACACGCTGCTCGCCGAAGCGATTGGCAAGCAGCAGTTGTCGCTGGAGCAAGCGCTGGATCTGCCCGAAGAGTTAATGGGCGAAATCCAGGACGCGTTCCTCGACGGCGAGGGCGAGTTGCCGCCCGTGTCGGAGATTGCTGCACTGTTCACCGGGAAGGTTCCGGAAGGGGTTTTGTACTGTGTTCGGGCGGCGCTGCAATCCGAATTCGAGATTTAGGTGACCTGCCACATAGATGTAACGATTCAGTACAGAGCAAGCCTTGCCTCTGGCGAAGGGTCATGCTTAGCTGACTAATAATTAGTTTTTCTTTATTTCAGTCTAATCATGAGTGTTTTATGCCGTTAACCGACCAACACCGCTTTGGCATGCAACTGGCCCAGATGTCGCGCGGCTGGCGTGCCGAACTGGACCGCCGTCTGGCTGGCCTGGGGCTGTCCCAGGCGCGCTGGCTGGTGCTGCTGCACCTGGCGCGTTTTGAGGATGCCCCGACCCAACGTGAACTGGCGCAGAGCGTCGGCGTTGAAGGGCCGACCCTGGCGCGACTGCTCGACAGCCTCGAAAGCCAGGGACTGGTGCAACGTCAATCGGTGCTGGAAGACCGCCGGGCGAAGAAAATCGTCCTCTGTGCCCCGGCCCTTCCCTTGATCGAACAAATTGAAACCATTGCCACCCAACTGCGCCACGAGTTGTTCGAAGGCGTCGATGAGGCGGACTTGAAGATCTGCATGCGTGTCCACGGGCACATTCTGGCCAACCTCGAAAAGTCTTGAGGTAAAACCGCACGCTGGATTTTTGAGAGACCCCGTTGGGCAGACTATAAAGAACTACTTAGCAATATCGTGTTCGTACCGGAGGTGCGAACGCGTACAAGATGGTTCTGGTTATCTAAGGGATGCTCATGCTCGAGAGTTGGCACATGGCTTTACGGTGTTGCGCCAGGCTGCTTCTGGTCGGTGGTGCCGTCACTTACTCGGCATTGGCGCCCGCGTTGGGCCTGGGTGATATCACCCTGCATTCGGCGCTGAATCAGCCGTTGCGCGCCGATATCGCACTGGAAGATGCCGCAGGTCTGGAGGAGGGTGAGCTCTCGGTCAGCCTGGCGACAGCGGACGAGTTCAGCCGCGCTGGAGTCGATCGGGTGTTCTTTCTCAATAATCTGAAATTCACCCCGATCCTGCGCGGCAACCGCAGCCTGATCCGGGTGAGCTCCAGCAAACCGGTCAATGAACCTTTCCTGAATTTCCTGGTGCAGCTCAATCAGCCCAACGGGCGCGTTCTGCGCGAGTACACGGTGCTGATCGATCCGCCGGGTTCGCCGGGGATCGTTCCCGTCACTGACGAACCGTTGACCGACGTTCAGTCCTCCGGGTTCCCGACGGTTGAGCCGGCCGTTGCAAAGCCACCTGCGGCGAAGGGCAAAAAGCCCCCTGTTCCTCGCGTTGATCAACCTGCCGCCGCGCCTGAGAGTGACCCCGTCGCCGAGCAACTGGCCGCCAGCGTGCTGCAAAACCAGCAGCTGCAAGCAACCATCAATGATTTGACTGCGAAGCTCCAGGCCCAGGAGGAGCAGGTCGCCGGTCAGAAAAAGCAGGTGACTGAACTACAAACCCAATTGGCGGAAATCAAGACCTCTGCGGTGGAGCCGGTTGCACCCTCCGTTGAGGCTCCCGCGCCGGTTGTTGTTGAAGATCCTGAGGCCACCCACTGGGGGCTTATTCTGGGGTTGCTGGCGGTGGTGGCTCTGGTGTTGCTGGGGTTGTTCGTTCGGCGTCAACGACAACGGGTTCAGGCATTGCCCGACGCTTTACCTGTTTTGCCGTCACGGCATGAACCGGTGCTCAATCGCACGGCAGAACCGGTTGCCCGATCGTTAGCGTTGCAACCGGCAACTGAACCGGGTGGTGAGACGCCCGCCGGCGATGTGCTCGAAGGGGTTGGAATCTATCTGGCCTATGGCCGTTTTTCCGAAGCGGCCGGTTTGTTGCGAGAGGCGCTGATCAAAGAGCCACAGCGTACGGATCTGGCCGTTCAGCTGTTGGAAGTCTTGGGTAAACAGGGTGACGTAGCCGCCTATGAAACACAGGAAAACAACCTGCGTGACGCCGGATACGACCTGCAAGAACTTAAGAATATTCGCGCCCGACACCCGAAATTGAGCAGTGCGGTAGCGTTGACCGTCGCAGCGCCAATCACTCCCCCCAAGGCTGCGATACCCGAAACAGCGCCCAAGGATGAATTCCAGTTGAACCTGGATGACCTGTCGATGGATTCGAGTTGGGATTTGATCAGCCCTTTTGAGGACTCGCCGTCCGCCGCGAAGACATCGAGCGAATCCGCGCCGGTCGAGCCGCCGTTTGTCTCGAACCTGCACGTCTTGCCTGAGGTGTTTGAAATACCCGACGACCCGACGCTGGACGAGCCCGAACTTGAATGGGTCGCCGAGCCTGATTCGCCGTCTCTGGATGACACCTTTCTCAACGAGTTCAGCGATCCCGGCCAGTCGCTGGAACTGGAACCGCTGAACCTGGAACCGGCCGAGCCGAGCAGCGCCGACAAACTGGAGCAAGCCCAGACCTGCATTGATGATGGCGATGTGGACAGCGCCATCGAACTGCTCAACGAGTTGCTCAAGGAAGGTAACGAGCCGCTGAAGCAGACCGCCCGGAACCTGCTCGCCGGGCTATCATAGCGGCGCCCTCTGGCTCAGGAGTTTCGCCGATCATGACTGCACGCAAACCGGAAATCATCATCACGTATTGCACGCAATGCCAGTGGCTGTTGCGTGCTGCCTGGCTGGCCCAGGAACTGCTCAGCACCTTCGGCGACGACCTGGGCAAAGTGTCGTTGGTGCCCGGCACCGGTGGGGTGTTTCACATTTTCTGTGACGACGTTCAGATCTGGGAGCGCAAGGCTGATGGCGGTTTCCCGGAGGCCAAGGTGCTGAAGCAGCGGGTCCGCGATCAAATTGATCCGGACCGCGACCTGGGGCACAACGACCGCACTCAGTGAGAGGCGGCTTCTGCCGCAACGGTCTTCTTGCTTGAGCCGCCCGAGAGTCGGCTGGAGACCACGATCGCCACGATGATCAACGCGCCACCGAGCAGCATGCGCAGCGTCGGGTTTTCATCAAACAGCAGCCAGGCCATGGTGATGCCGTAAACCGGCTCAAGGGCGAACACCACGGCCGCGGTCCGCGCCTTGATCACTGCCAGGCTGGCGACAAACAGACTGTGAGCGACGCCGGTGCAGAACACCCCGAGCAGACCGATCCACAACCAGTCGATGGCGCGCACTTCACTCAACTGCGGTGCCGCAATCGGCAACAGGCACAACGCGACCACCACGTTCTGACACAGCGCAGCCTGCACCGCCGGGATTCGCCCGGAGCTGGCACGGTTGGTCAGCGATAGCAGAGAGAACAGCAAACCTGAGCCCACCGCCCACAGCAGGCCAGTGGTGGCGCCGCTGGCCAGATCGAAGTCAGGGGTGACCAGCACCAGCCCGACACTGACCAGCACCACCAGCAGGATTTCGTTGGCGCGAATCCGCTCGCGGAAGATCAACCCTTCAAGGATCACGGTAAACGCCGGGAAGCTGGCGAAACCCAGGGTCGCGATTGCCACGCCCGCGACCTTCACTGCAATGAAAAAACTCACCCAGTGTCCGGCCAGCAACAAGCCGCTGAGCAACAGTCGGCGCCAGTCCACAGCCTCGAGTTTCTGCCAGCGAGTAGTGCTGGCGAACCGCGCAAACACGGCCAACGCCAGCACAGCGAACGCGGCACGACCAAAAACGATAATGGCGGGGGAAGCCGCAGCGAGTTTGCCGAACACACCGGTCAGGCCGAACATCAGTGCGCCGATATGCAGGGCGCCAAGGGCGGTACGGGGAGTCATTGCAATCCTTGAGAAACGTATAAAACCAAGCCGGAGACAACGCCGTCCCCTGTAGCAGCTGGCGAAGCCTGCGTCCGGCTGCGAAGCAGTCGTAATATCAGGCACCGCGGTCTTTCTGATGCACCGTGCATACAGTTTTACGGCTGCTTCGCAGCCGGACGCAGGCTTCGCCAGCTGCTACATTTAATCGTGCTAACGCCAGCTACGTCTGTCGCCAGACTATCGTTCTTTGTCGCCACCCTCTCGGCGCAACTTGCCAGGCGATGCGCCAAACTCCCGCAACACCGCTGCAGCAAATGCACTCTGCGAACTGTAACCCACTCGACTGGCTACCTCGCCAATGGGCAATGGCGAATCCCGCAGCAGTCCCACAGCGATATGGAGCCGTCGACTGCGGATGTAATCCATCGGCGTCTGCCCGCATTCAGCAACGAACCGTGCATGCAGCCGAGCGCTGGACAGACCAGCGACGCGCGCCAGATCGGCGACTTGAAGTGGATAGGCTGCGTACTGATCGATGTGCGCATTCAGCGCCGCATAAGGCAGGCGCCGACCGCCGACGATCTCGGGTTTGGCGTTGTTGAGGCTGGCCAGCAGCAACACCGCGCCTTGTTGCGCGATCAATGGATCGCTGACCTGACTGCCCGCCAACCAACTGACCAATTGGCTTTGACCGGCATCCAGCGGCAGGCGACCGGCGTTGTCGAGCAAACGACGGCTGGCCTCGGCGTGATCACCCAGGGACTGAGCAACCCATTGGTCGCTGGGCACATCCAGCACCAGGCAACGGCTGCCATTGGCGCTACCGCAGGCGTGATGGAAACCGGACGGCACCACCACGAAACTCTGCTGGACCACCTGACTGCCATGCCCGTCGACCTCGAAATCCAGCGCACCCGACAGCCCGAACACCAGCTGCGCGTGGTCGTGGCTATGGACGATCAGGTCATGCGTGTATTGGCGTAGCGTGAGGATCGGTCTCATCGCAGGTCTCCCGGGCAAGGTTGCCAGTTTACACCGTGGGCAATCGTGGGGCGCTGTCACAGGACTGACTCGCCACTGTCATGGGCAATTAACCCGACCGGCGCAAGCTTGCAAAAACTTATCCAGAGGGTTGCCCATGACCAGCGCCGAGCTCGCCAAACCCAGTCGTAAGCAACGTGTGCGGACCTTGTGGATTTCCGACGTGCATCTGGGCACCCGGGATTGCCAGGCCGAACACCTGTCGCAGTTTCTCAAGGGTTATCACGCGGACAAGGTCTACCTGGTCGGCGACATCATCGATGGCTGGAAGCTGCGCAGTGGCATGTACTGGCCTCAGGCGCACACGAACGTGATCCGCCGCTTGCTGACCATGAGCAAGCGCGGTACCGAGGTGATCTACGTCACCGGCAACCACGACGAATTCCTGCGCCGCTACTCGAAGCTGATTCTGGGCAATATCCAATTAGTGGACGAGGCGGTGCACGTGACCGCCGATGGCCGGCATCTGTTGGTGATCCACGGCGATCAGTTTGATGTGATCACCCGGTATCACCGCTGGCTGGCCTTTCTCGGCGACTCGGCCTACGAATTCACCCTGACCCTCAACCGTTGGCTCAACCATTGGCGCGCACGCTATGGCTACGGTTACTGGTCGCTGTCGGCGTACCTCAAGCACAAGGTCAAAACCGCGGTCAGCTTCATCAGCGATTTCGAAGAAGCCATCGCTCACGAATGCGTCAAACGCGAGTTGCACGGCGTGGTGTGCGGGCACATTCACCATGCCGAGATACGCAAGGTCGGCGGGGTGGATTACCTCAATTGCGGGGATTGGGTGGAGTCGTGCACCGCGCTGATCGAGCATTGGGATGGCTCGATCGAGTTGTATCGATTGGCGGATGCCCAGGCGCGGGAGGCCGAGTTGAAGGCCGTCAAAATCGCAGAACCGGCTTAAGAACAAGGTGCTGGGGCGGGTCTCTTCGCGAGCAGCAGTTCCCTGCAGTTTTCAGGCTGGCGAATGTTCTTCCATCGCCGCCTTGTAAATTGAATGCTTGGGCTGAGCAAACAATCGCTCCATCATCGGTTCAAAGAAGCTCAGCGGCAGGGTGTCATACGCCGGATCAAACGCCGCCGCATCGTATTTGGCGCAAAACTCAATGGTCGCCTGATACTGCGGATGCCCGCTGAATTGCTCGCGCAGATGCCGGTCCATCCCTAGATGATGGAAGAAGTAATACCCCTGGAAAATCCCGTGCTTCTCGACCATCCACAGGTTCTCGGCGCTGACGAACGGCTTGAGGATTGCCGCAGCGATGTCCGGATGGTTGTAGGAACCCAAGGTGTCGCCGATGTCGTGAAGCAGCGCGCAGACCACAAATTCTTCATCGCGGCCATCGCGCCAGGCACGACTGGCGGTTTGCAGGGAATGGGTCAGGCGATCCACCGGGAAGCCGCCAAAATCACCCTCCAGTAATTTCAGGTGCGCCACAATCCGTGTCGGCAGTTGCCTCGCATAGGCACTGAAATCTGCGGCGATGATCGCCCAGTCTTCCTGCGTGCCGTCCTGCATGTGGGTGAAACGGGCGCTGGCATTCATCGGCTATCCTCTTGTTCTTATCGAAAGGGATTTTTTGAGTGTAGAACCTGGATCCAATGCCGCACTGGCCGCGCAGGACGCTTTTGTGGCCCATCGGGCCTAGAACGGCACGCGACCCAGAATCATGTCTCGGTACATCACGAAATCGCCGAGCAGGCTGTAAAACGGATGTTGAAAGGTCGCGGGACGGTTCTTCTCGAAGAAGAAATGCCCGGCCCAGGCGAAGCTGTAACCCGCCAGAGGAAGGGCCCATAACAGCAGCCAGGCGCCTTTGCCGATGGTCAGGGCCAGGATGAAAATAACCAGCGTCGTGCCGATAAAGTGCAGTCGTCGGCAGGTGCTGTTGCTGTGTTCGCTGAGGTAATACGGGTAGAACTCAGCGAAGCTGTTGAAACGTTTGATGTTTTCCACGACTGCGATCTCTGTGGTTATTGTTCTGACTGCAAGATGTTCTGCGGGTAGCTTATTTGAGTCTAGAGTGATCATTGGTATCAGCCAGTGACAATGGGCGCCACTTTAGTATCCTTCGGAAATTAGCCGTAGCATGCGGCTCATCATGTAAGTGGACGACATGAGCGAACGAACGACTTCTGCAAGCTGGGCGATGGGGATTGTCAAAGCACTGGAGATGGACGGCCTGGATTGCCGGGTTCTGTTCAAGCAGCTGGGGCTCGACTACGCGGCACTGGATGATCCGGACGCGCGCTTCCCGCAAGATTCCATGACACGTCTGTGGCAGCGCGCGGTTGAGCTGTCCGGCAATCCGGCGATCGGCTTGAACATGGGCAAGGTGGTGCGACCGGCTTCCTTCCATGTGGCGGGCTACGCGTTGATGTCCAGCCAGACCCTGGCCGAAGGCTTTCAACGGCTGGTGCGCTATCAGCGGATCATTGCGGAAAGTGCCGACCTGAGTTTCCGATTGTTGGAAGAAGGCTACGCGCTGATTCTGACGGTCCACGGCGACCACCTGCCACCGACCCGGCAGAGCGCCGAAGCGTCACTGGCTTGTGCCCTGGCGCTGTGTGGCTGGTTGACCGGGCGCACCCTGCAACCGCGCAAGGTGCTGGTGCAGGGCGATCAGCCGGTCGATCTCGAACCCTATAAACAAGCCTTCCATGCGCCTTTGGTGTTCAACGCGCCGTATGACGCCTTGATCTTCGAACGCGCGGACATGGAGGCACCGCTGCCGACCGCGAATGAGGCGATGGCGCTATTGCATGACCGGTTTGCCGGTGAATACCTGGCGCGGTTTTCCGAGAGTCGCGTGACCCACAAGGCGCGGCAGGTGCTGTGCCGTTTGCTGCCCCAGGGCGAGCCCAAGCGCGATACCGTGGCGCAGACGTTGCACTTGTCGCAACGCACCTTGCAGCGACGCTTGCAGGAAGAGGGTACGAGTTTTCAGACGTTATTGGACGACACCCGACGTGAACTGGCAGAGCAGTACCTGGCGCAGCCGACCATGACCCTGCTGGAAATTGCCTACCTGCTGGGGTTCGCCGATCCGAGCAACTTCTTCCGCGCTTTCCGCCGCTGGTTCGACGCCACCCCCGGCGAGTACCGGGCGCGGCTGATGGGCACGCTTGCGCCTGTCAGTGACGCCAGAATGCCGGAATACATAGAACAAACACCGTAATGATCTCGAGTCGGCCCAGCAGCATGCCGAACGAGAGAATCCACTTGGCGGCGTCCGGCAGAGTGGCAAAGTTGCCCGCCGGGCCAATCGTCTCGCCCAGCCCCGGACCGACGCCGGACACCGTGGCGGCCGCGCCGGTGAGGGCGGTCATCCAGTCCACACCGAGCAGCGACAACAGCAGCGCGATGACGCAGATGGTGATGGCGAAGAAGAACGAAAAGGTCAGAATCGAACGCACGATTTCTTCGTCGAGACGGTGACCGTTGTACTTCTGCTTGATCACCGCGCGCGGGTGAATCAACTGGTTAAGGTTGGCCTTGAGCAGGATGTACGCGACCTGGAAGCGGAAAATCTTGATCCCGCCAGCGGTCGAGCCCGAACAGCCGCCGATAAAGCCCAGATAAAAGAACAGCATCAGCGAGAAATTGCCCCAGAGGCTGTAGTCCCCCAGCGCAAATCCTGTGGTCGTGACCACCGAGGTCACGTTCAGCGCCACATGCCGCAGGGCTTCCAGCCAATGCAGCTGGGTGGTCCACCAATACCAGGTGCCGAGCACCAGCCAGGTCACCAGCAACATGCCGAGCAGCCCCTGAACCTGTTCATCCTTGATCAGTGCTTTGCGGTTACCGCGCAAGGTCGCTACATACAGGGTGAACGGCAGGGCACCAAGAATCATGATAACGACCGCGACCCAATGCACAGCAGGCTCCGGCCACTTGGCCAGAGACTGGTCGGACGTTGAGAAACCGCCGGTGGAAATCGCTGACATCGCGTGGTTGATCGCATCGAACGGGCTCATCCCGGCCCACCAGAACGCCAGGCTGCCGAAAATGGTGATGCCGACGTAGGCCGCAACGATCAAACGCGCCACCATGTGCGAACGGGGCATGACTTTTTCGGAACGGTCCGACGACTCGGTCTGAAACAGCCGCATGCCACCGATGCGCAGCAGTGGCAGAATCGCTACCGCCATGCCGATAAAGCCGATGCCACCGATCCAGTGCAGCAATGAGCGCCACATCAGGATGCCGGGAGACATGTTATCCAGGCCCGTGAGCACCGTCGCACCGGTGGCGGTGATGCCGGACATGCTTTCGAAGAACGAATCGGTGTAGCTGATGTGCTGGGTCAGCAGGAACGGCAGCGCGGCGAAGATGCACACCACCAGCCAGCTGCTGACGGTCAGCAGGTACATGTCTCGCGGACGCAGGTGTACATGTTCCGGGCGACCGGGGATAACCAGCGCGAGGCCGGCGACAAAGGTAATCATGCTCGCCCAGAGGAACGACGGCAGGTCGCTGGTGCGGTCGAAAATCACCAGCGTGGCCATGGGCACGACCATGGAGATGGCCAGTGTGATCAGGAAGATGCCGATGATGAAACCAATAGTCCGTAAGGTCGGCAACGCCATGAAGTCCGCTCGGGCTGAAATAGGGAAGGGCGCCATTCTACCTGTGGGGCCTGCTATGTAAACCGGCACTCCCGAGGTGGTTGCCGGGCCTGCCATCAATTATTGCCTGTGCCGCGCCGGGTCTGCTGTTGTGCAGGGCAAGGCGCGAGGAGCGTAGTTTGGTCATTCCAAATAAGCTCCGAGCAACGCAGCCCTGCACAACAGCAGGCCCGGCCCTTCGGGTTGTGCCTGGAAGCGGGCCAGGCTGCGTTGCAGTCCTTGGCAAGGGAACGACCATTCCCGGCGGACTGCGTCTTGCCTGGCCCGCTTCCAGGCAACAACGCGGCGCAGGCAATAATTGATGGCAGGCCCTAGAATAGCTTCACATTTTTTTCAGGAGGTGGCCGATGCAGGCTCTCGACGCTTTGCTCAACCGTGTTTCCGTTCCACGATTGATAGAACCCGCACCGACCGCAGAACAACGCGAAGTGTTGTTTGGCGCCGCGATGCGAGCGCCAGACCACGGTCACTTGCAGCCTTGGCGCTTTCTGACAGTTGAAGGCGCGGCACGCGAGCAAATGGGCGAGTTGCTGGCCGAAGCGGCGAAGCTGCAGGACAGTGAAGTGTCCGAGGCGGCGCTGGACAAGGCGCGTAACGGTCCGCTGCGCGCGCCGCTGGTGGTTGTGGTGATCGCGCGGTTGCAGGATCACGTTAAGTATCCGAAGTCCGAACAACTGCTGGCAGCGGGCTGTGCAGCTCACGGGATTTTGTTGGCGGCTTATGCGCAGGGGATTGGCGCGGTGTGGCGCACGGGTGAACTGGCGTATTCGGCGCATGTGGCCAAGGGGTTGGGCCTGGCTGAAGGGGAAGAGGTGATTGCGTTTCTTTACCTGGGTACGCCGCAGAAGGAACCGCGGGTGGCGGAGAAGGTTGATCTGGCTGAGTTTGTCAGCGCCTGGCCGGGTCAGGCCTGAATCGTGTTGTTCTTGATTGAGGGGTGAATCATTGAGATCCACCCCTCACCCTCACCCTCACCCTCCCGAAACGTCGGACCGCCCCAGAGGGGCGAGGGGACTGATCGAGGTGTTCTTGGAGCTGCATCGACCTGAAAAATCAGGTTGAACTCAGGATATGAAACGCCCCCGATCTGCTCCCTTTCCCCCTCTCTCCTGTGGGGAGAGGGCTGGGGTGAGGGGTGAATTTCAGAGCTGTACCACCGCCCCCGGCACCAATGGCAATTCGAGGCTGGCAATAAACCCGCCCTCCGGGTGATTGGCCAGCACCAGACTCCCGCCATGCCGCTCCGCCGCACGGCGCGCAATCGCCAATCCCAAACCATGTCCAGCCGCCGTCTGCCCCGGCGCCCGGTAAAACGGCTCACCCAGCTGGCTCAAATGCGCAGCCTCTACGCCCGGTCCATGGTCACGCACACTGACCACAATCCGCTCACCCTGACGCACCGCCTGCATTTCAATCGCTTGCCCTACCGGGTTGAACCGCTGAGCATTGCGCAGCAGGTTGTCGACGGCGCGCTCGATCATGGTCGGCCAGCCTTTAAGGTTCAGCTGCGGCTCGGCCTCAAGGTGCACGTTCTGATCCGGCGAACCCAATTGAGCATCCTTTTGCAGCGTGTTGAGCAGCGCATTGAGATCAACCTCTTCAGCGCTGGCGTTGTCGGCATCGACCCGCGCCAGAACCAGGATTTCGCTGATCAGTGCTTCCAGTCGGTCGCACTCCCGAGTGAGGCGCGGCCAGAGTTTTTCCCGTTCCTCAGGGTTGGCCCGCTCAGCCAGTGCCAGCGCGATGCGCAGCCGGGCAAGCGGTGAACGCAGTTCATGGGACACATCCCGCAGCAACTGTCGCTGACTGCCAATCAAACTTTGCAGGCGCGCGCCCATGCGGTTGAAGTCGTTGGCCAGCACGCCGAACTCATCGCGCCGGTTGGCCAGTTTTACCAGGCTGTTTTGTTGGTAGGTGGTTTGCCCCAGATCATGCACGGCACCGCGTAAGCGGCTGAGTGGGCGAGTAATGGACATCGTCACGAACAGGCTGAACAAGGTCAGCACCACCAGCGCGATACCCAGCGCACTCAACGGCCAGAGCAGGCTTTCGCGGTGCCAGGCGTCCAGTTCCGGGTGCGGAATTCGGTAGATCAGCAGGTAGGTGTCACCGGTTTTTTCGCTGGTGTATTCCGCAGTCAATCGGCGCCACGGCAGGCGGCGATCATCGTTGTTCTGTCGCGCTTCGAAGGCCGCCGCCCTGCGTGGGAAAGTACCGCGCACCACAGGGTCACCGCTCTCGTTGAGCACTTGAACGTCGATGTGATACTGGCGCTTGCGCTGTTCCAGAATGTCCTGGGCCGCGTCTTCACCCTGTAACTCGTAGGTTTGCGTCCACTGCTCGGGCAAAGTATTGAGGCCGGGATGGCGACTGAGAATCCACGCGTCCTGGTTGAGCATGTGCCCCAGCAGAATGGAAAGCCCTGCAACCAGAGCGATGGCCAACCAGAAGCTGGCCAGAATACGCCAGAACAATGAGCGCACAGAAAATCCTCAAGCAAAGAAAGCCCAACGGCGATTAACCGTTGGGCTGTGATATGACGCTAGAACATTATTGCGCCTTTTGCGGCTGTTGCGCTTTCCAGGCCTTGAACTCGGCCCATTCGGCGCGACGCTCAGCCTGTTTTTTCTGGATCTCGTCGAATTTCTTCTGTTGATCCGGTTTCAGCAGGGCGCGCACGTCGGCTTCAGCTTTCTTGTGGTTGGCCGCCATTTCATCTTTCATGGCTTTCTGGTCGGCTGGCGAGAGTTTTTCCAGGTACTTGTCGACCACTTGCTGACGCTCATGCATCTGCTCGCCCATGATTTTGCGGATCTGCTCGCGCTGTTCGCGGCTCAGGTCCAGCTGGCTGTACGGGCCTTTGCCGTGCATGCCGTGCATCTGACCGCCATGGCGTGAGCCGTCCATCGGGCCACCCATCGGGCCGGCACCTTCAGGCATGGCCATGGCAACGGTTGGCAGGGCGGCAGCGAACATCAGAGCGATAAGAGTCTTGCGCATGGTGAATCTCCTTGTCTCGTTCCCGGTACGTTCCGGATGAGTACAGATTACGGAGATCAAGGTCAGCGGCAGTCAGCGGAGCGTAAAGCTTAGGTAAAGACGAATCTGGACCTTCCTGACAAATCCAACACTTTCGCCGAACGCAGCCTCGCCGGGGCTCGACAGCTGCTACAAAAACAGATCGTGTGGACTTTATAGGCTGTAGTAATAGCCGCGGCTACGCAGGGCCACGATGCGTGGGCGGCCGTCGGGGTGCGGGCCGATCTTTTTGCGCAGGTTGCTGACGTGCATGTCCAGGCTGCGGTCGTACAGCGTCAGTTTGCGGCCGAGGGCGATTTGCGCCAGTTCCTGTTTGTCCAGCGGCTCGCCGGGTTGCTTGAGCAGGGCTTCGAGCAAGCGGCTTTCGGAGACGGTGAGGGTGAATTCCTGTTCATCGATGCTGACCACGCCGCGCACCGGGCTGAAACACAGGTCGCCCAGTTCCAGCTGACTGGAGACTGCAGCCGGATGACTGCGGCGCAACACGGCGCGCAGACGGGCTGTCAGTTCCCGTGGGTCGCACGGTTTGGCCAGGTAATCGTCGGCGCCGAGTTCCAGGCCAAGGATACGGTCCAGCGGCTCGCCGCGGGCAGAGAGCATCAGCACCGGCAAGTCCGGGTGATCGCTGCGCAATTGCTTGAGCAGTTCCAGGCCGCTGCCGTCCGGCAGCATCACGTCCAGTACCACGGCTGCCGGCGCCGTTTCGGCCAGTGCGCGACGGGCGCTCTGACCATCGTGGCAGGCGCGGACCTGGAAGCCTTCCTGGCTCAACCAACTGCTCAGGAGCTCACACAGCTCCTGGTCATCATCAATTAATAACAGCTCGCTCATGACTCACTCAATTTAGCCATTGCCTACGTTTTCTGGTGGCACCACTGGCGAAGATACCGCAGAGCAGCGCCAATAGCGCTACTGCGGCGCCGACGACGAACCACTGTTGCTGATCGGTCAATAGACGCGGCAGCGGGCTGCTGGCCTGGGCTTCCTTGAGCTGCAGCTTGAGGCGCTGATTCTCTTGGCGCAACCGGCTCAGCTGAGCGCTTTCGCGTTCGGCATCGGTATTTTGCAGTTGTTTGCTCAGTATTTCTCGTTGCTGTTCGCTTGCCTTCAAGCGCTGTTGCAACTCGGTGATCTGGCTGCCGGCGCTCAGGGACAGCGGTGTGGAATTACCGCCCTCGGCGCTTTCTTCACCGTGGGCAGGGGCCACAATCGACAACGTCACCAACATCAGACACAACGGACCTTTGCGCATCGCCACTCCTGATTCCAATACGAGTATTGGGCAGGTTGTCGGCCGGTAAACGAGAATAATGAGCGTTGAGAGCGCGATGAACCGATAAGGTTCATCGCGCTGGAGGGATATTACGGCAGGACTTGCTTGAACGGCTTGACCGAAACGTTGGCGTAGACGCCTGCGGCGATATACGGATCGGCGTCGGCCCAGGCCTGGGCGGCGCTCAGGGAATCGAATTCAGCGACGATCAGGCTGCCGGTGAAACCCGCAGCGCCCGGATCATTGCTGTCGACCGCCGGGTGTGGACCGGCCAAAACAATGCGACCTTCACCTTTGAGCACTTGCAGGCGCTCAAGGTGTGCAGGCCGTGCGGCCAGGCGGGCTTCCAGGGAGTTGGCGACGTCTGTGGCAATGATTGCGTAAAGCATGTCAGTCCTCGGTTTTTGGCGTTGTGGTATCGGCGTCGTGCAGGTGGCGGGACAGGTAAATGCCCTGGGCGACCAGGAACAGCAGCGTCATGCCCAGGCTGCCGAAGACTTTGAAGTCAACCCAGTAGTCCTGAAAGGTGAACGCGACGAACAGGTTGGCGGCACCGCAAAACAGGAAAAAACCGATCCAGGCGATGTTCAGACGGGTCCAGACCGGCTCCGGCAGGGTCAGCGCGTGGCCCATGATGCGTTTGATCAGCAGTTGTTCACCGATGAAGTGGCTGCCAATGAACGCCAGGGCGAACAGCCAGTTCACCACCGGGGCTTTCCATTTCAGGAAGGTTTCGCTGTGGAACGCCAGGGTCAGGCTGCCGAAGACCAGGCAGGCGATGAGGGTCAGCCACTGGCTCTTCTCGAGCTTGCGCTGCTTGATGAACAGCGTGCCGTAAACCACCAGGGAACTGATGATCAGCATGGCGGTGGCGCTGTAAATACCGCCTACAGTTACCTCATGACCGGCAATGTCGACGACCCGTGGATCGAGTTTGAAGACGATGAAGAACAGCAGAAGCGGGATGAAATCGATGAATTGTTTCACAGTGGCAGCCAGAAGCAGGATGTGGCGGCATAATAACAAACATATGGGCGCGCGATAGCGCCAGCTGATTTGAGGTAAAAAAGTCCTGTGAATGTTGATTTGCACTGCCATAGCACGGCCTCCGATGGCGCTCTCGCGCCTGCAGTACTGGTTGCGCGTGCGTTCGAGAAAGGCGTGCGAGTCCTGGCGTTGACCGATCATGACACCCTCGAGGGCCTCGACGAGGCTCGCGGTGCGGCGACCGCGCTGGGGATGCAACTGGTCAATGGCGTCGAATTGTCCTGCACCTGGGGCGGAGCGACCATTCACGTGCTGGGCTATGGTTTCGACGTCAACGCCGCACCGTTGGTCGAGGCCATCGCAAAATTGCACGATGGCCGCTGGCTACGGTCCGAAGAAATCAGCCGCAAGCTGGCCCTTAAAGGTATGCCGGGCGCGCTTGAAGGCGCCCGGGCCATCCAGCAGGAACTGGGCGACAGCGGCAATGCGCCGGCCCGCCCGCATTTCGCCGACTGGATGGTGCGTGAAGGTTACGTCAAGGACCGCGCTGAAGCGTTCCGCAAATGGCTGGGCGCCGGCAAGTTGGGGGACGTCAAGCAACATTGGCCGACTCTGGAAGACACGGTCGAAACCCTGCGCGCCGCGAAAGCCTGGGTCAGCCTGGCGCATCCGTGGCACTACGATTTCACTCGCAGTAAACGTCGCCGCCTGATTGCCGACTATATTCAAGCTGGGGGCCACGCTATCGAAGTGGTCAATGGCCATCAGCCCGCCGAGCAAGTGGGCAGCCTGGCGATTCTCGCCCGTGAGTTCGGTCTGCTGGTCAGCGCCGGCAGTGATTTTCATGGCCCTGGAGGCTGGTCCGAGATCGGTGAGTACCGCCCGCTCCCGGAGGATCTGCCGCCACTGTGGTGTCGATTCAAACATGACCCAATTATTGCCGCCGTCTGAACAGGTAGAGAATGTGAGTCAATTTTTCCAGATTCATCCGGAAAACCCGCAAGCGCGCCTGATCAAACAGGCTGTAGAGATCATCCGCAGCGGCGGGGTGGTGATTTATCCCACAGACTCGTCCTACGCCATTGGTTGCCAGATCGGCGACAAGAATGCCGTGGAACGCGTGCGCCGGTTGAGACAGTTGGACGAAAAGCACAACTTCGCGCTGATTTGCAGCGACCTGTCGCAATTGGGGCTGTTTGCCAAAATCGATACCGGCACTTTCCGCCTGCTGAAAGCTCACCTGCCGGGGCCTTACACCTTCATTCTCAACGCCACCCGCGAAGTCCCGCGGCTGTTGTTGCACCCGAAAAAACGCACCATCGGCCTGCGCGTGCCGAGCCATCCGATTGCCCTGGCGCTGCTGGAAGAACTCGGCGAACCGCTGATGAGCGTGACCCTGATCATGCCCGGCGACACCGATCCGATGACCGATCCTTACGAAATGCGTCAGTTGCTCGAGCATCAGGTCGACCTGATCATCGACGGCGGTTTCGGCGGGATCAAGGCGTCCACCGTGATCAACCTCGCCGATGGCGAGCCGGAAGTGATCCGCGTGGGTTGCGGCGACCCGACGCCGTTCATGGCCGAGGCGTAGATGTCTGCAGTAGAACCCGTTGTCGACAGTCAGGCCGGAGCCCAGCAAGAGCTGCCCTTCGCGATGGTCTATGGCCAGGCGGTCATGGAAATGCCGCTGGACCTGTACATTCCGCCGGATGCGCTTGAGGTCTTTCTCGAAGCCTTCGAAGGCCCGCTCGACCTGCTGCTGTACCTGATCCGCAAACAGAACATCAACATTCTCGACATCCCGGTGGCGGAAATCACCCGTCAGTACATGGGCTATGTCGAGTTGATGCAGTCGGTGCGCCTGGAGTTGGCGGCCGAGTACCTGGTCATGGCCGCGATGCTGGCCGAGATCAAATCGCGGATGCTGCTGCCGCGTGCCGAAACGATCGAGGCCGAAGAGGACGATCCTCGCGCCGAACTGATCCGCCGCTTGCAAGAGTACGAGCGGTTCAAGGCTGCTGCTGAAGGCATCGATGGCCTGACCCGTGTGGGGCGTGACGTGGTAGTCCCCAAACTCGACGCCCCGGAAGCCCGGGCACGCAAGCTGTTGCCAGACGTGCGTCTTTCAGAGCTGTTGTTGTCCATGGCAGAAGTGTTGCGCCGTGGCGACATGTTCGAAAGTCACCAGGTCAGCCGCGAGGCGCTGTCCACGCGCGAACGGATGAGTGATGTGCTGGAGCGCCTCAAGGGTGGCGGTTTCGTGCCCTTTGCCGAGCTGTTCACCGCTGAGGAAGGACGTCTGGGGGTGGTGGTAACCTTTATGGCGATTCTCGAACTGGTCAAGGAATCCTTGGTCGAGCTGGTGCAGAATGAGCCGTTCGCAGCGATCCACGTGCGGGCCCGAGCCGAATAACGAGTTGAATCATGAACCTGACTGAACCCCGCGAGCTGGCGCCACTGCTTGAAGCCTTTCTGTTGGCCTCGGGAAAACCGCAATCGCTTGAACGCCTGTTCGAACTCTTCGAAGAGGGCGAGCGGCCGGAGCCGCCAGTCTTCAAGAAAGCCCTGACGATTCTGGCCAAATCCTGCGACGGCCGGGCCTTCGAGCTGAAGGAAGTGGCCTCCGGGTATCGTCTGCAGATCCGCGAAAAGTTCTCGCCGTGGGTAGGACGTTTGTGGGAAGAGCGGCCGCAGCGTTATTCCCGCGCCATGCTCGAAACCATTGCGCTGATCGCCTATCGCCAGCCGATCACCCGGGGCGAGATCGAAGACGTGCGGGGCGTGGCGGTCAACAGTCACATCGTCAAAACCTTGCTGGAGCGCGAGTGGATCCGCATCGTCGGCTACCGCGACGTGCCGGGTAAACCGGCGATGTTTGCGACCACCAAGGCCTTTCTCGATCACTTCAACCTGAAAAACCTCGACGATTTGCCACCGCTGGCCGAATTGCGCGAGCTGGAGCCTGATCCGGTGCTCGATTTCGACGACGCGCCGGTGCCTGCCGCACTGCAGGAGTTGGCCGACGCCAGCGCCGAGCCGGAAGAGCCGAAGGAGGAAACCAGTTTCCACACGTTGTTGCTGGAGCTGGACACCATGGAGGAGGGGCTCAAGACCGATTTCGACGATCTGTTGCGCGATGGCGAGGTGACCGAGACCGAAGAGGTTTTGGCGTTGCCGGAGCCTGAGATCGAAGCTGAACTTCCGGTTGAGCCAGAAGCCACAGTCGAAGAAGAGCAGGAAGAAGAGCTTGAAGACGACGTGCTTGGCGTCGCCGAAGCTCGCGAAAAACTCCTCGCTGCCGTCGCCGCTCTGGAAAAACCGAAACCCGAGCCCGAGTTGACCGACGAAGAAGCCGAAGCCCGGGCACTTGCCGAAGCAATCGAAGCCGAACGCCGCGAATTCGACGACTGACCCCGGCCCCTGTGTGCGAGCCTGCTCGCGATAGCGGTCTGTCAGTCAGTTAGATGTTGAATGTGCCGCCCTCATCGCGAGCAGGCTCACTCCTACAGTGGATTTGTGTTGTTTCCTGGAGATGGTGATGAGTTCGACAAAAGACCCCTGCATCAGCGTCTGCAAATTCACCGACGACATCTGCCTCGGCTGCGGTCGCAGCAAGCGCGAGATCAGGGCGTGGAAGAAATTCGACAAGGTGGACAAGCTCACGGTTCTTGCCGAAGCCTCGCGGCGGCTAATCAAACTCGGTGCCACCGGTCGGCGGAAATCCAGGTAACGCCCCATTAATCAACTAGTCTCTGATGCGCGAACGCTCCCATGAGCGTATGATTCGCGACCCTTCGGCAATCCCTTTGCCCAAGCTCTTCAAAAAAGTACCCAGATTTACATCGCTCAGGCAAAAGCCTGAACAGACCACACCGGGAGGTGCCCAGATGAGTATCAAAGACCAGAAAGACGACCAGGAAATCGGCCCAGCAGGCGAGAAGCTGCAGAAAGTCCTCGCCCGTATCGGCGTCGGCTCGCGCCGTGACGTAGAAGCCTGGATCAGTCATGGCCGCATCAAGGTCAATGGCAAAGACGCCACCCTCGGGCAGCGCGTCGACATGCACGACGCCATCACCATTGATGGCAAGGTGATCAAGCGCGAAGAAGCCGCCGAGTCGGTACGCCGCGTGATCATGTACAACAAACCGGACGGCGAAATCTGCACCCGCCTTGATCCGGAAGGTCGTCCGACCGTTTTCGACAAGATGCCGAAACCAAAAGAAGGTCGCTGGATCAACATCGGTCGCCTGGACATCAACACCACCGGTCTGCTGATGTTCACCACCGACGGTGAGCTGGCCAACCGTCTGATGCACCCTTCCTACGAAATGGACCGTGAATACGCGGTACGTGTGCGTGGTGAAGTCGATGACGAGATGATCGAGCGTCTGAAAGCAGGCGTCGTCCTCGAAGACGGCCCGGCCAAGTTCACCGACATCAAGCAGGCGCCAGGCGGCGAAGGTTTCAACCACTGGTACCACTGCGTGGTGATGGAAGGTCGCAACCGCGAAGTCCGTCGTCTGTGGGAATCCCAGGGCCTGGTGGTCAGCCGTCTGAAGCGCGTGCGTTTCGGCCCGGTGTTCCTCAACTCCGACCTGCCGATGGGTCGCTGGCGCGAAATGAGCCAGTACGAAGTCGACATTCTGAGTGCTGAAGTTGGCCTGACGCCTGTGGCCATGCCGCAGATGAACGCCAAGAGCAAAGACAAGCTCGACCGCATGCAGCGTAAATCGTCGCGTCCGATGGGCAAGACCGAGCGCGTGCGTTCGTTGCGTCCAGCCATCGGTAACCAGACCGCTGCTACGCCGCGTGACTCCCGTGAACCGCAGATCGAAGGCGAGCGTCCAGCCCGCAAACCAGCAGCACCTCGTGCTGACGGCGAGCGCGGTCCACGCACGCCACGTCCGGCCAATGGTCGCACCGAGCGCGGCGAAGGCCGTGGTGCGCCAAGCGGTGGTCGTAGCGATCGCGGTGCTCCTCGTGGTGAGGCTCGTGGTGATTCGAGTCGCGGTACGCCAGTGGCAGATCGTCCTTCCGACACCAAGCGCCCGGCCAAGGCACCAGCGAAGAAGCGTCCAGGCATCGTCCTGGTCGACAAGGACGCGCCATCGGGCAAACGCCGTGGTGCGCCAGCCGGTTCGGGCCAGCGTCCAGGCTTCGGTCGTCGCAAGCC
This sequence comes from Pseudomonas sp. BT76 TE3572, assembly GCF_050435365.1. NCBI lineage: Bacteria > Pseudomonadati > Pseudomonadota > Gammaproteobacteria > Pseudomonadales > Pseudomonadaceae > Pseudomonas > Pseudomonas sp. BT76 TE3572. The sequence goes on from NZ_JBNDKE010000001.1 coordinate 6,307,918, forward strand.
TGAGTAATCGGTAAGCGCTCCATAAAAAACGCCAACCCTCGGGTTGGCGTTTTTTTTCGTCTGGTTTTAGTTGGCTGATCGTTCCCACGCAGAGCGTGGGAACGATCATACTCAGATGAGAAACGACTTTATTCTGACATAGCACACCGGTTGCGGATTTCATTGATATTGGAAATTTCGTAGTGTTAATTATGATGGCGTCGATTTATACGTCAAATGTGAGGCTGCCAGTGTAGGTGTATGGTCCAGTGAACGTTACGTTTCCGTTAATTTTTCCAGATACATGTTTCTGGATAACAAGTGTTCCACCGTCGGCGTAATAAAATTGTTCATCTTGTCCAACGCCGAAATACACCGTGGCATACGGCCCACCATCAGGGGATACAGGGATGGGGTAGGTCCCACTGGGCGCATCTTTATTGTTATGCAGCTTGATAGTGATGTCGTTATAGACAATATCGACGTATTGCACCGCAAATATGGTCAGGGTTTCATCTGAATCGCTACGGTTCACATCTTGTGTATCAAAAATGACGGGAGGGTAAGTCGATCTCTGGATAAAACCCTTAATCACGCCGGTCTGCTTAGACGGGGATATGATTTTTTTGATCTGTGCTACCTGCTGCTTGAATAGTTCGGTTTTATTGTCGATTGTCATGTTAAGGCTCCTTTGATTAGAGTTTGTTACTGTAAAATATGTCATAAGGTTTTCGCACTTCGTACTGTCATAAATACCAGTTTTTTAGAGCCTTTTACGATATGCGTTATCGCATTCATGCGCGGCCTGATGGGGCTTCTGGTCTGGTGCCTTCGAATTAACTTACTTGTCTTGAACCGCTTGAACCGCTTGAAGCACTTCCCGCGCCCGTTGGATTTTATTCAGAAACTTCTCTCCCTTTACATTCCAAACGTATCGAGTCGGTTGGGTATTGCGTAATGCCATGAACGTTGTAATGGAGCTTTCCAGTTCACGCACAGAGGCGAATCTACCGTCGCGGAGATAGACCGTGATGTACCTGAAAAACCGTTCAACCATGTTCATCCATTCACTGGAAGTCAGGTGAGGCTTCAAATCGTTGGCGGCCCATAATTTATGAACGGTGCTTGGGGAAATGCCCGCAGTCCGCTCCGTGTTCCGACAACTCCATCGAGGCTCACCGATTCGGGGTTAAGTGACTTGTTCCAACACGCGACGGACAGTCTCGACTGGCAGCGACGACTTGCGTTCGCGTCCTGGCTTGTCGACGAGTCCATCCAGTCGAAATGCCTGAAAACGCTTGCACCAGTTGAAGTCGTAGTCGAAATACTCAATAAATTATTTCACGGACCACTCACTATGCCGAAGTGGAAAACAACCGTTACGCTATGTAACGGAAAGCTGACGTATTCGACGGTCTTGACCCCTGTAATCGCATGGTTCTGATTAGTGTAAGGAATTACTTCCATGCGCTGGCTGGGGCGAGCGCTTCGGCTGCTTCAGGCCTCTTGTTTCCCAGCCCCTTGAAGGGTGAGATGCGCCCCATGCCTGTCGTGCAGGTGCATAACAAGAAGGAGGCGCAATGTACGCCGTGACTCATCTCCATCTCTCCCCGTGGGGCGATTTTTCCGTCGCTCCCGTCGATGACCTGCAAAGGTCTGACTCTGATTTTGCAGTCGCCCGAGACCCTCGAGGCGGACACAGGCAATCCCGGCAAATGACACGCTGATCCAGTGGTGTCTGGCAGCAGGGGGTTACAGGTGTACAATGCGCCGCGTTTTAACTGTGACCTCCTGCGCATCTGCGCAAACCTCAAGGCTATCCGCCTTGTTCACTCCGCCGCGCCACAAGCGTGTCGGGTTCGATTTCGTCACAGATAAAAACAAACAGGTGACGCATGACCGTTGTAAAAACGCTGAACTCCTTTTGCCTTCGCTGGGGTTTGATCGGCGCTGCTTGACATCGCAACCGAGCAGCAACGTCTAACGAACATCATCAAACCTTGCGTGAGACCCTTTTCATGAGTGGACAAAACTCGCATTCAGGCGAGCTGAAACGCGGCCTGAAAAATCGTCATATTCAACTGATTGCCCTCGGTGGCGCGATCGGTACCGGGCTGTTCCTCGGCTCGGCCGGCGTGCTGAAATCCGCCGGCCCGTCGATGATCCTCGGCTATGCCATCTGCGGCTTCATTGCTTTCATGATCATGCGCCAGCTTGGTGAAATGATCGTCGAAGAGCCGGTGGCCGGTTCCTTCAGCCACTTCGCCCATAAATACTGGGGCGGTTTCGCCGGCTTCCTGTCGGGCTGGAACTGCTGGATTCTGTACATTCTGGTGGGCATGTCGGAGCTGACCGCGGTCGGCAAATACATCCACTACTGGGCGCCACACATCCCGACCTGGGTCTCGGCAGCCGGCTTCTTCGTCTTGATCAATCTGATCAACCTGGCGAACGTCAAAGTCTTTGGTGAGGCTGAGTTCTGGTTCGCGATCATCAAGGTCGTGGCCATCGTCGGCATGATTGCGCTCGGCAGCTACCTGCTGGTCAGTGGTGACGGCGGCCCGCAAGCGTCGGTGACCAACCTGTGGGTCCACGGCGGCTTCTTCCCGAATGGTGTCAGCGGCCTGGTGATGGCCATGGCGATCATCATGTTCTCCTTCGGCGGCCTGGAAATGCTCGGTTTCACCGCAGCTGAAGCCGACAAGCCGAAAACCGTGATCCCGAAAGCCATCAACCAGGTGATCTACCGGATCCTGATTTTCTACATCGGTGCGTTGGTTATCCTGCTTTCGCTGACGCCATGGGACAGCCTGCTGGCGACCCTGAACGCGTCGGGTGATTCCTACAGCGGCAGCCCGTTCGTACAAGTGTTCTCTATGCTTGGCAGTGACACCGCTGCGCACATCCTCAACTTCGTGGTCTTGACCGCGGCATTGTCGGTGTACAACAGCGGCACCTACTGCAACAGCCGCATGCTGTTGGGCATGGCCGAGCAGGGCGATGCGCCGAAAGCCTTGTCGAAGATCGACAAGCGCGGCGTGCCAGTGCGTTCGATCCTTGCTTCGGCGGCGGTGACGTTGATTGCCGTGTTGCTGAACTACCTGATCCCGCAAAACGCGCTGGAACTGTTGATGTCGCTGGTGGTTGCCACCCTGGTGATCAACTGGGCGATGATCAGCTTCTCGCACTTCAAGTTCCGCCAGCACATGAACAAAACCAAGCAGACGCCGCTGTTCAAGGCCCTGTGGTACCCGTACGGGAACTACATCTGCCTGGCGTTCGTGGTGTTCATTCTGGGCGTGATGTTGTTGATTCCGGGGATTCAGATCTCGGTGTATGCGATTCCGGTGTGGGTCGCGTTCATGTGGATTTGCTACGGCATCAAGAATAAGCGTCGTGACCGGCATGCATTGCAGGCTGCAAACGCGAAGTAAGCGCAGCATGCCGAAACAACAAACCCGGCCAATGTGCCGGGTTTGTCATTTTCAGGCTTCACACAAACCCCCTGTAGGAGTGAGCCTGCTCGCGATAGCAGCGTGTCAGTCAACATCTTTGTTGCCTGACAAGACCCCATCGCGAGCAGGCTCACTCCTACAGGGACCGCATTCGTTCAGTCCATTCGCGGTATCCTGCGCGTTCTGAATACGGACGCTTTTCCATGCTGGTGATTTCCAACAATGTGCATCTGCCGGATGCCGAGATCGAGTTGACCGCCATTCGTGCCCAGGGCGCCGGTGGACAGAACGTCAACAAGGTCTCCAGCGCGATGCACCTGCGCTTCGACATTCCGGCCTCGTCCTTGCCCGAGTTCTACAAGGAGCGCTTGCTGGCGCTGCGCGACAGTCGCATCACCAGCGAAGGGGTGTTGATCATCAAGGCCCAGCAATACCGCACGCAGGAAGCCAATCGCGCGGATGCGCTGGAGCGGCTGACCGAGTTGATCCTCAGTGCCACCAAGGTCGAAAAGAAGCGTCGTCCGACCAAACCGACCCTCGGTTCGAAGAAGCGTCGGTTGGAGTCCAAGAACAAGCGTGGCAGCATCAAGGCCGGGCGTGGCAAGGTGGATTTCTGAGTCGATAGCGAGTCAAAGCGATGATTCGACTGGTCGCCGTCTTATTCCTTATTTCCATTTCATTGGATGGGTATTGCGAAACACTTTGGTTTGATAACGTTATAAGGCCGTGAGTCCGTTGGGTACTGTCATGTTTGACAGGTTACGTGATCTTTTTGATGGCGTTTAATGTTCTCGGGAACTTCCCCTGATTTTACGGATTAAGTAGAAATGAATCATTCCAGCGATGAGCAGCGCCTCACGTCTACGCGTGGCAGTGTGGATTATAGTTTTGGTGTGGCGGGCAAGGTTTATTTATATGACGGCCCGGAAAACACATTCCTGCAGCCCCGCGCGATCCATGTATTTCCTGACGGTAAAATGCTGTGTGCCGCGAGCTCTGAATCGCTGCAAATGACTTACCTGATCATGCTGGACGAACGAGGTGTTATTGATGAGGCATTTGGAACCGCGGGAAAGTGCCGAATTAAAGTGCCTGATTACTTCCCAAGTTTAAAATTTGGGCAGCCTTTTGCGTTGCAGTACGACGACGAGCGTAAAAAAATTGTAATGGGGTTTTATGCTAAGGGTGAAGTCTATACGCCATGGTTGGGGGCTGTGAGATTCGACTTGAATGGCCATCTGGATACAACTTTTGGTGTCGGCGGTGTGATGGTGTGTGAGTATGATCTGAAAAACCAGGAGCTCGATGCGCTGTCCTCTGGCAATGCGAACATTGAAGGTCCAAATGCCCTGGGTTACTCGCCTTCAATGGTGGTGTTGGGGGACGGCAGTATTATGTTTTCATCCCTCATCGAACTCGTTTTTACATATACGGTTTTAACGAAAGTGACTTTTGATGGTGTGCTGGATGAATCATTCGGGAGGAAGGGGTTCGTAATGATCTCCCATAAAAACCGACACGCAAAAACCGAAGATCTTATTCGACAAGGTGAAAAAGTTTTGCTGGCTGCCAATTCCAGTCTGCAGTGGGAAGGCGAATGGTTCGTTGGGCGATACAATGCTGACGGTAGTCTGGATGAAAGTTTTGCAACGGATGGGTATTACGACTCTCGCTCAGGAGTCAAATCACGTCTGTTGTGGAGAGAGGATGAGAAAGAGCTCTACATTATTGGTACGAGTGCCAACACGGCCGGGCAGCATTTATTTGTTAAAGTTCAGCGCATAGGCGTTGATGGCCTGGAGGATCCGCATTACGGCGATCGAGGTTGGTCTGACGCCTTGGATAATTCATTCATCGGTCAAACCGTCGTCTGGCAGGCTAAGCTGTACAACTCAGGATCGACCATTGTGTTGGCAGGCCATGTTGAACTCAATTCGAACGACAGGCGAACAGTCATCGCGAGTATCGAACAGGATATGGGGTGGGATGGCGCGTTCGGTAATGAAGGGCGGGTCATGTTGGGCGCAGAAGTTGTGGTGCATGCGCTGGCTGTACAGGCTGATCGCAAGGTCGTTTATATTTCAAGTACGAACAACACTCTCGAAACTTTTGCAATCAATCGATTGCACGGTTGAGTGCTTGGGTCATCTGCCGCCGTAGGAGCAGCGAAGCATCTCAAGATTAGAGAGCGTGGGCGTATACCATTGGCCGTTCAGCCCTGTGCGACTGAGCGGTCAGTTTTTATTGACGACTTTTTTGTTCAATAATGACGCGTTTTTTGCCGTTGCAAGTAAATGCTCAAGATCAAGCCACCCAAGGCGGCAAGGGCAGCGAACAGGAAGATCGAGGCAAAACCAAAGCCTGCCGCAATCGCACCGGCCAGCGGCCCGGTAATCCCCAGCGACAAATCGATGAACAGCGAATAAGCCCCGACTGCCGCGCCACGACTTGAGGCCGGCACCAGATTGACCGCTTCCACCCCCAGTGCGGGGAACACCAGCGAGAAACCGAACCCGCTTAGCGCCGCACCGGCCAGTGCCCAATGAGCGTCCGGCGCCAGCCACAGCAGCAACAGCCCCAGTGTTTCCACCGACAGGCAGACAATCGCCACGCGAAAGCCGCCGAGACGGTTGATCAGGTTGCCGAACAGCAGCCGTGCACCGATGAAACTGGCACCGAACAAACTCAAGCACAGCACCGCGTTGTCCCAATGCTGCGTGGCGTAATACAACGTGATGAACGTCGCGATAGTGCCGAAACCGATGGAGCCCAGCGCCAGACCGCAACCATGTGGCAGCACGCGCCCCAGCACATGCATGAACGGCAAACGCTCACCGACCACAATCGGCGCAGCGGTCTTCGGCCAGGCCAGCACCAGACCTAGGACGGCCAGCAACATGATGCTCACGCCCATGCTCCACAAACCTAATTGACTGACTAGCAGCACGCCCAGCGGTGCGCCGACCGCCAGTGCGCCATAACTGGCGATGCCGTTCCAGGAGATGACCTTGGCAGTGTTCGCCGCGCCGACCCGACCGATGCCCCAGCCGATCGAACCGGAGCCCACCAGGCTTTCCGCGCTGCCGAGCACCAGGCGGCCGATCAACAGGCTGATCAGGCTCAAGGTCGGCAGGCTCTGGGTCCAGGCCGACATCAACATGAACACACCGCTCAAACCGCAGCCGGCGAGGCCGTACATCACGGCGAGTTTGCTGCCCTTGTTGTCGATGATTTTCCCGGCATAAGGGCGGCTGAGCAGGGTGGCCAGGTATTGCACGCTGATCACCAGGCCGGCGATGACCGCGCCGAAGCCCAGGTCGCTGTGGACGTAGCCCGGCAATACGGCCAGGGGAATGCCGATATTCAGGTAGCCGATGAAGGTGAACAGGACGATGGAAACGACTTGCAGCGTGACCGCCAGGGGGCGCTGGTTTTCAGACATGGGTAAAGATCCACGGGGAAGCAGGATAGATAGGCTGCTTATGATAGCGGCGCGAACGGCTGCGGGTCGTGGAAAAAGTAAAACTATTTGCCAGGCGGGGATGAATCAGGGTTTAGCGGGAGCGACCAGATGCGTGGTGACCAGGGCGGCCAGGGCGTTTTCTTCGCTGCCGAAACGGGCGAGCAGCGCGGCGCGTTTCTCGGGGGACAGGCGATTCCAGATCTCGATCATCTTCTCGGTGGTACCGATCAAGACGCTGGCCTGCAGCTCTTCATCAAAAGGAGGGGAGAAGTCGTCGGTCATGGTGTGGGGCTCAAGGGTTCAGGCGGTGTGGAAAGCGCATGTTAGCGCTTTCCACACGGTCTGGCATTGCAGGTGAATCAGTCTTCGCTGTCGGCCTTGCGGCGTTCAGTGGCTTCTTTTGGCTCGGGCTGTTGGGCGCCGGCTTGTTGCGTGGGTGTCTGCTCAGTTTCGTGCAGGCTTGGGAAGGGGAGATTAGGGATCTCGTGCATGTTTCGCGCTCCTCGCAAAGTCTGTTGATAGATCTGGTAGATCCGCGCTTTTAAAAAGCTTGGGGAGGATACAGCAGAAGAAATGACAAAAAGACTTTTATATCTAATTGTTGCGACGGATGGGATTGTCTAGACAGGTTAGTAGCAGCACCACAAAACAATTGTAGGAGTGAGCCTGCTCGCGATAGCGGGTGTGTCAGTCAACAGATGTATCGACTGACTTTCCGCTATCGCGAGCAGGCTCACTCCCACAGGGGGAGGGGCTTTGCAGGGCTTGAGTTATTTGCAGACTTCGGCGATCGCCTCGGCCAGCAGGTCCAGCCGGGTTGCGTCGATTCCGGCGACGTTGGCCCGGCCAGTGCCCACCATGTAAACGCTGTGATGATCGCGCAGTTGTTTGACCTGGTCCGGCGTCAAACCGGTGTAGGAAAACATCCCGCGCTGCACGCCGATGTGCGCAAAGCGTTCGCGCAAACCATGAGGTTCAAGCGCTTCAACCAAACCGCTACGCAGTTGGGCGATACGCAAACGCATGGCTTCCACTTCGTCGGTCCAAAGGCTTTTCAGCTCGGGGTCACCGAGGATGGTCGCTACCACCGCAGCGCCGTGATCCGGTGGTGTCGACCACAGGTTGCGGGCGATGTTGGCCAGTTGGCTGCGGATATCCACCAGCTTGTCAGCGGTTTTCGCGCAGACAATCAGCGCGCCGGTGCGGTCGCGGTAGAGGCCGAAGTTCTTCGAGCAGGAACTGGTGATCAGCACTTCCGGTAACGCGGCAGCGAACAACCGGGTCGACCAGGCGTCCTGTTCCAGGCCATCGCCGAAGCCCTGGTAGGCGAAGTCGATCAGCGGCACCAAATCGCGACTGCGCACCACGTCCAGCACCCGGCGCCAATCGTCGTGGGACAGATCGAACCCGGTCGGGTTATGGCAGCAGGCGTGCAGCAGCACCACATCGCCCTTCGGCGCTTCATTGAGTACCGCGAGCATCGCTTCGACGTCGAGACGGTTATCGCTGCCAACATACGGGTAATGACTGACCTTGACTCCGGCCGCCGCGAAGATGGTTTCGTGGATCGGCCAGGTCGGGTTGCTCAGCCACACGCCACGACCCGGCAGGCACTGGGCGATGAAGTCGGCACTCAAGCGCAGCGCGCCAGTGCCACCCGGTGTTTGGGTCGCGCCGGCCCGTTGTTCGGCGATCAGCGGGGAATCGGCACCCAGCACCAATTCAACGATGGCTTTGCCGAACGCCGGTTCACCGTGGCCACCGATGTAGGTCTTGGTGGTCTGACGATCTACCAGACGTTGCTCGGCGAGCTTCACGGACTGGGGGATCGGTGTCAGGCCCTGGGCATCTTTATAGACGCCCACGCCGAGGTCGAATTTGCGCGGGTTGGGGTCCTGCGCATAGGCCTCCATCAGGCCGAGAATCGGGTCGCCGGGTACTCGTCCGATGGCGTCGAAATGCATTATTTGCGGCCCTCGGCGTCCTTGGCCACTTCGTCAGTGCGCGCGGCCATGATGAAATCGTTGCGATGCAGGCCTTTGATGGAGTGGCTCCACCAGGTCACGGTGACTTTGCCCCACTCGGTCAGCAGACCTGGGTGGTGACCTTCAGCCTCGGAGATTTCACCGACGGCGTTGGTGAACGCCAGTGCGTGTTTGAAGTTCTTGAACAGGAAAACTTTTTCCAGCTGCATCACGCTGTCGCGCACTTCAATGTTCCAGTCAGGAATCTGCTTGATCAGTACCGGCAGTTCTTCGTCGCTGACCTGAGGGGCATCGGCGCGGCAGGCTTCGCAATGGGCTTGGTTCAATGTGGACATGATGGGTTCCTGAAATCGAATTATTGGAATTCGGCCGTCAATTCACCACGCTAAACCAAAGCGTCGGTTCCTGACAGGCTCACTTGATTCTAAAAGCTGCGGATCACGCAGCCTTTGGCGGAAATTTTGGTGTGTGCAAGCCCAGCTGCATGCCTTGCTTGACCATGCCCATGATGTCTTCGTGGGCGAGGTCGAACAGGCGCTTGAGGTTCGGCAGGACAAAGTACAGCGGTTGCAGGATGTCGATGCGGTACGGCGTGCGCATGCATTCCAGCGGGTCGAAGGCCTGATGCTCAGGTTCGTTCGACAGGCAGTAAACGGTTTCTTTTGGAGAGGAAAGAATGCCGCCGCCGTAAATGCGCAGGCCTTCAGCTGTATCGACCAGGCCGAACTCGATGGTCATCCAGTACAAACGCGCCAGGTACACGCGTTCTTCCTTGGAAGCCTGTAGGCCAAGTTTGCCGTAGGTGTGGGTAAATTCAGCGAACCAAGGGTTGGTCAGCAGCGGACAGTGGCCAAAAATCTCGTGGAAAATGTCCGGCTCTTGCAGGTAATCCAGCTCTTCGCGGGTACGAATAAACGTCGCTACCGGGAACTGCTTGTTGGCGAGCAATTCGAAAAAGGTCTGGAAGGGGATCAGCGCGGGTACCCGGGCAACCTGCCACCCGGTGGTTTCACCGAGGACCTTGTTGATCTCACCGAGTTGCGGAATGCGGTCGTGGGGCAGACCGAGTTTTTCGATACCGTCCAGGTATTCCTGGCACGCACGACCCTCGATCACTTTCAGTTGGCGAGTAATCAGCGTGTTCCACACCGCGTGTTCTTCGGCGGGGTAGTCGATAAAACCTTGCGCATCGGGCTCACGAGCCACGTATTGCGTCTGCTTCATGCTGCTCTCCTGCTAGGGGATTTCGTTCTTGTTATGTCCTGCTATGGACTTAGAAATACCTCAAGAAATGCGGCTCTGCAGCACGCGAGTAGCGCAGCTCGTAGGAAAAATCGTCGATTTTTGTAAAGTATTCGTTACGGATCGGCCGCTGTGGCGTAGGGATTGCGATTTCAGGGTTTGAAATGGTGTGCAGGTGTCACATAATCTTGACGACTAAGTTGTTGCCTGTGCAGAAAAATCCCTGTTCAGGCCCTCGATCACCTCTGTTTCGGGCCTTTATATGCGTATCAAAGTCCACTGCCAGAACCGCATCGGCATCTTGCGCGACATTCTCAACCTGCTGGTGGAATACGGGATCAACGTCGCTCGCGGCGAGGTTGGCGGAGAACATGGCAACGCGATCTATCTGCATTGCCCAAACCTGATCAACATTCAGTTTCAGGCGTTGCGTCCCAAGTTCGAGTCGATTGCCGGGGTGTTTGGCGTCAAGCGCGTAGGGCTGATGCCCAGCGAGCGTCGGCACATGGAACTCAATGCGTTGCTCGGCGCCCTGGAGTTTCCGGTGCTGTCGATCGACATGGGCGGTTCGATCGTCGCGGCCAACCGTGCGGCGGCGCAGTTGCTCGGCGTGCGGGTGGATGAGGTACCAGGGATTCCGCTGTCGCGTTACGCCGAGGATTTTGACTTGCCGGAACTGGTGCGCGCCAACAAGTCGCGGATCAACGGCTTGCGGGTGAAGGTCAAGGGTGACGTGTTTCTCGCCGACATCGCGCCGCTGCAATCGGAGCATGACGACAGCGAAGCCATGGCCGGCGCGGTACTCACGCTGCACCGCGCCGACCGGGTCGGTGAGCGCATCTATAACGTACGCAAGCAGGAGTTGCGCGGCTTCGACAGCATTTTTCAAAGCTCGAAGGTGATGGCTGCCGTCGTGCGCGAAGCCCGACGCATGGCGCCGCTGGATGCGCCGCTATTAATAGAAGGCGAAACCGGTACGGGTAAAGAGTTGTTGGCGCGAGCCTGCCACCTGGCGAGTCCGCGGGGGCAGTCACCGTTGATGGCGCTTAACTGCGCGGGTTTGCCGGAGTCCATGGCCGAGACGGAGCTGTTCGGCTACGGCCCCGGCGCTTTCGAAGGGGCGCGGGCCGAAGGCAAGCTCGGGCTGCTGGAGCTGACGGCAGGCGGTACGCTGTTTCTCGATGGCGTCGGGGAAATGAGCCCGCGTTTACAGGTGAAATTGCTGCGTTTCCTGCAGGACGGTTGCTTCCGTCGTGTGGGCAGCGATGAAGAGGTTTATCTGGATGTACGGGTGATCTGCGCGACGCAGGTCGACCTGTCCGAGTTGTGCGCACGGGGTGAGTTTCGCCAGGATTTGTATCACCGTTTGAACGTGCTTTCACTGCACATCCCGCCACTGCGCGAATGCCTCGATGGTTTGACGCCGCTGGTGGAACACTTCCTCGATCAGGCCAGTCGGCAGATCGGTTGCCCGCTGCCGAAACTGGCGCCGGCGGCGATGGAGCGGCTCAGTCACTACCATTGGCCGGGCAATGTTCGGCAATTGGAAAACGTGTTGTTCCAGGCGGTTTCGTTGTGTGAGGGTGGGACCGTCAAAGCCGAACATATTCGCCTGCCGGACTACGGCATGCGTCAGCCACTTGGCGATTTCTCGCTCGAGGGCGGGCTTGACGAGATTGTCGGGCGTTTCGAGAAAGCGGTGCTGGAGCGTTTGTATTCCGAGCATCCGAGCAGTCGGCAACTGGGTAAGCGGTTGGGGGTTTCGCATACCACCATTGCCAATAAGTTGCGTGAGTACGAAGTCGGCAAAGAACCCGGCGCTTAAGCTGAGGCAATGACTACTTTGTGGCGAGGGAGCTTGCTCCCGCTCGGGCGCGAAGCGGCCGCAAAACCATCCGACGCGACTTCCCTGTCAGGCCTCGGCCAATCTTTTGGGGCTGCTTCGCAGCCCAGCGGGAGCAAGCTCCCTCGCCACAGGGGGATCTTTTGACTGCAAAGGTCAGTGCTTGCCACTAACCGGCATAACACCGCCGGTTTTTCGTCTCTGACACAATCCCCAATTCCCCTCTGAACCCCTCAAGTCCTTTGTTTGCCTGCCCCCGCGCCGTCAGAAAAAAGTTGGTCTGCAAATTGCTTATGGCTCATCAGTACAGCAGTGGGCGGCAAACGTCCGGCATGCAGAGGAAAGAGTGTGGACAAGTACCTTTATGTGGCAATGACCGGCGCCAGCCAGAATGCACTGGCGCAAAAGGCTCATGCGAACAACCTGGCGAACATCTCCACCAACGGCTTCCAGAAAGACCTGGAGCAGGCGCGTTCGATGCCGGTGTTCGGTGACAGCTTTCCGGCGCGTGCGTTTGCCCTGTCCGAACGTCCGGCCACCGACTTCTCCCCTGGCGCGCTGGTGGAAACCGGTCGCGACCTCGATGTCGCGGTGCAAGGCAATGGCTGGATCGCCGTGCAGAACCCGGACGGCGGCGAAAGCTACGTGCGCACCGGCAGCCTGAACGTCGACGCCCTGGGCGTGCTGCGGGCCGGCAACGGTATGCCGGTGATGGGCAATGGCGGGCCGATTGCCGTGCCGCCCGAGCAGCAAATCGAGGTGGGCGAGGACGGCACCATCAGCATTCGCGCGATGGGCGAAGGTCCGCGCGTGATGGCGGAAGTCGACCGCATCAAGCTGGTTAATCCTGATTTCAAGAACATGACCAAAGGCCTGGACGGTTCGATCCACACCAAGGACGGTAAGCCGGCGCAAGCCGATGCCAACGTCAAGCTGGTGTCCGGTTTCCTTGAGTCGAGCAACGTCAACGCCGTGGAAGAGATGACTTCGGTGCTGGCCCTGGCCAAGCAGTTCGAGCTGCACATCAAGATGATGAACACCGCCAAAGAAGACGACCAGGCCATGGCTCGGGTCTTGCAGATCAGCTAATTATCAGAACGTCGCGCCGTAAAACAGGCGCACGAGGAGAATCGAATGCTTCCGGCTCTATGGGTTGCCAAAACAGGTCTGTCCGCCCAGGACACCAACCTGACGACCATTTCCAACAACCTGGCCAACGTGTCGACCACGGGTTTCAAACGTGACCGCGCCGAGTTCCAGGACTTGCTCTACCAGATCAAACGCCAGCCAGGCGCCCAGTCGACCCAGGACAGTGAACTGCCGTCGGGCCTGCAATTGGGTACCGGTGTGCGCATTGTCGGCACCCAGAAAAACTTCACCGCCGGTAGCCTGCAAACCACCGAGCAACCGTTGGACATGGCCATCGACGGTCGCGGTTTCTTCCAGATTCTGCAGCCGGACGGCACGACTTCCTACACCCGTGACGGTACGTTCCACCTGGACTCCAATGGTCAGATCGTGAACTCCAGTGGCTTCGCTCTGGAACCGGCCATTGTCATCCCGAACGATGCACAGACCTTCACGGTCGGTCGCGACGGCACCGTGTCCATCACCGTTGCCGGCAACCCGGCATCTCAGGTGATCGGCAACCTGCAAACCGCCGACTTCATCAACCCGGCCGGTCTGCAGGCTGTGGGCAACAACCTGTTCCTGGAAACCGCTGCCAGCGGCGCGCCGCAAGTCGGCACCCCGGGCCTGGCCGGTTTCGGCACCACCCTGCAGAACACCCTGGAAACCTCGAACGTCAGCACCGTTGAAGAGATGGTCAACATGATCACCACTCAGCGCGCTTACGAGATGAACTCCAAGGTGATCTCCACCGCCGACCAGATGCTCTCGTTCGTAACGCAGAATCTGTAATCAAGTCTATGAGGCGACCATGAGGTCGCCTGCAACACCGTGAGGTAGGGTCATGAATCGCTTCGTATCTGTTCTGGCACTGAGTGGGATCGCCGCGCTTTCGGGCTGCGTCGGTCCGACGCCCAAGCCCAATGACCCTTACTACGCTCCGGTGTTGCCGCGCACACCGCTGCCGGCTGCCGCCAATAACGGCTCGATCTACCAGGCCGGTTTCGAACAGAACCTGTACAGCGACCGCAAGGCGTTCCGGGTCGGTGACATCATCACCATTACCTTGAACGAGAAGACCCAGGCCAGCAAAAACGCCAACTCCCAGGTCGGCAAGAACAGTAAAACCAGCATTGGCCTGTCCTCATTGTTCGGCAGTACGCCCAACACGAATAACCCGCTCGGCAGCGGCGACCTGAGTCTGGATGCCAGCTACAGCGGCGACCGCGCGACCAAGGGCGACAGCAAGGCCGGGCAGGGCAACAGCCTGACTGGCTCGATCACGGTGACCGTCGCTGACGTGTTGCCCAACGGCATCATCGCCGTACGCGGCGAGAAGTGGATGACCCTCAATACCGGTGATGAACTGGTGCGGATTGCAGGGCTTGTTCGTGCCGATGACATCGCGACTGACAACACCGTTTCGTCGACCCGTATCGCCGATGCACGTATCACCTATTCGGGCACCGGTTCGTTTGCCGATGCGAGTCAGCCAGGCTGGTTCGACCGTTTCTTCCTCAGCCCGCTGTTCCCTTTCTAGGTGGGGGGCGTGTCATCTCTTATTTCCTGGGTTGCGCCGGGTCTGCTTTTACGCAGGGCAAGGCGCGAGGAGTGTGGTTTGGTTGTTCCAAATAAACGACGAGTAACGCTGCCCTGCGTAAAAGCAGGCCCGGCCCTTCGGGTTGTGCCTGAGCGCGCGCCATGCTGCGTTGCAGGCCTTGCCAAGGGAGCGACCATTGGCGGCGGCCTGCGCCTTGCCTGGCCCGCGCTCAGGCCTCAACGCAACCCAGGAAATAAGAGATGACCCGCCCCATGTTGAATCTCAAACACCTGATGGTGGCCGCCCTGATGCTGTCCGCAGCGTTCAACGCGCAAGCCGAGCGGCTGAAGGATATCGCCAGTATTTCCGGCGTGCGTTCCAACCAATTGATCGGCTACGGCCTGGTGGTCGGGCTTAACGGTACCGGCGACCAGACGACTCAAACCCCGTTCACCCTGCAGACCTTCAACAACATGCTCTCGCAGTTCGGCATCAAGGTGCCGCCGGGTTCGGGCAACGTGCAGTTGAAGAACGTTGCGGCGGTGTCGATCAGTGCTGATTTGCCAGCGTTCGCCAAGCCGGGTCAGCAGGTCGACATCACTGTATCGTCCATCGGTAACTCCAAGAGCCTGCGCGGCGGCACCTTGCTGCTGACGCCGCTCAAGGGTATCGACGGCAACGTCTATGCGATCGCTCAGGGCAACCTGGTGGTCGGCGGTTTTGACGCCGAAGGTCGTGACGGTTCGAAGATCACCGTCAACGTTCCGTCGGCCGGTCGTATCCCGGGCGGTGCGTCGGTTGAGCGTTCGGTGCCGAGCGGTTTCAACCAGGGCAACAGCCTGACGCTGAACCTCAATCGTTCGGACTTCACCACGGCCAAGCGCATCGTCGACAAGATCAACAATATGCTCGGCCCTGGCGTTGCCCAGGCCATCGACGGCGGTTCGATTCGCGTCAGTGCGCCACTCGATCCAAGCCAGCGCGTCGACTATTTGTCGATCATCGAGAACCTTGAAGTCGACCCGGGTCAGGCGGTGGCGAAGGTCATCATCAACTCGCGGACCGGCACCATCGTGATCGGCCAGAACGTCAAGGTTTCCCCGGCCGCCGTGACCCACGGCAGCCTGACCGTGACCATCACCGAAGACCCGATCGTCAGCCAGCCCGGCCCTCTGTCCAATGGTCAGACTGCTGTAGTGCCGCGCTCGCGGGTTAACGCTCAACAGGAAGCCAAGCCGATGTTCAAGTTCGGCCCGGGCACCACCCTCGACGAAATCGTGCGTGCGGTGAACCAGGTCGGCGCGGCGCCGGGTGACTTGATGGCGATCCTCGAAGCGCTGAAACAGGCCGGCGCGTTGCAAGCCGACCTGATCGTAATCTGAGGACGGCGACCATGGATATGCGCAAGGGCGGATTGGGGGTCGGCAGCAACGATTCGGGCTCCTATTCGGACCTCAATCGCTTGAACCAGCTCAAGGTCGGCGACAAGGACAGTGACGCGAACATGCGCAAGGTTGCGCAGGAATTCGAGTCGCTGTTCCTCGGTGAAATGCTCAAGTCCATGCGCTCGGCCACTGAGACGCTGGGCCAGGACAATCCGCTCAACACGCCGGCCGCCAAGCAATACCAGGAAATGTACGACCAGCAGTTGGCCGTTTCCATGTCCCGTGAGGGTGGTGGTATCGGTCTGGCTGACGTGTTGATGCGTCAGATGTCGAAGAACAAACCGCTGGCCCCGGGCGAGGCTGCTGCCGCGTCAGCCGCCAAGCAAGCTGCCGCGAAAGCCGCCGTGGAAACCCCGATTGCCGCCGGCACGGTCGCCACCCACGGGCCGCTGTCGCGCCTCAATGGCGAGCGTCCGTTGTGGGCTTCGCGCTCTGTGAGGTCGCCAGCCAGTGTGGGCGAGGGCGCTCATCGCAATGACATGGCGCTGATCAATCAGCGACGTCTGGCGCTGCCACCGAAACTGGCCGATCGCTTGCTCGCAGGGCTGGTGCCGTCGGCATCGACCCCTGCCGCGACCGCCACGACGGTGCAGAACAACCTCCAAATGCCGCAGAGCACCAAGACCGGTGCCGGTCCCCTGTACAACGGCGATTGGCTGGCTTCGCAAACGGATGCGACATCCAGCGGGCGCCTGCAGGTTTATGGCCGTGCCATGGCGCAAATACCGCTGGCACCGGCGAAGAAAGCGTTCAGCTCCGCCGACGAATTCGTCAACACCATGCTGCCGATGGCCAAAGAGGCCGCCGAGCGCATTGGTGTCGATCCGCGTTACCTGGTAGCGCAGGCGGCGCTGGAAACCGGTTGGGGCAAATCGGTCATGCGCGCCCAGGATGGCAGCAGCAGTCACAACCTGTTCGGCATCAAGGCCGGCAACAGTTGGAAAGGCGATTCGGCGCGCGCGATCACCAGCGAATTCAGGAACGGCGAGATGGTCAAGGAGACGGCTCAGTTCCGTTCTTATGACTCTTACAAGGACAGCTTCCATGACC
Organism: Pseudomonas sp. BT76 TE3572; assembly: GCF_050435365.1. NCBI lineage: Bacteria > Pseudomonadati > Pseudomonadota > Gammaproteobacteria > Pseudomonadales > Pseudomonadaceae > Pseudomonas > Pseudomonas sp. BT76 TE3572. The sequence continues at coordinate 6,325,048 of NZ_JBNDKE010000001.1, forward strand.
TTGTGACGCTGCTGCAAACCAACAATCGCTATCAAGATGTTGTGAAGTCGGCCGATAACCCAGAACAGTTTGTGCGCGAGTTGCAAAAGGCCGGTTACGCAACCGACCCGGACTACGCAAGCAAGATTTCGCAGATAGCCAAGCAGATGACGAGTTACCAGAACTACGCTGCGGCGGGCGCTACCACCACGCCTCTATAGGCATAAGCTATAAGGTCTGAACCATGAGTTTGCTCAATATCGGGATGTCGGGGCTGGCTGCTGGCCATTCCTCATTGCTGACTACCGGCAATAACATCGCCAACGTCGACACCGCCGGGTACTCGCGGCAGCAGACCGTGCAGGGCACCAAAGCCTCGCAACAGTTCGGCAATGTCTACATCGGCACCGGTACGACGCTGGCCGATGTACGTCGGGTGTACAACAGCTACCTCGATGCTCAGTTGCAGACCACCACTTCACTCAATAGCGATGCGCAAGCGTATCTGGGGCAAGCCACGCAAGTGGACAAGCTGTTGTCTGACAGCGGCACCGGTATTTCGAAAACGTTGCAATCGTTTTTCTCGTCGTTGCAAACGCTGTCCGCCAACTCCAATGACAGCGCTGCACGTCAAGCATTGTTGACCAATGCCCAGGGGTTGAGCAGTCGCTTCAATGCCATCTCCCAGCAATTGAATCAGCAAGGCACGTACATCAACGATCAGCTGGGCTCGATGGCTGAGCAGGTCAATAAGCTGGCGGCGACTGTTGCGGCCTACAACAAGAAAATCAGCGAGGCCGGTAGTTCGGGCGGCATGCCCAACGACCTGCTGGACCAGCGCAACGAGACTGTTCGCCAGCTCTCCGAGCTGGTAGGCACGCAGGTCACAGAAACCAACGGCAGGCTGGATATTTATCTGGGCAGCGGTCAGCCGCTGGTCATCGGTGATACGGTCAATACGTTGCGCGTGGCGGCCGACAAGAATGACCCTACCCGGTCCTCGATCATCATGGATCGCGGCAGTTCGACGATTGATATCACTTCGCGAGTCAGCGGCGGCGAGATGGGCGGTCTGTTGCGTTACCGCGACGACGTGCTGACGCCAGCCGTCAACGGCCTGGGTCGCATCGCCATGGTGGTGGCCGATCAGGTCAACAAGCAGTTGGGGCAGGGGCTGGATCAGAACGGCAATTTCGGCTCGGCGTTGTTTAACGACATCAATAGCCTAAAGGCCATCAGCCAGCGCAGCATCGCCAATGGCAACAACGACCCGACCTCCGGCAACCTTGACGTCACCATCAAGGACACCAGCAAGCTGACGGCCAGCGATTACCAGGTGACCTTCACTAGTGCCACCGGCTACAGCGTGCGTCGTCTGTCGGATAATACCGACATGGGCAGTTTCACCCTGCCTGTGCCCCCGGCCGCAGCCCCGGTCATCGACGGCTTCAGCCTGAGCCTCAATGCTGGACCGGTGAAGGCCGGCGACACTTTCAAGATTACCCCGACGCGCAGTTCTGCGGCGGACATGACCACCGTCATGACTGACGCCAAGACCCTGGCCACAGCCGCTCCGCTGACGTCCACCAAGGCCTCGGGCAATGATGGCACCGGTGCTGTCAGCCAGCCAGCGTTGAGTACTGCACTGGATATCTACGATCCGGTGCAGCGCCTGGAAGTACAGACGGCGGTCAAGGCGGCGATGCCGGTTCGTCTGCTCATGACCAGCAGCACCGCTTATGAGGTGTTCGACGCCAAGGGCACCAGCATCGGGACCGGCAGCATCGTGCCTGGTCAGAACAATGATCTGAGTATTTCGGTGCCTTACACGGACGCCGGGGGCGCTGCGAAAACCTTCAAGGTCGCGATGACCGTCAGTGGCAGCCCCGCCAAGGACGACAGTTTCAATATCTCGATGACGGCGCCGGATAGTACCGACAACCGCAATTCGCAAGCGCTGCTCGGTCTGCAAACCAAGGCCACGATCGGTGCCAACGCTACCAGCCCGGGCGTGAGCTTCACTGAGGCCTACGGTAGTCTTGTCTCCTCGGTCGGCTCCATGACCAAGCAGGGTCAGATGGATGCCACCGCGACTGACACCATCCTGACCCAGGCCAGGAACTCTCGCGACTCGCTGTCGGGCGTTGATCTCGATGAAGAGACCGGCAACCTGATCAAATACCAGCAGTACTATTCGGCCTCTTCGCAGATCATCAAGACTGCGCAGGAAATCTTCAGCACTCTGATTAATGCCCTTTAAGGAGCCGTAGAACATGCGTATTTCTACTGCACAGTACTACTCGACGACGGCTGCCAACTATCAGCGCAACTTCAATAACCTGCTGAAGTCGGCCGAGCAGGCCAGTAGTGGTGTGAAGCTTGAGACAGCGGCGGATGATCCGGTCGGTGCGGCCCGCCTGCTGCAACTCGATCAGCAAAAAGCCATGCTGGGTCAGTACACGACGAACATCAGCTCGTTGAACACCGCTCAGGCGCAGGAAGAAAGCGTGCTCGACAGCATCAACAACGTGCTGCAGAAAGTCAGCGAGTTGACAGTGCGTGCCGGTGGCGGTTCGTTGAACGACGATGACCGCAAATCCATTGCGTCGGAGCTCGGCGCGGCCGAAGACCAATTGCTGAGCCTGATGAACAGCAAGGATGCCAACGGCAAGTACATTTTTTCCGGCGCCAGCAACAACACTCAGCCGTTTGCGCGCAATAGCGACGGCACCTACAGCTATCAGGGTGACCAGACCCAGCTGGAGCTGAAAATCGGTGACTCGATGTCGCTGGGGCTCAATGACACCGGTTGGGACGTGTTTCAGCAGGCCATCAACGCCGCTCGAAGCTCGACCACCATGACTGCGCCGGCGGTCAATGACGGGCGTGTGGCCCTGTCGCCGGGCCTGGTGAGTTCCGGCCCGGCTTTCGATGCGAATTTCCGTAGCGGTCAGCCGTATACCCTGGCGTTCACCAGCAGCACCCAGTTTTCGATCACGGATGCCTTGGGCAATGACGTGACCGCCGAGGCAAGTCAGGGCGGTGTGTTTGATCCGAACACCAAGGGCGGCTCCGACGTCAACTTCCGTGGCGTGACCTTTAAACTGGATATCACTTTCCAGGCCGGTGACAACGCCACCAACGCCGACGCGGTGATCGCCGGTCACAGTTTCCAGTTGACGGCCAAGCCGGACAGCTTTGTCAGCAATCGTGCGCCGAACAACGGATCGACAGCGTTGGTGGGCCAGACTTCGGTGACCAATGCTGCGGATTATCAGAGCTTTTTCCCTGAAGGCGGGGCGGTTCTGAAATTCACCAGCCCCACAACCTTCGACCTTTTCGCTCGTCCATTGACCAGCAGCAGCACACCGGTCACCTCCGGGACTGTGGCAGCTGGCGTGGCGACGGCGGCCGGTGTCAGCTTTACCCTCAGCGGGGGGGCGCCCGCTGCGGGTGATCAGTTCGACATCGCGGTCAATACGCACCAGACCCAGAACGTGCTGGATACCATCAGCCAGTTGCGTCAGGCGCTTAATACACCGACCCAAGGCAACCCGACCGCCCAGCGCTTTATGGAAGATACCGTGGCTTCGGCAATTGCCAACCTGGGCAATGCCAAGAACCAGGTCGACCTGGCCCGTGGCGCCATCGGTGCCCGGGGTAACGTGATGGACATGCAAGCCGAACAGAACCAGAGCACAGGGCTGATCAACGAGGCGACGGGTAACTCGATCAAGAACACCGATCCTGCGGAAGTGCTGACACGTCTGACCTTGCAGCAAACCATGCTGCAAGCGGCACAACTGGCGTTCTCGAAGATTTCCCAGCTGGGCCTGTTCAACAAGCTTTGAGTCGGTCTTGACGGCTCGCGGCCAGTCCCTGTCATCAGGGGCTGGCTTTTTTTTTGCGTTTTTTTTGAGAAGATCGAGGCAGGTCCGGACTGCGCTGGGGTCACAAAATGAAATAAAGCACTGATCTCTGAGTGACCCGCCAGTCAAAACGCGCATCTTCACTGTATCCTGTCCGCGGGCGGTGAAGGTGGTGGGCCTGATCAAGGCGATCCTTGAGGCCCGACGTTGCCACCTCTAGGGGTTGAGCCCTGACTGTAGACGCCCTCGATTCAGCGAGCGGTGATATTCAGCTGTTTATTATTGGGAAGCCATAATGATTGGCATAAAAAACATAGCGAGTTACGTGCCGGCAGCCGGGGTTGACAACTACGCCCAGGGTGCAAAGTTCGACAAGGACGAAACCTTCATCCTTGGCAAGATCGGCTCGGCGTTTTTGCCGCGCAAGGGTGCCGATCAGGAAACTTCGGATCTGTGCGTTGAAGCAGTCAATGCCCTGTTCGCCTCCAGTCCCGAACTCAAGCGTGAATCCATCGATTGCCTGATCGTCGTCACCCAGAACGGTGACGAAGAAGGCCTGCCGCATACCGCTGCGATCGTTCAGGACAAGCTGGGGCTGCCAACCCATGTTGCCGCGTTCGATATCTCCCTGGGCTGTTCTGGCTACGTGTACGGCATCTATGCCCTCAAGGGGTTCATGGAGGCGACGGGGCTGAAAAATGGCCTGCTGGTGACGGCTGATCCGTACTCGAAGATTGTCGACCCGGAAGACCGCAACACCACCATGCTGTTCGGCGATGCCGCCACTGCGACCTGGATGGGCGAAAACGCTGTCTGGCAGCTGGGCAAGTCGAAGTTTGGCACTGACGGTTCCGGTGCGCCGCACCTCAAGGTCACCGATGGCGTGTTCTTCATGAACGGCCGCCAGGTCTTCAACTTTGCTCTGCTGAAAGTCCCGGCCCATTTGCATGAGCTGCTGGATGAGTCCAACTTGCAGGCGCACGATATCGACGCCTTCTGCATTCACCAGGGCAGCGCGGCGATTGTCGATGCCGTTGCACGTCGCTTCGAAGAAGGCGAGCCGGAGAAGTTCATCAAGGACATGCTCGAAACCGGTAACACGGTGTCTTCGAGTATTCCATTGCTGTTGCAGAATCACGTGTTCGATTCCAAGTGGACCCGTGTGGCCATCAGTGGTTTCGGCGTAGGCCTGTCGTGGGGCTCGGCGATTCTCTTTCGCGGTTGATCGGCTGCGTAGCAATGAAGCTATAAAAAAACGCCCGGGAGCGAAAGTTTCCGGGCGTTTTGCGTTTTACTGGCGCCGAATTTCTGGCTCTAAAGCCTTGAAACTAAAGGGCTGGCAAGCTGCCACTAAAAATTTGCAAAAAACCCCTCAAGCAAAGCCTCTTCACGACGATAACTATTACGTAGGTTCTCTAGGCCACACCCGACGGATGTCAGGGCCGGAAGCCGCAGTATCCATCCAACGAGGATTTCGTCATGGCTTTAACAGTAAACACCAACCTTGCATCGTTGACCGTTCAGAACAACCTGAACAAAGCTTCCAGCAACCTGCAAAACTCGATGCAACGTCTGTCTTCCGGCCTGCGAATCAACAGCGCTAAAGACGATGCGGCCGGCCTGCAAATCTCCAACCGTCTGACCAGCCAGATCAACGGCCTGGGCACTGCCATCAAGAACGCCGGTGACGGTATCTCCATCGCGCAAACTGCTGAAGGCGCGATGCAGGAATCCACCAACATCCTGCAAAAAATGCGGACCCTGGCCCTGGCTTCCGCGAACGGTTCGCCAAGCGCCGATGACCGTAAGTCGAACAACGCCGAGTACTCGGCTCTGACTTCCGAGCTGTCGCGTATCGCCAGCACCACTACCTTCGGTGGTCGTAACCTGCTGGACGGTTCTTTCGGTACTACCGCTTTCCAGGTAGGCGCTAACGCCAACCAGACCATCAACATGACTCTGGGCGACGTATCCGCTAACAACATCGGCTCCCAGCAGCTGAAAAGTGTGGCCATCCCGCCAAGCCTGGCCGGTGTGACCGGTGGTGCCATCGCTGTTACCGGTGGCGGCCAAACCGCTAACATCACCACCGTTACTGGACAGTCTGCAAAAACGACCGCTGCCCAGCTGAACGGCGTTATCGGCGGCCTGTCGGCTACTGCCAGCACTGAAGCCAAGTTCACTGTAAACACCGCGGCGATCACTGGTGCTCTGCCAGGTACTGCAAACTTCACCATCAAGGTAGGCGCTGGCGCAGCCGTCAACATGGTCGGCGTAACCGACACTGCTGGCCTGGCTGACCAACTGAAGTCCAACGCTGCCAAACTGGGCATCAGCGTTAACTTCAACGCCACCACCAACAGCCTGGAAGTCAAATCCGATTCCGGCGAGAACATCATCCTGAACGCTGGTGACGCCAGTGCCATCGCCGGTATCTCGGTTCAGGCCAAAGACGGTTCCGGTGCTTACGGCGCTGGTGTTGCTGCCGCTGCCACTGCAGTTCAGGTAACTGGCGCAGTTTCGCTGAACTCCACCAACAGCTACTCGATGAACGGCGCTGGTGCAACTGGCCTGTTCGTTGCTGCCGGTACTACCGTCAGCTCGGCCAAAACCGTGGTCAGCAACACTGACGTGACCACTGCTGCCAACGCACAAAACGCTGTTGACGTGATCTCGCAAGCGATCGCCAACATCGACTCCCAGCGTGCTGACCTCGGTGCCGTACAAAACCGTTTCGACAGCACCGTGTCGAACCTGCGCAGCATCTCGGACAACTCCACTGCTGCTCGTGGCGTGATCCAGGACGTCGACTTCGCGTCGGAAACTGCTCAGCTGACCAAGCAACAAACCCTGCAACAGGCTTCCACCGCGATCCTGTCTCAGGCTAACCAGCTGCCATCCGCTGTACTGAAGCTGCTTCAGTAATATCAGCGCTTGGTGACTGACGGAAGGGCGCGTTTACGTGCCCTTTCGTCTTTTCCGTGATGAGGAGATTTAGCATGGACATGAGCGTCAAGTTGAACCTGTCTTATCCAGCCGTTGCCCCTCAGGGTACAACGCCGACTGTTGCTGCCAAACAGGAACAGCCCAAGGCTGAGCCCGTCGCCAAATCGGGCTCCGAGCCCAAGCGTGACGACCTGGAAAAAGCCGTGACCGATATTAGGGAATTCGTCCAGGCTGCCCAGCGCAAGCTGGATTTTACCATTGATGATTCCACCGGCCGGGTCGTGGTCAAGGTCATCGCCACCGAAACCGGTGACGTGATTCGCCAGATCCCTTCGGAAACTGCATTGAAGCTTGCACAGAGCCTGACGGACGCCAGCAGCTTGCTGTTTAACGCCAAGGCTTGAGCTGGCATGAATTTTGTTGCTGTCGCTGACTAGACGCTCTAAGTCAAGAAAACGACAGCCACTGGATAAGGAGAGAGATGATGGCGGGTACAACGGTTAGCGGTATTGGTTCGAACATCGATACCCAGGCGATCGTGAAATCTTTGGTGGATTCCGAAAGGGCACCGAAGCAGACACAGATCAACAGCCAGACGCTGAAAGCGACTACCTCGCTATCGTCGATCGGTAAGATCCAGGCAGCGCTGGATGCGTTCCGTGGTGCGCTGGACAACATGAAGACGGCCTCCAGCTTCAATGGGCTGACCGGTTCGACCTCCGATGAAAAAGTAGCCACTGTCACCACCGGCAATGGCGCGGCGGCCGGCAGTTTCTCGCTGGTGGTCACTCAGTTGGCCACGGCGTCCAAGATTTCGTCCAAGGTCTACGCGGCTGGCGCTTCGACGGTCATCAACGCAGGCGCGGTGCCAACCACGCTGAGCATCAAGCAGGGCAGCAACACTTACGACGTAAGCATTCCGGTCGGCGCAACGCTGCAGCAGGTTCGCGACTCGATCAACTCGCAGTATGCCAACCAGGGCTTGAGCGCCAACATTCTGACCGACGCCAGTGGCTCTCGACTCGTGATGACGTCGACCACCACCGGTGTCGGTACGGACCTGACCTTGTCGGGCAACTCGGGCCTGGAAACCGGCACCTCGGTCCTCGCTCCGCCGCAGAACGCCAAGTACACCCTTGACGGGCTGGTCATGGAATCCAAGACCAACACCATCGCCGACGCCGTGAGTGGGGTGACCGTCAAGCTGACAGGAATTTCTCCCACCGCAGCCGGTGCTTCCGCGCCGACAGCGAGCACCATTACCGTGGCCGCCAGCAGCACGACGCTGAAGTCTTCGGTCAAAGGCTTTGTCGACACCTACAACGCTTTGATCAAGGCTGCCAATGCCGAAACCCAGGTCACCACAAACGCCGATGGTTCGATAACGTCCGGCGCCCTGACCGGCGATGCCTCGTTGCGCTCACTGGTGTCTGCCGTACGCACCGAGCTGAACGCAATGTCGGGCACGGGCCAGATGAAAGCGTTATCCCAGTTTGGCGTGCAGACGGACCAGAAAACCGGCACCCTGACGATCGACGACAAGCAGTGGGATACTGCGGTGCTGACCAATGCCGCCGACATCAACGCGATCTTTACTGGCGATACCGGTTTGCTGGCGCGTATGAAAACCGCGACCGACAGCTTCGCCCTGAGCAAGACCGGCGTGTTCGCCGCGCGATCGGCAAGCCTGAGCGACAGCCTGACCGACTTGAAGAAGCAGCAGGACACGCTCGATTCGCGGATGTCCAGCCTGCAGTTGAGCCTGACCGCCAAGTACACCGCGATGGACTCTTTGGTGGCCAAGTTGCGGGCGCAAAGCGACAGCATCATGACCACGCTCAACGCACTGAACAATCCGAAGTCCGACTGATCCGGATCAGGCATAAAAAAACCCAGGCCGGCTGTCATTACAGCGCCTGGGTTTTTTCTTGGGTAGCGGGTTGGCGTTAAAGTTTTGTGTCGACCAGTCGACATAATGATCAGAGCAAACCTATTTTCATTTGTTGTCTGTCACGAGGTAGAAACATGAATCCCATGAGAGCCCTTCGCCAGTATCAGAAGGTCAATTCCCATGCTCAGATCTCTGAAGCCAATCCCCATCGCCTGGTTCAGTTGCTGATGGAGGGTGGGCTGGACCGCATGGCTCAAGCCAAGGGCGCAATGGAACGGGGTGACATCGCACTCAAGGGATTGATGCTCGGCAAGGCCGTAGACATCATCATTGGCCTGCGTGACGGCCTGAACCCGGAGAAGACCGAAGATCCGGCTTCGTTGCAGCAGCTCGACAATTTGTACGCCTACATGATGACGCGGCTGATGGAAGCCAATCGCAACAACGATGCAGCGATCATCGACGAAGTATCGGGTCTGCTCGATACCCTGAAAAGCGGCTGGGATGCAATTGCAAACCAATAGGCCTGCGGGTCTGAGGATAGCGCCATGAGTCAAGCACTGCAGCGGATTGAAGAAACCCGGGAAGCCTTGGTTGACGCCTTGGCGGCGCGTAATTGGGATGCGATCAGCGAACTGGATACGGCCTGTCGCGAATGCGTCGATGAGGTGCTGAGCGAGGCGCCGATCGACGAAGAAGCGTTGCGGAGCAATCTGGAAGGGCTGTTGGCGGTGTACAAGGATTTGCTGAGTGCGACGATGGGAGAGCGCCAGGCGATAGTTGACGAGATGTCGCAGATCACCCATGCGCAGAGCGCGGCAAAGGTTTACCATCTGTTTGGTTAATTAATTCCCGGTTAATCCAAACATAGTGCGCCATAAATTTGACTGTGCACGGTTTTTTGACTTAACTAGTGGCTGATTCCAGATTTCAGGCGTCTACAGGCATAACGTGCCTGCAAGCGTCTAGCTTGCCCCATCATTTTGGGCATTGAGTTGACTAGGGAAGTTGCTATTGCATGTGGCGTGAAACCAAAATTCTGCTGATTGATGACGATAGCGTCCGCCGCCGCGACTTGGCGGTGATTTTAAATTTTCTTGGCGAAGAAAATTTACCCTGCGGTAGCCATGACTGGCAGCAGGCGGTCGGCTCATTGTCATCAAGTCGCGAAGTAATCTGTGTCCTTATCGGGACGGTCAATGCTCCTGGCGCACTTACGGGCCTGTTAAAGACACTCTCAACCTGGGATGAGTTCCTTCCGGTTTTGTTAATGGGCGATAATTCTTCCGTTGACTTGCCAGACGACCAGCGTCGCCGAGTGCTTTCGACCCTCGAAATGCCGCCCAGCTACAGCAAGTTGCTCGACTCCCTGCACCGTGCCCAGGTCTATCGCGAGATGTACGACCAGGCCCGCGAGCGCGGTCGTCACCGTGAACCCAATCTTTTCCGCAGTCTTGTCGGCACCAGCCGGGCGATTCAACACGTCCGCCAGATGATGCAGCAAGTCGCCGACACCGATGCCAGTGTGCTGATCCTCGGTGAGTCCGGGACCGGCAAGGAAGTGGTCGCGCGCAACCTGCACTATCACTCCAAGCGTCGTGACGCGCCGTTCGTACCGGTCAACTGTGGGGCTATCCCGGCCGAGTTGCTGGAAAGCGAACTGTTTGGCCACGAGAAGGGCGCCTTCACCGGGGCAATCACCAGCCGCGCCGGGCGTTTCGAACTGGCCAATGGCGGCACGCTGTTCCTCGATGAAATCGGTGACATGCCGTTGCCGATGCAGGTCAAGTTGCTGCGCGTATTGCAGGAACGCACCTTCGAGCGCGTGGGCAGCAACAAGACCCAGAGCGCCGATGTGCGGATCATCGCGGCGACCCACAAGAATCTCGAAAGCATGATCGAGATCGGCGCCTTCCGCGAAGACTTGTACTACCGCCTGAATGTGTTCCCGATCGAAATGGCGCCACTGCGCGAGCGTGTCGAAGACATTCCGCTGCTGATGAACGAGTTGATCTCGCGCATGGAGCATGAGAAGCGTGGCTCGATCCGTTTCAATTCCGCGGCGATCATGTCGCTGTGCCGCCACGGCTGGCCGGGCAACGTCCGCGAACTCGCCAACCTGGTGGAACGCATGGCGATCATGCATCCGTACGGGGTGATCGGCGTGGTCGAGCTGCCGAAGAAATTCCGTTACGTCGATGACGAAGACGAGCAACTGGTCGACAGCTTGCGCAGCGATCTTGAAGAACGCGTGGCCATCAACGGTCATGCTCCGGACTTCTCTGCTGGCGCCCTGTTGCCGCCGGAAGGTCTGGACCTGAAGGACTACCTCGGTGGTCTGGAACAAGGGCTGATTCAGCAGGCGCTGGATGATGCCAATGGCATCGTTGCGCGCGCCGCCGAACGCCTGCGCATTCGTCGCACCACACTGGTGGAAAAGATGCGCAAGTACGGCATGAGCCGTCGTGATGGAGATGAACAGGCGGATGATTGACGCCTGTTTTTCAAGTCCTTCATTTGTAGGCGGTTTTTTTTAGGCACGGGTATTGCTACATCCCTCGCAACGTTCCGTTTAACTGACGGTCAGCCAAGCGAGAGAGCACAATGCCCCAAGCCGCCCAGATGTCTCCTGTCCCTGACGCTTCGGGACAACCGTCGTCCGTAGAGCAGGCGAGCCGGCTTGGCCTTGAGCAGGCGTTTGCACTGTTCAGCCAGATGTCGAGTCAATTGACCGATTCCTACAGCATGCTCGAAGCCCGGGTCACCGAGCTCAAGGGTGAGCTGGCGGTGGTCAGTGCTCAGCGCATGCAGGAGCTGGCGGAAAAAGAACGCTTGGCCAACCGTCTGCAAAACCTCCTCGATCTGTTGCCCGGCGGCGTCATCGTCATCGACGCCCAAGGCATCGTGCGCGAAGCCAACCCCGCTGCTTGTGAGCTGCTCGGTCTGCCCCTCGAAGGCGAGCTGTGGCGTCATGTCATTGCCCGCTGCTTTGCGCCCCGTGAAGACGATGGTCACGAAATCTCGCTCAAGGACGGTCGGCGGTTGTCGATCTCCACTCGCTCGCTGGATGCCGAGCCCGGTCAGTTGGTGTTGCTCAACGACCTGACTGAAACCCGTCATCTGCAAGATCAACTGGCTCGCCACGAACGACTCTCGTCCCTCGGCCGAATGGTCGCCTCGCTGGCCCATCAGATTCGTACCCCTTTGTCCGCCGCCTTGCTCTACGCCAGTCATTTGACTGAGCAAGCGTTGCCGGTCGAGACCCAGCAACGTTTTGCCGGGCGCCTGAAAGAGCGTCTGCATGAGTTGGAGCATCAGGTTCGTGACATGCTGGTGTTTGCGCGCGGCGAGCTGCCGCTGACTGATCGCGTCACGCCAAAAATGCTGATGCAGTCGCTGCAGGCGGCCGCGCTGACCCATGTGCAGGACCTGCCGATTCGTTGGCAGTGCGACAGTCATACGGGCGAGTTGTTGTGCAATCGCGACACGCTGGTCGGGGCGATCCTGAACCTGATCGAGAACGCCATCCAGGCCAGCGCCGGCGATGTGCGTTTGAAAGTCCATTTCTATACCCGTGACAACAACCTGCGCGTATCTGTCAGTGACAGTGGCAGTGGTATCGACGCGAAAGTACTGGCACGACTCGGTGAGCCGTTTTTTACCACTAAAACCACTGGAACCGGCCTCGGCCTGACCGTGGTCAAGGCAGTGACGCGCGCTCATCAAGGAGAATTGCAGCTGCGCTCGCGGCTCGGTCGCGGCACGTGTGCGCAGGTGATCCTGCCGCTTTTTTCGGGTGAAAAGCCCAGCGCTCAGGGAGCGGAGTGAAGGACATGGCAATCAAGGTTTTGCTGGTCGAGGACGACCGCGCGTTACGCGAAGCACTGGCGGATACGCTGCTGCTCGCGGGGCACGACTACACGGCGGTCGGCTCGGCAGAAGAAGCGCTGGCGGCAGTTGGTAATGAGGCGTTCAACCTGGTGCTGAGTGACGTCAACATGCCGGGAATGGACGGCCATCAACTGCTCGGATTGCTGCGCACTCGTCAGCCGCAGCTGCCGGTGCTGCTGATGACGGCTCACGGCGCTGTCGAGCGGGCAGTCGATGCGATGCGCCAGGGCGCGGCGGATTACCTGGTCAAACCGTTCGAGCCCAAGGCATTGCTCGATCTGGTGGCGCGTCATGCGCTGGGCAGTCTCGGTGCGACCGAGGGTGAGGGGCCTGTAGCGTTTGAGCCGGCCAGTGCGCAATTGCTGGAATTGGCCGCACGGGTGGCGCGCAGTGATTCCACGGTGTTGATCTCCGGTGAGTCCGGGACCGGCAAGGAAGTGCTGGCGCGTTACATTCATCAGCACTCCCATCGCGCCAGTCAGCCGTTCATTGCGATCAACTGCGCAGCCATCCCCGACAACATGCTCGAAGCCACGCTGTTCGGTCACGAAAAGGGCTCGTTCACCGGCGCCATCGCGGCGCAGGCCGGCAAGTTCGAACAGGCTGATGGCGGGACTATCCTGCTCGACGAAATTTCCGAGATGCCCCTCGGGCTCCAGGCCAAGTTGTTGCGGGTTTTGCAGGAGCGTGAAGTCGAGCGAGTTGGCGCACGCAAGCCGATCACCTTGGATATTCGGGTCGTGGCAACCACCAATCGTGACCTTGCGGGTGAAGTGGCGGCGGGGCGTTTTCGTGAAGACCTCTACTATCGCCTGTCGGTGTTTCCGCTGGCCTGGCGTCCGTTGCGCGAACGTACCGCCGACATCCTGCCATTGGCCGAGCGCCTTCTGGCCAAGTACGTCAATAAAATGAAGCATGCCGCGGCGAAGCTCTCGCCTGAGGCACAGGCGTGCCTGATTGGTTATCCGTGGCCGGGCAACGTGCGTGAACTGGATAACGCGATCCAGCGTGCCTTGATTCTGCAGCAGGGCGGTTTGATCCAGCCGCAGGATTTCTGCCTGGCCGGGCCTGTGGCGTGTGCGCCGTTGCCGGCATTGGCGCCGACGACTGTGCGCGCAGTAGAAGTCGACGCCGAATCGGCCGGGGCGCTGGGCGATGACCTGCGTCGCCGTGAATTCCAGATGATCATCGACACCTTGCGCTCCGAACGCGGTCGACGCAAAGAGGCCGCCGAGCGACTGGGCATCAGTCCGCGCACCCTGCGTTACAAGCTGGCGCAGATGCGTGACGTCGGAATGGACGTGGAAGCTTATTTGTTCGCCACCTGATTCGTTAGCCATGCAAAACCCGGGACGGCTTTTGTTTAGAGCAGCCACGGAGCTGGCACCCTTGTTGCTAACACCTCACTACCCGCCGAGTGAGTGTCAAAAAATTGCGGGTCGCCAAAGACGTAGCTCGTCAAAGAGAGAAGCCATGAGCCAAGGTATTGAATTCAATCGATTGATGCTGGACATGCGTTCCATGCAAATGGATGCCATGTCTGCGTCGAAATCGACGGCTGCTGTTCCTGAAGTGGGTGGCAGCAGCTTTTCCGACATGCTCGGTCAGGCCGTCAATAAAGTGAACGACACCCAGCAGGCGTCCAATCAGTTGGCCAGTGCCTTCGAGATCGGCAAAAGTGGCGTCGACCTGACGGACGTGATGATTTCCTCGCAGAAGGCCAGCGTGTCTTTCCAAGCGTTGACCCAAGTACGCAACAAGCTGGTTCAGGCATACCAAGACATCATGCAGATGCCGGTTTAAGGACGATTTGAGTCATGGCAGAAGCAGTCGCCGATAATGTTCCGGCCAAGGCCACTCCAATAGACGGCAAGCCGCCGCTGTTCGGGTTGTCCTTCCTGGAAAACCTCTCCGAGATGACCATGTTGCGTCAGGTGGGCCTGTTGGTCGGCCTGGCTGCGAGCGTGGCGATTGGCTTTGCCGTGGTGTTGTGGTCCCAACAGCCGGACTACCGGCCTCTGTATGGCAGCCTTGCCGGTATGGACGCCAAACAGGTCATGGATACCCTGGCCGCAGCCGACATTCCCTATACCGTTGAACCGAACTCCGGTGCCTTGCTGGTCAAGGCCGATGACCTGTCCCGTGCGCGAATCAAACTCGCGGGCGCTGGTGTCACTCCCAGCGACGGCAACATCGGTTTTGAAATTCTCGACAAGGACCAGGGCCTGGGCACCAGCCAGTTCATGGAAGCGACCCGTTATCGTCGTGGTCTCGAAGGCGAACTGGCCCGCACCATTTCCAGCCTGAACAACGTCAAGGGTGCCCGTGTGCACCTGGCGATCCCGAAAAGTTCGGTGTTCGTGCGCGACGAGCGCAAGCCGAGCGCTTCGATTCTGGTGGAACTGTACGCCGGCCGCTCGCTGGAGCCTGGCCAGGTACTGGCAATCATCAACCTGGTGGCCACCAGCGTTCCCGAACTCAGCAAATCCCAGATCACTGTCGTCGACCAGAAGGGCAACCTGCTGTCGGATCAGGCGGAAAATTCCGAACTGACCATGGCCGGCAAGCAATTCGATTACAGCCGTCGCATGGAAAGCATGCTGACTCAGCGCGTGCATAACATTCTGCAACCGGTGCTGGGCAACGATCGCTATAAAGCCGAAGTCTCGGCCGATGTGGATTTCAGTGCCGTCGAGTCGACCTCCGAGCAATTCAACCCGGACCAACCGGCGTTGCGCAGCGAGCAGTCGGTCAATGAACAACGTACCGCCAGCAATGGCCCACAAGGTGTGCCGGGAGCCCTGAGCAACCAGCCGCCGTCGCCTGCCTCCGCACCGCAAACCACCGGTGGCGCTACCGCGTCGGCCGGCATGGTGCAGCCAGGCCAGCCACTGCTGGATGCCAACGGTCAGCAAATCATGGACCCGGCCACCGGCCAGCCTATGCTTGCACCGTACCCGGCGGACAAGCGTCAACAGTCCACCAAGAACTTCGAGCTTGACCGTTCCATCAGCCACACCAAACAACAACAGGGCCGTTTGAATCGCCTCTCGGTGTCGGTGGTGGTGGATGACCAGGTCAAGATCAACGCGGCCAACGGTGAAACCACTCGTGCGCCGTGGACTGCCGATGAATTGGCACGCTTCACTCGCCTGGTTCAGGACGCCGTCGGCTTCGACGCCAGCCGTGGCGACAGCGTCAGCGTGATTAACATGCCGTTCTCCGCCGAGCGCGGTGAAGTGATTGCCGAGATTCCGTTCTACTCCCAGCCTTGGTTCTGGGACATCGTCAAGCAAGTGCTGGGTGTCTTGTTCATCCTGGTGCTGGTGTTCGGTGTGCTGCGTCCGGTGCTCAACAACATCACCGGCGGCGGCAAAGACAAACAGCTAGGCATCGGCAGCGACGTCGAGTTGGGTGGCATGGGTGGCCTGGACGGCGAACTGGCCAACGACCGCGTCAGTCTCGGTGGCCCGACCAGCATTCTGCTGCCGAGCCCGAGCGAAGGCTATGACGCACAGTTGAACGCAATCAAGAGTCTGGTGGCAGAAGATCCGGGTCGCGTGGCCCAGGTCGTGAAAGAGTGGATTAACGCAGATGAGTGATAACCGAGTCGTTGCCGCCAAACTGAGCAAGGTCGACAAAGCCGCGATTCTGCTGCTGTCGCTGGGCTCCACCGATGCCGCCCAAGTGCTGCGCCACATGGGGCCCAAAGAGGTCCAGCGTGTGGGTGTGGCCATGGCCCAAATGGGTAACGTGCACCGCGAGCAGGTCGAGCAGGTGATGAGCGAGTTCGTCGACATTGTCGGCGACCAGACCAGCCTCGGCGTCGGCTCCGACGACTACGTGCGCAAAATGCTCACCCAGGCCCTGGGCGAAGACAAGGCCAACGGCCTGATCGACCGCATCCTGTTGGGCGGCAACACCAGTGGTCTCGACAGCCTGAAGTGGATGGAACCGCGCGCCGTCGCCGACGTGATCCGTTACGAGCACCCGCAGATCCAGGCGATCGTGGTGGCGTATCTCGATCCGGACCAGGCCGGCGAAGTGCTCGGCAACTTCGACCACAAGGTGCGTCTGGACATCATTCTGCGAGTCTCCTCGCTGAATACCGTGCAACCTGCGGCCCTGAAAGAACTCAACCAGATTCTCGAGAAGCAGTTCTCCGGCAATTCGAATGCCTCGCGCACCACCCTGGGTGGCATCAAGCGTGCGGCAGACATCATGAACTTCCTCGACAGCTCGATCGAAGGTCAGCTGATGGACTCGATCCGCGAAGTCGACGAAGACCTGTCCGGTCAGATCGAAGACCTCATGTTCGTGTTCAACAACCTGTCCGATGTCGACGATCGCGGTATTCAGGCGCTGCTGCGCGAAGTGTCTTCCGACGTGCTGGTGCTGGCCCTCAAGGGTTCGGACGAAGGCGTCAAAGAGAAGATCTTCAAGAACATGTCCAAACGGGCGGCCGAACTGTTGCGCGACGACCTCGAGGCCAAAGGCCCGGTGCGCGTCAGCGACGTGGAAACCGCGCAGAAAGAAATCCTCACCATTGCCCGCCGTATGGCCGAAGCCGGAGAAATCGTTCTCGGCGGGAAGGGCGGCGAAGAGATGATCTAAGGTCACTATGTCGTCCAAACATGATGAGTCCAACACCGACCTGATCCGCGGCAAGGGCGTCGATGGTTTCGACGTCTGGTCGCTGCCCAGTTTCGATCCGTTCGTGCCGGAACCCGAGCCGGAACCTGAGCCCGAGCCGCCGGAAATGGAAGAAGTGCCGCTGGATGAAGTCCAGCCACTGACCCTCGAAGAACTCGAAAGCATTCGCCAGGAGGCCTACAACGAAGGCTTCGCCACGGGCGAAAAAGAAGGTTTCCACAGCACCACGCTCAAGGTCCGCCAGGAAGCCGAGGTGGCCCTGGCCGCCAAAATTTCCGCTCTGGAGCAACTGATGGGCCATCTGTTCGAGCCTATCGCCGAGCAGGACACCCTGATCGAAAAGTCCCTGGTCGACCTGGTGCAGCACATCACCAAACAGGTGATTCAGCGCGAACTCGCCATCGACTCGACGCAGATCGAACACGTCATGCGCGAGGCCCTCAAGCTCTTGCCGCTGGGCGTGGGTAATGTGCGGCTGTACATCAATCCGCAAGATTTCGAACAGGTCAAAGCCCTGCGCGAGCGCCATGAAGAAACCTGGCGCATCGTCGAGGACGAGGCGTTGTTGCCCGGCGGTTGCCGGGTCGAGACTGAACACAGTCGCATCGATGCCACGGTCGAAACCCGCGTTGCGCGGGTCATGGACAAGCTGTTCGATCAGTTGCACGAACAGGCCTTGCACCCGGCCGAGCCGGATCTGAGCCTGGAACTGCCGATCAGCGACAAGCCAGCGGTCGTGCCGGTCGAACCTCAACGGGACGTTCCCGATGCGCCTTGATCGCACCAGCTTCGCCAAGCGCCTCGGCAGCTACGCCGAGGCCACGGAACTGGAAGGCGCGCCGATCCTTGAAGGCCGCTTGCTGCGCATGGTCGGCCTGACCCTCGAAGCCGAGGGCTTGCGCGCCGCCATGGGCAGCCGCTGCATGGTCATCAACGACGACAGTTATCACCCGGTGCAGGTCGAAGCCGAAGTCATGGGCTTCTCCGGCAGCAAGGTGTTTCTGATGCCGGTCGGCAGCGTTGCCGGCATCGCTCCCGGTGCCCGTGTGGTTCCTCTGGCTGATACCGGCCGCTTGCCGATGGGCATGAGCATGCTCGGGCGGGTGCTCGATGGCGCCGGTCGTGCGCTGGACGGCAAGGGCGGGATGAAGGCCGAAGACTGGGTGCCGATGGACGGCCCGACCATCAACCCGCTCAAGCGCGAACCGATCAGCGAGCCGCTGGACGTGGGCATTCGCAGCATCAACGGTTTGTTGACGGTCGGTCGTGGTCAGCGTCTCGGCCTGTTCGCCGGTACCGGCGTGGGCAAGAGTGTGCTGCTGGGCATGATGACCCGCTTCACTGAGGCCGACATTATCGTCGTCGGGCTGATCGGTGAGCGGGGTCGTGAAGTTAAAGAATTCATCGAGCACATCCTCGGTGAAGAAGGCCTCAAGCGTTCGGTAGTAGTGGCGTCGCCGGCGGACGATGCGCCGTTGATGCGTCTGCGCGCGGCGATGTATTGCACACGAATCGCCGAGTATTTCCGCGACAAGGGCAAGAACGTCCTGTTGCTCATGGACTCCCTGACCCGTTTCGCCCAGGCCCAGCGGGAAATCGCCTTGGCCATCGGCGAGCCGCCAGCGACCAAGGGCTATCCGCCCTCGGTGTTCGCCAAACTGCCGAAACTGGTGGAGCGGGCCGGTAATGCCGAGAAGGGCGGCGGTTCGATCACCGCGTTCTACACCGTACTCTCCGAAGGCGATGATCAGCAGGACCCGATTGCCGACGCGGCGCGAGGCGTGCTCGACGGGCACATCGTGCTGTCCCGGCGGCTGGCTGAAGAAGGTCATTACCCGGCCATCGATATCGAAGCGTCCATCAGCCGGGTCATGCCGTCGGTGGTTACGCCCGAACACATGATGCGCGCCCAGTATTTCAAGCAGCTGTGGTCGCGTTATCAGCAGAGTCGCGACTTGATCAGCGTCGGCGCCTATGTGGCCGGAGGTGATCGGGAGACCGACCTGGCAATCTCCCTGCAACCGCAGTTGGTGAAATACCTGCGCCAGGGCCTGAACGACAGCATCAGCCTGGGCGAAAGCGAAGCCTATCTCGGCACGATTTTCGCTCCTGCGGCTGGCGGCTAACCGGCCATGGCCCAGAGCCGAGCCTCGCGCCTGGCCCCCGTGGTCGAAATGGCCGAAAAGGCCGAGAAAACCGCGGTCCTGCGTCTGGGGCACTTCCAGGGGCAAGTCCGTCTGGCCGAAAGCAAACTGGCCGACCTCGAAGCCTTTCGTCTCGACTATCAGGAACAATGGATCGTGCGCGGCAGCAGTGGCGTGTCTGGCCAATGGCTGCTGGGTTATCAAGGCTTCCTTGCGCAACTGGGGACCGCCATCGACCAGCAGCG
This sequence comes from Pseudomonas sp. BT76 TE3572, assembly GCF_050435365.1. NCBI lineage: Bacteria > Pseudomonadati > Pseudomonadota > Gammaproteobacteria > Pseudomonadales > Pseudomonadaceae > Pseudomonas > Pseudomonas sp. BT76 TE3572. The sequence continues at coordinate 6,344,666 of NZ_JBNDKE010000001.1, forward strand.
ACAAAGCCTGGTATGGCATCAAAACAACCTGAACAAGGCGCGGGAGTCCTGGCAACAGGCATTTGCCCGGGTCGAAGGCCTGCGCAAACTGGTGTTGCGCTACATGGATGAGGCTCGGCGGCTGGAAGACCGGCGCGAGCAAAAGCTGCTGGATGAGTTGTCCCAGCGGTTGCCGCGTCAGGATCCTTATTGATCAGGCAGGGTTCAACCGTTTTCTCGCCTTGCTCCTGCACTCGCCAAGTGCTAAACCTTGTACACGTACGTTCACCAATGACAAGGAAGCCGTTAAATGCCAGTTGTTACAGAAGTCTCCCAGGATGGGCAAAAGCTGACGATATCGGTCAAGGGACGATTCGATTTCGCCAAGCATCAGGAATTTCGTGAGTCCTACGAAAATCTTCAGCCAAAACCCGAATCCTTCGAAGTGGATCTGAAAGACGCCACTTACCTCGACAGCTCAGCGCTCGGCATGTTGTTGCTATTGCGTGATCACGCTGGCGGCGAGAATGCCGAGATCACGTTGACCAACGCTAACGCAGATGTGCGCAAGATCCTCGCCATCTCCAACTTCGAACAAATCTTCGACGTGGCGTGACCGCCATGCAGTCCTTGTTCGAACCGCTGACGATCCTGATCGCCGAAGACAGTGCGGCCGATCGCATGCTGCTGTCGACCATCGTCCGTCGCCAGGGGCATGAGGTGCTGACGGCCGCCAACGGTGCCGAAGCCGTTGAAGCGTTTCGCCAGCAACGACCGCAACTGGTGCTCATGGACGCGATGATGCCGGTGATGGACGGTTTCGAAGCTGCGCAGCAGATCAAGGTGTTGGCAGGGGAAACCCTGGTGCCGATCATCTTCCTCACCTCGCTGACCGAAAGCGAAGCGCTGGCCCGCTGTCTGGAGGCCGGGGGCGACGACTTTCTGGCAAAGCCTTACAACCAGGTGATCCTCGCCGCCAAGATCAAGGCGATGGACCGCTTGCGGCGGTTGCAGGCCACGGTGTTGGAGCAGCGCGACCAGATTGCCAGGCACCACGATTACCTGCTCAACGAGCAGCGGGTGGCCAAAGCCGTGTTCGACAAGGTGGCCCACTCCGGCTGCCTGAGTGCACCGAATATTCGCTACCTGCAATCGCCCTATGCGTTGTTCAACGGCGATCTGCTGTTGGCCGCGTTTACACCGGCCGGTGACATGCACGTGCTGCTCGGCGACTTTACCGGTCACGGTTTGCCGGCCGCGGTCGGTGCCATGCCCTTGGCCGAAGTGTTCTATGGCATGACCGCCAAAGGTTACGGCCTGTCCGAAACCCTGCGCGAGATGAATGCCAAGCTCAAGCGCATCCTGCCGGTGGACATGTTCTGTTGTGCAACGCTGCTTTGCCTGAGTTTTCAGCGACGCTCGGTGGAGGTCTGGAACGGCGGAATGCCGGACGGTTACCTGCGCAGCATCGCCAGCGGTGAGCGAACGCCGCTGACGGCTCGGCATTTGCCGCTCGGCGTGCTGAGCCCGCAATCCTTTGATGACCGCACCGAGGTGTTTCCGATGGCGGTCGGGGATCGGGTCTTCCTGTTGTCCGACGGGGTGATCGATACCTGCGATGCCAACGAACAGTTGTTTGGTGTGGAACGATTGGAGCAGGTGTTTGCGGCCAATCGTCAGCCTGATGAGTTGTTCGAAGAGATCGAGCAGGCGTTGCGGGACTTTCGCGGCGAGGCCCGTGATGACGTGAGCATGGTCGAGGTCAGTCTGCTGGAGGCCGCACAATTGAGCCCGCCGGCGCTGGTGTATTCCGACAGTGGTCAGTCCTGCCCGCTGGACTGGTCAGTGAGTTTCGAATTTCGCGCCGCCACGCTCAAACGCTTCAATCCGCTGCCGTATCTTCTGCAATTGCTGCTTGAGGTCCACGGTCTGCGGGCTCAGAGCGGGGCGCTTTACAGTGTGTTGGCCGAACTGTATTCCAATGCCCTGGAGCATGGAGTGCTGGGGCTGGATTCGGCGCTCAAGCGCGATGCCTCGGGTTTTACCCGCTATTATCAGCAACGCAATACACGTCTGGACGAGTTGCAGGACGGTTTCGTGCGGGTGCATTTGCAGGTGGCACCCAAAGGCGAGGGCGGGTGCCTGACGGTTCGGGTTGAAGACAGTGGCAAGGGTTTCGATGTTGCGCGGGTGATGGAGCGGCCCGTCGATGGTGTCCGTCTGTCGGGGCGTGGCGTCAGTCTGATCCGTCAGCTGGGCCACAATGCGAGTTGGTCCGACGATGGACGAAGTGCCCGCGTGGAGTTTTTCTGGGAGGCTCTGGCATAATCCACGCATTCTTGATCAAGGAGTGAGCAAGTGGCTGACACACACCTGGACCGCGACGTGCTGAACGCGTTGCAAGAGGTCATGGAGGATGAGTATCCGATGTTGCTGGATACCTTTCTCGCCGATTCCGAAGAGCGTTTACGCATCTTGCGAATGGCTGAAGATGCCGCGCAACTCATGAATGCTGCCCATAGTTTCAAGGGCAGCAGTAGCAACATGGGCGCCATTCGCCTGGCCGAGTTGTGCCAGGAGCTGGAGGAGCGCGCCAAGCAAAAAAGCCTCGCTGGCATCGAAAAGCTGATCGGGGAAATTGACGGCGAATTTGCCATTGTCCGGCCTCTCTATGAGGCGGAGCGTCAGCGTTCCCTCTCAGCCAATGAGACCGTCCGGCGCTTTTAGCGCCTGTCACTCAAACCTGGCGCGACCCTTGCAATAATCTCCATCAACTGTACCTACGATCCCAGTGCAGCGGAGACTGTTCCATGCCCGTTACCCCCAATATGCTTCTTCAGGCCGCCGCGCAAGCCAAGACTCAAGCCGCTTCCGCCAATACACCGGCGCCGGCCGCTGAGCCTGGGGACAAGGCGTCCAGCTTCGCTCGGGTCTACGCCAATCAAGCCCAGAACAAACCTTCTGCGCCGGGTGATGGATCGGTCAAGCCGATACGCGATAAAACGCCGGACAGCCCCGATAAAAAGGACGTCAGGAACGACAAGTCTGCCGCCCCGGAACCTGCGGTTGCCGATAGCGGCAAATCCTTGCCCGCCGATAAGCCGGCGCAGGCTGACGACGATGCCGCCAGCGATGACGGGTCGGATACTGCGCAGACGCCGGTTGCCGATACCGCGCCCGTTGACCCGACGATGGATCCTGCGTTGATGCAGGCAGTGCAACCTGTGGTGCCAGCGCCGGTACCGGCAGCTCCACCCGTTGTGGTCACCTCACAACCGCAGGTCGAGGTAGCTATGACGGCGGCAACGACACCGGTCGTTGCAAGCACTGACACCAATTTCGATCCCGAAGCCGATCCCCTCGACGCACTGCCCGCCGTGCGCATGGCCATGGAGCAGGGCGGCCATATTTCGGCGGCGAGTCAGGCCCAGCCCAAAGCGGCACCGACCTCGGCCCAGGCCCAGGCTGACAGCGAAGCTACTTCGGCGCAGAACTTCGCTGCCGGCATGGCGAGCATGCTCGATGTGCAGGCCGACAAAGACGGCACCGGCCAGGGCGGCGACAAGGCCTTCAGCGGTCTTATCGATGACGGTCTCAAGGACCTGAAGTCCGCGACTAGCGATACCCGGGTCGACGATTTCGCCAACCGCCTGGCGGCACTGACCCAGGCGGCCACGCCGAAAACCGCGAACGCATTGCCGGTGAATCAACCGATCGCCATGCATCAGAGCGGCTGGACCGAAGAAGTCGTGAACCGGGTCATGTACCTGTCCAGTGCCAATCTCAAGGCGGCCGACATCCAGTTGCAACCGGCTGAACTGGGGCGCCTGGACATTCGGGTGAACATGGTTCCGGATCAGCAGACCCAAGTGACGTTCATGAGCGCCCATGCAGGTGTTCGCGAAGCGCTGGACGGGCAGATGCATCGCTTGCGTGACATGTTTGCGCAGCAGGGCATGGGCCAGGTCGACGTCAACGTTTCCGATCAGTCCCGTGGCTGGCAGGGCCAGGGGCAGGAACAGGCTCAACAAGGTCAAAGCCAGGGTGGACGCACCAGCGCCAGCGGTGGTCGCCTCGACTCCATGGATGAGGAGCTAGCGCCCACAGTTGCCGAAGTAGCGGCCAGCACTACCAGCGTCATCGGCTCCAGCGCCGTCGACTACTACGCCTGATAATGCGGCGCCCCTAAAAGATCGCAGCCTTCGGCAGCTCCTACATTGGATTGTGTACATCCTGTAGGAGCTGCCGAAGGCTGCGATCTTTTGATTTTCGGTCACGGTCGACCGTCCTTCCCGTTTTCCCTCAGACACTTCTGGCATAACACTTGCTCTTGCCTTGCCGTGCGACTGTGAAAACCCGAATAGTGACGGATTATTGGCATGGCGAAGAGCGAAGCAGCAGTAAAAGACCCCGCAACCAAAGGCAAACTCAAGCTGATCATTGTGATCGTGGTGGCCCTGCTGCTGGCGATCGGTTTGTCCGTGGGAGCGACCTGGTTCTTCATGCACAGCGCCCAGAGCAAGCCTGCCGCCGCGGCTGAAACCGCCCCGGTCGGCAAGCAGCCAGCGATTTTCGAGCCCATGGCCCCGGCCTTCGTGGCCAATTACAACCAGAACGGTCGTCAGCGCTACATGCAGGTGAGCATCACCATGCAGGGTCGCAATCAGGCCGATCTGGAAGCGCTCAAAGTCCACATGCCCGTCATCCGCAATAACCTGGTCATGCTGTTCTCCGGACAGGATTTCGCCACCCTGGCGTCGCCGGTTGGCCAGGAAATGCTGCGTCAGAAAGCCACGGCCAGCGTCCAGGAAGTGGCGCAGAAAGAACTCGGCAAAGTGGTCATCGAACAGTTGCTTTTCACTAATTTCGTACTGCAGTAGGAACACGACATGGCCGTGCAGGACCTGCTGTCCCAGGATGAGATCGATGCGCTGTTGCATGGTGTCGACGATGGTCTGGTACAGACCGATACCGCTGCTGAACCCGGCAGTGTCAAAAGCTACGACCTGACCAGCCAGGATCGCATCGTCCGCGGACGCATGCCGACCCTGGAGATGATCAACGAGCGTTTCGCCCGTTACACCCGCATCAGCATGTTCAACATGCTGCGCCGCTCGGCGGACGTTGCCGTCGGTGGCGTGCAGGTGATGAAGTTCGGCGAATACGTGCACTCGCTGTACGTGCCGACCAGCCTCAACCTGGTCAAGATCAAACCGTTGCGCGGCACCGCGTTGTTCATCCTCGACGCCAAACTGGTGTTCAAACTGGTGGACAACTTCTTTGGCGGCGACGGCCGCCACGCGAAGATCGAAGGGCGTGAATTCACCCCTACCGAACTGCGTGTGGTGCGCATGGTGCTGGAACAGGCCTTCGTCGATTTGAAGGAAGCCTGGCAGGCGATCATGGAAGTGAACTTCGAGTACATCAACTCGGAAGTGAACCCGGCCATGGCCAACATCGTTGGCCCGAGCGAAGCCGTTGTGGTGTCGACCTTCCACATTGAACTCGATGGTGGTGGCGGCGACCTGCACGTGACCATGCCGTACTCGATGATCGAACCTGTACGCGAAATGCTCGATGCCGGCTTCCAGTCGGACCTCGACGATCAGGACGAGCGCTGGATCAATGCCTTGCGCCAGGACGTGCTGGACGTTGACGTACCGATCGGTGCCACGGTTGCCCGTCGTCAGTTGCGCCTGCGAGACATTCTGCACATGCAGCCGGGGGACATTATCCCGGTCGAGATACCGGAAGAGATGATCATGCGCGCCAACGGCGTGCCTGCGTTCAAGGTCAAGATGGGGTCGCACAAAGGCAACCTCGCGTTGCAAGTGATCGAGCCGATCGAGCGCCGCTGACCGGCGCTCCAAACCCCCTGTGCTTTTAACTGACGGCTCCTGATTGAATGGATGCCCGCCGAGGACAAATTGATGGCTAACGATATGAACACCCAGGACGACCAGGCGCTGGCCGATGAATGGGCTGCGGCCCTGGAAGAAACCGGCGACGTCGGGCAGAACGACATCGACGCCTTGCTGGCCGCCGACGCCGCCAGTTCGTCGTCCAACCGTCTGCCGATGGAAGAGTTCGGCAGCGTGCCGAAAAACAACGAACCGGTCACCCTCGACGGTCCGAACCTGGACGTGATTCTCGATATCCCGGTGTCGATTTCCATGGAAGTCGGCAGCACCGACATCAACATCCGCAACTTGCTGCAGCTTAACCAGGGTTCGGTGATCGAGCTTGATCGTCTGGCCGGTGAACCGCTGGACGTGCTGGTCAACGGCACGCTCATCGCTCACGGTGAAGTGGTGGTGGTCAACGAGAAGTTCGGCATCCGCCTGACCGACGTGATCAGCCCAAGCGAACGCATCAAGAAGTTGCGCTGAGTGAAAAAGGTTCTGGGGGTTTTGCTCGGCTTGCCGTTCAGCGTCCTGGCTGCCGAGCCGGTAGCGACCGCTACTGCGGCCGCCGCGCCGGCGGTCAGCAGCGGTGTGGCCGGGCAATTGACGCAGTTGGTGTTCGGTTTGCTGCTGGTGCTGGGGTTGATCTTCTTCCTCGCCTGGCTGTTGCGCCGGGTCCAGCAGGCCGGGCCGGCCGGCAAGGGGCAGGTGATCGAGCTGATCGGTTCCCGCGCGCTGGGTCCGCGTGACCGTCTGATGCTGGTGCAGGTCGGCAACGAGCAGATTCTGCTTGGCTTGAGCCCCGGCACCATCACCGCATTGCACGTGCTCAAGGAGCCGGTGCAAGTGCCCAGCGGTACTGAAAAAGCGACCCCTGAGTTTGCCCAGCGCCTGATGGAGCTGATGGGCAAGGATCATAAGGATAAGAAGTAATGGGTGCGCTACGCATCACCTTGACGCTGGCCCTGATGCTGGTCGCGCCGCTGGCGTTCGCCGCCGATCCGTTGTCGATCCCGGCAATCACTCTGGGCACCAATGCCGCGGGCGCTCAAGAATACTCGGTCAGCCTGCAAATCCTGCTGATCATGACTGCGCTGAGTTTTATCCCGGCGTTCGTCATGCTGATGACCAGTTTTACCCGGATCATCATCGTCTTCTCGATCCTGCGTCAGGCCCTCGGCCTGCAACAAACGCCCTCGAACCAGATCCTCACGGGCATGGCGCTGTTCCTGACCCTGTTCATCATGGCGCCGGTCTTCGATCGGGTAAATCAGGATGCCTTGCAGCCGTATCTGGCGGAGAAACTCACCGCGCAGGATGCGGTGGCCAAGGCACAGGTGCCGATCAAGGATTTCATGCTCGCCCAGACTCGCAGTAGCGATCTGGAGTTGTTCATGCGCTTGTCCAAACGCACTGATATCGCGTCGCCGGATCAGGCGCCGCTGACGATTCTGGTCCCGGCGTTCGTCACCTCCGAGCTGAAAACCGCGTTCCAGATTGGCTTCATGATCTTCATTCCGTTCCTGATCATCGACCTGGTCGTGGCCAGTGTGCTGATGGCCATGGGTATGATGATGCTCTCGCCGCTGATCATTTCGTTGCCATTCAAGATCATGCTGTTCGTGCTGGTGGATGGCTGGGCATTGATCATCGGTACGCTGGCGAGCAGCTTCGGCGGTGTATCGCCATGACGCCAGAAGTTGCGGTAGACATCTTCCGGGAAGCACTGTGGCTGACCACCATGATGGTTGCCGTGCTGGTGATTCCGAGTTTGCTCGTGGGGCTGTTGGTGGCGATGTTCCAGGCCGCTACGCAGATCAACGAACAGACCCTGAGCTTCTTGCCGCGCCTGCTGGTGATGCTGGTGACGTTGATCGTCGCCGGTCCGTGGCTGGTGCAGACCTTCATGGAATACATCCTGCAGTTGTACGGCAGTATTCCTCAGGTCATCGGCTAAACCATGTCACTGCTCCAGCTGACCGATACCCAGATCAGTACCTGGGTGGCGACGTTCATGCTGCCGCTGTTTCGTGTCGGTGCCTTGCTGATGGTCATGCCGGTTTTCGGTACGACCCTGGTGCCCAAGCGAGTGCGCCTTTATTTCACCCTGGCGATCACGGTAGTGATTGCCCCCGGGTTACCGCCGATGCCTCCGGTTAACGCGCTGGACTTGAGCGGGCTGCTGCTGATTGCCGAGCAGATCCTCGTCGGTGCAGTGCTGGGTTTCTCCTTGCAGCTATTCTTCCAGGCCTTTGTGGTCGCGGGGCAGATCGTCTCGATTCAGATGGGCATGGGCTTCGCTTCCATGGTCGACCCCACCAACGGCGTGTCGGTGGCAGTGATCGGGCAGTTTTTCACCATGCTGGTGACGCTGCTGTTCCTGGCCATGAATGGCCATCTGGTGGTCTTCGAAGTCCTCACCGAAAGCTTCACCACACTGCCGGTCGGCAGCGGATTGATGGTCAATCATTTCTGGGAACTGGCCGGCAAACTGGGTTGGGTCCTCGGGGCGGCGCTGATGCTGGTGCTGCCGGCAATCACCGCGCTGCTGGTGGTCAACATCGCGTTTGGCGTGATGACCCGGGCGGCACCGCAGCTCAACATTTTCTCCATCGGCTTCCCGTTGACCCTGGTGCTCGGGTTATTCATCGTCTGGGTCGGGCTGGCGGATATCATCAATCAGTACCAACCGCTGGCCTCCGAGGCCTTGCAGTGGCTACGCGAACTGGCAAAGGCGCGCTGAGTCATGTCTGAGAGCGAAAGCGGTCAGGACAAAACAGAAGACCCCACGGACAAAAAGAAAAAGGACGCCCGTGAGAAGGGAGAGATTGCGCGCTCCAAAGAGCTCAATACCCTGGCGATCATGCTCGCCGGCGCTGGTGGCCTGCTGATTTTCGGTGGTGCGCTGGCGCAGGACCTGATGGAACTGATGCGCCTGAACTTCTCGCTGTCGCGGGAGGTGCTGTTGGATCAGCGCTACATGGGCATCTACCTGCTGCACTCGGGGCAGATTGCCTTGCTGGCGATTCAGCCAGTGATGATCACTTTATTGCTCGCCGCTCTGATCGGGCCGATTTCGCTGGGTGGCTGGCTGTTCTCCGCTGGCACCATGGCGCCCAAGTTCAGCCGCATGAACCCCGCCGCCGGCCTCAAGCGCATGTTCTCGTCCAAGGCCATAGCGGAACTGCTTAAGGCCCTCGCAAAATTTTTCATCGTGTTGTTCGTGGCCCTGGCGGTGTTGTCCTCGGACATTGATGACCTGCTGCGCATCGCCCATGAACCCTTGGACATGGCGATCATTCACAGCCTGCAAGTGGTCGGCTGGAGCACCTTGTGGATGGCCTGCGGGCTGATCATCATCGCCGCCGTGGACGTGCCGATACAGCTCTGGGAAAGCATCAAGAAACTGAAGATGACCAAGCAGGAAGTGCGCGACGAACACAAGGATCAGGAAGGGCGGCCGGAGGTCAAACAGCGGATTCGCCAGCTGCAGCGCGAAATGTCCCAGCGCCGGATGATGGCGGCGGTCCCCGACGCCGATGTGGTCATCACCAACCCGACCCACTACGCCGTAGCGCTCAAGTACGATCCGGACAAGGGTGGGGCGCCGATGCTGATCGCCAAGGGCAGCGATTTCCTGGCCTTGAAGATCCGTGAAATCGCTGTGGCCAACGAAGTGCTGCTGCTTGAGTCGCCGGCACTGGCGCGTTCGATCTACTACTCCACCGAACTTGACCAGGAAATCCCCGGCGGGCTCTACCTTGCCGTCGCCCAGGTACTCGCTTACGTCTACCAGATCCGCCAGCACCGCGCCGGCAAGGGTAAACGCCCGGATCCGCTCAAGGGCGACCTGCCAATTCCGCCGGACCTGCGACGCGATTCCTAAGAGTCGCCGTCCGTCTGAAAACGCTGTGTACCTGTTAGTTCTGACAGTAGACACACTTCCTGTTAAGGGTTGTCATGGCCTTGGGAATTCTCCCGTTCGATGTCCTTGCCATGGTCGTTCAATGATCGGATTGATCACCATGGGTGGGCGTTCATTAAGGCATTTGAGGATACGGTCATGGCAGAGCGTGAATACAGAAAGCTTCAAGGGATGGCGTTGGAATTTGTTTCGGGAGTCCTGGAGGAGAATCAGCTAGAGCGCACGATCAGCTACTCGGCAACGTTCAACCTGACGCTGGACTTTACGCATTTTGTGCAGGTGGCCAATGCCTATATTCCGGGTTATCTGAGCAACCCTATCAATGCGATTCGCCCCGAACTGGACGGGTTCGCCTACCACTATGCTTACAATTACTTCTTCGATGCTGCTGGCAATATTGGTGATAACCGCGCGTTGTTCGATGTCTTCACGTCCCCCCGATATTACATGGATCAGTGGTCAAGTGGAGGGCTGGAAGAGCGTTATCACAAACCCCAATTCAGTGTGGTCGATGGCCGTTTGCAGGTTGTCTCGCGCAAGGATTTTCGTTGGGAAAACAAGCAAGAGATCAACGTCGAAGACCTGCCGGTCATTCGCTTTCAATGGGCGCTTAACCTCATGCTGGGGCACGACTTTTTTGATCAGAAGGCACCTTCATCCGTCGTGGTGCTCGGTTATGCCGAGGAGGATTTTGTAGAGGTGGAAGGTCTTCAAATGCATAGAGGTACGCGGTACATGGTCGGCAAGGCGCTTCAGTTCGGTCCGATCAACAACGAGCAGATTCTGACGGCGCGTTGATCCCTATTTGCAATCCATTGCGTTTGTAGCAGCTGTCGAGCCTGCGAGGTTGTGTTTGAGCCAGGTTCGATGGCGCCGAAACTCAGCCGCATGAACCTCGGCGCCGGGCTGAAAAGGATGTTCTCGGGCAAGGCCCTCGTCCAAGGCCCTGGCGAAGTTTTTCATCGTGCTGTTCGTGGCGCTGGCGGCGTTGTCCTCAGACATCGACGACCTGATGCGCATTGCTCACGAGCCGTTGGAAATGGCGATCATTCATAGCCTGCAAGTGGTCGGTAGGAGCAGAAGGGTGGCGAGTTGCACGCAGGTTGGTCGACCAGGGAATGGGAACCCGGCAGGGCCTAAGGTTTCACATTCCTGTAACTGCTTTCGTAGGCAGTCAGGATTAACGATAAACCAGATTTTGATAGCCACTTTCAAAGGCTGGTTTATCGTGGTCTGTTCCCGAGGGATTTCCGACCAGTTGATTGCCCCCCCTTGACCTGTTTTCAGAACTGCCTTAATAGGATGTTGGTCAAAGAGTAATCGTTGCCTATGCTTGTGGTCACATGACTCCTTACTCTCAATTCCAAGTTTCTTGTAGTGGCTCTGAAATTACCTTTAATTGTTACCCAAGAGAGGGTCGGCAACTCCATTGGGGCGGCTATAGCTCCTAGATTGCTCTCTAGGGAAATTATTGGAATATAATGCGCCGGACTTCTCCATGTGCAACGGAGCAACATGCTGAACTCATATTCAGCCCCGACTAGAAGCGTCGTATAGTTTTTATACAGTACGATACCTGCGGAGTTATTAGTGTACGTCTCATTATGTAGCGCCCATATAGTATTCCCTTGGTAGGTATCTTGGTAAATATTGATATCCCTTGGGTCGGTTGCCGCTGCTCCTTTATTCCAACCGTTCCAGTTATGATTGATAAAATTCGTCAGATCGTAAAGTTTGGTGGCCACGGTCAGCGTCCGTGCGGTCGACACCTGTCCACTGCCATACAACGCTTTGGCGGTGAAACTATGAGGTGCCGCGGCCAGGGAAGAGACGACCAGCGTCCAGATCCCCGTGGTCAAGTCAGCAGTCGGCTGGTCTTTGGAGGCGGTTCCATCAAGCACCTCGACTTTCTGCCCTTTGCTGGCCGTGCCGGTCAGGGTCACCGCGGTTTCCACGGTGGTGCCTCCTTCGGGAATATCCACCCCGCTCGGAGAGCCTGTGACCGAGTCGATAGTCGGTCTTACCTCCACAAACGCCTTGACCGTGTACTCGCGCACCGGCGCCACTATGGCCTCACTTTCAACCTGGCTTTTGGTCAACCCTGCCTTGAAGTGCAACTCCAGTTGGGTGTCATGACCCAGATCCTTGAGATAACTGTAAGGCACCGCTTGCTCGTATCGACCACTCGCGAGCCATGTCGGGTTGACCGCGGCCCCGGGCACCCGCCACATCGTGTGATTGTGCACGGTGCCATCGGCTTTTCTGCCCTTGAGCACCAGCCACACTGGCTGCTTGTCCGCGATAAACGCCCAGACACCGGCCCGCAATGTGCGATTGGTGGTGACTTGACTTAAGTCCAGTTCGTTGCCGCTGGCCTCGACAATGCTCAGCTTGTCCAACTCGGCGACAGGGTAAGGCGCCACGGACAGCGATAACGGCCGGGATGGCTGCCCCGGTGTGTTGCCGCGGATAACGCTGTAGGTCACCGTCACCGATTTGCCCAGGTTGTACGGCACCACCGAATTCGGCAGCGGGATTTCCTTGGGCCCCACGGTGCCCACGTCGACCGGAGCGGTGGTGTATGAGCCGCCGGCCGGCGTCCCGATAGCACCGGTCCAGGTCACGCTGATCTTGTCTCCCCTCAACATGCCCACATAGTCCACCTTGGCCGTCAGATGATCCTTGGCCGCCATCGGGTCCAGGCTGGTGTCGTTCTGCGCTTCCTTGATGTATGGCGGTTTCAGGTCCAGTGTCGACCCCACGCTGAACGTCAACGCATTCGAAAAACTGGTCCCGCCTGCCGCCCGCTTGATCGAGTACGAAGCCGAGACCGTGCCCCCTTCGTTGCCCTTGATCAGTTCCGCCTTGATGTTGAACGGCACCGGTTGGCCGGCGGTGAACGAGTTCAGCTTGACCCCGTCAGTGGCCGTGCCGGTCTTGGACCCCACCCACTCATAAGTCACCACGTCGTCCTTGACCGTATTCAGGTACTCCACGGTCAGCGTGGTGCCCGGCCAGTCCGGCGGGAGCACGCCGTCGACGACGCCATCAACCTTCGGCTCCGGCAGTTCCAGGCGCGGTTCGCCGACCCGTAGCGGCGCCAGGTGCAGCGATTCGCGGATAGCGTGGGTGGCGTTGACCCGGTTGAAGGTGGCCAGCAGCGTATCCTCGATCAGTAGCTGGTAATACAGTTCCAGGGTGCCACCCTTGATGGGCGTGAGGTGCTCGCCCGCGACCGTGATGAACAGCGATTTACCGGCCTCGATCTCGCCCTGAGTGATCGGACGCAGCGGCAGGTCGGGCAGGTAGGGGCCGAAGTCCGGGCGGGTGCCGAGCCAGAACAGCTTGATCGCCTGGCCAGCGGCGAACGATTTGTCGAAGGGGATTTCGATGCGCGTGCGCGGCAGCTCCGGGTCGATGGCGCCTTGCTGGGCGTCCTCGGCAATCGGCGCCTTGAGGCGCTGGATTTCGCCGATGACGCGGATGAATTGGCCCTTGGACTGCAGGTCGGCGCTGCCATCGGCTTTTTTCAGGCGATAGGAAAACACCACCTGGGTCTTGGCCAGTTGCTTGAGCACCGCGTTGGGCACTTTCCGCTCGTGGATACTCGGGACATTGGTCAGTGGTTCACCCTGGATCTCGAGGTCGACCGGTACGCCCTCCACCGGGGTGCCCCTGACCCGAACGAAGATGATGTCGCCCAGCTTGAAGTTGTTGTCCACGGCCAGGATCTGCACGGTTCCGTCTGCGTCACCCAGCTTGTCGACGTCGAGTACATTGTTCAGGGCCTCCTTGAGGATGGGCGCGGTGAGGCGCGTCTTGTCGACGCCGACGACCACCCGCTGCTCGGCGCTCCAGTCTTCGGAGCGGTTGTCGACCACGTCGTAGACTTCGAAGGCCACGGCCAGGCCGCTGCTGTCCGAATCGCCCGCGTCACGGATGGTGGCTTCGTCGACCAGCACGACAATGGGATTGTTCGCAGGGTCCTTGACCTGAGCCTCGGTCAGCGGCTCACTGAGCACGAACTTGCCACCCCAGGTCACCTGGATCACATCACCCGCCGCCATGTGGGGGTAAGGCTGGATAGTGATCGGCACCCCATCCGCGACGTTGTCCTTGTCGATGCCGCCGTCGAGGATTTCTTTGGGGATCGTCATGTGCAGTTCGGAATGGCCGGGCGTGTCGCCATTCTGGTCCTGGCCGCCGGGCCGGTTGAGCTTGACGAACACCTTCATGGCCTCGGAAGGCTCTGTTGTGCCGCCCAGACGGGTGACGCTGTACGACACGTCATGGACACCGTCGGCGATTCGCGCCGCCGGGATGAACATCGTCAGCTCGGTGCCTTTCTCCTTCTGATCAACGGTCTCCTGCAGCACCTGGTTGCCGGCGCCCCAGAAAATCACCAATTTGTCGCCGACGTCCATGTTGCCCCAGGGCCCGGCCTGGCATTGCAGGCCCTGGCGCGGGAAGTTGTCGAGCGCAGCGGCAATGTTGATGCCCCATTCACCGGTGGGCGTGGGACCGGTGCGGCCGGGGATTTTCAGTTCGCGCAGGACCAGCACGCTGCTGTCCGGGGACATGGGGGGTTGATTAGTCACGGGGAGACTCCTGTCGGGGATAGGGCTGACGGAGTTATTCAATGCCTGATGAGGTGGAACTGGCTACTGTCAGAAATAACAGGTGAACATTGTTTCCAGACGAACGGTCTAGCTCTGTTTGGTGCACTACCATCCGTCGGAATCCATCCCCGACCTGTTATTTTTGACAGTAGCCAGCTTTGCGGGAGTGCGCCTTAAATAAGGCCTTCAACTCTCTCAAGAGCCTCCATCATGAGCATTTTCAGCCCCCTCCTGTTTCCTTTGGTCGAGCCTGGCACCGGTACGGGGTTGTTCGCGCTCAGGCCTTTGTTTATTGCAGGCATGACCCGACCCGTGGTGGAGGGCGATGGCGGTATCAACATTGCCGTGGTAAGCGACTATCCCGACGGCGTGCTGTGTGTCATCGATCCGTACATGGGTATGGAAGTCGGGGATCAGCACGATATTTTTTGGGGGCTGCTGAAGATCTGGCACAAGGAAGTCTTGCCGGAAGAGCTCAATAAGCGTTTGTTTTTTTACCTGCCGACGAAGGACATCGTCCCCGGTTGGGTCGAAACCGTGCATTACCAATTGACCCGCAAGGGCTGGAACACACCCGATGACCCGTCGGTGCCGTTGCGGCTGCTGGTCAAGCTCGACGAACCGGGAGGGGACGATAAATTTCCTCATCTGCCCGGCCATTCGGAGCTCAAGCCAGTCGGGATGCCGGAGGATGTGAGGCTAAACGGCGTCACAGCCGAATGGGCGGAAAAAGGTGTGCCGTTAACCGTACCGAAATATACGGGCATAAGGGTGCGCGACGTCATTTTTGTGTATTGGGGCAGCGTGCGTCTGCCACCTCACGTCGTTACCCAGGCCCAGGCCGATGGCATTGACCCTGTCATCGTTGACGCGAATCAGGAGGCGATTCTCGCCGGGGGGGACAGTGCCGCACTGCTGGTGGAGTACGAGGTGCGCGATGAGGTCTGGAACTGGTCCCAAAAACGCTCTCTGAGCACCAGAGTGCTGGTCGACGCCGGCGCTTGGCGGCTGGAACAGCCGATTATCAAGGAGTCGATCAATGGCGTGATCGACCTGATCACGCTGGGCAAAGCCGACGTCACGGTACAGATTCATGTCCGCACGGACGATTTCGATATCGGCGATACCGTGGTGATGACCTGGATCGGCACGCCGGCTCATGGCGAGCCGCTGATTCACCGCAGCGAGCCTGTTCCCATTAATAATATTCCGAACATCCTCGAGCTTGAGGTGCCGAACGCCGACGTTCGTGCCATTGCCATGGGCAAGGCGGATGCTTCTTATGTATTGACCAAAGCCGATGGCAGCCCGCCGTTATCATCCAAACGCACCTTTGCCAATGTGGTCGGTGAAATCTCGCAGTTGCCGGCCCCGACCATTCGCGAAGTCATCGGCGATACGCTCGAGCCCACGGAAGGCATGGCGACGGTGGACATCGGGCCTTCTCCGCTCATCAAGGGAGGGGACCTGATCGACCTGGTCTGGCTGGGAACCAAATCCAACAACCAGCCGTACCTGCATGAAATACCGCACCTTGTCAGCGATGGCGAGGCCGGAAAAGCCATCACGCTGTACGTGGAGGCGGAGCACATCAAGGTGCTCGAAAATGGCAAGCTCAATCTGTTTTACCGGGTCTCCAATGATAAATCGGCGCTCTATGGCGTCAGTGAGTCCGAGCATAACTTTTACGATGTGGAGGCCATTCGCGCCGAGCTGCCCGCGCCCAAAGTGGTGGAAGCTCCGGACGACTTTCTTGATCCGGCATGGGTACCTGGCAGCGCCACCTTGCGTGTCGGTTATCTGGGGACGGCCAAAGGCGATGAACTCACCTATTACTGGAAGGCTCCGACGCCTGGTGGCAGCACCAGCGACTGGGTGCCGATCACCACTATTACTGCTGGCAAACCGGTGGACTTTCGCATTGACGCGCGCTTCATCACACTCAATCAAAAACAGGAAGTGTCCATACGCTATACCCTCAAACGCGCCGCCACGGGCAACTTCAGTTACTCGGGTTTGCTGAGCCTGTATGTGGGCGAGGAAACTTCCCCCGTCATCGAGAAAGTCATGGACTCCCGAGGGCGCGAAATTCCAGACAAAGGGAGCACCCTTGATACCACGGTGATCCTGACGGGCAGGGCGACGGCCAATTTGCAGGTGGAAGTACGGGTGACGGGGCTCGCGCCAAAACCGGTGCGCGTGGACGCAAGCGGCGACTGGACGTTGACGCTGACCGACTTACCCCTGGCCGCTTACAGCGTTGTGGCCAAAGCGCTGTATGGCAATGGCAATGAGTCCGATACCTGGTCGTTTACGGTCATGAAGGAGGAGCTGGCGCGCCCCGAGGTGATCGAGGCTGATGCGAATGATGTGCTTGATCCAGCCAGGGTAACGTCGGGGGCGAGTGTGGAAATCGCACCTTATGAGGATATGGCCGCGGGCGATGAGGTGTTAATCAAGTGGACGAGCCCGGGCAATGCCCTGCCTCATGAGCAGCGCGCCAGAATTACCTCAAATCAGGTCGGTGAGACCGTCCCTTTCACCATCCCTTATGAAGTGGTGCGCGCCGCGTTGAACCACGATGCAACGCTGCGTTACGAAGTTGTTCGTTTTGCCGGGGGGACCTCGTCCTCCAAACCGCTGGTGCTGCATGTGCAGACGCAATCGGTGACGTTGCCTGATCCCCGTATCGCGCAGGCCAACGGCAAACAGTTGAACCCCGACAGCGTCTTCCCGGGTGGCGCGACGGTTGTCATTGGCGTGACTGCGCAGCTCAAAGATGGGGACCTCGTGACTGTGCAGTGGAGAGGCAAGCGTACGACGCATTATCCGAGACCCGTATTGTCGAGCGATGAAGGCAAGGAGCTGCCAATCACGGTGCCGCACGCGGTCGTCGATGAGAATAACCGCACCAGTATCGGCCTGAGTTACACCGTGCAACGTAAAACCGGTGGCACCGATCCGTCTCGGGAGGTGACCTATGATGTGTTGCGGATCATTGATACCGGCGCACTGAAAGTCATGGGTGCACGCTTCAATCGCACGACTTACCGATCTTCTGCTGTTCCGCAAATGTTGAGTGCCTTCAGTCTGACGGGGCAGGTGCTGAACGTGGAATGGCAGTACACCGGGGACGCGGTGTGGGTGGCGGCAAGAATTTGGCGAGACTCCTCACCCTGGAAGCCACTGAGTGTGCGCTCGGCCACCCACTCGGTCGCCCTCAACCCGACGAACATCTTCGGCAGTGGCGCGGACACCAGCGTGACGGGGCAGGCCGCGTTTGTGGCGCTTCGAGATATGGCAGATGTTGTCGGCTGGGGCAACGCCAGTTATGGCGCAAACATTCCGGCAGCCATCGGCAACCTGACGGATATCGCGGAGGTGAGCTGCACGCAAAGCGCTTACGCCATTCGACGAAGAGGCGGGCAGGTGCAGGTCTGGGGCGCGGCGGCGGATGGCGGGAACATGGGCAGTGTTTCGCCACTCGATTTCACTCAGGTGATCGGCAACAGCCAGGCGTTCGCAGGCATCAAGACCAGCGGCCAAGTGGTTGCGTGGGGGAATGCGGCCAATGGCGGCACCGTGCCGGCAGCGATCGGTACCTTCCGGGATGTGGCAGCGGTCTACAGCGCTGGGCAGGCCTTTGCAGCGCAACGTGCGAGCGGCGAGGTGATTGCCTGGGGGTTGGCGGGCAGTGGTGGGACAGTGCCGTCTGCAATCGGCAATTTGCGCGACATTGTCGAGGTGACGGGCAGCTTTGGTGCCTTCGCGGCGCGGCGCAGCACCGGGCAATTGGTTGCCTGGGGGCACGCCACCTACGGCGGCGCACTGCCGGCAACTATCTCCGCGCGCACTGACATTGCGCAATTGGGCGCGGCCAATGCGCAAGCGTTTACCGCGCTCTCTGTGACCGGGCAAGTGGTGGCTTGGGGGACTGCCAGCTATGGCGCAACAGTGCCGGCCAATATTGCGGGCCTGACCGGTTTAGTGGAAGTCAGTGCGACCTGGCGAGCGTTTGCGGCACGGCACAGTTCGGGCCAGGTTTATGCGTGGGGTATGGCTGCCCAAGGGGGAACGGCGCCTGCTATCAGCGATGCCGTTCAGGTGGTCGGTTCATCCGAGGCATTTGCAGCCTTGCGCCGTGACGGAACGGTGGTTGCGTGGGGCAATGCTGCGGTGGGCGGCAATACCTCGGCGGTGGCCGGGCAGTTAGTTAGCGTGCAGGCCCTTTACAGCAACAGTCACGGCTTCACCGCGCTGACCAGCGATGGCCGCGTGGTGACCTGGGGGCACGTCAGTGGCGGCGGTAACAGCAGCGCTGTGCAGGACAAGCTGCGCGGCAACGTCAATTATCAGGCTAAAGGTGCACTGAGTATCGGCGCCCAGGCCGATGATCTCAGGGCGCCCGGCATAGATGAAGCGCCGGACGACGTCCTCGACCCGGAGAAACTGCCAGCCGCTGGCGCCATGGCCCGGATAAAGCCCTACGACGGCATGCGTTATCGGGATCACGTGTATTTCTACATGGGTGACTACACAGACGACATCCCCATCAGTGAGTCGGCTGTCGGCCGCGATGTTGAGTTTAAAGTGCTGCGCGCAGAGTTTCTGCCTCATGTCGGGAAGAAGGTGCCGGTGCGCTATGAAGTGCAGCGCTTTCAGGGCGGGCGGGATCGATCACTCATCCTTGATCTGGAGGTGGAACTGGGTTTTGAGAACCCGCTGAGCTTCGATCTGGGGCCGATGAACTATGTTGTTGCAAACAAGCCACCCGTCCAGCTTCCGGCCTTCGTGCGCATGACCCGTGAAGCAACCTGGGGGACGGCGCCTTACCGCTTCAGCAGCAGTGCCGAAGGCGTTGCCACGGTCAGCAGCAACGGTGAGGTAACGGCGATTGCCAATGGGGGCTGCACGATCAGTGCGACGGACAGCCGAAACGAAACGCGCCGCTACGCACTGACAATCAAAGGCATTGTGCAGTTGCACTTTTTGTCCCCCGGCGCGGATTGGCAGGGGATGAAAAACGTATGTGCCGCCGCTTCTCTGGAGCCGGTGACCCTGTCCCAGATCAAGCGTTTGTGGGAACTCTACTTCCCCGGCAGCGGGGGCGTGGGGGATTACCTTGAGTTGTTGCATTACAAGGTCTGGACCGGCGACCTGCTGGGGGCGGGGACCGCCTGGGCGTATGACTTGCACGGCACGTCGATGAACGAAAACGCTGAAAGCCATGCCACCGATGTGCTGTTGCAGGTGTTCGGAGCATCGAGAAATTGAGCCAGGATGGTGGAGGTTTCCCGATGAAACTCAATGCAATGCTTAAAGGTTGGGCCTGGGCGTTACTGCTGAGTATCAGCAATGCCCAGGCCATCACCGGGCCTGAGGTGGCTCGGTTGCTCAATCAGCGTTTTCAGGACGAGCGAACCGAATGCGCCGGTGCAACACCGGCGTTTTATTGCAGTGGAGTGCTGGTGCGCAGTGTTCCGGCCGGGCATGCGGGTCAGTTCTGGCAGCACAGTGCCGATTCGGTGCGTCTGGGGGCCGAAAGCTTCAACTATCTGCGGGCAGACCTGGGCATCCGTTCACTGGGCAGTAAAAACGGCGTGGTGTTTGCCGACCCGTTCACGGCCATCAGTCAGCACAAATCGATGGATGTGTTGTGTGCTTATCCTTTTGTGGTCGGCATGCAAAGTACACGTCCCGGCTACGGCTGCGGTTTGGGCGCGTCGCTAACGTCAGCACTGGAAGATCCAAGCTCCTGCGCATCGCTGGGGATCGGCGACGCCGTCGGTTGGGTCGCGCACTTCCAGCAACAGGGGCAGCAGCCTGCGCGGCAGTGTTCGTTCAGCAGTCGCGACCCGAAGGCGTTCTACGCCAGCCTTAAGGCGCACACGCTACTCACCCAGGAATGGTCGGCCAGACCCAATGAGCTGATGATGCGTAACTGGGACGCCAACCAGCCTGCCAGGCTTGCGGTGCAAGGGCTGTTCTACGATGTTGCGCAAAGTGGGGCGATGTTGGGGGCACAAAAGGATCAGCGGGATTACTTCGTCGCCACGGGGGAGTGGCTGCCTATTCTGCGCATGGATTTACGTGAGCCACCCGGCGCGGTGTTCGGTTTTGATCTTCAGGACCAGTTGTATATTGGCTATCGGGTGGCTTCGACACTGAACGCTCGTTTTGCCGATACCACACCGGCGTGCCGTGACAACAAACCTGGGTATTTTTGCAATGGCGTACTGATTCGCGCGGCAGATGCTTCCCCCAGTTTTCGGGCGTGGAATCCCAGCCCTAACTCCCAGACACGCAACGGCGTTTCTTTTTCTTACGTGCGTAAGGATGTTGGGACCGTGCAACTGGCAGGGGCTCAAGGATTTATCTTCAGCGAACAGTTCCTGCCAGTCCGGCATCCGGCGCAGTTGCGCTGCTCTTATCCAGTGAATGCAGGTACCAGTGGTATACCGAACAGTTGCCGTGCCGATTGTGCCGCGTCCGGAATCAACACAGTGGCGACCTGGCAAGCCAGGTATGGCTCAAGCCCTGGCTCAAGCTGTTCATTCGGCCCTGATCAGGCGCAGTTTCAACTCAATATCGCGGTGCGCGCCGTGCTTTCGGCGGGAAATCGAAATTCATGGAACGAGATCATCATTGCCGCATGGCCGCAGAACATTCCGAAAGACTTACCGCTTGAAGCGTTGTTCTATCCCGCAGGCAATGCGGCGGCGCTGACCGGCGCCCAATTCATTCAACGGGACTATTACACGCACACGGGGCGTTACATCGCTATCGTTCGCATGACACTGGCAGATCCCGGTGGCCAGGTGTTTGCCTATGTGCCGCAGGAGCAAACAACTCAGGAAACAACGGATGACATGCTGTTGAAAGCCCTCGAGGCATTGCCGCCGATTCGACGTCCGGCGGGTTATTAACCCGGATCCGCCAGCATTGATTTCGTTGAGGTTCAAGGCCTGCAACTGTTCCGGGGGACGCGGTACATGGTCGGCAAGGCGCTTGATTTCGGTCCGATCCACAAAGAGCAGATTCTGACGGCGCGTTGATCCCTATTTGCAATCCATTGCGTTTGTAGCAGCTGTCGAGCCTGCGAGGCTGCGTCCGAGCCGGGGTCGCGCTCGACCGAAGTTCTCGCAAAGGTTTACGACTGCTTCGCAGCCGGACGCAGTCTCGCGGGCTCGGCAGCTGCTACAAAAGCTCGGTAGATCCCTCTATTCCCCACCTCTGCAAAAGTTGGAAGGTTTCTTGCAGTAGCGGCTCTGCGCCTGCTTTCGGCGTCAAAAGTTTGCTTCAAGGAACGGGGAATACCGGTGGATCGCTCTCAGTTACTCAACAGTGCTCGCACAAACGTTGCCGACTTAAGTCGGGGCAATCTGGGTGTGCCGTTGTTGCTGCTGGTCATGCTGGCGATGATGATGTTGCCGGTGCCGCCGTTCCTGCTGGACGTGTTCTTCACGTTCAACATTGCCTTGTCGATTGTCGTACTGCTGGTGTGTGTTTATGCGTTGCGGCCACTGGACTTTGCGGTGTTCCCGACCATTTTGCTGGTGGCGACCCTGTTGCGACTGGCGCTGAACGTGGCCTCTACGCGCGTGGTGATGCTCCACGGTCAGGACGGCCATGCCGCCGCCGGTAAGGTGATCCAGGCCTTCGGCGAGGTGGTGATCGGCGGTAACTACGTGGTCGGTATCGTCGTCTTCGCGATTTTGATGATCATCAACTTTGTCGTGGTGACCAAGGGTGCCGGGCGGATTTCCGAGGTGAGTGCGCGTTTCACCCTCGATGCGATGCCCGGTAAACAAATGGCGATCGACGCCGACTTGAACGCCGGCCTGATCGACCAGAACCAGGCCAAACTGCGCCGGATGGAAGTGGCCCAGGAAGCCGAGTTCTACGGTTCCATGGACGGTGCCAGCAAGTTCGTTCGCGGTGACGCCATTGCCGGCCTGCTGATTCTGTTCATCAACCTGATCGGCGGCATGGCGGTTGGTATCTTCCAGCACGGCATGAGCTTCGGCGACGCCGGCAAGGTTTACGCACTGCTGACCATCGGTGACGGTTTGGTGGCGCAATTGCCATCACTGCTTTTATCTACAGCTGCAGCGATCATGGTGACCCGTGCTTCCGGTTCGGAAGACATGGGCAAGCAGATCAATCGCCAGATGTTTGCTTCGCCCAAAGCGTTGGCCGTGGCGGCGGGTTTGATGGCGGTGATGGGCCTCGTGCCGGGCATGCCGCACTTTTCCTTTCTCAGCATGGCAGCCCTGGCGGGTGGCGGCGCGTACCTGTTCTGGAAGAAGCAGAACGTGGTCAAGGTTCAGGCGCTGCAAGAGGTCAAGCGTCAACAGGAACTGCTGCCATCGCCCGCTCGCGCTCAGGAAACCAAGGAGCTTGGCTGGGATGACGTCACTCCGATCGACATGATCGGCCTGGAAGTCGGCTACCGGCTGATTCCGCTGGTGGACCGCAATCAGGGTGGTCAGTTGCTGGCGCGGATCAAGGGCGTGCGCAAGAAGCTGTCCCAGGACCTGGGCTTCCTGATGCCAACCGTGCATATCCGTGACAACCTCGACCTGGCGCCGAGCGCCTATCGCCTGACCCTGATGGGGGTGATCCTCGCTGAGGCGGAGATTTACCCGGATCGCGAACTGGCGATCAACCCGGGGCAGGTCTACGGTACGCTCAACGGCATTACCGCCAAAGATCCGGCTTTCGGGCTGGAGGCGGTCTGGATCGAAATCAGTCAGCGTGCCCAGGCTCAATCCCTCGGTTACACCGTGGTCGATGCCAGTACGGTAGTGGCAACCCACTTGAACCAGATTCTGTACAAGCACTCCAGTGAGCTGATCGGACACGAAGAAGTCCAGCAACTCATGCAATTGCTGGGCAAAAGCTCGCCTAAACTGGCCGAAGAGCTGGTACCTGGCGTGGTGTCGCTGTCACAGCTGCTCAAAGTATTGCAGGCATTGCTGGCCGAACAGGTGCCAGTACGGGACATTCGCAGCATTGCCGAAGCCATCGCCAACAATGCCAGCAAGAGTCAAGATACTGCCGCGCTGGTGGCCGCGGTGCGCGTCGGCGTATCCCGCGCAATCGTCCAAAGCATTGTAGGGACTGACTCCGAGCTCCCAGTGATCACCCTGGAGCCAAGGTTGGAACAAATATTGCTCAATAGTCTTCAGAAGGCAGGACAAGGCTCGGAAGAGGGCGTTCTGCTGGAGCCAAGCATGGCTGAGAAACTGCAACGCTCGTTGATCGATGCGGCGCAGCGTCAGGAAATGCAAGGTCAACCGGTGATTCTGCTGGTAGCCGGTCCGGTTCGCGCGATGTTGTCGCGATTCGGCCGATTGGCAGTCCCGGGTTTGCATGTGTTGGCTTACCAGGAAATTCCTGACAACAAGCAAGTGACCATCGTTGCGACAGTAGGGCCCAACGGCTGAGGTAGTGGTTTATGCAAGTTAAGCGTTTTTTCGCCGCCGATATGCGTCAGGCCATGAAACTGGTTCGTGATGAGCTGGGCGCTGATGCCGCCATCATTGGCAACCGCCGGATCGCCGGTGGTGTCGAGCTGACGGCTGCCCTGGATTACAAGTTGTCGGCGCTGGCTCCGCGCGTTCCGAACATGGAACTCGAAGACGAGCTGCGCAAGACCCAGTCGCGGATCGTCACCGCTCAGGCCGAACTGAGCCTGCGCAGCGATGGCGAGAGCGACAAGTCCACCAATCGCCAATTGTTCGCCGGCCTGCCACTGACCGCCGCCGAGCCGCTGATCGAACCGACTTACACCGAACTCCGTCGTCCTGCACCAGCTGCGGCACCTGCCTCCGGTGGCGTCGATCCACGGGCGTTCGACTCGATGCGTTTCGAACTCAACAGCCTGCGCGAACTGATGGAAGTGCAACTCGGCTCCCTGGCCTGGAATCAGCTGCAAGGCAGCCGTCCGGCCCAGGCCAATCTTTGGCGTCGCCTGCAACGCATCGGTCTGTCCGGTCCGTTGTCGCGCGATTTGCTGGCGCTGATTACCGATATTGAAGAACCTCGTCAGGCCTGGCGCATGTTGCTGGCGCATCTGGCGCGGATGATCGCCACACCGGAAGTCGAGCCTCTGGAAGAGGGCGGCGTGATTGCCATGGTCGGCCCTGCCGGCATGGGCAAGACCACCACCCTGGCCAAGCTCGCGGCCCGTTACGTGCTCAAGTACGGCGCGCAGAATATCGCGCTGGTCAGCATGGACAGCTACCGTATTGGTGCTCAGGAACAACTCAAGACGTTGGGCCGGATCCTCAATGTGTCGGTGACGCATGTCGATCCGGGCCAATCGCTGGTGCAGGCGCTGGAGCCTTTGCTGCGCAAGCGCGTGGTGCTGATCGATACCGCGGGCCTTCAGGCCAGCGATCCGGCACTGCGCATGCAGCTCGAAAGCCTGGCCGGTCGTGGCATCAAATCAAAAAATTATCTGGTCCTGGCAACCACCAGCCAGAAACAGGTTCTAACGGCCGCTTATCACAGTTACAAGCGTTGTGGGCTCGCTGGCTGCATCCTGACTAAACTGGATGAAACGGCAAGTCTGGGCGAGGTGTTGAGCCTGGCCATCAGTCATGAATTACCAGTGGCCTATCTGACCGATGGCCCGCGGATTCCGGATGATTTGCATCTGCCGCGTCGTCATCAGTTGGTCAGTCGCGCCGTCAGCGTGCAAATGCAAGAAGAACCCAGCGAAGAAGCCATGGCTGACATGTTCGCTGATATTTACCACAGCCCGACCAAGCAGGTTGGCTGAGGTATTAATGAACAGTTTTTGTACCTACATCGATGGTCTGCCATGCATTGTTCAGTTAGTGAACGCGCAGCCAGTAATGTGGCCTCCGTCTATGCAAGACAAGGTAAAGAAATAACATGGGCAGCATGCATCCCGTACAGGTGATCGCGGTGACCGGCGGCAAAGGTGGCGTCGGGAAGACTAACGTGTCAGTGAACTTGTCCCTGGCTCTAGCTGAGCTCGGTCGGCGCGTCATGCTGTTGGACGCCGATCTGGGGCTGGCGAACGTCGACGTCCTGCTGGGACTGACACCCAAACGTACTTTGGCCGACGTGATCGAAGGCCGCTGTGAGCTGCGCGACGTACTGTTGCAGGGCCCAGGCGGTATTCGAATCGTCCCGGCCGCGTCCGGCACACAGAGCATGGTTCATTTGAGCCCGGCCCAACACGCCGGCCTGATCCAGGCGTTCAGCGATATCGGTGACAACCTCGACGTGCTGGTGATCGACACCGCTGCGGGCATTGGTGACTCGGTAGTCAGTTTCGTTCGCGCAGCGCAAGAAGTCTTGCTGGTGGTCTGCGACGAGCCGACCTCGATCACCGATGCCTACGCACTGATCAAACTGCTGAACCGCGATTACGGCATGAACCGCTTCCGCGTCCTGGCCAACATGGCCCAGAGCCCGCAGGAAGGGCGCAACCTGTTCGCCAAGTTGACCAAGGTCACGGATCGCTTCCTTGACGTCGCCTTACAATACGTCGGCGCGGTGCCTTACGACGAAAGTGTGCGCAAGGCTGTGCAGAAACAGCGCGCCGTCTACGAAGCCTTCCCTCGGTCCAAGTGCTCACTGGCGTTCAAGGCGATTGCACAGAAGGTCGATACCTGGCCGCTACCTGCCAACCCGCGTGGGCACCTGGAGTTTTTCGTCGAGCGCCTCGTGCAACAAACGGCAGGACCGGTGTTATGACAGCCAGTGGCTACAACCTCTACAAGAAGTCGGCACGTGACGCGCAGTACGAGCTGATCGAGCGTTATGCGCCACTGGTTAAACGCATTGCCTACCACTTGCTGGCGCGTCTGCCAGCCAGTGTTCAGGTTGAAGATCTGATCCAGGCCGGGATGATCGGCCTGCTTGAAGTGTCGACCAAATACGACGCCAGCAAAGGCGCGAGTTTCGAGACGTACGCGGGCATTCGAATCCGTGGCGCGATGCTCGATGAAGTACGCAAGGGGGACTGGGCGCCACGTTCGGTCCACCGTAATACCCGGATGGTCAGCGACGCAATTCGCTCGATTGAAGCTAAAACCGGTCGTGACGCTAAAGATCACGAGGTTGCGGCCGAACTCCAATTGAGTCTCGACGATTATTACGGGATTTTGAACGACACCCTGGGCAGCCGGCTATTCAGTTTCGACGATCTGTTGCAGGACGGCGAACACGAAGGGCTGCACGAGGATGGCGCCAGTGCTCATCTCGAGCCGTCACGCGATCTGGAAGATGAACGCTTCCAGGCGGCGCTGGCGGACGCGATTGCCAATTTGCCGGAGCGTGAGCGACTGGTGTTGGCGCTGTACTACGACGAAGAGTTGAATCTCAAGGAAATCGGTGAGGTCCTGGGGGTCAGCGAATCTCGGGTCAGCCAGTTACACAGCCAGTGCGCGGCCCGCTTGCGGGGGCGTTTGGGGGAGTGGCGAGCGCGCTGAAGGCAGTGTGGGGACACTGCGAGCGGGACCGGTGTGGGATTAGCTGCACCGGTCGCGATTTGTTGTGCTCCAGACAGTCATCGAGTGCATTGCCGGATTGATTGAAATGGCGCGTCCAGGTGCTGGGCGCGTTTAAGACTGCTTGGAGGTCGAATTGGACAAGAACATGAAAATCCTCATCGTTGATGACTTCTCAACGATGCGGCGGATCATTAAAAACCTGTTGCGTGACCTTGGGTTCACCAACACGGTCGAGGCCGACGATGGCACTACTGCCATTCCGGTTCTCAACAGCGGCAGCATCGACTTTCTGGTAACAGACTGGAACATGCCTGGCATGACCGGTATCGACCTGCTGCGCCACGTGCGTGCCGATGAAAAGCTCAAGCACCTGCCGGTGCTGATGGTGACAGCTGAAGCCAAGCGCGAGCAGATCATCGAGGCAGCCCAGGCCGGAGTTAACGGCTATGTGGTCAAGCCCTTCACGGCCCAGGCGTTAAAAGAAAAAATCGAGAAGATTTTCGAACGCATCGGTTGATGTGCGAAGCCACTGCGCCACGGGGGAGCTATGGAGCATAACGAGTCTTCACAGAGCGATTTCGAATCGACTCTGAAAAAACACGCGGTCGAACTGGTCGACAGCCTTGAAAAAGGCAGGTTCGGCGACGCTGTGCAACTGATCCATGAGCTCAATCAGACCCGTGATCGTGGCCTGTATCAGGAAGTGGGCAAGCTCACTCGCGAGCTGCATAGCGCGATCGTCAATTTCCAGATTGACCCGCACATGCCGCAAGCCGAGGAAGTCTCGCAGATCACGGACGCCACCGAGCGTCTGGGTTATGTGGTCAAGCTGACCGAGGCTGCTG
This sequence comes from Pseudomonas sp. BT76 TE3572, assembly GCF_050435365.1. NCBI lineage: Bacteria > Pseudomonadati > Pseudomonadota > Gammaproteobacteria > Pseudomonadales > Pseudomonadaceae > Pseudomonas > Pseudomonas sp. BT76 TE3572. The sequence continues at coordinate 6,372,431 of NZ_JBNDKE010000001.1, forward strand.
CCAACCGCACCATGGACCTGGTGGAAAACGCCACGCCGCTGGTCAACGGCCTGAGCAACGAAGCCCAGGCCTTGAGCACCGACTGGGGACGGTTCATGCGTCGCGAAGTCGGGGCTGAAGAGTTCCGCGAGCTTGCTCGGCGAGTCGACGGTTTCCTGACACGCAGCAGCGAAGACAATCGCGTTGTGTCGAGCAACCTCAACGACATTTTGCTCGCTCAGGATTACCAGGACCTCACCGGTCAGGTGATCAAGCGTGTGACCCAATTGGTCACCGAAGTTGAAAGCAACCTGCTCAAGCTCGTGCTTATGGCCAGTCAGGTGGACCGCTTTGCGGGCATCGAACATGACCGTGAAGCGATGCTGGCAGAAAAAGATCCGCAAAAACATCTCTCTCAGGGTGAAGGTCCGCAGATTCATGCCGATAAAAGAGAAGACGTTGTGTCCGGTCAGGACGATGTAGACGATTTGCTTTCCAGCCTTGGATTCTAGGAGCACCCCTACACATGAGCTTCGGCGCCGATGAAGAGATCCTTCAGGATTTCCTGGTTGAGGCCGGCGAGATTCTAGAGCAACTGTCCGAACAGCTGGTCGAGCTTGAAAGCCGACCTGATGATGCGGACTTGCTCAATGCAATTTTTCGCGGTTTTCACACTGTAAAAGGAGGCGCCGGCTTCCTCCAGCTCAACGAGTTGGTGGAGTGCTGTCACATCGCCGAGAACGTGTTCGACATCCTGCGCAAGGGTGAACGTCGCGTCGACTCGGAACTGATGGACGTGGTTCTCGAAGCGCTGGATGCGGTGAACGGCATGTTTACCGAAGTCCGCGAGCGCAGCCCGATCACGGCTGCCACGCCAGAATTGCTGGCGGCACTGGCCCGTCTGGCCGAGCCGCAAACCGCCGATGAAACGGCACCGGTCGCCGAGGTGGTGGAAGAACCTGCCGCCGAGAGCGAATCAGGTGACATCACCGATAACGAATTCGAACAACTGCTGGACTCGCTGAACGCCGTCAAGGCTCAGGCAGAAGCTCCGGCCGTTGTGCCTGCGCCGAGCAGCCATGCGGCGGCCAGCGACGAAATCACCGATGCCGAGTTTGAGTCGTTGCTCGATCAGCTGCACGGTAAGGGCCAATTCGCCGTCGATGCGGTAGCCCCGGCGCCAGCCGCACCGGCTGCCCCGAAAGCGGCAGGCGACAGCTCCGATATCACCGACGACGAGTTCGAAGCCCTGCTCGATCAGTTGCACGGCAAGGGCAACTTTGCCGTTGATGCGCTGGAATCGGCCATTGCTTCGGTCCCGGCCCCGGCTGCGCCAACCGCTAAAGCGGCTGGCGGCGATCTGATCTCCGATCACGAATTCGAATCGCTGCTCGACGAATTGCACGGTAAAGGCAAGTTCACTGAAGTGGGCACCGGTGCAGTGGTTTCGGCTCCAGCGGCCAAGGCCCCGGCACCTGTCGCGAAGCCTGCGGCCAAAGCGCCCGAGCCTAAAGCTGAAGCGCCGAAACCGGCAGCCGCAGCGGCTCCGGCACCTGCTCGCGCCGCTCCGTCCGCGCCGCCACCGGAAAAACCGGCCAGCGAAGCCGAGACCACCGTGCGGGTCGATACCGCGCGTCTCGACGAAATCATGAACATGGTTGGCGAACTGGTACTGGTGCGTAACCGCTTGGTCCGTCTGGGCCTCAACAGCGGCGACGAAGCCATGTCCAAGGCCGTGTCGAACCTCGACGTGGTCACGGCCGACCTGCAAACCGCGGTCATGAAGACCCGGATGCAACCGATCAAGAAGGTCTTCGGGCGCTTCCCGCGCCTGGTTCGCGACCTGGCTCGCCAGCTCAAGAAAGAGATCAACCTGGAGCTGGTCGGCGAAGAAACCGACCTCGACAAGAACCTCGTCGAGGCCCTGGCCGACCCGCTGGTCCACTTGGTGCGCAACTCGGTCGACCACGGTATTGAAGAGCCGGCCGAACGTGAAGCGATGGGCAAGCCTCGCAGCGGCAAGGTGATCCTGTCCGCTGAACAGGAAGGCGACCACATCCTGCTGTCGATCTCCGATGACGGCAAGGGTATGGACGCCGATGTTCTGCGCGGCATTGCCGTGAAGAAAGGCTTGATGGACAAGGATGCAGCGGATCGCCTCAGCGAATCCGATTGCTTCAACCTGATCTTCGCACCGGGTTTTTCGACCAAGACCGAAATTTCCGATGTCTCCGGACGCGGCGTGGGCATGGACGTGGTGAAAACCAAAATCGCCCAGCTCAACGGCACCATCAATATCTATTCGACCAAGGGCAAGGGCTCGAAGATCGTCATCAAGGTCCCGTTGACCCTGGCGATCATGCCGACGCTGATGGTCATGCTGGGCAACCAGGCGTTTGCGTTCCCGCTGGTGAACGTCAACGAGATCTTCCACCTCGACCTGTCGCGCACCAACGTGGTGGACGGCCAGGAAGTGGTAATCGTGCGGGACAAGGCGCTGCCATTGTTCTACCTCAAACGCTGGCTGGTCAGCTCTGCCGCTCACGAAGAGCAGCGCGAAGGCCATGTGGTGATCCTTTCGGTGGGCACTCAGCGGATCGGCTTCGTCGTCGATCAACTGGTGGGCCAGGAAGAAGTGGTCATCAAGCCATTGGGCAAAATGCTCCAGGGAACCCCGGGCATGTCCGGCGCCACCATTACCGGTGACGGCCGCATTGCGCTGATTCTCGATGTTCCGAGCATGCTCAAGCGTTACGCCGCACGGCGTATTTGATTCTGGTGGGGCGGGGCGACTGAGCCTCGCTCCGTCTAACGGAGTGTTTATGGCAGTTAAAGTCCTGGTGGTGGACGATTCGGGGTTTTTCCGCCGCCGCGTCTCGGAAATTCTTTCAGCGGATCCGAATATCCAGGTCGTCGGCACGGCGACCAACGGAAAAGAGGCGATTGATCAGGCGCTGGCCCTCAAGCCAGACGTGATCACCATGGACTACGAGATGCCGATGATGGATGGCATCACGGCGGTGCGGCACATCATGCAGCGCTGCCCGACCCCGGTGTTGATGTTCTCCTCGCTGACGCACGAAGGCGCTCGGGTAACCCTCGACGCACTGGATGCCGGCGCGGTGGATTTCCTGCCGAAGAATTTCGAAGACATCTCCCGTAACCCGGAGAAGGTCAAGCAACTGCTGTGCGAGAAGATTCTCAGCATCTCGCGCAGTAACCGTCGCGCCAACACCTACAGCGCTCCGGCACCTGTCGCCGCACCCGCTCCGACGCCTGCACCTTCGAGTGTCAGCAGCTACGGCAGCAGCGCGCCTGCGCGCCCGGCACCGGCTCCGATTCCGGCCCGTACGTACGCGCCAGCCTCGTCGTCGCCCGCACCGAAACGCAAAGCCTACAAACTGGTCGCCATCGGTACGTCCACGGGCGGCCCGGTTGCCCTGCAGCGGGTTCTGACCCAATTGCCGGCCAACTTCCCCGCACCGATCGTATTGATCCAGCACATGCCGGCTGCCTTTACCAAGGCCTTCGCCGAGCGTCTGGACAAGCTCTGCCGCATCAGCGTCAAGGAAGCCGAGGATGGCGACATCCTGCGTCCGGGCCTGGCGTTGCTGGCGCCGGGTGGCAAGCAAATGATGATCGACGGCCGTGGTGCGGTGAAAATCCTCCCAGGCGATGAACGTTTGAACTACAAACCGTGCGTGGACATCACCTTCGGTTCGGCGGCCAAGTCTTACGGTGACAAAGTTCTGGCGGTCGTATTGACCGGCATGGGCGCCGATGGCCGCGAAGGCGCGCGTCTGCTCAAGCAGGGCGGCAGTGCAATCTGGGCTCAGGATGAAGCCAGCTGCGTGATCTACGGTATGCCGATGGCCATCGTCAAAGCCGAACTCGCCGATGCGGTGTACAGCCTGGACGATATCGGCAAGCATCTGGTCGAGGCTTGTATCTGATGGACGTTTTAAGCCTTATCGGGATCATCCTGGCGTTCGTCGCCATCATTGGCGGCAACTACCTTGAAGGCGGCCACCTCGGCGCGCTGGCCAACGGCCCGGCGGCGTTGATCGTTATCGGTGGCACCGTCGGTGCGGCGCTGCTGCAGGCACCGATGAGCGCCTTCAAGCGCGCCATGCAGATTCTGGCCTGGATCCTGTTTCCTCCGCGCATCGACCTCGCCGGTGGCGTCGATCGCGTTGTGAGCTGGAGCCTGACCGCGCGCAAGGAAGGCCTGCTGGGTCTGGAAGGAGTAGCCGACGCCGAATCGGACAACTACTCGCGCAAAGGCCTGCAACTGCTGGTGGACGGCGCCGAGCCGGAAGCGATTCGCAGCATTCTGGAAGTGGATTTCTACACCCAGGAAAGCCGCGACATCGAAGCCGCCAAAGTCTTCGAAAGCATGGGCGGCTACGCGCCGACCATCGGGATTATCGGTGCGGTGATGGGCCTGATCCACGTGATGGGCAACCTGGCCGATCCATCGCAACTGGGTAGCGGCATCGCCGTGGCCTTCGTCGCGACCATCTACGGCGTGGCCAGTGCCAACCTGGTGCTGCTGCCGATTGCCGCCAAACTCAAGTCCATCGCTTTGCGGCAGTCGCGTTATCGCGAAATGTTGTTGGAAGGCATTCTGTCGATCGCCGAAGGTGAAAACCCTCGCTCTATTGAGTTGAAGCTTCAGGGCTTCATGGATTGATGGGGGTAATGGACTATGGCTCGTCGTCGGCAACCTGAAGAACATGTAAACCATGAACGTTGGCTGGTTTCGTACGCCGACTTCATTACGTTGCTGTTCGCTTTCTTCGTGGTGATGTACTCGATCTCTTCGATCAACGAAGGCAAGTACAAGGTAATTTCCGAAGCGTTGATCGGGGTCTTTACCGACTCCGACCGCGCCCTCAAGCCGATCCCGATCGGCGACGAGCGACCGAAGACCGTGACCCCGGCCAAACCGCTGGTTAAAGACGCCGAGCAGGTCGACGCCGGTATCGCGGGTGCCAGCGATCCGCTCAAAACCATCGCCGACGACATCAGTGCCGCGTTCGGCGACTTGATCAGCTCCAACCAGATGACCATTCGTGGCAACGAGCTGTGGGTCGAGATCGAACTCAATTCCAGCCTGTTGTTCGGCAGCGGCGACGCCATGCCCAGCGACATCGCATTCAACATCATCGACAAGGTTGCCGCGATTCTGAAGCCGTTCGACAACCCGATTCACGTCGAAGGTTTCACTGACGATCAACCGATCCGCACCGCGCAATACCCGACCAACTGGGAGCTGTCCTCGGCGCGGTCGGCGAGCATCGTGCGCATGCTGGCGATGCAGGGTGTGAACCCCGGTCGCCTGGCATCGGTGGGGTACGGCGAGTTCCAGCCAGTGGCCAACAACGCCACTGCCGAGGGCCGGGCGCGTAACCGTCGCGTCGTCTTGGTGGTGTCACGAAATCTCGATGTACGCCGCAGCCTCACCGGTACCGGAACCGCCAATGCAAAACCGGATGCCGCGTTGAAGCGTGCTGGCACACAAACTGCACCGACCCCGGTCAAGTCGCCGGGACGAGAGAGCGCCGTCAATTCTCCGTCACCCGCATTAATACGCTGAACCATTTCTCGGTCGACCATGTCGACCGGGAGGAACAATCCGAATGAGAGTCTGGGCCGTTGCCAATCAAAAGGGTGGTGTTGGTAAAACCACTTCCTCTATCGCTTTAGCCGGTTTGCTGGCCGAGGCGGGCAAGCGCGTGGTTGTGGTCGATCTCGACCCCCACGGCTCCATGACCAGCTACTTCGGTTATGACCCCGACAGCCTGGAACACAGCAGCTACGACCTGTTCCTGAACAAGGGCAGTGTGCCGCAAGGCTTGCCCGGTCAGTTGCTGTTGCCGACCAGCCACGAGAGTATTTCCCTGCTGCCATCAAGCACCGCACTCGCGACCCTCGAGCGCCAGTCGCCGGGGCAGAGTGGCTTGGGCCTGGTGATTGCCAAGAGCCTGGCGCAACTTTGGCAGGACTTCGATTACGCCGTGATCGACAGCCCGCCGTTGCTCGGTTTGCTGATGGTCAATGCCTTGGCGGCGAGCCAGCAATTGGTGATTCCGGTGCAGACCGAACACTTGGCGGTCAAAGGCCTGGAGCGCATGGTCAACACTCTGGCGATGATCAATCGTTCGCGTAAACAGGCGCTGCCGTTCAGCATCGTGCCGACCCTGTTCGACCGCCGTACGCAGGCTTCCCTCGGAACGCTGCGAGTGTTGCGTGACAAATACCCGGAAGAAATCTGGCAGGGCTATATCCCGGTCGATACTCGCTTGCGTGATGCCAGCCGTGCTGGCGTGACGCCTTCGCAGTTCGACGGCAAGAGCCGTGGCGTGCTGGCTTATCGCGCGTTGCTCAAGCATCTGCTGGCCGCACAACTTGTTCCGCAGGTGGCGTGAGATGAACCGCCCGGTAAAAATCACCTCGCGCCCGCAACTGGCACTCCAGTCTTATCTGGACAGCTTGCTGATGGAGGCGACTGAAGAGTTGCCGCCGGAAATCGAAGCGCTGGTTGAAATCGTTGAGGTTGTTGAAGCGGTCGAATCTGAAGCTGCACTGGACGAGTTCCAGGCGGCGGTGCTTGAAGAGCAGGCTCGAGATGCGCAGAACCCCGCCGTGGCTGCTGCGCCGATAGCAGCGCCCGTGGTGAAAGCTCCAATGGCGCTGGTCGAAGCACCTGTACCGGTGCTGGCGCCGGTCTCCACCATCGCACCGCTGCTGCAAGCCTTGGTACCGCCAGTGGTCGAAGTCCACCTGCCGCCAAGTAATACGCCGCCACCGGTGGAAACCGATGGTCGCCCGTCCTGGGCCGCCGAGCCGTTCGAATGCCTGTTGTTCGATGTCGCCGGGCTGACCCTGGCCGTACCGCTGGTGTGTCTGGGGTCGATTTATTCTTTGGCCGGTCACGAGCTGACACCGCTGTTCGGTCAGCCGGAATGGTTCCTCGGGATCCTGCCGAGCCAGGCCGGCAACCTGAAAGTATTGGACACCGCGCGTTGGGTCATGCCGGACCGCTACCGCGACGATTTCCGTCAGGGCCTGCAATACGTTATTTCGGTTCAGGGCTACGAATGGGGGCTGGCGGTGCATCAGGTCAGCCGCTCGTTGCGCCTGGACCCGAACGAAATCAAATGGAGAAGTCATCGAGGTCAGCGGCCATGGCTCGCCGGCACGGTGATTGAGCACATGTGTGCGCTGCTGGACGTTTCCGCCCTGGCCGAGTTGATCGCCAGCGGCGGGGCAAAGCACATGAGCAGCAGCAAGCCGCTACACAAACCGACATAGCTGCCGACATAACAAGTATGCGACGGCATTGTTGAATGCCGCCAACAGAACACACACCGCTATGGCGGTTTTTCGAGGGGTCAGGGTATGAGTAATCAAGCGACGAATGCAAAAGGTTCTGAAGATCCGATCCTGCAATGGGTGACCTTCAAACTGGACAATGAAACCTACGGCATCAACGTGATGCGCGTTCAGGAAGTCCTGCGTTACACCGAAATCGCCCCGGTCCCGGGTGCCCCGAGCTACGTGCTGGGCATCATCAACCTGCGCGGTAACGTGGTCACCGTGATCGACACCCGTCAGCGCTTCGGCCTGATGAACGCCGAAATCAGCGACAACACCCGTATCGTCATCATTGAAGCCGACAAGCAAGTCGTCGGGATCATGGTCGACAGCGTCGCCGAAGTGGTTTACCTGCGTCAGTCGGAAATCGAAACCGCGCCGAACGTCGGTAACGAAGAATCCGCCAAGTTCATCCAGGGCGTGTGCAACAAGAACAACGAACTGCTGATCCTGGTCGAGCTGGACAAGATGATGAGCGAAGAAGAATGGTCGGACCTGGAGAACATCTGATTGATTCTTGAGGTAGCGGTCATTGTCCTGTTCCTCTTTTGGGCAGGCACGCTGGCGATGTTTCTGGCGTACATACGAGGCCAACGACTGATCGCCACGCAACAGGCCCAGGGCGATGCGCTGCGCGATCAGCGCATCAGGGACTTGGCCAAGCGTGTCGAGGACTACCAGAGCGGCAACGTGCGCATGGGTGAAGACCTGCACGAACTGCGCGCAGTGGTTGCCCCGTTGCCGGACAAACTGGCTCAACTGGAACAGCGCGATCCGTCGAGCCTATCGTTTGCACAGGCGGCAAAACTGGTCGGTATGGGCGCGAGCGTCGATGAACTGACTCAGTCCTGCGGCTTGACCCAGGCTGAGGCGGAGTTGATGAGCAAGATGCACAAGAGCTACTAGAAGCCCCAAGCGGCAAGTGAAAGCAAAAGATCGCAGCCTTCGTCAGTTCCTACGGGTGTACGCACACCCATGTAGGGGCTGACGAAGGCTGCGATCTTTTTTGCATTTGACGCTGACTTTAAATTCCCCCCATCTGTTTATCGAGCAACGTCGGATCATCCAGAGCACCGTCCGTCTGTACTGTTATTTCTGACAGTAGAATTGCATGCTTGGGGCAGCAGAGACTTGAAGTTGATTTCTATCTCAAGAGGAGCTGTCCAGATGAGAGCTTTGATTATTTTAATGTTTTGTTGCGTTACACAAGTTCAAGCCATGTCCGGACAGGCATTGGTCACTGATTTGAACAACAAATACACGAGTCACGTCGCACAGTGTTCGAATGGCACGCCGGCCTACTATTGTTCCGGTGTATTGCTTCGGGCCGTGGATTACAGCACTTTTTTCAAGTTTTGGGATTATGGTTCAGCCGCTACGAAACTCGGCTCGGTGGCGTTTACGTATATTCGCTCCGATATTGGAAGTACTGCGTTGAACGGCAACAGGAAAAGCGGCTTCATCTTAAAGGACCAGACGTCGGCCTTGGCAGATGGTAAGGCGCTGAACCTGCGCTGCATTTTTCCTTTTCCGACTGAGTCACTGGATGTGCGCGCAGACCATGGATGCGGTTTTGCACCCAAGGTTGGGCAACTGAACGCAGACCTTGCCAACTGTGCGAAGTTGGCTGTTCCGGCCACAACTGCGGCTGCCTGGCTGAAGAACTTCACAGAACACAGCTCGTTGCCAAAGAACCAGTGTTCTTTGAGTACGCTTGTGGCGACGCAGTTCAAGGCCAGCCTCGAAGCGCATAAACTCGTCGATGCAGCCTGGACGGCTAAACCGATGGAAGTATTGGTAGAAACCTGGGATGAGAGTAAGCCGGAAAAATTGCCGATTGAAGCGGTGTTTTACGAGGCGTCGTCTCCGGCCAAACTGGCGGATGCACAAAAGTTTCAGCGTGAGTATTATCTGGAAACCTCGCTGTATGTTCCCATTGTCAAGTTGAACTTGGCAGCTGCAGATAAGAATGTTTTCAGTTTTTTGATAGCTGATCAAGTGTATGGGCAAGTGGTGGCAGAACAGTTGAATGCCCGCTTCTCGAATGTCTCGAACGATTGTTCCGGGAATGCGGCATATTTTTGCAGCGGAATCATGATCAGAACAACAAGGGCGACGCCAAACTACCATGCTTGGGATCCTAGTGGTAATTCTATATCGCGCGATGGAATTTCTTTTTCTTTTCTTCGTAAAGATGTGAAGATGAAAAGTCTATATATTTCGGAGAGGCAGGGTTTTATATTCAAGGCTATGAATTTTGCAATTAAATCAAATTCACAGTCTATCACTGTGCGATGTGCCTTTCCGGGGGATGGGGCGACGAGTACTAATAGGAAGCAATCATGCGGACGTCACAATTATTATCCAGGTGAGGGTGACTCTTGTGAGGCAATTGGGGTTTTGACTTTAGCCGCATGGAAAAGTCACTATCACGCTGTGACAGGGACGGAAAATCGATTTTATCATCAGTGCGGGTTGGGTGCAGGCAAAGACCAGTTCACGATTTTTCTACAAGGTCGAAGTAACTTTGAGTATCCTGCTGATTTAAACTATACCAATGAGGTCGTTACTGCAGCGTGGCCTGCGGGTATGCCAAAGAAGCTACCGTTGGAGAGTTTTGTCTATGTTTCGTCTGCTAATCCGGAAGCAGCGCTAGCCGGGGCTCAGTTTATGCAGAAGGATTACTTTGAACAGACAACAGATTATTTGCCTGTTTTACGATTAACATTTGAGGGGGATGTGGCTAAATTCAGTTTTCATGGCGAGGAACAATCGGTATCCGTTATCAGTAAATAATGGGTGAAAGATATATTAAAATCCCACTTTAATGCGGTAGATAATATTCTTGCTGCTCTTAGGTGTGCGTTGATTGATGGTGTGCCGACAGTCTTTGGTTGTTTTGCAAGTGAACAGTCTGAAGCGTGAAAATAAAAGTAATTAACGTGGAAGCAGGGTAGGCCTTGTCGGCTTACCCTGTTTTAGGTGTTGCATTCGATAACTGCCGATCAAAGGGATACGCGTAGCACTTTTGAAAACATCAGGTTGTCCGTCGTGCCGGAATGATGAAGGCTGTAGTTTATTAATACGAGTTTTCCGATGTTTTCTTGAATCCAGCTCGACGGAATATTAAATGCAATTGATGAATCATTTACGATTGGCTTGGTGTCGGTGTCGTGAATGACTTTGCCATACCAGCGGACTCGGACAGTATATCCGGCTTCCATGTTCAAAAACTTTACAGTCACTTTTTTTCGGTCAGCAGAAAGCCGGGGTTCAGCCAGGTCAAAGTCTTGCGCGTCGACGTTCAGTGTCAGTGATTTTGAGATCAAGAGTGGGAGCCCCGGCGCCTCGCGGACGCTATAGTTAACCGCTACTTTGCCGCCAATGGAGTCGATCACTTCCAGTCTCGGGATTTTTAACGTTTGCGGCCCCGGAGCATTAATAGTTAATGTGTCAGTATCGTACTTATATCGGCCACTTGCCCATCGCCCCCGAATTACATGCCCCTTGGCCATGCCGACGTAATGTGGAACCACGATTTCTATATAGGGGTCGGAATAAACGTTGTTGAAGTCTAAGCGGTCTCCGGCGGGGCCATATGATTTAGGTACTTTCGGAGCAATTAGATTAAAGCCAGTCAGTTCTGCGTTCATGGTTGTCGAACTCCATCAGGAAAAGAAAATTGCCTTGTTGTCCATGCACCACCGGCTTGGCGGCACGGTGGTGTCACAGCTCTACTCTCAATACCTGCGAAAACATGCTGTGTTCGTCGATACCCGGACGATTGACGCTGTAGTTGATCAACACCGTTTTCCCTTTGTTCTCTACTATCCAGCTACCCGGAATCGAGAACTCTGCCGTGACCCCGGTCTTCAGGTCTTGCCACGCTGTCTTGCGCGTCACGACCCCGGCAAGACGTACGCGTGCGTGGTAGCCGGTAGCCATTCCAGGGTATCGAATAGTGACCGTTGTCTGATCGGGGGTTAGCCTGGGAGGGGTAAGGACAAATGCTTGAGCATCCACAGCCAAAGGCAATGCCTGGGACCGATGCAAAGGGCCGTTGGGATATGTGCGCACAGTGCAGCTGACAGGCACGGTGCTTGCGATGGCATCAACCACTTCCAGGCGCGGAACGCTGAAGTTCATCGGTCCGACTTTTTCAACTGTCGTGATTGGACTGTCGTAGATCTGTCGCACGGAGGCCCAGCGAGCTCGAATGGTTTGCCCAATGGCCATCCCCAGATATTGAGGGATCTGGATCGTCACATGCGTGGCGTAGTAGATATCGGCCATTTTCAATCGGTCACCCCGGGCGCCGTAAGCTTCCAGTACCTTGGGAAGTTGGAGTTCAATCGTGGTTTTGATATCCAAGGGTTTGGGGTCGGAGGTGAGTTCCCGCACACCGCGTTTGACTTCGTAGGTGATGATTACGGAGCTTTCGGTACTCTCGTGAGCCCAACTGAGCGGGATGTCGAATACCAGCGTTCCGCTTCCCGAGTAGCGTTGTGCTGTTGTCTCCCGTTCTTCCCGTCCGTGCCATTTGACCCAGACACTATCGTCAGTGTTTAGCCCGGTACCCGAGGCGACTACCTTGATAGTCGGCACGTAAGCAGGATCCAGCACTCCATCTTCTTCACCTGTAACGGTCGGAGCCGGGAGCGTGCTGCGCTTCAAATCTACCTCTACGTCAGTGATCACTGCCCACGGTGCATGCTCATGCGGCCGGTTTCCGCAGCGATCGATCACCTGGTAGGTCACCGCGTGGATGCCATCGCCAGCACGTTTGATCAAGGCTTCATCGAACGTGATGATAATCGGGTGGTTTGTCGGATCTTCAATCTGCTGACGGGTGACGGGATAGTGAATCACCTGTTCTTCGTTACCCCAGCGCGCGATGACGCGGTCGAATACAGTGATGTGCTGATAGGGCTCGATACGCATGGCTATGCCGTTTCTAGCCATCTCTCTATCGACGCCATCCTTGATATCCGGGATCAGGGTGTAACGCAGCCCAGGGTGACCAAGTGGCTCGGGCTTGTCGAGGACGCCTCCTGGCAGCGTGCGTTTGACCAGCAAATTGAGCTTGTCCGAGTCAGAGTGGTTTTGGCTGGCGCGTATGACCCGGAAAAACACGGGGAAGGCGGTGCCGTCCTGGATCTGTTTTATCGGGATGTTGAAGTAGAGTTTTTCTTCAAGCTTCTCCGGCGTGTCGATGATCTGCGTTTCGATAGGTGAGACGTCGTCATCCCAGAAAAAAAGGCACTTGTCACCCAGGCCTGTCTCGAGCCACGGCTCAACGATGGCCAAGAGATCGGCTTTCAAGGCAGCAGCGCCTATGCCGCCATGGTAGCCCTCGTCCCCATCTATCGGAGTGATTAATGCCGGAATGTCTGGTGGCCAGAGCCGCAACAAAGCGTTGTCGGTGTCGGTGTCGCCGAGGTGTGAAGAGGTCGGGATCATGAGAGCGCTCCTTCGATAAGGGAAGCGTCGGTAGGGGGAGTTAGACGCTGCCGTACCTATCAGGCAACGACAGCAAAGATGCGGGCTACTGTCAGATATGACAGTGGCGACGAATGGTAATCAAAACAGTGTTGCTCGATACAGCGTGAGCACCGGACTCAGTAATCGTCGCCGCGATCGGTGATGTCCTTCTCGACCATCGGCGCATTCGGATCCTGCCCCTGGGGAAACTTGCCCTTCAGATTCCACGCAAACGCAATAATCTCCGCAATCGTTCGATACAACTCCTCCGGAATACTTTCCCCCAATTCCATCCGCGCCAGCAGTTTCACCAGCTCGGCGTTTTCGTAGATGGGTACTTCATAATCGCGGGCAATCTTCAGAATGGCTTCGGCCAGTGCCTCGTCACCTTTGGCCGTGAGGGTAGGGGCGTGGCTGCCGTCGTATTTGAGGGCGATGGCCTGGCGCGGGGTGTTGGGATTTCTCATGCGGTTTCGTCGACCCAGCGTTGTTCGAGACGGGTTTGAGGGCCTTGTGGCGGAGTGCCAAGGTGGCAATCGAGATCGCCGACATTCAGGCCGGACGCCAGCAGCCGTTGGCGCAGTTCGGCCAGATGACTTTCGATCAGGCTGGCGGTGTACGGGCGTTCGGCCCACAGCTGGCTGGACAGGCTGCCTTTGATCAGTTGTGCCTGAATCTGCAACGGGCCCAAGGGCTCCATGTCGAACGCCAGGTCCACTCGCCACAATTGTTGTTTGGGTTCGCGCTCGTCGCGGCGTTCGTTTTGCTGTTCCTTCTCGGGCGCTTCTTCGCGCTGGAACTTGACCTGCAACGGCACGATGTCCTGCAGATTGCGCATCGGGATTTCCAGTTGCCAGGTGCTCATCAACCGTCCGTCGTCTGTGACGCCGGTCTGTTCCAGGCTCGACAGTTGATGGCTTTGCAGGCGCGAAACCGCCGCTGCTGCCAAACGCAGCAAGTGCTCGAGATCGCCTTCGCCGTCCATGCTTTGTAACAGGCGCTCGGGCAGCGGGAAGCTGGTTGGCTGCGGTTTGGCGCTGACCTGACCGAGCATGCCGAGGGCGCTGCGCACGAAGTTCGGCATGGCCTGGGCCAGTGTGTTGGCGGCAATGATCGCGTTGAGATTGGTGTTGGCCGGCAGGCCTGGCGTCAGTTGTGCGATCAGCTTGAGCAGATCGCCTTTCATGTCCGGGGCCAGTGTCGGGTTCTGACCGCTGAGCAGTTTGGCTTCAAGGAACAGCCCGCTATTGGCCAATGCCTGGGCCAGCCCCTTTGGCGTGCTGAGTTGTTGAACATCGGGCAGGCCGGCGAGCAACTTGTCGACGGCGGCACGCAGATCACTGGACGTCTGATTCGAAGACGGCAGGTTTTGCAGGAGCTTGAGCAGGCCATCCAGCGAACCCTGGCGGCTCTGTTGACTGACCAGTTGTTGGGTCACCGCCAATTGCTCCTGGTGGCTGCTCAATGGCACGAACTTCAACGTCTGGGTGTCCTGCACCAGCGCGCTCAGCAAGGTGCCGATGCGCAGCGGCGTCGGGCTGTCGATGCTTAGGGTGCTGCCGCTCAACGCGGTGTTGAGCACGCTCACCATCGAGCGAAACACCGTCGGCTGGCCCGGCACCTGCGGCAACACCTGAGAGGTCAGCACTTTGCCTTGCAGCAGGGTGCCGACGGGCAGTTGCGCCGTGTCGATACGGGTGAGGGTGGCGACGCTGGAGGCGATGGCTTGTTGCACGGTGACGGCCAGATTACCCGCCGACGGCTGGGTAATCGCCAGGCTGGTGCCCTGAGGCAGCGGTTGGGTGCTGGTGGCCTGGACCGTGGTCTGACGGCCGCTGTCGAGGGTGACCTTGAGCAACAGTTGAAAGGTCTGATCCGCCTGCTTGAGCGACAGCACTTCGGCCTTGGCGGTCTGGCCCGCAGTGATCAGGCCCTCCATCGGCGTCAGTAACTTCAGCAGGTCGCCACTCACCACCAGCGGCCGCGAAGTCGCGGGGGTGGTCTGCGGTAGCGGGAGGATGTTCATTTCGCCTGTCATACGCGGTCACAACCTGAGGAAATTGCCCTCTTGAGAGTAGGGCATGGCATGTATAATGCCGCCCCGTTGTATCCGGGGCGCTGAAAACATTTCAAATACTTGATCCAGCTCCTTAGAACGGGCCGCCAATGCATTTATCCTGCATATCTTTAACGGCCGCTCCACTGCCGACTTGAACCCAAAAGGCCCGTGATCTCTTGACCAGTCCAGTCCTGCAAACCGTTGCCCTCGCCTGTGAGCGAGACCTTCGGCTGCTTTTCGAAAATCTCGAATTGAGACTGGCCAGTGGCGAAATGTTGCAAATCAGTGGCCCCAACGGCAGTGGCAAAACCAGCCTTTTACGCCTGCTTTGCGGTCTGATGCAGCCGACTGCCGGTCAAGTGCTGCTCAACGGCCAGCCATTGAACGAGCAACGCTTCGAGCTGGCGCGCAACCTGCTGTGGATCGGCCATGCTGCCGGGATCAAGGATCTGCTGACGCCGGAAGAGAATTTGAGCTGGCTTTGCGCCTTGCATCAACCGGCCTCCCATGAGGCGATCCGGCAGGCGCTGACGGCTGTCGGACTGCGCGGTTTCGAGGATGTTCCTTGCCATACGCTGTCTGCCGGGCAGCAACGCCGGGTTGCGTTGGCGCGGTTGTACCTGGAAAGCCCGCCGCTGTGGATCCTCGATGAGCCATTCACTGCGCTCGACAAACAAGGCGTGGCGCAACTCGAAGAACACCTGGCCGCACACTGCGAGCGCGGTGGCATGGTGGTCTTGACCACTCACCACACGCTGACCCGAATGCCGGCCGGCTATCGCGACATTGATCTGGGGAACTGGGCCGTATGAGTGTTTTTGGCCTGTTGGTCGCCCGTGAAGCCCGATTGTTGTTCCGCCGTCCGGCGGAGTTGGCCAATCCGCTCGTATTCTTCGCGATCGTGGTTTCCCTGTTCCCGTTGGCGGTCGGACCCGAGTCTCAATTGTTGCAAACCTTGTCTCCGGGACTGGTCTGGGTAGCGGCCCTTTTATCGGTTTTGCTCTCGCTGGACGGGCTTTTCCGCAGTGATTTCGAAGACGGATCGCTTGAACAGTGGGTCCTTTCGTCGCACCCCCTGCCTCTTCTGGTTTTGGCCAAGGTACTGGCACACTGGTCCTTCTCTGGCCTGGCACTGGTTTTGCTCGCTCCATTGCTGGCATTGATGCTCGGTTTGCCAACCGCCTGTCTGCCGGTGTTGCTGCTTTCTTTGTTGCTGGGTACACCGGTGCTGAGCCTGCTCGGTGCGGTGGGCGCAGCCCTGACGGTGGGGTTGAAGCGTGGTGGCCTGTTGCTGGCGCTGCTGATTCTGCCGTTGTACATCCCGGTGTTGATTCTCGGCAGTGGCGCCTTGCAGGCTGCATTGCAAGGCATGCCGGCGACCGGTTATCTCCTGTGGCTTGGTAGCCTGACCGCCCTGGCGATAACCCTGACACCTTTTGCAATAGCTGCTGGCCTGAAGATCAGCGTCGGCGAATAATGAGGTCTGGTTATTTTTTAGCCAGTAAAGACCCTTGGCTGCTCGTGATGACGAACAGCAACCGTGATGGAAACAGTAATGAACTGGACCTGGTTTCATAAGCTCGGCTCGCCCAAATGGTTTTACGGCATCAGTGGCAAACTGCTGCCGTGGCTGAGTGTCGCGGCGTTGCTGCTGATCAGCGTTGGTGTCGTGTGGGGCCTGGCCTTCGCGCCGCCGGACTACCAGCAGGGCAACAGCTTTCGCATCATTTATATCCACGTTCCGGCCGCCATGCTGGCCCAGTCCATCTACGTGATGCTGGCGATCTGTGGCATCGTCGGGCTGGTGTGGAAGATGAAGCTGGCCGACGTCGCCCTGCAATGCGCGGCGCCCATCGGTGCCTGGATGACCGCCGTAGCGCTGGTCACCGGGGCGATCTGGGGCAAACCGACCTGGGGCTCGTGGTGGGTCTGGGATGCACGACTTACGTCCATGCTTATTCTGCTGTTTCTGTACTTCGGTCTTATTGCGCTGGGCAATGCGATCAGCAATCGTGACAGTGCTGCCAAGGCCTGCGCGGTATTGGCGATTGTCGGCGTGATCAACATCCCGATCATCAAATACTCGGTGGAGTGGTGGAACACCCTGCACCAGGGCGCGACGTTCACCCTCACCGAAAAACCGGCAATGCCCGCCGAGATGTGGCTGCCATTGCTGCTGACGGTGCTGGGGTTCTACTGCTTCTTCGGCGCGGTGTTGCTGCTGCGCATGCGTCTTGAAGTGCTCAAGCGCGAAGCCCGCGCCAGTTGGGTCAAGGCCGAAGTGCAGAACAGTCTGGAGGCCGCTCGATGAGTTTCGCTTCATTCGGCGACTTTCTCGCCATGGGCCATCACGGCCTGTATGTCTGGTCAGCCTATGGCATTAGCCTGGCGGTGCTGGCCCTCAACGTGGCGGCGCCGATCCTGGCCCGCAAGCGGTATCTGCAACAAGAGGCGCGTCGTCTGCGCCGGGAGAACGGCAAGTGAATCCGCTGCGCAAAAAGCGTCTTATCATCATTCTCGCGATCCTGGTCGGTGTCGGCGTTGCCGTCGGCCTGGCCCTGAGCGCCCTGCAGCAGAACATCAATCTGTTTTACACCCCGACCCAGATCGCCAACGGCGAAGCCCCGCAAGACACGCGCATCCGCGCCGGTGGCATGGTCGAGAAAGGTTCGCTGCAACGCTCCGGCGATTCGCTGGACGTGACATTCATCGTCACCGACTTCAGTAAATCCGTGACCATCAGCTACCGCGGCATCCTTCCGGACCTGTTCCGCGAAGGGCAGGGCATCGTTGCCCTGGGCAAGCTCAACGCCGACGGCGTGGTGGTGGCCGACGAAGTGCTGGCCAAGCACGACGAGAAGTACATGCCGCCGGAAGTGACCAAGGCTTTGAAAGACAGTGGTCAATCTGCTCCAACGCCCGCGAAGGAGGGTTGATCGATGACATCTGGACTCTTTGTTCCTGAACTCGGCCATCTGGCCATGATTCTGGCGCTTTGTTTCGCGCTGGTTCAGGCCGTGGTGCCGTTGCTCGGTGCCTGGCGCGGTGATCGCTTGTGGATGAGCCTCGCTCAGCCGGCCGCCTGGGGGCAGTTCGCGTTTCTGCTGTTCTCCTTCGGTTGCCTGACTTACGCCTTCATGGCCGACGATTTCTCCGTCGCCTACGTTGCCAGCAACTCCAACAGCGCGTTGCCGTGGTACTACAAGTTCAGCGCGGTGTGGGGCGCTCACGAAGGGTCGTTGCTGCTCTGGGCCCTGATACTCGGCGGCTGGACCTTCGCCGTGTCGGTGTTCTCCCGTCAGTTGCCGCAAGTGATGCTGGCTCGCGTGCTGGCGGTGATGGGCATGATCAGCACGGGTTTCCTGCTGTTCCTGATCCTCACGTCCAACCCGTTCTCCCGCATCCTTCCGCAGATTCCTGCGGACGGTCGTGATCTCAACCCATTGCTGCAAGACATCGGCCTGATCGTTCATCCGCCGATGCTGTACATGGGCTATGTCGGTTTCTCCGTGGCCTTCGCTTTCGCTATCGCTGCGCTGCTGGGCGGTCGTCTTGATGCGGCGTGGGCTCGCTGGTCCCGTCCGTGGACCATCGTCGCCTGGGCCTTCCTCGGTATCGGCATCACCCTCGGTTCGTGGTGGGCCTACTACGAACTCGGCTGGGGCGGTTGGTGGTTCTGGGACCCGGTGGAAAACGCCTCCTTCATGCCATGGCTGGTGGGTACGGCGCTGATTCACTCCTTGGCGGTCACGGAAAAACGTGGCGTGTTCAAGAGCTGGACCGTGTTGCTGGCCATCGCGGCCTTCTCGTTGAGCTTGCTGGGGACTTTCCTCGTGCGTTCGGGCGTGCTGACCTCGGTTCACGCCTTTGCGTCCGACCCTGCGCGCGGCGTGTTCATCCTGATCTTCCTGTTGTTCGTGGTCGGTGGTTCGCTGACGCTGTTTGCCCTGCGCGCTCCCGTGGTGAAGAGCCACGTCGGCTTCAACCTCTGGTCCCGGGAAACCCTGCTGCTGGGTAACAACCTGGTGTTGGTGGTGGCGGCGTCGATGATCCTGCTCGGCACCTTGTATCCGCTGATTCTCGATGCGATGACCGGCGCCAAGCTGTCGGTCGGCCCGCCGTACTTCAACGCACTGTTCATTCCGTTGATGGCCTTGCTGATGATGGTGATGGCAGTCGGCATGTTGGTGCGCTGGAAAGACACCCCGGTCAAATGGCTGTTGAGCATGCTGACCCCGGTGTTGCTCGGCAGCGCCGCGCTGGCCGTGGTAGCCGGTGTCGCTTACGGCGATTTCAACTGGGCGGTGATCGCGACCTTCATGCTCGCCGCCTGGGTGTTGCTGGCCGGTGTGCGTGACATCTTCGACAAGACTCGCCACAAAGGCTTGATCAAAGGCCTGCCGACCCTGACCCGCAGTTATTGGGGGATGCAGGTCGCTCACCTCGGCATCGCCGTGTGTGCCCTCGGCGTCGTGCTGTCGAGCCAGAACAGTGCCGAGCGCGACCTGCGCCTGGCGCCGGGCGAGTCCATGGACCTGGGCGGCTACCAGTTCGTGTTCGAAGGCGCCAAGCATTTCGAAGGCCCGAACTTCACCTCCGATAAGGGCACCGTTCGGGTGATCCGCAACGGCCAGGAAGTCAGCGTGCTGCACCCGGAAAAGCGCCTCTACACCGTGCAGAACTCGGTGATGACCGAAGCCGGGATCGACGCCGGTTTCACCCGCGACCTCTACGTCGCACTCGGCGAACCGTTGGGCGATGGTGCCTGGGCCGTTCGCGTCCACGTCAAACCGTTCGTGCGCTGGATCTGGTTCGGTGGTCTGCTCACTGGTTTGGGCGGGTTGCTGGCGGCATTGGATCGCCGTTACCGGGTCAAGGTGAACAGCCGTGTGCGTGAAGCACTGGGCATGAAGGGAGCCACCGCATGAGACGTTGGTTGATGCTGTTGCCCCTGGTGATTTTTCTGGTGGTGGCTGTTTTCCTTTATCGCGGGCTCTATCTGGACCCGGCCGAGCTGCCTTCGGCGATGATCAACAAGCCATTCCCGGAGTTTTCCCTTCCGGCCGTGCAGGGCGACAAAACCCTGACCAAGGCCGACATTCTGGGTAAGCCAGCGCTGGTCAACGTCTGGGGCACCTGGTGCATCTCTTGCCGGGTCGAGCACCCGGTGCTGAACAAACTGGCCGAGAAGGGCGTGGTGATCTACGGCATCAACTACAAGGACGTCAACGCTGACGCCTTGAAGTGGCTGGTGGAATTCCACAATCCGTACCAGCTGGACATCCGTGACGATGAAGGCACTTTGGGTTTGAACCTGGGTGTGTACGGCGCTCCGGAAACCTTCTTCATCGACGCCAAGGGCATCATCCGCGACAAGTTCGTTGGCGTGATCGACGAACAGGTCTGGCGCGAAAAACTGGCCGCCAAGTATCAGGCGCTGGTTGATGAGGCCAAGCCATGAAGCGCTGGATAGCCGCCGCGGTATTGGGTTTGAGCATGGCCGGCGTGGCGCACGCAGCCATCGACACCTACGAGTTCGCCAAAGAAGGTGATCGCGAGCGTTTTCGCGAGCTGACCAAAGAGCTGCGTTGCCCCAAGTGTCAGAATCAGGACATTGCCGATTCCAACGCACCGATCGCCGCCGACCTGCGCAAAGAGATTTTTCGCATGCTCGGCGAGGGCAAGGACAACCAGCAGATCATCGACTTCATGGTCGACCGCTACGGTGATTTCGTCCGCTACAAACCCGCTCTGAACGCCAAGACTGCTGTGCTCTGGTTCGGCCCTGCCGGCCTGCTGCTGGGTGGTTTTGTGATCATCGCCGTGATCGTCCGCCGTCGTCGCGTGCAACGCGCTGACACCAAGGATGAGCTTTCCGCCGGGGAGCGTGAGCGCCTCGACCACCTGTTGGATAAAACCAAGAATGATTGATTTCTGGCTCGCTGCAGGTCTGCTACTTCTGGTTGCCCTGAGTTTTCTGCTGATTCCCGTACTGCGTGGTCGTCGCGCCCAGCTTGAAGAGGATCGTACGGCCCTGAACGTCGCGCTGTATCAGGAGCGTGTGGCTGAGTTGCAGACTCAGCAGGAAGAGGGCGTTCTGGACGCCGCGCAAATGGACACCGGTCGCGCCGAAGCCGCCCGTGAGTTGCTCGCCGACACCGAAGGCGTCGAGGCGCCACGCGTGTCTCGCCTGGGCAAACCGTGGCCCTTGCTGGCGGCGATTCTGGTACCGGTGCTGGGTCTTGGCCTGTATCTGCATTTTGGGGCGAGCGACAAGGTCGAACTGACCCGCGAATTCTCTCAGGCGCCGCAGTCGATGGAAGAGATGACCCGTCGCCTGGAGCGTGCGGTCGCGGCTCAGCCGGACTCGGCTGAAGGCCTGTATTTCCTCGGTCGCACCTACATGGCTCAGGATCGCCCTGGCGATGCGGCGAAGATCTTCGAACGCACGGTGAACCTGGCCGGTCGTCAGCCGGAGCTGTTGGGCCAATGGGCGCAGGCCCAGTACTTCGCCGACGGCAAGAAGTGGTCGGACAAGGTTCAGGCGCTGACCGACGAAGCACTCAAAGCCGATCCGAAAGAAGTCACCAGCCTTGGCTTGCTCGGTATTGCGGCCTTTGAAAGCCAGCGTTACCAGGACGCCATCGACTACTGGAATCGCCTGCTGGTGCAACTGCCACCGGAGGACAGTTCCCGCGCCGCGCTGCAAGGCGGCATCACTCGGGCCACCGAGAAACTCGAAGCCAGCGGTGGTAAGGTGGCCCAGGCGCCCGCCGCCAAGGTGGCGGCACTGCTCAAGGTGCGAGTGGATCTGGCACCAGAGCTCAAAGCCAAGGTCCAGCCGGGCGACAGCGTATTCATCTTCGCCCGCGCCACCGCAGGGCCTCCTGCGCCATTGGCCGCCAAGCGCCTGACCGTGGCCGATTTGCCAGCGACTGTCGAGCTGGGCGATGCTGACGCCATGATGCCGCAGTTGAAACTGTCGAACTTCCCTGAAGTCCAACTGGTTGCGCGCATCTCCCGCGCCGGCAAACCCACTGCCGGCGAATGGATCGGTCGCAGCCAGCCCCTGGCCAGCAGCACCATTGCGCAGCAAACACTGACCATCGACAGCCCGGACAAATGACAGGAAACGCCACTATGACCGCGATCGCTCGTATCACCCTGCTCAGTATGGTTTTGGGGTTAAGCGCTTGCGTGGTCCAACCGCAGCAGCCTGAACGGTTGCCACCGATCCCGCCGTCGCAGCCGCGTCCAACGCCGTCCACGACACCGACACCGGGCAAGCCGAGCATTCCGGCCAAGCCCGCCAAACCGCAGCCACGCACCTCCGCCAGCTTCGCGCCGCCACCGGGTGGCAACAGCCATTGGGATGCCAAGCTCGGCGTGTACGTTCTCGATGATCAGACCAACACCTTCTACCGCCAGCGTACGTATTATCGCTGGGACAATGGCTGGAGCCGGTCGATCAGCCCGAACGGGCCATGGGAAGAGACAGACATCCATGGCGTTCCGGGCGGGTTGGGACGGCAATTCGGGCAGTAAACAGAAACGGCGATCCTTGGATCGCCGTTTTGCTTTCTGAGCGTTTCTCAGACGTCTTTTATCAGCAACCCCTGCACATACTCCACAAACGCCCGGGCCTTCGCACTGGCCATTCGGCCTGTGGGAAACACCGCCCAAAGGTCCTGATTCGGCAACGTCCAATCCTTCAGCACTTCCCTGACCGCGCCGTTGGCCAGTTCCGGGGCAAACATCCATTCGGACGCCATGGTCAGGCCTTGATGGGCTAGCACGGCGGCACGCAGACCTTCGGCGGCGTTGACGCGGACTCGCCCATTGATGATGACTGACTGATCATCTGTCCCATTGCGCAATTGCCAACTGGTACCACCGCCCAAGGTGTAGACGACTGCTTGGTGTTTACTCAGATCGGCAGGGCAGGTGGGCTCGCCATGTTTTTCGAAATAGGCGGGCGTGCCCAACACCACGCGCCGACACTCGGCAATCTTGCGGGCGGTGAGGCCTGAGTCGCTCTGGGCGCCCATGCGCAGGGCGATGTCGACGCCTTCCTCCACCAGATTGACGTTGCGATCGTCCAGCATCAAATCGATGTTCAGGTCCGGGTTCTGATCGAGGAAAGGCCCGAGGTGCGGAACGATGTGCAGCCGGCCAAAGGTCACGGCAGCACAGATACGCAGGTTGCCGCTCAGGCCGCTGGCGGCACCACGAGCAGCGTTGTCGGCCTCGTCGGCTTCTTCGATGGCACGCTTGGAGCGTTCGAAAAAAGCCAGGCCCGCCTCGGTCGGCGCCAGGCCTCGGGTCGAGCGCAACAGCAGCCTGACCGCGAGGCGCGCCTCCAAATGCGCGATGGCTTTCGAGACGGCGGGCTGGCCGATATTCAAGCGTCGGGCGGCGGCTGAAAATGAGCCGGTTTCCACCACGTAGACGAAGGTTTCCATTGCGGCGAGGCGGTCCATCGGGATTCTCTGTTCTGATTGAATTGAGTTTTAACTGTGGCGAGGGAGCTTGCTCCCGTTGGGTCGCGAAGCGGCCCCAATACAGGCGACAGGTCTGACCGATGACGACTGCTTCGCAGCCGAACGGGAGCAAGCTCCCTCGCCACAAAAGCGTTGATATGTGTTCTTCAGAAAGCCGCTTTGCCTATCGAAGACCCACCGTCGACAAACAAGGTTTGCCCGGTGATAAACCCGCTCTGCTCGGACAACAAAAACGCAATCGCCGCCGCGATCTCCTGCGGTTGCCCCAACCGACCCATCGGCACGCCGGCCAGATACCGCGCTTCACCTTCGCTCCCCGGCGGATTGTTGGCGCGAAACAGTTCGGTTTCGGTAGGGCCCGGGGCCACGGCGTTCACTGTTACGCCGGTTTGCGCCAGTTCCAGCGCCCAGGATCGCGTGAAGCTGATCAGCGCCGCTTTGGCCGCCGCGTAGGCGGTGCGCTGCGTGATACCCAGCACGGTCAGGCTGGATATGTTCACCACCCGACCCCAGGCCTTGGCGCGCATGTTCGGCAGTAGCGCCTGAGTAGCCTGCAACGCCGAATGCAGGTTGATTCGCATCACGTCGTCGAACGTATCGAGGTCGATTTCGCCCAGCACTTGCGGGCGTACCAGCCCGACGTTATTCACTAGCCCGTCGAACTCATAGGTCCTGGCCAGATCCACCAGCACTTCCTGAGTCAGCGCCCGGTCGCTCAGATCCAGCGGAAACAGGATGCCGGGAAAGCTCAGGTCGGGCGATCGGGCAATCCCGACCACCCGATGACCCGCGCGGTCCAGATGCTCGGCCACCGCCCGACCAATGCCTTTGCTGGCGCCGGTGATGAGAAAGGTACGTCGGGTCATTGCACACTCCTTGAAAGAACATGCCGCGGCTCAGGCGGCATTTGATCGGTTCAGCCGCGAATCGCATCCAGCATCGCGCCAGGCTCAGGACGCTGAGTGTAATCCGGGTTGACCTCGGCGTAACCGATCACGCCGAGTGAAATGATTCATTCCCGGGAAGAAGGCCGCGGCCCGCAATCACACTCTGTAAAACAACCGAGCGTCGCGATATGGATTTTTGTGCTTGAGTAAAGATAACTCTAGGGTTACTTTTGTTTAGGCCTGAGCAAGGAGGCTATTGGTGCAGAGCAGGCTATTGATCAAGGAATTGGAGGAAGCTGGCTGGACACTGGATCGGATTGCCGGCAGTCATCACCTTTTCAAACACCGATACAACCCGTACACGATACCCGTCCCTCATCCGAAAAAGGATTTGCCGATCGGGACGGTCAAAAGCATCAGGAGGCGAGCCGGGCTGTATTGCCCGGGAGCCAGTTACGCAGGAGATCCATAATGCAATATCCAATCTGTATCGAGTGGGGCGACGAGAACACCGCCATCGGTATTCAGATCCCTGATATTCCAGGCGCCGTAACGGCCGGGGATACATTTGAAGATGCCTACAACGCGGCGGTCGAGATTGCCCACATCATGCTTCAGGAGATTGCGGCTGACGGGGAGTCGATTCCCATGCCTACATCTGCTGCCGTTCACCGTGGGAATCCGGACTTTGCCAACATGGGCTGGGGAATGCTGGAGCTGGACATCGCGCCGTACATGGGCAAAACCGAGAAGGTCAATGTGACGCTGCCCGGCTACGTGATCCAGCGTATCGATCGTTATGTGCGTGAGCACAATGTCAAAAGCCGTTCTTCCTTTCTGGCGGATGCGGCGATGGAGAAGTTGGTTCGGCACTGAGTGAAAGCGAGACCATCACCTTCGCGGGCGCTACCCCTTGCCCGCGAAGCTATTGGTGGACTATGCCGTCGCCAGCGAACGCTTCTCTGAAACACTCAAAAACCGCAACAACGCCAACAGCGGAAACGCACTGCCCACAATCACGATCCACAACCAGCCACCGTGCTCATACACCGCACTGGCCACCGAAGAACCAAACGCGCCACCGATGAAGATGCTGGTCATGTACAACGCATTCAGGCGGCTGCGGCTTTTGGCGTCGAGGGCGTAGACCGCGCGTTGGCCGAGGACCATGTTCATCTGCACGCAGAAGTCGAGCACCACGCCGGTGACAGCGAGGCCGATAACGCTGTAAACCGGATGGATGAACGCTGGCAGGAAGCTCAGGCTGGCGAACAGCAAGGCCAGCAGTGAAGCAATGCGAGTATGGCCGGCATCGGCCAGTCGACCGGCAATGGGGGCGGCGATGGCACCGATGGCTCCGACCAGGGCGAAGATCGCGATCTGGGTTTGCGACAAGCCATGGTTGCGCGCCAGTTCCAGCGGCACGGCGGTCCAGAACAGGCTGAAGGTGGCGAACATGCAGCCTTGGTAAAACGCGCGCTGACGTAACACGGGTTGTTGACGCAACAGGGTCCACAACGAGCCCAGCAACTGACCATAAGAAGCGCTGTGATCAGGCTGGCGCTTGGGAATGGTCAGCGCCAGCACGATGCTGATCGCCGCCATCAACACGGCCGCAATCACAAACATCGCGCGCCAGCCGAAGTGGTCAGCCACCACGCTGGACACCGGCCGCGCCAACAGAATTCCCAGCAGCAAACCGCCCATGATCCCGCCGACCACACGGCCACGCGATTCCTCTGGTGCCAAGTGCGCGGCCAGCGGAATCAGGATCTGCACCGACACCGAACTGAAACCCACCAGCAACGAGATCAGCAAAAACACATTTGGCTGATCGGTGAACGCGGCGCCCAACAGACTGGCAATCGCCACCACGGTAGTGATGATCATCAAGCGGCGGTTTTCCAACAGATCTCCCAGCGGTACCAGGAAGAACAGACCCAGCGCGTAACCGATCTGGGTCAGTGAAACGATCAGGCTGGCCATGGTGCTGGTCAGGCCGATGTCCGGCGCGATCAAGCCGATGATCGGTTGGGCGTAGTAAATGTTGGCAACGATGGCGCCGCAGCAGAAGGCAAACAGCAGCACCATGCCTCGGGTCATTGTTGCGGTGCCGTGAGGCACCTGAGTCGCTGGCTTCATAACGGGTCTCGCTGAGCAAAAGAGAATGCGCGCAGGCTAAAGGGCTATCGGAAGGGGCAGAAGAGGGTTTGGAGTGATAGCAATCATTCCGTTGCGGAATGAGTGACGGACGTGTGTGATGTCCATCGAGGAGCCTTGCGTCAAAATATCGAGGTCCGATGATACATTCACTTACATCCTGTTCGATAGCGTGCTTATGTTCTCTCTTCACGTTTCATTAAACGGAAGGCACTTTCATGAATGCGATGTTTCGTCACCTGATTCGCGGCGCTTCAGTGGTTACCTTGATCAGCTTGTTCACGGCAGGTCTTGTCCAGGCTGCTGACGCGCCGGGCATGCGCATCGGCGTTCGCGGCGAGATCACCGGGGTCAGCCCAGACGTGCTGAAAGTCCACGTCAACAGTGGTGAAAACGTGGTGATCAACCTGACCAATGACACCAAAGTCCGTGCCGTCACCTTGGCCAACATCGAAGACATCAAGCCCGGCAGCTACATCGGCTCGGCTGCCATTGCGCAAGAAGACGGCACCCTCAAGGCGCTGGAAGTCCATGTCTTCCCACCGGAGCTGGCTGGTAGCGGTGATGGACATCGACCGTTTGATTTGGTGAAGGGCAGTAGCATGACCAATGGCAGCGTCGGTGATCTGGTCGTCAGCAATGGCCGGGTGTTGACCGTCAACTACAAGGGCGGCCAGCAGAAAATTCTGGTGCCGGAGGATGTGCCGATCGTGAACCTGGTGCCGGGGGATCGGAGCTTGTTGAAGGTGGGGGTGAAGATTGTGACGTTTGTGACCCAGAGTGCCGACGGGACGCTGACGGCCCAGTCGATTGCGGCGGGCAAGGACGGCGTGACGCCACCGATGTGAAGGCAAGTCAAAATCCCTACATTAAGGGATCTTCAGTGAACTTGGGTTTTGTGTTCGGGCACAAAAAAGGCGACCTTCTCAGGTCGCCTTTTTCATTGGGCTCAGGAATTACTGACCGCTGTAGATCTGATCAAAGATCCCACCATCGTTGAAGTGGGTCTTCTGCACTGTCCGCCAGTCACCAAAGGTCTTTTCTACCGACAGGAAATCCACTTTCGGGAAACGATCGGTGTACTTGGCCAACACCGCCGGATCACGCGGGCGAAGGTAGTTCGCTGCGGCAATCTCCTGACCTTCCGGCGACCACAGGTACTTCAAATATTCCTCGGCAGCAGCGCGAGTGCCTTTCTTGTCGACGGTTTTGTCGACCACCGACACTGGCGGCTCGGCTTCGGCGGAAACACTTGGGTAGATCACTTCAAACTGATCACGACCAAACTCACGGGCGATCATTTCCGCCTCGTTTTCGAAGGTCACCAGCACATCACCAATCTGGTTGGTCATGAAAGTCGTAGTGGCGGCGCGGCCACCGGTATCCAGCACCGGCGCTTGTTTGAACAGCTTGCCGACGAAGTCTTTGGCTTTGCTTTCGTCACCACCGTTTTTCAGCACATAACCCCAGGCCGAGAGGTAGGTGTAGCGGCCGTTACCCGACGTTTTCGGGTTTGGCACGATCACCTGCACGCCGTCCTTGAGCAGGTCAGGCCAGTCTTTCAGGGCTTTCGGGTTGCCTTTGCGGACGATGAACACGGTGGCCGAGGTGAACGGTGCGCTGTTGTTCGGCAGGCGCGTGACCCAGTTGTCCGGGACCAGTTTGCCGTTGTCCGCCAGGGCGTTGATGTCGGTGGCCATGTTCATGGTGATGACGTCAGCCGGCAGGCCATCGATCACTGAACGCGCCTGTTTGCTGGAGCCGCCGAAGGACATCTGCAGGGTGATGTTTTCGTTGTGCTCGGCTTGCCAGTGTTTCTGGAAGGCAGTGTTGTAGTCCTTGTAGAAATCGCGCATCACGTCGTAGGAAACGTTAAGCAGGGTCGGTGCGGCCTGAGCCATGCTGGTCAGTGCCAGGCCAGCGGCCAGAAGTGAGGCGCCAAAGAGTTTTTTCACTGCGCAGTCCTTGTTTTAAAAAGAGTGTTCATAAAGTTTTTATTTAAAAGAGGCAATTTGCCAGCGACTATAACGGGGCTCGCATAGTCCTTTAAAGATTAAAAAGTACTTTGATTATTCCATTTTCTTGAACAGCTGATTACCGCACCGTGAGCAGAACGCCGCCCCATGCTCGTGGTTGTTTTTCTTGCACACCGGGCAGTCATGTTGCAGTTGTTCGCCGCGCATCGCGTTGGCCAGTTCGGCGGTGAAAATTCCCGTCGGCACGGCGATGATCGAGTAACCGGTGATCATCACCAGCGACGAAATCACCTGGCCCAATGGCGTTTTAGGCACGATGTCGCCGAACCCCACGGTGGTCAGCGTGACGATAGCCCAATAGATGCCTTTGGGAATGCTGGTGAAGCCGTGCTCCGGGCCTTCGATCACGTACATCAACGTACCGAACACCGTCACCAGGGTGCAGACGCTGACCAGAAACACCACGATCTTCTGCTTGCTGCCGCGCAATGCGGACATCAGATAGTTGGCTTGCTTGAGGTACGGGCTGAGCTTGAGCACGCGGAAAATCCGCAGCATCCGAATGATCCGGATAATCAGCAGGTACTGCGCATCGGCGTAATACAGCGCAAGAATGCCGGGCACGATTGCCAGCAAATCCACCAGCCCATAAAAGCTGAACGCATAGCGCAACGGCTTGGGTGAACAGTACAACCGCAGGCCGTATTCGATGGCGAAGATGACCGTGAAGCCCCACTCGATGTACGCCAGCACATTGGCGTAGTTCTGGTGAATGGAATCGATGCTGTCGAGCATCACGATCACAATACTGGCGAGGATGATCAACAACAGGATGCCGTCGAAGCGTCGCCCGGCCTTGGTGTCGCTCTGGAAAACCATGACGTAAAGCTCTTCACGCCAGTTTTTGCTGCTGTCCATGGATACCGCCTGAACCAATGATCAGCGAAGCCTAGGTTGATTCTCCTCCAGAGTGCAAGGCGTACGGGCGACAGTGGTCTTGCCGAGCATTTGAACAATCGTGCGGATCAGCCAACAGGCGAGGATAAAAGGCGCCGTCAGCGTTGGCAGACCGATGGCGGCAAACACCGGCGTCAGCAACAGCGCTGATGCAATACCGACCAGCGGCAGCCAAGGCTTCTGGCGCTGCGGGCTGAAGGCGAGGGCGGCGAGTACGGCGTTGTAGCCACCGAGGCCGATCAATGCGGTATAGAAGTCGTGATGCAGCATGCTCCAGCCCATGCCCGCGACAGACGCCAGCAACGCCCAGCAGAATGCGCGGCGATCAGCGATCAGCAAACCCACGGCAATCATCGCACCGGCCAGCGGATGACCGAGGAACATCACCTGACCGAGGCCTTTGAGTGGTGCGGCGAGCATGTTCAGCGTATTGATTTCGATCAGGTGCGCATTTGTCGAGGGCGTGGCGAAGCACAGCAGCAACCAGCCCAGCCCCACGAAGGGCGCCGTATAGGCAGGCAGGTATTGGCTGACCCGGACGCGTTTGAGCCACTGTTGAGTGACCATAGCGCTCAGGCCGCCCGCGGCAATGATCAGCGGCGGCAACATCGCTGACCACGGGAAGTAGAGGCTCAGCAGTAAACCGAGCAAGACACCGTTGTAACTGAACAGCCCGGCCTGACGATCGGCCTTGGCATAACCGCGTCGTTGCGCGGTGAGCAGCCCGGCGACACCGCCCAGCAGTGCACCGCCGAGCAGGGCGGGCGCGGTGAAAAGAATGGCCAGCAGGCACAGCAGACCGCACAGCGGATGACGCTGGAGAAAAATCTGGCTGAAGCCGTTGAGCAGGGCAGTAGCCCAGTCGGGGCAGTGGGTGTTGAAGTGGTTGGCAGGCATGATGAAGTCTGGGGGCAGAGGAAAATCAAAAGGTCTTGCACAAACTCTGTGGCGAGGGAGCTTGCTCCCGCTGGGCTGCGAAGCGGCCCCAAATTCAGCGAATGCGGTCTTTCTGTTGGAACCGTCATGCTAAAGCGACGACTGCTTCGCAGCCGAGCGGGAGCAAGCTCCCTCGCCACAGGAGTCTTTAGATCAATGTTTCGATACGCAAAGAGTTAGTCGACCCCGGCTGCCCAAACGGCACACCCGCCGTGATCAATAACGTGTCGCCTCGCTTGGCCATGCCCTGGGCCTGGGCAATTTCCAGCGCCGTCGAGCACACCTCATCCACCTGCCGCAGCCGATCATTGACCACCGAGTGCACGCCCCACGCCACCGTCAACCGGCGAGCGGTTTGCAGGTTCGGCGTCAGGTTGAGGATCGGCACCGTCGGCCGTTCCCGCGCCGCACGCAAACTCGACGTGCCGGATTCGCTGTAATTCACCAGCACCGCCACCGGCAGCACATTGCTGATACGGCGAATCGCGCAGCTGATCGCATCGGAAACAGTCGCTTCAGCCTTAGGCCGGCTCACGTCCAGTTGCGCCTGATAGTCCGGGCCGTTTTCCACCTGACGAATGATCTTGCTCATCATCTGCACAGCTTCCAGCGGGTACTCGCCAGAGGCAGTTTCTGCCGACAACATCACCGCATCCGCACCTTCGGCCACGGCGTTGGCAACGTCGGTCACCTCGGCACGGGTCGGGGCAGGGGAGAAGCGCATCGACTCCAGCATCTGCGTCGCCACCACCACCGGTTTGCCGAGCTGACGGCAGATGCTGATGATGTTTTTCTGAATCTGCGGCACGCTTTCGGCCGGCACTTCCACGCCCAGGTCACCGCGAGCAACCATGATCGCGTCGCTCAATTCGGCGATCTCACGCAGTTGCGTCACTGCCGATGGCTTCTCGATCTTGGCCATCAAAAACGCTTTGTCGCCGATCAGTTCGCGCGCCTCGCGGATGTCTTCCGGACGCTGCACAAACGACAGCGCGACCCAGTCCACACCCAGCTCCAGACCGAAGCTCAAATCACGACGGTCCTTGGCGGTCAGCGGGCTCAGTTCCAGCACCGCTTGAGGCACGTTCACGCCTTTGCGATCCGAGAGTTCGCCGCCATTGAGCACGGTGGTGTCGATGGCGTCGGAATATTTGGTGACCACGCGAAGACGCAGCTTGCCGTCGTCCAGCAGCAGGTCCATGCCCGGTTCGAGCGCAGCGATGATTTCCGGGTGAGGCAGGTTGACCCGGCGTTCATCACCCGGCGTCGGGTCAAGATCCAGACGCAGTGCCTGACCGCGATGCAGTTGCACCTTGCCCTCGCTGAACTTGCCGACCCGCAGTTTCGGGCCTTGCAGGTCCATCAGAATGCCCAGCGGATAATTCAGCTGGCGCTCGACTTCACGAATCCACTGATAGCGCTGAGCGTGGTCGGCGTGATCGCCATGGCTGAAGTTCAGGCGAAAGATGTTGACCCCGGCCTGCACCAGCTCACGGATGTCGTCGATCCCGTTAGTGGCAGGACCGAGGGTGGCGAGGATTTTAACCTTCTTGTCAGGCGTCATTTTTAGGGCTCTCGAGAATCAGGATGGCACGGAAGTCGTTGACGTTGGTGCGGGTCGGTTCAGTGACGATCAGCGCGTCCAGCGCCTCGAAATAGCCGTAGCCATTGTTGTTGTCCAACTCGTCGCTGGCGCTCAGGCCGAGGGCGGCGGCGCGGGCGTAGCTGTCCGGGGTCATGATCGCGCCGGCGTTGTCTTCGGAGCCGTCGATGCCATCGGTGTCACCGGCCAGCGCGTAGACGCCGGGCAGGCCTTTGAGGCTGTCGGTCAGGCTCAGCAGGAATTCGGCGTTGCGTCCGCCACGGCCATTGCCGCGTACGGTGACCGTGGTTTCACCGCCCGAGAGGATTACGCAGGGCGCCGCCAATGGCTGACCGTGCAGCACGACCTGACGGGCGATACCGGCGTGAACCTTGGCCACTTCGCGGGATTCACCTTCCAGGTCGCCGAGGATCAGCGGGCTGAAACCGGCTTGACGCGCTTTCACCGCAGCGGCTTCAAGCGACTGCTGCGGACGGGCGATCAGCTGGAAGTGACTGCGCGCCAGGCTCGGATCGCCGGGTTTGACCGTCTCTGATTCCGGGCTCAGCAGCCAGTTTCGCACCGAGGCCGGGACTTCGATGTTGTAGCGCTTGAGGATCGCCAGTGCTTCGGCCGAGGTGCTCGGGTCGGCCACGGTGGGGCCGGAGGCGATGACCGTGGCGAGGTCGCCCGGTACATCGGAAATCGCATAGGTATAAACAGTGGCAGGCCAGCAGGCTTTGCCGAGGCGGCCGCCCTTGATCGCCGAGAGGTGCTTGCGGACGCAATTCATCTCGCCAATGGTGGCGCCGGATTTGAGCAGGGCTTTGTTGATCGACTGCTTGTCGGCCAGGGTGATGCCAGCCGCGGGCAACGCCAGCAGGGCAGAGCCGCCGCCCGAGAGCAGGAATATCACACGATCGTCTTCAGTCAGATTGCTGACCAGTTCCAACACGCGTTTGGCGACCGCCAGACCGGCAGCGTCAGGCACCGGGTGAGCGGCTTCAACCACTTCGATTTTTTCACACGGGGCGCCGTGACCGTAACGCGTCACCACTAAACCTGATACTTCACCCTGCCAGCAACGCTCCACCACTTGGGCCATGGCTGCGGCGGCTTTGCCGGCGCCAATGACAATCACCCGACCGCTGCGGTCTTTGGGCAAATGGGCTTCGAGGACTTGCTGCGGATGGGCCGCGTCGATGGCTGTGGCAAACAGCTCGCGCAGGAATTGTTGCGGATTGACCGACATGGCGGGCTCCCGGAATTCTTGTTATTCGAAAGGGCACACAGATCACTATAGGAGTGAGCCTGCTCGCGATTCAGGCGGCGCGGTGTGTCAGGTACACCGCGCTGATTCCATCGCGAGCAGGCTCACTCCTACAGGGTGGGGCAGGGCTTACTTATCGCGAATCGAGAAATTCGCCATGTGTTCCAGGCCCTTGATCAGCGCCGAGTGGTCCCAGTTGCTGCCACCGATCGCTGCGCAGGTGCTGAACACTTGCTGGGTGTTGGCGGTGTTCGGCAGGTTGATGCCCAGCTCTCGTGCGCCGGCCAGGGCCAGGTTCAGGTCCTTTTGGTGCAGGCTGATGCGGAAGCCTGGGTCGAAGGTGCCTTTGATCATGCGCTCGCCGTGCACTTCGAGGATCTTCGACGATGCGAAGCCGCCCATCAGTGCTTCACGGACCTTGGCAGGATCGGCACCGTTTTTCGACGCAAACAGCAGGGCTTCGGCCACGGCCTGGATGTTCAGCGCCACGATGATCTGGTTCGCCACTTTGGCGGTTTGACCGTCGCCGTTGCCGCCCACCAGGGTGATGTTCTTGCCCATCGCCTGGAACAGCGGCAGCACGCGTTCGAAGGCATCCGCATCGCCGCCGACCATGATGCTCAGGGTCGCGGCCTTGGCGCCGACTTCACCGCCGGACACCGGCGCGTCGAGGTACTGAGCGCCTTTTTCGTTGATCTTGGCAGCGAAGGCTTTGGTGGCCGTCGGCGAGATCGAACTCATGTCGATCACGACTTTGCCTTTGCCAACACCGGCCGCAACGCCGTCTTCGCGGAACAGCACGTCGTCTACCTGCGGGGTATCCGGCACCATGACGATGATGAATTCGGCTTCTTGCGCGACTTCTTTCGGGTTCGCCAAGGCAACGGCGCCACCGGCAATCAGGTCAGCAGGCGCAGCGTCGTGGTGCGCCGACAGGAACAGGCTGTGACCGGCTTTCTGCAGGTTCAACGCCATTGGGTGGCCCATGATGCCGGTGCCGATAAATCCGATTTTAGCCATGAGAAATTCCTCTTGTTTTTGTGTTGCTCAAGCAAATAGGTGCGGAGCTTTTTGTAGGAGTGAGCCTGCTCGCGATTCAGGCGCTGCGGTACATCAGGTGTACCAAGGTGAATTCATCGCGAGCAGGCTCACTCCTACAGGGGATCTGTGTCAGATCGCGTTATGCGTTTTGAGCCAGCCAAGGCCCGCTTCGGTGGTGGTCAGCGGTTTGTATTCGCAGCCAACCCAACCCTGATAACCGATGCGGTCCAGGTGTTCGAACAGGAAGCGGTAGTTGATTTCACCGGTACCCGGTTCGTTGCGCCCAGGGTTATCGGCCAACTGGATGTGGTTGATCTCGCCCAGGTGCGCAGCCATGGTGCGGGCCAGGTCGCCCTCCATGATTTGCATGTGGTAGATGTCGTATTGCAGGAACAGGTTGGCGCTGCCGACCTGTTCGCGAATCGACAGGGCTTGCGCGGTGTTGTTCAGGTAGAAACCCGGAATGTCGCGGGTGTTGATCGCTTCCATCACCAGTTTGATGCCCGCGGCTTGCAGCTTGTCGGCGGCGTATTTGAGGTTGGCGACGAAGGTTTTTTCCACGGTGGCATCGTCGATGCCTTGCGGACGAATACCGGCCAGGCAGTTGACCTGGGTGTTGCCCAACACTTTCGCGTAAGCAATCGCCAGGTCGACACCGGCGCGGAACTCTTCAACCCGGTCCGGCAGGCACGCGATACCGCGTTCGCCCTTGGCCCAGTCACCGGCCGGCAGGTTGAACAACACTTGGGTCAAGCCATTGGCATCAAGC
The DNA here is from genome assembly GCF_050435365.1 of Pseudomonas sp. BT76 TE3572. NCBI lineage: Bacteria > Pseudomonadati > Pseudomonadota > Gammaproteobacteria > Pseudomonadales > Pseudomonadaceae > Pseudomonas > Pseudomonas sp. BT76 TE3572. Next base: position 6,407,409 of record NZ_JBNDKE010000001.1, read on the forward strand.
TTGGCCTTGATCTCGGCGGAGCTGAAATCGTAAGGGAACAGGTATTCGACACCACTGAAGCCGGCCTTGGCGGCAGCTTCAAAACGGGCAAGAAAATCCTGCTCGGTGAACAGCATGGACAGGTTGGCTGCGAAACGCGGCATGGTGGTCTCCTTCCGGATAAAAGTACAAATGGCCCGGCTAAACGCGATCAGTCCCCTCTCCTGGGGGAGAGGGTTAGGGTGAGGGGGAATCTAAAGTCTGATCCCGATAATGCGAACGCCGCAAAACCTTTCCCTCACCCCAGCCCTCTCCCGGAGGGAGTGGGAGCCAGACCGGGTTAATCCAGCAACGAAATCGCCGTTGGCGCATCGTTGCCGACCAGCGCCAGGTCTTCGAATTCGTTGACGGCGTTGATCTCGGTGCCCATGGAAATGTTGGTCACGCGCTCCAGAATGATTTCGACGATCACCGGCACCTTGAACTCTTCGATCAGCTCCTGAGCCCTGCGCAGGGCAGGCTGGATCTGACCTGGTTCGAACACACGCAGCGCCTTGCAACCCAGGCCTTCGGCCACCGCGACGTGGTCCACACCGTAACCGTTGAGTTCCGGAGCGTTCAGGTTGTCGAAGGACAGCTGCACGCAGTAATCCATGTCGAATCCGCGCTGAGCCTGACGGATCAGCCCCAGGTACGAGTTGTTCACCACCACGTGGATGTACGGCAGCTTGAACTGCGCGCCCACCGCCAACTCTTCGATCATGAACTGGAAGTCATAGTCGCCCGACAGTGCCACGACCTTGCGAGTCGGATCAGCCTTGACCACGCCCAGCGCTGCCGGAATGGTCCAGCCCAGAGGGCCTGCTTGACCGCAGTTGATCCAGTGACGTGGCTTGTAGACGTGCAGGAACTGCGCGCCGGCAATCTGCGACAGACCGATGGTGCTGACGTAGCAGGTGTCTTTGCCGAACACCTGGTTCATCTCTTCGTAAACCCGTTGCGGCTTGACCGGCACGTTGTCGAAGTGAGTCTTGCGCTGCAGGCTGGATTTGCGCTGCTGGCAGTCTTGCAACCAGGCGCTGCGGTTTTTCAGCTTGCCGGCGGCTTGCCATTCGCGAGCGACTTCGATGAACACGGTCAGCGCGGCAGCGGCGTCGGAAACGATGCCCAGGTCCGGGGTGAACACGCGGCCGATCTGGGTCGGTTCGATGTCAACGTGAATGAACTTGCGGCCTTCGGTGTAAACGTCGATCGAACCGGTGTGACGGTTGGCCCAACGGTTACCGACACCCAGCACCAGGTCGGACTTGAGCATCGTGGCGTTGCCGTAGCGGTGCGAGGTTTGCAGACCGACCATGCCGACCATCAACGGGTGATCGTCCGGAATGGTGCCCCAGCCCATCAGAGTCGGGACCACAGGAATACCGGTCAACTCGGCGAATTCCACCAGCAATTCGCTGGCGTCGGCATTGATGATGCCGCCACCGGCCACCAGCAACGGACGCTCGGCCTGGTCGAGCATGGCCAGGGCCTTCTCGATTTGCACGCGGTTAGCGGTTGGCTTGGCCAGCGGCAGGGGTTCATAGGCGTCGATGTCGAATTCGATTTCAGCCATCTGCACGTCGAACGGCAGATCGATCAGCACCGGGCCTGGACGGCCTGAGCGCATTTCGTAGAAGGCTTTCTGGAACGCGTAAGGCACCTGGCCCGGTTCCATGACGGTGGTTGCCCACTTGGTCACTGGCTTGACGATCGAGGTGATGTCGACAGCCTGGAAGTCTTCCTTGTGCATACGGGCGCGGGGTGCCTGGCCGGTAATGCAAAGAATCGGGATCGAGTCGGCCGAGGCGCTGTAGAGCCCGGTGACCATGTCGGTCCCGGCAGGGCCGGAAGTGCCGATGCACACGCCGATGTTGCCGGCCTTGGTGCGGGTGTAGCCCTCGGCCATGTGCGAGGCGCCTTCAACGTGGCGAGCAAGGACGTGATCGATGCCACCGACCTTCTGCAAGGCGGAGTACAGCGGGTTGATCGCGGCGCCGGGGATGCCAAAAGCGGTATCAACCCCTTCACGGCGCATCACCAGAACGGCGGCTTCGATTGCTCTCATTTTGCTCATGGTTTTGTGCCTCTTACGTTTTGTAATTGTATACAAGTGGCTTTGCGCAGAGTGTATTCACGGCGGACGGCGCAGGTCAATCCATTTTCTCAAGCGGCCGTTTCATTCGTCGGAAGCCCAATCTACTGTGGCTTTTCGTCGCATGTGGCGCTTTTCGAAAATTATTGTATACAAAAAAATAACTCATTGTGTTCTATTTGTTGCATCGGACTTCTGAGCAAAACGCAGTCCAGCAGCTTTCCCTATAACAAAATGAGGACGGCACCATGAGCGCTTTAACCTTGAAAGTCGCAGTCAACCTGGCCAATCAGGCTATCTCCGCAGGGCGTGCAATCTCGGCGGCTCCATTGACTATCGCAGTACTGGATGCGGGTGGACACTTGGTCACCCTGCAGCGTGAAGACGGCGCCAGCCTGCTGCGCCCGCAGATCGCCATCGGCAAAGCCTGGGGCGCCATCGCTTTGGGCAAAGGCTCACGCCTGCTGGCGCTGGACGCACAACAACGACCGGCGTTTATCGCCGCTTTGAACAGTCTGGGGCAGGGCAGCGTCGTCCCGGCACCGGGCGGAGTCTTGATTCGGGATCAGGAAGGGAATGTGCTGGGGGCGGTGGGTATCAGCGGTGATCTTTCTGATGTTGATGAGCAATGTGCAATCAACGCGATTGAGGCGTCGGGGTTGCGGGCGGATGCGGGGGTGAGTGCTTGACCTTCAGCGCCTGAACAAATGTCATCGCGAGCAGGCTCGCTCCTACAGGTTTTGTGGTCGGACACAAATTGTCTGACTGCTGGAATCCCCTGTAGGAGTGAGCCTGCTCGCGATAGCTGTCTACCAGACACATCCAGCCAATAGTTTGCCCCACCCACTTCAATCCACAGAGCTAGCCTTCTCATGACCTGATCACGGGAGGCTAAGGAATGCCGGATTTACCTGCCGCAAATCGATTGCGAATCGGTCGCTATGCCGAAGCCAGTCGAATTTATCTGTTAACCACCAACACAGTTCACAGAACCCCGGTTTTCAAGGATTTCACCTTGGGCCGGCTGGTGGTCGATCAATTTCGCAATGCACAGAATCTAGGCTTTGCGAACTCGTTGGCTTGGGTGGTCATGCCAGATCATTTTCATTGGTTGATTGAGTTGCAAAAGGGATCTTTGAGTGAGCTGATGCAAAAAACCAAGTCGATGAGCACCAAAGCCATAAAGCAGTCTACCGGTCGAAGCACCAGTCTCTGGCAGAGAGGATTTCATGATAGGGCGCTGCGGCGGGAAGAGGATTTGGTGAAGCTGGCTCGATATGTAGTAGCCAACCCGTTGCGGGCTGGACTGGTCGAGAAGCTTGGCGACTATCCGTTGTGGGATGCTGTTTGGGTTTGAGCTGAAATCGAGTTGCCTTCATCGCGAGCAGGCTCGCTCCTACAAGGAAATGTAATTCAATGCGGGAGCTGGCTTGCCAGCGATGGCCGCGCCGCGGTTTAACGGTCCGGCTCACACCCCTTGAGCACCAACCGGATAATCGTCTGCGCCGCCGCTTCATAGTCGGCCTCATCGAGTTTGGCCTTTCCGGTCACCGCGGAAATCTGCCAGTCGAAGTCGGCATAGGTCTGGGTCGCGGCCCAGATGCTGAACATCAGGTGGTTGGGGTCGATCGGGGCGATCTGGCCGCGGTCGATCCAGGTCTGGATGCAGTCGATGTTGTGCTTGGCCTGGCCGTTGAGCCGTTCAACCAGATCAGCGCTCAGGTGCGGGGCGCCGTGCATGATTTCGCTGGCGAACACCTTGGAAGCAAAGGGCAGGTCGCGGGAGATGCGGATTTTCGAGCGGATGTAGCTGCTCAGTACGTCACTCGGCACGCCGTCGGCGTTAAACGGTGTCGAGGCCTGCAGAATCGGTTCGATGATGCTTTCCAGGACCTCGCGGTAGAGGTTTTCCTTGGATTTGAAATAGTAGTAGACGTTGGGCTTGGGCAATCCCGCCTTGGCTGCGATGTCACTGGTTTTGGTCGCAGCGAAGCCCTTGTCGGCAAATTCTTCACTGGCGGCACGCAGGATCAGTTCTTTGTTGCGCTCGCGGATGGTGCTCATAAACCAGGGGGTTCCTTGCCTGTTCTGGCGGTTGCGCATGGTAGCACCGGCCTCGCGCGGCGCTCAAGAATGCCCCGTGCGGCACCCGGCCGCGTTATGCTGCGCGGCATCTATTTAAGAAGGAAACCTGATTCATGGCAGGAAGCAGTTTGCTGTTGCTGATCGACGACATCGCCGCGGTACTCGACGATGTGGCGTTGATGACCAAAATGGCCGCCAAGAAGACTGCCGGCGTGCTCGGCGACGATCTGGCGCTCAATGCCCAACAGGTTTCCGGTGTGCGTGCCGAGCGGGAAATCCCGGTGGTGTGGGCGGTGGCCAAGGGCTCCTTTCTCAACAAGCTGATCCTGGTGCCCTCGGCGTTGGCCATCAGCGCGTTCATTCCCTGGCTGGTCACACCGTTGTTGATGATCGGCGGCGCGTATCTGTGTTTCGAAGGTTTCGAGAAACTGGCCCATAAATTCCTGCACAGCAAGGCTGAAGACCAGGCCGAGCATGCAGAGCTGGTCGAGGCCGTGGCTGATCCGGCGGTCGATCTGGTGGCGTTCGAGCAGGACAAGATCAAAGGCGCCATCCGCACCGACTTCATTCTCTCTGCAGAAATCATCGCAATCACCCTGGGCACCGTGGCAGGTGCCTCGCTGACCCAGCAAGTCATCGTGCTTTCGGGCATTGCCATCGTCATGACCATCGGCGTGTATGGCCTGGTGGCCGGCATCGTCAAACTCGACGACCTCGGCTTGTGGCTGACTCAGAAGCCTGGACAGATCGCCAAAAGCATTGGCGGCGGGATCCTGCGTGCGGCGCCGTACATGATGAAAAGCCTGTCGGTGATCGGCACGGCAGCGATGTTCCTGGTGGGTGGCGCAATTCTCACCCACGGCGTGCCGGTGGTTCATCACTGGATTGAGAACGTCAGTGCAGGGGCGGGCGGTGCCGGTTTTATCGTGCCGACGTTGCTGAATGCGGTGGCGGGGATTGTGGCAGGGGCCATTGTGTTGGCCGGTGTTATGGCCGTGAGCAAAATCTGGAAAGCAGTGAAAGGCTGAAGACAGCCACAATCAAATGTGGGGTTTGAAAAATCCCAATAAAAAGGCCATTCGATTCGCATCGAATGGCCTTTTTTTGTTGCCGATGAATTACTCGGCGATCTGCAACTTGCGCGACTCGGTGTACACGTAGCGCACTTTCTCGTACTCGAACGGCGAGTTCAGCTTGCCATAGCGGAAGCTGTTCTGGTGACGCTTGTCGATGCCACGCAGGACCCAGATTTCCGGATGGTTTTCGCTGACTTCGGCGACGTTCAGGAAGTTGATCGCCGATTCCGCGCTGAAGTCCACCACCAGGCCACCGGTGTCGCGGAGGTTCGAAGGGCCGAGGATCGGCAACACGAAGTAGGCGCCGCTGGGTACACCGTAGAAGCCCAGTGTCTGGCCGAAGTCTTCGTTCTGGCGCGGCAGACCCATGGCGGTCGCCGGATCCCACAAGCCGGCGATGCCGACGGTGGTATTGAGCAGCAGGCGCGCGGTGGTTTCCATCGAGCGCTGACCCTTGAACTGCAGCAAGCTGTTCAACAGGTTCGGCACATCACCGAGGTTGTTGAAGAAGTTGCTGACGCCAGTGCGCAGGAAGCTCGGCGTGATGTAGCGATAGCCATCAACCACTGGCAGGAACACCCATTGGTCGAAGCGGTAGTTGAAGTGGTAGACGCGGCGGTTCCACTCTTCCAGAGGGTCGTAGACGGCCAGCGCGCTAAGCGTCGAACGTTCGAACTCGCGCTGATCCAGGCCCGGGTTGAATTTGAGCTTGCTCAGAGGCTCCTTGAAGCCGTCACTGTCAATCACAACCGGTGCGTTGGCTTTGCTGTTGTCGGCATTGGCGACGCCTGCACAGAGTAACGCTGCGATAAGCAGGAGATATTTAGCCACGGAAGAACTCCAGCATGGCGTCGCTGTTGACGCGGTAATTAAGGTTGCCGCAATGGCCGCCCAGCGGGTAAATGGTCAAACGATCGCCAAAGGTCTTGCGCAGGAAACCAAGGTCGCCAGGGCCGAGTATCACGTCGTCGGCGTTGTGCATGACGGCGATTTTCGGGCTGTCGTGCAGGTAATCCTTGAGTGCATACAAACTGACCTGGTCGATCAGTTGCAGCAGGCTGCCGCCGTCGGTGCGGGCGCGCCACATCGGGATGACCTGTTCGGTGATGTAACAGTCGAAGTCGCACTGCAGCGCGCGTTTGAGGAACGGCGTGAGGGTGGTGCCTTCGGTGATCGGGTATTTCGGTGGAGTAATCAGACCGCGACGGTTGATCAGGTCCGAGGTGAAGGCAATGTCGGCTGCCGAGAAGCGGAACGATGTGCCGATCAACATGGCCATCTGTTCGTTGCTCAGGTGCTGCTTGGACTGCTGGAAGTCGTAGAGCAGCGCATCGTTGAGGTCGATGTAGCCTTTCTGCTGGAAGTAACGGGTCAGTTTGTCCAGCACCAGCTCGTAGAAAGTGGTGGTGTTGTTGATGCCCTTGACCTCGGTCTGGACGAGCTTGTCCAGGTTGGTAATCGAGGTGTAGAGGTTGACCGGCGGGTTGAGCAGCAAGACTTTCTTGAAGTTGAAGCTGCGGCGGGTTTCGTCCAGGTGCGCGACAAATGCCGCGTCCAGTGCGCCCAGGCTGTAGCCGGTCAGGTAGTAATCAGTGACGGGCACTTTCGGGTTTTGTGCCCGCACGGCCTGCATCACACGGTACATGTCTTCGGCGTCTTCTTTGGTGATGCCGGGTGTGGCGAAGCGTGAGGCGGCGCTCATGAAGTCGAAGCTGGTGGGCGACGACAGTTGCACCACATGGTAGCCGGCCTTGTAGTAGAGCTTTTTCAGGTACTCGTTGATGCTGCTGTCGTAGCGCGCGCCGGTGCCGGCGATCAGGAAGATCAGCGGTGCGGCTTTTTCTTGTGTGGCGATGCGGTAGGTGAGCTTTTTCACCGGCCAGAAGTTGTCCGGCAGGTCGAACTCACGTTCCGGGCGCAACCTGACGCTGCGGTCGGTCTGATTGATGTCGTCATCCAGCGGCAACTCCGGGCGCAAGTCCGGCGGTGTCGTGGCAATGGTCGCCTCGAACGGGTTGGTCAAGGGGTAGCCATAACTGGCAGCGTCGATATCGACGGCCAGTGCGGACGCACTCAAAATAAGGCCGCCAAACAGGGCGGCGAAGCGCAAGGAACGGAGCATGACTAGATCCCTTAGAGAAAGGTGCCAAATGAAGTTCGCAGGCTATGACCACGGGGTTTGCGCCAAAGTGCCATGGGTCGGCACCAATCAGGCCTAATTTCGAGGTAATAGTAGCTGGACGATACACTTTGCAGAGATTTCGTGGCCAATTATCTGTCACGCGCGTTTGCTTACCGCTGGCGGGGGATTAAGCTGGCCGCCGTTTTCGTTTATTGGAGTGCTTCATGTCCCGTCGTCTGCCTGTGATTCTGCTGCTCGTTCTCCTGCCGTTATGGCTGGCCGCCAGTTATGGCGCGCGTTATGGCTTTATGGAGGATGCTCAATGGGTCGGCGTCTGCGTGGACGAAGCGAGCCGCTGGGAATGCCAGGTTCGTTCGAGCCTGGGCTTGATGATTCACTTCAACGTATTGGGCTTCGCGGCATTGGCGGCAGCCGTTATCGGTTTTGTGCTGCCGGGACGGGCAGGGTGGTGGTTGGCGGTGCTGGCGCTGGTGTTCGGGTTTCTGGCGTTGGCGTTGTACAACACGACTTTGGCGGTGTTTGCGGTGGTGATTGCTGGATTGCGGTTGGTCCGGGCGTCTCGTAGCGTCTGATATTCCGTCTTCGCGAGCAAGCCCGCACACATTTGACCGCATTCTCATGTGGGAGCGGGCTTGCTCGCGAAGAGGCCGGCAGCAGCAATGAAGATCAGCCCTTGCGAACCCGCAAACTGCGCCACAACGCTGCAACCATCAACACACTCACCAGCGCCCAACCCCAGGCCTGCTGATTCTGCAACCCTTCACGATAAAGCTGCGGCGCAATGCCGGCACCGATGATGAAGGTCAGCAGGGCAATCTCCCGACGCGGCACGCTCACCGGGCGGCACAGATAGACCAGCGCCGGCAGGATGAATGCGACACTCGGGAAGCTGCGATAACGCGGATCGAACACCAGCTCCAGCATCATCACCGCAGCGGCAAAACCGGCTGCGGCGAGCAACCAGCCCGCCCGACGTTCCAGCGTATTGAACGCGCGTCCGCGCCAGCCAGTGCGAGCGCTCAGGGTCAGTGCCGCATGGGCCAGCACCAACACGTTCAACGCCGTCAGCAAAGCGACCCACAACCACTCACTGCCAAACCGCGTAGTGACACGGGCCAGGTCGCCCCAGGCGCCAATCGAGCAAGCGGCCAGCGCACCCAGCAGCGGTAGAACCAGCGCTGCGCGAGTACTGCGGACACGGCCGCCGAGGGATAGCGTGCCAAGGAAGATCAAACCACCCACTGCCAGCCACTGCGTCCAGTAAGGCACGTTCGACACCGGACCGGCGAGCACGCCCTTGTCCTGGCGATCGGCATCGAACAGCCCCCAGTAACCACCGACTGCACCTTCGCTGGCGCGTTTCCACGGCTGGTCGAAGGCTTCGATCAGGTTGTAATGCCAGCCTTGTTGCTCCGCCATGATGACAAAAGCGCGAATGAACTTGGCTTCATTGACCCGGCTCGGCAGGGCGGTTTCACGCTGACGGCCTTCGCTGGGCCAGCCGGTTTCGCCAATCATCACGTCCTTGGGTGCGAACTTGTTGCCGAACACCTGACGTACTTCGGCCACATGCTGCAGGGCGGCGTCGATGTTCGATGGATCATCTTCCCAGTACGGCAACAAGTGAATGGTCAGGAAATCCACCGCCGGGGCGACTTCCGGGTGCTTGAGCCAGAACTCCCAGACATCGGCGTAAGTGACAGGCTGTTTGACCTGGCTTTTGACTTTACTGATGAGCTTGGCCAGCTGCGCGCCAGTGACTTCCTTGCGCAACAGGGTTTCGTTGCCGACGATCACCGAGGTCACCACGTCCGCGTTGGCGTTGGCCGAGGCGATCAGCAGGTCGACTTCCTTGGCGGTGTCCACCGGGTTGCTGTTGACCCAGGCTCCGATCATCAGTTTCAGCCCGTGCTTGCGCGCCAGGTCGGGCAGGGCCTCGAGGCCGGTCATGGAATAGGTGCGGATGCATTCGAAGCTTTTGGCCAGCAGCGCAAGGTCGGCGTCCATGCGCTCGGGGCGCAGCTTGAACGGCTGATCGAACGGCGATTGGTCCTTGTCGAACGGGGTATAGGAGGCGCATTGCAGCTTGTGAGTCGCGCTGGCCACGTCCGGCAACACCACCGGTTTACCGAGGCCGTACCAGAAGCCACCCAGGGCAAAAAGCCCCAGCAGGCAGGCGAATAGATAAGCAAAAAAAGGAAAGCGGGATGTCGCGGGCATGGTCAGGCCGTCTGGGAGCAAAGCCGCGCATGTTACCTTCATTTGCCGCGTGCTTGGTGGCCTGCATACTTTTGACATGCAATGTTTGGGCGGATTGGCCGACGGACTTCCGGTGGTCTAGATTAATGGCGTTCTGATGTCGTTTCTCGATGCCTTGAGGTCGCTGGTAGAGAAGGTCGCCATTGTCGGGAGGTTGATTATCGGGGCGTCAGTACTCCGCTGATGTTCGGACGAGTTTGCGGTGGGCGTGATGGGGGCGCTGTGCACCATAACAATACGTTGACGCGACTCGGCATCCGTCGAGCGCAGCACTTTCGGGGAAGTAACGATGAAGATGCGACGACTCTTGGGCGCAGGTGCCGCTTTGGTGCTGGCGATCAGTTCTACTGTAGCCAGCGCCGAAGGCAAGGCAGTGACTATCGGTTATGTCGACGGCTGGTCGGACAGTGTTGCCACGACCAACGTGGCCGCTGAAGTGATCAGGCAGAAACTCGGTTATGACGTGAAACTGCAAGCAGTTGCCACCGGGATCATGTGGCAGGGCGTGGCCACTGGCAAACTCGATGCCATGATGTCTGCGTGGCTGCCTGTGACTCACGGTGAATACTGGACCAAGAATAAAGATCAAGTCGTCGATTACGGTCCGAACTTCAAGGACGCAAGAATCGGCCTGATCGTGCCGGAGTATGTCAAAGCTAAAAGTATTGGCGATCTGAAAACCGACGACAGCTTCAAAGATCGTATCGTCGGCATCGACGCCGGTTCGGGTGTAATGCTCAAGTCCGAACAGGCAATCAAGGACTACGATCTGACCGGCTATCAACTCAAGGCCAGTTCCGGCGCCGGCATGATTGCCGAGCTGACCCGTGCCGAGAAGAAAAACGAATCCATTGCAGTCACCGGCTGGGTACCGCACTGGATGTTCGCCAAGTGGAAACTGCGCTTCCTGGACGACCCGAAAGGCGTTTATGGCGCGGCTGAAACTGTGAACAACATCGGCAGCAAAGAGCTGGCAACCAAGGCTCCGGAAGTTGCCAAGTTCATGAAGAACTTCCAGTGGGCATCGAAAGACGAAATCGGCGAAGTCATGTTGGCCATTCAGGATGGTGCCAAGCCAGAAGCCGCCGCCAAGGATTGGGTGGCCAAACACCCGGAACGCGTTGCAGACTGGACCAAATGATTTGAGCTGACGCGTCTGGTCAGCACCTTACAGGGCCGCTTGGTATCACTGCCAAGCGGCCTTTTGCATTCCCGGATTCTTGTAGATAGAAGATGGGTGTATAGCAGGCTAATTAATATGTGCTGAAAAAAGGCAAAACCGTCATGTCGTTCTAATACTAAGGTCGTCTGGAACCAGTTCCGTAGCCGCATAGAGTGGATAACGTTCCAACTTCATCTGTGCTGCGAGGATAAAAACAATGAACGACAGCATTTACCTCTCGATTCAAAACAGCCCGCGCTTCAAGGAGCTGGTTAGTAAGCGAGAAAGGTTCGCCTGGATTCTTTCGGCGATCATGCTTGGGCTTTACTCCGGATTCATTCTTTTGATTGCTTACGGGCCGCATATTCTGGGGGCGAAAATCAGCCCCGAGTCTTCGATTACCTGGGGGATACCGATTGGTGTCGGGCTGATTCTCTCGGCCTTTATCCTGACTGCAATCTACGTACGACGCGCCAATGGCGAATTCGACGACCTGAACAATGCGATTCTCAAGGAGGCTCAGCAATGATCCGGCGTCTAATGGCTCTATTGAGCATCGCAGCCTTTGCACCTGGCGCCTGGGCAGGTGAAGCCCTGACCGGCGAAGTGCACAAACAACCGCTCAACGTTTCCGCGATCCTGATGTTCGTCGCGTTCGTTGGCCTGACCCTGTGCATCACCTACTGGGCCTCCAAGCGCAACAATTCGGCGGCTGACTACTATGCGGCGGGTGGCAAGATCACCGGCTTCCAGAACGGTCTGGCGATTGCCGGTGACTACATGTCGGCGGCGTCCTTCCTGGGGATTTCCGCCCTGGTGTTCACTTCCGGTTACGACGGCCTGATCTACTCGATCGGCTTCCTGGTGGGCTGGCCGATCATTCTGTTCCTGATCGCCGAGCGCCTGCGTAACCTGGGTAAATACACCTTTGCCGACGTGGCGTCCTATCGCCTTGGGCAAACCCAGATCCGCACGCTGTCCGCTTGCGGCTCGCTGGTGGTGGTGGCGTTCTACCTGATCGCGCAAATGGTCGGTGCCGGCAAGCTGATTCAGCTGCTGTTCGGTCTCGACTACTACGTTGCCGTGATCCTGGTCGGTATCCTGATGTGCATGTACGTGTTGTTCGGCGGCATGCTGGCGACCACTTGGGTGCAGATCATCAAGGCAGTGTTGCTGCTGTCCGGTGCTACGTTCATGGCACTGATGGTCATGAAGCATGTCAACTTCGACTTCAGCCTGCTGTTTTCCGAGGCGATCAAGGTTCACCCTAAAGGTGAAGCGATCATGAGCCCGGGCGGGCTGGTGAAAGATCCGGTTTCGGCATTCTCGCTTGGCCTGGCACTGATGTTCGGTACCGCTGGCCTGCCGCACATTCTGATGCGCTTCTTCACCGTGAGTGATGCGAAAGAAGCTCGCAAGAGCGTGCTGTATGCAACCGGCTTCATTGGTTATTTCTACATCCTGACGTTCATCATCGGCTTCGGCGCGATCCTGCTGGTCAGCACCAACCCTGCCTTCAAAGATGCTGCTGGCGCGCTGTTGGGCGGCAACAACATGGCGGCGGTGCACCTGGCTAACGCGGTGGGTGGCAGTATCTTCCTGGGCTTCATCTCGGCGGTAGCGTTCGCGACCATTCTGGCTGTAGTGGCTGGTTTGACGCTGGCCGGTGCTACTGCGGTGTCCCACGACCTTTACGCGAGTGTGATCAAGAAGGGCAAAGCCAACGACAAGGATGAGATCCGCGTCTCGAAAATCACCACCATCTGTCTGGGTGTGTTGGCGATCGGTCTGGGCATTTTGTTCGAAAGCCAGAACATCGCGTTCATGGTGGGCCTGGCGTTCTCCATCGCGGCGAGCTGTAACTTCCCGGTGCTGCTGCTTTCCATGTACTGGAAGAAGCTGACCACGCGTGGTGCGATGATCGGCGGCTGGTTGGGTCTGATCAGTGCCGTTGGTTTGATGGTCCTTGGGCCAACCATTTGGGTGCAGATACTGCATCACGAGAAGGCTATCTTCCCGTATGAGTACCCGGCGCTGTTCTCAATGGCCATTGCGTTTATCGGGATCTGGTTCTTCTCGGTCACCGACAAGTCCACAGCGGGTGCTAATGAGCGTGCGCTGTTCTTCCCGCAGTTTGTTCGTTCGCAGACTGGTTTGGGGGCGAGTGGGGCGGTTGCTCATTGATCGTGTGAACGATCACCGTGCCTGAATGATTGCGCTCTAATACCCCTGCCGACCGGCAGGGGTATTTTTTTTTCGAGGAAATCAGGGGGTACAGGAAATTTCAGAGGTGGCCCCCAACAAATGGGCGGGGGACATGCTGCTGTTGGAGTCGGATGGATTCAGTCAACCTGCACGGGTGCGTAATGATCAGGCGTCGTCTGGTGGTGGTTTTTGCTATTACGCACGCTAAATTTTTTGCTGGAGGCCAGTCGAATATCGAAGTCCTGGACATATTGCTTTTCGAGAATTTGCACAGTCAGCACATAGAGCAGAATGTTATTAAGTTTTTCTCTGGCATGGGCCGGTATGAATTTTGTTCTTATCAGCCTCAACAGCAACCTTATGGAAAACACCGAAAACAGGCCGCTCTTGGCAATTGCTGCTGACGAAAGATAAGTATCGATTAAGTACGCCATCTTTTCCGAGCGCTGAGGGCTAACCCAGATAGGTGGCGTGATGTATGGCCACTTCTTACGGGCATAGACCTCTTCGGTGATGTCATCCTTGACGACTTCGCGCAATATGTATTTTTCAACACCCTCCTTGATTTTAAGGCTGTTGGGTAACTTGCACGCCCAACTGAAGAGATGATGGTCAAGGAAGGGGGTTCGACCTTCCAATGCGTGGGCCATTTCCTGTCGATCACCTAGATTGGACAGAATGAACGGAGACAACAGTCCTTTAATGCTGAACATCTGCAGCTTGTTTACAGGCTCCAGGTGCTCGGTGTCTGCTCGGTTGATACGCTGCTTGAGTCGATCCATCGGAGACCCGCCTAGCAGAATGGCCCGCTTGCTTTTGACAAAGATGTTTCGCAGAAAACGCTGAGCCCGCGGGGCAAACAGATCAATCATTTCGACTTGAGGAACGAATCCCAGCTCCCTGGTGATCAGATGCTCAGATTTTTTTTGCGCGCGAGAGAGCTTTTTGCTGGTGCGTCCATAAGCATGACTTGATAGACCCTCATTTCGGTTCTTGAAATAGGCATACCCCAAGAACAGCTCATCAGAGCCTTCGCCGGTCAGTACGCAGGTCACATGTTGGGCTGCCAGTCTGGACAACAGGAACTTGCCTACACCGTTATAGTTCACGGCAGGCATTTCACTGAACCACAGACAGTCCTCCAGATTGTTCAGCAGGTCGGCTTCTTTGCATTGTATTTTGTAGAAGTCAGCACCGATTCTGGTGGCCATGCGTTCGGCAATGGCGGCTTCGTCGTAACGCTCGTCTTCGTTGAAGGAAATCGAAAAAACCTTTAGAGGAGTTGGTGAAAGTCTTGCAGCAATGGCCGCGATAGCTGCCGAGTCCAGCCCTCCGCTCAAGTAGATCCCCACAGGCACGTCGGCGCGCAATCTTAAAGCGACTGCTTTTTCGAGCCGTTCCTTCAGGCCTTCAAGTACGCTGGCCTCGTTATGGACTTCAGGGTCTGTTGCATCGGGCAATAGATCCAGCTCCCAGTACACATTCGTTTCAACAGCACCCTGTGCCAAGTCGACAGTCATCAATGTTGCAGGTGCAACGGCCTTGATACCTTCAAAGATACTATCCATGGGAACGAAGCTGAGCATGTCGCGAATGCCCACCAGATCCAAGCGTGGTTTGAGAATGCCGGCAGCAAATAGCGCCTTGGCTTCAGAAGCGAACGCAATCTTAAACCCGTCGGTTTGGTCCAGATGATAGAAGAGCGGTTTGATGCCAAAGCGATCTCGGCAGACATACAGTTTGCGTTGGGTTTTATCCAGTAACAGGAATGAAAATTCGCCACGTAGAGACTGGGTAAAGTCGATCCCGTCACGTTCATACAGATAAAGAATGACCTCTGAATCCGAGCAAGACGAGAACACGAAGCCGTCGGCAATCAGCTCGGCACGAAGGCGTTCATGGTCATATATTTCACCGTTGCAGATCAGCACCTTATTCTTGTCCCGACTGATCAGTGGCTGGCCACCGGCTTCAACATCAATAATGGACAGTCGTGTATGACCCAGAACCAGCTTTTCCTGAGCATCAATGTAACTGCTTCTACCGTCTGGACCACGATGATGCAGCGCATCCAGGGCACGTTCTATGGCATTGGAGTCAATGTCGTAGCCCAGTGATGAAAATATTCCGCACATAAGCATTCACACCGTAAGTGAGAGATAGGTAGACAACGAAGTGAAGAGGTTGCGCAAGTCTGTGCTCAGGCGTCACCCAAGTAGATGCGTTCAAGCATTTTTCTATGAATAACAAGGGGCTTATCGTATTTTCCGAGGCGGGTACCATTCAGCGCATACGGGAGATGGGAAAGTTTTGAGGAAAACTTTCCGTCAGCCTCAAACTCTTTCTTGATGAATTTGAGGATGAAACCCCTGAAGTGGTTTTGAAAGAACGCGGATTTGGCGTCTTCGGTCTTGCCGAAAACAAAGCTATAGAGGGTTGTACGATTTTTGGTGTTAGGTACAAAGAAAATAGTGGTTTTTATCCGTCCGCCAATACTCGCCTGGGTCTCTTTATTGGTAACCCATGATTCGTAGGTGCTGCGGATCGGATCAAAAAAAGTAATGAAGCGATTATGAGAAATATCGCCGGGCTTTACACCGGTAAGGAACATCAGAGGAAATTTACGAATCGGGCCGCGATAGTAGTTTTTGGTACAGGTATCACTCTGCTCGAACTCATATTCAACGTGCTTCGCACCTTCTCGATCCCAGCCGAAGGTTTGATGAACATACGGAAAATGCTCGTCTTCAGAAAAATTATCCAATGCGACATGCAATGGGCAGTCGAACACCGTCGGGAACTCACCCAAGAATGTGTATTCGGGATCCTCAAACTCGGGAAGGTCGGTTGCATGTTGGCCCCCAACCCAGATAACGCCGTTGCGCAACAGCGTCTTGAGTACGGGAATACTGCACTTCTTACCTTCGGGGGCTGAAGGTATGGTGCCCACTCCGTCCTTGTTGAAACTCCAACCGTGATAAGGACACTCAATGGAACCGTCAGCCAGAACCTGACCCAAAGAGAGGGGGGTAAAGCGGTGTGGACATTGATCAGGCATTGCGACTATCTCATCGTCCACACCTCGAAAGAGAACGATTTTGAAGTCGCCGACCTCCACTTGGACCGGTAGTTTTTTGAGCTTCTTTTCTTCGAAAACGGGGTGGAAGTGTTTGGAAATACTCACCCAGGAAAAATCTACAGCCATTTCAATCCTCCTTAATTGATGCTCGGCATACTGCCGATTTTCGATGCCAAAAGATCGAAAAGAGGGCCTTGGTCCATGTTGGCCGCGGCAAAGCATAGACGCTCGCCTGAGAATGACGCAATACACCATGTCAAAAAAATTAAAAAGGAGGATTGAAGATTTTTGTACTGTGCGATATTTCTAATACCCTTCCGATTAGTGTTGATTAGACGTCATTTTATTTTTCTAAGTACATGTTAATTAAAGAAAAAATGTTAATTATTGGGGGGTTGTATACAAAAAATATTGCACCTGAACAGGGGTTTTCGAAAGAGGTCGAGCGGACTTGATAGTTAAGCGGGCCGGGGCTTGTAGCGCTGCCGAGAAAAATATTGGCATTTTTAGTTGCAAAAATTGTGGCGCGATGGTTACGCTGAATATAGAAAGTATTGGCACGGAGTAGCCAGTAATCATCGCGTTTCAAACGAAATTCTAGTGCTTGTTAGTGAGCAGTTTACAATTAGCAAGAACCGTGCTTTGGAAACAAAGGAAAATTTTACTGTGTGTGGGTATTGTTTTTTAGTGATGAACTTGTTGGTACGTTAGTGCTGCATAGATAGTGTG
This sequence comes from Pseudomonas sp. BT76 TE3572, assembly GCF_050435365.1. Lineage (NCBI taxonomy): Bacteria > Pseudomonadati > Pseudomonadota > Gammaproteobacteria > Pseudomonadales > Pseudomonadaceae > Pseudomonas > Pseudomonas sp. BT76 TE3572. Next base: position 6,424,260 of record NZ_JBNDKE010000001.1, read on the forward strand.
GCGCAGGCGCTTTACGCGATTGATTGAGAAAATGATTTCGAGAGACGAGAAATTGACCTATGATCGTCAGACTTAGCTAAGACGCAAATTAAGGTCAAGGTTCGTTTGCAGCAAACTCTATCAAGGATTGATAAGGACGGCTCTAAATGCAGGGATGCAGAAAAGTATATATATTGTTCTATGGCCCCGTGTTCGACAGTGTCGGCCGGCTGGCGACCCTCCCGTTTAGCCCTCCTATTGTATTCCCTTGCTCTCAAGATTGCTCTCGCTGGCAGACTATTGATTTTAATTGGCCATTAATAGCTCGGGCGAGGCTATGTCCTTGAATACATTCTTGCGTCTTCTGTGCTCTCGATTTTCATCTGGGCGCGAGTGCCTATTCCAGTCTGATGCGTGCTTGGTGAGAAAAGACTATCCGGTTAGCAGAGATGGCCAATTAAATTGGTTTGAACGTCAGCGACTGAATATTATTAAGTTTATGCACAGCTTGTAATCCTTGCAGGATACATCGCACGACTTTACATCGAACTCATTTAAATCGTCGGCTCTTATTGGGCCATTCGGTGGACCTTGGGTATTGCGGTTTATAGGTGTTGGTTGATTTATCTAATGACAGAAGTGAGGTAAGCGCTGGTGAATTCTGCTCAAGTACAGGAAGAGGTCAGTCTTTTGTGGAGGAAGGTTTTGCCCGAAGGTGAGTTTGATCAGTATTCAGATTTTATAAGTGCAGGCGGGAACTCATTGAAGGTGATTAGCCTATTTGTACAGATTATGAAAAAGTTCAACGTTAAACTAGAAATAAAGAATTTTGCTCGATTGAACACCATTAACAACCAGGCTGACTTTATTTCAAATGAAATTCGGAGGCGCAACGCTTGAACGGGACGAAAATGGACAGTGCCATTGCGGTGGTAAATCCACCAAAAATCCCCAAAACCTACAAGGCCCTGTTTGAGCGCGCAACAACCGGTAGCCTCGTTGAGGGCGATCTGGAAATAAAATATTACCAATGGCCAGGGGCACGGACTACCTTGTGCTTGCATGGTTCTAATGGCAATTCTGCACAGTTTGGAAAATTGATTTCTCGGTTGGTGAGTCGAGGGCAAGGCGTGGTCGCGGTGGATATTCCTTCGCACGACGCTCGTGGACGGTTTATTCCTTCCAATAATATTGGTCATGGGTTGATTGCATTAGAAAAAAAATGCGGAGAGTTTCATGCTGCGGTCGCTCATTCCATGGCATGTAGCTGGGCACTTTGGGCGCTGAAAAATGGCATGCATTCAAGAAAAGTCGTATGCCTGTCTCCCGCTGCGACTCAGGACTACGTATTTGAACGGTTCATTGCGCTGCAAACGAGTAGCGGCATTTCAATCTCTGAGTTGGAGGAAGAAATTTCGAGATCTTTTGGGGCTTCGTGGCGCGAAAAATACTCAACAATCAACCTTTGCAAGTCATTGCTTGTCGATGCATTGATTTACCACGATCTTGATGACCAGGTAATAGAGTTTGAGCAGGGCGGGAAACCACTCGCACAACAATGGAGTGGTGCGGTACTTCGAGAGACGATTGGCCTGGGTCATGTCGGGGCTTTTCGGAATGAGAAGGTGATGGACGAAATCGCGTTATTTGTTAATTAATCCCTAAATACAAACACCATTGGAGAAACACAATGAGTACCACCGTGAGCAAGAAAGACCTGTACGCCACCATTGAAAAGATAATTTTGCAGTATTGTGATACTGCGGATCTTGGTATTACGGGTATTGATGGTGATGTGAGTTTGACGCAAGAACTGGGTGTCGACAGTGTCGATTTTCTTGATATTGTTTTTGAAATTGAAGATACCTACAAAATTCAATTTCCTTTAGAGCAATGGTCGGCCAATAGTCCCGAAGGTGAGAAAAACGAGTTTAAAATGTCTGCGTTTGTGGACGCAGTCTACAGTCTTGTTGAGACTGAACTGGTCGAAGCATGAAGTTTGAAGTCAATGCGTTGATCGATAGGGTTGTTGAGCTGGCTGAATGGGAGAGCATCTTGTGTATCAGCACGGTGCCAGAACAATCGCCCTTGTTTGATGGACATTTTCCAGGCAATCCGATCGTTCCCGGGGTGTTATTGGTAGAGTCGATGGCGCAGGCGAGTGGCTACTTGTACATGCTTTCATCCGGTTTCGAGCGCATGCCCTATCTGGTCAATATAAGAAGCGCAAAATTTAAGCGCTTCGTTTGCCCGGGTGATGTGCTTGACATTAGTTCGCAACTCACTCACCGAGGTGATGGGTATCTGCTCTATAAAGCGCAGATTCACTGCTCTCAGGTAGTTGCAACTGCAGAGTTCATGCTGCGTCTGATGGACTTTCCAAACGCGGTGCTGAAAGACAGTGTTATCGGATCGGTGACTAAAGCCAAGGAGAATAAATAATGGGCGCCGAAGTTTATATTCTGGGGATGGGTAGTGTGTCGAACATTGGCCCTTTAAGTTCGGACACTATCGATTGCTCGTTCGAGCCGCTTTCCATGTCAGGCGGGCGGGTTGAGGCACCAGATTTCCCTGTGGAGAAGTACATCACAAAAAAGCGAGACATCAACTCTATGGGGTTGGGTCAGAAGCTACTGGTCTGTGCCGCAGGTCTCGCTTTAGAGGATGGAGGTCTTCTGGGGACAGACATTTCTGACTGCGATATCTATATGGCCTCGAAAATCGGGGAGCGCAACGATGAAGTGGACACCGCGATCATGGCCGGGGCCAGCCGTGCAGATCTGGATATCAATACTGAGTTAGCGCGTTTGCGTCCCACCCATTTTCTGGCGGAACTGCCGAATTTGTACTCGGCCAATATCGCGATGATGTTTGGTGCAAAGGGGGAAAGTGTCACGTTCGTCGGTGAAGCTTCTGCGTCGGTTCTTGCAGTTACTCATGCAATAGAGAAACTGTCGAGTGGCCAGGCAACTCGTTCCATCGTAGGTGGTGTATTTAACGGTGCTCAAAAGATTCATGACGAGTATCAGGCGTCGATCAAGGCACGGGCCGAAACCCGCGAATTTATATTCGGTTGTGCCGCGACGTGTCTGGTTTTGAGCCGCGATTCCGAGGGCGCTGTAGCAAAGCTACGCCGCGTCGAGCGATTCAATTTCGACGATCTCGCCAAGCAGGTTCGAGAATCTGAAGCAATGGCTGTGTCGGTTAGCCTTCACCCAGGGGCTGATCTGCCTTCAGGGTGGACGGCTGAAGTGCTGAAAGTACCTGTACTCGATATTGCCCACTATCTGGGCAGTGTCTTCGAGGCAACTCTACCAACACAGGTGCTTCTATCACTGTTGTATTTCAAAAAGACATTAGAGCCTCAACCTGGCCAAAGAGTCTTGCTGATTGCTCAGGTTGGCCATGCGAGGTTTGAAGCTTTCTGTCTGGACGTCTTATAGATAGTTGCATACGACGGGTACTGAGTAGGTATTTCCATGAGTTCACACAATCAGATTTATCCGACACAAAGTCGCTTTCCGTTCAGTTCATATCCTTGTGGATGGTATGGCGTGGCGTGGGTCGATGATATTGAAAACGAATCCATTACAAGTGCGAAGTTGTGCGGAAAAGACATTGTTATTGTGAGTACCCTTTCCGGGCTACTCGCTGTTTATGATGCTCATTGTCCTCATCTTGGAGCGCACCTGGGGTTCGGTGGTACGGTCGTGGGTGAAAATGTTCGTTGCCCCTTTCATGGTTGGGAATTCGATGGGGGAGGCCTCTGTAGCCGTATCCCTTACTATGAAAATCCGATGAAGGTTGGACTAAAAAAGTGGTATTCGCTGGTGCACGCCGGAATGCTTCAAGTCTGGTATAGCGACGCCGCGGAGGAGCCCTTGTGGCAACCCGACCCTGTCGAGGTTGAGGGTTGGACCAAGCCGGTTCTGCGTGAAGACTGTGAATGGACATTAAGAACCCATGTTCAGGAAGTAGCGGAGAATGGCGTAGACGTCGCTCATTTCACGACGGTACACAATGCCGAAGCCATTGGTGAAATAAGAAACCTGTCTCTTGCCTGGCCTCTCGCAAACTGGACCTCCGTAAGTTCGAGTGATATTGGGGGAAAGTCTTCAATCGCTGAAGCAAGTGTCGTGCTGGACGGGCTTGGCCTGCATAAGGTCCAGGTGAAGATAGACGATAGCAAGATCGAGTTCAGGAGCTTTCTATACGTGTCTCCGTACGACTTGGAGCAAGTCGTTATTCGTATGACCGTATCGGTTAAAGATACGGGAGACAGTCGGAAAAATAATATGTTGATCAAATATCTGATTCCTAGACTGGCTACAGAATTGGCCAAGGACTTCGATATTTGGGAAAACAAAAAATACATTGAGCGACCTCCATTAAGTCGAGTGGATGGGCCGATCGGAAAATTTCGAATCTGGTGTAGGGATTTCTACGGTTAGCGCTCAAGGTCAGGACGGCTCACTCACCTGTCGACTCTCCGGTGCTGTAATTAACTTGTATAGCGCTCTATAGAGCTCTAACACTCTTTTTCATAAAGAGATCAAGAGGTTTGCGTGTCAAAAATCATACAAAATACTAGTAAGACAGAGATAAAAACGCCTGGCGACTGTGCTGATTTGGGTGACATTCGTAATGCAATAGATGCTCTGGATGAGCAAATTATTCAAATCATGGGGCAGAGGATGTCCTTTGTTCGGGCCGCCTCCCGATTCAAACCTTCGGAGTCGAGTATTCCAGCGCCGGATCGAGTTGCTCAGATGCTCCCACAACGCCGTGAATGGGCTGAGGTTGCTGGATTGAATGCCGACTTTATCGAGCAACTCTATAGCCAAATCATTAACTGGTATATCTCCGAGCAGATTGACTATTGGCGTCAGCAACGAGGCCTTGCATAAATGAGTATGGTGGACATGGATTTCACTGGTTTGCGCATCTGCTTTGATGAAGCGCACAAAAAAGCACAGGGAACAAATGCACGAGTATTGGCAACGTTTTCGTGCGTAATGGAAAAGCTCGACGCGGTGTCTCTGCTTGAGCGAGCTCAGTGGAGTGACGTGCCTTACGCTTTTCTGGAGTCTAGGCATCCATCTATTAGTATGTTCGGCTGGGGGGACGAAGTTGAGGTTACCGCGTTTGGGGAGAATCGATTCACCCAAGTGCAAGAGGCGTGGGAGGCGCTCTTAGAGAATGCTGTTTCTCATGGTCCGCTAGGTCCCAGGTTGATTGGCGGATTTCGATTCGACGTCAATGGAGAAAGGGACAATAGATGGCAAGAGTTTCCCGATGCCAGGATGACTCTCTACAAGTCGTTAGCCGTACATACTCCAGTGAAAAGTTGGTTGTTGTGTCACTGTTCGATCGGTCCCGATGCTGATCCTGCCGCTTTAGTCGAGGATTTTCGGCGTCACATTGGCAGCATCTACAATAGCACCAAAAAACCAGCGCACTCCTCGTCGGAATACACATTGGTTGACACGCAGGATGATAAACGCTGGCAATCCAAAGTCAGTTCGGCCGTAGAGCAAATACGCCGCAACCTACTCAAAAAAGTTGTTTTAGCACGATCGGTTCAGCAAATACATGATGAACCTCTCAACGTTGCCGCATTGATCAGTACGTTGCGAAACGGCAGTCAGGCTCACCTCTTTGCCTTCCGTCGGTCCAATAGTTGTTTTGTGGGCGCTACCCCTGAGCGGCTGGTCAGTGTGTCGGACGGCAGCCTGCATACACACGCCCTTGCGGGTACCACGCGCAGGGATGACAGCCATCTGATTGATCTTCAATTGGGAGCGGCGTTGCTCGATTCGGAAAAGGAACGGCATGAGCACGCCCTGGTTGTAGAAGCAATTCGTGATTCCCTTGCGCCGTTCGTGTCCGAGTTGGTGGTACCGGAAGTTCCAATATTACATTACTTACCAAAAGTGCAACATCTGAGTACGCCAATACATGCGAGAGTCAAACAGGGTGTTAGTGTTCTGAGTATTGTCGAGGCCATGCATCCGACACCGGCGGTGGCTGGACATGTGCGCGATATTGCACTTGATTATATTCGTGATCATGAACAACTTGATCGTGGGTGGTATGCGGCCCCTTTGGGGTGGGTAGACTCGAAAGGCAGTGGTGATTTTATTGTAGGTCTGAGGTCTGCACTGGTATTGGGTGTTAATTGTTACTTGTTTGCAGGCTGCGGAATCGTCAGTGATTCCGATCCGGAGCAAGAGTACCTTGAAACTTGTCTGAAACTATCTGGTTTGCAAGAAGCGATCGTTCGTAGTGCACAACCCGTCATTAGTGAAATGTCGGCGTGACGGCGTTTGATGAATATGGACAACCGATAGGTCTGCTGGATTAGCCTAGTTATCAATTAGTGTGTTATGGAGAGGTTGGGTCAATGGACATGAATGAGGGCGGTCGTAGTGCAGATTTCGATTTGAAAATGATGTCCCGTCGCTATGATTTTCAATTGGAAGAAGCTCTGGGGCAGGATTGGAATGATGGTGATCAGTTCAAAACCATCTTGGCCAACGCGCTATCTATACCGTTGCCTAGCGGTGAGAAGTTGTTCATTAAATCGGTCAGGCACTATCTTGATCAGATAAACGATGTTGAGCTGAAAGGATTGGTTTCGATTTTCTTCAAGCAAGAGTCTGCGCACACTAAAGAGCATATTTCCTACAATAAACTCATCAGTGAACGGCGCGGCTATAATCTTGCGCTCCTAGAAGCACCCTATAAAAGCCATAATGAATATATCTCAGAAAATGGCGATCCACTTTCATTGTTGGCAACCACCGTTTGTATGGAGCATTTAACTGCAATTGCCTCGCATCTGGTGATTACCGATGAGCGTTGGGTGGGGCGAGCTGATTCGGTAGTAAAGAACTTCTGGCTTTGGCATTCGCTTGAAGAAGTTGAGCATAAGGCTGTCGCTTTCGATGTCTATATGGATGTTTGTGGCGACAGAGATCTTCTTGTTAAGACAATGGACGTTACTGTTGGGCAGCTATGTAAAAATCTTAAATACACCGCCTGTCAGATGTACATGATGGAAGGTGGGAAGCCTAAAGAAATCAAGGCATGGCTGGAGTCTTCGGCTGTTTTGAACGCAGAAGATGGTCTGCTGAAATTGATGGAGCGTTATATTAAAGATTTCTACCGGGACGATTTTCATCCATGGGATCACGATAATAGCTATTTGATCGCATCGGTAGCAGCCCATCTGGATGACGCGATGCGCTGAGTGCGTGCGGGTTAGTTATGTGTATGGGGTCGGTTTGAATTGATTCACATGTTCATACAGATTTTTATCGGTGCAATCAGGCGTGTTTCGCAGGGGTATTATCATGTCGGCAAAAAATAAAAGCAGGGATCTAAGTTGCTATTTAAGTGATCAGGTATTGCGCGCTCCACACGCACTGGCATTGACCGATGGGGATACGACTTATGATTATCTTGCGCTTGGTAAGAAAGTAGAAACTCTCGCGGAGACACTACGGACTGTTATTCAAAAAAAGCACGGGCGTGTTGGGGTATATCTGAGCGATAAGATGGGTGTTTTTTTGGCCATGCTGGCAATATTCAAGGCTGATCTCGTTTATGTGCCCATCGATGTCCATCTACCCATAGAGCGTTGCCGATACATTATAAAAGACAGTGACTTGGCCTATGTCATTACAGATGATAAAAATTTATATGCGCTTATCGATGGGGATGCCAAACTGCTTTATTTGGATGCGTGCGGGCTAAGTGGGTTTGATAACTTCCCCCTGGATGCTGAATTCCAGGAGAAATCCAAGCGGGTCGAAATCGATGATGACCCGGACAAGATTGCTTATATTTTGTACACGTCAGGCACCACGGGAAATCCGAAAGGTGTGGAGATGTCTCATCGCGCTATTCTCAATCTGATCGACTACCAACTTGAGAGCGATGCGTTGTTTGGCGTACCGATGCGTACACTTCAATTTGCCTCCCCCGGCTTCGATGTCTCCTGCCAGGAAGTATTGTCTTCATTGGCGTGCGGGGGAGAGCTAGTCATCATTCCTGATGATGTGAGAAAGGATACAAGCCTACTCTTTGAATTTATCCACCATCAAAAAATTGAACGAGGATTTCTTCCGTACTCAGTGCTGCAAACCTTGGCCATCGAGTACGAACGACGTTCTGATTTCAATCAGGGCTACTTGAAGCATTTGATAACGGCTGGTGAGCAGTTATTGATGACTAAGGAAATCTCCGGTTGGTTGACGCAACTGGGGTGTCGATTGATAAATCATTACGGTCCTACGGAAACGCATGTGGTGACCACATATACCAGTGACTTGCCCTTTTCTTCATGGCCTTATCGTGCACCTATTGGTACGCCGATTTTCAATGTTGTCGCTCTTGTTCTGGACGCGTCTTTAAACGTCTGTAGCACCGGTACAGAGGGTGAACTTTATATTGGAGGTGTGTGCCTGGCTAAGGGATACATTAACTTGCCTGATGAGAGTGCCAGCAAATTTGTTGTGTTGGATAGGGGGGGCGCTCAGCTTGAGAGATTTTACAGGACGGGTGATATCGCCGAGCTCAACGAAGAGGGGGATCTCTTGTATAAAGGGCGGCGGGATACACAGGTAAAATTGAATGGCTATCGTGTCGAATTGGGGGAAGTGGAAGCCAGGTTAAAGACCTCTAAATCGGTGAAGGAATCAATTGCAGTTGTTAAACAGCTGGGTGAGTCCTCTGATGAAAATATTTTAATCGCGTTTGTGGTGCTCAATAATACGGTGCCGCAGGAGTCCCTGAATATAGTTGAGCTGCCCGCCAATTCTCTTGCCGACGTGCTTGGAGTTCTGCCGGATTTCATGGTGCCAAAACGTATTTATTCGATCAGTAGAATACCATTGACGAATAATGGAAAGCTCGATAGACGTATTATCGATCAGGAGTTAGAGAGTATGATAAATGTTTCTACTCTCGTTTTTGATGAGAAGCAAAGTCTCGTGGCGGATCTATTTTCAAGGTTGTTGAAAACGTCAGTTGTAAGTGTGGATAGCAATTTTTTCGAGTTGGGCGGTAACTCTCTTTTAGCGATAAAATTTATAAAGCTGTTAGAGGATGAGCGGAGTGTCAGGATAAATTTGACCCGCTTCTTGAGAAATCCCACTGTTTCCTATACGGCCTCATTAATATAATTAGATGGATGGTGTTATGACTAATAAAGTGGTGGTAACTGGGGTTGGCTTGAGTACTTCAGTTGGTAAGGGTGTTGCTGAAAACTGGCAGTCGATGACGGCTGGGAAGTCAAATTTCAAGCATTCCAAACGATTGTGTAACAAGAGTATTCGCACCTCATTCGCAGCAGTTGATGACAGGTTTGAAAGTGAACGCAACCCACGGGTTATTATAGAAACCTACATAAAAGAAGTTGTTGCAGAGGCTGCATTAGCTACCGGTACTGAGCATTTTGATCGCATGTATTATTCCTTGCCTAGTGGAATGTACTATTGGCATGAGCGCCTTGTTGCATTGAAAGACAACAGTGCTTCGGGGCCAAATGCGTTCGAAGAGTTTTCTTCGGAGGAAGGTTTGTCCTCATATTTTTATGATACCTACAGCCTTTCGCAATATCCGGCGGTTATCGCTACGGCCTGTGCATCTTCGGCATCAGCCATTCAATTGGGTTACGAGGCGATTATGCGAGGGCACGCCAAGCGAGTTATCGTGGCTGCTGCTGATAGCTCTATTTATGATGAGACAGTTACCAAGTTTAACAATCTTTCAGCGCTATCAACGCGTAATGACTCACCCGGCACGGCATGCCGCCCATTCAGTCAGACCCGTGATGGTTTTGTTATCGGGGAAGGGGGAGGGTGCATTGTTCTTGAAAGAGAGGATATCGCTAAAGAAAGGAATGTGGAAATACTCGCTTACCTGAGCGGTTGTGGTAATACGACGGATAATGTTCACCGCACAAAGGGGGATCCTTCGGGTAGCGGCATTAAGGATTGCATACTGAAAGCCATTTCAGACGCCGGGTTGACGCCGGGGCAAATCAGTTGCGTCAACGCACATGGGACCAGCACACCTGAAAACGATCGAATGGAGATTAAGGTCGTTAGTGAAGTGCTGGAAAAAGGTGTACCGATAACGTCTGTAAAGTCGATGATTGGGCATACCGTACACGCTGCTGGGGTCATAGAGGCGATTGTGTCGGTTTTGAGTTTAAAATATCAAGTAGTGACACCAACGCTAAACTATGACGATAGTTTGTTGGGTGAAGGGGTTAATATCGTAAGTTCCAGTGTTTATGGTGTTGATATAAAGCATATCATATCGAACTCATTTGGTTTCGGCGGGCAAAACGTTTCAGTTGTCTTTTCCCGGATCTAGTTTTTTGATGGGCTGCGCGTGGTCATTCATTACATAGCGGGAGGCGAGATGATTGTTGCGGGAGAGAGGAAGCTGGCACCACTTTTATTAAATGGTATTGATTTGATGCTTGAGTCCTGGGCTGACTATGTGATGGTCTATCCCTACTCTTTGGATGCCGAAAAATTTATTTCGTGTTTAAAGTCGGCACTTGATATCAATCCGTACTTTTCTGGACGAAAGTTCTCTAAAGATGGCCTTGAAGTTTTCATTAGCGGTGCAAACGAAGGTGTTTTGCTGGAGGTGCAGGAGTTTGATGAAAAATTGCCTTCGGCTTTTTTACGTAACGAATATGACGGCTTTGAGCTTTTTTGTGATCGTACCTTCAGGGAGCAACATAGACTTTCGCGCTCCAGTTTCAAACACCCGTTATTTCAACTGAAACTTTCTATGTTCCAGGGGGCGAGCGTACTAGGTATCAGTGCGTGGCACTCGCTGACGGACGGTTCGACTTTTTTTAACTTCATCCAGCTGATGTCGAAGTTGTATCGTGGTGACGAGGTCAGTGAGCTTCTCCCTGATTTTTCCCGCCTCGATCCGGGAAGTTGTAATGAGGCACCGGATGCAGTTGTTGATCTCTGGTCGCCTTCCGAAACTCTCAGGGGGGGCGTGACGTTTGCCGAAGTAACCTTCATTTTGAACGAGGGATTCATAAATGGCATTGTCGGTGATTTCGACTGCGTAGGGTTCATGCGGTATGACTACATAATTGCTCACGCCTGGAAGCACATCGTTGCCAGCATGGTGCTTGATATCGATAGCCATGTATCGCTTTATCCCGTCTACGATGCGAGGCAGTTGACCTCGATGGGGTCTAACTACGTCGGCAACTTGTTGTGCTATCCCTCTATTCAGCTCACGAGCAGTGGCATCGCCGGCATGGCGCTGGATGAGTTGTCCGATTTAATTCGAGAAGGCACCTTTGATCTCGTTGTCAAAGGTGATGATCTATTGGCTGAGCTTCAGGATGTAGCCACTTTTACACAGCAGAATGCTCGGGGACGTTATTTGCTCGCGCCCCTTTATGAAAGCTTGAACGGTAACGGTTTGCTGTTCAATAACTTGATGGCCATGCCCTATCAGCGGTTCGATTTTGGTATGGGTGGGCCTTCACACATTGATGTTCCTCTCTCGGACCCTATACGGTTTGTGCAGCTGTTGCCGTGCCCCCATCAACCTGGTTGTCTCGTGATGAAGGTTAATCTGCCGGAAGTGGAGTTGCGCCTGTTCTCTGAAAATTATCAAAAGGAATTGTTTGAATGAAGTCGCTTACTCCCCGTGCTGATTTCGAGAATTACATCAGAATGAAAGCCTTACCCGAGGCTGACTTGTCTTCCTCGTTGACTGGTTGGGTAGAAAAGTATTCGGATCGCATAGCTTTGAAAGATGAACATCGGCAGCTTTCGTATGCCGGATTGCTTCGCGAGTCGACAGGTTTTGCTCACTGGCTTTCGGCGCACGGTTTGCAGGCTGATGATCGAGTGCTTGTGCAGTTGCCTAACTCGGTCAATTTCTTTGTCGTGCTGTTTGCGGTCATCCGTGTGGGGGCGTTGCCAGTCCTTGTGCTGCCTGGGCATCGTGCTCATGAAGCCAAGGGTGTTCATCAAACAGCAGGTTCCAGTTTCTATATTACTCAACGTGAGCATGATGGTTTCGGCTATGAAAGTATTGCAACTGCCCTCGTTGGCGAAGGATTGCCACGAGAAGGGGTTGTCTTTGTAGATGATCTTGATTTTTCGGCGTTGGCCGCTGTCAGCGGAACTGACACCTTCCCCATGCCAGCGATCGACGACGTAGCGTTGTTGCTTTTGTCTGGGGGGACGACAAATACCCCGAAATTGATTCCACGGACTCATGCGGACTATGTCCTCAATTTCTCGGAGATGGCAAAAGCTTGCCTACTGGATCAGTCGTCACGCTATCTATGCGCCGTTCCTGTTGCTCATAACTTTGCGCTTGGGTGTCCAGGTGTCCTTGGCGTATTGGCGGTGGGTGGCTTTGCCTATTTATTGCCACGCCCCGACATACTGGATTTTGCGGAGGTGGTTACCCGGGAACAAATCACGGTTACTGCATTGGTTCCAGCGCTTGCAGAGTTGTTGATCGAATACCTTGAATTAGGTGTTGAGGGATTTTCGAGTCTCATGCTTCTTCAGGTTGGGGCTGCCCGGTTTTCGGAAGTATCTGCACAGAAATTACGAGCGCTACTCGATTGCGAGCTTCAGCATATCTACGGTATGGCTGAAGGCTTGCTGTGCTTTAATCGTCGATTTGACCCGCTTTCGCTGAAAGTCTCCACTCAAGGTCGGCCATTGAGCATTTTTGACGAACTAAGGGTTGTAGATGAGCAGGGGCAACCAGTGATTGAGGGTGAGGTCGGTGAGTTGTATGTGCGCGGGCCCTATACGATCAGAGGGTATTACAACAATGAAGAGGCCAATCATACAGGCTTTGATCCGGATGGCTTTTACAAGACGGGCGACTTGGTCAGGCTCGATCACGGAAACAATGTTGTCGTGGTCGGGCGGGCCAAGGAGCAGATCAATCGTGCTGGCGAAAAGTACTCCCCGGCGGATACTGAGAAGGTCATGCTGGCTTGGGATCGTGTAGTCGGATGTTCCATTGTTGGCATCGAAAACATCACCGAAGGGGACAAGGCGGTATTTTTCATTCGTTCCAGTGGTGAACATGTTACCCGGGAGGACGTTTGCCGTTATCTGGAGGCTCAGGGTGTCGCCGGCTATAAATTCCCGGACGAGGTTGTCATGGTTAATAGCCTTCCACTCACCGCTGTGGGCAAAATCGATAAAAAACGTCTGGTTGCGAGCTATGCGGTAGCACAGGATTGATGAGCAGGATTGTTGCGTGATTCAGCAGTCGAGGATTGAGATTGCACGACAAATTTCTCGTTCTGATTTGTCGGGGCCAAAAAAACCCTATTCGAAAGAATAGGGTTTTTTGGCTTTCACTATCAGGCTTTTGAATAGCCGTTTGTTACTTTCTGTCTTCCAGCTTGGTGATGTCACGCGACTCGTAGCCGGTGTACAGCTGGCGCGGACGGCCAATCTTGTACGGGCTGGAGAGCATTTCTTTCCAGTGGGAGATCCAGCCGACGGTCCGCGCCAAAGCGAAGATCACGGTGAACATGCTGGTTGGAATGCCGATCGCCTTGAGGATGATCCCCGAGTAGAAGTCGACGTTCGGGTACAGCGAGCGTTCGATGAAGTACGGGTCGGTCAGGGCGATCTCTTCCAGGCGCATGGCCAGTTCGAGTTGCGGATCGTTGGTGATGCCCAGTTCCTTCAGCACTTCGTCGCAGGTCTGCTTCATGACGGTTGCGCGTGGGTCGCGGTTTTTGTAAACCCGGTGACCGAAGCCCATCAGCTTGAACGGATCGTTCTTGTCCTTGGCCTTGGCGATGTACTTGTCGATGTTCGACACATCGCCAATTTCATCGAGCATGGTCAGAACAGCTTCGTTCGCGCCGCCGTGGGCAGGGCCCCACAGTGCAGCGATGCCGGCGGCGATACAGGCGAACGGGTTGGCACCCGAAGAACCGGCCAGGCGTACGGTGGACGTCGATGCGTTCTGCTCGTGATCGGCATGGAGGATGAAGATCTTGTCCATGGCGTTGGCGAGTACCGGGCTGATCGGTTTGATCTCGCACGGGGTGTTGAACATCATGTGCAGGAAGTTTTCCGCGTACGTCAGGTCGTTGCGCGGGTACATCATGGGTTGACCCATGGAGTACTTGTAAACCATCGCTGCCAGGGTCGGCATCTTGGCAACCAGGCGGATCGCGGAAATTTCGCGATGCTGCGGGTTATTGATGTCCAGGGAGTCGTGGTAGAAGGCCGAGAGGGCGCCGACTACGCCGCACATGACGGCCATTGGGTGGGCGTCGCGACGGAAACCGTTGAAGAACGTCTTCAGCTGCTCGTGAACCATGGTGTGGTTCTTCACGGTGCTGACGAACTGGGCCTTCTGTTCTGCGGTCGGCAATTCGCCGTTGAGCAGCAGATAGCAGGTTTCCAGGTAGTCCGACTTTTCAGCCAACTGTTCGATCGGGTAGCCGCGGTGCAGCAGGATGCCGTTGTCGCCGTCGATATAGGTGATCTTCGACTCGCAGGAAGCTGTCGACATGAAACCAGGGTCAAAGGTGAAACGGCCCGTGGCCGTCAGGCCCCGAACATCGATAACATCGGGACCAACGGTGCCGGTTAAAATGGGCAGCTCGACGGGGGCTGCGCCCTCGATGATCAACTGCGCTTTTTTGTCAGCCATGTGGCCTCCTATTTATGCTTGAAATCATCAGACAGACCCCCCACGCAGGGCCCGCACCACTATAGTGAGATAAATTCGAATGTCAATTTGCCTAAAGTCTTGCTCCAGAAGGCTTTAACCGGACTTTTTCCTCGAAATTGCCTGCCATTTACGCCTTTTATCCGACTTGTGCAATGAGCTATTAGGGGAAGGTGAACGCGTTGTCATTAGTAGCCTAACTGTCTATACTCGGCCTCCGACCGCCAGGGGCTTTTGGGCCTGCGTTACTGGGGGTCGCACTCCCTGGGTGGTGGGTACCTGACCAGTGCACTCCCCAACAACTTTGCCCTGATTGTTAGGGGCTCTTCAGTGTGAAAAAAAGCCGTGAATAGCCAACGACCTGTAAACCTAGACCTTAGAACCATTAAAGTCCCTATCACAGCCATCACGTCATTCACTCACCGTGTCTCCGGCATCATTCTGTTTCTCGGCCTTGTAATCATGCTTTATGCATTGAGCAAGTCGCTGGGATCGGCAGAAGGGTTCGCCGAGGTGAAAGCGTGCATGACCAGTCCGCTGGCCAAGTTTGTAACTTGGGCTTTGCTGTCGGCGCTGCTGTATCACATGGTGGCCGGTGTGCGCCATCTGATCATGGACATGGGTATCGGTGAGACGCTGGAAGGCGGCAAACTGGGCTCCAAAATCATTATCGCCGTATCCGCGGTGCTGATCGTTCTGGCAGGAGTATGGATATGGTAACTAATGTCACGAACTTCTCGCGTTCGGGTCTTTATGACTGGATGGCGCAACGTGTGTCTGCGGTCGTTCTCGCGGCTTACTTCACTTTCCTGATTGGATACCTCGTTGCGAACCCGGGCCTTGGCTACGACCAATGGCATGCACTGTTCTCAAACAACTGGATGCGTATTTTCAGTCTTTTGACCCTTGTTGCCCTGGGTGTTCATGCCTGGGTCGGCATGTGGACTGTTGCGACCGACTACCTTACGCCAATGGCGCTCGGCAAGTCCGCAACCGTAGTGCGTTTCCTCTTCCAGGTAGTATGCGGCGTTGCGATGTTCGCCTACTTCGTCTGGGGTGTGCAGATTCTTTGGGGTATCTGATTCATGGCTAACACAGTTAATACACTCACGTTCGACGCCATTATTATTGGCGGCGGCGGTGCCGGCATGCGCGCTGCTTTGCAGCTGGCACAGGGCGGTCACAAGACTGCCGTGGTTACCAAGGTTTTCCCGACTCGCTCGCACACTGTATCCGCCCAGGGTGGCATCACCTGCGCTATCGCGTCCGCTGATCCGAACGATGACTGGCGTTGGCACATGTACGATACCGTCAAGGGTTCCGACTATATCGGTGACCAGGACGCTATCGAATACATGTGTTCAGTAGGTCCGGAAGCGGTCTTCGAGCTCGAGCACATGGGCTTGCCGTTCTCCCGTACCGAACAAGGCCGCATCTATCAGCGTCCGTTCGGCGGTCAGTCGAAAGACTTCGGAAAAGGTGGCCAGGCTGCCCGTACGTGCGCCGCTGCCGACCGTACCGGTCACGCACTGCTGCACACCCTGTACCAGGCCAACCTGAAGGCCGGCACCGTATTCCTCAATGAGTACTACGGCGTCGACCTGGTGAAGAACGAAGATGGTGCCTTTGTCGGCATGATCGTGATCTGCATCGAAACTGGCGAAACTTCCTATATCCGCGCTAACGCCACCGTACTGGCGACCGGCGGTGCAGGCCGTATCTACTCGTCCACCACCAATGCCCTGATCAACACCGGTGACGGCGTCGGCATGGCTCTGCGTGCTGGTGTGCCGGTACAAGACATTGAAATGTGGCAGTTCCACCCGACCGGCATCGCCGGCGCCGGTGTACTGGTTACAGAAGGCTGCCGCGGTGAAGGCGGTTACCTGATCAACAAGCACGGCGAGCGTTTCATGGAGCGTTATGCTCCGAACGCCAAAGACCTTGCTGGTCGTGACGTTGTTGCTCGCTCGATGGTTAAAGAAATCATCGCCGGCAACGGTTGCGGTCCGGATGGCGACCACGTAATGCTGAAACTCGATCACCTCGGTGAAGAAGTTCTGCACAGCCGTCTGCCAGGCATCATGGAACTGTCCAAGACCTTCGCCCACGTCGATCCAGCCGTGGCGCCGATTCCGGTCGTTCCAACCTGCCACTATATGATGGGCGGCGTTGCCACCAACATTCATGGTCAGGCAATCACCCAGGACGCCGACGGCGTTGACCAGATCATTCCTGGTCTGTTCGCAGTGGGCGAAGTGGCGTGCGTATCGGTTCACGGTGCCAACCGTCTGGGCGGCAACTCGCTGCTCGACCTGGTGGTATTCGGCCGTGCGGCCGGCCTGTTCCTGGAACAGACCCTGAAAGAAGGCGTCGACTACACCCGCGCTCGCCAGTCCGACATCGACGCTGCCCTGGCACGTCTCGATGGCCTGAACTCGCGTACCGAAGGTGAAGACGTCGCCACCCTGCGTAAAGAACTGCAAAACTGCATGCAGAACTACTTCGGTGTATTCCGTACCGGCGAATACATGCAGAAGGGTATTGCCCAGCTGGCTGATCTGCGTGGCCGTATCGCCAACGTCAAGATCAACGACAAGAGCCAGGCGTTCAACACCGCTCGTATCGAAGCTCTGGAATTGCAGAACCTGCTGGAAGTGGCCGAAGCTACCGCCATCGCCGCAGAGATCCGCAAAGAGTCCCGCGGCGCTCACGCCCGTGAAGACTACGAAGACCGCGACGACGAAAACTGGCTGTGCCACACCCTGTACTTCCCGGGTGACAAGCGCGTAACCAAGCGTGCTGTGAACTTCTCGCCGAAGACTGTTCCGACTTTTGAACCTAAGATTCGGACTTATTAAGGGTGGCCGCCATGTTGCAAGTCAGTGTTTATCGCTACAACCCTGATCAGGACGCTGCGCCGTTCATGCAGGAATTTTCGGTCGATACCGGTGGTAAAGACCTGATGGTGCTGGACGTGCTGGCCCTGATCAAAGAGCAGGACGAAGGTTTCTCCTATCGTCGCTCTTGCCGTGAAGGTGTTTGCGGTTCCGACGGCATGAACATCAACGGCAAAAACGGTCTGGCGTGCGTCACGCCGCTGTCCGCTGTCGTAAAAGGTAACAAGCTGATCGTTCGTCCTCTGCCAGGTTTGCCGGTTATCCGTGACCTGGTCGTCGATATGAGCATCTTCTACAAGCAATACGAAAAGGTTAAGCCATACCTGCAGAACGACACGCCGGCTCCGGCCATCGAACGTCTGCAGACCCCTGAAGAGCGTGAAAAGCTCGACGGTCTGTACGAGTGCATCCTGTGCGCTTGCTGCTCGACCTCTTGCCCGTCCTTCTGGTGGAACCCGGACAAGTTCCTGGGTCCAGCTGCTCTGCTGCAAGCGTATCGCTTCCTGGCAGACAGCCGCGACACCAAGACTGCCGAGCGTCTGGCTTCGCTGGATGACCCGTTCAGCGTATTCCGCTGCCGCGGGATCATGAACTGCGTCAACGTCTGCCCGAAAGGCCTGAACCCGACTAAGGCCATCGGTCACGTACGTAACATGCTGCTGCAAAGCGGCGTGTGATTCAGCTGCTGTAAATGTAGTACCGCTGTACCCGTAGATGCTACGGCGCAGGCTTCAACCGGCGCCGTAGTTTTAACCTGAGCAGCAGCTCACAAAGCTGCGGCTCTTATTTTGAAGAAATGAGACAAGCAGGGGCATCCGGGCTGGTACCCGGACTATCAGCGTGATCCTAAGTGGCTTGTTTTAGTCGCTGCATTCGGACTTCTGCAAGCGTGCTCGGTGTCGACGCCGATGGTGTTCCCCTAACCGAGGGTGACCAAGCATGCAAGAAAGCGTGATGCAGCGCATGTGGAACAGTGCCCACCTTTCAGGTGGAAACGCTGCCTATGTGGAAGAGCTTTATGAGCTCTACCTGCACGACCCTAACGCTGTGCCAGAAGAGTGGCGCACCTACTTTCAGAAGTTGCCGACTGACGGCAACTCTGCCACCGATGTTTCGCACTCCACAATTCGCGATCATTTCGTCTTGCTGGCAAAGAACCAGCGCCGCGCCCAACCGGTTTCCGCTGGCAGCGTGAGCAGTGAGCACGAGAAGAAGCAAGTTGAAGTGCTGCGATTGATCCAGGCCTACCGTATGCGTGGCCACCAGGCAGCCCAGCTTGACCCGCTGGGGCTGTGGCAGCGTCCTGCACCAGCAGACCTGTCGATCAATCATTACGGCTTGACCAATGCCGATCTTGATACGACCTTCCGTGCCGGCGACCTGTTCATCGGCAAAGAGGAGGCGAGCCTACGCGAAATTCACGAAGCGTTGCAGCAGACATATTGCCGCACCATCGGCGCTGAATTCACGCACATCACCGATTCCGAGCAACGCCAGTGGTTCCAGCAGCGTCTGGAAAGCGTGCGCGGCCGTCCGACGTACTCCGCCGACATCAAGAGCCACCTGCTCGAGCGCGTCACCGCGGGCGAAGGTCTGGAAAAATACCTGGGTACCAAATACCCGGGTACCAAGCGTTTCGGTCTGGAAGGCGGCGAGAGCCTGATTCCGATGCTCGACGAGCTGATCCAGCGTTCCGGTTCCTACGGCACCAAGGAAATCGTTATCGGCATGGCCCACCGTGGTCGTCTGAACGTGCTGGTCAACACCTTCGGCAAGAACCCGCGTGAGCTGTTCGACGAGTTCGAAGGCAAGAAGAAGGTCGAGCTGGGTTCCGGTGACGTTAAGTATCACCAGGGCTTCTCGTCCAACGTGATGACCACCGGCGGTGAAGTTCACCTGGCCATGGCGTTCAACCCGTCCCACCTGGAAATCGTTTCTCCAGTGGTCGAGGGTTCGGTTCGCGCCCGTCAGGATCGTCGTAACGACCCTACCGGCGAGAAGGTTCTGCCGATCTCCATCCACGGTGACGCGGCATTCGCCGGTCAAGGCGTGGTCATGGAAACCTTCCAGATGTCGCAGACCCGCGGTTTCAAGACCGGCGGCACCGTGCACATCGTGATCAACAACCAGGTCGGTTTCACCATCAGCAACCCGCTGGACTCGCGCTCCACCGAGTACGCGACCGACGTTGCGAAAATGATCCAGGCGCCGATCCTCCATGTGAATGGCGATGATCCGGAAGCCGTGTTGTTCGTGACCCAGCTGGCCATCGACTACCGCATGCAGTTCAAGCGTGACGTGGTGATCGACCTGGTCTGCTACCGTCGTCGTGGCCACAACGAGGCCGACGAGCCAAGCGGCACCCAGCCAATCATGTATCAGCAGATCACCAAACAGCGCACCACCCGTGAGCTGTATGCCGATCGTCTGACTCAAGGCGGTGTGCTGGACGCAGAGCGTGTTCAGGCGAAAGTCGACGAATACCGCAATGCGCTGGACAACGGTCTGCATGTTGTAAAAAGCCTGGTCAAAGAGCCGAACAAAGAGTTGTTCGTGGATTGGCGTCCGTATCTGGGCCATGCCTGGACCGCGCGTCACGACACTCGCTTCGATCTGAAAACCTTGCAGGAACTGTCCGCCAAGCTGCTGGAAATTCCGGAAGGCTTCGTGGTTCAGCGCCAGGTCTCGAAAATCTACGAAGACCGTCAGAAAATGCAAGCCGGCGGCCTGCCGATCAACTGGGGTTACGCCGAAACCATGGCGTACGCGACCCTGGCGTTCGAAGGTCACCCGATTCGCATGACGGGTCAGGACATCGGTCGCGGTACGTTCTCGCACCGTCACGCTGTCTTGCACAACCAGAAAGACGCGGGTACCTACGTCCCGCTGCAAAACCTGTACAAGGGCCAGCCACGTTTCGACCTGTACGATTCGTTCCTGTCCGAAGAAGCCGTGCTGGCGTTCGAATACGGTTACTCGACCACCACGCCTGAGGCGCTGGTGATCTGGGAAGCCCAGTTCGGCGACTTCGCTAACGGTGCCCAAGTGGTTATCGACCAGTTCATCACCAGTGGCGAGCACAAGTGGGGCCGTCTCTGCGGTCTGACCATGCTGCTGCCGCACGGTTATGAAGGTCAGGGTCCGGAGCACTCTTCGGCTCGTCTGGAGCGTTACCTGCAGCTGTGCGCCGAGCACAACATTCAGGTGGCCGTACCGACTACGCCAGCTCAGATCTACCACTTGCTGCGTCGTCAGGTGATTCGCCCGCTGCGCAAGCCATTGATCGTTCTGACTCCGAAGTCGCTGCTGCGTCACAAGCTGGCCATCTCGACTCTGGAAGATCTGGCCGAAGGTTCGTTCCAGACCGTTATCCCGGAAATCGATGCACTGGACCCGAAAAAGGTCGAGCGCGTTGTTCTGTGTAGCGGCAAGGTCTACTACGACCTGCTGGAAAAACGCCGTGCCGAAGGTCGTGATGACATCGCCGTCGTGCGTATCGAGCAACTGTACCCATTCCCTGAGGACGACTTGAAAGAAGTCCTGGCTCCTTACACCAACGTCAAAAATGCCGTGTGGTGCCAGGAAGAGCCGATGAACCAGGGTGCGTGGTACTGCAGCCAACACCACATGCGTCGCAGCATCAGCAATCTCAACCAGTCTCTCGTACTTGAGTACGCGGGCCGTGAGGCTTCTGCTGCACCTGCATGCGGTTATGCATCGATGCACGCTGAGCAGCAAGAAAAACTGCTGCAAGACGCCTTTACTGTTTAACGCCTTCGCGCACCTGAAACCGAATTTAAGGACCCACAGATAATGGCTATCGAAATCAAAGCCCCCACTTTCCCGGAATCGGTTGCCGATGGCACCGTTGCCACCTGGCACAAACAGCCGGGCGACGCCGTCAAGCGCGATGACCTGATCGTCGACATCGAAACTGACAAAGTCGTATTGGAAGTGTTGGCCACCGCTGATGGCGTGCTGGGCGCTATCGTCAAGAACGAAGGCGACACCGTTCTGTCCGACGAAGTCCTGGGTTCCATCGAAGCGGGCGGCGCTGCTGCCGCTCCAGCTGCTGCCGCTGCTCCGGCCGCTGCACAAGCTGCTGCTCCAGCCGCTGAAGGCGAAGATGATCCTGTTGCTGCACCGGCTGCTCGCAAGCTGGCTGAAGAAAACGGCATCAACATCGCTTCCGTTGCCGGCACTGGCAAAGGCGGTCGTGTGACCAAGGAAGACGTTGTTGCTGCTGTAGCTGCCAAGAAAGCCGCTCCGGCTGCCGCGCCTGCCAAGGCTGCTGCTCCTGCCGCTGCTGCACCCGTGTTCGCTGCCGGCGATCGCATCGAGAAGCGCGTACCGATGACCCGCGTGCGGGCCACCGTCGCCAAGCGTCTGGTTGAAGCTCAATCGAACATGGCGATGCTGACCACTTTCAACGAAGTCGACATGACCGAAGTCATGGCGCTGCGTTCGAAGTACAAGGACCTGTTCGAGAAGTCCCATAACGGCGTGCGCCTGGGCTTCATGTCGTTCTTCGTCAAGGCTGCCACCGAAGCGCTGAAACGCTTCCCGGCTGTCAACGCGTCGATCGACGGTGCTGACATCGTTTACCACGGCTACGCTGACGTCGGTGTTGCTGTTTCCAGCGACCGCGGCCTGGTTGTTCCGGTTCTGCGTAACGCCGAACTGATGAGCCTGGCTGAAATCGAAGGCGGCATCGCCACCTTCGGCAAGAAGGCTCGTGACGGCAAGCTGTCGATGGACGAGATGACCGGCGGTACGTTCACCATCACTAACGGTGGTACTTTCGGTTCGATGATGTCGACCCCGATCGTCAACCCGCCGCAAGCGGCCATCCTGGGCATGCACAACATTCTGCAGCGTCCTATGGCGATCAACGGTCAGGTTGTTATCCGTCCGATGATGTACCTGGCTCTGTCCTACGATCACCGTCTGATCGATGGCAAAGAAGCTGTGACCTTCCTGGTTACCATCAAGAACCTGCTGGAAGACCCGGCTCGTTTGCTGCTGGATATCTGATTTCGTTGCACGGGCCGTCCAGTGATGGACGGCCCTCCTGTAATGACCAGCTTCGTCCCACGACGGTCCTCAAAAGGGACCGTCCGGTTTGATTCGAGAAGGAATGACACATGACTCAGAAATTCGACGTGGTAGTGATTGGCGCGGGCCCTGGCGGCTACGTGGCTGCCATTAAAGCAGCGCAACTGGGCCTCTCCACTGCCTGCATCGAGAAATACACCGACAAGGAAGGCAAACTGGCCCTCGGCGGTACTTGCCTGAACGTCGGCTGCATTCCATCCAAGGCGCTGCTGGACAGCTCCTGGAAATACAAGGAAGCCAAAGAAGGCTTCGCGATCCACGGTATCAATCACGCTGGCGTGACCATGGACGTGGCGGCAATGGTTGGCCGTAAAGCCAACATCGTCAAAGGCCTGACCTCTGGCGTTGCCACCCTGTTCAAAGCCAACGGCGTCACTTCCCTGCAAGGCCACGGCAAACTGCTGGCTGGCAAGAAAGTCGAGCTGACCAAGCCAGACGGCACCGTCGAAATCATCGAAGCCGAGAACGTGATTCTGGCTTCGGGCTCGCGTCCGATCGACATTCCACCGGCTCCGGTTGACCAGAACGTGATCGTCGATTCGACTGGCGCGCTGGAATTCCAAACCGTACCTAAGCGTCTGGGCGTTATCGGCGCTGGCGTAATCGGTCTGGAACTGGGTTCGGTCTGGTCGCGTCTGGGCTCCGAAGTGGTTGTTCTGGAAGCGCTGGAGAAGTTCCTGCCAGCAGCTGACGACGCCGTTTCCAAAGAAGCCTACAAGACCCTGACCAAACAAGGTCTGGACATCAAGCTGGGCGCACGCGTCACCGGTTCCAAAGTGAACGGCAACGAAGTTGTCGTGAACTACACCGATGCCAATGGCGAACAGAACATCACGTTCGACAAGCTGATCGTTGCCGTTGGTCGCCGTCCAGTGACCACCGAACTGCTGGCATCTGACAGCGGTGTGAACATCGACGAGCGCGGTTTCGTTTTCGTTGACGACCAGTGCGCGACCAGCGTGCCGGGCGTTTACGCGATCGGCGACGTGGTTCGCGGCATGATGCTGGCGCACAAGGCGTCCGAAGAAGGCATCATGGTGGTTGAGCGCATCAAGGGCCACAAAGCCCAAATCAACTATGACCTGATCCCGTCTGTTATTTATACTCACCCGGAAATCGCGTGGGTCGGTAAAACCGAGCAGACCTTGAAAGCTGAAGGCGTTGAAGTTAACGTCGGCACTTTCCCGTTCGCAGCCAGTGGCCGTGCCATGGCAGCCAACGATACCGGCGGTTTCGTGAAAGTCATTGCTGATGCCAAGACTGACCGCGTATTGGGCGTCCACGTGATTGGCCCGAGCGCTGCAGAACTGGTTCAGCAGGGCGCGATCGGCATGGAATTCGGCACCAGCGCTGAAGACCTGGGCATGATGGTTTTCTCCCATCCGACCCTGTCTGAAGCCTTGCACGAAGCAGCTTTGGCTGTGAATGGCGGCGCCATCCACATCGCCAACCGCAAGAAGCGTTAAGACAAGACAATAAGAAACCACGGCGGAAGGCCCGTCGTGAGCCTTGCGTGCAAGACTCACCGCGGAATGTCCGCCGGACGCAGCCTTGCGTAGTCTCACCGGTTATCCGGAACACCTACGCAAGCAGCAGTCACAGGTGGTGCGGCACTTGAACAAGTGCAGCACCGAATGCGCAGTACCTAACGAAGACGGTAATAAGCATGAATCTTCACGAGTATCAGGGTAAGCAGCTGTTCGCTGAATACGGCCTGCCAGTATCCCAGGGTTTCGCCGTAGACACCCCGGAAGCAGCAGCAGAAGCGTGCGACAAGATCGGCGGGACCGAATGGGTTGTCAAAGCCCAGGTTCACGCAGGTGGTCGCGGTAAAGCGGGCGGCGTTAAGCTGGTTCGCAGCAAAGAAGACGCCAAAGCATTCGCTCAACAGTGGTTGGGCAAGCGTCTGGTGACTTACCAGACTGATGCCAATGGTCAGCCAGTCACCAAGATCCTGGTTGAATCGTGCACTGATATCGCTAAAGAGCTGTACCTGGGCGCTGTCGTTGACCGTTCGAGCCGTCGCATCGTGTTCATGGCTTCCACCGAAGGTGGCGTGGACATCGAGAAAATCGCTCACGACACCCCTGAGAAAATCCTCAAGGCTACTATCGATCCACTGGTTGGCGCTCAGCCATTCCAGGGTCGCGAGCTGGCATTCCAGCTGGGTCTGGAAGGCAAGCAAGTTGCTCAGTTCGCCAAGATCTTCGTAGGTCTGGCCAAGCTGTTCAAGGATCACGACCTGGCTCTGCTGGAAGTGAACCCGCTGGTGATCAAGGCTGACGGCGATCTGCATTGCCTCGACGCCAAGATCAACATCGACGCCAACGCCATGTACCGTCAGCCTAAGCTGAAGACTTTCCACGATCCGTCGCAAGACGATCCGCGCGAAGCGCACGCTGCCAAGTTCGAACTGAACTACGTAGCGCTGGAAGGCAACATCGGTTGCATGGTCAACGGTGCTGGCCTGGCCATGGGTACCATGGACATCGTCAACCTGCATGGCGGCAAACCAGCCAACTTCCTCGACGTGGGCGGCGGTGCTACCAAAGAACGCGTTACCGAAGCGTTCAAGATCATCCTGTCCGACACTAACGTCGCTGCAGTATTGGTCAACATCTTCGGCGGCATCGTTCGTTGCGACATGATTGCCGAAGGCATCATCGGCGCTGTGAAAGAAGTCGGCGTGAAAATCCCGGTTGTTGTTCGCCTTGAAGGCAACAACGCTGAGCTGGGCGCTAAAGTACTGGCAGAAAGCGGTTTGAACATCATCGCTGCTACCAGCCTGACCGACGCTGCTCAACAAGTTGTCAAAGCTGCGGAGGGCAAATAATGAGCGTCCTGATCAATAAAGACACCAAAGTTATCTGCCAGGGTATTACCGGTTCGCAAGGTAGTTTCCACACCCAGCAAGCCATCGAATACGGCACCAAGATGGTTGGTGGTGTAACTCCTGGTAAAGGCGGCACCGAGCACCTGGGTCTGCCAGTGTTCAACACCGTGAAAGATGCTGTAGCCGCCACTGGCGCCACCGCCAGCGTGATCTACGTTCCAGCTCCTTTCTGCAAGGACTCCATCCTGGAAGCAGCATTCGGCGGCATCAAGCTGATCGTTTGCATCACTGAAGGCATTCCTACCCTGGACATGCTGGATGCCAAGGTCAAGTGCGACGAGCTGGGCGTAGTCCTGATCGGTCCTAACTGCCCAGGCGTGATCACTCCAGGCGAATGCAAGATCGGCATCATGCCAGGTCACATTCACTTGCCAGGCAAGGTCGGTATCGTTTCCCGTTCCGGCACCCTGACCTACGAAGCTGTGAAGCAGACTACTGACGCCGGTTTCGGTCAGTCGACTTGCGTCGGCATCGGCGGTGACCCGATCCCAGGCTCGAACTTCATCGACATCCTGAAGCTGTTCCAGGAAGACCCGAAGACCGAAGCGATCGTGATGATCGGTGAGATCGGCGGTTCGGCTGAAGAAGAAGCGGCTGCCTACATCAAGGCACACGTGACCAAGCCGGTTGTTTCCTACATCGCTGGTGTGACTGCCCCTGCGGGCAAGCGCATGGGCCATGCTGGCGCAATCATCTCTGGCGGCAAAGGCACTGCAGACGAGAAGTTTGCTGCCCTGGAAGACGCGGGCGTTAAAACCGTGCGTTCGCTGGCAGACATCGGCAAGGCTTTGTCCGAGCTGACCGGTTGGGCGATCAAGTAAGCCTCGCGCTTAGCTGACGCTTCACCAAACAAAGGCCACCTTCGGGTGGCCTTTGTCGTTTCTGGCGTTCGAGAAGTTCGCAGGTTTCTGTGGCGAGGGAGCTTGCTCCCGCTCGGCTGCGCAGCAGACGCCAAATGGGGCCGCTTCGCCGCCCAGCGGGAGCAAGCTCCCTCGCCACAGGGTTTAGTTGTGAACATTTGATATGTAAACGCGACACTGAAATGTCGCGTATCGGATAGATCGCACCCTAACAGTGCGTTTGTCGGGCAAATTCGTTAGGCTAGCCGCCATTTTGCGTTTGCGTCCCACAAGGAAGCATCGCGCTAAACGGGTCAGTCCTATACGGACCGACAGCATTTCCCTCACCCCTCAGGGAAATCCCTCTCTAAATTCCGATTCAGTAGTGTGGTATTTCCTTAATGAAAGTGTTGAAAGGCCAGGACATCCTGGCACTTGGTTTTATGACCTTTGCCCTGTTTGTCGGGGCTGGCAACATCATCTTCCCGCCTATCGTCGGTCTGCAGTCCGGTCCAAACGTCTGGATGGCGGCGCTGGGCTTTCTGATCACTGCGGTCGGTCTGCCGGTGATCACCGTTGTCGCACTGGCCAAGGTCGGTGGCGCCATGGATGCCTTGAGCAGCCCGATCGGGAAAGTCGCCGGTGGCCTGCTGGCGGCCGCGTGCTACCTCGCCGTGGGCCCGCTGTTCGCGACACCGCGCACCGCCACCGTGTCATTCGAAGTCGGCTTGGCACCACTGACTGGCGAGAGCCCGCTGGCGCTGTTCCTCTACAGCTCGGTGTACTTCCTGCTGGTGTTCTTCATCTCGCTCTATCCGGGCCGGCTGCTGGATACCGTAGGACGTTTCCTCGCACCGCTGAAGATCATCGCCCTGGCCGCACTCGGCATCGCAGCGTTTGCATTGCCGGCCGGTGATGTCGGCGTGGCCACCCCGGAATACGTGGCGGCACCGTTTTCCCAAGGCTTCATCAATGGTTACCTGACCATGGATACCCTGGGCGCGCTGGTGTTCGGCATTGTCATTGTCAACGCAATCCGCTCCCGTGGCGTCGAGTCGCCGGTGTTGATTACCCGTTACGCAATCATCGCCGGGCTGATTGCCGGCGTGGGCCTGGCGCTGGTTTACGTCAGCCTGTTCCGTCTCGGTTCGGGCAGTCATGAAGTGGCCGCGGGTGCCACCAACGGCGCGGCGGTGTTGCACGCTTACGTGCAACACACCTTCGGCTCTCTGGGCAGCGGTTTTCTGGCGGTGCTGATCTCCCTGGCCTGCCTGGTGACGGCGGTGGGTCTGACCTGCGCCTGCGCCGAATACTTCAGCCGTGTGCTGCCACTGTCCTACAAGACGCTGGTCATCATCCTGGCGGTGTTCTCGCTGTTTGTGTCCAACCTGGGCCTCACCAAGCTGATTGCGTTCTCGATCCCGGTGCTGACCGCGATCTACCCGCCGTGCATTGCCTTGGTCGCCCTGAGCTTCTGCAAGGACTTCTGGCATGAGCAGGGCCGCATCGTCGGTCCGGTGATGCTGGTGTCGTTCATCTTCGGTTTGATCGACGCCCTCAAGGGCGCGGGCCTGGCGGACTGGATGCCGACTCAGTTGTCCCACCTGCCGCTGAGCGAGCAAGGCCTGGCCTGGCTGGTGCCGTCGGTCATGACCCTCGTCGTCGCGGTGGTGTGCGATCGCCTGCTGGGCAAGCGCGAAGAAGCACTGGCCTAAGCCGCTTCATGGCCCGCCACAAGCGGGCCGTGAACACACATGGAAATGCCCCGTATCAATCGATACGGGGCATTTTTTTTGGAGGGGGTGCAGTGTCTTTTTCCTTGAGCTAACGTCGAAGCACTACTTGCTTTGCCAAACACATCACAAGGACCTGCATGTCGTTCATCCACGCCAACATGATCCACATCCTCGCCGCGCTCTGGTTCGTCATCTGCTGGGGCGGCTACACCCGTTATGCGACGTGGAAGGGCCGCGATACCGCGTGCCTGGCCAGCGTGCTGCACCTTTATCGCGAAGACTGGATGCGCCGCATGCTGTTGCGCGACAACCGTATCGCCGACGCTAGCGTGATCGGCAACCTGGAGCGCAACGCTTCATTCTTCGCCTCCAGCACACTGATTATCCTGGCCGGCATTCTTACGGTGCTCGGAGCCTCCGAAAGGGCAGTGTCGTTGTTGGCGGATATCCCGATGGTGCAACAGGCATCCCAGGGGATGTCGGAGATCAAGTTGCTGTGCCTGGCGCTGGTCTTTGTCTATGCGTTCTTTACGTTCAGCTGGTGCATGCGCCAGTACAACTTTGCCGCCATTCTGGTGGGCTCGGCACCTATGGTCGGTGAGCGTCACGTTTCCGAACAAGAGCGCAAAGCTTTTGCTGCCCGGGCGGCCCGCGTCATTTCCATGGCCGCCAACCAGTTCAACTTCGGACTGCGCTCCTATTACTTCGGCATGACCATGCTGGCCTGGTTCGTCAGCCCGTGGTTGTTCATGTTGATGAGTGCCGGGGTGGTGCTGGTGTTGTATCGCCGGGAGTTTCATTCCGACGTTCTCGACGTGATGGTCTATACACCTACAGAGGCGCCATTGCCCGAGGCGATTAAAGAGGCTGTTTGATGAGTATTCCGTTCTGGTGTGTGTTTATCAGTGCCTTGTTGATTTACGTCGCCCGTATGCCCGTCGCCAAGGCGATGAATGACCAGGGCGGTTACGACAATCACTTGCCTCGTCAGCAGCAGGCGCAACTGACTGGCTTTGGTGCCCGTGCGTTGGCGGCTCATCAAAACTGTTTTGAGGCGTTCATTCTGTTCGCGGTGGGGGTGTTGATGGCTCACACCACGCAGACAGCGGGGTGGCTGATCGACTTGCTGGCAATCATCTTCGTGATTACTCGAATCATTTATTTGCTGTGCTATTGGGTCGATCTGGCGTGGGCGCGGAGCCTGGTATGGTTTGTCGGATTAGTGTGTTCGTTGTTGCTGATGATTAGTCCGACTTTTAGAACTATTTTGCTGTAGCACCTGCTTTGCAAACAAAAAAATCAGGCAAAAGAAAACCCGCACTTGGCGGGTTTTCTTTATCACGCTAAAAACTGTTTTAGTTTTTAGGTGCTTCTTTTGCGGCAGCTTCGTTCGATTCAGCCTGAGCTTTGGCAGCTTCGGCGTTTTCTTTCGCAGCGTCGTTCACTTTATCCTGAGCTTTGCTCATGTCTTGCTGAGCTTGCTCAGCATGTTTGTCGGCTTCTTGAGCTTTGTCCTCGGATTTTTTATCGCAAGCAGCGAGACCGAGGGAAGCGGTCAACATCAAGGCAATAGCTAAAGTCTTACGCATGGGGTGTTTCTCCTTATGGAAAATATCTACTGGCCTTTCGAGCGCAGCCCATCGCGTTAAGTTCCTCAATTCATACAGATATATAAGTTTATTCCGACGGGAACTTTTACTAAAAACGCCTAGTGCGTTGCCGGAACACTAAGAAGAGTTTTATGAAAATGGCCGAAAACCCCGTTTTTGAGCGCGCTACACGATTTCTATCGGCGCTGCGACATTGTCAGGTACTTGGGCTGCGGGTTCACAGCGCCAGCAGCGAAGGGCTAACCGTCATTCTGCCGTACAGTCCTCAAATTGTTGGCAACCCGCAAACCGGCGTGATTCATGGCGGAGCGCTGACCTCGCTGATGGACACGGCCTGCGGCATGTCCACCCTCTGCGTACTGCCCGAGTTCGAAGTTTGTCCGACCCTCGACCTGCGCATCGACTACATGCACGCCGCCGAGCCGCATAAAGATGTCTACGGTTTTGCCCAGTGCTACCGGGTGACCACGGATGTGATCTTTGCTCGCGGTTTCGCCTATCAGGACGATCCCGAGCAGCCCATCGCCCATGTAGTGGGCACCTTCATGCGCATGGGCAAAGCCATCAAGGGCACCAAAGGCTTTGGTGGCGTCATCGCCGGAGGTGCGAAATGACCGATTCCTTCAAGGAACAACTTCAGCAGGCACATGAGCAGGGCGACTACGCCTCGCTGCTGCACTTGATCCCCTACGCCAAACTGATCGGCGTCGAATGTTCGCGGGTGGGGGATGAGCTGCTGTTTCGCTTGCCGGCCAACAAGGACAACATTGGTAACCCTTTATTGCCGGCGATCCATGGCGGGGTGATTGCCGGGTTCATGGAACTGTCCGCAGCGCTGCACCTGCTGATTTTCACCGGTTCGCCGGGTGTGCCGAAGATCATCGATTTCTCCCTCGACTATCTGCGCTCCGGGCAGTTTCGCGACACCTGGGCCAGATGCCAGGTTTGTCGGCAGGGCCGTCGGGTCGCCAACGTTGCGATTACGGCCTGGCAAAGCACTGAAGCCGAACCGATTGCCACAGCCCGCGCCCATTTCAAAATTGAAGAGCCCTTGAAATCCTGAACTCAGCCCCCAACTTTGATGACAACCCGCCGCCGACCCTTCAGGTCGCGGCCACTGCCATCTGATTGGAGTTTGATGACCATGAGTGTGGAAACTCAAAAGGAAACCCTGGGCTTCCAGACCGAGGTGAAGCAGCTGCTGCACCTCATGATCCATTCGCTGTATTCCAACAAGGAAATTTTCCTTCGCGAATTGATCTCGAACGCCTCTGACGCTGTCGACAAATTACGTTTCGAAGCCCTGTCCAAGCCTGAGTTGCTGGAAGGTGGCGCCGAACTGAAAATCCGTGTGAGCTTCGACAAGGACGCTAAAACCGTCACCCTCGAAGACAACGGCATCGGCATGAGCCGTGAAGATGCGATCACCCACCTGGGTACCATCGCCAAATCCGGCACTGCCGACTTCATGAAACATCTCTCCGGCGATCAGAAAAAAGACTCGCACCTGATCGGTCAATTCGGTGTGGGTTTCTACTCTGCGTTCATCGTCGCCGACAAAGTCGACGTGTTCAGCCGTCGTGCCGGTGCTGATGCCAGCGAAGGCGTGCACTGGTCGTCCAAGGGCGAAGGCGACTTTGAAGTTGCCACCGTTGATAAAGCCGAGCGCGGCACTCGTATCGTTCTGCACCTGAAGTCCGGTGAAGACGAATTCGCCGATGGCTGGCGTCTGCGCAACATCATCAAAAAGTACTCCGACCACATCGCTCTGCCGATCGAGTTGCCGAAAGAAGTGGCCGCCGTTGAAGGCGAAGAGCAACCGGCCGTTGAATGGGAAACCGTCAACCGCGCCAGTGCCCTGTGGACCCGTCCGCGTACCGAGATCAAGGACGAGGAATACCAGGAGTTCTACAAGCACGTCGCTCATGACTTCGAAAATCCGCTGAGCTGGAGTCACAACAAGGTCGAAGGCAAGCTCGAATACAGCTCGCTGCTCTACGTGCCGGCCCGTGCTCCATTCGATCTGTACCAGCGTGAAGCGCCGAAAGGCCTGAAGCTGTACGTGCAACGCGTGTTCGTGATGGATCAGGCTGAGTCGTTCCTGCCGCTGTACTTGCGCTTCATCAAAGGCGTGGTTGATTCCAACGACCTCTCGCTGAACGTATCGCGGGAAATTCTGCAGAAAGATCCGATCATCGATTCCATGAAGTCGGCGCTGACCAAGCGCGTTCTCGACATGCTGGAAAAGCTGGCGAAGAACGAGCCTGAGCAATACAAGAGCTTCTGGAAAAACTTTGGCCAGGTCATGAAAGAAGGCCCGGCAGAAGACTTCTCCAACAAAGAGAAAATCGCTGGCCTGCTGCGTTTCGCATCGACCAACGGTGATGAAGGCGAGCAAGTGGTGGGTCTGGCCGAATACCTGGCTCGCGCCAAGGAAGGTCAGGACAAGATCTACTACCTGACCGGCGAAACCTACGCGCAAGTCAAGAACAGCCCGCACCTTGAAGTCTTCCGCAAGAAAGGCATCGAAGTGCTGCTGCTGACCGACCGCATCGACGAGTGGCTGATGAGCTACCTCAGCGACTTCGACGGCAAGAGCTTTGTCGACGTGGCGCGCGGTGACCTGGACCTGGGCAACCTGGATTCGGAAGAAGACAAGAAAGCGGCGGAAGAAGTCGCCAAGTCCAAAGAAGGTCTGGTTGAGCGTCTGAAAACTGCACTGGGCGACTCCGTTGCTGAAGTGCGGGTTTCCCATCGTCTGACTGATTCCCCGGCGATTCTGGCCATCGGTGAACAGGACCTGGGCATGCAGATGCGTCAGATCCTCGAAGCCAGCGGTCAGAAGGTTCCGGAATCGAAGCCGATCTTCGAATTCAACCCGGCTCACCCGCTGATCGAGAAGCTCGACAACGAGCAGAGCGACGAGCGCTTCGGCGACCTGTCGCACATTCTCTTCGATCAGGCGGCCCTGGCCGCCGGCGACAGCTTGAAAGACCCGGCCGCGTACGTGCGCCGTCTCAACAAGCTGCTGGTTGAACTGTCGGTTTAACTGCGCTGTACAAAAACCCGCTTCGGCGGGTTTTTTTATTCTGGTGTCTTTTACTGGGAGTTAGTCATGAGCCAAATCACTGTTCGTTCCGTCGCTTATCAGATTGATGACCAGCCGTATGAAAGCCGTCTGGCGTTCGATGCCAACCACAAAGGCCCACGTCCCGGCCTGTTGATGGCGCCGAACTGGATGGGCGTCAGCGCCGGTGCCGAGGAAATTGCCAAGTCTGTTGCGTCCAAGGGTTATGTGGTGCTGATCGCGGACCTCTACGGCCAGTCGGTCCGTCCGCAGAACGGCGACGAG
This sequence comes from Pseudomonas sp. BT76 TE3572, assembly GCF_050435365.1. Classification (NCBI taxonomy): domain Bacteria; kingdom Pseudomonadati; phylum Pseudomonadota; class Gammaproteobacteria; order Pseudomonadales; family Pseudomonadaceae; genus Pseudomonas; species Pseudomonas sp. BT76 TE3572. Next base: position 6,457,411 of record NZ_JBNDKE010000001.1, read on the forward strand.
GCGGGTGCAGCCATGATGCCGCTCAAGCATGACCGGCCGTTGTTGCGCAAACGCATGCAAGCAGCGTTCGATCAGCTGCAGATCCAGGACGAAGCCGCGGTAGATAGCTCGAAACTGGCGACGTTCGGTTTCTGCTTCGGTGGCTGCTGCGCGCTGGACTTGGCCCGCACCGGAGCGCCGGTGAAAGCGGCTGTGTCGTTCCACGGAACGCTGGATTCGCCGAATCCGGCGGATGCCAGGAACATCAAGGGTTCGGTGTTGGTGCTGCACGGTGCATCCGACCCATTGGTGCCGAAAGAGCAGCTGCCGGCGTTTGAAGATGAGATGAACGCGGCAGGCGTGGATTGGCAATTGCTGAGCTACGGCGGCGCGGTGCATTCCTTCACCGATCCGCACGCCAATGTGCCGGGCATGATGATGTATGACGCGAAGACAGCAAGTCGTGCGTTTACCTCGATGCACAACTTGCTGGATGAAGTGTTCAAAGGCTAGAAGCAAAAAGCACCCTCACCCTAACCCTCTCCCGGAGGGAGAGGGGACTGACCGAGGTGGTTTTTAGATATTCTGCGACCGGGGAAATAGAGTCGAACTCAGGAACTAAAAGCCATGGAGATCGGCTCCCTTTCCCCTCTCCCCCGTGGGGAGAGGGCTGGGGTGAGGGGTCGATTTTCAGCCTGACGCTACCTACCGCGGCAACTCAATCCGCTCGCTTTCCCCCGGCACCGTCGGCCAATCCCCGGCCGCCCAGCGTCGCCGCGCTTCATCGATCAACGCCGGATCGCTCGCTACAAAGTTCCAGTTGATCCGCCGCGGCCCATCCAGCGGCGCACCTCCAAACAGCACCGCATGACAGTCGCTTTCAGCGAACAGTGTCATCTCTTCCCCAGCCGGCAACACCACCAGCGAATGCGGTTCTATCAGCTCGCCATCCAGTTGCACCTCGCCGTCCAGCACATACAACGCCCGCTCTTCATGCTCGGTTGGAATCAGCAATGTGGTCGCCGTTTGCAGGTTCAATTCGGCATACAGCGTAGGAGAAAGCACCGGGACCGGTGATTCCAGGCAAAAACCTGACCCGGCAATCATCCGGATCTTCACCCCCAGGTTATTGCTGACCGGTAGCGTGGCCGCCGGATGGTGGCTGTAGTGTCCGGGGCCGTGCTCTTTATCCTTTGGTGAGGCCAGCCAAATCTGCAAACCATGCATCGTGAAGCCGCTGTCCTTCAACGCCTCAGGCGTGCGCTCGACATGGGCAATTGCGCTGCCCGCCGTCATCCAGCTGACATCGCCAGCCTCCACCACCTGATCGGAGCCGAGGCTGTCCTTGTGCTGGATTTTTCCTTCGAACAGGTACGTGAGAGTCGACAGACCAATGTGCGGATGCTGACGGATGTTCATGCCTTTTCCCGCCTCATAGCGGGTTTCGAGCATGTGGTCGAAAAACACGAAAGGCCCGACGCTGCGGCATTTGGCTGACGGCAGCGGGCGGAGAATCGGCTGGCCTTCGACATCTTCGGCGCGGGGGCGGATCACGAGCGGAGTGTTCATGCTGCATTCCAGGCTGAGCGGGTAATGCGTGGAGCATAACCCGCTTGCGCAGCCCTTGCCGCTATTGGCTGAAGGCACCTTCAGACAGGTGCGTTTCGATGCTGACGTCGGTGGTCGTCATCAACTTGTGGACCGGGCAACGGTCGGCCACGCGGTGCAACTCATCGCGCTGAGCGTCGGTGAGCACGCCTTTGAGTGTCAGTTTGACGTGCAGGGCATATTTACCTTTCTGCTCTTCGCTGTTGTCACGTTTGACTTCAACGGTGACACCGGTCAGCGGGATGTCTTTCTTCTTCGCGTACATCTTCAGGGTCAGGGCCTTGCAGGCACCCAGCGCCGCGTCGAAGTAATCGTGCGGCTCGGGCGCCGAGCCTTCGCCGCCGAGGGATGTCGGTACGTCGGCAAAAATTTGATGGTCATCGATCTGGACGCTGTGGCGAAAACCTTCGGCGGAAACGGTATTGACGGTGACAGTCATGGGAAACCTCGCAGGCAACAGGAAAAGTCATTCGAACAAAAAAGACCTTGAAGGTATAGAGCATTGCTCCTGTTACGCGTTCCACTTTCTTGCTCGCCCATTCCCGAGCACTGAATCGTTACCGCTCGGCGATCGAAGCAGTTGAGGCGTTTTGATATCACGTTTTCGTCTTACGCAAAATTTATCCGGGCCGATACCTTCTTAAGCAACCCACTGCAGGGTGATGCAGCACTTTTGGAAGGAACCAGAGCAATGAGTATCAGAAGTCTCAATATTGCGCCGCGCGCGGGTCTGGGTTTTGGCTTGCTGGCGTTGATGGTGTTTGGATTGGGGGCGTTCGCCCTGCTGCAAATGTCGAACATGCGCGCGCAGTCCGATCAGGTCGATGACAACTGGCTGCCGAGTGTGATGGCGGTCGGGGAGATGAATCAGGACACGCTGCGGCTGCGGGCATTGACTATGCGTCTGCTGCTCAATCGGGACCCGCAGGTGCTGATGCAAAACGTCAGCAAACTCAACGAACTCAAAGGCACCATGGATGAGCCTCAGCAGCGGTATGACGCGCTGATCGTGCTGCCCGAAGAACGTGTGCTGTTCGACCGCTTCAAAGCCTCGGAGCAACACTTCCTGCAGTTCCAGACGCAGGTGATGACGCTGTCTGCCCAGGGACGGGTGGAAGAGGCGGCCGCTATCCTCAATGGCGAGATGAGTCCGTTGGCCGATGAAATCAACGTTACCCTCAAGGCATTGGTCGAACTGAACAAGCACAACGCTAACCTGGCGACGGAGGCGGGGCGCCAAGTGTTCAGCCGTTCGCGGGTCTGGGTCGGGGTGATGATCGGCATGACGGCGCTGATGACCATCGGTCTTGCGCTGCTGCTGACCCGCAGCATCGTCGTGCCGCTTTCCCAATCGTTGAAGGTGGCTGAAGGGGTGGCTGGCGGCGATCTCACCGGTGTCATCAGCATCAGCGGCAAAGACGAGCCGGCGCGGCTGTTGCACGCCCTCAAGAGCATGCAGGGGAGTTTGCGCGAAACCCTCCAGCGTATTTCCAACTCATCCAGCCAATTGGCCTCGGCTTCGGAAGAACTCAGTTGTGTAACCGAAGAGGCCACCCGGGGCCTGCATCAGCAGAGTCTGGAAATCGACCAGGCCGCCACGGCGGTGAATCAGATGACCGCGGCGGTGGAGGAGGTCGCGAGCAATGCGGTGGCCACGTCCGAAGCGTCTCGGGAGTCCGACCGGATCGCCCAGCACGGTCGCGAGCAGGTGCATCAGACCGTGTTGTCCATCGAATCCCTGGCCGACGATGTCACGGCCAATGCGACCCAGGTCGAGGACCTGGCGCAGAAAGTCTATGGCATCAGCAAAGTCCTGGAGGTGATTCGCTCGATTGCCGAGCAGACGAACTTGCTGGCCCTGAACGCGGCCATCGAAGCGGCGCGGGCCGGGAGTGCCGGGCGCGGGTTTGCGGTGGTGGCCGATGAAGTGCGGGCGCTGGCGCACCGGACTCAGCAATCAACCCAGGAAATCGAGCAGATGATGACTGGCATCCAGCAAGGCACCGATGCTGCGGTCAGCTCGATGCAGCAGAGCAACATTCGAGCGCGTTCGACCCTGGAAGTGGCGAAAGCAGCGGGTACGGCGCTGGAAGAAATTGCCTCGGCGTTTACCCTGATCAATGAACGCAACCTGGTGATCGCCAGTGCCTCGGAGGAACAAGCGGCTGTCGCGCGCGAGGTGGATCGCAACCTGATGAACATCCGCGATCTTGCGTTGCAGACGTCGGCCGGGGCGAATCAAACCAGTGCGGCGAGCCAGGAACTGTCTCGGTTGGCGGTCGATCTGAACACGATGGTGGCGCGGTTCTCGGTCTGAACGCCGAGCGGCTTTGTCGTTCCGGCGATGCTACCGGCTGGCTGTGCAAGGTTGCGGGTGACGCCATCCCGGCCTATGGTCCAAGCGATACTTTGCCGCGACTGGCGCGCAATGATTCGACGCCGGTCGCTGTCCATCCAGTGCTGATTTACGTAGCGAGGTGACGACATGCCCACCGACTCCCGACCCGCCGTACTCGAACTGATCGGCAATACGCCGCTGGTGCGCGTCAGCCGTTTCGATACCGGCCCGTGCACGCTGTTCCTCAAGCTCGAATCGCAGAACCCCGGCGGCTCAATCAAGGATCGCATCGGCCTGGCGATGATCGACGCCGCCGAGCGCGATGGCAGCCTGCGCCCCGGCGGCACCATCGTCGAGGCCACCGCCGGCAACACTGGCCTTGGCCTCGCCCTGGTCGGCCGTGCCAAGGGTTACCGGGTGGTGTTGGTGGTGCCGGACAAGATGTCCACCGAGAAGGTCTTGCACCTCAAGGCGATGGGCGCCGAGGTGCACATCACCCGCTCCGACGTCGGCAAGGGCCATCCCGATTACTACCAGGACGTTGCGGCGCGGCTGGCGCTGGAAATTCCCGACGCGTTCTTCGCCGATCAATTCAACAACCCGGCCAACCCGCTGGCCCACGAGTGCAGCACCGCGCCGGAGATCTGGGCGCAGACTCAGCATGATGTGGACGCCATCGTCGTCGGCGTCGGCTCGGCCGGCACGTTGACCGGTCTGACCCGGTTCTTTCGCCGCGTGCAACCGGACCTGGTCATGGTGCTGGCCGACCCGGTCGGTTCGGTGATGGCCGAATACAGCCGCAGCGGCACCATGAGCACGCCCGGTTCCTGGGCAGTGGAGGGGATCGGCGAGGACTTCATTCCGTCGATTGCCGACCTGTCCAGCGTGCGCCATGCCTACTCGATCAGCGATGAGGAAAGCTTCGATCATGCCCGCCAACTGCTGCGCGCCGAAGGCATACTCGGCGGCTCTTCGACCGGCACTCTGCTGGCGGCGGCGCTGCGCTATTGCCGCGAGCAGACCGAGCCGAAGCGGGTTGTCAGCTTCGTCTGCGACACCGGCACGCGCTACCTGTCGAAGGTCTACAACGACCAGTGGATGAACGATCAGGGCCTGTTGCAGTACAAACATTACGGCGATCTGCGCGACCTGATCTCACGGCGCTTCGAGGATGGCCGGGTGATCAGCGTGGGCCCGGACGATACGCTGCTCACTGCGTTCCAGCGCATGCGCCTGGCGGATGTCTCGCAACTGCCGGTGCTGGAGGGCGGGCAGCGGCTGGTCGGCGTGATCGACGAATCCGACATTCTGCTGGGCATGCAAGAAGATGCTTCGCACTTTCGCATGAGCGTGGCCAGCGCGATGACCGACAAGCTGCAAACCCTGCCTCCAAGCGCCAGTCTGGCTGAACTACAAGCGGAGCTCGACCGTGGGCTGGTGGCGATCATCGCCGACGCTTCGGGCTTCTACGGCTTGATTACTCGAGTCGACATGCTCATTCACCTACGGAGATCCCTTACATGAGTCAACACGACGAAAACGCTGTGCCACGTGCCTTCGCCACCCGTGTGATCCATGCCGGGCAAACACCCGACCCTACCACCGGGGCGCTGATGCCGCCGATTTACGCCAACTCCACTTATTTGCAGCAGAGCCCCGGAGTGCACAAGGGGTTCGACTACGGGCGCTCGCACAACCCGACGCGCTTTGCGCTGGAGCGTTGCGTTGCGGACCTCGAAGGCGGCACCCGGGCCTTCGCGTTCGCTTCCGGGCTGGCGACGATTTCCACCGTGCTCGAATTGCTCGATGCTGATTCGCACATCGTCTCCGGCAACGACCTGTACGGCGGTACTTTCCGCCTGTTCGACAAGGTGCGCCGGCGCAGCGCCGGGCATCGCTTCAGCTTTGTCGACCTGACTGATTTGTCGGCTTTCGAAGCGGCGCTGCAGGACGACACTCGGATGGTCATGGTCGAGACGCCGAGCAATCCTTTGCTGCGCCTCACCGACCTCGTTGCCATCGCGCGCATCTGCCGCCAGCGAGGCATCATTTGTGTCGCCGACAACACCTTTGCCAGCCCCTGGATACAGCGTCCGCTGGAGATGGGCTTCGACATCGTGTTGCACTCGACCACCAAGTACCTGAACGGGCATTCCGACGTGATCGGCGGCATCGCGGTGGTCGGACAAAACGCAGACCTGGCGGAGCGTCTGGGCTTCCTGCAAAACGCAGTCGGCGCGATCGCCGGGCCGTTCGACGCTTTCCTCACCCTGCGCGGTGTTAAGACCCTGGCGCTGCGCATGGAACGCCACTGCAACAACGCGCTGGATCTGGCGCAATGGCTGGAGCGTCAGCCGCAGGTGGCGCGCGTCTATTATCCGGGCCTGCCGTCGCACGCGCAGCACGACCTGGCGCAGCGGCAGATGCGCGGTTTCGGCGGGATGATTTCCCTCGACCTGGACAGCGACCTGGCCGGTGCCACGCGCTTTCTCGAGAATGTGCGGATCTTTGCCTTGGCCGAGAGCCTGGGCGGGGTGGAAAGTCTGATCGAGCACCCGGCGATCATGACCCACGCCACTATCCCTGCGGAGACTCGTGCGCAACTCGGCATCGGCGATGCGTTGGTGCGGTTGTCCGTGGGGGTCGAGGATGTCGAAGACCTGCGCGCCGACCTGGCACAGGCGCTGGCGCGGATCTGAATTTCAGCAGGCAAAAAAAATCCGGAACCCTTATCGGATTCCGGATTTTTGTGTGGAGCCGGATCAGCTGCCTTTGACAGCCTTGCCGTTGACCGTACCGTCGAGGAGCATGATGTTGTACTCCTTGCCGTCGGTTTCAACCTGTTGCAGACGAACCAGCAGGTAATCCCAATCCTTGGCGAACCACAGGACGGTGATGCGCTTGCTTTGCGTCGGGTCGCGCACGCGCTCGACCTTGATTGCATCGATCTGGCCAGCCTTGGTGTCGACCTTTTCCGAACCCAGCACGCGGAAATCATAGGTATCGACTTCGCCAGCGTCGACGACCTGATAGCTCATGCTTTTCTTGCCAGCGGCCACGTCGTGCTGCAGGGCGAGCTGATAAGTGGATTTGTCGACCATGCCGCGGTTGAGCGGGATCTTGACCGGGTCACCGCGATCGGTGCCGGTGATCATTTTGTTGGTCCAGTCGAAATCCAGGTCGGCCTTCTTGGCTTTACCCAGGCCGCCACGTTCGAAGTGGTAGGACTGCGGCAGCATGGTGTCCTTGTCCAGCGTCAGGGTGCTTTCTTCGGTCAGGCTGGCGATCATCATCGAGGCCTTGAAGCTGAGCTTCCAGGCGCCGTTGGCTTGTTTGGTCAGGCTGCGTTCAGCGGTACCGCTCATGGGCAACTGCTTCCAGTCAGCGGTGTAGCTGGCGGAGAAAGGTTGAAGTTCTGCAGCCTGCGCAAATGGCAGTGCGAGCAGAGCGCAAGCGAAGAGCAGGGCGCGACGCATAAAATCTCCTAGGTTCGAATCAAGTGGCCGCTGGCCGCGAGTAACTTTCCATCCAGTAAAGCACCTTGCTCGCCGAGTGATAAACGACCTTCGGCAAACCAGCGTACAGCCAGCGGGTAAATCAGGTGTTCCTGGGTATGAACTCGCTGCGACAGACTCTGCGGCGAATCGTGCAACTCTACCGGTATTACTGCCTGTACGACCAGTGGTCCGCCATCGAGTTCCTCGGTGACGAAGTGCACGGAGCAGCCGTGCTCGGTGTCGCCGGCTTCCAGCGCGCGCTGATGCGTGTGTAACCCTTTGTATTTGGGTAGCAGCGAGGGATGGATATTGAGCAGGCGACCCGCGTAGTGGCGCACGAAGTCAGCGCTGAGAATGCGCATGAATCCGGCCAGTACCACGAGTTTGGGGTTGAACGCGTCGATCAGTTCGATCAGCGCGGCATCGAAGGCCTCGCGGCCTTCGAAAGCCTTGTGATCCAGGGTGCGGGTGTCGATACCAGCGTCCCTGGCGCGTTGCAGGCCGAAGGCGTCGGCGCGGTTGGAAATCACCGCAGCGATGCGGGCCGGGCTGTCGCCCGTCCGCGTGCTGTCGATCAAGGCCTGCAAGTTACTGCCGGTGCCGGACAACAGCACCACCACATCACAGGTCTGGGACATCAATGAGCCTTGAGGTTCTTCAGTTCAACCTGAGCCGCGCCTTCGGCAGCGGTGGAGATCTGACCGATGACCCAAGGCTGCTCGCCGGCTTCGCGCAGGACGTTCAGGGCGGTTTCAACGTGCTCTTGAGCAACGCAGATGACCATGCCCACGCCGCAGTTCAGTACGCGGTGCATTTCGTTTTCGTCGACGTTGCCTTTCTCTTGCAGCCAGTCGAACACGGCAGGACGGGTCCAGCTCGCAACGTCAACCACGGCTTGTGCGCCATTTGGCAGAACGCGCGGGATGTTGTCCAGCAGGCCACCACCGGTGATGTGGGCCATGGCTTTGACGGCGCCGGTTTCCTTGATCAGCTTGAGCAGCGGCTTCACGTAGATACGGGTCGGGGCCATCAGCAGGTCGGTCAGCGGTTTGCCGTCGAGCTGGATGTTTTCGATGTCGGCACCGGACACTTCGATGATCTTGCGGATCAGCGAGTAGCCGTTGGAGTGCGGGCCGGAAGACGGCAGGGCGAGCAGGGCATCGCCGGCAGCGACTTTGGAACCGTCGATGATTTCGGATTTTTCCACGACGCCGACGCAGAAGCCGGCCAGGTCGTAGTCTTCGCCTTCGTACATGCCAGGCATTTCAGCGGTCTCGCCGCCAACCAGGGAGCAGCCGGACAATTCACAGCCAGCGCCAATGCCGGTCACGACCTGGGTCGCGGTTTCGACGTTGAGTTTGCCGGTGGCATAGTAGTCGAGGAAGAACAGCGGCTCGGCGCCGCAGACCACCAGGTCGTTCACGCACATGGCAACCAGGTCGATGCCGATGCTGTCGTGCTTGTTCAGGTTCAGTGCCAGGCGCAGCTTGGTGCCGACGCCGTCGGTGCCGGAAACCAGCACGGGCTGTTTGTAGCCGGCCGGGATTTCGCAGAGGGCGCCAAAACCGCCCAGGCCGCCCATGACTTCCGGGCGCGCAGTGCGCTTGGCGACGCTCTTGATGCGTTCGACCAATGCTTCACCGGCGTCGATGTCTACACCGGCGTCCTTGTAGCTCAGGGAGGGTTGCTTGCTCATGATCCAGGCCTTTAGGGGGGATTCAGGGGTAACGACCGAGTCCAGTGGGACCACCGAAACTGACGAAGGCGATTGCCATCCGCGAATTTCAGGGTGCCCGGCTGTTGCCGGTCTGCGAAGGCGCGCGATTTTATCAGGCTTGAGGGGCAGCGGCCATCCTCAGGCCGACGGCAGGGGCATATCCGCTTAAAAAAACCTTCATTGCCCGTGCTGGTCGCCTCCTTCATGGCTGTATAAGGTATCGCTATTAACCGTCTATCGTTATGACAGTGCAAAAACTTACCAGGGTCAGGTGAATGTTTTGCTTGGGGGCGTGGTCACAGCCTTGCTCAATCCGGTTCACGCGGCCTGTTCCAGCCGCTCTTGTCGTCAGGAATCCTCCATGCGTTTTTTTTCCAGATTTTTGTTTGCAGGCTGTTTGTCATTGGTCAGCCTGGCGAGTCATGCCGAAACCGTCAAAAACCTGTATCAGGTGCGTCAGCCTGTCAGTGGTCAAACCCCGGAAGTGCGCGATCAAGCGACCCAGCAAGCGCTGGATACGTTGGTGTTGCGTCTGACCGGTGATCCCAAGGCTGCGCAAAACCCGGGGTTGGCGGCACTGCGCAAGGACCCGCAGCAAATCATCAGTCAGTACGGCTTTGATGCTGGCCCGCCGGAAGTGCTGAAGGTCGATTTCGATCCGGCCACCACTGAGCAGGCGTTGCGCCGCGCCGGACTGTCGTTGTGGGGGGCGAACCGGCCTTCGATCCTTGGCTGGTGGCTGAACGATTCCACCGAGGGTTCGAGCCTGGTCGGCGATGGCCAGGCCAGTGCTGCGCCACTGCGTCGAGCAGCGCAACACCGTGGCTTGCCGCTGCGCCTGCCGCTGGCCGATCTGAGTGAGCAGATTGTCGCCACTGCACCGAATCTGGAAGGTACGGATGCGGCGCCACTGCGCGGGGTATCGGAGCGTTACAACGCTGACGCCTTGCTCGCGGTGCATGCCCGTGAAGAGGGCGGACAGTGGCAGGCCAAGTGGCATTTGTGGCTCGGCGACAAGAAGGAGGCGGGCAGCGTGCAGGGCGCGGATCAGGCCGCGGTGGCCGATGCGGTGATGCTGGCAGTCAGTGAGCGTCTGGCGCCTCGCTTTGTCGTCAAGCCGGGTGCTTCGGGCGAACAATTGCTCGAAGTGCAGGGCATGAACCTGGAGCACTACGCGGCGCTTGGGCGTTTGCTGGAGCCGTTTGGTGCGCGTCTGCAAAGTGTCGACGGCGACCGGATTCTCTACCGCGTCAATGGCAGTGCCGAACAGTTGAAGGCGCAATTGGCGCTGGCCAGGTTGCAGGAAGTTCCGGCCGGTGAAGCGCCGGCGCCCGTCGCACCGGCTCAGCCGGCCGAGGGTTCGGCACCGGTAGTAGCGCCGACTCCGGCACCTGTGCCGCAGCTGCGATTCCGTTGGTAAGGTTTTCTTTCTTTATATAGATGCATAGGGAGTTGTACATGGCCGATACGCGGCGTTGGTTCTGGTTGGGTGGGGTGATCCTGCTCTGCGTGTTTGTCTGGCTGTTGCATCCGATCCTGACGCCATTTCTGGTGGCGCTGCTGTTGGCTTATCTGTTCGATCCATTGGTGGATCGGCTGGAGAAGGCCGGTCTGTCTCGGACCTGGGGCGTGGTGGCAGTGTTTGCGCTGTTCACCCTGATCTTCACGACCTTGCTGCTGGTGTTGGTGCCGATGCTCGCCAAGCAGCTGTTTCGCTTGTACGAATTGGCGCCGCAGATGCTCGACTGGTTGCAGCACACCGCACTGCCGTGGGCGCAATCGAAATTCGGGCTCTCGGATAACTTCTGGAAGTTCGACAAGCTCAAGGCAGCAATCAGCGAGCACATGGGCCAGACCACTGACATTGTCGGGATCGTGCTGAGTCAGGCGACGGCGTCCGGGCTGGCGCTGATCGGTTGGTTGGCGAATCTGGTGCTGATCCCGGTGGTGGTCTTCTATTTGCTGCGGGACTGGGACCTGATGATGGCCAAGATCCGCGGCCTGCTGCCCCGTGACCGCGAAGAGCGCGCCGTGATCCTGGCGGGTGAATGCCATGAAGTGCTGGGTGCATTCGTGCGCGGACAGTTGCTGGTGATGGTGGCGTTGGGTGTGATCTACGCGGCGGGCCTGATGTTGGTAGGGCTGGAGCTGGGGCTGTTGATCGGTTTGATTGCCGGTCTGGCGGCGATTGTGCCGTACATGGGATTTGTCATCGGGATCGGCGCGGCCTTGATTGCCGGTCTGTTCCAGTTCGGTGGCGATCTGTATCCCATGATCGGAATCGTCGTGGTGTTCATGGTGGGGCAGGCGCTGGAAGGCATGGTGCTGACGCCATTGTTGGTGGGGGACAAGATCGGTCTACACCCGGTAGCGGTGATCTTCGCGATTCTGGCGGGGGGCGAGCTGTTCGGATTTACCGGCGTGTTGCTGGCGCTGCCGGTGGCGGCGGTTATTATGGTGCTGGTGCGCCATGTGCATGATTTGTATAAAGATTCGGATATGTACAGCGGTGCCGACTAGCCTGAGCGCTAAGATTCGTTGAGGGTTGGTAACGGGCAGCCTGGTTCCATGCCAGGTTGGCCCGAACCCCTCGTGCGGCTGTCACATGCGCCGCCAAAGAAACTGCCATAAAACCAGTGTGTTAACGCAAACCTTTGATTTTGCTTGTGGTCTGTCGCATTGTGCGACCCGCCTCACGGGTATAAACTTCGCAAACTTTACACAGAGGCCACTAACGGTTCCTTTGGAACTGTTCAGTCAGCATGAAACCGATTCAGCTGCCCCTAGGTGTGCGTCTGCGTGATGACGCTACCTTTATCAATTACTATCCAGGCGCCAATGCCGCTGCACTCGGCTATGTCGAGCGGCTATGCGAAGCCGACGCCGGCTGGACCGAAAGCCTGATTTATCTTTGGGGCAAGGACGGGGTAGGGCGTACGCACTTGTTGCAGGCGGCCTGCCTGCGCTTCGAGCAACTGGGGGAGCCGGCGGTGTATTTGCCGTTGGCCGAACTGCTTGATCGCGGCATCGCCATCCTCGACAACCTCGAACAGTACGAACTGGTCTGCCTGGATGATTTGCAGGCGGTGGCCGGTCGGGCGGATTGGGAAGAGGCGCTGTTCCATCTGTTCAACCGTCTGCGTGACAGCGGTCGACGCCTGCTGATTGCCGCGTCGACATCCCCGCGTGAACTGCCGGTGAAGCTGGCGGACCTCAAATCCCGTCTGACATTGGCACTGATCTTTCAGATGCGTCCGCTCTCCGACGAAGACAAATTGCGTGCCTTGCAACTGCGCGCATCTCGTCGCGGTCTGCACCTGACCGATGAAGTCGGGCATTTTATTTTGACCCGCGGTACGCGCAGCATGAGTGCACTTTTCGAGCTGCTTGAGCGTCTCGATCAGGCCTCCCTTCAAGCTCAGCGCAAGCTGACGATCCCCTTCCTGAAAGAAACCCTGGGCTGGTAAAACCAAGGCCTGTAGCGGGTTTTGGCATATTTCAGGCGCCAGAAAAACCGCTTTCCTACAGGGTTGCAGGCTGCGCGAGTGTCTAAAACGGGCTTAAGCGCTTAGATGTAAACGCGAAACCAAGAAGTCACATAAAGTTCGATTGAATTTGCAAATGAGGATGATAGTAGGCATAGTCTCGGCTTCTTTAGAACTATCAGCCACGGTCGTGCCCATGCTAAATCGCTTTGCACCCCTCGTGCCCCTCGCACTCGTCACCCTGTTGTTCGGTTGCGCTGCCCACTCTCCAGTGTCCCAGCAAGAGCAACAACAGCAGGCTAAAAATTCTGCTACCGCCCAATCTTCCGTTCTTTACCAGCAAGCGCTGGAACAGGAAGAAGCGGCCACCGAAAAAGAACTGGCAGACTTCGCCGGCGGCAAGTCGTACCAGCTTCCGGTTCTGGCCGACAGCATCCTCGAACGCGGCATGTCCCTGATCGGTACCCGTTACCGTTTCGGCGGCACCTCCGAAGCTGGCTTTGATTGCAGCGGCTTCATCGGTTACCTGTTTCGTGAAGAAGCCGGCCTGAACCTGCCACGCTCCACCCGCGAAATGATCAACGTCGACGCTCCGCTGGTTTCTCGCGGCAAACTGGAGCCGGGCGACTTGCTGTTTTTCGCCACCAATGGCCGTCGCGGCCGTGTCAGTCACGCCGGGATCTACCTGGGTGACAACCAGTTCATCCATTCCAGCAGCCGCCGTAGTGGTGGTGTCCGGATCGATAGCCTGGGCGACAGCTACTGGAGCAAAACCTTCATCGAAGCCAAGCGCGCACTTGCGATGGCGCCGGCTGCGACCCCGACGATCGTCACGGCTCGCAAGTAAGCGGACTTTTTGTAAGGTGAACTTAAAGTCTTACTTGAAGTTTGCCGCGTAGCAGCTAGAATCCTGATCTATTATTGATGGCAAACCGCCTGCGTCCTGCGCAGGCGGTTTTCTTTTCTGCGCCCCCTGCAGAAAAAGCCGCAGCCAGATCAGGATGCTCTGCATATGTCGATGTCGGCCCGCCTCGCAATCATGTTCTTCGCAGCGCTGCTCAGCGCCTGCGCCAGCCGTACACCGCCCCCTGCGCCGGTGGTTCGCGCGCCCATTGTTTTCAGTTCCTCCCAACCATTCTCCCCAGAGGCAGAAGACGTATTGTTCCGCGCGCTCGGCCTGGTGGGCACGCCGTATCGCTGGGGTGGCAACACACCGGATTCGGGTTTCGATTGCAGCGGGCTGATTGGTTATGTCTACCGTGACGTTGCCGGCATTTCTCTGCCGCGTACCACGCGCGAGATGATCAGCATGCAGGCGGCCAGCGTGGGCAAGGAAGGTCTGCAAACCGGCGACCTGATCTTCTTCGCCACCAATGGCGGTTCTCAGGTCAGTCACGCCGGGATCTACGTCGGCGAAGGTCGCTTCGTCCATGCGCCCGCCACCGGCGGCACGGTGAAGCTCGACAGCTTGTCCAAAGCTTACTGGCAGAAAGCCTATCTGAGCGCCAAGCGCGTCTTGCAACCTGAGCACTTGGCACGCAATCCCTAAATGGCAGAGGTTGTCATGACCGCTCGCACACTCAATCTCGACGATTCCCTGTATCAATACCTGCTCGACGTTTCCCTGCGCGAAACGCCGTTGCTCAAGCGTTTGCGTGACGAAACCCAAGCGCTGCCCATGGCTCGCTGGCAAGTGGCGCCCGAGCAAGGTCAGTTCCTCGCGCTATTGGTGAAACTCACCGGCGCCAAGCGTCTGCTGGAAGTGGGCACCTTTACCGGTTACAGCGCCTTGTGCATGGCAGCTGCATTGCCGGATGACGGCTCGCTGATCTGCTGTGACATTCCCGGTGACTACAACGCCACTGCGCAGCGTTACTGGCAGGAAGCGGGGCTTGCCGGGCGGATCGATCTGCGTCTGGCGCCCGCGCTGGAAACCTTGGCTCAGCTGGATCAGCGAGAGCCATTCGACCTGATCTTCATCGATGCCGACAAAGCCAACTACCCACGCTATCTGGAGCACGCATTGCGTCTGCTGCGCGTCGGCGGTCTGGCGGTGTTTGATAACACGCTGTGGAGTGGCCGGGTGCTTGAGGACAATCCCGAGAGCGAAGACACCCGAGCCATCCAGGCGCTCAATCGCGCCTTGAAGGATGACTCGCGTGTGGACCTGTCGTTGTTGCCGTTGGGCGATGGATTGACCCTGTGCCGCAAACGCTAGGCGCTTACTTGGCCGCCGACACGCGCCACACCTTGTTGCCCACATCATCCGCCACCAACAAATCACCCTGCTGATCAATCACCACGCCCACCGGCCGGCCCATGGCTTTTTCCTCGCTGTTGAGGAAACCGGTGAGCACATCAATCGGCTGCCCGATCGGTTTCCCTGCGCTGAACGGTACAAAAATCACTTTGTAGCCACTGTGCGGTTTACGGTTCCACGAGCCGTGCTGGCCAATGAAAGCGCCTTCCTTGAACTGCGCCGGCAGTCTGTTGCCTTCAGCAAACGTCAGGCCCAACGATGCGGTATGCGGCCCGACCGCGTAGTCCGGCGCAATGGCCTTGGCCACCAGCTCGGGGTTTTGCGGCTCGGCGCGGATGTCGACGTGCTGACCGTAATAACTGTAAGGCCAGCCGTAGAACCCGCCGTCCTTCACTGAAGTGATGTAGTCCGGCACCAGGTCGCTGCCGATTTCGTCGCGCTCGTTGACCGCCGTCCACAATGCGCCGCTGCGAGGTTCCCAGGCCAGACCGTTTGGATTGCGAATCCCCGAGGCGAAGATCCGATGGTTGCCGGTGGCACGATCCACTTCCCAGATCGCCGCGCGACCTTCTTCCTTGTCCATGCCGTTTTCCGCAACGTTGCTGTTGGAGCCCACCGTGACGTACAGCTTGCTGCCGTCCTTGCTGGCGATAACGTTTTTGGTCCAGTGGTGATTCAGCGTACCGCCCGGCAAGTCGATCACCTTCATCGGCTGTGACTTGATCGCCGTCTCGCCGTTTTCATAGTGGAAGCGCAGCAAGCGGTCCGTGTCGGCGACGTACAGGTCGTTGCCGACCAGGGTCATGCCGAAGGGCGAGTTGAGGTTTTCCAGGAACACCGTGCGGGTTTCGGCGATGCCGTCGTGGTCCTTGTCCCGCAGCAGCGTGATGCGGTTCGGGCTCGGTACTTTGGCGCCGGCACGGCCCATGACTTTGCCCATGACCCAGCCACGAATACCTTTGCCGTCATCGGGTTTGGGCGGTGCGTTGGTTTCGGCCACCAGCACGTCGCCGTTGGGTAACACATAGAGCCAGCGCGGGTGATCGAGACCTTCGGCAAAAGCCGCGACCTGAGTCCCTGTCGCGGCGATGGGTTTCGTGCCGTCCGGCCAGCCGATCGCCGGGGCGATGTTCACCGTCGGGATCAGGGTTTTGTTCGGTTCTGGCAGCTTGGGCGAAGGGCCGATGCCGTCGGAGACTTGCAGCCTGGCGGTTTCACCACAGGCCGCAAGCCCTCCGGCGAGCACGATGACGAGAGCGAGCTGGGGCTTGCGCATGCTGACCTTCCCTATGAATGCATTGACCTAATCAATAGAGAAGCGCAGGTGATCGATGGTTCAACTGGTCAGCCGCGTGCTTCCTTGAACAGCACGGCAATGCCGGGGTGATAGTTGCCGGCTTCGTTGCGCAACTTGCGATAGGCATAGGGGAAGTACCAGGCCACCGCGCAGGTGTGTTCCTTTTGCAGGTCGTCGACCATGTCCTGGAGTTCTTCCGGGGTGGCGCTTTGTTGGGCTTTTTGCGGTGCGACGAACAGGCAGCCGAGTTTCAGGTCGCTGGCGTAGCTGATGCGTTTGGCGTCGCTGGTGATGTCCTGCAATGCTTGAGTCAGGTTCAGGCTGTTGACGCGTGGCCAGCGCTGGGTCGCTTGCAGGTAAGCGCGTTCTTCGCTGGCCGCGATAAACAGATCGGCGCGGCCATTGCGTTCGCCTTCTTCGGTCTGTTTACGGGTCGGTGTTTGTTGCAGCGTCACCATTTCCGCCATCCACGCCGCGACGGAAAGCAGGCCCAGGTTGGCCTTTTCGTCGAACCAGTAAGGCGTGTCGTTATCGCCGCGCACGGCGTTGTAGCGGTCGATACAGTCAAACCAGCGTTCCAGCACCGGGCGCAGGAATTCCAGCTTCGGATTGCTGATGATCATGCCTTGCATGTGGCTCACCCTTGTTATTGTGTTGTGAGATTGTGGCTCTTTGATATCACTGCTGTGAGTGTGGCACAAGATTGGCGTCAGATAATTGATCGACGGCAGTTATTCGCTCGCAGGCTGCCCGTCTTCAATTGACGCTCCATCCCCAACCCTCTAACCTTCGCGGCTTGTTTCAGGTGCTCTGTGACCTTGGTCGACAGAGTGAAACAGGGAAGCCGGTGAGTGACGCTCTTCAAGCGACGAAGAGCCATGATCCCGGCGCTGCCCCCGCAACGGTAAATGAGTGAAGGCTGCGCCTTGAGCCACTGTGTCGTATGACATGGGAAGGCGCGCAGTCGGGCCCAGTGCCGCTCATGAGCCCGGAGACCGGCCTGATCCATCCAGCGGCATCACGGTGGGCGATGCCAGGCTTCTTGCCGTCTATTCTTGTGCCTGCCCGCCGTTATCCAGCCTCAACGGAGAGCTCCCCCATGACTGATACCCCTGATCGTGACGAACGCCATCTGGCGCGCATGCAGCGCAAAAAAGCCGTGATCGACGAACGCATCGCCAATTCCCCGAATGAATGCGGCCTGCTGCTGGTGCTGACCGGCAACGGCAAAGGCAAAAGCAGCTCGGCCTTCGGCATGCTCGCCCGGTCCATGGGCCACGGCATGCAGTGCGGCGTGGTGCAGTTCATCAAGGGGCGCAGCAGCACGGGCGAAGAACTGTTCTTCCGGCGCTTCCCGGAGCAGGTGCGTTTTCATGTGATGGGCGAGGGCTTCACCTGGGAAACCCAGGATCGCCAGCGCGACATCGCGGCCGCTGAAGCTGCGTGGGCGGTGTCGCGCGAATTGCTGCGTGATCCGTCGATCGGCCTGGTGGTGCTGGATGAATTGAACATTGCGCTCAAGCACGGTTATCTGGATCTCGATCAAGTGCTCAGCGACTTGCAGGCCCGTCCGCCGATGCAGCACGTGGTGGTGACCGGTCGCGGCGCCAAGCCGGAGATGATCGAACTGGCCGACACCGTCACCGAAATGGGCGTGATCAAGCACGCGTTCCAGGCCGGGATCAAAGCGCAAAAAGGCGTCGAGCTGTGAATCAACCACGTCATTGCCCGGCGGTACTGATTGCCGCGCCGGCCTCCGGTCAGGGCAAGACCACCGTCACCGCCGCGCTGGCCCGTTTGCATCGCAATCAGGGGCGCAAGGTTCGCGTGTTCAAGTGCGGCCCGGACTTCCTCGACCCGATGATTCTCGAGCGCGCCAGCGGTGCACCGGTTTATCAATTGGACATGTGGATGGTCGGCGAGCAGGAAAGTCGTCGACTGTTGTGGGAGGCCGCGGGCGAAGCCGACCTGATCCTCATCGAAGGCGTCATGGGCCTGTTCGACGGCACGCCGTCCAGTGCTGATCTGGCGCGACATTTCGGTGTGCCGGTGCTCGGAGTGATCGATGGCACTGCCATGGCCCAGACTTTTGGCGCACTGGCCCTGGGGTTGGCGCGCTATCAGCCGGACCTGCCGTTTGCCGGTGTGCTGGCCAACCGCGTCGGCACCCTGCGTCACGCGCAATTACTGGAAGGCAGCCTCACTGAAGGTTTGCGCTGGTACGGCGCCTTGTCGCGGGAAACCGGGATCGAATTGCCAAGTCGACACCTCGGGCTGGTTCAGGCCAGTGAGTTGAACGATCTCGATCTGCGCCTCGATGCAGCGGCTGATGCACTGGCCAGCAGTTGCGAGGTCGCGCTGCCACCGGCGGTGGAATTCGCCGCGCCAGATGTGATCGCTGCCGAGCCTTTGCTGGCCGGTGTGCGAATTGCCGTGGCCCGTGACGAAGCGTTTGCCTTCACCTACGGCGCCAGCCTGGATTTGCTGCGGGCCATGGGCGCTGAGTTGTCGTTTTTCTCGCCAATCCGTGACACGCAATTGCCGCAGGCAGACAGTCTTTATCTGCCGGGTGGTTATCCTGAATTGCATCATGTGGCGCTGTCACAGAACACTACGATGCTGGCCGCAATCCGCGCTCACCATATGGCGGGCAAACCGTTGTTGGCCGAGTGTGGCGGCATGCTTTATCTGCTCGATTCGTTGACCGATGTCGAAGGCACTCGCGCTGAACTGGTCGGTTTGCTGGCCGGTGATGCTGTGATGCAAAAGCGCCTGGCCGCGTTGGCGTTGCAGGCGGTCGAGTTGCCGGAAGGTTCATTGCGCGGACACACCTATCACCACTCGCTGACCAGTACCGAGCTGGAGCCTATTGCTCGTGGCTTGAGCCCGAACGGTGGGCGAGGGGCGGAGGCGGTTTATCGTGAGGGGCGGATGACCGCGTCCTACGTGCACTTTTATTTCCCTTCCAATCCCCAAGCGATGGCGGCGTTGTTCAAGCCATGAACCCAGATGATCTAGCGTTCAGCGAAGCTGAGCGCGCGGCGGTCTACCGAGCCATCGGCGAACGCCGCGACATGCGTCATTTCAGCGGCGGCACCGTCGAGCCCGAGTTACTGCGACGCCTGCTCGAAGCCGCGCATCAGGCGCCGAGTGTCGGCCTGATGCAGCCTTGGCGGTTCATCCGCATCAGTGATCGAGCCCTGCGCGGCAAGATCCAGTCACTGGTGGAAGAAGAGCGCATCCGCACCGCCGAAGCCCTCGGCGAGCGCACCGACGAATTCATGAAGCTGAAAGTCGAAGGCATCAACGACTGCGCCGAAGTGCTGGTCGCTGCGCTGATGGACGATCGCGAGCGTCACATCTTCGGCCGTCGCACCTTGCCGGAAATGGACATGGCCTCGCTGTCCTGCGCGATCCAGAACCTCTGGCTGGCCTCCCGCGCTGAAGGGCTCGGCATGGGCTGGGTCTCGCTGTTCGAACCGCAAGCGCTGGCGGACTTGCTGGGTTTACCCGCCGGAGCCAAGCCGTTGGCTGTTCTTTGTCTCGGCCCGGTCAAGGAATTCTATCCGGCACCGATGCTGGTACTCGAAGGCTGGGCGCAGGCGCGTCCGCTCAGTGAATTGCTGTATGAAAATTATTGGGGAGTGAGTCAATGAGTGTGGCGTTATTGAGTGTCGCTGCGGTTGCGCTGGATGCGCTGCTGGGTGAACCCAAACGCTGGCATCCGCTGGTGGCGTTCGGCCGTTTTGCCGACCGCATCGAGCAACGTTTCAATGGCGGTGGCCGCGGCTGGCGCAGTCATGGCGTCACTGCCTGGGTGATTGCGGTGTTGCCGCTGACCCTGCTGGCCACGGCGTTTTCCTGGGCGCCCTATGTCGGCTGGATCGTCGAGATTCTCGTGCTCTATTGCGCCCTCGGCATGCGCAGCCTCGGTGAACACGTCGAGCCGGTGGCCAAGGCATTGCGCAGCGATGATCTGGACGAGGCGCGCAAACGTGTCAGTTATCTGGTCAGCCGCCAGACCAGCGAACTGGATAAAACCGAAGTCGCCCGCGCCGCCACAGAATCCGTATTGGAGAACGGCAGCGACGCAGTATTTGCCGCGTTGTTCTGGTTTGCTGTCGCCGGTGCGCCCGGTGTGGTGCTCTACCGTTTGAGCAATACGCTGGATGCGATGTGGGGTTACCGCAACGAACGTTTCGAGCGTTTCGGCTGGGCGGCGGCAAAGATCGACGACGTCCTCAACTACATTCCTGCACGCCTGGTGGCGCTGACCTACGCGCTGCTGGGCAAAACCCGACTGGCGCTGAAATGCTGGCGTACCCAAGGTCCGACCTGGGACAGCCCGAATGCCGGCCCAGTGATGGCGGCCGGTGCCGGCGCGCTCGGTGTCGAGTTGGGCGGGGCAGCGATTTATCACGGTGAGCTGCATCAGCGTCCACAACTGGGCGAAGGCGTGCCGGCGGACGCTGACTCCATCGACCGTGGCTGGCAATTGGTCCAGCGCGGGGTATGGTTATGGTTGCTGATCCTCTGCGTGGGGGCTGAATTCTATGCTTGAACACGGTGGTCGGTTACGCAAGGCGGCGCTCGATTACGGCATCGCCGAAGCCGATTGGCTCGACCTGTCCAGCGGCCTCGCGCCCTGGCCGTTTCCGGTCCCGGAGATCCCGTTGCGGGCCTGGGCGCGTTTGCCGGAAACCGATGATGGGCTGGAGCAGGCGGCCTGTGATTATTACGGCGCCCCTCAGGTGTTGCCGGTGGCCGGCTCGCAAATGGCGATCCAGTTGCTGCCGCGTTTGCGCCGGGTCGGCAAGGTCGGCGTGCTCTCGCCGTGTTACGCCGAACACGCTGAAGCGTGGCGCCGTAATGGCTACATCGTGCGTGAAGTGCTGGAGCAGGAAGTCGACTTCTTTCTCGACAGCCTCGACGTGTTGGTGGTGGTCAACCCGAACAACCCAACCGGCCTGAGCCTGACACCGAGTCGGCTGCTCGACTGGCACTCGCGGCTGGCGCAGCGTGGTGGCTGGCTGGTGGTGGACGAGGCGTTCATGGACAACACACCGCAGCTGAGCCTGGCACCTTTTGCCAATCAGGTCGGGTTGATCGTGCTGCGTTCCTTCGGCAAGTTTTTCGGCCTGGCCGGTGTGCGTCTGGGGTTCGTGCTGGCCGAGCGCAAGTTGCTCAAGTTGCTGGCCGAGCAAGTGGGACCGTGGGCGGTCAGCGGGCCGACGCGGGTGCTGGGGCAGGCCTGTCTGCTGGATACCGAAGGGCATGCCCGGCAACGGGTTCGCACTGATGAGGCTAGCGAGCGTCTGGCGCTGCTGCTTGAACAGCACGGCTTCAAACCACAGGGCGGCTGCGCCTTGTTTCAATGGCTGATCACCGATCACGCCGAAGCGTTGCACGAATTCATGGCCCGGCGCGGCATTCTGCTGCGGTTGTTCGCGCACAACAGCAGCCTGCGTTTCGGCCTGCCCGCCGATGAAGCCGACTGGACGCGTCTCGCGCAAGCGTTCGAAGCCTACGCCAAGGAAACCCAATGACTACGTTGATGGTGCAGGGCACCACTTCCGACGCCGGTAAAAGTACGCTGGTGACGGCGTTGTGCCGCTGGGTCACGCGTCAGGGTGTCAGCGTCGTGCCGTTCAAGCCGCAGAACATGGCGCTCAACAGTGCCGTGACCGCCGACGGTGGCGAGATCGGTCGCGCGCAAGCTGTGCAGGCACAGGCCGCCAATCTTGAGCCGCACACCGACATGAACCCGGTGCTGCTCAAACCCAACAGCGACACCGGCGCCCAAGTGATCATCCATGGTCGCGCGGTTACGACGATGAACGCGGTCGCGTATCACGACTACAAAGCCATCGCCATGCAAGCAGTGCTGGTCTCACATGAACGGCTGAGCGCAGCGTATCCAGTGGTCATGGTCGAAGGCGCGGGCTCGCCGGCCGAGATCAATCTGCGTGCCGGTGACATCGCCAACATGGGCTTTGCCGAGGCCGTGGATTGTCCGGTGGTGCTGATCGCCGACATCAATCGCGGCGGCGTTTTTGCGCATCTGGTGGGTACGCTGGAACTGCTGTCGCCCAGCGAGCAGGCGCGGGTCAAAGGCTTCATCATCAACCGGTTTCGCGGCGATATCGCTTTGCTGCAACCGGGTCTCGACTGGCTGGAAGCGCGCACCGGCAAACCGGTGATCGGCGTTCTGCCTTACGTGATGGACCTGCACCTGGAGGCCGAGGACGGCATCGATCAGCGTCAGACCGACAAGGCCGACCAGGTGCTGAAAGTGCTGGTGCCGGTACTGCCGCGCATCAGCAACCACACCGATTTCGATCCGCTGCGCTTGCATCCGCAGGTGGACCTGCAATTTGTCGGCCCCGGTCAGGCGATTCCGCCGGCGGACCTGATTATTCTTCCCGGTTCGAAGAGCGTGCGCAGTGACCTCGCATATCTGCGCGCCAATGGCTGGGACACTGCGATCAGTCGTCATCTGCGTTATGGCGGCAAAGTGCTGGGGATTTGCGGCGGTCTGCAAATGCTCGGCGAGCAGCTACACGACCCGCTGGGCCTCGAAGGCGCACCGGGTTCCAGCGCCGGTTTGGGTTTGTTGGCGTTCGAAACACAGCTCGAAGAAGAGAAGCAATTACGCAATGTGCGCGGGCGTCTGGCGCTCGAAGACGCGCCGGTCAGCGGCTATGAAATTCATGCCGGCGTGACCACCGGGCCGGCGTTGGAAAACGCCGCTGTGCTACTGGACGATGGTCGCTGCGATGGCGCGCAAAGTGTGGATGGGCAGATTTTCGGCACCTATCTGCATGGGCTGTTTGAATCGCCCGCAGCGTGCAGTGCATTGCTGCGTTGGGCTGGGTTGCAGAATGTGCAGGAGGTCGATTACCACGCGTTGCGCGAGCGTGATATCGAACGGCTGGCGGATCTGGTGGAAAAACATCTGGATACCGGGTTGTTGCGTCAACTCTGCGGGATTTGAGGTGAATTCATCGCGAGCAGGCTCACTCCTACAGCGGATCGCCAGTGAACATAAACTTTGTGTTCGCCATCGACCCACTGTAGGAGTGAGCCTGCTCGCGATGAGGCCAGTCGCAACGCCGCCATTTAAAGGTAAATGACCATGCTCCAACTGATCCTCGGCGGCGCCCGTTCCGGTAAAAGTCGCCTGGCCGAAAAACTCGCCTCCGACAGCGCTCTGGCGGTGACTTACATCGCCACCAGCCAACCGCTCGACGGTGAAATGAACGAGCGGGTCGCCCATCACCGCGCCCGTCGTCCAGCCGAATGGGCGTTGATCGAAGAACCGGTGGAACTCGCCCGCGTCCTGCGCGAAACCGCCAGCCCCGATCGTTGCCTGCTGGTGGATTGCCTGACGTTGTGGATGACTAATCTGCTGATGCTCGACGACACCGAGCGGCTGTCAGCCGAACGTGATGCATTGCTGGACTGCCTGGCGTCGTTGCCGGGTGAAATTATTTTTGTCAGCAACGAGACCGGAATGGGTGTCGTGCCGCTGGGCGAATTGACTCGCCGCTATGTCGATGAAGCCGGTTGGCTGCATCAAGCGTTGGCCGAGCGCTGTCAGCGCGTCGTCCTGACCGTCGCCGGTCTGCCCCTGACTTTGAAAGGAACTGCGTTATGACTCAATCCTGGTGGCTGAACCCCTGCAAACCGATCGATGCTCATGCGGTCAAGCAAGCGCAGGCCCGTCAACAGCAGCTGACCAAACCGGCCGGCTCGCTCGGTCGGCTTGAGTCGGTGGCCGTGCAATTGGCCGGGATGCAGGGGCAGGTCAAACCGAGTCTCGATCAACTGTGGATCGCGATTTTCGCCGGCGATCATGGCGTTGTCGCAGAAGGGGTGTCGGCATTTCCCCAGGAAGTCACCGGGCAGATGCTGCACAACTTCGTCAGCGGTGGGGCGGCGATCAGCGTGTTGGCGCGGCAACTCGGGGCCTCCCTGGAAGTTGTCGACCTCGGCACGGTGACGCCGTCGCTGAATTTGCCGGGTGTGCGTCACTTGAACATCGGCCCGGGCACGGCGAATTTCGTCGAAGGTTCGGCGATGACGCCGGCTCAAGGCGAGCTCGCTTTGCAGGCCGGCCGCGACAGTGTGCAGCGCGCCATCGCGGCGGGTGCGCAGTTGTTTATCGGTGGCGAGATGGGCATCGGCAACACCACTGCGGCCAGCGCATTGGCCTGTGCCTTGCTCGATTGCCCGGTGGTGCATCTGGCCGGGCCGGGCACGGGTTTGAACGCGGCGGGTGTCAGTCATAAAGCCCAGGTTATCGAGCGCGCGTTGACATTGCACAGCGCTCAGCGTGGCGATGCGCTGCAAACCCTGTTCAACCTCGGCGGGTTTGAAATCGCTGCACTGGTCGGCGCGTATCTGGCGTGTGCCCAGGAAGGCGTTGCGGTACTGGTAGACGGTTTCATTTGCAGCGTTGCGGCGTTGGTGGCAGTGCGCTTGAACCCTGAATGCCGTCAGTGGCTGTTGTTTGGTCATCGCGGCGCCGAACCGGGTCATCGTCATGTACTGGAAACCCTGAACGCCGAGCCGCTGCTGGACCTCGGCCTGCGTCTGGGCGAGGGCAGTGGCGCTGCGTTGGCCGTGCCGTTGCTGCGTCTGGCGTGCGACCTTCACGGGCAGATGGCGACCTTCGCCGAGGCCGCTGTGGCGGACCGTCCGGCATGACCTTGCGCCTGGACCTGTTGCGCCACGGCGAAACCGAACTCGGCGGTGGTTTGCGCGGCAGCCTTGACGACGCGCTGACTGAAAAGGGCTGGGAGCAGATGCGCGCGGCGGTGGTCGAGCAGGGGCCTTGGGATCGTTTGGTCAGCTCGCCACTGCAGCGGTGCGCGCGGTTCGCCGAAGAACTCGGCGAACAGCTGGGTTTGCCGGTGCAGCTGGATAAAGACCTGCAAGAGCTGCACTTCGGCGCCTGGGAAGGACAGAGCGCCGCCGCGCTGATGGAAACCGATGCCGAGGCGTTGGGATTGTTCTGGGCCGACCCTTATTCGTTTACGCCGCCTCAGGGTGAGCCGGTGGTGGATTTTTCAACGCGGGTGTTGGTGGCCGTTGAGCGCTTGCACGCTACCTACACAGGCGAGCGGGTGTTGCTGATCAGTCACGGCGGAGTCATGCGCTTGTTGCTGGCTCAGGCGCGGGGATTGCCCCGTGAGCAGTTGCTCAACGTCGAAGTCGGGCATGGCGCGTTGTTTTCGCTGTCGGTCGAATCCGGCGTGTTGTTAAAGGAAGCGCTCTGACCATGTTGCCATTCTGGATCGCCCTGCAATTTTTGAGCAGTCTGCCGATTCGTCTGCCGGGCATGCCGGAACCACAGGAATTGGGGCGGTCGCTGCTGTTTTATCCGCTGGTCGGCCTGCTGTTTGGCGGAATTTTGTGGGCGTTCAACTGGCTGTTGCTCGGCACCCCGTTGTTGCTTCACGCGGCGCTTTTGCTGACGGCTTGGGTATTGCTCAGTGGCGCTTTGCACCTGGACGGCCTGGCGGACAGCGCCGATGCGTGGCTCGGTGGGTTCGGCGACCGCGAGCGTACGTTGACGATCATGAAGGACCCGCGCAGCGGGCCGATTGCGGTCGTGACGCTGGTGCTGGTGTTGCTGCTCAAATTCGCCGCGTTACTGGCATTGATCGAGCAGCAACACGCCGTTGTCCTGATCATCGTTCCGTTGATCGGGCGCAGCGCGATGCTGGGCTTGTTCCTGACCACGCCTTATGTGCGTGCCGGCGGGTTGGGGCAAGCGCTGGCCGATCATCTGCCACGTCTGGCGGGCAAGCAGGTGTTGGCGGTGAGTGCGTTGGCGTGTGTTTTGATTGCCGGTCTCAGCGGCGTGTTGGCCGTCGTGCTGGCGGCGCTGGTGTTTGTCTGGCTGCGGCAAGTGATGCTGCGCCGATTGGGCGGCACGACGGGCGATACGGCGGGGGCGTTGCTGGAAATCCTTGAGGTCGCGGTGCTGGTGGGATTGGCGATCGCCTGAACTTCCCACATCATGTAACTTGATTTAACACAACCGCGGGTATATACACGCACCATGCTCGACTCCCAATGTTTATGCATCAACCTGCGTCGCGCCGCCCGTGGCGTCAGCAGGCACTACGACGGCGCTCTCGACGGCTTCGGGATCAACGTTGCCCAGTATTCTCTGCTGTGTAATCTGCAGCGTCTGGATAAACCGAGTATTTCCACGTTGGCCGAGGCCATGGGGCTGGATCGCAGCACCTTGGGCCGCAATCTGCGGGTGCTGGAAGGCGAAGGCTTGCTGATGCTGGTCGAGGGCGAAGACATGCGTAACCGCATCGTCATGCTCACCGAGGCCGGTGTTGAACGTCTGAAAGCGGCCTTGCCCGCGTGGGAAGCGGCGCAACAGCGGTTGATTGACCGCTTGGGTGCCGAGAAACGTGAAACCTTGCTGCGACTGCTGGACGAACTGGCCTGATGCCGGTTTTTCCGATCTTAAGCGGGTATATACCCGCTACCGGAGAATAAGAATGACATCGATGTGGCGTACGTGTGGTTGGGTTTTGTTGGGGAGTGCGCTGATTCTCGCGTTGTCCTTGGGGGTAAGGCACGGCTTCGGGCTGTTTCTGTCGCCGATGAGTGCCGAGTTCGGCTGGGGGCGTCAGACGTTTGCCTTCGCCATTGCCTTGCAGAACCTGATCTGGGGCCTGGCGCAACCCTTCACCGGCGCGCTGGCCGACCGCTTCGGCGCCGCGAAAGTGGTGCTGGTCGGCGGTGTCCTGTATGCGTTGGGCCTGGTGTTCATGGGCCTGTCGGATTCGGCAGTGACCTTGTCCCTGAGTGCCGGCCTGTTGATCGGCATCGGTCTGTCCGGCACCTCGTTCTCGGTGATCCTCGGCGTGGTCGGCCGCGCAGTACCGCCAGAGAAACGCAGCATGGGCATGGGCATCGCCAGTGCTGCCGGCTCTTTCGGCCAGTTCGCCATGTTACCCGGTACGCTGGGGTTGATCGGCTGGCTCGGCTGGTCCGCGGCATTGCTGGTGCTGGGCCTGTTGGTGGCGCTGATTGTGCCACTGGTGAGCATGCTCAAGGACAAACCGCTGCCGGTGTTCGGCCATGAGCAAACACTGTCCGAGGCACTGCACGAGGCTTGTTCCCATTCGGGGTTCTGGCTGCTGGCATTCGGTTTCTTTGTTTGCGGTTTTCAGGTGGTATTCATCGGCGTGCACTTGCCGGCTTATCTGGTGGATCAGCACCTTCCGGCGAGCGTCGGCACGACGGTGCTGGCGTTGATCGGGTTATTCAATATATTCGGGACCTACACGGCGGGCTGGCTCGGCGGGCGGATGTCCAAGCCACGTTTGCTCACCGGCCTATATCTGCTGCGGGCAGTGGTGATCGGGTTGTTCCTGTGGGCGCCCGTCACGACGACCACCGCGTACCTGTTTGGCATGGCGATGGGCTTCCTGTGGCTGTCGACGGTGCCTTTGACCAACGGCACCGTCGCGACCTTGTTCGGCGTACGAAACCTGTCCATGCTCGGTGGGATTGTTTTCCTGTTTCACCAGCTCGGATCGTTCCTCGGCGGCTGGTTGGGCGGGGTGGTGTACGACCGAACGGGGAGCTATGACTTGATCTGGCAAGTGGCGATTCTCTTGAGCCTGTTGGCCGCCGCCCTGAACTGGCCGGTGCGTGAGCAGCCGGTGGCGCGCCTGCAAACACAAATGAGTGCGATATGAACAGTCTCTGGCCGCGGATCGCTGTGGTCGCTGTCTGCGCCTTGCTGCTCGCCTTGTCGTGGTGGGGCTGGCATCAGGGCGGGCTGGCGTTGATGCAACTGGGCATGGGTGCTTGCTAGCAGGATGTGAGGGCGAGTAACTTCGGTCTTGACGATTTCTCAAGGATGCACCGACATGCTGATGCGCTGGCTTGCAGTTCCCGCGTTACTGGTAGCGTTTAGTGGATTGGCTCAAGCGGCCGAATGCCCGGAGCTGCTGCAAGGCTCGTTGCCCAAGCTGCGCGCCAAGGAATCCATCGACCTGTGCCAGCGCTTTGCCGGCAAACCGCTGGTGGTGGTCAATACCGCGAGCTTCTGTGGTTTCGCCCCGCAGTTCAAAAGCCTTGAGGCGCTGAATCAGCGTTACAAGGATCAGGGGCTGGAGGTGATCGGCGTTCCGTCCAACGACTTCAAGCAAGAGTCCAAGGATGGCGAAGAGACAGCCAAGGTCTGCTACGTGAACTACGGCGTGACGTTCACCATGACTGAACCGCAGAAAGTGCGCGGTAATGACGCGACGCACTTGTTCAAGACTCTCGCCAAGCAAAGCACCGCGCCGAAGTGGAACTTCTACAAATACGTGGTTGATCGCAAGGGCAAGGTGATCGCCAGTTTTTCCAGCCTGACCAAGCCTGATGACCCCGAATTTATCGAGACGGTGGAAAAGGCACTGGCCTCGCAACCCTGATCAACACCCACTAAAAAGCCCCGCCTCTGTACAAGAGAGCGGGGCTTTTTTTGATTCAGGCGGCGAGGGGTTCAGGTTCGCCATGAATCATCAGAAGCGGTAGGTCGCGCCAACACCGAAACCGTTCGCATAGTTTTCATACTCTGCGCTGTAGTTCTGACGGCCGTTGCTGTTGTTGACCTTGACCGACTCTTCGCGCAGGTACGAATACGCTACGTCGATAGTCAGGTCGTCGGTCGGGCTCCAGCCGGCGCCCAGGCTGAAAATCTTGCGATCGCCAGTCGGGATGCGTGGGGAGCGGTTTGTGTTGTTGGTCGGTGCCTGGTCAACCGACAGGCCGGTACGTAGCACCCACTGCTTGTTCAGCTGGTAGGAAGCACCGATGGCGTGAGCCCAGGTGTCGTGCCAGTTCTGCTCTTCAGTGATGGTGCCAAAGCCGCGTGCGGCCAGGGCGGCAGGAACGCCTTCGTTCTCGACGGAGATCTCTTTCAGGCGGCTCCAGCGAGTCCAGGTGCTGCCTGCGTAAAGGGTCCACTGATCGTTCAGTTGGTGAGTGACCGAGAAGTCCACCGACTCAGGCGTGGTGATGTCCAGCGAAGCGTCGAACTTCTGGTTCCCCAGTGGGCCGAGCAGGGCGTAGTTGACCTTGGTGTCACCTTCGAGCTTGTACTTCACTTTCGAGTGATAGGTCAGGCCGAGGCGAGTGCTTTCGAGGGCTTGAACCATGATGCCGATGTTGTAACCCAGCGCGGTGTCGTCACCCTCGATCTTGACGGAGCCGTCCGCTGCGCGCGGGTTCAGCGACAGATTAGATTCCAGGGTCCCGTCGATGCGGTTGATGGTCGGACCGAAACCGATCGACACCTTGTCGTTGAAGGCGTAGCTGACGGTTGGCTGCAGAGTCACGATTTTGACTTCGCTCTTGCTGCCGAAGTATCTGCCGGCGAAGCCGTTCTCGTAGTCGGTCACCAGGCCGAATGGAGCGTAGACGCCGAAACCGACTGCCCAATGGTCATCGATTGGCTTTACGTAGTAGCCCATGGGCACGCCCATGAAAGGGACCATGTCACCTTTGTTGGTGCCACCATTCGGGCTTGAACTGGCGTCATTGATGTCAGTGTGCGCGTCGATAAATGCAACACCACCGGTCACTTGTTCGCGCTTGAGGCGAGACATGCCGGCAGGGTTGCCAAAAACGGTGGATGCGTCGTCGGCAGAAGAAGATCGCCCGGCAAAACCTGTCCCCATCCCGCTGATGCTTTGTTCGTTGAGGGCAAAGCCACTTGCGAAGATCTGGGTGGATGCCAAGGTAACGGCGAGGCTAAGGGTGGTTTTGAGCATTACTTTTTTCATTATTAGAACTCCTGGTGATCACCGGGGCGAAAATTACCAACATTTTCGTCCCAGCGCTATAGGCTGTAATGCTTGATTTAGAGCGGTTTTGTAGGACAATCCGACCAAAATCGCAGCAGTTGCGCGATCTTGCGGAAACAGCAGGTCAGCAGGCGACCTGATTCAGTGGTGAAACACAGGTTTGCCAGGCGCAGGTGAAGTCTCTCAGGCGTCCTTGAGGCTGGAAGGTCTGGCGCCAGATACGGGCCATTCCGAGTAGGTCGTCTGCTTCGGGGAGGGGGGTGTTCTGTTCTTCTACCAGCAGCCAGGCGATGGCTGTGGCGTAACGCAGGTTGACAGTCAGTTCGAGGTGCGGACCGCTCAGGAAAGCATGCTGGCTGGCCAGGCCGCGAACCAGGCTTGCGCGTTCCGGGTCAAGTGCCAGGTAGTGGTCCCAAAGTGCCTGATGGCGGGGTTCGGCGATTCGGTACAGGCCGTGTCCACGGCGGTCATGCAGGGCCGTTCCAAGGGCTGACTGGCTGGCGGCAATGCCCAGCAGCAGGGATTCGGCAGTTGCGCTATGGCACCCGAGGTAAATCAATGTCGGGCGGATCACATAACGGCACAGTTCGCTGGCAGCGATACCCATAAAACCCTCGAAACATCAAATGGTCGGCGATACCTGAAGGGCCTTGGCAGCGGGTGAATCGACTCAGGCTCGCCGGAAGCGGTTTAGGCCGCTTGAGTTGAAGTGTAGTGTCATATTCGCGCCGTAAAGGCCTGTTTTTAAAATATTTCCGGCTGCGAGTTATAACCGTTATATCGCTTAGTGCTTAGGCGGTGGCAGCAAAAAGAGAAATATCGGGCAATAAAAAGCCCCGCTTTTTGAGCGAGGCTTTTGAGGTTTTCAGTCTTGCTGGCGTATCAGGCAACCAGTGCCTGACGGGTACGCTCGATCACGGCCTGCAGCGGCTCGGCGCTGGAGTATTGATCGGGGTACAGGCGTTCGCTGTGACGAGCGATGCCGTGTTCGTTGACCAGAGTGAAGCTGAAGCAGCCTTTGCGAGCAGCCATGATCAGGCAGTTCATTGGTGCAAAAGCATTGGTTAGGGTGCGAATTGCATCCTGGGTGTGGATTTGAGTAGACATAGTCATTGGGTGTTCCTACAAGCGACACGGATAAGAACCGTGCAAAATTAAAACGTTCCAGTGACGCTGACCACCATTGGTCGAACGAAGAACCCGACTGGAACAAAGCAGCCAGTTTGAAGCGCTGATAAATTGGCGCGCTTGGGCTGGCAGGTAGGTACTTAGGAGGGCAGGCAACACATCAAGGGCAAAGGTTCTGGGCCCGGGGTGAAGATCCTGATCAATTTGCAGGTTGGTTCGGTCAGAGTAAGTGAGCTTCGCAACACCCTTTGCTTTCGATCAAAGGCAGTGTTGACGCAAGGTTTACCTGGAAACCATCGAGGTGGTCGATCCCGCTTTGTCGGTGGAGGCTTCCTTTGGGAAGGCTGACCGGGGGGATTTGTTCGACCAGAATTGACTTTCAGCTTGGTACTAACGCCGCGGATACTAACGGATTGAATTGCTGAAGGGAAGTGTGTTAGCAAAAAAGTTCTCTGAACGCCTCATTCAACGTCCGGATTGGCGCTCGGAATAAGCCATGACCCGCAGACTTGCCCTGTAATAGCACAAATTCCGACCATTGGTAGTCACGGCTCATCGGGCCAGGACCGGCCTGGATCATGGGTTTGCCAAGGTTTATCCCCAGGTGCAGGCAAAAAATGCGCCGAAAAAGCGCATCGATATAACTGCCTCGAAGGTACTTGTGCACATAAGTCACGGAGGGTGTCACGCCGCTGTCATCTCCCCTTCAAACGCAGTGGGTGCCTGTAACCAAAATTTAAGTCAATGAAAAACATCGCTTTTTTTTACTGGTGAAAAAATCGTCAGTTTGACTGCGAGCCCCATTCCATACGGCTTTGCGAGAGTTCAAGGGCGGTTGTCCACTGAGTTATCCACAGCTTCTGTGGATTGTCCCGAGCGCTTGCTCTAGGACGGGCGTGCCGGGTTTTTTTAGACTTTACCTGTAAGAAAAAAAGAGTAGAGTGGCGCGCCTTCCGATCTGCCCCACAGTGCTTTATGAAGTTTCGCTCAGTATCAGTCTCTGCAACCTCCACACCTCCCGGCATTACCCCGCCCAAGCGCTTTTCGATGCGTGTGGCCGAGTGGCTGCTGGACAGCCCGCGTCTGGGCGAAAACCCCAACGTCAAACACTTCGCCGGACGTTTGCTCAAGCAGCCAGCCCGTGAAGGGGTCGTGGCCGCGCAAAGCCGTCTCGGTCAGCTGATGTGCCGTGAATGCGGGAATGCCCGGGATCGCCGTATCGGCCAGGACCTTTTGCGTTCGGCCGCGCGGGCAGGGGATCGGCGCGCCCAGCAGGAACTGGGTCTGATCGAAGACTGAGCTGTCCAAGACCTGACGCCTTGGTTAACCTTCAAGCTTTATTTCATTGGCAGGAGTGGCTATGGCTATGGACTTGACCAGCGCATTGCTCGGTCTGGCGGGTGCTGCGCTGCCGTTATTGGTACTGGCCTGGCAACTTCAGCGGCGAGCGAGCGCCACGCAGTCAGACGTTGCACTGCTGGAAGAACGCCTGGCCATGGCCCATCTGGCTCAGGACGGATTGAACGCCCAGCTTGAAGCCTGTCGCGATGAAATAGGTGATCTGGGCCAAGCCAACGCCGCCAAACAAGCAGACCTGGCCGCCGTGCGCCGTGAAGTCGAATTGCTGCAGATCGAACGTGACGATGCCCGCGATGCCGCCCACGCCTGGAATCTGGAGCGCGCCGGCAAAGAGGCTGAGTTGCGTCGTCTGGACGCCCAAGCCGCTTCGCTCAACGCCGAGCTGCGTGAGCAGCAGGAAAGCCATCAGCAGCGCCTCAACGACCTGCAGGGCTCGCGAGACGAGCTGCGAGCGCAGTTCGCCGAGCTGGCCGGCAAAATCTTCGACGAGCGCGAGCAGCGCTTTGCCGAAACCAGTCAACAACGCCTCGGTCAGTTGCTCGATCCGTTGAAAGAACGCATCCAGTCCTTCGAAAAACGCGTTGAAGAAAGCTATCAGGCTGAAGCCCGCGAGCGTTTTTCCCTGGCCAAGGAACTGGAGCGGCTGCAACAGCTGAACTTGCGCCTGAGCGACGAAGCCACGAACCTGACCCGCGCCTTGAAAGGCCAGAAAACCCAAGGCAACTGGGGTGAGCTGATTCTTGAACGAGTGCTTGAACACGCCGGCCTGGAAAAGGGGCGCGAGTATCAGACCCAGGTCAACCTCAAGGGCCCGGACGGTGAGCGTTTCCAGCCGGACGTGATCATTTATTTGCCGGGCGACAAACAGGTGGTGGTCGACTCCAAGGTCAGCCTCACGGCCTATCAGCAATACGTCGCGGCCGAAGACGATGCCATCGGCCAGATCGCCATCAAGCAGCATGTGCTGTCCCTGCGCACTCACGTCAAAGGGCTGGCCGGCAAGGACTACAAGCGTCTCGACGGTTTGCACAGTCTGGATTTCGTCCTGCTCTTCGTACCGATCGAAGCGGCGTTTTCCGCCGCATTGCAGGCTGAGCCGACGCTGTTCCAAGAGGCCTTCGACCGCAACATCGTGATCGTCAGCCCGACCACGTTGCTGGCGACCCTGCGCGTCATCGACAGCCTGTGGAAGCAGGAGCGCCAGAGCCAGAACGCCCGGGAAATCGCCGAGCGGGCCGGGTGGCTGTACGACAAGTTTGTGTTGTTCATCCAGGATCTGGATGAAGTCGGCAATCGCTTACAGCAACTGGATAAGGCCTACAGCTCGGCACGCAACAAGCTGACAGAAGGCCGCGGCAATCTGGTCAGCCGCAGCGAGCAGCTCAAGTTGCTTGGCGCGCGAGCGAGCAAGAGCCTGCCGGCAGACTTGCTGGAGCGGGCGATGACCGATGTGGATGGGTTGGCCGAGTTGCCAGAATAAGATCTTTTGATTTTGACGCTACAACGGCAAATGCCGACTCAGCAACGCCCGCAACGCCGCCGGCTTCACTGGTTTGGCCAGGTAGTCCAGCCCCGCCGCATGCACTTGGGCCACCGTCTCCGGTCGCGCATCGGCACTGATCACTACCCCTGGCACTGGCTCACCCAATCGGGTTCGCAGCCATGCCATCAGTTCGGTCCCGGTCTCGCCATCGTCCAGGTGGTAATCCACCAGCGCCAATTGCGGTCGCATCCCGTCGCTGAGCAGCGCCGCGCATTCGTCGCGATTGCGCGCCGTCCAGACCTGACAACCCCAGCGCGTGAGCAAACTGTTCATGCCGATCAGGATGCTGTCTTCGTTGTCGATGCACAGCACCTGCGAGCCGCTCAGTAACTTTCCATTGAGCTCGGCGGTCTTCGCCGGCAGGGCGGCTTGAGCACGAGCCAACGGCACACTGACGCTGAACACGCTGCCGCGCCCCGGCCAGGAGCGTACGCGCAAGGTATGGCCCAGCACGCGACACAGCCCGTCGGCGATCGCCAGGCCCAGCCCCAGGCCTTTTTCAGCGCGCGTCTGGTGGCTGTCGAGACGTTTGAATTCTTCGAAAATGACCTGCTGTTTATCCACAGGAATGCCCGGGCCACGGTCCCAGACTTCCAGGCACAACTCGCCCTTGCGTCGGCGAACTCCCAGCAGCACCGGCCCTTTGGCATAGCGGAAGGCATTGGTCAGGAAGTTCTGTAGGATTCGTCGCAGCAGTTTGACGTCACTGTCGACGCGCAACGTACTGCCCCTGACGCGGAATTTCAGCCCCTGGTCGTGGGCCAGCGCCTTGAACTCGGCACCGAGGACGTCGAACATCTCATTGAGCACGAACGGTTTGGGATCAGGGTTGATCTTGCCGTTTTCCAGGCGGGAAATGTCCAGCAGGTCGCTGATCAAGTCCTCGGCCGAACGCAGTGACGTGTCCAGATGATGGACCAGTTTCTGCGCTTCACCGGAGAGGCCGTCGTCTTGGTGGGAAAGGGCGGCCGAGAACAGTCGCGCAGCGTTCAACGGTTGCATCAAGTCGTGACTGACCGCCGCCAGGAAACGGGTTTTCGACTGGTTGGCCGACTCCGCGGTGCCCTTGGCTTCGGTCAGGGCGACGTTGAGTTGCGACAGTTCGTGGGTCCGCTCGGTGACCCGACGTTCCAGGCCCTCGTTGGCTTCGGTCAGCGCCTGCTCAGCCTCGCGGAACGCGGTGATGTCGGTGAAACTCATGACGAAACCGCCGCCCGGCATCGGGTTGCCGATCAGTTCGATCACACGGCCATTGGGGAAAAGTCTTTCAGAAGTATGGGCGCGGCCCTGACGCATCCAGTGCAAGCGCCGTGCGACATGCACCTCGGCCTCGCCGGGGCCGCACAGGCCACGTTCGGCGTTGTAGCGAATGATGTCGGCAATCGGGCGGCCAAGCCTGATCAGTCCATCCGGGTAGTTGAACAGCTCCAGGTAGCGCCGGTTCCAGGCCACCAGTTTCAGCGACTGGTCGACCACGCTGATGCCTTGGGTGATGTTCTCGATCGCGCCTTGCAGCAGCGCACGGTTGAACTGCAGCACTTCCGAGGCTTCGTCGGCGATTCGGACGACGTCCTCAAGCTGCATTTCCCTACCTTCGATGGCAGCTTTTACCACCGCTCGGGTCGAAGAAGCACCCAGCACACCGGCCAGCAAACGTTCGGTATGGGCGATCCATTCACCATCGGCGTTTTGGTTCGGGTTAAAGCCTTTGCCCTGACGGTAGGCGAAGCGGATAAAGCTCTGACGGGCGCGTTCTTCGCCGACGAAGCGTGCGGCCAGTTGCAACAAATCGTCGATCTGCACCGACAGCATCGAACGGGCGCTCGGGCGGGCGCTGATTTCTTGACCGATGAAGCGACCCGCCTGCCAATGTTCCGAAACCCTCGTGCGTGACAGCACCGACACCCAGGCGAACAGTGTGAAGTTGGCCGCCAGCGACAACATCACGCCTTGGGTCAGCGGGGTAAGCGGCAGGTTCAGCGGGTTGCTGTGCAGCCATGCCAGTCCGGGGAAACTGCTCAGGGACAGGCCCAGGCTATGGGCCGCTATCGGCAGGATCAGGGTGTAGAACCAGAGGAATGTCCCGGCGGCGAGGCCGGCGAACACACCGCGGCGGTTGGCCTGTTTCCAGTACAGCGCGCCGAGCATGGCCGGGGCCAGTTGGGTCACGGCGGCGAAGGCGATCTGGCCGATGGTCGCCAGGCTCGCCGTCGAGCCGAGCAGGCGATAACTGACGTAGGCCAGCAGCAGAATCACCACAATGCTCACTCGGCGTACCGAGAGCATCCACTGGCGGAACACTTCGAACGGCCGCTCGGCGTTGTTACGCCGCAGCAACCATGGCAACAACATGTCGTTGGAGACCATGGTCGACAGCGCCACGCTGGCAACAATCACCATACCGGTTGCCGCCGAGGCGCCACCGATAAATGCCAGCATCGCCAAGGCAGGATGGGATTGGGCGAGCGGCAGGCTGATGACAAAAGAGTCCGGCAGCACCGAACTTGGCAGCATCATTTGACCGGCAAGGGCGATGGGCACGACGAACAGTGCCGCCAGCGCCAGATAGGCTGGAAACACCCATTTGGCCAGGCGCAGATCCTGAGGGTCGATGTTCTCCACCACGGTCACGTGGAACTGCCGGGGCAGGCAGATGATGGCCATCATTGCTACGCCGGTCTGCACCACCATCGACGGCCAGTTAATGGTCTCCTTCCAATACTCTTCGAGGCGCGGAGCGAGCATGGCCTGGTCGAACAGGTCGTCGAAACCGTCGTACAGGCCGTAGGTCACGAACGCGCCGACCGCGAGAAAAGCGAACAGCTTGACCAGCGATTCGAATGCAATCGCCAGCACCATGCCGCGGTGGTGTTCCGTGGCGTCGAGGTTGCGGGTACCGAAGACGATGGTGAACAGAGCCAGCACCAGCGACACGATCAGCGCCGTGTCCTGGGCGCGAGTGCCCATGGCGTCGGCACCGGCGCCGATCAACAGGTTCACCCCGAGCACGATGCCCTTGAGTTGCAGCGCGATGTAGGGCAGCACGCCGACCAGGCAGATCAGTGCCACCACTACGGCCAACGATTGGGATTTGCCATAACGCGCGGCGATGAAGTCGGCAATGGAGGTGATGTTCTCCTGCTTGCTGATCATCACCATTTTTTGCAGGACCCACGGTGCGCACACCAGCAGCAGGATCGGCCCGAGGTAGATCGGCAGGAAAGACCAGAGCTGTTCAGCGGCCTGGCCCACGGCGCCAAAGAAGGTCCAGCTGGTGCAATAGACAGCCAGCGACAAGCTGTACACCCAGGCGCGCACTCGCGGCGGCAACGGCGTGCTGCGACGGTCGCCGTAGAAGGCGATGGCGAACATGATGGCCATATAGGCCAGGGCGACGGCGGCGATCAGCCCGCTGGACAGCGACATGGGAACTCCTGACAAAAGACACCCGGGACTCCCGCCCGGACAGACAGTCTCGCACGATGGCAGGGGTTAGTCAGTGTCGACCAAGGTCGCGGCGCGGCGGGGTGTCGCAGGCTTTGTATCAGTTGGATCTTTGCTGTTTATGCTGGCCTCACTGATTCAAAGCAATCTCGATCAACCGATGCAATTCCTCAACCTCCAGCGGCGCCACTGAAAACAGGATACGAAACACCGTCGGCGCAGCCACCATGTTGATCAGCCGATCAACGTTCGGCTTCGGCTGATCGGGGTAACGATCCAGAATCGTCTGCAGCTGCCCGCCAATGATCGTCGCGCAAAGGGCCGGTGTGGTGCTGCATTGCACGTCGCGCAAGATGTTGCGGCCGGGCTCGGAACTCATCTCGTCCAGATACTGCTCGGCCCAGGCGCGCACGTCACCACGCAGGCTGCCGGTATTGGCCGGCTCGCTCTCGGGGCGCATGCGGGCGAGGGCGACGTCCGCCAACAACACCGACAAATCGCCCCAGCGCCGGTAGATGGTCGACGGTGTGACGCCGGCACGCGCAGCGATTTGCGGGACGGTCACGGTGGCGCGGTCCTGCTCTTTGAGGAGATCGCGGACTGCCGAATGAACCGACTCTTGCACCCGGGCACTGCGGCCGCCCGGGCGTAAACCTTCTTTAATTGCCATGCATCGGACCTTAACACAAAGAATTTGCTTTAAGCGTCAGCCAGTCGCACACTCCGCAAAAGCAAAAAATTAGCTTTTGTGGAGTGCTCATGTCCAGTTCAGCGTCTAATCGTTCAAGCCTGTGGTTCCTGGCGATCACCTTACTCAGTTTTCTTGCGGCGTCCACGGCGCCGACGCCGTTGTATCACTTGTACCAAGAGCACCTGCAATTCTCGGCAGCGACCCTGACCCTGATTTTCGGCGTGTACGCCATCAGCTTGCTGGCGGCATTGCTCACGGTCGGTTCGCTCTCGGATTACCTGGGGCGCAAACCGGTGATCTTCACCGCTGTGATGTTGAACATGCTGGCGATGCTGTTGTTTATCAACGCAGACAGTGTCGCCTGGTTGATCAGCGCACGAGTGCTTCAAGGTTTTGCGACGGGGATGGCCACTGCCGTACTGAGTGCGGCGCTACTGGACACTGATCGCCATAAAGGTCCGCTGGTCAACAGCGTCGCGCCATTGCTGGGCATGGCGTCGGGCGCCATGGGCTGCGGTTTGTTGGCCGAGTTTGCGCCGTTGCCGTTGCAGTTGACCTATTGGGTGCTGTTCGCGCTGTTTGTGATGCAAGCGCTGTACGTCTGGCGTTTGCCGGAAAGCGTCAGCCCCCAGCCGGGAGCCTGGGCCTCGCTGCGTCCGACACTGCATGTGCCGATTCAGGCGCGGCGTGCGTTGTGGCTGGTGCTGCCGATCAACATCGCGGTGTGGGCGCTCGGTGGTTTTTACGCCTCTTTGGCCCCGTCGTTGGTGCGCACCGCCACCGGATCGACCTCAAATCTGATTGGCGGTGCGACGGTGGCTGTGTTGACGGTGACCGGCGCGTTGATGATCTACACCCTGCGCGATCGGCCGGCCGACAAGGTTTTGCGATTAGGCGGCAGTCTGCTGCCCGCCGGCGTCGCGCTGATTCTGATGGCAGTGCACAGCGCCAGCCTTACGCTGTTTTTCGTCGGTACGCTGGTGGCCGGGTGCGGTTTCGGTGCCGGTTTCCTCGGTGCGTTGCGCAGCGTCGTGCCGCTGGCCTTACCCCATGAACGGGCAGGGTTGATGTCGGCTTACTACGTGCTCAGTTATCTGGCGTTCTGCTTGCCATCGTTGCTGGCCGGGAACTTGACCCGGACCTTCGGGCTGGTGGCCACCACCGATGGTTACGGTGCGGTGCTGATTATTCTCTCGGTCGGCGCTCTGTTTGCGTTGATGCGTCAGCAGTCCATGAAAGTCTGTGGCGCCGATGTTCGATGACCGTTAGCCTTGGCACCGCCATACTTTTCGACGGACCGACGCATGAACATCATCCGCAGCAAATCCTTCACCGCTGACCGTGCCTGGGGCGCTTTGGATATCGCCAACATGAACGGCATCACCACGCGTTTGCACTGGACCGATCAGCCCTATAGATGGCACATCAATGATGGGCAAGAAGTGTTTGTGGTGCTGGATGGCATCGTGCAGATGCGTTATCGCGAAGAAGGACAGGAGAAAGAGGTGATGTTGGGTGTAGGCGATATCTTCTATGCCGATGTAGGTACCGAACACGTTGCTCATCCGCAGGGTGCGGCGAGAATCCTGGTGATCGAGACTGAAGGCAGCGTCTGACGCTATATCTGCAAAACAGATAACAGTTAGAGATATTACCCGTTATATCGATATTCGATTCAGATCTACCATGAGCTCCACCTCAACAGAGGACAGGAGTTCACCATGACATGCCCCAACACCGCCCCGGCCGGTTTCAAACCTTTCAGTCATTTGCAGCATCCGCGTGAAGTCATCCGCCAGTTCACGCCGAACTGGTTCGCCGCCACCATGGGCACCGGTGTGCTGGCGTTGGCGCTGGCGCAGCTGCCAGGCGCAAATGCCGGTTTGCATGCGATTGCCGAAGCCTTTTGGCTGTTCAATATCGTGCTGTTCGTTTTGTTCACTGCGCTATACGCCGCACGTTGGGCGCTGTTTTTCGATGAAGCGCGGCGGATTTTCGGTCACTCCACGGTTTCGATGTTTTTTGGCACCATCCCCATGGGCCTGGCGACCATCATTAATGGTTTCCTGGTGTTCGGTCTGCCGCGTTGGGGCGAGGGCGTGATTGATGTCGCCGAGGTGTTGTGGTGGCTGGATGTGGCGATGTCCGTGGCGTGTGGCGTGCTGATTCCCTACCTGATGTTCACCCGTCAGGAACACAGCATCGACCAGATGACCGCCGTCTGGCTGTTGCCAGTGGTGGCAGCAGAAGTGGCGGCCGCCAGCGGTGGTCTGCTGGCGCCGCATCTGGCGGATGCCCATTCGCAACTGGTGGTACTGGTGACCAGCTACGTGCTTTGGGCATTTTCCCTACCGGTGGCGTTCAGCATTCTGACCATTCTGTTGCTGCGCATGGCGCTGCATAAGCTGCCCCACGAAAACATGGCCGCCTCCAGCTGGCTGGCGCTTGGCCCGATTGGCACCGGGGCGCTGGGCATGTTGCTGTTGGGCGCCGACGCGCCGGCGATCTTCGCTGCCAACGGCCTGCCGGGCATCGGTGAAATCGCCGCAGGGCTAGGGTTGGTGGCCGGAATCACCCTGTGGGGCTTTGGTCTGTGGTGGATGTTGATCGCGGTGCTCATCACCCTGCGTTACCTGCGCGTCGGCATCCCTTTCAACCTCGGCTGGTGGGGCTTCACCTTCCCGTTGGGCGTCTATTCCCTGGCGACGTTGAAACTGGCCAGCACCTTGAATCTGACATTTTTCAGCGCCTTCGGCTGCGTGCTGGTGGTGTTGCTGGCGGTGATGTGGCTGATCGTCGCGAAACGGACAGTGCAGGGCGCCTGGCGGGGCGAGCTATTTGTCTCGCCGTGCATTGCAGGTTTAAAGAAATAACCTGCAACTTTTAGGTAATGTGTGGCCTGGATCGTCGTTGGATATTCCAATCACTGCATCCACGCCACTCTCTACCCAAGATCAGGGACACACGGAAGATGAGTCACCCCTCACAGTTCACCTTGCTTCGCACCCGGCGCTTCCTGCCGTTCTTCGTCACGCAATCGCTCGGGGCGTTCAACGACAACATCTTCAAGCAGTCGCTGATCCTTGCCATTCTCTACAAGCTGACCATCGACGGTGACCGCTCGATCTGGGTCAACCTGTGTGCGCTGCTGTTCATCCTGCCGTTCTTCCTGTTCTCGGCGCTGGCCGGGCAGTTCGGGGAAAAGTTCGCCAAGGACGCGCTGATTCGTCTGATCAAGCTTGGGGAAATCGCCATCATGGCGGTGGGTGCGGTCGGATTCATGTTCGATCACCTGTCGCTGATGCTGGTGGCGCTGTTTGCCATGGGCACGCACTCAGCGCTGTTCGGGCCGGTGAAATATTCGATCCTGCCCCAGGCCTTGCATGACGAAGAACTGGTGGGTGGCAACGGCCTGGTGGAAATGGGCACCTTCCTGGCGATCCTCGCCGGGACCATCGGCGCCGGGATCATGATGTCCTCCAGTCATTACGCGCCGATCGTCTCCACGGCGATCATCGGTGTTGCGGTGCTTGGCTATCTGGCCAGCCGCAGCATTCCACGGGCCGCGGCCGCCTCCCCGGAAATGCGTCTGAACTGGAACATTTTCAGCCAGTCCTGGGCCACATTGAAACTGGGCTTGGGGCAGACCCCCGCAGTGTCGCGCTCGATTGTCGGCAACTCGTGGTTCTGGTTTGTCGGGGCGATTTATCTGACGCAGATCCCGGCCTATGCCAAGGAGTGGATGCACGGCGACGAAACCGTGGTGACGCTGATTCTTACGGTGTTCTCGGTCGGTATCGCACTCGGTTCGATGCTTTGCGAGAAACTGTCCGGACGCAAAGTCGAGATCGGTCTGGTGCCGTTCGGCTCTTTCGGTCTGACCGTGTTTGGTTTGCTGCTGTGGTGGCATTCCGGCGGAATTCCGGACAGCGTTACCGGCCATGGCTGGATCGAAGTCCTGGGTTTTGGCCACGCCTGGCTGGTGTTGATCGACATTCTGGGGCTTGGGGTGTTTGGCGGTTTCTACATCGTGCCGCTGTACGCGCTGATTCAGTCTCGTACCCCCGAGAACGAGCGGGCGCGGGTGATTGCCGCCAACAATATTCTCAACGCGCTGTTTATGGTGGTCTCGGCGATTGTCTCGATCGTCTTGCTGAGCATGGTCAAGCTGTCGATCCCGCAGCTGTTCCTGGTGGTGTCGCTGCTGAACATCGGCGTCAACGCCTACATCTTCAGCATCGTCCCCGAGTTCAGCATGCGCTTCATGATCTGGCTGCTCAGCCATTCCATGTACCGCGTGGAGCATCGCAATCTGCAACTGATTCCCGATGAAGGCGCGGCGTTGCTGGTGTGCAATCACGTGTCCTTCGTCGATGCCTTGCTGATTGGCGGCGCGGTGCGTCGGCCGATTCGCTTTGTGATGTATTACAAGATCTACAACTTGCCAGTGCTGAACTTCATCTTCCGCACGGCCGGGACCATTCCGATCGCGGGGCGTCAGGAAGACATTCAGATCTACGAAAAAGCCTTCACGCGCATTGCTCAGTATCTGAAGGACGGCGAGTTGGTGTGCATCTTCCCTGAGGGAAAATTGACCGCCGATGGCGAGATCAACGAGTTCAAGGGCGGGCTGACGCGGATTCTCGAGGAGACGCCGGTGCCGGTGATTCCGTTGGCATTGCAGGGTTTGTGGGGGAGCTTCTTCAGCCGCGATCCGCAAAAGGGCGTGTTTCGCCGGTTATGGTCACGGGTGACGTTGGTGGCAGGGCCTGCGGTGTCGGTTGAGGCGGCAGAACCAGCCCGGCTGCAAGGGTTGGTGGGGGAATTACGCGGCGCTGTGCGCTAACGCCTTTCGCTGCGGGCCGCTAACCAAGCGTGCCCGCGCCGGGCGTTCAACCCGCCATCGCCAACCGGTTGCGCCCCTCGCGCTTGGCCACATACAACGCACTGTCGGCTCGTCGCAACAGGCTGTCGGCAGACTCGCCGGGCAATAGCGTCGAGCAGCCAAGGCTGACCGTCAGCTCGATCGCATGGCCGTCGGCCGAATATTCCTCTGTTTGCACCGCAAATCGTAGCCGCTCGCCGATCATGGCTGCCGCATCACGAGTCGTGTTGGAAAGCAGGATCATGAATTCCTCGCCACCAAAGCGGAAGACCATGTCCACGTTACGCAACTGGTTTTTGATCGAGGCAGCAACGGCCTTAAGCACGCCATCCCCGGCGCTGTGCCCGTGGTTGTCGTTGATGTGTTTGAAGTGATCGATGTCCAGCATCAGCAGCGACAAGGGTTGCAGATGCCGACGCGACATCTCGACTTCCCGTTGCAGGGTCTGATCCATGGCAATGCGGTTGCCGGTGTCCGTGAGCGGATCACGCAAGGCACTTTGGGTCGCGGCGCGGTAGAGCAGGGCATTGCGCATCGGATACATCAATGCGGACAGCAGCGACTCGAGGTTGCCTTGTTCCTGCTCACTGAAGCGATGATTGCGGCGGAATATCAGTTCACCCAGGTGCTCGCCTTCATGGCTGAGGTTGTAGCTGATCGAGTGATGGCCGTGAAGGCCGAACTCCAGGCGCAAATCGCTGACCTTGTGCTGGTAGATCAAGGCGTCGAGCGGTACAAGTCGTTGAATCTCGCGGAAAAAGAGCCCAAGAATGCGTTGCGGCTCGAGACTGGTTTGTAGCTGCAGGCTCAACTTCTGGCGTAGCTGCGCAAGGTTGACAGGCCTCTCCCGAAGGGGAACCTGCTGACCAAAGCCCAGGCGTTGCAATTTGGCAACATCGAAGTCAATTGCGTTGGTCTGGGAAGGTGATTTCATATGGCGTGCGCCCCTAAGCAGTAAGGCTGTCTTACAGGCTGGGTGAGAGCGGCTTTGGGCTGCGCGTCATACTGATCCATCAGTCCCGTAGGACGTTTGGCGCAAGTTTAGTCCGCTTTGCCGAGGATGAGTAACTCATCGGCTCAGGCGTCCGCCCGTTTGCTTTCACACTGCGTGTCTGAGCAAATTTAGAGCGAAAGTCGTGCCATCAGTTCAGTCTAATAAAAAACGTTATAAATCAATGCGTTGAATGTTCTTTTGAATTTTTTCCCGAAAACGGTGACAGTTGTTTGACTTGCCGACGGTGTGGTTGCGACGCACTTCGAATGCCGCGACGAGAAGCCGTCGCGGCATAAAAGCGACGCGCGGGCGTTACTGAGCGTTGAACGCCTGGCCATTGATGCCGGTGCTGTCCGGACCCATCAGGTAGAGGTAGACCGGCATGATCTCCTCGGGCGTCGGGTTGTTCAGCGGGTTTTCACCCGGGTAAGCCTGGGCGCGCATGCTGGTGCGTGTGGCGCCCGGGTTGATGCTGTTGGAGCGCACCGGTGCCACGGTGTCGACCTCATCGGCCAGGGTTTGCATCAAGCCTTCGGTGGCGAACTTGGATACGCCATATGCGCCCCAATACGCACGACCCTTGCGGCCGACGCTGCTGGAGGTGAACACCACCGAGGCGTCCTGGGACAGCTTGAGCAGCGGCAGCAGGGTGCTGGTGAGCATGAACATGGCGTTGACGTTGACGTGCATGACACGCATGAAGTTTTCGCCGGACAGTTGCTCGATCGGCGTACGCGGGCCAATGATCGACGCGTTGTGCAGCAAACCGTCGAGATGGCCGAATTCGGTTTCGATCATCGCTGCCAGCTCATCGTATTGATGGGGCAGGGCGGTTTCCAGGTTGAACGGGATCACGGCCGGTTGTGGATGGCCGGCGGCTTCGATTTCGTCGTAGACCTGAGTCAGGTTGGCTTCGGTCTTGCCCAGCAACA
Source organism: Pseudomonas sp. BT76 TE3572 (assembly GCF_050435365.1). NCBI lineage: Bacteria > Pseudomonadati > Pseudomonadota > Gammaproteobacteria > Pseudomonadales > Pseudomonadaceae > Pseudomonas > Pseudomonas sp. BT76 TE3572. Next base: position 6,502,403 of record NZ_JBNDKE010000001.1, read on the forward strand.
GCACTGTGGCACCGTGCGCGGCAAAGGTTTTCGCGGCGGCGGCGCCGATGCCACGGCCAGCACCGGTGACCAGGATGACCCGGTCCTTGAGCAGTTCTGGGCGGGCGGAATAATCAAACATAAAAAACCCTCAACACTATTAAGACGGACACCGGAACTGTGGCGAGGGAGCTTGCTCCCGCTCGGGTGCGAAGCAGCCGTAAAACCAGCAAGTGCGGTCTACCTGATCAGAATGCTGTTATAGATAGAGGGGACGCTTCGCGCCCCAGCGGGAGCAAGCTCCCTCGCCACAAAAGCCTCTGTAATCAGCAGCCACACAAGGCGCTATCCAGTACCTTGCGCAACTCCAGCGGATGATCGACCACCACATCCGCGCCCCAATGCCGCGGGTTATCGTCCGGATGAATGTAGCCGTAGGTCACGGCGGCCGTCTTGGTGCCGGCATCGCGACCGGATTCGATATCGCGCAAGTCATCACCCACAAACAGCACGCTGGCCGGATCCAGGTCGAGCATTTTGCACGCCAGGATCAACGGCTCGGGGTCAGGTTTGCTGTTCTTCACATGGTCCGGGCAGATCAGCAGCGCCGAGCGCTCGGCCAGCCCAAGTTGCTGCATGATCGGCTCGGCGAACCGCAGCGGCTTGTTGGTAACCACGCCCCAGATCAGGTTGGCCTTCTCGATGTCGGCCAGCAGTTCGCCCATGCCGTCGAAGAGTTTGCTGTGAACCGCGCAACCGGCGAGGTAACGCTCCAGAAACTCCAGGCGTAATTCCTCGAAACCCGGTGATTCCGGGTCCATGGAGAAGGTCACGGCGACCATCGCCTTGGCGCCGCCGGAGATCTCGTCGCGAATGTGTTTGTCGTTCATTGGCGGCAAGCCGCGATCGGCGCGCATCGCCTGACAGATCGCAATGAAGTCCGGCGCGGTGTCGAGCAGGGTGCCGTCCATGTCGAAAAGAACTGCTCTGATACGCATCGGCTTACTCCTCGCGCAGGGTCTGGATCATGTAGTTGACGTCCACGTCGGAGGCCAGTTTGTAGTGCTTGGTCAGCGGGTTGTAGGTCAGGCCGATGATGTCCTTGACGGTCAGGCCGGCCATGCGGCTCCAGGCACCCAGCTCGGACGGGCGGATGAATTTCTTGAAATCGTGGGTGCCGCGCGGCAGCAGCTTCATGATGTATTCCGCGCCGACAATGGCGAACAGGTACGCCTTCGGGTTGCGGTTGATGGTGGAGAAGAACACCTGGCCACCGGGTTTGACCATGCGGAAGCAGGCGCGGATCACCGAGGATGGATCTGGCACGTGTTCGAGCATTTCCAGGCACGTGACCACGTCGAACTGCTCAGGCATTTCTTCTGCCAGGGCTTCGGCGGTGATCTGCCGGTATTCGACGCTCACACCCGATTCCAGTTGATGCAGTTGCGCGACCGCCAGCGGCGCTTCGCCCATGTCGATGCCCATCACGGTAGCGCCGCGCTGGGCCATGGCTTCGCTGAGGATGCCGCCGCCGCAACCGACGTCGAGGACTTTCTTGCCGGCCAGGTTGACCCGCTCGTCAATCCAGTTGACCCGCAGCGGGTTGATGTCGTGCAGCGGTTTGAACTCGCTTTCGCGGTCCCACCAGCGATGGGCCAGGGCTTCGAATTTGGCGATTTCGGCGTAGTCGACGTTGCTCATGGTTAAGTCCTCTAAAACTTGAAAAATCCTGTTGCCCCGGCGGTGAGTCCGGGGGGCTTACGATTCGGTATGGCCGCTGATGCGCTGGCCCCAGGCCTTGGCGGTGGCGCACAGCTGTTGTTCATCCAGGCGAGTCAGGCGACGGTCGTCGAGCAGTTGCTTGCCGGCGACCCAAAGGTGTTTCACGCAATCACGGCCGGTGGCATATATAAGCTGCGAAACCGGGTCGTAGACCGGTTGCTGCGCCAGGCCGGAGAGGTCGAATGCGACGATATCTGCCGCTTTGCCGACTTCCAGCGATCCCACTTCGGATTCAATGCCCAGCGCGCGGGCGCCATTGAGCGTGGCCATGCGCAAGGCGCGATGGGCATCCAGCGCAGTGGCCGAGCCGGCGACGGCTTTGGCCAGTAAAGCGGCGGTGCGGGTTTCGCCGAGCAGGTCCAGGTCATTGTTGCTGGCCGCACCATCGGTGCCGACCGCCACATTGACGCCAGCCTGCCACAAGCGCTCCACCGGGCAGAACCCGCTGGCCAGCTTCAGGTTGGATTCCGGGCAATGAATCACGTTGGTGTTGCTTTCTACCAGCAGCACCAGGTCTTCGTCGCTGATCTGAGTCATGTGGACGGCCTGGAAGCGCGGTCCCAACAAACCCAAGCGACCGAGACGGGCCAACGGGCGTTCGCCGCGCTGCTCGACGGACTGCTGCACTTCATGAGCCGTTTCATGCACGTGCATGTGGATCGAGGCGTCCAGTTCTTCGGTGATCACCCGGATTTTCTCCAGGTTCTCGTCGCCCACCGTGTAGGGTGCATGGGGGCCGAAGGCGACTTTGATGCGCTCGTGGTGCTTGAGATCGCCAAATAATTCGACGCCCTGACGAATGGCTTCATCCGCCGTGCTGGCGCCCGGGATCGGGAAATCGAGGATCGGAATCGCGATTTGCGCGCGAATGCCGCTGTTATGGACGCGCTCGCTGGCAACCTTCGGGAAGAAATACATGTCAGAGAAACAGGTGATGCCACCTTTGATCTGCTCGGCGATCGCCAGATCGGTGCCGTCACGTACAAAAGCTTCATCGACCCACTTGGCTTCGGCCGGCCAGATGTGGTTCTCCAGCCAGGTCATCAGGGGCAGATCATCGGCCAGGCCACGGAACAGCGTCATCGCTGCATGCCCGTGGGCATTGATCAAACCGGGGCAGAGCAATATGTCCGGCAGTTCGCGGACTTCGGTTGCGTTAAGCTTCAGCGCAGCCGAGCGTGGGCCGATGAATACGATGCGTCCGTCGCGGATGCCCAGGGCGTGCTCTTTGAGGACAACGCCAGCGGGTTCGACGGGTACCAGCCAGGTCGGCAGCAATAGCAAGTCGAGCGCAGCGGCAGTGTTCGGCATCGAGAATCGGTTCCAGAGCTTTTGTAAAGGATGGCGAAGTATACCCGAGCGTCTTCGCAGGGGGATCGCTATAATCGACGGCTTTTGTTCATGAGTACGGGGTGACAGATGCGCGATCGACTGTTGGCTGCGGAGAAGGTGAAGGCCATCGATTGGCGTGATGATGCCCTTTACCTGCTGGATCAGCGTATTTTGCCGTTCGAGGAAACCTGGATCGCCTACACCAGCGCTGCTGGCGTTGCCGAGGCCATTCGTTCGATGGTAGTGCGCGGCGCGCCGGCGATTGGCATCACTGCCGCTTATGGTGTTGTGCTGGCGGCCCGTGCACGGTTTGCCGAAGGCGGTGACTGGCAGGCGGCGCTGGAAGAGGATTTCGCGCTGCTGGCCGATTCCCGTCCGACCGCGGTCAACCTGTTCTGGGCCCTCGGCCGCATGCGTGACCGGCTTGAGCGTCTGAAACATCACGCCGATCCGCTGCCGGTGCTGGAAGCAGAGGCTATCGCCATTCACGAGAGTGATCGCGAAGCCAACCTGACCATGGCGCAACTGGGTGTGGACCTTATCCGCAAGCATCAGGGCAACGCCCAGGCGATTCTGACCCACTGCAATACCGGCGCTCTGGCCACCGGCGGCTTTGGCACGGCACTTGGCGTGATTCGTGGCGCGTTCATTGAAGGCATGGTCGAGCGCGTCTATGCCGACGAAACCCGTCCCTGGCTGCAAGGTTCGCGGCTGACCGCATGGGAACTGGCCAACGAAGGCATTCCCGTGACGCTCAACGCGGACTCCGCCGCCGCCCACATCATGAAGACCAAGGGCATTACCTGGGTAATCGTCGGCGCTGACCGGATCACCGCCAATGGCGACGTGGCCAATAAGATCGGCACCTATCAGCTGGCGGTGAACGCCATGCACCACGGCGTGCGTTTCATGGTGGTGGCGCCGAGCTCGACCATCGACATGAACCTGGCCAGCGGTGATGACATTCCGATTGAAGAACGCGATGGTCGCGAGTTGCTGGAAGTCGGCGGCAAGCGGGTCGGGGCGGATGTCGATGCGTTCAACCCGGTATTCGACGTGACCCCGGCTGACCTGATCGATGCGATCGTCACCGAAAAAGGCATCGTCGAGCGCCCGGATACTGCGAAAATGGCGCAGTTGATGTGCCGAAAACGTCTGCATTGACAGTATTTGTTGTCAGATAAATCGCCTTCGCGGGCAAGCCTCGCTCCTACAGGTTCGCTCGATCTGTAGGAGCGAGGCTTGCCCGCGAAGAACGATGACACGATCTACCACCCCTGAAGCCCCGTATTTCGCTTGAAAATATGGGGTTGTGACGGCTCTAAGCCTCTCTCGTCCCCTTCAAGCCTGTCACCGGTCAACTAACTATGCTCCATGCGCATCAGGGGGATAGGTGCGTGGCGGCGATTGTGATAACATCCGGCGGTTTCCAAGGTAGCCCGATGTGGCTGCCTTTACTGCGCAGATCCATGGCATAACTCGTTGATTTGTCGTAAGTCGGTGCATGGCACTAAGCCTGCAGCGGCGAGCTTCGTTCGTCCCATATGGATGTGACGAAGTTTCACCAGAAAAAGGAATCAGGCTTCTCATGGGCGAACTGGCCAAAGAAATCCTCCCGGTCAATATCGAAGACGAGCTGAAGCAGTCCTACCTCGACTACGCGATGAGCGTAATTGTCGGGCGGGCACTGCCGGATGCGCGCGATGGCTTGAAGCCCGTGCACCGGCGTGTGCTGTTCGCGATGAGCGAGCTGGGCAACGACTTCAACAAGCCGTACAAGAAATCTGCCCGTGTTGTCGGTGACGTGATCGGTAAGTATCACCCTCACGGTGATACCGCGGTGTACGACACCATCGTTCGGATGGCGCAGCCATTCTCGCTGCGTTACCTGCTGGTAGACGGTCAGGGCAACTTCGGTTCCGTGGACGGCGACAACGCCGCGGCCATGCGATACACCGAAGTGCGCATGACCAAGCTGGCGCACGAGTTGCTGGCTGACCTGCACAAAGAAACCGTGGACTGGGTGCCGAACTACGACGGCACCGAAATGATCCCGGCGGTCATGCCGACCCGTATTCCCAACCTGTTGGTCAACGGCTCCAGCGGTATCGCCGTGGGCATGGCGACCAACATCCCGCCGCACAACCTCGGTGAAGTCATCGACGGTTGCCTGGCACTCATCGACAACCCTGAGTTGACCATCGATGAGCTGATGCAATACATCCCCGGTCCGGACTTCCCGACCGCCGCGATCATCAACGGTCGCGCCGGCATCATCGAAGCCTACCGCACCGGTCGTGGCCGCATTTACATGCGCGCCCGCTCGATGATCGAAGACATCGACAAGGTCGGTGGCCGTCAGCAGATCGTCATCACCGAACTCCCTTACCAGCTGAACAAGGCCCGTCTGATCGAGAAGATCGCCGAGCTGGTAAAAGAGAAGAAACTCGAAGGCATCACCGAACTGCGCGACGAGTCCGACAAGGACGGTATGCGCGTCGTGATCGAACTGCGTCGTGGCGAAGTGCCTGAGGTGATTCTCAACAACCTCTACGCCCAGACCCAGCTGCAAGCGGTGTTCGGTATCAACATCGTCGCGCTGATCGACGGCCGTCCGCGGATCCTGAACCTCAAGGACCTGCTGGAAGCCTTCGTTCGTCACCGTCGCGAAGTCGTTACCCGCCGTACCGTGTTCGAACTGCGTAAAGCCCGCGAACGTGGTCACATTCTGGAAGGCCAAGCGGTTGCCCTGTCGAACATCGACCCGGTCATCGCTCTGATCAAAGCCTCGCCAACGCCGTCGGAAGCCAAGGAAGCGCTGATCAAGACGGCGTGGGAATCTTCCGCCGTGGTCGCGATGGTTGAGCGTGCCGGTGCCGATTCGTGCCGTCCAGAGACCCTGGACCCGCAATACGGTCTGCGCGAAGGCAAGTACTTCCTGTCGCCAGAACAGGCGCAAGCCATTCTGGAACTGCGTCTGCACCGTCTGACCGGACTGGAACACGAAAAGCTGCTGGCCGAGTATCAAGAGATCCTCAACCAGATCGGCGAGCTGATCCGCATCCTCAGCAGCGCCACGCGCCTGATGGAAGTGATCCGCGAAGAGCTGGAAGTGATCCGCGCCGAATACGGCGACGTGCGTCGCACCGAAATTCTTGATGCCCGTCTCGACCTGACCCTGGGTGACATGATCCCGGAAGAAGAGCGCGTCGTGACCATTTCCCACGGTGGCTATGCCAAGACCCAGCCATTGGCTGCGTACCAGGCTCAGCGTCGTGGCGGTAAAGGAAAATCGGCTACCGGCGTCAAGGATGAGGACTACATCGCTCACCTGCTGGTCGCCAACAGCCACACCACGCTGCTGCTGTTCTCCAGCAAAGGCAAAGTGTACTGGCTGAAAACCTACGAAATCCCGGAAGCCTCCCGCGCGGCCCGTGGTCGTCCGCTGGTCAACCTGCTGCCGCTGGACAGTGATGAATACATCACCACCATGCTGCCGGTCGACGAGTACACCGAAGGTCACTTCATCTTCATGGCCACTGCCAAAGGCACCGTGAAGAAGACCCCGCTGGAATCCTTCAGCCGTCAACGCAGCGTCGGTCTGATCGCGCTGGAGCTGGACGAAGGTGACGTACTGATCTCTGCCGCCATTACCGATGGCGAGCGCGAAGTCATGCTGTTCTCCGACGGCGGCAAGGTCACTCGCTTCAAGGAAACCGACGTTCGCGCCATGGGCCGTACCGCTCGCGGTGTCCGCGGCATGCGTCTGCCGGAAGGCCAGAAGCTGATTTCCATGCTGATCCCGGAAGAAGGCAGCCAGATCCTCACTGCTTCGGCCCGTGGTTTCGGCAAACGCACGGCGATCACCGAGTTTCCTGAGTACAAACGTGGCGGTCAGGGCGTTATCGCCATGGTCAGCAACGACCGTAACGGCCGTCTGGTCGGTGCAGTCCAGGTGCTCGACGGCGAGGAAATCATGCTGATTTCCGACCAGGGCACTCTGGTTCGTACTCGCGTCGACGAAGTCTCCAGTCTGGGTCGTAACACCCAGGGCGTGACCCTCATCAAACTGGCCAGCGATGAAACGCTGGTAGGTCTGGAGCGGGTTCAGGAGCCGTCGGAAGTCGAAGGTGAAGAGCTGGAAGAAGGTGAAGAGGGTGCAGTGTTCGACGGCGAAGTCGTGATCGACGACGTTGTTGAAGATCAGCAACTCGACGCCGCCGCTGACGAAGAACCGCAGGAATAAGCGGACAAGCGGGGGGCGGATGAGAATTCGCCCCCTTGTTGTTTGTCCGTAAAGAAATATCGACACCCATGGAGATCTCTGTAGGAGTGAGCCTGCTCGCGATCGCATCACCGCGAAGTTTCAGACATACCGCGGGCGCCTGCATCGCGAGCAGGCTCACTCCCACAAAAGCTGTGCTTCAGCAGGGACCCCTGTGTCGATTGATGTTGTGATTTATTGCGTGATTACCACCAAATCAGAGCGAGATTGGATGTGAGCAAGAGAGCCTATAACTTCTGTGCCGGTCCTGCGGCACTTCCCGAAGCTGTCCTGCAGCGCGCCCAGGGTGAACTCCTTGATTGGCACGGCAAGGGCCTGTCGGTTATGGAAATGAGCCATCGCAGCGATGAGTTCGTGTCCATCGCCAGCAAGGCCGAGCAGGATCTGCGTGATCTGCTGAATATCCCCTCGAACTATAAAGTGCTGTTTCTGCAAGGTGGCGCCAGCCAGCAATTTGCTCAGATTCCTCTGAACCTGTTGCCGGAAAGCGGCACCGCCGACTATATCGATACCGGTATCTGGTCGCAGAAAGCCATCGAAGAAGCTTCGCGCTACGGAAACGTCAACGTTGCCGCTACCGCCAAGCCTTACGACTATTTCGCTATTCCCGGTCAGAACGAATGGAAGCTGTCGAAAGATGCGGCCTACGTTCACTACGCGCCGAACGAAACCATCGGCGGCCTGGAATTCAATTGGGTTCCGGAAACCGGTGATGTTCCGCTGGTGGCCGACATGTCTTCCGACATTCTCTCGCGTCCGATCGATGTTTCGCGCTTTGGCATGATCTACGCCGGCGCCCAGAAGAACATCGGCCCGAGCGGCATCGTCGTCAACATCGTTCGCGAAGACCTGCTGGGTCACGCCCGTTCCCTGTGCCCGACCATGCTCAACTACAAGGTCGCGGCCGACAACGGCTCGATGTACAACACCCCGCCAACCCTGGCCTGGTACCTCTCGGGTCTGGTGTTCGAGTGGCTGAAAGAGCAGGGTGGTGTTGAAGCCATCGGCAAGCTCAACGAAGTGAAACAGCGCACGCTGTACGACTTCATCGACGCCAGCGGCTTGTACAGCAACCCGATCAACAAGTCGGATCGCTCGTGGATGAACGTGCCGTTCCGCCTGGCTGACGACCGTCTCGACAAGCCATTCCTGGCCGGTGCCGACGAGCGTGGCCTGTTGAACCTCAAGGGTCACCGTTCCGTGGGTGGCATGCGTGCCTCCATCTATAACGCCGTCGACATCGTTGCGGTCAACGCACTGATTTCGTACATGGCAGAGTTCGAGAAGGAACACGGCTAATGTCTGAGCAAGAACTCAAGGCACTGCGCCTGCGCATTGATGCCCTGGACGAGAAAGTCCTGGAGCTGATCAGTGAGCGCGCACGCTGCGCCCAGGAAGTTGCGCGAGTAAAGATGGCCTCGCTGGCCGAAGGCGAAGTGCCGGTGTTCTATCGTCCTGAGCGTGAGGCTCAGGTGCTCAAGCGTGTCATGGAGCGCAACAAGGGGCCGCTGGGCAACGAAGAGATGGCGCGGCTGTTCCGCGAAATCATGTCCTCGTGCCTGGCCCTCGAGCAGCCGTTGAAAGTGGCGTACCTCGGCCCTGAAGGCACCTTCACCCAGGCCGCCGCGATGAAGCACTTCGGTCACGCCGTGATCAGCAAGCCGATGGCAGCGATCGACGAAGTGTTCCGTGAAGTGGCGGCCGGTGCGGTGAACTTTGGCGTGGTCCCGGTGGAAAACTCCACCGAGGGCGCGGTCAACCACACCCTCGACAGCTTCCTCGAACACGACATGGTGATCTGTGGCGAAGTCGAGTTGCGGATTCACCACCACCTGTTGGTCGGGGAAAACACCAAGACCGATAGCATCAGCCGTATCTATTCCCACGCCCAGTCCCTGGCCCAGTGCCGCAAGTGGCTGGACGCCCATTACCCGAATGTCGAGCGCGTGGCGGTGTCCAGCAACGCCGAAGCGGCCAAGCGGGTCAAGGGTGAGTGGAACTCGGCGGCGATTGCCGGCGACATGGCGGCAGGCTTGTACGGGCTGACCCGTCTGGCCGAGAAAATCGAGGATCGCCCGGATAACTCCACGCGATTCCTTATGATCGGCAGCCAGGAAGTGCCGCCGACCGGCGACGACAAGACGTCGATCATCGTCTCCATGAGCAACAAGCCCGGCGCACTTCACGAGTTGCTGGTGCCGTTCCACGACAACGGCATCGACCTGACGCGAATCGAGACGCGTCCTTCGCGCAGCGGTAAATGGACCTACGTGTTCTTCATCGACTTCGTCGGCCACCACCGTGATCCGTTGATCAAGGGTGTGCTGGAAAAGATCAGTCAGGAAGCAGTGGCACTCAAAGTGCTGGGTTCCTACCCGAAAGCAGTTCTCTAAGGGCGGTAGCAAATGAGTGGTGACTTCCTCGCTCTGGCACAGCCGGGCGTGCAACAACTTTCGCCTTACGTTCCGGGCAAACCCGTGGACGAACTGGCGCGCGAGCTGAACATCGATCCGGCCAGCATCGTCAAACTGGCCAGCAACGAAAACCCGTTGGGCGCCAGTCCCAAGGCGCTGGCGGCGATTCGCGAAGAATTGGCCGAACTGACCCGTTATCCGGACGGTAACGGTTTTTCGCTCAAGACCTTGCTGGCCGATCAGTGCCGCGTCGAGCTCAATCAGGTGACGCTGGGCAACGGTTCCAACGACATTCTGGAGCTGGTCGCCCGTGCCTATCTGGCGCCGGGCCTGAATGCGGTGTTCAGCGAACACGCGTTTGCGGTCTATCCGATCGTCACGCAAGCCGTCGGCGCTACGGCCAAAGTGATCCCGGCCAAAGACTGGGGTCATGATCTGCCGGCCATGCTGGCCGCGATCGATGCCGATACCCGTGTGGTCTTCATCGCCAACCCGAACAACCCGACCGGGACCTGGTTCGGCGCCGAAGCACTGGACGAATTCCTGCAGGACGTGCCAGAACACGTGCTGGTGGTGCTGGACGAGGCCTACATCGAATACGCCGAAGGCAGCGACTTGCCGGATGGTCTGGATTTCCTGGCGGCTTACCCGAACCTGCTGGTTTCGCGCACGTTCTCCAAGGCTTATGGTCTGGCGGCGTTGCGGGTCGGCTATGGCTTGTCCACGGCGGTGGTTGCGGATGTGCTGAACCGCGTGCGTCAGCCGTTCAACGTCAACAGCCTGGCCCTGGCCGCTGCGTGCGCTGCGCTGCAAGACGCCGAGTACTTGGCCGAAAGCCGTCGCCTGAACGAATCCGGCATGCAGCAGCTTGAAGCGGGTTTCCGTGAGCTGGGGTTGAGCTGGATTCCGTCCAAGGGCAACTTCATCTGTGTCGATCTGGGTCGTGTTGCGGCGCCGGTCTTCCAGGGTTTGCTGCGCGAAGGCGTAATCGTGCGTCCGGTGGCCAATTACGGCATGCCGAACCACTTGCGCATCACCATCGGTCTGCCGGCGGAAAACAGCCGCTTCCTCGAAGCGCTGACCAAGGTTCTGGCTCGTGGTTGATGTCACTGCACTGCAATCTGCTGAACCTATGATCGGTCGCCTGGTGGTGGTCGGTCTGGGGTTGATCGGCGGTTCGTTTGCCAAGGGTTTGCGTGAAAGCGGTCTGTGCCGCGAAGTGGTCGGGGTCGACCTCGACCCGCAGTCGCGCAAACTGGCGGTTGAGTTGGGTGTGGTGGATCGCTGCGAAGAAGACCTGGTGGCTGCTTGCCAGGGCGCTGACGTGATTCAGCTGGCCGTGCCGATCCTTGCCATGGAAAAAATGCTCGGCCGCTTGGCCGGCATGGACCTGGGCCAAGCGATTCTGACCGACGTCGGCAGCGCCAAAGGCAATGTGGTGCGGGCGGCAACCGAAGCGTTTGGCGGCATGCCGTCGCGTTTCGTGCCGGGTCACCCGATTGCCGGTTCCGAGCAGAGCGGGGTGGAAGCCTCTAACTCAGAGCTGTTCCGTCGCCATAAAGTGATTCTGACACCGCTGGATCAAACCGATCCGGCAGCCCTGGCAGTGGTCGACCGTTTGTGGCGCGAATTGGGCGCCGATGTCGAGCACATGCAGGTCGAACGTCACGACGAAGTGTTGGCAGCAACCAGCCATTTGCCGCACTTGTTGGCGTTCGGTTTGGTCGATTCGTTGGCCAAGCGCAATGAAAACCTTGAGATCTTCCGTTACGCTGCCGGCGGTTTCCGCGATTTCACAAGAATCGCGGGGAGTGACCCGGTCATGTGGCACGACATCTTCCTCGCCAACCGCGAAGCTGTCCTGCGCACACTCGATACATTTCGCAGCGACCTCGACGCCTTGCGCGACGCGGTCGATGCAGGGGATGGGCACCAATTGTTGGGCGTGTTCACTCGCGCCCGGGTTGCCCGCGAACATTTCAGTAAAATCCTGGCCCGCCGGGCTTATGTGGACGCTATGAATTCCAACGACCTGATTTTCCTGGCACAACCTGGTGGCCGCCTGACTGGGCGGATTCGAGTACCGGGCGACAAATCGATTTCCCACCGTTCGATCATGCTCGGCTCCCTGGCTGAAGGCGTTACCGAAGTGGAAGGTTTCCTCGAGGGCGAAGACGCCCTGGCAACCTTGCAAGCCTTCCGCGACATGGGCGTCGTGATCGAAGGTCCGCACCACGGTCGCGTGACCATTCACGGCGTCGGCCTGCATGGCCTGAAGCCAGCGCCGGGCCCGATCTATCTGGGCAACTCCGGCACCTCGATGCGTCTGCTGTCTGGCCTGTTGGCTGCGCAGAACTTCGACAGCACGCTGACGGGCGATGCTTCGCTGTCCAAGCGTCCGATGAATCGCGTGGCCAATCCGCTGCGTGAAATGGGCGCTGTGATCGAGACCGCTGCTGAAGGTCGTCCGCCGATGACCATTCGCGGCGGCAACAAGCTCAAAGGCCTGACCTACACCATGCCGATGGCCAGTGCCCAGGTTAAATCCTGCCTGCTGCTGGCGGGTTTGTACGCCGAAGGCAAAACCACCGTCACCGAGCCGGCTCCAACCCGCGACCACACCGAGCGCATGCTGCGTGGCTTCGGCTACCCGGTCACCGTCAACGGTGCGACCGCGTCGGTCGAGTCCGGCCACAAGCTGACCGCGACCCACATTGAAGTGCCGGGCGACATCTCGTCTTCCGCGTTCTTCCTGGTGGCCGCGTCGATCGCCGAAGGTTCGGAGCTGGTGCTTGAACACGTCGGCATCAATCCGACCCGTACCGGTGTGATCGATATTCTGCGTCTGATGGGCGCTGACATCACCCTGGAAAACCAGCGTGAAGTCGGCGGTGAGCCGGTTGCAGATCTGCGCGTACGTGCAGCTAAACTCAAAGGTATCGAGATTCCCGAAGCGCTGGTTCCGCTGGCCATCGATGAATTCCCGGTGCTGTTCGTGGCCGCCGCCTGTGCCGAAGGGCGCACCATCCTGCGCGGCGCCGAAGAGCTGCGGGTTAAAGAGTCGGACCGGATTCAGGTCATGGCGGATGGCTTGCTGGCGCTTGGCGTCAAGTGCGAGCCGACCCCGGACGGGATCATCATCGACGGCGGCCAGATCGGCGGCGGCGAAGTGCACGGTCACGGCGATCACCGGATTGCCATGGCCTTCAGTGTGGCTTCGCTGCGCGCCACTGCACCGATCCGCATCCATGATTGCGCCAACGTCGCGACGTCGTTCCCGAACTTCCTCGCGCTGTGCGCGCAGGTCGGTATCCGTGTTGCACAAGAGGCTCAGTCGTGATTATCAAGCCACCGGTCATCACCATCGACGGGCCTAGCGGTTCGGGCAAAGGCACTATTGCCGGGATTCTGGCCAAGCGCCTGGGCTGGTGTCTGCTGGATTCCGGTGCGCTGTACCGTCTGCTGGCATTCGCCGCGCGTAACCATGGCGTCGATCTGACCAATGAAGAATCGCTGAAGCTGTTGGCCGCTCATCTGGACGTGCAGTTCGTCGGCGCGACCGAAGGTCATCCACAGCGGATCATTCTCGAAGGTGACGATGTCACTGATGATTTGCGCAACGAACAAGTCGGCGCCTGGGCTTCCCAGGTCGCTGCTCTGCCGGCCGTGCGTGATGCGCTGCTCCAGCGCCAGCGGGCGTTTCAGGAGGCTCCAGGTCTGGTGGCCGATGGTCGCGACATGGGCACGGTGGTTTTCCCCGATGCACCGCTGAAGATATTCCTCACTGCCAGTGCCGAGGAGCGTGCGCGCCGTCGATACTTGCAGTTGAAGGGCAAAGTCGATGGTGTTAGTCTGTCGAGTCTGCTAGATGAGATACGTGTCCGCGATGAGCGTGACACCCAGCGAGCGGTAGCCCCGCTCAAACCGGCGGCTGACGCCATACAGCTGGATTCCACGGAATTATCCATCGAACAGGTGCTGGAACGCATCATGAGCGAGATCGCCATTCGCGATATCGCCGGGTGACCAAGAAACTCCGTAGGGGACCAGTCATAGTCTTGCGGTGTTTCTTCTAATGAACATAACCCACGTCGTCTGGGACGTGGAGATGGGCGTATCCTTCGCCCTTATTCAACAGGAATTAAAATGAGCGAAAGCTTTGCGGAACTCTTTGAAGAAAGCCTAAAAACCCTGAACCTTCAGGCAGGCTCCATCATCACCGGTGTTATCGTTGATATCGATTACCAAGCTCGCTGGGTAACCGTTCACGCTGGCCTGAAGTCTGAAGCACTCATCCCGCTTGAGCAGTTCTACAACGACGCTGGCGAACTGACTATCAACGTCGGTGACGAAGTTCACGTTGCTCTGGACTCGGTTGAAGACGGCTTTGGTGAAACCAAGCTGTCCCGTGAAAAAGCCAAGCGCGCTGAATGCTGGATTGTTCTGGAAGCAGCCTTCGCAGCCGAAGAAGTGGTCAAGGGCGTTATCAACGGTAAGGTTAAAGGCGGCTTCACTGTCGACGTTAACGGCATCCGTGCGTTCCTGCCAGGTTCTCTGGTTGACGTCCGTCCTGTGCGCGACACCACGCACCTGGAAGGCAAAGAGCTGGAATTCAAGGTCATCAAGCTTGACCAGAAACGCAACAACGTTGTCGTTTCCCGTCGTAGCGTCCTCGAAGCCGAGAACTCCGCTGAGCGTGAAGCTCTGCTGGAATCCCTGCAGGAAGGTCAACAAGTCAAAGGTATCGTCAAAAACCTCACCGATTACGGCGCATTCGTCGATCTGGGTGGCGTCGATGGCCTGCTGCACATTACCGACATGGCTTGGAAGCGTATCAAGCATCCTTCCGAAATCGTCAACGTTGGCGACGAGATCGATGTCAAGGTTCTGAAGTACGATCGCGAACGCAATCGTGTTTCCCTGGGCCTCAAGCAACTGGGCGAAGATCCATGGGTTGCTATCAAAGCCCGTTACCCAGAAAGCACTCGCGTTACCGCTCGTGTAACCAACCTGACCGACTACGGCTGCTTCGCTGAGCTGGAAGAAGGCGTTGAAGGCTTGGTACACGTTTCCGAAATGGACTGGACCAACAAGAACATCCACCCTTCGAAAGTCGTACAAGTCGGCGACGAAGTGGAAGTTATGGTTCTGGACATCGACGAAGAGCGTCGTCGTATCTCCCTCGGCATCAAGCAGTGCAAATCTAACCCATGGGAAGATTTCTCTGGCCAGTTCAACAAGGGCGATAAAATCTCCGGCACCATCAAGTCGATCACCGATTTCGGTATCTTCATTGGTCTGGACGGCGGCATCGACGGTCTGGTTCACCTGTCCGACATCTCCTGGAACGAAGTGGGCGAAGAAGCCGTTCGCCGCTTCAAGAAGGGCGACGAGCTGGACACCGTTATCCTGTCGGTTGACCCAGAGCGCGAGCGTATCTCCCTGGGTATCAAGCAACTGGAAAGCGATCCGTTCTCCGAGTACGTTCAAGAGAACGACAAAGGCGCAATCGTTAAAGGCATCGTGAAAGAAGTTGACGCTAAAGGCGCCATCATCACTCTGGCCGACGATATCGAAGCGACTCTGAAAGCCTCCGAAATCAGCCGTGACCGCGTTGAAGACGCGCGCAACGTTCTGAAAGAAGGCCAGGAAGTAGAAGCCAAGATCATCAGCGTTGACCGCAAGAGCCGTGTAATCCAGCTCTCCATCAAGTCGAAAGACGATGCTGAAGAGAAAGAAGCAATCCAGAGCTTGAAAGACAAGCCTGCTGCTGACATCGCTGCTGGTCCTACCACTCTGGGCGACCTGTTGCGTGCACAAATGGAAAAACAGAACTAAGTTCTGTCAGACCATAGAAAAAGGGCGACTTCGGTCGCCCTTTTTTGTGCCTGCGATTTGGTGATTTTGATGATTTCGCGGCGCTGCGATTGTTTGTCGTGAAACCAATCCTGCTGACAAGTTGTCTCTTTCTTTAATCGGATCAATCGTTTATTTACGGCTAGTCTTTAGCTTGAAGCGAGCGACCGTCAGGCGGCGTGTCCTGCCTAAGGAAGTGAATGAACAAGCTCATTGTCGTAATAGCAGTACTGACATTGGCGGGCTGTACCACTAATGCCAAGACTCATGCAGTGCGTGGGGTCAGTGGCATCGAGATCGATTGTTCAGGGCTGGGGTCGGGGTGGGAGAAGTGTCGCAAGCGAGCTAGCAAGGAGTGCAAGGCGGCGGGCTATAAAGTTGTAGCCCGGTCCGATGATGCCAAAGATGAGGATGAGTATCCCTTTGGCTTCAATCCTGCGGGCTATCTGACACGCACCATGCTGGTTATCTGCAGGTGAGTCCGAAAGGGCATGATCAGCGTTCCAGTGCTCTGAAATCGAGCATCTCTTTGTGGGTAAAGATATGTCAAAACTCGGGCTGTTCAAATTCATCCGGGCGTGCTAAAACCTTTGAAGCGCTGATCTAGCTGCTTGAAAAAGAAGGGAAAAATATGACGAAGTCGGAGTTGATCGAACGAATTGTCACCCATCAAGGGCTGCTCTCATCCAAGGATGTGGAGCTGGCCATCAAGACCATGCTCGAACAAATGTCCCAATGTCTGGCCACCGGTGATCGCATCGAGATCCGTGGGTTTGGCAGCTTCTCCCTGCACTACCGCGCACCGCGCGTAGGTCGCAATCCAAAAACCGGTCAGTCCGTCAGTCTCGACGGCAAGTTCGTGCCGCATTTCAAGCCAGGCAAAGAATTGCGCGATCGGGTGAACGAGGATGAGGAGGAAGTGCTTTGACGGCCTCCGTTATTCAAGGAACCGCTCATGCGTAACCTCAAGCGCGTACTGCTTGCCGTATTCGTCCTGTTGCTGATTTTGGCGATCCTGGCGTTCGTTCTCGAGAATCAGCAATCGGTTTCCCTGTTGTTCCTGGGTTGGGCGGGGCCGCAACTGCCGATATCACTGGTCATGGTTATTGCGTTGCTGATCGGGATGGTGATCGGACCGATTCTTGGCTGGTTCCTGGGGCGTACGTCCAGAGTTTCACGCAAGCGCCTTGTCTGATTGCGACATGACGCGGAAGGCGCACTAAACTTTAGCCACTGCTTGTCTATATCCATTAGTAAAACCGTCATTAAGCTGTAAAATGCTGCGCTTGTCCGATAATGGCATATGCCCACGTCGGTTCAAACTGACTCTGTCAGAGGCCTCAGCAACCTTGATGGCTTCTGCATTCATGGATTAGACAGTGCTCGGTTGGCGGTCCTGTCAGTAACTCAAGGGTATGGTTTCGCGTGAAAATTCTAGTAACCGCGGCGGCGCCGGGTTTATCGGCTCGGCAGTCATTCGTCATATCATCTCCAACACTACCGACGCTGTCGTTAACGTCGATAAGCTTACTTACGCCGGTAACCTTGAGTCATTGGCCGAAGTTAGCCAGAACTCGCGTTACGTGTTCGAGCGCGTCGACATCTGCGACCGTGATCAGGTCGACCGCGTCCTGCGTGAACACCAACCGGATGCAATCATGCACCTGGCCGCGGAGTCCCATGTTGATCGCTCGATCTCTGGTCCGTCTGAGTTCATCCAGACCAACATCATTGGCACTTACACCCTGTTGGAAGCTGCGCGCCACTATTGGGCTACGCTGGATGAAGCGCGGAAAGCCAACTTCCGCTTTCACCATATTTCGACTGACGAAGTTTACGGAGACCTCGAAGGTCCGGAAGACCTCTTCATCGAAACCACGCCGTATCAGCCAAGCTCGCCATACTCCGCCAGCAAGGCCAGTTCCGATCACTTGGTTCGCGCCTGGAGCCGTACTTACGGCTTGCCGACCCTGGTCACCAACTGCTCGAACAACTACGGCCCATGCCATTTCCCTGAGAAGTTGATCCCGCTGATCATTCTCAATGCACTGGAAGGCAAACCGCTGCCGGTCTATGGCAAAGGTAATCAGGTCCGTGATTGGCTCTACGTCGAAGATCACGCCCGCGCACTGTACAAAGTCGTGACCGAAGGTGTTATCGGCGAGACGTACAACATCGGTGGTCATAACGAAAAACAAAACATCGAAGTGGTGCATACCCTGTGCGCACTGCTCGACGAACTGCGTCCCGATTCTGCTTACCGTCCACATGCCAGTCTGATCACTTACGTTCAGGACCGCCCGGGTCACGATCAGCGTTACGCAATCGATGCCGGCAAAATTCAGCGTGAGCTGGGTTGGACGCCGGAAGAAACCTTTGAAACCGGCATTCGCAAAACGGTCGAGTGGTACCTCAACAACACTGAATGGGTCGCTCACGTAAAGAGCGGTAGCTACCAGCAGTGGATCGATCAGAACTACGCAGATCGTTCGAACAAAGCATGAAAATTCTTCTGCTAGGAAAAAACGGCCAGGTAGGCTGGGAGCTGCAGCGCTCCCTCGCACCACTGGGTGAGTTGATCGCGCTGGATCGCCATGCGGTCGATGGATTGTGTGGTGATCTGTCTGATCTCGACGCCTTGCGCGCGACGATTCGTCAGGTCAAACCCGACATCATCGTCAACGCCGCGGCCTACACCGCTGTCGATAAAGCCGAGTCCGAGACCGAGTTGGCCGACCGTGTGAACGGTCAGGCAAGCCAGGTCATGGCCGAAGAGGCCACGACCCTGGGTGCTTGGCTGATTCACTACTCGACCGACTATGTCTTCAGCGGCCAGGGTTCTGCTCCGTGGCAAGAGTCGGATGCAGTCGCCCCGGTGAATCACTACGGCGCCAGTAAACTGGCCGGTGAACAGGCGATTACTGCGTCGGGTTGCAAGCATCTGATCTTTCGCACCAGTTGGGTCTATGGCGCTCGCGGCAACAACTTCGCCAAGACTATGCTGCGTTTGGCCAAGGATCGCGAAACCTTGAGCGTCATCGCCGACCAGATCGGAGTCCCGACGGGGGCAGACCTGATTGCCGACGTGACCGCGTTGGCCATTCAGCAAGTTCTGCAACGTCCCGAGCTGTCTGGCTTGTATCACTTGGCGGCCAGTGGCGAAGTGTCCTGGCACGGCTATGCTAGCCATGTGATCGGTTTCGCCCAAGACAACGGGGAGCAGCTCGCCGTATCGGCGATCAATCCGATTGAAACGACGGCTTATCCAACACCTGCGCGCCGCCCTCTGAATTCACGTTTGAATACTCAGAAGCTGCGTGACAACTTTTCTCTACACTTGCCGGATTGGCAAAGTGGTGTAACCCGAATGCTTAGGGAAGTTCTGAATAAATGAGCACGACAAATCGTAAAGGCATCATCCTCGCTGGCGGCTCGGGTACGCGTCTGCATCCGTTGACCCTTGGCGTGTCCAAACAGATGCTGCCGATCTACGACAAGCCGATGATCTTCTATCCGCTGTCGGTGCTGATGCTTGCGGGCATGCGTGAAGTCCTGATTATCTCCACGCCTGAAGACTTGCCATGTTTCCGTAAGTTGCTGGGTGATGGCAGCCTGTACGGCATCAAACTGACCTATGCCGAACAACCTAGTCCGGATGGTCTGGCACAAGCCTTTATCATTGGCGAAGAGTTCATCGGCGAAGACCCTTGCTGCCTGATCCTGGGCGACAACATCTTTTACGGTCAGCATTTCTCGGACAACCTGCGCTCAGCCAGCTCTCAACAACATGGCGCTACCGTATTCGGCTACCACGTCTCCGATCCGGAACGCTTCGGTGTTGTCGAGTTTGACAAAACCGGTCGCGCACTTAGCATTGAAGAGAAACCGCTGAAGCCAAAATCCAACTATGCAGTAACCGGCCTGTACTTCTACGACAACGATGTTGTTGAGATCGCTAAGAGCATCAAGCCGTCCGAGCGTGGCGAGCTGGAAATCACCGACGTTAACCGTGTGTACTTGGAGCGCAAGACGCTCAATGTCGAAATGCTGGGCCGTGGTTTCGCCTGGCTCGATACCGGAACCCATGATTCGCTGCTGGAAGCCAGTCACTTTGTGCACACCATCGAACAGCGCCAAGGTCTGAAAGTGGCTTGTCTGGAAGAGATTGCCTACAACAATGGTTGGATCACTGCCGAGCAGCTAGGCGTTCAAGCCAAAGCGCTCAAAAAGACAGGCTACGGTCAGTACTTGGAAAAGCTACTGGAATCGCCTTCGCAGTAAGACGATTGCGTAACCTTTTGGGACAGCAACCTTCGAGCGCTTTTTAGACAGGATTGGCATACTAGTAATGCATGTATCTGTGGATGATGCGAAAAGGTGTGTGTAATGCGGGCTAATCGCGCTGAAACGGCGCGATTAGAAGGAAAATCGTCTGTTAATAACAGAAAAGGCCTGAATGTCTACCGATTAAACATTTTTGAGTCTGGAACAGGGGTTAAAGATCGGTTGGTATTTCAGATCTTCCTTAGGGAGGCAGTTACCAATTTCGATTTATTTGCTCATGGCGCTGTTGGGGGATAACTGGTCTTCTGCGCGGGATGCTAGCAGTCTGGAAGATCACCAGGAAGGCCTGCAAGCTAATTATTGGACTACTCCCGACAAAAAAGAGTGGTTGGAATCTAAGAAGGATACCGTGATAAATGCGCAACAACCGAGCTGAGGCTAGGCCTAACGATGAAATTGACCTGATCGAGGTCATTCAGGGGTTATGGCTACAAAAGTGGCTGATATTAGCCATCGTTATGTTATTTGCCTTAGTTGGTGGAGTTTATGCTTTTCTTGCCAAACCTGTATATGAGGCTAAAGTTTTTGTCGTTCCCCCGACACAGAAAGATATTGCCGATTTAAACTATGGGCGAACGAGAGAGTCGGAACTGGAACCTTACAGCGTGAAATACGTATATGAGGTTTTCTTGCGTAATCTTCGAGCTGAATCACTGCGTCGGGATTTTTTTGAAGAGTACTATCTCCCGTCCCTTAATGAAGCAGAACGCACCGATTCTCAGGATGGTCTTTATGACCGTTTCTCCAAAGATCTGACTATAGCGCTTACTGATAAAAGTTCTCCGGATCGTTTTTCGTTGGCGATGCAAAGCACTGATCCGGCCAAGGCTGTAGAGTGGGTAAAGGCTTATGTGGAAAAGGCCAGGGTGCTAGCTGTCGGGGAAGTGGTCGGGAGTGTCAATAGAGAAGCTGAAGTACGTGCGCGAAATCTTGCGCAACAGATAAATGCGCTGCGAGAAAGTGGTGAAAAAGTTCGCGAGGATCTCATTACACGGTTGCGCGAGGCTCTGCGAATTGCCGAGGCTATTGGTTTGGAAAAGCCTCCAATCATAAAGGGGGGGTTGTCGAGCGAAGTGTCGGCCAATGTGGATGGCGAGATGACTTATATTCGTGGTACCAAGGCGCTCCAGGCTGAAATCAAAAACCTTGAAGAGCGAAAGTTAAACGACCCTTTCATTAAAAGTCTTCGGGCTTTGCAGGTGAGGTATTCCTTCTACAAGGATTTGTCTGTAAGTCCGAATGATGTGGTGGTTTTCCGTGTAGATGGACCGATTGAGACCCCAGATAAGCCAATCAAACCGAAGAAAACATTGATTTTGGCGGTGGCAATACTGCTGGGCGGAGTTATTGGTATATTTGTAGCCATATTCAGAACCCTATACCGTCGCAGTCGTGAACTACGCTCGGTTTAGGAATTCGAGAAAGACATTTTTGGGTTAATGGCGGCGATTCTAGTGTATCGCGAATCGCCTCCGGTCCAAGTCAATGTAATACCGAGGAGAGCATCACCATTCTGGTGATGCTCTTTCAACGACTCACGCTGCAAGCTGTTGCTACTTCCTAAGCTGACATCCCCGCACCCTTAGTCGTGAGATCAGGCGCAATTCGCGGTAGCCTGACTATGACGCCATCCGAGCCGCAAGCAGGGCTTCGGCATGTATCTCGCTTTCAGAAGTGTTTGTTTCAGACCTGAGCTGTGTCAGGTGATCGTCGAGATGCTTCGTGTTGGCTAGTCACCGCAACAAATCCCCGCGAGCTAAGTAGCCTCTAACCCGGCCAACCCGAGCGACGTGTGATTCAAGAAAGGAACGACCTCGCTATCTATGCCCAACCACGCCGAGATCTGAAGCGTTATCTGATTAGCTATTTTCGTCAGGCTGACGGCAAGCGTTATGAGGGCCAATAATCGCTAAGCAGTTGCAAAAATGGTCGAATGTACGAGCCGCTATGTAATTCTCGTCAAACGCGAAGTCCCCGCTGCCGAGGCGGCGGCGCAAGCCATTGTCAGGAGGGATATCTTGGATGGCGCCCTCGATCTTAAAAACCATGATGCTTGATCAATTCAGCGAAATGGCCCGCGATGCGGAAAAGCACAGCGGGAACAGATATGAAGATTTTTTCACTAACCCCACACTCACCTTGTGTAATCTGGCTGCAATAAAAATACGAATGGTTTGTTTTCTAAGCAACTCAAAAAAGCACTGAACTCTCTCTGGTAATGTAGGCAACTCTGGATGAGCTAGCTGATTTGCTCAACACCAGACCCCACCAGATACAGCGCGAGAAAACTCCAGTTTAGGTGCTGGTGGATTATCTTCATTTTCGCGACCAACAAGATTGAAACAAAATAGATCGGTAAGACCAAGCCCTGCACTCCGTCTAGCTACCTGGGAGAAACATCGCTAATGAGTGTTGCTCAAGTGTAGTTTCAGGCTCTCACATAGGCGATGCAGGGGCGAAGCCACTGTTTCGGCGGCGAGGGGGCTTGATTCTGGCTAATCCCTTGGTGGTGGAAATTGCGCTTTTTCCGGTAGACTTGGCTCATTGAGGCGACCATTGATCACGATTTTTCGGAAGCGGAAGCGGGATCGCGTTCAGTTTCGTTAGCAAGCTCAGAGTAGTTGCTGACGGTCGCACTTGCTCCTTGAGATCGCCAGTGCCATGCTGAGCAATGCACAGCTGAGATAGGAATACTTCGTCGTAATGAATATTAGCTATGACGCCCTTGCAACAAGCGATTTGAGAAAAGTATCTCAGAATACCGGCATACACCTTTTGCTGCGCATGCGTTGGTTGCATGAGCGCATCGATCAGCCTCTACATCGCTGTGAGGGAGGCGGACCGAGTGTTTTTGGGAGCGGAAGCACTGAGCGGACTACTAATAGCTTCATCAACTCCCATATGTCTCGCTATTCATTTGTAATTTTTTGAGAAAATCAATGCTAGGGTATAATCATGATGTTGACATTTATGCAGGGGTTGATAAATCAATGGCTTGGTATTTGTCACTCATGAGTTGATGCTGAATAGATCCGTAAAATATTTACTATTTGAGTAGTGGCCGAGTGTACTTGGTTCATGTTTTTTTATCCAAGCGTGCTGAATTGATAATACTTAGCATAGCTATGGGCTCGTTGCGTAATGTGTCCACACGAGGTTGCAGTGCACTATAAAAATATAATTTGGAACCTGCTAGGCCTCAGCTTGCCTCTGCTTATAGCTGCTCTGACTGTTCCAAGCTTGATTTCGGTAATAGGCACTGAGCGCTTTGGTTTTCTGGCGCTTGCTTGGGGGTTAATTGGCTACGCCGGGGCGCTTGATCTAGGGGTTGGTCGTGCAGTTACACAAAGACTTGCATCCCTCAGAGGGAGGGACAACGAAAATGAAATCCCCGATGTTATTAGCACCGCAGTCCGGATCACGATGGTTGTAGGCCTTGTAGGGTTCATACTGATCGTATTGGGAAGCTGTCTCGGTGGGTATAATTTCGTACCGCGGCAGACTGTTAGTGCCATGGAGGTTCTGATTTCTTTGCTGCTATTGGCAGTAGCTATACCAATGCAAGCAATCAGTGCAACTTATCGCGGTGTGAATGAGGCCTATCTTAATTTTAAAAATATTAGCTTCTTGCGTGTTGCTCTCGGTGCGGCAAATTTTGGTGCTCCATTTCTGGTTGCGCAAATTACTACTCAGCTGTATTGGTTGATCGCAACATTGGTGCTTTCTCGAGCGGTCGCATTGTTTATGTATAAGAAGTTTGCTTACCAATGCCTGCCAAATGGCGAGGATGACAAAGGCAAATTTTCTAAAGTGCAAGCCAATAAACTCCTCACGTTTGGAGGTTGGGTCACGGTTAGTAGTGTTGTTAGCCCGTTTTTAGTACAGGCCGACCGTTTTTTCGTCGGGATGCTGATATCCGCTGCGGCGGTAACTGCTTATGTGATTCCTTATGAAATAACGGTGCAGGCACTGGTTTTGGTTGGGGCGATTACTACGGTTGCATTCCCGGTAATTGCTGGTTTCCTGCAAGAAGATATAAATAAAGCGCATCATAATTTTAATCGATGGCTAGTGAGGGTTTCGCTCATCATGTTCTGCGTGATGGGTAGCATTGCATTTTTGATGCCTTATATCTTGAATCTTTGGGTCGGACAATATGTCTCGGAAGAATCGACCTGGGTGGGAAGGATTCTTTGTGTTGGCGTATTTTTTAATTCTATTGGTTCAATGTATTATTCGTTTTTGCATGCGTCTGGCAGATCTAAAGAAACCGCTATTTTGCACCTGATTGAGTTGCCTGTGTTTGTAGGGGCCCTATATATACTAATTACGAATTTTGGTGTTGTAGGGGCTGCATTAGCATGGACCTTTCGGGTTGTTTTTGATGCGGTAGGTCTCTTCTGTTTTACTAAATTTAAGCGGTGAAGGTGTGTTGAAGATCGGGCTTTCAAAATACCTCGTGTGTTTCGTAGTTGGCATGATTTTGTTGGGCTTTAGCACATCCCCTGAGGATGGAGGGGTGCTGAGTTTCGGTACGCCTTTTTTTATCGCCTCAATGCTTACGTTCATGCCGGTTATTATTCGCTATTGGGATGAAATGGAATGGAGTTTTTTTATTTTTCCATTCATCCAAATATTATTGATTGTGGTGATGACGGCTTTATCTTTTAACCCGTTTCAGTCATCGGTAAGGGCTTTCTTTAACGTGGTTGGTTTTGTCATTTATTTAGGGTTGATTTGCAGTGTGCTACGCCAGTTGTTATCGGTCCAGGCGCTTGCTAGGATTTTAATATGCTCTGGCGCGGCGCTGGCGGTGTATTTCATTGTCAATTTTTTCTTAAGTTCTATGGAGCTTGGTATTCAACAGGTCATACTTGAACGATATGTTGGGGGAGCCATGTCCCTCCCTTGGGGGGCTAGTAATACAATTGCGCAGGTTTTACTGCTCTCAGCTGTGTCGTACACAATTTTGGATGAACGTCGGAAATCTGATTTTTTGATGTTTTGCCTGATTGCGGTAGGTATATGTTTGACGTTTTCTAGATCAAATATGATTTTGTTATTTTTGTTGTTTTTTGTTGTTTTCAGGGTGCGCCAACTTCTTGTGGCTGGTGCCATTTTAGGTTTTGTACTTGGTGTTTTCTTTGCGTACATGGTGATATTTGTTGGTTGGGATTTATCCGGGTTTGACGCTTTTTTGTCGTCTAGGACGGATGTTGAGGTGTTGGCAACCGGAAATGGACGCTTACAAACTCTTATAGAAAAAATTGATTATTTGACAGAGCACCCTTTTGAACCAATCGGATATTACTCATCACTTTTTTACTTTGAACTATCTGCACACAACTTTTGGATGACCTCATTAATCGAACAATCACTCGCCGCGGTTTTGGTTTCTTTGTGCTTCTTTTTTTTCGTAGGGCGTACAGTGTTTCGTCGTGACCGAAAGGTGTTCTTCGGATTCTTGATCATTATGATGGCGTTGATGGTTGAGGATCCGCACTTTACTCAGCAGTATATTACTAGCTTCTGGGTGTATTTAGCCTTGCTGGTTAGTTTTGGCTGCACTGAAAAGGACATGGGTGTTGAAAGTGAGTCATAAAATTGATGTAGTTATTGTGAATTGGAACTCTGGCGATCAAGTTTTGCAGTGTGTGTCTTCAATAGGTCAAGGTGGTGATAGCGATCTAGCGCGAATCATCGTCGTAGATAATGGTTCAACGGATGGTTCGGAAAAACTGTTGCTACCTTTGACGGATGTTGAGTTAATCAAGGCCGGTCGGAATCTTGGGTTTGGAAAGGCTTGCAACTTGGGTGCAAGGCATGGAACGGCGGAGTATATTCTTTTTCTCAACCCAGACGCGGCCGTCTTTCCGGCATCGCTACAATCAGTACTAGACTATATGGAACGCTCAGACAACCAGGATGTTGGTGTCTGCGGAGTACAGTTGAAAGACGAACATGGTGAAATTTCACGTAGCTGCACCAGGTTTCCAACTGTATCAGGCTTTCTTGCACACACCGTTGGCCTTGATCACTTCATTCCCAAGCTCGGTCATTTTATGAGGGAGTGGGATCATGCAAGTGATCGCTCTGTTGATCATGTGATTGGGGCCTTTTATCTCATCCGGCGTGAGATTTTCGAGCAGTTGCAGGGTTTTGATGAAAGGTTCTTCGTATATTTGGAGGACCTTGATCTATCACGAAGAGTTAAAGCCAAGGGTTGGAGAATAGAATTCCTGAGTAATATTCAAGCCTTCCATAAAGGTGGGGGGACCTCTGATCAAGTCAAGGCACGACGTCTGTTTTACTCGCAGCGTAGCAAAATTATTTATTCGTATAAACATTTTGGATATTTGGGAGCGACATCGATCCTTTTGAGTACGTTGTTGCTCGAGCCACTATCGCGTACAGCGATTTCAATTTTGCGTGGATCATTATCATCTATCAAGGAAACCTGGATCGCCTACGGGTTACTGATTAGTTGGCTGCCTGGATGGATTTTCAAGGGGCGGACATCGAACTGATTCCGGATAATTGCTACATGCGCCTCGGTGAATCGGGTCGCCATACACTTTGCCCTTATGCTTTTTAGGCGAGATATAGTTAAGTATGAAAGTTTTATTATTGTCAAAGTATTCTAGATTAGGGGCGAGTAGTCGTCTTCGCTTTCTTCAATATATACCCTCTCTTGAAGAGGGCGGCGTTGAAGTAGTCGTTCAATGCTTGTTTGATGATACCTATCTTAAAAGCCTATACAGTTCGGGCAAGCGTCCAGTTCTTCGGTCTGTGTATTGCTATCTGGTGCGTTTTTTTGCCCTTTTTACCGTTCGTAAATACGATGTCATCTGGATAGAAAAGGAGGTGTTTCCTTATTTCCCGGCGACAGTAGAGAGAATTTTGAGGGCTTTTGCTCCGCCCTATGTTGTGGATTATGATGATGCAATATTTCACAGTTATGATCTTTCCTCTAATTCACTGATTCGCAAAATTTTGGGCGGAAAAATCGATGTCGTAATGCGCAACGCTCAATGCGTGATTGCGGGAAACAATTACCTTGCCAGTCGTGCGACTGCGGCAGGCGCCAAAAATGTTGTTGTAGTTCCCACTGTGGTCGACAAGAACCGGTATTTGGCCAAGCGGGATGCTAGTGGTCAATCGCTCATTATTGGTTGGATAGGTTCACCTTCGACACAAAAATATGTAGTCGCGATCCGGCAGACGCTTCTCAAGGTGTGCAATGAATTTGGAGCTCGCGTCTTGCTGATGGGAGCCACGCCCGAGATTGTTAACGAGCTACCTGGGATTGCCGTAGAGGTACGGCCTTGGTCTGAGGACAGTGAGGTCGACTTCATACGACAAATAGATGTAGGCATCATGCCGCTGGTTGATGGTCCCTGGGAGAAAGGTAAGTGTGGCTATAAACTGATTCAGTACATGGCTTCCAGTGTTCCCGTAGTTGCTTCTCCGGTGGGCGTGAATATCGAAATTGTCGACGGAAATCAATGTGGGCTGTTAGCCGATAGCTTAGCGGAGTGGGAGTCGTCTTTGCAGACGCTATTAGGCGATGCTGATCAGCGACTACACTATGGCCGAGCGGGGCGGGTAGCGGTAGAAAATAAATATACTTTGCACGTTCAGGTATTGGCTCTGAATAAAATATTTGGCGGAGTAGTTGGGGGGAGGACTAGCTTATAGGCGGACTTATATTTACGCTTTCAGTTTTTCGTAATAAGGTTTTTAGCGTGAGCGGGATTGAGATGAACGAGCCGGTCTTAATTAGTTGGAGATCTGGGGGGCGATTCAAACGTTGCATACGTTTCGAGTCAGCATTAGTTGTTGCAGGCGACATCGCCCGATGTTACTGACGAGGTGATTGTTCTGGCGGTGCAGGAACTGTACTGGCTACCGGATGGTTTCGACCTCTGGCGCAACCGCGCTCATCAGGTTTTGACACCGCGATTCGTAGCCTGATTCGGTATAATCCAGGGCATGATTTCCATGCCCGAAAACCTCCCCGATGATCCTGAATTGCTCAAACAAAATGTTTGCGAAGATGCAGTCCAGAGTCGCTTTTCTCGAAGAAGAAAACGCGCTGCTGTGTCAGCGCCTGTTCGGACGTAAGTCCGAGCAAACGGCTGATCAGGCAACGCCGCAGTTGGTCCTGTTCAATGAGGCAGAAAGCGTCGTAGAGCCCATCGATGACTCCGCTGAAGAGGACGTCGTTGCGCCGACCCCACGGCGTGGCAAGCGCAAGCCGCTGCCGGCCGATCTCCTTCGTATCGAAGTCATCTACGAACTGCCCGACCTGACTTCATGCCCCGGTCCCTAAACGCCGAGTAATCCTCGTTTTTACTATCCTTCGTCTATTGGGTCCGTGATTGATGGGTGAGTACTAGGGGTATATAACTCAAGATGTTACTTGTCTCTCAGTTAAGATTTTTCGTGCTGTTGAATTTACCTGCTTAACCCACCAATCGTCAAATATCGATAGAGGAAATGCTAGCGCAATTGAAGAAGTGGCGGTAATAATAAATACGATTATTAGACTTAGTTGATGGTTGGTTCCGTAAGTTGTCAGCGCAAGATAAGCGTAGCTTGATAATGAGCAGATTATAAGAGTATGGATAAGATAGAGTGGGAAGCTGATTTTTCCAATGAATCTTAAAAATCTACCGTTCAGGCTCTGAAACAATTTTTTATTGGTCATGGTGGCGAATATTATGCAGGCAGAGCCAAGTGTGTGGAGTATTGTTTGTGTGTTTTTCTTGAAAACCTCTGGGGTGAGTGAAGCCCATGCATATGATTTCTCAGGAATCATATACCCAAGCATATAGAGTCCTAAGATGATGAGTACGATGGAAGCTCGGAAGGAGATTTCTTTCCTGTTTTTGGCTAAATACGAGGAAACAAATGTGCCAACAACAAATGGGAATATAAGGTTGTTGTAGAATAGTGCTGATATTGAAATGACTAACAAGGCGTAAATTAAAAAGCGATAACCGAGTATTAAAGAGATAAAGCATGCAAGCATATAGACAAAGATGCTGCCGAAGAACTCTGGTTTCATGGTCCAGAGATTGCTGTTGTAGTTGTTTTCTCCTGTGAAAAAGGTTGTAATTCCTTGTGCTAGGGCGTCGAGAAATCTTGGTTCAAACTCTGGAGTCAACCCATTAGCAAACGCTTCAAGCCATAGGCTCGAACTAAGTTGTGAGGCTTCATGAAAATAATACAGGTTAAGTTTAAATAAAATATAACTTGCGATAGTGGTGATCGTTACAGTAGCGGCCAGTCTCGGAAATCTTTTAATGAACGCCAAAAAAAGTTTTTGTGGGTTTTCATGATTGAAATAAGACCAGCACAAAACAAACCCGGAAAGTGTAAAGAAAAATGCGACAGCCGCTGTGCCGTTAAAGAGTGCAAAAAAGGGCTGTCCTATTAGGCTGTCTTTATTTCTTGTTTTCTCCATCAGCCCTGTTGTGTATGGGGAGAATCCCAAGAAAAAGTGATGAATAAGCACAATAAATGCAGCTATTCCTCGGTAGGCTTCAAGAGGGATTAGTCTATTGTTTCCGTGTTCCGTTTCTGCTGGCATGTCAGACCTTGAGTGTACCTTGAGTATTTATAGTTTAAACTCAAGGGTCGAATGATAAATGCATTTTATTGGTTGGGTTAGCTCGGCGCTTTTCAGGGTGATTGTCGCGTCCACCGTCTAACTATGCCACTCTTTTTAGAGCTTTTGCTATCGATCCGAGTTTACCAATACGGTACCGATCGGCCTCCAGTTACGAGTCCGACTGTAAGCGATCCATGAACCCACCTATTCTAAAATACGCGGCACGCTTAGTGAGGCGATGCGAGCGAGCAGTTCCAAGGAAGCAAGGCTTCGTAATCTTCAACCGAGGTTGCCTATGGCAGGCGCTTAGGTGCGTGGCGCAGCCACGCATAGGGTTCATGGCCGTTGGGTTTAGCCGTCTCGACAAAACTGTTAAGTTGAGCGCTGGCCATCGCGCCTTTGGGCGTGTCGTTGAACTGCCAGTTCGACGAACCCGCGTCGTGCGTGTGCCCACCAGTCTAAATGTTCGACACCGGATTACGCGCTCAAGGCGTTATAGCCAGCGTCATCATCGGTCATCAGGTAGCCGCGATAACCTTCGAGCAGGCGCGACGGCGTCGGATGCTAGCGTGACGCCGGACCAGGCCATTTATCAGTTCTCCAACTCCATCGCTCCGATCATGGCAGCGTTCACTCGATGTACATCATACTTTTGCTCCGCAAGTTCGCGACTTATACGCCCCATCTGCTCGCGCAGCTCGCTTGAGTCTGCCAGGCGGGCCATCGCTTTTGCCAGATCGGTCGAGTCGCCGGGCCTAACAAGTATGCCATTGACCCCGTCTTGTACCGTTTCACGACATCCCGGTGCATCGGTAGTGATGATTGCTCGCCCGCTGGACATTGCTTCGAGCACTGAGCGTGGTGTGCCTTCACGGTATGAAGGCAGCACAAATACGCTACAGGCAGCGAGGTAAGGCTTCACATCGCTGACCGCACCGTGATACTGGACAATCCCTTCTTTTTCCCAGCCGGCAACAACACTTGCATTAATGCCCGATGGGTTTGAGTCCAGTGGTCCGACTAAATGGAAAACCACTTGCGGGTGAGTAGATTTCAGTGCGCGAGCGGCCTCCACATACTCAATTACGCCTTTATCGCGTAGCAGTCTGCCCACAAACAAAAAAATTGGCTGGGCCGGGAGGGGGGCTACGGGGAAGCGATCAGTGTCGACTCCAGAGCCATTGACGATCCAGGCCGGAATGGCTGCCTTGAAAAGTCCTTGGTCTTTGAAGAGCTGCTGGTCATCCGGGTTCTGGAAAAACAGACCATTGGCAAAGAGCAGTCCAAACCGGTACAAGCCCGATGCGACGCGATTCAAGAGGCGGCGACTGAAGCTTGCATCGACTTCGGTAAACGCATAACCAAGGCCGGTAATGAGCGCGTAACGCCGCTTGACTCCCGCCAGGCGCGCCGCAGGCAAGCCGTAGATCACCGGTTTGATTGTATAGGCGAGCGCCACGTCGGGCTTTATTTCGCGCAGACACCGGCTGAGCCGCAGCAGGTAGTGTAGATCGGCAAATGGATTCATCCCGGCACGTGCCATTGGCACAACATGGTATGCAATCCCTTTTTCGGCAAGTCGCGTTCGCACTGAATCATCATCTTCGGGTGCTATGGCAGTAACTTCGTGGCCATTAGCCCGCATCGCATCCAGAAGTTCCCCGCGAAAACGAATCAGCGATTCGGCGAGCCCGGCAATGACGACAATCTTAGACATGCTTGCCTACGTGAGTTGTGTAATAGGTAGCAGAGTCCTGCAGGCCCGCGGCGATACGATGTGTTGGTGCGTAACCGAGCAAGGATTGCGCCTTGCTGATATCCGCCTGGGAGTGACGCACATCGGCAGCTCTAAAATCACGGTACACAGGGCTCACATCCTTGAGCTCAGGCTTTTTTGCACTGGCAAGTTCACGGATATGGGCAAACAGGTCGTTCAATGTGGTGCGGTCGCCTACAGCCACGTTGAACACTTGGTTCACAGCTTCGGTTTCTTTTGTCGTAGCCGCCAGGATATTGGCTTGCACAGCATTGGCCACGTAGCAGAAGTCACGGCTGGTTTCGCCGTCTCCGTTGATATGAATGGGTTCGTCGCGGAGCAGGGCGCCAAACCATTTTGGAATAACTGCTGCATACGCACCATCCGGATCCTGTCTTGGGCCGAATACGTTGAAGTAACGCAGTCCGATGGTCCCCAGTCCATAGCAGCGCGCAAACACGTCTGCGTACAACTCATTTACATATTTGGTGACTGCATAAGGCGAGAGTGGCCGACCAATCCGATCCTCGACCTTAGGCAGGCCGGGATGATCGCCGTACGTAGAGCTTGATGCAGCATAGACGAAGCGCTTGGCGCCAGCGTCCCGGCTGGCAACGAGCATGTTCAGGAAGCCATCGATATTCGTGCTGTTGGTGCGGATCGGGTCTTCCAGCGAGCGGGGTACGCTGCCCAGTGCTGCCTGGTGAAGAACGTAGTCAACGCCTCCTGCCAGCGCGCGTTGGCAGTCTTCCAGTTTACGGATGTCACCTTGCACAAACTTGAATTGTGCCCAGGCTGTATCGGAAACGGCCTGCTGCACCAGGTCAAGGTTGCGTTGGTGGCCGGTCTCGAAGTTGTCCAGACCAATCACGTTCTGATTGAGCTGAAGTAGCGTCTCAAGCAAATTCGAACCAATGAAGCCGGCCACACCAGTAACGAGCCAAGTGCGCGGCGAAGCCACTAGCTCTTGACGCAAAGTTTCGTAAGTATTCATGCGATTCTCCATTAAAGGCGCCAGAAACGCGCTCCGGCACTTTGCAGCGCAGGACCGTCGCAAATACCTTTGACATCGATGACAACCGGGGCGGTGTGCATTAGCTTCAGGTATTCATCGTTTGTCCAGCGCGCATAAGCATCGTGTGCGACGGCAATCACAACTGCAGCGGCAGGCTGGAGTTCGTCGAGCTTGAGCAGCGAGACACCATATTCGTGCAGGGCTTCTGCAGCCTCGGCTTCTGGGTCGAAGACTTGTACCTTGACACCGAAGTCCTCGAGTTCACGAATGATGTCAATAACGCGAGAGTTGCGCAGATCAGGGCAGTTCTCTTTGAAGGTCAATCCAAGCACGGTGACTACGGCGCCAGCAATCGGATGGCCGGCATGGATCATTTGCTTGATCGTTTGCTGGGCAATAAAAGCCCCCATGCTGTCATTGATGCGACGACCAGCAAGAATTACCTGGGGGATGTAGCCAAGCTTCTCGGCCTTGTGGGTTAGATAGTAAGGATCCACGCCAATGCAATGTCCGCCTACCAGCCCTGGCTTGAATTTCAGGAAGTTCCACTTGGTGCCTGCCGCTTCCAGGACGTCGAGAGTGTCGATGTCCATACGGTCGAAGATCAGTGCGAGCTCATTCATCAGGGCGATGTTCAGATCGCGCTGTGTGTTTTCGATTACTTTGGCGGCTTCGGCTACTTTGATGGAAGCAGCTTTGTAAACGCCGGCCGTGACCACGGAGCTGTACACGTCTGCCACGATTTCAAGTGTGGCGGCGTCCTGTCCGGATACCACCTTTTTGATCTTGGTGAACGTGTGCTCTTTATCACCCGGGTTAATGCGCTCCGGGCTGTAACCAACAGTGAAGTCGATGCCGCATTTTAATCCCGATACGCGTTCGAGGATTGGCACGCAGATGTCCTCTGTCACACCAGGGTAAACAGTCGATTCATACACCACAATATCGCCCTGCTTGAGCGCTTTACCAACCGTTTCGGAGGCCTTGAGTACCGGGGTCAGGTCCGGTTGGTGGGCGTCATCAATCGGCGTGGGCACGGCGACGATATGGAAGTCCGCCTGAGCAAGAACTTCGGTCTTGCTGGTGAATTCAATCTGCGTCTGCAACAGCTCTTCGCGGGTGATTTCATTTGTGCGGTCTTGTCCCGCGCGTAGTTCCTGCAGGCGGCTTTCGTTAATGTCGAATCCGATTACAGGCCCGTGTTTGCCAAATGCCACTGCCACAGGCAGGCCTACATAGCCCAGCCCGACCACTGATATCTTTCTGAGATACATGGATTTTCCTCTAATAAATGAAATCTTTTATTCAGATGGCTGGTTTTCGATCGAGCCATGCTTGGAACATCAGCACAGGCCAAAGCTTATGCTGGTTGTTTTCCTGTCCTCGAAGGTGTCTTTCCCAGATGGCCCGGATTGGGCCAGGTGCGAAATAACCTTCGCTTGCCAATCTTTGTGGGTCCAACAAGGACTCAGCCCAGTCACGCAATGGGCCGCGGAGCCAATCGTGTAACGGGATACCGAAGCCCATTTTAGGGCGCTCGATAAGTTCTCGTGGAACGTAGCGATAGAGTAGCTGGCGCAGAATCCACTTGGTGCTGCCGTTGCGTACTTTGAGCGACATCGGCAATGCTGACGCGAATTCGACGATCCGATGGTCCAGGAACGGAACGCGGGTTTCCAGACTGACCGCCATTGCTGCGCGATCCACTTTGGCCAGTATGTCGTCAGGCAGGTAGGTCAGCGTGTCCTGGCGCATCATCCAGGAGGCGAAATCACTGTCCCCAACGGACGCCGCGTTGGGCATACGGTTTGCGCCAATGACTACGTCGCTCGCATTTGGCCACTGTGAAACCACGCGATCATACATTAAGCCAGGAGAGTCGTGTCGCATGACGCTGGCGAGTTTGTGGAGCTTGTCTCCAGGTAGTCTGACGCGAAGACTGGTCGGGGTAATCGGCGTTAATCCGCTAGCGATGGAGTCCCAGAGACTTGGGGAGGCACACTCAATCATTCGCGCGGCCAGCCTGCGGGCAGGTCCGGGTACACGACTGAGATTGCGCCAGACATTAGGCAGGAACTGATAGCGATTGTATCCGCCGAACAATTCATCACCCGCATCGCCAGACAGGCTCACAGTAACCTGGCTGCGCGCCAACTGAGAAACGAGATAAGTCGGGATCTGTGATGAGTCGGCGAATGGTTCGCCGTAGATGTAGGGTAATTTCGGTATTACGTTCAGCGCGTCGTCGCCTGAAACGTAGAGTTCGGTGTGGTCGGTGCCGAGATGACGGGCCACTGCTTTTGCGTGCTCGGCCTCGTTGTAACCAGGATTGTCGAAGCCGATGGTAAAGGTCTTGACCTGCTGGGAGGATAGCGATTGCATCAAGCCGACGATCAGGCTTGAGTCTATGCCTCCAGACAGGAATGCGCCGAGGGGCACATCGGCCATCATTTGCTCGCTGATTGTTGTGCGCATCAGCTCG
Organism: Pseudomonas sp. BT76 TE3572; assembly: GCF_050435365.1. Lineage (NCBI taxonomy): Bacteria > Pseudomonadati > Pseudomonadota > Gammaproteobacteria > Pseudomonadales > Pseudomonadaceae > Pseudomonas > Pseudomonas sp. BT76 TE3572. The sequence continues at coordinate 6,537,264 of NZ_JBNDKE010000001.1, forward strand.
TCAAGTTGGTCGATCGCCTCTGCGTCGGAAATCGCTGGTCGGCTCCCGGGTTGTACGACAGGCAGCTCCCAATAGGTCTGCGGCACTCCAATGGTGCCACTCTCCAGTGCGGCACGATCGAGATCGATCCATGTGCCGGGCGGCAATTTGTGAATGCCTTCATAAATGGAATGTGGCGATGGCACGTACGCATACTTCAGGAGCAGAGCGAGGCTGTCGCGCGAAACTTCCGCGTCAAAGCTTGGGTGCGCATCGAGTGACTGCAGCTCCGAGGCGAAGAGCAGCGCGCCTTTCTTCAGGCCGTAATAGAGTGGTTTTTCACCAATCCGGTCACGCGCAAGAGTGAGGGTTTCGCGAGTGCGGTCCCATACCGCCAGCGCGAACATACCGACCAGCCTGCTTAAGGTTTCTTTGATGCCCCAATGTTCGAATGCCGCCAGCATCACCTCGGTGTCCGAGTGGCCGCGCCACGGCAGTGGGCTCCGGTGTGCCGCATCGAGCGACTTGCGCAGTGCCTGGAAATTGTAAATCTCACCGTTGAAGACAATGACATAGCGACCGGTTGGCGATGCCATTGGCTGGTGCCCAGCTGAAGACAGGTCGACAATCGCCAGTCGACGGTGGCCAAGAAACAAGCCGGCGCCGTTGTGCCAGGCGCCAGAGTCATCGGGGCCGCGGTGGAGAATGGCGTTGGTCATGCGGGTGAGGACTGTTGGCCCGTCGTACCTGCCTTGGCTGTTAGGGTGCCAGAACCCAGCAATACCGCACATGGAGCAATCTCGTTGTAAATTAGTTGGGCTGAGGCTTTTCGCGCGAGGTAGTGAAACTGCCATTCTTGACCGCTAGCGCGCAAATGATCATATACAGATTGAATACGAACTGGCGGAGCATGAAGTGCTCTCTGGAGAAAATCATCAGGACGATCAGCACTGCCAGCGAATAAGGGTATCTGGCTCGATACGCTGTGACCAGAAGCCATAGATACAAGGCGCCAATCAACAACACTCCCACGATACCGGCCTGGGTCAGCATCTCGAAGCCAAGGTTGTGGGCTTCCTGCTTGTTTTCCTGATCGTCAAAATAGGAAAACGCGCCTGGACTGTAGGCGGATTTGTATTTACCCAAGGTTCAGCGCCGTCGGCATGACTGACATAAATGGATATGAACTCGGTTGCGAACACTTGCAGGAGAGCAACTCCAATGATTGGCGCCGCCTGTCGGTAGGGGGTGGTCACCAGGGACCACGACACAGGAGGGGCGCGGCGTTCTGTTTCTCTATTTGCGCAAAAACAGCCACAGAATAAAGTAGTAGGGGATCTTTCTAAATACAAAGGTGGCCAGTCCCACTCGATCTGGTGTGTCGTGGTGGCAACCATCGCTGCCGTAAAGAAGCGACTTAATTGGATACATAATTGAAATTGTACGTAGCCAAAGCGCCCTGCCCGTAGCACGTTCAACCTGTTTCAATTCAATAACCGTGTTGCACTCAGTGCCTGCAACGGACATCCATAATCTTGGGGGCCGATGTAATGAATAAGGATTGGGATAATCAAAATGTTTAACAGGAAACTCGGGCCATTGGCTGAATACAGCGCAAGGAATTTTTTTCAGCAAGATTTTCAATCTCATTTCCCTATGCCGACTACGTAAAATTATCAACGTTCCGGTTTCCATCTGGAAATGGTCTGGATCGCAAATCATGTTGTGATCTATGGAGCATTGGAAGAGTTTTTTCTTGCTTGACTGTCATCTATGTGCGTGCCGGCGATCGCCGGGCAGGGCTCCAAGATCTTGGAGGATCCGCGCGTGGCCGCTAGCAGTAAGGCAACATGGTTTTGATGGTGTGGGATGATACTGGATAGAGCTGTTCTGGCAAGTGGCATGAGTCGGTGTCGGCCTTTCAGGCCGCATGCATGGAGGGGGGCATCGGCATAATCGATACGGTCGGGTGGGTGTCTGCATTCAAGGGATCAAGAAAATCGGTGACTGAAGCGGGCCAGCATGGACAGTGTCGACTGGTGAGGTGGCCGGATTCACCGCTTGACGCGGGAAATGATGGTTGTCAAAATTTCTCGCTTTTTTTTTGTGGACATCTTCCGATCGTCTGGGCGAAGGTGCAGGAAGTGGCTTGACGAGTCCGGCAATTGGTTTGACTCGCGGTTCTGTCGGTAATATTGAAGTCGAGAGTTATCGGTTCGATTTTTGTCGCTATCGCGGCATCCTGCTCGCGGAATCCGATTTCGATTACTGTGCTTGCTTTTGGGAATATGATGCCTATGACCACTTAGATTATCGCTATCGGTGGTTGTAAATGGTGAATCGACGTGCCTTGTACGAGAAGCAGCGTTGTGGCCACTCGATGGGAAGAGACTCAGTCGTAGGCATATTCGGCATTGGTTCCTAGTGCTCATCCAATCAACATTCGGGTCAATAAATGTTCAAGCGGTTCATAGACATAAGCGCTTCATTGTGCGCACTTATACTTCTGGCGCCAGTGATGGCTATCGTCGCCTGGAATATCCGCAAAAAGCTTGGTTCGCCGGTTCTTTTCAGGCAGGTTCGCCCTGGGCGCGGTGGCAAACCTTTCGAGATGGTGAAGTTTCGGACAATGCGCGACGCGGTAGATGCCGACGGCACTCTGCTGGCCGATTCGGAGCGAATGACCCCATTCGGAAGCTTTCTCCGTGCCAGCAGCCTGGATGAGTTGCCAGAGCTATGGAATGTCCTTAAAGGAGACATGAGTCTGGTGGGGCCTCGGCCATTGCTGATGGAGTATCTGCCGCTGTATAGCCCGGAACAGAACCGTCGTCATGATGTACGACCCGGTGTGACCGGTTGGGCCCAGATTAATGGTCGCAATGCTTTGAGTTGGGACGAAAAGTTCAAGCTGGATGTTTGGTATGTCGATAACCAATCCTTGCGTCTTGATCTCAAGGTCATTTTCATGACAGTGAAGAAGGTGGTTGTCAAAGAGGGCATCAGCGCAGACGGTGAAGCCACCATGTCCAAATTCACCGGAAGTAAGCAATGAAAAAACTGGCTGTTCTCGGGGCAAGCGGGCACGGGAAAGTCGTGGCCGATACAGCGCAGTGTTGTGGTTGGGACCAGGTCGACTTTTATGATGATGCATGGCCAAGCTGCGAGCGCAATGGCAGTTGGCTCGTGGTGGGGGACTCAGCGGCCATGTACACTCGACTGCGGGACTATCAAGGTGTTGTGGTGGCCATTGGCAATAACGCCGTTCGGCACAGGAAGCTCACTGCACTGATCGACGCATCGGCTCCTGTTGTGGCATTGATACATCCAATGGCGGTCGTTAGTCAATATGCCAGCATTGGTCCCGGCTCGGTTGTTTTTGCTGGGGTCGTGGTCAATGCCGACACCAAAGTTGGACTTGGAGCAATCCTCAATACCGGTTGCAGTGTCGACCATGATTGCGTTTTAGGGACCGCTGTTCATGTCAGCCCAGGCGCCAGATTGGCCGGTGCTGTTAGCGTAGGAGACCGGAGCTGGGTCGGAATAGGTGCCAGTGTCAAGCAGTTGGTCAGGATCGGTAGTGATGTCGTTGTCGGGGCTGGCGCTGCGGTGGTGAGCAACGTACCTGATGGCGCAGTGGTTGTTGGTGTGCCGGCCAGGGCTATCTAAAGGCTCAAGCAGATGTCGACTTCGCTGGAAACCATGGTCGAACTGTATGTAAATGCGTTATTTTTCTGAATTTCCATCTTTAAATAGTGGGTATGGGCTGTGTTGAACTCTCCTTTTTCTCCTTGGCCTTCTTTTTCCGAAGAAGAAGCCAACGCAGTACGTGACGTCATTCTTTCCAACAAAGTCAATTACTGGACCGGGCAGGAATGTCGTGAGTTCGAGAAAGAGTTCGCTGCATGGAGCGGAACTCATCATGCAATCGCCTTGGCCAACGGTACCGTTGCCCTGGATCTCGCGTTTCAGGCGCTGGGCATCGGAGTGGGTGACGAGGTCATCGTGACATCCCGAACTTTCCTTGCCTCGGTGTCCAGCATCGTTAATGCTGGTGCGGTGCCTGTTTTTGCCGATGTGGACCCTGACTCGCAGAACATCACTGCGCAGACCATCGCCGCAGTACTGACACCGCGTACCCGCGCAATTGTCTGTGTTCATCTCGCCGGCTGGCCTTGCGACATGGACCCGATCATGGCCCTCGCCGAGAAGCATGATCTCAAGGTAATTGAAGATTGTGCCCAAGCCCATGGCGCGAAGTACAAAGGGCGTTCGGTCGGCTCGATTGGGCATGTCAGTGCATGGTCGTTCTGCCAAGACAAGATAATGACCACGGGTGGCGAAGGCGGAATGGTCACGACTAATGATCGTGATTTGTGGTCGAGCATGTGGTCTTACAAGGATCATGGCAAGAGCTGGGAAGCCGTATACGAAAGAGAGCACGCCCCCGGTTTTCGTTGGTTGCACGAAAGTTTTGGTACTAACTGGCGGATGCTGGAAGCGCAAGGCGTATTGGGGCGTATTCAACTGCGACGCATGGAGCAGTGGCAGGAAGTGCGTTTGGCCAATGCCCGAAGAATCTGGGATACCGCGGATCAATTAATCGGTTTGCGAGTGCCAGTCATTCCTGCGGATTGCGTGCATGCCGCTTACAAGTGCTACGTATTCGTCGAGCCCAAGGCATTGAAAGCAGATTGGACCCGGGACCGCATTCTCAATGAAATTGCTGCGCGTGGAGTTCCCTGTTTTTCAGGTTCGTGTTCTGAGGTCTATTTGGAGAAGGCATTCGATAATACGCCATGGCGACCGGCGGAGCGTCTGCCGGTCGCCAAGGAGTTGGGTGAAACAAGTTTGATGTTCATGGTGCATCCGACACTGACATCCTCGGAAATTGACAAGACGTGTCAGGTTTTGCGTGACGTCATGCAGGAAGCGGTAGCCGGTTGAGCGTTGAATCACACCTATTGTTATACGGAGCTTGTCTGGAATCGTGAGACTTGTTTAAAGCGAAAGCGCTTTCAAGAGCAGCGCCGTTCAGGATGAATCTGCGGCAGACATAATTTGAATAGAGGCCGGACCGCAATAGCGTATCTTTTGACTTGGCGTTGGTGGTCTTGAGAGTGCTATTCGGTTCAAGAACGGTCCATGTTTACGAGGGAATTATGGAAAACGCACGAGCATTCTTGCTAGGGCTATCGCGCAGAAAAAAACGGATGATTCAGGTCGCTTGCGACGTGCTGCTGGTCTGGCTTGCACTATGGATGGCATTTCTCGTGCGCCTTGGCATTGATGATCTGGTCAATCCCTTGGAAGCGCAACGCTGGCTGTTTATCAGTGCTCCGATTGTGGCAATTCCCTTGTTTGTCCGGTTTGGTATGTATCGTGCTGTGATGCGTTATTTTGGGAACGATGCACTGATCGCTATCATCAAGGCTGTCAGCCTTTCTTCGTTGTTACTCGCGGTTGTCGTTTATTGGTATAGCAATCATGATCCGGTCGTTCCTCGGTCGATCATTTTCAACTATTGGTGGCTGAGCCTGGTATTGATTGGTGGGTTGCGTTTGGCCATGCGCCAATACTTTTTGGGCGACTGGTTTACTGCTGCTCAACATGTGCCCTTCACCAATCGGAATGACGGCTTGCCGAAAGTGGCGATTTACGGAGCGGGGTCTGCCGGTAATCAATTGGCAGTAGCTTTGCGAATGGGCCGTCTGATGCGCCCGGTAGCGTTTATCGATGATGACCGTAGTATTGCCCACAGGGTTATTTCCGGGCTGCAGGTTTATACACCAAAGCATATTCAACAGATGATTGACGAGACGGGCGCGCAGGAGATTTTACTGGCGGTGCCCTCGGCAACCCGAGCCAGGCGCCGAGAGATACTCAATTTTCTAGAAGCCTTCCCGTTACACGTGCGTAGCGTTCCTGGCTTCATGGACTTGGCCAGCGGGCGGGTCAAGGTTGACGATATTCAGGAAGTGGACATTGCCGATTTGCTTGGTCGCGATACAGTGCCGGCACAAGGCGATTTGCTTGAGCATTGCATCAAGGGGCAGTCAGTTCTGGTCACGGGTGCGGGCGGGTCCATCGGCTCAGAGCTATGTCGTCAGATCCTGTCGTTGCACCCGACTACGCTTTTGTTGTTCGAACATAGCGAATTTAATCTCTACAGTATTCTGTCGGAGCTGGAGCAACGAATTACTCGTGAGTCCCTGTCCGTGCGTCTGTTACCAATCCTCGGATCAGTGCGCAATCAGGACAAGCTGATGGACGTGATGAAGACTTGGCATGTAGATACTGTTTATCACGCCGCTGCTTACAAGCATGTACCAATGGTTGAGCATAATATCGCCGAAGGTGTGCTGAATAATGTGATTGGCACGTTGAATACGGCGCAGGCCGCGCTTCAAGCCGGAGTGTCTAACTTCGTGCTGATTTCCACGGACAAGGCTGTTCGTCCTACGAATGTGATGGGGAGCACCAAACGCCTGGCTGAGTTGACGTTGCAGGCATTGAGTCGAGAACCGGCGCCAGTGATGTTTGGTGACAAGACCAATGTATCCCGGGTCAATAAAACTCGGTTCACGATGGTGCGCTTCGGTAATGTGCTCGGGTCTTCCGGTTCGGTCATCCCGTTGTTTCACAAACAGATCAAATCGGGTGGGCCGTTGACAGTCACTCATCCCAAAATCACCCGCTATTTCATGACCATTCCGGAAGCTGCACAGTTGGTGATTCAGGCCGGTTCAATGGGGCAGGGGGGGGATGTGTTTGTGCTGGATATGGGGGAGCCTGTCAAAATTGTCGAGCTTGCCGAGAAGATGATTCATCTTTCCGGCTTTAGTGTGCGATCGGAAAAAACTCCGCACGGCGATATCTCCATTGAGTTCACGGGGCTTCGTCCAGGCGAAAAGCTTTACGAAGAGTTGCTGATTGGAGATAACGTAGCGGCAACGCAGCACCCGATGATCATGACTGCAAACGAAGACTATTTAAACTGGGACGTGCTCAAGGTAAGGCTGAGTGAATTGTTATCGGCTGTTGAGCGCGATGAATATTCTCAGGTGCGTCAGCTCCTGCGCGAAACCGTCAGCGGCTACACCCCCGACGGCGAAATCGTTGACTGGATCTACCAGCAACGTCGCCTCGAACCCTGATTGTTTCACATCCTGTAACGGACACATTTTTGACAGACTCCAGACATCGCCTAAGTTTGGAAGGCAGCTTCGGAAAAGCTGCTTTCTCAATCGATGTCATGGAGCTTCATTTATGCGTACTGGCTATTTCTACTCTCTGGTTTTTGCCCTGCTCACCAGCGCCTCTATTGCTGCCATTGCTGCGCCGACGGCCAAGCCCGAGGCTGGCAATGCACCCTTGGTGCTGGAAGTTTCTCCCAAGGCACAGTCCGACAAGGTCGATCTGAATCAGGCCGATGCGCCAACCCTTCAGCGCGAGTTATCCGGTGTGGGTGAGGCCAAGGCCAAGGCGATTGTTACCTATCGTGAGAGTAATGGGCCGTTTGCGTCCGTGGACGAGCTGCTCGAAGTGAAGGGAATCGGTAAAGCGATTCTGGATAAGAATCGCGAGAAGCTTGAGGTGAACTAAGCTTATACGTCAGCGCCAGGGGCCGGTCATTGATCGGCCTTTTTGCTTTCTGGCGAATGCTGTGATGGTGCGCCTTTCATCGATACGTGAAAAATTACGGCTATCATATGCGCCTAAAATTATGCCTATAATAAATTGGTTTCCGACAAGCGTTCTGTACCTCAGGCGCTTGTCTTTCCCTTAGGCATCTCCCAGGAGCACAGTCATGAACTCTGTCCAGTCCCAAGGTACGGCCCTCGTCACCGGTGCTTCTTCCGGTATCGGTGCGATTTACGCTGAGCGGTTGGCGGCGCGTGGTTTTGATTTGTTATTGGTCGCCCGTGATCAAGAGCGGCTGGAAGCGACGGCGAGCAAGTTGCGCGCCGAGCATGGTGTTCAGGTCGAGGTGCTCAAGGCGGATCTGACGCAAAAGGATGATGTGCTGAAACTTGAACAGCGTCTTCGCAGCGATTCGAGTATCAGCCTGCTGCTGAACAACGCCGGTATTGCAGCGGATGGCTTGTTGGCCAATGCCGACATGGATCAGATGGAGCGCTTGATTCAACTGAACGTGACAACAGTCACGCGACTGGCGTCGGCAGCAGCCACCAGTTTTGCCAAGGCGGGTCGGGGGACGATCATCAATATCGGGTCAGTGGTGGCGTTGTTTCCCGAGCGCTTTAACGCGACTTACAGCGCCAGCAAGGCTTATGTGTTAAGTCTGACGCAGTCGTTGAACGCTGAACTGGAGGGCACTGGGGTCAAGGTTCAGGCCGTGTTGCCAGGCGTCACACGCACCGAAATCTGGGAGCGCTCAGGTATCGACGCTAGCCAGATTCCGGCGGAAATGGTCATGGAAGCCGGGGATATGGTTGATGCGGCGTTGTCGGGTCTGGACCAGGGTGAGTTGATCACCATTCCTTCGTTGCCGGATGCGGCCGATTGGGATGCCTTCGTTGCGGCGCGTTTGGTAATGGCGCCGAATCTTTCCAAAAGTAAGGCCGCCGCGCGTTACACGTGAGGCGTCATGAATCGGCTTGAGGTATTTGCGGTATGAGTGATCGTCGAGTGGTTGTAACGGGCATGGGCCTGGTGTCTCCATTGGGTTCTGGCGTCGAAGCCGTTTGGTCGCGTCTGTTGGCCGGGCGTTCCGGGTTGCGCAATTTACCGGACGAGGTGGTTGCCGATTTGCCGGCCAAGGTCGGGGGCGCAGTGCCGACGCTGGCTGACGATCCCGAGGCGGGTTTTGATCCGGATCGGGCGACGGCGCCCAAAGAGCAGAAGAAGATGGACCGCTTCATTATGTTCGCCATGGAAGCGGCGCGTCAGGCGCTGGAGCAGGCCGGTTGGCAAGCGGCGGACGCCAATGCCCAGGAGCGTACGGCAACCATTATCGGTTCCGGCGTGGGTGGTTTCGGTGCGATAGCGGATGCGGTGCGCACCACGGACAGCCGTGGGCCGCGACGCCTCTCGCCGTTCACCATTCCTTCATTTCTGGTCAACCTCGCCGCAGGTCATGTGTCGATCCAGCACGGTTTCAAGGGACCATTGGGTGCTCCGGTGACGGCTTGCGCGGCCGGGGTGCAGGCGATTGGTGATGCGGCGCGGCTGATTCGTTGTGGCGAGGCGGACATCGCGGTATGTGGCGGCGCGGAAGCGGCGATCGATCGCGTCAGTCTCGCCGGGTTTGCTGCTGCTCGCGCCTTGTCCAGTGGTTACAACGACACCCCGGAACGTGCCTCGCGGCCGTTCGACATTGACCGCGATGGCTTCGTCATGGGCGAGGGCGCTGGCCTTCTGGTGATCGAATCCCTGGAGCATGCCCTGGCCCGCGGTGCTCAACCGCTGGCGGAACTGGTCGGTTATGGCACCAGTGCCGACGCCTATCACCTGACGGCGGGTCCCGAGGATGGCAGCGGTGCGCGACGGGCGATGTCGCTGGCATTGGCCCAGGCAGGCATTTCACCGGCGCAGGTGCAGCATCTCAATGCTCACGCAACCTCGACCCCGGTAGGGGACCTGGGCGAGTTGGCGGCCATCAAGGCGTTGTTCGGCACGGATAACAAAATCGCCGTGACATCGACCAAATCGGCTACCGGGCATTTGCTCGGTGCAGCGGGTGGTATCGAGGCGATCTTCACGTTGTTGGCGATTCGCGATCAGGTCGTGCCGGCCACCCTCAATTTCGACAACCCGGACCCCGCCGCCCAAGGCGTGGACATCGTCCACGGTCAGGCGCGGCCGATGGCCATCGAATACGCGCTGTCCAATGGCTTCGGGTTTGGTGGGGTGAATGCCAGCGTGTTGTTCAAACGCTGGGAGGGTTAGTCCCGGGACTGTTTGAGATAGGCGCGAGTCACGTCGAGAATCCGCTGAGCCAGCTCGGGATTCTCGACACTGCGTGACAGCAGTAAAGCCCCGACCAGCGTCGACATGATGACGACGCTGGCGTCGGCAGCGTTGTCGCCTTCAAGAGTGCCTTGCACTTGTTCGAGCCGTGCGTTGAGTACCACGTCAGTGGTCGGGCTTTGCTGCCCGCGCAGGCCGAGTTCCGATGACATGGTCGGCAACGGGCAACCCTCATCGGGTGAAGTCTGGTGCCATTCGGACAAATAGGTGTCGATGAACGCTTCCAGCGGACGATCCTGAGCGAAGAGCTCGGCGCAAATGATGTCGACCTGCTCGCCGGCGGCTTGCAACGCCTTTTCCACCAGTTCGTCTTTGGACTTGAAATGCGAGTAGAAACCACCGTGAGTCAGGCCCAGTGCTTTCATCAGCGGTTGCAGACCTGTCGCGCCAATGCCATCGCGGCGAAAGCGCGCTGACGCTTCCTTGATGATGCGTTGGTGGGTCTGGGCTTTATGGTCCTGCGAGTAACGCATCGGGGATCTCCGCAACAATGCGCCATATTAACCAATGAAAATGGGATGGTGATTGTACTTCTACTTCTAAAAAGCATGCAGATGCGTCGATCTTGGTAGAACGTCGTTTCAACAAGTGGCACGAATAGTGATTACTCATTACCTGACGATTGTTGAACAATCACGAGGCAATGAGTATGAACAGCGGACTGTCCCTGGCCGACCACATCACACTTGAGTTGCGCGCCGACATCATTGGCGGTCGTTTGCTGCCCGGTATGGCATTGGTGGAAAACGATCTGGTGTCTGCCTACAACGCATCCCGCAATACCATTCGCGAAGCGCTGCATCGTCTGGGGCAGGAAGGTCTGACCCGTTATGTGCGCAACAAAGGCGTGATGGTGCGCCGGCTGGGCGTCGAGGACGTGCGAGATCTGTTCAAGGTCAGGCGCACCCTGGAGTTGCAGGCCATCAGCGCGAGTCAGCCGCTGCGCGACTATCAATCCGACCGGATGCTCGAAGCCCTGGAAGCCACCGAGCTTGCCCGCGAACGCGAGGACTGGCGCGCCGTCGGCACCCACAGCCTGGCCTTTCATCAACACATCGTCGGATTGCTGCGCAGTCCGTTGTTCGACGAGTTCTTCACCAACGTCGTCGCGCAATTGCGCCTTGTGTTTTGCACCGCTCCCGATGAATCACGTTTTCAGGCGCCCTGGCTGGCGCGCGACCGGCAGATCCACGAGTTGTTGGCCGAGGGCGACAAACGCGCGGCCGAGGACGCCATGAGCCTGTATCTCGACGATTCCGAACACCTCCTGTTGCAAATGCTTGCTCCAGTTTCCCATCACTGATCGAGGATTCGTGCCATGTACAAAGACTATCCGGCGGCCTATCAAGTCAGCAAAGGCTCAGCCTTGCAGGTGGACAAAGCCTTCTACGAACGGATCCGCGATGAGAAGGAGGGACGCACGTTAATTGAGGAGTTCGAGGTGCCGATCCGCACCGGTCGCGCCTGGAAGGTGCCGGCCGGGCATGTGTTCCGCGTGACCACCCCCGTCGGCCCGCAAGTCGGGGATTTCAACGTGTGGAATGCCAACGATCCACGGGAGCGTTTGTGGGCGGCACGGACCCGTCAGTTACAGGGTGCACACGTCAGCACCCATGACCGGCTCTGGTCGAACCTGCCTTTTCTGCGGCCGCTGGTGACCATCACCGATGACAGCCTGGCCGGTTACGGGATCGATGAACATGGCGGTCGCTTGCACGATTTGCTCGGCACCCGCTGCGACCCTTATGTGAACAAAATGCTCACCGGCGAAGATTTCCATCATCACTGCCATTCGAATCTGACCCGTGCGGTGCTGCCTCATGGGCTGTCCGAGTTCGACGTGCATGACGTGCTGAACATCTTCCAGTGCACGGGCCTGAACCACGACGACATGTACTTCATGAAAGCCTGTCCTGCGCAGAAGGGCGATTATCTGGAGTTTTTTGCCGAAATCGATCTGCTCTGTGCGCTTTCGACCTGCCCGGGCGGCGATCTGTCGCTGGCCATGTGGGGGCCGGATGCGCAGGATCCGCTAAGCGTGTGCCGCCCGCTCGGGGTGGAGATTTATCGGTTGGAGGAATCGTTGCTTGAGGGCTGGAGCCAGCCGGAACGCGCGGCATACAAAGGGTTACATGGCTTGCACATCGCCAAGGCGGATTGGGAGAAGTAAAACGCAAAACCCTGTCATTCAATGAGAATGACAGGGTTTTGTTTTAGCGGTCCTGCGCATCCTTGGAATCCGCTTCGGCGTTGCGTTCAGCGACGCGTTTGCGTTGCTCCTCGGTCAGTTCGACCTTGTTGGCGGTGTCACGCAACATCATCAAACCACCAACGATCGAGCCGATTGCAACGATCAGAATCAACCAGGCATACCAGGGCATAGGGCTCTCCTTGAGGGCAGGCCGATTGGCGGGTTTTGCCAATCGATCGTGCATACCACTTTGAGCGATTAACTTTCGCAGTGGTTCCATTCTATGCCTGTTCTGACAGCTGCACTTCGCCTGTTTAGAGCCCGGTCAGCATCGCGTCCGCCGGCGCATCGGCACGCAATTGCGCCGTGAGCATGAAGTACACGAAACCCACTGCCATAAAGCCCAGGAAGATCAACCCGATCAGCGTATTGAACCAGGCCATCGCCACCAGGCAGACCACCGCCAGCACCAGCGCAATGAACGGCACCAGCGGATAGCACGGCGCGCGAAAGGTGCGTTCCAGATTCGGTTCGGTTTTACGCAGTTTGAACAGGCTGAGCATGCTCATGATGTACATCACGATCGCCCCAAAGACCGCCATCGTGATCATCGCCGCCGTCAGCGTCATGCCACCGAGGTTGATCAAACCATCGCTATAAATCGCGGCAATGCCGATCACGCCACCGGCGATGATCGCCCGGTGCGGGGTCTGAAAACGTGACAATTTGGCCAGGGACGCCGGCAGGTAACCGGCCCGGGCGAGGGCGAAGAACTGCCGCGAGTAGCCGAGAATGATCCCGTGGAAACTCGCTACCAGGCCGAACAGGCCGATCCACACCAGCATGTGCAGCCAGCCCGAACTTTCGCCAACCACGGTTTTCATCGCTTGTGGCAGCGGGTCGTTGATGTTCGACAAGGTGCGCCAGTCACCGACGCCGCCGGCAAAGAACATCACGCCCATCGCCAGCAATACCAGAGTCAGAATGCCGCTGATGTAGGCCTTCGGAATGGTGCGTTTCGGGTCCTTGGCTTCTTCGGCGGCCATGGCGGCGCCTTCGATGGCCAGGAAGAACCAGATGGCGAAGGGTATCGCCGCGAACATCCCGGCAATCGCCGGTGCGCCGAACACATCGGAACCGGCCCAGCCGTTCAGCGCGAAGTTACTGAAGCTGAACGCCGGGGCGACCACGCCCATGAACACCAACAGTTCGGCCACTGCGAGAACGCAGACTATCAATTCGAAGGTTGCGGCCAGTTTCACCCCGAGGATGTTCAGGCCCATGAACACGATGTAGGCACCGACCGCTGCGTGTTTCGGATCAAGCGCTGGAAACTGCACGTTCAGATACGCGCCAATCGCCAGAGCAATGGCCGGCGGGGCAAAGACAAATTCAATCAGTGTCGCCAGCCCGGCGATCAATCCGCCTTTCTCGCCAAAGGCGCGGCGGCTGTAGGCAAAGGGACCACCTGCGTGAGGAATCGCGGTGGTCAGCTCGGTGAAACTGAAGATGAAGCAGGTGTACATCGTGGCGACCATGAAGGACGTCACCAGAAAACCGAGTGTGCCTGCCACGCCCCAGCCGTAACTCCAGCCGAAGTATTCACCGGAAATCACCAGCCCGACCGCAATGCCCCACAGGTGCAGCGTGCCCAGCGTGGGTTTGAGTTGTGTGTTCATGCGTTGCTCCCTGAACGGTTTGGAAAGCTCGGGGGAGGGCATTTGCAGTGGGCGTGCCATTTTGTATTTGTGCGTCGCAAAGCGCTGAAAGCTGTCGTATCGGGGGATGTTCAGTGCTAGATGTCAGCGTTTTGTGCGCCAGTTGAGGGCGTTGTTGTCTGTAGTGCCGTTATCGCGAGCAGGTTGGGAATGGTAGCCGGGTTTGAAAACCACCCCTCACCCCAGCCCTCCCGAAACGTCGGACCGCCCCAGAGGGGAGAGGGGAAAGGGAGCCGATCTTCATCGCTTTCAAGACCTGAGTTCAACTCGGTATTTCAGGTCGATTTAGCTCAAAAGAACACCTCGGTCAGTCCCCTCTACCTCTGGGAGAGGGCTAGGGTGAGGGGCCTCTGTAACAAACCCATAAACCCACTCTTTACGCTTTCTTTATGCCCAGCCAACCCCCTCGATCTCGTTCCTTTACAGCCTTCCTTCCGACAATGGCTCCACACGCGGCAATACGCCGTAACACGGAGAATTTCCATGAGCGTTCTGGACGGGGTGTCACTGCTACTGGCAGTGGGGCTGTTCATTTATCTGTTGGTTGCGCTGTTGCGCGCGGACCGGAACTAGGAGCGGCTATGCACAGTTATGACTATTGGCTGATCCTCGCCTTCTTCGCCCTGGTGCTTATCCCGGCACCGTTTCTGGGGCGCTTCTACTACAAGGTGATGGAGGGGCAGCGCACCTGGCTTTCGCCGATTCTCGGACCGGTGGAGCGCGGGTGTTATCGGGTGGCCGGCGTCGATCCGCAGGCCGAACAGAGCTGGCAGAAATACACCCTGGCCTTGCTCGCCTTCAACCTTGCGGGCTTCTTGCTGTTGTTCGCGATTCTGTTGTTCCAGGACCACTTGCCGCTGAACCCGCAAAACCTGCCGGGTCAGGAGTGGACGCTGGCGTTCAACACCGCCGTCAGCTTCATGACCAACACCAACTGGCAGGCCTACAGCGGTGAAGCGTCGCTCAGCTACCTGAGTCAGATGGTCGGCCTCACCGTGCAGAACTTCGTCAGCGCCGCTACCGGCCTCGCCGTGCTGGTTGCCCTGTGTCGCGGTATTGGCCGCAAGTCGACCAAGACCCTCGGCAACTTCTGGGTCGACATGACCCGCGCTACCCTCTACGGCTTGCTGCCGCTGTGCCTGCTGTTGGCGCTGTACCTGGTCTGGCAGGGCGTGCCGCAAACCTTCGCGCATTACGTGAATGCCGTGACCATGCAAGGCGTCGATCAGGTGATCCCGCTCGGCCCGGCCGCCAGCCAGATTGCGATCAAGCAACTGGGCACCAACGGCGGTGGCTTCTTCGGCGTCAACTCGGCGCACCCGTTCGAGAACCCGACGGCGTGGAGCAACCTGTTCGAAGTCGGCTCGATCATTCTGATCCCGGTGGCGCTGGTGTTCACCTTCGGCCACTACGTGAAAGACCTGCGTCAGAGCCGCGCGATCATCGCCTGCATGCTGGCGCTGTTCCTGATCGGCGGCGCGACGTCGCTGTGGGCTGAATACCAGCCGAACCCGACCCTGAACAATGTCGCCGTCGAACAGACCGCGCCGCTGGAAGGCAAGGAAGCACGCTTCGGCACCACGGCCACGGTGCTGTGGTCGGTGACTACTACGGCGGCGTCCAACGGTTCGGTCAACGGCATGCACGACAGCCTCAACCCGCTGAGCGGCATGGTCGCGATGGTCAACATGATGGTCGGCGAAGTGATCTTCGGCGGCGTCGGTGCCGGGCTCTACGGCATGTTGTTGAACGTGTTGATCGCGGTGTTCCTCGCCGGCCTGATGATCGGCCGCACCCCGGAATACCTCGGCAAAAAACTGCAGGCGAAAGAAGTCCAGTTACTGGTCGTGACCTTGCTGGTGATGCCGGTCGGCGTGCTGGTACTCGGCGCGATTGCCGCGAGCCTGCCTGGCCCCGTTGCAGCGGTGAGTAACCCTGGCGCTCACGGTTTCAGCCAGTTGCTGTACGCCTACACCTCGGCCAGTGCCAACAACGGCTCGGCGTTCGGTGGCTTCGGTGCCAACACCGCGTTCCACAACCTGATGCTGGGCCTTGGCATGTTGATCGGTCGCTTCGGTTACATCCTCCCGGTACTGGCGTTGGCCGGCAGCCTGGCGATGAAGAAAACCGCACCGATCGGCCAGAACAGCTTCCCGACCCATGGCCCGCTGTTCGTGACCCTGCTGACCGTGACCATTTTGCTAGTGGGTGGTTTGACCTTCCTGCCGACATTGGCGCTGGGTCCGATTGCCGAACATCTGAGCATGGCTGCTTTTGGAATAGGAAGCTGAGGATTGAATGATGAATATGCCCGTAACTAAAGCCGCCACCGTCAAGGCGCCGGAACAACCGAAAACCGCAATTGCCGCCCTCTGGCGCCCAGCGCTGGTGCAAGCCTTCGTCAAGCTCGATCCACGGCAATTGCAACGTGCGCCAGTGATGCTGGTGGTCGAACTGACCGCGATCCTGACCACCGTGCTGTGCTTCATTCCCGACTCGGCGGTGCCGACTTTTGTCGCGGCGCAAATCGCCTTGTGGCTGTGGTTCACCGTGCTGTTCGCCAACTTCGCCGAAGCCTTGGCCGAAGGTCGTGGCAAGGCTCGCGCCGACAGCCTCAAGGCCGGTAGCGAAGGTCTGAGTGCTCGCCGCAAAACCAGCACAGGCACCTTTCAAGTGGTGCCGGCCACCAGCCTGCGCAAGGGCGATGTGGTCCGCGTTGAAGCGGGGGAAATGATCCCCGGTGACGGCGAGGTGATTGAAGGGATCGCAGCAGTCAACGAAGCGGCGATTACCGGTGAATCCGCGCCAGTGATTCGCGAATCCGGCGGCGACCGTTCGGCCGTCACCGGCAACACCCGACTGGTGTCCGACTGGCTGCTGGTGCGCATCACCGCCAACCCCGGTGAGTCGACACTGGACCGCATGATCGCCCTGGTCGAAGGCGCCAAACGCCAGAAAACCCCGAACGAAGTGGCGCTCGACATCCTGCTGATCGGCCTGACCCTGATCTTCTTGCTGGTGGTCGTCACCCTGCAACCGTTCGCCCACTTCGCCAATGGCAGCCTGCCGCTGGTGTTCCTGGTGGCGTTATTGGTCACGCTGATTCCGACCACCATTGGCGGTCTGTTGTCGGCCATCGGTATCGCCGGGATGGACCGTCTGGTGCGCCTGAACGTGATCGCCAAATCCGGTCGTGCCGTGGAAGCGGCGGGGGACGTACACGTCCTGCTGCTGGACAAGACCGGCACCATCACCTTCGGTAACCGTCGTTGCACTGCGGTTTATGCGGCGCCTGGCGTCACGGCCAAGGAACTCGCCGAGGGTGCCTTGTTCGCTTCGCTGGCCGATGACACGGCTGAAGGTAAATCCATCGTCGAGTACCTGCGCGGCACTCAGCCACAACCTGAACCGGCCACCGAGTTGCTGACAGCTGTACCGTTCAGCGCTGAGACGCGTCTGTCTGGTGTCGACTATCGGGGCCGCGTGTATCGCAAAGGCGCGGTGGATTCGTTGCTGGCCTTCGTTGGCCTGAAACGCGCCGACCTGGCCGCGCCGCTGGCCCGGGAAATCGACAAGATCGCCCAGAGCGGCGGCACGCCGTTGCTGGTCTGCGCCGACGGTAAATTGCTCGGTGCGATCCACCTCAAGGACGTGGTCAAACCCGGCATTCGTGAACGCTTCGCCGAGCTGCGAAAACTGGGCATCCGCACCGTCATGGTGACCGGCGACAACCCACTGACAGCTGCAGCGATTGCGGCTGAAGCGGGCGTTGATGATGTGTTGGCCGAAGCCACACCGGAGAAAAAACTGGCGCGCATTCGTCATGAGCAGAACGACGGTCGCCTGGTCGCCATGTGCGGCGACGGCGCCAACGACGCCCCGGCCCTGGCCCAGGCGGACGTGGGCATGGCGATGAACGACGGCACGCAAGCGGCACGTGAGGCGGCGAACATGGTCGACCTCGACAGCGACCCTACCAAGCTGCTGGACGTGGTGCAGATCGGTAAGGAATTGCTGGTGACCCGCGGCGCGCTGACGACGTTCTCCATCGCCAACGACGTGGCCAAATACTTCGCGATTTTGCCGGCGTTGTTCGCCTCGATCTACCCGCAACTGGGCGTGCTGAACGTCATGCATTTGAGCAGTCCACAGAGCGCGATTCTCTCGGCGATCGTGTTCAACGCCTTGATTATTGTGGTGCTGATTCCACTGGCATTGCGCGGCGTGCGAGTGCAGGCGGCGAGTGCGGCGGCGTTGTTGCGACGCAATCTGTTGATCTATGGATTGGGCGGGATTCTGGTGCCGTTTGTGGGGATCAAGGCGATCGACATGCTGTTGACGGCGTTGCATTTGGTTTGAGGCTGAAATCGACCCCCTCACCCTAACCCTCTCCCTGGGGGAGAGGGGACTGACCGAGGTGTTCTTGGAGTTACATCGACCTGAAAGACCGAGTCGAACTCCGGTTTTGAAAGGCACAAAGATCGGCTCCCTTTCCCCCTCTCCCCCGTGGGGAGAGGGCTGGGGTGAGGGGTGGATCTCCATGACACACCACAGTTTTAAACTCCCCAAATTCGAGGATTCTGAAATGTCCACAATGATACGTCCGGCCCTGAGCCTGCTCGTCCTGATGACCCTGATCACCGGCGTCGCCTATCCACTGGTGGTTACTGGTGTCGCCCAGGTCGCATTCCCCGATCAAGCCAATGGCAGTCTGGTCCACGACGCCGATGGCAAGGTCCGCGGCTCGTCGCTGATTGCGCAAGATTTCGTCGGCGACGCCTGGTTCCATCCACGGCCATCGGCCGGTGCCTTTGCCACCGTGTCGAGCAGTGCCAGCAACCTCTCGCCGAGCAACCCGGCCCTGGCTACCCGGGTGATCGATGATGCCAACAAGTTGCTGGTGCCGGGGCAGGGGCCGGTGCCATTGGCGATGGTTACCACCTCCGGCAGCGGCCTCGATCCACACTTGCCACCGGCCGCGATTGCCTATCAACTGGCGCGTGTTGCGGCGGCGCGTAATCTGCCGGTGTCTACGCTTCAGCAGTTGATGGACGCGCACATCGAGCAGCCACTCGTTGGCCCGCCGGTGGTGAATGTGTTGGCGCTGAATATGGCGCTGGAAAACCTGTAGATCGGTGGCGCCGCTAATCGCGAGCAAGCTCGCTCCCACAGGGATTTTTAGTGTTCACATTACCTTGTGGGAGCGGGCTTGCCCGCGATGACGGCCGAATAATCACCACATCAACATCTGAAAAAGAGACCCCTAAGCATGAGTGACTCCGGCCGCGCCGACGCGCTGTTAGCAGACCTGCCTCGGGATGGCCGTGGCCGGCTCAAGGTTTTTCTCGGCGCCGCGCCCGGTGTCGGCAAGACCTACGCCATGCTGCAAGCAGCCCACACCCAACTGCGCCAGGGCGTGAAAGTCATCGCCGGCGTGGTCGAAACCCACGGTCGCGCCGAGACCGAAGCGCTGCTTGGCGGCTTGCCGCAGCAGCCGTTGGTGCGCTCGGAATACCGTGGTGTGATGCTCGAAGAAATGGACCTCGACGGCCTGCTCGCAGCCAAACCGAAATTGGTGTTGGTGGACGAACTGGCCCACAGCAACGCCCCCGGCAGTCGCCACACCAAACGCTGGCAAGACATTCAGGAATTGCTCGCGGCAGGCATCGACGTGTTCACCACGGTCAACGTCCAGCACCTGGAAAGTCTTAACGACAAAGTGCGTGGCATCACGGGTGTGCAGGTCCGCGAAACCCTGCCGGACTGGGTGCTGCAGGAAGCCTATGAACTGCTGCTCATCGACCTGCCGCCGCGCGAGCTGCTCGAGCGTTTGCGCGATGGCAAGGTCTACGTGCCGGAACAGGCGAGGGCGGCGATTGATGCCTTCTTCACCCAGACCAACCTCACGGCCCTGCGGGAACTGGCGATGCAAACCGCCGCCGCTCAGGTCGATGATGATTTGGCCCAGGGCTATCGCCAGCTCGGCCAAGCGGCGCCGGCGGTGCGTGGTCGCCTGTTGGTCGGCGTCGATGGCGATGCACAGGCCGAGCGTCTGGTGCGTCACGCCAGTCGCGTCGCCCAGCGTCGGCATTTGCCGTGGAGCCTGGTGCATGTGGACAACGGCAGCGTGCGTGACGAACAGTCGCGACTGCGTCTGCAAAGCGCCCAGCAATTGGCTGAACGCCTCGGTGGTGAAGTGGTGCTGTTGCGCGCCGGCGAAGTGGCAAAAACCTTGATCCAGCACGCCGCCGAACGCCGCGCGAGTCTGGTGTTGGTCGGTCAGTCCCGGCAGCGTTTGCGTCGACGGTTGTTCGGCGGTGGACTGGCGTCGCGTTTGCTGCGCGATGCGCGCGGGCTGGAAATCAACGTCCTCGACAGCGATCAAGAACAGCATCAGCCGCGTCAGCGTTCGGCGCAGGCACTGGTGTGGTTCGACTACGCGCTGGCGTTGGTGGCGACGGTGCTCGCCAGTGCCTTGGCCTGGGCGGTGGCGAGTGTTTTGCCTCTGCCCAATATCTCGCTGGTGTTCCTCGCTGCGGTGTTGCTGGTGGCGGTGCGCAGCAGCCTCGGCCCGGCGCTGGCCTGTGCGGCGTTGTCGTTTCTGACCTATGACTTTCTGTTCATCCCGCCGAATTTTTCCTTCAGCATCCAGCGCGAAGAAGACGTGCTGACCTTGCTGTTCTTCCTGCTGATGGCGGCGCTTACCGGCAACCTCGCGGCCCGGCAACGGCGCCAATTGCAGGCGCTGCGCGACACTCAGGAAGAGACCACCGAACTGCTCGACCTGTCGCGCAAACTCACCGCCGCCACCGACCGCCAGGCAGTGGTCAGCGCAGCGGCCCAGCACCTCGATGGCTGGAGTGATCTGCAAGTCTGCCTGCTCAATCAAGACGGGCAGGGCGGCTGGAAAGTCGAAACCGGTGGCCCGCTGGAGTTTTCCGAAGCCGAGCGCGCTGCCGCCGATTGGGCCTGGCAACACGATCAACCGGCCGGCGCGGGCACCGGCACGCTGCCGTTCGGGCGTTGGTGGTGGTGGCCGTTGTCGGTGGAAGAGGGGCCGCTGGCATTGCTCGGTGTGTGTGCCAAAGAGGGCCAGACCTTGGGCGGTCAGCGTCGGCGTTTGTTGACCGCGCTGAGCCAACCGCTGGCCCAGGCGCTGGCGCGTGCGCAATTGGCCGAAGACCTGGAAGCCGCCCGCCTGCACGGCGAAACCGAGCAACTGCGCAGTGCCTTGCTGGCCTCGGTGTCCCATGATTTGCGCACGCCGCTGACCTCCATGCGCGGCAGCATCGACAGCCTGTTGGCCCTCGGTGAGGCGATCCCGCTGGAGGATCGCCGCGAACTGCTTGAAGGCACTCGCGATGAAGCCGAGCGCCTCGATCGCTACATCCAGAACCTGCTGGACATGACCCGCCTCGGGCACGGCGCCCTGAAGCTGGCGCGGGACTGGGTGTCGCCGGCCGACATCGTCGGCAGCTCGCTCAATCGTCTGCGCGCCGTGCTGGCGCCGTTGCAAGTGACCACCGAAGTGCCGCCGGAGTTGCCGCTGCTGTATGTCCACGCCGCGCTGATCGAACAGGCGCTGGTCAACGTGCTGGAAAACGCTGCGCGGTTTTCACCGTCTCACGGTCGCCTGCAATTGCGTGCCGGAGCCGACGACAGCGAGCTGTTTTTTTCGGTGAGCGATGAAGGGCCGGGGATTGCGCAGGAAGATCGGGCGAAGATTTTCGACATGTTCTACACCGCTGCGCGCGGTGATCGTGGCGGGCAAGGGACCGGGCTGGGGCTGGCGATCTGTCGGGGCATGGTCGGTGCTCACGGCGGACGGATCAGTGTCGCCGATGGCATCGAAGGGCGCGGCACCTGCATCACCTTGCACCTGCCGTTGCAGGCTCAACCGGCCCTTGAAAATTAAGAGCCGAAAGTGAAGCCTGATCGCGCTTGCGCTACTCTCTTGCCACTTCTTTGTGTTGATGTGAATTCATGAGCCAGACCGCGACCATTTTGGTCATCGACGACGAACCGCAGATCCGCAAATTCCTGCGCATCAGCCTCGCGTCCCAAGGCTACAAAGTGCTGGAGGCCGGCACCGGCACCGAAGGCCTGGCCCAGGCTGCACTGAATAAACCGGACCTGCTGGTACTCGACCTCGGTTTGCCGGACATGGACGGCCAGCAAGTGCTGCGCGAGTTTCGCGAGTGGTCAACGGTGCCGGTGCTGGTGCTCTCGGTGCGCGCCAGTGAAGGGCAGAAAGTCGAAGCGCTCGACAACGGCGCCAACGACTACGTGACCAAACCGTTCGGCATTCAGGAGTTTCTTGCGCGGGTGCGTGCCTTGTTGCGTCAGGCTCCGGCGGGTGAAGCTCAACAAGCAGCGCTGACGTTCGGCCCGTTGACCGTGGATCTGGCGTATCGCCGGGTGTTGCTCGACGGCACCGAAGTCGCGCTGACCCGCAAGGAATACGCGGTACTGGCGCAACTGGCGCGGCATCCGGGACGGGTCATCACCCAGCAGCAATTGCTCAAGGATATTTGGGGGCCGACCCATACCGAGGACACTCATTATTTGCGGATTGTGGTCGGGCACTTGCGGCAGAAACTGGCGGATGATCCGACTCAGCCGCGGTTTATCGTCACCGAGGCTGGGGTCGGGTATCGGCTTTTGAGTGAGGGCAGCCTTTAATTTTTGTGCTGACTGATTGGGCCTCATCGCGAGCAAGCCCGGCTCCCACAGGATCAGAGTCGTCCACAAATGTTGTGTGCACCTCAAAACCTGTGGGAGCCGGGCTTGCCCGCGATGAGGCCAGTTGCTTCACTCGAGAACCTCAGGAATCCCGTTCATTCTCATACCGATCCAGCGTATCCCGCGCAATCTCCCGCCCCAGCGCGATCAATTCCGGCGCCTTGTAGAATTCGAAAAACCGGCACACTCGTTTCGGCACGTTGATCAAAATATCCGGCGGATAACCGGCGATCTTGTACTGCGCCAACGACGTCTGCATCACCTCGAAACTCTGGTTGATCAGGTCCAGCAAAGACGCCGGACCGACGTTGTCGATGATGAACGAACCGGTGGCAGACTTCGGCGCACCGTCGCGTTCAGGGGCGGCAGCCGGTTGCTGGGCTTCGGGTTCGGCGGATTCGATCCAGGGGTTGATCTCGGCCGCTTCTGCCATCAACGCTTCCTTTTCCAGCAGCAGCAATTGTTCCGCCTGTTTGCGGCGGAAGGGCAATTTTGAACCGAGCGAGCTGATCAGGCTGTCGAAGCGGGTCTTGAACGCCGCCGGGCGCTGGATCACCGGCAGTTGATAGTGGCGCTGGTTGGTGGAGTTGAGGTTGACCGCGATGATCAGGTCGCAATGACTCGACACCACCGGCACGATCGGTAAAGGGTTGAGAATGCCGCCGTCCACCAGCATGCGGTTGCCCTGCATCACCGGGGTGAACAGGCTGGGAATCGCCGCCGAGGCACGCATGGCCTGGTGCAGGCAGCCTTCCTGAAACCAGATTTCCTGTTGGTTGGTCAGGTCGGTGGCTACCGCCGTGTAAGGGATGCGCAAGTCTTCAATGTTGATCTCGCCGACGATCTTGCGGATCTGCCCGAAAACCTTCTCCCCGCGAATCGCGCCCAAACGAAAACTGACGTCCACCAGGCGCAGGACGTCGAGGTAATCCAGGCTTTCGATCCAGTTGCGATACTCGTCGAGTTTGCCGGCGGCATAGATCCCGCCGACCACTGCGCCCATGGAACATCCGGCGATGCAGGCGATGTCGTAGCCACGCCGTTCGATCTCCTCAATGACCCCGATATGGGCGTAGCCCCGGGCCCCACCTGAGCCCAGCACTAGCGCGACACGCTTTTTCATGAATCGCCCTCGTCTGACAAGGTTCAACAATGCACCCTTCGAGGGGCGTGCTTCAATCGCTAAGGTCGTTCCGCGAGGCGAGGGCGTCGTTTTTTCGACACTCTTTGGCTGCAGATGGGTATTCTCGCGAGCACTAGATTTTCCGAGACGGGGCCAAGGCACTTTTCACGTGCCAGACCGTCTTAACTGCACGATTGTTTACCTATCTTTGAGGTGTGATTAATGAAAGCCTGGATCTGTGTGCCTTTACTTGCCCTGGCACTTGCCGGTTGCGCCGGAAAAACCGCTTACCGTGATAGCTGCGGTAGCGGGCTTGATGCGGCGTGGCATGAACTGGATCTGGCCAAGGCCGAAGGTTTCGCCGGAACCGTCAGCTACTCCAAGGCCCTGTCGCTGTTGACGGCGGCCAAAACTCAGCAGCAATTTGAAGGGTTCGAAGGCTGCGCCAAGAAGGCCGAGAAGGCGCGTTTTTATATTCGTGAATCGCGCGCGGGGCGCTGAAAGGAGCTCTAAGCTCTTAGCTGCAAGCAATAAGTCGGTCGCCCCGGATTTCGGCTGGCGGCTTGCAGCTGTTTACGGAGTAAACCCCCATGATTAACCGGTTGGTGGCCCATGTCCTGGGTCTGGAAGTCCGTGTGCTGGCCTGTCAGGCACGCTTGAATGCGCGCACCGACCCTGAAGCGCTGCACGATCTGCGTACCACGGTTCGCCGTTTACGCAGTCTGCTGCGGCCATTGCGCGGTTTGCCCGGAGTCGAACAGCTGGAAGCAGCGGCGTCCCGGGTCGGCGACCTGACCACGCCGTTGCGCGATCGCGAAGTGCTGGCGGCGTACCTGCTCGAACATGATCAACCCGAGGCTGCCCATCGGCGTATGGCGCAGATGGCCGAGGCTTATCCGGCGGTCGCGACGAGTCCTGAAGTGGCGCAGTTGCTGATGATCCTCGACGCCTTTCCGCGTTTTCTGCGGGCCTCCCAGCGTCAAGGCTTGCTCAAGGGCTTGCGTCAGCGCATCGAAAAACGTTTGGCCAAACAGTGGAAGAAACTCGACAAAGCCCTGCACGATCCGGCGCATGATCGCCACCGTTTGCGCCTGCTGATCAAGCGCGTGCGCTATGGCATCGAAGCCTATCCCGAACTCGATCGACTGCCGAAAGCAGCGATGCCGCGCTTGAAGTCCGCGCAAGGTGCCTTGGGCGATTGGCACGATTGCTGGCAATGGCTGGCCATCGCTGAGAAGGAAACCGATTTGCAGCCCTGCGTCGAGGCCTGGAAAACCGAAATGGCCAAGGCCGAAGGCTGCGCCGACCGCGTCCTCGACAAACTCAGCGCAACCTGTTTCAAACCCTGAAACCACCACAAGACAGATCTATGTAGCAGCTGCCGAAGGCTGCGTTCGGCTGCGCAGCAGTCGTAAAACCTGCCAATGCGGTTTACAGGTATACCGAGATAACCGGATTAGCGACTGCTATGCAGCCGAACGCAGCCTTCGGCAGCTGCTACAAAGGGCGGCGGCTCTATCCGGCTCATCTGTCAGTCAATTTGGCCGGAATAAGCGCTGTGCCATCCCAGCAGGCTGGTTAAGATCCCTTCATCCTTTTCCCGCACCGAGGTTTCCATGCGTTTTTCCGATCTGCTCGACGCTGTCCGCCGCCAGCCGTTGGAGCTGTCTATCCCGGCCGAATGGGCTCAGGGGCGTGCCAGTTTCGGTGGCCTGGTGGCCGCCTTGCAGTACGAAGCCATGCGCGCGAAGGTCCCGGCGGATCGTCCGGTGCGTTCGCTGGCGATCACCTTTGTCGGTCCGGTCGAGCCTGAAGTGCCGGTCAGCTTTGAAGTCGATGTGTTGCGCGAAGGGAAGGCGGTCAGCCAGGTGCTGGGTCGGGCGATGCAGAAGGGGCAAGTGGTGACGTTGATCCAGGGCAGTTTCGGCGCCTCGCGACCATCGGAAGTGGCGGTGATCGCGAAACCGGCACCCGAGATGAAGCACTGGGACGAGTGTCAGGAACTGCCGTTCATCAAAGGCGTACTCCCGGAGTTCATGCAGCATCTGGCGATGCGCTGGAGTGTCGGCGGTCTGCCGTTCACGGGCAACAAATCCCGCGAGATGGGCGGCTGGGTGCGCTTGGGTGGGGACGTGAAGGAAGAAGCGGTCAGCGAAGCGCATATCTTGGCGCTGGTCGACGCCTGGCCACCGGCCCTGATGCCGCACCTGAGTAAACCGGCGATGGGCAGCACGCTGACCTGGACCATCGAATTCGTCCAGCCGTTGCGTGAACTGAGCACGCTGGACTGGTGCAAATACCTCGTCGAAACCGAACATGCCGCTGACGGCTACGGTCATGCGGCCGCGAAATTGTGGAACGCGGACGGTCAGTTGATTGCCATGAGCCGGCAGACGGTGACGATTTTCGCCTGATCAGTGACGACGGTGGCGCTCACGCCAGGCGCGCCACCAGCCGCCGCTCAGGAAGTACCGTGGGAAGGTCAGAAACTGCTCGACCAGCAAGCGCGACACGGCATCTTTGCGATCACTGAACGGCTCGGCGGTTTGCGCCTCCAGGCTATGACCGTGGCGTTGCAAGCCGAGGGCGGCGAGCAGACCGATGACGCCAATCGCGACATTGGCAAAACTCAGACTGAACACCCCCGAGACAATCAGCAGAAACGCCACGATGAACAGCGGCACGGCAATCAGGTGCAGCACCAGATTGGTCGGGTGCTGGTGATTGTTCGGGTACGCTCGCCATTGCCAGGCGGGGAGGTTGGGGTGACGTTTGCCCATGATGGTAATCCTTGGTTCGTTGAGGCTCTTGAACAAAGAATAGGCCGGGGCAAACCAGTCGGCGAATCAAGGCTGGCTATCGAAGTGATAGGTGTCATGTCCAAATTTGATGTTGGCCGGGCTGACGCTATCGCGAGCAAGCTCGCTCTCACAGGTAATGCGCAAATATTGAAATGGCGCTAACCCTGTGGGAGCGAGCTTGCTCGCGATGAGGCCCTTACAGCTTGAGCTGACCGATAGCCTTGCTCAACTCCCCGGCCAACGCCGCCAGCTCATTGCTGGTCGTCGCCGAATCCACGGTCTGCTGCACGGTGTTCTCGGTCACATCCCGAATGCTCACCACCGCCCGATTCATCTCTTCCGCCACATGGCTCTGCTGCTCGGCCGCCACCGCGATCTGCGTGTTGCTTTCGCGCATCTGTGCCACCGCGCTGGTGATCTCCGCCAAGGCTGCGCCGGCCTCCTGAGCCTGCTGCACGCAATCGTCGGCCTTGAACGAGCTTTCCTGCATGAAATCCACCGCGTCCCGAGTCCCGGCCTGCAGCGCGGAAACCATGAGGGTGATCTCGTCAGTGGAGATCTGGACACGTTTGGCCAGGTTGCGCACTTCATCGGCAACCACCGCAAACCCGCGGCCCATTTCACCGGCGCGGGCCGCTTCAATCGCCGCGTTCAGCGCCAGCAGATTGGTCTGCTCGGCGATGCTGTGAATCACACTGACCACGCCGTTGATCTTCTGACTGTCCTCGGCCAGACGCTGAATCATCTCGGCAGTCTGCTGCACGCCGCTGGACAGGCCGGCAATCGACTTCTGCACCCGGCTGACCACTTCCTGCCCGCTGCCGGCCAGGGTGTCGGCGGTTTGCGAGAGGTCGCGGGTGGCGCCGGCGTGCTGGGCAATGTGATAGACCGTGGCGGTCATTTCGTTGATCGCCGTGGCGGCCTGATCGGTTTCGCTTTGCTGGCCGAGCATGCCGTGACGCACCTCGTTCATGCTCAACGCCAGCCGCGCCGCGCCGACATCCAGTTGCCGGGCGGTGCTGGCAACGGTGTTGACCACCCGCTGGTAACCGGCCTGCATGGCATTGAAGGCATTGGCCATCTGCCCGACTTCGTCAGTGCAGGCCAGCGGCACACGGGCCGACAGGTCACCGGTTTTCTCAACGTGAAGCATCACGTCCTTCAGCGTATTGAGCTGGCTGAGCAGGAAGCGAATCAACAATTGCGAAGCGCCGAGCATCGCCAGCATCAGGATCGCCACCGCCACGGCATAGTTGGCAAAGCGCTCGCCAAATACCTGGGTCAGGCTCGGGCCATGGGCAATCACCGCGACCTGATTGCCATCCGTGCGGGTAAACACTTCAGCCCCCATCAACGGGTTGTCGCCGAACAGCGGCATGGCATTGATTTCGACCCAACCATTAGTATCGGCCAGTTCCAGTACCGGCTGCCCGTTCAGCAACGGTGCCTGCCCCCGACTGAAGGTCATCACGTTATCGGCTTTGGGGAGCGGCTGCCCGGCGGGCCAGGCGCTGAGCAGTCGCGCCTGGGCTTGAGCCGATGCCTGATACGCATGGCTGCGGGCCTGTTGTTCGAGCTGTACGGCGTACAACACCAGCAGCAAGGTCGTGACGAAGGCGACGGCGTTGACCGCCCAGAATTTGTATTTCAGCGAGATATTGCTAAGCCAGGCAACCATGGAGGTCTTCTCTGATAGCGGAAACAGTTTCGGCAAGGTGCCAGTATTGTGCCGCTACTCAGGGTGCCGGATCTTGATGTGCGTCAACAATCCCGGCCCTGCTCGCGCACAGGAATTGCGGGGCGTAATGCGCTATCCTTCGCGCCTTCAAATTTCCCTCGCTACAGGATTCCGCCCCATGAAAGCCGCACTCGTCGAACTCATCAGCAAAATCAGCTCCGGGTGCATGAGCGATGACGAAATCCTGAAAGTCGCTGACGAAGCGGCCCAGGCCTACGCCGATCCCGAGGCTTTTCTGACGGCCAATCCGGATATCAACTACGACGAAACGTTCCCGATTCCGCTGGGCGAGTGGGTCGTCGTCGGCAGTCTTCCAGAGACCGTGCTGTTCCAGGCCGACACCTATGAGGACCTGTTCGCCCAGATCGTTTCGTCATTCGGCCCCGGTGTTGATTTCAATATCAAGCCCAAGCAGCTGGCCAAGACTGAAGCCCTGACTGCGCTCAATCGCATTCAGGTGCAGATGGGCAGCATGAACAAGGAAAACGGCGGTTACACGCTGATGAACTTCAGCCAGTTGCTCGACGACGAACTGCAAGTGGTGCTGGTCTACGGCAACGACGTGCCGCGCGTGCTCGAGTTGTGCGCCCAAGTCGGCATCGCTGCCGCACCCTCGCTGGAAGCCCTCAAAATCGCCGTCCACGTTTAAAAAGCGGAACCCTCGCAAGGCCCGGCTATCCTAAGAGTGCATATCACTCTTAGGGAGCGACACCATGGGTTCCACGTTCAACGGTCTGGTTGGCCTGATTATTCTTGCCCTGGATATCTGGGCAATCATCAACGTGCTCAAAAGTGGTGCCGACACAGGGATGAAAATCATCTGGGTACTGCTGATCCTGCTGCTGCCGGTGCTGGGCCTGATCATCTGGGCCATCGCCGGGCCACGAGGCAACGTCCGGATCTGACTGCATCCCCCGAAAACGACACCGAACCTGTGGGAGCTGGCTTGCCTGCGATTCAGGCGGCACGGTCTGTCAGGCATACCGCGGCGATCCCATCGCAGGCAAGCCAGCTCCCACAGGGGATTGTGTCGAGGCGTCAAGCGAGGTTCGACCTGTCATATCCCGCGACGTAGAATTCGCGCCTTGCCACCCGCATTCATCGGAGCACTTCCCATGAGCAACACCCCGACCAGCGAGTACCTGGAAACCCTCTACGACGGTTACGGCCAGCGTTTTCGCATGGAAAAACTGTTGCACGAAGTGCGCACCGAACACCAACACCTGGTGATTTTCGAAAACCCGCGCATGGGCCGCGTCATGGCGCTGGACGGCGTGATCCAGACCACCGAAGCCGACGAATTCATCTACCACGAGATGTTGACCCACGTGCCGATCCTGGCGCATGGCACCGCCAAGCGCGTGCTTATCATCGGTGGCGGCGACGGCGGCATGCTGCGTGAAGTGGCCAAGCACCGCAGCATCGAGCACATCACCATGGTCGAGATCGACGGCACCGTGGTGGAGATGTGCAAGCAATTCCTGCCGAACCACTCCAAGGGTGCGTTCGACGATCCACGCCTGAACCTGGTGATCGACGACGGTATGCGTTTCGTCGCCACCACCACCGAAAAATTCGACGTGATCATTTCCGATTCCACCGACCCGATCGGCCCGGGCGAAGTGCTGTTCTCGGAAAACTTCTACCAGGCCTGCCGTCGCTGCCTGAACGAAGGCGGCATCCTGGTGACCCAGAACGGCACGCCATTCATGCAAATCGAAGAAGTCAAAACCACCGCAGGGCGTCTGCGCAGCCTGTTCCCGGACTGGCACTTCTATCAGGCGGCCGTGCCGACCTACATCGGCGGCGCCATGACCTTCGCCTGGGGCGCGACCAATACCGCCTATCGCAAATTGTCCCGCGACACCCTGCAGCAGCGCTTCGCCGGCAGCGGCATCATCACCCGTTACTACAATCCGGAAATCCACATCGGCGCGTTCGCCTTGCCGCAATACGTCCTGCAGGCTGTGAACAAGCCTAGCAACGACTGATATCGAGCAAGCCACAAAGGGCCCACTGAGGTTGTGTGAAAACACACCGCAGATGGCCCTTTTTTCATGCTTCACTTATAGAGGGACCGGTTGAACGATTGGCCGGGGTACAAGGTCGAGATAGTGGTAGGCCCATTCGCAGTTTTGATCGAGGAGGCACCTGATGCAAAAGTGGAAAGTCACTTTCGTTGATGATCACGGTGAACAAGTTGACGAGGTGTTCGAGAGCGATGAATGCCCGAACAACGAGCAAGCCGCGAAACTCATTCTTGCCCGGCGTCTGCCCGTGGCTGCCGAACTGGACCTCAACGATCTGGAAGGGCGCACTGATGATCCGACTGTCAAAAGTTTGAAGACCCAGAACAGCATTGAAATCCTCGGCATCACGCCAATCTGAACATCTCCTGTCACATTCCTAACCAGGCCTTGGCAGCGGCTCTCTCTTGAGGCTACTCTGCAATCGAGATCAGCGAACGGATCGCTAAGGTCTGGTCTTGTCAGCTACATGCTTGCTTCCCACCGGCAACGTTGTTGCCGCATCGCTCGCCCCATTCGGTTGCGAGTGCCGGGAATACGGAAAGTCTATCCATCAGTCTGAGGGGGACGTTTCATGAGCACAGCCTATCAAGAAGACATCAGCACCAGCGTCTTGCGCCGCATGAAAGAAGGCGGTTTCGACTTTTCACGATTCCATCCCATCGAGTTCTACGCCATTTTCCCGGACGAGGAGCGGGCGCGCAGGGCGGCAGGGCATTACTGTGGTGAATCCTTGAATGCACAAATCAGCGTGCGCGACGACGGCGCGTGGTACCTGGAACTGAGCAAAGTGATGTACGCCACTTATGACGGCATTGGCGATTTTGAGCAGGATTTCGAGGCGGTGGTCGAGCCTTTGGGCGGCATCATCGAAGGATGGGGCGTCAAGCAGGAGGTACGAGGGCGACTCGCATAACTTATGAACAGTGACAACACTCAGCAACGGCTGACCTTCGGGTTGGCCGTTTTCGTTTGTGGGGTTCGGAAAGATCAAAAGATCGCAGCCTTGGAATGCGTTCTCCTGTAGCAGCTGTCGAGTGAAACGAGGCTGCGATCTCTTGATTGTGTTTTTGATTCATAACGTTTCAAAAACGCAAAAAAAAGCCACCTAAACAGGCGGCTAAAGGGAAGTTCGTCAAGATTTTCAGCGAATGCGCGGATTATCCGCAGCGACTCCCGGGCAGTGAAATCAACTCTGGCTATGCTGGTGATAGGCGACAACATTGCTTCGCAATGAAGCGGGGGCGATCAGGTGGGGGCATTTACCGCACAGGATTGGTGCGGTGCGTGCAGTGCGATAATCCAACTGATTGATATCAAAGCGTTTATGCCGATGGCACGGGCTTTGCGAAGCCCAGATGTCCGGGTGACAAGGAGTACGGCATGATCCGCACCTATTTTGATGAGATGTACGATGCCGGCGGCCAGGTCCGCCCGCATTATCGGGAGTTTGCCCGTTGGCTGGCCGAAACGCCTGACGAGCTTTTGG
The DNA here is from genome assembly GCF_050435365.1 of Pseudomonas sp. BT76 TE3572. Classification (NCBI taxonomy): domain Bacteria; kingdom Pseudomonadati; phylum Pseudomonadota; class Gammaproteobacteria; order Pseudomonadales; family Pseudomonadaceae; genus Pseudomonas; species Pseudomonas sp. BT76 TE3572. Next base: position 6,569,062 of record NZ_JBNDKE010000001.1, read on the forward strand.
CACAACGGCGACGCGAGGCCGATCTGTTATTTCATCGCGCCGGGATTACCTTCACGCTCTATGGTGATGAGCAAGGGACAGAGCGCCTGATTCCCTTCGACACCATCCCCCGCAGCATCCCCGCCAGTGAATGGCGAGTGGTCGAGCGCGGCTGCATTCAGCGGGTCAAGGCGTTGAACATGTTCCTCGCCGACCTCTATCACGAGCAGCGCATCATCAAGGCCGGCATCATCCCGGCCGAGCAAGTGCTGGCCAACGAGCAATACCAGTTGGCGATGCAAGGGCTGAATCTGCACCGCGATATCTATTCCCACATCTCCGGTGTCGATCTGGTGCGCGATGGCGACGGCACGTACTACGTGCTTGAAGACAATCTTCGTACACCGAGCGGCGTCAGCTACATGCTGGAAGACCGCAAGATGATGATGCGGTTGTTCCCCGAGTTGTTCGCGGCCCAGCGCATCGCCCCTATCGATCATTATCCGAACCTGTTGCTCGACACCCTGAAAAGCTCCAGCCCGATTGATAACCCGAGCGTGGTGGTGCTGACGCCGGGTCGTTTCAACAGCGCGTTCTTTGAACATGCGTTTCTGGCGCGGGAAATGGGCGTTGAGCTGGTGGAAGGCGCGGACCTGTTCGTGCGGGATGACAAGGTGTTCATGCGCACGACGGACGGGCCGAAAGCCGTCGACGTGATCTACCGTCGCCTCGACGATGCGTTCCTCGATCCGCTGGCGTTCAACCCGGACTCGATGCTTGGCGTTCCAGGGCTGCTGTCGTCGTATCGCTCCGGCAACGTCGTGCTGGCCAATGCCATCGGCACCGGGGTCGCGGACGACAAGTCGGTGTATCCATTCGTCACGGACATGATCCGTTTCTACCTGGATGAAGAACCGATCCTGAAGAATGTGCCGACGTGGCAGTGTCGTAATCCCTCCGAGTTGTCCCACGTACTGGCCAATCTTCCAGAGCTGGTGGTCAAGGAAACCCAGGGCTCCGGCGGTTACGGAATGCTGGTCGGGCCGGCGGCGACGGCGGCGGAAATCGAATCATTCCGCGCGCGGATCAAAGCCAAGCCCCATGCGTACATCGCGCAACCGACGTTGTCCCTGTCGACCTGTCCGACCTTTGTCGAAAACGGCATCGCGCCACGCCACATCGACCTGCGTCCGTTTGTATTGTCTGGCCGCGAAACCCGGGTTGTGCCCGGCGGTTTGACCCGTGTTGCCCTGCGCGAAGGCTCTCTGGTGGTGAATTCATCCCAGGGCGGTGGAACCAAGGACACCTGGGTGGTCGAGGATTGAAGGAAGCCTGCCATGTTAAGTAGAACTGCCTCGGATTTGTATTGGATGTCGCGTTACCTGGAGCGGGCGGAAAACCTCGCACGGATGCTCGACATCAGTTATTCGCTGTCGCTGATGCCACAGGATGGCCGTGGTGATGGCCTGCATGAACTCGCCATGCCGTTGTTGATCACCGGCACCCTGGACGATTACCTGGAGCGCCACGGCGACTTGCACGCTGAACGGCTGCTGCATTTCTTCGCCCTGGATGCGGCCAACCCGGCGAGCATCTACAGCTGCCTCGGCGCCGCACGGGCCAGTGCCCATGCGGTGCGTGGGCGAATCACCGCCGACATGTGGGAAAACATCAACGCCACCTGGCTGGAAATTCGCGGGATTGCCGATCAGGGCTTGAGTCGCTACGGCATGAGTCGATTCTGCGAGTGGATCAAGGAACGTTCCCACCTGTTCCGCGGCGCGTCCTACGGCACGATCATGCGTAACGATGCGTTCCGCTTCATTCGTCTGGGGACATTTATCGAAAGGGCCGACAACACGTTGCGCCTGCTCGATGCCCGCTACGAAATGGCGGGCGATCAGGCCGAGGCGGTCAGCGATGGCACCGCTCACGCGTATTACCAGTGGAGTGCCTTGCTGCGGGCGTTGTCCTCGTTCGAGGCCTATACCGAGATCTACCGCGATGCGCCCGGCGCCCGGCATGTGGCTGAGTTGCTACTGCTGCGGGCTGACGTGCCGCGTTCATTGCGCGCCTGCACCGAAGAAATCGACCAGATCCTTGCCCAGTTGCCGGGGGCCAACGGCCGTCCCGCGCAACGCCTGGCAGCGGAAATGGACGCACGCCTGCGCTACACCGGCATCACCGAAATTCTCGACGAAGGCCTGCACGCCTGGCTGACCGAGTTCATCCCGCTGGTGCGCCAGTTGGGTAACGCCATACACAGTTCCTACCTGGAGGCTGCATGAGACTTTCCATTAGCCACGAGACCACCTATCACTACGAAGATCAGGTGCGGGCGAGCATCCAGTACCTGCGACTGACACCCCACGACAGCGAACGCCAGCACGTGCTCAGCTGGCAGCTCGACTTGCCGCGCCCGGTGCGCGCGCAACTCGATCCGTTCGGTAACATCCTGCACGTGCTGACCATGGACGAGCCCCACGAGGCGATCATCATCGGTGCTCGTGGGCAGGTGGACATCGACGAATTGCGCGAGGCGGAACATGAAAGCCAGTCGGCGCTGCCGTTCTTGCGTTTCACTCGCCTGACCGAAGCCGACGAAGCCCTGCGTGCGTTCGCCGAGAAGGAATGCAAGCAGCGCCGGGATCGCACGGCGCTGATCGACTTGATGCATGGCCTGAACCAGCACATGACCTACACACCGGGCTCCACCGAAGTGGACACCAGCGCCGCGCAGGCCTTCGCCGGGCGTTCGGGCGTCTGTCAGGACCACACCCACGCGTTTCTCGCCTGCGCTCGCAGCCTGGGCATTCCGTCGCGTTATGTGTCGGGCTATTTGTACAGCGAGAACAGCGAACACCTGGCCAGTCATGCCTGGGCGGAAGCCTGGCTCGATGACGCCTGGTACAGCTTCGACGTGACCAATGAATTGGCGCGGCCTGAGCGTCATTTGAAACTGGCGGTGGGTCTGGATTACCTGGATGCCTGCCCGGTGCGTGGCATGCGGCGTGGCGGTGGTTGCGAGCAGATGCATGCGAAGGTGTTTGTGTCACCGACACCGATACCGATGCCTTTGCCGGTGATCTCCGTCCAGCAACAGTAACCCGCAACACCACAAACCCACTGTAGGAGTGAGCCTGCTCGCGATAGCGGCTTATCAGTCACACATTAATTGACTGGAAGTCCGCCATCGCGAGCAGGCTCACTCCTACATGGGGGAATGGTGTCAGGGCTTAACTTTTCGCCCAGCCATGTGCTTCAAATACCCCACCAACCTCTCCAGATCCCCGTCCGGCAACACCGTCGCCGAGAACCCGGGCATCTTCGCCTGAGGCCACTGACGCAAGCTCTGCGGATCACGAATGTAGCGCTTGAGGAAATCCGCGCCAAAATACTCGGTCGGGTTAAACGGAATATTCAGGTCCGGCCCAAACTGCGCATCCCCGGCGCCGTTCAATCGATGGCACGCCAGGCAATTCTTCTGAAACAGCGCAAAGCCCTTGTTCACCGGATCGTCAGCCTTCAACGCCGGATCGGGCAGCAGGGCAGGGAAGCGCTCGGCCACCGGTGCCAAGCGCTTGATGCTCGCCACTTGAAAGGGCCATTGCTCGGGGCTGATATCGCCCGCCTGCGGATCGGTCCAGACCAGATAGAACGGCCCGGCGCCGGGTTTGCCTTCCGACAGCGGTGGCCACGGTTTGGCGGGTTCTTCAATCGCCAGCCATGCACGCGCACCCTGGGTATTGAGCAACGGCGCGGCTGACAGTTCTGCGGCAAAACCATCCAGGGCTACCGCCTGTAAATGGTCTTCAGGTTTGATGCCCGTCAACAACGCAGCCACCGGAACAGCGCGATAGCTCATGTCCCGTTTGTAGGAAACGTCGTTGCTGATGGTGATGGTCTGAACCTGAGGATGCTTGAGCAACTCCTCGGTTTGCCAGGTGCGACTGCTCGCGCCGAGCTCAAGGTTCAGCTGTGCGGCAGACAGAGGCGTGCTGAGCAGCAAGGCCCCGAACAGAATGAGCGTTTTCAAATGATCGCCGTCCATGTCGTGGAAGTGCCGCAAAGGTTGGCACACCCACGCTGGCCCGGGTAGCGAACCAGTCACATTTTTAGAGGGCGATATAAAACCCGGCGCCGTATTTTTTAATGACCGACTAGCCGATCACCTTGGTCAGGTTCGGCAAAATCAACAACAGCGTAGTGGCAAAAAGAATGAGCCCGGCTTGACGTACTTTCGATTGTTTGAACATGGCTTGACCGCCTTTATTGTTATTTCCTGATGCCTGCCTGCATTTCTCCATGACGGCAGAGCGTTGCACTTCCTGTTTGACGAGCGCCTCGGCAAAACCCGACGACAACTTCGTACAACTTCACCTTAGAGCCCGCGTCACGCTTGGTTTAGATCCATTTCGTATGGACTTCACCTAAATGGCTATTAAAAAGACATGAGGCCTATTGCCAGCTTCTTGGGCGCCCTTTTGCTAGACAGCTCGGTGTCCTCAATCGGTTAATTCGGTCGCTGCCTACCGTCCGTCTGAGCGTGACCGTCAACGTCTGTGAGCACTGCGGTCATTGAATCCAGGGCTGCTCGGCCTAAGGTGGGGGCTCTGCATTTACTCCCCGCTCAGGTTCGAGGACGTCATGACCCAAGCTTTGATTTTCGACGCGTTACGCACGCCCCGCGGCAAAGGCAAGGCCAATGGCGCCTTGCACAGCGTCAAACCGGTGAACCTGGTAGCCGGGCTGCTCACCGCGCTGCAACAGCGTACGTCTCTCGATACCAGTCAGGTCGACGATGTGGTACTTGGCTGCGTGACGCCCATCGGCGACCAGGGTTCCGACATCGCCAAAACCGCGACCCAGGTGGCGGATTGGGACGTCAGCGTGGCGGGTTTGCAGATCAACCGCTTCTGCGCCTCGGGGCTGGAGGCGGTGAACCTCGGCGCGATGAAAGTGCGTTCCGGCTTCGAAGACCTGGTGGTGGTCGGCGGCGTCGAGTCCATGTCCCGCGTGCCGATGGGCAGCGATGGCGGCGCCTGGGCACATGACCCGGAAACCAATTTTCACAGCCATTTCGCCCCTCAAGGCGTGGGCGCTGACCTGATAGCCACGTTGGAAGGCTTCAGCCGTCAAGACGTCGATGCCTATGCGCTGCACTCTCAGCAAAAGGCTGCGCGGGCAAGGGCCGACGGTTCGTTCAACAAGTCGCTGGTGCCGGTGCAGGACCAGAACGGCATTATCCTGCTCGATCACGATGAATTCATCCGCGCCGGATCGACCATGGAAGGCTTGGGCCAGCTCAAGCCGAGCTTCGAGATGATCGGGCAAATGGGCTTCGATGCCACCGCGCTTCGGGTCTACAGCCATGTCGAGCGGATCAACCACGTGCACACGGCGGGTAACAGTTCCGGGATCGTCGATGGCGCGGCGCTGATGCTGATCGGCTCCGAGGCCAAGGGCCGGGCGCTGGGTTTGCAGCCGCGGGCACGGATCGTCGCCACCGCCGTCACCAGCACCGACCCGACCATCATGCTCACCGGCCCCGCGCCGGCCACCCGCAAGGCACTGGCCAAGGCCGGGCTGCGGGTTGAAGACATCGACCTGTTCGAGGTCAACGAAGCTTTCGCCTCGGTAGTGCTGAAATTCATCAAGGACATGGCCATCGACCCGGATAAGGTCAACGTCAACGGCGGCTCCATCGCCATGGGTCACCCGCTGGGCGCCACTGGCTGCGCGATCCTCGGCACGCTGCTCGATGAACTGGAAACCCGGCGCCTGCGCTATGGCCTCGCGACGTTGTGTGTCGGCGGCGGCATGGGCATCGCCACCATCATCGAACGCCTCTGAGCCCCCGACCGACTTTCAAGGAAGCACTTTCATCATGACTGAAGCCATCCGTTACGAAAAAGGCCAGGACCAGATCGTCGTCCTGACCATCGACATGCCGGGCCAGAGCGCCAACACCATGAACGCGGTCTACCGCGAAGCCATGGCCGCGTGTGTTGCCAGACTGGTTGCCGACAAAGACACCATCGCCGGCGTGATCATCACCTCGGCCAAGAAAACCTTCTTTGCTGGCGGCGACCTCAATGAACTGATCAAGGTCGGCAAACCTGAAGCCAAAGCCTTCTATGACATGGTGCTGACGTTAAAAGGGCAGCTGCGAACCCTGGAAACCCTCGGCAAACCGGTGGTCGCCGCGATCAACGGCGCCGCGTTGGGCGGCGGTTGGGAAATCTGCCTGGCGTGCCATCACCGAGTGGCGCTGGACAACCCATCGGTACAACTCGGCCTGCCGGAAGTGACCCTCGGCCTGTTGCCGGGCGGTGGCGGGGTGGTGCGCATGGTGCGGATGCTGGGTATTGAAAAAGCCTTGCCCTATCTGCTCGAAGGCAAAAAAGTCCGGCCGCAACAGGCATTGCGGGCAGGTTTGATTGATGAGTTGGCGGCGGATCGTGATGAACTGCTGGCTAAGGCCCGCGCCTGGATTATCGCCCATCCTTCAGCGGTGCAGCGCTGGGACGTGAAGGGTTACCAGATTCCGGGGGGCACGCCGTCGGACCCGAAAGTCGCGCAAATGCTGGCCATCGCGCCGTCGATCCTGCGCAGCAAAACCCAGGGCTGCCTGCCCGCGCCAGAGAAAATCCTCTGCGCCGTGGTGGAAGGTGCCCAGGTGGATTTCGACACCGCGCATTTGATCGAAACCCGTTATTTCACCGAATTGACCACCGGCCAGGTGTCGAAAAACCTGATCGGCACGTTCTGGTTCCAGCTCAACGAAATCAATGCCGGCAGCTCGCGGCCTCAGGGCTTTGCACCTTACGTGACGCGTCGCGTGGGTGTGCTGGGCGCAGGCATGATGGGCGCTGGAATTGCCTTTGCCAGCGCGTCGGCCGGCATCGACGTGGTGCTCAAGGACATCAATCTTGCGGCGGCACAAAAGGGCAAGGCTCATTCGGCGGCGCTGCTGGACAAGAAGGTTGCGCGTGGCCAATTGAGTGCCGATCAGCGCGATGCAACGCTGGCGCGAATTCACCCCACTGAAAGCGATGCCGATCTGGCCGGTTGTGATCTGATCATTGAAGCGGTGTTTGAAGATCGCGATCTGAAAGCCAAGGTCTCTTCGGCAGCGCAAAAAGTCGTTGGCCCGGATGCGGTGATAGCTTCCAACACGTCGACCTTGCCAATCAGCGGCCTCGCGACCGCCGTGCCGGATCAGAGCAAGTTCATCGGCCTGCATTTCTTCAGCCCCGTGGAGAAAATGCCCTTGGTGGAAATCATCAAAGGCGCCCACACCAGCAACGAAACCCTGGCTCGCGGGTTCGATTTCGTCCTGCAAATCAAGAAAACCCCGATTGTGGTCAACGACAGTCGCGGTTTCTTCACCTCGCGGGTGTTCGGCACATTCACCAACGAAGGCATCGCCATGCTGGGCGAAGGCGTGAGCGCGCCGATGATCGAGACCGAAGCGCGCAAGGCCGGCATGCCGATCGGACCTCTGGCGATCTCCGACGAAGTTTCCCTCAGCCTGATGAGCCATATCCGTCAGCAAACCGCCAAAGACCTGCAAGCAGAAGGGAAACCGCTGATTGAGCACCCGGCATTCGCCGTGATTGACTTGCTGCTCAACGAATACAAGCGTCCGGGCAAGGCTGCTGGTGGTGGTTTCTACGATTATCCGGCCCGTGGGCAAAAGTATCTGTGGCCAGAGCTGAAAAGCCGTTTCGAGAAGGCTGACGGGCAGATTTCGCCGAAGGACGTGCGTGATCGACTGCTGTTCGTGCAAGCCATCGAAACCGTGCGCTGTGTGGAGGAGGGGGTGTTGACCTCGACGGCGGACGCCAACGTCGGCTCGATCTTCGGTATCGGCTTCGCCGCCTGGACCGGTGGCGCGCTGCAGTTCATCAATCAGTACGGCGTGAAAGATTTCGTCGCCCGTGCCCAGTACCTGGCGGAGCAATATGGCGAACGATTCGCTCCGCCCGCGCTATTGCTGGAGAAAGCGGCTAAAGGGGAGGCGTTCTAGGGGACGGGTGACGCATTCCGGGGCTTGCCTTGCCACTGTGTTTCAAGGCAGGCTCTGGGGTGTGCATTATTCCCATCATGTGTCAGGTATTTTTTATGTCGTTACGCATCTGCATTCTGGAAACCGACATCCTGCGTCCGGAACTGGTCGATCAATATCAGGGGTACGGGCAGATGTTCCAGCGTCTGTTTTCGCAGCAACCCATCGCTGCCGAGTTCACTGTGTACAACGTGATGCAGGGCGAATATCCCGGCGATGAGCTGAGCTTCGACGCCTATCTGGTCACTGGCAGCAAGGCCGACTCCTTTGGCACCGACCCGTGGATTGAAACCCTCAAGGCTTACCTGCTGACCCGCTACGAGCGCGGCGACAAACTGCTGGGCGTGTGCTTCGGCCATCAACTGTTGGCGCTGCTGCTGGGCGGCAAGAGTGAACGTGCGACCCAAGGCTGGGGCGTCGGCACCCACAAGTACAAACTCGCCGCCAAGGCGCCGTGGATGAGCCCGGTGAGGGAAGAACTGACCTTATTGATCAGCCACCAGGATCAGGTCACCGCGCTCCCGGCAAACGCCACGGTCATTGCTTCCAGCGATTTCTGCCCGTTCGCCGCGTACCACATCAACGATCAGGTGCTGTGCTTCCAGGGGCATCCGGAGTTCATTCACGATTACTCGCGCGCGCTGTTGGATATCCGTCAGGAAGCGCTGGGCGAGCAGATCTATTCGAAAGGTATGGCGAGCCTGGAACACGAGCATCATGGCACTACTGTGGCGGAGTGGATGATGCGGTTTGTGGCGCACAAGCCAGCATCCGAGTCGGTTTAAAGGGCAGACAAAGAACCTGTGGCGAGGGAGCAAGCTCCCTCGCCACAACGCCTGTCACAACCACCCGGATTTCTTGAAACTCGCCCACAAACTTACACACCCCACCGCAATAACCCCCAACACCCCGAAATACCCGTAATGCCAACTCAACTCTGGCATGTCCTGAAAGTTCATCCCGTATATCCCCGCCACCGCCGTCGGGAACGCCAGAATCGCCGCCCACGCCGCAAACTTGCGCTGCACCACGCTTTGGCGTGACGCCTCCAGCAACACCCCGACCTCAATCGTCTGGCTGGCAATGTCCGCCAGGGTCGTCAGGTCTTCCATCTGCCGCGTCACGTGGATCTGCACATCGCGAAAGTACGGGCGCATGTTCTTGTCGATGAACGGGAAACTCAGCTTCTGCAATTCTTCACCGATCTCCACCATCGGCGCCGCAAACCGGCGCAAGCGCAGTACATCGCGGCGCAGGCTGTGGAGTTTTTGAATGTCGCGCTCGTTCAGGGAGCTACACATGACGTTGCGTTCCAGCTCATCGATCTCTGCGTGGATCGCTTCGCCCATGGGCTGGTAGTTTTCGATCACGAAGTCGAGGATGGCATAGAGTACGAAATCTTCCCCGTGCTCCAGCAACAGCGGACGCGCCTCACAACGCTGTCGGACATGGGCGTAGGACGCCGAGTGACCGTTGCGTGCGGTAATGATGTAGCCCTTGCCGGCAAAGATATGAGTCTCGATGAACTCCAGTTTTCCTTCATTTCGGATAGGCGAGTACGTGACGATAAACAGTGCGTCACCGAAGGTTTCCAGTTTCGGTCGACTGTGTTTTTCCAGGGCGTCTTCGATGGCCAGTTCGTGCAGGTTGAACTGGCGTTGCAGGTTGAACAGCTCCTGGGCGTTCGGCTCTTCAAGACCGATCCAGACAAAGTGGCCAGGCTTTGCCGCCCAGGCAGCGCCTTCATCGAGGGTGATATTGGTGACTTTTTTACCGGCGCTATAAACCGCAGCAGCAACAACTCTACCCATGATAGTGATTCACTTCTTATTGGCAGCTTTCTATTAGCAAAGATGGCAGTGGCAGGCAGTCTCCAGCTTAGCCCTGTCTACTGCTTGAGAGTCAGTGAAATCTGCTGAGTTCGCAGGCAAAAGCTCACAGGCAAAAGAAAACCCGCACAAGGCGGGTTTCTTTTATGCGACTTGCAGTTGCCGATCCATCGAAGCGATGCACTCGCGCATCTGCTCGCGGCACTGGGCAATCAGCAGCGGCATGTCATCCAGGCTCAATCCGGCCGTAGGAATCGCCGGTAACGAGCGGATCAGAATTTTCCCACTGCGCCAACGGTTCAATCGCATGTGTTTAACGTAACTGCTGACACACACCGGAACAATCGGCACGCCGGCGGCAATGGCCATTTGAAAGGCGCCTTTCTTGAACGGCAGCAACTCTTCGCCCAGATTACGCGTGCCTTCCGGGAAGACCCAGATCGAAGTGTCTTCGTTCTGCAGCGTGTGAGTAGTGGTCAGCATCGACTGGCGCGCTTTCTGCGCATTGCCGCGATCGATCAGCACATTGCCCGCCAGCCAGAACAACTGACCAAACAGCGGCACCCACTTCAGACTCTTCTTGCCGATACACACGGTGCGGCGGGGCACCACGTTGCCGAACACAAACAGATCGTAGTTGGACTGATGGTTGGCGATGATCACGCAGCTGTCGGGTTTATCCATCAGCGGTCCGACGTCAGCCTTCACCCGCAGACGCAAAATGCACATCGCTGGCCATGCATAAAGACGCGCGCACAAACGGCTGTTGTCCGGATTGAACGGACGGCACAGACCCAGAAACACCCCAAGCACACCGGCCAGAATAAAGTGCAGGCCCATCAATAACATACGAAACACAAACAGCATTTACAGGCCCACCGGGACAAAAGGTGGCGCAGTGTACGGATGTGCACTGTTTTCGGCAATTACCACTATAGAGGTGGGAGATGGGCGATGTTTGAGCGCATGTTTCCGACTTATGGGTCAGACGCGATCTAGAGCGGTTGTAGGCTTTTCAACGGGGAGCGTAAGAAAAAGCCCGACACGACCGTCGGGCTTTTCGGTTTTGCAGGTTTGGACTTAAACCAAAGGTTCCTGATCCAGGATGATCGCGTTGTCCAGCGTCTCCAGCAGCGCTTTGCGCACTTTGAGCTTGGTGTTCTTGTGAGCGATCATGTTGATCTTCTTCAACTGACGAGCCGCCGCCAACGCCGCGCCTTGCAGCTCTTCGGCCGAAACCACCAGGTCGAGAAAACCGGCATCCACGGCACTCTGCGGATTAAACATCTCAGCGTTGATCACCGAGCGATGGAATGCCGACTTGCGCAGACGATCGCGGGCCAGTTCGATACCGGCGTGGTGCATGGTCATGCCGATCTGCACTTCGTTCAGGCCAATGCTGAATGGGCCGTCGACACCAATGCGGTAATCCACCGACAACAGCAGGAACGCGCCCTTGGCCACCGCATGCCCAGGGCACGCCACGATCACCGGGAACGGGTGCGACAACAGGCGACGGGCCAGGGTCGAACCGGCAGTCACCAGCGCCATGGCTTCTTTAGGACCTGAGGTCATCACCTTCAAGTCATAACCGCCCGACAGAATCCCGGGCGTACCGGTAATGATCACCACCGCACGATCAGTCACGGCCTGATCCAGCGCGGCGTTAAACGCAGCAATCACGTCCGGAGAGATGGCATTGACCTTGCCATTGCTCAAGGTCAGGGTCGCGATACCGTCTTCGAGATGGTAAGAAATCAACTCACTCATGACGCTAATCCTTTCAATAAAGTAGGGCAGACGTTACTCACCGCCGCAGGCCAGGTAAAGCGCCGTGACTGACCGCCCAGTCACCCTTTCCCCGCCCGGCAAGCGTCGCCCGCCACGCCCGCCGCGCATTTCCCTCTATATAGAAGCGGGCGCGACGCCGGAGATTGGCGGGTTTGCCATGGACTGGAACCTGCTCGAACGACTAAAACGCTAAGCGCATGAAAATTCTGCAAAAAAAGTTTGCCATCGGAAAAGCTTTCGACTACATTAGCGCGCCTCGACAGACAGAACATGTTTGACGAGATACGGTGAAGTGTCCGAGTGGCTTAAGGAGCACGCCTGGAAAGTGTGTATACAAGAAATTGTATCGAGAGTTCGAATCTCTCCTTCACCGCCAAATTCGATGTAACCAAAACCCCTGATTTCGAAAGAAGTCAGGGGTTTTGTGGTTTCTGGCGTCTGGAATTCGTGGATGCCAATGATATTGACCCAAGCCCATCGGCGAAGACGCTTCCGAAATTCATGTAGGACGGCTGATAGGCATGTGGGAAGTCATGCTGGAAAGCCAGGTAGCTGGGTGCTCTCATAGGTTTCGGCACCTGACACGAGCCGTTTCGTGAGGGGTATTCGCTTTACGCCTTTGGCGTACAAAATGAATCAACGGCAAGGCACATGACGCGGCCTATTATCTGGAAGGACAAACGCACGTTATGCAGGAACTCACCATGGAACAGGCGGAACTGGAAAAGGTTCACGTGGAGATCGTCAAGCTGATGGCTGAGCAGCGCAAGCTGAACGCCGAGGCCGGGAAGATGACCCGTGAAACTTTTTGGTATCCGGTGGCTGTAGCGACTGGGTTGATTGGCACGGTGGCCACTGTCACAACTGTGTTGGTCAAGTTGCTTTAACCTGTTGGACTGCCCAAGCCCGCTCGAGCGACCGGTCGCAACGTCGCACAATTGTTGTCGGAGCGGATCTGGAGCCGTTTGGGGGTTGAGCAGGACGCCTATTTCACGGTGGATTCCATTGGCACCCCGTTTGCTGGCGGCGGCTTGAACACGGGCTTGCGCGTTACCGTTCGATGTGGTGGGTGACCAACAAAGAGGGCGGAGCCTTCATGGCGCGCGGGGTCCATGGGCAACGCATTTATGTCGACCCGAAAGCCGAAATGGTGATTGTTCGCTACGCCTCCCATCCGGTCGCCAGTAACTCGGCTAATGATCCGGTCACCTTGCCGGCGTTTGATGCGTTGGCTCAACACCTGTCCAGGCTGCCTTGAGTCATTATCCCCGGGCCATGAAGAAGGAAATTTAATGATCACCACCACAACCCACACCATCGAAGGCCGACAAATCACCGCCTACCTGGACATCGTCAGTGCCGAGTCGGTGCAGGGGGTCAACGTTGTTCGCGATATGTTCGCCGGGATGCGGGATTTTTTCGGTGGGCGCTCTCAGACATTGGAGCGGGCGTTGAAGGAAGCACGGATTCAGGCCACCGATGAGTTGAAGGAGCGGGCGCGGGCACTTCAGGCTGATGCGGTGGTGGGGCTTGATTATGAGATCAGCATGCCGGCCGGGAAGGGCGGGATGGTGGTGGTGTTTGTGACCGGGACGGCGGTCAAGTTGAGGTGAATATGGTGACGAGGCCGTTCGTCGGGATGCAATAATTCGAACTACAAGTCCGGTAATGACTGGCTAGTCTCAAAAGCGTTAAAGGTCGATATTTTTCAGGCAAATAGGGCTTGCCGGTGTCGACCCTTTTTTGAGAGGGGAAAGGTATGGCTGATTCGTATATCGAAGACGACGGGTCTGAGTTTCCGATTAACAATTGCGTGCAGTGTGGTCAAGCGGAGTATGTGTCGGGCTTTGGTGAAGATCGGGTCCAGGTCGCCAAAGTGAAATCCAAGAAGCCCCGAACCGAAAAGGCGAATTTCTTGCCCAAGAGGGTGCCGGCGCCTTCCGGGAAGTAACCGTCAAACGGACAGCCCCCGCCATTGAGCGGGGTTTTTATTTTCACAAGGTCCGCTGTCGGGATTTGGACTACAGATACACAACACGCTGTTGGTTTTTTTTCACAAACTTTTCACACCTATCTACGTAGGCTCAACTCATCCGTTAGAAAGCAGTACCTGGCCCGTTCCCCAGCGGGCTTTTTTTTGCCTGTCATAAAACCTTTTCCAAAATTGCTGTCCAACCGTCGCCTATTGCGAGGTTGTACCCGTGCGTGTCTGGACTTTGTCTCCTCTAAAGCATTCAATCTCGTCCCTTTCGGTTACCCCCTTTTTTGAGGTTCTTGTCATGCGTTTAACACTGCCTGCTTTGGTTCTGGGGCTTTTGGTTGCTCAAGGTGCGATGGCTGCGGGTGATGGCACTGCCGCCATCGGTGGTGGTTTGGGTGGCGCGCTGGGTAATGTGGTCGGCCAGAGCATGGGCGGCAGCACCGGTGCAGCGATTGGTGCTGGTGTAGCGGGCGCAGCCGGCAGTGCCGTTGCCGCACGCAAAGGCAGCCGCACTAAAGCCGCCATTGGTGGTGGTGTCGGCGCGGCCGGCGGTTCGATCATCGGCAACAGCCTGGGCGGCAGGACCGGTTCCACCATCGGCGCAGGCTTGGGCGGCGCATTGGGCGGCGGCGTGGGCAGCAACCTGGCCAAAGGTCACAAGCGTCACTGATCCAGATCGATCAGCTCAAAAAGCCCGGCTTGATGCCGGGCTTTTTGTATCTAGATATTTTTTTCTTCACGCTCTTTGAATCTACTGTTGTCCAACAATCAGCGCTGGTGTGATGAAAAAGCTAGACTCACGCCATCCGTAACGCGTTCTCTTACCCCCGATACGGAATTTAGAGGTTCATATCATGCGTTTGACATTGTCCACATTGGTTCTGGGACTCTTGGTCGCTCAAGGTGCAATGGCTGCCGGTGACGGCACCGCTGCCGTTGGCGGTGGTATTGGCGGTGCGCTAGGTAACGTGGTCGGCCAGCAAATGGGCGGCAGCACAGGTGCCGCGATTGGCGCCGGTGTAGGCGGCGCGGCAGGTAGCGCGGTCGGTGCGAACAAAGGCAGTCGCACAGAAGCGGCTATTGGTGGTGGTTTAGGGTCGGCCGGTGGCTCGGTGATCGGCAACAGCCTGGGTGGCAAGACCGGTTCCACTATCGGTGCAGGCCTGGGCGGCGCGGCGGGTGGGGCAGTAGGCAACAACTTGGGTAACGACAGCGGCAGTTCGCACTCCGGTAACGGCTACAATCATAAGCATAAAAATAAGCACAGAAACAAACATCACTGATTCGTCATTGAGTCACAGCAGAAACCCGGCCTAGCGCCGGGTTTTTTCGTTTCAGGAGCAGGACTCTGGAACGTTTGGTCGTGGGCCGCCTCGAACTTCATACACCCCAGAATGTTATGAGGCATGCCATGACGCCTGAAACCGAAGGCAAGGAAGAAAAAGGCCCGAGCGGGCTTCCGTTCATTAACGATCCTGGAAACGAAGACCCAGGTTCGTTGATGGATGACGCAACAGTGCCGCTCAATGATTCCGATGATGCGGGCGACGTCGGAAATATCGAGTTCGAAGACGAGGAAGAGGATGAGGACGAAGATTGACCCTGCTGTGCGACGGACTCGACCGATCGTCTCTCTGATCGAACGCAATGCAGGGCGCATCCTCGAAACTTCAGGGCCTGCTTTTCAGGCCCCTCGAGAGGTGCTTTATGAACACTGATCCGAAAGACTCCGACATCGACGATACCCCCGAATATCCGCTGCCTTCACCGACCAATCCCCTGAGTCGTGATCAACGTCCGCCTGATGACGACACTGCTGTGGAGCAATTGCCGTCTGAGGAAGTGAAGCGTGGGGACGTGGAAGCGAACCCTGATGACCCGGACATTGCTGGAGATGACGGCTCAAGCGAACCGAGCTGAATAAACGTTGTGGTGCAATCGCCGCTCGTTGATTGTGCAGCACCTTAATAAACGTTTCTTTTATCAATTGTCATTGAACACCATCAATGACTTTTATGTGCTGGGTGATTTTAGGCAGATATACGGATTTATTCTGTGAGCGACTCAATCCATCGTTTGTAGTAATCCCTTTGTTCTTGAATATCCTGTGTAATTTTGTTTTCTTCATAATCGAAAATATTCACGATATCTTCCGGTTCGGCGGGTTTGCCCATGTGTAGTTCATACGCCACTACCCCAGCAGACATTTGCGATGACATACGTGAGGGGTAAACGTTGAGTTTGGCCCCTTTGCATAAAAATTTCGTTTCTGGAAAATCGGCTCTTAATAGTCCAAGGCATAGGTAAAGATCATGCGCTGTATATGTTTTTCTTAAGCCGCTTTCTAATATGTAAGTTAATGTCCGATTTTGTCGATCGCATTCGATAGCGACCTTTTGAATGACGTCGTGGGCATTGATAGATATTTCTATTGTTTTCATGACTACTTCCTGCGCGGGTTAGGGGTTGAGTAGCCCTTATAGCTGCCATCGGCGTTGACGGGGGTTACGCCGAGGATGTCGTGGCTGTCTATTCCTCCTGGGAACGCGATTTCAACCTCCTTGCGGTGAGGCGAAATCATGCCGAGCCTTTTATTTACATCTATTCCACGGATGTTTTTTATTACATAGACGAAGCCATCATCAAAACCGTATCCCGTTGCGAACTTTATGGCCTCCTTTTCCGAGGTCGAAGTGCTGACAAAAAAACTGGGAGGGCTCCGGTTGTCCAAGGCATGTAAGTAGAGATCCATGCTGTCTCCGAGGGGCTCAAACCCCGCTTCAAAAATCTCCCAGTCTTCTCGGGAGTCTCCGCGGTACAAGTACCGATTATTTGGTTTCGTGGATGGAGCGCCGGGCTCCCCCTCATTAACCCCAACCTTTCCCGCCGGATCCTCATCCCCAAAAGCCGGCTTCTTACACCCATTCCCACCCGGACACTCACTCAACCCCAGCGGATCAACCCACCCTGTCGGGTTCCGCGTGTACTGATACCCGTTTAACCCGCCCGCCAACTTGCTCGGATCCGGCGTCAAATACCGCCCAACATCCGGATTGTAGTAGCGATGCCGGTTGTAATGCAGGCCTGTCTCCGCATCGAAATACTGCCCCTGAAACCTTAATGGCTGATCAAGCACTTGATGGGTGTCGCGGTTGAGGCGAGTCAGGCGGCCATAGGCTGTGTATCGGGCGGCCCAGATGATGTCGCCGCTGTAGTCGGTGAGTTCCTGCGGTGTGCCGAGGTGGTCGAGTTGGTAGTAGAACGGACAGGCCCGGTGCGGGCCTTTGCCGTCGAGCATGGCCAGAGGGCGGAAAGTGCCGGGTTCGTAAACGTAGCTGCGGTGGTGATCCTGGCTGTGTTCGGCGACGAGGTGGTCGCCCTGCCAGAAGAACTCGGTGGTTTTGCCGTCGACGGTTTTGGCGATGCGGCGGCCGAAGGCGTCGTAGCCGTAGTTGGCGCTGCGGCCGTCAGGGGTTGTGACGCCGACCAAGCGGTGTTGGCAGTCGTAGCGGTACTCGGTGAGCAGTTTTTGCCCGGTGCCGCGGCGTTCGCGGACCAGATTGCCAAAGGCGTCGTAGTCGTAATGGCGGTCGCCTTGCATGAGCAGGCGATTGCCTTTGACGGTGGACGGGCCGGGACGATCCTGCATCAGCAGGTTGCCCGCCGGGTCGTGGGCGAAGCTTTCCGGTTGTTGGTCGCGGGAGTGGCGGACGCGGATCAGGCGGTCGAGCGGATCGTATTGGTAGCTGCGTTGGCCGTGTCGCGTGTCGGCAATGTAGTCGAGGTTGCCGTTGGCGCTGTAGGCATAGTCGCGGCGATACAACGCTTGGTGCTGTTGACTGACGGCATGGGCCTTCAATCGGCCCTGATCGTCGTAGGCATATTCGCTGAGCAGTTGCCCCTGCTGGCGTTGCTGCTCGCGAC
Organism: Pseudomonas sp. BT76 TE3572; assembly: GCF_050435365.1. Lineage (NCBI taxonomy): Bacteria > Pseudomonadati > Pseudomonadota > Gammaproteobacteria > Pseudomonadales > Pseudomonadaceae > Pseudomonas > Pseudomonas sp. BT76 TE3572. Next base: position 6,586,637 of record NZ_JBNDKE010000001.1, read on the forward strand.
CGAAGGCGAATTGGTGAGTGGTGAGTCGCGCGCCGTTAAGGTCGATGGCGGTCAGCGCACCGCCCTTGGCGTGGTGGTAATCGAGTTTGCTGTTGTCCGGCAGGCGCAGGCGATTGAGTTGGCCGCAGGCGTCGTAGCCATAACGCAAGGTGCCCCAGCCCTGATGTTCAGTGATCAGACGGTCCTGCTGGTCGTACTCGAATTCCAGCGGGTGATCGTGGCCGTCATCGACGCTGACCAACCGGCCGAGGCTGTCGTAGCGGTATTCCACCTTGATGCCGTCGGGCAGGGTTTTGACCAGTAGGCGCCCGGCAGAATCCCGCTGATACGCCGTTACCAACCGCGAGCCGTCCTCGCCGAACTCGGTTCTTTCCAGCAACTGGCCGTTGAGGTCGTAGGCGTACGCCGTGCGTTGGCCGTCGAATCCGGTTTCCTGTCGGATCAAGCCGTTGGGCGTGTAGTCCAGGAGATATTTTTCACCGGATTCGTTTTCGATCTCGGTGAGCAACAGCTGGGCGTTGTCGTAGCGGTACTTCAGCTGGGTGCCGTCGGCATTGATCCGACGGCTGACCAGATGCAGATCGTCGACGTATTCGTAGCGGGTGACGCGGCCCTGCTCATCGCGTTCGGCGGTGATCTTTCCGTAGGCGTTGTAGCTGAAGGCGCGGCTGGCGCCGGTAGGCAAAGTCGTCTGGATCAGTCGGCCGACGGCATCCCATTGGTACTGGGTAACGGCACCGTGTTCGTCCTGACGGGTAATCTGCCGCCCCAGCGCGTCGTAGGAAAACCGCCGCTGACCGCCGTCCGGCAAGGTCTCTTCGAGCAGTTGTCCCAAGGCGTTCCAGACGAACACCTGCCGGCTGGTGTCCGGGTAACGGATCGACAGCAGCTGACCTTTTTCGTCGTAGTGGTAGTGGGTGACTTGACCGTCAGGATCGGTCGCTTCGGTGATGTCACCCTGGGCGTTGCGCTGGTATTTCCACACCGCTTTGCCGCGAAACCGTGCGTGCAGGAAACCGTGGCGGTACTCGTAGGTCGTCGGTTCGTCTTCCGGCGGAATTAGCGCAACCAATCGTCCGATTTCGTCGTAACGGTATTCGGTGACGGCGCCTAACGGGTCTTGCTCGGCAATCAGCCGACCATTGTCGTCGTAAGCCTTGAGGTGTTCGCCACCGTTCAGCTCGACCTTGCGCACCAGCCGTGCGCGGTCGTCGTGCTCATAAATCTTTTCGCTACCGTCGGCGTTTTTAACCAGCACACTGCCGTTGTCGTCCCAGACATAACGCGTGTCCATCTGCGAAAAAGTCGCCCAATGCCGCACGCACCGGGCCGCTTTGCCGGCACGCTCCCACTCCCAGTAGAAACTCGCTCCACCGGCCAACTGCCGCTGCAGAATCACGTGCTGATCGTCGTAATCGTAGCGTTCGCTTTCGCCGGCGGCATTGGTGGCTTCGATCAAGCGATGACGAGCGTCATAGCGGTAGGCAACCAGTGTGTGCTCGGTACGCCACGCGTCTTCCAGGGTGTCGGCCGGATGAAAACGCTGGTACTCGACGGCGACCAGATGCCGGCGCTCATAGCGCAATAGAAGGGAACGCCCTGCGCCGTTATCGAGGCGCTTGATCCTGTCAGAAGAGTCCCGCTGCACTGTCAGCCGATTGCCGTAGGCATCACTGATGGCCGTCAGACGTCCTGCACGAAAGTGGAAAAACCGCGCTTTTTCGCCAGCCAGTGCGAGGATCAGTTCTTCAGGCTGATCGCCCAGAAAAATCGCCGCGCGCGAGAGGCTGTTGTGAATTGCCGGGCGCTCGATATTCGGTAGCGGAAAGGTCGTACGACGGTTTTCGTGGTCGATCCAGATGACCGTATCGCCGTCGATGTCCAGCCGATGGGATAACGAATGGCTCCAGCCAAAACCTAAACCGTTGTCGATCTCGGCCGCACTGGTGCGATAGAGCCGGGTGAAGTCAAACGGCAAAATCCCGTCCAGCGCACCATCGGTCAGAGTCAGCAGTTCTTCGCCCGTGACCATCGATACCGGACAGCCGTTGGTACAGGTCAACGGTCCGCAATCGGCGCTGTCGCCGTTGGGGTTTTTCGCCTGGTCCGGGGCAACGTCGCGATGTTCCTGCCGGCCAATCCGGGTCATGGCTTCAGACTTGTCGCGAGCAATGGCCACCGGATTCTTCACCAACAAGGCCGGCGCAACACCCGCGTTAATTTGCAACGACACGGCGGGAGCAGGTTTGATCGGTGCATTCCGGGCATTGACCATCAGCGGTTTGAGCGCGCCAGCGTGGGCTGTCAGGTCGGACTTGGCGGTGAGCTCCGCCAATCGCAAACTGGCGGCCGCCAGCCATTGCCGGGTCTGCGGGGACTTGATCCTGGACAGCACCTTCTCACTCAGACGCAATTTCAGTCCCGCAGGACTGGTAAGGCACGTGAGCAGGAAACTGATCAATATCTCCGTACGAATTTCCGCCACGACCTCGGCGACGTACTGCGGCGGCAGCATCCTCAGCCAACTGGTGAACGCCGCGAGATGAATGAACATCAACGGCTCGTCGCTCAGCATCAGCAACACCTTGGCGATGGACTCCGCCGAGGCGTTCAGCAGTGTTTCAAGCTCGGATCGGGTCAGGTATTCAAGGAGTTTTTCGCTGTTGGCCTGCAGGTCCGCGATCAGGGCGTAAATCTGTTTGACGTCATCCCACAAACCGTTCAGCGAATTCTCGAAGCCGCGCCAATCTGCCTGCTGCAACATGCCGTAGCGCTTGATGAAACCGGCCTGGGAGAACCCGGCCCACGCTGGTTCGAACTCGGTCGTCCACTCGTTGCGCAACCAGCGTTCCAGCTCGCCGATGACGCCTTGATAGGAGGCGTAAAGTGCTTTGACGTGATCAGCGGATACATCGGGAAAGAAGGTGATGCGATAGTGCTGGCCGCGCGGGCAATCGGGGATTTCCAGGATGCCGCTGGGGCCGATCTCGTGGTGGATCGGTTCGCCAAACGTCTGCTCACCCGCCACCTCGGAAAGCAAAGGTTCAAGCATCACCGGCGTATTGCCGATCGGTACGAAACGCGCAGCCTCAAACAGATGCACCAGGGTCAACGGACCGCTGGCCGGGCACGCGGCGACTGTCGCACTGACAGGCGTAGTCGAGTTCTTCGGCGCGCTTAGACGGACTTCGTTGCCGACCCTGAACACTTGCTCGATATCCAGTGCCCTGCCGGTCCAGAAGCTTTCCGCCCAGGTGTCGTAGTCATTGAGGCAGAGCCGAAAGTCATCGAGCAGCGCTTCGACATTCGGCTGGTCAGGGTCCATGGCGGCGACCACCAGCAGCCCGATGGTGTTGTTCAAGGCCAGGAGGTTGTCAGGTATGAACATTCGCAGTCCCTCGCGCGGATCAATTCAGAGCGCGAGACTTTGCGTGGGATCGGCGGGGAAAGAAGTCGGGAAAGTAAGTGTTTGGTGTAGGGGAAATCGCTAAATGACGGAGAGCACTTCGGCGCAGGTTTTAGTGCTGATCAGGCGTTGCCCGTTGCCCTATGCCCGTCGCGCTCGCTATGCTGCTGAATCCTTTAATCGATCGCGGACCCGGCCGTACCTGAGCCGCCTCTGGGATGTCATTAGAAAACGGATCAGATGCGATGAATGCACCGCTGAATGAATTCGGCCCGATCAAGGCCGTGATATTCGATATGGACGGCTTGTTGCTGGACACCGAGGGCATTTACACCGAAGTTACGTCCATGATTGCTGCGCGTTACGGTCGAGTCTTCGACTGGAGCATCAAACAGAACATCATCGGCCGTGGCGCGGGTGATCTGGCGCGTTATGTGGTCGAGGCGCTGGACCTGCCGATCACCGCCGAAGAGTTCCTGGTGATCCGCGAACCGCTGATGCGCGAGCGTTTTCCTACAGCGCTGGCGATGCCTGGCGCACAGGAGCTGGTTCGGCATCTGAAGGCCAACAACATTCCGATCGCGGTGGGCACCAGTTCTTCGCGTCAGTCGTTTGGCCAGAAAACCACCTTGCACCGCGACTGGTTCGCGCTGTTCGATTTCATCGTGACGGCCGATGACCCGGAAGTCGGCGCGGCCAAACCGGCGCCGGACATTTTCCTCACGGCCGCGCGGCGTCTGGGTGTTGCGCCTGAGGATTGCCTGGTGTTCGAGGATTCGCCGTTCGGTGTCACGGCGGCGAAAGCGGCGGGGATGACCGCGATTGCGATCCCGGATGCGGCGATGGCTGACGAAAAGTACGCACACGCTGATGGCATTCTTCGTACGCTGACGGCGTTCAGACCGAGCGCCTTCGGCCTGCCAGCGCTCGAATGGGCTTAAAGCCGTGTACATGAAAACGCCGGCAACCTGATCAGGGTTGCCGGCGTTTTTTTATGCGTGATTCAGAACATCACGCGCCGAAACCACCGTCGATGGTCAGGCTGGCACCGGTGATGTAGCCGGCTTCCGGCCCCACGAGATAGGCGACGAAGCTGGCGATTTCTTCCGCTTTGCCGTAACGACCTACCGCCATCAACGGGATCAGGCTTTCGGCGAAGTCACCACTGGCCGGGTTCATGTCAGTGTCGACCGGGCCCGGCTGCACGTTGTTGATGGTGATGCCACGTGGGCCGAGGTCGCGCGCCAGGCCTTTGGTCAGACCGACCAGCGCCGACTTGCTCATGGCGTACGGGCCACCACCGGCGAAGGGCATGCGGTCGGCGTTGGTGCTGCCGATGTTGATGATGCGACCGCCTTCGGTCATGTGTTTGGCGGCGGCCTGGGTGGCGATGAATACGCTGCGCACGTTGATCGCGAGAGTCTGGTCGAAGTCTTCGAGTTTGAAGTCTTCCAAGGGGGCAACGGCCAGCACACCTGCGTTGTTGACCAGAATGTCCAAACGACCAAAGGCTTTTACGGTGGCGGTCACGGCATTGCGGATGGCCTCGGCGTCGGCGCTGTCAGCCTTGATGGCGAGGGCTTTGCCGCCGTTACCAGTGATGCTGTTTTGCAATTCTTCGGCTTTGGCCGTGGAGCTGACGTAGGTGAAGGCGACTGTCGCGCCTTCAGCGGCCAGGCGTTTGACAATGGCGGCGCCGATACCGCGGGATCCGCCTTGAATCAAAGCCACTTTGCCGCTGAGGTTTTGAGTAGTCATATCGATCTCCAAAATCCCGAGGCGAGATGCCTCGGTTGATGGAGCCTAGTATCGATTCAGGATTACCGGCTGTGTAGACGGCAATTACGATAGTCTGTGTAAACCAAAAGTTTATAGTGGCGCTTATGGAAACCTTCAGCAGTATCGAATGCTTCGTGCGCAGTGCCGAGGTCGGCAGCTTCGCCGAAGCCGCGCGCCGCCTGAGTCTGACCCCGGCGGCGGTGGGCAAGAGTGTCGCCAAACTTGAGGCGCGGCTGGGTGTACGGCTGTTTCAGCGCAGCACCCGCAGCCTGACGCTGACGGAGGCCGGTCAGCTGTTTCTCGGCGAAGTCAGTTCCAGCCTGCACACCATTCAGAATGCCGTGGCCAATCTGGCCAGTGCCGAAGGACGACCGGCAGGAACGCTGAAGGTCAGCATGGGCACGGTGTTCGGGCGGTTGTATGTCGTGCCGTTGCTTGGGGAGTTTCTGCGGCGCTTTCCGGCGATCAACCCGGACTGGCATTTCGATAATCGACAGGTTGATTTGATTGCTCAGGGTTTCGATGCGGCGATTGGTGGGGGATTCGAGCTGCCGCAAGGGGTGGTGGCGCGCAAGCTGACACCGGCCCATCGGGTGTTGGTCGCGTCAGCTGAGTATCTGGCGGGGCGTGAGGCGATTGTCGAGCCGGATGATCTCAAACATCACGATGGCATCCTGATTCGATCGCCCCAGACGGGTCGTGTGCGTTCCTGGCAATTGACCAGTCGCACCCAGCAACACAGCCCACTGACGCTCAAGGCGCGGATGACCATGAGTGATTCGGAGGCGGCCTGCGCCACGGCCGCCCAAGGGTTGGGCATTGCGCTGGTGAGCATGCCGTTCGCCGTGGGCTATCTGGAGGCCGGGACCTTGCAACGGGTGCTGCCGGACTGGTATGTCGACGATGGCAACATTTCCATTTATTACGCTGAACACAAACTGCTGCCCGGCAAGACCCGGGCGTTTGTGGATTTCATCATTGAGCAGTTTGCGGAGCAGGGGTTGGGGCAGCGGTTTAGTGCTCTTTGAGTTGGCTTGGGACCGCGTCGCCCCCATCGCGGGCAAGCCACGCTCCCACAAAGTTTTGCGTCGTTTACATCAACATGGCACGACACAAAACCTGTGGGAGCGTGGCTTGCCCGCGATGGGGGCGACGCGGTCTACCGCCCGAACCGCCCCGGCCAGCCAATAATTTTCTTCGGCCGCGGCGTCGCATAAGTTCGCACCTTGGACGTCGACAACCCCAATCGCACCAATGACTCGGCAATCGTCACCGCCGCCGTCACACCATCCACCACTGGCACGCCTGTGCGCCGGCGAATCTGTTCATCCAGCCCGGCCATGCCGCCGCAGCCCAGGCAAATCACCTCGGCCTTGTCCTCAAGCACGGCCAATTCCGCCTGGCGAATAATTGCCTCCAGCGCACGCTCAGGATCGGATTCCAGTTCCAGCACCGCCAAACCACTGGCCCGCACCGACGCGCAGCGGTCCCAGAGTCCGGACAGTTTGAGGCGATCCTCGATCAGTGGCACGGTACGGTCCAGCGTAGTGACCACCGAGTAGGCATGGCCGAGGAACATGGCGGTGCTGGCCGCCGCATCGGTGATGTCCACCACCGGCACGTTGAGCAATTCCTGCAAGCCTTCGCGGCCGTGTTCGCCGTAACCCGCCTGGATCACGGCATCGAAGGGTTGGTCGTAAGCCATCACTCGATCCATCACCGCGATAGCGGCCAGGTAACTTTCGAAATTGCCTTCGATGGAGTCAGCACCGAAGTAAGGCGTCAGGCCGATGATTTCCGTGCCAGGCGCAGCCACGGACTGAGCCGAACGCGCGATGGCCTGGGTGATGGATTCGGTGGTGTTGACGTTGACCACGAGAATTCGCATGGGAAGTCCTTATAGCGGGTGGTTCTGCGGGCCGACGGTGCCGGGCCGCCAAGGGATTAATGGCTGACGTTATCGACGGCGATGGCTTCACCGCTGACGTCTGCGTAATGGGGTTGCCGTTTGGCGATGATCAGGTAGAGCATCCCGGCAATCCCGGCACCAATCAGCCAGGAGAAGGGCGATACGCTGTCGAAGCCCGGTACCAGCGCCAGGACGATGGCGATCAGCGCGGCAGGAATGAATGCCGCGACGGCACGTAAATTGACTCCGCGGCTGTAGTAATAAGCGCCGTTGGGGTCTTCGCTGTACAACTGCGGCACGTTGACCTGACCTTTTCGTACGAGCCAGTAGTCGACCATGATCACCCCATACAACGGGCCGAGCAGGGCGCCGAGGCCGGACAGGAAATACACGATCACCAGCGGGCTGTTGTAAAGGTTCCACGGCAGGATCAGCACCGCGATGGTCGCGCTGATCAACCCGGCGCGGCGGAACGTCAAGTATTTGGGCGCCAGGTTGCTCAGCACGAAGGCCGGGGCGACGAAGTTGGCCATGATGTTCACCGCCACGGTGACGATCAGGAAGGCCAGGCAGCCAAGCACCAGGAAGAAGGTATTGGGAATCGAGGCAATGATCTCGGTCGGGCTTTCGATGATCCGTCCATTGATCTGAAATTGCGCGCCGCAGAGCAGGACGGTGATGCTGGCGAACACCAGAATATTCACCGGCAGGCCCCAGAAATTGCCGACCTTGATGGTCTTGCGGCACGGCGAAGAACGGGCGAAGTCGCAGAAGTTGAGGATCAGCGTGCCGTAGATCGACAGCCACAACGCACCGCCGGCAAAGATGTTGCGCCACATCTCGCCGCCGGTTAGCGGCTCGCGGATCGACCAGGCGATGGTCGCGTTGGCCTGAAAGTACATCCACGCGGCGAGGGCGGCGACGGTCAGCAGAATCACTGGCCCGGCGAACGCCTCGTAGCGCCGCACCATCTCCATGCCATAGGCGAGGATCGCCAGTTGCACGAACCAGATCGCCACGAAGCACACCCAGCCCAGGCTCGATAGACCAAGGATCGAGTTGTGGTCGTAGTCAGCGAAGCCGGGATGAGCCGCTGTCAGCAGTACGCGAAAGACCACCGAGGCCAGGTACGTCTGAATCCCGAACCAGGCGATGGCGATAACCGCACGGATCAATGCAGGAATCTGCGCCCCGTGAATGCCGAAACTGATCCGGCTGATGACAGGAAACGGCACGCCGGTCTTTTGTCCCATGTAACCGGAGAGGTTCATGAAGCAGTACACCAGCGCCGCACCGATCCCCAGGGACAGCAGGATTTGCCAGCCGCCCAGTCCGAGGGCATACAGCCCGATGGCGAATGAGTAATTGGCGATGTTGTGAACGTCGTTGGTCCACAGGGCGAAGATGCTGTAGCGGCCCCAGCGTCGACCTTCGGCCTTCGTCGGCGCCAGGTCCTTGTTGTGCAGGCGAGGGCTGAGTACGACGGGTTCTTGAAACGTTTGGTCGTGAGGGGTTGAAGTGGGTGGGAAGGAGGGCAGATCCAGCGCGATGTTGTTATTGGAGAGGCTAGTACGCATTCCGGCAGGCTCCGAGCTTGGCGTCGCGATGACTGTGCATGAGCGTTGGCTCGACAAATCTTCGTCGCGGGCAGTCAGCATCATTGGTTACGGGGCATCTGCAGCCTGTACGGGATAGGGCGCTTCAGGCTTGCGGATCTAAAGTGTGTGTATGTTTTGATGTGATTGTATACAAAACATGTATGCACTTAAGCCAGATCCATGCCAGTCAGCGATCTATGAATTCTGCCGCTAATTTCGTTTTGTTATCTGTTCGCGGTAAGTGACTGAAAAAAAGCCGATATAAATTGACTGTTTGAACAGGTATTTATTTTTCAGCGGGATTTTCAGGAAACGTCGACTGAGGAAGTCAGGGCGAGGGGGTGTAACTTTTTGGGGCGCTGAAATGAAAAGTGCACACACAAATGGCACCTATGGTGACATTCGTGTGTACACATTTTTCGAGGCGGTTTTTAAGCTTTGGATTTGCTGATGATGTTGCCTGCATGCAGGCCGCATTCTTTCTGCGTCGCTTCTTCCCACCACCAACGACCTTCGCGCTCGTGCTGGTTCGGCAACACCGGGCGGGTGCAGGGTTCGCAGCCGATGCTGATGAACCCGCGCTCATGCAGGCTGTTGTACGGCAGCTCCAGCATGCGGATGTAACCCCAGATCTCTTCGCTGGTCATTTGTGCCAGCGGGTTGAATTTGTACAGGGTGCGTTCCGGGGTGGAGAACGCGGTGTCGATTTCCAGCACCGCGACGGCGCTGCGAGTGCCAGGGCTCTGATCCCGACGCTGACCGGTGGCCCAGGCTGTCACACCGGAGAGTTTGCGACGTAGCGGCTCGATCTTGCGGATACCGCAGCATTCGCCATGGCCGTCCTTGTAGAAACTGAACAGGCCCTTTTCCTTCACGAAAGGCTCGAGCTTGGTGTAGTTCGGCGACACCAGTTCGATGTCGATCTTGTAGTGCTCGCGCACCTGATCGATGAAGCGGTAGGTCTCGGGGTGCAAGCGGCCGGTGTCGAGGCTGAACACTTTGACGTTCTTGTTCAGCTTCCAGGCCATGTCCACCAGCACCACGTCTTCGGCGCCGCTGAAAGATATCCACAGGTCATCGCCAAACTCGGCGAACGCGAGTTTCAGGATGTCCTGGGCGGATTTGTTGGCATAGGTCGTGGCGAGTTCCACGACGTCGAACGTTGGGCTCATCAGGGCGGCTTCCTACAGGTCGGTGGCGCTGGGCGCTCTATATGGTCCTGATGGTAACAAAAACCTACGGCGGCTGGCGCGCCCTATGCGTTGCACCGGTCAGCCTGAGTCGCTAGAGTTCGGCAGTCTTTTGGCTCGCTCGACTCAATAATCAATACAAATGGGAGTGTCTTGTGGAAATTGCCTGTCTGGATCTTGAAGGTGTACTGGTCCCGGAAATCTGGATCGCCTTCGCCGAAAAAACCGGGATCGAGTCCCTGAGGGCTACCACCCGGGACATCCCCGACTACGACGTGCTGATGAAGCAGCGCCTGCGGATTCTCGACGAGCACGGCTTGAAACTCACGGACATCCAGGAAGTGATCGCCACGCTGAAGCCGCTAGATGGCGCCATCGAGTTCGTCAACTGGCTGCGTGAACGCTTTCAGGTGGTGATTCTGTCGGACACGTTCTACGAGTTCTCCCAGCCGTTGATGCGTCAATTGGGCTTCCCAACCTTGCTTTGCCATCGTCTGATTACTGACGACTCCGGGCGGGTGACGAGCTATCAATTGCGTCAGAAAGATCCCAAACGCCAGTCGGTTTTGGCCTTCAAGAGCCTTTACTACCGGGTGATCGCGGCGGGGGATTCCTACAACGACACCACGATGCTGGGCGAGGCGGATGCGGGGATTCTGTTCCATGCGCCGGACAATGTGATTCGCGAGTTTCCGCAGTTCCCGGCGGTGCATACGTTTGAGGATTTGAAGCAGGAGTTCATCAAGGCTTCCAACAGGGCGTTGAGCCTGTAAACCCAATTCTGTGGCGAGGGAGCTTGCTCCCGCTGGGGTGCGAAGCGCCCCCAAAAACCTTTGCGACTGCTGCGCAGCCGAGCGGGAGCAAGCTCCCTCGCCACAAAAGCTAGAGGTTTTGCAGGGTGTCGAGCAGGACCTTCACCTTGGTAATCGATTCCTGATACTCGGCCTGCCACTCGGAATCCGCGACGATCCCGCCACCGCCCCAGCAACACACCTGCCCATCCTTGACCAGCAAACTGCGAATGGCGATCGAACTGTCCATCTCGCCGCGCACGTCCAGATAGAGCAAAGACCCGCAGTACAACCCACGACGCGTCGGCTCCAGTTCGTCGATAATCTGCATCGCGCGAATTTTCGGTGCACCGGTAATCGAGCCGCCAGGGAAGCTGCCGGCGATCAGGTCCAGCGCGTCCCGGTCATCCGCGAGTTCTCCGGTCACGCTGCTGACCAGGTGATGCACATTCGGGTAACTTTCCAGGCTGAACAACTCTGGCACCCGCACCGACCCAATACGGCACGTGCGGCCGAGGTCATTGCGCAGCAAGTCGACGATCATCAGGTTTTCCGCGCGGTCCTTGGGGCTGGCCAGCAGTTCGGCGGCGTTTGCCGCATCTTCGGCAGCGGTCAGTCCGCGAGGGCGGGTGCCTTTGATCGGGCGGGTTTCTACATGGCGTTCGCTGACTTTGACGAAACGTTCGGGCGACAGGCTCAACACCGCGCCGCCGTCGGGCAGGCTCTGAAAACCGGAAAACGGCGTCGGGCACGCTGCCCGCAGCGCGCAATACGCGGCCCATGGATCGCCCTGGCATTGCGCGCGGAAACGCTGGGCGAAGTTGACCTGGTAACAGTCGCCGGCCTGGATGTAATGCTGAATGCGTTCTAACGCGTGGCGATACTCTTCAGCGCTCAGGTCGGCCTTCATCGGGGCTTTCAGCGTGAAAGGCTCGACCGCTTCAGCCGTAGGTTCACTGAATAGTGCAATCAGACGCTGACGTTCGCTGTCGATCAGCGACGGGTGGAAGACCAACTGACTGGTACTCAGTTGGTGATCGCTGATCAGCGCCCAGTCGTACAGTCCGAAACGTGCGTCGGGTAGTTGCAGATCGTCTTGCGCCTGACTGGGCAGGTTTTCCAGATGCCGACCGAAGTCGTAGCTCAGGTAACCGATCAGGCCACCGGCGAAGGGCAAGTCGCAAGGAACAGCCGCTTCACCGAGTCGTGTCAGATTGTCGCGAAGGCGTTGCAGGAAATCGCTGCCACTTTCGTCAGGCAAGACTGCTATTTGCTCCAGCGGCCAGGCACTGAGCAGGTCATAACGTCCACGCTCGGCACTCGGCCGGCCACTGTCGAGCAGCACGGCACCGGGGGCGTGACGAATCGCCGCGAAGTACTCGGCGGGGTTGGCGCGATAGGGGAGCGGGTGTACGGAACAGGTCAACATGAGCGGGGCAGATCAGCCATCGAGGCGGGGGTGGCGATTGTAGTCTCCTCGGGGAATTGCTCCTAGAGGGGATGTCGGGGATTGGCAGATTGGGAGCGGCTGGCGAGAGACCTGTGGCGAGGGAGCTTGCTCCCGCTCGGCTGCGAAGCAGTCGTAAAGCGATCGGCCTGATACACCCGAGGTGAATGAATTGGGGCTGCTTCGCAACCCAGCGGGAGCAAGCTCCCTCGCCACAAAAGCATTGCAGGGATCAGCCCTCGACGGCCGGAATATGCCCAAACATCTCCTGCACAAATTCCACTCGCTCGCGCACCGTTTCGGTAACCCCACGAGCCTTCAACTCTTCCAGCCGCGCCTCGACCGCATGGGTGCGCAACGTCAGCCCGCAATCATTGGCAATCTGAATGTTCAACCCCGGCCGGGCGTTGAGTTCAAGAATCAGCGGCCCTTTCTCCTGGTCCAGCACCATGTCGACACCGATATAACCCAGCCCGCACAGCTCATAGCAGCCCGCGGCAAGTTTCATGAAACCGTCCCAGTAGGGCAGTTGCACGCCATCCACTGCGTTGGTGGTGTCCGGGTGTTTGGTGATGATGTTGTTCAGCCAGGTGCCGCGCAGCGTCTGCCCGGTCGCGAGATCGACACCGACGCCGATGGCGCCCTGGTGCAGGTTGGCCTTGCCGCCGGACTGGCGCGTCGGCAAGCGCAGCATGGCCATCACCGGGTAACCCATCAGCACGATGATGCGGATGTCCGGCACGCCTTCATAGCTGATGCTTTTGAAAATCTGGTCCGGGATCACCCGGTATTCGATCAGCGCGCGGTCGCGGTGCCCGCCCAGGGAATACAGGCCGGTGAGGATGCTCGAGATATGGTGCTCGAGTTCCTCATGGTCGAGGATCTTGCCGGACACTGTGCGATAGCGCCCCTCGAACCGGTCGGCCACCACAATGATGCCGTCACCACCGGCGCCCTGGGCCGGTTTGATCACGAAATCGTTGCGCCCGCCGATGATCTCGTCGAGGTCGTCGATTTCCTTCTCGGTGGAGATCACGCCATACAGTTCTGGCACATGAATGCCGGCGGCGATGGCGCGTTCCTTGGTGATGATCTTGTCATCGACAATCGGGTACAGACTGCGCTTGTTGTACTTGAGCACGTAGTCCGCGTTACGCCGATTGATCCCCATGATGCCCCGGGCTTCCAGGGCCTTCCAGGTCTTCCAGAGGCCGAACATCAGGCGTCAGCCTTCTTCAGGAAAGCCTTGAAACGCACCAGTTCGGTCAGGCGGTAGCCGCGATAACGACCCATGGCCAGCATGAAGCCCACCAGAATCAGCAGGATCGCCGGGAAGGTGAACACGAAGTAAATCAGCTCTGGCACGGTCATGATCAGGTGCGCCAGAGACGCAGCGAACAGCGTACCGATCGCCACTTTCATGGCATGGCCGGAACCGCGTTCTTCCCAGGTAATCGACAGGCGTTCGATGGTCATCGTCAGAATCACCATCGGGAACAGCGCCACCGACAACCCGCGTTCCAGGCCGAGTTTATGGCTGAACAGACTGATCGCCGCGATCAGCACCACCACGAAAGTCAGTACCACCGACAGCCTCGGCAGCATTTGCAGCTTCAAGTGTTCAAGGTAGGAGCGCAGCGACAGGCCCAACGCCGTGATGATCGTAAACAGCACGATGCCGAAGCCGAGCTGGGTTTCCCTGAAGGCGAGGGCGATCAGCACCGGAGTAAAGGTGCCGAGGGTTTGAATGCCGATCAGGTTGCGCAGGATCAAAATCACCAGCACGCCGATCGGGATCATCACCATGATCATGAAGGTCTGCTGGGTTTGCAGCGGCAGGCCGTACAGCGAGTATTCGAGGAAGTTGGCGTCGGTGTTTTCGTCGGTCAGCTTGGCCAGGCGAATCGCGTTCATTTCGCTGTTGTTCAGGCTGAAGGTCACGTTGGCTTTCTTGCCGCCATCGACGGTGATCAGGTTTTCGTCGCCGGTCCACCACAGCAGGCGGTCGGTCGGCAGGCCTTGTTCACCGGTTTCCGGGTTGAAGTACAGCCAGTCGGTGCCGTTGAAACTGCGCAGCCACAGTTCCGGCGTTTGCGGTTGGTCAGCCACCAGACGAATGGTGTGGACCTTTTCTACCGGTACGTGGGCGATGGACAGCACCAATTCGACGATTTTCGCCTTGTGCCCGGGGGACGGATCGCCGCCCAGCAACAGCTTCACATTGTCGTCGTTGAGATTGTTGACACGCTTGATGGCTTCGCCGATGAAGGTTTCAACGTCGGCCGAGTGCTGGCGGATCGGTGCGAGCAAGGCTTCGGCGGCGACTTTTTCCGCGCCTTCGACGGCGATGCTGTCGCGGAAGGTCGGGCCTTTGACCTTGGATTTTTCACCGGTGTAGCGCTTGGTCAGCACCAGGCGGTAATACAGCGTTTGATTGCCCTTGGCCCGACGTGCCGACCAGGTGACTTTGCGGTTGCCGTCGGCACGGTTCACGGCCACGCCGTAGTTATTGGAAATGAAGCTCTCGTTGAGGCTGACGTAATCGCGGCTCAGCGGCGGCACGAACATCTGGATCTTGACCGGGTCCTTGGTACTGGCGACGAACTCGACTTTGGCGTCGATGTTCCACAAGTCGTCGGTAGCGTCTTCGGTCACGGGGATGCCGAGCACGAAGATCTGATAGGCCGTGACTGAAATACCCAGCACCACCAGGATGGCGATCAGGAATTTCAGGTGAAGGGTAAGAGAGCGCATTGGAATTACTCTGCGGTATGAGCGTCGGTGGCGCAGGCGGGTTTGCCAGCAGCGTATTTAAGACTGGGGTCGACCAGCGCATCGAAGCGTTTCAGCGCTTCGGAGCCGATCAGGAGCGGGTATTGGAAGGCGCTGCGGTCGGTCAAGTTCACTTCGATGCTGCGTAAAGCCGAACCCATGCAGATATTCAGCTCGATCACCGGACGGGCGGTGTACTTCTTGCCTTCTTCCGGGTCGTAATCGCCGGCCCGACGCTTGATCTTGCTGACGCGGGCCAGTGGTCGTTCGATCGGGTGCGAGTGCGCAGCGTCGATCGCCAGATAAAAGCGCACCCAGGATTCGCCATTGCGCTTGAAACGTTTGATGTCACGGGCACTCAAGGACGCGGTTTTCGCCCCGGTGTCGAGTTTGGCGGCGACTTCCAGGTCGATGCCGTCCAGGGAGGCGTACTCGTTGAGGCCGTAAACAGTCTTTTCCCCCGCCGCCGCGAAACCGGGCAGGCAAAGAAGATAAAGGAAGGTGGGGAAGGGCTTGAGTCTCATAAATCCTGGTGCGCAGCGGTCCGTACTTCGATTCAAGGCCCTGGCATCGCTGCGCAAGCTCCCTCGTATGCCTATCAACTGTTTATGACAAGCAGTGCAGATGTCACAAACAAATGCGGCCGGCATTCTAGCACGGTGGTTTTATGGCGCCAGCGCCGGGAGGCGGCTATAAACAGAGGGGATGCGTCGTTCTGGTGCAGTCGGTTATTAGACGATTGTCGACAATACCTATTTATCCTTTGACTAAAAGGTCTGTATTCGCTAGTTTTTGCGGCATCAGCTTTCAAGGTGTCGACAATATGCTGGATCAACTCGATCCCCCGGTCATTGCCCAAGACGATTCAGAGACTCTGTCCGAGAACGTCTTCCGGCGCATTCAGGCGGCCATCGTCAAGGGCGAGATCGCCCCGGGCAGCAAGATCTCCGAGCCGGAACTGGCGCGCACCTATGGCATCAGCCGCGGGCCGCTGCGTGAGGCGATCCACCGTCTGGAAGGCCAGCGCCTGCTGGTTCGCGTACCGCACGTCGGGGCGCGGGTGGTTTCGTTGAGCCATGCCGAGCTGCTGGAACTCTACGAAATCCGCGAATCCCTCGAAGGCATGGCCTGCCGTCTGGCGGCCGAGCGCATGACGCTCGAAGAAATCGACGAACTGCGCCGGGTCCTCGAAACCCATGAGCGCGATGCGGCGTTTCAGGCCGGTGTCGGCTACTACCAGCAGGAAGGCGATTTCGACTTCCATTACCGAATCATCCAGGGCAGCGGCAACCGCACCCTGACGCAGATGCTCTGCGGCGAGCTCTATCAACTGGTGCGCATGTACCGCATCCAGTTTTCCACCACGCCCAATCGCCCGCGTCAGGCCTTTGCCGAGCACCACCGAATTCTCGACGCCATCGCCGACCGTGACGGTGAGCTAGCCGAGTTGTTGATGCGCCGCCACATCGGTGCCTCCAAACGCAATATCGCCCGTCACTACCAGGACGGCACACACCAGACAGCCACTGAACGAGGTGAGTCATGAGTTCCAACAAGAGCACTCCAGGCCAGCGTTTCCGCGATGCGGTCGCCAGCGAACATCCGCTGCAAGTGGTCGGCGCGATCAACGCCAATCACGCGCTGCTGGCCAAGCGCGCCGGTTTCAAGGCGATTTATCTGTCGGGTGGCGGGGTGGCTGCTGGCTCCCTCGGTGTACCGGACCTGGGCATCACCGGCCTGGATGACGTGCTGACCGACGTGCGCCGCATCACTGACGTCTGCGACCTGCCGTTGCTGGTGGACGTGGACACCGGTTTCGGTTCCTCGGCGTTCAACGTCGCACGTACCGTCAAATCGATGATCAAGTTCGGCGCGGCGGCGATTCACATCGAAGACCAGGTCGGCGCCAAGCGCTGCGGTCACCGCCCTAATAAAGAGATCGTGTCCCTGCAGGAAATGGTCGATCGCATCAAGGCTGCTGTTGATGCGCGCACCGATGACAGCTTCGTGATCATGGCCCGTACCGACGCCCTCGCGGTGGAAGGTCTGGAATCCGCTTTGGATCGCGCCGCGGCGTGCATCGAGGCCGGCGCCGACATGATCTTCCCGGAAGCCATCACCGAACTGGACATGTACAAGCTGTTCGCCAACCGCGTGAAAGCGCCGATCCTGGCCAACATCACCGAATTTGGCGCGACCCCGCTGTACACCACCGAGCAGCTCGCCGCCGCTGATGTGTCGCTGGTGCTGTACCCATTGTCCGCGTTCCGCGCGATGAACAAAGCCGCAGAAAACGTCTACACCGCGATCCGCCGCGACGGCACGCAACAGAACGTCATCGACACCATGCAGACCCGCATGGAGCTTTACGATCGCATCGACTACCACACCTTCGAGCAGAAGCTCGATGCGTTGTTTGCGGCGAAGAAGTAAGTCGAATAACTCCTTAACAAATTCAAAAACTGGAGACAGCAATGGCCGAAGCAAAAGTACTCAGTGGCGCCGGGCTCCGTGGCCAGGTTGCCGGGCAAACCGCACTGTCCACCGTGGGCCAGTCGGGCGCAGGCCTGACCTATCGTGGCTACGACGTTCGCGAACTGGCGGCTGACGCTCAATTCGAAGAAGTGGCCTACCTGCTGCTTTACGGCGAATTGCCGACCAAAGCGCAACTCGACGGCTACATCAGCAAGCTGAGCAAGCTGCGTGACCTGCCGCAAGCGCTCAAGGAAGTACTGGAACGCATCCCCGCCGACGCCCACCCGATGGACGTGATGCGCACCGGTTGCTCGTTCCTGGGCAACATCGAACCGGAGAAAGACTTCTCGGAACAACACGACGTGACCGACCGCCTTCTGGCCGCGTTCCCGGCGATCATGTGCTACTGGTATCGCTTCAGCCATGACGGCAAGCGCATCAGTTGCGTGAGCGACGAACAGTCCATCGGCGGCCACTTCCTGCACTTGCTGCACGACAAGAAGCCGAGCGAGTTGCACGTCAAAGTGATGAACGTTTCGCTGATCCTCTACGCGGAGCACGAATTCAACGCTTCGACCTTCACCGCACGGGTGTGTGCTTCGACCTTGTCGGACATGTTCTCCTGCATCACCGCCGCCATCGGTTCGCTGCGCGGTCCGCTGCACGGCGGTGCCAACGAAGCGGCGATGGAAATGATCGAGCGCTTCAGCTCGCCGGAAGAGGCGATCAAAGGCACCCTCGGCATGCTCGAGCGCAAGGACAAGATCATGGGCTTCGGCCACGCGATCTATAAGGACAACGATCCGCGCAACGAGGTGATCAAGGGCTGGTCGAAAAAACTCGCTGACGAAGTGGGCGACACCGTGTTGTTCCCGGTTTCCGAAGCCATCGACAAGACCATGTGGGAGCAGAAGAAACTGTTCCCGAACGCCGACTTCTACCATGCGTCGACGTACCACTTCATGGGCATCCCGACCAAGTTGTTCACTCCGATCTTCGTCTGCTCGCGCCTGACCGGCTGGGCGGCGCACGTGTTCGAACAACGTGCCAACAACCGCATCATCCGCCCGAGCGCCGAGTACGTCGGCGTCGAACAGCGCAAGTTCGTGCCAATCGAACAACGCTGAATGGTGGGCTGCTCTGATCTCGGAGACCACCACTAAACCCTGTAGGAGTGAGCCTGCTCGCGATTGCGTCCAGTCAGCCGCCGAAAATATTGGATGACACACCGCGATCGCGAGCAGGCTCACTCCTACAAAGGGACGGTGTGAACCTCAAGGTCGACGCAGCGCCCATCAATTGTAATCACCGTGACCGAGTCCTGACCCGATGAACACAGAATTCCGCAAAAACCTGCCCGGCAGCCATCTGGATTACTTCGACGTCCGTGCGGCTGTCGAAGCCATCCAGCCCGGCGCCTACGACACTCTGCCGTACACCTCCCGCGTGCTGGCGGAAAACCTGGTGCGTCGCTGCGACCCGGCCACGCTCACCGAATCCCTGAAGCAGTTTATCGAGCGCAAACGCGACCTCGACTTCCCATGGTTCCCGGCCCGCGTGGTGTGCCACGACATTCTCGGCCAGACCGCACTGGTTGACCTCGCCGGCCTGCGTGACGCCATCGCCCTGCAAGGTGGCGACCCGGCGCAAGTGAACCCGGTGGTGCCTACACAATTGATCGTCGATCACTCCCTGGCCGTCGAGCGCGGTGGTTTCGATCCGGAGGCGTTCGAGAAGAACCGCGCCATCGAAGACCGTCGCAACGAAGACCGTTTCCACTTCATCAACTGGACCAAGAAGGCGTTCAAGAACGTCGACGTGATTCCACCGGGCAACGGGATCATGCACCAGATCAACCTGGAGAAAATGTCTCCGGTGATCCAGGTGCGCGATGGTGTTGCCTTCCCTGATACCTGCGTCGGCACCGACAGTCACACCCCGCACGTCGATGCGCTGGGCGTGATCGCCATCGGTGTCGGCGGCCTGGAAGCGGAAAGCGTGATGCTTGGCCGCGCATCGTGGATGCGTCTGCCGGAAAGCGTCGGCGTTGAACTGACCGGCAAGCTGCAACCGGGCATCACCGCCACCGACATGGTGCTGGCGCTGACCGAGTTCCTGCGTCAGCAAAAAGTCGTTGGTGCGTGGCTGGAGTTCTTCGGCGAAGGCGCCTCCGCGTTGACCCTCGGCGACCGCGCAACCATCTCCAACATGGCCCCGGAATACGGCGCCACCGCCGCGATGTTCTACATCGACCAGCAGACCATCGACTACCTGAAACTCACTGGTCGCGAAGACGAGCAGGTGCAGTTGGTCGAGAGCTACGCCAAGACCACAGGCCTGTGGGCTGACAGCCTGAAAGGCGCGCAATACGAGCGCGGGTTGACCTTCAACCTGTCCTCGGTGGTGCGCAACATGGCTGGCCCGAGCAACCCGCACGCCCGCGTCGCGACTTCCGATCTCGCCGCCCAAGGCATCTCCGGCCAGTGGGACGATGTTCCCGGCCAGATGCCGGATGGCGCGGTGATCATCGCCGCCATCACCAGTTGCACCAACACCAGCAACCCGCGCAACGTCATCGCCGCCGGTCTGCTGGCACGCAATGCCAACAAACTCGGATTGACCCGCAAGCCGTGGGTCAAATCGTCCCTGGCGCCGGGTTCGAAAACCGTGGCGCTGTACCTGGACGAAGCCGGCCTGACCACCGAACTGGAGCAACTCGGCTTCGGCGTCGTGGCCTTCGCTTGCACCACCTGCAACGGCATGTCCGGCGCGTTGGACCCGGTGATCCAGCAAGAGATCATCGACCGCGACCTGTACGCCACTGCCGTGCTGTCCGGTAACCGCAACTTCGACGGGCGGATTCACCCGTACGCCAAGAACGCGTTCCTCGCTTCGCCGCCGTTGGTGGTTGCTTACGCCATCGCCGGGACCATCCGTTTCGACATCGAAAAAGATGTGCTGGGTGTGGTCGACGGTAAGGAAATCCGCCTGAAAGACATCTGGCCGAGCGACGAAGAAATCGACGCAGTGGTCAAGGCATCGGTCAAACCTGAGCAGTTCCGTCAGGTCTACATTCCGATGTTCGCCATCCACGAAGACACCGGTCCGAAAGTGACGCCGCTGTACGACTGGCGCGAGATGAGCACCTACATCCGCCGTCCGCCGTACTGGGAAGGCGCGCTGGCCGGGGCTCGTCCGCTCAAGGGCATGCGCCCGCTGGCCGTGCTGCCGGACAACATCACCACCGATCACCTGTCGCCGTCGAACGCGATCATGCTGGACAGCGCCGCCGGCGAATACCTGGCGAAAATGGGCCTGCCGGAAGAGGACTTCAACTCTTACGCAACGCACCGCGGTGACCACCTGACCGCACAACGCGCCACCTTCGCCAACCCGAAACTGTTCAATGAAATGGTTCAGGAAAACGGCAAGGTCAAACAGGGTTCGCTGGCTCGCGTCGAGCCGGAAGGCAAAGTGATGCGCATGTGGGAAGCCATCGAAACCTACATGGAGCGCAAGCAGCCGCTGATCATCATCGCGGGCGCCGACTACGGTCAGGGTTCGTCCCGCGACTGGGCAGCCAAAGGCGTGCGTCTGGCGGGTGTGGAAGCGATTGCGGCCGAAGGCTTCGAGCGCATTCACCGCACTAACCTGGTGGGCATGGGCGTGTTGCCGCTGGAATTCAAGCCGGGCACCGACCGCAAGACATTGGGCATCGACGGCAGCGAAACCTACGACGTGATCGGCGAGCGCACCCCGCGTGCCGAGCTGACGTTGGTGATCAACCGCAAGAACGGCGAACGCGTCGAAGTGCCGGTGACCTGCCGCCTCGACACCGCCGAAGAAGTGTCGATCTACGAGGCCGGCGGCGTGTTGCAACGCTTCGCCCAAGACTTCCTCGAAGAATCGGCGGTTGCCGTTTAACACGATGAGTTCGGTCGGGGCCATGCGGTCCCGCCCGATCCTAAAAGGAACATCATGGCTCACGCACCTCAAATTAGAATCCCCGCCACCTACATGCGCGGCGGCACCAGCAAAGGCGTGTTTTTCAGCCTGAAAGACCTGCCCGAAGCGGCACAGGTTCCAGGCCCGGCGCGCGATGCCTTGTTGCTGCGCGTGATCGGCAGCCCCGACCCGTACGACAAGCAGATCGACGGCATGGGCGGCGCGACGTCCAGTACCAGCAAAACCGTGATCCTGTCGAAAAGCATCAAGGCCGATCACGACGTCGATTACCTGTTCGGTCAGGTGTCCATCGACAAGCCTTTCGTCGACTGGAGCGGCAACTGCGGCAACCTGTCGGCTGCAGTCGGTTCGTTTGCCATCAGCAACGGTCTGGTGGAC
This sequence comes from Pseudomonas sp. BT76 TE3572, assembly GCF_050435365.1. Classification (NCBI taxonomy): domain Bacteria; kingdom Pseudomonadati; phylum Pseudomonadota; class Gammaproteobacteria; order Pseudomonadales; family Pseudomonadaceae; genus Pseudomonas; species Pseudomonas sp. BT76 TE3572. The sequence continues at coordinate 6,608,348 of NZ_JBNDKE010000001.1, forward strand.
GCCAGCCGCATCCCGCACAACGGCGTTGCCGTGGTTCGCGTGTGGCAGGCCAACATCGGCAAGACCATCATCGCCCACGTGCCAATCACCAACGGTGAAGTGCAGGAGACCGGTGATTTCGAACTCGACGGCGTGACCTTTCCGGCCGCTGAAGTGCAGGTCGAATTCATGGACCCGGCAGCAGAAGAAGAGGGCGGCGGTGGTTCGATGTTCCCTACCGGCAACCTGGTGGATGACCTCGAAGTACCCGGCGTCGGAACCCTCAAGGCGACCATGATCAATGCCGGTATTCCGACGATTTTCGTCAATGCCGAAGACATCGGTTACACCGGCACCGAGCTGCAAGGCGCGATCAACAGTGATCCGAAAGCGCTGCTGATGTTTGAAACCATTCGGGCTTACGGCGCATTGCGCATGGGCCTGATCAAGGATCTGGACGAAGCGGCCAAGCGTCAGCACACGCCTAAGGTTGCCTTTGTGGCCAAGCCTGCGGATTACGTTGCTTCGAGTGGCAAAGCGATTGCGGCGGGCGATGTCGATCTGTTGGTACGCGCATTGTCGATGGGCAAATTGCACCACGCGATGATGGGCACGGCGGCTGTGGCGATTGGTACAGCGGCGGCGATTTCCGGCACGTTGGTGAATCTCGCAGCGGGTGGTGTTGAACGCAATGCTGTGCGCTTCGGGCATCCGTCCGGCACCTTGCGCGTGGGAGCTGAAGCCAGCCAGGTCAACGGTGAGTGGACTGTGAACAAAGCCATCATGAGCCGCAGTGCGCGGGTGTTGATGGAAGGGTTTGTCCGTATTCCCGGCGATTCTTTCTGAAGAAACACAAAACCCTGTAGGAGCGAGCCTGCTCGCGATGGCGGCATGACTGGCAACAAAGATGTTGAATGTTATGGCCTCATCGCGAGCAGGCTCGCTCCTACAGTGGATCGCATTTCAACAATAAGAAAATGTTGTCACCGACTGAGATTTATCTGAACCGAGGTCCCATCAACGAACCACTTCAAGAGTGAATCGAACATGAGCACCAACGTCGACCAGAACAACCGCCCCGACTACGACACGGTCCTGCAGGACATTGCCGACTACGTCCTCAACTTCAAGATCCAATCCGCCGAAGCCCTCGACACCGCCCGCAACTGTCTGATGGACACGTTGGGCTGTGGCCTGCTGGCCCTGCGCTTCCCCGAATGCACCAAACACCTCGGCCCCATGGTGGAAGGCACCGTCGTCCCGTTCGGCGCCCGCGTCCCCGGCACCAGTTATCGGCTCGACCCGGTCAAGGCGGCGTGGGACATCGGTTGCATCGTCCGCTGGCTTGACTACAACGACACCTGGCTCGCGGCCGAGTGGGGCCATCCGTCCGATAACCTTGGCGGCATTCTCGCGGTGGCCGATCATCTGTCGCAAAAGCGCCTGGCCAATGGCGATGCGCCGCTGACCGTTCGCGTGGTACTTGAAGCCATGATCATGGCCCATGAGATTCAGGGTGTGATCGCGCTGGAAAACTCCTTCAATCGCGTAGGCCTGGATCACGTCATTCTGGTGAAAGTCGCCTCGACGGCCGTCACCGCCAAGCTGATGGGCGCCAATCGCGAGCAGTTGCTGTCGGCGTTGTCTCACGCCTTCGCCGACGGTCAGGCGCTGCGCACTTACCGTCATGCGCCGAATGCCGGATCGCGTAAATCCTGGGCCGCAGGCGATGCGTCCAGCCGTGGCGTGCGTCTGGCGGACATCGCGATGCGCGGCGAAATGGGCATCCCCGGCGTACTGACCGCCAAACAATGGGGCTTCTACGACGTGCTGTTCAGCCACACCAACAACGACCTGGCGCTCAAGCCCGAAGACAAACGCGCTTTCAGCTTCTCCCGCCCGTACGGCAGCTACGTGATGGAAAACGTGCTGTTCAAAATCAGCTTCCCGGCCGAGTTCCACGCGCAAACGGCCTGTGAAGCGGCGGTGACTCTGCACCCGCAAGTCAGAAATCGCCTGCATGAAATCGACAAAATCGTCATCACCACCCACGAATCGGCGATCCGCATCATCTCCAAGGTCGGCCCGCTGGCCAACGCTGCGGACCGTGACCATTGCATCCAGTACATGACCGCCGTGCCGCTGGCGTTCGGCAATCTGGTGGCCGAGCAGTACGAGGACGACTTCCACGCGGCGCATCCGATCATCGACGTGCTGCGCGAAAAAATGGTCATCGTCGAAGACCCACGCTATACCCGCGAATACCTGGAGGCTGATAAGCGCTCCATCGCCAATGCGATACAGGTGTTCTTCAAGGACGGCTCCAGCACCGAGAACGTGTTGGTGGAATACCCGATCGGCCATCGCCGTCGTCGCACCGACGGCATTCCATTGCTGGAAGACAAGTTCAAGGCCAACCTGGCGACCCGCTTCAACGCCCAGCGCAGCGCTGAGATCTTTGCGTTGTGCAAGGATCAGGCTGCGCTTGAGGCGACACCGGTGAACCGGTTTGTGGATCTATTCGTGATCTGACACCAATCCCCGTAGGAGCCAGGCTTGCCGGCGAAGGCGTCCTCAAGTACGCCTTCGCCGGCAAGCCTGGCTCCTACAGGAGCTGTATTCAGCGTTTGAGCCATTTTTCGATGGGTAATTTGGTGATCGCAAACCCCGTCAGCAAAATCGCCGAGTACATCATCAGTTCCCGGGACAAGGTTTGCCCCTCGTACCAGGCACCGATGATCACCGCGAACACCGGAAAAATGATGAACACAAACGACAGAATGATCGGGCTCAGTCGCTTGAGCAGCAGGAAGTAAACGATAAACCCGCCCACTGACGCCACCAGCCCCAGATAGAGCAGGGCGCTCCACGAACGCGCGGTGATGGCATCGAACACCGGTGCTTCGACACTCAATCCGGCGACAAACAGCATCACCCCGGCAATGCCAATCGGCAGCGTGTTGTAGGTAATCACGCTGATCGCCGTACCGTGTTTTTTCGTCACCACGTAACACAGCGCATGCATTACCGCGGCGCAGAGAATCGCCAACACCCCGAACAATTCGGCATGGTCCAGATGCAGCCCTTGGCTGCGGATGATCATGAACAGGCTGCCGAAACCGATGGCGATGCCCAGCACTTGCGAGGGGTAGATTTTCTCCCGCAGAAACAGCGCGGAAAACAGCAGGATGAACACCGGCATGCAGCTGAACAGCAGCGCCGTCAGGCCGGACGAAACGTGCATCTCGCCGTAGTTGAGCAAGTAATACGGCAGGCTGAAATACGTCAACGTGACGAAGACAAAGAACCAGCGACTTTCTTTGGGAAACAGCAGCGGTTCACGACGGATCAGGGCGAAGCCGAGAAAGAGCGGGAAGGCGATGAGGAATCGCAGACCGGCGGCAGTCAGCGGCGGCACGCTTTCAACGGCAATCTTGATCCCGAGCCACGTGGTGCCCCAACTCAGGCACACGATCAGGAACAGCGCGCTGGTAACCAGGGCGGCCAGCCAGGGTTTGGCAGTACGTGAAGGTGCGCTGATGGCGATGGACATGAACGAACTCCTTTTATCGTCGGAATTGACCTTCATCTGCAAAGGGTCTATCCCTGATTGGACCTGTTTAAAGCACGCTATTCGGGGCTGGAATGACTGTCAAAACAAGTATTGCCATGGTGTCAATCATGCGCGATGGCCTGGCGAACGGTCTGGGGGTGAAATACAAACGCCTCGCCGACGCGATCGAAAAAGGCATCGCTGAAGCGCTGATCGAGCCCGGCTGCAAATTGCCGCCTCATCGGTTACTGGCGGATAGCCTCGGCGTGACCATCGGTACCATCAGCCGCGCTTACGGTGAACTCGAACGTGTGGGATTGGTGGTCGCTCGCGTAGGAGACGGCACGTATGTGCGTCAGCGCGGGATGGAACGACCGCGAGACGGTGGCTTTCGCAATGTCAGCGATGAACCTCGGGCGTTTTTTGACATGAGCCGCAATCAACCGATTCCGGGGCAGGAAGCGCTTTTTTTAAGTCAAAGCCTGCAAGCGTTGTCCCTTGAACCTGAGGCGTTGCAACACCTCAGCGGCTACACCGTCGAGGCCGGATTGCCACGCTATCGCGCGGCGGGCGCGCACTGGCTCAGGCATAAAGCGTTTGTCCCGAACGCCGAGCAGATTGTTTGCGTGAACGGCGGCCAGCACGGTCTGTTGTGTGCCTTGATGGGGTTGCTCAAGGCGGGCGATACGTTGGTGACGGAGCACCTGACCTACCCGGGGTTGATCAGCGTCGCACGCCAGCTCGGGATAAAACTGATCGGTGTCGGGATGGATGATGAAGGACTGATGCCCGATGCGCTGGATGAGGTTTGCCGCAACCATCGTGTGTCGGCGCTGTATTGCACACCGACGATCCAGAATCCTACGGCTGCAGTGATGTCCGTCGTACGGCGTGAGGCGATTGCAGAGGTCTGTCGACAGCACAATCTGTTGATTTTTGAAGACGAAGCCCACGCGGTATTGGCTCAACAGCGACCGTTACCCTTGAGTCATTTCGCCCCGGAGCCTTCGGTGCTGATCGGCAGCCTGAGCAAGGCGGTTTCGGCGGGTTTGCGAGTCGGTTACCTGCATGCGCCGCAACCGTTGATCGGACGCTTGAGCGCCGCCGTGCGCGGGACGTGCTGGATGGCCAGCCCGTTGTCGCTGGAAGTGGCGAGTCTGTGGATAGAAAACGGTATTGCCGAGCAGTTGCTGGGCCAGCAGATTGCGGAGATCGGTCGGCGCAAGGCGTTGGTGAGTGGTGTGCTGGAGGGGTTGGCCTACAAAACTCATTCCCATAGCCCGCACTTCTGGGTCGAAGTGCCCGAGCCGTGGCGCGCTTCGCAGATTGCTGAGGAGCTCAAGGCGAATAATTATCTGATCGCCACCGCTGAGGCGTTTGCGGTCGGGCACGGGGCGGTGCCGCAGTTCATCAGGGCGAGTGTTTGCAATTCGAAGGGGGATGACGGGTTGCTGCTTCAAGGGTTTGACGCATTAGCGCGGGCATTAACAAACACCGTGTAGTCGTTCATCGCGGGCAAGCCCGCTCCCACAGTTTTCTCTGTAGTTTTCGAATTTTGCATTCAACACAGATCCCTGTGGGAGCGGGCTTGCCCGCGATGGCGGCCGATCAGGCGCTAGAGCACTATTTGAAACGCCGCTCCACGCCTTTCTCCACCAGAATCTTCGCCGAAATCTCTTCCACCGAAAAATGCGTGGAATTGATGTGCGGGATGTTCTCGCGGCGGAACAGATTCTCCACCTCACGCACTTCGAATTCGCACTGGGCGTAGCTCGAATAGCGGCTGTTGGGCTTGCGCTCGTTGCGGATCGCGGTGAGGCGGTCCGGGTCAATGGTCAGGCCGAACAGTTTGTGCTGGTGGGCACGCAGGGTGGCTGGCAGTTGCAGGCGCTCCATGTCGTCTTCGGTCAGCGGATAGTTGGCCGCGCGGATGCCAAATTGCATGGCCATGTACAGGCACGTCGGCGTCTTACCACAACGCGACACGCCCACTAGGATCAGGTCCGCCTTGTCGTAATAATGCGTGCGCGCACCGTCGTCGTTGTCGAGGGCGAAGTTCACCGCCTCGATCCGCTCCATGTAATTGGAGTTGCTGCCAATCGAGTGGGACTTGCCGACGGTGTAGGAAGAATGCTCGGTCAGCTCCTGTTCGAGAGGCGCCAGGAAGGTCGAGAAAATGTCGATCATGAAACCATTGGACGTTGCGAGGATCTCACGGATGTCCTGATTGACAATGGTGTCGAAGATGATCGGCCGAAAGCCGTCGGTTTCGGCGGCTTTGTTGATTTGTTGTACCATGGCCCGCGCTTTATCCACGTTGTCGATGTACGGCCGCGTGAATTTGCTGAAGGTAATGTTTTCGAACTGCGCCAGGAGGCTTTGGCCGAGGGTTTCGGCGGTAATGCCGGTGCCATCGGAGATAAAGAAAGCAGATCGTTTCATTTGCACCTTGGGCCTTAAGCTAGTGACGAATCTTGGATATGATAGGCGCGATTTGCCGGCCGCCAGTGGCCCGCATTCTCACTTATTTTCCAGGTCCAGGCCATACAGCTGGCAAACGCTCTAATGAGCAGCCGGCTTCTGAGCTTTTCCAACACAGTTAGTGGAGAGATCACCTTGGTAGAGTACGTAGTTTCCCTCGATAAGCTCGGCGTCCATGATGTAGAGCACGTAGGGGGCAAGAACGCATCCCTGGGCGAGATGATCAGTAACCTTGCAGGTGCCGGTGTATCGGTGCCCGGTGGCTTCGCCACGACAGCTCAGGCTTATCGTGATTTTCTCGAGCTGAGCGGCCTGAACGATCAGATCCATGCCGCCCTCGACGCCCTGGACGTCGACGATGTCAATGCCCTGGCCAAGACCGGCGCCCAGATCCGTCAATGGATCATGGAAGCCGAATTCCCTGAGAAGCTCAACGCCGAAATCCGTACCGCGTTCGCCACGCTGTCGGCCGGCAACCCTGACATGGCCGTGGCCGTGCGCTCTTCCGCTACCGCCGAAGACCTGCCGGACGCTTCCTTCGCCGGTCAGCAGGAAACCTTCCTGAACATCCGTGGTGTCGAAAACGTTATTCGCGCCGCCAAAGAGGTGTTCGCTTCGCTGTTTAACGACCGTGCGATTTCCTACCGCGTCCACCAGGGCTTCGACCACAAGCTGGTTGCCCTGTCGGCTGGCGTGCAGCGCATGGTCCGCTCCGAAACCGGCACCGCCGGCGTGATGTTCACCCTCGATACCGAATCGGGCTTCCGTGACGTGGTGTTCATCACCGGCGCCTACGGCCTGGGTGAAACCGTCGTACAAGGCGCGGTGAACCCGGATGAGTTCTACGTCCACAAAGGCACGCTGGCAGCCGGTCGTCCGGCCATCCTGCGTCGCAACCTGGGCAGCAAAGCCATCAAGATGATCTACGGCGAAGTCGCCACGGCCGGTAAATCGGTCAAGACCATCGACGTCGACAAGGCTGATCGCGCACGTTTCTGCCTGAGCGACGCCGAAGTCAGCGAGCTGGCCAAGCAAGCGATGATCATCGAGAAGCACTACAAGTGCCCGATGGACATCGAATGGGCCAAAGACGGCGACGACGGCAAGCTCTACATCGTTCAGGCCCGTCCTGAAACCGTGAAGAGCCGTACTTCGGCCAACGTCATGGAACGCTACCTGTTGAAAGAAACCGGCACCGTGCTGGTTGAAGGTCGCGCCATCGGTCAGCGCATCGGCGCCGGCAAGGTCCGCATCATCAAGGACGTGTCCGAGATGGACAAAGTCCAGCCAGGCGACGTTCTGGTCTCCGACATGACCGACCCGGACTGGGAACCGGTCATGAAGCGCGCCAGCGCCATTGTCACCAACCGTGGCGGCCGTACCTGCCACGCGGCGATCATCGCTCGCGAGCTGGGCATCCCGGCCGTGGTCGGTTGCGGCAACGCCACCCAGCTGTTGAAAGACGGCCAGGGCGTGACCGTGTCCTGCGCTGAAGGCGACACCGGTTACATCTTCGAAGGCGAACTGGGCTTCGACATCAAGAAAAACTCCGTGGACGCCATGCCTGATCTGCCGTTCAAGATCATGATGAACGTCGGCAACCCGGACCGCGCCTTCGATTTCGCACAGCTGCCAAACGCCGGTGTGGGCCTGGCCCGTCTGGAGTTCATCATCAACCGCATGATCGGTGTTCACCCGAAAGCGCTGTTGAACTACGACGGTCTGCCGCAGGACATCAAGGACAGCGTCGACAAGCGCATCGCCGGTTACGACGATCCGGTTGGCTTCTACGTCGAGAAGCTGGTTGAAGGCATCAGCACCCTGGCTGCTGCGTTCACCCCGAAAAAGGTCATCGTGCGTCTGTCGGACTTCAAGTCCAACGAATACGCCAACCTGATCGGCGGCAAGCTGTACGAGCCGGAAGAAGAAAACCCGATGCTGGGCTTCCGTGGCGCCTCGCGTTACATCAGCGAAGCGTTCCGTGACTGCTTCGAACTCGAATGCCGTGCCATCAAGCGCGTGCGCAACGAGATGGGCCTGACCAACGTTGAAATCATGGTGCCGTTCGTCCGTACATTGGGCGAAGCTAGCCAGGTGATCGATCTGTTGGCTGAAAATGGCCTGGCCCGCGGCGAGAATGGTCTACGCATCATCATGATGTGCGAGTTGCCGTCCAACGCGATCCTGGCGGAAGAATTCCTCGAGTTCTTCGACGGTTTCTCCATTGGCTCCAACGACCTGACCCAGCTGACCCTGGGCCTGGACCGTGACTCCGGGATCATCGCGCACCTGTTCGACGAGCGTAATCCGGCGGTCAAGAAGTTGCTGGCCAATGCGATTCAGGCCTGCAACAAGGCTGGCAAGTACATCGGCATTTGCGGTCAGGGTCCTTCGGACCACCCTGATTTGGCCAAATGGCTGATGGAGCAGGGCATCGAAAGCGTTTCGTTGAACCCCGATTCCGTACTGGAAACCTGGTTCTTCCTGGCTGAAGGTCAAGCTTCTGCTTGATGGCGTGAGTGAAGCCTCGGCCTGCTGCGGTGGGCCGGGGTTTTAAGATTCAAGTAGGGCGGGCTCCTCTGGAAGCCGCCCTTTTTTGTGCAAGAGCATTATGCAAAGCAGCAGCAACCTATTTCCTGTCGCCCTGATCAGCGCCGAACGGCGCGGCGATCTGAGCGAAGACGTGTATCGTCTGAAACCCGGCAACAGCCCTGACGGCACCGTCGAACTGGCTGTGACGCGCCTGGGCATGGCGGATGGCTCAGACGCGCGTGGCGTTCCGGTTATTTTGCTTCACGGCAGCTTTTCCAATCGCCGGTTCTGGTTTTCCCCGAAGGGGCTCGGACTGGGCGCCTGTCTGACGCGTCTGGGATTCGATGTATGGATTCCCGAAATGCGTGGCCACGGCCTGTCCCAGCGTAACCAGAACTACCGCAAGAACCGCGTTGCTGACTACGCCCGTTACGATTTGCCGGCCATTGGCGCGTTCGTGCGTGAGCAGAGCGGCCAGATCCCGCACTGGATCGGTCACTCGCTGGGCGGGATTACCCTGGCGGCGGCATTGGGCGGTGAGTACATCGGCGAACCGGTGGTGGCTTCCGCAGCGTTTTTCGGCACGCAAGTCAGCCGCACCTACTGGCCGTTGAAAATTCCGCCGGTGGAGTGGAGCGGACGCTTCATTCTCAAACGTTTTGCCCAGCTGTCCGGTTCACGGCTAAAGCGCGGCCCGGAGGACGAGCCCATTGGCCTGGCCCTGGAAAGCATGCGCTGGTATGGCCTGTTCGGGCGCTTCGGCGATGCTGACAAGGATTGGTGGGCCGGATTGGCCGACGTTCAGTTGCCGGTATTGGCCGTGAGTGCCGCAGGTGACCATCAGGACCCGACCTGGGCCTGTCGCAAGCTGTTCGATCAGGTGGGTTCCGAGCATAAGCAATTTATCAACCTGGGTCGCGAGCAGGGCTTTGGCGATAATTTCGGTCATGTGGAGATGCTCGTCAGCAAAGCCGCGCAGACTGAAGTCTGGCCGCTGGTGGCGCGCTGGTTGGCAGATCAGCAGACGCCATTGCTGGGTGATAAACCGGATCTGGCTGCGGCGGTCTGAGCCTGATGCTCTAACAAGGGCATTTCGCTCTGTTCGGCTTGCGGCTAAGATATGACGCATTGAGCTGTTCTGGTCACTTTCGGTTACTGAGCTATCAGTGATGTTCGTGCTGTCTTCCTCTTTACAGGAGTTTCTCGATGAACCATTACCTCACGCCTGACCTGTGCGACGCCTATCCGGAGCTGGTGCAGGTGCTGGAACCGATGTTCAGCAATTTCGGCGGCCGTGATTCTTTCGGCGGCGAAATCGTGACCATCAAATGCTTCGAAGACAACTCGCTGGTCAAGGAACAAGCCGAGCTCAAGGGTAATGGCAAGGTATTGGTGGTCGACGGTGGCGGTTCCCTGCGTCGTGCGCTGCTGGGCGACATGATCGCCGAGAAAGCCGCGAAAAACGGTTGGGAAGGGCTGGTGATCTACGGTTGCATCCGTGACGTCGACGTCATTGCGCAAACCGATCTGGGTGTTCAGGCGCTGGCCAGCCACCCGATGAAAACCGACAAGCGCGGCATCGGCGATCTCAACGTAGCCGTAACCTTTGCTGGCGTGACCTTCCATCCAGGTCACTACATCTATGCGGACAACAATGGCGTGATCATTTCGCCAAGTCCGCTGAAGATGCCTGAATAAAGCGCTACACCAACAAAGGGGTGAGGATGTTCGAGGAAGAAAACGCGCAGTGGGGGCTGGTACATGCCCTGGTGCTGGACGGTAAAGGCGGTGCGCGTTCGATAGCCCGGACTGAACTCGATGACTTGCAGCTGCAGGCTCATGAAAGCCTGTGGCTGCACTGGGATCGCAGTCACCCGCAAACCCAGACCTGGTTGCGAAAATCCAGCGGTCTGAGCGAATTCAGCTGTGATCTGTTGCTTGAAGAAAACACCCGTCCGCGTCTTTTACAGCTTTCGGACAGCGAACTGCTGCTATTTTTGCGTGGGGTCAACCTGAACCCGGGCGCCGAGCCGGAAGACATGGTCTCGGTGCGGATTTTTGGGTCAGCCCAGCGGGTTATTTCTCTGCGTTTGCGTCCGTTGCGCGCCACCGATGATTTGCTGGTGCAGCTCGCCGAAGGCAAAGGACCGAAAACGGCGTCAGAACTCATCCTTTATATGGCGCAATACCTCACCAACAAGGTGCAGGATCTGGTCAGTTGCCTCTCGGAAGTGGTCGATGAGGAAGAAGAAAAGCTGGATGCCGACGAACGGTATACACCCGAGCATGGAGCCGTTTTGCAGATCCGTCGCAGGGCTGCCGCACTGAAACGTTTTCTTGCGCCGCAGCGGGAAATATTCGGGCAGCTGACACGGATAAAACTGCCTTGGTTCGTCGAAGACGACGGTGATTACTGGAACGAATTGAACAACAGCCTGACCCGGTATCTCGAGGAGCTGGAATTGACCCGGGAGCGGGTGGGGTTGGTCCTTGAGGCTGAAGATAGACGTTTGAGCGTGCGGATGAACCGCACGATGTACCGCTTCGGAATCATCACCGGGATCTTTTTGCCGATGAGTTTTCTGACGGGTCTTTTAGGTATCAATGTCGGTGGGATTCCGTTCTCTGCAAGCCCCTATGGCTTCCTGATTGCGTGTCTGATGATGGTCTCGGTGGCGCTGGGACAGTGGTGGTTATTCCGACGTTTGCGCTGGGTCTGAGGGTGAGCCATGTGACCCGAGCAAATTTGGCCGCGTCTTTCACAGACATCACGAGAGGTGCGTATGCACGATCCGTTTGAACAGTCTTTGCGTGACATGCTCAATGCATCACCGTCCACCCGGGACGACGATGCGTGCCTTGGGCGTGTACTGAAAACCGCCAACCGCCAGGTCGGCGCTGGTGACCTGTTCAGCCTGCTGGGCCGCTGGCTGCCCGCGCTGATGATTGCCTTGAATAACGGATCGGCCCATGTCGCTCCGGTTTCCCGCCACCGTAAACCTACCGTTCGCACTGCTGATAAGGCTGATTGAATATGGAACTTGATCTCTGGACTCAGAGCCTCGTCACTGCAATGACTGCGTTATGGACCAAGGTTGCAAATTTCATCCCGAACCTGTTCGGCGCACTGGTTGTGCTGCTGTTGGGTTTCGTCGTTGCGAAACTTTTGGACACATTGCTGTCTAAGTTGCTCGCCAAGCTGGGGCTTGATCGCCTGATGGGCGGCACCGGTCTGACAAAATTGCTGTCCCGGGCCGGCCTTCAAGTGCCGATCTCTACCTTGATCGGCAAGATTGTCTATTGGTTCGTTCTGCTGATTTTTCTGGTTTCTGCCGCAGAATCCCTTGGACTTGAGCGAGTTTCGGCTACGCTTGACATGCTTGCGCTGTATTTGCCGAAAGTATTCGGCGCCGCGCTGGTGCTGCTGGTGGGTGTTTTGCTCGCACAATTGGCCAATGGGCTGGTGCGGGGTGCGGCAGAGGGCGTAGGGCTTGACTACGCTGCGGGCCTGGGGAGAATTGCCCAGGGCCTGGTGATTATCATCAGTATTTCGGTCGCAATCAGCCAGTTGGAGGTCAAGACTGACCTGCTCAACCACGTGATTGTGATCGTATTGATTACCGTTGGTCTGGCGGTTGCGCTGGCCATGGGGTTGGGAAGCCGGGAAATTGCCGGCCAGATTCTTGCGGGAATCTATGTGCGTGAGTTGTATCAGGTTGGGCAACAAGTGCGTGTTGGCGAGGTCGAAGGTCAGATCGAAGAGATCGGCACGGTTAAAACCACATTGCTGACGGATGAGGGTGAGCTAGTCTCTCTCTCCAATCGGATCCTCCTGGAACAGCATGTGAGTAGCCGCTAACCCGGCAAACCCTGCTAATGTATGCCGCCGCAAAATGCCCTGAAAAGGGTTGCGGCGGACATTGACCTGACTGTCGGCCCGACTTGTTTTGAATAAAGCTCAATCGCTGTCCACGCGCTACGACCCCCGCGAGCTCTCTGATGAGGAGTTGGTCGCGCGCTCGCATACCGAGCTGTTTCACGTAACGCGCGCCTATGAAGAACTGATGCGGCGTTACCAGCGAACATTATTTAACGTCTGTGCCCGGTATCTTGGGAACGATCGTGACGCAGACGATGTCTGTCAGGAAGTGATGTTGAAGGTGTTGTATGGCCTGAAGAACTTCGAGGGCAAATCGAAGTTCAAGACATGGCTCTACAGCATCACGTACAACGAGTGCATCACGCAGTATCGGAAAGAACGGCGAAAGCGTCGCTTGATGGATGCTTTGAGTCTGGACCCCCTCGAGGAAGCGTCTGAAGAGAAGGCGCCGAAACCTGAGGATAAGGGTGGACTTGATCGCTGGTTAGTGTATGTGAACCCGATTGACCGTGAAATTCTGGTGCTACGATTTGTCGCAGAGCTGGAATTTCAAGAGATCGCGGATATCATGCACATGGGTTTGAGTGCAACAAAAATGCGTTACAAACGTGCTCTAGATAAATTGCGTGAGAAATTTGCAGGCATTGCTGAAACTTAGTTCGGCGCAAATATCTCTTACGTGTAGGCAAGTTCTGATAGACTTGCCGCCGAGTTGTCCCCCGGTTTGCGGGACTGCTTCACAATCACCAGATGGGGATTTAACGGATGAAACTGAAAAACACCTTGGGCTTGGCCATTGGTTCTTTGATTGCCGCCACTTCTTTCGGCGCTCTGGCACAAGGCCAAGGCGCAGTTGAAATCGAAGGCTTCGCAAAGAAAGAACAATTCGACAGCGCTCGTAACTTCAAGAACAACGGCAACCTCTTCGGTGGTTCGGTTGGTTACTTCCTGACCGACGACGTTGAACTGCGTCTGGGCTACGACGAAGTGCACAACGTGCGTTCCGACGACGGTCGTAACATCAAGGGCGCTAACACCGCTCTGGATGCTCTGTACCACTTCAACAACCCAGGCGACATGCTGCGTCCATACGTTTCTGCCGGTTTCTCGGACCAGAGCATTGGCCAGAACGGCGGTGGCGGTCGTAACCGTTCCACTTTCGCCAACGTTGGCGGCGGTGCCAAGTTGTACTTCACCGAGAACTTCTACGCCCGTGCTGGCGTTGAAGCTCAATACAACATCGACCAGGGCGACACCGAGTGGGCTCCAAGCGTCGGTATCGGTGTGAACTTCGGTGGCGGCTCCAAGCCTGCTGCAGCTCCAGCTCCAGCTCCAGCTGAAGTCTGCTCCGACAGCGACAACGATGGCGTTTGCGACAACGTTGACAAGTGCCCGGACACCCCAGCCAACGTAACTGTTGACGCTGATGGCTGCCCAGCAGTTGCTGAAGTTGTTCGTGTTGAGCTGGACGTGAAATTCGACTTCGACAAGTCGGTAGTCAAGCCTAACAGCTACGGCGACATCAAAAACCTCGCTGACTTCATGAAGCAGTACCCATCCACCAGCACTACTGTTGAAGGTCACACTGACTCCGTCGGTCCTGACGCTTACAACCAGAAACTGTCCGAGCGTCGTGCAAACGCCGTTAAGCAAGTTCTGACCAACCAGTACGGTGTTGAATCGTCCCGCGTTCAGTCTGTTGGCTACGGCGAATCCCGCCCAGTTGCTGACAACAAAACTGAAGCTGGTCGCGCTGTAAACCGTCGCGTAGAAGCGCAGGTTGAAGCTAACGCTAAGTAATTAGCGCGCAGCTCTGAAAAGCCCGGCTTAGGCCGGGCTTTTCTTTGTCTGCGATTTGATGAGGCAGGGTTGAAGCGGGGGAGAGTCAGGCTGACTGGTTGACTGCATTCGCGGGAAAATCAGATACCGACAGGGGTACTTCTGCACAGGCCGCGACCGCGCCGATGACCAGGATTGCTGGGCTTTTCAACTCAAAGGCGTAGGCATCTTCTTCCATCGCTGTCAGATCGCTCCGACATTCCCGCTGATGTGGCAGGGAAGCGTTTTCAATCATTGCCACCGGTGTATCCGCCGCCATTCCTCCGGCGAGCAACTGCTCACGGATCTCGCTCAGTTTTGCGACACCCATATATACCACCAGCGTCGTGCCACCCTGGGCCAGGGCTTGCCAGTTCAGGCTGCTGCCATCCTGAGTGTGGGCGGTGACCAGCGTCACGCCGCGCGCAACGCCCCGCAGGGTCAACGGAATATCGCATTGCGTTGCACCGGCAAGCCCGGCGGTGATGCCGTTGACCAGTTCCACTTCGACCCCATGTTCACGCAGCCACTGCGCCTCTTCGCCGCCCCGGCCAAAAATGCACGGGTCGCCACCTTTGAGCCGCACCACGCATTTTCCGTGGCGGGCATAACGCAGCATCAGACGATGAATGAATGCCTGAGGTGTGGAGCGACAGCCGCCGCGCTTGCCCACGGGAATGATCCGCGCCTGCGGACAATGCTCCAGCACCGCATCGTTGACCAGGTCATCGATCAGCACCACATCCGCTTCGTTCAACGCCCGCACGGCCTTGAGGGTCAACAATTCCGGATCGCCAGGACCCGCACCCACCAGCCAGACTTTTGCGCTCATAGTGTTTTTCCTCACGAGGTGACGGCGACCGGCTGCGCAGCGGCAGCCAGCAAACGCTTGATTTCCGGGACGCAGGAGCCGCATTGCGTGCCGCAGCCCAATTCTTGTTTCAAACCCTGCAGGTCCAGACCCCGGCTAATGCCGGCGCAGACCGCGCTTTGGCTGACGTTTTTGCAGTTGCACAGGGTTTTGTTGCCAGCGGTCGTCGTCTTGGCGTTGCCCGGTGGGGCGCTTAGCGGTGCCAGCAGCCAGCGCCGCAGCTGTTCGTCGGCGCGGCCTTCCAGCCACAGGCTTTGCAGCCAGTGCTGGGCAAGGGTTTCACCGGCCAGGCGTATGGCAGTGATCCGGCCATTTTCGATCCGAACCCTTTTACCGATGGAGCGCCTTGGGTCGTCGTAGGCCAAAACCGGGCCATCGTTGAGTCCCAGGCATTGATCGATATCACGCAGCAATTGCGGATCGGGCGCGACGGAGCTGGCGGCGCGTATCAGCAGCGCGGGGCGTTCGCGACCGGCCAAACTGAGGCTGACGTAGGAAAACGCCTCACAGAGCGGTCGTAGCGTCTCAAAATGCTGTTGTACATTGCCCTCGATTAGGGCGAACAGCTGCCATGGCAGACTTACAGGTTCTAGACGCACGCCGCTGTGCTTGAGTTCGGGTTGTTTCGACAAAGGGTCGAACGCCGGTTGAGTGAGCGCATTTACGCCACCCTTGAGGAAACGGTCACCCCAATGCATGGGCAGAAAGGCCTGACCGGGTCGTACGCTGTCGTCGCCGCCGACGGCAACAATCACCGCACCACGGCGACTTTTCAGGCTGACCAGGTCGCCCGATTGCAGCCGATGCCGGCGCAGTTCATCCGGGTGCAAACTCAACACGGCTTCGCTGACGTGACCGAACAATTGCGCGGCGGTGCCGGTGCGGCTCATGCCGTGCCATTGGTCACGCAGGCGGCCGGTGATCAGGGTCAGCGGGAAGCGCGCGTCGCGTTGTTCCTTGGCGGCGCGGTACGGGTCGGCCACGAATTGCGCACGTCCACTGGCCGTCGGGAAAATTCCGTCCAGATACAGCCGGGGCGTGCCTTCGCTGGCGCCAGTGGGGAAGGGCCATTGCTGCGGGCCGAGGTGGTCGATCAGGGCATGACTGATGCCGGACAAGTCCAGATCACGCCCGCGGGTCAATTGCTTGTACTCGTCGAAGACCTGCGCCGGGTTTTCAAAGGCGAACAGGCTGGTTTGCCCCGGACGCAGATATTTTTCCAGGCGCTGTGCGAAATCCACGGTGATCGCCCAGTCAGGGCGTGTTTCTCCGGGTGCGACGATGGCTCGGCGAACGTGGGAAATGCGACGTTCAGAGTTGGTCACCGTGCCGTCCTTTTCGCCCCAACTGGCGGCGGGCAGCAACAGGTCGGCAAACGCGGCGGTTTCGGTGGTGCGGAAGGCCTCCTGCAACACCACGAACGGGCAGGCTTGCAGTGCCGCGCGCACGGCGGTTTGATCCGGCATTGATTGCGCAGGGTTGGTGCAGGCGATCCACAGTGCCTTGATCTTGCCGCTGCGCACCTGCTCAAACAACTCGATAGCGGTGAGCCCGGTGTTTGCGGGCAGTTGATCCACGCCCCAATACGCCGCCACTTCCGCGCGATGTTCGGCATTGGCAGCCTCGCGATGGCCTGGCAGCAGGTTCGACAAGCTGCCGGTTTCGCGGCCACCCATAGCATTTGGCTGACCGGTCAGGGAGAAAGGTCCTGCACCGGGGCGGCCGATTTGCCCGGTGGCCAAGTGCAGGTTGATCAGTGCGCTGTTTTTCGCGCTGCCGGCGGTGGACTGGTTCAAGCCCATGCACCACAGCGACAGGAAGCTCGGTGACGTGCCAACCCATTCGGCGCATTGCTGCAATTGCTCGACGCTGATCCCGCAGAGCTGCGAAACCATCTGCGGCGTGTAATCGCGCACCAGATTTTTCAGTTCGGCCAAACCTTCGGTGTGGGCCTTGATGAAGTCGCGGTCGACCCAGTCTTCCCACAGCAGCAGGTGCAAAATCCCATGGAACAAGGCGACATCGGTGCCTGGCAGAATCGCCAGGTGCAGGTCAGCCAGATCGCAGGTGTCGGTACGACGCGGGTCAATGACGATGACTTTCATTTGCGGCCGGCGGGATTTCGCTTCCTCCAGGCGACGGAAAAGTATCGGGTGGGCGTAGGCCATGTTGCTGCCGACGATCATCACGCAGTCGCTCAATTCCAGGTCTTCGTAGCTGCACGGCGGTGCGTCGGCGCCCAGGCTGCGCTTGTATCCGACCACTGCCGAAGACATGCACAGGCGCGAATTGCTGTCGATGTTGTTGGTGCCCACCAACGCTCGCGCCAGTTTGTTGAAGGCGTAGTAATCCTCGGTCAGCAATTGTCCGGAAATGTAGAACGCCACGCTGTCCGGGCCGTGTTCGGCAATGGTCTCGGCAAAAACGCTGGCGGCATGATCGAGGGCGGTATCCCAGTCAGTGCGGCTTCGGGCGAGGCCTTTGCCCAGGCGCAGTTCGGGATACAAGGCCCGGGCTGCGAGGTCGCCGGTCAGGTGCAAGGTAGAGCCTTTACTGCACAGTTTTCCGAAGTTGGCCGGGTGGGCCGGATCGCCGCTGACGCCGAGAATGCGCTCGCCGTCATGCTCGATCAGCACGCCGCAGCCGACCCCGCAGTAGCAGCAGGTGGAAGCGGTGATCTGGTTCATCAGCTTGCTTCCCGCAGGGCCAACAACACCCGGCCATTCTCGACCCGTGCTGAATGGTGGTGAGCGCAACCGATATCCGGGGCCTGGGCTTCACCGGTTTCAAGGTCGATCTGCCAGTTATGCAGCGGGCAGGCGACCCGTTTGCCATAGATCAAACCTTGGGACAGTGGCCCGCCCTTGTGCGGGCAGCGGTCGTCGAGTGCAAAAACCTCATCGTCGCTGGTACGAAAAATCGCGATGTCGCCTTTCGGGCCGGCGATGATCCGCGAGCCCAGGGCATTGATTTCTTCCAGTGCGCAGATATCCAGCCAGTTCATGCCGACACCTCCAGGTTCTTCACTGCGATGACGTCGAATTCTTTCTTCAGCAGCGGTTGTTCCAGGCGCTCCTTCCACGGGTCCTGTTCGAACGACAACGAGAACTGCAAGCGATCGTTGAGCGCCTTGCGCCGCTCCGGGTCTTCCAGCACGGCTTTCTTGATGTGTTCCATGCCGACCCGTTGCAGGTAGTGCACGGTGCGTTCGAGGTAGAAAGCTTCTTCGCGATAGAGCTGCAGGAACGCGCCGTTGTATTCACGCACTTCCTCGGCGGTCTTGAGCTTGACGAAGAATTCCGCGACTTCGGTCTTGATCCCTCCGTTGCCACCGATGTACATCTCCCAGCCCGAATCCACGCCGATAATTCCGACGTCCTTGATGCCCGCTTCTGAACAGTTGCGTGGGCAACCGGAGACGGCCAGTTTCACTTTGTGTGGCGACCACATGTTGAACAGGTCGTGCTCAAGCTCGATGCCCAGTTGCGTGGAATTCTGGGTGCCGAAACGGCAGAACTCGCTGCCGACGCAAGTCTTCACGGTGCGGATGGATTTGCCGTAGGCGTGGCCGGACGGCATGTCGAGATCCTTCCAGACGCCCGGCAGGTCCTGCTTCTTGATCCCCAGCAAATCGATACGCTGGCCGCCGGTAACCTTGACCATCGGCACGTTGTATTTGTCGGCCACGTCGGCAATGCGCCGCAGCTCCGAAGGATTGGTCACACCGCCCCACATCCGTGGGACTACAGAGTAAGTGCCGTCCTTCTGAATGTTGGCGTGGGCGCGTTCGTTGATCAGGCGCGATTGTGGGTCGTCCTTGGCTTCGCCCGGCCAGGTGGAAATCAGGTAGTAGTTGAGCGCCGGGCGGCATGTGGCACAGCCATTCGGCGTGCGCCAGTTCAAATAACTCATGGTGCCGGCGATGGTCAGCAGATGCTGCTCGCGGATGGCCTGGCGGATTTGCCCGTGATTCAAGTCGCTGCAACCGCAAATGGCTTTTTCGCTTTTCGGTTTGACGTCTGCTGCGCCGCCCACGGTGTTGATCAGGATCTGTTCCACCAGTCCAGCGCAGGAGCCGCAGGAGCTGGCAGCCTTGGTGTGTTTCTTGACGTCGTCGACGCTGAACAACCCGTGCTCCTGAATCGCCTTGACGATGGTGCCTTTGCACACGCCGTTGCAACCGCAGACTTCGGCGGTGTCGGCCATGCTCATGGCTTTGTCCTGGCCCTGGTGTCCTACGTCGCCCAGGGCGTTTTCGCCGAACATCAGGTGATCGCGGATCTCGTCGATGGCGTGGTTCTCACGGATCTGCCGGAAATACCAGCCACCGTCTGCCGTATCGCCATACAGACAGGCCCCGACCAGCACGTCATCCTTGATCACCAGTTTTTTGTAGACCCCGCCGATAGGGTCGGAGAGGGTGATGGTTTCGGTGCCTTCGCCGCCCATGAAGTCGCCGGCGGAGAACAGGTCGATGCCCGTCACTTTCAATTTGGTCGACGTCACCGAGCCCTTGTAGGTGGCGAAGCCCAGTTGGGCGAGGTGGTTGGCGCAGACCTTGGCCTGTTCGAACAGCGGCGCCACCAGGCCGTAAGCGATGCCGCGGTGGCTGGCGCATTCGCCGATGGCGTAGATGCGTGGGTCGTAGGTTTGCAGGGTGTCGTTGACCAGAATCCCGCGGTTGCAGGGAATGCCGGATTTTTCCGCGAGTTCGGTGTTGGGGCGAATACCGGCGGCCATCACCACCAGATCGGCGGGGATGATGTCGCCGTTCTTGAACTCAACCGAGCCGACCCGGCCGTTGCCGGCATCGTGCAGGGCCTGGGTTTGCTCGCAAAGACGAAAGTGCAGGCCGCGGGCTTCCAGGGCAGTTTGCAGCAACTGGCCGCTGGTTTTATCCAGTTGCCGTTCCAGCAGCCATTCACCGATGTGCACTACGGTGACGTGCATCCCGCGCAGCATCAGGCCGTTGGCGGCTTCGAGGCCGAGCAGGCCGCCACCGATCACAACGGCGTGCTTGTGGGTTTTCGCGGTGTCGATCATTGCCTGGGTGTCGGCGATGTCGCGGTAGCCGATCACGCCGTCCAAGGTGTTGCCGGGGATCGGCAGGATGAACGGAGTCGAGCCGGTGGCGATCAGCAGGCGATCGTATTCGGCCTCGCTGCCGTCTTCGGCGATCACGCGGCGCTTGACCCGGTCGATCTCCACCACTTTGCGGTTGAGCAGCAGCTTGATGTTGTTTTCCAGGTACCAGTCCAGATCGTTCAGCACGATCTCTTCGAAGGTTTGTTCGCCGGCCAGCACGGGCGAGAGCAGGATGCGGTTGTAGTTGGTATGGGGTTCGGCGCCGAAGACCGTGATGTCGTACAGCTCATTGCTCAGCTTGAGCAGTTCTTCCAGGGTGCGAACCCCGGCCATGCCGTTGCCGATCATCACCAGTTTTAATTTTTTCATCAGGTTCTCCGGGGAGCTCGGACCCGCCTCATCAGGGCATTCAGGTCTTGCTCGACAAAATTTGCGCAAACAAAAAAAGGCGTCCCGCTAGTTGCCTAGCGAGGACGCCTTTGTCCTGGTCCCGTTCTCTCGGGAAGCGCATCCTTCGTCGTTGAAGGCTGGGCTTTATGTCTGTTGAGAAAGGTAATGCAGTGGTTGTGCCAAGTCGCACAAATGCCGAATTTATGGGCTCTTGTCGTGGGCGGAGGGTATTTCCGTGCACCGGTTCAATGCGCGATGCCCGGTTTTGAAGCAGAAAAATCAAAAGATCGCAGCCTACGGCAGCGCCTACAGGAGATCGTGGGCACCCGTAAGGGCTGCCGCAGGCTGCGATCTTTTGATCTTTTGGGAACAGTGAAAAACTCAGCCATGAAACAGTAAAAACAGCAGCACCAGGTTCACCAGCAACGACACCAGCGCCAAGGTTCGCCAGACCTTCAACGGTTCGCGCTCCAGCAACGGTCTGGGTCGCACGCTCAAACTGCGCCGCTCGCCCTGTTCCAGCAGCAGCAACCATTCTTCCGCCGTTTCAAAGCGCTGAGCCGGATCCGCCGCCACGGCGCGCTCCAGACTTTGCGCAATCCATTCCGGCAGGTCGGGTCGATAGCGACTGGCGCTGACAGAAACCCCGAACCGTGGGCGCTGGAAGGCTTCGATTTCGCCGTAGGGATAATGCCCGGTGAGCAGGAAATACAAGGTCACGCCGACGGCATACAAATCCTGTTGCGGTGTCGGTGCTTCCCCACGAAAGGCTTCCGGCGCGATATAGCTGGGCGTTCCGGGCAAGGCAGAAGGCTGATCTTCGGACAGGCCTGGGCAGTAGGCGAGACCGAAGTCCAGCAGGCGTAATTCGCCGTCGTCCCCCAGCAGCAGGTTCTCCGGTTTGATGTCTCGATGGAGAATCTGCCGTCGATGCAATATGCCAATAGCGCGCAGCAGGCGTTCGGCCAGATCCAGCCATTGGGGCAGAGGCAGCGGTCCGACATCGGCGTGCAGCTCCGCCAACGTAGATCCGGAATATTCCCGCATCACGTAATACAAATGCTGACGCTGACTGGCGGCATGGACTTCAGGGAAATGCCGTCCGGCCACGCGCTTGAGAAACCATTCTTCCGACAGCAACGCCTGCCCGGCCAAGTGATCGTCGCGCAGCGCGCCCGGCAAGGTTTTCAGCAGCCAGGGTTGTTGTTGCCCATCGCGTACCCGATAGAGCAATGACTGCTGGCTCTGACCAAGTATCCCTTCGACCTGCCAACCTTCGAACGTCTGGCCGGGTTTCAAAGCAGGCGGCAGTGGCCATTGCTGTAAATGAATCAAGGCATCGCCGATGCTGGTTTCACCGAGGGCATCAACTCGCACCAGCAAGGCGCTGGCGTTGTCCTGGCTACCGGCCAGATGCGCCGCGCTGACCAAGGTCTGCGCAGCGCTGTTGAGATCCGGTTGATCGCGCAGAATGGCCGCAATCGCGGTGTCGCCCAGCACAGCCCAAATGCCATCGCTGAGCAATACGAAACTTTCGTTCAGCCGCAGTTCGCCATCGAGAAAATCCAGCACCAAATGCTGATCGAGCCCCAGGGCTCGCTTGAGCACATGCTGCATGCCCGGCTGGTCCCAGACGTGGTCCTCGCTGACCCGCTGCAAAGTGTCGGCGTGCCATCGATAAACCCGGCAATCGCCGACATGGGCCAAGGTAAAACGCCTACCGCGCATGACCAAAGCACTGACAGTGGTGAGCAAGGGTTGCCCACCGCCATTGGCTTGCAACCAGCGATTCTGTGCCAGCAGCAGGCGATCCAATGCTTGCGCAACGCCCCAGGTTTCCGGCGTGGCGTAGTAATCCAGCGCCAGTGCCTGCAACGTCGAGCGGGCGGCGAGACCACCGTCGGCGCACTGGCTGACGCCATCGGCGATGGCGAACAGGTAACCCTTGCTCGCCGCCAGCGCCGGGGCCGGAGTCACCAGACGCAGGGCGTCCTGATTCTCCTCGCGAGGGCCGATGGCGCTCGCTTCGGCAAAACTCAGTTGCAGGCTCATTGAGGCTTCAGACCCGAGCAGCGGTCACGGCGGCCGAACCCCAAGTGGTTCTCCAGCGACGTTTCACACCGTGCAGGCCGAACCAGGCCAGAACGCCAAGGCTGGCGAACAACCACAAGGCCAGTTGATAACTGCCGGTGCTTTGCTTGATCGCGCCCATGCCCGCTGCCAGTGCAAATCCGCCAATACCGCCGGCCATGCCGATCAAACCGGTCATCACACCGATCTCGCGACGAAAACGCTGCGGCACCAATTGGAAAACAGCGCCGTTACCGGCACCCAAACCAAGCATGGTGCAGACGAAAAGTGCCAATGCGGCGTAGGAACTTGGCAAATTGAAGCCGACCACGGCAATGCAGGTCGCCGCCACCGTGTACATCCCAAGTAGCGTGCGAATACCGCCGAAGCGGTCGGCCAGAGCGCCGCCCAACGGACGCATCAAGCTGCCACCGAACACGCAGGCCGCGGTGTAGTAACCGGCGGTCACCGGGCTGAGGCCATACTGGTCGTTGAAATAGCCGGGCAGGGCGCTGGCCAGGCCGATGAAGCCGCCGAAGGTCACGCTGTAGAAAAACATGAACCACCAGCTGTCGCGGTCGCCCAGGGCCTTGAAGTAGTCGGACATCGACTTGGCTTTCGGACGCTCAGGTGCGTTTTTGGCCAGCCAGGCGAAGACGATGATGGTCAGGATCAGCGGGATCAGGGCGAAGCCGAACACGTTGCTCCAGCCAAACGCGGCAGCCAGTACCGGGGCGATCAGTGCTGCGAGCACGGTACCTGAGTTACCGGCACCGGCGATGCCCATGGCTTTGCCTTGGTGTTGTGGTGGATACCATTGCGACGCCAGCGGCAGGGCGACGGCGAAGGACGCGCCGGCCATGCCGAGGAACAGGCCCAGCACCAGCGCTTGTTCATAACTGTGGATGCCGAGTTTCCAGGCGCCGAACAGGGCGCAGATGACGATCACCTGGCCAATCAGCCCGGCGGTTTTCGGCGACAGGCGATCAGCCAGCAAGCCCATTACAAAGCGCAATACCGCCCCGGCCAGAATCGGCGTGGCCACCACCAGCCCGCGCTGCTGGGTGGTCAGGTGCAGGTCGGCGGCGATCTGCACGGCCAGCGGGCCGAGCAGGTACCAGACCATGAAACTCAGGTCGAAATAGAGGAAGGCCGCGAACAATGTCGGGGTATGGCCAGATTTCCAGAAGCTTGAATTCATCGCGCACCTCAGCTGTTAGGAGTCTCGAGAAGGAGTCATGAGCTTGCAGGTGGGGCGCCGCATCGGCCGCACCACCGGCCCCGGTCTGTGGGGCCAAAACAAAAAAACGCCGCCACCGGATTCGCCAAAGGGCAAATGCGGTGAGCGACGTCTTTGTCGTAGGTGGGGCAACCGCCGTTGGTTACCTGTAGCGATTACCTAGCGAGATCTGTGCCAACAGGTGAAACCGTGGTGCGGCTCATCGCGGGCAAGCCCGCTCCCACATGGATCTTTGGTGTCCACAAAACCTGTGGGAGCGGGCTTGCCCGCGATGAGGCCCTGACAGGCAATGCAATGCTTCAGCCGAGCAGTTCGCTCATAGCAATAATTTGTTCCGCCACCTGAATCAGCTTCTGCTGGCGGCTCATGGCCTGGCGGCGCATGAGGGTGTAGGCCTCTTCCTCGTTGCAGTCCTTCATTTTCATCAGCAGCCCCTTGGCCAACTCGATGCGCTTGCGCTCGGCCAGTTGCTGGTCACGGGCGTTGAGTTGGGCGCGCAGGGCCTGGTCGCTTTCAAAGCGTGCCATGGCCACATCGAGAATCGGCTGCAAGCGCTGTGCGTGGATGCCTTCGACGATGTAGGCACTGACGCCGGACTTGATCGCCTGACGCATCACATCGGGGTCATGTTCATCGGTAAACATCACAATCGGACGCGGTTGATCGCGGCTCACCAGCACCACTTGCTCCATCACATCGCGGCTCGGTGACTCGGTATCGATCAAAATCACGTCCGGACGCACCGTTTCGACGCGCGCGGGCAGGTCGATGGTCAAGCCCGACTCGTCGATCACCTCGAACCCGGCTTCGGTCAGGGCAGCCTTCAGGCGACCGACTTTCTTCGCGGTGTCGTTGATCAGCAGGATACGCAACATATTCGTAGTCTCCTGTCAGCGGCTGGCGAGAAGGGGCGAGCTGTCGCTCATGGCGTGCAGCTTGAAACTGCGGGCATAGCCGACCGGGTCCGAGCCGTCCCAGACCTTGCCGTCGATCAACTGGCTGCTGCGCATTGGCTGATCACTCGTGGCCACACCGACAGCAGTGGCGGCCTCTCGATACAAGTCTAGTTGCTGGACCTGACGGGCCACGCCCAGGTAGTCCGGGTCGTCGCGCAACAAACCCCAACGGCGGAACTGGGTCATGAACCACATGCCATCGGACAGATACGGCAAGTTGACCTCGCCATCACCATGGAAACGCAGTGCGTGCGGGTCCTGCCAGCGATTACCCAAGCCATCGGCGTAGTCACCGAGCAATCGCGGTTCGATGCAGTCGAGTGGCGCGTCGAGGTATTGCGGCGCGCTCAACAGCTTCGCGGTGCTGCGGCGATTCTCGGTGCTTTCTTCGATGAAGCGACTGGCCTCCAGAATCGCCATCACCAGCGCCCGTGCGGTGTTGGGGTATTGCTCGACAAAGGCGCGGGTGCAACCGAGGACTTTTTCCGGGTGATCGGGCCAGATGGTCTGAGTGGTCGCCATCGTGAACCCCAGGCTCTGCTGCACCGCGCTCGCGGACCATGGCTCGCCGACGCAGAAGCCGTCGATGCGCCCGGCTTGCAGGTGCGCGACCATTTGCGGCGGCGGCACGACCACGCTGTCGACGTCCTGCAACGGATGGATACCTTGACTCGCGAGCCAGTAATACAGCCACATGGCGTGGGTGCCCGTAGGAAATGTCTGGGCGAAGGTGAGTTTTGGGCGACTTTGGTGCACGTGCCGTTCCAGTGCTTCAGGACTGGTCACGCCTAAAGTCTGTAAGCCATGGGACAGGTTGATGCTCTGGCCATTCTGATTCAGGCCCATGAGCACCGCCATGTCGGTCGACGCGACACCGCCGATGCCCAAATGCACGGCGTAGATCAAACCGTACAGGCTGTGCGCGGCATCGAGTTCGCCACTGACCAGTTTGTCCCGCAGGTTGGCCCAGGACGACTGGCGCTTGAGGTTCAGGGTCAGGCCATAAGGTTGGGCGAAGCCCTGCGTGGCCGCGACGACTACCGAGGCGCAGTCGCTCAGGGCGATGAAACCGAGGTTGATTTCGGTCTTTTCCGGGGCATCGCTGCCGTTGACCCAGGCCAGAGGGTTGGCTGGAACTTCAATCATCAGTAAACACCTTCCATAAAAAAGCGCCGGACCGGGCTGCTTGCCAGGGCAAGGCCAAGTGACGACGCCTTTGTCTTTCGACTCATCCCGCCGTTGGCATGAGTGCTGATGTGAGTGACGGTGCAAGGCATATGCCATCGCATGCTGATTTTGTCGCGCGCCTCGCCTGCAACCCCGATGCCCGGCTATAATCGCCGCCACTTTTCGTAGCCCAGAGTCAAACCCGCCCATGTACACCCTGGCCCGTCAGCTGTTGTTCAAACTTTCCCCGGAAACCTCCCACGATCTGTCCCTGGACCTGATCGGCGCGGGCGGGCGTTTGGGCCTCAACGGCTTGCTGTGCAAGGCCCCGGCGAAAATGCCGGTGACCGTCATGGGCCTGGACTTCCCGAACCCGGTGGGTCTGGCGGCCGGTCTGGACAAGAACGGCGCGGCCATCGACGGTTTTGCGCAACTGGGTTTTGGCTTTGTCGAAATCGGCACCATCACCCCGCGTCCGCAGCCGGGCAACCCGAAGCCACGGATTTTCCGTCTGCCGGATGCCGAGGCGATCATCAACCGCATGGGGTTCAACAACCTCGGCGTCGATCACCTGCTGGCTCGAGTGGCGGCGGCCAAGTTCAAGGGCGTGCTGGGCATCAATATCGGCAAGAACTTCGATACCCCGGTTGAGCGGGCGGTCGATGACTACCTGATCTGCCTGGACAAGGTCTACGCCCACGCCAGCTACGTGACGGTCAACGTCAGTTCGCCGAACACCCCGGGCCTGCGCAGCCTGCAATTCGGCGATTCGCTGAAGCAATTGTTGGCCGACCTGGCGACGCGCCGCGCTGAACTGGCGCTGCGTCATGGCAAACATGTACCACTGGCGATCAAGATTGCACCGGACATGACCGACGAAGAAACCGCTCAGGTCGCGCAAGCGCTGATCGAAACCGGGATGGACGCGGTGATCGCCACCAACACCACCCTGAGCCGCGTCGGCGTAGAAGGCATGGAGCACGGTGACGAGGCGGGCGGTTTGTCCGGCGCACCGGTTCGCGACAAGAGCACCCACACCGTGAAGGTGCTGGCGGCCGAATTGACCGGTCGCTTGCCGATCATCGCCGTGGGCGGCATCACCGAAGGCAAGCACGCAGCTGAGAAAATCGCCGCGGGTGCCAGCCTGGTGCAGCTCTATTCCGGCTTCATCTATAAAGGACCGGCGCTTATTCGTGAGTCCGTCGACGCCATCGCCGCATTGCGCTGACCTGTAGCAGCTGCCGAGCAACGCGAGGCTGCGTTCGGCGGCGAAGCCGTCGTAAACCCTGCATGCACAGTGTATCTGCAAGACCGAGGTGTCTGATTTCACGACGGCTTCGCCGCCGAACGCAACCTCGCGGTGCTCGGCAGCTGCTACAAAGGAATTGTATTTCGGCGAAAAGCAGGCATAAAAAAGGGCACCTCGAAGGTGCCCCTGGGCCGAAGCCCGCCGCCCGGATGGGGCGTGCGTGGTAAGTCGTTACGTAATCAGATTGTCGTGTCGGAGTGTGTGCCCTGTGTTAGCCGACGGCGTGAAGTTCGTTGAGTCTATGGATTCCCGCAGTGCCGGTCATACCGTCCCAGTTGTCGCCGCGTCCTTCTCGCCAGCCGTTAATCCAGGCTTGGCGTACCGACGGTAGAGTAAATGGGCAAAGCTCACGGGATTTGCCACCAACGCCATATTGATATCCGCGCAAAAATGCTCTTTCCAACGGATCACGCTTAAGTCTTCTCATAGGGTGTTGCCCTCACTTGTTGACTGTATTTATCGCGTCGACCTCAATTGAGGTCTGGCAGAAAAACTCCTGCCGTTGGGGCTTGCTGCCGGCGTCGCAAGCCAAGGTGTTGACGTCATTGCGGCGTCAACCTGTATTGAGTTCTAACCAATGCGTCACATCGAGGGAATGATCGTTTTGTCATAAGGACGTAACGATAAAGATGGTATGGCGATAAGTAACACCATGTTGTCCCGTGTTTATTGGCAAAACCCCGGTATGATCAGCCCCTCGCTGCATGATGGGGTTAATCCTTTAGTGAGAATGCCTCCTGTTGAGCAGGGGGACTATTCGACGAAGGGTCGACTTATGACATTTTGTTGCATCAACTTTTTTATCTGTCTTTGCATCTAAGCTCTTTTAACCCGAGCTTGCAGGGGTGGGACGGCACACCTTCGTGCCACGCGGGCGCTCTTTTAGAAAAGCGCCTGATTGAAAACCGGGCCGGCAATGCGTTGCCGGTTCACTTAGCTAAAGGCTCTGGAATTACCATGTCCGATCGTTTCGAACTCTTCCTCACTTGCCCCAAAGGCCTTGAAGGCCTGCTCATCGAGGAAGCCGTCGGGCTTGGCCTTGAGGAAGCGCGTGAGCACACCTCGGCTGTGCGCGGCATGGCCACCATGGAAACCGCTTATCGCCTGTGCCTGTGGTCGCGTCTGGCGAACCGGGTGCTGCTGGTACTCAAGCGTTTCCCGATGAAGGACGCCGAAGACCTTTATCACGGCGTACTCGATATCGAGTGGCAAGACCACATGCTCAACGATGGCACCCTGGCCGTTGAGTTCAGCGGTCATGGCTCGGGCATCGACAACACCCACTTCGGCGCGTTGAAGGTCAAGGACGCCATCGTCGACAAACTGCGCACGCCGCAGGGCGACCGTCCTTCCATCGACAAGCTCAACCCGGACCTGCGCATTCACCTGCGCCTGGACCGTGGCGAAGCGATCCTGTCCCTCGACCTCTCCGGTCACAGCCTGCACCAGCGCGGCTATCGCTTGCAGCAGGGCGCGGCGCCGCTGAAGGAAAACCTCGCGGCCGCGATCTTGATCCGTTCCGGCTGGCCGCGCATTGCGGCCGATGGCGGCGCGCTGGCTGACCCGATGTGCGGTGTCGGTACGTTCCTCGTCGAAGCCGCGATGATCGCCGCCGACATGGCGCCGAACCTGCGTCGCGAGCAGTGGGGTTTCACGGCTTGGCTCGGTCACGTCCCGGCGCTGTGGAAAAAGCTTCACGAAGAAGCCACTGAGCGTTGCGCGGCCGGTCTGGCCAAGCCACCGCTGTGGATTCGCGGTTACGAAGCCGATCCGCGCCTGATTCAACCGGGTCGCAACAACGTCGAACGTGCCGGCCTGAGCGAGTGGATCAAGATCTACCAGGGCGAAGTCGGGACGTTCGAGCCGCGTCCGGACCAGAACCAGAAAGGCCTGGTGATCTGCAACCCACCGTACGGCGAACGTCTGGGTGATGAAGCGAGCTTGCTCTATCTCTACCAGAACCTCGGCGAACGTCTGCGTCAGGCCTGCCTGAACTGGGAAGCCGCGGTATTCACCGGCGCCCCGGACCTGGGCAAGCGCATGGGCATCCGCAGCCACAAACAGTATTCGTTCTGGAACGGCGCGTTGCCGTGCAAATTGCTGCTGATCAAGGTCACGCCGGACCAGTTCGTCACTGGCGAACGTCGCACTCCGGAACAGCGTCAGGTCGAGCGCGAGCAAGCCGAAGTCGAAGTCGCAGACAACGACGTAGCACCGGGCAAGTACGAGAAGTACAACAAGAACGGCAACCCGATCAAACCGGCACCGGTAGTGATCGAGCAACCGCGCTTGAGCGAAGGCGGGCAGATGTTCGCCAACCGCCTGCAAAAGAACCTCAAGGCCCTCGGCAAGTGGGTCAAGCGTGAAGGCATCGACTGCTACCGCGTCTACGATGCCGACATGCCGGAATACTCCATGGCCATCGACCTGTATCAGGATTGGGTCCACGTCCAGGAATACGCCGCGCCGAAATCCATCGATCCGGAAAAAGCCTCGGCGCGCATGTTCGATGCCCTGGCCGCCATTCCGCAGGCCCTGAACATCGACAAGAGCCGCGTGGTGGTCAAGCGTCGCGAGCGTCAGAGCGGCACCAAGCAGTACGAACGCCAAGCGGCACAGGGCAAGTTCGTCGAGGTCAACGAAGGTGGCGTGAAGCTGCTGGTGAACCTCACGGATTACCTCGACACCGGGCTGTTCCTCGATCACCGGCCGATGCGTATGCGGATCCAGAAAGAGGCGGCCGGCAAGCGCTTCCTCAACCTGTATAGCTACACCGCAACCGCCAGTGTTCACGCAGCCAAGGGCGGTGCGCGCAGCACCACCAGCGTCGACCTGTCGAAAACCTATCTGGACTGGGCGCGTCGCAACCTGTCGCTGAACGGTTTCTCCGAGAAGAACCGTCTGGAGCAGGGCGACGTGATGGCCTGGCTCGATGCCTGCCGTGACGAGTACGACCTGATCTTCATCGATCCGCCGACGTTCTCCAACTCCAAGCGCATGGAAGGGATCTTCGACGTACAGCGTGACCAGGTGCAATTGATCGACCTGGCCATGGCGCGTCTGGCCCCGGGCGGCGTGTTGTACTTCTCCAACAACTTCCGCAAGTTCCAGCTTGAGGAAAACCTTGCCGAGCGTTATGCGGTCGAGGAAATCACCGCCCAGACCATCGATCCGGATTTCGCCCGTAATGGCAAGATCCACCGCGCATGGAAAATCACGGCGCGTTGACACTTGAGGGAATTGGATCCACAGAGCCTTGATTTTTAAAGGCTCTTGGCTTCTTTCTGTGCTGGTCAAATTGATGGCTAATAGCTATAACTCAACGCATGGCCAATGGGCTTTCCCGCACCTGGCGTTTTGAGTTGCGTCTATGTCGTTGCACGCCGTGCGCCCCAAGATCCTGGGTTTTATCAGTGAAGATGTCTCGGCCTGGCTGGTCGCTCTGCTGGTATTGGTTGTCGGCGGGATTCTCACGGGATTGCTGGCGTGGTCGACGCTGAATCTGTTCCACCATCAATTGCGGCAACGTTTCCAACTGCTGGCCAGTGAACGTTACAGCCGTATCGAAGAGCGCTTCGAAGATCAGGAGCAGCGCCTCGATGGCCTGCGCCGGTTCTTTGCCAATTCCGATTCGGTCTCCCGCGCGGAGTTCGACGGTTACACCCAGCCGCTGCTGCACCGGACTCAGGCCTATTCCTTCGCCAAGCGAGTAACCGGTGCCGAACGAGCGGAATTCGAACGCCAGGTGCGTGCAGAGGGTTTGACCGACTTCACCTTGCGCGAACTCAATGCCGACGGCCAACTGCAACTGGCGGCCGAACGGGATGAGTACGTGGCGGTGCTGTATAGCCAGACCCAAAGCAAACTGGGTTCGCCGCTGGGCTACGACTTGTGGGCTCAACCCTTGCGCCGTTCCACCCTTGAACGGGCCGATCAGCTCGGCGGCATGGCGGTATCGCAGCCGATGCATCTGGTCAATATCGAACCGGCCTACGCGCGCGGCGTGCTGCTGGCCGCACCGGTGTTGCGGCGCAGTAGTCCGGCTACGGCGGGGGTGAAATCGTACGGTTATGTCATGGCGGTGATCAGCATGCATCAGTTGCTGGCGGATGGACTGCCGGACGTTGGCCGTGACTATCTTTCGGTGCGCATCCTCGACTTATCCACAGATGATCAGCACGAAGTGCTTTATGAGTCGCCCAACACGCCGGCGCCCAGTGAGTTGTCGGCGACGCGCCTGTT
The DNA here is from genome assembly GCF_050435365.1 of Pseudomonas sp. BT76 TE3572. Classification (NCBI taxonomy): domain Bacteria; kingdom Pseudomonadati; phylum Pseudomonadota; class Gammaproteobacteria; order Pseudomonadales; family Pseudomonadaceae; genus Pseudomonas; species Pseudomonas sp. BT76 TE3572. The sequence goes on from NZ_JBNDKE010000001.1 coordinate 6,639,921, forward strand.
GCGGCTTGCCGACCATGACTATCAAGTCGACATCCAGCCCAGCGAAGCCTTCCTGCGAGCCAACCACTCTTCGGTGACCAGCCTCGTGGTGCTGGGCGGCTTGCTCAGTCTGTTGCTCAGTGCCTTGCTCTATGTGCTGGTCAGTCAGCGTCGACGGGCGCTGAAAATGGTCGAGCAACGGACCCAGGAACTGCGCGCCCGCGAGCAGGAGTTGCGCGGCACCCATGGCCAGTTGCGTGGCGTGCTGAATGCCGCGACCCAAGTGGCGATCATCGCCACTGACCTGCGCGGGGTTATCCGCACCTTTAATGCCGGTGCCGAGCAAATGCTTGGCTACACCAGCACCGAGGTGGTGGGCCACATGACCCTGGAAAACCTGCACCTGCCCCGAGAACTCATGGCACGTTCGGCGGAGTTGAGTGCGCGTTATGGCAAACCGATTCCGACCTGCCAGGCGATGTTGGTCGAGGGCGGCGAGGAGGGCGGTCACGAAGCGCGGGAATGGACGCTGCTGCGTAGCGACGGCAGCCATTTGACGGTGAACATGCTGGCGACCCCGGTCCTCGACGAGCAAGGCTTGTGGGTCGGGCACCTGGCGATCTGCATCGACATCACTGAACGCAAGCGCGTCCACGAGGCCTTGGCGGCACGGGATTTGTTGCTGAAGAAACTCAGCGCTCATGTACCCGGCGGGATCTACCAATTCAAAATGGAATTCGATGGGCGCTTCAGTGTGATCTACGCCAGCGACGGTATTCGTGAGATCTACGAACTTGAACCGGATGTGTTGTTGCTCAACGCCGAAGCGATTTTCACGCGGATTCATCCGCAGGACACCACCCGCGTCCGTGCCTCGATCCGGGCGTCGGCGGACACCCTCAGCCCTTGGCGCGAGGAATACCGCGTGCAGTTGCCCCTGCGCGGCCTGCGTTGGGTTCGCGGCGAGGCGACACCGGAGGAATTGCCCGGTGGCGGCGTGCTCTGGCACGGCTATGTCTCGGACATCTCCGACTTGAAACGGGTGGAAGAAGAACTGCGGGCGCTATCGATCACCGACTCCCTGACCGGGATCCACAACCGCCGCTATTTCCAGGAACGCCTGACCACCGAAATGGGCCGGGTCGAACGCGGCGGTGGCGAACTGTCGGTGATCATGCTCGATATCGACCACTTCAAACGCATCAATGACCAGCACGGCCACGCAGTCGGCGATCGGGTGTTGCAGATCGTGTGCGAACGCATCGGCCATCGGCTGCGCCGCACAGACGTATTCTGTCGCCTGGGTGGCGAGGAGTTCATGGTGCTCTGCCCGGACATCAACGGCGAGCAGGCGCACGTCCTGGCCTTGCAGCTATGGCAAGGGTTGCGCAGTTCGCCGATCGAAGGCGTCGGGACCGTGACCGCCAGTTTCGGGATTGCCAGTTGGCAAGTCGGGGAGGGCGCGGATGCGCTGCTGCTGCGTGCGGATTCGGGGGTGTATGCGGCGAAACTGGCAGGACGGGATCGGGTAGAAGGAGAGATGAGCTAACCCTGCCGGGAGATCTTGAGTGAATTGAAAAGATCGCAGCCTGCGGCAGCTCCTACAGGGTTATGTGTACACCTGTAGGAGCTGCCGCAGGCTGCGATCTTTTGATTTCGGGGGTTACAGCACCGAAGCCGTTTCCGGCAGTTTCGGCTGGCGATACAGGTCCAGCAGCACTTGATCGAGCACCGACGACGCGCCAAACGGTGCCTTGTCGTTGAGGATCGCCACTACCGCCCAGGTATTGCCGTTGATGTCGCGGCTGAAGCCGGCAATCGCCCGCACAGTATTCAAGGTGCCGGTCTTGATGTGCGCTTCACCGCGCATCGCCGTGGTCTTCAGGCGTTTGCGCATGGTGCCGTCGGTGCCGGCAATCGGCATCGAGCTGATGAACTCGGCCGAATACGGGCTTTTCCAGGCCGCTTGCAGCATGCCGGCCATTTCACGCGCACTCACCCGTTCCGCACGGGACAGCCCGGAACCGTTCTCCATCACCAGGTGCGGTGCGGTGATGCCTTTCTTCGCCAGCCACTGACGCACGACACGCTGTGCAGCCTTGGCATCGTCACCGTCGGCCTCGGTGCGGAACTGCGCACCCAGGCTCAGGAACAGCTGCTGGGCCATGGTGTTGTTACTGTATTTGTTGATGTCGCGGATGATTTCCGCCAGGTCCGGCGAGAAGGCCCGAGCCAGGACCTTGGCGTCTTTAGGTGTTGGCGCCAGACGGTCCACCCCCTGAATGCTGCCTCCCAGTTCCTTCCAGATCGCTCGCACGGCGCCTGCGGTGTAGGTCGCGTGGTCGAGCAGCGACAGGTAAGTCTGGGAACTGCAGCCCTCGCCCAACTGGCCGCCGACCGTTACGGTCACGCTGCCATCGGCCTGGGTCACCGGGTTGTAACGCACGCCACCGGTGCATTGCTTGGAGTTGACGGCTTTGACCTGGTTTTCGATGCGAATGGTGGCAATCGGCGGTTCTACCGAAATCAGCACCCGGCCGTTGTCGTTGCGCGCCACAAAGCGCAGGGCCTTGAGGTTGACCATCAGCGCGTCGGGTTTGACCAGGAACGGCTTGTTATCGTCATTACCGTCGTCGTTGAACTGCGGCAATTGCGGTTGTACGAAGAAGTTGCGGTCCAGCACCAGGTCGCCGGTGATTTGCGTCACACCGTTGGCGCGCAGGTCACGCATCAGCAACCAGAGTTTTTCCATGTTCAGTTTCGGATCGCCGCCACCCTTGAGGTAGAGGTTACCGTTGAGGATGCCGCCGCTGAGGGTGCCGTCGGTGTAGAACTCGGTTTTCCACTGGTGGTTCGGGCCGAGCATTTCCAGCGCCGCGTACGTGGTGACCAGTTTCATGGTCGAGGCCGGATTGACGGAGACGTCAGCGTTGAAAATCGTCGGGGTGCCGGGGCCGTTGAGCGGGATCATCACCAGCGACAGGGCGTTGTCCTGCATCTTGCTGGCCTTGAGGGCTTTTTCAACGTTGGGCGACAGCGAGGTGTTGATCGGGGCGGCGGAGACAGAGAAGGCCAGCGGGAGCAGAAAACCGGCCAGTAGCAATGGACGCAAAGATTTGATCATGTGAAATAAAACCCTACAGCCGAGGGGGAAAAAAACGAGGGCATGAAGATAAATTCCCTCAGTGGTCATGAAAGTGTCGGCATTATGCCCCAAGGTGTAGTGACTTGTGCCGTGCCCTGGCCTTCTAATCCGCTATTTTTTACCGACGGTAAGGCTTGCAGCCCAGAGAAACGGGCAATCGGCGCCTTAAACTGCTAAAGTGCCGCCCGTTATTACTTATGAGGATTGTTCCAATGGCGACTAACCGTTCCCAGCGTCTGCGCAAAAAACTGTGCGTCGATGAATTTCAAGAGCTGGGTTTCGAACTGAACCTGGATTTCAAAGAAGATTTGGCTGATGAAGCCATTGATGCTTTCCTCGACGCGTTCCTGAAAGAAGCCATGGAAGCCAACGGTCTGGGCTATGTTGGCGGCGACGACTTCGGTCTGGTTTGCCTGCAGAAGCGTGGCTCGGTGTCCGAAGAGCAGCGTGCCGCTGTTGAAGCCTGGCTCAAAGGCCGCAGCGAACTGACTGAAGCAACCGTCAGCCCGCTGATCGACGTCTGGTACCCGGAAAAGCCGATCAATCCGGTAGCTTGATGTTGTAAAAAACGGCGACCCAAGGGTCGCCGTTTTTTTTTGTGACGATCAAAGGATCGCAGCCTCGTTTCACTCGACAGCTGCTACAGGGCAATGCAATCCATGTAGCAGCTGTCGAGTGAAACGAGGCTGCGAGCTTTTAGCTTTTGCGCCAATTCAGAATCACCAGCGTCAACACCCCCGCCACAATCCCCCAGAACGCCGAACCGATGGAAAACAGCGTCAGCCCCGACGCCGTGACCATAAAGGTAATCAGTGCTGCCTCACGTTCCTTCACTTCGCTCATGGCGATGCTCAAGCCATTGATGATCGAGCCGAACAACGCCAGCGCCGCAATCGACAGCACCAATTCTTTAGGCAGCGCGGCAAACAACGCCGCCAGCGTCGCGCCGAACACCCCGGCGATCCCGTAGAAAACCCCGCACCAGACGGCCGCTGTGTAGCGCTTGTTGCGATCTTCATGGGCATGCGGCCCGGTGCAAATCGCCGCGCTGATGGCTGCCAGGTTGATCCCGTGGGAACCGAACGGCGCCAGCAGCAACGAAGCGATGCCGGTGGTGGTGATCAGCGGCGAGGCCGGCACGGTGTAACCGTCGGCGCGCAGCACGGCAATGCCGGGCATGTTCTGCGAGGTCATGGCCACCACGAACAGCGGAATGCCAATGCTGATGGTCGCCGCCAAGGAGAAGTGCGGCGTAGTCCAGACCGGCGTCGCCACTTCCAGATGGAAACCGCTGAAGTCCAGCAGGCCCATGAACCCTGAGAGCGCCGTGCCGATCAACAGCGCGGCCAATACGGCATAACGCGGCGACAGGCGTTTGACCACCAGATAAGTGAAGAACATGCCCAATACCAGCGCGGTGCGATGCTGCGCGGCGACGAAGATTTCGCTGCCGATCTTGAACAGAATCCCCGCCAGCAAAGCCGCCGCCAATGACGCCGGAATCTTTTTCACCAGCCGCTCGAAGCTGCCGGTCAAACCACAAATCGTCACCAGCACCGCGCAGGTCATGTAGGCGCCAATGGCTTCGCCGTAGGTCACGCCGCCCAGACTGGTAATCAGCAACGCCGCGCCGGGGGTCGACCAGGCGATGGTGATTGGCGTGCGATAACGCAGAGACAGGCCAATCGAGCACACCGCCATGCCAATCGAGATCGCCCAGATCCACGAGGAAATCTGCCCGCTGGTCAGCCCCGCCGCTTGCCCGGCCTGGAACATCAGGACCAGCGAGCTGGTGTAACCGGTCATCATCGCGATGAAGCCGGCAACGATCGCAGAAGGCGACGTATCGGCAAAAGGGCGGAGCTGCGTGTGCGTGATGTCGTTCATGACAGCGGTGTTCCTTATACAGATGAAGATGTCTGCAATAGCGCAAAACCTGTAGGAGTGAGCCTGCTCGCGATAGCGGAGTGTCAGGCAACAATGTTGTCGACTGATCCACCGCTATCGCGAGCAGGCTCACTCCTACAGGGGATTGTGCGCAAAAGGCGGATTCTGTGATCAAGCCTAAACTCAAACGTAAGGAATCGTTGCAATACAGCGGAAGTGACAAACAGCCGTACAGTCGTGTTGCCACCCTCCATTGTGTACAATCGCAGTGTTTTTTACGCGATACTTGCCAGCGACCCTCTGTGCCGTATTACAGTCACGGTCAATTCGCCGCAGTTCTTCCGACTCGAGTGCCCATGAACGAACAGTTGCAACCCCTAAAGAAACAACCGCGAGCAGGCAAAGCCGGCCGCAGCGGTACCCAGGACGATATTGTCTATGCGCATATCTTCGAGGCCATCCTCGAACAGCGTCTGGCGCCCGGTACCAAGTTGAGCGAAGAAGCGCTGGGGGAAATTTTCGGGGTCAGTCGCACCATCATTCGCCGCGCGCTGTCGCGCCTGGCCCATGAAGGCGTCGTGCTGCTGCGTCCGAACCGTGGCGCTGTCGTCGCCAGCCCGAGTGTCGAAGAGGCTCGTCAGGTGTTCATGGCCCGGCGTCTGGTGGAGCGTGCGATTACTGAGTTGGCGGTGCAGCATGCCACTGCCGAGCAGATTGCCGAGTTGCGCCAGATGGTCAACGACGAGCGCGACAGCTTCTCCCGTGGTGATCGCGGCGCCGGTATTCGTCTGTCGGGCGAGTTCCACTTGAAGCTGGCCGAAGCGGCGAAAAACGCGCCACTGATCAGCTTCCAGCGCAGCCTGGTGTCCCAGACTTCGTTGATCATTGCCCAGTATGAAAGCGGCAATCGCTCCCACTGTTCCTACGACGAGCACACCCAGCTGATCGACGCCATCGAAGCGCGCAACGCCGAGCTGGCGGTGGACCTGATGATGCATCACATGGATCACATCGACAGCAAACTCAACCTCGACGAAGAAAGCGCGTCGGATGATTTGCATGCGGTGTTTTCGCATTTGTTGCAGACCAAGAAGCCAGGGCGGCCTGCTGCGAAACTCTGACACACCGCGGCTTGCTTGCGAAGGCGACCTCAACAACACAAAAAATCCCCCAGGCTGTAAAACGATGGGGGATTTTTTTATGCCCGAAAAACCTAGCGCTGATGCACCTGATTCCCCGCCGCATACGTCTGCAACACCGTCCGGTCATCCCCCAGCGTCATCAATACAAACAACGTCTCGGCAATGTTATTGGCCTGCTTCAAGCGATAGCTCAGCAGCGGCGTGGCGTTGTAGTCCAGCACCAGGAAGTCCGCATCAGTGCCCGGTTGCAGGGTGCCGATCTTGTCTTCCAGCCGCAGCGCGCGAGCGCCGCCGAGGGTGGCCAGGTACAGCGATTTGAATGGGCTCAGTCGCGCGCCTTGCATCTGCATGACTTTGTAGGCTTCGTTCAAGGTTTGCAGCAGCGAGAAACTGGTGCCGCCACCGACGTCCGTACCGAGGCCGACATTCAACTTGTGCTTCTCGGCCATCGGCAGGTTGAACAGGCCGCTGCCGAGGAAAAAGTTCGACGTTGGACAGAAGGCGATGGCCGAGCCGGTTTCCGCCAGCCGCGCGCACTCGTCGTCGCACAGGTGCACGCCATGGGCGAACACCGAGCGCTCGCCGAGCAGTTTGTAGTGGTCGTAGACGTCCAGGTAACCCTTGCGCTCCGGGAACAGCTCCTTGACCCACTCGACTTCCTTGAGGTTTTCGCTGATGTGGGTCTGCATGTACACGTCAGGGAATTCGCTGAGCAACTGGCCGGCGAGAGTCAGCTGTTCAGGGGTGCTGGTCGGTGCAAAGCGCGGGGTGACCGCGTAGTGCAACCGGCCCTTGCCGTGCCAGCGTTCGATCAGCGCCTTGCTTTCCACGTAGCTGGATTCGGCGCTGTCGGTCAGGTAGTCCGGCGCGTTGCGGTCCATCATCACCTTGCCGGCGATCATCCGCAGGTCCAGCTGTTCGGCGGCCTCGAAGAACGAGTTCACCGACTGCGGGTGCACGCTGCCGAAGACCAACGCGGTGGTGGTGCCGTTGCGCAGCAGTTCCTTGATGAAAATGCCCGCGACTTCGTCAGCGTGAGCCTTGTCGGCAAACTGGCTTTCGCACGGGAAAGTGTAGGTGTTGAGCCAGTCCAGCAACTGCTCGCCGTAGGCGCCGACCATGCCGGTTTGCGGCAAGTGAATGTGGGTATCGATGAAGCCTGGGGTGATCAGCGCGTCCTGATAATGGGTGATCTCGATGTCGGCCGGCAGGGTCGGCAGCAAGTCGCTGGCGTGACCAAGGGCGCTGATCTGGCCGTTATCAACCACCAGCAGGCCGTCTTCGAAATACTCATAAGACGCTTCGATGCCCACTTCGGCGGGGTCGGCGATGCTGTGCAGAATGGCGGCGCGGTAGGCTTTGCGTGTCAGAGGCATGTGAGTTCTCAATTGGAAGCTTGGCTGCGGCGTGACGCGGGCAGCAATTTGGCAATCGATGATCCGGCGCTGGCAGTTTGCTGGCCGAAATTGGCGTTATAGGTGGCGATGATTTCGCCGGCGATGGAGATGGCGATTTCCACAGGCAACTTGCCTTTGACTTCGCCGATGCCCATCGGGCAGCGCATGCGTTGCAGCACGGCGCTGTCGAAACCACGGTCACGCAAGCGGTGTTCGAACTTCACCCGTTTGGTCTTCGAGCCGATAAGGCCGAAGTAGGCGAAGTCGTTGCGCTTGAGGATCGCGGCGGTGAGTTCGAGGTCGAGCTGGTGATTGTGGGTCATGACGATGCAGTAGCTGCCGGCAGGCAGGTCGTCGACTTCGTCCACTGGTTCTTCGGTGACGATTTTGCGCACACCGTGGGGGATTTGTTCCGGGAATTCGGCCTCCCGCGAGTCGATCCAGCGCACCCGGCAGGGCAGGCTGGCGAGCAGCGGCACCAGCGCCCGACCGACGTGGCCGGCACCGAACACGGCGATCTGCGCCTGGACCTGGCCCATCGGTTCGAACAGCAACACAGTCACGCCGCCGCAGCACTGGCCGAGGCTGGCGCCTAGGCTGAAGCGCTCCAGATGGGTGTCCTGCTTGCCGCTGGCCAGCATCTCGCGGCCGATCTGCATGGCCTTGTATTCCAGATGCCCGCCACCGATGGTGTCGAAGGTCTGGTTGGCGCTGATGACCATCTTCGAGCCGGCATTGCGCGGCGTTGAGCCGAGCTCTTCGATGATGGTCACCAACACGCAGGGCTCACCCCGGGATTGCAGGTCGGCGAGGGCGTCGATCCAGTTGTACATGTTTCACCTCGACATCTTTGTTGTCTGTTCGGGCCTCATCGCGAGCAGGGCTCACTCCTACATTTGGAATGCATTCCCCTGTAGGAGTGAGCCCTGCTCGCGATGGCCGCGCCTCGGTCTTAAAGCGAAGCCAGCTCCGGCTCAGTTTCGGCAGCTTTCACCGCATTCAACTGGCGCATCTGCTCACAGCCCCACAACACCCGCTCCGGTGTCGCCGGTGCGTCGATTTTCGGTTGATGCTTGTAGTCGCCCAGGCTCGCCACGGCGTCCTTGATCGCACACCACGAGGCGATGCCGAGCATGAACGGCGGCTCACCCACAGCCTTGGAATGGAACACCGTGTCTTCCGGGTTCTTGCGGTTTTCCACCAGCTTCACCCGCAGGTCCAGCGGCATGTCCGCCACCGCCGGAATCTTGTAGCTGGCCGGGCCATTGGTCATCAGTTTGCCCTTGTTGTTCCACACCAGTTCTTCCATGGTCAGCCAGCCCATGCCCTGGATGAAACCACCCTCGACCTGACCAATGTCGATCGCCGGGTTCAGCGAGTCGCCGACGTCGTGGAGGATGTCGGTGCGCAGCATTTTGTACTCGCCGGTGAGGGTGTCGATGATCACCTCGCAGCACGCTGCGCCGAAGGCGTAGTAATAGAACGGCCGGCCCCGCGCCTGGCTACGGTCGTAGAAGATTTTCGGGGTCTTGTAGAACCCGGTGCTCGACAGCGACACCTGAGCGAAATACGCCTGCTGGATCAGCGCTTCGAAGGTCAGGATGTGATCGCGAACGCGTACATGACCGTTGTGGAATTCCACGTCCTCTTCGCTGACCTTGTACTGCCGCGCGGCAAATTCAACCAAGCGCTTCTTGATGATTTCCGCTGCGTTCTGTGCGGCTTTACCGTTCAGGTCGGCACCGCTGGAAGCGGCGGTCGGAGAGGTGTTCGGCACCTTGTCGGTGTTGGTCGCGGTGATCTGCACGCGGTCCATTTCCACCTGGAACACTTCGGCCACGACCTGCGCGACTTTGGTGTTCAGGCCCTGGCCCATTTCGGTGCCGCCATGGTTCAGGTGGATGCTGCCATCGGTGTAGACGTGGATCAGCGCACCGGCCTGGTTGAGGAAGCTGGCAGTGAAGGAAATACCGAATTTCACCGGGGTCAGCGCCAGGCCTTTTTTCAGGATCGGGCTGTTGGCGTTGTAGCGACGAATCGCTTCGCGGCGTTCGGCGTACTGGCAGCTTTCTTCCAGTTCGGCGGTCATTTCCTCGAGCATGTTGTGCTCGACGGTCTGGTAGTAATGGGTGACGTTGCGCTCGGTCTTGCCATAGTAGTTGGCCTTGCGCACCGCCAGCGGATCGAGGGCCAGATGACGGGCAATCGCATCCATCACTTCTTCGATGGCGACCATGCCTTGCGGGCCGCCGAAACCACGGTAAGCGGTGTTCGACGCGGTGTTGGTTTTGCAGCGGTGACCGTTGATGGTCGCGTCGCCCAGGTAGTACGAGTTGTCGGCGTGGAACATCGCGCGGTCGACAATCGACGCCGAGAGGTCCGGCGAGCAACCGCAGTTGCCGGCCAGTTCCAGGGCAATACCGTGCAGCCGACCGGTGCTGTCGAAGCCCACGTCGTATTCGACGTAGAACGGGTGACGTTTGCCGGTCATCAGCATGTCTTCGACCCGAGGCAGGCGCATTTTGGTCGGCTGGCCGGTGAGGTGCGCGATCACTGCGCACAGGCACGCCGGACTGGCAGCCTGGGTTTCCTTGCCGCCGAAACCACCGCCCATGCGGCGCATGTCGACGACGATTTTGTTCATCGACACATCGAGCACTTCGGCGACGAGCTTCTGCACTTCGGTGGGGTTCTGCGTCGAGCAGTAGACGATCATCCCGCCATCTTCAGTCGGCATCACCGAAGAGATCTGGGTTTCCAGATAGAAGTGTTCCTGGCCGCCGATGTGCAGCGTGCCTTGAATGCGGTGTTCGGCGGTGGCCAAGGCGCCGGCCGAATCACCGCGCTGATGGGTGTGGCTGTCGAGCACAAAGTGGCGTTTGCGCAGCGCTTCGACCACGTCCAGCACCGGTTCCAGATCTTCGTATTCGATGATCGCGGCCATCGCGGCTTTGCGAGCGGTTTCCAGGTCCTTCGCCGCAACGGCGAGCACCACTTGACCGACGAACTGGACGTCATCGATGGCCAGTAACGGATCGCCCGGCATCAGTGGACCGATGTCTTTCAGGCCCGGCACGTCTTTGTGGGTGATAGCGATGCGCACGCCGTCGAAGGCGTAACAAGGCTGGGTGTCGATGCTGATGATTTTCGCGTGGGCGCGGTCCGACAGGCGTGCGTAAACATGCAACTGGTTCGGAAATTCCAGCCGGTCGTCGATGTACTGCGCTTCACCGGACACGTGCTTGGCGGCGCTGTCGTGCTTGACGCTGCGGCCGACACCGGTGGTCAGGTCCTTGGCGAACAGTTCAGCCAGTTCGGCCTGGGTCTTCTCTACGGCGTGATGGTTAGACATAAGCGGTCACCCGAGTCTCGATGTGCGGTGTTTGCAGTTCGATGAAGTATTTACGCAGCAGGTTCTGCGCGCTGAGCAGGCGGTATTCCTTGCTGGCGCGGAAGTCCGAGAGTGGCGTGAAATCTTCGGCCAGTGCAGCGCAGGCGCGTTCGACGGTGTCGTTGTTCCAGGTGGCGCCGAGCAGAACGGCTTCACAGTTTTTTGCACGTTTCGGGATTGCGGCCATGCCGCCGAAGGCGACGCGGGCGTCGGCGATCACGCCGTTGTCGATGCGCAGGTTGAACGCGGCGCAGACAGCGGAAATGTCATCGTCCAGTCGCTTGGAGACTTTGTAGGCGCGGAACAGTTGTTCGGCGCTGGCACGCGGCACGATGATCTTTTCGATGAACTCGCTTTCCTGACGCGCGGTGACCCGGTAATCGATGAAGTAATCTTCCAGCGCCATCGTGCGGCGAACTTCGCCTTTGCACAAAACGATCTGCGCTCCGAGTGCAATCAGCAGGGGCGGGGAGTCACCGATCGGTGAGGCGTTGCCGATGTTGCCGCCGAGGGTGCCCTGGTTGCGGATCTGCAGGGAAGCAAAGCGTTGCAGCAATTCGCCGAAGTCCGGGTACTCGGTTTTCAAGGCCTCGTAGCAATCGGAGAGGGCGGTGGCAGCGCCGATTTCCAGGCGATCGTCGAAGCGCTCGATGCGCTTCATCTCGGCGACGTTGCCGACGTAGATCATCACCGGCAGGGTGCGGTGGAACTGCGTGACTTCCAGCGCCAGATCCGTGCCGCCGGCCAGCAGGCGAGCCTGTGGATAAGCGTCATAGAGGTCAGCCAGATCGGCGACGGTCAGCGGCACCAGGCAGCGCTTGTCGCCACTGTTGAGTTCGCCGATATCGGTAGGGGCAATGGCCTTCAGGCGAGCGATGGTGTCAGCTTCACGGGCGTCGAACTGGTCCGTTTGCTTGCCGCAGCAGGATTGTTCGGCGGCAGCCAGAATCGGCCGATAGCCGGTGCAGCGGCAGAGGTTGCCGGCCAGTGCTTCGTGAGCTTTATGAGCATCCGGTTGATCACTGTTCTTTTGCAGCGCGAACAGCGACATGACGAAGCCCGGCGTGCAGAAGCCGCATTGCGACCCGTGGCACTCGACCATGGCTTTCTGCACGCTGTGCAGTTCGCCTTGGTGCTTGAGGTCTTCAACGCTGATCAATTGTTTGCCGTGCAATGACGAAACGAACGTCAGGCACGAGTTGAGGCTGCGATAGCGAATGTGTTCGCGGCCATCGTCATCCGTTTGCAGCTCGCCAACCACCACGGTGCAGGCGCCGCAGTCACCGCTGGCGCAGCCTTCTTTGGTGCCGGGTTTGCCCACATGGTCGCGCAGATAATTGAGCACGGTCAGGTTTGGGTCCAGGGCGTGCTCGCTACGGAGTTCCTGGTTAAGTAAAAACTGGATCACGGAAGGCCTCGCAGACTCATTATTGTTGTTAACCGACTTGAACCGAATTTATCAGGTCTGACTTTGCGGTCAATGATTTTCTGACTTAAAGGTCAGGAAATAGCATTTTGTCGATCAACGACTCGTTCCTTTATTATTGACCCTCGCGGGATAGCCTGCTTTTTGCTGGATTCGTGCCAAAAACCGCCGAGTGGGCACTCCGCCATGACCCTTCATGTGCGCTACACTGCGCCGCTTGTGCAGATCGAAGAGTTTGAAGGACAACCATGACGTTCAAGGCGCCGGACAGCCTCGCCGAGCAAATTGCTCACCACCTCGCCGAACGCATCATTCGTGGCGAAATGAAGCCCGGGGAGCGCATCCAGGAACAGAAGGTCACGCAGGCCCTCAATGTCAGCCGCGGTTCGGTCCGTGAAGCCTTGCTGATCCTCGAGCGCCGCCACCTGATCGCGATCCTGCCGCGACGTGGCGCCCACGTGACCGAGCTCACGGTTCACAAGGTCCAGAGCCTGTGCACGCTGATGAGCGAGCTTTACATCCTGCTGGGTAATGCAGTGGCCAGCGGCTGGAAAGTCCAGGCCGACATGGCGCCATTCGTGCAAATCCAGCAGCGTCTGACCGCCAGCTACGAGCGCCAGGACATTCGCACCTTTGTCGACGACAGCTTCAGTGTGATGCGCGCCGCGTATCCGTTCGCCAACAACCCGTACTTGCAGGAAACCGTCGAGAATCTGCAGCCGGCCATGAGCCGCGCGTATTTCCTCGCCCTGGAACAGCGCAAGGCCTCGATGAGCGAGTTCCTCGAACTGTTCGAACGCTTGCTCGCCGCCGTGCTGGCCCGAGATTTTCCGCAGATCCGCATTGTGCTGACGGCGTATGCCCAGCGCAGCAGTGATCTGGTGGTTTCTGCCCTGACGGACGCTTAAGCGTGCGGCTAAAGTGCATCAAGCTGGCGGGGTTCAAATCCTTCGTCGACCCGACCACGGTGAACTTCCCCAGTAACATGGCGGCGGTGGTCGGGCCCAATGGTTGCGGCAAGTCGAACATCATCGACGCCGTGCGCTGGGTGATGGGCGAGAGTTCGGCCAAGAACCTGCGCGGCGAGTCGATGACCGACGTCATCTTCAACGGCTCGACCAGCCGTAAACCGGTGAGCCAGGCCAGCATCGAGCTGGTGTTCGATAACTCCGACGGCACCCTGCTCGGCGAATACGCGGCCTACGCGGAAATTTCCATTCGCCGCAAAGTGACCCGCGACAGCCAGACCACTTACTACCTCAACGGCACCAAGTGCCGCCGTCGCGATATCACCGACATCTTTCTGGGGACAGGCCTGGGCCCGCGCAGCTACTCGATTATTGAGCAGGGGATGATCTCCAAGCTGATCGAGTCGAAGCCCGAAGACCTGCGCAACTTCATTGAAGAAGCGGCAGGCATCTCCAAGTACAAGGAGCGCCGGCGCGAGACTGAAAACCGCATCCGCCGCACCCACGAAAACCTGGCCCGCCTGACCGACCTGCGCGAAGAGCTCGAGCGTCAGCTTGAACGCTTGTACCGCCAGGCCGAGGCCGCCAAGAAGTATCAGGAATACAAGGGCGAGGAGCGGCAGCTCAAGGCCCAACTGTCGGCCCTGCGCTGGCAGGCGTTGAATGAACAGGTCGGTCAGCGTGAAGCAGTCATCGGCAATCAGGAAGTCACCTTCGAAGCGTTGGTCGCCGAGCAGCGCAATGCCGATGCGGCGATTGAACGCTTGCGTGACGGGCACCACGACCTGTCCGAACGCTTCAATCTGGTGCAGGGGCGCTTCTATTCGGTCGGCGGCGACATCGCCCGGGTCGAGCAGAGTATTCAGCACGGTCAGCAGCGTTTGCGCCAATTGCAGGACGACCTGAAAGAAGCCGAGCGCGCGCGTCTGGAAACCGAGTCTCACTTGGGCCACGACCGTACCTTGCTGCTGACCCTGGGCGAAGAGCTGGACATGCTCACCCCCGAACAGGAAGTCACCAGCGCCGCCGCCGAAGAAGCGGCCGCCGCGCTGGAAGAATCCGAAACCACCATGCACGCCTGGCAAGAGCAGTGGGACACCTTCAACCTGACGGCCGCCGAACCGCGTCGCCAATCCGAAGTTCAGCAGTCGCGGATCCAGCAGCTGGAAACCAGTATGGAGCGACTGGCCGATCGTCAGAAGCGTCTGGGCGAAGAGCGCGCGTTGCTCTCGGCAGACCCGGAAGACGCGGCGATCATGGAGCTCAGCGAGCAATTGGCCGCGAGTGAAGCGACGCTGGAAGATTTGCAGGCCAGCGAAGAAGCCCAGGTCGAACGCCTCGAGCAACTGCGTCAGGAATTGCAACTGGCACTGCAAAATCAGCAGCAGGCTCAGGGCGATTTGCAGCGTCTGAACGGTCGCCTCGCTTCCCTTGAAGCCTTGCAGCAAGCCGCACTCGATCCCGGCACCGGCACCGCTGAATGGCTGCGCGAACAACATTTGGCGGACCGTCCGCGTCTGGCCGAAGGCCTGAAAGTTGAAGCTGGTTGGGAGCTGGCGGTGGAAACCGTGCTCGGTGCCGACCTGCAAGCGGTACTGGTGGATGACTTCGGCGATTTCGATCTGGCCGGCTTTACCCAGGGCGATTTGCGCTTGCTCAGCCCGGCCACTGATGGCGTGCGCGTGCCCGGCAGCTTGCTCGATAAAGTTGAAGCGCAGATCGATCTGGCGCCATGGTTAGGGCAGGTTAAACCGGTCGACAGCCTCGAACAGGCGTTGGCCCTGCGCAATCAATTGACCGCCGGCCAGAGCCTGATCAGCCGCGACGGTTACTGGGTCGGTCGGCACTTTTTGCGCGTGCGTCGGGCCAGCGAAGCGGAAAGCGGTGTGCTCGCCCGTGGTCAGGAAATCCAGCGTCTGGGCCTTGAGCGCGAAGAGCGCGAAGCCACGGTCGAAACCCTGGAAACCCAACTTCAGAATCTCAGGGCGCAACAGCGTCAGCAGGAAAACGGTCGCGAACATCTGCGCCGTCTGCTGCAAGACGAAGCGCGTCAGCAAGGCGAATTGAAAGCCCAGTTGTCCGCCGGTAAAGCCAAGGCCGAACAACTGACCTTGCGTCGTACACGACTGGACGAAGAACTCACCGAGTTGGCTGAGCAGCGGGCGCTGGAACACGAAAATATCGGCGAAGCGCGCCTGCAATTGCAGGAAGCCCTCGACAGCATGGCGCTGGACACCGAGCAGCGCGAGTTGCTGCTGGCCCAGCGCGACAGCTTGCGCGAGCGACTGGATCGGGTGCGGCAGGAAGCCCGGCAACACAAAGATCACGCGCATCAATTGGCGGTGCGTCTGGGCTCGCTCAAGGCGCAACACGACTCCACGCGTCAGGCGCTGGAACGTCTGGAAATGCAGTCCGAGCGCCTGACCGAGAAGCGCGAGCAGCTGAGTCTGAACCTGGAGGAGGGCGAGGCGCCGCTGGAAGAGTTGCGCCTCAAACTCGAAGAGTTGCTCGACAAGCGCATGACCGTCGACGAAGAACTCAAGACTGCACAGATCGCTCTGGAAGACGCTGATCGCGAATTGCGCGACGCAGAAAAACGTCGCAGTCAGGCGGAGCAGCAATCGCAATTGATTCGCGGCCAGATGGAAACCCAGCGCATGGAATGGCAAGCCCTGACCGTGCGCCGCAAGGCGCTCGAAGATCAGTTGCTGGAAGATGGCTACGATCTCCACGGTGTGCTCGCCACGCTGGTGGCCGAGGCCAACGAGAAAGACGCCGAAGAAGAACTCGAACGCATTGCCGCGCGTATTCAGCGCCTCGGTGCGATCAACCTGGCGGCCATCGACGAATACCAGCAACAATCCGAGCGTAAACGTTATCTGGATGCGCAGAACGACGATTTGGTCGAGGCGCTGGATACGCTCGAAAACGTGATTCGCAAGATCGATAAGGAAACCCGAAACCGCTTCAAAGATACCTTTGATCAGATCAATGGCGGTTTACAGGCCCTTTTCCCAAAAGTTTTCGGTGGAGGCCGCGCCTATTTGGAACTGACGGGCGAAGATCTACTCGATACAGGGGTAACGATCATGGCGCAGCCGCCAGGAAAGAAGAACAGCACCATCCATTTGCTCTCCGGTGGCGAAAAAGCCCTGACCGCATTGGCTCTGGTTTTTGCCATCTTCAAGTTGAATCCGGCGCCGTTCTGCATGCTCGATGAAGTTGACGCGCCATTGGATGACGCTAACGTTGGACGCTACGCACGGCTGGTCAAAGAGATGTCGCAGACGGTGCAGTTCATCTATATCACCCACAACAAGATCGCCATGGAAATGGCCGAGCAACTGATGGGGGTGACGATGCACGAACCGGGTTGCTCGCGTCTGGTGGCAGTGGATGTCGAGGAGGCGATGGCGATGGTGGATGCCTGAGTCGGCGCTTGTAGGAGAGGTATTATTGGGTTGTAGGACTTATTTACCTTCCCTGACTTGCTGGCCAATCGACATATTCGCGCAAGCCATAGTGACAGACGGTGTAAAGTTGCCTTTGGTCGTGCTAGTTTAATGTCAATTTTTCGTATACGTGGGCAAAACGCCTGTCAGAACATAGAGTTGGCGCCACGTTTTAAAGCGGTTTACGAGTTGTAAACCTCTTATTTTTCAGCATTTTTTATAGAGGCACGGGATTACATGGAAATCGGTCTGCGCGAGTGGCTGATCGTCATCGGCATTATTGTCATTGCCGGTATTCTTTTCGATGGCTGGCGTCGCATGCGCGGCGGCAAGGGGAAACTGAAATTCCGTCTCGACCGAAGTTTGTCCAACTTGCCGGACGAGGACACCAGCGCCGAGCTGTTGGGCCCGCCCCGCGTACTGGATACGCATAAAGAACCGCAACTGGACGAGCACGACCTGCCGTCGGTGAGCATGCCTGCCCGTGAGCCGCGTGAGTCGGGTTCCAAGCGCGGCAAGCGTGGTCA
Source organism: Pseudomonas sp. BT76 TE3572 (assembly GCF_050435365.1). Classification (NCBI taxonomy): domain Bacteria; kingdom Pseudomonadati; phylum Pseudomonadota; class Gammaproteobacteria; order Pseudomonadales; family Pseudomonadaceae; genus Pseudomonas; species Pseudomonas sp. BT76 TE3572. The sequence goes on from NZ_JBNDKE010000001.1 coordinate 6,657,235, forward strand.
TGGCGAGCCTTCGCAAGGCGACATGAACCTCAGTCTGGATCTGGACGGCGGCCCGAGCTTCAGCAGCCGTGACGACGATTTCCCGGATGACACCAAGGCTTCGAGTTCGACCAGCGACAGGGAACAACCGCAAGCCGAAGAAGTATTGGTGATCAGCGTGATCTGCCGCGACGCCGCCGGCTTCAAAGGCCCGGCGCTGTTGCAGAATATTCTGGAAAGCGGTCTGCGTTTCGGCGAGATGGACATCTTCCACCGCCACGAAAGCATGGCTGGCAATGGCGAAGTCCTGTTCTCGATGGCCAATGCGGTCAAGCCGGGCGTTTTCGATCTGGACGACATCGACCACTTCAGCACACCGGCAGTGAGCTTCTTCCTCGGTCTGCCAGGCCCGCGTCATCCGAAGCAAGCCTTCGATGTGATGGTGGCTGCGGCGCGCAAACTGTCCCAGGAGCTGAACGGCGAACTGAAAGACGACCAGCGCAGCGTGCTGACTGCCCAGACGATTGAGCATTACCGTCAGCGCATCGTTGAGTTCGAACGTCGCGCCCTGACCCAGAAGCGTTGATTCAAAAGGTTGTTCCCGCGCCGCGCGCGGGACGATCAGCAAAATAGATTGAGCAGCCTCGGCTGCTCTTTTGCTTTATGAGAGAACACCCATGACCGCCGCCAAAAACCGCATTCTAGAGCTGCGCGCTGAGCTGGATCAGCACAACTATCGCTACCACGTGCTGGACGAGCCGAGCATTCCGGACGCCGAATACGATCGGTTGTTCAACGAGCTCAAGGCCCTCGAAGCAGCCCATCCCGAATTGATCACCAGCGACTCGCCGACCCAGCGTGTCGGCAGTGCGGCGCTGTCGGCGTTCACTCAGGTGCGTCACGAAGTGCCAATGCTCAGCCTCGGCAACGCCTTCGAAGAAACCGACATGCGCGAGTTCGATCGTCGGGTGACTGAAGGTCTCGACCTGCCGGCCGGCGATTTGTTCGGTGGCGGCGCGGCGGTGGAATACAGCTGTGAACCCAAGCTCGATGGCCTGGCGGTCAGCTTGCTGTATCAGGACGGCGTGCTGGTGCGCGGCGCGACTCGCGGCGATGGCACCACCGGCGAAGACATCAGCGTCAACGTCCGTACCGTGCGCAACATTCCGCTCAAGCTGCACGGTACTGGCTGGCCGGCGACCCTGGAAGTGCGCGGCGAAGTGTTCATGTCCAAGGCCGGTTTCGAACGCCTCAACGCCACGCAGCTGGAAGTTGGCGGCAAGACCTTTGCCAATCCGCGCAACGCGGCGGCGGGCAGTTTGCGTCAGCTCGATTCGAAGATCACGGCCAACCGTCCGCTGGAGTTCTGCTGCTATGGCATCGGTCAGATTTCGGCCGATATTGCTGACACGCATATTGGCAATCTGCAGCAACTCAAAGCCTGGGGCATGCCGATCAGTCATGAGTTGAAACTGGCTCACGGCATTGATGAATGCCTGGATTACTACCGCGACATCGGTGAGCGCCGCAATTCGCTGCCCTACGAAATCGACGGCGTGGTGTTCAAGGTCAACAGCATTGCCTCTCAGCGTGAGCTGGGCTTCCGTGCCCGTGAACCGCGCTGGGCGATCGCGCACAAATTCCCTGCCATGGAAGAACTCACTGAATTGCTCGACGTGGAATTCCAGGTCGGCCGTACGGGTGCGGTAACACCCGTGGCGCGCTTGAAACCAGTCAAAGTGGCTGGCGTGACCGTGGCCAACGCGACGTTGCACAACATGGACGAAGTGGCGCGTCTGGGCCTGATGATCGGCGACACCGTGATCATTCGCCGCGCTGGCGATGTGATTCCGCAGGTGGTGCAAGTGGTCATCGAGCGTCGTCCGGACAATGCACGGCCAGTGCAGATTCCCGAGAAGTGCCCGGTTTGCGGCTCGCATGTCGAGCGCACGCAACTGGTCAAGCGCAGCAAAGGTCGCGAGACCGTCAGCGAAGGCGCGGTGTATCGCTGCGTTGGCCGTCTGGCCTGCGGTGCGCAACTCAAGCAGGCAATCATTCACTTCGTCTCCCGTCGCGCCATGGACATTGAAGGCCTGGGTGAGAAGAGCGTCGAGCAATTGGTGGATGAAGGTCTGGTCAATTCGCCGGCCGATCTGTACGCCCTGACGTTCGAGCAAATCGTCGATCTGGAAGGCTTTGCCGAACTGTCGAGCAAGAACCTGCTCAGCGCCATTGAAGACAGCAAGAAGCCGAGTCTGGCACGCTTCATCTACGCCCTCGGGATTCCCGATGTCGGCGAAGAGACGGCGAAGGTGCTGGCGCGTTCTCTCGGCTCGCTGGAGCGGGTTCAGCAGGCGTTGCCGCAAGTGCTCACGTACTTGCCGGACGTCGGCCTGGAAGTGGCTCACGAGATTCACAGCTTCTTTGAAGATGCGCATAACCAGCAGGTGATCAAGGACCTGCTCAAGCACGGCATGCAGATTCAGGATCAGGGTGCGCTGGGCGCCGAGTTTGCTGCCAGCACCACGTTGGGTGGTTTCCTCGACAAGTTGCACATTCCTTCGGTGGGGCCGGGTGGGGCGCAGAAACTGGCGGACAAGTTTGGTTCGCTTGAAGGGGTTTTCAGCGCCGACTGGCTGGATATGCGCCAGGCGCTGCCGGAAAAACAGGCCACTTCGGTTCGGGAGTTCTTTGCGGTTGCGCAACATCGTCAAATTGCTGAAGCCGCCGAGAAACAGCTGCGCGATTTTGGTATGCACTGGCAGAGCGAGAAGAAAGTCGTTGAAGGCTTGCCGCTGGCCGGGCAGACCTGGGTGCTGACCGGCTCGCTGGAGCTGATGAGCCGCGACATCGCCAAGGACAAACTTGAAAGCCTCGGTGCCAAGGTGGCGGGCTCGGTGTCGGCCAAGACTCATTGTGTGGTCGCCGGGCCGGGTGCAGGTTCCAAGTTGGCAAAGGCCAATGAGCTGGGGTTGAAGGTTCTGGATGAAGAGGCGTTTGTCGCTCGTCTGAAGGAATACAACATCTCGATCTAACCCGGGATCTGTGGCGAGGGAGCTTGCTCCCGCTGGAGCGCGAAGCGGTCCCTTGAGTCTTGGCGCCTGCTGCGCAGGCGAGCGGGAGCAAGCTCCCTCGCCACAACTGCGGAACGATCTTCGCACGGCAATGATCTAGTCTTGGCAAGCCCCAGGGAGAGATCGCCATGTACCGCTTCTTCGAACAGCTCAGTTCACGCATCGCTGCGCCCTTCATCGGCGAAAGCTCGCGTAACAGCAAGGTCTGGCAGTGCCGCTGTGGGCAGTCGCTGTTTTTTCGCAACAGCCAGTGCCTGGCGTGTTCGGCGGCGTTGGGTTATCAGCCGGAGCAGAGTCGCCTGTCGTCGCTTCGGCCCGGCTTGCAGGCTGATACCTGGTTGCTCGACGCCGATCCCGAAACCGGTGTCTTGCGCCGCTGCGCCAACCTCGATTCCCCGGCCGCGTGCAATTGGTTGTTGCCCGCCAATGACCACGATGCGTTATGCATCGCCTGTAGCCTGAACCACACCATCCCCGACCTGTCGATTGCCGAAAACCACGAACGCTGGCGCAAGGTCGAAACGGCCAAGCGGCGTCTGGTCGCACAGTTGGTCAGCCTGGGTTTACAGGTGATTCCCAAAACCGTGGACGAAGAGGCGGGCCTGGCTTTCGATTTCATCGGTGTCGACCTCGAAGGCAAGCCGCCCACCACTGGTCACGCCAACGGTTTGATCACCCTCGATATCAAAGAAGCCGACGACGCCCATCGCGAGCAGATTCGGGTGCAGATGCACGAACCTTATCGCACGCTGCTCGGGCATTTTCGGCATGAGGTCGGGCATTACTACTGGGATCGGTTGATCGCCAACAGCCATTGGCTGGAACCGTTCCGCAGCCTGTTCGGCGACGAGCGCGCCAGCTATGCCGACGCCCTCGAACGGCATTACCAGCAAGGCGCGCCGCTCGACTGGCAGCAACACAACGTCAGCGCCTACGCAACCATGCACCCGTGGGAGGATTGGGCCGAAACCTGGGCTCACTACTTGCACATGATGGACGCGGTGGATACGGCGCTGGGGTTCGGCATGAGCGCGCGGGAAATGGACTTCGACTACAAGCCATTTCCGGCCAGCACCCTCTACGACCCGCAGCATCCCGGCGGCGCGGCGTTCCTGTCATTCGTCAATGCGTGGATCGAACTGGCGGGCATGCTCAATGAACTGTCTCGCAGTATGGGGCAGCCGGATTTCTATCCGTTCGTCCTGCCGCCGGCAGTCATCGCCAAGCTGCACTTCATCCACCTGGTGATCCAGCAGGAGGGTGGCCGGGCGGATGAGGTGTTGCAGGCGCAGTAGCAAGTGCTTGAGCCCTCTCATATTTTTAATCCACCCGAACAGTTGTAACTTCGTCTCAGATAGGTACAATGGCGCGGCTCGCCGTCAGGTGAGCGTCGTTATGGTGACCCCATCGGTCCCCCCGCAACGATTACCCGTGAACCTGGTCAGATCCGGAAGGAAGCAGCCACAGCGGGAACATTGTGTGCCGGGGTGTGGCTGGTGGGGTTGCCTCCATAACGCAGCGCGAGTCCTCTCTCGCGTTATCTGTCTAAAAAATACATGCTTGTTGCTCTGCCATGGATTGTCCAGGGCGGTGTTTTTTCGTGTCCGGTTTTCAGGGCGAACACATAAAAGGAGGCCGGGCTGTCGAATGCGACGGCTCGGCCTCCTTTTTCATTTCCGGTACTAAGGCTTAGACAAGGCCTGGTCAACCGCTGCAATCAGCTTTCCCAGATCCTTCGGGGTGGCGTTATGTATGACACCGAACAGATACGCCCGCTGTTCATCTTCATCGCCTAAATCTGCGAAAAAGGCTTTCAGCTTCACACCCAGCACATCGGCAAGCAGGAACAAGGCTTCCACGCTGGGGGTGTAGGTACCGGTTTCGAAGCGGCTGATGGTTTTGGGGTCAAAACCGGTCTTTTCGCCGAGTTCAGCCTGAGTAAGCCCAGCGACCTTGCGGTAGCGCCGAATGGCCGCACCCAAACTTGAATTTTGCATCGCTTAATTCCCATTTAGAATCAAGAACTTAACGATAGATTTTTGCATTAGACAACTGCATGATCCATCACCTTGCTTTGCAAAATGTGATGCCTTTCGTAGAATCGCCGATCAAAATGGATATTTTGGGTCTTTAAGGTTAGTTGATCTCTGCTTTCAGGAGGTCATCAACCGCTGTTCATGGAGTGATATCGTGTTGCTGCGCATTACCTATAAAAACATCTCTTCCGGGCATCCTGCACTGGTCGAGCGGTATCACCGCTAGCCACAGCGAGCCTGACTCATGGATGAGAAATACCGCAGGGCCGTGGATGCTGCCGCGATTTTTTCCGAGACCGATCTGAGCGGCCGGATCACCCACGTCAACGATCAGTTCTGTACCGTGTCCGGCTATAGCCGCGAAGAACTGCTCGGGCAGAATCATCGTCTCCTCAACTCCGGTCTGCACTCCGCCGATTTCTTCGCGGCCATGTGGCGCACCATCGCTTTGGGCAAGGTCTGGAAAGGCGAGATTTGTAATCGCGCCAAGGACGGCAGCCTGTATTGGGTCGACAGCACCATGGTGCCGGTGCTCGATGACGCTACCGGGCGGGTTGACCGTTATCTTTCGATTCGTTTCGACATCAGCGAAAAACACCAATTGCTGCATTCACTGCAATGGCGGGTGGGGCATGACGTGCTGACCGGGCTGCCGAATCGCGCGTTCCTCTCGGATTTGCTGGATCAGGCGCTGGAGTTCTCCCGTCACGAAAACATCCCGCTGGCGGTATGCATGCTCGATCTCGACGGCTTCAAAGCGGTCAACGATGGCTACGGGCATGCCAGTGGCGATCTGCTGTTGGTCGAGGTGGCCAAGCGTTTGCGCGCCATTGTGCGCGGCGAAGATGTGGTGGCACGGTTGGCCGGTGACGAGTTTGTGCTGGTGTTGCGATATGTACGAGATCTGCCGGAACTGCGTGCGGCGTTGAACCGGGTGCTCGGCGCCATTTCGGCGCCGTACTTGCTGCATGGCAAGGGCGTCAATGTGTTTGCCAGTATCGGCGTCACCCTGTTCCCCCACGACAATCAAGATGCCGAAACATTGTTGCGTCATGCCGATCAGGCCATGTACGTGGCGAAACAAAGCGGTCGCAATCGCTTTCATTTGTTCGACGTGTCCCGGGATCAGGAGGTCAAGGCTACTCACCAGACCGTCGAGCGAGTGCGCCAGGCGCTGGCTGCCGGTGAGTTGCGTGTGCATTTCCAGCCCAAGGTGAACATGCGCCGTGGCGAGGTTATCGGCTTTCAGGCGTTGTTGCGTTGGGAGCATCCGCAACACGGTATGGTGCCGGCCCGGGAGTTTTTGCCGCTGGTGGAAGAAACGGACCTGATCATCGATATTGGTGAATGGGTGATGGATCAGGTCCTGTCGCAGGTGCACCATTGGCAGCAAGTGGGGCAGGGCTGGCCTGTCAGCATTCATATTGCGGCACGACATTTTCAGCGCGCGGATTTCGTCGACCGGCTCAAGCACGTGCTCGCCCGGCATGCCCAGGTGGCGCCGCAGATGCTCGATCTGGAAATCGTCGAGTCGGTGGCGATCGAAAATATTCAGCATGTCAGCGCCTGTTTACAGGCCTGCCAGGCGCTGGGGGTGCAGTTTTCATTGGGCAATTTTGGCACCGGTTATTCGTCCCTGAGCTACCTCAAACGTTTGCAAACCCAAACCATCAAGATCGACAAGTCGTTTGTGCGTGACATCCTTAAAGATCGGGATGATCTGGCCTTGACCAGGGCGGTCATTGGGCTGGCTCGGGCCTTTGGTCGGCAGGTGATCGCCGAAGGGCTGGAAAGTATCGAGCATGGTGAATTGCTGCTGCGACTGGGCTGCGAAGTTGCTCAAGGCTATTTCATTGCCCCGCCGATGCCGCCCGCAGAAGTAACGGGCTGGGTCAAAGGTTTTGTCGCGCCGCTGCAATGGCAGGTGTTGGAGCAGGCCGTCTGAACTCGGTCCATGTAACAGCCTCCGGCAGCTGCTACAGATCTGCGGGGCCGCCGATATACAGTCGAATGATGTCGTCGATTTCCCCGGACATTTTCATTCGCACCAAGGTGCGCAAAATGCGCTGCACGGGCACCTTGGGATCGTTGCGCACATAACAACCGACACTCTGCTCCTGCAAAACCGCCACGCCTTGCAGTTGCCGGTCAGGCAGCAGGCGCTGATTGAACCAGTCCAGCGTCCATTGATTGCTCACGGCGTAGTGATAGCGTCCGGCCAGGAGCTTTTCCAGCACCTGTTCCTGGTTGCGCGCGTCTTCGCGATACAGTCGGTCGGCGTCAAACAGCGGTTGCAGGGTCGGGTAGCTGTAGCCGAGTACCGTGCCGATGGCTTGTCGCGACAAGTCCGCAGGCGTCACTGACGTCAGCGGATCTGACCGGCTGATCAGCAGGTCGCGCTGAAACCAAAGTGGAATGCTCCAGATGTAGTCCCCGGACTGATTCGGCTGCCAGGACTGCGCCGCATAGCAGCGGATATCGACTTCGTCGTGCTCCATGGCGTTTTGCACTCGCGTGCGAGGCAGCACGTGAAATTCGGCTGGCACGCCGACCTGAGTCGCGAGGCTGACCATCACGTCGTGCAGGATGCCTTGGGTGGGGTGGCCGCGGTCCAGTTGCACCATTGGCATCGCCCAACTGTCGGGCACCACGAAGCGCAATGGCGGCTCGGCGCCAGCGACTTTCAGGCTGATTAACAGCAGTGCCCCCAAAACCAGCCGCATAAACGCTCCGGTGCTGATAAAACCCGAGCCGATAAAAGCCCCCCAAAGACCATCTTAGCCAGATTAGACGAGCGCACCGGATGCAATTTTGGCCTTGCTCCGCTAGCATTAGCCGCTTCTGTTCCTTCGTTGCGACGGTTTTCGATGAGTTATCAGGTTCTTGCACGTAAATGGCGTCCGCGCTCGTTCCGCGAAATGGTCGGCCAGACCCATGTGCTCAAGGCTCTGATCAATGCCTTGGACAGCCAGCGGCTGCACCACGCCTATCTGTTTACCGGTACCCGCGGGGTCGGCAAGACCACCATCGCGCGGATCATCGCCAAATGCCTGAACTGTGAAACAGGTATCACTTCAACGCCTTGCGGCGAGTGCTCGGTGTGCCGCGAGATCGATGAAGGCCGCTTCGTCGACCTGATCGAGATCGACGCCGCGAGCCGGACCAAGGTCGAAGACACCCGCGAACTGCTCGACAACGTGCAGTACGCGCCGAGCCGCGGGCGGTTCAAGGTCTACCTGATCGACGAAGTACACATGCTCTCCAGCCATTCCTTCAATGCGCTGTTGAAAACCCTTGAAGAGCCGCCGCCCTACGTCAAGTTCATCCTGGCGACCACCGATCCGCAGAAACTTCCTGCAACCATTCTTTCGCGGTGCCTGCAGTTCTCTCTGAAGAACATGACACCGGAGCGTGTGGTCGAGCATTTGACCCATGTGCTGGGTGTCGAGAACGTGCCGTTCGAAGACGACGCGCTCTGGCTGTTGGGCCGTGCTGCCGACGGTTCGATGCGCGACGCCATGAGCCTGACCGACCAGGCGATTGCCTTCGGTGAAGGCAAAGTCATGGCGGCCGACGTACGGGCGATGCTCGGCACGCTCGATCACGGCCAGGTCTACGACGTTCTGCATGCGCTGATCGAAGGCGACGCCAAGGCCTTGCTCGAAGCCGTCCGTCATCTGGCCGAGCAAGGCCCGGACTGGAACGGCGTACTCTCGGAAATTCTCAACGTGCTGCACCGTGTCGCCATCGCCCAGGCGCTGCCTGAAGGCGTTGACAACGGTCATGGCGACCGTGACCGGGTGCTGGCGCTGGCCCAGGCCTTGCCGGCAGAAGACGTGCAGTTTTATTACCAGATGGGCCTGATCGGTCGCCGCGACTTGCCGTTGGCGCCGGACCCGCGCGGTGGTTTCGAAATGGTGTTGCTGAGGATGCTCGCATTCCGTCCGGCAGACACCACGGACGCCCCGAGGCAACCGCTAAAGCCAGTGGGGATCAGCCAAGCCACAGTTGATTCCGCAAATTCAGTGGCTGCCGCGCCCGTTGTTGCGCCGGTAGTCGCTGCGGCAGTTGCACCCGTCGCGCCAGCGCCAGTTGCGGCGGTGGTTGCCCCAGTGCAAGCGCCCGAGCCTGAGCCGGTTGCGCCCGTCGTCGTGTCCGAGCCTGTGGTTGAGGCGGTAGCGGTCGAGGCCGTCGTCGATCTGCCGTGGAACGACCCGATCGAACCCGAGGTCGTTCAGCAACCCGCCGTCGAGCCGGTGCTGGAAACTGCCAGCGAACAACCCGAACTGGCGCCGATGCCGTTGCCGACCCCCGACAGCGTGGTGCCGGACGCACCAGAGTGGGCCGCTGCGCCGATTCCCGAGCCGTCGGTGGCCGAAGTCGATGCCGCGACGCCGGGCATGGACCTGGACGACGAGCCGCCGCTGGACGAGGACTATATCGAGCCAGACATCGAGTCGGCCTACAGCTACCTCGATGAACTGGCCAGCGAACACACCGCTGAGCCAACGCCAGAAGCCGAGCCTGAACCGGCCGCCATGCCGGCCACCGGTCTGGCGGCGCAATGGCTGGAGTTGTTCCCGAAACTGCCGATCTCCGGCATGACCGGCAGCATCGCCGCCAACTGCACGCTGATCGCCGTCGACGGTGACAACTGGCTGATGCACCTGGACCCGGCCCACAGCGCGCTGTTCAACGCGACTCAACAGCGTCGATTGAACGATGCGTTGAACCAGTTTCACGGGCGTACGCTGAACCTGAGCATGGAGCTGATCAAGCCCGAGCAGGAGACCCCGGCCCAGGCCGCGTCCCGGCGCCGTGCGAACCGTCAGCGCGAGGCCGAAGAGTCGATCCACGGTGATCCGTTCATCCAGCAAATGATGCAGCAGTTCGGTGCGGTGGTCCGTAACGATACTATTGAACCTGTCGAGACCCTGGTCACTCAGGGCTAATAACTGAAGGTGTTTGGCCGAATGGGCCGGGCGCTGTATTTATCCAAGTACTTTTGAGGTGATTCCCATGATGAAAGGTGGCATGGCCGGCCTGATGAAGCAGGCACAGCAGATGCAGGAAAAAATGGCCAAGATGCAGGAAGAGCTGGCCAACGCCGAAGTCACCGGTAAAGCCGGTGGCGATATGGTCACCGTGGTGATGACCGGTCGTCACGACGTCAAGCGCGTGACCATCGATCCAAGCCTGGTCGAAGGCTTGAGCGAAGACGACAAAGAGATGCTGGAGGCTGTGTTCGCCGCCGCCGTCAACGATGCCGTGCGCAAGATCGAAGCCAACAGCCAGGACAAAATGTCCGGCATGACCGCTGGCATGCAACTGCCACCGGGTATGAAACTGCCATTCTGATTCGCCAAAGCGCGTCGGATGGGCTACAAAAAAATGCCAGGCATCGCGCCTGGCATTTTTGTTTCTGCCGGGTTTTGTTAAACCCTGTGGCGAGGGAGCTTGCTCCCGCTGGGTCGCGAAGCGGCCCTCTTATCCCTAAGAGGAAGGGGACTGCTGCGCAGTCCAGCGGGAGCAAGCTCCCTCGCCACAATGAAAGGCAGAAACATCGAACGCCATACCATCACAAAGGTCTGCTCCCTATACCGCCGAATTCATCGATCAAAAGGAGAAGCTCACATGCCACAAGCATTGACCCTCAACCAACGTATCGTCCTGGCGTCCCGCCCGACAGGCGCGCCGACGCCGGAGAATTTCCGCCTGGAGCGCGTTGCGCTGCCGGACCTGGCCGACGGTCAGGTGCTGCTCAAGACCCTTTACCTGTCACTCGATCCCTACATGCGCGGACGCATGAGCGACGCGCCTTCGTACGCCGCACCGGTGGAAATCGGCGAGGTGATGACCGGTGGCGCTGTCAGTCGGGTCGAGCGCTCGCTGAATCCGAAATTCCATGAAGGTGATCTGGTGGTCGGTTCTACCGGTTGGCAGAGCCACAGCCTCAGCGACGGGCGCAACATCATTCCGGTGCCGTCCGGGCTGCCGAGCCCTTCAATGGCGTTGGGCGTGTTGGGCATGCCCGGAATGACCGCGTATATGGGCCTGATGGACATCGGCCAGCCAGAAGCCGGCGAAACCCTGGTGGTTGCGGCAGCGTCCGGGGCCGTGGGTTCTGTGGTCGGTCAGGTGGCGAAGATCAAGGGATTGCGCGTGGTCGGCGTGGCCGGTGGCGCGGACAAGTGCCGTTATGTGGTCGATGAGCTGGGTTTTGATGCTTGTATCGATCACAAGAGCCCGAACTTCGCCGAAGAATTGGCCAAGGCGTGCTCCGAAGGCATCGACATCTATTACGAAAACGTCGGCGGCAAGGTGTTCGATGCCGTGCTGCCGTTGCTCAATCCCAAGGCGCGAATTCCACTCTGCGGTTTGATCGCCTCCTACAACGCTCACGAAGCACCGACCGGCCCGGATCGTCTGCCGCAATTGCAGCGCACGCTGCTGACCAAGCGTGTGCGAATCCAGGGCTTCATCGTGTTCGACGACTACGGCGATCGTCAGCCGGAATTCGTCAGCGCCATGGCGCCGTGGGTGCGCGACGGCAAGGTGAAGTTCCGTGAAGACGTGGTCGATGGCCTGGAGCAGGCACCTGAAGCGTTCATCGGTCTGCTGGAAGGACGCAACTTTGGCAAACTGGTTGTGCGGGTCGCCCAGGACTGAGTAATTGACGCTAATCAGAGGCGCGGGTATAAACCGCGTCTCGTTGTTTTGTCGGACTTTTCCCCATGAGCTTCAGCCCTTTGATTCGCCAACTGATCGACGCCCTGCGAATTTTGCCAGGTGTGGGTCAGAAAACTGCCCAACGCATGGCGTTGCAGCTGCTCGAGCGTGATCGCAGCGGCGGCTCGCGACTGGCCCTGGCACTGAGCCAGGCCATGGAAGGGGTGGGTCACTGTCGGTTGTGTCGCACGCTGACCGAAGACGACCTCTGCCCGCAATGCGCCGATACCCGTCGCGACGACACCTTGCTCTGCGTGGTGGAAGGGCCGATGGACGTCTACGCGGTGGAGCAGACCGGTTTCCGTGGTCGCTACTTCGTGCTCAAGGGCCATCTGTCGCCACTCGACGGACTCGGCCCGGAAGCCATCGGTATTCCGCAACTGCTGGCGCGGATCGAAGAGGCGGGCACGTTCACCGAAGTCATTCTCGCGACCAACCCGACCGTGGAAGGTGAGGCGACAGCGCATTACATTGCCCAGTTGCTCAGCAATAAAGGCCTGATCGCCTCGCGCATTGCCCACGGCGTGCCATTGGGTGGCGAGCTGGAATTGGTGGATGGCGGGACGTTGGCGCATTCGTTTGCCGGGCGTAAGCCGATTGTTTTGTAGTGTCTGAACAGGTCCCTTCGCGGGCAAGCCTCGCTCCTACAGGTGTAACGTATTACCTGTAGGAGCGAGGCTTGCCCGCGAAGCAGGCGCCTCGGTTTAACTGACTAAACAATTCTATTGAAAACCAAGCAAGCGCTCGGTTAACTTCGCTGAACCTTCAGTGGAGTTCGCCGATGCCTGCCTTTCAGGAATACTTCGACCCCAGCCACCAATTGGTCCGCGACAGCGTCAGACGTTTCGTCGAGCGCGAGATCTTGCCGGACATCGACCAGTGGGAAGAAGCCGAAAGCTTTCCCCGCGAGCTCTACCTCAAGGCTGGTGCGGCGGGGATTCTGGGGATCGGTTATCCCGAAGCCTTGGGTGGCAGTCACGAAGGTGATCTGTTCGCCAAGGTCGCCGCCAGCGAAGAGCTGATGCGTTGTGGCTCCGGCGGTCTGGTGGCGGGGCTCGGCTCGCTGGACATCGGGCTGCCGCCGATACTCAAGTGGGCCAGGCCTGAGGTCCGCGATCGTGTTGTGCCTCAGGTGCTCGCCGGCGAGAAGATCAGCGCCCTTGCCGTGACCGAGCCCAGCGGCGGCTCCGACGTCGCCAACCTGCAAACCCGCGCCGTGCGTGACGGCGACTTTTACCGGGTCAGCGGCAGCAAAACCTTTATCACCAGTGGCGTCCGCGCAGATTTCTACACTGTCGCGGTGCGTACCGGTGCGCCGGGTTTCGGTGGCATCAGCCTGCTGTTGATCGAGAAGGGCACGCCTGGTTTCACCGTCGGTCGTCAGTTGAAGAAAATGGGTTGGTGGGCGTCGGACACTGCCGAACTGTTCTTCGACGATTGTCGGGTGCCGTCAGGAAATCTGATTGGCGGCGAAAACATGGGCTTCGCCTGCATCATGGGTAATTTCCAGAGCGAGCGCCTGGCGCTGGCGCTAATGGCCAACATGACCGCGCAACTGGCGTTGGAAGAGAGCCTGAAATGGGCTCGCCAACGTGAAGCGTTCGGTAAACCCATCGGCAAATTTCAGGTGCTCAAGCATCGCCTTGCCGAAATGGCCACGGCGCTGGAAGTGTCACGGGAATTCACCTACCGACAGGCGGCGAAAATGGCGGCGGGGCAGAGTGTGATCAAGGAGATTTCCATGGCCAAGAATTTTGCTACTGACACGGCTGATCGGATCACCACGGATGCGGTGCAGATTCTGGGTGGTCTCGGCTACATGCGTGAGAGCCTGGTGGAGCGGCTGTACCGCGATAACCGCATTCTTTCGATCGGAGGGGGGACGCGGGAAGTGATGAACGAGATCATCAGCAAACAGATGGGACTGTGACGAGTTGATCGTTCCCACGCGGAGCATGGGAACGATCTGTCAGGGGGTTACTTATCGCTCAACGCAAACTGCGTCAGGCAGAACGTAGGAATCCCCATATCCTCCAAGCGCTGCGACCCGCCCAATTCTGGCAAGTCAATGATCGCCGCCGCTTCGTGAACCCGCGCGCCCATGCGTCGAACCAGGTTCGCCGCTGCAATCAGTGTCCCGCCCGTGGCGATCAAGTCATCGAACATCACCACCGAATCGCCCTCGCACAGGCTGTCGGCGTGGACTTCGAGGAAGGCTTCGCCGTATTCAGTCGCATAACCCTCGGCCAGCACGTCGGCCGGCAGTTTGCCTTGCTTGCGGAACAGCACCAGCGGCTTGTTCAGCTGATAGGCCAGGACCGAACCGATCAGAAAACCACGCGCGTCCATCGCACCGATGTGGGTGAAGTCAGCCTCGACATAACGGTGGGCGAAGCTGTCCATCACCAGGCGCAGGGCCGTGGGCGACTGGAACAATGGGGTAATGTCGCGGAAGATCACGCCCGGCTTGGGAAAGTCGATCACAGGGCGGATGAGGGATTTGATGTCGAAGGAGTCGAAGACCATCGTCGAGGTGTCCTGGCAGGCTGCAAACGACGCAGTATAACGGCGGCTGAACCGTTTCGCTCAGCCACCATCGCCGAAATCAGCCGTCTAGCGAGCCGCCGGCCAGGGCGCAGAGTTGAATTGGGTCGAGGATATGGATTTCCTTGCCTTCAGCCGCGATCAGTTCGTTTTGCTGGAAACGCGTGAACACCCGGGACACGGTTTCCACCGCCAGGCCCAGGTAATTGCCGATTTCGTTGCGCGACATGCTCAGGCGGAACTGGTTGGCCGAGAAACCCCGGGCGCGGAAGCGGGCCGACAGGTTGACCAGGAACGTGGCGATGCGCTCGTCGGCGGTTTTTTTCGACAGCAGCAACATCATTTGCTGATCGTCGCGAATCTCTCGACTCATCACGCGCATCAACTGACGGCGCAGTTGCGGCAGTTGCACCGCCAGTTCGTCGAGGCGTTCGAACGGGATTTCACACACCGATGTGGTTTCCATGGCTTGCGCCGAGACCGGGTGTTTTTCGGTGTCCATGCCCGACAGGCCGACCAGTTCGCTCGGCAAGTGGAATCCGGTGAGTTGTTCTTCGCCGCCATCGCTCAGGCTGAAGGTCTTCAGGGCACCCGAGCGTACTGCATAAACGGAATCGAAGGTGTCGCCCTGGCGGAACAGGAATTCGCCCTTTTTCAGCGGGCGGCCACGTTTAACGATTTCGTCCAGCGCATCCATGTCTTCCAGATTCAAAGAAAGTGGCAAGCAGAGGGGGGCCAGGCTGCAATCCTTGCAATGGGCCTGACTATGAGCGCGCAGCTTTACTGGCTCGGACATTTCTTCAATCCTTGTGGGAAAAAACACACATAAGCCGTAAGGGTAACCCACGGGAGGACATTCAGGCACGCGGCGATTTTGTCGCAGGGTCGTAAAGTCAGCGTTTCGTAGACCGGCTGAGAGGTAATAGCTAGATCACCCGCGAAAACCGCTGGCGATTGTGCTGTTCCAGGTACGCGTCGAACACCATGCACACTGAACGCACCAGCAATCGTCCGGCGGGCAGTACGGTGATCCGTTGGTTATCAAGTTCGATCAGGCCGTCTTCGGCCATTCTCTGCAACTGTGGCCAAAGTTCGCCGAAGTAACCCTGAAAGTCGATGTTGAAGGCGTGTTCGATCTCGGCGAATTCCAGGCTGAAATGACAGATCAGTTGTTGGATGACCGCACGTCGCAGGCGGTCATCGGCGTTGCATAGCAGACCACGGCTGGTGGCCAGCTGCGCGCTGGCCAGCGTGTTCTGGTACTGATTCAGGTCGCTGCTGTTCTGGCAATACAAGTCGCCGATCTGACTGATGGCCGACACGCCAAGGCCAATCAGGTCGCAATGACCGTGGGTGGTGTAGCCCTGGAAGTTGCGTTGCAGGGTCGATTCTTCCTGGGCAATCGCCAGTTCATCGTCGGGCAGCGCGAAGTGGTCCATGCCGATGTAGCGGTAACCGGCCTGGGTCAGCTGCTCGATGGTGCCCTGGAGTATTTCCAGTTTTTGCGCCGGGGTCGGCAGTTCGTCGCTGTTGATTCGCCGTTGCGGCATGAAGCGTTCCGGCAGGTGCGCGTAGTTGAACACCGAGAGGCGGTCCGGTTGCAGGTTGATGACTTCATCGACGGTGCGGGCGAAATTCTCGGGTGTCTGCCTCGGCAGGCCGTAGATCAGGTCAATGTTGATCGAGCGAAACTGCAGCGTGCGGGAGGCGTCGATCACCGCGCGGGTTTCTTCCAGGCTTTGCAGGCGATTGACTGCCCGTTGCACCGCCGGGTCGAGGTCTTGCAGGCCGATACTGACCCGGTTGAAACCCAGTTCACGGAGCAGGCCCATGGTTGACCAGTCGGCTTCGCGAGGGTCGATTTCGATGCCGTAGTCGCCGGAATCGTCGTCCAGCAAGTTGAAGCTTTTGCGCAACTGGGCCATCAACTGGCGCAGTTCATCGTGACTGAGAAAGGTCGGGGTGCCGCCGCCGAAATGCAGTTGCTCGACTTTCTGCGCGGGGTCGAGGTGGCAGGCGATCAGCTGGATTTCCTGCTCAAGGCGCTGCAAATAGGACTGGGCCCGGCCGCGGTCCTTGGTGATGACTTTATTGCAGGCGCAGTAGTAGCAAATGTTCGCGCAGAACGGCACGTGCACATACAGCGATAACGGGCGCAGGGCTTTACGGCTATCGCGCAGGGCGTGAAACAGGTCGAACGTGCCGACCTGACCGTCGAATTGCACCGCGGTCGGGTAGGAGGTGTAGCGCGGTCCCGCCAGGTCGTAACGGCGGATCAGATCGGTATCCCAACGAATGGCGTCGAGCATCATGCGGGCATTCCCCCGGATAGGCTGGCAGTGTCAGCGAGTCTAGGGGGAGGCGGGGTGGGGCATCTTGATTTGCGTCAACGGTGGTTAGCGGGTGTGCCGCTTTTTGTGGCGAGGGAGCTTGCTCCCGCTGGGGCGCGAAGCGGACCTAAAAGAGGGACTGCTGCGCAGTCCAGCGGGAGCAAGCTCCCTCGCCACAGGTCTAGTGGCCCATGAGCCAATGCTGATGCGGCCCCGGCAAGGTCCAGATGCCGAACAGGATCACCAGTAATCCGCCCGTCATCCGCACGCTACGTTTGCGCAACAACGCCGTGACCCGCTCAGCCGCCAACCCCGTGGCGAGCAACACCGGCCAGGTGCCGAGCCCGAACGCGAGCATCAAAAGCGCACTGTCCAGCGCATTGCCCTGACTCGCCGACCACAGCAACGTGCTGTAAACCAACCCGCACGGCAGCCAGCCCCAGAGTGCGCCCAGCAGCAACGCGCGGGGGACGCTCGACACCGGCAGCAGTTTGTTGGCAACCGGCTGGATGTGTCGCCACAGGCCGCGACCGAGGCTTTCGATGCGGGTCAGGCCGCTCCACCAACCGGCGAGGTACAGGCCCATGGCGACCAACAACAATCCGGCGATGACGCGCATGAACATCGCCGCCGGGCTGTTGGCCACCGCCCAACCGGCCAGGCCGATCAGCAGGCCGGCCGTTGCATAGCTGAGAATTCGCCCCAGGTTGTAGGCCAGCAGCAGTCGAAAACGCCGGCTGCGTTGCTCCTTGGGAATCGCTAGGGTCAACGCACCCATCAAGCCGCCGCACATGCCCAGGCAATGGCCGCCACCGAGCAGACCGAGGATCACCGCAGACACCAGCAGCGGCGCCAACTCAAGCATGAGGTGGCACCTTGTCGTCCGGCTTGGCCGGATGACCGCTGGCTTCGTCGACCGCAGCCTTGTGGTTCGGGTCCTGGTCGTCGAACAGGATGCTGTGGGCCGGGCCGTCGAGGTCGTCGTACTGACCGCTGTCGACGGCCCAGAAGAAGATGTAAATGGCGATGGCCACGATCAGCAGCGCAGCCGGGATCATCACGTAGAGAGCTGGCATCTGGACTCCATGCCCGCGCGGCTCAGGCCGGCAGCGGACGGGTTTCTGGCGTGGCGCTGACCGCAGGCGTGTTGGGCATGCGAGTCAGGCGCAGGGCGTTCAGCACCACGGTCAACGAACTGATGGACATACCGACCGCGGCCCATACCGGAGTGATCCAGCCGAGGGCGGCGAACGGCAACATGAGGCCATTGTACAGCCCGGCCCACAGCAGGTTCTCAATGATTACCCGGCGGGTGCGTCGAGCCAGGCTGAAGGCTTGCACCAATGCATCGAGACGGTTCGACAGCAGCACTGCATCGGCACTGGTTTTCGCCAGATCGGTGGCCGACCCCATGGCCACGCTGATGTCGGCGGCGGCCAGTACGGGCACGTCGTTGACCCCGTCACCGAGCATCAACACCTTGCGGCCTTCCTTGTGCAGCTGTTGCAGGACCTGCAATTTGTCGTCCGGGCGCAAACCGCCACGGGCTTCATCGATGCCCAGTTCCGCCGCGACACTGGCGACCATCGGCGAACTGTCGCCGGACAGCAGCAGCGTGCGCCAACCGCGAGCCTTGCAGGCGGCGAGCAGGGCGGGGGCGTCAGCACGCAAACGGTCATCGAGAACAAACCATGCCAACGGTCCCTGACTGTCGCCGAGCAACAGCCATTGGCCAGCTTCATCCGGCATCGATGGCACGGCAGCGCCACTGAGCTCACAGACAAAACCCGGTTGGCCGATACGCAGGCGTTGCTCGCCGACCGAGCCTTCGAGGCCGAGTCCCGGCGTGCTGTGGACTTCTTCGGCGGCCAGCGGCGCCCGGCCAAACGCGCGGGCGATCGGGTGTTCGGAACGGTTTTCCAGGGCGGCGGCGAGGCTCAGGCATTGATCGCTGTTCAGCGCGCCGAGTGGGCGAATCGAACGCAAGGCCAGGCGACCTTCAGTCAGTGTGCCGGTCTTGTCGAAAATCACCGTATCGATCTGGTTCAGGCCTTCCAGCACATGACCGCGCGTCAGCAGCAAACCGAGTTTGTGCAGCGTACCGGTGGCGGCGGTGAGGGCGGTCGGCGTGGCCAGCGACAAGGCGCACGGGCACGTCGCAACGAGCATCGCCAACACAATCCAGAAGGCTCGCGACGAATCCAGTTCCCACCAGATCAGGCCGATGACGGCAGCGGCAATCAGCGACAGCAGCAGGAACCATTGCGCGGCGCGGTCGGCAATTTCAGCCAGTCGCGGCTTCTCGGCCTGAGCACGGTCCAGCAGGCGGACGATGGCGGACAGTCGGGTGTCCTGGCCGAGGGCAAGGACTTCCACGGTCAGCGCACCTTCGACGTTCAGGGTGCCAGCGGTGACGGCATCGCCCGGCGTGCGCGGTTGCGGCAGGTATTCGCCGGTGAGCAGGGATTCGTCGATGCTCGACTGGCCGTCGAGGATCTTGCCGTCGGCCGGGAGGATCGCGCCGGGATGCACCAGCACCTGATCGCCTAAACGCAGTTCACTGAGCAGAATCCGCTCACTCTGGCCGTCGGCACTCAGGCGCAGGCACGAGGCGGGCAGCAGGTTTACAAGCTGTGCGGTGGCGGCAGCGGTGCGTTCGCGGGCGCGACGTTCGAGATAACGCCCGGCCAACAGGAACAGCGCGAACATGCCGACCGCATCGAAATACAGTTCACCAACGCCGGTGATCGAGGTCCAGATCCCGGCGATGTAGGCGCTGCCAATCGCCAGCGACACCGAGACGTCCATGGTCAGGTGTCGGGTGCGCAAGTCACGCATGGCGCCTTTGAAGAACGGCGCGCAGCTGTAGAACACGATCGGGGTGGTGAGAAATAGCGCGACCCAACGCAGGATGGTGTGCAGCTCGGGGCTGAGGTCGATGTTGAATTCCGGCCAGGTGGCCATGGTTGCCATCATCGCCTGGAACCACAGCAACCCGGCCACGCCGAGTTGACGCAGGGCCAGGCGGTTTTCGCTGGCCAGTTGTTCGCTGGCGCGGTCGGCCTGATAGGGGTGCGCGGCGTAACCGATGTGGCGCAATTCGCTGAGTACCTGGCTCAGCGGCAGTTGCGCATCGGCCCAGCGCACGTGCAGGCGATGGTTGGACAGGTTCAGGCGCGCTTCGGCCACTGCGGGCAAGCCACGCAGGTGTTTCTCGATCAGCCAGCCGCAGGCGGCGCAGCTGATGCCTTCCATCAACAGGGTGGTTTCGGCGAGTTCGCCTTCGTGGCGAACGAAGGGAGCTTGCACGTCGGCGCGGTCGTATAGCGCCAGTTCGTCCACCAACTGCACCGGCAAGGCTTCGGGGTTGGCCGATGACTCGCTACGATGCTGGTAATAGGTTTCCAGTCCACCGGCCACAATGGCTTCGGCCACGGCCTGACAACCCGGGCAGCAGAACTCGCGGGTTTCACCGAGGACGGCAGCGGTGAAGCGGCTGCCGGCCGGGACGGGCAGGGCGCAGTGGTAGCAGGGGAGTGGAGTGGTCATGTGTGTTGCCATGAAAACCATTGTGGCGAGGGAGCTTGCTCCCGCTCGGCTGCGAAGCAGTCGTAAATCTGCGAACGCGCTATGACTGAAAGAGCCGGCTTGCAGTTTTTTGGGCCGCTTCGCGTCCCAGCGGGAGCAAGCTCCCTCGCCACATTTGATCGCATTCGCAGTGTTTACTTCTTCAGGTCTTCGGCGCCTTGCAGCGGTTCATCACCCAGCAGCAGATCCTTGTCATGGCTGACCTGTTCTTCTTCGAACATGCGCCAGGTCTTGTCGTCCTGTACGCCCAGCAGCTCTACAAAGCGGCGACCGTCGACCTTGTCGTTCAACTGGCCAATGTAGCGGCCCTGTTCGGTTTCGCTGCGTGCCAGGGTGATCTTGCGATCCTTCTCCGGCTGGGTCGGCGAGATCAGGTTCAGTTCCAGGGTTTTAGGTTGGCTGTTGCCGCTCAGGCGCAGGTCGACTTCGCCGGTCACGTCGTCCAGATGAACGCTGGCGCGCATCAGCAGGGTCTGCGCCAGCAATTCACGGTCGAGGGAGCGGTTGATGCCTTTGCCGGCCTCGTAATAGTTGTCGTTGACCAAATTGTCCGGGTTGTTCACCGCGATCGTCACCATGGACAAGGTCAGGGTCACGGAACACGCCAGGATGGCGATGATGATCCACGGCCAAAGGTGCTTGTACCAGGGACTTGCGGCATTTGCTGCGGGCATGATCACTTCTCTCAACGAACTTGTGGGCCGATGAACCGGCTCTTGGCTTCAATGTGGACGCTGTCGTCATCGGCATCCTTGAGGATGAATTTCACCTCGTTGGTGCTCGATGGCAGTTTCTCCGGTGCGCTGGACAGTTCGACCGGCTGGCTGAAAATCTCCCCGGCGGCGACCTTGATCTCGCGCTTGCCTTGCAGCTTGAGGTCCGGCAGGCCAGCGGCTTCGAGCACGTAGGTGTGGTCGCGCTGATCCTTGTTCATGATCTTCAGGCTGTAGACGTTTTCGATCCGGCCTTCGGCGTTCTCGCGGTACAGCACGCGGTCCTTGCTGACGTCGAAACCGACCAGCGAACGCATGAAGAAGGCGGTCATCAGCAAAGCGATCATCGCCAGCAGCACCGTGGCATAGCCGATCAGGCGCGGGCGCAGTTTATTGGTTTTTTGCCCGGACAGGTTGTGCTCGGTGGTGTAGCTGATCAGGCCGCGCGGGTAATCCATCTTGTCCATGATGCTGTCGCAGGCATCGATGCAGGCCGCACAGCCGATGCATTCGACTTGCAGGCCGTCGCGGATGTCGATGCCGGTCGGGCAGACCTGGACGCACATGGTGCAGTCGATGCAATCGCCCAGGCCCATGGCCTTGTAGTCGACGCCTTTCTTGCGCGGGCCGCGGCTTTCACCCCGGCGCGGGTCGTAGGAAACGATCAGGGTGTCTTTGTCGAACATCACGCTCTGGAAGCGCGCATACGGGCACATGTAAATGCACACCTGCTCGCGCAACCAACCGGCATTGCCGTAGGTGGCGAGGGTGAAGAAACCGACCCAGAAATACGACCAGCCATCGGCTTCGCCGGTGAAAAAGTCGATGGTCAGTTCGCGGATCGGCGAGAAGTAACCGACGAAGGTCATGCCGGTCACGAAGCCGATCAACAGCCACATCGTGTGTTTGCTGAATTTACGCAGGAACTTGTTGGCGCTCATCGGCGCTTTGTCGAGCTTGATGCGCTGGTTGCGGTCGCCTTCGGTGACCTTTTCGCACCACATGAAAATCCAGGTCCAGACACTCTGTGGGCAGGTATAGCCGCACCAGACCCGCCCGGCGTACACGGTAATGAAGAACAGGCCGAAGGCACTGACGATCAGAATCCCCGAGAGCAGGATGAAGTCCTGAGGCCAGAAGGTTGCGCCAAAGATGAAGAACTTACGTTCCGGCAGGTTCCACCAGACGGCCTGATGGCCACCCCAGCTCAGCCAGACCGTACCGAAATACAGCAGAAACAGCCCGGCACCGCCCATCATCCGCAGGTTGCGGAACAGGCCGGTGAAGGCACGGGTGTAGATTTTTTCTCGAGAGGCGTAGAGGTCGACGCTGTTGTTCGCGTTCTTGGCAGGGGTGACGTCGTGTACCGGAATCTGATTGCTCATCATTGCATCCCACGGCAGTGGAAAAATGCCTCGGTCAGTACATGCCGACCGCGGTCAAAAAGAGGTGTTGCAGTGGCGCAATGATACGCCTGTAGCTCTAGGTCAAGGGTGCGACCTTTGGTCACGTTGGTGGAATTCAACTGACGGTGTAATGACTTGAATCAATTGACTTGTGAATTATGGATGGTTTTTGAGGGCGACGAACTCATTCGTCCCATGGATTGATCAGTGCAACGCCGCTGGATTGAAAATCGCTGATGTTGCGGGTGACGACTGTGAGGCCATGAACCAGCGCGGTCGCTGCGATCAGGGCGTCGCCTTCGTTGGCACGGTCCGGAACATGCAAACTGGCACACCGTAGCGCCACGGCGGCATCGACCGGCAAGATTCTGGCGTCGAAGGCCGGTATGACGTGTCGCTTCAGCCAGGTTCGTAATACCTTCCCCTGAGCGGGATCACGACGCTCCATTCGAAGAACCCCTGTCTCCAGTTCCTTCAAGGTAATGGCCGAAATAAACATACGTGGCGCGATAACACTTTTGGCCCAGGCGACGACGTTTGCATCAGCCTGGGGTTTGCGCAGTTCAGAAATCACGTTGGTGTCGAGTAGAAACATCAGGACAGGTCCACGGGTCGATGAATGATCACGGCACGCTCGGTTTCGAACTCGATGTCTGCCGCTTCTGGCATCACCAACAGGTCGACAATGCTGGCGTTGATGCCGGTCAGTTTTTGGTAGTCCTCAATGCTTAGCAGTACGTGAGCCGGCTTGCCACGGTCGGTGATGATAACCGGGCCCTGGCGCGTGGCTTTTTTGGCACTACTTGTGTCCTGATTGAATTCACGGCTGGAAATGGTGGTGATGGCCATCATGGATGCCCTCCTGAAAATACATTGTAGAAACGTTACTACTCGACAGGTTGACGCGCAATCTCGGCGGGCGCGCAGTGGGCTACCGTTGGTCGCTGCAGCGCAGGCCATCAGCGTCCGAAACCAAAACGGCCCCGCCAATTCACATTGGCGGGGCCGTTTTTTGTTGCTTCAAGCGTTGGCCTTACTGGGCGTCCGCCACTGGCGCTTTCTCACCGTGAGAAAGGCTGTAGACGTAAGCGGCCAGCAGGTGAACCTTGTCGTTGCCTTGCAGCTGTTCTTGCGCAGGCATCTGGCCCTGACGGCCGTAACGGATGGTCTGCTGCAGTTGAGCGAAGCTCGAACCGTAGATGAACGCTGCCGGGTGGGTCAGGTTAGGCGCGCCCATCGCTGGCGTGCCTTTGCCTTCCGGACCGTGGCACACCGCGCAGTTGGCGGCGAACAGCTTCTGGCCGGCTACCGGATCAGCCTTGGTGCCTTCCGGCAGTTTGCGGCCATCGAGGTTGGTCAGTACGAACGCGGCAACGTTCGCAACGCCTTGCTCGCCGATCACTTCTGCCCAGGCCGGCATCACAGCGTGACGACCGCCCATGATGGTGGTCTTGATGGTTTGCGCTTCGCCGCCCCAGCGCCAGTCGGCGTCGGTCAGGTTAGGGAAACCATAGGCGCCCTTGGCATCGGAACCGTGGCAGACCGAGCAGTTGGAGGCGAACAGGCGGCCACCCATCTTCAGGGCTTGCGGGTCCTTGGCGACTTCTTCGATTGGCATGGAAGCGAACTTGGCGAAGATCGGGCCGAACTTGGCGTCCGACTTGGCCATTTCCTTTTCCCACTCGTGAACGCCAGTCCAGCCGCTCTGGCCGTTGGCGAACGCGGTCTGCTTCTCGTTATCCAAGTAGTTGTAACCTGGCAGCAAACCTTTCCAGTTGCCCAGACCCGGGTACAGCACCAGGTAGCCCAAGGCGAAGATGATGGTGCCCACGAACAACATGAACCACCATTTTGGCAGTGGGTTGTCGTACTCCTCGATCCCGTCGAAGGAGTGGCCAACCGTTTCTTCGGTGGCTTCGCTGCGCTGGCCCTTGCGGGTGGACAGCAGCAGCCAGGTCAGGGCGAAGATCGTGCCGAGACTGAGGACTGTGACGTACAGACTCCAGAACGTAGTCATTCTTTGTTACTCCTAGAAGCTTGCTCGACGTGCTTGATGGCTTCGGGATCATCCGCGAAAGGCAGCAAGGTCGCGTCTTCAAACTCCGACTTGCGCTTGGGGCTGAACACCCACAACGCCAGACCGATGAAGGCCACCATCACAACAACGGTGCCCAGGCCACGAATCATCCCGATATCCATCTAAATCACCGTTTGCTTTTGATGATGGTGCCCAGGCCTTGCAGATAGGCCACCAGCGCGTCCATTTCGGTTTTGCCCTTCACAGCATCCTTGGCGCCGGCGATGTCTTCGTCGGTGTAAGGGACGCCGAGCGTGCGCAAGACTTCCATTTTCTTGGCGGTGTCTTTGCCGTCGAGCTTGTTTTCCACGAGGAACGGGTAGGCCGGCATTTTCGACTCAGGCACTACGTTGCGCGGGTTGTACAAATGCGCACGCTGCCAGTCATCGGAATAACGACCGCCAACACGGGCCAGGTCCGGACCGGTACGCTTGGAACCCCACAGGAACGGGTGGTCCCAGACGCTTTCACCGGCGACCGAGTAGTGGCCGTAACGTTCGGTTTCAGCACGGAACGGGCGGATCATCTGCGAGTGGCAGCCGACACAACCGTTGGCGATGTAGATGTCGCGGCCTTCCAGTTCAAGGGCGGTGCGAGGCTTCATGCCTTCGACCGGCTTGTTGGTGACGTCCTGGAAAAACAGCGGAACGATCTGGGTCAGGCCGCCGATGCTGACGGCGATAACCATGAAGAAGGCCAGCAGGCCAATGTTCTTCTCGACTGCTTCATGCTTCATCAGTGAGCTCCAACTACAGCAATCTGTTCAGCAGCTTTGGCTTCTGCCGGGTTCGAGGCACGTACGGTACGCCATACGTTGTAGGCCATGAACAGCATGCCGCTGGCGAAGAACGCACCGCCGAGGGCGCGAACGATGAAACCAGGGTGGCTGGCTTGCAACGCTTCAACGAACGAGTAGGTGAGGGTGCCGTCGTCGTTGATTGCGCGCCACATCAGACCCTGGGTGATGCCGTTGACCCACATCGAAGCGATGTACAGAACGGTACCGATGGTCGCGAGCCAGAAGTGCGTGTTGATCAGGCCGATGCTGTGCATCTGCACACGACCGAACAGTTTCGGGATCATGTGGTAGATGGCGCCGATCGAGATCATCGCTACCCAGCCCAAGGCACCGGCGTGTACGTGGCCGATGGTCCAGTCTGTGTAGTGAGACAGCGAGTTGACGGTCTTGATGGCCATCATCGGGCCTTCGAAGGTCGACATGCCGTAGAAGGCCAGGGACACAACGAGGAAGCGCAGGATCGGGTCGGTGCGCAGCTTATGCCAGGCGCCCGACAGGGTCATCATGCCATTGATCATGCCGCCCCAGCTTGGTGCCAGCAGGATGATCGACATCGCCATGCCCAGCGACTGAGCCCAGTCCGGCAAAGCGGTGTAGTGCAGGTGGTGCGGACCGGCCCAGATGTACAGGGTGATCAGCGCCCAGAAGTGCACGATCGACAGACGATAGGAGTAGATCGGACGCTCGGCCTGCTTCGGAACGAAGTAGTACATCATCCCCAGGAAGCCGGTGGTCAGGAAGAAACCGACCGCGTTGTGGCCATACCACCACTGGATCATCGCATCAGTCGCACCGGCGTAGGCCGAGTAGGACTTGAAGAAGCTGACCGGCAGGGACGCGTGGTTGACGATGTGCAGCATCGCCGTCACAACGATGAAGGCACCGTAGAACCAGTTACCCACATAGATGTGCTTGGTCTTGCGCTTGGTGATGGTGCCGAAGAACACCAGACCGTAAGTAACCCAGACGATGGCCAGCAAAATAGCCAGGGGCCATTCCAGTTCCGCGTATTCCTTGGTGGTGGTGTAACCCAGCGGCAAGGTAACGATCGCGCCGACGATCACCGCTTGCCAACCCCAGAAGGTGAAGGCGGCGAGGCTGTCGGAAATCAGTCGCGTTTGGCAGGTTCGCTGCACGACGTAATAAGAAGTGGCAAACAGAGCACAACCACCGAAGGCGAAAATCACCAGGTTGGTGTGCAACGGGCGTAAGCGTCCAAAAGTCGTCCACGGCAGACCGAAGTTCAATTCCGGCCATACAAGCTGTGAGGCGATGAAGACACCAAGCCCCATGCCAAGGATCCCCCAGACCACCGTCATGATGGCGAACTGGCGGACTACCTTATAGTTATAAGCAGTCGGACTGATTGCTGTGCTCATTCTAAGGTTCCACGGTTTGGGTGTTTTATTAGGAGTAAAAATCGGCCGCAAGTATGGAGAAAGCGGGGGGTCATTGCAACGCGCCATGACCTGGGTCAATGCTTTCAAAAGCTGATTCTGCGGCCTTTCCATGCGCCGCGTAGGGACAAAATTGCCCAAGGGCAAAATGTCGCAGCAGACGAAAATGGTGAGGGGGTCAGGTCGGATGTAACGGGGTGTGTTCAAACACAACGATCGGGTGACAGATGGCAATTGGCACGACAGCCGGTATCTACCAGCCTTTGCGGCCTGTCATCGAGCAGATTCGTCGAACACATCGGGTTGGGTCGACCTGGAACCGGCTCATGCCAGTCCGCATCGGGGGAAGCTTAGACCCGAATCCGGGGAACCGAAAGGAGGACCAACGGAGGGGTGCGACACTTGGTCGCAAAGGGGCAGGGAACTGCCGCATCCGGGAGAATGCGGCAGCAGAGCGGTCGAGATTTATTCGTGTTTGCCTTCAGCCTGCAAACGCTCGGTGCTCAGCCCATGAGACAGGCTGTAAACGTAAGCGGCCAGCAGTTGCACCTTGTCGTTGCCGAGCAGTTCGTTCTGCGCTGGCATATGGCCCTGGCGGCCATGACGAATAGTCTGTTGCAGTTGCGCCAGGCTTGTTCCGTAGATAAAACCGGCCGGTTGCGTCAGATTCGGCGCACCCATGGCTTCAGTGCCCTGGCCGTTTGCCCCATGACAGGCTACGCACATCGTGCTGAACGCTTGCTGTCCGGCGTGCAGGTCGGTACCGCTGTCGGCAGGCAACGGCAGGCCGGCCAGGTCATGGCGCACATAAGCCGCGACGTTTTTCACGCCAGCATCACCAAGGATCTCACCCCAGGCCGGCATCGCGGCCATGCGACCGCCCATGATCGTGGTTTTGATGGTGTCGGCGTTGCCGCCCCAGCGCCAGTTGGAGTCTGCCAGGTTGGGGAAGCCAAAGGCGCCCTTGGCATCCGAGCCGTGGCAGACCGCGCAATTGGAGGCAAACAGGCGACCGCCCATTTTCAACGCTAGCGGGTCCTGGGCCACTTCTTCCACGGGCATCGCCGCGAATTTGGCGAAGATCGGCCCGAACTTCGCGTCGGCCTTGTTCATCTCCTTTTCCCACTCGTGGACGCCGGTCCAACCGTCCTCGTAACCCGGCAGGATGCCTTTCCAGTTGCCCAGGCCGGGGTAAAGCACCAGATAGCCCACGGCAAATACCAGCGTGCCGGCGAACAGCATGAACCACCACTGCGGCAGCGGGTTGTCGTACTCCTCGATGCCGTCGAAGCTGTGGCCCATGGTCTGGTCGACGCTGCCCTTGGTTTCGCCCTTGCGGGTGCCGATCAGCAGCCAGGTCAGGCCGATCAGGCTGCCGATGGTCAGTACGCAGATCCACGTACTCCAGAAGGTGGTCATGGCCGGGTACTCCTTGTTTCAGGTTCTTGGGTGGCGTCATCGGGTAGCGGTTCATCGGCGAACGGCAGCAAACGCGCTTCGGCGAATTCCGGATTGCGCTTGCCGTTGAACACCCACAGCGTCAGGCCGACGAAGGCCACGAACACCACGACCGTGCCCAGGCCGCGGATCATTCCACTGCTCATTTCACTTAATATTTCAAAGGGCATGGCTCACCTCTTGCTCTTGATGGACGTGCCCAGCACTTGCAGGTAAGCGACCAGGGCGTCCATTTCGGTCTTGCCCTTGAGCGAGGCGACTGAGCCGGCGATGTCGTCGTCGGTGTACGGCACGCCGAGGGTGCGCATCGCCTTGATCTTGGTTTCGGTGTGGCTGCTGTCGAGTTGATTGGCCACCAGCCACGGATAGCCGGGCATTTTCGATTCCGGCACCACGTTGCGCGGGTTGTACAAGTGCGCGCGGTGCCAGTCTTCGGAGTAGCGACCGCCGACCCGGGCCAGGTCCGGGCCGGTACGTTTCGAGCCCCACAGGAACGGGTGATCCCAGACGCTTTCACCGGCCACCGAGTAGTGGCCGTAGCGTTCGGTCTCGGCGCGAAACGGCCGGATCATCTGCGAATGGCAACCGACACAGCCTTCGCGGATGTAGATGTCGCGACCTTCCAGTTGCAGCGCGGTGTAGGGCTTCATGCCTTCCACCGGTTTATTGGTCACGTCCTGGAAGAACAGCGGGACGATCTGGGTCAGACCGCCAATGCTCACGGCCAGCACCATCAACAGCATCAGCAGGCCGACGTTTTTCTCGATTGTTTCGTGTTTCATGGCGGCCTCCTCAGGCGATCTGCGCAGCAGCGGCGACTTCGGCAGGCTGCGAGGCCCGAACGGTGCGCCAGGTGTTGTAGGCCATCAGCAACATGCCGCTGAAGAAGATCGCACCGCCTACCAGGCGCACGACGAAGCCTGGGTGGCTGGCCACCAGGGTTTCGACGAAGGAGTAGGTCAGCGTGCCGTCTTCATTGACAGCGCGCCACATGAGGCCTTGGGCGATGCCGTTGACCCACATCGAGGCGATGTACAGCACGGTGCCGATGGTGGCGAGCCAGAAGTGCGCGTTGATCAGGCCGATGCTGTGCATCTGCGTGCGGCCGAAGATTTTCGGGATCATGTGGTACAGCGCGCCAATGGAGATCATCGCTACCCAACCGAGGGCGCCGGCATGCACGTGGCCGATGGTCCAGTCGGTGTAGTGGGAGAGGGCGTTGACCGTTTTGATCGCCATCATCGGCCCTTCGAAGGTCGACATGCCGTAGAACGCCAGCGAGACCACGAGGAAGCGCAGGATCGGGTCGCTGCGCAACTTATGCCAGGCGCCCGAAAGCGTCATCATCCCGTTGATCATCCCGCCCCAGCTCGGTGCCAGCAGGATCAGCGACATCACCATGCCCAGCGACTGTGCCCAGTCCGGCAGCGCGGTGTAGTGCAAGTGGTGCGGACCGGCCCAGATGTACAGGGTGATCAGCGCCCAGAAGTGCACGATCGACAGGCGATAGGAATACACCGGACGCTCGGCCTGTTTCGGCACGAAGTAGTACATCATCCCGAGGAAGCCGGCGGTGAGGAAAAAGCCGACGGCGTTGTGCCCGTACCACCACTGCACCATGGCATCGGTCGCACCGGCGTACACCGAGTAGGACTTGGTGAAACTCACCGGCAGCTCAAGGTTGTTGACGATGTGCAGAATCGCCACGGTGATGATGAACCCACCGAAGAACCAGTTGCCGACGTAGATGTGCTTGGTCTTGCGCTGCATGATCGTGCCGAAGAACACCACGGCGTAAGCGACCCAGACGATGGTGATCAGGATGTCGATCGGCCATTCCAGTTCGGCGTATTCCTTGGAGCTGGTGTAACCCAGCGGCAGGCTGATGGCGGCCAAGAGAATCACAAGCTGCCAGCCCCAGAAGCAGAACGCGGCGATTTTCGGCGCGAACAATCGGGTTTGGCAGGTGCGTTGCACCGAATAGAACGAACTGGCGAACAGGGCGCAACCGCCGAAGGCGAAGATCACTGCGTTGGTGTGCAACGGGCGCAGGCGCCCGAAACTGGTCCACGGCAGATTGAAGTTGAGTTCGGGCCAGACCAATTGAGCCGCGAGAAAAACCCCGAGCCCCATGCCGACGATGCCCCACACCACCGTCATAATGGCGAATTGGCGGACCACCTTGTAGTTGTAGGCGGTACTGATAGAAGTGTTCATGGTTCCCCATCCACGGTTCAGCCGAAGTGAAGGCCTGTCTTTGCGAGTAAGCCGCATGGCAGACGCTCCCTTCGCCTGGAGTTATAGGCAGACTAAAAGCGAGGCAAGCATGGACAAAGAGCACAAGGCCAGTATTGACGGGGATCAATGGGCGCGGTGTGTGCGGGATCACGGATGGTTGTGGAATGCCGCCTCAACGCCGGCATCGGCGACGTTGATTCTGGCTCATGGCGCCGGTGCGCCGATGGACAGCGGCTGGATGAACGACATGGCTGCACGCCTTGCTGCATCTGGGATCAACGTGCTGCGCTTCGAGTTTCCGTACATGGCGCAACGGCGCATCGATGGTGGCAAGCGTCCACCGAACCCGGCCCCGAAACTGCTCGAGTGCTGGCGTGAGGTGTATGCGGTGGTGCGACGCCATGTCACTGGGCGTCTGGCTATCGGCGGCAAGTCCATGGGTGGGCGGATGGCCAGTCTTTTGGCGGATGAACTGGAGGCCGATGCGTTGGTGTGCCTCGGGTATCCGTTTTATGCGGTAGGGAAGCCGGAGAAACCTCGGGTCGAGCATTTGGCTGAGCTCAAGACCCGGACTTTGATTGTTCAGGGCGAGCGGGATGCATTGGGCAATCGTGAAGCGGTCGAGGCTTACACGTTGGCACCGAGTATCGAGGTGTTCTGGCTGGTCGCGGGGGATCATGATTTGAAGCCGTTGAAGGCTTCGGGGTTTAGCCATGAGCAGCATTTGGCTGTGACGGCAAGTCGAGTGGCTGCGTTCCTTCAGGGCCAGCCCTCACCCTAACCCTCCCGAAACGTCGGACCGCCCGTAGGGAGAGGGGACTGACCGATGTGTTTATTCGAGCTACATCGACCTGAAATATCGAGTCGAACTCAGGCTCCGGAAACGACAAGGATCGGCTCCCTTTCTCCCTCTCCCCTGTGGGGAGAGGGTTGGGTTGGATTTTCAAGACGATACAAATCTCAAACCCTATCCACCCTCACACTCCGAGTATCAGCTTCTAGCAACAATCAGCGGTTAAACCGCTCCACCAACGAATACTGAGTATTCGCTGTCTTCGTCAGTTCTTCACTCAACAACGCCGAGTGTTGCGCCTGTTCCGACGTCTGATCCGCCAGGTGCGAGATGTTGCTGATGTTGCGGCTGATCTCTTCGGCGACAGCACTTTGCTCTTCAGTCGCCGCAGCGATCTGGGTGGTCATGTCGGTAATGTTGGCCACCGCTTCACTGATCCCCACCAGTGCCTGGTCCGCTTCCAGTACCCGCGCCACACCTTCTTCGGCCTGGCGATGCCCGGCTTCCATGGTTTGCACCGCTGTGCTGGCGGTTTGCTGGAGCTTGGCGATCAACGCGTGGATCTGCCCGGTGGATTCGCTGGTGCGTTGCGCCAGTTGACGGACTTCGTCAGCCACCACCGCAAAGCCACGCCCCATCTCGCCGGCACGAGCGGCTTCGATTGCCGCGTTCAACGCCAGCAAGTTGGTCTGGTCAGCGATGCCTTTGATCACATCGACCACGCCACCGATTTCGTCGCTGTCCTTGGCCAGTTGAGTCACGGTCAGGCCGGTTTCACCGACCACCACCGACAGGCGCTGGATGGCTTCGCGGGTTTCCCCAGCGATGTCGCGGCCGCGACCGGTCAGGCGATTGGCTTCCTGAGTTGCATCGGCCGTGCGCTGCACGTGGCTGGCGACTTCCTGAGTGGTGGCGGCCATCTGATTGACAGCGGTGGCCACTTGCTCGGTTTCGACACGTTGGCGTTCCAGACCAGTGGAGCTGCTATGCGCCAGGGTGTCGGACTGTTTCGCTTGGTCGCTCAGGTGCTCGGCGGTGTCCTGCAGGCGGGTCAGGCAGGTTTTCAGGCGGGCTTCCTGGCTGAGGATCGACATCTCCAGACGCGCCTGGGCGCCGCGGCTGTCGGTGTACATCTGCGCGATCAGCGGGTCGGAAGTGGTCTGCCCGGCCAGGTGCAGCAGACGCTTGAGACCACGCTGTTGCCAGCTCAGCCCCAACAGGCCCAATGGCACCGACAGGCCGGCGGCCAACGCAAAACCCCATTGGGAATTGAGCGACGCACCGATCATGAAGCTCAGCTGGCTGACGAGAATGAATGGCAGCCAGTCCTGCAGCACCGGCAGCCATTTGTCCGTCGAAGGAATCGCCGACTTGCCCTGGTTGATGCGTTGATAGAGCGCTTCGGCACGGCGGATCTGCTCGGCGGTGGGTTTGACCCGCACCGATTCGTAACCGACCACCTGATTGCCTTCGAAAACCGGCGTGACATAGGCGTTAACCCAGTAGTGATCACCGGTCTTGCAGCGATTCTTGACAATGCCCATCCATGGCAAGCCTTGTTTCAGTGTGCCCCACATGTGCGCGAACACCGCGGCAGGGACGTCAGGGTGACGGACCAGGTTGTGCGGTGCACGGATCAGTTCCTCTCGAGAGAACCCACTGATTTCAACGAAGGCGTCGTTGCAGTAGGTGATCACGCCCTTGGCATCGGTGGTGGAAATCAACCGTTGCTGAGCCGGGAAGGTCCGTTCGCGTTGTGTAATAGGCTGGTTGTTACGCATGGCTTTTTCAATCCGCAAGGCTTTGACGGGTTGTCGGCATCGTCAGCCATTTATTGAGATTATTTTTCAGTAATCAGTGGTGCGTCGCAAAACCACCCTTGCGTCAGCCGGCGAGCATCGGATAAGTGAACAGGCCGAAATGCAGCAGATTCAGGCCGAAATGGGTGGCGATGGCCGCACCCAAGCCACCAAAACGGTAGACCAGACCATAGCCGACACCCGCTAGGCTCGCCAGCAACACCCATTGCCAGCCGGCGCCCACATGCACCAGGCCAAACAGCAGCGAGGCGAGGAGCAGGGCGAGGTTTTCACCGTAGGTCAGGTTTTTGAAATGCCGGGTCAGACCGCCCTGAATGTAGCCGCGGAAGAGCGCTTCCTCGACCAGCGTCACCAGCAGCAGGTTGTTCAGCGTCCATATCCAGCCTTGATCGGGCCACTTCGGGGCCCAACTGATCACGCCCAGTAACAGCGCGCCACCCAAGGCCAGCACGGCACTCAACGTCAGCCCCAGCGCGGTGGCATAGAGGGAAAGGCGCAGCGAATGCCGGCCGACAATCCATGGGCAAGCCAGCAAAAGCCAGAACCCGATCAGGGGTTTGTCCTGATTCAGGTACATGAAAAACGGCACGGCATCGTCGGTGAATCTCTGAGGGGCGAAACCACGGCCGTTGTAGAAACCGGGAAGCCAGTGCATCGCCAGTGCCAAAACCAGGACTAAGAACACCCCATGACCGAGGTAGCGCGCGATGGGGAGCTTTTGTTGGCGGACGGCGAAACCTGTGGCCAGCAACAATGCGACGGAGATTAGGGCCAGCCAGCCGAGGTGACCGTAGATCAGTGCCAGACCATAGCCGAGGGAGAGTAGGGCCAGGTAGTTCCATGGCAGAGCAAGCATGTGAAGTCCTTGTGTTCGAAAATTTGCAGGGCGACTCGGTCAATGTGGGAGCGAGCTTGCTCGCGATGGGGCTGTCATATCCAACATCAATGTTGCCTGACACTCCGCTATCGCGAGCAAGCTCGCTCCCACAGTGGTTTTGTGTTGGGCAAATATTTGTAATCAATGCCAAAGCAGTACGGGATTATAGGGACGTACGCGGCCCAAACAAAAACACCGCCCGAAGGCGGTGTCTGTGTCAGCAGTCTGTTACGAGGCAATCAACTGTCGCAACACGTAATGCAAAATCCCCCCCGATTTGAAGTACTCCACCTCATTCAGGGTATCGATCCGGCACAACACCTCGACTTTCTCGCGGCTGCCGTCTTCACGGGTGATCACCAGCGTGAGGTTCATCCGCGGCGTCAGCTCGACGCCGGTCAAACCCAGAATATCCAGCGTCTCCTTGCCGGTCAGGTTCAGGCTCTTGCGGTTCTGATCCAGCTTGAACTGCAACGGCAACACGCCCATGCCCACCAGGTTGGAGCGGTGAATCCGTTCGAAACTTTCGGCGATAACGGCTTTGACCCCCAGCAGATTGGTGCCCTTGGCCGCCCAGTCGCGACTCGAGCCGGTGCCGTATTCTTGCCCGGCAATCACCACCAGAGGCGTGCCCGAGGCTTGATAACGCATCGCCGCATCGTAGATCGGCATCCTCTCCCCGGTGGGAATGTAAATCGTATTGCCGCCTTCTTCACCGCTGAGCATCTCGTTACGAATGCGGATGTTGGCAAAGGTGCCGCGCATCATCACTTCGTGGTTGCCGCGCCGCGAGCCGTAGGAGTTGAAGTCCCGTGGTTCCACACCTTTCTCGCGCAGGTAATGGCCTGCCGGACTGTCGGCCTTGATGTTGCCGGCCGGAGAGATGTGATCGGTGGTCACCGAATCACCCAGCAGTGCGAGGACTCTGGCACCGCTGACGTCCTTGACCACCGGCGGCGGCCCGCCGATGTCATCGAAGAACGGTGGATGCTGGATGTACGTCGAATCGTCCTGCCAGACATACGTCGCCGCTTGCGGCACTTCAATCGCCTGCCATTGTTCATCGCCGGCAAACACTTCGGCGTATTCCTTGTGGAACATCGCGGTGTTGACCTGGTTCACCGCGTCGGCAATCTCTTTGGTGCTTGGCCAGATGTCCCGCAGATACACCAGATTGCCATCCTTGTCGGTACCTAAAGGCTCGCTGCTGATGTCGATGCGCACCGTGCCGGCCAGCGCATAGGCGACGACCAGCGGTGGGGAGGCCAGCCAGTTGGTTTTCACCAGGGGATGCACGCGACCTTC
This sequence comes from Pseudomonas sp. BT76 TE3572, assembly GCF_050435365.1. Lineage (NCBI taxonomy): Bacteria > Pseudomonadati > Pseudomonadota > Gammaproteobacteria > Pseudomonadales > Pseudomonadaceae > Pseudomonas > Pseudomonas sp. BT76 TE3572. Next base: position 6,692,398 of record NZ_JBNDKE010000001.1, read on the forward strand.
GAAGTTGCGGTTGCCCGACAGCACCGAGGCGACGGTCAGGTCGGCGGCCTGAATGGCTTTTTCGATCGGCTCCGCCAATGGCCCGGAGTTGCCGATGCAGGTGGTGCAGCCGTAGCCGACCAGGGCAAAACCCAGTTCATCAAGGTACTGGGTCAGGCCGGCAGCCTTGTAGTAGTCGGTGACCACTTTCGAGCCTGGGGCCAGCGAACTCTTGACCCACGGTTTGCGCTTGAGGCCTTTTTCCACGGCTTTCTTCGCCACCAGGCCGGCGGCCATCATCACGCTCGGGTTGGAGGTGTTGGTGCAGGAGGTGATCGCGGCAATCACCACTGCGCCGTTTTTCAATCGATACACCTGACCGTCGTATTCGTAGTCGGCTTCACCGGCCAGATCGGCATTGCCCACCGCGACGCCACCGCCGCCTTCACTTTCAAGTCGACCGACTTCCTTGCTGGTGGGTTTGAATTGCAGGTCGACGAAGTCACTGAACGCTTGCGCGACATTCGGTAGTGATACCCGGTCCTGTGGGCGTTTCGGCCCGGCAAGGCTGGCTTCGACGCTACCCATGTCCAGCGCCAGGCTGTCGGTGAACACCGGTTCCTGACCCGGCAGGCGCCACAGGCCCTGGGCTTTGCAGTAGGCCTCGACCAGTTTCACGGTCTCGCGGGTGCGACCGGATAAACGCAGGTATTCCAGGGTGATGTCATCCACCGGGAAAAAGCCGCAGGTGGCACCGTACTCCGGGGCCATGTTGGCGATGGTCGCGCGGTCGGCCAGCGGCAGATCGGCGAGGCCGTCACCGTAGAACTCGACGAATTTGCCGACCACGCCTTTCTTGCGCAGCATTTGGGTGACGGTCAGCACCAGGTCGGTGGCGGTGATGCCTTCCTTGAGCTTGCCGGTGAGTTTGAAGCCGATCACTTCCGGGATCAGCATCGACACCGGTTGGCCCAGCATCGCCGCTTCCGCTTCGATCCCGCCGACGCCCCAGCCGAGTACGCCGAGGCCGTTGATCATGGTGGTGTGGGAGTCGGTGCCGACCAGGGTGTCGGGGAAGGCATAGGTGCGGCCGTCCTCGTCCTTGGTCCAGACCGTGCGCCCCAGGTATTCCAGATTCACCTGGTGGCAGATGCCGGTGCCCGGCGGCACCACGCTGAAGTTGTCGAAGGCGCTTTGGCCCCAGCGCAGGAATGCATAACGTTCACCGTTGCGCTGCATTTCGATGTCGACGTTCTGTTCGAAGGCGCTGGCGCTGGCGAATTTGTCGACCATCACCGAGTGGTCGATCACCAGATCCACGGGGGAGAGCGGGTTGATTCGCTGCGGGTCGCCGCCGGCCTTCGCCATCGCGGCACGCATGGCGGCCAGATCGACCACGGCAGGAACGCCGGTAAAGTCCTGCATTAGTACCCGCGCGGGACGGTATTGAATTTCACGGTCGGAGCGACGTTCCTTGAGCCACGCGGCAATCGCCCTGAGGTCGGCGCCGGTGACGGTTTTTTCATCTTCCCAGCGCAGCAGGTTTTCCAGCAGCACTTTCAACGACATTGGCAGCTTGTCCAGGTCGCCCAGGCTTTTGGCGGCATCCGGCAAGCTGAAATAGTGATAGGTCTTGTCGTCAACTTGTAAGGTTTTAAGGGTTTTCAGGCTATCGAGGGACGGCATTGAAATGACTCCTTTGAGTCCGCACGGCTACGGACTGAGGGAACGAACAGAGGTTTAAACCTAGTCCTGTTTGGTGCTTAAGGCTAATAACTGGACTCTATGGCTGAGTCCAAGGTTCCGAACTCAGCTATCATGCGCCCGTTTTCGTGACAGGCTTTGCTTCAACGCAAGTCTGGGCATCGCGCAGTGGTTGAATTTCTCGCCATCTGCCCAGGAGTAAGAATGAACACCCTCTTTATGCATTGCCGGCCGGGCTTCGAAAGCGAAGTCTGCTCCGAGATTTCCGAACACGCCGCGCGGCTGAACGTGGCCGGTTATGCCAAGGCCAAGAACGCCAGCGCCTGCGCCGAATTCATCTGCACCGAAGAAGACGGCGCCGAGCGCCTGATGCGTGGTCAGCGTTTCGCCGATCTGATCTTCCCGCGCCAGTGGGCTCGCGGGATCTTCATCGATCTGCCGGAAACCGACCGCATCAGTGTGATCCTCGCGCACATGGCGGACTTCCCGCTGTGCGGCAGCCTGTGGCTGGAAATGGTCGACACCAACGATGGCAAGGAATTGTCGAATTTCTGCAAGAAGTTCGAAGGGCACCTGCGCAAGGCGCTGATGGCCGCTGGCAAACTGGTTGAAGATGCCCACAAACCGCGTCTGCTGCTGACCTTCAAAAGTGGCCGCGAAGTGTTCATGGGGCTGGCCGAGTCGAACAACTCGGCGATGTGGCCGATGGGCATTCCGCGGCTGAAGTTTCCGCGTGAAGCGCCGAGCCGTTCGACGCTGAAACTGGAAGAGGCGTGGCACCACTTCATCCCTCGCGATCAGTGGGATGAGCGTCTGCACAGCGACATGACCGGCGTCGACCTCGGTGCCGCACCCGGCGGCTGGACCTGGCAACTGGTCAACCGCGGCATGCTGGTCACCGCGATCGACAACGGCCCGATGGCTGAAAGCCTGATGGACACCGGTCTGGTGCAACACTTGATGGCCGACGGTTTCACCTTCAAGCCCAAGCAACCGGTGGACTGGATGGTCTGCGACATCGTCGAGAAACCGGCGCGCAACGCCGCGATGCTGGAAGAGTGGATTGGCGAGGGGCATTGCCGCGAAGCGGTGGTCAACCTCAAACTGCCGATGAAACAGCGTTACGCCGAAGTGAAGCGCTTGCTGGAACGCATTGCCGACGGGTTCAAGGAGCGCGGCATTCGGGTCGAGATCGGCTGCAAGCAGCTGTATCACGACCGTGAAGAAGTGACCTGCCACCTACGCCGGATCGACGTAAAGAAACCCAAGTCCCGCTGAGCCCGACATTAACCGACACGCAAATGCGCGCTGGAACCCTGTAGGAGCGAGGCTTGCCCGCGAAGGCCGCGCTGCGGTTCTACAGATACACCGCGCTGCGCCTTTCGCGGGCAAGCCTCGCTCCTACAGGGCGATAGACGACAGATGACGTTAAACCCGGCAATGCGCGACAATGCCGGCAAGTTTCAGGAGTGAATCATGAGTGAAATGATTGATACGCCGGTTGACGGCACCCTCGACGCCACCGGCCTCAACTGCCCGGAACCGGTGATGATGCTGCACCAGCACATTCGTGACCTGGTGCCCGGCGGCCTGCTCAAGGTGATCGCCACCGACCCGTCGACCCGTCGCGACATTCCCAAATTCTGCGTGTTTCTCGACCACGAACTGGTCGCGCAGCACGAAGTGGCAGGCACCTACCTCTACTGGATCCGCAAGAAACTCGCTTAACCCGCCGACTGACTGATGCGGATCCGCTTGCGTGCACTGCGCGTCAGGCGGATCGACAGCATCAGCGCCGCACAACTCAAGCCCACGATCAAACCCTGCCACAGCCCGCTCGGGCCGCTCGGTGCACCGAACCAATCGGTCAGGCCCAGCGCGTAACCCACCGGCAACCCAATCCCCCAGTAAGCGAACAGCGTCAGGATCATCGTCACCCGAGTGTCCTGATAGCCGCGCAACGCGCCGGCAGCCGTCACCTGGATCGCATCGGAAAACTGGAACAGCGCCGAATACACAATCAGCATTGCCGCGACATGAATCACCGTCGGGTCGGCGGTATAGATCGTTGCGATGTGTTCACGCAGCAACAGCATCATGCTCGCGGAAATACACGCATAGGCCAGCGCCGTGCCCATGCCGACACCGGCAGCGAAACGGGCTTCTCGCGGTTCCTGACGGCCGAGCGCCTGGCCGACCCGCACGGTCACGGCCATGCCGAGGGAGTAGGGGATCATGAACACCAGCGAGCTGAAGTTCAGCGCGATCTGGTGCCCGGCTACTACCGTCGCGCCGAGGCTGCCGATCAGCAGCGCAATCACCGCGAAGATGCTCGACTCGGCGAACACCGCGATGCCGATCGGCAGGCCGATGCCCAGCAGGCGTTTGATCACCGACCACTGCGGCCAGTCGAAACGGCTGAACAACTCACTCGACTGATACGCCGGTGCCCAGCGCTCCCACCCGGCCATGCCCAGGGCCATCACCCACATCACGATCGCCGTGGCCCAGCCGCAACCTACACCGCCCATGGCCGGCACACCAAAGTGGCCATAGATGAAGACGTAGTTCAGCGGAATGTTCAATGCCAGTCCGCACAGACCCAGCACCATGGCCGGACGTGTGCGCCCCAGGCCGTCACTGAAACAGCGCAGCACATGGTAGAACGCGACGGCGGGCAACCCACTGGCGATGCCATGCAGGTACTGCATGCACGGGCCGATCAACTCGGGGTCGACCTTCATGATGTGCAGAATCGGTTCGGCGCTGAACAGCATGCCGGTCGCCATCAAGCCCACCACCAATGCCAGCCACAGTGCCTGGCGCACGATCGGGCCGATCTCGCTGTGGGTGCCGGCGCCGAAACGCTGGGCGACTTTCGGGGTAGTAGCCAGCAGCGTGCCGGTCATCAACAGAAACACCGGCACCCAAATCGAGTTGCCCAGCGCCACCGCCGCCAGATCCCGTGGCCCGACCCGGCCCGCCATCACCGCATCGACGAAGCCCATCGCGGTGGTCGCCAGTTGCGCGATCATGATCGGCAAGGCCAGGCCGAGCAGGTTTTTCAGCTCCAGGCGAACCCGGGCCGGACGGGTGAGGGAAATAGCGGCGGGGCGGTCAGTCACGGAATTCAAGGGCGAAACGTCCAAAGATGTTGATGCGCAAGGCGGCGCATTCTACGCCCTGACGCAGTGGTCAGGAAAAGTCCTGTGTTGCGGATTTGTAATCGACGTCCGGACGTTGCGACAACGCGGTCCCTGTAGCAGCTGGCGAAGCCTGCGTTCGGCTGCGTAGCAGTCGTGAAATCGGATTATGCGGTGATTCAGGAATGCCGCGCGTTCAGGTCTCGCGACTGCTACGCAGCCGAACGCAGGCTTCGCCAGCTGCTACAGGGGCTGTGCAATGCCCGCTGGCCCACTACGGTCATCTCCGCCTACACTGCCGATCCCTCAAAGGAGCCTGCCATGCTGATTGTTGCCGACGAAAATATCCCGCTGCTCGATGCCTTCTTCGAAGGTTTCGGTGAAATCCGCCGGGTGCCGGGACGTTCCATTGACCGCGCCACCGTCGAACAGGCCGATGTACTGCTGGTGCGCTCGGTGACCAACGTTAACCGTGCGTTGCTCGAAGGCAGCAAGGTACGCTTTGTCGGCACCTGCACCATCGGTACCGATCACCTGGATCTGGATTACTTTCAGCAGGCCGGCATCACCTGGTCCAGCGCGCCCGGCTGCAACGCCCGAGGCGTGGTCGACTACGTGCTCGGCAGTCTGCTGACCCTGGCCGAAATCGAAGGCGTCGACCTGACTCAACGCACCTACGGCGTCGTGGGTGCCGGTGAAGTGGGCGGCCGCTTGGTTAAGGTTCTGCAAGGTCTGGGCTGGAAGGTGCTGGTCTGCGATCCGCCAAGGCAAGCCGCAGAAGGTGGCGATTACGTCAGTCTCGAACAGATCATCGAACAGTGCGACGTCATCAGCCTGCACACGCCGTTGAAGAAACACGGCGCCCAGTCCACCTGGCATCTGTTCGATAAAAACCGTTTGAACCAGCTCAAGTCCGGCACCTGGCTGATCAACGCCAGTCGTGGACCGGTGGTCGACAACGCCGCGCTGCGCCAGGTGCTGCTGCAACGCGAAGACCTGCAAGCAGTGCTGGACGTCTGGGAAGGCGAGCCTGAGGTCGATGTGGCACTGGCCGAACTCTGCGTGCTGGCGACGCCGCACATTGCCGGTTACAGCCTCGACGGCAGACAGCGTGGCACCGCACAGATTTATCAGGCGTATTGCGATTTTCTCGGGCAATCGGCCCAGATCAGCTTGAACGATTTGCTGCCCGCACCCTGGTTGTCGCAAGTGACCTTGAACGCTAACAGCGATCCGGCCTGGTCGCTGGCCATGTTGTGCCGTGGCGTGTACGACCCGCGCCGCGACGATGCGGATTTCCGTCGCAGCCTTGTCGGCAATGTGAATGAGCAGCGTGCGGCATTTGATTCACTGCGCAAGCATTATCCGCTGCGGCGTGAGATTGATGGGTTAGCGGTACGGATCGATGGGGATTCGCCGGTATTGCAGCAGATCGTGTTGGCACTTGGCGCAACGGCTGTCTAGAAACCGATTCGGCCCTATCGCGATATCTGGATAATCATCCATAAAAAACCCGGCCATCAGAGGCCGGGTCAAGAAGACGGTGGCTATATCACTTTTGTTCGGCAGGCTTGACCAATCGCTTTTCCAGTTCGCGGCAAGCGTCCTGGATCATGCCTTCAGTGATCGGTACTTCGCGCCCATCCTTATCGATAATCGAGCAACCCAGAGACTGGTCTGGCTGTGTGCGGATCACTTCAATCTTGTCTTCGCTGCTGTTTTGCAAGGACATGGCCTGTCTCCTCATCAGGTTGTGTGCTTACTATAGAACCGCCAAGTGACCGGGCTGTGACAACTCCCTGCGATCTTTCCTGGGCGGCAACATCAGTCCACCAGAAATAACGCGGTGCTGCCACCCGGACTTTAGACCAATACCGTCTAGGGCCTAGGCTTTGCGGTCATATTTAACCTGACTCATTATGATTTACAGCGTTCAAGCCCATCGACCGGTGTAGGCTTGATCGCGTCAAACCCTACTGGTTGCGCCATCGAATGATCTCCATCCTCTCGTCCCGTCAACGGCGCGCCATGCGCCTGGCCCTGCGTTTCATCGCGCCTTATCGCTGGCCGGCCGTCGGTGCCTTGCTCGCATTGATCGTCACGGCTGGCATCACCTTGTCCATGGGGCAGGGGATTCGCCTGCTGGTGGATCAGGGTTTCATGACCCAGTCGCCGCATTTGCTCAACCAGTCCATCGGTCTGTTTATGTTGCTGGTGGTGGGGCTGGCGATTGGCACCTTCGCGCGTTTTTACCTGGTCTCATGGATCGGTGAACGCGTTGTCGCGGACATCCGTCGTCAGGTGTTCAATCATCTGATTTATCTGCACCCAGGGTTCTACGAAGACAACCGTAGCTCCGAGATCCAGTCGCGGTTAACCGCTGACACCACGCTGCTGCAATCGGTGATCGGCTCGTCTCTGTCGCTGTTTTTGCGCAATCTGTTGATGGTGATCGGCGGGATCGTCCTGCTGTTTATCACCAACCCCAAGCTCACCAGCATCGTGGTGGTCGCGTTGCCGTTGGTGATCGCGCCGATCCTGATTTTCGGCCGTCGGGTGCGTAGCCTGTCACGCCTGAGCCAGGACCGGATTGCCGATATCGGCAGCTATGTTTCCGAAACCCTGGGCCAGATCAAAACCGTGCAGGCCTACAACCATCAGGTCCAGGACGAGCAGCGCTTTGCCGCAACCGTGGAGGAGGCTTTCAACACCGCTCGCAAGCGGATTTTCCAGCGGGCCTGGCTGATTACCCTGGTGATCGTGCTGGTGCTTGGCGCGGTCGGGGTGATGCTCTGGGTCGGCGGAATGGATGTCATTGCCGGGCGGATTTCCGCGGGCGAGCTGGCGGCGTTTGTGTTTTACAGCCTGATCGTCGGCAGCGCATTCGGCACGTTGAGCGAAGTGATCGGCGAACTGCAACGTGCCGCCGGCGCCGCCGAGCGGATAGCCGAGTTGCTGCGCTCGGAGAACATTATCCAGCCACCGACCACTGGCCTGGTGACCTTGCCCGAACGGGTGAAGGGTGACCTGGTGCTGCAAGACGTGCGCTTTTCCTACCCGTCGCGTCCTGAAAGCTATGCAGTCGACGGTTTGAATCTGACGATCAATGCTGGTGAAACCCTCGCGTTGGTCGGGCCCTCCGGTGCCGGCAAGTCGACGGTGTATGACTTACTGCTGCGCTTTTACGACCCGGCCGAAGGACGCATCCTGCTCGATGGCGTGCCGCTGACTCAACTCGATCCATTGGACCTGCGCCGCTGCTTCGCCCTGGTCTCGCAATCCCCGGCGCTGTTCTTTGGCAGCATCGAAGAGAACATCCGCTACGGCAACCCGACGGCAACCCTGGCCCAGGTTCAGGAAGCGGCGAAAATCGCTTACGCCCACGACTTCATCGAACAAATGCCCAACGGCTACCAGACCCACCTTGGTGACGGTGGCCTCGGTTTGTCCGGCGGCCAACGTCAACGCCTGGCCATCGCCCGGGCGCTACTGGTGGACGCGCCGATACTGCTGCTGGACGAAGCCACCAGCGCCCTCGACGCCCAGAGCGAACACCTGATCCAGCAAGCCCTGCCGAGCCTGATGAAAAACCGCACCACCCTGGTCATCGCCCACCGACTGGCCACGGTGAAAAACGCTGACAGGATCGCGGTGATGGACCAAGGGAAACTGGTGGCGGTGGGGACTCATCAGGAGTTGATTGCGAGTAACGCGCTGTATGCGCGGTTGGCGGCGTTGCAGTTCAGTGATGGGCACAGCGCTCTCACCGACCCGGTAACCGACTAAGTAACCGACCCGGTAGAGCCCAAAAAAATGCCCGCATCAATCGATGCGGGTATTTTTGTCAGTGCTTCAAAGCAGGCTCATTGATCGTCAAAGTAACGCTCATGCCAATCCACCAGCGGTTGCGGTGAGTTGAGCTTCTGGCCATAGATCACCGAGTACGACAGCACGTTTTGTACGTACTGGCGGGTTTCGTCGAACGGAATGCTTTCCACCCAGACGTCAAAGCTCAGGTGGTCCGCGCCGCGCAGCCACTGACGTACGCGACCCGGGCCGGCGTTATAGGCGGCGGAGGCGAGGACGCGGTTGCCGTTGAACTGGCTGTGGACCTGGCTCAGGTAAGCGGCGCCGAGCTGGATGTTCTTGTCCGGGTCCAGCACTTGCTGCGGCGAGGCCAGCGGGATGCTGAACTTGCGCGCGGTTTCCTTGGCGGTGCCGGGCATCAGTTGCATCAGGCCGCTGGCGCCGACGCCGGAGCGGGCGTCGTCCATGAAAGCACTTTCCTGGCGGGTGATAGCGAACACCCAGCTCGAGTGCAGGCCGCGAACCTTGGCTTCACGCACCATTGTTTCGCGGTGGGCCATCGGGAAGCGGATGTCCAGGTCGTCCCAGTACTGCGCCTGACTGATGGTGCGGATTGCCGGGAAATACCATTTCAGGTCGTAGGCCAGTTTCGCCTGGGCAACCATTTCGTCCCGACTGAAGTGGCGGCTGACGTGGTACCACTCACGGCGACCGTCGACGATCTGTCCACGAGCGTGAAACTCAAGCGCCCGACGCACGCCCGGTGTATTGCGCACCTTGTTGATCAGTGCCTGGCTCAGCACCAGTGGTTTGTTGACCAGCGAATAGGGTAACTGCGAGCGATCAGCGGCAAGGAAACCGTAGAAATCACGCTCGCGGGCGAGGCCCTTATACAGCGTCTGCGCTTCCGGGTTCTGCGGTTGCGCCAGTTCCAGACTTCGGGCTTGCCAATAGCGCCAGCGGTTGGTGGTTGCCAGATCCTGCGGCAAGCGGCGAGTCAGTTGATAGGCGTCGTCCCAGCGGGCCAGGCGCAGCAGCAGACGCAGGCGCCATTCGGAAACCGTGTTGTCTCGCAATTCCGGGTCGTACTTGGTCATCACGTCCAGCGCGCGGCTGTCGAAACGTCGTGCGAGGGTCAAGCCGATTTCACGGGCGATGGCCACTTTCTCATCACGGGAGAAGTGCATGCTGCTGGCGTAACCGTCGAGCAGCTCCATGGCCTTGTCCGGGTCTTGCTTGGCCAAGCGGCGCAGGCCAAGGCTGACCACGTCAGACATCGGCTCATCGGCCGGGGTGAAGCGCGACGGCTGGTTGAGCAGTTCGGGTTTTTGCGCCACATCAATCAGCAAACGACCACGAGGGGCGAGGGTGGTCAGGCCGTTGACCAGGCTGTTGGCCAGCGGATAGTTACGCGCCTGGGCGGCAAGTTTGGTGCGCTCCCAGCGTTTTTGCTCGGTCAACTGGCCTTCGGCAGCCCATTGCCCGAACAGCGCATCGCACGCGGCGGGTTGGGATTTGCCGGTCAGCCAGAGTCTATTGGCGTTGGCGTAACCTTCGGCTTTCTGGTTATGCCCGATCTGATACTGCGCGTTCAGGCAGTCCAGTTCGGTGAAATTGAGCTTGGGGTCGTAGTACCTGACGAAGGTCGCCCAGTCGCCGCGTTCGGCCAACCAACGCAACCAGCGCAACTTCATCCAGTTGGCCTGGGGCAGGTCACCGTGCTCGGCGAGGAATTTCTCGATTTCGGCATTGCTCGCGGTTTTAAGGCGGGCGGTCAGTTCGTCATACGCCAGGTACGGCTCCAGCGGGTAATCGCTGAGGGCCTGGCTGTAGCGGAAATAAGGACCGGTATCCCCTTTGGCGAGGGCACGCTTGGCTTCATCGTAATACTGACGCTGGGTGGACAGGTCCACTGCCTGGGCGGTTTGAACGGCAGTGGCAGACAAAAGAAAACAGGATAAAAGACTGAAAAGGCGACTGCGCATGAGACGTCCGGGCAGAGAAATCATGACAAGTGCGGGCATGGCCTGCACTGAATTGTCTGTAGCTTAGCCTTTTGCCAGCAGCGGGCGAAAGCTTTGCCGGCCTGTCAGCATCAGTTCGCAACATTTGTCATGCAGAGTGTCGCGAAGGTGAAATTGCCGGCCTTCTGAAGCCTCAAGTCAGGTAGAATGCGCGCCCGGTTTTTGGAGAAGCTCATGACCCTGCTCAAATTCAGCGATGTGTCCCTTGCTTTCGGCGCTATGCCGTTGTTGGACAAGGTGTCCTGGCAGATCGCCCGTGGTGAGCGGGTGTGCATCATCGGCCGCAATGGCACTGGCAAGTCCAGCATGATGAAGCTCGTCAAGGGCGACCAGAAGCCTGACGAAGGCTCCGTTTGGCGCGCACCTGGCCTCAAGATTGGCGAATTGCCGCAAGAATTGCCGGTAGCCGACGAGCGGACCGTGTTCGACGTGGTGGCCGAAGGCCTGGACGGTGTCGGCGAGCTACTCGCGCAGTATCACCACCTCAGCCAGAACATCGTCACCGACGCCGACCTGGACAAACTGATGCACGTCCAGCACGACCTCGAAGCCCGCGATGGCTGGCGTTTGCAGCAACTGGTCGACAGCACCTTGAGCCGTCTGCAGTTGCCGGCCGACAAGACCCTCGCCGAATTGTCCGGCGGCTGGCGTCGTCGCGTCCTGCTGGCTCAGGCTCTGGTGTCCGAACCCGATCTGTTGCTGCTCGACGAGCCGACCAACCACCTGGACATCGGTGCAATTGCCTGGCTCGAAGAAGCGCTGAAGGATTTCCAGGGCGCCGTGCTGTTCATCACGCACGACCGCTCATTCCTGCAAAACCTCGCCACCCGCATCCTGGAACTGGATCGCGGCGGCCTGATTGACTGGAACGGCGACTACGCCAGCTTCCTCGTGCACAAAGAAGCCTCGCTGGCCGCTGAAGAAACCGCCAACGCACTGTTCGACAAAAAACTGGCCCAGGAAGAAGTCTGGATCCGTCAGGGCATCAAGGCGCGCCGCACCCGTAACGAAGGCCGCGTGCGCGCACTGAAAGCGTTGCGCGTCGAGCGCAGCGAACGTCGCGAGCGCACCGGCAAGGCCAACATTCAGCTGGACACCGCTGACAAGTCCGGCAAGCAGGTGATGGTCCTCGAGAACGTGAGCTTCGCTCACCCGGGCGGCCCGTTCCTGATCAAGGATTTCTCGATGGTCCTGACGCGCGGCGACCGTATTGGTCTGCTGGGCGCCAACGGTACCGGCAAAACCACACTGCTGAAGCTGATGCTCAGCGGTCTGCAGCCAACCAGCGGCACAGTGGAAGAGGGGACGCGTATCGACGTGGCTTACTTCGACCAGTTGCGCCATCAGCTGGACCTGGAAAAGACCGTAATTGACAACGTTGCGGAAGGTCGCGACTTCATCGATATCGATGGTCAGAGCCGTCACGTGCTGAGCTACCTCGGCGATTTCCTGTTCAGCCCGCAGCGTGCCCGCACGCCGGTCAAGGCGCTGTCAGGTGGTGAACGTGCGCGTCTGTTGTTGGCGAAACTGTTCAGCAAACCGGCGAACCTGCTGGTCCTCGACGAACCGACCAACGACCTCGACGTCGAAACCCTCGAGTTGCTGGAAGAGGTCCTGCTGACCTTCAACGGCACCGTGCTGATGGTCAGCCACGACCGGGCATTCCTCGACAACGTGGTCACCAGCACCCTGGTCTTCGAAGGTGAAGGCAAGGTTCGCGAATACGTCGGTGGTTATCAGGACTGGCTGCGTCAGGGCGGCTCGCCGCGCCTGTTGGGCGTGACCGAGAGCAAGTCCGGCAAAGCCGACCTGACCTCTGCGGTCGTGACGGCCGAAGCTGCGCCAGTTGCTGCTGTCGTCGAAGTGCCGGTGGCGAAGAAGAAGCTCAGCTACAAGTTGCAGCGTGAGCTGGAAATGTTGCCGGGCCAGATCGAAGCCATGGAACAGCAGATCGTTACCGTTGAGGCGCAAATGGCCGACGCCGGTTTCTATCAGCGTCCTGCTGCCGAGACCGCTGCAGTGATCGCTCAGTTGGAGCAGTTGCAGGCTGAACTCGACGTAATGGTCGAGCGCTGGGCCGAGCTGGATGCCTGATTGATCCTGCTATAAAAAAGCCCGGCGTTCAGTGATGAGCGCCGGGCTTTTTGCAGGAGCTGTGGTTTAACTTTTGATCAGGCGCACCGCGAGCACATCACAGGGCGCACCATGCAGCACGTCATTGGCAGTCGAGCCCAGCAGCAATGCCAGGCCGTGTCGGCCATGGCTGCCCACCACGATCAGGTCGCAGGTTTGTTCCTTGGCCAGGTGGTGGATCTCCTGGCGTGGCTGGCCGTAGGTCAGGTGGCTGTATTCTTTGGAGAGTTCCGGATACTTCACGATCAGCCGGTCCAGGCGTTCTTTGGCCTGATCGAACTGCTGTTGTTGCAGTTGTGACAGGTCCATGGGGACGTCACCACCAAAGGCCATGGCCATTGGCTCGACAATGTGCACCAGGGACAGCTTCGCCCCGTTGCTCACCGACAGTTCGCGAGCGCGGTGGATTACAGGATCGCACTCTTCGGTTAGATCTACAGCGACCAGAATGTGGTTGTAGGGCATGAGGTGCTCCTCCTGAGGGTTGCAATATTGGTAAGTATGGCTGGTTTCAAGCGCATTGTTTTCAAAGTGACTCAATGCGCTCATCAAGAATCGGGAGTACAGATATGACGGTCTGGATAGTGGTGTCAATCATGTTGGTGGTACTGAGTCCACTGGCATGGTTGCGGCCGTCGCGCCACCAAAGCGGCCGCATGGCCCTGCGCATGGAGGCGCGACGCATCGGATTGGCGATGCAACTGGCGCCTCAGGAGTGGCCACACTGGCTGAGCCAGGAGCCGCCGAGCCCTTGCGCCCAGTACCATCGGCCGCGGCGTGGCAATCGCCCGGCGTGCTGGAGTTACTGGCAAAAAGCGCCGGGTGTGTGGGTCAATCAGTGGCAGGAGGTCTGCGAGGAGCCTGCGCTACTGATTCATTTCGAAAAGTTGCCAGACAACGTTTACAAGGTCGAAGCAGACAAGCAGATGATCACGTTGTATTGGGGCGAGAAGGGCGAAGCGACGGTTTTGCAGGATATTGATGCGGTGCTGAAAGCGCTGGCATAAATCGCGGAAATTTCGCGCCGCAATGGCGCGAAACGTCCGGCAGACAGGCAATAAAAAGCCCGACATCATCATCGGGCTGGAGTTGGCCAGGCAGGCCGGAAATTCTGTGTGGCGCTGATATTACGCCGGGCATTCGCCGAAAGCGTTGATGTTTTTTCCTCAAGGTCCCGCCAGCGTAGCTTGTTAAACAACGGCTGCAGCGAATTAGGGCGACTTTTCTAACTATTGATCCTATGAATGGCCTCACATGCAGCCGTGTGTTGCAGGTCTTCGTGTTACGGAAATGACCGGAAAGTCGAGTTTCAACCCGTATTTTGGGCGATTGACAATTGTCGGAAATTCCGTGAAGGTGACGTACCCAAATCAAACGGGCGTATGAATTGAGCGTTTGTATTACAAACCGCTCCTACAGAATCCCGACTATCGCGTTGGCGGGTGTGCCGGGTGGATGGGCGTAGCATTGACGTTAAACGTCCCTGCCGAGCCCTTCGCCTGCGTCCGACGTGTACTGTTCAGCTTCCATATCGTGGAGATCAGTTGATGATTTACGAAGGTAAAGCCATCACGGTTAAGGCTCTTGAAAGTGGCATCGTCGAATTGAAATTCGACCTCAAGGGTGAGTCCGTCAACAAGTTCAACCGTCTAACCCTGAACGAACTGCGTCAGGCCGTAGACACCATCAAGGCAGATGCTTCGATCAAGGGTGTGATCGTCAGCAGTGGCAAGGACGTATTCATCGTCGGCGCCGACATCACCGAATTTGTCGAGAACTTCAAGCTGCCTGATGCAGAGCTTGTTGCTGGCAACCTGGAAGCCAACAAGATTTTCAGCGATTTCGAAGACCTCAACGTCCCGACTGTCGCCGCGATCAACGGCATCGCCCTGGGTGGCGGTCTGGAAATGTGCCTGGCGGCGGACTACCGCGTCATGTCCACCAAGGCCAAGATCGGTCTGCCGGAAGTCAAACTGGGCATCTACCCAGGCTTCGGCGGTACCGTGCGCCTGCCGCGCATCATCGGTGCCGACAACGCCATCGAATGGATTGCCGCCGGCAAGGAAAACCGTCCTGACGACGCGCTGAAAGTCGGCGCAGTCGACGCAGTGGTTGCCCCTGAGAAACTGCAGGAAGCGGCCCTGGAGCTGATCAAGCGCGCCATCTCCGGCGAGTTCGACTACAAGGCCAAGCGTCAGCCGAAGCTCGAAAAGCTCAAGCTCAACGCCATCGAACAAATGATGTCGTTCGAAACCGCCAAGGGTTTCGTGGCCGGTCAAGCGGGCCCGAACTACCCGGCACCGGTCGAAGCGATCAAAACTATCCAGAAAGCCGCGAACTTCGGTCGCGACAAGGCACTGGAAGTCGAAGCCAACGGTTTCGTCAAACTGGCCAAGACCTCTGCCGCGCAGAGCTTGATCGGTCTGTTCCTGAACGATCAGGAGCTGAAGAAAAAGGCCAAGGCCTACGACGAAATCGCCAAGGACGTGAAGCAGGCTGCCGTATTGGGCGCTGGCATCATGGGTGGCGGTATCGCTTATCAGTCGGCCTCCAAAGGTACGCCGATCCTGATGAAAGACATCAACGAGCACGGCATCGAGCAAGGTCTGGCCGAAGCTGCCAAATTGCTGGTGGGCCGCGTTGATAAAGGTCGCATGACCCCGGCGAAAATGGCCGAAGTGCTCAATGGCATTCGTCCGACCCTGTCCTACGGTGATTTCGGTCACGTCGACCTGGTCGTCGAAGCCGTTGTCGAGAACCCAAAGGTCAAGCAAGCCGTCCTGGCCGAAGTCGAAGACAAAGTCAAAGAGGACACCATCCTCGCGTCCAACACCTCGACCATTTCCATCACCTTGCTGGCCAAAGCCCTCAAGCGTCCGGAAAACTTCGTCGGCATGCACTTCTTCAACCCTGTGCACATGATGCCGCTGGTTGAAGTGATCCGTGGCGAGAAGTCCAGCGAAGTGGCCGTTGCCACCACCGTTGCCTACGCCAAGAAAATGGGCAAGAACCCGATCGTCGTCAACGACTGCCCGGGCTTCCTGGTCAACCGCGTGCTGTTCCCGTACTTCGGCGGTTTCGCCAAGCTGGTCAGCGCCGGCGTGGACTTCGTCCGCATCGACAAGGTCATGGAAAAATTCGGCTGGCCGATGGGCCCGGCATACCTGATGGACGTGGTCGGCATCGACACCGGTCACCATGGTCGTGACGTCATGGCTGAAGGCTTCCCGGACCGCATGAAAGACGATCGCCGTTCGGCCGTCGACGTGCTCTACGAAGCCAAGCGCCTGGGCCAGAAGAACGGCAAGGGCTTCTACGCCTACGAGACCGACAAGCGCGGCAAGCAGAAGAAAGTCGCCGATCCGTCGGTACTGGAAGTGCTCAAGCCGATCGTTTTCGAACAGCGCGAAGTCACTGACGAAGACATCATCAACTGGATGATGATCCCGCTGTGCCTGGAAACCGTGCGTTGCCTGGAAGACGGCATTGTCGAAACCGCTGCCGAAGCCGACATGGGTCTGGTCTACGGTATTGGTTTCCCTCCATTCCGTGGCGGTGCGCTGCGCTACATCGATTCGATCGGTGTTGCAGAGTTCGTTGCCCTGGCTGACCAGTACGCTGATTTGGGCGCGCTGTACCACCCGACCGCAAAACTGCGTGAAATGGCCAAAACCGGCCAGCGGTTCTTCGGTTAAGCGCCCCCAACTAGAGTGAGAGTGAATATATGAGCTTGAATCCTAGAGACGTCGTGATTGTCGACTTCGGTCGTACTCCGATGGGCCGCTCCAAGGGCGGCATGCACCGTAACACCCGTGCCGAAGACATGTCGGCGCACCTGATCAGTAAACTGCTGGAACGCAACGTCAAGGTTGATCCGAGCGAAGTCGAAGACGTGATCTGGGGCTGTGTGAACCAGACCCTGGAGCAGGGCTGGAACATCGCCCGCATGGCGTCCCTGATGACTCAGATCCCGCACACTGCTGCCGGCCAGACCGTCAGCCGTCTGTGTGGTTCGTCGATGAGCGCTCTGCACACTGCTGCGCAAGCGATCATGACCGGCAACGGTGACGTGTTCGTGGTTGGCGGCGTCGAGCATATGGGGCACGTCAGCATGATGCACGGCGTCGATCCGAACCCGCACATGTCTCTGTACGCGGCGAAAGCCTCGGGCATGATGGGTTTGACCGCTGAAATGCTGGGTAAAATGCACGGCATTACTCGCGAACAACAGGACGCTTTCGGCGTGCGCTCCCACCAGCTCGCTCACAAGGCGACACTGGAAGGCAAGTTCAAAGACGAAATCATCCCGATGCAGGGCTACGACGAGAACGGTTTCCTGAAACTGTTCGACTACGACGAAACCATTCGTCCGGAAACTACCCTGGAAAGCCTGGCGGCGCTGAAGCCAGCGTTCAACCCAAAGGGCGGCACCGTGACAGCCGGTACTTCGTCGCAAATCACCGATGGTGCTTCGTGCATGATCGTGATGTCGGCGCAGCGTGCACAGGACCTGGGTATTCAGCCTATGGCGGTGATTCGTTCGATGGCAGTGGCAGGTGTGGACCCGGCAATCATGGGCTATGGTCCAGTACCGGCCACACAAAAAGCACTGAAGCGCGCGGGTCTTGGCATTAACGATATCGACTTCTTCGAGCTCAACGAAGCTTTCGCCGCACAGGCCCTGCCAGTGCTGAAAGATTTGAAAGTACTCGACAAGATGAACGAGAAGGTTAACCTGCACGGCGGTGCGATCGCCCTGGGTCACCCGTTCGGTTGCTCCGGTGCACGTATCTCCGGCACTCTGTTGAACGTGATGAAGCAAAATGGCGGCACCTTCGGGGTAGCCACCATGTGCATTGGTCTCGGCCAAGGCATCTCCACCGTCTTCGAACGCGTTTAAGCGTTTCGTTGAAGGAAGCCGGGGCCAAGTGCCCCGGTTTTTGTTTTTCTGAATTTATTTTTGTTTTTATTTTGAAAAGATTTGAGCGAGGGCCAAACCATGCCGATACAACCTGGGCTCTACCAACATTACAAAGGTCCGCAGTACCGCGTATTCAGTGTTGCGCGGCATTCGGAAACCGAAGAAGAAGTGGTCTTCTACCAAGCCCTGTATGGCGATTACGGCTTTTGGGTGCGTCCCTTGAGCATGTTCCTGGAGTCGGTCGAGGTTGACGGCGAACAGGTGCCACGCTTTGCTTTGGTGCAAGCCGAACCAAGCCTTTTTTCCAAGCCATAAGCTGAGTGCGCGCAATACCCTGCGCTTGACCTCACCTTGTAGCCACTATATATAGCGGTGCCGCGTCAGGCGCCAACCGCCTTTCACTTCTAGAATTCAGGAATTTTCTGATCCATGGGCAAATCGCTGGTCATTGTGGAATCCCCGGCTAAGGCCAAGACCATCAACAAGTATCTGGGTAACCAATACGTGGTGAAGTCGAGTATCGGCCATATCCGAGACCTGCCCACCAGCGGTTCGGCTAGCGCCAGCAAAGAGCCAGCCGCCAAGCGCGGCAAGGCCGCCGCGGGTGAAGGTCCGGTGCTCACGCCGAAAGAGAAGGCGCGCAAGCAGCTGGTCTCGCGCATGGGTGTCGATCCCGATCATGGCTGGAAAGCCAAGTACGAGATCCTCCCTGGCAAGGAAAAGGTCATCGAAGAGCTGCGCCGGCTCGCCAAAGATGCTGACACCATCTATCTCGCAACCGACTTGGATCGCGAGGGGGAAGCTATTGCCTGGCACCTGCGCGAAGCCATCGGTGGTGATGACAGCCGCTACAAGCGCGTGGTGTTCAACGAAATCACCAAGAAAGCGATCCAGGAAGCCTTCTCCAAACCGGGCGAGCTGGACATCGATCGAGTAAACGCCCAACAGGCGCGTCGTTTCCTCGACCGCGTGGTGGGTTACATGGTTTCGCCACTGCTGTGGGCCAAAGTGGCTCGTGGTCTGTCCGCCGGTCGCGTGCAGTCGGTAGCCGTGAAGCTGGTGGTTGAGCGTGAGCGTGAAATCCGCGCGTTCAACCCGGAAGAGTACTGGGAAGTTCACGCCGACCTCGGCACCGCCAAGGGCGCCACCGTGCGCTTTGATGTCGCTCGCGAGAAAGGGGAAGCCTTCAAGCCGCTTAACGAAGCCCAGGCCATGGCCGCGCTGGAGAAGCTCAAGGCTTCCAGCTACAGCATCGTCAAGCGCGAAGACAAACCGACCAGCAGCAAGCCGTCGGCACCGTTCATCACGTCCACTCTGCAACAGGCCGCGAGTAACCGCCTGGGCTTCGGCGTGAAGAAAACCATGATGATGGCCCAGCGTCTGTACGAAGCCGGCTACATCACTTACATGCGTACCGACTCCACCAACCTCTCGGCCGATGCCGTGACGATGGCGCGTACTTATATTGAAGGCGAGTTCGGCAAGAAGTACCTGCCGGAAAACCCGAATGTCTACAGCAGCAAGGAAGGCGCACAGGAGGCTCACGAAGCGATTCGTCCGTCCGACGCCAACACCGAGCCAAGCAAGCTGTCGGGCATGGAGCGTGATGCCGAGCGGCTCTACGAGCTGATCTGGCGCCAGTTCCTCGCTTGCCAGATGCTGCCGGCCCAATACCTGTCGACCACTGTCACCGTCGGTGCCGGTGACTTCGAGTTGCGCGCCAAGGGCCGCATCCTGAAGTTCGACGGTTACACCCGCGTCATGCCGCAAATTGCCAAGCCAGGCGATGACGACGTGCTGCCGGACATGGCTCAGGGCGACGCGATGAAGCTGATCAAGCTTGATCCGACCCAGCACTTCACCAAGCCGCCAGCGCGTTACTCGGAAGCGAGCCTGGTTAAAGAAATGGAAAAACGCGGCATCGGTCGTCCTTCGACCTATGCGGCGATCATTTCGACCATCCAGGATCGTGGCTACGTAGCGCTGCACAACCGTCGTTTCTACTCGGAAAAGATGGGCGACATCGTTACCGAACGTCTGGCCGAGAGTTTCTCCAATCTGATGGACTACGGCTTCACCGCCGGCATGGAAGAGAACCTCGATGACGTGGCTCAGGGCGAGCGCGACTGGAAAAACGTGCTCGACGAGTTCTACGGCGACTTCAAGAAGAAACTCGAAGTAGCCGAAAGCGCCGAAGGCGGCATGCGCGCCAACCAACCGGTGATGACTGATATTCCGTGTGTGCTATGCGGTCGTCCGATGCAGATTCGTACCGCCTCGACCGGCGTGTTCCTCGGCTGCTCGGGCTACAGCCTGCCACCGAAAGAGCGCTGCAAGGCCACGGTCAACCTGGTGCCGGGCGACGAAATCGCGGCGGACGACGAGGGTGAGTCGGAGTCCCTGGTCCTGCGTGGCAAGCATCGCTGCCCGATCTGCAGCACGGCGATGGACGCTTACCTGCTGGATGAGAAGCGCAAGCTGCACATCTGCGGTAACAACCCGGATTGCGACGGTTACGAAATCGAAGAAGGCAGCTACCGCATCAAGGGCTACGAAGGTCCGAGCCTGGAATGCGACAAGTGCGGCAGCGAGATGCAGCTCAAAACCGGCCGTTTCGGCAAGTTCTTCGGTTGTACTAATGCGACGTGCAAGAACACCCGCAAACTGCTGAAAAGCGGTGATGCAGCGCCGCCGAAGATGGATCCGGTGAAGATGCCTGAGCTGAAATGCGAAAAGGTCAACGACACTTACATCCTGCGCGACGGTGCTTCCGGCCTGTTCCTGGCGGCCAGTCAATTCCCGAAAAACCGCGAGACGCGTGCTCCGCTGGTCATGGAAATTGTGCCGCACAAGGATGAGATCGATCCGAAGTACCACTTCCTCTGCGAAGCACCGAAGAAAGATCCGGACGGTCTGCCTGCTGTGATCCGTTACAGCCGTAAAACCAAAGAGCAGTACGTACAGACTGAAGTCGACGGTAAGCCGACTGGCTGGAAAGCGTACTACGATGGCGGCAAGTGGACGGTTGAAGACAAGCGCCCGGCGAAGACCGCCAAGGCTTAACAGGTGCTGTACTGAAAAGGCCGCATGACAACCCTCAGGTTTTCATGCGGCCTTTTTGTTTTGTGCTTGCGGTGAACTCGGATGATCCACGACACTGTCTGACCTGCGTGAAGCAATTATTTCGTTGTGGAGGCTGCCGTCATGGCCCACGAACTCTATACCCGTACCAACCAGAAGATTTACTTCGCCGGCCTGTCGCTGGAAGCGCTCGCCAGAGCCGAAGAGGGGCGGGCGATGAACTCCCTGGCGCTGATCCAGGCCGGACGCGAGTCAGCCTTGTTTCACCTGTACGGTGCGTTGCTGGGACTGTGCCATGAAATCGCCGGTTTCTATCGCTTACCTCAGGCCAATGCGCCTCGGGCCGAGTTATTACTAACTCGCGAAGTGCTTGAAACTATCGCGATTCCGGAAATGGCCGAGATGGTCGAGTTGGCCAATAATCCGGAAACCTGGCTGGCCAAACTGCTTGCAGCCCATGCTGCACTGTTTCAGCCGCCACGGGCGCCGCACAAGCCTAAGGGTGACGTGACGCAGCCGCTGATCCTGGCCGTTAACCTGGATGAAGAAGAGGCGTCACAAGAGCTGAGCCGGGAAGAACTGGAGAGCTGGCGCCAGAACCTCAAAGGGTTGGCGATTCGGTTTCGCGAAGGCCTGAACGAGTGCTGAGCACATAATCGCATCGGACACCGCGTTACATTGATCTCTTCAGGGATGAAGCATGTCTTCCATTTTGCACAACAAAAAACTGCGTCAGTTAATTGAACAGTCGGACGCCCGTGTCGAAGCGGCCACCAGTGCCGCCGATCTGCTCGAGGTGATAAAGCAGCTCAGCGCTTTTGGTGCGCCTCTGGAGTTCGATAACGCCACGCCCAGGTTATTTCGCAATATCGGTTTTGGATTTGTTGCCGCCACCGTTCTTTTCGTACCTTTTGTCGTACTGGGCATCGCTTTTCTATTGGGTGGCTGGCTTGTCATGGATCACAGGTCCGGTGTGATCGACGCACTTTCCAAAAAAATCATCCATAAATCTTCAATGCTCGCCTATGGGTTAAGGGCGTCGTACAGCCCGGATGTGCAAGTGCTGGAGAGCTTGGGTGGGGAGTTCAAGGACTTCCATCGAGGCTCCTACAGCCGACAGATTTTGAAATCGGTTCAAGGTACTTACCTTGGCGCGGTTCATGAGTTGCCTTTCACTTATCAGCACTTGCAGTACGTTGATCGCGAAAGTTACAAGACCACCGTGCCAGACGGGGCGGGCGGTACCAAGGTTGAAACCAAGACGGTTGACCGCGAGTTTGCCCGGTACAGCCTGGTACTGGATTTTCCGTGGGTCGAGAATGTGGCCGTGCGCGGCGACACGCATGTGGGGGTGGATCTTGAGGAGACTCTGGATACAGCATCCAGTGAATTCAATAGCGCGTTTCACCTGACAGGCATTACCCAGATGGCCTGTGCCGTTTTTGCCAAGCCCGCGACGGTGCTGCACCTACTGCAACTCGCTCAGCAATTGAGCGATGTCAATCTGGAGTTCTCGGAACATGGGCGGCTGTGCCTGAGTTTCAGCGATGCTGGATTGCTTGCGCCAAACGCAACCGAGGGGATTAGAAATCTGCCGGCCTTTGAGCAGCTCGTCGAAACGGGTATTCGCCTGCCTCGTCTGGACTTCTTGCTGTCGTGGGTCCACCGACTGGCTGAATTTCATGACGATAACTTCGCGCTTTCCCCGAAACCTTTAAAAAACATGGAGTATTAAACGATGGGGTTGTTATTGATTATCGCGGTGATAGTCGGGATTACCTTCTTGACCTGTTACAACCGAATCATTGGGCGACATAACCGCGCTCAGCGCGCCTGGGCCGATGTCCTGGTTTATGAGCGGCAGAAAACCAGGGTGCTCGATTTACTTGAGCAGCAGGTTGCGGGTTTCAAGGAGTACGAAAGTACGCTGCTGGAAAAGATCACGGGTCTGCGCTCGGCCATCGGCAAGCTGCCACAAGAGGCGAACGGGGACGCTCTACAGCCGGTGCAAAAGGGAACACGGGAATTGCTGGCGGGATTGACCGTGGCATTTGAAGCTTATCCAGAGCTCAAGGCCAATGAGTTGGTTAACAACTTCATGCGGGAAATCACAGAGCAGCAAGAAAACGTCGGTGCGGCCATTACCATTTTCAATGGCGCGGTAGAGGTGTTCAATAACTCGATCCAGATGTTTCCTAACTCCTTTGTTAATGGCTGTCTCAACAAAAAATCGGTAATCGTTCCATTTTCCGACTCCCAGGCTTCCGCAGCATTTGAGTACAGGCCGAATTTTTAAAGGTGCAGGACAGCAGGCTCGGTCGGTCTGGAATGTTCGCAAAAAGGTTTTTTGTAACGGCTGGTTGATTACCGCTCCTCAAGATCCCGAGCGAAGCTTGGCCGATGCCTATATAATCCCCGCCTTTCGTGGAGAACAGACCTTTATGCCAACGTCCTTTCTAGAAATCGTCGAGTTACCAGACGGCCGTATTGAGCTGCGCAGGGCTGAGGACGAGGGTTCTCTGGTTACTTTGGATTTCTCCGAGGATGCCAAAGCGTTCCTGCAGGGCCAGCACGTGGAAGTCGCCAAAGCGATGTTGAGCGTCGGTGTTCAGATGGCCGGACGCTTGGTTGAAGGCGATTTCAATACGGACGAGGGGGCTCGGGTTCTTCATTGATCCCGCCCGTCGGTTTTTTGCTGATATCGCTACAGGTTGGCTTCTCTATCCTTGGAGAAGCCCCGCGCTGTTCAATGCGCGCTTTGTTTGTCAGTTAACCCAATCGAATATTCAGGCTTTGTGCGTCCCCGATCCGGGCGGCGCTGATCAACTGTTGCCGTGAAGTTGTGCTCAATGGGTTGAGCCAACTGACTACCGTGTGGCTGCGACCCAGGCGCAAGGCCTCGCAGGTCAACTGCTGAGCGCTCTGAGTACCGCGTGGTTGCAGCAGCAGGATGCGTTCGCGGTTAAGGCCGGCGTCTCGCAACCAGGTCTGGGTCAGGCTGGCGGGCGGAGCGATCAGCGTCAGCCAGCGCGCGTCCTGGTCCTGGCTCAGTTCCCTGAGAATCGGCGCAAGAAGGTTCAGGCAATTCCCGGCTGCACCACGCAGCGACAGCTCACTGAAGACTTCGGGCTCAGCGCTCCAGGGTGACTCGACCACGTCTTTCAGGATCGGCGCCAAGGGCTGCACCATGAAAGCCTCGAACAACGGCAGTTGGGCTTGCTGTGATGTGTGTGGGAACTGCATAAAGCCTCCTTTAGCGGCGAATGACGCCGACACTCAAGCCTTCGATCACCAGTTCCTGATCTTTCAGGTTCACTTCGATAGGGGCGAATTCAGGGTTTTCGGCAATCAACCAGACCTTGCTGCCATCGCGCTTGAAGCGCTTGACGGTCACTTCATCGCCGATCCGTGCGACCACGATCTGGCCGTTGCGGGCTTCGCGGGTGGTGTGCACTGCCAGCAGGTCACCGTCGAAAATGCCCACATCCTTCATGCTCATGCCATGAACCCGAAGCAGATAGTCGGCGCGAGGATGGAAGAACGACGGGTTGATGTTGCAGGACTCTTCGATGTGCTGTTGGGCGAGGATCGGAGCACCGGCAGCCACTCGGCCAATGATCGGCAGGGTGGACTCGTCGGCCTTGGCTTCGAAGCCGGGGATGCGAATACCACGGGAAGCACCGGGCGTCATCTCGATCGCACCCTTGCGGGCCAGCGCCTTGAGGTGTTCTTCCGCCGCATTGGGCGACTTGAAGCCCAGTTCCTGAGCGATTTCCGCGCGGGTGGGCGGGTATCCGTTGTCTTCGAGGCAGCGTTTGATGAAGGCCAGAATCTCTGCTTGGCGTGGCGTCAGCTTTAGCATATTGATCGCTCTGTCTTTTTATACAGTGACTGGGATTATATACAGTGGAACGGTCTTGGCAATGCTCCTTTTTTTGCCGGCCGCCAGACGGTCGATGAGCCTGCTGATTCGCGCTTGAGAGTTGTATGGTTAAATAGGTGACCGACCATTCCCAAAACGAACCGTCAGGCTTGACAAGGCCTGGGCTGAAACGTATGTTTCAAACAAGTGTTTGTCAGGCGGAGTAGCCATGGCCCAGTCGGAAACCGTTGAACGCATTCTTGATGCTGCCGAGCAATTGTTCGCGGAAAAAGGTTTTGCTGAAACCTCATTGCGTCTGATCACCAGCAAGGCCGGTGTCAATCTGGCGGCGGTGAACTATCACTTCGGTTCGAAGAAGGCGCTGATCCAGGCAGTTTTCTCGCGTTTTCTCGGGCCGTTCTGTTTAAGCCTTGATAAAGAGCTGGAGCGGCGTCAGGCCAAGCCGGAGAACAAACCGACGCTTGAAGAGCTGCTGGAAATCCTCGTCGAGCAAGCCCTGGTGGTGCAACCACGCAGCGGCAACGATCTGTCGATTTTCATGCGCTTGCTGGGTCTGGCTTTCAGTCAGAGCCAAGGGCACTTGCGGCGTTATCTGGAAGACATGTACGGCAAGGTATTCCGCCGCTACATGATGCTGGTCAACGAAGCTGCGCCGCGTATTCCGCCGATTGAGCTGTTCTGGCGCGTGCACTTCATGCTCGGCGCCGCCGCGTTCAGCATGTCCGGTATCAAGGCCCTGCGCGCAATTGCCGAGACCGACTTCGGCGTTAACACCTCCATTGAGCAAGTCATGCGTCTGATGGTGCCGTTCCTGGCGGCGGGCATGCGCGCCGAAACCGGTGTGACCGACGCGGCCATGGCCACCGCGCAGTTGCGTCCGCGCAGCAAATCAACCCCGGTTGCCGCCAAGGTTTAACCGCGCACGGGTGGGCGCGGCAGCTTACATCCGCTAAGCTAGCCGCCCATGCCGACTCTCGTTCTGAACCCGCTCCCCATTTGTATCGCCGACCTGCCGGGCATTGCCCATGGCGGCGATTGCGTGCGAGCCGGGTATCTCGTTATCAAGGAATCTCTATGACTGCTGGCCTGCAAGGCTCGTTGATGGTGGACGTCGCCGGTACCTGGCTGACGGCTGAAGATCGCCAATTGTTGCGCCAACCCGAAGTGGGCGGCCTGATCATTTTCGCCCGCAATATCGAACACCCGCGCCAGGTGCGCGAGTTGAGCGCCGCAATCCGTGCCATTCGCCCCGATCTGCTGCTGGCAGTCGATCAGGAGGGCGGCCGGGTTCAGCGCTTGCGTCAGGGCTTCGTACGACTGCCGGCCATGCGCGCCATCGCTGACAACCCGAATGCCGAGTACCTCGCCGAGCAGTGCGGCTGGATCATGGCGACTGAAGTGCTGGCTGTCGGCCTCGATCTGAGTTTCGCTCCGGTGCTGGACCTCGACTTCCAGCGCAGCGCCGTGGTCGGCACCCGTTCATTTGAAGGTGATCCCGAGCGTGCAGCGTTGCTGGCGGGTGCCTTCATTCGCGGCATGAACAGCGCCGGCATGGCCGCCACCGGCAAGCACTTTCCCGGTCACGGCTGGGCCGAGGCCGATTCCCACGTTGCGATCCCTGTTGATGAGCGCAGTCTCGATGAAATCCGCGCCAATGACCTGGTGCCGTTTACCCGATTGAGCAAGCAACTGGCCGCTGTCATGCCGGCCCACGTTATCTATCCACAAGTCGATTCCCAGCCCGCCGGCTTCTCCCGCCGCTGGTTGCAGGACATCCTGCGTGGCGAGCTACAATTTGACGGCGTGATCTTCAGCGATGACCTGTCCATGGCCGGCGCTCATGTGGTCGGCGATGCGGCCAGCCGTATCGAAGCGGCGCTGACGGCCGGTTGCGACATGGGTCTGGTGTGCAACGATCGCGCGGCCGCTGAATTGGCCCTGAGCGCCGCCCAGCGTCTGAAGGTCAAGCCGTCCGAGCGCATCGCGCGGATGCGCGGCCAGTCGTACGCCAGCACTGAATACCGTCAAGACCCGCGCTGGCTGGCAGCTGTCGGCGCGCTCAAAGAAGCTCAACTGATTGATTGAGGACTTTTCGTTATGACGGTTTACGCGATTATCGGTGGAACCGGCCTGACTCAACTCGAAGGCCTGAGCATTCGTCAATCATTGGCGGTGGAGACGCCGTATGGCGCGCCTTCGGCTGAAGTGCAGATTGGCGAGTACGCCGGCAAGGAAGTGCTGTTCCTTGCGCGCCACGGTCATCCTCACCGTTACCCGCCGCATCAGGTGAACTACCGCGCCAACCTCTGGGCACTGAAACAGGCTGGCGCCGAAGCGATTCTCGCGGTCAACGCCGTGGGTGGGATTCATTCCGCGATGGGTACCGGACATTTCTGCGTGCCGCATCAGCTGATCGACTACACCAGTGGTCGCGAACACACCTATTTCGCCGATGATCTGCAGCAGGTCACACACATCGACTTCAGCTACCCGTACAGCGAGCCACTGCGTCAGCAGTTGATCGCGGCGCTGGCGGCCGAAGGTGTCGGCTACAGCAGCCAAGGCGTGTACGCCTGCACTCAAGGGCCGCGTCTGGAAACCGCCGCTGAAATCGCCAGGCTGGAGCGCGACGGATGCGACATCGTGGGTATGACCGGGATGCCGGAAGCGGCATTGGCTCGCGAGCTGGGACTGGATTACGCCTGTCTGGCGCTGGTAGTAAACCCGGCGGCGGGCAAGTCGACGGCAGTGATCACCATGGCCGAGATCGAGCAAGCGCTGCATGACGGGATGGGCAAGGTGAAATCGACGTTGGCTCGGGTGCTCAAGGGTTGAGCCTGTACCGAGTTGACACCATCGCGGGCAAGCCACGCTCCCACAGGTACAGTGATCACCTGTGGGAGCGGGCTTGCCCGCGATAGCAATTCATCTGGCGTCTTGGATTTCAGCGCTTTTCCAGCTTGTCCGGCAGCGGCGCAAACAACGCTTCAATATCATCACTCTGCAGTTTCCAGTCCCCGGTTTTGCGCCCATCCAGCACGCCAGCTGCCAAGTCGGATTTTTCCTTCTGCAGAAGCTGAATCTTCTCCTCCACCGTGCCCCTGGCAATCATCTTGTAGACGAACACCGGTTTCTCCTGACCAATGCGATACGCCCGGTCAGTGGCCTGATTTTCCGTCGCCGGATTCCACCACGGATCGTAGTGAATCACCGTATCGGCTTCGGTCAGGTTCAGGCCGACGCCACCCGCCTTCAGGCTGATCAGAAAGATCTGACGCTTGCCGCTCTGGAAGTCTTTGACCGGGGCGCGCCGGTCGCGGGTCTGCCCGGTCAGCAACGCATAATCGACTCCGCGTTTTTTCAGCTCATCTTCAATCAGCGACAACATTGAAGTGAACTGCGAGAACAACAGAATCCGCCGACCTTCATCGAACAATTCCTCAAGCATTTCCATCAGGCTGTCGAGCTTGCCCGACGTGCTGCCGCGAGTGGGCAGGGTGGCATCGTTGACCAGGCGCAAATCGCAGCACACCTGACGAAGTTTCAGCAGCGCCTCAAGAATGATGATCTGGCTGCGTGCCACGCCCTTGCGGGTGATCTCGTCGCGGACTTTCTTGTCCATCGCCAGGCGCATGGTTTCGTACACGTCGCGCTGGGCTTCGTTGAGCTCGACCCAATGGATGATTTCGGTTTTCGGCGGCAACTCGGTCGCCACTTGTTCCTTGGTTCGACGCAGCAGGAACGGTTTTATCCGGCCGTTGAGGTGCTGAAGTCGCACTTCGCTGGCGCGTTTTTCGATCGGCACGCGGTAATCGCGATTGAAGCTTTTCACGTCACCTAGCCAGCCGGGTAGCAGGAAGTGAAACAGCGACCACAGCTCGCCCAAGTGGTTTTCCAGCGGCGTGCCGCTCAGGCACAGACGCTGACGAGCATTCAACTCGCGGGCAGCGTGGGCGGCCTTGCTGTTGGGGTTCTTGATGTATTGCGCCTCGTCCAGAACCAACACGTGCAGAGGCTGCGCGGCGAGACGTTCGACGTCCTTGGGCAGCAGCGCATAGGTGGTCAGGATCAGGTCGTAATCGGCCAGCGTGTCGAAATGCTTTTTGCGACTGGCACCGTACAGCGCCAGCACTTTGAGTTGCGGTGTGAAGTGCGCCGCTTCATCCAGCCAGTTGGGGATCAGGCTGGTGGGCATCACCACCATGCACGGCCGATCGAGGCGTCCGGCGTTCTTCTCACTAAGAATGTGCGCCAGGGTCTGTAGGGTTTTGCCCAGACCCATGTCGTCCGCGAGAATCCCGCCGACTTCCAGTTGTCGCAGCGACTGCATCCAGCTCAAGCCTTCCAGCTGATAGGGGCGCAAGGTCGCGTTCAGACCTTCCGGTGCGGTCGCGGTGAAGTCCTTGATGTCCCGCAGCCGCTGGGCAAAGGTGCGAATTTGCTCGCCGCCCTCCCAGAGCAGCGGCAGGTCTTCCAGCGGATTCAGTCGCGTGGCATCGGCCTTGCTCAAACGCAGCGTCGTTTCGCCGGGCCCTTGCAGGTAGAACTCGCCGAGGGTCGCCAACACTGGTTTCAATCGGCCGAAGGGCAGGGCGACCTGCAGCGGGCCGTACTCGGAGTTCGGGCGATTGGGAATGTTCACCAGGATCAACTCGTCGTCGCGACGTCGTGCAAGGCGTTCCGGGTTGAGGATCTCGGTGTGAGAGCGCATCAGGTTCAACAGGATCGGCAGCAGGCTTAGCCGTTCGCCGTTGACGATGATTCCCAGCTCCAGATCGAACCAGTCGCGCTCCGGTGCCTGTTCGACGGTGGCGTACCAATCGTCCACGGCAGTCAGGTCGAAACCGAAGTCTTCGTCGATCTGCAACTCCCAACCCTGGGTGCGCAGCTTCGGCAGTTCATTGAGGGTGAAGGTCAGCCAGGCGCTGTCGTTGACCATCTCGAAGAGCTCACCAGCGCTTTCCGGCAAGGCCTTGCTTTGCCGGGTAGCAATTTTGAAGCCGAGGATTCGCAGCTGCTCCCGGTAGGTCTGTTCGACTTCCGGGTGGCGTTTTATCCGTAACGTTTGCGTCTCCTGACGAATCAGAATGTCGGCGTTCTTCTGCCCCGAAACGTATTCATCCAGATAGCTGAAAGACAATGCCGCGCGATGCTGGATATAACGCTGCATCTTGCCATTGCGCGGTTCGAAGGCGCTGAACTCGATGCTCGCCAGCCACAAGCGCGGCACCGGTTGCACGTTATCCACCAGTACTTGCGGCGGCGCCTTCGGGCTACGGTTTTCCAGTACGGCTTGAAGTTTCTCGAGTAGCTCAGCGTCTTGCGCAGCGGCGGGGTAAGCCAGGGTTTCCTGCACTTTCAGCAGTACCGCCGCGCAATGCTTGCAGTTGCTGTGGACCGGGCAGGTGCAGGTGGCATCGATCATCAACAACGTGGCTTTGGCTGACTCGCGCAGGCGAATGGTCTGACGGTAAACGTTACCGCCAGAGCCCTCGCAGGCGGCAATGATCGTGGCGTCGCCGGCCTCGACGATCCTGACGCGGTTCTCCAAAGCGTAGCGACGGCCACGCTCCAGGCTCTGTTCCTTGAATCGGCTGACCCAGGAAGGTGCCAGGGGTTTGCTCAGGGTCGCTGACATAAGGACTCAATCAGTCCGGAATTTCATCGGGGACTGGCCGAGGCGCAGGAGCAGTCAGCGAGGTGATCTTGATCAACATGCCCAAGTGGCCGTTGTCGAGGAAGTTCAGCTGGCCGTTCTTGGTGTGGCTTTCCTGCTTCATGCGTTCGCTGGCGGTGACCATGCCGTTGGCGTCGATCTGGTTGACCCAGAAGTCTGCATCCACATCGGTGAACCGCCCCAGTTTCATGCTCAGCGTGCCCTCGATCGGGAACTGGCCGAACTGTTCTTTGCCATCGCTGATCGCAACTTTGCTGGCTTCTTCGCCAAGGTTCTGTTGCCAGGCCTTGTGCAGCAACACCGTGTATTCATTGCTGGCGGTGAGTTTTTCCACTTCAGCATTGAGGCTCGGTGTGCGCAGGCTGTCGGGGTTGATGGGCTGAGCACCGGCCGCCCAGTCTTCCGGCGCGGCGCGGCTGACGATGGCGGGCACGGCGTTTTGGCGGACCAGAATCATTTCAATCTGATACAAGTCATCGGCAAATGCCGTAGGGGTGACCAGTGCTGTGATTAACATTGGCAACAAGGTCAGAAAGCGAAACAGGCGCATGCGGCGTCCTTCAAGCAGTTTTCGGAATGAGGTGCTCAAACAGCGCCTCCACAGTATTAAAGCGCTCTTCCGGGCGCTCCATCGGCACCTGGAATTTAAACATCGTGGCGCCTTCGAATTTGTAGCGTTTGGGCTGGCTCTGAATCAGTTTGATCAGCGTCAGCGGGTCGACCGGGGTTTGCGTCGCGAACTCGATTCGGCCGCCTTGCGGGCCACCGTCGACTTTCTTGATGCCCAGTAGCTCGGCCTGCAGTTTCAGCGCGGTAATGCGCATCAGGTTCTTGGTCGGTTCCGGCAGCAGGCCGAAACGATCGATCATCTCCACCTGCAAGTCCTTGAGGCCTTCCTCGTCGGTGGCCGAGGCAATGCGTTTGTAGAGAATCAGTCGGGCATGCACGTCCGGCAGATAGTCCTCGGGAATCAACGCCGGTACTCGCAGGTTGACTTCAGGGCCACCGCCGAGCGGTTGATCGAGGTTCGGTTGTTCGCCCTTGCGGATCGACTTCACCGCGCGCTCGAGCATTTCCATGTACAGCGTGAAACCGACGGCCTGGATCTGTCCGCTCTGCCCGTCGCCGAGCAATTCGCCAGCGCCACGGATTTCCAGGTCGTTGGTGGCGAGCACGAAGCCCGCGCCGAGGTCCTGGGTATTGGCGATCGCTTCCAGACGTTTTTCGGCGTCAGGCGTGATTTGCTGGCGCGGCGGCGTCAGCAAATAAGCGTAAGCCTGGTGGTGACTGCGACCGACCCGGCCGCGCAACTGGTGCAGCTGCGCCAGGCCGAACTTGTCGGCGCGCTCGATGATGATGGTGTTGGCGCTCGGCACGTCGATGCCGGTCTCGATGATGGTCGAGGCGATCAGCACGTTGAAGCGCTTGTGGTAGAAGTCGCTCATCACTTGTTCGAGATCGCGTTCGCGCATCTGCCCGTGGCCGATGCCGATCCGTGCTTCCGGCACCAGTTCGGCGAGGTCGGCGGCGCATTTCTCGATGGTCTTCACGTCGTTGTGCAGGTAATAGACCTGACCGCCACGCAACAGCTCACGGAGCAAGGCCTCTTTGACCGTGCTCTTGTTCTGCTCCATGACGAAAGTCCGTACCGACAGGCGACGCGCCGGCGGCGTGGCGATGATCGACAGGTCGCGCATGCCCGACACCGCCATGTTCAGCGTGCGCGGAATCGGCGTGGCGGTCAGGGTGAGGATGTCGACTTCACTGCGCAGGGCCTTGAGCTGTTCCTTCTGACGGACACCGAAACGGTGTTCTTCGTCGATGATCACCAGCCCCAGGTTTTTGATTTTTACATCGTCGGACAGCAACTTGTGCGTACCGATGACGATGTCGATCTTGCCTTCGGCCAGATCCGCGACCGCAGCGTTGACTTCTTTGGTCGACTTGAAGCGGCTCATCACTTCCACGCTCACCGGCCAGTCGGCGAAGCGGTCGCGGAAGCTGTTGTAATGCTGCTGGGCGAGCAGGGTGGTCGGCACCAGAATCGCTACTTGACGACCACCATGCACCGCGATGAACGCTGCGCGCATCGCCACTTCGGTCTTGCCGAAACCAACGTCGCCGCAGACCAGGCGGTCCATCGGTTTCGGCGCGAGCATGTCGGTGCGCACGGCGTCGATGGTGGTTTGCTGGTCCGGGGTTTCTTCGAACGGGAAGCCCGCGCTGAAGGTCGCGTAATCGGCTTTCGGGTCGGCGAATGCATAACCTTCGCGAGCGGCGCGACGGGCATAGATGTCGAGCAACTCGGCGGCCACGTCGCGTACTTGTTCGGCAGCTTTGCGTTTGGCTTTCTGCCAGGTCTCGGAGCCCAGGCGGTGCAGCGGGGCCAGGGCATCGTCGCTGCCGGTGTAACGGGCGATCAGATGCAGGTTGGCCACCGGCACGTAAAGCTTGGCGTTTTCGGCGTATTCGAGGGTCAGGAATTCGGCGGCCTGACTGTCGATTTCCAGAATCGTCAGCCCTAGATAGCGACCGACACCGTGATCGATGTGCACCACCGGTGCGCCTTCGCGCAGCTCGGTGAGGTTTTTGATCACGGCATCGTTGTTGGCGTCGGCGCGTTTCTCGCGGCGACGGCGCTGCATCACACGCTGACCGAACAACGGGCTTTCGGCGACCAGGGCCAGGGCCGGATCGTCGAGTACCAATCCTTCGTCGAGCGGCGCGATGGTGATCGCCAGGCGCTCCTTGCTCGCGATGAAGTCTGGCCAGCTGTCGACGGTTTTCGGACGCAGCTTCAAGCGTTCCAGCAATTCCAGCAGCACTTCACGACGGCCCGCGGACTCGGCAGTAAACAGCACGCGACCGGGGAACTCGTCGAGGAAACCCGCCAGCGCCGCCAACGGTTGGGTGGCTTTGGCTTCGATGGCCAGGTTCGGCAGCTCCCGAGCGGGGAAGCGCTCGCGGCCAACGCCGGTCTCTACGTCCTGTTGGCTGGCGACCACGCGCGGCCAGTTCTTCAGCCGTGCAAAGCAATCTTCCACCGGCAGGAACAGTTCAGCCGGCGGCAATAAAGGACGGGCCGGATCGACGCGGCGCTCTTCATAGCGATTGCGCACGTCGTTCCAGAAGTTTTCCGCCGCCTGTTCGATGCCGGGCAGGGAAAACACTTGCGTGTCCTGCGGCAGGTAATCGAACAGCGTGGAGGTTTCGTCGAAGAACAGCGGCAGGTAGTACTCGATACCGGCCGGTGTAATCCCGCTGCTCAAGTCCTGGAAGATCGGGCAGCGACGGAAGTCGACATCGAAACGCTCACGGAAGCGCGCCTTGAAGCGGGTGACCGCATCCTTTTGCAGCGGAAACTCTCTCGCTGGCAGGAGACGAACCGTTTCAACCTTGTCGATGGAGCGCTGGTTTTCCGGATCGAAGGTACGAAGGGTCTCGATTTCGTCGTCGAACAGGTCAATTCGGAAAGGCAGTTTGCTGCCCATCGGGAACAGATCGATCAACGAGCCGCGCACGGTAAATTCGCCGTGCTCATAGACGGTATCGACGTAGCGATAGCCGCTGGCCTCAAGCCGGGTGCGCATTTGCTCGACATCGAGCTTCTGGCCGATGTCCAGCACCAGGCTGCTGCCGAGCAGGAATTTGGTCGGCGCCAGGCGATGCAGGGCAGTGGTGATCGGCACGACCAGAACGCCATGACTCAGCTCCGGCAATCGATACAACGCGGAGATTCGCTGGGAAATAATGTCCTGGTGCGGCGAAAACAGATCGTAGGGCAGGGTTTCCCAGTCCGGGAAATGCAGCACCGGCAAATCCGGGGCGAAGAAACTCAGCTCCTGTTCCAGCCGTTCGGCACTTTGGCTGTCGGCAGTCAGTAGCAGGGTGAAGCGCTTGGCAGCGCTGGCAGCCTCGGCAATGGCCAGGCTCAGGGCGGCACCGGGTAGGTTGCCCCAGTGCTGTTTACCTGCCGCGGCAGGGAGAAGCGGTAGACGCAGAACGGGCACGGAAGGTTGAGCTCCAAGCGTTGCGACAAAGTCGGTAATTGTAGCGGTCCCGGGTGCCGCCTGTCAGTTGCAGACTGTGTCTATTACGCAGGTTGGGCGAAATGTAGTGGTAAAGACAAAATCGGCCTGTTTTTTAGTAAAAAAGGCTGAATATGTAGTGGCAAAACGGTCTAGTGTTACGGAGGGTTACAGACAAGACAGCGTTGTCTCCAAAAAAACGACTTCGCTGCAGGCCACGGTTTTATTGGGCTTGAGCCGTGCGTCATTTTTTTGAAGCGGAATTTGTTACTGACCGCGCGACAGGCGCGCATTGCTACGGGAGGCACTCGGCGGCATAATGTAGCCCCTTTTTTCTGCCCCTACATGTGGAAGGTTCCCGTGACTCAGAAGCCCGACCAGTGTCTTGGTGAATGGATCGACCGTGAAGCACTCGCAGAAGCGATGATTCCGCTTATCGGTCAGCTCTACCGCAATAACAACGTGGTGAGCTCGATCTATGGCCGCAGTCTGATCAACCAGTCTGTCATCGCGATTCTCAAAGCTCACCGCTTTGCTCGCCATCGCCAGTCCGATGACAGCGAATTGTCCGTCCACGAAACATTCCCGCTGCTCAAGGCAATGAGCGAACTCAAGCTCGGCGCTGCCTCGGTAGATCTGGGCAAGCTTGCAGTCAAGTTCAAGGCTGAAGGCAATGGCCGCACCGCCGAGCAGTTCGTCCGTGAAGAACTGGCTGACGTCGTTGGTCAGCAAAATGTTTCCGCCCGCAAAGGCACCGACGTTGTTCTGTACGGCTTCGGTCGTATCGGCCGTCTGCTGGCGCGCATCCTGATCGAGAAAACCGGTGGTGGCGACGGCCTGCGTCTGCGTGCCATCGTTGTCCGCAAGGGCGCCGAGAACGATCTGGTCAAGCGTGCCAGCCTGCTGCGTCGCGACTCGGTGCACGGTTCGTTCAATGGCACCATCACCATTGATGAAGCCAACAACACCATCACCGCCAACGGCAACCTGATCCAGGTTATCTACGCGAAGAACCCGACTGAAGTGGACTACACCCAGTACGGCATCAAAGACGCGCTGCTGGTGGACAACACCGGTGTATGGCGTGACGCCGACGGTCTGGGCCAGCACCTGGCTTGCCCGGGTATCGATCGCGTTGTTCTGACCGCGCCTGGCAAAGGCAAGCTGAAGAACATCGTTCACGGCATCAACCACGGTGAAATCACCGCTGATGACAAGATCGTTTCCGCCGCTTCCTGCACCACCAACGCCATCGTGCCGGTGCTCAAAGCCGTCAACGACAAGTTCGGCATCATCAATGGTCACGTTGAAACAGTTCACTCGTACACCAACGACCAGAACCTGATCGACAACTTCCATAAAGGCGATCGCCGTGGTCGTAGCGCCGCGTTGAACATGGTTATCACCGAGACCGGTGCTGCCACCGCTGCTGCCAAGGCTTTGCCTGAGCTGGCCGGCAAGCTGACCGGTAACGCGATCCGCGTTCCGACGCCTAACGTGTCGATGGCCATTCTCAACCTGAACCTTGAGAAAGCCGCTACCCGTGAAGAGATGAACGAGTACCTGCGCTACATGGCGCTGCACTCCGATCTGCATAAGCAAATCGACTACGTCAATTCGCAGGAAGTGGTTTCCACCGACTTCGTTGGCTCGCGCCACGCAGGCGTGGTAGACGCTGAAGCAACCATCAGCCAAGACAACCGCGTTGTTCTGTACGTTTGGTACGACAACGAATTCGGTTACAGCTGCCAGGTGGTTCGCGTGATGGAAGACATGGCCGGTGTAAACCCGCCTGCATTCCCGCGCTAAGCGTTAGCTGCACATGAGAACGCCCCGACTTTGGTCGGGGCGTTTTTGTTTGTGCAGTGATCGTTCTTGCGCAGAGCGTGGGAACGATCTTTTTTACCTGTGGGCGCATAATGGTTGGCTTTGGCGTTGTGTCAGGGAATGCCAGGGGAGGATGGGAATTGTTGAATAGGTGGCAATGCGTTTTATTTTTTCTGTTCGGCGTCCTTTCAGGCTGTGACAACGGCGATTCCATGGAAAGCTTCGGCGGCCCGACCATGGGCAGCACGTATTCGATCAAGTACCTGCGCCATACCGGGCTTCCCGCCCCGACCGAGGTCCGTGTCCAGGTCGAAAAAATCCTTGCTGAAGTCGATCAACAAATGTCGACTTACCGCAGCGACTCCGACATCGAACGCTTCAACGATCTGCCCGCCAACCGCTGTCAGAAAATGCCTGCGCCGATCCTCAAACTGGTGCGTGTCGGTGAGCGTCTGTCTGAGCAAAGCGAAGGCTCCTACGACCTGACGGTGGAACCGCTGCTCAACCTCTGGGGCTTCGGTCCGCAGGCTCGTAATGAGAAAGTCCCCGCCGCCCAGGCACTGGCCGAAGTCAGGCAGCGAGTCGGTTACCAGCACCTGCATATCGACGGCGATCAGCTGTGCAAGGACGCCGCGGTCGAGGTCGACTTCAACAGCATCGCCGCCGGTTACGCAGTCGACACGATTGCCGCAAAACTCGAAGCAATGGGCATCCGCAACTACCTCGCCGAAGCCACTGGCGAACTCAAGGCCGCCGGCAAAAAACTCGACGGTTCGCCGTGGCACGTCGCTCTGGAAGAACCCCGCGACGACCAGCAAGTGGCGGAACGCATCATCGCCGTCGACGGCTATGGCGTTTCCACTTCCGGCGACTACCGCAACTATTTCGAGCAAGACGGTCGGCGTTATTCCCACACCTTCGATGCCCGCACCGGGGCGCCGGTCCTACACACCCTGGCGTCAGTCACGGTGATTCATCCTTCAGCGTTGATGGCCGATGGCTTATCGACGCTGTTGCTGATTCTGGGGCCCGAAAGGGGTTGGGACTATGCCCAAGCGCATGACATCGGTGCATTCTTTGTGATTCGTGCCGATACAGGTTTCGTCACACGAACCACGCAGGCTTTTGAGCGCCTGAGCGGCGGAAAAACCGAGTGATCAGGGCGATTCAAGCCGCAAAGACTGGCGTTGTAGTGCAGGCAAAACTAGCCTACGACGCGACCAAGGGTTAATGTGCGCGGCGTTGACGCTTATATAGACTGTGTCCGGGTTCTGTACTGGCCCCAAATTGTTCCTTCACGCCGCAGATCGGCGTGATTTAGCCGCAGGTGCCGAGGGCGCCGCGGCCTGTTCTGAGGAGTATGCATGGCTGTCTACAACTACGACGTGGTGGTGCTGGGTTCCGGCCCTGCGGGAGAAGGCGCGGCAATGAACGCCGCCAAAGCAGGGCGCAAGGTTGCGATGGTCGATAGCCGTCGCCAGGTCGGCGGCAACTGCACCCACCTGGGTACCATCCCGTCCAAGGCACTGCGTCACTCGGTCCGGCAGATCATGCAGTTCAACACCAACCCGATGTTCCGGGCCATTGGTGAGCCACGTTGGTTCTCGTTCCCGGACGTGCTGAAAAGCGCTGAAAAAGTTATCTCCAAACAAGTCGCTTCGCGCACTGGCTACTACGCCCGTAACCGCGTCGACGTGTTCTTCGGCACCGGCAGCTTTGCCGACGAGCAAACCATCGAAGTGGTCTGCGCCAACGGCGTGGTCGAAAAACTGGTGGCCAAGCACATCATCATCGCCACCGGCTCGCGCCCTTATCGTCCGGCGGACATCGATTTCCATCACCCGCGTATCTACGATAGCGACACCATCCTCAGCCTCGGCCACACCCCGCGCAAACTCATCGTTTACGGCGCTGGCGTGATCGGTTGCGAGTACGCGTCGATCTTCAGCGGTCTGGGTGTACTGGTTGAACTGGTGGATAACCGCGGTCAGTTGCTGAGTTTCCTCGACTCGGAAATCTCCCAGGCCCTGAGCTATCACTTCAGCAACAACAACATCACGGTTCGCCACAACGAAGACTACGATCGCGTCGAAGGCGTGGACAACGGCGTGATCCTGCACCTCAAGTCCGGCAAGAAGATCAAGGCTGACGCCTTGCTCTGGTGCAACGGCCGTACTGGCAACACCGATCAGTTGGGTCTGGAAAACGTCGGCGTGAAGGTCAACAGTCGTGGCCAGATCGAAGTGGACGAGGCCTACCGTACCTGCAAGCCGAACATCTACGGCGCCGGTGACGTGATTGGTTGGCCGAGCCTGGCCAGTGCTGCTCACGACCAGGGTCGTTCGGCCGCTGGCAGCATCGTTGATAACAATAGCTGGCGCTTCGTCAACGACGTGCCGACCGGTATCTATACGATTCCGGAGATCAGCTCGATCGGCAAGAACGAGCAGGAGCTGACTCAGGCCAAGGTGCCATACGAAGTGGGCAAGGCGTTCTTCAAGGGTATGGCGCGTGCACAGATCGCCGGCGAGCCTCAGGGCATGCTGAAGATTCTGTTCCACCGCGAGACCCTGGAAGTGCTGGGCGTTCACTGCTTCGGTTATCAGGCGTCGGAGATCGTTCACATCGGTCAGGCGATCATGAACCAGCCGGGCGAACTGAACACGCTGAAGTACTTCGTCAACACGACGTTCAACTACCCGACCATGGCCGAAGCCTATCGAGTAGCGGCGTACGATGGCCTCAACCGGCTTTTTTGAGTGGCTCCGGCCGGTGGCCTGAGCCGGCCGGGGAGACCGATTTCAGCAATTCTCGAGCGTGGCGCTGGCCAAACCGGGAAAGTCTGTAATCAGGCTGTCAACGCCGAAGTCGGCGAGTCTGCGCATTAGCGCGGGCTCGTTGACTGTCCATACCGACACATGCAGCCCCTGACGCTGCGCCTTCTGCAGGCGTTCCGGCGTACACAGGGTCCAGTTCAGCGCCAGAATCTCACAGCCATAGCTTTGCGCGACCTTCAGCGGGTCGAGCCAGGCGTACTCGGCCACCAATCCGCGAGACACATCCGGCACGAAGTCCAGCGCAGCTTTCAATACTTCCCGCGAACTCGAGGTGATTGTCACCTTGTCGAGCAGGCCGAAACGCTGAGCCATTTCGCGAATCGCCAGCACGGTAGTCGCTGCGCGGGTGCGCGAAGCGCTTTTGACTTCCAGCTGCCAGTGCTCGAAATCGCATTTATCGAACAGTTCTTCCAGTGTTGGAATCGGGCACGGTTTGATCCAGCCTGGTCCGCCAGTGCGCGCATCGTAGGTCACCAGCTCGGCCGCCGTGTGCTCGACGACTTTGCCGCGACGGTCGGTGGTGCGCTTGAGCGTCGGGTCGTGGATGACCATCAGCTCGCCGTCCATGGACAGGTGCAGGTCCAGTTCGCAGCGGCGCACGCCGTGCTTGAGGCATTGCTGAAAACTGGTCAGCGTATTTTCCGGTGCTTCGCCCTTGGCGCCGCGATGGCCGTAGATGAGAGTCACGGTTCTTCCTTAAATTAAATGCCTGATTCGTTTTGTTCGCGGGCCAGACGTCGTTCCTGGGCCTGCTTCTGCAAAATGTAGCGGGCCAGCAATTGGCGCTGGGCATCGGTCGGGTATTCGAACTCGGTGCCGACGTCGTAGCCGTCGCCTTTGCGATCGCAGTGGGTGACGCGAGCCCGCAACAAGAGTCCGAGGGCTTGCGGCATCAGCACCAGTTTGACCGACAGATGTGTGTCCTCGGCAATCGGTGTCGGATGCTGAAACTCGATCCCGCCTTCGGAAATGATCACCGGCTGCGGCTCGCCGATCTGTCCGAGCACGGTGATTGCGATCACCTGGCTCAGTAAGTCGATGCGTTTGTTCTGGGATTTCAGGAACGCCGCGAGATTCCGGTCGCGCTCACTGATCTGGCGCAACAGGTGCTGTGACTCGAATTCGCTCAGGTGCAGCTCGCTGAGCAAGTTGAACAGTGGGGAAGCATCCTGCAACACATCCTGGCCTGCGGCTTCGGGAGCGGACAGGGGCCGAATTTCCAGTGCGATCGTGTCCTCGATACGGTAGTATTCGCGGCGATCTTCTTCATCTAATGTCGACATGGCGAACCCATGGTAGCGGCGGTGGTCTGAGTGTAAAGCTGGTTACCGACCCCCGCCACAAGGACGTTCCTTTTCCCTCCGAACAAGCCCCGACATGTTCAGACCTCTCTTCGTATTTATTGGCACGCGTTATACCCGTGCAAAGCGTCGCAATCATTTTGTGTCGTTCATTTCCCTGACCTCGATGATCGGACTCGCCCTTGGCGTGGTCGTGATGATCGTGGTGCTGTCGGTCATGAACGGCTTCGATCATGAGATGCGCACCCGCGTGCTGGGCATGGTGCCCCACGCGACCATCGAGTCCACTGAGCCGATCAGTGACTGGCAAAGCCTGGCCACCAAGGTCAAGCAGAACCCGCAGGTGACGGCCGTGGCGCCGTTTACCCAGATGCAGGGTTTGCTGACCAACAACGGCAAGGTCTCCAAAGTCCTGCTCAATGCCATTGATCCTGCGCTGGAACGGCAGGTCTCGATCATTGATAACTTCATGCAGCAGGGCAAACTCGATGACCTGGCACCGGGCAGTTTCGGCATCGTCATCGGTGACAAGGCCGCGGCCAAGTTGGGTGCGGCGATCGGCGACAAACTGACGTTTGTGGCGCCGGAAGTCACTGTGACCCCGGCCGGGATGTTCCCGCGCATGAAACGCTTTACCGTGGTCGGCATCTTCCACGTCGGTGCCGGTGAACTGGACGGCTACCTGGGCATCACCAATTTGCAGGATCTGGCCAAGCTGCATCGCTGGAAACCGGATCAGGTCCAGGGCGTCCGCCTGAAGTTCGACGACCTGTTCCAGGCACCACGCGTCGCGTGGAGCATCGCCCAGCAACTCGGCGAAGACCATTTCTATGCCCGCGACTGGACACGCACGCACGGCAATCTGTATCAGGCGATCCGTATGGAAAAAGCCATGATCGGTCTGCTGTTGCTGCTGATCGTCGCCGTCGCTGCGTTCAACATTATTTCCACACTGGTGATGGTGGTGAACGACAAGAAGGGCGACATTGCGATTCTGCGTACCTTGGGTGCCACTCCAGGTTCGATCATGGCGACGTTCATGGTCCAGGGCACCGTCATTGGAGTGATCGGTACGCTGATCGGCGCCGTGGTCGGGATCTTCGCCGCGCTGAACGTCAGCGCCGCGATTTCGGCCCTCGAAGGGCTGATCGGGCACAAATTCCTGAACGCCGACGTGTACTTCATCGATTACCTGCCGTCGCAAGTGCAGAGCCAGGATGTGTTGATGGTCTGCGCCGCCGCGTTGGTCCTGAGTTTCCTCGCCACCCTGTATCCAGCCTGGCGTGCCGCGCGCACCCAGCCTGCGGAGGCGCTACGTTATGAGTGAGTCGGGCATGAGTGATAAAGCAATCTTGAGCTGCCGCAACCTGGGCAAATCCTACGAGGAAGGCCCGGAATCGGTAGAGGTTCTGGCCGGTCTGCAGCTGGAGCTGCATCCGGGTGAGCGCGTGGCGATTGTCGGTACCTCGGGTTCGGGCAAAAGTACCTTGCTCAACCTGTTGGGCGGCCTCGATACACCGACCAAGGGCAGCGTCTGGCTGGCCGGTGAAGAGCTGTCGGCGCTGAACGAAAAGGCTCGCGGTTTGCTGCGCAATCGGTCGCTGGGTTTCGTTTACCAGTTCCACCACTTGCTGCCGGAATTCACCGCGCTGGAAAACGTCTGCATGCCGCTGCTGATCGGCAAGACGGCTATCCCGGAAGCGCGTCAGCGTGCGACGGCATTGCTGGAGCGGGTAGGGCTGGGCCATCGTCTGGAGCACAAACCGGCCGAATTGTCCGGTGGTGAACGTCAGCGCGTGGCCATCGCCCGCGCCCTGGTGAACAAGCCAGGCCTGGTGATGCTCGACGAGCCGACTGGCAACCTCGACTCCCACACCGCCCAGGGCATTCAGGATTTGATGCTGGAACTCAGCACCTCGATGCGCACGGCGTTCCTGGTGGTGACTCACGACATGAACCTGGCCCGCCAGATGGATCGCGTCCTGCATTTGCAGGAAGGTTACCTGACGCCCATCTGATTGGCCGAAACCCGGCGTACTGAACAGTACGTCGGGTCTTTTATTTTTATACGGTGCCCAGCGAATGTTCAGACCGTTATCGATCTTTATCGGCGCACGCTATACCCGTGCCAAGCGCCGCAATCGCTTTGTTTCCTTCATCTCGATGACCTCGATGATCGGTCTCGCCCTGGGCGTGCTGGCGATGATCGTGGTCCTGTCGGTGATGAACGGCTTCCAGCGCGAAATGAGCTCGCGCATCCTCGGCATGGTGCCTCACGCGACTATCGTCGGCGTCAATCCGATCGACGATTGGCAGCCCGTCGCCGCGGCGGCCATGAAGAATCCTGAAGTGACAGCCGCCGTGCCGTTCACCGAGATGGAAGGCATGCTGTCCTACAAGGGGACGATGCAGCCGATCCAGGTCAGCGGCGTTGATCCGGCGCTCGAAGGCAAGGTGTCGATCGTTGCCAAGCACATCGTTCAGGGGCGTCTCGATGCCCTGAAACCGGGTGAGTTTGGTGTGGTGATCGGCGAGATCACGGCTCGACGTTTCCGCTTGAACGTCGGCGACAAGATCACCCTGATCGTGCCGGAAGTCAGCACTGCACCGGGCGGCATCACCCCGCGCATGCAGCGGTTGAACGTGGTCGGCGTGTTCAAGGTCGGCGCCGAGCTGGACGGCTCCATGGCGCTGATCCACATGGCCGATGCCGCGCAGATGCAGCACTGGGCGCCGAATCAGGTACAAAGCGTTCGCCTGGCGGTGAAAGATTTGTACGCAGCACCGAAGGTTTCCAGCGATATTGCTGGCGGGCTGGGCACCGCTTACAAGGCAGATGACTGGACTCACACACAGGGCAGTCTGTTCAGTGCGATGAAGATGGAAAAAACCATGATCGGTTTGCTGTTGCTGATGATCGTCGCCGTGGCGGCGTTCAACATCATCGCAACCTTGATCATGGTGGTGAACGACAAAGGCGCGGACATCGCGATCCTGCGCACCATCGGCGCCACACCGCGGCAGATCATGGCGATCTTCATGGTGCAGGGCACCGTGATCGGGGTTGTCGGTACGTTGATTGGTGGTGTGCTCGGCGTGATTGCGGCGCTGAACGTCAGTGAACTGGTGGGCTGGATGGAGCGGGTCAGCGGGCAGCATATCTTCAGTTCCGACGTGTACTTCGTCAGCAACTTGCCGTCCGAACTGCAGGGGGCGGATGTGGCGTTGATCTGCTCCGCCGGGTTCATTCTGAGCTTCCTCGCCACCGTTTACCCGGCATGGCGTGCGGCGAAAGTCGAGCCGGCTACCGCGTTGCGGTATTCGTAAGTCATTACACCGCTATCGCGAGCAGGCTCGCTTGTATGTTTAGACTTGAAGGGGCCAGACCTGCTGGCCTCAATCTCCCTTGGGCAACTCAATCACAAACCGCGTCCACCCGTTATCCGATTCGCAATGAATCTGCCCGCCATGGGCGCGGATGATTGACTGAGTGATCGCCAACCCCAATCCCGCATGTTCACTACTGCCTTCCTGGCGCGCCGGATCAGCCCGGTAGAAGCGATCAAATAAACGCGGCAGCAACGCCCCGTCAATTGCGTCGCCGCTGTTCTCGACCGTCAGGCTCAACCCCTTGGGCTGATCAACAATTCGCACCCGAACCTCGCCTTCGACCGGCGTAAACCGCAACGCATTGTCCAGCAAA
Source organism: Pseudomonas sp. BT76 TE3572 (assembly GCF_050435365.1). Taxonomy (NCBI): domain Bacteria; kingdom Pseudomonadati; phylum Pseudomonadota; class Gammaproteobacteria; order Pseudomonadales; family Pseudomonadaceae; genus Pseudomonas; species Pseudomonas sp. BT76 TE3572. The sequence continues at coordinate 6,736,446 of NZ_JBNDKE010000001.1, forward strand.
TTGGACAGCGCCCGCCGCAACATGCTGCGATCGCCCTCCATGCGCGCACTGCCTTCACGACTCAACCTGACCTGAGCGTCCTCTGCCAGCGGCGCATAAAACTCCAGCAACAAATCCGCTTCTTCCGCCAGCTCCAGCGGTTCGCGCTTGGGCATCAACAACCCGTGGTCAGCCTTGGCGAGGTACAACATGTCGTTGACCAGTTGCGCCATCCATTGCAGTTCTTCGAGGTTGCTGTGCAGTGCTTCGCGGTAATCCTCGATGGGGCGTGGGCGGGTGAGGGTGACCTGGGTGTGAGTCAGCAGGTTCGACAACGGCGTGCGCAATTCATGGGCGATGTCGGCGGAGAAGGCCGAGAGCCGCTGAAAAGAGTCGTCGAGGCGTCCGAGCATGGCATTGAAGTTGTGGGCCATTTCCGCGAGTTCTGGCGGCATGTTTTCTTCGGGCAGGCGTGCACTGAGCGATTGCGCTGAAACCCCGCTGGCAACCGCACTCATGCGCCGCAACGGACGCAGCCCACTGCGCGCGGCCCAGGCACCGAGCAGGGCGGTGGCCAGTGCCGACAAGCCGACCGTCAGCCAGATCAGGTGCTGCATGCGTTGCAGAAAGTGTTGGTGATGGGTGATGTCCAGCAGCAAGGTCAGCTGCGGCGAGTCAGGTTTGTCGAGGTACAACGGAGCGTTGAGGACGCGGTAGTCGGTACCTTCGCTGCTCACCGTGGACAAACCCGGTTGGGTCGGCAATGCCTGGGGGAGGTTCGTTGAACTGTCATACCAGCGCTTGCCGTCGCTGCCGGTGATTCGCAGCGACAGGTCAGCCTGTCGGCTCAATTCATCGGCCAGTCTGACTTCACTTTCACTCGACTGAATGTCATGAAGTGCCCGACGCAAACCAATCAACTTGCCGTCCAGCAACTGCTGATCAAGTTCAACGAAATGCGCTTCACTGGCCCGGCTGAACAACACCCCGGCAAACAGCGACACCACGGCGGTGCACGCCGCAAACAGCAGCGCCAGGCGGCTGCTTAACGAAAGTCGACGCATCAGGCGGGGCGCTCTTCAAGGACGTAACCCATGCCACGCACGGTGTGAATCAACTTGTTGGGGAATTCATCGTCGATCTTCAGGCGCAAACGACGGATTGCCACTTCGATGACATTGGTGTCGCTGTCGAAATTCATGTCCCAGACCTGGGAAGCGATCAACGATTTGGGCAGGACTTCGCCTTGCCTGCGCAGGAGCATTTCCAGCAGGGCGAATTCCTTGGCCGTCAGATCGATGCGCTGACCGCTGCGCTCGACCCGCCGGCGGATCAGGTCCAGACGCAAGTCCGCCAGTTGCAGGCTGGTTTCCTGAGGTGTGGCGTTACCACGGCGCAACAGGCTGCGGACCCGGGCCAGCAGTTCGGAGAAGGCGAAGGGCTTGACCAGGTAGTCGTCGGCGCCCAGTTCGAGGCCGTGGACCCTGTCCTCCACCGCGTCTCGCGCTGTCAGAAACAGTACCGGCGTGTCGAGGCCGGCGCCGCGCACCGCTTGCAGAATCTGCCAGCCATCGCGACCGGGCAGCATCACATCAAGAATCAACAGCGCGTAATCGCCGGTCAGCGCCAGTTGCTGGCCGGTGCTGCCGTCCGCCACCAGTTCAGTATTGAAACCGGCCTCGGTCAGGCCCTGGCGCAGGTAGTGGCCAGTTTTCGGTTGGTCTTCGACGATCAGCAGTTTCATGGGCGACTCGAGGTAAATGGAACGAACGCTTTATACCGTGGGCAGCGTGAATACAGGTCAACCTGACAAAGTTGTAATCTGGCTGTCAGGTTATGGGCAGTCGCAGCAGTTTAGAGTTTTCCACAGGCTGAACCTTATCTTGTTGGAGTACGACTATGTTTTTGCGCAAATCACTGATGCGCGTCGCGTGTTTGCTGGCGCTGAGCTCGCCGGCGTGGGCTGCCCCGGCGCATACCTACGACTTTGGCCAACCGGCCCCGGCGACCCAAGCGACTCGCAGCGTTGAATTCGTCATGGGCGACATGTCGTTCACGCCCAAGGCGATTGATATCAAGGCCGGTGAGACGGTTCGTTTTGTGTTGGTGAATAAAGGGCAGTTGTTGCACGAGTTCAACCTCGGTGACGCGGCAATGCACGCCAAACATCAGCAGGAAATGATGAAGATGCAGCAGAGCGGCATGCTGATGCCTACAGGCATGAAGGATATGGACCACGGCGCCATGGCCGGTATGGAGCATGGAATGAAACACGACGACCCCAATAGCGTGCTCGTCGAGCCGGGCAAAACCGCCGAGCTGACCTGGACCTTCACCAAGGCCACCAACCTGGAATTTGCCTGCAATATCCCCGGTCATTACCAGGCCGGCATGGTCGGCAAGTTGACTGTCAGTCAGTAAGCACTCAAAGGCGGGAGCAAAGGCTGGTAGAATCCGCTGATTCTTCAGTCAGGTTTCCGCCATGCATCCCGCAGCCGAACACTCGCCGCTGGGCAAATCCAGCGAATACATCGCCACCTATACGCCGTCCTTGCTGTTCCCGATTCCGCGCACCGCGAAATGGGCCGAGCTGGGTCTGACGGCTGAAACCTTGCCGTACAAGGGCGTGGATTTCTGGAATTGCTTCGAGCTGTCGTGGCTGTTGCCGTCCGGCAAGCCAGTGGTGGCGATTGGCGAATTCAGTATCCCGGCGGATTCGCCGAATATCATCGAATCGAAGTCGTTCAAGCTGTACCTCAACTCCCTGAACCAGACTCCATTTGCCGACACTGCGAGCCTTGAAGCGACGTTGGCCAAAGACCTGTCGGCCGCTGCCGGTAAACCGGTCGGCGTGCGGATTCGCAGCCTGAAAGACGTCGAGGCCGAAGGCGTCGTGGCGTTGCCGGGTGTGTGCATTGATGATCTGGATATCAGCGTCAGCAACTATGAGCATCCGCGCCCGGAGCTGCTGCGTTGCGATGAATCGCGCATCGTGGAGGAGAGCGTGCACAGTCATTTGCTCAAATCCAACTGCCCGGTCACCAGTCAGCCGGACTGGGGCAGTGTGGCGGTGGAATACCGTGGCGCGGCACTGGATCACGCGAGTTTGCTGGAATACATCGTGAGCTTCCGTCAGCACTCGGACTTTCATGAACAGTGCGTGGAGCGGATCTTTCTCGACCTGCAACGGTTGTTGAAACCGGAGAAATTGACGGTGTATGCGCGGTATGTGCGCCGAGGTGGGTTGGACATCAACCCGTATCGCAGTACTGAAGACGTGCAGTTGCCGAACCATCGGCTGGTCCGCCAGTAAGAAAAAAGCCCCGCTATCACTAGCGGGGCTTTTTTGTATCTGACGGGTTCAGATCCCCATGTTGGCCAAGGCTTGCACGATGTTGCGCAAGGTGCCAGCAAGGGTCGGGTGTTCGATTTCGAAGCGTTCGACGGCCAGGTTCACATTGTCGGCGAGGCTGGAGTCCTGGGTTTTGGTTTCGAGCTCCAGTTCCAGTTCGATCTGTTGCATCAGCGCGTGCAGGTCTTCGCGCTCGGCTTCGGTCAGCGGTGGATTCTGTTCCAATTGCTCGCGCAGAGTATTGAGCTGTTGTTGCAGTTCGCGGGCAGGCATGGCGTTCTTCCTTTTATCGATAGGCACTGGCATAGACCGCAGCAGCATGCCAAAGGTCTATGGCTTGACCTTTAGATTAATCCACTCGCGCGCAACCTGCATGATCTCGATCAGGGCTTTTCGCCCTTGAGTCGGCGCAGGCTGATGTCGGCCAGGCAGGTGTCGAGTTCACCGAGGTGATCGATCACCGAATGCACACCCAGACCAAACAGTTGCATCGTTGCCTTGCCGCGTTTGAATTCCCGTTCCTGCTGAGTCAGCGCCTGCCATTCGTTGGGCGCCAGGCCGCAGAGTGAGCCGCAGGACGCCAGCCCAATCGTCCATAATCCGGCATTGAGCCCTGCTTGCAGCAATCGCGGTTCGCCGCTGACCAGCACGCAACCTTCCAGTCGTTCAACATTCAACGTCATCAAGGCTTGCCAGCAGGCGTGCGGTGCCGGCCATGGATTGTTTGTTTCGGATTGTTGCGAGGGTTTGATCCATGAAGGCAAGGCAGCGGCCAGGGAATGGCTGAGGGCAGGGGGGAGTTCATCGAGCCAGGCACAGGGAATCTGCTGATGCTGCAAGCTGCGCAGGCTATCCAGCGCACCGGGCGTGGCCTCGGCGTGCAGGGCAGAGGGGGCGCCATGTGCGCGTGTGCGGGCACCGAAATCCACCAGGCAACCACTGAGGCCGAACAGGACGGCGGTCAGGCTGGGCGCAATGTGGGGCAAGGTTTCGGCGTGCGGCATATCAACGTCCCTGAAATAGCCTCAAGGCTAGGCGGCGAAGGTGACAGTTGGGTGACACTGATGTGAATCCACACGAATGAACTGCAGGCTGCCTTGCACGGTGCTGCCTAAAGCGGCTTTTCCGTCTTATACTAGTCCGCTTAACGCTTGGGCCAAGGGCCCGTGCCAGTACAATCCAAGGAGTTTTTCTATGCGCTGGAGCAATCATCTAGCTCAGTTTTGTGTGTTTACCAGCGTTTTGCTGGTTCCGTTCGTTGCCCAGGCAGCCTCGGAAGACGACCCTTGGGAAAGCATCAACCGCCCGATCTACAAGTTCAACGATGTGCTCGACACCTATGCGCTGAAGCCTTTGGCCCAGGGCTATCAGTTCGTGACGCCGCAATTCCTTGAAGACGGCATCCACAACATGTTTCGCAACGTCGGTGAAGTCACCAACCTTGCCAACGATATCCTGCAGGCCAAACCGGCCGCCGCTGGCGTCGACACCGCACGCTTGATCTTCAACACCACCTTCGGCCTGCTGGGCTTCTTCGATGTGGGCACCAAGATGGGCCTGCAACGCAATGACGAAGACTTCGGCCAGACCCTCGGCTACTGGGGCGTAGGCAGCGGCCCATACGTGATGCTGCCGCTTCTGGGCCCAAGCACCCTGCGTGACGCGCCTTCCAAGTATGTCGACGGCTACACCGGCCCGTACCCGTACATCAACGACGTGCCTGTGCGTAACTCGATCTTTGGCCTGAACATCATCGACACCCGCGCCAGTCTGCTGTCGAGCGAAAAGCTGATCACCGGCGACAAGTACACCTTCATCCGCAATGCGTACTTGCAGAACCGCGAATTCAAAGTAAAAGACGGCAAGGTCGAAGACGATTTTTGATTTCGACCGGTAAAACGATGAAGGCGGCCAGTGGGCCGCCTTCTTTCGTTTGGCTTCCGGGACCGGTTTGGCTCATGGGTTTGAACCTTCCATTACGTTACGGTTTTGCCTGTTCTTATAACTCCCGGTGATTTGAAATCGAAAGACGTCAAGCGACCATCGGCGTGAGCTTGAAACGCCCCGCGGATGGGAGTACCGTCTGCGCCTTAGAAGGGCACCTCTGGTGTACCTGTGTGTAGGGCAAATGCTCGAAAACAGTGCAGTAGAGAGGCTAGAAAGCGAATCCAGTAGTGTGAGCCGGGACAAAGCCCCTGCCTGCTACGCCAACCTAATTCTGGCGCCGTTTGCCCACATGCCAAAAACCAGTGCCACGCTGCTGATAATCGATGATGACGAAGTAGTGCGCGCGAGCCTCGCCGCCTATTTGGAAGACAGTGGTTTCAGCGTCTTGCAGGCCAGCAATGGCCAGCAGGGTCTTCAGGTATTCGAGCAAGACAAGCCCGACTTGGTCATCTGCGATCTGCGCATGCCACAGATGGGCGGACTCGAACTCATTCGCCAGATCACCGAGCTGTCGCCACAAACCCCGGTGATCGTGGTTTCGGGCGCCGGCGTGATGAACGACGCGGTCGAGGCCCTGCGCCTGGGCGCGGCGGACTACCTGATCAAGCCTCTCGAAGATCTGGCTGTGCTCGAGCACTCTGTGCGCCGGGCCCTGGATCGTGCGCGCCTGCTGCTGGAAAACCAGCGCTACCGCGAGAAGCTGGAAAAGGCCAACCGCGAGCTCGCCGCCAGCCTGAACCTGCTCCAGGAAGACCAGAACGCCGGTCGCCAGGTGCAGATGAACATGCTGCCGGTCAGCCCCTGGACCATCGACGAGTTCCAGTTTGCCCACCAGATCATCCCGTCGCTGTACCTGTCGGGTGATTTCGTCGACTACTTTCGGGTCGACGAGCGTCGGGTAGCCTTCTACCTGGCGGACGTTTCCGGTCATGGCGCCTCTTCAGCCTTCGTTACCGTGCTGCTGAAGTTCATGACCACGCGTTTGCTGTTCGAATCCAAGCGCAGCGGTACATTGCCGGAATTCAAGCCTTCAGAGGTCCTTGGTCATATCAACCGAGGCCTGATCAGTTGTAAGCTGGGCAAACACGTCACAATGGTCGGTGGAGTCATCGACGAGGAGACAGGTTTGTTGACCTATAGCATCGGTGGTCATTTGCCGTTGCCTGTGTTGTACACGCCAGACAGTGTTCGTTATCTGGAAGGGCGTGGTCTGCCGGTGGGCCTCTTCAATGAAGCTACCTACGAAGACCACGTGCTGGAGCTGCCGCCGACGTTCAGCCTGACGCTGATGTCCGATGGCATTCTGGACCTTTTGCCAGAACCTACACTCAAAGAAAAAGAAGCGGCTTTGCCCCAACGGGTCAAGGCAGCGGGCGGCAGCCTGGATGGTCTGCGGCAGGTTTTTGGATTGGCCACGCTAGGGGAGATGCCGGATGATATCGCCCTGTTGGTGTTGAGCAGGAATCTTTAATGAGTACCGGTAGAATCCAGTTCGCCGAGCAGGATGGCACCTTCGTCCTGAAGTTCGTCGGTGAAGTTCGCCTGACCCTGTGTTCGGCGTTGGATGCGACTATTGAGCGGATCTTCACGGCGTTGAACTTCAACGCAATCGTGATCGACCTGACCGAAACCCGCAGCATCGACAGCACCACCCTTGGCCTTTTGGCCAAGCTGTCGATCCTGTCGCGGCAAAAGGTCGGCTTGCTGCCGACCGTCGTCACCACCCACGAAGACATCACCCGTCTGCTGCAGTCCATGGGCTTCGAGCAAGTGTTCAACATCGTTGACCGCCCGATCCCGTGCCCTGAGTGCCTGACCGACCTGCCAGACCAGGATCAGTCCGAAGAAGTGGTACGGATCAAAGTGCTCGAAGCGCACAAGATCCTTATGGGCCTGAACGACTCCAATCGTGAAGCGTTCCATGATCTGGTGAACGCCCTCGAGCGCCACTGATTCACTGCATACCTGTGGCGAGGGAGCTTGCTCCCGCTGGGTTGCGAAGCAGCCCCAAAATCGACATATAAAAAAGGGCGAACCCGGTAAGGTTCGCCCTTTTTGCGTTTGCTCTTACTGGATCAGAGCTTGGCTTGCAGCAATGCCTCAAGCTTTTCCTGGTCACGAGCAAACTGACGAATACCTTCAGCCAGTTTCTCGGTCGCCATCGCGTCCTCGTTGGACAACCAACGGAACTGCGCTTCATTCAAGCTCAAACGCGCTTCACCGGCATGACCCGGGGCCAATTTGCGCTCCAGCTTGCCAGTATCCGCCGCCAGCTTATCAATCAGATCCGGGCTGATGGTCAGGCGGTCGCAACCGGCCAGTTGCTCGATCTGATTCAGGTTACGGAAGCTCGCGCCCATGACCACAGTCTTGTAGTCATTGGCCTTGTAGTAGTTGTAGATACGCGTCACCGACTGCACGCCCGGATCATCCGCGCCGGTGTAGTCGTTGCCGTTGGCCTTCTTGTACCAGTCGTAGATACGACCCACGAACGGCGAAATCAGGAACACCCCGGCGTCAGCACACGCCGCAGCCTGAGCGAAGGAGAACAGCAACGTCAGGTTGGTCTGAATGCCTTCTTTTTCCAGGATTTCGGCAGCGCGGATGCCTTCCCAGGTTGAAGCGATCTTGATCAGCACGCGGTCACGGCCAATGCCGGCCTTGTCGTACAGGTCGATCAGACGGTGCGCCCGCTTCAATACGGCGTCAGTGTCGAACGACAGGCGCGCATCCACTTCGGTGGAAATACGGCCAGGGATCACTTTCAGAATTTTCTTGCCCTACCGCGACGCCAAAACGGTCGCTGGCCAGGCCCACATCGCCCTTGCAGTCGCTGACGCAAGCGTTCAGCAACTCGGCATAACCGGGAATGGCCGCCGCTTTCAGCAGCAGGGAAGGGTTGGTGGTAGCGTCCACGGGTTTAACGCGAGCGATAGCTTCGAAGTCGCCGGTGTCGGCAACCACGGTGGTCATTTGTTTGAGTTGTTCCAGCTTGGAAGTCATGGGCGTGCTCTGTCCTATGGGTCTAATGACATTACCCGAGCGCTGACAGCCACTCAAGGGTGCGTGTACGTATCGAGGGCCCCAGCGGCAACAACGTGAAAACGGCTGTTTGAATGGCGGGGCGCGGTATCGGTAAATACGATGCCAAATTCGGGCGCAGGTTCAACCCGGGTGACCGTTAGTACCCAGAAGATCCACAGTCATGACTTCAATTCGCCAATACGTCTCGGAAAACGTCAGGGCGAATAGCGGCGATATGAAGGAGCGATCGTGCAGCCCCGGAAGGGGACCGTCGTCCTTGTTCCCACTCCTGCAGAGTGCGTACGGAAACGCCCAGCAGCTCCGCAAACTTCGGTTGCGATAGACCGGTTTTGCTTCGGGCCTCTGCGGCCTCGGTTACTTCAACTTTGTGAACGTCGCCGTGTAGGCCGGCTTTGACTTCAAGAATCGACGCCAACAGTTCTTCGCCAATATTGCGTTTGGCATCCCGTTCCATCAGTTCTTTTTCAGTCAGGGGCATGATTTAGCTCCTTTGCGATTTTGCGCAGTATATGCGCGGGGATGTTCTCTGTGGCGCCTTTGCCGTAGATCAGCAATGTGACCAAGGCGCCGCTGGCAAGTTGCGCGATGTAGATAATTCTAACCGCGCCACTTTTACCGCGCCCATCCATGCTCCAGCGCACTTTTCGGCATCCTTCCGAGCCGGGGATCACTGCGCCTGTGTCCGGATTGTTCGCCAGATAGGACATGAAGGCACCACGTTCTTCTTCAGTCCAGTAATCCGGCCAGAGTTTTGTAAAAAGCTTGGATTCAATGATTGTCAGCATGGTTACGATCATACGTCTTTGACGTAGTGGCTGACAATTGGAGACTAATTGCCTTTTATTAGATCCGGCGACAGGTTCGGGCTCACAACTCTGATCGTCTTGGACCGCTTGAGATAAGACCTTTGAGTGCATGAACCGAGCCCGTCTTGGCCAAAAATTCAACGCTGCCGTCTCGCAACGTTACAAATTCGACGTGATCACCTGCGGCCAACCCGAGTGAGGTGCGAACCTGCGCCGGAATGGTAATTCGTCCTTGCGTCGTTAGCCTCGCAGTTGCCATCAATGACACTCCATCAACGTAGCTGGGGATTTTCCGGTTACCGCCCCTCCAACAACTCCGCCGCCTGATCCAGCAACACCAAAGGCTCTTTAGCCTTATGAATATCCACCGACAACAACTGCCGAAACTTGCGCGCCCCCGGAAACCCGGTGCCCAGCCCCAACACATGCCGAGTGATGTGGTGCATCGAGCCGCCCGCATCGATGTGCGCGGCTATATACGGCCGCAACTGCGCCAGCGCCTCGGCCCGGCTGATCACCGGTGCCGTGCTGCCGAACAGCTGCTGATCCACCTCAGCCATCACATAAGGATTGTGATAAGCCTCACGACCCAACATCACACCGTCGAACGTCTGCAAATGCTCGTGACAGGCTTCCAGCGTCTTGATCCCGCCGTTGAGAATAATCTCCAACTCCGGGAAATCCGTCTTCAACCGCGCCGCCACGTCATAGCGCAGAGGCGGAATGTCGCGGTTCTCCTTCGGCGACAACCCCTCCAGAATCGCAATCCGCGCATGCACCGTAAAACTCGTGCACCCGGCATCCCGAACCGTGCCGACGAAATCACACAACTCCTCGTAACTGTCCCGCCCATTAATCCCGATCCGATGCTTCACCGTCACCGGAATCGCCACCGCATCGCGCATCGCCTTCACACAATCGGCCACCAACTGCGGATGCCCCATCAGGCACGCACCGATCATATTGTTCTGCACCCGATCACTCGGGCACCCGACATTCAGATTCACCTCGTCGTAACCGTGCTCCTGCGCCATGCGCGCGCACATCGCCAGGTCCAGCGGCACACTGCCGCCGAGTTGCAGCGCGAGCGGGTGCTCGGCTTCGTTGTGACGCAGGAAGCGGTCGTGATCACCGTTGAGCAGCGCGCCGGTGGTGACCATTTCTGTGTAGAGGAGCGCGTGCTTGGAGAGTAGGCGTAGGAAAAAACGGCAATGCCTATCAGTCCAATCCATCATCGGGGCGACGGAGAAGCGGCGGGAGAGCGGGGCGGGTGTGGCGGTGATTGGGGGCATTGGCGGTTCTGAGATGGGTGGGGCTGGGAGGTGGGGAGTTTATCAGGATTGGGGTTGCGGGTTTAGGTGAGGCTTACTGTGATTGTTCAGGAAATCTGAGCAACGGCATGTGAGGAAATCGACTGGATCGGTACGAGTAAATAAGTCTGTCCCCATTTTTCAGTGGAGGCGCCAGCCAGGGTCATCAGAAACGGACAACATTGATCCCGATTCGCGGAAAACGATCTGCCATCATTCAACGCACCTTACCAGAGCGGTTATCATTCACCTCATCAATGACATGGAGCAGGGAATCGAGGGTGGCTTTTAGGAGTTTCCTTACAGTCAGCACCTGGACTTCCCTGTAATGTGAAGCTGCCCCCAGCCTCAGGCCGGGATTCAAAGATGTATCAAGGACGACGAATGATCTCTTCTGCACGACTGGGCGATAAGCATGTCTGCCCATTGCCGGGACACGGCACTACGCCAATTGCCTCCGCCAGCGCTAACACGAACATTAACCTCATGGGCTCGGCCCGTGTTGGTGATACCTGTGGCTGTGGCGCTGTTATTACTACAGGGTTTCCTTCCATTCAAGTGAATGGGCGCCCCATGGCGCACTTGGGTAGCCCTACCAGCCATGGTGGAACCATCATCACCGGGTCAGGCGATGTCGGCGGTGGTTTTGTCATGGGGGCCGCTCCTGGTGCATCAATCATCAACTTTGCCGTCATGGGAGCAATCCGCCCTGATGGCTCCGTGGATGAAGAACGCATGGCAACCCTGCTGGCTGATCCGAAGCTGACAGAGAAGGCCTCTGCTGCGAATGCTTTGGTAGATCCAGCTGCTCAGGCAACCCCATCTCCCGGACCTAAGACAGAAGGGAAGAAACCGGAGCCCGTCGTTTGCAAAGATCCTGACTTAATGGAAGAGGTCGCGATTTACATTGCTGGTGAAATGAACCGCAACATTACTCACCCGTCAGTGGTGAAGATGAAGAAGCTCAACAGCTTTGACGCTGCTACTGAATATAAGAAGCTTCAGCAAAAGGCTTGGTATGCCCGCTTGTCTCCGCCCAACTTCGAAGCCATGGAACTGGGGAACAAGGGCGCCGCGATGGCCCTTTGGGCAGAGCGGGTTGGCCAGAACAGACCGTGGGATCACAAAGTTACGATAGGAGAACAGTTTGGCGGGCCTTGGCAGAAACAGGGCAAGTTTGATTATTTCTATGACATCTGGTCGAACGTACATTACGGATTCGTCGGCATGGCGGGAGGACTTTCCGAAGGCGTTCTGCTGGATGGCGCCGGCGTTGAGCAGATCGCCTCGGACTCGATTCGCAAAATTCAAAAGTGGGATAAAAGACAGGGGCCGCACCGGTCAGCAGACATCGAAGGGATGCGGGCGTGGGATGATGTTGGAGACAGAGTGTCTATCAGCATCGGCGTCAAACTCTACAGGCAGCACCCAAACGGCGGGATAACAGCGAAAATGTTGATGAACGAAGTGTTAGCTCTACCGCGCTCAAGCTGGGGGGATGGCATCCGTGACCACATCTGTAAGTAAATCCCCCCCGCGGCATATCTGGCGCTGGCTGATCATGCTGTTCCTGGCGCCCATCATCTTTTGGCATTTCGCTACGCCTCAGGTGAATTTCTACTTTTCCGAGAAAGGCCAGGGTCGGCTTGGATACATCTTGAATGTCCAGCACGACATCTCCAAGGGCGAAATTTACCCCGGTGAAGTGACTGGAGGTCCCGGTCACATCTTCCCTGATAAGAAGTTTTTCATGGAGTTTGACTGGAACAACGGAGGCAAATCGCACTGCATCCGCGTCAAACCGACATGGCCTAATACTGACATTTACATCGGTCCACAGGGTGAGATTGATAGCCGGACGGACAGTCGCCGCATTGAGCCGTGTGGGCCATTGCCGAAGGGCTAACAATTCTTGTAGAGTGCCAACTATCTCAGGGGCTTATGCCCCTGATTTATCTCCATGCTGCGATGTTCCTCGCAACTCAGCCTTACCATCAGTCATTCTTCGTCTGATGGGTCAGGAGCCGAAAGTACAGGCCAGTTTAAAAGACGTGTTAATTGTTTTCCGATATTTACATTGGCAAGCATAGTAGATAGCTGTTTCTCTAATGCCGCTTTGTCATTGCAATATATAGCTTGATCTCCATAGCTTAGATGGCAAGGGTAACCGTGACTCGCTCGTTCAAATACGGCAAGATCTTCTTCCTTTCCACCGGCAGCTTCGTTGACAGCCACGATATAAGTTTTGAATTTCATCGGTTCTTGGAAACTGTTTGAAATAAAGCCAGCTAACGCTCCCAAGCTATCTCTTTTACGTTTAAAAACGATGCTGATTTTTCCGTCGCTTGCGGATTTTATTTGATCATCCAAGTCTTTGAAAATCAAATCAATTTCCATATTGACTTTTGTGGCTGCCTCCGCGGCCTCTAATCCTTTCTTGAACGAATTTTCGAAATTAATGGCCATTAGGCTACCTCTTTTTCAATTGTCGCATACACCGGGATGTGGTCAAACTCTGACTTAGAATCAATAACCAGCGCGGTTAGATCCGCAATATTAGCGAAGTGCTCTCCATTCTCCAGCAAACTCCAATCGTCACCGCGTGTGAGGGAGGAGGAGAACATGATCTGATCAAATGTAAACCATTTGGAAACTGTTCCACCTTTCCAATAATGACTTCCTAGTGGTCGTTTAAGGTCAGTATTTCTTTGACCTAAAAACCCCCAAAATGGATTGTAAATTAAATGTTCTTTGCGACTCACGAACTCGCGATGCCTACTTGCCTTCAGTTGTACACTGAGGGCTCTACTAAATGGCTCCTCGTTATAATCGCCTAACAGAATTATGTTTGGCTGAGATCCGTCAGGTGTTGTGATATTTCTAGTTGTATCGCGTAAACGAATGCCAAGCTCGTCACGTACCGGGTCGTGCTCTCCAACGTTCAGTCTACTAGGCCAGTGGGAGGCTAAAATAAAGATGGGCTTGCCAGACAATTTCTCGATTAGGGTCAGTTGTTGCGCCACCTTTAAAGTACTGCCTCCGTCAGAGGATGATATGTCCTCGATCCTTATAAGTTCGAATATCTCAGTGTCGTATATGTAGCAGGTGTCGTACTTGGCTCGTCCGGCAGAAGTAATGCCAGATTCAAATTTCATGTTTTTTATTGAGATTAATTGTTCTAGGTGGTTCATGTCTTCAAGCGACATTTCACCTAATGCCAGAAAGGAAACTCTATTGTTTATTAGTAATAGTTTGATAACGCTGGCAGCAGCAGTCCGAAGCCCTTCGCTGGCACGAGTCAGGGCACGCGGTGCAAGACTGGTATTCCACCATGCGACGGTGATTTGATGCTTTTCCTTGAGGGCCGGATCTGCCATACATTTCCTGTGATATTTAGATTGAGAGGAATTCCCTTCAAATCCGCTGTAATCAACGCTTAGCAATGCGCCCTGTCACGGATGACTGCGCTACCTATCCGGAGCAGGAGCACCTGGCAAAGCGTAGTAGCGCCTGCAAATTTCAATCCGAAGAATCAGGCCTGCTTCTCAAATCTACTGCTCAACGTAACCTGAGCGCACCAAAATCTCTTGCAGCTTATCGAAGACCTCTTTGATCAGATAGGCTTCATCTTCACTTCCAGCATTACTCGTAAATTCGAACCAACCCACACGCTTTACAAATTGAGCGAGAGCCAAGGTTTCAGCGTCGGTCAAAAACTCGCTTTCAGCGGCTCCCGATGAGGTAGTGATGGTCAGCTAAGGCTCAAACTGACACGTCTGGAACCCTTGAAAACAGTGGAGCGGGTGGCGGGAATCGAACTCGCGTGATCAGCTTGGAAAGCTCATAACGATCTGTTTGGATGAAAGGAAGGGGGACTGGAAATAAGGTAGGGCTAGTTCGAACGACCGCATTCGACTCAGCCCGTCCGATCGTCGCATCTCGAAAACAACAACCGATTAGAACCCTGCGTCTTCAACGCTGGCTCAGGCACCATTGATTAAGGGAGATGCCAAGAGTAACAATTTCGTTGTGCATCTCGACTGTGCCCTCCAAGACCTCACTTACCCAAAAGCTTTCGAATTTTCGCCGCCCATGCTCAAAGCCTGCTACTTCCGCGCCTCCGCCAAGGTATTCGCCGGTATCCGCTTTGTGCTTCTGCGAGGGTTTGTGTGATATGAGCTGTCGATGCTTGATCGTGTTGCTGAATCCAGCGAGATAGCGAAACCAAGGAAGCCTGGTGACGCGCGTTATCTCCTCCTTCAACTTGCCTTCGGGAAGCCCGTCACGCGCCTTGCCAATAGTGCAGTGTTCGATACATAAGGGCTGGGAGAGTACTAAGGCATTAACTATCTGAGCGAAGATATCAAAGGTATTGCGGGTGATATTAACCGCAGCAATCAGGTTTGCCTCGCTGGCTAGCTTGGCCTCCTCAAACGTCTCATCGGTTCCCATCATCATGACACCGGCAAACAACTTGATTCCATCAGGGTCCTGGTCAATGTGGTAGCTAGCGAAAGCATCTCGAGCCAGATTCTTGTGGTACTGATAGATGTAGAGAGAGTGAGCTACGGAATCAACCGTACTGAGAAGCCAGACCTTCTCCGGCTTGACCGTGTTGATATATCCCTTCAGTGCGACTAAGTCCCATTTTCTGCCCATCATTGCTCCGCGCTAGGTAAATTCATGAGAATGGCTGGGGGTTGTGTGAGGTCTAACGCCTTCAGTCGAGCTAGACCTTGTTTGATATGACCCGCGTTTTCGCCAATTGTGTGAAGTGCCCCCCGCACGTTCTCGCTACCTCTGCAGCGTTTTGCCGCTCTGCCCACAGAGTTACTTCCATCACGGCTGCTTCCAAGGCTAGTTGATTGTGATAAATCCTTTCCAGAACTTCCGCCAGTGAGTACTCGCTTGCCACGGTTGCCGACTCCTTTCGAAAGAACTCAAGCATAGCAGCGACAGTGCTGGTGATTGGCGCCGAAATCGGTTGCTTAATTTTTGCTACAGAGAAGGCGGCAGGCGGAAAGCGGCGGGGGGCGTTTTATCAGGTTGGGTTTGCGGGGGCTTAGACGAATCTTGCAGCAGTTCTTTAGCGCGTGTGAGTGAAGGAAGTCGAGGATTCAGAGAAATTGGCCAATGGGGCGTCCGAGGAGGGCGCCCCTTTGTGACGTCAGGACGGTTCAGCATCCATACGTCTGGCAATGACATCCAGCACATCACACCCATCGCGCAAGGGGATGCAGCAAAGCATTGCGAAGTCGCTGAGTATCACCGAATCCGTGGTGATGTCGCCGCGCATCGCGAGGTTTTCCAGGATCTGCGTTACCGCACCAATTCGGTAGCGGGCGGTGCTAAGCAGTGAGTGCAGCGGTTGGGTGGTGTTTACATACAGCGAGGGAAGGTCGTCGGCGTTGCTGGTTAAAGCCATATATTCTTTCATGAGTGATTACCTTGAAGTGAAGTGAGATCACCTACCACTCGTTGTCGCCAAACAAAGGGTGGTAGCTGTACGCGGGTTGGCGAACCGGACAAGGCACAAACCGGCAGACCCGAAGATCTCCCACGCACAGCCACCAAAAAAGGTAGCCAAGTGCGTTTAGAAACTCTCCGAACTGGCTCGGAGGTTTCTGTGCCTTATCATCGAGTCGCCAAACCCGATACGTCATATGGACGCGGACCGGACTATAGGCCTCGTGACAAAAGCACAGCAATGCGCAAGTGTACGGACAATTCCCAGAGTCGTGTAGGACGTTGCTATTTCGACAGTTTGTCCGGGGAACACTGTAGTGGTCTAATGAAACCGGACACCCATTTAGGCGAGAATGCTCGCCAGATCGAGGTGTCAGATGACCAAACAACGCCGCTCCTTTACTCCTGAATTCAAGCGCGAGGCTGCCGACCTCGTGCTCAAACAAAACTACAGCTACATCGAAGCCAGCCGTTCACTCGGCATTGGTGAGTCAGCATTGCGCCGCTGGGTTGACCAGATTCAGAAAGAACATAAAGGCATCACCCCGCAGAGCAAGGCGCTGACGCCGGAACAGCAAAAAATTCAGGAGCTGGAGGCCCGGATCGCTCGGCTTGAGCGAGAGAAATCCATATTAAAAAAGGCTACCGCGCTCTTGATGTCGGAAGATCACGAGCGTTCGCGCTGATTGACCAGTTGAGTGCCCATGAACCGGTTGATTGGCTGTGCAAGGTGTTGGACGTCACTCGCTCGTGTTACTACGCCCAGCGCCTGCGGCGCCGCACGCCCGATGTTGAACGGCTTCGATTACGTAGTCGCGTCAGTGAGCTGTTCTCGCAAAGTCGCAGCTCTGCGGGCAGTCGCAGCATTCTGTCGCTGATGCGTGAAGACGGTGAGCAGATCGGTCGATTCAAAGTGCGCAGCTTGATGCGCGAGCTTGATTTAGTCAGCAAACAACCCGGCTCCCATGCCTACAAACGAGCAACAGTAGAAAGACTGGATATCCCGAACACATTGAACCGCGAGTTCGACGTGCCAGCGCCCAATCAAGTCTGGTGCGGCGATATCACCTACATTTGGGCGCAAGGAAAGTGGCATTACCTGGCTGTTGTCCTGGATCTTTGTACGCGTCGGATCGTGGGCTGGGCGCTGTCGGAAAAGCCAGATGCTGAGCTGGTGATCAAAGCGCTGGATATGGCTTACGAGCAGCGTGGCAGGCCTTCGGATCTGCTATTCCACTCGGACCAGGGATCGCAATATGCAAGCCGACTCTTTCGCCAGCGGTTGTGGCGATACCGCATGCGCCAGAGCATGAGTCGACGAGGAAACTGCTGGGATAACGCACCGATGGAACGCGTATTTCGCAGCTTGAAAACAGAATGGATACCGACCGTGGGCTATCGAACTGCGCAGGAAGCAAAGCGCGATATCAGCCATTTTTTGATGCATCGTTACAACTGGATTCGGCCTCATCAATTCAACGATGGGTTGGCACCAGCGCAGGCCGAGGAAAAACTTAACGTCGTGTCCGGGATTAGTTGACCACTACACACCCTTTTTTGCATCAGGAAACCGAAGTACCTGAACAATCGCTGTCACCCAACAAAGTTTCATAATTCCCGGCGGGCTTGCGGTATAGGATGACTCCCTAAGGTCACCGCGCTTCCAACCCACAGGAAACTGAAAAATGATCTCGAACCTCGTCAAAGTCGCTCTGGTCGCCGGTGCATTGCTGTTAAGCGCCTGTTCGGGTGCAAGCACCCATAGCGAATATTCGGAAGCCACCCTGCCGTCTGCCGGTTTTGGTCCGGGGCCTACCAACAACCCCAATAAGATGAGTTTCCATGGCAGTGCGCTCGGCAACAGCTTCGGCGAGTACAGTTCGGGGTTGTTGCACGACGATTAACGGCGGAAGTGTTTCCGCCGTTTTGCGTTTTGCCTGATGTGCCGTGTGCGTTGGGTTGGCGACTGCTTCGCAGCCGGACGCAGGCTTCGCCAGCTGCTATGTATGGACTCGCCCCCCACATTCAACCTGCTTTTGAACACTGCTACCCGGTTGCATCTATGTATGAGGCCTGTTCGAGGAAGTCTTGAGCGGCTTCTGGCCAACATTGGGTAAGCTCGCGGTATGCCGATTACAGTAAGGCCTCGAGGGCCAGTAGCAGCTCAGGCATCAATCCGCGACGGTCTGACCTGGGGTCAATGTTCTTAGCATGGGTTGGAGCGCTTAACGCCCCGGTGGCAGAACTCAGTGATCAGTGACTCATCGCAGCCTCCGGCTCAGCGCCCGGCTGGCGACGATAAGTCTGGTCGTTTTGCAGTAGCACCCAGAGGATGCGCAGGTTGCGGTTGGCCAATCGCACCGCCGCTTCCTTGCGACCCAGACGAGAGATCCAGCGCTGGAGACGTTGGTCGTCCGGCTGCTGTGAATCGGGTCGTAGCTGTTTCAAGACGGCGTGGGCACCCTGGATCGTTAGACTGCGCAAGTAAGCATCGCCATGTTTGCTCATCTTGCCCAGTCGAACCTTCTCGCCAGTGCTGTGCTGGCTGGGCACCAACCCGAAGTAGGCGGCGAACAAGCGGGCGTTGGCAAAGCGCTCAGGCTGGGTCTGCTTGGCCAACAGCGCCGTGGCGATGATCGGACCAACGCCGCGCACCGTCATCAGCCGCCTTGCCGTCTCGTCCTCCTTCGCGGCCGTTTCCAGCCGACCGGTCAGCACGTTGACGCGCTCGCCCAGTTGGCTCCATTCGCCCAACAGTTCGGCGATCAGTTCGCGCAGCAAATCGGGCAACGGTTGGGAGGCATCTTCCAGTATCCGAGGCACGAGCTGGCTGACAGCTGTTTCGCCCTGCGCCAGGGCCACGCCATGTTCCAGCAGTAACCCGCGCATCTGATTGCCGACCGCCGTGCGTCGCCGCACATAACCCTGCCGAGCCCGATGCAAAGCCTGCATCGCCAGCGCCGCCGCACTCTTGAGCGGCACGGCCGAAATCTTGATATCGCGGCCTGCGCGCAAGATCGCCAATGCATCGTTGCGATCATTTTTCGGGCCGCTGCGATGATTGGCAACCAGCTGGGCCGGGAGGATGCGGACTGGATTGCCCTGCGTTTGCAGCAATCGTCCCCAGGCCTGAGCGCCTGACCCGGTTTCCACCAACACCGTCACGCTCGCGGGAAGTTTATGAAGAAATGCCTGGAAGGCCTCGCGTGACTTGATTCGATCCTCGAACAACACCCGACCGAGGGCATCCTCCCCGGCCAGCTGAAAGACCCTTTTGGCAAGATCCACCGCAACGGTGGTGCATGCCACCACATCGGCTGACAAAGACTGATTGATCGTCGTATGCTTTTTCATGGCCTCGCCCTCGCTGTCGTTGGCTTCTATAAGAATGCCACCGTGGCGCACAGACGCCTCGGCTTGGGCGAGTCCATTCAATTACAGGGGTTGTGTGCGTGGCGGTTATTTGGGGGCGGGCGTTGCTATCCATTGGCCCAGAACTTTTTGGTAGTTGCCTGTGACTTTGGCCAGGTGCAACCACTGATCGACGTACAACTTCCAGGTCATGTCGTCACGCGGTAGCAAGTAAGCCTTTTCGCCGTACTGCATGAATTGCTTCGGGTTCACCGCGCACAATCCAGGTTTCAGTTTCTGCTGATACAGCGCTTCCGAAGCATCGGTGATCATCACGTCAGCCTTCTTGTCCAGCAGCTCCTGGAAGATGGTCACGTTGTCGTGAAGGCGCAATTGCGCCTTGGGCAGGAAGGCGTGAACAAAGGCTTCGTTGGTGCCGCCGGCCGGTTCGACCAGGCGAACCGAAGGCTGGTTGATTTGCTCGACGGTCTGGTACAGCGCCTGATCTTCGCAGCGCACCAGCGGGATTTTGCCGTCGACGTCGAGCGTGGTGCTGAAGAAGGCCTTTTTCTGGCGTTCCAGGGTGACCGATATGCCGCCGACGCCGATGTCGCATTTGCCCGCGAGCATGTCGGGCATCAGGGTTTTCCAGGTGGTCTGCACCCACTCGACCTTGACGCCCAGGCTGTCGGCCAGCGAGCGGGCCATGGCGATGTCGATGCCCGAGTATTCGCCGTCCTCGGCTTTGACGGTGTAGGGTTTGTAGTCGCCCGTTGTGCACACGCGCAGTTGGCCCTGTTGGATGACGCTGTCCAAGTGCAATGGCTCTGCCTGAGCGGTAAACGATAGTGCGAGCAGGCCACCGAGCATCATTGTGCTTTTCAGGTTGTTCATTGTTATCCGGCTTCCATGATGGAGTGGGGGCTGAGAGTACTGACTTTCTGCTGCCCCGCTCAACATCATCCTGGGTTTTCAACTCGGTCTCGATTCGCGAGCGCTATTGCCCCGCCACCTCTATTTCCGGACTCAACGTCCCCAACCAAGCCACCAACCCCACAATCAATACCGCCGCCGCCAATTCAACCACCACGCTGCGCCGCAACGTATTCGCTGCCACGCGATACTGACCCTCACGCAACGACCGCTGCAAAAACGGCCCCAGGTGAAACCGGTTCAACGCGGCGAGCACCAGCATCCCGGCAAACAGCGCGATTTTGATGGACAGTAAAATTCCGTAGGTACTGAGCAATACATCGTCGAGCGTTGGGCCCACGATGAACAGGTAGTTCACGACGCCCGTGAGCGTGATGACGGCCACGATCACCGCACCTACCCATTCAAATCGGCTGACTGCCCGAGCCAGCAATCTGATGCGTTCCTCGGTTTGCAGATCGTTGATCTTTGCCATCAAGGCAAGCGCGACCAGCGCACCGAACCAGGCTCCCGATGCCAGCAGATGCAAGATGTCAGTGATGAAATGCCAGTAACGACGGTCACCTTCATCCATCGCCCCATGACCGCTCCAGGCCAGGCTGGCCAAGGCGATAGCGCCGGCAAAAGAGGCGATCAGCAGGCTGAATCCGGGCGCTCGGTGATTGAGCATCACCGCCAGGCTGGCGATAACCAGTGCGACGATGCGCACGACCCAGGCCAACCCGACATCGGTCTCAAGCACCATCATCTCGATATGCGGGCGCAGCTCGGCAAAGTCCGTCTCACCGCTCATGGCGCTCGCCATCATCACCATGCTGGCGACAGAAAGCAGCACACCCAGCAATGCCGACCCCGTCAACATCGACCGAAACGGCAGCGCCACCCCTGACACCCGTTCCTGTTCTTTCAGGCTGTACAGCCCAAATAGAGCGAGCCCAAACAGCAGCATCAAATCCACATACAACCCAAAGCGCAGTGCAATGCTGACCGAGTCGCTCATCAATCACTTCACTTTGAACGTGACGTTGCCGGTGATCGGGTGAGTGTCCGAAGACACGGCGCGCCATTCGACTTTGTAGCTGCCGGCAGGCAGTGGCGAAAGCGGTGTGATGACCATGGTTTTCGGATCGCTACCACCGGCGACTTTGGCTTTCATGGGCATGGGGGAGTGCGCCATGCCGGGCATTTCGGTCATGACCAGTTTTGCGCCTGAGAACTGGGTCATGAGGCTTTCGGAAAAGTGCAGTTCGATTTTTCCGGGTGATGCGCCATCCGCGCCTTCGGCCGGGGTGGAGGACAGCAGTTTCGGGTGGGCTTGAGCGAGCGCGCTCATGAGCAGCCCAATGGCAACAGCGGTAGTTTTAATCATGTGCATGCAAGGCCTCTTGCCGCTTTAAGCGGCTGTTTTTTTGGTTGTTGAGTTAATGCGTTTAGAACCACATCCGAACGCCAAGAACGAGGCGTGCTTCGCTGCGATCCTCACCTTCATCGTTGGCGTAGTCGGCGGTTTTGCCGTAGGTGCGGTTCCAGGTCACGCCGATGTAAGGCGCGAATTCCCGGCGGATTTCATAGCGCAATCTAAGGCCGGCTTCGGTGTTGGATAACCCGGAACCGATGCCCCGTTGCGGATCGTTTTTGCCGTAGACGTTGAGCTCGGCGGTCGGCTGCAGGATGAGCCGGTTGGTCAGCAGGATGTCGTAGTCGCCTTCCAGTCGCGCGGCGGTTTGGCCGCCTTCGCCGATGAAAGCGGTGGCTTCGGTTTCGAAGTTGTACAGCGCCATGCCTTGCACGCCGAGCGCGGCCCAGGTTTGCGGGTCGCCGGGTTTGAAGTCCTGACGAACGCCGGTCACCACGTCCCACCACGGGGAGATCGCGTGGCCCCACAGGGCCTGGACTTCGGCGTCTTCGGTTTTGCCGTTGGTGCGTTCGCCTTCGGAGCGCAGCCACAGGCGATCGATGTCGCCGCCGATCCAGCCGGAGAGATCCCAGGCCAGGGTGCTGCCGTCGTCAGCGTCCTGCCATTCGAGTTTTTCGGCGAGCAAGTAATGGTTGAGCGCGGTGTCATGCACCTTGTGGCCGGACGGAGTGGCATACACGGCGGCGCGGTCGGCATCGGTCAGCGCCGGGATCGGCGTGCGGCTTTCGGTCGGCGCGGCGGGCTGCATCTGGCCGTCGTCCATGCTTTGCATTTGGCCAGGGTCCATACCCTGCATCTGGCTATGATCCATGCCCTGCATCTGGCTATGGTCCATACCCTGCATTTGGCTGTGATCCATGTTCTGTATGTCGTTGGTGGCGGCCATCGCCGAAGAGAGAGTCAAGCTCGCGGTCACGAGTGCCAATGAGATTGGAGTGAGTCTGGTCATGGTTAGGCGCCTCATTCTTCCACCCGAACTTCACGGAACATGCCCATTTCCATGTGGTACAGGAGATGGCAGTGATAGGCCCAACGGCCGAGTGCATCGGCGGTCACCCGATAGCTGCGTCGGGAACCGGGCGGCATGTCGATGGTGTGTTTGCGCACCATGAAGTCGCCGTTCTCGTCTTCGAGGTCGCTCCACATGCCGTGCAGATGGATCGGGTGGGTCATCATCGTGTCGTTGACCAGCACCACCCGAACCCGCTCGCCATATTTGAGGCGCACAGGTTCGGCATCGGAGAACTTCACGCCGTTGAACGACCAGGCGAATTTCTCCATGTGGCCGGTGAGGTGCAGTTCAATGGTGCGGCCCGGCTCGCGGCCGTCCGGGTCTTCGAAGGTGCTGCGCAGGTCGGAATAGGTCAGGACGCGGCGGCCGTTGTTGCGCAGGCCCAGGCCGGGATCGTCGAGTTTGGGGGCGGTGGTCATGGCTTGCATGTCCACCAGCGGGTTGTCTTTTTCCGTCTCGGGATGGGACTGCATGCCGGGCATGGCCATGGCGCTGTGATCCATGCCCGCCATGCTGCCGTGGTCCATTCCGCCCATGCCCATGTCATCCATGGTCACCAGCGGTCGAGGGTCCAGCGGCGGTACCGGCGCGGATAAACCGGCTTTCGCTGCAAGCGTGCCGCGTGCAAAGCCAGTCCGATCCATCGATTGGGCGAAGAGGGTGTAAGCCGCTTCGGTCGGCTCGACAATCACATCGAAGGTCTCCGCCACCGCAATGCGAAACTCATCAACGCTCACCGGTTTGACGTGCAGCCCATCCGCAGCGACCACCGTCATTTTCAGCCCGGGAATGCGCACGTCGAAGTACGTCATGCCGGAGCCATTGATGAAGCGCAGGCGCAGCTTCTCGCCCGGCCGGAACACGCCCGTCCAGTTCGCGTTCGGCGCCTGGCCGTTCATCAAGTAGGTGTACGTTGCGCCGCTGACGTCGGCCAGGTCGGTGGGGTTCATCTTCATTTCGGCCCACATCTTTCGATCGGCGACCGTGGAACCCCAACCTTTCTCGCTGACGTCGTGGATGAAATCACCCACGGTGCGCTTGTTGTAGTTGTAGTAATCGGACTGTTTTTTCAGTGTCTTCATCAGGCTGACCGGATCTTCATCGGTCCAGTCGGTCAGCATCACCACGTAATCGCGGTCGTACTGGAACGGCTCCGGCTCCTTGGCATCAATCACCAACGGCCCGTAAACGCCGGACTGCTCCTGAAAACCCGAATGGCTGTGGTACCAGTAAGTGCCGTTCTGCCGGACCTTGAACTGGTAGACGTACATGCCATCCGGCTCGATGCCGTGAAAGCTCAGCCCCGGCACGCCGTCCATGTTGGCCGGCAGCAAGATGCCGTGCCAGTGAATGGAGGTGTCGGCGTTGAGTTTGTTCTTCACCCGCAGCGTCACCGTGTCGCCTTCGCGCCAGCGCAGCAGGGGCCCGGGAATACCGCCGTTGATGGTCATCGCGGTGCGCGGGGTGCCGGTGATGTTGACCGGGGTTTCACCGATGAGCAGGTCGAAATCGGTGCCCGCCAGCACCTGAGGCTCGCCGGGACTGGTGACCGCCCAGACAGGCGTGCGCCATAACCCGAGGCCGCTGAGGAGCCCGCCCGCGGCGAGCCCCTTCACGAAGGTGCGTCTTGATGTGTTGGAATGCATGCCGTGTTCCCGGTCCGTCAGCGAGAGAGCTTGACGACGAGGCTAACGGGCGGTGCCTTTCAGCAGGCTGAGGCGCAGATTACAGTTTTGACAGTTTCAAACTGTGGCTATTGGCGTGAATTGGGCGTTGACGCCGCGGCGACAGTGCCGCCGCCGCAATTGATATACGAAGACGACTTCAACCAGCGTTGGTCCGGATAGTAAGAAAACAACAACTGCCCATCCTTCATCGAATCAATCAACTGATGCGCAATCGCCGGCCGCACAGCAGGACAACCCAGGCTTCTACCGATCCGGCCATTCGCACGGGCAAGAACCGGGCTGACATAAGGCGCGCCGTGAATAACGATCGCCCGCTCATATGCGTTGTCGTTGAAACCCGGCTCCAGCCCTTCCATGCGCAAGGAATAACCGTTCTGGCCGACATAGCTCGACTGGGTGCGGTACAAACCGAGGCTGGTGGCAAAGCTTTCATTCTGGTTGGAGAACTTGACCGCCATGTTCTCGCCGCTGTTGCGACCATGGGCAACCAGTTCGTGGAACAGCAATTTACGTTTCTTCAGATCGAACACCCATAACCGTTGTTCGGTCGAAGGCAATGAGTAGTCGATGACAGCAAGTCTTTGGACAGGTGCTTGACCTTGGGCCAAGCTGCATTGGGTAGCGCGTACGGCCAGCCCGATGACTTTGGCGTTGGCGCCTGGTGCTGCTTTGAGCAGCGCGGCTTCAAGCGAATCGGCGTAGGCTGCCGGTACTGAAACTAACGTCAGCAGCAAGGCCGAGAATAGGAAACCAAAGCGGTCTAGCGCCATATGTAAGTCTCACATTAATGTTTCGAGTCTAGCAGTGTGCAGGATGCTAGCCGTTGAATACGGGGCGATTAAGGATTATCCATGGGGCAGTTATCAAGGTTATTCGTCATAAGCCGCATCTTTTTTATGGGCTTTCTGATCAGCGGCGCAGCGATTGCAGAAACTTCGTCGATTGAGACGGTATCTGCCGTCATCAGCAGAACTGGCGCAGCACCTGACGATTACGTCGCTCAAACGATTCAGGCGGCACTTGAGCCATTGAGTTCATCGTTTCCCCCCTTGCTCACTTCTCGTGGCCATCAACGGGTGGATCCGAGTCGCGTGGTCATGGATTTTTACATGCATCGCAGTTATCGCTCGGCCTGGGCGAACGACAGCGATGTCATCCAGTTATTGAAAAGCCTGAGCGAGATCCAGGCCGATGGGTTGGACCCTGCGGACTTTCATATCGATGAGTTGGCGAAGGCCAGAGCCTCGATGCAGGCCGCAGAACCGACAGTGGCGCAACGGGCGGCGTTCGATATCGCGGCCACCCGGACCTTTGTCACGGCGCTGCTGCAATTGCGGCGCGGCAAGGTTGACCCTTCGCGTCTGGACATCCATTGGAATTTCGACCCAGTCGGCGCCGATCCTCGTGGCGACATGAATAACTTGTTCGCCGCGCTCGATGCTCATGACGTTGCACGCGCCTTTGCGCAGGCGCCACCACAAGAGGCGGTTTACCGCAGCCTGCGCGTGGGCCTGGCACAACTGCGCAAGGTTCTGGATGCGGGCGGCTGGCCGAAGATTGCCGAAGGCCAATCGCTCAAGCCAGGCATGGACGACGCCGCGGTCGCGCAGTTGCGAGCACGTTTGGTGGCGGGTGGTTATCTGGCCCCCTCAAAGAAGCCACGCACTGATTACGACGACAGCGTCGCGGCGGCGGTGAAAAAGTATCAAGCGGAGCAATACCTGGGGGCGGATGGCGTGGCGGGGGCCGCGACACTGGCGGCGTTGAATGTGCCCGTGGAGGCACGGATAGATCAGGTTCGGGTGAACATGGAGCGTGCGCGTTGGTTGTTGTACAAACTTCAGGGCACTTTTGTCGTCGTTGATATTGCGGGTTACAAGGTGGCGCTCTATCGCGACGGTAAAGCGATATGGCGTTCCCGGGTTCAGGTCGGTAAGCCGTTCCGCAGTACGCCGGTGTTTCAATCCGAGATTACTTATGTAACGTTCAACCCCACTTGGACCGTGCCACCGACCATCCTTGTCAAAGACATGCTGCCCAAGATTCAACGAAATCCTGGCTACCTTGCCGCCAACCGTATAAGAGCCCTTGATCGAGAGGGGAATGTGCTCGATCCGGCGACCATCGACTGGGATAACGCGCGCGGTATCACGCTGCGACAGGATGCCGGGCCGGATAACTCGCTGGGGCAGGTGGTCATTCGGTTTCCCAATGAATATTCGATCTACCTCCACGACACGCCGCATCGCGAGTTGTTTGCGCAATCACGCCGTGCCACCAGTTCAGGCTGCATACGGGTGGAGAACCCGCTGCAGTTAGTAGAGCTACTGTTCAACGACCCGGTTCGTTGGAACAGTGCCGGGATACAGGCCCAGTTGGCTAACGGCAAGACCGAAAACATCAGGCTGCCCGTCAAGGTGCCGGTGCTGTTGGCTTACTGGACGGTGGACCTGAGTAACGATGGTCGAGTGATGTTTAAACCTGATGTCTACGGGTACGATTCCGCAGTACTACGGGGACTGAATCTGCCTTCGGAACTGCCCGTTCTGGATGTGCGACGAGCAGGAACTTCCGTTGTCGCGACGGGGCAAAACCGGCAATGGCCGTAAAGGAAGCGGGACTTGCTATCCATATGTAACGAGCTGCTCATCGATGCAAGCGCTCTGCGTCAACCTTTGCGCTCCGTCGCAGATTCAGGGGTTGGTGAAGCCAAAAGGTTGGCTCACCCGTTGAAAACTATCACAATACAAAATAGTCACCGATCATCGAAGTAAAGGGATAGGAAATTGAAGATGGATGTTGCGCAAAAAAAACCGTCACTCCACACGGGTATGCTTGATGTGCATGACCTCGATGAGTGCCGCAACATTCGAAAAGGTGCCGTGTTTATCATTGCCTCGGGGGCGTCCGCTAAAGATTTTCCGCTGGAAAAGTTTGCGGACGTTCCGATGATCACGATGAACGGCGCCATTTCCATGTTCTCCGGGACAGGCATCAAGCCATTCTTTTATGCCTGTACGGATCAAGGCTTTTCCCGGGAGCAACCCAAACTGTTTTCAGAGGCGATGCGCATCAGTCCGCGGGTTGCACTGTGGCAAGAGCACATCTGGCATACGACGGTAGCGCCTGAGGGCGAACTGTATTTGCTTGGCCGAGCACCCAAACTCTCCTGGACAGACCTGGTTTTCAGGGCCGATAAAGAACTCATCAGAAGTCGCAAACTCGGAACTGGCCGTAATAGAACCCTGGGTTTTAGCAAGAACCTTAAACGCGGTTTTTTTGATGCCCGTACGGTGGCCTATCTGGCGGTACAGATTGCCTATCACGTGGGGTTTACCAAAGTGTTTCTGGTCGGCGTCGACTTGAATCAGTCGGTAAGCCGTTTTTACGAAGGGGACGATAATACGTTAGCGTCACCATGCCTGCTCGATCAGCATTTTAATACGAGAATTCTGCCGTCGTTCGAGATCTTGTCGAAGTACGTCGTGAATGATGATTTTCAGGTCTACAACTTGTCTGACTCCTCAAGGATTCCGGGTGAACTCATTCCCCGAGTGACGCTGGATGAGATCGACAAGTTGATCTAAAGGTTGTTCGTGCATTATTGAAATGGGCGCCCGCGAGGCGCCCATTTTTTTTGTGGGCGCGTCGATCCTGGTGGTCTGTTTGGCAGGCTGCGCAACCAGCAGCAGACTCCACCGGTTCCAACATCAGCGATGATGCTGGACGATGAGTAAATGCGCCTGGGGGATGCAGAAAGTGCCCGGGCGCATTTGCACAGTGCGATGCGGCGGCTGGCCAAAGGACATTTGCCGCATACCCCCCCGTAGACTAAGCTCACAAAAAATAAGGGTTTTGGGGTGTTACCCATGCCTTACCCTTACAGGACGCGCTTTTGCCTATCCCTCTTCACGATCCGAACAACGCCACCGGCGTTACGTTGAAACGGTTACCTCTGCGCAAAGCAGCGGTACTGTTTATCGCGGTCGTGTGCCTGAGCCTGTGCGGTTTGCTCTACCTGCAACTGGAGCAGTCGCGCCGGCATGACCTGGCATTGGCGCAAGTGGCGTCATCAAACCTGACGCGGGCCATGGCGCAACAAGCCGAAGACACCTTCATGCAAGCCGATCTGGTACTGACCAGTCTGGTCGACTGGATTCAGGCTGACGGTTTCGGCGCGCCCCAAAAGGCGCGCCTGCAGAAAACATTCGCCCGGCGGGTGCAGGCGCTGAATCAATTGCACGGGATATTTCTGTTCGACCAAAAGGGGCAATGGATTGTTAGCTCCTTCGAAAATCTGCCGCGCGGCCCGGGTGTGGCGGATCGCGAGTACTTCAAGTTCCACCAGCAGAACGCCTCGTCCCTGGCGCACATCGGGCCGGCGATTCGCAGTCGGGAAAATGGCGAGTGGATCATCCCGATATCCAAACGGGTGAACGACAAGAATGGCAATTTCGAGGGCGTCTTGTTGGCCGGTATCAAGATGGCGTACTTCGATCAGTTCTTCAAAAGCTTCAGCATTGATGACAACGGTTCGATGTTTTTGGGGTTGACCGACGGAACGCTGCTGGCACGACGGCCGTTTGTGGAGTCGCTGATTGGCACATCACTGGCCAAGAGCGAGATCTTCGAGAAATTGCTGCCCAACGCGCCTTCCGGTAACGCGATGTTCCGCTCGCTGGTCGATGGTGTTGTGCGGTTGTATGGCTACCGTCAGCTCGACACTTATCCGCTGGTCGTGTCTGCCGCCTCGTCCAGGGATTCGATTCTCAAGGATTGGAACGACACGGCGTTTCGCTCCACGGTCATCGTTGCCCTGGTGGTGTTGGGCGTGGGGCTGTTCGGTTGGATGTTCCTTTATCAGGTGCGTGTCGGCGAACAGGTCGAGGCGGATTTGCGCAAGGCAAAGGAAGCGCTGAAGCTGATCGCGACCCACGACAGCCTGACCGGCCTGGCCAATCGCCGGCTGTTCGAGGGCGCGCTGGACATCGAGTTCGGCCGGGGCGCGCGGAAGTCGAGTTCGCTGAGCCTGATCATGCTCGATATCGATTACTTCAAACGCTACAACGACGCTTACGGCCACGTGGCGGGGGACCATTGCCTGGCTGAAGTGGCGCGGGCGGTGAAGGGGTGCTGCCATCGAAAAGCTGATTTGGCCGTGCGCTACGGCGGTGAGGAGTTTGCGGTATTGCTGCCCGACACGGACATTCACGGTGCAATGGTGATTGCCGAGCAGATCCGCCGCAGTGTCATGGACAAGAACATTATCCACAGCGGTTCGCCTTCGGGCTTCGTGACGGTCAGTCTGGGTTGTTATTCGTTTGTGCCGACGGGGCGGGACAGCATGGAAGTGTTCATCGAACGTGCGGATGCGGCGCTGTATCAAGCCAAGCATTCGGGGCGAAACCGCTCGGCGGTGCTGTCGATGGAGGGCGGTGTCGAGGCGCTGCTGCGTTCGGATCGTTGAGGTGTCTCTGGATGTTGTTTCACCCGCGCAACACCCCGGCCAGCCGGCTGTCTGCCTGTCAGATCCTCTTCAATTGATCGTCTAGAGTTGCGGTAACTCTGCCAATCCCGGCAGGTCTCGCCACCGCACGGATGATCGTCAAAATGTTGATTACTCAAGCATTGACAGCCGTTGCTCTAACCGTTGCAGCCTGCGCCGTCTTTCCGCTCGCGAGCCAGGCTCAATCGAAAGTCACAGCCCAGGAAGCACACGCCATCGGTGTGGATGCCTACGTTTATTTTTACCCGCTGTTGACCATGGACATCACCCGCAAGCAATTCACCAACATCGAATCGGGCAAGGAGTTCGGTAAAGGTCCGATGAATACCTTTGTCAGCGTGCCGCAGTATCCACCTGCCGATTTCAAAGGGGTGGTGCGCTCGAATTTCGACACCTTGTATTCCATTGCCTGGCTGGATTTGACCAAAGAACCGCTGGTGATCGCAGCGCCCGATACGGCCGGGCGTTTTTACTTGCTGCCGATGCTCGACATGTGGACCGATGTCTTCGCCTCACCGGGCTGGCGCACCACGGGCACCGACGCGGGGCAGTTTCTGGTGACGCCGCCGGACTGGAGCGGAACGGTGCCTGCCGGATTGAACCACCTGCCGGCGCCTACGCCCTTTGTCTGGGTCATTGGCCGCACCAAGACCGACGGCGCTGCGGACTACGCGGCCGTGCACAAAATTCAGGCTGGCTATACCGTGACACCGCTGTCCCGACTGGGTAAAAGCCCCGAGCCGGTCAGCGTGAACATTGACCCGGCCGTGGACATGAAGACCCCGCCCAAGATCCAGGTGGACTCAATGTCGGCGGCCGACTACTTCGCCTACGCCGCCGAATTGCTCAAAGTGCACCCTGCGCACATCACCGATCAACCGATCCTGGCGCAGATGAAGCGTATCGGTATCGAGCCCGGAAAATCCTTCAACATGGATGCGCTGGACGCTGAAATCAAAACAGCGCTTCAGACCGTGCCCGAGGACGCGCAGACGCTGATGACGTGGAAGGTTCCAACCCTCGCTCGCGTGGTCAACGGCTGGTCAATGAACACCGACACCATGGGCGTCTATGGTAACTACTACCTCAAGCGCGCGATCGTTGCGCAGATGGGGCTCGGCGCCAACTTGCCCGAGGATGCGATTTATCCGCTGAACATCGGCGATGTCGAAGGCAAGCCGCTCAATGGCGCGAACAAGTACGTGCTGCATTTCGACAAGGGTGAAACGCCGCCGGTAAACGCTTTCTGGTCGATCACCTTGTACGACCCCGAGGGTTTCCAGGTCGGCAATGCGCTCAACCGCTTTGCTGTCAGTAGCTGGATGCCGTTCAAGACGAACGCCGACGGTTCGCTGGACATCTACTTCCAGCACGAAAACCCCGGCAAGGACCTGGAAGCCAATTGGCTGCCGGCACCGAAGGGCGGGTTCAACCTGACCATGCGTTTGTATGGGCCCAAGCCCGAGGTTTTGAACGGCAAGTGGAACCCGCCACCGGTCAAGCCAGCCTAGTCCCACGCTTCAGGCCCAAAAGCAGCCGACGATCATCGGCTGCTTTTACGCGTCCAACTGCCCGTCCCGCCACCGGCACCGCCCGTTCCACCGCCCGCAGCACCCGTGCCACCCCCCGCGCCAGAGCCGCTGTTCCCGGCATTGCCACCATTTCCGCTACCCGACGAGCCCGATCCGCTATTGCCGCTGTTAGCGTTATGGTCGCTCGAGGGGTGGCCAGGATTGTTGTTGGGCACCATGGTCGAGCCGCTGGTTGATCCTGGCTGGGTTCCGGTCGCATCTGCGCCATCGCCAGAGGCTGCAAAAAAACCGACGGACATGGCGGACAGCACTCCAGCCAGTAACAGCGAAGTCATTTTGGTGGTCATCATGGCGCGTCTCCAGGATGAGTCGTTACCTGGCATTCTCGGTATCAAAAAGGTACGCGGGCGATCCATGTAATTACAGGGCAGCGGCCATCGATTGGCAATGGTTGTGTCAACGGTTCTTCAATTGCGGCAATGGCTTGCGTATTCCAGGCGCCAGGGCCCAGCATGGCTGCTATGTTCAATGAACGTTCGGCGAGTGCCCTGGTAAAAAGCATTGCGAGCGTCGCATCCCGATCAGGCAATCGATTGACAGGATCAAGTGCATGGATATGACCGCCGTTACCACCGTCGCCGCTCCCCGTCATACGCCGATAACCCGCAACCTGGTGTTGGTCGTCGGCCTGCTGTTTGTGCTGGGCGTGCTGATCGCCCTGTTGGCTTTGTTCAACATTGCCGGGCGGCTGGACGCCCAGGACCTGGCCAAGACCACGTTCT
Organism: Pseudomonas sp. BT76 TE3572; assembly: GCF_050435365.1. Classification (NCBI taxonomy): domain Bacteria; kingdom Pseudomonadati; phylum Pseudomonadota; class Gammaproteobacteria; order Pseudomonadales; family Pseudomonadaceae; genus Pseudomonas; species Pseudomonas sp. BT76 TE3572. Next base: position 6,768,572 of record NZ_JBNDKE010000001.1, read on the forward strand.
ACACCCAGCGTGCGCTGGAAAACCGCATCACCGCCTCGAAAAGCTACGTCGCCAGTTATGCAAACTGGACGTCCGCCTACGACCATTTGAACGGCGAGGTCGATGTGCAATGGGCCTACGTCGAGCAGAACCTGGGCAAAACCTTGTTCAGCATCGATCACTACGATGGCGTCTTCGTGGTCGATCATCAGCAAACCAAATACGCATTGGTGCGCGGGGTTCAGGTGCAGGAGGCGGCGACCACTTATCTTTCAGCCTCGATGGCGACGCTGATACAGGCAGTCCAGAGTCAGGAAAGCCTCATTGATCCCGTCAGCCAGTTCACGCTGTTCGAGGGCAAACCGGCATTGCTGACGGCCGCCGCGATCGTCCCCAATGACGAAAGGCCGGCGGTCGATCCCCAAAGCACCTCGGTGCTGGTGTTCGTCGACCAATTAAGCCCTGACAAGCTCAGCGCCTTGAGCGCCGATTACGGTTTGCATGATTTAAACCTGGCGCCTGATAACACCCTCTCGCCCGGCAGGCCAGCGGTGGCGCTGGCGGGCACCGGCTACAGCCTGGTTTCCCGACTTGAGCAACCGGGTCACCAGCTACTCTGGTCGCTGCTACCGCCATTGGGCGGCGCGCTGTTGGTGCTGGCGTTGTTAACGGCTTATTTCTTCCGGTATGTCTTGCGCACGTCCGGGCACGTGGATGCCAGCTACACCAGCCTCGATTTATCGAACCAGGCGCTAGAGGCCAGTGAAGAACGTTTTCGTGCCGTGGCTGAGGCCGCGTCCGACTGGATCTGGGAAATCGACGACAAGCATTGCATCTCTTATCTGTCAGGACGTTTCGCCACCGTCACCGGTTTTTCCGATCAGCAATGGATCGGACAGGACATCGAGCAACTGCTCAATTGCGATACGCTGTCCTTGTCGCTGTGGCTGCATAAGCTCAATGAAGAACAGCCCGTCAGCCATCTGCGCTGCTCCTATCGCGATCAGTCGGGGCAACAGCGTATTTGCCGGGTTTCGGCGCGGCCGATCCAACGCAAGGGCGCGGTGCTGGGCTATCGCGGAACGGCCAGCGACATCACCGATGAAGTCGCCGCCCATGCCCAGATCCAGCATCTGTCGTTGCACGATGCCCTGACGGGGCTGCCGAATCGCAACAAACTGGCGCGTTTCCTCGACGAGGCCCTGGCGCAGAAAGAACATTCGGCAGCGCTGGTGCTGTTGATGATCGATCTGGATAACTTCAAACCGATCAACGATTCCCTCGGTCACCCGGCTGGCGACGCCGTACTGCTGGAAGTGGCCACCCGATTGCGCGAGTGCACGCGGGACATCGATCTGGTCGCCCGGCTTGGTGGTGATGAGTTTGTGCTGGTGCTCAACGGCATGGACAGCCACACCGAAATCGACCGGTTCTGCGAGCGTTTGCTCGAGAGCCTGCAACAGCCGATTCATTACGAACATCACGCGCTGCACATTGGCGCGAGCATCGGTGTCGCCTTGAGTCGGCGTCAGGGTCACATTCCCAATGAGCTGATCCGGTGCGCCGACATTGCGCTGTACCAGGCTAAATCCAACGGCAAGAAGACCTGGTGCTACTTTGCGCCGCACATGAACGATCAAATCCAGCACCGCCGGCAGTTGGAAAACGACCTGCGCCGCGCGATCAAGAACAACGAGTTCGTGATGCATTACCAGCCGCGCTACAACATGAGCGGCAAGCAGGTGGTTTCGGTGGAAGCGTTGCTGCGCTGGCAGCATCCGGAGCAGGGGCTGCTGAGCCCCGACGAGTTTATCCCTTTGGCTGAGCGGACTGACCTGATCGTGCCTTTGGGGCGCTGGGTGTTGCGTGAAGCCTGTGAAACGGCCCTGACCTGGCCCGGTGCGTTGATGGTGTCGGTCAATTTGTCGCCTGTTCAATTTGCCCGCAGCGATGTGGTGGAGGACGTCAGGGAGGCATTGATCCAGAGCCGTTTGCCGGCCAGTCGTCTGGAGCTGGAAATCACCGAAAACGTGATGCTCATCGATGTAGATGGCGCGTTGGCGACCATGAATGCGCTCAAGGAACTGGGCGTGCGATTGAACATGGACGACTTCGGTACTGGCTATTCGTCCCTGGGTTACTTGCGCACATACCCGTTCGACGGGATCAAGATCGACAAGCGTTTCATCTCGTCCATGAGCGGCGGCGGCAATGACCGCGCCGTTGTGCAGGCGATCATCAACCTGGGCAAAGCCATGGGCCTGACCGTGACGGCAGAGGGCGTCGAGACCCTGGAGCAACTGGACTTCCTGGTCTCGGACCAATGCAATGAGGTACAGGGTTTCTACTTGAGTCGGCCTATGGAAAAGCAGGCGTTGCTGCCATTGCTCAAGGCGTCGCATGACGAGTTTCCAGTGTAGGGGCGAGCGTTGGAACATGAAGAACCTGAAAATCGCGACATTCAACGTCAACGGCATGCGCGCCCGACTGCCGAACTTGCTGGCCTGGCTTGCGCGAGAGCAACCGGACATTGCGTGTTTGCAAGAGCTCAAGTCAGTCGACAGTGCTTTCCCCGCCGCCGAGCTTGAGGCCGCGGGCTACGGCGCGATCTGGCAAGGTCAGTCTTCGTGGAACGGCGTGGCGATTCTGGCGCGGGATGCGCAGCCGCTGGAGAGTCGTCGAGGCCTGCCGGGTGATGACAGCGACACCCATAGCCGGTATCTGGAGGCCGCCGTGCACGGGATTCTGGTGGGCTGCCTGTACCTGCCCAACGGCAACCCGCAGCCGGGGCCGAAGTTCGATTACAAGCTGGCGTGGTTCGAACGGCTGATCCACTACGCGCAGACGCTTCAGGCCAGTAAGCATCCCGTGGTGCTGGCCGGTGACTACAACGTGGTGCCCACCGACCTCGACATCTACAACCCGCGATCCTGGCTGAAGGACGCGTTGCTGCAACCTGAAAGCCGCGAGTGTTATCAGCGCCTGCTGGCCCAGGGCTGGACCGATTCCTTGCGCCATCTGTATCCGGAGGATCGGCTCTATACCTTCTGGGATTATTTCCGCCAGCACTGGCAAAAGAACTCAGGGCTGCGCATCGATCATCTGTTGCTTAACCCGGCGCTGAGTCCTTATCTACACGAGTCCGGAGTCGATGCCTGGGTTCGCAACGAGCCCCACGCGAGTGATCATGCACCGACGTGGATTCGATTGAGTTCGCGCAAACAGCGTTGATTTTCAGGTGTGTGGCGATTGGCTAAATCAATTGTCAGTCGAACCGCTTTTTCCTTTATACATGGCGCCCATCGGCGGAGAAATCCGGCCCCCTGCATAAGGACTGAGCAATGAGCGAGCCACACCTGAGCAATCTTGCGTTGTACCTGCAACGGCTGGGCTTCGACGCGCCTCCGGCGCCGACCCTGGAAACCCTGCGCCAGCTTCAACTGCGTCACACCGGCGCCTTCGCGTTCGAAAACCTCAGCACGTTGTCGGGCCAGCCGGTGCTCATCGACCTGCCGTCCATCGAGCAAAAGGTCCTGCACGATGGACGCGGTGGTTACTGCTACGAACTCAATAACCTGTTCCTGGCCTTGCTCCAGACGCTTGGCTTTGATGCTCGCGGTATCTCCGGCCGTGTGGTCATGGGCCAACCCGAAGGCGCGTGGACCGCCCGTACACACCGCTTGAGCGTGGTGACCCTGGACGGCGTGCGCTACATCACCGACGTCGGCTTCGGCGGCATGGTGCCTACCGCACCGCTGATGCTCGATACCCCGGCTGAACAGCGCACACCTCACGAGCCCTATCGCATCGAGCAGCACCAGGATGGCTACACCCTGCGCGCCAACGTCGGCGGCGAATGGCGGGCGATGTACATTTTCGATTTGCAGCGCCAGGAAGACATCGATTACGCCGTCGGCAACTGGTACGTCTCGACCCACCCCGAATCGTCGTTCACCCGGCAGCTGATGGTGGCGCGCACCGGCGACGGGTGGCGCCGCACGCTGAACAACGGCAGTTTTGCGATTCATCGAATCGGCCGTGAGACTGAACGTCGGCAGGTTTCTGATGTGGATGAATTGATGGGTTTGTTGCGCAGCGAATTCGACATTCGGGTGCCGCGGGAGACGGCATTGCGCCGGGTTATTGAAGGGCTGATTCAACAACCCTGAGGCACATTTCGCCCCTGAACCTCACAGCTGCAGGCCCTCCTGCACCACCGAAAGCAGAGTGTCTTCGGTCATGGCGATCGCATCCGGCTGTTGCCCGGATTGATCGATCGCCTGCAGCCACCACTGTGTCTCGCCGTGTTCGCTCACGGTTCGCAGCATCGAGAGTGCTTTCCCTTGGGTGCGGATCTCGACCCGCCCGGCACCGTCCTCAGTGAAACGAGCGACGGGGTCGAAGGTGATGCTGTGGTGGTTGCCTTCAATCAGTAACTGGTCGATGGCGTAGTCGTAGGTCGCCCCATCGAGATGGCGCTCGAAGACGTGCGTCGGCACTCGCCGGATGTTCAGCCCGGCCTCGCTGAGCGGCGCCAGCCAGGCTTCGATGAGGTGGTACAGCTCGTAAACCTGTGCAGGCCAGCTGTCTATCTGCTGATCGGCGCAGTGTGTCGTGTCGGCGCTGGAGTGCTGGGTCTGCTTCAGTTTCGCGGCGAGTTGGTCAGCCTTGCTCATGTCGATGTCCTATCGTGGTCTCAATGAGAGCGTACCTCTAACAAGGTAGTGCAGGTCTTGCCTTGCGTCATGTTGCCGGGAGGTTTTGGCTTCATAACAGGGAAGGTACAGCGCAAATATCAGGTGTGGAATGGCCATGTGTCCATCATCTGACTGATTAGTTGTATACAACTCTATAGACATTTGTCCTGAGTCTTGCATACAGTGTGCGCACAACAAAAACCAGGGAACCCCCCAAACCATGAAAACGCCCCATGTTTCACACCAACGGCCTGAGGACGAAAATCTCGGGATCGGCGCGAATATGGCTTACGGCCTGCAACACGTTCTGACCATGTACGGCGGCATCGTCGCGGTGCCTTTGATCATCGGCCAGGCGGCCGGGCTCTCGCCAGCGGACATCGGTTTGTTGATTGCTGCTTCATTGTTTGCAGGGGGGCTGGCGACATTGCTGCAAACCCTGGGTTTACCGTTTTTCGGCTGCCAATTGCCGCTGGTACAGGGCGTGTCGTTCTCTGGTGTCGCGACGATGGTGGCGATTGTCAGCAGTGGCGGGGAGGGCGGGTTTCAATCGATTCTCGGAGCGGTGATTGCCGCGTCGTTGATCGGCCTGCTGATCACGCCGGTGTTCTCACGAATCACCCGATTTTTCCCGCCGCTGGTCACGGGGATTGTGATCACCACCATCGGCCTGACGCTAATGCCAGTGGCCGCACGCTGGGCCATGGGCGGCAACAGCCATGCCCCGGACTTCGGCAGCATGGCGAACATCGGTCTGGCGGCAGTGACGCTGGTGCTGGTTCTGCTGTTGAGCAAGATTGGCAGCGCGACCATCTCGCGTTTGTCGATCCTGTTGGCGATGGTTATCGGCACAGTGATCGCGGTGTTCCTCGGCATGGCGGATTTCTCGTCCGTCACTCAAGGCCCGATGTTCGGCTTCCCGACGCCGTTCCACTTTGGCATGCCGACCTTCCACTTCGCCGCGATCCTGTCGATGTGCATCGTGGTCATGGTGACCCTGGTGGAAACCTCGGCTGACATCTTGGCTGTGGGTGAAATCATCGGCACCAAGGTTGACTCCAAACGCTTGGGCAACGGCCTGCGCGCCGACATGCTGTCGAGCATGATCGCGCCGATCTTCGGCTCCTTCACCCAAAGTGCCTTCGCCCAGAACGTCGGGCTGGTGGCGGTGACCGGCATCAAGAGCCGCTTCGTGGTGGCTACCGGCGGTTTGTTTCTGGTGATCCTCGGTTTGCTGCCGTTTATGGGCCGCGTCATCGCCGCTGTACCGACTTCGGTTCTCGGCGGCGCCGGTATCGTGCTGTTCGGCACCGTGGCGGCCAGCGGTATTCGTACGCTGTCCAAGGTCGACTACCGCAACAACGTCAACCTCATCATCGTCGCCACCTCCATCGGCTTCGGCATGATCCCCATCGCTGCACCGAACTTCTACGACCACTTCCCAAGCTGGTTCGCCACGATCTTCCACTCGGGCATCAGCTCTTCGGCGATCATGGCCATCGTGCTGAACCTGACCTTCAACCACCTCACTGCCGGTAACTCCGATCAGCAGTCGGTGTTCGCGGCGGGCACTGAACGCGTCCTGCGTTATCAGGATCTGGCAGCGTTGCGCGAAGGGGATTACTTCAGCGAAGGCAAACTGCGTGACTGCGACGGGAATGAGATTCCAGTGGTGGAGGCAGAGCATGGACAGGCAGAGCAAAGGGCGGTGCATGCGAAAAACAGCGAGCATGTCTGACTGCACTCAAGGGCGGATCGAGAGTCAGGTTGACACTCGCTCCAATCTTGATTGAAAATCGGACTTGAGGTCTGCAATTGCGCATCCTTGGGCTTGGCCTCCAGTATTGGCCCCCCATCTTGTTGGCAGCAGAGAAGCTGGCTCCCTCTGAAGTAGTGACGACTGGCATGCTGGTCGGATTCTGAACCCAAGGCCTTTCGTGGTCTGGAGCTAAAGAATCGCTGCGACTACTCCTCGAAATATTCAAAAGGCGTCCTTTGGGGCGCCTTTTTTATTGCCTGGAATCTGGTTTGGCAATGGTGCCGACCAAGGTGCCTTCAGCACGCCTCTTGGGATACCAGGTCACGACGTAGTAACCGAAACCACGACGCTCGTTCCTTGGCTCGAGAATGAGTGAACCGGTGGGGTTTTTGAGTACGGCGACTCTGTGATCTCCTCGCATTTCCTTGAATTCGCAGTAGATGGGAGCGCCAGGTACGACCATTTTGGCTATGTGAGTCGCGACATCGTCGATGGTGTGGCAGCCATACTTTGCCAAGTCGACTTTGTGGGCTTCCCAAACATGCCGGACGCCGAACCCTTTGTTGATTCCTTTGTGTATCCCGACCCTCAGGAAAATCTCGCCTCCCCGTAAATCGAACTTGGGTATGTTGGGGAGAGTGCCAAAGCTCAACGAGCCTGAAGGGTGAGGGACAAGGACGTTCTCCTTGAGTTTGAGTAACTCTGACACGCGAACAATCCAAGGCTATCGGTAGGCGAAAGGCGCTATTCATAACGTACAAAATGGCTGATTCACAGGCCGCATCTGGCCATCACCGAAGTCGTTGCTGGCGCTCTGGGCCAAGGTTTACGGGGGTAAAAGAAAAGTAGAAATCTTGGCTACAGAAAGTTAGGAGATTTCCTACTTTCAAGGGCGGGATGATTTGAAGGATTGCGTGTTTATGGCGGCCACAAAAAAGCCCCTGAACCTTTCGATTCAGGGGCTTTTCGATATTGCTGTCTGGCTCCACGACCTGGACTCGAACCAGGGACCCAGTGATTAACAGTCACTTGCTCTACCAACTGAGCTATCGCGGAATGGCGTGTATGTTACTGATTCAAAAAGAGAAGTCAAGCACCTGTTGGTGATTTGGCGGATTCATGGGGACGGACGGTGGTTTATCGACCGTGGGCGGTTACCAGAATCGCTTCAGAGGTCTACCATGGCCGCCCGGAAGTGGTTACACGCGCTGCCGGCCATTCGCCGAAAAGGTACGCGCCATGAATCACCCAACCGCCACACCTCGCCACAACGGGGTGTTCGCATGAGCATCGCTCAGATCATCCTGCCCAAAGGCGTCGGCCCGCACGCCGAAAAACTGTTCGACGCAATCACTCAGGCCAGCACCGCTGACGAATTGAACCGTGCCGGTGGCAAGGCTGAAGGTTTTGTATTGGGCCTGGAAAGCGCCAAGGCCATCAAAAGCCAGGTCGCCGAATCGCTTTACGTCGCCTATGACGACGCTGCCAGCCAGCGCGCAACCGAACTGGTCTAACCGCCGAAGGTGACGGTGGCGAGCATCAGTTTGGCGTACAGCATCGTTGCGGCCAGTTGCACCAGCCACAAGGCCAGGCCACCGAGAAACACGCCGGCAGCGACTTGCATCACCAGGTTGTTACCGCGTTTGGCTGGGGTGCGAGGGACGAAGTGGTCCAGCTCATCGCGGTCAGCGCGTAGGTCATCGTTTTTCATATCGGCTCTCACCAGTTGATAGGTATGCAGTCTAGAGCGCCCGGTCGTCGGGTTGAGAATTTTCTGAGGCAATTAAAAAACGGGAGGCCCAAGGGCTTCCCGTTTTTTTACCACTCGACGACTCAGATCACCGCAACGATGGCCTTGGTCACAACGTCGATGTTGCTCTGGTTCAACGCGGCGACGCAAATGCGGCCGGTGTCCAGGGCGTAGATACCGAACTCGCTGCGCAGGCGGGTCACTTGCTCAACCGTCAGGCCGGAGTAGGAGAACATGCCGCGCTGACGACCGACGAAGCTGAAATCACGCTGTGGAGCTTGCTTCGCCAACTGCTCAACCATCTGGATGCGCATGCCGCGAATCCGCAGACGCATTTCAGCCAGTTCTTCTTCCCACTGAGCGCGCAGTTCCGGGCTGTTCAGTACAGCGGCGACGATGCTTGCGCCGTGGGTCGGTGGGTTGGAGTAGTTGGTGCGGATCACGCGTTTGACCTGCGACAGCACGCGCGCGCTTTCTTCTTTCGATTCGCTGACGATCGACAGGGCGCCCACGCGCTCGCCGTACAACGAGAAGGATTTGGAGAACGAGCTGGAGACGAAGAAAGTCAGGCCCGATTCAGCGAACAGACGCACGGCAGCGGCGTCTTCGTCGATGCCATCGCCAAAGCCCTGGTAGGCCATGTCGAGGAACGGTACGTGACCTTTGGCTTTCACCACGTCCAGGACGTTGCTCCAGTCCGCCGGGCTCAGGTCCACGCCGGTCGGGTTATGGCAGCAAGCGTGCAGGACAACGATGGAGCCGGACGGCAGGGCGTTCAAGTCTTCCAGCAAGCCAGCACGGTTCACGTCGTGGGTTGCGGCGTCGTAGTAGCGATAGTTCTGTACCGGGAAACCGGCCGTTTCGAACAGTGCGCGGTGGTTTTCCCAGCTCGGGTCGCTGATTGCCACGACGGCGTTCGGCAGCAGTTGCTTGAGGAAGTCGGCACCGATTTTCAGTGCGCCAGTACCGCCAACGGCTTGGGTGGTGATGACGCGGCCAGCGGCGATCAGTGGCGAGTCATTGCCAAACAGCAATTTCTGCACGGCCTGGTCGTAGGCCGCAATGCCGTCGATTGGCAAGTAACCACGGGAAGCGTGTTGAGCGACGCGAATCGTCTCGGCTTCGACAACGGCGCGCAGGAGTGGAATTCGCCCCTCCTCGTTGCAGTAAACACCGACCCCCAGGTTGACCTTGTTGGTACGGGTGTCGGCGTTGAATGCTTCGTTGAGGCCCAGGATTGGATCACGTGGTGCCATTTCGACAGCGGAGAACAGGCTCATTTTGCGGCGGCTCTGAATGGAAAGTGGAGGGACGTGTCGCGCTCCAGCCGAATGCACTAGAGCGGTGCACAAACGGGGAGCTAGTATAGAGGCCATCTGCGATTGATGGCGACAGACGATTCGGCTTTTACGGTAAGTTTTTCCGATTATTTCTCGACCGTTAGTCGATTGGCATCGTCAAAGGTTTTACCCGATGTAGGACGTTTGCCTTGAAAGCGAGGGCAATCGGCTCCACATTGAGCACAATCCAGTTTTTTCCTCGGGCGACATCGGTCGTTTGCGGTCTTTCCCGTTGCTGCCCGGTTCGCCCGGTCAGGCGCGAACCCAGAGGTTTTTTCATGTCTGAATTCCAGCTAGTCACCCGCTTCGAGCCCGCCGGCGATCAGCCGGAAGCCATCCGCCTGATGGTCGAGGGCATCGAAGCCGGGCTGGCGCACCAGACGTTGCTCGGTGTGACCGGCTCGGGCAAGACCTTCAGCATCGCCAACGTGATCGCCCAGATTCAGCGTCCGACCCTGGTGCTGGCGCCGAACAAGACTCTGGCCGCGCAGTTGTACGGTGAGTTCAAGGCGTTCTTCCCGAACAACGCCGTCGAATACTTCGTTTCGTACTACGACTACTACCAGCCCGAAGCCTACGTGCCGTCATCGGATACGTTCATCGAGAAAGACGCCTCGATCAACGACCACATCGAGCAAATGCGGCTGTCCGCGACCAAGGCACTGCTGGAGCGCAAAGACGCGATCATCGTCACCACGGTGTCGTGCATCTACGGTCTGGGCAGTCCGGAAACCTATTTGAAAATGGTGCTGCACGTGGATCGCGGCGACAAGCTCGATCAGCGTGCGTTGCTGCGTCGCCTGGCAGACCTGCAATACACCCGCAACGACATGGAGTTCGCCCGCGCGACCTTCCGGGTCCGCGGCGATGTAATCGATATCCACCCGGCGGAATCCGATTTTGAAGCGATCCGCATCGAGCTGTTCGATGACGAAGTCGAGAGCCTGTCCGCCTTCGATCCGCTGACCGGCGAAGTGATCCGCAAGCTGCCGCGTTTCACGTTCTATCCGAAAAGCCACTACGTGACCCCGCGAGAAACCCTGCTGGGTGCCGTCGAAGGGATCAAAGTCGAGTTGCAGGAGCGCCTGGACTACCTGCGCTCCAACAATAAACTCGTTGAGGCCCAGCGCTTGGAGCAGCGCACCCGTTTCGACCTGGAGATGATCCTCGAGCTGGGTTACTGCAACGGCATCGAAAACTACTCGCGCTACCTGTCGGGCCGTGAATCCGGCCAGGCGCCGCCCACTTTGTTTGACTACCTGCCGGCTGACGCCTTGCTGGTGATCGACGAATCCCACGTCAGCGTGCCGCAGGTCGGCGCCATGTATAAGGGCGACCGTTCGCGTAAAGAGACGTTGGTGGAATACGGTTTCCGTCTGCCGTCCGCGCTGGATAACCGGCCGATGCGCTTCGACGAGTTCGAAAGCATCAGCCCGCAGACAATCTTTGTCTCGGCCACACCGGGCAATTACGAGGCGGAACACGCCGGTCGCGTGGTCGAGCAACTGGTCCGCCCAACTGGACTTGTAGACCCGCAAATCGAAATCCGCCCGGCGTTGACCCAAGTCGACGATTTGCTCTCGGAAATCGGCAAGCGTGTGGCGCTGGAAGAGCGGGTGCTGGTCACCACGCTGACCAAGCGCATGTCCGAAGATTTGACCGATTACCTGGCCGACCACGGCGTGCGGGTGCGTTATCTGCACTCGGACATCGACACCGTTGAACGGGTGGAAATCATCCGCGATCTGCGTCTGGGCACCTTTGATGTGCTGGTGGGGATCAACCTGCTGCGTGAAGGCCTGGACATGCCGGAAGTCTCGCTGGTGGCGATCCTCGATGCAGACAAGGAAGGCTTCCTGCGTTCCGAGCGCTCGCTGATCCAGACCATCGGCCGGGCGGCGCGCAACCTCAATGGTCGGGCGATTCTCTACGCGGATCGCATCACCGGTTCCATGGAGCGGGCGATTGGCGAAACCGAGCGTCGTCGCGACAAGCAGATCGCCTTTAACCTGGCCAATGGCATCACCCCCAAAGGTGTGTTCAAGGACGTTGCCGACATCATGGAAGGCGCCACCGTGCCGGGTTCGCGCAGCAAGAAGCGCAAAGGCATGGCCAAGGCCGCCGAGGAAAACGCCAAGTACGAAGCCGAATTGCGCTCACCGGGCGAAGTCGCCAAGCGTATCAAGGCGCTGGAAGAGAAAATGTACCAACTCGCCCGCGACCTGGAGTTCGAGGCAGCGGCGCAGATGCGCGACGAGATCAGCAAGCTGCGGGAGCGGTTGATCACTGTTTGAGTTTGCGGTGCCTGGACGGGCCTCATCGCGGGCAAGTCGGATCGCCGCACCGCCGCTCCCACAAGGATTGAGGGTGTTCACATAATTTGTGTCCACCCACAAACCCTGTGGGAGCGGGCTTGCCCGCGATTGGGGCGCCTCGGTCTCAATGTGCTTCGCCAGCTTTCAATCCCGCCGGCAACGCCTTGGTCAGCAACACCGCCAGCATGCTGATCCCTAGCGCAATCCCGACAAAGTGAAACGCATCGTTGTAAGCCATGATCGAGGCCTGCTGATGCGCGATTTCACTGAGCTTGCCCAGCGCGGCCGTCTCACTGCCAAACCGATCCGTCAGCGACGCCATGCGGTCGGCCACCTGCGGGTTGGTCGGCACAATCGCTTCACGTAAATAATCAAAGTAAGTCTTGGTTCGCGCATCCAGCAGGGTGGCGAGGAGGGCGATGCCAATCGCGCCGCCCAGGTTGCGCAGGATGTTGAACAGGCTCGACGCCGACCCCGCGTCCTGCGGCAGGATGTAGGCGGTAGCGATCAACGAGATGGTCACCATGATCAGCGGCTGGCCCAGCGCGCGGATGATCTGGATTTGATTGAACTGCGGCCCGGCGAAGTCCGGGTTCAACACCCCCGATGAAAAGCTCGCCAATCCAAACAACCCGAAACCCAACGTGCACAGCCATTTCGGCGAGACGTACTTCATCAGCTTCGGCACCAGCGGAATCAGAAACAGCTGCGGCACACCCATCCACATGATCACTTCGCCGATCTGCAGGGCGTTGTAGTTCTGGATCTGCGCCAGGTACAGCGGCAACAGGTAGATCGAGCCGTACAATCCGACACCCATCCCGACACTGGAAATACTCGATAAACCAAAGTTTCGATTGCGCAGGATGCCGAGGTTAATCAGCGGATTGGGCTTGGACGTCTGCACGATCACAAAGGTGATCAGGCTGACCAGCGCAATGCTGCCCAGGGTCACGATCAGGCTCGATTCCAGCCAGTCCTTGCGATGGCCTTCCTCCAAAAACACCTGCAAACAACCGAGGCCGACGCCCAGCGTGAGAATGCCCAGGTAGTCGGTGCTTTTCAGCAGTTCCCAGTGGGCTTCTTTCTTCTCCAGGCCGTACATCAGGCCGGCGATCATGATCAGGCCCGGTGGAATGTTGATGTAGAAGATGTATTCCCAGCCCCAGTTCTCGGTCAGCCAGCCGCCGAGGGTCGGGCCGATGGAAGGGGCGAACGTCGCGGTCATGGCGAACATCGCCATGCCTTTGGCGCGGTGGTGTTCCGGGAGTTTGATCAGGGTGAGGGTGAACGCCAGCGGGATCAGCGCGCCGCCGGTGAAACCCTGTAGCGCACGAAAGACGATCATGCTCTCCAGGCTCCAGGCCATGGAGCAGAGCAGGGAAGCAGCAAGAAACCCGAGAGACACCCACACCGCCAGCCGCCGCGCCGAGAGCAACTGCACCAGCCACGCCGTCAGCGGGATCATGATGATTTCCGCCACCAGGTACGAGGTGGAAATCCACGAGCATTCTTCCAGGGTGGCCGACAGCGCGCCCTGAATATCCTTGAGCGACGAGTTGGTGATCTGGATGTCGAGCACCGCCATGAAGGCGCCGAGCATCACGCTCATCACCGCGATCCAGTCCCGCCGGGTCGGCTCGCCGACCGGGCGGATCAGTTGATCACCGGCCATCGTCAGGCGTGTCTTTGATGTTCACTTTGGCGGTGACTGACATCCCCGGACGAATCTTGCCTTGCAGCGGATTGTTCGCGGCGAAGGTCAGTTTTACCGGAATCCGTTGTACGACTTTGGTGAAGTTGCCGGTGGCATTGTCTGGCGGCAACAGGCTGAACTGCGCACCCGAAGCGGCAAACAGGCTGTCGACTCGTGCTTCGATGGGCGTGTTGCTGTAGGCATCGAACGTCAGCTCGGCTGTTTGGCCGGGCTGCATGTGGCCGATCTGGGTTTCCTTGAAGTTGGCCTGAATCCAGATGTCCTGATCCGGGACGATCGACATCAGGTAAGCGCCGGCCTGCACGTACTGGCCTTCGCGAGCCGCGCGCTGGCCGACCAGGCCGCTGATGGGCGCGTGGATTTCGCTGCGGGTCAGGTTCAGTTCGGCCTGGGCCAGATCGGTTTTGGCGTTGGCGATCATGGCGTCGAGGCGTTTGATTTCGGCGGCCAGGGAGTTGATTTGTTGGCGCTGACTTTGTGCGTCCGCCTGCGCCTTGGTCACTTGCGAACGGGCGATGTGGTTGTCGGCGGAGAGGGTGGTCACCCGTTCTTCCGAGACATAGCCGGGTTTGCGCAGGGTTTGCGCGCGAGACAAGTCGATCTGCGAACGCCCGAGACTCGCCTGGCTGGACGCGACTTGCGCCTCGCTGGCGGCGATCAGGCTGGCTTGCTGAGTCAGTTTGCTTCGGGCTTGCAGGCGTTCGGCTTCACGGGTGGCGAGGGCGGCATTGGCGCGGTCGACTGCAAGGTGGAAGTCATCGCCTTCAAGCTTGATCAGCAACTGGCCTTTCTCGACGTGCTGGTTGTCCTGCACCAGCACCTGATCGATGCGCGCGCCCAATTGACTCGACACGCGGGTGATCTCGCCCTGGACATAAGCGTTGTCGGTGCTTTCATAGAATCGCCCCTTGAAGAACCATTGGGCGAAAAAGCCTCCGGCAATCAGCAGGACGAGCAGCAGGAAAATAAACAGGCGACGCTTGAGTTGGGCAGGCATGGGCAGACTGTAGTCGAGAATTTGTAAGGAAAGTTATCAGTGGTCGAATCTGGCACACAGCGAATGATGGGTAAATGCCATCGGCTGATAATCGGCCATTCACCGAGGCTAGAGCCCGTTGTAGACGCAACCTTGGCTTAAATGCCCTGCTCACTGGAGCCGGGCGGGCAACGCCTGTTACCATTCGCCCTTTGTTTTATCTTCATTTCGAGACTTGCCATGACCACCGTCCGCACTCGCATCGCGCCATCGCCTACCGGGGATCCCCACGTAGGTACCGCTTACATCGCTTTGTTCAACTACTGCTTTGCCAAGCAGCACGGCGGTGAGTTCATCCTGCGGATCGAAGACACCGACCAATTGCGTTCGACCCGCGAGTCCGAACAACAGATTTTCGACGCCCTGCGCTGGTTGGGTATCGACTGGAGCGAAGGCCCGGACGTTGGCGGCCCGCACGGTCCTTACCGTCAGAGCGAGCGTGGCGACATCTATCAGAAGTACTGCCAGCAGTTGGTTGAAATGGGTCATGCCTTCCCGTGCTTCTGCACCGCTGAAGAGCTGGACCAGATGCGCGCCGAGCAAATGGCTCGCGGCGAAACCCCGCGTTACGACGGCCGTGCGCTGTTGCTGTCCAAGGAAGAAGTCGCGCGTCGCCTGGCTGCTGGCGAACCACACGTGATCCGCATGAAAGTGCCGAGCGAAGGCGTTTGCGTGGTGCCGGACATGCTGCGTGGTGACGTCGAGATCCCGTGGGATCGCATGGACATGCAAGTGCTGATGAAGACCGACGGCCTGCCGACGTACTTCCTGGCCAACGTCGTCGATGACCACCTGATGGGCATCACCCACGTTCTGCGCGGCGAAGAGTGGCTGCCATCGGCACCGAAACTGATCCTGCTGTACGAATACTTCGGCTGGGAACAACCGGAACTGTGCTACATGCCGCTGCTGCGTAACCCGGACAAGAGCAAGCTGTCCAAACGCAAGAACCCGACCTCGGTGACGTTCTACGAGCGCATGGGCTTCATGCCGGAAGCGATGCTCAACTACCTCGGTCGCATGGGCTGGTCGATGCCGGACGAGCGCGAGAAGTTCTCGTTGCAGGAAATGGTCGATAACTTCGACCTGAGCCGCGTCTCCCTCGGCGGGCCGATTTTCGACATCGAGAAGCTGTCGTGGCTCAACGGCCAATGGCTGCGCGACTTGCCGGTGGAAGAGTTCGCTTCGCGCCTGCAAACCTGGGCGCTGAACCCGGAATACATGATGAAGATCGCGCCACACGTGCAGGGTCGGGTTGAAACCTTCAGCCAGGTTGCACCGCTGGCCGGTTTCTTCTTTGCCGGTGGCGTGAACCCGGACGCCAAGCTGTTTGAATCGAAAAAGCTGTCGGGCGATCAGGTGCGTCAGTTGATGCAGTTGATCCTGTGGAAGCTGGAAAGCCTGCGTCAGTGGGAGAAGGACAGCATCACCGCAACGATTCAAGCGGTGGTCGAATCCCTGGAGCTGAAGCTGCGTGATGCCATGCCGCTGATGTTCGCTGCGATCACTGGCCAGGCCAGTTCGGTATCGGTGCTCGATGCGATGGAAATCCTTGGCCCGGACCTGACCCGTTTCCGTCTGCGCCAGGCGATCGACTTGCTCGGTGGCGTGTCGAAGAAAGAAAACAAGGAGTGGGAAAAACTGCTGGGCAATATTGCCTAAACGGCATTTGACTCTGTAGGAGCTGCCGAAGGCTGCGATCTTTTGATCTCGATCTTCGGCGCTTCCCCCGAATTTACGGGGGGAGGGCGGTAAGTGATTGTTATGTCGGCAAAAAACTTTGAAATATTTTAAAAATAAGTTTGACAGCTTTCCGATGCGCCATTAAGATTCGCCCCGTCCTCAGCGATGAGGGGCTATAGCTCAGCTGGGAGAGCGCTTGCATGGCATGCAAGAGGTCGACGGTTCGATCCCGTCTAGCTCCACCAATTTACACTTCAAGGTCTGGCCACACCGGCCTTGAAGCGATCAACACTCAGCGTTGATCTGTTGTATAGAAGGGTTTGCGTCCCCTTCGTCTAGTGGCCTAGGACACCGCCCTTTCACGGCGGTAACAGGGGTTCGAGTCCCCTAGGGGACGCCAGTTTTACAGAAGCGATGTTGCAAGATGTCGCTCCGCCGCGAGGCGAAAAATCCGGGGCTATAGCTCAGCTGGGAGAGCGCCTGCATGGCATGCAGGAGGTCAGCGGTTCGATCCCGCTTAGCTCCACCAATTTTACAGTTCAAGGTCTGGCCACACCGGCCTTGAATCGATCAGCTCTCAGCACTGATCAGTTGTATAGAAGGTTTTGCGTCCCCTTCGTCTAGTGGCCTAGGACACCGCCCTTTCACGGCGGTAACAGGGGTTCGAGTCCCCTAGGGGACGCCACGATTACCCGCTCTGCGGGATTTTATAAGGGTCATTCAATTATTGAATGGCCCTTTTGTTTGTCTGGCGTTTGGCCAAATCCCCTATTTCTTTCAAACTGTTCTTCAGACCAGCGGTCACATCCACGACTTGCGTAAAATTATTATGAGAATAATATTCTAGTCGTAATATTCGGAGGCAACGATGAACGATAAAAAAGCTCAAACCCGCGAACGCATCCTCAAGGCTGCCAGCGCAGCGCTCATTCAGCGCGGCCCGGCCGAACCGAGCGTGGGCGAAGTGATGGGCGCGGCCGGCCTGACCGTCGGCGGCTTCTATGCGCACTTCGAAAGCAAGGACGCGATGATGCTGGAAGCGTTCAAGCAACTGCTCGGTCATCGCCGTGGCTTGATCGCCGACATGGACGCCGAATTGACCGGTGAAGAGCGTCGCGCGTTGGTTGCTGCGTTTTATCTGTCACGCAAACACCGTGATTCCTCTGATTCAGCGTGCCCGATTCCGGCTTCTGTCGGTGAGTTGGGGCGCCTGCCGGACGCGTTTCGCGTGGCACTGAATGAGCATGTGGAAATGATGGTCGCGCAATTGGCGGCCAGCCCGGAAGACACCGACAAAGCCTTGGCCGACATGGCCTTGATGGTTGGTGGTTTGGCTTTGGCTCGCGCGTTGGGGCCAGGAGAATTGTCCGATCGATTGCTGCGCGCCGCCAAGTCTGCGGTGCTGTGACCTAAAGGCGTTTGCCTGAGGAGTGAGAGCGATGAGCGCGTTAAAGTGGGTTCGTGGCGTTAATGGCACCTTGGGCTGGTTCGCACCGAAACTGGTCGCGAGCAAAATGCGACTGGCTTTTATGACGCCGCGGGAACTGCCGCCGCGTGATTGGGAATTGCCGCTGCTGGCGAAGTCCGAGCGAATTACTCTGCGTTTCGGCCTCTCTGCGCTGCGTTGGGGGCAAGGCCCCGCGGTGTTGCTGATGCACGGTTGGGAAGGCCGGCCGACTCAGTTTGCCAGTCTTATCACCGCGCTGGTCGATGCCGGTTACACCGTGGTTGCGCTGGACGGTCCGGCCCACGGTCGCTCGCCAGGTCGCGAAGCCAATGTGGTGCTGTTCGCCCGAGCCATGCTTGAAGCCGCTGCCGAGTTGCCGCCGCTGCAAGCCGTCATCGGCCACTCCATGGGCGGCGCCAGTGCCATGCTCGCCGTTCAGTTGGGTTTGCGTACCGAAACCCTGGTCACTATCGCGGCCCCGGCGCGAATTCTCGGCGTGTTGCGCGGTTTCGCCCGCTACGTGCGGCTGCCGCCGAAAGCCCGTTCGGCGTTCATTCGTCAGGTCGAAAGAGACGTCGGCATGCGCGCTGCGGCGCTGGATGTCGCGCACTATCAACTCGACATGCCCGGCCTGATCGTTCACGCCGAAGATGACTGCTATGTTCCGGTCAAGGAATCGCAACTGATCAACGAAGCCTGGTTCGACAGCCGTCTGCTGCGCCTCAAAGAAGGCGGCCATCAGCGGGTGTTGGCAGATCCTCGGGTGATTGATGGCGTTCTCTCGTTGCTCGCCGGTCGCAGTCTGCAATCGCGCCAATCGGCCTGAGCATCCGTTACACTGCCCCGGTGAAAATTTTCTGACCGGGAGTGGGGCATGGGCTGGGATCGGGCAACGCCATTTATCATTGATCTGGAAGTCGGCGCAGAGGACATCGATGGGTTGGGTCACGCGAACAACGCGGTGTACGTGACCTGGCTCGAACGCTGTGCCTGGCGCCACTCCCAGCGCCTTGGCCTGGACCTGGTCGAGTATCGTCGGCTGGATCGGGCGATGGCGGTGGTGCGGCACGAGATCGATTACCTGGCGGCTGCCTATGAAGGCGATGAGTTGCAATTGGCGACCTGGATCGTCGATTGGGACCAGCGTCTGAAAATGACCCGACACTTCCAGTTGAAGCGCCCCAGCGACAACACCACGTTGCTGCGGGCCCAAACCACCTTCGTCTGCATCGAACTGTCGACCGGCAAGCCCAAGCGCATGCCCGCGGAATTCATCGAGGGCTACGGCCCGGCCCTGGAAGTTCTTGTCTGACACAATCTTGTGGCGAGGGAGCTTGCTCCCGCTGGAGCGCGAAGCGGTCCCCTGCAATAGAGAGTGCTGCGCACTCTAACGGGAGCAAGCTCCCTCGCCACAGAGGTATGCGCAAGTCTTTCGCCTGAGAATCCAGTAAACTGCCGCACGTTTTTCGTTGAGTGTGTTTTTCATGCAAATTGCTTTGGCGCCCATGGAGGGGTTGGTCGACAACATCCTGCGGGACGTGCTGACCCGTGTGGGCGGTATCGATTGGTGCGTGACCGAGTTCATTCGGATCAACGATCAGCTGCTCACGCCTGCCTACTACCACAAGTTCGGCCCGGAGCTGTTGACCGGCGCCCGCACCGCATCCGGCGTGCCGCTACGGGTACAGCTGCTCGGTTCCGATCCGGTATGCCTGGCGGAAAACGCCGCGCTGGCCTGCGAACTGGGTTCCGAAGTCATCGACCTGAACTTCGGCTGCCCGGCCAAGACTGTGAACAAGTCCCGTGGTGGTGCAGTGCTGCTCAAAGAGCCTGAGCTGCTGAACCAGATCGTCGAACATGTCCGTCGTGCCGTTCCTTCGCACATTCCAGTGACCGCCAAGATGCGCCTCGGTTTCGACAGCCCGGACGGTGCGCTGGTGTGTGCCACGGCCCTGGCCGAAGGTGGCGCGGCGCACATCGTGGTTCACGCGCGGACCAAAACTGACGGTTACAAGCCGCCGGCCCATTGGGAATGGATCCCCCGGGTGCAGGATGTGGTCAAGGTTCCGGTGTTCGCCAATGGCGATATCTGGAGCGTCGAAGACTGGCGTCGTTGCCGCGAAATCAGCGGCGTCGAGGACATCATGCTCGGCCGCGGGCTGGTTTCGCGCCCGGACCTGGCACGGCAAATCGCGATGGCGCGAGCCGGTGAGGATGTCGTCGAGATGACCTGGGCCGAGCTGCTGCCATTGATTCAGGACTTCTGGCTACAAGCCAAGGCGCAAATGACGCCACGCCAATCGCCGGGTCGCTTGAAGCAGTGGCTGGCGATGCTGACCCGTAATTACCCGGAAGCGGTCGAGCTGTTCACCGTGCTGCGTCGCGAGACCGAACTGGATCAGGTCTCGCGTTTACTGGGTCTTCAGGTGTCCGAGGCAGCCTGAATCCAACTGAAAAAAAATCTGTAAATAATCTCTTGAAAAGTAATCAGCGGTCCTTATTTAAGGATTACGCGATGCCGAATTCGGGTCGCGGAGACAAAAAAACTTGCTGATATGTTTTCAGGAGATTTGAATCATGAGCACTGCATTTTCGATGGCACCACTGTTCCGTTCCTCGGTAGGTTTCGATCGTTTTAATGACCTGTTCGAAACCGCTCTGCGCAACGAGCCAGGCAGCACCTACCCACCCTACAACGTGGAAAAACACGGCGACGACCAATACCGCATCGTCGTCGCAGCCGCCGGCTTCCAGGAAGAAGACCTGGAGCTGCAAGTGGAAAAAGGTGTGCTGACCATCAGTGGCGGCGGCAAGCGTGACGCGACTGAAACCGTCACTTATCTGTACCAAGGCATCGCACAACGTGCTTTCAAACTGTCCTTCCGTCTGGCGGACCATATCGAAATCAAGGCCGCCGGCCTGAGCAACGGTTTGTTGAGCATCGACCTGTTGCGGGTAATTCCGGAAGAGGCGAAAGCCAAACGCATCCCGATCAACGGGACGCAAAAGCCGGCTCTGCAGCACTAAGGCGGAGCAATGAAAAGGGCGCCACTGGCGCCCTTTTTTGTACCCGTCACTTGAGCAATTTCAGAAAATCCTCCACCGGCAGCGGCGGGCTGTGCAAATACCCCTGATAAAAATGGCAGCCCAGCCCCTGCAAGAATTCCAGCTGCTCCGGCGTCTCTACCCCTTCGGCAATCACTTTCAATTCCAGGCTGCGGGCCATGGCAACGATGGCGCGGATGATCTCGGCGTCGTTGGGGTCGGTGGTGGCGTCGCGGATGAACGATTGGTCGATTTTCAGAGTGTCGACCGGCAGGCGCTTGAGGTAGGTCAGCGAGGAATAACCGGTGCCGAAATCGTCCATGGCGAAACTCACGCCGAGTTTTTTCAGGCTGCGCATTTTGTTGATGGTGTCTTCCAGGTTCTGGATCACGATGCCTTCGGTGATTTCCAGTTTCAGCAGCGAGCAGGGCAGACCGTGGCTGAGGAGGCTGTGTTCGATGCGTTCGACAAAGTCATTCTGACGAAATTGCCGTGGGCTGATGTTGACGCACAGGCTGAAATCGAGCGGGTCTATCAGGCCCGTGGCGATCAGTTGTTTGAAGGCGCTGCAGGCTTCGTCGACGATCCAGGTACCCACTTCCAGAATCAGTCCGCTGTCCTCCAGCACCTTGATGAACTCGGTGGGCGATTGCGCGCCGAGGTCCGGGTGGTTCCAGCGCACCAGCGCCTCGGCGCCGACGATGCGGTCGTTCCGGGCGTCCACCTGAGGCTGGTAGTGCACGCGGAACTCACCCCGGGAAAGGGCCAGGCGCAGGTCGGTTTCCATGCGCAGGCGTTCGCTCGCCGCCTTCTGCATGGTGTTGTGGTACATCTGCGCGGTGTTGCGGCCCGAATCCTTGGCCCGGTAGAGGGCGATGTCGGCGCGTTTGAGCAGGTCGGTCGGGGTCGAACCGTGATCGGGAATCAGCGCGATGCCGATGCTCGGGGTCACTTGCAGGCGTTGTCCGTCGAGGAACATCGGCTCCGACAGGAGTTCACGCAAGGTGTCCGCCAGTTGCAGGACTTGCTCGCTGACCTCGTTGCGCGAGCCTTCGAGCCCGCTGAGCAGCACCACGAATTCGTCACCGCCCAAACGCGCGACGGTGTCTTCCATGCGCACGCTGGCTTCGAGGCGCGCAGTAATGATTTTCAGCACGGTATCGCCCACCGGATGGCCGAGCGAATCATTGATGTGCTTGAAGTGATCAAGGTCGAGAAACATCAGGGCGCCGCGCAGGTTGTGGCGCTTGAGCAGGGCAATCTGCTGACTCAGGCGATCCATCAGCAGGGCGCGGTTGGGCAGGTTGGTCAACGGGTCGTGGTAGGCCAGGTGACGGATCTGCGCTTCGGCGTTTTTCAGCAGGCTGACATCCCGCGCGGTCAGCAGCAGGCAGGCGGTTTCGTTGAGGGTGATCGGTTCTACCGAGACTTCGACGGTCAGCAATTCACCACGTTTATTGCGCCCGAGCATTTCCTGGTGATGCACCCGGCCCTTGATCTGGAGTTCGGCGAGCAGCGCCGAACGTTGTTTTTCCTCGGCCCAGATGCCGACCTGATACACCGTACGACCCACCACTTCATCGGCGCGGTAGCCGGTCAGGCGGCAGAAGCCATCGTTAACCTCCAGGTAACGGCCGGTGTCGCGCTCGGTGATGGTGATGGCGTCGGGGCTGGAGTGGAAGGCCTTGGCGAACTTCTCTTCGCTGGCCTTGAGCGCGGCTTCCGAGCGTTGCTGCTGAGTGATATCGCGCAAGTTGGTGACGATGCACGGCTGGTCGCCGACGCTGATCTGGCGGCTGGAAATCACGCAGGTCAGGGCTTGCCCGTCTTTGTGCTGAACGAGGATCGCCACGTTGTTCAGGCCCTGTTCGCGGATGACCTGCTCGATGCGTCGCAGGCTTTGCGCCGAAGCGTCCCATAGGCCGATTTCGTCGGCGCTGCGGCCAATCACGTCGGCGGCGCTCCAGCCGAAGGTCTGGGTGAAGCTGGAGTTGATCTCGATAAATTGGCCGGTGTCCTGACGGGTCACGCAAATCGGGTCCGGGCTGACCTGGAACAGGGTGGCGAACTTCTCTTCGGACGCCACCAGCAGTTGCTCCCGCTCCACCTGATCGGTGATGTCGAGCAGCGTACCGGCCATGCGCAGCGGGGCACCGTTTTCATCGCGATAGAGCCGGGCGCGGCTTTCCAGGTAGCGCGAGCTACCGTCCGGCAGTTGCACGCGGTAGGTCAGTTGATAATTGCCGGCAGGGCCTTCTCGCAGGCTGCGATAGGCATCGCGCATGGTGTCGCGCTCTTCGCCGGGCACGCCTTCGAAAAAGTCGTCGAAGGATTCATGGAAAGGTATGGGGTCCAGCCCGTGCAGCTGGGCGGCGCGTGCCGAGCCGTACAGCATGCCACTGGGAATGTGCCAGTCCCAAGTGCCGAGTTGCGCTGAATCCAGCGCCAGGTCGAGGCGCTCCTGGCTGTCTTTCAGGGCATGTTCGGCGGCTTTGCGTTCGGTGGTGTCAAGGAACGTACTCAGCAGATAAGGCTGGCCTTCGAGTTCGACCTTTTGCGCGCTGAGGATGCCGTCGTGGATCTGGCCGTTGCTGGCACGAAATTGCACCTCCATGCTGACCAGTTCGCCCTTGGCCTTGGTGGCTTTGACGAGTTGCGCCCGTTGCTCCGGATGCACCCAGAGGCCCAGTTCCAGGGTGGTGCGACCAATAGCGTTCTGCACTGGCCAGCCAAACAGGCTTTCGAAATACTGGTTGGCTTCGCTGATCAGGCCGTCTTCCTGGCGTGTCAGCAACACCATGTTCGGACACAGGTGGAACAGCGTGGCGAAGCGTTTTTCCGAACTGCTCAACGCCTGTTCGCGCTGGCGCTGGTGGGTGATTTCACGGATGACGCCAATCATCCGTGGTCGACCGTGTTTGTCCGGCAGCAGGCTGCCGTTGATCTCCAGCCAGTGCAGGCTGCCGTCGGGCCAGCGGATGCGGTGGTGCATCGCCTGTTCCAGCGGGGCGCCGGCGATCACCGCATCGAAGGCGCGAATGGTTTTCGCCCGATCCTCTGGCGGCAGCAAGTCGAGGTATTCCAGATCCGCCGGCAGCGGTTGCCGCGGATCGAAGCCGAACAGCGCCTGGGTACCCCGCGACCAGCTGATCTGCCCACGTTCGATGTCCCAATACCAGGCGCCCAAACGTGCACCGTTGAGGGCTGCAAGCAATTGTGGGGCGCTTTCCCAGCTCTGCTCCGACCGTTTCGGGTCAAGCGCCTGTATACGCGGCATCGTCGGAATACGGTCAACAGATTTCGGCATTGGCAAGCCTTGGCTGAGTGGGGTGTCAGGGACAGTGACTCGATGCTCTATAGAAGTAGCACAGCTTAGCCGAGAGTCCCTGGCAGATCGATTTGTGCATCCAGCAAGGCCATGAAGGCCCGTGCCGCATTCGACAGCGTCCTTTCTGTGTGCAGGATATAGCCTAGCTGGCGAGTGAGTTGTATGCCTGGTAAAGGTATTCGCGCAACCTGATCATCCAGCATTGTGCGCGGCAACACGCTCCAGGCCAGGCCGATAGAGACCATCATCTTGATGGTTTCCAGATAATTCGTGCTCATGGCGATGTTCGGCGTCAGGCCTTGAGCTTCGAACAGGCGCCGGACGATGTGGTGAGTAAAGGTGTTGCCGCCAGGGAAAACCGCCGGGTGCAGGGCAATGTCCGCCAGGCTGACCGGGCCGTGGCTGATCAGCGAGTGCTCCGGGGCGACCACGAAGTCCAGCGGGTCGTCCCACACCGGCGTGGCCTTGACCAGTGCGTGGGGCTCCGGCGCCAGGGTGATGACCGCCAGTTCAGCGCGGCCATGGAGGATTTCTTCGTAGGCCACTTCCGAATCGAGGAACTGAATATCCAGCGCCACTTGCGGGTAACGTCGGGTGAACTCCCTTAATAAGGGGGGGAGGCGGTGCAGGCCGATGTGGTGGCTGGTGGCCAGGGTCAGGCGGCCGCTCACTTCGCCGGTCAGGTTGGTCAGGGCGCGGCGGGTGTCATCCAGCACATTCAGAATCTGATAAGCCCGCGGCAGCAAGGCGCGACCGGCCTCGGTCAGGCTCACTTCACGGCCCAGGCGATCGAACAGGCGCACCTTCAATTGCTGCTCAAGCCCTGCAATGCGCTTGCTGATGGCCGGTTGCGTCAGGTGCAGCCGTTCGCCAGCGCCGGAGAAGCTGCCGGTCTCGGCAATCGCGATAAAAGCATTGAGGTTGGCGAGGTCCATTGCAGTATTCCAGTTGGTTATCCAAAGCATAAAAAATATGAATTTGAGTTATTTAATGTAACCCCCTAGGATCGACCTCACAAGCCAAGGGGTTATTGAATTGTTCAAAGCCCAGGGCATAGAAATACGCTGATGAGGACCGTCTGATGGCCGGCAAAACGCTTTACGACAAGCTTTGGGATTCCCATGAAGTGAAACGGCGCGACGATGGGTCGTCGCTGATCTATATCGACCGCCACATCATCCATGAAGTGACTTCGCCCCAAGCTTTCGAAGGCCTGCGACTGGCCGGGCGCAAGCCTTGGCGCGTCGACTCGATCATCGCCACCCCGGACCACAACGTACCGACCACGCCTGATCGCAAGGGCGGCATCGAAGCGATTACCGACCAGGTCTCGCGTCTGCAGGTTCAGACCCTCGATGACTACTGCGACGAATATGGCATCACTGAATTCAAAATGAATGACGTGCGTCAGGGCATCGTTCACGTGATCGGTCCGGAGCAGGGCGCCACCTTGCCGGGCATGACCGTGGTCTGCGGCGACTCGCACACCTCGACTCACGGCGCGTTTGGCGCATTGGCCCACGGCATCGGGACGTCCGAGGTCGAGCACGTGTTCGCCACGCAGTGCCTGGTCGCCAAGAAAATGAAAAACATGCTGGTGTCGGTCGAAGGCAAATTGCCGTTCGGCGTGACCGCCAAGGACATCGTGCTCGCGGTGATTGGCAAGATCGGCACCGCCGGCGGTAACGGCCACGCCATCGAGTTCGCCGGCAGCGCCATTCGCGACTTGTCCGTCGAAGGCCGCATGACCATCTGCAACATGTCCATCGAAGCCGGTGCTCGTGTTGGCCTGGTGGCTGCCGACGAAAAAACCGTGGCTTACGTCAAGGGCCGTCCATTTGCTCCGAAAGGCGCGGAATGGGACATGGCGGTCGAAGCCTGGAAAGACCTGGTTTCCGACGCCGACGCGGTGTTCGACACCGTGGTCGAGCTCGACGCTACTCAGATCAAGCCGCAAGTCAGCTGGGGCACTTCGCCCGAGATGGTCCTGGCGGTTGATCAGAACGTGCCGGACCCGGCGAAGGAAATGGACCTGGTCAAACGCGGTTCCATCGAGCGCGCCTTGAAATACATGGGTTTGAGCGCCAATCAGGCGATCACCGACATTCAACTGGACCGCGTATTTATCGGCTCCTGCACCAACTCGCGGATCGAAGACTTGCGCGCTGCGGCGGTGATCGCCAAGGGCCGTAAAGTCGCTTCGACCATCAAGCAAGCCATCGTGGTGCCGGGCTCGGGCCTGGTGAAGGCGCAAGCCGAAGCCGAAGGCCTGGACAAGATTTTCCTCGAAGCCGGTTTCGAGTGGCGTGAACCGGGTTGCTCGATGTGCCTGGCGATGAACCCGGACCGCTTGGAGTCGGGCGAGCATTGCGCCTCGACCTCCAACCGCAACTTCGAAGGGCGTCAGGGCGCCGGTGGCCGTACGCACCTGGTCAGCCCGGCCATGGCCGCGGCGGCTGCCGTCCACGGTCGTTTCATCGACGTTCGCGAACTGATCTGAGGAACCGCACATGAGAGCTTTTACCCAACACACCGGTTTGGTCGCGCCATTGGACCGTGCCAACGTCGACACCGACCAGATCATTCCGAAGCAGTTCTTGAAGTCGATCAAGCGCACCGGTTTTGGTCCGAACCTGTTCGACGAATGGCGTTACCTGGACGTGGGCTATGCCTACCAGGACAACTCCAAGCGTCCGCTGAACAAGGATTTCGTGCTCAACGCCGAGCGTTATCAAGGCGCCAGCGTGCTGCTGGCCCGCGAGAACTTCGGTTGCGGCTCCAGCCGCGAACACGCGCCGTGGGCGCTGGAAGAGTACGGTTTTCGCAGCATCATCGCGCCGAGCTACGCCGACATTTTCTACAACAACAGCTTCAAGAACGGCTTGCTGCCGATCATCTTGACCGACGCAGAAGTGGATGAGCTGTTCCAGCAAGTCGAGGCGAATCCTGGCTACGAGTTGACGGTCGACCTGCAAGCCCAGACCGTGACCCGGCCTGATGGCAAGGTCTACAGCTTCGAACTTGACGAGTTCCGCAAGCATTGCCTGGTCAACGGCCTGGACGACATCGGCCTGACCTTGCAGGACCACGAAGCGATCGCGGCATTTGAAGCCAAACACCGTGCGAGCCAGCCGTGGTTGTTTCGCGACGCCTGATTTTGCGTTAAGGCATGACCGCGCCATCGCGAGCAGGCTCACTCCTACATTTGAAATGCGTTCTCCTGTAGGAGCGAGCCTGCTCGCGATGAGGCCAGAATAGACACCCCAAGACTCACCCCAAAAAGGAAGTCCCCATGACCCGCAATGCCCAGCACAGCCAAGTCGTACAAAAGCAATTCGGTGAACAAGCCTCGGCCTATCTGAGCAGCGCCGTTCACGCGCAAGGCACCGAATTCGCGCTGCTACAGGCTGAGCTGGCAGGGCAGGGCGATGCCCGTGTGCTGGACCTGGGCTGCGGCGCCGGTCACGTGAGTTTTCAAGTGGCCTCACTGGTCAAGGAAGTGGTGGCCTACGATTTGTCGCAGCAGATGCTCGACGTGGTAGCCGGTGCAGCCGTCGATCGCGGTCTGACCAACGTCTCCACCGTGCTGGGCGCCGCCGAGCGCCTGCCATTCGCCGACGGCGAATTCGATTTCGTCTTCAGCCGCTATTCGGCGCACCATTGGAACGATCTCGGCCTGGCCCTGCGAGAAGTTCGCCGGGTGCTGAAGCCGGGCGGTGTTGCGGCGTTCGTCGACGTGTTGTCACCGGGCAGTCCATTGTTCGACACTTACCTGCAAAGCGTCGAAGTGCTGCGCGACACCAGCCATGTGCGCGATTATTCCGCCGGCGAGTGGTTGCGTCAGGTCAGCGAAGCGGGGTTGCATACCCGCACCACCGCCCGTCAACGGCTGCGACTGGAGTACACCTCCTGGGTCGAGCGTATGCGCACACCCGAGGTGATGCGCGCGGCAATCCTCGAGTTGCAGCAATCGATGGGTAATGAAGTACGCGAATATTTTGAGATTGAGGCCGATGGTTCGTTCAGCACCGATGTGCTGGTGCTGATGGCCGAGCGATAGCCTCCAGGCGATAGACTTTTTCCGGGTGCGCTCAAGGGCGCACCGACTGATGACATGAGGAAAGCATGAGCAAGCAGATTCTGATTCTCCCAGGTGACGGTATTGGCCCGGAAATCATGGCCGAAGCGGTCAAGGTGCTGGAGCTGGCGAACGACAAGTACAGCCTGGGCTTCGAGCTGAGCCATGACGTGATCGGTGGTGCCGCCATCGACAAGCACGGTGTGCCGCTGGCTGACGAAACCCTGGACCGTGCACGCGCAGCCGACGCCGTACTGCTGGGCGCTGTGGGCGGCCCGAAATGGGACACCATCGAACGTGACATCCGTCCTGAGCGCGGCCTGCTGAAAATCCGTGCGCAACTGGGCCTGTTCGGCAACCTGCGTCCGGCGATCCTGTACCCGCAACTGGCCGAGGCTTCGAGCCTGAAGCCTGAAATCGTTGCTGGCCTGGACATCCTGATCGTCCGTGAACTGACCGGCGGCATCTACTTCGGCGCACCACGTGGCGTTCGCACCCTGGAAAACGGCGAGCGTCAGGCGTACGACACCCTGCCGTACAGCGAAAGCGAAATCCGCCGCATCGCCCGTGTCGGTTTCGACATGGCCATGGTGCGCGGCAAGAAGCTGTGCTCGGTGGACAAGGCCAACGTGCTGGCCTCCAGCCAACTGTGGCGTGAAATCGTCGAGCAGGTGGCCAAGGATTACCCTGAAGTCGAACTGAGCCACATGTACGTCGACAACGCTGCCATGCAGCTGGTGCGCGCACCGAAGCAATTCGACGTGATCGTTACCGACAACCTGTTCGGCGATATTCTTTCCGACCAAGCGTCGATGCTGACTGGTTCCATCGGCATGCTGCCGTCGGCATCCCTGGATACCAACAACAAAGGCATGTACGAGCCGTGCCATGGTTCGGCGCCGGACATCGCTGGCAAGGGCATTGCCAACCCGTTGGCGACCATTTTGTCGGTGTCGATGATGTTGCGTTACAGCTTCAATCTGCAGGATGCGGCCGATGCAATCGAGAAGGCCGTCAGTCTGGTATTGGACCAAGGCCTGCGTACTGGCGACATCTGGTCGACCGGTTGCACTAAAGTCGGTACGCAGGAAATGGGCAACGCAGTAGTCGCCGCGCTGCGGAATCTGTAATCTCTCGGGCCCGCTGCAACTTTCACTTTGAAAGCAGCGGCCCACTTTTTAAAGAAGGTGTAGTTGCGATGAAACGTGTAGGTCTGATCGGTTGGCGCGGTATGGTCGGTTCCGTGCTCATGCAGCGGATGCTGGAAGAGCAGGATTTCGATCTTATTGAGCCGGTGTTTTTCACCACTTCCAATGTCGGTGGCCAAGGCCCGTCCGTGGGCAAGGACATTGCTCCGCTCAAGGACGCTTACAGCATTGATGAGCTGAAAACCCTCGACGTGATTCTGACCTGCCAGGGTGGCGACTACACCAGCGAAGTCTTCCCGAAGCTGCGCGAAGCCGGCTGGCAGGGTTACTGGATCGACGCCGCTTCCAGCCTGCGTATGCAGGATGACGCGGTGATCGTGCTGGACCCGGTGAACCGCAAGGTCATCGACCAGCAGCTCGACGCGGGCACCAAGAACTACATCGGCGGCAACTGCACCGTCAGCCTGATGCTGATGGGCCTGGGCGGTCTGTTTGAAGCCGGTCTGGTCGAGTGGATGAGCGCCATGACTTATCAGGCGGCCTCCGGTGCCGGCGCGCAGAACATGCGTGAGCTGATCAAGCAAATGGGCGCGACCCACGCCGCTGTCGCCGATCAACTGGCCGACCCGGCCAGCGCGATCCTCGACATCGACCGCCGTGTGGCCGAAGCCATGCGCAGCGACGCATACCCGACC
Organism: Pseudomonas sp. BT76 TE3572; assembly: GCF_050435365.1. Taxonomy (NCBI): domain Bacteria; kingdom Pseudomonadati; phylum Pseudomonadota; class Gammaproteobacteria; order Pseudomonadales; family Pseudomonadaceae; genus Pseudomonas; species Pseudomonas sp. BT76 TE3572. The sequence goes on from NZ_JBNDKE010000001.1 coordinate 6,798,589, forward strand.
GAAAACTTCGGCGTACCGCTGGCCGGCAGCCTGATCCCGTGGATCGACAAGGAACTGCCGAACGGTCAGAGCCGTGAAGAGTGGAAGGCCCAGGCCGAGACCAACAAGATCCTCGGTCGCTTCAAGAGCCCGATCCCGGTGGATGGCATCTGCGTGCGCATCGGCGCCATGCGCTGCCACAGCCAGGCGCTGACCATCAAACTGAACAAAGACGTGCCGATCGCCGATATCGAAGGGCTGATCAGCCAGCACAACCCATGGGTCAAACTGGTGCCGAACAGCCGCGAAGCCAGCATTCAGGAGCTGAGCCCGACGAAAGTCACCGGCACCCTGAACGTACCGGTCGGCCGTCTGCGCAAGCTGAACATGGGCACGCAGTACGTCGGCGCGTTCACCGTCGGCGACCAACTGCTGTGGGGCGCGGCCGAACCACTGCGTCGCATGCTGCGGATCCTGCTTGAGCGTTGATCGGTTGAAGTAATAAAAGAACCCGTGCCTTGCGAAAGGCGCGGGTTTTTTATGCCTGTGATTTATCGGTTGTCTGGTCTGACCTCATCGCGAGCAGGCTCACTCCTACAGGGGTGAGGGTGTACACATGATTTCTGTTCGACATCGACCATTGTAGGAGTGAGCCTGCTCGCGATGGGGCCGGGTCGACCACCGCAAATCCCAGTCAGAATTGCCTGCATCCCAACCACCCGGTAAAGTGCCGCTCCCCCCGTTTCGCCAGAGGTAGAACCATGAGCCAGTCCTTTGATATCGCCGTGATCGGCGCCACCGGTACTGTCGGCGAAACGCTCGTGCAGATTCTCGAGGAGCGCGACTTCCCGGTCGGCAATCTGCACCTGCTCGCCAGCAGCGAATCGGCCGGGCATTCGGTGCCGTTTCGCGGCAAGAACGTGCGGGTGCGGGAAGTCGATGAGTTCGACTTCAGTAAAGTCCAGCTGGTGTTCTTCGCGGCCGGCCCGGCGGTAACCCTGAGTTTCGCTTCGCGTGCCACGGCCGCCGGTTGCTCGCTGATCGACTTGTCCGGCGCCTTGCCGGCTGATCAGGCGCCGCAAGTGGTGCCGGAAGCTAACGCTGAAATTCTCGCCGGTTTGAAAAAGCCGTTCCAGGTCAGCAGTCCAAGCCCTTCGGCCACCACACTGGCGGTGGTGCTGGCGCCGTTGCTCGGTTTGCTCGATCTGCAACGCATCAATCTGACCGCCAGCCTGGCCGTCTCCGCCCAGGGCCGCGAAGCGGTCACCGAGCTGGCACGGCAAACCGCCGAGCTGCTCAATGTGCGTCCGCTGGAGCCGACTTTCTTCGATCGGCAGATGGCTTTCAACCTGCTGGCGCAAGTAGGCAAGCCTGATGAGCAGGGTCACACGCTGCTGGAAAAACGCCTGGTACGCGAGCTGCGTCAGGTCATGGCGCTACCTTTATTAAAGATTTCCGTCACTTGCATTCAAGCCCCGGTGTTTTTTGGCGATAGCTTTAACGTGACCTTGCAGTCTTCGAGCGATATCGACCTGGCAAAAGTCAACGCCGCCCTGGAAGACGCGCCCGGTATCGAGCTGGTGGAAGCCGGCGATTACCCGACACCGGTAGGCGATGCGGTAGGGCAGGACGTGGTCTACGTTGGTCGGGTTCGGAGCGGGATCGACGACCTGTCGGAACTTAATTTGTGGCTGACGTCAGATAACGTACGCAAAGGCGCAGCGCTCAATGCTGTGCAGGTGGCCGAATTGTTGATAAAAGACCTCCTGTAAAAGATACTTGGCAACAATTTGTCGAATGAATCCGGCCGGGCGCTATGCTTGGTCGGACAGCTGAAAGCAGGCTCCCTCCGGGGCTTTGCGTGGCATGAATGAAATGATCGCGCGCGACGACTCTTCGCCGCCGCACGCAATGCCTTACGGCAGCGACTATCAACACCTTCTCGCTGGCCGAGGAATGTTCAAACAAAGGATGAGGCTATGGTTCAAGTTCGCAAACTGGTGTTAGCAATAGCGGCCGCCTCGGCGCTGTCCTCCGGTATGGCGCATGCCCTCGGGCTCGGGGAATTGACCCTGAAGTCGACGCTGAACCAGCCCCTGGTGGCAGAAATCGAGTTGCTCGACGTCAAGGACCTCACCGCTGCCGAATTGGTGCCGAGCCTGGCTTCGCCCGAAGATTTCGCCAAGGCCGGTGTCGATCGCCAGGCGTTTCTCAATGACCTGACCTTCACCCCGGTGCTCAACGCCAGCGGCAAAAGCATCCTGCGTGTGACATCCAGCAAACCCCTCTCCGAACCCATGGTGAAATTCCTGGTTCAGGTGATGTGGCCCAGCGGTCGCCTGCTGCGCGATTACAGCGTGCTGCTCGATCCGTCCAAATTCTCGCCGCAGACCGCTGATGCGGCTGCGCAGCCTGCACCGACGCAAACCGTCACCGCACCGGTGACCGGTGGCACCAACCCAACCCAATACACCACCGCGCCGCGCGATACCCTGTGGGAAATCGCTGCGAAGACGCGCACTGGCGGCTCGGTCCAGCAAACCATGCTGGCCATCCAGGCGTTGAACCCGGATGCCTTTATCGACGGCAACATCAACCGGTTGAAAGCCGGTCAGGTGCTGCGCATGCCGGATCAGGCGCAGAGCACCAGCCTGCCGCAACCGAAGGCCATTGCTGAAGTTTCCGCACAGAACACTGCGTGGCGTCAGGGCCGTCGTTATGTAGCGAAGCCCGGGGCCGGACAGCAGCAGCTCGATGCCACCAAACGCGCTCGCGGTGAAGGCCCTTCGTCGCAAGCGACGACAGACAAGCTGAGCCTGGTCTCCGCCGAGTCCGGCAAGGCCGGTGGCAAAGGCGCTGCGGGCGACGCCAAGAACTTGAGCAACAAGCTGGCCGTGACCAAGGAAAACCTCGACACGAGCCGTCGTGACAACGCTGAACTGAAAAGCCGCATGACCGATCTGCAAAGTCAGATGGACAAGCTGCAACGCCTGATCGAGCTGAAAAACAATCAGCTGGCCAAGTTGCAGGCTGAAGGCGCGGCGGGTGCGCCGGCACCAGAAGCGGCTGCTCCGGCAATGTCAGCCGAACTGGCGGCCAACCCTGCGCCAGCGCCTACGCAAGCGGCTCCGACAACACCTGCACCTGAGGCTGCTGCGCCCGAGGCCACTCCGGCTCCGGCCGAGACGCCAGTCGAGCCGACGCCGGCAGCATCCGACGATCAGCAATTCAAAGAGCTGCTGACCAATCCGTGGCTGCTGGGTCTGGCAGGTGGCGGGGCGGTGGTGGCGCTGTTGCTACTGCTGTTGCTGGCGCGTCGCCGCAAAGCCCAGCAAGAAGCCGAGAAGCATTTGCGTATGGCCCGTGACTTGGCCGAGGAGCAGGCGTTCTCCACTGAACTCGACCTGCCAAAAAGCATCTTCGATGACCTGGACGTGCCGCCGCCGAGCGTGAAGCTCGCTACTGCGCCAACCCCGACGCCACCGCCTGCACCAGCCCCGGCCCCCGCGCCGGCGCCGGTAATTGCTCCGGTTGTGGTAACGCCGCCGATCGCCGCGCCATTGGTTTCGCCTGCTGGCGAGCGCAATGACGACGTACTGACCAAGGCGCAGTCGCACATCACGGCCGGTCGTCTGAATCAGGCGGCTGCCTTGCTGGAAGACGGGATCAAGCAAGAGCCACAACGCAGTGACCTGCGCCTCAAGCTGATGGAAGTCTACGGTCAGCAAGGCGACCGCGATGCATTCGTTGCCCAGGAACGCCAACTGGTGGCCAATGGTGACAACTATGCACAGGTCGAAAAACTCAAGAGCCGTTTCCCGGCCATGGTGATTGCCGCCGCCGGTGGTATCGCCGCTGCTGCGATCGCTGCCGAACTGGACGCGCAATACGTCAAGGATCTGTTGCAGGATGAGCCTGAAGTGCCGGCGCCGGCAGTGCCTGATGACTTCGACAATGCCTTCGATTTGAGCTTCGATGATCTTGAAACATCCACTCCAGCGGTGGTTGAGCCAGAACCAGCACCAGAGTCCGATGACCTCGACAGTGCCTTCGATTTGAGCCTGGATGATCTGGAAGCTGCCGCTCCGGCGGTGGTTGCAGCAGAACCAGAACCAGCGTCCGATGACCTCGACAGTGCTTTCGATTTGAGCCTGGATGATCTGGAGGCTGCCTCTCCGGCAGTGGTTGCACCAGAGCCAGCGCCAGAACCAGAGCCTGTGTCTGCGACCGAGCTGGACGAGTTCCCGTTGGACGACGACCTGAGCTTCGAGTCGGTGTTGCAGCAGCAGACCGACATCAAGGAAAACCTCGATGACCTGTCGGACTTCGACCTGGATATGGATCTTGGTGGGGATGCCTCGCCGGCGACCCTGGCCGAAGACGACTTCCTGTTGAGCCTGGATGAAGGCGTCAAGGACCTGGATTTACCGGTCGCTGAAGCGCCGGCTGTTCCCGAGGTTGCGCTGGACGATCTGGAGCTGCCAGCCGATTTCGACCTGTCGCTGGCTGATGAAATGGACGCGCCAGACGCTCCGGACGCATTCGCAGCCGAACTGGATGACGTCAACGCCGAGCTGGATCGTCTGTCCCAGAGCCTTGGCGAGCCAAGTTTCACGGCGGAAGACGCCATGGCCTCCGCAGCTGACGAGCCGGAATTCGATTTCCTTTCCGGCACTGACGAAGTCGCCACCAAACTCGATCTGGCCCAGGCCTACATCGACATGGGCGACGCCGACGGCGCCCGGGACATCCTCAATGAAGTGGTGACCGAGGGTGATGCAGGTCAGAAGAGCGAAGCCAAGGAAATGCTTTCGCGCCTGGCTTGATTGATCGGTAAGGCGTAAACAAAACGGCAGCCCATTGAGGCTGCCGTTTTTGTTTCAGTCGACGACAGATCGCTCCTGGCAGGCCACAAACAGCACGCGCCTCTGGCGTCCCGGTCCTGCGGCCTTATAATGCCCGCCTTTGCGTATATCAGCAGGCTGTCACTCCTTGGCAAATATAGATAATCCGGCCGCCGAAATGGTGGCCGACGGCTTTTTCCGGATCGCGTTGGGCGTTGAATACAAAGGCTCGCGCTATCGCGGCTGGCAGCGCCAGGCCTCTGGCGTGCTGACGGTGCAGGAAACGCTCGAAAACGCCTTGTCCAAAGTCGCTGACTCACCGGTGTCGCTGCTCTGCGCCGGGCGTACGGATGCCGGTGTGCATGCGTGCGGTCAGGTGGTGCATTTCGATACCCAGGTCGAGCGTTCGATGAAAGCCTGGGTCATGGGCGCCAATATCAATTTGCCTCACGACGTCAGTGTCAGCTGGGCCAAGGTCATGCCGGCGCATTTTCATGCGCGGTTCAAGGCGATTGCCCGGCGCTATCGCTACGTGATCTACAACGATCAGATCCGCCCGGCGCACCTGAACGAAGAAATCACCTGGAACCACCGTCCGCTGGACGTCGAGCGCATGGCCGAGGCGGCGCAGTACCTGGTCGGCACCCACGATTTCAGCGCTTTCCGTGCCGGCCAGTGTCAGGCCAAGTCGCCGATCAAGGAGCTGCATCACCTGCGCGTCACGCGCCACGGCAAGATGATCGTGCTGGACATCCGCGCCAGCGCCTTCCTGCATCACATGGTGCGCAACATTGCGGGCGTGCTGATGACCATCGGTGCCGGCGAGCGCCCGGTGGAGTGGATGAAAGAGGTGCTGGAGAGCCGCATTCGCCGGTCCGGCGGGGTGACGGCGCATCCGTACGGCCTGTACCTGGTGCAGGTCGAGTACCGCGACGAGTTCGAATTGCCCGAGCGTTACATTGGGCCGCACTTCTTGACCGGTTTCTCGGAACTTGACGGCTGACGCCCTCGAACGCTTTTGTTACCATCCGGGACTTTCTCGGATTTACCTTGGGGTTCTATCGACATGTCGGCCGTTCGCAGCAAGATTTGTGGGATTACCCGCATAGAAGATGCGTTGGCGGCGGTTGAGGCCGGGGCTGATGCGATCGGATTTGTGTTCTACGCCAAAAGCCCTCGGGCCGTGACGTTTCAGCAGGCGCGCTCGATCATCAACGCGTTGCCGCCGTTCGTGACCACCGTGGGGTTGTTCGTCAACGCCAGCCGCTGCGAGTTGGGGGAAATCCTCGACGCCGTGCCGCTGGACCTGTTGCAGTTCCATGGCGACGAAACCGCGGCCGAGTGCGAAGAATGGAATCGTCCGTACATCAAGGCGCTGCGGGTCAAGGCCGGTGACGATATCGCGGCCGCATGCGATGCGTTTCCAGGCGCCAGCGGCATCCTGCTCGACGCCTACGTTGAAGGCGTGCCCGGCGGAACCGGTGAAGCGTTCGACTGGTCTCTGATACCGCAAGGCTTGAGCAAGCCGATCATCCTGGCGGGTGGTTTGACGCCGGACAACGTCGCCGAGGCGATTGCAAGGGTTCGGCCTTATGCCGTGGACGTCAGCGGTGGGGTGGAGGCGAGCAAGGGCATCAAGGATCACGCAAAGATTCAGGCATTCATTAAAGCGGTACGCACTAGCTGATGTGACGGCTGGCACACTGCCGCCGTCCACAGGCATGGCTGAGGGTTTTTGGGGTGTACGCAGGTCACGTTTCGCTGATCCGGCAACCCATCGATCATCGCCACACACATGAATTTAGCTCAAGGGCATACGCGGGGCTGCGAACCAGAGCGTTCGGGCCGCCGGTACTGGAGAAAGAAAGCATGAGCAACTGGTTAGTAGACAAACTGATCCCTTCGATCATGCGTTCCGAGGTCAAGAAGAGCTCGGTGCCTGAAGGTCTGTGGCACAAATGCCCGTCTTGCGAGGCTGTGCTGTATCGTCCGGAGCTGGAAAAGACCCTGGACGTTTGCCCCAAGTGCAACCACCACATGCGTATCGGCGCCCGCGCCCGTATCGACATCTTCCTCGACGCTGAAGGCCGTGCCGAACTGGGCGCTGACCTGGAGCCGGTTGACCGTCTGAAGTTCCGCGACGGCAAGAAGTACAAGGATCGCCTGACCGCTGCGCAGAAGCAGACCGGCGAAAAAGACGCACTGATCTCCATGAGCGGCTCCCTGCTGGGCATGCCGGTAGTGGTGTCGGCCTTCGAATTCTCCTTCATGGGTGGTTCGATGGGCGCGATCGTTGGTGAGCGTTTTGTTCGCGCTGCCAACTACGCGCTGGAAAACCGTTGCCCGATGATCTGTTTCGCCGCTTCTGGCGGTGCGCGGATGCAGGAAGCCCTGATCTCCCTGATGCAAATGGCCAAGACCTCTGCGGTACTGGCGCGTCTGCGTGAAGAAGGCATTCCGTTCATCTCCGTACTGACCGACCCGGTCTACGGTGGTGTTTCCGCCAGTCTGGCGATGCTCGGCGACGTGATCGTCGGTGAGCCGAAAGCCTTGATCGGCTTCGCTGGTCCGCGCGTTATTGAACAAACCGTGCGTGAAAAACTGCCGGAAGGCTTCCAGCGCAGCGAGTTCCTGCTGGAACACGGTGCGATCGACATGATCATTCACCGTCAGGAACTGCGTCCGCGCCTGGGCAATCTGCTGGCACAAATGATGGGCCTGCCGACGCCAAAATTCGTCGCCGCGCCAATCGAACCAATCGTAGTTCCACCGGTACCCGCCAACATATGATCGAACGTACCCTTGGCGAGTGGCTCGCCTACCTTGAGCAGTTGCACCCTTCGGCCATCGACATGGGCCTGGAGCGCTCGCAACAGGTAGCGTCCCGCATGGGACTGGGCAAACCGGCGCCTCGGGTGATCACGGTCACCGGCACCAACGGCAAAGGTTCTACCTGCGCATTCGTGGCTTCGTTGCTGCGGGCGCAGGGCCTGAACGTCGGTGTCTACAATTCTCCGCACCTGCTGCGTTACAACGAGCGGGTGCAGGTCAATGGCGTCGAAGCCACTGACGCCGAGCTGTGCGAAGCCTTTGCAGCGGTCGAGGCGGGCCGTGGCGACACTTCCCTGACGTACTTCGAAATGGGCACCCTCGCGGCGTTCTGGCTGTTTCAGCACGCCAGTCTCGATGCGGTGGTGCTGGAAGTCGGTCTGGGCGGGCGTCTGGACACGGTCAATGTGGTCGATGCCGACATGGCACTGGTCACCAGCATCGGTGTCGATCACGCGGACTATCTGGGCGATACCCGCGAGTCCGTAGCGTTCGAAAAGGCCGGCATTTTCCGCCAAGGCGCGCCTGCGCTGTGTGGCGACCTGAATCCTCCACAACCTCTGCTGGATAAAGCGCGCGAGCTCAATTGCCCGTTTTTCCTGCGTGGGCGCGATTTCGACCTCGGCATCACCGATCACAACTGGCAATGGCGCGGTCTTGACGCTCAAGGGCGTGTGGTCGAGCTGCACGATTTGCCGTTGCTCGATCTGCCGATGGAAAACGCCGCGCTGGCGTTGCAGGCTTACCTGTTGCTCGGGTTGCCTTGGGCGGATGCACACATTATTGCTGCGCTGAAGGCCACTCGGGTGGTCGGTCGCCTCGATCGCCGTCAGTTCGACTGGCAGGGCAAGCGCCTGAGCCTGTTGCTGGACGTGGGGCATAACCCGCACGCGGCAGAGTATCTGGCTCGCCGCCTGGCCAGCCGACCACCAGCCGGCAAGCGTCTGGCGGTGTTCGGATTGCTGGCGGACAAGGATCTGGATGGTGTTGTCGGTGAATTGAATGCTAGTGTCCAGCAATGGGCCGTCGCGCCGCTGGATTCACCGCGAGCACGCCCGGTTGCCGATTTGCACGCGGCGTTGCAGAACCTTGGCGCCTCGGTGACATCCTATGACAGTGTGGCCGCCGCCCTGGAAGGGCAGTGCGCGCTGGCGACGAACGACGACGAGATTCTGTTGTTCGGATCATTTTATTGTGTCGCCGAGGCCCTTGAATGGCTGGCCCGGCGCTCCACGGAGGAAGCGGCAAATGGCATTGCTGGATAAGGCATACAAACAGCGCATGGTTGGCGCCCTGGTTCTGGTGGCGCTGGCGGTGATTTTCCTGCCGATGCTGTTTTCCCGTCAGGATGAACAGCGTCAAGTGACGGTTGAAGCCCCGGCTGCGCCGCAAGCGCCTGCGGTGCCGCAAGTTCAGGTCGAGCCGGTGGTGGTGCCTGAGCCGCAAGCGCTACCTCAGGAGCCTGTGCCGAGTGATGATGAAATCGCTCAGCAAGAAGCACCTTCTGCTCCGATTGCCCCGGTTGCGCCTGCACCTGCCGCCAAACCGGTCGCGCCAGCTCCGGCGCCGGTCAACAAACCAACGGTTGCACCTAGCCAGCCCATCACGGCTGCACCGGGCAAACCGGACACGACGCAAAGCCGCGTCGATGCCAATGGCCTGTCGGTCAGCTGGTCGGTGCAACTGGCCAGCCTGTCGAGCCGTGCAAGTGCAGAAAGCCTGCAGAAATCCCTGCGCAGCCAAGGCTACAACGCCTATATTCGGACTGCCGACGGCAAGAATCGGGTGTTTGTCGGACCGCTGATCGAGCGTGCAGAAGCCGATCGTCTGCGTGACTTGTTGAGTCGCCAACAGAACCTCAAGGGTTTTGTGGTGCGTTTCCAGCCTGAGCGTGGCTAAAACTATCGCCCCGATATGAAATGCACTGACAATCGCAGCTTACCGATAGCCATGCGCTCTGCTAAAATGCGCCGCCTTATCCGTCTGTAGGCTGCACTGTGCCATTTACCTGGGTTGACTGGGCGATCGTTGCAATCGTCGCCATCTCCGCATTGATCAGTCTGAGCCGCGGCTTCGTCAAAGAAGCACTGTCGCTGGTGACCTGGATCATCGCAGGAGTCGTCGCCTGGATGTTCGGTGGTTCATTGTCCGAGTACCTCGCCGGATACATCCAAACGCCGTCGGCCCGTGTGATCACGGGCTGTGCCATCATGTTTGTCGCCACGTTAATCGTAGGCGCGATGATCAATTATCTTATCGGCGAATTGGTTCGCGTCACCGGGCTGTCCGGGACCGATCGATTCCTCGGCATGGCCTTCGGCGCCGCGCGTGGCGTGTTGCTGGTGGTCGTGGCGGTCGGGCTGTTGAGCCTGGGGCCGGTACAGCAGGACGGGTGGTGGCAAGAGTCACAGCTCGTGCCAAAATTTCTTTTGGTCGCAGACTGGTCCAAAAACCTGATTCTCGGGTGGAGCAGTCAGTGGCTTGCCAGCGGTATCAGCATACCCGCTGAGATACCGTTCAAGGAGCACCTCTTGCCGATGGCCAAAACGCCTCAGTGAGTTGTGTTCAGTTCAGATCCATTAAGTAGGGGTTGCGTCGCATGTGTGGCATCGTCGGTATCGTCGGTAAGTCGAACGTCAATCAGGCGCTGTATGACGCGCTAACCGTCCTCCAGCACCGCGGCCAGGACGCTGCCGGTATCGTGACCAGCCATGATGGCCGGTTATTCCTGCGCAAGGACAATGGCCTGGTGCGTGACGTGTTCCATCAACGTCACATGCAGCGCCTGGTCGGCCACATGGGTATTGGTCATGTGCGTTACCCGACCGCGGGCAGTTCGACCTCGGCCGAAGCCCAACCGTTTTACGTCAACTCGCCTTACGGCATCACCTTGGCGCACAACGGTAACCTGACCAACGTTGAACAGCTGGCCAAGGAGATTTACGAATCTGACCTGCGCCACGTCAACACCAATTCCGATTCGGAAGTGCTGCTCAACGTGTTCGCTCACGAACTGGCCCAGCGGGGCAAGTTGCAGCCAACCGAAGAAGACGTGTTCGCGGCTGTCACTGACGTACACAACCGTTGCGTCGGTGGTTACGCGGTCGTGGCGATGGTGACCGGTTACGGCATCGTCGGTTTCCGCGACCCGCACGGCATCCGTCCGATCGTCTTCGGTCAGCGTCACACCGACGAAGGCGTCGAGTACATGATCGCCTCCGAAAGCGTCTCCCTGGACGTGCTCGGTTTCACCCTGATTCGCGACCTGGCACCAGGCGAAGCGGTCTACATCACTGAAGACGGCAAGCTGCACACCCGTCAGTGTGCGACCAACCCGTCCCTGACCCCGTGCATCTTCGAACACGTCTACCTGGCGCGTCCGGACTCGATCATCGACGGCGTGTCGGTCTATAAAGCCCGTCTGCGCATGGGTGAGAAACTCGCCGAGAAGATTCTGCGCGAGCGTCCGGATCACGACATCGACGTGGTCATCCCGATTCCGGATACCAGCCGTACCGCGGCCCTGGAGCTGGCGAACCACTTGGGCGTCAAGTTCCGCGAAGGCTTCGTGAAGAACCGTTATATCGGCCGGACCTTCATCATGCCGGGCCAGGCCGCACGGAAAAAATCCGTACGCCAGAAGCTCAACGCCATCGAGCTGGAATTCCGCGGCAAGAACGTGATGCTGGTGGACGACTCCATCGTTCGCGGCACCACCTGCAAGCAGATCATCCAGATGGCCCGCGAAGCCGGCGCCAAAAACGTCTACTTCTGCTCCGCGGCACCGGCCGTTCGCTACCCGAACGTCTACGGCATCGACATGCCGAGCGCGCACGAGCTGATCGCGCATAACCGTTCGACCCAGGACGTGGCTGATCTGATCGGCGCTGACTGGTTGATCTATCAGGACCTGCCTGACTTGATCGAAGCGGTCGGTGGCGGCAAGATCAAGATCGAGAAGTTCGATTGCGCGGTGTTCGACGGCCAGTACGTCACCGGCGACGTTGATGAGGCTTACCTGAACAAGATCGAGCAGGCACGTAATGATGCCTCCAAGGTCAAGACGCAGGCAGTCAGTGCGATCATTGATCTGTATAACAACTGAGTAACTACCGGCCCTGAGGGGCCGGTTTTGTATCTACTAAAAGAATTCCTATTTATAAAAATCGGGGCAAGGAGTGACAGCATGAGTCAGGATTGGGATGCCGGTCGGTTGGACAGCGACCTCGAAGGCGTAGCGTTCGACACCCTGGCCGTACGCGCCGGTCAGCACCGCACGCCGGAAGGCGAACACGGTGATCCGATGTTCTTCACTTCCAGCTACGTATTCCGTACCGCTGCTGATGCGGCGGCACGCTTTGCCGGTGAAGTGCCGGGTAACGTTTACTCGCGCTACACCAACCCGACCGTACGTGCGTTCGAAGAGCGCATTGCCGCGCTGGAAAGCGCCGAGCAAGCCGTGGCCACGGCGACCGGCATGGCCGCAATCATGGCGGTGGTGATGAGCCTGTGCAGCGCCGGCGATCACGTGCTGGTGTCGCGCAGCGTGTTCGGTTCGACCATCAGCCTGTTCGAGAAGTACTTCAAGCGCTTCGGCATCGAAGTCGATTACGTGCCCCTGGCGGACTTGTCCGGCTGGGATGCGGCGATCAAGGCCAATACCAAACTGCTGTTCGTCGAATCGCCGTCCAATCCACTGGCTGAACTGGTCGATATCGCCGAGCTGTCGAAAATCGCTCACGCCAAGGGCGCGATGCTGGTGGTCGATAACTGCTTCTGCACCCCGGCGTTGCAGCAGCCGCTGAAGATGGGCGCGGACATCGTCGTGCATTCGGCGACCAAGTTCATCGACGGTCAGGGCCGTTGCATGGGCGGTGTTGTGGCCGGTCGCAGCGAGCAGATGAAAGAAGTCGTCGGTTTCCTGCGCACTGCCGGGCCGACTCTGAGCCCGTTCAACGCCTGGATCTTCCTCAAGGGCCTGGAAACCCTGAGCCTGCGCATGAAGGCGCACTGTGCCAATGCCCAGCAACTGGCCGAATGGCTGGAGCAGCAGGACGGTATCGAGAAAGTCCATTACGCCGGTCTCAAAAGCCATCCGCAGCACGAGTTGGCCCTGCGTCAGCAGAAAGGCTTTGGTGCGGTCGTGAGTTTCGAGGTCAAGGGCGGCAAAGAGGGCGCCTGGCGCTTTATCGATGCGACTCGCCTGATTTCCATCACCGCCAACCTCGGTGACAGCAAAACCACCATTACGCACCCAAGCACCACCTCTCACGGCCGTCTGGCGCCGCAAGAGCGTGAAGCTGCGGGCATTCGTGACAGCCTGATCCGCATCGCGGTCGGTCTGGAAGACGTGGCAGACCTGCAAGCCGATCTGGCGCGCGGGTTGGCTGCCTTGTGATCGAGTTGTCCGCGCCGGGCACTGGCACCAATGGCCGCGTTGCACTGGTCACGGGTGCTGCGCGGGGCATTGGTCTGGGGATCTCGGCCTGGCTGATCAGCGAAGGCTGGCAGGTGGTGCTGACTGATCTTGATCGGGTGCGCGGTTCGAAAGTGGCGAAGGTGCTCGGCGACAACGCCTGGTTCATCGCCATGGACGTCTCGAACGAAGGGCAGGTGGCGTTGGGTGTCGCTGAGGTGCTGGGGCAGTTCGGACGTCTGGATGCACTGGTGTGCAACGCGGCGGTTACCGATCCGCACAACATCACCCTTGAAAGCCTTGATCTGGCGTACTGGAATCGGGTGCTGGCGGTGAATCTCAGTGGGCCGATGCTGTTGGCCAAGCACTGTGCGCCGTACCTGCGTGCTCACAGCGGCGCGATCGTCAACCTGGCCTCGACCCGCGCCGGGCAGTCGGAACCCGACACAGAGGCTTATGCGGCGAGCAAGGGTGGCCTGCTGGCCCTGACTCATGCCTTGGCGATCAGCCTTGGGCCGGAAATCCGCGTCAATGCGGTTAGTCCGGGCTGGATTGATGCGCGGGATCCTTCCGCACGCCGTGCCGAACCACTGACCGATGCCGATCATGCCCAGCATCCGGCGGGCAGGGTAGGGACGGTCGAGGACGTGGCAGCGATGGTCGCCTGGCTGTTGTCGAAGAACGCCGGTTTTGTCACGGGCCAGGAGTTCGTGGTCGATGGCGGCATGACCAAGAAGATGATTTACAGCGAGTAATTCGGGCAGGGGCCGCGACAGCGGCGGTTTGAGGTTGCAGGCGGCCGTGGGCAGCGCTGCGGGAAATGACATGATTTTGTCTTTTTCAGAAAAACTTCAAGCGGGGTATTGACTTAGCTTCGGTACCTGCGTAAATTTCGCGGCCTCGGAGATGCAAACGGGTGATTAGCTCAGCTGGGAGAGCGTCTGCCTTACAAGCAGAATGTCGGCGGTTCGATCCCGTCATCACCCACCACTTCCGAGAGTCTTGCGAAAGCAAGATGGAAGCTTTTAAAAGCCTCCACCGACGCGCAGCGGTAGTTCAGTCGGTTAGAATACCGGCCTGTCACGCCGGGGGTCGCGGGTTCGAGTCCCGTCCGCTGCGCCATATTTTCCGAGTCAGAATTTATTCTGGTTCGAGATTGAAAGCCTCGAAGCTTTCAGTCAGACGAGTTACTTGGACGAAAGTCCAAAGCGATACGCAGCGGTAGTTCAGTCGGTTAGAATACCGGCCTGTCACGCCGGGGGTCGCGGGTTCGAGTCCCGTCCGCTGCGCCATATCTGCCTCAAGGCCCACTGAACGCCTTGGAGCTACGAAGTTAGCCGCTGGCTACTTCGAGTCGATAGCAAAGACCCTGGTCGAAAGACCGGGGTTTTTTGTGCCTGCGATTTGGCTTTTTCTCCTTTCCCCCGCAACCATGGGTATTCGCATCTGCCGGCCAAATGCGGCCGTGCATCGAATTCTTCCTCCTCTCGACGATTCCCCTCAATAACGCTCAGCCCTGATCAACCGGTGGCTGCGTGGCAGAAACACCTGTCTTTCATTCGCGTATCCAGGTTTTTCCTTGGGGCGAAACACATAAAGCGCTTGGTTTGACGTATCAACACTAATTAGAATGAGTCGCATTTAAAATATTTCTTCGCGCAGGGTTCCTTTAGATGAGTGATGCAGCGATGCCGGCGGCGCAAACCTTCCACGACCTGTACCGCGACCATCGTGGCTGGCTCGAAAGCTGGTTGAGACGACGCATGAGCAATGGCCATGATGCGGCGGACTTGAGCCAGGATACGTTCGTGCGTTTACTCGCCAGCTCCCAGCACATCGCCGACCTGCAAGAACCCCGCGCCTATCTGGCGACAGTCGGCAAGCGGCTGCTGAGCAACTTCTATAAGCGCCGCAGCCTGGAGCAGGCCTACCTCGACGCCTTGGCGCTGCTGCCCGAGGACTGCGTGCCGTCCCCCGAGCAACGTTGGTTACTGCTGGAAACCCTGCAAGCCCTGGACGAATTGCTCGATGGATTGCCGACCGCGGTGCGCCGGGCGTTTCTCTGGAGTCAGCTGGAAGGCCTGGGTTATCACGAAATTGCCGAACGCCTGCAAGTCTCGGAGCGCACGATCAAGCGCTACATGGCGCAAGCCTATGAGCATTGCCTGCTGGTGGAATTGTGATCGGTTCGCCGCCTTCGGCTGAAGCCCGGCAAGTCGTGCGGGCTGCCGCTCAATGGCTGGCGCTCATGGAATCAGGCGCCGCCAATGATCGCGACCGTGCCAATCTGCAGCACTGGCGTGACAGCCATCCCAGTCACGAACAGGCCTGGCAGAAAGCCCAGCTCTTGCGCCAACGCTTTACCGACCTGCCGTCGGCACTGGCCATGGCCAGCCTGGATCGGCCGCAGACGAGTCGGCGCACGGTGCTCAAACGCGCCGTCGGGGCGGTGGCGCTGGTGCCAACCGCCTGGCTGATCAGCCGGCAGCTACCTCTGGATGTCTGGCGCGCTGACCTGCGAACGGCGACCGGGGAGGGCAAAAAGGTCCAGTTGGCCGATGGCAGCTCGCTGCAATTGAATACCGCAAGTGCCGTCGATATCGACCTGAAGAACCGGCGACTGACACTCGTGGAAGGCGAAATAGCGCTCAATGTTCCCAGCACATCGCCGCTGACGATTCAGACGCGTTTCGGGCAAGTGGTCGCCAGTCAGAGCGAAGTGTGCGTTCGTCAGGGGCAGACGGGGTGCAAGGTGTCAGTGCTTAAAGGTGCGGTGCAGTTGCAGCCTTTGCGCGGACCGGTCTTTTCATTGCGCGCAGGCCAGCAAGTCAGCCTTCAGGCGATGGGTGCCGGACGCGTCGAACCTTTCGATGTACTTGCGCCTGGCTGGCGCGACGGCGTGTTGATGGCACAGAACCAGCCCCTGGGCGATTTTTTGCGCGAACTCAGCACCTATCGTCCGGGATTGTTGCGCTGGGAACCGGAACTCGAATCCCTGCGCGTCACCGGCAGTTTCCGTCTGGAAGACACCGATCGCATCCTGACGTTGCTGGCGGCCAGCTTGCCGCTGGAAGTGCAGAGGCGAACCCGCTACTGGGTCACGTTGCTGCCGCGCAAAAATAGTGTTTGAGGTGTGTCCCCTTTTTTCGCGTCGCTTGTCATTCAAGGTAAGTGAAACGAAATCAGAGAGATTCTCAATGCCTGTAGTGATGCCCTGCAGTACGCGTCTGGGTTCTTCCAGACTGCGCCCGTTGTTGCACTTGAGTCTGATGCTGAGTCTGAGTGCCTGTCCGTTGTTCATCACTGCCGGTTGGGCCGAAGACGCGCCTCGACGCAGTTACCAGGTGCCGGCAGGCAGCCTCAGTGCAGCGCTGACCCGTTTCGCCGGGCTGGCCGGGGTCAATCTGTCAGTCGACCCGGCACTGGTGGGCGGTCGCACCAGCCCTGGACTTTCCGGCGAGTACGCGGTGGAGGAGGGCTTTGCCCGTCTGTTGCAGGGTTCCGGTCTGCAACTGCAACCGGTAGGCGAAGAGGCGTACATCCTGACCCCGGCGCCAGAAAGCGGCAGCCTGCAACTGGGGGCCACCTCGATTGTCGGTGCCACTGACTCGGAGCACGGCGATCCATATGCCGGCGGTCAGGTCGCGCGTCGCGGTTCACAGGGCCTGCTGGGCTCGAAAGACTTTATGGAAACGCCGTTCAGCATGACCACCTACACCAGTGAGGTGGTCAAAAACCAGCAGGCGCGTACTTTGGGCGACGTGATCGCCAACGATCCCTCGGTTCGCGCCACCAACCCGGCGGGTGGGCGCTATGAGCAGTTCACCATTCGCGGGCTGAGCCTGTTCAACAGTGATGTGTCCTACAACGGTCTCTACGGCGTCCTGCCGACCTATACGATCGACATGGAGATGGCCGACCGCGTCGACGTCCTCAAAGGCCCCAGCCAGCTCATCAACGGCATCTCGCCGCGGGGCAGCGTGGGTGGCGGGATCAACGTGGTGCCCAAGCGCGCGACCGACAAGCCCATCACTTCATTCACCGGCAGCTACGCGTCCGACAGCCAGGTCGGTGGTGCCGTGGATGTCGGCCGGCGCTTCGGTGAAGACAATAAGTTTGGCCTTCGTTTCAACGGCGTGAAGCAGTCCGGCGACACTGAATGGGATCACCAGAATGTCGACCGCGAGATGGCTGTGCTGGGCCTGGATTTTCGCGGTGAACGCCTGCGACTCTCGACGGACATCGGGCGCACCGAACGTGATACCGACGCACCGCAGGAGCGCGTACAGGTTGGCCCTAACGCGCAGGTTCCGCATGCCAGCGATGTGCGCCGCAACTATGCGCAGCCCTGGAGCAAGGCGAGTACCAACGACACTTTCGGCATGGTGAACGGCGAATTCGATGTCAACGATTCCGTGATGCTGTACGGCGGTGTGGGCGCGCGCAAAAGTAACCATGACTTTCTCCGTCATGCTGTTTCGGTTATCAACAATGCTGGCAATTTCAGCGTTCTACCCCGTGACTTCACCCGTGACGAAAATGTCCGGACGGGCACGGCGGGGGTGCGCAACTGGTTTCATACCGGCCCGGTGAGCCATGAAGTCAACCTGGCTGCCAGCTATTACTACATGGACTTCGAAAATGGTGGCGCCCGTTATGCCGCAGGCAACAGCAACCTCTACAACCCCGTGACAACACCAACGCCTGTCAGAGCCACGCGACAGGATTCGAAGGTCTACACCGAGAACCGCTCCACCGGTGTGGCGTTGTCCGACACCCTGGGTTTCTTCGATGACCGTCTGCTGCTGACCCTCGGCGCCCGCTGGCAGCGCGTGAAGGTTGACGACTGGACCGATAACGTCAGAGGCGACACCGGCTACGACGAGGAAAAGGTTTCGCCGTCAGGCGGCATCCTGTTCAAGGCAACCGATAAGCTGTCGCTGTATGCCAACTACATGGAAGGCCTGAGCCAGGGCAAGATCGCGCCGTCGACCTCGGTGAACGAGGACGAGATTTTCCCGCCGTTCATCAGCCGCCAGGTCGAGGTCGGCGCCAAGTATGACGCCGGTGCGTTCGCCGTCACCGCCGCCGTGTTCCGGATTAAGCAGCCGGCTTACGAGACCAACGCGACGACGCGCGTCTTCGGCCCGAACGGCAAGCGTGAGAACACCGGTATGGAACTGAGTGTGTTCGGTGAACCGCTCGATGGTTTCCGTCTGCTCGGCGGTGTCATGTACATCGACAGCGAGTTGAGCAACACCACCAATGGCACCTTCGACGGCAACCGGGCGCCGGCTACGCCGAAATACAACGTCAACCTGGGTGCCGAGTGGGACGTGCCAACCGTACAGGGCCTGACCCTGACCAGCCGCGGTATCTATTCCAGCTCGCAGTACCTGGACCAGTCCAACAACAAGGAAATCGACTCCTGGGAGCGTTTCGACGTGGGCGCACGCTATGCGTTCAAGGTCGAGGAAAAGAACATCACCCTGCGTGCCAATGTCGAGAACGTGGCGGACAAGCGCTACTGGAGTTCGGCCGGTGCCTCGGATGACAGCGAGCCTGGCTTGACGCTGTCGACCCCGCGCACCTACCTCCTTTCTGCGACTGTTGACTTCTGATCCACCCGTGTCATGCGCCCCAGGGATCGGGGCGTCTTTGTTGGACCATGACCTGATTCGTATAGAGGAAGGACCTATGCACCCCATCAGTTAATGAACATTCAAGGCACTTGCGTATAAGTCGCTATCTATCGGTAGCCTATTGCGAAGTTGTCAGTTGTATTAAAAGTTCATGGCTAGATCATGGCACTTCCGCAGTTCATACCAGGTTTATTAACTTGGTTTTTTGCGTGCCTGATAGTTTTTAAAGTAGTTGAAATCGCTATATGTAAATTTCCAAATAGGTTGTAAGAATTAGTTGCAACAACTCGGTAATGAGAATAAGTTGCATATCGACTTTAACGAGGGTGAAGCGATGTTGAATGATGGCGTATTGCACTCTACTACTTTGCAAAAAACCAATGCCGACTATTTGGCTCGACAAAGCAAGTTCGAATCTAATGTACGCAGTTATCCACGCAAGTTGCCGCTGGCCATTGCCAAGGCGCACGGGCTCTGGGTGACCGATGTCGAGGGCAATACTTACCTCGACTGCCTGGCCGGCGCCGGTACTTTGGCCCTGGGGCACAATCATCCGGCCGTCATGGCCAGCCTCGACAGCTTCCTCGCGTCAGGCTTGCCGATGCATACCCTGGACCTGACCACCGCGGTCAAGGACGCTTTCAGCGAAACCCTGCTCAGCCTGTTGCCGAACAAGGGTCGTGATTACTGCCTGCAATTTTGCGGGCCGTCCGGGGCGGATGCGGTGGAAGCCGCGCTTAAACTGGCCAAGACCTACACCGGGCGCAACAACATTATCAGTTTCTCCGGGGCCTACCATGGCATGACCCACGGCGCCCTGGCCCTGACCGGCAACACGGCGCCGAAAAATGCCATCGCCAGCCTGATGCCCGGGGTGCAGTTCATGCCGTATCCCCACCAATACCGTTGCCCGCTGGGCATCGGCGGTGAGGCCGGGGTCGAGGCCTTGACTCACTATTTCACCCAGTTCATCGAAGACGTCGAAAGCGGCGTGTCACTGCCGGCGGCGGTGATCCTTGAAGCGGTGCAGGGTGAAGGCGGTGTCAACTGTGCGCCCGCGAGCTGGCTGCGGGCGATCCGCGAGGTGACGCGCAAGCACGGCATCCTGCTGATCCTCGACGAAGTGCAGACCGGTTTCGGCCGCACCGGCAAGATGTTTGCCTTTGAACACGCCGATATCGAGCCAGACCTGATCGTCATGTCCAAAGCGGTCGGTGGCGGTTTGCCCATGGCAGTGCTGGGCATCCGTCGTGAATTCGACGCCTGGGAGCCAGGCAATCACGCCGGGACTTTCCGCGGCAACCAGATGGCCATGGCCGCCGGGCTGGCCACGTTGCAGGTGCTGCAACAGCAAAACCTCGCCAACCAGGCCGAACGCCGTGGCCAGTGGCTCAAGGACCGACTGGTCGAGTTGCAAGCGCATTATCCAGCCCTCGGCCAGGTGCGTGGTCGCGGCCTGATGCTGGGCATCGAGATCGTCGACGAGCGCCAGCCGGCGGATCGCCACGGACATTTCCCGATGGACCCGGCGCTGGCCGTGGCCATTCAGCAACAGTGCTTCAAACAAGGCCTGTTGCTGGAACGCGGCGGACGTAAGGGCAATGTCATCCGCTTGTTGCCGCCATTGATTATCGACGATGAACAATGCCAGCAAGTTATCCAGCGTTTCGATAACGCGATGGCTGCAGCGTTATTGCAGTTACGCCCTTGAATGAATCAATCGAAGTTGCATTAGCAGTCCGCTGAGTTGCAGTTTGATGGCAGGGCTGAAAATAACTTTGATGGTCGTCTGATTGTTTAAAAAGGTTCAGTGACGTGATGTCGTTACGTGGGGTTTCGTTGGCCGTAAAACAGGTCGATCAGCAACTAATTTTTTCGCCATATAACGTGTCCAGTGGCCTCGCGGGCTATTGTGGAGCACCCATGAATCATCCAGATCGCAGTGTTTTATCGAATATGGTCAGTGAGTTGGCAACGACGCGTGCGTTGCTTAATTGTTTGATCAAAGAGTTCGCCTTGCCGGAAAACTGCCTCAGTTACAGTTGGCCGGCGCAGATGCAAGGCATCGCCCCGGGCAGTTACCTCGAGGGGCTGGAATGGAAGGGCATTCCCCTGACCATCAGCCTGCCCAACCAGCAGCAGTTCTTTGTGATGGTGGACCGCCGTGATGGTCTGGGCAGTCACCGTTACCTGTCGGATGTTTATGCCCGGCGTGGCGAGGGCGACTGGTCGTGCCTGAGGTTTACCGAGTTCGTCGAGCAGTTGCTCGCGGCGTGCGAACACATGACCCGCGCCAGCAACGACGAGTTGCTGGATCAGGTGTTGCAAAGCCAGTTGCTGACCGCGGCCATCGTCGGCCACAACATGGACGGCCAGCATCCGGCACCCCTCAGCGGTTACCTCGCCAGCGAGCAGGGCTTGTGGTTCGGTCATCCGAACCATCCGGCACCCAAGGCGCGCCTGTGGCCAGCTCATCTGGCTCAGGAAACCTATGCCCCGGAATTCCAGGCCCGCACGCCATTGCACCTGTTCGAGGTGCCGCTGGAAGGATTGAACGTCGGAGCCAACGGCCTGAGCAAAGCCCAAGTGCTGGCCGGTTTTGCCGATCAGGCGCAGGCGCGGCCGGGGCACGCGGTTATTTGCATGCATCCGGTACAGGCCCAGCTGTTCATGCAGGATGGCCGGGTTCAGCGTTTGTTGAAATCCGCGTCCATCGTCGACCTTGGCGCCACAGGGCTGATGGCCAACCCCACAGCGTCCATCCGCACCTGGTACATCGAGGGCCATGAGTTCTTCATCAAGGGCTCGCTGAATGTGCGCATCACCAACTGCGTCAGGAAAAACGCCTGGTACGAATTGGAAAGCGCACTGATGATCGACCGAGTCTTTCGTAACCTCCAACTGACCCGGCCCGAAACCCTTGGCGGGCTCTCGGTGGTGGCCGAACCGGGCAATCTGAGCTGGGCGCCGCAACAGGCCAGCGAAGCCGATAACCACTGGTTCCGCGAACAGACCGGGGCGATCCTGCGGGAGAACTTCTGCCTCGACACCGGCACCGACTGCAGCATCATGGCCGGTACGCTGTTCGCGCGCGGCCTGCATTTGCCGCCGTTGGTGCATGAGTTTCTGAGCCGGTTCAACGGCAACGACATCGACGATCAAACGCTGTTGAGCTGGTTCGACGACTATCAGGCGCTGCTGCTGCGGCCGGTGCTGGCGCTGTTCTTCAACCACGGCATCGTGATGGAACCGCACCTGCAGAACAGCGTGCTGGTGCATGACAACGGTCGTCCACAACGCTTGCTGTTGCGGGATTTCGAAGGGGTCAAACTGACCGACGAACTGGGTGCTTCCCGGATCGACGCAGACGTTCATCCACGGGTGCGTGAGTCGCTGCTTTATTCCCGCCAGCAAGGCTGGAATCGCATCGTCTATTGCCTGTTCGTCAACAACTTGTCCGAGGCGGTACTGGCCTTGAGTTGGGAGCGTCCGCACCTGGCGCCGCTGATGTGGCAACGGGTGGAGCAGCAATTGATCAGCATCCGCGCCGAATTGACCCGCGCTGCGCCGGAGTTGGACGCACTGATTGCCGGTCAGCCGATTGCCTGCAAAACCAACCTTAAGGTCCGCTTGGCCGCCAAGGCCGATCGCCAGGCCAGCTACGTCAGTCTGGTGTCCCCGTGGGGCAAGGAGGCCAAGCGTGGATAAGCTGCCCGCAGCGGTATTGGCCGCCATCGACGAAGCCCGCACGCAGTACGAAGATCCGCTGGCGCTGTTCATCTATGACCTCGATGCGTTGAAACAGCACGTGACGCAGGTGATGGCGACGCTGCCCGAAGGCGTGGAGCTTTACTACGCGATCAAGGCCAACAGTGAACCGCAGATCCTCGCTGCCATCGCGCCGTTGGTGCATGGGTTCGAGATTTCCTCCGGCGGCGAGATCGATCGTCTCCAGGCCTGCCCGACGCGCAAGCCATTCATCTTCTCCGGCCCCGGCAAACTGGATTCTGACCTGCGTTCGGCGCTGCAACACCAGGTCGAAGCGATTCACATTGAAAGCCTGAATGAAATTGTCCGCCTGCAACGTCTGGCACTGGAAACGGGGCGCGTGCAAGACGTCTTGCTGCGGATCAACCCCGAACTGCCGTCGCCGCTCTCCAGCAAACTGGCGATGGCTGGCACGGCCACACCGTTCGGGATCGATGAGTCGGAACTGGCCCAAGCGGTGAGCTGGGTCGATAACGCCAGCCACCTGCGGCTCAAGGGTTTCCATGTGCATGCGATGTCCCATCAGTCGCTGGTGGAGCGCCATGAACAATTGCTTGATCTGTACCTGCAGCGCTGGCCGCAATGGAAAGCGTTGTCGGCCGATCCTGCGGCGATCACTCATCTCAATGTGGGCGGTGGCATCGGCGTTAACTACCTCGGGCCGCAGCAATTCGATTGGCAGCGCTTGTGTACGCATTTGGGCCAGAGCCTTGCAGCGTGTGCCGATGCGCCCATCGTGCGCTTTGAGCCCGGTCGTTTCATCAGCGCCTTTTGCGGCTACTACGCCATTGAAGTGCTGGACAAGAAAACCAGTCACGGCAAGCACTTCCTGGTCTGTCGGGGCGGCACCCATCAGTTCCGTCTGCCGGTTGCCCAGGGGCATGATCACCCGGTCATTCATCTGCCCCGGCATCGCGTAACGCCAACAGCGCCACAACAGGAGTGGACCGTCGTGGGGCAACTCTGCACGCCCAAGGATGTGCTGAGCCGCGATTGCCCGCTCACGGAAGTGGAGATCGGCGACATGCTGGTGCTGCCGCTGGCGGGTGCCTATGGCTACAACATCTCCCATGCCGACTTCCTCTGTCATCCGCGACCGCCGCAGGTGTTTGTGCAACAGGCCGGAGTCGCCCCGTGGGATTGACGTTTGCCGTGCCGCGCTGGTTGGTGGTGGTCAATGTGTTGTTGGGCACGCTGACGGTCAGCCTGAACAACAGCTCGCTGAATCCGGCGTTGCCGGCGTTCATGGAAGCCTTTGATATCGGCCCGCTGTTGGCCACCTGGATCGTGGCCGCATTCATGGTGAGCATGGGCATGACCATGCCTCTCACCAGTTTTCTCAGTCAGCGGATGGGGCGCAAATCCCTGTATTTGTGGGGCGTGGCGTTGTTTGTCTGCGGTTCGCTGCTGGGGGCGTTGGCCAACTCCATCGCGCTGGTGATTGCCGCGCGCGTGGTGCAAGGGATCGCCAGCGGGCTGATGATTCCGCTGTCGCTGGCGATCATCTTTTCGGTGTACGCGAAGGGCGAGCGGGGCAGGGTTACTGGCCTGTGGGGCGCGGCAGTCATGCTGGCGCCGGCATTGGGGCCCTTGTGCGGGAGCCTGATGCTGGAGTGGTTCAGTTGGCGCTCGCTGTTCCTGATGAATGTGCCGATTGGCCTGCTGGCGCTGATCCTTGGCGTCGGCGTTTTGCCGGCTTCTGAAGCATCGGAACGCAAACCTTTCGACCTGGCGGGTTACCTGCTGATCGCGACGGGCATCGGTCTGCTGATGATTGCTGTTGGCCGTCTGCGCCATGCCGAGGCCCTCACTGATCCGCTCAACCTCGGCATGTTGCTGGCGGCCATTCTGTGTCTGGTTGCGTTTGTACGACTGGAACTGAACCGGACTTCGCCGCTGCTCAACCTGCGCATCTTTGCCCTGCGCGGATATCGCTTGAGCGTGATCATCGCGGTGGTGCAGTCGGTCGGAATGTTCGAATGTCTGGTCCTGCTGCCGCTGCTGGTGCAGGTGGTGATGGGCTACAGCGCTATCTGGACCGGTCTGTCGCTGCTGTGCACGGCGATGTTCGCCAGCCTGTTCGGGCATCTCGGCGGCAAGTGGCTGGACCGTCACGGCCCGCGTGGCGTGGTGCTCTGGGGGCTGCTGCTGACCGGGGGCGCCACATTGGGACTGGGCATGCTGGGGGCTGGCGCTTCAATCGGTGTGGTGTTTTTCCTGATGATGGTCCGCGGCGCCGGGCTGGGCCTGTCCTATATCCCGATCACCACCGCCGGACTCGATGCGCTGCCTGAACCGATGGTCACTCAAGGCGCGGCGATGAACAACATTTCCCGTCGTCTCGTCTCGTCACTGGCCATCGTGATTGCCTCGCTCTGGCTCGAGTTTCGCCTGGCCGCCGATTCGGCGGGCGGCATTGTTTCGGTGGCAACCCCGGGAGCGATCAGCGAGGTCTTCATGGCCACCGGCATCCTAATCCTGCTGGCATTGCCCTGTGCCTGGCGTTTTCCCGTTCACGCATCCGACGAGCCGGCCGAGGCATTGCCCTCAGCCCTCGAACACCGTTAATTCTTTCACGGACAAGGTTATGACTATGGCGACTTCTTCACAGGCAACACCTCAGGCTGCGGATTCAGCACCAGGCGTCTGGCTGGCGACGGCCGATCCGCGCCACTATCAGCAAGTGGAACAGCGCGTGGTGGGCCAGCTGCTGCAAACGCTGCTGTATGAAAACGTCCTGCCGTATCGCCATTCGCCGCTCGATGGCGGCCAGTATCGTTTTGTCGTCAGTGGCGTCGATGCGCAGCAACAACCGGTGGAGTACCACTGCAGCGGATTGCTCAGCGAAAGCTTCGAGCTGATCCGCCTCGACTATGCCAGTCTCGAACGCGTTGATGCGTTGGGCGCGCGCCGTCAGCCGTACCTTCATCAAGCATTGGCGGAGCTGCTGAGCGAACTTCAGGACAGCCCGCACCTGCCACGCTTCACCCATGAGCTTGAACAAACGATGCTCAAGGATCTGCAATCGCGCAGCCAGGGTTACCAAGCGGCCAAGCCAGCCCATCAACTGGATGTCGATGCGCTGGAACAGCACTTCATGGATGCCCACAGCTATCACCCTTGCTACAAATCGCGCATCGGTTTCTCGCTCAAAGACAACGCCCATTACGGGCCGGAATTTGCCGCGCCCATCGCGATTGTCTGGCTGGCCGTGGCCAAATCCTGCGGGGCGATGAACATCTCGCAGCACCTGGATTACGACGGATTTATCCAGCAGGAGTTCGGACTTCAGCGCTGGCAGCAACTCGCTGAAAGTCTCACCGACCAAGGCAAGGCGATGGGCGATTACTGGCTGATGCCGGTGCACCCGTGGCAGTGGGAAAACATCATCGTTCCTGTGTTCTACCCCGAGCTGGTCAGCGGTGAAGTGATCTATCTGGGCACTACGGATGACCGTTATCAGGCGCAACAGTCGATCCGCACCCTGGCCAACGTCACTGAGAAAAAGCGGCCTTACGTCAAACTCGCGCTGAGCATGACCAATACCTCAAGCACCCGAATTCTGGCCCGGCACACAGTGATGAACGGCCCGATCATCACCGACTGGTTGCAGCAATTGATCGGCAGCGACAGCACTGCCCGCGACCTAGGCTTTGTGATTCTCGGTGAGGTGGTTGGCGTCAGCTTTGACTACGATCACCTGCCCGCCACGCGGATGTCCCAGGCCTACGGCACGATGGGCACGCTGTGGCGCGAGAGCATTCACCAGTACCTGCAAGACGACGAGCAAGCTGTGCCGTTCAATGGTTTGAGTTCCGTGGACAACCGCTACGGCTCGGGTGAACAGACCCCGTTCATCGATGCCTGGATCGCTCAATACGGCCTGCACGCCTGGACGCGCCAACTGTTGCAGGTGGCGGTGTCGCCGATCATTCACATGCTGTACGCCGAAGGCATCGGCATGGAATCCCATGGGCAGAACATCGTCCTGATCGTGAAGCAGGGCTGGCCGCAACGTATTGCCCTGAAAGACTTCCACGACGGCGTGCGCTATTCGCCGCAGCACCTGGGACGCCCCGATTTGTGCCCGACCCTGGTGCCGCTGCCCGCCAGCCACGCCAAGCTCAATCGCAATTCGTTCATCCTCACCGACGACCTGGATGCGGTCCGGGATTTTTCCTGTGATTCGTTCTTTTTCATCGCCCTGGCCGAGATGGCGATCTTCCTGCATCAGCACTATCAGCTGGAAGAAACCTTGTTCTGGCAGATGACCGCCGAGGTGATCACCGCTTACCAGACCGAGCATCCGCAACACCGTCCGCGTTATGCAGCGTTTGATGTCTTCGCGCCGTTCTACGAAGTGGAAGAACTGACCAAGCGCCGCCTGCTGGGCGACGGCGAGCGTCGTTTCAAATCGGTTCCCAATCCGCTGCACGCATTCCGGCCGCAATCATGCTGAGGACCAATCTGCTCAAGCAGAAGCTCAGAACAGGTGAGCCGGTCTACGGCCTGATCAGCTCGATTCCGTCGCCAGCGGCCGTCGAACTGATTGCCGAGGCGGGTTTCGATTTCGTGATCATCGATATGGAACACGTGCTGATCAATCCCGAGACCGTGGAGAACATGATCCGCACCGCCGAGAGTTACGCGCTGACCCCGCTGGTGCGGGTGGCGGACCTCAACCCGAAAACCCTGCTGCGCCTGCTCGATGGGGGCGCCCAGGGCATTGTCTTGCCGATGATCGAAAGCCCCGAGCCTTTGGCCGAAAGCATTCGTGCCTGCAAATACCACCCGCAGGGCACCCGCAGCCTGAATGCCGGCCGCCCCGGTGCCTTTGGCAAACACAGCCTGGCGGAATACGTCGCGCTGGCCAACGAGCAAATCATGGTCGTGGCGATGATCGAGAGTGCCGAAGGTGTGCGGCGGGCGGCGGAAATTGCTGCCGTGCCCGGCCTCGACATGATCCTCGAAGGGGCCGCCGACTTGTCGCAATCGATGGGCATGCCCTGGCAGATCGACCGGCCCGAGGTGCAGCAAGCGCTGCTCGCCAGCTGGCAAGCGGCGAGTGCCGCGGGCGTTATGTATTGCGCGATTCCACGTCAGCCGGGCGACCACGAACGGTGGTTGAGCCGGGGCGTAAAAAGCTTTGTTTTGGGTGACGAGCGTGGCATCGCTTTTCGTGCCCTCCAGGCCAAATTGGCCGCCACTTCAGCAGAAGGAAAATAATCGGATGAACTTCACCACAATGGCCGCCGACAAGGTGATGCAGGATCTGGTCGATTGTTTGCTGGCCGAACATTTTTTCGGCACCGAACCGCTGAACCTGGTGGCGCCCTCGTCATCGGCCGATCAGCCGTTTACCGGGTTGAGCGCCGAACAACGGATCTGGGAATGGCCCAGCGATCCCCAGGGTTGCATCGTTATTGCCCTGCGTCCCGGCATTACCCAGCAATGGGAGAAAGTACCGGGCACGCTGGTTTGGGCGCGACAGAATGACCAACTGACCGCGCTGTCACCCGAGGCTTTCACGACCCAGGTGTTGGCAGGGATGACCGATCGCTACCCGGACAATGAGAAAGGCTTCGCCCTGTTTCTGGATGTGCTGCGCACCAGCGTTCGGCAAACCGAGTTGTCCCTGGCCCATCGGGTCAACAGCGAACGCTTGCTGGAAAAGAGCAACGCGGACTTTTTCCTGGCAATGGAGCAGTGGGCTTCGCTGCGTGATCGTCCCTACCATCCGCTGGCCAAGGCCAAGCAGGGTTTGGACGACGCGGAATATCAGCAGTATCAGGCGGAGTTCGCCCGTCCGGTAGCGCTCAATTGGGTCGCGGTCGATCGCACGTTGCTGCAATGCGGCGTCGGTGTGACGGACCTGGCGCAGAGCTATCCCGCTCAATACCTGTTGCCGCCGCTGCTGCAGGCTAACTTGCAACAAGAGTTGCAACAGCGGGGCATTGCCCAGAGCCACATCGCGCTGCCGGTGCACCCGTGGCAGTTCGAGCACGTATTGGAGGCGCAACTCGGCGACGCGTTCGCCAAGGGTGATTGCCAGCGACTGGACTTCACCGACGGTGATTTCTTCGCCACCTCGTCGTTGCGCTCGATGACCCCGTGCTTCAACAGCGCCGATTACCTCAAGTTGCCGATGGCGATCTATTCGCTGGGCGCTTCGCGTTATCTGCCCGCAGTAAAAATGATCAACGGCGGCTTGAGCGAGGCGCTGCTGCGTCAGGCACTGAGCAAGGATCAAACGCTGCAGCAGTCGCTGCACCTGTGCGACGAAACCAAATGGTGGGCGTTCATGCCACCAGACGCGACGCTGTTCGACGAAGCGCCGCGTCACCTGTCGGCCATGGTGCGCGGCTATCCACTTGCGCTGCTGGAAGACCCGGACACCCGACTGGTGCCCATGGCCGCGTTGGGCACGCCACTGCCGGGTAGCAATCAGCACTTCTTCGATGACTGGATGGGCTACCGTCAACTGCCGGCCAACGCCGCGTCGGTGATGACGCTGTTCCGCGAGCTGTGCCACAGCTTCTTCGATATCAACCTGCGGATGTTCCGCATCGGCATGCTGGGGGAAATTCACGGGCAGAACGCGGTGCTGGTGTGGAAGGCCGGTTATGCACAGGGCTTGCTGTTGCGCGATCACGATTCGTTGCGCATCTTCGTACCTTGGCTGGAACGCAACGGCCTGGCCGACCCGGCTTACCGGCTGAAGAAGGGGCATGCCAACACGCTGTACCACGATCGCCCTGAAGACCTGCTGTTCTGGTTACAGACCCTGGGTATTCAGGTCAACCTCCGCGCGATCATCGATACGCTGGCTGAGGTCTACGCATTGCCGGCGACCGGGTTGTGGACGGCGATGGGCGAGGTGCTCAACGAGTTGATCGACACCATCGAGTTTGACGCCGAGGCGCGGATCATGATCAAGCACCAGTTGTTCGAAGCGCCACATTGGCCGCAGAAATTGCTGCTCACCCCGATGATCGAACGCGCGGGCGGCCCTGGCAGCATGCCGTTTGGCAAAGGGCAGGTGGTCAACCCGTTTCACAGGCTCGATCGTAATGCCTGAACCGCGATGTGAACCCTCCAGGCGCACGCTGTTGCGCCTGTCCCTGGGGGCGCTCGCCCTCAGGTTTTCTGCGCCAGCGTGGGCCGAGGCTGGCGCCGCGCCGTTGCGGGTGATCACCCTGTTTCAGGGCGCCACCGACTGCGCCGTGGTGTTGGGCGTGACCCCGTGTGGCGTGGTTGATTCCTGGAGCGAAAAACCCACCTTTCACTATTTGCGTTGGGCTCTGGATCAGGTGCCCCATGTCGGCCTGGAAACCCAGCCCAGTCTTGAAGACATCGCGTTGCTCAAGCCGGACCTGATTGTAGCCTCGCGCTTTCGCCACGAACGCATTGCACCGTTGCTCAGGCAGATCGCTCCGGTGCTGATGCTGGAGGAGGTGTTTGAATTCAAGAAGACCCTGGCACTGATGGGCGCTGCTTTACACCAGCAACAGAGGGCCGACGAGATTCTGAACCGATGGCAGCAACGCGTGGCACAGGTGGGTCAGCAATTGCAGCAGACATTTGCCGGACGCTGGCCACCGACGGTGTCGATTCTGGACATCCGCGAGGACCACATCCGCAGTTACTTGCCGGCGAGTTTTCCGGGCTCGGTGCTCACCGAACTGGGATTCAACTGGAGTGACAGCAGCCGGGAGGCGAGCGGGGTATCGATCAAACTCACCAGCAAGGAAAGCCTTGCCGTGGTGAATGCCGACATCTTTTTTGTGTTCCTGCGCGCGCAGAACGCGGCGGTGCAGCGCAACTACGAGAGCCTGGTGCAACACCCGCTGTGGAAGCAGATGCGTGCCCCGCAGCAAGGACAGGTGTGGCAGGTCGATGGCGTCGCGTGGAGTCTGTCGGGCGGGATGTTGGGGGCGAACCTGATGCTCGACGACGTGGCCCGCGTGGCCGCCGCGCAGGTGGCCTCATGAGCCCGGGAGTAAAACTGTGCAGCGCGGGTGTCGTGTTGCTGCTGTGCTGCGTGTTGAGCCTGGCGGTCGGTGCCACCTGGATTCCACTGCCACAGATTGCCGCAGCGTTTGTCGATCCCGACCCGCTGAGTATCAATCATGTACTGGTGACCACCACGCGCCTGTCGCGCACCCTGATGGCGATTTCCGTAGGTGCCAGTCTGGCGGTCGCGGGTGCCCTGATGCAGGCACTGACGCGCAATCCTTTGGCATCCCCCGGATTGTTCGGGATCAACGCTGGTGCGACCTTTTTTATCATCCTGTTTTCCTCGATCTTCTCGCTCTCATCCCCGGATGCCTGGCTATGGTCGGCGTTCCTTGGCGCTGCCGTGGCAGGTTGTCTGGTATGGCTGATCGGCAACATGGGGCAGGGCAGTCTCAGTCCGCTGCGCATCGTGCTGGCGGGCGCGGCGATCGCCGCGTTGTTCTCCGCCTTCAGCCAGGCGCTGCTGGTGGTGAATCAGGATGGATTGGACACAGTGCTGTTCTGGCTGGCCGGTTCGTTGTCCGAACGCAACCTGTCGAGCGCCGCCCCCTTGTTGCTGACTGATGTGTTCGGGTTGTCGGGGGCGCTGATGCTGGCCGGGCAGGTCAACGTGCTGAACGCGGGGGAAGAGATTGCTACGGGGCTGGGGCAGAGAACCGGCCTGATCCGGCTGCTGATGAGCGTGCTGGTGATTTGTCTCGCGGGCAGCGCGGTGGCGTTGGCCGGCAGCATTGGTTTCATCGGTCTTCTGGTGCCGCACATGGTGCGCAAGGGGTTGTCCATCGACCATCGCTGGTTGTTGCCCGGTTGCGCGCTGCTCGGTGCGATTCTCCTGCTGTTGGCGGATACGCTGTCGCGGGTTTTGATCCTGCCTCAAGAAGTGCCGGTGGGGGTGATGACGGCGCTGTTTGGCGCGCCGTTTTTCATCATGCTGGCCCGGCGTGGAGGTCGTTATGGATAGGGTAGTGACCTGGCGCCGGGGCGGGTATTCCCGGCAGGTGAACCTTTCCACGTGGTTGCGGTTGGCAGCGGCGCTGGTGCTGACGGTGCTGGTGATGCTCGCCTCGTTGTCGCTGGGCAAAGTCATCCTCTCGCCCCTCGAGGTCATGCGAATCCTGTTTTCCAATCAGGACGCCAGCCTGACGTTGATCGTCGAGCAACTGCGCTTTCCACGCATTGTGCTGGCGGCGCTGGTGGGCGCTGCGTTGTCGGTGTCCGGGCTGATCCTGCAAAGCATCATCCGCAACCCGCTGGCATCGCCGGACCTGCTGGGCATCACCAGCGGTGCCAGTGCCGCCGCCGTGCTTTACCTGTCGTTCTTGTCCGCGACGCTCGGGCAACAATTTCTGCCCCTGGCCGCGATGCTCGGTGCGGCGCTGGCGACATTGGCCATTTATCTACTGGCCTGGAAGCAGGGGGCCTCACCGCTGCGGCTGGTGCTGATCGGCGTGGGCGTTTCGGCGATGTTGACGGCCGCGACCACCTTCATTCTGGTGTTCAGTCCGCTGACCACCACCCTGTCGGCCTACGTCTGGTTGACCGGCAGCGTATACGGCGCCAGTTGGCCCGAACCGCTGGCGCTTGCGAGCTGGTTGTTGGGCATTTGTCCGCTGCTGGTGCTGCTGGCCCGTCAGGTGATGGTGCAACAGCTGGATGACCACCTGGCCCAGGGCATCGGCGTGCGCGTGCAATGGCTGCGGGCCGGTTTGTTGTTGGTGAGTGTGGCGTTGGCCGGTGCGGCCATTGCCTGGGGTGGGGCGATCGCGTTTGTCGGGCTTATCGCGCCGCATATTGCCAAACGCTTGGTGGCCCCGGGTTTCGCTGGACAAGCCGTGATGGCAGCCCTGATTGGCGCAATCCTGGTGATGCTGGCCGACCTGGTCGGGCGCACGCTGTTTTTGCCCCTGGATCTTCCGGCCGGGATCTTTGTCGCGGTGCTGGGCACACCCTTTTTTCTCTATTTATTGATTAAACAGCGTCATTAAGGAATTCAACGTATGACGTCGATTGCAAGTCGGGGCCTGACCCTGAGTTATCAGCGCCAGGTGATTATTGACGCGCTGGACATGCAACTGCCCAAGGGCAAGATCTCGGTGCTGATTGGCAGTAACGGCTGCGGCAAAAGTACCTTGCTCAAATCCTTTGCCCGACTGCTGAAACCGCAGCAAGGCTCGGTGATTCTCAACGGTGTGGATATCCAGCAAAAATCCACGGCGGCGGTGGCGCGTGAACTGGCCATCCTGCCCCAGACACCGACGGCGCCCGAGGGCATTACCGTTCGCCAACTCGTGGCCCTGGGTCGATACCCTTATCAGAGCTGGATGCAGCAGTGGTCGACCGAGGATGAAACCATGGTCAATCGCGCACTGACGCAGACCAGTTTGCAGGCGCTGGCGGATCGGCCGGTGGATGCCTTGTCCGGTGGGCAGCGTCAGCGCGCGTGGATCGCCATGACCTTGGCCCAGGACACCGGCATTGTGCTGCTGGACGAGCCGACGACCTTCCTCGACCTGGCTCACCAGATTGAAGTGCTGGACCTGCTGCGCGACCTCAACCGGCTCGAGAACAAAACCATCATCATGGTGCTTCACGACCTCAACCTGGCCTGTCGTTATGCCGATCATATGGTCGCGGTGCATGAGCGTACGGCATTTGCCCAGGGCCGGCCTGAGGACGTCTTGACTCAGGCGCTGGTCAAAACCGTGTTCGATCTCAACTGCAGGATTATTCCTGACCCGTTCTTCGGTACGCCGATGTGCATCCCGTTTGGTCGGGAATTGCCGCAATGAGTCTGGCTCATCACTTCACCGCGCAAGAGTGGAACGTGTTGGGCGGTGGGTTGCGGTTGAAGGACTACGCCGAGCGCGATCCATTACGCTCGCTGATGGCGCGTGACCTGTTGCAGGAAGAGGTGTGCGAGCGTTTGCTGGACACATTGAGCCCGGTCATTGGCTCACCGTCGCGGGCGATCACCGCCTCGCTGCTGGGCAAGCGCCTGTCGTTCCTGGCCACCGGTGCCTGTTTGTACGCCATGTCGGTGTACGACAAAGGACTGCTGCTGTCGCTGGACAACACGGTGATCGAGTACGGCCACGATGAAGGGCTGTGGACGTCTTCGATGCCGCTGATTCATTCCCTGCCGCTGACGTACGGGGCAGGTGAGCGCGAGGCCTGGCGGGAAAACCTGGTGCAGTCACTGTTTGCCGGGCTGCTGAAACCGCTGTGGCAAACCTTCAACCGTGTGAGTGGCGTTTCACGGCGCATCTTGTGGGAAAACTCCGCAGTGCGCGTGTATTCGTTGTATGAAAAACGCATGGCGAAAGTCGACGAGCCGGCAGTGCGCGAGCGCTATGAAGCCGACTTCAACTGGTTGCTGACTCAGGCAGAACCTGCGCTGTTCGGCCTCGATTACAACCCGCTGAGCCATTTCCGTCGACCGCCGACACTGGTCGACGAGGGGCAGCGCAGCATTCGCTTTCGGCGAACGTGCTGCTTCTACTATTTGGCTACCGAGCCCGCTGAATATTGTTCAACCTGCCCACTATTGCGTCCGGGGAAATGCCGATGAGTTATCAGATCAATCCGCGCCAGCAGAAGGTCGCCCCGGAGTTGCTCAGCGCCTACCGGTCGATCCCTTCGTCAACCATCGGCCATTTCTCCGATAGAGGTTTCCTGCGGGGGATCAAGCCGCTGTTCAACGACATCCGCATGGTTGGCAATGTCGTCACCGTCAAAGTCTTCCCACCGGATGGCAGCATTTTGCGTGAAGCGCTGTTGCTGAGTGAGCCGGGCGACGTGCTGGTGATCGAATGTGTGGGCGACGAGGAGTGTGGTTGCTGGGGCGAACTGCGCACCCTGGCCGGGCTGATCAAAGGGTTGGCCGGGGTGGTGGTGTCGGGTGCGGTCACGGATGTCAGCGCATTGCGTCTTCATGGGTTGCCGATCTTTTGCCGAGACGTCAGTGCGTACACGACTCGCGGCATTGGCGCCGATGGGGAAGTCAATCAATCGATCAATGTGGGCGAGGTTCGGGTGCGGCCGGGGGACTTGGCCATTGGTGATGATGACGGGGTCTTCATCCTCGATGCCCGGCGTGCGGCCGAGCTGCTTCCCGAGCTCTTGGCCAAAGAGGAAATGGACCAGCAGCGCAGGGCCGAATTCTTGCAGAGGCTCAATCAGCGAAGGGCTGACTTCCCGAGCTGAAATGAAAAGGGGCAACTGTGCAGTTGCCCCTTTTTTGCGTCTGGTCGGTCAGAAGCCGAGCTTGTCGCGCAGTCCGTAATACCAGGCGCCCAACGCAGCGAACGGCGTACGCAGCAGTTGTCCGCCGGGGAACGGGTAGTGAGGCAGGTCGGCAAACGCGTCGAAACGCTCGGCCTGGCCACGCAACGCTTCGGCCAGGACCTTGCCCGCCAGATGGGTGTACGTCACGCCGTGGCCGCTGCAACCCTGGGAATAGTAGATGTTGTCGCCCAGGCGTCCGACTTGAGGAAGACGCGACAAGGTCAGCAGGAAATTGCCGGTCCAGGCGTAATCGATCTTCACGTCCTTGAGCTGCGGAAAGGCCTTGATCATCTTCGGCCGAATAATCGCCTCGATGTTCGCCGGATCCCGCGCGCCGTACACCACACCACCGCCGAAGACCAGGCGCTTGTCGGCGGTCAAACGGTAGTAGTCGAGCAGATAGTTGCAGTCCTCGACACAGTAATCCTGCGGCAACAGGCTCTTGGCCAACGCGTCGCCCAGGGGTTCAGTGGTGATCACCTGAGTCCCGCAGGGCATCGATTTGGCGGCCAGTTCCGGCACCAGATTACCGAGGTACGCGTTGCCCGCAACGATGATGAACTTGGCCCTGACCTTGCCCTGAGGCGTATGCACCACCGGACTCGCGCCGCGCTCGATGCGTACCGCCGGCGATTGCTCATAAAGGGTGCCGCCCAGCGACTCGACCGCTGCTGCTTCGCCCAACACCAGGTTCAGCGGATGAATGTGCCCGCCGCTCATGTCGAGCATGCCGCCAATGTACTGATCGCAAGCGACCACTTCACGGATGCGACGCTGATCCATCAATTCAAGCTGCGTGTGACCGAACCGCTCCCACAGACGCTTCTGGGATTCCAAATGGCCCATCTGCTTGGCGGTAATGGCGGCGAATACGCCACCGTCCTTCAAGTCGCACTGGATATTATATTTGGCAACCCGCTCACGAATGATCCGCCCACCTTCGAACGCCATCTGCCCCAGCAACTGAGCCTGCTTGGGACCGACACTGCGCTCGATCACATCGATATCGCGGCTATAACTGTTAACGATCTGGCCACCGTTACGCCCCGACGCACCAAAACCTACCTTCGCCGCTTCAAGCACCGTGACCCGGAAACCGTTTTCCAGCAGAAACAGGGCAGAGGACAGACCGGTGTAACCGGCACCGATCACACAGACATCAGTCTCCACGTCATCCTGCAAAGCCGGGCGCGGCGGAGCCGCATTGGCCGATGCGGCGTAATAGGATTCCGGGTAGGGGGTGTTCGCCATCCTGCAGCCTCTGTTTAATATATTTTACGAGTGCATCGATCCTACCCGAGATAAAAATCGACCGCCAGCCACCGCAAAATCTTCTTTGCAGCGGCGAAATTAAATATTTTGCATATTCATAGGGTTAGCTCGAAAAAAGGTGTTGACACCCCTCCGGAATTCCGTAGAATGCCGCCTCACAGCAGGCACGTAGCTCAGTTGGTTAGAGCACCACCTTGACATGGTGGGGGTCGTTGGTTCGAGTCCAATCGCGCCTACCAAACAAAATCCGCTCTGCTGGGCGGTCTAGAAGGGCTCACCGAAAGGTGGGCCCTTTTTTGTTGTCTGTGTCTCGTCCTGAATAAGGTTTACACCTTCTGACCCATTCTCAGGAGGGAGTAATGAATACAGGAAAAAGGCGCAGTCAGCGTGACTACACGCGGACCTTTAAATTGTCGGTCGTCGATCAGGTCGAAAAAGGCGAGTTGAGTTATAAAGAGGCTCAAGAGCGCTATGGCATTCAGGGTAAATCGACCGTACTGAACTGGTTACGCAGGCATGGTCGGCAGGACTGGAGTCAAGGCGCGTCCATTCGCTCCAAGAGACCCCGTTCCATGGATGAGCCCGATAAACCACTGACACCCGAACAGCGAATCAAAGAGCTTGAAGAAAAGCTGGCCCAAGCCAACCAGAAAGCTCAGTTTTTCGAAGCTGTCGTTGATGTTTTGAAGAACGACTTCGGTGTTTCTGTCGTAAAAAAGCGATCCGGCAAGTCCTCTCCCAAGGGCAGATCCAAGACCTGAGCATCAGTCGGGCTTGCCAGTTCATGGGAATTTCCCGTCAGGCTTATTACAAGCGCAACCGGGCGTGTGATGCCCGGGCCCGTCATGCCCAGGAAGTGATGGGATTCGTGAGGGAAAAACGACTTAGGCAACCGCGCCTTGGCACCCGAAAACTTCACAATCTGATGCGCACTGAGCCAGAAGTGTCCGTAAAGGTCGGTCGAGACCGGTTATTCGATATCTTGCGAGATCGGCGCGAGCTGGTTCCCCGCAGACGGGCCTATCACAAAACGACAGACAGCCATCATCGCTTTCGCCGGCATCCAAACCTGCTCAAAGATGGGCCGATTCAGGTAGTTGCCAAGGCGCCAGAGCAAGTATGGGTTGCGGACATCACCTACTTACCGACGCAAACGGGTGTGGCTTATCTGAGTTTGATCACCGATGCGTACTCCCGAAAAATCGTGGGGCACCATGTCCATGAAAGCTTGCACACCGAATCGGTGATCCAGGCGTTCAACAAAGCCCTCAAGCAGCGGACAACGAAGCAATGTTTGGTGCATCACTCGGATAGAGGCGTCCAATACTGCTCCGAGCTTTATCAGCGGCTGCATGCCAAATACGGCATCACCTGCTCAATGACCGATGGCTACGACTGCTACCAAAACGCGTTGGCTGAGCGTGTGAACGGGATTTTGAAAAACGAGTTATTGCTGCATCGCCCCAAAAATTTTGCAGAGGCCATCCGGATGGTGGACGAGTCGGTGCAGATCTATAACAACGAGCGGCCTCATCTATCGCTGAAATACAAAACGCCCGATGCGGTGCATCGGGCGTTTTGAGGCTGAAACAGGTGTAAACCTATTTCAGGACTAGACACTGCGATTTGCAAAACTTTTGCAAAACTCCCACCTCGGAACGCCAATTCGGCTTTTACCTTCATGTAAACCATTCGAGGGGGTGGGGAGCTTTGCAGCTGGAATGGCTGACAACAAAAAGCCCGCGCATGGCGGGCTCTCTGTATGGGGTCAAATCCTTTTGTCTGCTCAATCTGCGCTGCGTTCTGTGAGTGCTTCGTGAAAAGCATGTCGAAGGAACGAAAAAAACCCGGCATTTGGCCGGGCTCTCTGTAGATGGGGCCAAATCCTTTTGGCTGGCTGCATTGTGCAGGGTGGGTGTGACGAAGGCGTGACAGGGCAGATACCAAAAGCCCGACTCTGGGCCTAACTCGATGACGGATGCCTATATTGATACCGCCAAGGCATCACGCCTCACAACTAGTTGGACCTTCATAAGTTTCGCGCTCCGCAGTCTTCATTAGCGGCTTGCACTCCGCGTCAAGCTTCCCCCTCAGCTTGGCAGCGCTAGCCGAGGTCATCGGCCCTGGCATCTCCTCGCCTATGTCCACCATTTTTTGCGCTTTGGCGTTCTGGACTTCGATGTATCTGACCAATGAATCATTGAGCGGCCTCACGGTCATATCGCTGACCTTTGCATTCAGGACGTTCAAATGAAGCGTGCAGTAATAATGTTCATGGCCATTTCGGGTTCTCTGCTGCTGGGAGGCTGCGGGCCTCACTGGGACGACGGAGAAAGGTACGGTCGAGATCGTGATCGAGGCCATGATTACCGTCGTGGATACGACCGCGGCTATGACGATGATCGCGAGTATGACCGCAGATATGATCGTCGTGACGATGATCAGGGGTATGAACGCAAACACCGCCGCGATCGTGATGACGACGATAGAGACGACTGAATGCGCTGGCCATCGGCTGGCGAGAAACGGCGGTGACAGGCTCTCCTCGAGCCGGTCAATGATCACCCGGTTTGCCGATTAGCTTCAGCGGCACGGCTTGCCAGTGATTCAGGCGTAAGATAGCGGTGCTACCTCATCAAAAGGAGCCGCATATGATCGCCGACCAAGTGAACAAGCAGGTATCTGTGGACAGAGCTGTTTGGGATCAATACTTCTGCGCTGCGTTAATTGCGGAAAGCAATTTGACGGCACCGGTCGTAGGAGGGGCTACTCATGAAGACAGGCAGAACCTGTTGATTGAAAGGGCCAAAGCTCTCGCCGACAAGATGATGGATAACAGAAAATAACCAGAGCCCAGCCATCGCGCTGGGCTCTTCATATCTGGATCTCGGCATGGATGGAGCGCTTGCTGTCCGACCGCCTCTTCAGGCGCAACCTGAAGCAGACAGTGCGGTGCTTCGATTTCAATGATTCGTGTATCACGGTTCATTGAAGAGACCAACGTGCGAATGTGCGGCATAGAGAGTTGATCGATTCATGGGTTCCGTCCTTGCCTGCGAATCGTTGGCACCGGCCGGTCAATCGCGTTCTGGATAACCACAAGCCTGGGTGGTCGCCAGGTACTGTAACGAGGAGATTGCCCCCTCGTTACAAATGTTGCTTGAAGAGCATGAATCACGACTGGCGTGGTTCATCTCAACAGCGTCGGACCTGCGTGGTAGGTCCAACCAACTAAAACCAATCTTACCTGGCGTTCAACTTCTTCAGTTCTTCATAAGTCGCCGACTGTACAAACCAGAAGCCGGAGATGATGCACCACGTCAGGGTGCCGGTAATGAAAACGCCTGCTCCGGACCAGAAGCCCTGAACGAAGATCATGACCACTGCGGCGATCCAGATAACGGCCAGTGCGACGTACAGAACTACGTTGTTTACGCCAATTACGAACTCTTTCACGTCTATTCCCTTTTGAATGTTTATCCTCTGACGCCTTACGCAAGGGCCAGTGGGCGGCATGATAGGGAGATAGCTGGCTCTTCGCCAGTCATGTAGCGGTCTGTTACTCAAATCGGCCAATTAGCAAAATCATCCTTTCAGCACCCGCGCCGAAAAGAACAACTCAAAACACTTCACCCCGTCCTCACTGGTGACGTCATACCGCCCGCGATGCAATTGCATGATCTTTACCACAATCGACGTGCCTGGCAGGCAGATTTGCAGGTTTTGGACTACTACTGACAAGCCCATTTCCTTACCCCTGTCAGGAGCATCCCTATGCTGTTTCACTGGTTTCTTGCGGCGATCCACCTCTTGGCTGTTGCCTTGGGCCTCTGGGCGGTGCTCACCCGAGGGACGGCGTTAAGCCGCCTGGCTGTCGGTACGGCGCAGGTTCGCAGCGTGCTGGTTGCCGATAACGTATGGGGCATCTGTGCGGGTATTTTGCTGGTCACGGGTTTGATGCGGGCCTTCGGTGGGTACGAAAAAGGTACCGACTATTACCTTCATCAGCCGTTGTTCCATCTGAAGATGACGCTGTTCGTGATCATTCTGCTGCTTGAAGTGGCACCCATGATCACCTTGATCAAGTGGCGGATCGCCTTGGGCAGGGGCGCTTCGATTGACCAGGGCCGAGCCAGGCTGTTTGCACGCATCAGTCATATCGAAGCGCTGTTGTTGATGTTGATGGTGATTGCGGCCACCGGCATGGCGCGCGGTGTGACCTTCGGCTAATAACGGCGTGATTCGTCGGGGTTAAAGCGAATGATCTGACAGCCACGGCGTGGCCGAAGCCAGTAGCATCGGCTTCACGTAATGGGGGAGGAAGCGAGTGCTCAGCAAAATGCCGAGCATGAATCTTTAGCCAGCCATTGCGCTGTAACGAACGAGCTGGCTACTGACTGCAACAGAATTCAGGGAGTCTGCGGTTTGTCTGGAGCGGTGAGGCCAGCCTGAATGCGCTGATAGATTTCTTCGCGATGAACCGCAACGTCTTTCGGGGCATTGATGCCAATTCTGACTTGCTGGCCGCTAACGCCCAGAATGGTGATCGTAATGTCATCACCAATATTTATGCTTTCACCGACTTTGCGGGTGAGTATCAGCATGGTCTTCTCCTTGATTGCTTTGTAGGGCACCTGATTCGGACAGTGCAGAGGTCGGTGGTATGTATAGATTAGTGCGAAGTCTCACGGTTTGGGTGCCTCTTTCTGACGCGCAGATGCTGCATTAATTCCCAAGGCGTAACTATACAGAGGCCGCAACCATCATTCTCGTTGTTTTGAGCCCATTTTGCGGCACTCGGGAAGTATTCATGGATGCTAAAATCGCCGCTTTAAGCATTCTGAGGGAAGCGTTGTGCGCAAAATGGTCTTGGTATTCGCGGTACTGGCGCTGGCGGGATGCGGTGAGGGCAAGAGTGTTGAGGCGCAAAAGCCGCAACCGGCAGCTGCGACTACAGCCTCGGTGGTATCCGCACCACAATGGGATCTCGAAGTTCGAGGCGAAACACCTCAGGCGGTCAGCGATTTGAGCGGCTGGCTGATTGAGCACAGTTTCGTTTCCAATATCGTCAAGGAAAATGGAAAGACCCGGATCCTGCTCGGGCCATTCAGTTCGAAAGCCGAGGCCGAGGCCAAACAGACAGAAGTGCGCGCGTCGCTCACCCGGGCGAAGAAACAGAACATCGAATTGCTGGTTGTCGAACATCCAGTGACCCAGTAACGGTCTTTTCAGGGTGCTTTCGACGGAATGCCTTAAAGGGGATCCACATTGACTCGTTTCTAGACGTAGTCACTGTTGATTCCCAGTAGGCGTTCCGCCCCATGGCCTCCGCCACCCCTTACAAAATATTCGACGCAGTCCCATCACTCTGAGTCTGCGCAAATACTTAATCAAGGAATGCGGGATTGCCAAGCAGTCACTCAACCTGATGGGCTACTGGCGTTACAACAAAGTGGGCGGGTAGAAACGAAAAAAGGCCTCGGGTGTTAAACCCGAGGCCTTTGTGTTTTCAGCGAGCGCTTAACCGCAGGCTTTCATGTCGACCGGGCCGACAAATTCGTTGCCGCGTCCCATGACGCACGCCACGCTTTGGTTGCGCTGACGTTCCCAGGTCTCTACCGGATAGGTTTTGTTCCAGGCATCGTAGAGCTGCCGATCCTGTTTCGACAGGCGCAGACCGTACTGCTTGCTCATGTAGAAATACGTTCGGGCGATCATGCCGCGAATGGACGGGCGAGGCATGACCTTCTTTGCCTTGAAGTCGACCTGGGTCAGGCATGAGCCATATTGGCCCGACTGCACCGGCAACCAGCCGAAACTGAAGTTGCTGCGATCGCCATTCACTTCACCAATGCTCGGCACCAGGTTGTGCAGGTCGGCTTCGGCCTTCTGGTAGGTCGGATCGTAACGCGTGCAGTTCTTGCGCCCACCTTCTTGCCAGCACTGACGCTGATGGCCGATCTGCCAGGCCGGAACAATGTGCTCCCACTCGATGCGGGAGGCGCGCTTGGCGTTTTTGCGCGGTACATAACCGCAGGCTGCGAGGTTGACCTTGTTGCCGGTGTATTTGCACCCACAATAGAACTCTGTGGATTGCGGTGCGTAGAGCTTCCAGGCAACTTTCTTCGCTTCGTTGAAAGTGCGTGGGGCGCCAGCCTGGGCGCCGAGGGCGATGAACAAAAACAGCAAAGCAAACCAGCGGACACTCATTGACTCAATCTTCCTTCGGCACAACCCAAAAAATCTGTACGCCGCCATCGTCGCGATAGGCGAGGGTGACGTTGTCGTTCTCGTCGATTTCTTCGAGTAATTGTTCCCACTCATCCACGGGTTCGTCCGGTAGGCGGAAGATCAAGGCTGCTTTGGATTTTTGGGCGGTGGGCGAATTGATGATTTTTTGAACGCGCATACCCATGCGTGCATAGGAGTCAGGAGAGGCAGAGGTGTTGGCCACGGAATTATCCTTATTAAGCTGTACGTGCATACAGTATTTAACTGTAAGCATTTTCGCAACTGCTTAAAATTCAAGAAAATCCTCTGACAGCAAATTTTTCCGTTTGGTGTAGGACGAAGGGAAGTTTTTTATCGAAGTATCGAAAGGGGTTGTGAGCCACTCGCCTGGGCTGGCGAGTGGTGAAAGCAGTGCCCGACCGGAGTCGGTCGGGCGAGGGCGAATCAGTATTCCCAGAACATCCGTTGCAGCTCTTTGCTGTCGTTGGTCTTGGTCAGTGCGACCATGGCCAGGATGCGGGCCTTTTGCGGGTTCAGGTCATGCGCCACAACCCAGTCGTACTTGTCGTCTGGCTGTTCAGCGTTACGCAGCACGAAACCGCCGGCGTTGACGTGGGACGAGCGAATGATTTGCACGCCGTCCTTGCGCAGGGCTTGCAGCGATGGGACTACACGGGACGAGACAGAGCCATTGCCGGTACCGGCGTGAATGATGGCTTTGGCGCCAGACTGAGCCAACGCTTTGTAGGCGGTATCGCTGACATTGCCGTAGGAATAGGCGATTTCTACGTCAGGCAGGCTCTTGATGGTTTTGATGTCAAATTCCGAATCCATGGTGTGACGCTTGGCCGGCAGACGGAACCAGTAGGATTTACCTTCGACCACCATGCCCAGTGGACCCCAGGCACTTTTAAACGCCTCGGTCTTGATGTTGATCATTTTGCTGACGTCGCGACCCGACTGGATTTCATCGTTCATGGTCACCAGTACGCCTTTGCCACGTGCCTCTTTGCTGCTGGCCACTGCCACTGCGTTGTACAGGTTCAGCATGCCATCGGCCGACATCGCGGTGCCTGGGCGCATGGAGCCGACAACGATGATTGGCTTGTCGGTTTTTTCCACCAGGTTCAGGAAGTAGGCAGTTTCTTCCAGG
Source organism: Pseudomonas sp. BT76 TE3572 (assembly GCF_050435365.1). Taxonomy (NCBI): domain Bacteria; kingdom Pseudomonadati; phylum Pseudomonadota; class Gammaproteobacteria; order Pseudomonadales; family Pseudomonadaceae; genus Pseudomonas; species Pseudomonas sp. BT76 TE3572. The sequence goes on from NZ_JBNDKE010000001.1 coordinate 6,842,023, forward strand.
GTGTCGGTGCCGTGGGTGATAACGATGCCGTCGACGTCTTTGCTGTCGGCCAGTTCAGCCACGCGACGACCCAGTTGCAGCAGGTTGTCGTTGGTGATGCTTTCGGACGCGATCTGCATGACCTGTTCGCCACGAACGTTTGCCAGTTGGCTGAGTTCCGGAACCCCGGCGATCAATTGTTCAATGCCGACTTTTGCCGCTTGATAGGTAGCGCTGTTAGCGGCGCTGGCGCCCGCGCCGGCAATGGTGCCGCCGGTGGCCAGGACCACAACGTTCGCCAGTTTCTGTTGGGTTTCGACTTCTTTTGCCTGAAGGGCAGTTGGCAGGAGCAGCAAGAGGGCTAAAGCGCCCGGAACGAAGGTCTTGAAAGCAGATGTCATTATTTTTCTCTCTAGTAGTGACGGTGCTGATGCAGGTTCATCTAGATGCGCCCCAGGCGGATCTGAACGCTTGGGGTGAGTGAGATGAGCAGGATCTGTACCAGTCGTACTTTTAATGAGAAAAACTTTTAACTTGATGATTTGTATCAGTATTTATCTGATGGGTCAGAATGGTTACACAGTCTGTTGTCCGGGTTTCCGAACGCGTTGAGCATTTCTGTTCGGCTCTCCGAAAAGTACTACGACCTCTGTAGACCAAATCCGCTTGCAGAATTGCGAATCACTGCTAAAGAAACCCGCGCTTCGGTCGATGTTCCTTGAAAGGATCTTTCTACTCAGGAGTTCACATGTCGTTATCCATTGGTATCCCAAACGCCGCAGGCATCACCATCGGCGGCAAGTCCGCCGCTACGATTCAAGCGTTGAGCGATCAGACGACCGATGCCGCGAATCAAGCGTTGGGTACGAAGGAAAGCGACAGCAAGCAAGTCAGAACTGGTGCTGTGGGCCTGGATAAAAGTGCGCAGGCGTCGACTGAAGCGGGTGGCGCCGATAATGCCTCGGTGGCGGAAAAGGTTTTGCTCAAGCGTCTGAAAGAGCTTCAAGAGCAGTTGCGTGAACAACAGCAACAATTGGCGGCGGCCCAATCGGCGTCTTACCCAACACCTGAAGCCAAGGCCACCGTGGTGATGGCGATTCAGGGGCAAATGGCCGATACCACTGCCGCCATACTGGAAACGGCCAACAGCCTTTACAAGGAAATGGCCAAAGGCTCCAGCACCGGTTCGGTGGTCAATACGACGGCATGACATGAATGCCGGCATTTGCGGTTTCCCTCTCAAAACGGTTTTTCTGGTCGTTGACAAATGTCGGCAGGGTTCGCATAGTTCGGTCTACGCAAACGTTTGCGCGGTGCTCGCGGTGGTAATCCATCAGTGAGCGCAATGAAGCCTCTGCCAGCGCAAGCGTTGCTCACAATAATCATAAGATCGGAGTGAACCCATGAAGCTGCCATTCGCTGGACGTCTTCTCGCTGTCGCTATGCTGGCTGCCGCATCCGTCGCGTTACCTGTCTCTTCGGCGTTCGCCGAGACTGAAAAACCCAAAGTCGCGCTGGTCATGAAATCCCTGGCCAATGAATTCTTCCTGACCATGGAAGACGGCGCCAAGGCTTATCAGAAAGACCACTCCGGCGATTTCGAGCTGATCTCCAACGGCATCAAAGACGAAACCGACACGGCTGGCCAGACGCGCATCGTCGAGCAAATGATTCTGGCCAAGGTCAATGCGCTAGTCATCGCGCCGGCAGACTCCAAGGCCATGGTTCCAGTGATCAAGAAAGCCATCGATGCCGGTATTACCGTGATCAACATCGACAATCAGCTGGACCCGGCTGTGGTCAAAAGCAAAAACATCACCGTACCGTTCGTAGGCCCGGATAACCGCAAAGGCGCGCGTCTGGTGGGTGAGTACCTGGCCAAGCAACTGAAGGCCGGTGACGAAGTCGGCATCATCGAAGGTGTTTCAACCACGACCAACGCACAGCAAAGAACCGCAGGCTTCAAGGATGCAATGGAAGCGGCGCAGATCAAGGTCGTCTCTTTGCAGTCCGGTGACTGGGAAATCGACAAAGGCAACAAGGTGGCTGCCTCGATCCTCAGCGAATACCCGCAAGTCAAAGCCCTGCTGGCTGGCAACGACAGCATGGCCGTCGGCGCAGTATCCGCGGTGCGTGCAGCGGGCAAAGCCGGCAAGGTGCAAGTGGTCGGATACGACAACATCAACGCCATCAAGCCAATGCTCAAGGATGGTCGCGTTCTGGCCACCGCTGACCAGTTTGCAGCCCGGCAAGCCGTGTTTGGCATCGAGACTGCGCTGAAAATCATCAAGGGTGAGAAAGTCGACAGCGGCGCCAATGGCGTGATCGAAACTCCGGTAGAGCTGGTCACCAAGTAGTCCTTCTGGCGACACAATGGTGCTCGCCCGTCCGGGCGAGCGCATGGAGAGTTTTTATGTCAGTTTCCGCCCCGAACGCTGTCCTCTCGGTCAGCGGTATCGGTAAGACCTACGCCCAACCGGTCCTGACCGGCATCGACCTGACGCTGATGCGCGGTGAAGTGCTGGCGCTGACCGGCGAAAACGGCGCGGGGAAAAGCACGCTGTCGAAGATCATCGGCGGGCTGGTCACACCGACCACCGGCCACATGCAATTCCAGGGGCAGGATTACCGCCCCTCCAGCCGCACCCAGGCCGAAGAGCTCGGCATTCGCATGGTGATGCAAGAACTCAATCTGTTGCCGACCCTGTCGGTGGCGGAAAACCTGTTTCTCGACAACCTGCCCAGCAAGGGCGGCTGGATCAGTCGCAGGCAATTGCGCAAGGCTGCGATCGAAGCCATGGCCCAGGTCGGCCTCGACGCGATTGACCCGGACACGCTGGTGGGCGAATTGGGCATCGGTCACCAGCAAATGGTGGAGATCGCCCGCAACCTGATCGGCGATTGCCACGTGCTGATCCTCGACGAACCGACCGCGATGTTGACGAATCGTGAAGTCGAGATGCTGTTCGAGCAGATCACTCGCCTGCAAGCTCGCGGCGTGTCGATCATCTATATCTCGCACCGTCTCGAAGAACTGGCGCGGGTCGCCCAGCGCATTGCGGTACTGCGCGATGGCAACCTGGTTTGCGTCGAGCCGATGGCCAATTACAACAGCGAGCAACTGGTGACGCTGATGGTCGGTCGTGAACTCGGCGAACACATCGACATGGGCCCGCGCAAGATCGGCGCTCCAGCCTTGACGGTCAAAGGGCTGACCCGTTCCGACAAGGTTCGCGACGTGTCCTTCGAGGTACGTGCCGGCGAGATCTACGGGATTTCCGGTTTGATCGGGGCAGGGCGCACCGAGTTGCTGCGCTTGATCTTCGGTGCTGATACAGCGGACAGCGGCACGGTTGCACTCGGTTCGCCAGCACAGGTCGTCAGTATCCGCTCACCGGCTGACGCAGTCGGTCATGGCATCGCCCTGATCACTGAAGACCGCAAGGGTGAAGGCTTGCTGCTGACCCAATCGATCAGCGCGAATATTGCCTTGGGCAATATGCCGGTGATTTCCAGCGCAGGCATCGTCAACAACGGTGACGAGGTGGCCTTGGCCCAGCGTCAGATCGACGCCATGCACATCCGTAGCTCCAGCCCGACGCAATTGGTGTCGGAACTGTCCGGCGGCAACCAGCAGAAAGTCGTGATCGGCCGGTGGCTTGAGCGTGATTGCTCGGTGATGCTGTTCGACGAGCCAACGCGTGGCATCGACGTCGGCGCCAAGTTTGACATTTATGCCTTGCTCGGCGAGCTGACCCGTCAAGGCAAAGCGCTGGTGGTGGTGTCCAGCGACCTGCGTGAACTGATGTTGATCTGTGACCGCATCGGCGTGCTCTCGGCGGGACGTCTGATCGACACCTTTGAGCGTGACAGCTGGACTCAGGATGATTTGCTTGCCGCCGCGTTCGCCGGCTACCAAAAACGTGATGCGTTGCTCAACGAAGCAGCGCCTAGGGATCTCGCATGAATACTGCAGTGACTGCCAGCAAACGCAGTGGCAACTTTTACGGCCTCGGTACCTATTTGGGGCTGGCCGGTGCCTTGCTGGCAATGGTCGCGCTGTTCTCGGTTCTGAGCAGCCATTTCCTGTCCTATGACACCTTCAGCACCCTGGCCAACCAGATTCCGGACTTGATGGTGCTGGCGGTCGGCATGACGTTCGTATTGATCATCGGCGGCATCGACCTGTCGGTGGGTTCGGTGCTCGCGCTCGCGGCGTCAATGGTCAGCGTGGCCATTCTCGGTTGGGGCTGGAGCGTGTTGCCTGCGGCGTTGCTTGGAATGGCGGCGGCCGCACTGGCTGGCACCATCACCGGTTCGATCACCGTGGCGTGGAGGATTCCGTCGTTCATCGTGTCCCTCGGCGTGCTGGAAATGGCCCGCGGTGTGGCCTATCAAATGACCGGATCGCGCACGGCCTACATCGGTGATGCCTTTGCCTGGTTATCCAACCCGATCGCCTTCGGCATCTCGCCGTCGTTCATCATTGCCTTGCTGATCATCTTCATCGCCCAGGCCGTGCTGACGCGTACCGTGTTTGGTCGTTACCTGATCGGCATCGGCACCAACGAAGAGGCGGTGCGTCTGGCAGGGATCAATCCGAAGCCCTACAAGATCCTGGTATTCAGTCTGATGGGGCTGCTGGCCGGTATTGCTGCGCTGTTCCAGATTTCCCGTCTGGAAGCGGCGGATCCGAATGCCGGCTCCGGGCTGGAGTTGCAAGTGATCGCCGCGGTCGTGATTGGCGGCACCAGCTTGATGGGGGGCCGCGGTTCGGTCATCAGTACGTTCTTCGGGGTTCTGATCATTTCCGTATTGGCGGCCGGTCTCGCGCAGATCGGCGCAACTGAACCCACCAAACGCATCATCACCGGCGCGGTGATTGTGGTGGCGGTGGTGCTTGATACTTATCGCAGTCAGCGCGCAAGCCGGCGGACCTGAGTCATGGCAACAATCAAGGATGTGGCAGCGCTCGCGGGGATTTCCTACACCACGGTTTCCCACGTAGTGAACAAGACCCGGCCGGTGAGCGAAGAGGTGCGGGTCAAGGTTGAGGCAGCAATCAAAACCCTCGACTACGTGCCCAGCGCCGTGGCCCGGTCCCTCAAGGCCAAAACCACGGCGACCATCGGTTTGCTGGTACCTAACAGTCTCAACCCGTACTTCGCCGAACTGGCGCGCGGCATCGAGGATTACTGCGAGCGTAATGGCTACTGCGTGATTCTCTGTAACTCCGATGACAACCCGGACAAGCAGCGCAGTTACCTGCGCGTACTGCTGGAAAAGCGCATCGACGGGCTGATCGTCGCTTCGGCTGGCGGTGACGCGGGGTTGGCGGAGGGCCTGGCAGGCGTGCGTACGCCGATGGTGATCGTAGACCGGGGACTGGAAGGTGTGAATGCCGACCTCGTGCGGATCGATCACGAATACGGCGCCTATCTGGCGACCCGCCACCTACTGGAATTGGGGCACCGGGACATCGCCACCATTGGCGGCCCGGCGAGTACCAGCGTGGCGCAGATGCGTCTGGCCGGTTATTGCCGTGCCCTGAAAGAGGCGGGTGTCGAAGTGTCCCGCGAGCGCATGCTGGAAAGCGACTTCACCAGTACCGGCGGCTACAACGCTGCCTCGATCCTGCTGGAAAAGAACCCGCCGAGCGCGATATTCGCCGGTAACGACATGATTGGCATCGGTGTGCTGCGAGCGGCGGCCGAGCGCAATATTCGTGTACCGACAGAGCTGTCGGTGATCGGCTTCGACGATATTCAGATGAGCCGCTATGTGTACCCGGCGCTGACGACCGTGGGGCAGTCGATCCTGCAACTCGGCGAGATGGCGGCTGAAGTGCTGTTAAGAAGAATCGCCACACCGGATATGGCCACCGATCAACGGATCGTGACGCCCAGTATTGTCCTGCGGGAGTCGACTGCGCCGCTGGCCGGCGTGTTCGCCCAGTTCCGTTGAAATAGAACACCGCTGAATCAAAAGCACCGCTGAAACAGAATCGATGAGTAGTGACGTATGCCAGCAAAAGTAGTGGTAATAGGCAGTCTGAACATGGACCTGGTCACCCGGGCACCACGGCTGCCCCGTGGTGGTGAAACGCTGATCGGCGAGTCGTTTGCCACGGTTTCCGGTGGCAAGGGCGCGAATCAGGCGGTCGCCGCGGCGAGGCTGGGCGCGCAAGTGTCGATGGTCGGTTGTGTGGGCAGCGATGCCTATGGCGAAGAACTGCGCGAGGCGCTGCTGGCTGAGCAGATCGATTGCCAGGCGGTCAGCATCGTCGACGATTCCAGCGGCGTTGCGTTGATCGTGGTCGATGACAACAGCCAGAACGCCATTGTGATCGTTGCCGGTGCCAACGGAGCGCTGACGCCAGCGGTGATTGACCGTTTTGATACAGTCTTACAGGCTGCGGACGTGATCATCTGCCAGCTGGAAGTGCCGGATGCCACAGTCGGTCATGCGCTCAAGCGCGGCCGTGAGTTGGGTAAGACCGTGATCCTCAACCCGGCACCGGCCAGCCGCCCACTGCCGGCGGACTGGTATGCGTCCATCGATTACCTGATTCCCAACGAAAGCGAGGCCTCGGCGCTGAGTGGTTTGCCAGTGGATTCTCTGGCCTCTGCCGAAACCGCTGCATCCCGGTTGATTTCCTTGGGTGCCGGCAAAGTCATCATCACCCTTGGTGCTCAAGGTTCGCTGTTTGCCAACGGCAAAGGCTTCGAGCATTTCCCTGCGCCAAAGGTCAAGGCTGTCGATACCACGGCGGCTGGCGACACCTTCGTCGGTGGTTTTGCCGCCGCACTGGCGGCCGGCAAAAGCGAAGCCGAAGCGATCCGTTTCGGCCAGGTCGCCGCGGCGCTGTCGGTGACCCGCGCTGGCGCGCAACCCTCGATTCCCACCTTGTCCGACGTACAGGCCTTTAAAGCACCATGAAAAAGACACCTTTGCTCAACGTTGCGTTGTCGCGGCTGATCGCATCCCTGGGCCATGGCGACATCGTGGTAATCGGCGATGCAGGTTTGCCAGTGCCACCCGGCGTTGAACTGATCGACCTGGCACTGACCCACGGTATCCCGGATTTCGTCAGCACGTTGAAGGTTGTGCTCAGCGAAATGCAGGTCGAGAGCCATGTATTGGCCCAGGAGATCATGGACAAAAAACCTTCGGCATTGGCGACGCTTGATGAGCTGAATGCCGAAGGTGCGCTGGGTCGACGTGAGCTGCTCAGTCATGACCAATTCAAAGTCCTCAGCCGACAGGCGCGGGCGATTGTTCGCACAGGCGAATGTCAGCCGTACTGCAACATCGTGCTGCTGGCAGGGGTTACGTTCTAACTCGTTGTTGTCTTTTTGCTGTCCCACGCACAAGGAGTGCGCTATGCAACGCTATGCTCAGAAACTGCACCATCTGCTCCGGAGTCTGCTGCTTTTGTCCCTGATTACCGCAACAAGCGCCCAGGCGGCGGAAAAGATCGACTTGATCATCGACACCGACCCTGGTGCCGATGACGTGGTTGCCTTGCTGTTTGCTCTGGCGTCGCCGCAAGAGCTGAACATTCGTGCGCTGACCACCGTCGCCGGCAATGTGCGTCTGGACAAGACGTCGCGTAATGCGCGGCTGGCCCGCGAGTGGGCAGGGCGTGAGGAGGTGCCGGTCTACGCGGGCGCTCCGAAGCCGCTGATGCGCACGCCGATCTATGCCGAGAACATCCATGGCAAGGAAGGCCTGTCGGGCGTCACCGTACATGAGCCGAAGAAAGGCCTGGCCCAGGGCAGTGCGGTCAACTACCTGATCGACACCTTGAAAGCCGCCAAGCCTCACAGCATCACCATCGCCATGCTCGGCCCACAGACCAACCTGGCACTGGCGCTGATCCAGGACCCTGAGATCGTTCAGGGTATCAAGGAGGTGGTGATCATGGGCGGGGCACACTTCAATGGCGGCAACATCACCCCGGTGGCGGAGTTCAACCTGTTCGCCGACCCGCAGGCTGCGGAAGTGGTATTGAAAAGCGGTGTGAAGCTGACCTACCTGCCGCTGGACGTGACCCACAAGATCCTCACCAGTGAAGCGCGCCTGAAGCAGATCGCAGCGATCAACAACAATGCCAGCAAGCTGGTGGGCGATATTCTCAATGAATACGTCAAAGGCGACATGGAGCACTACGGTATTCCGGGTGGCCCGGTGCATGACGCGACGGTCATCGCCTATCTGCTCAAGCCTGAGTTGTTCACCGGTCGTGCGGTCAATGTGGTGGTTGATAGTCGCGAAGGTCCGACGTTCGGCCAAACCATCGTCGACTGGTATGACGGTCTGAAAGCACCGAAGAACGCTTTCTGGGTAGAAAGCGGCGACGCCCAGGGCTTCTTTGACCTGCTGACCGAGCGTCTGGCTCGTCTGAAGTAAGCTTCACACCCGCAGGTGCCAGCCTGCGGGTTTCACTCCCTTTCGTTATATTCAGCGCCCTTGTAGTCGGCCGGGTATTTCTCGAATACCTGCGCGATGAAGGATTGCGCCGATTCAGTCCCCAGCTCCTTGACCAATAGATCGATACCAATGATTGCCAACTCTTCCGGGCTGCCCGGGCTGTAAGAGCTGTGGCCCTGTGGCCACTTGGCTTTGATGTCGGCGTCGATACTTACGGTGGTCATGATGGCGCTCGTGAAGTCGGGAAAGTCTGAGTGTCGAGTTAACCATTTTGCGCGGCTTTTGGCACTCCGACTTAGGCATGAGAGGAGGGCTATGCGACACTTGGTCTTTGACGAATTTTCAAGGACTGTGCTGTGCAAATCGATTTGAACACTCCTGACGGCTTGACCCTTGAGGCGGTGCGTCAGCTGCTGGCCTCTGCCAGCGACGATGAGCACACTCAATTGCGAGTCACCAAGGGCGGCATCGCCTACATTTCGTCAGGCGTTGTGGGCGGCACTGATATCAGCGGGCTGTTGTTTCGTCTGGAGACGTGGGCCAAGGGTTCCGGTTATGTCGGATTGGTCGCGGCCAGTGACGAGGTCTGGGTCATGCAGATTTTCAATGCGCTGAAAGAGAACTGGCCGAATCCGCCATTCGACTACATTGACGTTTATTGAACGCTGTTCATATTCAGTCACGATTGAGTGGTAAACGGCAGGGCGATGCTCAGGCAAACTCGCCACGTGTCCGAATAGAGGGCAGGGAGCTAGTACTCCCTGTGAAACCAAACGCCAGATTGGCGGTCGCACGATCTCAGCTTAACTATTGAAAAAAGGAGGCTTCATGCCTTGGAAGCTCGCGTCATTGGGTACTTTGCTGGCCGTTGCCATGCTGGCCGGTTGCAGCACTACCTCCACCGAGTCGACAACAGATCCTGTCACGACGACTGACACGGGTCATAGCCGTTGTGAGGCAAAGGCTGCCGAATTCACCATTGGCAAAAAGGCTTCGCCTGAACTGCTGGAGCAGGCGCGTACTCGCGCAGGCGCGCAGAATGCACGGTTCCTCTTGCCCACCGACATGGTGACCCTGGAGTACCGCTCCGATCGCCTGAACCTGAATACCGATGCCAATCGGGTCGTCACCCGCGTCAACTGCGGCTGATCGCTTCAGGCTTTTGTTTCGCCCATAAAAAACCCCGTCACATGGACGGGGTTTTTTTAGTGCGGCTGAAAATTACTCAGCGCGGACTTGTGCAGCTTGCATACCCTTTTGGCCTTTCTCAGCCACGAAGGAAACGGTCTGGCCTTCTTTCAGGCTTTTGAAACCGTCGCTTTCGATAGCTTTGAAGTGTACGAACAGGTCGTCACCGCCACCTTGAGGAGTGATGAAGCCGAAGCCTTTTTCATCGTTGAACCATTTAACGGTGCCGGTTTGGCGATTAGACATGGTGTATCTCCAAGAAACATATATTTTCAGTAGTGCTGTGCTGCTCAGGCCAACTGGGCACACCGGGGTATCATAGTCGAAATGTTCGCTTTGGGAGCCCCCCGGACGTGCTGTTTGCCCTGCAGTCGCGTTCCGTTTGCTGCTTTGTTTGGCTGCAAGCCCCGTTTTAAAAGGCTTTCAGCCAAAAGTAAAGACAATAAAAAAACCTGTAAAACCTGAATAAATTGTACGAAAAAGCGGTTTTCAGAGGCTTTTTACTGTCGTTGCAGGCGCAAAAAGCGCTCTGTCGGGCTTATTTTTTGGCCTTGTTATCGGCTTTGCACGCGCTGATTTGCGTCAGTGCTTTTTGTTTCAGGGCGTCATTGGCGGTGTTGTCCATCAGGGACTGGATGTCTTTGGCAGGGTACGATTTGATTGCATCGGCGCCGCAAGCGCAGTGAGCTTTCGCTGCTGCAGCACCGATCTGCGGAGTGGCCGCTTCTGTGCACTGAGCCATGTATTTCTCGCGTTCGCCCTTAGGCCAATCGGCATGGGCGGCCAGTGGCAGCAGCAAAACGATGGGGGCGACTACTGCGAATAAACGTTTCAGATGCATGCTGGGATGCTCCTTGTGGGTCAATGTCTTGTTATCTGAGGGGTAAAGCGGGGTGCTAGTTCATCACTCTGGCATAAAATTACCCGATTTGCCCCAAGACAAAGCCTCGGTGCATCGACGACCGTTCATCTGTGCTAGCATGCCTGGCTCGGGCGTTTGCAGGCTCCGGATGACCTTCAGTCCCGGTAGCGGCAAATGTGCGAATAACCCTGATTTGAATCCCAGTCACTCTGGTTCGGTTTTCCGGTTGGCCGCAAGGCTCCTGCCGCTGTAAGGCAGGCGTTCGTCATTGAATGGCCTGGATCGGATCTTGTACTGGCTCATCCCAACCCACGTGACCTTTGGTAGGGGTCACCACTAGGAGAGGAGGCGCCATGCCAACTATTACTCTTCCCGACGGCAGTCAACGTTCATTCGATCACCCGGTATCCGTAGCCGAGGTCGCCGCATCCATTGGTGCAGGTCTGGCCAAAGCCACCGTGGCCGGCAAGGTCGATGGCAAGCTGGTCGACGCCAGCGACATCATCGGCAGCGACGCTACGCTGCAAATCATTACGCCAAAGGATGAAGAGGGGCTGGAGATCATTCGCCACTCTTGCGCCCACCTGGTTGGCCATGCGGTCAAGCAGCTGTACCCGACGGCCAAGATGGTCATCGGTCCGGTCATCGACGAAGGCTTCTATTACGATATCGCCTTTGAGCGTCCCTTCACTCCGGACGACCTCGCCGCCATCGAACAGCGTATGCAGCAGCTGATCGAAAAAGATTACGACGTGATCAAGAAAGTCACTCCGCGCGCCGAAGTGATCGAAGTGTTCAAGGCCCGCGGTGAAGACTACAAGCTGCGTCTGGTCGAGGACATGCCGAACGAACAGGCCATGGGTCTGTACTATCACGAAGAATACGTCGACATGTGCCGCGGTCCGCACGTGCCGAATACGCGCTTCCTGAAATCCTTCAAACTGACCAAGTTGTCCGGCGCCTACTGGCGTGGCGATGCCAAGAACGAGCAATTGCAGCGCGTTTACGGCACGGCGTGGGCAGACAAGAAGCAGCTGGCGGCTTACATCCAGCGCATCGAAGAAGCCGAGAAACGCGATCACCGCAAGATCGGCAAGCGTCTGGGCCTGTTCCACACCCAGGAAGAGTCGCCGGGCATGGTGTTCTGGCACCCGAACGGCTGGACTCTGTACCAGGTGCTCGAGCAATACATGCGCAAGGTTCAGCGCGACAACGGTTACCTGGAGATCAAAACTCCGCAGGTCGTTGACCGCAGCCTGTGGGAGAAATCCGGGCACTGGGCCAACTACGCCGACAACATGTTCACCACGCAGTCGGAAAACCGCGACTACGCCATCAAGCCGATGAACTGCCCTTGCCACGTGCAAGTGTTCAACCAAGGCCTGAAAAGCTACCGTGAGTTGCCGATGCGCCTGGCCGAATTCGGTGCTTGCCACCGTAACGAGCCATCGGGTGCACTGCACGGCATCATGCGCGTGCGTGCGTTCACTCAGGACGACGCCCACATCTTCTGCACTGAAGAGCAGATGCAGGCCGAGTCCGCTGCGTTCATCAAGCTGACCATGGACGTTTATGCCGACTTCGGCTTCAAAGACGTCGAGATGAAGCTGTCCACTCGTCCGGAAAAACGCGTCGGTTCCGACGAGTTGTGGGATCGCGCCGAAGCGGCCCTGGCTGCAGCCCTTGATAGCGCTGGCCTGCCGTACGATCTGCAGCCGGGCGAGGGGGCGTTCTACGGTCCGAAGATCGAGTTCTCGCTGAAAGATTGCCTTGGCCGCGTCTGGCAGTGTGGTACCCTTCAGCTCGATTTTAACCTGCCTGTCCGTCTGGGAGCCGAATACGTCTCTGAAGACAACAGTCGCAAGCACCCGGTGATGTTGCACCGGGCGATCCTTGGCTCCTTCGAACGTTTCGTCGGAATCCTGATCGAGCACTACGAGGGTGCATTCCCCGCGTGGCTGGCTCCGACCCAGGCAGTGATCATGAATATCACTGATAAACAGGCTGAATTCGCTGCTGAGGTTGAAAAAACTCTCAACGAAAGCGGATTTCGTGCCAAGTCTGACTTGAGAAATGAAAAGATCGGCTTTAAAATCCGCGAGCATACTTTGCTCAAGGTTCCTTATCTCTTGGTTATCGGAGATCGGGAAGTCGAGATGCAGACTGTCGCTGTGCGTACTCGTGAAGGTGCTGACCTGGGCTCGATGCCCGTCGCCCAGTTCGCCGAGTTCCTCGCTCAAGCGGTTTCCCGGCGTGGTCGCCCAGATTCGGAGTAATTACTATTAAGCGTGAAATGAGACAAGATAAACGAGCTGCACCGAAGGCCCCGATCAACGAGAATATCTCGGCACGCGAGGTTCGGTTAATTGGGGCTGAAGGTGAACAGCTTGGGATTGTGTCAATTGAAGACGCGCTTCTTAAGGCTGAAGAGGCCAAGCTGGATCTGGTGGAAATTTCCGCCGATGCAGTACCCCCTGTTTGCAAACTGATGGACTACGGCAAATCGATCTTCGAAAAGAAGAAGCAGATTGCCGCGGCCAAGAAAAACCAGAAGCAGATTCAGGTTAAAGAAATCAAGTTTCGTCCAGGGACGGAGGAAGGGGATTACCAGGTAAAACTGCGCAACCTGGTACGTTTCCTGAGTGATGGGGACAGGGCCAAGGTATCCTTGCGATTCCGCGGCCGTGAGATGGCCCACCAGGAGCTGGGGATGGAACTCCTCAAGCGAGTTGAAGGTGACTTGCTCGAGTACGGTTCGGTCGAACAGCATCCTAAGATGGAAGGACGCCAACTGATCATGGTCATCGCCCCGAAAAAGAAGAAGTAATCAATAGGGCACGGCAGGCCTTCTGATTATGTTTATCAACTGAATGCGGAGTATCCGAACATGCCAAAAATGAAAACTAAAAGTGGTGCTGCTAAGCGGTTTCTGAAAACTGCTAACGGTATCAAGCACAAGCACGCTTTCAAGAGCCACATCCTGACTAAAATGTCGACCAAGCGTAAGCGTCAACTGCGCGGTAGCAGCTTGCTGGCACCGTGTGACGTGGCAAAAGTCGAGCGCATGCTGCGCCTTCGTTAATTTAGTCAAGAATAGAGGAAGTAACTCATGGCTCGTGTAAAGCGTGGCGTCATTGCCCGTAAACGTCACAAAAAAATTCTGAAACTTGCTAAAGGCTACTACGGCGCTCGCTCGCGCGTATTCCGTGTTGCCAAGCAAGCGGTAATCAAGGCAGGCCAATACGCCTACCGTGACCGTCGTCAGAAAAAACGTCAGTTCCGCGCTCTGTGGATCGCTCGTATCAACGCTGGTGCACGTATCAACGGTCTGTCCTACAGCCGTTTCATCGCCGGCCTGAAAAAAGCGTCCATCGAGATCGACCGTAAGGTTCTGGCTGATCTGGCAGTGAACGAAAAAGCGGCGTTTGCTGCGATTGTCGAGAAAGCTAAAGCCACCTTGGCTTAAGTACCCCCGACAGTCACCCGGCCTCACCTCTGTGGGGCCAGGTGTTAAACGTCATAAATAGGGGAAGAGCCTTCAAGCTCTTCCCCTATTTTGTATCTGGAGTCTGTACATGGAAAACCTGGATGCGCTCGTCTCTCAAGCTCTAGAGGCTGTGCAAAGCGCTGAAGATATCAATGCCCTGGAGCAAATCCGGGTTCACTACCTTGGCAAAAAGGGCGAATTGACTCAGGTGATGAAGACCCTGGGGAATTTGCCGGCAGAAGAGCGTCCGCAAGTCGGCGCCCTGATCAACGTTGCCAAGGAGCGTGTCACAGAGGTTCTCAATGCGCGCAAGGCACTGTTTGAAGAGGCCGACCTGGCCGCCAAACTGTCCGCCGAGTCCATTGACGTGACCCTGCCTGGCCGTGGCCAGACCTCGGGTGGTCTGCATCCGGTTACTCGCACTCTGGAACGTATCGAGCAGTTCTTCACTCACATCGGCTACGGCATTGCCGAGGGACCTGAGGTCGAAGACGACTACCACAACTTCGAAGCGCTCAACATCCCAGGCCATCACCCGGCCCGGTCGATGCATGACACCTTCTATTTCAATGCCAACATGTTGCTGCGCACCCATACCTCGCCGGTACAGGTCCGCACCATGGAATCGAAAAAGCCGCCGATACGCATCGTCTGCCCAGGCCGTGTGTACCGTAGCGACTCCGATATCACCCACTCCCCGATGTTCCACCAGGTCGAAGGCCTGCTGGTCGACCGCGATATCAACTTCGCCGACCTGAAAGGGACCATCGAAGAGTTTCTGCGCGTGTTCTTCGAAAAAGAACTGGCCGTGCGTTTCCGCCCTTCGTATTTCCCGTTCACCGAGCCATCCGCCGAAGTCGACATGGAATGCGTGATGTGCAGCGGTAAAGGCTGCCGTGTCTGCAAACAGACTGGCTGGCTGGAAGTGATGGGCTGCGGCATGGTTCACCCGAATGTGCTGCGCATGTCCGGGATCGACCCGGAAGAGTTCTCGGGCTTTGCCTTCGGTATGGGTGTTGAGCGTCTGGCCATGCTGCGTTACGGCGTGAACGACTTGCGTCTGTTCTTCGACAACGACTTGCGGTTCCTCGCGCAATTTCGCTAGTCGTAACGAATTCTTAGGAGAGCAGGATGAAATTCAGTGAACAATGGCTGCGTGGCTGGGTAAGCCCGCAGGTAAGTCGTGACGAGCTGGTTGCTCGTCTGTCGATGGCCGGTCTTGAGGTCGATAGCGTTACGCCGGCCGCTGGCGAATTCACCGGTGTGGTGGTGGGCGAAGTGCTGAGCACCGAACAGCACCCGGACGCTGACAAGTTGCGTGTTTGCCAGGTCAGCAATGGCTCGGAGACCTTCCAGGTCGTTTGCGGTGCGCCTAACGTGCGTCCGGGCCTGAAGATCCCGTTCGCCATGCTCGGTGCCGAACTGCCAGGCGATTTCAAGATCAAGAAAGCCAAACTGCGTGGCGTTGAGTCCAACGGCATGCTGTGCTCCCAGGCCGAGCTGCAAGTCGGCGAAGGCAACGATGGCCTGATGGAATTGCCGGTCGATGCGCCGGTCGGTCAGGACATTCGTGAATACCTGAGCCTGGACGACGCCAGCATCGAGGTCGACCTGACCCCGAACCGCGGCGACTGCCTGTCCCTGGCCGGTCTGGCCCGTGAAGTCGGCGCGTTGTACGCTGCTGAAGTCACCCGTCCGGTGGTTGCTGTCGTGCCAGCCGTGCACGACGAAGTGCGTTCGATCGAAGTGCTGGCGCCAGCCGCTTGCCCGCGTTACCTGGGTCGTGTGATCCGTAACGTTGACCTGTCCAGGCCAACGCCGCTGTGGATGGTCGAGCGTCTGCGTCGTGGTGACGTGCGCAGCATCGATGCTGCCGTCGACATCACCAACTACGTGATGCTGGAACTGGGTCAACCACTGCATGCCTTCGATCTCGCCGAAATCAATGGCGGCATCCGCGTGCGCATGGCTGAAGAAGGCGAGAAGCTGGTGCTGCTCGACGGTCAGGAAGTCAGCCTGCGTAGCGATACGTTGGTGATTGCCGACCACACCCGCGCCTTGGCAATCGCCGGCGTGATGGGTGGCGAGCACAGCGGCGTCAACACCGCGACCACTCGCGATGTGTTCCTGGAAAGCGCGTTTTTCGATCAGATTGCTGTCGCTGGCAAGGCCCGTTCCTATGGCCTGCACACCGACGCCTCGCACCGCTATGAGCGTGGCGTGGACTGGCAGTTGGCCCGTGAAGCCATGGAGCGCGCCACCGGCCTGCTGCTGGAAATCACTGGCGGCGAAGCTGGCCCGATCATCGAAACCGTCAGCGAGCAGCACCTGCCGTCGATTGCGCCAGTTACTCTGCGTGCGCAACGCATCACTCAGATGCTGGGTATGGAAATGGATTCGGCCGAAGTCGAGCGACTGCTCAGCGGTTTGGGTCTGAAGATTTCTGCCGATGGGGCAGGGCAGTGGCGCGTAGAAGTGCCAAGCCATCGCTTCGACATTAGCCTGGAAGTCGATCTGATCGAAGAACTGGCTCGTCTGTACGGTTACAACCGTCTGCCGGTTCGCTACCCGCAAGCTCGTCTGGCGCCACAGGCCAAGGCTGAGGCGCGGAGCGATCTGCCTGAGTTGCGTCGTCTGCTGGTCGCCCGTGGTTATCAGGAAGCGATCACCTACAGCTTCATCGATCCGAAACAGTTTGAGCTGTTTAATCCAGGTGTCGAGCCGTTGCTGCTGGCCAACCCGATTTCGAATGACATGGCGGCCATGCGCTCGTCCTTGTGGCCTGGACTGGTCAAAGCGCTTCAGCACAACCTCAACCGTCAACAGGATCGCGTCCGTCTGTTCGAAAGCGGCCTGCGTTTTGTCGGTCAGCTGGAAGGCCTGAAGCAAGAGCCGATGCTGGCGGGTGTTGTTTGCGGTAGCCGTCTGCCGGAAGGCTGGGCGCAAGGTCGCGATGTCGTGGACTTCTTCGACGTCAAAGCCGATGTGGAAGCGGTGCTGGGCTTCGCCGGTGCACTGGATTCATTCACTTTTGTGCCGGGCAAACACCCTGCGTTGCACCCGGGTCAAACCGCGCGCATCGAACGTGAAGGTCGCTTGGTCGGTTTCGTCGGCGCTATCCACCCTGAATTGTCGAAAACCCTCGGTCTCGACCGTCCGGTCTTCGTTTTCGAGCTGGTTCTGGCCGAAGTGGCGTTGGGCAAAATGCCTGAATTCCAGGAGTTATCGCGCTTTCCTGAAGTGCGTCGTGACCTGGCCCTGATTGCGGCCACGGACGTTGCGGCCAGTGCTGTAATGGACGTAATCCGTGAAAATGCAGGCGAATGGCTGACAGACCTCAGGCTATTTGACGTGTATCAGGGTAAAGGCATTGATCCTGATAGAAAAAGCCTTGCAGTCGGCTTGACCTGGCAGCATCCATCGCGCACTCTTAATGACGATGAGGTGAATACTACGACGCAAAACATCCTCACCTCGCTCGAACAAAGGTTGAACGCCACGTTAAGGAAGTGACGTATGGGGGCTCTGACGAAAGCTGAGATGGCGGAACGTCTGTATGAAGAGCTGGGCCTGAATAAACGGGAAGCCAAGGAATTGGTCGAACTGTTTTTTGAGGAAATCAGGCACGCTCTTGAAGACAACGAACAAGTCAAATTGTCCGGTTTCGGCAATTTCGACCTTCGGGACAAACGCCAGCGGCCTGGCCGCAATCCGAAAACGGGTGAAGAAATCCCGATCACGGCTCGCCGTGTGGTCACCTTTCGTCCAGGGCAGAAGTTGAAGGCCCGAGTTGAGGCTTATGCTGGAACCAAGTCATAACGACGAACTACCCGTCATCCCAGGCAAACGCTACTTCACCATTGGTGAAGTCAGCGAGCTGTGTGCGGTAAAACCACACGTGCTGCGTTACTGGGAGCAGGAGTTTCCTCAACTCAACCCCGTCAAACGCCGCGGAAACCGCCGGTATTATCAGCGACAAGACGTGCTGATGATCCGGCAGATTCGCGCGCTTCTTTACGATCAGGGGTTCACCATCGGCGGCGCGCGCTTGCGTTTGTCCGGCGATGAAGCCAAAGACGACACCACTCAATACAAGCAAATGATTCGGCAGATGATCGCTGAATTGGAAGATGTACTGGTTGTGCTCAAGAAATAATTTCCTGCTTTTAAATACTTCCAGTTTTCAAAAGCTTGCGATATATTCTTGAGCGTTCTTCGAGAAGAGGAACGGGTTTCACGCCTAGTCGGGGCGTAGCGCAGTCCGGTAGCGCACTAGCATGGGGTGCTAGGGGTCGAGTGTTCGAATCACTCCGTCCCGACCATATTTTTCAATGACTTAGCCCAATCTTCACCGGTTGGGCTTTTTCATATCTGAAAAAATACTCCCACATTTACTCCCACGGATATCTTGGATCTCGGTAGCTATGCCATCTGAGAGGCGTTTGTTGGCGGTGATGCAGAATTGCCCTACCTGCTGGGGCAAGACTGCCCCAACATAGATAGGTAGATACCCAGCACAGACGGTCGTAGCTTTGAAAGCTCTTTGGGTCAGAGTTTTTTCGGCAGATGGGTCAATTCTTCATCAGCGCCTACAATCGTGGGGTCTCGTTAGTACCACTCGACCTCGGTGCGTACCCCGGCGCAGAGCACCATGATTCTTTTCGTAAGGTACTCATCGACTGGCGCTGCATTTTTGAGCTGAGTCTGCGCCCTGGGGAAGACCTTCGCGGCACCTCCAGCCTTCCCTCTGTACGTGTCAACGGTTATTGCCCCGATATCAAACCCAACTTCCCGGGCCATAAGCCAGTGCCCTAGCTCATGATGAATAACTCGTCTCACGTCTTGTTGATCGCTCAGTCTTGGCAACGCCATAATCAGCTCTTAATACATCGAAATGTCGCTTTACAGTCAGGAATCTTTGCCTTAGATGGCCTTGAAACCGATCTACTTTTGGGTTTTGTGAAATGGTTACTCCGCCGGATCGAAAAGTCCTTTGAGCCGGCGCAGTCATTTGCCAGTGCCTACCAGCGTTCGGCGAGGGCGGGGCGAAGGCTTACTAGGGCAGGCGGCAGCTCCTGATGACAGACCAGGCCTAGGTATGTCGCCGCTCGGGTGGCACCCACATACAGGAACCGTTCGAACAGCGCGGGTTTGGCTCTGACAAGCTCGTCCAACCCGATGAAGAACACTGCTTCGAATTCGAGGCCCTTGATGTGCTGGACATCGAACACGCGAATATCGGATTCGTTGCCCAATGACTGGCCATCTACGCACGGAGTCGCGCGCAGGCTCCGGCTTTCCAACTTGTCGGTCAACGCTTGAGCTACTGGTTTCACATGCGCCTCCGAGGTCACCAAAATGGCAATCGTAGGAACAGCTTCGCCCTTGGCGCGGATCTGATCTTCGATCTCGAAAATCCTCTCGGCTACCCAAGTGACGACCTCTTCACCCTCAAGGTTCTCCCCGAGCACCGGCTTAACGCCTTCGTGAGAAGAGTGCTCTGGTAGGCGACCTACCGCCTCGGTGTCTCCGTCCATGAGTCCAAGCAGCTTGATGGCAAAGCTATTCAAAAGGCGGCTCTGACGATACACAGTATTGATTCGGTGAGGCTTGAGGCGTGGCGAGATCCACTCGAGCTGATCTATGTGCTTGAGACCATTCCCAGTGATTCGTTGATTGAAGTCTCCGCAAGCGAAGAACGACTCGATCGCCGGGTCAGTCAGGCTCTCCATGCATGCCAGCTGGAGGGTTGAAAAGTCTGTCGCTTCGTCGACTAAGACCTGCTGCAGGAACTGGCTCGAGATTCTAGCCAGCTCCGTAAAGCGAGGTTCGTCGAGGTGCCGCTTAATGAAGTCCTGCCGGATGAGCTCTCGAGCGGAGCGAAGCATGAGGAGAAGAATTGCATCAAGCTCAGTCTCATCAATGTGGGAAGGCTGCTCTGGTCGTTGATAGCCGTACCGATCGAACGCCAAGCAATCGCGGCGGAATGCTCTGTAGCTTGCGGGTACATCAAGTAAGTATCTCTTCCATGCGTCTCTGAAACGCCGCAAGGCGTTCTGGAAGCTCATCTCTCGTCCAAGCGTTTTGAGCCATTCATCAGAAGGCACCCGGTCACCGAGCCAGTCTCGGATCTGCGTCGCTCGGCTTGTCTTTCCTAGATTGCTGTTGCGATAGCGAGTGCGTGCATAACTCTGGAGAAACTTTTTGTAGGCCTGGAAGGCTCTGAGTTCCGCGGTATGAGTGGGAGTAGGTGTCATGTCCTCTGTGGCGTCGTCATCAAACTCAGCCCCATCTTCGTCGTCATCATCGTTTTGACCGAGGCTTTCGAGGAATGTAGCCATCTCCCCGAAGACAGCTTTGTTACGGTTGTGAAGGAGGTTGCCTTGCTGCTGGATCAACTTGTCTGTGGTTGCACGACTGGATTTGATCATCGGATCAATCCGTGCCTCGAGGTTGTTCCATTCGGCGTAAGCGCTGAGCAGTCCCTCTGGTCGGAGCTCATTTGCCGTGACGTACAGTTTATGCACCACTGCATCTACTAGGTTAGGAGCCGAATCTCTCAGCAGAACTGCTCCCTCTTGGAGGGAGGAGAGCAAGCGGTTTTGGTGTAGTGATTTGAACTCTGCGAACCACTGGCGGGGATCGTCGTTGATTTCTAATGGAGCGAAATGACGATCCTCTTTGAGAATGCATGTACCGCCGTTACCCGTCTTGAGGATGCCAAATGCTGATCTAGCCAGTTCGTGCCGGCGCTTGCTCCAGGTTTTGATATGTTCATCGGAAGCTGGCACATTCTCACGACTGAAGGCCTCTTTTACGTAGTGCTTCAACAGCTCTGAAGGGGTGAACATCACCCACCGTGAACGTCTTGATTGAGGGCCTAGTAGCAGTCGCTCGTCCTGGCTAAGCGCCTCCCAATCGAGCTTCTGGCCGAGCCGTTTGATCAGCGTTGTTGTTTTACCTGTGCCTGGCGGGCCCAAGATAATCAGCTGGTGATCAATGGAAAGACGGAAGACCTCGTCTTGAAATTTGTCGAGAATTGCTTGGTCTCGCAGGGCCATAGCCTTTCGAATTTCGTGGCGTACACCTTTGCGGATTTTCTCAATTTCAGAGTGACCACCCAGCATTGCTAAGAATTCATCGCCATCGTCTGGCTGTACAACCTTCCGAAGAGAGGGAATCGTCTGCGGGGCTGAGCTTTCTTGTCGCCAAACGCCGTCGATGGAATCCCACAGCTCAGCGAATTTCTGCGGCTTCAGTTCTAGCTTGTCTAGGATTCGAAAGCTGACTTTCTTTCCCGCGATCTCTAACTCGACGTCCTCACCTACGTCGTGAGCAGCCAGTCGCCCGAAGGGGGTGCGATACCCCGCTAGCTTCCCCCGATTGAGGACGAATCCTCCAGTCGTGCGGCAGATGTAGTAAGTCTCAACCTGACCCCTATCGTTCTCCACAACTATCCGGGAGACTGCAGGTTCGCGGACGAGGCTCGCTAGCGATTTAGTTACGTCGTCAGAAATGGATGCTATCTGCTCCACTGCTGCCGAGCCGGTGAAGGTATTTACGACTGCCAAGGCATCGGAGGCCTCGCGACTGCCCGATGCGAGTTGTTTGGAGGCAATCTGTTCGATTTGGTGGAACGAATCTAGGGCGTCGTTGGCAAGATCCAACGCATCAGTGGTACTCATTGAAGCACTCCCTGTTTCAAATAATCACGACTACGCCTGCCAAAAATGCATGTGCGTAGCTTTATGTGCTCATGCGGCGATGTTCATCTGCTGCTCCAGATCCTAAATCCTGGCGCCTTTTGTTGCTAGCAGATTGCCATGAATGAGTACATCTATGTAGTCAGCGTCTATTAAGGCGTGGAAGAATCCGCTTATGGAGAGGGATCGGCAATATCCAGACTCCGCAGAATTTGGAATGTAGGCTTAAGCACTGCAGCGCTTTGACAAGACGGCCTATCCTTGGGCCGCTTCGCCGGGCGCTGCGGCTATTCCAGGCCAGCAGAGCGACACCTGCGCTGGATGGGATCGTCGCGGTGCAGGCAGGTTCGTCGCCGAATGCCGATGATCCCGACTGCAGCTTCTATTTTCCGGAGCTGCACCTGGGCGCTTGGCCTACCCCGACTTCCTTCACCAACACCTGCAAAGGCGAGCGGCTGCAAAAGGCACAGGCACGCTTGAAATCATCAGCCCGTTTTTGCCGAGAAGCCCACCAGTGGGAGCACCCAGGAGCTGATGAGCGAGTTCGCGACGGTATCGATACAAGTTTGCGAGATATGAGACTATGCTATCCATTTTACTGGCACTGTGCCATTTTTTGTGAGGTGCAAGCGAGTATGGCACGAGTCCGTAGAGGTGACGGGGTCGGCTCGGCAAACTGGCTGCCTTAAACCTGCGTTGGAACGCCAACCCGAATACCGGTGACAACAAGGCGCTGGTGTACGAGGGCGTGTCGATGCTGGGTGCTGAAGAGCGCAAGCATATTATCGAGGCCAGCCTGGCGTGATGGGCTCAGCCTGTGTGAGGCAATGCGGCGGTGTGCTGGCCTGTTGATGGGAGCTGGCTGGTGAGTAAAGGGCGCGTCTGGCTTTACCCACGATTCGTCAGTGTATATGTTGTCAGGCATCGCAAAATGGCAGATTGCGGTATACCAGGGATGGCCCTCCGAATGTGCTGCGGCAACCGCCGCATACCGCCGCGCCACCCTCCGACCCCGTCTTAATTGCCACC
The DNA here is from genome assembly GCF_050435365.1 of Pseudomonas sp. BT76 TE3572. Classification (NCBI taxonomy): domain Bacteria; kingdom Pseudomonadati; phylum Pseudomonadota; class Gammaproteobacteria; order Pseudomonadales; family Pseudomonadaceae; genus Pseudomonas; species Pseudomonas sp. BT76 TE3572. Next base: position 6,864,704 of record NZ_JBNDKE010000001.1, read on the forward strand.
CCAGTTTGAATTGGGCTGGCCCGCACTATAGCAGGCGGCTGCGGAGTGCTGTGCATGAATGAGTTGAAGCAGGCCCTTCCGGACATCGTCTTAGAGCGGGACCGTGTGCGCTTTGATGGAACGGATGCGGAGATTGAGCGCTACTACGCCACCGGCGAGCCAACCACCTTATGGCAACTGGATTATCGTAACCATACGGAAGAAAAGTCTATTGATACGGGCGTTCTGGATGCATTGAAAAAGGAATTCGATCTGTATGTTTGATGAAATCGATCTTCCGCTGTCGATTAATACTTCTTCCGAAGATCCCAGCGCGATCTTCTTCGACCCGGTTCTAAAGAGAGCAGTCACCTACGACGTAGGTGTGGGGTATTTTACCTCCGGCTGGATTGCGGATACCGCTCAGGGTATCTCGCAGTTCGCCCGGTCCCGGGGCAAAGCTCGATGGATTGTCGGCCACGAGTTGCAGGAGAAGGACCTAGACTGCATCGTGAATTCGAAAGCGATGGCGGATAAGGAGTTTCAGGCCAAACGGATTTTTGAGGAAGAGGTGGATCAGGTGTTCTCGGCACTCAAAGAGGACGCCTGTCTAGCGCTGGCTTGGCTGATCAGAGATGGCATTGTTGAGCTGAAAGTGGCAGTGCCCACCAATAAGCTGAGTGGGATTTACCATGCGAAAAATGGCATCTTTTCGGACGAGGCGGGCAACGATATCGCCTTCAGCGGCTCGTACAATTTGACCTCCAGAGCCTCGTCCAACTGGGAGACCATTGACATTTATCGGTCGTGGGCGAGTGAGGAAGGTCGCCAGCGGTGCGAGAAAAAGAAGCGCGAATTCGAGAGCACCTGGCAAGGTAGAGACCCCAATCTCCTGATATTTACACCCACATCCACGACGCTGGATAAAATCAAAGCTTATGCCACGACGGGCTCTCGCCCTTACAGCTTGCCATCTGGCCACCCGGCCGTCCCCCAAGCCATTCAAAATGAAGAGGGAAGGATCCGGGGGTACCAGGAAAAAGCCATCAAAGCCTGGTTTGTTCAGAATGGGCAAGGGCTGTTCTGCATGGCCACCGGAGCCGGCAAAACCATCACCGCCCTGACGGCGACCACCCGGCTATTGGACCACTTCCGCACTCAACAAGCCAAGCTTGTCATCGTTATTACCGTTCCCTACTTGCACTTAGGGGAGCAGTGGGCGGACGAAGCGGCGTTCTTTGGCTATGACGCGATCAAATGCTACGGGGGCAAAGACAAGTGGTTGGGTACGCTGCAGTCCGCCTACAATCAGCTGCTGTCAGGGGACCGTGACCATATGGTAGCCATTGCGGTCAATGACACCTTCAAGAACAGCCAGTTCCAGTCGTTCCTTGATGGTATCCGTGCCAACTTGTTATTGGTGTCGGACGAGGTGCATAACATGGGCGCTGAGAACATTGTCCAGAAGCTGCCCCAACAGGCGCGATTCCGAATTGGGTTGTCGGCCACGCCCATCCGCCACAACGACCCCTTTGGCACCAAGGCCATCTTTGACTACTTCGGTGAGCCGGTAATTGAGTTTGACATCAAGGACGCCATCGACGCCGGCTTTCTGTGCAAGTACAACTATTACCCGATCGTCTGTGAGTTAGATCCGGAGGAGCTGGACGAATACATCCGGTTAAGCAAGAAGATTGCCCGGCTCATGGCCATGGGGAATAAAGACGATTTTTCGACCAGCCTAAAGCTCGAGCTTATCAAGCGCGCCAAGCTCACCGGCAGCAGTGGGGGCAAAAAGCGCAAACTGAAACAACTGCTGAACGAAAGTCAGGACCGACAACACACCCTGATCTATTCCAGTGAGGCCATCAACGACGGCGAACGGGATATCGACCGGATTGTTCAGATTGCCGGGAGGGACTGCCAATGGCGCGTGGCCAAATTCACGGCCGAAGAAAGCAAAGAACAGCGCGCCGAGATTCTTGGCAGTTTTAAGGCTGGCGACATTGACGCCATTGTTGCCATTAAGTGCCTCGATGAGGGCGTTGACATCCCGCAAACGAAAACCGCTTACATCTTGGCGTCCTCGACCAACCCCCGTCAGTTCATTCAACGACGGGGACGGGTACTGCGTCAGTACGACGGTAAGGGCCATGCATCCATCTATGATTTTATCGCGATTCCTCCCCTAGACAAGTTGGGGGAGGACGAAGAAACGTTCAATATCGAAAAGAGCATGGTAGAGCGTGAGCTTGATCGAATTAATGAGTTTGCCGAGATTTCCGAAAACTACGGACACACCCTTTCCACCTTACGCGACATCCGAAAAAAACTGAAACTGTTAGGTGCTTAATATGAAGAAGCCCAATGAGGTCATCAAAGCTGCTTCTCCGGAAGTCCAGTCGGTTATCAATCAAGTCCTGAAAATTCATCAAGAAGGCAAGCATTACAGAGATCTGCCAGGGGACATGGAGCGGGATTTCTGTGAGCGCATCATCAAGGTGATTAAGGACGAAGTGAAGGCATGAAATTAAAAAAATTAACCATCAGGAACTTCCGGCAGTTCTATGGCGAAGTGTCGATCAGTTTTTCAACCGATGACAAGGCCAGCGTCACGGTCATCCACGGAGAAAACGGTGCCGGCAAAACCTCCCTGTTGAACGCCTTTAAATGGGTGCTCTACGGAACCACCGACTTCGATACCAACAACCAAAACATTCTGAGTGAAAGAGCTATTGCGGAAGCGGGCCAGGACAGCCCGATCATCATGTCGGTGACGTTGGAGTTTGATGATGACGGATTCGCCTACACCGCGCACCGGGAGCAGAAATTTGTCAAAGGAGCGGGTTTGCACGCGGAGTCCTTGAGCCCCTCCGTACCGTTACTCAATTGGATTAATTCTGCAGGCCTATCCGGTCGTTCTTCGAACCCGGGCAGCCAGCTCAATCAAATCTTGCCGGAAGATATGCACGGCTATTTTTTCTTTAACGGGGAGCGCATCGAAAAATTAGCCTACAACAGTGCCTCCACTCAGGTCAGAGAGGCTATTAAGTGCCTAATGGGCCTGAATATTCTGGATCGTGCTGAAAAGCAGCTGAAAGGTCCGGTGATCCGGCATTTCAACAAAGAAGCCAAAGACAGTTCTTCTGGCAATATGACGGTGTTGCTGGAAGAGCAATCGAAGTTGACGGATAAAATCCAGCAAAAAGAAGACGAGATCAAGGGTTGGAAAAGTACCCTGAGTGAAATTGACCTAGAGATCGAAGCCATCGATAAACGGTTACAGTCGATCGAGGCGATCGCTGAAAAGCAAAAGCGGCGAAAGATGCTTGAGGAGCAGCTCGAGCAAATCATAATAGATAAAGCTGACGCCTCGGCTGCGCTCAACAAAAACGTCACAGAACGGGGCTTCCTGGCGTTTATTGATTCACAACTGACCGGGGTGAAACAATATCTGGATGAAATGCGGATCCGGGGGGAGATACCCAGCAAGATAAAAGCCACTTTTATCGATGATCTGATCGGTCTGGGTAAGTGCATCTGCGGTCAGCCGCTGGAGCCGGGAAGTGATTGTGTGATGGCACTTGAGTCGTACAAAACCACTCTCAAGGATAATGGCGTTGAAGAGCAGTTCATGACGCTGTTTGGTCACATGTCCCATTTGCAGTCCGAACGTAAAGCATTGTTCGCCAACATTAATGAGTCGATGACTAAATTGACCGAGCTGGACGACCGACGAATGAACTTTCTGGGGCAAATTGATGAGCTAGGCGAAAAGATTAAGGGCGTAGAGGATTCCGCCGATTTGGAGGAGCGGCGAGTGGGATTAAAGGCGGATAGCCGAAGACTCAACGCCAACTGCGCCGTCGGCGAGCACGCCAAATCCGACTGGGAAGAGCAGCTAAAAGACAAGGAAAAGGAAATTGAAAAAGAACTCGCCAATTCCAATCAGGCGGATTTGAGCCAGCGCAGAAAACAGCTGGCAAAGGAAGTAGCGGAGACCATTGGCGAATTTCACGAAGCGATGGCCCACCAGGTACGCTTAGATTTGTCGAAAAAAGTCGATGACACCTTCCGGAAAATCATGAAGAAAGATTATTGGGCGGAGATCGATGAGGGCTTTACGCTCAAAATATTTAAGAACATCGAAGGGCACGGTAAGCAGCCGGTGTGGGAGAAATCCACCGGTGAGAACCAGGTTACAAGCCTTTGTTTTATTAGCAGCGTCGTTAACAGCGCTAAAGAGCGGGTCACTAAATCGGGTGGGTTGCAAAAGGGTGGCATTTATCCAATCGTGATGGACTCGCCGTTTGGTGCGTTGGACCCTGAGTATCGCCAAAAAGTGGCGAACTTCATTCCTGCCCTTGCTGACCAGGTCATCGTCATGGTGTCGAAATCTCAGTGGCGCGGCGAGGTGGAAAGAGAGTTATCCAAGCGCCTGGGTAAGCAATACACGCTCACATATCATAAGCCTAACCCAGGCAGTGATGAAAAGTTCGAATATACAAAGTTGGAGGAAGGGTTCTATGGTTGATCGTGTCCGGAAACCAGCTAAACACACCGACACCTTAAGTTATCTGAAGGATGACGTGGGTGTCTTCGCCTCCTTTAAGGACGCCATGGTGTTTGCCGCGGCCTTGGGTTTTTCCAGAAAAAAGTCGGTGGCGTTCGACAAGTCTAGCGAGCCCATCCCCTTGTCGGTGTTTCGGGGGGAGTACGACGACGCTTTTATGAACGTGCTGGCCCTGTTCGAGCATCAGGATTCCAGTTACTTGGAGCCTGAGGGCGATAAATTTGACGCCAAGATCAAGCTCTTCGAAGAATACGCCTGCGGCGGTTTGGATATTATCAAAAGCACGATCATCGACCCGGGACTGGATGCACAAAGTGCCATCATTAGGCTGATTCTCGACGAGCAGGCCGAGCACACGATCATTGATGATATTACGGCGCTGGGCGCCTAAGGTCCGGCCTCCGGCTCCAAAACTGCAGAGTGCAGTGGGGCTTGCCGGTGACGTGGGAATGACGTAGGGAAAAAGTTTGAAAAGATTTAGCTGGGCGAAGTGTAAATCAATGGTTGAACACGATAGTCAGAAAATCAGAATCATAAATGATATTCGGAAAGCACACGTTAGAATGTAGTCTTAGTGTTTTTCAATTGAGCTTAACGCCATATAGGCTCGTTAATGGTTGAGCCCACCGCTGAAGGTGGGCTCTTTTTATTTACTTGCTATCAGCAAGGCTACGTCTTTCAGGGAGCGTACATGTCCCATTTTATGCAAGCCTACCTCGATGAGAGATGCGACATGCCTGACGGGATCCCACTCTAGAGCACTTTGATGCGTGAACTGCCTGAGTAGTGCTTCATAGATATCCAAGTGCTCGCCAAATAGAGTTGGGGCGTTAAATTCCTGGCCATCCAGGTCTGACACACTTGCATTGCCAAGCCCATTCTCGTCAGCGAGTGCAAGCGCGATCGCAAATCTACTCAAAATATTGGGCGTCAGGCCTGTCTTCGATTTTAGGTACTTCAGCTTTGCAGTGGATGAGGCTGATATTTTAAATTTGTGCGGAAATACGTTCATGCGTTTTGTGCCCACCGCCAGAAATAGCCTTCCTCTGCTTGAGTGGACCGGGTTTCTGGGTTGTATACCAGATGATAAGAGTGCGAAATACTTCCCTGTAGGCCTTCATAGAAGGCGTAATCAATTTCCGTATCCGTCGAGAGAATGATGACTTGGTGACTTGTTTTAGGGAAATAATTTTCCACGAGCTTTTTCCGATGAACCGAGTCCAGTCGGCCCAGTGGTGTGTCGATCACAACTGGCAGGCTTCGCCCTGAAGTGCGGGCCAGCGCTTCTAAGATCGAGATCGCAAAGATTTGCTTCTCGCCGGCTGACAATTCTTCTTTACGAAGTATTACGCCTTCATCGTCGATCAGTACGACCTCGAAGGTGTTTGGATCGATCTGAATGCTGAGATTCCGATCCTCTTTGCGAGCCAGGCCATTGAATGAGGTGTAAAACTGCGACTCGAGCTCTTTGAGTTTTTCAATTCGAGCGCGAGTAGAGAACTCTTTCAATACATCTTTGGCATTCTGTGCAAGACCGGTCAGGCGCTCCTCTTCCTGGGACTCCGCTATTTCGGTGTAGAGATCGTCTAACTGGCGTGCAGCCACCGAGAGACGTGCGAGGAGGGCCTTTGCCTCTTCAGCCAATACCGATTTCTGCTCCTCAAGAGCGGAAAGCCGTCCTTGTAGCTGCCCTTGTTTGTTAAACAGTGGGGTCAGTACTTTTTCGTCGGGCGCCCTAGCGATATTTTCCCGGGCGGATTCGATCTGGCTATCGGTTTCCTGAAGCGTCATCACTAAGTCAGCAGCACGCTGTTGGAGCGAGCCAACATCGTTCTGTAGGCGATGAGTGATGCTGAATCGTTGAGTATCCGAGAGCTCGTGTACTGGAGCTTGTTGTTCAGCGCTGTTCGCGACCTCTGAGCCGAATGTCCTCAGAAAAATATCTTGAAGGGCAGGGAGCTGATCCTTTGTCATAGCGAAGGCAGATTCGACTTCTGCTAGAAAATTGCTCTGCTGACGTTGCAAGTATTCGGAGAGTACCTGTGTTTTTTCCGCGCGTTGCTCAGCGTCTATTTGCGCTAGCAGTTTCTCGTTGAGACTTTGAGTTATAGCGAAAGGTAGCAGGCCGCTGAGCATGTCATGCAGGGTGTGCTCTATAGCTTTTTTGTCGCTAACCAATGCATCGAGGTTGACCGTTTCCTCTTGCCTGGAGGCGCTCCAGGCGCCACCGCGTGCATTGATGCTCGCTTCGATGTTGCCAAGGTTCTTGTTGGCCTCGACAGTATTCACGCGCATGAGGAGAAGCTTTTCGCGTACTTCTGCCAGTTGCTCGTTCAGATCGTTATATGTCCGTTCTGCTTCAACAATTTTTTGCTTGCGATCTTCAGAAGCCTTTTTGATCGAGCGCCCTCTAATGATAACGGAGAGGTCGGAGTGCAATCTATCGATGAGATCCAAGCCCAAAAGCTTGTTGATCGATTCACGCAAAGCATCTCCGGATGTTTCTTCGGCAAGGCTCGTGATTTTTTCGCCGTCGAAGAAAAACAGCTCAGAGACGCCGATTGGGATCAGCTCGTTGAGAAATGCTTGTGCCTGATCATAGGAAAGCTCGGTCAGAGGGTGCCCGTCCCTTGAAATGATCAGGCCTTCTTTTACCTTGCCAGCATGGTCAACAAACCAATCGCGTGTCAGTTGATAGCTTGAAATAACACCATATTGTGCATAGCGAAAAGTCAGCTCGACAGCCGATCGCGTAGGCTTGGCGATGCTGTTGTGAGCTCTGTGTATGCATTCACGAAGATACTGATGGTACTCGGCAACCGTTGCGCCGGAGCCCAGTACGCCTTTGCCGTACAAGGCAAGCTTCAGCGCGCTCAGAATGGTCGTTTTGCCGCCGCCGTTTAGGCCGCCAAACAAAACAATAGGCGCGTTTTTGCCTCTTTTGATCTTCGGAACCAGGTCAAAGTCGTGGGCTCCGCTAAACACGCGGAAATCTAGTACTGAAAGAGAGTCAATAATCATTGCAGCAAGCCATCTATGTCGGCTTTCAGAGATTCGAAAGCAGTCTTGTACGTATCGGTAACTTTAGGTACGGCGCGTCGTTCCATCGCCTCGTCCAATCCACCCCAGTCTTGCTCCAGGACTTTCTGCAGCTCGTCCAGAATGCCTTTTCGGCGTGAAAGCCCTGAGAATGACAACTCTGTATCGATGAGTTTCATGATCAGCACTGCTGGAACGCCGCGCTCAGCCTCGAGTGCGTTGAGAATGGCCGCATCAGGTTCAGTAAACGCGCCGGCATCATTTTTGATCCACTCGACTGTATCTTCGGGGTAAACCTCTCCGTAGATTTTAGGAAGCGAATCAATCCAGTCCGGTTCGTTTGGATCCTTGAGCCACTGTTGGCGAATCACTTGCAGCTCGTCGCGGCCGATCAGCTCAATCTCGCGATCAGTCTCACGAATACCCTTCTCAATTTCCAAAAGTAGCTTCAGCCACTCTCGACGATATTTCATCCAGTACGGACCAGGCACGTGCTTGGCGGCGGTATTGGAGTCGTCATCGATAGCCCCTCTTGCGAAGGTCACTTTCCCGGTACGGCGTTTGTAGTTACGGAATTCTGTCTTATTTTCGGGCAGCGAGCTGGCGTGCAGTTGGTTGCGGAACTGGAGCAGCGGTAGCATCCAGTCCTCTCCGCTGTTTACGAGTCCTTCGATCGCTTTGTCGTGTGTCACAACAGTGCAGGTCCAGCATCCGAAACGCGAGTTTCCGCACGATGGTGTATTGGTATCGATGACGAGCGGGCACTCTCCAGCATTGGAGTCTTTGTAGAGCTCAAACAGTACTCGGTTAGAGCCACCCCAAGGCCTTGCAGCGCTCATGAGGTATTCCCACACATCATCAGCGTGCCAAAGCTCAATGGGCATGTAGGTATACGCATTGTGCAATGTCGTGTGTCGACCCAGTGCAGAACCATCGATTTTGTGGCGTGTGATTACCTGGGCACGCGTGGAGCTTTCTTCTCGCCTGGAGCCAAGCACAACCACGACTTCACCGAAGCGAGCTACCTTATCCTTGATAAACTCGCTCACAGGGTCAATTTTCATCCGCTCAGTACACCAGCGGAATGCTTTGGTTGGGGCAGGGTAGCCTTTGCCCAGCAGGTTGGCCCAAAACGTCTCGCCGACTTTAGGAGTGACAGAGTGTGCTGTCATGGGTAGTTGATCCTGAATCGCCTGGGCGTTCACCGAATCAAGCACCTGGCGGATCATGTCGACGACTACAGGGGTTTCCACTCGAGTGTCGGAGGAAACCACGTACACATGCTTATGGCGTTCCTCAGGCGGCAACATCTTCAACGCGTAGTATGTGAGCGAGAGAATCACGGTGGAGTCTTTACCACCGCTGAACCCTACCACCCAAGGGCGATTATCTGCCTTGTAAATGCTCTGAAGCTCGCGGACAGCGTCCGCTAAAGGTCTACCAGCAATGATCGCTTCTTGGACGAAGTCATCGTGTGATGGATAGAGAAATTGATCATTACTCATTTTTGAGGAAACCTGTTTTCTAACTCGCGTTCAACCGTGGACAGCGGGACACCAAGCTTCTTCTTGATGAGACTGGCGGTGAGTGCAACGTTCGTTGTGGCTTTGGAGATCCGGCCGTGAACCATGGCCCGGCCTTCCCATTCAGGATTGGCTCTGGACCAGTCGATGGTGCGCAGTTGGCTGATGGTTTTTTTCCACTCGGATTCTTTGCGGATAATCAGCTCAGCACCGACGAGTCCCATCGCTTGCAGCATCACGCCGTGGGCATGGATGTAGTTGTCACGTAGCTCAGACGTCGACAGCTCTTTGTTTTTGGCCCTTATCCAATCGGGCATCTGTAGAGATACCTCTTCCCAGAAAGATTTTGCGAGCTCTCTCTCGTTTTGCGCGATGAGATCACCTTTCCCTTTTTTCAAGAGGACACGGGACGCATTTTTGATGGCGCTGAGAGTAAAGAGCTTGGAACTGCGAGGGGAGAGACTGGACTTCTCCAGCTCAGTCATCCTAGAAAAGACGTCTACATTTTTTGCCAGATACCTGGCCAGATCAGAAATCTGATCGCGGTGGTCGTACAGGGTGCTGATTGAGTTGCTCGGCCGTACGGCATGCTTGTTGAGGTCGGCGAACATTTGCTGGCTGCGATTGAGCCCTTCATCAATAAAGAAAAGGACTGGGATGTTGTCGTGGCCAAGCTCTGGATTCTCACGAATTGCTTGCTCGATGGCTGCGCGGCGATGCTGGCCGTCGTTGATCAGGATCGGAGCTTCCATGGGGATTGTGAGCGTGCCGATGCTTTGCCCCAATCCAGTGTCGGAAGCAGGGGTAAATTGGACTGCCCCATCAACTGAAGCGGTGATTGCAGAAAGGGTGTAGTCATCGCGATTATCAAGCAAATATGCGGAAATCTCAGGAACTCTAGCCAAGTTCAGCGTGCGCTGCGCGCGCAAATCCGCAGGCACGTTTTCCTCGTTGAAAATGAAGATTTTCGGCACGAGGCGCATCGGGCACATCGCTATGTAGCATGGCCTACCGGCTTGAATGCCTCTGACGCAGGGGAAGGAGTGGATATAGGTCGTCATGTGTTCGCATGTCTTTTCTCAGCAGGTACGTTATTTTGCATATTTTTAACATACACGCAAGGTTGGATACCACGACGGTAGGTCTTGCAGCTTGCCTATGAGCGGGAGGTCGGTCAGTGGGGTGTAAGCAGCGGAACGTGAGTGTCGCAGAAATCATGCCGCGCGGCGCGGCGCTGAGACAAGAATGATCGTATGTAAGCTCCTGTAATGGAGGTGCGTTAACCTCCATTGCTTTGCGCCCATTTAACCTGCTCGAAGCCATCGGTTACTGTCGTCAAGGCACCATGAAGGAGGTCAGTTGATGAGCTTGCAGCGCTCGTCGAATGGCTGCGGGGACTTCCCATTGTGGGTCCTTTATCAAGTGCTTTCGTGTTTGCATATATACATCGTGCCAAAGAAAATTTTGCTGATTCGCGGCTTTTTCAATTTTGAGAATTTGTCTGATGACCGCGCGGGCAAACTCATTCGCCAAACTGGCACTTGGTTTGACGTCACCATGGGTGTAATGAAATTTGTTGCGCAGGTCGATGTAAAACTTGCAGGTCAAATAGTCCGCGTTCTGTTCTAAGTTGAAGTAAGTACCTATACCCTTAAACACGGGCGTAAAACCCAAGATACGCTGGTTGTTGATCATATACGAATCAAGGCTTGTCCCGCTTTTTGTATGTAAGCGAATCGTCGCATTGTCAAGAAACAGAGCTCCCGATGTGTAGCACTCATATGCTCTAAAAATGTGCATAAAAGCTTTGCTGAACAGGTTGCGCTCTATGGCGAGCTGATAGGCCAAGTAGTGCAAAACCGACATCACTTTGTAGATACAGGGAAATCCATTTTGCAGCGCGGCCGTCGCTTGGATGTTCGCCAAATCTGAGGCGCTGCTGGGGCAAACTGCCAACAGGGTGTTGCAATGAGTGATCAGGTCTGTCAGCTCTTCTTGGAGCAGCGTAAAAATAGGCACGAGTCCAGTAAGGTGGCCAAGGAATGCTTGGAGCTCGTGCAGCTGTAGCGCATCGAGATCGCTGCCGGCGCTTTTGCTTTTCAGCTGCTGATCTGGCAGAAAGCTGTAGCCAATAAGTAAACGGCACACCAATCTAGTTACCTCGTTGTGCTGCGCACAAGCTGCTTCTACGACACTTTTGACTACCGGATGCAATCCCTGCATACCCGGCTCATAGTAGACGTGCAGATTGGCGTCAATCTTGAAACTGGCATCGCGTACTTGAGGTACTAGCGCCACCTTTCCCGTATCAAGGCATACTTTTAAAAAGCGGCGATTGGCGTCTTCATGTAGGTAAGCATGGTCAAGGAAATGTTCAACGGTCAACAGGAGGGCGTTGCTGGATGCCAAGACACATATCGGGCGGGCCGCAATTGTTGCATGTACGTATTGCGACAAATCGGTCAACAAGCGCTCACTATCCCCTACGAGGATGAACTCCTCATATTCTAGCACCGCCGCGCTCAGCAGTTCGCGGGGGCCGGGGGCGAGTGCGTCCCCTTCGACAACGGCGAAGTAGGTGTCCTTAGAGCTCTTCATCAAGCTCTTCACTCTTCGAGTAAAGGAAGTCTTTAAATTTCAAGGTGCGGGCTAAATCGTCGAACGAGTCCTTGAGATTATCAGCAATGAGATCATCCACCAGACGATCGAAGGTGGTCTTGGATGAATCCCCTGCCAGCTCTTTCATTTCTCTCGACTTGTCCAGTTCGGCGGCATGCAGCCGTTCCCGATCGATTGCCGCCAAGCTAAAGTTGGTGCGGTAGGATTTTTCGAAAACCTTACGTTTATCGTCGCGCATCTGCTTGATGAAGCTGCCGACTTCCTCCTTGGCCAGCGCCGAGATCACGCTTTTTTCCTTGGCATCTTCACAAATTGCCTTCTCGCCATTGGATAGGAGCAAGCGGACAATCTGGCGCTTGGCCGACTTGGTCACCTTAATACGAGAGCCACTGAAAATTGTATCTTGCAGATACAGATGTCGGTCGTCGAACAGGCCTGCCTTGACCGCAAATGAGTGCTCAACAAACTGTTTTATGTAGTGCGCGGCGCGGTTCACAGGTATATCGTGAGCCACAAACTTTGAGCAAAGCAGCGACCAGGCCTCAATCATGGCTTTCTGAAAAATAGCCTTCCGCGAGAAGTCGGGGATGATGCCAGTAATCAATTGCCCCAAGTCCGCACGTACATGAGCATGCATGGCCTGCGCCGGCTTGATGAGCATGCCGTTGAACAGCACATGGTCCTTCACATTGGAGAAAATGTTCTGGTCACTGCGTCGTTCGCGGCGTATCTCGTCTTCTGTATTAACGAAAAAGTCCTGGAATTCCTGGCAATAGCGCGAGAAGAAGGTGGTGTTAAAGAACATCTCGATGAGTGAAGGGGTGATTGTCTCGTTGACTAGTCCTACTAAACGCTCGCGATGGCGGGACAAAAAGTCACGCCAAGGGAAATACTCCGGCGCGCTCTTTTCTTCGTCGTACTCATCTGTGCCAAAGTCGAATTCGCTAGCACGCTTGTCAATCCCCAGTATGGCGGCGAGCAGTCGAACACCACTTTTGGTTTTGAAAATTTCTTCGAATGCATTATTGATAACGCCGATGCTGGTCAGGGTGTGCTCGCGCGAAATTTCCAATGATTGCTTGTGATTTTTCGTGTTCCATTCTATTAAACCTAAGCCTTCACTATGCTTCTGCTCGAGCACAGCTTTGCAGAATTCGCGACAGATAATCGAACCGAGGGTCTGTTCCGACAAGAGGGTCAGGAAATGACCGCTGACACGCTCCACAGTGGAGTTAACATCGACAAACAGATTGCGCAACACCTCGGGTACTTTAGGTTGGCTGTCTGAATTGTGTGCAATCGAATTAGGCGGATACACAAGACAAATCGGCAGTGTCAGCCCCTCGATCAACGAGCGGTCGTGAGTCATCAAGGTGTTTAGAGCGAACAAGCGATGCTGCCCATCAATGACTACTAATCGTGCACCTTTGACATTATCACGAGTCAAGTTGACCTGAATTTTAGCACTGTCGACCGTCACGGAGACCTCATGATCCCCATCCGCACAGCTGAATGTACGCGACTGCTCTTGAGCCATCGCGTAGTTGGTCACCTTTAAAATACCTGGCCACTCGCGAACGTAGAGCTCGCCAACCGAGTCTGCGTCCTCGGAAAATGTGGAGTCGGGGTAGTAGTCATCCAAGCAATTATCATGATCAACGGAGACCACGGCGACCAGCAACGGGGGGAGAAAGACGATGTCTTTCTGCACTACACCCTCTTTTGCGGCGAGGTATTGACTTATCTCGGCGATCGCTCTGTCTTCATCAATGTCACGTTGGATTAAGTAATCAAAATTGAGCTCGGTATTGACGTCTTTTGCGTAAGAGAGATACGGCAGTTCGTCGACCTTGAAGGAGGTCATGAAGTATTCAATAGGAACGGAACCATTAGTCTTGAAGACGCCAAACGCGCCATTTTTTTCGAATTCGTAGCGGAATGGTGCTGCGGCTTGACGTCTGGACATAGGTACTCGCACAGATTTCTTGAATGAATTTGAGGGCGACAAAGGCGCGCGCCTTGGGTCAGCGGGAGCCGGCCCTCGAACGATGGAGCATGGTGATCAAACGTAGCACGTAAGTCTAGCGGTGTAGGTAACTGGCGGTTGGTCCTGACCATCGTCAAAGACCAAGCTACGGCAGGGCGCTCGCCACGGGGGGGCAATTGTTGCTGTGATCCAGCGGCTTGCTGATAAACATTATCCTCTCCGCCAAGACCAGGCTGAAGGATTGCTCCGCATATTTGATACCTTGATTGATCTTGGTGATCGCCGAAGCGCGGCTTTGGAGCAGAGCGAAACGTTCCGAGAAGTGCAGGTCATGGACTGAAAAATCGGAAGGCCTGAATTGTAAGTGGCAAAAAACAGAGGGATCTTGGACGTTTTCTTGCCAAAGCAATACCCAAAAAACCAGTCGGACCTGGGCTATCGATGCTAGGTCGCTAGCCATCATCAACCGCGAGGAAAGGGTTGTTTGGTGGTATCGATGGTAAAAGTAACGTCGACTCCCCAATCAGGTACCCCTTCAAAGTCGATTTCTTCCTGGGCCCTTGCACGTTGCATATCCAGATGTTTAAACCGTTGTCACGCTTCTTGTGGATCTTCAGTTTTTCGAACTGCTTCTGCACCCAACGCCATTCTTCACCTTGAGAGTCTGCCCCCATTGAGATGCCCGGAAACTCCTGGACATAACGTTGGAAAAGCCCCGGTGTTACTAGAAACAAAGTACCGCTCACCGTGTGGATTTTAGCCTTGCTGTCATTGATCATCAGCTTGTGATTCTGGATGCCTTCTCTGACCCAATTTAGGAATGCCTGGCCAGGGTCATCCGATGGGAGGGGGGAGGTCTCGGGCGGGCGTTCTGACGGCGAGTCACTGGCCTCTGGCTCCTCCAAGTCGAACATATTGAGCAGAGTTCCGAGGCAGTCGGTATCTTCCATCGCCATGGGATCTCTCGGCGAAGAGCTCTGACGCAATCCTGTACTCACAATCTTCGGCGCCGGTGGTGATGCCGAAGCGTCATTCGAGTGGTCATCAGCTATAACGCCCACCGTTCCGCTGAAGGCCTCAGGCCGAATTTCGCTCCCCCAAATCAACGCCGGTTGAAGGCGCAGAAAGGTAAAACGCTGCTGCCAGTTTCCCTGCGCGACAAGTGCAGTCCAGATAGCTTTGCCTTCCAGGGTGGACTCGACCAATCCGTGCGATTGCAGTTCGTCGAACACGGCGATATTGGACGAGGGAATGCCCTCAATTGATTGCGACAGCAAATAGGCTCGCAGCTTGTCGGTGACCGTCTTGCTGACCAGCCACAGCGCGTCTTGAGTCAACCAACCCGCGGCACCTGGTTGGTTGAGTTTCAACTCGTGTTGAACCAGATGACGCAGTCCGCTGATCAAGTGGTGTTGCAGCGAATGAATCGGTGCTTGCAGCGCCTTGCTCGGGTTACCACCGATGTTCTGTGCGGTGGAAACACGGTCGGCCTGCATCACCAACTCACCGAGCACGCCGGCACGTTCGTACTGGCCCGCCAGGACATACAGCAGACTGACCCACAGTGGCGGAAATCCACTGAGCCAATCGAGGATTGGGCGGTCGAGAATTTGGGTGTAGAGCAAGCCTGCGGCGGCGCCGTGCAGGTGGTAGTCACGGTCCTTGAGGTAACGAAAACGGTAGGGCTGATCCAGGGAGCCCTGCCAAGGATGCCAAACACGGCCATCCTGGCGTTCGACCAGCAGGTCCACGGCGATCTTGCCGATGTCATGCAGAAGGGCGCCATAGGCGATTCCAGCCGACCAGGCATCGGTCTGGGCGGCTTGGTCTTCAGGCGCGGCGCCGGTGGGCAGCAGATAGGATTGACGCAGTTTCAAACTACAGGCTACCAGTTCCAGTCCATGGTCGAGCATACCGCCGAGATACGCATGGTGGTGCGTTTCGCTGGCCGGGAGTTGCTGGACCAGTTCGGCATAGCGATGAATCGGATGCAAGTAGAGCTGGGTGAATTGGGTGTGGAAGAGGGCGGTGTACTGCCAGATGCGATCGAGTAACTGGCGGCGGTGCTCCGCGGCTAACAAGCTGTGAGCCGACTCGATGGGCAGGTAACCTTCGGCGATGTTGACGGTCGTTGGCGGAAGGGGCTTCTGCCTTTTGCGGCGAAACAGGTTGAGCATCGTGACCTCCGGGAAGTGGCTGGGTCAGTGGCCTTTTAGCCTTTTCGGATAGAGCTCTTACCCTTGAGTCCCCATTCCCTTCCAACCCTTACCCGTCCTTTTTGGCTCGTGTCCCTTTGCATGACAATCGGAATATGGATACTGCTAGGCATCGTTTTGTTGGGGCTAGTACGGCAAAGACAAGAGTCGGTACACTGCGGTGCATATTTTTTGGGTCTTGCCATGAACCTCACTGACGCCACGCTCGTGCTGCTGCTCGCGGCACGTATCCATGGGACCGACGAAGCCGTCCGGGCCTCGGCGAAGAGCGTGGTCAAGAAGTTGCCGCGCAGTAAGCGTGATCTGATCTACAAGGTAATCGATAGCCGAAGTCCGCTCGAGCTGGTGGATTTTCTGGCGCAGAACCTGGATGCGGAATGACAGGCTGCGGGTGTGTGCCCATCCCTGACTCTTTGCATCAGAGCCCCGCGGCATGGTGTTTTCCGGGCGCAGAAAAAAGGGCTCAACTCGCGTTGGGCCCTGTGAAGCGATTGCGGCGGTGAGGTAACGATTAAGCTCCATCGTTCATGCACAGCGAGTCATCCAAGACCGCTTGCTTCAGTTGCTGATCCAGGTTGAGTACATATTCCGAGGCGCTTCGGGCCTGGCCACTGGCACGAAAGATCGCACGCTTGTCAGCCTTGAGCAGGCCGAGCCAGGCGTCGATGTAGCCCTCGTGCCGAAGCTCTCCCTGTATGCCGGTGTAGGCACATAAAAACGCAGCACCCATTTCGGCGATCAACTCTTCAAACGCGTAGCCTGGTGAGCCGTACGGACAGACTGACGTCAAGCCTTCGCGCTGTAACCGAGCGTGATGCCCGGTCCAGTGCGTCAGCTCATGCAGTGCGGTGGCGTAGTAACCACCGTCATCGTGAAATTGTGCTTTTGTCGGCAGTTGGATGAGATCCCTGATCGGATGGTAAAAGGCTTCGTCGGCAGATCGATGAACGATCTGTGCACCCGAACTTAACAGCAGATTTTCCGCAGCACTGTTGGGCTGGAAGGGATCACTCTGTTCCGTCTCGAGCAGGGCGTCATTGAGCATTTCGAGCCCCTCCGTTTGCTCGATGTTGAACAGAAAATGTGTCCTGAGAATGCCAAAGTGAGCGACCTTGGGTTGACCGTTCTCATCGAGGACCGGTTGGCCTGACTCGGTCTGTTCCTCGCGCTCCATTGGCTTGTAGAGCACCGCCAGAGTGCTGTGCTCACCCTTACGAATGTGCCCGCCAGTTTTTTTGGCTTGATTGAAAGTCAGCCAACGATCTTGAGTGAACCCGTGCAACCTGGCCTCGGCCCAGAGCAACGGTAAATTGATCCCCGAATAGCGACGCCGCGTGATGGCATTGATGGGGTAGGGTTGATGACCGATATCAACTGAGCCACTTGAGGACCAGGGTTTGATCCAGGGTGCAACGCCTTGGTCTAACGCGGTAACGATCTTGTCTGTCACGTCTTGGTAGATATCGCGCATGGCAATTTCCTCGAGAGAAAAACGGAGGAACACCTTGCCCGTCGGGGAGGGATCCCCGTTTGGGTGATGGGTTGGATTGATGCAGGTCTTGCATGGCGTCCGAATGTGGAGGTGGGCGCCGCCCATTGCGCTTAGCGCTGGTGTTCTCCTGCAAGCGCTATGAGCAAGGCGCCAGGCTGACCCGGTTCTTGGAGTAGGCTCAGACTCAATTGCAGCAACGGGTCGTGGTCTAAGTAATCGGTTGGTTCAATGTGTATTACCTCGAACAGCACATAAGGTTTGTGTGGATAGGCCAGGTGGGCTTCGAAGGCTGCGCGCAACACGTGGCTCAACCGATCGACCTGCAGCTTCTCAGCGTGATCGGAGTGCTTGAGCAGGACTGCGCGTTGCCACGCGCGAGGGGTGAACACGATGGGCAACCGAAGGCTGTTCAGTGTTTCCGGTGTCAGTGAGTCGGGCATGGTATGTCTCCGTTGAAAACGCGAAGAAACCTGTCCCGTGCGGGAAAAGATTTCCCCGCAGTGGGTTGAAGAAAATCAAGAGGATTTTCCTGACGAGCAGAGCTCGAAAGGCGCTCAGGAGAGCAGTAGGCGTTCATCACCGTAGAAACGGTCACCGTGCGAGCTACCGAACGCTAATCGCACTTGGGGAGAGCCATCATCGAAGTGACGTAGCCTTTAAGGTTCTGGCTACCTGGGCGGGGTGCTGTCGATAACAGCGATCCGTACCTTGTATTTAGCCGGCCGATTTGTATGGGTCAATGACTGTAGAGATGCTGTTTCACGGGGCTTGTCTTCTGTCTTCCAGTGAAGATTTTTCGGCTGGGAAAACTGATAAACGGTCAGGCACGGACCGTTTTCAGTAGTAGGCTGTTACTCCTGTCTCAACCATGAAAACGCTCAGAAGAGGGCGAGACCATGCCGACTCAGAACCCTGTTCAGAATTCACGTTCCCACCGCTGGGCGTACGCCTGTGGCATGTCGGTAAAGCGTGGTTATCGCAAAATGAAAGCGTTTGAGTCCCGCCTGGCTGAACGTGCGGTGACGTCAGGTATGCCTGCGGGTAAATTATTCGTTCGCGGGAGCTTTCTGATTGCCAAGCTGGCATTGATCGGAGGATTGCTTCTTGTAGGTTTTTGGGCGTTCCTGTCGTTGATGACTCTAATGGTTTTGTATTGGGTAATCGCCCATCGTCGACTCAACGATTCAAAGGACTTTTACGGTGCTAAGGCATTCGGTGATCCTCATGGCGAGTACGAACTCAATCGTGCACCGGGACAGCCTGATCTGGACTAGCAGTCTTGGGTTGTCATTAGCTTTTTCTGATTGAAGTACCCGCAGATATCAGGGCATCAGTTCCTTTCGAACCCGCATTTTGGGCACTGAGTGTCCCTTTTCCTAACATGCCTTCTGCGATGGAACCTACGCTATATCCGGCCCAACTCATGGCGGCTAGAAAAACCATTGGCAGCACGATGAACATCGCCCCCATCACATACTCAATTACCTGCGCCGTGACCGTCCCATCCATAAAACCGGATGTGGGCAGCGATAACAGCACTTGATTAGAAGTCGAAACTTGGTTGTACAAGGTGTCGAGCATGCTGGAGTCGACCCAGCGGGCTAGTTCCCACCAGAAGCTCAGCATGTGCAAGGTGAACAGCGCAAACGTCACCGTCATGACGGTCTTCAACTGGTAGGTACTGACCAACAGAATCAGCGGCAAGCTGATGATGACGCCCATGATCAGGAAAGCCTGCACCATCGGCAAGGCGGCGCGTAGCGCGTTCATTGCCGGGAAGTTGCTGAAGGAGCCGAGGGCCAACCCAGTGTTGGTGGCCAGGTTATTGAGCCCCTGATTGATCGAGCCGCCGCGGGCACTGGAGCCATAGTCCTGGTACACCTGTCCGGGCGACATGGACATCGATTGCTGGCGCGGGCTGACCAGCTCACGCAGGGTGGCATCCTCGATCTCGTTGCTCGAACGACCAGTCAACCAACCTTTCAGTTGAGTCAGCAGCGAGGGGTCGACCTGCTGGATCAAGCGCTCGCGCAAGCCAACACCGCTATCACTCCACCACTGCTTGCAGGTGGGGTAGCCCGCGCCATTCTCCATTCGCGGTAAGGAAACATCGCGGCTGTCGTCATACGGCCAACTGACTCGCGGTGTGCGTGACCGATCGGTGTCGTAGTAGCCGGACGTGTCGAGAAAATAGCTTGAGCCGATCCAGGACGCGTCGTGGCTTTGTACCTTGTCCAACTGCGGACGGTTGGTGAACAACCGAGAACGGGAATAGCCATAGCAGTCGCGGGTGAAGTCGGCGACTTCCTGCAGCAGTACCTGGCTGTCGATGCGCGAACTGTCGATCTCCATGCGCATCTGCCGGATATCCGGTGCGCAAGGGATGGAGGCGGTGGCCGCGGCGGTCACACCTTTGCTCAAGGCATGCACCAAAAACCACCAGATCGGTACGTTGGCGGAGCGTTCGCCGATAGTATTGAAGGTCGTCCCCCAGGCGGTTTCCGTCGGTTGGGCCACACTCACGCCGCAGCGCTGACTCGCCGCCTCATCGAACGTCATTGACGAGAGGCTCAACGGAAACACTGGCGCGCAACCGAACAACACGACGATGTAGGACAGCCACAATCGGTTCTCGATCCGCGGCACCGAGAGCAGTCCCTTGTTGCCTTCATCCGCGCCTTGCTGACGGGCCGACAACCACTCCTGCAAGATGATTGCACCAAAGGGCGCGGCGAATAGCCCGGTGTCGGACAGGACACTCCAGAGGCCGTTGTTGATGATCCAGGCCAGCAGCGAGAGGTAAAACTCCAGGTAGCTGTTGGTGCTCATGAGCATGGTGGTGACCTCACAGTCGGGTGAGTTCGACGCAGATAAAGAGCACGAGCGTTAATGCTCCGATGCGTTGTACGCGCAGTCGATCCTGTGGTCGATGGCGGCAGCGCCGAAGCAGATCCCACCAGAGCGCAAACAGAGCGGCGTAGAGCAGGGCGCGCCACCACCGCAGATAAGGTCGTGCGGATTCGAATGCCTGCTGCCAGACCTCGAAACTACCCAGCGCAGTGCGGCCGATCCAGGCAACCAGTGCGGCGGTCAGGATCATCACCGCGGCAATCCCCAGACCCGAAAACAAAGTGAATAGCGGTGAGCGTTTCATGGCTCACTTGCGCCTGGCGTCAGCATCATTGAGTCGACCGGGCTCGGGGTCGCCTTGCTCGACGGTGCGTGAAGCATCGGCACCACCGACATGCCGATCGAGCACCAGGCTGGCGGTATTGGTGGCCAGCATCTGCCGGACCTGCAGTTCGGTCTGCAACAGGCGTATTTCGCGCTCCAGAGCGTCGATGTTTTTCGTCAAGGCAGTTTGGGCCGGCTCGGCGGAGGCGATGTTCGGTTCGTGACTGCCCGCCAGCAGGGTGCGCAGTAGCAGCAACGCTTTGTCGAGCACACTGGACAAGGCCGTCTCACTGGCCAGGCGCCGTGCCAACAGATCCTGTTCGGGATCGTCGCGCAAGGCTTCGATCACGCCACGGGTCACTGGCAGTATTGGGCTCGAGGCTTTAGCCAGATTGTCAGGGGTAGGCGGCAGTGAACCCGACAGCAACCCTTGCAGAGCCTTGAGGCGTTCGCTGTAAGCCTCCTGGATCAGCGGCGTCAATCCGCTGCCAGCGGTCGCCCGCAGGGTTTCGCAGGTGTCGCAGGTCGCGACTTCGTTCTCGCCCAATACGCGAACGGCCCATTCGGATTCCTCCTGGGGCGAGCTCCAGGTCTGGCAAATGGCCCCACCCAGGCAATCGCTGCTACTGATCGAGGCACTGTCATCCACCGTCCGGTTATGCAGCAGATTGTAGCCTGCTCGCACTACGTCGGAGGTCACCCGGATGGGTGTCTGCCCGCTACCTCCAGCCTTCTGGCCGCCGACCCAGGACACCCCGTTGTTGCCGTTATGGGCCTCGGTGTTTTTCACCGCGGCCACCGCATCACCGCCGGTTTGCTCCAGATTGCCCTGCATCTCCTGGTTCTTGGCCAGCGCACCCCAGCCGGCTTGGCCGACCTTGTCCGCCATTTTCTCGGCCATGGCTTGACAGGTCAGTTTGGAGCGATCGAAGTCGATACGCCCCTGCATCACCCCGTTGCTCAACAATTCATAAAGGCCGGGGTTGGCGCGCTGGATGATCAACGCTGGCAGCGACATCACCGCTTGGGTCGCGTTCTGCACAACGCTGCCCATGATCTGCTGGAAACCTTCGGTGGCACCGTTCAGCTGGTTTTGCAGGGTATTGGTGAGGCTCATGTTTCCGCACATCATGTTCGCTCGCCAGGACCCGCCGACACCGAGACCACTGGGTCGGTAGAGCGAGCTCGGTGAGCCGACTGCCGAGCCGCCACCGATGGTGTACATCACTCGGTCGTCGAGCACTTCGCCTTGAGTGCCCAGACGGTAATTGTCCTCGGTGGCGTGGACATGGAGGGCAATGGTCAGCAGTCCGCAGAGCAGCAGGCTCTTCACGGCACGCCATGGTCGCGCGCGCAATCGGCTCATGATGCACCGCCTTCGAAGTCGATACTGAACAGAAAGGTCTGCCCCTCACGTTTGCAGCAGCTATAGGGACGCCACAGCGACCAGGCATAGCCGCCATCCGAGCTCTGTACCGGATCGCTGGGAAAGATGGTGCACGTGGGCTGAACCTGGGGGTAGAGCAATTGCCATTTGTGGGTTGAAGCATCGTTTTCAACGATCGGACCCGGCGGCCAGTAGCCGTCGCTTGGTGCGGGTGTGAGCGGCAAGTACACATGTGGTTGCCCGTTACGGGTGATGACATCGCCGGCCCGTTGCGCCATCACCGCGGCCGCCTTGAAATCGTCGGGCTGTACCAGAAAACCCTGCCGGGGATAGACGTTGCCCCACATGTTTCCCAAGGCCTGCCGACCGATTTCACGGATCCCCGGCATGAGCGACTCGGGGTAAAGACTTTCCGGTATGCCATGGCGCCAGGCCAGCGAGTCCAGGGTGCTCAGGTAGTAGGGCATGAACGCAGTAGCGCCGCTGGCGCAGGCGTAGCCGGAATGCGAGGCCAGTTGAGTGGCGGCCCAGCCACCTGGATGACCGATGCCATCAACGTTTTTGAAGCGAGGCAGGTTGTCGCGGTGGCTGTTCGGCGTGATCAGGTTGCCGCCACCTTCCGCACCGCCAATGGGAGAGGAGAGGGTGGCCATCTCGGACCATGGATTATTGCCCGTAGTGGCGTAGCTCGAGACCACCAGCTCAGGAATAAAATGACGCACCTTGGTCGAGGTTTTGACTTTGCAGCCGAAGGGCGTGCAGAGCAGCCAGAAACAAATGCCGACGACCCTGTAGGCGAGGCAATTTGGCGACAACACCGAGGACGTGATGCTGCCGGTGTCCAGCGCCACGCTTGGCCCGCACGCCAGCAGGAGGCTCAGCGCCAAAGGTCGTAGCTTCTGGGGCGCAATTGATGGGCATACGACAGGCATGATCCAGGCTCTTTGGGCTAATGGCCTGGACACGTTCAATGATTGAACCTACACCGTCAGTGATAAAGCTGAAGCTGACGTTGTCGGTTTACAAGGATTTTCAGGGCGACGAGGTGGCTATTCGATGTCCAGCACACGGCGAAGGGCGTCTGGCTCGGTGAGTAGCTGATCCGTCGTAACCTCAAGGATATTGGCGAGCTTGCACAGGACCATCAGCGACGGGTTGCCCGTGCATCGTTCGATTTGACTGACGTAGGTACGATCGACCTCGGCCATGAGCGCCAACTGCTCTTGGGTAAGGTTCTTTATACGTCGCATCCAGCGGATGTTTTCCGCCAGTTGCAGACGCAGCTGTTCGTAGTCTTGAGTCATGCGCGCAAATTGCGCCTTGAGGGACTCTCAATCCACGGGATATAGTCTACATTGGTATTGATCTAGGCCATTTGATGCTCATGTCTGTTATCGAGCGTTCATTTGGTTACGTTATGATTTCGAGGCTGGGTCCAGCGTCTAACAATAAAATCAGACATCTAGGGTGTGTATGGACGAAAACTACATTTCAATTCCTGCGGCGGATGGTTGCCCAAGTCTTCTGACACCTTGGGGCAACGAATTTGCTCCGATGATCGAACGTGGCGTGCAATGCGCCCAGGTTTGGCTTGATACGCCCGGTGAGATTCCACTGTGGTGGGAGCTGGCGCAAACACGCAAGACCTTTCCTGTCGGTGACTGTCAAGATGCTTTTGAAGCCGGATTCTTGTTGCGGATTCAGCAGCGGCTTCGAGGCGCATCGCAATAACCTATCCCTCGCTCTAGAGCGCGTTACCTGAATAGATTCCCCTATGTGGGTTCTATGCCTCGCGCTCTATCGATCCGTTCGGCTACCCGGTAAGCCGCTTCCAACTCTGAGCAGCCATTCTCCTGCATCAGTGTCCAGCGCTCGGCTTTTTCCTCGGGCTCTGTCATCGCCAGTGCGAGGTAAAGACTGGGCGGCACGGCCCGGAACAGCGTTTCGAGCTTTTTCGACAGCACCACTCCTTCGGTGTATTTCCCCGGCTCCTTGCTGGCGGAGAGCAACAAGGCTTTCTGTGCCGGCGTGAGCTTCTTGAATCGTGCGATTTCCTCAATCTCCGCGGGCGGCATGTTCAAACAAATCCACCATTCGATCATGTTGAGCATGGTCTGCGCGGCCGTGGGGAAATCGGCAAGGTTCTGCGTCGCCAACCAGAACCAGGCACCGAGTTTGCGCCACATCTTCGTGCCCTTGACCACGAATGGCGCCAGCAGCGGGTTTTTGGTGATGATATGGCCCTCGTCGGTGACCATGATGATCGGCCGGCCCAAATACTGATCGCGCTCGGCGAGGTTGTTCACGGTGTTCATCAGGCTGATGTAGCTGATGGACATCTGGGCTTCGTAACCTTCACGAGCATAGGTGGCCAGGTCGACAATGGTCACATCGCTCTCGGGCCAAGGCGTGCCCTCACGATCGAACAGTTCACCCTCGAAACCCTGGCAAAACAGGTCGATGGACTCGCCCATTTCCTGGGCACGCTCACGACGCTTCTCCGGCAAGTGCGGGTCGGCGGCGACGCGCAGCAAGGCGTCGCGCACGTCACGGGTCAGCACCTGACGACCCGCCGCGACACAGGTCTGCGCCGCATCGAGAATGCACTCGCGGATCAAGCTGCGATCGGCTCGACTCAGGCGCGCCTCTTCCTTGGCCTCGCCCCCGGTGATCATCAGCCGGGAGGTGATTTCCAATTCGCCGAGAACATCGCGCTGGTCTTCGCGACTGCTTACCGCCTCATCGTCCAGCTCGTCGATCGACAGACTCGCCACCCGATCCGGCTGCTCGACCAGGCGCCAAGCATCGGCGAACGGGGCGAGACTGACCGAGGCGCCAGGTTTCAATTGGATCTTGTTGACCGACAGGCTCTGTGTCGCGAAGTAGTCTCCCTGCAAGCCGAATGAGTTGCCGGCCTCGACGATAAACAGGCGAGGGCGGTACACCGCCATGACCTGCATCAGCAGGGTGACCAGGGTGGCCGACTTACCGGCGCCGGTGGGGCCGAACAACAGCAGATGGCCGTTCATGGCCCGGTCTAGACGTGACAACGGATCAAAACTCAACGGTGAGCCACCACGATTGAACAGGGTGATGCCCGGGTGGCCGGTGCCGGTACTGCGGCCCCACACCGGAACCAGATTCGCCAGGTGCTGGGCGAACATCAGGCGGGTGTACCAGTTGCGCGTGTCGCAGGCCGGGTTGTACGCCATTGGCAACCAGCGCAGGTAGCTGTTGCAGGCGGCGACCTCGTCGCCTTCACGTACTGGTTGCAGCCCCGCACCCAGCAGCGCGCTGGCCAGGCTGACCGAGCGCTGGTGCAACTGCTGTTCATCGTGACCGCGCACGTAGAACGCCAGGGTGCCACGGTACAGCTTGTGCTGGCGGCCGATGATCGCGCGAGCCTCTTCGACATCCTGGCGGGTCTGGGTCGAGGCCAGGTTTTCACCGATGGCTTTGCGCGCCAGTCGGTTCAACTGCTCTTCGAGCACATCCTGCGGTTTGACCACCAGGGTCAGGCTCATCACCGTACCTTCGGGTAACTGGTCGAACAGGGCATTCACCGCGTCACCCTTGCGGGTTTCGCCAGTGAGTTGGCCAATCAAGGGTGCCCGCCGCAGTTTGTCCACTACCATCACGCGGTGGGGCTGCTCATCGAAATACCAGAGTCCGCGATGCACATCCGAATGCGGCTCATTGAAAAATAGCCGCTCGGCGAAGTCATGATCGAAGGGCAGTTCCAGCGACTCACCATCGCCCGATTCCGGATAGGCCACGCGGCGGTAGAAGTCCTCAGGCTTTTCATCGCTAAGTTTGGGGGCCGGATTGAACCAGGGCAGCAGCCAGGCATACAGACTGCGGCCATCGACTCGCGTCGATTGCACCCCGCACGCCTGCAACGAAGCACCGATACGTTCGCAAGCCTGTTGCAGGGATTGCACCGGGCTGAGTCCCGTCTCCTCATCGCCAGACCCGAGCCAGCGATAAACCACCAGGCGCACCCGGCGGTTGTTGCCACGCCAGGGCAGGCGCGTCACCACCTTATCCTCAAACAGACCACCGGGCTTGGCGATGGCCTGCAGATGACGACGAGTGAGTTCCAGGTACGCTCTGGTGAAGATCGTGCCTCGTGCGCGGTCGTGCACATAATCGGTGAACCGGGTCAGGTAGGGGGTGAAGTCGTTGTCGTCTTGGCAGAAAAACTGCGCCACCCAAGGCGCTTGATCCAGCTCGTCAAAGCTGTCCTGCAGGGCATCCTCGAGGGCATCGCGGGCGGCCATCAACCAATCGGGTTCACGCCCTTCGGTGCCGATGGGTAGTAGCTCGAACACCGCACCCACCGAGCGATTGTCATCGAGCAGAAAACACTGCTCGCTGTCGAGGTACTCGACCCACGGCAGGTGATCGGTGAAGCTGGGGTTGTGCGCGTAGAGTGCAGCTTCATCGGCCAAGGTCGCGCGCGGGCGCAATGGGTTGCGCCAGGCTTTCCACGTGGCAGTGCGGTTGCCCGCATCGCTGGTACGCACTACAAGTCTTCCTGACGTTCACCAGGCAATGCGTACTGCACCCGTTGGTAAAACGGAAAGACGGTCGAGTACCCCGGGATCGGTGCCTGCTCGGTGCCACTCAAATGCGGATACACGTACAGCACCAGATCGGGATTGGGCAGGCGAGGGAACAAATTGTGGATCTCGTTCGTCTCTGTGCGCGTGTACGGTTCCTGGAGAGAAGCGGAGAAGTCTGCCTGAGCCAGCGGGCGGCGTAACTGCTGCCGAGCATCCAGCAGTTGCTGCTGAGTGCCTTGCGAACCCGCGCCGTTCCAGATGTCCAGCATGGTTTGCTCACCATGGGGCAGCAGCGTCTCTTTGTCGGTGGAGCACCCCGCCAAGACCAGGCAGAGCAAGCTAATCCAATTCAGACAGAGAGGCATGGTCTTTTTCATGGCGAACGCTCCGGCCCTTGGGCTCATAGTCGATGGTGATCTCATGGTCGAGGTGCAGGGCGACCTGTGCGGCAGGTGGCACGTACACGGCAGCAAAGGCTTCGCCATACAGTTTGTTGACCCACTCACGGATGTCGCTGACCCCACCACTGAGAATTGAATTCAGTGCGCTATTGCCACTGCTGCTGGTGACCCCGAGCGTACTGCCGCCCGAACTGATCACGCTGCTGTTGTTCTGCTCATCCCCGAGCAAGGCGGCGACACCCGCGCCGGCTGCAGTGATCAGACTCTGGCTGCCGAGGTACTGCTGGGCGTTCGAGCGACGCTCGCCGGCAATGCAAGGAATGCCATACGGATCGGACAGGTAACCGAGTCCACCACGGATCTTGTCGGTGCTCGAGCTCTGGGCGGTGGAGGCATTGCGGGTGGCTACTGCCTTCGGCTGAGGCACTGTACGGATGGTGCCATCGATAAACACAAAGGTGATTGACTCGACCTGTCCGCGTACGCAAGACAGGGTCCAGTCACCGGACGCCGTGCCGCTCATTACGGCCCCCGCGACGTCCGGCAGGTCGATGCCGTTGGCGGTCAGGTTCTCGGGGCCGACCAGCACCTTGAAGGGATAGGGATCATTCACGGTGCCGTCCACCGGGACTCGGCCGATCAGCGCGGTCATGGCGACCGAGCCCATCAGCGTAGCGTTTTCGGGGATGGTGTAGACCGGCTTCGCACCTTCGGTACGATCAACGGATCGCGTGAGGTCATGCTCACCCTGGGTGACCGCACGTAGCTGTTTCTGGCCGCGATCAATCGCGTTATCGTTCAAGCCTTCCAGTGAGTTGAAGGCAGTAGGCAGACTCAGTGCGGAGGCGGTCTTGGTTTTGCCTCGGGCGTTGGTGGACGGAGCATCCGAGGGTTCAATCCACTGCAGCGCATCATTGGCAGAGTGTTGCCCCTCGAATTGAGCCCCATCGCCCGGCTCAAGCCCCAATCCGATCGGCATGTCCTTGCTTTTGCCAGCCAGCCCCGACAACTGTTCCTGCAATTGCGTCAGCAGGCCGCGAGCCTGACGACTGTCTTGTTCCGCTTTGAGTCGGGCCTCGTTGGCTTGGCGGCGGCCTTCGTCGACCTGCTGGGTCACACTGCCAAGCGCGGTCTGGAGACGCGAATCGACACTGTTTTCCCGCTCGCGTAGGCGGTTGTTTTCCGTCTGCAGTGAGTCATTGTGTTTCTTCAAACCAAGCATGTCGCTGCGCATGGCCTTCACCTGGCCGACCAGGGTGGCGACAGTGTCGCTTGGGGTATCGCCCGCAATGCCGAGCGACTTGGCTTGCTCGGCGGATAATTGAATATTGCCCTGATCAACTGGGTGCGCTGGAGTAGGTGTGCTGCCACCCGGGACCCAGGTTTTCAGGATGATCAGCACCACGCCCAGCAGCGCAGCCGGTACCAGCCATTTGAGCAAGGCGTTAGCTTTCATCGTCAGCACCTCGCGCAATAGGCAGGAGCAGCACGGCTTGCTCGAGGCCGGCACCACGAGTGACGAGGTAGGTGATCGTGGTGTCTTCAGGACTGCCGACCGGCCCGAGGACAGCATGTTGGAAGGTCGCGGCGAATAGCTTGGCCTGCAGTCGGCGCGGATCGAGTTGCACCGTCTCTGAACCACGATTGCGCAATTTCACCGCCGTCACCCAGTAATCACCGAGTCGCCAGGCGGCGATGGGTGTGCTGGACACGTTTTCGGTCGGCAGCAGGGTCGGCAGTTCGGTGCGCAGCTTGAGCGGTACGTGGCGTATGCCGGGCAGGGACTCCACGGTGCGCAGCGGCGCGTACAGGCTTTGCGCGGCGTAGCGCGTCAAAGCGACCGGGATCGGTGTACGTTCTGGAACAGGGACGGTGCTCGACTCAGCCTCGGTAGCCTGCACCTGAGCATTCTTGAGAATACGCACGGGCTCCAACGGTTGATCACCAGGCGTGGCCGCGATATCCAGCAGGATGATCTCGCCCGTCGCGACCGATTGCAGTTGCAGTCGGGTCGGGGCAATGGCTTCCGATGCGCGCAGGTACAGCGTGCCGCCGGTTGATTGCACGCGCAGCTTGCCCGTCAGGATTGAGGGCACGCCGACGCGAACAGCCTCATCGACAAAGACCACCCGCTCCTGATTGATCACCAGTGGGACCGCAAGGGGAAGGCGTTCCCAGTGCATCAGCTCGACGGCCTGCGCTGCAACTCCCCATAACATCAGTGCGACTGTCACTCCCAGGGTAGACATCCGCTTCATGGCTCACCTCCAGGCAGGGAGATTTTTTGCGGCGTGCCCTGATAACAATCCAGTGCCAGCCCCCACTTATTGCGTTCGGGGTCCAGGTCGAAACGCACCACGCGCAATGGATAGCGCACCACCACCCGTTTCACCGGTTCAGCGGCGTAATACTCATCGGCGTTGAGGTCGAGCTTGACCAGCCAGCTGTCACGGTCGAGTTGCTTGACCCGGAGTTCAGGATCCTCGCTGTAGCCTCGACCCAGAATTTCGTAGACGCCACGAACTCGCTGACGCAGTTCGCCGGCGGCCTTGCGGTACTCATAATCACCGTCAAGGAAGGCCTTGCAGGAGGGTGTCAGGTAGGACTGTAAGCCATAGATGGCGCGGCGATAGTCCTGTTCTCCATCTGAGGGCCAGCGGTTGAGCTGACCAAAGATGTACAGGGCAAAGGCATACACATTCTCTGAGGGGATATCCCACCACTTGCGAGTGCTGCCCGAGCGCAGATCCGGTGGTACATGCACGGTCAGATCGGTCGGTGCCGAGCGCCAGCCGTACCAGAGCCCGGCACAGACCAGGGCAAGGATTATTACCGCCAGACGCAGGCTGAAGATATGGGCCTGTTGGGCGTCCACCTTATTCCGAAAACGACTCATGGTTGCCACCGGGACAGGGCAGGGCGCAGTCGATGCGAACGGCGAACCGTCCAGGCGCCAGAGTGGAGAATCAAACTTCCGCGCCCCAGGCGCCAACGGCTGGCGAGTATCCATTCGAGCTTGCGGTACAACCAGGTCTCGGGGCGAGCCCGTTTGGCCAGACGCAGTAGTGTGCCACCGGCAAATAACACCACCGCCATGCTTGCGATCATGCTGGTCGGCGCCACGGCAATGGAGGCGGTGGCGATCGCCAGAGGAACGCCCAGCAGCAGGCCAATGACGGCGCCGGTGCCGAGCGCTACCCACATCTCATCATTGGTTAAACCGCGCAATACGGCGGGATCACGATTGAGTCGCTCTGGCAGAAAGACCAAGGTGCCGTCGGCAAGGCGTTCGATTTTGTCGTTCATGCCGACCTCACAGAATCGCGGCAGCCTTGGTCAGGAACCAGATGATGATCACCACCAACAGAGCACCGATACCGACCACCGCACCCAAGTCCTTCCAGGTCTTGCGCTGGTTCTGCACGTCGGCATAGACGGTCAGGGAATGCCAGGCCACGCCGAGAAACGCGAGCAGGGCGATCAGCAGGCCGAGCAGGATACCGCCGTCGTAGGCGTAGTTTTTGATCGTCTCGATCAACCCGGAGCCTTCGCCGCGCGAGGGGGCTTCCATGGTGGGGAGCTCGGCTAAAGCCAGGCTTGGGCCGAGCACCAGCAGCAGACCGATCAAGCGTTGGCTCGTACGATCACGCAGGTTGTTTTTCAGGGGGACAAGGCACTTGAACATGACGGCGATCTCCTGGATTAGGAAAGGGTGAAGAACATCAGAACCAACAACACGAGCAGGACGCGGGCGGCGCTGCCGCCCAACGCACCGAAGCGCACGCTGCCAGCCGCCCAACCCCGGTAAGCCGTCCACATCACCCAGGCACACCACAGCAAAACCAGGACGAGAACCAGGGACAGCCAGAGCGTCGAACTGCTCTGCGGTGAGAAACCGGACGCGTTTTGAAAGGCAGCGGTCTGAGCCTCAGTCATGCTCATGGCGAGGGCTCCGCAGGCGGAGTGTCGAAGCGATAATCACCGACCAGTTCAATGGGATCGCGGGGTTGCGCACGGGAAGGGAACAGATAGCCCTGCACACCTTGGCGGATATGCTGAATGTCTTGGGAGAGGCGGGGGTAGTCGAAGCGATAGCGATCGTCTAGTTGAGACGCGCTGGCTGCCTCAGCTCGTTCCGCAAGGCGTTCGATAATGTCGAGTTGCTGCTGGACTAGGCTGAGCTGTTCCTGCTCATGAGCCGACGCGGCATAGCCGCTGCCATGAGCGATGGTCAGTGAAAGGAGTAAAAAGCAACGAAAGACGGTATTCGACATGATGCTGGTCCATGTGGAGATGGAGCCAGCATCAAGTTAGCGCTTGAATTACTCATTATAAAACGCGAGATGGGATGTATCGCATTTTTGGAGGCGGGCGGAAGAAGTTTACCCACACCTACACCAGCAATCGATTGGGTGAAAAAGAGAGCCCAGTCTAGCAATCCTTCCCCATTAGTAATGTGTTGCTCATAAGGCAATGAGTGGATTCACTTCTGCTTAAAGCGCGTATGGGTGACGAAGAGTCAATCATCGCTTAGCATGGAGGCGTTCACTTCTCATTTCCCTAACTCGAAGGAAGTTTCGCATGTCTCGTTTGGCTGAATTTCGTAAGCTTGAACAACAACTGGCCGAACAGCTCGCAGAGCTCGAGTCGATGAAAAGTGACTCCGGTCTGAAAAAAGAAATGGAATTTGAGAGCAAACTACGTGCGTTGCTTGGCGAGTACGGCTTCAGCTTGAAGAACATCATTGGCATCCTGGATCCAGAAGCTGGCCGTCGTACTTCGACACCAATAGCTACCCCCGTAAAGGCAGTCCGTAAGGCTCGTGAAGTGAAGATTTATAAAAATCCGAACTCTGGTGAGGTGATCGAAACCAAGGGAGGAAATCATCGTCAACTGAAGGAATGGAAAGCCGAGTTTGGCGCAGACGTTGTTGACTCGTGGCGTACTCAGTAAGATCGGTTTGATGATCAGGGGCCTGTAAGGGCCCTTTTTTATCGGTGAGTAAATCCAGAGTGCAAGTCTTGACCCAGTCCTGCACCAGTTTAATTGGTGGTTAGATCCTTGATATTCCCCAAATCTTGGAAACCTACATTCCATCTGATGCTCTAACCCATAGTGGGAGTCGAGGACGACCTCTAGCAGCTTTATTTACATTCGTGTGATGTGTCAGTTTTCGGTCGCGGGATAACTATCCTGGCATCGGGGTATGTAAAAGAAAGATTGGTTTTTCCGAATCAGAGATACTTCTTGAATGTGGTTGCCGTGATTGCCGTAGTGATGCCGAGCATCACCGCACAAGGCAAAAACACGGCAGTGGGATTGAGCGAAAAGGGCAGGGACAGGTAAATGACCCAGGGCACGATCAGCAGTGGCATCACGGCTCGTTTAGCACGATGGTAGACAAAACTGCTCTCTCGCCCAGCGCCAAATTTTCGTAGGTCACGGCGCATCAGTCCATCGACAAAACCAGTGAACATGGCCAGCAGAAACAGGGGGATGGCCAGGACCAGAATGGTAAGGCGCACCACGAAGGTAAAGGTCACATACACCGCCGCCAGCACGAAATCCTCAATACTCACGTAGAGTTGATTGGTCCAGCTCCAGAAGCCGTTGCCCTGGTTCGACACTCGCGCCTGCCGGGCAAAATCCGCAAAGCCAGTCTTGACCAGCAGCCACTGATTGAGGAGCTCCAGCCACTGGCCAATCGTTTTTCCGGGCTGTTGGAGAATGAGTGAAGATTTGAAGTGCTCACTCAGCCAGACCAATTCGCTGCTCAGCATGGCCTGACTATGCCGCCAGCCCTGATCACCCCAGAACAGCAGCAAGCCGGCGAACTCAATCAGAATCGAGAACAGCAACGAGGTGATCAGTACACCGATGATGCGCAGGACCAGGTTGATGGCTGAGACGATCATTCCCGGATGCTGGATCGGTTGTGGCGGCGTGTTCTGAGCGGAAGTCGTCATCGTTCACTCCATTGTGCGCTGCAGAGGTGATGTGGTCACGATGCCTTTTGGATAGTTTTCTATTGAATAAAAATCGGTGGCGGGGGCGGGTTACCCCACCTGTTCTAAATCGAAGTCAATTGTTGGCCCACCACCGCTTGCGCTCCACCATTGCCCCGCCTGCTCGTTGTAAGCCGCTCGCATCCGTTGGGTGAGCTCCTGCAGGTCCTTGGGCATGGCATCATCGTTGGAGGGTTTGGGTAACGGCATACGGACTTTCCAAAGCTGGCCACCGGCCTGGAAAGAGAACATTTGTCCCTTGGGTAAACTGACGATATGAGCAGGCTCGATCAACGGCACGCTGGTGCTGCTGACGCGGTCCTGCAAGGACGAAGTGAAGTCTGTATTGGCTTCAGGATCGGAGGTGTCAGTCGCCCCCGACACCAGGGTTTTGGTCAGCACGTTTACCTTGGGCAATTGCTGGGTGAGCAGTTCCGCAGTGGCGGTTTCGCGCACCCGCAGCATCTGCAGGGTGTTGAAGTTGCCAATAACCTGGCCAGCTTTGGCGCGGTTGCCGATACGTGCTTCGATATCGCTGAGGGTCTGGGTGTAGGCGGTTACCTGGATACCGGCACCGCCACCCTTATTGATCAGCGGGATGAATTCATCGCCCATCAACTCGTTGAACTCGTCGGCGTGCAGGTTGATCGGTAACTTGACACTGCTCCTGCCCGATGCGGGCAGGCCATGGTCGATGCCATGTTTGTAGATGTGGCCGGCGACCGAGACCAAATCGGCGAACATGGAGTTGCCCACAGCGGCGGCCACTTCGGCGTCGGTCAGTGCATCTAGGCCGACGTAGACGATGCCGCGTTTTCGGATGATCTGCATCCAGTCGAAGATTGGCCGCGGGTCATCTAAATCGGTGTAGTTGGGGGCCAGTAACTGTGCGGTCTTGCCGGTGGTGAGTTTCTCCAGCAGCGGCAGTAGCGAAGCCACGATTTTGTCGAAGTAAGTACGGTCGTAGCGTACCGCCGAACGCAGTCCGTCCAGTACCGGATCAAATACCCGTTTCACCGCCAGGTACTGCTCGATGGCCACCACGCGCTTTTCGCGCCCGACCATATGCCGGGGAATGTTCTTCTCGGTGAGCTTGCCTTCAAGCTGGACAATCACTTCCCACGCTTTTGGGTCGGTCTTGGCAAAGAACTGCTGGGCGTACTCGATGAATAGTGCGTCGATGTTCACCACATGTCGCTGAATCTGCAGGTAGTCCGGACGTCGGCCCAGTTCGATCAGAGCGCGGGCAATGATGTTGACGAAGCGCCAGGCAAACTCGCGAAATGCCGCGGAGTTGCCTTCACCGCTGAGCTGACCGGCAATGCGAGACGCCACCTCAGAAATGCGTCCGAAACGTCCCACGGCGTTGTAGCGAGCGGAGATCTCTGGCCAGCCCAGATGGAAGATATAAAATTCCTTTTCTCGACCGGCCCGTTTGGCTTCGACGTACATGCGCTTGAGCAAGTCAGCGTCGCCCTTCGGATCGAAGACGATGACTACCTCGTGTTCGATGCGATGAATGTCCTGGGTGATATACACCTCGGCGAGCCGGGTCTTGCCGACACGGGTCGTGCCCAGCACCAGGGTATGTCCGACCCGTTCGCCCAGCGGCAGACTGATTTCCGTTTCATCGGGCTCGACCCCATGCAACAGCGGCGACCCACCGACCGGGGGCAAAGGGCGCATCGGATTGAAGGCACTGTCCCAGGCCGTGACACGGGCCAGTATCGAGAGTGGAAATGGTGCATGCTCCAGGCGCCGTTCGAGACCACGGGCCAAGCGGTAGCTGGTCGGTTGGTCGACATAGTGGGCGACCGCCGGATCCTGGGCCTCGACCAAGCGCTGGGTGTGCAGGCGGGTCCAGCGAAAGCCGCGACCCATGAACAAACGCTTACGGCTGACCGGAATCTGGCGACTGGTCAGTTCGTAGCGGGGCAGCCGACGGATATTGCGCCGATAGCGCAACACCTCCCAGGCTTGGCGCAGACGAATCAGGCCAAACAGGGCATAGGCCAACGCTGCAACCAGACCGATCTCGGGTGACAGGGCCACGGCCCAGGGCGAGTACACACACAGCACGGCGGCGGCGATGCAGATCGCCACGGTGTACAGCTCCACCGCTGGCCGGAGCTTGGACTCCATTGCATGGTCGGCCATGGCTTGGACTCACTGTTCCAGTGATGTGGCGGTGATCAATACGGGGTAGTGCTCTATCTGCAGGCGAGTGGCGATGTCGTTGCCGTTGACCGGCAGGATGGTGATGCCCGGAGCGGCTGCTCGAATCCGGGCTAGGACTTCAGTATCGGCCACTTCGACGGCGAGGCCGGCCGCGCCCATTTCCTGCAGTTCAGCTGCGCGTTGACGCAACCAAGCCAGTGATTGGGGATCCTCACCGACCAGGAAAAATGGCCGCAAGCCCGGCATGTTCAGGGCGCGAGGCGTGATTTTGCCGGGGCTCAACTGAGAGCTGCGGATGGGCAGTATCCAGGCTTCATCGGTAACCGTGGACAGGTCCGCATGCATGGCCCGATCAGGCTGGATCTTGTTGTTTATTAGCGGCCTGGCAACCTGAAAATGGGGGCGGGTGAAGTCGCTAGGCTGATCCCCGGCTACGGTCAACTCCGGCTGCGCGAAAGGTGCCAAGAGCAAGATGAAGTAGCATGTAAGTGGCATTTGCTTCATGGTGGTGTGTCCTGTTTGAAGGCAATCAGCAGTCGTTCGAGTTGCCGGGAAAAACCTGCGCGGTAACGTGCGGCTGGCGCTCCTCCCGCCGGGCGGTGATAGCGTCCGGCAGCCAAAACCCAATCACCGGTGGTAGCGTGATGCTCCTGCAACAGCTCGGCGGTCACCGCGAGATTTCGGTAGGGATCAAGGGCTTCGCAGGGACTGGAAAAGCGTTGTCCGTGGTAACCCAGGTTGGTTTGCCCGAGACCGACATCGACCCGCTTGGCGTCATGTCGGGCGAGTGCCTTAAGTAAGGCGTGACAGGCGGCCTGGCGAGTGGCGAAGCGGTAAGGGCTACCGGCGATGTTCAGGGTCCAAGGCCAGGGCCGCAGGCGACCACGGACGCGGATACCACTCTCCTGCAGGGCAATCGCGAACAACACCGTAGAAGGAATGTCGGCGTCATGCGCCGCCAGTTGGTAGGCAGGAGGCGGCAATTCGTCAGCTTGGACGGCGAGCATCGTCAGCATGAGCGCAATAGCACTCAGTCGAGGCGTTGCCATTGTCCGTTCACCTGTTGAAATGTGGCAGGCAATGGCCCCGGGGCACCCAGGTTGAACCAGCGACCACGGTCATGGTTCAGGGTGATCTGCCGACGTTGGACCCTTGCCGGATCGATGTCCGCTTGCCGAGCCCAGCTACGGATGCGTTCATCCTGGCCTTGGCTGCCCACCAGATAGATATCGAACGCCGTGTCACTGTTTTGCAGACGCTGCGCTTCGGCGGTGCACGCTGGGCAATGGTCCTCGACAAACAGAGCTTGGCGCGGCGCGACCGCTGAGTTGGTCGGGGATGGGGATGCCATGCCCTGGATCGGCAGCAGCCCGGGAAACAGCTTGGCCCAGGCTGCGGTGTAAGCGTTCTGGTAGGCCAGTTCGCGCTCGGCGCGTTTGGCTTCCAGCGCTACCTGTAATTCGGCATAGCGTTGGCGCTCTTGGTCGGTCTCGGCCTCGACTCCGAGTGCGGTCAACGGATCGAGGTTCGGGCTCCAGAACCCGCGCGGGCCGGCTTGGATCTGTTCGAAGCGCGTCCACTCCTGCTCGGTCAGCCCCCAGCTCGCCGCCTGTTCAGAGTCAGAGCGCCCCAGCGGAGCAGACTGCGTGTCCTGGGTCCGAGACTGTATCGTGACGGGGTTGCCCATCGCAGCGCCCATGGCCAGTAACGAAGCGAGACAGACAACGGTGGGCAGTAGCGCTCTGTTCATGATCACTTCTCAAGGGAGGAGCACGGTCTGATCTGACTGAGCGGCCACCGCGAAGATGGCTGAGTTCGGCTCCAGCACTTTCAGGTGCCAAGTTCCGAGATGCTCGCCGCTATGCAGCAGTCGAACATCCATGAGAGCGCGACTGTCATGAGGTGCGACCGCTAGAAAGCGCTCACCCCCGCGGGACTCGACACCCAACACCGAGAACGGGGGTGAGAGCGGGACGGGCTTGGGGCGAGCGGCTTTTCTCGGTTTGGTTACGGAAGACGTCAGCGGTGGGTGGGATGACTGGGTCCTGAGGTCCAGAAGCTGCTGCTCGACGAGCTCAAGGCGTGCGTGTAGCGCTGTTATGTCTGCTGCGTTGGCGCGGGCTGCCAGACCATCGCGCAATTCCTGTATCTCTTGCGCCCACTGATCCAACATCGGATCAAGGGTATTGGCCTGTTGCTCACCGGTATCGACCATCTGCTTCAGGTCTTTCAGCGCGTACTGCAGCTTCTCCTGTGCATCCTTGAGGGCGTTTGAATCACGTTGCAGGATGTCCAGGGTTTGTAGGTGTTGAGTGTTCGTGCTCTGCAGTTCGGCCACGCGTTGATACTGGTTATACAAACCACCACTCAGGCCGGCGACCACTAGGCATAGCAGCCCAATGATGAGGGTTTGAAACGTCGAGGCTTTCATGGGCGTAACTCCGACTGATCGGGCGAGACGGGTGTGATCAGCACGATGCCGGCATCAGTTTTTTTCTGTTCGAAGCAGACCGAACGGCTGACATCATCGGTCGTGAGTTGCCAGGCGGGGCCAGCGAGCACTTGCAGCGCGCTGTGCAACGGGATTGGGCCAAGCCGGTAATGAGCTGCGGGCAGAGGGCGGGTAAACAGCACCTTCACCGACGCGGAAACAGGACAGAGCGCATAGCCCGAGCGTTGCAATACATACTGCAACGCATCCTGCACTGAAGGGCTCAGGCTGGATGGGATGTTCACGTCAATAATTTGGGCAAGAAGATCGCGTTGTTCCATGGTGGGCTCGGTGCTGACCAGTGTGTAGCGGCCATAACGAAGTTCTGCCGGATGCCTTTCGTCGGCTGTGACCCTCGAGTGCTGGGCCCGATTGAAGCCACTGTCTATCTCTGGATTGGTCGGCAAAGGGTCGGGGATTTGCGCGGTGCAGGCGCTCAACAAACCCAGCAGGCAGACAGGCGTGAAAAAACGCTCCATGGAAGAAACCTCATGTCAGATTCAGTGCAGAACCTGACATGAGGTGAAGGAGCGATTCAGTGAGAAAGTTGATTCAAGGTGGGTCGTGTTAACACTGAACACGTTGCTATTCATCGAAAATGGCGAGCCCATCCAAGACGGCAGCGTCGGGGTCGAAGATCAACAATCGCACATCCGTCAACGCCGCCAGATACAGTACGTTGACCAAGGCTTCCGGTGTGCCTGCGTCGAGTTGTTCTTGTCTCAAGCTCGAATAACGATTGCCCTCAATGTTCAACAAGTTCTCGTCCGTCCATGGCATTCCGATCAGTTTGCAACCGATACCGCAGCAATCTGGCAGCGTAAAAAGTTCGAACAAGAGGCCGGTTTGCCGCAGAGCGAAGTTACTGACCCACTCCTCCAGATAAAGCATCGATTCTTCGGGAAGGTGCGCGGTACTGATTTCCCAGGCTCGACTGTAGTGTCCCGTTTCGAAGCTCAAGCCATGAACCATG
Organism: Pseudomonas sp. BT76 TE3572; assembly: GCF_050435365.1. Classification (NCBI taxonomy): domain Bacteria; kingdom Pseudomonadati; phylum Pseudomonadota; class Gammaproteobacteria; order Pseudomonadales; family Pseudomonadaceae; genus Pseudomonas; species Pseudomonas sp. BT76 TE3572. Next base: position 6,903,306 of record NZ_JBNDKE010000001.1, read on the forward strand.
GCTTGTGCCTCTTCCAGGGAGTACAGGTCTGCGACGTGATACGGCTCGTTGAGCATTTCGCCCATCACAGCGTAGATCACTTGGCGCACCAGGCCGGTGGACTGACAGCGTTCATCCAAATCATCCGGAATGGATTGGCCTTCGCTGATCACGGCGAAATCGTCATTGAACAGGCAGGCGAACAGTTGCAGCTCATTGTCGGGCAGATGGGCTTGTGAGTTGTGCACGTGTCGAAAGCAGGGAGGGCAGTCGTCTTCGTAGGTGATCAGTAGCAGCCGTTCGATATGAAGGTTGTCGTAACCGCGAGCAAATGGGTTTGAGGCTGTCAGCAGGGCTGCAGCTTGGTGTGTGGGGTTCATGAGGGTTCTCCAGAATGAAAATGAACAAGGCGCCCGAAGACGCCTGTGAGGGTTAAAGCCAACCAAGTTCGGCAAGGGAAAGTGGACGACCTTCACCCACGATGAAGTGATCCAGTACGCGCACTTCGATCAAGGCCAAGGCCTCTTTCAACCGTGCGGTCAAGACGCGATCCGCCTGGCTGGGTTCTGTACAACCTGAAGGGTGGTTGTGAACAAAAATGGCGGCCGCAGCGTTATGCGCGAGGGAACGCTTGACGACTTGGCGGGGGTAAACGCTGGCGCCATCAATGCTGCCGTGAAAGAGGACTTCGAACGCCAACACCCGGTGTTTGGCATCGAGAAATATCACACCGAAGACTTCATGCTCTTGTTGCACAAGATGCAGTTTTACGTATGAGGCCACAGCGTCAGGCGACGTCAGGTTAGGGCCGCGGGCGAACATCCGACGATCCAGAATATGCAGTGCTTCGTCGATCACCTGGTTTTCTTGGACGATACGATCAGCCTCGAAATCCGAAGTCTCGATCAGTGTGAGTTGGGTGCTCATGGTGGTACCTCCGAAGGGAACAATCAGGGGTACACACCCGAGGGGAGTGGTGTCCCCGAGGTGGATATAGAGTTGCGGGCGTCAGCAGATGGCGCGCTGTTTACAGCCGCGTGAATCGGTGGCGTTGACCGTGTAGGTGTGAACCACAACCGTCGCAGGGCAATGGGGAAAAGGCTTTTATTCCCCAGCCAGTTTCGGGATCGAAGTCGGCACTGATGGGCATTAACCGAACCAGTCCTCGATGTATGCCGGCGATGCGTTTCTCAATTTTATCCGTCGTGTAATAGAGCGATAACGTGCTGTAGTCCTCGTAAGCAGTAGCGAACAGGCAGTCGTCGCAAAGCCAGAAGGATTCCATGTTGGTTCTCCTGTGCGGATTGAAGAAAAGGCGCTCGACGGAGCGCCTTGATGAGGAACATCGTGGACTGTTCAGGCGGACTGAACGGTACGGGTGGCATCACGGCGGGCCGTGCGGGGAGTGGGTGGAGATTCAGGTTCGACCCGAGTCTCTGTTGGGTTTGCGGTCTCCTCAGCTTCGGTGTCAGCCGATGATGGGGATGGCTCACTGTTTGGCGCTTGCTCAGCAGGTGCTATTACTTCGTGCCTGGCGGGCGCTTTGTATTCGAACGTGCCGTTGACCTTGATCCAGTCGATGAACAGCAAACGACCTTTCAGGCTGGCGCCCGGTTGACCTTGTTTATCGCCTTTCTCGTAGAGAAACGGATCGATCCACAGGTCGCCGATACGGAACGAAAGCAAGACCTTTTTCTCGGCTTTGACGGCGTCGATATAGAGACGAATCAAGCGTTCAGCTTCACCCCCAGCGACTTTGCAGTCGAAACGGGTGTACTCCACCGCATCGGTGGCACCGTGCAGGGCGGCGATATCGCAAGCCATGAATGGCTGGCCGCGGCGGACTTGTACTTCACGAACACGGTTGAGATAACCGATACCGACGGTGTGCAGATTGAAGTAAGTGGTCGCTTCTTGGGAGTGGTTGGCGTGGGTCATGGAGGTTCTCCTGTTTCAAGGGAAAACGGCGACGCACAGCCCCTGACGGGGAAGTGAGCCTCCGTCAGGGTGGGTAAGGTGAAGGCGAGCGATGAACGACTCGCCACCGGCAAGCCGATGACGATCAAAACGATGCGTCTGGGGAAATAGCGGTGCAGCAGAGGAGCGTCTGCGGTGGTGATTCGCAGGCATGAGGTAGTGGGCATTCATTACCGCTGAAGCGGTAACCGCGCGAGCTTCCGAACGCTGATCGCACTTGGGTAAACCACCACGAACGTGGCGTAGCCTTGAAGGTTCTGGCTACCTGGGCTGGGCTGTCAACGACAGCGAACCACGCCCTTTGTATAAGCCTGTCATAGGGGAGCGTCAAGACGCTGCCACCCGATTTTTTATGGCCGGAATATAGTGGTAGTCACTGGACTGAAGAAAGTGAAGAGTGGGCCTGGCGGGGTGCCAGGCGAAGAAGAGAAAAGCCACCTTTGACGGTCGTACGCAGTCGACAAACTCCTCGCAAAACTTTACTCACTGCGTCACGCTTCGCCAACCGACCCTTGTCGTGGCCCGGGTCGGAACATGCTGGCACGCATCCGCGCACAAAGGGTGCCCAGTGTTTCCCCGGTGGGCTCCGGAACTGAATACGATCGCTGAAGCGGATGACCGCTATTGCCTGGTAGAGGCAACAGTGGTCATCCGCCACCGTGATCAGGTCGAGCACAAATCAGGAATGAAATTCCGCAGAAAGAGAAGGCTCCGAACTCAAGGAGTTCGACCGAGCTGCCCGGAGCGATTCGGTCTTGGGTCGCCGTTGGCGATGATCCTGAGACACTACAGCAGAGAGGGTGGGATCACGTCAAGCCAGTGGGCGATCTCGCATAAGCCACTACATTGAGCACGATGAAAGAGGTTACTTACTGCCGAGATGAGCGGCCAATTGTTCGATGGTTGCCAGGATAAAGGCGCGGTCACTTTCTTTGCCTTGGCCCGTGAAATCGGACAACACTTTATCGACTTAGAGAGGGATCAGCCGCCGTTGATGATGCACTGATCACCCCAATACTCATGTCGATCTCCAGTGAAGCGTCATGAGCGACGCGTATCTTTTCTGATCGGCACTGTTCCCTTACAGTCGGGGTAGTGGGAGCATGACCAGAACGGCCCTGATTTCCCCTTTCGCCTGCGCATTGAGGCGTTGCAAATGGGGCAGGTCGGGCCGGCTTTGACCGGTACCGCCAAGGTGAGTGCGCCACAGTGTTCGACCAATTGTGCAATCCAGTTCGCCTGCTTGGCGACGAACGCATCCAGGGTCAGACGTCCCGCTTCGATTTCGTCCAGAGCCTGTTCCCAGATCGCGGTCATACCCGGATCCGCGACTGCAGCGGGTACCGCCTCGATCAGAGTATGGGCCGCTGCGGAGGCCATTAAGGCGCGTTTTTTCTTCAGCAAATAGCCGCGATCAATCAACCCCTTGATGATGCCGGCTCGCGTGGCTTCGGTACCGATTCCGGTGGTGTCCCGAAGTTTCTGCTTCAGGCGTGGGTCGTTGACCAGCTTGGCCACGTTTTTCATCGCCTTGATCAGATCGCCTTCGGTGAGAGGTTTGGGAGCGGCGGTGCGCATGGATTTGAGTTCGACGTCGTTCACTGCGCACTGAGTACCCTGTCGCAGGACGGGTAAGACTTGGGACTTTTGACTGGGCTCATCCTCCTCGGTGCTTTCGTAGAGCAAGCCTTTCCAGCCCTGGATCAGGATCTGTTTGCCAACAGCAGTCAATCGCTCTTTGCCGCACTTCAGTTCGACCTGAGTTCGATCAAACTCATGATGCGGAAGAAATTGCGCGAGGTAGTGGCTACGAATCAGTTCGTAGACTTGGCGTTCTTGTTCGGACATCCGCGCCAGGTTCGCCGGCTCGGTGGTGGGGATGATGCTGTGGTGCGCGGTGACCTTGGCATCGTTCCACACGCGGGAGTGCAGTGATCGATCGAGTCTTTCGAATGTGGGCTGCAGCGCCGGATCCGTTTTGAGCAGGGCATCGAATACCGCGGGTACCTCATTGAACATACTCGCTGGCAAATAACGGCAATCGCTGCGTGGGTAGGAGGTGGCTTTGTGGTTTTCATACAGGGCTTGGGCGATGTTCAGGGTTTCCTGAACGCCGAGTCCCAGCTTGCGCGAGCAGACTTCTTGCAGTGTGCTCAGGTCGAAGGGCAGGGGCGGAGGTTCTCGGAAACGCTCAGTCTGCAGCGAGAGTACTGTGGCGGTCTTACCGCTAGAAATCTCTTGGGTCGCCTGAATGGCCAGCGCTTGTTGCAGGCAACGACCTGCCTCGTCCTGCCCTGAACTGGGTGGTAACCACGACGCGATGAATGGTTGCCCCATTGAGGACAGGTGCACCTCCACTTCCCAGTAGGGCACCGAGACGAAGCTGGCAATCGCACGATCCCGATCGACTACCAGACGTAAAGTGGGTGTCTGGACGCGTCCAACCGACAATACACCGTCGTAGCCCGCCCGCCGACCAAGAAGGGTAAACAAACGACTCAGGTTCATGCCGATCAGCCAATCGGCGCGGCTGCGGGCGAGGGCTGAGTGGTAAAACAGGAAGGTCTCCTGACCAGACTTCAGTGAGGACAGTGCCTTGCGAATCGACGCCTCGTTGAGTGCGGACAACCAAAGTCGTTGAACGGGACCTCGATACTTGCAGAGTTCCAGTAGCTCGCGGGCAATCATTTCACCTTCTCGATCGGCGTCGGTCGCGATGACGACAGCAGAGGCTTCACTGAGCAGGCGCTTGATGACGTTGAACTGTGCCGCAGTCTTGGGTTTGACCTCGACCATCCACTGCGCGGGGATGATCGGTAGATGATCCAACGACCAACTCTTGAATTGCTCGCCATAGGCTTCAGGCGATGCTGTCTCCAGCAGGTGGCCGATACACCAGGTGACGGTTGTCTCTGTGCCGATCAGGCAACCATCACCACGCCGAGTGGCCCCGAGTACCTTGGCGATGTCCCGACCCTGGGAAGGTTTTTCGCAGAGGAAGAGGCGCATAGAACTGCTCCGGATTGAGTTCGGAGCAGCGTTGTTGGAAACAGCAGTTGCGAGATATGAGAAACCTGAATTGCAGGTTCCTCATATTAGTCGGTGAGGGCAGGCTTGAATGGGCCGAGGCTGCTAACCCGTTGCGACGGCAGTGTGGATCTTCACGAGCAGCGCGAAGTAACACGCCCGCAACTTCGCGCAAAGGCGCAATTTTTATGCCTGAAGTCTGTCAGTCCGCAGGCGGCTGCCCACTGCGCTTTCTGGGTTTCGACGCTGGTGAACGGGCCTGTTCTGTACTTTTCCCGACGTGTGTCGCAGATGCCGCGGGTTCACTGGATCGTTCCCGCATGACCACGCTGTGCACCCGGTGAGGCAGAATGCCGACTCGACGGGCCTCGATCTTGAAGGTCACCCGCGCATTGTCTTCGCTGTCCTCCCACTCATCGCGTACGGTGCGGCCTTCGACCAGCACACGCATACCTTTCTGGTACAGGGTGCTCCAGTGTTCAGCCTCGCGGTGCCAGAGCTCAACCGGCGCCCAATAGCCACCTCGATCTTCATAGCTGCCATCGCGTGGCACGGGGTTGTCGAAGTACACATTCAGCCGTAGCAAACGCCGTGGCTCGTCATTGCCTGAGGCGAATTCCTGGAACTCTGGCGGACTGCCGATGTTGCCTTCGCCGACGAAAAAAGTACTCATCGTGATATCTCCACTGCGGTTGTGAACTGGCGCAGCAGCCGTTCGGCACTGTCCATTTTGATCGCGCAGGTCGTGGCCTGGCGGTAGAGCGAATGCACCACACTCATCTGTAGGTTCAGTGCGATGCGATTGCATTCGAAATGGTGCAATCCCTCGCGTACGACCTGCGGCAAGGCTTTGTTGCAGACCTGGCGTTCCCAGACCGAGACTCCCATACGGGCAAAGTCACGGGTGCGCCAACGCAAAAAGGTGCTGCCAGCGCTGGTGTTCTGCAGCACCAATCGGATATCCAGCAGTGAGTAAGGGGGCTGTCCGGCTTGCTGCACAACAGCCTCCATCAGGTGACGTAACTGCGCCTCGATTGCCCTCGCCACCTGCGCCAGGTGCTCCAACTCCCCCTTACCCTTAAAAGGTTTTAAAAGGCCTTTTAGGGAGGCTGCGTGTTCGAGCTGTCGATAGGCATCCGGTGTCAACGCTTCGAAGGGCATTGGTTGAATCGGGATCATGGGATTCATGCTTCGTCCTCCGGCTCATCCACTGTCGCAGATGGCTCTCCGACTTCCTCTGCCAACGCGTCAGCGTCATCCACTGCCACCGAACCACGGCGAGTGATTGGCGGCGCGAACTGGGAGCGGCGATGACCCTCCAGGATGTCCATCGGGGGCAAACCCATCTTCTCGATGGCCGCAATGGCACGGGCGTTGTTCGCCGCCATGTCATCGCGTGTGACGCCGGCATGCCGATATCGCTGGGCCTGGCCGAATAGGCTGCGCAGCAGATGGGCGCCGTCATCGATCCAGGCTTCCATGTCGACGCGGCCGATCAAGGCGGTGTGATGGGCCAATAGGGTACGACGCACCAGGGTGTCGTAGTTGGTCAGCAGGTAGACCGCCAGAAAACCGAGCTGGCTGCCGATGTATAACGGCAAGGTGACGGGGTGGATGTTGAGGTTGTCGCCCATGTCGATCTGTGTCGGCAGGTCCTGTCTGATTCGGTCCAGCTGTTGGGTCAGTTCCAGCATCCCAGCCTTGGCCTGCATCAGTTTTTCTTCGAGTTGCACGATGGCCCAGTCGGCATAGGGATCGTCCTGGGCCGCGGCTTGTTTGATCAGGTTGGTGACACTGATGTAGCCGGCCATGCCCATGATCGAGTGGACGCCTTCACGTGCGACCCGACCTTGCCAGATACGGGCGGCGTGGTGGGTGTGCAGGGTCAGGGTGATGCTGCTGCGCAATGAACCCAGGTTGAGTTGATAGTGATCGGCCACGGTGTTGTCCTCGCATTCGCTTGGACAGGAACGTTGCGACATATGAGGGGCAAGGACAGCCAAAAAAACTGAATGCGGTCTGTTCGGTTTGGTTTAAGAGGGTTAACTATGGAGACGTCAGTGGATTTGATGCCAGTGGCATCAAATCCACTGACGTCTACGTTCACGGGCGGAGATGTCCCGGCTTTTCCTTAAAAGTTTCATGGTTTGGTTCGATGTGTTCGTAGAGTGGAACTCCATGGATTTGATGCCACTGGCATCAAATCTACTGACCTCCAGAGCGTTTGCCGCGCAGTTGGCGTAGCTCATTCAGGCACGCTTGGGCGAGGGCTGATGCAGGTTCGCCCGGTTGTCGAGAGGGGCGCGAGGCGGCCGGTGTGGACGGTGGGGCCGGTACTGCAATAGGGGACGACTCTGCCTGACCTACCCAAGGACGAAAGTCGCCTTTCAGTGCTCGCTGTATTAGTCCCATCAGATAGGCCGCTGGCTTGCGGATACCACCGGCCGCACAGCGTGCCCCCGCTTCGTTGAGCACCGCCTGCCGATCCGCGGGCTGGAGCTTGTTCAGCGCCACGGCGACGGACTTACGTTCGTTTGGGCTCAGGTGCAGTACCGCGGGCCAGTGCAGGTTATCCACCGCTGGGGTCGCGCGCGGTACAGTACTTATACTTTCTTTTAATACAGTACAGGCGGCGTTCGGATTCCGAACGGTGCCGGAAACGCTGGCGTTCAGGCCCGGTTCGGAATCCGAACGAGGGCCTGCACGATTCCGAACGAGGGCATTTTCCCCCCGTTCGGAATCGTGCAGAGTGGCATCGGTTGCCTGATCCAATCCTCGCTGCGCCCAGTGTTCGCCCCAGCTGTCGAGCCGCGTCGGTAACTGATCCTGATCAATATTCGTGTCTTGGCGGACTTCCTCTACAACGTGCTGGGCGACAATACGCACCGCCTTGGTGGCATGACCGAGGGCATGTCCGACCAGCGCCAGGTAATCCTGATCCAGTTCCATGGCTTCGGCGGGGGTTAACGGCTCATCGTGCAGGACATACAGCGAACCTTGGAGACGTCCGCTGAGCTGATCGCGTCCGCGACTCACCAAACTGAGCCAACGCGTCAGCCTGAGCATCGTCAACACCCGAGCAATGGTTTCACGGGAGGCTGAAGCACCGTAGGGCACGCTCGACAGGTAAGGCTGCAAATCCTCATAGCGCGGGGTGACCACGCCCTGACCGTGCAGCATGAGTCGAAAGACCTGCCAAGCATTGCGTTCCAATGGCGTTAGACGATTATCCAGCAGCAGTCGACGTGGCACGACTTCATGTGATTGGCCACTGAACAGAAAGCCCGCCTGCAGCGCCTGGTTGGAGGGTTGTTCAGTGGTAGGGCGGACGGGCCAGCGTTCACTCAGCTGCTGGGTGCATTGCTGCAGGACGCGCTGCCAGCGACTGGGAGGGGCTGCGTTCATGTTCCGTTGCTGTACTTGTCGATCTGCTGCCACACGATGGTCAAGCTGATTTGTTGCTCTTCGGCAAGCATCATCATGGCGTCGAGCTGATCCTCGGTACCGTCCTGAACCCGCAGTTGGCACCAACGCTGCCAGAGCGCGTGTTCCTGCGTTTCGCTCAAATTCTGCGGGCGACCCTTACGGGTTTCTATCTTGAGTAGACGTCGACGCAGGGCGGTTTCCGAATGCGCCAAGCCAAAGCACTGGTACATGATGGTGCTGCTGGCGCCGAGCTTGAGCGCTCGATTGATCAAGCGCTCGGTCTGCTCGTCACGTTCGGCTTGCTGGATCAATCGGTGCAGCACTGGCGAGTCAATCTTGACCTCTACCCAGGGTACGGTGGCATGGGCCAGGCGTGACAGGGTCGTTGGCGGTAAGGATTGCAACAGGTAGATGTCGTCTTCACCCAGTCCAAGTGCCTTGCAGCGCTGCAGGTTACCCAAGCGCAACTCATGTAGGACTTGGGTCAGCATGGCCTGATTGAGCACGTTGAAGGACAGGTTCATGTTAGCTCCTTCGGTGGGGCGTCTTCAGGGGCAAGCGTCAAGTCGATCAGGCGGCGGGCCAGGCGGATCAGGCGATACAGTTTGATTAACAAGCTGTCGGGCAGTCGTTCGAGGCCTACATCCAAGACGGGACGGTCTGGCAACGGAAGTTGATAAACCCCCAACAACAACTGTCCGAACAGGGCTGAGGGCAGTTGCTTGCGATCCTCCCAGTTCACTTCATCTTGAGCGCGCAGCAGGGCCAGGAGCAGTAGGTGAACACCGGTCGCGCGAGGCACTGCAAGATCAAGTGGCTCGATGTTGAGGGCGAAGCCCAAGCCATGCTGCTGGTCGGTGATGCTCTCGGGATGTCCGGCATAGGCCGCCATTTCCCGCGCCAGTCCGGCAATGGCTAAACGCAGTTGTTCGGGGGTATCGAGTGCTGGTGCGATGATCCAGATGTCGTCGATCGTGCAGGTTTCGACGGTGGGCGATGCATCGGTGGAAGTCTCGCGGTCAATCTGTTCACGAATTTGTTGGACGCGTGACGGAGGGTTGACTGCTGATACGACATTCATTTCAGGTGATGCTGGCAGTTCCTCAATCCTTTGTTCGATCAGACTCTCGGTTGATCTTGGACGGGGCTCGGAGGAGGGCAGGCCTGCCTCGACTTCATCAACGCTCGGCGAAACGTTGTTCTCCGGAGGAGTGGTGACAACAGCGCCAGGCGTCGAGATGACCCGTTGGGTGTCGCTCAGCTCCAGGGCCAACATGCGGTAGGAATGTCCGAGCAAACGGCTCATGCGCTCGAGCAGTTCATCCTGGATCTGCTCAAGATCGAAGGATTCGGGATCGGCATCGAAGTCGCCCAGGGTCTCGAGCCAAAATTCGGCGAACGCAATGGTGGCGGTTGGATAACGGTTCCAGGTTCGTTCAGCCTGGCTACGTAGGCCTATCAGGCGTTCGATCTGGGGCTTGCCCAAACCGGCATACAGGGTTTGTGGAATCGCGGGCAGTAAGTGTTCGAGGGTGTCGAGCATCCGACTGATATGCGACTGCGAAACCGGATAGCCTCCAGCGGCAAGGCGTCGTGCCAATTCGCGCTGCGAGAGCACTGCTCCATCCTGTTCGAGCATGGCTTTGAGTTTGGCCACAGCCAGTGCTCGCTCGATGAAGGTGAGCTGGCCGTGCAGATCGCTTTCGACCAGGTGGCCGAGCAGTGCGCTGATTTCATTACCCCAAGGTCGGAACAGGCAATGAATGCGAAAGAAGCGTTCGTCGTGGGTTTCCTGCCACAGTTCGCCGAGAATCGCCAAGCGCGTATTACCGCCGTTACGGATGATGAAACAGGTTTCTCCCGGGCGGCGGGTAATCGGTGGTGGTTGATCCAGCCCGCGTTCACGGATCGAGGCCTTGATATCGCCATACAGCGGATTACGGATGAAGCGCGGGTTGTGTTCGTAGGGCCGCAACTGCTCCAGAGTGACCAGCATGGGCGTGTCGGTGAGTGGATCGGACAGCAGCTCTAGCTCTGGACCCCGAGGGAAGTGGCCCTCATGCAGCTTGTCGGTGATCTCCTCCCGGCTGAGCTTCTTCATTTGAACAGCCTCAGTTAACGCCGGTTGCACAAATGGTCACCGACCTCGAACTTGACGATCTCGGCAGTCCCTGAACCTTCGACATGCCGGGACAGTTCTGCGAGGAGCCAGCCCACGGCCGGGCGCCCACCTTGCAGACGAAAGACCACGGTGCAGTACTCTTCGCTCAGTGGATGGTGTGGTCGAACGGATGGCTGAACGATGATGGGAAGTTGATCCAGCATCACAGAACTCCTTGCCAAACGCTGTTTGGCCTCAATGTTGGTCAAACAAAATGACTGGGTGAGAAATACCAGCTGGGTGACTCGTTTCATTGAGACTCCGCGCACCTAGTCATCGTAGAGATCGTTTCGCGCCATTCCGGAAACAACTCGATGGCCAGCGCTTGCATGGTTTCCAGCGCTGAGGGTGAACGTCGTCCACATGACCAGCGTGTCTCGATTCGGTGGACCGGTAGGCCGAGGGAGGCGGCATTGAGATACGCCACTCGATCCGGTACTACGGTATCCAGAACTGAGATATTGGTAGCTTCGGCGAAAGTCTCGCGCAGGCCGAGGATGATCATCCGTGTGTCCACTCGAATGCTATTCACCTGGTTCAGCAACAGTCGCAAAGGGGGCGGCGTAATGCCGAGGTGGCGGAACGGTTCGAGCTCACTCATCAGCTTCATCGTGCCGCGACGCAGTTCGCGAGCGGCAAGCATTTCCGGTGTAATCGGAGAGAGGGCGCGATCGGAGGCCAGAATGGCCATCTCCAGCAGCACGCTACGTGCGCCCTGGGTGTCGATCAAAAGCACGTCATAGTTGGGACGGAAATTGCCGAGCAAATTGCGCAGACGCAATCGCCCGTCAGGAGCGTGAAGCAGCAAGGTGCTCAGTCGGCCTTGATCGTCGTTGGAGAGGATCAGGTCGAGCCCTGCGATCACTGTCTTGGAAACAATCTGTGCAGGAGTTGTTAGGTTGAGTGCGATGAATTCGTACGCACCTGCCTCAGCCTTCTGGCTCAAGGCGTAATAGCTGGAGAGGGTGGGTTGGCTATCTAGATCGAGCAACAGGACGCGCAGACCAGCATCCGCCAGCAGACCACCGAGGTTGGCAGCTACTGTAGTTTTGCCTACCCCACCTTTAGTGGAAACCACCGATACCACACGCATCACATCAGACCAGCTGGTCTAAGCGTTGCGCGACCCACTGCTCGATTTCCAGCGAGTCCCAGCCGACTGCCCGTAATCCAATGCGTTTAGCCTGAGGGAATTTCCCTTCTTTCATCAAGTTGTAGATGTGCGCACGCTTGAAGCCGGTTTTTCGCTCCACCTCGTCACGCCGCATGATGTGACGGTCTACCTGCAGTTGAGGCGCTTCAACGAAAAGTGAGGATTGGCTGGACATGCTGGTCACTCCTGGCGCCGATTGGCACTTGGTGGGAAGTGACCTGAATTGAATAGCAGAAAGAGGAGGGCGTCATTGCACTGCAATCGGGTGTGTTGCAATGCAATGTTTCGGTCTATTTGCTCTTTCTGAGGTTGCGGTTGGCTGCGGCGAACTTCTCATCCAGCGTTCGTTTGCTCAGGCCTGGTACATCGCCATAGCGTGCGATAATGGCATCGACGATGGCTGCTTGATTCTTGAATACAGATAGGGGCTTTCCAGCGGGTGAATGTCCTAGAAAGAGATCTACTAAAACGCCAATGATGTTCTGGTAAGTGATTTCACTACGTACGCTGAGTGGTTCATGCGTTTTGACCATCGCTTTGAGGTCGTCCCGTTCAAGCCCAATTGTTTGAAGATCTTGTAAAATCTCTTGGAAGTGATGTTGCAGCAAGTTGAGCTCTCGTAACAGAACATCCCTATCTGCTTGGAGTGCAAGGAAGGTTCCAATACTGACTTTTTCATGAGAATCTCTGCCCGATTCAAACAGAAAGCTAGGCTTCTGATCGGGATAGTAAACTTGCATCCAGTGGCGCAAATCGGAGTGGCGTATCGTCAGCTGAAAGGGCTCCACGTAACTCCCCCTGGGAACCGAAACACCGAGACAGCCATAAGGCAGTTCTCCATTGCGTACTGCGTCGTAGATTTTTTCGGTAGCCGCGTGAAGATCCGGCCACTGAGGGAACAGGGTGGCAAGTTTCTCGGGACAGGACCAAGCCGCTTGGACGATCTGTGCTTCGTAACGGATGAGATTGCACCAACGCAATGCTGCGTCGATTGGGCGGTAGAAGGTTTTGGAATGCGGATTAAAAAAATTAACGGACATATGCGGACGGACCTCCATTTCTGATGGATGGCCTCCCGCGAACATCTCTACATCGTGAACCTGCTGACAGCTGACTGCAGTGGCTGATTCACTCGGATTTTTTACCCGGTGAGGTCTTCCGTTTATCTTTCTTCATGACCAACGAAATCTATGGTTATTCCTGTTTTTGTATTGCTCAACGGCATTTCGGACCTGAATCTAGATGGTTTGGAAGTCGCAAAAACATGAAAAGCGCTGACATGATGTCAGCGCTGAGGCAAAGCAACCAGGGCATCCTCGAAATGCGCGTTAGCTTGGTATTGATGTCAGAGCAAAGGGATGCTGTAACTCACGATCAATCGATTCTGATCCTGATTTCGTGAAGCCTCGCTGTTCGACTTGCCATTGCGCCACCCAAAGCCCACCCCTTTCAGCGCTCCGGACTGCAACACATAGTCCAGGCTCAGATCTCGCTCCCATTCCTTTTGGTTATCACCGGAAGTCGTCTTGATGTTGTCCCCACTGAGGTACATGACCGACGCCTTCAGACCCGGCACCCCAAGGCCTGCGAAGTCATACGCATACTGGCCGAAAGCGGTGCGCTCGCCTGCGCGGGTGAAGGTCTGGATCAAGCGATCGGTGTACAGGTAGAGACTGACCCCGCCGGCACCTTTGTCCGCGAGGCCGCCCTGGTTGAGTTGGGTGAAGCCGCTGCCGCTGGAAACGCTTTGATAACCCGCCGTAACCGCGTGCGCGCCTAAGGAGTAAATCAGCGCCGCGCTCCAGGTTTTATTGTCGATCTCGCCATCGCCATCCCGGGTGTAGCCGCTGATCTTGTAGCCCGAGGTACCGGAGTTGTTGGCGCCGGACGAGTTGGTCTTGAAGTAGCGCAGGTCGGTTTTCAGGGATTGGTTGTCCGAGATCGTCAGGGTGTGTATCAGGCCGAAAAACTGCTGGGTGTAGTAGTCGTCGAGGTGGGCGTAGTAATACTGCGCCGTCAGGTCTTTGGTGACTTTCCAGTCGCCACCGGCGAAGTCGAACGCGTTGCTTTCACGGGTGCCGCCGACGGCGGCCAATCCGGTCTGGTCACTGGAGCCCCGGCCCGTCGCATGTTCGATTCGGCCACCGGTAAAGGTCAGGTCCTTGAACTCGCCCGACGTGATCTGCCCACCTTCGAAAGTCTGCGGCAGCAGGCGACCGTCGTTGGACACCAGGATTGGCAGCTTCGGCATCAGTGTGCCGAGGCGCAGTTCGGTCTTCGAGACCTTGACCTTGCCGGTCAACCCCAACCGGCTCCACGAATCGACCGCGCTGCCGTCACTGTCCGACGGAATCATCGAACCGCCGACATGCCGACCTTTGTCGCTGTCCAGGGTGATCCCCGTCAGGCCCAGGGCGTCGATGCCAAAACCCACCACGCCGTCGGTGTAGCCCGACTTGAAGTCGAGCATGAAACCTTGCGCCCATTCTTCGGTTTTCGACGGCGTGGCGGTGCCGTCGCGGTTGTCGTTGTTGAAGTAGAAATTGCGCAGGCCCAACGTGGCCTTGCTGTCGCTCAGAAAGTCCGCCTGCGCCTGGGTGCTCAGTGCAAGGGCGCCCAGCGCCAGGGTAACCACCGTGTTTTTGTTGCTCATCTCAATCGCCCCTATTTTTTTGTAATTCGAATTCAGGAGGGAGGCTCCCGCTATCGGCGGGAGCCTGAAACTCGGGTCAGATACCCAGCACGTTGGCGCCAATGCACGGATCGATCCCGCGCTCCAGACGACGTTGATGGACGACGACGCTGATTTCCATGGAACCGGTGGTCACGTCGAAGTCGAGGATGTGGCCGCCATAGGCCTGGAACGTGGCATCACCGGCAACGCCGTGCATGTGGATCGAAGGCTGGTCGTTCTTCCAGGCCACCGAACCAGTGATGCTCGCCATCTCGACATTGCTGAAGACCTTGGCGTCGAAGTCCTTCTTGTCCTTGTTCCAGAAGCCGAACTTCACATTGCCGAAGCCAATGCCGCTGATGGACGCGCTCGGGATTTTTTCGGCGATGGCCAGTTTGGTCAGTTCCTTGAAGGCGTTGTCGCCCGTGCGCAGCACCATCAGGTAACCGGTGGGCGTCTTGGTGTAGCGCGGGGTGGTTTCAGTGGCACATTGCATGGGCGGTGTCGTCGCAGTGGGTGAAGTGTCGGCAACGGCCAATTGCGTGGCCGCGGTGTTGAGCAACAAGGCGGCAGTAACAGCCAACATCAATTTGCACAGGCGTTGTTTCGGGTGAAGTTGAACGTGCATGGGACTTCCTCTGTTTTTGTTGTTGTGGGGTACAGCGGTTTTCTGGATGAGCGAATCCGACGCCTGTTGTTCACAGGCGTGGGAGTTGTGGCTAACAGCGGGTGGTAACGCTGAGGCTTACAGCCCGTTGCGGCTGCTGATCCCGTCAATCAACCGGGCGATGCCCAGCGGATTGGCGTTTTTCAGGGCGTCCGGCAACAGACTGTCGGGGCAGTTCTGGAAGCACACCGGCCGCAGGAAACGATCAATCGCCAGCGTTCCCACCGAGGTGCCGCGCGCATCCGACGTCGCGGGGTAAGGCCCGCCATGTACCATGGCATCGCTTACTTCAACGCCAGTCGGATAACCGTTGAACAGCACGCGCCCGACTTTCTGTTCCAGCAGGGCCAACACTTCGTTGAGGGTGGTGAGTTCCGAATCCTCGATAATCAGGGTGGCGGTCAACTGACCGCGCAAGCCGTGCAGGGCCTGGAGCAACTCGGCTTGATCGGCGACTTCCACGACGATGGTGGTAGGCCCGAAAACCTCCTCCTGCAGCAACTCGTCACCGTCAATCAGCAGGCTGACATCGGCCTTGAACAACTGCGGCCGCGCCTGATTGCCCTGTTGTGCGTTGCCGGCCAGGTGCGTGATGCCCGAGTGGGCGCGCAGGTTGTCGAGGCCGTGGCAATAGCTTTTCAACGCGCCGCTATTGAGCATGGTTTGCGCGGATTGCTCGCCCATCAGCCCGGCGAAGCGTTCAAGGAACGCGGTGAATTCCGGCGAGCGAATGCCCAACACCAAACCGGGGTTGGTGCAGAACTGACCTGCACCGAGGACCACGGACGCGGCCAGTTCGGTGGCGATCTTTTCACCCCGTGCTTTAAGCGCTTCAGGCATCAGCAACACTGGGTTGATGCTGCTCATCTCGGCGAACACCGGGATCGGCTGCGGCCGTGCCGCCGCCATGTCACACAAGGCTCGGCCACCGCGCAACGACCCGGTAAACCCGACAGCTTGAATTGCCGGGTGCTTGACCAGCGCTTCACCGACGCTGCCGTAGACCATGCTGAACACACCGTCGGGCATGCCGGTCTGGCGGGCGGCGCGGGTGATGGCGTCAGCGACGTAATCGGCGGTCGCCATGTGGCCACTATGGGCTTTGAACACGACCGGGCAACCGGCGGCGAGGGCGGACGCGGTGTCACCACCCGCCGTGGAAAACGCCAGCGGAAAGTTGCTGGCACCGAAGACGGCAACTGGGCCGAGGCCGGTGCGGTATTGGCGCAGGTCTGGACGGGGCAGCGGCTTGCGCTCCGGCAGGGCGCGGTCAATGCGCGCCCCGTAGAAATCGCCCCGACGCAGCGCCGTGGCGAACAAACGCATCTGGCCGCTGGTGCGGGCGCGCTCACCCTGAATGCGCCCGGCGGGCAGGGCGGTTTCGCGGCAGACGAGGGCGATGAACGTATCGTCCAGCGCTTCAAGTTCCGTGGCGATGACGTCAAGGAAATCGGCACGACGGGCGGCCGACAGGTTGCGGAAAACCGGGTAAGCCGTGGCCGCCGCTTCTGCGGCCGTATTCACTTCCTCCACAGTCGCCTGATGGAACCGGAACGGCAGCGCTTCGCCGGTGCTGGCGTCGTGGCTTTGCAGGGTGTTCGAACCTTTGGCCGAACGGGCGCCGGCAATGTAGTTGTGGCCTGAAACTTCAAACATGGGAACTCCTTAAGGGCTGTTCAAATAGGGATCAAGTGAGCCGATAAATACGTCGGGCGTTGTCATGAAACAGCGCCAGTCGATCAACGCGGGAACGGTCGCGGACGATGGTTTTGAAACCGTCGAACACTTCGCTGAGGCTGTTCACCACACCATCGACCGGGTAGTTGCTGGCAAAGGCGCAGCGACTGACGTCGAAAATCGATATCGCGTCGTTTACCACCACGCGATTGGCGTCCACGGGCCAGGCCTGGCCTGGGATGCAAATGCCGGAAATCTTTAGCGCGACGTTGGGCTCGCGAGCCAGCAGCGCCAGGTTGTCGCGCCAGCCGGCCAGACCTTGCGGCGAGCGATCCGCCGGCAGCGCGGTGTGATTGACCACGAGGGTCACGTCGGGAAAGTCCCGGGCCAGCTCGGCGGCTTCCGGCAGATGCCACCAGGGTGCTTGCAACTCGAAATGCAGACCGTTTTGCGCCAGTCGGGCGTAGCCGTCGCGCCAGCGCGGATCGCGCATGGAGCCGGGCGCGGAAAAGTCTTCGCGCCATTCTTCACGGCTCGTGACCGTCGGTTTGTGGCGCACGCCGCGCACCAGCGGGTGCTGGCCGTACAGGCGCAACAGTTCGGGTGCGTCCTCGCGATCCAGCCAGGCCTGGCCGACCATGGCCGCCAAGGTCGGTTCGTGCTTCGTCAGGGACTCGATAAAACGCACTTCGTCGGCCGGTGTCGCCGGGTCCCATTCACCCTCAATCACCACGGTCTGCACGATGCGATGCCGGCCCGTCAGCCGCTTATAGTCCTCGGGCAAAAAGGTGCGGCAGATCGACGAGTAATCGCCGTAACGGAATGGGCGCAATGGCCGGTCGTTCAGCCACGGGTAGTAGTGGGCCTCGATATCGAAGTAATGCTGGTGGGCGTCGACGATGGGTAGATCCGCGTCGTCGCCGCTGGCCAGAAAGCGTTCGCGCCAGTTATCCATGCTGTGGCTCCAGGCGATAGAAGCGCTGCGCATTGCCGGCGAACACCGCTTCCTGCACCGCACGCCCCAGCGGTGCGAGCATCGTGGCCATGCCATCGGCAATCGTGTCGTAGGACGCGCGCAACCCGGCGACCGGAAAGTTGCTGGCGAACATGCAACGCTCGGGGCCGAAGATCTCCAGGGCGGTCAGCACCACCACTCGGTTGTCGTCGTAATTCCAGGGCGAATCCTTCAGGCCGAATTCCGACAGCTTGATATGCACGTTGGGTTGCAAGGCCAGTGCCTCCAGGCCTTTGCGCCAGCGCGCCATACCCGACGGGCTGCGATCCCAGGCGAAACCGGTGTGGTTCAAGGCGATCTGAATCCGGGGAAACATCGCCGCCACTTCCGCAGCCTCGGCCAGGTGCCACGGCGGCACGCGCAAATCCCACGACAAACCATGTTCGGCCAGGCGCGAAAAGCCTTCCAGCCATTTCGGGTCCTGCATCGTGCCCTTGGCCCCGGCCACCGATTCCAGAGGTGAAGCCGACGTCACCGGTTTCGAACGAATCCCCCGAACCAATGGCCGGGCCGCCTGGGCCGCAAGAATCTCGGCGCTGTCGTCACGATCAAACCAGGCATGGGCGACGATGGCATTCGGGAAGCCGTAGCGTGCGTTCACCTGCTCCAGCCAAAGGGTCTCGGCGACTTGCTCATCCCGAGCCCGCTCGGCTTCGACGTGTACCGTGCCGACCAAGCGCTGGTTTTCGGTCAGGGCTAGGAAGTGTTCCGGCAGAAAATCCCGGCACAGGCTGTGATAGTCACCGAGGAAAAAGCCCTCGTGATACTCGTCCTGCAACCACGGATAACGCCCGTTGCCGAGGTCCCACAGGTGATGGTGGGCGTCGACAATCGGCAGCGCATCCTCCGGCGCCAGGTTGTGCAGGCCATTGCGTTCATGCAGCGTGATCATGACGGCAACCTTTGCTCAGCGTGACGCAGCGAATTGGGAAGGGCTGAGCACACCGTCTTCGACTTCGCCCGCCGCGGCGGCTTCGGCCTTGGCCTGGACCCGGCTGCGCAGTTTGGCGACGTTGACCACGACGCGGGTGTGGGCGGCGGTGGCCACCAGCTCGACGTCGTCGCGTACTTCGACGTTGAAGGTCACGCTGCGGCCCTCAATCCGCGTCACGGTGGCGACGATGCTCACCGACATCCCCAAGAGTGTGGCGCCGACGTGGCGGATATCGACCGCCGCGCCGACCGTGTTTTCCCCCTCGTCGAGGAAGGTCAGCAGGTAGTCAAGACAGGTCTGCTCGATGTCGTCCACCAGGCGCGGGGTGGCGTAGATGCGCAGATCCTCGCCCAAAAACGAAATGGTGCGTTCCCGATCAACGATCAGTTTGCGTTCAGTGGCGGTGCCTGCTTTCAGCGTTGAGAAATTCATAAGCAACCTCGGGCTATCAAAGGAATGATCAGGTGTTGGGCAGGAAACCGATGGAAATCCACGGCACGGCAATCAGCACGCCCAGGGCCACCACGAGCGCGCCGAGGTACGGCCAGACCCGGCGCATGGCGCCGCTGGGGTCGACCTTGGCGATGGCGCACGCGGCATAGAAGCCGACGCCAAACGGCGGCGCGAACAAGCCCAGGCCCATGGCGAAGATCGCGACCATGGCGTAATGCACGTCGTTGATGCCCATGGTCTTGGCGATGGGAAACAGCAACGGCCCGAACAACACGATGGCGGGGATACCTTCGAGGAAACTGCCCAGCAGGATGAAGGCCACTGCGGAGATGATCAGGAAGCCCATCGCACCCCCGGGCACCGTGGACATCACTTGCGCCAGTTGATGGGAAAAGCCCGACTGGGTCAGCGCCCAGGCCATGGCGGTGGCGCTGCCGATAATGATCAGAATCGCGCCGGACAAGGAGGCAGTGCTGACCAGGATCGGATAGAGGCGGCGCCAGTCGAAGCAGCGGTAGCACAGCAACCCGACGACAAAGGTGTAGGCCACGCCAATCGCCGCCACTTCGGTGGCCGTGGCGACGCCTTCGACCACCGCCGTGCGGATCACAAAGGGCAGGGCCAACGCAGGTAATGCAACCAGCAGTGAATGGCCGATTTCCTTGCCTGTGGCGCGTTTTCCGGTGGAGGCTTCGCCCTTGCGGTTCTTCCACCAGATCACCGCCGCCATGGCAATCGCGCCCACCACTGCCGGCATGAAGCCGCCGGTGAACAGTGCGGAAATCGACACACCGGTCACCGAACCGATGGTGATCAGCACCAGGCTCGGTGGAATGGTTTCCGACATCGCCCCGGATGCATTGAGCATCGCTACCAGTTCGTTTTCGTCCTCGCCGCGTTTCTTCATTTCCGGAAACAGCGCAGGGGCGATGGCGGCCATGTCCGCCGCCTTGGACCCGGAAATCCCCGAGATCAAGTAAATGGCGCCAATCAGCACATACGACAAGCCGCCGCGCACATGGCCGATCAACGAGCATAGGAAACGGATCATCGCCCGGGCCATGCCCATGGCTTCGATCAATGCGCCCAAAAACACGAACAGCGGAATCGCCAGCAGAATCAGGCTCGCCATGCCTTCGTCCATGCGCCCGACTACCAGGGTCAGCGGCGTGGCGGTCATGGTCGACAGGTACGCTACGGTGGCCAGGCCGAACGCGACCATAATCGGCACGCCGATGATGATCATCGCCATCACCCCGATCATGAAGAACACGATCAGGTTCCAGTTGCCCATCAGCAACAGCAGGCCCTCGCCGACCCACAGCAACGCCGCCATGGAGGCCAGCATCGCCACCGACACCGTGAAGTCGATCAGCCGGGCGCTGGTCAGCAGGCGCGCGACGCAGGTCATCAGCATCAGGCTCAGGCCGACGGCGATGGCGGACACGCGAAAGGCGTTGGGGATTTCCAGGGCGGCGGTGGTGATGATCCACTCGTCGCTGACGTACTCCCAGGCCGGGGTGAACAGCAGCCCGATAAACGCGATAACGATCACCGCGCCCAAAGTGTCGATAAAGGCGCGTTTCTCCGCAGGTAAACGCCCGATAAACGAGGTGAGGCGCATGTGTTCGCCGCGCCGCATCGCCACCACCGAACCGAGCATCGCCAGCCACAGGAACAGCAGCGAGGCCAGTTCATCGCCCCAGACAATCGGCTGATTCAGCACATAACGGGAGAACACGTTGCAGAACAGCAGGGTGACTTCGACCACCACCAGCAACGCCGCGCTGCCCTCGGTCAGCCAGCGCAGGCCGGTGTCCAGGGCGCGGCCGAGGCGCAAAGTGGTTTGCCGTGGGCTGAGTCCGTCAGCAGGAGAAACGTCCGTCATTCGTAGTTCGTTTTTCATGACCCGGTCTCCGGCTTAGGACAATTGACCCGCGTACTGCTCGAGCAAGCTCCAGGCTTCGGTGCCGTACTTTTCTTTCCATTGGGTGTAGAAGCCTTTGGATTGCAGATCGTTCCTGAACAATGAACGGTCGACTTTGTTGAACGTGATGCCGTGGGCGGTCAGGGACGGCTCCAGGCTGGAGTTGAGGTCGATGACTTGCTGACGCTGCACCAGCGCGGCGGCGTTGATCTGCCGGGACACGATCT
Organism: Pseudomonas sp. BT76 TE3572; assembly: GCF_050435365.1. NCBI lineage: Bacteria > Pseudomonadati > Pseudomonadota > Gammaproteobacteria > Pseudomonadales > Pseudomonadaceae > Pseudomonas > Pseudomonas sp. BT76 TE3572. The sequence goes on from NZ_JBNDKE010000001.1 coordinate 6,924,603, forward strand.
CCTGCACGTCCGCCGGCAGTTTGGGGAAGGTCTTGCCCGAGGCGACGATCCAGAAACCGCCCCAGATGTGGTCGGTCATGGAGCAGTATTTCTGCACTTCATAGAAGCGCGCGGCTTCGACGACCACCAGCGGGTTTTCCTGACCGTCGACCACTTTGGTTTGCAGCGCCGAGTAGGTTTCGTTGATGCTGATGCCGGTAGGGGAGGCGCCCAGGGCGCTGAACATTGAGGTCCACAACGGGCTGACCAGCACCCGCAACTTGAAACCGGCGAGGTCTTGTGGCGTGTTGATTGGCCGGGTCGAACTGGTGATCTGGCGGAAGCCGTTGTTCCAGACTTTCTCCATCGGGATCAGGCCGACCTTCTCAGTCTTGGCCCGCACGTACTCGCCGAGCTTGCCGTCCAGCGCGGCCCAGACACTGTCGTAGTCCTTGAACGCGAACGGCATGCTTTCGATGGACATGGCTGGCACCAGGGTCGAGAGAATCGCCCCGGGCAATGGAATGAAATCGATGGCCCCGGCGCGCACCTGGGACAGCATGTCGGTGTCGCCGCCCATGGCGCCGTTGGCGTACACCTGCAGGTCCACGGCGCCGTTGGTTTCGGCTTTGATGGCGAGTGAAGCCGCCTTCATTTGAATGTTCAGTGGATGGGTGTCGGGCAGGCTGCTGGTGTAGCGCAACACGATGGGTTTGGTCGCCGCGAAGACACCGGAGGGCAGCAGGTTGGCGGCGAAGGCGCCACCCACGGTGATGCCGGCAGATTGCAGGAATGATCGGCGGCTAACGGCCTCGGTCAAGATACGGCTCATGATGTTCACCTTATTGTTTTTGTAGTTGTTCGGAAAAACCGCGCTCACAGGGGCGTTGTGTCAGGCCAGTGCCACCACGGCTTTGCTTTTGATCAGCTCATCGATTTCAGCGTCCGCATAACCGCTTTCTTTCAGTACCTCACGGGTGTGCTCACCCAGCAGCGGCGCATGGCGACTGGTCGGTGGCGCGGCGTTGTCCATGTCGGAGAAGTGAATCGGCAGGCCCATGCCGCGCACCCGGCCTTCGGTGGGGTGTTCGGTCTCCACCACCATGCCGCGCGCGATGGTTTGCGGGTGGGCGAGGGCGGCGGCGATGTCCAGCACCGGTCCGGCAGGCAGGCCGAGGCTGTCGAACAACACCATCCATTCGTCGGTAGTGCGCGCCACCAGTACTTCGTTGAGGATGTCCACCAGGGCCAGGCGATGTTCCATGCGCAAGGCGTTGCTGGCGAAGCGCGGGTCGGCTTTGAGTCGCGGCACGGCCAGGGCTTCGACCAGGCGTTCGTAGTTGGCCTGGTTGGCGGCGCCGATGTTGATCCAGCCATCGGCCGTGCGGAACACCTGGTACGGCGCGCTGGTGGAGTTGGCCGAACCCATCTTCGGCAGGATGGTGCCGTCGGCGAAAAACGCCGCCGCCGGCCAGTACATCTGTTGCAGGCCAGCCTCGAACAGCGAGGTGTCGACCAATTGCCCAAGACCGGTTTTCTGCTTCGCGGCGTAGGCGGCGCAGATGCCTAGAGCTGCGAGGATGCCGGAGTTGATGTCCGCCACCGGCGAGCCGGCCTTGACCGGTTCACGCCCGGCCTCACCGGTCATGCTCATCATGCCGCTCATGCCTTGGGCGATCAGGTCGAAACCACCTTTCTCGCCGAACGGTCCGCTACGCCCGTAGCCGGAAATCGCGCAGTAGATCAGGCCCGGATTCAAGGTTTTCAGGGTGTCATAACCCAGGCCGAATTTTTCCATGGTGCCGGAGCGGTAGTTTTCCGTGACCACATCGGCGTCCAGCAGCAGACGGCGCAACACGTCGCGGCCCCCGTCGGTCTTCAGGTTCAGGCCGATCCCGCGCTTGTTGCGGTTGACCACCATGAACGAGGCGGATTCGCCGCTGGCCATGATCGGCGAGAAGCGCCGCGAGTCGTCACCGTCCGGGACTTTCTCAACCTTCACCACGTCGGCGCCCATGTCGGCCAGCATCATCCCGCACACCGGCCCGGACATGATGTGAGCCAGTTCTACAACGCGCATACCTGTCAGCGGTCCCATGTCATTTGCCCTCGAAGTGTGGTTTGGCTTTGGCGATGAATGCGTTCAGGCCAGTCTGGAAATCGTCGGTGTCGTAGCAGAAGTAACTCGCGTCGATCTGCTCGGCGGTGGGTGCCACGCCGGCCTCAAGCTGGAACGCAGCCTGGCGATGCCAACGGGCGACCAGCGGCGCGCCTTGGGTGATGCGTTTGGCGGTGGCGAGGGTTTCGGATTCGACCTCGGCGTCCGGGACGACCCGGGTTACGAGGTTTTTCACATAGGCGTCGTTGGCGTCGAGAATGCGGCCCTCCAGGAGGATTTCCAGGGTCGTCGAACGCCCGGCCAGCGCCACCAGCCCGGCCATTTCGTCATAGGACATGACCAACCCGAGCTTGCCCACGGGTGCGCCGAAACGGCTGGAGCTGCCGCAGATGCGCAGATCGCACAACGCGGCGATTTCCAGGCCGCCGCCGACGCACACGCCGTGGATCATGGCGATCACCGGGTGCGGGCATTCGACGACGGCGCGCATGGCCGCCGAGGTAATTTCGGCATAGTGGCGAGCTTGGCCCTGATTGGCACGCACGCTCGGGAACTCGCTGACATCGGCGCCAGCGGCAAAGGCTTGCTCGCCGGCACCGCGCAACACCACGCAACGCACGCTGGTGTCAGCGGACAGTTCGCGCATGACGTCCCCCAGGTCCTGCCACATGGACAGGGTCAGGGCGTTCATTTTCCCAGGGTGGCTGAGGGTGACGATGGCAATGGCGGCTTGCCGTTCGATAAGGACGGTGGGCTTCATGATTGTTCCGCTGTCGTCAGCTGGGCCGAGGACGCGGTTGCCTCCTGATTTATTGTTGTTGGATAGCGCTTGCTTACAGCGATTGTTCGAGCATCGACCGGTAGTCCGCCGGCGAGGCTTCCCGAGGGTTGGTCTTGTGGCTGTGATCGTGCAGGGCGCCTTCGATGATCCCGGCGAACAGGCTTTCATCGACGCCGATCTCGCTCAGGCGGGTCGGCAGGCCCAGGCGTCGGGTCATGTCTTCGATGGCGACGCCGATATCGGCCCCGGCTGCAAGGCCCATGGCGTGGCGCAGTCGTTCGAGTTTGCGCTCGTCACGCACGGTCGGGGAGTTGGCGTTGAAGTCGACGACGGCCGGCAAAAAGATCGCGTTCAACGTGCCGTGGTGCAGCCTCGGATTGATCCCGCCCAAGGCGTGGGACAGGCTGTGTACACAACCCAATCCTTTCTGGAACGCGAGGGCGCCTTGCATCGACGCGCTCATCATGTTCATCCGTGCTTCACGATCACCGGGCTCGGTGGTGGCGCGTTCGATGTGTTCCCAGGCGCGCCACAGGCCATCGAGGGCAATGCCGTCAGCAGCAGGGTTGAAGGCCGGGGCCATAAAGGTTTCGATGCAATGGGCGATGGCGTCCATGCCGGTGGCGGCGGTGAGCATGGCGGGCAGGCCGAGGGTCAGTTCCGGGTCGCAGATCGCCACGCGCGGTACCACATACGGCGAGATGACGCCGACTTTGCGGCCATCATCGAGGATCAAAATGGCGCCGCGGCCGACTTCGCTGCCGGTGCCGGCAGTGGTCGGAATCGCGATCAGCGGCGCGGTGGCGGCGGTGATGCGATCCAGTCCACCTTCAATCACCGCAAAGCTTTGCAGCGGACCATCGTGGGTGGCGCAGACCGCCACGCCCTTGGCCAGATCGATGGACGAGCCACCACCCACCGCGATGATGCCGTTGCACTCGGCGAGGCGGTATTGCGCGACGGCTTCGCGCACGGCGTGTTCGTTGGGATTGGGCGGGGTGGCGTCGAAAATCGTCGGCGTCAGGCTGCCACCCAGGGCGGCGATGACTTTGTCGACGATGCCGGCATTGCGTACGCCAATGTCAGTGACGATCAGCGGCCGGGTGATGCCGGCGCGCTCGGCTTCGGCGGCCAGGTGTTCCAGGCTGTCGTAGCCGAACTGGATCTTGGTGACGTAATTGATGAGGGACATGATTCACCACAAGTTATACAGGATTGTTATTGTTGCAATCGGTCCGGGGCAGGAGGGCTCTCGCTCTCGGGTCAAACCCATTGCATTGCCTGGTTGTGGGATGGACTATAGGGCCGTCGCGGCGAACCCGATACTGACAACTTCCGATACCTATATAACTATTAGTTAACCCTGATGACACCATCACTCAACTCAATCATGTCCCGCCTGCACATCAAGCAACTGCGCTTGTTGATCGCCCTGGATGACCACGGCTCCTTGCTGGGCGCGGCCAAACAGGTCGCGCTGACCCAACCCGGAGCCAGCAAAGCCCTGCAAGAAATCGAAACCACCTTCGGCACTTCGTTGTTCACCCGCACTAACCGCGGGTTGGAACCCACCGATGCCGGACGCTCGGTGATTCGCTACGCCCGGTTGATCCAGACTGACCTCGCGCACCTGCGCGAAGAGATCATCGGCATCATGAGCGGCGAGGGCGGGCGGGTGTCGGTGGGAACCATCATGGGCGCCGTGCCGCTGCTGACCACCGCGATCAGCCGAGTGATCGCCGACCACCCCAAGCTGTCCATCGAAATCGTCGAAGACACCAGCGCCGCGTTGCTCAGCCAACTCGACGCCGGGCGCCTGGACCTGGCGATCTGTCGTACCACCATCAGCACCACGCCCTATCTGTACGAGAGCTCGACCTTCGTCGAAGAAACCCTGGCAGTGATCGCCAGCACCCAACATCCATTCGCCTACGCACGACAGCTCTCGCTCAAGGACCTGGTGGATTACCGCTGGGTCGTCTACCGCGCCAATATGCCCATGCGTTTGCTGCTGGAGCGCGAGTTTCACGAGGCCGACCTGCGTTTCCCGGTGCACTTGCTGGAAACTACCTCAGCCTTCGCCACCCTGTCGCTATTGCAGGAAAACCCGACCCTGGTCGCGCTGGTGTCCACCGACGTGGCCAAGTTCTGCTCCGGCTACGGCTTTACCACCACGCTGCCGCTGCCCATTACCTCGCGCAGCGAACCCTATGAGCTGGTGTCGCGCAAAAATGTGCCGGATTCGCCCGCCGCGCGGCTGTTGCGTGAGGCGTTGCTGAACCCGGTGTGAGGCTCTTCGAATATTGACGGGGTTTGCAATCGCGCATTCGTGCAATTACGGCAAATGTGATTTGAGCTAGACGCGGTGTTTGTCAGGGATCAGCGCCGCGATACTCCGCCGGGATTTTGTCTGTCTTATAACGGGCCCATGGATGGCCACCGCGAGGTTAGAACAATGAATGTGTCCAACCGACTTGCGCTCCTGATCACCGCCGCCGCACTGCTCAGTGCCTGTGGCGAATCTTCCAAATTACCGCCCCAGGCCAGCGTCGGCCCGGCGCCGCAGTTGCCGGAGCCCACCACGTCGCTGATCCCCACGTTGAAAGTGTCGAAAGCCATCGGCTGGCCGGGCACTGCCATGCCCACGGCGCCCGCCGGTTTCAAGGTGAGCGCACTGGCGGAGAATCTGGATCACCCGCGCTGGATCTATACGCTGCCCAATGGAGACCTGTTGGTCGCTGAGAGCAACCACCCGCCGATGCCGGAAGGCGCCACCGACGGCGGCACCGGGCCGATTGCCTGGGCCAAGCGCAGTGTCATGGGGTTTGTGATGGGACGGGTGGGGGCGGATGCGCCGAGTGCCAATCGTATTACTCTGTTGCGCGATGCCGACGGCGATGGCCGCGCCGAAGTGCGCACGGTGTTCATGAGTAACCTGACGTCACCGTTTGGCATGGCGTTGGTGGGCAATGAGTTGTTTATTGCCAACGCCGATGCCCTGGTCAAAGTGCCGTACAACACGGGGCAGACCGAGGTCAGCGCCACACCGGTGAAAGTCACCGACCTGCCCGCCGGCATCAATCACCACTGGACCAAGAACGTTATCGCCAACCCCGAGGGCACCAAGCTCTACGTCACGGTGGGCTCCAACAGCAACGTCGGCGAAAACGGCCTGGAGGCGGAAGAAGGGCGCGCGGCGATTTGGGAAGTGGACGTCAAAAGCGGCAACAAGCGCCTGTTCGCCAATGGCCTGCGCAACCCCAATGGCCTGGCCTGGAAGCCCGGTTCGACCCAATTGTGGACCGTGGTTAATGAGCGGGACGAAATCGGCAGCGACCTGGTGCCGGATTACCTGACCTCGGTGAAGGACGGCGCGTTCTACGGCTGGCCGTGGAGTTACTACGGCGCCCACGTCGACGTCCGCGTGGACCCGCCGCGCCCGGACAAAGTGGCCGAGGCCATCGCGCCAGACTACGCGTTGGGCACCCACGTCGCACCGCTGGGCCTGACGTTCTCCGATGCCCGAGGCATGCCCGCCAGTTTCGCCAATGGCGTTTTCGTCGGTGAGCATGGTTCCTGGAATCGCAATCCCCAGGCCGGTTACAAAGTGGTGTTCATTCCTTTCAGCGACGGCAAACCTTCGGGGTTGCCGGTGGATTTCCTGACGGGGTTCCTCAATGCCGATGGAGAAGCGCAGGGGCGTCCGGTGGGTGTGACGCTGGATCAGGGTGGTGCGTTGCTGGTGGCTGATGATGTGGGGAACAAGGTTTGGCGTATCGCCGCCGCCAAACCCTAGATCGAGAGAGGACTCAGCGCGAGAAGCGGTTGCGATAGTCTCGCGGTGAGATCCCCAGGTTGCGCTGGAAGGTGAAGCGCATGCGTTCTTCATCACCAAACCCGCACTTCCGGGCGATCTGGTTGATGTTGCGTTCCGAGTCTTCCAGCAAACGCCGGGCCGCTTCCAGCCGCAGCGCTTCCACAGCTTTGGCCGGGGTGCGGCGGGTCTTGAGTTGGTAGACCCGGGCACAGTTGCGCGGGCTCATCTGCACTTGTTCGGCCAGCACCTCCACGGTGAGGTTGTCGCGGCTCAGGTTCTGCGCGATCCACAGGTGCAAATCGCAGGCGCAGTTCAAGATCATCGTGATCGAACGCAACGAAGCAATCGGCCCGGCCTTGGGCCCGAAACCACGGCCGATGATCACCGAAGCATTAGCGTCGATGGGCATCGAATTCCAGGTCGGTTCCGGGGTGGTGACCATCGATGAAAACGGCGTGCTGACGGCGGCGGGCAAGCGCATCGAAGCCAAAACCGTGATCTGGACCGGCGGCATGATTGCCAGCGGCCTGACGTCGCAAATCTCTACTCGATTGGATCGCCATGGCCTGGTTGAAGTGACGGGTGATTTGCGTGTGGTCGGCACCGAGCACGTGTTCGCGGCGGGCGATGTGGTCATGGCGCTGACGGCGACGAAGGTCACTACTCGCTGATGTCCTGCCAGCACGCGATTTTCATGGGCCGCTTCGCCGGACATAACGTCGCCGCCGACCTGCTGTAGGTGCCGACCCTCGAATACCGCCAGCCGTTCTACGCCACCTGCCTGGACCTGGGCGAGTGGGGCGCGGTGTACACCGAAGCCTAGGACCGCCAGGTGCTGCTGACCCATGACGAAGGCAAGGCACGCAAACGCATGATCAACACCCAGTGGATCTATCCGCCGGCGGCGAGCCGGGTGGATGCGCTGGAGGCTGGCAACCCGGAAGTGGCGTACGGCTGATTCGTTTTTGATCGTTCCCACAGAGCGTGGGAACGATCATAGATTCGTGGCCGACACCGAACCCCTGTAGGAGCAAAGCTTGCTCGTGATGAACGATAACGCGGTGTGTCTAGCGCACCAGCTAAACATGTTTAACGACGACTGTTTAAAGACATCCGGTGTTACGTCATAAACGGCTACAACGCCTTGCGTCGTTGCCTACGCGTACGCCAGAATCCGCCGGCTTGTGCGGCTTGGGGCTCGTCGGTAACTTTGTTCCTGTCACTGCTCATCAGTGATCGGGTTTAGTAGCTCGGCAGTCATCTTCGGTTGTACAAGCGTCATCCAGTCAGGTATATGCCTGCAATTGATGGTGGTTGTGTACAGGGCGCCCTCGGGCGCGCCGGGGTTTTTAGGTGACTTTGCCGGTCTACTAACCTGTGCACAGCCGCCACCCTCGTTTAGTAGCGAGTCGGTGCGGCTCTACTGGAGAAAGTCCCTATGTTCAAAGTCACACCTAATCCCCCGAATGCCGGTCCAGCCCCCTACGACGCCTCTTTCGAGATTGACCCAAGAAAATGAAAGAGGCCGCCGACCGCGCGCTCAGCCATTACCTCAACCCCGGGGCGACGAAAGAGCCGATACCGCCCCGCAGTTCCGGTACTTTCTTCACCATCGACGCAGCGGTGGATGACGAGACGTTGCTGGTCGAGGTCTACGAATCGTTATCAACGGCCCGCAAGATGGTCAACGATCTCCTCGAGCTAACGGACGGCCCGCGACGCCACACGATGCTGGTGTTGCACCGGTCGCTCCTGATGGGTGAGATGGCGGCCAGTCGGATACTGGATAACCACAAGCCTGGCTAATCGCCGACCCCTGTAGGAGCGAAGCTTGCTCGCGAAAGCGGTGCGTCTATAACGATGATGTCGCCTGACAGACCGCCTTCGCGGGCAAGCCTCGCTCCTACAAATTCGTGACTATCCAGAACAAATGTATTGCCCATTCCTGTCTGTTTCCCCACAGACGGGCTGCGTACCTTGGGTCCACTGTTACTCCCAAAGGCCCCCCACATGCTCAATCGTTTGATACTGCCGTTCACCTTGCTGTTCACCTTCAGCGCCGCTCAGGCCGCGGACGCTGAAAAATGGTACCCGTCGAAATACGGCGCCAACGATGAAATCGGTGCGCTCAATCTACTCAATGCCAATTCGGTGCTCAACGCCGCCAAACTGATCAAGACCGGCAAGACGTATCCGCTGGCCGTGCCTATCGACAAGACCCTTCCAGCCTTCCGCCATCGCAGTTTCAACCTGACCAACGTCCAGCCGGGCGAGGCGGGTGGCACGACCATGGGCCCGAACAAATTCACCTTCAACGATGAACTGGTGGTGGGTTGGACCGGCGTTGGCACCCAGCTCAACGGCATCGGCCATATCGGCATCGATTACGTCTACTACAACGGCAACCGCGCCGCCGATTTCGTCACCGTCGAAGGCGTGAAAAAACTCGGGATCGAGAAAGTCCCGCCGATCGTCACCCGTGGTGTGGTGCTGGACATGACCGCCGTGTACGGCACACCGATCGTCCCGGAAAAAACCGAATTCAGCGTCGCCGATATCCAGAAAGCCCTCGACCTGCAAGGCATCACCATCCAGAAAGGCGATGTGGTGTTGTTCAACACCGGTTGGCTTGAGCTGTTGGGCAAGGACAACAAGAAATTCCTCGCGGTGGAGCCGGGCATCGGCATGGCCGCCGCCAAATGGCTGGTGGACAAGCAGATCGTCGCCTTCGGCGGTGACACTTGGGCTTCGGAAATCTACCCGGCCAAAGATGGCCAGGAGTTCCCGGTCAACCAGTACATGCTGGCCAAGAACGGCATCTACAACCTGGAGCTGATCGACAGCCGCGCCCTGGTCAAAGACAAGGCCTGGGAGTTCATGTTTGTCCTCGGCCAGCCGCTGTACAAGGGCTCGACCCAGGTCAACATCAACCCGGTGGCGATTCACTGACAACTCCGTAGGAGTATGGCTTGCCCGCGATGGCGTTCTTGAGATGGCCATCGCGGGCAAGCCTTGCTCCTACGGAAAACAACGTTTCTGGACATGGAGAACACATGGACACGGTGCCTTCCCTCGCCAGCATTGCTTCACGCTTGCGCCTCAAACAACTGCGCCTGCTGATCGCCCTGGATGATCGCGGATCCTTGCACAAGGCCGCCGAGCATATTTCCATCTCGCAGTCCGGCGCGACCAAGGCGTTGCATGAAGTCGAGTCGTTGATCGGCATGCCGCTGTTCGAGCGCCAGCCCAAGGGCCTGGTGGCCAATGAAATGGGGCGTTGCATGATTCGTTATGCGCGCCTGATTCATAGCGATGTCGAGCATTTGCACGAAGAAATGCTCAGCATCCTGCAGGGCCAGGGCGGGCGCTTGTCGGTGGGGGTGATCATGGGCGCGATGCCGCTGCTGACCCGGGCCTTGACCGCGTTGCGCCTCAAGCAGCCAGAGCTGTCGATCGAACTGGTGGAGAACACCAGCGCGACCTTGCTCGGCTTGCTGGATCAGGGACGGCTGGATCTGGCGATTTGTCGCACCAGTGTCGGCCAGCGTTCAGACGCCTATGACTGTATCGAACTCAGCGAAGAACCCTTGGCGGTGGTTGCCAGCCAGGATCATCCGCTGGCGGGTGCCCGGACTTTACAGCTCTCGCAACTGAGCGATTACCGTTGGCTGGTCTACCCCAAGGACATGCCGATGCGCCAGGCCCTGGAGCGCGAACTCAACGAGGCCGGGCTGCAAATCCCGCGTTATCCGCTGGAGACCTCGTCGATCTTCGCCACCATCCTGCTGGTGCAGCAAGACCCAACGCTGCTGGCAGTGATCCCGGCGGAAGTCGCCGCGTTCTGCGAGCAACACCATTTGTTGGTGAAACTGCCAGTGCTGTTGCGTGCCTTGAGCGAACCTTTCGGCGTGATCAGCCGGGCCGGCGCCGACCTGTCTCCGGCGGCGACCCTGCTGATCAACGCGCTGCAACAGGACCCGGTTACTTGATCACAATCGGGTTCACCGGCGCCCCGGTACCACCGACGATCTTCAGCGGCGCGGCGGTGTAGAGGAATTTCCACTGGCCGTCGGCGGCACAATCGCTGGCCAGTTCATCGAGCAGCGCCACTTCGGTGAACGTCACGCCGAGGTTGCGCATCAAGGCGTTGTGTAACGGGATCATTACCCCGGAGGCCGGGTCCACCGCTACTTCGTTGGCCATGGTGTCGGTGACCAGGTTGGGGATTTCCATCTGGTGAAACCACTCCACCAACTCGCGGCTGAAGGTCAGGCCTGGCTCGGCGAAATCCTTATAGAACTCGTCCGGTTCACGCTCGTAGAACGAGCCGATCCAACCGGTGCGGATGATCAGGATGTCGCGCTTCTCGATCTCGATGCCCTGGGCTTTCGCCGCCGCCAGCAAGTCCAGGTGGGTGAAGGTCTCGCCCTTGTCCAGCACCGTTTTGCCGCGATGCCGGGCCATGTCGATCAACACCGCCCGCCCGACAATCCCGCGCTCGGCAATCGGCAGGATGCTGGCCTTTTCCATGCTGCCGATGGTGCTCATGGCGTCGTAGCCGTTCCACAACTTGTTGTCGTGCCAGACGTGGCCCAGGGCGTCGTACTGGGTCGAGCCTTGCAGGTGCATGAAGATTACGTCGTCGGCGTATTCGACGTGGCCGTCGAAGTGGGTCTTGCCGGCGAGGAAGTGGCCCTTGTCCAGCACGTTGACCCGCATCGACGGGCGACGACCGGGCCACAGCGGTTCGCCTTTCGGGTGACCGATCTGGACTTGCAGGGTGAAGGTCTTGCCCTGGCGCACCGAGGCAATGCCACGCAGGACCTCGGCTTCTTGCAGGTAATTCAGGGCGCCGACTTCATCGTCCGGGCCCCATTTGCCCCAATTGGTGGGGAGGCCTTCGAGGAGTTTTTTAGCGTCGGGAGAACGGTCGGCGGCGGTATTATTGGTGTTGTGGTCGCACATGAGGGTTGTCCTGGGATTGACGGCCGTACCCTTTCTTGTAGGAGCGAGGCTTGCCCGCGACGGCGGTGTGTCAGTCGACATCATTGTTGCTGACACGCCGCCGTCGCGGGCAAGCCTCGCTCCTACAGGGGAACGGTGGCGTCTGGGGTTATTTGATCGGTGAGAAATCCGCGGCGATCAGCAGTTTCGATTCCATTTTTTCCAGCATCGGGAAGGCGATGGGCACAAAGCCTTCCAGCCAATCCGCATCCTGATACAGCGCCGCACGTTTCTTGATCCGCTCATCAAGGCTCGGGTAGGCCCAGATATGGATCACCTGGTTCAGCTCGCCGATTTCCGTGTACCACCAGCCCACCAGCGTGGCGTAGCGGGAGATCACCGGCAGGCCGTTCTCTTCGAAGTGCTTGAGGTAGGTCTGCATTTTTCCGATCTGGATCGTGTAGGTGCGCATTTCGTAAAACATGGGTTTGTCTCTCAGCAATGAGTGCCGTGGTAGGCGTTGTTAATGATCCGTTCGATGTCGGCGGCGGTGGTCAGGCGTGGGTTGACCAGCACGTTGCCGCTGCGCATCGAGTCGCTGACCATTTGCGGCATGTAGTCCAGGTCCACGCCCAGGTCCTTGATGTTGGCCGGGATGCCGATGGCTTTGTTCAGCGCCATCACGTGCTCCACCACTTTGCGCCCGGCATTGGCGAGGCTCAGGCCATCGACGTCTTCGCCCATGGCGATGGCGATCTCGCGAAACAGCTCCGGGCAGGCCGCCAGGTTGTATTCGATGACGTAGGGCAGCAGCGTCGCGTTGGCGATGCCGTGGGGGATGTTGAACACGCCGCCGAAGGTGTGGGAGATCGCATGCACGTTGCCGAGTTTCGACTGGGCGAACGCCACGCCGGCCAGGAACGAGGCGAGCAGCATCTGTTCCCGCGCATGCAAATCCGAACCGGTGAAAAACGCCTTGGGCAGGTGCGTGCAAATCATCTTGATCGCTTGCAGGGCCAAGGCCTGGCTCACCGGGTTGGCCTGTTTCGACACGTAGGATTCGATGGCGTGGGTCAAGGCGTCCATGCCCGTGGCGGCGGTGATGGACGGCGGCAACTTGAGGGTCAGTTCGGCATCGAGAATCGCCAGTTTCGGAAACAGCGCCGGGCTGATGATCACCGTTTTGAACAGTGTCTTGGTGTTGGTGAACACCGTGGACGCCGTGCATTCGCTGCCGGTGCCGGAGGTAGTGGGGATGGCGAAAATCGGCAGCGGCGGGTGCAGCAGTTTGTCGTAGCCTTCGTAGTCGAGGATGTTGCCGGGGTTGGTGGCCATGGCCGCCACGCCTTTGGCGGTGTCGATGCTGCTGCCACCACCGACGCCGATCACCGAATCGCAGTCGTGGCTTTTCAGAAAGGTGACGGCGCGCTCCAGCACGTCGGTGGTGGGGTTGGGTTCGACGCCCGTGAACACTTCATAGCTGATCTCACTCGCGGCCAGCGAGGCGAAGAAGCCTTCCATCACGCCCGACGCCATCAACCCTTCATCGGTGACCACCAGCAGTTTTTTTCGAACGTGCGGCTTGAGCAATGCACCGGCCTGACGCACCAGGCCGTTGCCGCTCTTCAAGGTCGTGGGGAAATAAAACTGGAACGGGTTCATGGGTGTCTCCGGTTTCTTATTGGTCGGGAGACAGTAATTAGCGAGGCGGGCGGCTGATAATGAAAAGGTCTGATCCGGGGATCACTCTTTGTCATCCCCTGACACTTCGGGTGGCAGTGGTAACGTAGGATTTTTCAACGGTCAGGAGCATCGTCATGGATTTAGGAATATCAGGCCGCTGGGCCATCGTCTGCGCCGCCAGCAAAGGCTTGGGTTTGGCTTGTGCGCGAGCCTTGGCGAAGGAGGGCGTGAACCTGGTGATCAACGCTCGCGGCGAAGAGGCCTTGCAGGTCGCCGCCAGGGAACTGCGCACCTTGGGTGTCGAAGTGCGCACGGTGATTGGCGATATCAGTGAAGCGAGCGTGCGCGAACTGGTGCTGGCGGCGTGTCCGCAGGTCGACATCCTGGTCAACAACGCCGGCGGCCCGCCACCGGGTGATTTCCGCGACTGGCAGCGCGAAGACTGGCTGAAAGCGCTGGACGCCAACATGCTCACGCCCATCGAGCTGCTCAAGGCCTGTGTCGATGGCATGGCCGAGCGCGGCTTCGGGCGTGTCGTCAACATCACCTCCGGCGCGGTGAAGGCACCCATCGACGTGCTGGGCTTGTCCAACGGTGCGCGCAGTGGCCTCACCGGTTTTATCGCCGGGCTCGCGCGCCAGTCGCGGCTGGCGGGCAACAACGTGACGATCAACAACTTGCTGCCGGGGCCATTCGAAACCGAGCGCTTGAACAAAACCCTGAGCGCTGCCGCCGACGCCAACGGCACCAGCGTTGAAGCCGTCAGCGAACAACGGCGCAAACACGTGCCGGCCCAGCGCTTCGGCCAGCCCGATGAATTCGGCGCCTATTGCGCCTTCATTTGCAGCGCCCAGGCCGGGTTCCTCACCGGGCAAAACCTGCTGCTGGACGGCGGCAGCTACCCCGGAACGTTCTGATCTGCCGGGGGATGACGTTCAGTGATCCCCCAATCAGATCCCCTCATTATTCACTCGTCGGGCGCGTGATTAGAGTGGGGCTGCTTGCCCATTACCAAACCTGTAGGAGCGAGGCTTGCCCGCGAAGAACGATAACGCGGTGTAACCGGCAGACCGCGGCGTCCCATTCGCGGGCAAGCCTCGCTCCTACAGGTGTTGTGTATTGGGTCGCTTGCATCCAAAACAATAAAGAGCGCCCCTCATGAACAATCCGAGTGCCGAAACACTTTCCCTGGCCGCCATCGAGCGTCCCACCAGCGTGCGCTGGCGAATCTTCCTGATCATGTTGCTGCTGACCGCGATCAACTACATCGACCGCGCTTCGCTGTCCGTGGCGTTGCCGCTGATTTCCAGCGAATTCCAGATCCCGCCAGCGCTGGAAGGCTTGATGCTCAGCGCGTTTTTCTGGTCCTACGCCTTGATGCAGATCCCCGGTGGCATGCTGCTGGATCGCTTCCAGACCCGCCGCGTGATCGTGATCGCTACCGTCGCCTGGGGCGCGTTCCAGGCCCTGGCCGCCGGCGCGCACAACTGGATTGTGCTGCTGATCACGCGCATGGGCCTGGGTATCGCCGAATCGCCGATCATGCCCGCCGGGGCCAAACTCAACGGCGCCTGGTTGACCCCCAACGAACGGGGGCGCGGCGCGGTGCTGGTGGACGGCGGCGCGCCGCTGGGCAGTGCGTTTGGCGCAATCATCATTGCCGGCCTGATCGGCTGGTTCGACTCCTGGCGCATCGCCTTCGTTATCGCCGGCATCGGCACCATGCTCGCCGGCGTGCTGGCCTGGAAGTACATCCGCAACCACCCCAGCGAACACCCCGGCGTCAACGCGGCCGAACTGGCGCACATCACCGAGGGCAATCGCCCGACCAGCCAACCCGGCGCGGTGACCAGCATTGCCCTGAAAGAACTGCTCAAGGACCGCTCGGTGCTGGCGATGTTCGCCGGTTACTGTTGCATCCTCAGCGTGTTCTACGGCTTGCTGACCTGGATGCCGAGCTACCTGCACCAGACCCACGGTTTGAACATTTCGAGCATGGGCGGCGCGACGTTTCTGATCTTCATGTGCGGTTTCGTCGGCGAACTGGTGGGCGGTTATCTGGGCGATAAATGGAAATCCAGCGGCGCCTCGCCCAACCTGGTGATGCGCAGCATGTTCAGCGGCTCGGCGCTGGTCGCGGCCCTGTGCATGTTGGCGGTGGCCTACACGACCGAGGCGAGCCGAGCGATTGGCTTGCTCTGCGTGGCGATGTTTTTCATTCGCTGGTGCGGCATGTACTGGTGCATACCGTCGATCCTCGGCGGCACGTCAAAAACCGGCATTCTGGCCGGCACCATGAATTTCTGCGGCAACATGGCCGGGGTGATCGTGCCGATCCTGATCGGCCTGATCGTGCAGTTCACCGGTTCGTACTTCCTGGTGCTGATCTTCTTCGTGGTCATGGCCGCGTTGCTGGCGATTTTTTCCAGCCTGATCGATTATCGGGAACGGGGTCTGGCGTGAATGAGCGGAGGGCAGGTGAGTGTCGTCACCGATGACACTCTGTGCGTGGCCTTGCGGGCATTGCTGGAACAGAATCGGCGCAATGGCGTCGATGACTTGCAATGGCTGGACGCCGGACAGGTGCGGCAACTTGAACCGGCAGTGTCCTGTGTCGCTGCGCTCTTGTCGCCGTCCACCGGAATTTTCGATGCCCATGCCCTGATGATGGCGCTTCAGCCGGATGCCGAGGCCAGCGGCACATAGCCGATTTTTCATACGCCGCTGGCGTCGGCCCGTTGCGCCCGCAGGGCATTAGACAGAACGCCTGCGTGCATGGCTTTTTGGATGTGCCTGATGCACAAGCCGCCTTCTTCACCACGACCCAGGCGTTTGCCCAGGGATTCCAGGCGATTGGCGTGGGTCAGCAGGGCGCGGGTTTCGGCGAGGAAGGTCTGGCCGTCGCGGGTCAGGCAGATGCGTTGCTGGCTGCGTTCGAACAGGGTCAGGCCCAGGCGTTCTTCGAGCTGGGCGATCTGCCAGCTCAGGGGCGACGGAGAAATGTGCACGCTTTCGGCGACGGCCACGAAGGAGCGCAATCGTCGGAGGTCGAGCATGTCAGACCCATTGGGACTCAAATACTGCCTCGGAAAATACGCCTCGAAGGCTTGATGGGTTGGACATTTTTGTCCATAATAGACTTATTGGTGCGTTTTGTGAAAAGTCATCCAGGACCCACGTAGTTTTCTTGCTTAAAGGAGAATCTCAAAACTCATACCGAACAATTAGCATCGACCGACCACAGAAATGATTAGCCGTTAGAAATTTTCTGGAGATTTACAATGGATAAGAATTCTAAAAATCGTACATCTGTACTCTCAAAAGGTTTGTTACTTACAAGTTTAGTATGGGTAACTGTATGCAATGCCGCGCCGTTCTCGAACCCCCATGATGTGGATGCAGTTATGAGCGCGCTTATGAAGGAGCAGGGCATTCCGGGGGCAGCCATAACAATTCTTAAAGACGGGAAACCGCTTTATACCTCTGCTTACGGGTTCAGTAATCTGGAGACCGAAACGCCTGCAACGACGGCGACTGTCTTCCAGTCCGGCTCAGTCGGGAAAATGTTTACCTCTTCCGTCATTATGCTCTTGGTACAAGACGGCAAGCTTCAGCTTGATGACCCTATTGCTCCCTATTTTCCTGAAGCCAAAGGCATATGGGATGGTATTACCATTCGCCAGGTTATGCAGCAACGTTCTGGCATACCCGACTATGAACAGTTCAACAGTATTGATATAAAGCAAGACTACACCGACGAACAACTTATCGGTCTTCTTGCGTCCAAGAAATTGGATTTCACACCGGGAACTCAGTACCGCTACAGCAACTCAGGCTATGTCGCGCTGGGAATGCTGATCAAGCGTGCGAGCGGAAGATTCTACGGAGATTTGCTTCGGGAAAGGCTGTTCAGCCAGTGCGATATGCAAACGGCGCAAGTCAATATGCTGAAAACTATCATCCCCAACCGGGCGTCAGGCTACGTTTCCAGTGATGGACAGCTGGAAAACCCGGGGCCGGTCTCGCAGAGCCTGGCTCAGACCGCCGACGGGAGCCTGTTGCTGACGATCAATGACTTGGCTGCGTGGGACGCTTGTCTTTCAAAAGGCAAACCATTGTCCAAAGAATCGATTGATACCGAGTGGGAAGTGCCGTTGATGGCCGACGGCAGTCAACCCATCACTGGTTATGGATTTGGATGGCGCAACAATATCGTGAATGGACGTCGGCTGATTGATCATGGGGGATCGTTCCAAGGGTTTCATGCGCACTATGCAAGGTTCGACAATGGTCTTTCCATAGGTTTTCTGGCGAATCTAGAGTCAGCTCGTAGCAATTACATAGTTAAACGCATTGCCGGGATTATTGATCCAAGTCTGTTGCCGCCTGAAAAAGAAATCGAAGGGTCTGCGGCTGCGACTCTAAAGACAAAAACGGCAATTATTGCCTTGATGAATGGTAAAGGCGATCCATTGTTAAGCCCGGAAATACGCAAGGCTTTTAACGATAAACACGTATCAGAGATAGAAGCGTCTTTCAACAAAGTTACCAATGATACTCAGCTGGTACAAGTTAGTGAGTCAAAGGAAAACGCTGTTATTCATCGGACCTATAAAGCCTCTACCGGGAAGGTAAATTATCTGGACGTTGCGTTCCTGGATAAAAGAATTGTGGACGTAAAGTTTTCGTCTGAATAATTGTTGTACCTGTCTTGGTCGTCTTCCATTGACAGTATTTAGCAAAATAAAAGACTCCGTAGCGAAACGTTACGGAGTCTTTTTTTGCCTGTTAGGCCTGCTTAGAGAGTCGCCTCCGATCCGCAGATATCTACAAAGGCTCACACCTAAATCCGAAACTGCCCAACCAAAAGGCCCAGTCGATTGCCCAGATCAGTAAGACTTCTAGAGGTTTGCGCGCCATTTTTTGCATCCCCGGCGACCACGTCGGCGGCCTGGGAGATGTGAGTCATGCTACGGTTTACTTCCTCGGCGACGGCAGTCTGTTCTTCGGAGGCGCTGGCGATCTGCGCGTTCATTTCGTTAATTGTATAAATGAGTTGGCTGATGGCATCCAGCGACAACCCTGCCTGGTTTGCCAGTTGCCCCGTTGTTTTTCCTGAATCGCTCGATCGGGCCATCGTGATCATGGCGTCTTGAGTGCCTTTTTGAAGCAGGCTGATCATCCCATGGATTTCCTGAGTGCTCTTTTGCGTTCGGCTGGCCAGGGCTCGAACTTCGTCAGCAACCACTGCAAATCCACGTCCTGCCTCTCCAGCACGCGCTGCTTCTATTGCAGCGTTCAAAGCCAATAGATTGGTTTGTTCTGCGATAGAACGAATGACGTCAACTACACCGGCAATCAACTGCACATCGTTGTTCAGATTGTCCAAAGACGAGCTACTTTTGCCGATTTCTTCAATCAACGAATGAATGCTTTCGATGCTCTTGTTGACGACATCTCTTGCCTGGCCACCTACATCGCTGGTTTCTCGCGCTGCGTGTGAAGCACCTTGGGCACTGAGAGAAACCTGGTGCGCAGCCGTGGACATTTCATGAATGGCTGTCGCTACCTGATCTGTCTCCTGGCGTTGACGATCCATGGCCTGTTCTGACCTTTGTGCCTGGGCCGACATATCTTCGACCATTTCGGTCAATTGTTCGGTCATCTCAGCAATCTGTCGCACGAGGCTATGAATTTTTTCCACAAATACGTTGAAGGAGTGAGCCAAATCGCCCAGCTCATCATGGCTCGAAACGGGCAAACGGTGTGTGAGGTCGCCCTCTCCAGCGGCAATGTCGTCCAGGTTCTTTTTGATAGCGAGTACAGGTTTCACTAGGCTGTTGCCAAGCCAGACTCCTACTAAGGCGACCAGTACCAGCAAGAAACCGGCAAGGGCAAGTACGTACGCTGTGTACTGGCCGATTCGCTCGTAATGCTCACTGGCAATGGCCTGCACCTGAACTTCCAGATCGTCCAGGTTCACTTGGGTACCCACGGTCAGGTCCCACTTGTCCAGGTAAACGGTGTAACCAAGTTTGGGCGTAGGTTTAGGGCTGGTGGGCGTCTGCCAGTCGTAGCGAAAAAAATGAGTGCCGGTCTTGGCTGCTTCAACCAGCCCGCGAATGACATACACGCCGTTGGCATCTTTGCTATCGACAAAACTCTTGCCGATATCGGTGTTCAAGTTTGCGGAGAATACTCGCACAAACGAGGAGTCATAGCCGTAAAAGTAGTTTTGTTTATCGAAAGTCAGCGTTCGCAGGATGGTGACGGCCTGATCGCGAGCCTCCAGATCTCCATGGTGGGAAGCCTCATATATCGACTGAATCGACGCTTGGGCAATTTCCATATAGTGCTTTAGTGAAGTTTTTCGCTCCTTGATCAGGAGCTCGCGCGTCTGTGCGACTTCCTCGGATGCCAGTTTTTGCAAAACCCAAAAGGTCGTGCCGCTGATCATTGCCGCCAGTAAAAGGCTGGGGATGATCGCCAGGAGGATGACTTTGCTACGAAGATTTAGCGTCACGATGAGTTTCGTCTCACTCAAGAGATTTTATTGTGACCCACCCATTTTTACCTCGGGCTAATTGGCTCAGCGCCGCATAGAAGTAGGGGGTGTTTTTGGTTGAAACGGCTGAATTTGGAGAGGTTACGGTCTCCGTTTTATCAAAAAAGTCTTTTAATAATCGTTCGATCAATAGTAGTCTACGCCCAACCGAAACGGCTTGTCGATGGACGGCCATAGACGGTGGTATCACCTCATTCAGGCCAGGTATCGATATCGAAAGGTATTTGGGGGAGGGTCGACAGTGAGACGTCTCGATCAATTCTTCGTCATTGATTCAAACGGAGGTATTGGCCGAGCCCGGGGTTCTTTTGCGCACGACGCAACGTGACGTTGCGTCCTGTCCATATTCTCGCGGGGAGCAGTGCCGCCTATGTTGTTGGCCTGGAAAACATGAATGCGAGTGACCTTTTACTGGAGGGTCACCGCTGTCGAACCTCAGGAGTCTATGGCATGGGCGTTTCTACAAGTGATACAGCAGCTACCATACAAAAAGCATCGATGACAAAGGGGCTGGTGCTTCTGTTTGCTTTTTGTTGTGGTGCCATCGTGGCCAACATCTATTACGCACAACCGATTATTAGCTTGATCGCTCCGGATATCGGCATGTCGAGTGGGAGCGCGAGCCTCATTGTATCGCTGACCCAGATTGGTTATGCGCTCGGATTGTTTTTCCTGGTGCCCTTGGCGGACTTGGTAGAAAACCGCCGGCTGATGATTACGACGATCGTGATTACGATCTTCAGCCTGGTGGCCGCCGGTTTATCCAAGCAGCCGAGTATATTTCTAGTGGTATCGGCGCTCATTGGTTTCAGCTCAGTCTCCGTGCAAATGCTTATTCCATTGGCCGCACACCTGGCGCCGGAGGAGTCTCGCGGACGGGTGGTTGGCGGGATTATGGGGGGCTTGCTGCTGGGGATTCTACTTGCGCGTCCGCTGTCGAGTCTGGTTGCCGATCATTTGGGCTGGCGGGCAGTGTTTATCGGGGCCGCTGCCTTGATGCTCGTCATCTCCATCGTGATTGGCATGACCATGCCCAAATGGCAACCGACCCATCGCGCGTCTTACGGTGAATTGCTGATGTCCCTCGGGCAACTGTTTTGCCGCGAGCCCGTACTGCGTCAGCGCGCACTTTATCAAGGGCTGATGTTTGCGGCGTTCAGTTTGTTCTGGACCGCCGTGCCGCTGATATTGAGTCGTGAGTTCGGCCTCACACAAAGTCAGATTGCGATTTTCTCTCTGGTTGGCGCCATCGGTGCCATTGCCGCGCCTATCAGTGGCCGACTTGCTGATGCAGGGCATACCCGACGGGCGTCCCAGCTGGCCATGGTGCTGGGTGTATTGAGTTTCCTTCCGGCCTTCATCAATCCCTTTTACGGTGTGATCGGGTTAGCGGTCACCGGTGTAGCACTGGATTTTGCTGTGCAAATGAACATGGTGCTGGGCCAGCGAGCCGTCTATGCCCTGGGCAATGCCAACAGAGGTCGCCTGAATGCGTTGTACATGATCAGTATCTTTATTGGCGGCGCAATGGGTTCTTCGGTGGCCAGTTCGCTTTATGAACACGCCGGGTGGTTGGCGATTGCTGCCGCGGGAAGCGCATTGTCATTGATCGCCCTAGTCGTCTTCTCGGTGGTTTCTCGTCGGACCCGAATTGGCGCAATGCGCTAGATGAGCAACGGCTGAGGCAAGGAGTGTCATGGACAAGCTGCTCGCATTGAAGATGTTCGTCCAAGCTGTGGATTCGAAGGGCTTTTCTGCTGCCGCTCGACAGTTAGGCCTGGCGACGTCTTCTGTGACTCGGATGATCGATGGGCTTGAGGCGGAACTGGGCGCTGTCCTGCTTAATCGATCCACGCGTCAAATCTCATTATCAGATGCCGGGGCCGCCTACTACTTCAAAGCGCAGGAGGTGCTGAATGCTGTCGCCGAAGCGGATGCCTCGGTCACTGACCGCGGGGAGCTCCCTGCGGGGCATCTTCGTATTTCCGTGCCCGTAGCATTTGGGCGCCGTCTGATTGCGCCTCATATTGCCTCGCTGTTGAAGCGTTACCCTCAACTTGTGTTGGACATGACGCTCTCCGACGACATCGTTGAATTACTGGGGGAGCGCGTCGATCTTGCGATCCGATTGGGGTCGGCAGCGGTCATGGATGGTGTCGTCAGTCGTCCCGTCGGTCGTTTCAGACGCCGGGTGATGGCCAGCGCCGAGTACCTGGATACACATGGTTTTCCTGAACATCCCATGGACCTCATGCAGCACGAGTGCTTGCGTTTCAGTTATGGCCCAAAACAACAGGTGTGGACTTTCTTAAAGGAAGGTGAGGAGACTCGAGTTCCGATTGAGGGCCGCTTCAAAAGTAACAATGCGGAAGTTTTGCGTGAAATTGCGCTGGCGGGTGGCGGGGTGGCTTTGTTACCTGACTGGCTCGTCAACGACGATATCGGCAGCGGTGATTTGACTTCATTGTTTGAGCCTTTTGTTATCAATCCGAACGAGGCCAGTTCGGCCATTTCTGCGCTGTATCTTCCCAATCATCGTGGCTCCAAGCGCGTCAATGCGTTTATCGATTTCATTAGCGAATTGCTAGGGCCTGAAGGCTTAGTCGAGAGCTGATCGCTTCATTGTTGTTTTCGAGCACTTGACGAAACAAACCCCTTTCGCCGTGTGTGCACGGCAGATCCCCGGAGATTTGAATGAGCACTGCGACATTGCATTACGTCTACGACCCGTTCTGTGGCTGGTGCTATGGCGCGGCGCCGATGATCACGGCGGCCACCGCGATTCCTGGTCTGGAAATACAGGCTCATGGCGTGGGCATGCTCTCGGGGGACAAAAGCAAGTTGATGTCGGGTGAGTGGCGCGATTTTGTTCGTCCTCACGAAGCCCGGATTACTGCATTCAGCAAACAAACCTTCGCGGACGCCTATGTTCAAGGCGTACTGGAACATGAAAATGTCCAGCTGGACTCTTCACCACCGATTGCAGCGATGTTGACCGCTCAACAGCTGTCCGGACGCGGCATCGAAATGCTCAAACGCCTGCAATTTGCCTACTACCAAGAAGGCCAGGCCATTGCTGACCGAAGGGTAATCGCTGGCATTGCCGATGAGCTTGGGTTTGAGCCCGAAGTGTTTATGGCAACTTTTGATGCGATCACTGCAGACTCATTGCAGGACCACATCGACCGCAGCAACGGGATGCTTGAAGCTCTGAATGCGCGCGGCTTTCCGGCATTTGCGCTGGAGATCGATGGCCAAATGGAAGTGTTGGCCATGGGGCATTACTTAAGCCGACCCGCCTTGTTCAAGAAGGATATTGAAAGCCGTCTGGCCAAATAAGTGTGGTTCATAGCCAGTGCATTCTTTTGTTTTGTATGATGCCTTAATGAAGCTCCAGTGAGGCGTTATGCAAGACTCAAAAAATAGAGACGAGAACGAGTCGGGGAAATCAGCGAAATCAGCAGATTTCGTCAAATCGACGACTCGACGTCTGTCGCCTGAGGTCAGGGAAAAGCAAATCGTGCAGAAAGCTATTGAGCATTTTGCGACGTGCGGATTCTCGGGCAGTACGCGGGAGCTGGCGCGACAATTGGACATTACCCAACCTTTACTCTATCGATATTTCCCCAGCAAAGAGGCACTCATAGACCGCGTGTACGACGAGGTGTATCAGTGGGATTCTTCGTGGGAGTCGATGATCAAGGATCGCTCCGAACCCCTCCAGTCTCGCCTGGTGCATTTCTACACCTCATATGCTCGTGTGATTCTGCGCCGAGAGTGGATTCGTATCTTCGTATTTGCCGGGCTGACACGTGAAGGTATCAATGATCGGTATCTGGCTAAATTGCGTGAGCGGGTCTTCATTCCTGTCATTGCAGAAATCCGCCACGCTCATGGATTGGCGCCGTCCTCAGGTGAAACGATCAATGAAAAAGAGCTCGAACTGATCTGGAGCCTGCATGCCAGCATTTTCTATATCGGTGTGCGCAAATGGATTTACGATCTTCCAGTGACTGAAGACATTGATGCGCTGATCGAGCAAATGGTTGATGCGTTCCTTAACGGCAGTCCTCACGTACTGCAGCAAGTCGATAACGATCTCGGTGGGAAGCCTCGCTTGAATTGATCGGCTTCGATTCCCCGTTTCCTGCCTCCTGAGCTCCTGTTTTCCCCCTCTTTTTTGTCGACCACTCATCACCTGTTTCAGCCTTCAGCTGAGCGGGTGGTAAGGGGCATATGCGCGCCATTTTGCCCTGAAAAGCCCTTTCCCAGCGCCTGAAGCCCGTTCTCTGTGGGCGACGCCACATCGTGGTTCAAGCGTGTCCTCAAAAATTTGATCCTCCACCTATTTACTTCAATTTCGTCAGGTCGTATTGTTTATCAACTGATAAATAAATACAAAAAACTGTTGGAGGCACCATGCAAGTCGTGAAGCTCGCTCATTACTCGATCCGGTCGTTCGACCTGGAAAAGTCCAGTCGATTTTATGAAAGGGTGCTCGGTTTTACGCCTGGCTACCGGCCGCCATTCGATTTTCCTGGCGTTTGGTTGTACATGGGAGGTGATGAAAAGGACTTCGGCACGGTCCACATTATCGGGATTGACCCTTCCAATCCTGAAGGCCTGAAAAAATACCTGGGCGATAAGGAGATCCCGCTGACAGGCACTGGGACTGTTGATCACATTGCTTTTTTGGTCACCGGCCTGGTTGAGTTCTGGGACGTCTTCAAAGCCGAGGGGATTGAGTGGCGCGATCGGACTGTGCCGAGCCTCGGCCTGCATCAGGTGTTCATCGAAGATCCGTCTGGTGTCACCATCGAGCTCAATTTCCCTGCCTCCGAGATTGAGGCGGTGGGGTCTTACGCCTCCCAGGCCTCTGCAACTGTGGGAGAGCAGCCATGATGAACTCCTTGCACAAGCCCCGCGCCATAGTTGTGGGCGGCTCGCTGGGCGGCCTGTTTGCAGCAAATATGCTGTTGCGCAAAGGTTGGGACGTTGAGGTCTTCGAACGCGTTCCGGATGAACTCGCAGGACGAGGCGCGGGGATCGTTACACACCCTGAGTTGTTCGAAGCGATGGCCGCAGCGGGAATTCCCCTCGACGCCTCTGTAGGGATCGATGTGCTTTCGCGCGTCACTTTGGCCCAGGACGGCGATGTCGTACTTGAGAACGCACTTCCACAAACGTTGACCGCGTGGGGGAAGATGTACCAAGTGCTTCGCTCTGCATTCCCAGACTCGCTGTATCGCTGCGGTGGAAGTGTGGTGTCGGTCGAAAGCACTGAAACCCATGCCAGCGTTACATTGGCCGATGGGACGACTCATCAGGCAGACGTCATTATTGCGGCTGATGGGTTTCGGTCGACGATTCGCCAACATTTTTTACCCGATGTGCACCTGCAATATGCCGGCTATATCGCCTGGCGCGGGTTAGTCGATGAAAGTGCTCTGTCTGATGCTGCCCACGCCGCACTTTTCGATAAATTCGCGTTTTGTTTGCCCCCGCATGAACAGATCCTCGGGTATCCAGTGGCCGGGCATTCCAACAGCACTGTTGTCGGCGAGCGTCGTTACAACTTTGTGTGGTATCGCACCAGTGGTGACGATGACTTGAAGGATTTGCTGAGGGATGAAAGCGGTAAACAATTTGAGGGCGGTATCCCTCCGGCGCTGATACGCCGCGACGTACTCGACAATATGTACACGTGTGCAGAGACATTACTGGCCCCGCAATTTGCCGAAGTCGTCAGGAAAGCGACTCAGCCGTTATTCCAGCCCATTTACGATCTGGAAGTACCCAAGATGAACTTCGGACGTGTCGCGTTGCTCGGCGACGCGGCATTTGTGGCGCGTCCTCATTGCGGAATGGGAGTTACCAAGGCTGCCGGTGACGCGTTGGCAATTGTGGAGGCACTGGAGCGCCATGCATCCGTTGAAGAGGCATTAGCAGACTACAGCGAGCAACGCTGTCGTTTCGGGGCATCGATTGTTCAGCACGCGCGGCATCTTGGCGCCTATATGCAGGCGCAACTGAAAAGCGAGGAAGAGCGCGAAATGGCGGAGTTGTACCGGACTCCGGAAGCCGTGATGCGTGAGACCGCCGTGCCCGTGAAGTTTTAATTCAGCCACAAGCCATTTGCAGGAGATCACCATGGAACATGCATATCCGCAAGACGGTGGCCCGACCATGCCCGCTGAGCAGGTTGATGACGCTATTCAAAACCCGATTCTCGAAAATCCGGAGTTTCGTGCTTTGGTAAAACAGCGACGGATATTTTCGTGGAGCATGACGGCGCTTATGCTCGCCGTCTATTTTGGTTTTATTCTTTCCCTGGCCTTCATACCTGCCCGTTTGGGTATGCCTATTACAGAAGGGCAGCCGATGACATGGGGCGTGCCAATCGGTTTTGGAATGCTCGCCTTCACGATTCTCCTCGTCGCTGTCTATGTCTGGCGCACTAACACCTGCTACGACCCTAAAATAAAAACAATTATCAGGAGCTTCAACAAATGAAGCGTCTACTTATTGCAATCTCCGCCATGCTTGCTTCGGTAACGGCATACGCGGCCGACGTCCCTGGCGCCGTACAAAAACATAATCCCATTGCCATCGGCATGTTTTTGGCATTTGTGATTTTCACTTTGTTCGTCACACGGTGGGCGGCACGCAAAAACAATAGCGTCGCAGATCACTATGCCGCAGGAGGAAAAATTACCGGCTTCCAGAATGGGTGGGCTATCGCGGGCGACTATATGTCTGCGGCGTCTTTGCTGGGTATCTCCGCATTGGTTTTCACCAGTGGGTTTGATGGTCTGATTTACTCGATCGGCTTCCTTGCCAGTTGGCCGATCATTCTGTTTCTGATTGCGGAGCCATTGCGAAATCTGGGGAGGTACACCCTGGCAGACGTACTGTCCTATCGGCTAAAGCAGCGCCCCATACGAGCATTCTCGGCGTCCAGTTCCATTGTGATCGTGTTGCTTTACCTGGTTTCTCAACTGGTAGGTGCCGGAAAACTGGTGGAGTTGCTGTTTGGTTTCGATTACACCGCAGCAGTGCTTTTAGTGGGCACACTCATGGTGATTTATGTGTTCTTTGGTGGGATGTTAGCAACCACCTGGATTCAGATTATCAAGGCCGTATTGCTGCTGACCGGCTGCGTCTTCATGGCCTTCATGGTGCTGTCGCAATTTGGATTCAGCTTGAACCAGCTGTTTACTCAAGCGACCCAGGTGCATCCTTCCCATGTAGCAATCATGAGCCCAGGCGGTCTGATTACCGACCCGGTGTCTGCGATTTCCTTAGGACTGGCATTAGTCTTCGGCACGGCAGGCCTTCCACATATTCTCATGCGGTTTTTCACTGTCGGTAACGTCAAGGCCGCGCGCCAAAGTATTCTTTATGCCACAGGTCTGGTCGGCATCGGTTACGCCCTGATCGTTATCATTGGCTTCGGCACTATCGCCCTGGTTGCCAGCAATCCCGATTATCACGATGCATCAGGTGGCATATTAGGCGGCGTTAACATGGTTGCGATTCACCTCGCACACAACGTTGGCGGTAATGTTTTCCTGGGGTTTATGTGTGCTGTGTCGTTCTCGACGATATTGGCGGTAGTGGCAGGGCTCACCCTTGCAGGCTCGTCTGCTGTTTCACATGACCTCTATGCACATGCCTTGCGCCGAGGCACCGCCAGCGACCGTGACGAGATGCGCGTCTCTCGCGTGACAACCATAGTGTTGGGTGTGCTGTCGATTCTATTGGCCATTGCTTTTGAAAAACAGAACATCGCATTTATTGTGAGCTTAACGTTCTCCATCGCCGCAAGTTCCAATTTCCCCGTGCTGTTATTGTCGATCTACTGGAAGGGCCTGACGACACGTGGCGCCGTGATTGGCGGATCGCTGGGGCTCGTATCAGCCATTACCCTATGCATCCTTAGCCCAACCGTGTGGGTCAAGATTCTTCATAATCCGCAAGCCTGGTTCCCATACGAATATCCGGCGTTGTTTTCCATGGTCGTAGCATTTGTCGGTATCTTTTGGTTCTCTATTACCGATCGCTCGGTCAGTGCCATCGATGAACGCAATCGATTCGAAAATCAGCTGGTCGATTCTGAACTGGGAACGCCGGCAACATGGAACGCACAGCTGAAAGCTGATTAATTCGGGGTATTATTCTTCACGTTAACTCGTTGTTGCATGAAAGTGCAGCTCCTGTGAATACCTACGCCTGAAAAGTCGCTAAGTAGTTTATACAACAATAATAATCTCAACTTTGGTGTGAATAAATGAAACGTACTTTGACTGTTGCAGCCACCATGTGTGTATTGGCGCAGCAAGCCCATGCGGCGGGTTTCATCGATGACAGTAAAGCGGCGCTTAAATTGCGTAACTTCTATATCAATAGCGATTACCGAGATTCGGCGACACCCGCTCAGAAGGCCGCCAACCAGAGCTATCAAGCTGAATGGGGGCAAGCCTTTCAACTAGAGTTCATATCGGGTTACACCCCCGGGCCCGTAGGCTTCGGGGTTGATGCGTTAGGCATGTTGGGTGTCAGACTGGATTCAAGTGCTGGCAAGCATGGCAACCCAACGGGGACAAACTACGGCGGCATCGTGTTTCCAAGCGACGGCGATCATGCGGTTGACGATGTCTCCAACCTCGGGTTGACCGGCAAGGTAAAAATATCCAAGACCGAGCTGAAACTCGGAACCCTGGTTCCAAAACTGCCAGTGATCTTCAGCAATGACGGACGGTTATTGCCACAAACCTGGCAAGGAACCCAGGTTACTTCGGCAGATATCAAAGACCTGACCTTGGTGGGCGGCCAAATCGACGAGGTGAAGGGGCGTAACTCCAGCAACAATGAAAATATGTCCATCGCGGGTGCGAACAATGCGGTCACAGGTCGCTTCAGTAATAAATTCATCTACGCCGGTGGCGATTATAAGCTGACCAAAGATCTAACCTTGCAATACTATTACGGCAATCTGAAAGATTTTTATAAGCAAAACTTCTTGGGGCTCATTCACAACTGGGCAATCGGCCCCGGGGTGCTGACCAGTGATGTTCGATATTTTAATAGCAAAAATGATGGCGCAAACGGCCATGATCCTGCGTATTTCACGACAGGATACTACGGTGGTAATACATTAAAAGGGAAGGTCGATAATAATCTGTTCAGTGGACTATTTACCTACGCCGTCGCGGGCCATACCTTTGGAGCAGGTTATGAAGTCAGCAATGGTAAAAGCGACTTCCCGTATTTAAACCAGGGCGATGGCCCAACCACCTATACCATTACTGAAATGCAGGTTCAGAAATTTGTTCGTGCCGGCGAAAAGTCATGGCAAGCCCGTTATTCTTTTGACTTCGCAAAAATGGGTTTGCCAGGAGCCACAGCGGGTGTTGTGTATGTCAAAGGGGATGATATTAATACTGTTGCTTCCAGCAATTCCAGCGAATGGGAACGTGATATTACGTTGGCCTATGTCGTGCAATCGGGCCCGTTAAAAGGCTTTGGCGTGATGTGGAAAAATGCAATGGTGCGTAACAACATCCCCAATGCTCGTCAGCAAGACGAAAATCGCGTGATTATCAATTACCAACTGGCGTTGTTTTAGTTTCTTGATCGAGGGCGCTTCAGGGCAGATATTCAGGTATCAAAAATGTATTCGGCGGACCGGTCGAGTGTGACGGGCCGCTGTAACTGACAGGCAGCGCTTTTACAAGTGTTGCGTGTACATGTCGTTCTCTTCCAACGGCATGTTTTATAGAAGAGCAACATTTCCCTTCGATGGGGTAGGGCGGTGCAAGTGAGACTTCACCGCCTTTTTTATTCCGTCACGCTGACATTCTGTTGAATCGACGCAGCAATTGCGTCAGTTGTTCCAGGTCCTCATCGTTCCAGCCGTCGATACGCTGCCGAAAATCGTCGCCTTTGTGAGCAATGGCCTGGCGGATTCTGGCACGGCCTTGATGGCTCACATTCAAAAGGGTGCCTCGACCATCCGAAGGATCCGGTTGCGCCTCTACCAGTCCCAAGTGGATGAGTCTCGCCGTCAACCTGCTCGTCGCGCTGCGATCCATCGCTACAGCCTCGGCGACACCACTTACCTTCGCCGGCCCGAACGCGTGCAGCCAGTGCGCGATATGGAACGCTGCGGGTGGCAACTCTGGGTGAAATTCGGCTGATGTCGCGACCGTCAGGGCACGCGAGGCACTCAGCAGCGCACTGAACTGTTCACCCAGCGCGAGAACCAGAAGCTCTCGATCGTGAGCGGGCTGAGTGAGCGATTTGTTTTCTGGTGGCTCCATTCCCGTCTTTTCCCGTTTCTGCCTGCGAAAGCCTGTCGGCGGTTTGTTCATGGACAAATATGCATTCGAGATTATAGTGGACTTTAATCCATTAAATGCCTTCGCGGACAGTGAAAAACCACAATGAATACCAACGTCACCATTGTCCTTACAGGCGCCACCAGCGGAATTGGTCAGCTTGCTGCCATCGAGTTGGCCAAGCGAGGTGCCCATCTCGTTCTGACTGCGCGTGACAAGACAAAGGCTGCTGCAACCTGCGAGCGCATTCATGCGGCTGTACCTGATGCGCGTATCGACGTTCATTACGCGGATTTCAGCAGCCTCGATTCCGTTGCGGCGCTCGGCTTTGAACTCGCTTCGCAATACGAGCGTATTGATGTGTTGATCAACAACGCTGGCGTTCACGCATTTGAGCAGCGTGTCACCGTTGATGGTCACGCCGAGATGCTCGCGGTGAACTACCTCGCCCCCTGGCTGCTGACAAACGGCTTGCGAGATACGTTGGTTCGGTCGGTTCCTTCGCGGATTATCACTGTCGCTTCAGAGGCGTCGAGACGCAGCGGCGGGCTGGATCTGGAACGAGATCTCTTCGACACCGCTCCATTCACGCGCCTTGGCTCTTCGAAGAGCTATTCGAAAACCAAGCTGATGGACATCATGTTTTCGCAGGAACTGGCGCGTCAGCTTCAAGACACCGGCGTTGCGGTGAACTGTCTGGACCCAGGCTTCAACGTCACGGGGCTTGGCCGTGAGCTGGGATTCTCTACGTTGCTGGCCAGGGCTCTAAATGGGTTGCGCATCGGTGATCCGAAGCGCGGTGCGGACATCATCGTCCGCTTGGCTACCGATTCAGATCTCTCTCCGGCATCGGGTGGCTACTTTTCGGTGAAGGACGCGAAACCTATACAGCCTACGCCTCCAGCGGATAACGTCACCGCCTGCCAGGAACTGTGGGCGGCGACGTCAGCCCTGCTCGCCAGACATTACAGGGCTTAACGTCAATACCGCCCGGATCGATCATGACCCCAATGCATCCTGCCAGCCACGTCGTGCCAGGGGCAGGTCGAGCAAGCGCTTGCCGGTGGCATCGTTGATGGCATTGCCCAATGCTGCAGCCATGGGCCCCTGGACGATCTCTGCGGCACCAAGGAATGGTTGATCCGGCTGATCAATCATGTGGACCTCGACCTGGTGCGGCATATCCGTAAAACGCATGATCGGATAGCCGCTCCAGTCGAAGCTATGCATGCCGCCTGCGTCATATAGGATTCGTTCATAGAGCGTCCAACTCGCGGACTGCACGATGCCACCCTGGATCTGATTGAGCAGCCCGTCGGGGCTGACAATTTGCCCCACGTCGACGGCGGCGACTACGCGATCAATCGTCACCTGCCCGGTCTGGCGCTGCACATGTAGCTGCACGGCGATCGCGCAGTAACCCATGATGTTTTTATAGCGGGCGAAGGCGAAGCCGATTCCGCTGCCGGGTCCCGTTGCTTTTTGCGGCCAGCGGAACTCTGCCATCACGCGCTCCACCACCGCCCGTGCGCGCGGGTCGCTCAAGTGATTCAGGCGAAATTGCACCGGGTCCACGGCGGCCCGGGCCGCCAGTTCATCGACGCTGCTCTCGATGGCGAACACGTTGATATGGGCGCCGAGCGAGCGCATCGCCGAGGTCCTGAATGGCATGGTCAGCACGAAGTTCAGATCGACCTTCAGGTTGGGTATCTCATATAACGGAACGGCATTTCGATCGCCGTCACCTTCCGGTTGAGCGATCGGGACCGAGGGCGCGGGGGTGAAGGGTTTGGCCAGCAACCACGCCGGCAACAGGCGCCCGGCATTGACGATACGTTCGTTGTGCGGCGTACTCCAGAGCTCGTATTTCCAGTCACGAAGACGCCCGTTGTCATCCAGTCCCGCTTCCACTTCGGCAAGCATGGCCGAGCTGTAGGGTTCCCAGAGATTTTCCTGTTCGCGCATCCATTGCACCCGTATCGGCTCGCCGGGAATGACCATGGCGATCAGCGCGGCATCGGCGGCGGCGTCATCGGCGCCGTTGTGACCATAGCAACCGGAGCCTTCAGCGTGGATGCAACGCACCTGAGCCACCGGCAGTCCGACCATTTCGGCGATGCCCGTGCGCAACGGATAGACACCTTGCGTATGGGTCCAGACGGTCAACGTGCCGTCCTTGAACCAGGCCACTGCGCAGGAGGGTCCGATGGAGCCGTGCATCAGGTATTGCTTGGTCACTCGGGCTTTATAGGCCTGCGGTCCAGGTTGCGGGCGGTCACCCTTGGCGCTCACCGGGTAGCGCCGCGCCGGCAATTCGGTGAGGAGTTGATGGATGTGTGTCGAGTCAGGCAGCGGGTTACCTTCTGTCCAGCGGGCCGTGGCGTAGGCCTCGCGCATCGCTTTGACCGCCAGCCATTCATCGGTGGCGACCACGGCAAGGTAGCTGCCGTTGCGGACCAGTTTCACCTCGCCGGGGAGTTTCCTGAGGGCGGCCTCGTCAATCTCCAGAAGCTGACTGCCGCGCCGGGGTGGGCGTATCACGCGGGCATGCAGCATGTCGGGCAGGCGTATGTCCTGCACATAGGCCGCACCGCCGCTGACTTTGTCCGGGATGTCCAGTCGAGGCAATGATTTGCCAATCAGGGTGAAACTGCTGGCTGGCTTGAAGGGCGAATCGGCCGAGGCGAAGCGATGCAGTT
Organism: Pseudomonas sp. BT76 TE3572; assembly: GCF_050435365.1. Lineage (NCBI taxonomy): Bacteria > Pseudomonadati > Pseudomonadota > Gammaproteobacteria > Pseudomonadales > Pseudomonadaceae > Pseudomonas > Pseudomonas sp. BT76 TE3572. Next base: position 6,957,530 of record NZ_JBNDKE010000001.1, read on the forward strand.
GAACCCCCACGACTGCTTGTGCGTAGGTCATGCTGCGACCGTGGGCATCGTAGATCACCGCGTCCCGGGTGGTCAGAGCGTCGATGGTGAGCTGCCATTGCCGTGCTGCGGACTCGAGCAACAACTGACGCACCTGAGCCGCGGCGTTGAACAGCGCAGTGCCGCTGTCGACGATCGTATGGCTGCCGGCGGTGTAACCTTCATTGGGTGTCAGCGCGGTGTCGGCAGTGAGAAAACGGATGAGTCCTGGTGGCACTTCCAGACGTTCGGCGGCGATCTGCAGCAGCGCGGTTTTAACGCCAGTGCCCAGTTCCACTTTGCCGGTGTAGACGGTGATGCCATCTTCCGCATCAATGCGAATCCAGGCGTCCAGATAGGGCGTGGCTCGCAGGCTGCCGGGCAGATCGGGTGCCAGGATTGCCGTACCCAAAGTGTCCACTTCGGTGTCGGCGAAGGCGCGGGGAATACCGGGAAGCAGGGCAAATCCCATCACCAACGCTCCATTTATCACGAAGGCGCGGCGGCTCAGATTGACATCTTGCGTGGGGTTTTTCATACCTTGCCTCCCTGCGCGACAACCGACTTGATCGCGGCGAAGATCCGCACATGGGTGCCGCAGCGGCATAAATTCGGTGCCATGTGTCGGCGAATCGTTTCATCGTCTGGATGAGGGTTGGTCTCCAGCAGCGCCTGCGCCCGTACGATCATTCCTGCAATGCAATAGCCACACTGGGCGGCCTGTTCATCGATAAAGGCTTTCTGCAACGGCCCCGGTTGGTCGACGCTGCCGAGGCTCTCGACGGTTCGCACCGATTTGCCCGCCAGCGCGCCGCACGGCGTCAGGCAGGAAAACACCGGTTTGTCGTTCACTAACACAGTGCAGGCGCCGCATTGACCCAGGCCGCAGCCGTATTTGGCGCCATTGAGCCCCACCTGGTTGCGCAAGGCATACAGCAGGGGCATGTCGTCCGCGATGTCCAGTTCGTGAGTCTTGCCGTTGATGTCAAGTGTGATCACGGTTGCTGCTCCTGAGCCCGAATACTTTGGATTGTCTTGTCGAGATCCGTCCAGGGTCGGTTCGCACAGCTTTCGTTGCGCAGGTACTCGGCAAGTGCAGCCACATGGGTGTCGTCCAGGTTGTGGGCGAAGGCGGGCATGTAGTGGCTGGAAGCGGCGCTTGACATCGGGATGCCCTGCAGGATGGTCTGGATCAAATTGCGTGGCGAGTCCGCCATCACCGCCGAGGTGTTCGCCAATGCCGGCCGCGATTCAATGACGCGCATCGGCGCCGCGCTGCCATGGCAACTCGCGCAGGCGCCGTCGAACAACGCAGCGCCCAGTAGCGCCCTGGCGCTGGGCTTGACCCCAGAGATGCAGGACGGCGATGGGGCATCCGATGAAGTTTTCTTGAGGTCAAGAATGTACTGCGCGATGGCCTGCGCATCTTCCGCCGGCAATTGCGCAATGCTCAGGCTGACCGGCAACATCGGGCCCGCCGCTGCGCCATGTCCTTCGGCGACCTCGCCCGTCAGATAGGCGACCAACTGGGCTTCATTCCAAGGGTGTTGCGCCTCGCTCATTCCGCGCAGGGCAGGAGCTGTCCAGCCATCGACGACGCTACCGTTGAACAGTTCGCTGCCTTTCTCCCCGCCAATAAGATTCAGAGGCGAATGGCACGATGAACAGTGTCCCGCGCCCTCTACCAGATAACGTCCGCGGTTCCATTGTGCTGATCGGTCGGGAAGTGGTTCCAGTGGATCGCCATGCAGGAACAGTAAGTTCCAGAAAGACACCAGCGGACGGAAGTTCATGGGGAAGACCATATGATTTTCCGGTGCGGTGTAGTTGATCGGGTCCACGCTCATCAAGAAGGCATAGGCGTCGGCAATATCGGCATCGCTCATCTTCCGGTAATGCACGTAGGGGAAGGCCGGATAGAGAAAGTGGCCGTCACGCGCGATGCCTTCACGCATGGCCCGTTCAAAGGCGTCCAGCGACCACTGACCGATACCGGACTCCGGGTCCGGGGTGATGTTGGTGGTGAATAGGGTTCCGAAGGGCGTTACCAGCGGCAAACCGCCGGCCATGTAGGCGCCCCCTGGCCGTGTATGACAGACCGCACAGTCGCCCGCTTCGACCACGCGACGGCCTCTGTCCAGCGTCTCGCGATCAGCATTCGGGCGATGGCTGACAGTGGCAATTTCCGGCCTCCACATCATCCAGAATGCAAATCCTAACCCCACTACGCCGATTGCCAGAACGGCACCGATGATCGTCTTGCGCTTCATCGCCTTACCTCTCGAGCTGAATTAACGACAGATTTTTCAATCCACCGCGTGCGATTGGCGTACGGCGATTTTCCATGTCGTGAGCTTAGAGAGGGCGCTTGTGATGGAGTACCCCATCAAGGCGCAACGCTACATTGCGCCAGGCGCAACGGCGGCAGAATTAACAACCGTTAACTCGCGCAGGGTGCGCCCATGTCCAAAGATACGCGCTCAAGGAACGTAATGACGGAAGGGGTTTTCAAGGACAAGCTGCTCGCACTGAAAATGTTCATCCAGTCAGTAGATTCCAAGGGCTTTTCGTCTGCCGCCAGGCAACTTAATCTGGCGACCTCTTCAGTGACCAGAATGATCGACAGGCTTGAGGATGACCTGGGTGCCGTACTGCTGAATCGCTCTACCCGGCAAGTCACGTTGACCGATGCCGGTGGTGTGTATTACCTGAAAAGTCGGGATATTCTGAGTGCCGTGGCTGACGCCGACGAGTCAGTCTCGGACCGCGGTGAAGTGCCCGCGGGACAGTTGCGTATCTCAGTGCCCGTGGCATTTGGACAGCGTCTTATTGCCCCTCATGTCGGCGCGCTTTTAGCGCGCTATCCCCTGCTCGTACTGGATATGACGCTATCGGACGACATCGTCGATCTGCTCGGCGAACGCATCGACCTATCGATCCGGATGGGGTCGCCAGCAGCGATGGAAACGGTGGTCAGCCGCTGCATCGGCAGTTTTCGCCGTCGCGTAGTCGCCAGCGCCGAGTACCTGAAAGCCCGTGGATTTCCCGACCGGCCCATGGACCTCATGCAACACGAGTGCATGTGCTTCAACTATGGCGCGCCACAGCAGTTCTGGACATTTACAGAGCAGGGCCAAGCGCTGCGCGTGCCCGTCGAAGGGCAATTCAAGAGCAACAATGCCGAGGTCCTGCGCGAAGTGGTGCTGGCCGGGTGCGGGGTGGCGCTGTTACCCGATTGGTTGGTCAATGATGACATCGACAGTGGTCGACTCACGTCCTTGTTCGACGCTTTTGTCGTCAATCCGAACAGCGCCAGTTCAGCGATCTCGGCCTTGTACCTGCCCAATCATCGCGGCTCGAAACGTATCAATGCGTTCATTGATTTCCTCACCGAATTACTCTAGTAGCAAAGCCAGTCAAAGGCGTGATGGGCTCATCGTTGCGTTTTGCGAAAAGCAACGTTGTGCAGCGGGTGGATTCTCTGACGGCGCTCCGGCACCTACCTTGGGGGGTGAAACATTCAACCACGGAGACCGTCATGAGTTTGCACGCATCCAAAATTCAGGTGACTTACGACTTCATCTGCCCATGGTGCTGGATCGGTGAGGAAAATCTTGAGCGCGCGCTGGCCGCTTCGGGTTTTTCAACGGACCGCCCAATCAGTTTCCTGCCTTATCAGTTGAACCCCGACATGCCTGTTCGAGGCATGGATCGCAAAGCCTATCGCTCTGGCAAGTTCGGCAGTTGGGCGCGCAGCGAGGCCATGGACGCACAGGTCACTCACGCCGGTAAGGCCATCGGCCTTGAGTTCCATTATGAGCGAGTCGAAAAAACGCCCAACACCCTGGCCGCGCATCGGTTGGTATGGCGCGAGCAACAGGCGGGTCGAGACGCGTCCTTGCTGGTCAAGGCCATTTTCAAGGCGTACTTCGGCGAAGGGCGGGATATCGGCGACCTCACTGTGCTGGCCGACATCGCTGCCGAAAGCGGGCTGGACCGAGAGCTCATTGTCGACTTTCTTAAGGCCGATGAAGGCACGGCGGAAGTCTTGAAGCTCGAAGCCCAAACCAAGGCGTCCGGTGTGCGCTCGGTGCCGAGTATCCAGATCGAAGATGACGTGATCAGTGGCGCCCAACCCATCGAAATAATGATCCAGATACTGAAACGAAGCCAAGCCGCTTAAGGCGTTTTTCTCAATCCCTATCCCTTCAGGAAATCATCATGACTCATCACTTGTTCAGCCCTATCAAACTCGGTCAATTCAACCTCGATCACCGTGTCGCCATGGCGCCTCTGACTCGTTCGCGGGCGGGGCAACCTGGCAACGTACCGACATCGATGAACGTCGAGTACTACCGTCAGCGTGCCAGTGCGGCGTTGATCATTACCGAGGCTACTCAGATTTCACAGCAGGGCCAGGGTTACGCCTGGACGCCCGGCATCCATAGCGACGAGCAGATTCAGGGCTGGAAGGCTGTCAGCGAGGCCGTGCACGCAGAAGGCGGGCGCATTTTCCTGCAGCTCTGGCATGTGGGGCGAGTGTCGCACCCGGTGTTCCAGCCCGGCGGCGGCTTGCCGGTGGCACCGACCGCGCAGCCAGTGCCCGGCAAGACCTTCATCCTGAATGAAGAGGGCGAGGGCGTATGGGGTGATGTACCTGTTCCTCAGGAGCTGGACATTCCAGGGATCGAAGCGATCGTTGCCGACTTCCGCAAGGCCGCTCGCAACGCGATTCTGGCCGGCATGGATGGTGTGGAAATTCACGCGGGCAATGGCTACTTGCTCGACCAGTTCATCAACAGCGCCAGCAATCAGCGCAGTGATCGCTACGGGGGAAGTATCGAAAACCGCGCGCGGTTGCTGCTTGAAGTCGTGGAAGCCGTGACCGCGGAAGTCGGTGCCGAACGCGTTGCCGTTCGCCTGACACCGATGGGGCGTTTCATGGGCATGGGCGATGACACCCCGGAACAAACCTTTGGCTACATCGCATCCCGCCTCAATCACTGGAATCTCGCTTACCTGCACCTGGTAGAGCCGATGATGGTCGGCACGGTGCTCGATGAAAGTAACGATCCACGCTGGGACGCGATCATCAAGCAACTGCGTAATGACTTCCACGGCGTTCTGATGCTGGCGGGCGGTTACTCCGGCGAAACGGCCGAACAGGCCATCGCGCAGGGCCGTGCGGACCTCATCGCGTTTGGTCGTCCGTTCATTGCCAACCCCGATTTGCCGGCTCGCTTGCGCGGTCGCAATGAACTCAACGTGGCGGACGGCAATAGCTTTTTTGGCGGCGACGCCAAGGGGTACATCGACTATCCGGTGTTGGCATAACGCAACGCTAAACCCCGCGCTTGGGGAATCACCCTGCAACGAGGAGAAAGGTCATGAAGAGTTCAGGCGTTCCGACGGCCTTGGTCATCGGTGGTTCCCTGGGAGGGCTGTTCGCCGCCACGGCGTTACGCGCGATTGGTTGGCACGTCGATATTTTCGAGCGGTCGCCGGCAGCGATGGATAGCCGTGGCGGTGGCATTGTTCTGCAAGCGGACGTCCTGCAACATTTCCGCTATGCGGGCATTCATCATGCAGGCGCGCTCGGTGTCCGGTCCCATGATCGTCTCTATCTGGATCGAGCCGGTACCGTCGTGCATAAAGAGCCGATGCCGCAAACCCAGACGTCCTGGAACACACTGTACAGCTCATTGTTTTCTGCATTTCCCGCCGAACATTATCACCGTGGCAAGACGCTGGTGGATCTGGCTCAGAACGAGCACCGAGTGACTGCGATTTTCGCCGATGGCAGCAGTGCCGAGGCAGACCTGCTGATTGGCGCTGATGGCGCGGGTTCAACCGTGCGAAGCGTGGTGTTGCCTGGAACAGTACCCAGCTATTCGGGGTATGTGGTGTGGCGCGGGCTGGTCGATGAAGAGCAACTTCCAGACTTCGCCAAAATGCAGCTTTACGAGGACTTTGTTTTTCAGCAAGACCCTGAATCGCTGATGCTGGAATACATGGTGCCGAGCGTGAGTGGCTCTGTGAATCCTGGCGAGCGTCGGTTCAATTGGCTGTGGTATTTGAAAGCTGCACAAGGGGCGGAACTGGACGCTGTGCTCACTGACAGTGATGGCCATCGGCGTAGTCATTCCATTCCACCCGGGGCCTTGGCCACTGGGCAGGATGCTTACATACGGGACATGGCGCAGCGGCAGGCGAACCCGGCTTTTCGTGAACTGATTCGCCAGACACAGGATATTTTTGTGCAAGCGATCCTTGACCTGAAAGTCCCTCAAATGGTGTTTGGCCGTGTGCTGTTGACTGGCGATGCCGCCTTCGTGCCGCGTCCTCACACCGCCGGAAGCACGGCCAAGGCTGCCCGCAATGCATTTTCCCTGGCTCAAGCCATCAACGACACTGACGACCTCGACAATGCCCTGCAGACCTGGCAGCAACAGCAACTTGCAGAAGGCAAGCGCATGGGGGATTGGGGCGTGAGTATGGGCAATCGGATTATGGGTATTGCTCAAGCCTGATTCGATGGCTCACACCGGATTTATTGGCGGGATGAAAGCGGGGTGTAACTGTGGAATGAGTGCAGTTTTCCAGACTGAATAAAAAAGAGGAGATTAGCTTCAGATCGAAGCTATCTCCTCTTTTTTGCATCTGTATCCTTTGACGCATTAACCATTCTGGCAGTCGCCACCCAGTATCTTGTATTGCAGGTTGTGCGTCGTGCCCTTGTGATCCACATACACCATGTGCGCGTCCACCGGGCCGCAAGCGTTCTGAGTGTCCTCGACCGAAGTGATGTCGATGACCTTGGCGATATCCAGGTGTTCGGAATAGTTGTACTGCTCAGGTTCAGGGATCGAGGCGGTGTTGTTGGCGCCGTCATGGGCTGAAGCGTAAACGCTAAACATCATGAGTGAGGCGAGCATTGCATATTTCATCAGGGTGTCTTCCAGTAAGAGTCAGAGAGGAAGCAAGATCTCTTGGTTGCTTCTGGCGCTGATTGTGAGACTGAAAAGTGTTTTAAAAAAATCTTCAGTTTGGATACTCGGCATCATCGGAATTGATGTGGCGCGGGTGGACTCATGAGTGCGCAATCCTGATGGATTGAATAATCCTTGATAGTGAAAGAGTTTTCTCTGTCAGGTTTTTGCGGGCGTTCTATTGGATGGCTGACACTTTGCTTCGAGCTCTTTTCAGATCTTTGTTCAACTGGATACGCATGGCACTAATGAACTGTCTGGCGTTATCGGGCAAGGGTTTACCGGGGCGAAAGATAAGAATGCTGGAAAAGCGCACGTCGATGCTGAAAGGCTTTACAACCAATCCCCGGTCAAGAAAATCACACACCGTAATCGGCGCTACCACGCCTACGCCCTGTCCGAGCAGGGCCAGTTCGCAGATGGTGTGTGCGTAAGGGGTCTCGATGCGTACTTTTAACTTTACCCCTGCCGCCGCCATTGAGTCCTCGAGCCGGTGTCTGCTGCTGTCTTCGGGGTTGAGGGCTATAAAGTCGACATCGGCCAGATCGGCGGGATGGATGATTTTGCGCTTGGCCAGCGGGTGGGAGGCATGCATCACTACGTAGCCCATGGTGTCGACAAAAGGCGAATGCTCTAGCCCCGCGACAGGCATCTCATCGGCCATCAGGCCAAAGTCACATTGGCCGGCGGCCACTTCCTGATGCACTTCACGGGAGCTGAGGATTTTCAGCGAAACCTGGATATCTCTTTTGCCGGGCTCGAAAGCCGCCAATGCACGGGGTACGAATGAATTGCCCAAGGCTGGGTGGGCGGCCACTACCAGGCGCCCGATACCGTATTGGCGCAGGCTTTTGATGCGGTGCTCGATCGCCTCGAAGCCCATGTAGAACTTGTCGACATCCACCATCAGTGCCGTGGCTTCCTGGGTTGGCACCAGGCGCCCACGGGCACGAACGAACAGTTGCAGGCCCGAACTGTCTTCCAGTTTACGGATGGCCTGACTGACCGCCGGCTGGGAAATACCCAGCATGTTGGCAGCCTTGATGGTGCTGCCGGCGTTCACCACCGCGCGAAAAATCTCGATCTCACGAAAGCCCATGCCAGTTCCATCACCCTATAAGTTCAGCTTATAGGGTAAATAGTTTCCAGTGTTGTTGCCAGTTGCTTTCAAGAACAGACTCGGTTCACACAACAACACGGGGTTTTTTCCATCATGAGCTTTAAAGATCACGCCGATAATCCGTTTGCCAGCTTGTCACCTGCCGTGTGGCGGGCGTCCACCGTGGTATTTGATTCGTTCGAAGATTTCGCTGCACGCAAAAAACGTCAACCCGACGGCTACAGCTACGGCGTGACGGGAACACCGACGGCTCGCGGCCTGGAGCGACGAATTGCCGACCTCGAACATGCGAGACATTGCGTGCTGACACCCTCCGGCCAAGCTGCCTTGATGGCCGTAGTGATGGGGTTTGTGCGGGCCGGCGATCATCTCTTGGTGTCGGATTCCGCCTATGGCGGCTTGAAGGCATTCGCCAGCTACTGGCTGGCCGAACTGGGCATCGACGTCGAGTATTACCCGCCCACGGTGGATGGCGAAATCGAGGCACTTATCAAGCCCAATACCAAGATGATCTGCATCGAGGCCCCGGGCACCATCACCATGGAGATGCAGGACGTCGATGCCATCGTGGCCGTTGCCAAGCGACATGGTGTGCTGACCATGATGGATAACACCTGGGCCAGTCCTTTGTATTTCCGTGCCTTGGAGCATGGTGTGGACTTTGCCGTTGAAGCGGCGACCAAACTCTTTGGCGGGCATTCCGACCTGTTGATGGGCAGCATCAGCATGAATGACTTCAATCACTATGAAATTTTGCGGGAAACCCAAAGTGTATTAGGCCTGGCGGCCAGTCCGGAGGACTGCTTCCTAGTGATGCGCGGTCTGGATACTTTCCCGCTACGGATGCATGAGCAGAGCCGCAACACGCTCAAAATCGCGCGCTGGCTGGAGAGGCATCCGCTGGTCACCGATGTCCTGTTCCCGGCGCTGGAAAGTCACCCCGGCCATCGAGTCTGGAAGGAGCAGTTCGAAGGCAGCGGGTGCTTGTTTTCCTTCATCCTGAAATCTGCGCCGGAGGAAGCCTTCAGTAAGTTTTTCAATGCCCTTGAGCACTTTCCTATCGGCGCGAGTTGGGGGGGCACTCATAGCCTCGTTGCCTATTATCCCGCCAGCCAGCAGAAGGCTCGCAAGTTTGCCCTGACCGATCAGCCGATCATTCGCATTTCCATTGGCCTGGAAGATCCCGATGTACTCATCGCGGACCTCGAAAACGCACTGCGCCACTATCAATCTTTCACCGAGGCCTGAGCAACCATCGGGTCGGCGAAACGCCAGATTTCGCCACTCTTTGCACTATTGAACAGCTGCCACCTTAAGGTCCTCACATCGAGCCAACCTGAAGAAAGGATGGAAAAATGACAACAAATATCAGCGTTCTAAAACCGTATTGCAAATGTACCGAAGTCAACGCAGAGCTTATCAAGGCCACGGAAAGGCACGCGCTTGTTGCAGTAGAGGAGCAGTGACATGTTCGAACTTTTGATTCGTTCGTGGCCGCTGCTCAAGACCGCCATATGGGTAACCGTATGGCTGGGGCTGGGAGCCTTTGTCTTTGGTTCGATCCTCGGAATGTTGATCGCACTGATGAGAAACTCTACTTACCGACTGCTGCGATTTATGGCGTTCATGTATGTGTCGGTTTTCCGTGGTACTCCGTTATTAGTGCAGCTCCTTCTGATTTACTTCGGATTGCCTAATTACGGTATCGAGTTGGGGCCGATAACGTCATCGTTGATTGCTCTAAGTCTGTTTTCCGCTGCTTATCTGAGCGAGAACTTTCGCTCGGGTATCAATGCGGTTGACGTGGGGCAATGGGAAGCGTCGTTTGCGATGGGCATGGGGTATTGGAAGTGCCTGCAAAGAGTCATCCTGCCCCAGGCCATGCGTGTCGCGTTACCGTCCGTAGGCGGGCAACTGGTGGCGTTGATCAAGGACACTTCCCTGGCGTCGATTATTACCGTGGTGGAAATGACCAGTGTTGCTCAACAAATGGGGGCCGCGACTTTCCGTTACATGGAGATGTTCCTGATAGTCGGGTTTATCTATTGGTTGATCAACCAATGCCTGACGCTGGTTCAAACCTATATCGAAGGTCGGTTGTCGAGGCGTATATCATGAGTGAATTGAAAATCAATGTTCAGGGCTTGTCCAAGTCGTACGGAAACTTGCTCATCCTGAATAACATCGATCTGCAAATACGCTGCGGTGAAGTGGTGGTCATCCTTGGCCCTTCGGGTTCCGGGAAAACAACGTTGCTGCGCTCGCTCAACTTCCTCGCACAGGCGGACAGTGGTGCGTTGGAGGTCTGCGGGCATCGGGTCACCCTCAGGCCAGGCCACGCGCTAAGTCATGACGATCAGGCGCAAATCGCGGCTCTGCGGCGCAAAACCGCCATGGTCTTCCAGTCATTCAACCTGTTCCCGCACATGACCGCTTTGGAGAACGTGATCGAAGGTCTGGTCAGCGTCAAGCATGTGCCCAGGCGTGTGGCGATGATTCGGGGGCGAGAGTTGCTGGCGCAGGTGGGCCTGGCCGACAAGGCCATGTTCTATCCCGCGCGGTTGTCGGGCGGGCAGAAACAGCGGGTGGCCATCGCCCGGGGATTATCGATGACACCGGAAGTAATTCTGTTCGATGAACCGACTTCGGCGCTGGACCCTGAGTTACGCGATGAAGTGCTCACCGTCATGCGGGAACTGGCGGATGCCGGCATGACCATGGTGATTGTCACCCACGAAATGAGCTTCGCCCGGCAGGCGGCTGATCGGGTGATTTTTATGGAGGGCGGGCTGATTTTGCACGACACCTCTCCCGCGGAGTTCTTTGGTTCCAAGAGCAATGAACGTATCCAGCAATTTATTCGAATGGGGCATGCAGATCATGAATACACCAATGTTTAAACGTTACTTTCAGGGGCTGGTTTGTGGGTTGGCGCTGATTTCTTGTTCATGGGTACACGCCACCGAAGATGACTCGTTATCTCGTCTGGTTAAAACCGGGACCGTTCGCGTTGCTAATACCCAGACCAGTCCGCCCCTGAGTTTTATTAACGCTGAGAATAAACCGGATGGCTATGACATCGCTGTTGCCCGGGAAATTTTCAAACGCCTCGGCGTGCCGAACGTCGAATTTGTCGCGGATAAGTTTTCAAGTTTTGTCCAAAGCATTCAGACCCGAAAGTATGACGTGGTGATCAACGGCATGACCAAAACCCCGGATCGGGCGGCCGTGGTGGACTTCACATCGCCCTACGGTGTTGAAGAGTTTCGTATCTGGGTGAATGCAAAGAATGTCGACATACAGGATGTCGCCAGTTTAAAGGGCAAAAAAGTGGGGGCAAGTCTGGGCACCAGTAATGAGTTGTGGGAACGGCAGAATCTGAAGGAGTCGGAAATACTGACGTATGACGCCGGCGGCCTGCTTTACAACGATCTGGCGCTCGGGCGACTGGATGCGATTATCGAGTCCTATTTCGCCGGCAAGAAAATGCAGGAAGTGAATCACTTGCCGATCAAGCTGGCGGGTGAGCCGGTGGCTTATTCATTAGGCGCTGCCGTTGTACCGAAAGGCGCGGATGCACTCCGGCTGGCAATGAACGAGGCCATCGCCGGCATGATCGCGGACGGAACGATCACGCGTCTGGCGAAGCAGTATTTGGGTGACGATTATGACGTGGCGGGGGATCTGGCGAGGTCGGAATACAAATGGTGAGCCCAAGTTATCTCGTGAGTCTTCATTTATCCTGGAGTAAGCAATGAGTACCGCCAACCCGATCAAAAGCGATATCGACTTCGATGCCCCGGGCAAACAGGTTGGATACCTGCGTCTTCCTCATTCCGTGAACCGCTCTGCCTATGGCTGGATTCCAATCCCAGTGGCATCCATCCGCAATGGCACGGGGCCGACGTTCCTGATTACGGCCGGCAGTCATGGCGATGAATATGAAGGTCAGATCATCGTCGCCCGTCTGATTCGAGAACTGCAGCCGTCGATGATTCAAGGCCAGGTCATCTTGTTGCCGATGACCAACTTCCCGGCAGCGGAGGCGGGGACCCGTACGTCGCCGCTGGACGACGGCAATCTCAATCGTCTGTATCCGGGCAACCCCGCCGGTACGCCGACACAGGTCATCGCCCACTACATCGAGTCGGTGTTGCTGGCCCGGGCCGAGTACATGGTCGATTTGCATTCCGGCGGCACCTCGTTGATCTATGAAGGGGCCAATATGATGGGGCTGGAACCGCGAGATGCCGAGGAGGAGGTGCGGGTCAGTGGGTTGCTCAGGGCGTTCGGTTTGCCCAAGGCATTTCTGTACCAGCCCAACCCTGTCAATGTGACCGCTGCCGCTCGCCGCCAAGGCGCCATCTGCTTTCTCACCGAGTTGGGAGGTGGCGGCCAGGTGAGCTCCGGGTTGGTGGACTTGGCTCGCCAGGGCCTACTGAACCTGCTGGCCCATGTCGGGATACTGAGCGGCGAACTGGTTCCGGCATCGGCGCCGGCTGTTCCTCGGATGATGCGGATCGAGAAGGGTGTTCATTACGTCTACGGCCTCAACGCCGGGCTGTGGGAGCCGCTGGTGGAACTGGGTGATCAGGTTGAAGCCGGGCAGCCTGCGGCGTTGATTCATTTCCCTGACGACCCTTTGCGTGAGCCCGTGACAGTGTACTTTGCCGGAAGTGGCGAGGTAATTTGCAAGCGCGCCCTGGCCCAGGTCCGTGTTGGCGACTGTCTGCTGGAACTGGCGGGAGCCCGGTCGGGGAATATGGGCTGAGCTCACCTGAAACAAATCTTATGACGTACCCGGTTGCGCTGATCATTGAGCGATTGATGATGAGTGCAACTTTGCGTTTGCGTTGACCTCATCCTGTGTTGTTGGTCGACCGCTACTGCTGGAAAGACACGCAAAAAAAAAGGCCGGTCAGACCGGCCAAAGGGAAATCGGGCGTTTCGCCAATGCTATGCGGGAAGTCTCAGGATTCTGGCCGCGTTGGTGCCGAGCACTGCCGCTTTCTCGCGCGGACCCAAGCCTACACTTTCGACAAAACGCACCGGCTGTTCATAGCCCATGTCGAAGCAGTAGTCGCTGCCCAGTACCAGATGGTCGATACCGACGTTCGCGATCAAATAGTCCAGCACTGGACCGGAATGCGACACGGTGTCGTAGCTGAATCGCGTCAAGTAGCTGCTCGGCTTTTGGGCCAGGCGCCGTGTCTCAGGACGTGAGGTCCACCCGGCATCGAGACGTCCCACGAGAATTGGCAAAGCACCACCGGCGTGAGGCAATGACACATGCAGTTGTGGGTATTGATCCAATACTCCGCCGAGGATCAGGTGTGACGCGGCGATAGCGGTATCGAACGGGTTGCCCAGCAAATTGCTCAAATAGTAGTTGCTCAGGCGGGTGCCGCCGACCGTTTGTTGCGGGTGCAGGAATACCGGGAGTCCCAGCTGTTCTATGCGGGCAAAGATTGGCGCGAAACGCGGATTGTCCAGGTCCAGGCCGTTGATGTTGGTGCCCATGTACACCCCCCGAACCCCAGGCAATTCGGCTGCGCGTTCCAACTCGGCAATGGCATCGTCAGCCTCTAGCATCGGCAACGTGGCCAACACCACAAAACGTTGCGGGTGTTGGCGATGCACTGTCGATGCGGCATCGTTCCAGGCACGTGCCAGGCGGGCATTGAGTTGTCGATCTGCCCAGTACACCATCGGCACGCTAAGGGACAACGCCTGAACATCGACGCCGGAGTGGTCCATGTCGAGCAAGCGCGCCTGCACATCAATAAATTTCAAGGGCAGGGGGCCTAATCCACCGGCCGGGGTGGCGAAGCTGAACGTCGTTTCCTGGCGGGTATAGCTTCCACCGAACGCTTTGCCTTCACTTCCCAAGAGGTGTAAGAACTCTTCAGGGTAGTAATGCGCGTGGATGTCCACCGATCGCACCGGGACGTCGGCGCCTTTCTTGATCGGTGCCGCTGAGGACGGTGATAGACGAGTAACCAGCAGGCCACCCGCGGTAGCTGCCATGATGCCCAGCAGTTGGCGGCGGGTCTTTGAAAGACAGCAGGGGCATTGCATCGTTGATCTCCTTTTTATTGTTGTCGTAGCGAGTTCAGGTGCGTTCCTGGTTGCTTGCGCGGCCACTGAGAGACTGGTTTCCGCCGTGGGCATGTACCTGCTCCGAAATGCTCTATTAATCAATCGATCATTTGGTGATTTTTGATTATCATCTGATCAATTGGAAGGTCGCAAGCCTCTTTTATCAATCCGGCCACTGAGCACAGCCATGCAAGACTCCCATTGCCAGGTCATGCACAGTCGCTACCTTTACCTTTCGATCTCGGAATCCATTCATGGACAAGTTGCTGGCGCTGAAAATGTTTGTCGAAACGGTGCGCTGTGGGGGCTACTCATCTGCGGCGCGCAAGCTCGGCATCTCCACATCGTCTGTGACGCGGCAGGTCGCAGGGCTGGAAAGTGAGTTGGGCGCCAGCCTGCTCAACCGCACCACGCGCAATACCAGCGTCACGGTGGCGGGGCAGCACTATTTCGATAAAGCCGTGGCGATCCTTGAGGCCATCGATGAAGCGGATGCGGTCGTTGCCGACCGTGGCAGCGAAGCTCAGGGGCGTTTACGGGTCAGCGTCCCGGTGGAATTCGGCCGGCGAATCATCGCCCCGCACTTGGGGCGTTTGCTTGAACGCCATCCCGGTCTGGAAATCAGCCTCTCGTTGAGCGACGAGGTCAGTGACCTGCTCAGCGAACAAATCGATGTGTCAGTACGTCTGGGTTCATCGGTCGTCAGTGATGACATCGTCAGCAAGCGGCTGGGTGATTTCCAGCGTTGGGTGGTGGCGAGTCCCGAATACCTGACGCGAACCGGCTTGCCCCGACACCCTCGCGACCTGCTGGAACATCAGTGTTTGCGTTTCGATTACCGCACGGGCCACCACAACTGGACATTCCAGGGAGATGGGGACGTCATCCGTTTGAATGTGCAGGGACGGCTGCAAAGCAACAATGCCGATATTCTGCGCGAGGCTGCCTTGGCCGGTGGCGGGGTGACGCTATTGGCCGATTGGCTGGTACGTGAGGATGTCAGTGCAGGTCGGCTGACTCGCGTGCTGGAGCAATATGAAGTCAACCCAGGCAGTGCAAGCACCTGCATCAATGCGCTGTATCTGCCCAACCATCGTGGTTCCAGTCGCATCAACGTATTCATCGAGTTTCTTCAGGAAATTCTCGCGCCTTAAGCACCTCCTGTGCATCAGGCAAGACCGCGTTGCGCGTCGCTTTTGATCGAATTGACTGCCGCCCAATACCTCGCAGCGCACAGTTGCGCCGCCCGGATAATGCGTTCGAGCAAAAGCAGCGTTGCCCAATGCGCAATGAAGCCTTGCACAGGGCAGCGATTCTCCCCGCGTCCTCGTGTTCGTACAGTGGCACCCATCAACTGACCCCGGTCGTCAAAGCAGCATCCCGCGGCCACTGACAAAAAATTTCGTTTAGAACTCGCCCCGATTCGGCCGGCTACGGCTCGCTGTCGCCTGGCGAAAGTATGAGGAATGCCCCATGAAACCTACACAGACGGTTCCCTTGATCGTCTCCGCTCTGGCGTTGTCGATCGTGCTGGCGGGCTGCAAGCAAGAGGCGCCCGTGCAAGACGTCAAACCACCCCAGGTTGGAGTCGTTACGCTTCAATCACAGACTTACACCGTGCAAAGCGAACTGCCGGGGCGTACCGCACCTTTTCGCGTCGCGGAAGTTCGGCCACAAGTGGACGGAATCATTCAGCAGCGCTTGTTCGACGAAGGAAGCGAGGTCAAACCCGGCCAAGCGTTGTATCGCATTGATCCATCGCCATACGAAGCAGACGTGGCTCATGCCCGCGCCTCGTTTCAACAAGCCCGTTCCCTCGCAGACCGCTATCGACAGCTGATCGGAGAAAGAGCCGTGAGCCGCCAAGAGTTCGAAGATGCGCAGGCGCGACAACTGACGGCGGAGGCTGATCTCAAGCGTGCCGAGATCAACCTGCGTTACACCCATGTGCTCGCGCCGATTGCCGGCCGCATCGGACGCTCCAGCGTGACCGAAGGGGCGCTGGTGAACAACGGCCAAACGGGAGCCATGGCGTCTATTCAGCAGCTCGACCCGATCTACGTCGATATCACAGAGTCCTCTGCGAACCTGCTCAAGTTGCGTGATGACCTCAAGCAAGGTCGCCTGGAGAACGCGGGTGCGGACGCCGCTGTGGTGACCCTCGCGCTGGAAAACGGCAGCGCGTACGGACTGCCTGGGCGACTGAAGTTTTCTGAGGTGTCAGTCGATCCCTCCACGGGTTCGGTGACCCTGCGCGCGGTGTTTCCCAACCCCGAACATCTGCTTCTACCGGGCATGTTTGTGCGGGCGAAACTCCAGAGCGGTGTGCGGCAGGCCGCCATCCTCGCTCCGCAACAAGGGGTGACTCGCGACCTGAAGGGCAATCCCAGCGCACTGGTGGTTAGCGCTGACGGGACCGTGGAACAGCGTCCCCTGACGGCCAATCGCACAGTGGGCAACCAATGGCTGGTAGAGCATGGCCTCGAGGCGGGGGATCGCTTGATCACTGAGGGGCTGCAGTTCGTCAAGCCGGGCATGAAGGTCACCGTGACCGCCGCTCAAAACGTGGCGCCGGCGTTGGCCGGTGCCGTGGCTGGGGGGAACTGAGCATGTCGAGGTTCTTTATCGATCGACCCATTTTTGCCTGGGTACTCGCATTGATCGTCATGCTGGCCGGCGGGTTGGCAATCCTCAAGCTGCCTGTCAACCAATACCCTGACATCGCTCCGCCAGCGATCTCGATTCAGGTGACCTACCCAGGGGCATCGGCCCAGACTGTACAAGACGCCGTGGTCCAGGTCATCGAGCAACAGCTCAACGGCATCGACAACCTTCGCTACGTCAGTTCGGAAAGCAACTCCGACGGCACCATGGCGATCACGGTGACATTCAACCAGGGGACGAATCCCGACATCGCCCAGGTTCAGGTTCAGAACAAGCTGAACCTGGCCACGCCCCTGTTGCCGCAAGAAGTGCAGCAGCAGGGCATCAGGGTGACCAAAGCGGTCAAGAATTTCCTGATCGTCATTGGCGTTGTCTCCGAAGACGGCAGCATGTCCCGCGAAGACTTGGCCAACTACGTGGTCTCCAACATGCAGGATCCGCTGTCGCGCACTTCTGGCGTCGGCGACTTCCAGGTGTTTGGCGCGCAGTACTCCATGCGGATCTGGCTTGAACCTTCGAAGCTGGTCAGTTTCGGTCTGACGCCCGTCGATGTGAAAAGTGCGATACAAGCCCAAAACGTGCAAGTGTCGTCCGGTCAGATCGGCGGCCTGCCAGCACTGCCGGGCCAACAACTCAATGCCACCATCATTGGCAAAACCCGCTTGCAGTCGGCGGATGAGTTCAAGGACATCCAACTCAAGGTCAACCCAGACGGCTCCGAAGTGCGCCTGGCCGATGTGGCCGAGGTAGCGCTGGGTGGCGAAACCTACAGCGTCAACGCCCAGTTCAACGGGATGCCGGCATCCGGCATCGCCATCAAGCTCGCCCCCGGGGCTAACGCGCTGGATACCACCAAGGCGATCCACGACACCCTCAATCAACTGCAACCGTTTTTCCCTCGCGGCATGAAAGTGGTCTATCCCTACGACACCACGCCCGTCGTGCGCGACTCGATCCATGGCGTGTTCCATACCTTGGGCGAGGCGATTGTGCTGGTGTTCCTCGTGATGCTGCTGTTCCTGCAGAACATCCGTGCGACCATCATCACCACGCTGACCGTGCCCGTGGTACTGCTGGGTACGTTCGGCATCCTCGCGGTCGCCGGTTTCACCATCAACACGCTGTCGATGTTCGGCATGGTGTTGGCCATCGGTCTGCTGGTGGATGATGCCATCGTCGTGGTCGAGAACGTGGAGCGCGTCATGCGAGAGGAGCATTTGTCGGCGAAAGAAGCCACGATTCGCTCCATGAAACAAATCCAGGGCGCGCTCGTCGGCATCGCCCTGGTGTTATCGGCGGTGCTGTTGCCGATGGCGTTCTTCGACGGTTCAACCGGCGTCATCTATCGCCAGTTTTCCCTCACCATCGTCTCGGCAATGGCCCTGTCGGTGCTTACCGCGCTGGTGTTCACGCCTGCCTTGTGCGCCACGATGCTCAAGCCACATGACCCTTCACACGGGCTCGCACGACTCGGCTTCTTCCGTGCATTCAATCGTGGGTTTGATCGCGGTGTGCAACGTTACGAGCGTGGCGTCGCCGGGATGCTGCGGCACAAGGCGCCGGCTTTTCTAGCTTACCTGCTGATCGTCGCTGGCATGGTCCTGCTGTTCAACCGCATCCCCACCGCGTTTCTGCCCGATGAAGACCAGGGCGTGATTTTTACTCAGGTGCAGACCCCTGCTGGGTCCAGTGCCGAACGCACGCAGAAAGTGCTCGACAGTGTGCGTCAGTACTTGCTCGCCACGCATGAGCAGGGCGGTGAGGCCAGCGCGGTAGACGCCGTGTTTACCGTAAATGGATTCAACTTCGCGGGCCGTGGGCAAAGCTCGGGCATGGCTTTTGTGCTGCTCAAACCCTGGGGACAGCGCGGTCCTGAGGATGCGGCGCTCGCGTTGGCCGCGCGCGCTCAAGCGAAATACAAAGGCATGCGCGATGCACTGGTATTCGCCGTGGTGCCGCCGGCTGTGCGCGAGCTGGGCAATGCATCAGGCTTCGATTTATTCCTGCAAGACCAGGCCGGTGTCGGCCACGAGGTGCTGGTGCAGGCGCGCAATCAGTTCTTGCGTCTGGCCTCCGAAAGCAAAGTGCTGACGGCGGTGCGGCTCAACGGCCTGAGCGATGAGCCGCAGTATCGGTTGAAGATTGATGACCGGCGGGCAAGGGCGCAGGGGGTCTCGCAAACAGACATCAACACCACCCTGTCCGTGGCCTTCGGCGGTAACTACGTCAATGATTTCATTGATCGTGGTCGAGTCAAAAAAGTGTTTGTGCAGGGCCAGGCCAGCTCCCGCATGTCCCCAGAAGATCTGGACAAATGGTACGTACGCAACGCCGCCGGGAAAATGGTGCCGTTCTCCGCTTTCGCCTCTGGCGAGTGGGTTTTCGGTTCTCCCAAACTGGCGCGCTACAACGGCGTGCCGGCGGAGGAAATACTGGGTAGCCCGGCACCGGGTTACAGCACGGGTGATGCCATGGCTGAAGCACAAGCCATCGCGGCTCAGTTGCCGCCTGGGGTCGCGCTGGCGTGGACGGGCTTGTCGTATGAAGAAAAGCTGTCCGGTTCTCAAGCGCCGATCATGTACGCACTCTCCCTGCTGGTAGTGTTCCTCTGTCTCGCGGCTTTGTACGAAAGCTGGTCTATCCCGTTGGCCGTGATGCTGGTGGTGCCGCTGGGTGTTGTCGGTGCCTTGCTTGCGACGACATTGCGCGATCTGTCCAACGACGTGTTCTTCCAGGTGGGCCTGCTGACAACGGTAGGGCTGGCGGCGAAAAACGCCATCCTCATTGTGGAGTTCGCCAAGGAATTGCATGAGCAGGGCATGAGCTACACGCAAGCGGCGATTGAAGCGGCACGCCTGCGTTTGCGCCCGATTGTCATGACATCTCTGGCGTTCATCCTTGGGGTGGTGCCGTTGGCCATCTCTACCGGCGCAGGCTCTGGCAGTCAGCACGCCATCGGCACAGGCGTGATCGGCGGCATGCTGACCGCCACCGTCCTGGCCGTCTTCTGGGTACCGCTTTTTTATGTGTCGGTGTCGTCACTCTTCGCACGCCGATCGTCCGTCGTTCCGGCCGTGGCCGCTCAAGAGGAGGTCATGTCATGATCAAGCCTTTCAGTTTTCTGGTGCTCGCTTCGCTGCTGTTCAGTGGTTGCTCTCTGATTCCGGCGTATCAGCAGCCACAGGCTCCGGTGCCAGCCGTTTATCCATTGGCGCCCATGACTCGTGATAAGAGTGCGGCAGTGCTCGATTGGCGCGAATTCTTTCCCGATCCGATGTTGCATCGCTTGATCGAGACGGCACTGGCCAACAATCGGGATATCCGAGTCGCCACATTGAACGTCGAGGCCTACCAGGCGCGATATCGCATTCGCCGCGCGGATCTGTTGCCGGACGTCTCGGCAGCAGGAAGCGGCAGTCGTCAGCGCGTCCCGGCAGACCTGGCATCTGATGATAAAGCCACGATCGAGAGTCAGTACTCGGTCGGGCTGAACGTGAGCTACGAGCTGGACCTGTTCGGTCGTGTGCGCAGCCTCGATCAAGAGGCGCTGCAGCGTTATCTGGCCAGCGAACAGGCTCAGCGCTCAGCCCACATCGGGTTGGTTGCGAGCGTTGCAAGCGCCTGGCTCACCTTGCAAGCCGATCAGGCACTGGAGCGTTTGACTAGCGACACGCTCGATACCTATGAAAACAGCTACCAGCTGACACGTCGAAGCGCCGAAGTGGGTACCGTTTCAGATTTGGCGTTAAGCCAGTCACAAACCCTCGTACAAAGCGCTCGCGGTTCGATGGCCCGGTATCGTCGGCAGGTCGCCGAAGACCGCAACCTGTTGGCGTTGTTAATCGGGGGCGAAATCCCGGCAGACCTGGTTGCCGGTAATTGGGAGCGACAATCCTTGCCTGAGGTTCCCGTCGGGTTGCCTTCGGATTTGCTCAGTCGTCGGCCAGATATTTTGGAAGCAGAATTTCTGCTGAAGGCTGCCAATGCGGATATTGGAGCAGCCCGGGCTGCATTCTTTCCCCGAATCAGCCTGACGGCAGGCGCCGGTTCTTCCAGCGAAGCATTGTCTGGGCTGTTCAACGGAGGGTCGGCAGCCTGGAGCTTTTTTCCACAGATCAGGCTGCCGATCTTCAATGCGGGCAGCTTGCAGGCGAGCCTGGATGTCTCTCAAGTCGAGAGGGACATTCAAGTGGCGCGTTATGAAAAGGCCATCCAGTCAGCCTTTAGAGAAGTCAGTGATGGGCTGGCTGCAACCGAGACCTTTGGGCAGCAGATTGAGGCACAACAAGGGTTGGTCAGCGCGAGTGCCAAATACTATCGGCTCGCGCAAAGTCGCTACCTGACAGGCATCGACAGCTCTTCGACTCTTTTGGACGCGCAACGGACGCTGTTCGCTGCACAGCAAGCATTGATCAGTGATCAATTGGCTGAGCGAGTAGCTTCCATCGATTTGTTCAAGGCGCTGGGAGGCGGGTGGAAAGGCTGATCTCCATCGGATAACGCATTCTCACGGTTACGGACAAAGCGCTGACGCTGAGTCAGCGCTGAGTTAAAGCGGTAAAGCCTGCGTCCTTAAAGTGCAGTTTTATTGGCATAGGCAGCCGCTTGAATGAGTTGTTGTCGATCCAACTATGATGAGGAACAGTTATGGCCAATGCAGCGGCATCAATTCGTGTACCCGCTTCAGCGGAAAAGGTCTGGGATTTGGCAGGTGGATTCAATTCGTTGCCTGACTGGCTGCCGGGTGTGACAACCAGCGAACTTGGCGAAGGCGGGCGCTTACGCAGCATCTGTCTAGAAAGTGGTGAAATCATCGTCGAGCGTCTCGAGTACTTTGATAACCAAGGGCGCACTTATAGCTATTCCATTACCGAAGGGGCGTTCCCGGTTACCGATTTTTTTTCGATATTTACCGTACTACCTGATGGTGAAAATGCGTCGATTGTTGAGTGGTCCGCAGAGTTCACCGCCAATGGTGTTAGTACCCAAGAAGCCGAGGCGATTTTCCTGGGTATCTATGAAGATTCCCTCGAATTTCTCAAAGCCAAATTCGTATGAGCAGTAACAGGAGCACACTCACGTTTCCTGCATCCAAGCTGGCATTTACGATCAGCCACCTACGTTTGTCTCAGCTAAACCTCAGTCTCGTTATCGAAAATGGAACGGGTTACCAGGCTCCACAAGCAGGTATTTGAATCGGTTGGCTAGATTGCTGGGAAGTTTTTTCCACCAATGTAAGTCTGTCACCTTTGCTCATCGTTAATTTTAAGGACACAACACGGGTTGTCGCGGTTGTTAAGTTCCGGAGAGCGCTGGGTGCAACAGTCTTATGACGGCGTCCGCGTCTCTGTCGCGGTGTACGCTGGAAAAGACATCATCGACTCGGTCGGTGAGTGCTCGTAGGTTGAGGACAACACCGCACTGAGTCGATCGCCCAACAGGTTCCAGGCGCGTTTCTTCTCTTCGGCATAATCGTGATGCAGGTAGTGGCGCCTCACCCGAGAGCCAGCCAGAACATGGTTTTGGCAGCGGTCGATGACGTCCAGGCTGATCCCCAAAGCTTGCATTATGGTCGCGCCCGTGCGGCGCAGGTCATGCGGCGTCCAGTCGCCGTTTTGGTCGTCGGCAAGGACCAGGGTATCGTCGTGACGCCGTCTGGAGAGGGCCTTACGGTTTTTGAACCGGGCCTGGCGATCGCCGACCTGTTTGCTCACCACTTTCACGTCCACATGCCCATCATCCTGCTTGTTCGGAAAGCACCATTGCGAGTCTCCCGTCAGGATTTTGAGTTCCTGAAAGAAATGCAGGGCGAAGGGGGAGAGGAAGACATGGTGGTCTTGTTTTTTGCCACGGGTGCCTTTGACATTTTCGCTGGGGAGGAACCAGGTCCGCTGGTCTAGATCGACATTTTTCCATTCGGCCTGCAGCAACTCGCCAATCCGGCACAGCGTGCCCAGGCTGATCCAGAGCGCAAGCTGTGTTTCCTTCTTTAGCGGTCGAATGCCGTCGTATTTTTGGCCCGCAGGGAGGGCGTCGTAATTGGCAGTCATTTGCTGGAAGCGGGTGTGCAGTTCCAACAGCTCAGCCGGGGAAAGGATGCGGCTTCTTTCCGCTTCGTAGTCGGCCGGGATCAGGGGGGAGATGTCGACCAGTTCCGTTGGGTCCCCCTCGATCAATAAGGCCCGCCAGGGCTGACGCTTTCTAGCCCAGCTAAACATCTGGGTGAGGTCGGCGAAGAAACTGATGGATTGCCGGTGAGCGCCGCGGTTGACCACGGCCCGGATCAGCGCCCGAACATCGTGTTCGGACACACTACTTACCGCTGTCTTGCCAAGTGCCGGGAATAGGTCCTTGTTAAAGCGCCGTTGCAACTCGGCATTGCCGTCTTTACGCGCGACGCCATCCAGCAGCCAGGCCTTGGCCAGATCCTGGACGGTCAGCGTTTTCACCTTCGTCGACTTTTCCTGATCGGCTTTTGCGTTCGTCGCGGCATGAGCCTGTGCTTTGGCGGTTTTCTTGTGCTCGTTGGGATTGATCTGCTCATCAATGAGCGTCCTGGCCTGGTTACGCGCCTTGCGGATGTCCGTCAGGGATTTGCGCGGCCAAGACCCGCAGGAGTACTCTTTGTTCTGCTCGCCCCACCGATAGCGATAGAAAAAGCTGACCGACACGCCGTCCTTACGCAGGGAAATTCGGCCGGCGAGATTGCCATCTTCCCGGAGGATGCGGCCGGCATCTTCAGCGGTCAGCGACTCGAGTTCTTTGATGGTGATTTTGGCCATAAAATGGGTTCCCCCTACTTTTACCCCCACAAAAACGTCGGCTCTTGATGGACGTTACTGGACTCTCGTAGAGCAGAACACCGCTGGAGCTCAAGTAAATACTAGCTTAGAAAAATCCACAGTAAAATTTTGGAGTCTTTCAAGACGTATGAAAAAGGAGATGGGGTGCTAGGGGGCGAGTGTTCGAATCACTCCGTCCCGACCATATAATTCAAAGGGTTGCGAGATTTTATCTCGCGACCCTTTTTTATTTTTTGTCGTTTTTACCCCTACAAAACGACTGGCTCTCAATGGAATTCCCGCCTTTTTCGAGCACTTGAACATTGCGTGTTGAGCTAATCACGCTTCATATTTGCTACAGGAAAGCACTATCCGGCGGTCGAGCGGATAGTTGAGGTGGATAATGCAGACTCGACACGTATAAACCTGACCTAGGTATTGTGTCGATCTCCTATAGGGCGTTGATAGCGCACAATAAAAGCCCGACACAAGGGTCGGGCTACCTGTTTTTTTCGGGTCAGCCCCCAAATGAGAGAGAGTGGAGAGTTGCCCGGAAAAAGCAGAATGGCATCACGCCAAAAGTGGCTAATGGACCTCAAAAAAATGGGGTGTAGTGGTCAACTAATTCCGGAGACAATGTTAAGTTTTCTCAGTCTGAGCGCGCGCCAGCCTGCCGTAATGCGAGCCCTGATTTGAGTCACACAGCAGCCCTTAAGGCCTAGAGCGTTGCTCGTAAGCCATGTCCAACGCCTTGATGACTAGATCCGCATCCGGCTGTTTGACAGTGCCCTACCCACAATTCAGCGTGCGTAGAGATCCAGAGCGACAGCTAGGTAATGCCATTTTCCTCGGCCCAGATGGTGATGTCGCCACAACTTGTTTGGGTGCCGACATATCAAGCTCTCAATTCAAGATGTTCGGAATAGGCCAACTGACGCCGCCAGATGCCGATTGCTGAATCTCATATGCTGCCCTTTGCGTACAGGTCCAAACATCACATTAATTGAGGATTCTGTACTAGCTGAAATAAAGACCTAAAAATCTGCTAGGGCCACTAAACTGGCGAACGACTGGTACAGACGCTGGGCCCAGCAAACCTGCGAGCGGTGCCATAACAAGGAGGTATACGTTGAATGTCTGGAAGTATTGAAATGCCGTTAGTAGACCAAGAACTCGGCCCTGCGGAATCAGTCGAGAAGCTGATGAATCAACGTATCTCTAATTACCTAGCTGCTCGCAACGATCCCAGCCTTTATCAGAGCGTACGGAATATGTCGCAGTTCGTCTCAGATGACTACGGCAACCGTTTTCTCGTAGAACTTATCCAGAATGCTCATGATGCTCACGATCCAACGCGTACAGATGGTGAAATTGCCGTAGCGCTGGACATTACTGAGGGCCATGGTTGTTTGTATGTTGCTAACCGTGGTACTGGTTTTACTGGTAAAAATTTGCAAGCTATTACCAACATTGCGCTGAGTAGCAAACCCGTCAATGCCGGTATCGGAAATAAGGGGCTGGGATTTCGAAGTGTGCTTCAGGTGTGCAGTTGGCCCGAAATCTATTCGGTTCGTGGCGAAGGGGGAGGAGCCACCTTCGACGGATTGTGCTTCCGGTTTGCGACCATTGATGATCTGCGTGCTCACAAGGATGTGCACTCAGCCGACGCCGCTGAAGAGATGGCCAGCAACCTACCTTGTTGGCATATACCAGTCCTCACTGAGCCCGATGACAAGGTTACACGATTTGCCGAGGCAGGCTTTGCCACCGTTGTCCGATTACCTTTGAAATCGTTAGAAGCCCTGCAATCCGTACGGGCGCAAATTGACGTGCTGATGAGCTTGTCCACACCGCTTCAGTTGTTTTTGGATCGGGTCGGACGTATATCTCTCGATTCTGGAATGAACGAGCCTTTCGTCCTAGAACGGTCGGTAGAGGAGACCTGGCCTGTAATACCCAAGGGCTTGAAGGTGGACTCGCCAATCACTGTGGCCAAGCTCTGCCTCGGCAATGCGAGGTTTGTCGCGGCTCATTGGGACATCGATGACCAGCTGTTCAGGCAGGCGTTGAACGCAAGCCTTGAGAGGGAAGAGATACCGGAAAGTTGGAGGGATTGGGACGGTATCGCGAGGATCAGCATCGCGGTCCCGCTGGGTGCCCCCTTGGAGATGGGAAGGCTGTATTGCTTCCTACCGCTTGGTGCGGAAGGCAAAGCACCGTTCTGCGGCTACATCAATGC
This sequence comes from Pseudomonas sp. BT76 TE3572, assembly GCF_050435365.1. Taxonomy (NCBI): domain Bacteria; kingdom Pseudomonadati; phylum Pseudomonadota; class Gammaproteobacteria; order Pseudomonadales; family Pseudomonadaceae; genus Pseudomonas; species Pseudomonas sp. BT76 TE3572. Next base: position 6,983,441 of record NZ_JBNDKE010000001.1, read on the forward strand.
TAACTTCTACACGAAGATGGATCGAAGAACTGTCGACGTATCGATTGGCCTCAACGAATTCTTTATGCGCACGGCCGCCTGGTTAAGCTGCCAACTGATCGACTTTATGGTCAAGAGTGGGTGGGCGCAGGCGCCGAGTGCGGTCGTCAGCCTTCTGTGTTGGGACGAAGCGTATCAACCCGCGTTGAAGCTCGGCATGGGCGACGACGGCCAAGGCATCTTGAATCGGGAGTTTCTCCCTGTACGTGGAAATGATGAAACGATTTCCTGGGCATCGCCCAAGGAAACGTATTCATGGATAGCTCCCGGCAATGCCTGTCTATCCACTAAGGCAATTTGCGAGATTGGAGGCGGAAAGGTATTAGTCGATTCGCTCACGCTGTCGCAGAGAGCAGCATTGGATCGATTGTATATACGACTTAGGCAGTCTGACTTTAAACCTCCCGCCAAAGTGGTCGCGGGCTGGATTGAGGCAATCGCCGTAAAAATGCATGAGCAGATCGCCGCCCCGGAGCGGTGGGCTGATTTTTATGATGAAGTGTCTACCGTGATGGCGGGCCATGCTTCGTATCTTTCCGGCAAAAAGTTTCTGCTGAGCGTCAGTGGCGACTTAATCAGCAGTGAGTTACCTGCGAACACTAACTCCGGCCGCAGCCGGCGGGCAGCGGATGTCTATTTCGCGCCAGTACTGTCTGTCGATGCAGACGTCGACGATGAAGCTAGCAAGCGAGCTTTACCTTTGGATCAACTCCCCGCAACGCTGCGTAAGGGATTCGCCTTGTTGAGCCGAGATATACCCTGGTTGAAGGACGATGGCGGCCATCGACCTGGCCGTTCCTTCCTCATTGCCGGTAAGCTGGCCCGCGAATACGACACCCGAGACGTACTTCGAACCCTTGCCGGAGTGACTCGCTCATCCGCTCCTGACCGTACACGAGAACAGGCCCTTGAATGGGCCTTTAGATTATGGAGCAGTGGTCGGTCGCTTTCCGACAAGGAGACGCGTTCGGCTGATTTCTTTGTACCGACCGCCAACAACTGGGTTGATGCGAAGACAGCTATGTTTGGCGCCGGTTGGGAGATTCCGAATGGCAGCAAGTTGCAAGCGTTGCTACGGATCACTGCCGATGACTCTGACGATATGAAGGTTTCTTTGGCACGCTTGGTGCCGGAATTCGTTGCGTGGCCAATTCGTTATGGAACCCAATCCGAATGGGTTCGTTTTCTCAATGCCAGTGGCGTGGTTGATTGCCTGCGCCCCATTGGCGGTGAAAGCATCACCGCAAATCCTATTGGCTTCCCCGCACTATTGCCATTAATCGTCACACGCGATTTGCCAGGAATCACCGAAACGTTGCGCTCCCACTGGAAAGCGCAAATTACGCAAGACTGTTCCCAAATGTATTTTACACGCAGCTACCGGGCAGAAATGCGGCCTTGGCGTATTCCAGGTCAGGGTGAATGCGAGTCCTTTCCGCCAGATTTCAGGAGAGACTTTGCAGTACAGGTTGCACTGGCTATGCGATCGTTTAGTGACGAACATCGTTCATTCCGCGCCGTACGGACGGAGATCGGCAATGGAGAGGTACACCGGCTATCAACTCCACTACACGCCTTTCTAACCGGAGCTCAGTGGTTACCGGTGATTCACCCGGGAGGTAAGTTACGGTTCGTTAAACCCTCAGATGCATGGTATTTCAACAGCGAAGAGGAGCGCCCCCCGCGCTTCGTAGAGTTCGTGGCCCACCAAGTGGCGGTAGCGATTGACTCCCAATCGCTCGAATGGCTTCAACGCGAAGCGAAGTTTGGATTGTTCAATAATGAGTTGCATGCTGGGCGTGCGTTGCTCGCACTCATCGAATCAGCTTCTGGGGGAATCTCCGATATTCGGGACGTGCGGCGGTTTCAGGAGTGGTTTAGACGCCTATGGATCCACGCACGTAAGAAAGGTACACCTGAGGCTGGCACTTCTGTGCCAGTACGTATAGGCAATGAAATTCGAGTGCTCACCAGGACGATCGAAGAAGATACCGAGCCATACTTCGATGATGAGCGTGATGGGGTAAAGAAGCAGTTGTTGGAGGAGGTCGGAGAACCTATTTTCGACTTCGTGCCGGGAGACACTGCAGCTGCGTGGGGGTGGGTGAACAGTAGTGTTCCGCAAAGGTTTCGACTCATCTCTGACGAGCCAGCTGAGGTCTACGTCGACGGCATCAGATTTGATGACCGTACGCCAAGTCGTCTTCTGAGCGATGTCATAGGGTCATGGTTTGTCGAGTTCCTTGTGTGCATTGCAGAACACAAAAGCAGTGTATTCATGCAGTCAACCCAAAGAACACTTGGGCGCATTCGACGTGCGGCATTGTCGTTGGAGGTGGTTAGCGGGCAAAAAATTCAAATCGCCCACGGCAACAAATGGGTAGCCATGCCTTTGTCACTGCGTGGTTCACTTGTTCTCAATCGTGCGGCTGGTCCTGTACTGATAATCCAAGCAGAGCAGGAGCCTTTGACACTGGAGCATGTTGCAGGAGCATCAGCCCAGTTGGCTGTTGCTCTGGGGGCGCGAGATTTGGCGCATGGTCTTGATGCTGCTTTGTTGCGCCTTGCCTCCACAATGCGGAATGGGGGCGAAGAAACTCCCGATGATACGATTTTGGCATCGGCTCTGGGGGTGGAACCGGAAGCAATCCGGCAAACACGGCTTCTCGTAAGTGGTGATTTGATTGGAATGCTCCATCTCGCGATACCGCTTTCGGCCTGTAAAGGGTCAGCGCAAACCACGGCACGCCTACAAGAGCTTTCTACGCAGAGCGAACCTCAGGATGAAGATCTGCGTGCGGTATTTGAAGCGTTGGCATTCGAGATTGGCATGCCGCTTCCAAACCTTGAGGCTCGGATGATTCATCTGACCGATTTGTCCGATCTCAAGGTGGAGTTCTTACTTCCGATCGCCCAACTCAATGAGGCCATTGCTGTTCTTGGCGACCAATACAAACTCGCCAGCAATGAGCATATGCATCTAGAAGCCTGGATTCGCCATTTGCGCCTACAGCAGACAAACACAATCGAACGCTTGCGAGAGCGTAGCGTTGGTTTATTCGATAAGAAGCTGAGATTGGATGCATACATCGCCGCTAGGGAAGGGGTGCTTGCTATCGCTCCACAGCCAAGCTGGTTCACAACGTATGACGAATTACCCGCAGCAGTGATGGATACCCAAATCGATAGTTGGATTGATGGAGCGATGCCTGCTAGCGCTTCGGATGTGTCATTGGACCTGACTCTGACTGAATGTCGAGCGTCCAATGGCGCAAAACTTCGTAATTTTTTGACTGATTACGCACCGATACTGTCGGCCTGGGTTCGCGCTGGCGGAGTCGCCACAACTCACTTGGTACGCCAGACATGGAGTACCCCAGAAGCGGCGCGTGACACCTGCATCGCCCATGCGCGTGACTGTGGTTGGCTGGACTTTCGTTTATTGGATGATGATCAGATCGTGCAGTGGTTGTCCCAAGCCAGTATCTGGCCTATTGGGAAATCCGCAAGCAAGGATTTGACGTATTGGGGGTTATCCGCGGACAGCATGGTTAGCAATGAGGAGCGGGCGAAGAATATTCGGCTTGAACAACAGCGACTACGTACGCAGGTAGAGTTTGACGGTGTATCCATGTCCGCGATCTCGGCGGGTTATATCGACATCGCCGCGGCAGTTGTTGCTGCGGCAGCGCAAGCACCCGCTTTGAATCACGTTTCATCGAAAGAGGCGACGTTGCAAACGATAGATTTGTATAAGACAAACGGGACCTCGGGCGGTGGTGGGATTGGAGGTCTGCCCAAGTTTTCCGAGACGAGCATGTCAGATGAGCAGAAGCTCGCGGTGGGTTTAATGGGAGAGCTTTGGGCCCGGGAATGGCTTCGCCGCCTACACAAGCTAGAGTCAGTTGACGAAAGCATATGGGTATCCCGCTATCGCGATGCAGTATTAAACACGAGCGGCGGTTCGGACAGTTTGGGATATGACTTCATTGTCGCTACCAAGAGCCGTACTTACTACTACGAGGTTAAGGCTAGTACTGGAAACCCATTGAGATTCGAGCTGGGGCCTACCGAAATCTTTGCGGCACAACGCTATCGTGTCGATAGCGAGCACAAGTACCGAATCCTATATCTCGCCAATGTGGGAGACCCCGCTCGGATGACTCCTACACTCCTTGCCAATCCTTTCTCGAGTAAAGGTGCTGGAACGTTTCGGGCGATTGGGAAGGGAAGCGTTGTGTACGAGTTCAATCCAAAATGAAACACGCTTGCGGAAACGGTCTGCTAGGACTTTAGGGCGACGACACAGCAGTCAGAGGGATGCGTGAGATTACGTAGAAATTGTCGTCCTTAATGCTGAACTTTGTGAAGTGTGTTCCCGGTACGCCTACGGATGTGCTGCAAAACGCCTTACAACCTAAACGAACCATCGATACCAATTGAACAAGGACGAGCAAGAACATGGCGCTGTTCATTCAGAAACCCATCTTTTGGAACACAAACCAGTACCTTGCGCCTTCCGGAGTCCTTGGAACAAGTGGCTTCCCTGAAGCAAACGGATACGGCCATGAGGAGTGGAATAACTCTTCAAAAATGGTCCTTTTGCGTGGAAAGAATCGTTTTCGAGTGTTTCATACAGAGGGGGTGGGCGCGGCACCAGTTGACCAAAACGCGGGGCAGACATTCGTGTTTTTGACGACGTCGCATGACCGCATTCAACAGCTAGTTGGTATCGCAGGGAATGCAGTCGGACTGTTCGACGACCACCATCTTGCTCAGCGCGAAGAAATTGTTCGCGAGTTATCGCTAGGCGACTTTTGGGAGGACGCCTGGAATGTTGAAAATGTCCGAAAGCGGTTCGCTGGTAACCAAAAGAAATTCCTGAAAGCTTGGGAGAAGGACCTGCACTGGATTCCAAACTGGATCTGCCCAGAGGATTATTTCTGGTGGTTTGAAAAGCCAATTACTCTGGACCCATGGATGATCACGGGAAAGGAGAGGTTGCTTGGAATGTACAGTACCTACACCGATCTGGATCTTCCGACGGTAGGGCGAATTCTGGACGCCATACCTGCAGCTCAGCGATATGAAAAATGGGATCGCCTGATTGACGCTATTCAATGCGCTCCTTCCGAGCCATTGCCGGCCGAGGACATCACAGAGGGAAGTGAACCCATCACAGAGGTGCTTACTCGAGTTAATGCCCGTCGCGGACAGGGTAGGTTTCGTGAGGACCTGATGCAGATTTGGGGCGGCGCTTGCTCCGTAACGGGGTTGGCGTGCAGGGAGATTCTTCGTGCTTCACATGTGAAACCTTGGATCGACTCTACTGCCAAACAACGCCTTGACCGCTACAACGGCCTTCTATTGTCTGCGAATTTAGACGCTTTGTTTGATAAAGGGCTAATTACATTCGATAGCTTGGGCCAAATGCACGTTTCAAAACGTCTTGATGGAAAACACAGAGAGGATCTAGGCCTGCCGAAGCCGCTGCGTTTTGTCCCGAAGGAACTGGTGCCTTACCTTAAATACCATGAGGAAGAAGTCTTTCAAGATAGCAGAAGCGGGATCACCTACTGATCAACGCTGTTGCTCGTGGCGGGCTGGACGCGGAAATGGGGTCTCGACTTTGCCCGATTCAGCGAAGCGCTTGACGCGACTCAATCGTATTCGAGAACTGTAGTGGTCTGCAGCCAATCTGACTGACAGCGAAAAATTGATCGCTGTTGGGGCTGCAAAGAACGCCAACCGGCGTTACCATGATGTCAAAATGTCATTGTTCTCATGAGCATAGTCAGGTACGACGGTTGACAATCCATAGCCAATACACGTGCGCCATTGAAGGCAGTCTACGTGTGCATGTCCCAGTTCGGCTTTATGAGCTAACACTCAAGCACCGCCTACTTGACCAGTTGGGTGGTTTTTCGCATTTGATTTTAGAAGCGCTCGATGTGATGCCTGATAGGGGTATCGGGTGGGTTATAGAACGGACAGCCCTCAATCCCCAGCAACTGCATCCTATTATTCGCCGACTCGAAGGGCTTGGGTTGGTGGAGAATTTCAATCTGACCGCTCGCGCCAAGCCTCTTCTCAAGGCTAAGCGGTTACTGCATGCGCAAACAAAATACCTGTGGCTCGACGGAGACTACAGGCGCCACTCGTTTTGCGGAGTACACACGCTGCAGACGTCAGAGCTTAATGACGAAACTGAGTTCGTGATTCGGTCATGGCATCGTGGGGAAGGTAAGCCACGTTTATGGCCGAGCAGTGACTGGGGGGAGGATTGTGAGCGGCAGAAAAACCGAATCTGGGATGTTCCCGAGCAGTATCTGCCGGTCGCTTTCGAGAGTTTCAACGAATGTTTTCGAGACCAGAAATTTGTCAGGTCAGATTGGGCTCTGTCCGTATGGGTGGCAGCGGAAATATCACGCGACGTCCGTGCTATTGAAGTTGAGCTCAAAACTGACTCTTTGCGACATGCGAGACCCAACGATTTTACGTTTGCTAGCCCAGTCGTTTGCCTTTCGACTCGATTCAATATGCCCGAAGGCGCGCCTGAGCATTTGAGCAGTTTGCTCCCCGCTAACCATTGCAGGTTCACCACGTTTGTTGATCACGATGATGAGTCAGTAGGAGAGCTAGAGCTTACTGATGATCCTAAAGCTTCCTGGGTGTGGCCAGTCGTCGAGCGAGCGACCAAAGATCAAGTCATCGAGCATCTCTTCCAAGAGCTGGCGTTGGCTGAGGAAAACGTCTCATCGGTTTTCAATCGTCACCATGCCCTAGAGGAGCGTTGGCAGCATCTAGGCTTCAACTGGGCAATGATTCAAGAAAGCTTGGATTTAGATGGCGTGTATCCAATTGAGGATGATCAATGAAGGTCGTTGATGTGTTCGCCAATATGGCTGAGCAAATGGTGGATGACGCCCAGGTTCGGCGTTACGGAACCATTTTGCTCACGCAAGGCGCAAGAGGACTGGGGAAGCTGAATCCCACTGTCGTGTGGGTTGATGCTGCAATCGCCGTCCTCGAAGCGACAGCCAGCTACCTGCGTTTCTGCGCGGCTCGTGAGGTCACAGCACAGCTGAGGGAGTTCAATAAAACACTCGAGGCAACGCTCGCACAAGACCTGCGCATTGGGGAAAAACAGCTCCAACAGCTGCAGCGCGAACGTTCTGGGCGTAAGGAACAAATAACTCAGGTGTTGAAGCATTCCAATCAACAAAAATCGTTGACCCTCAAGAAAGTTCGCCAGCAACTCGATACCTTGAAACGAGTGCATGTGCTGCTTCAAAAGGAACGACAGGACCTAGGTAATTTCCAGCAGTTGATCGGCCTACAGGTATGCCTTGATCAGTGCATTGACGCGACGTTGGCACTACTGCTCACCCCAACCGGAGAGAACACATGAAAGCACCTCGCAAACCTACGCCCCCCAAGCCCACTTCAGGCAAATCCGCTCCCAAAAAAGGTGGAGGTGGATTCAATGTGAATCAAGCGATGCAGATGGCCAACACATCGATTGATGCATTCAAGTCGTTTGTTGATTACAAGAAAGAAGAGGAAGTCACCAAACGGACCGTGATTGAAGGGCAGCGACAAATTCTGCTTGGGGAGCAGCAGTTGAAAGAAGCTGAGCTCGAGGATGATCAACACAGGCGCGATCATTGGGCAAGAATTCAAGAGCTTTCAAACCAGAGCCGAGAGGCCGATCAGCAGTACGACATAGCAATGACCACGCTCGAGACTAAGGCTGATAGAGAGGACCGGGTACTCAAGCAGCTCGAGTCTGGAAAAATCACGGCAGAGGACGCTGCCATGTTGCTAGGTGGCGGACAGGAATAAGTTTATGGCAGCTCCACTCGTTGTCGGTATTGGCGTTGCGATTTTTGCGGTTGCTAAAGTCTTCAGCTGGCTAGCTAACAGCATGACTGAGGAAGAAGAGCGAAAACATGCGCAGGAGCACGCCCGTACGGACGAGATTCGACGCCGGGCAGCTGCCGCTCAGGCGCGTCAAGAGCAAAGGGCGTGGGAAGAATATCGGGAGATGGTTCTTGAGCACGTTCAACTTTTACGTAGAGTGATCCGGGAAAACCGCGAGGCGATAGTTGGTATTCCAGAGGAGCTGAGTAAGCTCGAGCAGATGGTTGCCCGGGAAATTTCTGATAAGACCTCCAGCCCCTACCGTAAGTCAGCACTGCGTCGAGAGTACGCACGTGTCGAAGATGCTGTAGTACGCATGAAAGAGTACGAGCGTTACCTGACATTCGCGGAGAATGAAGTCGACACTTTGCTTGTGGATGAACATTACGCGCTGTTGCTAGCGCTTGACCCGGCAGACAAGCTTCTTCCTCTGGAATGGCTTTACCCAGGAAAGCTCGTATTGGTGGCGATGGAAGAAATTAGCAGGCCACTCCCACGCTTCGGGCATCGAATCTCGTTCGGTACTGACGACGTGTCTCAAAAGGCGTTAGCGCTGCCGTTCAACGATGAGATACCCGTGCTGATCAAGTCTGCTACCAAGTGGGACAATGGATCCTTCTATGGCTGTGTGGCCCGAGGCGCGCTTTACTACAACCACGTCATTACCGGTGAACCCGTACCTTTCATTGTTGAACGAAAGCAGAAGCAATCGATGATCGGGACGTTGTTTGATGGGCTGATCCGCGCCACACTTCCTGTCAGCCAGCTAAAGCATCCTGGCGTACGACTGCTCTCGGGCCAAAAGATCTTAGTGCATCTGACGCAGTACGATCTGTGTTTGCTACGTAATCCCTTTGAGCAAGGACGCACCAATATAGAGGTCAGCGAGTTCAACTATCGCGCTCGTGGTGTTCAGTCCTATCAGCAGCTTTATTTGACCGTAGATGAGAAGCATCTTGAGGGTGTGACCGACCAACAATTCTTCGAAGAGGATGAACCTTGGACTCTGCTCGGCTACTCTGGCGCGACGGGAATGATCTCTCTGGGCAAAGCCTCAGTGAGGGTGGAGTGTGCGCCAACGACCGGTTTTAGCTTGCTCGAAGTCCATCAGGTTGTTCAGACGGGGACTCTGCAGATTGGTCTTGATACCCCATTTCGGTTCACGCTTCTAAATCAGAATCTTGCGGCGATGTCGCAGGTTGGATGGCGAAGCGGTGTAGAAGAGTTCCTTCGCTTCTGCTCACAAAATGCAATGGATATGAAAGACTCACCTGAGCGCTTGGCTCACAGTCGTTTCTACCAGCGCTGGGAGCAGGTCATCGCGTATCAACGCAGCCAGGAAGAAGTTTCTGCACTGGATTTTTCAGCAAGCATGCTCCTGGTTCAAGAAGACGATGTGCTTGTACTCCAACGAGACAGTCTCCCTCCGTCAGATCACGAGGCTTTCGAAGGCTTAGTCGAGAAGCTTCGCGAGGTACTGTCAGACAAAAATTTCCTTAACCCTGACCACTGTGTCCGACTCTTGCTATGGGATGCAGACCGTTGTGAGTTTGTGCCTGCTGTCTCCCGCGATCGCCGCCGGCGTCCTTTGTACATTTGCACTAAAAGCAGTATTAGCATCGAGAGCGCTTTCTCGTTGCCAGAAGAGCCAAATGCAATGCTGCGTTTGGTTGTCACTGTACCCAGCGCAGCGCTCAAGCGTCAGGCGCAAGCGTTAGAAGACTTTTTCAACGATCAACTGGTTAACCCGGCGCTCAAGAGCATCTTGCTCGCGCCAGAGCATTATCTCGCCGAACCGGCAGAGCGGAGTAGGGACATAGCATGGTCCGGGCCTCTAGATGAGAGTCAGAAACGAGTAGTGGAACTAGCGCTGAGTGAGCGAAATATCGCGTTGATTCAGGGGCCACCTGGCGCTGGTAAGACAACGGCTATTGTTGAGATTTTGTATCAGCTTTACCGTCAGCGCTCTGATCTCCGAATTCTAGTGGTGTCGCAACAAAACTCTGCGGTGGACAACGCCCTGGAGAAGTTTCTAGTCGAGCATGCCGATGGCTTCGACCACGCGATTCGCACTATTCGGATAGGTAATCCTGAGAAGATGAGTAGCGTCATCAAACCGCTAGGGTTCGACAGCCAATTCAGTGAATACCTTAAGGATCTCGAAGATCTCGCAATTGCCGGCGCCGTCAGCCTACCGGATAATGAAGCCGCGTTGTGTCACATGTGGCTTTCCTCGATCAAGCAAGCCTCACAGTCGCGCGCCAACCAGGACGAATTTTTTATTACGCTCTTGGCCGACCGCAACCTGGTCGGTGCCACCTGTGTGGGCTTGGCTACGAACAAGGGAGGTATAGATCAACTCCAGTTCGACGTAGCAATCATTGATGAGGCGGGCAGGGCCACTATCCCGGAAATCCTCATTCCCATCTTGCGATCAAACAAGGTGATTCTTGTAGGCGATCACTACCAGCTTCCACCAAGCATCGCTCCGTTGCTCCGAGAGGATGAAGCCGTAGAAGAACTTGGGTTCCTACGTGAAAATTTCTTGGATACCAGCTTCTTTGAATTGATGTTCGAGCGCCTTCCGCCACAGTGCCGCGAGACTTTGAGTTTGCAGTATCGAATGGCGCCGGCGATCGGGGATTTGGTGGCAGAACTTTTCTACATGCGTGAAGGTAAACGTGTGCTTCACAATGGCCGAGATGACGCGTATTTCGAAGAGCGATATTTGCTCGAAAAATCGATTTACTGGGTCGACGTGAAAGGGCGTCAATCTCAGCCGAAAGGTTCGCAAAGCAAAGAAAATCGGGAGGAGGCGAAGGAGATAACTCAGTTTTTGGCTAATCTTGCGGACAGTACAACGAAGCCTATTTCGGTGGCTGTCATTACGCCGTATGGAGCGCAGAAAGAATGTGTGCGTGCGAGCTTGCGTAAGATTGGATGGGTGGAAGGGAAGCTTGGTCAATTATCGATAGCTGTTGATACAGTGGATGCGTTTCAGGGGAGTGAGGCGGACATCGTTTGTTATTCTACTGTTCGCACCGAGGGGAATCTTAACTTTATCCTCGACCGGAAACGTCTCAACGTGGCTTGCTCTAGAGCGAAGCTTCACCTTCTATTTTTTGGTCATCGTGACTTTCTTCGACGTTGGAATTCAAAGAAAGGTGCTGAAGAGAACCTGTTTCCGAGGTTAATGCAGCATGCTTGGAATGTACCAGTATCATTAAAAGTTAATGATTTTGAAATGATGAAATGAAAGTCTAATTGACGCAGGAAAAGGGCTAGCGGTCCTGCATAATAAATCGGAATGTGGCTCGCTTAATTCATAGGTAGAGTAAATTTTGTTCGCATTAAGTCGGCCCGGTCCAGGGCCTGCCATTCATAGACAGATTGAAGGACTATTAGGGGGGGCGGTTATCTTGGGTTTTGCTTAGTGCAACATGGCTGCAGCGTTGGTGAATAAGTTTTCCTCTGGTATGGAGTTGCGCGGTGGTTAGCATATATGAGGCTTTAGATGAGGGTATGGCAAGTTTTGATGAGAATGAAAAAAGAGAGGCATATTTAGGTTTTTTTAAAAATACTTTTCCATTCCTGTTATGCCCCGCACTGTTCAAGCGAAATGATGATTTGCCTTCTTTGAATTGGGTGAGAGTTAAGTATGACGACCATGCAGGGCATGATTTTCCTGAACAGCAAGGGGTGTATATGTTCATGGTTAGTGTTGAAAGTCAAAAGCTACCCATGAACTCCTACGTGATGTATGTTGGCAAGGCTGGGGATACGGATTCGTCAAATACAATTGCCAAAAGATTTATGGATTATGTGAATGTCTCTGGCTATAAAAAAAGACCGAAAGTAAAGAAGCTATTAAAATACTTCTCCGAACATCTTTTTTATTATTATTCTGTGGTGCCGGATGGTGATGCGACCTCAGTAGTAGAGCGGGCGTTGGCTGATATTTTTGTCCCACCCTGTTGCCAGATGGATTTTTCAGGTGAAGTCAGGAGTCTGTTGCGTGGAGTGCGGATCATATGAGTAAGCGATTGGTTTTGCCGTGTTTGCGAGGGTACATGGGATCATGGGACACCTATAGTTGCATGATGAGGCTTTCGGATGCCGCAGATCTGATCGGCTTTGCTGAAGAGCTGCATCGGATTGGCAAGCTGTCGGATAAAATACAGCGAGAATTGAATGAGGAAAGGGCGAAAGAAATATCTGATTACTTGTTAAGCAATGAAGACAGGTTTTTTAATTCGCTAGTTGTGGCGATTTATGACGGCGATCCAAACTGGCACGATGTAGAAAGTTTGCGACCTAATACCGAAGAGGTTTCACTTCTAGAAATTCCAGAGTATGCTGAAAGTTGCCTGGGTTTTTTGTCAATAACCAGAGGTGAAAAGCTTTTTGCTCTAGACGGGCAACATCGCTTGGCAGGTATCAAATCTGCAGTAGAAAGCGATAAGCAGTTAGGCGCTGATTTGATTAACGTCATAATTGTAGCTCATTCGAATACCCCAAGTGGGAAAGTTAGATCTAGGAGGCTTTTTACAACCCTAAACAAGAAGGCAAAGCTAGTGAGTAAGGATGCGATAATCGCATTGGATGAAGATGATATTTCTGCGTGTGTAACCAGAGCATTGATCGAGTCAGATGAATATCCTTGGTTTAATGAAAGCAATGTTTCATTCAGCTCGGGGCCTGTCAGGGATGGCACCAGCATTACTTCAATTGTTAATATATATGACAACATACAGAAGCTCGCAGCGTACAATCTCGGCGTAAAGGTCTCGGACCTAGATTGCTATCGCTTCAAGGGTAATGAACACATACTGAAGCAGGTGGTGGATTTTTTTAAGTATACGTTTGAATATTGTTCAGAGTTAAGCACGGTTATTAATAAGGGGGCGGAGGTTTCTGATTACAGAGGGGGCGATGATGGTGGGCACCTTCTGTTTAGACCTGTGGGTTGGGACTTATATACGGATATTGTGATATCTGGATTAAAATCAAATAAAGGTGATGTGGAGTCAGTAATAAAAAATATCCTATCAAAGGATTTGTGCTTGGGTGGATCGATTTTGAAAGATAAGATATGGTCACAGAAGCGAGAAGTCATTATTAAGTTGAACGCGAAGAACCAGAAAATAATATCTCGAGAGTTTCTTTCGAAGTTGTCGGAAAAACAATGAGTCCTTGGCTTCTACAGGGTGACGGATGAATAAGTTTTACCCTTTCTATGCGTGTATAGGAGGACGTCCTATTATTTAGCCGCTTACGGTGCCCGAACATCAGGTAAACGATGGATCTTTCTGCCTTGATGAATGGCTTCGTTGGAATCCTAGGCCCAGTTGCAGGTATTTCTTGGACTACCTGGGCTCTAGATGGTTTGGTGTGAAGCTTCGTTGTCGGAGGAAAATGCTTGAGGTAGGGCGATCGCGTTTGTTTAAAAAAACGCGGACAACATCACCCGAAATACTGGAGTTCGATAGGTGACTTGGCCGTGCGCTTGCGTACTTCACGCAGAAGTGACTCCTTGATACATCCTTTAGGTAATTACACATCTCAATTGGATCATAATAAATTTACGATCTCATTCACCTCCGCTGAATCAGCACAGCATCTCCGCCAAGAGTCTTTGTACTCTGTAAAACTTAAATTCTCATGGCAGTTCCATTGATTCAGCATGCCTACACACGCCCATCCCGTTGACTGGGTGCTGAATCTATTATTGAAAAGATATCTAGCCACCACCCCATTAAGTTCCCGATTTTCAGAGTTTCTTTCAAGCTCTTCGATATTGATAGCGAGCCACGAAATAAATGCATCTTGACTTTTAGGCACATAACCGGTCATCGAGTTAAGAGACTCAGCGTATTCTTTTATGCTGGCAGCATAATTATATCTATGCATACTGGTTTTATTCCACTGCTCACTCAACTCAATCAAAACTACAATCGAGCACATCTCACACAAGCTTTCTTCAAACCATTTATGTTTGTGACCTTTCGAGTCAGCGTAGTTACTGTGGAGATGGCATAATTCATGTGCGAGCTGATAAACGATCTGGCACCAGCTCAGACCAGATTTGACGCAGAGATGCACTTGATAGCATCCATCCTTCATGTCATAACAAGCAAGTGGGTTTTTGGTGTTTGGGTAATTGGTAATCAATACTGGACTACGAAGCTTTTTACCAAATAATTCCTCTACTATATCAAAAACAATATTTATCAATTCCTTCGTGATTTCGACATCTGCACCCGGCCATAGGCCTAAAAGATCAAATCGCACCACCGGTTTTGTTTTTTTAGTATTCATACTCAATTCTCCCCGATGCTCATAATATCTTACGTTGTAACTCATAAACTTTTAAATGCAAAATATAGAGTCATGGTTGATTTTTTTTCGATGGCTAAATAAGAATATCACCATTTTAGCTACGGCAATAGAAGCTGCCAAGAGCTCGTATGCTCCCGGTGGCGGGGTGTAATAACATAATAGAGCTATTAGTTTTTCTGTATAATCATATTTATCCAGCTAATATCACCGCGACCTGCTGAATCTGACGTTGCCCATGATTTGATGATACTGGCATTTGTCAAGGTCGAGACGATTTCATGAAGATCTGACTTCGTAAAATAACTAAACAACCTTCCGTCATTAAGTCGAGTTTGACCTTCACCTTCCTTGAGCGAAATGTATAGGTAGCCTCCCGATTTTAGAGCCTTGAGGATTGCTTTCAAAGTTTTAACGAATAACGCCTTTTGGATATGTACTAAAGAAGCGCATGCCCATATCCCATCGTAGCTATCGATGAAGTTAATGTCTTCAGCCGCCATGTTGAAGATAGTGGCGTTAGTTTTGGATCTGGCGATTGCGGCCATTTTTCTTGAAGGCTCAATGCCATCAACTAAAAAACCTAGGTTCTGGAAATGTTTGATATCACGCCCTGTACCACAGCCGACATCAAGAATTTTTGCACCTACATTTAACATGCTTGCGAAGCTATTCCACTGATCTGTAAGTTCAAGTTGAAATGTTTTTAAATCATAGGATTTTGCGAAGCTGTCATAGTACTCTATGGTTTGAGGGTCTGCTTTCATCGAGTTCAAAATTATCCCCTCTCAATAGGTTTAGCTTGATTTTCCCATACTTCAATCTGAGTATTTATCTCGTCATAGTCCTTCTTTGCTAAATCGTAGATTTGGCGGGGGAATACGGCGGTATACAATCTAGTCGGCTCAGATTGTCTCGGTTTCTTGGCCTGGGCATAAGCATCCTTTAAAGCTCGCAAGTGGGCCAAGTAAGTACCGAGACATCCACTTAACTCTAAGTTTTTAGGGTTTGCAAGGCCGGATGAGCGCTCAATTAGCGCAGAGAGCTGCTCACCTACCTCAATGATTACCAAGACTTGGGGGAGTGAAGCTCTTATATGCTTACCTAAGTAAGGTAGGTCTTCTATTAATCTAAAGGGGGTGGCAGTACCTTCTGTAAAAATATGGAGTGCTTTCTTTGGCCGGGGCTCCATTAAGTTTGTTCTGTACTTATAGCGAGAGCCGTCAAATTTCTGAAGCTGATCATGTAACTGGGAGCTAAGCTCTTTGCTTTGGGCTAAAAGAACTAATAGTGGACCATAGAAGTCATTATTTTGCTTGTTTCTATATTCAAATATTTTTTGTTTTACTTCAAATGAGAACTTTTCTTTGCGCTCCTTAAGATTATGAGAAAGTTGACTTCTGTGAAGAAAAAAATTGATACCTCCGCCAATCAAAATACCTAGAAAACCGAATATTGCCGGATACAATTTTTCAAGTGTAGTTTGTTTTAGTGTCTCAATTCTTTTTACTATTTCGTCATTAGTACGTGAAATCGAATCCAATTTATCCACAAGGATGTGCTGAGGTTGGATAGAGATCTCTTTAGCTTTAAATTCTTCAGTTGAAGAAGGGGCTTCAAGCGGCTGGGGTGATGCAGATGGTTGCTGTGACTCAGCGTTTTGAAACTGAGTGCTCAAGGGCTTTGATTCAGTTAACTGAATGGCAGTAGGTAACGGTTTTGATTCTGCTGACTGGGCACCGGGAGGACTATTAACCGAAAGCGAAAGCTCGTCAGCTAGCAATGGGGTGCTCATGATCGAGAGAGAGAAGAATATCCGACAGTAAAATTTCATGGTGACCGGCTCAATTTGCACAAGCAGATATTAAGCCATGACTAAAAAAATTTGGCTACTGAAGATAGATGCTCGAGCATTCGGTAATGATGCGGTTTTTTATGAAACTAGAGAATTATCATATGCATGATGAACGGGGGAGCAGGCGGAGATGGATGCTTATTTCTATAGGAGGGGATACTTTAATATGTGTCCTAGCAAGTGGTCCAATGTCCTGCCGGCGGAGTGTTCCGCAACTATTATGCCAGAGATTTATTAATCCAAACTCAAAAAACTTGAGTTTGGATTAATTCTGAAGTGTCAATTCGTCCGTTGAGGTCCATTCAAATTGTGGGCTTCGCAGGGACATGAAATTCGGCTCCATGGAGAACCTGGGCGGCGTTTTTGGGGCGGTGGCGGTGAGATCGGGTGTTGCCCGCGGAGGCGTTAAGCGGGGCGCGCCTCCAGACGACGTCACTCCGGCGACATCAGCACCGCGAGTGTCATTTTGATAAACTCTTCGTTTTTGCTGATTGTGTCTAGCGCACCGCGAACATTCTCGGCGACGTCAGCAGATCCGCGATGCTCGACCCAAAGTGTTAGCTCCATGATGGCAGCTTCGAGGGCGAGTTGGTTTTGATTGATCTTGAAAAGCAGGGAAGGGAGTAGATCTGAATTGGTCATTGGTTATTCTCCGTGTGAGGACAGCGTAGTAGTAGGAAAAATTGCGATGACCAATTGTCTAAACGTTACGGTTAGAGTCCATTCAAAGTCGTGTTTCCTGAGGTCTATATCGTCGCCAACTACTCAGACCACCAACTTTTCTCTGCCTGTCCGTAATGTGAGCCATTGAACCAGCTTTCTAACTCTACGTCCAAAGTGGTAATTAATGCCAGATTCCCCTGCAAAGGATCCAAGAGATCAGCCTGCTTGCTAGCCCAGTCGATCCAAGGATTTGCCATTTCTTGATCTGCGATCGGGGCAATTTTCAGCCGATCTTCCACCGCTTTTATGAAGGCTCGTAAGCGCTCGGCTCGTTCCCATCGCTCTGTATATTTAACGACGCTTAGTCTGAGGCGACGTTGAGTTTCTGTGGTACGGGCTCGTTCAAGACGTCGTCTTTCATCTTCAACCCATTCACGATCTCTTGCCTCCTCTTTCTCTCGGAGGTCCTTGATAGAAAATGATGCGGAACTCAAGCCCGCCAGGATGCAAGACAGTTTTTTCTCGAGCGGAGCGGTCTTGGTGTCCTTCCAGTTTTTCCGTTCTCCGTAATCCATCCGCGCTTCGATCTGAAACGTCAGTTCACCCGTTGAGGTCCATTCAAACTGCGGGCTTCGCAGGGACATGAAATTAGGCTCCCATGGAGCACCAGGGCGGCGTTTTGGGGGCGGTGGTGGTGGTATCGGGTGTTTGTCTAATCGCTCCATGAGTCGCACGGCTATGGGCTCATCGTTGACCGTGACGATTGTTTTTCCTTCAGCGTTGATCTTCCATGAATAACCTTCAGCCTCACCCTCTTTGATCAGTGCATCAAAAAGGATTGCGCAGCGTTCGATCAATGTCGACGAGACCATCACATTCAAGACACGCTTGCCTGCGTAATCGAGGTAACCCTCCTTGAGCTTCGACGCTTCTGCAGACTTTAGCCATTGGCTCACTAGCGCGTGAGGCTCAGTCAATTGAGAGGGGGCTGCAATCGTTCGCCGGGTTACTGGTGAGTTCGAATCAGTGCCAGTCTTGCCGGGCAGAGTGTCACGGTCGAGAACCTGGAATCGGACCTTGCCTTCGATCTGAGGAGGCTTGGGTTTGCGTTGTCGCTGCTTTTCCGATTTTGCCCAGTGGCCACGGCCAGGGAGAGGGATGCCGGCTTTGCGGCAAGCTTTGGCGACGGCGACGTCGGAAACACCAATGTCGTGGGCCAATTTGACCATGGGCGTTTGCCATACTTTTTCGAACAGTTCCGCAACGGTGAAGCTCACGAATGTGTACATGTAGCCTGTCACCTTTGCTTATCGCGAATTTAAGGTCACATCACGGGTTGTCGCGGATGTTAAATTCCGGAGAGCGCTGGGTGCAACAGCCCTATGGGGGTGTCAGCGTCTCTGTCGCCGCGTACGCTGGAAAAGACAACATCGACTCGTTTGGCGTGTGCTCGTAAGTTGAGGACAGCACGGCACTGAGTCGATCGCCCAACAGGTTCCAGGCACACTTCTTCTCTTCGGCATAGTCGTGATGCAGGTAATGGCGCCTCACCCGCGAACCCGCCAGCACATGGTTTTGGCAGCGGTCGATGACGTCCAGGTTGACCCCCAAAGCCTGCATCATGGTCGCGCCCGTGCGGCGCAGATCATGCGGCGTCCAGTCGCCGTTTTGGCCGTCGGCAAGGACCAGCGTGTCGTCGTGACGCCTTCTTGAGAGGGCCTTGCGGTTTTTGAACCGGGCCTGGCGATCGCCGACCTGTTTACTCACCACCTTCACGTCCACATGTCCGTCATCCTGCTTGTTCGGAAAGCACCACTGGGAGTCTCCTGTCAGGGTCTTGAGCTCCTGAAAGAAATGCATGGCGAAGGGGGAGAGGAAGACATGGTGGTCCTGTTTCTTGCCCCAGGTGCCTTTGACGTTTTCGCTGGGGAGGAACCAGGTCTGCCGGTCCAGATCGACATTCTTCCATTCGGCCTGGAGCAACTCGCCAATCCGACACAGCGTGCCCAGGCTGATCCAGAGCGCGAGTTGAGTTTCTTTTTTTAAAGGCCGAATGCCGTCGTATTTTTGCCCGGCGGGCAGGGCGTTGTAATTGGCGGTCATTTGTTGGAAGCGGTTGTGCAGTTCCAACAGCTCCGCCGGCGAAAGGATGCGGCTTCTTTCTGCCTCGTAGTCGGCAGGGATCAGAGGGGAGATGTCGACCAGCTCAGTCGGATCGCCCTCGATCAATAAGGCCCGCCAAGGCTGACGCTTTCTAGCCCAGCTGAACATCTGAGTGAGGTCGGCGAAGAAACTGATGGCTTGCCGGTGAGCGCCGCGGTTGATCACGGCCCGGATCAGCGCCCGAACATCGTGTTCGGAGACGCTGCTCACCGCGGTCTTGCCGAGTGCCGGAAAAAGGTCCTTGTTAAAACGGCGCTGCAATTCAGCATTGCCATCTTTGCGCGCCACGCCATCCAAAAGCCAGGCCTTGGCTAGATCCTGGACGGTCAGCGTTTTCACCTTCGTCGTTTTTACTAGTTCAGCCTCTACGTTAGCCGCGGCGTATGCTTGTGCCTTGGCGGTTTTCTTTTGCTCGTTGGGATTGATCTGCTCATCAATGAGCGCCCTGGCCTGATTACGCGCCTTGCGGATGTCTGTCAGGGATTTGCGCGGCCAGGTTCCGCAGGCGTACTCTTTGTTCTGGTCGCCCCAGCGATAACGATAGAAAAAGCTGACCGACACACCGTCCTTGCGGACTGAGATTCGACCGGCGAGATTGCCATCCTCCCGGAGGATTCGGCCAGCATCGTTGGGAGTCAGCGACTCGAGTTCTTTGATGGTGATTTTGGCCATTAAACGGACTCCCCCTACTTTTACCCCCACAATAACGTCGGCTCTTGATGGACGTTACTGGACTCTCGTAGAGCAGAACACCGCTGGAGCTCAAGTAAATACTAGCTTAGAAAAATCCAGAGTAAAATTTTGGAAGCTTTCAAGAAGTATGAAAAAGGAGATGGGGTGCTAGGGGTCGAGTGTTCGAATCACTCCGTCCCGACCATATAATTCAAGGGGTTGCGAGATTTTATCTCGCGACCCCTTTTTTATTTTTGGTCGTTTTTACCCCTACAAAACGACTGGCTCTGGGTGGAATCTTCAGCTGATACCAAGGTCGGAGTTTTCCCCATGGGCTTTAGTCCCGGCTTGATAAGTGAGTTGAGGACGGTTTTTGGGTTCATTCCTGTCACGCGTTACCGGCGCTATTGGCCGATTGCTGCCCTTCAGAAAGAATGGCTATCCAAACAGCTGTCGTCCTCCTATTAGCCCATTGCAGCCATATTAATTAACGACGCTGTTTACCAAGACATTGCCGACCAGAGCCATTCGATTGGCACCTTAGGGCATGGCTTCACTGGTAGCGGGCACCCGCTAGCTACTGCAGTCGCCCTGGAGAATCTTAAAATTATCGAAGAGGAGGGCCTGGTTCAGCATGCTGCTGAAATGGGGATTATCCTTCGCAAGGGGCTTCAGCAGTTTGCTGATCATCCAATGGTTGGTGAGGTTCGTGGTGTGGGGTTGATTGCTGCCGTTGAGTTGGTAGCCGACCGGCACACAAAAGAGCCTTTTCAGGCTGTTGGCAGACTCGGGCGGTATCTGTCCTCTCAGACCCAGGAACGTGGAATGATCAACCGAGTCATGGGAGATGCATTGGCATTCTGTCCTCCGTTGATCTCAACGGAGAAGGATATCAATGAAATCCTTGGAGTTTTTGCGGCTTCTTTGGATGCGACACAGCACTGGTACCTCGAACACACTGCACAGTAGTTAACGCCACTCACTACAGGCAGAGCCGGAATGCGGAGTCCTCTGTCCAGCAGCTTCATACCCGCTGCTATCAGGCGTGGAGCGATTAGTGTCAAGGTGCAATAGACTGGCACGGTGGCGAGAAGGGAGCGTCGAGTGATCATGGTGATTTTGGCCATGAAATGGATTCCCCCTACTGTTCCCCCCCCAAAAAAAAACGTCAGCTCTTGGTGGACGTTACTGGACTCTCGTAGAGCAGAACATCGCTGGAACTCAAGTAAATACTAGCTTAGAAAAATCCAGGGTAAAATTTTGGAGGCTTTCAAGATGTATGAAAAAGGAGGATCACCGCAAGGCAAATGGCCGCGTTCTGTACAGGCACTGGGTCGGCCTGAGCCACTCATTGCCGCGATGACAGCCGCTGATGCAACACACCCTGTGGACTGAACAATGTCAATTGATCGTCATCCACAGCCAGCAGCGCAGAAAGGTTCAAGCGGTCTTCACGAATCGCGGTACTGAAATGCTTTAGGTCAGCATCCGCGACGCTCACCAGCCCACCATTACCAACCACCACCACGCGGCCATCGGCCAACTGGATCACGGCGGTGATCGCCTCCTGGCTGCCGATGTCCAACTCGCGCCAGGAATCGCCGCGGTCTTCGCTGACCAGCACCCGCCCGCTCATGCCAGCCAGTAGCACGCGGCCGTCGCGCAATGTGATGCCGCTCCATAACGAGCCACTGACGCCGGTATGCAACGTCTCCCATGTCACACCGTTGTCGCGCGAGCGGTACGCGTTGCCGCCCTCCGCGGCGATGAACAGGCTGCCATCCGGTGCGCAGAAGATGTGATTGAGGTGATAGTCATCATCGTTCGCGCCCAGGCTCAGGCGTTGCCAGCTCTGGCCACCATCCTGGGTCTCGCTGGCGTAGCCATAGGCGCCGGTGACTATGCCGTGGCGGGTGTTCTCGAACCAGACGGAAAGCAGTACGGGTTTGTCTTCCAGGCGCTGCTGCAGAGTCCAGTTTTCGCCAGCATCGCTGGTGTGCAACAGCACGCCGCCATGACCGACCGCCCATCCATTTTGCGCGTCGGCGAAACTAACCGCGGTCAGCAGCGTATCGACAGGAACCACCCTGGATTGCCGCCAGTCCTGCCCCCCGTCGGAGAGCGCCACGACGCCATAATCGCCCACCGCGACCAGGCGCTCACCGGCCTGGCTCACCGCCACCAGCGGGGCGTGTTGTGCTTGGGCTTGGCGCATGGCGGGAGTCCGTTCAGCAGCACGGCTGTAGAGGACCATGTTGGCGCCTGCCAGCAAGGCGCAAACCAGTAGCAAACGCACGGGAGTGAAGTCTCTCTTGGGCATTTCGTGTCCTCCAATCAGTGCGCAACCAGAGGCGCGCAAACCGGCCCCCGACGCGGAATTAGCACATCCAGCATCACTGCGATGGCCGGTAACAGAGTAATCGCCATCAGCATGTTGACCATGAACATGAAGGTCAGCAGCAGCCCCATGTCAGCCTGGAACTTCAGCGCCGAGAACGACCAGGTGGCCACACCGATGGACAGGGTGATGGCCGTGAAGATGGTCGCCACGCCGACCTCGCGCAGCGCCAGCTTGAAGGCGTTGGCGATGTCCAGCCCCTCAGCCAGGTGCAACTGCAGACGGTTATAGATGTAGAAGGCGTAATCCACGCCGATGCCGACCGCGAGCACCATCACCGGCAAAGTGGCGACAGTCAGGCCAATATCCAGCGCCTTCATGAAGCAGTAACCGAGAAAGGTGGCCAAGGTCAGCGGCAGGCAGCAGGCGACCATCGCTCGCCAGTCGCGGTAAACCAGAAAGACTAGCAGCACGATGGTCAGGTAGACGTAGAGCATCATCGGTAGCTCGGAGCTTTCGACGATCTCGTTGGTGGCCGCCTGCACCCCGGCATTGCCACTGGCGAGGCGCACGTTCACCCCCGCCATTGGGTGCTCGGCGCGGTATTGCTGAACGGCCTCCACCACGGTTTTCAGGGTGCTGGCCTTGTGGTCGGCCAGATACAGGTTGACCGGCAGCAAGCTGCAATCTGCGTTGTACAGCCGCAGCCCCTCGGGTACCTGGCGCACCGCTTCACCGAGTGACAGCTCATCCGCCGGTAGCGCCACCCATTTCGGATTGCCCTCGTTGACTCCGGAGGCCGAGAGCTTGGTCAGTACAGGCAACGACTGCGCCGAGAGAACACCCGGCACATTGGCCAGGTACCAGGTCAGCCGGTCGATGTAGGCCATCACCTCGTGCTGATAGCAGCTATTCTTCGGCGTTTCCACCGCGACTGTGAAGAGATCCAGGCCGAGACCGAAATGGTTGACCACGCTTTCCACGTCTTTGTTATAGCGCGAGTCGATATGCAGCTCCGGCGCACCCGGCAGGACATGGCCAACATGCCGACCCTGACTCTGCCACACGGCGGCGACCAGCAGCACCAGACACAGCACCGCCCCGATTGCCGCATTACGCGTCTCGGCGATGCGCCCGAGCTTGAGCATGGCGCCGTCACGCCCGCGGCGAAGTCGATCGACGCGTGTCACATAGGCCTGATCGAATCGGAAATAGCTGGCCAGCACCGGCAGCATGATCAGGTTGGTGACTATCTTGTAGGCCACCCCAACCGAGGCGGTGATCGCCAGTTCGCGAATCATTGGGATTGGCACCAGCACCAGCGTAGCGAAGCCGACGAACGCGGTGATCAGCGCCAACGTGCCGGGAATCAGCAAGCCGGAGAAGCTGCGGCGCGCGGCGGTCATGCCATCGGCGCCGGCGCAGACCTCCTTGGAGATGAAGTTGACCTGCTGCACGCCATGGGACACGCCGATGGCGAACACCAGGAAAGGCACCAGGATCGCCAGCGGGTCGAGGCCGAAGCCGAGCAGCGTGATGGTGCCGAATTGCCAGACCACCGACACCAGCGAACAGCACAGCGGCAGGAAGGTCAACGCCCAGGAGCGGGTGTACCAATAGACCGCCAGCACGGTGAGCAGGAACGCCAGGGCGAAGAAACCCATCACCGACGTGGCGCCAGCGCCGATGTCGCCCATCTGCTTGGCGAACCCGATGATTTGCACCTCGTATTGGTCGTCGCCGTACTTGGCCCGCACTTCGTCCTCCAGGCGCTGGCTGAACTCCAGGTAGTTCAGGCGTTGGCCGGTCTGCGGGTCAGGATCGGCCAGCTCGGCCAGCACCATGGCCCCGGAGTAGTCGTTGGCCACCAGGCTGCCGACGAAGCCGCCGACCAGGGTGCGCTCACGAATGCCGACTATGGCCTGGTCGCTCAGAGTGGCCACGGTGACGTCGCCCCCCACCACATCCTCGGCCTTCATGCCCTCTTCGGTAATCTGTACCGCGCGGGTGTTCGGGGTCCACAGCGAGGTCACCGTGCGGCGGTCGATGCCGGGCATGAAGAACAGGGTCTGGGTCAGGTCGTTGAGCTTGGTCAGCGCCTCCTTGTTCCAGATATCGCCGTTCTTGGCGTGCAGCACCACGATGATGCGATTGGCGCCGAACAGCACGTCGCGGTACTGGTTGAAGGTCTTGATGAACTCGTGCTGCTGCGGCAGCTGCTTGTCGAAGCCGGCAGACATGCGTAGCTGCGCGGCGAAGCCGCCCATCACCAGGGTAATCAAGGCCAGCACGCCGAGGGTGGCAAGACGATTACGGAAGAAGAAGCGCTCGAGGCCGAGCACCAGGGAAGTCAGCATGGTTATGCCTTCCTGAAATTACCAAGCGAACGGAGCAGGGCGGGACTGGCCCGCCTTACGCCGGCGGTCAGAACGAGTAGGAGATGTTGCCGCTGATGAAATCGCGGTCAGTCATCAGGTTGTTGTCGCCGCCGCCCCAGTACTGCACCCACTGCAGGCCACCCTTCCAACGGTCGCGGTAGTTGAACAGCAAGGCGCTGGTCAGCGACTTGCGGCCCTCGACGAATGGCGATGCGTTCGGCGTGGTGCCGTTGACGTCGTGGTAAAAGTCCAGCTGCGGCGTGAGGGTGATACCGCTACCGAACGCATTCGGGTAGTTGATGCCCATCTCGGCGACGTAGCCCCAGGAGGTTTTGTCCGGCAGTGAATAGTCCGGGAGCAGGTATGGCGTCTCGCCCGAGGTGTCCAGATCCGGATAGTGTGTGACGACCGCCTCGGCTAGCAGGAAGCCATCGGAGGCGCCCAGGCTCCTGGGAATGAAGCCCAGCGGGTCGCTGGCCGAGAAGCTGTAGACGGCATTCACATGCGCCTGCCATTTCTTCTCTTCGACATACCCCTTGCTGACGCCGTTGTCGTACACGCTGAATTGATTGAACTGGCCGGTGAAAGCCGCGCCAAAGGGGACCAGAGGGTCGATGCTGACGCTGTCGTTGGGCCGGTAGGACAACTCCGCGCCGACCGCCACCGGTCCCACCATGGTGTTCATCGACAGGCCGAACAGATTCTTGTCTTCGCCGTAGTTGATGAAGTAGTTGTCGACCAACAGGGTATCGGGGGAGCGGGTGGCTGTGTAACGCCTTGTTTCCGGGCAATTAGGGCGTTTTCCCTCACCCGCTCCGCGACGCTAAACCCTGGAAGCTCAGTTCCGATTCTTCGTTCTTAAAGGTCACCATCCCAAATCAGAGAAACCGGCTGTACGTCACGCGGGCCGTGCCTTTGAAGACAAACGGAAGCAGCGAAAGCCGGACTTCCGATTGTGCGCTAGGGAAACGGAATAGAGCGCGGGGAGGGCGCATCTATTCGAATTGATTGCTGACGGGCTGTGGGCCTTGTGAAGCCTCGTTGATTACAAAGCCCAGGGGCCGATTTGGAATCAAACCATCGCGTCCGAGAGCCTGCCTCATACCTCAAAAATCGACGTTTTTGGGCCCAAACCGCAGTGCCAAACAGACCGCAAACTCACCCGATTTCTTGGTGTTTTGGTGACAAATCATTTTGCAGGTAGTTGGCACCGATTGAGTGCCGCTGAACCCTCGAAAGATCCGTCGGCCGCGGCTTCTAGCGGTCAGCTCGGAATCTCTTGCAAGGTCCTGGTCGGTGCCAAATCCGCTGCTAACTCACACTACGAAACGACTGGCTTTTGGTGGAACCCTCACCTCTTTCGGAGGGTGCTTTGAGTAAGCTTCCGGGGAGTACGCTTTGCGAAGGTCATATGGGAGACCACTGATGCGGCAGCAACTGGCCGAGTTCTGCCTGTCGCGAAGTCCGTTACGGCGGTCACCTGGATCGGTTCTGACTGTGATTGACCCTTTGGACGTGAGCTTTCGGAAAGCTGAAGACGATAGCGGAGTAAAAAATTCACAGACAAGTGGTGTTGAAATAAATAATCCATTGATTTACTCTCGATCCCACGTTGTACGAGTTCAACTGCTGTTAGCACCTAAAAAAACAAACAATCGGGAGCAAACATGAAAGCGAAAATGATGTTGGGACTGTTCATGACGGCCGCAGTTTCTCTGCCAGCCTGGGCCGCGGACTGGACCGTAGGTGCTAACGTTGGCAACGTGCCTTGGGAGTTTCAGGATTCCAAAGGTGAGTTTGTCGGCTTCGAAGTCGATGTTGTAAAAGAGGTGGCCAAGCGAGCCGGGAAAAGCGTCGAGTTCGTCAATATTCCCTTCAACGGCCTGTTCAGTGCCGTGCAATCCAAACGTGTCGACATCGCTATTTCATCGATCACCATCACCCCGAAACGCCTGGAGTCGGTAGCCTTTGCGCAGCCTTACTTCGATAGTGATCAGTCCCTCACCGCGCTGACCACGTCCAAGGTCAAAAGCCTGGCCGATATGAATGACAAGGTTATTGGTGTCGACACCGGCTCGACTGGCGACATGTGGGTTGGCCAACACAAGGATGAGTACAAGTTTTCCGATGTTTCGCGTTACGAAGGGCTTTCTCCGGCCATGCTCGATCTGGGTTCGGGGCGAATCGATGGCTACCTCAGCGATATTCCGGCGCTGCTCTACTACATCAAGGACAAGCCGCAATACACCATCGTCGCGCGTATTCCCACCGGTGAACGTTATTCGCTGATGCACGCCAAAGGCTGGGCAATGACTGATCAGGTCAACGACATCATCAGCAAGATGAAAGAAGACGGCACACTTGGAAAGATCCATAAACAGTGGTTTGGCGCCGAAGCCGATAAGGATTCGAGCACCATGAAAGTGACCGCTGTCCTCAAGTAAACCCTGCCGATGCTGCATGTAAGTGGCGACACCTGTTCGCCACTTGTATTGACCGAGGTATCCCATGGATCTTTTGCAGACGTTTTTTAACTGGAACGTGCTTGTCGAGTCACTTCCGCTGATGATGCGTGGACTGGGCGTGACCATTTTGCTGGGGGTGGTGAGTATCGCCCTGGGTCTGGTGGGCGGGCTGTTACTGGCATTGTTGCGGTTGTATTCCTACGCACCTGTTCGAGCGCTCGCACGTATCTACATCGATATCATGCGTTCCATTCCATTGCTGGTTTTGCTCGTCCTCATCTATTACGCGTTGCCTTTTGTCGGCATTCGACTGTCGTCTTTTGCGGCTGCCGCCAGTGCGCTCTCGCTGGTCTCCTGCGCCTACAGTGCAGAGATTTTTCGCTCCGGCATCGAGGCCATTCCCCGTGGCCAGTTCGAAGCTTCGGCTTCTCAAGGCATGAGTTTCTTCAACACCATGCGCGATGTCGTGTTGCCGCAAGCCATCCGCATCGTAATGCCGCCAATGACGAGCAATTGCATCAACGTGATGAAAGACACGGCGCTCGCCTCAGTCGTCGCCATGCCCGATTTGTTGAAGCAGGCCACCCAGGCACAGGCACTGGCGGCCAATCCGACGCCACTGGTGGGCGCAGCCTTGCTGTACCTGTTGCTATTGCTGCCGCTGGTACAAATGGTCAGCTGGGTTGAACGTCGTAACGCCTCTGGAGGAAAAACCGCATGAGTACGTTGATTGACATCGAAAAGCTCGACAAGTACTACGGCAGCTTCAAGGCGTTAAGCAATATCAATTTGCAGGTTGAAGAGGGTGAAGTGGTGGTCATTCTTGGCCCGTCTGGTTCGGGAAAATCGACCTTGATTCGCTGCATCAATCTGCTTGAAGACTACCAGCAGGGCGATATTCGCGTGGGGGGGGAGCGGGTTGAAAACGGTCCGCGACTGAGCGCCATCCGTAGTGAAGTGGGCATGGTGTTTCAGAGCTTCAACCTCTATCCACACCTCACTGTTCTCGACAACGTGTCGCTGGCGCCGATCCGTGTTCGCGGGCTGAGTCGGCGTGATGCTCACGCCAGGGCCAAGGAACTATTGGTGAAGGTCGGCATGGGCGATCACGCTCACAAATACCCGAGTCAATTGTCTGGCGGCCAACAGCAGCGTGTTGCTATTGCCCGTACCATGGCCATGGAGCCGCGGGCGATTCTGTTCGACGAACCGACTTCGGCGCTGGACCCGGAGATGGTTGGCGAAGTACTCGATGTCATGCAGAACCTTGCGCGCTCCGGCGTCACGATGGTCGTGGTCACTCATGAAATGGGCTTTGCCCGTCGGGTCGCCGACCGGGTGATCTTCATGGAAAGTGGACGCATTGTTGAGCAGAACATCCCAGAACCGTTTTTTACCGCGCCTCAGGAACCTCGTACGCAAGCGTTCCTGCAAGCCATCTTGCATCATTGAATCTGACTGGAGAAAAGTAGAGTGAACCCTCTCGATATTGATTACGTTCGCAAGCAGTTTCCAGCGCTGGCCGATGGTTATGTCTACATGGATAACGCTGGAGGCTCGATGGTGTTGAGCACTGTGGCAGAGCGGGTGTGTGATTACCTGCTGAACAATAGTGTGCAACTGGGTGCTTCCTACGAACCTTCCGTTGTCGCAGGCGAGCGAGTGATGCAGGCGCGTCACTCGGTCATGCAGTTGATCAACGCCGAGCATCCCGAAGAAGTGATCATGGGTGGCTCGACTACCCACTTGTTGCAAATACTGTGTCGCGCCATCGCTCCGTCAATCGTTCCGGGCGATGAAATCATCGTCACCAATTGCGATCATGAGGCCAACATCGGTCCATGGGTCAAACTGTGCGAAAGCCGTGGTGCAACCTTGCGCGTATGGCGGGTCAATCTCGACAGTTGTGAGCTGGAGCTGGATGACCTGCAGGTCTTGCTCAATGACAAAACCCGCTATGTTGCGATGACCCACACCTCGAACATTCTCGGCTCGGTCAATCCCGTCGCCGAGGTTGCGCGGCGCGTGCATGCGGTGGGCGCCAAGCTGTGCGTGGACGCCGTCGCTTATGCGCCACACCGTCTGGTTGATGTTCAGGCGAGCGGCGCCGATTTCTACGTCTATAGCTTCTATAAAACGTTCGGCCCGCACTTTGCCGTGCTCTGGGGGCGTCGCAATTTGTTGCTGGAGTTGCCGAGCCTCAATCACTTTTTCATCGGCCAGGATGTGGTGCCCTACAAGTTGCAGCCAGGCAACGTCAACTACGAGTTGTCATTCGGTTGCATCGGCATTACTGACTACTTGCTCGACATCGGCACCCGGCTTGGAGCACAAGGCAGCGAGCGTCAGTGCATGCAGGCTGCGTTCGATGCCTTCGAGGTGCAGGAAGACTTGCTCGCCGAGCGTCTGCTGGCCTTTTTGCGTCAGCGCGAGGGTGTTCGGATCATTGGCAAAGCGCATACCCGCAATCGAGTGCCAACGATCAGTTTCGTGGTTGAAGGCGTTCGCTCGGAGGCTGTTGTGCGCAGGGTCGATGAGCGCCGGATCGGCATTCGTTTTGGTGACTTCTATGCGCGGCGACTAATCGAGGCTCTAGGGCTTGATCAATTTGGTGGAGTGGTGCGAGTGTCGTTTGCGCATTACAACACGCTGGAAGAAGTCGATCGCCTCATCGCTGCGCTGGATCAAGCCATCACCGCATTACATTGATCGACGCACACACTTTTAATTTTACGAGCTTTCCCTATGGCCTTACCTGAAACCTTTGCAGAGCTGCGTGACAGTATTGCGGCCCAGCACGAACAACTGACAGGTCGCCTGCGCGATGCTGCACGATTCCTGATCGACAACCCGCATGAGGTTGCACTCAATACGGTGGCCGAACTGGGTAAGCGTTCAAGCATCGCGCCTTCCGCTTATATTCGGCTGGCTCAGGCCCTTGGGTTTTCAGGTTTCAAGGACTTGCAACGATTGTTTCGCGCACCGCTGCAACAGGCTGCCGACACCCACAGCGAACGTATTCGGCACTATGGCGGTGAGACGTTGCTGGAGGACCCGAGTGACGTCGGCGGAATTTTGCGGGAGTTCAGCCAGGCCAACATCGTTTCTCTGGAACACCTGGCTGAAGGCGGCGAACAGGCCAATATCGAAGCCGCGATCGCCCATCTGCAAGTGGCGCGCACGACCTTCGTCATCGGCATGCGTCGCGCGTTTCCGGTGGCGGCTTACCTGAGCTACGCGTTGAGTCGTGTGGGCCGGCGAACCGTGCACATCAGCGGCGCTGGCGGCACCTTGCCGGAGCAGGTCAGCGCCATTGCCGATGATGATCTGTTGATCGCCATAAGCTTCCCGCCGTATGCCCATGACACCGTCGAGGCTTGTCGTCAGGCGCGGGAAGCAGGGGTGACGCTGGTGGCGATCACGGACAGCGTTCTGAGCCCTATCGGGCAATTGGCCGATACGGTGATTGAGGTCAACGACGCCGAGTTACTGGGCTTTCGCTCGCTCACCGCTTCGTTCTGTATTGCGCAAACCCTGGCCATGGGGCTGGCCTTCAGCGAGTGGCAATCGGACAGCACCTTTAGTCATGACCGGCTGAAAGAGATCGACTGCTAAGTCGCTACTCTCGCCACGTACTTATTTAACCTTCACTTCAGGAGAAGATCCCGATGGTTTTACCTGCACGCGATTTAGTGGGCTACGGTAGACAGCGCCCACAAGGCACCTGGCCCAATGGCGCACGTTTGGCCATCAGCCTGGTGATCAACTACGAAGAAGGCTCCGAACGCTCGCTCGCCATGGGCGACCCGGATCAGGAATCAATGACCGAGTGGGGTAGCTATTCAATACCCGACGGCACACGCAATCTGGCGATGGAATCCATGTATGAATACGGCTCGCGCGTCGGAATCTGGCGAATTCTGGATATCCTCGACCAGCAATCGGTTCGCGCGACGTTTCATGCCTGCGCAGTGGCGTTTGAGCAGAACCCCGATGTCGCCCGTGCGGCGGTAGCCGGAGGTCATGAAATTTGCAGCCACGGATATCGCTGGGAGGAAGTGTTTCGCCTGACCGAAGAACAGGAGCGCGAACACATGCGCCTGGCAATCGAGTCATTCGAACGTACCTGTGGCAAACGTCCCGTTGGCTGGTATTGCCGGTATGGTGCCAGCGTCAATACACGTCGGCTGGTCGTGGAGGAGGGCGGTTTTATGTACGATTCCGATGCCTACAACGACGATGTTCCCTACTTTGTCGAAGTCGAGGGTAAGCGTCACCTCGTGGTGCCTTACACCGCCGACGTGAACGATTTCCGCTACTGGAACTCTCCGGGGCTTTCGCAGGCATCGGACTTTTTCGAGTACATGAAAGAAAGCTTTGAAGTCCTTTATGAGGAGTCGGCTGAGGGGCCCCGCATGATGTCGATCGGGTTGCACCCACGGATGGTGGGCCGTCCCGGGCGGGTAAGGGCGATCAAGCAATTCATCGAGTATGCCAAGCAATACGGCGGGGTCTGGTTTGCCACGCGCGAAGAAATCGCCCGTGCCTGGCTTGAACGAACTTGATTGCGTGGCACTCACGCCGGATCAAAAAATGAAGCGCTATTCCCCACAGTGGTGAAAGAGTTCAGGGGGAACAGCCAGCCGCTCGACAGAAGTTGCCAATCCCGAGCAATCTTGTCATTTGCCAAGGCTTAGGGCAGGGTCGATACAACTGATATCCCTGCCAAAGGAGTCACCCCATGTCAAAGCTATATCCCAGTATCGATCCCGAGGGGCTGGTCGAGTACTCAGTGGTCTACACCGACCGCTCGCTCAACCACATGTCGCAGTCATTTCAAGCCGTGATGAAGAACATTTCCAAGACCCTGAAACAGGTCTACAACGCTCAGGCTGTTGCGGTGGTCCCGGGCAGCGGCACATTCGGCATGGAAGCGGTGGCGCGACAATTTGCCACCGATCAGCAATGCCTGGTGATACGCAACGGCTGGTTCAGTTATCGCTGGAGCCAGATCCTTGAGATGGGCAACATCCCGGCGGCCACTACGGTGCTCAAAGCCCGACCGGTCGAGGCTGGTCGCCAGGCGGCCTACGCCCCGCCGCCTCTGGACGAAGTGCTGGCCGCCATTGCGGCGCAGAAGCCACAGATTGTCTTCGCTCCCCACGTTGAAACCTCATCAGGGATTATCCTGCCCGACGACTACCTGCGGGCCGTCGGCGACGCCGTGCATGCGGTGGGTGGCCTGTTCGTGCTGGACTGCATCGCCTCAGGCACGCTGTGGGTGGATATGCACAAATGCGCAGTCGACCTGCTGATCAGCGCACCGCAGAAAGGCTGGAGTGCTTCCCCTTGCTGCGCCCTGGTGATGCTCAGTGCATTGGCCCTCGAGCGCATCGAGCAGACGCAAAGCAGCAGCTTCGCCTGCGACCTGAAAAAGTGGCTTCAGATCATGCAGGCCTACGAACAGGGCGGACATGCCTACCATGCGACCATGCCCAGCGATTCCCTCGCGCGGTTTAACGAAGTGATGAAAGAGACGCAAGCCTACGGTTTCGACAAGGTCCGCGACGAACAACAGGCGCTGGGCGACCGGGTGCGCGCAATGTTGACCGGCAGAGGCATCAAAAGCGTGGCCGCAGCCGGTTTTCAGGCCCCCGGCGTAGTGGTGAGCTACACCGATGATGCCGACATCAAGAACGGCAAGAAATTTGCCGACCAAGGCCTGCAGATCGCCGCCGGAGTGCCGTTGCAATGCGACGAGCCGGCCGACTTCCAGACCTTCCGCATCGGTCTGTTCGGACTCGAAAAGCTGCGCAATATCGAGCGCACGGTCAGCACTCTCGAGCAGGCACTGGACGAGGTGATGGTTAACTAAACCGGTATTCGACACCGTTACCACAGTGGTCTGGGACATGTTGAAAACCAAGGGCGTAGACACGCGCCGCCTGATCGGCTGGGGCCGGTTACTTCTGGAAGAGGCCTGATTGATATGCAACCTTTTGATACGGTGATTCGCAACGCCCGCGTGGTAACCGCCGCGGACACATTCACCAGCGATATCGGTATTCGTGATGGGCGCATCGTCTCCCTTGGCCTGGACCTGCCGCAAGGTCACCAGGAAATCGACGCGGCAGGCCGGCATGTCACCCCCGGTGGCATCGACAGCCACGTGCACCTCGACCAGCCGACTGGCGATGGCTCGGTGATGGCCGATGACTTCTTCAGCGGCACGGTCTCGGCGGCCTGCGGCGGCACCACCACCGTCATCCCGTTCGCCTGCCAGCAGAAGGGCGAAAGCCTGCGCTCCGCCGTCGATGACTACCATCGTCGGGCGGGTAACAAGCCGGTGATCGATTATGCCTTTCACCTGATCGTCACCGACCCCACCCCGCAGGTGCTGTGTGAAGAACTGCCGGCCTTGATTGCTGAAGGCTATACATCGTTCAAGATCTACATGACCTACGATGCGCTGAAGCTGGGCGACCGGGAGATTCTCGAGACGTTGTCGGTCGCGCGCCGTGAGGGCGCCATGGTGATGCTCCACGCCGAGAACAGCGATTGCATCGCCTGGCTTACCGAGCGACTACTGGCGGCCGGGCTGACTGCGCCGCGCTACCACGCCGCGTCGCGGCCGATGCTGGTGGAGCGCGAAGCGACCCATCGTGCCATCGCCCTTGCCGAGCTGGTGGACGTGCCGATCCTGATCGTGCACGTGTCGGGTCGCGAGGCCGTGGAGCAGATTCGCTGGGCCCAGAGCCAGGGGTTGAAGGTGTACGCCGAAACCTGCCCGCAGTACCTGTTCCTGACCGCCGACTCGCTGGGGTGTGACGACAGCTTCGAAGGTGCCAAGTGCATCTGCAGCCCGCCGCCGCGCGATGCCGCAAACCAGCAGGTGATCTGGGATGGCCTGGAGAACGGCTCGTTCGAGATTTTCTCGTCAGACCACGCACCCTTTCGCTTCGATGGCCCGGATGGCAAGAAGGCCCACGGTGAAGAGGTGTCGTTCGACCAGATCGCCAACGGCATTCCCGGTGTCGAAACCCGCATGGCACTGCTCTGGTCCGAAGGCGTGCGCAGTGGGCGCATCACCCCGCAAACCTTTGTTGCGCTGACCTCCACTAATGCCGCCAAGATGTATGGGTTGTATCCGCGCAAGGGCAGCATCGCTATTGGTGCTGATGCCGACCTGGTGATCTGGAACGAAGGTGAGTCGGTGCACCTGTGCAACGAAATGCTGCACCACAACGTCGATTACACGCCTTACGCCGGCATGACGCTGAGCGCCTGGCCGGCCATGACCTTGTCTCGCGGTGAGGTGGTCTGGGACGGCGAGCCGCGCGGTGAGGCGGGTCGCGGCCGGTTTCTGCCGTGCGAGCGCCCGGCGCCCGCGCAACTGCGCCGACGTAAGACTGAGTTGGCATTGTGAGTGCGGTCGCGCAGGTGGCCGCCATCCTGATTCGTGGTTGGCGTGAGGGGCGCCAACAACCGTTGCCAACCCTGGAACTGGCTAACGAAGCCGAAGCCTATGCCGTGCAGCGCCAGGTAGCGGATGCCCTCGGCTGGTTCGCCTCCGGGCCGCCAGCGGTCTGGAAACTGGGCGGCGCTCCGGGAGGGCTGATCAGCGCCGCCGGGGTACCGGCAATGGCGGTACACCCGTCGGGTTGGCAGGTTCCGCCGGGCGATGCCTTCGGTTTCGGGATCGAGGGCGAACTGATCGTGCGCCTGTCGCGCGACCTCGACCAGCACACTGATCTGGCCATGGCCTGTGCGGCGGTCGATGTGTGGATGCCGGGCATCGAACTGTGTGGCACGCGCTGGCTGCAGGGCGATCAGGCCGCGCCACTGCTTCGACTGGCTGACCAGCAACTCAACCGCGCGCTGATACTCGGTGCACCGCAAACGCTGGGGGACATGCCGGATTGGTCAAGACAACAGGTGGCGTTGCGGGTGGCCGGGGAACCTGAATTCGTCGGCGTTGGCAGCCATCCATTCGGTGAGCCGCTGAGTTCGCTGCCATGGCTGGCGCGTCACGCTGCAGCACTGGGCAGCCCCTTGCGAGCCGGTGACCTGGTGGCTAGTGGTAGCTGGACCGGTATCTACTGGGCGTCGGCCGGGGTGCAAGTGGAAGTTGAGTTTGCCGGGATAGGACGGGTTGCCTTGTCGACGTGATGCGTTTCAAAGGCTTGCTGATTTCCAGTTTACGGAGCCAGTCGGCGCATTGCTCCTGCTTAAAAGGCGTGGGCTTCTGAGGCTTGCCTCTGGGTATTCCCTCAGGCCCCTCTCCCTACGTTGGCTTGCGAGTTGGAAGCGCTCTGCAAGACACCGCACTGTTAGAGATACGCCAGCGGCCATTCCAATCAAATAGATCCTCGTTCGCCGTCATGCAGCTTTTCGATCGTCTCCATTGCCTCCAGAAGCTCTGTATCCCCACGCTGTTTTGCCAGCCTGAACATTTCCAAGGCAGCTTCTTCGAGGGAATATGCAGCGGCTTTCAAGTCGCGGCGTAACTCTTGATTGGGTTTGTTAAGTGCCATGACAACCTCCTACCAATCCCTGCCGCGATCATTGACAGTGGTCCGCCTTCGCCGGCCCGACTACCTGACCTGCACCGATTTCTTTAATCCAGCCATCTAGCAAAAGCTGCAATTGGCCCATTGTCGGCTGTCACCAGAAAGATTCGGGCGCATCGCATCGGACATTCAGAGTCGAGATTGGAGTTCAACGACCGCAACGGCGCTCTAGGCTGTCTCGGAGTTCATGGAAGCGGTTTTGTCTTGGCCTTGCCACTATCTTGGGAGATTGTGAATTGCCCTGGGTTTGATGAAACCCCAAACCCATAAGGGTGTTGCTCCTCTTTGAGGGCCGTACCTATGAGCGGTAGCAAACGAAGGCGAGCCTTATTCGGCTTATGATCATGTATTGACACACACACCGTATAAATAAGGGGCACCTGATGACCACTGCACATGTTTTCATCGCCACCAGTCTGGATGGCTTTATCGCCCGACTCGATGGCGACATCGAATGGCTTTTGCAGCGCGATGATCAGACCGAGGATCATGGCTACTCAGATTTCATCGCCGACAAGGATGTAATCGTGATTGGGCGGGGAACCTATGAGAAGGTGCTGACTTTCGACACATGGTTCTACGACCGGCCCGTGGTGGTGCTGTCTGAGCAGCTGGCCGACTCGCCGGTGCCCGAGGCGCTGAAGGGCAAGCTGCGTTTTTCCAACCACGCACCTAGGGACTTGATAGAGGAACTGGCGAGGCAAGGCATGCGTCGGGTCTATGTCGATGGCGGGCAGTTGGTGCAATCATTCCTGCGCGATGGACTGGTCGCCGATATGGTGATCACCACCGTTCCCGTGCTGATCGGATCGGGTAGGCCATTGTTTGGGGGCCTTCAGCAGGATGTTGACTTGAAACTGTTATCCAGCCGCTGCTTTCCTTCGGGGTTGGTGCAGTCCACCTATCGGCTGGCCCCATGATCCGCCCGTGTGGATTTCCTAACCAAGGCAAGGGTAAAGGGCGCAAATCTCAGTGGTACGGTTCTTATCAACGCCGTCATCGCGATGTGGCCACCGCAGTGAAAAGTTGCGCCACCTTACCCGGCTTGTCCGACAATTCAGATACCTGATCGCACCGCCTCCGTGCCTGGCCAGCCGCCGTACTCCGCCTTGTGGCGAAAGGCTGCAATTGACCTGGCTCCACGCAATCACAGCCATTAAAAAAAGCGGCCCTTTGGCACCGATAACATCGTTTCTCGGCGGCGCTGCTTTTCACTATATTGGCCGCCAGATCCGGTGAGTGGCTCAACATTCGCCACCCTAAGTGCGAGTAGTCTTTATGAATAAAAAAACAGGTAGCGAAGGGTTTGTTAATGCGGGTGCGGGAACCCGTGCAGTGTGGGGTGGGGAGCAAGTCAGGCATCCCTACAACGCCACTCAAACCCCCATCGTAGTCAGTGCTGCATATGGTTACGACGACATCGACGTCTGGTACGACGTAGCGTTGGGCAAGACGCCCGGCTTTATTTACAGCCGCATGAGCAATCCGACAGTCGAGACCCTCGAGGCAAAGATTTGCGAGTTGGAACTGGCCGAATCAGCCGTGGCCTTCAGCAGCGGGATGGCGGCGATCAGCAGCGTGCTCTACACCTTCCTGGCCCACGGCGATCGGGTGGTCTCGACCAGGGACAGCTATGGCGGCACAAACAAGATTTTCGAAGAGTTCCTGCCGCGCACCGGTGTGAACGTGACGTTGTGCGAGACGTTCGATCACGAAGAAATCGAACGCGAAATCGCCAAGGGTTGCCAATTGGTGTATCTGGAAACGCCAACCAACCCGACGCTGAAAATACTCGATATCGAGCGCCTGGTGGCTGCAGCCAAGCGTGTCGGTGCCATTGTGGTGGCGGATAACACCTTCGCCACGCCATTGAATCAGAACCCGCTGGCGCTGGGTGTGGACGTGGTCATTCACAGTGCCACCAAGTTTCTCAGCGGCCACGGCGACGTGCTTGGCGGCCTGGTGTGCGGTAACGAATCACTGATGGCCAAGGTGCGTCATTACCGGGAAATCAACGGAGCGACGCTCGACCCGTTCTCCGCCTACATGATCATTCGCGGCATGAAAACGTTGGTGCTGCGCATGCGTCAGCAGCAACGCAGTGCCCGCGCACTGGCCGAGTACCTCTGCGTCGAGCCCTTGGTGGAGTCGGTCAATTATCCCGGTTTGCCCGGCCATCCGAATCATGCGGTGGCGTGCGCGCAAATGTCCGGCTTCGGTGCAATCGTCAGTTTTGTCGTGGTGGGCGGTATGGACACGGTCAAGGTGCTGTTGCCACGACTGCGATTCGCCCACTGCGCGGGCAATCTCGGTGCGGTGGAAACCATCTACGGTCCGGCCCGCACCACCAGCCATGTCGAGAACACGCTGGAGGAACGCCTGGCCCTGGGTATTTCCGAAGGGCTGGTGCGGGTCTCTGTCGGCATTGAAGACACCGACGATCTGCTCGACGACCTGAAACAGGCATTCGCATTTGTCAGGAGGGCGGGCAACGAGCCCACACAATCAAACACGCAGCTTTCAATCAATGAAAGTTGCGCCGAAGTCGCAAGCTGAAGTGTTAGCGTTAAACCTCACTGCAAGGATGTGAGTGGGGCGTTCATGAAGTGGAATAATAATAAAACTTAGTGGCGATCTTTTTCTCTGCCCAGTCAGTCATCGCAGACGTTAATTCGTGCCCTAATAACTTTCATGAGAACAACCATGTCCATAAAAGAAGAACAACTTCACTCGCGTTCCGGTTTTAAACAGGAAATGCAAACACGGCATATTGTCATGTTGGCATTAGGCGGCGTTATCGGTACCGGACTGTTTCTCACGTCCGGGTACACGGTTAACCAGGCCGGTCCCTTGGGCGCGGTGATCGCTTACATCATCGGCGCACTCATGGTTTACATGGTGATGATGTGCCTGGGCGAACTGGCGGTACAGATGCCGGAAACCGGTTCGTTCAGTACTTATGCCACCCGCTTTCTGGGGCCTGGTACCGGGTATACCGTGGCTTGGTTGTATTGGCTGACCTGGACGGTGGCCATCGGTTCTGAATTCACCGCCGCCGGTATCTTGATGGCGCGTTGGTTCCCGGATACACCGGTATGGATCTGGAGTGCGTTGTTTGCAGGTCTGGTGTTTCTGACCAATGTGATTTCGGTGCGTTTGTTCGCTGAGACCGAGTTCTGGTTGTCTCTGGTTAAAGTGGTGACCGTCATCGTGTTTCTGATGATCGGCGGTGGCGCGATTCTCGGTCTGCTGCACATCGATCAGGGCCACAGTATCGGGTTGAGCAACTTCACTCGCGAAGGACTTTTTCCTACCGGAGTCATGCCGATAGCAATGACGTTGTTGGCGGTGTCTTTTGCGTTCTCCGGCACTGAGTTGATCGGTATTGCCGCTGGGGAAACCAAGGATCCGCAGCGCAACGTGCCGCGTGCCATTCGCACGACGGTGCTGCGCCTGGCGATCTTTTTCGTGGGGACCATTTTCGTCCTGGCAACACTATTGCCCCGAGAACAGGCCGGCCTGGTAGAGAGTCCATTCGTCACGGTGTTCACTTACATCGGGATTCCATATTCGGCTGACATCATGAACTTCGTGATCATCAGTGCCTTGCTGTCGGCCGCCAACTCCGGTTTGTATGCCGCGTCACGGATGCTCTGGACGCTGAGTGACCAGGGTCATCTGCCCAAGCGGTTCTCGGCCCTGACTCGCATGGGTACGCCGCTCAACGCCATTATCGTCAGCATGGCGGGTGGGGCTGCCTCGTTGCTCAGCAGTGTGTTTGCCGCCGACACCATCTATCTGGCGCTGGTGTCGATCTCCGGATTGGCGGTGGTGGTGGTATGGATGAGCATCGCTGCGAGCCAGATTGCTTTCCGCCGTCACTATGTGGCCAACGGCGGAGACATCCGCGACTTGAAATTCCGTGTCCGGGGCTATCCATGGGTGCCGTTGGGAGCGCTGGTCTGCTGCAGTCTGGCGTGTTTCGGGATTGCCTTCGATCCGGAGCAGCGTGTGGCGTTGTACTTCGGTTTGCCCTTCATCGCCTGGTGCTACTTCGTGTATTACATTACCCGCAAAAGCCGCGAGCGACGCTTGTCGGTTGCCCCCTTGGCACAACCGTCCGATGCGTTCTAGTCCGCGTCGACGGGATGGGCAAGCGTGCTCGGTGGAGGGGGCGTCCTAGAGGTTCAAGCCATGAAGCAAAAGACGCTACCCCCATTGAACTGGCTGCGGGCATTCGAGGTGTCTGCCCGCTGTTTGAACTTCACCCATGCTGCCGAAGAGCTGTTTTTGACCCAGGGGGCAGTCAGTCAGCAGATCCGCCAACTGGAGAGCCATCTTGGGGTGGCACTGTTCAAGCGCTTGCCCCGTGGCTTGGGACTGACCGAGGAAGGCCAGGCTTATCTGCCAGTGGTGCAGGATGCGATCACGCGACTGGCAGTAGGGACAAACGAAATTTTTGGCCAGCACAAACGTCGACCGATCAAGGTGCGTGGCAGCCTGGCGTTCTTCGTGCATTGGCTGGCGCCCAAGCTGGCGGGGTTTAGCCAGGCGCATCCCCATGTCGATATCCGCTACATCAGCAATATCTGGGTCAAGGAGCTGGATGGTGAGGATGACATGGAGATTCGCTGGGGCCACGGTCAATGGCCCGGCCTGGTGTCGCAGCGCCTGACCTGGGACACGCTGTTCCCGGTCTGCTCGCCGGACTTGATGGCAAGGTCGCCGCTGACGGTCTCCGCGGACGTGTCGCACCATCCGCTGTTGCATGTTCTGGGCTACGAAGAGGGTTGGGGGTACTGGTTGAACATGGTCGGTGCTGACACCGTCGACTTCTCGACCGGCATGCAGTTCGACACATTGATTTCCACTTTGCGCATGGCCGAGTTAGGGCAGGGGATCGCCCTGGCGCGGTCCTCGATGGTGGAGGAGATGCTTCAGGATGGACGGCTGGTCGAACCCTTTACTCAGCGTATCGAAGCCAGCGAGTCTTTTTATCTTGTGCGCGGTTCCGGGGCCGAGCAACACCCCGACGCGGTGATGTTTTCCACCTGGCTGGTCGAGCAGGCACATCGTTTCAAATGAATGGCCGGAGCCAACCATGCGTTATGTGAGTACCCGAAATTCGGCCGTGCAGGTCGACTTCGAACAGGTCGTATTGTCTGGCATTGCCGAGGACGGTGGGCTGTTCGTACCGCTTGAACTGCCGCTGTTTGAATCGCAGGACATCGCCAACTGGTCGACCTTACCCTATGACGAACTGGCCTACAGGGTGATCAGTCCGTTTGTGGGGGAGGCGATCCCCGAGACAGACCTCAAGCGCCTGCTCAAAGAGGCGGGCAGTCAATTCAGCCATCGCTCCCTGGCGCCATTGCATCAGGTCGATCGTAACGAGTGGGTGCTGGAATTGTTCCATGGGCCGACTCGCTCCTCGAAGGATTTTGCCGCGCAGTTGCAGGCACGGCTGGTGCCGTATTTTCTGCGCAAGCGCAGGCGTCGAGGGGTGGTGATCGGCGCCACCAACGGCGATACCGGGCTGGCGGCCATCGAGGCGTTCAAGCACTGCGAGGACACCTGCGTGGTGGTGTTTTACCCAGCGAAGGGTGTCCCCCTGGAGCAACTCAAGCATCTGCACGCAGCGGCGCACCCAAGGGTTCATCAGTTTGCAGTCAACGGCAGCTTCGACGAGTGCCAGACCATCGTCACCCAGTTGTTCCGACAATGGCCGTATGCGCAGTACGAGGTGATCAGTTTCAACTCCAGTAACTGGGTCAGTGTGTTGGCGCAACTGGTGTTTTACTTCCACGCCGTGTTGCAACTGGGAGGCGGCCAGCGACCGATTGGTTTCAGCGTACCGGCGGCGAGCTTTGCCGAGGTATATGCAGGCTACATCGCGCAAAAAATGGGCCTGCCGATCACCCAGATGATTGTTGCGACCAACCAGAATGACGCGTTGCACCAGTTGTTTCAGAAGAACCACTACAGCAGGTCACGAGCCAACAAGACGCTTTCGCCTGCCATGGACCTGTCGATCTTTTCCAATCTGGAACGGTTCCTTTGGGAACTCTACGGGCGTGACGGCCAGGCGGTGTGTGCCCTGATGGAGGGATTCGAGTCCAGCGGTGAGATGGTCATCGCCAACGAGTTCTGGTTGCAGGCGCGGATGATCATCGACTCCTACGCCGTCAGTGATGAGCAGACGCTGACGGAAATCACCTCGCTGTATCGCGACACGGGTTACGTCATCGACCCGCATACAGCCACCGGCGTGCTGGCCGCCCGGTTGTATCGGCGAAGCCTGGTGGCGCCAATGGTGACCCTGGGGGAAATCTCACCGGTCAAGTCGGCGGCGCTGCTTGGCGAGTTGGGCATCAGTGTGGCGGGGCTGCACCCTGAGGTCGCGACGCAAGGACAGGCGCAGGTTTACCGGATTCAACCGGACGACCTCGATACCATCCATGAGCTGCTCGGCGCGCTGTGAAGGCGCGACAACAGGAGGCTAAGTGAAGCGAATTCTGGACCCTCTAGATGAACTGATCATCGCGCAACTACAGCTCAATGGCAGGGCTGCACACGCCGAACTGGCGGCCAAGGTCAATCTGTCACGCAATGCGGTGCGCCAGCGTATAGAAAGACTTGAACGCGACGGTGTAATACAGGGATATACGGTACGCACGGGGGAGGGGCGACAAGCCACTTCGAACATCAACGCGGTGATTTTCGTTTACCGCTATGACCGGATGCGGGGGGCGGAAGTGCTGCAAGCGCTACGGGCCATTCCGGAAGTCATCCAGTGCGATGTCATGAGCGGCGAGTTCGACCTGATGCTGCGAGTGGGCGCTGCGAGCCCGCAGCGGGTGCATAAGGTCTGGACTGAAATTGCCGCGTTGCCCGGGGTGGAAAACACCGTGACCTCCTTCGTGCTGTCGTCTGTCGTATAGCCCATTTTTCGTACCGCTGAAAGCCAACCTGTGTTGGCTTTTTTTTGCGTGCATCGCGAGCATTTGCGCTGTTTATCGAGTGGTTGCGCAGGCATTGAAAGTCAAAAGATCGCAGCCTGCGGCAGCTCCTACGGGGTTTGCGTACACGCGCAAAATGACGGTCGCAGCGGACCCATGTAGGAGCTGCCGCAGGCTGCGATCTTTTGATCTTCTACTCAGGCGGATCGATTCGATCCAGCGCCCGATTCACCGCCAGCTCGCCGAGCATGATGACCTGAGCAATACCCAGCAGT
This sequence comes from Pseudomonas sp. BT76 TE3572, assembly GCF_050435365.1. Lineage (NCBI taxonomy): Bacteria > Pseudomonadati > Pseudomonadota > Gammaproteobacteria > Pseudomonadales > Pseudomonadaceae > Pseudomonas > Pseudomonas sp. BT76 TE3572. The sequence continues at coordinate 7,026,077 of NZ_JBNDKE010000001.1, forward strand.
GTATTGCGACTCGATCCCTGCGTCCGGTCCGCCAGATCCATCGTCATGACATTGGCCGAAGCCAGTGACTCGCAGGCGTGAGCCAACAGGGTTTCGGTATCGAGTTGCGGATTGACGATGAACATGCTGCAGAGTTTGCGGGGAGTGGCCTGTAGGTCGGCGGCAGAGGGGATGCGTTCGGAAGATATTGCCGGATCATTGTTCGGGGGATTGGGTGTGACCTTGAACATGATTTTCTTTTCCTGTTGTAGTGCAGCCACGCCGTCGCTGCTAAACGAGGGGTGGCGGCTGTACGCAGGTTAGCAGACCGGGGAAAAGAAGAAAGCCGGCGCGCCCAAGGGCGCCCTACGCACAGCCACCATCAAATGCAGGTATGGAATACCTGCCTGACGGACACTCGTACGATCTTCAAATACCACGGGCTGCTAAACCCGATCACTGGAAATCAGTGACGCGGGCCAAGTTACCGATGGCCTCCAAGGCGCACAAGCCGGCGGATTCTGGCGTACCTGTAGGCAACGACGCAAGGCGTTGTAGCTTTCATCGAGTAACACTGACAGGCGTTAAACAGGCCCTATCTATAGGCCCAAAACCTGTAGGAGCGAGCTCGCTCGCGATGGTCGCCAACGATAACGCTGCAAGTCTGACACCCCGCGGCGCTCTTCGGTTTTTCGCGAGCAAGCTCGCTCCTACCCGATCCTGAAGCTTTGCCCGGGCACTGGTCAAAAAGCCCATAAAATAGAGCAAATTGGCCTATTTCACTGCCCTGGGCCCAACCCTAACCTAGTGCCCGACAACCCATCACCCGGATCAAGGGCATAACAAAATGACAGAATACAAATTGGCGCTGGTTGGCTTTGGCGGTGTTAACCGGGCATTGGCTCAGCTGATTGCCGAACGTAACGAACAGTGGAAAACAGAACTGGGTTTCACCCTGAAAATCGTCGGTGTGACTGACTTGTTTCTCGGTTCGGTGATTGGTCGCGAAGGGCTGGACGCCAATGTGCTCGCCCAATTGCCGGCAGTCAAAGGTGCATTGGCGCAACTGTCGGGTGGCGACGTCACAGCCCTCAATGAAGCGGTGATCAAGGATTGCGGCGCGGACATTATTGTTGAAGCCACGTTTACCAACCCGGTTGACGGTGAACCGGCGACGTCGTTCTGCCGTTGGGCGCTCGAGGGCGGCCAGCATGTCGTCACCACCAACAAGGGCCCGATCGCCTTGCACGGCGCCGAGCTCAAGGCACTGGCTCGACGCAAGCATGTCGCCTTTGAATACGAAGGTTCGGTCATGAGCGGCACGCCGGTTATCCGCCTGGCCAGGCAGGCACTGGCCGGCAGCTCCATTGTCGGTTTTGAAGGCATTCTCAATGGCACCTCCAACTTCGTGCTTACCAGCATGGAAGGTGGCCTGGGGTTTGCCGAGGCTGTCAGCAAGGCTCAGGAGCTGGGTTACGCCGAAGCCGACCCGACGGCGGATGTCGAGGGTCATGACGTACGCCTCAAGGTGGTGATCCTGGCGAATGAACTGCTGGACGCGAAGCTGACGATCAGCGACGTCACGTGCAGTGGCATTTCCTCCCTCAGCCTTGGCGACATCGAAAAAGCCCGGCAGGACGGCGCTCGCTGGAAGCTGATCGGGTCGGCGATGCGCCACGCCGACGGCTCGATCAGTGCCAGTGTCGAACCGCGGCTGTTGAACAACGACCATCCGCTGGCCAGTGTTGGCGGCGCAACGAACGCGGTGTCGTTTACCTCCGAACTGCTCGGTGCGGTGACGGTTTCGGGGCCGGGAGCCGGGCGTACGGAAACAGCGTTTGCGCTGCTCTCGGACATCATCAGCATCCATCAATCCATTGCACGCAACCAGGAGTAAGACTGTGAAATTATCGCGCCTGGTTCTGGATATCGTGGAGTCGCCCATTGAAGTCTTTAACGCCTATGACGGTTCCCTCATAGGTAGCGTAACGAATGTCTGTGCGGCGCAAGTTCCGCAGTTGTTGGAGACCGGCCGCAGTGGTGCACGAGCGTGCGCGGCGTTAGCGCGTCATCGTCGGGCTCGTATTCTTGAGCAAGCCGCAATCAACATCGAACGTGATGCCGATGTGTTTGCCAGGCTGATCGTCGACGAGGCCGGAAAGACCCTCAAACAGGCGGAAAAGGAGGTCAAGCGTTGCGTCAACACCCTCAAGCTGTCGGCCGAGGAGGCCAGGCGCAATGCCGGGGAAGTGGTGCCTTTCGACGCTTATGAAGGCTCCGAATCGCGTCAGGGCTGGTTTTCCCGTGAACCTCTGGGGCTAATCGTTGCGATCACGCCGTACAACGATCCGTTGAACCTGGTGGCGCACAAACTCGGTCCGGCCATTGCGGGCGGTAACGCGGTGATTCTCAAACCCTCTGAGCTCGCGCCATTGTCGGCCATTAAACTGGTGTCTTATCTGGTCGCGGCAGGCTTGCCTGAATCAGTGGTTACCGTCGCCACCGGCGGCGCGGAACTGGGCAAGGCGTTGGTCGCCGCCCGTGAGGTGCGGATGATTTCCTTCACCGGCGGTTTCGTCACCGCAGAGCAGATCGCCCGCACGGCCGGGTTGAAGAAACTCGCCATGGACCTAGGCGGCAATGCGCCGGTAATCGTCATGGGCGACTGCAACCTTGAGGCCGCTGTCGAGAGTTGCGTGTCCGGAGCCTTTTGGGCAGCGGGGCAGAACTGCGTAGGCACTCAGCGCTTGCTGATTCAGGCGTCGATTTATGAAGCGTTCCGGGAGCAATTCGTCAGCCAGGCCCGTGCGCTTGTGGTCGGCGATCCATTACTGGCCGTTACCGATATCGGCCCCATGATTACTGCGCAAGCCGCGCAGAATGCCGAGCAAGTGGTCAACGAGGCCTTGCAAGAGGGCGCCACGTTGCTCTGCGGCCATCGGCGTGCAGGATCGTGCTACGCCGCCACCGTGTTGGAAAACGTCGATCACGCCAGTCGACTCTGGCGCAATGAAGTCTTCGCTCCGGTGGTGGTATTGCAGCTTTTCGAAACCTTCGATGAAGCCATCGCGTTGGCCAATGAACCCGAATACAGCCTGCATGCCGGGATCTTCACCAATGATCTGGCAACCGCGATGAGCGCCGCACGGAGGATCGAAGCCGGGGGAGTGATGATCAACGACTCTTCCGACTACCGCTTCGATGCGATGCCGTTTGGCGGTTCCAAGTACGGTAGCCTGGGCCGGGAAGGGGTGCGTTTTGCCTACGAGGAAATGACCCAACCCAAGGTGGTGTGCCTTAACACGTTGGATTAGTCGATTCGCGGTAAATGGACCAGCTCGTATGGCATTGGGTCGGTTTGGTCACCGGCCCATTGCGTTTTGCTGAATCCCTGACTGATACGAGGTAAGGCATTTCCCTATGCACCTTGCTGACCAATCAATCGCAGGGGGAAATGACCAGTTTTTCGGATGATTGAGGGGGGCGTTCGGCAAACACGCCTTCCTGACGTTATCGCTCGGGATGCCCTGGGCTCGGTCAGTTGTAGTACCCCCATGTGAGCCCTGAAGGCTAAGCCAGTCCCGCGCAACTAGCTTGTGCGTTCCTGGATTGAACGCCAGGCGCGATGCTCGCTCAACATCAACGTCGCTATAGCCACCAGCACAGGTACAAAGGCAAGCGTACAGATAACGGTCCAACCGTATCGATTCAATATACCTCCCGATGCAAACGAGCCGAGCACCACGGCGCCAAAAACAATGAAATCATTGAGCGCCTGGACACTGTTTCTTTCGCTTGTTTTATGGCACTGAAGGACGAGCGCAGAGGCGCCGACAAAACCGAAATTCCAACCAATCCCTAGAAGCACCAAACATAGATAAAAGTGGTAGGACTGCACACCGGCAAGCCCGACAGCAATAGACGCGCCGGTTAACATCAACCCCATCAACACAACGCGGTTTGCTCCAAAGCGGCGGATCAGATTTCCAGTGAAAAAACTGGGTGCGTACATTGCAATGACGTGCCACTGCACTGCCAGGTTCGATGATTCCAGTGAAAGATCCTCATGCTTCATTGCCAGTGGGGCCGAAGTCATCAGGAAATTCATCAAGGTGTAAGTTATGACGCCACAGAGCATGGCGTTGATGAGTCGAGGCTGGCGAACAATCACCGCAAGTGGGCGGCCTGGAGTACGAACAGCTGCCTCATGGCGTGGCAAATCGACACCTAGCAGCACCGCCGCCGAAACCACTGCCATTAATGCGGCTGCAACGTAAGTAGCGATAAACAGGTGGGACTCCCATAGGTCCATCGTATAGGTGACCGTCTGTGGACCTAGTACACCCGCCACTAACCCGGCAGCCATGACGATTGAAAGCGCCCAGGGCTGCCTGTTTTCTGGAACACATTCTGCGGCGGCGAAACGAAACGTCAGCACCACAGCGGCATAAGCGCCACCAAACAGCATCGCAGCACAGAAAATGAAGAAGGAAGACAAATAAATGCCAATCGCAGCCAGCACTCCCATCAGGATGCCGCACAACGCTCCCAGCATAAACACGAGACTGCGCCCATAGCGCTGCGCAATGGCGCCGGCAGGCAGCGTGCAGCTCGCCATGCCCACGACAAAAATGGAGATAGGCAGCGTCGCCAATGCTTTATCCGGTGCAAGCATGTCTCCCACGATAGCGCCGGTTGCATAGACGATGACTGAGTTACCACCCGCCAATGCCTGGGCGGTTGCCAGTCGAAAAATTTTGCTGTTCCCAGATGCGGCTGACACGACTTCTCTCCCTTGAATGAATCGTCCCTTAATGCAGCTGCAGCGTGCCGATTATCTATGAAAGCTAATGGCCGCGCTGCTCCTTACGGTATCCACAAATTGACGTCCTTGTTCTGGTGTGTGGTAAATGACCAGGAAGTGCGGTTTCGGGAACTCAAGGTACACCTCGCGTACCCGCATAAAACCGCACAATGAGGCTCGAGATCATCGGCTTTGGGACTAGACGATAATCCTTTCTGCGAAAGTCAGTTGTCGACCATGACCGATGAGCTTTTTTTCTTCGAGGCGCGCGCACTGTGCTTTTCAAACCAGCCGTGATCGCGGTACCACGCCACGGTGTCAGTGATTGTCAACTCTAGCGCCCGGAAACTCAGGCCAAGTTCCTGTTCACTCTTGCGGTGGTTGAAGCAGGTGCGGTACTCCTCTCGTATCAACAGGCGCAACGTGGCCATGCTCAACAGAACGGGCTTGCCGGTCAGGCGTGCATAGATCTCCTGCACAGTCGCCAAGGTATATAGAAAGGGCAGTGGTAGTTGTCGAACGGGCGTCTTGACGCCAGCGATACGTCCTAGAACAGGGACCAGCTGACTCATCGTCATATGCCGGCCCGCCGCGAGATAGCGCTCACCTCGTCGGCCCTGTTTGGCGGCAGCAATCAGCGCCCCTGCCACATCACGGGCATCGACAACGGAGAAGGTGCCAGGGATCAGCCCAGGCAACTTGCCGTTCACGACATCGTTGACCAATTGTCCGGAGGAGGTCGGGCCAATGTCGGCAGGACCCCACATCCAACCGGGCAGGACCATGCAGGCATGCATCTCGGGATGTGCTTCCAGGAACGACAAGATGACACGGTCGGCGAGGATCTTGCTGCGGTAATAGTCATCCGCGTCGGCGTCGGCCCGCAGACATGTCTCATCGATGGACATACCAGGTGCGCCGTCGAGCACAGCAATGGATGACGTATGGACGAACCGTCGTATACCGGCGCGGTAGGCCTGGTTAAGCAGGCGCCGCGTACCAGACACATTGATCTTTTCGAGTTCTTTCCAGTGGCTGCCGCCCTTGTAGTTGTCGCGAAAGAACGCCGCGGTGTGAAACACCGTATCGCAACCTTGCAGCGATGCTGCGAATGCGTCGACATCGGCCATGTCACCCACGACCAACTCCACCCCCGGCAGATTGTTGAACTGCTGTTCGCCTTTGGCTCTTGAGCGGACCAGGCCTTTGACCGTGTAGCCACGAGCGACCAATTCACGTACCAGGTTGTTGCCCAGCAAACCGGTTGCACCAGTAACAAATGCGCTGCGCATGGCTCAACCCTCACCCTGTTCGGCTAACGGCATCAACACCGCACTGTCGAAGAAGGCCTCTTCACGGATGGCCAGTCCGTTTCTGAAGGTGAAGTGTGCGGCGTAGTGCACGGTAATATGGCGTCCATGGGGTGGAATCACCCGGCCTGGCAGCACCAAGGGTGCGGCGAAGGTGCCGGTCAGTAAGGCAGTCAGCGTCAAACGATCGTCAGCGACCATGAATGGGGTGAAGGTCACTTGGGCATCAGGGAACGCTTCGAACAGCGCAGTCTCTCGTTTGCGCATGGATTCGCGACCGGTTTGAATCCCCATACCATCGAGGTAGATGAAGTCTTCGCAAACCAACGCAAGCATCGCCTCCACATCACGGCGATTGAAGGCTCTTGAGGCGCGTTCCGCATAGTCGTTGGGGCCAGTAGTCATACAATTCATTCCATTCGTTTCGAGGGCCTGTAGATATACCTTTGAGGCCTCTGCCGAAAAACAGCGACTACTGCATAATGGATTTGCACATATGCAGACCAGGGAGGACAGGACGCATGGCGTTGCAAGCAAATTGGGACGATCTTCGTCTGCTGTTGGCAGTCTCGCGGCGTGGCAGCTTCCTTCAAGCTGGCCAGTTGCTGGGTATCGCGGCGTCTACCGTGTCCCGCCGCCTGACCCAACTTGAGGTCGCACTGGGCGAGCCACTCGTCGAGCGGGGCGTTGAGGGATGCTGGTTGACCTCGCGGGGCCAATCCCTCGTGGACGTTGCCCTGGCTGCGGAAGCGGGCTTGAGGCGTCAAACCGCTGCTGGCATATCCGAGCTGCACACAGAGCTATCTGGCAGTGTCCTGGTCAGTGCAGGCGAGGGGTTCTCGTCTTGCGTGCTGGAGGCCGCGAGTCGTTTCACTTCTCTGCACCCGCGTTGCTCGGTGGAGTTGATGGTAACAGCCGACTTTCACAAGATCGTCCGCGGCGTGGCAGACATTGCGGTACGTACAGCTCATCTGGGTGAGCCGTCGCTGATTTATCGACCCATAGGCCGGCTCGCCTACGGTGTCTTCGCTGATGCAGGTTATCTGAAGCGGTTTCCGGGGGTGACCCCGGCCACTGCGGTCAATGTTGCCTTGCTTCCCCCCTGGACATGTTGCCGCAAATGCGTGCGGCAAAGGCCGGTGGTCTGGACCGCGCGCAGATCAGCGTGAACTCGTTCGTCGTGCAGCTCGAATCGGTGAGGCGAGGTATGGGGGTGGCCGTACTGCCCCGTCTACTGGCGAAGGATCTGATCGGGTTGTTCCCGGATCTCCACCTTCCAGATATGGAGGTCTATCTGGTAACCCGGCCACAGGCATTAAAGCAGGCTCACATCAAATGTTTTTTTGCCATCCTGGAGCAGGTGTTGCTCGAAGCCCTGTCCATGGAAAATGTCGAAGGTTACCTCTTGGGGGGCGACCGGCGAGTATCGGAGCAATAACGATCTCTACCGCGTACGGGTCACCGTGCAATAGACTGGGTTTTGCGATGAACATGGAGCGTGGAGCGCTTGTCAAATACCCACTCAAAGGATGAGCACATGAGCCGTACCGGCCATATCTGCCTGATGGCGACCTATAACAAATGGATGAACGAAAAGATCTATGGAGCGGCCAGGTGCTTGTCCGATGATGAGCTCTCAGCTGATAGAAAAGCGTTCTTCAGATCGACTCTCGGGACGCTAAACCACGTGGCAGTCGGAGACACTGTGTGGCTAAAGCGATTCGCCAAACATCCAGCGAACCACTCGGCATTGGAGCCGGTCAGGCGACTTTCTGATCCGAAAAACCTTGACCAAGCGTTGTTCTCTACTATTCGAGAACTCTCAGTATATCGAGAGAGGCTTGATCAGATAATCGTCGAATGGGCCAGCTCTATTACAGAGTCCGATCTAGACCATACCCTCCATTACGCCAGCTTGAAGGGTGTAGTGTCCGACAAGGATTTTTACGGCCTGGTGATGCATTTCTTCAACCATCAGACCCATCACCGTGGCCAGGTTACTACGCTGCTTTCACAGGCAGGTGTCGACATAGGTGATACAGATTTAGTCGTCCTCATCCCATCCCGATCCAGCGTATGAAGAAAAGCTGGATACCAGTATTGAGAATTCACAGCCAAAGAGGGCAATTCGATTCGGATCGCACTGATTGCATCGCTGTTGCCCTGGCTTAATCCATGACGAACACCTTCGCACCGCTGGTGGTGAACGAGCGCTCTCCCACGGCGTCGTTGCCCACCTGATAGCTTATCCCGGAGGAGGGCAAGGTGAACTTGCGACGATCCTCCAGTGCGTGGCTTTCGCAAACCCGCGCGGATCTTTTTCTAGAGCGCCCGATGCGCTAACCGCAAACAGCCCGGTTTAGCGTCGCCCTTCGACGGCATTTTGCGCGTTGCTACTCAATAATCTGTGAGTATTTCAAGTTTTCGACGGCAAGTACTACCTGACCGACTAGCCTATGAAGTGTCCCGCTATGCCCTCAATTGGTTTTGTCGAGACTTCCTTATGCAGTGGCGATCACATTCCTTAGCGGCCCGTCTTGCGGCAGGTATTGTTTCCATCATTTTGTTTGTCTATGCGCTGGCGGGGCTGGCGCTCTACAAGAGCAAACAACAGCATGAGCTTCAAGCAATCATCACAACAGAGAACCTGGCGAGGTCCTTAGCTATCAACGTCTCCGGCATCCTTGATAAGGTTGATGTCGGCCTGTTTGCTGTAACCAGTGAAGTAGAGCGGCAAATGGCTGTCGGAGGCATTAATGGGGCGTTGCTGAACGGGTATCTAGCACAGCAGCAGGCGCAGATTCGGGATTGCGAAGGACTGTGGGTGGCGGATGAGAAAGGTGATGTCCCCTGGGGAACATTAATGACTGCCGGCAAAGTAACGAATATAACCGACCGAGAGTATTTCCAACGCCTGCATGAGAACTCGCATCTCGGAATGGTCGTATCCAGGCCGGTGATAGGACGCAGCACAAAAACCTGGTCGGTCCTCCTGTCCAGACGTATCAACTACGCTGATGGCTCCTTTGCGGGTGTGGCGCTGGGCTCGTTGCGCATGATGGAGTATTTCAGCGATATGTTTTCCACTATTGATGTTGGAAAACAAGGGGTCATCGCTATTCGTGATGATGAGATGGCGCTCATAGTCCGGTATCCGAAAGCAGCGAATGAAAGCGGGCAAGTGGGTGCCAGGCTGGTTTCAGCCAAAGCTACTGAAACCACTCGATCGTCCCCGAATGCAGGGAACTACACCGCAGTTGCTCCAGTAGACGGCATCGAACGACTCTATAGCTATCGAAAAATTGCGAATTACCCTCTCTATATCTTCGTCGCAAAGAGCACCGACGACATTCTTGCTCCCTGGCGAAAGGAAGTTGTCATAACACTTTTACTGGTGGCAATTTTCACCCTGGTTATTCTTGTTTACACGCATACCAGCTATAGACGTGAAACTGAATCGCGTAAGACGAAAAAAATGGAACTCTTTCGTACTGTGTTTCGCACCAGCCCGGATAGTCAAGTCATAACCCGCCTGGAGGATGGGCGACTTCTTGAGGTCAATGACGGATTTACGCCCGTATTTGGCTGGACACGGGAAGATACTATTGGCAAAACGGTTTTTGATATCGATATCTGGCGCTATCCGGAAGAGCGTCACAAGTCGGTTTGTCTCCTGCAGCAAAACGGATACTTCATTGATCGTGAAGCTGAATTTGTAAGCAAGGATGGCCGAACGTGGCCCGGTCTGGTTTCGGCGCACATGATGACCCTGGATGACACTCTATGCATTCAGGCGATCGTCCGGGAAATCAGCGACCGAAAGGCTGCTGAGCAGCAGATCCAAAGACTATCGTTCGCTGACCAGCTCACGGGATTGCCAAATCGCCGACTCTTTATGGATCGGCTGGAACAAGCGTTGATTTCGAGTGCTCGCCATCAATGGATGGGCGCATTGATGTTTGTCGATCTCGATGATTTCAAGTCCATCAACGAAACCCTGGGGCATGGACAGGGCGACTTGATTCTAAATGAAGTCGCCCAGCGATTGAGGCGTTGTGTGCGGGAGGGTGACACCGTTGCCCGCCTTGGAGGCGACAAATTCGCTCTTATTCTGGAGAGCCAGAGCACCAATCCCCAGGAAGCGGCGAGCCATGCTGAAAACATTGGCGAAAAAACCCTGCGGGAGATCGAGCAGCCTTATGACGTGTGTACATCCATACTGCACCGAACCTGCAGTATAGGTATCACACTGTTCGGCGAGCAGCATGAGGATGCAAGCGAGCCCTTGAAACGCGCCGAGTTGGCCATGTACCAGGCCAAAGCCTGCGGGCGCAACGTTTTGCGCTTTTTTGACCCCCAGATGCAGGCGATCGTCAGCGCTCGAATCGCGCTTGAGGATGGCTTGCGCAAGGCTATCAAGCAACACCACATCCTGCTGCACTACCAGCCGCAGGTTACGGATGAAGGTCGGATTACAGGCGTGGAAGCGTTAGTGCGCTGGAAAGACCTGCGCGGGGGGATGATTTTTCCGGCAGAGTTCATTCCACTGGCAGAGGCGAGTGGCTTGATTTTGCCGCTAGGCCAGCAGGCGTTGGAAATCGCCTGTCAGCAGTTGGCCGCATGGGCGGATAGATCCGAGTTCTCGCACCTGAGCATCGCCGTCAACGTCAGTACTCGGCAATTTAATCAGGATGACTTTGTCGAACAAATACGGTCTGTGCTCAAGCGCTACGGTGCCAATCCTCATCGTCTCAAGTTGGAAATTACTGAAAGTATGCTGGTTTCTAACGTCGAGGATGTGATTGCCAAGATGAATGCGTTGAAATCCATCGGCGTTGTCTTTTCGCTGGACGATTTTGGCACCGGTTATTCCTCCCTGTCGTATCTGAAGCGCCTGCCGCTGGACCAGCTCAAGATCGACCAGGGATTTGTACGCGATATCCTGGTGGATCTAAACGACGCTGCAATCGCCAAGACGGTGGTCGCGTTAGCAAACAGTATGAACTTGTCGGTCATTGCTGAGGGTGTAGAAACGGAAGCGCAGCGTGACATGCTGGCTGCTTTGGGTTGCCGTAACTATCAGGGATATTTATTTGGTCCCCCGATGGACATAGATGCATTAGAGGATTTTATCGAAGGTGGAATCGGCCTCGTCCTTCTAGACCGCTCGGGGTATCGGAGCAAGTGAATTGCCCTTGGTTTCGTAAATCCTCCCTAAAGAAGTAACCCGGTGGTAACTTTTCGGGGATTCGCTAATTTCGGTTCGACTCTCTTAGGCACCGTTGGCAGCGAGCGCCGCTAGACGACTCAGCAAATGCTATGCCCATTTCAAGCATGGATCAGGTTCTCCGGTGGTGGCCATGCCTGAGTTCAGTCGAGCTGAAAGTCCGACTTTTTCAACAGAGTCGACCCAATATAGCTGTCGGTCGGCATCGACAGACGTTGGCGGTTTTCTGCCGATCACGAAAGGCTAGAGTCGACGAAAAACAGCCGATTAGACTCGTTTAGGAAATTAGGGACGATTCACTGCCTGATCACTTCAGCAGGGGATCCTCAGGCTCGCCGTCGCGCTCCAGCCGTTGAGTCCAAAGCAGGTATCCGTAAGCCACGCCAAGTGAAGACGTAGAAACCAAAGGTGGCAATCACCAGACTCTGAAAGAGTGGAACGCTGAGTACGGCTCCGCGACTGTCGAGTCCTGGCTATCCAAGTGATCTTGGTTTGAGTACAAAAGGGCCCATTGAGGGCCCTTCTGTTGTTGAATAGATGTTGAAATGGCGGCTTAGCAGACTGGCTAAATTGCCTCTTCCAAAACCAATTCTGGCGGCTGGTTACGAAGCCCGCCTGTTAGGAAGATCAAGTAAACGAAGCCGATCGCCAGCCAAGATAAGCCCAGCTCCACAGCCTTGTGATCCAAGCTGAACATTAGCCATAGATCAGCAACCATTCCTGCGATTGGAAGCAGCAGGTACAGAACAAACGCCGTAAACCCACGGCGCTTTTCGGTGCGCCAGTAGTGGAAAACTACAGAGAGGTTGACCAGGATGAAGGTCAGAAATGCCCCGAAGTTGATGAAAGAGGTCGAGGTAGTCACATCCATGTTGAGAGCAAGCAAGGCTACTACTGCGCTTAATATCAAGCACCAGATTGGGGTGCCAAAGCGTGGAGAAAGGTAGCCGAAGAAAGCTTTCGGCAGCACCGAGTCTCGTCCAAGCACGTACAGCAATCTTGAGCCGCTCGCCTGAGCAGCAATGCCGGATGTGAACTGTCCAAGCACCAAGCCAATCAGGAAGATCGAGACGAACAGGTCACCTCCGATATTGCGAGCGATTTCGTAAGCGGCAGAATCTACATTAGCAAACTCAAGTGATGGCTGAGCCAGTTGCACAACGTATGAGGTGCCTACAAAAATCAATCCACCGATCAAAGTTACCCAAAGGATTGCCCTTGGCATGTTGCGCTCTGGATTATGGGTTTCCTCAGTCAAGGTGCTGACAGCGTCGAAGCCAAGATACGAATAGCATGCGATGGCTGCGCCGCTCATGATCATTGGCCATTGGATGCCCCCGCTTACAAATGGCGCCAAACTGAATAGTGGTTTAGTAGGGTCTCCAAGGGTGTAGTGGATGCACATAACCACGAACGCACCTAAAATCAGTACCTGCAATAGCAGCAGTAGAATGTTCACAGCTGTGGCCAATTTAAGGCCCACCACGTTGATCAGCGTTGTCAGCCCAATAAACGTTAGCAGCCACACGAACGCAGGCACCCCAGGAAAAGCCGAGTTGAGATACGCTGTCCCGATCAACCATATCGCCATTGGAAGGAACAGATAGTCCAGGAGGATCGCCCAACCCGTCATGAAGCCAAGGCGTGCATCAATCGCTTTACGTACGTAGGTGTACGATGATCCAGAAACTGGGAAAGCCCGGGCCATGTGGGCGTAGCTCAGTGCTGTCAGCAACATGGCTACAAGGGCTGCAAGATAAGCCGTCGGAACATGTCCTCCACTCGACTGTGCCAAGATGCCAAATGTGCCAAGCACGATGATGGGGGTCATGAGCCCGACCCCGAAAATCACCAGTGTGCTCAGCGACAAGGTGCGTTTTAAGTTAGCCATTGACGTCTCCGATTATGTTTTTATCGTCCGCCAGGAGCGGCCGGATACACGGTAGATATTTCAAAAAAAGCTGCTTGCTGTATCTGTTGGTTTGGCTATTGGTACTTAGTGATAATTAGCTCGCGGCGTTCACCGTCTTCCCGCAATTGCCCGTTCAGGCGCATTCGTTGATCGTTGCCGTAGATGTAGGGGATACGTGCCTTCGCAAGCAAAGATGTGTCCAAGGACATGCGAATACGCGCTTCCTCTCGACCTGCTTCAACCAGTAGGTCGCCAAAGGGATTCACCACAGCAGAACCACCGGCAAACACTAATCCGTCATCGCTAGGGCCGACTCGGTTAACCATGATTGCGAACGCTTGATTCTCTAACGCGCGAGCCATGATGCAGGTTCGGTGATTTGGCCCGTAAGGATCAAAATTGCCGTTGGTAACGATCAACAACTCAACGCCTAGCTGACCAAGCGCGCGGGCTGTTTCGGGAAATTCGATGTCGTAGCAAATCAAGAGGCCAACTCGAAGTCCGTTCCACATTCCCGTCACCATGCGGTCGCCTGGCTCAAAGACATCCCGCTCACCTGACCAAAGATGAGTCTTTCTATAGTGGAGGACTATGCCCTGATCCGGAGTTATCAACACCGTGGTGTTATAGAACCGACCACCATCGTTTTCAGCTAAACCTACGGCTACTGATAAGCCCTTTTTCTTCGCCGCTTGGCATATGGCTTTTAAGCTTGGGCCGTCGAGAGGCTCAGCGATTTGCGCAACATTCGCCTTAGTAGGAAATCCCGTGAGGTACGTTTCCGGTAGCACCAACAATTGCGTTTCGCTCGCGCACGTTTCGATGACCCCCAGCGCCCGAGCAAGGTTGTAAGCCGTATCGCCATCACGCCCGGTAATTTGGGCTAACTCGACATTCATTCGCAAACTCCACTAGACATTAATCAGGTCTCAACCTGTGACACTGCGGTATTATGGCTAGTCGCCGTTAGGGCGGTAATCGCACGAGATAGGTAATCCTAAGGAGTGACAATGACCCCCGCATTGCGAGAGATCGCCTGGCACCGAGCTTTTGGCATTCTCATTGAATCCATCGACCAGCCAGGCTTCTGGCAGGCTGTGGTGAGGCGAGTGGGTGATGTCCTTCATTTTGATAATTGGGTAGCACTGCTTTTTCAGGATGGCCGTCCCCATTTGTTAGCGGAATCTACTGCACCCGGCGGCGGCCCTGACCCACTATTCCAAGACTACTTAAGCGGAATCTATCTGATAGATCCGTTTTACCGTGTGAACTGTGAAGATGCCCGCAGTGGGTTGTTTCAGCTTCGGGACGTTGCGCCGGATTGTTTTGAGGAAACGGATTACTATCAACGCTACTTCCATCTGAATGTGGTAGCCGACGAAATCCAGCTCAACTGCCGTTTGGATGAACGACGTTTAGTCTGCCTGTCGTTCGGATCTCAGCGCAGGATCACTGATGAAGAGGTGGCTTGGCTGACATTGATGCAGCCTTGGTTACTGGCCTTGATGAGGCAACGAATGGCTTACGAGCGGCAAGATCTTGCAGGTGTGGAACCCAATGATGGGCTTGATGGTTTGAGAGCTGCTTTGACTTCGCGAGAGTTCGACATTTGCCAGCTCATGCTGAGTGGGCACTCCAGCAAAGGAATTGCCGACAAGCTTTTAATCTCGGTTGATACAGTGAAAACACACCGACGGCACATTTACAGCAAACTGAACATAAAAACCCAGTCGGAGCTTTTTGCCAGCTTCCTGAATAGTCACACCTAAACGGTAAACCGCATTCTCAAGGCTATGTGCGCGACGATAAAAATGGTCGAATGGGCCGATATATTTCCAATGGCTAGCACACCTGAATGTTGAGCCATTCGAGCTGAAAAAGTGTATTTGTCATGTTTTCGGGCCAAATGGCAGTGGGAAGACCAGTCCAGGCATTCACCCGGGAATGCCTGGAACCGGACGTCTCTGTTGCCAGTGTCGCGATGAGGCTCGGCATAACGCGAACGTCGTACACAAATGGTTGTCACTTATTAGATGGTGAAAGGAGGTCTGAAGGCCTCCTTTCTTGATCAGGCGTTCGCGAATTCAGCGCTTAACTTGGCAGCAGCTTTCTCAAAGGCAACTTTCATTTCTTCGATCACGATGCTGTTGTGCTCAAAGGAAATGTAGATGCGACCGTACGCAGACGGCATGATCAACACTCCTGCTTCGCGCAGCGCAAGGTGCAGGGCCTTGGTGAAGGCAGGGTTCGCTATCTCGACGGCCTGCTCGTATGTCACTGGAGTCGTCATTCCCAGCCACACACCAAACACATTCCCGTAGCCGCTGGTTGAAATGATCACGCCATGCAATTCGAAAATGGTCTCAATCGCAATGCGTAGATCGTTGCCGCGTTGAATGAGCTGCTCGTAGTCGCTGTTATCCAGTTGAGTCAGGGTGCTCGTCATGGCTGCGCAAGCCAGCGGATTACCACTGAAGGTGCCCCCGCGAAGGACTCGGCCTTCTTCAAAGCCTGCCAGGATATGAGGTTTGCCGACGATGGCGGAGACTGGGACACCGTTACCTATCGCTTTGCCGACACTCGCAATATCGGGGCTCAAACCTTCACGCAGCCCTGCCAGACCCGCATACAGCCGGAAGCCCATCAGAACCTCGTCACAAATCACGAGTGCACCGTGTTTATGAGCAATGTCCTGCACATGTTTGAGGTAACCAGGCAATGGCATGATGCAGCCAGCGTTGGCCAGCATCGGCTCAAGGATGACCGCCGCGATGTCATTGTCTTCTTCGAATAGACGCTCTACATCTGCGAAATCGTTGTAGCGGATCAGCGTGGTACGTTCGGTAGACGGACGCTTTCCGTCCTGGAAGCTCGCTTCCTTGGAGGTGACGTTGCCGTGGCTGACATCATCGAACCAGCCATCGAAACCGGCAGCCATCTTGGCAATTTTTCCACGGCTGGTATAAGCCCGAGCTGCACGGCAGGCGAGGTGCACAGCTTCGCTACCGGAGTTAGTGAAGATCACCTTCGAGAGCTCGCCGGTATGTTTGGCCAGTTCAGTCGCGGCTCCATGCTCACGGACATGAGCCCAGGATGGCGCCGCACTGTCGCCTAATGCTTCAGTAACTGCAGCATTTACCGAGTCGTTCGAGTGGCCAAGCAATACCGCACCAAAGCCCAGCGCGGTATCGATGTATTTGCGACCTTTGTCATCCCAAAGGTACGCGCCTTTGCCTTTGCTAATGAACAGTTTTTCACCATTCAGGTCAGGCAGGATACGAGCAGCACTGGAAACATCACCAACTAAATTAGGCATAAAAACCTCTGAATTTTGACAGTAGTTAGCCGTCCCGGGTATTGGTCCCGAGAGGGGTTTTACGTAGCTTTTAACGAGCCTGAATAGGCTACGTGTGCCTTCTTATTCTTGTTTTATCTTCATTTTCTCGTTGCGACGGCGGAGTAACTCCAGTGTCAGCAACATCAATACGGACAGGATGACCATGATGGTGGCGACAGCCGCGATGTTTGGACTGATGTTCTCTCTGATACCCGAGAACATCTGAAGCGGAAGCGTTCTTTGCGACGGGCTGGCCAGGAAGAGAGTGACCACCACTTCATCGAAAGACGTGGCAAACGCGAACAGTCCTCCCGAGATCACCCCAGGGGCAATCAAAGGCAACACGACCTTAAAAAAGACCGTGAGCGGCGGGGCGCCAAGACTGGCAGCTGCTCTGCTCAGATTGGTGTTGAAGCCCTGCAAGGTCGCGTTAACCGTGATAACTACGAAAGGGACACCCAGCATCGCGTGCGCCAGTACCAATCCAATGTAGCTATTGAGCAACTGCAGTTTGGCGAAGAAGAAGTACAGACCTACTGCGACAATGATCAGAGGCACGATCATTGGCGAGATAAGGAAGGCCATAACCACGTTTTTGAACGGGAAGTTGCCCCGACATAAGCCAACGGATGCCATCGTCCCGAACACCATCGCCAGCAAGGTGGCGCCTGGAGCGATGATGAAGCTGTTCTTGAATGCTTGGCGCCATTCTTGAGACGACGTCAGCTCTTCATACCAACGGAAGGAGAAGCCATCCATTGGATATGTGAGAAAAGACGACGAATTGAACGATAAAGGAATGATCACCAGTATCGGAACAATCAAAAACAGCAGTACAAGGATTGAGGTAGAGACCAATCCAAACCTGGCCAGTTTCTCTGCTGAGGAAGCGTAAGGCTGCAACATGTCGATTACCTCGCCTGGGTTTGGTTGGTGAGCTTTCCGTACACCACATAGAGCAGCAGTGTTGCGATCAGCAGCAGGCTACCTAGCGCCGATGCCATGCCCCAGTTGACGGTTTTGTTGGTGTAGAACGCGACGAAGTAACTGACCATTTGATCCGCTGCACCACCTACCAACGCTGGCGTCACGTAGTAACCAATCGCCAGAATGAAGGTGAGCAAACCACCGGCTGCCAGACCCGCGAAGGTCTGGGGGACATACACTCGCCAGAAGGCAACGAAAGGGTGTGCCCCAAGAGAAATGGCGGCGCGAACATAGTTCGAAGGAATGCTTTTCATCACGCTGTAGAGCGGCAAAATCATGAACGGCAGAAGGACATGAGTCATCGCGATGATTACGCCAGTCCTGTTGAAAACAAGCTGGACAGGTGCGTCCACAATCCCCAGGAACATGAGCGAGCGGTTGATCAGACCATCTGACTGCAACAGTACGATCCACGCTGCTGTGCGAACAATCAGAGATGTCCAGAAGGGCAGCAAAACGCAGATCATCAACAGATTGCTTTTACCCTCTGGCAAAGTGGCCAGCCAGTAAGCGACTGGAAAACCGAGTAACAGGCAGAGGATCGTTACAACGCCGCCGATGTAGAAGGTGCGTGTGAAAATATCCAGGTAAATCGATTGGTTCGGCTCTGCTTTGACAATGCTGCCGGTGGCGGAATCAACACGATGATCAAGGGCTGCAAGCAAGAAATAAGGCGTCAGCTTCGACGATGCCTGCTTCAGGGCCTTCCAATAGTTCACGTCTCCCCAAGCACTGTCCACCGCGATCAGCGCCTCACGCTTAGACGTTGCGGTGCTGTCCGGGAGCTTGCGCAGTGTCTTGGTGATAACGGTTCGGTAGGCAGGGATTTCGTAACTCAAGCGTTTTGTAAGCGCTCCGATCTGACCGCTCTCTTTTGCGCTGGCCAGGTCTTGTACCAAGGCATCGAAAGTGCCCTCGCTTGGCAGCGAGGTAGCGTCCCAGGATTCGAGCGCCAGTGTTGTTGCAGGCATGGCGCTATGCACGTCGGGGTTGTCCACGCTTCGAGTAAGCATGGTGCCGATAGGGAAGGCAAAGCATACGAGTACGAACAGAAACAGCGGCGCGATGAGCGCTAGCGATTTCATTTTGTATGAACGTTCGGATTTTCTAAGCTTGGCTCTAAGATCTGTCGCTTCGGCCTTGCCTGAAAGAATTACTGCTGACTGACTCATGATCGGCAACTCAGTGTGTGGTCACGTCCAAGGCACGAATGTGCTCTGGCGCCCAGGAAATGGAAATCGAGCTACCTACGGTCCAGCTGCTATCCATTTGCGAGGCAGGAAGCTTGATCATGAAATTCGGTTGCCCTGCAATTTCAGTAATCATTCGAACGTGGTCACCCAGGTAGATGTACTCCTGAATGCGAGCGGTCAAAGGCGTACTGCCAGCCGGCCCAACCACAACGCGCTCTGGTCGAATGCAAAGCGCGACCTGATCTCCAGGCTTGGCTCCAACTACCGATATCGCCCGGATCAAGCTGCCGTCAGCCAGGCGTGCGATGGTGTGACGTTCGTCTCTGGAAACAAACGTTGCGATCAGGGTGTTGTTTTCACCGATGAACTGAGCCACGAAGCTTTTGGTCGGGGACTCATAAATTGCTGCCGGGCTGTCGATCTGTTGGATCACGCCATCATTGAAGACAGCGACACGGTCGGACATGGTCAGAGCTTCGCTTTGGTCGTGTGTCACGTAAACAACGGTCAGTCCGAGCTGCTTGTGGAGGTGTTTGATTTCCAGTTGCATGTGTTCGCGCAACTGTTTGTCCAGGGCACCCAGTGGTTCATCCATCAATACAAGTTTGGGTTCAAATACCAGGGCACGGGCCAACGCGACCCGCTGTTGTTGACCACCCGACATTTGAGCGGGGTAGCGTTTTGCGAAGTCGGTGAGCTTCACCATGTCCAATGCACGGCGAACTTTTTCCTTTCTGTCGACGCTGTTCATTTTGCGGACGGAGAGCGGGAAGGCGAGGTTTTGCTCGATCGTCATGTGAGGAAACAGTGCGTAATTCTGAAACACCATGCCGATATCGCGCTTGTGCGGCGGTAGGTTGTGAAGCGGCTTGTCTTTCAGAAAAATCTCGCCGTGCGTCGGTGTTTCGAAACCGGCCAACATCATGAGACTCGTGGTCTTACCGGAGCCCGATGGGCCGAGTAGCGTCACGAATTCGCCCTCTTTGATATCAAGGTTCAGATCCTTGACGACGGGCCGAAAACCATCGTAGGTTTTCTGGATGTTTTTGAAGCTGACCAAGTGATTCATGTGGCATCCCTCATTCGGGAGTAGGCAGAAATAATCTTCGCTACTCATCCGCCTATTCATTCAAAAAAAGAGAAGCAATCGTTATTTGTTCAAGTCGCAGGTTGGAACTAGGTCTTGCTGGTAGTTGACCTGCCACCTAGTAACTGGTGGCAGGAGCAACCTAGGTGGATCGGTTACTTCTGGGCGATCCAAGCGTTGAAGCGCTCGGTCAGTGGTTCAGTGTTTTCGACCCAGAACTCGACATCCAGAGGCACCGATTGAGCAAGGTTCTCTGGGGTTGTTGGCAGGTCAGCTTTCAACTCCGCCGGTACATGTTCGTTGGCGTTTTTGTTGGTCAGGCCGTAAGCGATGAACTTCGGCAGCTTTGCCTGGTTTTCAGGTTTGCTGGCATAGCCAATGAAGTCCATGGCGGCTGCTTTGTTCTCGCTGCCTTTGAGGACAGTCCACGAGTCGATGGCCGAAACGCTGCCATTCCACAGGAACTTGAAGTGCTTGCCCTCGTTGCGGTTGAAACCGGTGATGCGGCCGTTGTAGGCAGAACTCATGACAACGTCACCCGCAGACAGCATTTGCAGCGGCTGTGCGCCGGCTTCCCACCAGACAATGCTTGACTTGATCTCGTTGAGTTTGTTGAAGGCTCGGTCGACACCTTCTGGAGTGCGCAGCACGTCGTAGACTTCGGCTGGTTTTACACCGTCTGCAATCAACGCAAATTCAAGAGAGTATTTTGGGCCCTTACGCAGACCACGTTTCCCTGGGAATTTCTTGGTATCGAAGAAGTCGGCCCAAGAAGTTGGAGTGGCCTTCAGTTTGTCGCCATCCCAGGCCAGACCGGTGTTCCAAACGATGGCGCCCACGCCGCAATCGTTCACGGCTTCGGGGATGAAATCGGATTTGTTACCGACCTTTGCCCAGTCAATTTTTTCGTAGAGGCCGGAGTCGCATCCGAGAGCCAGATCCTCGGCTTCGACTTCAACGACATCCCAGTTCGGTGTTCCTGCTTTTACTTTTGCGTCGAGGACACCGACGCCGCCATCCCAACTTTGGTCGAGGACGTTTTTTGCGATCTGTTTTCCGAATGGCGCGAAAAATATCTCACGTTGTGCATCCTGAAAATTTCCTCCCCAGGAAACGATCGTGAGGTCACGGGCGTTGGCAGCTTGTGAAGCTGCAATCCCAACGAGGGCAAATCCAAGTGCTGCTACAGCGTGGCATGGCTTGTGCATTTTAAACCTCGACGCAGGTTGTTGTGTGGTGTTGGTAAAAATTTTTACCACTCGAAAATAACCTAGGCAAGTTTTATTTTTGTAACGTCGAAAAATCTTCAATCGCCCGGATTAACGGTAAGCGGTTGTTTTTTAACGCCTAAAATTTGTGATTTTGAGCATTAGGTGGTCAGATATTGGTGGTTTTTTTTTGCTGGCTAAGGGTTTTTGTCATGGGCGAGCAATCTTGAAATCGTGTTACTTTGCTTCCCTAGGGGCGCATTGCATGGTGCGAAACAACCCAAATTGGTGCGTATGATTCGTGTTGGCTTCAAAGAGAGTGGGCAGTTCAAGTCATCGAATTGAAGTTTGGCCCCCTCGGGTGCCGTTTATCTGAGGATTTAACCGTGATAGAAACATCGGCGATTGGTCGAAGCCCCCATGCTCCAGAAGTGCCATCTGAAGACCCTTCAGAAATCCAGGAGACTGCTTCGGTGGGTGCGAGACTGAAAGCATTGCGACAAAGTCGCGGGCTTTCGATTCGAGGGTTGGCTGAGCAGGCCGGAGTTCCTCATGCCACGCTTTCGATCATCGAACGAGATAAATCCAGCCCGTCCGTAAGTATTTTGAAGCGCTTGCTACGCCCTCTGAATGTCACCCTTAGTGTGTTTTTTTCAGATTCGGCAGTTGTAGATCGGGCCGTTTTCTACAAGGCCGATGAATTGGTGGAGCTTGCTGATGGCAAGAAACTCTCCTATCGACAGGTGGGAGCGAACCTGGCGAACAGCTCCATGATGATCCTGCACGAGCGGTACGAGCCTGGAGCTGACACTGGGCAAGAGGGTGAGGAACTTTATTCCCACGAGGCCGAGGAGGGCGGAATCATCATCGAGGGCAAGCTTGAAATGACCGTTGGGGATGAAGTGCGAGTCCTTTCGGTGGGTGATGCTTACTACTTCGACAGCAGACTCCCGCATCGCATGCGCAATCCTTTTGACGAGGTTTGTATCGTGGTGAGTGCGGTTTCTCCCCCAACGTTCTGACCGATCTACTTCCTTGAGTTATCGGGTGTTTGTCTGCACGCACGCCAATTGGCTGCGCGTGCAGGCACCAGGCTTGATCCCATAAGCATCCTCCCCTGTGTTCTTACTCCGCTCGGAGCTTTCGGCTGCGGCGATAGCATTGGATGAGCCTACGAATAGGCCCGCTCCAATAACACCACCGATAGAGATCATCGTGACCTGTTGGCTTTTTAAGCCGCTCCCTGGCTTGTCGTTAGCTAACTGTTTGTTTTTACGCATCGGCTGGTACCACGGCACAAAGACTAATTTTTCTTGTATTGATCGATTCAAGACGATCATGACCGCCTACGGTACTTCGTATGCTGCATGGAGATTAGGTCGCGCCGATTCATATTCGGTGTGAATGCTCGTCACAGACGGGAGGGCGAATGAGCTTGAAGAGGTCATTCAAGGCGACTCATATTGATGATGGCTTTGAGGTGTCTGTGACGCAAAGGCATATTGGTATAGATGTTAGATGGCATGAGTTCAAGTCGTCGCAGGATTAAACTTTTGCTCTATTGCTGATTTATCAATGAGCGCGCGTATCGGGATTTTGTCGTTTAGATCTGAGTAAGCACTGTGAGCTTAATCTAAGTAGTTACAGGCCAAATTTTTTAGTGCGAGCTCTTTCATTCGTTGTATGGAAGAGATGGCAACATCCTTCCGTTCTTGTTCTTCATACCGGGTATGAACTGTAGGCACAGCTAGGCCGTAGACAGTAATGGGGGCGGGGGGGTAAGGTTTTATTCAATACTTGAGATGCTTGCAAGGCCATTATCACGGCAGCCTGAATAATTTGTGAAAGCTCACTGGCTCGAATGTAATTCATTGGCCTCATTTTGTTAGAGCCAAAATGTATTTCGGTTATTGCGAGGCGTGGCTGGCTCAGCTTGTTACGTGCTTGTTGATTGATCTGCGCTGACGAAAGTCATATTTACCCTTCAGTTCACCTACATCAATATCAGTGTCTGGGAGAATGCATGAATAAGAATTTTATTGCCGGAGAGTGGCTCGAAGGCGCCGATATCAACCTGAATATCAATCCTTCCGATACTAATGATGTGGTCGGTGAGTACGCGCGCGCTGATGCTTCTCAAGCTGCGATGGCTGTTGATGCGGCTTTTGAGGCGGCTCCGAACTGGGCTCGATCTACCGCCGAGGTGCGAGGTGACGCGCTCGACCGCATTGGCACTGAGATTTTGGCTCGTCGTGAAGAGTTGGGCCGATTGCTCGCGCGCGAGGAAGGGAAAACCCTGCTTGAGGGTATTGGTGAAGTGGTTCGCGCCGGCAGGGTTTTTAAGTTTTTTGCGGGCGAAGCATTACGCCTTTCGGGCGAACGCCTGGCATCCATTCGCCCTGGCGTTGAGGCAGATGTACGGCGCGAGCCAGAGGGCGTGGTCGGCATCATCACTCCCTGGAACTTCCCTATCGCAATCCCAGCCTGGAAGATCGCCCCTGCACTGGCGTTCGGTAACGCAGTCGTTTTCAAACCAGCTGATCTGGTGCCTGGCAGTGCGTGGGCACTGGCGGAAATTATTGTTCGCGCAGGTGCGCTGCCCTCCGGAGTGTTCAATCTGGTCATGGGGCCCGGCTCGAAAGTGGGTGATGTCTTTGCGAAGTCTAAAAAAGTACGTGCTTTGACATTCACAGGTTCCACTGGAACAGGTCGTAGTATTGGTATGACCTGCATGGAGCGCGGTGCCAAAGTCCAGCTGGAAATGGGCGGCAAAAACCCGCTCATTATTTTGGATGACGCAGATCTCAATCAGGCAGTTGAAGTAGCTGTCTCCGGCTCATTCTTCTCTACAGGCCAGCGATGCACCGCCTCCAGCCGATTGATTGTCCAGGATGGCATACACGATCAATTTGTTGAGGCTGTGATCAAGCGTCTCTCTTCGCTCAAGGTTGACCACGCATTGTCTGAAGGCTGTGACATGGGCCCTGTCGTGTCACAGGCGCAGCTCAAGCAAGATTGCGATTACATCAAGAGCGCCCAGGAAGAGGGTGGGAAACTCGCTTACGGCGGCGAGATGCTGATAAGGGACACACCAGGCTTCTACCTTTCTCCGGCGTTGATCACTGAAACCACTAACCAGATGCGTATCAACCGGGAGGAAGTTTTCGGCCCGGTGGCGAGTGTCATCCGCGTTAAGGATTACGAGGAGGCAGTCACACTGGCTAACGACACCGAATTCGGATTGTCATCCGGGATTTGCACCACTTCTCTCAAGCACAGCTCGGACTTTAAGCAACGGTCTACCGCCGGCATGGTGATGGTCAACGTCCCGACGGCAGGAGTGGACTACCACGCACCTTTCGGCGGTCGCAAAAACTCAAGCTATGGGTCTCGCGAGCAAGGTGGGTACGCAAAGGAATTTTATACCTCCGTCAAAACCACCTACACATTGGCCTGAACTCATGGAAAATAAAAACAAGATCAGTGGTACCACACGGGTATACGCGATCATCGCTGACCCCATCCATCATGTGCAGACACCAGGTGCGATGAACCGCCTGTTCACTGAGCGCGGTGATGATCGGGTAATGGTGCCATTTCATGTCAGCACAGAAGGTCTCCACGGCGTTGTTGCAGGACTGCGCGGAATACAAAGCCTGGATGGATTCATCGTTACGGTGCCGCACAAATCTGCAATCGTTGAGCTATGCGATTCTGTGTCAGATGCTGCGCGACTCGTAGGTGCGGTCAACGTCGTGAGACGCAACGAAGATGGAAGCCTGCATGGCGACATTCTGGATGGTGCGGGTTTCTTGGCAGGTCTACGTCAACGGGGCGTAGTGCCGACCGGCATGTCGGTCTACTTGGCAGGTGCTGGGGGCGCAGCAAAGGCAATCGCGTTCGCTCTCGCCGCTGCAGGCGTCAGAAAAATCACCATCTTCAATCGCACCACATGCAAGGCAGAGGCGCTTATCCAAAGACTCGCCACTGTCTTCCCTGCTGTGGAATTGTGTGTCGGCTCAGATGATCCATCTGGCCATGATTTGGTAGTGAACAGCACATCCCTTGGTCTCTCTGTGGATGACATTCTGCCCTTGAATGTGGCGTTGCTTACCTCATCGCAAATTGTCGCAGAAATCATTATGAAACCTGCGATCACTCCCCTGTTGGCAGCCGCAACTGAAAAGGGTTGTCGAGTGCTTGATGGAATGCCAATGCTGCTTTGCCAGATAGAGTTGATGGCTGCGGCGATGGCGACTAATAAGAACGAGCAAAATCATGAGTACATTTGATTACGTCATTGTTGGTGGCGGCACTGCAGGCTGCATCCTCGCCAATCGGCTCACTGCTTCCGGCAAATACAAAGTTTTGGTGCTGGAGGCGGGGGGTGAACCGAACGGTTTTTGGATTCCTATTCCTGCTGGCTTCACCAAACTGCTAGTGGACAAGCGATACAACTGGCGATTTAAGACCCAGGCCGAGGCGAACACGCGCGGAAGGGAAATTTCCGTACCCCGTGGTAAGGGCCTCGGCGGATGTACCCTCATTAACGGGATGATCTATGTGCGTGGGCAGCCAGGGGATTATGACGCTTGGGAGTCCACAGGGGCGAAGCAGTGGAATTTCGCCACGCTCAAGCCCTACTTCAAAAAATTCGAGACTTATGCTCAAGGCGATGACTCGCGTGGGCATGAAGGCCCGATGCATATTCAACAGGTTGCAGAGCGCTATCCCGTGTCGGACGCCTTCCTGGAGGCAAGCATTCAAGATGGACACCGACACAATAAAGATTACAACGGCGACGATCAGACGGGATTTGGTTACTACCAGGTTGCCCAGCACAAGGGGCGGCGCTGGAGCGTTGTGGACGGCTATCTCAAACCGGCAAGAGCACGCGCTAACCTGCATATCGAGACCAACGCACATGTGTTGCGCCTCGAACTTGAAGGCTCACGTTGCACTGGTATCACTTACCGTCAAGGCGGTCGCGAGGTCACTGTCAGTGCCCGACAGGATGTCATTCTGTGTGCCGGAGCCATTCAATCGCCGCAAATCCTGGAGTTGTCGGGAATCGGGCGACCTGATGTGCTAGACAAGGCTGGCATCCCACTCAAGCACCGTCTTGATGGTGTTGGGGAAAATTACATTGATCACTTTGCCACCCGTATGAACTGGCGGCTGAAGAACACGGTGACTCTCAACGAGCTGGCACGCGGATGGAGGCTTGGTCTTGCCGTGGCTGAGTACTTCACCAAGCGCACGGGAATTCTTACACTGGGTACCGGTTTGGTTCATGGTTTTGTGAAGACCAAGCCTGAAATGCCTACGCCGGATGTGCAATATTTCGTCGTACATGCAAGCTATGCGAATGCCGCCGAGCGAATTTTGGACAAGCACCCAGGCTTCACGATTGGAGTCAGTCAGCTACGTCCTAAGTCTCAGGGCAGCATTCACATCCAATCAAAGGATCCTGATGTCATGCCGGCGATTCGTCCGAATTTTCTGACCGAGGACGAAGACTGTACGAGTCTGATTGATGGCATGAAAATCGCGCGAAGAATTATGGAACAGCCGGCGATGAGTGCATTCGTCGATGCAGAAACCAGTCCGGGCTCCGAAACCAGGAGCGATGAAGATTGGCTCGAATTTGCACGAGACAATGGCCAGACGATTTATCACCCCATCGGCACCTGCAGGATGGGAGAGGACGAGGGCGCCGTGGTCGACTCACAGTTGCGAGTCCATGGCCTAAGTGGTCTTCGTGTCGTCGATGCCTCGGTCATTCCATCAATGATCTCCGGCAACATCCAAGGTGCGGTAATGGCTGTTGCTGAGCGTGGGGCCGACTTGATACTTGGCTCCGCGCCAATTCATTACTGAGAGCAGGCTCGCCACAGCAATGCTTGAAGTACCACTAAGCATTGCTGTGGTGTTGTGTTCCATGGATGTTTAATCCCGGAACGATGGGGGCCGCAGTCAAGCGCTGAAGGTCTTTAGCACAGACAGATATTGATAGCGTGTGGTATACGCAAGGTCGTAATTACGACCGCTTACCATTGGGTCGAACAGTTTTACCAGCGCTCCGGATTTGAGTTCGTCCTGCACCAGAATGTCGGGAACCAGCTCGATAACCGCCTCGCTTTTTCGCGTGAGGCTGGATGGTAAATGGGGCACGCTGTTTCTAGGCGATGCCTATATGGCCCAGGGTTGCTCGGCAATTTTGCTCTCAAGAAAGTCACGAAAAACCCTGATCCTCGGACTGAGGTGTTTGCGGTTTGAGTACACCAAGTAGATGGGTTCCTTTTCATCCAGGGCGTACTCCTCAAGCAATGGGATCAGGCGCCCGTTCCTGATATCCGCCCCGATATGGAATTGCGCAAGCTTCACGATACCTGCGCCCGATAGTGCCATCTGACGCAGAAGGTCGCCCTGGGCAAAAGACGCTTTTGCGCTGACAGGGATCAAGGTCTTGTGGTTGTCGATTTCGAACTCCCAGTTATTCCATGCGCTTTTGAAACTGAAGTTAAAGCAGTCGTGGTTCACAAGGTCTTGTGGGTGATTGGGCCTACCGCAACGCTCGATATATTCCGGCGAGGCGCAGATGACCCATGCACTTTCACCCACCTTTCTGGCAATCCGTGATGAGTCGGGTAAGACACCGCTGTGGATGGCTATATCTAGACCCTGTTCAAATTGGTCGATGTATTGGGGGCCAACTTGAATGTCGACGCTCAGGGCAGGGTATGTGGCAAGGAACTCTGGTAGCCAGGGCAAAATTTGATGCTTGGCGAAGGTTGTCATCGTATGGATGCGCAGAGTTCCGCTAACGCGCGTAGGGAACGCTTCAGCCAGGGAGTCTGCCTCTGCCATGGCGTTGACCACTTCCCGCGCACTGACCAGGTAAGCAGCACCTTCTTCAGTGAGTGTGAGATTGCGAGTGCCTCGCTGGAACAGGCGAGCTTGCAGCCGATCTTCAAGGCGAGTGATGAGCTTGCTGATGGCCGAGGGTGTCAGTCCATTTGAGCGCGCTGCTGCAGAAAAATTTCCGTGCTCGGTGGCCCAAATGAAGGCCAACATCTGCGAGTAATTGTCCATTGATCTACCTTGTCGGCGGGTTTTTCAAAAATCAGCGTGCCACCTTTCTGGGGCTGAAACAACAAGCGCGCCATAGGCGCGCTTATGATCTTCAGATCACTGATCAGCGAATAAATTGCTCGATATAGTCGTCAGGTAGACCCAGCTCTTTGTAGTGCTTGCGGGCTGCTTCAAGTTTGGTGAAAACGTCTTCGTAGCCGACCGCCACACCTTGTGGATCGACATAGGTGTATCCGCCCTGGACGTGGAACCAGGTGATCATTTCTTCAACGTCTTGCGGAACGAAAAGGGTATGGGTTTCGCCTGGAGGCTCATACGCAAAGGAGCCTTCGGATGCGACCCAATCATGCTCCAGGTAATACCAGCGGCCCTTGAGCACGATGGCGTGAACGCCGCCGGTGTGGCGATGGCGGGACAGCACGCCGGCCTGGCGTACGCGGAGCAGGTTGATGTAGTAACCGCCAGTGACGCTCAGCAGCAATGGCTTGAAGGAGACGGAGCCGGTGACAGGTACCCACAGCTTGTCGTCTTCCAGCCAGTTCGTCAGGACGCCTGGGTGCACCATGTCTGGCGACATGAATGGAACCTGAGGCAGTTGATAGGGGATCGCAAGTTCATCAGGCTTCGGTGCAGAGCTCATTTATGGTTTCCACGGCTAGGTTAGTGGGGCCCTAGTGGTGTCTTGAGGGCTTGAACCAAAGAGTAAGGCAGCAAGACAGGCGGAAAAAGACGGAAAACTTCACACTAAGTGTGAACGCTCGTCACAGTTTGAAGGGGCGGATTATGGGATTTTGGGTTGCGGATTGATTGGACAGTTCGGGTTGAATACCTAAGCCGTGTTGACTCCTACGCCGAATTGACCCATGTGCTGACGCAAGTCTGACCCATCTTCAATTCAGCACAAATCCAGCAAAGGTAATAGTTCGCGAGAAATCAGTCTGGGTCAGTGACGTCTTAGCAACTGGGTCAATTCGGCGTCGGTATCAACAGGACGATATTCTGAGTTTGGCGCTGGGGCCGGAAGGGCGGGGGATCTTTCCCAAGCTCGCGCTTCAGACCTGTCAGCGCGTGTATGTGATCGATGGCGGTCGCATTGCACTCGAAGGACAAGCGGACGAGTTGCTGCACAACGAACAAGTGCAGAAAGTCTACCTCGGCGAGTAAATCGTACGCCTGCCGAAAAGCCATCGGATGTCATCCACCTCAGCGCAGGTAGCCCCTCGTGCTGGCGTGGCTGGCTTTGTCGCCCCGTCTTTGTGAGTCATTCTCCAATGATTGCTCAGCTCTCGCCGAGCCTGACCAAACCTGATTACAGTGGTTTCTTGTGGTTTTGAAAAGGGATGGATTCAAGGGGAGGTGGGCATGGATTACGCCATTCGCACCGTATTGGCGACGGACACGCCCACCTATTATGTTTTGCTGATGGCAGGCGGTTACCTGTTGTAGATCTGGCGCGCTGGAGGTGTGCTTGCGAGCTTGAGTTCGCTGGCCGTATTGAGCGTGCAGTTGGTCTCGCTGCTAATTCGACTGGTATGCAAAGAACGGCGCTGACCCAGTGACAGGTTCAGCCGTGCACGCTGCCTGGGCACTCGAAGATCGCGATACACAACTCGTCTCTGATCATGTGACACATCAATTTTTCGCCATCCGCTTGACGGACTGCCGACCCATTGACCTCTGCGGTCTTTATTTTCATGACTCCAGAACCTTTCCAGGGCTTTAAAAGAGAATCCCGGGGGTACTTCGCCGCTACTCAGTCAGACGCCGATTGCCAAAGCCTGCGTGCTGAAAAAAATGCGCATGGCGAAATTTTGATACTACACGTCGAGTTGGCGGGAGCGACGAAGCACTGACGACGATTATTGTTTTCGCACAAAAGCAGGAAACAATAATCATGCTGCCGTTGATCAAAAGAATAGACAGTCACGTTCATTTTTATACATCGCAAGACCTGCGCCGAGTGGCTGGTTCGCTGCCCTATGCGTTACCTGCTCCGCATCCGCTGACTGCTTATCTGGATACATTGATCGATGCCGGAATTGCTCCGACGCTCCTCAATAACGTCCATTTGAGCATTCTGCCGGATTCAGAAAACGTATTTGCTTCATTTGACGAACTCAAGCATCTCCAGGCGGCCAACCCTCTACGCTATGGGGACGTCAAATTGGTGGGGACGATCAAGGCAGAGCCTGCTTACGCCACACAAGAACGTCTCTCGCACCCGCAGGTGGTTGGCGCCCGAATCGTTCTGCACGATGCAAGACCTGAAACGGTTTCCGATACGCAATTAAGCGATGGGCGGTGGGCGGCGTTTTATCGCCGCTTGCTACCACGCCAGCATCTGCACATTTACGCGAAAGAAGCCGAGACGAATCTGCGCGTATTGCGCCAGATCCCTCGCGATGTGCGGGTCATTATCGATCACTTGGGCACTTGTCACAGCGAGCGTGACATCACTGAGCCGGCTTACATCGCGCTACTCACTGAAGCCAGAGAACGAGGCAACGTGTGGTTCAAGGGCCCTGGCTATCGCACTTGCATCAATCCCGAGGAAACAGCTCGTTTCGTGACGCAAATTGTTTGCGCAGTCGGCGCGGACAAGATTCTTCTGGAAGCAACGGATGCACCTCATGTTGGAACTGACAACAAGGGAGTGCCGTATTCCAACCTCTTCAATCTGGACAAGGCTTTCAACTTTGTGGATGCCGTTGCCCAGCATGTTTCCAAAGAAACCCGAATTCCTGTTGGCCAACTTCTGCGAGGAGCATCTGGCCAATTGGTAAGTTGATCTACGCCCACGCTCCCACTTCGAGATAACCAGCAATGACGAACATTACAACAAAAGACATCAACTTCACCGTCAAGTATGGCGATGAAACCCTGAGCCTCAAAGGCACGGTATTTCAGCCAGAACAACTCGACGCCGCGGCGCAAAAACTGCCACCGGTCATCTTCAACTCCGGCTTCACCGGCGGGGTCACGATGTACGGCCAACTGTTCGGTCGCGCCCTGGCAGGCCTGGGTTATCGCGTCATGACCTACGACGTGGCAGGCTTTTTTTCCAACAAGCACATCCGTAACACCATCGAGTCGGGCGACAAGGTCATCACCAACGTCATCCTCGAAGACCAGAAAGATGAAGTGCTCGGTGCCGTTGAATGGGCGCGCGAGAATTTCGGTGAGATGCCGGTGGTTGCATCGTGGGCGATGGGCTCGGTGGCAAGCCTCGGTGCAGTGGCTGAACTGGCCGCGGCCGGCGGTGAACAGATCCGCTTCTGGGTGCCGATGAGCTACACCAACATCCGCAAACTGCAAGCCTTGCGCGCTGATCAGGCCGCAGCTGACGCGGCCATCGGGCAACTCGCGGATGACGCGCCGATCCCTCCGTTCGACACCGGTACTGATGCAACCCGTCTCGGTTACTACCCGCTGGATCCTGAAACTCAGGCTTATGTCGATCAGCAACTGGGCGGCTACACCGAAGCGGGCGGTGCGGACCGTTGGCCCGGCTGCACCTACGTGACGGCGAAGTCCTACAAGTCCTACGTGGCGTATGACCCGGAGCAGTCCATCGAAAGTGCAAAGGGCTTCCCGCCTGCGCTGATCATCCACGGCGCCGACAATACCTTGCACATGCCGTCGGAGTCTGTGCGTCTGCACCAGAACTATCCGGGCGATGCCGGCCCGAACGCGCTGATCATTTCGCACATGCAACATGGCCAGCAGAATCAGGTCGACAGCCCTGTGTTCAAGTCGATGATCCAGAGCATCGACGAAGCCATCCGCGCGCGCGGCTGATCCGCTCGCCATTTTCCTGCGAGACCTCGGGCGTCGAAGTCTCGCAGCGATTTCCAGCATCGCGGGGTGTGTTCCTCCCGTTGTCCTGATCTGTCGTAACGTTTCGGCATGGCTCGTTCGCTGTCTCAACGATTCAATCTGGCTGAATGCGTGCCCAATCCCTAACATGGCGGGTGCAAAGCCACTTCTTCGGGTGGCCCAGGCTGTTCACTTGAATGGCTGCCCCCCATGAAAGGATCTGGCGATGACAGCCCCCAGTGAGTCAGCGACGTCTGTGAATAGCCACGCAACCAAGCGAATCGGACTGTTGATTCTCCCTCAGTTCTCCATGATGGCCCTGGCGGGTGCCAGCGAGCCTTTGCGCGCGGCCAACCGGCTGTCCGGCAAAGCGCTTTATGAGTGGACCCTGCTCACGGAGTCGGGCGGACCGGTCAGCTCCAGCAGCGGTATCGAAATCCAGACCGTGCCGATTGATCAGGCGCCGGAACTGGATCGCGTTTTTGTCCTGGCGAGCCTGGACATCGAACATCAGAAACCACCCAAAATGCTGCGCTTCCTGCAGCGCGCAGCGTCCCGCGGGATCACCGTCGGCGCACTGAGCACCGGCACTTTCATCCTCGCACGCGCCGGGTTACTGGAAGGCAAGCGCTGCACCTTGCACTGGGAGTCCATCGGCCAGTTTTCGGAGGAATTCCCCACGATCGAAGTCACCAGGGAGCTGTACGTCAACCATGGCAACCGCTGGACGTGTGCCGGGGGGACGGCGGCCATCGACCTTATGCTGGCACAAATCGCCCTTGATTTCGGTAACCCGCTCGCGGCGAGCATTGCCGAGCAATTTCTGCACGCCAGGATACGCGCACCGGAAGAGCATCAGCGGATGTCGATCCAGTGGCGGTTCGGCATTCACGATCGCAGGCTGACAGCCGCCATCGCCTTTATGGAGAACAATCTGGAGAACATAGTCGGCATCGAAGAGATCGCCGACCGTTGCAATCTGTCCCACCGTCAACTCGAACGGCTGTGGCATCAGCACTTCGGCATGACGCCGAAGAAATTCTATCTGGAGGTCAGGTTGAATGAAGCACGCCGGTTGCTGCGTGAAAGCACCCAGCCCATTGCGTCCATTGCCTACGGCTGTGGGTTCGTCTCAGCGTCACATCTGGGTGCTGCTTACCGTCGCGTCTGGGGATGTACGCCCGGTGAAGAACGGCGGAAATTTGATGATGCCCACTCCTGATTTCAGTCATTGAGTGCATGGGTCAACAAACGCCAATGCCCTGAAAAACCTCTGAATCAATCCTCTCTGCAAAATCCCATAGCAAGCTAATGACTCGGCCCGACAGGCGGTGCGCTCTGGCAAGCCTTGGTCATTTGGCGATCCCGCATACTGCCGTCCTCAATCGACCCTTCGCCTTGCATTGCGAGTTGGCTTACCGCGTGACGTCGTTTTTTTGATAGAAATCGTCGAACTCGAAGCTCAGAGTGCCTGCAGTAGCGCGGTAATGTTTCCTACAGATCCGGCGTTCAATTCCAGATGCGCGACCGATAAAAACAACAATGACGTACAGAAGGCATAACAATCATGGAAACCTTGAGTTTCATTCTGGAAAACGGTGGGCTGATCAGTCTGCTACTCGGGCAGCACCTTCTCATCGTGGCGGTTGCGGTGGGTTTGGCGATCCTGACTGGCGTGCCTGTCGGGATCGCGATCTCCCAGCACCCCAGAACGCGCCGCTGGGTCCTGGCCTTCGCCGCGGTCCTGATGACCATTCCCTCCGCCGCGCTGTTCGGGCTGATGATTCCTGCGCTGTCGCAGATCGGCTACGGGATCGGTGTCGTGCCGGCGGTCATTGCGCTGTTTCTCTACTCCCAATTGCCCATCATCCGAAACACCACCACTGCGATCTCCAACATCGATCCTGCCTTGCGCGAAGCGGCGATCGGGATGGGCATGTCGACCGGGCAACGATTGCGCAAGGTTGAGTTGCCGATTGCGGTCCCGCTGATCATGGCGGGCGTGAGGATGGCGACCGTCATCAACATCGGCATCGCAGCCATCGCGGCCTACATCGGCGCCGGCGGCCTGGGCAGCCTCATCATTCGCGGCATCGCGCAATCGGATACCCGACAGCTGTTGGCCGGCGCGATCGTCATCAGTGTCATCGCCATTGCGGCCGATTACGCGTTGTACGGCTTGCAGCACCTGCTGACGCCAAAAGGCTTGAACAAGAACAAAGTGGCCACCGGCCGAATGAAGGAAGCGACGACGTGATCCAGATCGAAAACCTGAACAAGCAATTCGGCTCAATCACAGCAGTAGAAGATGTCTCATTCAATGTTGAAGAGGGGCAGATCTGCGTACTGCTTGGGCCGTCGGGCTGCGGTAAAACCACGACGCTGAAAATGATCAACCGTCTGATCACGCCTACCTCCGGCACGATCAGAATTGGTGGTCGCGACACGTCCGAACTGGACAGCGTCACCCTCAAACGCTCCATCGGCTATGTGATCCAGCAAGTTGGCCTGTTCCCGAACATGACTGTTGAGGAAAACATCTGCGTCGTTCCGAATCTGTTGGGATGGGACAAAACCAAAAGCCGAAAGCGCGCAGCGGAGTTGCTGGAAGTGGTCGCGCTGGATCCGTCCAGATTCCTCAAGCGCTACCCGTGTGAACTTTCCGGTGGTCAACAGCAACGCGTAGGCGTGGCCCGGGCCCTGGCAGCGGATCCGCCTGTCATGTTGATGGACGAGCCCTTTGGCGCGATCGACCCGATCAACCGGGAAGTGATCCAGGACGAGTTCATGCGCATCCAGCGCCTCGTCAACAAGACAGTCCTGTTTGTCAGTCATGACATTGATGAAGCGGTGAAGATGGCGGACTGCGTTGCCCTGTTCCATAACGGAAAAATCCAGCAATTCGGCAGTTCGGATGATCTGCTGGCCCGGCCCAACAGCGAGTTCGTGGCGAACTTCATGGGTGGCGACCGGATCATGAAGCGCCTGCGTCTGCTGCGCGCGGCTGACGTGGCCAGCAAGGTCCCGCCACGGGAACACATGCAGATCGTGGGCGGCAACAGCGGTGTTGTTTCGCAATCGCACCTGATCGTCAAGCCTGGGGATGACCTGCGCCAGGTACTTTCGCAATTGCTGGGTCGCGGCCAGGACTGGGCACTTTGCAACGACAGCGACGGACGCTTTATCGGCTATGTCCACCAAGCCGACATCTTGGCGCGACTTGTTGAAAACATTACTCCGGTGGTGCACTGACAATGTCTGACTTACTGATCGGATTGTGGGAAGGGCTGCAGTTTTATTGGGGCGACATCAGCTACCTGACGGTCCAGCATCTGCGAATCGTGGCGATCAGTGGGGGCCTGGCCCTGGTCATCGCACTGCCGTTGGGCGTCTGGATGAGCCGTCCGGCGAACCAGCGTTACGCCATGGCCAGCATGCAGGTCCTTAACGTAGGGCAGGCGATCCCCAAGCTCGCGTTGCTGGCGTTGGCCATGAGTTTCATTGGTGTCGGCAGTGGCGCGGCCATCATCGGGTTGTTTGTCGCGACGTTGTTGCCCGTGGCAGTCAATACCTACGAAGGCTTGCGCGCCGTGCCGCAGCACCTGGTCGAAGCGGCCGAGTCCATGGGCATGACGCCACGGGAAACGCTGTGGAAAGTTGAAATTCCGAACGCGATGAACGTGATTTTCGCGGGCATCCGCACGGCGCTGGCAATCAACGTCGGTACCGCGCCGCTGGCCTTCCTGGTCGGTGGCGGCGGGCTGGGCGAGTTGATCTTTACCGGGATCGACTTGAACGACTTCGGCATGATGCTGGCCGGTGCCGCAGCGACCGCACTGTTGGCGATTGCGGTCGATTTGGGCTGCGGCTTGATTCAAAACATTGCAGTGTCACGGGGCTTGAGGTTGGCCGGGCGCGAGTGAATCCGAAGACCATGGACAAAACCAATAATATGAGGTGCACGATGATTTATCGAATGCTAGCCAGTCTGATTTTTACCCTGAGTCTTGTTTCCGGTGTCGTGGGCGGTGCTTCTGCCAACAGCACGATTGTGGTCGGCGGCAAGAAGTTTACCGAGCAGCAATTGGTTGCCGAAATGACCGCTCAACTCCTGCGCGCAAATGGCTACAGTGTCGATAAACGCCCGGACCTGGGTTCTTCCGTATTGCGCGCGGCGCAAGAGAATGGTCAGGTCGATGTGTATTGGGAATACACCGGCACTTCGCTGATTACTTACAATAAAGTCACGGACAAGCTCAACGCTGACGAAACGTACAAGAAAATCAGCGAGCTTGATGCGCAGAAAGGCATCACCTGGTTGAACCCTTCCAGGGCCAACAACACCTACGCCTTTGCCATGCGCAAGGAAGAGGCAGAGAAGGATGGAATCGCCTCGATCAGCGATCTTGCCAAGAAAATCGAAACAGGCAAGTCCTATAAATTCGCCTCCAATGCTGAATTCTTTTCCCGGCCTGATGGCCTGCGTCCCTTGCAAGAGACATACAAGTTTGAGTTTGAGCGCAAGAACATCATCCGCATGGATGGCGGGCTGACCTATCAGGCGCTCAGGGACGGGCAGGTTGATCTGGCTTTGGTCCTGTCGACGGATGGGCGGATTCCGGCCTTCGGCTTTGTGGTGCTCAAAGACGATAAAGGCTTCTTCCCCAGCTACGCGCTGACCCCAGTGATTCGCACTGAGGTGTTTAAAGAGAATCCGAAGATCGGCGAGTTGCTCAACGCCCTGTCGTCCAAGCTGGATGACGACACCATCGCGGGCCTCAATTCCCGGGTCGATGTCGGCCGTGAATCCATCGAAAGCGTGTCCAAGGAATTTCTGCAAAAGAGTCAGTTGCTGTAGTTAATTCGCGGTGGCGTTGACGTCACCCGGTTTGATCATGACTGTCCGGGCCAGCTGCATATAGCTGGCCTCTTTTTATCCTGCTTAGTTGTGACGCTCAACCCAATCGCTTGGGGCGTGAGCTCATTCCGTTCGTCTGTACTTATTAGGGGAATTACCCATGCAGCTGAATAAAAAATTCGTGGCGTACTCGTTTTTGCTTCTGGCGACAAGTGCCCAGGCGGATGACGGTATCGACCGCATGAGTCTCGCCGATATGCGCCATGCATTGAATGCCGGGACCCTCAGTTCCGAGCAACTGGTCCAGCATTACTTGAATAACATTAAGGCCAACAATCACCAGGGCCAAAACATCAATGCACTGGTGACCGTCAATGAGCAGGCGATCGATCAGGCTCGCAAGTGGGATGCTGAGCGGGCGAAAAACCCCACTGCCAAATACGCACCGCTGGCCGGCATTCCGTTCGTGGTGAAGGACAATTTCGACACCGCTGGTATGGTCACCTCCGGTGGTTCCTTCGTGCTGCGTTCGTCGGTGCCAAGCCAGGATGCCTTCACCGTCAAGAAGCTGATCGACGGGCAAGCCATTCTGCTCGGCAAAGCCAACCTGTCGGAACTGGCGGCGTCTTTTGGCTGGTTTGGCTACAGCTCGTTTGGCGGCCAGACGCTGAATCCGAGAAACACCAAGCGTGATGCTTCCGGCTCCAGCAGCGGTTCTGCCGCCGCAGTGGCGGCGGCGTTTGCACCCTTCGCGCTGGGGTCGGACACGAGCGGCTCGATCCGGGCACCGGCCAGCGTCACCGGCACGGTGGGTTTTCGACCTTCGCTGGGGCTGATCAGTCGTAGCGGCATCATTCCGCTGTCGCTCGCGTTCGATACCGCAGGCGTCATTACCAACAGCGTGCTGGATCAGGCCATTGTGCTCGATGCGATCAAGGGCCAGGACAAAAGCGATCCGGCGACCCTCGACCTTGCTGCAGACAAAATGCAGTTCGAGCCGGCACTGAGCCGTTCCTCGCTGCAAGGCAAGACCATTGGGGTGGTCACCAATTTCAAGGGGGCGAATCCGGAGGTGGATGCGGTCTTCAAAGCGGCGCAGGAAACGCTCGGCAAACGCGGTGCGCATGTCGTCTCCATCGAATTGCCAAAAGCCTTTGAAACCCTATGGAGCGACGTGCTTGGCCCAGTGGGAGAGAGCGAATTCAAGCCGCAATTCGAACGCTATCTCGCCACCCTCGATCCGAACCAACCGCGAACGCTTGCGCAGTTTCTCGACCTGGCCAGGCAAAATCAGGCGCAAAACGCTGCGCACGGGATGAACCCGGCACGCCTGGCTGGACTCGAAACGCTAGCGAGTGCCACAAGCACCGATTCGCCGCAGTACATCTCCATCCTCTCCCGGAGGATTCCACAGTTGCGCGCGCAGTTGATGAGCATCATGAAGCAGAACAAAGCCGACAGCCTGTTCTTCGCGACCATCAACTGCCCGGCTTCGGTGGTGCACGGTGTGACCGATGACAGTTACGTGTGCAAGTCCGGCGATACCTACGCGTCGTCGTACATTGCCTCGGCCACGGGATTTCCCGAGATCACCGTTCCGGCAGGCATCATCGAGGGCAACCTGCCGGTCGGTGTTTCGTTCCTGGGCGGCTACGGCGAAGACGCCAAGGTGGTTGGTTTCGGCTACGCGTTCCTTGGGCGCTAGTCGTCAGATCTGTTCCAGCAACCAGGTACGAAACGCCACGAGTGATGGCAGCATTTCGTTGCGCGGCGGATAGGCCAGGTAGTAGCTGCGCTGGCTGGCAAAGGGCTGATCGAGGCTGATCAGTTCGCTGTTGGCCAGCTCGTCGGCCACCAGAATACGCGGTACCAGACCGATGCCGATGCCGGCCCTGACCGCCTGGATCAAGTGCGAGGTGAGTTCGAAACTCGGCCCCAGCCGCATCATCCGATGGGGCAGGCCGTGGTGGCTGAACCACTCGCCCCAGACGTTGGCGTTGCTCGCGACATTGAGCAGCGTCTGGCCACCGATGCGTTCCGGGGGCCAGGCGTCATGGGCTTCGGCCGCTTGCGGTGAAATGATCACCATCAATTCTTCGGTGTGCAGGCGATGGCTGATCAGGCCCGGCAGGTTGGCATTGCCGACGACGATCGCGGCATCGATCCCGCTGGTTTCAAAGTCGATGGTATCGATCCGGGAATTGATGTGCACCAGCATGCCGGGATGGGTTTTGTAGAAATCATGCAGGCGCGGCAATAACCACTTCGAGCCGAAGGTCGGCAAGGTGGCCAGGCGCAACGTGCCGCTGCCTGATTGATATGCCATGGCCTGCAACGTGGCGCTGCGGATGCGTCCGAGCGCTTCGCTCATTTCCCGCTGATAAAGACGACCGACATCGGTCAGTTGCACTTGCCGACCTTCACGGCGAAACAGCGTCAGGCCCAGTTGCTGTTCCAGCGCCTGGACTTGCCGGCTCACGGCGCTTTGGGTCAATGACAGTTCCAGCGCGGCGCGGGTATAGCTTTCATGGCGAGCGGCGGCTTCAAAGGCCAGCAGCAACGACATCGAAGGGGTGAGGTGACGGTAATTCATTCGTAAAAGTCATCGATAGCGGCAGGATTATCCGTTTGTCTGGCGCCACAGTCTGCAGGATCATTGGTGCAGCCGACGACCTGAGGCTGACCGATTAATGCTCAGGCGACAAGTGTTTTGAGTTTTCCCGTGATTAGACCGACAAGAGAACAGCCTGCGATGATCGCTCAGTTGCCCACCGTTGCACTCGCGGCACAGTACCCGGAATTTCTTCAAGCCCTGCGTGCCAGCGGCTTTCGCGGCCAGCTCAGCGCTGACTATGCCACCCGCACCGTGTTGGCGACCGACAACTCGATTTACCAGCGGCTACCGCAAGCGGCGGTGTTCCCCTTGGATGCGGATGACATCGCGCGCATCGCGACTTTGATGGCCGAGCCACGCTTTCGCCAGATCAAGCTGACCCCGCGCGGTGGTGGCACCGGCACCAACGGGCAGTCATTGACCGATGGCATCGTGGTCGACCTGTCGCGGCACATGAACACCATCCTCGAAATCAACGTCGCCGAGCGCTGGGTGCGGGTACAGGCGGGCGTGGTCAAGGACCAGCTCAATGCTGCGCTCAAGCCTCACGGGCTGTTCTTCGCGCCGGAGCTGTCGACGTCCAACCGTGCCACCGTCGGCGGCATGATCAACACCGACGCCAGCGGCCAGGGCAGTTGCACCTATGGCAAGACCCGTGATCACGTTCTGGAATTGCACAGTGTGCTGCTCGGCGGTGAGCGCCTGCACAGCCATCCGCTGTCCGACGCGGAGCTGGAGGCGGCTTGCGCGCAGTCCGGCCGTATCGGTGAGGTGTACCGGGTGGCGCGCAATATTCAGGAAACCCAGGCTGACCTGATCGAGTCGGTGTTCCCCAAACTCAACCGCTGCCTGACTGGTTACGACCTGGCACACCTGCGCGACGAGCAAGGGCGTTTCAACCTCAACAGTGTGTTGTGCGGTGCGGAAGGGTCATTGGGCTACATTGTCGAAGCCAAGCTCAACGTGCTGCCGATTCCCAGATATTCGGTGCTGGTGAACGTACGTTACGGCAGCTTCATGGATGCGCTACGTGACGCCGATGCGTTGCTGGCGCACAAGCCGTTGTCCATCGAAACCGTGGACTCCAGGGTGTTGCTGCTGGCGATGAAAGACATCGTCTGGCATAGCGTCGCCGAGTATTTCCCGACGAACGCCGAACGTCCGACACTGGGCATCAATCTGGTGGAGTTCAGCGGTGACGACGTAGTGCAAGTGAACGCTCGCGTGGCGTCGTTCGTAGCGCATCTGCAGGCCGACTCGACGATTGAGCGGCTGGGCCACACATTGGCGGAAGGCACTGAAGCCGTGACCCGCGTCTACGTCATGCGCAAACGCTCGGTCGGGCTGTTGGGCAGCGTCGAAGGCGAGGTTCGCCCGCAGCCCTTCGTTGAAGACACCGCCGTGCCGCCGGAGAAGCTGGCTGACTACATCACGGAGTTTCGTGCACTGCTCGATAGTTATGGCCTGAGCTACGGCATGTTCGGTCACGTCGATGCCGGTGTGTTGCACGTGCGTCCGGCGCTGGACATGAAAGACCCGATCCAGGCCGCGCTGGTCAAGCCGATTTCCGACGCCGTGGCCGAGTTGACCCGGCGTTACGGCGGGTTGCTATGGGGCGAGCACGGCAAGGGTTTGCGTTCGGAATACGTCCCTGGGTTTTTTGGCGATTTGTACCCGGCGTTGCAATCGCTCAAGGGCGCGTTCGACCCGCACAATCAGCTCAACCCCGGGAAGATCTGTACACCGCCGGATGCTGCCCAAAGCTTGCTCAAGGTCAACGAAGTGACGCTGCGCGGTGATCTGGATCGGCAGATCGACGAGCGCGTCTGGCAAAGCTTCGGCACCGCTATGCATTGCAACGGTAATGGCGCCTGCTACAACTACGACCCCAATGATGCGATGTGTCCGTCGTGGAAAGCCACCCGTGAGCGCCAACACTCGCCGAAGGGCAGGGCGTCGCTGATTCGCGAATGGTTGCGGCTGCAAGGCGCGGCCAACATTGACGTATTGCAGGCAGCCCGCGACAAGATGTCATGGTGGAGAGGGTTGCCGGCGCGGTTAAGCAATAACCTGGCGCGCTCGCGTGGCGAGGCGGATTTTTCCCATGAAGTCTATGACGCGATGGCGGGCTGCCTGGCCTGTAAATCCTGCGCGGGACAATGCCCGGTCAAGGTCAACGTCCCGGAGTTCCGTTCGCGTTTTCTGCAGCTGTACCACGGTCGCTATCAACGTCCGCTGCGTGACTACCTGATCGGCTCGCTGGAATTCACCATCCCTTACATGGCTTACGCGCCGGGTCTGTACAACGCGGTGATGGGCTCGAAATGGGTGAGTCGCCTGCTTGAGCGGCAGGTCGGCATGCTCGACAGCCCGCTGATCCACCGTCATGACTTGCAGGCCACGTTGACCCGCTGCAAGGTCGCGGTCGCCAGCGTGCCAGCCCTGCGTGAACTGACCGTGGCACAACGTGAGCGCAGCGTGGTGTTGGTGCAGGACGCCTTCACCCGTTACTTCGAAACGCCGTTGCTGGCGAGCTTTATCCAGTTGGCGCATCAGTTGGGTTATCGGGTGTTTCTTGCGCCCTATAGCGCCAACGGCAAACCTTTGCACGTGCAGGGCTTTCTCGGCGCCTTCGCCAAGGCGGCGATCCGCAACGGCAATCAGCT
Source organism: Pseudomonas sp. BT76 TE3572 (assembly GCF_050435365.1). Classification (NCBI taxonomy): domain Bacteria; kingdom Pseudomonadati; phylum Pseudomonadota; class Gammaproteobacteria; order Pseudomonadales; family Pseudomonadaceae; genus Pseudomonas; species Pseudomonas sp. BT76 TE3572. Next base: position 7,068,170 of record NZ_JBNDKE010000001.1, read on the forward strand.
CAAGGCGCTCGCCGACTGCGGTGTACCACTGGTGGGGCTGGACCCGGCGATGACGCTGGTCTACCGCCAGGAATATCAAAAAGTACCAGGGCTCAACGATTGCCCGAAGGTATTGCTGCCTCAGGAATGGCTGGTCAATGCGTTGCCGCAAAACCCGCATCCCGCGACCGGGACCTTCCGTTTGTTGGCGCACTGCACCGAGAAAACCAATGTCCCGGCCAGTACTTCGCAATGGGAGGCGGTGTTTGCGCGGATTGGGCTCGAGCTGACGACTGAGGCGACCGGCTGCTGCGGCATGTCCGGAACCTTTGGCCATGAAGCACGTAACCACGGCAGCTCACGGACCATTTTTGAGCAGTCCTGGTCAGGCAAGCTGGAAAAAGAGAGCGAGGCGTTGGCAACGGGATACTCCTGTCGCAGTCAGGTGAAGCGCTTTGCCAACATGCAATTGCGCCACCCATTAGAGATTGTGTTAGAGCATTCGCTCGCGAAGTGAAGAGGAACGGTCGGTTGAATCATCGCTGTCGCTCGTTTCTATCCTGCCGCCAGTCAGTTAACTCGAGTCGCACGGCCGTGGGATCGTCGTTGGGCTTGTTGAGACGAGATCAAGATCATTACTTTTGTCCCTTTCTCCTGCGGCCTCTGCGTCTTAATCGGACTGCAGGAGTGCAGAGCAATTTAGCATCCGAAAAATTGGCTGCTGGTCGAAAAGCAATACTTCATCCAGGGTGCAGGCTGGCAGGTTGTTCCAAACCCCAGAAACGACGAAGCCCTGAATAATCAGGGCTTCGTCGTATAAAGATGCCGTTGTTGAGGCAGGCGTCATTCTCTGTAAGGGGGTATCGGTCATTACAACGCTCCTGAATCAGACCACTTTACCAATTCCCCCGGCGGGACGATGAACAGAGATCCCAACCCGTAATCGACCCGAGTGGCGGCCAGGGCCGGTGAACTTTGCCTAGTTGGCTTCTTTCACCGCACTGAGAAACGCGCACGTGCGTTCCTGTTGCGGGTGTTCGAAGATTTGCGCCGGGGTGCCCTGCTCGTGAATCTGCCCTTTGTAGAAAAAGCACACACGATCAGCGAATTCCCGGGCGAACCCCATTTGATGCGTCACCATCAACATGGTCAGGTTGTGTTCGGTGCCGAGCTTGCGGATCACGTTGAGTACTTCGCCGCACAGTTCCGGGTCGAGCGCGGAGGTCACTTCGTCGAACAGCATGACTTTCGGGCGCATGGCCAGTGCCCGGGCGATCGCCACCCGTTGTTGCTGACCACCGGACAGCTGCGACGGGTAATGCCCGAGCTTGTTGCCCAGACCCACGAGTTCCAGCAAGTCTGCTGCACGTTCACGGGCTTCGACCGGTTTCATACCGAGCACCTGCACCGGCGCTTCGATAACGTTTTGCAACGCTGTCATGTGAGGGAACAGGTTAAAACTCTGGAACACCATGCCGATCTTGCCGCGCACTCGGCGGATGTGCCGGTCATTGGCGGGCACCAATACACCGTTGCGATTGGGCATGTGGGTCAGCAAGTCGTCTTCAATGCGGATCAGTCCGTCATCGATGCCTTCGAGTGTCATCAGTACCCGCAGCAGTGTGGATTTGCCGGAGCCGCTGGGGCCGATGATCGCGACTTTCTCACCCGGTGTGACGTCCAGATTCAAATGATCGAGCACGGTAAAGTTGCCGTAGCTCTTGGTGACGTCCTGGAAGCTGACGATCGGTTTTACCGGTTTGGTTTCCTGCATGGCCGTGGCCTCCTGCGGATGCAGCGGGGTCGGGTTGCTGTGCCGTGAAAGGTCACCGGATGTCGACAGTGGAGTAGTCATTAGCGTAGCTCCAGGCGCACTTCAAGGCGCCGTACCAGATAAGCCAAAGCGATGCTTAGGGCGAGGAAAAACAGGCCGACCATGGTGATCGGCTCCAAATAGCGGAAGTTTTCGGAGCCGATGTTCTTGGCCTGTTGCATGATTTCCACCACGGTAATCGCCGACAGCACCGGCGTGTCCTTGAGCATCGCCACCAGGTAGTTGCCCAATGGCGGCAAAATCGGCCGCAGGGCCTGGGGCAGGATGATGTTGCGATAAGCGCTGTACGGCGCGATGTTCAGCGCTGTGACTGCTTCCCATTGTGCGCGTGGCACCGCATCGAGGCCGCCGCGATATACCTCGGCGATGTAACAGGCGTAATGCAGGCCTATGCCGAGAATCCCCACTTGCATGGCGGTCATGCTGACACCGTAATTGGGCAGCACGTAGTAAAGGAAATACACCTGGATTAGCAGCGGCGTACTGCGAATGAACTCGATCACGGCGGTGGTCGGCCACGACAGCCAGACTCTGCGGCTCCTTCGACCGATAGCCAGGAACAGCCCCAGCACAATGGCAATCAGGAAGCCGACCAGGGTAATCCCCACGGTGTTAAGGGAAGCGCGCAGTAAATCGGGGAGGATTTGCCAGGCATAGGTCCAATCGAACAGTGTCATGACAGACCTCCACGCATCCGCCCGCGAGCCAGATGGCGCTCAATGTGACGCATGCCGATGTTGATCGCCTGCGCCAAGACGAAGTACATCACCAGCGCCAGGCTGAAAATTTCCAGAGTCTCGAAAGTTGCCTGATCCAATTGACGAGCCCTGAAGCTCAGGTCTGACAGGGTGATTAACGACACCAGTGAAGTATTTTTCAGCAAT